>NZ_LT607414.1:0-218116 GCF_900095225.1 Pseudomonas sp. UMAB-08
GCTCAACCGTTCAGTTCGTGGGGCAGGCGTATTTCACCAGATTTGGAAGTCTTTTCCAGAGTTTCCTTAAGGACGATAGTGTCCGCCTACAGGCGGACACTATCATTCTTATTTTAGTGTTCGGAAGGCGTGTTTGCCGTTCGCGTATCGCCCGGCAGTGAGCCCTTCATAACATCCGCAAACTGAACCATCATATTCATCTGCATTCGAACATCCTGATTGACACTCAGAATATCGAGTCTGCCATTTGGCAGGCGCCTCAGAGCCATCAATCCATCCACACAATCGCGAGGAAATGAATATCTTCCCTGATCTATTGAGTTGTGCAGAAGATTGAACCGATGCTCAAACTCTGCTCGTGTCTCTGGTGTTTTCATTGCTTCGATCTTTGGTCGCATACGCTCTCCTATTTCGTTGCACTTAGTATGTCCACAAGCTGCCCATTTATTTCTACCCTCCAGCCAATGCTCCAACCCGGAGGCAGTTGAAGCCCATCACGTCTAATGGATAGGCCGCAACCTTCCCTCATGGGTTTTGCTCCTCTTGCAGCTGTAACTCTGCCATCGCGCCAATAAGATCGGGCAAAGTCGGACGTCGAAGTGCCGCTCAAATGCATGAAGCCTAGAAGAGGCATAGCGGGCGTGAATACGCCCAAAAAAGCGGGTTTGAAATTAACGCTAGAGCAAACTTCGCCAGCAGTGTAGTCATCAATGTTCGGGGCTTCGGTTGAACTGAATGTACGTAACGGTGACATAGGCCAAGCCGGTCGTCCCGTAGGGTAAAGGAATGCCGTTATTTCCAACAGACACGGAGTGTCCCCTTCCATTACCAGCTCATGAAAATCTAGATACAGATGAGTATCGCTTGCAGGAACAAACCCTGCAGAAACACTGCCGTTCAGGCACGAGAGCCACTGCTCGGATGGAGAGGTGAAGCCGAACCGACGCACCAATCTTAAAGGTACCGGATTGTAGGCTCTAAGTGTGCGCTCTATAGGCTCCAAGTCGTTTTCCGACGCGAACGAATAGAGCGACGTATGCAATGCGTATCGAAGCTTCGCGTTCCATCGATTCAATGCTGCGCGCGGGTTTTCGCCGAATGCTTCGCAAACTAAGCCCTCCAGTTGCCAAGCCGTCTCGATATCTAAAGGCGCAGAGTCTTGCTCGAGCTTGTTGGTCATGGCGTCTGCGACTTCTCGCGTAGCTAACCCCTGCGTGGCAAGTGCGTCCCACTCATATTTGACCGAATCAGCCCATACGGGAAGCAGATCGCTCGCAAGATGGGTTTGAGTTTCACGTTTCCCCTGAATTGTTGCTCGCAGGGTTAAAAGCGCAGCAGAAGCTGAATCGGCCCCTTTCCCTGCTGCCCGACCGGCAATTCGAAGCAGTACGGCAATACGGCCGACATGCTTACAGTTGGATTCGATGTTAGGCAAATCAAGCAAGGGTTCAATGCGATTCCAAAAATCCAGAGGCTGGAGTTGCGATAGGTTGTCCAACCCGCCACAAAGAATATCCGCTCGGAATCCATTGCTCATGGAAAAAGCCTGGTCGACAAAAACTCGCATGCCATCAGGATAGGAGTCGATGAGCCACGTCACCAGTTCGGCAGCCTTGTCACGGCGCCCCCATTGAGGATGGTCAATCAGCCACAAAACAAGTTCCAAGAATGAATCCGTTGCACTGGCTGAGCTACTTCCCTCAAGGAACTGATAGGCCGGCAATCTCTCGTCTTCGCATGCGAGCATGAGCTTGACATGCTCCAACACGCATTCTGCAATTAGCGCTCTATCCTCCGCAGTAAGGAGCTCTGCTATCCGCCCCATGAGATGATCCGCGATCCTCCATTTTTCGGCGAAGCGCTCAGTCAGAATTAGAGGGCCATACGACCGGGCCAAAGAATCAGCGTCTGAGGAGTTTTGACTCAGTAAGTTTTCGGCCCCACGAGCTATCTCAGAAAGGTCTCCCCAGATGGACCAGTCGCCATCTTGGAAAGCTTTTAGAGCGCGGATGGCCTCCTCTTTGGCTTGTTCTTTGTTACGCCTGGTTAGGTGTGCCCGGGCTTTCTTGAGAGCATCGGCGGCATCAGAACTCGCTGACGACTTTCCAAACAGCCCAGGCATCATCGAGAAGTCATCATCTAAGTCCTCGGTAGACTCCTGCGCCAACTCCGCCTCATTTGGCTCGAGCCTAGTACTAGAAAACGGATTACCGTCTAACATATCCTTGGCGCTGTTTGAATGATCAGAAGACCCAAGCTCACTCAGAACGCTGGCAAACGCTTGGCGATAGCGAGCGTCTAGATGCTGCTGAAATGCTTCTAGAAACTCCTGACGCTGATCCCGATTGACGTCGGCTTTGACAATGATGCGCATACGTTCCGACATAAGCGCCAGAGCATCATTGTCGTCGCCCTCCTGCTCAATCAATCGAGCGTAAGCTTTTCCCCAGTAGAGCTGATCATTGCTGTCACCGTGCTGAAATATCTCAAGCAGCGCCCAACTGATCTGCCAACTTGCGCTCGACCCCGTTTGGCTCAACATCTGACTTATTGCGCCTTGCTCGTCCAGTGAACCGCCAGGAAACCGCATACCCCGTAAACGTGAAGGTCTATCTATGTCACCCTCACTCGCCTCTTTCAACAGTTCTTCAGCCGTGCCACAAGCCTGGCGCTGAAAGTACCGTACCGCGTTGCCATACTGCCCTCTCCTGCACATCTCTCCCAGCAACTCAGCCTTGCTGAAGCGCACGTACCGCTGAAAAGTCATTTCGCCACTGGCATTGTCCAGGTTCGCAGCAACGCTTGGCAGTATGTGTCGGGCAAGCACCTCTTTTGCAGGAAAGCGCATCAACGTACGGGTCATGAGCGCTAGTTGATCCTCCTTATACCAGCCAGGCCCCATAGAAACTGAAAGCACCGCTTGGTAAATGTCATCCGCCAGCTCCGTTGCGTCCAACTGACTGAAAATAGGAATGAGCTGGAGTAACTCCGGCACCAACTCATGGCGATTTTTCAGATTGCGTTTCACATATTCGTTAAAGCGCTCTGCCAATGTGAACGTCAAGTCAGAATCATTGCTGTCTACCGTCGCCTGCGACAGCCGGCTCAGTACCGTCAATAGGGTTTTGCGGAAGCCTTCCGAGTACATGCCGCACTGATCCGAGAAGCGTTCGTCAATCAGTAAGAGAAGCTTGCCGATCTCGTTGGGGTAGCAGTCCAGGCACAGTGTCAAAATCTGATCGTAAATCTTCGGCAACACCGCCTCGGGGATGGCGTAGCAGTCACTCCACTCTACGCGCTGGATCAAGGTCAAACGCCGTAAAGGCTGCAGCACCACCCTCTCGATATCCAACCAGGTTTGTCGAATGACTGCCGTGCTTTCCTCTACGACCGCGCGCCGTGCCTTGCCATCGCACCAGGCCAGTGCTTTGACGACATCCTCTAGACTGTGTTGCCAGTGTGTTTCCTCCCATGCTAAGACGGTAGGGCACTTAAGATCAGCCTGAAGAAACGAAGATACACGCCACTGTGAAGTGCCTTCGTCGAGAGCCTCCTCATCGACGTTCACTTTATTCACATTAAATATGTTGACCGGCGGTGGTGCAGACAAGAGACCCTGACCAGCGAGGCCGTTGACCAAAGGCCAAGGTGCACGCAAGAGAATCAGTGTGTCTAGGATTGATGTGGTTAGCTCGAGGGATTTCTTGTCGGCCTTCTCTAAAACGGTGGCCATGTCATCAAACACCTTAGAAATCGTTTGATGATTTATAGGCAGGTTGTTGGTTGAGGCGCAGAGGTGGTAAGAGTTCAGCTGACGGACAAGAATTTCCAACAGTGCTGCTGGGGGCTTGTTAGAAAATTGGGGCAATTTTAACAGCGGCAGGTAGTATCCCTGGAGACACATTAAACTTCCCAAAAAATCGCTGAATATTTCATTCAGTACCTCATCGAGCTGCTCCTCGGGGGCATCTTGATAAACATGCTTGAGGTATGCAAAAACTGATTTATTGAACGCCAGTATTTCATGTAGTGCCTCAGCCCGGCCCGCATGAGCCATATACGCAAGAATGTGAATGCGTAGATGAACAAGATCAATGAAAGCCGATACTTTTTGCTTAGGCGCAGTCAAAGCCTCTTCGACAATCTGATCAGCCTTATGCAGCAAATCCAGCGCTGCATCCTTTTCTCCAGCTTGGGTCAATTGCAGCGCGAGCCCTAACACGTGCGCAGGCTGCACAATCAAGTGGCCATACCGAGTGGTGTGCTGCAGTGCCTCATTTGACTTGCCTAACGCGATCAATGCCTTCGCCGCCAATCTGGCGTGCTGGGCAAAAAGAGTGTTGTACCGGAAATGAAGGCGTTGCTGTATCAGCAGCATCCGTACTATTTCGACGGCAGTCGCCACCTGCGTCGCCGCAGCAAGCGTCTCTTCAATGTCAGAAAGCAAAGTGTCTGGATCTGCCCCTCTAGTTACACAATGATCGATCCAATCTTGCTGACAAACAGCAATAGCTTGGATTTTTCCAGCGTCGCCTGCGCGTAGCGTGTGGTAAACAACATTCAACAGTCCGTAGTCGGTCGCCTGCTGTGCGCAGCAATAATCGGCCAGTCGAAGCTGTGTGTTTTGTTCGAGGTGGGCCGTCTTTTCAATCAGAAAATCCGAGAAAGAGGAGTGGTATACAGCCGTCTGCTCAGGGGACAGGAGCAGGTGGCGAATACGGGTTGTTGTGGGAACAAACGCGCCATGTTCGGATCCTGTAAGGATGTTGGCAAACTGCTCCATTGGGATGCCCCATCGAAGCCTGGCCATGATCCCAAGCAGGTTTACCGCTTCCGCGTCGCTCAGCAGTTGCGCCCACAACACATCGTAGTACGCTCGAATACTTCCGCTGAAGGTAGGTAATTCCTCCAGTTCTTCGTCGGTTGCCCCGCCGTTGACGTAATCAATCAGATAATGGAGGTACAAAGGGTGACCTTGCGCACGATCGCAAATTCGAGCGACCAGGGAAGGACTTGTCCTGCCAAACACCAGCCCCTGTTTGCAGAACTCAGTCGCCACATCCCTTTCAAGGGCAGGCATCTGAATGCTGTCGTCCGATTGCAGGCGTTTTCCCAGAGGCGCTGCGACATGGGCATAGCTCGGGCCGGAGAAGATTATGACTAGCCCTTCCTGAAGTTTCTCTGGGAATAGACCGATGAAATTGGTAAAAGCTTCTGCGCCGACCGCAGCCGCTTCATTCAAACCATCGACAAACAAAACGCCAACCTTCTCGCGAGAAGCGTACCGCTCCGCAAGAATGCTAAACAAGCTACTGGTGTTTGTTACGAGCGCTGAGTAGTGCATTTCGGATAGCCTGGCTGGCTTACCGGTACTTTGAAGCGATACGAGTGTGTTGAGCCAATCATGGAAAATTTCTGGCTGAATGCGCAGCGTTGCATTGGTGCCCCGATCCCCCGAGGCAAAGCTATACGTCCCTGCTAGCTCAAGTCGATTCAGTTCTGGTTGAAACGTTTCACAGAATGTCGTCTTGCCAATACCCGGCGCGCCTTCGAGAAACAAAAAACCGCTCGACTTCCGGTTTACTGCTGCCTCAAACCGCTCGGAGAATTCCGGGCGTTCGGCATAGCCCTCGTTGGCAGTCGCTTGTTCCTCTGGCTGTTCCAGATCTATTTGGTTCTTTATCAGAAACTGCCCCAGCTGTACGACGCTAATGGCCCCCAAAGAGTGATCAACAGCAATACGGAGCATCCCGTAGCAGAGTGGACCACAGATGAGTGCTGCTCCGGAAAGACCCCGATAATCCGTCAGCGCAGTGTCCTGCTTCACGGACAGATCTAAGTCCATGGACATTTTTGGTTGGTCCAGTATCTGCGAGACGCGCCCTTCGAGGCGGTGGCCAATTTCAAACTTCACCACTGGGTGGCCAAAGGCGCTCCATTCAGCTCCCTCCCGAGGCAGCGTCGAAGACAGCGCAATAGGCGTTTTAGAACATTTACTCGGCAAGAGCAGAATGCACGCATCCAAACCCGCGTCATAGGCAACAACACTCGCAAAGATCGCCTCTTCGTGACCCTCGCCAAACTCCACAGATATCGGGTTACCGCTGTAGATGGCAGGTGCTACGCAGTGATATGCCGTCAGCACCTTGTCTGCCGAGATCAGCCATCCCGTACCAAGCTCATCGGCACATGTGATTTTGCAGGTAGCAAGCTTGACTTGTTGCTCATTCATTGTCGGCTAATTCCATTTCGATCCAATCGTTCCCACCCTCAATCACTGTAAAGCCAGCGCCAGAGCTGGACTGATATTCACTGAGGCGAATGGATGCAGGTGTTCGGTAGTTGAGGTAGATCTTGCGATGAAACGGTGCAGGTCGATCTACAATCGCCCTAAGCACGGGAAAATCGGGGTGACCATGTTGTTTGCCGTTCGATGAGACCAAGTAAATCGGCGCATCGATCAACTCGAGTAGCGCTGGGCTAGTGTTGCAAACGCTCCCATGGTGTGAAATCTTGATAGCGTCGAACAGCATTGAGTAGCCCGCGGCTGCCAGTTTGTGCAGTTGCTCCAAAAGATCATCTACCCAGCTGTCGGCAAGAAAAAGCATCCGTTTGTTGCCTAACTCGATAATCGTGGCAATCGAACTACCGTTAGGGATGGATGTATCGGGCTCGTAGATGTCATTCAGTCGCTGATTTTGATTCGCGGAAATAAGAACGGGCTTTTTCTTTATCCTTTCTGGCGCATTAGCACAAAGAAATTCAAACGCATCGTCCAACAGCTCCCCTGATCCGACAGGACCCTGATAGCCTTTTTTTCTCAGCTCAGTGATCCACAGACGCTGCAGGTCGTCCATCCTCTCTGCGCTTGGACCAATGACTTGTATGATCGCTGAATGAAGTTCGACTCTCGGCGTGTTAAAGGTACTGATGAGTTGCGTACCATCACCCAAATTCCAATTATAGCCCCCGATGCGAAGCAGGTTGGCTAGGGAGCTTCCTTGCCGTGCGCTGATTTCCTGAGGGCGCGCATCACTGGCCACCGGCTTCGGATACCCCCTTTTGCGTATACTTTCCAGCATCATCCGAGCAAAACCCTCCGGCTCATCTGACGCTTGACACACTAGACTGCGCAAGCTGTTATGCCAGACATGGTCGATCCGAATGATTTGGGGGTTGGCTGCATTGCCATTGGCGCGCAACAGCGCGAGCAAGCCGGAAATGTGGTCAGCATCAATGTGAGTTGCAATGACCAAGCTTAAGCTTTCCCCGCTAAGTGCAATCGATTTCAGGTCATTGCGAATGTGCTGGTCGAAGGTCGAAGCGTAACCACCATCGATCAGAATGTTAACGCCCTCGAAACGGATCAGGAATGCATCACCATTGCCTGCGGGATACATCTTTATCTTCAGCATAATGGGGTCATTCACTGGCTCAGGAAAGTAGTTGTTTATGCTACCTCACCGTCTTTTTAAACGCGGTTCGGTAAGCGAGCGTCAGACGCTAGCAAAACGCCATATTCACGTCCAGGATACTGACCGCTCCTAGCCAAAAGTAGTCTGTCGTGTCCGTCCGCTTTGGGTCGAACACAACTGATCGCAGGTGCTGCTCTCGAGCGAGAGCGGATTAGCTCGTCCTTGATGAGCCCTGGACCCTCCTTCCAGATCAAAAGTGGAGTTCCACTGCAAGCCACCCCGCACCAGCCTGGTCTTCTGTCAGAAATCGCCATTCGCGATCGCTCGCACATCCGGTGCAAATGGGGGCACAATTGGGGGCACAATTAGTTTTTTTCTGGTTGTAAATACCGTGCTAGAGCGAAGTCAAAATGTTTTTGGGGGATCCGGATAGCCTCTAAGAGGAGGTGCAGGCCCCCTGAAAGGCCTGCTTTAACTGATCGAAACGTCTTTTAACTTTCCATTGCCATCCGTCAAAATCCGCTTTATTCCTGACCGTCCGGGGCATAATTAGGTCAGTTTTCTACTTTTGAAAAAGGATGCCCCCTGCCATGAATGCGGACCTTGAGAGCAACGCTATGCTCGACACCCTGCCCACCAAAGACAGCGATACGGATACCATCGCGCGCTTTGAACATGGCACACCCAGCACTTTATCTCGTTAAGTAAAACGGGCGCAATTGTGTGAAAGTCGAAAAGCAAGTGACAACCAATAACACCTGAATCAACGGAATTGGCAGCCACCTAGGCGACTGCCAATGGCCTTTTAATTACTTAAATCAATCACCATACGGCCCTTGATTTTTCCTTGCTGCATTTCGTCGAAAATCTCATTGATATCTTCGATAGGCCGCAATGTTACCTTAGGCACCACCTTGCCTTGCGCGGCAAACTCGAAGGCTTCAACGAGGTCTTGTCGAGTGCCTACCAGTGAGCCAACCACCTCGATCCCGTCAAGCACCAACCGAGGAATATCTAGACTCATGGCTTCAGGAGGAAGCCCGACTGCGACCAGGCGTCCACCGGCACGCAGGGCATCCACCGCAGAGTTGAACGCAGCCTTCGCTACGGCCGTCACGACAACAGCGTGGGCTCCGCCGACCTTCTCCTGAATAACTTTCGCGGCATCCTCGTTGCGTGAATTGATGACCAGATCGGCCCCCATTTCGCTGGCGAATTGCAGTTGATCGTCGTTAATGTCCACGGCAATGACTCTGGCGTTGAATACATTTTTAGCATACTGCAACGCCAGATTTCCCAGGCCGCCCAGCCCGAAGATCGCAATCCATTGCCCGGGGCGAATGTTGGAAACCTTTACGGCTTTATAAGTCGTTACTCCAGCACAGGTCACGCTGCTCGCCGCAGCAGAATCAAGCCCATCTGGCACTTTCACTGAGTAGTCGGCGACGACAATGCACTCTTCAGCCATTGCTCCATCCACGGTATAACCGGAGTTTTTTACGTCGCGGCAGAGTGTTTCGTTGCCGCTGTTACAGTATTCACAATGCCCGCACCCTTGGAAGAACCACGCCACGCTGGCACGATCACCGGGCTTTAGAGAGGTGACGCCTGGCCCTACCTCCTTCACGATACCTATGCCTTCATGGCCAAGGATCACCCCAGTTTTATCACCGAAATCACCGTTCTTGACGTGCAGGTCGGTATGGCAGACGCCACAGCACTGCATTTTGAGGAGGGCCTCACCATGTTTCAAAGGCCGCAATGTTTTTTCGATCACGTTCACACGATGCCCTTGGGCAACAACAGCAGCTTTCATGCTTATCTCCTTGTATCCGTGAGTGAGCTTGCGTTACAGCTGGATCCTTATAACCAGCCCTCGTAATGGGCCGGCGCTGTGGGATTCGAGTGCAGATCTGGTGCCTATGCATTATTGCGGAGTTCGTGTAGCAGCTTACATCCGACTCAGCCAAGTCCAATAAGTGCTAGCGAATTACAGCAGCAAATACCAATAACCCACACCCAGAGACCCAACCATTCATGCACTCCAAGGTCTGGCGCAATGCTCGCAACCGCTGACGGCCCCGCTGTCAGGGATTCAATTAGCACGCTGCTACGTGAAATCTGAGTCTGAAGGGCTCTACGGACATTCACGCTTTCAATCTCCGGCGCGTACTTTTATGCCATAAAAACCGAGGCCGACTTTTTCAACAGAATCGTCCGAAAGCAGCCAAACAGAAATGACGATAACCCCCATAGTCAGGATACTCTCGCGGAAACGCCCCCCCTTCTACGTCGCCCCGAAAATCCCGATAAAAACGCTACACTGAAAACCACCCAATACCAAAACGGTATTGGGTAAGGAGTCGCCATGTGCGATCGCTCGTGTACCACGTGCTAGTGGGGGCAAAATTTACGATCCGAATGCGTGAAAACCCCAGCCAGCGCCCTGGTGAAATGTTCTTTGGCGACCCGGATAGCCTGGTCTAGAGCCTCATCGTCGGCTTTATATCATTCTGAATAATACTGACCTTCAGCTCATTCGATTCGTGCAATACAACCCGCCAGAACAAAATCCGCCAACTTAACAATTTGATGGATTATTCCCATGGCACAGTCATTCAAACACGTGCGCTACCCCCTTGCCGCCTTGGCCTTGGTCGTGATCAGCGCGTGTGGTCGCGATCCTGCAGCGACTGTGGCTCCGGCAGCAGCAAAAGTCACCGTGGCCAAGGTGCTGGAACAGCCCGTCAATGAATGGGATGAGTTCACCGGACGCCTTGAGGCGCCGGAAACCGTTGAAATCCGCCCGCGGGTTTCCGGTCAGATTGATCAAGTTGCCTTCACTGAAGGTGCGTTGGTCAAAAAAGGCGACCTGCTATTTCAGATAGACCCCCGCCCTTTCCAGGCTGAAGCCCGTCGCCTCGAAGCCCAACTGCAACAAGCACGTGCCAATTCGACACGCAGCGGCAATGAAGCCCAGCGCGGCCAACGCCTGCTGACCAGCAATGCTATTTCCGCCGAACTCGCCGACTCGCGCAGCAGCGCCGCCCAAGAAGCCAAAGCCGGCGTCGATGCCATCCAGGCGCAACTCGATCTGGCTCGTTTGAACCTGAGCTTTACGCGCGTAACTTCGCCGATCAGTGGCCGCGTCAGCCGTGCCGAAATCACCGCCGGCAACATTGTGACTGCGGATGTCACGCCGCTGACCAGCGTGGTGTCCACGGACAAGGTTTATGCCTATTTCGATGCCGATGAGCGGGTTTATCTGAAATACACCGAGCTGGCTCGCAAAGGCCAACGTGGCCAAAGCACGCCGGTGTTCCTCGGTCTGTCGAATGAAAGTGATAACCCGCATCAGGGCCAGATGAATTTCGTCGACAACCAGGTCAACCCGAAAACCGGGACCATTCGAGGTCGTGCAGTTTTCGATAACACCAACGGCCAATTCACTCCGGGCTTGTACGCCCGTCTCAAGCTGGTAGGCAGCGGCACTTACTCTGCTGTGCTGATCAATGACGAAGCAGTCGGCACCGACCTGGGGAAAAAATTCGTGCTGGTCATGGGGGCCGACAACAAACCGGCCTACCGCAGCGTGGAACTCGGTCCGAAGCTCGAAGGTTTGCGCATTGTGCGCAGCGGCCTGAGCAAAGACGACACCATCGTGGTCAAGGGCCTGCAACGGGTGCGTCCGGGGCAAGCGGTAGACCCTGAAACAGCCTTGATGGCCAGCGCCGAGACCCTCAACGCCCTGCATAAGCAGCGCCAAGCACTCGAGGCCAGCAACCTGAAGCCCGTCGAGCCCAAGCTTGCGGTCAAACTTGCCAGCACTGCTTCGCCACGCGGTTAAGGGATAACCATAATGAACTTCTCTCAATTCTTTATTACGCGTCCGATCTTTGCGGCGGTGTTATCGCTGCTGATCCTGATCGCTGGCGCCATCTCACTGTTCCAGCTGCCGATCAGTGAATACCCGGAAGTCGTGCCACCCACCGTCGTGGTCCGTGCGAACTTCCCGGGGGCGAACCCCAAGGTCATCGGTGAAACCGTGGCTGCACCGCTGGAACAGGCGATCACCGGCGTCGAGAACATGCTCTATATGTCCTCGCAGTCCACCGCTGACGGCAAGATCACCCTGACCATAACCTTCGCGCTGGGTACTGACCTGGACAACGCTCAGGTGCAGGTGCAGAACCGTGTGACCCGGACCGCACCCAAGCTGCCGGAAGAAGTGACACGCATTGGTATCACTGTGGACAAGGCCTCCCCCGACCTGACCATGGTGGTGCACTTGACCTCACCGGACAAACGCTACGACATGCTCTACCTGTCCAACTATGCCTTGCTCAATATCAAGGATGAATTGGCGCGTCTGGGCGGTGTCGGTGACGTGCAGCTGTTCGGTATGGGCGACTATTCGTTACGTGTCTGGCTTGATCCGAACAAGGTCGCTTCACGCAACCTGACCGCGACCGACGTCGTGACTGCGATCCGTGAACAAAACCGTCAGGTCGCTGCCGGGTCCCTTGGTTCACCACCGGCGCCGGGTACCACTAGCTTCCAGATGTCGGTGAACACTCAAGGTCGTCTGGTCAGTGAGGAAGAGTTCGAAAACATCATTATTCGCTCCGGCGCCGGAGGGGAAATCACGCGCCTCAAGGACATTGCCCGGATCGAGCTTGGCTCCAGCCAGTATGCATTGCGCTCCCTGCTGAATAACCAGCCCGCAGTGGCGATCCCGATCTTCCAGCGCCCCGGCTCCAATGCCATTGATATCTCCAACGAAGTTCGCGCCAAAATGGCCGAGCTGAAGAAGAACTTCCCGGAAGGCATGGACTTCTCGATTGTCTATGACCCGACGATTTTCGTCCGTGGTTCCATTGAAGCAGTGGTCCACACGTTGTTCGAAGCACTGATCCTGGTCGTGCTCGTGGTGATCCTGTTCCTGCAGACCTGGCGCGCCTCGATCATTCCACTGGTGGCTGTTCCAGTCTCACTGATTGGCACCTTTGCCGTGATGCACATGTTCGGTTTCTCGCTGAATGCGCTGTCGCTGTTCGGGCTGGTACTGGCCATCGGTATCGTGGTGGACGATGCCATCGTAGTGGTGGAGAACGTCGAACGTAATATCGAGCTAGGACTGACGCCGGTCGAAGCGACCAAGCGCGCCATGCGTGAAGTCACCGGACCGATCATCGCCACCGCGCTGGTATTGTGCGCAGTGTTCATCCCGGCGGGATTCATCTCCGGGTTGACCGGGCAGTTCTATAAACAGTTCGCCCTGACGATTGCGATCTCTACAGTGATCTCCGCGTTCAACTCCTTGACCTTGTCGCCGGCCCTGGCCGCCGTGTTACTTAGAAGCCACGATGCGCCGAAGGATGCCTTTTCCAGATTTCTCGATAAGTTGTTCGGGGTCTGGTTGTTCCGGCCGTTCAACCGATTCTTCGACAAAGCCAGCCGTGGCTATGTAGGAACCGTCGGCAGGGTTATCCGTGGCAGCGGCATCGCCTTGTTTGTCTACGCGGGTTTGATCGTGATGACCTGGTTCGGCTTCGCCAACACGCCGACCGGTTTCGTGCCTGCACAAGACAAGCAGTACCTGGTGGCCTTTGCTCAACTGCCGGATGCGTCAAGCCTGGACCGTACCGAAGATGTGATCAAACGCATGTCTGACATCGCGCTCAAACAGCCCGGTGTAGAAAGTGCTGTCGCCTTCCCCGGCCTGTCGATCAACGGCTTCACCAACAGCCCTAACGCGGGCATCGTCTTCGTTACCTTGAAGCCGTTCGACGAGCGTAAGGACAAGAGCGAATCGGCGGGTGCCATTGCCGGTGCCTTGAACGGTAAGTTCGGTGTCATCCAGGAAGCCTACATGGCGATCTTCCCGCCACCGCCGGTGCAGGGACTCGGCACTATTGGCGGCTTCCGCCTGCAAATCGAAGACCGTGGCAACCTGGGTTACGAAGAGCTGTACAAAGAAACCCAGAACGTCATCAACAAGAGCCACAGCGTTCCAGAACTCGCGGGCTTGTTCACCAGCTACACGGTCAACGTGCCACAGGTCGATGCCGCTATCGACCGTGAAAAGGCCAAAACCCATGGTGTAGCGATCTCGGACATCTTCGATACCCTGCAGATTTATCTGGGTTCGTTGTATGCCAACGACTTCAACCGTTTTGGCCGTACCTATCAAGTCAACGTTCAGGCTGAACAACAATTTCGTCTGGAGGCTGAGCAGATCGGTCAACTGAAAGTGCGCAACAACGTCGGCGAAATGATCCCCCTGGCGACGTTCATCAAGGTCAGCGATACCTCCGGGCCTGATCGCGTCATGCACTATAACGGCTTCATCACGGCTGAAATCAACGGTGCAGCCGCGCCCGGCTACAGCTCCGGGCAAGCGCAGAGCGCCGTTGAAAAACTGCTCAAGGAGGAATTGCCCAACGGCATGACCTACGAGTGGACTGACCTGACGTATCAGCAGATTTTGTCCGGCAATACCGCCCTGTTGGTCTTCCCGCTCTGCGTACTGCTGGCGTTCCTGGTGCTGGCGGCCCTGTATGAAAGCTGGAGCCTGCCACTGGCGGTGATCCTGATCGTGCCGATGACGCTGCTGTCAGCCATTACCGGGGTCATCATTGCCGGTAGCGACAACAACATCTTCACCCAGATCGGCTTGATCGTACTCGTGGGGCTGGCCTGCAAGAACGCGATCCTGATCGTCGAGTTTGCCAAAGACAAACAAGATGAAGGCATGACCCCGCTGGCTGCGGTACTGGAAGCTTGCCGTCTGCGTCTGCGTCCAATCCTGATGACCTCCTTCGCGTTCATCATGGGTGTTGTGCCTCTGGTCCTGTCCAGCGGTGCCGGTGCAGAGATGCGTCATGCCATGGGCGTGGCGGTGTTCTCCGGGATGCTCGGGGTGACCTTCTTCGGCCTGCTGCTGACACCCGTGTTCTACGTATTGATCCGTAACTATGTGGGACGCAAGCAGGCTCGTAACGCTGACAAGGCCCTGACGCTGGAGGCGCAACAATGAGCGTAAAACTCTTTCTCCCGAGCCTTCTGGTCCTTGCCCTCGCGGCCTGCGCCGTCGGCCCGGACTATAAAACCCCGGACACCGCACCGGCTAAGGTCGAATCAGCGGCACAAGGTCACTACGACCGCAGTCACCTTGAAACCGTCTGGTGGCAGCAGTTCGATGACCCGATTCTCAACCAGTTGGTGGCCCAGTCGTTGACCGGGAACCGTGAATTGCGCGTCGCTTTCGCCCGTTTGCGCGCAGCCCGTGCGATTCGCGATGACATCAGCAACGATGCCATGCCGGTGATCACCAGCCGCGTCAGCAGCGATCTGGGCAAAGGTCAGCAACCAGGGACCACGACTCAGCGAGTCAACACCGAGCGCTATGACCTGGGACTGGACATGGCCTGGGAGCTCGACCTGTTCGGGCGGATCCAGCGCGAACTGGAAGCCAGCACTGCCGATCAGGAGGTGGCCGAAGCCAATCTTTACCAACTTCAGGTCACCATGACCGCCGAGTTGGTCGATGCTTACGGGCAACTGCGGGGCGCACAGCTGCGCGAAGGCATTGCTCGGGCCAACCTGAAGAACCAGCAGGACTCGCGCACCATTACCGTGAACCTGCGTGAAGCCGGTGTCGGCAATGAGCTCGACGTAGTGCGGTCCGATGCACGACTGGCCGCCGTCGAGGCCACGGTGCCGCAACTGCAAGCAGAACAAGTGCGCCAGCGCAATCGCATCGCCACGCTGCTGGGCGAGCGGCCAGAGGCGCTGACCATCGACCTGAGCCCGGCTAAATTGCCGGCCATCGCCAAAGCTTTGCCCATCGGCGATCCGACTGAGCTGCTGCGCCATCGTCCCGACGTGCGCAGCGCCGAGCGCCAACTGGCGGCTGCGACGGCGCGCATCGGTGTCGCGACTGCGGACCTGTTCCCTCGCGTCAGCCTCAGTGGGTTCCTGGGCTTCACGGCCGCACGCGGCTCGCAACTCGGCTCCTCAGCCGCGCAAGCCTGGGCGCTTGGTCCAAGCATTACCTGGGCCGCGTTTGACCTCGGCAGCGTGCGTGCGCGGATTCGGGGCGCCGATGCTCAAGCCGACGGCGCCTTGGCCACCTATGAACAGCAGGTGCTGCTGGCCCTGGAAGAGTCGGAAAATGCCTTCAGCGACTATGCTAAACGGCAACAACGCCTGATCTCTCTGCTGCGTCAAAGCGAAGCCAGTCGTTCCGCTGCTGACTTGGCATCTATTCAGTACCGCGAAGGCACAGTGGACTTCCTTGTGCTGCTCGATGCCGAGCGTGAGCGATTGGCCGCCGAAGATTCTCAGGCCCAGGCCGAGGTCGAGATGTATCGGGGGATTGTTGCCATTTACAAGGCATTGGGGGGTGGCTGGCAGCCACAGGCTTGATGCCTGCAATCCCTCCAGTGATGGACTCCATCGGTTAACCTTTCAGCCCCGCGTCCTTTCGGTCGCGGGGCTTTCTTGTGCCTCCCCCTCCAAAAACCACGTTGCCGGGCCTGCCGGGATGATTGTCGTTTGACAGCTGCCAGTCACTCCGTGAAGCTGCAAGCCGTCATGGACTGGATACAGGTATGCCAAAACCGCCTTTTAAAGGTTCCTCCACTGAGCCAAAAACCGGCCGTCAGTGGCGCCTCGGTTACACGATCACGCTATCAATCATTGTTTTTGGCGCAGGCTTCCTGTTGTTTCGCAGCCCCCCTTCCACTCCGCCGACCTTTGCCACCCCACACGGTTACTCCCAAGCCGTGGAACAAGCGCACAACGGTAAGCCGGGAGCGGCTCGGGTGCTCTATCAACAGTTGTCGCGTACCGACCTGTCTGACGTCCGCCGCGTCAACTTGCTGGTCGAGTTGCCCAACTACCCCAGCCCACAGGCATTGAAACTGGCAAACAGTGATTTACACCACAGCGCGCCAGCGGTCCGGCAAGCGGCGATTGATGCCATCGTCAAGCTGGTTTCCGGCAGTCAACGCAGTGTGTTGCTGGGGCCTCTGCTCGATGAAACTGACCAGGCCACGCGCTTCAGTGCAGCGGAAGCCCTGCTGGGTCTGACACCTGATGAGTTGGGGCTATACTTTGGCCCGCTGGAGCAGGTCGTTGAACAGTATGAGCATGTCCTCGCTGGCCAGCCGCCGACCAGTCAGAGTCAGCTGCAACTGGCCACCCTTTATCTGCACAGCGGTGATCAGATTCCGGCCATGAAGGCCCTGGAACAGGCGCTCGCGCTGGACCCGAATAATCTGCAAGCCGGACTGGCGCAGATTGCCGCGTTCGATAAGCAGGGCCAGGTCGACAAGGCTCGGCAGCTGCTGGGTCAACAGCTAGAGCGCAACCCCAAATCCGCGATGCTGCAACACGTATTGGGTCTGTGGCTGCTGCACCATGGGCAAAGCGAATATGCCCTGCTTGCATTGGCAAAAGCGCTGGAGCTTGAGCCGGAAAATAATGGCTACCGCTATGACCTGGCCGTTGCCTTGCACGACCTCGATCAACTGGAGGCGGCACAGAAGCAGCTCGAAGAAATCGTACAGCGTCATCCCGCCAATCGCGACGCACGGGTCCTGCTGATTCGTTACTGGCAAGAAAGTGGGCAACTGCAAAAAGTTCAGGTACTGCTTGCAGAACTGGAGCAGCAGAATCCGGACGACCCCGCGCTTCAACAGGGCCTCTAGTGCTCTGATATAGCCGCCGGAAGCCGATGTTACTGGTTTTCCGATGCGCGGTTAATATCGGAAATTACTTACACCGCGCTTCATCTGATACCACAGAGAATTAGGGCAGTGGCAAAGTGAAATTCCGCATTCACTATAATCATTTGCATAAAGACTATTTTCTAACTCGAAAAAAAAGTGCATTATTTACCTGCAACTGGTTAACAACTACCCTTTTTTCCACTTGAGCGTGACTGACCGCAAGCCGTTAGTTTCTTCACAGAAGGAACGCGCTCAGGGGTTGTGGTAGAGAATTGAACGAAGGAATCGGCCAGAAGCTCTTGCCTTATAGCTTTGTCGGGCTGGGAACAGCCAACTACACTGTCGGAGTAATATATTTGTCTAGACTCGCCGAGTTTCGCGCAGCAGAAAAAGCCCTTCAAGAACAGCTGGCACAGCTGGAGTCCTTGAAGAATGACGCTGGACTAAAGAAGGAGATCGAATTCGAACAGAAGCTTCAGGGCTTGATGAGCAGCTACGGCAAGAGCCTGCGCGACATCGTCGCCATACTCGACCCCAACAGCTCGTCGTCTCAGGTCGCGCCTACAGGTCCAAAACGCCGCAGAGCACGTGTCGTGAAGGTTTATCAGAACCCGCACACAGGTGAGTTGATTGAAACCAAAGGCGGCAATCACCGCGGTCTGAAATCCTGGAAAGAGCAATACGGTGTCGATACCGTAGATTCATGGCTTCGCACTTGATCGAAATCATCGAACTTAAAAGGCCCTGCTGTGCAGGGCTTTTTATTGCCTGTCAACTTCACTGCCATGGCAATGTGTAACTGGTTCAGCCTTCCGACAGAAAAATAGTCACGAACAGTGTCGTAAGTAGTTAAATCAGGTACCCATTCATACAGGTATTTCAGATTTTTCCTACCTCCCCCTGTTTGACTGTCCTCCCGTGCGGCATTAGTCGGTGATGTAACAAAATAATAACAGGCAGCTTACTTGAAGGCAGACCATCTAGTGGCTATTCGATGCTACCGCTTGCGCACATCTAATAATGGTCAGCCCGGCGATACACCGAGGCGCTCGGCCCTGATTGCGGGAGCTGCATCCGCCCGGCACCATCGTGCTCACTAGTCGGACAGATTTTTCACTTCACACATTTTTCACATCAATTCTTACAGGATGAGCGCTGCTAAAGGATTAGCGCCCCAATACCCGCTTCGGCGGGTTTCTTTTTGCCTGTTATTTGGCGCCAGCGCTGTTCGCGCCTTTGCGTTTACGGCGCAACCACCAAGTGCAGACTGTCCCGAATACGCTGCACCTCCTCTTTGCTCGCGACGTAGCCATCGGCAGAGCCCGCGTATGAAAGTGACCAGGCCATGTCGTGGTTTGCTGCCGCGACCAGCGTCTGAGTCATGACGTGCCCGCCGTTCTGAGTGATGGTGCAGGTGGTTTCCAGCGCCGGAAGATCACTCAGAGTGCTTTCATGGATCTTGCTGCAAACGCTCTGAAATCCACCCCGGACAAAGTCGATCTGGACCGATTTTCGCATTTCCAGCAATACGCTCTGCACGTTGACATCATGCCCCGGCTGAAGCCGCGACTGAGTCAACTCCATGACCATGATCGGGTCGCCATTCTGATCATTCTTGACTGCGCGTTGTCTCATTTGCACTGACGGCTGCGCTGCGGCATCAGCGGCTGGTGGCAAAGGCTCGACTTCCCAGCCGCTTGGCCAGGTGATCAACACATCGGCCGCATGCACACCGCTCAGGCCGAGCAGCAGGCACAGGCTTATCAAGGATGATCTGCGTTGCAGGTAAATCATGATCGGGACTACCAGGACAATGAGCCGGAAAGTTTGAGCCTGTCACCGCCAACGGACAAGGCTTTGCCGCCTTTTTATCACCGCCCGGGTTTGGCACTGACTGCCCTGCCCCGTATCATTTGGCGATTACAGATTTTTTAACGGGAGATACCCATGAGCTTGCACGAACTGAACACCTTTGCCGGCGTCACCGCCACCCCGGATGTCGCGACACAAGGCTTTGTGTTCAACCACACTATGCTGCGAGTCAAGGACATTACGGCTTCCCTGGATTTCTACACCCGCGTATTGGGCTTCAGCCTGGTTGAAAAACGTGACTTCCCTGAAGCGGAATTCAGCCTGTATTTCCTTGCATTGGTGGATAAAGGACAGATCCCGGCAGACGACGCCGCTCGCAACCAGTGGATGAAATCCATTCCCGGGATTCTGGAGCTGACTCACAACCACGGTACCGAGAACGACACAGCCTTCACCTACCACAACGGCAATACCGACCCGCGCGGTTTTGGCCATATCTGCCTCTCCGTTCCGGATGTTCACGTGGCGTGCGAACGCTTCGAAAGCCTGGGCGTCCCGTTTCAGAAGCGCCTGGCCGATGGCCGCATGAACAACTTGGCCTTCATCAAAGACCCGGATGGCTATTGGGTCGAAATCATTCAACCGACGCCGCTCTGACCTCAAAATACGGTGTTATGAAAAAGCCCCCTGCATGCAGGGGGCTCCTTAGTCGCAATCGCCTGAATCACTCCGGCGCAGAAGTACGGATCAAGTGATCAAACGCACTCAGCGATGCTTTTGCACCTTCGCCCAGCGCGATGATGATCTGCTTGTAAGGCGCTGTGGTGACATCACCGGCTGCGAAAATCCCGGGAATAGAAGTCTCGCCACGGGAATCAACAACGATCTCGCCGCGCGGTGACAACTCGATGGTGCCTTTGAGCCAGTCGGTGTTAGGCAGCAAGCCGATCTGGACGAAGATCCCTTCTAGCCCGATGGTCAATGTTTCGCCTGATTGGCGATTTTTGTAGAGCAAGCCGTTGACCTTTTGACCGTCGCCGGTCACTTCCGTGGTCTGCGCGCTGGTGATCACCGTCACGTTCGGCAGGCTGTTGAGCTTGCGCTGCAAGACAGCGTCGGCACGCAGCTGGACATCAAACTCCAGCAAGGTGACATGACTGACGACACCCGCCAGGTCGATGGCCGCTTCTACACCCGAGTTGCCACCACCAATCACGGCGACACGTTTACCCTTGAACAGCGGGCCATCGCAATGCGGGCAGTACGCCACGCCACGGTTGCGGTATTGCTGCTCACCGGGGACGTTCATTTCGCGCCATCTTGCGCCGGTCGCGAGAATCACGGTCCTGGACTTGAGCGAGGCGCCGCTGGCGAACTTCACTTCGTGCAACGCTCCGTCCTTGCCCGGAATAAGCTGATCCGCGCGCTGCAGGTTCATGATGTCGACGTCGTATTGCTTGACGTGCTCTTCCAGCGCAACGGCCAGTTTAGGACCCTCGGTGTGCTGGACAGAGATGAAGTTCTCGATGGCCATGGTATCAAGCACCTGACCGCCAAAACGCTCAGCCGCAACACCGGTCCGAATACCTTTGCGTGCCGCGTAGACCGCAGCCGCCGCACCGGCGGGGCCGCCACCGACTATCAGTACATCAAAGGCTTCTTTGGCATTGAGCTTTTCAGCTTGCCGATCACTAGCGCTGGTGTCGATCTTGGCCAGAATTTCCTCCAGGCCCATGCGACCCTGACCAAACAATTCGCCGTTCAGGTAAACGCTCGGCACAGACATGATCTGCCGGTCAGTGACTTCGGCCTGGAACAATGCCCCGTCGATGGCGACGTGACGGATGCCAGGGTTGAGCACGGCCATCAAGTTCAAGGCTTGAACGACGTCCGGGCAGTTCTGGCAAGACTGGGAAAAATAGGTTTCAAAATTGAATTCACCCTTGAGCGAGCGAATCTGTTCGATAACGTCCGCACTGGCTTTGGACGGATGACCGCCGACTTGCAACAGCGCCAACACCAGCGAGGTAAATTCGTGGCCCATGGGGATGCCGGCAAAGCGCAGGCTGATATCGGCTCCCGGGCGGTTCAGCGAGAACGACGGCGTGCGCGCATCGGTCCCGTTGTCGAGCAAGGTGATGTGCGGCGTCAGACTGACGATATCTTTGAGCAGCGCGAGCATTTCTTCGGATTTCGCGCCGTCATCAAGGGATGCAACGATCTCGAACGGCAGGGTAACCCGCTCCAGGTATGACTTCAGCTGGGCTTTAAGATTGGCGTCCAACATGAGGGCGATTTCCTTTTTTTGTACGCTAGAAAAAACAACGCCCAGGCGATGGTCGCCCGGGCGTTTTTGGGGGCGATGCGGTTTACGTGCTTAAGAGCTCATGGCCCCCAGCCGATGCATGTCGACTTAGATCTTGCCGACCAGGTCAAGAGACGGGGCCAGAGTGGCTTCGCCTTCTTTCCATTTGGCTGGGCAAACTTCGCCTGGGTGAGCAGCAACGTACTGGGCAGCTTTGACCTTGCGCAGCAGCTCGGAAGCGTCACGGCCTACGCCGCCATCGTTGAGTTCAACGATTTTGATCTGACCTTCCGGGTTGATCACGAAGGTGCCGCGGTCAGCCAGACCTGCTTCTTCGATCAGTACATCGAAGTTGCGCGAGATCACGTGAGTCGGGTCACCGATCAATGGGAACTGGACTTTGCTGATCACCTCGGAGGTGTCGTGCCAGGCTTTGTGGGCGAAATGGGTGTCAGTCGACACGCCGTAGATTTCAACGCCCAGTTTCTTGAACTCAGCGTAGTTATCAGCCAGATCGCCCAGTTCGGTAGGGCAAACGAAGGTGAAGTCAGCTGGGTAGAAGAATACGACAGACCATTTGCCTTTCAGGTCGGCTTCAGAGACGTCGACGAATGCGTTGTTGGCGAACGCAGTGGCTTTGAATGGCTTGACTTGGCTGTTGATGATAGGCATCGATGAATCTCCTGATGGTTGGAAAAATCTATGAGATGGATCTTACGCACAACCGGCGGCACGGGCTCATTGGCAAACCTCATGCCGCTGATTGGTTTTCACTATAAGAGATGTTTATTAATAGAAGAAATCACTGGAGCCTCTGCGCTGCCACTGACTGACATGAATGGCGTGGCTTCGATATAGCGCAAAGCCGACTTCATGTCTTTCCAGCCGACGTAGCTCATCAGCGACTTCAGGTCCCAACCGCTGCGGTGCGCCCACGTGGCAAAACCCCGGCGTAATGAGTGGCTGGTGTACTGCTCGGCGGGAATACCCGCACGCCCCAGCGCCTGACGCAGCAACGGAATGATGCTATTGGCGTGCAAGCCCTCTTCGCCCAGATTGCCCCAGCGATCAATGGCTCTGAACACCGGGCCGCGCACCAGAGCTGCGCAATTGATCCACTCGATGTAGGCCTGTACCGGGCATAAACGCTGAAGTGCCGGGGTCTGGTAGGTCTTGCCCAGATTGTCCCGATCACTTTTGCTGCGCGGCAGATACAAACTGATCCCTGAGCCCGCGACCGCTTGAACATGTTCGATGTCCAGGCGACACAGTTCGTCGCTGCGGAAACCTCGCCAGAATCCCAGCAGGATCAGCGCCGCATCGCGACGGCAACGTAAAAGCTCTGGCTGATTGTCGTCGGCCTGCGCCTGTACGGCTTCTTGATCGAGCCACGCCACCACGTGTTCCAGCTGTTGCAGTTGCAGTGGCTCAGCCTGTTTCTCCTGAGCGGGATGCAGGGCGCGAATACCCTTGAACACCTTGCGTACGACGGGCGCTTTGGTCGGGTCTGCAAATCCTTGGCTGTTGTGCCATTGCGCCAATGCCGACAAGCGCAACTTCAGCGTGTTGATCGACAGCACGCCTGCATACGCCACCAGGTAGCGCGCCACGCTGTCGCTGGTCGCAGGCAGAAACCCGCCCCACGTCACTTCGAAATGCTCGATGGCCGCCCGGTAGCTGCGTCGCGTGTTGTCACGGGTCGCGGCTGATAAGTAGCGATCGAGATCATTCATGGTTGGAGATTCCGTTTGTGTACTGAAAAGCGCGGTTGAAACGCGTTTTTTGCGGCTCGGATTGGATAATACCTTAATATCCCGTGTGTATTTTTAGAATTACAGCAGCATAATTTGTATTCCTATAGTATGTAATTACAGGGTACATACCACAGTACGAAATCGTAGGAGCTCGACATGGCACGCGGCGGTGTAAACAAGGCAGTCGTTCAGATGGCACGCTCGGCGCTGCTCGCGCGCGGCGAGCACCCGAGCATCGACGCGGTACGTATCGAAATGGGCAACACCGGCTCGAAGACGACCATTCACCGCTATTTGAAGGAGTTGGACGAAACTGATACCCGCAGCAATGCGCCGCAGGCCGAGATCGGGGACGAACTGACTGAGTTGGTGAGTCGACTGGCGCAGCGATTACAGGAACAGGCGCATGCACTTGTCGACCAGGCGCAAGCCGCCTTCACGGCCAAACAGGATGAACTGCGAAAGGAATTGACGGCAGCACAAGTCCAGTTAAGCGAGTTGCAGAGCCAGTTCATTGCCCAAGGCGATGATCTCAGCGTACAAAACGCAGCCCTGGATGCCACTCGCGAGTTGCTGCATACCGAGCAAACAACCACCGCCCGCCTCTTTCAGGCCCATCACGATCTCGAGCTTCGCGTGCAGGACAAGGAGGGACAAATACGGTCACTGGAGGAAAAACACCTGCATGCGCGTGACGCCCTTGAGCACTATCGCAACTCAGTCAAGGAACAGCGCGAGCAGGAACAGCGTCGTCACGAGGGGCAATTGCAACAGGTGCAAATGGAACTGCGCCAGGCGCAACAAAGCGCGATGGTGCGCCAGGATGAAATTACCCAATTGAATCGTGACAACGAGCGCTTGCTGGCCGAAACCCGCAGCACCCTGCGCGAGCTGAGCGCGCGGCAAGAGCAACTGAACAAGGCGACGAACCAATCGGCAAGTCTGAACGAGCAGTACCAGCACACGCACACCCAGTGCGCATTACTGCAAGAACGCCTGAGTGCAGCACAGAGCGAAAGCGATCTGCTCAAACAGGCTCTGGCCGAGCAACAGCAGTCAAACCAAACACTTCAGCTCGAGATGATCAAGGCGCAGCTGGCCCTGGAAAACCTGCGCATATCTCATTCAGCCATCAACGAAGTGTCCGAAACGCCAATACCCCAGCAACCGTAATCAACACTCAGGCCTTGGCGCTCAGGGCCGTGCGCGCTCGATCATATTGCGTACCTTGAGTGCTAGCTCATCGATGCTGAACGGCTTGATCAACATATCCATGCCTTGATCAAGAAACCCCGCACACATTTCAGCGTTACTCGCATACCCCGTCATGAACAGCACACCCAGATCAGGGCGGTGCTGTCGGGCAATGCCTGCCAGTTGTTGTCCGTCAAGCCCTGGTAGCACGACATCGCTGACCAGCAGATCAATACGTTCCCGGCCTTGCAGCACAATGAGTGCGGTTTCACCGTCGCACGCCTCAAGCGTCGCGTAACCGAGTTCACGTAATACATCGATCACCAACGTGCGCACAGCCACCTCGTCCTCGACCACCAGCACTTGCTCACCCTTTAGCGCCCGCGGTGGGCGTGGGTTATCGTGCTCGGCGATATGCCGCTCACCCAACTCCAGATGGCAAGGCAAATACAAATGAATGCGCGTACCTTGCCCCTCGGCGCTGTCGATATGCACATGACCACCGGTTTGCTTGATGAACCCATAAACCATGGACAAGCCCAGCCCGGTGCCCTGCCCGATCGGCTTGGTGGTAAAGAAGGGATCGAAGGCACGACCAAGCACCTCGGCCGACATTCCGCTACCACTGTCTCCAACGGTCAGCAGCACGTACTCACCGGGCGTCAGCGTGTCCTGTTGCATATCGATGCGTGCGATTGCTGTACTGATCGTCAGCTGTCCACCCCCTGGCATCGCGTCGCGGGCATTGATCACCAGGTTCAACAAGGCATTTTCCAACTGATGTTCGTCGGTATTGGCTTGCCACAAGCGAGACTGAAGGTCAGTGCGCAGTACGATACTTTCGCCAAGCGTGCGCCGCAGCAACTCCTCCATGGAGATCACCATCCGATTCACGTCCACCGCCTTCGGGCTCAGCGACTGACGCCGGGCAAACGCCAGTAGTCGGTGCGTCAACGAGGCTGCACGGTTGGCCGAGGTCATCGCCGCATCAATGTAGCGATCGATCTCCCCTACGCGCCCGGCTGCGACACGCCGCTGAATCAACTCAAGCGCGCCAAGCACGCCCGTCAGCATGTTATTGAAGTCGTGGGCGATACCACCCGTCAGTTGCCCGATAGCGTCCATTTTTTGCGCATGACGCAGCGCCTCTTCAGCGTTTTCACGCTCTCTCATTTCGACTTGGAGCAATTCGTTGATCCGAAGCATTTCCAGGGTGCGCTCTGCCACCCGCCGCTCCAGGCCTTCATTGAGATCGCGCAACGCTTCTTGCTGATCGTACAAAGCCCTACGCAGCTCCAACTGGTTGACCACCTGACGCGCCAAGGCGGCCAGAGCGGCAAGCTTCGACTCAGAAAGATGTCGAGGCTCTACATCGTAAACACAGAGCGTCCCCAGCGGCAGCCCTTCAGCGGTGAGCAGCGCGGTCCCGGCATAAAAACGCAGGTTTGGGACATCGGCGACCAGAGGGTTATCGGCGAACCGCGGATCCACTCGCAGATCGTCGACCATCATCACGCCGGGCTGACGAATCGTCTGAGCGCAAATAGAATGTTCAATGAGCACTTCCGGCAACGCCAGTCCCGCCTGAGCCTTGGGCCACTGGCGCCCGGCATCGATCAGATTGATCTGCGCCATCGGCACCTCGCACAGCTGGGCCGCGAGACAGGCAATATCATCGAATGCCTGTTCCGGTAACGTGTCGAGGATGTTGAAGTGAGCAAGCGCGGCTAATCGCGCCTCCTCACTCCAGGGCGCTGCGACCCCAAGGTTGTGGCTGCTCAAGAAGCTGACCCACGTCCTGAAAACTTCTTCTGCATGGCTCAATCCTCGTCCTGCAGCTCGAGTGATGACTGGCGATATTTAACCAGCTTAGCTGGCGACGGGCGTACGCAGCGTGACAAATTCCTCGGCTGCTGTCGGGTGTACGCCAATGGTTTCATCGAATATCTGTTTGGTGGCGCCGGCTTTCAACGCGATGGCCAAGCCTTGGATGATTTCGCCAGCCTCTGGCCCGACCATGTGACAACCGAGCACCTTATCCGTTTTAACGTCGACCACCAGCTTCATCAGCGTGCGCTCCTGATTGTCAGTGAGCGATAGCTTCATTGGGCGGAAACGGCTTTCAAAAATCTGAACCTCGTGACCTTCTTTCCGGGCATCTTCCTCGGTCAGGCCCACGGTCCCAATGTTCGGCAGACTGAAAACCGCCGTTGGGATATGAGTGTAGTCAACCGGACGATACTGCTCAGGCTTGAACAGGCGTCGAGCAACCGCCATGCCTTCGGCCAGCGCGACTGGCGTCAGTTGCACCCCGCCGATGACATCGCCAATCGCCAGAATCGACGGTTCACTGCTTTGATAGCGTTCGTCGACTTCGATATAGCCGGCCTTGTCGAGTTTGACCCGGGTATTTTCCAGCCCCAGGTTATCCAGCATCGGCCGCCGCCCGGTGGCGTAGAACACGCTGTCGGCGATCAATTGACGACCGTCCTTGAGCGACAACTGCAAGCTACCGTCGTCTTGTTTGTCGATACGCTCGATATCGGAATTGAATTGCAGATCAATGCCGCGTTTGGTCAGCTCTTGTTGCAGATGGGTCCGAACGGCACCATCGAAACCGCGCAGGAATAATTCGCCGCGATAAAGCTGAGTGACCTCAGCGCCAAGACCATTGAAGATCGACGCGAACTCCACGGCGATATAGCCACCGCCGACCACCACGATACGTTTGGGCAGTTGCTTGAGGAAGAAAGCCTCTTGGGAGGTAATCGCGTATTCGCTCCCTGGGAACTCAGGGACCTGCGGCCAGCCGCCAGTCGCGATCAAAATGTGTTCGGCGCTGTAAGTCTGACCGTCGATTTCAACCTGATGCGGATCGCGCAGCTTGGCGTGCCCCTCAATCAGGGTCACGCCACTGTTGACCAGCAGGTTGCGATAGATGTCATTGAGGCGGTGGATTTCACGGTCTTTGTTGGCGATCAAGGTCGGCCAATCGAACCTGGCCTCACCGACCGACCAGCCAAAGCCTTTGGCTTGCTCAAAATCGTCAGAATAGTGAGCGCCATAGACCAGCAACTTTTTCGGCACACAGCCCACGTTGACACAGGTACCGCCCAGATATCGGCTTTCCGCAACCGCTACGCGCGCACCAAAACCGGCGGCAAAACGTGCCGCTCGTACACCGCCGGAACCGGCACCAATCACAAAAAGGTCGAAGTCGTAGGCCATTGCTGTCTCCTTAGCAGGCCAACAGCATAACCGCTTCGGCATTGTCGGTCAGCGCTGTTGGCCAGAAACGACAAAGCCACCCGAAGGTGGCTTTGTCCTATAAGCAAGCCTGAAAGAAACTCAGATGCTTAGCTGCCCTTCTTGTAGAAGTGCTCGAAGCAGAAGTTGGTCGCTTCGATGTAGCCTTCAGCGCCGCCGCAGTCAAAACGCTTGCCCTTGAATTTGTAGGCCAGCACGTTGCCTTGCTCGGCCTGTTTCATCAGGGCGTCGGTGATCTGGATTTCACCGCCTTTGCCCGGCGGAGTCTCTTCGATCAATTTGAAGATATCGGGGGTCAGGATATAGCGGCCGATAATCGCAAGATTGGACGGTGCGTCCTCAGGAGCCGGTTTTTCTACCATGTTAGTGACGCGGTAGAGACCGTCCTTGATTTCATCGCCAGCAATCACGCCGTACTTGTTGGTTTCCTGCGGATCGACTTCCTGGATCGCAATGATCGAGCAACCATAGTGCTTGTGCAGCTTGACCATCTGGGCCAGAACGCCCTCGCCTTCAAGGTTCACACACAGGTCATCGGCCAGTACGACGGCAAACGCTTCGTTGCCGATCAAGGGACGACCGCTAAGGATTGCGTGACCCAGGCCTTTCATTTCGGTTTGACGCGTGTAGGAGAAGCTGCATTCGTCGATCAGGCGACGAATACCGACCAGGTATTTTTCCTTGTCGGTACCCTTGATCTGGTTTTCCAACTCATAGCTGATGTCGAAGTGGTCTTCCAGAGCTCGTTTGCCACGACCCGTGACGATGGAGATTTCATTCAGGCCTGCATCAAGTGCTTCTTCCACGCCGTATTGGATCAGTGGCTTGTTGACCACCGGCAGCATTTCCTTGGGCATGGCTTTTGTCGCTGGCAGAAAGCGAGTGCCGTAACCGGCTGCTGGGAACAAGCATTTCTTGATCATATAAGTCCCTAATAAAAAAGGCTGTGGCTGTTTGCGGCGCAGTCTAATCAGGCGGCGGTAACCTTACAATGCCCCTTCACTGGCCGTCCGCTGCTTTGGTAGAGGAATTTCAGTGCATATAGTTCCGCAACATCGTAGATATTGCACGCATCAAAGACCGTTGGTCCATGCTTCAAATCACGCATATGATCGAAATCTGTCTGCCTGACGGCGTACATTCAATCACTCGAACCAAGGCCCCAGCGCCTTGAACACGGCATGCCATGACTCGCTCAAGCGTAGTTGACCCCGTTTGATTGTGCGGGAATAAAGTGCAGCGTGTTGGCATGCGCTTTATCATGCTCAGCCTGGAACATTCAAAGAGATCGATGATGTCGGAAGCGAAAAGCGTTAATGGATACCTGATCAACAAATTGCAGGACGGCCAATGGTGGGTGTCCGACGCCAGTGGCGAAGCTATTGCGGGTCCGTTCGCCTCGGAAAGCGCAGCCATTGAAGTCGCTGCCGTCCTGCAAGACCAACCAAAAGCCCCACGCCGCCGCTCCAACCCTAAACCCTGATCGTCACGACGGTCGCCACACCGATGTGCGCGGGACGCAAGTCTCGCAGGGCTGGCGCGCAACTATTAAACCATCAGTCGATCAGAAAAACGGCAGACACTCCCCGATAGCGCTCATCACGAAGCATGAAACCATGAACAAACTTTTGGCAGTTATCGCTGTACTGGGGCTCACCGGCTGTGCGACAGCGTCTAACACCTACTTGAACAATGGCCAGCAAGGCCTGAGCATCGACTGCTCAGGAGAAGCCATGTCTTGGAGCAGTTGCTACGAGAAAGCGGACGCCTCTTGCGCGGGCACGGGCTACAACATCGTTGCGACTAATGGAACGGCGCAACCTAAAGATAGCGACAAAACGCTAGGCGTCGACGTAGGCAACTACACGAGCCGCACGGTGATCGTGACCTGCAAGTAGCGCTGATTTCACGCCCGCCAGGAAACGCCCTGTCGACTGTTTGAGCTGACAGGGCGTTTTACAGGTGAATTTCCGCAAACTTGATACCCAATCCGCGAATGGTTACCACTAACTCGTCCAACTGGCAGAAGGACTCGACTTCGTCGTCGTCATCTACCAGAAAAAAACTTGTGCCCGCGCTTGTCTTGAAAAATACGATCCACTCCCCGGCGGTGGCCGGATTCTGAATGATGTGAGTGGTAGAAATACTGCCTTCTGCATGCCGCTGCGTCACCAACTCTCGCTTCATACATCCCTCAAAAAATCGAAACTCTTCACGCCATCAGACCTGCTTCCCGCATCAGCCGGAGATGCAAGCTGTGGCGGCTTTCTGTACATCCATGGGGCGCAGCGGCATGTTCGCGATACGTTCGTAGACCTTGATTGAGCTGCCACTGGAGCGGTTTTCGATCATCACCACTGCTGCGGGGTCCGAGCTGAACTTTTGCGCAATGATGACGCGCAAGCCATCATGGTGTGCCTCGATCAATGGCGGCTTGCGGCTGTCGGCGAGCTTGCCCACCAAGCAATCGGCATAAGCGTGCGGGCTCTTGCCGGAAATCACGCTCATGGTGGGCGGGGTATGCTCAATTTCTTCCAGGGTCGCGCAGCCGGTCATCGCGAGAGCCAAAAAAACTACTGCCAATTTCATACAATCCCTCCAGTTAGAATCCTACGACAAGCCTGAGAACGATTAGATCCGGATTTAGGCACTTTTTATCGAGTATTAACGTAATAAAATGGGTATCGGCGAATAAATGCCTGCGCGCTCATGCTATCGTTTTGATTTTGCAGAAAAAGCCTTTTTCGGAGACACCATGAAATTTGTACACCAGCGCGAGCATCTCAACGAAGACGATATCGTCGTCATTGAGTGTTCCCAGCTCTGTAATATCCGCTTGATGAATGACGCGAATTTTCGCAGCTTCAAGAACGGCGGCCGCCACACTTACCACGGCGGTGCTTTCGACAGATTCCCGGCGAAGATCGTGGCGCCCAGCACTGGCTTCTGGAACATCACCATTGATACCTCCGGGCGCAAAGTCGATGCAGGCGGTGGCCGCAAGCCCTCGTTCACTCACACCATCAAGATTGTTCGTCGTTCGGCAACCCGGCTGAGCTGATAACGCTTGAATCGTGTCAGAAAAGGAATCCCTTGTGAGCACTCCAACCGCGACCACCAAATACGCTATCAGCTACAAACTCAACGGCGAACGCCGGTTTGAGTTTGCTCAGCTGCAGTCAGCCTCCTCCGAGGAGGCCACGGCGAATCTGAAGAAAATGCACAACGCCAGCGACGATAACATTACCGACGTCAAAGTCAGCAAGGCGCTCTGAGGAGCGCTTGAGCGACGGGCATAGAGACTGAATCAGGAGAAACTTCCCATGATTCGACGTGAGCGTTCGGTGCCCGCCACCCTTGACCTGTTCGCCGATGACACACCGCAAGCACCCTGCATTGAAAACATCGGCCCGTGCTCGTTTGTCCTCAGAGGATTCGCTCTGTCGCGGGTCGAACAACTATTGCCTGCGCTACAGCGTGTTCTCAGCGAGGCCCCTTTCAGGCATATGGTCACCCCCGGTGGTTTCACTATGTCGGTGGCCTTGAGCAATTGCGGCAGTCTCGGCTGGGTCACTGACCGCAGCGGCTATCGCTACGCCCCAATTGATCCAGGCTCCGGCAACCCATGGCCAGACTTGCCTGATGTGTTCATGCAACTGGCCCAGGCTGCGGCGAGCAAGGCCGGATTTGCAGGCTTCGTACCCGATGCCTGCCTGATCAACCGCTATGCACCCGGGGCAAAAATGTCCTTGCATCAGGACAAAAACGAACTCGACTATGAGTGGCCGGTCGTCTCGGTGTCCTTGGGCATCCCGGCCATGTTCTTGTTTGGCGGCATGGCGCGCAGCGACAAAACCCAACGCGTCCCGCTGTTTCATGGCGACGTGGTGGTGTGGGGCGGAGAAGACCGACTGCGCTATCACGGCGTCTTGCCACTTAAGCACGCTGAACATCCGTTGCTGGGTGAGCAGCGCATCAACTTTACCTTTCGCAAAGCCGGATAAAGCGCACTACCCCCGAAAGACCGCAACTAAGCCTCACGCTTGATCTTGACCACCGCATACGGCATTTTGCCGGCACGTCTCACCTCAAGGATTTTCCATGCCCCGCTCTTTGGCCAGCGCCTTCGCGCACAATTTTCTCGGACATTCACCGCGCTGGTACAAGCTTTGTTTGCTGTTGTTTTTGCTCGTTAACCCGCTGTTACTGTGGATTGCTGGCCCGGTTGCAGCAGGATGGCTGCTGGTGGGTGAGTTTATTTTCACCTTGGCGATGGCGCTCAAGTGCTACCCGCTGCTGCCCGGCGGATTATTGATGGTCGAAGCCTTGCTGCTGAAGATGACCAGCCCGCAGGCACTGTATGACGAACTGCTGCACAATTTTCCGGTGATCCTGCTGTTGATGTTCATGGTCGCAGGCATCTACTTCATGAAAGACCTGTTGTTGTTTCTGTTTTCCCGTCTGTTGCTCGGTGTGCGCTCGAAAAGCATGCTCGCGTTGATGTTTTGCTTCTTGTCGGCGTTTCTCTCGGCATTTCTGGATGCGTTGACCGTGACGGCGGTCATCATCAGCGCTGGGGTTGGCTTCTATTCGGTCTATCACCGGGTCGCCTCGGGCAACAATCCACGCGAACCGATTGCATTCAACGATGATCAGAGCCTGCACACCAATCACCATGCCGACCTGGACCAATTCCGCTCGTTCCTGCGCAGTTTATTAATGCACGGCGCGGTCGGTACGGCACTCGGCGGCGTCTGTACGCTGGTTGGCGAGCCGCAGAATCTATTGATCGGGCATGAAATGGGCTGGAATTTCAGCCAGTTTTTCCTGCATGTCGCACCGGTTTCACTGCCGGTGTTGGTGGCCGGACTCGTGTCCTGTGTGCTGCTGGAAAAACTGGGCTGGTTCGGCTACGGCGCCTTGTTGCCCGTCAGCGTGCGCAAGGTGCTGGCTGACTACGCGGCTCAAGATAATGCCGAACGAACCAACGACCAACGCGCAGCCTTGATCGTGCAGGGGCTGTCAGCGTTGATTCTGATTGGCGGGCTGGCGTTCCATATCGCCGAAGTGGGACTGATCGGCCTGCTGGTGATTGTGCTGATCACGGCGTTTACCGGGATCACTGAAGACAGCCGCATCGGCGAGGCATTCAAGGATGCAATGCCCTTCACGGCCCTGCTGGTCACGTTTTTTGCTGTCGTCGCGGTGATTCACGATCAGCAATTGTTCACGCCGCTGATCCACTGGGTGCTGAGCCTGCCGCCCGAGCAACAGCCAGGCATGCTGTTCATTGCCAACGGCCTGCTGTCGGCTATCAGCGACAACGTATTCGTTGCCACTATTTACATCACCGAAGTGAAGCAGGCGTTTATTTCCGGGCATATGAGCCGTGAACACTTCGAGGCACTGGCTATTGCAATCAACACCGGGACCAACCTGCCCAGCGTCGCCACACCGAATGGTCAGGCAGCGTTTTTGTTTCTGCTGACCTCGGCGATTGCACCCCTGATACGCCTGTCGTACGGGCGCATGGTCTGGATGGCCCTGCCCTATACCGTGGTCATGGGCCTTTTGGGTTGGTACGCGGTCAGCTATTGGTTGTAGCAGCACAACCGCTGGCTCGCGCCTTGGCCGGACACGCCGTGCGGTGCAGGTTCAACGCGGTATTGATGATGCCTATGTGACTGAACGCCTGAGGGAAGTTGCCGAGCATGCGCTTCCCCAAGACGTCATATTGCTCAGCCAGCAACCCAACGTCATTGCACAAGCCACACAATCGATCGAACAACGTGCGGGCCTCAGCATGACGGCCCAGCAGCACGTATACATCGGCAAGCCAGAACGAACACACCAGGAAGGTCCCCTCGCTACCTGAGACGCCATCCTGCGTCCGATCACTGTCGTAGCGCAGCAGCAGACCCTCTTGCATCAGGGCCTTTTCTATCGCGGCAACGGTGCCGATTACCCGGGGGTCATTTGCCGGCAAAAACCCGGTCAAGGCGATCTGCAACAGGCTGGCGTCCAGCGCTGTCGAACCGTAGGTCTGTACAAAACTGCCCAGTTGCGGATCGAAGCCATTGAGGCACACGTCCGCATGAATTTCATCGGCAACCGCACGGTAATGGCGCGCCAATGCATGGTCTTCTTCGGTTTCAGCCACCTGGGCAGCGAAGTGCGCGTTGCGGTCGAAGGCCACCCAGGTCATGACCTTGGAATGGGTGAAGTGCCGTGGCTCAGAACGAATTTCCCATATGCCCTTGTCAGGCAGGTGCCAGACGTTTTCCAGAAACGGCATGATCACCTTGATGATGGCCGCGCTGCGTGGCGGCCTGGGCAAACCGCCTTTACTGGCCTGCGTCATGGCATCGGCGACCTCGCCATACACATCCAGTTGCATTTGCGTCGCCGCAGCGTTGCCGATTCGCACCGGACGTGAGTTTTCGTAGCCGCCGAGCCAAGGCAGTTCGTATTCCGGCAGACGCCGCTCGCCGCCCAGGCCGTACATGATCTGTATCTGTTCCGGATTGCCGGCCACGGAGCGCAACAGCCATTCCCGCCATGCGCTGGCCTCTTCGTAATAACCCAGGTTCATGAACGCCAGCAGGGTCATTGTTGCGTCTCGCAGCCAGCAATAACGGTAATCCCAATTCCGTTCTCCGCCCAACTGCTCTGGCAATGACGTTGTCACGGCCGCGACGATGCCGCCGGTAGGCTCATACGTCAGTGCTTTAAGGGTGATCAACGAACGCTTGACCTGGGCCGACCACTGACCGACCTCCGGGCATCGATCAGAAAACTTCCGCCAGAATTGCTCAGTCGTTTTCAGCGCTTTTTCGCCGTCGATAACGGTATGGACTGGATGATTCGACGCTTGATGACTGAGGACGAACACCTTGCGCTGTCCAGCCTCGACCAGGAAGTTGCTACCGGTGCGGTGATCCAGTGCATGCAGTGCTGTCGGCGTGCGCAGCACCAACATTTCAGGGCCGGCAACAGCCGTCAGGGTGTGCGGATCGCGCATTTCAACCCAAGGCACACTGCTGCCGTAATCAAAGCGTATGGACAGGTCCAACTCGAACCCCACACTCCCTTCCAGTCCCACCACGATGCGCACCACGCTGCTGGCGGTTTCCGTGGGCATGAAGTCGATCAGCATGGCGCGCCCGGTGTCAGTCTCGAACAGGGTTTCGAGAATCAACGTACCTTCGCGGTAGCGCCTTTCGGTGTGTTTGACCGGATCTTTCGGGCTGATTTTCCAGCGTCCGTTGCCCGCGTCGCCGAGCAACGCGGCGAAACAGGCTGGCGCATCGAATCGAGGGAAGCACAGCCAGTCCAGCGAACCGTCCTTTGTGACCAGCGCGGCAGTCCTGCAATTGCCGAGCAATGCATAGTCTTCAATCAGTGCGGCCATAGTCGGTATCCAAAAATTCAGTCTGGCAGAATGTAACGCTTGATTGCCGTCGCCACGCCGTCCTCCAGGTTGCTGCCGGTGACGTAGTCAGCTTGGCTGCGCACGCTTTCCTCGCCCTGGCCCATGGCAATCGACAGCCCTGCCTTGCGGAACATCGCAACATCGTTGCTCCCGTCGCCGATGGCGGCCGTGTGTGCCAGCGATATGCCCACATACTCGGCCAATGTCACCAGCGCCGCGCCTTTGTTCGCCGCCACCGCGTTGACATCCAGGTAATACACTTGTGAGCGCGAGGCCAGCGCGAGCCCGGCGATGTGTGGATTCAACTGCGCTTCGAGACGTTTGAGTAACACGTGATCGGCACTGGCGGCGACGATTTTGTCTATCCGGTCCAGGTAGGGTGCGAAACTGGGCACAAGGATTGGGTCGTAGCCCAGCGTATGACGTTCGTGATCAACGTAAGCGCCATTCAGGTCGAGCAATAACCACTGATCATCGGCGAATACCCAAACGGCACACTCGTGATCGGCAAACATTGCCAGGCTGGTGATAGCTGCCGCCTGCGGAATGCGGTGGGCCGACATCACGCGGCCATCGGGGTAGGTAATCAAACCTCCGTTGAACGCCACGGTCGGCAGATCGATGCCCAATGCTTCAACCTGCTGACGCATCGCCCTGGGCGGACGGCTACTGGCCAGGGTGAACTGGATACCGGCCGCTCGTAATTGCCCGATTGCCTCTATGTTTGCCTGGCTCAAACTGTGGTCGGGACGCAACAAAGTGCCGTCGATATCGCACAACACAAACTGGATGAGGGGCCGCTGTTGACTGCTCATCCGATGCTGTGCCATTCACGTCCGTCCCGGGTCAGTAAGTCATCGGCGCCAGAGGGCCCATCCTCACCGGCCTTGTATAGCTCGACGCTGCTGTTTTTGCTCCATGCATCCAGAAACGGCTGCACTGCACGCCAGCCATTTTCGATGTTATCGGCGCGCTGGAACAAGGTTTGATCCCCGGCAAGGCAATCAAAAATCAGCGTTTCATAACCTGTGGAGGGCAGCATTTCGAAGAAATCCTTGTAGGCAAAGCCAAGCCGGATACTTTCCAGTTCCAACGTCGGCCCCGGACGTTTCGCCAGTAAATCGAAACCCATGCCTTCGTTAGGCTGGATCTGGATTTTCAGGTAGTTGGGTTTGAGCCTTTCGATGTCGGTGTCGCGAAATTGTGCGTAAGGCGCTGGCTTGAAGCAGATGGCTATTTCGGTGTCACGGACGCTCATGCGCTTGCCTGTGCGCAGGTAGAACGGCACACCGACCCAGCGCCAGTTGTCGATCATGACCTTCAAGGCGACAAAGGTTTCCGTGGTGCTGTCAGCCGCTACGTTGGGTTCTTCCCGGTAGCCAGCAATGCTTTTGTCGCCAATCGTACTTTCGGTGTACTGGCCGCGCACCGAGTTAGCCAGCGCCTCCTCCTCGGACCATGGGCGAATCGCACCGATGACCTTGGCCTTCTCCCCACGCACCGCGTCAGCACCGAAGGCGGCCGGTGGCTCCATGGCGATCATCGCCAACAGCTGGAACAGATGATTGGGCACCATGTCTCGCAGCGCCCCGGTATGTTCGTAAAAACTGCCCCGGGTCTCCACGCCTACGATTTCCGCAGCAGTGATCTGTACATGGTCGATGTAGTGGTTATTCCAGAAGGCTTCGAATAAGCCATTGGAGAAACGGCTGACCAGAATGTTCTGCACCGTTTCCTTGCCAAGGTAGTGATCGATTCGATAAATCTGTTTTTCCGTCATGACTTTGAGCAGGCAGGCGTTCAGGGCTTCAGCGCTACGCAGATCCGAGCCAAAGGGCTTTTCAATCACCACACGCCGAAAACACTCATCGGTTTCCTCCAGCAACCCGGACGAGCCCAGGCGCTTGGCGACTTCGCTGAAAAAACGGGGTGCCGTGGCCAGGTAGAACACCGCATTCCCGGTGTTAGTGTCTTTGATTTTCTCGGCCATATCGCTGTAGGTGGAATCGTCGAGGAAGTCTCCCTGCACGTAGCTGATCCGCGAGGCGAGTTGGCGCCACAGTTCCGGGTCCAATGGCTCAGCCCCGCCCTCGGCGACCTTGCCCGATGCTTCCTGGCGGATAAAGTCTTCGAGTTTTTTGGCGAAGTCGATGTCACTGATTGCGTTGTGGTCCACGCCAACGATGTGAACGCCACTGCCCAACAACCCGTCCCGGCTCAGGTTGTAGAGCGCGGGCATCAACAAACGCTTGACCAGATCGCCGTGAGCGCCCAACAGAAACAAGGTCGTAGGGGGTGCAACCTCAGGCTTTTGTTTTGACTTGGAGTGCAACAGGCCCATTATTTTGGTCCTTCTTTATGTCCGCCAAAACCAAAGCGCATGGCAGAAAGCAGCTTGTCACCATAGGTACTCTGCTGGCGTGAGCGGAAACGTGCAAACAGTGCGCCGGACAATACGGGCACAGGCACCGACTGCTCCATGGCCGCATCAATGGTCCAGCGCCCTTCGCCGCTGTCAGCCACTGACCCGGAATAGGCCTCGAGTTGCGGATCGGTGACCAGCGCATCGGCGGTCAGGTCCAGTAACCAGGAGGATACAACGCTGCCGCGGCGCCAGACTTCGGCGATATCAGCCACATTCAGATCAAAGCGCTGTTCAGGCGCAAGGTTGTCGGAGCCCTTCGTTTTGAGAATGTCAAAACCTTCGGCGAACGCCTGCATCATCCCGTACTCGATGCCATTGTGAATCATCTTCACAAAATGCCCGGAGCCTGCGGGGCCGGCGTGAATGTAGCCACGCTCAGCCCGATCATCGGCAGCGTCTCGGCCTTTGGTCCGCGCCACCGAGCCATAGCCAGGGGCGAGGCTGTCGAATAATGGATCAAGACGCTGCACCACCGCACTGTCGCCGCCGATCATCATGCAGTAACCCCGATCGAGGCCCCAGACGCCGCCTGACGTACCCACGTCGATATAGTGCAAATGCTTTTGCGTGAGGGCCTGGGCCCGGCGAATATCGTCCTTATAGAACGTGTTACCGCCATCAATGATCACATCGCCAGCTTCGAGCAGTTCGCTGAGGGCGTCGATGGTCTCTTCCGTCGGCTCGCCGGCTGGCAGCATGACCCACACTGCGCGTGGTTTCTCCAGGGTGGCCACCAGCGCGGCAATGTCTGCAACAGCGGTTGCGCCTTCTTTGGCAAGGGTAGTGCGGGAGGCTTCATCCCAGTCGTAAACTACGGTTGAATGGCCCTTGAGCATCAACCGTCTAGCAATATTGCCGCCCATGCGGCCCAGTCCAATAATTCCAAGTTGCATGTGGTGGTGCTCCTTAATGCAAAGAAAAGGGAATGCCTCACCTGATAACCCGGTAGTACACAACAGGTTAGTCCAGAGGGCTCGGACATAGTTCGCAACAGGCTGGGGTGTCGGCATGAGCCTGCCTGATAACGCGCGCTTCCGCGATCAGGAAACGTTCCTGACAATAAAAAATAAAAAAGTTCCATTCTTGCGAAAAAGAAATCAGAATCGGCAGCGAGAGTGGTTGGCAAAGGTGGTTAAGGCTTGGATGATTACCGCCCCCCTCCCGCTAACGTTGTTGAAACACACCATTTGCGAGGTGAGCAATGGGCACATTACTAGCAGCACGTCCCCCCCAGACCCTGTATGTCAGCATCCGTCGTGATGAGCTCAAGCAGCTCAAAGATGAACGCGATCAACTGCAGAATAAAGTCGCCCATTTGATCTTGCTGCTGCAAGAGTCTCAGTCTCTGCTGGCCGGACCCACCCACGGTCTGCAAGCCTGCAACTGACGCCACTTTGCGTCCTCGCCGCAAGCCACGCACTGCCCGATCGGGGCGTTGGCTTGCCCGGCAATTCGCCTGCCTTGAATCCCCGCGATCCCCCGATTAGCGTCCGCTTGATGCTCACCTTAAAGGTTTGAGGATCAAAAAATCCCATCGCCACCTATATACATGTGTCCCGCCTATCTCCTGACTCGTCGAACCAGACGCATGCTTTAGCGCGCCTGCTTAAAGCGTCTCCCTGTGCCGCCCCTCGGAAAAGGACTGATAGTTCACATTCTTTTCACAAACTTTTGACTAAAATTTCAGCCTTTTTTAAAAGCAGCCCGAACGCCGGGAAAAATTCGCTGGTGCGGACCTCCGTAACCGGCAATTCGATTTGTTAACGTGCTGGAGCCCTTGATGGCGATTTTCAAACGGAGCGCGACTACTCCGAAAGGTTTTGACTGGGCCGGACTGTGCTGGCTTTTCCTGTTTTTTTGGTATTTCTCTGGCATCACCCAACTCCTTATACAAGTGACCGGAACTTCCGGTTTTGCCGGTTTCCGCCAAGCCTTTGTCATGAGCGGCATCTGGTTAGCGCCGATGCTGCTGTTCCCCGCTAAAACACGCGTGATGGCCGCAGTCATCGGCGTCGTGTTGTGGGCCTGCTCCATGGCCAGCCTGGGTTACTTCTTCATCTATCAGCAGGAGTTTTCGCAAAGCGTCATCTTCATCATGTTCGAGTCGAACGTCTCGGAAGCTGGCGAATACATGACACAGTATTTCGCCTGGTGGATGGTGCTGGGCTTCCTGGCGCACACTGCGATGGCGATTTTCCTCTGGTCACGTTTGCGGCCGGTCTACATGCCACGCCCTCGTGCCTGGGTGGTTTCGTTCCTTTTGCTGTTCACCATCATCGGTTATCCGCTGATCAAACAACTGGCACGGCATGACGAACTGAGAGCAGGACTCGAGAGCTTCGAAACCCGCATTGAGCCCGCGGTGCCATGGCAGATGCTGGTGGCTTATCGTCGCTATGGCGAGCAGTTGAGCAGCATGCAGGGCATGCTCGACAGCAGCAGCAAGATTACGCCGCTGAGCAATCTGAAGGACCAGCAAGCCAATCTCCCCGCCACGATGGTGCTGGTGATCGGCGAGTCGACCAACCGCCAACGGATGAGCCTGTATGGCTACCCGCGTGAAACGACGCCCAACCTTGACCAGCTCAAAGATCAGCTGCAGGTGTTCGACAACGTCATCACTCCACGGCCGTACACCATCGAAGCCTTGCAGCAAGTGCTGACCTTCGCCAACGAAGAGAACCCTGATCTCTACCTCAAGACGCCGTCGATTGTCAGCGTCATGAAGCAAGCGGGCTATAAGACCTACTGGATCACCAACCAGCAGACCATGACCAAGCGCAACACGATGCTCACAACGTTCTCTGAACAGACCGACGAGCAGGTGTACCTGAACAACAACCGTAATCAGAATGCGGCCCAATACGACGGCGATGTGCTCGAACCGTTTTCCAAAGTGCTGGCCGACGCTGCGCCCCGCAAGTTTATCGTGATACACCTGCTGGGCACTCACATGAGCTACCAGTACCGTTATCCGCCGGCGTTCGACAAGTTCACCGACCGCCAGGGTGTGCCAGCAGGCGTCAGCGACGCGCAGGTGCCGATCTATAACACCTACGACAACGCCGTCCTGTACAACGATTTCGTGGTCTCGAGCCTGATCAAGGACTTCGCCAAGACCGATCCCAACGGCTTTTTGCTGTACCTCTCCGATCATGGTGAAGATGTTTACGACGGCCCGAACCATGACGTCCTGGGTCGTAACGAAGCCAAGCCGACCGCCCCGATGTATACGGTGCCGTTTTTGGTCTACGCGTCGCAGAAATGGCGTCAGACCCACAATTGGGACTTCGCCAGCATCAAGAGCCGTCCTTTTAGTAGCTCTTCTCTGATTCACACCTGGGCTCAACTGGCAGGTCTGAGCTTCGATGAGCTGGACGGCACTAAAAGCCTGGTCAGTTTCGATTTCAAAGAGCGCCCTCGTCTCATCGGCGACCCCTATCAGGAAAAAGGCTTGACCGACTTCAGCCTGATGCGCGGCAACACCCCTCCTGCGTTGATCGCGCCTAAAGTGGTCCAGCAGTAATCCTGCCCAAAGGCCTGCCAATCCGGCAGGCCTTTCTGTATCCCCCAAACACGCTCATGTCCTTGCCGGCTCGACCTGAGTCACGCGCAAAATAGTCTTCCGCGCTCAAAAACAAGCAAGCCCCGCCTCAACAAGCACCCCCGGCGCACCGAGAAATGGCGCAGGCCCTTCTGTTCTCCTGGGTCAAATACGCCTGAAATCGAGTGATTTTGTCTTGTAACCGAACCACGCGGACAGATTGTCGAACAATCCGACGGGCGGTATAACGTCGGTTTTGTACGTTTGCGTGCCCCATAAAAGCGCGATTCGACAGCTAAATGCGTTGTTATCTGCCACTTTGGGGGTTAATCAAACGCCGCCGATCCGCAAGCCAGACACCTGCGTAAAAAAAAAGTCGAAACTTTGCCCTATGCCATGGGGTCATCATTAAAGAGAGCCTAAGCTATTGGCGTAACCCGAGTTTGGGCCCCACCACCCGTCCTACTACCACGCAACCGGTAAATAGGTACCGATCTTGCGTAGTGCTTGTGTGCCCGGCCATAGGACATGGCCCATAACAACTCAAGTGCTGTACCAACACTGAATTGAATGGGAGAAAAAGATGATTAGCGCCGCTGCCAAAACCCAGAAGGGAGAGAGTTTTAACCAGCCGGCCAGCGAGCTGACCCATCTGCCGGTCTTCGCTTCGACTAGCGTTCCACTGCTGCAACTGCCGACTTCACAGCCAAGTATTACCCTGACCAACAGAAGAAAAATTCTGTTCGTGACCTCAGAGTTGGCTGATCTGGTGAAAACCGGAGGTTTGGGCGATGTGTCTGCCGCACTGCCGCGAGCCATGCGCCACCTGCACGATGTACGCGTGCTGATTCCCGGCTACCCGCAAGTACTCAATAGCGGTAACCCGATCCATGTCATCAGCGAGCTGGGCGGTCATGCAGCCCTGCCACCGTGCAAGATCGGGCGGATGGACATGAAAGACGGTCTGGTCATTTACGTGCTGATCTGCCCGGAGCTGTACGAACGGGAAGGCACGCCTTACGGTGATAACAACGGCCGGGACTGGCCTGACAATCATATCCGCTTCGCCCGCCTCGGCCTGGCCGCCGCCGACTTCGCCGCCGGCGCGGTAAAAACCCAGTGGTGCCCGGAACTGGTACACGCCCACGATTGGCCAGCCGGATTGGCCCCGGCGTATATGCGCTGGCGGGGTCAGACCACACCGAGCATCTTCACCATCCACAACCTGGCGTATCAAGGCACGGTCAGCACCGGCTCCAGCCGCGAACTGGGTATTCCTGACCAGGCGCTGGGCGCCGACGGCATGGAGTTCTATGGCAAGCTCTCATTCATCAAGGCAGGTATGGCGTATGCCAGCCACATCACCACCGTGAGTGCGACCTATGCCAAGGAAATCACCACGCCGGCCTTTGGCTGTGGCCTGGAAGGTTTCCTGCAAAGCAAGGCCAGCCAAGGGCTGCTCAGCGGGATTCCCAATGGCATCGACGCCAGCTGGGATTCGGAAACCGATGAACACTTGATTTGCCGGTTTGCCCCGAACGAATGGCAGCGCAAGGAAATCAATGCCGACCATGTGCGCGAGCTGTTCGAGCTTGAACCTTCCACGGGCCCTTTGTTCGCCGTGGTATCGCGCCTGGTCTTCCAGAAAGGCCTGGACCTGACCATCGGTGTTGCCGAGCATATCGTCAATCAGGGGGGGCAAATTGCGATCATTGGTCGCGGCGAACCGGAGGAAGAGGACGCCATGCGCGAACTGGCCCTGCGTTTCCCTGGCCAGATCGGCGTGCGCATCGGGTTCAACGAAACGGATGCCCGACGCATGTTTGCCGGCAGCGATTTCCTGCTGATGCCTTCGCGTTATGAGCCTTGTGGCTTGAGCCAGATGTACGCCCAGCGCTTCGGTTCCTTGCCGGTGGCCCGTAAAACAGGGGGGTTGGCCGACACCATTGAAGATGGCGTGACCGGTTTTCTGTTCGAAGAGTCGACCGTGGAAAGCTACGCCGAAGCGCTGACGCGGGCGATCAAGGTCTTCGCCAATCCCGAGCTACTCAACGCCATGCGCTGCCGCGCCATGGCCGCCCCGTTCAATTGGCACAAAGCCGTGGAGCCATACGCCGAGCTGTACCAGGACTTGCTGAAAAAGAATGCAGGTGTTTCTGTTCATTATTAAAAGGCGTTAACGGATGCCTCTGCGCACGGATAAAAACTGGCGCCACGGTGCCGTATTGCTGGACCCTGAACACACCCGGTTTGCCCTCTGGGCACCGGATGCCTATTACGTCAGTGTCGAGCTCGAAAACGGGCAGTCGCTGACCATGCTGCCGCAGGACAATGGCTGGTTTGTGCTGGAGACCCGCTGTTCTGCTGGCAGTCGCTATCGCTACAACATTGATGGAGAAATGAAAGTCCCTGATCCCGCGTCCCGTGCGCAGGTGTCCGATGTGCATTCAGCCAGTGTTGTCGTCGATCCGTTGGCCTATCGCTGGTTGCACACTGACTGGCTGGGACGGCCGTGGCAGGAAGCTGTCATTTATGAACTGCACGTGGGGGTGCTGGGCGGCTACGAAGAGGTTGAAAAACATTTGCCCCGGCTGGCCGCACTGGGTGTTACCGCGATTGAATTGATGCCCCTGGCGCAGTTTCCTGGCGGGCGTAACTGGGGCTACGACGGTGTGTTGCCTTATGCACCGCAATCGACCTATGGCACACCCGACCAGCTCAAACACTTGATCGATGCCGCGCACGGTCATGGCCTGATGGTGATACTCGACGTGGTCTACAACCACTTCGGGCCGGATGGCAACTACCTGGGCCAGTATGCCAAAGGCTTTTTCCGCGATGATGTGAAAACCCCCTGGGGCCCGGCCATCGACTTCCGCCGCGAGGAAGTGCGCGACTTTTTCATTGATAACGCCTTGATGTGGTTACTCGACTATCGCTTCGATGGTCTGCGTCTGGACGCGGTACACGCCATCAATGACCCCACCTTTCTCCGGGACTTCGCCCGACGAGTCCGCGAGCAAATCGCCCCGCCCCGGCAGGTCTGGCTGACCCTGGAAAATGAATTCAACGACGCCAGCTTGCTGGAACAAGGCTTTGATGCGCAGTGGAACGATGACGGTCATAACGCTTTACACGTTCTGCTGACGGGCGAACGCGATGCCTACTACGCCGACTTCGCCCATAAGCCTACCCAAAAACTGGCCCGCTGCTTGAGCCAGGGCTTCGTTTACCAGGGCGAGAGTAATCGCCACGGCAATAGCCGAGGACAATCCAGTGGGCATTTACCCCCTAGCGCCTTCGTGCTGTTCCTGCAGAATCACGATCAAGTGGGCAACCGTGCCTTCGGCGAGCGCCTGCCACAACTGAGCGACGGTCCTGCATTGCGAGCGGCCACGGTGTTGCTCCTGCTCTCACCCATGATTCCGTTGATGTTCATGGGCGATGAATGGGCCGCGAGCGAACCCTTTCTGTTTTTTACCAGCCACCATGATGAGTTGGCCGATGCCGTGCGTGAGGGTCGTCGCGCCGAGTTTGCCGACTTCCCGGCGTTTGCCGATGAAGAGCAGCGTGAGCGCATCCCCGACCCAAATGCCCACAGCACGTTCGAGGCATCGCGCCCCGCCTACGAGACAACGCACCTGAACACCGACAAAGGCATTGATCATCAACGCTGGCTAGCGCTATACCAGCAGCTGTTGAACATTCGCCATCGCGAAATCATTCCACGCCTGTCAGGTACGCAGGCACTGGAGACTGACGTGCTGGACGACGGAGCCGTTACGGCTCGCTGGCGTATGGGTGACGGCAGTGTCTTGCGCATCGACCTCAACCTCGGCGAGCGCCCGGTCAAGCTGGCCGCGGCCCATCTGGACACCCTTTTGTATGAATCTCTGCCTGGGGCGGCCGAACTTTTCCGGCGGGGAACCCTCAACCCCTACACGGCCATTGTCAGCCTGATAACGACTGATGTTCTGGAGGAACAGGATGAGTAATGAGCAACTGCATATTTTAGCTGCCCGGGCCGGGCTGTCTGTGAATTGGATCGATGCCAACGGGCGGCTGCAAACCGTCAGCCCTGAGGCGCTACGCAAGGTACTCGACGGCCTGGGCTACCCCGCCGAAAGTGCCGATGATATTTGCATCAGCCTGCAACGTCTGCACAAGTCCAGTACGCCAAGCGCGGTCCCACCGCTGCTGACGCTGGACCATGGCAGCCTGCTGGATTTGTCGACGTGGTTCGCGCCAGAAACGCCGTTCGTGTTAAACCTCGAGGACGGCACCACCGTCGCTGCAACGCTGACGGATACAGCCCATCTGCCCGCCGTGGCGCCTGTGGGGTATCAGCAACTGCGCATTGCCGGTCAACACGTAACCTTGGCCGTCGCGCCTGCAACCTGCTACAGCATGGCCATGGCGACCGACACAGACGTCCCTCGCGCCTGGGGACTGACCGTACAGCTGTATGGGCTACGGCGTCGGGGCGATGGTGGTTTTGGCGACATCCAGGCACTGGAAGCCTTGGCCCGAGCGGCCGGTGAGCGCGGTGCCGATGCATTGGCTATCAGCCCGGTTCACGCCATGTTTGCCTGCGACACCCAGCGCTATAGCCCCTACTCACCTTCCAGCCGGTTGTTCCTCAATGCGTTATACGCCTCGCCCGAGACCATTCTTGGCGAGCAAGCAGTGCGCATGGCCATCGGCGAGACCGGACTGGGCGCAGAGCTTGAGCGTCTCGAGGCATTGCCACTGATTGATTGGCCAGGGGCAGCCCACGCCAAATGGACGTTACTGCACGCGCTGTATAAAAACTTTTGCAGCGAAGCGCACCCGCTGTATGACGACTTCATCCACTTCCGCCATTGCGGTGGCGAAGCACTGGAGAACCATTGTCGCTTCGAAGCCTTGCAGGCCGAATGCCCCACGCTTGGCATGAGTCAGGATTGGCGCGAATGGCCGGACGAATTCAAGAACCCCCAGAGCGGCGCCATTACGGAGTTCGCCGTACGTCATGGGGAGCAAATCAGCTTCCATGCATTTGCCCAATGGCTGATCGCGCGCAGTCTGGAGCGTGCACAGGTGGCGGCCCGCAGCAGCGGAATGCGCGTCGGCCTGATCGCCGACCTGGCGGTAGGTGCCGACGGTGCTGGCAGTCAAGCATGGAGCCGACAGGATGAGCTGCTTTCGGCGCTGAGCGTTGGCGCTCCGCCCGACATTCTCAATCGCTCCGGGCAAAGTTGGGGCATTTCAGCGTTCTCGCCGGATGGCTTGAAGCGCAACGGCTTCCGCGCCTTTATCGAGATGCTCCAGGCTAACCTGGCCCACGCCGGAGGCTTGCGCATCGACCATGTCCTGGGCCTGCAACGGCTCTGGGTGGTACCTGTGGGTTCGCCACCCAGCGAAGGGGCGTACCTCAACTACCCATTCGACGATCTGCTGCGATTGCTGGCCCTGGAATCCTGGCGGCACAAGGTCATCGTACTGGGCGAAGACCTCGGCACCGTTCCGGACGGCTTGCACGATAAATTGTCGGCGCGGGCAATTCTTGGCATGCGCGTACTGTTGTTTGAACAAGACAACGCCCACTTCAAACCCATTCTGCAGTGGTCCGATCAGGCACTTGCGATTACCAGCACCCACGATTTGCCCACCCTTGCGGGCTGGTGGAGCGAGCGTGATATCGATTGGAACAGCACGCTCGGTCATATTGATGAACAGACCGAGCGCGATTGGCGCGAAAGCCGGCAACGCGAACGCCGAGGCCTGCGGCAGGCCTTGAGTCAGGATTCAGCCAATTTCCGTAATGACGTCAGCGAAAGCGATCAAATCATTGATGCCAGCGTTCGCTACCTTGGCCACACCCGTGCCCCGCTTGTACTGCTGCCCATGGAGGATCTGCTGGGCGTCGAGGAGCAGTTCAATCTGCCAGGCACCATTGATAGCCATCCAAACTGGCGTCGACGTCTACCCGGTGACTGTGCCACGTTGCTTGAGGGCGACGATGCCACCCGACGCCTGGCATTGCTGGCGCAAGCACGCCAGGAAGCGGCGGAGCGGGACCGATGAACGCTCCACTCAAACCACTGAGAGCCACACAGCGCCTGCAGTTTCACAAGGGTTTCACCCTGGATGACGCCGTGCCGCTGGTGCCCTACTTCGCCAGCCTGGGCATCAGTCATCTCTATGCTTCGCCGCTGCTCAAAGCGCGCGCCGGTTCGATGCACGGCTACGACGTGGTCGATCCGCGCGTCATCAACCCGGAACTGGGCGGTGAACCGGCGTTGCGGCGCCTGGTCAGTGCCCTGCGTGCGCAGGGCATGGGTCTGATTCTCGATATCGTGTCCAATCACATGGCGGTCGGTGGTGCGGACAACCCCTGGTGGCTCGACCTTCTGGAATGGGGGCGTCGCAGCCCATATGCCGACTTTTTCGACATCCAGTGGCACTCTCCGGACCCATTGCTGGAAGGTCAATTACTCCTGCCCTTTCTCAGCAGCGATTACGGCACCGTACTTAAGGCAGGCGAAATACCGCTGCGCTTCGATGCCGAGCACGGTGCATTTTACGTCGAACATTATCAGCATTACTTTCCCGTCAACCCGGCGACCTATGCGCCGCTACTCAAAGCGGCCAATGACCCGAGACTGAGCGAACTGGCCCAGCGCTTTGTAGTACTCGATCACTACCCGCAAGCGTATGAACGCGCCCGACAAGCGCGCGCAGAACTGGCGACGTTGGCCCAACAGAAGGGTATCCAACAGGCCATCGAGCACGGGCTGAAGCAGTTCGATTCGCGCACGCAAGACGGCTTTGAGCGCCTTCATGAGCTGCTGGAACGCCAGCACTACCGGCTGGCCAGTTGGCGCACGGCGGGAGACGACATCAATTGGCGGCGCTTTTTCGATATCAACGAACTTGGCGGACTGCGTGTCGAGCGCCCTACCGTGTTCGAAGCAACCCACGGCAAGATTTTCGAACTGATCAGCGAGGGTCTGGTAGATGGACTGCGCATTGATCACATCGACGGGCTGGCCGATCCGCGCGGCTACTGTCGCAAGTTGCGACGCCGGGTAGACGGTTTGCTGGCTCAGCGTCCGCCGGCTGCGCCGTTGAGTCACCTGCCCATCTTCGTCGAGAAGATTCTCGGTCCGGATGAACAACTGCCCGAGGATTGGACCGTTGACGGCACCACCGGTTACGAATTCATGAATCAGGTGTCGTTATTGCAGCACGACGCCAAAGGCGAAGCCCCTCTCGGCGAGTTGTGGAGTCGTCTCAGCGAACGCACCGCAGACTTCAACCTGGAAGTACTGGAAGCGCGCAACCTGGTGTTACAGGGCAGCCTGGCAGGGGATTTTGAAAACGTTGCTCAGGCCATGCTGCAAGTGGCCCGTAGCGACCTGATGAGCCGTGATTTGACCTATGGCGCAATTCGCCGAGCGTTATTGGCATTGGTGGTCAACTTCCCCGTTTACCGCACCTATATCAGCGCATGCGGACGTTCGGCCGAAGACGATCGTTTCTTCCGGCAAGCGCTTGAAGGTGCCCGACTCAACCTCAGCGAAGCCGACTGGCCAGTACTTGATTACCTGCAATGCTGGCTCGGAGGCCAATCATGGCGTGCATTGCCACTGGGCCGTTTACGCAAGATTCATCGCCATGCCTGCGTGCGCTTCCAGCAACTGACGTCGCCCGTGGCAGCCAAATCAGTGGAAGACACCGCCTTCTATCGCTCGGCAGTGCTGCTCTCACGTAATGATGTAGGTTTTCATCCGCAGCACTTCAGTGCTCCGGCATCCCGTTTTCATGACGCCTGTACCCGCCGCGCCGAGACGTTCCCGGACAATCTTCTGGCCACCGCCACCCATGACCACAAGCGCGGCGAAGACAGCCGCACACGCCTGGCGGTGTTGAGCGAATGCGCGAACTGGTACACCGAACAGGTTGAGCATTGGCGACAATTGGCGATACCCCTCAAGGATGAAGGTATCAGCATCAGCGCCGGTGACGAGTTGATGCTTTATCAGACGCTGCTCGGCAGTTGGCCGCTGAATATGGAAGGCGGGCACGCGTTCGAAGACTACGCCGAACGGTTGGTGATGTGGCAGGAAAAAGCCCTGCGCGAAGCCAAATTGCAGAGCAGTTGGAGCACGCCGAACGAGCCTTATGAAAGCGCTTGCCGGAGTTTTCTCAATCGCTTGCTGTTGGCGCCGGAGGGTCTGGCCTTGCGCCAGTCTGTCGGCGCCACTGCCAACCGTATCGCAACCGCTGGCGCGCTTAACAGCCTGGCGCAAACGCTGCTGCGCATGACGGTTCCCGGCGTACCTGATCTGTATCAGGGCACTGAGTTCTGGGACTTCAGCCTGGTCGACCCGGACAACCGTCGCCCCGTGGATTACGCCGCGCGGGTACACGCTCTCGAACACTCCATGAGCGCCGATGCACTGTTGGCAAACTGGCAGGATGGGCGAATCAAACAAGCCTTGATCGCCAAGGTGCTGAATATGCGCGCCCAACACTCAGCGCTGTTCAGCCGGGGGAGCTATATTCCTTTGCGCGTGGTCGGTCTGTGTGCCGATCAAGTCCTGGCGTTTGCTCGAGTGATCGACGGACGCCATGCCATCGTTGTGGTCCCCAGATTGAGCAGTGAACTATTAGGCACTGCCCAAACTCCATTGATCAATGCGAGTAGTTGGGGAGATACACAGGTTATGTTGCCGTTCAAGGATTCAGATCATTGCTGGAAGGGACTTTTTTCAGAGACAGTAGTCACAACTAACAACGCGCTGATGCTCAGCGCAGCGCTCAAGGATTTTTCTGTAAACCTGTTTATTCAAACTGCGTAATACCTAGGAGTGTCGAGATGAGTGCCGACGAAAAACGAATCCGCGATTTTGCCTATCAAATCTGGGAGTCCGAGGGTAAACCTCACGGTCAGGAAGAACGGCATTGGGAAATGGCCCGCAAGCTGGCCGAGGCCGAGGCGTTGTCGCCAAACAAAAAAGACGTGAGCAAAACGGTCAAGCCCAAGCTGCCGAAAGTTGACGGGCCGGGCGATGCCAAGCCTGCTGCGTCCAAAGCCGCCTCTAAATCAGCGGCCAAGCCTGCCTCACCCCCGACACCGAAAACCGCGCCCGCGAAGAAACCAAAGTCGCCGGGCAAGCCCGCTGGGACCTGATATTCCTGGGTGCCGCAACGTGTACTACCGCAGCAGTCGCTTTAAACCCGGCCATTAACTGCGGTAGTTCTAACAGGTGACCTACATACATCGGAGCGCCCTAAGCTGCGGTGGCGGCCTTGGCCGCTTTCAAGAAATCATCCGTCGTCAGGAATGAATATGAGCACACCGCACTCCAAGACCCCGAAAGAGAACGTTCAACCCGCCCATGATCAAAAAGCCCATAAAAGTGACGTAAAGCCCGAAGCCGTTGTGTCGCGAATCCGTGAAGGGCTGCCCTTCCCGCTCGGCGCCAACTGGGATGGCCTGGGCGTGAACTTTGCGCTGTTCTCGGCCAACGCCACCAAGGTTGAGCTGTGCCTGTTCGATGCCGCTGGCGAAGTCGAACTGGAACGCATCGAGCTTCCCGAGTACACCGACGAAATTTTTCACGGTTATCTGCCCGACGCCCACCCTGGGCTGATCTACGGCTACCGTGTGTACGGCCCATACGACCCGCAGAACGGTCACCGCTTCAATCACAACAAACTACTGATCGACCCCTATGCCAAACAACTGGTTGGCAAACTGAAATGGTCTGAATCGCTGTTCGGTTACACCATCGGTCACCCGGATGGCGACCTGAGCTTCGACGAACGTGACAGCGCCCCTTTCGTGCCGAAAAGCAAGGTAATCGACCCTGCCTATACCTGGGGTCGTGACCAAAGGGTCAGTGTGCCGTGGGACCGAACCATCATTTACGAAACCCACGTGCGTGGCTTCACCATGCGCCACCCTGCGGTGCCTGAGGAATTGCGCGGCACCTTCTCCGGGCTGATGGTCGATGAAGTCATCGAGCACATTCGCAAGCTCGGCGTCTCGTCGGTGGAATTGCTGCCGATTCACGCGTTCGTCAATGACCAGCATCTGCTACAGAAAGGCATGACCAACTATTGGGGCTATAACAGCATCGCCTTCTTTGCCCCTGACCCGCGTTACCTGGCCCACGGCAAGATCGCCGAGTTCAAGGAAATGGTCGCTCACATGCACCATGCCGGCCTGGAAGTGATCCTCGACGTGGTCTACAACCACACCGCCGAAGGCAACGAGCTTGGCCCGACCCTGTCGATGCGCGGCATCGACAACGCCTCCTACTACCGTTTGATGCCCGACGACAAACGCTTCTATATCAATGATTCCGGCACCGGTAACACCCTCGACCTCAGTCACCCCTGCGTGTTGCAGATGGTGACCGACTCGCTGCGTTATTGGGCGACAGAAATGCACGTCGATGGCTTCCGTTTTGACCTGGCGACGATTCTGGGCCGCTATCACGACGGGTTTGATGAACGCCACAGCTTCCTGGTCGCCTGCCGCCAAGACCCCGTGCTGCGCCAAGTGAAGATGATCGCCGAACCGTGGGACTGTGGTCCCGGTGGTTATCAGGTCGGTGGTTTCCCGCCTGGCTGGGTGGAATGGAACGACAAGTTCCGTGACACCGTACGTGCGTTCTGGAAAGGCGACGACGGCCAGCTGGCCGACTTCGCTGGCCGCATGACTGCCTCGGGCGAGATGTTCAATCAGCGCGGGCGTCGGCCTTATGTGTCCGTCAACTTCATCACCGCCCACGACGGCTTTACCCTGCACGATCTGGTGTCTTACAACGAAAAACACAATGAAGACAACGACGAGGACAATCAGGACGGCAGCAACAACAACCTGTCCTGGAACCATGGCGTAGAAGGCCCCACCGATAATGCGGAAATAAACGAACTACGCTTGCGGCAGATGCGCAATTTCTTCTCTACACTCCTGTTCGCCCAAGGCACGCCGATGGTGGTTGCCGGGGATGAATTCGCCCGCACCCAGCACGGCAATAACAACGCCTATTGTCAGGACAGCGAAATCGGTTGGGTCAACTGGGAACTGGATGATGACGGCAAGTCGCTACTAAGATTCGTACGACGCCTGATCAAGCTGCGCCAAGCCTATCCGATCCTGCGCCGTGGTCGTTTTCTGGTCGGCAATTACAATGAAGAAATCGGCGTAAAGGATGTCACTTGGCTGTCTCCAGACGGCTCTGAGATGTCCATTGAGCAGTGGGAAGACGGTAACGGTCGCTGCCTTGGCATGTTGATGGATGGCCGCGCACAGGTCTCCGGCATTCGCCGCCCCGGCCAGGACGCCACGCTGCTGTTAGTGGTCAATGCGCATCACGACGGCGTCAATTTCACGTTACCCAAAGTGCCCGAAGGCATCTTCTGGACGTGCCTGATAGACACCAATCAGCCCGACAGTCACAGCCATGGGGAGTTGCAATTCGGGACGGAATACACAATCACGGGGCGCTCCCTGCTGCTGTTCGAACTGCACCGCGAAGAGCAACCCTAAACCGGGCGCTGGGCAAGGACGTACAGACGCGCTGACAATCATCGACGAATGCTGTACCCGAGCGGCCTCTACTGGCCGCCCCGGGTAGCTGGCATGCAGTCAAGGCGTTGGCCATCCGCCGACAAGGACGTGAGATCTGTGAGCGAACATCTGATCGTGGGCAGTGGTGCCTCTCGCCATGCCTGGAAGCATTCTAAACGCCTGGCCGAACTGCCCGTCATCAGCACCAATATGCTGGTGCCGCCCGGTTCTCGCGCCGTGATCATTGCGCCTCATCCCATAGACGAAGTGTTGGGCTTCGGCGGCCTGATGCAACAACTGGCGCAGTTGGGACGGCCACTTCAGTTGATTTCAGTGACCGACGGCAGTGCCAGTCACCCTGGATCAAGCAGTTGGCCAGTGGCGCGTTTAAGTGTGATCCGCCCGCAAGAAAGCGCCGAAGCCCTGCGCCGCCTGGACCTGCCGCTGCACAGTTTGCAATGGATTCGTGGCGGCTTTACCGACAATGCTGTCGCTAAACAGGAGGACGCACTCACCGATTTCATCCAGCGTTATCTGCGCACAACCGACGTGGTCTTCACCCCATGGGATCACGACGGCCAGTGCGACCATGATGCGGTGGGCCGCGCGACCGCTAAAGCGGTTGAATCCGCGGGTGCCCAGTGCCACGAAGTACCGATCTGGGCCTGGCACTGGGCGCAACCGGAGGACGACCTGATCCCTTGGCAGCGCGCGCGCAAGATTTTGCTGGACCCGGCGACGGTGGCGCGTAAACGGCATGCCGCACACGCATTCGCCAGCCAATTGCAAGGTGATCCCGAGACTGGCCTGCTACCGGAGTTGGCTACCCCGGTGCTGGAGCGCCTGCTGCGACCTTTCGAAGTGGTGTTTCTATGAGTAGCGGGGAGTAGCGGCGAGCGCTACCACCCTCGCCGCTCACGCGTTATTCCTGATGCGCTGTCTGTAACCCTGCGCGACTCGGCTGGCTCAGTGTGTCACTGAAAAAACGCACGGCGTCGGCACTCAGGTTACGGTGGATATCGACTCGGTCGACACCTTCGGCATCGGTACACAGGCCCGGAGTACTTACTTGCTGCTCATCCGTACACGGTGCGAGGAACACGAAATGCCCTGCCCCGGGCAACAGTTTGAAATTCGGTGCCTTAGGCAGTTTGCGCGCCAGGGCTTCGGCATTCTTGTCCAGAGCGAGCAATTGGTCCCCATCACCGCTGTAGAGCAGCACGGGTACATGAACGTCAGCCAAGGTATGGCGACCGAACATCAAGCTCAATGGCGCCATTAGCATCAACGCCCCTACACGCGGGTCCGCTTCTGCACGTAAATCGTCCCGATCGGCAATCAGCTCGCCCTGCCTCGTGCAAGCATCGCGGTCCATTGGACGTTCAGCACAATATTTACGCAGGCGTTGCAGATCAGGTTGAGCACCGGCCAGGATCAACGCGGTCTCACCACCGGCCGAGTAACCAATGACGCCAACGTGCTGCCCATCAACATAAGCAGAAAGCATCGGGTCCATGAGCGCAGCACTGATGGCTTCGGATATTTGCAGGGGCCGTCCGTACAAATTGCTAAGACTGCCGAGACGGCTGTGGTCCTTATAGTTGTCACCGGGGTGAATCACCGCGACCACGACAAACCCCTTACGGGCCAGAGAGGTTGCCAGGTCATGCAGCGCCAGCGGCGTACCGGTGTTGCCGTGGGATAGCATCAGCAGGGGAAAACGCCCCATGGCGATCGTCGCGTCTTCACCGGCAGCAATTTGATAGCCATCGACTTTGCTGATTTTTTTTGAGTCAGTCGATGGATAGAACGCAATCGCGCTCATCGGCTGCAAATCCAGCGGATCAAGAAACGTCAGGCGATGAAATCCCGCGCTCCAGTGAGTACCTGCTTCGACTTGCACCGAAATCAGGCTCCCAAGCAGACATACCAACATCACCGCACAAAGACGCACCATCGCAAGGCCCCACCTTTGTAGATCCGAGTAAGCGAACGGTGAAGTCCGCTGCGGGTTGCAGCGCTCTACACTGATCCGCGCTCCCGGCGCCGATAGCTATAAGAGTAGCTGCTCGACAAATAGTGCATAAGCCGAGCCACATACTAAAAAAACATGAAAACGAGATCCAAAATGACCCCGCTGCCTGTTCGATAGCTAACAAATGCAATCTTACTGTGATTGCAGTCCGCTTACCCGTAAGTAAATCGTCAAAGATGAAGGTTTGTCGCAATGGCGCTCTTGAATGGCGCCAAACGCAAAAAACCCTGCAACCCTTACGTCATTACGCAGGGCGGCAGAGTTTCTGGTGTGCGGTGTTGCCCTATTCAGGGCAACGATCAAGCGGTGGCGAACAACGCTTCGCTGATGTGCTTGCGGGCTGAAGCCATTGCATTGGCACGTGGTTCATCACCGTACGCCAGGCCATGGGCGAAGACGAATTGCAGGTCAGTCACACCGATGAAGCCAAACAGTACCTTGAGCAGGTCCTCGTGACCCACGCTGGTCGGCTGGCCAACGTGCAGGCCACCGGCAGTGGAGACAATGATGACTTTTTTGCCGCCGCAGAGGCCTTCGGGCCCGGTTTCGCTGTAGCGGAAGGTACGGCCGGCGACAGTCACCCGGTCGATCCAGGCCTTGAGTTGGCTTGGAATGGTGAAGTTGTACATCGGCGCGCCGATCACAACCACGTCAGCGGCCAGGAACTCCTGCAGAGTCGCTTCGTTCAGGTCGACGTCGGCCTGCTGCGCAGCATTGCGAGCCTCACTTGGCGTGCCGGCAGCGGCAAGGCTGGCAGCGGAAAAATGGCCCAGCGCATCATTTGCCAGATCGTGATAAGTCACTTGGCCGTCAGTTTCGACTGCCTGCCAGGCCTGAACGACGCTTTGGCTGAGTTGGCGAGAAGCAGAGTGGTCACCAAGGATGCTGGAATCGAGATGCAGAAGTTTCATAGGGCTCTCCAAGAAGGGATCGCCGCCGGGCGATCAAGTACGGATAATCCTACAGGGCAAACCAATTCATGATTAGTCAGCGTAAATGCGATAGTTTGTCCTATATATAGAACAGTCGAGGCATCTGCATGCAAGACCTTAACGATCTTTATTACTTCGCAAAAGTCGTCGAGGCCGGAGGCTTCGCGGCTGCGGGACGTTTGCTCGGCATCCCCAAATCCCGCCTGTCTCGACGTATCGCCGAGCTGGAAACCCGCCTCAACGCAAGCCTGCTGCAACGCACAACACGCAAACTGTCGCTGACAGCGGTTGGCGAGCGTTACCTGCAACATTGCCAAGCCATGTTGCTGGAAGCGGAAATGGCCGATGAAGCCGTCGCATCACTGTCGGCCGAACCTCGCGGGCGGCTACGGGTGTCCTGCCCGGCCGGCTTGATCCATTGGAATCTGGCCAGCGTGATCAGCTCGTTTCTGGCAAGTCACCCACAGGTCCAGCTGGAAATGTTGCTGGTCAATCGACGTGTCGATCTGGTGAATGAGGGCATCGATGTCGCGTTACGGGTGCGTGACATCGGCGATGAAGACCCCAGCCTGATCGTACGCCAACTGGCACCGGCTCTTGCCGCACTGGTAGCGTCACCCACTTTGCTGACCGGTCGCGTCATCAGTACACCTCGGGACTTGGCGAGCCTGCCGGTACTGGGCGCTATCGAGGCTGATCGGATGGTCCACTACGATCTGGTCCATAGCAGCGGCGAGCGATGTGAAGTCGCGATTGAGGCGCGCCTGGCCATCGATGATTTCCCTATCCGCAAAAGCGCCGCCTTGAGTGGACTGGGTCTGACCATGTTGCCGATGATGAACTGCCGTGAAGAATTGGCTGACGGGCGTCTGATTCAGTTGCTGCCTGATTGGTCACTGCCGGGCGGACACCTGCAAGCGGCTTATACCCAGCGGCGCGGTATGCTTCCGGCGGTGAGGGCATGGATTGATCACATCAGCAACGCGTTCACTCATGACCTGCACGGTCATGAGTGAACGCCAATGATAGGGAGGAAAGCGAGGATGAATCCTGAGCAAGTGGCGCAGTTTTGTCTGCAACTGCCTGGTGCCCGCGAGGATTACAAATGGGGGGGCACCCGAGTGTTTTCAGTGGCAACAAACAAGATGTTCGCTGTGCTTGATCTGGCAGGCGCCGGGCTGTCGTTCAAAATCGGTGCCGAGCTGTTTCTGGGTTATGTCGACCGACCGGGTATCCGCCCCGCGCCCTATCTGGCGCGCGCGTACTGGATCAGCGTGGCACCGCCCTACCCCATGAGCGACAACGAGTTGCGCGATCTGCTGACACGCTCGCATCAGTTGGTGGTGAGCAAATTGCCCAAAATCCGACAGGTAGGTTTGAAGGTGTCATGAGAAATGGCGGGCCAGGAAATTGCCTTGCAGAAACAAGAGGTCGATCCAGAACACCTGATGCAGCAGAACGATCATCCAGAACACCGTTTGATAAGAGAGTTTGCGGGTTTTGTGCCGAAAGCGTTGCTGTGCCAGCAAGGCACCCGGCCAGCCGCCCAGCAACTCGACGCCATGCAGGACTTTCTCCGGCATGCGCCAGCCGTCATTGCGGGCCCTGTTTTTATCGTGCCAATAGAGAAAGAACGCCAGCAAACTCATCACTGCGTAAGCGCTGGCCGGGATCGCTGAAACGCCCCTGATTGCCATCGACAGCGCGCCGAAGCCTGGCAACGCGCACAACCCCAAGAGGATGAGGAGCTTGAGCCGAACATGCTGCACCGACTGTTTTGGCCGGCGTGCATCGGCGCCTGGCTTGCCCTGTCCAGACTTTCCTTGAGACTGCGTGCGTTGCTCCATCGGTTTGATCCTTACGCGGCCGCAGAGGACCAGTCGATCCAGCCAAACTGCCAGGTCGCCAGAATCACCAGGCCGAAAGCGATCCGGTACCAGGCAAACACCGCATAGGTATGGGTGGAGATGAACTTGAGCAGCGCGCGAACCGCGATCATGGCGAAAATGAACGAGGTCACAAAACCGATGGCAATCACCGGCAAATCATCGTGCTGGAACAGAGTGCGATATTTATAGGCCGAATAGACCGCCGCACCGACCATGGTTGGCATGGCGAGGAAGAACGAGAACTCGGTAGCCGCCTTGCGTGACAGGCCGAACAGCAGTCCGCCGATGATGGTTGCGCCAGAACGCGAGGTGCCGGGAATCATCGCCAGACACTGAGCACAACCCACTTTCAGGGCATCGACCCAGGTCATTTCATCGACGGTTTCCGCGCGCACTACATGTTGGCGGCGCTCGGCCCACAACATGATCACCCCGCCCACCACCAAGGCTGTCGCGACAGTGATCGGGTTGAACAGGTATTTGTGAATCAAATCGGCAAACAACACCCCAAGCACAATGGCCGGGAGGACACCAATAATCAGGTTAACCGTGAAGCGTTGCGCTTCAGCCTGTTTAGGCAGCCCGATGACCACATCGATAATCTTGCGTCGAAACTCCCAGACCACCGCCAGAATCGCCCCTAGCTGGATAATGATGTTGAAGGCCATCGCCCTCTCACCGCCAAAATTGATCAAGTCCGCGACAATAATCTGGTGACCGGTGCTGGAAACCGGCAAAAACTCGGTCAACCCTTCTACAACCCCAAGAATCAATGCCTGTGCGGCAGTCCAAAGATCCATCATTCCCCCATGAAGCAATGCTCTTGGCATGCCCCTTTAGTGTTTTCAATACGATTGCAGGCAAGACATGCGACGTGCGTGGGACCGACATGATGATTGCCATAACGTGAAAATCACGTGTGCTACTCATGTTTAGTCGAAAAACGCCGAAAGCCTATCAGACATGATGAATTAACGCTCTAGCATGCCCCGCATGGCGCATACTTTGATCCGATTGTAAGACGAAAAAAGAACAATATTTAAAGGAGCGGAGTTTCATGAATAGCTTGCGCAGTTTGTCGATCAGCCGTCGGTTGTGGCTGATCCTAGTGGTCTCTGTGCTGATGCTGTTGACGCTTGGGGGTTTGATGCTCAAGCAGATCCACACTGACCTGTATGCCGCCAAGGCGGAAAAAACCCAGCAGATTGTGGAGGCCGCCGGTGGCATCCTCTCGTACTTCCACGGCCAGGAAACCTCCGGCAAGCTCACTCGTGAACAAGCCCAACAACAAGCCCAGGCTGCAGTACGCGGGTTGCGCTACAACCAGAACGAGTATTTTTGGATCAACGACCTGCGACCGGTGATGATCATGCACCCGGTCAATCAGAAGCTTGAAGGCCAGGACCTGTCTGCGATCAAAGACCCGGATGGCGTTGCTCTGTTTAACGAGATGGTTACTGTCGCCAAAACCAAAGGCGCAGGTCCCATCGGCTATCGCTGGCCGAAACCTGGCTCCAGCGAACCCGTGGAGAAAACCTCTTATGTGAAATTGTTCGAGCCTTGGGGCTGGATACTCGGTTCAGGCGTGTACATCGATGATATGCAGGCCGAGTTCTACGGCCAGGTGTGGAAAGCTTCCTTTGCAGGCCTGAGCATCGCGCTGGTCATGGCGCTGCTGGTGGTGATGATTTCCCGAAGCATTGTCCGGCCATTACAGGATGCCGTCGACGCCATGGCCAACATCGCCAGCGGTGAAAGTGACCTGACACGGAGTCTGGATACTCACGGTCAGGACGAAGTCTCGCAACTCGCGACCCACTTCAACGCCTTCACGACAAAAATGCATACGGTCGTGCGCCAATTGCTGGAAGCTGCTGCGGCATTGGGCCAAGCAGCCACTGAACTGGGCAGCAACGCAAGCCAGGCTCAAACGCACAGTGAGCAACAGTCGCAACAAATGGAGTTGGTGGCCACGGCCATTAATGAAGTGACCTACGGCGTACAGGATGTCGCGAAAAACGCCGAACAGGCCGCCAGCGAAATGCGCGACGCCGAAGCCCAGGCCAAACAAGGGCAGGTCAATATCGAAAGCAGCCTGCGCCAGATCGATCAATTGTCTAGCACCATCACCCAGGCGGTGACCGTTATTCAAACCCTCGCGGCGGAAAGCACGCAGATCGGCAGTGTCCTGGAGGTGATTCGTTCTATTGCCGACCAGACCAACCTGCTGGCGTTGAACGCTGCCATCGAAGCGGCTCGCGCTGGTGAACAAGGCCGTGGCTTTGCTGTGGTAGCCGATGAGGTGCGCCTGTTGGCACAACGCACGCAAAAATCGACGGCTGAAATTCAGTCGATGATTGAACGCCTGCAACACCATTCCGATGCGGCAGTCAAAGTCATCGGCGACAGCAGTCACGCTTCGCAGCTAACCATCGAGCAAGCCAGCCAGGCCGGTGAAAGCCTGAACTCGATTGCTCAGGCATTGCGCAACCTCAATGGCCTGAACGCCTCAATCGCCAGCGCGACCCTGCAACAGGCGCATGTGGTCGAGGACATCAATCAGAACGTCACCCAGGCGGCTGGTCTGTCACAAAACACCACCTACGCGGCCGAACGCTCCAGTGAAGCCAGTGTGCACCTGCGAGACCTGAGCAATCAGTTGAATCGATTGCTGGGTCAGTTTCGGGTATAGACCTGATCCCACAGGATGTATAAGGGCACTTGCTACAAGTGCCCTGCCTCACGCCCGTTGTTGTAAAGCCATCCCCCTCGCCTCGCGCTTATCCGCTTACAATCGTCCCCCCGATTTCCCCTCGTGTCCCCTAAGGAGTTGTCATGTCCGGGCTTGAACTGTTCGCGGCCGTGCTAGGCGTGATCGCCGTATGGCTGACGGTGAAACAGAATGCCTGGTGCTGGCCCATCGGCCTGGTCATGGTGCTGCTTTATTCTTGGGTTTTCTTTGAGGTGAAGCTGTACTCGGACATGCTTTTGCAAATGATCTATGCCGTGTTGCAGCTTTACGGCTGGAGGCAATGGACCCGGCGAAGCGAGGTGCAGCAAGGTCGCGTCATCACGTATCTGGGCACCGGCCCGCTGTTGTTCAGTCTGGCGCTGGGCGCGTTGCTCAGCGTGGCGTTAGGCGCTGCAATGGCTCACTTTACCGACGCGGCACAACCCTGGCTGGACGCCGCGCTGACCGGTTTCAGCTTGGTGGCCCAAGTATGGATGGCGCAAAAACGCATCCAGTGTTGGCCTCTGTGGATGGTGCTGGATGTGATTTTCGTCGGCCTGTTCCTTTATAAGGGCCTGTACCTCACCGCGGCACTGTATGCGTTATTTATGCTGATCGCCTTACTGGGCTGGCGCGAATGGCGCAATCATCAGGCTCTGGCAGCCCGATGAAAGTGCTGGTGCTGGCGGGACCTGAATCCAGTGGCAAAAGCTGGCTCGCGGCCCGGATACAAGCCCGCTTCGGCGGTGAACTGGTGAGTGAATATGTTCGCTACTTCATCGAACAACAGGCACGCGATACTTGCTACGCCGATATCCAGAGCATTGCAGAGGGTCAACTGGCCTGGGAAGACGCTGCTCGAGCGAGGCAGCCTGGACTGCTTATTCTCGACACCCACCTGCTGAGCAATATGCTCTGGAGCCACACTCTATTCGGCGATTGCCCTGGCTGGCTCGAACAGCAGCTTTTAGCTCGCCATTACGATTTGCACCTGTTGTTGGCACCTGAAGGGGTCGACTGGATCAGCGATGGTCAACGCTGCCAGCCGGCCCTGAGTGAGCGCCAGGCGTTTTTTGCAGCCAGCCAGCAATGGTTGGAGCGCCATCAACAACCGTACTGCGTAATCAGTGGCAAGCAGGACAGCCGGCGCGAACAGGCATTTGCGTCTATCGGTCTTTTATTGAGTGTGCCATAAGCCGCTTCAAGGTCGATTCGCGGTAGCGGATGTCCATTTATGAAACACATCACTCACGCTAAAAGCCCGAGCCAGACAGGTTCAGCTTTTTATCGATCAATCTGTTAAGCCAGTGATACAGCCGGCAGCGAGATCGATTGTCTCCACAGCCTGATGTGCAGGCTCTTCTATCCAATTGAAGCTGTTTCACCATCGTTACATCGATGCTGAAAGCCTTTGAGCTATCACGCTCAACCCATTGATTTGCTTAACACTATTAAAAGCGGCACAGCTCCTGCTCTCCTTCTTGCATCGCTGATTAGGGCCAGCGCATCAACTAAGGAAGAGCAGTCATGGGGCGTTTTGAAAAGGGTATGTTTGGCCTCCTATTCGTCGGATGCGTCAGCGGCGCGTCCTTTAGTCTCCCCGCACACGCAGGCGACGGCGTTATTGTCTTGCAGCGCACCGTTCAGCCCCATGTTGCCACTCGTTCACTGATGCGCCCGGACCCAAATCCCACCACGGTTAACACTAATGTTTCCAGCCGGGTCACCGGGGCACTGGATAACGGCGAGTTGTCAGACGGTGATTTCGCCAATGTCACCAGCGGCGCCACGATCAACCACTTGCTTATGCCTAACGGCACCCTGCACGGCTTGAATACAGTTGATCGAGGGGTGTCCACAGGGCTGGGCGCCAGTCATTCGGGCGGTGCCACTGGCGGTATAGGCGGTCAGGTCACCAGTTCCGTCCAGCAAGGTCTTGCTCCGTTGCGCATGATGACGGGAGACCGCTGAGATGACCCGCTCACTCCTCATGGTAGCCATGTTCTGCTCCTGCGCGGCCCTGGCCGACTCAAACACCCCTGTGGTTGATCAGGCAGTCATTGGCAGCGCTGGCCAGAACTATCAAGGCAACTTTTCCGTCAACCAGGCTGCTGGCGATCAACAGCAACAAATCAATGGCCGGGCCATCGCCATTGGTACTACTGAAGCACAGGCCACTGGCCAATATCGTCAACAACTCAATACCCGGATCGACCCGCTACGAAACGCGCGATCAGCCATCGAAGGCAGCGCCTTCAGCAATGGCAGCGGGATCCTGGGGGTCAACCAGTCTTCCGGCGCCAACAATCAACAAATTAACGCAGTGCGCCTGGGCATCAGTGCCCAGGCGCAAAGCATCGACGACAGCGTCCTGTCACAGCAAAACGTGGCGCTGTTGCAAGGCTCCGGCACAACCGAGCACTCCCCCGGCAACCGCCAGGTCGCTACCAGCGATCAGGCCTTCACCGGTAGTCGAGGGGTTGTTCAGTTGAACCAGAGCGCTGGGGTGGGAAACCAATCGGTCAACACCCTGAGCGTAAGGGTCTCCAACTGACCCAAAGCGGTACAGCAACACAACGTTCCAACACTTAGCAATCTAATAAGAATGGAGAAACACCATGAAACCTACAATGGCAATCAAGCCTCTGGTCTTCGCACTGGCAGCGATCATGGCTGTGGCAGCACAAGCCGATGGACGCGGTGGTAACAATAACAACCACAACGGCCATGAAAACAATGATCCTAGCCCCCTGCTCGGGCTTCTGATCAATGCTGGTTCTGCCGCAACAGTGATGGATTCACAAAACAGCTATGGCAACACGGTCCTCAACCAAGGCACTCGAAACAGCGCCACGGTCGATAGCTCGGGTTCCAATGCCAATGGCAACCTGGGGATTAACGTCGCGGGCGGCGACGCTAACCAACAGGACAACGCTGCTGCCATCGCTACGGCCGATGAAAACTTCATTTTCGGTAGCGCGATCTCTGCATCCAGTGCCACTCAGACCAACAGCGGTAACACGGCTGCCAACTACTCCACCCGCAGCACCACCACCCTCTCGAACTCGGCCAATGGCAGCTCCGGCAACATTGGTATCAACGTGACGTCTGGCGACTACAACCAACAGAAAAACAATCTGGCGATTGCAGTGTCCGGTGGTCGGGTGGCAACAGCTTCGGCGTCGGCTAACCAAACGTCCAACGGCACCTCGGTTAGTAACTATGCTGATCGTAGTTACGAAAAAACCACCCTGAAAGCCACCGTCGATGTGACAGGCAGCTATAAAGGTAAAGGGGAAGGCTACGTTTACGACAACGACAGTCATGGTGGCGGTTGGGGCAACAATGACAGCCGCAACAACAATGACAAAAACAAATTGGCCTTCACTGAAAGTGGCACTGTGGAGTTGAGCGGCGTAGCGACCTATCAGGTGTTGACCCCTACTGGTTGGGCAAATCCTGTGACCAACAGCGCGACCCTGAGCAACTCGCTGAACAATGTGTCGGGTAACGTCGGCGCTAACGTTTCTGCGGGCATTGGCAACCAACAAAGCAACTCGCTGTCCATCGCCGCAGGCTGCAAAGCCTGCATGTAAGTGCGACGGTAATCAGGGGTTCTCGCAAGAGAACCCCTTTTTCCAAGCGTTATTGGAAGTCTTACTTTGCTGAAGTGACTCAAACGTCCAAGGCGTAATGATCATGCGCAGTATCGCCCTCTTCTGCCTGTTGTTGATTGCTGGCCTGTCACAAGCAGGTCAAATGGCGGTCCCCGGTTTGCCGGGTGCCAATCTGATCTACAAGCACGTTCAGAGCTTGCGCGAACGGCGTTTCAGCGATCTGGTGGAACAAAAAACTGATTTCAGCTGTGGCGCTGCCGCGCTGGCCACTGTGTTGCGTCAGGCCTACTGGCTCGACGTGACTGAGAACCAGCTTATCGAAGGCATGCTCCTCACTGCGGACCAGGACCTTGTGCGTACACAGGGTTTCTCCATGCTCGATATGAAACGCTACGTCGAAAGCATCGGCATGCGTGCCCGAGGCTACCGAATTCCTTCGGAAAGCCTGGACCGCCTGACCATTCCGGTCGTGGTGCTGATGGATATTCGCGGCTACAAGCATTTCGTCGTGCTGCAAAAGACTGAGAAGAATTGGGTGTACATCGGTGATCCCGTGCTCGGTCACAAGCGCTATTCCCGTGAAGACTTCACCAAAGGCTGGAACGGCATTATTTTCGCGGTCATCGGTCCCGGGTATGACAAACATAACGCCCTGCTGGATCCGCCGTTGCCATTAACCGCCAGAGGTCGCGTGGATACCTTTAACCCGGTCAAGGATGCAGAGTTGATGGAGTTTGGCTTTTTGCAAAGTGATTTCTTCTAATAATAATAAAGTGGCAATGGGAGCAGCACATGAAAATCCACCACTGGCTGGCCGCTGCCTGCATGGTTGCTAGTCTGCCGACGCATGCCACGTCGGTCTTCAACCCCATAGAACTCAAGGATCAGGAATTGGCCCAGTTACGCGGTCGTTATGTGATGCCGGACCGTATTGTTTATTTCGGCATGACCATGACCAGCACTTGGCAAAATGCCTCGGGCGATGTGCTCGGCGCGCAAACCACACTGCACATGCAGCAAAACACAATAAAACCGCAATTCTATGTGTCACTCATCAATCAAAAGGGGGATGGTTCAACACCTACTGACGGTACCGGCTCAATCACCGGGGGTGGCGGACTCACCGCTCTTCAAGGCGTGACGCAAAGTACACGCACTGCCGGCGACGGTAATCTTTCCAGCAACAACGTTGATATCAACGTTCAGCAGAACGGCCAGGCGCCCGTTCTAACCGCCAACCAGGGTCAGGTGTTGACCAGCGGCGCAACGATCACGGAGGCTAACCGCGCCGGGAGCCTGACGGTTTCGTCCAGCAATGGTGGAGTGCAGTTGGCCATTCAGGCCGGCAATAACCAGGGCGACTCAATGCAGCGTATTGCCGCAGGCGGTGTTCTGCAGGCGACCAATCTAATGGGGACGAAAAATCAAGTTCAAAACTTGACGCAATTGAATATTGTGCTACGAAACGACTTACCCTCCCCGGGTACGCTGAATTGTAATCTGGATCAATTAAAGAGCCTCCGGTCCGCCGGTTATTGATCTACGCTCTGATTCATAAAACAGCTAACAGGGATGGCTATTCCTATGTATCGTTCGTTCTCGTTTCGCGCGGTTGTTTGTTTGAGTGCGCTGTTGCCCGCTACATTTACTCAGGCAGCAACAGACACTGATGTCGAGACATTGAAGCAAGAACTTCTGGAGTTGAAACAACGTTACGATGTGCAGCAAAAGGCACTGATGGTGCTTGAACAACGGGTCCGTCAGGTTGAAGATCAGCCGGCGACGCCTCAGCCCAAACGACTGGTGCGCTCACCGGCGACGCCTGCAAACAAGGGCAGCGGCGTTGCTGTAGCCAGCAGCGATGGCCGTACGACGGGGACAGGCAGCTCTTATGGTCAGTCACTTAAAGATGACTCGCAACCGGCACAAAGCGTGAGCAACCTGTACGACGAGGCCAGCGGGTTTTTCGGTGGAGGCAAGTTTAGCCTGGAAACCGGCATCACCTATGCTCACTACGACACTAATCAACTGATCCTTAATGGTTTTCTGGCACTGGATTCGATTTTCCTGGGCAATATCGGCATCGACAAGATCAAGGCCGATAACTGGACCCTGGACTTGACCGGACGCTACAACTTCGACCAGCGTTGGCAGGTCGATCTCAACGTGCCCGTTATTTACCGGGAAACCACCTACTCTTCAGCCGGTGCCGGCAACTCGACAAGTCAGATCTCCGAAGTCAGCGAAAAACGTGATCCGACACTGGGCGATATCAACGCCGGGATCGCCTATAAGTTTCTTGATGAAACGGCTGACACCCCGGATGCGATCTTTACCCTGCGTCTAAAAGCGCCTACCGGCAAAGAGCCCTACGGCATCAAGCTGCACACGTCCAGTCAGAACGACAGCCTCTCGACACCTGAAAGCCTACCGACCGGCAACGGCGTATGGTCATTGACACCTGGCCTCTCTCTGATCAAAACCATCGACCCGGCGGTCCTGTTCGGCAGCATCGCTTATACCTACAACATGGAAGAATCATTCGGCGATATCAGCCCCACTCAAGACACGAAAGTCCCAGGCAAAGTTAAATTGGGCGACACATTCCAGATCGGGGCCGGTATCGCCTTCGCCCTGAACGAGAAGATGAGCATGTCGTTTTCGGTGTCTGACCTGATCGCGATGAAAAGCAAGATCAAACAGCAAGGTCAGGGATGGGAAACAGTCAGCAACAGCGATGCCAATGCGGGGTACTTCAACATTGGCATGACCATGGCTGTATCAGACAAACTGACCATCGTGCCCAACCTTTCCATTGGCCTGACTAACGATGCGCCAGACTTTACCTTCAGCCTGAAATTCCCGTACTACTTCTGACCCCTTCTATCAGCCGCTTCAACTAAAAACCCGCGATGATCGCGGGTTTTTTAGTAGTGGGGCTAATGCATTAGCGAATCTGATGTTTGTGCAGCAATCTGTAAAAAGTAGGCCGTGACACACCCAATACTTTGGCGGCAACACTCAGGTTATCGCTGTGACGCGTCAGCACATCACACAACGCCTGACGCTCCGCACGGGACTTGTAATCATCGAGGGTGCCCATGATGGCAGTGACCTCCTGATTGCCGACCAGCCCCAGGTCAGCGGCCTCGATTTGTCGCCCCTCGGCCAACACCAGACCACGCCGTACCCGATTAGCCAGCTCGCGAACGTTACCCGGCCAGTCATGCTTGCCCATGGCGACCAGCGCATCCTGGCTGAAACTACGTGGGCGACGGCCCGTTTCCTGGCTGTAGACGTGGGCGAAATGATTGGCCAACATCGCCAGATCTCCGTGCCGCTCACGCAAAGGTGCAGTGACCACTTGCAAGACATTCAGGCGGTAATACAGGTCTTCGCGAAACCGCCCTTGGCGAATAGCCGCTTCAAGGTCGACGTGGGTGGCGGCCAACACACGAACGTCGACAGCGATCGGCTCACGTCCGCCGACTCTCTCGATATGTTTTTCCTGAAGAAACCGCAGCAGATTGGCCTGCAATTCCAGGGGCAGATCGCCGATTTCATCAAGGAACAGTGTCCCGCCGTTGGCGGCTTCGATTCGTCCGATTTTGCGCTGATGGGCGCCCGTGAAGGCGCCTTTCTCATGACCGAACAGCTCGGACTGAATCAAATGCTCAGGAATGGCACCGCAGTTGATCGCAACGAACGGCTTGCCTTTGCGTTGGGACTGGAGGTGCAAGGTCCGGGCTACCAGTTCTTTGCCAGTACCACTTTCCCCCCGAATCAGAACAGGAGACTCGGTCGGCGCCAGTTTGCTCAACAACTTGCGTAATTCACGAATCGGTCGGCTTTCGCCCAACAGTTCATGTTCAGGTTCGTGCACATGGGCCACTCCCTGCCCGCGAAGCCTCGCCATGCCGTACGCGCGGCCCAGGGTTACTTGCACCCTTGAAACATCGAACGGCAAGGTATGGAAGTCGAAAAACCATTCACAAACAAAATCACCCACCTTCTGCAGGCGCAACTCATCGGGGCTGAGCACCGCAATCCATTCGGTATTACTGCGACTGATCAACTCCTTGACGGCTTCAGGGTGTTCGACATGGTAAGGCATCAGACGGATCAAACCGACGTCGCAGGTTTGTTCTGCGGCTAATTCAAGGGTGCTGCTGTGCACGTCCCAGCCAGCCTCACGGAGAGCGGGAATCAAACGATGGCAATCATCGCAAGGGTCGACGACCAATAGGCGACGTAGTGGAGCCGATTCATGCATAGAGGTTCCTTGGCGCCAATATTTAGAAATCGTTTTATAAACAGTAAGTTGGCAAAGCTGGCTGTTACATTAGCAAAAATTTGACACTCGCTTGTACCGTTTAACTATAAGTGTCATTCCAAAAAGAACTAAAAAAATCAGACGATTCATTCAACTATTCAGTCTACTAATTATGCGCACTGACGATGTTCTGCAAAGATGTCGCCGATGCGCGGCAGGCGGCAAGGGTACCGTTGGTAGGGAATTATTAAATTATCGACAGACCGTTGTGACTTACATGACCTCTTGCGTCATCAGTACAAGTAACCAGCCGAACGGTAAGCCCACCCCTCGGCGGCGATTGAATTTATCTGGGCACGGAGAGAAACGACCATGAACACCCCACTGCGCTTTAACGAAGCACTTTTGATCGCTGGTCATGCCTTCGAACCCTTTCAATGCGTCGCCTGGGCACCGCAAGACGGTAACGGCGAACTCAGCCTGACCGTTATCGACCGCACCAACACCCGAATCGGACGCAAACAGATCCCAAGCAGCACCTATAGCGACCCTGCTCAGCTGGAAAGTCTGTTGGAGCAAGCCCGGGCAGAAATCAGTCAGGAAGGCTACCGCCTGATGCCCTGGACCATGCCAGAGTGAATTGAAGTAACTCGTCTCTGAAAACACTGCAGAACCGTGCTTATTTAGTGTTCAGCGAACCCGAGTTAACGATTCAATATGACAATACTCAGCCCCTAACGCTGAGGCCAGTTGCACCGCTCGCCCCAGGCGAATCGGACCCTGCTCTATGTCTATCAGCAGACTCGGGCAACTCAGCTCAGGCACAACCGGCAGAGCCTTGATCCGGCCATCGGTCAATAGCAGCAGGCGTTGCTGTTCGGTCGGGTGTTGTTTTTGACGCAAGGTGAGCCAGTGTGCAGCTTGTTCCAGTGCGTCGAGCAGCGGCGTGCCACCCCCCGCGCCCAGTGCGTTAAGCCAGGGCTGTAATGCGGCGGATGCTTTGAGGCCTTGATGTTGCCAGTGCGGGGTATTGCCGCTGGCGGTGAGCAATGCCAGGCGGACGCGGCGACGGTAAGCATCATCGAACAGCTGACTCAATAGGCCTTTGGCCTGACTCAAGGCCTGATGTCGCCGGGTCGAGGCCGATGCATCGACAATGACCAGCCATAGCGCCCGAGGGCGACTGCTGCGCGGCTTTCGAATCAGGTCTTTGCGCCGTTTCGGGCGTCCGCGCAACAGGGTCGGCAACCAATCGATGGCGCCATCGGACCCGGCACGGGCCGCACCGGTTCTGCCGCCACTGAGTCTTCCTGGCTGAGGCGTGGCATCCGCCCCCGGTGTCGAATGAGGGCGGATGCCTACGGCTTTTTTGGCCAGCTCGGCACTTCGCGGCGCATACCGACAGGCATCGCCTGCGCAGGCATCTCTCCCCAACTGCCCTGCCCACCTTCCGGGCTCTCACTCGGCTCGTCAGGCGGGGTATTGCCAGGTGTTGTTTGCGGCGGGGTCGGTGGTAGCGGAGCCTCGGCAGGCGGCGGAGCTTTTGCGGATGGCGAGCTGATGCTACGGCGATGACGCAGGGCAAATTCAGCGACCGCATCGATATCCTCAGCCGTGATCTGCCAGGCACCGCGCCAGGCGGCATGAGCTCGAGCCGCGCGCAGCCAGACCAAATCCGCACGCAACCCGTCCACACCCGCAGCAAAACAGCGCTCGGTAATCTGCCCAAGTGCCTGATCGTCCAGGGGGACTGTCGGCAGCAGCGCGCGCGCCTGTTCGCAACGCTGTTTTAAGGCGCTCTGCTGATCCGCCCACAGCTCACAGAACGCAACGGGATCAGCATCGAAATCCAGTCGCCGGCGAATGATTTTTCCACGCTCGGCCGGGACCGTAGGGCCACTTAACACTACGTTCAAACCGAAGCGATCCAGCAATTGCGGGCGCAGCTCGCCCTCTTCCGGGTTCATCGTCCCAATCAGGACAAACCGCGCAGGATGACGATGGGAGATGCCATCGCGCTCGACAATGTTGGTCCCGCTGGCCGCGACATCCAGCAGCAAATCGACCAGATGGTCGGCCAGCAGATTGACCTCGTCGACATACAGCACCCCGCCATCCGCTTTGGCCAACACACCTGGCGAGAACTGCGCCCGGCCTTCTCCGAGGACCGCGTCCAGGTCCAACGTGCCCACCAGGCGCTCCTCTGTCGCCCCCAGCGGCAATGTGACAAATTGCCCGCTGGCCAGCAAATCAGCCAGACCACGCGCAAGCGTTGACTTGGCCATACCGCGCGGGCCTTCGATCAGGATGCCGCCAATCCTGGGGTCGATCGCTGTCAGGCACAGCGCCAGTTTCAGCTCTTCGGCACCGACCACCGCCGCCAATGGGAAATGCGGGATATCGCTCATGCTCGTCTCTCGAAAATCATCAGTGTTCTTCTATATCCAGCAGCAGGTTTTCCAGCGCCTGGCGGTACTCACCCGGCGCCTCCCATAACCCACGCTGCTGAGCTTCCAGCATGCGTTCAGTGATATCGCGTAGCGCATCAGGGTTGTGCTGCTCAATGAATGCACGGGTCGAAGGGTCCAACAAATAGGCATCGGCCAGCAATGCGTATTGGTGATCATCAATCAAATGCGTGGTGGCGTCGAAAGCAAACAGGAAGTCCACCGTCGCGGCCATCTCGAACGCGCCTTTGTAACCATGGCGCTTGACCCCTTCAATCCACTTCGGGTTGGCCGCGCGCGCGCGTACGACCCGGTTCAACTCTTCTTTGAGGGTACGAATTTTCGGCAAGTCCGGCTGACTGTGATCGCCGTGGTAGCTCGCGGCTTGCTGCCCGCTGAGGCTTTCCACCGCCGCGAGCATGCCACCCTGAAACTGGTAATAGTCATTGGAGTCGAGCAGGTCATGCTCGCGATTGTCCTGGTTCTGTAGCACGGCTTGTACTTGGGACAATCGCTGAGCAAAACGCTCGCGCGCTGGCGTGCCTTCATCAGCGCCCCCATACGCGTAGCCGCCCCAGTTCAGGTAGACCTCGGCCAGATCTTCGCGACTTTGCCACAAGCGCCCGTCGATAGCGCCTTGCACGCCGGCACCATAAGCGCCCGGCTTGGCGCCGAAAATCCGCCAACCGGCTTGTCGTGCGGCATCGTCGGCACTCAAGCCGTTGCTCTCGAACGCCTGGCGCTCTTCGCGCACTTTGGCCGCCAGTGGATTGAGATCGTCCGGCTCATCAAGGGCGGCGACCGCTTGAACCGCAGCATCGAACAGGCGAATCAGGTTGGCGAACGCATCGCGGAAAAATCCGGAGACGCGCAATGTCACGTCTACCCGAGGCCGGTCGAGCAGGCTCAGGGGCAAAATTTCAAAGTCGTCGACCCGCTGGCTGCCCGTGGCCCAGACCGGACGGACACCCATCAGGGCCATGGCCTGGGCAATATCGTCACCGCCGGTGCGCATGGTCGCGGTACCCCAGACGGACAGACCCAGCTGACGCAGGTGATCGCCGTGATCCTGCAAGTGCCGCTCCAGCAGCAGGTTCGCCGATTGAAAACCGATGCGCCACGCGGTCGTGGTTGGCAGATTACGCACGTCCACGGAAAAGAAATTACGCCCGGTAGGCAGTACATCCAGGCGCCCACGGCTGGGGGCACCGCTGGGCCCTGCCGGAACGAATCGACCGCTCAAAGCGTCCAGTAAACCCTGCATCTCCGCAGGACCGCAGGCATCCAGCCGTGGCGCAACAACTTCGCTTAAATTATCAAGAATGAGTGCCAAGTCATTGTTTCCAGTCAATTCACTGACTGGCGTTAGCATTAACACCTGCTCGATCAGCCACGCTGCATACAACTCCAGCCGCTCACGCGTATCACCCGCCGTGCGCCAAGGTTCGGCGCTGATATCCAACAGTGACGCGGGGCGAGGCCCACTCCAAGGCTCTGACAGCACGCAGTCCAGAGGGTCGAAGTTCAGTTCGAAAGCTTTGCTCAGGGCGCGCAACAGACTCGATTGTGCGCCACGGCCATCGCCACGAGGAATCCGTAGCAACGCGAGCAAGGTGTCGATGCGCAGACGTCCACTGGGCGATTCGCCGAAAATATGCAGGCCATCGCGGATCTGCGATTCCTTCAGATCACACAGGTAGGTGTCCAGACGCGGCAACCAGAGGGCAGCATCCGCATCGGCGTTGAGCGCTTCGTCCAGTTGCAGTTCACGATCGATCCGGGTTTCACGCACCAACTTGAGGATGTCTCGTTGCAGTTCTCCAGCGCGACGCGGATCGAGCAACTGCGCTTCGTAATACTCATCGGCGAGCACTTCCAGATCACGCAGCGGACCGTAGGTTTCGGCCCGGGTCAGTGGCGGCATCAAGTGATCGATGATCACTGCCTGGGTGCGGCGCTTGGCCTGGGCGCCCTCACCCGGGTCGTTGACGATGAATGGGTAGATGTTCGGCATCGCACCCAATACTGCGTCCGGCCAGCAATTTTGCGACAGGCCGACACCTTTGCCCGGCAACCATTCAAGATTGCCGTGCTTACCCACATGCACCACAGCATGGGCGCCGTAGACTTTGCGCAACCAGAAGTAAAACGCCAGATAACCATGGGGCGGCACCAGGTCCGGGTCGTGATAGACCGCACTGGCGTCCACTTGATAACCCCGAGCGGGTTGAATGCCAATGAACGTCAGGCCAAAACGCAGCCCCGCAACCATCATCCTTCCGGAGCGAAACATTGGGTCGCCCTGCGGCGCGCCCCAGCGGGCGGTTACTGCCTCGCGATTGGCTACAGGCAAGTCATCGAACGCAGCCTGATATTCGTCCAGCCCCATGCTCTGCTGACACGGGCGCAGATCGATGCTGTCCAGGTCATTGGTGACACCGCCAAGCAACGCGTGGATCAAGGCGGTGCCGCTTTCAGGCAACGGCGCCAGCGGATAACCCTCGGCCTGCAACGCACGCAAAATATTCAAGGCGGCGGCTGGGGTGTCCAAACCAACGCCATTACCGATCCGACCGTCGCGGGTGGGGTAATTGGCGAGGATCAACGCGACGCGCTTGTGTTGATTGGGCAGGCGCGCCAGGTCAATCCAGCGTCGCGCCAGCTCGGCAACAAAATCCATGCGCTCGGGCTGGGCGCGATAACACACCACGTCGGATTGGCTGCGCTCGCTGTGCCAGGCCAGATCCTTGAAACTGATCGGCCGGCTGATGATCCGCCCATCCAGCTCTGGCAACGCGATGTGCATCGCCAAGTCCCGTGGACCCAGCCCTTGCTCGCTGGCGGACCACGCGGGTTCATTGTCCTGGGCGCAGATGGCCTGGATCACCGGAACATCGCGCCGAAACGGTCGCACATGGGGGGCTTCCGGGCTGGATTGAGCGAAGCCGGTGGTATTCAGGATGAGCGCGGCACCGACCTCGTCAAGCAGGTCTTCCACCACCGTCAGGCAGCCCGGTTCTTTCAGGCTGGCGACCGCGATGGGTAAAGGATTCAAACCCTGTGCCTGCAAACGGGCGCAGAACACGTCGACAAAGCCGGTGTTGGCCGCTTGCAGGTGGGATCGATAGAACAACAACGCCACGACGGGCTGAGCAGCGTGCCAATCGGCCTGCCAGTCACTCAGCTCCGCATTGGCCTTGTGCGGATGGTAGATCGCGGTACGTGGCAAAGCCTGAGGCTCTGCCCAAGGATAATCGCGGCCCAGCCAACAGTTTGCCAAACAACGATACAGCTCAAGCGCGTTGTGCATGCCGCCCTGGCGAAGGAAATGCCAGAGCCGCTCGCCTTCTTCGCCGGCAACAGTGCTCAAGCCGCTCAACTCCGGGTCCGGACGATCATCGCCCGGCACCAGAATAAGCTGCACCCCCCGTCCGGCAAGCTCCACCAGACGCTCGACGCCGTAGCGCCAATACCCGATGCCGCCGTGCAGGGAAATCAGGATGACCTTGGCATGACGCAGCACTTGATCGACGTACATGTCCACTGACGCGTGATTTTGCACTTGCATCGGGTTGGCCAGACGCAGACTGGGGTAATCCTCAGGCAACTGTTGCGCCGCCTCGGCGAGCAACGCCAAATGTGAATCGCCGCTGCAGAGAATCACCAGCTCGGCCGGGGTTTGCCCCAGATCAGCGATGCTGTCGTCAGGTACAAAGCCGCCAGGCTGGGTTCTCAGTAAATGCATGGGTCAGCCGGCAACCGCTGCGTGCAGTTGGGCTTCGAGAACGCTGGCATCGAGTTCCTGACCAATCAATACCAGATGGGTCGCGCGTTCTTCCTCGGCACGCCAGGCACGGTCGAAATGCTTGTCAAACCGCGTCCCGACGCCTTGAATCAGCAAGCGCATCGGCTTGCCCGGAATCGCTGCGAAACCCTTGACCCGCAAAATGCCGTGCTGCACCACCAGTTGCGTCAAGGCGTCCAGCAACAGGCTTTCGTCGGCCTGTGGCAATTTGATCGAGATAGAATCGAAAGCATCATGATCATGGTCGTCATGGTCATCGCCTTCGTGATGGTCATGGTGGGTGCGGCGACTATCGATATGCACCTCCGACTCAGCGCCCAGCCCCAGCAACACGCTGATGGGCAGACGACCGCTGCTGGCTTCGATCACTTTGACCGCAGGTGGCAGTTCTTCGGAGACTTCAGTGCGGACGGTCGCCAGGCCTGCCGCATCGAGCATGTCGGCTTTATTGAGGATAACCAGATCCGCGCTCGCGAGTTGATCGGCGAACAATTCGTGCAGTGGCGACTCATGGTCAAGGTTCGGGTCGAGTTTGCGCTGTGCGTCGACTTGATCCGGGAATGCAGCGAACGTGCCTGCCAACACTGCAGGGCTGTCGACCACGGTAATCACCGCATCGACCGTGCAGGCGTTACGAATTTCTGGCCACTGAAACGCTTGGACCAAGGGTTTTGGCAGCGCCAGGCCAGAGGTTTCAATCAGGATGTGATCCAGGTCGCCGCGACGGGCAACCAATTCGCGCATGACCGGGAAGAACTCTTCCTGAACCGTGCAGCACAGGCAACCGTTGGCCAACTCATACACACGACCGTTGGCTTCTTCTTCGGTGCAGCCAATGGTGCATTGCTTGAGGATGTCGCCATCGATGCCCAGTTCGCCGAATTCGTTGACGATCACCGCGATGCGCCGACCTTCGGCGTTGTCGAGAATGTGCCGCAGCAACGTGGTTTTACCCGACCCGAGGAAACCGGTAACGATAGTGACGGGAAGTTTGGCCAGTGATTTCATCGGATGCCCTTTGGCAAAGCGGCGGGCAAACAGGACGATAACCACGTAGCACATGCACGCAGATCAATTCGCCACCGGATCACCCCGCCCGGTTGTAGTGAGAATCTTGTTTCGAGGCAGGTCTCCTGGCTGACGGTGGCGTGTTGGCGGCCTATAAAAAAGCGTCCAGTACGCGTTCATTGCGCCTTCCCGCACGCGTGCAGTGGCAGTGCAATGAACATGACCGTTTACAGTTGCGGGGGCAGCCGCGGCTTGAACCGCGTTCCCTTTTAGCTCCGTGCAATACCGGAGCACCTCGAACGAGCAAGGCTACGCAGTGGCTGCGGGCAGGTCAATCACCGGCTAAGCCGCAGATGCTCTGGATTGACTCCTGTGCGTGCTCATGTTTTCCTACGGCCTTGTTTCGGGTGCCCTTCACAGGGTGAAACGGGAAACCGGTGCGCTTCATGCCAATAGGCATAAGCAAGTCCGGCGCTGCCCCCGCAACGGTAAGCGAGTGAAGAGTCAGATCCACTGTGCCAGCAGTCCGGCATGGGAAGGTGATTCTTGATGGTCAGTCTGCACAGACCCCTCGCAAGCCCGGAGACCGGCCCGACAAATGACCTAACAAACCCGCGGTGGGCGGGCGCTGTTGAACCTCTACTGACGCCTGTCAGTGGGGTTTCCATGCGCTTGCCTACTTGCCGACACTTGAGGGAAGCGCCATGTCGATCAGCACTATCAGCCACTCAGCTACAACCACCTCCACTCAGACCCGACGCCTGACGGCTGCCGTCAGCGCCCTCCTGCTGGGTGCATTTCTGGTCTACTTCGCCGGTTTCTCGCATATCAATGCCGTCCACAACGCGGCGCACGACACCCGCCACAGCTCTGCCTTCCCTTGCCATTGAGACCTGCCGCCATGTTCAAGCGTATCGCTCAAACGGCCGGGTTCACGGGTCTGTTCGCCGCACTGTTGTTGACGCTGCTGCAAAGCTTCTGGGTTGCGCCGCTGATTCTGCAAGCGGAGACCTATGAAAAGGCGCCGACAGAACACGTCCATGAGCATGCTGAAGGCGCTGGGCACGTTCACGACGCCGAGGCATGGGAACCTCAAGACGGCTGGCAGCGTGTCGTGTCCACCACCGGGGGCAATCTGGTGGTCGCAGTCGGTTTTGCATTGATGCTCGCGGGGCTTTACACCCTGCGTGCGCCGGGCCGTACGTCTCAGGGGATACTGTGGGGGCTGGCCGGTTTTGCCGTGTTCGTTCTCGCTCCGACCCTGGGCCTGCCACCTGAGCTGCCGGGGACTGCGGCGGCTGATCTGGTTCAGCGACAAATCTGGTGGGCGAGCACGGCAGCTTCTACCGCCGTCGCCTTGGCGCTGATCGTGTTCAGCAAGCATTGGTTGCTGAAGGTGCTGGGGATAGCGATCCTGCTGGTGCCACACGTGATTGGCGCACCACAACCGGACGTGCATGAGAGCCTCGCCCCTGAAGCGCTGGAAGCTCAGTTCAAGATCGCCTCGCTGTTGACCAATGCGCTGTTCTGGATCGCCTTGGGCCTGATCAGCGCATGGCTGTTCCGCCGCAATAATCATGAATTGAACGCCCAGCACGTCAATCACCGCGCATGACCCGACAGCACTCGGTGCCGACCCTGGTGGTCGGCCTCGGCTGCCAGCGCGGTTGCCCTGCAAGCCTGCTACTCGAATTGATTGAACAGGCTTTGCAGAATCATAGGCTGAAAGTTGAAGCCATCACTGCCCTCGCCTCCATTGACCTGAAACGTTCTGAGCCGGGTTTGTTGGCGCTGGCAGAGCATCTGGGTCTGCCACTGGTGTTTTTCAGTGCAGCAGAGTTGAGCGGTTTCGACGCGCAGCTCAGTCATCGTTCTGCCATCGCGTTCGCCCATACAGGTTGCTACGGCGTAGCCGAAAGCAGTGCGTTGGCGCTGTTACAGCGCCTTGGTGGGCGTCATGGCGAATTACTGATCACCCGGCAGAAAAACCAGCACGCGACATTTGCCTTGGCCGGCGACGTACCCGATCGTCGATAATCTGCCTGTTTTCACACCCACTCAAAAGCCTAAGGCTGGATTCTGGAGCACCCATGACCGTTTTTTTTATCGGCGCAGGCCCCGGCGACCCGGAACTGATCACGGTCAAAGGCCAGCGTCTGATCCGCAGTTGCCCGGTGATCATCTACGCCGGCTCACTGGTGCCGACCGCTGTCCTTGAAGGGCATCAGGCGGTACAGGTGATCAATAGTGCCGAGTTGCACCTGGAACAGATCATTGCCGCGATGAAATCCGCTCATGAACAAGGCTTAGATGTCGCTCGGGTGCACTCTGGTGATCCCAGTCTGTACGGCGCGATTGGCGAGCAGATTCGTTACCTGCGCGAACTGGATATCCCCTTCGAAATCATCCCCGGCGTTACCGCCACTGCTGCCTGCGCCGCATTGCTGGGCACCGAACTGACGCTGCCGGATATTTCCCAGAGCGTGATCCTGACCCGCTACGCCGATAAAACCTCCATGCCTGCGGGCGAGGAACTGGCCAGCCTGGCGCAGCATCGGGCGACCATGGCGATTCATCTGGGGGTCAAGAACCTGGCAAAAATTGTCGCCGAACTGACCCCTCACTACGGTGCTGACTGCCCGATTGCGGTGGTCCATCGCGCCAGTTGGCCGGATCAGGATTGGGTACTGGGCACCCTGGCCGACATCCAGGAGAAAGTTCACGCCAAAGGGTTTCGCCGCACGGCATTGATTCTGGTAGGCAGGGTATTGGCCAATGACCAGTTCGCCGAATCGTCGCTCTATCGGGCCGGACATGCGCATCTATACCGGCCCTGATTGCCAAGAGCCCGTAGTGTTTGGCATTGTTGCCGAAGCTTTCCTTTCCCCAAACACCTGCGAACGAGGTCACTCCTATGCTTGAACTTCGCCCGAGCTGTGAATGCTGCGACCGCGACCTGCCTGGCGACAGTCTGGACGCGTTGATTTGCTCGTTTGAATGCACCTTCTGCAGCGATTGCGCGCACGACCGTCTGGGCGGTCGCTGCCCCAATTGCTCCGGGCAACTTCTGCCACGTCCGGCACGCACCGGGGCTGCACTGCTCAAGAGTCCGGCTTCAAGCCAGCGCGTGTTCAATCCTGCCGGTTGCGCCAAGGCCGGCTAACCCAGGCACCGGCAGCACGCAAAAAAAATGCCTCGAACCCGTCGAGGCATTTTTTTGCAGCTGTTTTATCGCGTAGAGACGCCCGACTTAGTAGTAGGCGTTTTCTTTTTGCGTGTGGTCAGTAACGTCCCGCACACCGTTAAGCTCAGGAATACGCTCAAGCAGAGTGCGCTCGATTCCTTCTCTCAAGGTCACGTCAGCCTGGCCGCAGCCTTGGCAACCGCCACCGAACTTCAGCACGGCGATATTTTCGTCGTTCTCTTCAATCACATCAATCAGCGAAACCTGGCCGCCATGGCTGGCCAGACCCGGATTGATCTCGGTTTGCAGGTAATAATTGATGCGTTCGTTGATCGGGCTGTCGGCATTGACCATCGGCACTTTGGCGTTTGGCGCCTTGATGGTCAGCTGGCCGCCCATTCGGTCGGTGGCATAATCGACAACCGCATCATCCAGAAACGCTTCGCTGAAGGAGTCGATCCAGGCAGTGAAGCTTTTCAGGCCAATGGCCTTGTCTTCTGGTTTCTCTTCGCCCGGCTTGCAATAAGCAATGCAGGTCTCAGCGTATTGGGTGCCAGGCTGGGTAATAAACACGCGGATGCCGATGCCCTGAGTGTTCTGCTTTTCAAGCAAATCGGCCAGATAGTCGTGGGCGGCATCGGTAATAGTAATAGCGGTCATGAAAATTCCTCGCAGACGTGGGCGCAGTTTACGCCAATCATTCGCGCCGCACAAAGTCCTAGTAATTATGTCGGGAAAGAGCGACCGCTTCGCCCAGCGCCCTTCGCTTGTCCAGCCAGCCTTTGAGGCGTAGATAAAGTCCTTTTTCGATAAATTCGTAGCTGCCCCAGGCTCCGACCGCAATCAATGGTACACACACGGCAAACACCGCATATGGATTGAGCCCATAGCGTTCAGACGCCAGCCATCCGCCGTAAAGAACCAATACGTGGAGTAAATACACCGAGTAGGAACAGTCGCCCAGCACCTTGAATAATCGATTGCCCTGAAAGTATGGTTCCAGTGAGATACAGGCGACGACAATCAACGCGCTGGGCAGCCCCCAGTTCATAAACCGTTGTGCCGGTGGCAAGTGATAAATGGTGACAAAGGCCCCGGCAATCGCCAGCAGCGGTAGCCATAGCCGGGGAGTAATCCAGCCGCGGCTGTAGATAATGCCGATGCCGATGCCCAGCAGAAACTCGTACATAATGTCGTTGCGGTAGAAATGGCTGATCCAACCGTAACGGGTCAACACCTCACTCACCGCGAACAATGCGGCTGCGACAACCAATGGCCGATGACGTTGATGGACCAAAAACACCAGTGAGAACAGCAGATAGAAGAACATTTCATAATTCAGCGTCCAGCCCACGTTCAACGTCGGGTACATGCCGTAACCGCCGGGGTTTTCAGAAGGGATGAATAACAGGGAAAGAATGAAGTTCTGCCAACTGATCACTTGATGCGGCAATAGCGGGCTGGCGACTACCAACAGCAGCCCCATGGCGGCCGTGTAGACCCAATATGCCGGGACGATACGGATGATCCGATTGACCATGAAGCGTCCCGCTGGCATGTCTTTGTTTTGCGTGGACAGGTAGATCACCAACCCACTGATCACGAAGAAAATATCGACCCCTACCGCCCCCCTGTCGACGAAGAACTGCCCTACGGGGCCTTTGGCATGAAAATCAAAGAAAATCTGCATAAAGTGGTGACACACAACGACCCACGCGGCGAGTGCCCGCAGGGCTTGAACCGAAATCAACATCCGCAACTCACCTGTTTTCAAATCAACATCAAGGACCCCGAATAAACGGCTACTTCAGGTCGTCTCGATACGTCGGACCGCGATAAGGGCGAAAAGGTTGCGCGGGATTGATGACTGGTAGATGGCTGCGGGCCATGTTTATCAAGGTATTCAGCTCAAACAGAGCGTGTCGTCGGCTTCGCGGGCTTACCTGCGTAGCCGTTTAAAGAACGGCTACAGATTCTCGTAGCGGTTCATGTCCAGCACACCCGCCTCAACCGGCTCGGTCTCCTGGATATAGCGTGTCAGGTCATGAAAATAGAACCAGAACTGAGGATTGCTCCGGCGAATGCCCCAGCGCTGAACGATTTTTTCGAACGCATTCGCGTCCCGCGCCTGCTCCATGGCGCGGACAAACGCGGGCACCTGCACAGCAGGAATATTGAACATGAAGTTAGGGTAACTGCTCAGCACGCCGGGGTAGAGGGTCAGGGTGTCCAGCCCCGGCTGATAGCGGGATTCCTCACCCAGCATAAAGGCGACGTTACTGTGTGCACGGTTGCGCAGCAGGCTGTAGAGCTCGCGCTTACCATCGCTGGCCTGGATTCGGAGCATGCTTGCTTCCGGTAACTGGGCGATCACCTGTAAACCCGCCGCCGGGCGAGACGTCAGGCGACTCAGGGCCTGTTCGGCGTAGCGCAATTCGGGCGCCAGGGTTTGCCGGGCACAGTACGCGCCACTGCAGCGGTTGATCGGGTCCGGCCGGCCATTCAAGTTGCCATAGCGCACCAGCAACTGAAGGGCGAAATCACGCTTGGGGTCTTTTTCATTGAGTTTAAGACCGCTCGGCGTGTCATCGTCGATGCCTTGATAGTCCAGCCACATCTTCACTTTGCCGCCTTCCTGGTACCAATCGCTCAATATCTCATCGCGCGAGTCAGCCGGCATCAGCCGCAGAAAGTTCTGCTCGGCACCGTTGCGGATCAGGTCGAAATACAACCGGGTCTGTGCCTGGTGCGCAACGTTGCCGAATACGTCGAAGTTGACCGCGAGCTGGTAGTAGGTGCGCTCAAGGATGGGAAAGTCGAACAGCCACATCGTCTGCGGGATTTCGCCGATCAACCCTTTATTGACGGACGCGCTGTCGTAGTGACGAAAAATCGACAGCAGGGCGTTGTCGTTACCGGCCCATAAGGTCGACCAACCGGGTGCTGGCGCCTGAGCATAGGTCTTGCTGCGTAGCGCTTCGTACTCATTGCGCTTGTCGCGATAGGAGTGCCACAGGGTCAACACGCTGCCAACGTCGTCGATCTGGCCGGGCATCGACAACAGTGGCGTGGCCTTGTCGCGATAAGCCGCATCCGTGAGGTACAGATCATGTGCCGGGTCCTGAAAAAGAGCCCAGAAATTATCGCGAATGACATCACTGGCGATATTCCCACGGCATACCGGACCACGGATAAAGGTGCGAATGAAGTACTCGGCGTTGTCGAGCATGAACTGATAACGCGCCTGGGCTGGAATCGCCTGAAACGTGTCGAACGGATTGGCGCGATGCCGTGGGCCGTAGCCAGGCGAAGCGCTGACAGTCCAGTCACCGCTGTAGAACAGCTCTTTGACCCGCGCCATTTTGCCTGGGCTCATGGGGTACGTGATGTGGGTCTTGTGCACGATCACCCCTTGTACCGGCCACAAGCGGTAATACACGTCGGTGCCAGGGTCATCGTTAGGCCGTCGAGTATTGATCAGGTCGATGGGCTGACCACTGGGCGTACGCGAACGAACCCACTGAAAGAAATGCCCCGGCTCGCCGCCTTCAAAATAAATGTGCGCCAGGAACAGATGCTCGTATAACCACCGTGCCACCAACCCTTCCTTGGCGCCGCGGGTGTTGAGCATGTCTTCCCACTGAGTGATCTGCAGCGTCTCGCTGGCGCTTGGGGCCAGCGCCTGTTCATCGATCGGTGCACCCGCCGCCAACCAGCGCCGCAAGGTTTGATACTGAGGCTCGGTCAAACCGGTCACTGCCAGCGGCATGCCTTCCTTGGGATGATTACCGGCATAGGCTTCGAACTCAGCCGGCATCGGGCATTGATTATCTCGGCCCATCCCCAGAACGATCTCGGCAGGGACTTTGGCATAGGGCGTCAGCGGCGTTTTATGGCCGAGCTCAAGCATCCGCGCCATCAGTGCCGCCTGACTGCCTTGCGCATCAAGCACCGAATAGAAGCCTTTATGCTGCCAGGCCGTGACGCTGTGGGCATCGTAATAAAGACGGGTAGTTGCCTCGGCTTCGCTGCGCCTGCCGTTATACACCTGAACTTTCGACGCCCCACGTAGCGCCCCTTCGGCGCTGCCCAGGTTGAGCTGGCACGCGGCGTCATAACAGGCATGGCAGGCGACACACTTCTCAGTAAAGATCGGCTGCACGTCTCGGGTGTAGGAAATAGACGAAGGAAGGTTCAACCCAGAATCTTGCGCACGTACCCCACTGCATAGAAGCAGCAAAAAGAGGCTTGCGAGTACGCGATATGGCATGTCCAGTGTCCCGACCATTAAAGCGCGGAGATTCTACAGTGGCTTACGCCCTCCAACATGAGCGATATTCATGAGAATGCCCTCCTCTCACTAAAAGCGCGCAGGTTTGCTATTATCTCGGACCTTCTGTATTGGCCTTTCCAGGTAGTCCTATGTCCGACCGCAGCGCTCGCCTCCACGTTCTCCAGCAAGCCCTCAAAGAGCGCATTCTGATTCTCGATGGTGGCATGGGCACAATGATCCAGAGCTACCGGCTGGAGGAAGAGGACTACCGTGGCAAACGCTTCGCCGACTGGCCAAGTGATGTCAAAGGCAACAACGACCTGCTGATTCTCAGTCGTCCGGACGTGATTGGGGCCATCGAAAAGGCCTATCTGGACGCTGGTGCGGACATTCTCGAAACCAACACCTTCAACGCCACCCAGGTTTCCCAAGCCGATTACGGCATGGAAGCGTTGGCCTATGAGTTGAACGTAGAAGGTGCCCGCCTCGCCCGCAAGGTCGCTGACGCTAAAACCCTGGAAACGCCCAACAAGCCGCGCTTCGTTGCCGGCGTTCTCGGCCCGACCAGCCGCACCTGCTCGCTGTCGCCAGACGTGAACAACCCCGGTTACCGCAACGTGACCTTCGATCAGTTGGTGGAAAACTACACCGAAGCCACTCACGGCTTGATCGAGGGCGGCGCCGATCTGATCCTGATCGAGACGATTTTCGACACCCTCAATGCCAAGGCCGCAATTTTCGCCGTGCAGGGCGTGTTCGAAGAAGTCGGCTTTGAATTGCCGATCATGATCTCCGGGACCATCACCGATGCCTCGGGCCGCACACTGTCCGGACAAACCACTGAAGCGTTCTGGAACTCGGTCAGCCACGCCAAACCCATTTCGGTGGGCTTGAACTGCGCGTTGGGCGCCAGCGATTTGCGTCCGTACCTGGAAGAGCTGTCGAACAAGGCCGGCACTTACGTTTCGGCGCACCCTAACGCCGGTTTGCCGAACGCCTTTGGTGAATACGACGAAGAGCCAGCACAGACAGCGGCAATCATCGAAGAGTTCGCCCAGAGTGGCTTTCTCAATATCGTCGGTGGCTGCTGTGGGACCACGCCTGCGCACATCAAGGCCATCGCCAATGCGGTGAGCAAGTACCCGCCGCGAGCTATTCCGGACATCCCTAAAGCCTGTCGCCTGTCCGGCCTGGAACCGTTCACCATTGATCGCAGTTCGTTGTTCATCAACGTTGGCGAGCGCACCAACATCACTGGTTCTGCGCGTTTTGCCCGGCTGATCCGTGAAGACAACTACACCGAAGCCCTTGAAGTCGCCTTGCAGCAGGTCGAAGCCGGCGCTCAGGTGATCGACATCAACATGGACGAGGGCATGCTCGATTCGAAGAAGGCGATGGTCACCTTCCTCAATCTGATTGCTGGCGAACCGGACATTTCCCGCGTTCCGATCATGATCGACTCCTCCAAATGGGAAGTGATCGAAGCCGGCCTCAAGTGCATTCAGGGCAAGGGCATCGTCAACTCCATCAGCATGAAGGAAGGCGTGGAGCAGTTCATCCATCACGCCAAACTGTGCAAACGCTATGGCGCCGCCGTGGTGGTGATGGCGTTCGATGAAGACGGCCAGGCCGACACCGAGAAGCGCAAGAGAGAAATCTGCAAGCGCTCCTACGACATCCTGGTCAACGATGTCGGCTTCCCGCCTGAAGACATCATTTTTGACCCGAACATCTTCGCCATTGCCACCGGTATCGAAGAGCACAACAACTACGCCGTCGATTTCATCAACGCCTGCGCCTATATTCGCGACAACCTGCCCCACGCCCTGACCTCCGGTGGCGTGTCCAACGTATCGTTCTCGTTCCGTGGCAACAATCCGGTACGCGAGGCGATTCACTCGGTGTTTTTGCTGTATGCGATCCGCAACGGCTTGAGCATGGGTATCGTCAACGCCGGGCAACTGGAGATCTACGACCAGATACCGGCAGAATTGCGCGATTGTGTGGAAGACGTCGTCCTCAACCGCACGCCAAACGGTACCGACGCCCTGCTGGCCATTGCCGACAAGTACAAGGGTGACGGCAGCGTCAAAGAAGCCGAAACCGAAGAGTGGCGTGGCTGGGAAGTCAACAAGCGCCTGGAACACGCGCTGGTCAAAGGCATCACCACCCACATCGTCGAAGACACCGAAGAGTCACGGCAGTCGTTCAAGCGCCCGATCGAAGTGATCGAAGGTCCGCTGATGTCCGGCATGAACATTGTCGGCGATCTGTTTGGCTCGGGAAAAATGTTCCTGCCGCAGGTGGTTAAATCGGCACGCGTGATGAAACAGGCCGTGGCCCACTTGATCCCGTTCATCGAGCTGGAAAAAGGCGATAAACCCGAAGCCAAAGGCAAAATCCTCATGGCCACGGTCAAGGGCGACGTGCATGACATCGGCAAGAACATTGTCGGCGTGGTTCTGGGTTGTAACGGCTATGACATCGTCGATCTGGGCGTGATGGTGCCGGCAGAGAAGATCCTGCAGGTAGCCAAGGAACAGAAGTGCGACATCATCGGCCTGTCTGGACTGATTACCCCGTCACTCGATGAGATGGTGCACGTCGCCCGGGAAATGCAGCGTCAGGGCTTTACCCTGCCGCTGATGATCGGTGGCGCGACCACGTCCAAAGCCCATACCGCGGTGAAGATCGAGCCCAAGTACAGCAACGACGCGGTGATCTACGTCACCGATGCATCCCGCGCCGTTGGCGTGGCCACGCAATTGCTGTCCAAGGAACTGAAGCCGGCATTTATCGAGAAAACCCGGCTCGAGTACATCGAGGTACGTGAGCGCACCGCCGCCCGTAGCTCGCGCACCGAACGCCTGAGTTACGCCGCTGCCGTGGCCAAGAAGCCGAAGTTCGACTGGGCCGATTACCAACCGGTCAAACCCACGTTCACCGGTGTGAAGGTCCTGGAAAATATCGACCTGAATGTGCTGGCCGAGTACATCGACTGGACCCCGTTCTTCATCTCTTGGGACCTGGCTGGCAAATACCCGCGCATTCTCACCGATGAAGTGGTTGGCGAAGCAGCGACCTCGCTGTTTGCCGATGCTCAGGACATCCTGCGCAAACTGATCGACGAAAAACTGATCAGCGCTCGCGCAGTGTTTGGCTTCTGGCCTGCCAATCAGGTCGATAACGATGACCTGGAGCTTTACGGCAACGACGGCAAACCACTGGCCAAGCTGCATCACCTGCGTCAGCAGATCATCAAGACCGACGGAAAACCAAACTTCTCCCTGGCCGACTTTGTCGCGCCCAAGGACAGCGGCGTCACCGATTACGTCGGTGGTTTCATCACCACCGCGGGCATCGGTGCCGAAGAAGTGTCCAAGGCTTATCAAGACAAAGGCGACGACTACAACGCAATCATGGTCAAAGCCCTGGCCGACCGTCTCGCCGAAGCTTGCGCCGAGTGGCTGCACCAACAGGTGCGGAAAAACTACTGGGGTTATGCCAAGGACGAACAACTGGCCAACGAAGACCTGATCAAGGAGCAGTACATCGGTATCCGTCCTGCACCGGGTTATCCGGCCTGCCCGGATCACACCGAAAAGGGCACCTTGTTCGACCTGCTGGACCGCGCTGAGGAGGGTCAGTCGGGCCTGAGCGGTGTCACCTTGACCGAAAGCTATGCCATGTTCCCTGCGGCGTCGGTAAGTGGCTGGTACTTCGCTCACCCACAGGCACAATATTTTGCCGTGGGTAAAGTCGACAAGGATCAGGTAGAAAGCTACACGGCGCGCAAAGGTCAGGAACTGAGTGTTTCTGAGCGCTGGCTGGCGCCAAACCTGGGATACGACGACTAAGACAGCGCGTTCAGGAGGCAGCCCGGCCATGGGTTGCTTCCTTTTTCAGCAGGCGCTGCCATTCATCAAAGTGACCGGCGCAGGGCATATCCCCCTGAGTTGACTATGCTTCAGTGAGTTTTCTTTACGTTGATGTGAACTCACGAGGGTGTATGGACGACTCTTCAAACAATAAGCCGCCTACTTTCTGGCAGATGGTGCAGAGCGTTGTAGCGGCGGCATTTGGTGTGCAGAGCGGGAAAAACCGGGCTCGGGATTTTACCCACGGCAAACCCAGTCATTTCGTCATACTGGGCGTGCTGTTCACGGCGATCTTCGCCCTGACCTTGTTTGGCATTGTGCAGTTGGTATTGCACTTCGCAGTGGGCTGACCCTTCAGTGCAGTATGCTTTTCAGGGAAAAGTGGTACGCGTCTGGCGTAGGGTTACCCGTCACGCTGAATGTGCGGAAATCGACGCCATAGTCGTCTTTGTGGCTAGCCTGCAGCAGGCGCCAGGCATCCTGCTGGCCGATAAGCTGCAACACGCTTAACTGACGCGCCCCCAGGTACTGGCGATCCTGTTCCCTGGTTGCGTCATAGTCGTGCAGCAATACCATGGCCCACCCTCCCAACGTAAAGTGTCCACCCGCCAGAACACTCAAACTTCCGTCCAGTCGCGCCTGCAAGGCCGCTGTCGAAGAGTTCAAGGCACTAAACAGCACATCCTTGCCCGGCTTTGCGCCCCGTTCACGCAATGCCGCCATGGCGCCAAACGCCATTTCATCATTGGCAGACCATACCAGGCTTGTTTTCGGGTAGCGCTTGAACAGCTGTCGGGCCTGCTCCTGCGCCCGCCCTCGCTCCCAACCGCTGTACACGAGTTGACGCAAATGCACTTCCGGGTGCTCAGCCAAGGCGCGGTGCAGGCCCTGCTCGCGAAGCTGGGCGACGGGTGTTGTTGCTGCCCCGGAGAACGCCAGCATGTCAATGCTCTGACCGACGGCAACCTTGGGGTGCAGGCGAATCAGCTCCTTGGCCATCAGATAGCCGCCCTCCTCGTCATTCCCCACCAGGCTACCGATCAAATTCGGAAAGCGGGTGCGGACGTCGCCAAGTAGGTTGATCTGATCAGGGGTGAGGGTATTGTTGACGGCGAACAGCTTGACGCCGCTGCCTTGGGACAGACGAAGAATTTCCGGGGCGGCATACAGTTCATTGACGAACACCAGGTAATCGGGCCGGTCGGGGCCCTGCAACACTTCGCGCGCCTGGATCAGCGTTTTATCGGGGTCCCGCTCCGAGTAGTGCACCTGCAACGTCATGCCCAAGTCATCGGCCGCCGCCGCCATGAACTTTGAATAGCTGACCCAAAACGTTTCTGTCGACAGGCCCGGATTGAGAAAAACCACCGTCGCCGCTTCGGCCGCAGTCAGCCATACGCTGCTCAATACCAGCAACGCGCTACAAAAAAATTTAAACATTCTCATGCGGGCCTGAAAAATAGGCGCGCAGTATAACTGCTTGAATGCAGACCTCTGAATACCGTTTAACGCATTGTCCGACCGTCACGTCGGACAGGCGCAGGTTGCTTGCGTTATTGGTGGCTCACCCAGAATACGGCCGTCGTTACGACCAGGATGACAATGAAGAAAATGGCCCAGGCATCTACGCTGCTATCGGCTTTCACTGCTTTGACAGGGTTGCTCATTGCATCGCCTCTTTTCGGTTTTATCGGTGATTGCACATGAAGCGTGACCGCCTCTGCGACAGCAGATTGCCGCGATCACGCCCTCAGTAAAGTCGAGCATTGCCCATTCCTCAAGCAGGGTTATCCGATCAACCCGATCTGGATAGTTCTTTTAGTTCTTTGCATATACTCAAACTTCACTTTTGCGCATAACTGCAAACTGGTATCTTCCCTCGGCTCCGTTGGGAGTGCGCGGCCGTGCGCGCAGATTTGCTGTAAGCAGCCTGAGAACAGGACCTATATGTACGTATACGACGAGTACGATCAGCGGATCATCGAGGACCGCGTCAAGCAGTTCCGGGATCAGACCCGACGCTACCTGGCCGGAGAGCTGAGCGAAGAAGAGTTTCGCCCGCTGCGCCTGCAGAATGGCCTTTATATTCAACGCTTTGCGCCGATGTTGCGGGTGGCTGTGCCTTACGGCCAGCTGACCTCGCGACAGTTGCGCATGATTGCCAAAATCGCTCGCGATTATGACAAGGGCTATGCCCACGTCAGCACCCGCCAAAATATTCAGTTCAACTGGCCCGCGCTGGAAGACGTGCCGGATATTCTGGCTGAACTCGCAACCGTGCAGATGCACGCGATTCAGACCAGCGGTAACTGCTTGCGTAACGTCACCACCGATCAATTTGCCGGTGTTGCGGCGGATGAAGTGGTTGATCCGCGCCCGTGGTGCGAGATCGTTCGGCAGTGGACTACCTTCCACCCCGAATTCGCTTACCTGCCGCGCAAGTTCAAGATCGCCATCAATGGTTCCGCCAGCGACCGTGTCGCCATTGAAGTGCACGACATTGGCCTGGAGCCCGTGCGTAACGCTGCAGGCGAACTGGGTTTCCGCGTTCTGGTCGGTGGCGGCCTGGGTCGTACGCCAGTGGTCGGTGCCTTCATCAATGAGTTTCTGCCTTGGCAGGACCTGTTGAGCTACCTGGACGCCATCCTGCGGGTCTACAACCGCTATGGCCGTCGCGACAACAAGTACAAGGCCCGGATCAAGATTCTGGTCAAGGCACTGACGCCTGAAGTGTTCGCCGAGCGAGTCGACGCGGAAATGGCCCACCTGCGGGGCGGCCAGACCACGTTGACCGAAGCCGAAGTGCATCGCGTCGCCAAGCACTTCGTCGACCCCGAGTACAAAGCCCTTAGCGATCAAAGCGCTGAACTGGCTCACCTCGACAAAGAACACCCGGGTTTCGCCCGCTGGCGCTCGCGCAACGTTCTTGCGCACAAAAAGCCGGGCTACGCCGCAGTGACCCTGTCGCTCAAACCGACCGGTGTTGCCCCGGGCGATGTCACCGACAAACAACTCGATGGCATTGCCGATCTGGCTGATCGTTACAGCTTCAGCCAGATGCGCACGTCCCACGAGCAAAACATCATTCTTGCCGACGTTGAGCAGAGCCAATTGTTCACAATGTGGGGCGAGCTCCGCGAACAAGGTTTTGCTACCCCGAACATCGGCCTGCTGACCGACATCATTTGCTGCCCGGGGGGCGATTTCTGCTCCTTGGCCAACGCCAAATCGATCCCGATTGCCGAATCCATCCAGCGTCGCTTTGACGATCTGGATTACCTGTTCGACATTGGCGAGCTGGACCTGAATATTTCAGGCTGCATGAATGCCTGCGGTCACCACCACGTGGGGCATATCGGCATTCTTGGCGTGGACAAGAAAGGCGAAGAGTTCTATCAAGTCTCCCTTGGCGGCAGCAGCAACCGTGACGCAAGCCTGGGTAAAATTCTGGGCCCGTCTTTCGCCCAGGATGTGATGCCTGACGTGATCGAAAAGCTGATCAACGTCTACATAGAGAAGCGGCACGAAGATGAGCGTTTTATCGACACCTTCCAGCGTATCGGCATTGACCCTTTCAAGGAGCGCGTCTATGCAGCGAATCATTAAGAACAACGAAGTCATCGACGAAACCTGGCACTTGCTGCCAAAGGATACGACGCTTGACGGCCTGTCCAACTGTGATGACCTGATTGTGCCGCTGGCCTTATGGCTCGACCACAGTCACGCCCTCAAAGCGCGTGACGGCGGCCTGGGTGTATGGCTGGACGCAGACGAAGAAGCCGAGCAAATTGGCGATGACGTGGACAACTTTCAGGTTATTGCCCTGAATTTTCCGGCGTTCACCGATGGTCGCAGTTTCTCCAATGCGCGCCTGCTTCGTGATCGATACGGTTTCAAAGGCGAGCTACGAGCCATTGGCGATGTGTTGCGTGACCAATTGTTCTACATGCACCGCTGTGGTTTCGACGCCTTTGCGATTCGCCCCGATAAAGACCCGTATGAAGCCCTTGAAGGTCTTAAAGACTTCTCGGTGACCTACCAGGCCGCTACAGATGAACCGTTGCCGCTGTTCCGGCGTCGCTGATTTGGCCTGAAAAAAAGCCCGGGGTTCTTTAGAACCCCGGGCTTTTTGCTATCTGATGAACCGTCCTTGTCACTGAAAACCTGACAAGGACGCTCATGATTACCAGAAGCGTTGCTGTGTCAGCCGGCTCCACCAACTCAACAAGACACGATCTACCGACCCACTGGCCGCCAAGCCGATCCGTTCCTGCAAGCTTTTACGCTCGGAATAGTGCAAATGGAAAACTTCAGCGACCTTGGCGCGCTCAGAAAGGTATTCATCACTGGTCTTGAGTTCGTCCACCAGCTGTTTGTCCAGCGCTGCCATGCCAAGCCAGACTTCCCCGGTGGCGACTTCGTTGATAGCCAATTGTGGCCGGTAGCGCGCGACAAAGTTTTTGAACAACTCGTGAGTGATGTCCAGCTCTTCCTGGAACTTCTCCCGGCCCTTCTCGGTATTTTCGCCGAACACGGTCAAGGTACGTTTGTACTCGCCAGCGGTCAGCACTTCAAAATCAATATCATGCTTCTTCAGCAGACGATTGACGTTGGGCAACTGCGCTACCACGCCGATGGAACCCAAAATAGCGAACGGTGCGCTGATAATCTTGTTACCAATGCAAGCCATCATGTAGCCACCGCTGGCCGCCACTTTGTCGATGCAGATAGTCAGTGGAATACCCGCCTGACGAATCCGCGCCAACTGCGATGAGGCCAAGCCATAACTGTGGACCATGCCGCCGCCACTCTCCAGGCGCAGCACCACTTCATCCTTGGCCGTGGCCAAGGTCAACAGCGCCGTGATCTCATGGCGCATGCTCTCGGTTGCGGACGCTTTGATATCACCGTCAAAATCCAGCACGTACACCCGAGGCTTGGCGTCGGCCAGTTTCTTTTCCTTCTTCAGGCTTTTGGCTTGCTCCTTGCGCAACGCCTTGAGCCGGTCCTTGTCCAGCAGCGATTGTTCAAGACGTTCGCGCAGACCTTTGTAGAAGTCATTCAGCTTGCTGACCTGCAACTGCCCGGCAGATTTGCGTCGGCCCTTGCTGCGCAGCGAGGCGAAAGCCGCCAGCACGATCAGAATGGCAACCACCAGGGTGACCGTCTTGGCCAGAAAGATTGCGTATTCAGCCATAAACTCCACAAATACTCCTCACACACTTTGCGCCCCTCCAATCAAGGGGCCGCGGATGACTCAAGCATACCGGCGTGCTTTGCAGACGGCCAGTCGATCGCGCGCCACGGATGTCCCGGAAACAACCATTCAAACAAGCGTATGTTTTTTCATTGACACGCTTGAAGCATCCTCATAACCTCGCAAAACCTTCAACGTCCCGGGATAACACCGACGTGGGCAGCATCTATTTGATTCGACATGGCCAGGCCTCCTTTGGTGCAGACGACTACGACGTTCTGTCGCCGATGGGTATTCGCCAGGCCGAGATCCTCGGCAAGCACCTGACACAGTTGGGCGTGAGCTTTGATCGCTGTCTCTCTGGCAACCTGCGTCGTCAGCAGCATACGGCTGAGGCGGTAATGGACCAGTTCAAGGCTGCCGGGCAATCCATAGCCCCGCTTGAAGTCGATCCCGCATTTAATGAATTCGACGCCGATGCAGTGATCCGCGCCCTGCTCCCCGCCATGCTCCCTGATGAACCGGAAGCCCTGCATGTTCTGCGTAATGCCGCGCAAAACCGCGCTGAGTTTCAGCGGCTATTTGCGTTGATCATGGACCGTTGGCTCAAGGGTGACTATGACACTGCGGGGCTGCAGAGCTGGCTCGGTTTTGTCGAGCAGGTTCAATCAGGCTTGCACAGGGTTCTCGATCAGGCAGGCAGCAAAGACCGGATCGCGATTTTCACCTCAGGCGGTACAATCACCGCGCTGCTCCACTTGATCACTCAGATGCCCGCGAAGCAGGCGTTCGAACTCAACTGGCAAATCGTCAATACCTCGCTCAACCAGCTTAAATTCCGTGGTCGCGAGGTAGCCTTGGCTTCCTTCAACAGTCATGCACACCTGCAACTGTTGCAGGCGCCGGAGCTCATCACTTATCGCTGAGACCGGCCCACGGCGACCTGAATGGTCGCTGGAACCTATCCACCAGAACCCCAGAAAAAGGATCGCACCATGACTTCTGTAGCTGACGCCATTCAATCCATGAAAGCCAAGTTCAACCCAAGTGCAGCTGCAGGCCTGGACCTGGTTTTTGGCTTTCGTATCGATGAAGAAACAAACTACTCCCTGATCGTAAAAGACGGTACTTGCGACGTTAAAGAAGGCGAGAACCCTGACGCTCAAGTGACATTGGTCATGGACAGCGAGACCCTTAAAGGCATCGTCAGCGGCGAAACCGACGGCATGCAGGCGTTCATGGGCGGCAAGTTGCGCGCTGAAGGCGACATGATGCTGGCCATGAAGTTGAGCGAGCTGTTCCCGGCTTAAAACTGGCTGCAATGCACGCAGAACCGAGGTCTCAGGGCCTCGGTTTTTTTTCGCCTGCAGCTCACGGACACGCAGCGATCAAAGCCAATGATTGGCCAGCAACACGCTCACCTATAAGGCCGTTTCCAGCTTGTGAGCGGAGAGTGGCCGCATTAGATTAGTCAATAATGTCTGCACTCCATAATAAGCAGAAGGGATAAGCATGGCGCTTACTGACCAGTCCACCAAGATCCGCTCTGGCGAAGAACTCGACGCCAGCCTCATCGACCCCTACCTCAAGGCGCATATTCCCGGCCTGGTAGGCTCGCCTGAGATCAGCCAGTTTCCGGGCGGCGCTTCGAACCTGACGTACCTGATCCAATACCCGGACCAGGAGTTCGTCCTGAGGCGTCCGCCTTTTGGCCAAAAAGCCAAGTCTGCGCACGACATGGGACGCGAATACCGCATTCTCAATCAGTTGAATGTCGGCTTTCCGTATTGCCCAAAGGCTTACGTGCATTGCACTGACGAGTCACTGATCGGCTCTGAGTTCTATGTCATGGAGCGGGTCAACGGCATCATTCTGCGTTCTGATCTACCGCCTGAACTGAACTTCGACGCCCAACAGACCGAAGCGCTGTGTAAAAACTTTATCGACACGCTCGTCGAGCTGCATCAAGTCGACTATACCGCGTGCGGTTTGGCGGACCTTGGCAGGCCAGAAGGCTATGTGAAACGCCAGATTGGTGGTTGGGGCGAGCGTTACGAAAAAGCGCTGACCCCGGATGCGCCGAGTTGGGAGACGGTCAGGGCCTGGCTCAAGGAAAAAATGCCAGCCGATCACCCCGTATCCAGCATCGTGCACAACGACTATCGCTTCGACAATGTGATTCTCGACCCCATTAACCCGATGAAAATCATCGGCGTTCTGGATTGGGAACTCACCACGATTGGCGACCCGTTGATGGACCTGGGCAACACCTTGGCCTATTGGATCGAAGCCAGCGACCCGGCACCGGTACAGCTGATGCGCCGCCAGCCTAGCCATGCGCCCGGCATGCTGACCCGTCGTCAGTTCGTCGATTACTACGCTGAACGCTCAGGCATCGAGATCGACAATTTTGACTTCTACTACACCTATGGCTTGTTCCGCCTGGCCGGCATCGTGCAGCAAATCTACTACCGCTTTTTTCATGGTCAGACCCAGGACAAACGCTTTGCGCAGTTCATTCAGATGAACAAACTGCTGGAGCAGATGAGCCTGCAAGTGATCGATAAATCCAGCCTTTGATTGCGACACAATAAGGAAGAAAACATGTCCAAGACCCAACTGTTCGACCTCGACGGCAAAATCGCTTTCGTTTCCGGTGCCAGCCGCGGCATTGGTGAAGCCATCGCCAAGCTACTGGCTCAACAAGGCGCGCACGTCATTGTCTCCAGCCGCAAGATCGATGGCTGCCAACACGTCGCGGACGCGATCATCGCTGACGGCGGCAAGGCTACTGCGATTGCCTGCCACATCGGCGAGATGGAACAGATCCATAACGCGTTCGCGCAGATTCGCGAACAGTTCGGTCGACTGGACATTCTGGTCAATAACGCTGCAACCAATCCGCAATTCTGCAACGTGCTGGACACGGACCTGAGCGCGTTCCAGAAAACCGTCGACGTGAATATTCGCGGTTACTTCTTCATGTCCATTGAAGCCGGCAAGCTGATGCGCGAAAACGGTGGTGGCAGCATCATCAACGTCGCTTCGATCAATGGCATTTCGCCAGGCGTGTTCCAGGGCATCTATTCGGTGACCAAGGCAGCCGTGATCAACATGACCAAAGTGTTCGCAAAGGAATGCGCGCCGTTCGGCATTCGTTGCAACGCCCTGCTGCCAGGTCTGACGGATACTAAATTCGCCTCGGCCCTGGTCAAAAACGATGCGATCCTGAACATGGCGCTGGAACAGATCCCGCTCAAACGTGTGGCCGCACCCAGCGAGATGGCGGGCGCCGTTCTGTATCTGGCCAGTGATGCATCCAGCTACACCACCGGTGTTTCGTTGAATGTGGACGGTGGTTACCTGTCCTGATTCTCCTGTACGGGTGAAAAAAACAGCCTCCGGGCTGTTTTTTTACGACCCATATAAAGAATATATATTCCATATAAAACAAATTAAGAATATATTTTCTGCATAACAACTCTAACCGGACTTTGTCATGCGCGAATCTTCTGTACCTCAATCTGCTCCTCCCATACTGGGCATTGGTCTGATAGGCACTGGCTTCATGGGACGGGCCCATGCCTTGGCCTTTCGCAACGTGAGTGCCGCATTTCAACTGCCCGTGGAGGTGCATCTCGCTGCACTGGCCGATGCTGATGCCGCACGTGCCCAGCGATGCGCAAACGACTGGGGCTTCGCTCATGCTCATCGCGACTGGCAATCATTGATCAACGATCCCGGCGTGCACCTAGTGGCGATCACCACACCGAATCACTTGCATTACCCCGCGGCCATGGCGGCACTGGCAGCCGGCAAAGTGGTGTATTGCGAGAAACCCCTGGCGATCAGCCTCGGTCAGGCGAGTGAAATGCGTCAGGCCGCCAAAGCAGCGGGCGTGGTCACTCGGGTGGGTTACAACTACCAGCACAACCCCATCATAGGGCTGGCACGACAGATGATCGCAGACGGCGATCTGGGCGAGATCATCGGTTTTCAGGGAGAGTTCAGCGAAGATTTCATGGGGGATCCCGCAACGCCTTGGTCATGGCGCTGTGAAGCTGCCCACGCAGGAGGCGCGCTGGCAGACTTGGGCAGCCATTTGCTCGCGCTGGCCCGTCACCTGCTCGGCGACATCGACACGGTGTGTGCCGACTCCCATACCGTGCACGCCCAACGCCCGGTTGCCGTGGGCAGCAGCGAGCAGCGCACCATCGCCGTCGATGATCAGACCCATGCTCTGCTACGCTTCGCCAACGGCGCGCGCGGTACGTTCAGCAGCAGTTGGCTCAAGCACGGCTACAAAAATCACCTGAGTTTCGAGATCAGCGGCACACGGGGCACCCTTGCGTTTGATCAGGAGCGACTCAATGAGCTGCAGGTTTACCGCTCAGGGCAAGACGGGTTTCAGCGGATACTCGCTGGACCAACACTGCCCGGTTATGCAGCCTTCTGTCCTGCACCTGGGCATCAGTTGGGGTACAACGAACTCAAGACGCTGGAAGTGCATGCATTGATTCAGGCGGTCTGCGGTCACGGCAACGAAGGGCCTGATTTCGAAGAGGCGTGGCAAGTAGAACGGTTAGCGGCAGCGATTCGCCTGGCGGCGGTAGAGCAGCGTTGGGTCAGAATGGATGAGGTGTGACCGCTTTTCCTGCATATTGTGCAGGTTTCGCGAACGGCTTGCCGCGGTCTAACCGATGCATCGATTTATCACCCGTTATGCGTAAAATGGTCGCCTTCTGGAGCAGCCATTCTGCCCAAGCCGTATAAGTCGATCCCTCGCATGCCTTTTGAACTCAGTGTTGACCTGACCACCCTCGCCATTCTTGCAGTCGTTGCTTTTGTCGCAGGGTTCATTGATGCGATCGCCGGTGGTGGTGGTTTGTTGACCACCCCTGCCCTGATGACTGCCGGCCTCCCACCGCACCTGGTCCTTGGCACCAACAAACTCAGTTCGACCTTCGGTTCGGCGATGGCCAGCTACACCTTTTTCCGACGCAAACTGTTCGACCCCAAGCAATGGATTCACGCGTTGGCTGGCACGGCAGTCGGCGCAGCGATTGGCGCGGTGGTTGCGCATTACCTGCCTGCTGAGTGGATCAACCAGATGCTCCCGGTGATTGTGTTCGGATGCGGCCTCTACCTGTTGTTCGGTGGCACACCCAAGGCGCCACTGGACAGCGAAGCGCCCATCAAGAAGAAGTGGCAACTGCCGCAAGGCCTGGGGTTAGGGTTTTATGACGGTGTCGCCGGGCCGGGCACAGGGGCCTTCTGGACTGTCAGCAGTCTGCTGCTCTACCCACTGGATCTGGTGAAGGCCAGCGGTGTGGCGCGCAGCATGAACTTCGTCAGCAATGCTGCAGCGCTGTCAGTGTTCATCTTCTCTGGCCAGGTAGACTGGCTGATCGGCCTGAGCATGGGGTCGTCGCTGATGATCGGGGCCTTCTTCGGCGCTCGTACCGCGATTCAGGGCGGCGCAAAATTTATCCGCCCTGTGTTCATTATCGTGGTGCTGGGACTGACTGTGCGCCTAGCCTGGCAACACTGGTTCAGCGGTGCCTGAACGCCTGGCCAGATACAGATCAATCAAGTAACGCGCGATGGAGCGGTGGGCCGGTAGCGGCGGCAGATCATTGATGTCGAACCAACGCGCATCTTCGATCTCATCCAGTTGCGGAACGATCTCGCCTCCCGCGTATTCGGCATGGAAACCCAGCATCATCGAATGCGGGAACGGCCAACATTGGCTGCCCATGTACTGGATGTTCTTGACCTCAAGCTGTACCTCTTCCATCACTTCGCGGCGTACGCAATCCTCCGCAGACTCCCCAGGCTCCGCGAACCCCGCCAGGGTGCTGTAGACGCCCGGCACGAAACGCGGCGAGCGTGCCAACAGGATTTCATCGCCACGGGTGATCAGCACGATCATGCTCGGCGAAATACGCGGGTAATGACGCAAATCACAGTGTTCGCAGTACATGGCACGCTCACCCGGCACTTGCTGCATTGCTTGACCACAGCTGCCACAGAACCGATGCTCCCGCGCCCATGTGCCTATCTGTGCGGCATAGCCGAGTTTCCTGTAAACGTCGAAGTCGCCTTCCAGCATGAACTGACGCAGCCCTTGCCAGGTGCAACCCTCGACGTCCACCGGATGTTTGAGCACCAGCAAGTAGACCGGCTCACCATCGAAATGGCCGATGCCGTGTTCGCTGAGCAACGGCAAGTCCTGACGCTTGAGCCATTCCCGTGGGAACATCACGCCGTTGCCGTCGAGCAGAAATCCTTGGGTACTGTGAACCACAGCCCAACCGCCGCTGACCTGGATATCCAGTACGGCCGTTGTCCAGCGCCTCGGGCGTGTCATGAATAATCTCCTCTGCTTGCGCACGTCTGGGTGATCGCTTGCAGCTCAGTGTTCCAGTCGGCCTTAATGGTTGAATTCTTCAGTTATCGAAGACTGCTTTTTGTTTGCTCATGTGCGCGGTCATCGCCAACCGAAGGTCCGCTGATTGCAGCATTGCCGCGTTCCACGTGGCAACGTATTCAAGACCGTCATCGATCCGATGGTCACGCATGTAGCTGATCATCTCCTTGGTCCCGGCAATGGCGATCGGCGATTTACTGGCAATTTCACCCGCAATGGCCATCACACCTTCAAGCAGGCTCTGGGTGTCGACGAACGTGCGATTGACCAGGCCGATGCTGCGCGCCTCTTCTGCACCGATAGTACGCCCGGTGTAGGCCAGTTCGCGCAGCATACCGTCGCCGATGATACGCGGCAGGCGCTGCAAAGTACCCACATCCGCCGCCATGCCCATGTCGATTTCCTTGATCGAGAATTGTGCATCTTCAGCGGCGTAACGCATATCACACGCTGCAATCAAATCGATGGCGCCGCCCAGGCAGTACCCCTGAATTGCCGCCAATACCGGTTTGCGACAGCTGTCCACGGCATTGAACGAAGCCTGGAGCTGCAGAATTTTGCGCCGCAGCACGCGTGCATTTCGCCCCACATCCTTGCCCAACTCAGTGGCAACCGATGCCAGCATCATCAAGTCGATACCCGACGAGAAGTGTTTGCCCGCGCCGCTCAGAACCACGACGCGCACGTCATCTGTGTCATCGATCCACTGGAAAATATCGATGATCTCGCTCCAGAACGCGGCGTTCATCGAATTGACCTTTTCCGGCCGATTGATCTGCACATGAGCGATGTTATCGGTCAGTTCGACGTGGAAAGCCTGGTAATCGGACACGGTTGTCATCTTCGAAATACTCACAATTCTTGGTTGTAATGGTGCTCAGACTATAACAAGCACGCCTTACCAGCCGTAAGGCTGCGGTTATGCCATTTGCAGGACAAAACCCCCATTGGGCGGCGCGAAGTCAGACCGCTCGATCCGGGACCAAGGCGTTCGACATCGCTCGGGAGAAAGCAATCCGACGCCGAAGGAGGAAGGCACATGAGTATTTCGGGATGGATGTCCGAGCGAGTAAAGAGGCAGTTGAGGCGTAATGAAATCGGGGATGCAAGCACCACAACCACTCAATCACGCCAGCAGTTTTTTAATCTGGGTATGCAGGTTTTCCATCGTGAACGGCTTGGCCAGGATTGGCGCCTTGAGAGCGATAGGGCTGCCGGACTCCAGGATTTCGGCGGGGTAGCCGCTGATGAAAATCACCTTTAATTCAGGTCGTAACTTCACCGCCGGCTCAGCAATCATCACCCCCGATACTCCGCCCGGCAGGCGGTAATCAGTGATCATCAAATCCAGGTGAGGTTTGGTCGCCAGTATCTCGAACGCCTGTTCGCCATTTTCTGCCTTCAATACCCGGTAGCCCTCGCCCGATAGATAATCGGCGAGCAACATCAGGATCAGCGGTTCGTCTTCGACGATGAGTACGACATCTTCTGCATCTGAGCTCATGGGTGTGCCTTATATCTCTAAATAGCTGCCACTACGACCATGGCGCGCGGCGTAGGTTGCGCTGTACGTCGGATAATTGCCAACAGCTTTTAAAGCGGCAGACTCACCCTGAACAACGACCCCTTACCCTCTTCGCTATCTATGCTGATCGAACCACCATGGGCGGCGACGATCTGCTCGGAAATAAACAAGCCCAGGCCCAATCCGGCAATGACATGATTGGCCGATACCCGCTCGAATTGCTGGAAAATTCGTTTCTGGTTTTCTTCGCTGACACCAATGCCGTGATCAAGCACATCCACCCGCGCCTGCCCCCCGTCGCAGTACACCCGCACGTCGATCGGGTTATGAGAGCCATAGCGCAGCGCGTTGGTCAGCAAGTTCACAACCACCTGTTCGATGCGAAACTCATCCCAGGTCCCCATGACTGGCCCTTCGGCCGTAAAAGACAACGTCGACTCAGCATTAGACATTTGCGCGGAGAAGCTCTCCAGAAGGTTGCTGACCAGTTGCGCCAGATCGAAACGACTGGGACGAATCGACAGTTTGCCGGTACGAATGCGCGAGACATCCAGCATGTCTTCGATCAAACGAATCAAACTCTTGATTTGCCGCTCATCGCGATCGACCATGGCGCTCAGCTTGTCCAGGGTAAACGCAGCAACGTTGCCCTTGGCGAGGTGCAGTTTGCGCAGTTGGGTTTCCAGAATAAGCCCGTTAAGCGGGGTGCGCACCTCGTGGGAAACAATCGACATAAAGTCATCACGCATGCGCACCGCGTGCTCAAGTTCGTTCTGCGTGGACTGAAGTTGTTTGAGCAAGGCTTCCTGCTCGCGGCGGCTCTGCTCAAGGGCTTCGACCTGCTGCTTCATCGCCTTGCGTTGACGATAAAGGTCGACGAACACATTGACCTTGCTCTTCACCGCATGGATATCCAGCGGCTTGTGCAGAAAGTCCACTGCGCCACTTTCGTAGCCCTTGAATGCGTAATTCAACTCACGACCGGCGGCACTGACAAACACGATAGGAATATTTTTGGTTCTCTCGGTACTGCGCATCAACTCAGCCAGTTCGAAGCCGTTCATTCCTGGCATTTGCACATCGAGAATGGCCAGAGCGAACTCATGCTGCAGCAACAGCGAAAGCGCCTCATCAGCAGACAGGGCTTTAAAGACCGTGCGGTCCTCACGCTTGATCAATGCCTCAAGCGCCAGCAGGTTTTCTGGTAGATCATCGACGATCAGCAGGTTGGCTTGGATTTCACTTAGCATGCGGTTCTTTCCAGCTCGATTAGCAATTGGCCGATGTCGTGCAACGGTAGGATGTGATTCGGCATGTGTAACGCCAACGCTGCTTCGGGCATGGTGGGTGCATGAGCCAGCCGGGGATCTTGAACCACCGTGAATCCGCCATGATGCTTGATCAGAGCCAATCCTCGAGCACCGTCCTGATTGGCCCCGGTCAGCAATACTCCGGCCAGGCGAGATCCATAGGCATCAGCGGCCGACTCAAAAAGGATGTCGATGCTGGGTCGTGAATGGTAAACGCGCTCTTCCTGGCTCAGCGACAGGCTGAAGTCTTCTTCCACAGACACGTGATAGCCGGGAGCGGCGAAATACAACGTGCCAGGAACAATTATCTCTTTGTCATCAACTTCTTTAACCGGAACAGGCAGGCGCCGCTGAAAAATTTCAGCCAAATGACTGCGGCGCTCATCAGGTAAATGCAAGACCGTGATAATTGGCAGAGCGAAGCCTGGCGTCAACGCGGAGAAAATCTTCATCAAGGCATCCACACCGCCAGCCGACGCCCCGATGACAATGGCATCGACAACAGGCAACGCGCGAATGGGCAAGTGATGGTGTTGTTCAGTTGTATTCATGACTTACGGTAGATCCGCTCCTGTTTGACAAACGTCTCGAATTTTTTGCTATAAGCGGAAAAATCGAGTGTTTCCTTGCTGCCCAGTACCAGAAAACCCCGATGGCAGAGCGAATCGTGAAACAGCCCGAACGCCCGATCCTGAAGCTTTTTATTAAAATAAATCAGTACGTTACGGCATGAAATTAACTGGGTTTCTGAAAACACACTGTCAGTTGCCAGGCTGTGATCGGCGAACGTAACGTTCTCGCGCAGCGTCTTATCGAAAATAGCGTGGTCATACGCCGCGGTGTAATAGTCGGAAAACGCCCGCTGCCCGCCTGCCCGTTGATAGTTCTCGGTGTACGCACGAATATTCTCCAGTGAGAATATGCCCATCTTGGCCTTCTCCAGCGAGCTGGGGTTGATGTCAGTGGCGTAGATGATGGTTCGATCAAGCAGCCCCTCCTCGCGCAGCAGGATCGCCATGGAGTAGACCTCCTCCCCTGTACTGCAACCGGCGATCCAGATCTTGATCGAAGGGTATGTTTTGAGCAGTGGCACCACCTCCTGACGAATCGCCAGAAAATGCCCAGGATCGCGAAACATTTCACTGACCGGGATAGTCAGGAACTGCAAGAGCTGCATGAACGCTAAAGGGTCATGCAGCACGCGTTCCTGGAGCGCCGAGATGGTTTTGCAGTCGAACTGGCGCAACGCATGATTGACCCGACGCTTGACCGAGGCGCCAGAATAATCACGAAAGTCGTAACTGTATTTGAGGTAAATCGCCTCCATCAACAGACGCAATTCAATTTCGGTGTTCCGCTCAAGCGACATGGCACAAATCCAGATACTCGGTTCCAAGAGTCAACTTAGTGGCTTCAATGCCTGATACGTTCAATGAGTCAGATCCGTTCCATTTTGGGCAGCCATACGCGAATCAACGAAAACAAACGGTCAAGGTCAATGGGCTTGGCCAGGTAATCATTGGAGCCCGCCTGCAGGCAGCGCTCCTGATCGTCTCTCATGGCTTTGGCCGTCACCGCGATGATCGGCAGCTTGCGCCAGCGTGGATCCTTGCGAATCTCCACGGTCGCTTCGTAGCCGTCCATCTCGGGCATCATCACATCCATCAACACCAGATCGATGTCGTCGACATCATTAAGCTTGTTGATGGCCTCTCGACCATTGCGAGCGATTTCAATGACCGCGCCTTTGTGCTCCAGGGCACTGGTCAACGCGAAGATGTTACGCACGTCATCATCGACCACCAGGATTTTACGGCCCTCAAACACCTTGTCTCGACTGCGGGCGGTCCTGAGCATTTTCTGGCGTTCGCTGGACAGTTTAGATTCGACTTTGTGCAGGAACAGCGTCACTTCATCCAGCAAACGCTCAGGCGAGCGGGCACCCTTGATGATGATCGAGCGGGAATATCTAAGCAGCTCGGTTTCTTCATCGCGCGTCAGGTTGCGCCCGGTGTAGACGATCACGGGCGGAAACGAGCAGATGTCTTCGGTGGACATGCGCTTGAGCAGGTCGTTGCCGAGCATGTCAGGCAGTTTCAGGTCGATGATCATGCAGTCGTAGACGTTATCCCGCAGCAGATCCAACGCATCCTGGGCGAACCCGACAGCGGTTATCTCGATGTCATCGTCACCAATCAATCGCGCGATACTGTCGCGTTGCAGGGCGTCGTCTTCCACCAGCAGGATGCGCTTGACCTTCTGGGTCAACTTGGCCTCGAGCTTGGCGAAAACATCCTTCAGTTCTTCACGGGTGGTCGGCTTGACCGCATAACCGATGGCCCCCATGTGCATAGCGGCTTCCTGGCGATCCTCTACAGAGATCACGTGGACCGGGATATGTCGGGTCGGCGCCAGTTCTTTCAAGCGTTGTAGCACGGTCAGACCTGAGTGATCCGGTAGACGCATGTCCAGCAAAATCGCGTCAGGTATGAACTGTGCCGCCAGGTTGAACCCTTCGTCAGCGGCATGGGCCACCAGGCATTGATAACCCAATTCGTGAGCCAGATCGTAAAGAATCTGCGCGAAGCTGACCTCATCCTCGATCACCAGCATGCAGCGGGTGCTGAACGGTGCCTTGTCGCGATCATCGGCAAAGTCTGGAATAGCAGGCGCTGTCGGAACTGTCACCGCAGCAACGGGGATGACCGGTGGCATTGCCATTACAGGTGCTGCAACCGCGACCGGCTGTTCGCCATATTCGAGTTGGACCTGTTCAACGTATTGCTCAGGCACCACCAAGGTAAAAATACTGCCCTGCTCTGGCGCGCTGGTGACGGTGATCGAGCCACCCAGCAATTTGGCCAGATCGCGGGAAATCGACAGCCCAAGACCGGTGCCGCCGTAACGCCGATTGGTGGTGCCGTCGGCTTGGCGGAATGCTTCGAAAATGCTTTCCTGATGTTCTTCGGCGATGCCGATCCCGGTGTCGCGCACGGTGAAGGTGATGCCCTCGCCCGGCTGGCGCGAGACGGTCAAACTGACACTGCCACGCTCGGTGAACTTGATCGCATTGGACAACAGGTTTTTCAGTACTTGCTCCAGGCGCTGGCGATCAGTAAACAGCAGCGTGGGCGCACCCGCCTGCAATTCGACTTGAAAGTCGAGTTTCTTGTCTGCGGCCATGGGTTGAAACATACCCCGCAGGCCTTCGACCAACCGCGCCACACTGGTGGTTTCCGGGCGCATGTCGAGCTTGCCGGCTTCGACCTTGGAGATGTCGAGAATGTCGTTGATCAAGTTCAGCAGATCGTTGCCGGCCGAATAGATCGACTCGGCGAATTTGACCTGCTCGGCCGTCAGGTTCTCTGTCGGGTTTTCCGCCAGCAGTTTCGCCAGAATCAGTGAGCTGTTGAGCGGCGTACGCAGCTCATGAGACATATTGGCAAGGAATTCAGACTTGTATTTGCTGGAGCGCTGCAGCTCTTCAGCTCTTGCTTCAAGTTCAACCTGCGCAATATTCAACTCTTCGTTGTTACGGTCCAACGCATCGCGCTGATCGGCCAGGGCTTGGCCCTGCTCGGCCAACTGCTCATTGGTTTGCTCAAGCTCCGCCTGCTGGGCTTCCAGATGGGCCTGAGACTCCTTCAGGATGTGTGACTGTTGTTCAAGTTCTTCGTTAGCGGCTTTAAGCTCTTCCTGCTGCACCTGCAGTTCTTCATTGAGCTGCTGGGCTTCGGCGAGTACGTCCTGCAAGCGCTGGCGGTAACGTGCCGCGTCAATCGCGGTGCCGATGTTGTCGGAAATCACCTCAAGGAACTCGACATCGCGTTCGGTCAACGCCCGCAAAAAGCCCAGCTCAATCACGCCATTGACCTGGTCGTCATTGCTGGTCGGCACGATCAGGACGCTACGCGGCGAACCATCGCCCAGGCCCGAGCTGACTTTGAAGTAATCGCCCGGCACATCGTCCAGGGTGATGATCTTGTCTTGCAGCGCAGCCTGACCAATAACGCCCTCGCCGCTGTAGATCGACTGCTCGCGCTGTTCCTGCTCGCGAGAAAACCCGTAAGACGCCACACGCGTGAAGCCACCATGTTCCTGACGGACATACATCGCGGCCACGACAGAGCCCAGGTATTGAGCAAAAAACTGCAGCACATTGCGGCCCAGCACGTTCAATGTGAGTTGCCCCAGCACTTGTTCTGCCAGCTCGCTTTGCCCGTTGCGCAGCCACGCCACGTGTTGCAAGCGCTGAGCGTTATTCTCTTGCAGCTTCATGTTTTCAATGTAACTTTTTGATAATGCGAACATATCACGCCGGCCTATATAGGCCAGGAAGCCGCTGATCAGCACCACAAAAATCAAATACAAGGTGACTGTGAGAATCGTAGTGTGCGTGACTTCTTCGTTGCGAGTGACGCGCAGTTGTTGCTCCATCGCCACGATCTGATCATATTCGCTGCGAATTTCGTCGGTCAGACGCTTGCCTCGACCAGCGGCAATAGCTGATTGATAATCGCCATTTTTTCGGCGCAACGTGATCATTTCCTGGGCAAAATCGTTCCACTCATCCTGCAAGGCGGAAAGACGCCTCAAGCGATCCACTTGCTGAGGGTTATCGGCAACCAACTCGTTCAGGCTTTTGAGTTCAGTCGCCACCCCAGGCTTGGCGACTTCATAGGGGTCGAGAAAGTGCTCATCACCGGTGAGCAGAAAGCCGCGCATGCCCGTTTCCATGTCGATGGACAGCCGGAGCGAATGATTGGCGTTGTTGATCACGCGGTCGGTGTGTTCGACCCACTGGATCACCGTCAATAAATAGGTAATCAGAGCGATAAAAAAAACAGCGCTCAGCACACCGACACCCAACGGCAGGCTGATGTTTCGGCCCAACATTTTACGGAAGCGTTGCTCGTCAATCGAAGACGGAGAGTTCATCAAAAGGTCCGGGCGAATTCATCGAAACGACAGAGTCTGCCGCAAACGTCTGCAAAAGACTGCTTTTCTAGCACGCGAAGCGGAAAATTCAGGCATAACGCCACGAAACGTCCTACAAAACATCTCATCAGGCTGAAAAACGAGCAGAAAATAACCCAAACGGATAGTTTTTACTGCTAGAGGGAACTTGTCGCTATCATTTACATACTCATTAACATGCTGTCAGAAACAATCAGCTGTGAATCATTGCCTTTTATCAGGGAACATTTTATGTCCGCCCCCATCAGCACCATCCTCGTGGTCGAAGACGACAACATCGTGCGCATGTTGATCGTCGACGTGCTTAAAGAGCTGGAATACAGCGTGCTCGAAGCCGCTGACGGTAAAGGCGCGCTCGCCCACTTGGGCGACGGTCAGAAAGTCATAGACCTGCTGATGACCGACCAGGGACTACCCGATATGAACGGCCGCGACCTGGCGACCGAGGCCCGAAAATTACGCTCCAGCCTGCCCGTGCTGTTCGCCAGTGGGTATGCAGAAAGTATCGAGGTGCCGGAAGGCATGGACGTCATCGGCAAGCCGTTCTCGATTGAGCAGCTGCGAAGCAAGGTGAAGGGGATTTTGAGCCAGAAAGCCTGATATGCAATTTTCTGCAGAACCTGAACCCGCCAATGACCCAAAAGCTCATCGGAGCTGATTTCAAAGGGCCCTTATCCAATGCGCAAAATGCTCCGCTGACATGAGCAGGAACTTGCTCAATCAGAGTTAAATGCTTATCAAAAAGCTCTAAATAGCTTTAATAAATAAATCTATCCGTATGATTTATATCAGATTATTTTTTACGGCATGGCTTTTGATTGATGAAGCAGCGTCCGCAACGCATTAGTTTTTACGGACACCGTCTGTTTATCTTGAAAGGAGCGTTTCATGCCAACACCCGCGTATATGATTCTTGAAGGCAGCAAACAAGGCCAGATCACTGCTGGCACTTTCACGGCTGATTCGGTTGGCAACATCTATCAGGAAGGCCACGAAAATAAAATCCTGGTCCAAGCCTTCAACCACCAAGTCATCGTTCCCCGTGACCCGCAATCCGGTCAACCTACCGGACAACGTGTGCACAAACCGCTGATGATCACCAAAGTGTTCGACAAGTCTTCACCGCTGATTTTTCAGGCATTGATTTCTGGCGAAACTTTAAACAAATGCCATTTGGCGTTTTATCGGACATCCGGGGTTGGTGGGCAGGAGCATTACTTCAGCATTGAGCTGGAAGACGCTTTGATCGTCGACGTGCAGTCACGCATGCCGAATTGCCAGGATCCGGCCACTGCGCATTTCACTCAGCTTGAAGATGTTTACTTCACTTACCGCAAAATCATCTGGACCCATGAAGTCTCTGGCACCTCCGGTTCCGACGACTGGCGAACCGCCAACGCAGCCTAAAGCAGGCTGAGCGCTACGCCACATCGGCCAGTTTTGCTGGCCGATGTTTTTGTGGGCGCCACTCTGATGGCACCGCAGCTTTAATCCGCCTTGTGGTTTAATCACGCCCCCCGATCACCCTGAACTCTCTCCCCATGAGCCTGCCCCACTCAAGCACCCCCACCCACGTGCTCATCATTGGTTATGTCTGGCCAGAACCGCGCTCGTCTGCGGCGGGCGGTCACATGATGCAGTTGATCGAGTGCTTTCTGAGTCAAGGCTGGCAAATTACCTTCAGCAGCCCTGCGAGTGAAGGCGAACACAAAGCTGATCTGGCCGCTCTCGGCATTGCCGAAGTGAGCATCGAACTGAATAACAGCAGCTTCGATGTGTTCATCAGCGAACTGCAGCCGGATATCGTGTTGTTCGACCAATTCTTGATGGAAGAGCAATTTGGCTGGCGCGTGGAGAAGCATTGTCCTGATGCACTGCGCATTCTCGAAACCTCAGACCTGCAAAGTCTGCGCAATGCACGGCATCAACTCCTCAAGAATCACTTAAAAAATGATCCTGATAGTGATGATTTAACTGATCTTTTCAGTCGTTCATCTCACGCTATTTTTTCGCCTATGGCCGCAAGCGACCTGGCCCAGCGCGAAATTGCCGCGATCTACCGCTCCGACATCAGCCTGATGATCTCCGACGTTGAAATCGACCTGCTGGTCAATCAGTTCAAGCTCCCCACAGCCTTATTGCACTGGTGCCCGCTGATGCTCGATGGCACGCCGAGCAGCGCGCGCCCCTTCGAGGAGCGAGCGCACTTCCTTAGCATTGGTAATTTTCGCCACGCGCCGAACTGGGATGCGGTGTTATGGATGAAAAATACGATCTGGCCACTGATTCGCCAACAGCTACCCTCTGCGCAACTGCACATCTACGGCGCTTATACCCCTCCCAAAGCCACGGCCTTGCACAACGCAGCACAGGGGTTTCATGTAATGAACTGGGCGGAAGATGCACTGGAGGTGATGTCCGGAGCGCGAGTCTGTCTGGCCCCCTTGCGGTTTGGTGCTGGCATCAAAGGCAAGATCGTCGACGCCATGCTCTGCGGCACCCCCAATGTCACCACGCCTATTGGCGCTGAAGCCATAGCTGGCGAACTGCCATGGCCGGGCGCGATAGGCAGTAGCGCCAGCGCCATCGCAGCTGCAGCCGTCGAACTCTATCGGGACAAAACCCTGTGGACACAGGCGCAAACCAACGGCTGGGCGATAGTGGATGCGCGCTATCAATATCAGCAGCACTGCGCGAGCCTGATCGCCCGAATCGAGGCCTGCCGGCAGAACCTGCAACAGCATCGAACCGATAATTTCACCGGGGCCATGCTGCGTCACCATCATCACAAAAGTACCCAGTACATGGCGCAATGGATCGAGGCCAAGAATCGGACTTAACGAAAAGGCATCAAATATGCGCAGGCGAAAGGTCATTATGCTGGCTAAACGTCTATGTCTCTATTGCCTGCTTTTATCTTCATTGGGCTATAACGGCTGGACATGGCTTACCACCAAAAACCCTCCCGAGCTGGATAAGGTTTTTCTTAAATACCCATTGCCCGATGATGGTTTTGTCTACGGCGTCAGTACAAATGGGGGTGGCGCTACAGTGGGGTTTAGCTACAGATACTACCTAAGTAAAGGCCTGACCACAGATGAGGAAATTCTCTCTATGCTCGCCGATGAACAACCCTTTCTCATAACAAAAGATCCGGAGGTAAAGGTCGAAAGCCGCGGCGCGGAGTTGGATATTCGGGTGACTGGCCGCATTAATCAGTTTCATAGCCAGGCCCTAATCCGGCAAGTTGGCAGCGATAGCTACGCAGTGGTCAATATCAATCTGACGTCGACCAGCGGCAAAACCTATCATTAGTAAAATTCAATTGCCGTCGGCATTGAGACCTTCGCAGGCAACCCTGCGAAGGTCTCAACGAGGTCTACGCAACAAATAAGTATCCATGATCCAGCCTTTCTCGCGCCTGGCAGCTTCGCGGACGCGGCGAATTTCAGCGCTGACGTCCTTGAGCTTACCCGCAATCAGGATTTCATCGGGGGTGCCCAGGTACGCGCCCCAATAGATGTAAAGATCGGTATCGGTCAGGGTCTCAAACGTGCAATGGGCGTCGAGCATCACCACGACGTTATCGATATCCCCCTCCGGGCTCTGTGCCAGGCGCCGGCCGGTGGTGATCTGGATTGGCTCGCCAATGCGGTTCAATGGTATCCGGTGCTGGGCGACCAACGCCTGAACGCTGGTAATACCCGGAATGACCTGATACTCAAACGACTGCGCACCGCGCTCAAGTACCCGCTCAAGAATCCGCAAGGTGCTGTCATACAGCGACGGATCGCCCCAGACCAGAAACGCGCCAACCTCCCCGTCGGCCACTTCATCGCCAATCAGTTGCTCGAACAATACGGCGCGCTGCTCATGCCAGTGCTCGATGCCCACCTGATAGGAGTGAGGATCGTCTTCGCGCTGCGGATCCTGCACCTGTACCACGCGATAATCGTCTCGCGTCATGTAGCGCTGGCAAATCTCCTTCCTCAAACGCAATAAATCGTCGTTGGCATAGCCTTTGTCCAGGATGAAAAACACGTTCGTCCGGTTCAGCGCGTTGATGGCCTGAACCGTGATGTGTTCCGGATTACCCGCACCGATGCCGATCAGCAGAATGTTCTTCATGAGCTCACATCCAAAACCACGGTCTTGCTCATTTTGTGCCCTTTAATACGACCCTTCGTTAAGTCCATGTTACCGCTCAGCCAAATAGTGCACATTAGGACCTGATCGAATCACCATCGACGACCAGTCCATGACCAAAACAACAAGAATCACCGACCCCTCCTACGAACTGATGGACGACCATAACGGGCTGTCGATCATTTATCGCGAGCATGGTTTTCCCTGTCCTTTGGTGCGCTGGCATTTTCATAAAGAATACGAATTGCACCTGATCGTCGCCAGTTCGGGCAAGGTGTTCATCGGCGATTACATCGGTAACTTCTACCCTGAAAGCCTGTTTTTGACCGGGCCGAACCTGCCGCACAACTGGATCAGCCAGGTAGGCGAAGACGAAGTGGTGCCCAAACGCGACATGCTGGTGAATTTCACCGACGAGTTGTTCGAGAGCGGCAACCAGGTGTTTTCCGAACTCAAAACCCTGACCCCGCTGCTGGAGCGCGCGCAATACGGGATCGAGTTTCGCTGCAAACGTACGATCCGTCAGGCGATGAAGCTGATGCAAAAAATCGCCGACAGCAGGGGTATCAGCCGGCTGGGGCATTTTTTCATATTGCTGGAGCTTCTGGCCGCGAGTGATGACGTCCAACTGCTCTCTGGCACGACCTCGCCGCAATTGGCCGATGAACACAGTATCGACCGCACCAACCGCGCCGTGGATTACATCTTCGTCCATTACGCGCGCGAGCTGCCTCTTGAAGAGGTCGCGGAGTATCTGGGCATGAAACCGACGTATTTTTCCAGGGTCTTCAAGCAGGCGACTGGCCGTTGCTTCGTCGAGTTCGTCAATCGCCTGCGCGTCAGTAAATCCTGCGAGCTGCTGGCAGATGGCAATAAACCGGTGACCGATGTGTGTTTCGAGTCCGGTTTCAATAATATTTCCAATTTTAATCGGCGTTTTCAGCAGCTTAAAGGCATGACGCCATCGCACTATCGTCGTTTGGCCGTCCAGCGCCTGACCGAACAAAACCTGTACTGATTCACCCCGCCTTCGTCCCCTTCAACTACGCTGAAACCGCCCGACGCTATGCCGGAGCGATATTTCAGTGCATTTCCGCTTGCGCCATGAGTGCAAAAAAGTATCGGTTTGAGTGCAGTGCAGGATTTGTCATCTCTCCCTCAGACCGTTGTAATCAGTTCACAGTCTTCCTTGCCTCCGGAAGATACAAAAACAATAACTGACCTTCTGCAGCTCTCAGAGCGCAGGAGAGGAGAGATCGATGAAGGCTTCAGTAAAAGCGCTACTCGCCAGCACCTGCCTGGTACTTGGCGGCACGGCCGTCGCCGGTACAGTGACCATTGCCACGGTCAACAACAGCGACATGATCCGCATGCAACGCCTGTCCAAAGCCTTCGAACAACAGCACCCTGACATCAAACTCAACTGGGTGGTGCTGGAAGAAAACGTTCTGCGCCAACGCCTGACCACCGACATCGCTACAAAAGGGGGCCAGTTCGATGTGCTGACCATCGGCATGTACGAAGCGTCGTTGTGGGGTCAGAAAGGCTGGCTGGAAGAGATGAAAGACCTGCCTGCCAGCTACGCACTCGATGACGTGTTCCCCTCGGTACGCGATGGCCTGTCTGTTGACGGCAAGCTGTATGCCCTGCCGTTCTATGCCGAAAGTTCGATGACCTACTACCGCACCGATCTGCTCAAGGAAGCAGGCCTGACGATGCCTGAACGCCCGACCTGGACCGAGATCGCGGGCTTTGCTGAAAAACTCACCCATCGCGACAAGGAGCAATACGGTATCTGCTTGCGCGGCAAGGCCGGTTGGGGCGAGAACATGGCGCTGATCAGTACCGTCGCCAATGCCTATGGCGCCCGCTGGTTCGATGAGCAATGGAAGCCTCAGTTCGATCAACCCGAGTGGAAAAACGCACTGAATTTCTACGTCGAAACCATGAAAAAATCCGGGCCGCCCGGCGCATCGAGCAATGGTTTCAACGAAAACCTGGCCTTGTTCAACAGCGGCAAATGCGCGATCTGGGTCGATGCCAGCGTTGCCGGCTCTTTTGTGACCGATAAAACTCAAAGCAAGGTCGCCGACCATGTCGGCTTCACTTATGCGCCGCATGAGGTCACAGACAAAGGCTCGGCCTGGTTGTATTCCTGGGCACTGGCCATTCCAACAAGCGCAAAGAACCAGGCTGACGCCAAAACCTTCAGCACCTGGGCGACGTCCAAAGAGTACGCCGCACTGGTTGCCGAGAAAGACGGCGTAGCCAACGTGCCGCCGGGTACTCGCGCCTCGACCTACAACGAGGCGTATATGACGGCTGCACCGTTCGCCAAAATCACCCTCGAATCGTTGAAGGCAGTCACACCCAAAACCCCTACGCTAAAACCAGTGCCTTATGTCGGCATCCAGTTGGTGACCATCCCTGAGTTCCAGGCCATCGGCACGTCGGTCGGCCAGCAATTCTCCGCAGCCCTGGTGGGCACGATGACAGTCGATGCCGCCCTGGCCGCCGCGCAAAACTCGACCGAGCGCGACATGAAACGAGCGGGTTATCCGAAGAAATAGTCCTCTGACTATCGCGTGTGTCGAGAGGCCCTCCGCCCCTCGACATCGTGTTCACGCTTGCGTCCAGGTTCGGAGTCATCATGAATACCTCAGCCGTTAACCCCCGTCTGGACACGTCCAGTCAGCAACCCCAGGCCAAACGTCGATGGGTCAAACCCGGCTGGTTTCTGGTCAGCCCTTCCGTACTGCTGTTGCTGGTGTGGATGATTGTGCCACTGGGCATGACGATCTACTTCTCGCTGATTCGCTACAGCCTGTTGAATCCCGGCGAGAACGAATTCGTCGGACTGGAAAACTTTACCTACTTCATCACTGACAGCGGCTTCATCCCCGGCGCCACCAACACCTTGCTGCTGGTGGGGAGCGTGCTGGCAATCAGCGTGATTCTCGGTGTCCTGATTTCAGCGCTGCTGGAAGCCAGCGAATTTTTCGGTCGAGGTATCGTCCGCGTGTTGTTGATTTCGCCGTTTTTCGTCATGCCGACGGTCAGTGCACTGATCTGGAAGAATCTGATTTTCCATCCTGTCTCGGGGATTCTGGCTGCCATATGGAAGTTCTTCGGTGCGCAGCCGGTGGACTGGCTTGCCCACTTTCCGCTGCTGTCGATCATCATTATCGTGTCCTGGCAATGGCTGCCCTTTGCCATCCTGATCCTGATGACCGCCATGCAGTCGCTGGATCAGGAGCAAAAAGAAGCCGCGCGTCTGGACGGCGCCGGTCCCTTGGCAATTTTCTGGTACCTGACACTGCCCCATCTGGCACGGCCCATTGCCGTGGTGATCATGATCGAAACGATTTTTCTGTTGTCGGTGTTCGCCGAGATTTTCACCACCACCAACGGCGGTCCGGGCTATGCCTCGACCAACCTGGCGTACCTGATCTACAACCAGGCTTTGCTGCAGTTCGATGTCGGTATGGCGTCGGCTGGCGGTTTGATTGCCGTGGTCATCGCCAACATTGCCGCGATCATCCTGATTCGGATGATTGGCAAAAACCTCACCGATAAGTCATGAGGGCCTTGCCATGATGACGCTCAAACAATCCCGCCGCGTGCAGAGCCTGGTGCTCGGCACCCTGTCATGGGCCATAGCGGCGCTGGTGTTCTTCCCCATTTTCTGGATGGTGTTGACCAGTTTCAAGACCGAAATCGACGCTTTCGCCACGCCACCGCAGTTCATTTTCACCCCGACGCTGGAGAATTACCTGCACATCCAGGAGCGCAGTGACTATTTTCACTTCGCCTGGAATTCGGTGCTCATCTCCTTCAGCGCCACGGCCCTGTGCATGCTGATCGCCATACCGGCGGCCTATTCCATGGCCTTCTTTGAGACCAAGCGCACCAAAGGCACCTTATTGTGGATGCTCTCGACCAAGATGCTACCGCCGGTGGGCGTGCTGATGCCGATCTACTTGCTGGCTAAAACCTTCGGCCTGCTGGACACGCGACTCGCCCTGATCATCATTTACACCCTAATCAACCTGCCCATTGTCGTGTGGATGATCTACACCTATTTCAAGGATATCCCGCCGGACATTCTCGAAGCCGCGCGGCTGGACGGAGCCACGACCTTGCAAGAAATCTTCCGGGTGCTGGTACCCATCTGCAAAGGTGGCCTGGCGTCTACAGCCCTGCTGTCATTGATCCTGTGCTGGAACGAGGCGTTCTGGTCGCTGAACCTGACCTCGTCCAATGCCGCGCCATTGACGGCCCTGATCGCCTCCTACTCAAGCCCCGAAGGCTTGTTCTGGGCCAAGCTCTCGGCAGTCTCGACCCTGGCGTGCGCACCGATTCTGATCTTCGGCTGGATCAGCCAAAAACAACTGGTACGCGGCCTGTCTTTTGGCGCCGTCAAATAGCCTTTCTACCTTTTTAGAATAAAAACAGAATAGAACGGAGGCCTCCATGGCTAACCTGAGTATCAGAAACTTGCAAAAAGGCTTCGACGGCCACGCCATCATCAAGGGCATCGATCTGGACGTCCGCGACCGTGAGTTCGTGGTTTTCGTCGGTCCGTCCGGCTGCGGCAAATCCACGCTATTGCGGCTGATCGCCGGGCTTGAAGAAGTCACCGCCGGTACCATCGAGCTCGATGGGCGAGACATCACCCAGGTCAGCCCGGCCAAGCGCGACCTGGCCATGGTGTTTCAGACTTATGCCCTGTATCCGCACATGACCGTGCGCAAGAACATGTCGTTCGCCCTTGATCTGGCAGGGGGAAATAAAGCCGATATCGAGCGCAAAGTCAGCGAAGCGGCGCGCATCCTGCAACTGGAACCGCTGCTGGAGCGTAAACCCAAACAGCTTTCCGGCGGTCAACGTCAGCGCGTGGCCATCGGTCGGGCAATTGTGCGCAACCCGAAAATATTCCTGTTCGATGAACCCCTCTCCAACCTCGACGCAGCGTTGCGCGTGCAAACACGTCTGGAGCTGTCACGCCTGCATAAAGAGCTGAAGGCGACAATGATCTACGTGACCCACGATCAGGTCGAAGCCATGACCCTGGCCGACAAGGTCGTGGTCCTCAACGGCGGCAAGGTTGAACAAGTCGGCTCGCCGCTGGAGCTGTACCACCATCCAGCCAACCTGTTCGTTGCAGGCTTTCTGGGCACGCCGAAAATGGGCTTTCTCAAGGGCACCATCAGCCGCGTCGACCGCCATGGCTGCGAAGTCACCCTGGACGCCGGCGCCACAATCAACCTGCCATTGGCCGGTGCCAGCCTGAGCGTCGGTAGCGCCGTGACCTTGGGTATTCGCCCGGAACACTTGAACATCGCCAGGGACGGAGACTGCCAGATGCAGGTAATCGCCGATGTCAGCGAGCGTCTGGGCAGCGACACGTATTGTCATGTGCGCACCTCATCAGGTGAAGCCTTGACCCTGCGTATCCGCGGAGATCTGGCCAGCAAGTATGGCGAGACCCTGAACCTGCACCTGGACAGCACCCACTGCCATTTGTTCAACGCTCAGGGCCTGGTGATCACCAGCGCTTTACAGGCCGCCGCTTAAACATTCGAGACCGCCCTCATGAAACTGAACAAGCAGAACCTTTCACAACTCCCCGCCACCGTCGCTCGCCCGCTCTACAGCCCGGCCGACACTCGTCAGGGGATCGCCCACATCGGCGTTGGCGGCTTTCACCGTGCACATCAGGCGTTCTACACCGACGCACTGATGAACCTCGGCGAAGGCCATGACTGGAGTATCTGCGGGATTGGCTTGCGTCCGGAAGATCGCGCCGTGCGTGACGCCCTCGCCGAGCAAGACTACCTCTATACGCTCTGTGAACTCGGCGATACCGACGACACCGAAACCCGGATCATCGGTTCCATCAGCAACATGTTGCTGGCTGAAGACGGCGTGCAGCCGCTGATCGACAAGCTGGCCAGCCCTGAGATTCGGATTGTTTCACTGACGATCACCGAAGGTGGCTACTGCATCGACGACAGCAACGGTCAATTCATGGCGCACTTGCCGCAAATTCAACATGATCTTGCGTACCCGACTGCGCCGAAAACCGTGTTCGGCCTGCTCTGCGCGGCCCTGGCAATACGCCGCGCGAACGCCCTTCCCGCCTTTACCGTAATGTCTTGCGATAACCTGCCACATAACGGCACCGTCGCACGCAAGGCGTTGCTGGCTTTCGCTGCCCTGCGAGATGCCGATCTGCACGACTGGATTGCCGCTAACGTCAGCTTCCCCAACGCCATGGTCGACCGCATCACCCCCATGACCACCACCGCTCAGCGACTCCAGGTACACGATGAATACGGTGTCGATGATGCCTGGCCGGTGGTCTGCGAACCGTTTGTGCAATGGGTGCTGGAGGATGACTTCGTGAGCGGCCGCCCGGCCTGGGAAAAGGTCGGCGTGCAGTTCACCAGCGACGTGACCCCCTACGAAGAGATGAAAATCAAGTTACTCAACGGCAGTCACCTTGCACTGACCTATCTGGGCTTTTTGCAGGGCTATCGCTTCGTCCACGAGACCATGAACGACCCGTTGTACGTGCAATTCGTACGCGCCTACATGGACCTGGATGTCACGCCACAATTGTCTTCAGTGCCCGGGATCGACCTGGAAGGCTACAAGGACACATTGATCGAGCGCTTCTCCAACCAGGCGATTGCCGATCAGTTGGCGCGGGTCTGCTCCGACGGCTCGTCGAAATTCCCCAAGTTCACCGTGCCGACCATCAACCGCCTGATTCTTGATAAAGGCAACCTCGACCGTGCGTCTCTGGTGGTGGCGGCCTGGGCCATATACCTCAAGGGCGTGGATGAAGCCGGCAACACGTACCCCATCGCCGACCCCAGGGCAGAATTCTGCCGGGCGTTGGTCGCCGACGATGTCTTGATCACTCAGCGTTTGCTGGAGGTTGTAGAAATCTTTGGCACGGCGATTCCACAGTCCGCCGAATTTGTCGCCGCGTTCGAACATAACCTCAACAGCTTGCGTGAACTGGGCGTGCGCAAGACCCTGGAAAACCTGCTGGCCAAATCCGTCTGAGGTGAACATGTTTCTCGGTATTGATTGCGGCACCCAGGGCACCAAGGCCATCGTGCTCGATGCAGTCAGCGGCAACGTGCTTGGCCAAGGCGCCGCGCCGCACAGCCTGATCAGCGCTGCCAATGGTCGGCGCGAGCAGGATGTGCAGCAATGGCTGGCGGCGTTCGAGCAGGCCACCCGTGATGCGCTGGCGGAGGCCGGCATCAGCGGCTTGCAGATCCAGGCCATCGGCGTTTCCGGACAGCAACACGGCCTGGTTCTACTGGATCAGCAAGGCGAAGTGTTGCGCCCGGCCAAACTGTGGTGCGACACCGAATCCACCCCGGAAAACAACCGATTACTGGACTATCTCGGCGGCGAAGCCGGCTCTCTCGCGCGTCTCGGTGTTGCCATCGCACCGGGTTACACGGTCTCAAAGCTGCTGTGGACCCTGGAGCACCATCCTGAGCTTTTCGCACGCATCGACAAGATTTTGCTGCCTCACGACTACCTCAACTACTGGCTGACCGGACGCTGTTGCAGCGAATTCGGCGACGCCTCCGGCACCGGTTATTTCAACGTACGCACGCGTAGTTGGGACGTGGCACTACTCGAACATATCGACCCCAGTGGCCGCTTGAGCCGCGCCTTGCCTACGCTGATCGACGCACAGCAGGCCGTGGGCACGATTCGTCCACAGATCGCCCAGCTACTGGGGCTAAATCCGGACGCTATTGTCGCCAGTGGTGGTGGCGACAATATGATGGGCGCCATCGGCACCGGCAATATCCAACCCGGCTCGATCACCATGAGCCTTGGTTCCTCGGGCACTGTCTACGCCTACGCGGACCAGCCACAGGTCAGCGACCAAGCCTCGGTGGCGACCTTCTGTTCTTCCTCGGGGGGGTGGCTGCCGTTGATTTGCACCATGAACCTGACCAATGCCACCAGCGCCATACGCGAACTGTTTGCCTTGGACATCGACAGCTTCAACCGCGCGATAGCCCAGGCGCCGATCGGTGCCGAAGGCGTGCTGATGCTGCCCTTCCTCAATGGCGAACGTGTACCCGCCCTGCCTCACGCCACCGGCAGTATTCTGGGGCTTAACAGCACCAACCTGAGCCAGGCCAACCTGTGCCGTGCAGTGATCGAAGGCACCACCTTTGGTTTGCGCTACGGCCTGGACCTGCTGCGTGCCAATGGCATCAAGAGTGAGACGGTCCGCTTGATCGGCGGCGGCGCTAAAAGCGCGATCTGGCGGCAAATCGTCGCGAATGTCATGGACACCCCGGTCATCTGCACCGCACACAGTGAAGCCGCCGCACTCGGCGCGGCTATTCAGGCCGCATGGTGCTGGTCCGCAGAAAACGGACAAAGTCAGAGCTTGCAGGCATTGTGTCAGCGCTGCGTGAGCCTCGACGCCAGCAGCGAAACCCGACCAATCCCCGAGAATGTCATTGCTTATCAGCAGGTCTACGACCGCTATCGTCATTATTTACGGGCACTTTAAGGCCGTGGAGTAACTATGTTTTTAGTCTGTGGCGAAGCGCTGTTCGATTTTTTCAGTCAGCCAGACAACAACGGGCAGAGCAACAAAGTGGGTTTTCAGGCCATTGCGGGTGGCTCGCCGTTCAACGTCGCGGTGGGCCTGCGCCGCCTGGGCGTTGATGCGGCTTTTTTTGCAGGGATTTCCACCGATTATCTGGGCCGTCGTCTGCGCACGGTGCTCGACGAGGAAGGTGTGCAGCCTGATTACCTGATCGACTTCGACGCGCCAACCACCTTGGCGATGGTCGCTGTGGGGGCCGACGGCTCGCCGCACTACAGCTTTCGCGGTGAAGGGTGCGCGGACCGGCAATTGCAGGTTCAGCACCTACCAACGCTGGATGAGCGCGTGCGCGGTATTCACATCGGTTCGTTCTCGCTGGTGGTGCAACCCATTGCCGACACGCTGTTGGCGCTGATCGAACGTGAAAGCGACCAGCGTCTGATCACACTCGACCCCAACGTACGCCTCAATCCGGAGCCCGATATCGAACGTTGGCGAGAACAGATCGACGCCTTTGCCGAGCATGCCCACATCATCAAGGTCAGCGATGAAGACCTGAACCTGCTGTACCCGGATCGCGACCCACACAGCATTGCCCAGAGCTGGTTGAACAAACGCTGCCAACTGGTCTTCCTCACCCGAGGCAGCAAAGGCGCCAGCGTCTTCACTCGCCAGCATGGAAACTGGTCGGTACCCGCCCATGAAATCATCACTGCCGATACCGTGGGCGCAGGCGACACGTTCCAGGCCGCACTGATTACCTTTCTCAGCGAACGGCAACTTGATAGCCCAAGCGGATTGGAACAGCTGTCCAGAGCGCTTATCGACGCAATGCTTAACTTCGCCGTCGCGGCCGCGGCGCTGACCTGCACCAAGGTCGGCCCGGATTTACCTTATCGAGATCAATTAGCATGAACGAGCAAGCCACCAACGGGATTGTCGACTGCAAGAGCATCGACCAGGTCCGCAAAAATATCGATCAGATTGATCGCGACATCGTCACGCTCTTGGCCAAGCGCGGCGCCTACGTAGAACAGGCGGCCCATTTCAAAAAAACTACCGATGACGTAAAAGCCCCGCAAAGGGTCGAGCAGGTCATTGCCAAGGTAGTTTCGTTATCCATGGAGCTGGGCGCCAACCCGGCAGTGACCGAGCAAGTCTATAGGGCGATGATTAGCGCGTTTATCAATCAGGAGCTGATGGCACACGCGGAGATTCAGAAACCAGCCTCGCGCTGAGCATAGGGCGGCAGATACAGGCAAGCCTGCTCCCCACTGTGCCAGGAGCAGGCTTGCCTGAAGAGGGTGTGTCAGGCAAACCGATTCAACGGGTTAACCTGCCAACCCTACATACACATTCTGCACATCGTCATGGCCATCGATGGCTTCAAGAAACGCTTCGACTTCAGCCATTTGCTCGTCGCTCAGGCCATCAACGGTGCTTTTTGGGCGATAACCCAGCTGTGCGGACTGCACGATAAAGCCGAACTCAGGCAGTGCCTTGCAAACGGCATCCAGATCGGTCAACTCGGTGAGGAACAGGGTGGCGCCGTCTTCTCCGGGTTCGAAATCCTGAGCACCCGCCTCGATGGCCGCTAATTCAGCATCCGCGTCCGGTGTGGCGGGAACGGCCTCGATCAGGCCCTGATGATTGAAGTCCCAGGAAACAGAACCGGCGGCCCCCAGTTGCCCTTTGCGGAACAACACACGGATTTCCGAGACGGTACGGTTGATGTTGTCGGTCAGGCACTCGATGATCACCGGGACACGGTGCGGCGCAAAACCTTCGTAGGTCAGACGCTCGAACGTCACGCCCTCACCCAGCAAGCCAGCGCCTTTTTTGATAGCGCGCTCGAGGGTTTCGCGAGGCATCGAGGCCTTTTTCGCCTGCTCGACAACCAGTCGCAGACGCGGGTTCATGTCAGGATCAGCGCCAGCACGCGCAGCGATCATGATTTCCTTGGACAGCTTGCCAAAAATCCGCCCTTTAGCGTTGGATGCTGCTTCTTTATGCTTGACCTTCCACTGTGCGCCCATGCTTGTTCTCTTGATCCGTGACTGTTAACTGCCCCTCTCTGTCAGCAGGCAGCTGACAGCTGAGGCGGCATAACGCTGAAAATGAAGGGTATTTTATACGCGATAACGCCAGATGAAACCCCCTGCTATCAAGCCATTGATCGAACGAGGTTGATCCCGGACAGGAAAACCCTGGCTTGCGCCTGCAACACCAATACCTGAGTTGTAGTCCTTTTCCGAAAAATGGCTTAACGATGACTTTCGTCACTGGCATTCCGTACCCTCTGCACCCTTGATGCTTTAAGACCGAGGATGCGCGGATGAGCCGAGACAATAGAACGCTGACGACCCTGACCATCGCCCATTGCGAGTTGGCGCTACAGGTCATCAGCTTCAAGGGCCACGAAGCCTTGAATGAACCCTATCGTTTCGACATTGACCTGATCAGCCCAAACCCGCACCTGGACTTCGGCCCCCTGCTCTCGCGCAGCGCCTATCTGTCCTTCGACGCACTAAACAATAGCGTGGACAACAAAGGTATTCATGGGCTGATCGCTGGCGCCTGCCTGCTCTATGCGGGTACCAGCTTGAGCCATTACCGCATTCATCTGGCGCCCAGGATGCACGTGCTGCAGCAGCGCAGTCATCGACGGATTTTTCAGGCATTGAGCGTGCCGCAGATCATCGCTCAACTCCTTGAAGAACATGGTATCGACGATGACAGCTACCGTTTCGAGCAGATGGTCGGGCTGTATCCGCCACGGTCAATGTGTGTTCAATACGACGAAAGCGATCTGCATCTGCTGCAACGCCTGTGCGAAGAAGAAGGCATCCACTACCACTTCGAACACCGCCACAACGGCCACGTACTGATTTTTGCCGATGATCCGGGCAGCTTTCCCGAGCAGCCAACGCCGATCCGGTTCCATATGAACGATGGCCGCGCTGCATCCCCGGCGACGATAAGCCATATGGCCAAACGTTTTTCCATTCCGCCCAGCTACAGCAGCCAGGGCCCGGCCCCCATCGATCAACCCTCAATAATGACCGGGGACAACATCCGTTATGCGCCAGCCAGTGACCCTGCCGTCAATCAGCCTTGCGAATCCTTTCGCCGTGTAGATCAGTCGACCCCTGAAGACGCCCGAACAAGGCAACTGAGCGAGCGCACACTGGAGCGTTTGCGTTGCGAGAGACGCCTGGTACACGGTCACAGCAATCAGCCCGCGCCGGTCAGTGGCCGGATTCAGCAAGTGTTTGGTCATCCCGACAACCTGTTCAATGATCAGTGGCTACTGACTGAAGTCCACCATGCAGGCAAACAACTGCAGTTGCTGAACGGCTTCGACCCGCTCGATATCGCTGCGATATTCGATCATGATCCACCTCGTGGCAGAAAATGGTGGGAATCCACGGATCATCCTCCCGGGGTTATGCCGGGCACAGGGATCGCACCCTTCAATCAAGGCTATCGCACCCATTTTCGGGCTATCCCGTGGACCCAGCCTTTTCGGCCGCAGCTCAAACACTGCAAACCGCAGATTCCTGATGGTCAGACGGTCACATTGGTCGGCGTCGATGAGCACCCTGTTCAGCGCGATGAACACGGCCAGATTCAGGTCAGGTTTCACTGGCATGCAGACGTCAACTGCTGGGTACCGCTGGCCAGTCAAGGCAAACCGAATGACAGCAACGCGCCCGAATTAACCGGGGGTTCGCACATGCGAGTGCGTTATTTCGACAATGACCCGGATCGGCCAGTGGTCTGCGGTAACCCGATTGAAGTCACCGATACGAAGGCGCAGCCAACACGGATCCGAGTTGACGGTCGCCCTCTGGAACCCGTGTCCGAGCGCATTCATTTAAGTGCTGGCCAAGCACTACACGCGGATGCCGGTCATTCGCTGACGCTGAACACACTCCACACCCGTATTGAGCTGCGACGTGAGAGTATCCAGGTAACAGGCCCACAAAGCCTCTCCAAGGGCTCGGATCAAGCCATTGAACGGTTTCAGGACGCTCCGATCCCAGGCACCGCTGTGTGTCGCGAAGATCGGTCGCCCTACGGACAACCTTCACTGTCTGGCATCGACCTGCGTCTGACCGAAGAACCCGGCCTGCTTGGGCAGCCCTTGGCGCATCGTATCTGGTACATCGTGCGCATGGACGCACCCAGCCTGAAGAATCTGGCACGCCTGGAGCCGCAGCATTTTCTATTCGACGGCAAGACCGATCACCAAGGATTTCTAGGCCTGGACCAGGAACAGCTTCAGCAGTTGGCTGCGGAGTACCGAAAAACCCCGCAACGACTGTGTCTGGTGCACCCCGGCTCCTGCCAGCCGCTGTCGCAGTACTTCCAGCAAAACTGGACATCGCAACAGCTTCTAGCGTTCAGCAGCCCCACGGCCACTGCGGAGCCTGCGCCACCCTCGCCGGCATCTGCACCCGCCGATTTGAGCGCACTGTTCCAATGGGTGAGCCGGCCTTAGCCGCACAAAGGGCGATTAACGACCCTTGAACAGAGGCTCACGTTTTTCAATGAACGCCGCCATGCCTTCTTTCTGATCCTGTGTGGCGAAGGCCGCATGGAATACCCGGCGCTCGAAACGGATGCCTTCAGACAGACTGACTTCAAAGGCCCGATTGACGCTTTCCTTGACCATCATTGCCACAGGCAAGGATTTGGCGGCGATTTCAGCGGCCACTTTCAGCGCTTCGTCCAGCAGATCATCGACCGGCAGTACTCGCGCTACCAGTCCCGAGCGCTCGGCTTCCACGGCATCGATCAGTCGCCCGCTGAGGCACATCTCCATCGCCTTGGCCTTGCCCACGGCGCGCGTCAGACGTTGAGTCCCGCCCATGCCCGGCAGAACACCCAACTTAATCTCCGGCTGGCCGAATTTCGCGTTATCGCCCGCCAAAATGAAATCGCACATCAGCGCCAGCTCGCAGCCGCCGCCCAACGCGAAACCGGCTACGGCCGCAATCATCGGTTTACGTCGACTGGCGACGCGGTCGCTGTCCGAAAACAGGTCATCCAGGTAAATCTGTGGATAGGTCAGCTCAACCATTTCCTTGATATCAGCGCCAGCGGCGAAGGCTTTTTTCGAGCCTGTCAGCACAATACAGCCGATATCGCGATTGGCGTCCAACACGTCCAGCGCCTGGTTCAATTCACTGACCAACTGCGCATTAAGGGCATTCAGCGCCTGCGGACGGTTCAGGGTAATCAATCCGACGCGACCTCGGATCTCCATTAAAATAGTTTCATAACCCATTGATATATATCCTTAATTTTATAAATAACAGAAAACGTCAAATCAAACAAAACACATCAATATTCGAATACAACCTCATGATAAATAACACTAAAGACTTCTAGAGATAACCATTCTCTGAATATCACTGGTGCCTTCATAAATCTGACAGACACGGACGTCGCGGTAAATACGTTCCAGCGGAAAATCACTGAGGTAACCATAACCACCCAGTGTTTGCAGCGCGCTAGAGCACACTTTTTCGGCCATTTCCGAGGCGAACAGTTTGGCCATAGAGGCCTCAACCAGCGCCGGTTTACCACTGTCACGCAGGGCCGCTGCGTAATGCACCATTTGCCGCGCAACCGCGATTGAGGTCGCCATGTCAGCCAGCCGGAACGCCACGGCCTGGTGCTCGATCAGTGACTTGCCAAAACTTTCACGCTCCTTGGCGTAATCACGCGCGACTTCAAATGCCGCACGAGCCATGCCGACCGATTGCGATGCAATGCCGACACGCCCGCCCTCGAGGTTGGCCAACGCGATTTTGTAGCCCTCACCTTCTTCGCCCAAACGCTGTTCGACCGGGACTTTAACGTCTTCAAACAGAATCTGGCAGGTGTCGGAGGCGTGCTGGCCGAGCTTGTCCTCGACCCGCGCAACTTTATAACCGGGCGAGTCGGTCGGCACGATAAAGGCGCTGATCCCACGTTTCCCCGCACTGGGGTCGGTCACGGCGAACACGATCACCACCCCCGCGTTTTGCCCGGAGGTGATGAACTGCTTGCAGCCGTTGAGCACGTAATGATCGCCTTCACGACGGGCGCGGGTGCGCAGGCTGCTGGCGTCGGAACCGGCCTGAGGCTCAGTCAGGGCAAAGGCCCCAAGCATGGCGCCGCTGGCCAGGGGTCGAAGAAAGCGCTCTTTCTGCTGATCGTTGCCGAATTTGAGAATCGGCACACAACCCACCGAATTGTGCACGCTCATGATGGTCGAGCAGGCGCCATCGCCAGCCGCGATCTCTTCCAGAGCCATGGCGTAAGCCAGATAACCCGTATCGCAGCCACCCCATTGCTCAGGCACCAGCATGCCGAAGAAGCCCAGTTCAGCCATCTCGCCGATGGCCTGCCGCGGGAACGAATGGTCGCGATCCCATTGCGCGGCGAACGGTCTGAGCCGCTCCTGGGCGAACTGACGGGCCGCGTCACTGATCTGCTGTTGTTCTTCTGTGGGTAGCATGACTTTTCCTCGTTAACCGTCTCAGTACAGGCATTCGACCGCAATGGCTGTCGCTTCGCCGCCGCCAATGCACACGGCGGCGACGCCACGGCGCAGGCCTTTTTGACGCAGGGCCGACAGCAGCGTGACCAGAATCCGTGCCCCCGAGGCGCCAATTGGATGACCCAGGGCACAGGCGCCACCATGGACGTTCACTTTGCTGTGGGGCAGTTCCAGCTTGCTCATGGTCACCAGCGCGACCACCGCGAACGCTTCATTGACTTCGAACAGGTCCACTTCGTCCAGCGACCAACCTGTCTTGCCCATCAGTTTTTTGATCGCGCCCACTGGCGCGGTCGGGAACAGCCCAGGCTCGTCAGCGAAAGCTGCATGGCCGCGGATCACCGCCAGCGGCTTGAGCCCACGTGTCAGTGCTTCTGATTGACGCATCAGCATCAGCGCCGCAGCACCGTCGGAGATCGAGCTGGAGTTGGCCGCCGTCACGGTGCCGCCTTCGCGGAATGCCGGTTTCAGGGTAGGAATTTTGTCCAACCGAGCCTTGGGCGGCTGTTCATCGTCGCTGATCAGGCGTTGCTCCTTGCCCACTGTGACCTGCACCGGGACGATTTCGGCCGCAAAACTGCCACTGCTGATCGCGTGTTGCGCCCGCGTCAGGGAATTAATGGCAAAGTCGTCCTGCGCTTCACGGCTAAAGCCATTGGTTTCGGCGCAGTCCTCGGCGAAAGTGCCCATTAGCCGGCCCTTGTCGTAGGCATCTTCGAGGCCATCAAGGAACATGTGGTCGATCACCCGGCCATGCCCCATGCGATAGCCGCTGCGCGCCCGGTCCAGCAGATACGGTGAGTTGGACATGCTTTCCATGCCGCCAGCGACCACGACTTTAGCGCTGCCGGCGAGCAGCAGGTCATGGGCCAGAATCGTCGCCTGCATGCCCGAGCCGCACATTTTGTTCAGCGTGGTGCACAGGGTCGACTTACTCAGCCCCGCACCCAATGCCGCTTGCCGGGCAGGCGCCTGCCCCAGCCCTGCCGAGAGCACACAGCCAAACAGCACTTCTTCCACATCCTGCGGTGCAACGGCGGCGCGCTCAACGGCGGCACGAATGGCTGCCGCGCCCAATTGTGGCGCGGTCAGGCCTTTGAAATCGCCCTGAAAGGCACCCATTGGGGTGCGCACGGCACTGACGATAACAATTGGATCTTGAAGGGTCATAACTAGCTCCTCAGCTACTTGGCTGCCATACGCAAGGCACCGTCGAGACGGATCACCTCGCCATTGAGCATGCTGTTTTCAATAATATGCCGAACCAGCGCAGCGAACTCTTCGGGCTTGCCCAAACGCGGTGGAAACGGTACGCCCGCCGCCAGGGAATCACGCACTTGCGGGGTCATACCAGCCATCATCGGCGTTTCGAAAATACCGGGGGCGATGGTCATCACGCGGATGCCGAAGCGCGCCAGTTCACGGGCGGCAGGCAAGGTCAGGCTGACGATGGCGCCCTTGGACGCGGCATAAGCGGCCTGACCAATCTGCCCGTCGTAGGCGGCCGCCGACGCGGTATTAATGATTACACCGCGCTCGCCACCCTCACCCGCTTCAGTCTCAGCGATGGCCGCCGCCGCCAAGCGCAGCAGGTTGAAGCTGCCGATCAAGTTGACGCCGATCACCCGGCTGAAGCTGTCCAGCCCGTGCGGGCCATTTTTGCCAAGGATTTTTTCAGCGCCGACCACGCCGGCGCAATTGACCAGCCCGTGCAGCCCGCCAAAAGCTTCAACCGCCGCATCAACAGCAGCTTGTGCAGGGGCTTCCTGGCTGACATCGGCGACTGACCAACGCGCCTGCGCGCCGAGTTTTTCAGCCTGAGCAGCCACGGCCTCTGCATTCATGTCCACCAACATGACCTTCGCACCCGCCGCGACCAGCATCTGCGCGGTGGCTGCACCGAGGCCAGAGGCGCCGCCACTGACCAGAAACACCTTGTCTTGGATCTGCATAAAATTCCTTGAATCACGCGGTATGAGGGGCGGCTTGATCCGCCTGGGCTTTGGCGATTTCCTGATTGCGCAAAATAAAGCGCTGGAGCTTGCCGCTTGGAGTTTTGGGCAGCTCGCTGACGAACTCGATTTCCCGCGGATAGGCATGCGCGGCCAGACGCTGGCGGACATACAGACGCAGTTCTTCGGCCAGCTGCGGATCGGCGCGGTAGTGCTGAGTCAGCACGACAAAGGCTTTGACCAGCTCTGTGCGCTCTGGGTCCGGCTTGCCGATGACCGCCGCCTCCATCACGGCTGGATGCTCAATCAGCGCGCTTTCGACATCGAAAGGACCCACCCGGTAGCCGGAAGTCGTGATCACATCATCACTGCGACCGACGAAGCTGATGCTGCCATCATCGTTCAACTCCACGGTGTCGCCGCTCAAGTAGTACTTGCCAACGAAAGCGCTGGTTTTCATGCCCTTGTAACCGTCGAACCAGCACAGCGGCGATTGCTCGCGATCAACAGCGAGAATCCCCGGTTGCCCGGCAGGCAGTTCTTCACCGTCTTCGCCCACCACCACAATCCGATGCCCCGGCACCGCAAAGCCTGCCGAGCCCATTCTTACCGGGTGTTCCAGGCCGTGATGATTGCACAGCACCATGCCCAGCTCGGTCTGCCCGTAATGGTCATGAATGGTGACCTCGAGGTTTTCGGCAAACCAGCGGATCACTTCAGGGTTGAGCGGTTCCCCGGCGCTGCTCACCACGCGCAACTGGCCCTTGATCGGTTTGGCGAATTCGGCACCGGCACTGATCAACAGACGAAACGCAGTGGGTGAGCCCGCGAGGTTGGTAATCCCGTATTTACGGATGATCTGGCAGGTGCTTTGGACCGTAAACGGACCATCATAGAAGGTTGTCGGATGACCCAACGCCAACGGACCGATGACGGCGTAATAGAGGCCATAAGCCCAACCCGGGTCGGCCACGTTCCAGAACGCATCTTCCGGGCGCAGGTCGATGGCATCGCGCATGTACCCCTGAAACGCAACAATTGCCCGCAAGGGTACCGCCAGCGGTTTCGCCGGACCGGTAGTGCCCGAGGTGCACATCAGCAGGAACGGTGCATCCGCGGGCAGTATCACTGGCTCGCACGCCGCAGGATGGCGCTCCACTTCGGCCCAGAAACTGAAATCACCCCGTACGATGCCCTCACCCTTGGCGCCACCCACGGTGACGATTAACGGGCAATTTGGCACATCCGTCAGTTTGTGACGGTTATCGCCGTCAGTGACCACCAGCGCGGCGCCCGAGCAGTGCAGGCGATGTTCGATAGCTTTGGGACCAAAGGCCGTGAACATCGGCTGATACACCGCACCGACCCGCCAGGTGCCCAGCACCGCGATCAGCAACTCGACCGTACGCGGCAATAAGCCGGCGACGGTATCGCCAGGCTTTACGCCCTGGGCCTTGAGGAAGTTGGCGAAACGTCCGGCTTTTTCCTGTAGTTCAGTGAAGGTATACGTCGCGCTGGCACCTTGGCGACCTTCCCAGAACAACGCGATGCGCCCAGGCAAGGCATGACGATCACAGCACTCAACGCAGGCATTGAGCCCCGTCAACTCGCCCTGGAGCGTGGCATTGCAAGTAGCTTGATAATCGAATGTGTTGGCAGCGTGTGTGTATTCGCGCATTTCATCCTCGGTTTTTTATTCTTGGAACCGTAAGAAAAGTCGCAAGAATAGTCACCCCGAGGGCGCGCACGGACAATGGTCAAAGCTTTCAAGTTGTGTGACTGGTTTGGCCAATGCGAAACGCATGACGACGTGCGCCTGGCATCCCTGGCTCACATCCCCAGAATCAAACTCCGATAATGCCCCGGATTCGAACCTGACCATTTGCGAAACGCCTTGTAGAACGAACTGGTGTCAGCAAACCCCAGACGCTCGGCGATTTCGGCGAAACTGACCTCGGCGTCGGCCAGCCAGACAATCGCCAGCTCCTTGCGCACACTGTCTTTGATGGCCTGATAGGTCTGGCCTTCTTCAGCCAAACGCCGCCGCAGGGTCGATGCCGACATGCACAACGTCTGGGCCAGGGTCTCGGTTTCCGGCCAGCGCTCGGCGGGCAGCAGGCGCAAATCGTTTTTGATCCGGCTGGCGAAGCTTTCCGGGTCGCGGTATTTCACCAGGATATTGGCCGGGGCGCGGGCCAAGAATCGCTTGAGCTCTTCGGCACTGCGTTTAATCGGCAGGTCCAGGCAGTCAGCTGCGAAAATCATCCGAGTCCTGGGCCGGTCAAAGCGCAGGTTTTCGGAAAACATCACATTGTAATCTTCGCAGAAGTCCGGTTCCGCACAGCGCAACTCAATGGCCAGAATAGGAATCCGTCGCCCCGCCAGCCAACAGGCAACGCCGTGGACGATCATCCAGTAGGTGAAATACGTAAACGCCCGCTTCGGTGGCCCGTCGTGCTCGTCCAGGACAATTTCCGCGAGGCTCTGCTGGCGCACCAATCCCGCCTGCAAGTCCTCCAACATCAAGGACAGAAAGCTCAAGCCCGACTCCAGCCCCGCCGCCACCGTCAACTGAGCCATGGACGAGCGACACAGAAACTCAAGACTGCCCGACTTCAGGCGCCGTGGGTCCATGCCGAAAAACTCATCGTCCAGACGCCGCGCCAGCAAGCGCCACAACCGTGCATACGCCGTCGCCGGGACCCGAGCATTGGCTTGTCCAAGCAACGCGGGTGCAATCCCGACCTTGCTCAACACCTCATCGGTGGCGGCCCCTGGCGCACAACTCTGCAACAGCGCTTCGCGCACCAGTTGCATGGAGATGGTGTCTTTTTCCGACATGAATGATTGCCTGTCCTTGCGAGCCGTTCCTGGACACTCCGGGGTGTTTACGGCTTTACTGCCGGTCATCTTAGGGGCCGACGCACAAAAAGCCAGCTCAAGGTGTTGCGGGGCTCGGAGCCGCCAGCGTAAAACGAACCTCTGCCCCCTTGCGCGGTCGCACAGTTGAGCCGTCAGCTTGCAAAGGACGCGTTCAACGACTTGCCATTGTGCCTTGCCAACTGGAGCGTCACTGATGCCGTTACGCCTGATCCGCGCCCTGCTCACTTCGCTGTTGATTCTGGCCATAAGCGCCTGCGCGCTGTTCCCTCACCGCGACCCGCTAAACATCAACGTAGTCGGGATTGAACCGCTGCAAGGTCAGGATCTGGAACTGCGCTTTGCGGTCAAACTTCGTCTGCAAAACCCTAACGCCGAGGTGATCAATTACAACGGTGTCGCCCTGCAACTGGACATCAACGACCGGCAACTGGCCTCTGGGGTCAGCGATCAGCAAGGTTCCATACCGGGCTTCTCCGAAACCGTGCTGGTGGTGCCCGTCAGTGTGTCAGCCTTCGCGGCCCTGCGTCAGGCGCTGGGGCTGACACAAACCCAGACCCTGGATAACCTGCCCTACGTACTGCACGGCAAACTGGCGGGCGGCCTGTTTGGTACGATGCGTTTCAGCGACAGCGGCACCCTGAGCCTGCCTCCGTCGGTCTACGGCAACTGGTGATTATTCATTAATAAAGCGCACGCCGGCCTTGACCCGCTCATCCACCACCAGCTCAAACACATCCGGCCGTGAATAGTGACCGACGACGTCGAAGTCATAACGCGCTCGAACCAGTTCGTCCGTATCAATTTCCGCCGTCAACAGCCCCGTTCCACCCACCATCGGCCCGGCCAGCACCTCTCCCAGCGGGCCAACGATCACGCTGCCGCCGTTGATCAACGGGCGTTCGGCGGGCCAGTTCGGCACGTCAATGCCCAACGCCTGCGGCGAGGCCTGAACCTGGCAGGCGCCGATCACGAAGCAACGGCCTTCGTGGGCGATATGGCGCATTGAGCACTGCCAGATATCCCGCTCGTCTACTGTCGGCGCACACCATATCTGCACCCCTTTGGCGTACATGGCCGTGCGCAATAACGGCATGTGGTTTTCCCAGCAGACCGCTGCGCCTATACGTCCGGCTTTTGCGTCGATCACCGGCAGGGTCGAGCCATCACCCTTACCCCAGATCAGCCGTTCAGTGCCGGTGGGCATCAGCTTTCGGTGCTTGGCGACCAGTCCACCTTCCGGTTCGAAGAACAACACCGCGCAGTACAGCGTGCTGCCGGCACGCTCGATCACGCCGAGCACCAGACTGGCACCACAGCGGGCCGACAGCTGGGCAAGCGCTTGCGTTTCTGCGCCGGGCACATCAATGGCGTTGGCGAAATAACGGGCGAAAGCTTCGCGGCCTTCCGGCAATCGATAGCCTAACTGCGTGCCGAAGGCTTCTCCTTTGGGGTAGCCGCCCAGCAGCGCTTCGGGCATGACCACAACGCGAGCGCCCGATTCGACGATGGCTTCTTCGTAGGAAAGTATCTGCGCGAGGGTATCGGCCTTGCCGCTCGGCAGCGAACCTGTTTGCAACGCGGCAACAATGGACGTGGGCATTTCAGCGACTCCTGATGCGGGGGTATTGCGTATTGTCATGGAGCGCCAGATCATGAATAAAGCCCACTTCAGTGCTGAATGATATGAGCCAAATGAATATCGCCAACATGGACTTGAACCTGCTCAAGGTCTTCGAAGCCCTGCACGATGAAGCCAGTGCCAGTCGCGCGGCCTTGCGCCTGGGGGTCACTCAATCGGCTGTCAGTGCTGCGCTACGGCGCCTGCGCGAGCTGTATGGCGATCAACTGTTTGTCCGCACGGGTCGCGGGCTGGCACCGACATTGCGCGCAGACCAGCTGAAACCGGTGATCACCGACGCGTTGAATAAATGCCGACAGAGCCTGGCGATGGTCGACCCCCTGCAGAATGACTACGAGGGCCGCTCGGTGGCGGTCGGTTTGTCTGATGATTTCGAAATCGCATTGGGGCGACGGCTAATGGCACTGATTGAAACCCGAGCGCCGAAACTGCGCTTGATATTTCGCCAGACCCACAGCCAGATCGTCGCCCGCGCGCTGATGGAGCGCACTATCGACCTGGCGATTGCATCAGGTGGTTTTGCTGATCGGTTGCTAAGCCGCCACGTGTTGGGCGAAGGCGGTTATCTGTGCCTGGTCGACCCCGCCAGCTTGCGCGAGGGGCAACACGACCTGACGCTGAAGGCGTTTGTCGAACGCGAACACATTCTGATCTCGTCGGGCGGCTTCATCGGGATCGTCGATGAAAGCCTGGCAAACCTGGGCCTGACTCGCAAGGTGTGCGCCTCGACGACCCACTTCGCCGCACTGCCTTACCTGCTCAAAGGCACCAACGCGTTGGCAACTGTGCCCAGCCACGCCGCCGAGGCCATTGCAACATTGACCGGCCTGGCATTGCTGCCCTGCCCGCTGCCCCTGCCGCGTTATCCGATCGAACTCGGCTGGCGCACCAGCGCCCTGCTAGACCCCGCAGTCATCAAGGTCAGGGACGCAATCGCCGAGCTATTTTGAAGCAGCCTCAGCCGGTATCTACTTGGCGGCCGCCATCAAACGATTTATTTCACTGCGTACCATGTTCGCGTATTCAGGCGGGGACATGCCGTCGAGTTCCGAACGAACCCATTCGGCCCATTTACCTTTGCGCTTGGATTTTTCACCCACCAGTCGGCCAGCATCGCCTTTGGCCTTGCCCAAATTGTTTTGCCAGAGATCGAACAGTCTGGATTTTTCATCTTCAAGCGCTGCGCGCTCAGCGACGGGCCGGTTGGCCAGGTTGAAGCTCATACAGATCACCTGTGGCTAAAAATCGACTGTATCTTACACTGCTGTGGGAAGTTTCTGACCCGGTAATGTTTGTCGACTTAGCCGATGAACGCGAAAAAGACTGCAACTTTTCCGCCAGTCAGAGACTCCATTGCTCACTGTTGTCATCAATTGAAAGGAAGAAACCATGGCCCGTAAAACCGCCGTTCAAAACGCCGCCGAGCAAATCAAGGATCAGGCATTCAGTGAATTGCAGGCGCTGATAGAAGAATCAGACAAATTGCTCAAGGACAGCGCTACGCTGGTAGGCGACGACGCTGAAACACTGCGTGCACAGCTGAGCCTGAAGCTTAAACAGGCCCTGAATGCAGTCTCCAACGTGCGTGAGCGCACCAAACCCGTGGTCGACGCCACCGAACACTACATCGGTGGTCACCCATGGCAGACCGTCGCCCTCTCTGCCGGGCTGGGCCTGGTAGTGGGCTTGCTGCTTGGGCGTCGTTCTTGATCTGAAACCGGGTACAAGCCTGCTTGACGGGAGACTCTGCCCCGTCTTCCTACGCAGCGCGATCGCGCTGCGTAGAGGGCAGCACCCATTTGCATTAAGCCGGGTGCTGAGGGACCAGCGTCTGTAGCTGTTTGGCAAAGCCATCCGCTGTGAACGGAAGGTTTTCCGATTCCTTAACGCCGATGCGTTTGTTCATCATCCACTGCTCCGCAGGTGGGGCCAGGGTCAGGGAGATCTGTTCCTGAGCATGCACACTGAGGCCGCTCGCGGCAATCGAAACCTGGCCCTTGGATCCCATGGCATCGGGTACAAATACCACCTGACGGGACGCGAATGACAGCGTCATCCGTTGCGTGCGGAATGGCGAATTCTCGTCCGGATAGCCCTTGCTTTGCGCAAGGTGCGGCTCGTATTCGAACACCATCTGCCCGCTGTTTTTGAGCGGAGCCATCCAGCCCTCAATCTGTTCGTACAGCTTGAGAATGCTCGATTCCCAATGTGCCAGATCAGCGTGGAACTGCTGATGCTTGTGTTCTTCATTGCGTTGATTGGCGCTCAACAACTCGCCTAACCGCTGTACTTCGTCCATAAAACCCCTCCATTATTTATCAGTACATCGAACCGAGGGTCATAACACACCCCGTGCCGGGTGTCGCGCTGTAGCTGCTCGGCAGCGGATTCGCCGCCGTCCACAGGCTCACTGCGGATGGTCAACCACTGAACCCGCATAGCTCATCTTCATCGCCAGTTGGGCGCGTTTTTCTTCGGCTTCGGCTCTTGAGTTGAACGGTCCCAGCAGTACTCGCTCCTTGCCGTCCCGGACCACGACAAAAGAAGGAAAACCGTGCTCGATGAGCCTGTCTGTCAGGTCGCTGACCGCTTTGGGCTCTGCCACCAGAACGTCCCACTGGGGCGCAGCGACCTGCACGACAGCGGGTGCCTGTGTCTTGGCGGGCTTATCCGGCTCGCCTGCACCGCATCCCGCCAACATCAAAACCGCAACCATTATGGACAATCTGCGCACAGCCGTTTCCCCGCGTGTGAATTGGCTGGAGTTTAACACTCCCATCGCCCACGCCGGGGTGCATCTGAATAGCCCGATTCTGATGGAGATCAATACAACGCAAGAAGAGAAAGTCTGGAACAGGTCAGTGTTCAAGGTTATCGATCATGTCCTGACCAATAAGGATGCCGGCGTGATGGGCTTCATCGTATGACTCGTAACCACGGTCACAAATATTAATCGTCGGCGAGGACGCTTGTTTGTGCAGAGTCACCGTGACCTTGATGATGAAATCAACAATATTCTTGACGCCAGGGGGACAAAGAACCAGCACATGGATCACCTGCCCACGGTAAACATTCGAGAACGTTCGATAAGGCATATCCATTTGAATGGCCTTTTTTGAGGTGTTCTATTCAGACTCCGTCGACACGTACTCGTTGCTAAATAGATCCCGCTTCAGGATGACCGGTAACCCGACGTATTCCTTTTCAACGCAAATGCCATCGACCAAACGCCAAACAACTCGCCCACGCGATGCAACGTACTATGTTCACATCGCGGGGCGCTGGAGCCGCCGAAGGCTTCAGACCAGGAGTTTCAGTAGCTCTTTTGCCGCCGCGCTTGAGGACGCCGGATTTTGGCCAGTCACCAGCATGCCGTCGGTGATTGCCAGTACTTGCCAGTCCTCGACTTTTTCATAGTGCCCACCGAGGCGCTTGAGTTCATCTTCTACCAGGAACGGCACGACGTGGGTCAGACCGACAGCCGCCTCTTCGCTGTTGCTGAACCCTGCTACGCGTTTGCCTTTGACAATCGACTCGCCATTGATCTTCGCGTGGCGAAGTACACCCGGCGCGTGACAGACCGAACCGACCGGCTTACCGGCGTTGTAGAACGCCTCGATCAAGGCGATGGACTTCGGATCTTCGGCAAGGTCCCACAGGGGGCCATGACCACCCGGATAGAAAATTGCGTCAAAATCACTGGCCTGCACATCAGCCAGTTTGACTGTACTGGCCAGTACCTGCTGCGCAGCCGAATCTTTTTTGAAGCGCTCAGTCGTTTCGGTCTGACCGTCCGGGGCGTCACTTTTGGGGTCCAGAGGTGGTTGACCACCTTTGGGTGACGCCACAGTGATCGTTGCCCCTGCATCTAAAAACGCGTAATACGGCGCAACAAACTCCTCAAGCCAGAAACCGGTTTTCTCGCCCGTATCACCGAGTTTGTCATGGGACGTAAGCACCATCAGAATCTTCATGTCGAGTGTCTCCTGCCAGGTTTCAATCAGTGTAAGTGGGAGTACAGGCATGACCCTTAGGTTCCGGGACATTTCACAGTGCGCACTTTAATCCGATTAGAGACGAAAAAACCGCAGCCTTTCCCAGGCTGCGGCTTTTTGAACGGTGCGTGATCAGACAGCGTTTAGCGAATGAATATCTGCGCCGTGGTAATTGCCATGTCTCCCCCAGGCAATTTGATTTTGCCCAACGGCTTCAGGCTGTCGGCGTCGAAAATCGCTACATCATTGAAGGTGCCGGCCAGGTAGATCTTGCTGCCCGCCTTGTTGAAGGAAATGCAGTAGTAGGAGTGATCCAGATTGGCTGCTGTGATCAGCTTTTTCTGCTTGATGTCGTACTTGGCCAGACGGTTGAGCACGCCGTACATCAGGTTCGGATCCTTGGGCGAGCGCATGCCACTGAAGTAGATCTCGGTCAAAGGGCCGAAATCCGTGGTTTCAGTCTTGCCGGTTTTCAGGTCAACGCTGAACAAACCATAAAGCAGGTCGGCCGTGGCCGGGTCCTCTTTCTTGTCCTTGAACTTGGCGGTGGTGTAGAGCAGCGCAAAATCATGCCGATAGGTCTGCTGACTCCACACATACAGCACGTCAGGCGGGCTGTACAACGGGCGCGTCCAGTGCCGACTGGGGATCAACACGTCGAACTTGCCGGTTTTCACGTTGACCTTGTAGACGTCCGCACCGGCCACATACAAAGTGCCATCATCGCCACTCTGCATGATGGTCAGCTGGCGCGGGGCTGGAAAACTGCGCACCGGCTTGGCGTCCATCCCGGCATCGGTGGCGTAGACGTCCAGGCGCGGCGGCTGCACTTCATAGCGGTCTTTGAGCATCAATGTCGGGTTGGCGACGGTGTAAAGCTCCTTGCCATCGTGACTGACCGTGAACGCGAACATCGACCGCGCTTTCTCTCCCGATTTCTGGGTGATGCTGGCATGGAACACCTGCTTGCAACTGTCCAGTTCAACGCCATAGACATCGGCATAGTGGTTGTTCAGCACATACGCAATCTTGTGGTCCGGCGATAACTGAACGGTGCCCGGACCAAAGGCGTCCGGCAAGGTGCAGGTCTTGTACAGGGTGTCGGTCTGCAGGTCGATGACATGCAGATTGTTCGGGTAGTTGGTCGCGACCATGTACTCATGGCCGGGATTGAGTGTCGGGTTCGTATCGGCAAGGGCCGATAATGAACAGGTGCCAAGGATGGCGAAAGCGGCAAGGCCGCAGGTGCCTGAGCGAAGCATGCTGATATCCCTCATGTTCATCTGTCCGATTTTTTATTTGTCGTCCGGGAACACTGTTCCAAGATTGCGCCAGCTGTCGTTGGAGGCTTGCGCATCCTTGTTCCAGTCGGGATAGGTACTCATCATGTCGGGCACCTGGGCGGGCCACCAACATGGATCGGAACAGCCATAGAGGTCTGCTTCCATGGGTTGGCAGAGCGACGACACACCACCAAATGCGTCGATTTCCCAACCTGGGTCTGTGGTCGAGGCGCAACCGGCGACCGAACTCATGGCCACCACTTCTTCGATACGGTTCTCTGCCGCGGCCTGTTCAAGCTTCAGGGCTTTATTGTTGATTGCTTTGAGATGTTTCATATCAATGCGCCTTCCGCGGAGTGATATAGCTGGTAATGAACGCAGGATTGACCGCCATGATCCGGGTGTAGACTTCGATACCGAAGTCGACCCAATCGCGCATCAGTTCGCAGTAGTGATACGTCGGATGAGCCGGATCGCCATAACGGGCATAGCTTTCGTGGTAGCAGCCGCCCGAGCACAAGTTACGAATGCGGCAGTCTTCACAACCCGTATTGGTACGGTCCAGGCGCTGGGACAGGAAGTCGTTCAACTCCACCTGTTTGACCCCGGTGTGGACGTTGCCGAATGTCGGCAGCGTTGAGCCGGTAAACCGGTGACACAGGTTCAACTCGCCCTTATGGTCCACCGCCAGCATTTTCAGGCCTGCGCCGCATGGCAGGGCCTTCTTGTGCCCTTCATGAATGTCGGTGATCAACTGATGCAGGTTGGAGAACCCGATATTGCGATGAATCAGCGCAGCTTCCAGATAGCGTCTACCCAAGGCCTTCATGCTGGCGAAGACCTCGATCAGTTCCTCGCTGGACAGGTTGTAGGTGCTGATGTCGCCGGACGTCACCGGGGCGAAGCCGACTTCGGCGAAGCCCATCTCGTTGAACAAGTGATCCCAAATGGTCTCGACGTCGGTGACGCCCTTGGTCAGGGTTACCCGTGCGCCGACCGGACGGCTGTTGTAGCGCGACAGGAGCATTTGCGCTTTGCGTCGAACTACGTCGTAAGTACCCTGCCCGCCGACGGTGATGCGGTTGCGGTCATGGATGGTCTTGGGACCGTCGATGCTGACCGACAGACCGAAGCGATGGGCATTGAGGTAATCGACGATCTCTTCAGTCAGCAATGTGGCGTTAGTAGTCATCACAAACTCGACCATTTTGCCGGCTTCAGAGAAGCGTTTCTCGCAGTAATCAACCATGTATTCGAGCAGTTTGCGATTGCTCAGTGGCTCACCGCCAAAGAACACCACCGTGTAGCGTTCTTCATCAGGGGATTCCTTGAGCAACATCTCAACCGACGCCACCGCCGTCGCGACGTCCATCTTTTTGCCTTCAGACGGCTTGTCGAGGTCTTCCTTATAGCAATAGGTGCAACTCAGGTTGCAGCCGGTGTTGACGTTCAAGACCACGGTATTGATTGCTGTGCGATCAACCCGTTTGACGCCGATGTCCGGCGTCAGTGGCGAACCATCGCTGACCAGTTCCAGGGCCATCAACTCACGCAGGGTCTCGGTAACTTCTTCGCCATCGTAGCGGTTGGCCAACTGCGATATCAGATCCTCTGATGAGCAGCCGTCTCCACGCAGGGTGTCAATGATACTGCCGGTCAGCTCGTCGCTGGCAAACAGGGAACTGCTGGGAATATGGAACAGCATGCGGTCGGAATCGACATGCACTTCATGCAGATTTCGTTCGACCAGATTCAAAATAGCGCCCATTGCAACCTCCTGTGGAACCCTCCGTTGTGGGGAGAATCCCGGTCATTCCTGAACAATGCCTCAACCTTTGGTTTTGCCCGGCCTGAGGGGCCAGACGCGACACCGGATCAGGGAATGGGTGGATTGTTCCAACGCTGCACGGTGACGATCATGTGGCCTTCACCAGTCAACGATTTACCGGCGTCATCCACGGCCGCGATGACCTTGAGGTTGCCAGCGTTATTGGTCGACATTTTGCGCTCGGGGTTAGGTCCCGCACCGCCCGGCGTGAACACACCGGTGTCGGCTTGCATGCTGCCGGAGAACTTGACGTCTTCGTCCTCTTTGGCACGGTCGTCGAACGGCTCGACTTTCCACTGCGCCGGGAACACGCCAATCCGGTAAGGCTTGCCGTCAACACCCTTGCCCCAGGCCTCGGCATCGAAGCGACCCTGGACCTTCGGCGTAGAGCCGCCGTTCTCGCCGATGCGCGCCACTGAGAACTCGGGCACGACCTTGACCTGGTCAATGCGTTGATAAACCGCCAGGGTCACGCCTTTGAGTGCGCCCAGCGTGACTTGCCGAACGCCGGGTTTAGCACTGTCTGCCGCCTTGAGCTTGAACCGCAGGCGTTCCGGAGTCTGCTCCAGGACCTCGACAATCTGAACCCCGGGTCCAAAGCTTGGCGTGCCTTTAAGGCCGCTGCCAATCAGGCTGACCTCGGTTTCACTGCCTGCTTTCAGATACCCCGGTTGCACCGCGAGCAAACGAGAGGAACCCTGCCTGGCCGCAATGAAGTCCAGCCCACGCTCGTCATGCGCGGTCTCGAACATCCGTCCTTGCAGTTCGCCGTCTTTGGCGGCAAACACCTGACGCATGGCCACGCCATCAATTTTCAGGTTGCCGCGCCATTCGTAACCGTTATAGAGAATCGCGCTGCCGTCACCATTGAACGGGCTACCGTCCGCGTACTGACCTTTGACCGCAACCTTGAACTGATCACTGCCATCGGCGCTGACGCTCATGGTTCCCGACAACTCACCCTTGCCGGGCAACTGACCGCTGAAACTCCACTCGCCGACCAGCGCATCTGCCTGCGGCCGGGCTTTCAGCCAGTTTGCCCAGGCCTTGTTTTCCAGCGGATACTTCTTGGCCAGCAGTGGGACCATGTCTTTGCGGGCAATATCGAACCAGTCACGGTCACGTGCCAGGGCCTGGTATTCCAGCGAAGGCCATTGCCCCAGGTGGAAGTTCACCAGACGCTCCCACTCCTCCGCCGGACGCCGCTGCAACGCAACGCGGGCGCCTGAGTGACAGCGGCCACACATCTGGCTGAACTGATCATCAAAGTGCTCGACGGTATTGAGTCGACGTTCGAGCGCATAACGCACGCCATCCGTCTCGCTGGGTGCCAGGCCTTGGGTGTCGGCAAGGTACTTGCCCAACGTGCGACGGTCTTCATCGCTGATCTGCAGGTTATGCATGGTCTGCATGCGCGCAATGCTCATCAGCCAGCCTTCCGGCGTTTTGCGCTGGTGGCTGATGCGGCTCAGGCCATTATCAGCCTCAGGCGTGTGACAGCCCTGACACGTTTCCTTGAGGATGCCTTGGGCATCACGTGCCGCCATGCTTGGAGGCGAATGCAGAGCGACGCAAGCGGCCATCGCCAGCAAACCGCTCGTCATGCCTGCTCGGAGTTTTCTCTTCATCAACGTCGAACCTCCCACGGTGCTTTTTGTTTTTTAGTTGGAGATGTCCAATACACGTAGCGTGCCAGTTTAGTAATACTTATTTAAATCAATCAGTTAAACCTTGTTATTAACTTCGTTAACGCCTGGCCTGACCCTGGCTGCGTTTAATTTCGCGACAACTGTTCCACTCTGAGACGAGCAGAGTTCGCATGGCACGTCTTGCCACAGAGTCGCGCCTGATGCTTGCCCGCGCTGGCGCCTCAAGTATGTCGCAGTTTTGGCAGTGGGTACCGGGTAAGGCCTTCTCGATAACAGCACGGTACCCATAGGTAACACCCCCCCACGCTGATGAGTTTGTTGGCCGCTTACCATTCAGAAGCTAGCCCTGTCGATAAAGGAGCGGGCTAGTCATGATGAAAATCTGAGCTATCATCGTTTGGGCGTCCTCAGACCCACTGGGAAAAATGGCCTGGCAGAGAGCTACCATGCCCCCCAATAAAACGACACCGCCGCTTTAAAACTGCAACGTTAATATTCCGTTCAAATGACTGTGTAGATCAGGGCTCTGCATTGGGCTTTGGCACGCAGCGTTGAAGGAGCGTCAGTGCACTGGCTATCCTCGCCGCCCCCTTAGGCGTTTTGCGTCTGGCGGTAGCATTTGCCTGCGTGTTTTTTGTGCACGCTCACTCGACCTGAACGTCCTCATGCATGAATCAAGTTTTAATACCTAAACTCAACTTGGAAGAGTCGACTCATCATGAGCACTATTCACAATCCGGCCTTGAACTACCGCCCTGAAATCGACGGACTGCGCACGATGGCGGTCGTCCCCGTTATTCTTTTCCATGCGGGCTTTCAGTTATTCTCCGGAGGCTTTATCGGTGTCGATGTGTTCTTCGTGATTTCTGGGTATTTGATTACGTCGATCATTTTGACCGAGATGCTGGCTGGTAAATTTTCGCTGGTAAATTTTTATGAGCGCCGAGCACGGCGGATATTACCGTCATTATTCGTCGTTATGTTCATTTGCCTGCCCATGGCCTGGGCATGGCTCGACCCCCTGAACTTCAAATTTTTTGCCAAGAGTTTAATCGCGGTGCCGACATTTTCGTCTAACGTGCTGTTCTGGCGCGAGAGTGGTTATTTCGATGTGACCTCTGAGCTGAAACCGTTACTGCATACCTGGACCCTCGCGGTGGAAGAGCAGTATTACCTAGTCTTTCCACTGATTCTGATGGCCGCTTGGGGACTGGGTCGAAAAAGGATCGTCGCCATTCTGATGATTGGTGCAATGATGAGCCTGGCCATTTCTGAACACGGTGCGACCCATGAATCCTCCGCATCTTTTTATCTATTGCATGCCCGAGCATGGGAGTTATTGGTGGGCTCCTTCATCGCCTTTTATTTTTCCTGGCGGCCTCGTCTGGAAAGTGGCCCGAAAGCCATTAATCAAGCCGCAACGATTCTCGGCACTTCGTTAATTATTTACGCCATCTTTAACTTCGACAGTACCACCTCATTCCCCGGGTTGCATGCCTTGATCCCGACAATGGGCGCAGCATTGATTATCATTTTTGCCAACGCTCATACCCTGGTAGGGCGGGTGCTGAGCACTCGCGCCTTCGTGCTGATCGGGATGATCAGTTACAGCGCCTACCTATGGCATCAACCCATTTTCGCCTTCGCGCGCGAGAGCTATCTGGTCGAGCCGAGCTCAACGGTCATGCTTGCGCTCACCCTATTGTCGCTGGTATTAGCTTATTTAAGCTGGCGTTTTGTAGAACAGGCTTTCCGAAAAAAAAGCTCGATAAAAAGACATCAGATATTCACGTTGGGGGCCATTTTTTCACTGATGTTCATAGGCGTGGGACTGACCGGATATATCAACGAAGGTTTCGCCAGCCGGTTTGATTTAGATCCGGCAGCGCTGGAATCATTTACCTACACAAAAATACGCTTTCCCTGCGATAAAAATTACGATGGCAACGGTTGGAATATCGATTTCTGCTTATTTGGGGCGGTCGACAAAAACGCTACCCCAGAGGTTGCTGTATTTGGCGACAGCCACGCAGAAGTGCTATTGCCCGCCTTCGACACCGCAGGCAAAGCGCAGGGGAAAACCATCGTGCATATCGGTCTGGCTGGCTGCCCTCCACTTTTGGGTGTGGATGTTCTCGCTGGCAATTATGTTGTGGGCGTGTGCGAAGCCCTCGCGAAACGCGAATATGACTATGTAAAAATGAACGGCATCAAGACAGTAATTCTTGTCTCACGCTGGACACTTTATACGGATGGCGATTACGACAAGTGGAAAAAGAGCAGCTATTTTCTAGTGTCCCAAGACACCCAGGAAAAAACCAAAGAAGCATCAAGGGCTGTGTTTGAGAAGGCCCTGAATAAAACCGTCGAGGCTTACCAGGCGCTTGGCACTCATCTTTACATAGTGGCTCAGGTTCCGCAGCAGATGGTCGACCCGAAAAGCCTTTATTACCAACTCGCCCGCGGAACAGGATCGAGCGACGAGAACATACTGCAGAGGGTAGGCGAACTGTCCGTACCCCTGTCAAAACACAACCAATTTCAGCAATTCACTCGTCATCTTTTCGAACTAGACAGCGAGCAAAATAAAATAAGACTGGTCACGCTGGACAATATTTTCTGTCAAAAACAGGTGTGCCTGATAGGCGACACCCATTCCTATTACATGGACTACAATCACTTGAATGCCAAAGGCTCTCAATTGGCGGTTAATGCAATCAGTAACGTTCTCACCCAATAACGAAGACTTGACTAGCATTAAAATATCGGCATAAAAAAAGCTCGTGCGAGCGAAACTCCTAACATGTCTTGGAATATGCTGACCATTACAGAGACACCTGAAGCCCAATAAAATCAGGGTCTTAAATTTAATCACCTGTCGCAGTTTGCGACACTCAAACTGCCCACCGTTTTCAACCGATCAAATAATAACTATTTAAATCAATCAGTTAACCCTTCAAGTCGACTTGGCACAGCCGTTGCGAAAGACCTCGCATCCACTCGAATAACAAGAGGTCACTCCTATGCTGAGCCATTCATCCCTACTCCCCGCCACTGTTGCCTTCATAAAACGCGCGCCCCGCATGCTGATCAACGGCGAGTGGGTCGAGGCCGCCGACGGCAACGTCATGACGTTGCATAACCCCGCCAGCGGTGAAGTGCTCTGCACTGTGCCCTGCGCGACGCCGGACGATGTCGATCGCGCGGTACTCGCGGCTCGCCATGCGTTTGATGACTCGGCCTGGAGCCGGACCCGGCCCCGTGAGCGGCAGAACCTGTTGTGGAAACTCGCCGACCTGCTGGAGCGCGATGCAGAGGTGCTGGCCCAGCTCGAATGCCTGAACAATGGCAAAAGTGCTGCGGTAGCACGGGTAATGGATGTGCAGCTGTCCATCGACTTCCTGCGCTACATGGCCGGTTGGGCAACCAAGATCGAAGGTTCCAGCGTCGAAGTTTCGATGCCCTTGATGCCCAACGATCAGTTTCACAGCTTTATCCGCCGCGAGGCCGTGGGGGTGGTGGGCGCTATCGTTGCCTGGAACTTCCCGCTGCTGCTGGCCTGCTGGAAACTCGGCCCGACGCTGGCGACCGGCTGCACTGTGGTGCTCAAGCCTGCTGACGAAACGCCCATGAGCGCCCTGAAGCTCGCGGAATTGGCACTCGAAGCTGGCTATCCGGCCGGGGTTTTCAACGTGGTAACCGGCACCGGTATCACTGCCGGTTCCGCCCTAACCCACAATCCGCTGGTCGACAAGCTGACCTTCACCGGCTCCACCGCCGTCGGCAAGCAGATCGGCAAGATCGCCATGGACTCGATGACCCGTGTCACCCTGGAACTGGGCGGTAAGTCACCGACCATCGTCATGGGTGATGCGGACCTCGCGGCTGCTGCCGCGGGGGCTGCCAGCGCCATCTTCTTCAATCAGGGCCAAGTATGCTGCGCCGGTTCGCGGCTGTATGTGCAGCGCAAGCACTTCGATAACGTGGTCGCCGACATCTCGGATATCGCCAATGCGATGAAGCTTGGCAACGGCCTGGACCCTAGCGTGGACATGGGCCCCTTGATCTCGGCCCGGCAACAAGAGCGGGTGTCTCGCTACATCGAGATGGGCCGTGAGGGCGGTGCGACCATCGCCTGTGGCGGCGAACAGTTCGGGCCGGGCTATTTCGTCAAACCCACCGTGATCGTCGGTGTCGATCAGAAAAACCCGCTGGTTCAGGAAGAAATTTTCGGGCCGGTGCTGGTGGCGATTCCCTTCGACGACGAAGCCGATGCCCTGCGTCTGGCCAACGACAGTCCCTACGGGCTGGGCGCCAGCGTCTGGTCAAACGACCTGGCCGCCGTGCACCGGATGATCCCCCGGATCAAGTCCGGCTCGGTGTGGGTCAACTGCCACAGCGCGCTCGATCCAGCGCTGCCTTTCGGTGGCTACAAAATGTCCGGGGTCGGCCGGGAGATGGGCTATGCCGCCATCGAGCACTACACCGAATTGAAATCCGTGCTGATCAAACTGTAAGCCAGCAACACCCTCCGACAGGCTGACTGCCGGAGGGTGTTTAAGGGCGGTAGCCCTGGCTGAGCAGCCAACTGCGCACCAAATGCTCCTGCTCTTTCGACAAGCCCGCCAGCGCCTGCTGCGCGGGCTCTGTTTGCAGACGACGGACCAGGGGCGCCAGCTCGATGCCTTGCAAGTGCCAGACCCCCAGCGGTTGATCCGCCGTCACCACCACCTCCGCCTCATCCACCAGACCGTCACGCAATACCGGTGCCTGCTGCACGCTGACGGCCGAGAAATCAGCCGGTTTGTGCGCCAGCTCAGCGTCCGGCCATTGGCGACGCGCCTTCCAGAAAGGTTGATCCTGCCAGCGCTGTTCATCGGCATAGAAATCGCGCCCGATCCTGGCGAAGCGCAAAAACAACTGTTCGACACGTTGCCGATGAAACTGCTGGGCCAACGCCGCCCGTTCAGGCGCGCGCAATAAGGTGTTGATCACCACGGGGGCCTGAAGCGCCGAGGACAGTGACTGAAAGATGCCGTTGCCCGACAGCGGGTCCACCGCCATGGCGGCATCACCGACCCGAATCCAGTTATCGCCGCACACCTGCGGGCAGAGAATGGCCGTGCTGCTGCGGGCATGCAGGTGCACATCAACCTCGGGACCGTCGGCGAAAAATGCCGTCGCCAACGCCGAGGTCCGGCGTCTTTCCCGACAGTAGTCGAGCAACTGCGCTTTGCCCGGCAAGTCGGCGCTGGCCACATCCACCGTCAGTTGCCAGTAGCAACATCCATCGGCCTGGCGCGCCATCCAGACCCAACCCTGCTCGATGCTTTCAACCGCGCTCGCGGTCGCACCCGGCGCGCCCTGCCAGCGGTTGAGCAGGCTGACGGTTTCCGGCCCGCGCAGGCCTTTGCCCAACGCGGGCGCCTGACGACCGCGTGACTCGACCAGAAAGTCCGCCTGAAGATCGGCGTGGCCTTCAATCTGCACCTGATGCCCCGAGGCAGACGATTGCACCGCCAGCACACGCCCCTCGATCAGCTCGACACCGGCACGCTGCAGATCCTCGCGCAGACCGCGATCAAACCGTGGGCGATCCAGCAGCCATTCAATGTTTTGTGCGTGCTGCTGACCATTCCAGGACACCTTGCGCTGAGACGGCAGCGTCGCATCGACCAGCGCATGTTCCAAACCCGCCGCACGCAACGCCTCCAGCACCCTCAGCGAGACACCTTCCAGTGCAGGGAAGCGCCGCCACTCGCTGACGATCGAGACGCGGTAACCGAGCCGGCGCAGGCCCAATGCAACCGCCGCGCCGGCAGGCCCGGCGCCCAAAATCAGAATCGTACTCATGGCCCGACCCGCCGCTCAGGACCACGGTAACGGGCATGGGCCCGTAGCCAGTCGATGATTTCCGAGTTAGAGGCGTTCGGTTGTTCAGCCAGGTACGCGGCAATGTGCCCGCTCAACGCCGCGCAACCCAGGCTGGCACCGGACTGCCCGGCCAATGTGCCACTCACGCACGCGGCGAAATCCGCCTGCGTGCTGTTGAGCCACGACCAATCCTGCTCACCACAGCGCGCATCGCCGGTAACCCGCAACACACCGGGGTAACTCGCCGGAAATACCGCCTCGCCCTGAGCCGGACTTGAGGCGCACAGCAACACCCCACGTTTGAGCGCCGCCGCACAGGCTTCACGCAACAGGCTTCGGTCCTGACGCATCCCGAGGCTCAAGTTGATCAGGCGAACTTCGTGCTCAGCCAGCCAACCGATCGCGCTTGAGATTTGCATCGCACTGGTGACCCCACGTTTATCGAAGACCTGGGCCACGCAAAACTCAGCCTCGGGCGCGCGTCGGCAAATAGCATCGATGATCGCACTGCCATGCCCGAGCTCATCCTCCAGCGCCTCGTCCTCTGCCAACCCCTGCTCCACCAGCAAGAAACGTCGACTGGCAACCACCCGACGCTGTTGCGCGGGCGAATGGCCGCTGTCGACGATGCCGATGCGCACAGGCTGCATAAGGGATTCAGGCCTCATGGACGACTGTCGACGACGTGAGCACGCCGTCCACCATATGGAAACGCAGGTCCGCATCCGCCAGCGTCGACGGACGATGACTGATCAAAATCCGTGTCCGCCCGGCAAACAGCCGGTCGATGGCGCAAATGACTTCACGCTCGGTGGCTTCGTCTACCGCCGAGGTGGCTTCATCGAGGACCAGAATCAGGGGGTCTTGCAACAGTGCGCGGGCGATAGCGATTCGTTGTTTCTGCCCACCGGAAAGCTGTTGTCCTCGCTCGCCGAGCGGGCTGTCGAGGCCTTCGGGCAGGGACTCGATCAGGCTGTCCAGTTGCGCCAGATGAGCGACTTCGGCAATCGCCACACGGCTGGCATTTGGCGAGCTGTAGGACAGGTTATCCGCCAGACTCCCGCGAAACAGCACGATGTCTTGACTGACCACCGCGATGCGCCGACGTAACTCGAACAGGTCCAGATCCCTCAGATCACAGCCGTCGAGCAGGACACGGCCGGCTTGCGGATCCTGAAAGCGTTGCAGCAGATCGATCAGCGTCGACTTACCCACCCCGGAACCGCCGCTCAAGGCGACTTTCAGGCCATAAGGGATACGCGCATCAATGCCCTTGAGGATCGCCGGACGCCCCGGATGGCTGAAGTGCACCGACTGGAACCACACCTCGCCCGTGGTGGGCATCGGCAGCGGGTGCTCCGGCGTGCTGACCCCCGGCTTTTCACCGCGCAACTCCATGACCCGGCCAAGGCTCACGGTCATGCGCTGCAGGGCGACATACAGTCCGAGCAGGCTCTGCACCGGGCCGACGGCCATGCCCAGATACGTCGAAAAGGCGATCAACGCGCCGAGCTGCCAAGTGCCCTGCACCACCCAATAACCACCGATCAGGAACGCGCAGGCCCGAGACAATGAGGTCAAGGTGCCGGGCACCGCCTGGGTGAAGAATTCAGTCACTTGCAGGCGCAGCAGTTGAGTCATGTAGCCCTGCCCCAAGGCCTCCAGCCTGCGTGCTTCGCGCTGTTGCTGACCAGCGGCCTGGATGAACTTCATCACGGGCAGGGTTTCGACCATGAAGGACGACACGTCCGCCGAGCGCTCGCGCAGCTGTTTGACCTCATGCGCGACTTTACGCCGCATCCAGCGCAGCCAGAGGATGTCCAAAGGAATCAACACCACGGCCAGCAGTGACAGTTTCCAGGACAGGGCCAATAACATCGCCACCGCGAAGACCAGCCCGATGATGCTGGAGACCGCCGAGAACAGTGAATCGACGGCAAAGCGCTGGACCTCCGCGACATCGCCATCAAGCCGGGACATCAAGTCGCCAATGCGTCGCTGTCCATAGAACGTCGGCGACAATGTCTGTAAATGCCGATAAATTTCGTCACGCAACGCGAACAGGATCCGTCCGGACAGTCGCGTATACAGATAACGGTTGATCCCGGATAACACCGTGCCCAGCAGCCCGGCACCGATCATCAATCCGGCGATCAAGGTCAGCATCGAAAAGTTACGCGCCAGCAAACCATCGTCGATCAGCAACTTGGTCAGCCAGGGTTGCACCAGCACCAGCAACGAAGCACACAGCGACAGGCCCAACAAACCGCCGATGGCCAGGCGATGCGGACGGACGAAGCCATACAGCCATGTCAACGCGTCGTGGAGTGCCTGCGGGTCCTTGCTGTCGACCAGCCTGACAATCAATCGCTGCATCAGCTGCGCAACTGTTTGAGCTTGCGGTACAGCGTCGCCCGACTGATGCCTAACGCGTCAGCGGCGGCCGAAACGTTGCCCTGATGACTGTCCAGGGAATTGCGGATCAATTCGAGTTCATTCTCGCGAATACGGCCGGTTTGAGGACGGTCACACGCGCTCAGGTCATCAAGCATGCTGTCGGGCAGGTGCTCCAGCCCCAACTCGCTTTCGCCCTCGTCGCGCATGGCCAACACTGTGCGCAGCACCATCTCCAACTGGCGTATGTTGCCCGGCCAGTGGTAGCCCGCCAGCAACGATTGCAAATCAGTGGAGAGCTTGACCGTCACATTGCCCAATTTGCCCAACAAGCTGCTCACCAGCGCATCAAAATCGTCACGCTCACGCAAGGCGGGCAACATCACGCTGATGCCATTCACCCGGTAAAAAAGATCCTCACGGAACTGCTTTTCCTCAACCTGACGCTTGAGATCGCGGTGGGTGGCACAGATCAGTGCGACGTCGATATCCTGTTCCTCGCCTGCGCCCAACGGTGCGACCTTGCGGTCCTGCAACACGCGCAGCAAACGGGCCTGGAGCGCCAAGGGCATGTCACCGATCTCGTCGAGAAACAGCGTTCCGCCATGGGCCTGTTGCAGGCGACCAATCATGCCGCCACGCCGTGAGCCGGTGAAAGCACCTTCGCGATAACCAAACAACTCGGACTCGATCAACCCTTCAGGGATGGCCGCACAGTTCACTGCGATAAACGGCTTATCGCCGCGCGTACCTGCCCTGTGCAGGGCCCGGGCGATGACCTCCTTGCCGGTCCCCGTTTCGCCCAGCAGCAAAACCGGCAGCTCGTTCGCCAGCCCTTGGCGTGCCATGCGCAGCGCGCGGGCATACCGACTGTTACCTCCCGCCAGCGCCTCGAGATCGGGTTGCGCCGGGGCCGCTTTCGGCGTGCCCCGGGGAACACTGGCCACGTTGGGCGAGCGTTGTGGCGCGCGCAGGGCTTTATAGAAGAACTCGCCCTTGGCGGTTTGCAGGCTGCCTATGCTGCCCTGCCGCAGACGCGCGAGCAGTTGCAGGCCATCGATGCCCAGAAACTCTTCACAGCGTCGACCCACCAACCCTGCACGAGGCGCACCGAGCAACTGACAGGCATGCGCGCTGACCGCCAGAATTTTCCCGGTCAAGTCCAATGCCAGCAGGCCCTGCCATGCGGATTCAAGGTATTGGCGACGACTGTGGAAGGCCAGGACGATTTGATCCGGATAGGTCGCGTTGAACACGCGGCTTTCAATCTGGGTGACGGCCATGCACAACAGCGCTGTGCTGTCCTGAACGCGCCCTAAAGGGCCTTCGCGGGTCAGGTCAAGCACACCGAGCAGCTCGCCATGGGGGCTGTGAATCGGCACAGAGGTGCATGAGAAAGGACTCAAGCGATCCAGAAAGTGCTCGCCACAATCGATCAATGTCGGACGCGCATCGACCAGCGCAGTGCCCAAGGCATTGGTGCCGCGAGCCGCCTCACTCCAACAGGCACCCAGAGCGATGTCCTGTAAACCGCTGCCTTTAAGGTCATCGGCGCGACCTTCAAGGGCGAGAATGGTGGCGTCGGCATTGGCCAGAATAATCAGCCCTTCCTTACCTTGCTGAGCCGCCAGGTAGTCGATCTCCGGCGTCGCGGCGTCGATAAGCAGGCGATTGCTCGCCAACAGCAACTCAAGACTGGCCGTCGACTCCAGCGCGAGCTCGTGTTTGCTATTGAAATGCACACCGTGGCTGAGACTGCGCCGCCATGAGGCATCAATTTCGGCGCGCAGCACCCCATCGGGCACTTCGCCTTCGCCGTGCAGTGTCTCCCGGGCCAGCCGGGCTTCGCCTTGTAACTCAGCATTTATTGTTTTTATTAGCGACATTCAGCGCTCCGAATCGGTCCGCCCAGTGCATCCCCGAGCCACTCCCGGAGCTGGCGACGAGACACGCAAGCTGTTGAGAATATCTACACCCGGTTCAGGTGGCAGTAAAGAAAAGTTTGCCCGGTCAGGCAGGTGTTCTCTGCAAAGAGCAAAACCTGGGCCAATGGCAAAAGCACGTGGCCCATTATTTACGTTAACGTAAAGGTAATAGCAAGTACCGGCTAACAGCCCTTCACGCCGGACCTGCCTACGGAGTGACAATTTCAAAAATAGCACCCTCGATACCCAACACCTCACGGCTGTCCGAATAGATGCCAACACCCTTTTCCCAGACGTTCTTGATCGAGTTGTCTGCGCAGCGAATCCGGTACCTGAGTTCGTAGGGCTGGTAACGAGTCAAGGCGTATTGAACCTCGCGCCAGACGTAATCCGCATCGTCGGGGTGGATCAGGCTGTTATAGGTGCAGTCATGACTGTCCATCAAGCGCTCTGCGGGGTAACCGGTGAGCTGCAGACAGCCAGCACTGACGAACTCCATGGTCCAGTCGTGGTTGTTGCGGCCGCGATAAATCAGGCCGGGCATGCTGTCCAGCAGGCTGAGGGCGCTGCGTTGACTGGCCTGCAAGGCGATCTCGCGGCGCTTGTGCTGGGTGATGTCGTTGACCACCAGATAAAACCTGACGTCGCGCCGCTTCAGGCTGATGTCGAACCACCGCAGCTCACCTTGGGGGTGCACGAAACGCAGGCGCTGATTGAAGGAAATATCAGGGCGGTGGCGCAACTCATACAACGCCTGCCGCCACAGGGAACGGTCTTCCTGGTGCACGTATTCAACCATGTTTCGCTCATCGCCCGGCAGCTCCATCAGGTCTGCCCAGGCGGTGTTGTACTGGGTGATCTCGCCGTTGTCAGTGAGCTCTAGCAAGGCGATGGGGAATACATCCATATACTGCAGTGCCTGACGGGTAAATATCGACTCAAGCGTTGACGCGCTGTGCTCGGCCATCAATGCCGCTCCTCTTTTCTCATTGACGCAGCCTTGTGCACCCAGGCTGCCAGCTCCAGTCGCGAACGCAGGTTGAGCTTCTGCAACAGGTTCTTCACGTAGATCTTCACGGTGCCATCGCTGATACCCAGCTCACGGCCTATCTGTTTATTGCTCATGCCCGAGGCGATCAATGCCAGCGTTTGTGCTTCGCGATCAGTCAGGCCACAGGCGTCGATCCCGTCCAGCGGGGCATCGGCACTGATGTCGTTGTGCCCGGCCAGCAGCGAGACCAGACAGTCATCCAGGACAATCGCGCCTTTGCTGCAATTGCGCATGTACGCCAATAGCGCTTCCGGCTCAGTTTCTTTCAAGACGTAGCCGCTGGCACCCAGGCGCAAGGCCGTCAGCAGCTCGCCGCGATCCATCGAAGCGGTCAAGACCACGATCTGACACTCGAGCCCCAACTGCTTCATCTCGTCGAGCACCTGCAAACCGCTCAAGCCCGGCATGTGCAGGTCCAGCAAGACCAGCTTGGGCGTCAGGCGCAGGGCCAGGTTGATCCCTTCCCTGCCGCTGGCGGCCTGGCCAACCACATCGAAGTCATCGCTGGCGGCAAACAATTGCGCCAGCCCCTTGCGGAACAAGGGATGGTCATCGATCAACAATAAGGTCGTGCTGTTCATCGAAGCGCCTCTGTGGGTCGTCATTGTTCTGGATAAGGGTCAGGTGCACGCGAGCGCCGTGAGGGCGAATGGTTTCGATGGACAACTGCGCGCCGATGGTCGAGGCGCGCTCACGAATGATCGCCAGGCCATAATGATTTTCCTCCAGCGACGCGGGGCTCAAGCCGATGCCGTCATCTTCGACGGTCACCGAAATCTCGCCTTGCGGGGTCTGGCGCAGTTCGATCCGCACATGCCGGGCGTGGGAGTGCCGCACCACGTTGGCCAATGCTTCCCGGATGATCTGCAAAATCTGCAATTCGGTTTCCGGGTACAGCGCATCCTCGGTCAAACGGTTGTCCAGCTCGAACACGATGATGCAGCGCCGGGAAAACTCGGCTACGGAATCAGCCAGTGCCTGACGCAGCGAGCGTCCATCCATGGTCAGGCGAGCGCTGGTGATCAGTTCGCGCACCTGGCGTTGCAATTGGCTCAACCCGCCGCGTAAATCAGTCAGCAGAACGGCGGCCTGCTCGGGCTCACGCAGCGCTGCCTGCATCAGGCTGGCCTGAAACGACAGATAGCCCAATTGTTGTGCAACCGAATCGTGAAGTTCACGCGCTAACGCACCGTGCTGGAACGTTGCCTCTTTGCGTTGCTGTTCTCGCTTGTGACACAGCAACTGCACCGTGACCCCCACCCCCCGCGCCGTCTCCCTCAGCACGCCATGAAACTCGCGACTGGCAGGGTATGGCGTGTCCAGCAACAAGACTCCGCGCTTGCCGGGTGCAGTGCCTGGTAAAGCGGTCAGTAATCGATGACGCCCACGGCTCTGGCACGCAGGGCACACCAACGGCGCCTCAGCCATCTCGCCGTCGCGCCAAGGGCAACTGGAGACCTCATCGCACGGGCTGACCATAGCCCGGCGCGTGGGGCCGAAATCTTCGCCGGTCAATAACACCCCCAGCTTGCTACCGGGGTTCAGCGCTTCGAATCGGTCGAGAAAATCGGGCAAAGCATCGTCTGCGCGTGCCAGGCATAGCGGCAGTTTGGCCAGCAAGGCGCGCACGTCGTCCACCTGACGTGGTCGCGTGCGCAGGAACCATTGGCCCAACCACCCGGGTCGCATTGGAGCTTTCAATGACATCCGCCTGCCCTTTGGAAATCTATGGCGTTTGCCGAGCAACTTCCATGCCTTCGCGGTTATTACCGGCGGACTACCCCAAAAGAGATATCTCTTTTTCTAGATTGAGCAGTAATTCCTTTTGGGAAACTATCTTCCCCACCAGGAAACAACGACACCGATCCTGCGCACGGTAAATCACCGAAAAGCAGCGCACCAGGCTAAGGCCAAACGCCCAGCCTGTGCACCAGATCAGGACGTTCAATCGACCGATTTTGAAACACTGAACCACCAGGAGGGTTGCAATGACTGAGACACAAAGCGCTGCGCCGTACAGACCGCATAGTGTGCCGGTGTACCGCGAACCGACGTTGCGCCCCCATGCGCTGCATCACATTCTGGTGACGCAGTCCGCCACTTCAAAAGCGCTGGGGGACTTGATCCAGCACTTTGATCAAGCGGCGCTGCCCGCACCCCGAGTGCTCTGCGCCGGGGTAGACGGATTCGAGCAGCAACTCAAAGGTTTGCTCCATGCCGCAGCGGTTGGCACCCACCTTTATATCCTCGGCGACGAAGCGTTTCTGTGGCATGTCCACGGCATGGCCCACGCGGCGGGAATGCACAACGAAGAAATCGACCTGATCGAATCCGGACCCACAAAACGTCGTGTGTATTGCGTGCACTGCGCCAGGCTTCAGGACAGTGGTCCCGAAGGCCAAGTGGCCTGCATCCACTGCCATGTCGTGCTGGGTGTGCGCGAGCATTTTTCCCAGCGCCTGGGGGCTTATCTGGGCGTCTGCGACAACCCTGATCAGCCCTACTCCCAGGCCACGTCAGGAGCACGACCATGAGCACGGTTCTGGAGGTGCGGGTCACCGACGCAAAAATGCTGACCCCGGTGATTCGCGAGCTCACGTTCGCCAGTCCTTCCGGGCGCTTGCCGGGATTTTCCGCGGGCAGTCACGTGCAGGTCCATCTGCCGTTGGGCGAACGCAGTCTGCGCAATGCCTACTCGCTGACCAGCGACCCTGCCGACCTCTATCACTACCGCATCGCCGTGCGTTTGCAGGACGACTCCCGTGGCGGTTCTCGGTTTTTGCATCAACAGGTGCAGGTCGGCGACAGCCTGCGCATCTCGCCCCCGGCCAACCTGTTTGCCCTGCACTCAGCTGCACGCCAGCACATCCTGATTGCCGGCGGCATCGGCATCACGCCGTTCCTGGCGTACATCACTGCGCTGGAGCAACGTCACGCCGATTTCGAGCTGCATTACGCCTACCGCAAAGGCCTGACCGACGCCTACACCGACGAACTGCAACAACGCCTGGGTGCGCGTCTGCATGGCTATGACAGCAGCGCTGGCGAGACCCTCGATCTGGCGGCAGTTCTCAGCGAGCGGCCATTGGGCAGTCATGTCTATGTCTGCGGCCCGGAACGTTTGTTGATGGGCGTAAAGGAGCAGGCCAAGGCCCTTGGCTGGCCGGAGGGCCGAGTGCATTGGGAAGCCTTTAGCGGTGCGGAGCCGGGCCTGCCGTTCAGCCTGGAGCTGGCGCGCAGCGGACGACGGATTCAGGTCAGCGCCGAGCAAAGCCTGCTCGAGGCGCTGGAATCAGCCGGCCTGGAAATCCCCAACCTGTGCCGCGGCGGGGTCTGCGGGCAGTGCGCTACGCGTCATCTCAAGGGCGATATCGAACACCGCGACCATGTTCTCAGCGCTGCCGAGCAGGCTGAATTCCTTATGCCCTGCGTCTCTCGCGCCTGCGGTTCTTCCGTTTTGCTGGACCTTTAGGAGTCGACCATGACCGTTCAATTCAGCCCTCTGGAAAGCTACCGGGATACGTTCAGCTTTCGCAACAGTGCATTCGCCATCGAGCGCTTCCCCTTTCCGTTCATCGAAGACAGCTACATGTACTCGGTGAACATCGAACCGGCACGTGCCAAGGAATCGGGGTCGGTTTACCAGCACTGGTTCGACATCGACGAGCATTACCGTTCGGAAATGGCCGAGCGCGCCCTGGTTCTGGACAAAGACCCAAGCCGCTATCTGGTCATGCCGCATATGCAGGAAGCGGCCTGGGATGCCTTGCAGATGTTCATGGAGCACCTGTCAGCCGACTACCCGCAGTGGTTCGAACTGAGCTGCAACGGTGATCGTTGGCATTGGCGTAACAAGGCGCTGGACATAGATCAGGTGTTTAGCTTCGGCGATGCCTCGACCCTGCCCTGTGAGCCTCTGGAGTTCATCACCCGTCAGGTACAAGGCGACATCGCCTTGCTCGACCAGCGCGACGGCGATCTGTTCATGGACGCAGGAATGGTCACCAACCCGGCTGACTGGTCCCTGGCTTTCGACGCCGGAATGAGCTTCAAGCAATGGCACTCACCGGTTCCGATGGCCAACCAAATGGGCATTTTCGAGCGGGCGCTGAAGCACCTGCTCAACATTCAAGTGGATCAGCCCGTACGTCGGTTGAACTGGACGCTGACCATCAATCCGCGCCTGGACTCTTCGTCCGAGACCTTCCACGAATGGGGCGCCGAACGCGGCAGCGTCACTGCCGACAACGTCGGCCAACTCGTGCACCTGCGTGTGGAGCTGCAATTCATGGCGCGCTTGCCCCGCAGCAACGGCCTGATGTTCAGCATCCGCACTTACCTGATCAGCATGAACGAACTGGTCAGCCACCCCGGCTGGGGCTGCCGCCTGCACCGGGTGTTGCGTGATTTGCCCGACCCCATCGCCGACTACAAGGGCATGACCCGCTATCGGCAAACCCTGGTCGAGTGGTTAAGCCGCTTCGATACCCAATCCTGAAAAGTTGACCTGAACACTTTTCGTTGCCCTTTTTCCAGACAAGGAATCACCACATGGCCCATTCATGGCGCATCTCCGCATTGGCTGAACGTCACCGCGCGCTTGGCTCTCAGCTTGAAGACTGGAACGGCATGGGCACCGCCTGGACCTATGCCACAGACCTCGCCGACCACCATCAGGCGATCCGCACACGCGCTGGCCTGATGGATGTATCAGGACTGAAAAAGGTCCATTACGTCGGCCCTCACGCCGAAAGCCTGCTGCAATGGGCGACCACCCGTGACATCGCCAAACTCTACCCCGGCAAATCGGTGTACGCCTCGATGCTTGATGAGGATGGCAAGTTTGTCGACGACTGCATCGTTTACCGCACCGGCCCCAACGCGTTCATGGTGGTCCACGGCGCAGGCACTGGCTACGAGATGCTGGTGCGCGCAGCACAAGGCCGTCAGGTCGCGGTGTTGTTCGACGACGACCTGCATGACCTGTCGCTGCAAGGGCCGCTGGCAGTGGACTTCCTCGCCGAACACGTACCGGGCATCCGTCAGCTGCCGTACTTCCACCACCTGCAAACCAAGTTGTTCGGCCGTCCGGTGATGATTTCCCGCACAGGCTATACCGGTGAACGCGGCTACGAAATCTTCTGCAAGGCCGCTGATGCCCCGCTGTTGTGGGACGAGATCCTCGAACAGGGGGCGAGCATGGGCATCATTCCGTGCGCCTTCACCGCCCTCGACTGGTTGCGGGTGGAAAGCGCGCTGATGTTCTTCCCCTACGACAACTCGCAGATGTACCCCTTCGCCGATCAAAAAGCCGGCGACACGCTGTGGGAGTTGGGTCTGGATTTCACCGTATCCCCGGAGAAACAGGACTTCCGCGGCGCCCACGAACACTTCCGTCTGCGCGGCCAAGAGCGCTTCAAGATTGCCGGCGTACTGATAGAGGGCGCCCGCGCTGCTGACGCCGGCGACACCCTGTGGCACGACGGCAAACAGGTCGGCGTCATCACCTGTGGCATGTATTCGCGCCTGAGCAAACGCTCCATGGCCATCGCCCGCATTGCAGTTGACTGCGCGGCGCCAGGCGTTGCCCTGCAGGTGCGCGGCAGTTTGGAGGCGAGCGCCATGACCCATGCCCTGCCCTTCGATGACCCGGAAAAAACCAAACGCACTGCCAAAGGCTGATCGACCGCCTGCGCCACTTCAACTACGAGGGAGACCCCGATGGACACGTCACACGAGCATTACATCCTCAAGATCAGCTGCCCTGCCGCCTCCGGCATTGTTGCAGCGGTCACGTCCTGGCTGGCCGAACAGGCTTGCTATATCAGCGAACTGTCGCAGTTCGATGACGAATTCACCGGGCGATTTTTCATGCGCGCCGTGTTTCGGTTCAACAAGGACGTAGTCGGTGACACGGCTGCGTTACGCCAGGGCATGACCCAACTGGCTGGCGGTTTCGACATGCAATGGCAGCTGTTCAGTTCGGCCAAGCCGACCCGCGTGCTGCTGATGGTCAGCAAGTTCGACCACTGCCTGACCGACCTCCTGTATCGCCACCGTAAAGGCGAGATGGACATGCAAATCACCGCCATTGTCTCTAACCACCTGGACTTGAGGCCGATGGCCGAACGCGAGGGCATCCGCTTTATCTATCTGCCGGTGACCAAAGAAAGTAAATCCAGCCAGGAAGCCGAGCTGCTGCGAATCGTCGAAGAGACCGAGACCGACCTGGTAGTCCTCGCCCGCTATATGCAGATTCTGTCGGACAACCTGTGCAAGCAGTTGTCCGGCCGCGCGATCAACATTCACCATTCGTTCCTCCCCGGTTTCAAAGGCGCCAAGCCCTATCACCAGGCTTACGAGCGCGGCGTGAAGCTGATCGGCGCCACCGCCCACTACGTCACCTCCGACCTGGACGAAGGCCCGATCATCGAGCAGGAAATCCAGCGTGTGGACCACACCTACCTGCCCGATGCGCTGGTCGCCATTGGCCGCGACACCGAAACCGTCGCACTTTCCAAAGCCCTGAAATACCACCTGGAACACCGCGTGTTCATCAACCAGGACAAGACGGTAATTTTTCGTTGATGAGCCAAGGCTTCAGCAACTCATCACCCATTTCAGAAAGACCCAAGACACGAGGCACGAACATGACCCTACGCGTTGCAATCATCGGCGCTGGCCCTTGCGGCATGGCGCAACTCCGGGCTTTTCAATCGGCCAGGGACAAGGGAGCAGAAATCCCCGAACTGGTCTGCTACGAGAAACAGCAAGACTGGGGCGGCATGTGGAACTACACCTGGCGCACCGGCCTGGATGAAAACGGCGAGCCGGTCCACGGCAGTATGTACCGCTACCTGTGGTCCAACGGCCCAAAAGAGTGCCTGGAGTTCGCGGACTACACCTTTGAGGAGCATTTCGGCCGCCCTATCGCCTCGTATCCACCACGGGAAGTGCTGTGGGACTACATCAAGGGCCGCGTCGAAAAGGCCGGGGTTCGCGATTACATCCGCTTTAATAACGCGGTGCGCCACGTCAGCTACGACCCGCAAAGCAAGCGTTTTACAGTCGTCGCCCAAGACCACAACAGCAATACCCAGACGTCGGAAGCGTTCGATTACGTCATCAACGCCAGCGGCCATTTCTCGACGCCGAACATGCCGTATTTCCCCGGTTTCGAACATTTCGGCGGGCGCATCTTGCATGCGCACGATTTCCGCGATGCGCTGGAATTCAAGGGCAAGGATCTGTTGCTGATCGGCAGCAGCTACTCGGCCGAGGATATCGGCTCGCAATGCTACAAATACGGCGCCCGCAGCATTACCAGTTGCTACCGCACCGAGCCGATGGCCTATGACTGGCCTGCCAACTGGGAAGAAAAGCCGCTGCTGCAACGCCTGGAGAAAAATCGCGCGTACTTCATCGATGGCAGCCACAAGCACATCGATGCGGTGATCCTCTGCACGGGCTACAAACATAACTTCCCGTTCCTGCCGGACGAACTGTGCCTCAAGACCGACAACCGTCTGTGGCCGATGAACCTGTACAAGGGCATTTTCTGGGAATCCAACCCGCAGATGATGTACCTCGGCATGCAGGACCAGTGGTACTCGTTCAACATGTTCGACGCTCAGGCCTGGTATGCCCGCGACGTGATTCTGAAACGCATCGCCCTGCCCGATCAGGCCCACATGATCGCTGACAGCAAACAATGGCAGGAGCGTGAGCTGGCGCTGGAAACCACCTCGCAGATGTTCGAATTCCAGGGCTCATACATTCAACAACTGGTAGACGCCACTGACTACCCGAGCTTCGATATCCCCGCCGTCAACAACACCTTCCTGAACTGGAAGCACGACAAAGCCGAAAACATCATGGGGTATCGCGACAAGTCCTATCGCTCGCTGATGACTGGCACCCAATCACCGCCCCATCACACGCCCTGGCTTGAAGCACTGGATGACTCCATGGCCGCGTATCTGGGCGATGCGCCCACTGCCATCAAATCCGTCGGCTGAGCCTGTACGCCAGATAAAGGAGCATCCACATGAGTGCACCGCGTGTTTCGCACCCGTGGGAACCGGGGTTGTTTGCCCGGGCGCCTGCGATTGAACGCTATCGGGTAGCCGGTGGCGGTCTGACGCTGATCGCCCTGGAACCCGGCGACACCCTGCAAGTGATCGACATCGAAGGGTTGCAACCCTGCGAGCTGCTGGCGTTCGACAGACTGGGGCGCACAACCCTGGCCGCGTTGGGGCTGGTGGCAACATGGGGGTGCCGCTTTATCGCGACGCAGCTCGCTGAACCCAGCCTGCAAACCCGACGCATTGTGCAAGCGTTGGGCAAGCGCGGCGTAGACCCGCATCGCCTTCCCGAATCAGCTTCGCTGTGGGACGAAGACTCACCTGCCGGGTACAGCCGCAGCTTCGTGGCGGGCGAAGCATTGTTGATCATCGTCGCTGCGCCGAGTGAGCCCGGCGCCGTCGATCTGCAACAGACGGCCAGCGAGCTGCGACTGATCGTGCAGCGGGCCAACCCCTCGTCGATTCTGGTCCCGCCCCCGCCCGAGCCCTTAGGTGAGCCGCTGCAGGAGTTCACCGTTCGCGCTGGCACTGCGCACAGCTACACCGTGCGCCAGGGCCAGTACATCCAGGTGCTTGATGTTGCCGGACGGCAATGCTCGGATTTCGTCGCCCTCAATCACCGGGCACTGGATCGTCGGCAAGAGCTGGACCTCGATCAAACCGTCACGCGGACCCTCAACGGTAACGCCTACCCCGCTCCGGGCCTGTTCGCCAAGTTTTTTGACCGGCAGATGCAGCCCATGCTGGAAGTGGTGCGCGACACCGTGGGCCGCCATGACTCCTTTGCCCTGGCCTGCGCCGCTCGCTACTACGAAAGTCACGGCTATTTTGGGCACGACAACTGCAGTGACAACATCAGTCGTGCGCTGGAATCCTTCGGGGTACAAGCCCGCAGCGGTTGGCCGGCCATCAACTTTTTCTTCAACACCGGGATCGATGCGCACCAGCAAATGACCCTGGATGAACCCTGGTCCAGACCGGGAGATTACGTTTTGTTGCGGGCCATGACAGATCTGGTCTGCGCCAGCTCATCGTGCCCGGATGACATTGACCCGGCCAACGGCTGGAACCCGACCGACATCCAGATTCGTGTCTATTCCGACAAGGAGCGCTTTTCTATCGCCATGGCCACTCGAAAAACTGCTGATGCCGACCCGACGCTGACCCGTGAGTCTGGCTTTCACTCTCGCACCAGCGCCCTCACCGGCAGCTTCACCGATTACCGCAACTGGTGGTTGCCGCTGCGCTATGACGGGTTCGGCGCCATCGATGAATATTACGGCTGCCGCGAACGGGTGGCGGTGATGGACCTGACTGCCCTGCGCAAATTCGAAATCATCGGCCCGGACGCTGAAGCCTTGCTCCAGTACTGCCTGACCCGCGACGTTCGGCGCCTGGCCATCGGCCAAGTGGTGTATTCGGCGATGTGCCACGAACACGGCGGCATGCTCGACGACGGCACCCTCTTGCGTCTGGGGCAGGACAACTTCCGCTGGATCTGTGGCGAGGATTACGCCGGGGTCTGGTTGCGTGAGCAAGCGCAGAAGCTCGGGATGAAAGTCTGGGTGAAGTCTGCCAGCGAGCAGATTCACAACCTCTCGGTGCAAGGGCCATTGAGCCGTGAATTGCTCAAACAAATGGTCTGGACTCCGGCCACTCAGCCGACCGTGGAAGCACTGGGCTGGTTCCGTTTCCTGGTTGGTCGGCTGGACGACTACGACGGTTGCCCGTTGATGATTTCCCGCACCGGCTACACCGGCGAGCTGGGCTATGAAGTCTGGTGTCAGCCACAGGACGCCGAGCGGGTCTGGGATCGCATCTGGCAACTGGGCGAACCGCTGGGCATCGTCCCGCTGGGCCTTGAAGCACTGGACATGCTGCGCATCGAAGCCGGGCTGATATTTGCCGGGTACGAATTCAGCGACCAGACCGATCCTTTTGAAGCCGGGATCGGCTTCAGCGTGCCACTCAAGAGCAAAACCGACGACTTCATCGGCCGCGATGCCCTGCTGCGACGCAGTGCCAATCCGATGCACAAGCTGGTAGGCCTGCAATTGAGTGGCAACGAAGGCGCGCATCACGGCGATGGCGTGTACAGCGGCCGCGCTCAGGTCGGCGTGGTCACCAGTGCCTGCCGCTCACCGTTGCTGGCCAGCAATATCGCGTTGTGCCGGGTGGATGTCGCCTGTGCCGACGTGGGCACAACGCTGCAAGTGGGCAAGGTCGATGGTTTGCAAAAGCGCATCGACGCTCAGGTCATGGCACCGATTTTCTACGACCCGGACAAAAGCCGGGTGCGCAGTTAAACGATAGAACACGTCACTGCAGCACCGAACACTGTTAATCGAACACTGTTACTGCGTTGCCAACCAGCGAGACCAAGAGTCTTTAAACAAGACCGCAAGCACTCGCTGACCGACACCCCTTACGTCCGCCGAATCCGCTGTTCCGGTTCGACGAAGGGGGTGCTGGCTCAACTTCCGACTGCCCCCGACAACTTTACTTACACATGGGATAACAGAGATGGAAGCGACTACGTTCGAGACCGTACCGCAGGAAGGCCAGACGGCCGGTAGCCTGCATCGCAAAATTGACTGGAGAGGTGCATTCTGGGTCGCCAGCGGCGTGCCGGCACTGGTCTTGTTCTCCATTGGTGCGATTGCCGCAACGGTGGGTAAACCGGCATGGATCGTCTGGATCGTTTCGATCCTGTTCGGCTTTATCCAGGCCTTCACCTACGCCGAAATCGCCGGATTATTTCCGCATAAATCCGGTGGAGCATCGGTCTATGGTGCCGTGGCCTGGGTGCGTTACAGCAAGCTGATCGCCCCTGTCTCGGTGTGGTGCAACTGGCTGGCATGGTCGCCGGTGCTGTCCATCGGCTCCGGGCTGGCGGCCGGCTATATCCTCACTGCGTTGTTTGCACCCGATGCACTGATCAATACCTGGCAGTTGACGCTGCTGGACCTGGGCTGGATCAAAAGCGGGCTGTCCCTGCGCCTGAACGCGACCTTCGTCGTGGGCGTGGTGATTCTGCTCGGGGTGTTCGCGGTGCAACACGGCGGCATTCTGCGCTCGGCGCGCCTGACCTTGATCCTCGGCGTCACCTCACTGATCCCGCTGCTGTTGGTCGGCGTGGTGCCGTTGCTGACCGGCGATGCCACCCACGCTAACTTCCTGCCGCTGTATCCCTTGGCTCACGATGCCGGCGGGCTGGTCATCGATGGCGCCTGGGACATTTCCGGTTGGTCGCTGATGGCCGGTGGCTTATTCATGGCCGCGTGGTCGACCTACGGTTTCGAGACCGCCGTGTGCTACACCCGCGAGTTCAAAGACCCCAAGCGTGACACCTTCAAGGCGATTTTCTATGCCGGTCTGCTGTGCATTCTGGTGTTCACCCTGGTACCCATGGCATTTCAGGGCAGCCTTGGTCTCGGTCAACTGGTCAGCGCGGCGGTGGTGGATGCCAACGGCGTAATCACCACCCCGGCGGTCTACAGCGGCCTGCTGTCCCCGGCGATCTACAGTGGCATGGGCGTGGGTCAGGCCATGGCCGACAGCATCGGTGGCGGCAAGCTTGTTGCCAATATCGTCCTGATCATGCTGATCCTCGCCACTTTGCTGGCGATCATGACCTCGATGTCCGGCTCGTCGCGCACCTTGTACCAAGCCTCCGTGGATGGCTGGCTGCCGAAATACCTGGGCCGCACCAATGAACACGGTGCCCCCACCGCAGCCATGTGGACCGACCTGTCGTTCAACCTGCTGTTGCTGCTGATGTCCGACTACGTGTTCGTCCTCGCGGCGTCCAACGTCAGCTACATTATCTTCAACTTCCTCAACCTCAACGCTGGCTGGATCCACCGCATGGACCGCCCGGACTGGGTGCGCCCCTACAAAGCACCCACCGTGTTGCTGGTCCTGGGTGGCGTACTGAGCTTCGTCAACCTCGCGTGCATGGGCCTTGGCGCCGACATCTGGGGCGCAGGCACCTTGTTCACCGGCGTGCTGCTGGCGCTGCTGATCATCCCGGTGTTCTTCTATCGGCACTACGTACAAGACAAGGGCCGCTTCCCCGCCGCCATGATGACCGACCTGTACATTCAGGCAGATGACGGCGCCAAACGCGCAGGCATATTGCCGTACGTGACGTTGGCTGCGGGTGTACTGGTGGTGTACTTCTGCCATCGGTTGGTGGCGTGAAGGACTGAGCAGTTGAACCTTGTGTGACGGGCGAAGAGACAGGCCTGGAAGTGCAATCTACGTACCGTAGATCAGCCTTCCGGGCCTGTTTTTTTATGCAAGACCCTGCTTGTTTTGTGAGTCGTCGCGGACAGCGGAACCTTGCTGTATATTCGCCAAAATAAACAACAACAGTGATGTTATGAGCCAATCAAAGAAGCGAGCGACTGCCCTGGCACTCTATCCAGAGGATACCCGCGAGGCGGCGGCCCTGCTGAAGCAAGCTGTACCTTTGATGGTGCGTCATAACATTGCGCCCAACCCCGTGCACTACGCCCTCTGGTACACCTACAGCAAGGGCCAGGAACCAGAACTCAATCGCCACCTGGATCGGGTTGTCCGAGACTTCGACTATTTCCCTCCGGAATCCGCGGCCAAGCTTTTTCGCGACTACATCATCCGCGACGAGCTGGAGGATGCCCGCATCGGGCAGCAACAAGCGATCAGTCTGGTAGACGGCATGGAGCGAGACGTTTCGCATCACGTGAAGGGCAATCTTAACTTTCAGGCCAGCCTCGGGCATTGCCTCGACATGCTTGATGAGCCGATCGATGAGCGATTGCCCGGCATACTCAGCGAGCTGCAACAGAGCACCCAGCTCATGCAGGATCAGCAAGCGCTTTTCCTGTCTCAACTGCATGCGGCTCAAAGTGAGATCAAAAACCTGCGAGACAAGCTTGAACGTGCCCAACTGGCCGCGACGCTGGACGGTCTGACCCAGGTGTTCAACCGAGACACCTTCACCCGGCTGCTGGAACAAGCGCTAAGCAACGCGCCCCAGACGGTGGCCTTGGTGATGCTGGATATCGATCACTTCAAACAATTCAATGACCAGTACGGTCACCCTCTAGGTGACCGCGTACTCCAACACGTCGGCCAGGTGCTACGGGACTCGCTTCCACCTCACGCCACGGCGGCACGCTATGGCGGTGAAGAATTCTGCGTCATCCTGAAGCAGTGCACCGATCTCGCCAGCGCCCATGCCTTCGCCGAGCAACTGCGCCTGAAGATCCAGTCATTACGGATCAAGGCCCGTAAAGCGGACAAAGTGCTCGACACTATAACGGCCTCCTTTGGTGTCGCCCTCTTCGAAGCGGGTGACACCCTGGAAAGCCTCGTCACGCGTGCCGATGACGCGCTTTACCAAGCCAAACGCAATGGGCGTAACCGAGTACACCGGTAATCAACCGTCGACGGACGAGTAGGAAAACATGAATCGTCGTAAGAAAATAAAGCAGTTATTAAATGCTCATGCCAAAAAGGCCAGTGCCAAATTGGCACCGCCAAGCAAGTCTAAATACATTAGTAAAGCTGACCGATTGAAACTAGCTGCTGAATCCAGTCATGACTCAATCATCTCCTCTGAGAGCTGATCTATGTCACTTAAGCACCACCGGAATTTATAAATCCGGTTGGTCTAGGCATTCCGAGGGCGCGGCCTAACAGTTCATTCAAGCTGAAGCCGCTTCTTAGCGATCCAACCATCCTGTCGTAGCCTAACCTACCCAAGTGGTGCTCCCGTTTCTGAACCTTGGCTTTGGGTAGATTTCAGCCGGTCGCAGCACGCAGAAATCGGCCAGAAGACTTGGCCGCGTGTGGGTGTTTACGGACGGTGGATTCCTGAGGGTTAGAGAATTTCCTTTCGATAATCTCATTTCGAGAATAATATTTAAAAGTTATTCTCTTTACGAGATCTTTAAAATGGATCATCAGTCCCTGGAAATCTACTGCTCGGTAGCTACTGAGCTGAGCATTACACGCGCTGCAAAGCAGTTAGGGCGTGTGCAATCGAACGTCAGCACCCGTATCCAGCAACTTGAGGAAGAACTGGGGGTAGCGCTTTTCCTGCGTGAAGGAAAACGCTTGAGTCTTACCGCTGAGGGCGAGCGCTTTCTCGGCTATGCCAACCGATTGCTGATACTCGCTGAAGAGGCTAGGCAGATGCTTAGTCCTCAGGCACCGCAGGGGATTCTGCGCCTTGGCAGCATGGAAAGCACCGCCGCCAGCCGCCTACCGACGCCATTGGCTGACTACCACAGCAAGTGGCCAAAGGTTCAGCTGCGAATCTCTACCGGCCCGTCACGGCCATTGCTGGACGCGGTTTGCAACGGGTTATTGGACTGTGCGTTGGTGGCATTACCAGGCGTGGGTGATGCCCTTTCCCCTCAAGACCTAGAAGCCATGAGCCTGATGGGCAAGACCGTGTTCCGTGAGGAGCTGTTGCTGCTACTGCCTGCCTCCCATCCGCCGGTCACTCGTCCCGACGATGTGGTTGTACGTTCGCTCGCGGCATTTGGCCAAGGCTGTAGCTATCGTGCGATTGCAGAAGACTGGCTCGCCGATACCACCGAACTGCAAAAAACCTCCATCGATATCCAAGAAATGGGTTCTTACCACGGCATGCTTGCCTGTGTAGTGGCTGGCAGCTGCGTCAGCCTGGTTCCCCGTAGCGTGTTGAAGTTATTGCGCGATCCGCCCGATGTTCAGACTCACCCAGTGATGAACGTGGATACCTGGCTAATATGGCGCCGCAATTTCAACACTCCCGCCTTCGCTGCGTTGCGCGACGTACTCACCTCCACGCAAGAGGAGTTCCGGGCGCCATGACAGCAGATCGATTTTTGGGTAACCAGCCCATGTTCGCTGCATTGGCGGCCGCCTTGGTGATGGCGGTTGGAATGGGTTTCGGGCGTTTTGCGTTCACCGGCATCTATCCAACTATGGTCGACGATGGCCTTCTCAACGTTCACGCGGGCAGCATCGCGGCCTCGGTTAACTATGGTGGCTACCTTCTCGGCGCACTGATGGCTGTGGGTATAAACAACAAACACGCCTACCGACTGTGCATCTGGATGCTGGCGGCCACGGTACTGTCGCTGGCCGCATTGTCGGTCGCCGATGGGATTTGGCTGATTATTTTTATTCGAGGACTGGCGGGGATATTCAGCTCTTTGGCGATGGTCGGGGCATCAGTGTGGCTGCTGCAAAACAAAGGCTACAGTCAGGGCGCACCATTGCTGTATGCCGGGGTGGGGGTGGGGGTATTGCTCTCTGCGGAAATATTGGCGGCCGGGCAGTTTTTTGGCTTCCACAGCCATGACCTATGGCTACTTCTGGCGGTGAGCGCTACCGCTTTGGCGGCCTTGGCGGTTGCCGGCCTGAGAGATCGTACTGCGACCAGAACCTCGATGCGCGTGCAGCCTTTGCCAGACGGCATGATGTCACTGGGCATCGGCAAACTGATCGTCATTTATGGCTTGGCGGGGTTTGGCTACATTATTACCGCCACCTTTCTGCCCTTGCTGGTCAGCAATGCAGTGGACACGCTCGCGCCTATTCATGTGTGGGCAGTATTTGGCTTGGGGGCCGTGCCTTCCTGCTTTTTATGGCAGAGCGTAGTGGCCCGATGGGGAACGCGCACTGCCCTCTTCACCAACTTGGCCGTACAGGCAATAGGTGTCGTGTTGCCCGTAATAAGCGCCTTGCCGGCAGCCTACCTGGCCAGTGCTTTGATCGTCGGTGGCACATTTATGGGAACAGTGACAATTGCTATGCCCGCTGCAAGTCGTATCGCTCGCACAGTGCAGTTCAACGTTCTGGCCGCCATGACCGCCGCGTATGGTGTCGGACAAATCGCCGGCCCCGTGGTGGCCAACTATCTGTTCGACTGGAGCCACTCGTTTTCTGCGCCACTAACCGTCGCGGGGATAGTGCTTTGGGTTGCGGCAATGTTGTGCATCAGGGTTCTCTAGCGGAATAAGGACGTGGTGTGGGTTGATGCACACCAACCGCTGATCACCAAGCTGGCGGGTTTCACGCAGGAACGCAGACCTAAAATTCGTGAATACGTTTACACACAGCCCGGGCTGATTCAGTCAGAAGGCTAGAAAACACAGGCAGTCTCAGGCCAGCCGTTTCAAAAAGTGATGGCAGGAAATCTGATAGTGACGCTGCATGTAGAGTCGATGAGCTGCACTCCTGTCCGTGCCGACCCCGGAGTCAAGATGCACGGCCGAGCAACCCAGGCGCACGGCTTCAGCCTCAGCCCAATCAAGTAATTTTGAGGCATGGCCTTTTCCACGCCACTGAGGCAGTGTCGCAATGTCCACGATATAGAAAGACTTTCCTAACCAGAGAGAAAACTGAATCCGATAGCTCAGTACGCTTACCGCTGAGGTTGAACCTTCTTCCCAAAGCCCGACAAGGTTGTAGCCATTGGGGCGAAGTAACTCGTCGATTGTCGAAATAATCTCAGCCGGTGAGTATCGCGGCCACAATTCACATAAGGCCGCCGCTGCCTGGTTTGTGTCAGCGGCACTTATTGGATTAATGGTGAACGACATAAAACTCTCCTTGGGTAATTCACGTCGGGCGACTCAGTTGTCGTCAACCCTAATGGCTATTGATGCATGAGCGCAACCTGCTGGAAAGTTGCAGGGCGAATATCAGTTGCGAGGGGGATTAGTCGTGCCGGCCGATCAATCCATTGAAGATTGTGTGATGTAACAGTTAGTCGCCGTAGTCGTCGCGCAAGCAGCATCGCCAGCCAACGATTACAATCATGCAGCGTATTAATTTCAGCTGACAACACCGCACGGGAGAGCTTATGACCGATACCCCTTACTGTTTCAGCTTAGGCGCTGATGCCGAGGCCATGGCTGTGGTGCGCCAAGGTCTGGAACGCTTCAATGTGGAGCAGATCGGGCCCTATGCCTACGAGGACTTTCAACTCTATGCCCGCGATAGCGGCGGCCAGATAATAGGAGGCATGTTCGGCCATTTCGGGATGGGCTGGCTCTACATTGACTATCTTTGGTTGAACGATACCCTGCGCAGCCATGGCCTAGGCGGCAAGTTATTGAAGAGAGCAGAGGAGGAAGCGCAACGTCGGGGTTGTAAGGGATTGTTTCTCTACACCTACAGCTTCCAGGCGCCCGACTTCTATCAGAAGCAGGGCTTCCAGATAATGGGCGTGCTGGAAGACTGCCCGCCCGGACATCAGCGTTACTACCTGAAAAAAACACTCAAGGAGTAAGGCTATTAGTCCGGTTTATCGATCCTGGGGAAACGGGGTAGATCTACTTTCCATAGCCTGAGCGTCAGCGTTGGGTGGATATCTACCCGTAACGCGCGCCCTCAGCCAATCCCGTGGTCGTCAGGATGTCGCGACGGCACCAGGGTCGGGCTACGATCGCACAAGCTGATCACCAGCCGCGCCACCAGGTCATGCAAGATGATGGTGTGGCGGTTGCCCGCAGTTTCGTAGTGCTGCTTGATCTTGGCCTTTAGCTCCCGATCACCGCTGACTTCAACCAGGATATCCACCTCGCCAACGGCCTCGACCATCGCTATCGGGTCCGAAAAGCAAGGGATCTGGTGCTCGCGGGCCAGGGTCATCCCGATGGAGTTGGGATCGAGGTCCGCGACACCGAGAACCTGAATGTAGTCATACTGCAGCAGTTCACGCAGCAACGGTGAGCCGGTACGGCCTGCGCCGATCACGGCGATGCTGATGTTTTGCGACATGTGGGCAAACTCCTTTTCCGAATGACACGCCATGATGGCTTGAAGCCAGCATGCTAACAGCTTTGCCCTGAATACAGACATGCAGCACAGCGTCGCAGGCGTACGGCCCTCCCCGCTGAACTGAACTCAGACCTCACAGGATTTGGAAATGACTGAGCAACACGTACTGCCCCGTATCGAACAGGACAGCATGAACCGCAGCGAGGTTGAGGCGGTGATTCACAGCTACGGCTTGCCGGTGTGCTTCGCCGGTGGCAGCCAAGCCAAACTGCGACCTGGAGGGGCAAGGCATGGGTCATGAAGCTCGTGAGCAAGGCGAACCGCTCAAGCGTCTTTTTTTCGCCCTGCCCTGCGCAGATGCACAACGTCGAGCCATAGCCCAGTGGCGGCGCGCTCTTGAGCTAAGCAGCGGACGCCCAGTGCCAGCGGAAAATTTTCATTTGACGCTGATGTTTCTGGGTTCTGTAGCCGTGAGCCAAATCCCGGACATCTGCGCCGCTGCCGCACGGGCTCGAACGCCAGGTCAGCCTTGGACTGTACCTCTCGACCGCCTGGATGTATGGCACCAATCCAACGTTTTATTACTCGCTCCAGCGCAGCCACCAACGGCCTTACGCCAGCTGGTCTATGCCCTGCAACAGGCGCTGCTACCGCTTGGGTTTGTGGAAGCCACCCGGGAGTTTCGCCCTCACCTGACCTTGATGCGGGACTATCGAGCACCCGTCCCTGAGTCCAATACGCAACCAGACTTTCACCTAAGTGCCAGACACCTCACCCTGTTCGAATCGCACAAAGGCCGCTATCGACCGCTGGCCGAGTGGCCTCTGGTTTCGTAGTCACTGAATAAGCGACAGCAGACACGCCCACAATTGAATAGGACCAAGTCCCGTCGCGGCCCAAGGCTAAGACTGCGGGTGCTGCCAACTCTTGAACACGACCTCAATGCTGTAGCCGTCGGGGTCGAAGATATTGGCGGCGTAGTAGCGCGGGTCGTAATAAAGGCGAGCACTCGGTTTGCCGTTATCGGTAGCACCTGCCCCGATGGCAGCTTCATAGAATGCGTTAACCTCGGTTTCGCTGTTGGCGACAAAGCCAACATGAACGGCCCGGCTGTCCGCCCTACCCAGTCTTAGCCAGAAGAAAACTCGACCGTCTCGGCCAAATCCCTTTAAATCCGGATGCCCCTCCGGGCCCATCGCACCGTCATAGTCGACGACATGCTTGATCCCGAGGCTCGCAAGGGACTTTTCGTAGAAATCGATGGACCTGTCGAGGTCGCTTACTGAAATAAAAACGTGGTCTAGCATGGGGATTACCCTCGGTTGCTGTATCTCGTCGCAATCGCCGTATCGCTGACAATGCTCGGCACTCAGGCTGCCGGCTTCAACATAACGATACCGCCGCGTAACCCGCAGTATTATCGGAAAAACCTCCTGGCTGTTTCTGCCACCTTTTCAAGTGAGCGACCCATTATCGTGAAAAAGTAATAGTCGGAGGACGCGAGCCTGGCGAAGTACCCCCCTCAGTGCCAGTATGAGTTGGAGTTATCTGCGTTTGTCGGGGGCGCAACATGACCACCACAGCGATCTTGTCATCACTGACCGCCGGCCGTCTTGGGACGTTGCACCGAGAGGGTTTCGTACTGCTGCCCGGAGTGCTGGATGGTTCGCAAATAACCACGCTGCGCAATGCTATCGACTGCCTTGACCCGCAGCATTGGGACTACAGCGGCCTGCTCGACCATTACAAGTGCGTGTTCAACCGCGACCCGTTGTGGCTGCCGTTTCTCGACCTGAGCGGGATCATCGAACTGGCCGAGGCTGCTCTCGGAACCGATTGCCACATCATCGGCCAGACCGCCTGGCGCTGCCATCCCGGCTTCGTCGGCACCAAACTGCATCTGGACTACCTGGTGATGGAGCTGCCGCAAAACCTGCTGGCCGACCCCACCTTCGAGTTGCCGATGCAGATTTGCACCGCGCACCTCTACCTCGACGATATTGATGCAGACCTCTGCCCCACTCGGGTGATACCTGGCAGCCACCGGGCCGGGCGTCCGCCGGCTGACGGCGAAAACCACTGGCAGGGCTGTTCTGCGCAGCCGGTGCTGTGCCGGGCCGGGGACGTACTGATGTTTCGCAGCGAACTGTGGCACGCAGGGAGTAACAACCAAACCCTCGACCGCACGCGCTACCTGTTGCAGGTGCACTACGGCCGGCGCATGGTGGCGCAGAAATTCGCGCCCTATCTGCACTGGCGCTTCAACCCCATAGTGTTGGCGACGGCCTCGCCACGTCAGCGGCGGCTGTTGGGAGAGCATCAGGAAGCGGAATACGATTGACCCGTTGGGGCTCTCGCAAGCCAGTGTTATTCGCTCGGTGAATCAATAAAGTTTGACTGCCTGGATACAGGTCCCGCCGAGATTTGGTACCACGCCTACGGGCTGGAGATCAGCGATGCTACGCGCAGCGTTTTGCTCGCGCTTTACACTGATAGTGGCCGATGCGCCCCTTTAGCTACCACGGATAAACGCACGCCAGATTGAAGGCCTATCGCGCTGTACCGTCGTGGGGCTTATAGAAGAGAAACTTCCCGGTCTCGGCTGTCTTGATGTATTCCTTGGCCCAGTCGGGCGACACGTTCTTGCCGTGGAAATACATAGCGCCGTGGGTTCGGTCCGTCAGTTGCTGGTTGAGCGCTTTTCGCGCTATGTCCTTGGCAATCGCGTAAGGGGCGTCCTCTTCTGCCTGATCCGAACGCCCATCACACCACCACGAAAACTGACAGGCATGCTTTTCAGAGCCTTGCTTGACCACCGCGCACACCGTATCTGGAAAACCCTCATGGCCAAGTCGGTTCATGACAACGCTGGCGACGGCTTCCATGTCGGCAGAGGCCCCACCTTTGGCTTCCCAGTAAATGGAGCGTGCAAGACAGGTAATTGCATCGTCCAAAGGTGCTTTTCCTACCGGATCGACCGCCTGCGCTTCAGGTTGTGTGATGGCCTCGGCCTTGGGCGCAGGTGTCGTGCTCCCCTTCTCTGCAGCTTTCTGCTCCAGGACCTGCGCTTTGCCCACAGCCACTTCCTTATTTTGCGCCTGGTCAGCCGCGATCGCCGGACCTATGAGAAGGGCTATTGCGAGGCAGGCTGCTATCCCTTTGAGGCGCATGGTCGAACCTTCTGACGGAACCACTCTGTAGTGCATCGATGGGTGCGCCCTGTTTGCGACTTCGCTTTATTGTAGTCGTCAAATCATTCCAGCAGCGTGTGTCAACACACTAAGCGTCATGCGTACCAAACGATTTTCGGTCCGGCGTGAAAAGGCATTGCGCTGGGTGGGGCGAAATCGCGCATCATGGCCGCAGTCAGTTCAAGAGAGACTTCCATGCGCCTCCTATCATCCGCTATTCGTCTTGCCGCATTTTCGCTGGGGCTGGTGTTCGCCGCCACTGCCGTGGCGACCGAGGACACCCAACTGGTCGAGTCGATCAACGCTTACCGCAGCCAGGGGCAGCGCTGCGCGGGCCAGGCGTCCCAGGAGTTACCGCCGCTAGCATCCGATCCGCGTTTGGTCCTGCCCGCCAACAGTGTCGGGGACTTGCAGCAGGCGCTGGCGCGGGCGACTTATCCGATGGTCAACGTGCAGGCGATCAGCCTGTCCGGACCGCGTGATGCGCAGTCGGCCATGACGGCGGTGCGGGAGAGCTTTTGCCAAGTCGTGCTGGACCCGCAATTCGTCGATATCGGCGTGAGCCGAGAGGGACGTGAGTGGCGCATCGTTCTGGCGCGTCCGCTGTTGGCTGGGCGCTTGGGCGACTGGCAGGCGGAAGGACAGAAGCTCCTCGAAATGATCAACACCGCACGCACGCAGCCGCGCCAGTGTGGCACCCAATCCTTTGCCGCCACGACGCCACTGGCCTGGAACGCGATGCTCGCGACGGCGGCCGAGAACTATGCCCGGGCCATGGCCAACAACAACTTCTTTGATCATAAAGGCCGCGATGGCCGCACACCGGGCGACCGGGCTGAACTGGCAGGCTACGTCGGCCAGCAGATCGGCGAGAACATCGCCGCCGGGCAGGACGTCGCGCGCAAGGTGGTCGATGGCTGGCTGGCCAGTTCCGGTCACTGCGCCAACCTGATGAACCCACAGTTCCGCGAGCTGGGCGCAGCCTATGCGGTTGATCCGAAGAGTGATGCGGGGATTTACTGGACGGCTATGTTCGGCACGCAGTGAGTGCCTGAACACATCCTAGAGCATGCGTGGGCCGCGCCCGTTATTGTGCACTGAGGCCTCTCCAAGACGCTCCAGCACAAAGGCCTTCGCGTGACGTGTCATCTGGTCGAGATGCCGGTCGCGCTGCTTCTCGGCATCCATCATCGCCTTTTTTCCATGTTGCTGAAGCAGATAAGTATGTATCTGCCGCACCTCCACAGATTTATAAATAGGCGCGACATCCAGCACCGCCAACAGGCTGTCCGTACCGTGGTCACGGGTGTTCATGAGCACCTGGGGACCGCGCACGCCCACAACCTGAAACCCCATCGACTCGAAATGCGGAACCTTGGCAACGAAGCAGGCCAGCTCGGCATGAGGGTATCGACCGACCATTTCCTGCAGCATCGCGCGCGCAACACCCCGACGTCGGTGGCTTGCCTGCACAGCCATATAGGCCACTGCGCAGGCTTCGGGATCGTCCTTCACGGGCAGATACAGCAAGAAGCCGACGACTGCGGAAGGGTCCTGAGCATCCGACGCTACGATCAACTCGACCGGAATACCTTTGGAGCCGTCCATAGCGTCCAGATAGAGATGAACCTCGTATCCGATACCGTATTGATACAGGTTGTAGAGAGGATTGCTCGGTGCGATCGCCACCATGCTGATGTCGGTTACGTAATCGACGACCATCTGCAAAATCTGGCTTTTGATGGGCTCGGGCGGCGGGGTTTCAAAGAGGGTGATGGTGGACATTACGTATCTGACTCCGGGACTAAGGCGTGCCCGTGACTTGAAAGATCAGCGCCGGGCGGGCTCATCATAACGTGTCTTCACGCTAACAAAGTGTTGCGCGGCTTGCCCTCTGCCCTCCCCTAGCCGCCAGAACGTCGGGGCGGCGCTACCGCGCTGATAAACCGCTATACCTTCTTCGCGCCTGCGTATCGCATTCAGCGGTTTTTTCCCCATTGATCATTACTCATCGCCAAGCGAAACCCGAGGTGCGACATGGCATTCATCGGATCCGCCCCCTGCCTGGCGCTGGTTCGAAAGCTCGTGCAGTAGCTGTCACTGCAAAGAAAAGATCCACCGCGAATCACACGCTGCGGTGCATTGGCTGTTACCCCGAGTGCCGGGTCATAACTCTGGAGCGGACCCATCGGGTTAAACGATACTTCGCCAGCCGGCTGAAGCTTGAGCCCTACTCTGAACGCATCAGCGCGATACCAATCGGCGATCCACTGCCAAACGTTCCCTGACATGTCGTACAGCCCATAAGCGTTGGGCTTGTAACTGCCTACAGGCTGGGTGCCAATCTTGAATTTATTGCGGGACCCTGTAACAGGGAACGGTTGTACCTCATTCCAGGTATTGGCCATCTTTTCGCCGCCCGGCGTGAAATCACTCCCCCATGCATAGTCCGCTTGTTCCAGCCCGCCTCTTGCGGCGTATTCCCATTCAGCCTCGGTCAGCAGGCGCTTGTGTGCCCACTTTGCGTACGCCTCTGCATCCTCATGTGAAACCTGAACGACCGGATGGGTTTCCTTGCCTTCGATTGTACTGTCGGGGCCAGACGGATGGCGCCAGTCAGCCCCCTGGACAAACGCCCACCACTGGCTGAAATCATTCAGGGGGATTGGCCTGTCTGCGCCCACAAAAACCAATGCCCCGGGCACCATGACGCTGTCATCCGGTTCTGGCGTACCAGGTGGTAGCTGTACTTTCAGATCATCCCATTTGGGTTTGCGTTCGGCGGTGGTCACATAATGTGTTTCAGAAATAAAACGGGCGTAATCTGCGTTGGTAACGTCGTTGCGGTCAATCCAATAACCATCGAGTCGAACCTTATGGGCCGGCCCCTCATTGGGTCGCGCCTTCTTATGATCGCTCCCCATCAAGAATTCACCGGGAGGAATCCAGACCATATCCAAAGGGCCATTTTTCCCATCACCCAGCGTCAAAGACGATGGACCACGAATGTACTGATTCACAGCAAAAGCCAGGCAGGCAGACACTACCCCGACTGCGATTATGGCAATGCTCCAGCGCCGTTTCCTGACAAGCATTTGTGCGCCCCTTGGTTTCCTTCAGGCTGAGGTCATTGCTCAGCCTTTCTGACGTCAGGATCAGTTATAGACACCGTACCTCTCTTGTCAAAGGCCATACGGGTTACAGACAGCGCCAGAACTTCAGCGCCAGCGAGCCGCACGGCGAGATTGATCAGGCTTACGGCTGTCGGTTAAAACAGGACAACCCGAGCCAAATTTGAACCAAAAGCTATCATCAGCCTGAGCAGTAACCGACACGTAGCGGCGCATGCCCGCACCGGAGCACATGATGAGTGTCCCTCGTTCAACCTCAGCTCGGCGAACTGTCCACCCCTTGCTACGATGCCTCGCCCTTGGCCTCGGTGTATTCATCGGCTGCGCACACGCCGATCAACTCAATGGCCCCCCCGGCGCAACCAGCACCACCCGAGTGATTTCAGGGCAGCAGCTACCCGCGCCCGACCTGCCGTTCGAGGGCTCGATCACGGACATCGCGCAAAGCTCAAAACCCTACTGGCCGGCGACGATAGTCCCGCCCAAGGGCGCGCCGAATGTGTTGCTGATAATCACCGACGACGCCGGCTATGGTGTGTCCAGTACCTTTGGCGGGGTGATCCCGACGCCGAGCATGGATCGCATCGCGGCCAACGGCCTGCGCTTCAACGACTTCAACTCTACCGCACTGTGCTCGCCTACCCGCGCAGCGCTCATTACCGGACGCAACCATCACTCGGTCGGCTTCGGGACTGTTTCAGAAGCCGCCACCGGCTATCCCGGCTATGACAGCGTCATTGAAAAGGACACGGCGACTGTCGGCCGCATACTGCAGGAGAATGGGTACCACACCTCCTGGTTCGGCAAGGATCACAACACTCCCGCCTTCCAGGCCAGCCAGGCCGGCCCCTTCGATCAGTGGCCAACCGGCATGGGCTTTGAGTACTTCTACGGTTTTGTCGGTGGTGACACCAATCAGTGGCAACCCAATCTGTTCCGCAACACCACACCGATCTATCCGTTCGAGGGCAAGCCCGGCTGGAACCTGACCACGGGGATGGCCGACGATGCGATCGACTACATGCAACGCATGAACGCGCTGACGCCGGACCGACCGTTTTTTGTCTACTACGCGCCCGGCGGCACCCACGCGCCGCACCACCCGACGCAGGAGTGGATCAAGAAAGTCAGCGACATGCACCTCTTCGACGGCGGCTGGAACCAGCTGCGCGAGACCATTTTCGCCAACCAGAAGAAGCTCGGCGTGGTCCCGCCGAACACCCTGCTGACTCCTTGGCCAAAAGATCTGCTGCCCGAATGGGACAGCCTGAGCGCCGACCAGAAGAAGCTGTATATCCGCCAGGCTGAGGTGTTCGCCGCTTATGAGGCCTACACCGACCACGAGATTGGCCGGGTGATCCAGACTGTCGAGGATATGGGCAAGCTGGACAACACCCTGATCATCTATATCACTGGCGACAATGGCACCAGCTCTGAAGGCCAGATGTTCGGTACACCCAACGAAGTCGCCATGTTCAACGGCGTGCAAATACCGGTCGAGTTGCAGCTGAAGAAATTCTATGACGCCTGGGGCACCGACCAGACCTATAACCACATGGCCGCTGGCTGGGCCTGGGCCTTCGATGTGCCCTTCACGTGGGTCAAGCAGGTAGCTTCGCACATGGGCGGCGTGCGCCAGGGCATGGCGATTTCCTGGCCTGCGCGGATCACTGACAAGGGCGGCATCCGCTCCCAGTTCCACCACGTCATCGACATCGTACCGACCATCCTGGAGGCCGCCGGCATCAGTGCGCCAAAGCTGGTGAATGGCATTGTCCAGAAACCGATCGAGGGCACCAGCCTGCTCTACACCTTCGACAAGGCCAACGCCGAAGCGCCCTCTACCCACAAGACCCAGTACTTCGAGATGATGGGCGACCATGCTCTCTATCACGACGGCTGGATCGCCAGTACCAAGGTCGTGCGGGCACCGTGGGACATGACCGCCAAAGCAACCGATCCGATGAAGATGGAATGGGAGCTGTACAACCTGAACGAGGACTACTCGCAGTCCACCGATCTGGCGACGCAACATCCCGAAAAGCTCAAGCAGATGCAGGCCATGTTCATGGACGAGGCACGCAAGTATCAGGTACTGCCGCTGGATACCTCGGTACTGCCACGGATGATCGCCCCGAGACCGAGCATTACAGCCGGGCGCAATATGTTCACCTGGACCCATCCGCTGATTGGTACGCCCAATGGTGACGCGCCGAGCGTGCTGAATACCTCCTACACCTTCACTGCCGAGGTGGAGGTTGCGCAAAACGGCGCCGAAGGCATGCTGATCACCCAAGGCGGACGCTTCGCCGGCTACGGTTTCTATGTCCTGAAGAGTAAACCGGTGTTCTTGTGGAACCTGATCGATCTGGAGCGAGTGCGCTGGGAAGGTGCCGACGCACTCACGCCGGGCAAGCATGTGCTGGAGTTCGACTTCAAGTACGACGGCCTGGGCGCCGAGACGCTGGGGTTCAACAATTTCTCCGGTGTCGGTCGCGGCGGTATGGGCACCCTCAAGGTAGATGGCAAGCTGGCGGATCAACACAAAATGGACCACAGTTTGCCCTTCACCCTGGCATGGGACGAAAGCCTGGATATCGGCTCTGACACCCTCACAGGGGTCAACGACGCCGATTATCTGCCGCCGTTCACCTTCACCGGCAAGCTGAACAAGATCACCCTGAAGATCGACCGGCCTCAGCTAAGCAAAGCCGATATCGAGAAACTGGAGCAAGCCCAGCGCGCCATCGAAAGCGGCAAAGAGTAAGGCCCGAGGTCGAAAGCGAACCGCAGGAGACCTTTCGATCGGCTTCCCTTGAGGCCACGCCATCGTTGTAGAGTTTTTTGTTTGCCGCTCGCAGCCACTGCGAGCAACACAGCTTAGAAGTACTGTCCTGCCAAGCCACAAAGTGAGTCGCAGCCCCAAATACGTCTTGCCGGTGAACCTTATCACCGGATATCCGGTCGATAGTTGCAACCTAGCTAGGTTTTCCAGTGACCCCGTCGAGGGTGGTCACTGGACTGCTTTACTTCCTGGAGAACGTCCCCGTGATATCGACTCTACGCATAGCCAGACTCAAAGCATGGGGCGCCCATGGTTTTACCGCCACCGGCGTGGTCACTGCCTTTTTGGCGACCATCGCATTATTCGAAAATCAGCCTAAAGCCTGCCTGCTGTGGCTAGGCGTCGCCCTGATAGTGGATGGACTGGACGGTGCGCTGGCCCGTAAGGTCAATGTCCAGTCCGTACTGCCGGGTTTCGACGGGTCCGTCCTGGATCTTGTCATCGACTACCTGACGTATGTATTTATCCCGGCCCTGTTCATCTATCGCTATATCCCGCTACCGGACTACACCCTGCTGCTGACCATATCGCTAATCCTGGTCTCGTCACTCTTTTGCTTCTGCAACGTAAACATGAAGAGCAAGGACAACTACTTTCAGGGCTTCCCGGCAGCGTGGAACGTTGTCACCCTGTGTCTTTACATTATTTCCCCGACGCCCTGGCTAACGCTGATCACCATTATCGGGTTGGCGCTATTGACCCTAACCCGGATCAAGTTCCTTCACCCCTTCCGCGTCCGTCGATTCATGCCGATCAACATTGCAGTGACCTCCATTTGGCTGCTGTGCAGCCTGTCGCTGGTTATGAACCATCCCGACAGCAACCCGATGGTGATGGGGCTGTGGCTCACGATGTCAGCCTATTTTTTGGGTATCTGCGCCTGGCGCACGTCAGTGGAGTGGCTCGACAGTTCGCGGGTATGAAGAGCGCGGGATCAGCGGCAGTGGGCCCCCAACTGGATGAGAAGCGCTGAGCGGTGTGGTTTCAAATACGGCTCAATCTCGCCCAGTTTGCACGATGCCAGGCCCAGCAATTCTTGCGCCAAGGGTTGCTGCACGAACAGTAGCCCCGGTGACTCGCTTTTTCTTTGCACCTCTTCAATCGTGAGTGGCACAACCGGACGCCCCATGTAATAGACCAACCGAATATCCGGTTCACCCACACTGTAGGCATTTTGACCAGGGTGCTCGGCCGACAGGGTGGCGATTTGTTCGAGGCCGTCGACCCGATAAGCCAGTGCACGCGACTCGATGAACACGTAAAACACTAAAAATCCGGCCAGCATCACGTATGGAACAATGGCGAGGCAAACTCGCCAGCGTCCCTTGGTATCTTCAAACAACGCCGCCCAGTGCAGGGCCAGCAGTAGCGCGATAGCCGGGTAAGTCGGCAACAGATATTTGGCATGCTTTTCGGTGAAAAGAGAAAAAACCAGCAATGGCAGCAGACTGCAGCACAGCAGCATGGCCGCCTCGCGACGCTCGCGAATCAGCGCCCAGAATTTCCGAGGCTGCACGAACACAATCAACCAGAATGGAAAGAAGTCTCCGGCCAGGTACTGCAGATAGGCGTACCAGGACTCAGCACCCTGCCCGTCGATTTTTTTCACGATGTCTTCGTTAATGATCGACGCCCAGATACCCCAACCCAGCGTCAGAGACACCGCCACATACCAGGAACTGCCCACCACAGCGGCGACCAACCAGCCCCAGCCATCACATAAGTAGGCCTTGGCCCTGGCGTCTCGATAGATCAAGGCATAGGCCAGAATAGGCGCCGTCACCCACAACAGGCAGACCGGCCCCTTGGTCAACAGCGCACAACCCAGAAGCGCGTAACTGAGTCGGCTCCAACCGACTCGTCCCTGGTTGAACACATACTGCCAAGCTGCCATCAAGGAACCAAAACACAGCAGGGTCAACAGCATCTCAATTTCCGAGCGGCGTGCAAACAGGCTGAACCCCGCGTTTGCGGCCAGAAATACTGCGGCGAACAAACCTGCCTGCCGCCCTCCCTGCTTAGCTCCATACAGATAGGCTCCGACACAACACAATGTCGCAGACAGCGCCGATGGCAGGCGAACGCTCCACTCGGACAAGCTGCCCAGCGCGGCGGTCGAAATAAGGCTTATCCAATAAAAAAACGGCGGCTTGGACAGGTACAGCTCACCGTTCATGTAGGGCAAAAGCCAGCCCCCCGCTGCGCGCATCTCACGCACGGTGACTGCTCGACGAGCTTCGTTGACACTGAGAAATGGCACGTTGCCCAGCCCCCAGAAAAACAGAAGCACAATGGCGACAGCAGCGATCAAGTTGATGTCTCGGGCCGACAAACGACTGATGCTCAACTTCATTCGGGGCTCTCCACGTATGCCGGCAGAGCGGCCTTCGATTTAGTGAGCAGGCACACCCGATTGGGCTTGCCCCTGTTTTTTCAGGCACATCCGAAGGACTCCTTTCGGCTGATTTTAGCAATCGTCAACGCCCGCGGCCAAGTCAGCCGAGGCTAGAGGGGCCGCAGTGAAGACGCTGAATACCCAAGGCCCGCATTACGGGCCTTGGCTTATTGGGGATTAGAAGGGAAACGGCAGTGGGGAGACCACGGCATTCAGGTGGCTCAGGAAGAGAAACCCGGAAACCAGTACCGCATTGATCGACCAGGCCACCGTTAGAAAGCGAGCAATCTGACCGTATAGGGGTTCACCGACATTATCCGCATTGCGCCATACGGCATTGAGCACGCACGCGGTATAAACCACAAAACTTAGCAGCATGAGGCCAAACAGAGGGATGGTTACCTGATTGAAAGCCATCAGGATCAGGCCAAACAGTACATTGCTGAGGACTACGCCGTAGAGCCAGAAGACCACCCACAACGGGGTGCTGCCCTGCGAGTTCAACCACCGCTGAAGCTTGCTCATCACGTCTCCCTGGGCCGCCAATGGCCCGCGTAAACCTGGAAGCCTGTACGCCTGGACCCAGGCACCGGTTGATGCCGACCTGCCCTGCCGGGCGTCGCGCCTATTTTTTAGTCTAGCGTGCTTTTTCCGCCTTGCCCGTGGCCGAGTACGGGCAGGTCGACACGTCGGCCCGGGCATCGCTGCCTTGCGTCGAGGGTTCGCTGGAGCGGACGCGGAACAGCACGTCGCAGGCTACTTGCCAGACGATGGCCAGAACGCCAACGATGAACACCACGCCGCCAACGGAGATTACCCGACGGCCGCTTCTTTATCGATCACCGGCATGCTTTGGGCGATTGCGAAGACCACCTCCAGAAAAGTAAACCCAAGAATCAGGAAGCTTGCGCCATTGGCAACAGCGTAGAGCTGCCACGAAGCAAACAAGCCTCTAGCCAGCGCATCATAAAGTCCAACAGCGCGACTAGGGTGTCTGAGCCGCCACAGCGACCAGACCACCACCACGCTGCCCAGCAAGTTGGCGAAAAGCATTTGGGTTACGTCCAGCGCAGGGACCGGGCGGGCTAGCCCCAAGGCCTTTGATAAAACTGCAAATCCACTCAGACAAAGCGACGCAGTCCAAGGCGTCATGAAGCCCGCCGTCGCCACTAGGTCGTACCAGGCGCTGGCGCAAACGATTTTCAGGTTTTGATTTGCGTTGATCATGTTCATCCCTCACAGTTTGGGCCCTGAGGCTAAAGCCTGGTGTTAGGTCCAGAGTCAATGCGAGAAACCATGAGTATGAGAATCGGAGATGTCGCAAAGCGCACGGGCGTTTCCGTAGACGCTTTGCGGTTTTATGAAGAGAGAGGCCTGATCAAGCCTCAGCGGACCGCCAATGGCTACCGGCTCTACCCGCAGGAAACATTGCAACTGCTGGGGTACATCAAACTGGCGCAACAGTTAGGTTTTTCCTTAACAGAAATCGGTGAGAACCTGCCATTGCTGTGGAGTACCGAAGGTGAGTCCAGCGATCATCTGGCAGAGTTGTTCGCACAAAAGATCGCTTTGCTGGACGAGCGTATGGCTCAGATGCAGGCACTGCGAAATGTGCTTGCTGAGCGAGCACAGCAAGTGTGTCCGCTGTTGGATCGCGCCATCAGTACGGCGTCGTGATCGGCAGCCAACGCCCCATTGCCGACCCTCGGTGCGATGAGTTTGATGCCGGCACGCGGACATTCATATCCGATGCGCGAATGCACAATCGGGTCTTGGCGCTACGAGACAGTCGCCTCACTGCAAATTCAGATCAAGCCGCCACCTTCGGCCTTCCACAGCCCGATACCATTCACCGGTTTTCTGGAGGCCGCAACGCCTCCACGACCAACATCAATGCCGGCGAGGCACGTCGACTGGCGTAGTAGGCGTGGTAGCCGGTAAACGTTGTCGCCCACTCGTCGAGCACCGACAACAGCCTACCCTCCGCAACGTGTTCCTCGACAGCGCCGAGGGGCAGCCAGGCCAGGCCGTTCCCGGACAGTGATCGCGTCCGATGTTGCGACTGACCCGCCATTTGCATCGAATGAGACCCACAAGTTTCGAGGCAATGACCGGCCAAAAGCTGTCATTCAGATGTGTCTGAGAATTTGAGGGCGATTCATATTGACCCTCGCTTCGTCATGCTCAAGCCAGCAGCTCGGTGATCCACCGGGCCTGCCGGGCGATGTCTTGCACCTTCTCCTCGGGCACGGCCTGCCGCGCACGGGCGAAGTTGGTCAGGGTCTGCTGTTTCTGACGCAGCATGCGCTGCCACTTGACCAGGAACGCCGGGCTGCGGGCCTGCATCTGTAGCGGGCCGAAGTACAGCTCCTCGGCGGTGTACATCACCGGCCCGGCGCACTCGGCGACGATGATCTCGTAGTCGAAACGGTTTTCCCGCAGCACTTCCTCGCAGAGGATGCGGTAGCCATTTTCCATCAACCATTGGCGCAGTGGCTGCTCGCCGCCGTTGGGCTGTAGGATCAAGCGCTCCTGGCCGCTCAGGCGCGCCTTGCCGCTGTCGAGGATGTCGCGGATCGTCTCGCCGCCCATGCCACAAATGCTGATCGCCGTGATCCCGTCTCCCGGCTCGATCGCCGCCAGGCCATTGGCCAGGCGCACGGTGATCCGCTGGTCCAGGCCGTTCTCGCGCACGGTGCGTTCGGCCGAGCGAAACGGCGTCAGTGCCACCTCACCGGCCACCGCCGCCGTGATGGCTCCACGGCGCATCAACACCACCGGCAAGTAGCCGTGATCCGAGCCGATATCGGCCAGGCGCGCACCTGCTGGCATATGCGCCGCCACGCGTTCAAGGCGCATGGACAATGTCTGTTCGTTCAACTGCAGTTCCTTTTCACCACGAATGTCCGGCACCTTTGGCAATAGTGCTAGCGGCCCATAATGCTTGGTGAGGGAGGCAGGGTAAAGCGCCGGTCCACTGTGATCGGCCTCTTAAACCGTGGAGTGGGTCAACCCGGTCAAGGTATCAGCGATGGTCTTTGTGCGTTGCGCCGTGCCTTCAGTCGTGCGGCTTGAGTCTTCCAAGGCATCGAGCATCTCGCGCAGGGCGTCCACGGCCACGGACTGGTCTTCGATCTGTTGCGCGACGTGCTGGATCTCGCCTGACAGCAGGTCAATATCGACGCCAATTTCAGCGGCATTCTTGCGGGTAATTTCCGCCAGCTTACGCACTTCGTCCGCCACCACCGCAAACCCTCTGCCCATTTCGCCGGCCCGCGCCGCTTCGATGGCGGCGTTGAGTGCGAGCAGGTTAGTCTGCCCGGCGATTTGCTGAATCACTTGCACGATCGACTGGATACGCAAACTTGAGCCGGCCAGCGCGCGGGCGCCTACCACCGCTTCACCCGCTTGCGTGGTAAGGCGCTCAACGGTAGTCCCGGCTTGCGCCGCGACGGTGTTTTGCCGGTCTATGGTGCCCGCCAACTCGTCCATCGACAAGTGCAGCTCGCCCGAGTAATGCTTGATTTGCGTGGCCATCTGCTCTTGCTGTTGGCTGGCCTGGGCCAATACCTGGCCCAGGTCCGCCAGGCCGTCGAACACTGGCAAAATCGTGCTATCCAGTCCGCGGGTATCCAAGGCGCTGCTGAAGTCATGGTTCTTGAACGCCATGATCTGCTTGACCACTAAATTGTTCAGACCCGCTAGTTTCTTGACCTGACGGCGCAGGAAAAATGCCTTGAATTCGCCGTAGTGGGCGATGAAATTGTCGACGAATTCATCGGTAAAACTGGCGCCCTTGGCGACTCGAAAGAAGAAAATCGCCGTCAGCGTTTGGTTAAGGTTCAAGCCCAGAATTTCACCGAAAGTCGAGAAACCGGCCAAGGGCACATTACCGAAAATACCGGCCATACTGCCCAGCTCGCTGCTGTTGTTAAGCCGGCGCAGGATGCAGTCGTTAAGAATGGCCGCAACCGGCTGGCCACCTTTACCTCTGAGGAATTGCTCGTAGTCGGTACGGGTGGCATCGCGAAGGGGCGTACGCTTTACCATCACCATTTCTTCGCCGGGCGCGACGTCGCAATACAGCTGGACAATCTGCTGTTGATAGTCGATGCGGGCAATAGAGCGCACGAACAGTTCATCGCCCACACGGATGGCGAATGAATAATCGGCCAGCTTTTTTTCCAGTGCCTGAGCGCTGCACTCGAATGCGTCGCACAGTGCCTGCACCATGCTCTTGATGTTGCCGCGGCTGTCGATAACCTGGTCTATGGTGCGGTCTTCAACCGAAGCGGTCAGCACGCTGAAACTCAGCCCGGCAGGTTGGAAGTTCTGGCTTTTGAATACCCCGAAGCGTACATCCGCGGCGGTCTTCAAGAAGACAATTTGCGCGTGGTTCTGATAACTGCGCTGGCCATCGCTGATCAGGGTCTTTTTAAAATCAAGCTTGCCACCTGCAGAGCCGCCGACGAACAGGCAAGGGAAGCGCCCAGACTCGTAAAGCGCTTCCATAAAGAACGATTCGGATGCCGAAAGGCCATCGAACACCACATACGCCAAGGTGTCGCGGTGGTCAATGGCCGTCCGCACCTGCGCCTGCTTGATGTTACCTACCAGTTTGGCGATCCGTTCGCGCATCGCCAGGCGTTTGCCGCCGCTGCGAATGTCTTCACACTCCAGCCGCACCATGACCACCTCGGCCGACACAATCACACTGGCGTCAAACAGTTGCAACACCACCCGGTCCCAACTGTCACCGGTCGCGCAGTACAGTGTGTTCGCGCCGTTGCACAACTCCCCCGATGTAGTGCACAGGCTGATAGCACTGTGCGCAAAGCGCCGTTTGACCTTGGCGGCGATCTGGTCGATGTCCAGGTAAGGGGAAACAAATCCGGTGACCAGCACCGGGTCTATGCGCAGGCCAGCCAGGGCTTGGTCAAGTTCGCCAGCGGTGCAAGTCACGCTCACAGCGCCTTGGGCGTTGGCTCGGGCCTTGTTGAAGAGGGTCAGTGGGTTCATGGCTGGGCTCTTATTAGTGGGTGGCGTGACGTATAGGTGGCATACGTACGTGGCCTTCCTCTATATCGGCCATGGCTGAGCGGGCTAAAGCGTGGATGTTAGATTTTGTTACGCGGGGACGCACATGGCTCCGTTCAGGCTCTATATGGAAACTGGCTGCGCTTCAGTCATCTCATTTCACTAGCGAGTTCGATAGCTGAGGCCATTGCTCCATCAACGCATCTCGTACTCGTAGTCCTGCGGGAACAGGTTGCACGCGATCGTCTTGAACTAGACAGGCGAAAACCAGCGAGTGCTCATCCTTTGTCGCCCAGCCAACAAACCAGCCGTATCCGTGGGCTTCATCGCTGCTTCCGTCCTCCATTTGAGGGAAGGCCGTGCCTGTTTTGCCGTGAACATCCCAACCGTCGGGTCGCTGGGCGATTTGCAAAATCCGACTCGTCATATCAAAGGCATGAGGACTCACGGGCAATTGGCGATTCACCAGCCTCTTCAAAAAAATTATTTGCTCGTGAGGGGAAATCTTCAAAGAGGAACTGATACAGGCACGATCAAGGCCATTGTTTTTTTCGGGATCACCTCGATGGTATGGCAAAGTCGGAAAATGTTCGTCTTGCAAAAAAGCCGCGTCGAAGCCCATCAGGCTTATCGCGATTTTGAATGTTGAGGCGGGAGTCACGGGTAATCCCCCCATTCCTAATACTCACCAGAAATAGAGGTCAGGCCACCAGGGCCAACTTCTGTTTTGGGGTAATGCCGCCGAGGGCCATATTCGGGCGCTCGTGATTGTATGTCCAGATCCAGTTCGTACCGTAGTCCTGAACTTCAGCTATCGACTCAAACAGGTAATGTCCCAGCCAGTCATAGCGCACAGTACGGTTATAGCGCTCAACATAGGCACTCTGCTGCGGATTGCCCGGCTGAATAAAGTCAAGTCGGATGCCCCGCTTCTTGGCCAACTCAGCGAGCTTGGTGCTGATGAATTCTGGACCATTATCGCTGCGGATCGCCTGCGGCTTTCCACGCCATTCAATAACCTGATCCAGTGCACGCACCACACGCTCAGCCGGTAGCGACACATCAATCTCCATGCCCAGGGCTTCGCGGTTGAAGTCGTCAATCAGATTAAAAATCCGAAAACTACGCCCATCAGCTAACTGATCGTGCATAAAATCCATCGACCAGCACTGGTTGGTGGCCTCAGCAACAGCCCGCGGCTCAGGCTTCTCGCACACGATGCGCTTACGCGGCTTGATCCGCAGATTCAGCTCCAGTTCGCGGTAAATCCGTTACACCCGCTTGTGGTTCCACCGATAGCCCTTCACGTTGCGCGGGTACAGAAAGCACAAGCCAAATCCCCAGTTCCGCTGGTTGTACGTGAGTTGGACCAGTTTATTGGCGATCTCGGCGTTTTCAGGCGCCAAACGCGGCTGATAGCGATAGCACGTGAGGCTAACCCTGAAAGCTAGGCACGCCAACTTGATGCTGCGCCGACCTGAGCGAACCATTTCCTGCGCCCTCTCTCGTCGCCGCGATGGCTTCACCACTTTTTTGCCATGGCTTCCTGGATAATTTCGGCTTTAAGACGTTCTTCGGCGTATATTTTTTTTAGTCGACGATTCTCGTCCTCCAACTCGCGCAGCCGAGTCAGCAACGATGCATCCATACCGCCGAACTTGGTACGCCACTTGTAGAACGTAGCCGAACTGATGCAATGCTCGCGGCACAGCTCCGACGCTGGGGTTCCAGCCTCAGTTTGCTTGAGGATAGCCATGATTTGACTGTCCGAAAAACGCGATGTCTTCACGCAAAATTTCCTTGATCCGATTAGGAGAAAATTCTACTTCCGACGAGTACTTTTTTCAGGGGGGATTACCGCCTATACCGCTGTTAACCATATAGGCGCCAACCAACCAGATAGCAATATCGCGCACATTTGCATCAGATCGATGTAGCAATGCAAACATTTCTGTAGCCGCGCCGGCACCTATCAACGGATCATTGCTCTTCAAGTCCGCAAGCAACTCAGTCGCTTCAGGATCGATAAAACTTAAGATCATCGCGTAAGTGAAAGCGTAGGCTCCGATTACGTCAACTGCTTGCTCTGAAGCCCTTTTCGCTTCGGCGGCCAGCTCATTAATTTGATTTTCAGTGAGTTCTTTATTCATACTCTCACTCCTTTGCTTGAGTAAGGGCATTAACTATAAATCGCTGTATTTTTAACCAATTTGAACGTTGCGATAGCGGATAGCTGTACTTAACTAGCATATCTGGCTCAAGGGAAAATGCCGCACTACATGTTTTATTCACACTGTCGCAGTCGATCAGAATCGGAGTACCATCAGGGTTTTTAATGGCATTATTGAGAGGAATGCTTGTCACTCCGTTGCGATACGTATAGTTTAGGAGTCCAAGTTTTTCATCCGCGCCCTCGACCTTATTAAATATGCGCAGTTTATTTAAGTTTCCCGGCTTATTTCCCGGCGAACAACTAATATCAAGATAAAATATAGCTGACTCACTGGAGCCGGAGTTAAATACATTTGGATAATGGCGTGCCAGTTCCTCTACGCTATATCTGGCGCCGGCCCAAATCCCTTCTACATACTCGGGGTTTTCGTTTTTGCGAGGCTCGGCTAAATACTTATTTCTAAGATAAAAAACATCATCCACTCCAAAAGTAAATTCACTAGCGCCTATCCATACGGTAGTTTTTTTAGTTTCCACTTTTACGCTCTGATCAGCTGGTATCCCATATTTTTTTTCAGACGCCTGATTCGCCAGAGCCATACAGAAATTTTGGTGCGTTCCACGAACATAAGCAGGATCCACTTGCTTTTGATGGCAGGCCGAAACTAACAAATGCACTAACAGAAACATAATTGCTTTGAATGGGCGCGTATTCTGGACTGTCCAAGTTGCCTGACCCATTTCAACCTCTCTTCAAAATAGTTAACGCGGTGGTGTCGCGGCTTTCGCTTCGGCGCTTGAACCGCGCCAAATCTGATAGAAATTAAAAAGACTAACAGCTTGATTTAGCGCTATGCCTGATAAACCTATTGCGGCAGCATCCTCATAAAAGTCTTTTTTATCCTCGGATCCCCGTATAGCAAAAATCGTCTCGCCAGTATTTTTATCCCTGTATATAGCAGCAGCAAATCCTACGGAGTCGTTTGAGAGAGGATATAACGTTTGGTATCTGGTCGTAAAATCAATAGCCTGCTATTGAGAGAACCCTCTTTCTCTCATCAGGGCTGAAATAATATCTTGGTCGTCACTGTATTGTGATGGCAAGTCAGCATACGTAGCATCTGCTAACTGAGCATAATCACTTAGTTGGGAAATTGTCATCATCTAGTCCTTTTGCGATGGATCGGGCTGAATCGTTTGAAGTATTAGTTGTGTTGGATCTGGGTAAGACGGGCACATATACAGCCATTGATTTTTATCCAGATCAGAGCCGCCGGCTAGGATTCTAAGACTTTTAAAAACGCGCCCACCATAAAAATATAATGTCCGGTCCGTCGCCAACTGCACTCCTGCGCTATTCTCAATTACAGTCTCAGCGGTATAGTAACCCTTGTGTGTAGAATTTCTATCTACCACTCGATAGTCACTAGCAATTCCACTGGTTGTCGACTTACTAACTCCATTACCTGAGATGAAGTATGAAACAATGCTGTTTTTACCGTCTATAATCCTCTTGGTTTCTACGCGAGAGTAACCCTTTCCAAGCATTTCTTGCATAAAGCTATCGGTTGTTCCTTCAATATAAAATCCTGGAGCTACAACCTTTTTATAAATTTGCACTCCCCCGTCAGAACTGCAAATTCTTCGCCAGTGTTCCTCGGCAATTTTATCAGGAATAATTACGCAAGAAATTAGCGCAATTAACACTATCCAAGCAAGCGACCACAGCTTGGTCATCCTATATAAGACATAGCTAAAAACCATTGATCCGATGATGGCTGAAAATTGATAACAGAAAAGGATGAATATCATAAGGATAGCTCAATAGCAATGATGCTAGTCATGCTTAAAATTCCCTTTTAATGGGTGCAGATTGGATATATTCGCAGATTTTTGGCAGAGTTGTAGCTGCCTCGCGGAGCTTGTTCCCGAAAAATAACTGTATAATATGCATACATTCCTTGATTATCTTAAGCATCAAACCTACCAACCAAACTTTACCTATGATCGGCAATATCGAATACGCTACTTCTCATCTTTCGCCTAGACTTTCACTGAGATGCTGCTCCAGCGGACTGAGAAAATAATCAATAACTCGCCTTTTATCTGTTTTAACTTCAACGGTCACAGCCATACCAGGACTGAGTACCATATTTTGGTCACCCCCAGATAAGTGATTGTCGACCAGTCTGATTTTTGTACTATATATCAGACCTTTTTTTTCATCTTCAATAGCATCATCAGAAACACTTATCACTTCGCCCCTAGCAGTTCCGTACTTAGTGAACGTAAACATCTCGACTTTGACCGTGACTTTCTGATATGGATGAACAAACCCCACGTCCTTGTTTTCCAGCATGGCCTCCACCTCGACAGGCTGGTTCTCTGGCACCAATGTAAGGAGGGGCTGCGCTGCAGTGACCACTCCCCCAATAGTATGGACGTTCAGTTGCTGAACCGTTCCTTTGACGGGCGCTCTCAGAATAGTCAACTGGTCTTGGTATTGAGCCTTGGCCAGATCTTGAGCAAGCGAATTAACCTTCTGCTCCGACTGTTGTAGCAAATCAAGCATGGCTCTCCTGGTCTGCGCAACGATACCGTCGTATCGGCGTTCGGCTTCCTGCCGAGATGCTGAAGACTGCATGAGGCTTGCTTCCTGCACGCTCAGTTGCCGCTCTATCTCCAGACGGGCCTGTTCCTTCTCCAAGTAGGCATGTCGCGCGATGTATTGCTTCTCAAGCAGGTGCTGGTAGTCAACTGCCAGCTTGGTGGCGATAGGAAGGCTCTTCTGCAACCCGGCTACCTGCGCGCGCGCTGACTGGATATCCGCCTGGCGTTGCTGTACTTCAGCTGCTGCGGTATCGAGGCTGCTACGGTATTCTAGGTACTGACCTTGGACCCATCGTTCGGCGGCCAGTACTTGTGAGGGATCGGCGCCGATGATCCTGTTGACCAATGATTTCGGGGGGGGGGGGTCGAACTGATGGCATCCAGCATTGCTGTTGATCGAGCCTTGTCAACTCGTGCAGCTACCAGATTGCTGGTTACCCGCCCAACATCAGCTTCTGCGGCTGTCGAATCGAGTTCGAGAAGCACGTCGCCCGCGTTGACCAGTTGGCCATCGACCACATGTATTGCCTTGATTACAGCTGTTTCGCTCGACTGAATGACCTTGCTCTTGCCGCTGGGTATGATTTTCCCGCTAGCCTTCGCAACAATGTCGATTTTGCCCACGCACGCCCATACCAGCGTTACGGCGGCGAAAAGGACGATGCCCCACAGCATCGCGCGGGGTGCTGGATGGGTCGGCTTTTCCTGTAGCTCCAAGGCTGCCGGCAGGAACTGAAGTTCATGGGCTATCCGATGCGGCGACTGCATGGAGTGCCGATGCTTCCAGGACTGCTTCCAGGCGCGCTTATAACGATGGACGAGGCCATTTTGCTCAGGCTTGGACATGACTACCTCCTTGTTGCAAACGGTGCAGCCTTGAGTAATGGCCAGCTTGGTGAGTCAACAGTTCTGCGTGACTCCCTTGCTCCACAATCTGGCCTCGATCCACGACGATGATGCGATTTGCGTCCCTCACCGCCCAAAGCCGGTGGGCAATGATGATCACAGTGCGTCCTTTGCAGATCGACTTCATGCTCTGCTGAACGACGCGCTCCGATTCATAATCCAGGGCGCTGGTAGCTTCATCGAAGATCAGTACTCGCGGATTACCCATCAGTGCCCGGGCGATCGCAACGCGCTGTCGCTGTCCACCTGATAGTGAAGCACCGTGTTCACCAACGACAGAGTCGTACGCCTCGGGCAGTTCCATGATGAAGTCGTGCGCACCGGCCAAAGTGGCGACACGGATGACAGCCTCAAGCGGCGCACCCGGGTCCACCAAGGCAATGTTTTCTCGAATGCTGCGGTTGAATAGCATGTTGTCCTGAAGCACTACACCGATCTGACGCCGTAGCGAAGAGACGTCGGCGAGCGCCAGGTCCATGCCATCGACCAACACGCGCCCCCGCTCGGGGACGTACATCCTCTGTAGCAGCCTTGTCAAAGTGCTCTTGCCCGACCCCGAACGGCTGACTACTCCGATAACCTCACCGGCTTCAATGGTGAGGTTAATACCCCGTAGGATTTCAGACCCATCAGGCCGATACCGGAAATGCACCTGGTCAAACTCCAGCCAACTTGCCTTGAGCCTGGTCTCGTTGGCGAAGCAAGGCTGCCTCTTCGGCTTTGGCGGCCGCTAGTGAATCTAGCGCGCGCAAAGTCTCGAAATAGGCCTGTGCGGAGGTCAAAATCAAAGTTTGTTCTTTGGCAGCGAGTTCTAGTTCAGCCTGGTCAACGGATGACTGGGCTGTCTTGAGTTGATACCAACGGTCTGCATGGAACAGCGGTTGGCTTAAATTGGCTTGAAAAGTGTTGCCGCTGCGGTCACGAGTGAGGGCAGGACGATCACGATCAAGGCGCGTCATTTCCGTCTTGGTCCCAGCACTGATGTTAGGCAGGAGTCCCGACACCGCTTGGGGGACGGCTTCTACCTGACCTTCGAAAGCGTGCCGAGCGGCAGAAATCAGGGGATCGTTCTGCAGAGCTGCCTGATAGACGCCTAAGAGATCAGCCCTATGGGCACTCTCACTCGTGACTACGGCAGTTGCCAGCCCGGGTATCAATGCCGTGGTGACAGTGATGATTAAACGGATATAGATCTGACTTAGCATTTCCAGTCCCTTGAAACGGCCCTAGTACGGCGCTTTGCGCCGGTGACGATATATCCTTCCATTAGTTTTCGGCGTTCAGGATCCAAACTTAAACTTTTTTTGAGTGTAAGCGGCAACACTGAAGCCAACTTTTTCAACACAATCGGCCATTCCCGGTCAGTCGTGACAGGTACAAGCTCGCCCGCGCACCTCGCTGCGGCTCCAGATCTTTGCGCTGAGTGGGGGGGGGCCGAGCATATCGGATTAACATCCCTACTTCTCAATGCCGCATCTATCGCATTTCATGTCGCATGCTCATTGAGCACCTGCGACAGAATCACGCGACATCGTAATGCCTTTACCGCTAAGGAAACTCTGAAAAAGACTTCAAAATCTGGTGAAATACGCCTGCCCCACGAACTGAACGGTTGAGCCCCGATGAAGCCAATGTCCTTCGCTGATGCCGAATGCACTGGCAAACGTAAGCAGACCCAGCGATGGAAAAGTCCCTCTACGAAACCACGACTGTGCGCCAGTTTGCCGGGCTGCATTTGGATCGAATTCCGGATGAAACGACAATCCTCAACTTCCGTCGGCTGTTGGAAAAACATGAGCTGGCCGGTTGGATTTTGCAGGTTATCAACGGCTATCTGGGCGACCGAGGTTTGCTGCTACGTCAGGGTACTGTGGTCGATGCGACGATCATTCATGCGCCCAGTTCGACCAAGAACAAAGACGGTAAACGTGACCCTGAAATGCACCAGACAACGAAAGGAAATCAGTACTATTTCGGGATGAAATCGCACATCGGTGTCGATGCTGAATCCGGTTTGGTGCATAGCGTAGTAGGTACGGCGGCGAATGTGGCGGACGTGACTCAGGTCGATCGCAGCGCAACCCAGCAGCTATAAGAGGCATGCAAAAAAGAGCCTGATCGGTCGCGTGCGCCGCAAAATCGAATACGTGAAAGCTCAAGTACGGGCCAAGGTTGAGCATCCATTCCGGGTGATCAAGCGCCAGTTTGGTTATACGAAAGTCCGCTTCCGGGGCTTGGTTAAAAACACCGCGCAGCAGACCATACTGTTTGCCTTGTCGAACCTGTGGATGATGCGAAAAAGGCTGTTTAATGCAGACGAGGTGCGCCTGTGATGTGGACAATGAGTCCTGAAAAAGGGCTATTCAGCAAAAAAACAGCGAACTGAGAGGAGGAAAGGTCTGATTTTCGATTAAATCACCGTTTTTTGAACCTCAAACAACGAGGCCGTAAGAAACGGCTGCTTACTTCAGACCTTCCTTAGGCATTTTTATTCAAACCACGCAGGATCCATGTGAAGAAAGCAAAAGCGATTACCAAAAAGAAATCATCCGGCCGTGGCGTTGAGATGTCCTCGTTTTGTGGGTGGGATGGAGAGGTTCTAGTTCTGAACATACTTGGAACTCCGAGCGCCAAAAAGGATGCCATCGGCAAGGCGAAAGGAAGTCAACTCAAGATTAGCGTCACCGCCGCCCCCGTAGCAGGCAGGGCGACTGACCACATGGTTAAGTTTCTCGCCCGAGAGTTTGACGTCTCGGTTTCTGACATCACGGTTGTGTTCGGTCGTTTTAATTTGAACAAGCAGATGCGTATAAGGGCGCCCGGAAGCTTGCCTGCCGTAGTGGCCAAGGCCCTGTCAGAAGCAGAAAAAACCTGATCACTCGCTACAGGCGCGGCGCCCCTAATGAATCGCCCTGCTGTCATGGACTGTTCCAGTGTCTGCTCACCGACAAGACCGAAACCATCAGGAATGTGGACTCTCGAAGATCAAGAGCGAACCACCGAACCAGAGACCGGTAGATTTTCCAACAGGTCGAGCCCCGTAGTCTTCACGAATGTCTCATAGTCCATCGGCCTCTCGATGCGGGTTTCCGCGTTGGGTAGCACATAGGCCCAGGCCCGCTTGGACGAAGCGTCGTAGACCAGTTTGAACAGGCGGGTAGGTACCCAGACCTTGTTGTCGCCAATGGTGGTATGGCCAGTGTCAAAGAGCGGTCCGGTAAAGACGAAGACATTGCCATCGGCTCGCTTCGCGAACTTTCTGACATCAGACTCGACCTTGCTCCAGATCTTCCGGTTATTGGTGGGGTCTTGCGGCACCATGTTCGAAAGCGCAAAGGACTGGGCCATTGCATTCGGATTCGGTGCATCTGCTGCCGGAGACTGGTGGCCACGATCCACTGCCGGATGTTGGCCACGGTAGTCGCTCAACTCTGCCCGCCCGCTCTTGGGAATACGTGGGTCCGGATAGAACTGATTGGTTCGTTCCTCACCTTTGGCATCATTTAGCTGGGCTGAATTAAGGCGTTCAACCACAACCATAGGAGTCTTGCTGGTTTGCGAGTACAGCACCGCAAAGTTATCGGAACACAGGGCCAAGGGTTTCATTGTTGCGGGCACAATAGCCATGCTGATCGGCTTGGCTGCCGGGAACAGGTCGGCACACCCATCAAACGATGCCTGCTTCTCTTTGCTTGAATAGAGGTCAATCGCCACGCTCTGGCTGATTGAGCCAGAGCGGTGCCCTTGCTCTTGATGCTGGCTGGGTGGGTTGATGAAGTCCAGCAGGCTGCGAGCTTCTGCCGCACCCGTCGAGAACAAAACAAGGGCTGACAGCCCCACTGCAATTTTGCGTAGGTTCATGCTTAACATCTTCGAATTGGATTGAGGAGGATACTTACGACAAAGCCCCGAGTCACGGGGCTTGAGGGGAAGCGGTTCTGATTATGCTGCGGCGAGCATGTTTTCAATATCCTTGATCACACCACCGATGCTGGTTCGGTCTACTCGGTCATGCGTTCTCATTATCCGATCGGGTAAACGAATACCGATCAATATCGGACCTGAGCTGCCAACCTTGGCTGTGCCAATAGTCAGCAGCTGTCGTATTTGTCTTGAACACGTCGAGATGACATTTAAGTATTCCGTGTTTCTCAAGACTCGAAAGACAGCGCTCTACCAACGCATTTGCTATGCCTTGACGCCGATACTGAGGAAGGACAACCAAATGCTGCAAATACCCTCTGCGGCCGTCGTGTCCAGACATGATGCAGCCGCAGAGAACGGTTCCGTCTTCAGCAACGAAACTCATCCCGGGATTTCGTTCTAAATAACTTGAGGTCGATTCACGAGAGTCCGCAGCACGGAAGGAGACGCCGGGAGTGCGCTTCATGAGGTCGATGACGGCATCGTAATCGTCCATAGTCATGACACGGATATTGATCATTGGGTTGAGCCTGGCTTTGTTAATTTCCGGGCTCGGCAGACTAGCAGAAACAGCTCAGACGTTTTCCAAACGAGCACTCTCCAAAAATACATCTAAAGGCACAGCGCTGAAATCGCAGCGCCCGAGGGCCCGCGTCAATGTTGCTACCTTTATGAAAGGTCGGTTCCTGAAATCCTGAGCCAAGGCCAGCGAGTCTGATAACTTTTCGCCTTCTGCTCGAACAAGTCCGGCTGGTGATTTTTTGGATTGATACGAAGAACCCCTTGCTCGACGTCGGCCAGGCCGTAGGGCGCATAGACTTCACCCGTTTCAGCATCCAGCCCAATACACGTACCCGCAATCAGGTAACGATCAATGCCGTCTTTGACCGACTGAAGCTGAGGGTAAGACCTGCCAAACCGTTGACCGTACCAAAGGTGGACGCGCGCCTGATTCTTGAGATCAACGTTAACGTCAAGGTCTTGGAAGAGACGCTGAGCGGAGTCGATGACCGCATTCTCGGCCTCCCAGGACAGATCATTGTCGAAGTAAAAAACGTCGTAATCCTTAACCCCCCACGCTGAAGGCCGGTGTGACTGATGATTCCAGACGGCCTGGAACAGGCAGCCCGCAGTGAGCATGCATTGACTCAAACCGAGTGAAGGCAAGCGTGAGGTAATTTGAGCGTTTATTGGATTGGCCATTGCTATCCTGACCAACCTTTCGACAGTCAATGTCATATTCATCCTTTGGGAGAGTCCTCCACGGTCCCGTCATAGGCCGAGATATCGCCGCAGCCTTGGGATAGTAGTTTTCCATCTTGCCTGCCTTCCCCCCGAGCAAAATCGTTCTAAAAAATCCGGCCAGCGTTGAGGACTTTTTGCTATTCTGAAGTTGTAGGTGAAGACGCAGACTGATGCGCAAAAGGATAGCAAGGAAACGTGGGGCGCGTTCCGAAGGGTACACGGTTAGAAAGATCTCCGCGCTGAGATCCAGCCCTTATGCCGTGCGAAGCAGGAAGGCACAAAACTTTTCTGTGAGAGTCCTGATAAACCTTGTAAGCCGGAGACCAGCGCCGGCCACCTACTTGATTTTCAAAGCCCGCCATGTGCGGGCTTTTTCGTAGTGCGCCAAGCGATTCTCGGGGAGTTTTTATGCCCATCGAGGCCTTGCGCAAGATGATTACGCTTGATGCCACGCGTAGTTGTATTGCATGTATTCCGCGCAATGTGTCGAGCGGTCGTTCACGCAGGCTTCATGGCCTGCCTTCTTATGAGGAGAACATCATGGCCCGCAAATACATCGATTGCCGCGAATTCCCGAGCGAAATCAACTGCTCGGTCGCGCTGTCCGCAGACTCTGAAAAAGAATTGCTTGAGGCGGCTGCACAGCATGCGGTCACTGTTCACAAACATACTGATTCACCGGAGTTACGCGCACAACTGAAAGGGCTGTTTCACGACGGCACACCGCCTGTTGAATCACCACGTCACGCGTAGCCTTTGGCACCTTGTCAAAACGCCCCACTCCGTGAGGCGTTTCGACTACCGCTATCAATTAAACGTTATACGCCCGCTCATCATGCTCCGCGAGGTCAAGGCCCATCGCTTCGTTCTCTTCGCTGGCACGCAGGCCGATGGTCCATTCCAGTACTTTGAGGATGATCATGCTCACGACAAAGCAATAGACGAAGGTGAAGCTGACCCCCTTCAACTGGGTCAGCACTTGAGCGCCGATTTCCAGGTTCTCGACATAACCACCCAACGAAGGCGACGCGAAAACCCCGGTCAGGAGTGCGCCGACGATCCCGCCGATGCCGTGCAGACTGAACACGTCCAGTGTGTCGTCGTAGCCCAGTTTCTGCTTGAGCTGGCTGACGGCGAAGAAACACACCGCGCCGGTAATCAAACCTATTGCGATGGCGCCCGCCGGACCGACGTAGGCACAGGCCGGGGTGATGCCGACAAGACCGGCCAAGGCACCGGACGCTGCGCCCAGGGCACTGGGACGGCCATGAATCAGGGTTTCGGTGAGCATCCAGCCGACGACACCCGCGCACGCGGCGACTTGGGTGGTGAGCATAATGATGCCAGCACCCGTATTCACCGCAGCACCCGAGCCAATGTTGAAGCCGAACCAGCCGACCCACAGCAAACCGGCACCCATCAGGGTGAAGCCCAGGTTATGCGGGGGCATGGCGAGGTTCGGGTAGCCTTTACGCTTGCCCAGTACCAGGCACGCCGCCAGTGCCGCAACGCCCGCATTGATATGCACCGCGGTGCCGCCGGCGAAATCCAGCACACCCCAGTTGACCAACAGCCCCCCTGGCCCGCCCCAGATCATGTGTGCGATAGGCGCATAGACGAAGGTAAACCACAGCGCCATAAACGCCACTGCCGCGCTGAATTTCATGCGTTCGGCGAAACCACCGGCAATCAGCGCCGGAGTGATGATCGCAAAGGACATCTGGAACACGCTGTAGACACCTTCGGGAATGTTGCCCACCAGGCTGTCATGGGTCATGTCGAGCATGAACAGTTTGCTCAATCCTCCGATGAAACTGTGCAGATTGACTTCGCCAGCGACCATGCCCGTGGCATCAACCACGATGCTGTAGCCGTAGACCACCCACAGCACGCCGATCACTCCAGCGACCGCGAACAACTGGGTGAACATCGAGAGAAAGTTCTTGGCCCGGACCATGCCGCCATAAAACAACGCCAGGCCCGGAACACACATCAACAACACGAACATCGTCGCGGTCATCATCCAGGCGGTGGTGCCGGTGTCCAGCGTAACGTCGGCTGCCGAGGCCAATGGCGACAGGCTCAATGCGAGCAGCGCCACGGTCGTCCTTGAAAGAGGTCGTGTAAGCGAGTCAGAAATCATAGTCAGCAAGCTCCATAAACAGGGAAGTCGACACAAGGGACTGGCAGAAAGAGGGAGCGCGAGGTCCTGCAGGCTCGCGGTGCATACGGATCTGTGCCCGTTGGCAGCTAGAGAAAACGCCGCCCATCAGGGCGGCGTCGGGTGGATCAGTATTGCTGGCCTGGTATCCACGAGGTCCCGGCCAACGGCACGCGGGCCATCGCGGCGGCTTCGACGGTCAAGGCCACCAGATCCTCGGGGTCGAGGTTGTGCAGGTGTGACTTGCCGCAGGCACGGGCCATGGTCTGTGCTTCGAGGACCAACACCCGCAGGTAGTTAGCCAAGTGACGACCACCCTCCACAGGATCCAGACGCTTCGACAGCTCAGGGTCCTGAGTGGTGATGCCCGCCGGATCACGACCGTTCTGCCAGTCGTCATAGAACCCCGCCGCCGAACCGAGCTTGCGCAATTCCTCATCCAGTCGCGGATGGTTGTCTCCCAGTGCAATCAACGCCGCAGTACCAATGGCCACCGCATCAGCGCCAAGCGCCATGGCTTTTGCCACGTCGGCACCGTTACGGATACCGCCAGAGACGATCAGTTGCACCTTGCGATGCATGCCCATTTCCTGCAACGCCTGAACCGCTTGCGGGATAGCCGGTAGAATCGGGATGCCGACGTGTTCGATGAACACTTCCTGAGTCGCTGCGGTACCGCCTTGCATGCCGTCGAGCACGATCACGTCGGCACCGGCTTTAACCGCGAGTTTGACGTCGTAGTACGGACGGCTGGCGCCGATTTTGACGTAGATCGGTTTTTCCCAATCGGTAATTTCACGAATCTCTGCGATTTTGATCGCCAGATCGTCCGGGCCGGTCCAGTCCGGGTGACGGCAGGCGCTGCGCTGGTCGACACCGATAGGCAATGTGCGCATACCGGCGACACGTTCGGTGACTTTCATCCCCAGCAACATACCGCCACCGCCTGGCTTGGCGCCCTGCCCCAGGACGATTTCGATGGCGTCGGCCTTGCGCAGGTCATCGGGGTTCATGCCGTAACGCGATGGCAGGTACTGATAGACCAGATGCTCGGATTGACCGCGCTCTTCTGGGGTCATGCCGCCGTCACCCGTGGTGGTGCTGGTCCCGGCGATGGTCGCGCCACGGCCCAGGGCTTCTTTGGCGTTGGCCGACAGTGCACCGAAGCTCATGCCCGCGATGGTTACCGGGATTTTCAAGTGCAGCGGTTTCTTGGCGAAGCGGTTGCCGAGGATTACGTCAGTGCCGCACTTTTCGCGATAGCCTTCCAGCGGGTAACGGGAAACACTGGCGCCCAGCAGCAGCAAGTCATCGAAATGCGGCAGCTTGCGCTTGGTGCCGCCCCCGCGAATGTCGTAGATGCCGGTTTCGGCGGCACGCTGGATTTCCTGAATGGTCAGACGGTCGAAGGTCGCGGATTCGCGCAGGACCGGAGTGGGTTTGTCGCTCATGGTGTACTCCTTGATACGCGAATTAATACGCGGATGCGTTATCGACTTTGAAGTTGTAAAGCTGACGGGCTGAGCCGTAGCGCTTGAAATCGGCTGCCTTGTGGTCGAAACCGGCGCGATTGAGCAGCTCCTGCAGTTCGTCCAGGTGCTCAGTGCGCATCTCTTTCTCGATACAGTCCGAGCCTAGGGATTCCACTTTCCCCTTCACGTAGATGTGGGTTTCGTACAGCGAATCACCCAAGGCATCGCCTGCATCGCCGCACACCACCAAGCGTCCGGCCTGGCCCATGAAGCAGCTCATGTGGCCAATGCTGCCGCCGACCACAATGTCGATGCCTTTCATGGAGATGCCACAACGGGCACCGGCGTCGCCTTCGATCACCAGCAAGCCGCCATGAGCGGTGGCGCCAGCAGCCTGGGAGGCACTGCCCTTGACCCGTACCGAACCGGACATCATGTTTTCCGCCACGCCAGTGCCGACGTTGCCGTGCACGGTGATGTGGGCCTTCTTGTTCATGCCTGCGCAGTAGTAACCGGCGTGGCCTTGAATATCGATGAACAACTCTTGATCGACACCGACCGCGAGGTTGTGTTTACCATCGGAATGGGTCACGACCCACTCCGCATCGGTCAATTGTTTGGCCTGATCGTGCAGCCCCTGATTGAGCTCGCGTACTTCACTGACAGATAGATCGATAGCTTTCATACGGTGCTCCTCAGGCGCTTTGGCGTTCCCAGATGTACATGGTTGAAGGTGCTGGTTCCCAGACCTTGGCGTTCTCAATGCCCGGCAGGCTGGACAGCGCCTGGTATTCCGAAGCCATGGCGACGTAGTCATCGGTCTCGGCCAAAATCGCGGGCTTGCACGCGATCGGATCACGAATCACCGCGAAACCATTGCGAGTGCCGATGGCAAAGGTGAAAAAGCCGTCGAGGTTTTCCAGGGAGTTGTCCAAGGCTTGCTTGAGCGAGTCGCCCTGTTGCAGGCGCCAGGCCAGGTAACCGGCAGCGACTTCAGTGTCGTTTTCGGTCTGGAACACGATCCCTTCACGCTTGAGCTCTTGGCGCAGACGGAAGTGGTTGGACAATGAGCCGTTGTGCACCAGGCACAGGTCAGCGCCGGTCGAAAACGGGTGACTGCCTTCCATGGTCACAGCACTTTCGGTGGCCATGCGGGTGTGGCCAATGATGTGGCTGCCTTTCATGCCTTTAAGGTTGAAGCGCTCGGAGATCTCTTTCGGCAAGCCCATGCCCTTGAGGATCTCGATGCTCTGCCCGGCGCTCATGATGCGCACGGTCGGTGCCAGCTCGGCCAACGCGTTGCGGGCCGACGCTTCGTCCGTCTTGATTTTCAACACCACGGCGGTAGCGTTCTGGAACCACTCCAGGGAGCAACCCAAGCGCCCTTCCAGTTCGCCCATCAGGGTCTTCCAGTCCTGGTTCTCTGTGGTCGCCTGCAATGTCAGCTTGATCCAGCCATCCGCCACTTCATCGCCATAGATGGCAAAGCCGGCGCTGTCCGGGCCACGGTCGGTCATCGACAGCAGCATGGGTTCGAAGAGCTTGCCGAGCTGGGACTCCAGCGCCGGGTTCTTCAAGTACAGACCTACGATTCCGCACATACACTTTCTCCTGCTTGGCAGCCGGTGCCTGATTCAAAGGCCCCGGGTTGATTCAAATCGAGTGGTTGAAAACGTGTTTTTACCGAAAGCCGCTTAGAAAAATTCGGTATAGCGCTTGATCTCCCAATCGGAGACGTGACGGCTGTACTCGACCCATTCCATGCGCTTGAGCTCGATGAACTCGTTAATGATTTCCGAGCCCATCGTTTCGCGGAACAGCGGATCAGCCTCCAGCGCGTCACAGGCTTCCTTGAGGCTTTGCGGCAAAGTGGCGATGCCCCGACCGGCAATTTCTTCCAGGCTCAGCGAGTACAGGTTTTCATTGCACGGCTCACCCGCATCCAGCTTGCGGTCGATGCCGTCCAGGCCGGCGGCGATAATCGCGGCGCTGACCAGATAGGGGTTGCAGCCCGCGTCCGGCAGGCGGAATTCAAGGCGACCATAAGGCACCCGAACCATGGCCGAGCGGTTGTTAGAGCCGTAGGCAACGAACGCTGGAGCCCAGGTCGAGCCTGACAGCGAGCGGCCGACCACAAGGCGTTTGTATGAATTGACGGTGGGTGCGGCGAAGGCACACAACGCTGGGCCGTGAGCCAGAAGACCCGCCGCAAAGTGGTAGGCCATTTTCGACAGGCCCATGCCGCGCGAGTCGCTGGCGTCATGGAACAGGTTCTTGTTCACCGCGTCGGCGATGGACAAGTGGAAGTGCATGCCGTTGCCCGCACGTTTCGGATCAGGCTTGGGCATGAACGAGCAGATCATCCCCAAATCGTTGGCCACTTCGCCGGCAGCCATGCGGAAGAAGGTGAAACGATCCGCCGAGGTCAGCGCGTCGCTGTAGGTGTAGTTGATTTCAAACTGACCATTGGCGTCTTCGTGATCGATTTGATAGATGTCGAAATCGACTTTTTGAAGCGCTTCGGTGAGGTTTTCCAGAAACTGCCGCGAACGCGACAGACCCTTGTAGTCGTAGCAGGGTTTGTCCAGGTTATCGCTGGCATCAACGCTGCATAGCTTGCCCTCGGCATCGCGACGGAACAGGCTGAACTCAGGTTCCAGGCCCGTGTTGAGGGTCCAGCCGCGTGCATTCAGGCGTTCTACCTGGCGCATTAACACGTAACGCGAATCGTAAGGGTGCGGCTCGTTATTGACGTGGCCGACGCAGACAATGCGTCCGTAACCTGGCTGCCATGGCACGGCAGTCAAGGTGCTCAGGTCGCCCTTGGCCATGAAGTCCGGGCCATGGGGCTCCATGCCCATGCCACAAATGGCGAAGCCTGCAAAGCCGGCGCCGCTGTCGATGACAGTTTGCAGTCCGGAGACGGGTACCGATTTGGTTTTGGCCGAACCGTGGATATCCACGAACTGAGCCAGCACATATTTGATTTTGTGCTCATCGATAATTCGTTGTGTTTCTGGTGGCAACATCACTTGGACTCCTCGAGCAAGGCAAAACAGCGGGATCTGCATCTAGGGTCGGCGCCAGTCGTTAATGATTGCCCAGTGCTAGAATTCGTCTGGACATGACCTGAAGTCGACCCATGTATTCTCAACAAGAAAGTTACTTTCCTAAAGAGAATGCAATTGCCTTGCCAAAATGGTTACCCACGAAGAGATCCTGGTTGTCTTTAATCCTGCAATGCAGGCTTTTCAAGGCTTGGCCGGGGAAATGAGTGTCGCGTGGAGAAAACTTCAGACATGCTGGCAGCGCTCTCGCTGTAAATCGGCGGACAGCAACAAGGGTGCATCGCACATTCATAGTGCGAATTTTATATTCATGACCGGAAATGAAGCATGAGCAAAGTGATTTCCACCGAGGCCGAGCCACGCTTGAGGCTCGAGCAGTACCTGGGCATGCAAATCAAGCGACAGCGTCAATTGCAAGAGCTGAAGATTGCTGATGTCGCGCAACTGGCAGGCATCAGCCAAGGCATGCTCAGCAAGATCGAAAATGCCCAGGTCTCCACCAGCCTCGATACCTTGAGCCGCCTGTGCGATGCCCTCGGCATGCCGATGTCGAAACTGTTCAGTCAGTACGATCAACAAGGCAGTGGCGCCCTGCTGGTGCGCAAAGGCGAAGGGATGCAGGTGGTGCGCCGTGGTACAGAGAAAGGCCACACCTATCACCTGCTCAACCACACCCGCGGCCCGAAGAAGACGTTCGAGGCTTACATGGTCACCATGGACGATGCCAGCGAAGAGTTTCCGACCTTCTCCCATCCCGGCACCGAGTTTCTGCACCTGTTGAAAGGTGAGATCGTCTACCGCCATGGCGACCAGCTCTATCATATGAAACCCGGCGACAGCCTGACCTTTGATGGTGATGTTCCGCATGGCCCGGAGCAGTTGGTGAAAGTCCCGATTCATCTGTTGTCGATCATGAACTACGGCGACGACTGACCGCCTGGCGTTCGGGTATCCAGCAAGCGTCCCTGCCTCTTTCGCAATGATTAGGCGTGCTATAGTGCTGCTTATCTACATTTAGCAATGCTAAAAGGCGGCTTATGAAAAGCTTTTTTCCACTGGAATGCGCCGACAACCTATATAGAATAGGGCTTCTGGTAAAAAGCAGGCGTCTGCAGTCCAGACTTCGACAGAAAGATCTGGCCCTGTCCCTTTCAATTTCCGAGCAGACGGTACGTAAAATCGAGGGCGGCGACCCCCTCGTGGAATTACGCTCGTTCATGATGGTGCTTTGGCAGTTGGGCCTCACACAGGAAGTATTTCGCAGCCTCGACGGCATCGAGTCCTCCTCGCAGCTGCAAGCCAATGATCCCCATACACCGCATCGGGTTCGCCTGGCCAAACCACAGAGTGATGATTTTTGATGTCCAGGGCCTACGTCTACATGGAGCATCCTGAAACCGCCAAGGTGGTCTCTCTGGGTCGACTGGTCGTCGTCAACGGAGTCGGCGAGTTCACTTACGATCCAGAGTACGTCGCCACCCGTGGCTGGGTGCCCGACCCGGTTCGCTATCCGCTGCGCAGCGAAACGTTCGGCCCGATAACCAAAAACAAGGGAATACCCGGCTTCATCAACGACGCGATGCCCGATGGCTGGGGGGAGCGGGTCTTGCAAGAAATCCATCGACACCCACTGGGGCCTATCGATTATCTGTTGAAATCCCCGAACAATGATCGCGCGGGCAACCTTATGGCAGGCCAGACGCGCCATCCGCCAGCTGGTATCGGGCAAGATCCGTTACCGTCGCTCAAAGGCCTCACACCCTTCATCCAGGCCACCGAAGCCATATTCGATAACCAACTGGATGAAGAGGCGATCCAGACCCTCAAGCTACGCAGGCAAAGGTCTTCTCTGGGTGGCGCCCGTCCCAAGCGTACCCTGCAAGACCACGGCGTGCTGATTCTGGTCAAACCCCGTGACCGCTATGATCAGTGCGATATTCCGGCACTGGAACATGCCTGCATGACGTTCGCGGCCGGGAAAGGTTTGAATGTCGCCCGTACCGCGCTGCATGCCGAACAGCCCTCGACCTTGCTGGTAGAGCGCTTCGACCGCATGCCGCCTGCTGACATGAGCGTTCGTATACCGATGCTCAGCGCACTCACGCTGCTCGACGCCGAATGGCACACCAACGACCGCAGCGCCTGGGTCTATGCCTCCGTCGCCAACGAGATGAGTCGACGTGGCGTACCGGTGCAAGACCTCCAGGAGTTGTTTAAGCGAATGTGCTTCAACGCCTTGGTGGGTAACGACGACGATCACCCCAAGAACCACGCCATCCTCTGGCTTAAGGGAGGCTGGCGACTGGCACCCATGTACGATGTCGTGCCGTGCCTCGAAGGGTCTTCTCCGCCCAATCTCGCGATGGCCGTGGGCCGCGAGGGTCGGGTGATCAGTCGCGCCAACTTGTTGAGCCATTGCGCACACTTTGCGCTGACGCCGGGCAAGGCCGCCGCGACATTGGATGAAGTGATCGGCTGGGAACCCGACCTGCGGGCGCACTATGAGCGCACCCTCAACGGGATCGAGTTGAAGCTCGGCCTCGCAGCAATCGGATCGGCGCGCATGAAAGCGTAGGCCGTTGCCTGCCCCAACAAGTCAGTAACCGAACATCCCTCTGTGCATCCCTTGATGCCGTGTACCTGATACGCCGCATTCGCAAAAATGACTGTGCGTCCCCGCGACTCTCCACCCTCCCCCGCAAAAAAAAACCAAACAATGCTGGACGCCGATTTTTAATTCACCTATAAAAAGCGCCACAGGAATATTTTATTCACATGAGGAATTTTTCTTCATCCCTGAATTTAATCCCCACCCATGAACATTCAGCGTGCATGTCTCCCTGCGAGGACCCGTTATGAGCACCGATCCGGACCACTTCATTTTAAAGATCAGCTGTCCCGCGACGTCGGGTATCGTCGCCGCCGTGACGTCTTTCCTGGCCGACAACCGTTGCTATATCAGCGAGCTGGCCCAGTTTGACGACGAAGAAACCAGTCAGTTCTTCATGCGCGCCGTGTTTCGCTTCAACAGCGGCGTCAAGGGCGACATCGATGCGCTGCGTCTGGACTTCAATGAAGTGGCCACGGCGCTGAATATGGACTGGCAACTGCACACGGTCGCCAATCCGATGCGCGTGCTGATCATGGTCAGCAAATTCGACCACTGCCTCACCGATCTGCTGTACCGCCACCACAAAGGTGAGATGGACATGCAGATCACCGCCATCGTCTCCAACCACTTGGAGCTACGGCCAATGGCCGAGCGCGAGGGCATCCGTTTCATCTACTTGCCGGTGACCAAAGACACCAAGTCCCAGCAGGAAGCCGCGCTGCTAAAAATCGTTGAAGAGACGCAGACCGATCTGGTGGTGCTGGCGCGCTACATGCAAATCCTCTCCGATGACCTGTGCAAGCAATTGTCGGGCCGGGCGATCAACATCCATCACTCGTTCCTTCCGGGTTTCAAGGGTGCCAAGCCGTACCATCAAGCCCACCAGCGCGGGGTCAAGCTGATCGGTGCCACGGCCCATTACGTCACCTCGGACCTGGATGAAGGCCCGATCATCGAGCAGGAGGTACAGCGTGTCGATCATGCGCACAAAGCCGACGATCTGGTGAGTATCGGACGCGATACGGAAACCGTCGCGCTGTCCAAGGCAGTCAAATATCACCTGCAACACAGGGTGTTTATTAATCGCGAAAAAACGGTGATCTTCCGATGAACAGCCCCATTCCACTCGCCCGCGATATCGACGGGAAAGCCATCGCAGCCCAAGTACTCAGTGAAGTCGCAGCCGACGTCCGCGAACTCGCACTGCAACAGGTCACGCCCACGCTGGCCGTGGTGTTGGTGGGCGAAGACCCGGCCAGTCAGGTCTACGTGCGCAACAAGATCCTGCGCGCCAAAGAAGCCGGCATTCGCTCGTTGGAGCAGCGTCTGCCCGCGACCACCAGCCAGGCGCAATTGCTGGCAGTCATCGCCGAATTGAATGCCGACCCTGAGGTCAATGGCATTCTGGTGCAACTGCCGGTACCTGCGCACATTGACGAAGGTGCGGTCATTCAAGCCATCGACCCGGCCAAAGATGTCGACGGTTTCCATCGGCAAAACGTCGGCGGGCTGGTCCAGGGCCAAGACGTGTTGACGCCCTGCACCCCTAGCGGCTGCATGCGCCTATTGCACGACACGTGCGGCGACCTGACTGGTAAGCATGCGGTGGTCATCGGCCGCTCGAACATCGTCGGCAAACCCATGTCCACCCTGCTGCTGCAAGCCAATTGCTCGGTCACCGTGGTGCACTCGCGCAGCGTCGACGCCGCCGCGCTGTGCCGCCTGGCAGACATCGTAGTGGCTGCCGTCGGTCGCCCGCAGATGATCGACGCCAGCTGGCTCAAGCCCGGCGCGGTGGTGATCGATGTCGGGATCAATCGCATCGACACCGAACAGGGCAGCCGACTGGTGGGTGACGTCGATTACGCCAGCGCCCGTACCGTTGCCAGCGCCATTACCCCGGTTCCCGGCGGTGTCGGACCGATGACCATCGCCTTTCTGCTGAAAAACACCGTGATCGCCACGCGCAGGCAGTTGCTGCGCGCCGCTGAGCCTGCGGCCACTCACACTTCACCTCAGGAGGCATGATGCCATTCAATCTCTTGAAATATGGCCTCTCTGCCGAGTACACGGCAGAAATGGACCTGCCGCCGCCGAAAGAACTCAAGTCCTCTTACGATGTAGTCATCATCGGCGGCGGTGGTCACGGTGTGGCAATTGCCTATTACCTGGCCAAGTACCACGGCATCACCAATGTCGCGGTGTTGGAAAAGTCCTATCTGGGCGGCGGCAATACCGCACGTAACACGGCGGTGATTCGTTCCAACTACCTGACCAGCGAGGGTGTGAAGTTCTACAGCGAGTCGGTGAAGCTGTTCAAGGACCTGTCCAACGAGTTCGACTTCAACATCATGTATTCCGAGCGTGGCCAACTGACCCTGGCCCACACCGACGCCACCGTACGCGCCTTCCGCCAACGCGCTGAAGTGAACAAGCACTTCGGCGGCCGTACGGAAATGCTCGACCGCCAGCAGATTCGCGAACTGGTGCCGAGCCTCAATCTTGACCCCGGTCATCTGCCGGTAATGGCCGGGCTGTGGCATATCGACGGCGGCACTGCGCGTCATGACGCCGTGGCCTGGGGTTACGCCAAGGGCGCAGCGAAGCGCGGGGTGGAAATCCATCAGTTGACCGAAGTTCAGGACCTGATCATCGAAAACGGCCGGATCACCGCCGTAAAAACCAACCGCGGCACGATCCAGTGCGGTTGCGCGGTGCAGGCTGTGGCCGGGCACAGTTCTTTGATGGCCAAAAAAGCCAAGATCGAAATGCCCATCGTCTGCTATCCCCTGCAAGCGATGGTCACCCAACCGTTCAAGCCATTTCTCGACCCATTGGTGAGTTCGTCGGCCCTGCACTGCTATGTGCAGCAGACCGGCCGTGGCGAAGTGGTGTTCGGCGGCGGTTCCGACCCCTACCCGCTGTACAACACCCGCTCGACCCTGGACCTGAAGGAAAGCCTGATTTCCGCTGCCATCGAAATGTTCCCCTTCCTGGCCAATGCCAAGCTGATGCGCCAGTGGGCCGGGATCACCGACATGACCCCCGATTACAGCCCGATCATGGGCCTGTCGCCGGTCGAAAACTATTACCTCGACGCAGGCTGGGGCACCTGGGGATTCAAGGCCACACCGATCTGCGGCAAGACCATGGCCGAACTGGTCGCCTCCGGCGGCAAGGTACCGGACCTGATCAAGCCCTTCGGTCTGGAGCGGTTTTCGACCTTCCAGCAAGTCAACGAGATGGGCGCTACGGCGGCCAGCCACTAAGGGGCAAACCGTATGAAAGTCATGAATTGCCCGCTGAACGGGCCGCGAAACATCACCGAATTCACCTACGGCGGCGAATTCAAGGACATGCCAGACCCGGCCACCTGCAGCGATGCGCAATGGGCACATTACGTGTTCAACAGCGAAAACGCCGCAGGCGTGGTCCGTGAGTGGTGGATGCACAACGCATCCAGCTACTGGTTCCTGGCCGAACGGCACACCGTCACCGATGAAATCCTGCGTACCTTCGATGCCCGGGAAGTCTACAACCAGCGCGTCGAGTTCAGCCCTGCGGAGCACAGCAATGAGCCAGCCTGATTCCACTTTTGAAAGCCGCTTGCCGTTGCCCATGGGCTTGCTGATTGATCGTCAACGTCCACTGGCGTTCAACTTCGATGGCAAGGCCTATACCGGTTTTGCCGGCGACAGCATCGCCAGCGCCCTGCTCGGCAACGGTCGTTATTTGCTCTCGCGCTCGTTCAAGTATCACCGCCCTCGCGGGCCGTTAACCATGGCTGGGCAAGACGCCAACACCCTGGTGCAACTGCCAGATGAACCCAACGTGCTGGCCGACACCCATTGGCTGCAAGCCGGTGCCGAAGTCAGCGGGCAAAACTACAGCGGCACATTGGACAACGACCGCGATGCGCTGCTGGGCAAGCTCTCACGGTTCATGCCAGTAGGGTTTTATTACCGTTCGTTCTACAAGCCCAAGGGCATGTGGAAAATCTGGGAGCCGCTGATCCGCAAGAAAGCCGGGCTGGGCATCCTTAATCTGGACTTCAAGCCCGAGTATTACGACAAGGCTTACCTGTTCGTCGACCTGGCCGTGGTCGGTGCCGGTCCCGCCGGTTTGCAGGCGGCACTCACGGCCGCCAACGCCGGGGCCAAGGTGTTGCTGATCGAACAACAGCGTCTGCTGGGCGGAGCGCTCACCTATGCACGCTTCGACGTACAAGGCACGCAGGCCGATAAAGTGCGCCAGGCATTGGTCGATGCAGTCAGCCAGCACGCCAACATCCAGATTCTCACCGAAGCCACCTGTAATGGCTGGTTCACCGACAATTACCTGCCGGTGATCAAAGACAAGCGCATGTACAAAGTGCGCGCCAGCCAATGCATCATCGCCTCCGGCGCCTTCGACCAGCCGGTAATTTTCCGCAACAACGACCTGCCCGGCGTGATGCTGTGCAGCGCTGCCCAGCGCCTGATGAAGCTTTATGCAGTCAAACCCGGCAAGCGCGCGGTGGTCCTTACAGGCAATGATGACGGCTATCGCACAGCGCTGGACCTGGTGGAACAAGGTGTCGACGTCGCCGCCGTGGTCGACATGCGCAACGGCGCAGACGATGCGCGCCTGGCTGCGGAGCTCAAACGCCTGGGCATCACCGTGTACCTGCAACACACGGTGTATGAAGCCTTGCACAGTAAGGGCATGCGCCATATCAGCGGCGTCGATGTGCGGCGCATCACTGCCCGTGGCGAAGTCGCCCAGGACAGCCTGCAACTTGATTGCGACCTGCTGTGCATGACCGCCGGTTACATGCCGGTCTATCAACTGGCGTGTCAGGCAGGCGGTAAGTTGGCGTACGCCGACCCTTCGGCCGAGTTCGCCATCACTGGCCTGCCAAAAAACCTGGCCATCGCCGGCTCCGTGAACGGTCGTCATCTGCTGGAAAACGTACTCAAGGATGGCGCTAAAGTCGGGGCACAAGCGGCGGCGGCACTGGGACTGTCGGCGGACTATCAGGAGCAGACCCTAAGCCCGGAACAACGGGTCAACTTCGACTGGCCGATCTTCCCCCACCCAAGTGGCAAGGAATTCGTCGATTTCGATGAAGACCTGCAAATCCGCGACATCATCAACGCTACACGCCACGGATACCGCGACGTGCAGCTGGTAAAACGCTTTTCCACGGTGGGCATGGGACCATCCCAAGGCCGTCATTCCGCCTTGCCAACGGCGCGACTGGTTGCCGCCAGCACCCAGCGCACCGTCAGCGAAACCGGGGTTACCACGGCACGCCCGCCCTTCGAAGCGGAAAAACTGGCGCACATCGCCGGACGCAGCTTTGACCCGATTCGCCGTACCGCGATTCATAACCGCCACCTACAAGCGGGCGCAAAAATGATGCCTGCAGGCAACTGGCAACGTCCGGCCTATTACGCTTTCAAGGATGAAAAAGGTCAGCCAGCGACGCGCGAACGCTGCATGCAGGAAGAAGCCCTTCATGTGCGCCAAGGCGTCGGGCTGATCGATGTCTCGACCCTTGGCGGCCTGGATATTCGTGGCCCGGACGCCGCCGAACTGCTGGAGCGGATGTACACCTTCGCCTTTGCCAAACAACCCATCGGCCGCACTCGGTATGCGCTGATGACCAACGAACACGGGGTAGTGATCGACGACGGCGTCTGTGCGCGACTGGCCGATCAGCATTTTTATGTCACGGCCACCACCAGCGGCGTCGACCGGATCTATCAGGCGATGCTCAAGTGGAACGTGCAATGGCGTCTGAACGTCGATATCGCCAACGTCACTGCCGCCATTGCAGCCGTCAACCTGGCCGGACCCGACTCGCGCGAAGTGCTGGAAAAGCTCTGCGTCGACATCGACCTGTCGCCTGACGCCTTTCCGTATTTGGGCGTGCGTCAGGGCACCGTTGCCGGGATCGCGGCGCGGGTCATGCGCGTCGGTTTCGTCGGCGAGCTGGGTTATGAAATCCATGTGCAGGCACGTTATGCCGAATACCTGTGGGACGCGTTGATGGACGCGGGTCAGGCACATGGCATTCGCCCGTTCGGCGTCGAAGCCCAACGTTTGCTGCGCCTGGAAAAGGGCCATGTGATCATCAGCCAGGACACCGATGGCATGACCCATCCGGCAGAGATCGACATGGGCTGGGCCATCTCCCGCAAGAAACCGTTTTTTGTCGGGCGCCGCTCCGTGGACATCCTCGAAGCCCAGCCGCTCAAGCGCAAACTGGTCGGTTTCAGCCTGCCCAAAGGCAGCAGCCAGCCACTGGAAGGTCATCTGGTGCTCAAAGGACCGGACATCAGCGGCAACGTCACCTCCTGCGAATACTCGCCGACACTGGGCATGATCATCGGCCTGGCGTATGCCGCCGTCGATCAAAGCGTCCCCGGCCAGCAGATTCCGATTCGGGTGGAAGGCGGTGAAGTGGTACAGGCCACGGTGGTCAAACTGCCGTTCTTCGATGTCGACAGCAAACGCCAGGAGTTGTAAGCATGGTCACTCTTAACGCCAAAGATTTTCGCGAGCGCAGCCCTCTGTATACGCTGCAGGCCACCGCCCGACTGGCACGGCTGGGTGACAGCCTGATCGTCAGCCGTTATGCCGAGCAGGACGAAACCGCACAACTGGGCCGCTGCGCCCTGCTTGATCTGAGCAATCTGGCGCGGGTCGGCTTTCGTGGGGTCGATGCCGCTGCGCATCTACACGCGGAGCAATTCGATCTGCCGACCGCACCCAACCGCTGTGTGGTGCAGGGCGATGGCAGCAATGTCGCCCGCCTTTCGCAGACCGAGTATTTCCTGCTGGGCAGTTTTCAGGATGCCGGTGCACGCTTGCAGAAGCTCGAAGACCAGTGGCAGTTATCCGAAAAGGGCTGCTATTTGCTGCCACGTCAGGACAGTCACGCGTGGCTGGTGCTGACCGGTGAACACATCAGCTCAGTGATGGCCAAGGTCTGCGGCGTCGATCTGCGCCAACAGGCATTCGCCCCGGGCGACGTGGCGCAAACCTCAGTGGCGCGGATGAGCGCAATCATCATCAACGGCTCGCAACCGGACTTGCCACTGTTTCACATCCTGTGTGATCGGGCTTCGGCGCAATATTTGTGGGGCGCGTTACTGGATGCCATGCAGGAGTTTGGTGGCAAGCCTGTTGGGGTGGATGCGTTGTTGGCATAGGACATTGTGTAGGCGCGCGACTGCACGCGAGGGGCTGCGGAACACGATTCTGGCAGTAAAGTTGTGCTCGGCATTTTCGGGACCACTTCGCGGTCCATCGCGGGCAAGCGCGCTCCTACAAGAAGTCTGCGGTGATGCCCTGGAAATGAGCAGGAATTGACAACCTTATGAACAACAGCATTGAAGAACCTACCATCGACAGCGATTACCGTGTTCCGGCGTTACAGCGCGGGCTGTGGATTTTGCAGCTGTTCAGCAGCACCGAACGGGTGCTGGGCATGAACGACATCGCCGAACGCCTGGGGGTCAGCGTGTCGTCGATCTACCGCATCGTGCAGACGCTTAATGGCATGGGCTACCTGAAAAAAGTCGCGAAGAACACCTATGAACTGGGTCCGCAGGTAATCGCCAATGGCTTCACCTACCTGGCCAGCCGCGACCTGGTGGACGTTGCGATCCCCTACCTCAACACCCTTCGCGATCGCAGCTCGCTGTCGTGCCACCTGGCCGTGCGCGAGCAGACCGACAGCGTCTATATCTACCGCGCATTCGCGTCCCAACGGTTGTCGGTCAACGTGCCCATCGGGACGCGTATTGCCTGTCACTGCACGGCAATGGGTCGGGTGCTGCTCAGCGATTTGAGCGAAGCCACGTTGATTAGCCTGTATCAGCACGTACGCCTGGACGATTACCCGGCACCCGCGCCCAAAACCTTGCCCGAGCTGCAACAAATCGCCGAGCAGGACCGGCAACTGGGCTGGGTGCTGCACCGCTCCGACTACTCCACCGCTATTGCCTCCGGCATTCGTGATCATCGGGGCACCGTGGTCGCGGCCATCAACCTGTCCGGACCAGACGCGATCATGGACAACCCTGAAAATCGTGAACGCTTCAAGAACATGCTGCTGGACAGCGCCCGCCTGATCTCTGCCGAAATGGGCTTCAACGCCTGACGCTTAGAGCAGGCTCTTTGCAACCTGCTCTATACCAACAGCAGTTTGTAGTGCCATCCGTTTGTTCACCAAGCATAGATCCAGATCAATAAACCCCGCGGGCAAGCCGATTACCCTCGGCGGTTTTTGCGACCGACACTGCCATGACCCTCTCGACCCCGGAATTGCTCGCCCCCGCCGGCACCCTGAAAAACATGCGTTATGCCTTCGCCTACGGCGCCGATGCGGTATACGCCGGCCAACCGCGCTACAGCTTGCGGGTGCGCAACAACGAATTCGATCACGCCAACCTGGCCCTCGGCATTCAAGAAGCCCAGGCCCAGGGCAAGCGCTTCTACGTGGTGGTGAACATCGCGCCGCACAACGCCAAGCTCAAGACGTTCCTGAAAGACCTGGAGCCGGTGATTGCCATGGCCCCGGACGCACTGATCATGTCCGATCCGGGCCTGATCATGCTGGTACGCCGACACTTCCCGCAGATGCCGATCCACCTGTCGGTGCAGGCCAATACGGTGAACTGGGCCAGTGTCGAGTTCTGGCAGCAACAGGGCGTGAGCCGGATCATTCTGTCCCGGGAACTGTCCCTGGAAGAAATCGCTGAAATTCGCCAGCAAGTACCCGCCATGGAGCTGGAAGTATTCGTCCACGGCGCGCTGTGCATGGCCTACTCCGGCCGCTGCTTGCTGTCGGGCTACATGAACAAGCGCGATGCCAACCAAGGTAGCTGCACCAATGCCTGCCGCTGGAAATACACGGCTCAGGAGGCCACGGAAAATCAGCTCGGCGAGATCGTTCAGACCTTCCAGCCCGAACCGACTTTGGGTACCGGCGCGCCGACCGATCAGGTGTTCCTGTTGCAGGAAGCCAATCGACCGGACGAGCTGATGCCGGCCTTCGAGGACGAGCACGGCACCTACATCATGAACTCCAAAGACTTGCGCGCCGTACAGCATGTCGGGCGCCTGACGCAGATGGGCGTGCACTCACTGAAGATCGAAGGCCGGACCAAATCCCACTTCTATTGCGCGCGGACCACTCAGGTCTATCGCCAGGCGATCGACGATGCGGTGGCTGGCCGAGAGTTCGACCGTAGCCTGATGACCGATCTGGAATCCCTGGCCCAGCGCGGCTACACCGAAGGTTTCCTGCGGCGACATGTGCATGATGAATACCAGAACTACCAGAACGGCAGCTCGGTTTCTGAGCGACAGCAATTTGTTGGCGAGTTGACCGGCGAACGGCGTGACCAATTGGCCGAAGTAAAGGTCAAGAATCGCTTTGGTCTGGGCGATCACATGGAGCTGATGACGCCCAAGGGCAACTTCCACTTCGATCTGCATCAGTTGCAGAACGTCAAAGGCGAGCCGATCGAGGTCGCACCCGGGGATGGGCATACGGTGTATTTGCCGATACCGGATGCGCTGGATTTGCGTTTCGGGTTGTTGATGCGGGATGTGAGTGTGAGCTGAAGTCACCCGAATCCCCCATTGCTGGTGCACCCAAGGTCCGGGCAACCCTCCCGCGAAACCAGGGGTGCCCGGCGTCCTTTTAGTAGTGCGCACGCCAGAACTGCTAGACGGTAATGTCCTCCGCGCCGCCCTGTGAGGCGGCGACTCCCTCGCGCTTAAGCGCAAACACTACCGCAGCCCCCCCCGCCCCGCAATACCTATCCTTAACCGGCCAACGCTTCACGTCCCTACCTTCCGTCGTCTTCCCCTTTCATGAACATGCAGCTGGGGCTTGCATACGCAATATTATGGTATACCATCATACAGCGATGCATTCCCCCTCCCTCTTTTCTGGAGCCGCTCATGAGTTTTGAAATTCGCAAAATCGTCAGCTACATCGAAGAAACCTTCATCGAGGGCGGCAAAGCCACAGATACCCCAGTGACCATGGTTGGCTTGGCTGTTGTCATCAAAAACCCATGGTTGGGTCGTGGTTTTGTTGAAGATTTGAAGCCGGAAATTCGGGCCAACTGCTCCGATCTGGGCGCACTGATGGTCGAGCGTCTGATTGCCACCATCGGCGGTGCGGACAAGATCGAAGCCTACGGCAAAGCGGCCGTGGTCGGCGCCGATGGCGAAATCGAGCACGCTTCTGCGGTGATCCACACCCTGCGTTTCGGCAACCATTACCGTGAAGCAGTCAACGCAAAAAGCTACTTGAGCTTCACCAACAAGCGCGGTGGCCCAGGCACGTCGATTCAGATACCGATGATGCATAAGGATGACGAAGGCCTGCGTTCGCACTACATCACCCTGGAAATGCAGATCGAAGACGCCCCGCGCGCGGATGAGATCGTGGTTGTTCTCGGTTGTGCCAACGGGGGTCGTCTGCACCCACGCATCGGCAATCGTTACATCGATCTGGAAGAACTGGCCGCAGAGAAAGCCCAGTAACCCATAAGATTTGCAGGAGCGATCCATGATTCGGCTCACCGCTGAACGTACCCCGGCCGGCACCAGTTATCTGGCGACCGGCCAAGGCCAACCCGTGGTACTGATCCATGGCGTGGGCCTGAATAAAGAGATGTGGGGCGGCCAGATCGTTGGTCTCGCTCCGCACTACCGCGTGATTGCCTATGACATGCTGGGGCACGGCGCCAGCCCGCGCCCGGAACCGGGCACCGGGTTGCTTGGCTACGCCGATCAGCTACTGGAATTGCTCGACCATTTGCAGCTGCCACAAGCCACGGTGATTGGTTTCTCCATGGGTGGATTGGTCGCTCGCGCGTTCGCCTTGCACTATCCAGAGCACATGCTCGGGCTGGTGGTGCTCAACAGCGTATTCAACCGCAGCGCCGAACAGCGTGCCGGGGTCAACGAGCGGACGACTCAAGCCGCCGAACATGGCCCTGATGCGAATGCCGAGGCGGCGCTGTCACGCTGGTTCAGTCGTGAATACCAGGCCGCTAATCCCGGGCAGATTGCCGCGATCCGCCAGACGCTGGCCGGTAATGACCCACAGGGCTATCTGACCACCTATGAGTTGTTCGCCACCCAAGACATGTACCGCGCAGAAGACCTGGGCAACATCCAGGTGCCGACCCTGATCGCCACCGGCGCGCTGGACCCCGGTTCGACACCGGAGATGGCCCGACAATTGGCTGAGCGGATCCCTGGCGCGCAAGTTGCTGTCCTCGACGAGCAACGGCATATGATGCTGGTGGAGTCGCCGCGACTGGTCAACCAGGTGCTGCTGGACTTTCTCGCCTCCGCGCAAACCCGACAACACCCAACAAAGGGGAACGTTGCATGACGCTCGCACGCTTCCAAATGTGCATCGACGGCCAATGGGTCGATGCCCTCTCCGGCAAGACCTTCGAAAGCTTCAACCCGGCACTGGCCCAAGCCTGGGCCGAGCTGCCCGATGCAGACGAAGCCGATGTCGAGCGCGCCGTCCAGGCGGCGCAAAAGGCATTCGAAAGTCCAGCATGGCGCGGTCTTACCGCCACCGCTCGCGGCAAACTGCTGCGCCGTCTTGGCGATCTGATCGCCGAAAACAAAGAACAACTGGCGCAATTGGAAAGCCGCGACAACGGCAAGCTGATCCGCGAGACCCGGGGTCAGGTCAATTACTTGCCCGAGTTTTTTCACTAC
>NZ_LT607414.1:218220-334032 GCF_900095225.1 Pseudomonas sp. UMAB-08
AACAGCCCGCTGTACCTGACCGCGATCAAGCTGGCGCCAGCCCTCGCGGCGGGCAACACCATCGTGCTCAAGCCCTCGGAACACGCGTCCGCAACGGTTCTCGAGCTGGCCCGTCTGGCCCTGGAAGCGGGTATCCCGCCCGGTGTAGTCAACGTTGTTACCGGCTATGGCCCCAGCACCGGTGCAGCCCTGACCCGCCACCCTCTGGTGCGCAAAATTGCCTTTACCGGCGGCGCGGCAACGGCCCGTCATGTGGTGCGCAGCAGTGCCGAGAATTTTGCCAAATTGTCGCTGGAACTGGGCGGCAAATCACCGAATATAATCTTCGCCGACGCCGACCTCGACAGCGCGATCAACGGTGCCATCGCCGGTATTTATGCCGCGTCCGGACAGAGCTGTGTATCTGGTTCACGCCTGTTGGTCCAGGATGAGATCTACGACGAATTCGTCGAGCGTCTGGTTGAACGGGCCAAGCGCATCCGTATCGGCAATCCGCAGGACGACGCCAGCGAGATGGGCCCGATGGCCACCGCTCAGCAATTGGCCGTTGTCGAAGGTCTGGTGGCCGACGCCATCGCCGAAGGTGCTCATCTGCGCCTGGGTGGCAAGCGCCCGCAGATGGACAATGACGGCTGGTATTACGAGCCGACCCTATTCGAATGTGACCGCAATTCGATGAAGATCATGCAAGAAGAAGTCTTCGGACCGGTCGCGTCAGTGATCCGTTTCAAGGACGAAGCAGAGGCACTGGCCATTGCCAACGACTCGCAGTTTGGTCTTGCCGCAGGCATCTGGACCCGCGATCTGGGCCGCGCTCACCGCATGGCACGGGATGTGCGCTCCGGGATCATCTGGGTCAACACCTACCGTGCTGTTTCAGCCATGGCGCCCATCGGTGGATTCAAGAACAGTGGCTATGGTCGCGAAAGCGGCATCGATTCGGTGCTGGCTTATACCGAACTGAAAACCGTGTGGATCAACCTGTCGTCGGCACCGATGCCCGACCCCTTTGTCATGCGTTGAGGTGACCTGAAATGATCGAACCTGGCATTTACAAGGAGGTCATGGCCTCCTTCCCCTCCGGGGTCACGGTAGTCACCACCCTGGACCCTCAAGGCGGCATCGTCGGCATCACGGCCAGCGCCTTCAGTGCGCTGTCGATTGACCCTGCACTGGTGCTGTTTTGCCCCAACTACGCCTCCGACACCTACCCGATCCTGCGCGACAGCAAACGCTTCGCCATTCATTTGCTGTCGGCGGACCAGCAGGCGGTCGCCTACGCCTTCGCCGGTAAAGGCAAGGACAAAGCCAAAGGCATCGAGTGGCACCTGAGCGAACTCGGCAACCCGCTGCTGGCCCAGGCCACCGCGATCATCGAGTGCGAGCTGTGGCGCGAGTACGATGGCGGCGACCACGCAATCATCGTTGGGGCCGTAAAAAACCTGATCCTGCCTGATCAGCCGGTGACGCCGATGATCTATCACCGCGGCAAGCTGGGCCCCCTGCCCACCCTCGCCTGAGCGAATTTTTCAGGGCCGCACGCCACCTTACTTTCGGTCGCGGCCCCTTTTTATTTCCGGGAGCCGGCATGACCCCAGCAGCCTCGCAACTGTTCCGACAGCAGGCCTTTATCGATGGCCAATGGTGTGACGCCCAAGACGGTACTCGCCACGCCATCTACAACCCGGCCACGGGTGACGTCATCGGTCACGTGCCGAACCTCGGCGCTGTGCAAGCGCGCGATGCCATCGCCGCCGCCCATGCCGCGTGGCCAGCCTGGCGCGCACGCACGGCCAAGGACCGCAGCACGGTGCTCAAGCGCTGGCACGCGTTGATGCTGGAAAACGCCGACGCCCTAGCCGAGATCCTCACCCTGGAACAAGGCAAACCATTGGCCGAAGCCAAGGGTGAAGTACTCTACGCAGCCAGTTTCATCGAGTGGTTCGCCGAAGAAGCCAAACGCATCTATGGCGACACCATTCCAAGCCATAAGGGCGACGCACGGATCGTCGTCAGCAAGGAGCCGATTGGCGTCGTCGCGGCGATCACTCCGTGGAACTTCCCGGCAGCGATGATTACCCGCAAAGCCGGTCCGGCACTGGCTGCTGGTTGCCCGTGCATCGTCAAACCGGCCCCGGAAACACCGTTCTCGGCATTGGCCATGGCCGTGCTGGCGGAGCAGGCGGGTATTCCCGCCGGGATTTTCAACGTTATTACGGGCGATGCTATTGCCATCGGCGCCGAGCTGACCAGCAGTGCCGAGGTGCGCAAACTGTCCTTCACCGGCTCCACGGCCATTGGCAAGTTGCTGATGGCCCAGTGTGCCCCGACGCTGAAAAAGGTCTCTCTGGAACTCGGCGGTAATGCCCCCTTCATTGTGTTCGACGATGCAGACCTGGAACGCGCGATCGAAGGCGCCTTGATCGCAAAATTTCGAAATGCCGGACAAACTTGCGTCTGCGTCAACCGTTTCCTGGTGCAGAACGGCATCCACGACGCGTTCGTCGCCCGGCTTGAGGAGCGTGTCCGCGAGCTGAAGGTCGGCAACGGTTTCGACGACGGCGTCAGCCAGGGCCCATTGATCAATGAGCGGGCAGTGGCCAAGGTCGAGGACCATGTGCAGGATGCCCTGGCTAAAGGCGCTCGCCTGGTCTGCGGCGGCGAACGTCATGCGCTGGGCCATGGTTTCTTCCAGCCGACGGTGCTTGCAGAGGTGACACTCGGGATGAAAGTCGCCCGTGAAGAGACCTTCGGTCCGCTGGCCGCCGTGTTCCGCTTTGACAGCGAAAGCGAGGCGTTGCGCATGGCCAACGACACTGAGTTTGGCCTCGCGGCCTATTGCTACACCCGCGATCTGGGGCGTGCATGGCGCATGAGCGAAGGCCTGGAGTACGGCATGGTCGGGATCAACGAGGGGCTGATTTCCACAGAAGTCGCGCCCTTCGGCGGAATCAAGTCCTCAGGACTGGGCCGCGAAGGGTCGAAATACGGCATCGAAGATTACCTGGAGCTCAAATACACCTTGATGGGTGGGCTTTGAGGGCTTGTCGCTTAAAGAACCCGACATGATAAACTCGGCCATTGTTTTGAATAATGACTGGAGCACCGCAGATCCTCGATCAAGGTGCTCCTTTTGCATGGACAGCCCCACTCAGAGCGGCCCCAATGAAACGCCTGCCACTTGACGACAGCTTCAAAGTCAATCGCAACCCCATTACCCTGCGCGAAATCGTGCTGGATAAACTGCGAAGCGCCATCATGAACTTCCAGCTTTTGCCGGGAGACCGTCTGGTCGAGCGAGATCTCTGCGAGCGCCTCGGCGTCAGCCGTACGTCGGTTCGTGAAGCCCTGCGCCACCTGGAGTCCGAAGGGTTGGTGGAATTCGCCGACGCCAAAGGTCCGAGTGTCGCCATCATCACCCTTGAAGATGCCTGCGATATCTATGAGCTACGCTGCGTGCTCGAAGGCCTGATCGTCCAGCTGTTCACCCTGAGAGCCAAAGCCAAGGACATACGCGCCCTGGAAAAAGCCCTTGAAGAGAACCGCAAGGCGCTCAAGGACGGCGAACTGCAGCAAGTACTCGACTCGGTGCAAGGCTTCTACGACGTTCTGCTCGAAGGCTCGGGCAACCACGTCGCGGCCACTCAATTGCGCCAGTTGCAGGCACGCATCAGCTACCTGCGCGCCACTTCCGTGTCCCAGGAAAACCGCCGCGGCGTCAGTAATCTGGAAATGGAACACATCGTCGAGGCGATCAAGAGCGGCGACCCATTGGCCGCGCATCAGGCCTCGGTCGACCACGTGCGGGCAGCCGCCAAAGTGGCGCTGGACTATCTCAAGCTGAAACAGAACGAAACCGGCAAGGTGCGTGAAATCGTCTCACCCATCGCCCTCAAAGAACCGCGCATAGGTCGCTGAACATGCCCAGCCCGCGCTTTTGCCCGCAATGCGGCAGCGGTGACCTCCGTCATCAACTCCCGCCTGGCGACACCCATGAGCGCTTGATGTGCAGCGGCTGCGGTTACATTCATTACATCAACCCGAAGATCATTGCCGGCTGCATCATCGAGCAGGACGGCAAGTACCTGCTGTGCCAACGTGCGATCCCGCCACGTCCCGGCACCTGGACCCTCCCCGCAGGCTTCATGGAAAGTGGTGAAACCACTGAGCAGGGAGCCCTGCGCGAGGTCTGGGAAGAAACGGGCGTCCGCGCGGAAATCGTCTCGCCCTACTCGATTTTCAGCGTGCCGCAGATCAGCGAGGTCTACATCATTTTCCGCGCCATCGCCGTGGAGAACACGGGGCAATATGGCCCGGAAACCCTCGACTGCCGCTTTTTCGCACCCGAAGACATTCCCTGGGACAGCATCTACTACCCGGCCATCCGGCAGATCCTCGAACGCTACATAGAAGAACGCCAGGCCGGGGTCTACGGCATCTATATGGGCAATGACGACAGCGGAAAAATCCATTTCATCCGCTGAATCCTCCGGCTAACGCTCAAGGTTCATACCCCTCGACAATGATCACCTCCGCCTTGGCCGCGCCCTGGCGATACTCGCACGCCTGCTGATACTGCTCCGAGTGGTAGCACGCCAGCGCCTGCTCATACGACTCGAACTCGATCACCACGCTGCGTTGCGGCGTCGCCCTGCCCTCCATCGCTTCGGAACGCCCGCCCCTGGCCAGCAGTTTGCCGCCAAACAGCGCGAACGCTGCTGGCGCGCGCTGGGTGTATTGCGCGTATTGATCCGGGTCGGCGACATCGACGTGAGCGATCCAGTAAGCCTTCATAACGACCTCGTTATTCCTGTTTATTTTGTATTATGGTATACCATAAAAACGAACCCATCATCATCCGCTACGCAGAGAGCCCAGAGCATGGCCTTCAACCGCATAGAAGACATCATCGAAGATTACCGCCAAGGCAAAATGGTCCTGCTGGTCGACGATGAGGACAGAGAAAACGAAGGTGACCTGCTGCTCGCCGCTGACCGCTGCACGGCTCAGGCGATCAGTTTCATGGCGCGGGAAGCACGCGGCCTGATCTGCCTTACCCTGACCGACGAACATTGCCAGCGCCTTGGGCTGGAACAGATGGTGCCGAGTAATGGCAGTGCGTTCAGCACGGCGTTCACGGTGTCCATCGAAGCCGCAAGCGGAGTCACTACCGGGATCTCCGCGGCTGACCGCGCACGCACTGTCGAAGCCGCTGTCGCCGCCAATGCCCGCGCAGAAGACCTGGTGCAACCAGGGCATATCTTCCCGTTGCGGGCCAAGGAAGGCGGTGTGCTGACACGCGCCGGGCACACCGAGGCCGGTTGCGACCTGGCGCGGCTGGCCGGTTTTACTCCGGCGTCGGTGATCGTTGAGGTGATGAACGATGACGGCACCATGGCCCGTCGTCCTGACCTGGAAGTGTTCGCCGCCAGACACGGCATCAAAATCGGCACCATCGCCGACCTGATCCATTACCGACTTAGCACCGAACGCACTGTAACGCGCATCGGCGAGCGCGAACTTCCTACCGTTCACGGTACTTTCCGGCTGATCACCTACGAAAACAGGATCGAAGGTGGCGTCCACATGGCCATGGTCATGGGCAATATTCGTCGCGAAGACCCGACCCTGGTTCGCGTGCATGTGATCGACCCACTGCGCGATCTGGTGGGTGCCGAATACACCGGACCGTCGAACTGGACGCTGTGGGCCGCGTTGCAAAAAGTAGCCGAAGAAGGCTGCGGCGTGGTGGTGGTATTGGCCAACCACGAATCTTCGCAGGCGCTGCTTGAGCGGATTCCGCAACTGACCCAGCCACCACGGCAATACACCCGCTCACAATCGCGCATCTATTCAGAAGTCGGCACCGGGGCACAGATTCTGCAAGACATCGGTGTTGGAAAACTACGCCATCTCGGGCCGCCACTGAAATATGCAGGGCTGACCGGGTACAACCTGGAAGTGGTGGAAAGCATTCCGTTTGTAGGCTGATGGCGTCAAACGATTCCCTACAGCTGACGAACCGCACAGAACAAAAAACAAGATAAAGACAGACAATCGGTGAGGCGAAACCCTTGCAGAAAGTTTGGAATACCATAATATGATATTCCATCGACCGGATAGTTTTCCAGGTGCGCCCGAAAGGGACAGCACACAACAACAGCCCCTGGCACGGTCAATGTTCAAGGCCCCGATGGACCTACTGCTCCCGATAGGCGGGCGTCAACAGCCCGCTCAAAACACAACAAATGAGGGCGTAAAAATGGTGTTGAATAAACGCGCAGCTGCGGTACTTGCTGCAAGCTTGTTGGCAATCACTTGCAACGCAGCCATCGCGGCTGAAAGCATCAGCTTCGTCAGCTGGGGCGGCTCGACTCAGGACGCGCAGAAGCAGGCCTGGGCCGACCCTTTCAGCAAAGCCAGTGGCATCAAGGTGGTCCAGGACGGTCCTACCGACTATGGCAAACTCAAGGCGATGGTCGAAAGCGGCAACGTGCAATGGGACGTAGTCGATGTAGAGGCTGACTTCGCCCTGCGCGCAGCGGCTGAAGGCCTGCTCGAACCGCTGGACTTCAAGGTTATCCAGCGCGACAAGATCGACCCGCGCTTCGTCTCCGATTATGGCGTTGGCTCGTTCTTCTTCTCCTTCGTCCTCGGCTACAACGAAGGCAAGCTCGGCGGCAAAGCCCCGCAAGACTGGACAGCGTTATTCGACACCAAGACCTTCCCAGGCAAACGCGCGCTGTACAAGTGGCCGAGCCCAGGCGTGCTTGAATTGGCGCTGCTGGCCGACGGCGTGCCCGCCGACAAGCTCTACCCGCTGGATCTGGATCGCGCGTTCAAGAAACTCGACACCATCAAGAAAGACATCGTCTGGTGGGGTGGCGGCGCGCAATCCCAACAACTGCTGGCCTCCGGCGAAGCCAGCCTCGGTCAGTTCTGGAACGGCCGGATCCACGCATTGCAAGAAGATGGCGCACCGGTCGGTGTGAGCTGGAAACAGAACCTGGTCATGGCTGACTTCCTGGTCATCCCTAAAGGCTCAAAAAACAAGGAGGCGGCCATGCGTTTCCTGGCCAACTCCAGCTCAGCCAAAGGCCAGGCCGATTTCTCTAACCTGACCGCCTATGCACCGGTCAACACCGACAGCGTGCAACGTCTGGACTCAGTACTGGCACCTAACCTGCCGACTGCCTACGCTAAGGATCAGATCACTCTCGACTTCGCGTACTGGGCCAAGAATGGTCAGACCATCGCGACACGGTGGAACGAATGGCTTCTCAAATGAAAATGACGGCCACCGCGCTCCGTCAATCCAACCCGGTCGGGAGCGCCTCTGGCGCTGCCGACCCGGCTCCAGACAAGGCTGCGGTCATGAAGCATTCCACTCCACTGATGCAGCGTTGGCGCGGTGCCAGCAACCTGATCCCGGCGCTGTTGTTCCTCGGCTTGTTTTTCTTCGCACCGCTGGTCAGCCTGTTACTGCGTGGCGTGCTTGAGCCCACGCCGGGGCTGGGAAACTATGCCGAGTTGTTCGCCAACTCCGCATACGCCCGCGTGCTGTTCAACACCTTCGCCGTGGCGGGTCTGGTAACAGTATTCAGTCTGCTGCTGGGCTTTCCTCTGGCATGGGCGATCACCCTGGTCCCTCGTGGCTGGGGGCGCTGGATACTCAATATCGTCTTGCTGTCGATGTGGACCAGTCTGTTGGCGCGGACCTATTCCTGGCTCGTGCTGCTCCAGGCTTCCGGGGTGATCAATAAGGCCTTGATGGCCATGGGCATCATCGATCAACCCCTGGAAATGGTGCACAACCTGACCGGGGTGGTGATTGGCATGAGCTACATCATGATCCCGTTCATCGTTCTGCCGCTGCAGGCCACCATGCAAGCGATTGACCCCATGGTCCTGCAGGCCGGCTCCATTTGTGGTGCCAGCCCATGGAGCAATTTTTTCCGGGTGTTCCTGCCATTGTGCCGTCCGGGGTTGTTCTCCGGCGGGTTGATGGTGTTCGTCATGTCTCTGGGCTACTACGTCACCCCGGCCCTGCTGGGTGGCGCACAGAACATGATGCTGCCGGAATTCATCATCCAGCAGGTGCAGTCCTTCCTCAATTGGGGTCTGGCCAGTGCAGGTGCAGCATTGCTGATCCTGATCACGCTGGTGCTGTTCTACTTCTACCTGAAGCTGCAACCGGAATCCCCGGTCGGCTCCAGCAACTCGAGGTAAACCATCATGTTATTGACCGCCAATGCGATGAGCCGACGCATGCGTTTGGGCCTGTACCTCACCACCGGAGCTATTGCGCTGTTTCTGCTGCTGCCCATCGTGTTCATCGTACTGCTGTCGTTCGGTTCCTCTCAGTGGCTGGTGTTCCCGCCGCCAGGCTGGACATTGAAGTGGTACAGCCAGTTTTTCTCCAATCCCGACTGGATGGACGCCGCCTTCGCCAGCCTCAAGGTCGCGGTCCTGACCACGGTCTTTGCTGTAGCTCTGGGCTTGCCGACCGCCTTTGCCCTGGTGCGCGGGCGCTTCCGGGGCCGGGAAATGCTCTACGGCCTGTTCACCCTGCCAATGATCGTACCGCTGGTGATCATCGCCGTGGCCGTGTACGCGTTGTTCCTCAAACTGGGTTACACCGGGACGATGTTTGCGTTTGTGGTCAGCCACGTGATCGTCGCGTTGCCGTTCACCATTATCTCGATCATCAACTCACTGAAACTGTTCGACCAGTCCATCGAAGACGCTGCCGTGATCTGTGGTGCTTCGCGCCTGCAGGCGGTGTTCCGGGTGACATTCCCGGCGATTCGCCCCGGCATGGTGGCGGGCGCCCTGTTCGCCTTTCTGGTGTCGTGGGACGAGGTGGTGCTGAGCGTGATGATGGCCAGCCCGACCCTGCAAACCTTGCCGGTAAAAATGTGGACCACCCTGCGTCAGGACCTGACACCTGTGATCGCCGTCGCCTCGACGCTGCTGATCGCGCTGTCGGTGCTGGTCATGGTGATCGCCGCCGCTGTGCGCCGGCGCAACGAAGTCAGCGCCTGAGCGCCTAGGAGTACGACATGAGTGCTGTGATCAAAGACCCTGCGCAGCAGGCCAACAAGACCCTGGTCAGCCTGCGCAACCTGAACAAGCATTACGGCGACTTCGCCGCCGTGGACAACATCTCGCTGGATATCCAGGACGGTGAATTCCTGACCTTCCTCGGCTCCAGCGGCTCCGGCAAAAGTACCACCCTGTCGATGCTGGCCGGTTTCGAGACGCCCAGCTCCGGGGAGATCCTGGTCAACGGTCAGTCTCTGGTCAACGTACCGCCACACAAGCGCGACATTGGCATGGTGTTCCAGCGCTACTCATTGTTTCCGCACCTGTCGGTACGCGACAACATCGGTTTCCCGCTGGTCATCCGCAAACTCGCCAGCGCTGAGCGCGAACGCCGGGTCGACGCCATGCTCAAGCTGGTGCAGCTCGAGCAGTTCGCCCATCGCCGCCCTTCGCAACTGTCAGGCGGGCAGCAGCAACGCGTGGCGATTGCCCGGGCGCTGGTCTACGAGCCGCGCATCCTGCTGATGGACGAACCCCTCGGCGCGCTGGATAAAAAGTTGCGGGAGGATTTGCAGGATGAACTGCGTCAGTTGCATCGCCGGCTGGGTATCACCATCGTTTACGTGACCCATGACCAAGAGGAAGCCATGCGCCTGTCACAGCGCATCGCAATTTTCAGCCATGGCAAGATTGTCGGCCTGGGCAGCGGTTATGACCTGTACCAGAACCCGCCAAATGCGTTCGTTGCGTCATTCCTCGGCAACTCGAACTTCCTCAAGCTCAAGGCCCAGGGCAATGCCGTGGGTGTCTTTGAGGGCCAACCCCTGTCGATCCGCCTGACCTCCGGGCTCCAGAGCGATCAGGACGTGCTGCTGATGGTACGCCCGGAAAAAGCCCAGGCCCTGAGCGTAGAACAGGCCCGGAACGAGCCGCTCGCGGCAGGCTGGAACGAAGTGGCAGCCAAGGTGGGTGAAGTGCTGTTTCTAGGCGAGAGCCAGACCTGCAGCGTCGTTACCGCAGGCGGCACAGCGATGACCGTCAAGGCGTTGTCTGCCGCCGGAATGCCTCTCAAAGAGGGGGACCCGGTGCGCGTGCGTTGGGCAGCCGCCGATGCCTGCATCTATACCCAATGGACCGAAAGCGACCTGAACAAGGCGGCTGGCGCACACTGATCCCCTCCCCGCCAAGCCGACGTTTCTATCGAGGCGTCGGCTTTTTTTTGCCTGAAATATCGTCTTCGTTGCAGGGGAAAAATACCACTTGCAAAGAAGGTATTACGGTATACCATCAGACATACAAACCATCCAATTAGGCCTGGCGCCACCGTCACCTGAGGAAAATCCAATGATCGATGCAAGTGTCTACAAACTAGTCATGGGCTCTTTTCCCTCCGGCGTGACGGTGATCACCACGCTGGATGACGATGGCGAAATCGTCGGCTTGACGGCCAGCGCTTTCAGTTCGCTGTCGATGGAACCGGCCTTGGTGCTGTTCTGCCCCAACTACAGTTCGGACTCTTACCCGGTACTGATCAAGAACAAACGCTTCGCTATCCATTTTCTCTCCGGCGAACAGCAGACTGAAGCCTATGCCTTTGCCCGCAAAGGCAAAGACAAGGCGCTAGGTATCGAGTGGACGCTCAGCGAACTGGGTAATCCGCTACTGAACAACGCCACCGCGATCATTGAGTGTGAGCTGTGGCGTGAGTACGAAGGCGGCGATCACGCCATCATGGTGGGTGCGGTGAAAAACCTTATCGTCCCTCAGCAACAGACCAGCCCGTTGGTGTACTGCCTCGGCAAGATGGGCGCACTGCCAGCCTTTGCTTGATCCAAAACCGTCGCGCACCTGCACCTGACGGGCTAACTAAAAAGATTCGAGGAATGCGTCATGAAATTTTCTTTATTCGTGCACATGGAACGCTGGGATGAGGACGTCAGCCATCGCCAATTGTTCGAAGACCTGACCGAGTTGACCCTGATGGCCGAAGCGGGCGGATTCCGCACCGTCTGGATCGGCGAACACCACGCCATGGAATACACTATTTCCCCAAGCCCGATGCCGCTGCTGGCCTACCTCGCCGCGCGCACGACCACCATCCACTTGGGCGCCGGCACAATCATTGCGCCGTTCTGGCATCCATTACGCGTCGCGGGTGAATGCGCCCTGCTTGACGTGATCAGCAATGGACGGATGGAAGTCGGGCTCGCGCGTGGCGCTTATCAGATCGAGTTCGACCGTATGGCCGATGGCATGCCCGCTGCTTCAGGGGGTAATCACCTGCGTGAAATGGTCCCGGTGGTGCGCAAGCTGTGGGAAGGCGACTATGCCCATGACGGTGATATCTGGAAATTCCCCACCTCCACCAGCGTGCCAAAGCCAATCCAGAAACCGCATCCGCCCATGTGGATTGCCGCCCGCGATCCGGACTCGCATAACTTCGCAGTGAAGAACGGCTGCAACGTCATGGTCACGCCGCTGATGAAAGGCGACGAAGAAGTGCTCGACTTGAAGAACAAGTTCGAAACCGCGCTGGCCAATAATCCAGAGGTTCCGCGCCCTCAATTGATGGTACTGCGCCACACCCACGTCCACAGTGTCGACGACCCCGAAGGCTGGAAAGTCGGCGCCAAGGCAATCTCGCGCTTCTACCGCACGTTCGACGCCTGGTTCGGCAACAAGCAAGTGCCCGTCAATGGCTTCCTTGCGCCGAGCCCGGAAGAGAAATTTGCGGATCGTCCGGAGTTCGAACTGGAAAACATCCACAAGAACACCATGATCGGCACCCCGGAAGAGGTCATTGCCCGGATCAAGTACTACCAGGAACTGGGCGTTGATGAGTTCAGCTTCTGGTGTGACAACAGCTTGCCCCACGCCGAGAAGAAGAAATCGCTGGAACTGTTCATCAAGCAGGTCATGCCGGCGTTCGAATAAACTGGCAGTTCTGTACACAGTCGGGCCTGTAGGGAGCCCGACTGTGTACTATCAGCGACTCCCCCCTCACACCCCTCACCCCTTAGTCGTGCACCGACACCAGGTTGCGGCCATTGGTCTTGGAAACATACAGCGCCTGGTCGGCCCATTCGATCAGGTGTTTGTAGTCGGACGTCGGCTGGCTCATGTCTGCCACGCCAAGGCTGATGGTGCAGCGGATTGAATGGCCGTCGTGAATGACCTCTTGTGCTTCGATCGCCTTGCGCAGACGTTCGGCAAACACAACCCCACCGGCTTTATGGGTGTCAGGCAACAACACTGCGAACTCCTCACCGCCATAACGACCGGCAATATCAACATCGCGGATATGCTGACGCACGGTTTCGGCAACGAGCTGAATCACTTTGTCGCCCGCTTGATGGCCGTAGGTGTCATTGACGCGCTTGAAGTGATCGATATCAAACATGACCAACGTTGTCGCCGTGTCGTACCGAAGGTAGCGTGCGTATTCGAGCTTGAGGGCCTCTTCCCAGTGACCACGGTTGTACAAACCGGTCAGCCGGTCAGTGCTGGACAGCGTCTGTAACTGACTATTGGCCGCCTGCAATTGGTGCGCGTGGGTAGCCACGTCGGTCACGTCATAGATCACCAGGCAGATGTGCCCAATCTCGCTGTTGATCGAACGCAACGGAAACAGGGTGGTGTTCTGGTACATGAAGTCCTCCTGGCCGGTAATCGGCTGGTAGTTCTTGAAATGCACCAGATAAGGTCGCTGCTCCCAGATGGTGAACGCAGGCGTACCAAGAGTGACTACGTTGTCGACCTTCTTGCGGAACCATGCCTCATTGATTTCGGGAAACAGAGTGAAAAAAGATTGGCCGCTGGCCTCGTTCGGCACCACGCCGGAACGGTTCTCCATAAAAGTGTTCCAGACCTGCACCCGGAAATCCCGGTCGAAGACTACGACACCCACGTCGATGCTCTGCACGATGGTCAGCAACCAGTGAAGCTCTTTGATATCGATGTGATCGTTCATGGTTCAGCTCATCACGTAGGCGAGTTTTTTTGAAAGCCGCTCTACCGAGTCTTCGGTGAACAACATCAACAGATCGAAATGAATATTGTGGCCCTCCAGGCTGTAGCTGATTTCCACTGCGAGGGTTTTCTTCCAGCGCTGCTTATTAACCCGGATCAACTCTTCGATGCCTCCCTGCTCACCGAGTACTTGCGGGTGGCCCTGGGAAAACACCACGTCAATTTGCTCGGCGATCCCGCTCAAACAGGCTCCAATCAGAATCGTCGACAAGTCCAGGAGCATTTCCATGTCCGAATACTCGACCGAGTCCCGCTGCATCAATTTCGCCATATCAGCGATTTCGGAGCCGTGAAAAATCAGCAACGCTTCGCCAGCGATACCACAGCCGATATACCCCTGACAGACTGCTGTCAGCCGGTCACCGTTCTGCGCGTCGGCCAACGCCATGTGCAGTTCACCCACTTCCAGCATGTTCACATTCGGCACTGGCAACTGGACGAACACACCCAGCACTCGGGCCAGCAACGCCCCGGCACGCCCCATGGCGACGTTGATGGTTTCGCGAAACGCATCCTGAAAACTGGTCTGCGTCTCGGGGACTTCCCGCGCGATGGCGGTAGCCGTTTGAGGCTCGCCCAACAGACCAAGGCTTTCGAGCGTTTTTTTGAGTTCGTCCGGATCGGCCGGCTTTTTCAGGAAGGCCAAGGCGCCCAATTCGAGCACACGCCGTATCGCTTCCGTCTGCACATCGCCGGAAACCACAATGATCTTCGCTTGCAGATTTTCCGCCCGGACAGCGGCCAGGACCTGATACCCGTCCATTTCCGGCATCGTCAGATCGAGCAACACCACCTGCCCCAGCCCCTGACGAATGGCCTCAAGTCCCTCTCGGCCATTGGTCGCCATCGTGACCGAGACGCCCCAATCGGCGGGTAAAGCCCTCAATAGCTGCTTGCGCGCCATATTGGAGTCGTCGCATATCAGCAGGGGAATCATGGGCATTGTGTTCTTTCTCACTGCAAAAGAGTTTCAGGGGTTAGCCCCGAGTACGGATGCTATTTGTTACGCAAGAAAACCAATCAGAGCGCCGCCGCCAAAATGTCTGAGGCGTTCTTAGAGCCAATGGGTATAAAGACCACCTTATTAACCCGCGCGACTGGCTTATGCAATCTTTGTGCTCATGCCGTATTAAGGTACCTAACCCAGCAATTGACTTAACACTGCCCGCAGTTTTCCAGGTTTTACCGGTTTATTCAGCAGCGGTGCACCCAGCTTTCGCAGCGAACGACGACATTGATCACTGCGGTCAGCGGTGATCATGACGGCAGGAATGGATTGCCCGAAATGCTCGCGCAGGTGCGTGACCACATCGCAACCAATCACCCCGTGATCCAGGTGGAAGTCCACCAGAATCAGCTCCGGTGGTTGCCCTTGCAATACCGCCAGCGCGCTGTCCTGATCGGTGGCCGTCAGGACCTCACAGCCCCACTGGCCCAATAACGCAGCCATGCTTTCGAGAATGCTCAGTTCGTTGTCCACCACCAACAGGCGGCGACCCGGCAGAGGGTTACCCGCAACCGGATGCTGCTGCACCACGACATTGGCTGGTAGCGGAACCTCGTGCGACAGAGGCACTTCGATAGCGAACATCGATCCCCGCCCCGGTCGTGAATGCACCAGGACCCGATAACCCAGAATTTTCGCGATGCGTTCGACGATTGCCAGTCCCAGGCCCACCCCTTTGCGGTCAGCCGCACGGCCGACATCCAGTTGATTGAACTCCAGGAAAATCGAATCGAGGCGGTCTTCGGCAATGCCGCGCCCGGTGTCCCAGACTTCAAGGCGCAGGTAATCGCCCCGTCGCCGTGCGCCCAGCAAAATGTTGCCCTGCGCGGTATAACGGCAGGCGTTGCTGAGAAAATTACGCATAATCCGCGTCAGCAAACGCAGATCGGTACTTACCGCAAAGTCCCCTATGCGCACGCGCAGATTCAATCCTGCCGCTTCGGCCACCAATTGGAACTCCGAGGCCAGCGGCGCCAGCAGCTCGTCGAGTCGATACAATTCGATGTCGGGCTTGATCGCGGCCTGATCCAGCCTGGAAATATCCAGCAGATCCGTCAGCAGGTCTTCAGCGCCTTCCAGCGCCTGATGGGTCCGCTCCACCAATACCTGCTCAGCCGTAGGCAATTGCCGCTCGCGCAAGGTCGAGATCAGCAACCGGGCAGCGTTAAGCGGCTGCAACAGATCATGGCTGGCAGCCGCGAGGTATTTGTCTTTACTGCGATTGGCGGCCTGAGCGGCGTCACGGGCTTCGCGCAATGCCCGCTCGATTTCCGCCCGCTGGACGATCTGCTGTTGCAGGTTGCGGTTCACTTCCAGCAATTCATTGGTGCGGGCAGTCACCCGTTGCTCCAGCTCATCGTTAAGCTGCTGCAAGTGCTGCTGGGCCAACTTGCGTTCAGTGATGTCAGCGACAAAGCCTTCGACCAGGCCATCCTGATCCGGTTTGAGCAGCAGGTTCATCAGCACATCGACATGGCTACCGTCTTTGCGTCGCAACTGGGTTTCATAGCCCAGCAGGCTGCGCTCGCGCAGCAGTATGTCGCCGATGGTCTCCAACTCCGCTGCACCGCCCGCAAACAAGTTGCCGGCAAGGTCGGCCAGGGAAAACAACACCTCTTGCGGATCGTCGTAGCCCAGCATTCTCGCCAAAGCGGGGTTCGCCGCACGCAGGCCTTCTTTCAGGCTTGCCTGAAAAATCCCGTGCACCGCATGCTCGAACAGCCATTTGTAGCGATTACGCTCTTTTTCGAGTTCATCCAGACGTACGGCCAGCTCCGGGTAGTGGCTCTTGCGCGCCGAATGATTGCCCAGACCCAGCAACCCCGCGAGGGCTCGTTGCTGGTCCTCAGAGGGCTTCGCCATAGACCACCTCAACATCGCGCTGGCTGGACGCCCGCGGGTTGGTGAGAATGCAGGGATCATCCATCGCGTGCTGCGAAAGAAACGGAATGTCCGCCATGCTGACGCCATGCAGGCCAAGGGTTTCATGGAAGCCGATAGAACGCTTGAGGGCGATCAGATGCTCCACCAGACGCTGGCAGATCTGCCGGTGATTTAGACCCCGGCAGTCAATGCCGAAGGTCTCGGCAATCACCTTGAAGCGATCCGGCGCTGAATTGTAGTTGAACGCCACCACGTGCTCGACCAGCACGGCGTTACACAGGCCATGAGGCAGATCGAGGAAACCGCCCAGGCTGTGCGACATCGCATGCACTGCACCGAGGATCGCGTTAGAGAACGCCAGCCCGGCCTGCATGCTGCCGAGCATGATTTTTTCACGCAATGCAATGTCGCCTGGATTGGCAATCATCTGCACCAGATTGCCATTGATCAGACGCATGGCTTCCAACGCGTGGGGATCGGTCAGCGGCCCGTGGCCGGTAGAAACGAAGGCTTCAATGGCATGCACCAACGCATCGATACCCGTACAGGCCGAGAGGAACGGATCCATGCTCAGTGTTGTTTCCGGGTCGATAAGCGAGACGTCCGGCACCACCGCCTTACTGACGATGGAGAACTTCATCCGTTCCTGCTGGTTGGAGATGATCACGAATTGCGAGACGTCAGCGGAGGTGCCTGCGGTGGTCGGGATCAGGATCAGTGGCGGGCTTGGCACCCGAATCATGTCCACCCCTTCGAATTCGAGGATGCTCCGCCCATGGGCGACAACGATGCCGATGGCCTTGCCGCAGTCCATCGGGCTGCCGCCCCCTACAGCGATAATCACGTCGCAGTGATTTTCACGGTAAAGGTCGGCACCGCGCATCACTTCCTCAACCCGCGGGTTAGGGGATACATCGCTGTACAGGCAGTAGTCGATGTCCAGCGCTCGCAGGCTGGCCTCGATGTCAGCGACCCAACCCGCAGCGATTACGCCGGGATCAGTCACCACTAATACCTTACGGGCACCGAAGGTTTTGGCGTAGTTGCCCGCATTGTGCCGACTACCGGCACCGAAAATTATTTCTGGAGAAACGAATTTGCGCAATTGACTGATGCTAGGGCTCATACAAAGCCTGTTTTTGTTGTTATCGGAGATGGGCGCCAGCCTAAACCATCTCGGGGCGAATGCAATCAGACCATTGCTCACACCTTGAAGAACAGTCGAGAAGCCTTTCGTTCGCGAACACGGCCGGGCAACGATACGTCAACCCACCAACAGCCAGAGCAGCGCGCCAGACCGGTTAATGGAACTCAATCCATTGCTGGGCATGGGCGACTTCTAAAAAGACCAGGATGTCGTCATCGACCCCCGGTGTGACGGGAAATCCTTCGCACAGCTGCTCAATAATCACATTCGTGCTTCGCAGCCCATCGACCTTGCGAAGAATGACCCCGGCACTGTCGCTGAGTTTGACCATGCCGTCAGGGTAAAGCAGAACGCGACAGCGCTGGTGAGGCTCCCATTGCAGACGAAAACCGTGCCTGAGGGCTGGTATGCGCTCACGCTTGCTGGCACTCATCGTGTTGTCGAGCAGGACGCTCGCGCCGTTGCAGGAGTGCGGTGTCATTGGAGGGCAACCGCCACCGGCGGCAGACCCGAAATTCTGGATGAGCATACTGAGTGCTCCAGCGAACAAGAAACGCCCCGGCCAACGCAACGATAGGCCGGGACTTGATTGATCAACGGCTGGCGAAATACATCGTCACTTCAAAGCCAATGCGCAGATCGGTAAACGCGGGTTTGGTCCACATAGGTCAATCCTCTTCTTGGGCCGGTCAATTCCGGTAGGTCAATTAATACACGTGAGGGGTGTAGGTTCGAATGCTACTTTGGGGGGTGTTTGTGGGGTGCGTTGGTAGGGGGTCATGACGCTGTCAGAGACACCGCCATGGTTTTTCCCAGGCAAACCTGCTGCCACGGATCCTTGCGGGTTCCGTGGCAGCAGGCGTGCAATTACGCGTCCCGCTTCGAAGCTTTAGATTAGAAAAAGCCCATCGGATTGATGTCGTAGCTGACCAGCAGGTTCTTCGTCTGCTGGTAGTGATCGAGCATCATCTTGTGGTTTTCACGGCCGACACCGGACTTCTTGTAACCACCGAACGCGGCGTGCGCCGGGTACAGGTGATAGCAGTTGGTCCAGACGCGACCGGCCTTGATCGCCCGGCCCATGCGGTACGCACGGTTGATGTCGCGGGTCCAGAGACCGGCACCCAGGCCAAACTCGCTGTCGTTGGCAATCGCCAGGGCTTCGGCTTCGTCCTTGAAGGTGGTGATACCGACCACTGGGCCGAAGATCTCCTCCTGGAACACGCGCATTTTATTGTTGCCTTTAAGCAGCGTCGGCTGAATGTAGTAGCCCGTGGACAGATCGCCTTCCAGACGTTCCGCCGCGCCGCCGGTCAACAGCTCAGCACCCTCTTCCTGGGCAATTTTCAGGTACGAAAGGATCTTGTCATATTGCTGCTCGGACGCCTGAGCGCCGACCATGGTCTCGGTGTCCAGTGGGTCGCCGCGTTTGATCTTGACGACTTTTTTCATCACTTCGACCATGAACGCGTCGTAGATCGATTCCTGAACCAGGGCACGCGATGGGCAGGTGCAGACTTCGCCCTGGTTGAAAAACGCCAACACCAGGCCTTCAGCGGCCTTCTCGATAAACTGCGGTTCGGCCTGCATGATGTCTTCGAAGAAGATATTAGGCGACTTGCCACCCAGTTCCACGGTGCTCGGAATGATGTTCTCGGCCGCACATTTCATGATGTGCGCGCCCACTGGAGTCGAACCGGTGAAAGCGATCTTGGCGATACGCTTGCTGGTGGCGAGGGCTTCACCGGCTTCACGGCCAAAGCCTTGAACGATGTTCAAAACGCCCGGCGGCAGCAGGTCGTTGATCAGCTCGGCAAACACCATGATGGACAGCGGCGTTTGCTCGGCAGGCTTGAGCACTACGCAGTTGCCTGCGGCCAACGCGGGCGCCAGTTTCCAGGCGGCCATCAGCAGCGGGAAGTTCCAGGGAATGATTTGCCCGACCACGCCCAGCGGCTCGTGGAAGTGGTAAGCAGTGGTCAGCTCGTTGATCTCTGCGGCGCCGCCTTCCTGAGCCCGGATGCACCCGGCGAAATAACGGAAATGGTCAGCAGCCAGCGGGACGTCGGCGTTCAGTGTTTCGCGTACGGCCTTGCCATTGTCCCAGGTTTCGGTAACGGCGAGTATTTCAAGGTTCTGTTCGATGCGATCGGCAATTTTCAGCAGCACCAGCGAACGATCCTGAGCCGAGGTCTTGCCCCAGGCATCGGCAGCGGCGTGAGCGGCATCCAGCGCGCGTTCAACATCAGCGGCGGTGGAACGCGGGAATTCGGCGATGACTTCACCGTTGACAGGCGATGTGTTGGTGAAGTATTCGCCGTTAATCGGTGCCACGAACTCACCGCCAATGTAATTGCCATAGCGCGGCTTGAACGTAACAACAGCGCCTGGGGTTCCGGGTTGTGCGTAGATCATTATTGTGGCCTCTGTACGGGTCGTAGCCTGTCGGTCGAACAAGCGATGATCCGATGGTAGACAGCCGCAGGCGCCAAACGAATGCGCCGTTGGCAGGGGGAGTCTCGTTCTTTGGTCGTAATTAGAGGGCGCTGGAACCCTGCGAAGGCGCGTGACCGGATACACCGCATCACGCCCCTCCTCAGACGGGTCAGCTACCCCTGATTAAAGTCAGTGCTTGGCCACTAACTCTTTAGGCAACTTGAACGTCCAGAGCATGCCACCCTGGTTGAAGTCTTTGACTCGCTTGGCTACTTCGCCGCCCCACAATGGCACCGCACCGCCCCAGCCGGACAACACGGAGACGTATTGCTCGCCATCCATTTCCCATGTGACAGGAGAGCCCAATACGCCGGAACCGGTCTGGAACTCCCAAACCTTCTCGCCCGTCTTGGCGTTGAACGCCTGGAGGAAGCCTTCAGGTGTGCCGGTAAACACCAGGTTACCTTTGGTGGTCATTACGCCACCCCACAGCGGCGCGTAGTTCTTGTGGCGCCAGACTTCCTTGCCGGTAACCGGGTCGATCGCACGCAGTACGCCGATGTAATCCTCGTTAAGCGGCTTGATGGTGAAGCCTGCACCGAGGAACGCTGCGCCCTTCTTGTAGGTGATGTCTTCGTTCCAGATTTCCATGCCCCACTCGTTGGACGGCACATAGAACAGCTTGGTGTCCTGGCTGTAGGCCATCGGCATCCAGTTTTTAGCACCGAGGAAGGCTGGCGCTACGAAAACTGAAGTGCCTTTGGTTTCGCCACCCGGGGCGCCTGGACGGCTGGCCTCGTTGTAGAGCGGACGGCCTTTTTTATCCAGGCCGGTTGCCCAGGTAATTTTGTCGACGAACGGGAAGCCGCGGATGAACTCGCCGTTGGTACGGTTCAGCACGTAGAAAAAGCCGTTACGGTCAGCAGTGGCTGCGGCCTTGATGGTTTTGCCGTTTTCCTGATAGTTGAACGAGATCAGCTCGTTAACGCCGTCATAGTCCCAGCCATCATGAGGCGTGCTCTGGAAGTGCCAGTTGATGGTGCCGTCGTCCGGGTTGAGCGACAGACGCGAGGAGGAGTACAGGTTATCGCCAGGACGCAGGTGCGAGTTCCAGGGCGCCGGGTTACCGGTACCGAAGAACAATTGATTGGTTTCCGGGTCGTAGTAACCGCCCAGCCAAGGCGCCGCACCGCCGGTTTTCCACAGATCGCCAGGCCAGGTCTTGCCCGCCTCGCCACCGGAAATACCGTTCTCGACTGCCTTACCGTCTTTGTAGACGTAACCCATGTGACCTTCCACGGTAGGTCGGGTCCACAGCAGATCGCCGTTCTTCGGATCGTAAGCCTCGATTTTGCCAACCACGCCGAACTCGCCACCGGCGACCCCGGTAATCAATTTGCCGTTAATCACCAGCGGCGCGGCGCTGATCGAATAGCCGGCTTTATGATCGGCGACTTGCTTGCTCCAGACCACTTTGCCGGTGGTCTTGTTCAGAGCGACCAGCTTGGCGTCAAGGGTGCCGAAGTAAACCAGGTCGCCATACAGCGCAACACCACGGTTGATCACATCACAGCAGGGACGGATGTCATCGGGCAGGCGTGCATCGTATTGCCACAGTTTCTTGCCGGTGCGTGCATCTACCGCGAACACCCGCGAATAGGAGCCGGTCAGGTACATGACGCCGTCTTTGATCAACGGCTGCGCTTGCTGACCGCGCTGCTTTTCACCGCCAAAGGAGAAGGCCCAGACCGGGCGCAGATCCTTGATGTTGTCGGTGGTGATCATGTCCAGCGGGCTGTAGCGCTGGCCTTGAACGCCCAGACCGTTAGTAACGATCTGTTCCGGGTTCTTGGGGTCGTTGAGAATCTCCTGATCGGTTACCCCGGCCAGGGCGGCGCCTGACATCAGCATGGCACTCAAGAGCAGGCTCAGAGCGAAGGGTTGGCGACGTGCGGTTTGGGTCATGACGGCTACCTTTGCGGTTTTTTGTTGTGCTCGGGAAATCTTCCCGGTCTGATACGGATTCTTGGTCGCGGGGGCCCCGCCAACAATTGCCCGCAATATGGAGTTTTCTAGTTCCTTAGTAGGTAGACCGGTTTATTGACGGTCATCGAGGCGTTTCATCCCCTGTTTTTCGTAGCGCGGGTACAGATGGCTGACGCTGCGAATCAATTCGTAGCGGCTCAGGCTGATGCCGGCAAAGCGTTCCGGAATCGGGCTGCGGATCAGTTCGGACATGTCAGCGCCACTGGCTGCACCCTGCGCCATCAAGGTGTCCAGCCAACCGAGATAGTCGCGCATCTGGACGAACGGCCGGTGATCCTCAGCCAATGGACCATGACCGGGCACGATGACTTTCCACGCCAAGGCTTCCAGGCGGTCGACATCCGCCAGCCATACGCCAAGGCCCGGTGTATTGGGCGTGGTCAGGGCCCGCTGATAAAAAACCAGATCGCCGGCAAACAGCACACCGGTTTTCTCATCGAGAATCGCCAGGTCAGCACCGGTGTGCCCGCTGAGGGCCAGCAAACGCAAAGGATGACCCCCAATCGTCAGCGTACCGCTCTCCAGAACCTGGGTCGGCAGGTGCAGCTCGGTGCCGCGCATCCAGTCACCGACCATGCGGTACATGTTTTCAGCCAATGCATCGCCGTGCTGACGCATCAACTCGGTGGTCCCTGCCAACGCGCCAATAGGCACATCGGCAAACGCCTGGTTGCCCAGCACATGATCGGGATGATGATGAGTCAGCAGCACCTGAATCACTGGTTTGTCGGTGGTGGCGGCAATCACCTTGCGCAGCGCTTCGCCGTAGCGTCGCGAGGGTCCCGTGTCGATCACCACCACCCCGCTGTCGGTGACGATGAACGCCGTATTGACGATATTGCCGCCGTTGGCCTTGGCGAAGTTATCGGTGCTGCCTTCCAGCAACCAGGTACCTTCGGCGATCTGCCGAGGTTGCAGCGCATAGTCCAGATCGGCCAGTACCGGCTGACTCAGGCTCAGGCACAGGCATAACAAGATCAACACACGCATGGCGCTCTCCGCACGGCAGCCCGCAGCCGTTAATTGACGACCGCATTAAATTCGTTACCGCTGTTGTCGCGCAGCAACAGTCGGGTTTGCCCGGCACCTTGTATGTCGAACCCCAAGGTCGGGTTTTCACTGACCGCCGGAAACAGCTCAAGCGTCGCCAGGGTCTTATCGTTGGCGTCACGTAATTCGGCGTGATTGAGGTAAAACTCGGGAATGCCACTGACCATCCCGTTATCCATCGGATGGGCAATCTGCAGCCTCAAACGACTGAAATCGTTACGGGGATAACGTCCGCCCAGGACCTCGCCGATATGTTCTTCCCAGCCTGCCTGAGTACGCACCACGCTGGGCGCCGTGCACCCGCCTCCGGCAGCGGAGATCTCGGTAGAGCCGACGTGCCATACGCCATCGCGGGTCAGCACCGCCGCCCGCAGGGGCGTTGACTGCTCGATGCGGATGCGAATCGCCAGCCACGGCAAGACCTGATCCCCCGGCTGGAAGTCAACGATCTGTGGCAACGGATTGAGTTCAGCCCAGGCCAGAATGCGCACCACTTGGCCTTTGAAGGCCCTGGCATCGATTTCGATAGGTACCTGACGCGAATCCTCGGCGAACGGTGGCGCCCGCAGGATCACCTGCTGATCGAAAACGTAGGGCGCACCCTTGAGCATTTTATGGTGATAGAAGTCCCACATCACCGAGGTGACTGGATCCTTGCCCGGCGCCCTCTCCAGCGATGTGTCCGGATCGGCGCCCGCCGCCAGCACCCACATCGGCAGGCAGGCCGCCAGCAAACAGGTCACTCGCCAGTTCATCGCGCATCGCTCCTGATGACGTACTGTTGATCAGTCACCCCTATTGATACATCTCCGGGATGTCGTAACGCAGACCGTAACTGGCATAGATCTTTTGCACGCTGCCGTCACGAATCAGGGCTTCCAGCGCTTCCTCCAGGGCATAGGCCATCTGGTGGTTACTTTCATGCACCGCCATGCCGATTTCCCAGCGTTGCCGTCCCATGTTCGGGTACGCGTTTTCCGCCAGGGCCAGGTTCGAATCATTGGCCTGGTGCACTTGCCAATCGATTTCACCGCGCATGCCCATTACCGCATCGACCTCGGCGCCCTTCATCGCAACAAAAGCCTGCTGCACACTTGGGTAGTGATGGGTCTTGGCGCTGAGCATGCCGTTGAACACGGACGTCATATAGAACGACGGGACGCTGTCGACTTCGACACCGACAGGATGTTCCTGAAACACCGCAACGCTGGGCACGGCATCCATTCGTCGACGGTCGAAGGCGACCTGCCAACATTCAGTCTGGTAGGGTCCGAACATCACCACATGACCGTTTGCCAGCTCACCCTGATCGTTGCGCTTGAGCGAGTAATCCCGATCATAGGGCACTCGCATCATCACATCGGCCAACTGCTGATGCCGCAAGTTGCTGCCACGCCAGATGGAGTCGCGCAAATCATCGTCGAGCTTTTCCCCCGGCGGCGCCCAGAGCAATTCCATGCGCACGCCGAGGGCCTTGGCCAACGCAGCAGCGAGGTCGACATCGACACCCCGCGGCTGATCATGGTCTTTGAAGCTGTAAGGCGCGAAGTCTTCGTAGACCGCGACCTTGAGCACTCCGGATTCGATCATGGTGTCGTAGCTACGAACTTGCGCCTGCACTGCCTGGCAACACAACAGCAAGCCGCTCAACAACAGCGCATAGAAACGCATAGCCGTCACTCCTCGACGTGCACGCTATCCAGATAGGTGCGGACGGCCCAGAGTGCTTCCTGGCTCAGGTAGTCAGCCATTTTCGGCATATAAACCCGACCATCACGCACCGCCCCGTTTCTCACCCGCTCAACGAACCATTCGTCGCCAGCAGCACCAGGTTCCAGCATGCGAAGGTCTGGGGCGATACCGCCGGAGATGACCTCCAGGCCATGGCAGGCCGCGCAGTTCTGGTTATAGGCGGATGCACCGATTTCCAGCGCCCGGTCATGATCCTTGGAATTGCGATAGGGGTTTTCAGTCAGCCATTCAGTGCCTACCGGAGTCAGACCGTCGGTAGCCACCGCTTGCGGGACCACGTTGCCGTGAGCCGATACCAGACCACTGGCGGCCAAGCCAGCCATTAAACCTACTATCAGTAAGGCGTTGCGTTTTGTTGTCATTGTTATGCCCTCGAGATTGCACGCAAAAAGCTATGCAGCCATCTTAGGAACCAAGTCAGCGCAACCGAATGCTGCTTTGGTGGCCGCCATCTCCTCCCTTGGTAGTAGGGCATGTGGCGATTGCCTTGATGTCAGGGGTAAAAAGAACCTTGTAGCGACCACAACCGCTCAACAGCGGGACAACCAAGCGGCAGAAAAGCAATATTCGAATTGGGTTAGCAGTCATGTAGCGAAGATTCTTGTTAAGTGATTGACGCTCAGCGGGTCTAGGCAATGAGCAGATATGTTTGCGTTGAACGGGTACGATGCGGTCCGTCAGGCAGGCACGCCGCGCCGCATGGCGTTCGCAGACAAGGCCGCTCCGGACGATTGCGTTCCATTGCGGGAGCAGGCTTGCTGGTAAGCGGTCATCAACTTACCCTGCTACTTCACCTGATCCACCCGCGCGATTAAGGTGCCGCACAACACCCGCTTCGATCCGCAGGCGGTGAAGAAAAAACTGGGGATCGCTGTCTCGCAATGGGACGAGTTCATATATCGGATGCGCCATCTGGCCGAGCGTTGAGTCCAGTGGCATGAGGCTATGGGTTTCTTCATGAGCGTGCTTTGTGACTCTAACCCGAACAGCCCGCTGCCGGAGGTGCTGCCCAACGAGCTGGCACTGCGAAAAGTACAAAGTCTATATGAAGGCCAGGGTCGCGGATCGACGCAGGAGTCAGCTCAAGGAACAGCCTGGGGCTTGCTCAACGCGGTCACGGAATAGGTCGATCACGAGCGGCGAGCCAGGAGTAATAAGTATCGGATGGACTCAGCTTGGTTCAGCCAAGGTGCGGTGATCAAACAACGCGCACGCCATGCAGCACTGCAAAAACACCTTGTAACAACTACGATTTGTGCGGCCTTTAGACTCTAAAAGCTTTTTTGGCTTTCGGTCTCACTGAGTGATTGCTCGCTATTACTCATCGATCTTGAAAAGGTGCTCATAGTCCTGTGCTAAATAAATTCGAATTTATTGAAGGTAATGGTGAAATAGCAATGCTTAAAATTTCTGCGTCAAAAAACTATTGGGCATGAGCCCATTCATGAAAGCGACTGCACTAACATGTGCGAATACGCACCAACTTGAACGAACTTGTTCTTTTTTGTATAAACTCAGTGACGGCGCAACACGCCACGCACCCACTGCGGAAATTTAATATTGCACACCTGCCCCACCACCCTTAATTATGATTGCCCATTGATATCTATTAGGTACATCATAGCCACACGGCTCCTTTCCTAAGCTGATGAAATTACCTTTCAGATTTTACTTGAACACTGGACGGGTTCCGCGAATGAACAGCAGCGAACAAATTATCATCAACGGGATATATTTATGTACTTACAGCCGTAACTGAAATCATTCATCAACATAATTTCCTATTACCAGCCTGTCCTTTAAGCCCATTCCCAGACAACACCGTCTGGCTCACCCTAGGTGCTCATCGTGTCGATAAGAAACATTAGACTAACCATGAGGGCTCTGCTCAGCTTCGGCATTATTTGCCTGCTGCTCATCGCGCTGGGCGGCACCGTGCTTTACAAAATGAACGAGGTGCACTCTTCAGCGCTTGAGCTTGAGAAAAACTGGCTACCCAGCATCGAGCACGCTGATAAAATCGAAGCGGCTACGTTACTGCTTCGTCTTGATGCCCGCCGTTTTGCGATGGAAGAAGACAGAACAAGTAACGAATCTATCGAACCCTTACTAAAATTCAAAACAGATCTGACTCAAGTCACTGAAGCCTACGCGCCCTTCATTTCAAGTCCGGAGGAGGCCGAGAAATATAAGCAGGTTAAAACCTACGTTTTCGCATATGAAGCAAAAATCGACGAACTGATAGTGCTTAGCAAAAATCAGTCAGCGGCAGAGGGCATGATTTTTATCCGCGACGTCACCAGCCCTTTAGCGAAAGCGTTGCAAGTCGTAATTGGCGAACTGTTGCGTATCAATGAAAAAGGCGCAGAACACTCCGGCCAGGTAGCCCGTGATAGTTTTGAAAGCGGACTGGTCATAACGATTGCCCTTATTGTTACTGCGATCATTCTCACTATATTGCTTGCAACGGTGTTCACTCGAAGCATCAGTCAGCCTATTCAGGCACTGCTTAACACCACCAAAAAAATCGCCGATGGGGACCTTCGGACCTCTGTAGATATCTCAGGATCGGACGAGTTGACCGACCTTCAAACAGCAACGGCAACGATGCTGTTAAGCCTTCAGACAACGATCCGGCACATCGCCGACTCATCCAGTCAACTGGCCTCTGCTGCTGAAGAAATGAGCGCCGTAACACGAGAGTCCAGCGCAGGAATCCAGCAACAAAGCATGGAGACCGAACAGGCGGCAACCGCTGTCAACCAAATGACAGCCGCCGTCGAAGAGGTCGCACGCAATGCCGTTTCGGCATCGCATTCGACCCAGGAGTCTGAACGCGCCGCTAATACAGGGCAGGAACGGGTTCGCCAGACCATTGGTTCGATTGAAAAACTCAGTATTACTGTCGATCAGACCAGTTATGAGATGGAAGACTTGGCCCAAAAAACCCAAGACATCGCCAAGGTCCTCGATGTCATTCGCTCCATCGCGGAGCAAACTAACCTGCTGGCCTTGAATGCCGCCATTGAAGCCGCTCGCGCGGGTGAACAAGGCCGTGGATTTGCCGTCGTCGCTGACGAGGTCCGGGCACTTGCACATCGTACCCAGACTTCGACCCAAGAGATCGAGCAGATGATCCAAGGGATTCAGGCCGGGTCACATAAAGCTGTACAGTCGATGAAGCAAAGCAGCGGAGAAGCCAATGCGACCCTCTCGATCGCCCATGAGGCTGGAGTCGCTATTGCAGAGATAGCGTCAGCCATCTCCGACATCAATGAGCGTAATCTGTTGATCGCCACCGCATCAGAAGAACAGGCTCATGTCGCTCGCTCCGTGGATCAGAACTTGGTCAGCATCCGCGACCTCTCCGTCCAGAGCTCATCTGCAGCCAACCAGACCTCTGTGGCCAGTGGCGAGTTGTCCAAACTCGCAACTGACCTGAGTCGACTGGTGTCGAGATTCTCTATTTGAACAGGCGCCTATAACTTTTTTAGTGCGTCAGCTTGATCGATGACCTGATCATTGGAAACGATTGCGAACTCCTTGCCCGAAACTACGACACCAGTCATAGCTGTCCAAGGCATGTTCGGCGGCACTGGCATTCGATAGCGAGGCAGTGGAACCCGGTAGACACAGCGCTCTAACTCGCTCTCCCTTCAGCCCTTCCGGCCCGAAACTGGTCGATTCGTAGGAGGTGGCGGCGCAGTCGAGGATTTCCGCAACACAGAATATGTCCTGTACCAAACAGAGTAGCGCCCCGCCAGGCCAAGGCGCCCCGTAAACCTACTACCTTGGTACTGGCAGACTGGTACTTTCTACATATTCCCCTCCCTCCGATCGGTTTCTATGCTGGCACTACCTGTATGGAGTGCCTTATGCGTCAGCGTGTCCGTTACGGATTGATCTATCTGCTAACCCTTGCCGCAGCGACCTTGTTGGCGACCCAAAGCCAGGCCGCCAATGAGGAGATGAAGGTTCAAATCGGCTACCTGGCTTTTATCCCCGACCCAGGCCCCGTGCTGTCAAACATCATTCCCGAACCCCGTGACGCCGGACTGCGCGGCGCTGAACTGGCGATCATCGACAGCAATAGCACCGGGCGCTTTCTCAATCACAGCTACACCCTGCAAACCGCCAACGCCGACAGCCCGCAAGCCTTGCTCGATGCCGCGCAGGCGCTTCACCAGCAAGGCTTGCGGCTGTTTGTCGTCAACGCCCCCGTCGACACCCTGCGCCAGCTCAGTGCCGCCCTGCCCGACAGCCTTCTGTTTAACGCTGGCAGCGCCGATGACAGCCTGCGCAGCACTGCGTGCCTGAACAACGTGCTGCACACCTTGCCGAGCCGGGCCATGCTCGCCGATGCCCTGGCCCAGTTTCTGACCGTGAGGCGCTGGAACCGCTGGCTGTTGATCGTCGGCCAGACTCCGGACGACCAGGCGTATGCGGCCGCCCTGCGCCGCGCCGCCAAACGCTTCGGCCACACCATCGTCGCCGAAAAAGCCTGGAGCTTTGACAACGACCAGCGCCGCAGCGCCCAGGCCGACATGCCGCTGTTCACCCAGACCACCGAATACGATGTGGTTTTGGTCGCGGATGAGCGTGGCGACTTTGGTGAGTACGTGCCTTATCAAACCTGGTATCCGCGACCTGTGGCGGGCACTCAGGGACTGACTCCCGTCGGCTGGCACAAGTCTGTGGAAACCTACGGTGCCGCGCAGCTGCAAAAACGCTTCGAGGCCCTCGCCGGGCGCTGGATGAATGATCGGGATTTCGCCGCATGGATGGCCGTCCGCAGTATCGCCAGCGCAGTGACCAAACTGCGTCAGACCGACCCGATGGTCATTCGCCAGGCAGAACTGAGCGACCAGTTGCCGCTGGACGGTTTCAAGGGCCGCAAACTCAGCTATCGCGCCTGGAACGGCCAGTTGCGGCAGCCAATCCCGATTGTTCAACCCCGGGCGCTGGTCAGCACTTCACCCCAGGACGGCTTTCTGCACCCCGTCACCGAACTCGACACCTTGGGTTACGACAAGCCCGAAGTAACCTGCCACTTCCAGTGACTTGCCTCTAATAATTCCAAAAAAAGGACCACGCCATGCGTCGCACCCTGATTGCCTCCGCCCTGCTGCTTGTCATAGGGCAAAGCCTGGCGGCCACTGCCTATGTCTCCAACGAAAAAGACAACACCCTGAGCCTGATCGATATGCAGACCCTGCAGGTCACCGACACACTCCCCGTGGGCCTGCGCCCCAGAGGGTTGCTGCTGTCCCATGACAATAAGCTGCTGTATATCTGCGCCAGCGACTCGGACCGCGTGCAAGTCATGGACGTCGCCACGCACAAGATCATCAAAGAACTGCCCTCCGGCAAAGACCCCGAGCAATTCGCCCTGCACCCCAATGACCGCTGGCTGTATGTCTCCAACGAAGACGATGCCTTGGTTACCGTCATTGACACCGAAACCTCCAAGGTTCTGGCCCAGGTCGATGTTGGCGTCGAGCCCGAAGGCATGGCCGTCAGCCCTGACGGCAAGTGGGCGGTCAACACCAGCGAAACCACGAACATGCTGCACTGGATCGACACCAGCACCCAGACTCTGAAGGACAGTACCCTGGTGGATCAGCGACCACGGTTCGTCGAGTTCAACAAAGACGGTTCCCGCCTGTGGGCTTCGGCGGAAGTCGGCGGCACGGTCAGTGTGATTGATGTGTCCACCCGCAAGATCCTCAAGACGCTGACCTTCCAGATCAAGGGCGTGCATCCGGACAAGGTTCAACCTGTGGGCATCAAGCTCAGTGCCGATGGCCGCTATGCCTTCGTCGCACTGGGCCCGGCCAACCACATCGCCGTGGTCGATGCCAAGACGCTTGAGATTCTCGATTACTTGCTGGTGGGCCGCAGGGTCTGGCAGTTGGCCTTTACGCCAGACCAGAGCCAATTGCTCGCCACCAATGGCGTAAGCGGCGACGTGTCGGTCATCGATGTGAACAGCCTCAAGGTGACCAAGTCGATCAAGGTCGGCCGTTATCCTTGGGGCGTGGTTGTCGCCCCATGAATGCCCTTGAAGTGGAGGATGTCAGCTTCGCCTATGGCGCCCGAGAAGCACTGCGGCATGTAGGGTTCAGTCTCGCGCCCGGACGTTTCGCGGCGCTGCTTGGCCCCAACGGGGCTGGCAAGTCGACCTTGATCGCGTTACTGACCCGGCTCTACGACCTGCAACGCGGCGAAATCCGCGTGGGCGGCTGCTCGCTTCGTCAGACCCCGCGCCCGGCTTTGCGCCAGTTGGGGGTTGTGTTTCAACAGAGCACCCTGGATCTGGACTTGAGCGTCGAACAGAACCTGCGCTACCACGCTGCACTACACGGGATGTCCCGGCGTCAGGCAAACAGTCGGATCGAAGAGGAACTGACCCGCCAACAGCTGACTGAACGGCGTGGCGAGCGGGTTCGTGAGCTCAATGGCGGTCACCGCCGCCGGATAGAAATCGCCCGCGCGCTGTTGCATGAACCGCGCCTGCTATTGCTTGATGAAGCCAGCGTCGGCCTCGATCCGGCCAGTCGTCTGGCACTCAATCGCCATGTGCGCAGCCTGTGCCGCGAACACGGGATCAGCGTGCTCTGGACCACGCATTTGCTCGATGAGGTGCAAGAAGAGGATGACTTGCTGATTCTGCACCAAGGGCATCTGGTCGCGTCAGGACAGGCTGCGGCGATAAGCGCGGAGCATGGCGGCGATCTTGGCGACGCGTTTCACCGCCTGACCACGGGACCTTCGTTACCTTCGTTACAAACCGCCCCCCATACAGGAGCGAATCGATGAGCGTTTACTGGCACTGTTTCAGCGGCATCGTTCTGCGCGAATGGCTGCGGTTCATTCTGCAACGCACGCGTTTTCTCAGTGCGCTGGTACGCCCCCTGCTCTGGTTGCTGGTGTTCGCTGCGGGTTTCCGCGCCGCGCTGGGTATCGCGATCATCGAACCCTATGACACCTACATCCCGTACGAGGTGTACATCGTTCCGGGGCTGTCCTGCATGATCCTGCTGTTCAATGGCATGCAAGGTTCGCTGTCGATGGTCTATGATCGGGAAATGGGGAGCATGCGCGTGCTGTTGACCAGCCCACTGCCGCGCGCCTTTCTGCTGGCCAGCAAGCTGCTCGCGACCTCATTGATCTCCTTGCTCCAGGTCTATGCCTTTCTCGCCATCGCCTGGGTCTATGGCGTGCACCCGCCAGCCTGGGGCTTGTTGGCTGCCTTGCCGGCGATGTTGCTGGTGGCGTTGATGCTCAGCGCACTGGGGCTGCTGCTGTCCAACGCGATCCGCCAACTGGAGAACTTCGCCGGGGTCATGAATTTCGTGATATTCCCGCTGTTTTTCCTGTCCTCGGCCCTCTACCCGCTGTGGAAAATGCGCGAAGCCAGCGAGTGGCTGTATTGGCTGTGCGCGCTCAACCCGTTCACCCATGCGGTAGAGCTGGTGCGCTTTGCCCTGTATGAGCGCTTCAACCCGCTGGCGTTCGGGGTCTGCGTAGGTCTTTGCCTGCTGTTTTCGCTGCTGGCAGTGCTGACCTTCAATCCGCAGCACGCGGCATTGCGTCGGGCGACCTGAGCCGCTAGCGCTCAAATACAGGTAAACCAGTACTTTAGTACTGGTTTACCTGTCTATCGTCGCATTCACAAAGCACCGTCGGTGACATGTAATGCCGCGATAACAAGAAAGGAAACGCCCTATGCCGTGCGCTCTACGCCCCGTACTCCGCCCTTCCCTGGCGGCGCTTATTTTGACGTTAAGCCTGGGTCTGAGTGTCGCCCAAGCACAGACCCCGTTGTTTTCCGCCGACGGGTATCGTCTCACCTTGTATCGCAGCCCTACCCCGGACCACGTGGAAGGTGCTCATATCATCGACACCGAGCACTTACAGACACTACTGAAACAAGCCTCCAGGCCGGTGTTGATCGACGTTTATCGCAGGCAATGGCTGGAGGGTCGTTTTATCGAAGACGAACCCCACGCCAACCTCCCCGGCAGCCATTGGCTGGCCAACAGCGGCGACGGCGAGCTCACTCCGCAATGGCAGGACTATTTTTCGCGAAATTTGCAAAAAGCAACGGCTGGACGCAAGGATCAACCTTTGGTGTTCTATTGCCGCGCCGATTGCTGGCTGAGCTGGAACGCGGTAAAACGAGCTTCTGCATTGGGCTACAGCGATCTCTATTGGTACCGCGATGGCCTCGATGCCTGGCAGGCGGCCAATTTACCCGTACAGCCGGCCCAACCCGAACCCTTTCCCTGAGCAACAGGCCCGCCCCCGCGCCACACCATAATCAAAATAACGAGGTGAAAGGCTATGTATAAAATTCTGATCGCAGACGATCACCCTCTGTTTCGCGAAGCCATCGCCAACGTCATCAGCGACGGATTTCCGGGCAGCGAAGTGATGGAAACGGCAGATCTGGACAGCGCGCTGGCACTGACCCAGACCCATGACGACCTCGACCTGATTCTGCTCGATTTGAATATGCCTGGCATGCACGGTCTTAATGGCCTGATCAATCTGCGCAACGAGGCCCCCACTATTCCTGTGGTGATCGTGTCCGCCGAACAAGACAAACAAATTGTGCTGCAAGCCATTACTTACGGTGCGGTGGGCTTTATCACCAAGTCTTCGCCACGGGCGCAAATGACCGAAGCGATCGAGCAGATCCTCAACGGAAATGTCTACCTGCCTTCGGACATCATTCGGGCACAGAGGCCCGGCACCCGGCGCAGCATGAACAACGCACCGAACTTCCCACCTGAGTTGCTGCAAGCCCTGACCCGCAAGCAATTGCTGGTGCTGGAACGGATGACCAAGGGCGAATCGAACAAACAGATCGCCTACACCCTGGAAATTGCCGAAACCACGGTCAAGGCCCATGTCTCGGCAATCCTGCGCAAACTCAACGTGCATAACCGCGTGCAGGCGATTCTCAGCGCCGGGGATATCGATTTCGCTGCGTACCTGCGGCGTTGATCAGACTGCCGATCGGCCCAGTAAATGGCTGATCGCGGTTTTGAGCTTCATCGGCCGCACCGGCTTGTGCATCAGGGTGTGGCCCAGCTCACGCATTTGCAGCTTCAGTTCGTTACTGTAATTGGCCGTGATCATCAGCGCCGGCAAGGGTGAGCCGCGTCGGGCGTTGATCGTTGCCACCGCATCGACGCCATTCTTGTCATCGTCCAGGTGGTAATCGGCAATCAGCAAGTCCGCGTCGGCATGGTAATTCTCTACCTGCCGCGCCAGGTCCTGCTCAGAGAGTGCGGTCACCACCTGGCAGCCCCAGCTTTCGAGCAAGGTGCGCATGCCGGCGCAAATTGCCGCATCGTTGTCCAGCACCCAGATACGCGCACCCCGCAAGCGTTCCATCATCGGTTCGGTAATGCACGACTGCACGAGCGCCTTGGGCGCGCTGAGGGTCACCGGCACCTCAATGGAAAACATCGAGCCCTTGCCGGGCCAGGAACGTACGCTGACCTTGTGCCCCAGTATGCCTGCGATTTTTTCGACAATCGCCAGCCCGAGCCCGAGCCCGCGATCCTGATTCGGCCGTTGCACATCGCCGCGTTTGAACTCCTGGAAAATCTCCTCCAGCTTGTTCTCGGCAATACCGATGCCCGTGTCCCAGACCTCGATAGACAGACGCTGACGATGCCGACGGCACCCCAACACCACGCGGCCGGTGGTGGTGTATCGGATGGCGTTGCTCAGCAGGTTGCGCAGAATACGCGCCAGCAATTGAATATCGCTGCGTACCAGCACCGAGCACGGCACGAACTTCAGAACCAGGCCCTCGCTGCTGGCAATTTGCGCATACTCGACGGCCAGGTTTTCCAGCAGTTCGCTCAGGGCAAACGGCGCGATATCGGCTTTGATCACACCGGCATCAAGCTTTGAGATGTCCACCAGCGTGCAGAGTAAATTTTCCACGTCTTCCAGCGAATTGCTGACATTACGCACCAGAATCGCATTGGCCACCGGCTCGCGTCGCTCCAGCAAGGCACTGGTAAACAGGCGTGCGGCGTTTAGCGGCTGAAGCAGATCATGACTGACAGCGGCCAGAAACTTGGTTTTCGACAGGTTGGCCTGTTCGGCTTCGAGCTTGGCTTCACGCAGGCGCGACTCTACGCGACTGCGTTCGTCGATCTCGCGCAGGAGCTGACTGTTGAGGGTGGTCAGCTCGGCCGTGCGTTCGCGGACGCGCAGCTCAAGGTTCTGATAGGCCTGGTGCAAGGCTTCGGCGGTACGGCGGCGCTCGGTGATATCCCGGATCAACACAAAAATGCCGACCACTTCGCCACTGGCCAAACGGTTGGGCACGTAGGAGCGCAGCATGTATCGCTCCTGATTGTTGATGTTGATCTCGGGGCATTCAAAGGTCACGCTTTCCCCGGCAAGGGCGCGTTCAACATAGGTTTCCAGACGCTGATAATGCTCTTCGCTGTGAACCTCGCGCAGGCTCTGCCCGAGCATCACGCCGCGCGGCCAGCAGTACCATTCCTCGTACACCTTGTTGGTGAACTCATAGACCAGGTCGGCGTTCAGGTAAGCAATCAGCGCAGGTACGTGGTCAGTAATCAGGCGAATCCAGCGCTCGCTTTCGCTGAGGGCTTCAGCATGCTGATAGCGTTCGGTGATGTCGGTGAAGGTGTTGACGAAACCGCCGGTCGGCAATGGATGCGTGCGGATTTCAAGGACCCGCCCGTCGAACAACCGCTGTTCCCGCTCATGGATCACTCGACCGTTGGCGTCGCGGCTGGCCGGTGTCAGCAGATCCAGCTCGCTGTCAGCGATCACCTCGGCAAAAGGCCGGTGCGCGGCGACCGGGGCCAGCCCGCTCAACTCCAGAAAGCGCCGATTCCACAGTTCCAGAATGCCATCGGCATTAACCATCGCCACACCCTGGGACAGGTTATCGACAGCCCTCTGCAGCAGGTGCGACTTCTGCGCGACGGCCTGTTCGCGGCGCACGGTTTCGTTGACTTTGACTTCGGTGATGTCGGTAAACAGGATCACCCGGCCGCCCTCTCGGGTCGGTCGCTCACTGACCTGCAACCAGCGGCCGTCGTTCAGACGATACAACAGGTGCTCGTCAGCGCTGTGCCGTGGTTCTTCGATAAACAGCCCGGTGCTGGCCATCAGACGCTTGACCTCCGCCAAACGCATACCACCGATAATCCGCACCCGGCTGTTGGCCCAGAACGCTTTGAATCGGCTGTTGAACAGGACGATGCGCTGGTCCTCATCAAACAGCACGAACGCATCGGAAATACTTTCGATGGCATCCACCAGATGCTGGTGCGCCGTTTCAGCGCGCAGGCGGGCCTCGCTGAGCAGGTGATTGCTGGCCTTGAGTTCGGCCATCGCATGGTTCAACGCATCGGTGCGCTCCCTGACCTGTTCGGCCAGGACCACCGAATGCTGAAAGGCCGCATAAGAATCATTGCCACGCGCGGTACCGGACTCGACCCGCTCAATCAGGGCCGTGTTGATCCGCCGCAGCTTTTGATTATCCCGTTGCAGTTGTGCGATGTGCTCGAGCAATTCAGCGGGGGAAGGAGGCTGCACGGTTTCGTCCAATGGCAACGCCGGTGAAGGTCTGGTTGATGTGCATGCCATTGAACTGTTCTCCGTAGGTGTTGAAACCTATCACCCGATGCTCGCGCAGAAAGTCGCCAATCTGTTGGACGCTGCCATCGGCTTCCAGCTCCATGCGCCGCAGAAAGCAGTCGCAGCCTATGGTCAGCAACAACGAGCCCAAACGCTCCTGCAAGCCGTCGAACAGGCCCTGCAGGTTGGGCAGCAACGGACCCGGGGTCATGGCAGTCAGCACAATGCCGTTCTCCACCGCGCAGTAAAAACTCAGGCTCAGGTCATGGTTGACCTGTTGAATAGCCCTGACGTAGTACTGATCGTTGATGCGAACGGCTAACGGGTGCGCAGCAAAAACCCGGTGATTGAGTTCGGCCACCGGCACCCCGATGATCTGCGCATATTCCTCGGCTGCAGGCTCGGCATTAAGCTCGTAAACCCGGCGCATGGTGCTGTCGGCACGGGTGACCACGAGTTTTTCCGCACGCGGCAGAATGTGGTGCGTGGTGAAAACTTCGAAGTCCAGCCAGGTATTGACCAACAGCACCACCGCGGCGCCACTGTGGAATTCGCCGCCAAAATACACGTGAGTGTGGGTCAGGTAATTATCGTCTCCGGCAGAACCACCGAAGTGCGGGATATCGCCCAGGGCTGCACTCAGCGCGGCGAGGACCATCTCCTCGCGGCTGGACAGGCCGTCGAGCAACGTCAGGGCGAAACTGTTGCCTTTGATCGGCGCCAGGGTATTGCTCCGACAATCTCCAACCAGTCGTTCGACCATTTGCTGGGCGTCGATCAGGCTGAAGCGTTCCATTTCATCAATCAGTTCAGCGGCAATAGAGAAATGCCGATGATCAAAGCCCACCGCCGTCACACAACCACGGCCGTAACCCTCGGGAGTAATTTCGCCGGCGCTGGTACAGCCGACCACGCGAATGCCTCCAAAGCTTTGCTGCAAGGCGACACCCAAGGCCTGTAAATCGTATTCAGCCGAGCAGAAGAACAGCACGAAGCCCAAGTGCGGATGCAACAGTTGCCGCGCCAGTTCCTGCGCCACCTCTTGCGCCCCGGTTGCCATCGACATCGCGCTCACTACGCCGTCGGTTTGGGCTTGCTGCATATAGTCGCCTCCCGAAAGTGCGTTGTCTGATAGGCCAGTCTACGAAGACTGGACCCGGCCCCGTATCCTACTTGGGTAGTGGGTAGCCACTCCGATAGGATGAGACCGCCACATTGAGGCGCTTAAACAGACTCAGGGTGCCTGGCATAACGCTTGCGCAAAAAAGCCCGCGTCCACAGTGGAGTGCATATTCCCTGTGGAAGCAGGCCTTTGACCAGGCGTCGCGTGTGAATCCCGCCTGATTACCAGGTCAGGACAGCACCCACGGCAAAGGTATTGGTGTCTTCGTTCTGGGCGACGGTGTCATGCCCACGGATTTTGAACTGGTTGTACTCGACCACCAATTTGAGGCTGTCGTTGACGTCATGGAACAGCGCGATACCACGCGTATCGTAATCGGCGCCGCTGCCGACCACCCCGTTGCCATCGTCATTGGTTTTGCCGTACGACAGCGCCAGGCGGTTCTTGCCCAGCTTGTAGGAGCCCTGCATCAGGTAACCAACGCTGTCTACCTCACGCAGCGTCGCCTTGCCGGCATTGTTGGTGAAGAACGGGTTGATACCCTTGGCCTGGAAACCCGAACCGGTCAGAGACAAGCCGCCCATCTTCGCCTGAACCCCATAACCCAGCCCTTTTGACGTGACCGAATTCACACTCGAATCGGTGTTGTCCGAGGTTTGATAGCTGCCGTTGACCCAGCTGTAGATCTTCGCCCCGGCCACATCGAACTGGTAAGTAACCTCGCTCTCGGTCCGTGGATTCTTCTGGTATGCCTTGCCCAGTGCGCTGCTGTCATTGGTGTCAACAGGGTCCATGATGCCCACTGCGACCCGCAGACCGTCCATGACCGGCGTGCGGTAAGTGATCTGCGAGGTGGGAAACGGGTACGGATAACCGGTACCGATGTTGCCGAACGACACCCCGCCACCGTCTACCAGGCCCAGGCTATCGCTGACCTGACCATAGCCGGAAAGCATTTCGTCGAGCAGGATGTTGGAGCGTGCAAACAGGCCAAAGTCCTTACCGATCAGCACCTCACCCCACTCGGGTTTGGCGACGGTGCCGTAGAACTGGCGGACATCGATGGCGGTAGCCGTGCCATCAGTCTGGCTATCGTTGATGGTGACCCAGAGCGACGCACGAGCGCCCAGCTTCAGATCATCGACTTGCTTGCCCATGTTGAAGCCGATGTAGTTGGGCAAGAAGCCCATTTTCACCCGTGCCTGGTTACGATCATATTGATCGCCCGCCCGGTCAACTTTGCTGTTCACGTAGAAGGTGTTGACGTAACCGTCGGTGGAAAATGTCGTCTGGTCCTTGTCATATAGCATGATCTCGGCATTGGCCAGTTGGCTCAAACTGAGGGTGGACAGGCCGGCAATAAGCACAGGCAGGAATCGACGTTGAAAATTCTTATTGTTGTGCATGGCGCGCTCCGCAACAGGGACGAGATGTCGGAGGCGATTATCAAAAGGTCTGGCCCTCAGCCATACGCTGCCTTGGCCGCAATGTGTCAGTGCTTTAGGTTGGCGGGTATAACCCGCCAAGCAAGGTGTAAGACTACCGTTACAACATGGATCGAAACTTAAGTACTGCACCTCGCGCCCCACCCGCCCGGTTCTCGGTTATAAGTGCGGTTCGGTGAAACTAAACCGGGGCTCGACAGGTCATTGGCAGGGCACTGCTCACGCTGTCGTGCGTTGCCCTTTTTAAAGAGAACATCCTTGGCCACTCCCTCAGACCGCAGAAACCGATTTTCTCTGGATGGACTCAACTTCTTTCTTGCGGATGTACGCGACGGACTAGGACCCTATCTGGCGATTTACCTGCTGGCCGTACACCATTGGGACCCGGCCAGCATTGGCTTGGTGATGACCCTGGCCGGGATTGCCGCGCTGGTGACTCAGACACCGGCCGGAGCGTTGATCGATAGAACCCATAGCAAACGTGCGGTCATCGTAATTGCAGCCCTGCTGGTCACTGCCAGCTGTCTGGTGCTGCCTTTCCTGAGCTCGTTCAGCCTGGTGGCGCTGACCCAAGCCATCAGCGCAATAGCAGCATCGGTGTTCGCCCCTGCAATTGCTGCGATTTCACTGGGCATTACCGGACCAAGAGCGTTCACCCGTCGAACCGGGCGTAACGAGACCTTCAACCATGCCGGCAACGCCTGTGCGGCACTGCTCGCAGGTGGGTTTGCTTATCTGTTCGGCCCTGTTGCCGTGTTCTACCTGATGGCCGCCATGGCACTTGGCAGTGTGATTGCGGTCAGTTTCGTCTCGGCGCGGGCTATCGACCATGACATCGCCAGAGGCTTCGACCCCGGTCACACCGCGCAGACGGACCATCCCTTGGGCCTGGCCGTGTTGCTGACCAACAAACCTTTGCTGCTGTTCGCCATTTGCTGTGCGCTGTTCCACCTAGCGAATGCCGCGATGTTGCCGCTGGTGAGCCAGAAGCTGGCGCTGGTCAATTTGCTGATGGCCACTCCGCTGACCTCCGCCTGCATTGTCGCTGCCCAATTGGTCATGGTCCCTGCCGCGTTGCTGGTCGGTGCCAAGGCCGATCAATGGGGACGCAAACCGCTACTACTCGCTGGTTTCCTGATCCTGCCATTGCGCGGGGTGCTCTACACCCTGTCCGATGATCCCTATTGGCTGGTCGCCGTGCAGATGCTCGACGGTGTTGGCGCAGGCATCTTTGGCGCACTTTTTCCCTTGGTCGTGAAGGACCTCACGCATGGCACCGGCCGCTTCAACGTCAGCCTCGGCGCGCTCTCGACCGTGTTTGGTCTGGGCGCAGCACTGAGCACGGGGCTGGCAGGGCTGGTGGTGCAGCAAGCGGGTTACAGCGCTGCTTTCCTGACACTCGCCGCTATTGCCGCAGTGGCATTTCTTTTACTATGGCTGGCCATGCCCGAAACGTTGCATTGGGCTCGGAACACCCCCCTCCGATCTGCCGTTAAAATCATCCCGATTGCCTCGCGATGATCGATTCCCGTTATCTCGCCTTTAGCCTCACGCCTGAGTAAAAACAATGCCTGCATTCGATCCAACTATGGTCATCTGGACAGTGGCGGCCCTGGCAACCTGCGGGATTATCCTGCGCCCATGGCGGGTGCCTGAGTATGTCTGGGCGGTGTGTGCCGCCGTGTTACTCACAAGTCTGGGGTTTATTCCGCTCCACTCGGCTCTGGCGGCGATGGCCAAGGGCAGCGATGTTTATCTGTTTCTGATTGGCATGATGGTGCTGGCTGAACTGGCGCGTCAGGAGGGGCTCTTCGACTGGTTGGCCATGTATGCAGCGCAACATGCCCGGGGTTCGGGGCAACGACTGTTCGACCTGGTGTTCCTGGTCGGCACGCTGGTGACGATATTTCTCTCTAACGACGCCACCGCCGTGGTACTGACCCCTGCCGTTTACGCCGCGGCCAAAGCGGCCAAGGCAGAGCCTCTGCCCTACCTGTTTGTCTGCGCCTTCATCGCTAACGCAGCAAGCTTTGTACTGCCCATCTCCAACCCCGCCAACCTGGTGGTTTTCGGCAGCCACATGCCACCACTGATGACCTGGCTGTGGCAGTTCACCCTGCCCTCCATCGCAGCGATTGGCCTGACCTATATCGTGCTGCGCTTCACTCAGCGCAATCATCTGCGCAAGCCGTTGGAAACCGTCATTACCCTTCAACCGCTGTCGAGCGGCGCACGTCTGACCGCATTCGGCATCGTACTGACTGCGGTGCTGTTGCTGTTGGCGTCGGCGCTTGACCTGCAATTGGGCCTGCCGACCTTCTGTGCCGGGCTCGCGACCGCGAGCCTTATCCACGTGCGCCAGCGTCTGAACCCGCTACCGGTGCTCAAGGGCGTGTCCTGGGGCGTGCTGCCGCTGGTGGCAGGCTTGTTTGTGTTGGTCGAGGGGTTGGCGCAGACAGGCGTGATCAATACCCTGGCGCATGCATTGGCGTCGTTGGCCGAACACTCCACCCTCCAGGCGACCTGGGGTGCCGGGATCATCGTGGCCATCGCCAGCAACATGGTCAACAACCTTCCAGCAGGCCTGATCGCCGGGTCGGTGGGCGAGATCGATCATCTGCCCACGGCCATCACGAGTGCGCTATTGATCGGTGTCGACCTGGGGCCAAACCTGTCAATTACCGGCTCGCTGGCTACGCTGCTGTGGCTTATTGCCGTGCGCCGCGAAGGCGAACACGTCAGTGCTATCGACTTCCTGCGCCTGGGCATTCTGGTGATGCCGCCCGCATTGATCGGCGCACTGGCGGCGTTGTCACTCAGCGGAGTCTGAGGCCCGGCAAGCTCTATCCAGGACGCGGCAACTATTCAGGCCGCTGTCCTGGCAAGATCCGCTTCAGGGTGTTGTCGCCCACCCAGTAATGGTGAAAAAGCCCTGCCGCCGCATGCAACCCGATCAGCCAGTAACCGGCACTGCCGATCAACTCATGCCAGTCCTTGAACTGGCGGGCTAATGCGGGATCGACGCTGACTGGCGCAGGCAGCACGAAACCGAAATAAGGGATCGGTTTGTCCCCTGCACCTAACATCAGCCAAGCGAGTATCGGCGTAGCGATCATCAGCCCGTAAAGCGCCAGGTGCGTCAGGTGTGACATGCCGATCTGCCAGCCCGGTGGACGCGGCAAAATGGGCGGACTGGGTTTCAAACGGGCCAGCAACCGGACCCAGACCAGCGCGAAGATCGCCAACCCGAACAGTGAATGCAGCCCGAGAAACATCCCCTTCAGCGCATGCCCTCGCGGCAAGAGCCCCTTGATTTCAATACAACCGTAGACACCGACGAACAGCGCCAGCATCAGCCAGTGCAGGGTGATCGATAGTTTTCCATAACGTTGCGGCACTGCGCGGTTGTTCATGAGCGGACCTCTCGAGTGTCGTGGTGTGCTGCCCCAGTCATTTGGGCTTTCAGCACCTTGGCTGACGAGTCTTAAGCCAGTCTGAAGACTGACCGGATACGACCTTAGACGTACGTGGGCGAACCTTCAGACTTCGCTAAGAATTGGCGCCGATACTCTGAACCTGACTACCCACGGGAGGAGTTCTTTCAATGCCAGGTTTCGACTGGAACATCCGGTTACCCCTGCATTTCGGCAACACCGACGCACCTGACATGAGCTTGGTCAGGGCCCTGCCAGGTGAACCAAAACGCTCAGAATTCGAAGCTTATATTCAACAACGCTTCCACCTGGCCCACGGGGCCGAGATCCGCCAATTCATGCCTGAGCTGTTCGGGTTGAGCAATTCAGCGGGCGGGCTGAGCGCCGTTGCCGGGGTGCGTCTGGCAGCTTCAGGACCGCTGTTTCTCGAGCATTATCTGGATGAACCCATCGAACCATTGATCTGTGCCGCCGCCGACCGCCCGGTTGACCGAATAGGTATTGTCGAGGTCGGCAATCTCGCCGCAAGCGATACCGGCAGTGCACGCCTGAGCATCATCACCCTCACCTGGCTACTGGCCATGGGCGGACTGGAGTGGGTGGCGTTTACCGGCAACGTTGGACTGGTCAATAGCTTCCATCGCCTGGGATTACGCCCCGTGACCCTCTGTGCCGCCGACCCGCAGCGACTGGGTGAAGAGCAACATGCCTGGGGCAGTTATTACCAAAGCCAGCCGTCTGTGCATGTCGGCAATATTCGCGCTGGCTTCATTCATTTGCGCAATGTGGGGCTATTCAATCGCCTCGGTTTGCCATCGACGTCCGAGATGATCAGCCATGTCGCCTGAACTGGAAGGGTTCAAACAGATTCTTCGCCACCATGCCGAAAAAAAACCTGACGCCTTGGCGTTATGGGGGGATGAGCAGCGGCTGGATTACGCCACCCTGTACGCAGAAGTCGTCTATCGGCAACAGCGCCTGAGCGAAGAACGCGTCAGCGTGGTTGCCCTGGCCCTGGAGAACGGCCCTAATGCCCTGCTTTGGGATCTTGCAGCACTGTTCGAAGGGCTCACCTGCCTGACGTTGCCGCCTTTTTTCAGCCCCGCACAACGTCACCACTGCCTGGAGCAAAGCCAGGCCGAGCTGGTCATCGCCGACACCGATCAGGCTACTGAACTGACAACGGCTGGCTATACACAGGTCGGAGAATTCTGGCGCCGATCGTTTTCCGGCACAACGCGCATGCCCCAAGGCACCGCGAAGCTGACGTTCACCTCAGGCACCACCGGAACCCCAAAAGGCGTATGCCTGAGTGCCGACAGCCTGCTAAGGGTGGCCAGGGAACTGGACCTGGCCAGCCGCGCTACCGAGTCCCGCCATCACCTCGCCCTGCTTCCCCTGGCCATTCTCCTGGAAAACCTGGGGTGCTATGCCGCGCTCTATGCGGGCGCCACGCTAAGCTTGCCGAGTCAGAAAAAACTCGGGATTCAGGGCGCCAGTGGCGTGGATATCCCCCGCCTGCTCGGCACTCTTGCCGAACGGCGTCCCGAAAGTCTGATCCTGGTGCCGCAACTGCTTCTGCTATTGGTCAACGCGGCTGAGCTCGGCGCATTCAACGCCTCGACACTGCGCTTCGCAGCGGTGGGCGGGGCCAAGGTGTCGGTTGAATTGTTGCGGCGCGCACAACGGATCGGCCTGCCGGTCTTTGAGGGCTATGGCTTGTCGGAATGCGCTTCGGTGGTGTGCCTGAACCATCCCGGCGCCAACCGCCTGGGCAGTGTCGGCAAGCCCTTGCCCCATGTGAAGGTCCGCCTTGCTGAGGACGGGGAAGTGCTGATTGGCGGCGCTCCGATGCTCGGTTATCTGGGCGAAGCGCCTGAGGCCACGGGTTGGTGGCACAGCGGTGACCTGGGCGAATTTGACGCGGAGGGTTATCTCTACCTCAACGGCCGCAAGAAGCATCAATTCGTGACCAGTTTTGGTCGCAACGTCAATCCCGAATGGGTCGAGGCCGAGCTGACACAACGCAGTCATATCGCCCAGGCTTTTGTGTATGGCGAAGCAATGCCGCGTAACCACGCGCTGCTGTGGCCGCACAAACCGGACTGCACCGACGAGGAAATCACCGCCGCCGTCGCCCAGGCCAACGAAAACTTGCCCGACTACGCCCAGGTTCATCAATGGACGCGTCTGGAACAACCCTTTACCCCGGCCAACGGCCTGCTCACCGCCAATGGTCGTCCACGGCGCGAAGCCATTCTCGAACGCTACCGGCATCAACTCATTTCATCGGTTTACCCTGAGGTATCAGCATCATGAGTTTCTTCGACACACTGCAAGAAGCCACCCAGCGCGAACGCCAGGAATTATTTAGCTTACCCATCATTCGCCAAGCCCTTGCTGGTCAGGTCAGCCTGGAAAGCTATCGCGCTTTTCTGACCCAAGCCTATTACCACGTTCGACACACGGTCCCGTTGCTTATGGCGTGTGGTGCCCGCCTGCCGATCCGCCTGGAATGGCTGCGTGGGGCCGTCTGTGAGTACATCGACGAAGAGTACGGCCATGAACAATGGATTCTGAATGACATTTCGGCCTGCGGCGGCGACGCCGATGCTGTCCGCGAAGGACGTCCAGAGCTGCCGATCGAGTTGATGGTCAGTTTCCTCTATGACTTGATCGCGCGGGACAATCCCGTCGGCCTGTTCGGGATGGTCAACGTACTCGAGGGCACCAGCATCGCGCTGGCCACACATGCCGCCGACAGTATTCGCGAACACCTTGAGCTTCCCGCCACTGCCTTCAGCTATTTGAGTTCTCACGGTTCATTGGACGTGGCGCACATGCAGACCTATCGCCGGTTGATGGATCGCCTGGAAGACCCGGCCGACCAGGCCGCCGTCATCCACGCCTCGAAAGTCGTCTACAAACTGTACGCCGACATGTTCCGTGCCCTGCCGAGCGCAGCGGCCGAGGAGAATGTGCATGCAACTCTCTGAGGCCAGGGTCGTCCTGACCGGTGCCAGCGGCGGGATCGGCCTGGCCATCGTCGATGCTCTGTGCGCAAAAGGCGCTCTGGTATTGGCGGTGGCTCGACATAAAGCGCCACTTGAGCGGTTACTCGCGCTTTATCCGCACAATCTGCGCTGGGTATCAGCCGACCTCACAACGACCACTGACCGTAGAAAGGTATTCACCACGGCCGAGGAAATGGGCGGTGTGAACATGCTGATCAATGCTGCCGGGGTCAACCACTTCGCCATGCTTGAACAGTTGGACGATGCAGAAATCAACGCCATGCTGGCGTTGAACATCAGCGTCCCCATCTGCCTGACACGCACGTTTCTGCCTCTGTTGAAAGACGCTGAAAGCGCCATGGTCGTCAATGTGGGGTCCACCTATGGCTCCATTGGTTTCCCGGGTTACGCCAGCTATTGCGCGAGTAAGTTCGCGCTGCGCGGGTTCTCCGAAGCCCTGCGTCGCGAGCTGGCCGATACCCGGGTTGGCGTGCTGTACGTGGCGCCCCGTGCGACGCGCACCTCCATGAACAGCCCCGCCGCACAAGCCTTGACCGATGCACTGAAATCAAACGTCGACGACCCACACATCGTCGCTCAGGCGGTTGTCCATGCGATTGCCGGTGATCGTCGCGAGCTCTACCTGGGCTGGCCTGAACGCTTCTTCGTCCGCTTGAACAGCCTGCTGCCGAACCTTGTGGACCGCAGCCTGCGTAAACAACTGCCCTTGATCCGGCGACTCAGTGTCCGGCAAGAAAAAGAGAAATCAAAACCATGAAAAAGCTCTGTATCTACCTACTTTTCGGCGTATTGAGCAGCCCGGCGTGGGCCTTGGAAAGCGCAGATCAGGAGCGCCTGACTGCCATCCAGCAAAGCTGGGCCCATATCCAGTACGAACTGCCAGCCGAGCAACGTGCTGCTGCGTTTGAAAAGCTTGCAGCACAAGCGTCGGCGTTCACTCAGTCTCGGCAGTCCGTTGCCGAGGCCTGGATCTGGTCCGGCATCGTTACCAGCAGTTGGGCCGGTGCTCAAGGCGGACTGGGGGCACTGGGCAAGGTCAAGGTCGCGCGCACCGATCTCGAAAAAGCCATGGCACTGGACCCGAATGCGCTGCAAGGCTCCGCCTATACCAGCCTCGCAGCACTCTATGATCGCGTTCCCGGCTGGCCCGTCGGCTTCGGTGACGCGGAAAAAGCCGAACAGCTCTTGAAACAAGGCCTGCAACTCAATCCGACAGGCATAGACAGCCTGTACTTTTGGGGTGACCACCTTTATCGTCAAGGTCGTTATGCCGAAGCCAAGGCAGCCTTGCTCAAAGCCTTGCAAGCGCCCCCACGTCCCGGCCGGGAAACCGCCGATACGGGTCGCCGCCAGGAGATCCAGGCATTGCTTGGGGAGGTAAACAAGAAAATTAACTGACAGGAGTCAGCTGTGCGTCTACTGCTTATCGAAGATGACGTCGCTCTGGGCGAAGGTGTTCATCAGGCCTTGACCCGAGAGGGTTACACCGTTGACTGGCTTAAAGACGGTAGCAGCGCTCTGCATTCGCTGCTCACCGAAACCTTTGATCTGGCCGTGCTCGACCTGGGGCTGCCCCGCATGGACGGCCTCGAAGTGCTGCGCCAGTTACGCCAGAGCGGCTCCACGCTGCCCGTGCTGATCCTCACCGCGCGCGATGCCACCGAAGACCGGATTGCCGGTCTGGATGCAGGCGCCGATGACTACCTGGTCAAGCCTTTTGACCTTGCCGAACTGAAAGCCCGCCTGCGCGCGCTGCTGCGCCGAAGTGCGGGACGCGCCCGGGTGCTGATCGAGCATGCCGACATCAGCCTGGACCCAAGCACCCAGCAGGTGACCTACCATGGCGCACCGGTTGCGCTGACACCCAAGGAGTACCAGTTGCTCTATGAACTGCTGTCTCCCCCAGGACGGGTAATGACCCGCGAACGATTGATCCAGTTGCTTTACGGCTGGAACGAAGAAGCGGAAAGCAACACCCTTGAGGTGCATATCCACAATCTGCGGAAAAAATTCAGTTCTGATTTAATCCGGACCATTCGCGGTGTCGGCTACCTGGTTGAAGAGCGCCGATGACCTCAATCAGAAAGCGCACCATGACCTTGATTCTTGGCCTGTTGCTTGTCGGCCTGTTGATCATGAGTTTCTTCAACCTGCATGACAGCAATCATGAAATTGCCGAAGTCTATGACGCGCAGCTAGCCCAGAACGCTCGCCTGCTGCAAGGCGTCATGCGCATGCCAATGGCCAGCAAGGACCACTCAGCGCTGTACCAGGCTTTTAACCAGGCACTCAGTCAAGCCTCGCCCAAACTCGATGGCCATCCCTATGAGAGCAAGATTGCTTTTCAGGTATGGAATCATCAAGGCGAACTGTTGGTACACACTGCCAGCGCCCCCACCTTTACTCACCCGCCTTCCCAGGCAGGGTTCAGCGATGTCGTTGACCTGAAAAATCATCAATGGCGAACATTTATTCTCGACGATGTGCAGTACGGGCTGCACATCTGGGTCGGCGAGCGTAACGATGTGCGAACGGATCTGGTCGACCGTATCGTTCAGCACACCCTTTGGCCAAATCTGTTGGGCAGCCTGATCCTCGTCTCGGTGATGTGGCTGGCGATTGGTTGGGGGCTCAAGCCCTTGGCTGATTTGGCCGCGACCCTGCGCGCTCGACACTCCGGCTCCCTGGAGCCCCTGCAAATCGAGCCGCTGCCCAGCGAACTCGAACCCATGCAGGCAGCGCTGAATCGAATGCTTTCGCAAATCCAGGAGGTGTTGGGACGAGAGCGACGCTTCATTGCCGATGCGGCCCATGAAATGCGTACACCGTTGGCGGTACTTCGGGTGCATGCGCAGAATTTGCTGGAAGCGGGCACTGAGGAAGAAAAACGAGAGTCACTCGAATACCTGATCGTCGGTGTAGACCGCACCAGCCGTTTGGTTAACCAGTTGCTGACCATGGCCAGGCTTGAACCCCAGTCGATAGCACCGCCCCTGCAAACCGTTGACCTGACGGCGACTGTGCGAGAGGGACTGGTTCAACTGACGCCCTGGTTGCTGAGCAAGGGCCTTGAGCTGTCTTTCGATGTCAGCGATGTCCCCTACATCACCCACACCGATCCAGTGGCGATTAACATCGCGCTTAATAACCTGGTGACCAACGCCGCGAACTTTTCTCCGGAACATGGCCTGATCACCGTCCGCCTGACAAAAGTCGATGGACACTTCCAGCTGGCTGTCGAAGATCAGGGTCCGGGTATCAACGAGGCGGAGCGTGAGCGGCTCTTTGAGCGCTTTTACAGTCGAGGTAACGACCAGGGCGCAGGGCTTGGACTGACGATTGTACAAACGATTGCGGTTCGTCTGAGAGGTCGGATAAGTCTGGATAACCTTACGGGCGGCGGTCTCTGCGCAACGCTGGAACTCCCCGTCAACTAAGGGGCTTGTCGGATTTTTTGCCGACAGTCCCCAGCTCGATCGGCGCTTTTATGTAGAACAAGGAGATGTCCTCGGCCTCCAGACGCTCGAAAAGACGCGCGCACTCGTCTTCGCTAATCGCCAGACGAATTTCGATAGGTTGATCGGCAAGTTCAAAAACGTGCGTTGAATGCAACTGGCCTGTATGGCCAAACCCCTCTATGCCCGTCGACAACGTGGCGCCGCGCAGCCCCAGCTCCTTGGCCAGGTCGACGACCCAGTCACCGAGCATTTTTCCGCGATAGCGACGATTCTGCTGAGTGAAGAAAATCACCAGAAAACCTTTCATGATCCAACCCCTTTTAGCGTGCGCTAATCAGCTGAAACAAGGCCGGCACCGAGCGGCGCGCCTATAGCGATTGGCAGCCATGATTTCAGCATAGCCGCCCTCCCTGTCGCCCGGTCCGTTCTGGGGTTTATTTAATGCATCGGACTAAATAACGCCCATCCTCCACCTCGACGCCGTGGGTGTCATGGGTGAAACCCGGGAAGCGCAGGTCATATTCTTGCAGCGCCTTGAGGTAGCCGAGAATCGGACCATCCGCCGCCCCTGCGCTCTCGCCAGGCATCAGCAGCGGGATGCCAGGCGGATATGGCACTACCCCGGTCGCCGCGGTGCGGCCCGCCATTTGTTCGAGGGTAAGGACTTCGATATTGCCACGCACCAGTTGCTCATACGCCGCGACCGGACTGAATTGAGGCACAGGCAAGGTAGAGAATGCCCGAGACATCGATTCAGTGGTGCGCAGTTCGGACATGGCCTGGAACATGGTGTCGCACAGTGTGCGCAGCCCCATGCCACGGTAGCGTTGCGGGTGCGCGGCGATCAGCGTTGGCAACACATTGTCCAGTGGCGCGTTGGCGTCGTAGTCACGTTTGAAGTCCAGCAAGGTGCTGACCAATGTACCCCACTTGCCTTTGGTCACACCGATGGAGAACAGGAACAGAATGGTGAAGTCGGTGGTTTTCTCCACCACGATGCCCTGCCGGTCCAGGTAGGCGCTGAGCACCACCGCAGGAACGCCCTGCTGGCTCATGCCGCCACCGGGCAATATCCCGGGTGTGGTGATCGACACTTTGATCGGGTCAAGCATGCAGTAGCCGTCTTCGATGTCACCGAAACCATGCCAGGCTGCATTGGGTTTTAGCACCCAGCACTCAGGGTCACTCGCCAGCAAGGCCTCATCGGCAGTATGGAAAGGCACCACTTCGCCACTCTCGGGATCGATGACGGTGTCCGGCTGCCAGACATTGAAAAACCACTCGCCCCGGGCCTGGAACTCTTCGTTGAGTCGAGGCACCATGCGTCGAAAAGCAATCGCCTCGCGAATCGCATCGCCCGTCAGGGCTTTGCCACCAGGGCCGTCCATCATTGCCGCACTGACATCGTTGGAGGCGATGATTGCGTAATTCGGCGAGGTCGAGGCATGCATCATGAACGCCTCGTTGAACCGCGCATGTTCGATAGGCCGACGACCATCGCGAACGTGGATCATCGAGGCCTGGGACAGCGCCGCCAGCAACTTGTGTGTGGATTGGGTCGCAAACACTGTCGGCCTGTCCGCGCTGTAGTCGGCTGGCTCGCCGTGCATGGCGAAACGCTCGCGGTAGATCGGGTTGAAGCGCGCATAACCGAACCAGGCTTCGTCGAAATGCAAACGGTCGACGCTTTGGCCGAGCAACGCCTCGACCCGGGTCACGTTGTAACAAAGGCCGTCGTAGGTGGAGTTGGTGACAATCGCGTGCATCGGTGTCGGGTCCACCCCGTCACGCACCAGTGGATTGCTCGCCACGGCGTCGCGCACGGCCTCGGGGCTCAGGCGCTGGGGAGGTATCGGCCCGATCAGACCGTAGTGATTTCGCAAGGGAATCAGGTAGGTCGGAATCGCCCCGGACATGGTCATGGCGTGCTCGACCGACTTGTGGCAGTTGCGATCACACAACGCCACCTGGTCACGCGTGACGCTGGCCATCAGGATCACCCGATTGGAGGTCGATGAACCATTGGTGACGTGATACGTGCGATGAGCGCCGAAGACCTTCGCTGCGTACACTTCGCTGGCGCCGATGGGACCAGAATGATCAAGTAATGAGCCCAGTTCGCCCACTGAAATCGACAAGTCCGAACGGAACAGGTTCTCGCCAAAAAAATCGAAAAAAGCCCGACCTACCGTCGACCTCAGGAACGCTGTACCGCCGGTATGTCCCGGCGTGTGCCAAGAGTATTCGTACACTTGCGAGAAGCGCACCAGCGCACCAAACATCGGTGGCAGCACGGCCTCACGGTAACGCTGAATCGCGGCGACGATGCGCCCGCTGATAAACGCGGTGGTGTCTTCCAGCAGCCAGATGAAGTCATCTGATTTCTGCATGGCGTCAAGCGGGATGGTCGCGGCACTGTTGCGATCAGCCAACAGAAAAATCGGCAGCGTCTCGCTGCGCTCACGCACAGCATCCAATACGCTGTTGGCGATTGCATGGCTGTCGTCGAGGGCCAACTCCCAATCAAGCAACACGCATTGCACCATCGGGTCTGAGTGAATCAGGATCGCGGCATCCAGCGCCGACTGTGCCAGCAGGACCTCAACCTGGCGTTTTTCCAGCTCTTGCGCCAGCTGCCTGACGGCGCGGCCCGCCGCCGTATTGGCCGCAAGATCTTCATGGATAAGCAGTGCTTTCATGCCAAGGCGATTTTGCTGATCAAGGGACATAGCGTCTTCCAGACAGATAAAAAGGTGACTCGAAGCCTGCAAGCGCAGGCCTCGGTATGGGACGTTCAGCGCCTGTAGGCTGGCGCGGTGAACAGCACGTTAACGCTGCCAGGCGATGAGCCCGACCTCCAGCGGGACCGCCAGCCCAGTGGCGTCATTGACGATCACGCGCGCGGTGTAAGCCAGCGCGGGACGATCATCAGGCACCTCGGCGCGATAGATCAAAACACCTCCAGGCAGTGCCATCGGGTCGACCACCATGTCCTGAACATCAGCGGGCGCACCCGCCAGGCCTTCGGCATACAGTTGCACGCGCAACTGGTCCGGGGACAGTCCGTCAAGGTCCATGTGTAACGCTGCAGCGTAATGACCCTCCTGCTGGTGCATGTCCAGGTGCAGAAAGCGGATATGAGCCCAACGAACACTCAGATCCTCGCGCCCACGAGTGAGTTGCACGGCCAGTCGGCCTTCGTCCGCCGCGCGCGCCCGGTAGGCCGTTGCGGCGGGCAAATAATAATATTGGGTATAGTCGCGTACGGCCCGATCAGCGGAAAACTGTGTCACCAGCGCTCCCATGCTGCAGCGCATGCGCCGGATCCATTGCCTGGGAATGCCCTCTGCATCGCGCTCATAAAAGGCAGGCACCACCTCATCCTCAAGCAACGAATAGAGCTGGGTAGCGTCGACACTGTCGTAATCGTCAGTATGCTCGGCGCCATCGCCAACCCCCCAGCCCACCTCCTCTGAGCATGCTTCGGCCCACCAGCCATCGAGCTGGGACAGGTTCAATCCACCGTTGGCGAGGACTTTCATCCCGCTGGTGCCGCTGGCCTCCCACGGACGGCGTGGGGTGTTGACCCAAACGTCGACCCCCTGCACCAAATGGCGTGCCACGCGCATATCGTAGTCTTCGAGGAAAGCCACACGCCCGTTGACCTCCGGACGGCGAATGAACGCGTACCAGTCACGAATCATCTGCTGCCCGACGATGTCAGCCGGATGCGCCTTGCCGGCGATGAGCAACTGCACCGGCCGGGTTGGATGGTTGAGAATGCGCAGCAGCCGGTCGGGGTCCTGCAACAACAGGTTAGGCCGTTTGTACGAGGCAAAGCGCCTGGCAAAGCCCAGCGTCAATACCTGCGGATTGAACAAGGCACCCGCCGACTCGATGGCCTCCAGTGAGGCACCGTGAATGGCCTCGCTGCGTGCCAGATTGGTGCGAACGAACTCGAACAACAGCGTCCTGGCCTGCTCGCGCAAACGCCAGATATGCCCATCATCGACCTGCTCCAGCAACTCGCTGACCCGCGACTCACTGGTGCCGCGCCAAGGCAAATCCCCCCCGTGCAAGGCTTGCCAATGCGACTCGGCTTCGAGTGATACCCATGTCGGCAAGTGAACGCCATTGGTCACGTGCCCGATCGGTACGGCATCACGGGGCCAGCGTGGAAACAGACCCTGGAAAATGTGCCGGCTGGTTACCCCATGCAGGCGGCTCACTGCATTGACCGCACCCGCACAACGCGTCGCCAGGAACGCCATATTGAAGTGTTCTTGCGCATCGCCAGCGTTCTGCCGTCCCAGCGCCAGAATGGCCGACAACGGCTGGCCCAGTTCAGTTTCGACATAGCGCCCCAGGTATTTGCCGATCAACTCCGGGGGGAAACGGTCAAAACCAGCCTCGACCGGTGTATGGGTGGTGAACACATTACCGGCACGGGTGGCGGTCATCGCGACATCGAACCCGACGTTGTTCGCTTGCATGTAGCTGCGGGCCCGTTCAAGCGCAGCGAAAGCGGCGTGGCCATCGTTTAGATGACAGACATCCGGCGTGTAGCCTGCGGCCTCCAGCAAACGCCATCCACCAATACCCAGCACCACCTCCTGGCGAAGACGCATCTCCACATCGCCGCCATACAGCTCACCGGTGATCAGCCGGAACGGGGGTGGATTGGCCGGGTCGTTACTGTCGAGCAGCAATAATTTATTACGCCCCACCGTTGCCTGCCAACCCCGTACCCAGACCGTCAGACCTGGCAATTGCACGGACAGACGTAACAAGCTGCCATCCGGGCGCAACAAGGGCTCCACCGGCAATTGGCGCGTGTCATTGACCGGGTACAAGGCTTGTTGGTCACCCTGAAAACCGATTTCCTGGCGGAAATACCCTTGCTGCCAAAGCATGCCGACAGCCACCACCGGAACACCCAGGTCGCTGGCGGCTTTCAACTGGTCGCCCGCGACATTGCCCAGCCCCCCCGAGTAAATCGGCAGTGCCTCGCTGAGCATGTACTCCATGGAGAAGTAGGCCACTTGATGCAAATCAGCGTCTGGGTGTTCGCGCTCGAACCATGAGGGCTGAGCGAGGATATCCCGATGGATCTCGGCGATGCGGGTAACCCGCGCATGAAAATGACTGTTGCCCAGCAGGACGTTGATCTTCTGGTCGGAAACCGCGTTGAGCACCACACAAGGGTTGTGGGTCAGTTCCCATAATTCATGGTCGAGACTGCGCCAGATATCATCATTCAGACACGACCAACGGATGGACTGATCAAACGCCAGTTGGCGCAGGGTTTGAAAGCTCGGATCAAGATCGTTGCAAGGAGACTGCATGGACTGGCCCTTATACGAACTGGGGACAACTGGGGTTCGGCCACACCTCAAGCGTGACCGGATGTCGAAACCGCTCAGGCATCGGTAAAGAGCTGGCCTCTGACATGCCCCTTGGCTAATGGCGGCGGGCTGTCCGGCTGGCTGAAGTCAGCGGTCCAGTGCCAATTGCGAATCTCGGGAAGGTCCTCGAAGTGCTCGCGAATGTACGTGTGATGCTTGCGCAATTGGCTTTCGAAGTAACTCACTGCGTCCTGGCTATGAGCACGCAGGCGCGGCACATGACTCAATGCGTCGATAGCCAGTTGGTAGCGACTCATCTGGTTAAGCACCACCATGTCAAACGGCGTAGTCGTGGTGCCCCGGTCAGAAAAACCGCGAACATGGAAGCGGGCTTCGTTGGCCCGGCCATGCACCATGGAGTGGATGACCCAGGTAGAACCGTGGAAGGCGAACATCACCGGCGCATCGCGGGTGAACAACGCTTCAAACGACCCATGGTCCATACCGTGAGGGCGCGTTTCCGGGTTGCTGAGGATGCACAGGTCCACGACATTGACCAGCCGTACGCGAATGCCGGGCACATGCTTTTGCAGCAACCATGCGGCCGCCACCGCCTCGGTGGTCGGTACATCGCCCGCACACGCTAACACCACATCAGGATCATCACCCTCATCGCTGCTGGCGAAATTCCAGATCGATGCGCCTTGAGAGCAATGCTTCAGCGCGGCGTCGAAATCCAGCCACTGGAAGTCCGGCTGCTTGCCGCAGGTCACCACGTTCACGTAATTACGGCTGCGCAAGCAGTGGTCGAACACGTTGACCAGGCAGTTGGAGTCCGGCGGGTAGTACACCCGCACCACGTCGGAACGACGTTGCAACACATTGTCGACAAAGCCCGTGGACTGATGACTGAAACCATTATGGTCGTTGCGCCAGGCATGGCTGGTGAGCAGCACATTGAGCGAGGCCAACGGGCGGCGCCACTGAAACTCGCGACTTTGCTGCAACCATTTGGCATGTTGCGTCACCATTGAGTCGACGACCTGGGCGAAGGCCTCATAGGTCGACCACATGCCGTGGCGCCCCGTGAGCAGATAACCCTCCAGCCAGCCCTCGCACAAATGCTCACTGAGCACCTCCATCACCCGGCCATTGGGCGCGAGGTGATCGTCGATTTCGAGTACCGGTCCCGCAGCGGTTCGGTTGGTGGCTTCAAACACCGCATTGAGTCGGTTGGAGTTGGTTTCATCCGGCCCGAACACGCGAAAGTTGGCAGGGTTGAAGCGAATCACGTCACGCAGGTATTCGCCCAGCTTGCGCGGCGCCTCAGCAATCACCTCGCCTGGCCCTGGCACTTCCAGGCCATAGTCGGCAAAGTTTGGCAGGTCCAGCGCCGTAAGCACCCGCCCGCCGTTGACGTGAGGAACAGCGCCCATACGCAACGCGGCTGGCGGGGTCAGTGCTTGCAGCTCAGGCACCAACGCACCGTTGTCATCAAACAGCGTCTGTGGCGAATAGCTGCGCATCCAGGCCTCGAGCTGGGCCAGGTGTTGTGGGTTCTGGATCACATTGGCCAGTGGCACCTGATGCGCGCGGAACGTGCCTTCGACCGGCAGACCATCGACCACCTTCGGCCCGGTCCAGCCTTTGGGGCTGCGCAAAATAATCATCGGCCAACGCAAGCGCTGGGCCAGCCCCTCGCTCCGAGCACGGCGCTGGATGTTACGTATGCTGGCGTAGGACGCGTCCAGGGCCGCCGCGAAACGTTGGTGCATGCCTGGCAAATCGTCGCCCGCGACAATAATCGGTTCATAACCGCGTCCACGGTACAGCTCGACAAGGTCGGCATCGTCCGTGCGCGCTTCCACGGTAGGGCCTGAGATTTTGTAACCATTGAGGTGCAAAATCGGCAACACCGCACCATCGTTGCGAGGATTGAGAAAACGGATGCTCTTCCAGCTGCCCTCAAGTGGACAGGTCTCGGCCTCGCCATCACCAATCACGCAGGTCACCAGCAACTCGGGATTGTCAAACGCAGCGCCGAAGGCATGCACCAGCGAATAACCCAGTTCGCCGCCCTCATGCAGGGAATTGGGCGTGTGCGGACCACAGTGGCTGGGCACGCCGCCCGGCGTGGAGAAGCTGCGGAAAAACCGCAACATGCCCGCCTCGTCCGGCGTTATCTCAGCATGCACCTCGCTGTAAGTGCCCTCCAGCCAGGCGCAGGCATTGAGCGTAGGGCCGCCATGTCCGGGCCCAGAGATATAAACCATCTCGACATGCTGCTCACTGATGAGCCTGTTCAAGTGCACGTAGATGAAGTTCTGACCCGCCGATGTTCCCCAGTGTCCCAGCAGGCGCGGCTTGATGTGCTCGGCAGTCAGGGGCTCGCGCAACAGCGCGTTGGCCTTGAGGTAAATCTGCCCGACACACAGGTAATTGGCGGCGAGCCAGTAACGGTGCATGCGATCAAGCAGGTCGGCTGAGAGTGGACCGACGTCGTTAAGTTCAGGCGACGCGATCGGTACGGCTGACGGGTTATCAGCGCTGGACAGCAGCGGGTTGAAAATATACATGACGACTCCATAGGACGGCGTTGTAGACGTTTTCCGCAACAGCAGGTCGATTGCAAACAGACTGCCCGAGAGCAGCCTGACTGTAGAAGACAGTTGCACACTGTCTACTGCCCTTCAGTGTTCCTTGATTATCAAACCGGTAGCTTTTCGCCGACTGGCTGAGGGTTCCCGTCCTTCATAAAACGTCGGGAAACAGTACCGTACAATGTCCAACCCAACATTGTCACAATGCCACCCAGCATCATCGCGTCTGCACCGGCGCTGAAGAGTGCGTAGTAACTGTAGGCTGCGGCAATGTAAGCGACAATATTAGCCAGTAACGCCTGGCGCGGGGTTACGTTTGCGGCTTGTTGAATTGTCATCAAGGCCGCCATGGACATCAGATAGGGGACCAGATTGGTCACCACCGCCAGGTTGACCAGTCGGTCGAACTGCCCACTCAGGTCCGGGCTGATCGTCATGAACGACAACGCTGTCTGGCATGCCAGCAATACGAGCATGCCGGCGACAGGCGTGTCGGTTTTGGTCACCTTGCCGAAGATTTTCATGAAGTACCCGACATCCGCCGAGCTCTTGAACACTTGGCCAATGGTGAACTGCCACCCCAGCAACGAACCGATACAGGCCACAATCATCAGGCCCATGACAATGTTGCCCACCAGGGGCGTGAACATCGTGGCGAACGCCAGACCAAAGGGCGCAGTCGAACTGACCAGCTCGGCATTGGGAATCATCCCGGCAATCACGTTGGTCGAGACGATGTAGATCACCGCTGAAGCCAAGGTTCCCCCCAGCACGGCAATCGGCACATTACGCTCCGGGTTCTCGACGGCATCGGTGTTGGCACACGCCGACTCGAGCCCCAGGAAAGCCCACAAGGTGATCGAGATCGAGGCCCCTACTGCCTCCATAAACGGCATGTTGTGGGGGTTCCAGGCCGCGCGATAGGTTGAGAAGTCGAACCAGAACCAGCCAATTATCGAAAGAACGACAACCGGCAGGATGACCCCCCAAATGGTGATATTACCAATCCGACCGGTGATCCTTGCCCCCCCGAAGTTGGCAAACATCGTCACCCAGAGCAGCGCGATAGCGGCTATTGCAGTGGCAACGGGTGACAGCGATGTTTTGAACAGAACGACCGAGTAACCCACCGCCGTAATAGCGATTGCAATGTTGGCGATAAGCAGCGACACGCCATAGGTGTAGTTGGACATGAAGTTGCCCGAACGCCCGAATGCGTACTCGGCATACCCCCCCATACCGCCAGCCTTGTGGCTGAAGCGTCCACACTTGGCAAACGCATACGCCAGTGCCAATGAGCCCAGCGCGGTCACGATCCAGGAAAAAATCGATATCGTCCCGACCTGTGCCAGCTTGCTGGGCAGCATGACAATGCCCGACCCGAGCATGTTGACGGCCGTCAGCACGGTCAGCTGCACCACACTCATCTTTTTAACTGCAGTTCCCATGTTCCACCCCTTTTTACAGCCCGAAACGACGACATGTTTAATCGATACGCCTCACCGATTGGTGGGCGTCCACGGTGATGAGTCGTTACTGCTTGAGGACGTAGCCGTAAGCCCGCAAGCGGCCATCGTCTTCCTGTTTCAGGTACACGCCCTGTAACTCTGGGGTGAACCCCGGGAACTGATTGATAGCGTCCTGGAGTGCGAGGAAGTACTTCAGCGCCGCACCGTCCCAGACCTCGCCGGGCACCACGCACAGTACGCCTGGCGGATAAGGCAACGCGCCCTCTGTGGCGATACGCCCTTGCGCGCTTTCCAGAGGAATGAGCTCAACGTTGCCACGGATGAACTCAAGATTGGCGTCGCGCGGGCCCATTGCGATTACGGGCATGTGCGACTGCCGGAACATCTCTTTCTGCAACTGCTTGACGTCATGCTGCGCATACAGGGTGTGCATTTCCTGGCACAACTGAACGATGGTGTAACCGTTGTAACGGGCTTCGTGCGCGGCATAAATACCGGGCAATACACTGCTCAACGGCGCGTCGTCTTTGATAAACCGCTCGAACCGGGCGATCTGAGCCACCAGGTGGTGCATCTTGGCTTTGTCTTCGGCGGGCGTAAGCAGAAACAGAATCGAGTTCAGGTCGCTTTTCTCCGGCACGATCCCGTTCTGACGCAGGAAAGTCGCCAGGATGCCAGCATGGATCCCGAAGCTTGTGTATTGGCCGGTGACCGCATCAATGCCCGGCGTGGTGAACAACAACTTGCACGGGTCAATAAAGTATTGCTGCTCGTTATACCCCTCGAACGCATGCCAGCGTTCATCGGGGTGGAACATAAAGAACTTGAGGTTGCTGGCAATTTCGTCGGTGGAATAATCCTGCCAGTATTTGCCATCGATAGTCGGCGGCACGAACGGTCTGATCAATGTGCAGTTGTCCATCACCAACTTGCGCGCCTCAATACCGGCGCGTACGCACTCGCTCCACAAACGCAGGCCGCTGCGGCCGCTGTGCATGCGGGCATTGACATCGAGCGAGGCAAACAGCGGATAGAACGGACTGGTCGACGCCTGCGCCATGAAAGCGTTATTGAGGCGATGGTGATTGCAGTAGCGATCCTGCCCTTTAATGTGACGGTCTTTTTTGTGGATTTGCGATGCTTGAGAGAAACCGGCCTGTTGTTTGTGAATCGATTGCGTCACAAAAATGCCGGGGTCGTCAGGACCCAGTTCCAGCAACATGGGCGAGCAGTCGCGCATCATGGGAATGAATTGCTCATAGCCCACCCAGGCCGAGTCAAACAGAATGTAGTCGCAGAGATGGCCTATCTTGTCGACTACCTGACGGGCGTTATAAATCGTACCGTCATAGGTCCCCAACTGAATCACCGCCAGCCGGAACGGCCTTGGTGCAGCGGCTTTTTCGGGCATGATTTCCTGCAGACGCTCACGCAGGTACGTTTCGTCAAAACAGTGCGCGTCGATACCGCCGATAAAGCCGTAGGGGTTGCGTGCGGTTTCCAGATAAAGCGGCGTGGCGCCCGCCTGGAATAAAGCGCCTTGATGCACCGACTTGTGGTTATTTCGATCGAACAGCACCACATCCCCGGGCGTCAGCAGCGCATTGGTCACGACCTTGTTCGACGCCGAGGTGCCATTAAGGACAAAGTAAGTTTTATCTGCGTTGTAAATCTGAGCCGCGCGTTGCTGGGCAGCCAGCGCCACGCCTTCGTGGATCAACAGATCCCCCATTTCTACATCGGCGTTACAGCGGTCGGAGCGAAACAGCGTCTCTCCAAAAAACTCAAAGAACTGACGCCCGGCAGGGTGCTTGCGAAAGAACTGTCCGCCTTGGTGACCGGGGCAAGCAAACGTTGAGTTGCCACGTTCCTCATAGCGCTTGAGCGCACCGAAAAAAGGCGGGAGCAGATTCTCCTCATACTGACGGGCAGCAGTTTCCAGCTTATCGCCATAGAACTCGGCCTTGTCGCTGCCCAAATCGAACACGCCACTGATCTGCAACAACACATCTTCAATGCCGGGGAGCGTATTACGAGAGAACTTGTCCTGCGCGGTAACCGCAAAGAAAATAGGAATATCGAATCCGGAATTACTGATCACCTCGATCATTCCATTGCGCACGTCTTCCGTCGTGAGAACGGCGGCGGCAATGTCGGTCAAATCAGTCTGATCAAAACCCACAACGTGTCGCGAGGTCAGAAAACAGGCCTGTGCAGCAATGCTGGAAGCCACTTTCAACTGCTTCATCGCTTTCTCCTTATATCGTTGTGTTGGCAATCCATTCGTATCCGCGGGCTGACAGACAACCGCTCGACGACTCAGGAATGGAACGTATAGGGAGTGGTTAATTCAATAACTTTCAGTTTTCTTTTTTGCCGTCAGAAATTCGGTGCCGGCGTGCAGCAATTGCAAGGTATGACGTGCAATTACGTTGTCTTCATCGGTGGGAATCACCCAGGCCGCCACGCGACTGCCGGGGTGCGACAGGCAGGGCCCGTGCTCCCGGTTGGCCCGCTCGTCGATCTCCAGCCCGAGCCAGGCGCAGCCCTCGATAACGCTGGCACGTATAGCGGCCGCGTGTTCGCCGATGCCGCCGGTAAACACCAGCGCATCAAGCCCGCCCAACACGGCGGCAAACGCCCCTATTTCGCGCACGATGGTGCGCACATAGACATCAATCGCCTCTTTGGCTTCCGGGGCTTGGCTGGCAGACAGTTCACGCATGTCACTGGAAATTCCGCCAGAGACACCCAGCACGCCACACTCGTGATAAAGCAAATGCTCAAGCGCCTGAACCGTCATGCCTCGCTCGCGCAAGAGGTACAGCAGGATGCCAGGATCCAGATGGCCTGGGCGAGTGCCCATAAGGATGCCGTCCAGCGTGGTAAAACCCATGCTGGTGGTGCAACTGAGTCCCCCTCGGAGGGCACACAAACTCGCGCCATTACCGAGGTGGGCGACGATGGTCCGACCCGCCGCCGCACGTGAATCGTAGCCCGGCAAGACACTCGCAATGTATTCGTAGGAAAGACCATGGAACCCATAACGACGTATACCCTCCTCGCTCAAGGCGCGGGGAAGTCCATACAGTGTTTCCAGGCGATCCAGAGAGTGGTGAAACGCAGTATCGAAACACGCCACTTGCGGCAGTCGAGGGTGCTCGCGCGCCAGATACCGCACGGGCGCCAGACACAGGGGCTGATGCAAGGGTGCGATCGGTATCAGCGCTTCCATTTCGCTCAATACCGTCGCATTGATCAAGGCGGCGATCTGCTTTCGTTCGCCTCCGTGAACGATCCGGTGGCCCGCGGCAACCAGCGTGTCACCGGTGTAGCGTTCGATCCATTCAACCAGGCGACCCAACGTCTCGTCGGTGACCGACTCATCCGACTGCGGCCACTGCTCCTCGACATCCACGTCACCGGCGACCTCGCGAAAGCGTAACTGGTATACGTTGCCCTGCCTCTCCAGACTGCCGTGACCGCGGGCCACGGGTTGTCCTTGATCATCCAGACTGGATGGATAGATGGAAAACTTGATGCTTGAAGAACCTGCGTTCATCACAAGCAACAAGCCCTCGGCGGACGTGCCCACTGTGACGCGTGCCTGATCATCCATACGATTTCCTTGGTATCGGGCAGTGATCGAAGACGCGTTATTGAGACAGAATCACTTTGATAGCCTTTTCTTTGGCCGCGTTGGCGAACACCTCATATGCCTCGAGGATGTCGTCAAGTTTGAAGCGATGAGTGATGAGTTGGCCCGGCTCGATTTTTCCGGATTGCACCGTTTTCAATAACATCGGCGTGGTATTGGTGTTGACCAGACCGGTGGAGATATTGATGTTTTGAATCCACAGTTTTTCCAGGTGCAGCTCGACACTTTTGCCATGCACACCCACGTTGGCGATATGCCCACCCGGTGCAATCACTTGCTGACAGGTATCGAAGGAGGCAGGAATGCCCACGGCTTCGATGGCAACATCCACACCCACCCCATCGGTCAATGCGAAGATTCGATCGACAGCATTCTCCACATTGATGTCAATGGTGTGGGTGGCGCCGAATCGCTTGGCAACTTCTAGCCGATTTGGATCGGCATCCACCACAATCAGGGTGGCAGGGGAATAAAACTGGGCCGTGAGCAATGCCGCCAGTCCGACCGGACCCGCGCCCACGATGACCACTGAATCACCCGGTTTGACCTTGCCCGACAGCACGCCGATCTCAAAGCCGGTGGGCAAAATATCGCTCAACATCACCAGCGCTTCTTCGTCGGCACCAGCAGGAATCGGGTACAGGCTGTTGTCCGCGTGCGGAATGCGTACCTGTTGCGCCTGGGTACCGTCAATCAAGTGGCCGAGAATCCAGCCGCCATCGGCACAGTGCGAATACAGCTGACGCTTACAGTTGGCGCAACTACCGCAGGAGGTGACACACGAAATAAGTACGTGATCGCCCTTCTTGAAGTTGCGGACAGCCGAACCGACCTCCTCCACTACGCCCACGCCCTCATGGCCCAGCGTGCGTCCTTTTGTGACGGCGGGAACATCACCTTTAAGGATGTGCAGATCAGTACCGCAGATGGTGGTGTGCAGGATTCGCACAACAGCGTCAGTAGGCTTTTCGATGACAGGGCTTGCTTTGTCCTCCCAGGATTTCTGGCCAGGACCTTGATAAACGAGAGCTTTCACTAATGTCACTCCTAAACTAAGGCGTAAACCATCACATTGGGCTCCCTGTCGGCACGTCAACCGGGGCTGGTACTTTCTGAACGTCAACGCCATTCACGGAGCAAACCTCACCCCTTTTGTCGACCCGAAACCCGAATTTCATGTGCAGCATAGGCTGATATTTATAACAGGCTGAATTTTGCGACGGTTGATCTGGGTCAGTGAACCGCCCGTCTCCAAAAAAACTGGACTGCTCGCGGCGTTGCACCGGGTCCACAATTGTCTGCGGGAAGCGCTTCCTGTCAGTTTGTCCCTCAACGCAACGCGCCACGACAAGGCGTGGCGCGCGAGGTCAAATACGACAATCCATCAGAGGTTCAGCAGCACTTCGGGCCACCTTTGCCACCGTAACGAGCCTCCTGGCGCTCCCGAAAGAACGCTTCATAGGTCATTACCGGCTTATCGGGATGCGTAATCTGCATATGCTCGACGTAGTTGTCATAGTCAGGCATGCCCACCATCAGGCGCGCAGCCTGACCGAGGTATTTCCCGAGGCGACTCAGGTCATTGAACATAGGCAGTTCCTCCGTTGAAACCCGGGCTCATCGTGCGTCCGGCAGCGCCTGGAATGGCGCTTCTTTATCCGTACGCTCTGTGGTGCCCCACGCCGCCACACCGACCTTGATCGCATAGAACAGGATGCTGAACACCACGCACAGGAACAATGCGGTCAGGGTTGCGTTGGTGTACGCGTTGAAGATCACGTGCTGCATCTGATCGATAGTTTTGGCCGGGGCCAATACCTGACCGGCGTCCAGGGCCGTGCGGTACTTGGTCGCCAGGGCCAGAAAACCAACGGCCGGGCTCGGGTCGAACAGCTTGATGTAGCCGGCCATAGTGGTGCAGATCAACAACCACACCGCTGGCAGCAGGGTGACCCAGATGTAGCGTTGGCGCTTCATTTTGATCAGCACGACCGTCGCGAGCATCAGCGCGATACCGGCCAGCATCTGGTTGGAGATGCCAAACAGCGGCCACAAGGTGTTGATCCCGCCCAATGGGTCGATCACGCCTTGATAGAGCAAGTAGCCCCACATCGCGACGCAACCGCCCGTCGCGATCAGGTTGGCAGTCCACGACTCAGTACGCTTAAGCGCCGGTACAAAGGTACCCAGCAAATCCTGAAGCATGAACCGACCGGCTCGGGTCCCCGCGTCCACGGCGGTGAGGATAAACAGCGCCTCGAACAGAATCGCAAAGTGGTACCAGAACGCCATGGTGTCTTTGCCCGGCAGTACTTGGTGCAGGATCTGCGCGATACCGACCGCCAGGGTCGGCGCACCGCCAGCACGGGCCAGCACCGTGGTTTCACCGATGTCTTTGGCTACTGCAATCAGCGTTTCCGGAGTGATGGCAAAGCCCCAACTGCTGATCGTCTGTGCAACCGTGACCGGGTCGCTGCCGACAATCGCTGCTGGGCTGTTCATCGCGAAGTACACGCCCGGATCAATCACCGAAGCCGCCACCATGGCCATGATCGCCACGAAGGACTCCATGAGCATGGCGCCATAGCCGATGTAACGGGAGTTGGCTTCACTGTCGAGCAGCTTCGGTGTAGTACCCGACGCGATCAACGAATGGAACCCGGACACCGCACCGCAGGCAATGGTAATGAATAGGAAAGGGAACAACGCGCCTTTCCAGACCGGACCGGTGCCGTCGGTGAACTGAGTCAGCGCAGGCATTCTCAGCTCAGGCGCAATGATCAGGATGCCGATTGCCAACGCAACGATGGTGCCGATTTTCAGGAACGTCGACAGGTAATCCCGGGGTGCCAGCAACAGCCAGACCGGCAGTACCGCCGCGACAAAGCCATAACCGACCAGCATCCAGGTGATTTGTATACCGGTGAAAGTGAACGCCTTGGACCAGACCGGATCTGCAGCAATCTGCCCGCCGGTCCAGATCGACGCCAGCAGCAAAATCACACCGATCAGCGAGATTTCACCGATGCGACCCGGGCGGATGTAGCGCATATAGACGCCCATGAACATCGCAAGCGGGATCGTCGCCAGCACCGTGAACATGCCCCATGGGCTGTCCGCCAGGGCCTTGACCACGATCAGCGCCAACACCGCGAGGATGATGATCATGATCAGGAAGCAACCGAACAAGGCAATAGTGCCCGGCACCCTGCCCATTTCTTCACGAACCATCTCGCCCAGCGAGCGACCGTTGCGACGGGTAGACAGGAACAGAATCATGAAATCCTGCACCGCACCGGCGAATACCACACCGGCAATCAGCCAGAGTGTGCCGGGCAGGTACCCCATCTGCGCTGCAAGCACGGGGCCGACCAGAGGACCAGCACCCGCGATGGCCGCAAAGTGGTGACCAAAAAGAATGTGTTTGTTGGTCGGCACGTAGTCCAGACCATCGTTATTAAGAACCGCAGGGGTGGCGCGATTAGGGTCCAGTTGCATCACTTTGGTGGCGATGAACAGGCTGTAATAACGGTAGGCAACCAGATAAATCGCCACGGCGGCGACCACGATCCAGAGTGCGTTGATGGCTTCACCGCGGCGCAGCGCGACGACACCCAATGCAATTGCCCCCAAGCAGGCAACGGCGAACCAAGCAAGATGTTTGGTCAGTCGAGTCATTGTGGGTCTCCTGCCGAGGAACGTAGCCCTGCGGCGATAGTTGTTATTGTTATGCCCCGTAAAAAAGGGCTTAACTACTATCCGCGCACTACGCGGGTATAAACATCCGCAGTACTACTAAGGCTTCTACGTAGAACTACGCGGGTCAATTGCCGCCTTGCGCGGCTACCATGTGCCGGTCACGTCGCTCGACAATCGGTATCTAGCCCTCTATAGGCAACCCCGTCAGCCTGGATTTCACTCGTCATGCAACTCAAATACAAAATCGTCGCCCTGGGCATCCTCCCGCTGATATTGGCTGTCGCAGTCATCAGCGCGCTGGTCATCTTCCAAAACCAGCGTCTGGGTGAACAGCAAGCGCAACTGATTGAAGACAGCATTCTGGCCAGTAAACGTGCGGAGCTGAAAAACTACGTAGAAATGGCGATGAGCGCGCTTGCCCCGGTGTATGAGAGCGGTCGGGACGATGAGCAAACCAAGCAAAAAGTCCTTGATGAGCTGGCAAAGCTAAGTTTTGGCATCAACGGCTATTTCTTCGTTTATGACCATAACGGCCGCAGCCTGATGCACCCTCGTCAGGCTGCGCTGGTGGGCAAAGATTTGTGGAGCATGACCGACCCCCATGGTTTACCAGTGATTCAGGCGCTGCTGAAAAGCGCGCAGTCCGGCGACGGGTTTCAGCATTACGCATGGGAAAAGCCCTCGACCGGACACGTCACCGACAAACTGGCGTACGTCGTGATGCTCGACCGCTGGGGCTGGATGCTGGGCACCGGGATTTATCTTGAGGACGTCGAGCGCGCCACCCATCAGGCACGCGAAGAAGTTGCCCGAGAGATCTACACCACCATGCTCGCTATCGGTGTCGTAGCCCTCGTCGCCGTGTTGCTGGTCTTCGCGTGCGGGCTGACCTTGAACGCCAGCGAACACCGTTTGGCCGATAAAAAGCTGCAAGGTTTGACTCAACGCATTGTGAGTCTCCAAGAAGAAGAGCGATCACGGCTCTCGCGCGAACTGCACGACGGCATCAGCCAGGTGTTGGTTTCAATCAAATTTCAGTTTGAACTGGCCGCCCTCGAACTGGAGGCCGGACGCGAAAAAGGCCAGGACATCCTTCGTCAAGGAATAGGTCGGCTTGCGGATGCAATCGGCGAAGTTCGGAGTATTTCTCATGATCTTCGCCCTTCGTTGCTCGACACACTGGGGCTGGCCGCCGCCGTCGCCCAACTGGTGACAGAGTTCGAACTGCGAAGCGGTTTGACCCTTCACTATGAAAACAACCTCGGCGACGTCCAACTGGTCGATGGCGCCCCCGTGGCACTGTTCAGGATCCTGCAGGAGGCGCTGACCAACATCGAACGTCACGCCAAAGCGAAGACCGTATACATTGATCTGGAGGGGGATCCCGCTCAGGTCAGGTTATCGGTGTGCGATGATGGCGTCGGGTTCAATATCAACCGGCTTGAAGAGATCCACGGTGGAATAGGCTTGCGCAACATTCGCGAGCGCGTCGATCACTTCAACGGCCATTTCAGTCTGTCGTCGACCCCTGGCAGAAGTGAACTGATCATTACCCTACCCACCCGCCTTCGCTCACTCGCGTAGAGTTCAATAACAACACGCCCAAAATAACCCTGAAAACAATCAGAGCGCGACCATGAATACCTCATACCCCATCCGTATTGCGTTGGTGGACGATCACTCTTTAGTGCGTGATGGCATACGCGCATTGCTGGGTGTCCGGCCTTCCTTCGACGTGGTCGGCGAGGCCGAGAATGGGGCTCAGGCACTCGATCTTTGCGGCCGCGTCTCACCCGACATTCTGCTGGTCGACATCGGCTTGAAAGACATGAATGGCCTGGAACTGACACGACTGCTGCGCATTCAGTACCCGGACATCAAAATCCTCATTCTGAGCATGTATGACAACCATGAGTACATCGCGACCTCCATTCGGGCAGGCGCCAGTGGTTATGTGCTGAAAAACGCACCGTCAAAGGAAATCATTGCGGCCATCGAGGCAATCGCTACCGGCGGGACGTTTTACAGCGCCGAAGTGGCCCTCAAACTGGCCACCAGGAAACCAGATGAAACCGAACTCACTCCTCGGGAAAGCCAAGTGCTCATCGGCCTGGCACAGGGTTTGAATAACAAGACCATTGCCCGGGAACTTGCTATCAGCGTGCGCACGGTTGAAACCCATCGTTTGAGCATCAGGCGCAAGCTCAACGTAGACAAACCGGCAGGTCTGGTTAAATACGCGATGGAGCACGGCCTGCTGTCCCGTTGAACCTTTGCGTCAGTCTATCGTAACCGTGCGCAAGACGATCAGCCCTGCCAGTAGAACATTGCCTTGGCCAGGATCACGATTCCGACCATGTGGCAGAACAGACTGATATGAATAACGCGCGAGTAACGTGCATTCATACGCCCGCTTTTCAGCAGAAACATGGCCGTGAGAAAGTGCCCCAATACGCTGATGGCAAGTAGGATTTTCAGCGCAAGCAAGGTGCCGAAAGAAGACGCCAGCGGCGTGGCCAGAAGTGGCAGATAGCGCTGCCAGACCATGCCCAGCCCGGCGCCGAACAGCGTCAGCAAGACCCATGGCATCAGCTTTCGAGCGCGTAGCGCAATGCCCCGCTCGACCAGAATCATCGCCTTGGCCGGTATCTTCTTGAGCACGCTTTCGAGGATCAGCACTTCGAAAAACACCGTACCAATGAAGATCAGGGCAGCGAACAGGTGCAGGGTCAGCAGGATCGGATAGCTCATGGTTTTCTCAGGTTCAGGTCGGCAGAATTTCACGTGGCCCACGACTGGCGGTGCCGTCCGTAAAATCAAATACAGGATCTCTCCCCAGGCACGATAGCGTCCTGTCCTGAGTCAAGTGTTCTGTGCTCAACGCAGCTTTAGTGGGTCCACGATCCCGGCCACTATGGCCATGCCCACCAGATCTGGCAGGTGGTCGGCCTGCATGCGCTTCATGACCCGAGACCGGTACAGATCCACGGTTTTTGCGCTCACGCCCAGTTGCTCGGCAATTTCGCGGGTGGTGTAACCCTGCACCAACGGCAGCAACACGTCGCGCTCGCGTGGCGTCAGCGTGAGCAAGCGGGCCTGCAATTGTGCATGACCCTGGCTACCGGAGCGGCTTGCATCGAAGCTGCCCAGCGCCTGTTGCACGCTGTCCAGCAACAACTGTTCGTTGTATGGTTTTTCGATAAAGTCATGAGCACCGGCTTTGAATGCGCGCACCACAATCGGCACGTCTGCATGGCCACTGACGAAGATGACCGGCAGGTTCAGCTCACGCGCGCGCATTTCTTCCTGCACATTTAACCCGCCCATGCCGGGCATGCGCACATCCAGCAGCACGCAGGCGTTGAGTTGGGCGTCACACGCGTCCAGGAAAGCGAGGCCACTGGTAAACGGCAGTGCTTTGAGGCCCACCGACTCCAGCAACCAGACGGTCGAATCGAGCATGCCCTGATCGTCATCGACCACATAGACCACCTGCTCCGCGACACTCGTCATTCATTCACTCCTGATATTATTTTTAGGGGACCAACAAGCGGCAAGTAGCAGCGCATCAGCAGCCCGACCGGCACGCGCCGGGCCTGCAATTCACCGCCAAAGCCTTCAATAATGCTGCGACTCATGGACAGCCCCAGCCCCAGCCCATCGACTTTGCTGGTGTAAAAAGGGGTGAATATCTTCTCCAGTTCAGCCTCGCTCACGCCCGGGCCCTGGTCATGCACACTGATCTCCACCCGCCCGTCACTGGCCAGGTCCGCAGCCAGCACAATCATAGAAGGCTGCCCCCGATGAGACTCGCGATTGGCGTCGATGGCATTGCGCAGCAAATTGAGCAGCACTTGCTCCAGCAGCACTCGGTCGGCATAAACGGGCGGCAGATTATCCGGCAGTTGCTCCTCGATAGTCACCTGGCAATTGCTCGCCTCCCACGCACACATGCGCACCGCCTCCCGAGCGACCTCGGCGACATTAAGGGCCTGCATGCGCCGCTGGCCCTTGCGCAGGAAGGCGCGCAGACGCTTGATCACTTCCGACGCGTGATTGGCGTGCAGGGTAATCCGCTCCAGACCCTGAGCTACCCGTTCGGCAGCCTGAGGGTTGGTACCCAGGGCCTGTAAATAACGCTGGCTGGCATTGGCATAGTTGACCACCGCCGCCAACGGCTGATTGATTTCGTGGGCAATGCCCGAGGCCAGCTCACCCAGTGTCACCAAACGCGCGGTGTGCGCCAGCTCGTCCTGATGGTGACGCTGTTGCACGTCGCGCAGCTCACGCTCGGTCATGTCCCGCGCTACCAGTGAGTAGTAACGCTCGCCCCCGGCCGGCCGGTGAGCCAGAAGTACCAGCGATACTGGCACCGAAGGACCACCGCTGGGTGGTTGAAGACGCGTTTCCAGGTTCCAGGAACCGTCGCGCTCGGCGGTGCTCCAGCCCTCCCGTTGCAGACGCTCCAAGTCATCGCTGGCAAAGAACTCGCTCAGGGCCGGCATCGGCTGCTGCTCGCCCAGACGCAAAATACGTCGTGCAGCAGGGTTGAGGTAAGTGACCTGACCACTCGGGTCGATGAACAGGACCGGGTCAGTATTGGCCTCTACCACTTCAGCCAGTCGTCGCTTGTTCTCTTCGGCCTCGACCCGAGAAGTGATGTCACGCGAAACGCTGACTACCTCGACCACCGTACCGGTGTAAGTCTCGCGAATCGCACGGCAGGCGGTCTCGAACCAAAGGTAATGCCCGGCACGATGGCGGATGCGGTACGTCATGGTGTGATAACCATCCTGCTCCAGGGCGTCCCGCGCGCGCTGCACCAGACTGGCCAGATTCTGGGCATGGAATAGACCTTGGGCTGGCAGCCCCCGCAACTCTTCAGGCCAATACCCGAGCAAGGTCCAGGAAGCTGGCGAGGCGTCGAGAAAGTACCCCTCCGGCGTGTGCCGGGAAATAAGGTCAGTGGTGTTCTCGATAATCAACCTGTACAACCGCCGCGCCTTGGCGGCCTCGCGTTCCGCCAACACTTGCGCGGTCGCTTCCCGGCAGCGGGCCAGCACGCGGTTTTCCTGTAAGTCGGGAATAAAAGTCCAGATCAATATCCGCTCTTCAAACTGTGCCTCGACCCCTTCAATGGCTCGCTGCTGTTCGAGACAGGCACGGACCAGCACCTGTTGGTTCACCGGCAAAAAACCCGACACGTCGGTCAACGGCCGCTCGGCGAGCAATGCCAACAGAGCCGCATTCAACTCCAGCGGCCGACCCTGCGCATCCAGCAGCAGACTCGGTTGCGGGTCATGGCCCAGTAGCGGCGAGCCACGCAGCACCCCGTTGACGGTACTCAACAGCGTCGCCAGTAGATCCTGAACCCAGCCCAGCCAGTCCAGGCTCACCCCTTCGCACACTTCTACCAGCAGCAGCCCCGCCTGCCCCGGCTCCAGCGCCAGATCAAATACCTGGCCGTAGCTGATAGCCGCACGGCGCAGACGGCCAGACAGCCAGCAATCGAGTTGACGGACCTGATCCAGATCGAACCGCCCTTCGTCGGCCAGGCGCTCGAACAACAACTGGTCGCTGGCCAACAAGGGGTCTCCCAGACCCGGTGGCAAATGCTGAGCGGCACCCTCATGGCTATAAATTCGCGCCTGTGGCTGCCAACTCAAATACACCGCCTGGCGTACCTCGGGACAGTCCTGAAACGCGCGGCACAATGCGTCGGCACGGGCAGCCAGAGGCACGCCCTCTCGTTGCAGACGCAACCAACTGTGCAATCGAACGGGGGTTGAGGTCATCGCAGCTCCTTGTAGCGGTGGCCAAGCATATACGCGCCTTAGTGGTAGGGCTGTATCCATTTAGTGCAAGATGAAAAACATATAGTATTATTACTATACTACTCAGGTAGTACTTCCATATCAGATAGTAATTAGCATATAAGGTGCGTCGGATAATTAACTGACCAGACGAGCACGCTGAACGGTCAGATATAGAGCTAATAATCAGCCACCGAGTACCTTTACATGTCGATCTTCGAGCAAGGACTGGCCCCTTCGGCTGTCAATCATATTGCTTTGTCGCCGCTCAGCTTTATTGAGCGCACTGCCAGCGTTTACCCTGACTACCCCTCCGTTATCCACGGTTCGATTCGTCGTACCTGGGCGCAAACCTATGCGCGCTGCCGCCGCCTGGCCTCGGCGCTGGCCGGGCGCGGCATTGGCAAGAACGACACCGTGGCCGTGATGTTGCCTAACATCCCCGCCATGCTTGAGGTCCACTTTGCCGTGCCGATGATCGGCGCAGTGCTCAACCCGCTCAATGTGCGCCTGGATGCCGAAGCGATTGCTTTCATGCTCCAGCACGGCGAGGCCAAGGTGCTGATCACCGACCGCGAGTTCCATGACGTGATCCGCGCAGCCATCGGCATGCTGGACCACCCACCGTTGGTGATTGACGTCGATGACCCGGAGTATGGCGAAGGCCAGGCCGTCAGCGACCTCGATTACGAAGCGCTGCTGGCCGAAGGCGATCCAGCGTTCGCCTGGCAATGGCCGGACGACGAGTGGGGGGCGATTGCACTGAATTACACCTCAGGCACCACCGGTAACCCGAAAGGTGTGGTCTACCACCATCGCGGCGCTTATCTGAACTCGCTGGGCAACCAGATGATCTGGAACATCGGGCACCACCCGGTTTTTCTGTGGACCTTGCCGATGTTTCACTGCAACGGCTGGTGCTACCCGTGGATCATCACTGCGATGGCTGGCGTGCATGTGTTTTTGCGCCGCGTCGACCCGCAGAAGATTCTGACCCTGATCCGCGAGCATCAGGTCACCCACTTCTGTGGTGCACCGATCGTGCTCAACGCCCTGGTCAACATGCCTGAGTCGGCGAAGGCTGCCATCGATCATCCGGTCAATGCGATGGTCGCAGGCGCTGCGCCGCCAGCCAAAGTGATTGGCGCCGTGGAAGAGATGGGCATCAAGGTCACGCACGTCTACGGCCTGACCGAGACCTACGGCCCGGTCACGATTTGTGCCTGGCATGCCGAGTGGGATGAACTGCCGCTCGATGAGCGCGCCCAGGTCAAATCCCGTCAGGGCGTGCGCTACCCGACGCTGGAAGGCGTGATGGTCGCCGACCCGAAAACCCTGGAACCCACGCCACGCGACGGCCAGACCATCGGCGAGATTTTCATGCGCGGCAACACGGTGATGAAGGGCTATCTGAAGAACCCGACCGCCACCGCAGAAGCGTTCGAAGGCGGCTGGTTTCACACCGGCGACCTGGCGGTCTGTCATCCCAACGGTTATGTCGAGATCAAGGACCGACTCAAGGACATCATCATCTCGGGTGGCGAGAACATCTCCACCATCGAGCTTGAAGGCGTGCTCTACCGTCACTCGGGTGTGCTGGAAGCGGCCGTGGTTGCGCGTCCCGACGAGAAGTGGGGAGAAACGCCCTGCGCGTTCATCACCCTCAAGGCTGACCACCAGAACGTTCGCGAAGCCGACATCATCAGCTTTTGCCGCGAGCATCTGGCAGGGTTCAAGGTGCCGCGCACCGTGATTTTCACACTGTTGCCGAAGACTTCTACCGGGAAGATCCAGAAGTTCCTCCTGCGGGACATGGCCAACAACCTGTAGTCCTTCGCCCCTTTAACCCTCGATAAGGCACGCATCAAGCGGCAGGTCTGACCTGTCGCTTAGGGGTTGCGCACGCCGAAATCGACCTGATAGCCGTACCGCAACCTCAAGCACCGACAGCACCGACAGCACCGACAAAAAAAATAATACAGGGAGCAAAAAATGAGCAATATCCATGCAACCGACACCCAGCGCTGCGAACGCATCCGGGCCAATCCGAAATTCATCCAATTAGTGCAGAGCCGCTCGCGCCTGGCGTGGTCGCTGAGTGCTGCCGTACTGGGTACCTACTACTCGTTCATGCTGGTGGTGGCTTTTGCCCCACAGTGGCTGCATGCACCCTTGGCCGAGAATCGCATGATGACCGTGGGCATGCCCGTGGGCGCGGCGATCATCATCTTCTCCTGGCTACTCACCGGCTGGTATGTCTACAAAGCGAACACTCGCTTTGATGCCCTGGGCGCTGCAGTTCTTGAGGAGAGCAAGTGATGACTACTCTGCGTAATGTGATCCTCGCTGGCCTCGGCCTCCTGCCTGCATCCCTCGTACTCGCCGGGCCCTCGCTGGCCGGCGCAGTGGAAAAGCAGCCGCTCAATCTACATGCCATTGGTATGTTCTTCGTTTTCGTCCTGGGCACCCTGCTGATTACCTGGTGGGCAGCGCGACAAACCCACTCCACCTCCGATTTCTACACCGCCGGCGGCGGCATTACCGGGTTCCAGAATGGTCTGGCAATCGCCGGCGACTATATGTCTGCGGCAACTCTGCTGGGTCTTTCCAGCCTTGTATTCGCCAAAGGCTACGATGGTTTCATCTATACCATCGGCTTCTTCGTTGGCTGGCCGATCATCACCTTCCTGATGGCCGAGCGCCTACGTAACCTGGGCCGCTACACCTTCGCCGACATCGTTTCCTACCGCCTCGACCAAAACAAGGTACGCATCTTCGCCGCCTTTGGTTCGTTGACGGTGGTGTGCTGCTACCTGATCGTGCAAATGGTCGGCGCAGGTCAGTTAATCAAACTGTTGTTCGGCCTCGACTACCCAGTAGCGGTAGTGATCGTCGGCGCACTGATGTTGGTCTACGTCATCTTTGGCGGCATGATCGCTACCACTTGGGTGCAGATCATCAAAGCCGTGCTGTTGCTCGCGGGTGGCACCACCCTCGCGGTGATGGCCATGTCCCAGTTCGATTTCAGCTATGAGATGTTGGCGACCAAAGCCATCGAAGCCCATGCCAGCGGCTGGAACATCATGGGCCCCGGCGCCATGCTCGCCGATCCGATCAATACGGCCTCCATGTCTCTCGGCCTGGTATTCGGCATCGCCGGCCTGCCACACATCCTGATGCGTTTCTTCACCGTGCCAAATGCCAAGGAAGCACGCAAATCGGTGTTCTACGCTACCGGCTTCATCGGTTTCTTCTTCCTTGTGGTCTGCACCCTGGGCTTTGCCGCGATGGTGATCATTGGCACCGACCCGCAGTACTACGTCAACGGCCAGGTAGGCGGTACGTTGATCGGCGGCGGCAACATGGTCGCAATGCATTTGGCTAAAGCCGTGGGCGGCAACCTGTTCTTCGGTTTCCTCTCGGCCGTGGCCTTCGCCACCATCCTCGCAGTAGTTTCCGGTCTGGCCCTGGCCGGTGCCTCAGCCATTTCCCACGACCTCTACGCCACCGTACTGAAGAAAGGCAAAGCCACCGAGAAGCAAGAAATGCGCGTGACCCGTATGGCCACTGTCGGCCTCGGCATCATCGCCATCCTGTTGGGCATTCTGTTCGAGAAGATGAACGTCGCCTTCCTGGTCGGTCTGACCTTCGGCATCGCCGCTTCGACCAACTTCCCTGTCCTGATCATGGCCATGTACTGGAAAGGCCTGACGACCAAAGGCGCAATCCTCGGTGGCTTCGCCGGTCTGATCTGCGCGCTGGTTCTGGTGATCCTGTCGCCAGCAGTTTGGGTAACCGTACTCGGCCACGCCAAGGCGATCTTCCCGTACGACCACCCGGCACTGTTCTCCATGCCGCTGGCCTTCCTGGTGATCGTCGTGGTCTCCAAACTCGACCGCAGTGTCCGGGCAGACAATGAACGGAACGCCTACGCCGACCAGTTCGTGCGTGCACAGACCGGCCTCGGAGCCGCCAGCGCTTCCAGCCATTGATGTAAGGGGCACGGCGCGCTCAAGCGTGGCCGTGCCAACCGCTCAACCGTCACGCCAAGCGTTAGAGGCGTGAATGTCTGTATCCATAATAAAAAAAAAGGCAATCTCATGGACCGTAACACCCGCGCAATCGCTACACGCTTAATGCTGGCCGGGGGCGTTATCAGCCTCTCGGCACCTGCCATGGCTGATTTCCTTCAGGACAGCAAAGCCAACCTTGAGCTGCGCAACTTCTACTTCAACCGCGATTTTCGCCAGGACAATGCTGCACAGTCCAAACAAGAGGAATGGGCCCAGGGTTTCCTGCTGCGCTACGAATCCGGCTTCACCGAGGGCTCGGTGGGTGTCGGTATCGATGCCCTCGGCCTGCTCGGCGTAAAACTCGACTCAAGCCCGGACCGTGCGGGCTCCGGCTTACTCTTGCGCAGCAGGACCGCACCTAAAGACGCCAAGGACGAGTACGGCGAGCTGGGTCTGACAGCCAAAGTGCGCGCGTCCAAGACCGTGCTGAAACTCGGTACTTTGCAGCCCAAGCTACCGACAATATTGGCCAACGATTCGCGGCTGTTACCGCAGACGTTCGAGGGCGGTCAGCTGACGTCGCTGGAAGTCGACAGTTTGACCGTGGATGCTGGCAGGTTAGGCCAGGTCAACCAGCGTGACTCCACTGACTATCAGGACATGGCCATCACAACCACGGGCGCAAAGAACATCGTCAGCCACCACGTGGGCAGCGATAAGTTCGATTTTGCCAGCCTGAACTACAAATGGACCGGCAACCTGAGCACGGGCTACAGCTACGGCCACCTGGACAACTTCTACAGCCAACACTACGTGAACCTGACGTATGTGTTGCCGGTAGCGCCGGGGCAGTCACTGAAAAGCGATTTACGCTTCGCCCGCTCCACCGGCGACGGCGGCAGCAACGTCGACAACCGGGCCCTGGGCGCAATGTTTACCTACACCCTGGGTGCACACGCCCTGGGTCTCGGTTATCAAGGCATGAGCGGCAACACCGGTTTTGCTTACGTCAACGGGACCGATGCATTCCTGGTGAACTTCGTGCAGATTGGCGACTTCGCGAGCAAAGACGAGAAGTCCTGGCAGGCCCGCTACGACTACAATTTCGCCGCCCTCGGCATTCCGGGGTTGACCTTCATGACCCGTTACCTCAACGGTTCCAATATTGACCTCGGCTCAAACCGTCCAGAGGGCAAAGAGTGGGAGCGTGATACCGACATCGGCTACGTGATTCAGGCCGGCCCACTAAAAAACGTCGGGGTAAAGTGGCGCAACGCCACGGTACGTTCGACGAATTTTGGTAACGACCTGGATGAAAACCGCCTGATCGTCAGCTACAGCTTGCCCATCTGGTAAGCGAACAAGCCCCTCAGGCACGCAAAAAAATGCCGGAGTTATTCTCCGGCATCACCTGAATTTTATCTCCCCCCCTATTGCCGGGCGGCCTTGGCAATACAGCCCAGCCATCTCCCCAGCCCCTCAATCCCTCAATCCCTCAATCCCTGAGCTATTTCCGCACACCCAGCCTCTCGTCGAATGGCGCGAAAAGGACGAGCGGAAGCGGTAAAACCTGCCGTCGTAAAAACGGTAAGAACAGTTCAACTTTGTTCATGTCTGTGTCACATTTTGAACCATATGATGCTACCGTTAAACGAGTTCCCATTCCTCATACGGAATGATTCAAGGAGAGAAACGTCGTTCTACAAACGGCCTACTGGAGCTAACGGGCCCTCCGAGTTCACCAAAAAGGATGTTCAAATCCACGGATAGATGAGGCCGTCATGTATAGAGTAAGTACGGGCTATGCCAGTGTATTGGTGAATACGCTTTCGGCTCAAGGTTTGGATGTCGTCAGCCTGTGCCAGGAGGCGGGGCTGGACATGGAAGTTTTGGCGCAGCCGGCTACCTTTTGTCGGCGAAGTATTATGTACCGTCTATGGGACTTGGCGACGCAGGTTTCCGGCAATCCAAATATCGGTCTGAAAGCCTACGGGCATGTGCACCCAGGCAGTTTCCAGATCGTGGGTTACACGATGATGTCCAGCCTGAACCTGAAACGCGCCCTGGAGCGCTTAGTTCGTTTCAGCGCGTTGATTGGTACTGGATTCAGCCTGTTCTTTGTTCAGGAAGGGCAGAATTATCGCCTGTCCGGGCTCGACCTCCAGCAACCCGACTCGGTTAAACCCCGGCAGTACACCGATGCAGGACTTGCTTCGCTGCTCGGCTTTTGCCGCTGGCTTACGGGTGGACACCTTCCGCAACCCCTCAGTATCGAGTTCTCCTATCCAGAGCCCGAGAACACCTTGGAACATCAGCAACTTTTTGGTTGTCCGCTAGTTTTCGGGGCGGCTTATGACAGCATCGTGTTCGATGGGCAGGAACTGTTGCGTCCCTTGAGTATGGCGAATGAAGCATTAGCCACGCTCCATGACAGTTTTGCCGAGGCTCAGTTGGACCTGTTGTTCGGTTTCTCTATTCTTGGTCGGGTTCGCGCGATGATCACTCAGCGCTTGAGCCAAGGGCTGGGGCCTGGGCTCTTCGACATGGAGTCAATGGCTGCAGCGCTCCATATCAGCAAACGAACACTTCAGCGGGCGCTTGAGAAGGATGGCGTGCAATACAAGGATGTCTTGAGCGATCTGCGCAGGCAAATGGCTGACTTCTATCTGCGCCACTCTCATTACAACATGAAGCATGTGGCCTATCTCCTTGGCTTCCACGACCATAGCAGCTTCCATAAAGCGTGCTGTCGCTGGTTCGACATGCCGCCTGGCCAGTACCGGATCGATGGATCGCTGCTCAAGGTCGAGGAAGAAAAGCGCCCCTCTGGCAGGACGCTAGAGAAAGCACGAGAGCCCGCCAGGCAAGAGAGTGCGTACGCGTGGCCAGGGTTCTTGATGGGGGGTGATTATGCAGTGCAGCGCGCTACCTTCACCGGGCTTCTCGATAAGTGAACACTACGTTTAATCCGTACTGAATGGATCAAGCTCATCAAGACAGGTGAACCCGCGCCGTAGGCCTCAGTACCTGCGGGTTGAACCCTTGGCACCACTCCGATCCGCGGCAGTAGTCATAGTAGGATAAGATGCTTGCGAACTAGGCTCGCAATGAGAAGCCCCGCATGACAGATAACAGTCGGAGCAACACCCGCCTGATCAAGAAGTACCCCAATCGCCGCCTGTATGACACGTACACCAGCAGTCATTTGACGCTCGCGGATATACGCCAACTGGTCGTCGATAAAATCCCGTTCCAGGTGGTCGACGCCAAGACTGGCGAGGATCTGACTCGAAGCATTTTGCTTCAGGTGATTCTAGAAGCCGAAAGTGGCGGTGAACCGATTTTCTCCAGCGAGATGCTCATGGGGATTATCCAGTTCTATGGCCCCTTCCAGGGCGTCCTCGGCAGCTACCTGGATAAAAGCATCCAGACAGTCATCGATGTCCAGTCGCAGACGGGTGCGCAGTCCTCTGAGGCGTGGAGCGAGTTCATGCACCAGCAGGCACCGGTCATGCAGGATTTGATGCGCCAATATGTCGACCAATCGAAGGCACTCTACCTAAACACTCAAAACCTCTTCGGCTTGTTCGGCGGCACACCGCCAGGCCAGGCAGGACCAGGCGCCGGACGAAAAAAAAATGGCGATGGGGAGTGAACCCATCGCCATCAGCAAAGCTGTTCCAGCTTTGATTTGACTTACTTGCTACCGCCCGCCGCCTTGCCCGGTGCGGCTTTTCCAGCGGCGGTGGTCGCTGCGGTGAACCCGCTCTGGGCAATGTCAGCTGCCTGTTTGGCGGCTTTCTGTGCGTTTTCATAAACGCTACCGGCATTCGCCAGCGTCGATTTGAATGCGGCTACCACAGGCTCAGAGCCGGCCGGCGCATTTTTGCTCATCACTTCAATGAACTCTTGCACCTGCTGAGTACCCGCTTCGACTTGACCCTCAGTCAGCTTGGCGATTTCCGATTGTGTGCCGACAATCAATTCTTGCATTTGACGATTGAACTCAGCCAGGCGTTCGGCCTGTACATGCGGCTGAATAAAGGAAGCTTGCAGCTCCGCAAAGCCCTGAGGATCACGTACCGCCAGCAGCTTGCGAAAACCATCGAAGTATTCCTCGGTGGAAGCACGCAGAGTCTTGAACTGCAGTTGGCTAAGCTGCTCAACACTCGCGAAAACTTTGCCGCTGATTTGCTGCAGGAGGTCGAGGTTAGCTTTCTGAGCGTTTTGCAATTTTTCAGTATTAAACAAAGACATGCTTGAATCTCCTAGTACTGGAAGGCCGACATGGGCCTGAGGACGCGATAGCGATCCTGCTGAGTCATCGCGTTAGGCTTAATATTGCAGTGCACAATTTTATTTGGCAACCTTTTTTTGTGCGCCGCAAAAAAGCTTTGCCCCTTCCGCCTCTATTCGTTATAACCCCTCCATAAACCGAATAGATCGGCCAAACCAAATCCCTTCCTGAGCAATGAGGGCTGAGGCTAGCCGCTTCTCATGCACACCGCCAGGAGATCATCATGGATCATGACTATATTGTTGCGCCGCAGGATAAAGGGCTTTCCGTGAAGCACGATGTGCTCGAAAATCTAAGTCGCCTGCAACACATGAATACCTCGAACGTCCTCGACGCCTCGCGCCAGCGTCAGGAAAAAACCTTTACCCCTCTAATCCAGGGCCAGCTAACGCAACCCACGCTTGATGACTGGCAGGAGTACTTCGCCGACCTCAGCCAACGCAGCCTGCTGTTCTGGGACACCCTGCGCCAACGCGGCGACAACACACTGGCCCATGAGCGCGCCGGGTATCCATTGCTGCTCAAGTTCGATCATGAAACGCTGATCGCTGGCTCGGATCTCCCCCGCCCCGTCAACTACTCGCTATTAAGAATCCTCCCCGGGGCAGAGCAACGCATCGACAGCAGCAGCCAGCCAGTGATCATCATTGATCCGCGCGGCGGCCATGGCTCAGGCATTGGCGGCTTCAAACAAGATTCGGTAATAGGCGAAAGCCTCAGAGCTGGCCACCCCACCTACTTCATCGCCTTCAGTCACGCGCCCAATCCCGGGCAGACGCTGATGGATATCGTCGAAGCCGAAGCCCATTTCATCGAGGCCGTCAGCGCCCTCCATCCGGCCAGCAGCAAACCTGTTGTGGTCGGCAACTGCCAAGCCGGCTGGGCGTTAATGGGGTTAGCTGCAACACACCCGGAGCTGCCGGGATTGATCATCATCAACGGTGCCCCTTTGTCGTACTGGGCGGGTGTCAATGGTCGCAATCCGATGCGTTATACCGGCGGCCTGCTGGGCGGGGGCTGGACGACTCGCCTGGCCAGCGATCTGGGCAACGACCGTTTCGACGGCACCTGGCTGGTCAGTAACTTCGAGAACCTGGACCCCGCCAATACCTATTGGAACAAGTACTACCAGCTGTTCAGTCAAGTCGACAGCGAGGCTCCGCGCTTTCTCGATTTCGAACGCTGGTGGGGCAGCCCGGGCCTGCTGAATAGCGAAGAAATCGAAATGATTGTCGACAACCTTTTCATCGGCAACCATCTGTCTGGAGGACTCGGACGCAAGACCCTCGGGCTTGATCTGAAACAGATCGAAGTACCGGTGGTGGTGTTCTGTTCCTACGGAGACAACATCACATCCCCGCAACAAGCGTTGAACTGGATAACCGATGTCTATCCCAGCGATCTCGCTTTGCAGTGTGCCGGACGCACCATCGTCTACCTGCAGCACGCCAGCATCGGCCATCTGGGCATTTTCGTGTCCGGCAAGGTTGCCCGGCGCGAACACCGCGAGCTGCTCGGGGCTGTCGACGCCATCAATGCGCTGCCGTCGGGGCTGTATGAAATGCTGATCGAGGATATCCCTGACCCATCGGGCAGCGGTGATGCACGCTATCGCGTACGTTTCGAACCAAGGCGAATCGCCGATATCCATGAGGATGGTGAGCCAACGCGTGATGACGATCGCGAATTCGCACTGGTGGAGCGCGCCTCCGAAATCAATAGCTCGCTTTACGACTGGTTCGTACGCCCCTGGATGCGCCAGATGATCAATGAGCCCATCGCAGAACTGCTGCGCAAGGCGCACCCGTTCCATCAACAACAGGTGGTATGGAGCAGTCTGAATCCGGCACTGTGGTGGCTCGCCGGCACCGCCGCTCAAGTGCACAGCGATCGCCGCCCCGCCCGCAAAGACAACCCACTGCTGGCGTGGCAGGACCTGCTCTCCAACCAGATGCAGGACGCCCTCAACGCTTATCGTGATGTGCGTGACGCATCCCTGGAACTGTGTTTTTACGGTGTGTATGGAGGGTTAAGCGCCCTCGTTGACAAGCAGCCTGCGCGAAATCTTCAGGAGCATGCCGAGCAACAAGACAAGGTCCTGATCGAGCGCCTGCATGAGGCACTTGCCCTCGGCGGTAGACTGGAAGCGCTGGTACGCATACTTTTTCTGATCGGCCGCGACAGCAAGACAATCGACAAGCACCGCGTTGAGCAACTGATCCAGCAGGGCCCTGTGCCAGTCGAGCACTACATCGACCCCATTATCCTGCGCGAAACCATACGCCTGCAGAACCTGCTGGTCTTTGTTCACCCGGAAGAAAGCTTGCGCAGCCTGCCCTTGCTGCTCCCGGAAACCGAAGCACGCCAGCAGATCCTGGCGGCCGTGGCGCTATTAGTGCCTGAGCTGCTAACGACTATCGGTGCTGAAGGAAAACGCTGGCGTGAACTGCACTCGCTACTCGGCATCCCCCTGCCGGGCTCTAACCTGACCCCGCAGCCGCAGCCAAGTGAAGCCGATGCAGCCAAGCAGATACCCACTCCTGTAGCGACGCAGCCAGCACCGACACCCGCCACCACGGATGCAAGTCCAGCGCGCAAATCAGGGAGGGGAGCAAAAGGAATAAAACGGCCCAAGCCGGAATAACCCCGGGTTATTAACAGAGGCAACTCGTGCGCCGCGTCGGTCTTGCGTCAGACCGACCCTGCGACTGGAACAGACCAGGCGTTCGAGCGCCTTCTCCAGGTTAAAGCCGGACATTATCGTGTAGCGCAAGAGCGAACTTATCAGCGTTCGCCACAGCCGGAACTTGCGCCATCTATAGCGCCATGAATGATTTTTGGATCCAAAGTGCGCGCAGAATAATTACCAGTTATTACCGCAAATGATAGTCATTATTCATTCAACTTCAAACACAGATACTACGCACTCTCAGCCAAAGGACCAAAACGCCAGTTTGGCACCTTTGGACACTAAGCAGTCACCGCCAAACACTTCCTCATGCCCCGTCAATACAGAACAATTCACGTATTGCAGCGCAAAAATAGAGAAGGAAGTTAATGTATGGAATCGCGTAGTCGTATTGCAGTAGTCACAGGTGGGATGGGCGGTATTGGTACAGCTATCAGCCAGCGTCTGTACCAGGATGGATTTAGGGTCATTGTTGGCTGCAGTCCTAATTCCAGCCGAAAAAATGATTGGATAGCGAGTCAACTCGAAAGCGGCTATCACTTCGACTGCGTTGACACAGACATCAGCGACTGGGAATCAACCCGCAAAACGTTCGAACTGGTGCGCGAGATGTGCGGCCCGATCGACGTACTGGTCAACAATGCGGGTATTACTCGCGACGCCTCCTTTCGCAAGCTCACTCCCGAAGCCTGGAACGCCGTTATCGGGACTAACCTGAGCGGACTGTTCAATACCACCAAACAGGTTATTGAAGGGATGTTGGCGAAGGGCTGGGGGCGGATCATCAACATTTCCTCGATCAACGGCCAGCGCGGCCAATTCGGCCAGACCAACTACTCCGCCGCCAAGGCCGGGACCCATGGTTTCACCATGGCGCTCGCCCGTGAAGTCTCGGGCAAGGGTGTGACGGTCAACACCGTATCCCCAGGCTACATCCAGACCAATATGACAGCGGCGATTCGCCCGGACATTCTCGACGCCATGATCGCAGCAACGCCGGTCGGCCGCCTTGGCCTGCCCGCAGAAATCGCGTCAATCGTTGCCTGGCTGGCCTCCGAAGAGTCCGCTTACAGCACCGGTGCCGACTTCTCGGTAAACGGCGGCATGAACATGCAGTAGTCCCGTCAGCGCATGGATGCGCTGATCCTGCTCGACAAATTTTGCCTTACCAATGAGGTCATGCATGAACGAAGTCGTAATTGTTGCCGCCACTCGCACTGCGATAGGCAGCTTCCAGGGTGCTCTTGCCGGGATTCCCGCTACCGAGCTGGGTGCCGCCGTGATTCGCCACCTGCTAGAACAGACCGGCATTGATGCGGCCCAGATAGACGAGGTAATCCTCGGACAGGTGCTCAGTGCTGGCGCCGGACAAAACCCGGCACGCCAGACGGCAATCAAGGCAGGCTTGCCGCACACCACCCCCGCCCTGACCTTGAACAAGGTCTGCGGCTCCGGCCTCAAGGCGGTCCAACTCGCCGTTCAGGCGATCCGTTGCGGTGACGCGGAACTGGTGATCGCTGGCGGTCAGGAAAATATGAGCCTGGCGCCGTATGTCCTGCCCAAAGCACGCACAGGTCTGCGCATGGGTCATGCGCAACTGCTTGACAGCATGATCCAGGATGGGCTGTGGGATGCCTTCAACGACTATCACATGGGTATTACTGCCGAAAACCTGGCGCAAAAGTACAGCATTGGCCGCGAGAAACAGGATGCCTTCGCCGCAGCCTCACAACAGAAAGCGGCAGCGGCCATTGAGTCCGGGCGCTTCAAGAGCGAAATCACCCCGATTCTGATTCCCCAGCGCAAGGGCAACCCGCTCGTCTTCGACACTGACGAACAGCCGCGCGTCGATAGCACCGCACAAGCCTTGGCAGCACTCAAACCCGCCTTCCTGAAAGAAGGAACGGTGACCGCTGGCAATTCCTCCACCCTCAACGATGGCGCTGCCGTGTTGTTGCTGGCCAGTGCCGCCAAAGCAGAAGCCCTGGGTCTACCGATCCTGGCGCGGATCAAAGCTTATGCCAGCGCGGGTGTGGACCCGGCAATCATGGGTATCGGTCCGGTTCCGGCCACACGCCGCACACTGGAAAAAGCGGGTTGGAGCGTGGACGACCTTGATCTGATCGAGGCCAATGAAGCCTTTGCAGCCCAGTCGCTGGCAGTGGGTCAAGAGTTGGGCTGGGACACCAGCAAAGTCAACGTCAACGGCGGGGCCATTGCGCTTGGCCATCCGATCGGCGCGTCCGGAGCTCGAATACTGGTATCGCTGGTACACGAACTGATCCGCCGCGACGGCAAAAAAGGTCTGGCCACCTTATGCATCGGCGGAGGTCAAGGCGTCGGCCTGGCCATCGAGCGCTAGCCCGCACTCCCACTGTTGCTGCACCGGACTCAGGCAGAGTCCGGTTTACTTTCTGCCCGGTTCACCGTCCCGGGCAAGGAGCTCTATGAACAATAATTCGCACGCTTTCAACACCTATTGGTCCGGCCAAGTTCCTTTTATCGCCTCTTTTGCGATGCAACAATTGCGTCAGTGGGTTAGCAGTAACGACTGGTTTTCAGGGCACGATCACACCCCCTGGTTCGAGGTGCCTCGTGAAACGCTGGACAACCTTCAGATGGATTACCAACGTCAATGGGGGCAACTAGGTCAACAACTGCTGACCGGCCAACCCTTCAACTTTGATGATCGCCGCTTCTCCAGCGGAAACTGGAACGAGCCACTGTTCGGCTCCCTCGCTGCTTTCTATTTACTCAATTCCAACTTTCTCTTGAAACTGCTCGATAGACTTCCGATCGAAGAAGAGAAACCGCGCCAACGTCTACGTTACCTGGTGGAACAAGCCATTGCCGCCAATGCGCCCAGCAATTTCCTGACCAGCAACCCTGATGCTCTCCAGCGGGTAGTTGAAACCCAGGGTGCCAGCCTGTTCACAGGCCTGATGCACTTGGCCAGCGACCTGCAGGAAGGCAAGATGCGCCAGTGTGACAGTGGCGCCTTCACGGTAGGTGTCGACCTCGCCATCACCCCGGGCGAAGTCGTATTCGAAAATGATATCTTCCAGCTCATTCAGTACTACCCGCAACGTGAAACGCAGTACTTGCGTCCTGTTTTCATCGTGCCGCCCTCGATTAACAAGTACTACATCCTCGACCTGCGCCCAGACAACTCTGTCGTTAAGCATCTGCTGGAACAAGGGCATCCCGTGTTCATGATGTCATGGCGCAACTTCGGCCCGGAACACGCGGAAATAACCTGGGACGACCTGGTTGAGCATGGCGTGATCAAGGCCTTGCAGCTGACGCGCGAGATCAGTGGAGAGCCGCGGCCCAACTGCGTGGGCTTCTGCATAGGCGGCACACTGCTGAGCACCGCCCTGGCAGTGCTCGCGGCGCGTGGCGATCACGAAATCGGCAGCGTGAGCCTCTTGACGACATTCCTCGACTACCTCGATACCGGACCGATCAGCGTGTTCGTCGACGAAAAGCTGGTGGCCTACCGCGAGCGCACTATCGGCGGTATGGACGGCCCATTTGGACTGTTTCATGGCAAGGACATGGGCAACACTTTTTCCATGCTTCGTCCCAACGACCTGTGGTGGAACTACAACGTCGACAAATACCTCAAGGGGAACAAACCCATTCCTCTGGATCTGCTGTTCTGGAATAACGACAGCACCAACCTCCCCGGTCCGATGTACTGTTGGTACCTGCGCCACACCTATCTGCAGAATGACCTGAAGTCAGGCGAACTGGAGTGTTGCGGAGTCAAACTCGACTTGCAGGCCATTGATGCACCCGCCTACATTCTTGCAACACATGATGACCATATCGTGCCATGGAGGAGCGCCTACGCCAGCACCGCCGTGCTTTCCGGGACCAAACGCTTTGTACTGGGCGCCTCCGGGCACATCGCTGGCGTCATCAATCCACCCGCGAAACAGAAACGCCATTATTGGACAAACAACCGAACCACGAAAAACCCCGACACCTGGTTCAAAGGTGCCGAACAGCAATCGGGGAGTTGGTGGAATGACTGGTTCGTCTGGCTGGCCAAACACTCCGGCGAACTCCAGCCTGCAGTGGCAGACATGGGCAATGCTCAATACCCGGCACTGGAACCGGCACCAGGCCGTTATGTAATGCAATGACAGATTGCTCTGGCAACCGGGACCCTGCTGTCTGAATCGATATAGCGCACAAGAGGTGGAGCCCGGTTCCGCCTCTATCAAGACGCATCAAGACGCAACCTCGCCCCTCGATCAAGACCCTGCCCCAACAGCGAACGCTTCAAAACAGGGGCTCGGATTACCCGGGCGTTCCTGATACCCAAACCGCTCTCGACAATCGAATTGTCCGCACGGCTGGAGAATCGCTGTCCTAACGCCCGACAACTTCAGGCCTGCTGTATGGCAATTCAACAGCAGCCCTGTTCAAATAGGCGTTTTAAATGCAGAGATGACGATGATAGCCCTTACAGCGCTGAACACCTTTATCGTCATGGCGTCCGTCTTCATCCACTATGAACTGCTGCTTCGCCTCAACTCGCTCATGCCGAGGTTGAAGGTCTGGCACCGTTTCAGGATAGTCTTTGGCGTACTGGGCGCACTCACTGCGCACGCCGTCGAAGTGTGGATTTTCGCCTTGGCCTATTACTTTATGATCGAGTCCGGTCATTGGGGTACGTTGAGGGGAGATTTTGATGGCAGCCTGATGGACTGTGTTTATTTTTCATTCACCACCTTCACCACGCTCGGTTTTGGTGATATCGAACCCCAAGGGGTTCTTAAGTTTCTGACCGGGCTTGAAGCACTGACAGGTTTGGTGCTGATTACATGGACGGCCTCCTTTCTTTTTATCGAAATGCAGAAATACTGGAAGACCGCTTAGTACGGGCATACGTCCGGTGTCGTTATTTTCCACCCCGCAGGGCAAACTCCTTAATGAAATCCGGCACATCATGATCTGTTCAGACGTCATTCATCCACACGCCTCTACCCCCCCGAAGGACGCAGCATGCAAGTAATGATTCTGGAAGATGATCCCTGGATCGCTGACATGCTTAAGCAGATTGTCCTGAGTATTTGCCCGGATGCGCCAATAGATCTCTTTAGCGAGGTGCTGGACGCCGACGAGGCGTGCAAGCGAACGTCTTATCAGTTAGTGCTCGCGGACTGGAGCCTCTCCGATTCGACCGGTGTCCGCCTGCTTCAAACCCTTCTAAATAATCGCCCCGCGCCTCTGGTAGTTGTTACTGGCCGTGCGGATCGAGAGAATGTGCTGGCTGCGCGCTCACTAGGGATTAGTACCTTTATTAGTAAGCCCTTCCAGGTACCGCGTGTAGTGGCTCGCCTGAAAAAGCTATTACCCGACAGTACAGAACGCTCACGCGCACCGCTGACGGAGCAAGACTTCATTGCCTTCCTTGGTAGCCTGTCCGCTGCGGAGCTGGATATACCCCTGCTGAGCAATGTCAAAGACACACTTCAACTGATCCTCAAAGGTGAAGAACTGGACCTGCGCGAACTTGTCGAGAGCTGGCAGTATGACCCGGCCTTGAGCGCCCATCTGGTCGCCGCGTCCAACAGCAGTGCCTATATCGGCGCTGGCCACCCCTATATGAGCCTGCCCGAGGCTTTGCAGCGTCTGGGCGGGCCGACCAGTTTGAACATGGCCTTGTGCCTGGCGTTGCGCCAGGCTAACGAGCAGAGCAGTCCTTTGGTGCAGACGCTGGCCCAGGTCCATCTGAACGACGCAGAAGCACTCAGTGATCGAGTCACGCGCTTGGCGCGGGAGTCCGGGGTTGATCCCGCGCCGCTCCAGTGCGCGGCCTTGCTGCACCGCATAGGAGAACTCTGCGTGGTCTATCAGGCTCAAGCCTGGGAGCACAAAGGCCACAGCCTCAGCGAGAGCGCACTGACGCAAGCCATGCGCGAGTTCAGCAACCCCTTTGCCATCAGCCTTAAAGCTCACTGGGGGCTGCCCATGGCCCTGCGGGACCTTATTGGCGCAGTCTACGTCCTGCCGCCAGCGCAATTTCGTCGAGAAAAAGTGCTTATGCGTTTGGCCGCAGCAGAAATCAATGGCGAGGAACCGCGCAGCCTGGAGCGCCTGCGACGCCTTGCGGGCCTTGCCTGATACGACTCACGGGGTCGTCTTCGACCCTCGCTGATCGGCAGATAACTCGTTCGATACCACAGTCAGGGCCTGTTCCGGCTGATGCAGCGCACTGGCTAAAACGACCCGATTACGGCCCGTTTGTTTTGCCGTGTAAAGCATGTTGTCTGCCATCTTCAAAACGTCGTCGACGCTGCCAGAGCTTAGCGGCCAGTGCGCAACACCCAGAGAGATAGTGATCGGCCCAACGGGGTCCATCCGCGCATCTTCTACTTGCTGTCGCAGACGCTCAGACACTCGCAGGGCTACCTCGGGTGACGTAGCTGGCAATAGGATAAGAAACTCTTCGCCACCCACCCGGCAGAGCACATCACCCTCTCGGGTATTGACACGCATCAACACCCCCAGGCGTCTGAGCACCTCATCACCTGCATCATGACCATAGCTATCGTTGACCCGCTTGAAGTGGTCGATATCGAGTGCCACGACAGCGAAAGGACGACGTTCGCGCTCCAATCGCTCTAATGCAATATCGAGCACGCGACGGTTATGCAGCCCAGTGAGTGAGTCTGTCTGCGCATCGCTAGTGAGTTTGCCGATCTTTGCGTGTAATAACCGTATGCCGACGAGCATCACGTGCTTGATTTGTGTTGATTCGTAGTACCACGATTTCACGCGCGCAATGCGCTCTGCCGCACCGGGTGACTCCATCTCTTGGGCACTGTCGGCCAGCTGCAACAGGGGGCGGGCAATCAGGCGTGCGAGCCACCAAATGACGATAAAACCCAGCACACTGAGCGGCAGCGTATTACGAAGTACATCCAGCATCAGATCATTAAGTGCGGTCAGTGTTGTATCCGTCTGCTTTTGCGCCACGATGCCCCAATGCGCTGAGGGCACGCTCGCATAACCGGCGAGCATATCGATGCCCTGACTATTCAGAAGGCGTTGTTTCCCGCTCTCTCCACGGATCACGGCCTCAATGGCCGGATTGTCACGCACCACCTGACCTACCCGCATCTGATCAGGGTGATACAGCAGTCGCTGGTTCTGATCTACCACGTAAATATAAGAGCCATCGTGATAATACTGCGCACCCAGCAAATCGTCCAAAATGCTCTTGTGCTTGAGATAAATTGTACCGCCGATGTAACCCAGGTAATGACCCTCACGATCAATGATCGGATGGGATATGAACACCACCAGGTTACCCGCAACAGAGACGTAAGGTTGGCTGATGAGTGGACGGCGCTTACTCAACGCCTCGACAGCACCGGGCGTGTTCAGCTTTCGCCCTTTGATTGGCAATGTTTCGGGCGAGACCGCACGCAACCAACCCTCTGCATCCGTAATCGCTATCGAGTTGAAGCTATTGGTCTGTAGCCGTAACCGGGTGGTCTCGCTTTGCAACGCTTGCGGATTATCAAGCTGCTCACTCAATAACCCGGCGCTGTAGGCCAACTGCTGCGTCACGGTAGTAAGAAACACTTCGGTGCTATTGGCCAGCTTGGCTGCATACACACGGTTGGATTCCAGCGTGCTGTCAATGAGCAACTGGCGCTGTACACAATAGCTTGCATACAGACTGTTGGTGAGCGTGAGAATGGCACTGAAAAACGCCAGAAAGAGAATCAGTCGTCTTAAGTTAATGCGAAAAAGGTGCTTGATTGACATACGCCAGCGCTCGGGCGGACACCCCGTTTAAACGTTGCGCCCTCAAATTATTTACGACAGAAAACACTCATCTGCCACTGTGTATTGGTCCCGACTGAGCACATCAGAGCTGTCGATATTCGCCGCCGCTGAAGCGGTTCTTGAATAGCACTTGAGTCGTAACTTTCTACGCGTGTAGCACGTGGTTAGCGCGTATAAATAATTGTAGCCAGCGTTCCTTGGGATGGCTTTACGATATCACTATACTGCGCTGGGTTATACCTATTTCATACTTCATATATCATCATTACACATACTCAGCCGACTGCATTTTGACGCCAATGATTAAGACGTAATAATTGGATCCAATCCTGTCTCGCCGCCGCAATCAATATGCACTCCGCGAACCAAGTGCTATTCACGGAAGTTATATGAATATGGCAACTTGTCGCCCGACGAAGTATCAAACCCGCTTCCGATGAAACGTTTAAGCCCCTCTTTATTTTATTAACGTTATCAGTGAACACCCAGTAAAGTCAGACTTCTTCATGGCCGCGCAAGCACAAACTGCACCCTAACTTCAAAGCCATCCTGTTTGTCTGTTGCGGGGGATGCGAGGCTCATTGTCGCCTCGACGCCTCGAACAATCGTTTGCGCAATTGCCAGTCCAAGACCGGAGCCGCTGGCCTCGCTGTTGCCTCGTACGAAGCGCTCGGTGAGACGCTCCAGAACCTGCGCAGGCACTGTCGAGCCCGCATTCACGACCTTTAAAAGCGCCTGACTCGACAAGCTCACCTCAATCGGCTGATCCGGCGCGCCATGCTTTAAAGCGTTCTCGATCAGATTGCGTAAAAGGATGGCGAAGGCGTCCGGGTCAATCGTTGATAACACTTCACCCTCCGCAGGCAGCGCTAAGTTAATCCGCTGCCCGGCAGTAGCGTTCAACTCTTCCGCTACATGGGCCAGCAGCGGGATAAGGTCTTGCGGGGCTTCAGATAGAAGCCCGCCCCCTTCGGCCTTGGCCAGTTGCATGAGCTTTTCCGAGAGCCGTGCCAACTCACGAAGCGAAGCCTCGATCTTTGCCGCGCGCACCTGCAATGGTCCGTCAGGCGCCTCGCGACGTAACCGCTGCATCTGCGCCAATGCCGCCGCCAATGGGGTACGTAGCTCATGGGCACTATTGGCCGTAAAGCTGCGCTCAGCCTCCAGTGCCCGACGCAGTCGCTCCATCAGATGATTGACCGCTTCGGCCAGCGGATCGATTTCTGCGGGCAATTGAGACACTTTAATGGGGGATAAATCGCCGACCCCACGGGTCTCGATTGCGCGACGGTAAGCCAGGACGCTACGCAGACTGAAGTGAACCAATAACCAGGTTCCCAACAAGCTGATCGGGATGAGTATCAGCAATGGCAGGAGCAACGCGAGTAATGCTTCCTGCGCTGCTTCCCGGCGATGCGCCAATGGCTCGGCGACTTCGATAAAAACTGTTTCGCGCTGGGCGCTGACGGCATACAGGCGGTACTTGCCGGTAGTGGTAAAGCCCTCCATCGGCTGGGCATTGAATACACTCGGATCGGCATCGTGAGACTGCAACAACGTATTGCCCCTGGCATCCCGCACCAGATAGGTGAGGTATTCCTTATGCTCTCTCAGCCCCTCGATATGTTTCGACTCGCGAGACTCGCCACGATTACTGATTTCGAGTACGGCCAGGGGCAAAATCCGCTGCGCAGTTTCCTCCAGAGCGCTGTCGAAGGCCTCATTCAGCTCATGTTGCACAACCAGCCAGGCACCCGCTGTGCCCCCCAGCCAAAGCAATGTCATCCCCAGCGTCAGCCCAAGCCCCAGACGTTTTTGCAAACTGAAGGTAGTCTTCATAGGGGCATCAGCCGGTAGCCCATACCGCGGACGGTTTCAATCAAATCGCGCCCCAACTTCTTGCGCAAACGACTGATGTACACCTCGATAGTGTTGCTTTCGATCTCGGCACCGAACGCGTACAGGCGCTCTTCGAGCTGCGATTTCGACAGCAGCGCGCTGGGGCGCTGAATGAAGGCTTCCAGTAGAGCCCATTCGCGCGCAGTCAGATCCACAAGGGTGCCGACACGCTGAACGGTGCGAGCCGTCATGTCGATGACCAGCTCTCCCACTTTCAGCTGTGGATTGGGATTACCGCTGTAACGTCGCGCGACGGCGGCAACCCGGGCAGACAACTCAAACAGATCGAAGGGTTTTACCAGGTAGTCGTCGGCCCCCGCATTCAAACCGGCGATGCGTTCGGATATCTGGTCTTGAGCCGTAAGGATGATCACAGGCGTTACATCGCCAGCCGACCGCTGCTTGCGCAGGAAGTCCAGTCCGCGCCCGTCCGGGAGCATCAGGTCCAGCAAAATGAGGTCATAGGCAGTGGTTCGTACGCTCGTCTCAGCGTGATCAAGCCGTTGCACCCAGTCCACCGCATGGCCGTCATCGGCAATTTGCTCACGCACTGCGTCCCCCAGCCCCACAGCGTCCTCAACCAACAAAACCCGCATATCAACCCCTTCTGTATTCGTTACCAGCGCTGCACGTTAACGGCTGCACCTGAATAAAACCTGAAGTACCGCTTTGAGCACGATTCAGGTGGCTGTCAGGGAGTCTCGCTAGGGTATGCGACAGAAACTCAAGCAGGAGAGAAATCATGTTCAGCAACCCAAGCGGCCTTGTCCCACAGCTGAAAACTACCTGATCAACTTTTTTTCACGCCTTCAGGTTGCATTCAGCTAGCGAGGCCAGTATTCCGCCACAACGCTCTAACAGGAAACCCCACCATGAAAATGATTGCTGCTGCAGTGTGTCTCGCCGGTGCCGTCGCCCTGCCAGGGTTAGCCCAGGCGCGTGAAGTGACCTTGACCACCCAGTTAAAGAACTACAACGGCAACGATGCTTATCTGGCGTTTTATGTCACCGATGCCAATGGCAACTATCAGAAAACCCTCTGGGTCGCCGGCAAGAAAGCCAAGTATTACAAACACCTTCCTGACTGGGCTCGCGGCAGCGGCTTGAAGTCCAGTGAGTTTGACGGGGTCAGTGGTGCCAGCGTCGGTAGCGGGCGCACCCTGAAAGTCAGTGTAGAACTGGCTGACACCCTGATTGATGCGGGCTATCAGATCCGCGTCGACAGCGCTGTCGAGAACAAACGCGAGGTTCGCGCTGACGTTGTCGTGCCGCTGACGACTAAAGATGCAGGCAAGCCCGCAACCGGCAATGGTTATGTAGAAACCTTTACCTACGACATGTGACTTCGGCACCTATTGGAGGCTGAACATGCTTCGCCAGTTTCATTCACTGCCTGGCCTTATCGCTGCCCTGCTGGTTATGGTATTGGCCATCAGCGGCGCGATCCTGTCAATTGATCCAGCCATAGAACGAATGAACGCAACTGTGCCCGCAGTCGGCCAATTGAACGTTGCCGAACTGGCGGGCCGGGTGGCACATACCTATCCAGCGGTTGAACAAATTCGGCGCAGCGCTTCTGGCTCTATCATCGTTTACTACAACCAAGACGGTCAGGCGGGTGCCGAGCTTGTCGACCCCACGACCGGCCAGGGTATTGCGCCCTATGCACCGTCAGCATTCTCACGCTGGGTGAAAGACTTGCACAGGTCATTGTTACTGGGCACGCCCGGCCATGCGATGTCGGGTATTGGCGCCTTGGTGATGCTGATCCTGTCAGCCTCCGGCGCTGCATTGCTGGCAAGACGCCTGGGCGGCTGGAGACAGATCCTGCGCCCGCTGCAGGGCAGTTTCAGCCAACGCTGGCACGCTGAAGTCGGGCGCTTCGCGATCCTCGGTCTGCTGCTATCCGCGTTGACGGGGATGTACATGTCAGCGGTGATGTTCGAGTTCATTCCTGACGGAACCCAGCAGGAGCCTGCTTTCCCGAGCACCATGAGCGGCGGTCCGGCAGCGCCTGTCGAGACGTTGCCTGCGCTGCTGGCGACCGACCTTAATGATCTGCGCGAGCTGAACTACCCCAGTCCCGGCAACCCGACGGATGTGTTCTCGCTGCACACCGCCCAGGGCGACGGTTTTGTTGATCAAGCCAGTGGCGCGCTGCTGTCTTACCAGGCTCATGACAACGCCCGTGATGCCTATGAGTTCATCTACCAGCTGCATACCGGCGAAGGCCTCTGGTGGCTTGGCCTGTTACTCGGCACTTGCGCGCTGAGCGTGCCGTTGATGAGCGTCACAGGCGCCCTGCTCTGGTGGCGCCGCCGTCAGTCGATGCCACATATCAGTCACAACAGTGGCGCACAGTCCGCTGACACGGTGATTTTGGTGGGCAGCGAAAACAACAGCACCTGGGGTTTTGCGAAAACGTTGCATGAGGCATTGAACCAAGCGGGGCACCGTGTGCACACCGCCACCATGAACCAACTGGCGACTGAGTACCGCAGTGCCGAGCGCCTGTTTATTCTGACCGCAACTACCGGCGACGGCGACGCACCAGCCTCCGCCAGACAGTTTCTCAAACGACTGGCGAACGTACCGGTAAAACCGGGCCTTGGCTTTGCCGTGCTGGGCTTTGGCGACAAACAGTTTCCGAGCTTTTGTCAGTTCGCCAAGGACACGCAAGCCGCCATGCTTTCACGGGGCTGGCCTCAGTTGCTTGAACTTGAAACCATCAATCGACAATCAAGTCAGGAGTTCACCCGTTGGGGGCATGCCGTCGGCCAATTGATCGGCCATGAACTGACGCTTGTGCGCACGCCCAGCCGGCCGCAAACCCGTACCTTGCAACTGGTGGAGCGCGTGGAATACGGCGAACAGGTCAAGGCACCCACGCACATTCTGCGTTTCAAAGCAGTCGCGCCCTCGCCAGCACCGAGTTGGCTGGCCCGCCTGCGCAAGGGGGATGGGTTGCCTCATTTCGAAGCGGGTGATCTGGTCGGGATTCTGCCGCCCGGAAGCATGCTGCCCCGGTTCTACTCGCTGGCCAGTGGGTCAACCGATGGCATTCTGGAAATCTGCGTGCGCAAGCATCCTGACGGCCTGTGTTCCAGCCTCCTCCATGACGTGCCGATTGGCTCGCTGATTGAGGCATTCATACAGCCCAATCCAGACTTCCGCCCTGCCTCCGGGAGCGCTCCGGTCATTCTCATCGGTGCGGGCACGGGTATCGGCCCTTTAGCAGGCTTCATCCGTAACAACACCGCCAGACACCCGATGCACCTGTATTGGGGGGGGCGCAACCCGGCATCGGACTTCCTCTATGAGCCACAGCTCAATGGCTACCTGGCAGACCAGCGACTCACCGGGTTGCAAGCGGCTTTTTCACAAGTGCAGGACCGCAGCTATGTACAAGACCGAATCATCAGCGACGCCCTGCAGATGCGTCGTTTGATTGAAAAAGGCGCTCAGGTATTGGTGTGCGGCAGTCGCGAAATGGCGAAAAGCGTGATGCGCGCACTCGATGAAGTCCTGGCACCGCTTAACCTGACCGTGCTGACGCTCAAGGCACAAGGACGCTACCGTGAAGATGTCTACTGACTATCAGCCCTCCTCTGCCGAACGGCACAGCCTCAGCGGAGAGACCATGGGCTCGCGCTATACCGCGCTGTTCTATGCCAAGCCAGAGGTGGACCTGGCTGCCATTGGCAAGGGTCTGTTCGAGGCTGTCGACAAGGTGGATCGGCAGATGTCGACGTGGAAGCCAGAATCAGACCTCAACGTGCTAAACGCTGCGCCCGAGAATGAGTGGTGTGCCCTGCCCAAAGAGCTGACCACCGTACTGACAACCGCTTTACGTATCAGTCAGCAATCCAACGGCGCATTTGATATCGCAGTGGGCGATCTGGTGAATGCCTGGGGCTTTGGCCCCGGCGAGCGTCAACCCACTGCACAACAGATCAGCGCGCTAAAACACCAGGTGCGGCTGCCTGCAACGCAAGCACTCGAGATAGATGCGCTTCGTGGTCAGGTCCGTAAACGTGCAGCAACGACGCTTGATCTCTCAGGTATTGCCAAAGGCTTTGGCGTGGATGAACTGGCACGCTGCCTGGACAGCTGGGGAATAACTAACTACCTGGTGGGGATTGACGGCGAAATGCGCTCACGCGGGCTCAAACCTGACGGGCAGCCCTGGGTGGTTGCCATTGAAAGGCCTCGCCGGGGAGTTCGCGAAGTCATGGGCGTGATGGAACTCAGCGACGCGGCCATTGCTACCTCCGGAGACTATCGGCATTGGGTCGAAGTTGATGGCCAGTTGTACTCACACACCATGCACCCTTCGCTTGGAACACCCCTGACCAATAAACTGGCTGCAGTGACCGTGGTTGCATCGAGTTGCATGCTCGCCGATGCATGGGCCACTGCACTGATGGTACTCGGCGAAGAGGCCGGTCCTGAACTGGCACAAGCGCGGGGCATGGACGCATTGTTCGTATTACGTGAAGGGGAAGCGTTCAGGGAAATATCCATTGTTGCCGGGCGCATTCAGACGACCCTTGAAACTCGCTAATAAAACATAGCCCCTTCACGCTCTTTATGCGCTACGTTATCTCCAGCATTGACGCCTTCTCTGCGAGCGTAATTCATAAATGAAGTTCATGCGCAAACATTCCGAGTCCCATAGAAGTGACCGCATTGGTTGGCTTCGCGCGGCCGTATTGGGCGCCAACGACGGAATTGTGTCGACCGCCAGTCTTTTAATCGGGGTTGCCGCCGCCCACGCCACACACAGTACGTTACTGGTGACCGGTATTGCGGGGCTGGTGGCAGGCGCCATGTCCATGGCCGCTGGAGAATATGTTTCCGTGCACTCTCAGGCCGATACCGAACGAGCCGATCTAGTGCGCGAGCAAACCGAGCTTGCAACGAATCCGCTTGCTGAACATTCTGAGTTGGCGTCCATTTACATGGCTCGCGGTATTGAACCTGATCTCGCCAGGACAGTGGCGACGCAATTAATGGCACACGACGCACTGGGCTCACACGCTCGGGACGAGCTTGGGATTTCTGACGCACTCAGCGCAAAACCGCTGCAGGCCGCGCTGGCCTCGGCGGCCAGTTTTTTTGTCGGCGCAGCCTTGCCGCTGATTGTTACGTTTATTGCACCCGCTCAAAGCGTTATCCCGTGGATATCAGGGATGTCACTTCTATTTCTGGCAACACTCGGCGGTATAGCGGCCAAAGCCGGAGGCGCCAGCGTTCCAACAGGCGCGTGGCGAGTGACCTTTTGGGGGGCGCTTGCCATGGCTGTTACCGCGCTGGTGGGCACCTCGTTCGGTGCAGTTGTCTAATAATTCATACGCCAAAAAAAGGGAGCCGAGGCTCCCTTTCTTAAACGACTGATATGCCAGATAGTCGTGATCTGTCACTCAGGTGTCAGGCGGTGGTATTGATTCTCGTGCCCACACTGCCAGAGGTTGCTTTAGGCATCTCTACTTCGCCTGCTTTGCTACCGTCGTGATCGCCGTCACTGTCCATTGCAACAGTTTTGACCTGTTGAGCGGACACAGGGGCAGGTCGAATGATAGGCGTACTCGTCGAACTTCCAATTGCAGATGTCATATACATCTCCGATAACTATCGAGTGAGTGCAATAATTTAATTGCCACCAAATGTAACTCAATCGGAGTGAAATTTATGTCAATTGGCCATACCCTGTTTTTCAAGGCGTTCATTAATGCACTGCAACTGCGAGTGTTGGCCCGCAGCTCGATGTTTGCTGGATGACTCTATCAATCCTTGCGCAAAACGTAGACTCTCCACATCGCATACAAGGGAATGAAGTCGAGACGTTCCTGAATACGAAATCCCGCCTCTTTGAACTCGCGTTCGGCAGTGTCCCTTGGGATAACGAAACGATTTTGATAATCACCCTTATCTCCCCGTGCGCGCCGACGTGCCTCTTGACGTTTACGCTTCCAGGATTTGAAGTTGCCATCCACCCACAAGGAAATGATGACCGTTTCCCGGGTAACTCGATAGAACTCTTTGAGCATCGCCAATCGGTGTTGCGGGTCGCCTATATGGTGCAGCAAACGCATGCAGAAAATGCTGTCTACCGAATTGTCGGGCAAGTCGATCTCAAATGCTGACGTTTGCAAGGCACGTACGCGCTTGACCACCTCGGCCGATTGCGATTTGCAGGCGGTCTCGATCATGTCCGCAGAGTTATCCGCGCCGATAATGACTCGATTAGGTTTTTCCGCCAACAACGGCCAGAACCGCCCCGCTCCGCAAGGGAGATCAAGAACCAGTCCCGGCTCACCGGCCACAGAAAGTGCCTTGCGAGCCAGTTGTTCGTCCCGCAGGTGAGACAGCCTGCGAGCAAGCCCATCCCGATGTTTCAAAAAATACTGCTGCGCATGCTCCTGATCGTACTTTTCAGAAAACTTCAGCTTGATGGGGTCGCTCATGATGCTCTCCAATTGCTCATGGGTCGTACGCTACTTAACCATTAGTCGCAGAGAGGTCAAACGTGTGTGAAAGATTCGTGAGCCCCCTGCGACGTCGACGTGTTATCCACGACCAAAAATCGTCATCAGCGCCACCGGCGCACATTAAGAAACCTCTTCATGCCGAGCTAGTCAGGTATGTCTCGGTTTTCGGGTCAGCAACTGCATTCAGCGCAGTATGTCGAGGCGTACCCTTTTCTTGGCATGCCTGGGCAGAGCAATGGAAATCAACGCGGCGAGCAGCACAAAAGCGCTCGATATCCACAAGCACGCACTCAACCCGTACACCTGGTAAATCCATCCCGAGAGGACCGTGCCGATCAAGCGACCCATGGCGTTGGACATGTAGTAGAAACCTACATCCAGCGAGACGCCGTCTTCCTTGGCGTAGGAGACGATCAGGTAACTGTGCAGCGATGAGTTCACTGCGAACAGGACGCCAAAGACCATCAGCCCACCCAACAGAACGACGTGCTCGGACAACCCAGTGTTCAACCCCAAGGCAATAGCCCCTGGCAGAAGCGCCAGCGGAAGTGCCCAGAGAAAAGCCGCTCGTCCATCGGGCACACGCCCGTTTTTCTTGCCGGTGATGCTGGGCGCGAACGACTGAACGATGCCGTAGCCAATCACCCACGCCGCAAGAAAACCACCGACCTTCCAGACGTCCCAACCAAAGGCTGCACTGAGATAGACCGGCAATGCGACGACAAACCAGACATCCCGAGCGCCAAACAAAAACATCCGTGCTGCCGACAGGATATTGATCGCACGGCTCTTGGAAAGGATCTCCCGGAACTTGGGTTTGGCCTTGGCTTTGCCCAAGTCTTTCTTGAGCAAAATAAGGCTGCTGATCCAGATCAGCCCCAACACGATAGCCATGGCCAGCACGGCGCCCTTGAATCCGATGGCTGCCAGCAGAGCACCGCCCAGAAAGAAACCGACGCCCTTGAGCGCATTTTTCGAGCCGGTGAGGATCGCGATCCACTGATAGAGCTTGCCTTGTTGTCCATTGGGCACCAGCAGCTTGATCGAGCTTTTGGCGCTCATCTTGTTCAAGTCTTTGGCGATCCCCGACAACGCCTGAGCACCCATCACCCAAGGAATCGTCAGCCAGACCGATGGCACTGTCAGCATCAGCAGTGCCACGACCTGAATGGCCAAACCAATGTTCATGGTCCGGTTCAGGCCCAATCGGACCCCAAGGTAGCCACCCACGAGGTTGGTGACCACGCCAAAGAACTCATAGAACAAAAACAGCGCCGCAATCTGAAGCGGGCTGTAGCCCAATGCGTGAAAGTGCAGCACCACCAACATGCGCAACGCGCCATCGGTGAGGGTGAAGGCCCAGTAATTACCCGTGACGAGCAGGTACTGCCGCACTTCTGGAGCGAGGGCTGACAACGCGTTCATGATTGATCCTATCAGGCAACCTGTAGCCCATTGAAAAATAAAGAATAAGTGTTATTAAATTTTCAGCCAAACGCTGACCCCCTGTAGGAGCGCGCTTGCCCGCGATCGGCTGCGAAGCAGTCGCAAATGGGTTGGCGCCGATGTCGCAGAAAAGCCCTTCGGTCTTTATCGCGGGCAAGCGCGCTCCTACAAATAATCAATTTATTTCAGTTAGTTACGTGTTGCTTGATAAGAGCAGGCTTGCAACTACGCGTCCCGCTGCGAAGGCGGCTAACCTGACACACCACTAAACGATCACACCACACAAATCAAAACCAGTTTGCTGCGCGACAGCGCGGCGTCGAGGACAGGGTGGCACCGCCTATCAGACGGCCAGACCGACCATTTTCGCCAGTTCGACCGTACGGTTGGCATAGCCCCATTCGTTGTCGTACCACGCGTAGATTTTTACCTGAGTGCCATTGATGACCATGGTCGACAGCGCATCAATAATCGAAGAGCGCGGATCGGTACGGTAGTCGATGGACACCAACGGACGCTCCTCGTAGCCGAGGATGTCTTTCAGTTCATTCTCGGAGGCGTCCTTCAGCAGTTGATTCACTTCTTCTGCGGTCGTGGCGCGTTCAACTTCAAACACACAATCAGTCAGCGACGCGTTAGCCAACGGCACCCGCACGGCATGACCATTCAGACGCCCGCGCAGCTCTGGGAAAATTTCGGCGATGGCCGTGGCCGAGCCGGTACTGGTCGGGATCAAGCTCATCCCGGAAGCACGCGCACGGCGCAGATCCTTGTGCGGCTGATCGAGAATGCTCTGGGTGTTGGTCAGGTCATGAATGGTGGTGATTGAGCCGTGACGGATCCCCAGCTTTTCGTGAATCACTTTCACTACCGGAGCCAGGCAGTTCGTGGTGCACGACGCGGCGGTCACAATGCGATGTTGCGCAGGATCGAACAGGTGGTGATTGACGCCCATCACGATATTCAACGCGCCGCTTTCCTTCACCGGGGCACTGACCACAACGCGCTTCACGCCTTGGTCCAGGTAGCCCTGAAGGACCGCAACGGTTTTCATTTTTCCGCTGGCTTCGATCACCAGATCGCAGCCCGACCAATCGGTATCGGCGATTGCCTTATTGGCACTGACCTTGATCCGCTTGCCGTCGATGACAATGCACTCGCCCTCGGAGTCGGCCTGGTAATTCCAACGACCATGCACCGAGTCGAAGTTGAGTAGGTGAGCGTGGGTCGCTGCATCACCGGCCGGATCGTTGATTTGCACGAATTCAAGCTCTGGCCAGCTCCAGGCTGCTCGCAGCGCGAGACGGCCGATCCGACCGAAACCATTGATACCCACTTTGATAGCCATGTCTTTGCTCCATATAACTGATGTTAGTGGGAGTCCGACCTGCGCGTGCCGAACGTGCCCAATATTGGTTATCACGCGGTGAAACTGTCCTCAGATAGAACGCTGATTAACCCGGTCCATGAGTGCCTCCGCCGACTCCTTGCGCTCGGAATAGCGATCAACCAGATAGTCCTGGCGGTCGCGCAGCAGCAGCGTGAACTTCACCAGCTCCTCCATCACGTCGACGACACGGTCATAGAAGGGAGAGGGTTTCATGCGCCCGTTCTCGTCGAACTCCAGATAGGCTTTCGGTACAGACGATTGATTAGGGATGGTGAACATCCGCATCCAGCGCCCAAGTACACGCAGTTGATTGACCACGTTGAATGACTGCGAACCACCACACACCTGCATGACCGCCAGGGTTTTACCCTGGGTCGGGCGGACTGCGCCCATGGCCAACGGCACCCAGTCGATCTGTGCCTTGAATACGGCGCTCATTGAGCCGTGACGCTCGGGTGAGCACCAGACTTGCCCTTCCGACCACAGCATCAGCTCGCGCAGCTGTTGAACCTGCGGGTGGTCGTCGGCCACGTCATCGGGTAATGGCAAGCCTGATGGATTGAAGACCCGTGTTTCGGCGCCCATGCGTTGCAGCAGGCGAGCCGCTTCCTCTACCAGCAAGCGGCTGAAGGAGCGCTCACGCGTCGATCCATACAGCAGCAGGATGCGTGGTTTATGGGTGGACTTCAGCTCGATCCCCAGTTTGTCTGCCGAAGGTAATTCAATCAGGTCGGCGTCAAGCTGGGGGATGTGGTCGTCATACATAGTCGTTGTCCTGCGCAGCTGCGCTCCTGGATTCATCGAACCAGCGGCGTTTAAGCCACAGCGCTACACCCACTAAAGAAATCAGCACCGGCACTTCCACGAGCGGGCCAATCACCGTGGCAAAAGCGACCGGAGACGCCAGGCCAAAGGTAGCGATGGCCACCGCAATCGCGAGCTCGAAGTTATTGCTCGCAGCGGTAAAAGCCAGAGCCGTGGTACGTGGATAATCCGCCTTGAGCAGATTGCCCATGCAGAAACTGAGAAAAAACATCACGACAAAGTAGATCGTCAGCGGGATCGCGATGCGCAGCACGTCCAGCGGCAATTGCAACACCTTGTCGCCCTTGAGGCTGAACATGGCGATGATGGTCAATAGCAATGCCACCAGGGTCAGCGGGCTGATCTTCGGAATGAAGCGCTCTTGATACCAAGCCTCTCCCTTGCGTGCGATCAGCATCCTGCGGGTCAGGAAACCGGCCAGGAATGGCACGCCCAGATAGATCAGAACCGACTCGGCGATGCTGATGAAGCTGGTCTCGATCACGCTGCCTTGTAACCCGAACAGTGGCGGCAGGAGGCCAAGAAACACCCAGGCATACAGACTGAAAAACAGAATCTGGAAGATGCTGTTGAAGGCCACTAATCCGGCGACATATTGGTTGTTGCCTCCTGCGATCTGATTCCAGACCAGCACCATGGCGATGCAACGTGCTAGGCCGATGAGGATCAATCCGGTCATGTATTCCGGCTTGTCGCTCAGGAAGACAATGGCCAAAGCGAACATCAATATCGGTCCGACAACCCAGTTCTGGATCAGGGACAAAGCAAGGATGCGCTTGTCTTTGAAGACTTCTGGCAGTTCTTCATAACGAACTTTGGCCAGGGGCGGATACATCATCACGATCAAACCGATGGCGATCGGGATGTTGGTGCTGCCCACCGAGAGACTGTTGAGCCACTGCGGCCAGCCTTCGAACAGGCTTCCCAGCCCGATGCCGAACGCCATGGCCAAGAAAATCCACAGGGTCAGGTATCGGTCCAGAAAGGAAAGGCGGCTTTTACTCATGACATATCTCCTACTGTTAAAGCGTACCGATCAGGGCTAGCTCAGCCTTGAGCTGTTCGGCGCTCAACGTGGATGGATCAGCAGCAGGCTGCGGCGCGCGTCGGGCGGTCGCCCATTTCATCAAGGCGTTTCGCGTCAGGGCTCAACCAGTGTTTGTTGGCCTCCAGTACGGTGGTCAGAACGCCGCGCACCCAATCAGGCAGGTTCGGGTGCAGGCGGTAATACACCCATTGACCTTGCCGACGATCCGCCAGCAGTCCGCAATTGCGCAGTTGGGCCAAGTGCCGGGAGACCTTGGGCTGGCTCTCATTGAGCGCGCAGGTCAGTTCGCAGACGCAGAGTTCACCCTCGCGGGCGACCAGCAGCATCATGCGCACCCGGTTATCGTCAGCCAGGCATTTAAAAACAGTGGTGGGTGTCAGAGGATCGGTCATGACAGGGCTTCGGCTCACATATGGTTTTTCGAATATATGATTTTCCATATATTATGGTAAAGCAGAAACAGCGCTGGACGGTGAATTTTTTCGCCCAATCCCTCGGATTTGGCAGCGTGATCCCTTGCGTTAAACACGCACTGCGTTCAGTTTGGTTTAAGCTTGGTGCCTCAGAATAATCGCCACTTACCAAGTAACGCGGACAACAAGGACATTGTTATGGGCTGGAAAAACACAGAACAACGTTATGGCATTCTCTCCATCGGGCTGCATTGGCTGATGCTGATCTTGATCATTGGCGTCTACGCCTGTATCGAACTAAAAGGGAACTTCCCCAAAGGCAGCGACTTTCGCGAGTTGCTCAAGCAATGGCACTTCATGCTGGGTCTGGCAATCTTCGCGCTGGTGTGGCTACGTCTTCTGGCCCGTTTGATTGCACCGACACCCACCGTCGTACCCGCCCTTCCGCAGTGGCAGGCAATCCCCGCCAAGCTGATGCATCTCGCCCTCTACGCGCTGATGATAGGCGCGCCGCTCGCCGGTTGGCTGGTACTGAGTGCGGCCGGTAAATCCATTCCCTTCTTCGGAATTGAACTGCCGCCCCTGATCGACAAGAATGAGGTGCTGGCTAAATCAATTAAAGAATGGCACGAGCTGGCCGGGACAACCGGCTACTGGCTGATAGGCCTGCACGCAGCGGCCGGCCTGTTTCACCATTACATAAGCCGCGACAATACCCTGACCCGCATGTTGCCTGGGCGGTAAGCTCTACCCGGTACCCGCAGCCTGTCGAGCGACATGCACGATCAGCGCTGCGGAGAATCGGCTGGCCCACCTGGAACCTGACCTATGTCCGAGACGGTAATCACGCGCAGCATTCCACGCACGGTCTGGGCACTGGGTTTCGTCAGTCTGTTCATGGACTTGTCGTCAGAAATGGTTCATGCGCTGCTGCCGGTATTTTTGGTCGGCACGCTCGGCGTCAGCATGATCACGCTAGGTTTGATCGAGGGCATTGCGGAAGCTACGGCCCTGATTGTGAAAGTTTTTTCCGGCGCGATCAGCGACTATTTCGGTAAACGCAAGAGCCTCTTGCTGCTGGGCTACGGCCTTGCTGCACTCACCAAGCCCCTCTTCCCGCTGGCTCATTCCGCAGAAATGGTATTTACCGCACGCTTTCTGGACCGGATTGGCAAAGGGATCCGCGGAGCGCCACGCGATGCTCTGGTCGCCGACGTATCACCACCGGAGATCCGCGGAGCGTGCTTTGGCTTGCGTCAATCCATGGACACCGTAGGGGCCTTTCTCGGACCCGCAGTGGCCATCGGCCTGATGTACATATTCAGTGAAAACATTCCTCTGGTCTTATGGATTGCCGTGATACCCGCGCTGGTGGCCGTCAGCCTGATTTTTGTTGGCGTCGATGAGCCCGAGCGCGAGCAGAGAGCTCAGCACTTTCGTTCGCCGATACGTCTACAGCTGCTCTACAGTTTTTCGCCAGCTTATTGGTGGGTGGTGATTGTGGGAGCGCTGTTCACCCTGGCGCGCTTTAGCGAGGCGTTTCTGGTCTTGCGCGGCCAGCAAGCAGGACTCTCCGCGACCTGGGTGCCCATCGTGATGGTGGTGATGGCTTTGTTCTACACCCTCTCTGCCTACCCCGTGGGGAAACTCTCTGACCGTGTCAGCCGCAAAGCGCTTCTCGGCGTGGGTTTGATATTGCTTATCGTGTCCGATCTGGTGCTGGCCAACGCAGAGTCCATCACAATGCTGATGCTCGGCGTCACATTGTGGGGACTGCATATGGGATTCAGTCAGGGACTGCTGGCCGCTCTTGTGGCTGACACGACACCGGCAGGGCTGAAGGGAACCGCCTTTGGGGTTTTCAACCTGGTGAGTGGAGTCTCCATGCTCCTGGCAAGCGTGCTTGCAGGCCTGCTGTGGCAAACCTATGGGTCAGCAATGACTTTCTATGCAGGTGCTGCTTTTTCTGCAGTCGCTTTCATACTTCTGTTAACGCGGCGCCAACGTGACGATCACCTGAAGTAACCACAGCGCTCCCTCCATGCCGCTATTAAAACGATGACGGTTTGATCGCCAACAGACTGCTGTGCATGTGATAAACCACTTGCTCTGCGGTGCTGCCCAACAGTTTGTTCAACCCTCTGCGGTGCACCGTGCCCAGCACGACAACATCGATATTCTCTTCTTCGGCATAAGCAGTAATGACTTTCGCCGGAACACCCATGATGAAGTGACGGCACTCTGGCGGCACCCGGTATCGATCAGCCAGTTCAGTAAATGCTTTTCCTTCAGCCTCATACACCGCCTCGCCCATGCCCGCTGAAAATATTGTCGAGCCCATGCCCTCCGAGGCATACATATATGAAAGGTCATACGCATACAGTAGATGCAGTTCAGCGTTGCACTGCGACGCCAACTTCTCGGCCGCCAGGATGATGTGATCATTGAACTGCTCGAACTGTTCTTCCGGTTTAAACGGATCTACCGCCGCCAGAATTTTTCTCGGCGTGGCATGCTGGACTTTCGCAACGAGGTGCAAGGCGGAGGAACACTCCCTCAATAAACGCAGGTCCAGAGGTGTAAACAAGGTGCGCATAAGCAGGGATTCATGCTCAAGGTCTTTGATCAGCATGGAGGGGTTTAATTCTTTGACGTGGCGCAAGATCTCCTCAAGTGGACACTGAACCCACATCACTTCCGTTGTCACCACTATGCTGAGGTTGCGCAGGGCGGCGGCTTGCTCTTCAAGCCACTGACGATGCCGCATCAGGTAACCCTCGCGCATTTCAGTGAGCGCTTGCTCATTGACCAGTCCCGCCGTTGCCAAGCCTTCAACATAGTCAAAAGCAACGATATGCAATGGGACGCCTTTAGCTTTAGCCAGTGCTGCCGCTCGGTCAAAAGCCGGGGTTCGGTGCATCAAAGGCGAAGCCACCAGCAATAAACGCTCAGAGTCGGACATGTAACACCTCCATTTACGGAAAGGGTCAACGGCTGGGGAGAATGGATAGCCTCCTCCCGACAGGGCCTATGTTTCTCACATTCTTGACGGTCAAGCGGCCCACACATTGATCTACATCAGAGGGGCCACTGCCAGAACCAAAAGGCGTCAGATCAACGCGCGATAAAAACCCGTCCATCGCAACCATTATTGAATAACTCACCACTGACCCAAAAAAAAGACGGTGCTAAAAAAATGGCGTCATACCTGTGCGTACCCCATGACAATTCCCACCAAGGTGTAACTTCCAGTTAACACTTTCACGCACACTACCAATGAACTGTTAGTTGGAGACCCGCAAAACAATTCACCTTAGTTTAAAACCGTAAACAGCCCACTCATTTGAATATGTGTGTGCGCTGTAGTTATTCCCTGACCGGGAATTCCATACAACAAAAAATGCTAATAAAGTCCTCCCCGCCTCGCCCGCCATTCATCTATAACTGATCAGCCGCCCTGTCATGACGAGGGCCCATTGGCTACGCTAAAAAAACAACAGGAGATCTCTCATGACGCTTCCGGTAATGCTTGGCCCTGTGCAACAACTAAAGGCTGCCTGTTCGGGGTGCAGTGTGCGCGGGCTGTGTTTATCGGCAGGCCTGAACAGTTCAGAAGTTGATCTTCTGTCCACCCTCATTCAGCAACGGGTCAAAATCAAAAAAGGTGAGACGCTCTATCATGCGGGAGACCCTTTGCGTTCGCTGTACGCCGTCCGGTATGGATTTTTCAAGACGACCGTCATCTCGGAGGATGGCCGCGAACAGCTGACAGGCTTTCAAATGGCGGGAGAAATGCTGGGCATAGACGCCATTAGCAATGATCGACACGTGTGTAATGCAATTGCACTGGAAGACAGTGAGGCGTGCCCGATTCATTTCATGCAACTGGAACGGCTGTCTCATGAGTTGCCTTCGCTTCAACACAACCTGCACAGGCTGCTGAGTCGAGAAATAGTCCGTGATCATGAAATGCTTCTGTTATTGGGTAACCTGAATGCCGATGAGCGTCTAGCCGCTTTTTTGCTGAATTTGTCGCATCGAATGGTCGCGCGCGGTTACTCATCCAAAGCGTTCGTTCTGAGAATGACCCGGGAAGATATCGGGTCTTATCTTGGCTTGCGCCTGGAAACAGTTTGCCGGGCTATTGCGCGCCTTCGTGAGCTTGAGATTGTACGTATCTCAGGCAGAGCCGTAGAGATCCTTGATTTAGCAGCCTTACATTCGCTGGTGTCAGGGTGCCGCCGAGCTGATTGAGAATAAATGCCGTCATTGTCTACGCTTTGACCACAAGAACACTGCAGGGGGCGTGTTGAAGAATATTCTCAGCGGTGTCGCCCAATACCAAGTCCAGATTGTGATGAGGGCGTGTGCCCATCACCAGTACATCAACCGCGTTATCGACCGCGAACTTTTTGATGGCCGGGAGCGGCGTCCCTGCCAGGTAATAGGCATTTTCCTTCGCAATACCATAGCGTTTCGCCAGCGCAACAAAGGCTTCAAGGTGTGCATCACCCAACGCATCGACAAAGTCTGCTTCGATGGGCATCGCCCCCATGATCGTAAAGCCTGAAGCATAGACAGCGGACCCATCGTAGACATACAGCATCTGTAGAACGCCATCGCACTGTGCTGCCAACCGGGAAGCCGTTTCGATAATGATATCGTTGAGCCGAAGGTCTGCATCAGCAGAGCGAAAAAGATTAACCGCCGCCACGATTTTATGCGGTAACGGGCTTGCCGAATCGATCACCATGTGGACAGGCACAGGGCAATCACGCAGTAGTTGCCAGTCCAGCGGTGTAAAAAAAACGCGCTTGAGCGTTGATTCCTGGTGAACATCCTTTATCACCATCTCCGCTTGTTGGGTGTCGACGTATTGCCGAATTTCGTCAATGACATGCTGTGTCCAGAACAATTGGGTGGTGACCTCAAGCCCGTTTTTTCTCTCATATTCGGCCTCTTGCTCTAACCAGTGGCGATGCATCTGCAAGTACCCCTCACGCAGCTCCGCCATTGCTCCTTGGTTGAAAACCCCAACGATTGCGAGTGTTTCCATATAATCAAACGCAACGATATGGAGTACGGCATTGCTGGCCTTCGCCAATGCCACCGCGCGCTCAAATGCAGAAGTACGGCGCATTTGCGGGGAAGCTATCAACAGTAGACGCTGGAAATTTGCCATAGCGTTCTCCGCAATTCGGGCAGAGTTCAATGTTGAACTACATGACATGAGTGGCATTGACTTAAATCAGAAGTCGTCATCAGGACCCGAAACGTTGAACCCCTCCACCTGCACTGGCCGGCCGACAATCGCCTCTGCCCACGCCACAAACGGACAACCTCAAGGGTCGCCACGGCGACGAAGTGGCCTTGGTTTGATAGGTCGCTTGCGATAGAAACCCCGTTTTACCCATTCGGCAGTGGCCATGTAAAGCAGGCTGATGGACAACAACACGGCGAGCAGGCCCAGCGGTAAAGGGACAAGTCCAAACCAGACAGCGGCAGGGCTGTAGGGCAGTAAAACGCTCAGAACCCCTATCACGGATGCGCTGATCAGAAGCATTCGACCCGGGTGACTTTTATAGAACGGCTTGTACGTGCGAACGATGAAAATGGTCATTAACTGAGTCAGTAGTGATTCGACGAACCAGCCGCTACGAAACAGGTCTGGCGCAATGCCTACCAGCCAATACAACGCGCCGAAGGTGAAGATATCGAAGATTGAGCTGACGAGTCCGAATACCACCATGAAGTTGCGGACTTCCGCCAGGTTCCAGCGATGAGGCGTCTGTTCCCACTCTCGATCGACGTTATCGCTGGCGATGCCCAGCGCGGGAATGTCAGACAGAAAATTGTTCAGCAAAATCTGCTTTGCCAGCAGAGGCAGAAAGGGCAGAAACAATGAGGCCAGCGCCATGCTGATCATGTTTCCGAAGTTCGCACTGGACACGATGGAGATGTACTTCAGGGTATTGGCAAACGTGTGGCGACCTTCATCAATGCCTTCGCGCAACACATTCAGGTCATGCTCAAGCAAAACAAAATCAGCCGCCTGCTTTGCAACATCAGCGGCGTTCTGCACCGAGATCCCTATGTCGGCCGCCTGCAGTGCAGGTGCGTCGTTTATCCCGTCACCGAGAAAACCTACCACATGACCGGTCTTCTGCAGGGCGCGAATAATTCGCTCTTTCTGATTGGGATCGACCTCGGCAAATAGCGTCACCGTCGGCGCCAGGTGCATCAGCACCTCGTCTTTCAACAGCGCCAACTCAGAACCGGTGATGATCCGTTGCACATTGAGCCCCACGGCAGAGGCGACATAGCGTGCGACCAGATGGCTGTCACCACTGATGATTTTGACCTGAACACCCAGCTTTGCCAGCGCGGCCATCGTGGCTTTTACTCCCGGCTCGGGAGGATCGAAAAACAACAGAAAACCACGAAAGGTCAGGCCCACCTCCTCGTTACGGCTGTATCGAGTCTGTGCAGGCAGCGAACGAGTGGCAATTCCAAGCACGCGAAATCCTTGCTCGCTCCACGCAGCAAACCGTTTACGGATCGCCGCCAACGCCGTCTCATCCAGAACCTGCGTACCGTTAGCGCAACCAAGATGAGTGCAAACCTCCAGGACGTTTTCGACAGCACCTTTGGTGACCAGCAGGATGGGGGCTTCCGGGCAATCGGCAACCACCACACTTAGACGCTTGCGCCCGAAGTCGTATGGAATCTCATCGAGCTTGCTGACGTGTCCGACGTCGACAGCGCTGGCCTGGGCCTTGGTTGTGATGGCATCGTCCATCGCATTACTCATCCCCGTCTGGAAATGCGCGTTGAACAGGGCCAATTGCAGAACATTGACCTCCTCTTCACCCTCGACATTCACCGCGGCATTCAGCACCACCACACCGCGCGTCAAGGTTCCGGTCTTGTCAGTACACAAAATGTCCATCGCACCCAGATTTTCTATAGCGCTGAGATGGCGCACGATGACGCCACGGGCGGCCATACGCTGCGCACCTTTGGCCAAGGTAAGGCTGAGGATGGCAGGTAGCAGCTCTGGCGATAGACCGACGGACAAGGCGATGGCAAATAGCAGTGTGTCGAGAGTCGGTCGATGCAACAAAATGTTGATACCGAAAACAAGGAAGGTGATGACCAGCATGACGCGCAGCAGCAGTCCGCCAAAATGCCGCAGGCCGCGTTCGAATTCGGTTTCCGGTGGCCGCAACGACAGCGATTTGGCAATCTGACCGAACTCGCTGTCATCGCCATAGCGGGTGGCAAGCACCTCGGCGGTTCCGCTGCGAACGGAGGTGCCCATGAATACGCAGTTGCTGCGTTGAATCAGAGACGCCTCCGCAGGAACGTCTCCCGGCAGTTTTTCTACAGGGTACGTCTCGCCGGTGAGCAGACTCTGACTGATGAAACAATCGCGCGCAGCCAACACTCGACCGTCAGCGGCAATCAGACTGCCCGCGCTGAGCAAAAAAATATCGCCAGGGACAACTTCAGACGCGGGGACTTCCAGAGTTTTGCCTGCGCGACGAACGACGGCCAGCGTAGCGATTTTCCGACGCAACTGCTCGACTGCCGTGCTCGCGCGATTTTCATACCAGGCACTCAGCAAGGCGCTGATCAGCACGATCAACAACACAATGGCCGCGTTGATCCAGTCCCCGACTAACAGCGCCACCAAAGCACCCACGATCAGAATGATCACCAGCGGGCTACGCATCTGCTCTATCGTCAGCCGCAGCAGCCCACGCGGTCGACTCCGGCCCATCGGCGCAGCAGGTCGCAAACGCGCTTTTGCCTGCTCACTGCTCAGGCCTTCAACAGAACTTCCAAATGAGCGGATCAGCTCTTCAGCAGGCGTCTGCCACCAGACCTCGCTGGCTGGCACATCACCCTTGACCGAAGGGGTTCCCAGGCCACTACGGGCCAGCCACATGCCCGGCAACATGGGTAGCCAAAAAGTCAGCCCGCGGAACAACAAAGTGGCAGACAGCGCAACCGGAATCTCGATGCCAATCCAATGCAAAGTGACCACTGCGGCCGCTTCGAACGCCCCCAGCCCACCCGGCACAATTCCAATACTGCGAAGTACGCTGGCCAGCATGAACCCGGCGAACAACCCAGGCAGCTGTGCGGACACCCCCAGCGAGCGCACCAGCACCCACAGCGTCAAACAGTCGAGCAGGATGATGACCAACTCTAAAAGCGTGGTACGCCACAACAGGGCGCGGTTGCGCACCAGTTGGGTGTCGGCCCCTGTCAACAAGGCCAGTCCTTTACCTATCAGTGCAGGGTGCTTCACAGAGAAGCGCCGTTGCAGTTCCGAATGGCCAGCCAGGCGCGGTGCAACTATGGCGGCTGCCAGACTCCCCGTGACGAATATCAGGCAGGTCGCAATGAGCGAGGACGTGGCATGTCCTTGCAGCACGACGATGAACAGTGCGACCCCGACAGTCAGCACATAGGCAAAAAAATAGGCGGAAAGATCGAGGACCAGACAAGCCAGCGCCAATGGCCGGGCAACCCCCATTTTAATGAGGGAAGCAATGACCGCAAACGCCCCGCTGATGCCCGAAGAGGGTAACGCCTGATCGACGAACAACTTCATCAGACTGATTTTGCTTGAATCCCACAGAGACAGCTGTGCGTGCCCTGCTTTTAACACTCCACGGAAGACCTGCCCCTGGGCCAGATAAGTCAGCGCCTGCAACACAACGGCCGCAATCAGCCATGGGGGCTCTGCCCGTTCCAACAACGCACCAAATGCCTCGACATCGCTCAGGTGCAAGGCGACAGCGATCACAGCTGCGAGCATCGCAGTGCCCGCCAGCCAGGACAGCCACAGCAGGGATGAGGTCACCCGCTGGCCGATGTCGAGCGAAGGTTGAAGCGGGTCGTCCGGGATCGGCGATTCGAACGACATAAGGAACTCCCAGCCAGTTTGGGAAAACTGGCTGAATTTTCAGTGAATGCCATCGCTGTCGCTTGATTTAGATCAAGTCAGGCCAACGCCTGCGAGGCCTCATTTAGCAGCCCTTACTTTTTCATCAACAACGCAGTGGACGTTGTTGCCGACTCGTCCTGGTCGTTCGGTCGCCCCACGGCAAAAGGCTTTAATACAAGAACGTTACAAGGCGGATGATCGAGGACAATGTCAGCCGTACGCCCTAATAACATGTCGAGGGGCCGATGGTTCGCCGTCCCCATGACCAGGATGTCGTAGTTGCACCGCGCGACATAGGCGTTGATCACATTCGCAGCCGCCCCCGCGATGAAATGCCGATGCTCCTCGTCGATAGCGTATTTGTCGGCAAGCGCGTTGAACAGCGCTTCCTCTTCCTCGTAACTGGGGGGCGTCGATGCCTGTTGTTCATCAATGTCTGCTAAAGGCTGAACCGACCGGTCATACACGGATAACAGGTGCAAACACGCGTGGCATGCTCGCGCTAGACGCCCGGCAGTTTCAATGATCGAGTCGTTCAACTGTTGAACATGAGTATCTTCATGAAGGATATCGACAGCTGCCAGAATTTTCCGAGGATGGGGGTGCCGGGCATCCGTCACAAGAAGAACCGGCGCGGGGCTTCCACGCAACAACTGCCAATCCAGTTCTGAAAGACTCAAGGGTCTGGCCGCTGACTCGGCATACAAATCCTTGAGCACGAAATCGACGTTCGAAACACTGATGTATCGGCATATCTCAATAGCCGAGCGCGGAGCCCAAATAATCTCGAAAGACGTCTCCAGCCCCTGCTGCCTTAGTTGCGCCGTTTCGATGTCCAACCAGTTATGGAACAGTTTGAGACGGCTCTCGCGGGCCGCTTCACGTCCCTGCGTGTCTAATAAACTAAACGTCTCCATTGTCTCGAAATAGGCAAAAGCGACGATTGAGAGTGATGCATCCATTGCCCCGGCCAAGGCAGCAGCTCTTTCAAACGCCGGACTGTGAGTCATTTTACAAGGCGCAATCAACAGTAACCGTTGACGCAGTGCCATTTCACACCTCAATGGGCGGAGCCCTGTTAACGTCGAGGATCACCGGCGGAACGAAACTTAATGCCGTAAAAGCACAGGCATCGCCCGCCAGCCGGATCATGGACCGGCGCCGAAAACGTCAGTCCAGCTCAATATTGATGTTTTTCTCAGGCTTCATCGCTTCAGGTTTCTTCGGCAGATTGACGGTCAATACACCCTTGCTGAAGCGCGCCTGGATTTTATCCGCGTCCACCCCTTTGGGCAGGCTGAAGGTCCGTTCAAAATACCCATAGCGGCGCTCGGTCAGGTGATAGTTCCCGGACTTGTCTTCCTTGTTGTCTCTTTTTTCGCCTTTGATCTGCAAATTGCCGTTGACGACTTTCACGGTCAGATTTTTTTCGTCCACGCCCGGTACTTCGGCGGTGACTTCAAAGTCTTTTTCGTTTTCAACAATGTCGACAGCGGGCGATTGCAGCCCGACGAAATCGCCCGAGAAGAGCGGATCGAGGTCAAATCCACTGTGCCTCGAGGACAGCAATGAAGGCAGATTATTGAAGTTCTGGAACAGGTGATCGAATTGACGACGAAGCTGTTCAAACGGATGCAATGCATTCGTATTGATCGCAACGTCCCGGTTCGATTCATTGGCCTGGGCAGGCATTTTTTTAAGGGAATGAGCCATGACAAAAATCCTCTTCTGACGGTTGTTGCGCTGATAGGAAAAGACATTTTTCGACACTGAACAACGGCGCTCAATCGCGCCACATCAGTACTGTTGCCCTTACTCGTCAACGGCGCTTGATCGAAGTCAAAGATGGCGCTTATGGACGACCTGGATGACATCCATGCGGGGACACGATGCTGACCCGACAGCAAAGACGGTGCAGCTACACGCCCGACTGTCAGGTGCAACGGGGCAACGGGCGCTCATTGACCTAGATCAACATCAACAGAACAGGCCCATGCAAACCTGCCAGTAATCGGGTGCTCCTTTCATGGCAGCAGGGGGTTGGGTATTGCCTTTGGCGGCACGCGAGGGTGAATGACGCCAATGAAGAAGTTATCCGTGAGTGGTACACAGATAACAATGAATGCTCCCTCGACTTGATCGTGAAAGGAAAAGATTATGGGCGTTGCAGTCACCCCCCAGAAGGGAGAACGTTTTAACCCGCCAATCAGCGAGCCGATCCCTGCGCAGGTCTTCGCTTCGACTAGCGTTCCACGGCTACAACTGCCGACTTCACAGCCAAGTATTACCCTGACCAACAGAAGAAAAATTCTGTTCGTGACCTCAGAGTTGGCTGATCTGGTGAAAACCGGAGGTTTGGGCGATGTGTCTGCCGCACTGCCGCGAGCCATGCGCCACCTGCACGATGTACGCGTGCTGATTCCCGGCTACCCGCAAGTGCTCAATAGTGGTAACCCGATCCATGTCATCAGCGAGCTGGGCGGTCATGCCGCCCTGCCACCGTGCAAGATCGGGCGCATGGACATGAAAGACGGTCTGGTCATTTACGTGCTGATCTGCCCTGAGCTGTACGAACGTGAAGGCACGCCTTACGGTGATAACAACGGCCGTGACTGGCCTGACAACCATATCCGCTTCGCCCGCCTCGGCCTGGCCGCCGCCGACTTCGCCGCCGGCGCGGTAAAAACCCAATGGTGTCCGGAACTGGTGCACGCCCACGATTGGCCCGCCGGATTGGCACCCGCGTATATGCGCTGGCGGGGGCAGGCCACACCGAGCATCTTCACCATCCACAACCTGGCGTATCAAGGCACGGTCAGCACCGGTTCCAGCCGCGAACTGGGTATTCCTGACCAAGCGCTGGGCGCGGACGGCATGGAGTTTTACGGCAAGCTCTCATTCATCAAGGCAGGCATGGCGTATGCCAGCCACATCACCACCGTGAGTGCGACTTACGCCAAGGAAATCACCACGCCGGCCTTTGGCTGTGGCCTGGAAGGCTTTCTGCAAAGCAAGGCCAGCCAAGGGCTGCTCAGCGGGATTCCCAATGGCATCGACGCCAGCTGGGATTCGGAAACCGATGAACACTTGATTTGCCGGTTTGCCCCGAACGAATGGCAGCGCAAGGAAATCAATGCCGACCATGTGCGCGAGCTGTTCGAGCTTGAACCTTCCACGGGCCCTTTGTTCGCCGTGGTATCGCGCCTGGTCTTCCAGAAAGGCCTGGACCTGACCATCGGTGTTGCCGAGCATATCGTCAATCAGGGCGGGCAAATTGCGATCATTGGTCGCGGCGAACCGGAGGAAGAGGACGCCATGCGCGCACTGGCCCTGCGTTTCCCTGGCCAGATCGGCGTGCGCATCGGGTTCAACGAAACGGATGCCCGACGCATGTTTGCCGGCAGCGATTT
>NZ_LT607414.1:334210-380371 GCF_900095225.1 Pseudomonas sp. UMAB-08
AGGCAATAGAACCCTATGCTGAGCTCTATCTGGAGCTGCTGACGGCTGAGCGCGCGGCGCGTTTGAGCTAAGAAGGAAGGGAGTGGGCGGACCGCCGTGACCCTGGCGGTCGGCACGTGGCTGAACGTCGTTATAGTCGTTCCCAATTGACGGTGAGGTGAGTTTCATCATCACTGTAGTGGTAATGAGAGTTGCCTTTATAGGCCGCATTAAGTGCATGACCTATACGGCTGGCAAGGTGTATGCCTGTGGTGGTCACTTCAAGCGCATCATCCACTTCAACCACTTTTATGATCCTTTCCTGAGCGTGTTCGGCCTTCTCCACCTCCTCTGTGTGATGGATCAGGTTCAGAATCTCCTCTTGGTGGTCGTGCAAAAATTTTCCGGAGAGCTTCAACGTGCCGGCAGGCCTGTCGTCTGCAATGCGCCGACACGCCGGGCAAACAGTCTCTTCCGCATCCCCGACGATGGTGCTTTCCGGGATATGCCAGGTCCAGTTGCCGTCCTGATAGAGTGAGCCGCACTGCGGGCAGAGCGCCGCACCGCTGACACGGTCCATCCGGTAGGGATCATGGGTGCCCTCTTTGAAAATTTTGTTCTTCTGACTCTGTTGATACTTGTCCATCATCTTGCCCCCCGAGAGTGAGCTATTGCCGCATACGAGCGTCAATGTGCCTCTGTTCTACCCTTGGGCATCTTGATATTTGTCAAATCTGACGCGGACAGACTGCGCCCTCCTCCACTTCAATCTTTGCCGCGCGCTTTTTCAAGGCAGTTACCCCCTGAAAATATCGAAAGGTTCGATTTTGAGGACCTTGCGTATCCCCACATAGCTGGAAACTCCGGCGATCAATAGCACCATGCCGAAGGCAAGCCCCAGGTTCCAGAAGGTGATGATGGCCGCATAGTTGGGCACATTGGATCGTGCGATAGAAATCATTAACGTGACCAGGCCAATGCCCAGTCCATAGCCGGTCATCGCCGTAAACGTCGCCATAAACAGGATCATATAAATCAGCTCCCGCCCTTTCGCACCGATGGCTTTCAAGGCAGCGAATTTGTCCAGGTTTTCCAGGATGAAGGTGTAGAAGGTCTGTCCGGAGATCGAGAGTCCGATGAGAAAGCTGATAATGGTCATCATCAGGATGTTGGTGCCCACACCGGTCTGGTAGATGTAGAAATGGGTAATTCGCTGGTTGAACTCGTCCTTGGTCAGCGCGACATAGCCCAATTGGGCAACTTGGCTTTTTATACTCGCCTCGCCTGCAGCGCTCTTTGGCTGAAGCAAAATGTATGAAACCGTGAAGCGCGTGGTCGGGATGTATTCAATGGCACGTCGATAGGTTGTGTAGAGCGTCGGTACGCCCGTCAGTCCACTGGCGGCGACCTTGGCGAGGGCTACGATCGTGCCTCGATGGTCATTAAGCTCGAATGAAGTGCCGATCTTCGGACTCTCCAGTTTGGCGAACTCGGCGTCGCGCACCATGATGAAGGCGTTTTCCGCGTAGATGTCTTCAATGCGCCCCTGTTCGAGTTCCGGGCGGCCAAACAGACTGGTGTCGTCCAGACCAATCACACTGACCGGTTGATAGGTCCCGCTTTCGAGCCTGACTTGAGCCCCCCCGATAAAGATCGGCACCGCGTAGTTGACCTCGTCCATGCTGCGCACTGCATCCAGCAAATAATCGGGGAGCGGTATGGTATTGACCGGCGTATTGACAGCCTGATCCATGACCCACATCGTCGCCCCGATGTTGGTCACGGTCGAGTAGGCGCGGTTCAGAATACCGGCGAACATGGCCGTCATTTGCATCATCAGAAAGACAGAAAACGTGATCCCTATCAGCAAGGCAGAAAACTTGGCCTTGTCATTCACCAACAGCTTGAAACCGATTCGCAAGATGCCGGCGTACTTCATGGCGCTTGCTCATGGCTGACAGGACCCGGCGTATTCCACCAGCCACCGCCCAGCGCGACGAACAACGCAACCGTGTCCTGATGGCGTTGGGCGAGTGCTTGAAGGTAAGCGATGTTTACTTCATGAAGCTGTATGTCCGCCACCAGCAGGTCCAGGTACGTCACCAGACCCGACCGATAGCTGGCTTGCAACACCTGAAGCGCCTCTTCGGCCGTCGCCTGCGCCTCCCCTTGTTTCTGCAGGGCTTGCGCATCGAACTCCAGCGCCCGCAGTGCGTCGGCGACCTGTGCAAACGATTCCAGGACGATTTGTCGATAGGTTGCGGCGGCTTGCTGGTAGGCCTCTAGCGCCGCTTGGCGGCCATACCACAAGCTGCCGCCTTGAAACAAAGGCGCATCGACCGCAGGCCCTATGCTCCAGAATCTGTTCCCCCCGCCAATCAGTGAGCCCAGGGTGGAGCTGGCGGTCCCGTAGGTTCCGCTCAAGCTGAAGCTGGGAAACAGGGCGGCTGTTGCAACCCCGATATTGGCGCTGGCCACATGCAGTTGAGCTTCAGAGGACAGAATGTCCGGGCGTTGACGGACCAGCGCGGACGGCAAACTGACAGGCAAATCCTGGGGCAATGCGAGCCCCATCAAATCAATGTCGGGCAATATGACATCAGTCGGCACCACACCTTCAAGCGTCGCCAGCAAATGTTCGGTTTGACTGATTTTTTGCTTTAGCGCCGGTAGCGCCGCTTCATTCGTGGCGATCAGGCTGCGCAGGCTCAGCACGGCCGAGTAAGGCGCTGTACCGGCGCGAACCTGTACATCGGTGGTATGAAGTTGTTCGTTTTCAAGTGCGATAAGCTGCTCGGTCGCACGCACTTGTGCGGCATAAGCCGCGCGGGCGATGGAGGTGTTGACGACATTCGCGGTCAAGGTCAGGTAGGCCGCCTTGTTCAGGTACAGCTGACGGTCGACCTGGGCTTGCAAACCCTCGACGGCCCGCCGCTCGCCGCCAAAGACATCGAGCGTATAACTGATGGTTCCACTCAACGTCACCACGTTAAAAATCGAACCAGGCACCGCCGAACCCTGCTGTATTTGTGAGCTTAGCTCACGAGAAGCGCCAAAACGCGCGTCGACATGCGGGTAGAACACACCATAGCCGGCGCGAAGATTATCCTGGCTTTGACGCAAGCTTGCTTCCGCTGCCTGAAGGGTAAGGTTGTGGGAAATCGACTGACGGACAGTCGCATTCAACGGCTCAGACTTGAACAGCCGCCACCAATCGTGGGGCACTTCGGAACCCGACAGAAAGTGTTGCGCCTGCCCTTCTGCCGTGACGGTGCGGGTCATCGGATCGTTCGTGTAGCGGCTCTCTGCGGGCGGTTCCGGGCGCGAGAAATCAGGACCGACCGTACAGGCACTCATGAGCACGACACTGATGACTGGCCATGCCATGCCCTTGAGTAAACCCAGAGGTTTGCGAGGCGTTGAGCAGCAGGGCTGGCGCATCATTTCTGCCCTATGAAGACATCCACCAATTGACCCGGATACACCATCGGGAGGTCTTTTTTCTGGAACCTGAAAATGACTGGCAGCACCCGGAGATCAACCTTCTCCTGGCGTTGATTAGACAGTTCGATTTTCGGCGACACATAAGGCTGAACGCGAACGAACTCCAGGGGGATCTTTATGTCCGTGCCGCGAATCGACATTTGTGCACGAATATGTTCCGGTGCAGGTAACCGCGAAATCAGTATCTCGTCCACATAACAGCGCACAGCCAGGGTGACCTCGGAAGCGCTCATGACCACCAGCGGGCTGAACCCCTGGATGTACGTGTCGTACGCGCCCTGAGACGATACATAGCTGCCAACAGTGGTGTTGACGGCCAATATCACCCCCTCTACTGGCGCCTTGATTGAATATTGCTGGAGTAATGCACTGGCGGCTTTAAGGGCTGCGCTGGCCTGGCCCATGAGATTCTTTGCCGTGTCCAGTGTGTCCTTGCTGATCGACTTGGGGTCAATCGTGTAAGAGGCAAGGCGCTTTTGGTACTGGTCCCGGGCCGTTTTCAAATTGGACTCTGCCAACTCAAGGTTGGCCCTTGGCACCGAGTCATCGATGGTCAGCAAGGACATGCCGGTCGACACAACCTGCCCTTCATGCACAAATACCTGGGTGACAGGCCCGGACACTTGCGGGTAAATCACAATATTTGAACCGCCTGACTGCTCGCCTTCAATGATGCCATTGGCAAAAATGGCAGTTTCGTAAGGGCTGCTGGCCGGTGTGAATACAGGCGGCAGGACGTGTTCCTCCCGGCCAAAAATGTAAGCGGCTATCAGCCCGGCCAGCACCCCGCATATCGCGAACCCGAACAGAATCTTGTTCCTCATTCCGAGCCCTCATCAATATCCTTGATCCGGCCATCTTCCATATGAATGATTCGATCCGCATATTCGTTGATCCGCGCGTCATGGGTGACGATCAGGATGCAACGGCTTTCGTTAAGGACCTTCTCCTTTACAAAGGCAATGATCATCTTGCCAGTGTCACCGTCGAGCGAAGCTGTCGGCTCGTCGAGAATAAGAATCTGCGGGCTGCTGACAATGGCACGCGCAATGGCGACCCGCTGCTGCTCTCCTCCTGACAGTTTTACCGGTAGCACCTCACCCCGGTCCTTGAGACCGACCACTTCCAGGCTTTTCCTGGCCTGAGCGAGGGAGTCATCCCAATCGTGATGTTTGAGGATCAGCGGGATCGCGACGTTTTCGGCAGCGGTCAGGCGCGGAAACAGGTGATAGTCCTGGAATACGAAGCCAATGGTATTCAGGCGAAAGTCAGCCAATTGATCGCTGCTCAACGTCCAGATGTCTGCGCCGTTCACCGTCACTGTCCCGGCGTTGGGCCGCAAAATGCCGGAAATCATGCTCAGGAAGGTGGTCTTGCCGCTGCCCGAGGGACCGACGATGAACACCATTTCGCCAAAATGCGCGACAAACTCAACGTTGTCCACGGCCGTCATTCGCACATCGCCTTCGCCAAACCACTTGGTCAGGCCTGTCGATACGATGGCCTGACTCTCGGATTTTTCTAAGCGATCAGCGTTCATAGACCTTCCTGAGCATTCATAAATGCCAAACAAAACAGATCCGGACAGTCCATAACGATGGGCAAAGCACTCAAGGAATCATGCTCTTCCTCTTTGCGGCTGATCGCGTTGATATATATCAATCGGCACAACGATCTGTCTGCCACCCTCGACCCATGCCCCGCCCCTGCACGGCTTACCCGAACTGAATAAGCACACGGCCAGGCGCCACTTTGATTTACATCAAGCTGAACGGTGGCTGCGGGTCTAAAGTTGTAAACAGTATTCACGTTCGCCCAAGGCGGCTGAACGACCTTATGTTGCGTTGTAACGGGCTGATGTCCACATTCGTTGTTCACCCTCGAGCGAAGGCCATGAAGAAGAACCATCAGTTGAATATTTCGTACTTTTTCATTGCCTTTATTGCGCTGACACTGGTCCAGTTCTTGTTTGCCGGACGGGCGGCGGTGGAGTCGATTCCTTACAGCCAATTCCTTCAGTTGCTCAATGAGCAAAAAGTTAGCGAGCTGAGCGTCGAGAAAGACCATATCAGCGGAAAACTGCAAGAACCGATTAATGGGCACAACCAGTTCTCGACGGTCCGGGTTGACTCCACGTTGGCCACAGAGCTCGCTCAATCCAATGTCAGCTTCTCCGGTGTCAACGAAAATACACTTCTGAATGCGCTGCTGGGCTGGCTCCTGCCCTTTGTCATGATCATGGTGGTCTGGCACTTTCTATTTCGCGGCCTCGCCGAAAAACAAGGCCTCGGTGGCATGATGAACGTCGGTAAATCCCGGGCGAAAATATTCGTCGAGCGCGATACAGGGGTCACCTTCGCGGATGTGGCGGGCATCGACGAAGCCAAGGCAGAACTTGTGGAGGTGGTGTCCTTTTTGAAGGATAAAGCCAAGTACGCACGCTTGGGCGCCCACATACCGAAGGGAATTTTGCTGGTCGGCCCTCCCGGCACCGGCAAGACCCTGGTCGCCAAGGCCGTCGCGGGAGAAGCCGGGGTGCCCTTTTTTTCCATCTCGGGTTCCGAATTCGTCGAGATGTTCGTCGGCGTCGGCGCAGCCAGGGTGCGTGACCTGTTCGAGCAGGCTCGGCAGGCCGCGCCCTGCATCATATTCATCGACGAACTGGACGCACTGGGAAAAATGCGCGGCGTTGGCGCGTTTGGTGGCAACGACGAAAAAGAACAGACACTCAACCAGCTATTGGCAGAGCTGGACGGCTTCGATCCTCGCGAAGGCGTGGTACTGCTGGCGGCCACCAATCGCCCGGAAATTCTCGACCCGGCATTGCTGCGGGCTGGTCGCTTCGATCGCCAAGTCCTCATCGACCGCCCGGATCGCAAGGGGCGAGTCGCTATTCTCAAAGTGCACATCAAGAACATCACCGCCGAGCCCAGCGCCGACTGTGAACGCATTGCCGAGATCACCACAGGATTCACCGGCGCAGACCTGGCGAACCTGATCAACGAAGCCGCAATTGTCGCAACCCGTCGCGGGGCCCAGGCGGTCAGCCTGGATGACTTCACGGCGGCGGTGGAGCGCATTGTCGCTGGCGTGGAGCGCAAAAGCAGCCTGTTGCAGCCCCAGGAGCGCCTGGTGGTCGCTTACCACGAAATGGGCCATGCCCTGGCTGCCGGAACCTTGCCGGGAATGGACCCGGTGCATAAAGTCTCGATCATCCCCCGCTCCATCGGCTCACTGGGCTATACCCTGCAACGCCCGACCGAGGATCACTTCCTCATCAGTTGCCAGATGCTCAAGGATCGCATTGCAGTGTTGATGGCCGGTCGCGCCGCCGAGTTCATCGCCTATGGTCAGATCTCGACGGGCGCCGCCGACGACCTGACCCGGGCCACCGATATCGCCCGACAACTGATTACCCGCTTCGGCATGAGCGCGGAGCTTGGCCAGTCGGTACTGGAGCGACAAAATCCCACGTACTTGGGCGACCACATACCGGGATTGGGTCAGAAGGACTACTCGGAACAAACTGCACGGGAAATAGACCTCGGCATCAGGGCGTTACTCGATGAAGCCTACAGTCGCGCCAAGGAGTTGCTTGAGAGTCGACGGACTGATCTGGATGCCGGCGCCAAACTCCTGATGGAAAAAGAAACACTGACGCCAGAAGAATTTCCGGCGCTGATGTCCCTCAAACCCGCGGAAGCCGGGCCGCGGTTGATGGTTGCCCGCAAATAAACTAATCGGATGTTGATCCACGTCCCGGTTCGTCAGGTGTTGAGTCATCGTCAGGGCATTTTCGAGTCCAATGTGATCGTCTCTCCGTCGACCACGAACCGACCGTAGCCCTGATGGTGGATCGTCTTGGGGGCCTTCTGCTCTGGATCGACCCAAGCCTTCACCACCTCAAGCACAAATAGATTGAATTTGTTCACCAGGCGCGTATCCACCACCTTGCATTCGAGATTGGCGAAGCACTCTGCAATCAGAGGCGCCGCAACCTCATGGGCGGGTATCGGCGTGAGCCCGACCTTCGCGAACTTGTCGACATTGCGTCCAGAGCAATTGCCGACCTCAACCACTTTGGGTGCCAGCTCCAGCGCCGGGATGGCGATGACGCACTCCTTGGTCGCGCGCAGTGCCGTGAAACTGTAGTCGGCACTGCTCACGATGCAGGCCACCAATGGCGGCGCGAACTCGACCATCATGTGCCACGACAAGGTCATGACGTTGCTACCCCCACCGCTCGCGGTCGTCAGTAAAACCACCGGGCCGGGCTCAAGCAACTGGTATACCTTGGACAGAGAAAGCACTTTCATCACAGTCATGGCTCCTGGCGCGAGATGTCCTTTGTAGAGACCGAGAAAGTCTGCTTGCCAACCTCCCTGGGGCTGCATTCAACCTAGCGGCTCGCCGAGCAGATCAATAACGCCTGCAGCCAGTTTCATCCCCTGCTTTTTAGCTTCGTCGAAGCTCCTGTAAACAGCCTTCTCCCGGAGGATATGGATTTTTCTATCAGCGAATTTCACGGTAATACGCAACCCCTTCGGAACCGGGTCATCCGCTGCACCCCATATAAAATCAATCTTTGCCGTCGCTCCGTCCGGGTGAACGTAATCAATCGTCGAGACCTGGTCCACGCGCGCACTCATCTTAGCCTCCTTGATCCGGCGGCATGCCGAGACGTAAACCAATAACCCACTGTTTCAAATCGCACCGAGTGGCCCGCAAACAGGCTTATCCCTTGCCAGAACATGACGTCAGATACCCCCTGAGTTCTACCAGCGAACGCGTATTGAGAACATTGTGCTTCTCCAGCCAGGCGCGACGTGCCTGACCGACGCCATACTGCAAGTTGGCGAAGTCAGCGGGCCGGTGCGCATCCGAGTTGATGCAAATCATCACGCCTTGATCCTTGGCGTAATGGCACTGCAGGTCGAACAGGTCCATGCGTTGCGGCTGCGCGTTGAGCTCCAGGCAACAACCACGCTGTTTTGCTGCTTTGATGACCTCGGGCAGATCAATGGCCAGTGCTTCTCGCTCGTTGATCAAGCGGCACAGTGGATGCGCCAGAATCGTGAAATAGCGATGTTCCATCGCACGCAGCAAGCGCTGGGTCTGTTGGCGCAGCGTCAGGCCGAAATGACTGTGCACGGCACCGACCACCAGGTCCAGACGCCGCAAAATGTCATCCGGGAGGTCCAGATCGCCCTCCTCGAGAATGTCCACTTCAACCCCCTTGAGCAAGGTAATACCCGATAAACGTTCGTTGAGTGCATCGATCTGGTCGATTTGCCTCAGTAACCGGTCGGTATCCAGGCCGTGGGCAATCCTGAGGTGCTGTGAGTGATCGGTGATTGCCAGATATTCCAACCCGGCAGCGCGCGCCGCAAGCGCCATGTCTTCGAGACTACTGCCGCCGTCGGACGCCAATGTGTGCGCATGCAGATCCCCCTTCAGATCGCGCAACTCAATCAGTCTGGGCAGCCGACCTGCTTGAGCCGCAGCAACTTCGCCTCGGGCTTCGCGCAACTCCGGCTCGATCCATACCAACCCCAAGGCGTGGTACACGGAAGCCTCGGTGACGCCGGCTATACGCTTTTTTGCCTTGAACACGCCATATTCGCTGAGTTTCAGGCCTTGCTTCTGCGCACATTGGCGAATTTCGATGTTATGCGCTTTGCTGCCGGTGAAATACACCAAGGCTGAGCCGTAAGCTGACGGCTTGACCACGCGCAGGTCCACCTGCAACCGGGTGCTCAGCACCACACTGGCGCGAGTAGGGCCGTGAACCAGCACGGTCGCTACGTCCGGATGTTTGAGAAAGGCGGTCATGACTTCAACCGAGGGCTCGGCAGCAACCAGAATATCGATATCGCCGACGGTATCGCGCATGCGCCGCAAGCTCCCGGCCACTGTGGCTGAAACCACGCCTGGAATCTTCTGCAGATAATCAATCAGCGCTTGCGCGATGGGGGCGACAAAGGCCAAGGGCAGACGTCGGTCTACACCGATCCCTTTCTGCGCGGCCTCCAACAGGCGAGCCTCCATTTTTTCACCGAAACCATGTAGATGACGAATGCGACCCTCTTTGGCGGCCTGACACAGCTGCTGCGCGGTTTCGATGCCCAGATCGTGATAGAGGTGCTTCACCCGTTTAGGGCCCAGACCAGCGACGGACAGTAACTCCACCAGCCCGGACGGCAACGTCAGACGTAACCGCTGGCGCAGCACGCAGTCGCCTGTGGCTACGATTTCTTTGATCTTGCCCGCGAGATCGACCCCGATACCTGGCAGTTTGGGCGGTTCCTCACCGCGTCCGATCACCCCTGCCAGTTCAAGCGTCAGCGCCGTTAGGGTCCGCGACGCATTGCGGTAGGCCCGGATGCGAAAAGGATTGGCATCCTCGATTTCCAGCAGGTCGGCAATATCATCGAAAATCGCCGCAATCTGATCGTTGCTGACCACGTGTCCGAGTGTTGCCGATGACGACTCCAGGTCTGGCAGCAGGTGTTTGATGGGCGCTGCGGTGGGCGTCATGGCGCGGTACCGACACGTGGGCGTGACAATGAGCATTGCCTATCCTGCGAGCCGCTCCTTGATGCAGATCAGAGTTCATGAAGGCACCCGTCAGTGAGTGGCCTCAGGGCGGATCATGGGTTTTATTGCGCCCGTTGTTGATGCAACTCAAACAATCGCCTGAATCCAGGCGTAGGAATGAGCAAAGAGGCAGCGCTTGAAGCGGAGGATCAACGCAAGACTCAAAAAAGAGCGCCGCACGTCGAGTAATCCACACTCACCGGGATGACGGTCATGAACTCACCTTGGCAGAACATACTGAAGACATTCACAGGCCCCAGTGGCAGCGGTACCCAGCCCCTCATTGCCCCCCTGCTACGCCAGTGCGCAGAACCGCTACCCGCGCTGGATTCAGAGGACTTTGGCGAAATGTTCGATCGTTACGCCGATGCTCGCGTGGTGATGATCGGTGAAGCCAGCCATGGCACCTCCGATTTTTACCGCACCCGGGCAGCCATCACGAAACGCCTGATTGAACGGCATGGGTTCACTATCGTTGCTGTCGAAGCGGATTGGCCGGACGCGGGCCATGTCGACCGTTATGTTCGCGGGCTGGCGCCCACAGCCTGGAAACGCCATGTGTTCAGTCGATTCCCGGTCTGGATGTGGCGTAATACCGATGTGCAGACGTTCGCCCGCTGGCTGCATCAGCACAATCATCAGATGGCGCCCGAACTGCGCGTCGAATTCCGCGGACTGGACGTTTACAGTTTGCGCAATTCCATTCGCGAGGTCTTGAACTACCTGGACCGGGTCGACCCCCAGCTTGCGCACGAAGCACGGCGTCGCTACGGCTGCCTGACACCTTGGCAAGATGATCCCGCGCTGTACGGCCACTTTGTCGAACGCGGTGGCGTAATGCCCTGTGAGCAACCCGTGGTCGAGCAACTCAACGCCATGCTGGCCGAACAATTGGCCGGGCTTATCAAAGACGACGAAGCATTCTTCAATGCCACGCAAAATGCCACGGTCGTTCAGGCGGCGGAACAATATTACCGCGCCATTTATCGCGGGACGTCAGCCTCCTGGAACCTGCGTGACAGGCACATGTTCGATACCTTGCGCGCGCTGCTCAAGCATCGAGGACCTGAGGCCAAGGCTGTGGTGTGGGCGCACAACTCCCATATCGGCAATGCAGCCGCCACGGAAATGGGCTGGGAGGGCCAGTTCAATATCGGCCAACTGTGCCGCACGGCTTATGGACGCGATGTTGTGCTTATCGGCATGAGCACAGACCGTGGCCAGGTGGCCGCAGCCGATGATTGGGACGGCGACATGTGCATCAAGGACGTCCGGCCCTCGCGTGCGGACAGTTGGGAGCATCAGTTTCTTGAAGCCGGCGTCGCCGCGTCATTGACCGACTGGCGCGATCCCCTGCGCGACGATTTACGCCAGGCGCTGGCCACGCCACTGCTTGAGCGGGCCATCGGTGTGATCTACCGACCTGAAAGCGAGCGCAGCAGCCATTATTTCAAGGCGGTGCTGGCCGAACAATTCGACGCCATGGTCTGGATTGAACAGACGCAAGCAGTGACTGCAATTCCACTGCCGTCAAGCCAAAGCGTGGAACCGGAAGACGACATGTTTCCCTTTGGTGTGTGATCCCTTTCAACGAATGAAAGACTTCATCGAGATGGCGTTTTTGTTACCGGCGTGCGCAGATGCGCTTCAAACCAGTCGCCAGCCAGTCTGGCGACTTCTTCAAGGGTTCCGGGTTCTTCAAACAGGTGGGTGGCGCCCGCGACGACTTCCAGGCGCTGCTCACAGTGCAGGGCACCGGCGCTTTCGCGGTTCATATCGAGCACCTGCAGGTCCTCTCCACCAACGATCTGTAAGGTCGGCGCCTTTACCTGCGCCAGCGCCGACCCAGCCAGGTCAGTCCGCCCTCCCCGGCTGACCACGGCGTGCACCACGTCTGGCCGCTCTACCGCCGCCAACAGCGCTGCTGCGGCCCCGGTGCTCGCCCCGAACAGGCCGATATGCAATGGTCGCAGCTCAGTGCTCCGTTCTATCCAGTCGATCACACCCACCAATCGTCTGGTCAGCAGCGGGATATCGAAGCGCAGCTCGCGCGTCAGGCGATCCAGGACTTGCTCCTCGTCGGTCAGTAAATCGAACAGCAGCGTGCCCAGGCCTCGCTCGGACAGGTACTGCGCAACCTGCTGGTTACGCGGGCTTGAACGACTGCTGCCGCTGCCATGAACGAACACCACCAACCCGACAGCGTTTGTCGGCAGGCGCAAATCGGCGGATAAGTCCACGTCCGCCACGTCCAGTTTTCGATACTGCGGCTTAAACATCGGGATTCTCCAGAGGGGTCAGTGTGCTGACTTGGATTCTCTGCCCCAGGCCTGCTGCAACAGGTTGATGACCTCCTCGTCCGAGGTCTGGGAAAAATCCACGTACCAATTGCCGATTGATAGCAGCCACTCGGGTTCCATTGGGCAAACGACCTCATCCACTTCGCCGCGCAGTACCTCTGCGGTATCAAACGACGCCACCGGTACCGCAACGACGATCCGTGAGGGTTTTTGCAGAAGTACGGCTTGTATCGCCGCCCGCATTGAAGCCCCTGTGGCCAGGCCGTCATCAACCAGAATCACCACTTGGTCGTGCAGATCCAGGGCGGGACGCGCTCCGCGGTAGACGCGCTCGCGACGCAGCAGCTCCGTCGTTTCCCGCGCGATTACACTCTCGATTGTGCGTTGATCTATGTGATTGGTCCGAACGACGTCTTCGTTGAGTATCCGTATGGAGCCGCTGGCAATAGCGCCCATCGCATATTCCTCGTGGGATGGAACCCCGAGCTTGCGGACCAGCATCAAGTCCAGACGGACCTCCAGTGCGGTGGCGATTTCATACGCGACCGGAACCCCGCCACGAGGCAACGCAAGGACAATGACATCGGGCCTTCGACGGTATTTCAGCAGTGGCTCCACCAGGCTTTGGCCAGCAGCAGTCCTGTCACGCAACGTGGTTTGCATAGAGGGATAGTGAGTCATTTGACAACCTCCTATAGGTGGTATGCCTCGTCAAATAGTGCCGGACGGTTCTTGGCTGACTAGTCTGCCTTGCCCGGCCCGCCGACCGATAACTGCACTTCAGCTTGTACCGCGTGATCCCCTGTTACTTTGACTTTCATCAACTCCGGACCAATGGATGCTCAGCACCTGATACCCCGCGTTGCGCCAGATAAGTGACAAGCGCATCCAGCGTACTCGGCTGAGGATGAGTTGCAGGTCCAATGTCTACTCCTAACAAGTTCTCGGGCTCAAAGATTCTCTGGCGTTTGCAATACACGACGAACTTCGCCCAGGAAGCGTGCGCCATAGTGGCCATCGCTGGCACGGTGGTCGGCCGCCAGGCTGGCGACAACGGTGGGCATCACACACAGCTGGCCGTCCCGAACCCAAGGCCGTTCGCAGATGCGACCAAAACCGATCAACGCCACTTGGGGTGGATAGACCACGCCCAGCACACTGTCCACACCCTGGTCGCCAAGTTGCGTGACCGTCACGCTTGCGTCGCTCAGCTCAGAACTGCGCAGGGAGCCATTGCGCGCGCGTTCCACCAGACTGGCGAGTTCACTCATCACCTGTATCAGTGGCTTATCGGCGACATCGTGCAGTGCGGGAGCGACCAGACCACCTTGGCGCAGGGTGATCGCTACGCCCAGATGAATCCCGGTTGCCGGCTGGAAAGCGTTGTTCTGCCAGAAACCACTGAGCTGCGGCAGCTCACGCAGGGCTACGGCAACAGCCTTGAGCAGCAATGCACTGGGCAACACGCGTTGCTGCGGCTTGCTTTGAGCATTGTGTGCCTGCAGCCAAGCCATGGCATTCCCCAAGGGTATGGTCTCAAACAGGTAGTAGTGGGGAATCTCACGTTTGGAGCGGCTCATGGCCACTGCAATGGCGTGCCGCATGGCCCGATTGCGGTCGCTCGGCGCAGCCTGACGGCCCGCCTCCTCAACGTCCTCCAGGGTGACCACGCCCTGGGGACCGCTGCCTTTCAATTCATCAACGTTGATACTCAGTTCGGCCGCTCGCTTGCGCCCCGCCGGTGATACCCGTGGACGGCTGGCAGGCGCCATTGCGCCCTCAATCAGCTCGGTGACGAGCATTTCAACAGGCTCAGGCGTCTGTGTGGGTCGCACGCTCGGCAGGGTCTCCCCTGGCTCCAGTAACGTGGCAATCGGTGTCCCTACCGGAACCGTGGTGCCGACGCCAATAAGCAATTCAAAGACCGTGCCCTCGTGCCAGCACTCCACCTCCACGGCGGCCTTGGCGGTATCGACGACAGCGATCACTTGTCCACGATGGACATTGTCGCCGGGATGGATCTTCCACTCCAGCAAGGTGCCTTCGTCCATATCGGCACCCAGGGATGGCAGGTCGAATTCGATCATGATGGGTACTCCCGCCCCGGATCAGCTATTGCAGTCATGGTCATGGCCCTCGGCACAAGCTCTGTACGGCGGCAACAATCGTCGACACTTGAGGCAGCGCCCAGTGTTTTCAGGACTTCAAGTGGCTTGCCGTTCAACAGCGCCCGTTGCCCAGCCTGGTAGGGGGCCCGGCGGGCCCGAGCGACCGCCAACATGAAAGGTTCCGGCCCACAACACAGCAGGGTGTCGGGTTGCCCGACGCGAAACAGCTCGTCGAAATGCTCGGGACACCGTGCACCAACGTTGGCCCGACCTAAACCGCGAGAATGCTGCAGGACGTCTGGTACAAAATATGTTCGGTCGTACTGCCGATCAACTTCTCCAACCCGTGGCGGTGGATTCGCCCCATCACGATGACATCCACCTGATGTTGGCTGGCGAATTCGGCGAGCACCGAGACCGGTTGACCGAGGATGAAATGCCGCCGATCAGGTGGCACACCGTAGTGGTCCGCAAGCGTGAGAAAAGACTTCTCCAGCACGTTTCGCAGTTCCTTGGTCAGGTTCGTCAGCGCCAGGCCGCCACCGCCCGCATCGCCCAGATAGACCGAGGACACGTCATATGCGTGCAGCAGGTGCAGTTCCGCGTCGCACTGGAGCGCCAGGCTGTTCGCTTCCTGAATAATCCGGTCATTGAGCCCGCTTTCCTGCAACTCGGGCCGTGATGGGTCAACGGCGGCGACGATCTTGTGCGGCAACGTATGACCGCTCGCACCGACCAGGTAGACCGGGACAGGGCACTCACGAATCAGGTGCCAATCCATCGGAGTGATGAAGGCACGCTTGATAGCCGGTTCATGCTGCACGTCCTTGATCAGCAGGTCAGGCTGCATTTTCGTGACGTGCTGGAGGATTTCGTACTCTGTGTCGTCAGCCCACGTCACCTCGGTCATGACGTTAATGCCCCTGACGCGCATTCTTGCGGCTTCATCCTTGAGCCATTCACTGTGATCCTTGAAGTAACTGTCGCGGACCTTCTCCTGAATGTTCTTTTCGAGCAATAAAAGGGTTTCTACGGGTTTTATCAACGCTACGATATGCAAGGTCGCGCCACTGGCCTTGGCCAACGCAGCAGCACGGTTTATCGCAGGGGAGTGGCGCAACGCCGGATTGATGATCAACAACAGCTGTTGATACTGGCTCATGGTCTGCCTCCAGAAAGAGTGGGCTTCGACGCCTGCCGCTGATCAATCACCTGTTGCCAGCCCATGCGCCAATGCCGGATTGAGTACCCGCACGGGTCCACACTGCTCCCATGCAATGCCGGTGAACTTGATTTACATCAAATTCCTTCCTTGGGTTCTCAAGACGCCTGCCGTGCACGGGCGCTTGCAAATACTCGACGTTGTCTGCGACAGCGCAGCGCCGGGTTATGGGCCGATCAACCGTACGGGAAGGCCTGGATCATCCAGGGTATGGAGGTTCAGGCGGCGTATCCTTTTCCGGAATCTCGGTCATGGTCGCCTCGGTCAGTAGCAGGATGCTGGCGACCGAGACGGCGTTTTCCAACGCAATACGCACGACTTTTGTCGGATCGATGATCCCGGCTTCATACATATCCACGTAACAATTGGCCGACGCGTCGAAGCCGACATTTCCCGGCTCCGCGAGCATCCGTGCGACGACGACCCCAGCGTCCACCGCCGAATTTTCCGCGATGACTCGGGCGGGTGCTTCCAAAGCACGGCGAAGAATCTGTAACCCGGTTTTTACATCACCCTCATAGAGGGCCTCTTCTGCCGCAATAATCGGCACGGCCTTGAGCAGTGCCAGGCCGCCACCGGGGACGGTGCCTTCGGCAATCGCCGCCTTGGTCGCTGAAATGGCGTCGTCCAGAGCATCCTTGCGCGCCTTCATTTCCGCTTCGGTGGGTGCACCCACCCGGATCACCGCGACGCCGCCAGACAACTTGGCCAAGCGCTCCAGCAATTTCTCACGATCATAATCGCTGGTCGTCGCGTCGACTTGCTGGCGGATCTGTTGCAGCCGGGTTTCAATCGCCTTGTGCGTGCCCGCGCCACCAATCAGGGTGGTGTTATCTTTTTGCACCACCACGCGATGAGCTCGCCCCAGCTGGCTCAACTCCACGTGCTCCAGGCTAATGCCTAACTCGCTGGAAATTACCGTGGCCCCTGTTAGAACGGCAATATCCTGCAGCATTTCTTTACGGCGATCACCGAAGCCGGGCGCCTTGATCGCCACGGCGCGCAATACGCCGCGGATCTGGTTGACGATCAGAGTGGTCAACGCCTCGCCTTCGATGTCGTCGGCGATCAAGACCAGCGGCTGGCCGCTTTTCGCGATCATTTCAAGCAACGGGATAAGGTCTTTGAGTACGCCAATCTTGTGGTCACAGAGCAACAGGTAGGCATCTTCGAGCTCAACCTGCATCTTGTCGGCATCTGTCACGAAATACGGTGAAACATAACCTCTGTCGAAACGCATCCCCTCGACCACCTCGACCACTGTTTCGGTGGTTTTGGATTCCTCGACGCTGACCACGCCTTCAACACCGACCTTCTCCAGGGCGTTAGCAACCAGCTCGCCAATGGTCGCATCGTTGTGGGCTGAAAGGGTCGCTACCTGGGCCTTTTCCTTGAGCGTGCTGACGGGACGGGATTGCGCAGCCAGTGATTGCACTGCCAGCAACAGGCCTCGGTCCAATCCACGCTTGAGGTCTATGGCACTGGCACCTGCGACCACATTGCGTACACCGTCGGCAAAGATCGCATGGGCCAGCACCGTTGAGGTGCTGGTGCCATCCCCCACCGCTTCACCGGTACGTTCAGCCGCTTGGCGCAACATCTGCGCACCGAGGTTTTCCTCCGGATCCTGCAGGTCCACCTGTTTGGCAATGGTCACCCCATCGTTACAGACGATCGGCGTGCCCCATTTTTTCTGAATCAATACTGATTTCGACTTGGGTCCGAGCGTCACGCGGATGGCGTCCGCGAGTTGAGTCGCGCCACACAGGATTTTTTCGCGGGCGGCGGCGCGGAACAAAATTTTGCTGTGAGCCATCAGGGTGCTCTCCTCTGCTGTCCAGTGACTGACGATGACTTTCAGCCTCTATGAAACAGCTCGCTACCCTTTGACTTTTATCAATAAAGACGCACCCCCCAGCGCGGTGCCTTTGACTCAGGGCACCAGCACCGCAGCCCCCTCGAACCGGCCTGCACGAAGGTCCGCCAGCGCTTGGTTGGCGTCGGTCAGGGGGTAGCGATGGGTGCGAGTGACGATGCCGATTTTCGGCACCAGTTGCAGGAAATCCAGACCGTCGCGACGGGTCAGGTTAGCGACCGACAGCAAGGCCCGCTCTTCCCAGAGCAGTGCGTAAGGAAAACTCGGGATATCGCTCATGTGAATGCCTGCGCACACCACTCGCCCACCCTTGCGCACAGCCTTGAGGGCAAGAGGCACGAGCGCCCCGACCGGAGCAAAAATGATCGCCACATCCAGCAAGTCCGGAGGGGATTGATCCGCATTGCCGGCCCACGTAGCACCCAGCTGTCTGGCGAAGTCCTGTGTGGCGGTATCGCCCGGACGCGTGAAGGCGTATACCGAACGGTCCTGCCATTTGACGACCTGCGCCAGAATGTGTGCCGCAGCGCCGAACCCATACAAACCGACCCGCTCGCCTTCGCCTCCCATCACCAATGCTCGCCAGCCGATCAAACCCGCGCACAGCAGGGGTGCAAGCGACTCATCGCTCCCTGCCTCGCCCAGCGGAAATACATAGTGAGCCTCGGCGATGACCGAAGTCGCAAAGCCGCCATCAAGCGTATAACCGGTAAACAGTGGGCGATCACACAGATTCTCGCGGTGTCCGATGCAATAAGGACACACGCCACAGGTATGGCCCAGCCACGGCACCCCGACACGCTCGCCTATCGACAACCCGATCACGCCAGGGCCAATAGCATCGATCCGTCCTACGATTTCGTGGCCCGGAATGATAGGGAGGTGCGGATCGGGCAACTCTCCGTCGACGACATGCAGGTCGGTGCGACACACACCACATGCGGTTACCTTGATCCGTATCTGACCCTGACCGGGTTGCCGGTCCGGAAGCTCGGTCCATTCCAGAGCTGAACCTGGCGTTTTCAACACCATAGCGTGCATCGGGTTACCTCGACGGTCCTTTAACCTGCGTTATTGCGTGAGGTGCACTCAGTGGCCCAGCACCGTCTGCGCCTCGGCGATTTCAGCCGTCGTGCCGTGCACCATCAACAGGTATTTGTCAGCCTTGAGGGCGGTCTCGTATTTGATGATTTCGTCATTGGACACACCGACCCGGGACAAGGCCGCGCCCAACGCCGAAAGCCCCCCGACCACCAAGGCGCCCTCCAGTGCTCCCACCAGCAATGAAACCACCGGCCCGGCCAAGGCAACGACCCCCAGACCCGGCAGGAGGAAAACCGCGGGACCGATCAGCATGCCCCAGATGCTCCCCCAAAAAGCACCGATTCCACCCCAGGTTTTCACGCGATCCCCCAACGTATAGAAACCTACCGGGTGCTCCTCGCTGTGATAACCCTTGCCGACGAGAGACAGTTTCTTGACGTCGAAACCGGACTTGCTCAAAAGGCGAATAGCCTCTTCCGCATCGGCGTGGCTGTCAAAAATATACACCGATGGATTGCTCGATGCTGTCATGGTGACCCCCTTACATGGACTCGATTGAACAGAGACTGTGAGGGTCCAAAGCACTCGACCCCTTGGGTGAGCCAGCCAGCGATGACGTGCATGCACGACGTTTCGCATGGGGCTGGCTTTGGGCGAGATTACGCCGCGAGCAATGGAGTGGACTTGATAAAAATCAGAAAGACGGCTTGTCTCGCCCCAACAGGCGCTAACCCAAGTGACCTGATGTCAGGCGCTGGTATTGACCAACGAACCCGAAGCACTGCCGCTTGCACTCTTGACAGCCTGTGCCAATGCACTGGTAGCTGCCACCAACTGGCTGTTGGTCGCCGCCACCTGAGACTGTGCCTGAGCGACTGCCGCTGCCTTGGCGTCTGAAGACGCGTTGCCTTTTTGTGCCGCAGCGAGAGCCTTCATTTGTACTTCCAGCTGCTTTTGCAACTGGGCAATCTGCTTTTTCAGTTGTTTCACAATGTCAGATTCAGTGCTGCTACTGCTACTGCTTGCACCGGTGCCGCCGGCCTTAGTGGCGCCTTTGGCCGCAGTGCCGCTCGAGGCTGATGCTGATGCTGATGCTGATGCTGTAGCGCCGCTTTTGTCGGTTGATTCGCTGCTATCAACAGAAGACGTCTTAGCGGTGCCGGTAGTCGCTGTCGCATAGTTGATCGTTACGCTGCTGATACTGACCATTACGTCTCAACTTTATAAAAGGGGTTACGTGCGTATCGGCACAATCCTGGAAATATTTAGAAATGTCTGATCTTCTGAACACTCCATTGCGCCTGCAAAAACACCTCGCGATCAACCCACTGCGCAACGAGACACTGCCCCACAGCACCCGGCCCTTGCCCTTGCCCCACCCTCGCCTAATGCGCTGAATACGGAGAACAGGGCAGAGGCGAAAAATCAGGCTTGTCTACTGCTCATCAATGATCACCTGAGCTTTCTTCGCTGCGGCGGTCGCGTATTCGTAGCAAATCCAGAAGTCATGTTCGTTGACCGAATTTGAGCCTTCAAGATTCTCCAGGCATCTCGTCAGGGCGTGTTTTATGCGCCCGTCATCGAAAACGATGCGTGCAGCCTCCTCGCCATCTTCTGAGCGAATCACTTCCTCAAGTTGGGTTATTTGCTTGATCTTGTCCCGGAGGACGTCCTTGGCGGAAGAGTCTCGCCCTGTAATTTTCGTCCATTGATGGTCAACCAGTTTGTCTTTCATCAGATCTCCTCAATCCAGCCCGATGCCGGAAGCTAATGAAATAGTCCATAACCACCCCTGGCGCCAGTCGACGCGACAGCCGCCATCATCTGCACTCAGCTACGCGAATCATCCGACGGTTTATCTGTCGCGATTAACGGGTCGATGCCCCAGTCACCGTGTAAATACCAATCGTCTCCGATCATCTCCGCCGGATGCATTGTGCGATCAGAACCGTTCCCGCACGCCATGGAACTTGTCGGACAGTATCTGTCGCACCCCCAGCAAATGCGCTCGGGGTGTTTCGGGTGGATGGGAAAATTCTTGGCCATGCCTATCCCCAGATAACGTTTAGGAGTGCCTCCAACCTAGAGCGCCTGGGCGAAAATGCACTTGATACAAATCAAGAACCACGAATTAAGATTCGTGCGTCACACCGTGACACTGACGAAGCTAAGCTTCCCTGTAGTGAAGGGGCTCGCAGGATGGTCAGCGTCAGCGATTCGCCGAGACCGGGTTTCACCCAGCACCCGCTGACGGTTCATGCGGCCTCCCAAATGTTCGACAGCGTCGACCGCGCCGTGCGTTTTCGAAAACTCTCCGCTTTATAAACTCGATCACTCCAAAAATTGACGCTAATCATTATTATTCGCAAGAAAGCTTCCTAGACTAGGGCCCTTACTCCTCAGTGCCCTCAGGAAGACCTCATGCGCGCCCCCTTTTCGCTGTCATTCGCCCTGCTCTTGCTTGCACCGCTTGCCCACGCCAAGGAATACCCGATCGGGGAACCTCAGTCATGCCCAGGGCTGGAAGTCGGAGCGGTGTACTTGCAACCGATCGAGATGGCACCTGCCGGAATGATGCGGGCCACTGCGGACTCCGATGTTCACCTGGAAGCCGATATTCGGGCCACTGCTGACAATCGCCAGGGCTTTCAGGAAGGCAGTTTCGTGCCCTACCTCAATGTCTCTTTCAATCTGAAAAAACAGGGTAGCGAGTCGGAAATCAACGGTGATTTCCATGCGATGGTGGCCAATGACGGTCCGCACTATGGTGACAATGTAAAGCTGCTCGGCCCTGGTAAATACCAACTGACTTTCACCGTTATGCCGCCCAGCGGTCATGCGTCCCTCGGGCGTCATACCGACAAGGAAACAGGTGTGGAGCCCTGGTTTGAACGCTGCGAACTGCACTACACGTTCATCTATGCCGGCATTGGCAAAAAAGGTGGCTATTGAATGAACCGCCTTCCGCCTGCGCCGCGTGGCCCAGGGAGGTTCGCCCGGATTCGCCCGTACGTTGCCTGGTTGATTCTGGTCTGGACGGGCACGCCATTGACTGCCTACGCCGAGTTACCCAGCTACGAACTGAGCCTGAACGACGGACACTTTACCCCCGCCTTGTTGGAGGTGCCTGCCGGACAGCGCTTCAAGATCGTTCTGAAAAACATTGGTAACGGTCCAGCAGAGTTCGAGAGCACGCCGTTGCGGGTTGAAAAGGTCCTGTCGCCGGGGGTGACAACCTTCGTTGTCATTCACCCCCTCAGACCTGGTCACTATCCGTTTTTCGACGAGTTCAATCCGCAATTACCAGAGGGCGGCATCCTCGCCAAGTAGCCAGGGCGCGCACGGAGTTTTTCATGAATCAATCAATGTTCATCGTCTGGCGTGAAAGCGTCGAGGCGCTGCTGGTGATCGGCATTCTCCAGGCCTGGGTCAGCCAACAAAGCCAAGGCAATCGCCTGGCCAGATACTTATGGACCGGGGTCACTCTGGGAGTGTTGCTGTCGGGGTTGTTGGCGGCGCTGATTCTGTTTGCCGGAGAAGCCATGAGTGGATCAGCCAACGAATGGTTCCAGGCCGCACTGGCATTGATTGCCAGCCTGTTGATCGTGCAAATGGTCAGCTGGATGCACCGTCATGGACGCACCCTCAAGCATGATCTACGGCGCCACGCCGATAGCCACCTGGCTCGGCAAGGTGGCCTTGGTCTGTTGCTGCTGGCGATGCTCGCGGTCAGCCGCGAAGGCAGCGAAACCGTGGTGTTCCTCTACGGCGCTGGAGCTCGGTTGCGCGGCCCGCAGCTCGGACTGTTCGCGGTCGGTGGGGTATCGGGACTGGTGCTGGCAACGTTGACCATCTCCCTGCTGCACAGCAGCCGCCGATTCATTTCATGGCACAGGTTCTTTGTGATCAGCGAAACCATTCTGCTCATGCTCGGCGCAGCCTTGTTGGTCAGCGGCACCGAGCGGATCGGCGGCCAACTGCTCGCTATGGATCTGCCTGAAGTGGTTTATAGAGGCGTTGGTGAAGCCCTCTGGGACAGCAGCGAGTTGCTGAGTGACAGCCACGGGCTGGGTGGCTTCCTCGCCGGTTTTACAGGTTACAGGGCGACCCCCAGTTGCCTGACATTACTGGTGTTGGTCGGCTACTGGCTGGCCGTCGGCGGCTGGTTACGGCAACGCGCTACGGGGAAAATCCCATGCCCGAGCTGAGTCGCCACAATCAGTGGCTCCAACGCCTGGGTCACGGGATGCGCCACCACGCACCTGTGATTCGCGCCGTGCAATGGGCCGTTGTGCTGTTCTATGCGTTGCTTTTAGTGATACCTGCGATGTTGCCGCTACCGGACAGCCAGGCGCGGATCCTCGACAACCTGGCCTTGCTCGCGCAATTTCTGTTCTGGGGCATCTGGTGGCCGTTCGTGCTGTTGTCGATGGTGCTGTTCGGCCGGCTCTGGTGTGGTGTTTTGTGCCCGGAAGGTTCTCTGACCGAATGGGCCAGCCGCTACGGCAAAGGCCTGGGCGTGCCGCGCTGGGTGCGCTGGGGCGGCTGGCCAATGTTGGCGTTTTGCCTGACGACTCTCTACGGCCAATTGATCAGCGTTTATGACTACGCTCAGGCGGCGCTGTTGATTCTAGGGGGGTCGACAGCCGCAGCAGTCGTCGTCGGCTTGCTGTTCGCCCGCGGCAAACGGGTCTGGTGCCGATACCTGTGCCCGGTCAGTGGGGTCTTTGCCCTCCTAGCCCGACTGGCACCCGTGCATTTCAAGGTGGACGAACAACGCTGGATGGAAAATGCCGAACCACGCCTGCCGCCGCCCAATTGCGCGCCCTTGCTCGATATCCGTCGCCTGCAAGGGGCCAGTGACTGCCATGCCTGCGGACGCTGCAGCGGGCAACGCGGCGCAGTTCAGTTGATCGCCCGCTCCAGCAATCAGGAAATTCTTCAATCAACGAAACACAGACTATCGCCCTGGGATGCCCGACTGCTGCTGTTCGGTGTGATCGGTCTGGCCATGGGCGCTTTTCAATGGACCGTCAGCCCGTGGTTCGTCTCCCTCAAACAGCAGCTCGCCGCATGGTTGGTGGAACAGGACCTGCTCTGGCCCTTGCAGGACAACGCCCCCTGGTGGCTACTCACGCATTATCCGCAGCTCAACGACAGCTTCAGTTGGCTAGACGGCTTCAGCATTATTACTTATCTGGTCTTGAGTTCGATGCTGCTGGGGACGGCCTTGTTGATTCTGTTGCGTTTCACCGCGCGACTGGCAGGAAATCCGGCACTGTATTCGCCCCTGGCCCTGACCCTCACCCCCCTTGGTGGCGCCGGACTGTTTCTGGGGCTGTCGGCAACTACCGTAAAATTGCTGCGCTACGAGGGCTTGCTGCTGGAGTGGGTACAGCCGACAAGGGCATCGCTGTTGATGGCGGCGATGGGTTGGAGTTTGTCGCTGGGCTGGAAACTACTGGGCTACGAGCAGGTTTCATTGCCTCGGCGCGTCGCAGGCAGCGGGTGCCTGTTATTGGCTAATGGGTTGGTGGGGTATGGCTGGTGGCTGCAATTCTGGGGTTGGTAGCCGTCTCAAAGTGAGACTGTGGAGGTATTCATCCACCACGCAACACAAACTGCGGAAACAACTCGCGCATGACAGCCCAAAGATCGGCTTGCTCAGCCTGTGCCGAAATGCTCGACAGGTTTGGATCAAGCATCCGCGCGGTCCTGACCAACTGCACGGCAAAACATTTGACCCCTTGAGCACTCAAACGCCGGGCCAGGGCCAACAATCGTGCCGGGTCGAACAAGTGCCAATGCACGGTAGTGCGACATTCATAGTCGACACCGCTGGCCAACAGATGCTCCAGGCTCAGCCAGTTGGCGGCACCGCTGCCCCCGACCCGGGTGATGGTTTGACAATCCTCAGGCAACGCCTTGATATCGAAGCCGACCCAATCGGCCCCTCTAACAGCCTTGGCAAAGGCGGCCGGTTTGATTCCGGCGCTGTGCAAACCGATACGAAATCCCATCTCCCGCACTTCTTCCATGGCGCCAGGCAAGCCGTCCTGCAGCGTTGGCTCACCGCCGCTGAATACCACGGCATCGAGCAAGCCCTGACGACGTCGCAGAAACGCCCGCACCTGACACCAATCCACTTCTTCGCTGCCGCGAGGCGGGATCAATTGCGGGTTATGGCAATAACGGCAACGCCAGGCGCAACCCTGGCAAAACAGCACGCAGGCCAGCTGACCTGGATAGTCGAGAGTGGTCAGGGGCACCATGCCCCCGACCCGAAGCGTTCGACTCATTGGCGCCCGGCCAGCGCCGCACTTTCAGTGAAATGGACCCGTTCGCGATGCTCGGACTGCTTGCCCGGATTAAACGCCGATACCGGGCGGTGATAGCCCATCACCCGGGTCCAGACTTCGCAGCGTTGACGTTGAGCCTGGGGCAGGGTTTGCGATGCATTCATGGTGAAGTTCCTTGCAGTTGAGTGAATCGAAATCAATGAACGGCGCAGAGTTTCTGCTCGCGCAACAGCAATGCCTCGTCGCATTTGGGGCAGAACTCATGCTCACCGTCGAGGTAGCCGTGCACCGGACAGATGGAGAACGTTGGGGTCACGGTCAGGTAAGGTAGGCGGAAGCGCCCGAGCGCCTTGCGCACCAGCTGTTTGCAGGCCTCGGTCGAGGAAATCCGCTCAGCCATGTACAGATGCAGCACCGTGCCGCCGGTGTATTTGCATTGCAGTTCGTCCTGAAGCTCCAGCGCCTCGAAAGGATCGTCGGTGTAGCCCACCGGCAGTTGCGAAGAATTGGTGTAATACGGCGCCTCAACGCTACCGGCCTGGAGTATCTCGGGATAACGTTTGCGGTCTTCCTTGGCGAAACGGTAAGTGGTGCCCTCGGCCGGGGTGGCTTCGAGGTTGTAGAGGTGGCCGGTTTCCTCCTGGAAACGCAGCAAGGTGGCGCGCACATGGTCCAGCAGCTTCAGGGCAAATTGCCGGCCCTGTTCGGTGTGCATGCCCTGCTCGTCTCCGGTGAAATTGCGCAGCATTTCATGCAGGCCGTTAAGGCCGATGGTGGAGAAATGGTTGCGCAAGGTGCCCAGGTAACGCTTGGTGTAAGGGTACAAACCTGCATCCATGTGATGCTGGATCACCTTGCGCTTGACCTCCAGGCTCTCCATCGCCAGTTCCATCAGGGTGTCCAGGCGGCGCAGCAGGCCGCTGGTATCGCCCTTGAACACATAGCCCAGACGCGCGCAGTTGAGGGTAACGACGCCCAGTGAGCCAGTCTGTTCCGCCGAGCCGAACAAGCCGCCGCCTCGCTTGAGCAACTCGCGGACATCCAGCTGCAAGCGACAACACATCGAGCGCACCTGATTGGGCAGCAAGTCCGAGTTGAGAAAGTTCTGGAAGTACGGCAGCCCATAACGTGCCGTCATCTCGAACAGGCGATCAGCATTCTCACTGTCCCAGGGAAAGTCATGGGTAATGTTGTAGGTCGGGATCGGGAAAGTGAACACGCGCCCCTTGGCATCCCCGGCCTGCATCACCTCGATATAGGCCCGGTTGAGCAGGTCCATCTCAGCCTGCAAATCGCCGTAGGCATAAGGCATTTCCACTCCGCCGACAACGGGAATCTGTTCACGCAGATCCTCCGGGCATACCCAGTCGAACGTCAGGTTGGTGAACGGTGTCTGGGTCCCCCAGCGCGAGGGCACATTGAGGTTGTAGATAAACTCTTGCAGTGCCTGGCGGACGTCCTTGTAGCTCAATTCGTCGTTGCGCACATAAGGCGCCAGATAGGTATCGAATGAGCTGAACGCCTGAGCGCCGGCCCATTCGTTTTGCAGGGTGCCAAGAAAGTTCACCATCTGCCCCAGGGCGCTACTCAGGTGCTGCGGCGGTCCCGCTTCGACGCGGCCCGGCACACCATTTAGGCCTTCATGCAGCAACGTGCGCAGCGACCAACCGGCACAATAACCGGCGAGCATGTCCAAATCGTGGATATGCAGATCGGCCTCGCGGTGGGCCTGACCGATGGCCTCGCTGTACACCTCATCCAGCCAGTAATTGGCAGTGACCTTGCCGGAGACATTGAGCACCAGCCCACCGAGCGAATACCCCTGATTGGCGTTGGCCTGCACCCGCCAGTCTTCGCGAGACAGGTACTCGTTCATCGAAGCCGCCACTTCGACGATCGCCTTGCGATCACGACGCAGGCGTCCATGCTGCTCCCGATAGACGATGTAGGCACGCAGGGCCTGAAAGAAACCGGCATCCATCAAGACCCGTTCGACCCGATCCTGGATCTGCTCAACATGCAACTCCGGTAAATCCTCCAGACTGACCAGCACGGCGTCGAGCAACTCCTCGGCCATGGCGGCATCGACGAAGTCATCGCTGGCACGACCGGTGGCGATGATCGCCTGACGGATCTTGTCTGCATCGAAGGCGACCTGACTGCCATCGCGCTTGTGCAAGCGGTTACACCCTACTGTGATCAGCGTGCTCTGCATTTGGCCTCCAAACACTACATATAGATGTTTTAACTTTTAAAAACACAACATGCAGTAAAGACTACGGACAAAGGACTCATTTGCAATTGATCGACGTCAAGAATCGTCAGCAAAAAAAAGGCCGCCCCACGGCGGCCAGAAAACACTCCGGATCAACCGCCACTCATGCTCATGAAGCGCAGAATCTGCACCTCGCCTTCGGGGTTGAAATCGTGGCGCAATGGCTTGCCAAGCAAGGCCTGGCGCACTGCGTTGATCACCGGTTGGTCGTCCAGCGGATAGCGGCGCAGCAAACCGCGCAAATCAAGGGCATCGTCCTGCCCCAGGCAAAGCAACAGTCGCCCTTCAACCGTCATCCGCACCCGGTTGCAGCTGCCGCAGAAGTTGTGGCTATTGGGTGAAATGAAACCGATCCGGGTATCGGGGTGGCGCTCCAGGCGAACATAACGTGCCGGTCCACCGCTGTTTTCGGTGCTGTCGAGCAACCGATGACGACTCGCGATCAGTGCACGCACCTCGTCGCTGGAACAGAATGTCTCGCCCCGCGAACGCCCGACGTCACCCAAGGGCATCTCTTCGATGAAACTGATATCGATGTGTTGCTCGATGGCGTACTGCACCAACCCAAGGACTTCATCAAAGTTGCGCCCTTTCATGACCACGCAATTGAGCTTGATCCGCTCAAAGCCCGCACCGCGAGCCGCTTCGATGCCGTTGAGCACCTGATCGAGATCACCGTTGCGGGTGATGGCGCGAAATTTCTCCCCGTCCAGACTGTCAAGGCTGATGTTCATCCGCTTGACCCCAGCCTCCGCCAACGGCCGGGCCAAACGGCCCAGTTGCGAGCCGTTGCTGGTCATCACCAGTTCGCGCAGACCGGGCAAAGCGGCAATGTTGCGGCACAGGCCGACAATACCGGGGCGAATCAGCGGCTCGCCGCCGGTCAGGCGGATTTTGCGCACCCCCAGACCGACAAACAGCGTCGCCAGGCGCTGCAACTCTTCGAGCGTAAGGACCTGCTGACGCGGCAGGAAGGTCATATTTTCCGCCATGCAATACACACAGCGAAAATCACAACGATCAGTCACCGACATCCGCAAATAATCGATCTGCCGCCCAAAACCATCCTGCATGACAGCGCTCATTACATCTCCCGGTTTGCCAAAGGGTTACTGCACCAGCGGTGAGTCGGCGCCCTGCAAGTGAATACCGCGAATATCCGCAGCACCGATCAGGGTTTGCAGGTACTGCACCAGGGCTTTCTGCCAGACACCTTGTTGCAGCTGCGTGCGAATTGCTGTCGAAACCACCTCATAGGGCAACGGCATGCCTTCGATCCGTTGATCGACACTGATCACATGCCAGCCGTAACGACTCTCCAGCGGTTTACTGGCCAGGCCCGGCGCCAGAGTGAACAGCTGGCGTTCCAGCTCGGGCACGGTTTGCCCTTTGCTGATCTGCCCCAGGGAGCCACCTTGAGCCTTCGACGGACAGGCCGAATACTTCAGCGCCACCTCGGAGAAGCTGCCAGGGAAATCCTCCAGGCGCTGTAGCAGTACTTCCGCCTGATCGTGCGCCAGACCTCGGGCCTCGGCATCGTCCGGGGCACATTCGAGCAGAATGTGCCGCACCGCTAACAGCGGCGCGCTGTGGAAGCGACCGCGATTATTTTCGTAGTAACGAAGACTGGTTTCCTCATCACACTGAGGCACCTGCACTTCACGTTCGAGCAACAAACGGGTGGCCGCTTCCTCTTCGTTCTCACCGGCACCTATCTGCAACGACAGGTCGAGTTCGGCGATTCGCTGCTGCAACAACTCGCGGATCACCAGCGCCCTGGTGGCCAGATACACCGCTTCCTCGCGGCTTTCAGCCGGGTGATATTGCAGCTCCTGGGCCATCATTTCTGGGGTGATCGATACATCGTTGACGCTGATGATCGGCCACTCCTGTTCGCTGCTGGCGATCAATTGCACCGGGGCGCCGTCGGCAGCCGCCGGTTCAGTTGCTCCTGATTCAACCGGGAGGGGCTCAAACTGCACCGCCCCGCCTGTCGCGATATCCACGACGCCGGGCGCCGAGGACTCCGCTTGCTTTGAAGATCCGCAGCCACCGCTGCCGCCGTTACCGCCGCCACATCCACATCCACCTGACATGATTGCCTCCTCAGATTTTCTGCCGAACGATTTGATAACGCCGCCCCAGGTACCAGATCGGTGCACTGATCATGTGTACAAGACGAGTGAAGGGGAACAGCACGAACAGGGTCAAGCCGAGAAACACGTGCAGCTTGTAGATCAAGCCAACTGGCTCGATGGCCGCCGCCGCTTCCATCGGACGCAACAGCACGGTGTTCTGCGCCCAATCGGCGAGCAGCACCATGACCGAGCCGTCCATGTGCGAAGTGGACGCCACGATCGTCAGCAGGCCGAGTACCAACTGCGCCAGCAGCACCAGCAGAATCAAAATATCTGAAGGGCTGGAAGTGGCGCGCACCCGTGGATCGGTGAGCCGTCGATTGACCAGCATCAGCAGACCAATCAGGCACAACAGGCCGAAAACCCCGCCGGAGACCATCGCCAGCAACTGCTTGTTCTCAGTGCTGATCACATGGTGATAAACCGACGCTGGCGTCAGCAAGCCGACAAAGTGCCCGGCCAATACAAACAACACACCTATATGGAAGAAGTTGCTCGCCACGCGCATCCCGCGATTGTTGAGCATCTGACTGGAGCCAGCCTTCCAGGTGTACTGCGAGAGATCGAAGCGTGCCCAACTGCCTAACAGGCAGATCGCCAGGGCGACATAGGGGTACACCCCGAACAACAACAGATTCCATTTAGACATTACCTACCTCCCCGGCTGGCACGGCGGCCAATCCTTCATGCTGAAAATCAACCCAGTGCAGCGGTACGGCGCTTTCCTCACGAGCCTTGCCCGGCGCACTCGGCAGGGAGCCACAACGGTCCTGCTGTTCAGCCTGGAGAAAGTCCACGGCCTCTTCTTCCCAGATTTTGTCGAGGGCTTCGAGGGAGTCGTCGCGGGGTTCCGCTGCGACCTGCGCACGCAGATCGGCCACCGCCTGATGAGGCTCGGCCCCGGCGATCTGCAGCAGCGCCCGGAAGCAACTGGCGTAAGCACTCTCACGCTCTTCCAGACGCGCCGCCAGCAAGGCCAACAGATGCGAAACATCGGCCAGGCCCTCGCGAGCCTCGATGTCTTCGCGGGTGGAGAGGAACTCCAGGTACAGCGGGATGTAGTCCGGCAGCTCTTTGACGCCGATGGCAAAACCGGCCTCCTCGTATTGCGCCATCATGTCGACCATGGCTTGACCCCGGTCACGGGATTCGCCGTGCACATGCTCGAACAGCAGCAACGACAGCGAGCGACCCCGACCGAACAGCGCACCGTAGTGCTCCTGCCCGTCCATCAGGTCATTGGCGCAGATCAGCTCAAGCAATTCGAACAACGCGCCGCGCTGCTTGGGGCTGATTTCCCGGGCCTGGATAATCGCCTGCTCCAGTTCTTCACGACCGGCAATCAATGTCTCGGTCGGATAATCGAGCAGAAGCGAAATCACTTTGAGAATGCGCATGCTCATTCCTCCCACAACTGAACGGTTTTCAGGATGTCGCGGCGGTTGGCTTTCTTCGCGCCAAACATATTGGTGTCGGAACTGCCACTGCAGCCGCTGCCGAAACTGAAGCCGCAGCCCGAGCGCTCGGCAAAAGCATCGCTCATGGCATCTTCACGGTGGGCGCTGGGCACCACGAAACGGTCTTCGTAGTTGGCGATCGCCAGGTAGCGATACATCTCCTCGACCTGGGCCACGCTCAAGCCGACATCCGCCAGCACTTGCAGGTCCTGAACGCCATCGACTTGTTCGGAACGTTTGTAGGCACGCATTGCCAGCAAGCGTTTGAGCGCGCGCTTGACCGGTTTTTCATCGCCCGCCGTCAGCAGGTTGGCCAGGTACTTCAGGGGAATACGCAGGCTATCGACATCCGGGATCACCCCGTTCATGCCCACGGTGCCAGCCGTTGCGGCGTTCTGGATCGGTGACAGCGGCGGTACGTACCAGACCATTGGCAAGGTGCGGTATTCCGGGTGCAGCGGCAGCGCGAGTTTCCAGTCCACGGCCATTTTGTAGACCGGTGAACGTTGTGCGGAATCGATCACCGACTGAGGTACACCGTCGGCCAGGGCCTGGCGAATCACTGCCGGGTCGTTCGGGTCGAGGAAGATCTCCAGTTGTTTTTCGTACAGATCCTGCTCATTCGCCGTGCTCGCCACTTCGCTGATGCGGTCGGCGTCATACAGCAGCACGCCGAGGTAGCGAATCCGCCCGACGCAGGTTTCGGCACAGACCGTCGGCATCCCGGCTTCGATACGCGGGTAGCAGAAGATGCACTTCTCGGATTTACCACTTTTCCAGTTGAAGTAGATCTTCTTGTACGGGCAGCCGCTGATGCACATCCGCCAGCCACGGCATTTTTCCTGGTCGATCAGGACAATCCCGTCTTCTTCGCGCTTGTAGATCGCCCCGCTCGGGCAGGCCGCTGCACACGTAGGGTTGAGGCAGTGCTCGCACAGACGCGGCAAATACATCATGAATGTATTTTCATACTCGCCGTAGATGTCGGCCTGGATCTTGTCGAAGTTCTTGTCTTTGCGCCGTTTGGCGAATTCAGTACCGAGGATTTCCTCCCAGTTCGGGCCCCACTCGATTTTTTCCATACGCTTGCCAGAAATCAGCGAGCGCGGCCGTGCCGTTGGCTGGTGTTCGCCCAGCGGTGCGGTGTGCAGATGCTGGTAATCGAAGTCGAAGGGTTCGTAGTAATCATCAAGGCTCGGCAGATCCGGGTTGGCAAAAATATTCGCCAACACGCGGAATTTACCGCCAATGCGCGGGTTGATCGTGCCGTTGGCATTGCGGATCCAGCCGCCCTTCCACTTGTCCTGGTTTTCCCATTCTTTCGGGTAGCCGATCCCGGGTTTCGATTCGACGTTGTTAAACCAGGCGTATTCCATGCCTTCACGACTGGTCCAGACGTTTTTGCAGGTGATTGAGCACGTGTGGCAACCGATGCATTTGTCCAGGTTCAGAACCATGCCGATTTGTGAGCGAATCTTCATCTCAGTTCTCCTCGATATCGGTCGGCAGGGGACGCGGCAGGTCATCGCCTGTCGAACCATCGAGCCAGTCGACTTTGGCCATCTTGCGCACCACGACGAATTCATCGCGGTTGCAACCGACCGTGCCGTAATAGTTGAAACCGTAGGCTTGCTGGGCGTAGCCACCGATCATGTGGGTTGGCTTGAGCACAACGCGGGTGACCGAGTTGTGATGGCCGCCACGGGTCTTGGTGGTTTCGGAACCGGGCACGTTCACGATCCGTTCCTGGGCGTGGTACATCATCACCATGCCTTCCTTGACCCGCTGACTGACCACCGCGCGGGCGGTCAGCGCACCGTTGATGTTGAAGCACTCGATCCAGTCGTTGTCTTCGATACCGGCGCGTTTCGCGTCGATCTCAGAGAGCCAGACAATCGGCCCGCCACGGCTGAGGGTGAGCATCAGCAGGTTGTCGCTGTAGGTGCTGTGGATGCCCCATTTCTGGTGCGGAGTGATCCAGTTCAGGACGATTTCGGTTTCGCCGTTGCTGCGCTTGCCTTTCACCCCTTCGATGGTGCGGGTGTTGACCGGCGGCCGATAACTCATCAGCTGCTCACCGAACGCCTGCATCCACGGGTGATCCTGATAGAACTGCTGGCGACCGGTGATGGTGCGCCATGGAATCCCTTCGTGAACGTTGGTGTAACCGGCGTTATAGCTGACGTGATCGTCTTCGAGTCCCGACCAGGTTGGGCTGGAAATGATCTTGCGCGGCTGCGCCTGAATATCGCGGAAACGAATCGCCTCGTGAGCCTTGGACAGCGCCAGATGGCTGTGGTCGATCCCGGTGAATTCCGACAGCGCGGCCCAGGCCTTGACCGCCACCTGGCCGTTGGTTTCCGGTGCCAGGGACAGAATCACTTCTGCGGCATCGATCGCCGTGTCGATTTTTGGCCGACCCTGGCTGATACCGGCTGCGCCTTCGTGGTGATTGAGTTCACCGAGGAATTTCACTTCGTCATCGGTGTTCCAGTTGATGCCCTTGCCACCGTTGCCGTTTTTCTCGAGCAATGGCCCAAGGGAAGTGAACTGTTTGTAGATGTTCGGGTAGTCACGCTCCACCACATGCAGGTTCGGGGCGTTCTTGCCTGGCTCTGGGGCCACGCCGGCACTTTTCCAGTCGGTACCGCCGAATGGCTGGGCCAGTTCGCCGACGCTGTCGTGCATCAGCGGGATGGTGACCAGATCCTTTTCAACGCCCAGATGCCCTTCGGACATGCTGGAGAACGCCTTGGCGATGCCTTTGTAGATCTCCCAGTCCGAACGCGATTCCCAAGCCGGATCGATGGCTGCCGACAACGGGTGAATGAACGGGTGCATGTCCGAGGTGTTCATGTCGTCTTTTTCGTACCAGGTTGCCGTCGGCAACACGATGTCCGAGTAGACGCACGTCGAGGACATGCGGAAGTCCAGCGTGGTGACCAGATCGAGTTTGCCGATAGCGCCCTCGTCCACCCATTCCGCCTCTTCCGGCTTGCAGTCGCCAACCTTGCCGATATCTTCGTTCATCACACCGTTTTTGGTGCCGAGCAGGTACTTGAGCATGTACTCGTGGCCTTTGCCCGAGGAGCCCAGCAGGTTGGAACGCCAGATAAACATGTTGCGCGGGAAGTTGACCGGGCTGTCCGGCTGTTCGCAGGAGAACCGCAGGGAACCGTCCTGCAACGACTTGACCACGTAGTCCTTGGGGTCCATGCCCGCAGCGGCAGCGTCACGGCAAATATGCAGCGGGTTGGTGTTCAGTTGTGGCGCGCTGGGCAGCCAACCGGCGCGTTCGGCGCGGATGTTGTAGTCCAGAGCATGTTCAGGGAACAGACTTTTATCGGCCAGCGGCGAGAGCACGTCGTGCATGCTCATTTTCTCGTGACGCCATTGCGAACTATGGGCGTAGAAGAAACTGGTGCCGTTCATTTGCCGTGGAGGACGATTCCAGTCGAGGCCGAACGCCAGTGGCAGCCAACCGCATTGCGGACGGAGTTTTTCCTGACCGACGTAGTGCGCCCAACCGCCACCGGTCTGGCCGACACAACCGCAGAGCATGAGCATGTTGATCAGCCCACGGTAGTTCATGTCCATGTGGTACCAGTGATTCATCGCGGCGCCGACGATGATCATCGAGCGACCCTTGGTCTTGTCGGCGTTGTCGGCGAACTCACGGGCGATCTGGATGGCTTTCTCACGGCTGACGCCGGTGATCTGCTCCTGCCAGGCCGGGGTACCGGGTACGCTGGCGTCGTCGTAATCCTTGGCAACGTTGGCGCCACCAAGGCCGCGATCGATCGCCAGATTGGCCGCCGACAGGTCGAACACGGTGGCGACTTTCGCCACGCTGCCGTCCGCCAGAACCACGTTATGCACCGGTACACGCCGGTATTGCACGGCATCGCCTGCCACGTGCTGGAAGTGTTCGTGGGACTCGCCGGCAAAATACGGGAACGCCACTTCGGCGACGTCATCACCGATCAGACTCAGCTTCAGATCGATCTCACGGCCTTCGCCGCCTTCACGAGCGAGGATGTTCCACTTGCCCTTCTCGCCCCAGCGATAACCGATGGAGCCCTGGGGTGAAACCAGTTCACCGCTGACATCCAGGGCGATGGTTTTCCATTCCGGGTTGTTTTCCTGGCCGAGATTGTCGGTCAGGTCACTGGCGCGCAAGAAGCGGTCCGGCTGGTAACCGGCGCCCGGTGCCACGTCCACCATTTGCTTGAGCAGTACCAGCACTGGCAAATCGGTGAAGCGCTTGGCGTATTCGGTGAAATAGGCGCTTGGCTTGTCCAGGTGGAATTCTTTGAAGATCACATGGTTGAACGCCTGGGCCAGCGCCGCATCGGTGCCTTGTTTAGGGTTCAGCCACAGGTCGGTAAGCTTGGCGACTTCCGAGTAATCTGGAGTGATGGCGACCGTTTTGGTGCCCTTGTAACGGACTTCGGTGAAAAAGTGCGCATCCGGGGTACGGGTCTGAGGAACGTTGGAACCCCAGGCAATGATGTAGTTGGAGTTGTACCAGTCGGCCGATTCCGGCACGTCGGTCTGCTCGCCCCAGACCATCGGCGAAGCCGGTGGCAAGTCGCAGTACCAGTCATAGAAGCTCAGGCACGCACCGCCGATCAGCGACAGATAACGCGAACCTGCGGCATAGCTGACCATCGACATGGCAGGAATCGGCGAGAAACCGACGATCCGGTCGGGACCATATTGCTTGATGGTATAGACGTTGGCAGCGGCGATGATCTCGTTGACTTCCTCCCAGTTGGAACGAATGAAGCCCCCCATGCCGCGTTTGCTTTTATAAGAGTCGGCCTTGACCTTGTCCTCGACGATGCTGGCCCAGGCTTCGACCGGTGCCATTGTCTGCCGCGCATCGCGCCAGAGTTTGAGCAACGGCTTGCGAATTTTCGGGTACTTGAGCCGGTTGGCGCTGTAGATATACCAGCTATAGCTGGCACCACGCGGGCAGCCACGGGGCTCATGGTTGGGCAGATCGTTGCGGGTACGCGGGTAGTCCGTCTGTTGGGTTTCCCACGTGATCAGACCGTTTTTGACGTAAATTTTCCAGGAACAGGATCCCGTGCAGTTCACCCCATGGGTGGAGCGCACGATCTTGTCGTACTGCCACCGCGAACGGTAGACGTTCTCCCAGTCGCGGGACTCCTTGCGGGTCTCTCCATGACCGTCGGAAAACTCGTTTTGCTTGCGATTGAAAAACCGCAGTTGATCCAGTAAATGACTCAAGGTGTATTCCTCTCAGGCTTGCCGCGGGGTCTGTGCCCCGCCCACGCAATGGTTGGATTCGGGTCGTGTCAGCAGGGCGTCGCGGCGCCCTTGCGGGCGTACCACCACCAGGTCACCACAATGCAACTCAGGTAAAAGCCGACGAACATGTAGAAGGCCATCTCCGGGCCGCCGGTCTGCGCCATCGAAGTGCCGAAAGATTTGGGAATGAAGAACGCACCGAAGGCGCCCATCGCGGAACTGAAGCCGAGCACTGCAGCCGACTCCTTGCCGGCATTTTTCATCGCTTGTTCGCGGATGGCAGGCGCTTGCCCGGCGGAGAACTTTTCATGAAGGGTGCGGAAGATCACCGGGATCATCCGGAAGGTGGAGCCGTTGCCCACGCCCGTGGTGATGAACAGCAGCATGAACATGCCGAGGAAGCCGTAGAAGTTGCCGCCCGTACCGTGCTGCGGCAGAAAGTGCAGCACACCGAACACCATGACGATCATCAGGACGAAGTTCCACAAGGTCACTTTCGCGCCGCCGAGCTTGTCCGCCAACCAGCCGCCCAATGGGCGCACTAAGGCACCCACCAAAGGGCCGAGGAAGGCGAATTTCAAGGCGATGACATCAGGGAAGGAGGTTTTGATCAGCAGCGGAAAGGCTGCGGAAAAGCCGATGAACGAACCGAAGGTTGCCAGGTACAACCAGCACATCAGCCAGTTGTGCTTGCGCTTGAAGATCACTGCCTGCTCGCTGAACGAGGCTCTGGCGCTGGACAAGTCATTCATGCCGAACCAGGCAATCACCGTCACCGCGACAATGAACGGTACCCAGATAAACCCTGCGTTCTGCAGCCACAACTGGCTGCCGTCTGGCAGTACTTGCGGTGATCCGCCCATGAAGCCGAACACACCAAAGGTAATCACCAGCGGCACACAGAACTGCATCACCGAGACACCCAGGTTACCCAGCCCGGCGTTGAGGCCCAGGGCCGTACCCTGCTGGGACTTGGGATAGAAGAAGCTGATGTTGGACATGCTCGAGGCAAAGTTGCCGCCGCCGAAACCGCAGAGCAAGGCAATCAGGACAAACACGCTGTAGGAGGTGCTCGGGTCCTGCACGGCGAAGCCCATCCAGATCGATGGCAGCAACAGCGACGCAGTACTCAGGGCGGTCCAGCGGCGGCCGCCGAAGATCGGCACCATAAAGGAGTAGAAGACCCGCAAGGTTGCGCCCGAGAGCCCAGGCAATGCCGCCAGCCAAAACAGCTGATCGGTGCTGAAGGTGAAGCCAATGGCGTTCAAACGCACAATCACCGTGCTCCAGACCATCCACACCGCAAAGGCCAACAACAGCGCAGGAATGGAGATCCACAGGTTACGTGTGGCGGTTTGTTTGCCGGTACGCCCCCAGAACGCGGGGTCTTCCGGGCGCCAGTCGTGAATGACCGGGCCTGAATCAGGCTTTTGCAGAACGGACATGTTCTTCTCCTTGGGCAATGCTGGAAAACGGGAATGGGGTCACTGGCGGCTGCTTACCGAGCCACGGGCGTTTGCGGATTTCGCTGAAATACATCCAGGTCAGGGAGACCCAGACCACGCCATACATCAACATGAAGCAGGAGGAGCGCACGCCGGTCAGGTCCACCAGTGCGCCGAACAGAATCGGCAACACGAAACCGCCCAAGCCGCCAGCGAGGCCGACAATGCCGGACACCGCCCCCATGTTTTCCGGGTAGTCGTTGGCGATGTACTTGAAAACCGACGCCTTGCCGAACGCGAAGGCGATACCCATGACGAACAACAGTGCGGTGAATAGCGTGGGGCTCAAGCCGATATGAACGTTCAGCGGGCCGTTGATGGTCTGCACCTGCAATTGAGTCTGGGGATACGAGAGCAGAAACAAGCAGATCCAGCTGACCCACAACACCCACCAGGTGACGCTTTGAGGCCCCCAGCGATCCGACATCCAGCCGCCGACGGCGCGCAGTACGCCGCCAGGCAGGGAAAAGCAGGCCGCCAACAGGGCCGCGCTTTGCAGGTTGAAGCCGTATTCCTGCACGTAGTATTTGGTCATCCACAGCGCCAGGCCGACATAGCCGCCGAAAACGATCGAGTAGTACTGGCAGTAACGCCACACTGCAGGGTCCTTCAACGCACTTAGTTGTTCACGCAAGCTGGCGCCATTGGCGCTGCGATGGTCTTTGTTTTCTGCGCTCAAGAACCAGAACAGCAGTGCAGTGATGAACAGGATTGCGCTGTAGACTTTCGGCACCAACTGCCAGCTGCCGGCAGCGATCAGCGCCGGAGCCAGAAACTTGGTCACCGCGGCCCCGGCGTTACCGGCACCGAAGATGCCCATGGCGAAGCCCTGGTTCTCCTTGTCGAACCATTTGGCGACATAGGCAATCCCCACTGAAAACGAGCCGCCGGCGAGGCCAACGAACAAGCCCAACGCCAGGAACTGCCAGTAGGCGGTGGCGTGGCTGATCAGATACAGTGGCGCCACGCAGGCCAGCATCAGCAGGAAGAACACGCTGCGCCCGCCGAAGCGGTCGGTCAGCAGGCCCAACGGTAAACGCACCAGTGAGCCGGTCAGCACCGGGGTCGCGGCGAGCAGGCCGAATTGGGTTTCGTTGAGCTGGAGAAGCTCCTTGATCGGCACGCCGAGCACGGCAAACATCATCCAGACCATAAAACACACGGTGAAGGCCAGCGTACTCATACCCAGCACAAGCCCTTGTTGCACACGCGGTTGGGTCACAATGCTCTCCAGTCAGTTATCCATGGCTGGAGACTAGTGAGGCGCACCCTGCAGAAAATTGACCCACATCAACGAAGCCCATGGCGCTATAAGCCTATGCTGATGCGGTCTACCTCCAAGGAGGTAGACCAAAAATCCAATAAAACCCTATATTTATCAACCTGTTAACTTTTTATGTCGACGCTTTGACCTACCGGGAGAGGCCGACAACTCTTTAGAGGTAGTGCGACCGGGATCGGCTGCAAAACCATCCGCAGCCACCATTTGGAGTTCTACATGCCAGGTTTCCTCATCTTGTTTCTGGGTCAGCGCTGATGCTGCGCTGGTTGCGCAGCTCCCTGCCCGCTCGCGCTGCGCTAGCGGTGATCCTGATTGCCATCCTGGCGCTCGCCAGCTCCCTGAGCGCCGGGCTGATCGCTTGGTTCAGTCAGGGCGATGCAGCGGCCATCAACACCGCCGGTTCCGTGCGCATGGAGACCTACCACCTGAGCTGGAAACTGGCCTCTGGCGCAACCGGTGAAGAAATCTCAACCATCACCGACAGCCTGCAACAACGCCTGGACAGTCAATCGCTCAAGGCTGTGCTGGACGATGGTCCGGCAACCGCCCTGCAGGCCAGCTACCAACAAATCCAGCAACGCTGGAGCACCGATTTACGTCCGGCGCTGGAGCGTGGCGACTCGGAATTTTTCCAGGCCAATGCCTTGCCTTTCGTCGAGCAACTGAACCAGTTCGTCAGCCTGTTGCAGCAACAAAGCGAACACAAACAAGGCTGGCAGCAGGCAATCCAGGGCATGGCCCTGTTCACTACCATCTTCATCCTGCTGATCGGTCTATATGAGTTGCAGTACGGCGTCGTAAAGCCCTTGCAAGAACTGGTGGACGCCACCAAGCGCTTTCGCGACGCAGACTTCAAAGTGAGGGTCAACCATCAGTCGCAAGATGAGCTGGGCCAGTTGGCCATGAGCTTCAACGCCATGGCCGAAACCATCGAAGAGTCGCACCGCACCCTCGAGAGTCAGGTCCAGCAGAAAACCCTGAACCTGCAACAAGCCAATGCCGCCCTGGAACTGCTGTACCAAAGCAGCCGCAGCCTGGCTACGCGCCTGGCCAATGCCGAAGGGCTGGATGAACTGATCCGGCGCTTCCAGCAACGCTTGCCTGGCTTGCGTCTATCTCTATGCTTGCGCGGCGCGGTGCAGGCACCCGCCTCGCACATGCTCGCCCTGCATGGCGAAAACCACCGGGAAGTCTGTGCCAGCAGTGAATGCGCCACCTGCCAGAAACACACTAAATCCAGTCCGCAAACCTTCAGCATCAGCAACCAGGGCAATGAACTGGGTGAGCTCAAGGCGCATTTTGACGATGGGCATCGGGCACAGAACTGGGAGTCCCAACTGATCCAGGCGCTGGCCAACCTGATCGGTACCTCGCTCTCGCTCAAACGCCAGCGCGAACAGGATCATCGCCTGCTGCTGCTCGAAGAACGCACTATCATTGCCCGCGAGCTGCACGACTCACTGGCCCAGGCGCTGTCGTACATGAAGCTGCAAGTCAGCCGCATGCAAACCCTGATGCGCCGTGGCGAACCGGTCGAAACCCTGGAAACCGTCACCGCCGAACTGCGCGAGGGGCTGAACAATGCCTACCGCCAGCTACGCGAACTGTTGACCACCTTTCGCTTGCAGATTCACGACGAAGGGCTGGTGCAAGAGCTCAAGGACACCGCCCAGGAATTCTCCCGCCGTGGGGATTTCCTGGTGCACCTGCACGTCGATACGCTGGCCTTTCAACTGTCGGCCAGTGAGCAGATCCACATTCTGCAAATCACTCGCGAAGCGCTGTCCAACTGCTCGCGCCACGCCCATGCGCAAAACGCCTGGCTGCAACTGCGTCAGGACGGCGAAACCGTCAGGCTCTCGGTCGAAGACGACGGTCGGGGCTTCAGCGGCAATATCGACAAGCGTGAACACCACGGCCTGACCATCATGGAGGAACGCGCCCGCAGCTTGCGCGGTCACCTGCAGATATGTTCCCGGGTGCCGCAAGGCACCCTCGTCCAGCTGGAATTCCAACCGGAGTTTCTCGGGCAACAAACAGAAGGTAGCGTTTCATGAATCCGTCCCTGCGACACAGAATCCTGCTGGTGGACGATCATCCGATGATGCGTCATGGCATCCGCCAAATGCTCGAACTCGAGGATGATTTCGAGATCGTCGGTGAAGCCGGAAACGGTGAAGAAGCACTCGCGCTCATCGAGCCGTTGCAACCCGATCTGATATTGCTCGATAACAACATGCCGCAGATGAATGGCATTGAAACCCTGCGGCGGTTACGGGCCACGCACTACACGGGAAAGGTGCTGCTGTTTACGGTGTCGGACGCCGAAGATGATATTCGTGACGCGCTGCGCCTGGATGCCGATGGCTACCTGCTCAAGGACATGGAACCCGAACTGTTGATTCAATACATTCGTGATGCATTGAACGGTGCACTGGTCATCAGCCCCGGCCTGACTCGGGCCATGGCCCAGGCATTGCGTTCACCGCCACGCCAGGCCGTGGTGGAACTGACCGAGCGCGAGCGCCAGGTACTGAAAACCATTGCCAGCGGCTTTAGCAACAAGGTCATCGGGCACAAGCTGGGCATCACCGAAGGTACGGTCAAGGTTCACGTCAAAAACCTGTTGCACAAGCTCGGTTTGCGCTCGCGGGTAGAGGCGGCCGTGTGGGCCATGGAGCATCTGCGCAGCACCAGCTGACGGACATCCCTCTTTGGAGGTAGACCTGCGGAGGCATAGGCCACAGGGTCCGCGAGCTCTACCATGACCGTCAGCGGAGGTACGCCATGCTGACCCACCCTTCAATCGTTTTAACGTTGCGCCGTCACCACCTGTTCAGCCAATTGCCGGAAAAGGTCTTCCAGGATGTTTGCAATCTGGCCAATCTCAAACACTTGGGCTGTCACGCCACACTCATGCATCAAGGCGATCCGGCCAAGCGTTTCTTCTTGCTGGTCAGCGGTCAGATCAAGCTGCACAGGGTTACGGGTGAAGGTCAGGAAAACCTGGTGGAGGTCATTCACGCCGGGCAAACCTTCGCCGAAGCCCTGCTGTTCAGCCAGGCCAGACTCTACCCGGTGAGTGCCACGGCACTGAAGGACTGCGTGCTGGTCAGCATTGAGGGCAGCCATTACCGCAACGCCCTGGAAGATCAGCCGAAGATCTGTCTGGCGATCCTGGCAAGCATGAGCATTCACCTGCACCAGCGCCTCAAGGACATTGACACCCTGACCCTCGCCAACGCCAGCCGACGGGTCATCAACTTCCTGTTCCAGGAACGGGACCCGGTCAATGGCCAGATCGTCTTGCAGGTGTCCAAGCGTCTGGTGGCCTCGAAACTGGGCATCCAGCCGGAAACCTTCTCGCGCATTTTGCATCGCTTGGTCGAGGGCGGCCTGATCGCCATGGAGCGCCGCAATATCCGCATCCTCGCCGAAGAGGATCTGGCCGCTTACCAACAGTAGCCGCCCCCGGATTTGACCATGGTCAAGGCACAATGCCGCCAGCCTTGCACACTGGCAGAGTCCATCACTGGAGAACCCTCATGCCCGATTCAACCCTGCCTTTGGTCTACTCCTGCTCCGGCTGTTCGAATGTCGCGCAACTGGCCAACACCCTGGCCTTGCGCCTGGATCGCGCAGGCCTGGCCGAAATGTCCTGCATCGTCGGTGTCGGCGGGCATGTCGCGCCGCTGGTCAATAAAGCGCGCTCGGGACGGCCGATCCTCGCGCTGGACGGCTGCCCGCTGCAATGTGTCGAAGCCTGTCTGAACCAGCACGGCCTGCACGCCGATGTGCACCTGATCCTCAGCCAGCACGGCCTGCGCAAACGCTATGGCGAGGACTGCACCGAGGAGCAGAGTGATGAGTTATTCGAGGAGGTAAAACGGTTGATTGGCGGGGGTGATCTTGAGGAGAAAAACCGGATGATCGTAGCCGCCGAGACGATGGATTGAGGATCTGACAGGGTCTTGATGCAATGAAAGTCCACTGTGGGAGAGTGTATATCCGCGAAAGACAGGCCGGCTGCCAGGCCGCCATCGCGAGCAAGCTCGGCTCCTACGATAGCCGCAAGAGCCAGGCCGGCTTCATCGCAGGCAATCACAGCAACGCAGATTCTCACCCCGCCGCCAACCCCTTCCCTGCCCGCTCCAGATTGCGCCACAACCAAACAGGCAATACATCAGGGTCCAGGCTATCGATCAGGTTCTTCAACGCCAACCCCAATTCGGTATCCCCCTCAATCACCAGACGCCTGCGAAAAAACAGGGTGTCAGGGTCTTCCTGACGACTGGCCAGGAGTAAAAACTCCCGCCAGTTGCCGCTGATGGTCACGTGCGCCTTTGCCCGCTCGGCGATCTGCAATCCCTCACGACCCAGGGTCAGGTACCAGGACAAGCTCAGATCTGGAATCCGCAGGCACAGCCAACGACCCCGTAACAGCTCAAAACTGCCGTCGCGCAGAGGCTCGGCGAGGCAGCGATTGAGCGCTTGCTGCAACACCAGCCGCTGTACGGCAAAAGGCACTCGGTGCGCCAACGGCAACAACCGATCAGCACCTTTCAACAACCATTTTTTCCGGTTCAACACAGGCCTGCCTCCTCGACGCGCAACATGCCAGCCTGGCCATGCCAATAACCATTGCAGCCCTCAACGAACAGCGGCGGCGTCTCGCCCAGACGAACCCGTTGATAGGCGGCAATCACTTCCGCCATCCCCTGGGCACGCGGGCTCAGGCGCAACAGATCAGCACCGCAGGCCACCAGTCCGGAATAATCAGCCAGCAGATTGGTCACGTCGGCCGACATTGTTTGAATGCCATTGATCGTGAACAACCGCTGGCCTTCCTGACTGCTCAAGGCCAAGCCGTCGGGGTAGTTGATGCAGCAAAACTGGCAGTCGTCCTTGGGCCGGTTTTCCGCCCTGGCGGTAAAACAGCGCGCGGAATAGGCCAGAGGCAAATGCCCATAAGCAAAAATTTCGATTTCCGGTACCTCGCGTCCCAACTCACGCACCTGCTCGATCACATCGCCAATCAGCGCCGCCGAACACTCCACCGGCGGCACCCAGCGGGTCATTCCGCAGTCCAGCAGTTGCGTCAGTGCATGGCCGTTGTACAGATTGAGCGCCGGTCCACCGACAAAGGGCAGCTTGCGCTCGGCCAGAAACTGCACCGCGCCCATGTCGTTAGCTTCCACCAGCAATTGGCCGTTGTCGCACAGGCGGCGCAGGCTGGAGAGCTCGGACGCTGCTTCGATCAGCGTCAGGCTGGAAAGCACCATCTGCGCCTGGCTGCACTCGTGCAACTCGCGCCCCAGGCCCAGCCATTGATCCAATGAAAATGCCCGGCGTTTCGAACACACGGTTTCCCCCAGATAAATCACATCCAGAGGCAAGGCCGACATCTCGGCGTAAAAGTTACTGAGTTGCTCTTTGTCCCAATAAAACAGGACCGGTCCCAAGCTGAGCTTCATGTCCAGTCCCTCATTGCCATGATCGATGATAAGCACCCAATGTGGTCTGGCTGCCTTCGGACAAACCAGCCAACACCTGACGCCATTCATCCTTGACCCGAAAGCTGCCCGGCGAGCCGCGATGGGCATCCAGCGCGGCACGCCAGACGCGGGTGACTTGTTCCACATAGGCCGGGCTGCGTTGGCGACCCTCGATTTTTACCGCTTCGACCCCGATGGCCGCCAGTTCCGGCAGCAGATCCAGGGTATCGAGACTGGTGGGCTCCTCCAGCGCATGAAAGCGCTTGCCACCCACCAGAAAGCGGCCTTTGCACAAGGTCGGATAGCCAGCGGGCTCGTCAGGGGTGTAGCGATCGATCAGGACTTCACTGAGGCGTGCGCTCAGGCCTTGGGCGTCTTCGCTCCAGCGTACTGCCTTGGCCGGCGAACAGACGCCACACAGGTTCGGCGATTCGCCCGTGACGTAGGAGGAAAGGTGGCAACGCCCTTCAGCCATGATGCACAAGCTGCCGAAGCCGAAGACTTCAATGGGCACCGGGCTGCTGGCGGCGACCTGGCGCACTTGCGTCAACGACAGCACCCGAGGCAGCACGGCGCGGCGAATACCGTAGCGTTGCGCATAGAACGTCAGCGCCGCGGCATGGGTTGCTGAACCCTGGACAGACAAGTGCAGCGCCAGTTGCGGGTGACGCTGACTGGCATAGTTGAGCACGCCAGGGTCGGCGGCGATCAGCGCATCCACGCCGAAGTCGGCGGCGCGATCCACCGCCCGCTGCCAGCGCTCCCAGCCCTTGGGCTGAGGGTACGTGTTAACCGCGACATAGAGTTTGCGTTGATGTTGGCGAATGAACGCGACTGCGGCGTCGAACTGCTTGTCGTCCATATTCAACCCGGCGAAATGCCGGGCATTGGTGTCATCACGAAAACCGACGTAAACGGCATCGGCGCCTTGGCGCACAGCCGCTTTAAGCGCAGGCAGGTTCCCTGCCGGGCAGACCAGTTGCATGGGTAATCCTCATGAAGGAACTCGTCTCGACCCTCGGTGGATACCTGCCGTCCGCAGACTCAGAGCAGTCGAAAATGCGCTGCCAGTCTAGCGAGACCGGCAGACAGGGCCTTGACGGTGATCAATTGCCATCAATGCATCAGGTCGGCGAAGGACAGGAACATGACGTTGTCGTGTTTGAGGACCTGCTGCCCGCACTCGATCACGGCAAGGCCGTCGGCCCAGCAGGCGGCGCTCAACATGGCAGAGCTTTGCTGAGGGTGCAGTTCCACACTCAATTGCCCATCGGCGCCTGGGCTCAGCCTTGCCCGCAGGTACTGCCGACGTTTGTTGCGCTGTAACCAATCGAACCCGGCCGGCACGGCCAATGGCACAGGCATCACCTCAGTGACTCCCTGTGCCCTGAGCAGAAACGGACGCACGACCACCAGCGCGGTAATCAGCGCCGCCGATGGATTGCCCGGCATGCCTATCCAGGGTTTTCCAGCGACTTCGCCAAACGCCAGCGGTTTGCCCGGCTGGATTGCCAGTCGCCAAAAATCGACGCTGCCCAGCGCTTCGATTGCCTGCTTGAGATGGTCTTCCTCGCCCACCGATACGCCACCAGAGGTCAGTAGCAGGTCGCATTCCGACGAAGCCAGGCTCAAGGCATGCCGGCTGGTCGCCAACTCATCGGCCATGACGCCATAGTCATGCACTTCCACGCCCCAACCGCGCAACAACGCGGCAAGGCAGTAACGATTGCTGTTGTATATCTGCCCCGGCGCCAACGGCTCGCCCGGCTCTCGCAATTCATCGCCGCTGCTGAGCAGGCACAC
>NZ_LT607414.1:380418-415281 GCF_900095225.1 Pseudomonas sp. UMAB-08
CCGCCTTGAGCAACAGATGCCCTTGGCGTACTTCCTCGCCCTCCTTGCGCACATGCTCGCCGACGCTTACCGGCGGGCACCAGACTTGCGCGCCCTCGACCCGGCAACGTTCTTGCGGCACCACGGTATCGGCTCCCGGTGGCAATGGCGCTCCGGTAAAAATCCTCACCGCCTGTTGCGGCAACAATGGCGAGCTGTCGCTGGCCCCTGCGGCAATCCGTCCAACCACCGACAGATAACCGCCCGCCAGTGGCAGGTCAGACGCCCTGAGGGCATAACCGTCCATGGCACTGTTGTCCCAGGCCGGCAGGTTTACCGGGGAATGGATGTCACTTGCCAGCACCCGCCCCAAGGCTTGATCCAGGGGGATCTTTTGTATCGGTGGCGGCGGTCGTACCTGGCTCAGCAGTCGGCTGATGGCCTCGTCCACGGGCATCAAGTTGCCGCTGTCGCACACCGGGCCGGTCATGAGCGTGCCTCGCAGGCGTCAATCACCTGCTGCCCCTGCGGCTTCAAATGCGGAGCGAAATTACACGGGCCGGTGCGACTGTCCAGTTGCTCGAGCAGGATCTTGTCCCAGGCAGTTCGGCACGCGCCCGGTGAACCCGGTACGCAGCACACCAGCACCCCATTGCTCATCCCGGCCAACGCCCGTGACTGCAGACTGGACATGCCGATTTCCGCCAGAGACACCTGACGAAACAGTTCACCGAAGCCTTCCACATGTTTATCCAGCAAGGGCAGGACCGCTTGCGGCGTGTTGTCGCGAGGGGTGAATCCGGTGCCGCCGGTCATCAGCACCACTTGCACCTTGGGGTCGGCGATCCAGTGGGAGAGTTTGGCGCGGATCTGATAAATGTCGTCCTTGACCAGATCACGGTCGATCAACACATGCCCGGCCGTTTGCAACAAATCCGTCAGCGTCTGTCCCGAGGTGTCGGTCTCAAAGGTTCGCGTATCGCTGATGGTCAGTACGGCGATGTTCAGCGGTTGAAACGTGCGTTGCGCCAGATGGGCCATATCCAAGCCTTCCCGTAGATGAGGGTATGGCCCAGCCTGAACCGGAATTCTGATCGAGCCTATTCCTCCAAGGAGGTACCTCGACAGGGCAAAGGGTCAGTGCCGGCCAGCCAGGCACCCGGACGATCTTTTGGGCTCAAGGCGCCAAACGACTTCGTTGCCACACGCCATTCTGCAAGCGGTAGTCGAGACGATCATGCAGGCGATCAGCACGCCCCTGCCAGAACTCCAGCCGTTCAGGATGCAGGCAGTAACCACCCCAATGCTCGGGTCGCGGCAACGTCTGGCCGACGAAGTGCTGTTCGGTTTCTGCCAATAAGGATTCGAGCGCTGCGCGACTCGCCACTGGACGGCTTTGCGGCGAAGCCCAGGCACCCAAACGGCTGGCCAGGGGGCGGGAGTCGAAGTAAGCATCCGAGAGCTGCGAGGCGAGCCTGGACACCTGACCTTCAATCCGAACCTGACGTTCCAGACCGGGCCAGAAAAAGGTTATGGCGGCATAGGGATTGCTCGCCAGCTGCAACCCCTTGTCACTCTGGTAATGGCCGAAAAAAGTGAAACCTTCATCGCTGAAGCCCTTGAGCAGCAGAATTCGGCAGTGTGGTCGCCCCGCGCTGTCAACCGTCGCCAAGGCCATGCTATTGGCCTCGACGGGGGCACTCTCGGTCTCGCGAGCTTGCTGCATCCACTGCCGGAACATGACCAGAGGGTCGTCCATCGCCAGATCGTCTTGCAAGCCATCAAGGGTGTAACTACGGCGCATTTCAGCCAGGGAAAGGGGCATGGTGGTGATCTCCAGAAGGTTATGCGCAGTGTGCGAGTCACTCCGCGACACAACCTTGACCACCATCAACACTGAGCAACGACACCCGACAGCCCTCCCTCACTTGAGCCGCAAACGCCGGGCCAGTTTGTGCAGGTTGCTGGGATCGACCTCCAGAAGCCGTGCGGCACTGGCCCAGTTTTCCCCGGAAAGACTCAGGGCGTGAAGAATTTTTTGCCGCTGGTAATCGTCGACGGCTTCACCCAAGGGCTGAAACGGCAAGCCAGGCGCAACGTTCAGCGGCAGCTCGGCAACCGCGCCCTGTGACCCCACCGCGCTGTCGAGATCCAGTATCTCGGGCTCCAGCGTCATGATCAGGTTGCGACTGGTGCCGCGGCTTAACTGCTTCAACGCGGCTCGACTGATCACATGTTCCAGTTCACGCACATTGCCTGGCCAGGCATAGCCCAGTAGCGCTCGCTCGGCCGCCGGCGACAGACGCAAACCGCGCAGGCCAAGTCGCGCCCGATTGAGTTCAAGGAAATGCCCGGCCAGCATCAACACATCGCTACCGCGTTCGCGCAGGGCCGGAATAGGCACTGGGTACACCGAGAGACGGTGATACAGATCGGCACGAAACAAGCCGTCGCGAATGCTGTCCGGCAAATGTCGGTTAGTCGCGGCGATGATCCGTACATCGACATGCAGCGGCTTGTCGGCGCCCAGCCTTTGGATCTCGCCGTTTTGTAACGTGCGCAGCAATTTGGCTTGCACGCTCAATGGCAACTCACCGACCTCGTCGAGAAACAGCGTGCCGCCGTTGGCCGCATCAAAACGCCCGGCACGATCGCTGGTCGCCCCGGAAAACGCTCCTTTGACATGCCCGAACAACTCGCTCTCCGCCAGCGATTCCGGCAAGGCGGCGCAATTGACATGCACCAGAGGCTTGTGACGCCGGCGTGAAAGGCGGTGCAAACGCCGGGCGAACAGCTCTTTACCGACCCCGGTTTCGCCCAGCAGCAATACCGGCAGTTCAGAATCGGCCAACACCTCCAGCTCATTAAGCAACTGGCGCAACACGTCGCTCTGACCGAGGATTTCGCCTTCCTCAGCGGGCATCCGCACGTCCTGAGTATCGCTGCGGGACAAGCGCAAGCTGCGGTTTTCCTGCTCGAGCCGGGTTACCCGCACAGCGGCCTCGATCTGCAACGTACAGCGTTTGAGCTCCTCCCGCGCGTGGCTGTCGAAGGTCCCGGCATGCAGCGCATCGAGTGTGATCGCGCCCCATATCCGCCCTTCCACATACAGACTCACGCCCATGCAGTCATGCACCGGCAACGGTTCGCCGACATGGCCGTCGAGCAAGCCGTCATAGGGGTCCGGCAGGCGGCTGTCGGGCTCGAACCACGTGGGCTCGCGTGAGGCCATAATCGCCGCCAGTCGAGGATGCTGGGCGATGACAAACCGGCGCCCCAGCGCTTCGTGAACCAGTCCTACCGTCGCGACTGGCCTCAGGCTGTCATCATCCAGACGCAGCAACCCCACGGCGCCACTGTGGAAGTACTCGCGCAGGGTGTGGACAAGCCGTTGCAAACGCACGGCATTCGGCAGCTCGACGATCAAGTCAGCAGCCAGGCTTTCACGGAGCATGGTAATAATCACCCTTTATGGTTGTGTTCACCCTAGGCCGTCAGGGTACTTATCACCACAACAAAAAATTAATCGAGTATTTTCAATACGTTAACTATGGCATGCCGGATGCAAAAGGATTGGGGAACCTGTGAAACCTAAAAGGAAACCCGATGAGCCTGACCCTTCTGGACCAAAGTCTCGGCCAACTGGCCTGCGACATTCCCGGCGCCACCCGGACTTTTCACGCCTTCAATCTGGACTTCTGTTGCGGCGGGCAAAAAAGCCTGCGTGAAGCAGCCCTTGGTAAAGGCCTCGATCCCCTGCTGATTGCCGACGCGCTCTACGCCTTGCAAGACGCCGGTGAAACCCAGCACGACTGGCGCAACGAACCCGAGGAACTGTTGATCGCCCATATCCTGGCGCGCTACCACGCCCGCCACCGCGAGCAACTGCCGGAACTGATCCGCCTGGCCCGCCGTGTCGAGCAGGTCCATGGCGCACGCAGCAACTGCCCCAATGGCCTGGCCGACCACCTGCGGGACATGCAGCAAGAACTCGAGGGCCACATGCTCAAGGAAGAACAAGTGCTCTTCCCGATGCTGCAACAGGGAATGGGTCCCCGGGCCGCACCGCCGATCCAGGTGCTGCGCTTTGAACATGATCAACACGGTGAAGCCCTGGAAAAAATGCTCGCCCTGACCGACAACATCACGCCACCTGCCGATGCCTGCAACACTTGGCGCGCCCTTTATCGCGGGCTACTGGAATTTCGAGACGACCTGATGCAGCACATCCATCTGGAAAACAACGTGCTGTTCGTCAAGGCCCTGAACCCTCGCCATTGATCACTTACCGGCACTATAAAACCCGCGCCAGCCAACCGGTTGGCGCGGGTTTTTTCTGGGCCGGATGAAGCTACGATGATGAGATGATCAACCGTGCCAATAGAACATGGCCTTGGCCAGGATCACGATCAACAGCATGTGTCCCAGAATGCTGCGGCGAATCCAGTTGGCGCGGACCGACGTCATCCGTGCGCTTTTCAGCCAATACGCCAGCAGCAAGTAATGCCCGATGATGCTCAAGGCCAGAACGATCTTCAGGCTCAATAGCGTGCCAAAACTGCTGGCCAGCGGCTGATTCAATACACCACGGTGCTGCCACGCCAGCCCGATGCCGGCGCCATACAACAGCAACACCACCCCATGCAGCACTTTGCGCGAGCGCACCGCAATCGCTTGATCCGCCGTCAGTTGCCCGCCGCTCGCCAACTGTTGGCGGGCGGAATGCCAGATGAACACCTCGAAAAACAGCGTGCCGATAAAGGCGATGGCCGCCAGCAAGTGAGTGACCAGCAAAAAGGGATACATCAGCGGTAGCCTCCGTCAGTTCGTCTGCTCATCCTGGATGGCCATCAACCCGGGTCCGCAGCAGCATTGGCCCATAGCGCCAGGCGTAGAGCGCAAACGCCAACGCCCAGCACAGCCCCGCCAGCCATAACGCCCCCAACGGAAACAACAGCACCAGCGCCACCCGGCTCAGACATGCCAGGTTCAGCAAAATAAACGCCAGGGTCATGCCTGACGGCGGCTCCAGCGCACGACCGGTATGCCCCAGAGTGACCCGCGCGATCATCGCCAGAATCAAGCCGCCCATGGCACCTATCGTCAGGCAATGCACCGCCAGGCTCGGGTTCACCGGCACACCGAAATGCCACAGCGCCATGCCCACACAGGCCACCGCCAACCAGCCATAAGCCAGGTGCAGTGACCAGAGCAGCGGCACGCGCCAGAGCGCCCGATCATGCCAGCGAACCAGACGCAGCAAATGCCCCGCCGCCAACACAGCAAACAGCAGGCCGACCCAGACATTGGGGTTAAGCGCAGGTCCGGCTGCATACAACAGCGCCACCAACGGTGAGCCCACCAACAGCAAGCGATCAAGCCAGGGCCAGGCGGCAACAGCATTGACCCGGCCGAGGCCGCGCTGGGTGAAAAACGGAATGATCCGTCCACCGATCAAACCCATCATCGCCGCCACCAGCCAGATGCCCGTCAGAACGCCTTGACGCTGCCAGCCTTCATGGCCGTCAACCAGGCCGAACACGGACAACCCGTCAGCCGCGGTCAACAGCAGCAACACAAACACAATCGGGTAGTTACGTTTCTGCCGCACCTTCCACAGGGTGAAGCCCATCAGTGCCGCCACCGCCAGCGGGAACGCCAACTCCAGAACCGCGAGCAGTGGCCACGGCACATTCGCCAACCAGGCCAGTCGTGCGAACAACCACAGCAGCGCCAGAGCCGCCAGCGGCCTGCCGCTGATGCCAGGACGACCGGTCCAGGTCTGCACGGCGGTCAGCAGAAAACCGGCGATAATTGCCAGCGCAAAGCCGAACAGCAGCTCATGCCGATGCCAGGCCAGCCAACCGCCTGCTGGCTGCCAACTGGATATCGCGCCGCTCAAGGCCGCCAGCCAGAGCGGTATGGCCAGCAACGCCAGAAGACAGCCCGCCAGGAAAAATGGCCTGAAGGCCAGGCGTAACAGCGGCACAATTGCCATCGCTGTACGGCGGTCAAGTACTTGCATAAAGCCACTCCTCTACCTTGTTACCGGCGGGTAAATCCCAGTCCTATCATCGGGTATTAGCGATGAGCGGCACTTGTCACATATCAAGCGTGCAAACTGTCAAAGGTCAGATTGACCGTTTGTAGTCGAATACGGGTTTGCAAAGGGCGTGCCCTAATGCCAATCAGGACCTAGCACCCCCGCCTATCGCGAGCGGGGCAAGCGCTCTCGCCATGACAACTGATTCGCGCAGGGTAAAATTGACCATTTAATGGTTTTTTAAACCATAAGGCGCAGGGTATTTTTAACCTTATCCTTTGATACCCGCAGTAAACATGGGCCTCCGGGCATGGCCCGCGTCTTGCTCATGCATGAGCACTTTCAATGAAACTTTCCCCCTCGATTACCCGGAGTCGTCATGAAAAAAGTCATTCAGCCACTGGCATGGTTTGTGGTTTTGACCTCAATCGTGGCCTTGGCCAGCGGTGTCTCTCTCGGCCTCGTTTGACGTGATAGCCGTTCCCCTCCTCAACCTTCAGGATGAATTTTTATGGTGCTTCATCGCGTCCATCACCAGATTCTGCGCAGTCATCATTTGTTCGAGCCGTTGAATGAAGAACAGCTGGATGAACTGATGAGTACCAGCCACCTACTGAGCATCGACAAAGGCGAACCGCTGTTTCGTCAGGGCGAGCGGGCCGACGCGTTCTATTTCGTGATTGCCGGAGCAGTGAAAATCTATCGCCTGACGCCTGATGGGCAAGAGAAGGTGTTTGAGGTCATCGGTGAGCGGCAAACCTTTGCCGAGGCGATGATGCTGATGGACACACCCAACTATGTGGCGTCTGCCGAAGCGATCTGTCCCACTCAGCTCTACCGCTTATCCAACAGCACCTACATGCGCCTGCTGCAGAGCAATAGTCGCCTGACCTTTGCCCTGCTCGGCAAGCTGTGTGTGCGCCTGCACCAGCGGGTCAACGAGATCGAAACCCTGTCGCTGAGAAATGCGACCCACCGGGTCGTGCGGTATCTGCTGACGCAACTGATGCGCCTGCAAACCATTGACAGCCAATTCGAACTGCCTATGGCCAAGCAGCTGATTGCCGGGCATCTCTCCATCCAGCCGGAGACGTTTTCGCGAATCATCCGGCGCTTGATCGATGAAAAAATCATCACCCAAGACGGTCGCCAGATCGAGATTCTTGATCGTCTGCGCCTGGAACAATTCGAGTGAGTATCATGCCCACCTGTTTGTATTGCCAACACGCCAACCCCTCACAGGAATCCGAATGCCAACAATGCGGCATGCCTCTGCCAGCGCTGGCCGAACACGAAGGAGAACGTCGGCAACGCCGATTCTTGTGGTTCTGCATCGGTCTGACGATCTTTTGCGTGACGATGTTTTTCTGGCTACCGCGCAGCATCCACTGATGCGGCAGCCACACTGGTTAAGGCTGAGTCAGTTGGCGATATAACTGCGGCAAGCGCAGGGGCAATTGCTCGGGCTGACGAATCAAGGTGTAGCCATTGGCACCGAACATATAAGGCAGGTAATCACCGGCCTCGCGGTCAATGGTGATACAGAATGGCGTCAATCCCTGACGCCGCGCCTCCAGCACCGCCTCGCGGGTGTCTTCAACACCGTAGCGTCCCTCATAGAGATCCAGGTCGTTGGGCTTGCCGTCCGTCAGCAGCAACAGCAGTTTGCGTCGCCGTTTGCAGCCACCCAGTATCTGCGTGGCCTGGCGAATGGCGGCGCCCATGCGCGTGTAATACCCCGGTTTGAGCCCTTGAATGCGGCCTCGGGTGTTGTCGTCATAACGCTGGGTAAACGATTTGAGTTCCTGCATGCGCACTTGCTGGCGACGAAGCGAGGAAAACCCGTACAGGGCGAAATCGTCACCCAGCACCGACAGTGTTTCGCCGAACAGCAGCAGGCTGTCCCTGATCACATCGATCACTCGATGCTCATCGTTCAGGTGGGCGTCGGTGGACATTGATACATCCGCCAGCAGCAGGCACGCCAGGTCGCGACGCGTCTGGCGTTGCTCCCTGTACAGACCCCGCTCGGCGCACAGACCCTGCTGGCGCTCCACATGAAAATCCAGCCAGGCCTGCATGTCCAGCTCAGACCCCTGGGGCTGCTGGCGTAACCATTGGCGGTCATTGCGCAGGTGTTCGAACTGACGCCGCAGACGGTGCGCCGATGTCTTTAGCCGTGACGGTAACGGCTGCGCCAGGCAATCGCGCGGCAGCATCATTTGCAGATTGACGAAACCGTCCTGCATCTGCTGCTTGCGATAGTCCCACTCAGGCAACTTGATGCCCTCGCCCAGCGGGATATCGTCGACATCGGCCGGCGGCAAATCCAGGTGCAGCTTCAGGCCGCCGCCCTTGCGCAGACGCGTATGCGACAGGGTCAATTCGTCCAGGTCATCGGCGACCCGGGCGGCGTCCGGGTCTTCGCTGTCGTCCGACCAACGATCCAGATCCACGTGTTCGGTCCAGCTGAACAGGTTCTCCAGACGCACCACCAACAGCCCGCCTTTGCTAGTGCTCTCATCAATCCGCTTGGCGCGCTTGCGTCCACCTTTCTGCTCGCCGGGAGGCGTAGCCAAATACTCTTCCGACTCTTCGCTCAGGTCCGCAGCCTGCGGGCTTGCCAGGTCCTGCGGTGGGTATAGCCACAACGGCAGTGGCCAGGCCGCCCGTTCGCTACGGGGAAAATGCTCGACACTGCCCGGCTCGCGCAACGCCTGGCATAGCGCCCGTTCCAGTGCCGCTTCGCCAGCGCTCAACGATGCTGGATCCGGGCGCAATTGCAGATGCGCATCGACCAGGCGTTTATAGCGAGAACGCAATACGGGGTAGCGCTGTAGCAGCATTTGCGTCCAGCGTTGATTGTCCCGCCCCCAGTGGCGCATCTGACCGGCCTGTGCCGCCAGCAGCGCCAGCCACCGATACAGTTCCTCATTCAATGCGACCTCCGGGAAGACCGCGAGGCTCGACGGCAAACGAAGGTTATTCTCGTCGCACCAGGCCAATGGCACTTGTTTGCAGGTACCGGCGATCTGCTGCAACACGTTGCGGCGCAGCAAAAGATCGCGGTCACTGGCGGCTTCCACACCAATGCCACTGGCGCCGCCCATGGCGCGAAACAACAGCGCCAGCGGTCGTTGCTGGCCGGCCAGTTCGACCCGCGCTTCCGGGAAATCCGGGCTGGCACGCCGCGTGATAAAGCGATGCCAGACACTGCCTACCCACTCTTCCAGTTCGACGGTAAAGGCCATGGTTTATTGCCCTGTCTGAAAACCAAAAACGGCCCGCTGTATCAGCCGGGCCGACTTTTCCAGCCGTTTCACCGGCTCATGAAGGGACAACAGCGGCTGGGGCGCGCAAGGCTGCGCGGCTACGCTGCTTGAAGCTGAACAGATAGCAAAGCAGTCCGGCAAAGAACCCCAAACCACTGGCCAGACGGGCCCAGAACAGCACGGTCAAATGTTCGACCGTGGCCATGAATGGCAACGCGACCCCATCAACCGGCCAGCGTTGCAGGTAGATCTGGACGGCACCGGCAGCGGTGAGCAACAGCGTGATCATCACCATCGACAGGGTCATCAACCAGAAGCCCCAGATCTCGAGGGTCTGCGAGCGCTCGTCCGCTGCTTCACCGAGCCCGCGCAAACGTGGCATGGCGTAGCTGATCAAGGTCATCACGATCATTGCGTAAGCACCGTAGAAGGCCAGGTGAGCGTGAGCCGCCGTCAACTGCGAACCATGGGTGTAGAAGTTGACCGGTGCCAGGGTATGCAGAAACCCCCAGACGCCGGCACCGAAGAAGGCTGTCACCGTGGTGCCCTTGGCCCACAACGTGGCGGCGCGGTTCGGGTGTTGCCGACGACGCTTTTTCACCATGCTGAAGGCGAATATCACCATAGCCAGGAACGGTAGCGGCTCCAGTGCCGAGAAGATTGAGCCGACCCACAACCAGACCTCGGGTGCACCGATCCAGAAGAAGTGGTGACCGGTGCCGATGATCCCGGTAATCAGCGCCATGGCGATAATCACGTAGAGCCATTTCTCGACCACTTCCCGGTCCACACCGGTGATCTTGATCAACACGAAGGCCAGCATCGAGCCCATGATCAGCTCCCACACGCCTTCCACCCAAAGATGCACCACCCACCACCAGTAAAACTTGTCACGGGCCAGGTTGCCGGGGTTGTAGAAGGAGAACAGGAAGAACACCGCGAGCCCGATCAGCCCGGTCATCATGACCATGCTGATGGTGGTCTTGCGACCTTTTAGCAGGGTCATACCGATGTTGTAGAGAAAGCCCAGACACACCACCACAATCCCCATTTTGGTGATGGTCGGCTGCTCCAGAAACTCCCGGCCCATGGTTGGCAGCAGCTCGTTGTGAGTCAGCCTGGCCAGGCCCGCATAGGGCACCAGCAGATAGCCCATAATCGTCAGTACGCCAGCGGCGGCGAATACCCAAAACAGAATGATCGCCAGTTTCGGACTGTGCAGTTCGCGGTCGGCTTCTTCCGGGATCAGGTAGTAGGCAGCGCCCATGAAGCCGAACAGCAGCCAGACAATCAGCAGGTTAGTGTGCACCATCCGCGCCACGTTGAAGGGGATGACCGGGAACAGAAAGTCCCCCACCACGTATTGCAGACCCATGATCAAACCGAACACCACCTGACCGAGAAACAGGATCAGGGCAAACACGAAGTACGGTTTGGCAACGGCTTGCGAGGCGAATTTCAGATGTGGATTAGGAATACTCATCTCTCAGCCCTCCTTGTTTGGCGGCCAGCCATTGGTGTTGATTTTCGAGCTCCACTTGAGGAACTCCGCGATGTCGTCCACCTCCTGATTGCTCAGGTTGAACTGAGGCATTGCTCGCCGACCTGGCACGCCTAGCGGCTGTAGCTTCATCCAGGCATGCAGAAAGGGTTTGAAACCCTCCTCCCCGCCGCGCCGCTGGAACACGTTACCCAGTTCAGGCGCGAAGTAAGCGCCCTCGCCCAGTAGCGTGTGGCAGCCGATGCAGTTGTTTTGCTCCCAAACCAACTTGCCGCGCACCACTGACTCGGTTAACTGCGCTTCATTGCTGCGGACTGGAAAGGTCTGTTCGGTGTGATAGGTCAAGGCCAGGAATATCAGGAAGAAGAAAATGCTTCCCCCGAAGTAGATATTCCTGGCCATGCCTTTAGTGAAGGTCTCTGACATAGCCGCTTCCTCTTTGCTTGGCCTGTCCATGATAGGAAGCGAAGGGCTGAAACCTGCTTGATGGCGATCAAGAAAGTCAGATGGTTTTGGTCGGGTATCCACATCAAAAAGTCGCTCGACTTAGTATGTTGTCCCTGGCAGGTCGAGGGTGGGTCCATGTGCTATTTACAGTTAAGTGGTTGAAATATAAGCGCAAAGTTTTAGAAATTTGTAGATACCGTCTTGACCTTCAATGAGCAAGCGCCAGTTTTGAGTCAAACGGCTTCCCTGACTTAAGCACGCCATAAACGATATGAAGCAGCTTACGCATCGCCGCGCAGCGGAGATCAGCTCTTCGGTCGATACCAGTGGCCGTCCGATAGAGCTGAATCGGGAATAATCCCACCAGACATTTAGCTTTAATTGACTGACCAAGGGCACTGGAACAGGTTTTTTTCCTACCAGAACTGCCCACGCACGTACCTATTCATTGCTGCTTGATTAGCCTTTAAGCATCCGACGTGAAACTCAACAGTTACTTTCCCCGTACTCTCCTTGCACGCCTTAATTTTGGCGATTAGTGCGTGGCGATTACTCTCGTACCATTCAATCGTTTTAAGATTCTCAGGAGTATCTCTTGCAGCAGCCAAGTTCTTTTCTTCTTCAAGTTTCCTTAGATTCATACTCGTAGTGTAAAATGCAGATCGTGCGTTAGTACACCGCGTGTAGTGCGGCATAGGATTGTACTTTGTTGGGTGGTCGCAGCGACTTAGGGTTCGATGTATCTCGGATGGATTGTCGACAAACCATTCAACCGTAGGTGCTTTTTCGTCCCCGCATCCGACCAATATAAAAGAGAAAATCAGTACAACAGAGAGTCTTGCACTCATACCTGTAAGTTTTGACAAGTACATTGGCTGGAGTGTTCTGGATTTGCTCATGCCGATCTTCGCTCTTAAAAACGGCGACTTTGGCAAGCCAACCCAGCTAAAAATGCAGGAGAGCTCAACTTTTGATGTAGGATAAATCCGAATTTTTTCTGCGGCCCTGTACACCTGCTTTTAAACCCTATTCATCGGCCTCGGCGTCTGGCGCCACAACCACAACAAACGCGCCGCCATCATCCCTACCCGCTTCAACCGCCAACGCCGCGAAATGACGCTGTGGGGCACCCCCAACTACCTAACCGAATGGGAAGTCCGCCGCTTCAAGGAAAAGGGCCAACAGGCGTTGCCCGAGGCAATGCGTCGATGGTCGGAACCGTTGCTTTTTCAGGTTGGTTAAGCGACCGACACCAGGGTCAGCCCGACCCCAGTCGCCAGAACCACTGCCCAGCTCAACATCAACCTGCGCCACAGTCGCGGCGCATGGCGCATTTCCATAAAGCCGTCGGCGATCAGCCAGGCCTTGCCGACGGCAACCAGCAAGATGGCAATGGACAGCGGCAGAGTCGCACCAGCATGCCCCAGCACCACGGTGCACACGCTTAAGGCAGCCAGCGCTGCCCAGCAGACGACCAGAACCCTGGAAGCAGCCATGAGAACCTCGTCAGTTCAGAACGTAGACCAGCGGAAACAGCACGACCCAGATCAGATCGACCATGTGCCAATACAGCACGCCGGATTCAAACCCGCTACGGTTGTTGGCGTCGTACAGGCCACGGCGGCAACGCTCGGCGAGCCATCCGAGAATCAGCATGCCGAGTAATACATGAAGGAAATGAAACCCGGTGAGGATCCAGTACAGGGTGAAAAACGTGTTGTGCTCCATGCCCAGCCCAGAGGCCAGCAAATGCCGGTACTCAGTGAGCTTCAACACCACGTAGACACTGGCAGCCAGCAAGGCCGCCAGCAGAAATGAGGCACCGTGACGGGCCCGCGATCGCCTGATCTGCTCCTGAGCCAGCGCAGCAAATAGCCCGGCAGTAAGCAGGCTCAACGTCATCGCCAATCCAGTCGAGCTGTTGAGCAACTGGCGGCTTTCGCTAAACACCTGGGGTTTCAGTGTCTGGGTCACCGCGAACGTGAGGATCAGGATCGCGAACACCGAGAGCTCGGCGAGGATGAAAAACCACATCGCCAGATCACCCGGTAAATGTCCCTGAGACGCGGTAGCGGTTTCAGGCGAAGTGGACATCAACCACGTCCATCAGCGCTGCAACGGTCAGCGGATCATCGCTCAGCGGCTCAGCCAGACAGGCCATGCACGCCTCACGCGGGCTCATGCCGGAATGGATCATTCTTGCCGTGAAAATCAGCAACCGCGTGGATGCAACTTCTTCCAGATCATGTTGATCCAGCCGCCGCAGGGCCTGTCCCAACCTGACCACCTGCGCCGCCAGCGCGACGTCCACCTGGGCCTCTCTAGCGACAATGCGCTCTTCATCGGCCACCGGCGGATAGCCAAAGCGCATCGCCACGAAGCGCTGTCGCGTGCTGGGTTTCATGCCTTTGAGCAGGTTCTGGTAACCGGGGTTGTAAGACACCACCAGCATGAAGGACGGCGGCGCCTGCAGAACCTCCCCGGTGCGCTCCAGGAACAGCTCTCGACGATCATCGGCCAGCGGATGCAGGACCACCACCGTGTCCTGGCGCGCCTCGACCACTTCGTCGAGGTAACAGATGCCGCCTTCACGCACCGCGCGGGTCAGCGGCCCATCCTGCCACCAGGTGCCCTGGGCACCAATCAAATGACGGCCGATCAGGTCGGCAGCGCTCAGGTCGTCGTGGCACGCTACGGTGTACAGCGGCAGTTTCAGCCGATGGGCCATGTGCTGGACAAACCGGGTCTTGCCGCAGCCCGTGGGGCCTTTGATCAGGACCGGCATGCCATGTCGCCAGGCTTGCTCGAACAATGCCTCTTCATTGCTCAGCGGTTGGTAGAAGGGTTCGGCCTTGTGTTCGAAAGAATGCGTACGGTCCACGGGCACCTCATGCAAGAGCAGGACTCAACAGCGAGTTTGAGGACCACGCTACGGGTGCCCACGACAACCTGGCAAGCGACATGGCCGACAAACTTGATCGCCGTCAAACGGTGCGTGAAAACTGCCCTTTTTGCTCGCCCCCGAGATAGGCGTCAAACGCCATAGCGGCACTGCGCATCATCAAATGCCCTCGCGGCAACAGCACCAACGCGTCCTCGTGAATCTGCAGCAGCCCATCGCTGACATGCTCGTCCAGCTGCGCCAGTGCATCGGCAAAGTACTCGGTAAAGCGGATGCCATGCTGCGTTTCGAATTTTTCGAAACTGATCCGTCCGTGACACATCAGATCGCTGATCAGCTCGCGACGCAGCACGTCATCGGCGCTCAACCTGTAGCCACGATGCACTGGCAATAGCCCTTGATCCAGACGCGCGTAGTACTGGGAAAGCTCCTTGACGCTCTGGCTGTAGCTATCACCGACCTTGCCAATAGCGGATACGCCAAGGCCGATCAAATCGCAGTCGGCATGGGTTGAATAGCCCTGAAAATTGCGTTGCAGGGTGCCGTTTGCGCGGGCTAACGCCAGCTCATCTTCCGGCAAGGCGAAATGATCCATGCCGATATAGACATAACCGGCCTCGGTCAGACGGCGGATGGTCAGTTCAAGCAACTCCAGCTTGCGCTCGGGTGGCGGCATGTCCGCCAGGCGAATCAGCCGTTGCGCGCGCACCAGTTCCGGCAGATGGGCATAGCTGTAGGCGGCAATCCGGTCCGGACGCAGTGCGATGATCTTGCCAAGGGTGACATCGAAACTCTTTACGGTTTGCAACGGCAGGCCGTAAATCAGGTCGACACTGACCGACTTGAATCGGGCCTGACGAGCGGCCGCGACCAGCGCGTAAATCTGTTCTTCGCTTTGCTGACGATTAACCGCGGCTTGCACCTCGGGATCGAAGTCCTGCACGCCGAAGCTCAGGCGATTGAAGCCCAACTGGCGCAGCGATTGAATCTGCTCGGTGCTGATGGTGCGCGGGTCGACTTCAATAGAGAACTCGTGATCATCGCTGTCATCCATATCAAATGCTTGATGCAGGCAGTCCATCAGGTCGGCCAGTTGCTCGCCGGTCAAGTAAGTCGGCGTGCCACCGCCCAGGTGCAGTTGCGTGAGTTTGCGGGTGCTGTCGAACAAGGCCGCCTGCATGGCGATTTCACGTTTGAGGTACGTCAGGTACTCGACGGCGCGATGCGTTTTCTGGGTAATGATTTTATTGCAGGCACAGTAGTAGCAAAGGCTCTTGCAAAACGGAATGTGGATATACACCGACAGCGACTTGGGAACGGCCGCCTGATTACTGTCCCGGGCGGCACGCTGGTAATCGTCGACAGCAAACGCCTGATGGAACTGTGGCGCGGTGGGATAAGAGGTGTAGCGCGGCCCTGGGCGATCATACTTTTCGACCAGTGCTCGATTGAAATCAAACGCAGAATTCATGATCAATCAACTCTCAGTTGGGTTAATGCCTTGCATCGCCCAAATCCTTTTCAAACAGGTTGCAGATGGCATCCACTTCCGGCCGACCGGCAGGAAGAATGCAAATAAAACGGTCCGACAGCTCAATCAACCCATCCCGACTCAATTGCTCCAGCAAAGGCCAGGCGGATGAAAAATACTGGCGAAAAATCAGCCCATAACGCGTTTCGATGGCATGGATATGCAGTTCAAGGTCACACGCCAGGCGCTCCATGACCATTTGTCGAACCTGATCACCGGCCTCACAACGCCAGCCGCGACAGGTTGCCAGCTGACCCCGGTCCAGTTGTCGCTGGTAGTGCTGCAGATCGTCAGTGTTTTGCGCGTACAACTCGTCGATCTGGCTGATGGCGCTGATCCCGAAGCCGACGTGATCGCAATAGCCGTGGCTGGTAAAGCCCTGACAGTTACGGCGTAACCGGCCTCTTTCCTGCGCGAACGCCAGATCATCGTCGGGCCTGACAAATTGCCCCAGGCCGATGTAGTGATAGCCCGCGGCACTCAGCTGCTCAAAACATATCTGGCGCATCGCACTTTTATCGTCCTGGCTGCACAGCGCTCTGACGTTGTCCCCGATCATCGACCGGTAGCGTTGTGGCGGCTGGGCATAGTCGAACACCTGCAGCCTGTCCGGCTCCAGCGTGATAATGGTCGCCAGCTTCAGCGCGAAGCTGTCCGGCGTCTGCCATGCATGGCCATAACCGAGATCAACATTGACGGATCGGTAGCCGAAGGTGCGCGCAGCATCGATAAGCGACTGGATCGGGGCCGGGTTCTGGTAGCAGGCAACTGACATTTCACTGTCGGCACCCATGTCCGGAACACCGATACTCACGTGATTGAAGCCCTGATCGCGTAGCAATCCCATGGTCGCCCAGTCAGTATGGTGAAGATCCACCTCAATGCTGTAGTCGCCGCAATCATGGTCGAGAAAGTTAAACCTGTTGCGCAGATGCCTCATCAGGCGCTGCACATCGGCAATCGCGGGTGTACCGCCGGCCAGATGAAACTGCTCGACCCGCTGCTCGGCACCCAAGTGGCAACCGACCAGATCGATCTCGTGCTCCAGACGCTGAAGGTACTGTTCGATACTGCTGCGCTCACACGCGATATCGCGCGGGGAGCACAGCGAAGGCTTCAGGTTGGAGGGTAACTGCACATTCAGGGACAGCGGGCGTTGCTTCTGGCGACTGCCGCGCAATGCACGAAGTAAATCCAGAGAGCCGATACCGCCATGAAATTTTTGGGTGTCTGCATGGCAGTTGAGGTCGAGCACGCCGTGATCGCGCCGAATGATCAGCTCGCTGGGGGTGTGAAACAAATCGAGCATGACGGTCTCCGAGGCTGGCTGCGGGTCGCCAGTGTCAGGGTTTACCGGTCGATGCTCCTTGATTTGTATCAAGCACCTGCCTGTTGTGTAACGTGAAAAGAATGATTACGTGGCCGCAAAGCGAATTCGACCTCTCACACCTCTATCCGACGCAAGCTATTGACCCTCTCCGAGAAGACCAAGCCGATAAGCCCATTGCGTCATATCGGCAGCGTTGTGTGCGTCCAGCTTTTTCATGACATTGAGTCGATGGGTCTCCACGGTCTTGAGGCTGATACACAATATTTCGGCAACATCGCGATTACGGGACCCTTCGGCGACCAATTTGAGGACCTGCCGCTCGCGCTCGGTCAGTGCAATGCCGCTGGCGGTTTCACCGCTGTTGCGCAAAGCAATGACCTGGGAAGCGTCGAGGCCCGCATCAATAAAGATCTTCCCTGCACGAACCTGAGCGATCGCTTGCAGCAGGTCATCTCTGCGACTGCGCTTGAGTACATAACCGACCGCGCCGGCTTCCAGCGCCAGAGCCGCATTGTGCTCGGAGACGTCGGAGGTCAGGGCTATGATCAATATTTTCGGCCAGCGCCTGCAAATCAGGGTCAGTGCCGACACCCCGTCGAGCAGTGGCATTTTCAGGTCCATCAGCACCACATCGGGCTGTAGGCTGCGACACAGGGCAATGGCCTCATGACCATCTTGCGCCTCACCCACCACAACTATTCCAGGAGCATTGGCAAGCAAGGCGCGCAAGCCTTCGCGGATCATCCCGTGATCGTCGACGATCAATAAACGGCAGTCAGGCATTGTTTGGGTATCCAGTCTCGGAAGGGGCAACAAGCTGGCGGGCAACAAGGATCGAACGGTGCCTGTCCAGTTGCTGCATTGCGATGGTCATTGCTGGAACGTTTGATTGCGAGGCGGCTTGCTCTATCAGAGCAGCGCTTGTTTCAAGACCCTGTTCTCCGAATTGACCGGCACTGCCCTTGAGGCTGTGAGCGATACGCGCGACTTCGCCATGATCTGACCGTACAACGGCGTCGTTGAGCTGAGCCAACAACGCCAGGCAATCTTCGATGAACAGGCGCTGCAAGCGTGGTGTGCGCAACGGGTCCTGTTCATCGAACATCGATATGGGTGCAATGGGCGCCGTCACTATCGGGGGCAGCGAGGGTGCGACAGTGCGTAACTCCATCCCGCGCTCCAGTTGTCGCATAATCACGCGCGTGATCGCATCGAACAACTGCATCGGCAGCACCGGCTTGGCCAGGTAGTCATGGGCGCCAGCTTCAATAAATCGTTCACGATCACCGCTCATGGCGTTGGCCGTCAGGGCGATGACGTAAACCTCCTCATCCAGCGCACCCGACTGCCCGGAGCGCAGCTGACGGACCGCTTCCATACCGTCCATTCGCGGCATTTGTCCGTCCATCAATACTGCATCGAACACCTTGCGGGCGAGTATTTCAAGGGCCTCGACCCCGTCACGGGCCAGGCTGACTCGATGACCGAAACGCTCCAGGAACAGCTGCGTGATTTCCCGATTGGTGGCGATGTCATCGACGACCAGCACATCAAGACCGTATTCATGACGCTCAAGGGTCCGTAGAGGAGAGAGCGCTTCGTTGAGCGTCGGAGTGGCGCCGCTCTGGACCTCGCACAAGCTTCGATAGAAATGCTGACGACGCAGTGGCCTGACGACGCACGCTGCCAGGCCATGGGCGCGCAGCTCATCGGCAGACATCGGCGACTCGACATGCGAAGCCATCAGCACGATCCGCGCGGATGCCAGTTGCGGGTCAGCACGGCACAGGCTGGCGAACTCCACGCCATCCACGAAAGGCAGACGCCAATTCACCAATACCAGATCGAACATCACGCCCAGCTGTGCTTGCTCACGCATCATCCTCAATGCATCTTCAGCAGACGCGGCCCCTTGGCACAGCATCTGCCATTGGCCGAGGATCCCCATCAACGCCTCACGCTCATCAGCGTGCTCATCGACTACCAAGGTCCGCAACCCCCACAACCTTGGGGCGTCGGCCGCGCGAGCCGGGCAGTTCGGCAATGGCAACATCAGGCTGAATGTCGAACCCACACCCGGCTGACTCTGCAACTCGATAACACCGCCCATGAGCCCCGCCAGACGTTGGCTGATCGACAAGCCAAGGCCGGTGCCGCCGTACTTGCGGGTGGTGGATGCATCCGCCTGCAAAAAAGCGTCGAACACTGCGGCCTGCGCCGCTGGTGCAATACCGATACCGGTGTCGACGACCCGAAACCCGAGGATCTCGTCGTCGCCACGCCAAACCGCCAGCTGGATCGAACCGCAGGCGGTGAATTTAACGGCATTACTCAAGAGGTTAAGCAAAATCTGCCGCAGTCGCCACGGATCTCCCATCACCTGCCCCGGCACATTGGTGGCGATCTGACAGATCATCCGCACGCCCTTTTCAGCGGCGCGCGGTGCCAATAGCTCCGTGACCTCTTCCACCACCTCAGTCAGATCGAACTCGATCCGCTCGATATTCAGGTTACCTGACTCAATTTTGGAGAAGTCCAGAATGTCGCTGATCAACGCCAGCAAGGCCTCGGAATTTTCACGTATGGCCTTGACGAAATGCCGCTGCTGAGGCGCCAGCGGCGTGTCCGCCAACAGATGGTTCATGCCAATGACAGCGTTCATCGGCGTACGGATTTCGTGACTCATGTTGGCCAGGAATTGCCCCTTGAGCTGATTTGCCTGGTCTGCCGTGCTACGGGCGGTTTGCAGCTCGTGAGTGCGTACTTCGACCAGATTTTCCAGACCGGCTTGCTGGGCCTGCAATGCATCGAGCAACCTGTTATAGGCCCCGGCAAAGCGCCCGAGTTCGTCTTCGCGAAGCACTGGCAAACGGCGCGACAGGTCGTCACCGCGAACCGTGAGTTCAATTTCCCGAGCGAACAGGGCCAATGGTCGTGCCAACTCCCGACGCAATACCAGGAGCAAACCGAGGGTCAGCAAGATGAAGCCGGTCACCGCAAAAGGCACTTCTCTGAGAATCAGCCCCAGCGCACCCGCGCGTAATTGCGCTTGAGGATAGAGCGTCAACAGATACCAGTCCGGTTGAACCAGTCGAGCGATAACCATAGGTGTGTCGTCATCGAAACGACCGATCTGCGGGAAATCGGTTTTGGCAGAAAAGCCTGCGACCAGATGCTTCAACGCATCCGGAGATACAGCGTCCATCGACTTGCCGGAAAGGTCGGCAACCCGTCGACCGTGTGCATCCAGAAGCAGGCTTGGGTAACCATTGAGCAACTGTTCGATACGCGCCAGACGCTCATCAAGCTTCAACTCATAACCTGTCATGAACAACGGCTTGCCCGATGTGTCCCTCGATACCACAGCAACGCTGATTAACTGCCGATTCAGCAGTGGGTCGTAATTCGGCCCATCCCAGACGACATCAGGACCGCCGGGTGTCAGACGTTCAAACAGTTCCCGTAAATGAGCGGCGCGGGCCTGCACAAAGCCTGAAGGGATGTCGACCTCAGTGGAGAACGCCGCGCCGGCCTCTGGGAAATAGAAAAACGTATCCACAGTCATCGACTGGCCGGCAGTACCAAACGCTTCAGCCGCAGAGGCCGCACGGGCCAACACGTCGATACTGGCGGCGCTGGCCGCATCGCTTTGCTGCGCCTGATTGAGTACCCAGTGCATGGTGCTGCGCTGGAAAATGTTGCTGCCAAACTCTTTGGCCGCGCCATTGTTCCAACGCGTCATGAGCCGCTTGGCGCCCTCCTCCGCGTCTCGAAAATCATCGTTATCCACGCTGGAAAGCAGACGCAGGCGCTGGCTGAGATCATCCAGCGCCTCGCTTTGCAACTGCTGATAAGTCCGCCAGGCGCTGAGCCCGGCGGCCACGCACCAGCTCAAGGCCAGAACAAGCGCCAGTACGCAGGTAATGCGCAGCGCCAGAGAGTTCCGCCAGCTCTTCATCGCACGCCGACTGTGCTAGAGGCCGTACTGTCGAGCTTTGCAGCAACCCCCATCTTGCGAGCGATGTCACGAATAGCCCGTTGCGCGGCCGCATCGTCGCGCAGCGACACCACCAGTAGCCTCTGGCCTGTCCCGCCAGCCGCCGTTTGCAGCGGCTCACGTTGGGTTGCGAAACCTAGCGTGCGCAATTGTGCTTCAAGGTTTCTCAAGCGCTTTTCGTTGTCATGGATCCCAAGATCCAGACGCAGCCCTTCACCTGCAGCCAGACCGGTATCAACCGGCCGGGGCATCCAGCACCAGGCGATTTGCGTTGGCGGCTGAATGCTCGCAAGGCCTTGCTGAACCGGCGAACCCTGAGCTGCGAGACTGACATTCATCGCTGCGGCCTGAGTGTCCATCGCAGTGAGCTGCCCGGCGATGCTGTTCAATCGCTCATCGATGACGTTGACCTGTATCTGCAACTGATCGGCCTGGCGATACTTGTCCAGCAAGGCCTGTCCTCCCTCCTGGCGGTAGGTCAGCTGAATACCTATCAGGTTCTCGCTGCCCATCACATTGCGCTGGTTCGGGAAGTCATTGACGGTAAAGGTGTGTTGACCCCCGTTGAACAACCGCAGGAAATCCACGAACGCGCGGTCCCCGGTCCAGTGCTTGGTCAGCTTGAAGTTGGCGAAGCTGATGTCCAGAGCGACGTCCGCACAGGCTCCCGGCGCCCAGACAAAACTGGCGCTGGTTGGGAAGTTAAAGTTATCCAGTACCGTTGAACGACCGCTGCACTGCATCGTCAGACGCGTCTGCTGCGGCAGCGAACGGGCGCTGATGTTCACCTGAGAAGGTGTAGCGGACAGCTCAACCACTGCCGCAGTGGCCTGCAGCGTCGCAATACTCTGCTTGAGCTCGGCCCGTTGCGCCGCCAGGGTTTTCTGCTCGGCATCCAGCGCCTGCTTGCTTTGCTGCTCAGTGGCTAGCTGAGCCTGGCTTTGCCGCTGAGCACTGGCGAGATCGTTCTGGGCATGTTGCATGCGACTGACATAGGCATAGAAAGCCCCGGTCAATGGGATCTGAACGCCCAGTGCTTCACGTCCGCTGTAGCGCTGCACATCGCGCTGCAGAAAGGCTCTCACCGAACCATTCATGAAAGCCGGCAACTGCCCACGATCGCCATAAAGCAATTCATTGAGCATGACCGGATCGCGCACTCCCTGGATTGAGCTGAGCAACTGCCCACTCCAGTCACTTTGCAGGCGACAGGCCGCCACTTCGGACGCGTAGTGCGAGGCGAAATCAAGCTGCCCGGTTACCAGCGACCAGACCACATCTTCACGCGGATCAGGACCTTTGAGTGCCTGAATCAAAGCGACGCGAATAGTATCGGCGTCCCAAAGCGGCGCTGATTTGACTGCTGGATCGGCACCAAAGCCCCACGTATCGAGGGCGACCTGAAAGGCTTGCGCATCGCTTTTCTGCAAATCGATGACAACACCTTTCATCAACTGCTGAAATTTCGCCAGGGTTCGGGCCTGCGCCAGTTCGTCACGCATGACGTTCACACCGGCCTTGACAGAACCGCCGCTGGCCATGCCTTTGAGCACATCGCCGCCCAGGGCGTTGGTGACTTTCAAGCTACCCAGCGCACCCGCATCAGCATGCAGATCGTCGTTACTGGCCAATTTGAGCAGACGATCCATCGCCACCGCCCGGCTCGCCCACGGAGCCCGATGTTCGACCGGGATCAGCGAAAAACGCTCGGCACTGCGATGCAGCAGCTTGAGGAACGGATCATTAGGGGTGCCAACCACACTCAGGGTTTGCTGCCAGTCGCTACGGGTTTTCAATCGCGTCTGCGCGCTGAGCAGGCTGCCTTGGATAAAGCGATACCAGGCATCCTGGGTATCGCTCTGATACTGCTCCAAAAACCGTACCCTTTGCGCCTTCCACACATTCTGATCACGGCTGGCCCGACCCAATTCATCGATAAAATCAAGAATCGCACTGTGCCCTTGCAAGGTATAGGCGCCGGAAAGACTCAAGCCTGGGTTGTCGGTGTCGGTCCAGTATTCGCTGAGCAGGATCGGTTGCAGATTGCCCTGCAGGTCCGCCCACGCCGTCAGCCACCCCAAGGGACGCTCCTCAAGCCCCATGCTTTCGAGCTGGCCCAGCAAGGCTGCCCGCTGGCTCTGCATCTGCGCCATATCGGTTTGCCATTCCAGATAAGAGCGATAGCTGGTCCCCAGAGTCACCAGTTGCCCGGCGCTGATCGAGTCTTTCGAGCCGTAGATCAAATTCAAAAAACCCACCTCCGACCCTGGCAGCGGCAGTTCGTCCATGGACTGATTATTCAGCCGTGCGTCGAGCAGATTAATCCGACGCACGAGAAACTCTGCGTAAGCGGCAATTAATCGAGGGTCGCCGCTGTTCAATGCATTGCGCAGGTTTTGAGAAATAAAACCATCGAATACGGGGGTGCGTATTTCGCTGTCGAAGAGCCTGACGTAATCAGAGCGATAGTGTTCCTGCACTTGCTCGATGTGGCGTGAAAACGGCAGCAAACTACGCCATCCACCCTGTTGCTCGCTAGACAGGTTGATCAGCGCTTGCCGGAAACGGCGCAATGCATCCAGATCGGTTTCCAGTCCGCCGGCGAAGTCCTCAGTAGCGGGAGGCTCGTTGAGCGCTTCGGTGAGCACTGCCTCGGTGTGCCGGTTGGCATACACCATCAATGCGCCGAACCCGAAGCAAAGTCCCAGCCAGCCAATGACTGCAGCATGAGCCAGCAGACGCCGCCAACGATGCCAGCTATCGATCGACTGATAAGCATAACGTTGCCCTGGCAACAACTGTCCCAGCAGATCATGGCTGAACCAGCCTTCATGCTGAGCGTCGGCATCTTGCCCTTGGGCCGTAAGGAATAGCCCGCACAGCAGGGGCGGCTCGCTGTAGGGATTAGCGTCAAACGCTGGCAACAACAGCTTTTCAAGACGCGAACGCAAATCGCCGATACGTTCCGGCAGGCTAAAAGCATCTGCATCAGGCACGCCGCGCACACCCAGCTCTATGCGCAGATCGAACAACCGCTGGCCAAGTCCGCCAAACATTTCATCGAGAAACGCACCCGCCCCGCCAGTGCGCTGCTGGCTGAGCAAGCCAAAGGGTTGCTCACGCTGTGGCGGCGTCAATGCGGCCCCCCACTGCGCGAAACCAGGCACGGCTTCAGCACCTGTGATGATGAAATACACCGGTAGCCGGGCACCGAAAACCTTCACCAAATCATCCAGACGGCGACGCAGATTGTGTCCCTGCTCGGCCAAGCGCTCATCGGAATCGGTCAACAGACGTTTGCTGTCGATCACCAGCAACACACCGTTGAGCGGTTCGCGCCGCCGCGAACGTAATAGCCAGTAAAGCAAACGCCGCCATTCCGGGCCCGCGTCGCTATTCCCTTCAGCCAAGCGGCCTGCAGGATCGATGATCACACCCCGTTCGAGGAACCACCAGTCGAGCGTTCCTGTAGGCATTGTCTGCTTGCCACGACTGGTCGAGCGCAATGCCGAAGTCAATCCACTGTTGACCAACACACTGCTTTTGCCACTGCCACTCTCGCCCAGCATCAGGAACCAGGGCAGCACGTACAGCGGTGAACCCAGTCGACTCAGACGCGACTGGCGCAGCATGCGCACACCGCTGTTCCAGTCCTGATCCAGGTTGGGAGCCTCATCACGACGACTCTGTGGCAACTCGCTTTTCATCCGCGCACGCAAGCGCCAGGCGTACCAGCGTCGCCCGATCCAACGGGCGACCAGCGCCAACAAAATGGTCCCGATAAAAATGACCGGCACGTACCACAGCGGCCAATCCTCATAGAGCGCCAGCCCCCAAAGCACCAGCGCAAAACTTGCCAACAGCAACACCCAGAGCAAGAAGACCCCCGTTTTTTTGAACATCAGCGCATCTCCAGCAATTGGCTGACTTGTCGACCCAACGAGAGATCGAAACTGATGTACATCACGGTCAACACAATCAAGGGAATCCCAATCAGCAGAAGCAACGAAATGCCGGGCAAGCCACGGCGTACCACACGAACCCGTTTCGGCAGCGGGTCTTCGGGTTGTTCAAAGAGGTGGCTGGTGGCATCCAGCGGCACCATGTTGTTATCGAGGATGATCCGTTCCAGGCACAACCGGCGGTACTGAGCCAGCTCGCCACCCGGACGTGTTGCGTAGCGGCCCTGAAAGCCGCTCAACAACGCCAGGCCAAACACCTCACGGGCGCCCACCGCCGCTTCGGGCAACGCCTCCAGGCGCTGAAAGAACTCAACGCCAGCACGACTGGTTGAAAAGTAATGACGTTGCAACGGCGCACGACGCCATTGCGCAGCGCCTGGCCATTCACGAGACATGGCTGTTTCGTCGATCCAGGCCACCACAGCGAACAGCGCCTCGCGCACATCAGCCTCGGCAACATGTAACTCGCGGGCGCGATTGGCAGCGGCGTCGAGCAGCACTATCAGCCCCGGCGCGAGGGTTTCGTAGGATTGCGCAGGATCAATGAAGCCGCTCTTGGCGGCGTCAAATATCGACATCCAGCATTCAGCCAGGCGGGGATTGATCATGTACGTACCACCACCAGATCAATGACCAAATCAGCCGGAGGCTGGGGCAGGAAGAACGCAGCCTGACGCTCGTGCTGCAGCGCTTCCCAGCCATCACTGAGTGTCTCCAGGCGGAAATACAACGCACCCGCTACCCTCGGCAGGCCTTGTGGCGGGACCTGCAGGTAGATCAGTTCAATACCGGGCAACGCGCGATTGACCAACCCCTCCATGATGCTGACCGCACCCAGTTTGCCATCCAGCGGTAAGCCCTCGGCCAGCCACACCGGGTCGACCGCGCTGCGAGCCACCAGGAAATAACGATGACGCGGGCCGAAAAAGGCGTCCGGCAACTCGGCTTGATATAAACCCTCCTGCAGTTGCAGGCGCACAAGCAACTCGGAACCGATACTGATTTCATTGAGTTGCTGGCCGATCAGGGCCACCAGGGCAATGGTCGCGACTCCCGCCTCTTCATGTTTGTAAGGCGGCACCAGCAAGCGGCCATCAGGGGTTTCACCAAGCATGTCGCACACATCGGAGAACAGGCTCAGCTCACCGACCAACTGGCGCAGCGTGCCGTAAAGCTGCCACGGCGAAACCTGCGGAGTTTCCAGCATATGGGTCAGCAATGGGCCATAACGGTTCAGCACCGCCAGGGCCATCAGGTGGTTGACCTGAGCACCGTCTAAATCTCCCCGACGCGACTCACCTGGCTGTTTGTACACCGACAGCTGTCGCGCCCGGCCGACCAATTCGTCGCGGACTTCGCGCAGGGTTTGCAGCAACATCGGTGACGCGGCCAGGTTGACCGACGGCGGCACGTAGCGCTGCGCAGGTCGCACGCGGTCGCCGTCGAGATCAAGACGGGCAATCGGCAACAATTCGTAGGCGCTCAGATGCTCCAGCTCGTCTTCCCAGAACAGCCGCAGCACGTAAGACATTGAGCGCACCCGCGCTTCCGGGGAATTGCCGAGGCGGTCACCGATCACTTCCGGGTCAGCGGCCACGACAAAGCGCGCTTCCGCCCGAGAACCGTCGGACAGCGTCTCGAACACTTGCGCGTTAGCGTCACCTGGCAGCAAGCGGCGCAGCCCCACAAACAGCGTGCGGCCGCCACTGAATTCGCCCAGGTCCAGGGTGCGCGACTCCAGCACCGCATTACCCGGATACTCAGCCAATGTGCCTTCGGGGAAGCGCACCGACAATTGATCCAGCAGGCACTGTTTGGCAACCAATGCAGACTCGTTGATCTTCAGAGAGATCAAGCCCCACGGGTAAGGATGGTTCAACTCCGTGGTGCGGGTCAGACGATGCTCGATACGGGCATCGTTCTGTTGAAAATGCTGAGGCTGGAGAAACAAGCCCTGGTGCCAATACAACAACTGATCAATATTCATAGGGCTCGCGTTCAGGCAAAAGATTGAAAAAAAGTGGCGACTGCAACGCTCACGATAAAAAAGTCAGTCCTGTGCGCCCGGCAGGCGCACCTCGCCTTCTCTGGGTTGCACAGGCTTGGGCAGCGCAAGACGACTTTCCTTGCCGCGCAGCAGAGCCTCGGACCCGACGAGCAGGTCGATAGCGATGGGGCGTGGCGTGGCGGTCCAGGTCTTGCTGAAAAAACCAGTGGAAGTGACATCGACGCCTATCTGATACAGCTTGGCGCTGCGCATCGGGTCCAGGTGGGCGTAGCCCACAGCGATACCGACCATCTTCGCGCCCTCAAGCCGAGGCAGACTCAACTGTTTGCTCTGACCTGGCTCGATGAACAGCCGCGTGAGGCCGATCATTCCGGTCGGTGCGCTGTTCATCAGCAGCAGGCTGCTCAGTTGTTGCGAACTGCCGGTGTAGGCCGAGAACGCACTGATCTGATCGAACTGCGTGACCACCACCAACAGGTTATGCGCCTGGCCGTCGTACTGATTGAGGTCGTTATCGGCGGTAAAGCTCAGCTCGATGGCGTTTTCGGTGTAGTCCCATTTGAGCTCGGTGAGGGCCTTTTGCTCGGGGGTAAGTTCCTGGGAGCTGCACGCGGTGAGCAGCAGACAAAGACTGAGCATTGCCCCGAAACACTTCATGGATGACCCATTCATCAAGGCGCTCACGCCATCACCAGGACAGCGGTCTGGCTCGGCTGCGAAACCGTACCCATGGTGTTATTGGCGTTATGCATGGTCTGGCAAGTGACGCGCACAGCGGGCTTACCTCCAACCATGACTTTGCTGCTGCCATCAATGAAAATCATTTCACCCTTTACCTTGCTGCTGGTGACGCCGCCGGCCACGCCCGCCTCATCACCACTGGTCATCAACACCTTGCTGGACATGTTCATCGCTGGCATGCCGTCTACTAGCACTTCCATCACCAATCCACCCGGATCTGCGGCGCTGGTATCGGCAGTATTGGGATAAGGCAAAGGCACTGGCCCGGCTGGCGGGACCGGTGTCTTGCAGATATCGGGTACCGTGGACATTGCCATCGCACCGCCGTTATTGAGCATGTACATAATTGATCTCACCCCAGCTTGATGCTGTCGCCATCAATGGCAACGCTACGTTGTGCATTCAGGTCCAGGGTATCGGCCTGGACGCTCCAGTCATCGCGCACGCGCTGGCGCAAGGAACCTGCATGGCATTCTTCATGGCCTTCGACCCGCCGGCGGCTATCGCCAAATCCCGCCTCGTGGCGCACGGCCTTTTCGCGGTGATACACGCTGTTGTCGTGGCGCTCGACCCAATGGTTCTCAAGGTGCTCGCCGCTCATGGCCAGGGTGCCGACATTCAGATTGGCACGCTGCATCTGCACACTGCCCTGCTCGGCACACACCCGTAACGCAATACCGGCGTCAAGGCTCACGCCGTCGCGAGCCTGAATGCTCAGCGCGCCTGCGGGCAGGCTCAAATGCAGGTCGCCATCCAAATGCATCCGCGCAGGTTGAGCGATGGCGCGTTCAAGCACGCTAAGGATGTAACCCCCTTGCGCGTCCAGGCTGACCAATACCTTGTCCCCCACTGCGGGATGCACCAGACAACCGAATGCGGGTTTTAGCCAATAGCGGCGGCCATCGCTGCTGACCACACCGAAACGCTCGCCATCCAGTGCGTTGACCTGTGCATGGCGTAATACAGCAGCGGCATCGCAATACTGCGGGGCTTCATTCATCTCGAGTTTCCTAAAGAGGCAGGCCGCCATTGCTCGGCGGCGAGGCGTTCGGTATCAACAGGTTGGATGGCCTGGGGATTGCTCTGCTGCCAGTCGGCCTGGGTAAAATCAGCGGCATGGGCATTCATCCCTGTCACGTCGGCGGCGATGAACGAGGCCTGCGGTGCAAGCAGCGCCGTGCAATCGGCATAACGCAAAAGTGCGCGATCAAAGCGCGCTCCTGGCATCTGGGCGTCTGCCAGAATGGCCACCTCCAGAACGGCATCACTGAAATCTACCGAGTCAAAATGGCTGGCATTGAACAGTGCGCCCTTGAGATTGGCACCGACAAAAGTCGGGACTGTGCCCGTACTGCGGTAGAACGAGGCGCCCTCTGCCTGCACGGTATGAAAATCGGCCCCGTTCAAGGACGACTCATCGAAGGCACACTGCTGCAAGGACGCCAGACCGAAGCGTGCCTGATCGAGTTGGCAGTCGATCAGCCGGACCTTCTCGAAATGCGCCGACTGTGCGTCAAGCCCCGTCAGATCACACTGGTTCCATTGGGATTTGCTCAACTTGGTTGCTGCCAGTCTGATGCGCGGTAAGCGGCACTCCAGGAGCGTGAAAGCCTGTAGCTGCGCACCCGACAGTTCCAGATCCTCGCCTTGACATTGCGCCCAGTAGGCCTTGTTCCAACGCACATTCTTGAACAGCGAGCCCTGCAATGAACACGCGTTAATGTGCAACGAATCCGCAGTACTGTCGGAGAAATTGGCGCCGTCCAGGCGGCAGTCTTTCCAATTGCTTTGGGTCAGAATTGCCCCGGTAAATTGCGCGCCACGCGCATCAACTTTTTCCAGCCGCGCGTTGCTCAAATTAACGCCACGATAGTCGCCACCCGCCAGATTCAACTCTCGCAAGGGCTGCCAATCGGCGAGCAATTCCCTTAGACGCTCTGCACTTAATACCTCAAGCATGAGTCAAGCTCTCCTTGAGTCGACAACGGGTCATCAATGCCTGCTCCAGGCGCACGCCACTGCCATGCACAGCGTCACTGGCCAGGCCATGCAAGTTGCTGCCACTGAGGTTGGTCTGCTCCAGGCACACCTTGCGCAAGCGGCCGTTAAGCAGATTGGCGCCAGACCAATCAGCGCGACTCAAGTCACATCCCGACAGATAGACACCTTGCGCCACCAGCTCAACACCATCGGAATCACTCAGGTCGCAACGGGTCAGTAGCGCGTGGTTAAGCCGTGCGCCGCGCAGGCTGGCGTGATTCAGATCGGCGTCCTGAAAGCTGGCATCGGTCAGGTCGGCATCGTCTAGGCGCGCGCCCGGTAAAACGCAGTGACCGGCCAGACGCAGGTTTTGCAGATTGCACTCACGCAAGTCCAGATTGCGTCCCACAACCTTGGCCAAATCGGCTTTGCTGAGGTTGGCGCGGCGCATGTCAGTCGCGTCCAGTGTGCAGTCGTAAAACTTGGCTTTGTGAAGGTTGCTGTCGGAAAGTACTGCGCCATTCAGGTCGCACTTATTCAGGTTCAGCTTGCTTAAATCAGCGTTGCTCAGGCTGGCATGGCTGAAACTGCACTCGCTGATGTGGGCCTGTTGCACATTCGACGCCGAACAATCAGCGGTTGAGAAGTCGCAAGACTGAGCGCGAATGCCCTGCAGATTGGTGCCTTTTAACAACGCATGCTTGAACAATACCCGCTGCAGCAGCGCCTCTTCCAAGCGAGCATTACTCATATCCGCAGCGCTCAAATCGCAGTCGATAAACTGGCATTGGCTCATGTCTGCATCAACCAGACGCGCACCGTTGAGTTGGCAATTCTCGAACAGGGTATTTTTTAGATCGGCCTTGCTCAGGTCGATGCCGGAAAGATCAAGGCTCTTTATCCGCAGCTCTTTAAGTGATCGCCCGGCTGTATGTAAGGCTTGTAAGCGCTCGCGGGTGAGGTCGCAATATTCGGCGGGGATGGGGACAGGGCCGAATTTGATTCGATCAGCCGCCAACGCTTGGTTCAGGGCGTCTATTTTTTGTGTGATCAGCGTTTCGTTAGCCTGCGCACGCGCCGCACCCGCCGCCACTTGCTGGATGATGTCCGCTTTCTGGGCTGGCGGCAGGTCCAGTTGAGCCACGAGGTTCATGAGATCCACTTCGGGGGCCGGTTGACTCGCCAAGGCGAGGGTTTCCTCTACATCCAGCCCTACGCGAGTGATCGCATCCCGGGCGTAAGCCATGCCTTGAGCCCTGTCCCTAGCGAGCTGCGCCTCGATTTCATCGCGCAGCCCATCGGTAGACAGCGTGTTGGCGGGCGATCCAGGCCGAGGCACAGGCGTTACCACCTCGATTCGGGCCGGGGGCGGATAGTCGTCGCGGTTGAACGGCTGATCCATACCCGTGGCCATGTCCTGGGCAATTTGAATGCTTTCTTCGTAGGCCGCAGACAATTCGGCATGCAGGACATCCGCGGCCGCACGCAGGCTGGCAAGCAGCGGCGCATTGTCGAATGTCGGTGGTTCGGGGCTTGATACTTCATCCGGTTCAACCGGTGGGCTAGGCCAGAGCTGATCGATCCAGACTTGCGAGGCCAGTGATGGATCACCCATTCGCTCGATGGCCAGTGCCAGCGTGGCGATATCCAGTGCGTCAATATCGAGCACCGGCACGGCGGCGCGGTAGAGCAACAAAACGCTTTGCGCCTCGGGGAACAGCCATACGGTATCCAAGTCCATTGGCATTTCAGTGATGGCCTGGGGCTTATCCGCCCGCTCAATAAACAGGCGTGGCCGCAAGCCAGGCAAGCGTCCGCTGACCTTCGCCTGGGTGGGGTGCATGCCCTCAATCGACCAGGCTTCATCACCCCGCCAATACCCGGTGGCGCATTGGTCCTGAGCCACTTCATCGAACCACCGGGCATCGGTGTCCAGGGGCAAAAAGGGCGAACGGTAGGCACGCCATTGCTCGTCCAGCGTGCCCATGAAGCAGCGCCTGCAAGCTGTTTGCGGTGGCAGTGGCATGAAGCTCGCAATGCCGGACCGGTCCTCGGGATCGAGAACAACGAGGTTTGCGGCTTCCAGTTGCGCCAGGGGCACGGAGTCTGCGGTATCTCTATTGGGGCAATGGCCTTTACCTGCGGGGTTATCCGGCCATTGGGCACCACCGTAGGCGTTCTCAAGCGTCAAGGGCAGGCAATCAATCTGTCCGGCTGCCACGGCCGACCAACCCAACAGGCCTTTGCGCCATTGCCGTGGTGGGAATACATGCAGGGTCTTGGCCAGTGCACCGATGCGTACCGATACGGCCATACCGGCACGTTGCGCATCATTCAGGGCATAGGCGTGCCCCTGGACGGCAAACGTACCCCGGCTTTTTTGCAAACCGCTGTCTAGTATCTGCTTGCCCAGGCGCTCGCTGATCCAGGCCCACGTCTGGCCCGCTGGCATAATCGCGCCCCCGGCATCCACCAATAGCCCCACGGTCGTGACCAACATATGGCTATCCCCATGCATTGCATTGGCAAGCATTACCAGGCTGGCACCTTCACACTTGAGCTGCATCAGACTCTCCGCATCGTTTAAAGACCCATTGCCCTGTCACCTGTTTCAGGCAGCAGCGGGTGGGGGGGTGTCGGATGGAGCGCCAGCGTCGCCGGCTGCTTCGGCAACATTCAGCGCCGCCGCACCCAACTCCGCCTGGGCCACTACAATGAGCTGGCTGGCTGTTGCTACGGCGTCGATTGCTGCACTGCTTACGGGAGCCTCAACGAGCATTTTTGCAATCCCAAGATCAGGAACTACCGGAATAGACGGCACGATGACAGGATCCGAAATACTCTCCTTGCTCGATATCGAACCATCAGCAGCAATCGTGTTTTTTACATGCAGGGATTTTTCAAAAAAAACAGTTCCCATCACGTTTAAATCACCGTCGATATGGACCGTTCCACTGGAACAAATCTTTATACCGTCCTGGGTCAGGATTATTTTATTTTTACCCACTTGAATCTCATGCACCACGCTGGTCGCATGAAGAAAATGCTTGGCTTTCTGCAAGGTTACTTCACTAGCGACTTCGCAGACTGCTGTTTGGTTTTTATGATAAAAGGCAATATCTTCTTTTGCTTTCTGGGTTTTCTTTATGATTTCTGCAAAGTCCTTCTTCCAGAGAACAAACCCATAAGAAAACGCAGCCACTCCAAGTTTTATATCAGCACTCACTCCATTGAGCCCAACATTAAGATTCAAGCCGTTAGCAGCGATAGAACCTTTAACCCCACAAAAACTTGCCGCGAGGTCAACCATCAGCGTCGTCTTTTTAGTTCGATGACTTATAGCATCGTAGAGGTCTGTAGCACCCAGAGCGCCAAGAACGATACCTTTGGTATTCAGGAAGGATTTCTGGCTAGCGGTAAAAAAGTTGCCGCCCAGCCTCGTTTCGTTAGAGCTACCTTCCACAAGTGGCTTCGGCGCACTTCCCCCGCCGATAGACAGCGTATATACGCCAGGCACCTCATGTTTATAAGAACTGGACGCCAGCTGCATATGTTTGTCAGTGCGCAAATGCGCCCCACTGACATCGCCTTCGCCCAAGGTGAAACTACAACCGGTAGAAGCGCCCATCTTCATCATCGGCCCGGACGGGCTGTCTTCCATTGCAAACAAATGCCCACCGGGGGTGCTCAAGCCACTTTGGGTCGCGTTGTCGCCGGTGACCACATTAGGGTTCTCGGAGTTGGGCACGCTACCAGTGATTACCGGCCGGTCTGGGTCGCCGCCCAAAAACGAAACCAGCACTTCCGTGCCTTTTAGCAGCGGGAAATTCATGCCATGGCTCGAACCGCTGGACAGCGTAGCCATGCGCAGCCATGCCGAGCCGCGAGTGGCGTTCTTTGCGCCGCTAATAAACGGAAAGCTGACTTTGTAGCAACCCTTGTCGTTAAGCAGTGGGCGACCGGTGTCTTCATCGCCATCCACTACCGCACTGAGCACACCCTGCACATAGGGCCGGGGCGTCACGCAGGGTGCGCGGAACTGCACATCGCCGGGCAAGGCGATAAAACGGGTGTTGATACCCTGCCCCGGCCCTTCACCCTCCGAACCCAGGCCCGGCAATGGTTGATAACCCTCATGGTGAACTTCAATAACCTGATAACCGGCATTGAACATCGGACGCGGATGGCCCACCAACAGCATCGGATAGCCCGCGCGCAAGCCCGTGGCTCGACCGCTGCCATGAAACTCCCGTTGGCGGCAACCAATGGCCTGGGCGCGGCGATCTGCCAACCATTGGCCCTGTTCGAGGGAACCGAAGTGCTCGCCATACAGCCCTTGCTCACCGATAAATACAGGCGAACTCGATACCGCCGTGCGTTGTTCGAGTGAGGCATCTGCCCCAAGGCTGGCACTTGCCACCGAGGCGTTGACCTCTAACTTCAACTGCGCGTTAGTTGCAGAGAAATCCTGTAGCGTGACCCCGGCCGCTTGCCGGACCAGCTTGCGCTCGAAGGTACGCGCCACCGCCAGGACCTGGCCTACATCCAGTTCCGAATCTTGACGACGATAGGTCAGAAGACTGGGAAGTTGCGGCTGGTAGCGTCTGTCGCCACAGAACACAAGCGCCTCTCCGTCAGGCCCCTGTTCAAAGAAGTAATACACCCCGAAATATTCAAGAAGACGTGAAATAAAGGCGAAACTCGTTTCTTCGAACTGGCAGGTAAAGGTCGCCTGAGTCAGCGGATCATCCGCCAGAGGCAGGCGGATATCGAAGTCATAAGCCGAACCCGGCAAACCGTTGATACCCGGCCCTTCGACATTAAGGTCAGCCAGTTTGAGCACGTCGCGAATCAGTTCCGGCAGGCTTTTGTCCAACCAGATTTCGGAAAAACGGAAATGACGCAACTGCACGAAGCGCGGTTCCAGCACCACGCGGTAGTAGTAATAAAGAGAATCGGCGTCGAGATAATCGACCTCTGTTACCACACCCTGATAGGGATGCGGCAGCCCCAACGCGTCACTCAGGGTCAATACCGCGCGGTTGCCAAGCAGCGCCTCATCGTCGAACAAGGGATTGATCGTGGCCAAGCGGACCTCGAAACGATACGGCTGAGAGAGCTTTTCCTCGCCCTGCCACTGCTGCACCCACAACGTTTCGAGCACGAGCGA
>NZ_LT607414.1:415353-434575 GCF_900095225.1 Pseudomonas sp. UMAB-08
CGCGTGATCATTGAGGGCCATCAATCAATCCTTGTTCTTCAGTAGGTAAACGAGCGGTCACTCTAGGGTTTCAAGCAGCGCTTCACCCTCGGGTAAAGACCTGATCGCATCGGTTTCTACCTGGGTAATGATCCACTCGCCGCCCGCATCCACCGCCACATGCAGCCCGGCCAGCGTGCGCTGATCGGCAATCGCCCCCAGCAACACGTCGGACAACCGCGGCGTCAGGCTTTTGCGCAGAATGAAGTCGATGTTGCGCGCCCCGCTCTCCACTTCTGTGCAGCGTGCGGCGATGGCGTCGGCGACTTCCTCCGAGAAGGTCAGGCGTACTTTCGACGAGGCCAGCAGGCGCTCGCTGAGACGACTCAGCTTGAGGCGCACGATGCCTGCCAGTTGTTCGGCGCCCAACGTGAAGAACGGCACGATGGTCATGCGCGCCAACAACGCAGGTTTGAAATGGCGGGACAGGGTCGGACGGATCTTTTCCGCCAGGGTGTCCGGATCGGGACGCCCATCGACGCACAGGTTCTGGATTTCTTCGGTGGCCAGGTTGCTGGTCAGCAGCACCACGGTGTTGGAGAAGTCGATCTGCCGCCCTTCGCCGTCGGACAGGCTGCCCTTGTCGAAGACCTGATAGAAAATGTTCACCACATCCAGGTGGGCTTTCTCCACTTCATCGAGCAGCACCACCGAATACGGACGCTTACGCACCGCCTCGGTCAACATACCGCCCTCGCCGAAACCGACATAACCGGCAGGCGAGCCCACCAGACGGCTGACGGTGTGCTTCTCTTGGTACTCGCTCATGTTCACCGAGATCATCGCCTGCTCACCGCCGAACAAGTGTTCGGCCACGGCCAAGGCGGTTTCGGTCTTGCCAACACCCGATGGACCGACCAGCAGGAACACACCCAACGGCTGTTGCGGATCGCGCAGACCGGATTGCGCGGCCTTGAGGATTTCCGCGATTTGCTCGACGGCAGTGTCCTGACCTCGAATACGCGTCTTGATGTTGTCGGCCAGGGCCAGCACGCCGCCCGCAGCGTCGCGCAGCACTTTGCCCAGCGGCACGCCGGTCCAGTCGGAGACGACTTTGGCAATCGCATCCGGGTTGACTTCGGTGAACAGCAGCGGCTCGTCACCTTGCAGCGCAGCCAGCGCCTCGCGGGCCTGATCCAGCTCGGCCTGACGTTCGTCCAGCGATGCCAGTACCTGAGCAACTTCGCCTTCGGCTGGTACTGGCAGATCCTCTTCTTTCAGGGTTAGCTGCTTGCGGGCTTCGAGAACGCGTACCGCGGCATCACGCTCGGCCAGCCAGCGGGCTTCCAGCACAGCACGTCTGTCGTCAATCTCAGCCTGCTCGTCGGCGATATCTGCCAGGCGCTGGTCTTCCACAGGGAAACCGTTGGCGCGATCGCGCTCCAGTGCGTTCAGCTCGCGAGCCAGACCGGACAACTGCCGCTCCATGCGTTCCAACTCGGCAGGCTTGATACCCAGGCCGATCCGTACACGAGCACTGGCGGTGTCGAGCAAGTCCACGGCCTTGTCCGGCAGCAAGCGCCCGGTAATGTAGCGATCCGACAATTCAGCGGCGGCAACGATAGCGTCATCACGCACACTGACACCGTGGACTTTTTCGTAATGCCCCTTGAGACCACGCAAGATCAGCACGGCGGTTTTGACACTCGGCTCGTCCAGTTTGACCAGTTGGAAACGGCGAGCCAGCGCCGGGTCTTTCTCGAAGTACTTCTTGTATTCCGACCAGGTCGTGGCGGCGATGGTGCGTAACTCGCCACGGGCCAACGCGGGCTTGAGCAGGTTGGCCGCATCGGAACCCCCTGCCGCGCCGCCAGCACCGATCAGCATGTGTGCTTCGTCGATGAACAGGATCACCGGCGTGGTGGATGCCTTAATCTCTTCGATGACACCACGCAGGCGGTTCTCGAACTCGCCCTTGACGCTGGCGCCCGCTTCCAGCGCACCCAGATCGAGGCTGAGCAGACGCGTGTTTTTAAGAAAGTCCGGCACTTCGTTCTGGCTGATCAACAGCGCCAGGCCTTCCACCACGGCGGACTTGCCCACACCGGGCTCGCCCACAGCGATGGGGTTGTTTTTACGACGTCGGGCGAGGATGTCGATCATCTGACGAATCTCATCATCGCGGCCGAAAATCGGGTCGATGCGCCCCGCCGCTGCCTTGGCGGTAAGGTCTTCGCAAAAGCGACCGATATTGTCTTCAGCGGCGGGCGCGATACCGCCCGCACTGGCGACCGAAGAAGACCCGAGGCCGGTTTGCAGGCTGTCCAGCGGACCTTCACTGGAGCCGCCCAGCAGGTGGGGAAACTCAGCCGTCAGGGCATCGGCGGAAATGGGCTTGAGCAGTTCGCCGTAACGAGTGCCGGCGGTGTAGTAACCCAGACGGGAAATCAGCGCCAGCAACAGCGAGCCACCGCGAATCCGCCCGGTGCCGACCACCAGCGAGGCGATCAGCCAGGCGTCCTGAATCCACTCAGTGAGCAGGCTGGCGAACACCGGACGCCCGGGGTTACCGTTCTTCAGCTGCGCCAGACCGTCGTCGAGCAGCGCACGCAGGCGCATCGGATCGATTTCGAATCGGGTGAGAATGCGCGTCACATCGGCACTAGGGTCTTCCAGCAACTGACGCAGCATGTGCTCCAGGGAAATCTCGTAATGAGTGCGCGCCAGGGTCAGGCCCGCCGCGTTCTCCAGGGCCTTGGTGCTGTAAACATTGAGCCGTGCGAACAGTGGTTTGAGTTCTACCTGAATCATCTATCGAGTCCTCTCTTCGAGCATTGGTCCGTGTTCGGCCGCAAGCATGAATACAACGTCGTCCTGCGTGTCGCCGTCACCGAGCCAGGTATCGAGGCCGAGCCGCTGCCAGCCGCCCCCCAGCGAGGCGCATTGCTGCTCATCTGCCGCAAGACGCATGACCAATCGGCTGCGTAGCGGCGTCTGCAGGTATAACGCCACCAACCGTTCGAGCTTTTGATAGAGCGCTTGCCCTGGCAACAACCCGTGAAAACGCTCGGCACTCAGTGAATCCAGGCGAATATCCAGCGTGCCACTGCGGTCCATGACCTCTCGACCGAGCAGGCTGTTTTCGCCTAATACACCGCACTGCATTCCCAGGTAAGTGCGCGCCGGACGGTCGATCCGCAGACGTGTTTCGACACAGGGCACCACTTCCACCGGCACATCTTCGAGCACCGCCTTGACCAACTGCTGCAGGCCGAGCGCCGAGCGTGGGTGCTGGTTGAATAAACCGGCATAACGCAGCAAATCGACGGATTGATCCCGTTGCTCGGGACGCGCATCCGCAATGCCGATCAATGCCTGTAGCTGGCGCAGGCTCTTGACGTCACGTCGCTCGGTAATATCGATCCAGATCCGGTGCTTTTCCCACGCGCGAAACAGCAGTGGATAGAGCGACGCATGCAGGATGTCGAGAAAGTCGCGCCCCGCTGAATGGCCCAGCAGTTGCTCGTCGATCAGGTCTTCGGTGTAAAAGGTCGGCAACGGCGAGGTGACGCCATACAGACCAAAAAAATTGGCCTCGATCCGATAGCGGCCGTCTTCACCTTGCTCGATCCGTTCGATATCCCGTTGGGGAAATCCAAGCCCTAGCCGTGGCCGGACCCGCACGTTCTCGACGAAGTCTTTTTCGCTAGGGAAACGTAATCGCAACAGGCGCAAGGCCTGAAAAAAACCATAATCGCCGCCGTCATCGAGCAGCGGATCGATCACAGCAGGCGTTGGTGCCCGATCTTCGCTGGCCATTTCAAGGTCTCATGGTTGACGCTGTCGAACAGCGTGAAAGCGGTAAAGCTGTTAATAGCTGTACAGCCGGCGAAAAATTCATCGAGCACGCAACCGAACATGTAGAAATTGCCGGGACTCAGGAAATGGTCGCCCCGGCACTCGACCCGGACCACGCTGCCTTCAATGGGCAGCCCGCGAATGAAACGGCGCTCGTGGGTAACCGTGACGTTTTCGATAGCATCGATTCGCCGCTCGTTGGCGTCCTGGGCGCCTTCGCCGACGCTAGGCAGATAGAGCGACAGCAGGCCTCGCAGGTAGTCGCGATCGGCCAGACGGAAGTGATTGGCATTGAGCTGCGAGAGCATGCGCCACAGCAGTTTGTCGTCGAACTTGGGAGGCTGGCACGGCGTAATACCGCGAATGCTCTTGAATTCGACCCTGGGTGGCGTGTTGTCGGTGGGCTGATTCAAATCCCCCAGACGCAAGCTTTCCGGCAACTTGCCATTGGTACACAGCAAACCGATGGACAGCGTCATCTCGCCAGGCACTTTGCCTTCACGGTAGGGCAGGCTCAAATAATGGTCATAGCCATGAGCGTCGATAGTCGACTGTCGGATTCGCAAGTTGTAGGTATCGCGCTGCGAAAACGTATTGAACGGCTCCAACTGCCGCTCGCCCCCTGCGGCAGAGTAAGCGCTGACCTTGAGGACCGAATGAATTCGCATGCTCATGCGCTGGCCATGATCGGCGGGCTGGATGCGGTAGTCGACTTGCTTGTGGTCGATGCGCAACGGGTGCGCTTCCTGGGCGAACAGGTTGATCGCCGGGGTGACCCCCATCATGAAACTGTTGGCGGACAGATTTGGCGCCCAGTCCGGCAAATTCTCGAACATCAGACGCACACTGAATCGACCGCCCTTGCCCCTGACACGCCACTGTTTGAAGCCGGAAAGCTCGACAAAAAGAAACTTCTCGGGCAGCGCAAAGTATTCCTGCAAGCAGCGATAAGCAGGGTGAGCGGTGTCGGGAAAAGGCAGTAAGGTATTGCTGGCATCGAATCCGAGGCCACGCAAATGCCTGGCTGGCAGCAACGTCATGGGCTGCCCTTGCGCACAGATACGGATCTCACGCAGGTTGAGCTGCAGCAGACGTAGCAACTTGCAGCCATCCACCAGACCATCGCCTAGATAGAAACGCAGGCTGTCAGCTTGCCAATCGTCTGGATCTGCGGTGGTAAAAGCGAAATCCAGGACCAGACTGCGCTCTTCACCGGCACCGCCATCCCAGCGTGTACCGATCAGTTGCAGCGGTTCGAGGTCTACCGCCGCAGTGCTGCGAAAGCGCACCCGCTGACCATCGACAGGTACCGAAGCGACTTCGCACCCGGCATCGATACGCGTGGCTTGTTGCAACGCCCCGCGAGGCTGAAATTGAAGCAGTGTCAGGCAAGGCAATGGCTGCAGATAATGTGGGTACAGCAGCTGCGCCAACTCTTGGATGAACTCGGGAAACTCGTCGTCCAGCCGTTGGCGAACCATCCCGGTGAGAAACGCCACGCCTTCGAGCAAGCGCTCGACATCGGGGTCATTTGCCGAGTCCACACCCAGCAGCGGTGCCAGGGCCGGGTTGCTACGGGCAAACTCATCGGCCAGACGGCGCAGGTGGTTGAGTTCACTTTGATAATGGCTGTTGAGCATGACTTAGTGCATCGCCAGGGAAACGCGGCCGTCTGAAGACACGCGCGTTGCCAGATGGATGGGAATGTCCCGGTCATCAATGGACACCAGGCCTTCAAGGCTGAAGCTCAACGACAACACTTCCTGAGCGCCTTCGGCGACCAGAATGCGCGGCGACTTCAACCGAGGCTCATAGCGGGCGATCATGCGAGTCATGTTCTCAATTATTTGCGTGGTCTCGCCGGTCGCAAACGAACCGGCCAGATTGGTGAAATCGGGTACGCCAAAATCGGCGTCGATGGGCACGCTGCCGCGCCGGGTATTCAAGATGCGTTGCAGATGCTGAACAATTGACTGCGTAAGCACTTCCGCTTGGGTCAGGTGCGTGCGGCCGGTTTCAACCTGCAAGCCCGTGATGCGTTCCAGCAATCGTTTTTCTCTCAACGCCGTGTACCTTCTGAAATTGAAAGAACACCGCCCTGAATCAGGGCGGTGAAGAATGACTTACGCTTTTGGCGCCAACCACGAGTCTTCGGCTTCGATGCCGTCCGGCACCCAGGTCCAGACAATTTTTTCGTAGGTGATGCCGATGTCTTCCATATGGCCCATTTGCTTGAACTCAGGGCTCAATACGTTTGGCACCCAGGTACGGGCAGAAACAAGCACTGCATTGCTCAGGGTGATGGTGTAGTACTTTTCTTCAGTGCCTTTGGGCGAGATGCGATAGAACTCAAGCACAACGGTTTTAAGCTGTTCGCCGGAGGTCAGGGCCTGCAGCAGCTTTGGCGAAGCCTTGTCGATCTCTTTGGTCAGGGTCATGCCCTGGTGAACACGCTTGCCTGCGGGCAAGCCGGTCTGCGGGTTCTTGGGAATATCGATCAGGTGTTCAACGGCTTGTACGAGGATCATCCCTACGTGGCCGGTAACACTGCTCGAACCTTCGATCTTGCCTTGGTTCTGGCCTTCGATACTCAGGTAGCATGGCATTGGCATAACGGGTACTCCGGGTTTAATCAGTTAGTGTTCAGGCAACGATCAGAGCTGCTAGCCCTGTATCGTTGCGTTGAATCCATCTTATGGAACCCCCGAGGCTATGACCCTCGGGTAAACACCTGAACGAACGGCATTCAAGTCATTCGTTCGCTCTGCCAAATCAGCTCTTGTCGAGCTTGCCAACCAGCGACAGCGTGAAAGAAGCGCCCATGTACTTGAAGTGCGGGCGAACTTTCAAACCGACGCGGTACCAGCCTGGATCGCCTTCAACGTCGCTGACGGTAATGTCGGCCTGACGCAATGGACGGCGGCTGCGCACACCGGCCGCAGGGTTGTCCATGTCGGCCACGTACTGGCGAATCCAGGTGTTGAGTTCAGATTCCAGGTCGCCACGCTCTTTCCAGGTGCCGATGTTTTCGCGCTGAATGACCTTGATGTAGTGCGCCAGGCGACTGACCACAAAGATGTAAGGCAGCTGGGTGCCGAGCTTGTAGTTGAGCTCTGCTTCCTTGCCCTCTTTGTCGTTGCCGAAAAACTTGGGCTTCTGGCACGAGTTGGCGGAAAAGAACGCCGCGTTATCGGTGTTCTTGCGCATGGTCAGCGCGATGAAACCTTGCTCGGCCAGCTCGAACTCGCGGCGCTCGGAGATGAGCACCTCGGTCGGAATCTTGGTCTGGGTTTCACCCATGGCTTCGTAGTTGTAGATCGGCAAGTCACCGACCGTACCCCCACCCTGCGGACCGATCACGTTGGCGCACCAACGGTACTGGGCAAAGCTGTCAGACAAGCGGCTGGCAAACGCAAACGCGGCGTTGCCCCACAGGAAATCCTTGTTACCGCCACTGACGCTTTCGTTGTAACGGAAGGTCTTGGCCGGAACAGTGTCCTCGCCGTAAGGCGTGCGCAGCAAAAAGTGCGGCAAGGTCAGACCGACAAAACGGGCATCATCGCTTTCGCGGAAGGCGTTCCACTTGGTGAACTGCGGGCCTTCAAAGACCGCTTGCAGGTCCTTCAGATTGGGCAAATCCGCAAAACTGTCGATGCCAAAGAACTGGGGACCCGCCGAGGCAATGAAAGGCGTGTGGGACATGGCCGAAATGGAGGCGACCGATTGCAGGAGCTTCATGTCCTGCGCGCCAGGATTGAACTCGTAGTTACCAATGATGGAGCCGAATGGCTGACCACCGAACTGGCCAAACTCAGCGGTGTACACCGCCTTGTACAGACCCGAGCGGGTGATTTCAGGAGCGTCTTCGAAATCTTCGAGCAACTTTTCCTTGGAGACGCTAAGAATCTCCAGCTTGTTGTTCTCACGGAAATCCGTACGGTCGACCAGAAACTTCAGCGAGCGCCATGACGACTCGAGCTTCTGAAACTTCTCGTTGTGAATGATGGCATCGACCTGACGGCAAAGCTTGGCGTCCAGTGTGGCAATCATGTCGTCGATCAGACCGGCGCTGACTTTCTCGGTCTGCCTTGCAGGTTCGAGCAGCTCGGTGACAAAGGCTTCGAGACCGTGACGGGTAACAGCATAGGCTTCATCGCCCGGCTTGACGCGAGCGGCTTCTACCAATTGATCCAGCAACGAAACGGACTCGACCGCTTGGCCGGTGCTGCTCGCGGCCTGACTTTTTTCTTCACTCATGGGTTATTCCTTGTCCTTTACGCCGAGTTCCGAGAGCAGGCGCTCGCGGGCACCGTCATCGTTCATCAGGGCCTGAAGTTGCTTGCGAAATTCCGGCAGGTTGCCCATCGGGCCTTTGAGCGCCTTGAGCGAATCACGCAAGGCAATCAGCTGCTGCAACTCAGGAACCTGGGCAACGATGGCATCGGGTTCGAAGTCGCGAATAGACTGGAAGGTGAGCGATACCGGAATCTGCTCGTCTTCCGGCGCGTTCTCCGCCAGACGATTGGGCACCGCCAGTTGCAGGCTCAGGTTTTGCCCTTTGAGCACATCGGTGAAGTTGTCTTTGTCGACGCGGATCGGCTTGAGGTCTTCAACCGGCGTGTCGTCTTCACGCAAGGTGAAGTCGCCGATGACCAGTTGCTTCAGAGGCAGCTCGACCTGCTCTTGGGCGCCGCCGGTGTCGGAGCTGTACACAATGTTGACGCGTTCTTTAGGCGCGACTGAACCTTCACTAGCCATTTAATCTCACTCCTGTTTAGCGGGCTCGCTCAACGCAGCCGTTATAAAACCCATGGCATTGATATGCGTATGTCTGTCAGGTATCGCGTGTTGCTGAACTCAAGGAGTCTGTGGACTGGCCAGACGCCAGAAAGCGGGCAAATCCATGGCGGCCAACTGCTGCGCCCATACTGTTTTTGAACCGCCATCCTCTTGAACCAACGCCAGTTCCAATAAAGGCCGAACCAGATCCGGTTCCCAGCGATCCAACCCCTGCTCCGTTGCTTCTTGCAGCAATACATCCAGGGCCACTCGCAACTCGGCGCGAGGCTCGAAACGGTGCAGCAACTCGCATTGGGCACGACGCAAACGGAAGCGGTCGCGGCCACTGCCGGCCTCACGCAGGCTCGCTTGCAGGCTGGCAAGCGCATCGTTCAGACGTCCGTCAGCGGCTTCTCGCCCTGCATCGTCAATCAGCGTTTGCACAGCATCCCCGGCCCCGGCACTGACCACCGGGGCCAGCCCTTCGAGCCAGCTACGCGTTGCGCCATCGGCGAACGGCTGGCCGTCGGCGAAGGTGAGTTCGGCCAGCGACGGCAGGCGTGCCAGAAAATGGCGAGTTTCCAGGGACAGGCTCGCGACAGCGGCCAAGGAGCCGGAGCCGAGTCGTGATAGTGCTGCATGGCTGGCTCGATTAAGGTCAAGCCAAAATGGATACGTGTTCAGTCGGCCTTCGCAAAACCGCACGATGTCCAGCGGCTCGCCAGCGCTCTGCAACCGGCTGAAACTCTGCAGTTCGGCTTCCGAAGGTGGCGGAAGACGCGTGGTGTTGCCTTGCGCAGGCGGAGCCTGCTGCAAGGTAGTCCAGGCCGACTGTCGGTTCAGGCGAAACAGCAACGGCAACGTCGGACGAGAGTCGAGACAAAACGCAACCAGCGGCGCTAACGACGCAAACACGCCGTTTACGGCGTTCTCAATCGCCTCATCGCTTTCAAAGCTATCCGACAAACGAACCGGAGCAAGCGTTGGCGGTGCCATGCCAGATACCGAAGGGGGCTGCGGAATCGGTACTGCTGCTGCTGCGATAGACTCGACCGGCTGAACCGGCTCAGGCGCAACAACCGCTGGCTCGGCACTGGCCTGCACGGGCAGCTGTGACAGCCGTCGACGCAACGCAAAGAAACTCGGACCGTCAGCGTCCTTGTCGCGCCAAAAACGATCGATGGCGTCCCAGTTTTCGAGCAAGACAGCTAACTGATCACCAGGCACCGGCTCGAAGCTTTCTTCGACCTTCGCCGTCAGCCATTCGAGCATCCATTCAGCCTGGTTACGCCGAGCACGCAATCGGGCGGGTGGTGGCGTCAACGTGTCCCAGTATTGCTCGAGCATTTCGCGCAATACCTGTACCCCGGTCGCAAGACCAGAGATACCGTTGAGCGTGGTCCAGGCACACAACAACCAGACCGCAGCATTGAAATCCTTACCTTCCTCGCGAAGAACTTTTGCGCAGGTATCCGCCACTTTCTGCCAGTCCACTCCGGACTCGGCATGAATATTGGTCAGCTTTTCAACTTCAATTTGCGCGAGCGAAAAGGCCGCACCTTCTCGAGGATTGGCGCCAGCCGGGCTGGCCACGCTGATCGCAAACGAACCCAACTCCTGATCGAGACAACTCATCCGTCATTCCTGCTACATCGATATGCCGCTCGATACACCGTCACACACGCAAAGAATTTTGCTGGCGATGCCCAGATCATTACTGCACTTAAGGCATCATTTCCAATGACTAATTAATCAAAAGAATTTCAACCTGCTGGACCCTGCGCCGTATTAATAACGTGCGATGGTCGTCGACTAAACCGCCAGATAAGAATGCACTGACACCCCAGTTGGCAACATCAGGTGAACACCTGAGTTGATCTGCCCCCCGGTCATGTTCAGAGTTGCATTGCGTTTATCCGCGCACCACCGCAGAGCAAAAAAAGATATTCACCCTTATTTGGTGCAAAAAAACGCCTAACAACCTCAAATAAAATTAACCGTTTTAAAATGCGAACCTGTACGGAACTTATCAGACTTTTTTTGTACGGCTTGACCGTGCGTTGCAGTTTTTGAACTATTTTAAGCCTCCGCGGCCCCCTCTATTCCGCATGAGCAGTTTTGGGTGCCGGTAGCGAAAGCGAAAAAAAGTTTTCATTGCGCTGAAAAAAGCAGATAAGCACGCGTCCGTACAGCGATAATGGCTGCCTGCGTGAAGCGTAGGCCTACATTCAGCGGACGCCATTTCGGTCCGGTTATCGATACAAACCTTGGTCTACTGGTCAGCAGTGAAGTTATGAACAGTCCCGCGTCAACTCAATCGCCTCGACCCCCATTTGGTGCCAGCCAGGCTCCCGACCACTTCAATGTCAGCGCGGAGCCAGTCCCCAATCAGTTTTTGGCCTGGCGCCGTCGGGTCGGGCACGTCATTGACGCACTGCCCTCTTCCAAGGCTGTCGAGTCACCTTTTAACGGCTGTATCGACCGCTATACGTTAGGGGCTCGACTGTTTACCGATTGCTCGAGTGACGCCTTGCTGCTTGATCGCTCGGTCGCACGCATTTCGACGGACAGCGTCCGGGATTACGTTTTTCAAGTGTTCACCGAGGGCGGCATTGACGCCATTCAGGGCGGGGGCCTTGAAAGCCGCAACCCCGCTCAGGCCAGTATTGTCGCCATGGACATGAACCAACCGATAAGGATGCACCGAAGTCATTGTCGGGTACTGACATTCTTCGTACCGCGACCGATAGTGGACGCAGCGCTGCCACACGCAGAGTCGATCCACGGCCGCGTCTTCACCAATACGACCCCGCTTACCCAGCTGATGATCGAGCACGTCGCGACACTCTCGAAAAGCCTGCCGGGCATGAATGCGGATCAAGCAACGACAGCGTTCGATATCGGCATTCAGTTAATGCTCGGCGCATTTGCCAAACAGGCCAAACTGGGGGGTAACGTCCGGGCAGCGGCACGTAGCGCAATGTTCGACAAAGCCAGACGCTATGTGCAAGACAACCTGTATCAACCCTGGTTGACACCCGAGAGCGTTCTGGCTGCAGTACAACTGCAGCGCCATACGCTGTATCGGCTTTTCCAGCATGAGGGCGGATTGGGCCGCTACATCCGTAATTGCCGACTGCGTGAAGCAGCAGACGAGTTGGTGCGATATCCCAATCGGCAGGTTATTGAGATCGCTTACAGCCTGGGCTTCAAAAGCGCCTCGGACTTTACCCGCGCTTTCAGCCGCAGTTATGGCATGTCCCCGCAGGACCATCGCATCATGGCTGCACAACGGAAGTGCGAGCCTGTATAAAGCAGACGCATAGCCACTGCATCCCCAGCACTAACGGAGATCGGTTTGTTTGCAGCAATAACCGCAACGACGGGCGCCGTGCTTCGCCGTCTCGACCCTGTTGCAACGAATAAACCAGTCAACCGGGCCGACCAAAAGCCCGAGGATGAAGGGAGCTAGTTACACCATTGCGACTCACACGGTATCCCATCTCCGTCGCCGTCCATTTTCATCTCGGAACAGTGCTGGAGGAAGTTCTTTGCCTCTGCGCAAGATGTCATCTGAGAACAGTATTGGCGGCCATCACACTTGAATGCTGATTGGGCAGATACGACTGCAGCAGATGAAGGCACTTGCGGCGGCGAAACTTTGGTCCCGGTCCAGGCCAAGAGTGTCGGCGAGGTAAAAGCCTTCCACGCAACGCTGGCGATAATTATCGCAAACAAAATCCGTTTCATTAATTCCATTCCCGAGTGACACAACGAGCGAGTTCCGTATTCTCTCGTTACCTGCGCGCCAAATCAATTCACACTTTCTGCTGACATACAGCGGCATGGAGCCGTACGCGCATGGCAAATAATAGTGCCGTCCGTACATTATCCGTTTCAAGCCCGACTCAAAATCGTAAGCCCCTCTCAAGACGGCGTCACAACGATACCCAGGTCGGTGAAAAATCACTGAGCCAAACCCTTTGCTCAAGCTAAAGAGCGCATGGAATAATCCGACACTCCACGCCCCAATAAAAATAAAAGGACAGCCAACTTGCAATCGATTCTCGACCCAAAATGGCATCACTTCATCAAGGTCGCCAAGTTGGGAAGCCTGACCCAAGCGGCCGTGGCACTCGACGTACCGCAGTCAATGATCAGCCGTCATATTTCCCAACTGGAACGTGAATGCGGAGTGAGACTGTTCAATCGCACCGGACGTGGTGTGAACCTCACCGAGTTTGGTTTGCAGATCCTCCCACGCATCGAGTCCCTCGTAGAAGAATCGGAAGAAGTCGCTGATGTGATTCGCACCTCCGGTGGCGTTCCGATTGGAGAGGTGCGGATCGGACTGCTGCCGTCTACGGTGGAGCCCATTGCCGGACCGTTGTACAAGCTGGTGCATGAGCGCTACCCGCGCATAAAGTTGCAAATATGCGAGGGTAGCAGTGCGCACCTTGAGGAGCTGATCAATGAAGGCCGTGTAGATATGGCACTGCTCCTGCGCGAAGGCGATGTATCGGCGTCGGAAGAGTCGGTACTGGTGCAGCCCAAACTCATGCTGGTCGGCCGCGCGCAAGATCCTGCAGTCACACAATCAACCGTTGAGTTATCCGACCTGCAGGGCCTTCCATTGGTGCTTCCTTCCCGGCCGCACCCATTGCGCGCGCGGCTTGAAAAGCTATCCAAAACCCACGGCATTCACTTCGACTGCGCAGTGGAAGCCGACTCGATTCGGCTGCAATGGGAAATCGTCGCGGCCGGCGGGGGGTACGCGATCACCTCGGGGTTGTTCGAGCATGTGGACGACCCTCGCTTCTCGGTCGCCCGCATCATCAAGCCGGAACTGTTGCGTAGCGTGGTGCTGGCCAGTTCACTACGCCGCCCCAACACCCTGGCGACGCGCACGGTTCAAAAGCTGCTGGAGCAGGAAGCCCCACTGCTGCTGAAGAACCGTTCCTGAGCGGATAGCGCCGGGCGCTTAGTGCTGCCTATGCAGCACAGCCCGGTTCAGCATCCCCTGGTCGGCCACTACCGTCTGCCCGGTCATGATGCGGTTATGCCGAGATGCCAGGAAGGCATAGAGTGGACCGTGGTCTTCGGGCGTCGGAAGTTCTTTTAGCAAACTGAGTGAGCGAAACATCGAGAGAAAGGCATCCTGGGGAATGTCGGATTGCTTCTGCGCCTCCAGCCCGAGCGAACGCGGCCCGCTCAGTTGGCTGTTGGCGATGCCGGCCGGCGCCACGGCATTGACCCGGACATGCGGCGCAAACTCGAACGCCAACTGGTTGACCAGACTACGTATCGCGCCCTTGCTCGCGCTGTATACCGCACCGCCACCATCGGCGGCATAGGCCGCAGTCGAAGTGGTCAGTACCATGGCGCCTTCACTGGCACGCAGCAGGTCGAAGAACACCCGCGCCGACAGCAAATAACCCTTCACGTTGACCCGCATTACCTCATCGAAAAGTGCGTCAAGGCGCTCCTCGGGCATCTCCATCAGCGGCACGTTGCCGTCAAAGATCCCCTGGGCGCCGATCAGCGCATCAAGCCGGCCGAAACGCGCAAGTACGGCCTCGCGACAGGCGCGCAAATCATCCAGGCTCGTTACGTCGCCCTGGACAATTAGCACATCGGGACCGAACTCTTCGCGTAGCAGGGCTACCTTCTCGGCGGAGATTTCGAATATCGCCACCTGCGCACCTTCGGCACGGCAGTGACGCGCAAGGCCCAGGCCCAGGCCTGAACCACCACCGGTCACCAAAACTACATGTTCGCTCAACACATTCATCGACTTCTCCCTCGTGTCAGATCGGCTGGGCCAATGCGGCAAATGACGCGTGCATAATGCGCATGTGCTCGGCCTTGTCGCCTCCATTAATCTCGATTTCACCGAGGCGCATGGAATTCTCCACCACCAGTCGGCAGCGCTCCCATCGACGCTGCTGGAAGCTTTCCAGCGCGGCCGTCAGGCTGGACGCGTTTTCCAGTTCTTCGGCCAGCACGATGGCGTCCTCGATACCGATACAAGCACCGGAGGCCAGATGCGGGGTGGTGGCGTGTACCGCGTCGCCGATCAGCACGGTGCGTCCACGATACCAAGGTTGCTCCACCAACAGCCCCTCCAGCGGCCGGAAAATCACCAGCGAATGCTCGTCGAGCATCGCTCTGGCGTTACGTACTTCTGGCGCAGTGAAAGGATCGAGCAACGCTTTTAGACGCGTCAGAAACTCCTCTGGCGGCACAAGATCATTAACCGGTCGATCTTCATTGACGAACAGGTACATCTCGTCCCGCGACACAGGGTTCAACCCAATCTTGAGGTGATTGCCGACCCACAGCATGGTGCGCGTGACTGACGCCGGACGCGGCAAGACCGCACGCCACACGCCCTGCCCGCTGTAACGCGGCTTCGGCGCATCAGGCAACAGGCGTTCGCGCAAACCTGAATACAGACCGTCGGCGCCGATCAGCAGGTCGTAGCGACCACGACTGCCATCACTGAAGTCCACTGTGACACCGTCGGCATCCTGCTCCAGCGCACTCACGGTGCAGCCCAGGCGCACGTCGGTGCCGCTGGCGCGAGTCGCATCGGCGAGGATCTTCGCCAGCACCGGACGCATCACTGCGCCGCTCCCTGGCACCTCGTCTCCAGCAATGCGCGGTGTCGGCACCTGAGTCAGCAGCACACCTTCTGGGGAAAAGATGTCCAGGCCATCGCAGGCATACCCCTCGTCCAGGAAACGCTCCAGGATGCCGAGGGTGCGGAAGGCCCGCAGCGTGGGACCACCGATGCTGATACCTGCGCCATAGTTGCGCCAGTGCGGGTCGATTTCGACCAGGTCCACGGCAATCCCGCGTTTGCGCAGTTCGATGGCGGCGGACATGCCGGAAAAACCACCGCCGACCACCAGGGCGGATTGAATGAGTGCAGCCATGTGAATCTCCAACGGCGCGGGATGGACCCGTCCCAGGCCGCTTATTGTTATTGTCGATGACGCCGCGAAATTTTGTTCGCGCAGCTTCGGGCCAGCCGTGATCATAGTGTCCTGGCTTGCTGTGCACTCCAGCAAAAAAGCGCAACTCAGCTTTCTATCGATAGCCATGCATTGTCCGGATAACAGCCATCCGGCTCATCGCCTACCTCCGCCCCGGATACGTTCGTAACCTACGGCCAGCGAAGGAGCCCGCTCAATGCAAGCAATTCAAGCACTGCCCACATTCCACCATGTCATCAGCGGGCCTGCGAATGCCCCTTGGCTGACCTTCATACCCGGTATCGGCAACGATGCAGAGTTCTGGGCCGAACAAGCCGCAGGCCTGTCTGCGCACTTTCGCGTATTGCGCTTCGATCCCTGGGGGCACGGGCAGAGCCCGGCACCACCACAGGACTGTAATTTTGCCGCCATCCGTGACGGCGTCGTACAGCTGTGGGACCGCCTCGGCATCTCCCGCTCCGCCGTGGTCGGCCTCGGCTTCGGCGGTTCGCTGGCCTTGGCGCTCGGCCTGGAATACCCCGAGCGGGTCACGCGCATCGCCGCGTTCTGCTGCCGGCCACGCCAGCCGGACGACCGGCGCGAGTTCTGGCGCGGTCGCTGCGATGCCGCACAGACCCAGGGCATGGACACGCTGGCCGATGTCACCGTCGACCGTTGGCTGAGCGCTGACTTTCGCGCCAGTCATCCGCAGGTGGACAGCCTGCTGCGCACGATGATGAAAAACACCACTCTGGACGGCTATCTGGCGTATGTACGCGCCTTCATCGAAATGGACTTCAGTGCGCGCTTCCCTGAACTGCGCGTGCCTACCCTGCTGGTGGCGGCCGAGCATGACCACGGCGGTGGACCGGTGGCAGACATGCGGGCGATGGCCGCACAGAATCCAAATGTCGTGCTAGAGGTCATCGCTGGCGTCGGACACATCTGCAACCACGAGGCGCCTGCGCTAGTAGAGCAACTGCTGCACCCGTTTTTTCAGGATTAATCACCGGCCGGCGCAATGCCGCCGGCCAGCCAACAAACGACAGAGACAACAACAAAATGACAAGACATGTCGTTATCGTGGGCGCCGGACATGGCGGGGTCAGCCTCTGCGCGGCCCTGCGTGCACTGGATTTCGCCGGCGCCATTACCCTGCTCAGCGACGAAGCTGATCTGCCCTATCACCGTCCGCCCCTTTCCAAAGCCTTCCTCACCAACGACACACCGGAAGCAGAGAACAAGCTGCTGCTCGAATCGCAAAGTTTCTACGACGAGAAGTGCGTCGACCTGCGCCTGAATACCCGAGTCAGCGCCCTTGATACAAAGGCGCGAACCCTGCAACTGGCCGACGGCAGCCTTGCCCCCTACGACGAGCTGGTGCTGGCGACTGGAGCCCGCGCGCGGACCCTGACACTGCCGGGCAGCGCGCTGGAGGGCATTCTCGTGCTGCGTACGCTCGAACAGGCACGCACCCTGCGTCAGCGCCTGACGGGCAGCAGCTCAATAGTCATCGTTGGCGGCGGCTTCATCGGACTGGAGATTGCCGCCACCGCTCGCAAGCTCGGTAAACAGGTCACGGTGCTGGAAACCGCATCACGCATCATGGAACGCTCGGTGTCGCCAGAGGTGTCTGCTTATGTAACCCGCAAGCACCGCGAACAGGGCATTATCCTGGAGCTCGACAGTACCGTGAGCGCCTTCCTCGGCGACAACGGCAAGGTTGCCGCCGTACGCACCGCGACCCGCGAATGGCCGGCCGACCTGGTCATTGTCGGTGCCGGCTCGCTACCCAACAGCGAGCTGGCGCAGGCCGCTGGCATCGCCTGCAGCAACGGCATCCTGGTCGATGCGCAGATGCGTACCTCGGCACCAAACGTGTTTGCCATCGGTGATTGCGTCACCTTTGAGAACCGCTACGCCGACAACGCCCGACTGCGTCTGGAGTCGATCCAGAATGCCAACGACCAGGCTCGCCTGGTGGCACGTCTGATCATCGGCGAGGACGCCAGTTATGAAGCGCTGCCCTGGTTCTGGAGCGACCAGGGCGAGGTCAAGTTGCAAATGGTCGGCCTGTCGATTGGCCGCACCCACTGCGTGACTCGCGGCGAACCCGAGCTCGGCCGCTTCTCGGTATTCCACTACCGCGATAGCACCCTGATCGCGGTCGACTCGGTCAACCAGCCTCTGGAGCACATTCTTGGCCGCAAGTTGCTGGCTGCCGGGATGTCGCCCGACCAGGCGCTGATCGCGGACACCGGCATCGCCTTGAAGAGTCTTCTCGACTGACAACATCTGAGCCCTGCGGGGCAGCGGCTAACCGCCCTGCCCCGCGCCCATGACCACAATAAGAAGAATGTCATGCCTCCCACCCGCACTGATTCGATCACGACCCTCACCCGCTGACACATACCTTCATAGCGCTGCCGCCAAGCACCGATCACTTTGATGACGTGCGTGCGGCGGCCCCCTTGCAGCTCCCTGAAAGGAGATGAACATGTTCGTTCGTGTACTCGGCAACCTCTCGGTAGGCGCCAAACTCACCCTCGGCTTCGGTCTGGTCCTGGCGTCGACAATCGCTGTCGCTTTTACCGCGTTCAATGCGCTGCACGCGCTGGAACAGCGCGGCGCGGTCATCCGCGATCTCGGTGGTGCCCGCGCGCTAATGTTGCAGGCCCGTGCCGCAGAGAAAGACTTCGGCTTGACACTGTCCACCGATGCATCCGGGCAGGTCGCCAGTTTGGTCGTGCAGCTCGGCGGGCTATTGAGCCTGCATCGCGGAGAAATTCCAGACGCCGCTTCGGCTGGCGAGGCAAGTGCCACCTACTTCACCCAATTCCAGCACTATTCTCAAGCCAAGCTTGAGGAACGCGACGCCCGGGTAGGCATGCAGGAGCTTGCGCACAACCTGGGCGAGCGTTTCAGCGCCGTGCTGCTCGACCAGCTCGACGCGCTCAACACCGTCGCCGAGCAAGCGCAACCGCCTTCGCAGGTGCTAATGACGCTGCTGGAGCAGACCTCGATGCTGCGCGACAAACTGTCTAACCTGCGCGACAGCGAATTGTATTTCGCCCATGAAAACAGCCTGAGCGCGCACGACGACTGGGAAACCCGAATGACCGAGCTGCTCACTTACCTGGACAGCCTGGCGCGCCAGTTGAATGGCAGCGAGCGGGACTCCCTGCGCCAGGCCAACGAAGCGCTGGCCGGATACCGTGATGCCTTCGAACACTTCGTCGCCAGCCGCGAGCGTGCCACCGTGAGTCAGGCGGCGATGAACAACGCCAGTACGCAAGTTGGCGCACGCCTCGCTGCGGTAAGCGAGGCGCAGGAGCTGGCCTGGCACCAGACCAGCGAGCAGGTGACGCAGCTACTGGGCGGCATCCTGATCATCTCGCTGACCTTGGGCATCGGTGCCGCCGTGTTGATCCGCCAACTGATACTGCGACCGCTGACCCATGTGCTGGCATTGACCCGGCGGATCGCCGCCGGCGACCTGACTGCCGAGCCACAATCGCACGCTCGGCGCGATGAGCTCGGCCAACTGCTGACCAGCGTCGGCAGCATGCTCGACAGCCTGCGCGGCCTGGTCGGGCGCATTGCCCAGGATATCGGCACGCTCAACTGCA
>NZ_LT607414.1:434617-556821 GCF_900095225.1 Pseudomonas sp. UMAB-08
GTGGCTGAGCGAACCACCCAAGGTGTCGAGCAGCAAAATGCCGAAACCGAACTGGCCGCCACGGCGATGCAACAGATGACCACCACCGCCCAAGAAGTCGCACGCAATGCCAGTGATGCCTGTAGCGCCGTGCAGCAAGCCAACCGCGAGGCCCGTCGCGGCGATGATCTGGTGCGTCAGGCCAGCAGCCGCATCGACCATCTGGCAGACGAGATGACTGGCTGCAGTGAGGCGATGCAGCGCTTGCTGCAAGAAAGTGGCGCGGTGGGCCGGGTACTTGAAGTGATCAACGCACTGGCCGAGCAGACCAACCTGTTGGCGCTCAATGCCGCCATCGAGGCCGCACGTGCTGGCGAGCATGGCCGTGGCTTTGCCGTGGTGGCCGACGAAGTGCGCAGCCTGGCCCTGCGAACTCGGGCCTCTACCGAGGAAATAGCCACCATCGTCGAGCAACTGCGCCATGTCAGCGGCGAGGCCTCGCAACGGCTGCAGGGCAGCCAGGAACTGACCCGAGCCAGCGTCGAGCTTACCGCGCAGGCCTCACAAGCGTTGCAGGCGATTAGTGCTGCTGTCTCCACCGTCGAGCACATGAGCCAACAGATCGCCGCCGCAGCTGAGCAACAGAGTGCTGTCGCCGGACAGGTCGGCGACAGCATGGCGCGGGTACGAGCAATCGCCGAACGCAGTGGCACGGCGAGTGCTCATCTGGAAGACGCAGTACGCGAACTGGGACTGGTGGGCAGCACCCTGAATGCCGCAGTAAGCGGTTTTCGCACGTGAATTCGACTCAAAGGCGGCTATGCCGATTTCCTGACGAATGAGCGGTGGTCGTACTGTTCAAGGAGAAAACTCCCTTGCTCTGAAGAGGCTGAGAAAGAAACGCCCGGCACAGGGCCGGGCGTGATGATGCGCGAACGCACAGCACCAAGCGGTGCGTGCGTCATGAGGGTGTCAGCGCTTGAGAAGGTCCAGCGCGACGTCGACAATCATGTCTTCCTGGCCGCCGACCATCCGGCGTTTGCCCAGCTCGACGAGGATGTCGAGGGTCTTCAGGCCATATTTGGCGGCGGCGACTTCGGCGTGGCGCAGGAAGCTCGAATAGACCCCGGCATAGCCCAGCGCCAAGGTCTCGCGATCAACCCGCACCGGACGATCCTGCAACGGACGCACGATGTCATCGGCGGCGTCCATCAGCGTGTAAAGGTCGGTGCCGTGGTTCCAGCCCAAGCGCTCGGCCGCCGCGATGAACACTTCCAGCGGCGCGTTACCGGCGCCCGCGCCCATACCCGCCAGGCTGGCGTCGATGCGGTCGCAACCTTCCTCAACGGCCGTGATCGAGTTGGCCACCCCGAGGCTCAGGTTGTGGTGGGCGTGCATGCCGGTTTCGGTTTCGGGCTTGAGCACAGCCTTGAACGCACGGAAGCGGTCGCGGATGTCCTGCATGTTCATCGCGCCGCCGGAGTCGGCCATGTACACGCAGGTCGCGCCATAGCTTTCCATCAGCTTGGCCTGCGCGGCCAGTTGTTCAGCCGGGATCATGTGGCTCATCATCAAAAAGCCGACCGTGTCCATACCCAGCTCGCGGGCGTATTCGATGTGCTGTTTCGAGACGTCCGCTTCGGTGCAATGGGTGGCGATGCGCACTACGCGGGCACCGGCGTTGTAGGCGGCTTTCAGGTCGTGCACCGTGCCAATACCGGGCAACAACAAGGTGGTGATTTTGGCGTGACTGATCACATCGGCGGCCGCTTCGATCCACTCCAGGTCGGTGTGGGCCGCAAAGCCATAGTTGAAACTTGAGCCTTGCAGACCGTCGCCATGGGCGACTTCGATACTGTCGACCTTGGCCTTGTCCAGGGCGCGGGCAATGTCCTGGACGTTCTGGATCGAGTATTGGTGGCGGATGGCATGGCTGCCGTCGCGCAGGGTGACATCGGAGATGTACAGTTTTTTACCGGGATTAAAACTCATGGCGATTCTCCTTAGGCGTTCAGCATCGACAGCGCCATGCGCTCGGCGGTGGCCAAGGCCGCGGAGGTCATGATGTCGAGGTTGCCGGCGTAGGCTGGCAGGTAATGGGCGGCGCCTTCGACCTCGAGGAAGATCGAGGTCTTGAGGCCCGAGAACGTGCCCAGGCCCGGAATCTTCAGCGGTGCGTCTTCAGGAATGACGTCGAACTGCACCTTTTGCTTGAGTCGATATCCCGGCACATAGGCTTCTACCGCAGCGGCCATTTCTTCGATGGACGCTTCGATCTCAGCCTGGTCGGCGGCTTCGGACAACACAAACACCGTGTCGCGCATCATCAGCGGCGGCTCGGCCGGATTCATCACGATGATCGCTTTGCCCTTGCTCGCGCCGCCGATCACTTCGATGGCTTTGGAGGTGGTTTCGGTGAACTCGTCAATGTTGGCGCGAGTGCCGGGGCCCGCGGATTTGCTGGCAATCGAGGCGACGATTTCGGCGTAATGCACCTTGGCGATACGCGAGACCGCCGCGACCATCGGGATGGTCGCCTGGCCACCGCAGGTGACCATGTTGACGTTGAGCTGGTCGAGGTTCTGCTCAAGGTTGACCACCGGCACGCAGTACGGGCCGATGGCGGCCGGGGTCAGGTCAATCAAGCGGATGCCCGGTTTGATCGACCGCAGGAACGCGTCGTTCTTCACATGAGCACCGGCCGAGGTGGCATCGAACACGAAGTCGATGTCCTTGAATACGTCCATGCGGGTCAGGCCTGCAACGCCTTCATGGGTGATGGCCACGCCCATGCGCTGCGCGCGGGCCAGGCCATCGGAGGCCAGGTCGATGCCGACCATGACCGCCATTTCCAGGTGTTTTGCATTACGCAGAATCTTGATCATCAGGTCGGTGCCGATGTTGCCGGAACCGACGATGGCGACTTTGAGTTTTTTGTTCATGACATAGCTCCAGCCGTGCATGACAGGCCGGTCAATAGGAGCCGGCCCAGAGTGTCTAGGGGTTCTTGGCGGTCTTGCGCAGCACCAGATAAACCCCGATGAAGCCGCTGAGCAGGCCACTGACGAAGCCGCTGATGCCATTGCCCAGCGAGTTATCCAGGATGGTTTGCGGGAACGGCACCAGAAATTGATTGGCGCAGAAAGCCAGAATGGCAGCGATGATGCCGCCGATGATCCCGGCCAGGATCGATTCTTTAAGTACGAAGCCCATACCTTGTCTCCTTATTGTTTTAGAGGCCGTTTCACGCGCGGCTGCCAAAGGCCCGCCAGCGTCAGGTGAAACGCACCGAGCAACTGCCGACGCCGCCGATGGACACCCGTAGGTTGTCGCCCGCCTTCACCGGTATCATCGGACCGAGTGAGCCGGAGAGGATCACTTCGCCGGCCTTCAGCGACATGCCCAGACGCCCCAAGGTGTTGGCCAGCCAGGCCACGGCCACCGCAGGCGAACCCATGGTCGCGGCACCTGCCCCGGTGGCGACGATCTCGCCGTTTTTCTCCAGAACCATGCCACACAACCCAAGGTCCACATCCTGCACCGGCACCAGCCGGTCACTGAGCACGAAAACCCCGCAAGAGGCGTTGTCCGCCACGGTGTCCTGGATCTTGATCTTCCAGTCCTGGATACGTGAGTCGACGATCTCGAAACAGACCATCACGCCCTCAGTGGCGCGCAACACGTCAGCGACGGTGATGCCTGGCCCCATCAGGTCGTGCTTGAGCACGAACGCCAGCTCGCCCTCAGCCTTGGGCTGGATCAACGAGGACGCCGCGATGGCCGCTCCAGAGTTGACGGTCATGGCATCGGTGAGGATGCCGAAGTCCGGCTGACCGACGCCCAGGAGGTTCATTACCGCCTGGCTGGTCACACCGATTTTCTTGCCGACCACACGCTCGCCATCATTCAGACGCAGGGCCATCAGGCGCTGTTGGATCGCATAGGCATGCTCGAGGGTCAGTGCCGGATAACGCTCAGTGAGCGGCGCGATGGCCTCGGCCTTGCGCTGGGCGTTGTACAGGTCGACGCTGATTTCTTGCAGCAACGAATCGTCAATATTCATAGGGGACTCCCGCTCAAATGGGTTCGCTAAGGGCCAGCAGCGCTCGTTCTACCACCTTGGTCTGCTCTTCGACTGGCGCCCGCGCCTGCTCCAGACGACCGAGTTCCATTGAGCTATCGGTGACAAGTCGGCAACGCGCCTCGCGGCGTGCCATGAACCGAGCGAACGTCTGCTCCACGCTGTCAGCCAGTACCAGCTCTTCGGCCAGGACCAATGCGTCTTCGATGGCCATGCCGGCACCGGAGGCCAGTTGTGGGGTGGTGGGATGCGCAGAGTCACCCATCAGCAGGACGCGGCCGCGATACCAGGGCGCCGGCAGGCTGAATATCTCCAGAGGGCGGAAGTTGATCGCCGCGTTATCCTTCTCGCCGAGCGAGTCGCGGATCTCGGCGAGCGCGCCCCCGTAGCTTGCAAGACGGGTAGCCAGTTCACGGTGGAAGTTCGCCGGTTCGATGAACACCTGAGGGGTACGTTCGAGCAGGAACATGTACATATGGGTAGCCGAGACTGGGGTGAAACCGACCTTGTGCGGCCCACCCAGAAAGTAGGTCCGGCGGTCGACGCTGGCCGGGCGCTCGAGAAACAATCGCCAGCAGCTCTGGCCGGTGTACTCGGCCTTGGGTGCATCGGGCATGATCAGCCCGCGCACTTTAGAGAACACACCGTCAGCGCCCAGTACGATGTCGTACCGGTCACGGCTGCCGTCGCTGAAGGTCACGTCCACGCCGCTGTCATCCTGCTCCAGCGCCTCGACAGTGAGGCCCAGACGGATCGGCGTGCCTTTGGCGTTTGCGTGCCGAGCGAGGATGCCATGCAGGGTCGGGCGCATGATGCCTCCGCTGCTTGCGGTCGGACTGTCTGCCGGCATGGGGGTTGCCAGCTTTCTCAGCAGCTCACCCTGGGTGTTGCAGACCTGAATGCCTTCACCGACGTAAGCTTCATCGACCATGTCCGAGTAGACGCCGAGCTGATGCAAGGCGCGCAGGGTCGGCCCAGTGATGGTTAGCCCGGCCCCCAGCGCGCCCCAGTTCGGGTTGATGTCGATCATGTCGACGTCGATACCGATGCGCCGTAAGGTGATGGCGGCAGACATTCCGGCGGTGCCGGCGCCAACTATCAACGCTTTTTTTACTGTCTTGGGCATAGCGAGATTCCTTGTTTTTGTTGTTGTTCGGCTCTTGTTCGAATGCAAAGGAGCGCGTTCAGTCGGCCTTGAGGAAATTCGTCACCAACTGGCAGAAGGCGGCGGCGTGCTCGATCTGGGTCCAGTGACCACAGCGCCCGAAAATATGCAGTTGGCTGTCGTCGATCCATTGCTGCAGGGTCAGCGAGGTGGAAAGCGGGATCACCTTGTCGTCACGGCCGTGAACCAGCAGCGTCTTGTGCCCAATGCCGCGAATCTCGGCCTCGTCATGGGCCATCGCCTCAACCCAGCGCTGGCGCGGTGCAGGGAACATCGCCGCATAGGCTTCCTGGACCCCGGCGCGCTTGCTCGCCTCGTAACGCATGCGCACCAAGTCGTCGCCGACCAACGTCTGGTCGTAGGCGAATATGCGCATGATCGCCCGCATGTTCTCCTGCGTCGGCTCATAGCCCCACACTGCGTCCAGACCTGGGGTGAGTTCAAAAGGCACGCCAACGCTGCCCATCAGGATCAGCTTGTTGATGCGCTCCGGATGGTGGATAGCCAGGGCCAGGGCCATGGAACCGCCGAACGAGTTGCCGATCACGTTGACCTTCTCGACACCCACGGCATCCAGAAAGGCGACCATCTGATCCAGCCAGAGCTGGCGTGAGTAAACGATCTCCTGCGGCGTCTCGGTGAAACCGAACCCGGCCAGATCGGGCGCCAGCAGGCGGAAATCGTTCTTGAGGCTCTGAATGCTCAGGCGCCAGTTGGCCCAGGCACTGACGCCAGGCCCAGAGCCGTGCAGCAGCAGCACAGGCTCACCGCTGCCGACGTCGTGGTAATTGGTCACGATTGAACCGGTCTGAATGCTCTGACCGATTTCGGGATTTTGTAGGCTATTCATCGCTGTTTCTCCGTGTTCAAACGTCGGCACGCCGCCAGACCAGGCGTGCGCTGCGGGCCTGCGGCGTACCTTCTTCAAGACGCGCGCTCAAGGTCAGCGTGCCGTCGGCATTGACCTCGAAACGGCGCTTCTGGGCACCACCGATCCAGTTGGGGAACAGGCTGATATCGACCAGGTGCGTAATAACGTCGCCGTGTACCTCGTAGCGGCCGCCATAGGCCAGCATGCTGGTGTAGGCATTGGCCTTCTCGGCGTCGCTGGCGTTCCACTGACCGCCGGTTTCGAAGTTCAGCCGCTCGGCTTTAGCGATCATGCAGGCCATGTAGCCGCCTTCGGTGTACAGGATGAAACCCTGCAAGTGCTCGCCCATCGGCAGCTCGCGGCGGCCGTCGTCGAAGGCCTGTTCCCAGGAAAGAATTTCCCAGCGACCTACTGGATTAAGGGTGGTTGTCGACATGTGGGTTTTCTCCGCTGATAGCTGCGATTCAAGGAAGGCAGTCACGACCTCGTTGTGTTCGGCCGCACTCTCGAACTGGGCCCAGTGCCCCGTGTCGCTGGCGCAATGGAAGGTGCCGTTCTGTACCTGACGCGCAATGTGCTCGCCGAGGGCCGGCGGTGTGCGATTACGATCACCCCAGTAAACCAGGGTGGGCTGGCTGATCTGCCGGGCCAGTGCGTCGCTCACCAGATGCTTGCGAATGGTGGAACCGGCCAGGTACTCAGCGATGAACACCTGCTGCACGGCGGCCAGCGCGGGTTGGCGATAGAGCGCCTGACGTACCATGACCGCTTCATCGGTGAGCCGCTCCGGTCTGGCCAGAATGCGTGCCATACGGGTGCGCACATTGTCGAAGCTCGGATCGCGCAGCACTTCAAGCGAGCTCGGCAGGTTGCTCGCCCAATCCGGCTCGACATAGCCCTCAATCGCGTCTGCGGCCGGCGTGTAACCCATGGTAGTGGTCAGCACCAGTGCATCGACCCGTTCGGGATGACGCAAGGCCAGTTGCATGGCCACCCAGCCGCCCAGCGACTGCCCTTCGACGAAGGCACTGGCCAGGCCAAGCTGGTCCATCACATCGACCACCTGATCAACCAGATTGGGGATGATTTCGGGGTCGTAGCCCTCAGTCTGCGACCTGCCATGCCAGAGGAAGTCCATGGCGATGACATGGAAGTGCTTGGCCAACTCGGCAATATTCAGCGCGTAGTTTTCCGCATGGCCGCCGGTCCCGTGCAAAAGGATCAGCGCCGGGCCTGAGCCTGCCTCGATGATGCGGGTGCGGTACTTGCCTTTGATCTGACGCACCTGGGTGTGCAGCAGCTCTATCCAATATGGGGTTTGAAGGGTGTTCGATTCGGACACGAAAGATGCTCCTCGAAGCCTGGTGAAGAGGTGCCCTCCACTCTCGCCGAAGCGATGGCGTAGCGGGACACCCGATGAGGAAGCTGCGGGCGTTAGAGCTTCTGTTCCTTGCTTGCGGCAATCGGCCCCTTGAGCGTGCCGTCGGATTTTTCCAGGCCGAAGGTCCATTCAGAGAAGATGTGCGCGATGGCAGCGAAGTCCTGAGCTTCCCATTCGTCCGTCACGACGTCCTCGTCGGCGGCGTATTCCCAGGAACCGCCGAATGGCGTCTGGAAGTACCAGAAGCAGGCCGAGGAAATAGTGTGGCGACCCGGACCGGCGAAGGTCTTCCAGCCCAGCGAGTCGAGATGCTGGCCACCACCGATGACCTCGTGGATGTCGCGCACCTTGAAGGCCAGATGGTTGAAGCGGGTTCCCGGCACCCGCGCGTTCATGAAGAACACGTGATGATGGTTACCGGATGGCGAGCAGCGCATGAACAGACCGCGATTGGCATAGCGGTCGGAAACGATGAAGCCCAAACGTTCAATATAGAACCGCGCGGCCGCGGCCGCGTCGTCCACACCGATGGCGATATGGCTGATCTCGCGTGGCATGGCGACCTTGTAGGCCGCTGCGCGGCGGTTGATGCGGGCCGGCTGACCCGGCGCGTTATAACGGGTCACATCGAAGTGCGACGATTTGCGTTGGGCAATGCGGAAAGCCAGGTTGATTCCCAGGTCGTCGACGCTGTGCAGCACGCCTGCGGCATCGAGCTCGACGCGGCGATCACGGCCCAGGTCCTCGGCCAGCGCCACGAGGGTGGCCTGATCCTCAACGCCCCAGACGATCTCGCACAAGCCGCTGCCACCGCCAATCGGTGTGCGCTCAATGCGCGACAGATCAGCAGCGACGACCTGGACTTCCGAGCCGTCGACTGCGCGAAAGAGCTTCACCTCCGGGTCGGCCGAAGGCACATAGGAAAGCCCCCAGTCGGCAGCGAAACGGCATGCATCGGCAAGATCCTCAACCGCGAACCTGACACACTCGACACCGGTGAAACGAAATGGATTGCCCTTCGTCATGATTGCCTTCTCTATTGTTCTTATCGTTGTTTCGTTGATTGCTCGCTGAAACTTCGCAAGCAGTACGCGTGCTCCAGGAGCGTTCGCGTATTCATTGAGCTCCATCTTAGGGAGCGCTGTTCAGGCGAGCCAGAGGGATTCGGACAAGGCAGATATTCAAGAAGTGCAAGGCTCACGCGGTTCCCTGCTGATGGAGGTGACGCAGCGTTCAAGCGCTTTCATGCAGGATCAAGTACGCCCATTCAGTCCCTCACTGCGGGAACTGAAAGCAAAAAGCCGAGGTGCGGACCTCGGCTTACGGATGAATCACGCGGGCCGTCAGGCAGCGTTGTTCGCCGGTTTGCGCGGGCCGTTGAAAGGTGCCCAGTTCTCCTCGAGCATTTCCATCAGGTAGGCCTGGGCATTGTCCGCATGCAGCGGTTTCTCACGCGGGACCCAATTGTCGTCGTGCTTGTCCATGTCCGCGTCGTACTCGAAGCGACAGCCCAGCGGACCGTCGAAGTACCAGAACCAGTTCGAACCGAAGTTGTGCCGGCCAGGCCCCCAGAAGCTTGGATGACCCAAGTCGCGAAAGCGGTTGCCCGCCTGCATCACTTCACTCGGCCCACCGAGATGAAAAGCCATATGCTCAATGCCCTTGAGCTGCGGCGGGCTCTGGATAAGGAACATGGTGTGATGCTCCAGAGTGCCCTTGGAGCGCATGAACGGCCCGCCGCCGAGACGGTCGTTGACGCGAAACTGCAGGCGGTTGACGTAGAACGCCTCGGCCTTGGCCACGTCCGGCACGAACATCGCGAAGTGCCCCAGGCTACGCACCTGCGGCACAACATCCTGATCGTCAACCCCTACACAATTGATTGATCGCTGCAGCGGCGCACCCGGTGCATTGATCTTCTCGGCCGGCAGGCTGAACTCGCGGCGCCTCGTCAGCTGGAACACCAGTGGGATACCCAGGTCGTCGAGTGCCTCAATGGCACCGTCGGCCAGGCGCTTGACCTCACGGTCCTTGCCCAGTTCGGCAGCGATCTGCTCGAGACTTTGCTGATCGGCGACGCCATAGATGATCTTGCGCGCCTTGTTGGTCGGGCTAAGCGGCGGCGGCAGGCTTGGATCGCTGGCATCGCAGATGATCACGCCGGTGCCGTCCAGGGTTTCGAACAGCAGGCCTTCACGTACCTGCCCTGCGGGCTTCAAACCGAAATCCGTCATGTACTTGGTTGCGACTTCGATGTCGTCCACACCGAAGACCACCGCATCTGGACCGATGATATTCATGAATCGTTACTCCGTTATTCGCGCAGTGCGCTTCATGGGGCGGCGGCAACGCTCGCCCCGGTCGGATCAGGAAGTGATACTGACGTTCTCGCCACGGCGCAGTGCGGCCATGCGTTCGTTCAGCTCACCGTCGACGTAGTACAGCTCGGTGTAGAAACCGATCAGTTCGCGGGTGTCCCAATAACTCCAGCGACAGTTACCGAACGGACCTTCGAAAAACCCGGCCATGGCTTTTTCCAGCCCCTGCTCCTGGTAGTGGCGCTCGGCTTGAGCGTATTCCTCGGCGCTGGACTGGCGGAAACCGATGTGGTGTGGCCCGTAGCCACGGCTGTCTATCCAGTCCTTGTACAGGCTGTTGCCGCCGTCGTGACGGGCCAGCTCGATCAGGGTGTCGCCGGCGAAGCCGTAGGCGCAGCTGAACTGGAAGTCACCGGGTTGTCCACGGTACTCCTTCTGCGTCTGCGCCTTGGCCAGGTCATGGGCGACGTTCCACACTTCGACACCATTGGTCTTGCTCCACAGGGCCATGGCCGCCTCAAGGTCCGGAACGACGAAGCAGATCTGGTCAAATTTGCGGCCAATCAGGTTTTTGGCTATTTCACTCATGTTTTGCTCCAGTATTCACTCTTGAACCACACGAAGGCTGATGGCGCCAGCCGGGCAATCACTGACCAGTTGCTCAAACTCGCCTTTGCGCGAGATATCCACGAAGCGTTGCTTCAGGTGGGCGAGGTTTGCCACGGAGTCCAGTTCAAAGACGTCATCAGCGCCCAGGCACAGGCCATAGCCCTGGCACTTGAGGCTATCGAGGATCACTTCCACTTTTTCGCTCGCCATATCACCGCTCTCTTGTTTTTGTTGTTACAGGAATACGCCGAGGTTGGGCGTCTGCAGCACCGCATGGGTGATCAATGCCCTGCGCTTGAGCAGCTTCAAACCCTCTTCGGTGATGCGCAGCAAGTCGTGGCGGCGGACCGGGATCACATCACCGGGTTCGTCGTGGCCGCGCTGGCGATAGAGGATCATGGCGCTGACCACCGAAATCACATCGGCACGCTCGGTGGCATCCACCAGCACACTACCGACCACGCGCAGCGTGCGTGACGGCGGCACTTCGGCCCAGGCGTGATCGCTTTCCAGGCGGGCGATGCGCGTCTGGATATGCGCCTTGCAATCCTTGATGCGAAACGCGCCATCAGGAAACTCGTCGGCATAGTTGCGCATGGCGATGCGGATCGGCACGTCGTAGTCGATCTCATCGTCGAGCAGCGCGAACCAGTCACGGAAGCGGCGCTCGTCGAGAATGAGCGCTTCACGGGCGAGAAAGTCCTCTGCGACCCCGCGCATTTCATGCAAATTTTTCATCACTCGCATCCCCCTTGGTCATCGCACTGATCGGCAGGTTTACTCGTGCTCTTGCCTTCGGTCATTTCCTTCACCCAGCGGCGCCAGAAACGCTCCTGGCTGTACTCGCCATAGATCGACGGGTGGAACTCACCCGGGCCTTTCCAGTCCGGATCAGGGCCGCCGCGCTTCTGTTGGTAATGCAGGCGCATGCCTTTGGTACGACCCCAAGGGCTGGAAGCGACCTTGGCGATACCTTCCCACACGGCAGTGTCGTCCTGCTCGAAGATGCCGCCAGAGCCAAAGCCAAACTGGCCGGCCATATACGCTTTGGCCTTGAACTCTTCCGGCAGGAAGTCGTACTCCAACTCGTAGTTCCACAGTTCCATCACGCCCGGCGCCACCGGCTGCCACATACGGATGCTGGTGAACGGAACCGGCATTGCACCCGGCACGTCAGGTTGTGGGAAGCGCAGGAAACTGAAGTTCGGGAAGATGGTGCCGATGGTCGGCGGGACCTTCTTGAGCATCTCCAGTTGCACTTCATCCAGTTTGCTCAGATCAAACTGATCGCGGTATTCCTGCGGGTAGCCCCAGAAATCGAACATTGGCGCGATCAGCTCCGGCAGCGCGTGACCAATAAAGCTGTTGCCGTTGCCGAAGTCGTAGCCGCTGGCCAGGCTGCTGACCTGATTGACCCCAGGAATGAACTCCGACAGCGAGGCCGACAAGTGCGCAGTGCTGACGTGATAAGCGTCGCCGCTGAAGTTTTCCGCACCGCTCTTCCAGTCCGCCTTGACCACAAAACGTTCTGGCTCCTTGAGCACCTTCATCCCATCCGGATGCAGGCCGAACAGCGCATCGAACATCCAGGCCGCTCCACCGAGGTATTCGCGCAGCGGCGGCACGTCCTCGCTCAGCGAGGCGAAAACGAAGCCATGGATGGCCTCGATCTTGGCCGCCCGCAACAGGCCCCACTCCTTTTTGTCCAGCGGACCGCCGTAGGCATCTTTGAGGTGTGGCGCGCCGGCCCAATCGCCGTTATTGCGATAGGTCCAGCCGTGGTACGGGCACTTGAAATGCCGGGCATTGCCCTTGTCCTGATGACACAGTTCCGAGCCACGGTGCCGGCAGTGATTGAGCAACACGTTGATCTGATCATCGTCGTCACGGGTGACGATGACCTTATCGATGCCTATGCGGCGCAGTACATAGTCGCCCTTGTTGGGGATCTCCGAGGTATGGGCAACGAAGATCCAGTTGCGGGTGAAGATACGTTCCATTTCCGCACGGAACACGGCGTCGTCGCGAAAGACTTCGACTGGCAGCAGACCTTCGTCCATGCCTTTCGAGACGCGCTCGCAAAGATCGTCCAGGTACTGGTCGGGGTTGCCCGGGTAGATAAGATCGTAATTGATCATTTGAGTTGCTCTCCTCACTACTTATTCTTGTTTGTTTTGAGCCTTTGAGCGGTCCCGGCTAGCGGCCGGTATGCTCCAGTACGGCCATATCCACGTTGCAGGACAAAGACTCCGGTTTTGTTGCCGAACCCTGCTGCGACTTCAACAGGAAGACGGACAACGAAGGCACCAGGACCAGGGCTCCTAACATGTTCCACAGGAACATGAACGCCAGTAACGCCCCCATGTCAGCCTGAAACTTGATGGGGCTTGCCAACCACGTGGAAACGCCGATGGACAGGGTGATGCCGGTCAGCATAACCACCTTGCCGGTAAAGATTAACGAGCGGTAATAAGCCATCGAAAGGGGCTGCCCGGCCTTCATTTGCACCAGCATCACCGACAGGATGTACAGCGCATAGTCGACACCTATGCCGACGCCCAACGCGATCACTGGCAATGTTGCTACTTTCACGCCCATGCCCAAAACGACCATCAATGCCTCAGCCAGTATCGAAGTCAGCATCAGCGGCAATAATGCGACGACGACTGCGCGCCAGGAGCGGAAGGTGATCAGCGCAAGTAACGCGACAATGGCATAAACCAGCAGGTTCATCTGTCGCCACGCATCAGTGACGACCATGTTGGTAGCCGCCTCAATGCCGGCCGTCCCGGCTGCCAGCAGGAATTTCACATCTTCGGTGTTGTTGGCCGAAGCAAACTGTTCGACGTGTTTGACGACCCGCGACAAGGTGGCTGCCTTGTGGTCGGTCAGGTACACGTAGAGCGTCAGCAACGAGCAGCTGTCGTCATAGAGCCCGCGCGGGGCGCTGGCAGTAATCGTGTTGAGCATGTCCTGATTAGGCACAAAGTCGTACCACTTGGGGTTGCCTTCGTTCAGTGCCGCGCTCATGCGTCGGCTCAGCAGGGCTAGGGTATCAGTGCTTTCCACCCCTTCGAGCTGGCGCAACTGCCACTCCAGGGCGTCCACCTTATTCAAGGTCGGTAGCGCAGAACAGTAACCCGCCGAGGTTTTGACCATGATCGCCAGCACGTCGCTGGAAGCACCATAACGGCTGTTCATAAAAGCCATGTCGCGGTTGTAACGGCTGTCCTGGCGCAATTCCGGCGCGCCGGGGTCCAGGTCGCCGATTTGCAGATGGCTGGCAACGATCAACCCGCCGATGGCCAGCAATACACTGACGGCGATTGCACCGATGGCCCAGCGGCGCTGGGTGAAACGGTCGAGCAGGCGCCATACCAGATGCCTGGCCGCCCCGCTCTGCTCGGCGTGTTCGGCGCGCAAGCTGCGCTGTGCGGCACGCGGCGAGACGCCGACGTAGCTGAGGATCACCGGCAGCAGGATCAGGTTGGTGAAAATCAGAATTGCGACGCCAATCGAGGCGGCCAGCGCCAGCTCGCGAATCACCTCGATGTTGATCACCAACAGCACGCCGAAGCCGACTGCGTCGATCACCAGCGCGGCCATACCAGCACCGAACAATCGACGGAAGGTCAAACGTGCGGCCGTTAGCTTGCTGACGCCTCGCCCGACATCCTGCAGGATGCCGTTCATCTTCTGCGAGCCGTGGCTCATGCCGATGGCGAAGACGAGGAATGGCACCAGAATGGAATAGGGATCAAGCGCAAAGCCGAGGGTCGGCAGCATGCCGAGTTCCCAGACCACGGCAATCAACGAGGCAACGACCACGGCAGCGGTGGAGCGCCAGCAGCGGGTAAACCAGTAGAGTACGGCGCTGCTCAGGGCCAGGGTGATGAGGAAAAACAGCAACACGCTACGCACCCCATCGATCAGATCGCCGACCAGCTTGGCGAAACCGGTGACATGCATCTCATAGCCGCGTGCTTCGTACTTGTGGCGTAATTGCTCCAGAGACTCTGCCAGTGCGGCGTAGTCCAGTGCACGTCCTTCGGCATCTTTGGCGAGTAACGGCACGAAGATAGCCGTGGAACGGAAGTCGGTAGCGACCAGGCGGCCGATTTCGCCGGAGCGTGCCAGGTTAGCTTTCAGTTGTTGCAAGCTGGCTGGAGATCCGTCGTAGCCGTCCGGAATCACCGGACCGCCCTCCAGGCCCTCCTCGGTGACACCTGCCCAACGAGTCGACGGCGTCCACAGCGACTTCATCTGCATACGATTGACACCGGGCATCAAGAACAACTCGTCGTTCAACTCACGCAGAGCGTCCATGTACTGTGCGTCATAGACAGTGCCCTTGGGATTGGCCAGAGCAATGCGCACGGCGTTGCCAAGCCCCACCAGGTCTTTCTCATGGGCAGTGAAGTTCTGGATATAGGGATGCCCTTGCGGAATCATCTTTTCGAAGCTCGCAGAGAGCTCAAGATGACGCAACTGGCTGGCGAAGAAGACGGTAAACAGGAAGCACAGCACCACTACGATCAAGCGATGGTTGAATATCGCGCGCTCGACCAGTGAGCCGGAACGGGAGTCGAAATCGGCCATTGGGGCACGTCCTGGCAGAGAGATATTCAGATTCATTTCAGACCCTCCGCGCGCCCATCGAGCCGCAGCGTGGTCAACCCGCGATTACTGAGCAATACAACGTTTTCGGCATTGACCAGCGCGATGCCGTTCAGCGATGGCAAGGCTTGCTGACTCAACTGCACCAGACCGCCATGCTGCAGGCCGAGCATATGACCGGCTTGGGTCACAAGGTAGAGGGAGCCGTCGGCACCGAGGGCGGAGCCGGTGAATGAAGACGCATCGGCGGCCGTGAGACGCTGCCAGGTCGCCCCGTTGTCAGGGCTACGCAACAGGCTGCCTTTAAGGCCGGCGACGACGATATCCCGCTCGCCAGACAGTTCGGCCGTGAACAGACTGCCCTTGTAAGGGGTTTGCAGGCGCTCGAACGTGGTTCCGTCATCTACGGAGCGCAGCACCAGACCGCGCTCCCCAGCCACCAGCAATTCATTGCCGCGTTGGCGAATCGCATACAGGTGCAGTCCGTCAGGATTGTCCAGGCGCCCCATCCAGGAGCTCCAGTTCTGCCCCTGATCCGGCGAAGCGAAGATCATGCCGTACGCGCCGACCACCAACAGGCGACCTTGATTGTCGATCGCAACATCGAGAAAGGGCTTGTCCGGACCTTCGTCCATCAGCAGCTGTGCGCTACCGACCAGCGCAGCATTGTTGTCCGCCTTGGCGGCCTTTAAAGCCAATTGAGCAGCACGCTGGCCGTCCAGGCGCAGCTCCCAGTGCTCGCCACCGTCGCTGCTGGTCAACACCACGCCGCCGTGACCAACGGCAACTCCCTGCTCACCGGCGAAGCGTACGGCCGTGAGGGTCACGCTGACGGGGACGACGCCCTGGTGCCACTGAACGCCGCCATCATCGGACAGTAGCACCATGCCACGCTCGCCCACCGCGACCAGGCGGTTGCTGCCGGTGACGGCAGCGCCCAGCAGGACAGCTTGCTTTGCCTGGTTGGAGACCAAGGCCGTGCGGTGGGCTGGCTCGCCGACCTCGGAGTTCTGCACCGAAGCGACGACGCACATGGAGATTCCACAGAGCATCGCCCCAAGCACGCCGCTGCGCACCTTGTTGGATTTGCGACTCATGGGCATTGCCTCTTGTTGTTGTTTTTAGTGACAGCCGCGCTTTCCGGCTGTTGTGAATCGAGTGTATGGACTGCGCCCGGTACCAGCTACGCATCGGCTTCTAATTCAGATATCTACAAAATGCAGATCTTGAGTGGGGCTGATGCAGAAAAAACGAAGGGGCCTCTCGGCCCCTTCGGTTGTGTGCAGGCATGGCGGTTTCAGCGCACGCTGTTACCGGCCAGACCGTCCGGCGAGAACACCTTGTCGTTGTCGAGTTCCTTGAGCACGTATTGCTTGGGCTTGCTGTTGTTGAGCTGGGCTACGAAGGCGGTGTCCGTTTGCAGGTCGTTGTAGCCAAAGGTGGAGATCGCCGATCCCGGCAATTCGGGTACTACGATGACCTGCGACCACAAGGTTCGCCATAGCTGGCCGTTGCCATCCCATCGATCAGCAAGCACGCAGATCCAGGTGTCCTCGTCGCAGTAGTAGCGGCTCTTGGCGGCCTGATGGCGCTGGCCGCTACGCACGTTTGCCTCGACCACCCACACACGATGCTTCTCCCAACGCACGTAATCCGGATTCAGCAGGTTGCCTTTAAGCAACTCCTCGTCCTTGGTCGGCTGTAGCATGCGGTTGACGTTGTAGGGGATGAACAGCTCCTTCTTGCCTATCATTTTCCAGTCGAAGCGGTCCATACGGCCGGTCCAGGTGTACATCTCATCGAAGGTCATCACGCCGGCGGCGGCTGGCGTTGGAGTATCACAGCAGCCATTGGGCAACTTGCGCACCCGGCGCTGGCCTTTCAAATAGACCCAGGTCTGTAACTTGTCGGCATCAAGGTACTCGTGAGCCAGTAGCGCCTCGCCTGCACGCAACGGTGGTCCGACGTTGCGGATCGCCACCTGCCAGAACGGCTTGCCTTCGCTCTCGAATTGTTCGAGGTTGCTGTTCTTGTCGTAGTACGGCAGCTGCTCGTTGATCTCGGCATCGGTGACCAACACGGCGCGGCCATCGGCGACAATTTGATACCAGTTGTTGAAATGCTGGAAACGGGCGCCGCGCCAACGCAGCACGTGGTTCCACATTATTTCTTCAGCGCTATGGGGTATCGGGTATGGAATCCCGCCGTAGACGCCTTTGGGCACGCCCTTATCCAGCGAGCCTCGGGTCGCATTGACGAAGGTATTGTCATATACCCATTGCGGAGCAGCCGCAGTGCGTCGGGTCGGGTAAACGTCCAGACGGAAACCCGGGTACTTTTTTAGCATCGCCTGCACCCCGTCGCTGAGGTTGCCGACGTACTGCGCCATGTTCTGCGCGGTGATCGAGAACTGCGGCTTTTCATCCTTGAACGGATCGCCGCGTCGTCCACCCGGAACGTCGCCAGGTGTCGGTTTGGTAAGCCCACCGGTCCAGGCAGGAATGGAACCGTCGGCGTTACCGGCCTTCTCGGCGCCCACGGGGGTCAAATCTCCCCCTTTCAAACGCTGGGCCTGGTCGGCCGGAACCGCCGCATGGACGGGCAAGGCGATGGCGCAGGCCAGCAGCGCCAGCACTGTCCCGAAGGTAAAAACCTTATTCATGACTTCTCCTCATTCTTGTTTTTAAACGGACTGATCAAAAGCTGCGGCGGACGGTGAAGGCGACAAAGTCCCGGTCGGCACGGGCCTGCTTGTAGCTGTAGGAATTGGTGTCATCCAGAAAATTGCCGGATGGCCCGAAGAAGCGCGTGTAGGCCAAATTGAGGTTCCAGGCGTTCATGTACAAACCATTGACGCCGAGGGTGACATCACCACCGTTCTCTGGCGGTACGGCCGCCGGGCCGAGCGGGTTACGCGAGCCCTTGGGCGTGAAACCGACGCCCATCGGCAGGCTGATGTCCCAGCCGAGCATTGCCTGGCGGTACATCGGTTTGAACACCGCACGCATCGACCAGGCGTCGCGTGTGATATTGGGGTCCAGGGCCGCAACGCCGGCGACGGTGGCGTCGCAGTTCTGCGTGCAACTGAGCAGACGGGTCCATGCCACTTCGGCCGCCAGGCTCGCCTCGTTCCACAGTGCCGTTCGTGGCACCGTCCAGATGGTCGAGAGGTTGACATGGCCGGTATTGCCCACCGCATAGGCGGGATGATCGCGGTTGTCCGGCACGGGGCCACCCAACGCGGAGGTGTCGACAGCATGCGTGGTAGCCAGCGACTGGCCCTTGCGTATCGAGGCTTCCATCGCCAGGTTCAAGTCGCCAAAGCTGCGGCTGGCACTAAAGCCGTATAGCTGGGTGTCCTCGTGGTAGGCCAGGTAATAGCCGGTCGGCAGGACTGGCCCGAAGGCGCCGAACGGCTGCCCAAGGCTCGTGACCTGCTGGAAGTCCTTGTCATGAAATTGCAGCGCATAGAATCCCAGGTCGAACTCGCCGACCTGCCAGCGCACCTGCACACCAAACTGCCCGGAGTCCTTGGCATCGCGGTCTGACTCCTTGACGGCCGACAACCCGGTAGTCGGATCAAGCACCAGCCGCTCGGCGCCGGCACCAACGATATCGGACACCGAGAAATAACTCCCCGAAGCAGGGATGCGGTTATGCACGTAACGGAACTGATAATAAGCACCGATCGACAGGGAGTCGTTCAGTTGCCACTGTGCCGACACCTGCGGCACCGGAAGCACGAACTCCTTGGCCTCCGCCGTCGGGTCATCGAGCAAGCGGGTCGTATCGAACGGGCTCTGCGCACCGGCCACCGCGTTGTTAGCGAAGAACAGGCTTTCGCCCCAGACCAGCGAGTGCTGACCAAGGCGGCCGGTCAGCTCGGTGCCACCCAGTTGCAGGCGCCCGAATACGAAGGCATCGCGCAGCTCGGCGTTGCGACCTTGCTGGTCCCGTGTCGAGTGCGTAAATGAGTCCTGGCCGACGGAAAGCTGGTTAGGGTAGGCGCCACCGGCAAAGCCAGGGTTGTCGTTGTCACGGTTGTAGACAGAGTCGTACCAGCCATCGGCACTGATCCGCGCACCGAAACCGCTGGAGTGGACGACGTCCAGTTCGCTGAACAGTTCACCGCGATTGGAAACCAGTCCTGTACTGAAATTCCTGTCACCGTCATCCTGGTTTGGATTCGACAACAACCCGCTATCGCGCTTGTCGACGCGGAACATGGCGGAGTAGCGCAGCGAGTTATTCCAGTCGACCTTCAGACCATCATCTGACTCCCAACTAAAACTCGCCCAACTCTGCGTGGGTGACAAGGCACCGACCGTAAGGACGATTCCCAGGGCGACCGGTAAACGAACACACTTCTTCTGACGATATGTCATGGCACTACCTGCTTTTATGATTGTTTTGGGGGCCACATTGCGGTGAAACGACCCGCTGCATCGTCATGCCGCGGGTCACGTGTTGCTGTGTGCTACATCGGCGTCACGCCGTCCCAGCACAGGTACTTGATCTCGAGAAATTCTTCGATCCCGTAGTGCGAGCCCTCGCGACCAAGCCCGCTCTGTTTGATGCCGCCGAACGGCGCTACCTCGCTGGAAATCAGTCCGGTGTTGATCCCGACCATTCCCACTTCCAATGCTTCGGCAGTGCGCCAGATACGCGCCGCGTCACGGCTGAACAGGTAGGCGGCCAGGCCAAAGTCGGTGTCGTTGGCGATGGCGATGGCTTCGGCGTCCGTGCCAAAACGCAACAGCGGCATGACCGGACCGAATGTCTCATCACGGGCAATGGTCATGCTCAGCGTCACCTCCGAGACCACGGTCGGCTCGAAGAAGGCACCGCCCAGCGCGTGACGCTTGCCGCCTGCGAGCACCCTGGCACCACCGGCCACGGCATTGTGCAGATGCTCCTCGACCTTCTTCACCGCAGCGGCATCGATCATCGGACCGATCTGCACGCCCGCCTCCAGGCCATTACCCACTTTCAGTTCCGCGGCGCGGCGGGCCAGACGATCAGCAAGCTGGTCATAGATGCCCTCCTGGATCAACACCCGGTTAGCGGCGATACAGGACTGGCCGGTATTGCGGAATTTGGCATTGAGAATCCCCTCCACCGCGAGGTCCAGATCAGCATCCTCGAACACGATCAGCGGCGCATTCCCCCCAAGCTCCATCGAGCATTTCTTGATGGTTTCGGCGGACTGCGCGAGCAGCACGCGGCCCACCTCGGTGGAACCGGTAAAGGTGATCTTGCGCACCAACCGGTGACCGGTGAGAACGTTGCCCACCGACCGCGTAGCGTTGCCGGTCAGCACACTGAATACGCCAGCGGGTATGCCGGCACGGCGCGCCAACTCGGCCAGCGCCAGGGCAGCCAGCGGCGTCTGGCTGGCGGGTTTGACCACCATGGAGCAACCAGCGGCCAGCGCCGGACCAGCCTTGCGGGTGATCATCGCCGCGGGGAAGTTCCACGGAGTGATCGCCGCGCACACGCCAATCGGCTGTTTCAGCGCGATGATGCGCTGGGTTTCCTTCGGTGCCGGGATCACGTCACCGCGCACCCGTTTTGCTTCCTCGGCGAACCACTGCAAAAAGGACGCTGCATAGTCGATTTCACCCCGCGCCTCGGACAGCGGCTTGCCTTCTTCCAGGGTGATCAACGTGGCCAGATCGTCCTTGTGTTCGACCACCAGTTGGTACCAGCGATTGATAATGTCGGCACGCTGTTTGGCGGGGACCTTGCTCCAGCGCGTGAAGGCTTCGTGGGCCGACTCGATGGCGAATTCGGCTTCTGCCTCCTTGCACACCGGCAACTCAACCAGCACCTCACCATTCGCCGGGTTGCGGACGGCGTACTTGCCGTGAGGGGTCTGCTCGACCCATTCGCCGTTGATGAAGGCGCCCTGTCGCCACAACGAAGGGTCTTTCAACAATTCAATGCTCATCGACAGGTCCTCAGCAGGGGAATCGGCCGATCAGGTACTGGCTGTCGTCGTCCGAGGTGCACTCGAGCTTCGACGCTACCAGCCCCTGACGCAGGACCTTCATCAGGCGATCCGGGATACGCCCACCCGGAGCGCGCAGCGGACCACCATTGAAACCGGCCAGCCAGTCCATGTATTTCCAGTGCGCACGGTTGATGTAGTTGGAACCCGCCATATAGGCACCGGTAGCCGCGCCCACCGCGCCGCGCGCCGGCTGAATCTGCCAGTGCAGTTGCATGGCCTCTTCCCACTTGCCATTACGGGCGAGGTCAAACATCTTCGGAAAATGGTTGCCCATCCACTGGGTGTAACTGGTGCCGGAAAACTGCAGGTCCATGAACTTCATCAACGGAATCACGTCGCTTTCGATCGGACAGCTGATGATCACTTCCTCACCAAAGCGGTGATAGGTCTCGATCAGACCAGCCACATGCGGGAAGCCCTGTTCAGCTTTGATCGCCACGATGTTCGGACAGTCATCGAGAAGACGACGGATCAACTCGGGGGACATGCCTTGCGGATGCACCCGCTCGAAGCCCCACAATGGGATAGGAAACAGCATCACAGCCAAGTCGGTGGCGTCGCACACGCTCTTGGTGTAGTCGTAAATTTCCTGCTCGCTGGTCGGCCAGAAGTTCGACGGATAAGACAGCAGCACGATGTCGGCACCCGCCTTCTCAGCCAGTTTCAGCGCCTCGATATTCTCGGCCAGGGTGCCAAAGCCGGCGTGAAAGAACAGGCCCAGCTTGTCGCCTGTAGTCTCTTTGGCCCAGGCAGTGAACTGCGCGTTCTCCTGCGGGGTGATGGCGACTTCGGTACACAGCAATGTGTAGGTGAAGCCAAGGTCCGCGACTTTCTGAATGTCGTGACGGATACCCTGTTCGTTGAGGTGCTTGAGGTCAGTGCTGTAGCTGGGAATGGTCACCCCAGAGCAGCCCACCAGCATTTCATTGGCCCAGGCACGGGCGTCTTTGCGTTTGTAGTTGGCCATTATTGTTGTTCTCCTTGGATAGGGTGGATCAGCGGTCAATCGTCACGATGCCCGCAGGGATGAGTTGGTACCGATTGCTGGAGAGCGCCTCGCGCAGCAACATCTCGGCAGTCACGACGTCCTGCAGGGCGCTGCCGACCGATTTGTAGATGACGATGTCGCTGGCTGAACGACGTGCGGGTACCTGGCCGGACACCACCGCGGCGAGACTGACGGTCTTGCTCGCCACATCCACGCCGTCACGGGTCGCGACAAGGGAATCACCCGTCTCGTGCAGCACTTCTTCGGGCATGTCGGCGATGATCAGGTCGGCACAGGCCATGGCGGCCGAGTCAACTTCGCGCTGTTCCGGCAGCGTGGAGCCAACCGACAGCACCACCATGCCTGGCTGCAGCCATTCACCCAGCAGCACCGGCGACTCGTCACGACTGCGTGCGGCGCAGATCACGACATCGACACCGTCGATTGCCGCCTGCGCGCTATCGACGACCTCCAACTGCAGGCCGTGGGATTCGTCAAAGGAAGCGGCGAACTTGGTTCGACTCGCAGGGGTCGGGCTGAATACGCGAGCCAGGGACACTTCGCGCACCGACAACAGCGCAGTCAGCATGCCCTTGGCGACAGAACCGGAGCCAATCACGCCCACACGCAGGGCGCCCTCGGGAATCACTGCATTAGCAGCCACCACCGCAGTCGCGGCAGTGCGCAGGTCGGTGATACGGTTGCCGTCTACCAGCGCGGCCAGCTCCATGGTCCGCTGATCAAACAGAGAAATGAGGTAGCTGGCGCGACGAATTTTTGGTGAGGCGGCAATCAGCTTGCACCCCATGTACTCGCCCGACGGTGAAACCGCACACAGGCTGCGCAACCAGAAGCCCTCACCGCGGGCCATGATGCGCGGCGGGACCATGGCGTCCTTAATGGGCTTGGCGTAGGCCTCGGTGAGGGCCGCTATAACCTTCGGCCACTTAGCCAGTTCAGCGATGTCCGTGTCCCTGATAAAGGGCGTCGAGACTTCAAGCTTTTCAGTGTTTAGGGAATGTGCAACGTCCATAGAAACCTCCGGATCTCGTTGAGCCGGAGTTTATGAACTGCACCGGAGGCGAGCTACGCAAGCCGGCCTAATACAGATATCTATAAAACAAGACGCTTGGATGGCCTTCTGAGAACGCAGCAACCCCGCAGCACAAGAAGGCCGAAAAGCTCTTCGCAATCAAAAATGGATAACTGCTTTATCCAAATCGAGATGGATTCTCCTGCCTGATCAAGGTGCGTCAGCTGCCTATAATGGAGCGTCGCAACCAGCCGAAGCCCTGCCCCGAATGATCGACAACATCGAACCACCTCCCCCCCGCCGCAAGCGCCAGAGCTTTACCAAAACATTGGTTGTGGAGCTTTCCCGACAAATCACCGAAGAGGTGATCAAGTGCGGCGAGAAGCTGCCGACCGAATCGGAAATCATGAGCGCACATAACGTGAGCCGAACGGTGGTACGCGAGGCGATCTCCAGGCTGCAGGCGTCTGGGCTGGTGGAAACCCGACATGGGGTGGGCACCTTCGTGCTGGATAACCTCAACACCCATGGCTTGCGCATTGATCCGGCAACCATCGTCACACTGCGAGACGTGATTGACATCCTGGAGTTTCGAACCAGCCTGGAGGTCGAGGCCGCAGGGCTCGCAGCCAGTCGTTGCAGCGCCGAGGATGTGGCCTTGATGCGTAAAGCGCTGGATGAGTTCAATCAAGCTCTTCACTCAAGCAACGTTGTGGCGTCGGACTTCCGGTTTCACTACCAGATCGCATTGGCGACCCGTAATCGTTACTTCACCGACATCATGTCTCACTTCGGGCCCGGTATTCTGCCGAGAACGCGCCTTAACTCGGCGCTGCTGGCTCACAGCGATCCAGAGCAATACCAGGCACGACTGATTCGCGAACATGAGGACATTTATGAGGCGATCGCATGTCGGGATGCTGATGCAGCACGGGCCGCAATGAGATTGCATCTTACAAATAGCCGGGAGCGGTTGCGCAAGGCTCATGATCAGACGGAGATGACGAACGTGCTGTTCGGCATCCCGCACTCATGTTGCCGGAGATAACGCACAGGTGATGTGCAAAGGCTCAAGCCCCCGTCTTATTAAGCACGGCGTCGACGACGGATCAGCCAGAAAACCAGCACGAGAAGGACAATAACACCCACAACAATGGCCCCCTGGGCCAAGGCCGCCAGATGGGATTTCGCCCCGCCAGCACGTTGCTGTTCGACTTGATCCACGCTGACCTTGGCGCCGGGATTGCCGTAGTGTTGGGTCAGGTAATTGGCCAGCGTCGCGATCTGATGGTCAGTCAATTCCCTGGCGAAACCGGGCATCCTCACATCCGAGCCATCGCTTTTACGATGAATCCCTTCGAGGATGACCATCACCAGGTTATGGGTGTTGCTACGACCGACCGCCGTGTTGTGCGACAAAGAAGGCAAGCCACCGTCGAAACTGCCTTGGCCCTGGGCCTGGTGGCAAGTACCGCAGTAGCCATCGTAGATTTGCGCACCGGTCATCTTGCTCGGATCGGCAGGCAATGCAACGCCACGCAGGCTGCTCAGTTCATCGGTTTTCTGACCCAGGGCATAAACCGGCTTACTGTCCGCAGCTTCACGCTGCGCAGGAACGCTTTTGATGTAAACCGCGATAGCTTTCAGATCAGCGTCGGTGAGGTACTGCAGGCTATGGTCGACCGCTTCAGCCATCGGCCCGGCCGCTTGGCCCTTACCCAGACTCTCGCCCGTCTTCAGGTATTTGATCAACTCCTCGGTATCCCAACCGCCAACCCCGCTGTTGAGGTCTGATGTGATATTGGGCGCGTGCCACGTCCCGACGTCACCACCCGCCAGTTCCTTCGAGGCCACCTCGGCCATCATCAGGTTGCGTGGCGAATGGCAGGCGCTGCAGTGGGTCAGGCCTTGAGTCAGGTAGGCGCCCCGATTCCATTCAGTGCTTTGCGCAGGGTCGGCCTTGTAGGGCTGGCTATCGAGGAACAGCAGATTCCAGCCGGCCATCGATAAGCGAATGTTGAACGGAAAGGGTAGCTGGGTCGGCTTCGGTGCAGTCTCCACGGCGGCGACATCGTTCATGAAGTAGGCGTACATCGCCTTCACGTCGTCATCACTGACCTTGGCGTATGAGGTATACGGCATGGCGGGATACAGATGCTTGCCATCAGCGCGGATGCCTTTGCGCAACGCGTCACTGAATTGTTCCAGGGTGTAATTGCCGATACCGACCGTTTTCGAGGGGGTGATGTTGGTGGCGATGATCTCGCCAATCGGTGTTGGCAATGCCAGCCCACCAGCAAAGGGCTTGCCTCCGGGTACGCTGTGGCAGGCCACACAATCGCCGGCAGTAGAAAGGTATTTACCGCGCTGGATCAACTCGTTGTCAGGAGTCGAAGCATTGGCGTGCAGCGTGACGATACTGGTGGCCAGGATAACCAGATGGCCGATGAGGTGTTTTTTCCAGTTCATTGAAGGTCAGCCTCGCACGTGTTCGATCGATGAGCCGAAGGGCGATACGCGAGCAATGATGCGATCGGGCAGTATGTGATGCGCGGTCCGTAGCGCCAGGGCCACGCCCGTCAATGTCGAGTTCATGGTTGCCGCGGTAGGCATCACACCGGTGCTGCAGATGAACAGGTTTTCATGATCGTGGGTTCGACCGAAGCTGTCACACACCGAAGTTTTGGGGTCATTCCCCATGCGCATGGTGCCGGTGATGTGCTGGTTATTGGCGAAACTACCCTCTGCGCTGTAGCGCACATTGGTACCGCCCATGAGTTCGACGATGCGCGCAAAATCCTTGTGCGAGGCCTGCGCGCCACGCCGGGTGTAGTCGTCGATGGCGTAATGCGCCTGCGGTTTTGGAATGCCCAACGCATCTTTCTGCGAGCTGAGGGTGATGCGGTTTTCCGGGTTTGGCAACACCTCTAGAACGTCTTTGAGGCTCATTTCGAACGCGGCGCGGTGACGCAGTTGTTTCTCGAACTCTGGACCATAAACGCCGTTGGCGATCAACGAATCGGTAGCGCTGTTGACTCGCGAAATATTGGTGAAGTCCAGGCGGTAAGGTGCGTGTTCTTTGCGAAAGGCACCGTCGCGCATGGTGTTGATCGAGCTGGGACTCTGTGGCCCACGGCCCAGCCACAACTCCTCATCGGCGTCAAAGGTGACCGAGGTGCTCGGGTGGTCCATCAGGTTGCGGCCGACCATGCCGGAACTGTTGGCGAGGCCATTGGGGTATTTGTCGCTGGCAGACAGCAGCAACAGCTTGGGACTCTCGATACCATTGGCGGCGAGGATAAAGGTCTTGCCGGTGACTCGATGGGACTTTTTATCCGGGTCGAAATAATGGACCGCTACGATCTTGCCACTGTCGTCATGCTCGATACGGTAAACCACCGCATTGATCTGCATTTTGACGCCTGCATCCACCGCTGATTGAATCGCGATGCCGCCATGGTATTGCGCGTCAATCGGGCAAATCGGCTGGCAACTGTTGTTGCCACAACAGGCAGGTCGGCCGTCGTAACTGCGACTGTTGCGTGCGGTTGTATTACCCACCACCGCGTAGGTCGGGGCAAGCCGCTCACGAATGCGACGCATGGCGTAGGGCTCGGTGACGGGCTCCATCGGAAACGGCTTGCTGCGCGGCGAACCGGTATTTTCCGCGCCCGAGACGCCCCAGATCTCTTCCGCTTCCTGATAGAAAGGGTCGAGTTCCTCATACGTCAGCGGCCAGTCGACGCCCACGCCATACAGGCTGTGGATGCGCATATCGCCCGGTACCACGCGCCAGGCCTGGGCCGCCCAGTGCCACGTCGTGCCACCGACACCACGAATGTATTCCGCCGGATACGGATAGGGCCCGGCCTGCACCAGATAGCCGTTATCGACAGGCTTGTAGACTGGATGTGGCGCCCATTCCGAGCAGGTATAAGGTGACATCCAATCGCTTTTGCGCGTGGAGTTGCGGAACGCCGCAACTATCCGGCCGCGTTCAATCGGCCCGCCAGCTTCGAGAATCAGAACAGATACGCCCTGCTTCACCAATTTCAACGCCGCCAGCGATCCGCAGATCCCCGAACCGATAACGACAATATCAGCCGATAGCTGGTCAGACATTTGGCACCTCTTCATTTGGTTTTTTTGCCCAGCTGCCATAAGGACCATAGGCATAGGTCGGCGGCTTGAGCACATCAGCGACAATCACAGCGTTCAGGGCATTTTCGTAAGCAAGACAGCGCGCATGCTCACCACTGCCCACGACGCCCATGAACCAGGCAGTGGCGATTTTTCGCGGAACAACTGCTAATGGCGACTTTTCGTCATCGAGTATTTTTTGTAGCTGAAGGGGATCGATCTTGCGTTCGTTGACCAGCGCCAGCAGGTCTTTGACGCCACTGGCGAAGTTCGGATCGTCGGCAAGCAGTGCCCGGTACAGATTTTTCGCCAGCTCACTGTCGAGGGTCTGGCGCCCGGCGATAATCGCCGACATGGCGACAAACGCACCTTGGTCGGCGCTGTCTACAGGTTCGGCAAGCGCCCAGGGAATCAATGACGCAGTATAAGCAGTCACCAGGCTCTTGAGCAGGGTCCGCCGGGTGGGCTTCATCGCATTGGAGCTCTTTATCGTGTTCAGGTTATTCATGTCTTTTCCTGCGATAACAGGTCATTGAAGGGTCGAAAGCCCCCACAATTCGGTTGGGCTTGTGGCCTTTTAGAAAACGGTGTTGACGGTCAAACCGGCGACGAAAGCATTGTCTACCTCGTACACACCTCCTGGATTGGCCAGGTATTGCAGGTTAGGTCGTACCATTAGCCAGTTTGTCAGTTTGAAGTCGTAGTGAATTTCAGCCGCGTATTCCGCGTGCTGGATTGGCTGATAGGCAGGGTTAGCATAGTCAACGAGATTGTTGACCTGGTTATGCACGCGTTGGTTCTTTGTCAGTGCCGGATTGACATGCAGCTCACTGAAGCCGATGGCCAGAGAGTCCTGAGGGCGAGCATCAAATGGACCCGCATAAATAGCCCCAACCTGGGCCTGCCAGTCCAGCGTGCTGCTGTCCTTGTCGTACCCTGAGTAATGCGCGAACAGACTTAAGCCACGTTTGGCATCACCGTCGACTGTAGTGACTTGTTGCCGCGCGTAGGCGTACCAACCGTAACGGCCATCATGTACATCGGCAGGATTACCGGAGAGTTGCTTGTCGATACCGTTGTTATCTTTGAGCACGTCGTTAGCGTCGGCAGAGTTCCAATACCCGCCAAACATGTACTTGCCTGCCATCCCTTCAGCGCCCAGCGAAGGTGTCCAGCCCAGTTCCCCGACATAGGTCATACCTTCCTGACCCGAGGTGTTCAACTTAAAGCCATTGTTGCTATCCAGCAGCGTCGGGTTGTACTCGTACGCGCCGACCTGGGCATAGACCTGCGGCGTCATGTTGACTTTGATCCGACCGCCCCACTGCCCGACTGGCGAGTTGAACCACACGGTAGACGCGTGACCGACCAGCCCGCCACACATCGAGTTGTTCTGGAACACGCAGCCGGTCGAGTCAAAATCACTGCCTATTGGCAACCGACCCGCTTTGATGTCGAGCACGTCATCGAAAAACTTCTGCTGATAGGCCAGGACCGTGATCCGCCAGGTCTGGCCGCGCCCATAGTTTTCTTGCACGGAAGAGCCAATCGTCCCCGTACGCGGGTCCGCCAGCCGATCATTGGTCAGGTCCCGACCACTGCGCTCAGTGATCTGCAGTTGCAGATTCGCGGCGGGCAACCCCAGGATCTTTTGCAGGTCAAGGGCTCCGCCAATATTGAACTGGTCGGTGTAGCGTGCCGTATGATCGTGATCATAACCGCCACTGAGGTTGGCAGCGCTTTCTGACTGATAACTGAGTTGGAAGTCGTAGCCTTTATCGAGTAGCTCTGTACGAAGCCCGCCCCAGTCGCCGGTCATCCATCGGGAAGAAGCAGAAAACATCTCTTCATCGGCATGAGCGGCACAACTGACGCACCCCATAAAAAAGCAACTGCTAACAAACACTCTGGGGCTCATGTATCAGCTCTCCTCGTGGCGAAAGGTGGTTAGAAAGATTAGTTGGAAAACTCATTAGCACGACAGTTGATTAGCTTGCTAAGCATTTAGTTATCGACTTAAAGGTGATAGCACGCCTGGCGCGATCACTCGCTATTGATACTGTTTTAGGTTCAATGGTTTAGCGCACAACGCTAAATGCGCTGTTAGATTGTCGCGAACATTCCGCCTTGAATAGCGCGCACTAATATCCGTAAAAAAACAGACTTCCGGATGTCTATGCCCAGTGATAACTAGTTTCATAGGTGACCGCGCCGCGGAAAAGCCGACTCGATCCATCTGGAATCCCAAGGGGAGGATATTTTGAACAGGAGACAGCGAGCCTCTGAGGCAGTGGCCTCACCGGCATAAGGAGCTTAATGTGTGAGGCAGCACATTGGCGCTTGCAAAACGAATAATCGTGTAAGGTGTTACTTATTATAATTTCTTAGCTTCGTCAACGCCGCCCTGGTAATGCTTATACATTTTTTGTTATCACCCTGGGCCTGAGCAGCCTTTGCGTCCGCGATTGTTCTCTCTACCAGCGTCTTGACCACCGCGTGGGTTTGGGCGGTGCTGACCTGTTGATCGTGAAGACTTTGCAAGTTCGCTGCGCACAAGTCCCCAGCGGCAGTCGCCTGCATATTGAATGAAGCGGCAACTACAAACATTCCACCCGCTATTAGCAAGTGCCTCATATCGGTACTCCTCAAAGTGTTAAACGCGTTCTTTTCTGCAGAGAATAGTTTAGGGGGCTTTCCTAAAATGTTCCCGACCGGGTTAAAAGGAGGTGAGCAATAGCGCTCTCCCGGAAGTTTTCCGTCCTGTTGTCTGGCTACAATCCACGACGTCTGGCGCGACGATGGTCGCCTCGGTGCGAACCTTGGCGTCCCCGCGTCTATCGCGTTGATGTGCCGCACAACGCGTTGCGACCTAGCTGATGCCGCCAAGTTAATTCACTGATAGCGATAGATCAAATCAATAACAGATATAGGTCATATAATCTGGTTAAATAGGTTGATTCATAGCCTGCAGGTAGCCGCTCGCGGCTAGTTGCCTCTCTGATAGACGTAGGTATCTATATGGACTTGTCTCAGATCGATTTGAACCTCCTTGTTTCTTTGGAGATATTGCTGCAGGAACGCAACGTGACCCGCGCCGCACAACGCCTGAATATCAGCCAACCGGCCATGTCAGCACAACTGGGGCGACTGCGGACGGTGTTCGGCGATCCCTTGCTATTAGCCGCTGAAAACGGTCGAGGCATGACCCCTAGCGCCTTGGCATTAACATTAGCGCTGCCGTTGAGCGCAGCACTCAACGGACTGGAAAAAGTCATCAATTTTCAGCCGACCTTCGACCCCTACAAAGACAGCCGTGAATTCAGCATCGCCATGGGTGAAGATGCAATGTTGGCCGTCGGCATGAAGCTGGTAGGGCTTCTACAAACGCTCGGTCCGCACAAACTACAAATAAAAATCCAGCGACCACGGCCTGACCATATCGCAACTGAACTTGAACGCGGTGAAGTCGATATGCTCATTGATTTAGATCGGATGATACCCAGCAGCATGAAGGCGCGAACGCTGTATGAGGGGGGGTTTGTCATGGCGCAGCGCAAGGGCCATCCGCGCGGCACCGCTGCCTTGGATTTGGATACCTATTGCAATCTCGAACACTTATTGATTTCCAGCGCTTCAGGCAGCCCACAACGCTACATGGACGAATATCTGGCCAATCTGGTGCGTCGACGTCGGGTGGTCATGACGCTGCCGCAACTGTCGCTGATCCCTCATTTGCTGCGCAACAGTGACTACGTCTGCACATTGCCAGCCGGACATTTTATTCAATTTGGCGATGACTTAGAGCTCTACGAACTGCCTTTCGCGGCCCCCTGCTTCACCCTGCAATTGGCTTGGCATCCACGTAATCATTTTGACCCAGCAGTGATCTGGATGCGTGATTTTATCCAACAGGCTGCAAACCCAGTCCTCTTTGACACGTTATGAGCCCCATTCCAGACCACTACCAAGCAGGGAAGCGTGAAAGTCGAAGCAACCGTGTCGACAACGTTGTGGCGCGCATGTTGAGTGCGCAGCAAATCCGCCCCGTCAGTGTCATTTATTATGTCTAGTACATCGGCGACAATCCGCGTGGGCTAGACCGGTCCACCCAGGTCAGCCCACCTATAAAAACGCTCTTGCTCATTGATCTCGCCAACAGCTTGAGATCTGACGCTCAGTCACCGCGCAGAATCAGCGCACGCGCACCGTCCCATTCGGCGAAGATTTTTTGCCCGTTCTGTACGCCGAGCAGGTTGTAATCGGCGTGCGGTTTCTGCACCTGCAGCTCGAGCCCACCGCTGGCTTCGAGGTAGATGTTTACCATCGAACCGATAAACTCTTCACCGACCACGGTGCAGGCCAGCCGGTTGCGCTGGCCAGGCTGCGCGGTCAGATCGATATGCTCGGCGCTCACGCAGACAGTGACTCGCTCGCCGGGGACGACTGACTTACCGTCCGGCAGCCGCGCCAGAAAGTCACCGTGCTCGGAATCAAGACGGACCAACCCCTCCTCGTCGAAGCCGACGACAGTGCCGCAAAGGATGTTCTTGCCGCCAACGAACTCGGCGACGAAGCGGTTGTGTGGCTCGAGGAAGACCTCCTGCGGCGAGCCGATCTGTTCAACCCGGCCCCGACTCATGATCACAACGCGATCGGCCATCGCAAAGGCTTCGGATTGACTGTGCGTGACGTAGACGAAGGTGATGCCAAGGTCTTTTTGGAGGCCGGTCAGCACGCCCTGCATACGCACGCTGAGATGAGCATCGAGAGCGCTTAACGGCTCGTCGAGGAGCAGGATGGGCGGTTCGGTAACCAACGAACGTGCCAGCGCCACGCGCTGGCGCTGGCCGCCGGAGAGCAGGCTGATGTCGCGTGCGGCGAACTCCTCCAGCCCAAGGCGCTCAAGCCAGTGCAGCGCTTTCTTGCGCCGCTCGGCCTTGGCCATGCCACGCATCCGCAGACCGAACTCGACGTTCTCGACCACATTGAGAAACGGGAACAGCGCCAGGTTTTGCCAGACCAGCGGCGTCTCCCGCTCCCAGGAGTAGAGGTCATTGATCCGCTCGCCGTTGAGGCGAATCTCGCCTTCGCTCGGCTTGTCGAGGCCCGCGAGCATGCGCAACGTCGTAGTCTTGCCGCAGCCGCTCGATCCCATGATCGCGACGAACTCGCCCTTGTAAATCTCCAGGTTCATACGTTCGACGGCGAGGTAACTGCCGAAATGCTTGACCACGTTGTCAAATACCACCAGCGGTTGAGTCATGGCTGAAATCCTTCGGGTTCAGGTGTTTGTCAGGGCAGCGTCAGACGCTCGCCGGCTTCTTGCGCCGCATCAGCAGCAACTGTGCAAGGATTACCAAGGTCATGGTCGTGATGAAGACGATTGTCCCGATTGCATTGATGGTCGGGCTCACCTGCCCTTGTAACGTGTTAAGGATGCGCACCGGCACCGTCTCGTTGAGCCCCGACACGAACCAGGCGACCGCGAACTCGTCGAAAGAAACGGCCATGGTCACAAACAGCGCGGCGAAGATGCTGGGCGCCGAGAACGGCAGGATCACATAGCGCATGGCCTTCCATTGGCTGGCACCGAGGTTCCATGCCGCCGCCTCGATGTTCGGATCCATCTGCGCCAACCGCATCCGGATCACCGCCATCGCGAACGGCGCACACATTACGATGTGGCTGATCATCACCGCATAGATCTCGCCGGAAAGCCCGACTCGGGACAGGAAAGCCAGCATCGCCAGCCCCATGATCACGACCGGAATGGTTGGCGGCAGCAGCGCGAGCGCCATGTATATCGACTTGCCGAAGAACTGGTAGCGGAAGTCTGTGTAGGCCGCAGTGAATCCGAGCAAGGTCGATACCAGCGACACGACCACTCCCACAGTGAGGCTGTTCCTGAATGCCTGCCAAACTGCCGGGTCGGCGGCGATCACCTCATACCAGTGCAGACTGAAGCCGCCCAGCGGCAAGGATGGGAAACGGTCGATGTTGAACGAGAACACGAAGCTGCCGGCGATTGGCGTAAAAATGAAGATGAACACCAGTACGACAAAGCTGCGCAGCAAGAAGTTAATCAAGCGATGCTCGTTCATGCGCGCCTCCGGTAAGCAAAGCGAACCGCACCGAAGGCGGTGATGAGTAGCGTCACGATCATCATCGTTGCGATCACCGCCGCGCGTGGCCATTGTTGACCGGACTTGGTGGTGTCAGTGATTAGGGTGCTCAAGGTCGGCGGCTGACCACCGCCCAGATAGAGCGGGCTGACGAAGTCGCCGAAGGTCAGGATGAAGCAGAACAGCGCTGCAACGACGATGCCGATCCGCGCCGACGGTACCACCACCAGCAACACCGTTCGCAGTCGTCCGCAGCCGAGGTTGTGCGCCGCCTCGATCAACGAGCGATCGATGTACATCAGGCTGAACAGTTGCAGCAACACCACCAGTGGCAGGCACAGCGTGAAATAGCCGACATAGGTGCCAAACGCTGTGTTCAGCATTGCAAACGGCTCTCGCCCGAGTTGACCGAGTGCGGCGTTAAAGATGCCGTTATCGCTGAGGAACACCTGCCATGAATAGGTGCGCACCAGATAGCTGGTGAAGAACGGTGTAATCAGCAGCAGCACCAGCAACTGCTTTGCCGACTCGCGGAACTTGAAGGCGATCGTATAGGCGCAGGGAAAGGCCACCATGCTGACCAGCACGGTGGCGCCCGCAGCCATTGCAAGGGTGTGGACGTAAGCGTCCCAGAAGAACCCGCGGCTGAGCATGTAGCTCCAGTTCAGCCACTCGAACGTCGGCACCATCCGGAAGTTGCGCACGGTCCAGAAGCTGATGGCCACCAGAAACGCCAGCGGGAATATGAAGAAGATCAACTGCCAGATCAGGATCGGCATCGCGAACGTGAAGCCGTACCAGGGCAAGCGGAATGTCCTCTTGCCCCCGCACCGTCGCGCCAACGGCTTCGCCGCACTACTTTCGGCATACCCTGGCGGCGAATTCCTTAACTTTTGTAACATCATTGCGACCACCTCCGAGTGCCTCATCAAGCGCCCTTGTATTCGGACCAGAAGTCGTTCCACTCCTCCAGGCTCTGCTGGATCGGGAGCTCGCGGTACTTGATGCGACCATCCCTGATGTCATTCATGACGTTACGCTGGCCGAGCACCATGCCTTGACGCTTCGCTTCGGCGGGATCGGTCTGGTTCAGCAGTTCCCAACCTTTTTTGCTCGGGATGAGGGCTGGATAAGCGGCCATCTTCGCCGACTTGACCTGGCCTTCCGGCGATGTGATGTATTGGATGAACTTCTTCGCCAGCTCCGGACTGTGTGCTTTCCTGGCGATGCAGTAGGACTCCGTCCATTGCAACCCGCCCTCCTCCGGCAGCACGGTTTTCACCGGTGCGCCGGCGCGCTGCAGGACCCCGGTGATCCAGTCGCCGATACCGCACATTGCATGGATCTGACCGTTCTTCAGCGAAGAAAAGGTTCCGCCGTAATCGAAGAATCCACCGATCTGTGGGCGCAGGCTCATCATCTTCTGTTTGACGCTTTGCCAGTGCGCGGTGTCGATGTCGTAAGGGCGCGCATTGCCGTTCAGCAGACTGATCTGCCCCAGATTCGGCAAGTGCCAGTCGAAGTGCCCAACCTTGCCCTTGAGGCTTTCGTCCCAGAACATGTCATAGCTGCGCACCTTGGCTTCGGGAATGAGCTGGGTGTTGTAAGCGATGCCCAGAAAGCCAAAGCGGATAAGGACAGAATAGAGCTTGTCACCCTGCCAGTGCCCAGGGAAGTGCTGGAACTCAGGGTAGAAGTCGTCAAAGGGATAGTCCGCGGGGTCGAGCTCTTCAATGTATTCGGCAGCATTGAGTTGCTGCACATATTCGGCGTCGGACAGGATCAGATCGAAGGTACCGGGCGGGGATTGCGAGATCAGCCCCAGCATGTTGTCCCCACCGGTGTAGTACTTGGCCCGGACTTTGACCCCATACTTGCGCTCAAAATCAGCGACTATGTCCGGCTCTGCGTGTCCGGCCCATGCCAGGATGACCAGTTCTTTTTCCGATGCAGCAAAGCTTCTCAAAGGCAGGAACCCAGATAGCGCTGCAGTGCCTGCCAGGATGCTGGTGGTCTTGAGGAATGTACGGCGTGAAAGGTCGACGCGATTTTTCATTATTGTCTCTCCTGGGTGATGGAAAGTTGCCCGTGTCCGTTTCATCCTTTTGCGCTTGCCTCCTGCTTACTGTCGCTGCCAACCACACGCATCATTAGCTGGCTGCATGCATTGCAGCAGGTCGCCATCACCCATTTTTGTACGCGTCCGACCTGAAGTTTGTCAGATCCGACCCATCGCCCCCCTTTCACCGAAAAGCGAAAAACCCGGAAAGCCTTCCCCCAGCCAGAAATGCCAAATTAGAGGATGTTTTGTCATTTACGGGTCGGATTTGGACAAATCGCCCCCTTCCCGATCTGATCGAATCGCTCTATGCGCCACCTTCGATTCCTGCAATCCAAAGGGTCGGTCAGACAATAGGCGAACGCCCCCAACCACCGGTTAAAAACCGCCAACAGTTCAATCACTTTCAAAGGGTGTGTAGATGAACAACAGCGTCGTTATTGGAGAACTCACCTGGCCAGAGTATGCAGAGAAGGTCGCTACCGGCTGCCCTATCTTTCTGCCCGTTGGCGCATTGGAACAGCATGGACATCACATGTGCATGGAGGTCGATGTTCTGCTACCTACCGCGATATGTAAGGCGGTCGCAAAAAATGTCAGCGGCCTGGTTTTGCCTGCACTGGCCTATGGCTACAAGTCTCAGCAGAAATCAGGAGGCGGCAACCACTTTCCTGGAACGACCAGTCTCGATGGGGCCACTCTGACCCATACCGTGCAGGACATCATCAGAGAACTTGCACGCCATGGTGCACGCAAACTGGTGATGATGAATGGTCACTATGAAAACTCGATGTTCATTGTCGAGGGCATAGACCTTGCACTTCGAGAACTTCGCTACGGTGGCATCAGTGACTTCAAAGTTGTCGTGCTGTCCTATTGGGACTTCATCAACGAGCCCGCCGTGATCGAAAAGCTGTATCCCGATGGGTTCCTCGGCTGGGACATAGAACATGGCGGTATTTTCGAAACCTCTTTGATGCTGGCCCTTCACCCTGACAAGGTCGATCTGAGTCGCGCAGTCGACCATCCCCCAGCGAGCTTCCCGCCTTATGACGTCTTTCCCATCATTCCTGAGCGCACACCGGCGTGTGGAACACTGTCATCCCCTAAAGGTTCCAGTCGAGAGAAAGGTGAGCTGATTCTTGAAGTGTGTGTCTCAGGCATTAGTGCCGCCGTGCGAGAGGCTTTTGATTTGGAAACATAAAGAGCTCACGGACGTGCACAAATAACAAACGACAGCTAACCCTTCACCGTCCCAAATAGAATAAAAAGGGTAAATATCATGTCCAGCAGCTCCACGTTGGCCCCAGGCCTCAAGCAGCGTCACGTCACCATGCTTTCAATTGCCGGCGCCATCGGTGCCGGCCTGTTCATCGGCTCAGGACACGCTATCGCCTCCGCGGGTCCAGCAACGATTCTGGCTTACATATTTTCCGGCACTTTGGTCGTTCTGGTCATGCGCATGCTTGGAGAAATGGCCGTAGCCTCGCCCGATACAGGATCATTTTCGACCTATGCCGAGCGTGCGATGGGACGCGGCGCGGGCTTTACCATCGGCTGGCTGTACTGGTGGTTCTGGGTGTTGGTCATTCCTATCGAAGCCATTGCAGCAGCCGCTATTTTGCACGCCTGGTTTCCCGCCATACAAACGTGGGAGTTTGCGATAGCGGTAACCGGTCTGCTGACGTTAACGAACCTGTTCAGTGTCGCTCGTTATGGGGAGTTTGAATTCTGGTTCGCCATGCTCAAAGTCATTGCAGTACTGGGCTTTATCGCGCTTGGCGCGCTTGCCCTGGCTGGCGCATTACCTGATACGACGGTGCGTGGTGTCGTTCAATTAAGCAAAGAGTTTGGTGGCTTCATGCCCAATGGCATGACCGCCGTTATCGGTGCAATGCTCACCACAGTGTTCAGCTTCATGGGAACAGAAATCGTCACCATTGCAGCGGCCGAATCTCAGAACCCCTCCAAACAGATAACCCGCGCGACAAACTCCGTCGTCTGGCGAATGGGGATTTTCTATATTGTATCGGTGTTCCTCATTATCTCCATCGTCCCGTGGAACGACCCCATGCTTATGGAAGTCGGTTCTTATCAGAGAGCGCTTGAGTTGATGAATATTCCACACGCGAAGATGATTGTAGATATCGTTGTACTGATTGCGGTAGCCAGCTGCCTTAACTCAGCCATCTATACGGCGTCACGTATGGTCTACTCGCTGAGCACACGCGGGGATGGCCCTCAAGTACTGCAGAAAACTTCGTCTTCAGGGGTGCCCTATGTTGCGGTGCTAGCCAGCACAGCGGTTGGTTTCCTGACCACAGCGCTTAACTATTTTGCGCCCAACGAAGTATTCTCCTTCCTCCTGGCCAGCTCTGGAGCTGTTGCCCTATTGGTCTATCTGGCCATTGCTATTTCTCAATTGATACTTCGCAAAAAAATGAATGCTTCGGGACAGCCTATCGCATTCAAAATGTGGTTTTATCCTTGGCTCAGCTACCTGGTTATTTTCTGCATCCTGAGTATCCTGATCGTCATGCTTATTTTGCCAGAGCACCGCATGGAAGTTATTGCTACGGGTGCGCTCGCACTGTCCATCGTTTGTATGGCCGCAATCTTCAACGCCAAGAAGAAGACATTGCAAAACGTTGAGATGGCTCAAACAGAGAATGCTTAACTCTATATCCACATAACGTCGCATACGAACATTCATCCTCGCTCACCTCTTTGCGGCCCGCTCTCCACCACAGAGCTGGCCGTTTTTTTCTTTCTCCCTCCCTACGTTTTGTACGCTTCCCTTCGGCCATTTAGTCGGATCCAATCTCAATCACATCTTGCATGCAAATTCATTTCGTTATGGTCTATTGATCGAACACTCGGTGTAAGATCCAGAAACCTGAAAGCAGGGTTAATAATCATAAAAACTAGATGATGTCGCCAAAGCCGGCAGCGTGCCGAAGAGCGCGTCACTTATACAGTTGAGGAGCGGTAAAGATGGCGAAACTCCAGGCGGTGCCCCCTGCTGCGGGACGTTCGGCTAATGAACAACGGCCAGTGAAGATCGTAGGTTTTCTGGTCATACCGAACTTCACTACTATCGGCTTCGCCTCTGCCGTGGAAACCTTGCGCATGGCCAATCTGGCAGCGCGCCAACCTATGTTCCGCACGGTTATCATCGCAGCCAACACAGAGCCGGTCACAGCCAGCAACGGCATGCGCATCCTGCCCGACTACTCCATTACCGATGCGCCAAAACTGGATATTCTGTTCGTTGTCGGATCAAACCCGATCGTCTCCAATCACAGCAGCCGACCGTTACTCAATTGGCTACGTAAGCTGGCCCATGATCAGGTGGCGCTAGGCGGGATTTGCACCGGCAGCCACTTGTTGGCTCGCGCTGATTTGCTCAAGGGTTATCGCTGCACGATTCACTGGGAAGACATCGAAGCGTTGAAGGAGCGTTTTCCAGGGATCATCATTTCCAACCAGCTGTTCGAGCTGGATCGGGATCGCTATACCTGCTCCGGTGGCGTGGCGTCCATGGACATGACACTGCAGTTGATTGCCCGCGAACCAGGTGGTCGGGACATCGCGGCCCATGCGGCCGAGTTGCTGCTGTGTGATCGGGTACGTGGCGCGCAGGAGCAACAGCGTGTGCCATTGCGGCAAAAACTGGGCACCTCCCAACCCAAGCTCAGTCAGATGGTGGCGATCATGGAAGCCAATCTCGAGGAGCCGGTGGGCCTTGAGGAACTCGCGCGGCTGAACGAAGTGTCGGTGCGGCAACTGGAACGCCTGTTTCACAAGCACCTGCAACGTACGCCAAGTCAGTACTACCTGGAATTGCGCCTTTCACGGGCGCGGCAATTACTGCTACGCAGCGAGTCGCAAGTACGCGATATCGCCCTCGCCTGCGGCTTTGTTTCACCTGCGCATTTCTCCAAGTGCTACAGCCGCTTTTTCGGTGTATCGCCCATCGGTGAACGTAAACAAGTGGCTTCCTTGCATTAACGCGTAAGAGCACGTCTTGCCGGTGCAGAAGGTCGATGCCACTCGTCAAAGAGAAGCGCCGCACAGGTTCACTGTGCGGCGCGTGATCTCACTTCTTGATGATGTTGTGTTCCGGGCCATACGGGAATTTGGTGATGTTTTCGCCACCCTGTTCGTTGACGATCAGTATGTCGTGTTCACGATAGCCGCCTGCACCCGGAAGGCCTTCAGGCAGCATGATCATCGGTTCAATGGAGACCACCATCCCCGGTTCCAGCACGGTGTCGATGTCTTCGCGCAGCTCCAGCCCGGCTTCGCGGCCGTAGTAGTGGCTCAGCGTGCCGAAGGAGTGACCGTAGCCGAAGGTGCGGTATTGCAGCAGATCGTGTTCCAGGAAGATCTCGTTCAGTTGCAGGGCGATATCGCAGCAACGCACGCCCGGCTTGATCAGTTTCAGACCGGCCTCGTGCACTTTGACGTTAACTTCCCACAAGCGCAGATGCTCGTCGGAGCAGTGGTCCAGGAACAATGTACGTTCCAGTGCAGTGTAGTAACCGGCGATCATCGGAAAGCAATTAAGGCTGAGGATGTCACCCTTGTTGACCTTGCGTGACGTCACCGGGTTATGTGCGCCATCGGTGTTGATGCCGGACTGGAACCAGGTCCAGGTGTCCATCAGTTCGGAGTTCGGGAAAGTGCGGGCAATTTCGCGCACCATCGCCTGAGTGGCGTGCAGGGCCACCTCATATTCTGGAACCTGATCACGCAAGGCTTCGACGATGGCGGCACCGCCGATGTCCGCTACACGGGCACCATGGCGGATGATCGCGTGTTCTTCGGCGGACTTGATCATGCGCATGCGCATGCAGGGTGCGCCGATATCCACCAACTCAGCCTGCGGGTAGCGGCTGGCAAGTTTGTCGCGGTTGAGCACATTCAGATGGTCGAACTCAATGCCGATACGCCCGGCCTTGGGCAAGGCTTGCTGGATTGCGACGAAATAGTTGTCGCGCTGCCAGTCGGTGTACACGATGTTTTCAGTGCCCATGGTACGGCGCCATGGCTGACCACCATCGATGTTGGCACTGATGGTCACGGCGCTGTCCTGAGTCACAACCAGCGCGTACTGACGACCGAAGGAGCAGTACAGAAAATCGCTGTAGTAGTTGATGTTGTGATAGGACGTGAACACTGCCGCGTCGATATTGTTCTGCGCCAGGTACGCCCGTAATTTGGCCTGGCGATTGGCGTATTCCTGGGCTGAGAACGTTGGTGTCACTTTTTCGCCGTTCTTGATCTGGATGGTTTTGGGCATTTGCATGTCATTTATCCTTGTCAGTGATTGAGCGACAGAGGGCGCCACTCTGGCGGGCCGCTGGAGATCATTCGAACAGATGCAAAGTGAGATTTTTTGCGCGAATCCGACCTGTAATTGGTCATATCCGCTGTTTCCGAAAGTGACCCTCAGGGCCATCAGACAAAGACCAAAATGCCCCCGAAAAGCGCGATGAAAGCCGCTTGGCGGGGGCATTGGCAAAGGGGTCAGGCGGTCAGTGAGCAAGACGGTTGCGGGGGTGTCCGTTCGTCGCGAGGGTGTACGCCGAAGTACTGACGATAGCAACGAAAGAAATGCTGCAACGAGACGAATCCGCACTCCCGCGCGACATCCGACATGGGCTGTTCACCGGCCCGCAATAACTGACGCGCCTGTTGCAAACGCAGGTCCAGGTAGTGTCTAGAGGGCGAACAACCCAGACGGTGTTTGAACAGCCGCTCCAGATGCCGCCGAGAAATGCCCATGGTCACGGCCAATTCGTCGATTCCCAGTGTTCGGGTCAAGTGCTCGTTCATTAATGCCAGCGTCGCTTGAAGTTTTGCCGGGGCGTTATGCATGGGTTGTAGAGGTCTGGCCTGGCGTGCTGAATGTTTTTCCATACGCAGTATCAGACCGCGGCCGTGGGTCCGGGCAAGCAGTTCGTGCATCAACCCTTGAACGGCCTGCGGGCCGACGCAGGTCAGACGTTGGCGGTCAATGCAGAACGGGGCGGTCACAGGGGTCAAATCATTGAAGGGACCCAACGACAGCAATGGATCAGATTCCGGCAGGCTGCAGCGGAAAGCGTCCAGTGCACCTATCTGCGCCAGCAGCCAACCGGCCTTGCCAAATGCACCGAGACTGATTGGCTGCATGGCCCAGTGGCACAGCTGCTGCCGAAAGTCCGGATGATCCGTGCAAGTGTGCAGGTTCTCGCCACCACAGAGGATTAACACATCGAGCGTTTGTGCCTGATCCAGTCGCGCAGTGGCGGTAGCTATCCCGTTGCTGGCGTTCAGTTGTTGGCCCTCCAGACTGAGAATTTGCCACTGGCAAACATTGCGCCCAGCCAACTGGTTAGCCAGGCGCAAGGGCTCCAGCGCATTGGCCAGGGCATACAAATCGAAGGCTTCCATCAACCAGAAACCAATACGCAGCGCTGGCAGTTGTGGCCCGCCAGATTCGGTCAGTTGCAGCATGTCCCGCTCTCCCTTTGGCCAAGGTGGCTCAGCACTCGATGGAACTGACCGCCAGCCCGCCACGAGAGGTCTCTTTATATTTGTCATGCATGTCGGCACCTGTATCGCGCATGGTGCGAATGACCCGGTCCAGAGAGATGAAATGCGTGCCGTCACCGCGCAAGGCCATTTGTGCGGCATTGATCGCTTTCACCGCTGCGATTGCGTTGCGCTCGATGCACGGCACCTGCACCAATCCGCCGACAGGGTCGCAGGTCAGCCCGAGGTTGTGTTCCAGGCCGATTTCCGCCGCGTTTTCCACTTGTTCGGGACTGGCTCCCAGGATTTCCGCCAGGCCGGCCGCGGCCATCGCACAGGCTGAACCGACCTCGCCCTGACAACCGACCTCCGCCCCCGAGATCGACGCATTGCGTTTACACAGAATGCCTACGGCAGCCGCGGCGAGAAAATAGTCCACCACGTCGCTGTCCTTGGCCTCGGGGCAGAACTTCATGTAGTACTGCAACACCGCCGGGATGATCCCCGCAGCTCCGTTCGTGGGTGCGGTGACCATGCGCCCGCCGGCGGCATTCTCTTCGTTGACCGCCAGGGCGAACAGGTTCACCCATTCCATGGCGCTCAAGGTCGAACCGATGACATTCGGCTTGCCGATTTCCAGCAGACTGCGGTGTAGGCGCGCCGCACGGCGCTGCACATTCAATCCGCCAGGTAATACGCCTTCGTGCTTGAGCCCGCTGTCTACACAGGTGCGCATGGCTTGCCAGATCTGCGCCAGCCCCTGGCGGATGTCTTCTTCGCTACGCCATGCCCGCTCGTTCGCCAACATCAGTTGGGAAATGCGCAGCCCATGGGCGTTGCACTGGCTCAACAACTGTGCCGCTGTACTGAAGTCATAGGGCAGTTCGGTCAGATCTTTATCGAGTTGGCCACTCTCTGCCTGTTGCTGGTCGATGACAAAGCCACCCCCGATGGAGTAGTAGGTTTCGCACAACAGCAGATGATCCTCGGCAAACGCACTCAACGTCATGGCGTTGGGATGGTAAGGCAGGTTCTCATCCAGTAGGCGCATGTCCCGCTGCCATACAAAAGGCACACGGTATTGACCGGCCAGCAGCAGGCATTGCGTCTCACGCAGAGCCATCAGCCGTGGCTCGATCTGTAGCGGGTCGACCTTGTTTGGCCATTCCCCCATCAACCCCATGATCACCGCTTTATCCGTGCCATGACCAATACCGGTGGCCGACAGCGAACCATACAACCGCACCTCGATGCGCTGCACCCGCGCCAGCATTTCCCGCTCGCGCAAGGCTTCGACAAAAAGAGCTCCGGCACGCATCGGGCCGACGGTATGGGAACTGGAGGGGCCGACTCCAATTTTGAACAAGTCAAAAACACTGATAGCCATTGTTGATCTCCGCGCACCACTTTCAAGGTTATTAAGAACTAACCGAATTGTCTGCGTCAGGGATCATCCAGACGTGTCAGATATCGACTCCAAAGTGTTCACCACTACCACTTGCGAGCTGGATATCTACGCGCGCCGAGTTGCGGGCTGGGCGCAACAGACCGGACGCGGATCTGGTCATCACACTCAACTGCTCTTTAAATACATCAGGCCCAATGCCGTGGATCTTTCAAAACAGCCTCATGCTCCGCGAATAGCCTGGGCAACTCAGCCTTGAGAAAATCAACCCAGGTTCTGACTTTGGCATCGAGAAAGCGCCGTGATGGGTAGAGCGCATAGACAGTGCGCTCCCGTAGACGATAAGCCGCCAGCAGGCGCAGCAACTTGCCCTCACTCACCGGACGGGTAGCGGTATAAAACGGCAGCAGACTGATGCCCATGCCAGCCTCAGAGGCTTTGACCATGGACTCGGCGACATTGCTCTGAAAGGTCTTGCCGGGGATGACACGATGCTCGCCCTGCTCGTCGTGAAATACCCATTCATCACTGTACAAAGGTTCGAGCATTCGCAGGCAGCGATGCTCATTCAGATCCAAAGGGTTGCCGGGTACGCCGTGGCGCTCCAGGTAATCCCTGGAGGCACAAGGCACGCTGTAGATCTGACCGATGGCCTGTGCGACAAATTGTGTATCGGCTAATTCCTGGGCAATCGAGATGACCACATCGTAGCCTTCTTCCAGCGGGTCTGGATTGCGATGTGAAAGGGTCAGCTCGAAGAGCACGTCGGGGTAGAGCTCTCCATACCGAGCGATCAGCGGCGTGATCAGTACGCCCAGGCCGTTCATGCTGTGTACGCGGAGCCGACCACTGGGCTTGAGATGGGCGCCGCGGGCTTCAGCCGTGGCCTCTTTCATTTCCTCGAGAATCTGCCGGCCACGTAACAGAAAACGCTCCCCGGCTTCGGTCAATACCAGTCGCCGTGTGGTGCGTTGCAGAAGGCGGGCTTGCACATGCTGCTCCAGGTCCGCCACCAACCGCGAGACTTGCGCAGTCGATAAGTCGAGCGCCTGCGCTGCTGCGGTAAAACTGCCGCTGTCCACCACGCGGACGAACACCCGCACGCTATTGAACAGGTCCATAAGTCCTCCCGGCGCGCCGACTGTTGCGTTTCATGTAACGCTGCATCAAGCGAACACCTCTTTATCCATAGCAGGCGAGGAATAGACTTTAGGCATCAGGATCACCACGGAGAAAAGAAAAATGAAAACGTTGATCGGTCTATTTCTGGCAGTAATCGCGACCTCGGCCATGGCGGCCGGCAACGAACAAATCCCGGCGACTCAGTACAACCCCGCGCAGCCGCCCGATATCGCCGAGGTGATATCGGTCACACCAACGGCAGGTGCCTGCGAAGTAGTGCCCGCGACCATGATTTATGTCGATCACCAAGGTGAAACCCATCGCCTGGTTTATAAGGTAATGGGCGGCTGCTCGGGCAACGTTTGATGAAACCCGGGCAGCAGGCGCCCACTATCACCCCAGGCCAACACCACAGCGCCCACGCCTGCAACCATCAACAGCAAACCTGCCCAGACTTTACGTGCCCTATGAGCCTCCATGCCGATCACAGCGGCGTTCAGGTATGACAGAAGATCAGCCAGTTTTTCGATAACCTCATGTACGCCGATATTGCGCATGGCATCCGTCTCTCATTATTTTTTAAGAACGGCAGACGATAAGTCCATCGTTTTTTTGAGGCCATGTGAGGCTATGGAGGAAAAACAAAATGCAATATCCGACCCGTGCAGATATCTATCCGTTTTGTGCGGAGGTGGCGTCACGGGCCATGATCGGGGTGTTTTTTATGAGTAAATACTCAGAGCAGTTCAAGCTAACAGCCGTCAACGCCTAACTCGCAGGCGGTACCAGCTAGACGCGTGCTTGGCTGTCGCTTCCCAGGATTGCTCGAGACCATTCTTTCTCAGCACTAAGCCGGAGCTCCGGCAAATGCCCAAGCCACCGGCAAGCAGCCCCTCCGACCATCAGCTAACTACGTTGCCCCTGGAAAATGCTATTGTATAAACACTGTCAGTTTCTATAGAATTCGCAAAGCACTGAACAGCCGATTTCGAGCATCGCCAAGCCCATGACCCAAAAGACCACCAAGTCCACGCCTGCCAAACCACGTAGCCGATCCTCGATTGGCGCGGTGCGCAGCCCGCAAAGCACCGAGGCCATCCTGGAAGCGGCCGCCGCTATTCTTGAAGAGCAAGGGTATCGGGCGTTCACCATGGATGCACTTGTCGAGCGCGCCGGGTCAAGCAAGCCGACCATCTATCGGTGGTGGCGCAGCAAAGGCGCTTTGTTGAGGGATGTTTACGAGCGCGCAGCGTTGACTTTCGTCACCTCCCCCGACACCGGGAATCTGGAACAGGATTTGATTGAACATTTGCGCTCGCTTTGGAGTTGGTGGCGGTCTTCAAGCGCCGGCGAAACCCTTCGCAGTGTCTTCATTGAAATTCAGTTGGATTCAAAGGCCATTGCGGAATTCCGAGAAGAATTTCTACCGCGTCGCGAACGTACTTTGCGCAAGATATTCGCCAGAGCAGTGAGCACAGGGGAAATTGTCGACGGTCCTGCGGTGGAGGTTGCCGTGTCTATGCTCACCGGCATGTCCTGGCTGCATCTGGTCACCGCAAACCTGGAGAATCTTGACGACATCGACCATTCGGTGGCGTTGATCGTCAAAGGCTTGAGAGTTCGATAGTCGGTTGGGTACCTGAATCTTTTTTTTGCCCCTAACGACACTGATAGTTTTTATTAGCTTCATCGCGCTTCCAACCGGTCACCTTTCGTTGCTGCACATCAGTCTTTAGGCCAGAGAATACCGTTCATGAACAGTCGAAAAAATGAGGGGTTTACGGACGTGCGATCCAGACGCCCCTTTGCCGCCCAAGCGTCAGTCGCTGTCCTGCTGATCCTGCTTGCCGGTTGCTCTTTCAGCGACTTGAAGTCCCAGTCCAGAATGCTCTCACCCGGGGATGCCGGTGAAACCTTGGCCAATAGCGGCATCACGTTATCGCCTGCCGCTTGGCCAACCGAAACCTGGTGGACCAGCTTCAACGATGCGCAGCTCAACACATTGGTCGAAGAGGCGCTCGCGGATAGTCCGACACTGCGCTCCGCCGCCGCTCGTGTGCACCAGGCTGGCGCCCTGGAGGCCATCGAAAGTGCCTCGCTGTTGCCTCGAATTGACGCGACGGCAAGTACCACCCGCGAACGCTTCAGTGCTAACGGCACCACGCCCGCGCCCGTGAAAGGCACCTGGCAAAACGTCAACCAGGCGACACTAAATGTCGGGTACGAACTGGATTTCTGGGGTAAGAATCGCTCGGCAGTTGAAGCCGCCGTGGGGCGCCGACATGCGCTTGAGGTCGACAGCCGCGCAGCAGCGCTGATGCTATCGGCGTCCATCGTGCAAACCTACATCGCCTTGCAGGACACTTATGAGCAACTGGACGTTGCTCAAGCGTTACTCGACCAGCAAGTGCACATCGAACAGCTGACGCAGCAGCGCTTTACCGCCGAATTGGGCACGCAGATCGACATAAAGCAAGCCCAAGCCTCGCTGCCCGCCAGCCGGGCCAATATTGCGGGCCTCAAAGAAGTGATTGAGCTTAACCAGAACAAGCTCGCCTCTTTGCTCGGCAAGGGGCCTGATCGTGGACGCTCGATTGCCCGCCCCCACATGCAGGCAACCAGCACCATCGCGCTACCCAGTAATATTCCTGCTGAGTTGGTCGGGCACCGTCCCGACGTGGTCGCTCAACGCTGGCGCGTAGAGGCATCGGGGCATGAGATTGATGTGGCCAAAGCCCGGTTTTACCCAAACGTGAACCTCACGTCCTTTATTGGCCTGCAAAGCCTCGCGTTCGACACCTTCAACGACCACAGCAGTCGAATTCTAGGTTTTTCGCCGGCGATCAGCCTGCCCATCTTCGAGGGTGGGCGCTTGCGCGGCAATCTGGATGCTCAGGATGCGGCTTACGACCTCGCCGTTGAAAACTACAACCAGACCGTCATCGACGCGCTACGTGACATTGCGGATCAATTGTCTTCGCTGCGTTGGTTGAAAGAGCGCCTGGTACAACAGACTGAAGCGGTCAACACAGCCCAGGCCGCGGCCGATTTAGTCAACCTGCGCTATGGCTCGGGGCTGGCAACGTACCTGCAAGTGCTGGCCACCGAGAACGCGACACTGACCCAGAAAAGTCAATTGGTCACGCTGCAGTCCCGTGCGCTTTCTCTGCAAGCCAACTTGAGCCGGGCGCTGGGCGGCGGCTATCGCCCCGAGCTCTCCACCACCGCCCCTGCACTCCCAACCGTAGCTGATAAATCATGACCACCCAAACACCCTCCCCCGTCCATCCCGCTCAACCCAAAGCGTCCTATCGTCCGCAGTTGTTGCTGATCCTCGGCATTGTGCTGTTAATGGCCACCTTGGGAATCTGGCACCTGTTGGGACTTGGTACCGAATCTACCGACGATGCCTATGTGGACGGCAACATCGTTCAGGTGACCTCCCAAGTCAGCGGCACCGTGACGGTGATCAGCGGCGATAACACCGACCATATCGATGCCCATGCACCTCTGGTCACGCTCAACGCCGTTGATGCCGAGATCCAGTACCAACGCACCCAGTCCAACCTGGCCCGCGCCGTGCGTCAGGCGCGGACCCAGTATTACCAGGTGCAGCAACTGGAAGCGGAGGTCAGCCAACGACAGAACGACGTGCGCAAGGCCCAGGACGACGTCCGCAGGCGCAGTCAACTTGCCGCCAGCGGCGCTGTCTCCCGTGAAGAGATCAGCCATGCCGAGGAAGTCCTCAAAAACGCCCTCGCAGGCCTCGACGGCACCCAGCATGCACTGGCCGTTCGCTTGGCTATGGTCGACAATACGACGCTGCGCACCCATCCCGACGTGCTGGTGGCTGCGGCCAATTTACGCGATGCCTTTATTTCCCTGCATCGCACGCAAATCTACTCGCCGGTTACCGGCCTGATCACCAAACGCAGCGTACAAGTAGGCCAGCGCATCAATCCGGGCGTAGCGCTGATGTCGGTGGTTCCGCTTGATCAAGTGTGGGTGAACGCTAACTTCAAGGAGTCGCAGATCCAGGATTTGCGGATCGGCCAACCCGTGGTGCTGCGTGCCGATGCCTACGGCCGCAAAGTGGTTTTTCACGGCACCATCGTGGGCCTGGATGCCGGTACCGGCAGTGCGTTTTCCTTGATGCCCGCCCAAAACGCCACGGGGAACTGGATCAAGGTGACCCAGCGCGTGCCAGTGCGAATCGCCCTGCAACCCGAGGAAATCGCCGCCAACCCGCTGCGCCTCGGACTCTCCATGCACGTGTCCGTAGATACCACCGACACCAGTGGCCAGGTGCTCAATAAAAAGACGCCCGCGCAACCGGCCTACAGCACCAACGTCTTTGAAAATGAGCTTAAGGACGCCAATGACGTCGTGGAGCAAGTGATCAGCGCCAACGATGACCGTGGCCAATATGCCAAGCATCTGAAACCTTGACGGGGTAGCTCATGTACCGGAAAAACGCCGCCTTGTTGATCACCGTAGGGCTGCTGTGCGCATTGGAGTATCTGCAGGCAGGCATGATCGCCTTTGCCTCCGCCCCCATCCGCGGTGAGATTGACGCCAGCCCTGAAGAATTCACCCTGATTGCAGCGCTCTATGCGTGTATCGCAGTGGTGGTTATCTCAAAACAGCGCTGGTTGGTGGAACGGCTCGGCTGGCGCAACTTCATGCTGGGCTCCATCAGCATTTACGTGTTGGGGGCTTTTGTGTGCGGCGTCAGCAGTGACCTCACCACCTTCACCGCCGGCCGCGTGGTCATGGCGCTGGGCGGCGCATCGTTCATGACCTCGGCGCGCCTGATGGTCAACCTGCTCCCGCCGGGTCCCGGGCGTTTCGTCGGGGTAAAAGTATTCGCCACGGGGCTGGCCAGCGGTACGGCAGCGGCGCCCTTTCTTTCATCACTGGTGGTGGTCGAGGACACGTGGCACGCGATCTTCTGGCTACTGATCGCCGGTGCGTCGGCGGCGGCCGTGCTCTGCACTCGCTTTTTACCCAACACACCGATTCATGAAGATGACCAGACGCCCTCCAGCCCGGCGAACATCCTGTTGTTATCCGTCAGTACTTTCTTCCTGCTGTATGTGCTCCAGCGCTCCTACTACGACTTTTACAATGAGACGTTCATCCTCCTCGCCTTCGCGCTGCTGGCCGCCCTGGGCGTGTATATCTTCTTCCACGCCGAACACGGTAAAGAGGCGCCCTTCCTTAAGGTCAAGGACTTGATGCAGTCTCGCTACATCCTCGGGGTGGCGTTGTTCTGCTTCACCTACATTGTGCTAGGCAGCAACAACTACATTTTGCCGTACTTCCTGCAAACGGCGCTGGGGTATTCCTGGGACACCATCGGTACGTTCCAGGCCTTCGGCTTGGCTGGTGCGCTGTTGACATGGATCGTCATGGCCATCGTCATTCCAAAGTACCCGGCTCCCAAGAAATTTTTCGTGGCCGGATTCGTTGCCCTGATCAGTTTTGGCATGCTGCTGTCATCCCTGACGCCCGACGCCAATATGTGGTCGAACATCTTGCCTGCGCTGGTGCTTAACGGGTGCTTCGTGATGCTGGTGCTCGCCACGGCGGCCATGCAGACATTTCGTGACGTGACACACCATGACACGCTGTTCGCCCATGCCTATCAGATCAAAAGTATGCTGGCGCAGATTGCCATGGCACTCGGCACCACCGTTGCCACCCTGTTTCTGCAATGGCGCACCACCCTGCAATACAACAACCTCAACGGGCATTTCAGCTCAGGCGATCCGCTCTATCTGGAACAGACTCAGATGCTGACTCAAGCACTCACCCCTGCCGTAGGCGCGGGCCCAGCCAGTCAGATTTCAGTGTCGACGCTTGCACAATCCTTGCACCAACAATCAACCCTGGTCGCAAGCATGGAATACTTTTGGGCTGTCATCGTAGTCGCCGCCATTGCACTGATCATTTCCATGCTGCAAAAGACCTTCAAGTAAATGAAGCTCCAGCGCTTGAGCGTGCATAAGCAAACCTAAAGAGCAATTGTTAGCTTGATCCAGTACCGCTTGGCGCAAGGGTGTCGTCGTCAAAAGCAAGGAGTGTCGGTAACCGGCTCCTCAGAGCCGATCACCGTGACCTGACGTCAGAACGGATAAAGTTGGTCGGAGGGCTCGACCGTGACCCACTTCACTTCAGTAAACTCGTCGATAACGGCGCTGCCGTCGAACCGGCCATAGCCACTGTTCTTCATGCCGCCGTAGGGTGCCTGGGGCTCGTTTTGCACGGTGGCCCCGTTGATATGCACGCAACCCGCGTCCAACCGGCTGGCGAGGTCCAGGGCGAGGCTGACATTGCGGCTAAAAATCGCCGATGACAGGCCGAACGCGGTGTCGTTGGCGACTTCCAGCGCCTGCTCGGCGCCTTTGACTCGCACCACAGTAGTGACCGGGCCGAAGGTTTCTTCATCGTAGATCTCCATCGCCGAGGACACTCGGTCCACCAGCGTCGGCGCCATTTGAGCCTGATCCGCCAGCCCACCTACAACAATATTGGCGCCCTTGCCGATGGCATCGTCAAGCAACTGGTTGATGCGCTGCACGGAGCCCTGGGAAATCACCGGACCCACTACGCTGGCTGGATTGGTCACCGGGTTACCGTGCTCAAGACCGCGGATACGCTGCGCAAACTTCGCAACGAACACGTCCGCCACGGCTTCATCGACAACGAACCGTTCGGTCGACATGCAAATTTGCCCCTGGTACAGAAAGGCGCCAAACACTGCGGCATTGACTGCGCCATCCAGGTCGGCATCATCGAGCACGATAAACGGCGCCTTGCCGCCCAGCTCCAGAAGGCAGCGTTTAAGGTGTTTCGCACTGGTCTGGGCAATCATCCGGCCCACTTTGGTCGAACCGGTGAAGTTCACTCGGCGAACCGTATCGTGGGCAATCAACACTTCCGTCACAGCACCGGCATCTTCGGGCGCAGAGATGATGAAATTCAACACGCCGGGCGGAAAGCCCGCTTCATAGAAGGCCTGCACCAGCAACTCATGGGTGCGCGGGCTATTTTCCGAACCTTTGAAAATAACGGTGTTGCCACACGCCAATGGGTAGGCGATGGATCGGGTGCCCAGGATGACCGGGCCGTTCCAGGGCGCGATGCTGAGTACCGTACCGGCGGGCTGACGCAGGGTTACCGATAAAGTGCCAGGTTTGTCGGTGGCAAGGGTTTCACCCTTGATTTGCGTCGTGAGTGCGGCGGCTTCACGGAGCAGGTTGGCCGAAGCCCCCACATTGAACTGCGACCATAACTGGGAAGCACCGATCTCTTCTGCCATGACACTGCAGAAAAGGTCCATCTTGCTTTCCAGTACATCGGCTGCCGCCAGCAACAGACGACGACGTTCGGTAGGACCGACCTTCGACCATGTTTTGAACGCCTGCTGCGAAGAGGCCGCAACACGCCGGGCGTCTTCGACGCTGCAGGCGGCGCCGGTAGTGACAACCTTGCCGCTGACAGGGTCAACACGCTGGTAGGTCTTACCGTCCGAGGCATCTTGCGAGATATTGTCGATTACGAGCTGAACATTCATTTTGGGGTCCTTTAATGAGCCTGAACAATCACGCCAGGTCGGCCGCGGCCGGCATGCGTAGAATCGGTTTGATCGTGATACCGCTTTCGCTGTCGGCCATCGCTGTGTTGACCTGGTCAAACGCGTAGAACCGGCACAGCTTGTCAAACGGGAAGCGACCTTGCAGGTGCAGTTCGACGAGGGTGGGAATGAAGGCGTTGGCGACCACGTCGCCCTGGACAATGCCCATGATTCGCTTGCCAGGGATCATGACGTCGTTGATGTTGAACGCGACCTCAGTACCCATTTTCGTCGCACCTACAATCCCGCACGTGCCCAGCGTGGTGAGGGCGTCGATGGCCTGACGCAATACTTCTGCGCGGCCCGAGCATTCCAGGCTGTAGTTCACCCCGCCGCCAGTGATCTCGCGAATGCGCTGAACCGGGTCTTCTTCCCTGCTGTTAATCACGTGGGTGGCACCCACTTCAAGCGCAAGGCTCAAGCGACTCGGCGTGACATCGACGGCAATAATGGTGGTCGCGCCAGCAACCTTGGCCGCCATCACCGCAGCCAGGCCTACCGCGCCAGCACCGAAGGCGGCGAAACTGGCTCCCGCCTCTACCTGCAGAGCCTTGAGTACCGAACCTGCGCCTGTCTGAATGCCGCACCCCAGCGGGCCCAGCAATTCGAGCGGTGCATGCTTGGGCACTTTCACGACATTGCGCTCGTTCGCAATGACGTAAGTCGAAAAGGAAGACTGGCCAAAAAAATGGTCATGTATCGGGGCATCGGTGTCGCAGCTGCAGGTGGAAGTACTGCCGTCGAGGCGCCCGCCACCGAAGTTCAGCGGATGCATATGGGAACAATGTGCGGGATGCCCGGTCTCGCAGGGCAGGCACAAGCCGCAGGACATGTAAGTCATGACCACATGATCGCCAGGAACAATGGTCGTTACCGCGGCGCCCACCGCCTCAACCACGCCCGCACCTTCGTGGCCCAAGATGATTGGCAACGGCGTAGGAAAGAGCTGATCACGAACGACCATATCGGTGTGGCAAACACCTGTAGCCACGACACGCACGCGGACCTCGTCGGCACGCGGGGCGGCCAGCTTTGCGCGCTCAAGATGGAGCTTGCCACCTGTTTCACGCAACACGGCGACGGTTACTTCGATGGCTGTGAGATCGCTTGTGGACATGCCTTTATCCTCTTGAATAAGTTTTTCTGGGTATGCCGCTTTGGCTTACTCTTCTTGAAAAGCACGCGGGCGATTGCTCCGTTGCTCCGCTTCAGGGTTGGCTGCCGGGCGCAGCTGAAAATCAAATGACAATTGTGCAAAACGTCCTGCCACTTCATGGGCAGCAGCCAAGGCTTGGTCATCGATGAAGTGCACCTCACCAATCAATCCATCCCGGGTGGCGTAAGCGAAGTCATCCCAGAGGTATTTGTCGTTGGACAGGTTGATCTGCGTGGTCAAGTGTTCGTAGCCCGGGGCGGATACGAAAAAGTGGATATGCGCCGGGCGCTGGCCATGGCGGCCCAATTGGTTGAGGCACTCCTGGGTCGGACCCTGAGGGTTACAGCCGTAGCCCGACGGCACGATACTTCTGGCGCGATAACGTCCCTCGGCGTCGGTCACGATGCGCCGGCGCAAATTGAATTCGGATTGGCTTTTATCGAAGTGGGAATAGTTGCCCTGGCTGTCGGCTTGCCACAGGTCTACCAGGGCACCAGCGATCGGCTGCCCTTGCAGATCCAGGATCTGGCCCTCGACAAACATAGGCGTCGCGACATCATCCTCGGCACCATCATCCATACGGGCATAGCCCTGACTGAGCGGCGCGCCGGCTACGTACAAAGGCCCTTCAATCGTGCGCGGTGTTCCTCCGGTGCGCCCGGCTTCGGCTTGCTTGGCATCGTTAAGTAGATCCAGAAAGTGCTCAACGCCCAGACCTGCCGCCAGCAGCCCCGCTTCGTTGCTTTTGCCGAGACGGTTGATGTATTCAACACCTACCCAGAATTCATCGTCGCTTATGTCCAGCTCTTCAATAAGCCTGGCGGTCTCTTGCAGGATACGTAACACGATTTGCTTGTTGCGCGGGTTGCCAGCGGCATTCTTCAGCCCTGCTGCGTCTTGGAACAGCTCAAGCATTGGTGCGGTATTGGAAATACGGACAGTCATCGAGGTATTACCTGTTTTTATTGTGGGTGTCGCGCACCAGCCTCAGGAAACGGGCGCATTGCAGGAGCGCAATCAAATGGCCTCTGCCCACCCGAGTCGGGTGCGAGCCTCTGCCAGGTCCGATTGCATGTCGTGGTTCCACAGCCAGTCGAAACGACTGGCCAGGGTTGTCGACAGAAGAGGTTCTTGATCTTCGACCTGACGGTCTCGAAACTCGTAGAGTTCGCCGGCTTCCCAGGACGTTCGCTGAACCCTGCAGGCGCGAGGTCTGCGGATAGCGTCGTACACCTCAAGTACGTTTTGGGTGCCACCTTCAAGCACACGAGGGTCCCCCAGAAGGCGCGCGAGTAGCCAGGCATCTTCCAGCCCCTGCCCTGCACCGGCTCCTTGATGGGGGAGCATCGCGTGGGCGGCGTCACCGATCAGCGCTACGCGACCATGTGTGTAGCCTGCAAGCTCCTCCAGTTCGTGAAGTGCCCAGAGGGTGGGCGCGGGAATGCACTCGAGCAGCACGCGAACGGCATCACCCCACTCAGAGAATGCTTCCAGCATCTGGGCCTGGCTGGTGCTTTTGACCCACGGTGTGTCTTGCGGCCATACCGGGTTGGGGTCAGTGCGATCAGAAACGAATGCAACCACGTTGATCAATCGGCCCTGCTTGACCGGGAACGTGAGGATGTGGGCGTCGAGCCCCAGGTACATTTGCGGGACGTTGATCAGGTGTTCATCAATACCCGCAGCGCGATAGGCGGCGCGCAGTTGCTCACTGTCGATCATTCCACGATAGGCGCAGGTCCCGCTGAATCGGGGCGCGACCAAAGGCTGACCCAGCCCCTGGAGTACATAGTCGCGAATCGAGGATTTGATACCGTCGGCGGCAATCAAAAGGTCGCACTGATAGTCCGTGCCATCAGTGAACTGAACGCTGACCCTGTCCCCCATCTCATGGACGCCAACCGCACGTTTGTCGAAGCAGGCGATGCCTTCTGGCAATTGCGTTGCCAAGGCGTCGAGGAAATCTGCGCGGTGAACGGAGGACTGACCGACGCCTTGGGCAACGCTGGCACCTAGATAACCGGCATCGACGCCTCGACGCCATTCAAACCAGATGTCTTGCCAGGGTTGCGGGGTGCGGTCAGCGATGAGTTCATAGGGTTTGCCAATACCCAGTCCTTCGATGGCGCGGACGGCGTTCGCACCAAAGGACACGCCTGCGCCGACCTCGCCAAAGGCGGGAGCAGCTTCAAATAATTTCACATCAAGATGTTGATGACGGCAAAGATCCAGTGCCAAGGCAACGCCAGCGATGCCACCGCCGACAATGCCCACTTGCAAGACAGAATGAGGGCTACTCATGGAGGAAACCTTATGTGTTGTTTTTGGAGTAGTCCGATCATGACTATTCACAAAGCATTGATAAATGCCCTCAACCCCATACACACTATCACCAAACTGAATACTCATTAACTTTCAAGAGCCGCCTCCAAGCCGAGAAAAGTCGCGATGAACCTGCGTGAACTGGATCTGAATCTGCTGGTGATCTTTCACCAATTGCTGGTGGATCGAAGTGTTTCAGCTGCGGCCGAGAGCCTTGGGCTGACTCAACCCGCCGTCAGTAATGCGCTCAAGCGTTTGCGGAACACGTTTAACGACGAGCTGTTTGTGCGCACCAATAAGGGGATGCAACCGACACCCTACGCCGCTCAACTGGCCGAACCGGTCTCTCAGGCGATCAGCCTCCTGCACGGCGCGATCAATCGCCATGACGAGTTCGATCCGGCGACCAGCCAGAAGCGCTTTGTAGTGGCGATGACCGACATCGGGGAAGTTTACTTTGTGCCACGGTTGATCGACGCCCTGCTCAAACAGGCCCCCGGGATATCGGTCAGCACATTGCGCAGCAATGCAGAACTTTCCGAGAACCTGGCTAGTGGAGAAGTGGATCTGGCCGTCGGCTTGCTGCCGGATCTGCAAGCGGGCTTCTACCAGAGGCGCCTGTTCCACCATCGCTACGTGTGCTTATGCCATAAAGACCATCCGCTCACTGAACACCCCATGACACGGGAGCGCTTTTGCGAGTTCGGGCATGTCAGGATCATCGCCGCCAGCACGGGGCATGGAGAGATCGATACGCATATGCAGCGGGCCGGTCTGCAACGAGACATTCGACTGGAGGTTCCGCACTTTGTCGCCGTCGGCCATATCCTGCAGAACACAGACCTGATCGCCACAGTGCCGGAACGTTTCGCCAACAGCTGCACGGACCCCTTCGGGTTAACGACTCTGCCACTGCCACTGCCGCTTCCCGAGATCGCCATCAACTTGTTCTGGCACGGTAAATACAATCGGGACCCGGCCAACAAATGGTTCAGGCAACTGATGTTTGATCTGTTCAGCGATTGAGCGATGAAGGCTGACGGAGTGGCGGTCTCATCCAGTGATAGCACTCACCTGGCGTCAGCCTGTATCACTGCCAATGCTCACATAGCTTGACCAACTCATCGACCACGTACCTCACCTTCGGCCGCAGATGGGACACCTTTGGCCAGACGGCATGCACATCGACAGCTTCCGGTTCATACGCTTGCAGAACCTCCACCAGCCTGCCCGCTTCGATATCCTCCTGGAACAGGCTGCGTGGCATCTGGCACAAGCCCGTGCCAGCGACTGCCGCGAGAATCATGGCTTCCCCGTCGCCAATCTGATGGGTCGAGGGTGGCGCGTAACGTACGGTCTGCCCCGCCTGCATGACCCGCCATGACAGCGGCTGGCCGCGTCGATGCCCGACAATGCAACGGTGATGGCTCAGATCTTCCAGGGTCTGCGGAACACCAAAGCGTGTCAGGTAGTCGGGGGCGGCACAAATGGCCCAGCGTTGTCGGGTCAGCCGCCGCGCCACCAGACCGCTGGTGTCCTGCAGTTCTCCGAAGCGGACCAACAAATCGATCCCCTCCTCGAAGGGATCAACCAGGTGGTCGGAAAACGTCAAGTTCAGTTGCAAAGCCGGGTACTTGTTGGCGATCTCAAACAGCAACGGGGCGACGACCCGACGCCCGAATGCCACAGGTATGTCTACTCGCAGACGTCCGGAAGGCTCACCAGCGCCGGGCCCCAATCCGCTCTCTGCAGCACCAATTTCCTCAAGGGCGGTAGAGCACGCCACGAAATACGCCTCACCGTCCGCGGTCAGGGAAATCCGGCGAGTGGTGCGATGAAACAGCTGGGTACCCAAGCGCTCTTCCAGGCGCGCAATGGCTTTGCCTACGGCGGATTTTGACAGGCCCAGGCGCTCAGCTGCCTGGGTGAAGCTGGTCGAGCGCGCAGCCACTACGAATGTGATGACGCCCTGAAACGAATCGATAGGTACCATGCCGGCTCGCCGATTGTAGAATTTTAGTCTACCCAGATTATAGTTTAAGGCCGTTTATCGCTAGCATGTTCAACAGTAGGATGTGTTCTAGAAAGACAACGGTGCAGATCGTGATGACACATCGCGCACCTCTCTCCAGATCAATGCCCCAAGAGGACACCATCATGCCCGTCGTACGTGTGAGCTGGTTCGAAGGTAAAGAACACGCGCAAAAAGCCGCTGTTGCCGCAGACATCACCGAAAGCATCGTTAAGCACACCGGTACCGATGCCAGCTATATCTACGTCATTTTTGAAGACGTAGCTGCTTCTGACTGGGCTGGCGCCGGCAAACTGTTCGGGAACGCGCCCGAGAAATCCTGACCCCCATCAGCACCGAATGCATCGGCTGGGCCAGCGATGCATCCTCAACAGGCTTCTTATGAAGCCTCTGACGGAAGCGTTATCCATGCACCCACATATCTCCTGCCTGTTCTCCCTCGCTGTGAAACCCGAAGAGTTTCCAGAGTTCAAGGCGCTGATCGCGAACATCGTGGCAGCCACCAGCACCGAGCCCGACACGCTGGTTTACGAATACAGCGTCAACGAAGACAACAGCACCGTTCACATCCTTGAACGCTATAAAACCGATGCCGTCGTCAGCCACGTAGACACCACCTTTGCGCCTTTCGGCAAGCGCTTCCTCGAACTGTGCACCGTGACCAGTCTGGTGGTCTATGGCACACCAGATGTCGAAGTCCGCAAACGCCTGGACCCGTTCGGGGCGGTGTACATGACCCCGTTCGACGGCTTCAGCCGCTAAGTTCATTGACAGCGCAGGCTCGACGGCAACAACCGGGACTGCGCGCATCCCCTTTCCCACACAGAGATCACCATGTCCGGTATTGCTGACATTATTAAGTCCCGAATTTCCGCCAACAGCTACGACACTGAACGCCAGCTGACGGATCAACAGGTCACCGACCTGATCGATCTGGCTACGCACGCCCCCTCCGCCTTCAACCTTCAAAACTGGAAGTTCCTGGCAGTCCGCAGCACCGAAGCAAAGGCGCGGTTGCTACCATTGGCCTACGGTCAACAGAAGGTCATGGATGCAGCCGTGACCTTTATTGTCTGCGGCACCCTCAATCCTCATGAAACCCTGCCTTCAGCCCTGAAGCCGACGCTGGATGCCGGCATCATTGACCAGGCGATCTACGACATGTGGGTGGGCGCTGCTCAAGGCATGTACCAGGAAAACCCGCAGTTACAACGCGACGAAGCGATCCGCTCAGGCTCACTGGCCGCCATGACCCTGATGCTCGCCGCCAAGGGCCAAGGCCTTGTTTCGACGCCAATGATCGGGTTCGACCAGTCGGCAGTGGCGCAGGCATTTGGTCTCTCCGCGACTGAGATTCCCGTCATGTTGATCACCGTTGGCTATCCTGGCTCGGCCAACTGGCCGCAAAAGCCTCGTAAAGCCGTTAAAGACGTTCTGCAGTTCGTGTAAGCGAATGCTGCCAGCGATAGCCAGGCACGCCCTGACTTCGCTGGCGGTGGCTGATGGACTCACAACCACGACATGCCTGGGGCTGTGAAGCAGTGACCACTCTATTCAAATCACCCTCTTCGTTACGCGCGATTCTGACCGCTGCCTGTCTGGGGTTTCTAGTCGTTCAACTAGATGTCAGCGTCGTGAACGTCGGCCTTGGCGCCCTTAAGAGCGCGTTTGGCACCGACCTCACGGGCCTGCAGTGGGTCATTAACAGCTATGCGCTGCCTTTTTCTGCCTTGCTTATCCTGGGAGGTGCGTGGGGCGACAAATGGGGGGCAAAATCCGTCTTTGCCGCCGGTTTCGCTATCTTTACCCTCGCCTCCGTTGGCTGCGCTCTCGCCGACAGCATGACCATGCTGATCACCATGCGCGTCGTCCAGGGCATCGGCGCGGCCTTCCTGATACCAACATCACTCACCTTGATCCGCGTGTCATTTCATGACCCCGACGCACGTCGTGCCGCTGTTGCGCTTTGGGGCGCCTGTGGGGGTATCGCACTGGCGGCCGGTCCCGTGATCGGTGGCCTGATGATCGAGTACTTCGGCTGGCGAAGCGTATTTCTGCTTAATATTCCGATCGGCCTGCTGGCTGTCGGGCTGATCCTGCGCTACGCCCCCGCCTCTCCTCGGGTTGATAAGCATGTCGATATTCCAGGGCAAATCAGTGTTGCGATTTGCCTGGCATCACTGACCTATGGCTTGACCGAATCCAGTGCAAAAGGCTGGGTAAGCGAAACACTCACCGCGATGGCAATTGCCGTGTTCTGTGCGGTGGCATTTATTCTGATTGAACGTCGGGTAAAACATCCGATGCTGCCCGCTCGCCTGGCCAAAAACAAAGTGCTGGGGAGCATGGCGCTCGCAGGAGCTGCGATCAATTTGACATTTTATGGAACGGTCTTTGTTTTCAGCATTTACTTTCAAACATTCCTGCACTACGACGCGTTCAAAACGGGGTTGTCATTCATCCCGCTGACGGCGGTGCTGACACTTTCAACGATGCTCTCGTCAAGGTTCGCCAAACGGTTCAGTGCCACTCGCATTATCACGACGGGTTTCACGGTTCAGGTCGTCGGGTTCATCGCCCTTTCGCAAACCACTTCCAACACCTCGCTCTGGTTGCTCAATGGTGCGCTGATGCTGGTGGGTATTGGCAGCGCCATGTCAGTACCGTCCATCACCAACTCGATGCTGTCCTCGGTCACGCAGCACGACGCGGGCATCGCCTCCGGCCTGATGGCCTCCGCGCGGCAACTGGGCGGAGTGATAGGCGTCGCGGTCTTCGGCACGATGATCGCCCATTCGGATAAGGCCGCTTTTTCCGCCGGGCTATCCACCGCAATGCTGTTTTCAGCGCTGGTTTTGGCACTCTGCATCGCCGTAAACCTGTACGCAGCCTCTGATCAACGTCAATAAGCGCCGGCATGGGTGAAGAGGCGCCCCCTCGCGCCCTGAATCAACTGCGCCATTTCTTCAACTGAATGAGACGTTACTTTGAACCACCCACTGAACAACCAATCGCTTCTCTCGCTGCTCGGCGAAGACGTTCACTCCTGGCATTGAAGAACACGGAAAAGTTCGCCAGCGACCTGCGGGGCTTTCTGGATAAGGGCTGAGTCAGACTGTGCCCGGCGAAATGCCCACTATTGCTCCCATTGAGGGTGGGCAAATCGCTCAGCCAGAAAATTGATCAGCACCCGGACCTTGGTCGCCAAGTGCTTGCGTGTGGGATAGACCACGTAGATGCCCAGTTCGACCGACTGGTACTCAGGCAAAATCTCCACCAGGTCCCCCGCCCGCAAATCCTCGGCCACCATGAAGCTGGGCTGCAAGGCAATACCGCCACCCGCCAAGGCAATACTGCGGCAGGTATCGCCATTGTTGCAGCGAACAATAGAGCGGGTGCGCACACTTTCGCTGCCGTCAGGGCCCTGGAACTGCCATTCATTGCCGCTGGCGAAGTGGGTGTAGGCAATCACCCCGTGCTGTGCCAGATCCGCCAAGGTGCGCACTTGAGGGTGGCTCGCCAGATAGTCGGGCGAGGCACACAAGCACATCCGCGTGCCCGCCAAACGGCGCCCTACCAAGGACGAGTTTTCCATGCGGGCAATGCGAACAGCCGCATCGAACCCCTCCTCCACAAGATCCACCAGCCGGTCGTTCAAGCTGATGTCCAACTCAACGTTGGGGTAGGCCTTCATGAAGTCGCCCCATAGCGGCGCCAAGTGCAGCACACCGAAACTGACCGGTGCATTCACCCTCAAAACGCCACTGGGTTCCGGTGCTGTGGACGATACGGCCTCCTCGGCCTGATCCATGAGCGCCAGGACTTCACGCGCCTGGTGGTAAAACTGGCGCCCCTCCTCCGTCAGTGAAAGACGTCGGGTCGTGCGGTGCAGAAGCCGCGCACCGAGTCGTTCTTCAAGGCCGCTCACATAGCGCGAGATGGCCGCCTTGGACATTCCAAGGGGCTCGGCCGCACCGACAAAGCTGCCTTTATCGACCACGGTGCAGAAGACCTGCATCTCCAGCGCTCTGTCCATCATTGTCTCGATAAGTGGAACGGTTAGTCGCATTTGGCCTTATTTATCTCAATATCTCAACCTATAAACTGAGCCTATCGAAACGCACATCAATGCAAATGAGATCGCTATGAAAATCACAGTAGTGGGTACCGGCAACATGGGTTCGGCGTTCGCAAAACAGCTGTCCAGCGTTGGCCATATCGTTCGTATCACGGGCCGCGACATCGACAAGGCCAAAGCCCTGGCCGCTCAGTTTGACAATGTCAGCGCCTATCCGGCTGCCGAGGCCCTGGGTGACAGCGACGTCGTTGTCGTTGCAACCGCCTACGAAGATGCCGCCAAAGCGCTGCAAAGCTTGGGCAACCTGCAGGGCAAGGTGGTTATCGACATCACCAACCCATTGAGCGCCGACTACATGTCGCTGACCATTGGGCACATCACCAGCGCGGGCGAGGAAATTGCCAAAGCAGTGCCTCAAGCCCATGTCGTTAAAGCGTTCAACACCCTTTTCGCCCAAGTGCTTGCCGACGGCCCTACATTCGCCAATGACCAGCGCGGCAGTGTGTTTGTCGCCAGCGACAGCGAGCGGGCCAAACAGACCGCGACCGCCTTGGCACAAAGCCTGGGTTGGAACACGGTTGACGCGGGTGCACTGATCAATGCCCGTTATCTGGAGCCATTGGCAGGCTTGAATATCTACCTCGGCTACGGCGCAGGTCTGGGCACGTCCATCGCCCCTGTCTGGCTTAACAAGTAATCATTGAGGAGTATTCACCATGAACACTTCGTTCCCCCTGTTGTTTGTGTCTCATGGTGCTCCGATGTTTGCCATCGAGCCTGGTCTGGCGGGTCAAGGTCTGGCCGAGCTCGGTCGCGAACTGCCGCGACCTGATGCCATCGTCATCCTCTCCCCGCATTGGATGACGCGTGGCGAAATCAGCGTTACAGCGAGCACCGCTCCTGAAACCATTCACGATTTCGGTGGTTTTCCCGACGCGTTGTACCAGTTGCGCTACCCAGCACCCGGTGCTCCAGCCTTGGCCGCTCATATCGTGGATCTGCTGCAGAATGCGGGATGGAAGTCCCGGCTTGACGCCCGCCGAGGTCTGGACCACGGCGCTTGGGTGCCGCTGCTGCATCTGGCCCCTGAGGCAGACGTTCCAGTCGTTCAGGTATCGATGCCTGCCAGCCTCGATACCCACCAGGCCTGGAAATTGGGCCAGGCCCTCAAGCCACTGCGGGATATGAATGTGCTGATCGTGGCTTCCGGAAGCCTGACCCATAACTTGTATGAGTTTCGGGGTGCGGCCCGCCATGGGGCCGATTACGTGAAAGAGTTTGCGGCCTGGACAGCCCAAACCCTGCAGGCGGGCAACACCGATTTCCTGCTGGACTATAAGCAGCACGCACCTTCAGCCGAACGTGCCCACCCGACTGATGAGCATTTTTTACCGCTGCTCATCGCCCTCGGCGCGGCCGGCGAACACTATGAGACTCGTGTCCTGGAAGGCGGCGTGAGCTACGGCGTACTGGCGATGGACAGCTACCTGTTTTCTTCGAACAACCCTGGTGGATTCGACTCCACTCAACCAAGCCAAGGCGTTACAGATCATGCGTGATACCTCTTTTTCCGAAGCCGCTCGCGAGCCGCAAACGGGCCTGTTTTTCCGCAAAGGGAGCCGTACTTCGGCGCCCAAGGGTCGCCTGCTTCTGCTGCATGGCGTCGGTTCAAATGAAGCGAATCTCGCGTCATTGGCCGCATCGCTGCCCGAGGAGCTGGAAGTGATTCTGCTCCGCGGTCCGTTGCAGGTTGGCCCACAAGGCTTCGCTTGGTATCAGGTGAACTTCACCAGCAGCGGCCCTTCGTTCAATCAAGAGCAGGCGGAATCCAGCCGGCAACTCTTGCAGCGCTTCATAGAGGCGCAGCCCAAGCTGCCGACCGTGATCGCCGGCTTCAGCCAAGGCGGCATCATGAGTGCAAGCCTTGGGGTCACCGAGCCCGAGCTGGTTGCAGGTTTCGCGATATTGAGTGGCCGGATGCTGCGCGAACTTGATCCCCGGATCGCTTCAGCCGATCGGCTCAAGTCGGTCTCTGCCTTCATCGCCCACGGTCATCAGGACAACGTCCTGCCGGTGGATTGGGCGAAAGAGGCGGACGCCTGGCTGGATCGAATCGGCGTCGTCCACGAAACACATTTCTACGACATGGCCCACGAGATTGTCGCTGAAGAACTGGCCGATTTTTCGCAATGGCTGACCAACACGTTGTCACTTTCCAAATAAACAAAAGGAACTGCACCATGATCGACTCACGTACCGCTCCATACGCCGCCTTCGTAATGCGCTTGGCTCTCGGCATCATGTTCATTGCCCACGGCCTTACCAAAGTGCTGGTGTTTACCCCGGCAGGTACCGCAGGCTTTTTTGAATCCATTGGTTTCCCAGGCTTCCTGGCCTACCCGGTCATGGCCTTTGAAGTCATCGGCGGTTTGATGCTGGTGCTGGGTATCTATGCGCGCTGGGTAGCCGCTCTGGCAGTGGTTCAACTGTTCGTTGCCGCGACCGTCCACTTCGGCAATGGCTGGAGCTTCACCAACGCCAATGGCGGCTGGGAATATCCTGTCTACCTGTCCGTAACGGCACTGGTTGTAGCGTTGCTGGGTGATGGCGCCTTTGCGGCAAAGGCATCCAACAAAGCGTAAGCACCTGCAAACTCAAAGCCTGCCGACGCACTGGGAAGCTCCAGGGCGTTGGCAGTTTGCGTTCAGGCAAGCGTAACGGTTCACGTCAGCCCACCGTCAACGCTTCAGACCTGGACACGGCGTCGTCAATCAGCTTGATTGATTGGCGACGCCTGCCCGGGGCTTATTTTTCTTCGGTAGTGCACAGCGGCTAGTCAAGACTTAATTAAATACCATTCCACCATCAATAATTACGGCCTGACCTGTCATATAGTCAGAATCAGGGCCGGACAAGAATGAAACACAGCCAGCAACATCCTCCGGCTGAGAAAGTCTCTTTAACGCAATATGCTGGGCAAATTGCTCCATTCCCCACTCAACGCTTTGATTAGCATTGTCCGCCACATCTTGGGCAACCTTGCGCATCATGGGTGTATTCACAATACCAGGGCAATATGCATTCACCGTAATGCCGAGGTGGGCCAACTCCCTGGCCGCCGTTTGGGTGATACCACGCACTGCAAATTTAGTCCCACCATACACAGCCAAGTCTGGATTCCCGACATGACCTGCCTGCGAGGAGGCACTGATGATTTTGCCACCGTGCCCCAACGTTTTGAATGCATTTACAGCGGCCTGTATACCCCATAAAACACCACCCACATTGATATCAAACGTTCTCCTGTAAATCTCTGGCGTAATAGATTCAATGGGAGCAATAGGCGCAATACCCGCATTATTGATGACAACGTGTAGATCGCCCAGACCATCCACCGCTTCCTGCACGGCGCTGAAGACATCATCGCGATCGGCCACATCAACTTTTATCGCCAAGGCTCTCCCGCCCTCTTTTTTGATTCTTTCAGCAACATGACGTGCGGTTTCAATATTCATATCAGCACAGGCCACCGCAAAACCATCTGACGCCAATCGCAACGCAATGGCCTCACCGATCCCTTGACCTGCACCGGTAACAAAAGCAACTTTTCCCTGGGATTTACTCATTTTAGTTTTCCTTCTCAATCGTTATGGGGAAATTAGACAGCGAGTACTTACTGCTCTGACACCGACGCTACAATGTTCAATTGCGTATAAAAACGCCGCGTTAGCAGACGGGCTAATGAGTCAAACGCTTAGAAGCTCGCCTGGAGCTTCACGCCTGCGACCAGAGCGTTATCCACTTCGTAAACGCCGCCTGGATTACGGACGTACTGCACGTTCGGGCGCACGGTCAACCAGTCGGTGACATGAACGCCATAGTTGAGCTCAATGTTGTATTCACTGTGCTGGACGGGGACGTATTGCGGGTTGTCGTAGTCGTCAATGCCCGTGCTTTCATTGATCTGGCGTTGGCGTTTGGTCACGGCATCGTTGACCAGTAGCCGAGCGACACCCAGGCCGATGTCATCCTTAGGCCGGGCATCGAACGGGCCTTTGTAGACCGCGCCGATGTTCTGGAAACTCTCGATGCCGCTGGTGGCCTTGTCGTGGACGGTCACGCTGGCAAAAACGCTCAAGCCACGTGACGTATCACCGTGATGGGAGGTGAGTTGCTGCTGGCCCATGATCCACGCGCCATGTTTGCTGCTGCGGGATTTGGGCGCCTGGCCACTCAACCCTTGCGGATCGCCGTTAACATCGTCAAACACATCATTGGCGCTGGCGCTGCTGTGGTAGTAGCCCAACCGGTATTCCCCCGGCAGCGCTTCGCTACCCAGCGTCGGTTTCCAGATCACCTCTACGGGCACCAGCGCGCCTTTGGTACCGCTGCCGCTGAGTTTGAAGCCGTTGCCGGTCTCCAGGTTCGAAGGGTTTTGCTCGTACACCCCGACCTGCACCGCCCACTGTTCATCGATGTTGTAACGAACCCGCCCTCCCCACTGGCTGACGGGACCGCTGTACCAGACATCACCGGCGACGTTGCCGATGGGTGCACTGCAGAACGACAGGCTCTGGAAGTCACAAGGGAAACTGTTGAAGTCTTCGTTGACCCCCAGGCGCCCCAGCTTGAGGTCCAGTGCGCCGTCGAAAAACTTTTGTCGATACCACATCTGGGTCAGGCGCCAGGTTTGTCCCCGGCCCCACACTTCCTGAACGGAACTGAGCTGGCCCGTACGTGGATCAGCAACCCGATCGTTAGAGAGGTTGTTGCCGTTACGCTCGGTCACCAATAACTGGAACTCTGCGTCATTCCAGCCCAGCAGTTTTTGCAGATCCAGGTGCGTCCCCAGGGCCCACTGCGCCGTGTAGCGTGCGGTGCGGTCATGGTTGTAGCCGCCATGGACATTGGTGGCCGCTTCACCGGTGTACCCGACGATGACGTCCACACCCTGTTCCAGTAACTCGCTGCGTACCCCTCCCCAATCTCCCGACCCCCACTGCGATGAAGGGTCAGCGGCGGATACGGGTAAAGCAATGCACGAAAGAAGCCCAAGCCCCAACGGCAGTTTCCAAGAGATGTACATGTCGATTTATCCTTGTTTTTATGTTTTACGACACAGCGTTAACTGGACCGCAGGGCAATGCCGTTGCGGTCACGGAGAAAGCGATTCATTGAAAAATGGACAGTGGCGGGTTAACTGCCGGTTAGATGCCCGCCAGACACAGGTACTTGATTTCGAGGTAGTCCTCGAGACCGTACTTGGAACCTTCCCGGCCGACACCGGACGCCTTGATACCGCCAAAGGGCGCAGCCTCGGAGCTTATGATTCCGGTGTTAACCCCGACAATGCCGTATTCCAGGGCTTCACCGACGCGGAACACCCTGCCCAGGTTCGCGGTGTAGAAGTACGCCGCGAGACCGAACTCCGTGTCGTTGGCTTTGGCGATGACCTCAGCGTCATCAAAGAAGCGGAAGACCGGCGCCAGCGGGCCGAAGGTTTCTTCCTTGGATACCCGAGCATGGTCAGGCACATCGATCAGGATGGTGGGTTCGAAGAAGTTGCCGCCAAGGGAATGCACCGCGCCACCCTTGATGACCTTCGCGCCCTTGGCCAACGCGTCTTCGATATGCTCGCGCACCTTGGCAACAGCCTTGCCATCGATCAGCGGACCCAGAGTGATCCCGTCGGCAAAGCCGTCGCCGATCTTCAGCGCACCCACCGCGGATGAGAGTTTGTCGACGAAGGTGTCGTACACCTTGTCGTGGACGTACAAGCGGTTAGCGCAGACGCACGTTTGCCCGGCATTACGGAACTTGGAGGCCAGCGCGCCCTCCACCGCAGCATCGAGATCGGCATCTTCAAAGACAATGAACGGCGCATTACCGCCTAGTTCGAGAGAGACTTTCTTGATGTCGTGGGCGCACTTTTCCATGATCTGGCGACCGATTTCGGTGGAACCGGTAAAAGAAATCTTGCGCACGGCCGGGTTGCTTGTGAGCTCTTCTGCAATCTCCGCTGCCACGCCGGTCACCACCGACAGTACTCCTTTTGGAATGCCCGCCTGCTCGGCCAGGTACACCAACGCCAATGCCGAAAATGGAGTTTGAGAGGCCGGCTTGATGACCATGGTGCAACCGGCCGCCAACGCGGGTCCGGCTTTGCGGGTGATCATCGCGCTAGGGAAGTTCCATGGGGTGATGGCTGCGCAAACACCCACGGGTTGCTTGATGACCAGTAGACGCTTGTCCACGGCACCCGGGATCAGATCGCCGTAAACACGCTTGGCCTCCTCCGCATACCACTCGATGTAGGACGCGCCGAAAGTGATTTCTCCCAGCGCCTCGGGCAATGGCTTGCCCTGCTCCAGGGTCATGATGTGGGCCAGATCGTGCTGATTCTCGATGATCAGGTTGTACCAGCGGCGCAACGTGTTGGCGCGCTCCTTCGCCGATAGCTCACGCCAGGCGGGCAGTGCGCGCTCGGCAGCCTCGATGGCACGACGGGTCTCGGCCTTACCCATGCGAGGGACCTGGCCGATGGTGACATGGGTCGACGGGTTGACCACGGTGATGGTGGTGTCGTTGTCGGCAGCCAGCCATTCACCGTCGATATAGGCTTGTTGGCGCAAAAGTTCAGGGTTGTTCAATATCACTGCAGGTTCTCCTTTGTGCGGCGCAATTGCGCCCGTTCAACACTCGCCTGGCCACTGGCGCAGCAGGCGAGTGCAACCGTTTTTGCCAGTCTCGCGGTTGTCGATCAGTGCAGTGCTTTTTGCGTTTGCTTGTCCGCTACACTCACGGCCTTGAACTTGAAGCCGCGGTATTCATCGTTTTTTACCGCCGTCAGTTGTTCGCTGAATGCGCCCAAGCCGCCCATGTAGAAGTAAACCTTGTTGCTCTTGCCGGGGATATTGGCGCCGAAGATCCAAGAGTCGGTCTTGGCGAACAGCGTCTGATCGGCGATTTCCTGGCAGGTCACGCCCCATTCATGTTCGCTTTGCGGATCGGGTTCCACGCATGCCAACTCGTTTTCTTCCATGAAGGTAATCAGCTCGGACACCCACTCCACTTCGGTTTCAATGGTGGGCGGCAGGTTGGTGAAAGGACCGTTGGGACCGAGGATCATGAACATATTGGGGAAGTTGGCGGTGGCGACCGACATATAGCTGGAGGGTCCGTCGGCCCAGTGATCGTTTATCGAGACATTGTCGCGCCCGCGAATATCAATGCGCTTGTAGTTGCCATCCACGGCATCGAAGCCGGTGGCAAAGACCAGTACATCCAGCTCGTGTTCCACCCCGTCCGAGGTGCGAATGCCCTTGGCGGTGATTTCCTCGATAGGGTTGGCCTTAACGTCGACCAGCGACACGTTGTCCCGGTTGAAAGTGGCGTAGTAGCCGCTGTCACACAGAGGCCGTTTTGCGTAAAGGTCGCGGGGCATCAACTTGCGTGCGGTTTCTGGGTCATTGACGATTTCGGCAATTTTTCCCCGCACAAAGTCCTGGGCAGCGAGGTTCGCTTCTTCGCTGGTGGCGATGTCATTAAAGGTTTGGAACATGTAGCGAAAACCGCCACCACCGTCCCAGGCGCGCTGAAATATGGCTTTTCGCTCGGCAGCGTCGACACTCATGGTTGGAATGTCGCTTTCCTGGAAACCGAACGCCAACCGCGAGGAGCGCACTTCTTTCCAGATGGCGTCGTAGTTGCGCTTGATGTCATCGACAAATTCGGGGCTAAGCGGGCCATTACCCACTGGCACGGTGTATTGCGCGGAACGCTGGAACACAGTCAAGTGGTCGACCGTTGGCGCGATGGCCGTGATGACTTGGCAACCGGTCGAGCCGGTACCGATGACGCCTACCCGCTTGCCCTTCAGCACAGCATCGGCAGGCCAGTTGGCCGTGTGGTACATAGGGCCCTTGAATTGATCAAGGCCATTGATCTTCGGAACGTTAGTCGCTGAAAGCAGGCCCAGCGCCGTGACGAGATACTTGGCGCTGTATTGATGCCCGTCATCGGTGGTGACCAGCCAGCGACTGCTTTGCTCGTCGAACACAGCAGAGGTGATTGCTGTCTCCAGTTGGATATCCCGGCGCAGGTCATGTCGATCAACTGCGTGGTTCAGGTAGGACAAGATTTGCGGTTGGGTCAGATAGCGAGTGGTGATATCCCACTCCTGGCACAGCTCTCGATCCCAAGAGAAGCAATAGACAAAAGACTCACTGTCAGATAACGCACCCGGGTATCGGTTCCAATACCAAGTGCCGCCGATACCGCCTGCCTTATCAAAGGCGCGAACGTTCAAACCGAGTTCATCGCGCAACTTCTTGAGCATATAAATGCCCCCAAAGCCCGCGCCAATCACTATGGCGTCGTAGTTAATGATGTCGGTGCCAACGGAACGTTTGGCCAGAACTGTAGTTGTCATTATGTTCTCCTGTTTCGGTCATTGCGCCCGCAGACTTCAATAACGGCAGCGCGTTTTTGAAAGCTGCAAGCAAGCCGCATCCGCCTCCCTTAACTAAGCGTCCAGGGAAAGTGGTTATCAACATTGGGGGTGAGCGGGTTAGTACATTCCCGCTAGCTCAACTAGAGCGAGAAGCCGCCATCGACGGCTATCGCCTGTCCAGTGACATGCGGCGCGCAGGCCAGGTAAACCGCCAGTTGGCCCATGTCTTCGACAGTTTGGGCTTCCCCTTGGGGCAGGAGGCTGGACTGGTGCCGCTCCCAGGACTGTACTTCCGTTTCCCCAGGTAGGGCCCAGCGTGCAGAAAGCCCTTCACCACCACGCCACATACCGGTGCCGACTACCCCTGGGCAGAGCGCGTTGACAGTGATGCCTTCGCGGGCAACTTCCTTGGCAAAGGCGTTGGTAAAGCCGATCACTGCAAATTTGGAAGCGCTGTAATGGGACAGATCCGGGAAACCGACTTTACCGGCAATCGAGGCCAGGTTGATGATTCGCCCGAATTTATGCTCGCGCATCAGCTTGAGTTCAGCCTGACAGCACAGGAATACGCCGCGAGCGTTGATGTTCATGATCCGGTCCCATTCGCTGACCGGTAATTCATCGACCCTGCCGAGGCTGACCACACCGGCGTTGTTGACTGCCACATCGAGACGGCCAAATGCCTGTCTGACCTGTTCAATCATGCTTGCGACGCTCTCGGCCTTGCTGACATCGACTTGCAGGGCGACAGCTCGACGACCCAGGGCGCGAACGTTCGCGGCGGCCTCTTCGGCGATGCCAATATCATAATCCGCGAGCACCAGGTCAGCGCCTGCCTGGGCCAGACTTAACGCAATGCCCTGCCCGATACCACGTCCAGCACCTGTCACCAGAGCAACTTTACCTATAAGGGAGAAATCGACAGCTTTGGATTCGCTCATGTGATGCCTCTGTTCATTATTGTTATTGAGATACGGCCGTCTCATGCGGCCCACTGAGACAGTCAGAGCAAGTCGAATGCCAATACCGGAATAACAGGCTGAAAGGTCCGTAACAGAGCGGTTGAGTACTTAAGTGAGAGGACAGAACAGCGGGAGGGACCAAGACATAATGGCTCTCCCTCCTCACGTCCCCTTGCGAATGCTGAGATGTTATGTCTCACCGGGACCGGCTGACCGATTCAGCTTGAAGGGGACGGCCATCGCGCCTTTAATGAGCCTCACAGAAAAATAAGATCCAATCTTCGGAGGTACCATGTCCTCTGGTTTGTCTAAGGTTCATGTCGAACATGTGAATCGCGTGTTACGCACGGCTGGAAATGCCCCGACCTTGCCGGTGCCGAATATCATCCTCGATTCCTGGCGACGCTCGATACAGCATTACAAACTCGACCCTGGGTCATTGCAGGGCCCCAGGGTTCTGGAGGCTCACCAAATCAATGAACACCGCCAGCGTGTCGACGATTTCCTGCACTTGGCCGGTGATGAGATGTCGCGACTGCACAGCCGCGTACGAGACGCCGATTACTGTGTGATGCTCACCGATACGCTGGGTTGCACCGTCGACTACCGGATCGAATCGACCCTGCGCGGCGAGTACCGCCGTTCCGGCATGGACGTCGGCACCTGCTGGTCGGAAAAGGAAGAAGGTACGACAGCTGTCAGCGCTGTATTGATCGACAAACTGCCGGTCACCGTGCACAAGCATGATCATTTCCGCGCGGCGTTCATCGGCAATACCTGCTCGGCGGCACCGATATTTTCACCCAATGGAGAGATCCTGGCGGTGTTGGACGTATCTTCGGTGCGCGCTCCGGATGACCGGCGCAGCCAGCATCTGATTCGGCAGATGGTTATCCAAAGTGCCAGCGACCTTGAAAATGCCTACTTCATGTACAGCACCCAGGACCTGTGGGTGTTACGGGCCCATCCCCTGCCCGGCTACGTCGACAGCCAGCCTCAGTACCTGTTCGCCTGGGACCGTGATGGCCGCATCGAAGCGCTCAACCCCCCCGCGCGACGCCTGCTGTTGCAGCGCTGTGGCCGGACCCCCACTCATATCGACGAAGCCTTCGCATCAGCGCGGCTACCGGCCGCCGGTGATGACAGCATCCACTACTTGCCGTCGATGGGTCTGCATGTGCGCCTCAAGGTGCCAAGAAGACCCACCCGTGTGCCTATGGCTGGCAATGCGGCTTCAGCACTCGATCCCAAGGTTGCTCAAGCGTTGGCGCTCGCCGTGCGCGTCAAGGACCGCGGGCTGCCGGTTCTGATTCACGGCGAGACCGGAGCGGGCAAAGAACACTTCGCCTTGCAACTGCATGCGGCGAGCAAGCGATGTGACAAGCCTTTCGTTGCAGTGAACTGCGCGGCAATACCCGAGAACCTCATTGAGAGTGAACTGTTCGGATATGCCGCCGGCGCGTTCACCGGCGCATCCAACAAAGGCATGCGCGGCCTGCTGCAGCAAGCCGACGGTGGCACGCTGTTCCTGGATGAAATCGGGGATATGCCGCTGATGTTGCAAACACGCCTGCTCAGAGTCCTGAGTGAGGGTGAGGTGGCCCCGTTGGGCGGTGCCCGGCCGCAGTCCATCGACATCCAAGTCATTTGCGCCAGCCACCGTGATATTTCTACGCTGGTAGAAACTGGGAGCTTTCGCGAAGATCTGTATTTCCGTTTGAGTGGAGCGCGCTTCGACATACCGCCGCTACGTGCGCGCAAAGACAAGCTCGCGCTGATCAACAAGCTGCTGGATGAAGAGTGCCAGCGTTCGGGAGAGCGGCTCGAACTGAGCGAAGCGGCGCTGGAAATGCTCTTGAACTACAGCTGGCCAGGCAATATGCGTCAGTTGCATCACGTGCTGCGCTACGCGTGCGCAGTCTGTACAAGCCACGTCATTGGTGTGGAAGACTTACCTGCTACCCTCGGCATTAGTGCCCCGGCAAAGGGTCAGGAAACGGTGTCCGGCAGCCCGGAACGTCAGGCGTTGATCGACACGCTGGTGCGCAATCGGTGGAAACCCATACTGGCGGCACAAGAGATGGGGATTTCTCGTGCCACCCTCTATCGCAAAGTGAACCTGCACGGGATCAAAATGCCAGGCAAAGGCTCCTACAACTGACCGTACGCCAGACGCTACGAACATAGCGCCTGGCCTCATCGCTTCACGTTTCAGATCAATTGTTGCAATTGCGGCACCGCCTAGAACAAGTCAGCCACCAGGCCGTAATCAGCCACCTGGAAGATCGGCGCTTCTTCGTCTTTGTTGATCGCAACGATCACTTTGGAGTCTTTCATACCGGCCAAATGCTGGATCGCCCCGGAAATACCGACCGCGATGTACAGCTGTGGCGCAACGATTTTGCCGGTCTGACCGACCTGCATGTCGTTCGGTACGAAACCTGCGTCGACTGCGGCGCGCGAAGCACCCACAACAGCGCCCAGCTTGTCGGCCAAGGCGTACAGGTGTTTGAAGTTCTCGCCGTTCTGCATGCCACGACCGCCGGAAACGACGGTTTTGGCATCCGCCAGTTCTGGACGACCCGACTTGGTCATCTCTTAGCCCACTAACGTGGACTTGCCAGTATCAATCAGTGACACCGTAAATATACAAGATCGGTTGACCAACCAGACAGGGCCTGGAGGCGCCCTCCCCGCGCCCTGTTCCGTTTCCCTAGCGCACAATCGGAAGTCCGACCTAAAGATGCTTTCGCTGCTTCCGTTTGTCTTCAAAGGCGCGGCACGCGTGACGTACAGCCGGTTTCGCTGATTTGGGATGGTGACCTTTAAGAACGAAGAGTCGGAACTGAACTTCCAGGGTTTAGCGTCGCGGAGCGGGTGAGGATAAACGCCCTAATCGCCCGGAAACAGGCCGTTTTGCAAGGCTATCTGACATGCGAAAAAACTGAGAAAGGAAGAGAAATATCAGACAGGATTGGTGCCAAAGGCAGCGCGAAAAAGGGCCAAAAGCGGCGTGAACTCACAGAAGCGGAGGCAGACATGAAAAATCGAGAAGCCCCGAAAATCTCCCGACAATAAAAAAGCCCAACTGGCTAGAGTTGAGCTAAGTCATTGAAAAATATGGTCGGGACGGAGTGATTCGAACACTCGACCCCTAGCACCCCATACATAGGGTCGCTGAATGTTCAAAATTTATCCGTCAGCTATGCCTGCCGGGCGAATAAAAAACCCGGCGCGAGGCCGGGTTACCCACCCTATCTAGGACGCAGCCCCCAAATGAGAGGGATGGAGAGCTGACAAGAGAGTGCGGGGGCGAGATATTGCCAAATGGTGTCATTCTGCGCAATAGAAGCCTCTCTCCGCCCCTCTTCAACATTTCATGTAACTCGTGAATTCCACGCATTCAGAAGTAGCTCGTGCCAGATGCACTTAAGCAAGCGGCAACATCCGTTGTCACCGCTCGAAGACAGCACCTCAGAGTGAGCCTAAGGCAGTGCAAACGATCCGTGCAGTAATGTCGAAGTTCTCCAGAGTGAGTACATCAATTGGCGAACGACCTTTTAGTCTCTCATGAGGTTTACAAAGAGTGCGATAAAGCTTCCATGAATCCGCATCTGGAGACTGCATCAGCACCGCGAGAACCAATTTGTACCGCAATGGATCAAGCTGCCAATCGGGAATGCGCTGACCGCGATTCCCCAGGCTCAGAGACAGCAGGCGCCGAGCCTTAATATCGCGATTGATCTGATCACGGGATTTGCCGGCCAGTCTGGCGAAAACCAGCAACGGCAAGTTACTCGAAGCCTCAAACGTGGCCAACATTTCCGCGCGTTCAGACTGGATGTCAGACATGTGAGAGTTGTGAGCTTTTTCAGTCCGTGTCGGAGCGGCCACGACAGGCAATCGGCTGGACCCCATGGGGGCATTCTCGCCACTGTCCAGCATCGCCGCTGGGGCGGTCGCCGGTGGAAAGCTGCTGTACAGAACGGCATTTCCCTTCGCGTTTTCCAGTAACGGCAGCGAAGCTGCGCCCTCTAAACGAATAGTCAGAGGAGAGCTTGCCGATTTCAGCTGGCCCTGCCCCCAAAGATCCAGACGATTCGCCCAGTCCTGCATCATGGTCCGGCGCTGCTCGACATATTCCGCGTGATTGTAGGCCGCACTAACCTTGTCCGGATCCGCATGAGAAAGTTGAGCATCTATCCACACCTTCGGGTACCCGATCTCGTTCAGCGCCGTCGAGATCGTCGCCCTCATCCCATGACCGGTGAGTTGATCAGCGTACCCCATCCGACGTAACGCGCCATTCAGAGTGTTCTCGCTGATGCGCTTGCTAAGGTCGCTTCGATGCGCAAATAAGTAACGTTGCGCGGGGACAACCTGATCAAGCATATACCGCACTATCTCAAGCGCCTGAACCGACAGCGGGACGATGTAGGGCGGTAGATTTTGGGCCTGTTTCCCAGGTTTCCGCATCGCTAGCTGGAGTTGTTTCACCACTTCCGCTGGTATGACCCACAAGCGCTTCTCCAGATCGAACTGATCGGGTGTTGCCAACCGTAACTCGCCCGTACGGACACCGGTCAGCAACAACAACCGAAGGCCAAGCCGAGTTTGGCTGGCGCCACCGTAGTTTCGAAGAGCAGCCATCAATACCGGAAGCTCGTCCATACGAAGAAATGGATTGTGCGTAACAGGAGGCTTGGGGAGCGCGACCACATCAAGGTCCGAAGCTGGGTTGTGTTCCAGCCCCCCGATCTTCACCAGCGCATAGCGGAACAATTGGTTGAACCAGGTCCGGCATTTTTCGGCGGTCGTTAAGGCCTTGCGCTGTTCGATCCTGCTCAATAAATCCAGCAGATCGTGACGATTGATATCGTAGATGGACCGCCCGCCCAGGGTGGGCAGGACATCTTTATTGAAGATTCTCAAGATCTGCGAGAGCGTGCTCTGGCGTCCTTCCTTCAGGCTCAGCCTACGGAACTCCACCCACTGATTGAACACGGCCTCGAAGGTGTGCTCTGCCGCAAAATGAACATCACGACGCTGCTGTTTACGGTGCTCATAGGGATTGATCCCTTGGGCGACCAAGGCACGCGCCTCATCACGTCGCGCACGAGCTTCTTTGAGGCTGATTTGCGGATAACTACCCAGAGACATGCGCTTTTGCACCCCCGCCCAGTAGTATCTGAAACGCCAGATTTTTCCGCCGCGGGCCGTCACGTTGAGCGCAAGCCCATCCGTGTCGCCTATCGTGTAGTCATTGCCGGTGATTCGGGCTTGCCGAACGGTAGTATCCGAGAGTGCCATTGCGAGCTCCTGAACAGAGTCAGGGCCAGATGCTCGTCTCGCTATCCAAGCTGCTCCAGCAAAAAACCGATTCAGTGCATATCCAAATCCAAGATCCTCATTCGGGACTTAAATCGGGACTTAAAAGCACTGGATGGAGCTGGAGTTCAGTGGTTCCCGCCGGAACGAAAAAAGGGCCTAAAGGCCCTGATTTCAATCGCTTACAGAATTCAGTGGAACTCTGCAGCGCAATATTTGGAGCGGGAAACGAGACTCGAACTCGCGACCCCGACCTTGGCAAGGTCGTGCTCTACCAACTGAGCTATTCCCGCATCTTGGTGAAGGCCACTATTCTATAGATTCAAATTGATACGTCAACCCTTTGATTCAAAAACTTATTTTTTTTCCGCTGAGGTTTTGAGGTGCGGCCAGGCTGCACGCAAATATTGCAACATCGACCATAAAGTCAGCCCGGCAGCAATCAGCAGCAGCGTGTAGCCGACTACCACCCAAAAGGTGAAGGCAGGCGGGTTAGCCAGCAAAATCACCAGTGCAAGCATCTGCGCGGCAGTCTTCCATTTACCCAGATTGGAAACGGCGACGTGTGCCCGAGCACCTATCTCGGCCATCCACTCACGCAATGCGGAAATCACGATCTCGCGGCCGATGATGACCGCCGCTGGCAGTGTCAGCCATAGATTGGCGTGTTCCTGAACCAGCAACACCAGCGCCACGGCCACCATCAGCTTGTCGGCCACAGGGTCGAGAAAGGCACCAAAGGGCGTGCTTTGTTCAAGGCGACGCGCCAGATAGCCATCGAGCCAATCCGTAGCCGCAGCGATCGCGAAGACCGTACTGGCTGCCATGTAGCTCCATGAATAAGGCAGGTAAAACAGCAGAATGAAGATCGGAATCAGCAGGACACGTAATACGGTGATCAGATTAGGGATATTCATCGGCACAACTGGCTACGAGGTGAGCGAGCATTCTACTCGCTGTGCAGGTTTGCATAAATCGACTCTGCGAGCTTTTTACTAATTCCGGGTGCTTTGGCTATTTCTTCAACGCTGGCGCGGGACAATTCCTGCAATCCACCGAAGTGTTTGAGCAGGTCGCGGCGCCGAGTCGGGCCGACACCGGCCACGCCCTCAAGAGTCGAGGTGCGCCGTGTCTTCCCGCGTCGCGCGCGATGCCCGGTGATGGCGAAGCGGTGAGCTTCGTCACGGATCTGCTGGATCAAGTGCAATGCCGGAGAATCGCCAGGCAAGGTGAACTCATGCGCAGCGTCGTTGAGGTACAGCGTCTCGAATCCTGCCTTGCGTGTGGCACCTTTGGCAACGCCCAACAGGATCAAATCGGGCACCGCCAGTTCGTTCAGTACATCGCGGGCCATGGATAACTGCCCCTTGCCGCCATCTACCAACAGGATATCGGGCAACTTGCCCTCTCCCTCTTTGAGCTTGCTGAAGCGACGAGTCAGGGCCTGGTGCATGGCTGCATAATCGTCGCCAGCCGTGACGCCTTCGATGTTGTAGCGCCGATAATCCGACTTTATCGGCCCTTCTGGACCGAAGACCACGCAGGAAGCGACCGTCGCCTCACCGCTGGAGTGACTGATGTCGTAACACTCAAGGCGCTGTGGTGATTCGTCGAGGTTCAATACCTTGGCCAGCGCGTCAAAACGAGCTGTCACGTGCTGACGGTTGGCCAGGCGTGCCGACAATGCCTGCTCGGCATTGGTCACGGCCAATTGTTGCCAGCGCGCCCGCGTACCCCGGACCCGATGACTGATGGTCATTTCATGCCCTCGCAACGCTTCAATCGCGTCGATCAAGGTCGGAAAGTCCTCATGAACCACGTTGACGATAACTTCGCTCGGCAGCTCACGGTCATGCCCCCCCAGGAAATACTGAGCCAGGAATGCTGCCATGACTTCGCCCACTTCCTCCTCGATACCCACCTGAGGAAAAAAGCTCTTGCTGCCCAACACGCGCCCACCGCGCACGCTGATCAAGTGAACACAGGCGCCACCCGGATTGACGAACGCCGCGACCACATCTACGTCGCCGGTTCCGCCGTCCATGCTCTGTTGATCCTGGACACGGCGCAAAAGCGAGATCTGATCACGCAGTTCGGCGGCACGTTCAAAATCCAGGGTCATGGCGGCTTTTTCCATGGCGGCATTAAGCTCGTCAGTCAGCGCGTTGCTGCGTCCCTCGAGAAACATGATCGAGTGCCGCACGTCCTGGGCATATACCTCAGGCTCGACCAGGCCGACACAGGGCCCCTTGCAACGCTTGATCTGGTACTGCAAACACGGACGGGTGCGATTCTTGAAATAGCTGTCTTCGCATTGACGAACCAGAAAGGTTTTTTGCAGCAGACTCAGACTTTCCCGAATAGCACCGGCGCTTGGATACGGACCGAAGTATCGACCTTTGGGCTTCTTTGCGCCGCGATGGATACTCAGCCGGGGGTAATCACTGTCCGACAGATAGACGTAGGGATAAGACTTATCGTCGCGCAGCAGGATGTTGTAAGGCGGCCGCCACTCCTTGATGAGTGTCTGCTCCAACAGCAGGGCTTCAGTCTCATTGGCGGTGATGGTGGTTTCGATCTGTGCGATTCGAGCGACCAGCGCACCGGTTTTGGGCGCGTGCCCCGTCTTGCGGAAATAGCTGGCAAGCCGCTTTTTCAGATTCTTGGCTTTGCCGACATACAGCAGACGTGCCTCGGCATCGAACATGCGATACACGCCGGGACGGCCACTGCAGGTTGAAAGAAATGCGCCTGGATCGAACGGTTGGGTCATTTCAGAGACTGGCATCGACCATGCCGTGACGTACCGCCAACAAGGCCAGTTCGACATCGCTGCTGATCGAGAGCTTTTCAAAGATACGGTAACGGTAGGTGTTCACGGTTTTGGGCGACAGGCACAGTTTATCGGAGATAGCCTGGACTTTCTGGCAACCCACGATCATCAGGGCAATCTGAATTTCGCGCTCCGACAGCAGGTCGAACGGCGAATTATTACTTTGCGGCTGAAAAGACTTGAGCGCGAGTTGCTGGGCGATCTGCGGGCTGATGTAGCGCTGCCCGGCAAAAACAAGCCGGATGGCCTGAACCATTTCAGCAAGGCCTGCACCCTTGGTCATGTAACCTGCCGCGCCTGCTTGCAACAGCCGGGTCGGGAATGGGTCATCTTCACACACCGTCACAGCCACAACTTTAATGTCGGGATGACTGCGCAGCAACTTGCGGGTTGCTTCCAGACCGCCTATGCCAGGCATCTTGACGTCCATCAACACAACATCGGGTTTTAGCTCACGCGCTTGTTTCAGGGACTCTTCACCTGAATCAGCCTCCCCGACTACCTGCAAGCCATCGATATCGGCCAACATCCGTGTAATGCCTGTTCGAACGAGATCATGGTCATCGACTACTAGCACCCTAATCAAGCAGACACCTCACAAAACGGTCATAACAAAGGCTGTGACCTTAGCAAAAACGGCGCGCAAGACCTAGCCCGAAGCTCGGTATTGGTGCAAAGTCGATGCGTGGACAGCGTGTTACACACGCTACCACTAACGTATTCATATATTTGATTTTTTTCTGAAAACCTTAAAAGACAAGCCCGCTTACCCCTCCTCTGACGTTGCCTTATTGTTGGTTGCGTATGACGCAGACAGCTCAGCCATGGTCGTGGTCAGTCGCCTGATGGCGTCCTGGTCTTCTTTATGCAAGGTTCTGAAACTTCCCAGTATTTTTTCTTCCGTCTGGCTCAGGTTATCGACAGGCGTCGGGGTATGGGTGCCGGTGAGTACAAACAAAACGTCCACGCCTCTGGCTGCTACAGCCGCCAGATAATCCGCCTTTGGGGCGCGGTCGCCGCTTTCATACTTTCCCTGAGCATTCGCTTCTACACCACCTATTTCACCAAAAGCTCGTTGAGACAGCCCTAGGCGTTCTCTTTCTTTTCGTAGCCTGGAACCTATTCCACTCATTTGAATGCATAATCCTGTTGACCCCATCCTTACGAATGGTAGAATCGAGCTAAGTTAAACTAATTTGAACGGTTTTGAACTATGCCCGGAATACGCACCGCTGCACAAGCCAAGGCCTGGCTTGAACAACAAGGTAAATCTGTTCAGGAGTTCGCTCGGGAAAACAGCATTGACCCGGCCACTACCTATCAAGTACTTGCAGGGCGCAAAAAAGGTCGGCGCGGAGAAGCTCACAAAGTAGCAGTTTTGCTGGGAATGAAAATCGGCAGCATACCCACCGACAAAGTGTTGGGTCCCGCATTGGCGCTCGACTAACGCCCGCAAACGATGCATCGCCTCACAGTACCTTGGTTGATGTACCTGTTGAAACAGTCTAGACGAAGCGTGGTCGATTACTCTCGGCAAACAGCTGAGCCCTCTAATATACGCTCCATCCAGAACAACGCCTTCTCTTGCCCGACAACCTCGTAGCCCTGCCGTCGATACAATTGCACCGCTGGATTACTTTTAAACACTTTCAGCCGGATGCTCCTGGCCCCTAACGCGTAAGCCATCGACGTTATCTGCCCCATCACCCACCCCCCGATGCCCTCGCCTCGGTAGGGTTCGCACAACTGCACATCGCGCAGATACAAATAGTGCGGCTCCAGGCTGAAACTGAGAAAGCCGACAGGCTTGTCTGCCTTGTTGATGATGAAGCTCTGGCGTGCCTCCCACTCATCATCAAACGACTGCCCCTGCCAAACCCGAGCATATTCGGCGTAATACTCACGCATATTCACCCTCGTCAGCTCACGAGCAAAACTCAGATCGGCAGCGGTGGCCTTGCGAAGCTTCACAGTCATCCCTACCCCCTAGCGCTTCAATCAACCACAGGCACAGCCCTGGCTGATCAGCCTTGCAAATCCCGATTGGCTATCCGTGACAGATCTCCGCCAGCACTGGCAGCACGCAAAAGACGTAGTGTTTTGAGACCCGATGGAAATACCCCATTGAACCCAAAGCCCTGTCTACAGTAAGCTCACTGTACCTACTGGAGAGCCGCCATGTCGCACATCCAATCGCCGAACTGCAATTTTACCAGCGTCCAACGCCCGGTAACGGCAGTGGCTGCGTGGAATGTACAATGCGCAGTCTCCCAGCAGGTCAACTCTTATTTTGGGTATTGGTTTAGCCACTGGCGCGCCTGATACCCATACGGCGCCCACACTAAAAGGGCCTCCAACCAGAGAATTCTCTACCCCCGGCCGGCTACCCGACCGGGGGTTTTGTTTTTTCGGGCCACCAGAAACATCTGCTTGTACTGAATTGCAACCCCATTGAATCGAATCAAGGAACACGACATGAACTACGCCACTTATTACCGCAACGACATCAGCTTCATCTGGCGATTTAGCAGCCTCCGCTCGGGACAGCCTGCCGCCTCCGACCGGTCACTTTCAGGTGGCAAGACAGCACTAAAGGCCAGTGCGGCCAATTGTCGAACACCCCAATAGGGCGTCGAGTGCGGAAATCCCCCGCGCCCGCCCAGGAAGCCAGAACATGAACTCATCCGTCGCCGTAAAACCCCTTTCTGACCTGTTGCCCCACAGTGTGACCCTGATCGACAGCGTCCCTGCCCCACAGCGTCTACCCAGCACCCTGCAACTCAAACACCAGTTGCCCCTCGACATTGCCCTTAGCCATCAGGTTGCAGCCCATCGCCAAGCGGCCCGTGCGATTCTCGACGGTGAAGACTCCCGTCTGTTAGTGATCGTCGGCCCTTGCTCGATCCACGATCCGCGCTCTGCCCTCGAATACGCCGAACGTCTGGCGAAGCTGTCCGCCGAGGTCGACGATCAACTGATGCTGGTGATGCGTGCCTACGTCGAAAAACCACGCACCACGGTTGGCTGGAAAGGATTGGCCTACGATCCGCAGCTTGATGGCAGTGACGACATGGCCGGTGGCCTGGCACTGTCCCGCGAACTGATGCGCGACATGCTGCGTATGGGCCTGCCCATCGCCACCGAAACCCTGCAGCCCATGGTAGCCGGTTACTTCGACGATCTGCTCAGTTGGGTGGCCATAGGCGCAAGGACCACCGAATCACAGATCCATCGAGAAATGGCCAGTGGTTTGGCAATGCCTGTCGGCTTCAAGAACGGCACGGATGGCGGAGTCGCGATTGCTACCGACGCCATGCGTTCAGCGGCGCATGCGCATCGGCATTTCGGCATTGATCGACACGGTCATCCAGCGATCATTGAAACCCAGGGCAACCCGGACACGCACATGGTCTTGCGCGGCGGTCATCGCGGGACCAACTACGACAGTCAAAGCATTGCGAGCGTACGCACCAGCCTGGAAAAGGTCGGCATCCCGACGCGAATCATGGTCGATTGCAGCCACGCCAACAGTGGCAAAGACCCGTTGCGTCAGCCTGAAGTATTCAACGATGTGCTTGAGCAGCGCTTGCAGGGCGACCGGTCGTTGATCGGCATGATGCTGGAAAGCCATCTGTTTGAAGGGTGCCAACCACTGAGCGAAACCTTGCGTTACGGAGTTTCGGTCACAGATGGTTGCCTGGGCTGGGACGGTACCGAGCAGTTATTGCGCGACGCGGCGACCGCCTTACGGCGTCAGGCAGCGAGCACATGTTGACCGGAGCAGGAAATCGGCTGGCAGCCCGTAGCCGACCTGCTTTTTTTCAGCCATAAAAAGCATCTGGATCGCGCGGTTATCCCGGCACAGGTTGTCGGGAACCCTCCCGGTCGCTCTCCGAAACAAGACCCGGTGGACGTGCATGCCGCTGCACGCCACGCAGTCTGCCGGACTGGCCCTCAACCACTGAATCAAGCGCCTGTGTCGCCGGCACTACCGAGGCAAAATCCAGGGCCATTGCGACGGCCCATCTGCAGCTAATGTGGTTTGCACATTCCAGGCAAACACACAGGTCAACGATGAACGCTCACGCGACAACAAAATTCCCCATACTGCTGGTCCACGGCCTGCTCGGCTTCGAGCGGATCGGCAACATCACCATTTTTCATGGCATCAAAGAAGCGCTGGAAAACGCCGGCGCCCGGGTGTACGTACCCTCCCTGTCCGGCGCCCACAGCAACGAAGTCCGTGGTGAGCAACTGCTCGTACAGATCGCCCACATCCTGGAGCAAACCGGCTCACAGAAAGTCAATCTGATTGCCCACAGCCAAGGCCCGCTGGCGGCGCGTTATGCCGCTGCGACCCATCCAGAACACATCGCCTCGGTAACGTCTGTCAGCGGCGCCAATCATGGCTCGGAGCTGGCGGACCAGCTGCGTAAAGCTTTTACGCCTGGAGCACTACCGGAAAAAGTTGCTGCCACCCTGACCGCAGGGTTTGCGCACTTTTTGGCCTTGCTCAGCGGTAATCCCCAACTGCCGCAAGACACCCTACAGGCGCTTGACGCATTGACCACAGAAGGCGTCGCCTCATTCAACCAAAAATACCCGCAAGGCCTGCCCGCAATCTGGGGAGGTGAAGGCGCTGAGCAGGTGGACGGTGTGCGTTATTACTCCTGGAGCGGGGTCATCAAAGGAACGCTATTCGAAGAAGGGCATAACATCGTGGACCCGCTGCACTTGGCGTGTCGCAGCTATGCACAATTATTCCAGAACGAGAAAGAGCAAAATGACGGCTTCGTCGGCCGTTACAGCTCGCACTTGGGCAAGGTGATCCGCTCGGACTATGCGATGGATCACCTGGACACGGTGAATCAAACTGCAGGCGCAGTGCGAAAAGGCGTCGACCCGATCAAGCTCTATGTGGAACACGCCATGCGGCTTAAAAGCGAAGGTTTATAAAACATCCAAAGCGAAGCTGACCGCTGGGACGCTGGAAGGAACTTTCGCGAGAAATGCCTTCCTTAATCCGGTAGGCTCTTCCTTTTTTTGACAGGAGTACGTTCCCATGGCTAAAGCCACTGCCCGCCACATCCTTGTTGCCAGCGAAGAAAAGTGCAACGAACTGAAAACCCAAATCGAAGCCGGCGCTGATTTCGCCGAAGTCGCCAAAGCCAATTCGAGCTGCCCGTCCAGCCGTCAAGGCGGCGATCTGGGCTCGTTCGGTCCAGGCCAGATGGTTAAGGAATTCGACACTGTCGTGTTCAGCGCGCCAGTCAACGTCGTACAAGGCCCCGTGAAAACCCAGTTCGGTTATCACTTGCTGGAAGTGACCAGCCGCCAGGACTGATAGTCCGCCGCTGATCGCCTCAAACGGCCCGTCTGCCTGACGGGCCGTTTTTATGTGTGCTCCCTCCTCTCCAGCACTCCCCAATGGCCTGGGTCATTCAAGCCATTCATGCCACCGGGCAAAAAAACAGATTGTGCAACTTCATATGTCAGTGACATCGTTACCGCGCGGCTATTCACTCTCGGCATTCAGACACAATGCAGCCTGTGACCCAGCAGGTTTCTTCAAGGCCTTGGTTTTTTACCCTTAACCCTGACATTCGCTTGCGAACGTCAGTCAGGATCGAGCAATGCGTTTTGTTTTTTCATCACTGATTTTCGCAGCGCTAGCCTTGATTTCAGGCTTTCAATACGTGTCCGCAGCCCCCCAGCATGCCCTGACTGTCTATGGCGAGCAGCCCAAATATCCAGCCACATTCACCCACTTCGACTACGTCAACCCTGATGCCCCCAAAGGTGGCAGCATGCGTCGTTCGGCGCAGGAAATTGGCCAGTTCGACCACTTGCTGCCCTATATCGACAAGGGCACCGGCGTCTCGCAGCTCAGCGGCCTGCTCTATTCCCCGCTCGCGGTGCGCTCGCTGGACGAGCCCTACACGGTTTACGGTTTGGTCGCGCAGCAGATGGAGCGCAGTGAAGACGGCTTGTCCTTGCGTTTCTTCCTCAATCCCAACGCACGTTTCGCTGATGACACGCCGATAACCGCTGAAGATGTGCGTTACACCTTCAATCTGCTGATGACCCAGGGCAGCCTGCAATACCGCACTCAGTTCGAAGAAGTGAAGAACGTCGAGGTCGAGTCGCCGACACAGATCCGCTTCGACTTCAAAAACAATGATAACCGCACCCTGCCGTTGGATCTGGCCTCACTGCCGGTTTTCCCCGAGCATTGGTGGAAAACCCGCGACTTCGCGAACGGTGGCGGTTTTGAAATTCCGTTGGGCAGCGGTCCCTATAAAGTGAGCAAAGTCGATGCCGGACGTAGCATCACGTTCGAACGCGACCCGAACTGGTGGGGCAAGGACCTGCCGGTCAGCCGCGGTTTCTATAACTTCGATCAGTTCAGCGTCGAATACTTTGGCGACATCGACGTTGCCCGCCAAGTGCTGCGCGGCGGCGCCTACGATTACAACCGTGAGTACTCGGCAACCAGCTACTCCATCGGTTATGACAGCCCAGCCCTGAGCGATGGTCGCTTGCAAAAGGCGCAGTTGGCCAAAGGCGCCATACAGAGTTCGCAGGGGTTTGTTTTCAATCTGCAACGGCCCATGTTTCAAGACCGCCGGGTACGCGAAGCGTTGTCCATGCTCTGGGATTTCGAGTGGAGCAACCGGCAGATGATGCACAACGTGTATGTGCGTCAGAGCAGCTACTTCTCTAATGGACCGCTGGCTGCTGATCACGCCGCCAGTGCTGAAGAGTTGAAGATTCTCGAGCCATTGCGCGGCCAGGTTCCGGGCGAGGTATTCACCCAGGTATTCCAGGCGTCGAAAACCGATGGCTCAGGGTTCATCCGCGACAAGCAGTTAAAGGCTCTAGGGCTGCTGGAAGAAGCGGGCTGGATGCCCCAGGGCGACAAGTTGGTCAACGCTGCTGGCGAACCACTGAGTTTCACTTTCCTCAATGGCCAGGCCGGGTTCGAGCGACTGCTACTGCCTTACAAGCGCAACCTGGCGCAAATCGGGGTTACGTTCGACATTCGCCGCATCGACGCTGCGCAGTACCTCAATCGAGTTATGGCCCGGGATTACGACATGATCGTCAGCGGCTATCCGGTGTCGTCCTCGCCCGGAGCGGAGTTATATAACTGCTTCGGCTCCAAAGGCGCCAAGGACCCAGGCTCGAGCAACTACATGGTGTTACAGGACCCCGCTGTCGACAGCCTGATCAGTAATTTGGTCAAGGCCGATAAAAAATCGACCATGGTCAACTACGCCCACGCCCTGGACCGGGTGTTGCAATGGGGTTACTACTGGATTCCCAACTATTACCCGCCTGGCTCGGCCACCGTCTGGTGGAACCGTTTTGGCATTCCAGCCGTGCAGGCGAGCAACGGTGAAGCCGTCGAGACCTGGTGGGAAATCAGCCCGGCTGCGCTGACAAACGAGCAATTCGCGGCCAAGCGCGGTGCTTCGGCCAACCCAGCGGAGGTGAATTGAATGCTCGGTTATCTGCTGCGACGGTTGCTACTGATCATCCCCACGCTGCTGTGCATCCTGCTGGTCAATTTTTTTATCGTTCAGGCTGCACCTGGCGGTCCGGTAGAACAGGCGATTGCCCGACTGCAAGGCATCGGCGGCGCCAGCACTGCAGTCGGTGGCGCGGCGGCAGAGTCGGTCGGCGGCAGCAATGCTTCACGCGCCAGTCGCGGCCTTGATCCCAAGCTGATCAAGGAAATTGAACACCAGTATGGCTTTGACAAACCGCTCCACGAACGTCTCTGGCTGATGCTCAAGAACTACGCCCAACTGGATTTTGGCAACAGCTTCTTTCGCGGCGCCAAAGTGACAGACCTGATCCTGCAGAAGATGCCCGTCTCGATATCTCTCGGGCTGTGGGCGACGCTGATCACCTACCTGATCTCGATTCCGCTGGGCATCCGCAAAGCCGTCAAACATGGCAGCCACTTCGATATCTGGAGCAGCACCGCCATCATCATCGGCTATGCCATGCCGGCCTTTCTGTTTGCCATGTTGCTGGTAGTGGTATTTGCCGGTGGCACTTCATTGAACTGGTTCCCGGTGCGCGGCCTGGTGTCGGAAAACTTTCAGCAATTGTCGACGGTGGGCAAGATCGCCGATTACTTCTGGCATCTGGTACTGCCTGTGGCGTCCTTGGTGATCGGCGGTTTTGCCACACTGACCATCCTGACCAAAAACTCGTTTCTCAACGAAGTCACGCGTCAATACGTGGTCACGGCGCGGGCCAAGGGGTTAAGCGAGCGTCGCGTGCTGTACGGCCATGTGTTCCGCAACGCCATGTTGCTGGTGGTAGCGGGCATTCCTCAAGCATTCATCAGCGTATTTTTCGCCGGTTCGCTGTTGATCGAAGTGATCTTCTCCCTCGATGGCCTGGGCCGCATGAGCTACGAAGCGGCTGTGTCGCGGGACTATCCAGTGGTGTTCGGCTCGTTGTTCATCTTTACCCTGTTCGGCCTCGTGATAAAACTGATCGGCGATGTCTGCTACACGCTGGTCGACCCTCGAATCGATTTCAGTGCGAGGAACGCCTGATGTTCAGACTTTCCCCACTAGGCCGCCGCCGCTTCGATCGCTTTCGCCATAACCGTCGAGGCTGGTGGGCACTATGGCTATTCGTCGGGCTGTTCCTCCTGACCCTGGGCGGCGAATTGATCGCCAACGACAAACCGCTGGTACTCAGTTACCAGCATTCGTTGTATTTCCCGGCGTTCAAACGCTACACCGAGCAGGAATTCGGCGGACAACTGCCCTTCCAGCCGGATTACCGAAGCGATTACGTGCGCACGTTAATCGCCAAGGACGGTGGCTGGATGCTGTTCCCGCCCATCCCTTTTAGCGACGACACACCCAACTATGAGCTGACCCGTCCAGCGCCCAGCCCACCGACCACCACCAACTGGCTGGGCACCGACGACCAGTCGCGCGACGTGCTGGCACGGGTGATTTTCGGGGCGCGAGTGTCGATCCTGTTTGCCTTGGCCCTGACCTTGATTAGCACGCTGATTGGCATTGCGGCTGGTGCGCTGCAAGGCTATTACGGAGGCTGGGTTGATTTGATCGGCCAGCGCTTACTGGAAGTCTGGTCCGGCCTGCCGGTGCTTTATCTGCTGATCATTCTGTCGGGGTTTGTCGAACCGAATTTCTGGTGGCTCCTGGGGATCATGGCGCTCTTCTCCTGGCTGACCCTGGTGGATGTCGTGCGCGCCGAATTTCTGCGCGGGCGCAACCTGGAATACGTCAAGGCAGCCCGAGCGCTGGGCCTGGATGACAGCAAGGTGATCATGCGCCATATCCTGCCCAACGCCATGAACGCCACCTTGAGTTACCTGCCGTTTATTCTGACCGGGGCGATCTCAACCCTGACCGCGCTGGATTTTCTCGGGTTCGGCATGCCTGCGGGCAGTGCCTCTTTGGGCGAACTGATCGGCCAGGGCAAGCAGAACCTACAAGCCCCCTGGCTCGGCCTGACGGCGTTCTTCACCCTGGCGCTCATCCTGTCCCTACTGGTTTTTATTGGCGAAGCGTTACGTGATGCCTTCGACCCGAGGTCTTGAAATGTCAGACACTCTGTCTGCAACGTCCGACAACCTGATTGAAATTCGCGACCTGACTGTCGCCTTCAATGGGCAGACCGTGGTCAACAACCTGAGCCTGGATATCCCGATCGGTGAGTGTCTGGCGCTGGTGGGTGAATCGGGCTCGGGCAAGTCGGTGACCGCCCACTCGATCCTGCAACTGCTGCCCAAAAGCGGCACGCAGACCACGGGGAGTATCCGTTATCGCGGCCAGCAGTTGATCGGTGCCGATGACAAAGCCCTGCGCGAACTCCGCGGCAACCGCATTGCCATGATTTTCCAGGAGCCGATGACCTCGCTCAACCCTTTGCACACGGTGTCCAAACAGATCGGCGAAACGTTGCTGCTGCACAAGGGCCTTAGCGGCAAAGCAGCCCAATGGCGAATTCTCGAACTGCTGGAACTGGTGGGCATCCAGCATCCACAAAAGCGCCTAAAAGCCTACCCGCATCAACTGTCCGGCGGCCAACGGCAGCGGGTGATGATCGCCATGGCACTGGCCTGCGAGCCTGAACTGCTGATTGCCGACGAGCCAACCACGGCCCTTGATGTGACGGTGCAACGCAAGATTCTGCTGCTGCTCAAGGAACTGCAACAACGCCTGAACATGTCGCTGTTGCTGATCAGCCATGACCTCAATCTGGTGCACAGCATCGCCCAGCGCGTGTGCGTGATGCGCGCGGGTGAAATCGTCGAGCAGTCCAACTGCCATCTGCTGTTCAAACATCCACAACATCCTTACAGCCGACTGTTGCTCGATGCTGAGCCTGCCGGCGAACCTCTGCCACGGGATAGCCGTGAGAAGGTGCTGCAGGTCGACAACTTGAGCGTGTGGTTTTCCATGGCTGGCGGCATTTTTGGTCGCCATAAGGAATACCTCAAGGCCGTCGACGACATCAGCCTTAGCATCCAGCGCGGCAAGACCCTGGGCATCGTCGGTGAGTCGGGCTCGGGCAAGTCCACGTTGGGCCAGGCGATCCTGCGGCTGGTCGAGTCGCGCGGCAGCATCCGCTTTCAGGGGCACGCGCTGGACGGCTTGAACCACAAGCAGATGCGGCCTTGGCGCAAGCAGATGCAAGTGGTATTCCAGGACCCCTACGGCAGCCTGAGCCCACGCATGTCGGTTGAACAGATCATCAGCGAAGGCCTCGAAGTTCACAGCGAACTCAGTCCAGCGCAGTGCGAAGCTGAAGTGATTCGGGTACTTGAAGAGGTCGGCCTTGACCCGCAAAGCCGTCATCGCTACCCGCATGAATTTTCCGGCGGGCAGCGCCAGCGCATCGCCATCGCCCGCGCCCTGGTGCTCAAGCCGGCCCTGATTCTGCTCGACGAACCGACCTCTGCGCTTGACCGCACCGTACAGAAACAAGTCGTCGCGCTGCTGCGTCAGCTCCAGGAAAAACACGGCCTGACCTACCTGTTCATCAGTCACGACCTGGCGGTGGTTAGAGCCCTTGCTCACGACCTGATCGTGATCAAGGACGGCAAAGTCGTTGAGCATGGCGCCAGCCATGATGTGTTCGATTCGCCGCAACACCCGTACACCAAGGAGTTGCTGGCAGCGGCTCATCCGGAGTTCGCTTGACCATGAAAGACAGTGACAGCCTCAAGGATTACACGCGAGTACGGCGGCTGGCGATTCGTTCGTTGTTCGAGATTATCGAGCAGTCCAGCGAAGGCACGGTCATCGTCGATAAAGAAGCACGCATCGTCTGGATCAACGAGCGTTATGCCCGACGCTTTGGGCTGCAAGACGCCAGCCTGGCGGTGGGGCAGCCCTGTGAAAGCGTGATTCCGGGCAGCCTGTTGCGCGAGGTGGTCAACAACGGCCGGCCAATCCTCCTGGACATGATGGACACGGCCAAGGACCCGTTGGTGGTGATGCGCTTGCCGATCCATGACGATGCCGGCGCGGTCATCGGCGCAATCGGCTTTGCCCTGTTTGACGAACTGCACGCCCTGTCGCCCCTGCTCAAACGCTACCTGAGCATGCAAGAAGAACTGGCGTCCACCCGTTCTTTACTGCGGGCGCGACAGGCCAAATACAGCTTCGCCCACTTTATCGGCACCAGCGCAGCCAGCCTGGAAGTCAAACGCCGGGCGCGACGCAGCGCGAGCACCGAATCACCTATTTTGTTGCTGGGCGAAACCGGCACCGGCAAAGAACTGTTGGCGCATGCAATCCACAGCGCTTCACCCAGGGCACACAAAGCCTTCGTCAGCATCAACAGCGCAGCCATTCCGGAAACCCTGCTGGAAGCCGAGTTCTTCGGCACCGCACCCGGCGCGTTTACCGGTGCTGACCGGAAAGGTCGGCCCGGCAAGCTGAAGATAGCTCAAGGCGGCACGCTGTTTCTCGATGAAATCGGGGACATGCCATTGCCCCTGCAAAGCAAATTGCTGCGGGTACTGCAAGAAAAGGAATACGAACCGGTCGGCTCGAATGAGGTGATTCAGAGCGATATCCGTCTGATCGCGGCGACCTCGACCGACCTTGAAGCGGCAATCAAGCGTGGCGAGTTTCGCGCCGACCTGTATTACCGCCTGAGCGTCCTGCCCATCAAGGTTCCACCGCTGCGAGATCGCCTGGACGACCTGCCCGCGCTCAGCGAAGCCATTCTGGAGGAACTGCGCAGCCAGCACGAACTGGACCACGAGGCCCTCACCCTGCTCGGCCAACATGCCTGGCCAGGCAATATCCGCGAACTGCAAAACGTCCTGGAGCGCGCCGCCTTACTGAGCGACGACCTGATCCTCGATGCCAACGAGATTCGGGCCGCCATCGGCACCCTTGTTCCAGTGAGCACACCCGCGATACCTCAAGGCCCTGCTGAATTAGAAACGTTCAGCGCTGCCCGTGAGCGATGTGATCGGCAATTGATTGAATCGACACTGTCGCGCTGTAAGGGAAATGTCATTGAAGCGGCCAAGCAGCTTGGACTAGGACGTTCTACGCTGTACAAAAAAATGACAGCGCTGGGGATTGTAGAGTCTCTTTAAAGAGATTTTAGTCTCTTTATGGAGACGTGCATTTCATAGATGATCCTCATCGCGGGCAAGCCCGCTCCTACATGGAAAACACCATCAGTGTAGGAGCGCGCTTGCCCGCGATGTCTCTGTTAAGAGACAAAAAAAGCGCTCTTATTTCCAGAAAAAATAAATAACCAATAAATTCATACACTTAGCGTAATGGCACGAAACTAGCTATACCTCATGCAGCGCGGTTCAACCGCAGCCAAAAAAACAATAACAACAGGAGACACTCAATGAGTGTAATCATCGCCTTAGCGGCCCTCGGGCTGTTGATGCTCGCTGCATACCGTGGCTATAGCGTTATCCTCTTCGCCCCCATTGCCGCCCTTGGCGCGGTGTTGTTGACCGATCCTTCGGCCGTAGCCCCTGCGTTTAGCGGGGTGTTCATGGAAAAAATGGTCGGCTTCGTCAAACTCTACTTCCCCGTCTTTCTGCTCGGCGCCGTGTTCGGCAAGTTGATTGAGCTGTCGGGATTCTCCCGCTCCATCGTCGCCGCAGCCATCCGGTTGCTGGGCACACGACAGGCCATGTTGGTGATCGTACTGGTCTGCGCCCTGCTCACCTACGGCGGTGTTTCCCTGTTCGTGGTGGTGTTCGCGGTGTATCCGTTTGCTGCCGAGATGTTCCGCCAGAGCGACATTCCCAAACGCTTGATTCCAGCCACCATCGCCCTGGGTGCGTTTTCCTTCACCATGGACGCCCTGCCCGGCACCCCACAGATCCAGAACATCATCCCCACGACCTTCTTCAATACCACCGCCTGGGCTGCACCGTGGCTGGGATTGGTCGGCACGCTGTTCGTGTTCTGCACCGGCATGCTGTATTTGCAGCGCCAACGTAACAAGGCTCAGCGCGCTGGCGAAGGCTACGGCACCGAACTGCGCAACGAGCCGGAAACCGCCGAGAACATCAAACTGCCCAACCCATGGATCGCGCTGTCGCCACTCTTGCTGGTAGGCATCATGAACCTGCTGTTTACCCGCTGGATCCCACAGTGGTATGGCAAGACCCACACCCTCAGCCTGCCAGGCATGGCGACACCGGTGCAAACCGAAATCGCCAAACTGACCGCGATCTGGGCAGTTGAAGCGGCCCTGCTGATCGGCATTCTGGCGGTGTTGGCGTTCGGCTTTAACGCCATTCGCGGCAAGCTGGCCGAAGGCAGCAGAAGTGCCGTCAGCGGTGCACTGCTCGCTGCGATGAACACGGCGTCGGAATACGGCTTTGGTGCGGTGATTGCCTCCCTGCCCGGGTTCCTGGTACTCGCCGATTGGCTGAAAAGCATTCCCAACCCGTTGGTCAATGAAGCCATCACCGTGACGTTACTGGCGGGCATCACCGGTTCGGCATCGGGTGGCATGAGCATCGCATTAGCGGCCATGTCCGACAGCTTTATCGCAGCGGCCCACGCGGCCAACATCCCGCTGGAAGTGCTGCACCGCGTGGCCTCCATGGCCAGCGGCGGCATGGACACCCTGCCGCACAACGGCGCAGTGATTACCTTGCTGGCGGTCACCGGCCTGACCCACCGCGAGGCCTATCGAGACATATTCAGCATCACGATTATCAAAACATTGGCGGTCTTCGTTGTGATCGGCACTTTCTACGCCACCGGCATCGTTTGAGGAATTGCACATGAGTCTTCAAGGAAAAACCGCACTGGTCACCGGCTCCACCAGCGGCATCGGCCTGGGCATCGCCCTGAGCCTGGCCAAAGCGGGCGCCAACCTGATACTCAACGGCTTCGGCGATGCCACAACCGTACTGGCCGAGGTCAGACAGTTTGGCGGCAAGGTCGGCCACCATCCAGCGGATGTCAGTGACCCCGCACAGATCGCCGACATGATCGCCTACGCCGAGCGCGAGTTCGGTGGCGTCGATATTCTGATCAACAACGCGGGTATCCAGTATGTGGCCCCGGTGGAAGAGTTCCCGGTGGAGCGCTGGGACTCGATCATCGCGATCAACCTGTCATCCGTGTTCCACAGCACCCGCCTGTGCCTGCCGGGAATGCGCACCAAGGGATGGGGGCGTATCGTCAACATCGCGTCAGTGCATGGCTTGGTGGGCTCAACCGGCAAGGCAGCCTATGTCGCCGCCAAGCATGGGGTGATCGGCTTGACCAAAGTGGTCGGGCTGGAAACCGCTGCCAGCCATATCACCTGCAACGCGATTTGCCCCGGCTGGGTTCTGACGCCGCTGGTGCAGCAACAAATCGACGCCCGCGGCGCCGTTGATGGCGACCTGGAAAAAGCCAAACATGATTTGCTGGCGGAGAAACAGCCTTCGCTGGAGTTCGTCACGCCGCCGCAATTGGGCGAACTGGTGCTGTTCCTCTGCAGTGCGGCCGGGAGCCAGGTGCGTGGTGCCGCGTGGAACATCGATGGCGGCTGGTTGGCGCAGTAAACGGAGCGGACCATGACTGAAGCACTTTGGACCCCGAGCGCGCAGCGAATGGGTGCCACGCGCATGGACGCCTTTCGGCGTTTCATCAATCAGCGCCACGGCCTTGAGCTGCATGATTACTCGGCACTGCACCCGTGGAGTATCGACCAGCGCGAAAATTTTTGGCAGGCGATTGTCGATGTGTTCGGCATTGAATTCCACGCGTCGCCCAGCGCTGTGCTTATCGAAGGCCCGCGGATGCCCAGCGCCCAGTGGTTTCCGGGCGCAACGCTGAATTTCGCCGAACACTTGCTGCGCCGTCGCGACGATTACCCCGCAGTGATCTCCGTGAGTGAAGATGGCCAGCGGATGCAGTTGACCTACGCCGAACTGGCCGCGCATGTCGCTGGCTTGCAACAGAGCTTGCGGGCTGTGGGTGTTGGTGTGGGCGACCGCGTGGCGGCCTGTATGCCCAATACCTGGCAGACATTGGTTGCCATGCTCGCCACCACCAGTCTTGGGGCGATCTGGTCCTGTTCATCTCCAGACTTCGGCACCCAGGGCGTAATCGATCGCTTCGGTCAGATCGAACCGAAAGTCCTGCTCACCTGTGCGGGCTATCACTACGCTGGCAAGTCCATTGACCAGACCGCCAAGGTCAATGAGATTCTCGAAAGACTGCCCTCTCTGCAACAACTGATCATCGTGCCCTACGCTCTCCCGGAAGCCCGAGTGGAGGATTTCCAGACACCGGCCAACGTGGCGCTATGGAATGACTTCTACTCCATCGGTGGCGAGCCCTACTTCGTTGCGGTGCCTTTTGCCCACCCGCTGTATATTCTTTATTCGAGCGGCACCACCGGCGTGCCCAAATGCATCATCCACAGCGCGGGCGGCGTGCTGTTGCAGCACGTCAAAGAACAAGGCCTGCACGCCGATCTGGGACGTGACGATTGCCTGTTCTACTACACCACCTGCGGCTGGATGATGTGGAACTGGCTGGTCTCTGGCCTGGCGTTGGGGGCGACGGTCGTCCTTTACGACGGCTCGCCGTTTTACCCTGGTCCGCAGCGGCTGATGGACTTGATAGACGATGAAAACATCAGCGTATTCGGCACCAGTGCCAAATACCTCGCGGAACTGGAAAGGCACGCGATCCAGCCCCGTTTAACCCATCGCCTGACGCGACTCAAAACCCTGCTGTCCACGGGCTCACCGCTGGCGGCGAGCAGTTACGATTACGTTTACCGCGAAATCAAAGAAGACCTGTGTCTGTCGTCGATTTCCGGCGGCACCGACATCGTGTCCTGCTTCGTCATCGGTAACCCGGTATTGCCCGTGTATCGTGGCGAAATGCAGTGCAAAAGCCTGGGCATGGCGGTAGAGGTCTGGAATGACGATGGACAACGGGTGATTGGCGAGAAAGGTGAACTGGTCTGCACCCGGCATTTTCCGGCGATCCCCATCGGTTTCTGGAACGACCCACAGCACGAAAAACTCTTGGCGACCTATTTCACCCAGTTCCCCGGCGTCTGGGCGCATGGCGACTATGCCGAAGAAACCGAGCGTGGAAGCATGATCATTCACGGGCGTTCGGACGCCGTGCTCAACCCCGGCGGCGTGCGCATAGGCACCGCAGAAATTTACCGCCAGGTGGAAAAAGTCGAGCAGGTGCTGGAGAGCATCGCTATTGGCCAGCGCTGGAAAGACGATGTGCGGGTGGTGCTGTTCGTCCGCCTGCAGGACGGGCTGCACTTGACGCCAGAGCTGGAGCAGGAGATCCGCCAGGTGATCCGCGCTAACACCACCCCACGTCATGTCCCCGCGAAAATTGTCGCTGTCACTGACATCCCTCGCACCATCAGCGGCAAGATCGTCGAGCTGGCGGTGCGCAATGTGGTACATGGCCAGCCGGTGAAGAATACCGATGCGCTGGCCAATCCACACGCGCTGGAGCAGTTTCGGAATCGAGACGAGCTAAACAGCTAGCTCGCCAGTCGATCAGCCACGACGCGGACCACCGTCGTCCCTTTCATCCACCAACCCCCAGTTTGCAACATCCACTTCGGCGGCCGGTTCGGGCGCCGCCGGGGCTGAGGTTATCTGCGTCGGAGGGCCATTTTCGCGGTGCAGTTTGAGGCGCAGACGCACGTTATTCATGGAGTCGGCATTCGTCAGGGCTTCCTCTTCACTGATGACGCCCTCAATCACCAGATCGAACAACGCGCTGTCGAACGTTTGCATGCCAAGGTTGATCGACTTTTCCATGATGCCTTTGAGCTCGCCCAGCTCATTGCGCTGGATGAAGTCGCGAATGGTCGGCGTGCCCAGCATCACTTCGACAGCGGCCCGTCGCTTGCCATCCAGGGTTTTGACCAGCCGCTGGGAAACGAATGCTTTGAGGTTGTTACCCAAATCATGCAACAGCTGCTGGCGACGCTCTTCCGGGAAGAAGTTGATGATCCGGTCCAGCGCCTGGTTGGCGTTGTTGGCGTGCAAGGTCGAAATAGCCAAGTGACCGGTGTCGGCAAAGGCCAGGGCATGTTCCATGGTTTCGCGGTCACGGATTTCACCGATCAGAATCACATCCGGCGCCTGACGCAAGGTGTTCTTCAACGCTGCGTGAAAACTGCGTGTATCCACTCCCACTTCACGCTGATTGATGATCGACTTTTTGTGCCGATGGATATATTCCACCGGGTCTTCAATCGTGATGATGTGGCCACTGCTATTGCGATTACGGTAGTCAATCAAAGCCGCCAGCGACGTGGACTTACCCGAACCCGTGGCACCGACGAACAGGACCAGACCGTGCTTTTCCATCACGACATCGAGGAGGATCGGCGGCAGGTGCAAATCTTCGAAGCGGGGAATATCCAGCTTGATGTTACGCGCCACGAGCGAGACTTCGTTGCGCTGCTTGAAAATGTTGATCCGAAAACGTCCGATCCCGGCCAGCGACACCGCCAGGTTCATTTCCAGCTCACGTTCGAACTCAATCTTTTGCTCCGAGTCCATGATGCTGGCGGCGACTATCGCTACCTCTCCACCCTTCAAGGCTTCGGTGCTCAGGGGTCTGAGCACGCCATTGAATTTGGCGCAGGGAGGTGCGCCGGTCGACAGGTAAAGGTCCGATCCGTCCTGGCTGGCCAGAATTTTCAACAGTGCCGGGAAATCCATGAGCAGCATCCGCACGAAATAGGGTAAATGAAAGCTTGCAGGGAGTTGAGGCAGCTTGTGTACCTGTCTGATGGACCCTAGCTTGAATTGATAACGCTTCCGGCGCAAATCGATATGGGTGTTCTGGCGGACAAGTCTGAGGAAATGATCAATTGGCGCCAAGGACAGGCATAATAGCCACCGATTTTTCCAGGACTGCCCTGCGACATGAAAGCTCTCGCCCGCCATATTCTGGTGAAAACCGCCGAAGAAGCCGAACAACTCAAGCAGCGTATTGCCAAAGGCGAAGCGTTCGACGTGTTGGCCAAAAAATATTCGACCTGCCCCTCTGGCAAGCGCGGCGGCGACCTGGGTGAAGTTCGCCCAGGACAAATGGTCGGCATCATCGATCAGATCATCTTCAAAAAGCCGCTACGCGTCGTGCATGGGCCGGTAAAAAGCAAATTCGGTTATCACCTGGTCCAGGTGTTTTATCGAGATTGAGCAGGGCTGCGCCTGAGCCGACGCTTTCGCTTCCACAGGAGCTTTCGATTTTCTGTGAGAACGAACTCATTCGCGAATGGCATTACACCGCGGCTACTCAAACACCGGCATCACACTTTTGGGAATCAGTGCTCCTGGATGCTGAATCACCAGACTCGCCAATCGGTGCCCCGCTTCAGCCGCTTCCCGTGGGCTTGCACCTTTGAGGCGTTGAGCCAGGTAGGCGGCGCTGAATGAATCCCCTGCCGCCGTGGTGTCGATCACCCGCGTTACCGGGCGTGCAGGAATGTCGAAGCGCTCGCCTTGGGTCTCGACGAGGCAACTCTCCGCACCGCGTTTGACTACCACTTCGCTGACGCCCATCTGCCGGTACGCTGCCAATAACTGCTCGGTGTCCGCGTAACCAAACAACGCCCGCTCGTCATCCTCGGTCAACAGCGCCAGATCAACCTGCGGCAAACACATCAAATAAGCAGTGCGAGCCTGTTCGACGCTGTCCCAGAGGCGCGGCCGGTAATTGTTGTCGAAGGCGACCCTGGCCCCGCGCGCGCGCGCCTCGACCAGTACCGACAACAAACGCGCACGGCCCTGCTCGCCCAACACCGCCAAGGTGATGCCACTGAAATACAACACGTCGTAATCAGGCAGCGCCGCCAGAATCGGCGCCGCCGCCGGGGTGGTGAAGCAATCGCGCACCGCCGCTTCATTGCGCCAATACAGAAAACGTCGTTCACCATGGGCATCGGTCTGAATGCAGTACAGACCCGGCAGGCGCCCCGGCAAGCGCTGGACCTTGCTCAGGCCGATCCGCTCTTGCGCCCAGTCTTTGCACATTGCATCGCTGAAGCTGTCATCGCCCAGCGCCGTGACGTAGTCCACCTGCCCGGCGCCGCCGAGCATGCGCGCCAGGTACACCGCCGTATTCAGGGTATCGCCACCGAAACTCTGCTGCAGGCTGCCATTTGCGTGCTGTTGCAGTTCGATCATGCATTCGCCGATCAAGGCGACACGCGGATGATGGTGACTGATCAATTCGCTCATCAGGTTTGGGGGGCTCCTCGGTTTAGAAACAGGTACTCATGGTTTCAATGACCAGCAGGTTCTCGTCCACCAGACAGACCGAACGCCACTTGTCGAATGTCAGACAAGGATGGGACGTGCCAAAAGCGATGATGTCGCCAATGTGCAGCTCACAGCCTGGGGCGACGGTCATGAATGCGTGCTGATCCATCACTGCGGTGACCTTGCAGGCACTGACATCATCACCTTGCGCAGACAACGCGCCCGCTTTGTAACGCAGCAATGGGTTGGGCAATCCGGCATCGTAGGCAACGTCGCGCTTACCCATGGCGATCACCGCAAAACCGGGCTCTGGCAGCGACTGCACGTGCGCCCAGACTTCCAGCGCCGGCCGCAGGCCTTCGCTCAACTCGCTGCGACGGTCGAGCACGCAGCATTGCGCGTCTTTATAGATGCCGTGGTCGTGCACAACGTAACTGCCGGGGCGCAGCACGCTGAGAAAGCGCTCGCGCACGGCCTGAGCATCGAAAGCTTCGGCGATCAAGTCATACCAGGCTGAGCCGGACGCCGTGACAATCGGCCGACCCAGTGCAAAAGCACCCTTGTCCTGGAGTTCGACGGCCAGACGCACCAACGAGGCGGCGAACGCTTTGATATCGACCACGGCCTGATCGCCATGGATCACGCCTTCGTAGCCTTCAATACCGGTCAAGGCCAGCGCTGGTTGTGCAGCAATGGCATCAGCCAGGGCGAGCACTTGCTGCTCGGTGCGGCAGCCGCAACGACCACCCGGCACACCGTACTCGATCATCACGTTCAGGCGCAGACCCCGGCCGCCGAAATACTCGCCCAACGCTGCCACGTTATCCGGGTGATCGACCATGCAGTAGAACTCGAACATCGAGTCATCGAGCAAGTCGGCAATCAGCGCCATGTTGGGCGTGCCGACCAGCTGATTGGCCATCAACACCCGACGCACACCATGGGCGTAAGCGGCGCGGGTCTGCACTGCGGTCGCCAAGGTGATGCCCCACGCGCCTTCTTCGAGCTGGCGGCGAAACAGTGCCGGTACCATGCTGGTCTTGCCATGGGGCGCCAGCTCAGCGCCGCTGTTGCTGACAAAGGTCTGCATCCAGCGAATGTTGTGTTCCAGCGCCTGGCGGTGGATCACCAGCGCGGGCAAACTGACGTCTCGAACCAGACTATCGCCCGGCGCGGCGGCGCCCTTTTCTACTGCTGCAGTGCTCATGGCTGTTCTCCTGATCAGCGCGGTTCTTGCCGCACTATTCGTTGACTCTGCGCGCAAGGCCGTTGGCACTGTCGATCAGCACCCGGCGATAGTCGCTGTAATTGTTCTTGGCGTCGGCACGCGGCGCGACGATGCACAGGGTGGCGACGCAGATACCGCGCTCGTCCTTGACCGGTGCCGCGAAACAATGGGTAAAGGTGTCGGCCACACTGTCGAAGGAAAAGAAGCCCTCTTCGCCAGCCTTGCGGATTTCCCGCAGAAACGTGTCCAGCGGCAGGCGCTCGCCGTCCGGCAGGATGTAGTCCTCGGGATCGATCAAGTCGATGATCTGCTGATCGCTCAAATGGCTGAGCAGCAAGCGCCCGGAGGCAGTCCACGGGATCGGTGCATTCTCGCCAATGTCGGAAGAAATCCGAAAATGGCGCTGACCTTCCTTCATCAGTGCCACCGTATATTTGCGCCCGTTGAGCAGGCACATTTGCGCGGTTTCATGGGTCTGACTGACGATCTCGGCCAAGGACACCTCAGCCTCACGGGTGAAGTCGAAGTGCCGCAGGTGGGCCTGCCCCAGAAAATACAGTTGTCGGCCCAGATAGACATGCCCTTCTTTGCCGACTGTTTCCAGAATCCGCCGTTCCAGCAGCGAGCTGACCAACTCGTAGACTGTCGATTTCGGGCTGCCGATGCCGCTGGCGATTTCATTAGGGCGCAGCGGCGTGCCTTTTTCCTTGAGAAAATCCAGGATATCAAACGCCCGATCCAGCCCTCTGGCCCGGCGTTTGATCGTGTCTTCGGTCATGTTCACGCTACCCCTTGAAATGTGCTGAGCAGTTTAATCATTCCCATGCGCCGAGCGGGAATGATCGCGTGGAGACCACTCAGGCCGTGGGTTTCTTATAAGCGATGCAATCAATCTCGACCTTGCAGTCGACCATCATGTTGGCCTGCACACAGGCCCGGGCCGGGGCGTGCTGGCTGACGAAGTATTCGGCGAACACCTTGTTAAAGCTCCAGAAGTCCCGCGGATCCTCCAGCCAAACGCCTGCGCGCACGACATCTTCCAGGCCATAACCGGCCTCGGTGAGGATGGCGATCAGGTTCTGCATGGTTTTGTGGGTTTGCTCGACAATCCCACCGCTGATGATCTCGCCATTTTCCATCGCCACCTGACCGGACACATGCAGCCAGCCATCGGCTTCGACTGCGCGGGCGAAAGGCAGAGGTTGGCCACCCGCGCCAACTGCACCAGTGCCAATACGAGTAATGCTCATGGGTATCTCCTGTTGTTTCTAAAAAAGTGGATGTACATGGATAGATGTCATCGCCTTACGGGATAACGGCCTCCGGTCATCAGAACCGGATGCTTTTCAGGAATTCTCCCAAACGCGCCGACTTCGGCCGTTCGAACAGTTCCTTGGGTGGCCCCTGCTCTTCGATGCGGCCCTGATTCATGAAAACGATCTGGTCGGACACCTCGTAAGCAAAACGCATTTCATGGGTGACCAGCAGCATGGTCATGCCTTCTTCGGCCAGGCCCTTGATCACACTCAGCACTTCACCCACCAGTTCTGGGTCCAGCGCGGAGGTCACTTCGTCAAACAACATCAGGCTCGGGTTCATGGCAATGGCACGGGCAATCGCCACACGCTGTTGCTGACCGCCGGACAACTGCCCCGGAAAGTGATTGCGCCGGTCGAGCAGACCGACGCGCTCCAGCCATTTCTCTGCCAGTGCCACGGCCTGATCCTTGGGCAGCTTTTTCACTTTCAACAAGCCCAAGGTGACGTTTTGCAGGGCACTCAAGTGCGGAAACAGGTTGAACTGCTGAAACGCCATGCCGGTCATGGCCCGGTGCTGTGCGATGACTTTTTCCGGGTGACGAACACGCTTGCCATTGATATCGCTGTAACCAATGTCCTGACCATCAAGACGGATATGCCCGCCCTGAAACTCTTCCAGCAGATTGACGCAACGCAGCAACGTGGTTTTTCCCGAACCACTGGAACCGATCAAGGTCACGACGTTGCCGCGCTGCATGCTTAGATCGACGCCCTTGAGCACCTCAACAGCGCCGTAGGATTTGTGCAGCCCTTCGATGCTCAGCAAAGCCGGGGCGGCAGTAGCCGTTTGAGTCTGTGTCATGGCAAGGCCACCCGTTTTTCGATTTGCCGTCCAAGAAGCTCGATGGCGTAGTTGATGATGAAGAACAGAAACCCGGCGAACAGATAGAACTCCAGGGTCATGAAGGTCCGGGCGATCACCTGTTGCGTACTGAGCAGCAATTCGGCCACGCCGATGACCGACAGCAGCGTCGAGGCTTTGACGATCTCGGTGGAGGAATTGACCCAGGTCGGCAGAATCTGCCGCAACGCTTGAGGCAACAATACGTAGCCCAACGACTGCCTGAACGTCAGCCCGATGGCCTTGCCCGCTTCAAGCTGGCCATGCGGAATGGCTTGCAAGGCGCCGCGCACAATTTCTGCCACGTGGGAGCCGCAAAACAGCGTCAGCCCCAGGGCACCGGCTTGAAATGCGCTGATCTGCCAGCCCAGCGCCGGGGCCATATAAAAACACGCCAACACCAGCACAAACACCGGCGTGCCGCGAATCAGGTCGACATAGACCCGGAATGGCAGGCGGCCCCAGAGTTTGCCGTAGGTCAACACCAAGCCTGCCAGCATGCCGATCAGGGTCCCGCAGATAATCGCCAGTGCGGAGCACTCAATACTGGTCAAAAACCCCAACCACAACGTTTCGCGGGCAATCCATAATTCTTGCAGCCAGCTATGGGATTCGTACATATCAAACTCCTAGCGACGGATAGCCAAGCGCTGTTCGAGGTAGCGCAGGAGCATGGCAATGAGGTAACAGGCCGCGACATACAGCGCCGTGGTGACCATCCAGGTTTCGATCACCCGGTAGCTTTCGACATTGATCTTGCGGGCGTAATACGTCAGTTCCGGCACGGCAATCGCCGCCGCCAGCGAGGTGTCCTTGAACAGCGAGATGAAGTTGTTGGACAGCGCCGGCAACACATTGCGAATCATCACCGGCACGATGATGTACGCGCGGACCTGCCACTCGCCCAGGCCTATGGCCAATCCAGCCTCGCGCAGTCCCTTGTGAATACTCAGCAACCCGGCACGGAACACTTCGGTCAGGTAGGCCCCGGCGTATAGCGACAGGGTCACGATGAACGAGGCCAGTTTGTCCATGCGGATGCCCACACTCGGCAGCGCAAAGTAGATCAACAGGATCAGCACCAGAATCGGCGTATTGCGGATTACGGTCACGTACACCGAGGCAATAACCCGCAGCGCACGGTGTTTCGACAGCAGCGCGAACGCCGCCATCAGGCCGATCACACAGCCAATCGCAATCGAGACCAGCGCCAACTCCAGGCCCAACCCCAGTCCTGCCAGCAAGTTCGGAAAATCACGCCAGACCGCTGCAAAATTCAACTGATAGTTCATGGTCAGCAGTACCTGGATCGGGCGGCACAACAGCCCGCCCTACCCATCAGTTTCAGAGACGTGTTACTTGAATTCCATCGGGAAGCCGATTGCCGGGGTTGGCAAGTCCACACCGAACCATTGCTTGAACGATGCGGCATAGGTCGGGAACTCGACGCCAGTCATCGCCTCATGGAGCACGGTATTGACGAAGTTCAGCCAGTCCTGATCGCCACGTTTAACAGCACAGGCGTAGGTCTGCGGACTCCAGGCGAAGGCCGGGGTGCGATAACGCCCCGGGTTCTGCACGATCAGGTATTTCACCGAGGACTGATCGGTGGCAGCGGTATCGGCACGACCCGAGTTGATTGCCTGGTACATCAGATCCACGCTGTCGTACTGATCGACTTTGGCTTTTGGCAATGCCTGATGCACCAGTTCCTCGGCATACACGTTCTGCAACACGGCCACGGTCACACCGTCACCCGCAGCTTTCAAATCATCGATTTCCTTGTACTTGCTGTTGGCCGGCAGCAACAGCCCCACGCCTTCACGGTAGTACGGCAGGGTGAACGCCACTTGTTGAGCACGACTGGCGGTGACCGTGATGAACTGGCAGCTCATGTCGACCTTGTCGGTCAGCAGGTTGGGAATCCGCGCATCGGACGACTGCACCACGAACTCGACCTTGCTCGGGTCATTGAACAAGCCCTTGGCCACCATCCGTGCGATATCAATATCAAAACCCTGCAACTTCCCGTCCGCACCCTGGAAATGCCAAGGCGCATTGGTGCTGCCTGTACCCACAACCAGATGGCCACGTTTCAACACGCTGTCGAGCTTGCTGGCGTCTGCCGCCTGCACCGGGTTAATCAACGTGGCCGTGGCCGCAAGAACAAACGCACACGCTTTAAAAAAGGAAGGTCCGCTATGCATGACATGAACTCCGCCGTGATGTTAATTCCGCTATAGCGGAATGGTGTATGTAACAACGGAATAGACAGCAGAAAGTGTGCCACAGAGAACAGCAGGAAAATAAGCACGAAGAAAAGTGTTCTGGATCAACGAGGTGGCGCAAAGGGAATGTTTTTCAGAAGCAACAGCCTGAAACAAGCGCCCGCTACCGTTCGCCACGAGGGTGGGTAACAAGGCCCCAATGGAGAGCGGGGATGTTTCAGAAGGGTGCGCATTTATTCGCGGGACCGTTCAAACGCCGGGCAAGTCGCAAAGCCAACTGCTCAGGTATGTCTGCAAATACCTGCAATTCGACCTGCGCGCCTGCTATTGCAGGGGCTTTACCGCTTCCCGACACTCCGCTCAGCACTCTCCGGCTGCCCTTCCCCGCGCCAAGTGTTACTATTGCGCCCCTTTAAAGCCGCACTGACTGATTTTGGGTTGCGCCTTCTGCGCTCAACCTTCTTTAGCCCGTGCGCTTTCTGGCTGTTTTGGGCGGTTGCCCAACGCCATTGTGCCGGGCCTTCGAGCCTCTATGCCTTTGCAACCTGCAGGACACACTTTTGATCTCCACAGCTAACATCACCATGCAATTCGGCGCCAAACCCTTGTTCGAGAATGTCTCGGTCAAGTTTGCTGGCGGTAACCGTTATGGCCTTATCGGTGCCAACGGTTGCGGCAAGTCGACCTTTATGAAGATCCTCGGCGATGATCTGGAGCCTTCGGGTGGGCAGGTGATGCTGGAGCCGAACGTGCGTCTGGGCAAGTTGCGTCAGGACCAGTTCGCCTACGAAGAATTCACCGTGATCGATACCGTGATCATGGGTCACGAAGAGCTGTGGAAGGTCAAGGCCGAGCGCGACCGCATCTACTCGCTGCCGGAAATGACCGAAGCTGACGGCATGGCCGTGGCTGAACTGGAAACCGAGTTCGCTGAAATGGACGGCTACACCGCCGAATCCCGCGCCGGCGAGCTGCTGCTGGGCCTGGGTATCGGTATTGAACAACACAACGGTCCGATGAGCGAAGTGTCGCCGGGCTGGAAACTGCGCGTGTTGCTGGCGCAGGCATTGTTCTCCAATCCAGAAGTACTGTTGCTCGACGAACCGACCAACCACCTGGACATCAACACCATCCGCTGGCTGGAAAACATTCTGACCCAGCGCAGCAGCCTCATGATCATCATTTCCCACGATAGGCACTTCCTGAACAGTGTCTGCACGCACATGGCCGACCTTGATTACGGCGAGCTGCGTCTGTTCCCGGGCAACTACGACGAGTACATGACCGTGGCGACCCAGTCCCGCGAGCAATTGCTGTCGGACAACGCCAAGAAGAAAGCTCAGATCAACGAACTGCAATCGTTCGTCAGCCGCTTCTCGGCCAACGCCTCGAAATCCAAGCAGGCCAGCTCCCGCGCCAAGCAGATCGACAAGATCCATCTGGCCGAGGTCAAACCTTCAAGCCGGGTCAGCCCGTTCATTCGTTTCGAACAGAACAAAAAGCTGCACCGTCAGGCGGTCATTGTTGAGCGCATGGCTAAAGGTTTCGATGGCAAGCCTCTGTTCAAGGACTTCAGCTTCACCGTTGAAGCCGGCGAGCGCGTAGCAATCATCGGCCCGAACGGTATCGGTAAAACCACCCTGCTGCGCACGCTGGTCAATGAGCTGTCGCCCGATGCCGGTACGGTCAAGTGGACCGACGCTGCCGAGCTGGGCTACTACGCTCAGGATCACGCGTCTGACTTCGAAGATGAGGCCAATCTGTTTGAATGGATGGGCCGCTGGACCCAAGGTGGCGAGCAAGTAGTTCGCGGCACACTGGGCCGCATGCTGTTCTCCGCCGACGATATCCTCAAGTCGGTGAAAGTGATTTCCGGTGGTGAACAAGGTCGTATGCTGTTCGGCAAGCTGATCCTGCAAAAGCCGAACGTACTGATCATGGACGAACCGACCAACCACTTGGACATGGAATCCATCGAGGCGCTGAACCTGGCCCTGGAAAACTATCCCGGCACGCTGATCTTCGTCAGCCATGACCGTGAGTTCGTATCGTCGCTGGCTACGCGCATCATCGAGCTGAGCCCAAGCGGTGTTATCGACTTCAGCGGCACCTACGATGACTACCTGCGTAGTCAAGGCGTCGTGTTCTGATTTAGCGTCAACGCTGTGAGAGAAGCCCTGTCCATGTGACGGGGCTTTTTCGTTCTGAGGATCATGAGCATCATGAGCATCAGACAATCGTTAGCCTGCTTCCTTTTACCGCCTGCTCAGGCGATGATGGCGTTCTCCACCCGCCTGCCAGCGAACGAGCCCCATGTCTGCCGTACAACCTCCGCACCTCCAGACTCAACCATCCAGCTCTATGTCGATCACTCTGCAGATCGTCTCCATCGTGTTCTATACCTTCATTGCCTTTCTGTGTATCGGTCTGCCGATTGCCGTGATACCGGGTTACGTCCACGATCAATTGGGTTTCAGCGCGGTCATTGCCGGGGTGACCATCGGTTCACAGTACTTGTCGACGCTGCTCAGTCGGCCCTTGGCCGGGCGTGTTGCAGACAGTATCGGCACCAAACGCGCGATTGTTTATGGCCTGTCAGGCATTGCCGTCAGTGGCCTGCTGACCTTGCTAGCGACACTGCTCGACAGCCAGCCCATGGCGAGCCTGACAATACTGATCATCGGCCGTGTGTGTCTTGGCGTGGCACAAGGACTGATCGGCGTGGGCACAATCAGTTGGTGCATCGGCCAGGTCGGCATGGGACACACTGCCCGGGCGATTTCCTGGAACGGCATCGCGTCCTACGGTGCTATCGCCATCGGCGCGCCGGTTGGCGTGGTGATGGTCGACAGCCTGGGCTTTGCCAGCCTGGGGATTGCCTTGTCTGTTGTTTCGTTGCTGGCGCTGGTGCTGATCCGCAACAAACCGTCAGTACCCGTGATCCATGGCGAACGCCTGCCTTTTTGGTCGGTGTTTGGCCGGGTTGCTCCCTTCGGCCTGACCCTGACCCTGGCCTCCATTGGCTACGGCACCCTCACCACGTTTATCACGCTGTTCTACCTAAGCCGGGGCTGGCATGGCGCGGCGTACTGCCTGACGGTCTTCGGCGTTTGTTTCATCCTGTCGCGGCTGGTCTTTATCAACGCAATCAACCGATTTGGCGGCTTCAATGCGGCCATGGCCTGTATGGCCATCGAAACCCTCGGTCTGGTATTGCTGTGGATCTCACCCACGACCGCAGTCGCGCTGATCGGTGCGGGACTGACCGGTGTCGGCCTGTCGCTAGTCTATCCGGCGCTGGGAGTCGAGGCGATCAAACAGGTACCGACGTCCAGTCGGGGCGCGGGTTTGAGTGCGTATGCGGTGTTCTTCGACCTGGCGCTGGCCATTGCCGGGCCGGTCATGGGCAGCGTCGTCCTGGGGCTGGGTTATGCGTGGATTTTCTTCGTTGCAGCGGTGCTGTCGGTGGCCGGCCTGTCACTGACGCTGCTGCTGTCTCGCCGCGCAACGTCATGACCATAACCGTTTGGATAGCATCCAAGCCACTTCATCTTTAGTACCGTCGGTCAGCACACGCCTTGACGCTTAACGTTATTACTTCTTAGCTGTGATGACCAACAGGGAGTAATCATAGGTGCTTGAGGGGTCCTGATCACAAAACAGGCCTCTTGATCCCGTGATTGTTCGGTTAAGGGCACTTTCAACATTCAGCTTGCCCTGAGCCATATGCTCAGGGAGAGCGCTCATGATCTATTCATTTGCATATGTCGGTTCTTTGCCGGCATTCCGCTTCGTAATGCCAGCCTTGTTATTGATGTGCTTGAGTGTTCAGGCGCGGGCTGCATGTACGCTGGTAACCACCCCCGGCAACGACACGTTTACCTGCGACAGTGGCAATAGCGGTCCGCTGACCGATCTTCAAGGCAGTAACACCCTGATATTTCCTGCCCTGGGCACAGGCACTGTCAATGGCGCCGTTACCTTTGGCCCTGGCCTGGATCGAATCGTGATGAACTCCGGCAGCATCGTCGGCACAGTTGATCAAGGTGACGGTGCCAACAGCTTTGAAATCAACCTGGGGACGGTCTCTGGCGCAGTGCGCCAAGGCAGCGTAATCGACAGTTTCATCATGAATGGCGGGACGATCCAATCCCTCGCTCAAGGCGATGGTCGCGATACGTTTCTCATGACCGGGGGCACCATCACTGGAGCATTCGAAGATGGTGATGTCGCCAAAATGACCGGGGGCACCATTGGTCGAGTCGACATGAAGCTCGACAACAATATCTTCGATATGTCCGGTGGCCGGATTGTCGGGAACCTGGTGACGGGGTTTGGCAAGGACACCATCATCGTGTCCGGAGGCACGATAGGCGGGAACATCAGTGTCAGCGGAGGGGATGACAGCATCACGATCAGCGGCGGTGAGGTGACGGGCGAAATACGCGCCAGCTTCGGCAATGACACCTTCATCTGGAGCGGCGGAGGGATCATCCACTCGGCCGTATTGATGGCCGAAGGCAATGACACTGCAATCCTTCGGACACTCAATGAAGCAACCCTCAGTACCACACCAAACATAGACGGCGGCCCTGGCATTGACGTACTCACCCTGGACGCTACCTCCTCATCCACCCCGGCCCGTTACACCCGCTGGGAAACAGTGAACCTGGACAACGGTTCGCGCGTTGACCTTGCTGGCGACTTTATCCTGGGCGACGCAGATACCGGCACGGGTGTGTTCAATGTCGACAGCAGCAGCGCAGTGACTTCGGTCGCGGGGAGCATCAGGCCTTTCACCAGTGGGCAACTGGCCACGCTCAATAACGCGGGCACCCTCGACATGACGACCGGCAGCAACAGCGCGAGCGACACGCTGACCGTGCACGGCAATTACGTCGGCAACAACGGCCAATTATGGGTGCAATCGGTATTGGCTGATGACGCCTCCCCCAGCGACAGGCTGGTAGTAGACCGAGGAACACTGTCCGGTACGACGCAAATCTCCGTCAGCAACCTTGGTGGTGTCGGTGGTCTGACTCAACAGAATGGCATTCAGGTAGTGAACGCGACGAATGGCGCGACCAGTGACAACTCGGCCTTCTCTCTAAAAAACTCGGTGTCAGCAGGCGCTTATCAGTACTACTTGTTCAAAGGCGGCGTCACCGCAGGCTCTGAAAACAGTTGGTACCTCCGCTCCGCAGTAGTCGCACTGCCCTCACCTGTCGAGCAGCCCGTCTCACCCACCACTGCGCAGCCAGCGGCTGTCGCGCCGGTAGCGGCCATCGGTACCCCTGCGTTGCCGGTTGCGATAGCAGGTGCCTCGCCAATTCCGCTGTATCGCCTGGAGGTCCCGAATTATGCAGTGGTAACACCCGCCGCTGCCGTGTTGACGCTCGCCGCGCTGGGCACATTCCATGACCGCCAGGGCGAACAAAGTCTGCTTCGCGAAACGGGTGCCGTGCCTGCAGGCTGGGGACGGGTATATGGCCGCGACTTCAAGCAAAGCTGGGCCGGCACGGTCGCTCCTGGCCTGGACGCCACGCTCTCCGGCTATCAGGTCGGTCATGATCTATACGCTATGCAGACCCGCGACGGACACGTGCAACGGCTAGGAGTATTCATCGGCCATAGTCAGTTAAATGGTCAGGTCGATGGCTTTGCCGAAGGCTTTCATGACCGTCGAACCGGCACGCTGAGAATCGAAGGTGACAGCCTCGGGGCGTATTGGACATTGACTGACGCGAAGGGCTGGTATCTGGACGCGGTGGCGATGGGTACTCGCCTGGACGGTTACAGCCGATCCGACCGAGGCATCAAAATCGACACAGAGGGCCATGCTTTGAGCCTGTCCCTTGAAGCGGGATATCCGATCCCGGTTTCCGAGCACTGGGTGATCGAACCCCAGGCACAACTTATCAACCAGCACATCTATCTCGACAGCCAGAATGACGGTATTTCAGACGTTTCATTCGACTCCCAGGCGTATACCTCGGGTCGTGTCGGGGCAAGAATCAAAGGCCGCTATAGCCTCTTGGGCATGCCCGTAGAGCCCTATGTGCGCGGTAATCTGTGGCGTAACTTTGGCGGTTCGGACAGCGTTATTTTCGACCATGCGGACACGATCAAGACGCAACACCGGTCGACCAGTGCCGATGTCGGCGTGGGGGTGGTGGCAAAAGTCGCATCGGATGTCAGTTTCTACCTGAGCGCGGATTACAGCAGCAACCTGGACAGTCACTCTTTGAACGGCATGGCAGGGAATATGGGGGTCAGGATAAGCTGGTGAGTGCTGCGGCGCGTCAAGCCGCAGCACCCGGCGACATCAATCCAGCTTTGGCCGCAGGATCAACACACCCAAAGGCGGCAGGTTCAGCGCCAATGACACCGGCATCCCATGGCTTTTACTGTCTTCGGTCTGCACACCGCCGCCATTGCCGACGTTAGAACCCGCATAGGTGCTCGCATCGCTGTTTAGCAGTTCGGTCCACAACCCGGCGAACGGAACGCCGATGCGATACCCCTCGCGAGGCACAGGCGTCAGGTTAGCGACGACCAACACCGGATCGCCCTCCTTGCTCCAGCGCAACCAGGCAAAAACGCTATTGGCCGCGTCATCACCGATGACCCATTGAAACCCCTGAGGCACGCAATCCTGTTCGTGAAGTGCCGGTACTTCGCGATAAATACGGTTGAGATCGCTCACCAGCTTCTTCACGCCGATGTGTTCAGCGTACTGCAACAAATACCAATCCAGTTGCTCGTCGTGGTTCCACTCGCGCCATTGGCCAAACTCACAGCCCATGAACAACAGTTTTTTGCCTGGGTGCGTCCACATGAACGCCAGATAAGCACGCAAATTGGCAAACTTCTGCCAACGATCACCGGGCATCTTATCAATGAGCGAATGCTTGCCGTGCACCACTTCATCGTGGGAAATCGGCAGGATGAACTTCTCGGACCAGGCGTAGATCAGGCCGAAACTCAGCTCGCCATGGTGATGGGCGCGGTGTATAGGGTCCTGCTGCATGTAATGCAGGGTGTCGTGCATCCAGCCCATGTTCCATTTATAGGAAAAGCCCAACCCCCCTTGCTGCGTGCTCTGGCTGACGCCGGGCCAGGCCGTGGACTCTTCGGCGATGACCATCGCGCCGGGCACCTCCAGTGCTACCACGTCGTTGAGATGGCGTAAAAAATCAATGGCTTCGAGATTTTCTCGACCGCCATGGCGATTGGGCACCCACTCCCCCGCTTTCCGTGAGTAGTCGCGGTAAAGCATTGAGGCCACGGCATCCACGCGCAGGCCATCAACATGGAAATGCTTGAGCCAATGCAATGCCGACGCGAGCATGAAGCCATGCACTTCTGTGCGGCCCAGGTTGTAAATCAGCGTGTCCCAATCCTGGTGGAAACCTTCCTGCGGATTGCCGTACTCATACAGAGCGGTGCCATCGAATTGCGCCAAACCGTGAGTATCGGTCGGGAAATGCGCGGGCACCCAATCGAGGATCACGCCAATATCGGCCTGGTGGCAAGCGTTGACGAAAGCAGCAAAGTCATCTGGCGAGCCGAAACGAGCCGTCGGGGCAAACTGCGAAAGAGGCTGATAACCCCATGAGCCGCCAAACGGATGCTCCATGATTGGCATCAGTTCGATATGGGTAAAGCCCAACTCCTTGATATAGGGAATCAGGCGCTCGCCCAGTTCGTGCCAGTTGTATTGGCGAACAACAAACTCATCGCTGTGATCAAGCTGCCAGGAGCCCGCATGTAACTCATAGATCGACAATGGCGCGCTCGCCACGTGACGCTCGCCCCGCGATTGCATCCAGCCATTGTCTTGCCAGTCGAATTGCAACGGTGCCGCTACCACCGACGCCGTGTCTGGCGGCAACTGGGTGGCCAGGGCCATAGGGTCGGCCTTGAGTGGCAGAATTCCATTGGCACCCAGAATTTCATATTTGTACGCTTCACCGGGCTTGAGCCGGGGAATGAATATTTCCCAAACCCCTGTGGGGTGACGCAAACGCATCGGGTGACGGCGACCGTCCCAATTATTGAAGCCGCCGACCACCGACGCGCGCCGCGCATTGGGTGCCCATACAGAGAAGCGCACACCGTCGATACCGTCGACATTCTTGACCTGCGCACCCAGGCAACTGCTCAGATCCCGGTGATTGCCTTCGGCAAACAAATACAGGTCCATCTCGCCCAACAACGGGCCGAAGCTGTAAGGGTCTTCGGTGATTTGCTCGCCGCCAGCCCAGTTGATTTTTAATAAGTAAGGCTGTGCGCGAGGGAAATGTCCGGCGAAAAAACCCGGGACCTCGCTCATTTCAAGGGTCCCCAGCTCCTGCTCACCCTCGCGCGACAGCACGCTCACACTTAACGCGTCGGGCAGGTACGCACGAATAAACTGCCCGCCCGCACCATCGTCACGGGGGCCAAGCATGGAGAATGGGTCATGATGTTCGGCGCGGATCAACGCATCCATATCGGCGGCCCCGGGCAGCAATCCCGATATGCCCCTGCCGTTTTCCTTAGGTGCATTCATTATAATTCTCCATCAGACAAGGTCAGCAGCCCACGTAAGCCTTGCAAAGGTACGGCCAACCAGCTGGGGCGATGCTCGGCTTCGTAGACAACTTCATAGGCAGTTTTTTCCAGGGTAAATAATTCCAGCGTGGCGCTCTCGCCCTTCGCGTCTTCCCAGCCGTGGGCCAGGTCAGTGGTCGCCCGACGATAACCGTCGAGAAAGGCCTGACGAGCCTCGGTCAAATAGGTTTGCGCCACGCGTTGTCGAGCGGTCGCGGCTTCAGCCGAGGTGTCCACGCTTCGCGCATTACGCACCGCCATGGCAGCCGCGTAATCGAATGATCGCAACACACCACTGACATCCTTGAACGGACTGTATTTGGCTCGGCGTTCGGTCAATGAACGCGCGGGTTCGCCCTCAAAGTCAATCAAATAGGCATCACCTTTGACCACCAGCACCTGGCCCAAGTGTAAATCACCGTGCACGCGCAGGCGCAAGCCACCCACAGAACGTTTTGCCAGCGCCTGAATGTATGCCATCACCTGCTCGCGCTTGCTCAGCAGCTCAGTAACCAGGGCTTGGTCGACGGGCTCAAGACTGACTGCGTGTTGTTCGAGCAACTGCAGGGCACGCTCCAGCTGAGCTGCCACGCTGCTGCCCAATTGCTGGCTGTCTTTGACACGGGTGGGTTCGGCGGCGAAATCCGGATTATCGGTCGGCGCTGCCAGTATTTGGTGCATCTCGCCAAGACGTTGCCCCAACAAGGCAGCGAAATCCGACAGTTCCAACAGGGCGTTGTAATGCTGTTCCTGCTCAGAACGGCCGTGGGACAGTTCATCACGCACTGCCCGCTCAAGGTTGTTCTGGGTCCATTCCCAGGCATCACCCTGGTTACTCAGATAACCCTGAGCAATCATCAGTAAATTGCTTTGCCCTTGCTTATCAATACGCACGACCGAGCCCAGCAACGGTGATATATACCCAAAGCCGGCCGCGGTCAGGTACGCGCCCATTTCCAGTTCCGGGTGAGTGCCCGCACTGACACGACGGATCATTTTCAGGACAAGGCTGCCACCGACCACCACGGAACTGTTGGACTGCTCAGCCGAGAGGTAACGTACTTCGGATTCGTTGTTCAAACCCAAGCCGGCCATTGCCGGGGTGTACTCAAAGCGCAACTCGCCTTCACTGCACGGCAGTACCGTCTTGGCCTGCATGCCCTGAATGACTGCGCGAATGAAGGTCTCCAGCGTAAAGGCGTCCGTGATCAGGCCGACTTGACGGCCGCGCCGTACGCGAGCCAACGCTAACTGCTGAGGCAACGCGCTGCTGATGTCATCTTCGGCCAATAGACCGAAGGGCAGTTGGTAGCGACCTTGATGATCGCCCGCGATGACTTCAATTTCACTCAACAGCACCGGATGCTGCGCGTCGCCAAAGCGTACTGCGTAAACAATACTCACCTGATCGATAGGCTTGTCCTTACCCGCAAACCAACGGCGCTTAGGCAGATAGAGCATCAACGACGTCTTCTCCATGGTGCTGCGCAACGGCTCGTCCAGTAGCTCTTCGAGGCGTTTTTTCAACACCAGGGTCGGGAAGTCCGGCATGCTTATCGCCGGTTCCACGTGCCAGCTCGGCATTTGGTTTTCCGCCGCCAGCAGGAACCAATAAAAGCCATAGGGTGGCAACGTCAGCAGGTACGGAAGCTGGCCGACGGGTGGGAATGCGCTGCCACCGAGCATCTCAACCGGAACCATGCCGGCAAACGGCGACAGTTCAAGTTCCGCCGCCTGAGCCGCGCTGGAGACGTTGGCCACACACAGAATAATTTCAGTCTTGCCGTCCGGCCCCGTGTACTCGCGGGTGTAGGCCAGAATTCGACGGTTGGTGGGCGAAAGCATTTTCAAGGTGCCACGGCCGAATGCTTTCTGCTGCTTACGCACTGTCAACATCCGTCGATTCCAGTTCAGCAGCGAATGCGGGTCGTTGTTCTGGGTCTCGACATTGACCGATTGATACCCGTACAGCGGGTCCATGATCGGCGGCAGCACCAGGCTTGCCGGGTCCGCACGGGAAAAGCCGCCGTTGCGGTCGATGGACCATTGCATCGGCGTGCGCACGCCATCACGGTCGCCCAGATAAATGTTATCGCCCATGCCGATTTCATCACCGTAGTACAACGTCGGCGTGCCGGGCATCGACAGCAGCATGCTGTTGAGTAACTCGACGCGACGTCGATCACGCTGCACCAGTGGCGCCAGACGTCGACGGATGCCCAGATTGATCCGGGCCCGGCGGTCGGCAGCGTAGTAATTCCACAAGTAATCACGCTCGCGATCAGTGACCATTTCCAGGGTCAGCTCATCGTGATTGCGCAGGAAAATTGCCCACTGACAGTTCGCAGGAATTTCGGGCGTCTGGCGCAGAATATCGGTAATCGGAAAGCGGTCTTCCTGTGCCACGGCCATGTACATGCGCGGCATCAGTGGGAAGTGGAATGCCATGTGGCACTCATCGCCGTCATTGCCTTTTGTATCACCGAAGTACAGCTGCGTGTCTTCCGGCCATTGATTGGCTTCGGCCAGCAGCATGCGGTCCGGGTAATTGGCATCGATTTCGGCACGGATCCGCTTAAGTAGCTTATGGGTCTCGGGCAGGTTTTCGTTATTAGTGCCGTCGCGCTCGATCAGGTACGGGATCGCATCCAGGCGCAGGCCATCGATGCCCATGTCCAGCCAGTAGCGCATCACTTGCAGTACCGCATCCATCACATGCGGATTGTCGAAGTTGAGGTCTGGCTGGTGGGAATAAAAACGGTGCCAGAAGTATTGGCCGGCAACCGGGTCCCAGGTCCAGTTGGACTTTTCGGTGTCGAGAAAAATGATTCGGGTGCCGTCGTACTTCTGATCACTGTCCGACCACACGTAAAAATCCCGTGCCTTGGAGCCACGTTTGGCCGCACGGGCTTTCTGGAACCATGGGTGCTGGTCCGAGGTGTGATTAATGACCAATTCGGTGATCACCCGCAGACCGCGAGCATGGGCTTCAGCGATGAACTTCTTGGCATCGGCCATCGTCCCGTAATCGGCATGCACGCCTCGGTAATCGGCAATGTCATAGCCATCATCACGGCGTGGCGAGGGGTAGAACGGCAGCAGCCAGACAGTATTGACCCCCAGCTCGGCGATGTAGTCGAGCTTGGCGATCAGGCCGGGAAAATCGCCGATCCCATCGTTATTTGAATCAAAAAATGACTTTACATGAACCTGATAAATGACCGCGTCCTTGTACCACAGCGGGTCATTGATGAAGGCTGCGTGCCTGGGTTTCTTTGCCATCGTTGATTCCTTTTAATCCGTGGTCTGAATACGCCAGATGCCGAAAGGTTGATGCCAAGGCTCGATACGCATCCACTGTGTTTTGCCATACCAGGTCCAGCGATGGCCCGTCATCAGGTCTTCACCCGAAGTCGCCACGTCGTCAGGCAGCCCCATTTCCCACAACGGCAACTCAAAATGCGCTTCCTGGGCGTTGACAGGGTCGAGGCTGACAGCCACCAGAACAAAGTTGCTGCCATCGGCGCTGCGCTTGCCGAAATACAAAATGTTGTCATTCCAGGCGTTGTAGATTTTCAGGCCCAAGTGCGTTTGCAGCGCAGGGTTCTGTCGACGGATACGATTGAGTTGAGCAATTTCGGCAATGATGTTGCCCGGCGCGTTGTAGTCCCGAGGCCGCAGCTGATATTTCTCCGAGTCCAGGTACTCTTCCTTACCTGGCACCGGCGCTGCTTCGCACAATTCAAACCCGGAATACATGCCCCACAGACCAGAGCCCATGGCTGCCAGCACCGCACGAATCAAGAAGCCTGCGCGGCCGGACTCATGCAGAAAGAACGGGTTGATGTCGGGCGTGTTCACGAAGAAGTTCGGCCGGTAGCAATCGCGCCACGGCAACTGGTTCAACTGCGTGAAATACTCCGCCAACTCGGACTTGGTGTTGCGCCAGGTGAAATACGTATAGCTCTGGGAGTACCCGACCTTGCCCAATCGCGCCATCATCGCTGGCTTGGTGAACGCTTCAGCGAGGAACATCACCTCAGGGTACTGGCTGCGAATATCAGCAATCATCCACTGCCAGAAAGGCAGCGGTTTGGTGTGCGGATTATCGACGCGAAAGATTTTTACGCCCTCCTCGATCCAGCCCAGGACGATGTCACGCAACTCCAGCCACAAACTGGGGATCGCGTCGGGGGCATAGAAGTCGACGTTGACGATGTCCTGGTATTTCTTCGGCGGGTTTTCCGCGTAACGGATGCTGCCGTCCGGGCGCCAGGAGAACCAGCCCGGATGTTCCTTGAGCCACGGATGATCCTGTGAGCACTGGATGGCAAAATCCAGAGCAACCTCGAGGCCGTACTCAGCAGCGGTCTTCACCAGATTACGGAAATCCTCGCGGCTACCCAGTTCCGAGTGAATCGCGTCATGCCCACCGTCGGCGCTACCGATGGCGTAAGGGCTACCCGGGTCGTCAGGCCCCGCTTGCAGCGAGTTATTCGGCCCCTTGCGATGGGCGCGGCCGATAGGATGGATCGGCGGAAAATACAGCACATCGAAACCCATGTCCCGAATCATTGGCAGACGAAACAGCACGTCATTGAAGGTGCCGTGGCGCGCTGGATCTTCAGTCACCGAACGCGGAAACAACTCATACCAACTGGCGAACTGCGCCCGTTCACGTTCTACATCCAGCGGGAATTCGACGCTACGGCTCAGGTAGGCATGATTCTCGGCCTGGGCCATCAGCGCCGCCGTTTCACTGTGCAGCAGCAACGCGACCTGAGCCGCGGGCTCGCTCTGCCCAAACCGCTCGATCACTGCACTGATTTGCTGTCGTAGTTCAGCCTGGCTGCGTTCAGCGGCCTGGACTAAATGAACGCGGCCCTCCTCCAACTCCAGATGGATCGGCACCCCAGCGCCATGCTTTTTTCGCAGCTCATAGCGATAGCTGGCGAACTGATCGATCCAGGCCTCGAGCCTGAAGACGTAACGGGCCACCGACGTCGGGGTGAACTCGCCTTCCCAGCTGTCATTGACCCGCTCTTGCATGTGAGTACTGTGCCAGTGCTCTTCATCGGCGGCACGCCACCGTATCAGCACCGCCAGCTTGTCGTGGCCATCGGCAAATACTTTACTGGTCACACTCACCGGCTGCCCGATGATTGCCTTTACCGCAAATAACCCGCCCTCAATCACTGGCATCGTGTTTTCGATCACGATCCGCGGTAATTGCAGGGCCTGGGTCAACGTCAGAGGTCGGGTCGGGTGTGGAACGTCACTGGCCAAAGAATCCGGGCCGTAGGGCTGATCAGCGGTCACATTCATCGAGCATCACTCCTCACGCCCTTTAAAGACGCTCTTGCGCAAAATATGTGCGATTGAAAAAATGAGCGAGCCCATTCCTGCGCTGATATTCCTCGCCGGGCCGCATAGGTTCCGAGCCCCAGCCTATAGTAAAAGTTCAAAAGGGTTTAACAGCGAGGATGAGCTTAGTCCGAGCTTTAGCAATGGTCGGAGTCTTTTGCACAGTTCAGATGTCCAACTCATCAACCGTCGGAAAAATCCATAAACCGAAGGGACCAGGAGATGAAACTGATGAATATCCCTATCCCCGCCGAAACGCCCGATCCGATGATCGACGATCCAGCATTGCCCGTGCCAAAGCCTGAGCAGGAGCCGCCACCCACGATGCCACCAACGTCCGAGCCACCTAAGGGCGATCCGCCTGCCGCAGAACCTCCCGCTATTCTTGAACGTTATCTACCTGAGTCAATTTTTTTCAAGGAGTACACCCATGCCTCTGGAATTCGATAGCACCAACACGCATTGCTCCGCATTGATCGAGGACGTCCGCTATCAAAGCCTTGTCAGCGAGGTGGTGATTGTCACCAATGACGCCACGCACATGTCTGAAGCGCAAGTGGGTGGCAAAAGCGTGCCCATCACCGAAGCCGAAGCCGAGAGCCTGCTCACCCGTGGCGCGCGAGACGATCGGCATAACACCGTTGTGGAGTGACACGCCAGACTCTGTTCCAGGCTCAACCTTACGACGATTTGTCCCGGCACAGTACTGCCGTTTACTGCGGCGGTGCTGCCGAGAAAATAATCCACTATCGAGCTCTCAGGTCGCCGAGGTTCACCGGCTGACACTCGAAACTTCTCGATGGGATAGGCGAAAAACAGGGTGAACACATACCGCTATACAGATAAAAAACCCAGCACAGCACTGGGACAAAACCTCATCTGATCCGCTTTTTTATCAAATACCTGAGTCTGTTATGCAATCAGTTGCTCGCTCATAGTTCATTGGCCTGATACAGGCTGATGAGCATCCGACCATGAGCGAAAGAATTCCTGTCCAGATCATTGAACGCGTCGAACCTTCCAGAGCAAATGTGAAGGTCAAGTCCAGTGATAATTTGATTCATACCCGCAGCTTTACCGGGCTGTTCCGCAATTTACGTGTGAGCGGCGCGGGGTTTCTGTTCCTGCTGTTCTTTGGCACCGTCTGGCTCGATTGGGGCGGACGTCAGGCTGTGCTTTGGGATTTGGCCGACAGTAAATTTCATATTTTCGGGGCGACATTCTGGCCGCAGGACTTCATTCTGCTGTCGGCGTTGCTGATCATCTGTGCCTTTGGCTTGTTCGCCATCACGGTATTCGCAGGAAGAGTCTGGTGTGGATACACCTGCCCGCAGAGTTCCTGGACCTGGATTTTCATGTGGTGCGAGAAGCTCACCGAGGGTGAGCGCAATCAGCGGATCAAACTTCAGGCTGCACCCTGGGGCGTGAACAAACTGCTGCGGCGCTCGGCCAAGCACAGTCTGTGGCTGGCGATCAGCGTATTGACCGGTCTGACCTTCGTCGGCTATTTCACCCCGATTCGCCCGCTGGCCAATGAGCTGCTGACCTTGCAGTTGAGTGGCGTCAGTCTGTTCTGGGTGCTGTTTTTCGCGGGCGCGACCTATATCAATGCTGGCTGGCTGCGTGAAGCCGTCTGCATGCACATGTGCCCCTATGCGCGTTTTCAAAGCGTGATGTTCGACAAAGACACGCTTACCGTTTCCTACGACGCCGCTCGCGGTGAAAACCGTGGCCCGCGTAAACGTGAGGTCGATCCAGCGTCAGTAGGTTTGGGTGACTGTATCGATTGCCAGATGTGCGTGCAGGTATGCCCGACCGGTATCGACATCCGTGACGGCTTGCAGATGGAGTGCATTGGCTGCGCAGCATGTATCGATGCGTGTGACTCGATCATGGACAAAATGGGCTATGCCCGTGGTCTGGTGAGTTACACCTCGGAAGCCGTATTGCAAGGCGGTCAGACCCGTCTGCTGCGGCCACGCTTGATCGGCTACTGCGCCGTATTGCTGGTGATGATCGGCGCGCTGGTACTGGCGCTGGTCGAGCGGCCCATGGTCTCGCTGGACGTCAGCAAGGACCGGGGCCTGTTCAGGGAAAACAGCCAAGGCCAGATCGAAAACATCTACAGCCTGAAAATCATCAATAAAACCCAGCAGCGTCAGCAGTATCATCTGACGCTTGTCGATGGGGACGGCTTCCAGCTACAGGGCAAAACCGAGGTCAGCCTCGCTGCGGGGGAAATCTTCGATTTCCCCGTGTCCGTGACAATGATCGCCGAGCACCCGAGCAGCGGTTCGCAAACCATCAGCTTTGAAGTGGTGGACAGCGATGACGCCAGCGTACGCAGCCTGGCAAAAAGCCGGTTTGTCGCCCCGCTCAATCGCTGATCCCTTTAAAGTGGTGCTTGCCTCACCTCCCCGTCAGACCGCCAGTCAGCGAGAACCGATGAAACGTTATGAAAAGTTTGCAGACGATATCGCTGAACTGATCCGCTCCGGGGTGCTCGGCCCCGGTCAGCGCGTGCCCTCGGTGCGTTATGCCAGCCAGACTTATGGGGTCAGCCCCTCGACGGTGTTCCAGGCCTATTACCTGCTGGAACGACGCGGGCTGATCCGGGCGCGGCCGCGCTCCGGTTACTTCGTCAACAATAATGTGCTACGGCAGTTTTCCGAGCCGGTGATCAGCACACAGGCCAGCGAGTCCACTGAGGTGGATGTCAGCGAGTTGGTGTTCTCGGTACTCGACTCGATCAAAGATCCGCAGACCGTGCCGTTTGGCTCGGCATTCCCAAGCCCGACGCTGTTTCCGCTGCAACGACTGGCACGCTCGCTGGCCAGCGCGAGCCGGCAGATGGACCCGCGCATGGTGGTCACCGATATGTCACCGGGCAACCCGCAATTGCGCCGGCAGATAGCGTTACGGTACATGGTCGGCGGCCTGATGCTGCCCATGGAGGAGCTGCTGATCACCAACGGCGCGCTGGAAGCCCTGAATCTGTGCCTGCAAGCGGTCACTGAGCCGGGTGATCTGGTGGCGATAGAAGCCCCGGCGTTCTATGCCTGCCTGCAAGTGCTGGAACGCCTGAAGCTCAAAGCCGTGGAAATTCCGGTGCACCCACGCGACGGCATCGATCTGGGCGTGCTCGCACAAACCCTCGAGCGCCACCCGATCAAAGCGTGCTGGTGCATGACCAGCTTTCAGAACCCGATGGGCGCCTCCATGCCCGAAGCCAAGAAACGCGAGTTAGTGGCGTTGCTGCGCCAGCACCAAGTGCCGTTGATTGAAGATGACGTCTACGCCGAACTGTATTACAGCCCGCAAGCGCCGAAGCCGGCGAAAGCCTTCGACACTGAAGGGCTGGTAATGCATTGCGGCTCGTTTGCTAAAAGCCTGGCGCCGGGTTACCGGATCGGTTGGGTCGCTGCCGGACGTTATGCGCAGAAAATCGAGCGCCTGAAACTGATGACATCGCTGTGCGCGTCGATGCCCGCTCAGGCTGCTATCGCCGACTATCTGCAGCACGGCGGCTACGACCGGCATCTGCGCAAACTGCGCTATGCCCTGGAAGAACAACAAAGCGCCATGCTCAGCGCCATCGCCCGCCACTTCCCCGCGCAGACGCGGGTCAGCCAGCCCGCAG
>NZ_LT607414.1:556884-570012 GCF_900095225.1 Pseudomonas sp. UMAB-08
CACATGGACTCCCTGAAGCTGTTCCAGATGGCCCTGGCCCAAGGCATCAGCATCGCTCCCGGGCCGATATTTTCCCCGACCCAGCGCTTTCGTAACTGCATCCGCCTCAACTACGGTAGCCCGTGGAATGATACGTCGGAACAGGCCATGGAGACCCTGGGCCGGATTATTCGCTCGTTCTGACAGCGCTCGCGTCAAGCACCCCGCGACGCTATCGACCGCCACCCAGATCAATAAACGTCCCCGTGGCGTAACTGGCTTTTGCCGACAGCAGCCAGATGATCGCCTCGGCCACTTCCTCCGCGCAGCCACCGCGCCCCATGGGAATGCCAGGTTCAAGTTTGCTGACCCGATGTGGATCGCCGCTCAAGGCATGGAAGTCAGTAAAAATATAGCCCGGTCGCACCGCGTTGACCCGAATCCCCTCACCCGCCACTTCCCGCGCCAGGCCTAGGGTGAATGTGTCCAGCGCGCCTTTGGAGGCGGCATAGTCGACGTATTCTCCCGAGGCCCCGAGGCGGGCTGCGACCGAAGAGACGTTGACGATGCTGCCACCTTTGCCGCCATGACGTGGCGACATACGCAGCAAGGCGTGCTTGGCGCACAGCATCGGTCCGACCACGTTGGTTTTCATCATTCGGAGCATGCGGAACTCGGACATTTCTTCAACCCGGGAGGCCTCCGCAACGGTGCCCGCATTGTTGACCAGTGCCGTCACAGGCCCCAACTCGGCGTCGATCCGGGCGAACAAACCGATAATTTCGTCTTCATCGCTGACATCTGCCTGCACCGCCATCACCTGCGCCCCGAGCTTGCGAATGTGTGCGCACACCCGCTCGGCCGCTTGATGGTCGGAGAGATAATTGATGCAAATACGATACCCCTGCTCTGCGGCAAGCAAAGCAGTTGCAGCCCCGATGCCACGAGAGCTGCCGGTGATGAGAAGAACTTTTTCCATGGGTGAGCTTCCGATCAATCGCTAATGGTGGTCAGCCTAGCGCAGGCTTGGGATGAGAGAAAGCCATGATCCGACACTGATCACGCTTCATCAAGCACACGCTTAGCCCCCTCTTTGCGCTTCGCCTGACTGATATGTGCCATAAAGCGTTCCGCCGGCAACGGATGACCTAAAAGAAACCCCTGTAGGGAGTTGCAGCCGAGTTCGGTCAGAAAGCTTTGCTGCTTATCGGTTTCGACGCCCTCGGCGACGATGCGTAATCCAAGTGCCTGGCCCAGGGCGACTATCGCCGAAACGATCGCCGCGTCGTCGCTGTCGTGCTCCAGATCGCGAACAAAGCCCCGGTCGATCTTCAATTCGTTAGCGGGCAGGCGCTTGAGGTACATCAGGCTGGAATAGCCAGTACCGAAGTCGTCGATGGACAGGTCCACACCCATCTCCGACAGTTGTTGCAGCACGGTCATGCTGACGTCGGCGTCACTCATGGCGGTGGTTTCGGTGATTTCCAGGGTCAGGCTGTTCGCCGGCAGACGGTGTAACGCCAAGGCCTTGGCGATGCTGGTGACCAAATCGTTATGGCAGAACTGCAACGCCGAGAGGTTCACCGCAATCCGCCAGTGGGTATAGCCCTGATCATGCCAGACGCGCATTTGCCGACAGGCCTCGTTGAGCACCCATTCGCCAATCGGAATAATCAACCCGGTCTTTTCTGCAAGCCCAATGAACGTGTCTGGCAGCAGCAACCCCAGCTGCGGATGATGCCAGCGCAGCAAGGCCTCCGCGCCTAATGGCAGGCCACTATTGGCATCAAATTTTGGCTGGTAATACAAGCAAAACTGTTCTTGTTTGAGCGCCCGACGCAAGTCCTGCAACAGCTGCAACTGGTTGCGTGCATTGGTGTTCATTGACGCATCGAAAAAACAGTAACCGTTTTTCCCCGAACCTTTGGCGTGGTACATCGCGGCGTCGGCGTTCATCAGCAGTTCATGCTGGGTCTGGCCATTGCCGGGGTAAAGGGCTATGCCGATACTCGCGGAGATTTGCAAGCCATGATCGGCGACCATGAAGGGCTGGGCGATCAAGGCCACCTGGCGGGCGGCGATGCTTGAGGCGTCTTCTGTCTCGCTCAGTTCGACCAGCAGGATAAACTCATCCCCACCGATACGCGCCAGGGTGTTTTTGCCGTGCAGATCTTCCCGCAGGCGCAGCGCGACCTGGCGCAACAGCAAGTCGCCCATATGGTGACCAAACGCATCGTTGACGGGTTTGAATCCATCCAGGTCCATAAACATCAATGCAAAACAGCCGCCATGCTCGTCGACCTTGCCCATGGCTTGTTCAATACGGTCCGCCAGCAACACGCGATTGGGCAGGCCGGTCAGCGTGTCGTGCAGAGCCAGCTGGGTCAATTCTCGATTGGCCACGCTCAGCGAGTTGGACAGCTCGGCAGTGCGATCCTCCATGCGTGCATCAAGGATCGACGTCAGCAAGGCAATGGTCAGGACTGCAAGGCTGGTGACCAGCACGAGCTTGTCCAGGCCATCAACCCGCAGCCCACTGCCGACAGCACCACAAAAACTGCCATCGGCAAAACCTGCCGCCGCCATACCGGTGTAATGCATACCGACAATGGCCATGCCCATGAATACTGCGGCCCCGCCTCTAGCCAAACGCACGTAGGGGGTTTGCCGACGCAGTCGAAAGGCAATCCACAACGCTGCCGCTGAAGCACTGACCGCGATCAGCAGGGAGCCCACAAACAACGTTGGGTCGTAATCAATGCCTGGCTGCATCCGCAACGCCGCCATGCCGCAATAGTGCATGGCGCTGATTCCAGCGCCTATGACCAGCGCGCCGAAGCTCAGTTGCAGGGCTGGCAGTTGCGGTTGGCTGATCAACCACAGGGCAAAACCACAGGACAAAATGGCAATAGCCAGCGACAGCAAGGTGATCGACAGGTCATAGCCGAGTTCGACTGGCAGATGGAACGCAAGCATCCCGATGAAATGCATCGACCAGACGCCAATGCCCATCGCCAGCGCACCGCCGCCCATCCATAGATAAGCCGTGCGGCCCGTGGCCGTGACAATGCGACCGGCCAGGTCCAGCGCCGTATAAGACGCCAGGATTGCCACGAAAATAGAGATCAGAACCAGCGAGGGTGTGTAACTGCCAATAAGCATGAGCGTTCTCGTGACCGTGGCAGATGATGAGCATTCATGCCGCTGAAAGGCCGAGGATTGTACTCAACTTGTACAAAAAATCGCAGCTGGTTTAATTATTTTTTCGCGCCCACTACAGCCCGAATGCTGTGTAGGAACGGGCGCGCCTGCAATGGCGCCATTTCTGGCGCACTGCGCCATCAATCACTCTTGAATATTCAATCCGCTCTCGGCATTCCAGCCGCCACCCAACGCCGCAATCAGTTGCACGCTGGCGATCAGCCTGCTTTGCAACAGCGTCAGCACGCTTCGTTCGTTACTCAGCGCAGTGGTTTGCACGTTGACCACATCCAGGTAAGCAATAAGGCCGGCCTTATATTGGTTGTTGGTCAAGCGCAAGGACTCACGCGCCGACATCAAGGCCTCGGTGCGCACGCCAGCCTCGTCTTCGTAGACCTTGAGCTGCACCAGATAATTTTCCACTTCTTGAAAACCGTTCAACACGGTTTGACGGTATTGGGCCACCGTCTGGTCATAAACCGCTTCAGTCCGATCGACTTCCGCCGAGCGCTGGCCGCCATCGAACAGGGTCATCGCCAGCTGCGGTCCGACAGACCAGAAACGGTTCGGCAAACTGATCCAGTTAGTGAACGTGGAGCTGCTATAACCGCCACTCATGCTCAACGTCAGGTCCGGGTAGTACGCAGCTTTGGCGACGCCGATATTGGCGTTGGCCGCCATCACTGAGCGTTCGGCCGCAGCGATGTCCGGGCGGCGTTCGAGCAGCTGCGAAGGCAACTCCAGCGGGATCTGCGGCAACGCGGGAATGGCCGTCGTGGCCGCCAGATTGAAGTCTGCCGGGGCCTGGCCCATCAGCACAGCGATTGCATTCTCGAACTGAGCACGCTGCCAGATCAAATCGATCAAATCAGCCTGGGTGGTTTTTAGCTGGGTCTGCGCCTGCGCCACCGCATCTTTGCCGGAGATACCGGCACGGTACTGGTTCTGCGTCATGGTCAGCGAGCGCTGGTAAGCGTCGACCGTCGATTCGAGAAGGCGTTTTTGTTCGTCGATCACCCGCAGTTGCAGGTAGTTCTGCACCAATTCCGACTGCAAACTCAACTGCATCGACGCCAGATCGGCAAGGCTCGCCTGAGCGCTGGCCTTGTCGGCCTCCAGACCACGACGCAGTTTACCCCAGACATCAGCCTCCCAACTGACACCCAACTGAGTGCTGTAGGTGTCGCGGATACCACTGCTGGAACTGGTCAGGCTCGAACTGCTGCTCCCGGTGCCCTGACTGGAGCGATTTTTACTCGCACTGAGATCCAGCGTCGGAAAGAACGCACCGCGAGCACTGCGCACCAGAGCCTTGGCCTGCCGGTACTGCGCTTCAAACTGAGCGACGGTCTGGTTTGAGCTGTTGAGTTTCTCCACGAGACCGTTGAGTTGTGCATCGCCATACAACTCCCACCAAGCGCCCCGGGCCAGCGCATCGCTCGGCGCAGCCTGACGCCAGCCTTCGGCCTGTTTGAATTGCGCGGGCGTGGTCATTTCCGGCTTTTTATAGTCAGGGCCGACCGCACAGGCGCTCAGGAACACGGCACAAAGCCCCAGACCGAGCCAACGCACAGGCCGCTGTAAAACGGGTTTGATTTGCAGGCGGTCGGTCATAGCGGAGTTTCCAAAGCAGCATCGGTGCGCACGCCACGCCATTGGTTGACGCGACGGCGCAGACGGTCGAGATAGAGGTAAACCACAGGGGTGGTGTACAGGGTCAGGATCTGGCTGAAAATAAGGCCGCCGATAATCGTCAGCCCCAGCGGGTGACGCATCTCTGCCCCTTCGGCACTGCTCAGCAGCAAGGGCAAGGCGCCAAGAATAGCGGCCAGCGTCGTCATCAATATTGGCCGTAGACGTTGCAGGCACGCGCTGCGGATTGACTCCAGTGGCGTCATCCCGGACTCACGTTCCAATTGCAGAGCAAGGTCGATCATCAGAATGGCGTTTTTCTTCACTACCCCGATCAACAGGAACAGACCCAGCAACGAGATCAGGCTGAATTGGCCACCCAGCAGATAGATCGACAGTAACGCCCCGACCCCTGCCGACGGCAAGGTCGACAGAATGGTCAGCGGGTGAATGTAGCTTTCATAGAGGATCCCAAGCACCAGATACACCACCACCAGCGCACCCAGAATCATCCACGGCTGGCTTTTCTGGGCGGCGGCGAAGGTGTCGGCTGTCCCCGCCATTTTGGCGATGACATCGGTGGGCAAGCCCACTTTGGCCACGGCGTGCTCAATGGCAGTAGAGGCTTGTTCAAGCGTCACGCCCTCCGCCAGGTCGAAGGAGATGTCTTCGGAAGCGAACTGACCGTCATGGGTCACCCGGTCATTTTCCAGGCTGCGTTCGTAATGGGTGAAACTCGACAACGGAATGCGCTCGCCTGCGGCCGTGATCACCTGAACCTGCTCGAGTGTGACCGGGTCCTGAGCGTATTTAGGGTTGACCTCCATCACCACCTGATACTGGTTGAGGCTGTCATAGATGGTGGAAACCTGACGCTGACTGTAAGCGTTATTCAGCACTGCCGTGACCATGTTCATGTCAACGCCCAGTCGTTTGGCGGTATCACGGTCCACTTGCAGGGTGACTTGTTGCGCGCCGCGACCTTCACGCCCGTCGATAGCGGTCAGTTCCGGCAATGACTTGAGCGCCGCCAGCACTTTCGGGTACCAGAGACGCAGGCTGGTCAAATCGCCGCTTTGCAGGATGTATTGGTATTGAGAGGTGGTCTGCTCGCGTCCGCCGCCGAATTGCAGGTCTTGGTCGGCCATCAGAAACAAACGGCCACCGGGAACTTGCGGCATGTTCTTGCGCAAACGCTCAATGACTTTATCGGCGGCAATATTGCGTTCCTTGATGGGCTTGAGCCGCACAATCATCGTGGCATTGTTGGAGCCACCGTTGCCGCCGATAAAACCGGCCACGCTCTCGACGGCGGGATCAGCCAACACAGCCTTGCGATAAATGTCCATCTTGGGCTGCATCACTGAAAACGAAAGGCCGTTGTCGCCTCGGATGAAGCCGATCAGTTGACCGGTGTCCTGTTGCGGCATGAACGTTTTGGGCACCACCACATACAGCGCGATGTTGACGCCAATGGTCAGCAGCAGGCTCAACAGGGTCAACCTTCGATGACGCAACACCCAGCCAAGGCTACGGTCGTAGCCCGCGACCATCCGCTCGTTGAGGCGACGACTCCAGCGTTGCAAAGGATTTTCCCGATCCGGATCATGGGGTTTGAGCCAGCGGGCGCACAACATCGGAGTCAGGGTTAGGGACACCACGAGCGAGACGACAATCGATGCCGCCAACGTGATGGAAAACTCGCGGAACAGGCTGGCGATGATACCGCCCATAAACAGGATCGACAGGAAGACCGCCACCAGCGATACGTTCATCGACAGCAAGGTAAAGCCCACTTCCTTGGCGCCCAGGTACGCGGCCTGCATAGGCGGCACGCCTTTGTCGATGTGCCGGGATATGTTCTCCAGCACTACGATGGCATCGTCCACCACCAGGCCGGTGGCGAGAATCAACGCCATCAGCGACAAGTTGTTCAGGGAAAAACCGGACAGGTACATGACGGCGAAAGTACCCACCAGCGACACCGGGACCGCCAGCGTCGGGATCAACGAAGCGCGGAAGTTGCCGAGGAAAAAGAACACCACCAGGATCACCAGGGTCACGGCGATTAACAGAGTCATTTCTGCTTCGTGCAAGGTCGCCTTGATCACGGGCGAGCGGTCCATGGCCAGGTCCAGATTGACGCTGGCCGGTAGCACTGCCTGCAAAGCCGGTAACTGCGCCTTGATCTGCGCGACGGTCTCGATGATGTTGGCACCGGCCTGACGGTTGATTACCAACAACACGGCCTGCTTGTCGTTGAAGAAACCGGCGTTGTAGCGGTCCTCTACCGCGTCACTGACTTTCGCCACGTGACTCAGGCGCAGGGCCGCACCGTCCTGGTAACGGATGATCAGCGGTTCGTAATCCTTGGCTTTTTCCAGCTGGTCGTTCGCCTGCACCTGCCAGTTGTGCTCGGCATCCTCCACCGACCCTTTAGGTTTGCGCACGTTGGCGTTGGCAATCGTAGTGCGGACTTCATCCAGCGACACACCGTACTGATTGAGCAACTGCGGCTCGAGCTCGACCCGTACGGCGGGCAGCGAGCTGCCGCCGATCTGCACTTCGCCGACGCCGTTCACCTGAGACAGGCTTTGCGAGAGGATCGTCGACGCCAGGTCGTACAGCTGGCCCTTTTCCAGCACGTCGGAGGTCAGCGACAGGACCATGATCGGTGCCTGGGCCGGGTTGACCTTTTTGTAGGTGGGCATGCTGCGCATACCGCTGGGCAGCAAATTGCGCGAGGCATTGATCGCCGCCTGCACTTCCCGCGCTGCGCCGTTGATGTCTCGATCCAGATCGAACTGCAGAATCACCCGGGTCGAACCCTGGCTCGAACGGCTGCTCATGGTGCTGATCCCGGCAATCGTGCCCAGGGAGCGTTCCAGAGGCGTCGCCACGGTGGAGGCCATGACCTCGGGGCTGGCGCCCGGCAAGCTGGCCGAGACCACAATCACCGGGAAGTCCATGTTCGGCAGGGGCGATACCGGCAGCAGACCGAAGCTGACACCGCCGAGCAAGATGATCGCCAGGCTCAGGAGCATGGTGGCCACCGGCCGACGGATGAAGGGCCCTGACAGGTTCATACGTCAGCCTGCTCCAGGCTCGCGGGCGCATTCGGTGTGTGCCCCCATCGCCTAGCCAGACGGTCGAAATACAGATAGATCACTGGCGTGGTAAACAGCGTCAGTACCTGACTGAGCATGAGACCGCCGACCATCACCAAGCCCAGCGGCTGACGCAATTCAGCGCCGGAACCGCTGGCGAGCATTAACGGCACGGCACCGAAGAGTGCGGCCATCGTAGTCATCAGGATCGGCCGAAAGCGCAGCAGCGCGGCTTCGTAAATCGCCGTTTCCGGATCGACGCCTCGATTGCGCTCCGCGTCCAGCGCGAAGTCGATCATCATGATCGCGTTCTTCTTGACGATACCGATCAACAAAATGATGCCGATGATCGCGATCATCCCCAGGTCATTGCCGCTGATCAGCAACGCCAGCAGCGCGCCGACCGCAGCGGACGGCAATGTCGAGAGAATGGTGATGGGGTGAATATAGCTCTCGTACAGCACGCCGAGCACGATATACATCGTCACCACCGCGGCCAGAATCAGCAGCAAGGTGCTCGACAATGACGCCTCGAATGCCTGTGCTGCACCCTGGAATTGAGTCTGCACGCTGATCGGCATGCCAATGTCTTTCTGCACCTGATTGATCACTTCCACCGCGTTGCCCAGTGCCACGCCCGGTGCCAGGTTGAACGACATCATGACCGACGGGAACTGACCAATGTGGGCAATCGCCAACTGCGCCTGGCGCTGTTCGACCCGTGCCAGGCTCGACAGTTTGACCTGAGTACCGGCAGTGGTCTTGACGTGAATCTGATCCAGAGCCTGCGGCCCGAGATCGCTGCCGGAAACCGCCTGCAACACCACACGGTATTGGCTGGCCTGGGTGTAAATGGTGGAAATCTGGCGCTGACCGAAGGCGTCGTAGAGCGCATCGGTGATGTTCGCCACGCTCACACCGAGGCGGCTGGCAGCGTCACGGTCGATCAACAAATAGACCTGCAAACCCTTGTCTTGCAAATCGCTGGCGACATCGGTCAATTCTGCTCGTTTACTCAAGGCCTGAGACAGCTTGCCGCTCCACTCGGCCAACAGATCGGAGTCCGGCGACGACAGACTGAATTGATACTGGGTACGGCTGACCCGATCTTCGATTGTCAGGTCCTGCACCGGCTGCATGAACAAACGGATGCCCGACAGCGTGTCGAGCTGCGGTTGCAAGCGTTGAATGATTTGCGTGGCGCTCAGGTCGCGTTCGCTGTGAGGCTTGAGGTTGATCAGCAGGCGTCCGCTGTTGAGTGTCGCGTTATCACCGTCCACTCCGATATAGGAAGACAGGCTCGCCACCGCCGGATCTTGCAGGATGATTTTCGCCAACGACTGTTGCCGCTCGCTCATGGCGGCGAAGGACACCGATTGCGGCGCTTCGGAAATGCCCTGAATCACTCCGGTGTCCTGCACCGGGAAAAAGCCTTTAGGCACGATCATGTACAGGAACACCGTCAGGCCCAAGGTGGCAATGGCCACCAGCAAGGTCAGCGGTTGATGCTTGAGCACCCAACGCAACTTGCGGCCGTACGCGGCAATCATCCAATCGATCCAGGCCCCGCTGGCGCGATAAAAACGGCCCTGTTCCTCTGCCTTGGGCTCACGCTTGAGCAACCTGGCGCACATCATCGGCGTGAGGGTCAGGGACACCACGAGGGAAATCAGAATCGCCACCGCCAGGGTGATCGCGAACTCACGGAACAGCCGACCGACCACATCAGCCATGAACAACAATGGAATCAACACGGCAATCAGCGAAATCGTCAGTGAGATCAGGGTAAAACCGATCTGCCGCGCGCCTTTGAGCGCGGCTTGCAGTGGCGTGTCGCCCTCCTCCAGGTGTCGCGAGATGTTCTCCAGCATCACGATGGCGTCATCCACCACAAAGCCAGCGGCGATGGTCATCGCCATCAACGTCAGGTTGTTGACCGAGAACCCGGCCAGGTACATCACCCCAAATGTGCCGACCAGCGACAGCGGTACGGCAATCGACGGAATGATCGTGGCACTGACCCGACGCAAGAACAGAAACGTGACCAGGACTACCAACGCGATGGCAATCAACAACTCGTGCTGCACGTCAGTGACCGACGCACGAATGGTTTGCGTGCGGTCAGTCAGCACGGTGACATCAAGCCCGGCGGGCAGGTTATCAGTGATGCTGGGCAGCAGCGCCTTGATCCGGTCGACCACCTCGATGACGTTTGCACCGGGCTGGCGCTGAATATTGAGCAGTACGGCCTGATTTTCGTTGGCCCAGGCTGCCAGCCGCTCATTCTCCGCACCGTCGACGACCTGAGCCACGTCTTTCAGACGCAAAGGCGCGCCATTTTTGTAGGCGAGAATGAGTTCCGCGTATTCCTCCGGCGACTTCAACTGGTCGTTGGCATCGAGCATCGATACCCGCGTCGGGCCATCGAAGTTACCCTTGGGCTGGTTAACGTTGGACGCACCGATCAGCGTGCGCACATCCGCGAGGTTCAGGCCATTGGCGGCCAACGCCTCAGGGTTGACCTTGATCCGTACCGCCTGACGCTGTCCGCCAGCAATACTGACCATGCCCACACCGCTGATCTGGGCGATTTTCTGCGCCATGCGCGTATCGACCAGGTCGTTAAGCTTGGGCAGCAACATGGTTTTGGAGGTGATTGCCAGGGTCAGTACCGGGGTGTCGGCCGGGTTGACCTTGTTGTACACCGGCGGTGCTGGCAGATCCGTGGGTAAAAGGTTGGTCGCACCGTTGATCGCGGCCTGCACTTCCTGCTCGGCGACGTCCATATTGAGGTCGAGACTGAAACGCAGGGTGATCACCGAGGCACCACCGGAACTGGTCGAGGCCATTTGAGTGAGCCCTGGCATCTGCCCGAACTGCCTCTCCAAAGGCGCGGTCACTGCGCTGGTCATCACTTGCGGACTGGCGCCGGGGTAAAGCGTCAGCACGCGAATAGTCGGGTAATCCACCTGAGGCAAGGCCGAGACCGGCAACAAGGTATAAGCAATCAGGCCGGCCAGAACGATGGCCAGCATGCTCAGGGTGGTCGCTACCGGACGCAGGATGAACAGCCGGGAGATGTTCATACGCGGCTTTTTTCCGCCTTATTGGCTACAGCCGATTCATCGGTACCCTTTGAAGGTTGACCCTGCAACTTTTGCACCGGCGTGGCGGGGACGTCCTTGCTATCGTTGACCACTTCCACCTCACTGCCATCGCGCAAGCGATCGGTACCCTCAAGCACGACGCGCTCGCCTTCGGCCAGGCCGCTGGTGATAACGGTGGCGTTTTCGTCGCTCGCTCCAGTCTGCAACTGGCGGATCTTGACCTTCTTGTCGCCGTCCATCACGTAGGCGAATGTCCCGTTGGTACCGAACTGGATCGCAGCAGAAGGCACCAGCACTGCGTGTTTAAGGGTGTCGGCACGCAGGCGCAGGTTAACGAACTGATTGGGAAACAGCACTTCGTCCTGGTTATCGAAACGGGCCTTGAACTTCAATGTGCCCGTGGTGATGTCGATCTGGTTATCCAGGCTGTACAGCACGCCGGTGGCTTGCAGTTTCACGTCGCCCCGGTCCCAGGCTTCCGCCGGCAGCTTGTCGCCACTGCGAAAACGCGCAATGACCACTGACAAGTCTTTCTCGGGCAGGGTGAAATTGACGGTGATCGGCTTGGTCTGGGTGATGACCACCAGCGCTGTCGTGTCATTGGCCGCCACCAGATTACCGACATCCAGTTGGCGCAGCCCGGTTCGCCCGGCGATAGGCGCACGAATCTTGGTGAACTCCAGATTTAGTTTAGCGTCGCCCACCGCTGCCTGATTGCTCTTTATCGTGCCTTGATACTGACCCACCAGCGACGCAGCGGTGTCCAGTGTTTGCTTGGCAATACTGTCTTCGGCATACAGGCCGCGATAACGCTCCAGATCAATCTGCGCGTTCTTGAGCAACGCCTGATTGGTCAGCAACGTACCTTCGGCCTGCTCCAGCGCAATCTGGTAACTGCGTGGGTCGATCTCGGCCAGCAGGTCACCCGCCTTGACCATCTGCCCTTCCTGGAAGTTGAGTTTGACCAACTGCCCCGCTACCTGGCTGCGAACATTGATCGTGTTCATCGCTGTCACAGTGCCCAGCGCTTTGTAGTAAATCGGGAAGTCACCCACGGTGGCAGGTGCCACACGTACAGGAACCGGCCCGGTTGCACCGCCAAAACCCGGACGAGGCGTACCGCTCGTGGACTTTGGATGGGTGGCTGCCGCGCTTTTGTGTGTGGCTGAAGATGGCCACCACCACCAGCACAGGCCGATGATAATCAACAGGACTGCCAGGCTGATCAGCCAGCGACGGGAACTACGGGGGCCAGACGATTGCATGAATAAATCAACCATTGTGCGCGTGAGCTTCTACGGGAGGCTGAACAATAAGCACAGTTGGGGCCCAAGCAAAGCGCCTTTACCGGCAATTTACTTAGCGCTTACTTTCGATAAGACCCTGAAGCACAAATAAAAACGGCCCGGACGAGGCCAGGCCGTTAATGTTTTACAAAGCGTTACTTTAGAACAGCCAGAACAGCGTCGTAATTCGGTTCGTGACCGATTTCAGAGACCAGCTCGCTGTGCAGTACTTTGTCGTGTTCGTCGAGCACAACCACGGCACGCGCAGTCAGACCTACCAGCGGGCCTTCAGCGATTGCCACACCGTAGTTTTCAAGGAACTCGCGGCCACGCATCGTGGACAGGTTCTGGACGTTTTCCAGGCCTTCGGCACCGCAGAAACGGGATTGGGCGAACGGCAAGTCGGCGGAAATGCACAGCACGACGGTGTTGCTCAGGTCATTGGCCTGGGCGTTGAACTTGCGCACGGAGGTGGCGCAGGTCGGGGTGTCGATGCTTGGAAAAATGTTCAGCACTTTGCGTTTTCCGGCAAAGTTGGCCAGGGTAACGTCAGCCAGGTTACCCGCCACCAGCGTAAATGCAGGTGCGGAGCTACCAACCTTTGGCAGTTCGCCGTTGACTTGAATAGGGTTGCCTTTCTGGGGCACTTGAGCCATGAGCTGAGTCCTTTTTAAAGGGTTTTTGGAAGAGCCGGAAGTTAAACACGAAAGTGCGTAGGGACCTATGGGCCTGACTGGATTTTGTCTAACCGATTGTTCCGGGCGCACAACTCCACCAACCAGTCGACGAACACCCGCACCCGCCGCGACATCTGCC
>NZ_LT607414.1:570087-570775 GCF_900095225.1 Pseudomonas sp. UMAB-08
AGCACCTCTGCCAGCGATCCACTGCGCAGTTGCTCGACGATATGGTAGTACGGCGTCTGCACCAATCCATACCCGGCTTCGCATGCAGCCAGGTAGCCGTCTGCGCTGTTTATTGACATCGCCTTGGACAGACTGAAATCACGCACCTGGCCGTCAATCAGGAACTCCAGGCCGTACCGTTTGTTGGAGCTGGCCGAGAAATACTCGATCACCTTGTGCTGCGGCAAATCTTCCAGCGTCAACGGTACGCCATGACGCTGCAGGTACTCGCGACTCGCGCAGGTCACTTGCGTCATGTTCGCCAGCGGCCTTGCCACCAGAGATTCATCCAGCGACGGCCCTGCGCGCACCACGCAATCTACGCCCTCACGAATCAACTGCACAGGACGATCACTCATGCCGATTTCCAGCTCGATCATCGGGTAACGGTCAGTGAACTGCGGCAATGCGGGGATCACGATCAAGCGCCCGAAACCCACCGGAATATCGATGCGCAATACACCTTGTGGCGCCTTGCTCGCCGATGAGAATGCGGCTTCGGTGTCTTCCAGATCGGTCAGCAGGCTGACACAACGCTGGTAATACGCCTGGCCGTCCAGGGTCGGACTGACATGGCGGGTGGTGCGTTGCAGCAACTGCACCCCCAAATGTGCTTCCAGTTGTTTGATCAGGATTGTCGCCGAAGCCC
>NZ_LT607414.1:570805-620417 GCF_900095225.1 Pseudomonas sp. UMAB-08
GCGGCTTTGGCAAACCCGCCGAGTTCGACGATGCGGGTGAACACGCGCATGGCGTTGAATCGATCCATGGGACGACGGCCTTGTGGGGTGAAGTGAAGTCAGGGAGGCAATTTTAGGCGCTACTATTTAGATTATCTAAACAGTTAAAGCATTTTAAGCCGGTTTATCTCTGTTCTGCTCAGCGTAACAATGGGGCCACCTTTTAATCGGCAGGAGTTTATCCATGCAAACCCGTCAACTCGGTACAAACGGCCCGCAGGTTTCCGCCATCGGTCTCGGCTGCATGGGCATGACCGACTTCTATACCACCGGCACTGACACCAAAGAAGCGATAGCGACCCTCCATCGCGCGCTGGAGCTGGGCGTCACGCTGCTGGACACCGCCGACATGTATGGTCCGCACACTAACGAAGAGTTGATCGGTCAGGCCATTCGCGGCAAACGCGACCAAGTATTTCTCGCCAGCAAGTTCGGTTTTGTCCGCGACGCTAGCGACCCCACTGCCCGAGGGGTTAACGGTAGCCCTGAATATATTCGCAGCGCCATCGACGGCACGCTCAAACGTTTGGGCATCGAAACTCTGGACCTGTATTACCAGCACCGAATCGACCCACAAATCTCGGTCGAAGAGTCAGTGGGCGCCATGGCTGAACTGGTCAAGGCTGGCAAGGTTCGTTACCTCGGTTTGAGCGAAGCCTCTGCCAGTACGCTGGAGCGGGCGCATAAAGTGCATCCAATCAGCGCGCTGCAAACCGAATACTCGTTATGGAGTCGCGACCCGGAAGAGAATGGCAGCCTCGAAACCTGTCGCCGTCTGGGCATCGCATTTGTGCCCTATAGCCCGTTGGGGCGTGGATTTCTGACCGGCACGCTGAAAAGCCCTGACGACTTTGCCGCTGACGATTACCGTCGCTCAAGCCCACGTTTTCAAGGTGAAAACTTCGCGAAAAACCTGCTGCTCGTGGAGAAGGTACAAAAACTTGCCGCTGAAAAAGGCGTCAGCGCCGGGCAGTTGGCCTTGGCCTGGGTGCTTGCCCAAGGCAATGACATCGTGCCGATTCCGGGGACCAAGCGACGCAAATACCTGGAAGAAAACGTCGCAGCATTAGCGATAAAACTAAGCCAGAACGAACTGCAGGCCCTCAAAGACCTGTTCCCCACCGATGCTATCGCCGGAAAGCGTTACAGCGACAGCTCGTTGAAACTGGTTAACCAGTAACAGCAGACCCATTGTGGGCGCGAATTCATTAGCGCCCACAATTGATGTGCGTGCGACTCAGAAGTCCCGTTTATAGAACAGATCCAGCGAGCTCGCGATTCCGCTGGCGGCCTCCAGATAGAGCTTTTTGCTCAACTTATAACGCAAGGCGATGGTGTTGGCCGGTTCAAACACGCCGACGCCGTAGCGCAAGCTCAACTTGTCAGTAATCTTGCCGCTTGCAACGACACTGGTCGTATTGCCGCTGCCTGACGTGTCCAGTTCGAAATCCTTGATACCAAGATCCTTGGCGAGCGTACCCGTGACTGACGAACTCCCGGCCAGGCCCAATGCCAGCGCTGCCTGGGCCATCATGTTGCTGTCTTCGCCAGTGGTGCTCAACGGGCGGCCCAGGATCAGATAGGACAACGCCTGCTCCTGGCTCATGGCCGGCTCTGAAAATACGACGGTGGTCGGCTGTTCGGCGCTGCCGGTCAGGCGAATACCGGCGACCACGTCATCGGTTTTGCGAATGGCTTCGATATCGAGGTACGGCTGGTCGATGGGGCCCGCAAATAAAAGCCGTGCTCGACGAATGGTCAAACGCTGACCATAAGCCCGATAACGCCCATCGTTGAGGGTCAGCTCACCCCGAGCGTCGAGGTTGTCACCGATATGCACATGCCCGGCCAGATTCGCGGTGAGCCCAAAACCGCTGAAGCTGAGCGTTTCCTGGCCCACTTCAACGTCGATATCCATGGCCATGATCAGCGGCGGCGCACCCTGTTCGGTCTGATGACCGACGATCACGGTGTCACCCGACAACTTGACCGTCGAGGGCGGCAGTTCACGAATCGTAATCGCGCCTTTGGGGATCAGCACCTTGCCGGAAATCGCCAGCTTACCGCTCTTCATGGTGATGTTCAGATTCGGTGCCACTTCCAGCACCGCATAAGGCTCTACCGTGAGCGGCAGGTGCGCGCCTTTCAGATTGAGGTCCACCGCGAGCGCCTCGCCCCAGGATATCTGCCCATTCAACGTACCTTTCCCAGCTTCTCCACTGTTCCAGCCGCCGTTCAGACGTAAGCTTTCGCCAGCGATCAGCGCCTGAACCTTCACGTCATGCAGGCTGACGGGCAGTTCCGGCCCAGACACTTCGCCTTCGCTGAGGGTGACGTTGCCATTAACCTGCGGTGCCAGCAGACCGCCAGACAAACGCCCACTGCCATTGAGCCTGCCGGTGAGTTTTTCGACCATCGGCACGAAAGGCCGGGCAATGGATATGTCCACCCCACTGAGGTTGAACGCGCCGGACAGCGGTTTGTTTTTCGCAAGCGGATCAATCTGCGCTGTCACTGACAGCGTGCCCAGTTTTCCACCGCGAAAGTCCAGCCGGGAGTCGATGCGTTTCGGGGTCAGGGTGCTGCTGATCTTGAGGCTTTCATAAGGGAAATCCAGCCATTGGTCCTTCTCGCGAATGCTCAAAGTGCCACCACTGGTCTCCACCGAAACCTGACCATTAGGGCCGGAAGCAGGGAGATCGAGTTGCACGTTGCCGTTGAGCAGGCCTTTCCAGGCAAAGTCCTTGGGCAACCACTGAGCCAGGCTGTCGAGGGGGAATTGCTTAAGGTGATAACGCAAGCTCGGCTCGGGCATCAGCCGCTGATCCTCACCGCACAAACTTGCCTGCCCTGAAATCCAGCAGTGAGCGGCAAAATTGATTTTGCCATCAGCCAGTCGTTCGAGTTTGGTCGGCTGCTGCAGGCGCCAATCCTGGCCCCCTGTTTGCACATCGCCACTGACCAGCCTGCCCCGCCAATCACCTTTGCTCAGGTCGCCGTCGAGCGCCAACCCCAGTTTCAATAATGGGCCTTGCAGGTCGAGCGCCAATTGTTGATGTTTGATATCGCCCTGACCGTTGACCTTCAGCGTGCCCAGTTGCGTGTCGCCCAGTTGAATACCGCCACCCTTGAGGTCAACGGTCGCACGCTGAGCGGTGTCCAGCGTTGCTGCCAGGGCCAGGCTTTGCAGGCGGTTGTCTGCCATCGCCAGTTGCCCACCTTGCAGTGTCAGTTGACCTTGCGGCGCTTGCAGTGTGCCCGCCAGGTCCAGGCGCCCTTTGACTTGCCCCTGCAAACGCGGCCATAGCTGGCCCAGACGCGGCAAATTGATGTCCAGTTGGCCAAGCAGACGTTGCTGCAAGCTGCCTTTGCCTTGAATGCGGTTATCGCCCAGGCGTACATCCAGCGAACTGACCGTCCACTTATCACCGGCGCCGTCCACCTTGGCCTGCAGCACAGCCGGCTGCCCCCGCAACCGACCTTTGAGGTCGAGGTCGGCGTTCAGGCTCAGTCGCTCGTTTTTGAATTCCCCGGTGCTGCGCAGCGGTCCAGCCAGGGTGCCCGGCAATTCTCCCAGCCAATACGCCGGGTTGATCGCACTCAGGTCCAGCGCTGTATCCCAGCCTATGCCATCGGCGAATTGCAGGTTGAGATGACCATCGGCCTTGCCCTGTCCCGCAGTCAGCTCTAACTGAGGCAGAAAGATTTGCTTGAGATCGCCGCTGAACGGGCTGCTTAGGCTGAACGCCCCCGCGGGTCCATCGAAAGCACCGCTGAAATTGCCCAGGTATTTGCCATCGGTGTAGGAGATTTCGCCGTTGAAGGTGCGCACAGCCACCTGCGGTTCATCAATCGCCGGGTAAAGCCGATGCCACGGAAAGTTCAGCCAATCGATTTTTGCGTCGGCGCTGAAGCCCTGGCGCCAGTCCAGCCGACCGCTGAGCTTCAGTGATTGTTCTGCGCTGGCCGTCAGATCAAGCGCAGCGATGTCCGCACCTTGAGCATCGACCCTGCCTTGCAGCACCAGCGCGACCGGACCTTGCTCGGCAGGCAGGCTGGCGTTGCCAGAGACCTGATAACCGTTCTTTAAATCGCCCTGAGCTGTCAGCTCAAGCTGATTGAGTTGCAGGGTGTCCGGCAGACCGGCACTGGCCTTGAAGCCATCCGCCGTGACTTTCACCTGTGCGGGCAGGTTCTCCACCAGCGGTTGCAGTTGCCCGCTCAATTGACCTTGCAGATAACCACTGCTATCTGCCTTGAGCTGCAAAGTCTTGAGCAGATTACCCTGAATGTTCAAGGCCAGCGTCCAAGGCTGATCACCCGGTGCCGGCAGCTTCAACTGACCTTGGGCTGTCAGCGGCCAGTCGCCGTTCGGCTGCAATAACCCGGACAGGTCGAGCACCAGATCATCCCGTTGCAGATGCGCAGCATTGATCTGCAGGCCGTTGGCCGTCCACTCCGCTGCCAGTTGCAGACCGCGTAATTGCTCGCTGCCATTAAGCATCAGGCTGCCGATGCGCACGTCACCCAAGCGGATCGCCAACGGCAGCTTCAGATCCGGCAGGCTCATGGGGCCACTGCTTTGGTCGGCACCGGAAGGGAACTGTAAACTGACGCGCTCGGCCTGCAATTGATCGACACATAGCGTCATCTTCACCAGACACGAAGGCGACCAGGCAAAGACTGGCGCATCGACTTCGACGCGGCTATCGCCCTGTACCCACAGCAGATGATCGGCGCGCCATTGACCGGCCAGGTGGCCGCTGAAGTTTTCGATTTTCAGCCCCGGCACCAGCCCCAGCGCCCAACGACTGCCCGCTTGCGTGCCCAGGATCAGGCACAGACTCAGGATCAGCAGCACGGGTAATGCGATCAGGCTCAGGCCGGTAATTTTTGTTGCACGACGCACCGTTCAGGCACTCCTCATAATTCAGGGCCCATGGAAAAGTGCACACGAAACCCGCCATCACCATCCAGCGCATGGGCCAGATCCAGGCGCAACGGCCCGACCGGCGAGACCCAGCGCACGCCGATACCGACACCGGTTTTCAAGCTTGGCAGTTGCAATGTATTGAAGGAGTTGCCTTGATCGACAAACGTCGCCACGCGCCACTTTTCAGCGATCGAATATTGATATTCGGCGCTGCCAGCGACCATGTACCGTCCGCCAATGCGATCACCGTCGGAGTTCGTCGGTGATAGGGTCTGGTAGTCATAGCCACGCACGCTTTGATCGCCGCCAGCAAAAAAACGCAAGGAGGGAGGGATCGATTGATAGCCGTTGGTCGCGCTACCACCAAACTGCACGCGCCCAAGAAAACGGTGGTTTTGCCACACGGTCGTCAAGCCTTTAAGCAACACAGTGCCGCGCAACAAGTTGGTGTCCGACGCCAGCCCCTCCTTGGCGACTTGCCCATCGAACTGCAGGCGATAGCCGTTGTGCGGGTCGATACGGTTGTCACTGCGCAAGAGTGAATAACTGATGCCCGGCATCAGCAGCGTACTCATCCCGGAGTCGTCGCCCAGGCGATATTCCTCGCGCTGCCACTTCAATGAAATCACCCGGTCCCAGCCGCTGGACAGCCGACTGTGCCACTCGGGGCCGACGGTCAACAGCTTGCTTACGGAGTCAGTGCCCGCGATTTCTTCGTACTGGTAGCCGCCAGCGAACCGCAGTTTGTCGGTCAGTGGCGGGGTCAGAGGAATGTCGTACCACAGGCCCACGTTTTGGCGTGGCGCCGAGAGTTCCATCTCGGTGCCGTAGCTATGGCCTTGGGGATTGACCCAATGGCGCGTCCAGTTAGCCTTGCCGCGCACGCCGACGTCGGTGGAAAAGCCAAGGCCGAGTCCCATCGTGCGCGGCTTGCGGGTTTCCAGCTGGACCGCCACCGGAATCACCTGATCCACTGCCGCCGGGGGCGCAGCGTCCACCCGCACACCCTCGAAATAGCCGCTCGACTGCAAGGCCTGATTGAGTTCAGCGATCAGTTCCGAGTCATAAGGGGTGTTGGCTTTGAACGGCACCATGCGTTGCATCAAGTCATCATCAAATGGCGCATCGCCACTGAAGCTGACTTTGCCTAACACGTAGCGCGGGCCACTCTCATAAATCAGCTCTATATCGGCCACACCGGCCTTCGGATCGACAGTCAGGCGCTGGCTGCTGAAGCGTCCGCTAAAAAAGCCATAGCGCGACGCCTGATTCAGGATCAGGCGCTTGGCGTCTTCGTAGTAGCCATGATTGAGTACAGCGCCAGTTTTCAATCTGTCGCTTTTCGGCACCCGAAAAGCCTTGAGCGAGGCGGCCGGGCCGTCAATCCGTACCGTGACATTGCGCAGATGCACCGGCTCGCCGGGCACCACATTGATCACCAGTCGCAGGTCCTTGCCGGTTTTTACGGTGCTGTCGATCTGCGCCTGGTAATAGCCCAGGGCTTGCGCCGCTTTTTGCGCCTGCTCTTCGGCCCCCAGACTGAAACGTTGCAGGGCCTCTTCGTCGCGCTCGCCAAGGCTGCCCACATACCCTTCGATATTGGCTTTAAGTGCGTCGTTGGAGGGTTCGATCCTGATGTCCAGTTGCGCCGCGGCGAACACCGCGAAGGTGCTGAACTGGACAGTAAACAGCAGGACCAAACCGCTGGTGAATCTACCGGAAAACTTCATAGGCGCGGATGCTATCACGCGCGGCGCGTCGTGCTGGAGCGCGTCTGACAGCGAAAGCCAGGGACTTTATGCCTGGGCTTTAAGCAATACCTGAGGATTGGGGTGGAAAAACACATGTTCACGGATTGGCCCTACAGCAATCTCACCGATTTCCTCATAGCCCTGTCGCTTATAAAACTCCAGATAACGCGGATTGCCCGTGTCGAGCACCACGCCCTGCGAGGTTTCGTCGACGGCGCACCATTGATGCAGCGCCGTAAGCAGCTGCTCGCCAAAGTGACGACCCTGAAATTGCGGGTGGACCCCCAGCAATGGCAAAACGTGCACAGCGTCTGACGGCAGGCAAGCCAGCACCGCCTGGTGATACTCCAGATAGCGCTGGGTACAGCGCAACCCTGCACTGAGAACCATGCGCAAGCGCCACGCCCAGCTTTCGGTAATGTCCAGACGGCGTTGCGGAGGGGCAATCAGAGCGATCCCCACCAGCCGATCCTCGACGAACAAACCCAGCGCCGGCAGGTCCTGCAAAAAGTGCTGTTTGACCAGTTCACGCACCGTGGCCCTGACCCGATGTTCATAGCCCGGCCTGTCGGATTCAAACAAGTAAGCGAAGCTCGGCTCATGGCGGTAGGCGTGGTACAGCAGCGAACGTGCTTCGCGGGAGTAACCACTGTCCAACTGACGGACTTCAGCCACGGCTGTTGAAGTTTCAGGCATTTGGTTGACCTCATAGGTACAGCGCTGCTCGAACGACAGCGTTTGTGATGCGAAAGCTTCGAGTAACAGGTACGCGCTACAGTTCCGACATTTTCGACTCTGCTACCCGACCCTAGCATTGGAACAGGCAATCCGCCACGCTGGCCGTGAGTCGACAGGTCAGCTAGCATCGCTTTTTTGTTTGCCAGGATTGCCGCCCATGAAAATCGTCTCGTTCAATATTAACGGCCTGCGCGCCAGACCTCATCAGTTGGCGGCGCTGATTGAGAAACATCAGCCGGACGTGATCGGCCTGCAGGAAACCAAAGTCTCGGACGAGCAATTTCCCCACGCTGAAATCGAAGCCTTGGGGTATCACGTGCACTTCCACGGGCAAAAAGGCCACTACGGTGTCGCCCTGCTCTCGCGCCAGGCGCCTCTCACCCTGCACAAGGGTTTCGACACCGATGACGAGGAGTCGCAAAAACGCTTTATCTGGGGCACGTTCGCCGACCCAAAGGGCGAGCCTGTGACCATCATGAATGGCTACTTCCCGCAGGGTGAAAGCCGCGACCACCCGACCAAATTCCCGGCCAAGGAGCGTTTCTATAACGACCTGCAGCTGTTGCTGGAAAGCCAGTTCAAAAACGATCAGCCATTGGTGGTGATGGGCGACGTGAACATTTCCCCAGAAGACTGCGACATCGGCATCGGCCCGGATAACGCCAAACGCTGGCTCAGGACAGGCAAATGCAGTTTCTTGCCTGAAGAACGCGAGTGGATGGCGCGTCTGAAAAACTGGGGCCTGATAGACAGCTTCCGTCATCTTCATCCCGAGGTGATCGACCGCTTCAGCTGGTTCGACTATCGCAGCCGAGGCTTCGAAGATGAACCCAAGCGCGGTTTGCGGATCGACGTGATCATGGCCTCCCATGGCTTGCAGTCACGCATCAAGGCCGCTGGCGTGGACTACGACCTGCGCGCCATGGAGAAGCCATCGGACCATGCGCCGATCTGGCTGGAGTTAAGCTAGAACCTGCCCCGCAGACACCCTTTTAGTCATGGCTGTCATATTTCAGCAATCATTCTGACTTAATCTCCCGGCACTTTCTGTCTCTAATAAGGTGCCGCACATGCTGCGCGCTCTGTTTACCGGTACTGCCCAACACCGCGCAGCCTGGCTATTCGGCTTTATCTGTAGCGCCCTGCCCGGCCTGGTTTTCGCGGCATTGCCCATCCCTGCCGAAGGCATCCCGGCGTTACGCATCCAGGGCTCCAATACCATCGGCGCCGCGTTGGGCCCAGCGCTGGTCGAAGGCTTGCTGCACGCCCAAGGTCTGCAGAATGTGCATATCGAAGCGGGCGCCCATGAGAACGAACGGCGCGTGCTCGGCCAGACGCCTGCCGGGCGCACGGTACTGATCGAGGTTGCGGCCCATGGTTCGGGTACGGGTTTCACTGCATTGAAGGCCGACAAGGCAGACCTGGCGGCCTCCTCACGGCCGATCAAAGACAGCGAACTGGCGAACCTGGCCTCGCTGGGCGACCTGAAAAGTCGCAAGGCCGAACAAGTCATCGCCATCGACGGCGTGGCGGTGATCCTCCATCCGGCCAACCCCTTGCATCAGTTGAACACCGAACAACTCGCGCAAATATTCTCGGGTGAAGTTCACGACTGGGAAGATCTCGGCGGTACCGGTGGCGCGATTCACCTGTATGCCCGTGATGATCACTCCGGCACCTTCGACACGTTCAATGAGCTGGTACTGCTCAAGTACGGCAAAACCCTGGCGCGCAACACCAAACGGTTCGAATCCAGTGAGCAGCTGTCTGATGAAGTCAGCCAGGACCGTGGAGGCATTGGTTTTATCGGTTTGCCTTACGTGCGCAGGGCCCACGCAGTCGCGATTGCCGATGGCGACTCGAAACCCATGCTGCCGACCGTCAGCCTGATTGCCACCGAAGATTATCCACTGTCGCGGCGCCTGTATTTCTACCTGCCACCTCAGGGCCTCCAACCATGGGCCGACGCACTGGTGCAGTTCGCACAAAGCAGCAAAGGCCAGGCCATCGTTGCGAACAACGGCTTCATCGCCCAGACAGTACAGGCGATCAAAGTCCAGGCCTCCGCCGGGATGCCTGCGGACTATCAAGCCATCGTTAAGCAAGCACAGCGTTTGTCGGTGAATTTTCGCTTCGCTCAAGGCAGTGCGACCCTGGATAACAAGGCGCAACTCGACCTGCAGCGGGTCGTTGATTACCTCAAGACACACGATAAATTGAATGGCCACGTCACCCTGGTAGGGTTTGGCGATGCCAAGAGCGATCCAGCGCGGGCAGCCTTATTGTCCAAACTCCGGGCCATGGCGGTGCGGCGAGAGTTGGTCAAGGCGGGCGTGGTCTTGCGCGACATTCGCGGTTTGGGTGATGAGATGCCGGTCGCGGCCAACAACGCCGATGAAGGCCGGATCAAGAATCGGCGGGTAGAAGTCTGGGTGTATTGAGTGTCCGGGTGACATGGACCTGCGTAGCCAGTGCGGGAGCGAATAAATCCGCCCCCCACAGCTACTCGCGGTCAGTGCTGCTCGCTGCGCAGCATTTCCTTCGGCAAGTACTTACCGATTTCGAACTTGCCGATCGCCGCGCGGTGCACTTCATCCGGGCCGTCGGCCAGGCGCAGCGTGCGCTGCATTGCGTACATGTAGGCCAACGGGAAATCATTGGAAACCCCAGCGCCGCCGTGCATCTGGATCGCCCTGTCAATCACGCGCAATGCCACGTTCGGCGCCACGACTTTGATCTGGGCAATCTCGCTTTTCGCGACTTTGTTGCCGACAGTGTCCATCATGTACGCAGCCTTTAGTGTCAGCAGCCGCGCCATGTCGATTTCCATCCGCGAATCAGCAATTTTGTCGATGTTACCGCCCAGCCGCGCCAACGGACGACCGAATGCAGTGCGGCTGATCGAACGCTTGCACATCAGCTCCAATGCCCGTTCAGCCATACCGATAGAGCGCATGCAGTGGTGAATCCGTCCTGGCCCGAGTCGACCTTGAGCAATTTCAAAGCCACGCCCCTCACCCAACAGGACGTTCTCGTAAGGCACGCGAACGTTCTCAAACAGCACTTCAGCGTGACCGTGGGGTGCATCGTCGTAGCCAAATACCGGCAGCGAGCGGACGATTTTTACGCCAGGGGCATCGGTCGGCACCAGAATCATTGAGTGTTGCTGATGGCGCGGACCTTCGGGATTGCTCAGCCCCATGAAAATCATGATTTTGCAACGCGGGTCGCAGGCCCCGGAGGTCCACCACTTACGGCCGTTGATCACCCATTCGTCACCGTCACGCTCAGCGCGGGCGGCCATGTTGGTGGCATCGGAGGACGCCACGTCCGGCTCGGTCATGGCGAACGCTGAACGGATTTCGCCGCGTAGCATCGGTTCAAGCCACTGTTGCTTCTGGGCTTCGTTGGCATAGCGCACCAGCACTTCCATGTTGCCCGTGTCTGGGGCCGAGCAGTTGAACGGCTCTGGCCCTAGCAACGAACGGCCCATGATTTCAGCCAGCGGGGCGTACTCCAGGTTGGTCAGGCCCGCACCGAGCTTCGACTCTGGCAGAAACAGGTTCCATAGCCCCTCAGCCTTGGCCTTGAGTTTGAGTTCTTCCATGATCGCAGTGGGCTGCCAGCGATCGCCCTCGGCGACCTGACGTTCGAACACAGGTTCTGCCGGGTAGACATAAGCATCCATGAACGCAGTGACGCGCTCACGCAGTTCCTGAACCTTTGGGGAATACGCGAAATCCATGAGCAGCTACCTTCTGAAGGAGGTGGGTGAATGCATGAATTGGATGCTAGATCAGCGATGAAAATTTATCTAACCTATTCTCAACGTGTATAAACATTCATAACCGATATATGATCGGCCTTCGTAACGTCTCAATAAAAACAACATGAGAGCGCAATGGAATGAATCTGAGCAAGGTCGACCTCAACCTCTTTATTGTCTTTGATGCCATCTATACCGAAGCCAATTTGACCCGTGCCGGGCAGATTGTCGGCATCACCCAGCCTGCGGTCTCGAACGCTCTGGCCCGCCTGCGGGAGACCTTCAACGACCCGCTTTTCGTACGGACCGCGCAAGGCATGGTGCCCACGCCCATGGCCCAGAACATCATCGGGCCGGTGCGCAACGCCCTGACATTGCTGCGCGTCTCGGTGCAGGAAAGCCGGATTTTCAATCCGCTGCAGGCGAACAAGACCTACCGCATCAGCATGACCGACTTGACCGAAGCAGTGATCCTGCCTGCGTTGTTTCAGCGTCTGCGTCGACTGGCCCCGGCGGTGATTATCGAGAGCTTTTTGTCCAAGCGTCGCGAGACCACCAAGGAGCTGGCCGCAGGGCGGTTGGACTTCGCCGTCGATGCGCCCCTCAATACCGACCCGCAAGTGCGTCACGTCAAACTCATGGAAGACAAATACGTGTGTGCCATGCGCAAGGGGCATCCCTTGGCGACCAAAGAAAAGTTCAGCCTGGAAGACTACCTGTCCCTGACGCACATCCACATTTCCAGTCGCCGCAGCGGCCTGGGACATGTTGACCTGGCACTGGGCAAGATGGGGATTCAGCGCAAAATCGCCCTGCGCTCGCAGCACTACTTGATGGCTTCGCAAGTGCTGCAACAGACTGATATGGTCATGACCGTGCCGGAACGCTTCGCCAGACGCCATGATCTGCACTATGTCAATTTGCCGGTCAATGATGTGCCACCGGTGGAAACCCATCTTTACTGGCACGAAAGCACTGATCAAGACCCGGCTAACCGCTGGATGCGTGAGCAGATAATCGAACTCTGCCAACTGGTGACAGCGCAGGAAAAGAAGCTAGATAAAGCTTTAGATACCAATCTCAAGTAATTGATTATCAAGCGTTAATTTTAATAACTTAAAGTCATTTCTAGAATAAATAGTCGTGACTTACACACTGATAAGACAGCAAAAAACGCATGAAGGCGCGGCAGGCAGCTTGACGTATACGTCAAGCACGCCGTAGGTTAACCACACGTTTAACCGTGAGTCCTTTCATGAGCAGTCAGACCTACAGCATTTCCGACCTCGCCCGCGAGCTCGACATTACCACCCGCGCGATTCGCTTCTACGAGGAACAAGGCCTGCTCGCTCCAGAGCGGCGCGGCCTTGAGCGTGTCTACTCAGGCCGCGACAAGGTGAGCCTGAAACTCATTCTGCGTGGCAAGCGCATCGGCTTTTCCCTGGCCGAATGCCGGGAACTGATCGAGCTGTACGACCCTCGCGGCGACAATCGAAAACAGTTGAATACCATGCTCGGCAAAATCAGTGACCGCCGCACTCAGCTTGAACAGCAGCTTCTGGACATCCAGCAAATGCAGCTGGAGCTGGACACTGCTGAAGAGCGTTGCCTGGCGGCACTTGAAAGAACGGTTACAGATCATGATGTTACTGAGTAAATCTCAAACAATTATAAGGTGATGCCATGCCCCTGCCTCAACATGTACGCCTGGTAGAAGTCGGCCCTCGCGATGGCCTGCAAAATGAAGCCCAGCCCATCAGCGTCGCAGACAAGGTACAGCTGGTCGATGAACTGACCGCAGCAGGCCTGAGTTATATCGAAGTCGGCAGTTTTGTCTCGCCCAAATGGGTCCCACAAATGGCCGGTTCCGCCGAAGTCTTCGCCCAGATCCAGCGCAAGGCCGGCGTAACCTACGCTGCGCTGGCGCCCAACTTCAGGGGATTTGAAGACGCCCTCGCTGCGGGTGTCACAGAAGTCGCGGTATTCGCCGCCGCGTCTGAAGCATTCTCCCAGCGCAACATCAATTGCTCGATCAGCGAAAGCCTCGAACGTTTCGTCCCGATCATGGAGGCCGCCCGCCTGCACGGCATCCGTGTGCGCGGGTATGTCTCCTGTGTGCTCGGTTGCCCATACGAAGGCCAGGTCGCGCCGCAGCAGGTGGCCTCGGTCGCCAACGAGCTGTTCGCCATGGGCTGTTATGAAGTGTCTCTGGGCGACACCATCGGCACCGGTACACCCGGCGCGACCCGGACCTTGTTCGACGTGGTCGCCGGGCAGATACCTCGGGGCAAGCTGGCGGGCCACTTCCATGACACCTATGGGCAAGCGCTGGCCAATATCTACGCCAGCCTGCTTGAAGGGATTCAGGTGTTCGACAGCTCAATTGCCGGGCTCGGCGGATGCCCTTATGCCAAGGGCGCCAGCGGCAACGTCGCGACCGAAGACGTGCTGTACATGCTCAACGGCCTGGGGATTGATACCGGCATCGACATGGATCGCTTGATCGCAGCCGGTCAGCGCATCTGTGACGTGCTGGGGCGCCCTACCGGTTCGCGGGTCGCGAAGGTGCGTTTGGCGAGTTGAGTGTTACCGCCTGGAAAAATGGCGGGCGAAAACGGGTAACACGGAAACAATTACTGATAATTTTCAGGGATTACTTTGATAAGTATTTTTTCAAGCCATTGATTTTAAAGGACTTGATGAAGTTGGCACGGCTTCTGCTATAAGTTCCGTACAACAAAAATAAAAAACAAAGCAGTACCCAATAAAAACAATACGTATCGGCTCTGACATAACAACAACAACACGGACAGAGACGCAGCTAATAGATTTTTTTGGAGTGGATAGCTTTTCAGGGGTTTCGACCCCGCGACCGGGCAGAGAACAATAAAACTACCTCAGGTAGCTCCCGAACTGGTTGGATCACGCAGGTGATGAAAGCGAGTCAGCGCTCAAAAAAATACGTTTGCTCTTGATCCTGAATGGGATCGACTAAAACAGCGGTAAAAGGGACAGGTCGCCAAAAACAACAACAGGCCACCCTAAAACAATAAAAATGAGCATGCATAAAAACCTTGAAGGGGAGCCCAGGCTCCCCTTCGTGCTATCTGGCGTTTGCCAAACCCCATCAAGCCCCTACTTAATCGCCTTCAGCAATTCCTCGGTACTGATTTCCCGCATGCGAAATTTCTGAACCTTGCCCGTTACGGTCATGGGGAATTCGTCGACGAATTTGAAATGACGCGGGGTTTTGTAATGGGCAATCCGATCTTTACACCAGCCTTGCAATTCGAGCGCACTGACGACGTGCCCTGGGTGCAGCTTTATCCAGGCGACGATCTCTTCGCCATACTTGATATCCGGGATGCCGATCACCTGGATGTCCGCCACTGCGGGATGGGTGAAAAAGAACTCCTCCAGCTCGCGGGGATACACGTTCTCACCGCCACGAATGATCATGTCCTTGTTGCGCCCGGCGATGCAGACGTAACCATTGTCGTCCATCGACGCCAGGTCGCCGGTGTGCATCCAGCCCGCTTGATCCAGCGCCTCGGTGGTGCCTTTCGGGTTGTTCCAATAGCCGAGCATCACGCTGTAACCACGGGTGCACAACTCTCCGATCTGGCCACGCGGGACGACACAACCGGTTTCGTCGATGATCTTGCTCTCGAGTTGCGGCTGGGTGCGGCCCACGGTCGTTACCCGCAGCTCAATACCATCCTCAGGCCCGGTCTGCAGCGACACCGGACTGGTTTCAGTCATGCCATAGGCGATCTGCACCTCCTTCATGTGCATCTCGCTGATCACCTTGCGCATGACCTCTATCGGGCAGGTCGCGCCAGCCATGATCCCGGTGCGCAGGCTGGACAGGTCAAATGCCTTGAGTTGCGGATGATCGAGCATGGCGATGAACATGGTTGGCACGCCATACAGCGCAGTAGCTCGCTCATCAGCCACGACGCGGAGGGTGAGCAAAGGGTCGAAACCGTCATTCGGGTAGATCATCGTTGCGCCGTGGGTCATGCAACCCAGGTTGCCCATGACCATACCGAAGCAGTGATACAGCGGCACAGGGATCACGACGCGGTCAGCAGCGCTCAGGCCAAGGCTTTCACCGACCATGTAACCGTTATTGAGGATGTTGTAGTGGCTGAGGGTCGCACCTTTGGGGAAACCGGTGGTACCTGAGGTGTACTGGATATTCACAGGGTGATCGAATTGCAGACAGCTCTGCCGCTCGTTCAGTTGCTCGACACTGACCTCGACTGCCAAAGGCGCCAACGCACTCCATGGAAGAAAGCCGGCTGGCGGCTGCTCATCGAGGCTAATCACCCCACGCAACTCCGGCAGGGACTCACTGCGCAATTGCCCTGCCGGGTAGTCGCACAATTCCGGTACCAGCGTGGCGAGCATGGCGTGGTAGTTCGAGGTCTTGAACGCTCCGGCGCAAATCAACCACTGACAGCCAGACTGCTTGAGCACGTACTCCAGCTCACTGGTGCGATACGCGGGATTGATATTGACCAGAATCACGCCCAGTTTGGCGCTGGCGAACTGAGTGATGCACCACTGCGCACAGTTCGGAGCCCAAACGCCAAGGCGGTCGCCCGCCCGCAAGCCCAGCGCCATCAGCGCCCGCGCATGCAGGTCTACCGCTTCGCCCAACTGCGCCCAGCTATAGCGCAGTTGCTGATGGCGCACGACCAATGCCTCGCCAAGAGGACATTTGGCGACAGTCTCGTCGAATGCCTGACCGATGGTCTGCGCCAACAGCGCCTTGTCCTGCCGGCCGCGAGAATAGCTAGGTTGAATCATGGACGGTCCCTTTTTATGTTTGTTTTGGGATCACAGCCGTATCGTCGTTTCGCCAGACACAGCCATCATAAAGGCCTTACTCTTCGAACAAGCCTACTTTGGCGCAAATTGACGTTAACGTAAAGGTCATGCCTGCGAACGGATGTTGACAGGCAAAGCCCGACAGGTTTACGTTAACGTAAAGGTGAATAAGGCATTCACCATGCCACTCATTATTTTCAAGACCCCAACCCAGGGTTTGCACCCAACAATAATAGGAAAGGTAAAAAGCATGAGCTACCCGAGCCTGAACTTCGCCCTCGGCGAAACCATCGACATGCTGCGCGACCAGGTTCAGGCCTTTGTCGCGGCAGAAATTTCGCCCCGTGCGGCGCAAATCGATAAAGACAATCTGTTCCCGGCTGACATGTGGCGCAAGTTCGGTGACATGGGTTTGCTCGGCATCACGGTCTCTGAGGAATACGGCGGCGCGGGCATGGGCTACCTGGCTCACGTCGTTGCGATGGAAGAAATCAGCCGTGGCTCGGCCTCAGTCGCCCTCTCCTACGGCGCTCACTCCAATCTGTGCGTGAACCAGATCAACCGCAACGGCAACCCCGAGCAGAAAGCCAAATACCTGCCCAAGCTGATCAGCGGCGAGCATGTTGGCGCCCTGGCCATGAGCGAACCTAATGCCGGCTCCGATGTGGTGTCGATGAAACTGCGCGCCGACAAGCGCGGCGATCATTACGTCCTCAATGGCAGTAAAACCTGGATCACCAACGGCCCGGATGCCAACACGTATGTGATCTACGCCAAGACTGACCTGGAAAAAGGCGCTCATGGCATCAGCGCGTTCATCGTGGAACGCGACTGGAAAGGATTTTCCCGCAGCAACAAATTCGACAAGCTCGGCATGCGGGGCTCCAACACCTGCGAGCTGTTTTTCGATGACGTCGAAGTGCCGGAAGAGAACCTGCTCGGCGTGCTGAACAGCGGCGTCAAAGTCTTGATGAGTGGCCTCGACTACGAGCGTGTCGTGCTTTCCGGTGGCCCTACCGGGATCATGCAAGCCTGCATGGACGTGGTGGTGCCCTACATTCACGACCGTAAACAGTTCGGCCAGAGCATCGGCGAATTCCAGCTGATTCAAGGCAAAGTCGCCGACATGTACACCCAGCTCAACGCCAGCCGCGCGTACCTGTATGCCGTGGCTCAAGCCTGTGAGCGCGGCGAAACCACGCGCAAGGATGCTGCCGGGGTGATCCTGTACAGCGCAGAATGCGCCACCAAAATGGCCCTGGACACCATCCAGATACTGGGCGGCAACGGCTACATCAATGAGTTTCCAGCCGGTCGCCTGCTGCGTGACGCCAAGCTGTATGAGATCGGCGCGGGCACCAGTGAAATCCGCCGCATGCTGATCGGTCGCGAGCTGTTCAACGAAACGCGCTGAGCCTATTTGATCTTTTGGAGTGCCTCATGGCCATCCTGCACACCCAAATCAACACGCGCTCGCCCGAATTCGCAGTCAACGGCGCAGCGATGCTGGAACACGTCAAAGGCTTGCGAAAGTTGCTCGCCCAGGTTCATCAGGGCGGCGGGCCTAAAGCCCAGGAGCGCCATACCTCGCGTGGCAAATTACTGCCCCGCGAACGGATCAATCGCTTGCTCGATATTGGCTCACCTTTCCTTGAAATCGGCCAACTGACGGCTTATGAGGTGTATGGCGAAGACGTACCTGCGGCAGGTTTGATCGTCGGCATCGGCCGGGTCGAAGGCGTCGAATGCATGATCGTCGCCAACGACGCCACGGTAAAAGGCGGCTCTTACTATCCGCTGACGGTGAAAAAGCACCTGCGTGCGCAAACCATCGCGCAGCAAAATCGCTTGCCGTGCATCTATCTGGTCGATTCCGGTGGCGCCAACCTGCCGCGTCAGGATGAAGTGTTCCCGGACCGCGAGCACTTCGGGCGGATCTTCTTCAATCAGGCAAACATGAGCGCCGTGGGCATCCCGCAAATTGCCGTGGTCATGGGTTCGTGCACAGCGGGCGGCGCCTACGTGCCGGCCATGGCCGATGAAGCAATCATGGTTCGCCAACAGGCGACGATTTTCCTCGCCGGCCCACCGCTGGTGAAAGCTGCGACCGGTGAAGTGGTCAGCGCCGAGGACCTGGGCGGTGCCGATGTGCACTGCAAGATCTCCGGGGTTGCCGATCATTACGCCGAAAGTGATGAACATGCCCTGGCCCTGGCCCGACGCAGCATCGCCAACCTCAACTGGCGTAAACAGGGTGAGCTCAACGCACTGGTCCCCATCGCCCCGTTGTATGGCGCCGACGAGTTGTACGGGGTGATCCCGGCTGACGCGAAGCAACCGTTCGATGTGCGCGAAGTGATTGCGCGCCTGGTGGACGGCTCAGTGTTCGATGAATTCAAGGCCTTGTTCGGGACCACTCTAGTCTGCGGCTTTGCCCATCTGCACGGCTATCCCATCGCGATCCTGGCCAATAACGGCATCCTGTTCGCTGAATCGGCGCAGAAAGGCGCGCACTTCATCGAGCTGGCCTGCCAACGCGGCATCCCGTTGTTGTTTCTGCAGAACATCACCGGTTTCATGGTCGGCCAGAAGTACGAAGCCGGCGGCATCGCCAAGCACGGTGCCAAGCTGGTCACCGCCGTAGCCTGCGCCAAGGTGCCGAAGTTCACGGTCATCATCGGCGGCAGTTTTGGCGCGGGTAACTACGGCATGTGTGGCCGCGCCTACGACCCGCGGTTTCTCTGGATGTGGCCCAACGCCCGGATCGGTGTGATGGGCGGCGAACAAGCCGCAGGTGTACTGGTGCAGGTCAAGCGCGAGCAAGCCGAACGCAGCGGCCACACATTCAGCGCTGAGCAGGAAGCCGAGATCAAGCAACCGATTCTCGATCAGTATGAGCATCAGGGTCATCCTTATTACTCCAGCGCCCGCTTGTGGGACGACGGTGTAATCGACCCCGCGCAAACCCGGGACATCCTTGCCCTGGCCTTGTCCGCATCGCTGAATGCGCCTATCGAGCCAAGCACATTCGGTGTGTTCCGGATGTAACCGGGCCGCGCCAACGGAGTGAACATGACTGATTTCCACACGGTTGAATTGCACACCGATCCTCGGGGCTTCGCCACGCTCTGGCTGAACCGCGCGGACAAGAACAACGCTTTCAATGCCCAGATGATTCGCGAGCTGATTATCGCCCTGGATGATGTGCAAGCCGACACTCGCCTGCGCTTCATGGTGATCCGTGGCCGGGGCAAGCACTTCAGTGCAGGGGCCGACCTGGCCTGGATGCAGCAATCGGCGAACCTGGATTACAACACCAACCTCGACGATGCCCGCGAGCTGGCCGAGCTGATGTACAACCTGGCCAAATTGAAGATCCCGACCTTGGCGGTCGTGCAAGGCGCGGCCTATGGCGGCGCATTGGGTCTGATCAGTTGCTGTGACATGGCCATCGGTACCGACGATGCGCAGTTCTGCCTGTCGGAAGTGCGCATTGGCCTGGCCCCGGCGGTGATCAGCCCCTTCGTGGTGCAAGCCATCGGTGAGCGTGCGGCACGTCGTTACGCCCTGACTGCCGAACGTTTCAGTGGTGTGCGCGCACGTGAAATCGGCCTGCTTGCCGAGTGTTACCCTGCCGCCGAGTTCGAGCAGCAGATCGATCAGTGGATCGACAATCTGCTGCTCAACAGCCCGCAAGCAATGCGTGCGAGTAAAGACCTGCTGCGTGAAGTAGGTAACGGCGCACTGACCCCTGCCCTGCGTCGTTATTGCGAAAACGCCATTGCCCGTATCCGCGTCAGCCCTGAAGGCCAGGAAGGCTTGCGCGCCTTTCTGGAAAAACGCGCACCGGCCTGGCAGTCCGAACAGGCTGACGCCGCTCAATCCCATAAAAAGGAGCCGCGCCCATGAGCGCCTCGCAGACCCCTACACCCCTGCTGACCCGCATTCTGGTCGCCAACCGGGGCGAAATTGCCTGCCGCATCATGCGCACCGCCAAGGCGCTTGGACTGACCACCGTTGCCGTGCACAGCGCCACTGATCGCGATGCACGACACAGCCGCGAAGCCGACATTCGTGTCGATCTGGGCGGGAGCAAGGCGGCCGACAGCTATTTGCTGATCGACAAATTGATCGCTGCGGCCAAGGCCAGCGGCGCTCAGGCGATCCATCCCGGTTATGGCTTTTTGTCTGAAAACGCAGGGTTTGCCCGCGCCATCGAAAACGCTGGATTGATTTTCCTCGGGCCACCCGCCTCTGCCATCGACGCCATGGGCAGTAAATCCGCTGCCAAGGCCCTGATGGAAGACGCGGGCGTGCCTCTGGTGCCGGGTTATCACGGCGAAGCACAAGACGTCGCAACCTTCAGCGCCGCCGCTGAGCGCATCGGGTACCCGGTATTGCTCAAAGCCACGGCAGGCGGCGGTGGCAAAGGCATGAAGGTGGTGGAACAGGTCAGTGAAATGGCCGAAGCCCTGGCCTCGGCCCAGCGTGAAGCACAGTCATCGTTCGGTGACTCGCGGATGCTGGTGGAGAAATACCTGCTCAAGCCGCGTCACGTCGAAATCCAGGTGTTTGCCGATCAGCACGGCAACTGCCTGTACCTTAATGAGCGCGATTGCTCGATCCAGCGCCGCCATCAAAAAGTCGTTGAAGAAGCCCCTGCTCCAGGTCTGAGCCCAGAGCTGCGCCGCGCCATGGGTGAATCGGCGGTGCGTGCCGCTCAAGCCATTGGTTATGTCGGCGCAGGCACGGTGGAGTTTCTGCTGGACTCTCGCGGCGAATTCTTCTTTATGGAGATGAACACTCGCCTGCAAGTTGAACACCCGGTCACCGAAGCGATCACCGGGCTGGACCTGGTGGCCTGGCAGATTCGCGTAGCCCAGGGCGAGGCGCTGCCGATCACTCAAGCGCAGGTGCCGCTGATCGGGCATGCCATCGAAGTGCGGCTGTACGCCGAAGACCCCGCCAACGATTTCTTGCCGGCGACCGGCACACTGGACATCTACCGCGAACCCGCTGCGGGCCCCGGTCGACGCGTGGACAGCGGCGTAGCCGAGGGCGACAGCGTGTCGCCCTTCTACGACCCGATGCTCGGCAAACTGATCGCCTGGGGTGAGAACCGCGAGCAGGCACGTCTGCGTTTGCTGGCCATGCTTGATGAGTTCGCCATCGGTGGGCTGAAAACCAACCTGGCGTTCTTGCGCCGCATCGTCGCTCATCCTGCGTTCGCAGCGGCGGAGCTCGATACCGGGTTTATTCCACGTTATCAGGAACAGTTGCTGCCACCCGCCGGAGAGTTATCGGCAGCGTTCTGGCAAGCCGCTGGCGAGGCCTTCAGCCAAAGCCAGCCAGCCTCTATTCGTCAGGACGACCTTCATTCACCTTGGGCCAGCCACAACGGTCTGCGTGCCGGGCTGCCGACAGAAATCGACCTGCACTTGAGCTGCAATGGCCAGAAGCAAGTGATCCAGCTGCGCAACAGCAGCGCCTCGCTGGCTGAGCTACGGGGCGAGCAACTGCTGATCGAACACGATGGCGTGCGCCGTCAGCACTTGGCGATCCGCCGGGGCGACACCCTGTATCTGCATTGGCAAGGCGAGCTGCACACGATCAAACGCCTCGATCCGATTGCAGAGGTTGAGGCCAGCCACAGCCATCAGGGCGGTCTGACCGCGCCAATGAACGGCAGCATCGTGCGAGTGCTGGTCGAAGTCGGTCAAACCGTCGACGCGGGAGCGCAGTTGGTGGTGCTGGAGGCCATGAAGATGGAACACAGTATCCGCGCCCCCCATGCTGGAATAGTCAAGGCGCTGTATTGCGTCGAAGGCGAGATGGTCAGCGAAGGCGCGGCACTGGTGGAATTGGATGAAGCAAAATAAACTTTGACATGCGAATGATAATTGTTATTATTGGCGCCGTTGATCGCAAGATCAACCCGATAACCCAGAAGCCTTAGGTCGGCTTCCGGATTATCTCCTCATCAGGCTAATCACGGTTTTTGACCCGGCTTTTTGCCGGGTCTTTTTTTTGGTTTCTTTCTGATGGGTGTACAGTACCGGCACGAATTGGTACCGCCGTACAGGACATAACCGTGACTCAGACCCCTCTCAAAATCAGCGCTGATTTCGACAGCGGCAATATTGAAGTACTCGACGCCAGCAACCCTTCTAACGTAAGACTGGCGATCCGTCCCGACACTCAAAGCCCCCATCTGCAATGGTTTCACTTCAAGGCCGAACACCTGCACGTGGGCCAAAGCCATGCCTTCAGCCTGACCAACGCCAGCCAATCCAGCTACAACCGCGCCTGGAGCGGTTATCAGGCAGTGGCCTCTTACGATCATGAACACTGGTTTCGTGTGCCAACAACATTCGACGGCGCGGCCCTGAACTTCAGCCTTGTGCCGACCGAGTCTCAGGTGTATTTCGCCTACTTCGAGCCCTATAGCCGCACGCGTCATGACTGGCTGATCGAGCAGGCCATCAACAAAGCCGGCACCGAGCTGATCGCCATCGGCAAAAGCGTCGAAGGTCGCGACATCCAACTGTTGCGCAAAGGTGACGGTGCTGTCGGCAAACGCAAGGTCTGGATCATCGCCCAGCAACACCCGGGCGAACACATGGCCGAATGGTTCATGGAAGGCCTGATCGAGCGTTTGCAGGAAAAAGACGACCCTGTCATGACGCAACTGCTGGCTGCCGCCGATCTGTATCTGGTGCCGCACATGAACCCTGACGGCTCATTCCACGGTCATCTGCGCACCAACGCCAAGGGCAAAGACCTGAATCGGGCCTGGCAGGATTCCAGTCGGGAACTGAGCCCTGAAGTGTTTTTCGTCCAGCAGCAGATGGAGAAATACGGCGTCGACCTGTTCCTCGATATCCACGGCGATGAAGAAATTCCCTACGTCTTTGCCGCCGCGTGTGAAGGCAATCCCGGCTACACCCCGCAACAGCAGCAACTGGAAGAACACTTCCGTCGCCGCTTGAGCGAAATCACCCAGGATTTCCAGACCCGCTACGGCTACCCGCGCAGCAGCCCCGGCCAAGCCAACATGAACCTGGCCTGCAACAGCGTCGGTGAACGTTATAAGTGCCTGGCACTGACCCTGGAGATGCCGTTCAAGGACAACGATGACGCGCCTGACCTCGTCACCGGTTGGTCAGGCAAGCGCTCGAAACACCTGGCCAAAGATGTCCTGACCACCGTGTCGGAAATGGTCTCGGTCCTGCGCTGAGTCGACGGCCCCTTCAGGCAAGCCTGTTCTTGGGGTTTATGTTGCTTTCAACGCAGCAGCAATCTCCCCGAGAATAGCCGGATCATCAATCGTCGACGGCGGAGTGAAGTCCTCGCCGTCGGCGATTTTTCGTAAAACACCGCGCAGTATTTTGCCGGAGCGGGTTTTGGGCAGGCGCTTGACCACGACCACTCGCTGCAAACACGCCAGTGCGCCGATTCTCTCGCGCACCAGTGCCACCATTTCGCTGCGCAACTGCTCGACACTTTCGCTGACGCCGTCCTTGAGCACGATCATGCCCAGCGGCACCTGACCCTTGATTTCGTCATGCACGCCGATCACCGCACACTCGGCCACGGCGGGATGCTGGCTGACCACGTCCTCCATCTCCCCGGTAGACAGCCTATGACCCGCGACGTTAATCACATCATCCGTGCGGCCCATGATGTACACGAAACCATTTTCGTCCACATACCCCCCATCACCCGTGTGGTAATAGCCGGGAAAGGTCTGCAGGTAAGCTTCCAGGTAGCGTGTATGGTCATTCCATAGCGTCTGGCTGCACCCAGGTGGCAATGGCAAGGCGATGACGATAGAGCCTTGCTGACCCGGCGCGAGCAATCGGCCCTCCTCATCCACCACCTTGACGTTATAACCCGGCACGGCGCGATTGCTTGAACCGGGTGCCGGGCTGTGGCCTTCAAGACCGACGCACGGCGCAGTCACCGGCCAACCGGTTTCAGTCTGCCACCAATGATCGAGTACCGGCTTGCCAGTCAACTGTTCCAGCCAGTGGTGCGTGCTGGAGTCGAGCTTTTCCCCTGCCAAAAACAACTGTCGCAGCGAACTCAGGTCGCGGTTCTTGATCAACTCGCCGTCAGGATCTTCCTTGCGAATCGCGCGCATGGCAGTCGGGGCACAGAACAAGGCGTTGACCTTATATTCTTCGATCACCCGCCAATACGCACCGGCGTCCGGCGTACGGATCGGCTTGCCCTCATACAGGACAGTGGTGCAACCGCACATCAGCGGTCCGTAGACGATCAGGGTGTGGCCTACCACCCAGCCAACATCGGAGATGCCCCACCAGACATCGCCCGGTTGCATCCCGTAGATATGGCTCATGGTGAAGATCAGCGCGACTGCGTTGCCGCCGTTTTCGCGAACGATGCCTTTGGGTCGGCCGGTGGTGCCCGAGGTATACATGATGTACAGCGGGTCGGTGCTGGCGACGGGCACCGGATCGACCGGTTGCACACCGACCAAGGCTGCGTTCCAGTCCAGGTCGCGGCCCTTCTGCAACTGTGCCTGAACCTGCGGGCGTTGCAGCACCAGAACATGGCTCGGCTGATGGCGCGCCAGTTCCAGGGCTTTGTCCACCAAGGGTTTGTATTCAATGACCCGGTCGAACTCCAGCCCGCACGAAGCCGTCAGCAGCAGTTTGGGTTTGGAATCGTCGATGCGCAGCGCCAGTTCATGGGCTGCAAAACCGCCGAACACCACGGAGTGGATTGCGCCGAGTCGGGCGCAGGCCAGCATCGCCATGGCCGCCTGGGGAACCATCGGCATATAGATGATTACGCCGTCGCCCTTCCCCACGCCCAATTGGCGGAGCAAACCCGCCAACCGCGCCACTTCGTCACGCAGTTCGTTATAGCTGTAGCGCACCTTGCTGTGGCTGACGGGCGAATCATAGATCAGTGCCGTCTGTTCGCCACGGCCCTGCTCGATCTGAAAGTCGAGCGCCAGGTAGCTGCTATTGAGCTGACCGTCGGCGAACCAGCGATGCGTGCCGTCAGCCAGGGTTTGCAGAGTCTGTCGAGGTGCCTGATACCAAGCCACGTTGCGCGCCTGTAGCGCCCAGAAAGTCTCGGGATCGGCGATAGAATAGTCGTAATGCTGCTGATAGTTCTTCTGTTGCTGGTTCATCGGCATCCCTGTGATTGTTCTTATTGAGGGCTTAACGAGAAAGGGCCTACATCTATGAACGTAGCAGATGCACAGCGAAAAACAGCTACGACTTTTGTAGGCCACGCGGCCCTGTGACAGGACGCAGGCATTGGCCGAACGCAGGACCCACACATCCGGCAGCGCCGGCATCGGTGCGACGAACTGTCGAGTGCGGGTACTGCAAAGGATGGGACATGAGTACACTCTCCAATAAAGCACACCACTAAAGTTAAAAATTAGCTTTTGCGAGTGCGCAACGCGATCCCGCTCAAAGAAAATTATGTGTGTCAGGTCTGCCGTATGGCTATTAAAGAAGGTATTCGCACGGGAGGCCGCAGCGCCCGTGTTCAACAATCAATCCACACGGCCATCCGTGACCTGCTGCTCGAACACGACCGTTCGATGCTCAGTGTCCCACTGATTGCTGCCCGTGCCGGTGTCACGCCCTCAACCATTTACCGGCGCTGGGGTGACCTGACCACGCTGCTTGCAGACGCAGCGGTCGAGCGTTTGCGTCCGGACATCCCGGTCAATTGCGGCAACCTGCGCGAAGACCTGCAAACGTGGACCGAGCAGTACCTGGACGAAATGAGTTCAGCCCCGGGTCGGGAACTGATGCGTGACGTCGTGGCCAGCAGCGCGGCAACCTGCTCTGGAAAATGCTCCGCCATCGCTCGTGACCAATTACAAATCATCATTCAGCGCGCGCTTGCCCGTGGTGAAACGGCTCCACCGGCCGAAGAATTGATGGACGCCATCGTTGCGCCAATGGTGTATCGCATCCTCTACGCCGAAGCGCCGCCAAGCCTGGAACGCATGCACCAATTGATCGACATCTGCCTCGCGCGGCAGGATTGATGATGACGATCGACAATCAAATTCACACCCTTGAGCGTCTGCGCGCTGGAAAACTTGCGGGCATCACCCGGCTTGATCTGTCCTGCGGGCTGACCGAGTTTCCTGTGGAGATTTTCGACCTAGCGGACTCGCTGGAGGTGCTCAATCTGACAGGCAATGAATTGAGCCGCCTGCCGGAAGATCTGTACCGCCTGAAGCACCTGCGCGTGTTGTTCTGCTCGGAAAACAGGTTCACCGAGCTGCCGGCCAGTATAGGTCAGTGCCTGCAGCTGCAAATCGTCGGGTTCAAGGCCAATCAGATCCGCGACGTTCCAGCTCAGGCGCTGCCGCCCTTGTTGCGCTGGCTTATCCTGACGGACAACTGCATTGAGGCCCTGCCCGACGCACTCGGCGCCTGCAGTGCCTTGCAAAAATTGATGCTGGCGGGCAATCGCTTGCAGCAGTTACCTGAGAGTCTGGCGGCCTGCGAGCAACTTGAGCTGGTGCGTATTGCCGCCAATCGCCTGACTGAATTACCCGACTGGTTGTTGAAACTGCCTGCACTTGCCTGGCTGGCCTACGCCGGAAACCCGCTGGCCGTAAGCCCCGCTGAAACGCCCATCCGCCAGATCCCGTGGGAGCATCTGCAGGTACAGCAGCAACTGGGCGAAGGCGCTTCCGGGGTGATTCAACAAGCCCTGTGGCAACGTCAGGAGAACCAGTCCACGCCTGTGGCAATCAAGCTCTACAAGGGCAGCATCACCAGTGACGGCTCCCCGCTCAACGAAATGTCTGCCTGCATTGCTGCGGGGGTTCACCCACAGCTGATCGAAGTCCAGGGGCAGATCGCTGAACACCCACAGGCACAGGTTGGTCTGGTGATGCAATTGATCGCCCCCAGCTTCAGCAACCTCGCTGGCCCGCCCAGCCTGGAGTCCTGCACCCGCGACATCTACGCCTCAGGCACCCGGTTTTCCCTGAGCGTCGCCCTGCGCCTGGCCTGCGGCATCGCCTCGGTTGCTGAGCATCTGCATGCAGGCGGTATCTGCCACGGCGACCTGTACGGGCACAATATCTTGTGGGACGAGGACGGCGATTGCCTGCTCGGCGATTTCGGCGCAGCGTCGTTTTATCCGACAGCCAACACCGCTCAAGCGCAGGCACTGGAACGCGTTGAAGTCAGGGCTTTCGGGATCCTGCTGGGTGAATTGCTGGCGCGTTGCGATCCAGCACCTGCCGAGTGGCTACTCGACCTGAAAAGCCGATGCACGCATCCCGACGTACTGGCAAGGCCGTCGTTTGCGCAGGTTCATGGCGAGTTGCGGGCCTGTGACACGGTGCAGTGCATTCACCCCTGAAGCTGCTGCACAGCGTCACGGGTCATACCCATGCCGAGCGAGCCCCGCTCCATCTCGGCAAAACACTCGCTCACCCAATCGACGAACACCCGAACTCGCGGGGACATGTGGCGGTTGTGCGGATACAGGACCGACACGGGCATAGGTGGCGGCGGGCACTGGGGTAAAACTTCACGCAACACGTCTTCGGACAGTTGCTGAGCAACCCGATAGCGCGGCACCTGGATGATGCCAATGCCGGCAACCGCCGACGCGGCGTAGATTTCGGCGCCAAACACCGCGACGCGACCCTCGAGCCGGACCTCCTGGCATTGCCCGTCAACCATAAACTCGAAGGGGTAAGGTTTGCCGGTGGTTCTGGAGACATAGTTCACGCCCGTGTGAGTCGCAAGGTCCCTCACCTGTTTCGGCACCCCGTATTTGCGCAGGTACGCCGGGCTTGCACAGGTCACCTGCTCCAGCATCGCGATACGACGTCCGATCAACGACGAATCGCTGAGGTTGCCGGCCCGCACCACGCAATCCACACCCTCCTGAACCAGGTCCACCAATCGATCAGCTTCGCTCAGGGTCAGTTGAATATCAGGGTAACGTGCCATGAAGCCCGGCAAGGCTGGCACCACGAAGTACCGTGCCAACGTGCCGTGCAGGTTGATCCGCAGCATGCCTTTGGGCGCGACGCTGCGGAACGCATGCTCGGCATCTTCCAGTTCCGCCAGTAAATGGATGCATCGCGCGTAGTAGGCCTCCCCGTCAAGGGTAGGTTTGACCCTACGCGTGCTGCGCTCCAGCAAGCGCGTGCCAAGCCAGGCTTCCAGTTGGTTGAGGCTGTGAGTGAGCGTGGCACGCGGCAGGGTCAAGTCTTCGGCAGCCAATGTAAAGCTGCTGCGCTCATAGATACGCACGAAGATTTTCATCGCCTTGACCTGATCCATCGCGGCCCTCGTCAATTGTTGGCGTTTTTTGAACAGTCCTGCGAATTTAGCATGAGCCCGCCTTGTTCTGTCGAAGTGGCTGGACAAGGCGGCGTTGAAGCCGAGGACGATGCCTTATATAAGAGGAATGCTGTAGCTGACAATAAAGCGGTTTTCATCTTTGTCGCTTGCATCGTTGCCTCGAAGCACCGCACTGCGCCACGTAAAGCCCAGCCCCTTGAGGCTGCCTTGAGGGATCACATAGTCGATGCGGAAGTCATGCTCCCATTCGCTATTTTGCTTGTTGAGCGCTTGAATATGCTGACCGTTCCAGTAGGTGTAACTTGTCTTTAAGCCCGGTAAGCCGAGGGTCGAAAAGTCGTAGGCATACGCGGCCATTGACGTGTCTTCGCCTGCATTGACGAAGCGCAGAACCTGCGAATTGGTGATCAAGTAAGGAGAGCGACCCTGGTCCTGGTTAATATGAGGGAAGTCACTACGCCCGCTCGTTTGCTGATAGCCAACGCTGATGGAATGGCCTTGCAGGCTATACGTGAACAGGCTGCTCCACAAGCGGTTGTCTACTTCGCCCTTGCCAATACCTTGACCATAATAACCCGCACTGACATAACCTTGATCACGGCCTGAAGCGCTGGCATTTTCACCGTCTGAGGTGCTATAGAAATAACGCAAGTCTGTTTTCAGCTGACCGACGGGCAGTTGCCATTGGTGAACCAATCCCAAAAAGTGTTGCTGATAAAAATCTTTCAAGCCGCCATAGTAGTATTGCAGTTGCAATTGCTGAGTGGCTTGATAATCGACCCCACCGTAATAGAACTGATTACTGAATTTCCCCGTGTCCGGGTTATTTGCGCCCGCAATCGACATCCCCTGGGTATTTGAGGAGTTGCGATCAGCCACCTGCCTTATATCGCCCACGGTAAAATTTAAATGTTCAAACTCTTTTGATTCGACTTGCCAGCCCTCAAAGGTTTCCGGCAATAAGCGCCCATCGTTATACGTCAAAACAGGCAGTTTCGGGAGCAACGTGCCGACCTTTAACTGAGTCTGGGACACACGAAACTTGGCGGTTGCCCCCAGCCGGCCGTAATCATTAACCGCTTCTCCGTTGCTGTCCAAAGGAAATACACTTCCCGGGGTGTGATCCTCTCCCTTTTTACCCGCACGTCCTGCGGCGTCTAACCGCAGGCCATACAAACCCAGCACATCCAAACCAACCCCTATCGGTCCCTGAGTGAAACCTGACTGGTAATTAAGAATGAAACCCTGGCCCCACTCACGGTCAGAAGGTGCCTTTGCATTACGCGTGTCTTGGTTAAAGTAAAAGTTACGTAGGTCAAGTGAGGCTTTGCTGTCCTCAATGAATCCGGCTGCATGCGCTTGCTGTGCGACACCCAGAGCCATGACCAGCGTGAGGTAAGTTTTATTGCACATCGTTGTCTCCGATCGGCAGTGCTAATGCGAGGCTAACGCCCGTCCTAGAGGGGTTGCGGCGTTGAGTGGCGGCAATTTAAAGGATTTTGTTTATTCTTAACAAGAATGAATTATTATTTTTTTATCTACTTTTGGAATATAGCCTCTCTACATCCTGGAGCCTTTTATGAGGATGTCTGCGCGAACTCATTCCTCACGGACGCCTGCCAGCGACACATCGTGGTTCCTGACAATAAGGGGTGATCGCCACGCCGATTGGGCTGCACCCCTTTATCGCCGGGGTCTCGGGAGATCAGATCGGGGAAGGAAAGAGGCCGGTCGTTACACGTTAACGGATCGTATTTGAAGTAAAGTAGCCCTCCAGCCACTGACTCCAGGTAAAGGAATTACAGGTTGGCGAAACAAAGAATTGCTCTTCATATCCACGTGTCAAGACTACAAAAGTTATAGCCATTCCAGATGAAATCAACGGTCGCCGATGCAACTTTCCCTGCGGCAAACGTCGTCCCGGAGGACTGTAACTAGAGCCAGACTTTATCCAGCGCTCATAAACCAATGCGTGTGGCAAAGTTGCCTGAGAATGGACTCGCGCGGTGTATCTGACGCGAGCCTCCACAGGCAAGCCTGCTGCAGGTCTAAAACCGCTGTAAGGTCAGGGTTTAACCCTGTACCCCGGCCAACTCCCGCAACCGAGTCAGTTCAGCCACAGGAATATCGATGCCATGGACCAACGCCTTGGCGCGCTGCAGGTAGCGGCGGTCGCCAGGCATGCGCTCCTGACCGACGTCATGCATCCGCCGGACCAGTTCCTCACTGCGCTCGGCAAAGTTCTGCCCGGAACCCTTGTTCGGATCAATCACGATAAACAACTGGCCCGTCCAGGGTGTCTGCGCACCGGGATGCTTGGACCAGTCGAACTCGAACGAGAAATTACCGCCCGTGAGGCCTGCGGCGAGCAACTCGACCATCATCGACAAGGCTGAGCCCTTATAGCCGCCGAAGGGCAGCAACGCACCACCGTCAAGGATCGCCTTGGGATCCTCGGTCGGCAGCCCGGCGCGGTCCACACCCATGCCCGGCGGCAGCATCGCGCCCTTGCGAGCAGCGATCTGCACGTCACCGTTGGCAATAGCACTGGTGGCCAGATCGAACACGATCGGGTCACCACCTGCCCTGGGTGCGGCAAATGCAATGGGATTAGTGCCGAACAGCGGTCGCTGTGCCCCATGGGGCACCACGCACGTCATGCTGTTGACCACGCTCAACGCCACCAGCCCCTCACGAGCGAACGGCTCGACATCGGGCCACAGTGCTGCGAAATGGTGCGAACTGCGAATCGCCAGAATGGCGATCCCCGCGCTCTTGGCCTTTTCCACCAGCAACGGTCTGGCAGCCGCCAATGCCGGTTGAGCGAAGCCATTAGCCGCATCAACCCGGATAAATGCCGCGCCGACATCCTCGACTTTTGGCACTGCTTTGCCGTCGACCCAGCCGCTGGCCAGGGACGAAAGGTAACCGGGAATTCTGAAAATGCCGTGGCTATGGGAACCGTCACGCTCAGCGCTGGCACAGTTTTCAGCCAACACACTTGCCACTTCCGGCGAGGTGCCGTTGCGCAGGAAAACCTGGCGCAGCAACTCGACCAACTCAGGAAAAGAAATGTTTCGCGTCTCTACGTGGGCCGCGGTATCGCTGGATGCAGACATTTTAAACTCCGGTATATTTTTTTTGAGGGAGGTAATGACGTTCTTCATTGATCCCGCGCGCTGGCTCAAGCAGGTATTGAGCCAGCCTGAGCGTCACAGTGTAATCAGGGCTTGACCTTGCGCCGCATGAACCCGTTGATGATCACCACCAGCACCGCGACCGAGATGGCGATGTACTGAAAGGTCTTCTCGGTGATCACACCAATGTTCTGCAAGTGCGACAAGCCCAACATGATCCCCAGTACCACCAGGGCGATCAGAATCGAATACGTCAAACGCTGTTTGTTAGTCATTACGGCTTCCTGAATACCTGTAGAAATCATCTGCTTTGCGCAAATGCGAGCCCATGGTAACGCTGATGACTCGCAGACGGCAGCCTGGCATACAAATCTGCGATACCGGCCGCCGTGTTACCCGATTGAGGCCTCAACACCGATCCTGTGACCTTGATCAGAACAAAATGGACGCTGATGAGATAAACACCCCATGTTTTAATGCCGCCCTATTCAAGACGATTGCCACCAAGCTTCCGCCCTCGCGCTTTAGCATTGATCGAACAGCGATACATCAAGGAGTTCACCATGCCCAACGAAGGCAATCTGCTGCAGGCCGCAGTCGTATTTCTGCTGGCCGCAGTATTGACCGTACCCCTGGCCAAGCGCCTGCAACTAGGCGCAGTGCTCGGGTATCTGTTTGCCGGGGTGATCATCGGCCCTTCAGTGCTGGGCCTGATCGGCAATCCGCAAAGCGTCAGCCATATTTCCGAGTTGGGCGTGGTGCTGCTGCTGTTCATCATTGGCCTCGAGCTGTCACCGCGACGCTTGTGGGTGATGCGCAAGGCCGTGTTTGGTGTTGGACTAGCCCAAGTACTGCTCACCGGGATGGCTATCGGCAGCGTCGCCCTATTTGCCTTCGATCAGTCGTTTAACAGCGCGGTGGTGCTGGGGCTGGGGTTGGCCCTGTCGTCCACCGCCTTCGGCCTGCAAAGTCTGGCCGAGCGCAAGGAACTTAACAGCCCACATGGAAGGCTGGCCTTCGCCGTTTTGTTGTTTCAGGACATTGCCGCGATTCCGTTGATTGCCATGGTGCCGTTTCTAGCGGGTGTGGATCACAACGCCAGCACCTCCGACCACCTGACTCATGGTCTACGGGTGGTGGGCAGCATCGCTATTGTGGTGATCGGCGGGCGCTATCTGCTGCGCCCGGTATTTCGGATCGTCGCCAAGACCGGCCTACAGGAGGTCTCGACCGCGACCGCATTGTTGGTGGTGATCGGCACAGCCTGGCTGATGGACCTGGTGGGGGTATCGATGGCCATGGGGGCGTTTCTGGCAGGTCTGCTATTGGCTGACTCCGAATACCGCCACGAACTGGAATCGCAGATCGAGCCCTTCAAAGGATTGCTGCTCGGGCTGTTTTTTATCAGCGTCGGCATGGGCGCCAATATCGGCCTGCTGGCCAGCGCACCGCTGACCGTGCTGGGGCTGACAGTGCTGCTTATTCTAATCAAACTGCCCTTGCTGTTTGGCATCGGCCGTCTGGTCGGCGGCCTGGACCCGCACAGCGCCATACGCTTGGGCGTGGTGCTGGCAGCGGGTGGTGAATTTGCCTTCGTGGTGTTCAAGATCGGCCGCGACCAAGGGCTGTTCGAACCGCGGCTGTACGACATTCTGGTGCTGACTATCACCCTGTCCATGGCCATGACGCCGCTGTTGTTACTTCTGATTTCGCGACTGCTCACACCCAAAATCACACCGCAGATCGTGCCGGACGAGTACCGCGATATCGCCAGTGACTCACCAAGGGTGGTCATCGCGGGTATGGGACGCATGGGCCAAATCGTTGCGCGGATTCTGCGGGCGCAAAAAATCTCCTTCGTGGCATTGGACAACGCCGTGGAGTCCATTGAGTTTTCCCGCAGCTCCGGCCATCTGCCGGTGTTCTACGGCAACCCGCTACGCCCGGAAATTCTGCGTGCGGCCAAGGTTGATCAGGCAGAGTTTTTCATCATTGCCACCGATGACCCTGACACCAACATCAAGACTGCCGAGTTGGTGCGCAAGCTTTATCCGCACATAAAGATCATCGCCCGCGCTCGCAACCGTCAACATGTGCATCGGCTGATGGACGTGGGTGCTCAGGCAGTACGCGAAACGTTCTACTCCAGTCTGGAGATGAGCAGGCGTACATTGGTAGGGCTGGGTCTGAGTCAGGCTCAGGCCGATGCACGGGTCAGTCGTTTCAAGCGTCACGATGAGCAAGTGCTGAACGCGCAACATTTGGTGTATGACGATGACGCCAAGGTCCTGCAAACCGCCCGTGAAGCCAGGACGGAACTGGAGCAATTGTTTGAAGCCGACCGCCTGGAGGAAGAGTCCGCCAAAGACTGACGACATTCAGGTACTCAACTCAGCTAATCAAACCTGGAACACACCCCATCGAACAAGTCCGAAGAAGCCCTTTCTTCGGACTTGCTCGATTGTTAGACAAACCCATCTATATTTAGGATAGTTTCAGCGGCCATATATAAACTTCCTACATAAATTTTAAAACTGTAGAAATACCCTACACGATTTTCCGCAATATTCACCCCGCCAAGCTATTTACCCTGACACCCGAAACTGTAAAAATTCGTTTTTAGCATTACCCTTGGTAACTAACAAATACCACCTTCACTGAATAACTATAAGAGCTGATCTATATGAACCCGAACACTGCGACTGCTATAGACCTGTCGCTACCTGTCGCTGATCCCCACACAACCAAGGCGTTTGGCCTGGAAAATCTCATGGCCCTACGGGACGCACTGATTGTTCTGAAAGGCCCACTGGGCAATATTCCAGCCTTGCGCACCCGTATTCAGAACAGCGTATTTAATCAGGCTGCGCAGGCCACCTATTACGATAACGAACGTCTGAATCAACGCCGTCTAAATAACGGCCGCGGCTCGATCACTGAGCGGCCATAAGCAACGCTGACCCCGGCCAGCCCCTTGAGTGCATCTTCGATTGTTTTATCTTCGCGCACCGCAAAACTGTCAAAACCGCACTGGCGCATATGGCTGAGCTGATCGCGCAGTACATCGCCAATGGCCCGTAGTTCGCCCGTCCAGTCGAGACGCGTGCGCAGCAGATATGCTTGGCTATAACCTCGACCATCACGAAAGCTGGGGAAATCCACGGCAATCAGGGGCAGTACCGAGAGGAACGGCTTCAAGGTCTCGACCTCGTCATCCGGACCGAGCCAAACGCCATCAAGGCTCAAACGCTCACCGGCCAGCACAGCCCGATCCTGACGCGACCACCAACGCGTAAACGGCAGTAGCAATGGCCCACTTGGCAGATCGCCTTGTGCTTCGCGAACCAACGTCCATGAGTCGTGGTCGGCGATGTGCGCCAGCCCGACTTTAAGCCTCAGCACATTGTTCACAGCGTCGCCTCTGACGGCTCTCGTTGATAGACGCGCTCCTTGAAGGGCGCCAGACCGATGCGATTGAGGGTCTGCACGAAGCTCTCGTCGCTTTCCCGGTAATCGGTGAACGTAGAGACAATCTTTTCGATCACGTCCGGCACCTGTAAGGCGCTAAAGGAAGGCCCAATCACTTTCCCCAATGCGGCCGCCTTGCCTTGCGAACCACCTAGCGTGATCTGGTACCACTCGCTGCCATTTTTATCGACGCCCAATATGCCGATATTGCCAATGTGATGATGGCCGCACGCATTCATGCAGCCGGAGATATTCAGGCTGATCTCTCCCAGATCGTGCAGGTAATCCAGATCATCGAAACGCTGTTGAATGGCCTGTGCAATCGGGATCGATTTGGCGTTGGCCAACGCACAAAAATCGCCACCCGGGCAGGCGATGATGTCGGTCAACAACCCGATATTTGCGGTACCTAGCCCGCTTTCGCACGCCAGGCTCCACAGTGCATACAGGTCAGCTTTGCGGACGTCCGGTAACACAATGTTCTGTTCGTGGGCGATGCGAATTTCACCGAACCCGAACCGCTGCGACCAATCCGCCACTGCGTTCATTTGCTCCGTCGTCACGTCCCCCGGTGGTGCGCTGATCCCTGGTTTGGTCGAGAGTACTGCACTGACGTAGCCGGGGATTTTATGCTGCTGCACGTTGCGCGAAACCCAGCGGGCAAAAGCCGGGCTTTGCGCCAGATGTGAACCGAAGTCCAGATCTGTGTCCGAGAGCTTTGCATAAGCCGGGGGCACAAAGGCTGAAGCGACGCGTTGAAATTCTTCTTCCGTCAGCTGCGCCGGGCCATCTTTGATGTGTTGCCACTCTTGCTCGACTTCGCGGGAAAAGGCCTCGATGCCTAAGGCTTTGACCAAAATCTTGATCCGCGCCTTGTACTTGTTGTCCCGCCGCCCGTAGCGGTTATAGACGCGCAACACCGCCTCGACATACGACAGCAAATGCTGCCAGGGCAAACCCTCACGAATCTGTAGACCGAGAATCGGCGTACGCCCCAACCCGCCCCCGACCAAGACCCGCAACACCCTCCGCCCAGCTTCATCGCGGTACAGATACAGCCCGATGTCGTGCATCTGGATCGCCGCCCGATCTTGCTCCGCCGAACAGATGGCAATTTTGAACTTGCGCGGCAAAAACAAGAATTCCGGGTTGATGGTTGACCATTGCCGCAGGATCTCGGCCAGCGGGCGTGGGTCGAGCAGCTCGTCGGCAGCAACCCCGGCAAAGGCTTCGGTGGTGATGTTGCGCACGCAGTTACCGGAGGTCTGGATGGCGTGCATCTCGACACCGGCCAACCGTTCGAGAATGTCCGGCACCTGCGCCAGTTCGATCCAGTTGAACTGCATGTTCTGTCGAGTCGTGAAGTGCCCGTATCCACGGTCATAGTCACGGGCGATGCTGGCCAACGTGCGCATCTGTTCGGCGCTCAAGGTGCCATACGGAATGGCCACACGCAGCATGTACGCGTGCTTTTGCATGTACAGGCCGTTCTGCAGACGCAGCGGCAGAAACTCTTCTTCGCTCAGGTCGCCACTCTGGAAGCGCTGTACCTGATCGCGAAATTGCGCGACCCGCTCAAAGACCAACGCACGGTCGTATTCGTCGTATTGATACATCGTTCACCCCCTCAAGCTCATCGGTGCTAGCTGCTCTCTTCGAAAGTCGAGGCAGCTGCCGAGGCTTGAGACTATGGCGAAGCGCACCCCGACAAAACAGCGTCAGACCGGGCAAATAAAACCGTATCAGAGGCTCATTAAACGGCGCGTCTGCACCGCTTTTCTTTGCCTTCTCTGAGTCTGTTTTGTTCGCCTCAGAGTTTTTACAGTGCAGCCTCGTGCTGGACCGCAGGGGCCTGGCAAGCAATGGATGGGTGGAAACACTGCCATGAGCACAGAACAAATCGGGCAGGCCTACAACTACAAGGTCGTCCGGCAATTCGCCGTAATGACCGTGGTATGGGGCGTTATTGGCATGGCCGTCGGGGTCTGGATCGCCTCGCAACTGGTCTGGCCGCAAATGAATCTGGACTTGCCCTGGACCACGTTCGGCCGGCTTCGCCCCTTGCATACCAGCCTGGTGATTTTCGGTTTCGCTGGCAGCGCGCAGTTCGCTGCGAGCTATTACGCAGTACAGCGTACATGTCAGGTGCGGTTGTTTTCCGACAAGCTCGCGGCGTTTACCTTCTGGGGCTGGCAATCGGTGATTGTGATCATGCTGATCAGCCTGCCGCTAGGCTATACCACGACGAAGGAATATGCCGAAATCGAGTTCAGTGGCGCCGTGTGGATGACCATTGTCTGGATCGCCTATGCCATCGTTTTCTTCGGCAGCGTGATCAAACGCAAGACCTCACATATCTATGTCGGCAACTGGTTCTTTGGGGCCTTCATCGTGGTCATCGCCCTATTGCACGTGGTCAACCACATGTCGATCCCGGTGGGCTGGTTCAAGTCCTACCCTATGTATGGCGGCGCTACCGATGCCATGGTGCAGTGGTGGTATGGGCACAACGCTGTGGGCTTCTTTCTGACCACCGGGTTTCTCGGGATGATGTATTACTTCGTGCCCAAGCAGGTCGGACGGCCGGTGTATTCCTATCGGCTGTCGATCGTCCACTTTTGGGCGCTGATCACCCTGTACATCTGGGCGGGTCCGCACCACTTGCACTACACCGCCTTGCCGGACTGGGCGCAATCGCTGGGCATGGCCATGTCGATCATCCTCCTGGCGCCAAGCTGGGGAGGCATGATCAACGGCATGATGACCCTCTCAGGCTCCTGGCATAAGTTACGCAGCGACCCGATCCTACGCTTTCTGGTGGTTTCGCTGGCCTTCTACGGCATGTCGACCTTCGAGGGTCCGATGATGGCGATCAAGACCGTCAACGCCCTCTCCCACTACACCGACTGGACCATCGGTCACGTGCACGCCGGAGCGCTGGGTTGGGTCGCGATGATCACCTTCGGTTCGATGTACCACATGATCCCGAAAGTCTTCGGCCGTGAGCAGATGCACAGCGTCGGCTTGATCAACGCACACTTCTGGCTGGCGACCATCGGCACCGTGCTGTACATCGCCTCAATGTGGGTCAACGGCATCACTCAGGGCCTGATGTGGCGGGCAGTGAACGACGACGGCACCCTCACCTACTCGTTCGTTGAAGCGTTGCAAGCCAGCCATCCGGGCTTCATCGTGCGCTTCACCGGCGGCGTATTTTTCCTGAGCGGCATGTTGCTCATGGCCTACAACACGTGGCGCACCGTGCGCACGGCCGACCCGGCGCTGGTCGACCAGCAAGCGCAATTCGCCTGACCATCCTGCGGGAGTACAGCGCGACTCCCGCCCTCCTGATAAGGCCTGACGTGATGATCGAACCAGGTTACGAGTGGCTGGGAATCGCCGCCGTGGTGTTTTTCTTCGTGGTCACCCAGCTGTGCCTGAAGAACAGCAACACCCGGAGCATCGACGAAGCCAGCATGATCCCTTTCGCCGATGACCCGGACGTTGCCCGACGAGTCGAACAGGCCACGGGTAAAACCATCCATTGCGTGGACACCGCCGAACACGCAATACCCACACAAAACGATTGGATCGACGTTGAGATGTAAGCGCCTGTTTTATAACCGCGCCCAGCGCACGAATCCGGTCGTTAGCCCAGCACTTCACTTAAAGGAATGAAGTTCAGCCAATCCCCTTCGGCGACCGTGGTGCCTTCGCGCACTTCAATAAGGCCTTCGGCCCACGCTGCGCTGCGCAGGACGCCCGAGCTCTGGTTGCTGTAAAGCACGGCGCGGCCTTGTTCGAATCGCCCGCGCAGATATTCGCGGCGGTCTCCGGCCTTGTTCCACGTGAACCCGGCAGGCACCGGAAACTGCAGCGGCGCGACATCGGCGACGCCCTGACGGCGCAACAGATAGGGCCGGGCGAGTAATGCGAAGGTCACCAGAGTCGAGGCTGGATTGCCCGGCAAACCAATCACCGGCACGCCACGAAAATGGCCAAACGTCAGCGGCTTTCCAGGCTTGATAGCCAGCTTCCACAATGACAACTCGCCGTCCTCGCGCAGGGCATGTCCGAGGAAATCTGCCTCGCCCACCGAGACACCACCGGTGGAAAGAATTAAATCGACGTGCCCCAGCGCCCCCAGCGTGTTGCGGGTCTTCTCCAGATCGTCCGGTAAAATCCCGGCATTGTGCACCTCGCAACCCAAACGCTGTAACCAACTGCATAGCAGCACCCGATTGCTGTTGTAAATCTGCCCTGGCCCCAGCGGTTGACCCGGCTCAATCAGCTCGTCACCCGTGGACAACACCGCAACGCGCACGCGCCGCACGACATTCAACTCGGCCAGGCCTAAAGACGCTGCAAGGCCCAACTCAATAGGCCCCATGCGCGTACCCGCGGCCAATACTTGCTCGCCGACGGTGGTTTCCTGGCCCTGCGGACGGATATTTTGCCCCACTCGCATCGGCTCAATAAAGCGCACCCGCTGGTCAGCGAGTACGTCGGCATTTTCCTGCATTTCAACGCAATCGGCGCCGGCCGGTACGGGTGCGCCAGTAAAGATCCGGGCGCAGGTGCCGGGAGTCAACGGCTCGGGGGCTTGGCCGGCAAAAATTCGTTGGCTGACCGTTAAGGGCTCGCCCCTCCAGTCCGCCAGGCGCAACGCGTAACCGTCCATGGCGCTGTTAGGCCAGGGTGGCAGATCCAGGGTTGAAATTAACCCCTCGGCCAGAACCCGGCCTTGCGCAGCAGCCAGTACCACCTGTTCACGCTCGAGGATTGGGGTCGCTTCGGCCATCTCCAGCAAGCGCGCCAGCGCCACCTCGACCGGCATTAGCGGTCGCGCTTCAGTGTGGCTCATATCAGTTCATCCGCGGGTTTCGCAGGGCTCGGCCTGCTTGAGGTGGGCGACGAAATTGCAGGGGCGGTGACGCGAGTCCAGCTGTTCGGCAAGAATTCCGTCCCAACCAGTTCGGCAAGCATTGGTCGAACCCGGCAGGCAGCAGACCAGCGTACCGTTGGCCATACCCGCCAGCGCACGGGACTGCACGGTCGAGGTGCCGATATCCGCCACGGAAATTTGCCGGAACAGCTCACCAAATCCATCGACCTGTTTGTCCAGCAAGCAGGTCACCGCTTCAGGTGTACTGTCGCGACCGGTAAAGCCTGTGCCGCCAGTGATCAGTACAACCTGTACGTCATCGTCGGCAATCCAGGTGGCAACCTGGGCGCGGATTTTGTACAGATCGTCCTTGAGCAGCACGCGCTCGATCAGGCTATGACCTGCGGTGGTCAAGCGGTCAACGAAGACCTGACCCGATGTATCGGTTTCAAAGGTACGGGTGTCACTGACGGTCAATACGGCAATGTTCAATGGCACGAAAGGTGTTTCAGCCTTCGCTTTCATAGGCTCGATCCAAAGAGAGGGGGAACAGCCCGTTGTTATATCACAGCCCCCTTTTCGCGGGCCCTTCGTTGATCTGAGTCAGCGATTGCGACAAGCCACCACTGTCCATGGAACTTGCGGATGATGTATACGTCTCAACCTCAGTAATCAAAGCATTCCCTGACGGAGACACACCATGACTCAACGGACCTTACCCGCAGCCTTCCTGCTGGCACTGAGCCTCGCAAGCCTCGCCGGCTGTGCTTCGCCCACAGTCATCACTCTCAACGACGGGCGCGAAATCCAGGCTGTTGATACGCCCAAGTATGATGAAGAATCGGGTTTCTACGAATTCGAACAGCTTGATGGCAAACAAACTCGCGTCAACAAAGACCAGGTGAGTACGGTCAAGGATCTCTGATCCTTCACAACATCGCTTGCGATTTTGTTCAAAAACCCGCCCCGTGCGGGTTTTTCTGTATCAGGAGCACATTCATCGCAAGAAACAACCTACCAATCGAGCGTCAGTTGCGTCTCGAATTGCCTGTCTTCCCCGGACAGCGGGTCAATGAAACGCAGACCCTGGGCTAACAGCTTCAGCGGCTGAGAGTAGTCATCCACCGCATCTTTGAGCACGTCGGGATAAAACGGATCATTGCAGATCGCCGCGCCCAGAGCCGCCATGTGCACCCTTAACTGGTGTTTTTTGCCCGTCACGGGGTACAAGCCGTACCGCCAATATTCGCCATTACGTTCGCTGACTTCGATGCGCGTTTCAGTGTTGCTGACGCCTGGCCCTTCCTGCATCCGAAAGAATGGTTCACCCGCGACCAGCCGGCTTTTATGCACCCGTGGGAATTGCACTTCGGGCAACGCGCGGGCAATGGCTTCATAGCGCTTGTCGATCTGACGCGCAGGAAACAGCGACTGATATGCCGAACGGCTGCCCTTGTTTGCCGAGAACAACACCAGGCCTGCCGTGTGCCGGTCAATTCGGTGCAATGGCACCAAGTCCGGGTTATCCAGGCGACGGATCAAGCGTCTGAGCAAGGTCTGCTCGACGTACTCACCGGCAGGCGTCACCGGTAAAAAATGCGGTTTGTCCGCCACCACCAGATGCTCGTCTGCATACAGGATCGTCTCTAGCACCGGTATCGGCGTTTCGTTCGGAACCTCGCGAAAGTAGTGGATACGCAAGCCTTCCCGGTAAGGCAACTCGGCAGCTATGGCCACACCCTCGGCATCCAGCACCCGTCCTCTGGCTATTCGATCCAGCCATTGTTCCCGGCTAATGGCGGAAAAATGCGCGCACAGACAATCGAGAACCGTTGCCCATGGCCCTGCTGGCAGGTACAGGGTGCTGGCTTGGCTCTGCGCGGGAGAAAAAACGGGCTCGGACATGGGTAGGCTCAAATCTCGGAACGCCTTGATTGGCTGGCGGCGCATTATCGCGCAAGGGCTGGGCAGAACCTAATGGCACCCGCTCATCCACGTACCGGCACAGCCGTTTGCGCCGCCGCTTCGGTAAACTCTTTCAGCCAACGCAATACATCCACTGCGTCCCATCGCGCAGGGTCATACAGCGCATAAAGCAGGCCCTGATAGCCAACGACATCCAACTGACGGTGATACCCGGCACGCTGGAACAATGCTTCGATTTCCGCAAAGCAGGTGTTGAAGTGCAATTTGGTAAAGGGCGTCTTCCCCTCCGTGACGAGGCCATCCATGCGCAATTCAAGGACGGCTTCACTGACCACGTCGGTGGACATGCGATTTACGCTGTATTTCAGTTGTTCGACATTGACCATGACTGTAGCTCTCGTTGTGTTCGTTCAATTCGTTGAATCGGGATATGCCTACGCTGTCAACTGCCGATCTGTATCAACTCATCCCAGCGCGTGGTGTAACAGCGACTGCGCATCTCGCTGCGCATGCCCCATTTAGGCGTGACGGGCACCCTGGCAAAGCGCAGAGTGCCGGCCCCTTCCCGCTTGTTAATCCGGTCGATCACGCCCATCAGCCGATCACTGCCGTCGCGCACGGCAGGTGCGAACAGGTCTGAGGTCAGCTCGCCGCGCTGCGACAGATCGAACAGCATCACCGCGCATTTGGAGTAGGCCACGCCGGGCTTGAAGATTCGTTCCAGCGCCGACAACGCGCGTGCGATCAGGTCTCGAGTGTCGTCGGTGGGATACGCAAGGATGCAGCTTTCGGCGTCGGCCACGATCGGCTGGCCTGGATCGTGGCGCTGGGTTTGCAAGCTCACTTGCAGACCTCCGCACAGTGAAGCCTGGGACCGCAGTTTTTCCGCCGCGCGGGTGACGTAGGTCGCCATGGCCTCGCGAATAGGCTCCAGTTCGGAAAGCCTATAGCCAAACATCTTGCTGGTGCAGATGGCTTTTTTTGCGGGCGGTGCTTGGTGCATGTCAAGACAGCTTTGCCCGTTGAGCTCCCGTCCCGTGCGCTCGACGGTCACTCCAAACGTCATCCGCAAGATAGCCGGGTCGCACTGGGCGAGATCCCAGGCCGTATGGATATTCATCGCCGCCAATCGCACACCCAGACGCCGCCCTACCCCCCAGACAGTGGTCGCCGGGGCCAGCTTGAGCAATCGCTGTTGCCGTAAAGGATCGCGAAGGTCGACCACTCCACCGGTGGCCGGCCATTTCTTGGCCGCCCAATTGGCCAGCTTGGCCAAGGTCTTGGTACTGCCAATACCCACGCCAACAGGAATGCCCACCCATTGCAAAAGGCGCTGGCGGATGGCCGTACCGAATTCAGTGAGGTCTTCCTGGATACCGGTCAGGTCGCAGAACGCCTCATCGATGGAATAGACTTCGATTGTCGGCACCATGGATGCCAGGACGCTCATTACGCGATGGGACATGTCCGCGTACAGCACGTAGTTGCTTGATCGCACCGCGATCCCAAGCGAGGCCAGCTGGTCTCGCACCTGGTAATAGGGCGCGCCCATGGGGATGCCGAGTTCTTTGGCATCAGCCGAACGGGCAATCACACAACCATCGTTATTGCTTAAAACCACGACCGGCACGCGCTTGAGCGCTGGCTGGGAATCGCGCTCGCAACTGCAATAAAAAGCATTGCAATCGACCAGGGCGTAAGTGGTCATCCACGCCCCACATAGCTGACCACCCACATCACGACGCCCCAGATTTCAACGCAATCCGGATCTTCGAACGTCAGCGGCAGGGTGGCCGATTGCGCGTCGACCAACATCAGTGTGTTTTTGTCTCCTGTGCTCACCAGGCGCACACAGTAGCTGTCCGCACCGTCCAGATGAGCCACGACATAATTGCCTGCACAAGGCGACACTGAACGGTCGACAATCAAACGGTCACCGGGGTAGATGCCGAAGCCGATCAGACCGTCATCGTTCACCATCACTGCACGCATCTGCGGGGCGCCGATACCGACAATGCGATCAAGGGAGAACCCCCGCTCCTTTTCGTCTTCGGCGGGCGATTGAAAACCGGTGATGCGCAGCTCTCTGGACTCCGGCAGCATGTGCTGCAGGCGTTCACTGCGAGTAAGAATGGTGAGAGACATGCCGTGCTACCCGATTAACTGTACATACATACAGTAAACGAATCAGCACTCGCTGACCAATTGATTATCGGCAACTGCGACGAGGGGGTTTCAGTTCCGTGCATCAGACGTTTTTGTCGGACGCGTTACTGAAGGAACACCACTACCTGCCCGGCATCGAACGGCCAGTCCAGCTCGGCGCCGGTGTCCACGCGCCGCAGCACGGGAATGCGCAGGCCGTAATCGTCCACCAGCGCAGCACTCTCTCCAATGTCGACCAGTTCGACCAGCAGACCATGCTCGACCAGTGGCAGCAGCTCGGCTTCGGCGACTTCACACAGATGACACCCAAGGGTGCCTAGCAATTGGCATTCAGGAGGCATGAAGACACCTTGAGCATGGCGTGTAGAAAATTGACAGTGGCTGCATTTTAGGCCGACGCGGATACCCGCGTCGAGCCTGAATCCATTGCCTCAGTCCTGGCTGACTGAACCGATCTTGTGGATCGACAGGTCGGCGCCGTAGTACTCCTGTTCCTGAGTCAAACGCAAGCCAATGATCATTTTGAGCGTGCCGTATACCAGGAACCCGCCAAGCAAGGCCACAACCACACCCAGCCCGGAGCCGATCAACTGGCTGATGAGGCTGACCCCGCCCAGCCCACCCAGCGCTGTTTGACCAAAGACACCACACGCGATGCCACCCCAAAGGCCGCACAGCCCATGCAGAGGCCAGACGCCCAACACATCATCGATTTTCCAGCGCACCTGGGCCGCAGTGAAGCACCAGACAAACAGCGCTCCGGCGATAACGCCCGTGATCAAGGCCCCCACCGGATGCATCAGATCAGACCCGGCACAGATCGCCACCAGGCCAGCCAAAGGACCGTTGTGCAGAAAGCCCGGGTCGTTACGCCCCACAATCAACGCGGCGACCGTGCCGCCGACCATGGCCATCAATGAGTTGACCGCAACTAACCCGCTGACACCTTGCAAGGTCTGGGCACTCATGACGTTAAAGCCGAACCAGCCAACGATCAGTATCCATGAACCCAGCGCCAGGAACGGAATGCTCGAGGGTGGGTAGGCAACCAGCCGTCCTTCCCGGTATCGTCCATTGCGCGCCCCCAGCAACAACACGGCCGCTAGCGCCAGCCAGCCACCCATGGCATGAACCACGACGGAGCCGGCGAAGTCATGAAAGCTGGCACCAAAACGCTCCAACAACCAGGACTGCAAGCCAAAGTTGCCATTCCAGACGATGCCCTCGAAGAACGGGTAGACAAAGGCGACGATCAATACGGTTGCACACAGCTGTGGCGCGAACCGGGCACGTTCGGCGATACCGCCAGAGATAATCGCCGGGATTGCGGCAGCAAAGGTTAGCAGGAAGAAAAATTTCACCAGCTGATACCCGTGATTTGCACTGATCACGGACGCGGGTTGTAAAAAGTTCACCCCGTAAGAAATCCAATAGCCTATAAAGAAGTACGCCAGTGTCGATACAGCAAAATCGCTGAGAATCTTCGACAACGCGTTGACCTGATTCTTGTGCCGGACCGTACCGACTTCAAGAAAGGCAAAGCCGGCGTGCATGGCCAGCACCATCACCGCGCCGGTCAAGATGAACAAGGTATTTGAGCTTTGGACCAGGGAGTCCACAGCGCTTTGCAAATTTTCCATGGAGGGCAGGCCTGCAATTCGTCGAAAAGCACCAAAGCGGGTCAAGCAGTCCTCTACGTGCACCGAACTGGCGCCATGCATTGGCAGGGAAGCGCAATGTATGACCCGATTTGGAGCAGTCCACTTTTGAGGACAAATTGTCGCTTGAGCTTTTTCTCAAGTTTTATGATGTAAGCGTAAGATCTGGGCACGTTTGCCATTGTCTTCGCTCTTATTCAGCGCATCGCCCTCCGTGGCGCACCATCTGGAAGCAAAACCTGTACCAGTTGGTCGATTTAATACGGATGCGAATTGAAATGAACCTTCAGTAATCCCTTAGACTCGAAATACCATTAAGCCACCAGACGGAGATAACCATGGCTAGCAAAACAGCGCCGAGCGCCCAGGAAATATTAATGACTGATTTTCAAACATTGGTCAGTGACACGGAGAAGCTTCTCGCGCACACCGCCACGCTGGCTGGCGATCAGGCCGATGAATTACGGGGGCAGATTAGCGACAGTCTGTTAAAGGCACGGGAGACACTGCGTCTGACAGAGGAGTCCCTGCGCGTACGCGGTAAAGCAGCGGTAACGGCCACCGAAGATTATGTTCAGAGCAATCCATGGCAGTCAGTGGGCATCGCCGCTGGCGTCGGGTTCCTCCTGGGTCTGCTGGCTACAAGGCGCTGACGGCTATGGGCACAGAATCAGGTTCGTCATCAGCGGACCAACACTCGTCACCGCGGCGCTTGGGTGCCGCTTTTCTGGGCCTGCTGCACAGTCACGTGGAGTTGTTCGGCATCGAGTTGCAGGAGCAAAAATCACGTACATTGAGCCTGCTGCTGTTTGCCGGTCTGGCGCTGGTTTTTGCACTGCTGCTGCTGATCGGGTTATCCGCTTTATTGCTGATCGTCGTATGGGATAGTTATCGCTTGGCCGGCATCATTGGTCTCTGTGTCTTCTATACCCTGGCTGCGGTGTTCTGCGGTTTGCGTTTGAAAGCGGCGATCTTCGACGAATCGTCACCGTTCAATGCCACCCTCCAAGAGTTGGCCAATGATCGCGAGCGACTGATGCCATGAATCTTCCTGAACTGTCGCACTCAGCCTCCCGGCGAGAACTGCGCAAGGCGTTGATTCGCTTGCGCATGGAAATGCATCGCCAGGAGATTCGTCACGAATCGAGTCAACTGCTGGAGCCAATACGCCGCGTGCGCAATATGACGCAGGATTGGCAAGGCACGCTGGGCATTAAACACGCGCCTCTGTGGGGCATTGGCATCGTCACCCTGCTGGGCTTCCTCAGCGGGAAAGGAGCCAAAGGAGGCGGCATCAGTGGTGTCACGCGCCTCGTGAAGTTGGGCACCAGCCTGCTTCCGCTGATAAAGCTCGCGTTACAAGGCTCCCCGCCTAAACGCTAACGTGCCTCATCTGGCTGCATTCTTGCAAAGCACTCCAACGCCTGCCACCCCATGGTCCTCCGTGGGGTGACAAGCGCTGCCTGCACGGCAAACAATTCCAAGATCTACTAAGGAGGCTCCGTGATAGACGGGCAACCGCTTGCCTGCTTTCAGCCGTTCATCGACACCGCTACTGGTCGTATTGCCGGCGTTGAAGCCTTGGGTCGCCTACGCCAGAGCGATGGCCGACTTTTATCCGTTGGCCCCCTGTTTGCTGATCCCAAGATGTCTCCTGCCATCCTGCGCCGCCTGGACCGGGCGATCCGTGACAATGCCCTCAGCCGCCTGCATGAAGTGCCCAACGACTGGTTTCTCAGCCTGAATATTTCCCCGCGCTGGATCAATCGCCTGCGACCGGGTCAACCATTGCCCAGCCTCAAGCAGCTGCAGCGCCATGGCGTGGCACCACAGCGCATCGTCTTCGAAATCACTGAGTTGGGCGGCAACAGCCAACGTTTGACCGATGTGGTAGCACGCTATCGGGAAGCGGGTGCGCGCATTGCTATCGATGACTTTGGGGCCGGCTATTCACAACTGGACCGGGTACTGGCGCTGCAACCAGACATTTTGAAACTGGACATGCGCTTGTTTCAGGCCGCAGCCCGTGGCGGCCACAGCAGTGATGTGGTCAAGGCACTGGCGCAAATGGCCGAGAAAACCGGCTGCTCGATCATCGCCGAAGGGGTGGAGACCGAAGCCGAACTGCATTTTGCCCTGGAGTGTGGTTCACGCTACGTTCAGGGTTTTTTGTTCGCCCAAGGTGAGGTGGAGTTCTTTGCTGGCGACACTTTCGTCCAGCATTTTGCTCAATTGCGTGACCGCTACGTGCTGCAAAAAGTGGCCGAGCGCGCCCGCCTGATGACCCTGCGCCTGCAGCTCAGCAAGTTGATGAACCTGCTCCAGAGTTGGGCCGAAGGGCAAGCCCCCCTGAGCCAGTTGCCGCAACTGCACGACTACCCGTGGCTATTGCGCGTCTATCAATGCGATCGTCATGGTACACAGCTCACGCCAAATTTTGAATGGCGCAACGGCGTCTGGCACGCTGATGCCAGTTATCTGGGCCACAACTGGTCCTGGCGTCCGTACTTCTACCATTTACTGGCCGAGGGGTGGGGTGAACGGCGCCTGACCCTGTCCAATACTTACCGCGACGTGACCAGCAACCAATATTGCCTGACTGCCGGACAGTTCTTCGAGAACGGCCAGTGCCTGCTGTTGATCGATATCGACGCCGCCGGTTTGTAATCGCGGCGTTGCGATCAAGGCCCTTGCAGCCCAACGACTGAACCGGGAAGCTAGGCGTAATCAATAGACGGAGTGAACGCCTTGGATTGGCAAACCCTGCTTAACCGCGAACGACTTGGCAAACCCATTTACAGCCCTGAAGAGCTGGGGCGCAGTCCTTTCCACAAAGATCATGACCGCATCATTTTTTCCGGCGCGTTCCGTCGACTGGGCCGCAAGACCCAGGTTCATCCGGTCACGAGCAACGATCACATCCACACGCGCCTGACCCATTCATTGGAAGTCAGCTGCGTTGGCCGCTCGCTTGGTATGCGGGTCGGCGAAATCATTCGCGGCGCCCTGCCTGACTGGTGCGAGCCAAGCGATCTTGGAATGGTCGTTCAATCTGCGTGCCTTGCTCATGACATCGGAAACCCACCGTTCGGGCATTCGGGTGAAGATGCGATTCGCCACTGGTTTTTACAGGCCGCCGGACGTGGCTGGCTGGATGCAATGAGCGACGTCGAGCGCAATGACTTTCTCAATTTCGAAGGCAATGCCCAAGGATTCCGGGTGCTTACGCAGCTTGAATACCACCAGTTCGAAGGCGGCACCCGGCTGACCTATGCAACCCTCGGCACTTACCTGAAATACCCCTGGACCGCGCGCCATGCCGACTCGCTAGGCTACAAAAAGCACAAGTTCGGCTGTTACCAGAGCGAACTGCCGATCCTTGAGCAGATCGCACACAAACTCGGCCTGCCGCAGCTTGAAGAACAGCGCTGGGCGCGTCATCCGCTGGTGTACCTGATGGAGGCCGCCGATGATATCTGCTATGCCCTGATCGACCTTGAGGACGGTCTGGAAATGGACCTGCTCGAATACGCCGAGGTGGAATCCCTGCTCCTGGGCCTGGTGGGCGATGATCTCCCGGAAACCTATCGGCAATTGGGGCCCAACGATTCTCGCCGCCGCAAACTGGCCATTTTGCGCGGTAAGGCCATCGAGCATCTGACCAACGCCGCCGCGCGTGCTTTTGTCGAACAGCAAGATGCGTTGCTGGCGGGCACCCTCAGTGGCGACCTGGTGGAGCACATGCACGGCCCCGCCAAACGTTGCGTGCTCGACGCCAAGGATATGGCTCGCAAGAAAATCTTTCAGGATAAACGCAAGACCCTGCATGAGATTGGCGCTTACACCACCCTGGAAGTACTGCTCAATGCGTTCTGCGGTGCGGCACTGGAGCAATTCGGCGGGCGAACCCCTTCGTTCAAGCATCGACGCATTCTCGATTTGCTCGGCAATAACGCGCCCGATCCTCACTG
>NZ_LT607414.1:620450-715926 GCF_900095225.1 Pseudomonas sp. UMAB-08
TTTCATCGCTGGCATGACCGACAGCTATGCCAGCGAGATGGCCCGAGAAATGACCGGTCTCTCAAGCCCGGTTTAACGCCTGCAACCCCCATGACCAGATGAGTGAACGCCCGGTCACTCATCTGGCTGCAGATCTGCGGTATGCCCGCCCGCGTTGTAATTAAAGAGGGAGCCTACGCTCAGAACAGAAAAGCCCTATCGCTTGAGATGCCGGGCTGCCGAATAATTCGGCTCCAGTTCTTGGCCATTGCTGGCGAGAACACCTATCAACCTGAGGCCACTTGGCACCTTCGGCTCAAATCCAGGCTGTTCCCTGTCGGGGGCGCTCTTGAGTGAGCGTGACCCTGCCCCGCAGGTTTGATTTGCGCATGTGGCGCCGTCGCTTTTGCCCGGAAGATCCTGATGTCAAAAAATAATCTGCGAATTTTATTGGTGGAAGATCATCCTTTCCAATTGATTGCCACCCAGATACTGCTGAACAATCAAGGCTATTACCGACTGACCCCGGTGCTGACCGCGGCTGAAGCGCTGGCGGCAATGGAAGCAGCAACAGAGCCCTTCGACGTGCTGCTATGTGATCAATGCCTGCCCGATATGCTGGGCCTTGAGCTGATAGATCTGGCAAGCCAGCGAGGCCTGATTCACCGGGCGGTCGTGCTCAGTGGTTTGAGCCAAGAGCAACTGGACGCGTTGGAACGCAGTGCAGATAAACGCCAACTGCCGCTCCTGGGATGCTTGAGCAAGCCCTTGGATGTCCAGGCCCTGACTGAATTGCTCGCCGCGAGCGGCTTTTGCGAAAAAGCTTAAACACCGAATAAACATCCGTTTGAAGCCAGTGAATAAACAAGTTGCCATCGTGTAAGCAAGCCCTGAATTCACTGTAGGGTAATTCCGAAACGCTATAAACAGCGCACACACTAATAGCCAATCTACACAGTTGAATTATTCATCATTTTAAACGTCGCCTGATGATCTTTGGACATTTACGTACGCTAATACGTTAATTCCTGTAGGAACTTTCCTATATCCACTTGGCAGCCCTATCGGTTCATGTGCCTGCCTGAACATCTGAGCTAAGGTGCGCGCTTTCTTCACTGCTTGTATGGAATAGAATTATGAACTCGGTTTTTATTGTCGACGACCACCCCGTTATTCGCCTCGCGGTACGCATGCTACTGGAAAATGAAAATTACGATGTCGTTGGCGAAACGGACAACGGTGTGGATGCCATGCAAATGGTCCGCGAATGCACGCCCGACCTGATCATCCTCGACATCAGCATTCCCAAGCTGGACGGCCTGGAAGTACTGGCCCGCTTCAACGCGATGAACTTACCGTCAAAAATCCTGGTACTCACTGCACAGACCCCCAATTTATTCGCCATCCGCTGCATGCAATCGGGGGCCGCAGGTTATGTGTGCAAACAAGAAGACCTGAGTGAACTGCTAAGTTCGGTGAAGGCCGTATTATCCGGCTACAATTACTTTCCAAGCCAGGCCCTGAATCCTGCTTCTCGCGCAGACGGTCCTCCTTCTGAAATCGAGCTCTTCAAACTGGTCAATGACCGAGAACTGATGGTGCTGCAACTATTCGCACAAGGCAGAACCAACAAAGAAATTGCCAAAGGCATGTTTCTCAGCAATAAGACTGTCAGCACCTACAAGACTCGGCTCATGCAGAAGCTCAGGGCAAAAACCTTGGTAGAACTTATCGAGATGGCAAAACGCAATGCGCTAGTGTGAGATATCGGATGTCGAAGCGTTTAATGGATTATTTAAGGCTAGGGGCAGGCGCTTGCTTGAGCATGAATGTGCAGGCGGCCGAGCTTGCGTCCCAAAACTACACGTTGCTCAGCCGTTCCAGCCCCAGCCATATGGAAACCCGGCTGGACCGGGCTCAATGGCAGTGGCTGCAAAACAAACGTGAATTGAGGCTGGGCACTTCAGCCCCGGATTACCCGCCTTTTGACATGACCAGCACGGGTCACGATTACGAGGGATTTACCGCCGACTACGCAGGCATTCTTGCTTACGCTCTGGACACGCCGATCAAGGTCCAGCGCTTCGAATCCCGGGACGCGGCCATTCAAGCCCTGGCTGAGGGGCAGATCGACCTTCTCGGCAGCGCCAATGGTTTCGAGGCCAAGGGCAAGAACATCACTCTGTCGGCGCCCTATGCCGTGGATCAGCCCGTGCTGGTAACCCGAGTGGGGGAAACCCGTCCACTCACCGAGGGCTTGGCCGGCTTGCGCTTGAGCATGGTTTACCACTATCTGCCGCTGGAGGAGGTCAAAGCGCTCTACCCGAACGCGGCCCTTCAGACGTACCCCTCCTTTCAAAGCGCAATAAACGCGGTGGCATTCAACCAGGCAGACGTATTCCTTGGCGATACCATTTCGACCCACTACCTGATCAACAAGCGCTATCTGAGCAACGTGCAGATGGCCAATTTCGGGAAACATGAGGCTGACGGTTTCAGCTTCGCCGTGCGCAGCGATGACACCCAACTGCTCGATGTGGTCAACAAGACACTGAAAGCCATCCCTATTGATGAACGGGTCAGCATTTCCAAACGCTGGAGCGCTGGCAGCGACGTGCTGCTCACCGATCAAAAGTTGCAATTGACCCAGCGCGAAGAGCGCTGGATTACCCAGCATCCGGTGGTGCGCGTCGTCATCAACGAGGCGTACGCGCCGTTGACGTTTCTGGACGCTAACGGCAACTTCCGCGGGATTACAGCCGACCTGCTTGAGCTGGTCCGCCTGCGCACAGGCCTGAATTTCGAGATCAAACGCGTTCAGGGCATGACCGAAATGATGAAGCAAGTCATTGAGGGACAGGCCGACTTGATTGGCGCGATGATTCCCAGTAACGAGCGAGAAAGCCAACTCAGCTTCAGCCGCCCTTATCTGGACACCTCTTTTGTTCTGGTGACCAGCACAGAACCTTCCAGTCCGACCCATCTGGATCAGCTTGCAGGCAAGCGCCTGGCCGTTAGCCGGGGCAGCCCGACCATGCCCTACCTTCAGCGCGAGTACCCACACATAACCCTGGTGGAGACGGACAACCCCTTCCGGGCGCTGGACATGCTGGCCCAGGGACAGGTTCAAAGCGCAATCACCTCACTCCCCAGTGCCAACTATTTCCTGTCCTCGCAGCTGTTCGACGACAAATTACAGATGAGTGACACCGTCGGCGACGATCAGGCTCGCATCTCCATGGCAACCGCTCGGAATGCCACAGAGCTGAGTTCGATCCTGGATAAAGCATTATTGAGCATCGCCCCGGAAGACCTGGCCGTGATCAACAACCGTTGGCGAACCTATACCCCACAAGGGACGGGTTACTGGCGCAATTACCATCAGCTGATTTATCAGATCGTGTTCGGCACCGGGCTGTTGTTGCTGGGCTCGCTGGCCTGGAACGCCTACATGCGCCGCCAGATAAAACAGCGTGAAACGGCAGAGCGCGCCCTGAATGACCAGTTCGAGTTCATGCGCGTCCTGCTCAATGGCACGCCTCACCCCATCTACGTTCGCGACCGTGACGGCCTGCTGCAAACCTGCAATGACAGCTATCTGGAGGCCTTCTCGACCCGACGCGAAGACGTCATTGGCAAAAGTGTCATGGACGGCGTACTGAGCAGTACGCTTGAGGCCCGGGAATATGCCGCCGACTACCAACGGGTAATGGCCGATGGCACACCGCTGATTCTTGATCGCGCGCTGCAGATCGGTGATCGCTTCCTGACCATTTACCACTGGACCCTGCCCTTCAGGGACTCGCTGGGTGAGGTGCAAGGCATTATTGGTGGCTGGATCGACATCAGCGAGCGACGCCAACTGATCGAAGATCTGCATGCCGCCAAGGACTTGGCCGATGATGCCAACCGCGCCAAAAGTACGTTTCTGGCGACCATGAGTCACGAAATCCGTACACCGATGAACGCCGTGATCGGCATGCTCGAACTGGCCCTCAAACGCGCAGACCAAGGACATCTTGATCGTCCAGCCATTGAGGTCGCCTACAACTCGGCCCGAGACCTGCTGGAGCTGATCGGGGATATTCTCGATATTGCCAGGATCGAATCCGGTCGCCTCAGCCTGAGCCCCGAACGGGCCAATCTGCGGGAACTGGTGGAGTCGGTGGTGCGCGTTTTCGATGGTCTGGCCCGCCAAAAAAGCCTGACCCTGTTACTGGACTTCGACAGTGGTATCAACGCCGACGTGCTGCTCGACCCGCTGCGCTTCAAGCAGATTATTTCCAACCTGATCAGCAACGCGATCAAGTTCACCGAGCAGGGCCAAATCAAGATCAGCCTGCGCATCGATGACACCCCTGACTCGCAACAACTGCACCTGACTATGGGGATCCAGGACAGCGGCATCGGCATCAGTGAAGAAGATCAGCAGCGGCTGTTCGAGCCTTTTGCCCAAGCCGATAACTCCGGCCAACTGGCACGAAGCGGTGCAGGCCTGGGTCTGGTCATATGCCGCAGTCTGTGTGAAATGATGGGGGGCCACTTGACCCTGAGCAGCCAGCCAGGAAAAGGCACACACGTTCAGGTTGAGTTGACCCTGACGACGCTGGAGCAGACCCAGGTCATCGAGCAACCTATTGAACTCCGCCCCAATATCAGTACCCCATTGAATATCCTGGTGGTCGACGATCACCCCGCCAACCGGCTCTTGCTGTGCCAACAACTCGGCTTCCTGGGTTATCGCTATGAAGCCGCAGAGCAAGGCGCTGCCGGCTTGAAAATCTGGCTGGACGGCCATTTCGATCTGATCATTGCCGACTGCAACATGCCCATCATGAATGGCTACGACTTGACCCGCGCGATCCGCGCCCATGAGCAGGAAAAATCACGCCCTCGCTGCACCATTTTCGGGTTCACGGCCAATGCGCAACCCGAAGAGTTCCTGCGCTGCCGAAATGCCGGGATGGACGCCTGCCTGTTCAAACCCATTAGCCTGACCGCGCTCCATGAAGAGTTGGCAAAAGTAAATCCCCTGCCCCAGCGTCCGCGACAAAATATTTTTGCTGCCTTCAGCGTTGACGGCTTGAACATGTTGACCGGCGGACGTCCGGAAATGATTCAACGCTTGCTCGCTCAGTTGCTTCTCAGCAGTCAGGAAGACCGCAAGGAGCTCGCGGCAACCATGGAAAGTGGCAATCGGCAGAGCCTTAGCGACATGGCCCATAAAATCAAAGGCGCAGCCCGAATCATCCAGGCCAGCGAAGTGATCGAACACTGCGAGGCGCTGGAAGATGCCTGCAACGAAGCAGCGTCGGCCGAGGTCATCACGGCGCGTCATCAGGCAATCGACGCCGCAATGATCGAGCTTGAAACCGCGTTGCGCGCACAACAGGTTGACGGTACATGAGTCAGCAGCAGCCCACTCAATCACACAGGCTTACAACCAAATGGTGCGCTTGATCACGATGAGCGAGGAACAACTTAAAACCTTCGCGGCTCACTCGATTGCAGGTTATGCACAAGACATTGAGCAGACTTACGGGCTAACGCCCAGCCTCGCGCTGGAGCAAGCTACTGAGGGCTTTAACGAGTTGCTGCCAGACGGGCTAAATACCTCCGGCCATCACCTATTCAGCTTGAGAGCCTCATCAGGTGAAGACGTTGGGGTGTTGTGGTTCGGAATTGATTCGGCCTACGGGATCAAGAAGCTCTTCATTTATGACCTCGAGATCCACCCTCAAGCACGGCGGTGTGGCCACGGAAAAAAAGCACTGGAACAGGTCGAACGCTGGGCACGCGCCAACGGGGTAAAACGTATCGAGTTGAATGTATTCGCGCAAAACAAAGCAGGGCTTGGGCTCTACGGCATGTGCGGACTTGATCCGTACGAAATAACCCTGGGCAAACGTCTGGACTGAACGGCAGGCAAGGTATCGAATAGCCACTACTCTAGCGATATCCTCCTTTTTTACGTCGCAAAGAAAGCACCTCGTCACTCAGCAACTCCAGCAAGCCTTGGCTATGCTGGAGTCACGAGCAATGCACCGCACGACTATGGAGAGATTTGCGATGCCCAGTCATCCGTGGCCCAATCAACGCCGCTATCCTCTGCATGTGCATATCAGCGTCATGTTCACCGTATTGCTCCTGCTCACAGGCGTCGTGCTGGGCATTTTCAACTACCTGCAAACGTCACAGATAATCCTGTCGAGCAGTGAGAAGCTTTTCAGCAATATTGCCCAGGATGTGCAAGTCGATTTACAGCGCACCTATCAGCCTATCCACAGCCTGCTCAGCCTGCTGGCGGTCTACGACGCACATCAGTACAGCACGCTGGAGCAGCGGCTGCCGCTGCTCAAACCGTTTTCTCAATCGTTGCGGGACAACCCGAATCTGGCGTCGCTGTATATCGGGTATGCGAACGGCGATTTCTTCATGGTCCGCCCCTTGCGCAGCGATACCCTGAAACGCTATTTCAAAGCGCCTGCCAAGGCGGCTTATCAGGTTTGGAGCATTGAACACGTCAACGACAGCCTGCGCTCTCAATCACTTTTTTTCGACGATTCACTGGCCCTGATCAGCCACCGCGACAACCTCAATGAACATTACGATCCGCGTCAACGCGTGTGGTTCAAGAGCGCGCTTAGCGACACCGATCAGATCACCACAGCGCCCTACGTATTTTTCTCCAGTCGCAACGTGGGCACCACGCTTGCTCGTCGCAGCAGCGACGGCACAGTGATCGCTGCCGACCTGACACTCGCGTCCCTGTCGTCGACACTGGCCAAGCATCAGGTCACCGCAGGCACCGAAGTCGTGCTCTTCGATGCCAGCGGAAATGCCGTGGCCTACCAAGACAGCTCAAAACTGATAGTAGAAAGCGGCACTGCACACCTGGCAAAGGCACGTGACCTGAGCCCGGCCCTCGCTCGCCTGCTCGACAATGGCGTTGACGCCAACAACCACTTGAACGTAGGAAAGCGCTCATGGGTCGTGGCCCAAAGCACCCTGCAGGAAGGGGGCCCGCAGGGGCTGAAGTTGGCGCTGTTAGTGCCGGAAGACGAATTGCTGGCCGACGCCCTGCGCCTGCGCTGGGAAGGGGCGCTGGTGACATTGACCACGTTGTTGCTGTGTCTTCCACTCGGCTGGCTGATGTCGCGAATCATGGTCAAACCCTTACGGGCGCTGGTCAGCGAAGCGGATGCGATTCGCAGCTTCGACTTCAAACATCCGACCAGCCATCGATCATGGGTGCTGGAGGTCGATCAACTTTCACTGTCCATGGCCCGCATGAAGGAAACACTGGCCAGCTTTCTCGAGATCACGGCCAGCCTGTCGGCCGAAACCCGCTTTGAGACACTGCTGGAACGTGTTCTGTTCGAAACCGTCAATATCAATCAGGCACAGGCAGGGCTGATTTATTTGCTCGACAGTGACAGCGGGCACCTTGAACCCCAGGGCCTGATCGTCAAGGGTGTCAAACACGACCCGCAGCAATACAGCATCGCCACTCACGACCCGCAAGCCAGTGAGACGCCCGTCTGGCTGCAAGACCTCGCCATGAAAAAAGACCACTGCGTGGTCGCGCTTGGCTTTGATCAGGCACTCGATTTACAAAGCCTGATGAGCGCGCTGGAGGCGCCGCGGATACACCTGCTGGGCATCCGATTGAGTAATCAGCGAGGGGAAACCATCGGCGTCCTCACCCTCATACATACGGATACTGGCACCGAGACCGATCTTGAAAAGCTCAGCCCTGATCGTATTGCGTTCATCCAGGCAGTCTCCGGCGCAGCGGCCCTATGCATCGAAAGCCAGCGCCTGCAAGCCAGACAAAAAATGCTGCTGGACGCTTTCATCCAGATTATCGCGGGTGCCATCGACGCCAAAAGCCCTTACACCGGCGGCCACTGCCAGCGCGTGCCGGTACTTACGTTCATGCTTGCTCGCGCGGCCGCCGCCAGCCAACAACCGGCTTTTCGTAATTACCAGCCGACCGAGGACGAATGGGAGACCTTGCATATTGCTGCCTGGCTACACGACTGCGGCAAGGTCACCACGCCCGAGTATGTCGTGGACAAGGCCACCAAGCTGGAAACCTTGTACGACCGCATCCATGAAGTCCGCACCCGCTTCGAAGTACTGAAACGCGACGCCTGGGTCGACTACTGGAAAGCCAAAGCGCAGGACGGCGACGAAGTGTCATTGGCCGCTGCCCGCGATACTCAGCTCAACGAACTGGATGATGATTTCAGGTTTGTCGCCGTCTGCAATCTGGGCAGCGAAGCCATGGCCGATTCAGATTTAGAACATTTGCAGACGATTGCTGCACGGACCTGGATGCGTACGCTGGACGACCGGATCGGCGTGTCCTGGGAAGAAAACAAACGCCAGGCCCGAAGCCCGTCACCGGACTTGCCTGCCAGCGAACCTCTGCTGGCTGACCGGTCTGAGCATTTGTTCGAACGGGCGGCGGCCGAAAATATCCCCGCCGACAACCGCTGGGGCTTCAAGCTTGAGGTTCCACAGTACAAATTCAACCGAGGCGAGTTGTACAACCTGAGCATCACCCGGGGCACCTTGACTCGTGAGGAACGCTACGTCATCAACCACCATATGGTGCAGACCATTCTGATGCTGAGCCGCCTACCCTTCCCCAGCCATCTGCAGGGGGTCGCCGAAATCGCTGGCGGCCATCACGAAAAAATGGACGGCACGGGTTACCCGAAACGATTGAAACGCGACGAAATGAGTCTGGCAGCGCGAATGATGGCCATCGCTGACATTTTCGAAGCCCTGACAGCGGCCGATCGACCGTATAAAAAAGGCAAAAGCCTGAGCGAAGCACTCACGATCATGGCGCAGATGTGTCGCGATGCGCATATCGACCCGGAACTGTTTCAGTTGTTTGTCCAGACGGAAATCTATCAGCACTACGCCTCTGATTTTCTGCAGCCGCAACAAATCGATGCCGTCGACAAAAGCAGTATTTTGGCGAAAGCCGGATTGAGCACACAGGGATAAACGGGACATCAGCGCCAGAGCGTTGCACTCGGCGAAAAAAGCAGGCCCTGAAGCCTGCCTCTTCTTACACCATCAAACTACCGGATTGATCGACTTTTCCGGGTACCACACGTCGATCAACGGGCTGACGGTCAATTCTGTCAGTTCGCTGCGGCTTTTCAGCCAGGCTTCGACCTTGACACGCTGCTCTTCGTTGACCGAACCACGTTTGCTCAAGCAAACCAGACCGAAGTCATCGCCGCCAACATAGTTCAAACCGTTGGCTTCCATGGCATCTGTCAGGAAAGCGTCGAGGAAGGCATCAATAGCCTGATCGTCCAGGTCTTGTTTGAAGTCCAGGTTCAGCTCAAAACCCAGCTCCTGGAATTCATCCACGCAGAGTTTTTTGCGCAGACGGCGGGAACGGTTAGTGGCCATGGAACAATCCTCATAAGTAATAACGGGCGGCACTTTACCAGTTCGGGCTATTAAATGCCCGCCTCCGTGCCAATGTTTGCGTGCCGTAGGGCCCGCCACAGCAAAATAACCCATCAACGGTAAAAAATAGCCGGTTGGACGGCTATGCCACGGCGCAAGTCACCCGCGCTTGGGGCATAATGCCGCTCAATATCGAACCTTTTTAAGTACCGACCATTCATCTGTCGGTGAAACAGGGTATTTAATCGCCGCTTTCATTCCGGTCGATGTTGCGATGAACGAGGGAATCCATCCATGCCCTCCATTTTTCCCCTCCTCAATAGCAGGGTTTTATTTCACATGATCAAATCTTTACGTCACTTGTTTTTCGCCGGCCTTTTTTTGCCCTTGGCGATGCCTGTCATTGCGGCCCCCATCAACACCTCGCTGCCGCCCAAGGTTCAACAAGCCCTCAAAGCCGCCAAACTGCAGAATGATGCCTTGTCCTTGGTGATGCTGCCGCTCAATGGTCCCGGCACCCCGACTGTGTTCAATGCCGATGTCTCAGTCAACCCGGCGTCGACCATGAAACTGGTCACCACCTATGCGGCGCTGGAAATGCTCGGCCCTACGCATCAATGGAAAACCGAATTTTTCACTGACGGCACCCTGAACAATGGCGTGTTGCATGGCAACCTCTACCTCAAGGGTGGCGGTGATCCCAAGCTCAACATGGAAAAACTCTGGCTTCTGATGCGTGACCTGCGTGCCAATGGTGTGCAACAGGTGACTGGCGATCTGGTCCTGGACCGCAGCCATTTCATCCAGCCGCAATTGCCGGTGTTCAACGACGACGGCAATGATGAGAACAAGCCATTCCTGGTCAAGCCCGACTCACTGATGATTAACCTCAAGGCCTTGCGCTTTGTCGCGCGCAACGACTCCGGCAAAGTGCTGGTGTCTGTAGAGCCACCGATTGCCAGCATTCACATCGATAATCAGGTCAAGGCGCTGGCCTCGAACAAATGCACCGGAGACATGCGCTACAACCCGGTAACCCAGGCCGATGGCAGCATTACTGTGGTGGTCAACGGTCAGTTGGGCGAAGGCTGCAACTCGCAGACCTATTTGTCGCTACTGGACCATCCAACCTATGCAGCGGGCGCGGTACGCGCAATCTGGCAGGAACTGGGCGGCACCATTCTGGGCAAGGACCGGGTCGATATCGTGCCCGGTAACGCCAAGCTGCTGGCCAAAGCGTTTTCCCCGGATCTGGCGGAAATCATTCGTGACATCAACAAATTCAGCAACAACACCATGGCTCAGCAACTGTTCCTGAGCCTTGGCGCGAAGTTCCGCAATGAAGCAGACGGCGATGATGCCAAAGCCGCGCAACGCGTGGTTCGTCAGTGGCTGGCCAAGAAGGGCATCACTGCGCCGCACCTGGTGATGGAGAATGGCTCGGGCCTGTCGCGCGCCGAACGGGTCAGCGCACGTGAAATGGCGACCTTGCTGCAAGCTGCCTGGCGCAGCCCCTACGCAGCGGAATTCATGAGCTCTCTGCCGCTGGCGGGCATGGACGGCACCATGCGCAAGCGCCTCAAAACTACACAGATGAGGGGTGAAGCGCACATCAAGACCGGCACACTGAATACCGTTCGCGCAATTGCCGGTTTCAGCCGCGACATCAACGGCAATACCTGGGCGGTGGTCGCGATCCTCAATGACTCACGCGTAGGCGGCACATCTTCGGTGCTCGATGAAGTCCTGCTCGACCTGTATCGCCAACCGAAGCTGGTCAACACTGCCATTTCGCTGCAACAGTAATCCTGATACCGCGTCGCTCGGACGCCCCCGCACCTTCACGCAGGCTTGCCTGCGTGAAGGTGGCGTATCACGCGACACAACTGTTTTGCCTCATGACAACTCGGGTTCGACGCGATCACGCCCAGCCTGTTTGGCGGCATAAACGCCCGAGTCTGCCCGTAGCAATAGTGAATCACCGCCTTCAACAGGTCGCCAGCTGGCAACACCGAAACTCGCCGTCACCACGCCCACACCCTCAATGGGCTCCCCCCGCAACACCTGCCACAACTCAAGTGCGAGCGCATGCGCGTTTTCCCCAGTAGCATTGGGACACAACACCATGAACTCCTCGCCTCCTAGCCGACAGAACACATCATCTTGCCTCAAGCGCTGATTGATCCGCTGACAAAGCCCTTGCAGCACATGGTCGCCCATCGCATGACCGAATTGATCGTTGATGCGCTTGAAGTGATCGATGTCGAGCATGATCACCGACAACTCCCCACCATGCCGGTGAACCCGAGAGAGTTCGGCCTTGAGCCGCTCCTGAAAATAACGACGGTTGTACACGCCCGTCAGCACGTCCGTCACTGACAGCGCGCGCAGTTCATCCTCAACACGCTTCAAGTCAGAAATATCGGAGATAAAACCATGCCACAGCACCCCGCCGTCGGGTAATCGCTCAGGCATCGCCTCGCCCTGCAACCAGCGCTGGCCCTGGCGTGGCAGTTCAACGCGATACTCCTCACGCCACGGCGTCAGGTGCTCGGCGGAATAGCAGATCGACTTCTTGATTCGCTGCAGATCCATGGGGTGGATCCGATCGAGCACTGCCTCGACACCTTGCTGCTTTAAATCATGAGGCAGCTCGTAAATCCGCCACATGCCGCTGTTGGCGTAAGTAAAAAAGGAACTGCCATCGCTGTTCAGTTGGTATTGATAAATCCCTCCGGGCACCTGCGCACTGAGCTTTTCCAGCAATTGATCGCGCGCAGCCAAGGCTTGATGAGCGCGTTTGCCTTCAGTGACATCGATGCAGATTGCAAGGTAACCCACCCATTGCTGGCGTTCATCGCGCACCGCAGTGACCAGCATATTGACCACCAGAGAGCTGCCGTCGCGACGCACCAGTGTCCATTCCCGTGCAGGATGAGTACCCTCCTCCATCGCTTCGACCAACATCGCCTCGGCAGTGGGCACCTCGCGACCATAACGCCGGCTCAACTGCTCGCCGTGGGCCAAAAGCTCGGTGCCAAGGTGCAGATCCCCCAACGTGAACTGCCCCAGTACTTGATCGCCGCTGTAGCCGAGCATCCTTTGTGCACCCACGTTGAAGGTACTGATGACGCCGCGCAGATTCGTCGCAATGATCGCCACCTGAGTCGCAGCGTTTAGCACGCTGCGCAACTCGGCCGTACGCCGCTCGACCAGCAGTAAGGCGCGCTGACGCTGATTGACCAGGCTATACAGCAACGCGCTGAGGATCAGACTCAGTAACCCCCCCAACACAATCACGCTGGTCGACGAGGACTGGTTGGCAGCAACAAAAGCAGCGGATGGACGAAGTTCCAGCAGGTAACGTCGGTCAGCCATGCTCAACAGCGTACTGATGCGCAGGTTGCTTTCCACCGTTTGGTTTGCCGACTGATACAGCAGCCCGGGCTGCTCTGGTGAAGAAAGGTCGAACAGCTGCAGCGCCAGGTTGTCGCGATCCTGGGCGGGCAACCCTTCGGACATCAATGTGCGCAGGCCGATCACCGCCATCACGTACCCAGACAATGCCTGCTTCTTCGCTCCGCCATCGACCACCGATAACAGCACGGGCGCCACCAGCAATAGACCACTGGTATTCGCGGGCTCAAGCCCCACCAGATCCATCCGTGGCGACACGGCCATGCTGCCCCGCTGCAAGGCACGCTCAAGCGTGGTTCGGCGAATGCTTTCAGACATCACATCAAAACCCAGCGGCAGCGGCTCTGTGCTTCTGGATTGGGTATACAGGACCGGAAAGTACTCAGGGCGATCAACAGCTGGCTTTAGCTCACCGCTGGGGTTCAGCTCGCGAACGGTGAAGTCGGTCAGCCCTTGTGCGTGCGCGTGCGCCTCAAACTGCGAGCGCTCTGCGCCAAAGACCCTTGGCGCCCAGGAATACGCCTGCGTCAGCGCCAGTAAAGGCGCCGCATAACCATCGAATTCCGCTTGAGTGATCTGGTCGGAAAAGACGAAGAAGCGGCGAAGGCCATCCAGGCGCTGGACTTGATCGTCGAAGCGCTCCTGAATGCGACTGAAGCGTTCGCTGGCCAACAGATTGAAACGCTGATCAAGTCGGCGTTGGTGCATATCGGCGCTGGCCGACACGAGCATCGCGGTCAGCACAGCGCCTGCCGCAAAAGCCAGGGTCGCTGCGGACGGCGCAAGCGCGTCTTCGTGGATCAAGCCGAGAATTCTGGATCGAATGCTGTTTGGCGACATAAGCAGAACTCATACGCCAACGTTGTGGTGCAACCGTGGCCATGGCTCAGTTATAGCTATTTGCCACTAGCTTGCCTAGCCCCACTTGCGTCCCACCCCTAACTAATTAAGTCAGGGGTGGGACATCGCGGGTTCAGCGAGCCGTAATACGCCAGGCCCGGTGGATCTTGCTGTTGCGAGCAAAGTCCGGGTCAACGGTTTGTGCGGTAATTTCTTCGACCGCATAGCGCTCGCCGAGGTTTTCGTCGAGCTGGAACTTGCGGAAGTTGTTGGAGAAGTACAACACGCCGCCCGGGGCCAGTCGCGCCATCGCCAGATCCAGCAACTGCACCTGATCACGCTGCACGTCGAAGATCCCTTCCATGCGCTTGGAGTTGGAGAACGTCGGCGGATCGATGAAAATCAGGTCGTACTCGTCACGACTTGCTTCCAGCCACGCCATGACGTCGCCCTGTTCCAGACGGTTCTTGTCAGAGAAACCGTTGAGTGACAGGTTGCGCCGTGCCCAATCCAGGTAGGTCTTGGACAGATCGACACTGGTGGTTGTACGTGCGCCGCCCTTTGCCGCATGGACACTCGCGGTCCCCGTGTAGGCGTACAAGTTCAGGAAGCGCTTGCCCGCTGCCTCACGCTGAATACGCATGCGCATCGGCCGGTGATCGAGGAAAAGCCCGGTATCCAGATAGTCGGTCAGGTTCACCAGCAGCTTGACGCCGCCTTCGTTGACCTCGAGGAACTGTCCTTGTGCGCTCTGGCGTTCATACTGCTTGGTGCCGCTCTGGCGCTCACGGCGCTTGATCACCACCCGGCTCTTGTCGATATTCAACGCCTGGGGAATCGCTGCCAGCGCATCGAACAGACGGGCCGACGCCTTTTCCGGATCGATAGTCTTGGGCGCTGCGTATTCCTGAACGTGAACCCAATCGTGGTACAGATCAATAGCCAACGCGTACTCGGGCATGTCGGCATCGTAGACCCGATAGCAATCGATGCCTTCACGACGGACCCACTTGCCCAGCAATTTGAGATTTTTCTGCAAGCGGTTGGCAAACATCTGCCCGCCTTCACTCAACCGTGCCTGTTCAATGACCGGTTCAGGTTTGCGAATAGGATTGCCGTTCTTGTTGTACTTTTCGTACTTGCCGGGCGCTTCGACTTCAACCGATACATCCGCCTCGACCTGCTCACGCTCAATTTGACGCTGCTCAGGTGTGCGGCGCTCGCCGGTGACGAACTGATCCGGCTGCACCTTGATCAGCAATAATTTGCACGGCAAGGCGCCGTTCCAGAAGGCATATTGCTTGTGGCTGCGAATACCCATGCGCTTGCCCAGATCCGGCGCGCCGGTGAACACCGCCGCTTCCCAGTTCAGGCACGCCTGACGCAGACGTTCGCCGAGGTTCTGGTAGAGATAGAGCAAGCTCGCCTCATCACCCAGACGTTCGCCGTAAGGAGGGTTACAGATGACCAACCCTTTCTGGTTCTGATCCGGACGCGGCTCAAACGTCGCGACTTCGCCCTGATACACCTTGACCCACTCACTCATGCCAGCGCGTTCAATGTTGTTGCGGGCGGGCTGAATCAGGCGTGGATCGGCTTCATAACCGCGAATCCACAGCGGCGGCTTGGCCAGACCGATATCGGCCCGCGCCTGCGCCTCGTCGTGCAGCTTCTTCCACAAGGCAGGGACGTGCCCGAGCCAGGCCGAAAAACCCCAGCGTTCGCGCTTGAGGTTTGGTGCGATATCCGCAGCCATCATCGCCCCTTCCACCAGGAAGGTACCGACGCCACACATCGGGTCTGTCAGCGCGCCGCCTTGGGCAGCGATGCGCGGCCAGCCGGCCCGCACCAGAATCGCTGCCGCCAGGTTTTCTTTCAACGGTGCCGCGCCCTGCTGCAAGCGATAACCGCGTTGGTGCAAGCTGTGACCAGACAGGTCCAATGACAGAATCGCTTCGCCGCGGTCCAGGCGCAGGTGAACGCGCAAGTCCGGATTGAGCTTATCGACAGAAGGACGCAGACCCGACGGGGTACGCAGTTTATCGACGATCGCATCCTTGACCTTCAGCGCACCGAAGTGAGTGTTGTCGATCCCCGAACCGTTACCGCTGAACTCCACCGCGAGACTGCCTTCAGCGTCGAGGTGATCTTCCCATTCGACATCGAGTACACCGTGGTACAGGTCCTCGGCATCTTTCATCGGGAACCGCTTGAGCACCAGCAACACGCGGTTGGCCAGTCGCGACCAGAGGCACAGCCGATAGGCCGTCTCCATGTCGCCCATGCCACGAATGGCCGAGGTGTGTTCGCGGGTCTCCTCAAGGCCAAGCCCGGTGGCTTCCTCAGCGAGCAAACCTTCGAGGCCCTTGGGGCAGGTAAGAAAGAGTTCGTAACGGTCCGACATGGGTAATCCAGGGCCTTAAGCGATAAGCGGCGGGGCAACGCATTGCCCGACCAGATTTTAAACAAGCGCCTTTCTTGGAGAGCGCCTGCGTGGCACACATATTGTGCCGGTCCACCGTCATCGGCGCGTTGCGTCGATGCAGCAGTCAGTCCATCAGCTTGGCGGCCAAAAGACAATTGATCGTTCGATCATCGCCCATTTAGGCTAAAGATCGTTGTAATAAAAAGTCACATCCCGACCCTTCGTCGTTTTACGGCTGAAAGCAATCCGCCATCATTCGCGTTTGAAAAACCGCGTCAGCCTTCATTCAAAGCCTCAGGTCAGGGGGGCTGTGGTAAAAAATCCCTGCGAATGAATGTGCTGCTTATGGCATTACCACGCCAATAGTTACGTTCTTATGACAAAACGATCATTCACAGAGCCAAGCGCATTGGTTAGAACTCACCACAGGTTGTCACCGCAACGATGACAACACCAAGCCCGCGACGCCGGCAGCGGGTACCAACGGCAGAAGATTCTGCCCGACCTCAACATGAGGTCCTCAGGGACATTACAGTCAACAAACGAGGGCAACACCCTATGAGAAGACTTAAGCGTGATCCGTTGGAAAGAGCATTTTTACGCGGATATCAATTTGGTGTTCATGGCAAATCCCGTGAGCTTTGCCCCTTTACTCTACCGTCGGTACGCCAAGCCTGGATCAATGGCTGGCGAGAAGGACGCGGCGACAACTGGGACGGTATGACCGGCACTGCGGGTATCCACAGACTCAACGAACTTCACGCGGTCGGCTAATCAGGTACATTCCGATCAAGTTTTTTTAAATGTTTGAAAGATGACCTAAACCATGCACGCCCCACCCGGGCGGCGGGCTAAAGCCCAAGGGGTTCCGTCAAGGAACCCCTTTTTTATGCACTGTGCCGGGGCGACATCCCCGCTATCGCATCAACCGACTGGCGAATCAACGCCGGTCCTTTATAAATAAAGCCCGAGTAGATCTGCACCAGACTCGCACCTGCGGCGATCTTCTCAGCCGCGTGCTTGCCTTCTGTGATCCCGCCCGCCGCAATGATCGGCAACCGCCCGGCCAATTCACCCGCCAGCACTCTGACCGTATGGGTACTCTTTTCACGAACCGGCGCGCCCGACAGGCCACCAGCTTCGTCCGCATGGGGCAACCCTTCAACACCTTTGCGACTGAGCGTGGTGTTGGTCGCAATCACCGCATCCATGCCTGATTCAATCAGCGCAGCAGCGACCTGCACAATTTCTTCATCCGTCATGTCAGGCGCAATCTTGATGGCAAGCGGCACGCGCCTGCCGTGTTTTTGCGCCAGGTCCTCCTGACGCAGGCGCAGGGCTTCGAGCAATTGCCTGAGCGAGTCACCGAACTGCAAGCTGCGCAAGCCAGGCGTGTTCGGCGAACTGACATTCACGGTCACGTAGCTGGCATGGGCATAGACCTTATCCAGACAGATCAGGTAGTCGTCCACGGCGCGCTCTACCGGGGTATCGAAGTTCTTGCCGATGTTGATCCCGAGGATGCCGCGGTACTTGGCAGCCTGTACCCGGCTGATCAGGTGATCGACACCCAGATTATTGAAACCCATCCGGTTGATGATGGCCTCGGCATGCGGCAGACGAAAAATCCGTGGTTTCGGATTGCCCGGCTGTGGGCGCGGGGTCACGGTGCCGACTTCGACAAAACCAAAGCCCAGCTGCGCAAACCCATCGATCGCCGTGCCATTTTTGTCCAGCCCCGCTGCCAACCCGACCGGATTAGGGAAGTTCAGGCCCATGACCGTTACCGGCAACTGCGCAGGTGCCTTGGTAAACAAGCCATTGAGCCCCAAACGCCCCCCGGCGCCGATCAAATCCAGCGACAGGTCATGGGACGTTTCCGGGGAAAGTTTGAACAATAACTGGCGGGCCAGGTTATACATGGGCGGGATTGGCTCGTGAGCGGCTGAATTCAGGGCAGCGATTATAGACGGGCCGAGGGGTTGTAGGCGAGTTCGAACTGCAGCAGATCAACACGAGCAACTGTCTTCACCCTGCCATTCGTCACCGCCATTCGGTACCACCGCTTTCGCAGGCAAGAACTAGGCGTCCCCCTGCTCCCACACCCGGCAACCCACTCATGGCATATGCCTTGCTTGATACCGTTGATCAGCACTCCCTCCAACGGCGGAGCGAGGCATCGGACAATGGCGTCGTGACGGTCTTTGCTTGTGCGGAAGACTGCGCGACGCTTTTTTATGGATGGCGCTTTGACCATGAATAAATCGGCATGAACACACTACCGAACAACACTCTGGCCTGGGTCGCGGGCAGCGACGCGCCTGAAAAAAACACCATCGACCTGGGCTTCATGGCCCTGACCGACTGCGCGCCACTGGTGGTTGCCGCCACCCAAGGGTTTGCTCAGCCCTATGGCCTGACCCTGAACCTGAAACGCCAATCGTCCTGGGCCAACCTGCGCGACAAGCTGGTCAGTGGCGAACTGGACGCCGCTCACAGCCTTTACGGGCTGATTTATGCGGTGCAATTGGGAATCAGCGGCTCCGTGGGCACCGACATGGCGGTGCTGATGGGCCTGAACCAGAACGGGCAAAGCATTAACTTATCCAAAGCGTTGCAGGACGCGAACGTGACCAGTCCTGAGGCACTCGATCGGTACGTGCACCAAAGCCGTACAAAACTGACGTTTGCCCAGACCTTCCCCACCGGCACACATGCGATGTGGTTGTATTACTGGCTCGCGAGCCAAGGCATTCACCCGCTGAACGACGTCAATAGCGTGGTCGTACCGCCGCCACAAATGGTCGCGCACCTGCAAGCCGGGCGTATCGACGGCTGCTGCGTGGGCGAACCCTGGTGCGCCAGCGCGGTGAATCAAGGCCTTGGCTTTACCTTGGCGACGACGCAGGCGATCTGGCCCGATCACCCGGAAAAAGTACTTGGCTGCACGCGTGAGTTTGTCGAGCAGTACCCCAACACTGCACGGGCGCTGGTCATGGCAGTGCTGGAAGCCAGCCGTTTTATTGAACAAAACGATGAAAACCGGCGCAGTACCGCGCAATTGCTCAGCGGCAGCGATTACCTCAATACGCCGGTGGATTGCATAGAACCACGCCTCATGGGGGATTATGCCGACGGTCTCGGCAACCACTGGCATGACCCACACGCCGTGCGCTTTCACGGCGCGGGCGAAGTCAACCTGCCCTACCTGTCCGACGGCATGTGGTTCATGACCCAGTTTCGGCGCTGGGGGCTGTTGCGCGAAGACCCTGACTACCTTGGGATCGCCACGCAAGTGCAGCAACTGAAGCTGTACAGCCAGGCAGCGGCCGCTCTCGGCATTGCAGTCCCTGAGTCCGCCATGCGCAGCAGCCAGCTGATTGATGGCAAAGTCTGGGACGGTAGCGATCCCACAGCCTATGCACACAGCTTCAAGCTGCACGCGTTGGCCGATGCCGTACCCACCCGTGTCAGTCGCTGAAGGAAGTCGCGAACATGCTGCGTATCCTGCTGATAAATGACACGGCAAAAAAAGTCGGACGCCTCAAGGCCGCACTCAGCGAAGCCGGTTTCGAGGTGATCGACGAGTCTGGGCTGACCATCGACTTGCCTGCACGGGTAGAGGCCGTGCGCCCCGACGTCATTTTGATCGACACCGAGTCCCCCGGCCGAGACGTGATGGAGCAAGTGGTGCTGGTCACCCGCGATCTGCCGCGCCCTATCGTGATGTTCACCGATGAGCACGACCCGCTCGTCATGCGCCAGGCCATCAAATCCGGGGTCAGTGCCTACATCGTTGAAGGTATCAATGCCCAACGCCTGCAACCGATCCTGGACGTGGCGATGGCCCGTTTTGAGAGCGATCAAGCGCTGCGTGCCCAATTACAGGCACGCGACCAGCAATTGGTGGAGCGAAAACGCATCGAGTTGGCCAAAGGCCTGTTGATGAAGATGAAGGACTGCAAAGAAGAAGAGGCCTACACCCTGATGCGCCGCCAAGCCATGAGCCGCCAGCAGAAGCTGATTCAGGTGGCTGAGCAGATCATTGCCATGAGTGAATTACTGGGATGAATTGATCGCTCTCACGTGTCGCGCGAGAGCAATCCTCTGATGATGGCCCGGCTTTTGCTTTAGAGATTACACAGGTAGCCAACGGCGGCTGCCCCACTTACGACAAAGACGTCGCATACCCCTCTCGCAAACGCGAATCGGGTTGCGGCGTTTTTTGCGTTTTGGCCCCAGCGCCTGGGGCTGGTGGAGCCCCCGGATATGGATGCTCCACCTGCACGTCCCTACCCCGTTGAGCTTCAAGCCGCGCTCGAACTCAGCAACAACTCTTTTTTGCAGATGAGGTGTTCAATGAATACAAGCTTCTGGAAAGCCGGCCATAAGCCGACTCTGTTCGCAGCCTTCCTGTATTTCGACCTGAGTTTCATGGTCTGGTACCTGCTCGGCCCAATGGCCGTACAGATCGCCGGCGATCTGCACCTGACCACCCAGCAGCGCGGATTGATGGTAGCGACGCCGATTCTGGCCGGGGCTTTTCTGCGCGTACTCATGGGCCTGCTGGCTGACAAGTTGTCGCCAAAGACAGCGGGCATCATCGGTCAAGTGATCGTCATTGGTGCATTGTTGGCGGCCTGGCAGCTGGGCATCCACAGCTATGAGCAAGCCTTGCTGCTCGGGGTATTCCTCGGCATGGCAGGCGCCGCGTTCGCAGTCGCCCTGCCGCTGGCCTCGCAATGGTACCCGGCAGAGCATCAAGGCAAGGCCATGGGCATTGCCGGTGCAGGCAACTCCGGCACCGTGTTCGCCGCACTGATCGCCCCTGCACTGGCCTTGGCCTTTGGCTGGACCAACGTGTTCGGCTTCGCCCTGATTCCGCTGATCCTGGTCCTGATCGTTTTTACATTGATGGCCCGCAACTCGCCGCAACGGGCAAAAACCAAATCCATGGCTGACTACATGAAAGCCCTGGGCGACCGTGACACCTGGTGGTTCATGTTCTTCTACGCAGTGACCTTCGGCGGCTTTATTGGCCTGGCCAGCGCCCTGCCCGGCTATTTCAACGACCAATACGGCCTGAGCCCGGTGACTGCAGGTTATTACACGGCAGCCTGCGTGTTCGGTGGCAGCATGATGCGCCCACTGGGCGGTGCTCTGGCGGACCGGTTCGGCGGGATTCGTACCTTGTCGGGGATGTACGCAGTGGCGGCCATCTGTATTGCGGCTGTCGGGTTTAACCTGCCCAGCTCTTGGGCTGCCCTGGCCCTGTTCGTTTCGGCAATGCTTGGCCTGGGTGCCGGCAACGGCGCAGTATTCCAACTGGTACCGCAGCGCTTTCGTCAGGAAATCGGTGTGATGACGGGCTTGATCGGCATGGCCGGTGGCGTGGGTGGTTTCCTCCTGGCAGCCGGTCTGGGTGCAATCAAGCAGAACACAGGCGATTACCAAATGGGTCTGTGGCTGTTCGCCAGCCTCGGCGTATTGGCCTGGTTCGGCCTGCATAACGTCAAACGCCGCTGGAGAACCACATGGGGCTCGGCAGCAGTGACGGCGGCACGGGTTTAACCTCCCCGATGAGCTTGCAACTGAGTTTCGCCCATTTCAGCGCCAGTGGTCCGCGCACGGAAAATCAGGATGCAGGTCGCCTGGTGACGCCGATGCCGGCATTGGCGGCGAGCAAGGGCTACTTGTTCGCCCTCGCCGACGGTGTCAGCCATTGTGCCGACGGCGGGCTGGCGGCCCGCTCGACCTTGCAGGCGCTGGCGCTGGATTACTACGCCACCCCGGAAACCTGGGGTGTCGCGCAGTCGCTGGACCGCCTGTTGCTGGCACAGAATCGCTGGCTACAGGCCAATGGCCTGCTGACTACCTTGAGTGCCATCGTCTTACGGGGCCGGCGTTTCACCCTGGCCCATGTCGGCGATTGCCGGGTTTACCGCTGGTACGCAGGGCAACTGCTGCGCGTCAGTGAGGACCACGTCTGGGAACAACCGGACATGCAACACGTCCTCAAGCGTGCGCTGGGGCTCGATCAATACGTGGTCATGGACTACCTTGACGGCGAACTGCGCGAGGGCGAGCGCTGGCTGATACTCAGTGACGGCGTGTGGTCGACGCTCAGCGAAGCCAGCATCAGCTCAATCCTGCGCGAGCAGGACAATCTCGATAACGCGGTGCAGACCCTGGTCAGCGCCGCGCATCTGGCGGGCAGTCAAGACAACGCCAGCGCCCTGCTGATTCAAGTCGATGGACTGGGGCAGGATAACCTTGGCGACACCCTGATCCAGCTTCAGCAATGGCCAATACCTCCCGCGCTGAAGCCGGGCCAACGGTTCGAAGGCTGGCAGGTGGAAACGGTTCTCGGGCAGTCGCGGCAATCCCTGCTGTACCGGGTACGCGATCAGCAGCAACAGACCTGGCTACTGAAAACCCTGCCTGCAAGTCGTCATGCCGAAAGCCATGCAGGACAAAGCCTGCTACTGGAAGAGTGGTTCTTGCGGCGCGTGGCCGGACGGTTTTTCCCTGAGATTCATCCCGCCCCCGAACGTCAGCATTTGTATTACGTGATGCGCGAATACCCCGGCCAGACCCTGGCCAAGGTGTTCGAGGAAAACGGTCCACTGCCGTTGCCGCAATGGCAGGATCTGGCCATAAGCTTGCTGCGCGCCTTGGGTCTACTGCATCGACGCAACATCGTGCATCGCGACATCAAGCCGGAGAACCTGCTGCTTGATGACGGTGGCGAGCTGCGCGTGCTGGATTTCGGCCTGGCTTATTGCCCCGGCCTGTCAGTCGATACCGCCAACGACTTACCCGGCACACCCAGCTTCATCGCCCCCGAAGCCTTTGACGGCATAGCCCCCAGTGGACAGCAGGACTTATACAGCGCCGGAGTAACCCTGTATTACCTGCTCACCGGGCACTATCCCTATGGCGAAATCGAAGCGTTTCAACACCCGCACTTTGGCGTGGCGGTTCCGGCCAGTCGCTATCGACCGGACGTACCGGACTGGCTGGAGCGCAACCTGAGCCGGGCGCTGAGTGCAGACCCGACCCAGCGTTATGAAACCGCCGAAGAGTGGTTATTGGAACTGGAACAGGCCGAACTGACCACGCTCAAGGTCAAACCCAGGCCGCTACTGGAACGCGAGCCGCTGAAGGTATGGCGAACACTGGCGCTGACGTCGTTGCTGGTGAATCTGATACTGATTATCTGGATATTGCGTGGATGAGGTGGCGACCCAAGATCGCACCACTTGCGGGCAATCCGCGTTAAAAGAGTGCAATCAACCCAGCACAACGCCTGGAAAACCCCAGTAATCACGGGCGCCCACCGACTTGGCACAACCACTGCATTAGTTTCACCAAGCAATTTATAAAGTGCCCGCTTTCAACGACGAAAGTGGCACTTCCCGAGAGAACGGGACTGGACAAAGGCGTCCTCGCTAGGTGACTAGCGGGACGCCTTTTTTTGTTTGCGCGGAACTTGTCGAGCACGCCCCTCGTGGTCTCTCGGAGGCACTATGAAAAAACTCAAACTGGTGATGATTGGCAACGGCATGGCCGGTGTTCGCACCCTCGAAGAGCTGCTCAAACTGAGCGCCGACCTGTACGACATCACCGTGTTCGGCGCAGAGCCACACCCCAATTACAACCGCATTCTGCTGTCGCCAGTATTGGCCGGCGAGCAAACGTTCGATGAGATCGTGCTCAACGATTTGAGCTGGTACCTGGAAAACAACATTCAGCTACTGCTCAACCGTAAAGTGGTGAAGATTGATCGCGCCAAGCGCCTGGTAATCGCCGACGACGGCACTGAAGCCCACTATGATCGTTTGCTGATCGCGACCGGCTCGACCCCCTTCATTCTGCCCATCCCCGGCAATGACCTGCAGGGTGTGATCGGCTACCGCGACATCGCCGACACCCAGACCATGATCAACACCGCCAAGACCCACACCCACGCAGTGGTGATTGGTGGCGGCCTGCTCGGCCTCGAGGCCGCCAACGGCCTCAAGCTGCGCGGCATGCACGTGACCGTGGTGCACATCGGCGAATGGCTGCTGGAACGCCAACTAGACCAGACTTCCGCGCATTTACTGCAAATGGAATTGGAAAAGCGCGGCCTGACGTTCCGCCTGAAAGAACAGACCCAGGCACTGCTCGATGACGGCAAAGGCCGGGTGAAAGCCGTGCAATTCAAGAACGGCGATGTGATCCCTGCCGATCTGGTGGTCATGGCCGCCGGTATCCGCCCCGCCACCGAATTGGCCGAACAGGCTGGCATCCCCTGCAACCGGGGGATTCTGGTCAACGACACCCTGCAAACCTACGACCCGCGCGTGTATGCCATCGGCGAATGCGCCAGCCATCGCGGCATTGCCTACGGGCTGGTGGCGCCGCTGTTCGAACAGGCCAAGGTCTGCGCCAACCACCTGGCACAACTGGGCTTTGCGCGCTATCAAGGCTCGGTGACCTCGACCAAGTTGAAAGTGACCGGCGTCGACCTGTTTTCCGCTGGCGACTTCATGGGCGGCGAAGGCACTGAAACCATCACACTGTCCGACCCGATTGGTGGAGTCTATAAAAAGCTGGTGATCAAGGATGACGTCCTGGTCGGCGCCTGCCTGTATGGCGACACCGCAGACGGCGGCTGGTACTTCCGGCAAATCCGCGAAAACCATCAGATCAATGAAATCCGCGACCACCTGATGTTCGGCGAAAACGCCTTGGGCGATGTCGGCCACCAGGGTCAGGACAAAGCCATGAGCATGGCCGACAGCGCCGAAGTCTGCGGCTGCAATGGCGTCTGCAAAGGGACCATCGTCAAGGCGATTCAGGAACATGGCCTGTTCAGCGTCGATGACGTGAAGAAGCACACCAAGGCAGCGAGCTCCTGCGGCTCTTGCGCCGGTCTGGTGGAGCAGATTCTGATCAACACCGTGGGCGGTGCAGCGGACGTCAAACCGAAGAGCGAAAAAGCCATCTGCGGTTGCAGCGACCTGAACCACGGGCAAATCCGCAAGGCCATTCGCGACCAGCATCTGCTGACCATCGCAGGCGCCATGAGCTACATGAACTGGCGCACCCCCAACGGCTGCGCCACCTGCCGTCCTGCGCTGAACTATTACCTGATTTCCACCTGGCCAGGCGAGGCAAAGGACGATCCGCAATCGCGTCTGATCAACGAACGCGCTCACGCCAATATTCAAAAAGACGGCACTTATTCGGTGGTGCCACGGATGTGGGGCGGCGTGACCAACCCGTCCGAACTGCGCCGTATTGCCGATGTCGCCGACAAGTACAACGTGCCCATGGTCAAGGTCACCGGCGGGCAACGTATCGATCTGCTGGGGATCAAGAAACAGGATTTGCCAGGCGTCTGGAAAGACCTCGACATGCCTTCCGGCCACGCCTACGGCAAATCGATCCGCACGGTGAAGACCTGTGTCGGCAGTGAGTTCTGCCGCTTCGGCACACAGAATTCGACCCAACTGGGCATCGAACTGGAGCACGACCTGTTCAACATGTGGTCACCGCACAAGGTCAAACTGGCCGTGTCCGGATGCCCGCGTAACTGTTCTGAAGCCGGGATCAAGGACGTTGGCATCATCGGCGTCGACTCCGGCTGGGAGATGTACATCGGTGGCAACGGCGGGATCAAGACCGAAGTCGCCGAATTCTTCGTCAAGCTGAAAACCGCTGAAGAAGTCCGCGAATACAACGGCGCCTTCCTGCAACTGTATCGCGAAGAAGCCTTCTACTTGGAGCGCACCGTGCACTACCTGCAACGGGTCGGTATGGAGCACATCAAAAAAGCGGTGCTGGAAGATCACGACAACCGCCGGGCCCTGAACGCGAAATTGCAGTTCTCACTGTCATTCGAGCAGGACCCCTGGAAAGAGCGCATCGAGCAACCGCTGCTGAAAAAAGAATTCGAACGCATCCCTGTGGAGGTGCTGGCATGAACTGGCTCGATATCTGCGCCCTGGAAGACATCAACCCGCTGGGCTCGCGCATCATCGAAGGGCCCAAGGGGGACATCGCCATTTTCCGCACCAGCGACGATGAAGTCTTCGCCCTCGACGACCGTTGCCCACACAAAGGCGGCCCATTGTCTCAGGGGTTGATCTACGGGAAGCGCGTGGCGTGCCCGCTGCACAACTGGCAGATCGACCTGGAATCGGGTGAAGCGCAAGCGCCCGACGTGGGCTGCACACACAAACACTTGGCCCGCGTAGAGAACGGCCGCGTGCAACTGGCATTGAAGGAAGCAGCATAATGCGCCCACCCGCCGCTACAACGCAGATCACCGCGTCGACCTGCTGCTATTGCGGAGTCGGCTGTGGCGTGCTGATCGAGCACGACAATGAGCGCATTCTCGGCGTCAGCGGCGATCCTAGGCACCCGGCCAACTTCGGCAAACTGTGCAGCAAAGGTTCAAGCCTGCACCTGACCGGCGACTTGACGGCTCGGGCGCTGTACCCGGAACTGCGCCTGGGTAAATCCCTGGCGCGCAGCGTCACCGATTGGGACACAGCGCTTGACCATGCTGCCAACGTGTTCGCTGACACCATTCGCGAACACGGCCCGGACAGCGTTGCGTTTTACGTTTCCGGGCAACTGCTGACCGAGGACTACTACGCATTCAACAAACTGGCCCGAGCACTGGTCGGCACCAACAATATCGACAGTAATTCGCGGCTGTGCATGTCTTCCGCAGTGGTCGGCTACAAACGCAGCCTGGGTGCCGACGCGCCACCGTGTAACTACGAAGACATCGAGCTTAGCGACTGCGTGCTGATCGTCGGCAGCAACATGGCTTACGCCCATCCGGTGCTGTTCCGTCGCCTGGAAGAAGCGAAAAGCCAGCGGCCGGACATGAAGATCATCGTGGTCGACCCGCGCCGCACAGACACGTGCGAACTGGCGGACCTGCACTTGGCGATCCAGCCCGGCACCGATGTCGCGCTGTTTCACGGCATCCTGCATCTGCTGCTCTGGGAAGACTGGATTGATCGCAGCTTTATCGATCAGCACACCCAAGGCTATGCCGAGCTAAAGACCCTGGTGCGCGATTACACCCCGCAAATGGTCGCCGAGATCTGCGGCATTCCCGTGGAGCAACTGCACGCCTGCGCGCAATGGATTGGCACCGCCCCGAGTTTTCTGTCGCTGTGGTGCATGGGCTTGAATCAGTCCACGGCGGGTAGCGCCAAGAACAGCGCACTGATCAACCTGCATTTGGCAACCGGGCAAATCGGACGCCCCGGCGCAGGCCCCTTCTCTCTCACCGGTCAGCCGAACGCCATGGGCGGCCGTGAAACAGGAAGTTTGTCCAATTTGCTGCCGGGCCATCGCGAAGCGGCCAACGCCACGCATCGCGCAGAGGTTGCCGAGTATTGGGGGGTTGATGCGTTACCCGCCTCTACCGGGCTGACCGCCATCGAGTTGTTCGAGCAATTGCAGACAGGCAAGATCAAAGCCCTCTGGATCGCCTGCACTAACCCGGCGCAGTCGCTGCCCGATCAACAAAAGATTCAGCAAGCGCTGACCACTTGCCCGTTTGTGGTCCTGCAGGAAGCCTTTCGCACCACCGAAACCTGCCGCTTTGCCGACCTGCTGTTGCCTGCGGCCAGCTGGGGCGAAAAGGAAGGCACGGTCACCAACTCGGAACGACGCATCTCTCACGTGCGCCAGGCGATACCGGCCCCCGGCCAGGCGCGCGCGGATTGGGCGATTACCGTGGACTTCGCTCAGCGCCTGGAACAACGGCTACGTCCAGGCGCGCCCAGCCTGTTCGCGTTTGATCAACCACAAGCGCTGTTCGACGAGTACAAACAGCTGACGCGCGAGCGTGATCTGGATCTGTCGGGCATCAGCTATGCCGTGCTCGATCAACAAGGCCCACAACAATGGCCCTTCCCAACCGGTGCCCAGACAGGAACACCTCGCTTATATGGCGATGGCATCTTCCCCACCGAGTCGGGCCGCGCCAATTTCATTACCGAGCCCTACAGAGCCGCCAAAGAGCTGCGTGACGCACGTTTCCCGCTGACCCTGAACACAGGCCGCCTGCGTGATCAATGGCACGGCATGAGCCGCACAGGCACCGCTGCAAGATTGTTCGGCCATGTCAGCGAAGCCGTATTGAGCTTGCACCCTGACGAGATGCGCCGTCATCGCCTACAAGCGGGCGATCTGGTGAGCCTGAAAAGTCGTCGCGGTAGCTTGATCGTGCCCGTCAGCAGCGATGACAGCGTGCGACCAGGTCAAGCGTTCTTGCCGATGCACTGGGGTGATCGCTTTCTCAAGGGCGGCGTTAACGTACTGACGCAACCCGCGTTCGACCCGCTCTCCAAGCAACCGGAGCTCAAGCACGCCGGCGTGCGCATCGAGGCCGTGACCTTGCCGTGGCAACTGTTCGCACTGGTCGAAGGTGACGTACAAACCCATCTCGAAGCCCTGCGCCCGCTGTGCGAAAGCTTTGCTTACGCCAGCCTCAGCCTGGCCGGTCGCGAGCGTCCTGCTTTGCTGATCCGCGCTGCCAGCGCCCAGGCGCCGGACAATCAATTACTCACACAGATCGACCAGCTACTTGGCCTGAATGAGGGCCCGGTACTGTCCTATGACGACCCACGCCGCTCTATTGGCAAACGGGTACGCATCGAAAATGGCCGGATCACCGCCATCCGCCTGGCAGGGGAAACCATCGCCCAGCATTGGCTGCAAAGCCTGTGGCTGGAAGGCCGCGCCGATGAACAACTGCGCCGCTGGCTTCTGGCGCCGATCAGCACCCCACCCGGTAACGCAGCGGCCACGCCTCACAGCAGCAAAACCTTGTGCAACTGCATGAATGTCAGCGAAAGCGCCGTGCTGGCCGGAATTGGTCGCGGGCTTGATCTGATTGAACTGAAAACACAACTGGGCTGCGGCAGCCAATGTGGCTCCTGTGTACCGGAAATCAAACGATTGCTGGCGGCCAACCCGCTGCCAATGGCAATCAGCTAATGAGGGCTGCAGCATGAGCGCAAAAATCTGGCTGGTGGGCGCAGGCCCTGGTGACCCTGAACTGCTTACGCTCAAGGCCGTACGGGCCTTGCACGAAGCCCAGGTGGTGTTGATCGATGACCTGGTCAATATTGCAATACTGGAACACTGCCCTACAGCTCGAGTGATCGCCGTCGGTAAGCGCGGCGGCTGTCGCTCGACACCTCAGGCCTTCATCCATCGACTCATGCTGCGTTACGCCCGCCAAGGCAAGTGCGTGGTACGGCTTAAAGGTGGCGACCCGTGCATCTTCGGACGCGGTGGCGAAGAAGCCGAGTGGCTGAGGGCGAAAGGGGTGGAGGTCGAACTGGTCAACGGCATCACTGCCGGACTGGCCGGGGCAACTCAGTGCGGTATTTCGCTGACCTTGCGCGGTGTCAGTCGTGGCGTGACCCTGGTCACTGCTCACACGCAGGACGACAGCAGCCTTAATTGGCCAGCGCTGGCACAAAGTGGCACGACACTGGTGGTCTATATGGGCGTCGCCAAACTATCAGAAATACGCGACAACCTGCTCACGGGCGGCTTGGCTGCGAACACGCCTGTGGCCATGATCGAAAATGCGTCTCTGCCCCATCAACGCGAATGCCGCAGCACGCTGACTGACATGCAGCTGGACGCTGTCGCCTTCGAACTGAAAAGCCCGGCGATTCTGGTGATCGGAGAAGTGGCAGCCCGTGCGCAGGATGTATCAGGGGCTTCAACTACAGCGAATCAAGGCCTGGCGGCAGCCAACGTGTTGGCGAGCGGCTGATTAGTCTGACCTGATAGCTAACTAAAACCTCAAATCGCAGACAAAGAAAAGCCCGGCCTAAGCCGGGCTTTTCTTGAGGCGCGGGCTAATTACTTAGCTTTGGCTTCTACTTCAGCTTCTACGCGACGGTTTACAGCGCGACCAGCGTCAGTTGCGTTATCAGCAACTGGACGGGTTTCGCCGTAGCCAACCGAATTCACGCGGCTAGCGCCAACACCGTACTGGTTAACCAGAACCTGTTTGACAGCGCTTGCACGCTTCTCAGACAGTTTTTGGTTGTAAGCGTCAGGACCGACGGAGTCAGTGTGACCTTCAACAGTGGTGGTGGTCTGTGGGTACTGCTTCATGAAGTCAGCGAGGTTCTTGATGTCGCTGTAGCTGTTAGGCTTAACAACGGCTTTGTTGAAGTCGAACTTGACGTCCAATTCAACACGAACCACTTCAGCTACTGCTGGGCAGCCATCAGCATCAACAGTTACGTTGGCTGGTGTGTTCGGGCACTTGTCGACGTTGTCGCAAACACCGTCGTTGTCGCTGTCGGTGCAGACGTCAGCTACTGGAGCTGGAGCTGCTTCAACGGCTTTCTTGCTGCCGCCGCCGAAGTTCACACCGATACCGACGCTTGGAGCCCACTCGGTGTCGCCTTGGTCGATGTTGTACTGAGCTTCAACACCAGCACGGGCGTAGAAGTTTTCAGTGAAGTACAGTTTCGCGCCGCCGCCAACGTTAGCGAAGGTGGAACGGTTACGACCGCCACCGCCATTCTGGCCAATGCTTTGGTCAGAGAAACCGGCAGAAACGTACGGACGCAACATGTCGCCCGGAGCGTTGAAGTGGTACAGAGCGTCCAGAGCAGTGTCTGCGCCCTTGACGTTGCGGCCGTCATCGGAGCGAACGTTGTGGATTTCGTCGTAGCCCAGACGCAATTCAACGTCGTCGGTCAGGAAGTAGCCAATCGAACCGCCGAACAGGTTGCCATTGTTCTTGAAATCGCGATCGCTGTCGTACTGTTGTTTTTTGGCGAAGCCTTCCACCTCGACAGCGCCTTGGCCTTGCGCCAATACGCCGAATGAAGTCAAGGCAACAATAGAACCAATGGCAAAGCCCAAGGTGTTTTTCAGTTTCATCCGTTAAATCCCCATCTGGTGATTGTTAAGCAATCCTTCGTACCGAAGGAGAACTCGTCGGCAAGTCTATCAGAACTTGCCAGCACGTTAGAGTTATTTGCTCCGAGTTAAGTTTCGGTAACACCTGCAAATTTCTCACGTAATTTATCAAGCGCGCGTTTATAGCGCATTTTTGTGGCACTCAAGCCCATGTGCATGATATCCGCGATCTCCTGAAATTCCAGCTCTGCGACAAAACGTAGCACCAGAATTTCCCGATCAATCGGGTTCACATACACAAGCCAGCGATCAAGACCGCCCCGTTCTTCAGGAGTAGGCGCCTTCTCTTCGGCCGCCTCCTCAAGTGGGTCCAGGCTTAACGCGTCCATCAAGCGACGCTTTCGCCGTTCCTTTCGGTACTGCGTAATGCATTCGTTGTAAGTGATGCTGTAGAGCCAGGTCTTGAACTTCGATTTACCTTCGAAATTTTTCAGCCCGTACAACACCTTAAGCATCACTTCCTGACAGACATCGTCAGCATCGCGATCGTTCCCTAAATAACGTGCACACACGTTAAAAAGGGTCCTTTGGTAGCGCCGCATCAACTCTTCGTATGCGCGCGTCACATGAAACAGCTCGACGTGCGCCCGCGCCACCAACTCCTCATCGGAGAGCTCGCGGGGGTCGTAGCGCATGGACAGCGATTGGGGTTTATTCAAAACAAGTCGTGCCGACAGTCAGGTCAATGTCCGCCACTGCCGATGTTTCCGGCAATTTGGTGGCGGCATACATTAGCAGGATTCGCCGGGTTAGCGGCTGCTCACTCGCTGTTCGAGGAGGATTCGGTTGGACAATGACACCAACTCTCCCTCATCGGTCAGCAAGGTTGTTTTCACCGTGCCAATTTCTTCGATCTGCCCTTCGACCTCGCCCACACGCACTTGTTGCCCAACCTGATACAACTCCCGCACATAAATTCCCGCCAGAATCTGTCCGGCGATTTCACGACTTCCCAGCCCCATTGCCAACGCAACGGCCAGACCAACGGTAATCAAACCGATCACAATCACGTGATTAAGCAGGTCTGTTTTGACCTCTAACTGGCTGATTGCGACAGAAATACTAATGATAATGACCAGCCCTTGAGCGATGCGCCCAAGGCCAGCGGAATAGTCGAGCCCTACGCCTTCCGCAGCGCCGCGCACCAGGCCATTGGCCAATTGCGCCAGCAGTACGCCCACAAGCAGCACCAATGCCGCGCCAAACACCTTCGGCAGGTACAGGGCCAACATGTCGAGGGTCGCGGACACGCGCTCCAATCCGAGGGATTCAGCGGCCGACACCAGAAAAATCAGTAACACGAACCAATAGACGATTTTGCCGACCAGGGTCGAAATCGGTACCTGAACACCCGCCCGTGCAATCAACTTGGTCAACCCGGTGCCGCCCATCAGGCGATCCAGACCCAGCTTGGCGAGCAATTTGGACAGCAGTGTGTCGAGTAATTTGGCAACGACAAAGCCCAGCAGCACCACAATGAGCGCGCCGAACAGGTTCGGAATGAAGTTTGCTACTTTGGTCCACAACACAGTCATTGCGGTCACAAGGCTCTGCGTCCAGAGATTCAATTCCATGTTCAATCAGCCTTATCAGCAGGGCGAGCAGAGGAAAGCGTGTTACGCGAAACAGGTGCTATATGCGCCGAACCGTTATTCAGGCCGATCATCAATGCTTGCGACCAGCGGCCGAGCAAGCTGAACAAATCCCCCGCACCGACCTGGCGGTTGGCGGTTTTCAAAACACGGCCCAGGCAAGCATCGTCATCCCGACTGGAGGATGAAGAATTGAGCATGTCGCGCAGTGATTGTTCGAACGGATCGTGCATAGGTAACCTCACGCAATGTCACTGAAAGACGCGACAAGAATCGACCGAGTCACAAATGAGCCTTTTGCCATCGAAAGAATCGGCCCAATCAAACCCAACGTAAACGACGGAACAACCACCATTGGCCAACCGCCACGGCAGCCATTATCAAGCAAGCAATCAGAAACCCGTAAGGGCTGCCAGAACCCGGTATGCCCCCCACGTTGACACCCAGCAAACCGGTCAGGAAGCTCATCGGCAAGAAAATCCCGGTGATAATACCGAAGCGATACATCACCCGATTCATCCCCTCGCGCATGCGCCGGTCCTCGGATTCAAGGACCAGACCGACACGCTCGCGGGTCAACTCCAGCTCTTCCAGGTAGCGGGTCAAGCTGTTGTTAAGTTCATTCCAGTAACTCGCATCGTCATCGGCAAACCAAGGCAATTTGTTGCGGGTCAATTGCGCGTAAATCTCGCGTTGCGGCGCCAAAAAACGGCGCAAACCGGCTGCACGTCGACGGATATGCAACATGTCGCCATGATCGGAAGCATACCGCTCGTCGGCATCTATCTTTTCTTCCTCTTCATCGACCAGTTCCGTCAGTTCACCGACCAGTGTCTGGACCTTGTCAGTGAGGTATTGAGCGAGATAAAGGATCAATTCAGAGGCGGTTTTCGGACCATTGCCTTGATTCAAGTGTTCGATCAGTTCATCGGTAGCACGCAAGGGACGCAAGCGCAGGGAGATCACCTGCTGCGCCGCGGCAAAAATGCGTACCGACACCATGTCCTCAGGCTCGGCACCAGGATTGAGGTTGACCCCGCGCAGAAACAGCAGCACCTCGGCATTTGGCAATGGCACCAAACGCGGCCGCGTGTTCTCTTCAAGCAGCAGATCACAGCTGAACTCGCTCAGCCCGCTGGAGGAGCGCAACCAGGTCTGGGTTTGCGGATGACCGCGATCCCAATGCAGCCAGACACTTTCGTCTGGCTGCAATTGAAGGTCATCCAGTTCGGTTCGAGCAATGAAACGCGCCCCGCCTTTACCATCCAGCACCAGGGCATGTACCAGCCCCCATTGCGCGTTTGCTTCGTCGAACATTCGGTGTCCTGTTTATTCCGGCATCTTCAAAGGGCTTGGGGAGATGATGACGCCATTATTGTCAGCGTATACGTACTCGCCCGGACGGAAGGTCACACCCGCGAATGTCACCGCCACGTTAAGGTCGCCGATACCGCGCTTGTCGGTTTTCATTGGGTGGCTGGCCAGTGCCTGCACGCCCAGATCGGTTTGCGCGATGACGTCGACGTCGCGGATGCAACCGTAAATCACCAGGCCTTCCCAGCCATTCCTTGAAGCTTTTTCGGCGAGCATGTCACCCAGCAACGCCTTGCGCAGCGAGCCTCCGCCGTCGACTACCAACACTTTGCCCTTGCCGTCGAGATCGACCTGTTCTTTGACCAACGAGTTGTCCTCGAAACACTTGATGGTGACGATTTCACCACCAAAGGAATCGCGGCCACCAAAATTGCTGAACATCGGCTCAACGACCTGCACCAGTTCCGGGTAGGCATCGCACAAATCGGGGGTGAGGTAATGCATGGGTGAACTCCTATCATTAAAAAAAGAGGATCTCAGGTGTTACGAGCCATTCGACTGTTTCAAATCAATGGCTCTTTAGAAAAACGTCATGCTGGCGCCTATGTTAAGCCGTGGGCACGCTGGCGCGGCTAGACATCGATACCCATTCGATCACCCTCATAGGCCAGGGTAAAAAATTTCAGACCCGGGCATGACGCCTGCAAGGGACGCCCGCTGGGCAATTGGAACTCAATGCCATGACGCTTGCATCGCAAGACCGTACCCACAAGAGTACCGCTGTGCAAGGGCGCGCCTTGATGTGGACAGCTATCTTCGAGCAGCAGCGGCTGGTTATCGACCACCATCAGCAACAGATCTCGCCCAGCGACCTTGAAGGTTCGCCGGTAGCCTTCATTCAAATTAATCAGACGCTCAAGTGGCACGAACATAAATGCAGGCCCGGAAAGCGAAAGTGGCTGAAGCAGTTTAATGCGTCATAGCTTAGCCGCAACGCTACTTTAGCGAAACCGCCCGACCGCTCTGTCTCAGCGCTTCATCGCCAAACCGCGTAGTGGTTACTGCTCGGTCAGGAGCACCGATGGATCCCGCAACCAACTCGCTACCAACGGCCAGACTTGGGTTTGTGCGCCCCTGCTGACGAGCATTTCGACATGGCCAAAATCTTCGGTAAAGCCCTGATCACGACCGAGACAGAGAAACTGACGTCGCTCGGAACCGAACTGCTCATATAGCTTACGGCAAGCCCAGACCGGGTCTTGATCATCACCCGTGGCGGCAACCGCCAGCACCGGCACTTGAACCTCGCTCAACCCCGCCCACCAATCTCGCTCGGCATCGCCGAAGCGGCGAAAAAGCCCATACCAGCGCATGCTTTCCAACGCCAACCCAATAGGCTCGTCTTCGGGTCCTCGCTTCAGCCGCGAGCCGGAGATATGCCTGAAACGCTTGAGTAACAGGCGCCCGCCCCACTCAACTGGCGGGATCTTCAACGGCCAATACGTACGACTGATCTGACTGCCGAACAGCGCAACCGAGGCCACGCCCTCCGCGTCAAGGTAATGCCCGCCAAGCGCGGCCGCGAGCGTGATACCGCCCAGCGAGTGGCCAATCCAGTGCGGGATCTGCCCGCTTTGCTCTCGCACAAAGGCGGCAATAGCCGGCAGGTCATAGCGCGCGTAATCGGCCACCCGGTTGTGCCGGTACGCTTGATTGCGCGAAGACAGGCCATGCCCGCGCATTTCTGGAATCCACACATCGAAGCCCGCGCGCGCCAGATACGCGCCCAGGCCAATGCCTTTGGGTGAATACCAGAAGCGGCGGTTGGAGAAGCTGCCGTGCAACAGGACCACCGGAATGCCGCGTGTATCGGGCTGTTCGGCCAGTCCGAGACGGGTCACGGCCAGTTCGACACTGATGTCCGGGCTGTTGGCGGGTTTCAAACGGTACACGTCCTCGATCAGATCGCCACGGCGTTCGGCGCTGATCAAGGCCACAGGAAAGAGATTGCTGCTGCTTTGCATATTGCTCTTGCACAAAAAAGGCGGTTTCTTTGAGAAAACCGCCCAAGAAAACGCGACGAAGCGCCGACCTGCCAAAGCAGGCCGACGCTTCACTCATCACATCAGACCGGTGCCTGAGCTTCAGCCAGGAAGAACCAGGTTTCCAGCACGGAGTCAGGGTTCAACGAAACACTTTCGATGCCCTGCTCCATCAGCCACTTGGCCAGATCAGGGTGATCCGAAGGACCCTGACCGCAAATACCGATGTACTTGCCAGCCTTGTTGCACGCCTGAATGGCGTTCGACAGGAGCTTTTTGACCGCAGGGTTACGCTCGTCGAACAGGTGAGCAATGATCCCTGAGTCGCGATCCAGGCCCAGGGTCAGCTGAGTCAGGTCGTTGGAACCAATCGAGAAGCCGTCGAAGAATTCAAGGAACTCCTCGGCCAGGATCGCGTTGGAAGGCAACTCGCACATCATGATGATGCGTAAACCGTTCTCGCCACGGACCAGACCGTTAGCCGCGAGCAGATCGATGACCTGACTGGCTTCGCCCAAGGTGCGCACGAACGGCACCATGATTTCGACGTTGGTCAGGCCCATCTCATTGCGCACGCGCTTGAGGGCGCGGCATTCGAGCTCGAAACAGTCACGGAAGTTTTCGCTGATGTAACGCGAAGCGCCGCGGAAGCCCAGCATCGGGTTCTCTTCTTCCGGCTCGTACAGCTTGCCGCCGATCAGGTTGGCGTATTCGTTGGACTTGAAGTCCGACAGGCGCACGATGACTTTTTTCGGCGTGAACGCCGCTGCCAGAGTACTGATACCTTCAACCAGTTTCTCGACGTAGAAGCCGACCGGGTCGTCGTAGCCAGCGATGCGCTTGTCGACGCTGGCTTTAATATCTTGCGGCAGACCGGCGTAGTTAAGCAGCGCCTTGGGGTGCACGCCGATCATCCGGTTGATGATGAACTCCAGACGCGCCAGGCCGACACCGGCATTGGGCAACTGGGCAAAATCGAACGCGCGATCAGGGTTACCGACGTTCATCATGATCTTGAACGGCAGATCAGGCATGGCATCGACCGAGTTCTTCTTGATGTCGAAGCCCAGTTCGCCCTGGAAAATGTAGCCGGTATCGCCTTCAGCGCAGGAAACGGTCACGCCCTGCCCTTCTTGCAACACTTCGGTGGCGTTGCCGCAACCGACCACGGCCGGGATACCCAGTTCGCGAGCGATGATCGCCGCGTGACAGGTACGTCCACCACGGTTAGTGACGATGGCGCTGGCGCGCTTCATCACCGGCTCCCAGTCCGGGTCGGTCATGTCGGAGACCAACACATCGCCCGGCTGCACTTTGTCCATCTCGGATACATCTTTGATGATCCGTACTTTGCCAGCGCCGATGCGCTGACCGATAGCGCGACCTTCCACCAGCACAGTGCCGGTTTCCTTGAGCAGGTAGCGTTCCATGACGTTGGACGACGTACGGCTTTTCACGGTTTCAGGGCGGGCCTGAACGATGTAAAGCTTGCCATCATCGCCGTCTTTGGCCCACTCGATGTCCATCGGGCACTTGTAGTGCTGCTCGATGATCATCGCCTGCTTGGCCAGCTCGTTGACTTCGGCGTCGGTCAGGCAGAAGCGCGCACGATCAGCCGGCTCTACGTCGATAACCTTGACCGATTTGCCAGCCTTGGCTTCGTCGCCGTAAATCATTTTGATGGCTTTGCTGCCCAGGTTGCGGCGCAGAATCGCTGGGCGACCGGCTGCAAGGGTGTTTTTGTGGACGTAAAACTCGTCAGGGTTGACCGCGCCCTGAACCACGGTTTCACCCAGGCCATAAGCGCCGGTGATAAACACCACGTCACGGAAACCGGATTCGGTATCCAGCGTGAACATCACGCCAGCAGTGCCGGTTTCCGAGCGAACCATGCGCTGCACGCCTGCAGACAGAGCGACCAGTTTGTGATCGAAGCCCTGGTGCACACGATAGGAAATAGCGCGGTCATTGAACAGCGAGGCGAACACTTCCTTTGCAGCGCGGATGACGTTTTCGACGCCGCGAATATTAAGGAAGGTTTCTTGCTGACCGGCGAACGATGCGTCGGGCAAATCTTCAGCGGTGGCCGAAGAACGCACGGCAACAGCCAGATTCGGGTTGCCGGCCGACAGCTCAGCGAACGCCGTACGAATTTCAGCGTTGAGTTTCTCGGGAAACTCGGCCTCCATGATCCAGGCGCGGATTTGCGCACCCGTCTTGGCCAGCGCGTTGACATCATCGACGTCAAGCGCATCAAGGGCGGCATGGATCTGATCGTTCAAACCGCTCAACTCAAGAAAATCACGATACGCTTGAGCCGTAGTGGCAAAGCCACCGGGGACCGAAACACCGGCGCCCGCGAGGTTACTGATCATCTCGCCGAGGGATGCGTTCTTGCCCCCCACGTGCTCCACATCATGGACGCCGAGCTTATCGAGGGAAACTACGTACTCTACCAAGGTGATCTCTCCACTAACTGTGTTGGGAAAAGCTCAGGGCGCTGAAACATCTATTAAGAGCGGTTCCGAGCGTTTGTGGCCTGGACCTGGAAAATAAGTGAGAATGCTGGCCATCAAGGTCCGCAAGCGGGCCTATCATATCCAAGATTCGTCACCAGCTTAAGGCCCATGGCGCAAATGAAACGATCTGCTTTCTTCATCTCCGACGGCACTGGCATCACAGCCGAGACACTCGGCCAAAGCCTGTTAGCGCAGTTCGAAAACATTACGTTCAATAAGTTCACGCGACCGTACATCGATAACGTGGAAAAGGCGCGCGCCATGGTACAACAAATCAACAGCGCCGCCGATAAGGACGAACTACGACCGATCATTTTCGACACCATCGTCAACCAGGAAATTCGCGAAATCCTGGCGACCTCAAACGGCTTCATGATCGATATCTTCTCAACCTTTCTCGCCCCGCTGGAGCTGGAGCTTAGTTCACACTCCTCGTATTCAGTAGGTAAATCCCACTCTATCGGGCACAACTCCAACTACATGGAGCGGATCGAGGCGGTTAACTTCGCACTCGACAATGACGACGGCGCGCGTACGCACTACTACGACAAAGCCGATCTGATCCTGGTGGGTGTCTCGCGCTGTGGCAAGACGCCAACTTGTCTATACATGGCCATGCAATTCGGCATTCGTGCGGCCAACTACCCGCTCACCGAAGACGACATGGAGCGTTTGCAATTGCCGGCTGCGCTCAAGCAGCATCGAAACAAACTGTTCGGCCTGACCATTGACCCGGACCGACTGACGGCGATTCGCAACGAACGCAAACCCAATAGCCGCTACTCCAGCTATGCCCAATGCGAGTTCGAAGTCCGCGAAGTAGAAAGCCTCTTCCGCCGCGAAAACATCCCGCACATCAACTCCACGCACTTTTCGGTTGAAGAGATCTCAGCGAAAATCCTCGTAGAAAAAGGCGTCGAGCGACGGTTCAAATAACAGGCCCATAGCGCCAGGCGGTCTCCTGTGGGATACCGCTAGATCACGAACAAATCAACAAACCGGTTAACGGACGTAGCCTCCAGCTTTGCCTGATCCTTGCACAGGGCGAAAATTTCACTGGTGCGCTGGGCGGTGAATTTGGTTGCCAGGTTGGCCTTGAACTTGTCCTCGAGCAACGGAATACCTTCGACGCGACGACGACGGTGACCAATCGGGTACTCGACCACAACCTGCTCAGTGCTGGAACCGTCCGTGAAGAACACTTGAATCGCATTGGCGATGGAGCGTTTGTCAGCCTCCAGGTATTCACGGGTATAGCGTGCATCTTCCACAATCACCATCTTCTCGCGCAGCTCGTCGATGATCGGATGAGCGGCGTGGAAGTCGTCTTCGTACTGCTCGGCAACCAGGTTGCCAAACGCCAGCGGCACCGCCGTCATGCATTGAATGCAGTGATCGCGATCTGCCGCGTTAGCCAGTTTGCCTTGCTTGGAAATGATCCGGATAGCCGACTCGTGGGTCGTGATGACGATTTTCTCTATCTCGTGCAGACGATCCTTGACCTGCGGATGCAGGGTTACAGCGGCTTCACACGCAGTTTGCGCGTGGAACTCGGCAGGGAAGCTGATTTTGAACAGCACGTTTTCCATCACGTAAGTGCCGTATGGCTGGGACAAGGCGAATTCGCGCTTGCCCTCTGGCTTGAGCGCCAGGTCCTTGTTGGTGTGACTGAACAACACATCGTAGAAGCCCCACTGCGGCGCACTCAGCACCCCGGGAATACCCATCTCGCCGCGCATGGCGATATCGGCCAGACGCACGCCACGACTTGAGGCATCCCCCGCCGCCCAGGACTTACGAGAGCCTGCGTTAGGTGCGTGACGATACGTGCGCAGCGCCTGACCATCAACGAACGCATGGGACAGCGCGGCCAGCACCTGCTCGCGATTTGCGCCCATCAGCTTGGCGGTGACGGCAGTCGACGCCACTTTCACCAACAACACGTGGTCAAGACCGACGCGATTGAAAGAGTTCTCCAGCGCAATAACACCCTGGATTTCATGAGCCATGATCATCGCTTCAAGCACTGCTCGCACGGTCAATGGAGCATCGCCGCTGGCAACGCGCTTTTGCGACAGATGGTCCGCCACGGCGAGAATGCCGCCGAGATTATCAGACGGGTGCCCCCATTCAGCTGCCAGCCAGGTGTCGTTGTAATCAAGCCAGCGCACGATGCAACCAATGTCCCAAGCCGCTTTTACCGGGTCCAGACTGAAACGGGTACCCGGAACACGCGCACCGAACGGCACTACAGTCCCCTCGACGATTGGGCCAAGGTGCTTGGTGCACTCAGGGAATCGCAGCGCCAACAGGCCACAGCCCAAGGTATCCATCAGGCAGTTGCGCGCAGTGTCCAGCGCTTCTCTGGACTCAATCTTGAAGTTCAGAACGTAGTCCGCGATATCTTGCAAGACCTTGTCGTAGTCCGGGCGATTGTTCAGATCAACGTTGGCACTCATGGTGTTTTCGACGCTCTCTATAAATAGGAGGATTGATTAACGCTGCTCAACAGGTACAAAACGGCGCTGCACGACGGCCCACTGAATAGGTCGCAACACGCTCTCGGGCAGGGTCTCGCAATCGTCTCACGCGAGACTCGCCGCATCGATCAAAATCACTACATTGTCAACATCTATCGCCTAGAAACTAGCCAAAAAGGCCAGTTCAGTCAATTAAAAATACAATATTGTCGACAATCGTCTAATGAGCACTGCGTGTGGCGCGTCGTAGACAAGGACTTCTCCCACAGCGTTTGACGGATGCGCACTATGCTCACGGCGCAAAACCTTCATGCTAGAATGCCGCGCGCCTCTGTCGACTGGAACCGGTACCAATACCCGTCTACCTGTATGTCAGGCGCACGAGGAAGCTTGCGTGCTACGTGAAAACCGCCCTTGCCCCGAAGATCGTCCTTTCACCGCGCCAGGATTTATGAGACTCAAGCCCTTCCCCACATTATTCTGTTTGTTCCTTTTACCCGGTGTAAGCGCTGCGGCTGACAAGACTGTGTATGGCCTTAACGAATACGCCACACTCTCCGACATCGATCTGCAAGTCGCGGCAAAACTCGACACCGGCGCAAAAACCGCCTCCCTCAGCGCCCGCGACATCAAGCGTTTCAAACGCAATGGCGAAACCTGGGTGCGCTTCTATCTGGCCATCGACGATGCCCACGCCCACCCGATCGAGCGACCGCTGGCCCGGGTCAGCAAGATCAAGCGCCGCGCCGGCGATTACGACCCTGACGATGAAAAAAAGTACACCGCGCGCCCGGTTATCAACCTGGATGTGTGCATGGGGACGGCTATTCGCAGCATCGAAGTGAACTTGACTGACCGAAGTGCATTCCAATACCCGCTTTTGATAGGCTCCGAAGCACTCAAACGCTTTGATGCGCTGGTCGATCCGAGTCTTAAATACGCAGCGGGCAAGCCTGCCTGCGCCACCGACGCTCATACCGCAGAGTAATACCCATGCGCTCGATTACCCTCCATCTGAAAATCCTGATTACTGTCCTGGTGACACTGGGGATCGCGATCACGGCTTATCAGATTTTCGTTCTCGGCATTCCGGTGACCGAGGATGAAACGGACGACTTGTGGAACATCGACGCCAAAGTCGAGTTCGTCGCCAACACCAAAGACCCGGTCAAGATCCAGATGTTCGTGCCGCCCCTGAGCCACGACTACGTCAGCCTCAACGAGAGCTTCATCTCCAACAATTACGGTGTCAGCGTCAACCGCGTCGACGGCAACCGCAAAGTCACCTGGTCGGCCCGACGCGCCACTGGTAATCAGACACTTTACTACCGCCTGGTATTGACCAAACGCTACAGCGGCGACAAACCCAAGATCAAAGGCTCGGTTTTCCGTGACAGCATCGCCATCGAAGGCCCGGAAAAAATTGCCGCCGAAGCCCTGCTCGAACCTATCCGCCAGCACTCGGCGGATATCGAAACCTTTGTCACCGAAGCCATCAAGCGCGTCAATAATCTCAGCGACGACAACGTAAAGCTGCTGCTGGCGGGTGACACATCGACCTCGAACAAGGCTCGAATCACTGAGTTATTGCTGTCCATTGCCCACGTGCCGGTCGAAAAACTGCACACCATACGCCTGACGACCGATCAGCCTCAGACCCCCGAGTTGTGGCTGCGCAGCTTCAATGGCAAAGACTGGTTGTACTTCAACCCGGACAACGGCGAACAAGGTCTGCCGACAGATCGGCTGACGTGGTGGATCGGCGATGAGAACCTGGTCAGCGTCGAAGGCGGGAAAAAAGCCACGGTCAACTTCACCCTCAACAACAGTGAAATGAACGCGATCCGCCTGGCCAAGCTGACCGATGCAAACACTGACGATCACTTCCTCGGCTACTCGCTATACGGGCTGCCGCTACAAACCCAGCAGACGTTCATGATCATGGTCATGATCCCGATTGGCGTGCTGGTGATCCTGATCTTGCGCAACCTTGTCGGCCTGGAGACCCTCGGCACCTTCACCCCGGTGCTGATCGCCCTGGCGTTCCGAGAGACACAGTTGGGCTTTGGTATCGTGCTGTTTACGATCATCACCGCGCTCGGCCTGTCATTGCGCTCCTATCTTGAGCATTTGAAACTGCAAATGCTGCCGCGATTGTCGGTGGTGTTGACCTTTGTCGTGGTGCTGATCGCGGCCATCAGCCTGTTCAGCCACAAGCTCGGCCTTGAGCGTGGCTTGTCGGTGGCGCTGTTCCCGATGGTGATTCTGACCATGACCATCGAGCGCCTGTCGATCACCTGGGAAGAGCGTGGCAGCGGCCATGCAATGAAAGTCGCCATCGGTACACTGTTCGCCGCCTCCCTGGCGCACCTGATCATGAGCGTGCCAGAGCTGACCTACTTCGTCTTCACCTTCCCTGCCGTACTGTTGATTCTGGTGGGCTTCATGCTGGCGATGGGACGTTATCGCGGCTACCGCCTGACCGAGCTGATGCGCTTCAAGGCGTTCCTTAAGGACGAGACAAAATGATCGGCTTCTGGAAGACCTGGAAGGCCCTGGAAGCCAAGGGCATCATGGGTATCAACCGGCGCAACGCGGATTACGTGCTCAAGTACAACAAGCGCAGTCTGTACCCGATCGTCGATGACAAGATCATTACCAAAGAACGGGCGATCATGGCCGGCATCCATGTGCCGGAGATGTACGGGGTCATTTCCACCGAGAAGGAAATCGACAAACTCGACGAGATCATCGGCGGGCGCAACGACTTCGTGATCAAGCCCGCCCAAGGCGCGGGTGGCGACGGTATTCTGGTGATTGCTGACCGATTCGAAGACCGGTTTCGCACGATTTCGGGCAGAATCATCAGCCACGAAGAGATCGAACATCAGGTGTCCAGCATCCTTACCGGCCTGTACTCACTGGGCGGGCACCGTGATCGCGCCCTGATCGAGTACCGGGTCACACCGGACCAGATCTTCAAGAGCATCAGCTATGAAGGCGTGCCCGACATCCGCGTCATCGTGCTGATGGGCTACCCGATCATGGCCATGCTGCGCTTGCCGACGCGTCAGTCAAATGGCAAGGCCAACCTGCACCAGGGCGCCATCGGCGTTGGTGTCGACCTCGCCACCGGCCTGACATTACGCGGCACCTGGCAGAACACCATCATCAGCAAACACCCGGACACCACCAATTCCGTGGATGGCGTGCAGTTGCCGAACTGGGACGGCTTCATGAAACTCGCCGCGGGCTGTTATGAGCTGTGCGGACTGGGTTACATCGGCGTCGACATGGTCCTGGATCAGGATAAAGGCCCGCTGATTCTCGAGCTCAACGCCCGCCCGGGCCTGAATATCCAGATCGCCAACGACTGCGGTCTGACCCACCGGGCTCATGCCGTCGAAGCTCGCCTCGAGCAGTTGGCGCTGAATGGCGAGCAGGAAACCGTGGAAGAGCGGGTGCGCTTTGTGCAGGAACTGTTTGGTTTAAAATAATTGTTGCTCCCCGCCCCTCCGCACAATGCCCCTGTCGAGACGCCAATCCGAGAACTGCCGTCCCGGTGCTGTACCGAGCAAACTCGAGCCATACAGAATCTGCCCCCCCCTACAAAGCTAATCGGTAGAGAACACAACGTGCAGCGTTGGAAAATTCGAGCTGTCCGGCCAGGTAATCCCGGAATCGAAACTCACATACACCAAGACCAAGAACCCTTGATCAGGGATCAGACCCCCAAGCCACGATTTTGATACCGTCAGATTGTCTGTCCCACCGACACCTGCAACCAACTCCTGGGCCGCGAGCGGGCGCTTATGGACTGCAACCCATTCACGCCACCCCATAATCGTCTGCCCAAACACCCTGATCCAGATATGCTGGTCCCTCGTCATCAAGGGCCAGGGTTTCAGCGTCAGCTTCAGGCCTTCGGAGGGGATATCCCGCCAGTTCACCACTGCTTGCCCATTTTGGTAGATGACGTGGCTGCATTGAGTGATCGGAAGTACCCCAGGATCGAGCGTTGTTATCTTTAGTTGACGAATCTCGGACCGTAACGTCCCCTCGGGACCCACAACGTCGTAGTACACCGACAGCGCCTTGCCGATGTGTCGCGCAACATATTCTTTTGGAATGTAATAGCGACGCGCACCGGCGACGATGGGTGTCGCCGTTCGAAAAGCCCCCAAACTGCCTGGCTCGCCCCACTGCACCCATAGCTGCTCGTTCGGCTTGATGACCACCGTATCCGCTATCACCACCGTCGCGCCTTCCTCTGCATCGAACGGGTCCAGCACCACCTCCTGTCCAGTGCCCGTCGCGCCGTCGACAACAGGCCAGGGCAGGTCACGCGGAGCGGGAACGGCCTCCACGTTAGCGGGGCGCGAGTGCCCGCTGTTATTACCCGCCCGATCCTCTACCTTATAATGCACAAATCGATCACCCTCACCACGCTCACGAATCATTTTGCCTTCAAACGTGAGAAGTAACGGCTTCAAGGTATCGGCTTGGGTCAATGTTCTTGAACCGACCCATTCGTCAGTGTAGAGCTTCTGATCCCAGTACCAGCTCAGGGTATCGCCTGCCCAAACCCTGTTGTAAGTGGGCACTTCAGCCAGGACTTTGTCGCCGTGCGTCTCAAGGTAGTGGGCCGTTACCCCGCCGCTGACGACCTCTTTATCAAACAACAATCGCCCCTGATCACCGCCAAGGGCGGGGGAAGAGGCGATGGTGAGCACCAGCGGGTCAGAAGAGGCTAAGCCGCCGTTGAACGTCATTACTTCGTAGTGCAGACGATGCGTGCCTGCTGCGCTCAAATACCGTGGTTCAACCATCAAGAAAAGCTCGCCAGGCAGAACGGGCTTGGTCCAGGTTTTTTCGGCGACCTTATCGCCATTCCAATACAGGTAAAGATGTTCCGGCTCATCGGGCGCCGGTTCCGAGTTCAACCACATGGGAACATCAACGCGCAAGGGGTCTTGCAGTGCGCTGGCGGGCAACAGGTTTTCTTGCCCGCCAGGAATATTGCCAAGGATGGCCCCCACACTCGGGAGCTTAAGGGCCTTATCGTCGCCTCGATTATCGGAACTGTGCATTATCTGCTCTCCTTGAATAAACAGAAGGCCATCATGGCCCTCCATGACGCAGTCAGTTACCAGCTATAACGAACCCCGACGTTGGCACCCCAAGGCTGTTCAATGTTGTCGCCATTGCTGTAGTCAAAATCGGCATGCACTTGCAACCGGTCGGCCAACGACACGGCAATACCCGTGCCCAACTCACCCCGCGAGCCAGACAGGTCATTATTGAAAACATTGTCATTGACGTGCACTTTGTTAGTGTCGGCAAACTCATGAACGTAGGCAATACGCACATAGGGCTGGATCACCTGACCGTTCCCCATGTTGAAGTTACGCCCAGCGGTGGAGCCCAACTTACCCAGCAGGGAGCCCGTGCGATCGCCTTGCCCGGACAAACCATTGTCGAGGTTGTAATCCTTGCCTTGAATGATCACCCCGGACAATTGGGTATAAGGTTCGATGAAGTAGTCGTTATCAAGCGTGATATGCCGACCAAACTCCAGCGATGCGCCCACGCCATTATTATCGTAATCGCCCTTTGCACGATGACCATCGCTCAACGCCACGCTGGACTCATTTTGGAAACGGTTGAACTTGAGTACGCCATCGAAGTAATAACCGCTCTGTTCATCGAGCCAGGTGGTGTAGGCACCCACATAATAACTGTCGACCGTACCGGATGTGCCGCGCTGTAAATCCAGATCGGACTTGCTGTATCCGCCCATCAAGCCCGCCAGCCACTGGCCGTCACCCACCGGCAACGGTGCATCTGCACCGAAGGAAATCCCCTGCTGAGTCTGCTGGTAACCTGTTCCGGAAACCGCAGATACATTGTATTTATTACCGTAGGCACGTATCCAGCCGCCCGTCTTGCCAGCGTCCATGCGCACTTCGCCCATGCGGCTGCGCAGTGTGCTGAGCTCGCCGTACCAGACGGTGGGTGCGGCATTGAACAATGCCAGCACCGAACGCGCGCCAGGGCTGATAGCCCGAGTTTGCGTATTGAGGTACCAATCATCGCCACGCTGTGTCAGCCCGTAGGAAAATGTGCCCAGATCGACCGGGCCGTTGAGCAATGAAAACTGGGCATCGCCACCGGCGATATGCACTACATGAAGCCTGTTGTCGGTCAGCGGGTCATTGCCGCTGCTGCCGATCAGCAGGTTATGGTTGCCCGACGCGGTGCCGGTAACGTTCAAAAAATCAGCCTGACCCGTGGCGAAATTGGCATCCATCACAAACGTACCGCTGCCAGACAAGGTGCCCACTGACAGGGTGTGAAACGCCGTCGGATCGCCAAATTTGATCGAGCCACCATTCATCGACACGTCGGCTACCGAGCCATCGCCAATCATTACCCATTGGGCGTTACTGTTTACGCTCAGGCTGGCCACGTTCTCCAGCCGTCCGGTCAAGACCGACTGATTCTTGAGCACAACATTCGCCGTGCTGCCAGCCTCGGCGGTCACGTCACCGAGCATAGTGCTTTGGTCAAGAGTGACCTTGGCCGTGCTGTTGCCGGTTAGCTGGATATTACCGGTCAGCGCGCTGTTATTAACGGCCAGGCTCAAAACACCGCCGCGCTGCACATCCAGCATGACGCCATTACCACCGGTCAGGCTCGAACCGTTGCTCACCGTGATATTCGCTGCTATTCCGCCCCCTGCGGCATCACCCCGTACAACAATGGCCGAGCCGTTCTGGCCCACGACCTTGGTGTCGTCCAGTGTCACCGTGCTGGCAGGGGTGCTCGCGGAGACAGAGCGCAAGCTCATACCGTTGGTGCCGCCAATAATCGTACTCGATGTGGCCTTGAGCGTAGCGCCAAACACTTGTATGCCCGTACTGATTTCATTGGTGCCTGTGACCTGAGTGTCATGCAACGTCAGAGAGTTGCCTTCACCGATCAACGCACCCGATACACCCCCCATGATCTTGCTACCGCTCACGTCTGCCGAAGCGGCTTTCAAACCACCGGAATTTAAACGTAACCCCGTACCGGTACCGCTGACACTGCCGCCGACAATAGTGGCCTTACTCCCGGTCAGCGTTACGCCAAAGGCACTGGTTGCCGTGACAACCGAGTGATTGAGATAAATGGTCGAATCCAACGCACTGATAGCGTAGGTGTTCGCGCCGTTGGCGGTCAGGATGCCACCTGCACTCACCTCATAACTGTCAACGGCGTAAGAACTGTCGATGGTTCTATCGCCGGTAATCGGTGTCGCCAACCCCTGTGAACTCATCACCATAAACGGCGCAATGGAAATCATCTTCAGCGCGCGCGCCAGCGGTGCGTAAGTGTATTGAATGGATCGTGGCATTGTTGATCATCCCTGGAGTCGATGATTGACGTCGAAAGAGTCCAACCCGACAAAAATCACTCAGGCCGAACTGCAGCGGCGGAGAGCCTACATTTTAATATCCCAAATAAATGTAGGCATCTTCCTACAGATAAGTAGGAAACTTCTTCCGCCGCTTTATTGCGCCTAATCAGCCCCAACACCACACTGGAAAACGCTTCAAGAAAGTTCGCAGACACCGCTTCCATCAAACATGCCAACAACGGCTTGTTCTGTTTCCGAGACGACGTCTACCCCGTTCAGTTTGAACTCATACCTTGTCCGACCAAGACCCGCTGAACCACCGACAAGATAGATGGGTGCAATATGGTCACTGTAGGGCTGAACCCTCCAGATAAAACCTTTGACAGTCTCCGCAGTGAGTTCGATCTCTTCTGTTTTAACCGCGTCATTAATCAACACTCCTCCGGTTCGCTTCGAATACGGTTCCCAAATCAGGGTCACCGTATCGCCAGACTTCAAATAGACAGACAGGTCAGGGACTTGTACCCGTATGGCATGATCTGGCCCATCCAATGAGCTGCAATTGAGATAACCGTTGCCAGGATAACGATCCGGGTACGTGGGCGCGTCCGGAGTGATAACGACGGCAGTGACCTCGACAACGGTAGTTTCCGACTGTTGTTCATTGGTCGAACCCGGACTGCCGATGCGGTAGTGCACCGGTACCGGTTTATTGCCGGCGTGCTGGATGTAAGACCATGGAATGGTAACTTTCTTAAAACCGCCTGAGGCATCGCCAGGGGCAATGGTATAGGTCGCTTCGCTGACCAGCTCTGCGTCCCAATAAAATTCAATGTATTCGCCCGCGTTCAAAGGGCCATACAAATCAAATTCGAGGTCAGCAGGTTGATCTTTGTCGGCCTCTGTCAGTTTGTCTGGGGTATTTGACACTCTACCTCTGACGACGGCCACGGGAAGGGCTGTGTTAACCGGATTTGGCCACTCAGGATCATCGTCAGGCCTTGCCGGACCTATCACTGAAAAGTCGACGTCGACTGTCGTCTCTGGTGTTTGCTCACTGGGCTGAGTGCCGCGCATTACCCGATAGCTGACATTCGTGGTTAACGCGCCGCTGGCTGAACCATATTCAGCCCGGAGTATTTGTGCAGGTACTGAGATCTCCAAAGGGAATACAGGAGAAGCTCCGACCGGATAAAGCGCTACCTCTGTCGTTCCCCACGTGAGTTCAATCTGGTCGTCTCCACCCACATGGAAGCCGGTAAACGCAGGTATCTGCACCCTCACATTCGCGATCGCATCATTGAGATCAATCAGGCCATCGTCGTCTGCAAAGGGCACTACCGGATCTTGCAGGTCGAGCGGTATAGGGCCGAGCGCAACGCTCGTGGGGGTGAGTGTCTTTGGATAACGGCTCCGGTTGCCAGCCTTATCGTGCAACGAATAAAAGGCGACTACAGCGCCATCACCCTTTTCCTTGATATAGTCCGCTGGAAAAATGACCTCTTGGTCGGTATTTGCCGGCCCGACCACGCGAATGGTAGCAACAGGTGACAAATCGGGATCGCTGGGCAGAGGTGACTTTTCCCACCAGAATGAAACGGTGTCCCCGTCTTGCCAGTCTGGATAGCCGGGCACGGTGCCGATGACCTGATCGCCGTTGTCCTCCAGATACCCGTCGGTAATGGTGTCCTCCGGCAATACCAAAGAAGGAGGCTCGTCGTCGCCATAAGGGGCTGTCTTGTCGCAGATCAAGGGGAGCACAACCGATAAGTTGGGAGCGCCGCCAATCCAAGACTCGAGTTTATAGCGGAGCTGATAACGGCCATCTGCCAGATGTCGCTTCGGAATTGACATCTCCTGTGGGAAATCGGCTGACGTCAGTGGTCCCGGAAAAGATGCTGTGCCGACGTCAACATAGGGTTCTAGAGTGTCATCGGGGTTTACATAAGCCCACTGCAAGGTGACATTGTCGACGTCTTCAGGGTACTCCGGCAAAACCTTCCATGCCGGGATTTTTACCGCCAGATCGTCTCCAAGCACGGTCGAATCCAACGTACCGTCCGTGGCATCTATGATTCCACTTACCTCAGGCACCGTAAGATCAGCCCTGGTTTCAGCCCGGCTCTGCCAATAATTTCGGCGTGCCTCTTCTGCGTTTAGTTTTTTTTTCGAAAGTGCCATGTTGAATGCTCCCTGCAAGTCCATTTCAGCCATACCTGAGCCCATGGCTGTTCGATGCAACGCGGTAGAAAGGAGGCAACTGCAAACATACCGCGCTGCCAGGTCGGTCAAGACCTGATCGAAATTAGAACGCCGATTACTTCCGCTGGATACTGTCAGAAATGACAGGTAGGCCGTCTTTCCGAGTGAATTCCGCTGAACGGTAAGGTCCTGCAGCGCCCATACGACGTCGAAACCTGCGGTTAGACATGGCGGCTTAACGGCAATAGTTTCTCCGATGCGGCACGTCTGTTTCATTTTGGCGCCGAACCCTCTGCGAGATGCCCCTAGGACACCGCTCGGTAGAGGATTACAATCCCCGCCCTCACACCGATGACCGATTTTCTGCGAATGCTGACCTGTTCCGTATACCCGCTGCCGTACCGCGCCAACCCCGCCGAGTATTTCTCGAGAGTTCGCCATGCTCCGGGGGCCGTGCTGCTTGACAGCGGCAGGCCGACCGCCGACCGCGGACTGTTCGATCTGCTCAGCGCATGGCCTGTAGAGCAGTTGCTGGTGCAGCCTGAGGAAACCGGCAGCGGCTTCCTCCAACGCCTGCGTCAAAGTCTCGAGCAGCTAGGCACCGCGCAACTGCCCGAAGACTGTCCACTGCCATTTGCAGGTGGGTTGATCGGCTACCTCAGTTACGATTTTGGTCGGCGTCTGGAGCCTCTGCCCGCCCACGCCATCGATGATCTGCAACTGCCTGATGCGCGCCTCGGTGTTTATGCGTGGGCGATGATCAGCGATCACCAGCAAGGCACCAGTCAATTGGTGTTCCATCCTGCATTGCCCGACAGCGAACGGCAGCGCTTGCTCACGCTGTTTTCACACGTGCCTGCCGCTGACTCGGCGACCTTCAAACTGATCGGTGCCTTCAAGGCCGACCTGACTGAACGTGATTACCGCAGCGCGTTTATGCGCATTCAGGCCTACATCCAGTCCGGCGACTGTTATCAAGTCAATTTTGCCCAACGCTTCCAGGCCGATTGCCAAGGCGACCCCTGGGCGGCTTACTGCGCCTTGCGCAGGGCCTGCCCGACGCCCTTTTCCGGCTTCATGACCTTGCCTGACAACAACGCCCTGCTGAGCCTGTCTCCGGAACGTTTTGTGCAAGTCAGTCACCGTAAAGTGGAAACCCGCCCGATCAAAGGTACCCGCCCGCGTAGCAAGGACATGGCGCAAGACGCCGCCTATGCCGCCGAGTTGCTGAACAGCCCGAAGGACCGTGCCGAAAACCTGATGATCGTCGATTTGCTGCGAAATGATCTGGGCCGCAGTTGCAAGACTGGCTCGGTGACAGTCCCGGAACTGTTCAGCCTGGAAAGTTACCCGAACGTGCATCACTTGGTGAGCAGCGTGACGGGAGAACTGGCTGCGGATAAGGATTCGCTGGACCTGATCGCCGGCAGCTTCCCCGGAGGTTCGATCACCGGCGCGCCGAAAATTCGAGCGATGCAGATTATCGACGAGCTGGAGCCCACGCGTCGGACGCTGTACTGCGGATCATTGATGTATCTGGATGTGCGTGGAGAGATGGACAGTTCCATCGCCATTCGCAGCCTGCTGGTCAAGGATGGACGTGTTTCGTGCTGGGGCGGCGGCGGCATTGTCGCCGATTCGGAGTGCGAAGCCGAATACCAAGAGTCAATCACCAAGGTGCGAGTGCTGCTCGATACGTTGCAGGCTCTTTAAGCGTAACGTGCTGGCCTTTGCGACCAGCGCGCTACCGGTGCAGCCTTACAGACTCAATTCACGGTTCGACGCCTTGAGGAATTCTTTCTTCAGGTCCTCGAAGGTGTGCACGGCTGGAAACTGCGGAAATTCGCGGATCACGTTTTCCGGCGCATGGAACAGAATGCCTGCGTCTGCCTCACCGAGCATGGTGGTGTCGTTGTACGAATCACCGGCCGCGATGACACGATAGTACAGACTCTTGAACGCCAGAACCGACTGACGTTTCGGGTCTTTCTGACGCAGCTGATAGCTGGCGACACGGTCCGTCTCGTCGGTGATCAGACGATGGCAGAGCAAGGTCGGGAAGCCCAGCTGACGCATCAGTGGCTGAGAAAATTCGTAGAAGGTGTCCGACAGAATCACCACCTGGAAACGCTCGCGCAGCCAGTTGACGAATTCGATGGCGCCGTCCAGCGGGCTGAGGGTCGCGATCACTTCCTGAATATCAGAAAGCTTCAAGCCGTGCTCATCGAGAATCCGCAGACGCTGCTTCATCAGTACGTCGTAATCGGGAATATCCCGGGTGGTCGCCCTCAGCGATTCGATACCGGTTTTTTCAGCAAAGGCGATCCAGATCTCCGGGACCAGCACGCCTTCCAGGTCGAGACAGGCAATTTCCACAGAACACTCCTAGAGGGGACTTCAAAAAAGAAGCGGCACTTTAGGTCGTCTGATCAATTATTTCCAGCAGCGCAGCACCTACGCCAACCGGCAATTGCCCAAAAGATTTTGTTACTATTGCAACCATTACGAGCGCGAAGCGCCATACCTGTTAGGAAGCCGCCTGATGAGCCAACCCTTCAACGTCGCCGAACTTGCAGCGACTTACGCCAACAAATCTGCACAGGACATCCTGAAACTGGCTTTCGAGCATTTCGGTGATGAGTTGTGGATCTCATTCAGCGGTGCCGAAGATGTGGTGCTGGTGGACATGGCCTGGAAGCTGAACAAGAACGTCAAAGTGTTCAGCCTGGACACGGGGCGCCTGCACCCGGAAACCTATCGGTTCATCGAACAGACGCGTGAGCATTACAAAATTGATATCGAGCTGATTTCGCCGGATCAGCGCGTGCTCGAACCGTTCGTCAAGGAAAAGGGTTTGTTCAGTTTCTACAAGGATGGCCATGGCGAATGCTGCGGTATCCGCAAAATCCAGCCGTTGCGCCGTAAGCTGGCAGGGGTCAAGGCCTGGGCCACCGGTCAACGCCGGGACCAGAGCCCGAGCACCCGCAGCGAGGTTGCCGTCCTGGAAATCGACAGCGCCTTCTCCACCCCTGAGCGTGCGCTGTACAAATTCAACCCGTTGGCGCAAATGACCAGCGAAGAGATCTGGGGTTATATCCGCATGCTGGAGTTGCCTTACAACACCTTGCATGAGCGCGGCTTCATCAGCATCGGCTGCGAGCCTTGCACGCGCCCCGTGCTGCCGAACCAGCATGAACGCGAAGGCCGTTGGTGGTGGGAAGAGTCCACGCAGAAAGAGTGCGGACTGCACTCAGGGAACCTGATCGCCAAGGTGTAAGGCTGACACCACCTTCGCGAATCTACTCGCGAAGGGTTTGATGCGGTGTGCCAGGCACACCGCCTTGATCGCAATCAGTGCACTGGCAATTCGACACCCTCGAACAACTCTTCGAGCTCTTGCTTGTTATGGCACTGGATGGCTTTGGCCATCACTTCGCGAGTCAGGTGCGGCGCGAACTTCTCGATGAAGTCGCACATGAAACCACGCAGGAAGGTACCGCGACGGAAACCGATCTTGGTGATGCTCGCTTCGAACAGTTCGCTGGCATCAAGCACCACCAGATCACTATCGAGCTTGGCGTCTACTGCCATTTTCGCCACGATACCGACACCCAGGCCCAGACGGACGTAGGTTTTTATCACGTCAGCATCGGCGGCAGTGAACACCACTTTAGGGGTCAGGCCACGGTGGCTGAACGCTTCGTCCAGCTTTGACCGACCGGTAAAACCAAAGACATAGGTCACGATAGGGTATTCGGCCAGCACTTCCAGTGTCAGCTTTGGCACCTTGGTCAGCGGATGGCCTTGTGGCACGACGACGCATCGGTTCCAGCGGTAGCACGGCATCATCACCAGATCACCGAACAACTCCAGCGCTTCAGTCGCGATAGCGAAATCCACAGTGCCATCTGCGGCCATTTCGGCGATCTGCATCGGCGAGCCCTGATGCATGTGCAGCGCGACGTCCGGGTATTGCTTGATGAAACTGCTGATCACCGGCGGCAAGGCATAACGCGCCTGGGTGTGAGTGGTCGCAATCGACAGCGTGCCTTTTTTCTCGTTGGAAAACTCTTGGGCAATCTGCTTGATGCTCTCGACTTTGCGCAGGATCTCGCCAGCGGTAGTAATGATTCTTTCACCGGCCGGCGTGACCCGGGTCAAGTGTTTGCCGCTGCGAGCAAAGACTTCGACGCCCAGTTCGTCTTCCAGCAAGCGAATCTGCTTGCTGATCCCTGGCTGCGAGGTATACAGACTCTGAGCCGTCGCGGAAACGTTGAGGTCGTGGTGCGCCACTTCCCAGATGTAGCGCAATTGTTGAAGCTTCATATGTATCCCTCAAAGCAGTAGACGCCACGGTCATCAGCGACGGTATATAACTATATTAATGGTTGAACCGATAAAGCTAGAACTTTTTATCACTTTTACAGAGCAATGGCACGCTCAATTTCAGCGATACACAGACTTATTCGCGCCCACGATGCATGGGCACCATGTAGACCGGAACCTCCGACAACTGCAGAACCCTGGCGACGGTACGGCCCAGTGGCGTATCGCCTTCTGTGCCACGGCTGTGGCTGCCGACGATCAACAGATCGACGGCCAGCTTTTGCGCTTGCTCGAGGATCACATTGGAAGGATCCCCCTGAATCACCCGCACCGTGCGAATCAACGCCAGGTCCTGATGACCTTCGCCTAACTCGTCTCGAAAGCCATTCAGAACGCGCTGCTCAATCGTTTCCATGACGGTGTTCAAGCCTTGGGTGTGCAACTCTTTCAACGTGTCCTCATCAAGATAGCTCTGCAAAACCGACTCGGCGAACAACCCTATGGGCTCCACCGCATGGATCACATTCAGCTCGGCATTGAAGGTTCGCGCCAGCGCCAAGGCATGTTGCAAGACATAAGGCGCATAAAGACCGAGGTCAGTGGCATACAGCATTGAACGAATCATACGACCTCCTCGATTGCCAATAGTGGCGGAGATTGACTGAGCTTAGCAGCGCCTTGACGACTGCGGCGGCCGCTATCTCACGAGGAAACAAAGGCTCACGGTTTTACTTCATTGCTGATGCCGTGCGGCACATGCCCCGTCGCAACGACATCACGCGCCTTTTCGCAATGCCCAGGCTGATCGTCAAAAAACACATCGGCGGCGAAGGCTTCAAGAAAGGCCGATTTTTCCAGACCGCCCAGAAACAGCGACTCGTCCAGGCGAATATTCCATTCCCGCAATGTGCGAATCACCCGCTCATGCGCTGGCGCAGAGCGCGCGGTAACCAGCGCGGTACGGATCGGGCAAGCGTCCTCGGGAAACTCGCGCTGCAACAGGTTCAGCGCGGCAAGAAAGGGCTTGAACGGACCTCCACGTAACGGCTCGCGCGCTGACTCACGCTCACTGGCCTGAAACGCTTCCAGCCCGTCGGATTGATAGACTCGCTCGGACTCGTCGGAAAACAGCACCGCGTCGCCATCAAACGCAATGCGCAATTCGGCACTGGCCGCACGGCGTGCGCCGCCAGACAGAATCGTCGCTGCGGCAAAGCCGGCGTCCAGAGCGCTGCGCACATCCTCGGCGTGGGTCGAGAGAAACAAATGACAGCCAAACGCCGCCAGATACGGATAAGGGCTACGCCCTCCGACGAAAGCAGCACGCGTGATGTCCAGGCCATAATGCTGGATCGAGTTGAATACCCGCAGCCCCGTATCGGCGCTGTTGCGCGAAACCAGAATGACTTCGACCCGCGACGTCTCCAGCCTCGCATTCAGGCTAAGGAGTTTCTCCACCAACAGGTAGGCATCGCCCTGTTCGAGGATCTCATCCTCATGCTCGATCTGGTATTGGCGATACGCCCCCACACCCTCAGTCTCGTACACCGCATGGCTTTCGCGCAGATCGAATAGCGCTCGCGATGAAATCGCCAGGACCAATTTTTTACCTAGACCTGTAGCCATATATCACCCTGCCTGGCTGTGTCAGCCGTTACGCCTATCGATGAAGGCCAATGCCTGGTACAACGCGCGAATCCTGGGCATCTCATGCCCGGCGTTCAGCGCTGCCGCCAATGGCTTGGCATAGATAGCTTCCAACTCCAGGGGTCGTTTTTCCAGAAAATCAAGGTACATGCTTGGTCTGTAATCCGGCATTTTTTCTGTCACGGCAAACAAATGTTCGGCGTACCCCTCGGGCAAGGCATGCCCACATGCCCGAGCCCCTTGCACCACTTCGCTCATCACTGCCTGAATCAACTCGCGGCTATTCGCGTCGCCCATTAACGGCGTGGTGCTCGCCCTCAGCAGCACGGACAGACCGTTATACGGGACGTTCCAGACCAGTTTCTGCCAGCGCGCCTGAGCCAGGCTGGGCGTCGCCTGGGATTCCAGCCCGGCCTTGCGAAACAGCTCGGCCCCCTCCTCGGTGATGCTCAGCCGAGATGCCGCGTCAGTTGCCGGACCGCTGTGGTACCCGAGATTTACCGCACCCAACGCCTGATGCGTGATAACCCCCGGCGCAGTTCGGTGGACACAAACAAAGCACAAACCACCCAACAGGTGCAGCGACGCTGGCAACAATGACTGCAGATCGTCCTCGACACCCAGACCATTTTGCAGCAACAGGACTTTCGCGCCGGGCGCTGCAGCCTGGGTGATGATCGGTGCAAGGTCCGCATTGCTGGTGGTTTTAGTACCGACCAGCAACCAATCACAAGGCGGCATATCCGCAGCCGAGGAATAAGCCTGCACCGGATTCAAGGTCAGAGCACCATGAACGGCACTGTCCAGATGCAGGCCATTGTGTGCCACCGCCGCAAACTCATTGCGCAATAGAAAATGCACATCAAAGCCGGCGCGAGACAGCATCAAACCGTAAAAACCGCCAATCGCACCGGTGCCTATAATTCCGATCCGTACCCGTATCGCTTTACTCACCCTGGCAACTCCCCGTCATGGCAACTCTTCAGCATCAATACTCAACACCCGATTCAAGCCCGCGCGGAGCTCGGACAACGTCAATCGGGCATGCAAAGCCCCATAGAATTCACCGTCACGCACCACAAACAACGCCGGCAGATGGAACACCTGATAACGCTGAACCACGCCCCCATTTTCAGCGGCGTCAATCCAGCACACACGCTCGACAGGCAGATCGAGGCGGGGCAACGCGTCCCTGGCCCAGCGACAACTGGCACACCCGACGCTGGTAAAAATGACCAGCGAGGTGCCCGGCAACGTCAGCAAACGCTGATCTACATCGAAGTCGGTCAGTTCCAATTCGTTCACAAAAGACCTCCTGAAGACTGGCTGCACACTATCCGTCCCGACGGGCCCGCTTGCAAATTCCTCTTTGAATCGCGTACGGCCTAGTCTTTTTCGACACCACATCTGTCCGCCAAAGATAGCGATCAGGCCATGCCGCCGGGATTAAAGCCGCGTTTGCCCATTGTCGAACAACCGGATAACGCGCTAAGGTTCCGGTCCCCGCTGTGCTCAATCGTGCTGGGCTCCGCCGCACGGGGATCGTTGGCGGCCAGCACCCGTGACCTGACGAGTAACACGATGGCTGATTTACCGATTGACGACCTCAACGTTGCTTCCAATGAAACCCTGATCACACCAGATCAGCTCAAGCGCGAACTCCCGCTTACAGAAGCTGCTCTGCGTACGGTGACCAAGGGCCGCGAAGTGATCCGCAACATCCTCGATGGCAAGGATCACCGCCTGTTCGTCGTGATCGGGCCGTGCTCGATCCATGACATCAAGGCTGCCCACGAATACGCCAATCGCCTCAAGGCCCTTGCCGCTGAAGTGTCGGACACCATGTACCTGGTGATGCGCGTGTATTTCGAGAAACCGCGCACAACCGTGGGCTGGAAAGGCCTGATCAATGACCCGTATATGGATGACTCGTTCAAGATTCAGGACGGTCTGCACATTGGTCGCAAGCTGCTGCTTGATCTGGCTGAAATGGGCCTGCCAGCAGCCACTGAAGCCCTTGACCCGATCTCCCCGCAGTACTTGCAGGATTTGATCAGTTGGTCGGCCATCGGCGCACGCACCACTGAATCACAAACCCACCGCGAGATGGCTTCCGGCCTGTCTTCAGCCGTTGGCTTCAAGAATGGCACTGACGGCGGTCTGACCGTTGCCATCAACGCCTTGCAGTCGGTCTCCAGCCCCCATCGCTTCCTGGGCATCAACCAGGAAGGCGGGGTATCCATTGTCACCACCAAAGGCAACGCCTACGGTCATGTGGTTTTGCGCGGCGGCAATGGCAAGCCTAACTACGACTCGGTCAGTGTCGCCGTATGCGAGCAGGCGCTGAACAAGGCCGGTATTCGCCCTAACATTATGGTCGACTGCAGCCACGCCAACTCCAACAAGGACCCGGCCCTGCAACCGCTGGTAATGGAAAACGTTGCTAACCAGATCCTCGAAGGCAACCAGTCAATCATCGGCCTGATGGTTGAAAGCAACTTGAACTGGGGCAGCCAGTCGATCCCAAAAAACCTCGAAGAGCTGCAATACGGCGTGTCCGTCACCGATGCCTGCATCGATTGGGAAAACACTGAGAAAACCCTGCGCAGCATGCATGCCAAACTCAAGGACGTGCTGCCCAAGCGCCAACGCGACTGATTGCTGCCGAAACAAAAACGCCGAGCAAATGCTCGGCGTTTTTCATTATCGTGGCGGCATCCTGATCAGATTTTTGCCGCATGTCGCTGGTGACGTTCCATGTACCGCTCAACATACGAGCAAGAAGGAATCACTGTGTAGCCCATGCTGTCGGCATACGCGAGCGCCTGCTCGGTCAATGCAGCAGCGATACCTCGGCCTCGCAGGGCATTGGGCACAAACGTCCGATAGATATCCAGGGTCTGCTTACCTAGGTCCATATAAGTCAGATAGGCACGATGGCCGTCCACATTGGTCTCGAACTGATGGCCAACATGGTCATGGTGGATGGACAACGCCTCGCTCATCACTGCTCCTCGCGGGTCTTGAAATTAGACCCCTACCTTACCGATGTTTTTCCGGCGAAGGAACCTCTACGCCACCCCTGTGCCTGTTTTGGACATCGAGAACAGCTTTGCTATTCTCCTGCACACGAGCACCTGCAAATAGTAGGCGTCATTTCGGTATTTGCTCAAGCTGTTGCAGGGGAGGCGCTAAAAAATCCGACGGTCGCTCCGACAGTAGATGTGAACATTGCCGGATGCTGTCGATTGAGACGAGTTCGCGATGAGAAAGTCACCCGCGTACCCGCGCAAAAAAGCAAACTCATGACTGACACGGAACATGGGCCCGGTGGGGAGGCGCCATATACTAGCCCGCAAATCGTCTATTCTCTTCTTTACCCGGTCTAGGGCGTCCTTGAGCCCTGCCCGATTCAGAACGAACGCCACCAAGTTGATGCTGACGATTGGATAATTTTCATACAAATTCCCCGAGAAGTTGTTCGGAACAGTTTAAAACACAAGAAATTTGCCCGCTTCTTGCGCTTCCTCAGTTTACTTACTACAAACAATGGGTAGTATGTACCGCGGTCATTTTCTCACTTTCGAGAGATGACTATTCATTAGAAAGTCCTGGAAGGTGAACACGATGAACAACGCTCTGAAATTCTCTGCTTTGGCTCTGGCCGCAATTCTGGCTACTGGTTGCAGCAGCGTCTCCAAAGAAACCGAAGCTCGTCTGACTGCTACCGAAGACGCAGCCGCTCGCTCCCAAGCACGCGCTGATGAAGCCTATCGCAAGGCTGATGAAGCTCTGGCTGCTGCTCAAAAAGCTCAGCAAACTGCTGACGAAGCCAACGAACGCGCTCTGCGTATGTTGGACAAAGCAAGCCGTAAGTAATAATCTTTCGAGATTATTGAAAAGCCGATCCAGTTCTGGATCGGCTTTTTTATTGCCTTGGTTTTACTCCAGGCAATAAAAAACCCGCCTACCCAGCCTTCGCGTTCAAGGCACGGCAGACGGGTTCGCTTGCAAGAGATTACTGCATATTGAGCGGTTCGCTCGATACCACCGACCCGCTCGGCACCGCGATTTCAACCGGCATGCCATCCTCAGCAGCTACCACGTCCCGCACCACGTCCCAGTTCATACGCAGGTTGTTGGCCAGATCCTCACGTTTGAGCAACGCATTGATCACTGCGGTGTGCTTGTCGACGACCGATGGATTGCCCTTGTCGTCCAGCGGCGTATGCGCTTCCAGATAGACCTTGCCGCCACTGATGCCGAATTTGTAGGGTTCGTTCAAGATTCGCACCGGCGTACCGATCGGCACCATACCTGCCATCTCCAGCACGTTGTTGTTGTACATGCGGAAGCAGCCGTGACTGGTACGCATGCCAATACCGAATTTCTTGTTCGAACCGTGGATCAGGTAACCCGGTAGGCCGAGACTGAATTTGAACGGCCCCAACGGGTTGTCAGGACCGGCCGGTACGACGCTAGGCAGCGGATCATTATCCGCTGCGTGCTCGGCCTTGATCGAAGCGGGCGGCGTCCAGGTTGGATTCGGGGTCTTCGCCGTCACTTTGGTCAACGCGAGAGGCGAACCCCAACCTTCACGACCAATCCCCAACGGATAGGTATGAACCACGTTCAAGCCTTTGGGGTAATAGTAAAGACGGTACTCGGCCAGGTTGATCACGATGCCTTCACGCGGACCAGGCGGCAGCACGAAACGCGTCGGCAATACGATCTGGGTACCAGCCCCGGGCAACCATGCGTCGACACCAGGGTTAGCCGCGATCATCTCTAGATAACCCAAGTCGTAGCGGGTACCCAAGTCGGCGAAGGTATCTTCATATTTAGCGGTCACGGTCTGAACCTGACCGACAATATCTTCGCCCGGAGGGGGCAGAGGGAACTCTAATGCAGCGACGGGGCCTGCCGCACAGAGCGCAGCAAGTGACAGACAGCGAGCGACGGCAGGAATGCGCGACAACATCCGGGAAATCCTTGGGAAAAGCGACGGGAAGTAAAGTGACGGAATTGTACACCGCCGACCATAAAATCGGGAGGTAGCTAACGATTCACTGACTGAATCGAAGCTCTGGCCAAATAGGACGCGTGCCTCGTTTTTGAGCCTCGAGAATCGCCCGGCACAGCGAACACAGGCGCTCATCACGAAGCTTTGCCGAATTGACACCCGACCAGCGCGGCTGGGCTGGCAACAACGTGCCACACAATGTGCGGTCGATCGAGCCGCCCAACTCAAGCTGGCGCGCGACCAGATGCACCCGCACTTCCTGGCACGCGAACAAGTCGAGTTGCTCATCAGGCTCGATCAGTTGATAGGCAAATAAAGACCAGGCGGGACGCGGCATCGGGGGCTCCAAATCGGGGCGCCACCTTAGCCCAAAGTACGCCGCTAGAAAAGCGTCAAAGCAGCGGTTTTAGCGTCGGCCAGACGTTTTCCAGCAACTTGCCCTGTGCTGCGACAGCCGGGTGCAGACCATCGGCCTGCATCAACTCGGGAATACCGCCCACACCCTCGAGGAAAAACGGCACCAACGGGACTTTTTCCTGCTCTGCCAGATTGCTGTAGACCGCCTCGAAAGCCTGGGTATAGCGGGCGCCATAATTGGGCGGTAAGCGCATCCCCAAAAGCAGCACCTTGGCCCCCGCCTTTTGCGACTGCTGAATCATGCCCGCAAGGTTTTGTTGCAATTGCGCAGGTTGCTGTCCGCGCAGGCCGTCATTACCGCCCAACTCCAGGATTACCAACTGCGGTCTATGCTCTGCAAGCAGCGCTGGCAGCCGCGCCTGGCCTCCAGCGCTGGTGTCGCCACTGACAGAGGCATTGACCACCTTATCGGTGAAACCCTCCTTCTGCAGGCGCTGCTCCAGCAATGATACCCAGCCCAGCCGGGTATCCAGGCCGAAAGCAGCGCTGATACTATCGCCAACGATCAGCACTGTGCCCGCCGCAGCTCCTTGAGACAGCAACAGCAAAACCAGGCCAGCACTTAAAAACCACGCACGCATCGGATTCTCCATGAGCGAAAGTATTCTCAGTGCTCGGAACCTTAGCAAAGTGGTCCCCAGCACCGAAGGTGACCTGACCATCCTGCACGAACTCTCCCTGGAACTGAACAAGGGCGACAGTCTGGCCATCGTCGGCGCCTCCGGATCGGGCAAATCCACCCTCCTCGGCCTGCTGGCCGGACTCGACTTGCCCAGCGCAGGAGCGGTCACACTGGCCGGACGCAACCTCAGCGACCTGGACGAAGACCAGCGTGCGCGCATCCGCGCAGAGCATGTCGGATTCGTCTTCCAGTCATTTCAACTGCTCGACAGTCTCAATGCGCTGGAAAACGTCATGCTGCCCATGGAGCTCGAAGGCCGCAAGGACGCCCGCGAGCGCGCCCGGATTTTGCTCGAACGCGTGGGGTTGGGCCAACGCCTGACGCATTCGCCGCGCCAGCTTTCCGGTGGTGAGCAACAACGGGTGGCCATTGCCCGAGCCTTTGCGGCTGATCCCGACGTGCTGTTTGCCGATGAACCCACAGGCAACCTCGACAGCAACACCGGTGAACGGATCAGCGACTTGCTGTTCGAGCTGAACAAAGAGCGTCACACGACACTCGTGCTCGTCACCCATGACGAACGTCTGGCGCATCGCTGCCAGCGCATGATCCGTCTTGAAGGTGGCCGATTGGTCACCCCTCTGGAGCCTTGATGGCACGCTTGCCGCTTCTTCGTCTGTTGAGCCTTGCGACTCGCCAACTCCTGCGCGACGCACGCGCCGGAGAGTTGCGGGTGTTGTTTTTCGCCTTGCTGGTTGCCGTGGCAGCAAGCACCGCCATTGGCTACTTCGGAGCTCGACTCAACGGGGCGATGCTGTTGCGCGCCACCGAGTTTCTCGGTGCGGACCTGATTCTCGAAGGCACCAGCCCCGCCCAACCGACGCAGATCGAAGCAGGCAAGCAGTTAAAGCTGGACCACGCACAGGTGGTCGAATTCTCCAGCGTGATTGCCACTGACAGCGGCATTCAACTGGCGAGCGTTAAAGCGGTCGACACGGCTTACCCCCTGCGCGGCGAGCTAAAGAGCGCCGAGGCGCCCTATCAAACAGAGGCATCCGGTGGCCGACCGAATCCGGGTGAAGCCTGGGCCGAGTCACGATTGTTTGCAGCGCTGAATCTGAAAGTTGGCGACAGCATCGACGTCGGCTCGAAAACCCTTCGTCTGAGTCGGGTACTGACCTACGAACCCGACCGCGCCGGCAACTTCTACAGCCTGACGCCCAGAGTGATGATCAATCTGACGGACCTTGCAGCGACAGGCGTCGTCCAGCCCGGCAGCCGGGTCAGCTATCGTGAGCTCTGGCGCGGCAGTCATGAGTCTCTGGAAGCCTACCGTCAGGCGATCACCCCGGAATTGGCCGCTAATCAACGCATACAGGACGCTCGCGACGGCAATCGGCAAATTGGTGGTGCACTGGGCAAGGCCGAGCGCTACCTGAACATGGCCAGCCTGGTGGCAGTCTTGCTGTCCGGTGTGGCCGTGGCCCTGTCGGCCGCCCGTTTTGCGACACGACGCTTCGATGCCAGCGCCCTGCTGCGCTGCCTGGGTCTGTCGCGCAGAGAAACACTGGTTTTATTCAGCCTGCAACTCGCGATGCTTGGGCTGCTGGCCAGCATCACCGGCGCGCTGCTGGGCTGGCTCGCACAACTGGGTCTGTTCGCCCTGCTGCACGATTTGCTACCTGCCGCCGTCCCGCCCGGAGGCCTGCTACCGGCCGTTGCGGGAATCGGTACCGGCCTCGTCGCGCTCGCGGGCTTTGCGTTGCCACCCCTGGCCGCGCTAGGCCGCGTGCCGCCCCTGCGTGTCCTGCGCCGCGACATGCTGCCCATTCCTCCCAGTTCGTGGCTGGTCTACGGTGCCGCGCTGCTAGCGCTCGGCCTGATCATGTGGCGCTTGAGTCTCGACCTGGTGTTGACCTTTGCCCTGCTTGGCGGAGGAATCATTGCTGCTGTCGTTTTAGGTGGCCTGCTGCTGCTCGCGCTGCAAAGCCTGCGTCGTCTGCTGGCGGGTGCGTCGCTACCGTGGCGCCTGGGTCTGGGCCAACTGCTGCGCCATCCTTTGGCAGCCGCCGGGCAATCGCTGGCATTTGGACTGATTCTGTTGTCCATGGGGCTGATCGCCCTGTTGCGCGGAGAGTTGCTCGACACCTGGCAAAACCAGTTACCCAAAGATGCACCAAATTATTTTGCGCTCAATATCCTCCCGGCTGACAAAGATACCTTCACCGAGCGGATGGCTAACCTCTCCACCCATGCCGCGCCGCTTTATCCGGTCGTGCCTGGACGCTTGATCAGCATCAATGGCGAGCCCGTACGCAACATCGTGAGCAAGGACTCGCGTGGCGAAAACGCGACTGAACGCGACCTCAGTCTGACGTGGGCTGCCGAACTGCCGCAGGGCAATCGCCTGAGCGCAGGAAACTGGTGGCCGAATACCAACAGCAGCGCAACGACCACTGCCGAGCAAATTCCCGGGGTGTCCGTGGAATCGAAGCTGGCAACAAGCCTGAAACTCAAACTCGGTGACCGCATGAGTTTCATCATCGGCGGGGTCATCCGAGAAGCTGAGGTCACCAGTTTGCGCGAAGTGAATTGGGACAACTTCCAGCCCAATTTCTTCATGATCTTCCAGCCCGGCACGCTCAAGGATTTGCCGACCACGTACCTGACCAGCTTCTACCTGGCACCCGGGAACGACCAACAGATCGTCGAGCTGTCTCGCGCCTTTCCAGCGGTGACCATCCTTCAAGTCGAAGCGCTGCTGGAGCAACTTCGGAGCATTCTCGCTCAGGTAACGATCGCGGTGGAGTACGTGCTGCTGTTCGTGCTGGCGGCGGGGCTTGCGGTTTTGTTCTCCGGCCTGCAAGCAACCCTCGACGAACGCATCCGCCAAGGCGCCCTGCTGCGCGCACTTGGCGCCGAGCGAGCACTGCTGGTCAAGGCGCGACGCATCGAGTTTGGCCTGCTAGGCGCAGCCAGCGGTGTGCTGGCTGCACTGGGTTGCGAACTAGTGAGCTTTGCGCTGTACCGCTATGCTTTCGACCTTCAATGGCACCCCCACATCTGGCTGCTGTTACTGCCCATCATCGGTGCGCTACTGGTAGGCGGCGCCGGGGTGTTCGGCACCCGCCGCGCCTTGAATGTCAGCCCACTGACGGTGCTGCGTGATGGCTGATAAACTTGGCGCATCCTAATCGCCAGGCGACAGACCATGAGCCGTTACCGCCCTCCTCGCTCCGCCGGCACCGCGCTGATCACCCCTGAAGGTGAAGCGCGGATGCGCGCCGAACTGCACGAACTCTGGCATGTACGCCGCCCTCAGGTCACGCAGTCTGTGAGTGAAGCCGCGGCTCAAGGGGATCGCTCAGAGAATGCTGAATATACTTACGGCAAAAAGATGCTGCGCGAGATCGATAGCCGAGTACGCTTTTTGACCAAACGTCTCGAAAGTTTGAAGGTGGTCAGCGAACACCCCAGCGATCGGAACAAAGTCTACTTTGGCGCGTGGGTCACTGTCGAAGACGAAGACGGCATAGAAGCTCGTTACCGAATTGTTGGCCCCGACGAATTGGACCTCAAGCAAAACCTGATCAGTATCGACTCACCGCTGGCTCGCGCTCTGATTGGTAAAGCGCTGGATACAGAAGTTCGAGTTCAAACGCCCGTCGGTGAACAGACCAGTTACATCGTCGCGATCGAATACTTCTGACCACTCGCTTAACTGGCCCCTGCGCTAATATTCATATCTACTTTCCGGGTGCGCTTCCCATGAGTGAGCCTTGCGTACCGACCTATAGTATTCAGTAACACGTTCAACATTGACGACAGGGTATTTTAATCCAAACTCGTAGTGTCAGCACGATTCGTGCGGCGATGTTTTGACCACACATTTATGTCAAGGATGGCATGTATGAACACAGTACCTCCCCACGCAAAACATAACTGGATGCACAGAATCCCCCACCTGGGACGGCTACGTGTAGACGAACTGATTCTTCCGGGAACTCATGACTCCGGTAGCGATAAAGAGTCTCCTAACTTAAGCCTGCCTCAGGAGTACACTCAAGATGTGTCACCAGCCAAGCAGGTCGAGGCGGGCATCAGAGCCTTGGATTTGCGGGTTTCGTATTATGAAAACCACCCCCCAGGCGACCCACGCCGATTTCAACTGTTTCACCTGACGTCCTCAGGCAGAAACGTCGCTGTCGACATTATTGAAATGCTTGAAAAGTTCTATCAAGGCATACTGGAGTCCAACGACACCCAGAAAGAGATCATCATTCTGGATTTTCATGAATTCAAAAACTTTAACGAACTTGCTCATGAGGAGTTGCAGACGCTGGTGACCTCGCAGCTCAACCATCGGTTAATTCCCTATTACCACCACGCGTTGACTGTCGAAGAGCTGTGGAATAACCATCCATGGAAAACAGTGGTGGCCGCTTACAACAGAAACACCTCAAGTGAGATGTTCTGGCCGGGTGTTGATCAAGTCTGGAGCGGGGACAATCTAAATACCACTGCGCAGTTAAAGCTGTTCATGGACACCCGCGCCGACCAGAGAAAGCCGGATTATGGGTTACAATCCATCCAGTGCGCCAAATACGTTCTGCCCTTTCATGTACCCGACGATTTTAGTGAAAAAATCGATGACTGGTTCGAATCCAAAGACGAAAACAGCTATATCCAGAACTTTCACATCATCAATACAGACTGGTCTCTGCGCAGTAAAATTATTTATAACTGCGCTCATGCCAACCTCATCAAAGCCGGAAAAAAATAAACACCCAACGCTCATGTTCAACCACGAGTAATCAGCCCCTGCCGGGCAACACGCGTCAGGTGCTTAATGAAGTCTTCAGCCTCGTCGGCACTTGGCGCCTGGACCACCGCAAGGTCAAAACGGTCATTGGCAAAGCGCGACAGGGATTCAGAATGGTCGATGAACTCGATCAGAAAGGCCGCCGGCTTACCGTTGCGTTTTGGCCAGCCTTCGAGATAGCGCAGCAGCGTCGGCTGATGCGAGCCTCCCAGCAGAATCCTTGGGTTGCGGCGAGTCAGAGGTGACGTAAAGGGGGACAGTCGTATCAGGGGACGCGGACAGCTCATGGTGTTTTATCTCAGCCTCAAAAATCCCGCTGGGCAGCGGTGAGAGGCAACACCGAACCAGCGCTTTAGCGGTATTTCAAAGTCTGTGAAGACTTCAGTCGGTAAGGGTTCAACCTCACCTGGCGCCCCGCAAGTAGCTGTTTAAATCGGCGCATGAGCAGCATCCTAGAGAAGCTGCCTGTGAACTGTCAAGGCGGCATAAGTCGCAAAAACACAAGGCCCGCACATTGCGGGCCTTGTTCGTCACGGTGATCGCTCAATCAGCGATGGCCTTGTCCACCGACAATTTGCCAGCACCTTCGATCAACACGGCGATCGCCCCTCCCAGCAGTGCCAGAGCGAACTCATAACCATTGTTGGCCATGAACAGACCATTACCGATGTGCACAGAGAAAATCGCGACCACCAGCAGCACCGCCAACAAGGCCGCGGCTGGACGCGCCAGCAGGCCAATGACCAGTGCCAGGCCGCCGAAAAACTCGGAACCGCCGGACAGCGTCGCCATCAGATAGCCTGGCGCCAGACCAATGCTTTCCATGTATTGCGCGGTACCCGCCAAGCCATAACCGCCAAACAGGCCGAAGAGTTTCTGCCCACCGTGGCCGATGAAAATGATGCCCACAAAAATACGCAGGACAGTCAGGCCGTAACCGGCACGGGTTGCGAAAACGGTTTTAATCAGTGTGTTCATCGCGTTCATTCCTTTGTAGGAGAAGTGTGTTGGCCGCCATAATAATCAAATCAGCCAATGTTAAAACCCTAAAAATAGCAGCATAAACATCGACCATATCGATCATTTACGTGGCGTAAGCGTTCTCATCTCGCCCTTCTGCGGCTGCGCCTCCAAAGCCTCCCGCTCGCGATCAAACGCCAGGTAATACTTGTTGACGCTGTTAACATAGCTGACGACGCCCACTCCCGCCTGCTCCATGGCGATTCGCTCAACCTGAAAAAACCACTGATTCGGATTCAGCCCACGTCGTCGCGCTTCGGTACGCATGCTCTGCACTCTCTCCGGCCCAAGGTTGTAAGCCGCCAGGACGAACGCCATGCGTTCACGTTCGTTGACGCGGGAGCTGGAAAAAAATTTGCGTCGGATCAGGGTCAGGTACCTGGCACCGGCCTGAACATTACTGTCCACGCTTTGAATATTGTCCACGCCCACTCGCTGCGCCGCCGACGGGGTGATTTGCAGCAACCCCGTTGCGCCGCTGCCCCCTTTCACAGCGGGGTCCAGCGCCGACTCCTTGAAGGCCAAGGCGGCCAGGTTAAGCCAATCCATGCCCTGCTCGTCCGCAGTGCGCTGCAGGATCGGCCGCAGTTTTTCCAACCGCTGACGGTCGTCGCGAGCCAAAGGATTGTGCACCTGATACAGACGTTGGTAGACCCGCTGAAACGCCGCATCCTGATCCGCCGGAACACGGTAAGTCTTGAGAAAGCGGTCAATACTCGCACGCAACATTGATGCGTCGCGGCGCACGTACCAGTTCATGTCACCACCGGTGCTCAAAACCAACGTCCGATCCACTCGCAGCTTGGGCAGGACCTTGGCCCAGCGCTCGGCAATCGGCTGTTCGACAACCGTCAGGTGAAAGATTCCGGCCTGGATCATTTCCAGGACATCTTCAACCGCGAGGCTGGGATCAACCCATTCGATCTTGATCGGCGGCAGTTTGCGCAATGCCAGCTTCTGGTTGAGCTGATGAACCGCCTCGTCGGCCGCGCTGCCAGTGGACAGCGTCAGCGTGTGTCCGGACAACTGCTCGACGTGCTTGAAACCGCGCTCACCCTTGATACCGACCACGATCAGCGGCACATGGCTGACAATCGGGTCACTGGCATCAATATTCCGTGCAGCGCTGGTGTTGAGCAACTCTCCCGGCGCGACCAGATCGCCTTCACCGCGTTGCAATGCCGCGAGCAATTGATCCTTGGATTTGGGGATGATTTGCAGCGTGAGTTGTTGCCCGTCACGCGAATGGCCATTGAGGTATTGCTCGAAGGCGCGCAGCCGGTGATATTCACCCCCAATCGCCTCGCCCTGGACTTCACCGGAGCTGTTACGACTCTGGTTGACCAGCACCCGCAGCACCTTACTGCTACGGATAGCCGCCAGATCGCGTACCTGGCTTTTGTGCACCACCACAGGCGGCCCGGCAAGTCGCGCAGCCGCAGGAAGTGGCAGCAACGCCAACAAACAAAGCACGATCAATAATGAGGGTCGCGTCATCCGTTCTCCAGGGGAATGCGTGCCAAAAAAGAAGCCGCAAAAAGTCCAAAGCCTGTGATATCTGCGGAGTGACGGCGAACCGCAGCGGTGAAAACACTTCAATAAGTTTTTATAACCAGCTGTATTAACTGGATTTTTTTATATCGGCAAAGCTCTGATATTCTCATCAGTCTTAGGCCTGAGGTAGCACCATGCAACTCATCGACATCGGCGTCAATCTGACTAACTCAAGCTTTGCCAATAAACAGCAGGCCGTACTCGATCGCGCCTACCAGTCCGGCGTGTGCCAACTGGTGTTGACCGGGACCAGTGTCGAGAGCAGCGAACAGGCCCTTGAGCTCTGTGAACAATTGGACGAAACAACGCAACGGTTGTTCTCCACGGCGGGGATTCACCCCCACGCAGCCAGCGATTGGACCTCCGATACCGAGCGCCAGTTGCGTGCTTTGCTAAAAGAAGATCGAGTGCGGGCCGTCGGCGAATGCGGGCTGGATTTCAACCGCGATTTCTCGCCGCGTCCACAGCAGGAAAAAGTCCTCGAAGAACATCTGGCCCTGGCTGTAGAGCTGCAATTGCCAGTGTTCCTGCATGAGCGCGATGCCAACCAGCGCTTGCTGGAGATCCTCCGCGATTATCGCGACCGCCTGCCTGCTGCCGTGGTGCACTGCTTCACGGGTGAGCAACGTGCACTGTTCAGCTATTTGGACCTGGACCTGCACATCGGCATCACCGGCTGGATTTGCGATGAACGACGCGGCACTCATCTGCACCCATTGGTCCGGGAAATCCCCCGTGGCCGGTTGATGCTGGAAAGCGATGCCCCTTACCTGCTCCCGCGCAGCCTGCGACCCAAACCGAAAAGTGGACGCAACGAACCCGCCTACTTGCCTGAAGTACTGCGTGAAGTTGCGTTGCACCGGGGCGAAAGCCTGGAAGACCTTTCCGCCCATACCACCGCGTGCGCCCGCACCTTTTTTGCCTTGCCGACATGGATAGAACCGGACAGCGTCGAAGCTGACCGATAGCCCCGGGCCTACTAAGCCCTAGTATTTGCTTGACCCATATCAAATGATCGTCTAAAGATTGGCGGCACAATGCTGGCACCTTGCCTAAATTCATTTCCGCGAATCAAAAAGAAGACCTCTCATGGGCGCCTGGCTTAGCAACGTTTCTTTGAAGTACAAGTTCTGGGCCGTGAACGCGGTCGCTTTTATCACCACGTTGATGTTGGTGCAGTACGCCTTGCAGCTTGAACAACAAGCCCGGGTGGAGGATGCGCAAGGTTCAGCCCAGGCTCAGGCTCACCTGCTCAGTGCCTGGCCTGGCACTCAAGCGCTGCCCACCGGCGCCAATCTGCTGGTCTATACCCAGGGTCAAGCTCCCAGCGTGAAAGGGCAAGCTTTGCCTGAGTTGAGCAATGCCAACGGCTGGATCGAGTTAAGCCACCAGCCGCTGGTGGGGGACGATCCACTGATCGGTGCTCAAGTGGTCACGCGACCCGATGGTCAAAAGCTGGCGGTGCTGGCTTTCGCGCCAAGTCTGATGCAAGTTCTGGCAGATCGCTTCGCCCAGTACGCCATCGCTGTGTTCATCCTGACACTGGCCATGCTGGGGGCCTCGCAGTTGCTGATCCGTTTTCTGCTCAGCCACCTCAACACCCTCAAGGACGTGATGCTGCACGTAGAAAAAAGCGGCGACCTGTCTGCTCGCGTGCCCTTGATCGGCGAAGATGAAGTGGGCCAGATGGCCAAGGCATTCAATGCAATGCAAGCCGGCTACCAACGCGTGGTCAATACCGTGGCCCAGACGGCGGCACGCCTTGATGAGGGCGCTGGACGTCTGGCGGCAGGCATGAGCGAAGTCCGCCACGGCATGCTCGGCCAGCAAAGCGAGACGGATCAGGTTGCGACGGCGATCAACGAAATGACCGCCACGGTGTTTCATATTTCTCAGCACGCCAACGCTACCCGCGACCAGTCACAGACTGCCGATTCACTGGCCGGCAGCGGCAGAGAAGTGGTCAATCGTGTACAGCTGTCAATCGCCGGGCTCTCCAACGGGGTGCAGCAGACTGCAGAGATGATCCAGCAACTGGCTCAGGACAGTCAGAAAATCAACGGTGTGGTTAACGTCATCCACAGCATCGCCGAACAGACCAACCTGCTGGCCCTCAACGCCGCCATCGAAGCCGCGCGCGCCGGCGAGATGGGCCGTGGATTTGCGGTAGTTGCCGACGAAGTCCGTAACCTCGCCAAACGGGTGCAGACCTCGACCGATGAGATCACCAGCATGGTCTCCGCCCTACAGGCTGGCACCCGTGACGCGGTGGACTTCATGCAAGAAAGCTCGTTCAAGGCCGATGACTGCGTGCAACAGGCGAAGGAAGCCGGGGACGCGCTGGAGGCTATCACTGGCGCAGTGGCACAAATGCGCGAAAGCAATACCCAGATAGCCGTGGCAGCCCAGCAGCAAAGCCAAGTGGCAGAAGAAATGAACCGGGCCGTGGTGAGCATTCGCGATGTGACCGAACAAACCGTGCAACAGACCGTCGAGTCAGCCACAACCAGCGGCGAGCTGGCCACCCTGGCAGGCGAGCTGAACCGCGCCATCGGCCAGCTCAAGCTTTAGCGCCTACGCCCACGCTATGAGCCTCATAGTCAGGTTTGATTCGCTGACAACCGGGGCGCAGCCTATTCTTCGAGCATCTGAACGGTGTTTCGAAGAGGACTGCAGCATGGGCAAGCGACTTCCCAATCTCCGCACGTGGCAATGGCGCGGTTATGCCGATAACCATCGGCACCCGACCAATCTGGCGTTGCATTTGATCGCCGTGCCGCTGTTCATTATTGCGGCGCTACTGATCGTTGACGGGCTGCTCGGCCTAAGCTTTTCATCGATTGCCATTGGAGTGATCGGCCTGATCGCGGCGCTGGGTTTTCAGCGCCACGGCCATTCACTTGAAGCGCAATCGCCGGAGCCTTTCACTGATCGCAACGATGCGCTCCAGCGTTTGCTGGTCGAGCAGCTCGTGACCTTCCCACGCTTCGTGCTCAGCGGCGGCTGGTGGCGAGCCTGGAAAGAACGCCATCGCCACCGTCATTGACGTCAGCGGTTAAAACAAACTTAGCCAAACACGGTGACCGTCTGCCGGCTGATCGCGATCAACTCACCCTGAGGCGACCACAATGCAGAAGCGGTATGCCCGTAACCATCGCGGGCATGCTCGATCACTGCCCGATACACACACCACTCCAACGTGCTTACCACGGGCAGCGGCTGCACGAACTCGATGGTCCAGGTCAGTGAGCTTCCGGGCGCAGGCTTACTCAAATGCGGCAGCAAAGCAGGCGGCCACGTGTCGACCAACGCCAATAGATGCGCTTCGGTCAGGCACTCTTCTTTGACCTCACCGCGCATACGCACATACCCACCGATTTCCATCGACGGTGTATTGCTGAAAGGCAAGCCGCCCAGGCCCCAGCGCATGGCCATAAAGCGCAGGTACTCAGGCGTTACACCCTTGATAAAGGGCAACTCCTGACAGTCTTCCATCGGTTTCAGGGTGGGTGCGGGCAAAGACTGGACTGCAATCGTCGACTCACGGGGCGCGCCGAAGCTGCCTTGAACCAGGGTCATGACCTGACCGTTCTGAGTGGCACGCCCCAGCACCTGGCTGACCGCTTTGCCTTCACGCAACACTTCCACGTCGAAGCTGATCGGCACACCCGACTCGGCAGGACCGACAAATGTGATAGCCAATGAGCGAATCGGCCGATCCGCCGGGACCTTTGCGCGCATTGCCTCAAACTGCAACGCGGCCATCAACCCGCCAAAACAGGCGCGACCTTGCGACCATTCAGCGGGAATGACCACGGACAGGGGATTGTCACGTACGGCGTCAACCAAGTCAGAAAAGCTCATGCAGACCTCATGCCTGTAAACGGGATAAAAAACGCTGCATGGATCTTAACCAGCACGGTGCCGATCCGCAGGGTTCATTTACGCCAAACTGCGGCCTGAATTCGACCTAACGACCAAAACACACCCGACCCAAGCGCTCCAGCGCCGCGTCGGCTTTGCGTTCCGCACGCACAATCCCCAAATGCCACCCCACCACACACGGTGCCAGATCGTGTTCTTGCTCGGCCCGCGTCAGCCATTGCAGATGGTCGTGCCAGGTGCCCAGTTCACCCTGCGCAGCCTTCAGGCTGGCCTGGATTTTTTTGCTGGAATGGGTCAAGTCCGGGTACGCCTCGGCGCCGTAGCGCACGCGCTTGATCAACAGGCGCAGACGATGGCGATCATGCTCAGGATCATTCATCGCGGCCCTGAGCTTCTTCCATTGTTTGTTCAGGCGCTTTTCAATACGCGTGTGCAAACCACCCAATAACTTCTGATGCTGTGACGCGCGAACAAAACGAGGGAAAGCCTCCAGCACGCTAAACAGTCGAGCCAGTGCCGGAGAGGTTGCGACGGAGGCATAGGCTTCGCTCAATGAATCGCTACGCTGTTTCGCCGCTTGAATCATGCCCTGTTGATGCAGCCAGGCGGCCAGCACCTCCTTGTCACGCAACGGCGTGGTCAACTGCCCCACCTCTTTGGCCGCAGCTTCGAGCTGTTCTACGCCCGGCAAGTCACGCAACGGTCGCAACAGGCTGCGCAAGCGCCGTACGGTGATCCGCAGGTCATGCAGCGCCTCACTGTCCGTCTCGGCGGTCAACCGCGCATGACAGGCCATGAGTTTGACCTCAAGGGTCAACACCTGAGCGACAAGACGATCCACCCGTTCAGACATGCTATTGCTCCTCTTCGACTTTTATTGTTGAAAATCGCCATGGCAGACTTCGCCGTAATTGCTTCAATTGTCGCCGCAGTGGTGTCAACGACTGCGTCTTGCCAGCATAACGCTGGGCTTCGAATTCGATGACGAAGGCCAGGATAGCCGTAGCGTGCGCCGGAAACTGCAGGGCCGCTCGCCGGGAAAAATCATGTGCACCCTCTGCTTGCCGACGACGCACACCGTGTCGCGCCAATAATCGCTCAAATGCCTTGAATAATCGGAGTTGCGGGTCGCTTTCGCGCTGCCAGGGCTTGAACAACCACAGGGCCAATAGCCCTATGATCGCTGCAGCACCGCCGAAAAACGCCGCACCGTCGAACCCAGAAAACCAGCGACTGAGCACCAGCACTTGCTGCTGCCCCTGATAACCCAGCACCCAGCGCTGCCAGCCATAGTTGAGACTATCCCAACTTAATCGCAGCGAATTGAGCCATGGCAAGTTTCGGTAACGTAGGGTTGAAAAAGGCGCATTTTCGAGAAACGGCTCATCTGCGGCCAGGGCCTGCTCCAGACCCTGCTCAATCCGTTGCGGGGCGACGGCGGCTGTGGGGTCCACGCTTCGCCAACCGACCCCCGGTTGCCAGTATTCAACCCAGGCGTGGGCATCGAACTGGCGCACGCTCAGGTACTGGCCGTCCGGATTAAGCTCACCGCCTTGATAGCCGGCCACTACCCGTGCCGGAATCCCCGCCGCACGCAGGACAAAGGTCATTGCACCCGCGTAATGGGCGCAGAAACCACTGCGGCTGCTGAAGAGAAAGTCATCGATGCTGTCTGCGCCCAGCACCGGCGGCTTCAGGGTGTAGTGGTAGGGTTCATCGCTGAAATGCGCCATCATCGCGTCGACCAACGCGTCGGCATGCGGATGACGGCGGCTCAAATCTGCAGCCCATTGCCGGGCCTGGGGATTGCCGCGAGGTGGCAGTTGCAGATTTTGGCGTACGGCGCCTTCGCTTAGCTGCGTTTCGCGAACCGCGTTCGGCCACGAGCTGACGCCATACAGCAAGGTCTGCTCGATGGGGTGGCGACGCTGCAGGCGAAAATCGTTCATCTGACGTACGTCTGCCAGACGGGTTTCGCCAATGTCCAACGCCAGTAACCAGGGTCGCCCGCTGGGCTCCATGACGATGCTGTACGTGACCGGGTCACCGCGCTTTTGCCAGTCTGGCGCCTGACTGACCATCGCCCTGCCCGACTGGGACCAGCGTCGACCATCGAACTGCTCCAGACTCAGGCCGCGCCAGTACAGCTGACTGTGCGGTGGTATCGGCCCCTCGAAGCTGGCACGAAACACCAGCGCCGCCGACCGGCTCAGCTGTGCGATATCACCCGGCGCCATGCTGTCGGACAGGCCTGTGATGCCTTTGTTGCTGGGCTGCGGCAGTGACCACAGCGGTTCCAGGCGGGGGAAGAACAGGAACAACAGCACCATCAACGGCACGGCCTGTAGCAACAGCTTAAGCGCCAGTTTCAGGGTGCTGACCGGTTTACTCGCCAACGCGGCCTGTTGCAGGCCAATCAATGCCGCCAGTAGCGTGCTGACCGTGAGCAATGTGAAGACGGCCCAGAGCAGGCTGTCCTCGAACAGATAGCCCACCACCACGCAAAAGAATCCAAGAAAAATCAGCACCAGCGCATCACGACGAGTACGCATTTCGAGCAGTTTCAGAATGAAGGCCGCCATCAGCAACGCGGCACCCGCATCCAGGCCGATCAGGCTGCCTCGTGAGAAAAACACTCCGGCAGCGGTCGCCAGCAACAGCGTGCATTTAACCAGCGTGCCTGGGTACTCGGCGCGCATGCGCACGATCTGCACCCGCCAAAGACTGCAACCGACCCACAAACCAATCATCCAGATCGGCAGGTGCGGCAAATACGGAACCATTGCCAATGCCTGCGCCACCAACAGCCAGATCAGGCTGGAGCGCGGGATCGGCAGATTCCGGCTCATGGACGACTACCAAATAAAGCCAATGCTTGCAGACAGGCCTCTCGGTGCTCATCGCCGCTGCCCGGCACCAAGAGGAAACCGGGCAGGCGCAATGCAAAAGGCTGGTGACGCTGGGATAACTCCAGCACCCAATAGCAAAGGCGCGACAAGCGCTCTTCGATATCGCCGCCCAAGGCCATGAAGTCCAGACACAAGTCATGGCCGCTGACGTCAGTAAAATCCTTGATCAGCAGGCCCTGTCCGCGGGAGTAGGCTTTCCAGTGCAGGCGCCGCCGTGAATCGCCCGGCTGATACGCTTTCAGGCCTTGATAATCATCCACGCCGGGGCCCTGCGTTATCTGGCCCAGATCGTCGGCATGGGGTTGCGCCCCTACCAGCAACGGCATGGCGCCGGGCAAGGGCCGTGGATAGATCAATACCGACTGTTGCAGATCCAGCCAGCTCCAGGCGCAAAAAATGCCCAACGGGAAGCCGCTTTCCACCCGCAGCCGGGGCGCGCGCAGCCAACCGCGCGCGACGGCAGGCAGGCCGACTTCAACATCGACCCGTCCGGCGCCAGGTACATCGAATGCCTGCAACTGACTGACATCCCAACCCACGGCAATCGCCTGATGCGGCTGGCCGATGCTTTCCAGGCGCAGGCGCAGCAACAGAGGCTCGCCAACGAACACCGAACGGGCGGCACCTGAGCTGAGGACCAGGCCGCTGAGGTTACGGTACGTGTGCAGAATGGCCAGCACCGCCACCGACAGCAGGAGGAAGGTCAAACCGTAGGCCAGGCTGTTTTGGTAGTTGATCGCGACCAACAGCATCAGGATCAGCACCAGCGCAAAGATCGCTCCGGCGCGGGTGGGCATGATGAAGATTCGGCGGTGGTTCAATTCAACACGCGAGGCTGGGGGAATCCGCCGCACCAGCCAGCGCTGCCAAAACGGTTTGAGCTGTTCGATCAAAGCACCGGCACCTCGCGCAATAACCATTGAACCAAGGCCCCGCCGCCATGCCCGGTGGGATCGGAACGTTCGCGTAAACGGTGACTGATCACTGACGGCAGCACCGCCTGAACATCTTCAGGGATCACATAGTCACGACCTGTCAACAAGGCCCAGGCCCGCGCAGCCGCCAAAATCGCCAAACTCGCGCGGGGCGACAGGCCCCAAGCGAACTGTGGCTGGCTGCGGGTGGCGTCTACCAGACGCAGCACATAGTCGACCAGCGCGTCACTGGCGCGCACTTGCCGGGCTTCGGCTTGCAAGGCCGCCAACTCAGTATGGTTGAGGATTGCTTGCAGGCGCGGCAACAGATCACGCCGGGGCTCGCCCTGCAACAAGGCTTTCTCCGCAGCCCTGGCCGGATACCCCAAAGACAGACGCATGAGAAAACGATCCAGCTGCGACTCAGGCAAGGCGAAAGTGCCCCCTTGGCTGAAAGGATTCTGTGTGGCAATGACAAAAAAAGGATCGGGCAACGGCCGCGTTGCGCCTTCGATAGTCACCTGGCCCTCCTCCATGGCTTCGAGCAATGCACTCTGGCTTTTTGGCGTGGCCCGGTTGATTTCATCGGCCAACACCAGTTCGGCGAAGATCGGTCCTGGATGAAAGGTAAACTGCCCTGTTTCCCGATCAAAGACCGATGTTCCGAGGATGTCACCGGGCAACAAATCAGACGTGAATTGAATCCGCTGGAAGCTCAGCCCCAGCACCTTGGCCAGGGTTTGGCTAAGGGTGGTCTTGCCCATGCCCGGCAGATCCTCAATGAGCAAATGCCCACCGCCCAACAGACAGGTCAGGGCCAAACGCACCTGAGCTTCCTTGCCCAGTACCACTTCATTCACGGCGTTGAGGCACGCATCGAGTTTTCTGACCATCGAAAAGCTTCTCCAGACGACTGTCGTGGCGGTAACACTGCAATCAATGCCAGATGTGTGGCCACTTTACGGTCAGCCCGGCCTGTTTAACCAGACCCTAAACACAAAAGCCACCGAGCGCGGATAGCGCTCGATGGCTTTGGTAGAGAGGTTAGCAGGTGGTTTAGCGACCGGCGCGAGACTCACGAATGTAGAAACGGGCTTTCTCGGCTTTAGTGGCGCAGCCTTCGAACGCTTCAAATTGCTGCTGGGTTTTCGCCCCGGTCAACAGCGACAGTGCCTTGGAGTAGCTGACGGTACCGGCAAAGCCTTCAGCCTTGGCCAAGTCCAGCTCGTGCCAGGCGGCGTCGATCTGGGTCGCACAGCTGTCGCGATACGCGGCTTTATTACCGGCACAACCTGCGAGAACCAAAGCAATCAATGGTATGCAAATCCAGGCTTTCATCGGTGTTACCTCAAAAAAATAAAAATCGATTGTGCGGGCTTTGACGGTGCGGGCAGCAAAAAGTGCCGCAGGCCAAGCGCTGGCAAGGGTAACCCAGTTCCAGCGGGATCGCTTCGGGCGTATGGTGGAACAACTGCAACCAGGAAAGCATACATGAACAAACGAATAGCACTGGTGCTCGGGTCTGGTGGCGCACGCGGTTATGCACACATCGGGGTCATTGAAGAGCTCGAACGGCGCGGTTACGACATCGCCTGCATAGCGGGTTGTTCCATGGGTGCGGTGGTCGGCGGTATCTACGCCGCTGGCAAACTCAAGGAATACCGTGAATGGATCGAAAGCCTGGATTACCTCGACGTACTGCGCCTGGTGGATGTCAGCTTCCGCCTGGGGGCGATTCGCGGGGAAAAAGTGTTCGGCCAGATTCGTGACATCGTCGGTGAAATCAATATCGAAGACCTGCGAATTCCTTATACCGCCGTCGCCACCGACCTGACCAATCAGCAAGAAATCTGGTTTCAGGAAGGCTGCCTGCACCAAGCCATGCGTGCCTCTGCAGCGATCCCCAGCCTGTTCACGCCAGTGATGCAGGGCAATCGGATGCTGGTCGATGGCGGCCTGCTCAATCCGCTGCCCATCGTGCCCGTGGTCTCGAGCCACTGTGACCTGATTGTTGCGGTCAACCTCAACTCGACCAACCAGAAGCACTATCAGCTACCCGTGATCGAACGGGCGCCTGCGGTGAAGAAGCGTTTCGACAACCTGATCAACTCGTTGGGGTCGCACTTGCCGTTCCGGCGCAAGCTCGAACCCTCGACGGACCTCGACGTGTTGCGACTCGAACAGGACAGCCTCAAATCCAGTTCTGCGACGCTTCCCAACCCTTGGCTGGAAGCCGCCGACCCTCAAGCTCAGCAGCCCGCCGCAGCCCCGGAGGCCGAGCCCGCTGCTGGACCGGCACCGAAGTCAGCCAGTGGTTCGTTCATCATCGACAACGTTGGCCCTGCCTCTTTGCTGGATTTGATCAACCAGAGTTTCGAGGTTATGCAAACCTCACTGGCCCAGTACAAGATCGCCGGTTACCCGCCCGATATCCTGATCAACGTCCCCAAACGCGTGTGTCGGTTCTTTGAGTTCTACAAAGCACCGGAGCTGATCGCGTTAGGGCGAGAGATCGCTCGGGACACGCTGGATCGGTATGAACAAGAACGTAATCGTTGAATCAGATGGACCATGTCAAGCCCTTCTCCAACAAGTTGGCTCTACAGAAAATTGCGCCGGTCAGAATAAAAAGCGCCTGACGCCGCCGATCAATCCGACTTTGGCGCAAGGCTGCCAGGGCTGAGCACCGGGTCTTTCAGCACTCCGCCGTAGGCTAGCGTCATGCATGAGGTGATCTGAATGCCGTGCCGCTGCGCGAAATCCACCACTGTGCGGTTTGCAGGTACGAGTGCAGCTCTATCCGGGCGTGCTGGGTCATGGTCATGCAGAGCTCGGCTACGACGTGACCGCGCATGTTAACCCTGCACGCAATTAACCCGGCATCCCAGGTGATCGCCGTGACAGCCGACGGTAACTATTTAAGCTTTTTTGCGTCAGTGTCCTGATTGACTACCGGCTCAATCAACGCAATAAGGACATTGCCCATGCGCTCTCTGGAGCCACAGCCTCATCAGGCATTCATTCAAGAACGACTCGCGCCCTGGTTTATCAAAGCACACCCTCAGCAACGGCGGCTTCTGACGCAGAGCATGGTGGCCAGTCATCTTTCACGGGCGCAGCTTGCCGAATTTTCAGCGGGTGTTCTGAGTGTGCTCGAGTTCTCCCGACCGCTGCTGACCCAAGCGCTGGACGACGAGTTTGGGCCGGGGCTGGATCCTGAACAGGCCCGTTTTTTTCAGGCACGTTTTAAAAAAGGATCATTGAACGGACGTCGGTCGCCTGACCGATCAAGGGTTCAAACGCTGATGCAGGCAGCGTTGCAAAACTTTGAGGCGAAAGAAGCGATTGAGGCCGGGAAAGAATCGACTTCGGTGATCTATCACCGCGATCCAGCATTGCGAGAGGTGGATCTACCGAGCGTCGAACCGGCGAGCGTCAGCCCGAAAAAATTCATTGAGGTGTGTCGACGCCTAGACTTGGGCGGGCGCTACCAGCGTTATCTGGAGAGCAAGCTGTCGCAGCCTGATCTTGAGCAGGTAAAAGCGTTGTTTGTGAATCGCGAGCGTGACGTCTTGCGAGTGGAGGCAAATATCGCCTACATGAAAGAGTTGATTTCCAAGCCCTTTCACACCGCAATCTTGGCGCTGGACACGCCGGGTGTTAAGCCCACAGTGGGTGGAAAACCTTTCGTGCTGCAGTACTTCACGGTGCTTGGGGTCAGTTTGCGTGGCGTGCTTGTGTTTCAGGGGCGCGGGCAAAACGCTTGCGTGGTTTATATGCCTTCGCAGCCGTCAGAGCCGCTGAAGGAGTTCGCCCATTTCGGCGAGTTCATGGACCAACTGCGGGAAAACGCCAGAACACCGCAGTACCGCCAATATCTCAAGCAATTGATACCGCTGCGCAGCAGGGCGCTGTTTTTCGCCCGTCTGGAAAACTGTCTGAACCCCTACGTCACACGATCCATCCCGGGAAGCAGCGGCCTGATCAAACCCAGGATCAAAGCGCGTGAACCAAACCTGCGCGCTAATCTCAATGCAGTAAAAAACGCTATCGCAGGTGAGCTGCCCGATTATTTTTATCTCCAGCACATGCTGCGCATCAAGGACGATGCACGGGCCCTGGCAGTGCCAACCGGTGATGAAAACGAAAAGTCGCGAAAGGAGCGGCTGGCGAGCTTTTTGGAAAACGGTATGGACGTGCTTAACCTGGCAAGCATCGTTTTACCGGGTCTGGGCGAGGCGATGTTGCTCATGGCGGGCAGTCAGTGGCTGGTGGAGACATTTGAAGGCATTGACGCCTGGAGTCATGGCCAGATGACTGAAGCACTTGAGCATTTGAGCAGCGTGGCGGAGTCAGTCGCCATGACCGCGTTATTGTCCAGGGCTGCTTTATTGTCAACGGGGCTTGTGCCGCCGATCAAAGCGTCTTCTTTTATTGATGCAATGGTCACGGCCCGTTCTCGCGACGGCGTGACGCGCTTGAGCCATGCGCCAGCAGCCGTTCCCCCATCGATACCCAAGCCCGCGTTTAAAATGCCGACGCGTCTGCCGGACGGGCGTCTGGGGTATCTGCTGAGTGGGCGAGGTCGAGGTGCAACGGGCTGGCATGCGGACCCTCAGCAAAACCTGATCAATGCAATGACTGCACTGTTTCCCGAGGTCACCAATGTCCAGGCGCATGTGGATTGGTTTGTGATGATCGGAGAGGACCTGGAGACGCTGACCCTGTCAACGCAACGCAGGCTTGAAGACTACCAGGCCTTGCATTCAGCGCTGGACGCGTGGGTGGAGCCTATGCCTGCGAATGTGCCGTCAGGCAATCACTCTGTGCCGATCAGTGAGCAAGCTCGCCAGACTCGCCAGACATTTGCCGACGCGCTGTGTCAGGCGTGGCGCTACAGCGACGATGACGCCCCCCGAGGGCCCGACATCTTGTTGTTGGAGTCCCTGGACCTCACACATCTTGCAGATTTGCCTGATCTGCCTTCGCAGTACAGTCAGATCCGCTTCCTCACGTTGCGAGCGATGTTGGGGGATGTCGAACAGCTCGACAGCCTGTTGCGCCAATTCAGCGGGCTTACTCGACTGGCAATAGTTGACGGCGGATTGCAAGAACTGCCAACTGCCTTGGCCGTACTGGAGCATTTGTACAGTCTGTCGGTGGCGGGGCAGGGTCTTGCCATCGATCAGTCCGCCATGAACCTGTTGATGGATATCCCCCAGCTGTCATCGCTCAACCTGCGTGGCAACGTGGTCGGCGAGTTCACCGACACAAGCCGCTTGCGACTTAGCGAGCTGACGCTGGGGGACACAGGGCTGACGCGCTGGCCGCACTGGGTGGATGCGTTGAATTTGCGGGAGCTGGATGTCAGTGACAATCTCATCACCTCGCTGCCTGAGGTTATTCTCGACAACGTGCTCGACCCTTTTCACCACACGACAATTTTCGCTGCTGGCAACCCGATCAATACCGACGAGTTGCGTGCTTACTGGCTGAACGCCGGGTATGGCCGCCGGTACACCCTGGAGTTCGAGTTTCCCGAGGAGATTCGTGCCCTGCCCTCTGCGCACAGCAACGACCGCCAAAGCTCGACGGGCAGCCCGTTCACGACTCATTCACATTCGATTGGTGGTGCCGAGTTCGACACAACACCGCCCTGCGTCGATAGCTGGATTGTTGAGGGGCGAGCCGAACTCAACTCGCGAATTCGCTCGGCATGGGAACGGGTCCACACGCAAGGCGACGCGCCGAATTTGATGAACCTGCTGCACAGGTTAAGAGAAACCGCAGACTTTCAGCAATTTCATGAGGAGTTGGCTAACGATGTGATGACCGTGCTGGAAGCGGCCGCCGACGATACGCCATTGCGCGGGCAGCTTGAAATCATGGCCAGTGATCGATTATTCGGTCCTGACCAGACCTGCCAGGACGGTGCCAGACTGATTTTCAGTGACATGCAAGTAGCGGTTTACGCCCACACGGCCTTGCTGGGTGTGCCCGCCGAGCAGCAGACAGAACGACTGTTCAGTGTGATCAGAAGCATGTTCCGGCTTGATCAGGTTCGGTCCATTGCTGACGTGGAGATCAGGCGACAGACCTCCACCGGCGTTCACGTCGATCAGGCCGAGGTACGTCTGGCTTATCGCATCGGGCTGGCTTCATATCTGGCATTACCCGGCCAACCGCTGCGTATGGTGTGGGAGGGACTGAGCAATGTCGCGCCTCAAGCGATACTCGACGCCAGACGTTTGATTCTTGAGCGTGAAGCCGGGCCAGCGTTTCTCGATTTTGCCGTGAACGACCGGTTGTGGAATGCCCGCTTGCGTGCTGAAAATGCGGTGCAAGTCGAACACGCGACGTCGCAGGTCAGGGCACAGATGGATGCACTTGAAGAGCATCCCCCTGCTGATCCCGATCAATACCACCGACAAGGCCTGTCGCTGATCAGCCTTCGCGATGCCGACGAGCGGGAGGTGCTAGAACAGATCACCCATCAGTATCGACAAGCCTGGTATTGAGGCTTTCCGAGAGTTGCCCGGTTGCACAGGATTATTGCTTCCGGGTTCCGGTATTGAGCGGGCCCATCCGCTGGATCGATCGTTGCCCAAGGTTGAAGCGATCTTGAGGGAGCTATGCATGTTCGAACCCGCCGAGTTACGAAGATGCTTGATTATGGTTCGGGTGCATTGTTACAGGGCGCAGTTCCAGAGTGCGGAGTCAGATTCTGGCCGGAGCAGCCAACGTGTTGGCGAAAGGTCCTTGCAGACACCGCAGATTTAACGCTCCCGCAACCGATACCCCACCCCGGCTTCAGTCACGATGAAACGCGGATTAGTCGGGTCGTCGGCCAGTTTCTGGCGCAGATGGCCGACGACGATGCGCAGGTAGTGGCTGTCTTCGGCATGGGTTGGGCCCCAGATATCCTTGAGTAACTGCTGCTGGGTGATGACTCGCCCTGGATACCGGGCCAGTTGCGCCAGCACCGCGTATTCCTTGCGGGTCAGCCCCACTTCAACGCCGTCGAGCAACACCCGCCGATAGGCAAGGTCTACCGTCAGCGGGCCGAATGTCAGCGCTGCTTCCTGTGCCTCACCGCTGGGCGCCTGACGCAATAATGCGCGGACCCGCGCCAGAAACTCCTGAATACCGAACGGTTTGGTCACGTAATCGTTGGCGCCGTTGTCCAGCGCCTGGACTTTCTGTCCCTCGCTCGCACGTACCGACAGCACCAATACCGGCACTGTCGACCATTCACGAAACGCCCGCAGCACGTCCTGGCCGTCCATGTCCGGCAGGCCGAGGTCAAGCACCAGCAGGTCCGGTTTGTTCAGCGCCGCCTGGCTCAAGCCTTCGGTACCGCTGCCGGCTTCAAGCACTTTGTAACCTTGCGAGGCCAGGCTGATACGCAGAAATTTGCGTATCTGCGGCTCATCATCAATCACCAGGATGGTCGAGGTCTGGCTCATGGTTGCCTTGCCGTTTCACAATAAAAAACAAGCGTAACCCAAGACGCCATCACCGCGCGTGCTCTATTTCTGCTTCAGGCTGGGTCTGCAGGGGTAGGTGCAAAGTGATACAGGTACCCCGCCCGTCGATGCCTTCCGCGACGGTAATTCTTCCACCGTGAGCACCCACCATACCCTGGCAGATCGCCAAGCCCAGGCCCGTACCCTGCCCACCCCGGTCACCCCGTGCAGCGGTGTAGAACATATCGAAAATCTTCGCCCGCTCAGCTTCGGGAATTCCCGGTCCTTCGTCGCTTACCGAGAAGAACAACTCGCTGTCACTGGCACCAGCCTCCACCCGCAAACGACCCTGCGACGGCGAAAAACGTGCGGCATTTTCCAGCACGTTGACCAGCGCCTGCTCGATCAACGCGGCGTGCACGAAAAGCAGCGGCAACTCCGCTGGCACGTGGGTACTGACCTGCAAGGGCGCCAGCACCGTGCGCAAGCGGTTGAGGGCGCTGCCGACGATGTCGCCAGGAGACACCCAATCCCGCGCCAGCTTCAACGCGCCATGGCCCAGGCGTGTCATGTCCAGCAAGTTCTGGATATAACGATCCAGACGCTCGGCCTCGTCACGAGTGCCTTCAAGCAACTCGCGGCGGTCTTCCAGCGAAATCGCCTCGCCCAATGCCAGCAAACTGTCGATCCCGCCGCGCATGGCGGTCAACGGGGTGCGCAGGTCGTGGGACACCGAGGCCAACAAAGCGCTGCGCAGCTGTTCGGTTTCACCGTGCAAACGCGCAGCCTCCAGCTCATCAGCCAGTTGCGCCCGGGCCAGCGCCTGCGCCAGCGGCTGGCTGAGTGCGGTCAGCAGGCGCCGACGCTGGTCGGTAAATGGCTGCCCCTCACGTGGGCAGACGCCGAGCAATGCCAAAGGCCCCTCTTCCATCGACAACGGCCACCACCACCAACGACCCAGCGGTAAAGTGCCAGTCCCCAACCCAGCAGGTTGATCGTGTTGCCAGGCCCAATCCGCTGCGGCGCGTTCGGCCTCGGAAAGCTGCAAGGGGCTGCCGACTTCGATCTTCCAGCCGTCCTGCCCGTCTCGATCGAGCAGGCACACCTGTAGCTCTTTCCAGCCATTCAAATGTTGCTCGGCGGCGCTCAACACCGCCTGACGATCAGTGGCGGCCGTGAGTTTGCGCGACAGGTCGAGCAGTTCGCTGGTTTCCTCCTGCGTGTCGCGCAAGGCCTGCAGTTGCCGACGCTGCCGGGCCGCCAGGTTGCCGGTCAAGGCCGCCATCAAGAGAAAGAACAACAGCGTCAGCACATCTTCTTCACGCTGGATGCTGAACGAGAATATCGGTGGAATGAAGAGAAAGTCGTAGGCCAGGAACGACAACGCCGCACAGGCCAGCGCCGGACCGAGACTGCTGCGCACCGCCACCAGCAACACTGCCGCGAGGAACACCAAGGAGATGTTCGGCAGCGCCAGCACACTCGCCACCCCCCAGGCCAAGGCGCTGGCCAGAACCGTGGCAATCAATGCCAGACCATAATCGAACCAGGCGACTGCGCGGGTCGAATGCAAGCGCGGCTGATCGTGCTGAGCCTCACTGTCGAGTACATTGATTTCCAGGCCATGGGCATCGCGCAGCAAGCGCGTCGCCAGACCACCGCCAAACAGCCGTCTGCGCAAACGCGGGCGCGATTGACCCACCAGCACCAGACTTGCACGCCGCTCGGCTGCATGCTGGATCAGGGTTCTTGCCACTTCGCCTGCTCGCAGCAATACCACTTCGCCGCCAAGGCGCTCTGCCAGTAGTTGGGCATTTTGCAGGCGCATCCGGGCCTGTTCATCGATGACCTTGCCGTTATCGACATGCACCAGGCTCCAGGGCAGATGCCGACGTTGCGCAACGCGACTGGCATGTCGCACCAGACGCTCGGCCTGGGCATCACCGTCGATACCAACCAGCAGTCGACCGCGTACTGCGGGGGCGGCCTGACCCAACTGACGGTAACCCAAGGCCAGGTCATCATCGACCTGAGCTGCCGCAGTCTGCATCGCCAACTCGCGCAACGCCGTCAGGTTGGTCTGGGTGAAGAACGCATCAATGGCGGCGCGGGCCTGCTCCGGCACATAGACCTTGCCGTCACGCAACCGCTCCAGTAGCTCACGCGGAGGCAGGTCGATCAGCACCAGTTCATAGGCTTCCTGCAACACCCAGTCAGGCAATGTTTCGCGGACCAGCACCCCGGTGATGCCCCGCACCTGATCATTAAGGCTTTCCAGATGCTGGACGTTGACGGTGGTGTAGACGTTGATCCCCGCCGCGAGCAATTCCTGAATGTCTTGCCAACGCTTGGTGTGGCGGCTGCCCGGAGCATTGCTGTGCGCCAGCTCGTCGACCAGCACCAGTGTCGGTGCGGCCTTGAGCAGGCCGTCCAGGTCCATCTCCTCCAGGGTGACGCCACGGTATTCCGAACGCAGCATCGGTTGTTGTGGCAAACCGCTGAGCAATGCTTCGGTTTCGGCACGGCCATGGGTTTCCACCACCCCCGCCACGACCTGCACGCCCTGGCGCAACTGTGCATGGGCTGCCTGGAGCATGGCGTAAGTCTTGCCCACCCCCGGCGCGGCGCCGAGAAACACCTTGAGCCGCCCCCGTCCCTCCTTGGGCAGATCAGCTAACAGTGCATCGGCTCGACCAGCGTTACTCATAGTTTGTTCTCGCATCACAATTGCGCAGACGGTAACTCATTCAAGGTTTGATTCAAGGTCAACACGTTTACCACGGGTGGACCAATCAGTGGCCGATAGGTGTTTTCATCCACCAACCGTTGCAGGGTCTCTACCGACAGATTGCGTGCAGCAGCCACCCGCACCATTTGATAGGCCACGGCTGCAGGTGGCAAGTGTGGATCAAGACCGCTGCCAGAGGTGGTCAGCAAGGCCAGGGGTACCGCGCCCTGCCCCGCAACCCGTTCCCTGGCGACAGCCTCTGTGACCCGTGCGGCCAGTGCCGGGTTGCTCGGCCCGAGGTTGCTGGCGCTACTGGACACCGTGGCAAAGTCCCCGGCAGAGGGACGCGAATGGAACCAGCCATCACCGGTAAAATTCTGCGAGATCAGTTCCGAACCTCGCACGTTGCCAGTGGCGTCGCGCAACAGGCTGCCATTGGCTTGATCAGGGAACGCCACTTGGGCAATACCGGTGACCACCAGCGGGTACGCCACGCCGGTGATCAAGGTCATTAACACAATCAGGCTCAGGGCCGGACGCAATACAGTCGACATCATCGAATCCTCAATCAGTGTGAATGTCGCGCCCTGTCGAGCGCGACGACAGTCGCTCGCTTAAACCAGATGAAGGCCCGTCAGCAGCATATCGATCAGCTTGATCCCCACGAACGGCACAACAATCCCGCCCAGGCCATAGATCAACAGGTTCCGACGCAACAGGTGCGCCGCACTGGCTGCCTGCACGCGCACGCCGCGCAATGCCAGCGGGATCAGGACCACGATGATCAGGGCATTGAAGACAATGGCCGAGAGGATCGCGCTCTGCGGGCTGGCCAGGTGCATGACGTTGAGCACCCCCAACTGCGGATAGATAGCCGCGAATAACGCAGGCAGGATCGCGAAGTACTTGGCCACGTCGTTGGCAATAGAGAACGTGGTCAAGGCGCCGCGTGTCACCAGCAATTCTTTGCCGATCTGCACCACATCCAGCAGCTTGGTCGGGTCGCTGTCGAGATCGACCATGTTCGCCGCCTCGCGCGCCGCCTGAGTGCCATCGTTCATCGCCATCCCGACGTCAGCCTGCGCCAAGGCAGGGGCATCATTGGCACCGTCGCCACACATTGCGACCAAACGACCGTCGTTCTGCTCCAGACGAATACGCTCCAGCTTTTTCTCTGGGGTGGCTTCGGCCAAGACGTCATCGACCCCGGCTTCAGCGGCAATCGCAGCCGCCGTCAGCGGGTTATCACCGGTCACCATGACCGTGCGAATCCCCAGCTTGCGCAATTCAGCGAACCGCTCGCGGATGCCCGGTTTGACCACGTCTTTGAGGTGGATCACGCCCAGTAACTTGCCGTCCACGCACACCAGCAGCGGCGTGCCCCCGGTTTTGGCGATTTTTTCGACTTCCCGGACCAGCGCTGGCATCAGGTCCGTGCGCTTGACATCAATGAACGCCAGCAGCGAATCCACCGCGCCTTTACGGTAAACCCGGCCTTGATAGTCGACCCCGGACAAGCGGGTTTCAGCACTGAACGCTACCGGTGTCAGCGTTGCTACATTGGGTTCGATCATCGGGTGCAGCTCACGCAGGTATTCGACAATCGACTTGCCTTCAGCCGTATCATCCGCCAGCGAGGCCAACAACGCGCCCTCACCCAGCTCCTTGGCGCTGACACCCGGCGCGGGGTGAATCGCGGTGCAGCGACGGTTGCCGAACGTGATGGTGCCGGTCTTGTCCAGCAGCAACACGTGCACGTCACCGGCGGCTTCCACTGCACGACCTGATTTGGCAATCACGTTCAGCCTGACCAGACGGTCCATCCCGGCAATACCAATGGCCGACAACAGGCCGCCAATGGTTGTAGGAATCAGAGTCACCAGCAGCGCCACCAGAAACACCAGCGGCAGGCTGCCATTGGCGAAGCGGGCGAACGGTTGCAGGGTGACCACCACCAACAGAAAGATCAGGGTCAGGCCGATCAGCAGAATATCCAACGCAATTTCGTTGGGGGTTTTCTGCCGTTTGGCACCTTCCACCAGTGCAATCATGCGGTCCAGCGTCGACTCACCCGGGTTGACGGTGATACGCACCAGCAACCAGTCGGACACCAGCCGCGTGTTGCCGGTAACCGCAGAACGATCACCGCCCGACTCACGAATCACCGGCGCGGATTCGCCAGTAATCGCGGCTTCGTTGACCGCCGCGATGCCTTCGATGACCTCGCCGTCGCCAGGGATCATTTCCCCCGCGTCGACCCGCACCACATCGCCCTTGCGCAAGCGGCTGGCATCGACCACGTGAAAGCTTCCGTTTTCGTCCTTGCGTCGCGCTTTCAGACCTTCACTGCCAGCTTTCAGGCTGTCGGCGCGGGCCTTGCCGCGACCTTCAGCCAGGGCTTCGGCAAAGTTGGCGAACAGTACGGTGAACCACAGCCAAAGAGCGATCTGCACCGCCACCGACGTCGGCACCTGCGGGTCAGGAATCAGGCACAGAACAGTCGTGAAGATGGCGGTCAGCTCGACCACCAGCATGACTGGCGCGCGTTGCAACTGGCGCGGGTCAAGTTTGACGAACGCTTGTACCAGTGCCGGGCGCCACAGCGACGAGATGGCTGTCGCTGGCTGTTCGGTCGCGCGGCTTTTATCGACGTTCTTTGTTACAGGAATTGGCATATTCATGATCTGCTCCTCAGAAGCCCATGCTCAAGTGTTCGGCAATCGGCCCCAGCGCGAGGGTCGGCAAGAAGGTCAAACCACCGACCAGCAAAATGGTCACGGTCAGCAAGGTCACAAACAGCACGCCATGGGTTGGAAAGCTGTCCTGGCCCTGAGGTGCGGTCTTTTTCATCGCCAGACTGCCCGCCAATGCCAGCACCGGCAGGATGTAGCCGAAGCGACCGAGAAACATCGACAGGCTGAGCATCAAGTTATGGAACAAGGTGTTCGCGCTGAAACCGCCGAACGCCGAGCCGTTATTGGCGGTGGCTGAGGTGTAGGCGTACAGCAGCTGACTGAAACCATGCGGACCGGGATTGCTCACCGCCGCCATCGGTCCCGGCAAGCTCGCCGCCAGAGCACCGAACACCAACACACCAACGGGCATCACCAGCAAGGTCGCGACCAACAGTTTCACTTCCCGGGCTTGCAGCTTCTTGCCCAGGTATTCAGGTGTGCGGCCAATCATCAAACCGGCAAGAAACACCGCAATCAACACATTGAGCAACATGCCGTACAGGCCCGCCCCGACCCCGCCGAAGATCACTTCGCCGACCATCATGTTGACCAGCGCGACCATCCCGGTCAGTGGGTTAAGGCTGTCGTGCATGCCATTCACCGAGCCGTTGGACGCCGCAGTGGTGGTCGCAGTCCAGAGCACCGTGCCGCTGGTGCCGAACCGGGTTTCCTTGCCTTCCATCGGTGCGGCTTGTTCGACCGACACGATGTTCAGAGTCGGATTCGGTTGATACTCAGCCCACATCGCCGTCGCACCGCCGATCAAGAACAGGGTCAACATGCACGCAATAATGGCTTTGCTTTGACGCATGTCTTTAACGTAGTTACCGAAGGTGAACACCAGCGCGACCGGAATCAGGATGATCGATACCAGTTCGAACAGATTGCTCCAGGCGGTCGGGTTCTCGAACGGATGCGCCGAGTTGACTCCAAAGAAACCACCGCCGTTGGTGCCCAGTTGCTTGATCGCGATCTGACTGGCTGCCGGCCCCAACGGGATGCTCTGATTGGCGCCTTGCAGAGTCACTGCGTCAACGTAATGAGCGAAAGTTTGCGGAACGCCCTGCCAGACCAAAAACAATGCCAGCACCAGACACAACGGCAGCAGCCCATAGAGGGTGGCGCGTGTCATGTCGGCCCAGAAGTTGCCAAGGTGTTGCGTCGAACGGCGGCTGATGCCACGGCAAAACGCGACCAGCACCGCGATGCCAGTGGCGGCACTGACGAAGTTCTGCACGGTCAAGCCAGCCATCTGACTCAAGTAGCTGAGCGAAGCTTCGCCGCTGTAGTTCTGCCAGTTGGTGTTGGTGACAAAACTCATTGCCGTGTTGAACGCCAGCGACCACTCCATTCCCGGCAGTTGCTGCGGGTTGAGCGGCAGAGCGCCTTGGAACAGCAGAATCGCGAACAACAGGAGGAAACCCGCCAGGTTGAAGGCGAGCAAGGCCAGGGCATAGGTTTTCCAACTCTGTTCGGTCTGCGGATCAACGCCGGACAGGCGATAACAGATGCGCTCGACCGGCCCCAATACCGGACTCAAAAAGGTACGCTCACCCTCCATGACCCGGTAATAAAAACGCCCCAGCCATGGCGCTGGCAGCAGCACCAGCACAAAAAAAGCCAGGATCAGTAGATAGTCATAACTGTGCATGGCGGCTCCTAATTCCGGCCGGCGCGTAACAGCGCCACCAGTAAGTAAATGAACAGCCCTGCTGCCAACAGCAGTGACACCCCGTCCAGAACGCTCATGGAAATTCTCCGTCGTACGGCAACTGCCGCGTGTCAGCCATTGTCCGCAGGGAGGGTGTAAAGGAACGAGATCGACGAACCCTGATGGGCATAAAGAAAGCGTAAAGAGTGGGATTTACAGGGGGCGTCAGGAGGACCGAGGGGCCTTGTATCAAACCCGATACATTCCAGACAACCGCCGGACACGTGGACACAACAGCCTTCCGCCGCGCGCGCGAGCGAAGTAGCATGGCGGGCAGCGTTGTTCTTCAATCGCGGCCAGTGATGGCGGCACCCTCAGGCGACAGTCGTACCATGCAAGCAGTCCCCCCTATCAGTATCGACAACGCTCCGACCGATGAGCGCCGCTGGAATACCCGCGCCCTGATCGTTGACGACGATGTGCCCATACGCGAACTCCTTTGCGATTACCTGGCCCGGTTCAACATCCACTGCCGTGGCGTGACCGATGGCAGCGCCATGCGCCAGGCGCTCGGCGAAGAAACCTTCGACGTGGTCGTGCTGGACCTGATGCTGCCCGGTGAAGACGGCCTCTCGCTGTGCCGCTGGCTACGCGGTACATCGGACATTCCTATCTTGATGCTAACCGCCCGTTGCGAGCCCACCGACCGCATCATCGGTCTGGAACTGGGTGCCGACGACTACATGGCCAAGCCTTTCGAACCCCGCGAGCTGGTAGCACGCATCCAGACTGTGTTGCGCCGGGTGCGCGACGACCGAAGCGAACCGCGCAACAACATCCGTTTCGACGCCTGGCGCCTGAACAGCGTAATGCGCCAGTTGACCGCGCCCGATGGCCTGGTGGTGCCCCTGTCCAACGCCGAGTTCCGCCTGCTGCGCGTGTTTCTTGAGCGCCCACGGCGTGTGCTCAATCGTGAGCAATTGCTGGATGCAGCACGCGGCCGGACCATAGAAGCTTTCGACCGCAGCATCGATTTACTGGTATCGCGCCTGCGACAGAAGCTCGGAGACGACCCGAGAGCGCCGCAACTGATCAAAACTGTACGCGGCGAAGGTTATCTGTTCGACGCCAGGGACATCGGTTGATCCGCTCGGCCGACACACTGTTCGCCCGTCTGTTCGGCGGGGCGTTGCTCGCGATCCTGTTGGCGCATGTGCTGGCGTTCATGTGGTTCATGCATTACGGACCGCCCCCGCCGCCTCCCCCTATGCCAGACGCGTTCGGTCAGCCGCCCCCCGGTTTCGACGCTTCACACCCCCCCATGCAGCGCCCACCAGGAAGGCCACCCTTGTTCGGGGGCCCCGTCGTGCCGCTGATATTTCAATTAATTACCCTGGTGGTCGCCGCCTGGTATGGAGCCAAAGCCCTCAGCCGACCGATCCAGCGCTTGAGCGAGGCCGCCGAGCGCTTGAGCGAGAACCTCGACAGCCAACCCCTTGAAGTCAGCGGCCCACGTGAGGCGCGTCAGGCGGCGCAGACGTTCAACTTGATGCAGCAGCGCATCCGTGAACAGGTCCAGCAACGCGGACGCATGCTCGCGGCCATGTCCCATGACTTACGCACACCACTGTCGCGCCTGAAACTGCGCGTCGAACAGATTGATGAACCGAAGCTGCACGGGCAGATGAGCCAGGACCTGGACGACATGATCGGCATGCTCGATGCCACCCTGACCTACTTGCACGAACAGCGTAATAGCGAGGCGTTGCAGCTTTTCGATGTGCAGGCACTGGTCGAATCCCTGACCGAAAACGCCCAGGATCAGGGCGATGACGTACACAGCAGCGGCCAGTGCAAGCCGCTCATGGCGCAGCCGATGGCGTTGCGTTCATGCCTGGGTAACCTGATCGATAATGCCCTGCGTTATGCGGGGCACGCGCATGTCGACATTCAGGATCATCCACAACGGGTGCAACTGCGGGTCAGCGATCAAGGACCGGGGATCGCTGCTGGTCTGCGCGAGGCGGTATTCGAGCCGTTCTATCGCGTCGAAGGCTCACGTAATCGCAACTCCGGCGGCATCGGCATGGGCATGACCATCGCCCGCGAAGCCGCCCGGCGCATGGGCGGCGACCTACGCCTGGAAGACACTCAGGGGGGCGGCCTGACCGTCGTCATCGACCTGCCCCGCCGGTAAAATCCGACGCGCCGACTGTGCGTGTCAGCCTCGATACAAATCCCGAATACCCCCGACACTTGACGCCCCGAGGCTTCATAAGCCGGTGCACTGCCACCGGCCCAAACAACCTGTGGAGTCAAGCCGATGATCAGTGGCGTCAGTAACAGTTATTCGAGCTATACAAGCTCAAGCGCGAGCACAACGGCCAGCGCGAACAGCAAGAAATTCCAGGAAGAATTGCTGGCCAAACTGGACACTAACGGTGATGGCAGTATCGGTAAGGATGAACTGAGTTCAGCCCTGTCGTCGAACAGCAACGATGGCGTAGTGGTCAGCCTGAGCAAAGCGTTCAGCGGCCTCGATAGCAATGACAATAGCAGCCTGGACGCCACCGAACTGTCGGCCATGGCCCAGCCACCGCAGCCACCCGCCGAGCCGTCCACGGACGTCGCTGAAAAAGTGCTCAGTTACCTGGACAGCAATGGCGATGGTTCCGTCAGCAGTGATGAGCTGAGTACCGGTTTGAGCAGCACTGACAGCAGCAGCGCTGACAGTTCAAAAGTATTTTCGGCGCTGGACACCAACAAGGATGGGACTATCAGCCTTGACGAGCTGACCGCCAGCCTGCAGCCCGCGCCACCACCGCCACCCGCCGAGCAAGACTCCAGTACCACGGGCTCTTCCACCAGTACCAGCACCAGTACGTCTGACGCCAGCACGTTGTTCAGTAACCTTGATGCTGACAGCAGCGGCAGTGTCAGCCTCGACGAACTGACCTCTGCGTTGAGCACCGACATCACCGGGCAAAGCGCCAGCGCCAAAACGGCCGCTGCCGAAGCGTTGAGCAAGATGGTCGCTGCGCTGAGCCAACGTTATGAAACCGACGGCAGCAAGCCCATCGGCAACCACCTGAACGTCGCAGCCTGACAACCAAACCCGCCGCGAAGGC
>NZ_LT607414.1:715989-718476 GCF_900095225.1 Pseudomonas sp. UMAB-08
TGGCGTAAGCGCAGCATTACTTTGACATTACCGCATCAACGTCAATCGACGAATGGTGTGTTTTAAATCGAACCAGTACTCGCTTTTAGTCCTTCGCACCCTCGTAAAAATTTCTTTTAAATCAATTAAGTAAACGCCTGCACCAAAGCCTGTGAGACATCGCGCAGACGTACCCCCTGTTACTTCTGACAGGTTTCAGATGCGTCCGGGAGGGCTATAAGAGAGTTCGGCCCCGGTCAAAATCTGCCGGACAGAAAAGCCGCACGCGATAAGGATGAATGTGCAACCGCGTGCAGTCAGCACCATGGCCAAAGCCTCTCAAGGATAAGGAGCTTAGCGATGAATCGTCTCAACCAAAAACCTGCCACCCCCTCTATTGATTGTCAGTCGACGCAGGCGAAGGAAACGCCGTCCGTAAAACTGACGACCAAAGAACGGGAAACACTTGAGTGGATGGTCCTCGGAAAATCAGCGTGGGAAGTGTCCCGAATTCTGGGCAAATCAGAAGCGGCGGTGAATTTTCACCTGTGCAATATTCGGCGCAAGTTTGAGGTGACGTCGCTCAGATCGGCATTGGTCAAAGCGATTGAACAGGGGGTTATTTTGCTGCATTGAAGGGCAAGGCCAACAATCTTGTAGTCGAAGTAAGCACAGATTCCGACGGCACCGGGCTTTTCTTCGCTCAGTACCGTGCTTTTTTATCCCCTGCCAACAGCAGCATGTTTTCGCTTCATCCGCCCTGCTGTTCCGCCAACAGGTAATCGCTGCCGCGGACAAACGTGCTGTGTTGCTCCCCCCGGAGTTGATTGGCCAACTCACCCTCACGGTAGAAGCGCTGGTCCTGGCCGCTGTCGCCGGTGTAGCTGGACAGTTTATCAAGCGGGTCGTAACGGTATTGACTGTTGGCCGATGGACCGCTGACTTCAGTCAAGCGACCGAGCGCGTCGTAGCTAAGGGTGCGACCCTGCTCGTCGACGATCAAATTACCGTCAGGGTCATAGCTCAGTTCGATAATTTTTGGGGCGTAGTCGTCATGGCTGTTGACGATCTTGATCAATTGCGTGGGGTCGGTTTCAGCGTAGGTATAGGTGGCCCGGTTGCTGCCGCCCTCAAACGTAGTAAGTACGAGTGTCAGGTTATCCCGCGCGTCAAACCGGAACGACTGGCTGAGAATGCTTTTGCCATAGGGATCGACAGGCGGCTGACTACCTTTTTTGCAGGTGTAATTAGCCAAACGACCACGGGTGTCGTAACCGAACGTTTCATCGCGCAGCACTGCCGTGCCTTCTTCGAGGATTCGCGTCACCAGGGCATCGACCTCGTTGTAGCTCTGGGCCAAGGTCTGGGTCACATTGCTGAACTCAAAGGTGCGTTTTACCTCACGGCCCAGGTCGTCATACTCCAGATTGATGGTCACGCTTTGCGCACCGTCCACCGTTTTTATACTCTGCGTCTGGCCCTGCGCGTTATAGCTAAAGGTCGAAACGGTTTGACCGAGCGTGGTCTTGTTCAGCCGTCCGGCGGTGTCGTACTCGTAAAGCTGAGTCTGGCCGAGCACATCGGTATAAGCACGCAAGCGTCCACTCAAGCTGTAGCTGTAATGCATGTTATAGGTGTCGGCGCCCTGAGTACGCACTTCGCACATCAGCTCGCCGGTGCTGTAATACTCGCGGGTCAGTTGCTGGTCGAGTTCCGAACAATACAGCAGCCGGGCGTTGTGAGGATCGTAGGTGTAGTTGGCTGTGGTGTCGCTGGCAGGAATACGCCGAATCAACGGTACTTCTCCCAGCATCGGCAGATAGGTGTATTCAATCACTTGCGCACTGGCAGTGGTCACCGTCTTGGGCCGGGTTTGCCCCGATTCAAACGTAAATACCTGTTCTCTACCTCCAGAGATAGAACTGTACATACGGTCAAGTCCGTCGAAGGATTGCTCGCCCAGTACCCGATCATCGACGCTGATCAATGTCGGTAAGTCCCCGGTGCTGTGCAGGGCATATTCACGTATGACCACCGTTTTGTCAGGCAAGGTGCTTTCGACCATTCGGTCAAACGCATCGTAGCGGTACCCGGTGCTGTGGCCGAGCGCATCAATTTCTTCAACCGTACGCCCCAACCCGTCATAACGATAATACTGCTTGCCGATACTCTCGCCGATGCGGGTGAACCGTTCGACCGTCTCTGGTTTTTCAAACAGGTTGAGTTGGGTCACCGTGAGGTTGTACTTCTCCATGGAGGACTGGCTGGCTTGAGTCCATTCACGCTGGATCGGGCCGGAGGTACCGTCAATCAAGTCGGTTTCGCTGAACATCACCACCCCCTCAGGCGCGGTCTCACTGTCCTGCTGCCCCCAATCGTCGTAGCCAAAGGAGCGCTTGAGCGGCAAGTCTTCATCGCCCAGCCAGTCGTAATCGGTCTCGGCCAGCAACTGACCGCGCGCGTCATACTCGGCCTTGTACGTCTGACGAAACGCTCCGGCACTGGCGG
>NZ_LT607415.1:0-340786 GCF_900095225.1 Pseudomonas sp. UMAB-08
GCCCCGTATCTTTCGGTACGGAGCATTTTCGTTGAGCCTTGTGCAGATTGCTAGGTTTTCACACAGTCTGTGAAGGCGGTTTTTTTTAGCTTGAAAAAAAGTACGACAGCGACCCGATAATAAAAATACCCATAAAAAAGCCAGCTGGATGCTGGCCTGAATATTTTGATCTCGCTGTCAGGACTCGTCGTCGACAGCGTTTTCGGTATCGTGAGCAATCAGCGAAACAAGTGCGTTTTGCTGGCGATGAGAGAGTTGGCGGAACCGCTGCAGCAATTCGCGCTCGTGCATGGACAGTTCCGGGCTGTCGAGACGCAGACTTGGCTCGTCGCCCAGCGCGCCTTCTTGAATCAAGCTCTGCTCAAGGCGAGCAATGATCTCGGAGTTCATGCTGCGGTGATGATTTTTGGCAACCTCATACACGCGGTCACGCATGCCATCAGGTAGTCGTACTACGAACTTGTCAGCCGTGCGGCTGGAATAAGTAGCCTGTTTCATAGGGCTCATATATTTAACCGGTTAGTTCAGAGGGAGCGGTTTTAGCAATTGGCCGCAAGATGTCATGTTGAGACAGCCTTTCTGGACAAATGTTCAACCTGAATGTCAAAGAGGTCAGCATCATGCCTGACTTTTGCCAGTTCCTTGGCGCCAATTCTGTGACAAATATTGAGCCTCATAAAGGCGGTTCGCCAGCACCAATTATCAGAATTGCGGGCTGCTTTGCAAAGTATTCATGTTGCCGACGATCCGAAAGTCCTATTTTAGGCCGATTCAGGCGCCATGTGGTGCACAACAGGCTTCTCATGAGCGTAGAGCGGTTTGATCGATTTGCCAGGGACCATGGGTAAATCAAGCAAATGAAGAGGGCGGGAGATAGTTCTGAGGCGTGCGCGGTCAAATGACCCGTTAGGGTAACGGGTGCTTACTTGCCTTTACAGGTGGAAGCAGAACGGCAGTAAGGTCAGCGCAGCAGCGGGTCGAATTTGATTTTGCGGCCGACGACCAGCGCCACAATGAAGAGCACGATAAACAGGCCACTGGCGATTTTAAGCAAAGAGCTCATGGCATTCGCATCCAGCGGAAGCAGCATATCGATGACGATTGCCATCAGTGCCAGGACCAGAAATGACAGTGCGGATTTTGACATGGCAGTTCTCGTAGGGATTGATACCGGAAAAAATCAGGCGATTAAAAAACCCAACGTTCGGAACGATCAAGCGACAGCGGCATGACGTCGTTGCTGTCATTGGCAAGCATAGCCTTGTTGTTGGAGGACTGGTCGGTCATCACTGCGAAATGTGAAGCCTGCTGCACAAGGTGGTGCGGCTGTACCGGAGCACTGACCTGTCCATCGTCGCTGCTGTTGCCTTGAAACTGAAATGTCACCAGCGCGACGAGGGCAGCAGCATTGAGGAACGAAAGGGCAATGTTCATATTAAGTACCTCCACCTGGAACTTTTTGCAGGGGTTTCCTGTATGAGTAGCTTGTGCATGCCCTGTGCCAAATGAAAATCATTAAAAATATGATTTAAATCAATAGCTTGCACTTGTATTGGTGTGCGCCTGTCTTGCAGTTTGCAATGATGGCCTTTTGCGACAGTGCAATTTGCATGATTACAAACGGGGACGTCATCCAGAACCGTTTCATAGGCGCAGTACTACGGCTTAAAAAGCCAAGGACGACATGACAAAATCATGCAGTGCCGTTAACATGCACGCCGTCCCTGCTGGTGCCTTTCCTGTGCTCCAGCACTCGTGTCTCAGTAGCTCAATTGGATAGAGCATCCCCCTCCTAAGGGGAAGGTTGGCAGTTCGAACCTGCCCTGGGACACCATATTTTTCAGGCACTCAAGCCTTCAGGCCGTGCATCTCGCAATACTCCGTCCACTCCATGCCCGCCATCTCGGCAACTTCCTTGTGCACCTCAATCCGCTGCGCCTCAAATTCTTCAGGGGAGGCCGCCGTCAATTGCAGGGTCAGCTCCCAGGCAAAGAAGCCCAAGCGCTCGGCCTCAGCCTCAAACGCCTGGTGCAGTCGCTCATCGCGGTATTGCGTCATTGGCACGCCGACGGCTTGGGCCTCGAGCGGATTCAGGTTGTCCAATTCTTCGCGGAGGGCAGGGTGCTCCGCGAGAAATTTATCCAGTGCGATTTGGTGCGGCTGTTCAGTTTGGATCATGCAAAGTCCTTAATCGGCTGTGGGTATCGATGTGATTGATCAACTCGTCGTCTATGCCGCCCTGATTTTGTCGGGCGGCATGTCTTGCGTTGGCGTGTTGAATTCCATGAGGATCTTTAATCGTCCGACCTTCGTCCGAGCCTTCCGGTTTTTAAGCTGTCCGTGTACCTGCGAAGCATGTATTCATTTTCTTGAAGCGACAGGATTACCTTCCCTATAAGCTGAGAGGCTTGCTCATTACCCCCCTCGATCAGCTGCGCTGAAAAATCTGAAAGCTGACTCATCGTCTGCTTTAGATTGTCAGCAACATCACCAAGATCGCTTTCCATCGAGCCATTTTTTTGTAGTTTTCTCATCACGCCGCCCTGGCAAAAAAAATCGTTGTAACCGTTGGCTATCGTTTGTTTTGAAGTGCTCGGTCCCTTTTGATTTTAGCCGCTGCTTTCCCTTGCCGTGGTTTTCCGTTATCGAATGAGTGCGCTAGCCAGCTGCATGAAGAGCGTAAGGGCCGCAGGCCATCTGTTCGAGCAGAAAAATCCAGGCATACCCTTGTCTTTTCCGAGCCTGACACTCGTACTGTCCTCGCTGCGCATCCGACCTGAGCCGCGCGCGTCACTGCGAAAATGCGCTGGCATTGCCGGCCGTTTTCATAGACATAACAATGGGAGACGTCCAGAACGAACCATACCTGATGTACGGTGAGGTTTATTGATCTAATGTGTACATACTTAAACAAAGTTGAACTGTTTATTGTCGTGCTTAAGATGTTTTCATGCTTTTTAACTGTTTAGTTAAGTGCGCGATAGGCGCAGTGATTTTGTGGACTATGATGTCGGGATGACAGTAATCTCATGCGGGTATCAATCATGCGTACACCTCGTTCTATCACTGCAGTGGAACAAGTATTTCCGATTGAGCAACGCCTGATCTCGGCGACTGATACTCATGGAAAAATCACTTATTGCAATGATGAGTTTGCAAAAATAAGTGGCTATTCTCGGGAGGAACTCGTGGGGAATCCACATAATTTAGTGCGTCACCCCGACATGCCTTCTGCCGTTTTTGGATTGATGTGGAACTACCTGAAAGCAGGTAAAAGCTGGATGGGTATTGTAAAAAATCGGTGTAAGAACGGTGACTACTATTGGGTCAGTGCCTATGTCACGCCGATCCTCGAAGACGGCCATATAAAAGGCTACGAGTCTGTCAGGGTCAAGCCGACTCAAGCGCAAGTAAAGCGTGCGCAGGTGCTTTATGAGCGTTTACGTGCGGGTAAAAAAGCGGTTCCAAAAAGACGACACCTCGTGGCCACACTGAAAACAATGACCGTCCCAGTCATCGCGGGAGCGGGGGCTGTTGGCGTGATTGGGATGGCCTCTATGCCCGTCGCCCAAGGGGTCACGGCCGGGCTGTTTATTGCGGCAGGTTGGTGGTCGGGTAGTCGGTTTAATGCCCAGTTGACTCAGATTATTAAAAGCTCGCCTGATGCCTTCACGGACCCGGTCAGTGCGCTCACTTACAGTGATGCTTATGGAACGTCAGCTCAGGTCGAAATGATCTTGATCAGTGAAGATGCGCGCCTCAAAACGGCCCTGACTCGCCTGAGCGATCTCGCGAACCAGGTGTCTGAAGCGGCTGCACATTCCTCGCTGCTGTCTAGTCAAACGGAACAGGCCTTGCTGGAACAGAGAGCTGAGACGGACATGACAGCTGCTGCGGTGACGGAGATGGCCGCCTCGATCACTGAAGTCGCCAGGCATGTGCAGCAAACAGCCACTGAAGCGAACACTGCCAACGAACTGGCGGAGCAAGGTGGCAAAGTAGCCGGGGACTCTCGCGACGCCATTCAACTTCTGGCCGGTACGGTAACCAGTATTAGTAATGCTGTGGATAATCTTGCCAATGAAACCCAGCAAATCATGACGGCTGCCGGGATGATTCAGTCCATTGCCGATCAAACAAATCTACTGGCACTTAACGCGGCCATTGAGGCCGCAAGAGCGGGCGAGCAGGGACGTGGTTTTGCGGTCGTCGCAGATGAGGTTCGTGCACTGGCGGGGAAAACGCGTGAATCCACGCAGCAAATCCAGCGTGTCATCGAAACCCTTAAAAAGGGGGCTGACGAGGCCGTAAGCATTGCCCGGTTAGGTATACAGGAGGCCGATCACGGCGTTGAGCATGTGATAGGCGCACAGCGAGCACTCCAGGGTATTCGCGAGGCGATTGAGCGAATAAGTGGTATGGGCCAACAAATGGCCGCAGCCTCTGAAGAACAGGCCCATGTAGCGGAAGATATTGCCCGACAAATTAATAATATGGCAGGCACGGTTGAGATCACGGCCAGGAACGCTAACGCCGCAGTCATTCGTGGCAATGAGCTTGAAAGTACCTCTCGTGGTTTGCGGGCATTGGTTGAGCGGTTTAATCGATAGTGATCTGATCGGCCACGCCCAAATAAATCCCGGGGTGGCCTCGCTATTTAATTAAACAGTACCCATCGTATTTTAAAGCAGGGTGAAGTGCCCGTCAGTGGTGTCAATGGCCGTGGGGTGTGCGATATCAAACTGAACATGCAACTGTTCAACGCTTTCCGTAAGAAGTTGACTTAATTCGTTCAGGCTATGGGCAGCAAGGAGGCGGTCCTCAGTCTGAAAGTTCCCGTGGATCAGTTGCTGTTCAAACTGACTGGCTCGAAGCGACAGGGCCACAGCGCCCATGGTACCCGCACTGCCTTTAATCGCGTGCAACACGGAGGCTGCACTGACCCTGTTTTGTTGTTCGATGTGCTGTTGTAGTTGGGTTATTTGCTGCTGTAATTCAGGACCAAAACCCCTCAATACATTACGAATAAGATCAATATTTCCACCCAAGCGATGGATCATCGATGCGCGTTGCTCGATGATCCACGTACTTTCTTGTTCATGCTCTGTAGTAGTAATCGCTTGCTGGATGATCTCACGCCCTGTCTGAGCGATCAGGGTCGTAATCAGTTGTTCCAGGTCGATGGGCTTGCCAACATGCTCGTTCATGCCCGCGGCGAGACAGGTTTGACGGTCACTTTTTGACGCGTTGGCGGTCATCGCTATGATTGGAAGGGTCGCGAAGCGAGGATTGGCGCGGATGCGCCGGGTGGCCTCCAGGCCGTCGATATCCGGCATCTGTATGTCCATCAACACCGCATCGAACGAGTGAGCATCCGTCATGATCATGCCGACGCCTTCAACGCCACCCTCGGCCAGTAGAACCTGAGCCCCCTCACCGCTAAGAAGCGCCTCGGCGATCTGCCGGTTTATCATGTTGTCCTCGACCACCAACAGACGCAGGCCCGCGAGTCGATTTGACGAGTGAAATGCGGGTGATTGGGCGTTGGGGGAGGGCATGCCAATGCCCTTTATAGCCCGCTGGACGGTATCAGCCAGTTGTTGGGGCGTTACTGGTTTGGTGAGGAGTTCAACGAAGGGGGCATCTCGCTCTTGGTAAACATCGGCCAGCATCTCTCGCCCATAGGCGGTGATCATGATGACGATTGGAGGAGGGAGGCCAGCGCCTTGCTTACGGATCATTTGAGCTGCACTTAGCCCATCCATATCGGGCATCTGCCAGTCCATAAGGACCACGCTATAACGTTCACCTCGCTCTTGGGCTTCCCTTACTCGCTCTACGGCCTTGACGCCCCCGCTGACATAATCTGCTTTCCAGCCTAGCTCATTCACTGTCCGCAGGAGTAGCCCTCCGACGGTGGTATTGTCATCGGCAATTAATATGCGCAGGGCTGAGTCTACGTCTGCACAGGGTGCGTCACGCGGCGATTTTTGCGCTACATCAAGTGTGATATCGAACCAGAAACGGCTGCCAACGTCGGGCTGGCTATCAACCTGAAGCACTCCGCCCATCAGTTTTACCATGCGCCTGCAAATCACCAAGCCAAGACCCGTGCCGCCAAAACGTCGAGTGGTGGAGGCCTCCGCTTGAGTGAAACCATCGAAAATTCGTTCAAGTTGCTCTGGACTTATGCCGATGCCGGTATCCGTAATGGCGATGCGCAGGGACGCAGTATCGGCGGAGCGCCTTAACTGTTTGATGCTGACCACTACTTGGCCTTTTGCTGTAAATTTTAGAGCGTTACCGGCCAGGTTGATCAGAATTTGTTGGAGTCGAAGGCTATCGCCGATCAACACGGCAGGCAGATCAACGTCAAGATCGAACATCACTTCGACCTCCTGCTGTCCATGGTTACCCGCCAATACCACGGCAAGATCGCGCATTAAGGGTTCAAGTTCAAAGGGATGTAAATCCAGTTGCAACTTGTCGGCCTCGATCTTCGAGTAGTCGAGAATGTCATTGAGCAGGCCCAGGAGTGATTTGGCTGCGCTCTGTGCCTTGGTCGCGTAATCGAATTGACGGACATTCAGCTCGGTCTGCAGGACCAGTTGCAGCATGCCGAGGACTGCATTCATCGGGGTCCGTATCTCATGGCTCATATTTGCCAGGAAAGAAGATTTGGACGCACTCGCCGCGTCTGCCTGCTCCTTGGCATGCCGCAGGCGGGACTCCAGCTCCCGCTGGGCGGTAATGTCCATGGCAATGCCCAGATAACCGCCTATCTGCCCTGTCTCATCGCGCATGGCGGTGACTACCAGCGTGACCGGGAAACGCGAACCATCCTTGCGCACGTAATTCCAGTCGCGCGTTTCTGCCGTTCCCTCGATTTCCGATTTGTGCACCAGTACGCGGAAGCCTTCAATGGGGTGGCCGTACTCCTCTGTCAACGCAGCTCCGCGGGCAGCTAACTCCTCGGGTACATGGACTAACGCAGACGTGCTGATATTCAATACTTCATCGGCGTGGTAACCCAGCAAACGCTCCGCGCCCCGATTGAATACGCGAATGATCCCCTGAAGATCTGTCGCGATGATCGACACCTCGGAAGCAGAGTTCAGCACGCTGCCCAGCAGAACATTCAGTTCACTCAACTCTGAGGTGCGCTGAGCGACTTGCACTTCAAGGCTTGAGTTAAGCTCAAGGATTTTTGCTTCAGCGGCCTTTTGGGCAGTGATGTCCCGTACCGTTTTGGAGGCCCCGACGATGTGGCCATTTTCGCCGTAGATTGGCGAGACGGTGACCGACGTATCAATCAGGCTTCCATCGCGACGTCGGCGTAGTGTTTGAAAGCTCTGAATGCGCTCTCCACAACGGATGCGATTCAAGATATTGCTTTCTTCGTCCTCTTTACCCTCAGGCACAATCAAGCTGGCAAGAGGTTGGCCGACGGCGTCTTCGGCGCTATAACCAAACAGGTGTTCAGCGCCTTTATTCCAGCTGGTAATGACACCGTTCAGGGTCTTTCCGATGATGCCGTCCGATGAGCTTTCGACGATTGCCGCCAACCACGCCTGCTGGGCAACAACTACCCGTCGACGCTCGCGGTTCAGGTTCGCCAGCGCAACCAATGCGGCCAGCAGCAGGCTGACTAGCCCACCCAGAGAGAGCGCGAGCTTTGGCGATAGCTGATGCAGGCGTTCTATAAACAACGGGTGGGCACTGAATTCGATTTGCCAGCGCCGACCAAAGACTTCTCGCTCCAGGCGACGGGCAAATAATTTCTCCATATTTGGCGGATCACCGGGGCTGGTGTAGAACGTCTTCTGCCCCGCCGTTGTGATGTCACTTAACTCCAAATGAACCGCCTCATTCTGTCCAGGCAATCCCGCTAGCACGTCTGCTATCCACAGCGGTGCGAAACTCCAGCCAAAGGCCGTTTCCTCTCGTTCGGCAACAGTCGCCGGGGCAGAATTCCCCCTGTAGATGGGCATTAAAATCAAAAATGACTGCTGATGCTTGTCATCGGCTTGAGCCAAATAAATGGGCCCGGTCAGCTTGACCTCTCCTGTACGAAGGGCCGTCTCGGCGGCTGCCCGGCGGTTTTGTTCCGATGCGATATCCAGACCCAATGCAGGCAGATTGTGTTCTGTGGGCTCAATGTACTGAATGACGAAGCGCTCACCTGAATGAGGCATGAGTTGATGAATAGCAAAGTCAGGTTGTCCGTCAGCCTTGGCGGTCTCTAGAAACGTACCCTCGCTACCTGCTGGTACGCGCCGAATAAAGCCAAAACCCATGGCGCCCGGGAATTCAGCTTTTAGGTCACGGGTCAGGCTGTAGCGATGGAATGCATCGCGGGTAATCGAGTACTCGCCCGCCGTGAGCACCGCCCCGCGTGCGCCACGCAAGCCGTATTGATAGAGGTTCAAGCGGCTCACTACGGCGTCAGCGGCCTCTTCTGCCTCGCTGGCCACTGCGGCCTGTGCCTCATGCTCATTAATGCGGTTGATAAAAAAAGCGGTGAGCAGACTGATGAGCAGGCCAAGCCCGAGTGTCATGGCCACGCTGCGATTGATGATGGCGAATGTGGTTCTATTTTTCACAAGGTCATACCCACTGGAAGATTTTATTGCCAGCAAACAATAAGTGAGCAGTACGGCTTCAAAATAAGTGCGGTGTCATGGGGTGACGTCATTCGTTGCGGCTTCAGCCAGGAACGTGCACATGTGCGCAAAAGGAATGGGGCGGGAGTAGAGGAAGCCCTGCATGATGTTGCACCCCAGTGAACGTAGCGTTGCCGCTTGCTCGCAGGTCTCTACCCCTTCGGCCACCAACTCGAGCCCCAGCGCCTCGGCGAACGCGATGATTGCCACAATGATTGCCGCATCGCTTTTATCGACGAGCAGATCCTTCACGAAACTCTGATCGATCTTCAGTACATCAATCGGGAATCGTTTGAGGTAAGTCAGGTTCGAATAACCGGTTCCAAAATCGTCAATTGAAATGCGTACGCCGAGCGCTCGAAGGGCTATCAAGGTTTCCCGGGTGTTATAGAGGGGGCTGGCGTGTACCCCTTCGGTAATTTCAAGCTCCAGTAATTCAGGGCTTAATCCCGAGTCGGCGAGGATATTCATGACCATGCCGAGAAAGGACTCTTCCTGAAGCTGCACGGCGGAAATGTTGACGCTGACAGGAATGGCCTGACCATGTTCATAAAACTTCTTGGCGTCCATGCAGGCCTTTAACAGGACAAACTGGCCAATGGGGACGATCAAGCCGGTTTCCTCGGCCAGAGGAATGAAGTCCATGGGCGGTATAAAGTTGCCGTCGCCATCGCGCCAACGTATCAATGCCTCCACACCCATCACGCGGTTGTCACGGGCATCGATCTTGGCTTGATAAAACACGTCGAAAAGACCGTGCTCTAACGTATTACGCATACCTTGCTCAAGCAGCTGTTTAGCTCGAATACTGCTTTCAATGTCCGAGGAGAAGAATCGATAGCGATTGCGCCCTTCCTGCCGGGCTCGACACATGGCCGAGTCTGCATGCTGGTACAGCGAATCCAGGCTATGGCTGTCATCGGGGAACACGCTGATACCAATACTGGCGGACAGATCGTAACGGTTCGCCTGGATGGAAAACGGAGCGGAAACTGCCGACAGAAGCCGCACGGTTAGAGCGCCTATGGCGTCAACACCGCTGACGTCGGGAAGAAGGATGATGAACTCTTCACCGCGCTGCCGACTGACGGTGTCGACTGCCTGCGAGCATGCTGTCAGCCGTGAACTCACTTCACGCAGCAACTCGTCGCTAACGGATTGACCAAATGAGTCGCTGATCGCTTTTAAGTTGTCCAGATGAATCAAGAGCATCGCAACTTGCCCCTGACTCGACTGAGCATTTTGCAGGGCCTGTTCAATACGATCCTGCAACAAAAAACGGTTCGGTAAACCGGTTAACGCATCATGATTGGCTAGTTTTTTTGCTTCATTGCGCAACGCGATATGCGCCTTGATGCGCGCGCGAGCCAAGGGGATATTCAGTGGTTTTTGGAGAAAATCAATACCGCCGTAATCAAGCGCTCGCAGCTCGTTTTCCGTCTGTGTATGAGAGGTAACGAAAATAACGGCAGCATCACACGTTTTGGGATCGGATTTCAGCGCCCTGCAGACTTCAAAGCCATTCATGCCGGGCATTTCAATGTCGAGTAGCACAACATCAGGTCCCCACCGACGGGCTGCCAGAATTGCGCTTCGACCATCGGTCGCGAGCTGAACATTGCCCAAGTCTCGTACGGCTTCGCTTAGCATCCTGATATCAGTGGTCTGGTCATCGACAACCAAAATAACGGGCTCAAGGCCAAAAATCTTCCTGTGCATTGCGTTGATCCCTGATCGGTTTTCCAGATATTAGTGAGCTTTTCGATGAGTTTTTGCGCTGAAGTGAGGGGGCCTAAAGCCTGATTTAGCATTGCAGACCGGGAAGGCGCCACGTTTGAAGCTCAAACACTTGCCCAGTCCCTTCCTGGACATTCATCATTGGAAAAGTGCGAGTTTAATAGGTCGCCGCTGCGGACTCAGGCCTGCTGAGCGGGCAACGATGTGTTCAATACAAGGTAAGGCGGAGTAGGTGAAACACCTAATTGATGGCTTTTTAATATCATAGACCAAAGATCGTTCTGCACACTAGTTATAAACCAAACAGCACAAAATACTACTCAGTAAAAAGCGTGAATTTTCCTCTGGTGTGTTCAACTTTGTGCAGGTTCATTTAAGTTTGTATGAGTCTTGATACTTGAGGTGATTAGGTGTTTAAGATTGGAGGCTTTGGCACTTTGATTTTTTCACATACTTATTATGTGGTTATTTTGGAAGTGCTTTGAGCTGTTTCGAAACAGGCAACTTGGTTGCGCCCACGCGCTTTTGCTTCGTACAGTGCCAAATCCGCCTGTTTGAACCATTCATTGAACAACATTGGATTGTCGAATGCGGTTAGGCCGATGCTTAAGGTCGCAATGGCCGTCTGTTTTTGACCGAATACAGCGTCAGCGACCTCTACCCTCACCCTGTCAAGCACCTGAAAGGCGGTCACCCTGTCGGTATCAGGCAGGAACACACAAAACTCATCCCCACCGAATCTCGCGACAATATCAGTCGAACGCAGGTGAGACCTGAGTGCGGAAGCCACGTGTCGCAGCACTTCATCCCCAACGAGGTGGCCATGCGTGTCGTTAATCTGCTTGAAATGATCCAGGTCTACGAGTGCGAGACAGCCGTTCGAGACGCCATACCCGCAGCGTTTATATTCGTTTTCGAGCAGCGCGTTCCAGTAACGACGGTTGTAGAGACCTGTCAGGCTGTCGGTCTCACTCAACTCACGCAACACTTCACGGTTCTGCCCTAGTCGGAGCGCCAGTCTGTATAGCGTCCAACCGATGACCAATGGCTGGATGACGATCATTGGTATCGACGAGTAAACCACCAAGGGGCTGCTATAAAGCGAGAAACTTAAGCCGAATATCGCGACGGAGACGGCGATTCCCACCATTTTGGCCAGCCAGCCGCGTAATACAAAGGCCATCCCGCCTGTAGCAACGTTGTTCATTGCCAGCATCGAGAGCATCACTACGCTGGGGAGCAAGTTGAACCCTATGGTCGCGACCCAAAACGCGGAAAAAGCTGAGTCAAGCAGAACACTGCGCCGTTCAATATGCGCTGGATGTTCGGCGGAGCGTGCCAGTGCGAAGGCTATCCACGGCCAAACGAAGCAAAAAGTGATGAGCAGTGCCCACATGAAAGGTGGACGACCTTGCTCCCAAAAGACCCCGGCGACGCAGAAAAAACCAGCTGCCAGCCCTATCGCACGAGGCATCAATGCACGTTTTGCGAAGGCTTGGCTCCTGTTCCTTGCTCCGAATGAACTCGTCATCACTGTATCCATACATCCCGATTATGCAGCTACGGCCTCGCTCAAGGGCTGGCCAAATCGAGCATGAAAATGCATGCGCGCTCGATAATTTAACAGACTTATCGGGTTGTATATCAAAATGCCATCGTTTGCGGCGGAAATGCTCCTGGAGGCTTGTAAGCTGCACTGATTACAACCTACGGGTTGTAAGCCCCAAAACAGGCTCGAAACAGCACCTCAAGCACCGACAGGTTGCCCTTGACGCTGCTGATTTTGGTTGGCACTTCGCCTTTGGGGTAACGCCTCACCGTCGGTAGCTCGACGCAGCGATAACCCAGCTTCGGTGCTCTATACGAAAGATAGGCGAGCAGCTCGTAGGTCATGAACACATCGCGGAATATCGCCACTTTCGGGTCTAACAGTAATTTGCGGCTGTAGGCACGGAAGCCCTGGGTGGTGTCTGTCCATTTAAAACCGGAAGACAGGCTCAGCATTGGCGCATGGATAAAGCGGATCGCGAAGTCTCGCGATTTAGGGGTGTTCTCTGCGACACCTCCCGAGACAAAACGGGACGCCTGGACGAAGTCCTCGCCTTGCTTGAGCGCGTCAATGAAGCGAGGTATGGCCTCAGGGTCGTCCTTGTCGTTACCGTCAATCGTGACGATGCCCTCATAGCCTTGGTCGAGTGCAAAGGCATAAGCGCAACGCAGTTGAGCGCTTAGTTTTCCCGGAGCGGTCTTGAGCAGCAGTCCCCGCACACCGACCTGTTGCAGCGCTTGCAACTCAAGCGAGCCATCTGTGGTGCCGCCGTCCACGATAATGATGTCGGCAATCCCGTGGATGTTGAGAGCCGCCATCCTGGCCAGCAGGCTCTTGATCCGTTCACCTTCATTGATGACCGGAATCACCACGCACCAAGGGTGCTGACGGCCGAGCCATAGTGGGGTTTCAAAGGAAGGTACTTGCCAGGTCTTACGCGCCGCAGACGTTATATCGGTAGGCATCATTGTGTTTACCATCAAGCGACGCGCGCTGTAATCAGCGCTACGCCAGCAATTACCAGTAGAATTCCTGCCCCTGTGGTCCAGTGGAAGGGTTCACGAAAAATCAGCACAGAAGACAACGCCACGGTCGCCACTGCCCCGGCGGTCAGCACTGGGTGCGCCACATTTAGAGGGAGGCGAGCCAACGCTGCGGCATAGAGTAGAAAGGCGCCACCGTACAATCCGAGGCCCAGCCAGAACGGCCAATTACTCAGCGCGCCCAGTGGGTCACTGAGGGACGGAAATTTGCGCGGCGGCATCATGGCCATCTTCACCAGCACGCTGGCGGAGGCATTGGAGAGAATCCCGACAAGCAGGATGAGCCACTTCATACGTTGCCCCCCACGCTATGCCTACGGTAATGCTGGATCGCCACGTTCAATGCTCGCTCAATCGACACTGCATGTGGTTCGTCCTTGGTCGCGAGCATCTCGATGGTCACAACAGCAGGGTTGGGTAGATAGCGCTCAAGGGCCGTCACCATCAGCCCATGATCCGTGCTGCCATCCCCCAGAGGAAGCAAATCGGGCTCGCTGGCATGCACATGCCCGATAAGGGCGGCGCAGTCTTGCAGCACCAGACAGGGATCTTCGCCATTGATGGCCAGCGCACCAGTGTCCAGCTGCATCCTGATGGCGGGATGATCGACCTGCTTCACCACCAGGGCCGTTTCAGCGCTGCTGGTCATGAAGTTGGCGCCATAACACGTGGGATTAGGCTCAAGACAGATCGTCACACCATGGGTCTGAGCGATGTCCCCCAACTGTCTGAAGAAAGGCACCGCCAGGTCCAGTGTTTCCTGGTCATCAAGCCCGGTGCGATCACGATTCTTTGGTGAGCCAAAAACCAGGCGTGTAGCGCCCAGCCCCGAGCCAATACGGCACACGGCGTCCAGGTGTTTCAAAAGTGCGCACTGGCTTTGGGCTGAACCAAATACATTCAGCCCGGTGGTGCCGAACAACAGCGCCTGCATCCCGGTGATGTCGATCCCTCGCTTGGCCCACCAGTCTTTGACCTGAGTAATCTGCTCATCCGTAGCGTTGGCGGGAACAGGAAAATACTTGCCGGGTGCGACATCGATCGCATCAACCGCAAAGCGCTGAAGGAGCGTGGCGATGGCCTCATCTTCTGCGGTGTCCCACGCAATGTTGGAAATAGCCAACCTCATGCTTTCGCTCCCGCATCGACTTTGATCGTGAGCGGCTCGGACTGAGCGTAGGCCCTGACCGCCTGCAGCGTTTCACGGGCGCTGTACTGATAGCGCCCGGCGGCCCCAAACACGTGAGCATGCTTGGTCTGCATGTCGTAGGTCGCTGCCGGGGTAGCCAGGGCATTCGTGAACGGCCTGCCGAACCCCCGTTGTGACACATCCGCCACACTGATCGGCTCTGCGGTGAGGTGAATCAACTTCAAGCCAGCGTTCAGCGCGATTTGAATGTCGTACCAAAGATTGACCATCGGGTAAAACTGGAAGATACCGCGGCTATCGATGGCCTGAAGATTGTTGTTATTCAGAAAGTCGAAGATCACGTTCTTGCGTAGGCCCGGCCCGACAAGCCCAGGCAGACGGACGATCAAATGATTGGGGAAGTGGCTTTCGACAAACTTCTCCAGCTGCCGACGATGCAGGCCATAGGCGTGCAGGTCCGACTCATTGACAGGCGTATCCTCATCAACGCCTATGACGGTGCTGAAGACGTCGACCGTGCTGATCAAAATAAAGGTGTTGCACTGAATGGTTTTCAGGTGGGCGATCAGGCCCTCGATTTTCTGCCGATCCGCTTCAGGTTCGCGGTTGGCAATCCACTTTTGGGCGGGCGCGCCTGCGCAGACGATGGTATTAAACGAATGGCCTTCAATATCGCCTATAGTGGTTGATCGATAAACCGACTCAAAGACAGCCTGCTTTGCAATCGTAGAGCCTACAAATCCGCTAAACCCAATCAAACAATTGTTCATATTATTCATGGTCCACCCGGCAGTGCATACGAAGCAACTCGGCATTGTGAACATACAGAACCGAGGTGTACTGACAATCAAATGTATTGATTTCAGTTTCAATCTCTGCGGTAATCCCCTTGTTATCGTCCTGGCGATCAAGGTGCGACAGTAATAAGTAAAACTCACCCGCGGGCCTGAGTTCAAATAACGTCCGGATCATTGAGAAGAACGTTGTCATCTCCATGGCCGGGTCCCGGGTCTGCGTCGTTTCGTCCAGTACACTTGTATAGTGATGTTTTTTTAGCCGGTCATCCAGCCGTAAATAATATTCAAGAGAAGGTTGCGCGTCCGGGTAAACTAAAATGTTGCTGGGTTCCATTTTTGCGAGGTACTCGTACAGGCTATTATTGGCCGTGTATTCATAATTCTCCCCTGTAAAATTCTTGTAACACGCTTTGCCTGCCTGAAGGGCCAGGACAACAAACAGAATCCAACCCAGCACTTTAAAAGTCTTGGCTGGGCTTGATGTGAACTCAAGGATGGCGCAGCTGGAAATAACCAGGCTGAAGGGGATCAGCCAAATCACATGTCGGGGGTAGGTGGCGGGATAAAAACCAAAAATTTTGCCTGCCACGACAACACACACCAGCGCGCAAAAAAATAAATTCAGCCTGAAAATAAACCCTCTGTTATTGAAGGTGAACAGTGCAATGCTCGACAGGCAGGACGTGATGAGCAGGGCTTTTCCGTAGGCCCCCAGTATCGCGTCCCCCAACGATTTCATTGACACTAAAAGAGATTTACCCCCTCCGTACTCAGCGTAGTTACTCAGTTGATAGATGGTCAGGTGTTTCATGTAAAGGTACGAGAAGGCCACGCACGCAGCCGCGCATAAAAACGCAACTATTGTTGTGTTGCGTCGGGGGAGTTCTCTGTTCGCCAGGCACCAGAGAAACGCATAGCCTAATAGTCCTCCTGAAACGATAAGCGTGGAAAACCCGATGAGGCTGATGACGGCCGAAATTAAAAGGGCCCAAAAAATATTTTTATGTTCTTCAGCCTCCCATATCGCATAGATAGCCAGAAAACTCCCGCTGACTTCAAGAAAGTAGTATTTGAGCTCTGTCACGTGAAAACCGGAAGAAAACGTATTTCCGATGATCGCCACCAGGAAAACAAAAAGACCCCACTTGTATTTCTTGAACAGGAGGCAGACAGGCAAAATCATTAATACCGACGCGGCCAGTACCGACAGCCTGAGGGGCTTGATGTCATAGTGGAAAATCGTCATCACCGCCTTAAAAAAAAACGAAGCCGGTACGGGTTCTGCCTGGTCGTAATAGGGCAGCGGTGTCATGAAACCACTCAGTGTATTGACCTCTATGATGTTTTTCAGAAGCATGGCTTCATCAAGCCATATCGACCGGGACGCCAACGATAGAAAGATACTGACCAAAAAAAGCAAGGCGATGCCCGTGCACAGTGTGGGTAGATCAAAATACTTCTTCATTCATCTTCTCCAACACATCATAAATATTGTCAATCTTTCCCCCCAGCACTGAATAACAGCCAGGTAACGCTGCGTGCTTCTCAAAAAGAATGGGCCTCCCGTCATCGCCTTCATTCTTCACCAGCACCGTTTTGACTTCGAATAATGAATCGACATGCTTAGCCTTGAGTACCGCCGGGACATACCTGCCCACGTCCCTGACCATACGATCGACGCGGGTTGCGCGTTCGTGATGCTCGAGTTTTTCGTAGGGATCGATCCCTTGCTGATCGGTCCAGTGCAGGTGTGGGGTGAAGCGGACGTGGGAGAGCGTATGCAGTCCGCGGGCGGGAAATGGCATCATCGAAAAGAAAGGACCGTCCATCACCGTAATCCCCAAACCGTCGAGAGGTGCAGGCATCTGCATCAGGGCCATTTCGGTGATTTCTTGTTTCAGACCCGTTTGCACGCCGGGGAAGTCACCCTTGAATTGGTTGGTGCCGCTGTAGGTGCAATTAAATACATAACGGCAGGAGATTAACGCTGGGGCGCTGCCCTCGGTTTCTGTGACGACTTGCAGCGTTGCGTTTGGCCCTTTCGAAATCTCCGTTGCGCGGGTCTTGTAGTGGATCTGCACACCGCACTCTGCCAGCTCGCGCTCAGCCCAGCGCGCCAGTTTGGTGGAGTCGAAAGCGTACTCTTCGACCAGGAACACATTTTCGATGAGGCGTGGTTCAAACAAGGCTCGCACCACAGGGGCTGCTGGCTGAACCTTGGCGCCAATGTCACGGCAAAATCGCTCGAACTGTTTTGCCGTGACCTTCGAGTTGTGGCGGGCAATCGCGTAGAGTTTGATGAAATCCTGCGTTACCGCTTCGGGCCAGTCATGCACGAATCTGGGCAGGTTTATCCGGCTGCGATACGCGGTCGTGAAACAGCGAGGGTAGTGATAGCCGTTGTGCACGCGTGCCTGATTGTTATGCGAGGCACGCACGCTCTACCAGCATGATGCGCTTGAGGCCTCGCTGCTTCGTCAGGTAAACCGCGATGGCCGAGCCATAAAACCCACCGCCAATAATAACCGCATCGTAGTTAGGGTCGACACTTGGCATCAGGACATTTCCCCCCGGGCCAGGTTTGTCGTATTGGCGGGGGAGGACGACACCTCTTCGATATTCAGTTTGTCGAGTCGCGTCATGCGAGCGCTGGTGAACTCTTGGGCCACATGGTAGAGCGGACCTTCATTCGAGAAGCTGGCCATGTTCAGGATGTATTCGCCGAGCACCAGAAGCACGAGTGATATCAGGAAAAACATGCCCGACTGTTGCAGTGAAAGGCTAATCCAGCCAGGCGCGACGTCGGTTTTAAAAAATCCGATGCCGACCACATAGCCGCAGTAAACAAGGTTAACGATGGCGCCAAACAAGGAGAGTGCTGTCACAAGACGCATCGGCGCACGCGTGGTCGACACAAGCAGGCGTATGCCACGGTCGATGCTGTCTCCCAGTCGCTTGGGACGCTGGAATGTCGGCGACGCGCAGTAGCTATAGCTGAGGTGAGAGCGCGCAAACCCACCCGTAGCGGGCAGATGGCGATAGGTCATCGCCGGCTTGGGATGCTGAAGAATGAAGTTAATCACTCTTTTGCTCAGGATGCGGTACTGCGGCGCCTCTTTGGCGAGATGGATGCCATTGAACCAGTGGTAGAGCATATGGAACACGGCGAAAGCAGCCCGATAGGCAAGGCTTTGCGCAGGCTTTTGCTCGTTACTGACAAAAACCACATCAGCGCCGGCAATCGCTTTTTTGAGCATTTCCGGTAAAAAATTGATGTCGTCTATCATCGGATCAATGACGGCGACAAAATCACCCAGTGCATTCTCCAGCCCGACCCATGAAGCAGTGTCGACATCCACCTCCTTGGTCAGTGCATAGACCTGCAGATTGGCAAATCCATCTTCGCCCGTCAGGCGCTTCATGACGGAAATGCTGTCGTCGTTCGATGCATTGTCAACAATGATCAACTCATAATCACTGACGATGGAGGCAATCACCGAGGTTGCCTCAAACAGAATGCTTTCAATGCGCTCTGACTCGTTGCGGACAACGAAAACCACCGACAAAAAACAGGGGAAAAATGCCATTTTAAATTCCCTTTAAAAAGTCAATAACCCTTGAACGCTGCTTGGTACGCCACACGCAGCTCCTAAGCGTAAGCGGGATCAAATCAATGTCGTTGGCCTGGGCACTCTTAATGCCGACGCATTGGCCAGTCTTGAAGGCTAGAATTGCCGCAAGGGCTGACGGCAGACGAACGTCATGCCAGGTGTTCTGAATGAGCCGAAGCACAGCAGGAGGTTGTCGAGATGGAATGCTTGAGAGGAGGGGAGGGCGGAACGTCAAATTAGTCACAAGAAAGTACCCCTGACTGCTTGCTAGATGTTGTTCAATCCAGAAAACAAAAAGGTACCAACGCGTGAACGCTGCACTTTTTCATGGCGTTATGCTACTGAGGCAGGCTAGACCAGAGGCCAGCAATTCGCTAGGTGAACGCTGAAAAAGACTTTAAAAGTTGGGGGAGGGGAGTGCCATTCGCGCTGAATGGCGGAGCCCTGATGTTCCTTTATATGACTTTAATGCAGGAGCAGGGCTGGCGCATTTTTGAGGTGCGGCAGCCCATGTTGCGGATATTGCTCAGAAAGAGGGGCAGTCCGGTCCTGCCCCATTATCAATGTCAGTCAGGCAGCCATGCGTCACGCCACACCACAGCGTTGCTCGCATCCAGCATCCATTCACTTAACACCTTGGTGCGCAATTCGCCACCCAGCCTGGCCGAGGCAGCCTTATCGTCCAAGTGGGCATGGATCGCCTCTAGCCAAGCTTGCGTGGTGTTCTGTACCAAGGTCACTGGCAGGTCACCTTGATAGGCGCGAACGTCGCTGCATATCACAGGGAAGCCGCAGGCGCCGTACTCGATGACACGCAGATTGCCTTTGCAGTCGTTGAATAGGGTTTGCTCGAGTGGTGCCAGAGCCAGGTCCAGATTCAGGCTCGCCAGAGCGGCGGGATGGCGAGAAAACTCAATGTTGCCGTAGATTTCTCGAGCGAATGCACGCAGGTGCTCGGGGCATTTGCCCATGAGCACCCATTCCACATCGTTGGCGAGTTGTTTGATCACGTCTTCGATCAAATGCAGATCGACATCCGTGACGCAACCCACTCTAGGTTTTTTGCCGCGCTGGCGCTCGGCACTTAAACTTTGCCACAAGTGGGCAGGTAGCCGGTTTTCTACTATGCGGATATCAGGGTGCAAACCCGCAAACAGGTCCGCCATGTAAGGTGTGGATACCACAAAGCGATCAACGAAACTTAATCCTTCTGCTAATGCTTTCATCACGTCTGTGGGCAACTGCATACAGTAGGTATGTCGAGTCGGCAGATTGAGAAGGTCATCATCGAGATCGTAGACCTTGAATGCGGGGGAAAACGCTTTCACGCGCCGCATGACTTCAAGGCGTTCATCGTTAATGTGACGGTGCAAGACTATTACGTCGGGGCTGTAGCGTTCGAGATCCACCACCGACAACGGCGCCTGGCTGGTAAAACCGTCTATAAGACCTGCATCACGCATTGCCTCAAACGGCATGATAATCCGATAGTTACCTGACTCCATGGTGTCGGCAGGATGAGCCAATACCACAGGGAGCGGCCGCCACGAGAGCGGCCGCCAAGTCAGGTTGGCATTGGTTTCCAGTCCAAAACCACCGCCATTGAGCGACAGGTTGCGATTGTAGGCAGGGTCTTTAGCCAATGTCGGCAGCCATTTGGCATACATAGCATCTTGTTCTTGGACGAAACGTTTTCGCTTCTCGTCAAAGTTTGGGGTGGCAGCATTCTGGCTCACGGATCCTTCGTGTAAAAGTAGGGCGTGAGGCGTCCAGACGGTCAGGTAGCCCAGTGCGCCTACCTTGAGGCAAAGATCAACATCGTTATAGGCGACTTTGAACGCGCCCTCGTCCATGCCGCCCACTTCCTCATAGACCGATTTCCGGATCATCATGCACGCAGCCGTCACCGCGCTGTAGTTCTGATCGAGTACTCTGCGTTGCATGTAGCCAGGAGCGCTTCCGGGTTCGCCAATGAAGGGATGATCGGCGGGCCCCCTCAAACCGGTTATCACACCCGCATGCTGGATCGTCGCATTGGGGTATAGCAGTTTTGCCCCGACGATACCGACTTCGGGGCGAAGGGCATGGTTGAGCAACTTGTCCAGCCAGTCGTCACGCAGGATCGCTGTGTCATTATTGAGTAACACAAGGTATTCGCCACGCGCTTCGCGCACGGCCATGTTGTTCATGGCCGAGAAATTGAACGGGTTTGGGTAGCGCAGAATCCTTATTTTCTGCCCGCCGATAGCTTCCATGTTAGCCAGCCATTGCCGCGCTTCCGGAGTCTGGCTGCCGTTGTCGACAATCAAAATTTCGTAGTGACTATAGGCAGTTTTTTCCAGCAGGGTTTCGACGCACCGTTCGAGCATAGGCAATTGATCCTTGGTCGGGATCACGATCGACACCATCGGTTGTTCCGTATGCCCATACTGCACGTGGTAGTGCCTTGATGGCGACTCAATCACTTCACTTTGCGGGTATCCGCGAGCGATCAGGTGACGCTGTAGGGTGGTTATTTCATCCGGGTTGTTTTCAAGCGTCGGGCTGTTGCAGACCAGCAAGGGCTCTCCAACATGACCGATGCCGTCCAGACCGTCACGCTCAATCATGCGCAGTATTAAATCGAACTCCAGGGCATGCGGAAGCTCGGAATTGAGTCCGCCAGCCTCAAGCGCATACTGGCGACGGAAAAGCCAGTGGCGAGCCATGCTCACGGGGAAACTCAGCAGGTAATCCAGATTGATGTCGGGGCGAAGGACCACCCCGCGATTTTCTCCGTAGCGGTGAATTTCATCGAAATAGACCATTCGACAATGCGCCGCTCCGGGTAGCTCAAGTTCCAGCATCAGTGTGCCGTTACTCAAAAACTCATCGCCGGCGTTGAGTAAAATAAACCAGTCGCTGCTGTCCGACTCAAGTATTGCGTTGAGCTGCACAGCCAGCTCGTGAGGATAAGGTAGCCATTCGATATCGGGGGATACGTCATCGGGAGGTGTTTCTTCGCTCAGAACGACGGAGCGTAGCCGGGTAGTTTGTGACTGCCAATTCGCCAGGCTGCTGAGGGTGGCCTGCAACGCCTGACTATCACCGGATGCATGCAGTACGATGGCGGTGATGCTGGTCTTGTCCTGAAGGATTCGTCGGCGTTCGGCGACCAGCTGTGATTGCATGGGGGTAAGCGTTCGCGCCTTAAGCCAGTCTCGCAAGGGACGGGAATGTCCCGTGTCCTGATAGTGCTTGACCGCTTGTTGGGTTAGCGCAACGAAATGCTCGAACTGGCTCCAGAAAGTGGTTTCGATGTCCAGCCAACGTGCTCTGGCGTCGAGTACTGTAGCTTTGGCGCGCTCGTATCCGCCCGGCTCGTCATACATTGCTGATCCTGCCTCGCCGAAATGCTCGGTGAAGGGCAAGGTTTCGATGTGACCGCCTTTGAGGTAGATAACCGGGCAACCGCAGAGCATTGCCTCGGTGCAGGTGGCTGAGATTTCGTAGGAGTAAAGTACGTGCGCAGTTTTGAAAACGTCTGCCAGTTGCGACAACGTTTTGGGGTTGGACAGTGAGAGGATTTCAATGTCGGCGGGCAGCAGCGAGAAATCCACATTATTCACAGCGTAACGATGCAGGTACAGGTAGCTCTTGGTGCGTACAACTGGGTCGGAGGGGGGTGAAAATAGCTCCGAATCGATGACAGGCAACGTGAGCATATTGGTTTGTATGCTGTCATCCCGAAAGTCGTGGGCGTAGTAAAAGAACAGGTCATCCTCCGTAGCCTCGACCGAGTTACCCGTCAGGAAGCCTTCACGGTTCAGGATGTAGCGCACCACCACTGGGCCCGATAACGGGTTGCCTTCGATTACTTCTGGATAAACCGTGATAGGCGTCAGGCCGGCCTCTTTATGCCGATTGATGATCTCGTAGTTGAGGATCGGCGTACGCAGGCTCGGGTTTACAACGTCGCACAGAGTGACATAGGCTTCATGCCCGGCAATATTGAGGGCGTGACACAAATAATGCAGCACGCAAACGCCTGATGACGTTTCTCGGTAATTCGGCGCGTAAATGTAATAGGGGCTCGGCGTTTTACGGTGCAGATTGCGACTTGTCATACGGTACTCACTCGGCTGATCAGGCGTGTTCACAGACCACAAAAATGCTCGCGCACAAATCTGGGTATTGCCGGCCCAAGGTGTAGCAGCCATCCATGAATTGATCATCGATCAATTGGGTTTCCATGGCCCTGTCTAGTTGGAAGTTAGCCAACGGTTTGAAAAATACGCCGCCTCGGTGTTTGATCTTCCAGCCCGCCGAGTGAACTTCCTGCTCAAGCGTATCCTGTGTGTAAGTGATGCGATGGCCGTGCAGTCGTTCACCTTCGGTTACAGCACTGACGTGATCGATCAATCCCATCGCCACGGCGATTTGACGTGAGGGGGCATTGGCGTTGGGCACTGCGATGAACAAACGCCCGGTGGGCGTCAGCCAGCGAGAGATCCGCTGCAGTACGGTTTGCCGATCATCAAGGTGTTCAAGGGTGTGGATCAAAAAAATGTTGTCGAAGCGTGGAGCAAGTTCCGCGGTTTCGAAGGTGCTGCATACAAACTCCACCGACGGGGTGACCCGGGCTCGGGTAACTTCGATCAGCTCGCTGGCTGCTTCGATAACGGTTAAGTCAGAAAAGCGTTCAACGAAAATTTGGGTAAAGTCACCCTCAAAGCAGCCGAGCTCCAATGCCGGTCCATCGCTCAGCCAAGGGGAAAACGTATCCATCATATATCGACGTAGCCGCGCATCGAAGTTGTAGGCGTAGTGACGGTGAGCGTTATCCTGGAACTCGTTGTTATAGTTGCGTGTGGACATGGCTATCCCTGACTCTTTCGGTAGAAGCGCTGATCTTCAGGCTGGTACCACTCGTGAAGGTTGGAAGGCGTTCGGGCATACCAGCCCAACAGTTGCTGTAGCGTAGGCGCTTGCGCTTCGCAGAAGTCTTGGCCGAGCGCGCGACAGTAATCGAATTGCTGTTTGAAAAAACTCCGGGTGAACGTCAGCGTCAGGCAGCGACGCGGCCCGGAAGTCTGGTTGATTCCTGCGGCATGCCATATCCGCGAATCGAATAGATAAATTGAGCCGATGCCGCCCAGCGCTTTAATCGCGTGGGCATCGAAAGTTGCGTCATCGGGCTTTTCGGGTGACCGGTGAGAGCCAGGCAAAAAGAGGGTTGGCCCGTTATTGGGGACGAAGTCGTCCAACAAGACCAGTGCTTGCGCCATTTGCATGGACTCGCCCGACCAGGAGCGCACATCACGATGGACGTTGCGCACATAGGCGTTGGTCGAGCTGAGGTTGTTCAGGCCACCAAAGGAGTTGAGTACGGCCGCTCCACCCAGCATGTGCTCCAGAAGGTCGAGAATCCCCCAATCCGAAAAATGTCCCAGCAGATCGATGAAGCTATTGTCGCGCTCAAGAATATGATGAGCGGTTTGTTCAGTGCGCTGAGTAATGTTGTTTTCCAGCTGCACATGTCGGCAACGCTCGATAGCTGTGGCCAAGTCGTCTTGCAGTCGGCTGAGCAGCGTGGCATCTATCAAAGACGGCAAACTGACGAAGCCTTGTTCGTTCAAAGAGGTCCAGATTTCTTTCATCAGTGCTGTCCTTGTCGGGTCGCATGCCATTGCCTGTAGTCGTCAGCGGTGACGCCAAGCAAATAGCGATCCCAGCGTTGCCCCTTGCGGTAATACCACTGGCGCTGCCGGCCCTCGATTTTCCAGGGGGTCTTGCGGGTATAGGTGGCCAGGGAGGCTTCGTTATACTCGATGATGGTGGTCGCCAGACGGCTCAAGCCTAGCTCGTCGAATGCATAACGCATCACTGTCGCAATCACCTCCGCTCCGTAGCCTTGGCCACGCAGAGTTTCGTCGCCGATCATCATGCCGTGCTCGGCCGTGCCATTCTTCCAGTCGATGTCGACAAGGTTGGCCGTTCCGATCAGGCCATGCTCCTTGACTTCGATCCCAAAGCGCTGGTTAAGGGGGTTGTCTTTGAGGTTCATCAGCCATTCACGTTGAGCCTCTCGGGACGTTGGAAAATGCCAGCCACCCAACATAGACCACAGTGCCTCGTCATTGGACCAGGCGTGGAGCAGTGGCAGGTCTTCCATTTCCAGGGCCCTGAGTAAAATTCTTTTACCGCGGATGCTCATGATGTCCCCATAGCGAGATGAATGATTGACGCTAGCCGGTCCATATCATTGAGGCCGTAGCGTTGATCGATCGGCAGCGGTAGCAGGCGTTCGGCCCAAGACTTTTCCACCAAGGGTGTCGTCGGATCAACTGCGACTTCATGCCAATAGCCAGGCACATAGACTTTCTGACGCAACAGCTCTTCGCGCAGCGCGATGGTTGAGCTTAGGGAGTTGGTTAGCAATGGATAGCACAATGCAGGCGTAGGGGTCGCTGGCCACGTATCGAAACTATTGACCGAGTCGAGTGTGTTGCGCAGGTGCGTCAGGTTTTCTGTCCGACGGGTTCTGATGTTTTCGTAATCAATGCTGTCGAGTAGCCGTGCGGTGCTTTTCGACATGCTTTTCAGGCCTTCGAGCCCTAGCGCTTCCTCGATTTTCAGAAATGCCGAATAGTGCGTCTGAGGCTCGTCGACGAGGCGCCCCAATAGAGCCTGGAAACGACCTTCGGCGGTGCCCTGCTCTGGCATGCTCAACGGGTCGGGTCCATTGACCAGCCAACCTCCGTCCGGCACCCCGACGAATTTGCGCGGCGAATACAACGTAGCAACATCGTTCACCGGCAATGAGAATAGCGCTTGCGAGTTATCGACGATCAGCCGGGCTCGGTAACGAGGAACCAGAGTGTTCTGGATATAGGCCGTTTTCAGGCCGAAGTAGTCGACATATAGCAGCCTGTCGTCCGTGTCCAGTTCCGGGTACTGCAGCAGTTCAAGTGTATCGGACAGGCTATAGCGAACGACTTCGACGCCAACGGTCTTTGCGGCATCAGGCATGACTGCGCAGAGGTAATGTGGCATGAACACCCGGCGGACGTTGCAAGCCAGCAACAAGGCTTTGAACGCTGAGCGAGCCGAGTTGAAAGCGTGCGCAGTGGGATAAGGGTTGCAGCCACGTTGTAGCTCCATCTCGAAATACCCGCCTATTGCCTCAGCCACGCGAGATCACTCCCTGTCTTGCCCAAGCCGCAACTACCTGTGGCTCGTTGAACATCAAGGCATCGAGGATTGATAGACCAGGCACAAATGGCTTGTCTCGTTGCTCATAGGGTGTCAGAGACGGAGTAAGCATTTCCAGGGCTACGCCAGCCTTGGAAAAATCAGTGGCGTGATAAAGTTCTCCCCCTGCTACGGGGTTCAGGTAACGGGCTCCGCCTACAATCCTCAACAGTTCAAGTACTCGATCCTGTCCCGTCAAGTTGGACGGGGGCATGAGTTCGCTTGCTTTCAGAATCGGGGTATTCAGTTTCAGCAGGCCGCAGCACGAACGCAGCACATGTTCATTGAGTTCGGCGATATTCTCGGACGGCCGACTCAGTAGCGCTTCAAGCCAGGCCAGCATGGGTCGTACATAAGGAGCACGACGGTAGGCAAAGGCGAGTTTATTGAGTACCGATCCAATCTCGAAATGCGAAGCGATGCGTTTGTCCATGATGAGTTGGGTATGGCTGCTTTTCGCCAAGGGAATACCGAACCACTTGGGTTGGCCGTCGAGCAGGTACCGATTGCGCTCAATCCAGCCGTTTTTGATGAACTGTACATTGTCATAGATGATGAAGCAGTCTGCCGCTGCGATCAGTTGGAAGTAACCCAGATAGGGCAGAAAGTACGGTTGCATCAGCGCTACTCGACCCTGTAGCAGCGACGTCAGGTCTTGAGAATGAGGCGCGTAACGATGCGGTTGTTCGTACAGCTGCTCCCGCGTCTGGGCGGTGAAAGCTCGATGTGTGAGGTACGACACGTATCAACCCCCGCTAGCGCTGAGCAGTATGTCGACGACTTCATCCTGGTTTTCGAATGACAGGTCAGGAAAAATCGGTAAACAGAGTACTTGGCTGGAAATCGAATGAGCGTGTGGGAGGCGTGAAGCGTCCCCGCTGGGCAGGCTTCGGTACATAGGGAATTCAGTAATAAGCGGGTAGAAATAGCGACGAACCATGATGTCGCGAGCACGGTAACGGTCATAAAGTTCATCGCGGCTCGCGCCAAACCTGGATTCATCGACCAGGATTGGAAAATAGGCGTAGTTCCAGTCCACGTGGTCGGGCACGTGCAGCAGCTGGATACCGTTTACGCCTGTCAACGCGCGTTGGTAACGTTCAAAAATACGTTTTCGTTGTGCCAGGGCCGAATCGATGTGTTTGAGTTGCAGCATGCCGAAAGCCGCTTGAATCTCATTCATCTTGCCGTTGATGCCGGGTGCCATGATGGTGACTTCATCAGCGAAACCGAAGTTCTTCAGGTAGTCGATGCGTTGTTTGATCTTCTTGTCCGGGCAGACAATGGCACCGCCTTCGAACGTATTGAAAACTTTGGTCGCGTGAAAGCTGAGAATCGATAAATCGCCTTGTTTCAGGATGCTGGTACCGTTTTGTCGAACGCCGAATGCGTGCGCGGCATCGTAGATAACCTTGAGCCCATAGGTGTCGGCTATTTTCTGGATGGCTTCGACGTCACAAGGTATGCCGTAGCAGTGAACCGGCAGGATGGCGGTGGTCGCGGGCGTGATCGCTTCCTCAACGCGTCGTGGGTCGAGATTATTGGTCAGCGGGTCGATATCGACAAAGACTGGCTTGACGTTGTTCCAGAGTAACGAGTGGGCAGTTGCGACGAACGAGTAAGGTGTGGTGATGACTTCGCCCGTGATGCGCAATGCCTGCAACGCGGTGACCAGCGCTAACGTGCCGTTGGAAAACAGGCATATATGTTCGACGCCCAAGTATTCTGCGAGCGCCGATTCTAATTGTTCATGAAAGGGCCCCCCATTCGTCAAACGCTTGCTTCTCCAGATTTCTTCGAGATAAGGAATGAATTCCTCTAAGGGAGGCAGCAGCGGACTGGTAACAGGGATCATTTTCGGCATGGAATGCACTGCTCAGTGTGATTTTAAAAGCCTCACGACACCTGTACCCTTTCGGCAAAAGCGGGGTTCAGCCAAGCACAATCTATAATCGGTTTGCCTGCCATGGAAATGGCGTTTTATTCTTGGCTCAATATAAAAAGCAAAAAGCTAGCCAACTTTCCGTGCACGTTGCGTAGTGCGCGGCGGGGCCAAACTGCTTGAAATTTCGAACGGGCGATGCGTATTTTGTACAAGGTGCCGGTGAATGGCTTGCACAGCAACAAAGGATGTAGAGTCATGACGATTAATGACCACCGCTCCCCTGCGGAGCGATTGGCGGGCATTGATGAGATTGAGTGTGTAACTCCTGGCTTGAACGGTGTACCACGGGGCAAGGTGATGACCGCCGAGGGTTTTCTCGAAGGGCGGCGAGTGCACCGGTCGCTAGAAAGGTGGAGAATCGGCTGCCTGGTGCGGACGCCAACCCTTATCTCGCCATCGCCGCAAGCCTTGCAGCCGGTCTTTATGGTATTGAGCATGAGCTGGAGCCAACAGCGCCGATCCAGGGTGAGATTCAAGTGCCGGATGAATTGTCATTACCGTGTACCTTACATGCCGCTCTGGAGCGTCTGAAGCGTAGCCAATTGGCGAAAGAGCTGTTTGGTAAAGCGTTCATCGAAGGCTACATCGCTTCGATGAGCATGGAACTGACCCGCTTTTTTGATGAAATTACTCCCTGGGAACGGCGCGTGCTGGCTGCTCAGGCTTAGAAACGTTGGTTTTGGAGTCGCCTGTCTGGGTGGCTCCATTCTTTTGCTCTTCTTCTTTTATGTGGAAAGCCTGGAACGTCGATGCGTCAAATCTGGAAGTCCTTTCGAGCGCTTTATTTTGCCTCGCTGATGATGCTTATCGGCTCGGGTCTGTTAAGTACCTATCTTGCTTTGCGCCTGGCGGCCGACCAAGTCGATAGCCTGTGGGTCGGCGCGTTGATGGCGGCCAACTACTTCGGTCTGGTATTGGGCGGCAAGATCGGTCACCGGCTGATTGGCAGGGTCGGGCACATTCGCGCCTACGCCACGTGCGCAGGTATTGTAGGCGCTGCGGTGTTGGGGCACGGGCTGGTCGACTGGCTGCCGGCGTGGTTGTTCCTGCGGGTCATCGTGGGCCTGGGGATGATGTGCCAGTACATGGTGATCGAAAGCTGGCTGAACGAGCAGGCACATGCCAAACAACGCGGCATTGTGTTTAGCGGTTACATGATCGCGTCTTACCTTGGCCTGGTGCTGGGTCAGCTTATTCTGGTTATTCACCCGTCATTGGGCCCCGAACTGCTGATGCTGGTCGCGTTGTGTTTTGCCCTGTGCCTTGTGCCGGTGGCGATGACCCGCAGTATTCACCCGGCGCCCATGCACCCGGCACCGCTGGAACCCCGTTTTTTCCTCAAGCGGGTGCCGCAGTCGTTGAGCACCGTATTGGGGGCCGGGCTGATCATCGGCTCGTTCTATGGTCTGGCGCCGCTGTATGCCTCCCAGCAGGGTTTGTCTACCGAGGCGGTGGGTTTGTTCATGGGTAGCTGCATTCTTGCGGGGCTGTTAGTGCAATGGCCGCTCGGCGCCTTGTCGGATCGCTATGACCGTGCCTTGTTGATTCGGATTTTTGCCGGTGCGCTGGCCTTGTTGGCTTTTCCCTTGGCGGTCATGCCGCAGGTGCCTGTGGAAGTATTGTTCGGGGTCGGCTTCTTCGCCTCTTTGATGCAGTTCTGTCTTTATCCGTTGGCCGTGGCCTTTTCCAATGACCACGTCGAAGGCGAGCGCCGTGTGTCACTGACCGCCATGTTGCTGATGACCTACGGTATCGGTGCCAGCATTGGCCCGTTGGCCGCGGGCGTAATGATGAAGATGTTCGGCAGCAACATGCTCTACGCTTTCGTCTGTTTTGCTGCCGTGATTCTGGTCTGGCGCATCCGGCCTAAGGCGGTGACCAATCTGCACCAGGTCGAGGACGCACCGTTGCAACACGTGGCGATGCCGGACAGCATGTCCAGCTCACCGTTGGTGGTCGCGTTGGACCCGCGTGTCGATGAGCAGGTGGTTCAGGATCAGATGCAGACGGCAGTCGAACCGCAAGAGGGGGCTGAAGCCGAAGGCGAGCCGCAAACGGAATCGCAGGCGACGGCTTCTACAGACGAGAGCGCTGACAAGCCTGTTTGATAGCGGAAAATTGCGCGATTGAGCGATTGAACTGCGAGGGAGAAGAAGCTGTACTCAGGGAGGAAAGGAGCATGCGATTGCGGCAGTCATTCGCCGCAATCGCTGATACTGCACACGCTGATCAGAAGTCGTCGTCTTTATCGAATCGCCGCGCTTCGCGCTGCAGCTGATAAACGAATCGCTCAACCTGGCGCTGTACCAGACCGCTCATGTTGTGGAAGCGCACACCGGCGAACGTGATGTTGATTCTTTCTTCGAAATGCAGGTAACGCAACTCGACGGGTGCGCTCATGTTGCCAAAAGGCAGGCCTGCAACAAAGCGTTCGTACACCTGGCCCAGCTGAAGTTGTTCGGAAATATCACCTTCAAATCGCAATTTGCAGCCCGTAGCGGAAATATCCAGGAGCTTGCCGTTCAGTGCTGATTTAACTTTGTCGCCGTTGACTTCAACATTGACCAATTGAGCCAGTTTCAGTGCTGCGCGAAAGGCGTTACGGCGCTGGTGATAAACCACTTCCGTCGGCATGGCGCCACGGTAGCAGCGATGACCGTCGTGATCGTCAATGGTCAGCGTCTCTTCGCACTCCCACGCAATCCTAACGCCGTCATGAAAGCCTTCAACGCGAAACGGTTCGCCGCTGGTCAAGAAGCGCTCGCCGTCGCGAGGGATCATTTCGTCGAGGGCAATTCCATTGCCGTCGCGATTTACCTCGATCAGATAGCTTTGAAAGCGCTGGGTGCGCTCATGAAAGGTAATGATCAGAGGGTCATGGCTGTCTAGCAGTAACCGCAGATTTGCGGCAATTTCCAAAGGTGTGGTGAGTACCTTTGGTGGCTGCGGAGCATCTTCCGCGCTTAAGGCATTGAACACGGTTCATCCTTCTCCAGGCAAAATACGACAGCACGTAATCGAGGGGCATTTTGCCAGCATGTTTGGTGCCTTGATACAGGAAATTTACGCCTGGCTCAGCGGGCGCGGCTTATGGACGCTGGATGTCGACCCACGGCTGTCATATAACATTGGCGCTTCACCGCCGGTGATAATTCTCATCTGATGGGCCGTGGAGGCTTGCTGAAGCTTGATCGAGTGACCATTGAGCTCGTTGGTGGCCCGGCAGTCGCTCATCAGGGCGCTGAGTGCGTCACCTTGGCTGAGCAACTCTTCACCGATCGATGAATGACTCGCCAGTTCCTCAAGGCCTTGACGATCAGGCCTCAGATTCAGGCTGGCAAGAATCTGGCTGCGTTTGCGGCCATGCTGCTCAAGCATGATCACCAGCGATTGTTTCTGCGCAAGAATATCTTCGAGTAAGAACATATCCCGACCATGCAGCGCCAGGGATTCGGCTTGCAATAGTTCCAACAGCTGTTGGGCCGGTGCGATATCGTCGGTAATCAGTTGCAATAGAGTAGTGTCGTGCATTGCATGCTCTGGGTTTTAGGCGTCCAAAAGCCCTGGCGCAGGCCTTTGGCTAGCGCTGGGCTTCGAAATTAAGCAGCTTGCTGGCTACACGACCGCTGTCGACCGTATAGCTGCCATCGGCAACGGCCTGTTTCAACTCTGCCACACGGGCACTGTTGACAACCGGCTGGCCGCGCAGCTTGTCGCTGATAGTCTGCAACTGTTGAGCCTCGTTACTAAGGTGCACGGCTTCTCCACTCGACGTGTTGACCGCTTCGGTGGTGGCTTTCGCGCTGGCGGAGGTTGCGGCATTGCCGGTCTCCTTGACATTGCTGGTGCGCGAGCCCGTCGACACGGAGGAGGAGCTGTTTAAACGACTAAAGTCGATGACCATGGTTGAGAACCTCTAGGTGTTTGGACGCTTGCCATGTTTTCGGCCAAACACAAGAAAACTTTAGGTGCGTTATTGAAACCAATAGAAACGCTGCCTGGCACAGGTTCTCAGTCTAGGAAACTCCGCGCCATCCCGCCAGCGATCACAAGGTCACTTCAACTTGCCCGGGTGCGGTTACATGCGCTTTGATCACCCGTTTCGAGTTCAGGTTCCGTACCCTGATCTGCTCACCCAGGCCGCCATCGGACAATGCCTCGCCAGGCATGCGGACCAGCAGTGTACCGCTCTTGGCAATAATCACCACCTGGTCGCCTTTTCGTATCAATTCTGCCTGTTCCATCTGCAGTGGGGTGATGATTTGCCCATTGACCATTTGTCGGGTCATCTTTTGCCCGATCGCCTCATCAAGAGACGTGATATAGCCCTGGGGCATCTGGCTGATATCGCGCTCGCTCAGGGATACGTCGTCTTCGCCGATGATGCCGCCACGCTTGAGCGGGCGTTTGACGATCACGACCTGACGAAATAAATGCACCTGGGCCGGCACGTATACAGTCCAGGGTAATGATCCTTCGCAACGAACCTTGACGGTCACGCGTCCCAGTGGCTGAGCGGGACTTTCGAGACTCGCAGTCAATTCCTTGTCGCACTGTGTCAGCGTCATGCGCGGATCGAGCTGGTTGACCTGAATTTGGTAGCGGCCTTCGGTTTGGGTCGTCGCCAGATAATCCTCTATGGAGAATTCAAGAAACCCTTGGGTCACGCCGATAAGCTGATCAGGAAGGCTTAAAGGCTCGCTCTGTGCGAATTGGCCGCCACTAAAAAGCCACAAAACGGCCGCCGTGCAGCGTAAGCTGCCGGAGCCAGATGTCATGCGTCGGAAAAATGTCGTTTTTGCATTCATAACAGTTAAAAAGCAAGCCCCGTGCCGCTTAGTCATTTAGGCAATTATGGGTTCGAAGCTTTGGTTCGGGAGTTAGGGCATGGCGGGTGTAATGGATTCGGTGAACCAGCGCACACAGCTGGTGGGGCAGAACCGTCTTGAGTTGTTGTTGTTCCGTCTCAACGGCCAGCAGCTCTACGGGATTAATGTGTTCAAGGTCAGAGAGGTGCTGCAATGCCCCAAGCTGACCGTGATGCCTAGGTCCAACCCAGTGGTGCGTGGCGTTGCAAATATTCGTGGGGCGACCATTCCGATCATCGATCTGGGGATGGCCACCGGCGCGAAAGCATTAGAGCGGGGTGTGAATGACACCTTCGTCATCATTACCGAGTACAACACCAAAATTCAGGGTTTTCTGGTGCATTCGGTAGAACGCATCGTCAATATGAACTGGGAGGAGATCCATCCGCCGCCCAAGGGAACCGGGCGCGATCATTATCTGACCGCGGTGACCCGAGTCGATAACCAGTTGGTCGAAATCATTGACGTGGAGAAAATCCTCGCGGAAGTGGCGCCGACTTCGGAAAGTATTTCGGTCGGTGTTGTCGATGAAGAGACACAGGCCAAAGCGTTGACCCTTCGAGTGCTGACCGTCGACGATTCGTCGGTTGCGCGTAAGCAGGTGACGCGTTGTCTGCAGACAGTCGGGGTCGAGGTGGTAGCCTTGAACGACGGTCGTCAGGCGCTGGATTACTTGCAGCGAATGGTCGAAGAGGGCAAGAAGCCTGAAGAGGAGTTTCTGATGATGATTTCAGACATCGAAATGCCCGAGATGGATGGGTATACCTTGACCTCGGCAATTCGCAACGATCCGCGCATGCAAAAAATACACATCATCCTGCATACTTCCTTGTCGGGCGTGTTCAACCAGGCGATGGTCAAGAAAGTCGGTGCAGATGATTTTCTTGCCAAGTTCCGGCCTGATGAGCTCGCCGCCCGGGTAGTTGATCGGATCAACGCAGTGAAATAATCGCCAAAGGGCGCCGCCCTTTGGCTGTACGCAAGATTGTAAGAGGCGGTTTCTTTGTCTACAGGTAATTTGGATTTCGAACAGTTCCGGGTCTTCCTGGAAAAAGCCTGTGGCATTTTGCTCGGTGAGAATAAGCAGTATCTGGTCTCAAGCCGTCTCAACAAACTCATGGACCAGCAAGGCATCAAGTCGCTGAGGGAGTTGATTCAGCGAATCCAGGCTCAGCCTCGCAGTGGTCTGCGCGAGCAGGTCGTGGACGCAATGACCACCAACGAGACGCTCTGGTTTCGCGACACCTACCCGTTCGAAGTCATGAAGAACAAAGTGCTTCCAGAAGCGATCAAGGCCAGCCCGAACCAGCGCCTGCGTATCTGGTCAGCGGCATGTTCTTCAGGTCAGGAACCGTACTCGCTATCGATGACGATCGACGAGTTCGAGCGCAGCAACCTCGGTCAGCTGAAGCAGGGCGTGCAGATCATCGCTACCGATCTTTCGGGGTTGATGTTGAACAACTGCAAGACGGGCGAATACGACAGTCTGGCGCTGGGTCGTGGGCTATCCCAAGAGCGTCTGCAACGCTTTTTCGATCCCAAGGAAGCGGGGCGTTGGGCAGTCAAGGCGCCCATCAAGAGCCGGGTCGAGTTTCGCTCTTTCAACCTACTCGACAGCTATGCAAGCCTGGGAAAATTCGACATCGTTTTTTGCCGCAATGTGCTGATCTATTTCTCGGCAGAGGTGAAGAAGGACATTCTGTTGCGTATCCACAGTACGCTTAAGCCCGGAGGCTACCTGTTTCTTGGGGCATCGGAAGCGCTCAATGGTTTGCCTGATCATTATCAGATGGTCCAGTGCAGCCCCGGGATCATTTACCAGGCGAAGTGATCGCTGCGCTAACAAAAGAGACCTTCGGGTCTCTTTTTTTGCATCAAGCAAACCGTTACTGCCCATCTGGGAGGAAACGGCAATGGCAAGAAAACGGCGCTGTGATTGCCGCTTTACCCCCGTATAGCGGAAATGCCTTGCCGCTTTTCTGTCGTTGCCGCCCCCTGATAGCCCGCAAGCCCTTGATTTGTGGCGCGGGCGAAGCTGGCACGCTGATTGCTTTGTGACTGATACGAAATTCAGGTCAGCCGCTAAAGGTTTCCCGACATGAGCATCAGCTTCGATAAAGCGCTAGGCATCCATGAGCAAGCCCTTGGCTTTCGCGCTCAGCGTGCAGAAGTCCTGGCCAACAACATCGCCAACGCCGACACGCCGAACTATAAGGCGCGAGACCTTGAGTTCTCGGCCGTGCTCGCAGCGCAAAGCGATAAAACCAAAAATGGCGCGTTTGGTCTTAAAACGACCAACACTCGGCACATTGACGCCGAAGGTCTGAGCGGTGGTGACGGGGCTCTGCTGTATCGCACGCCTAGCCAGCCTTCGCTTGACCAGAATACCGTCGATACGCAGGTTGAACAGGCCAGCTACGCGCAGAACGCCGTAGGCTTCCAGGCCAGTTTCACCCTGCTCAACAGCAAATTCAAAGGGTTGGTATCAGCCCTTCGTGGAGAGTAATCCATGTCCCTTGCAAGTGTTTTCAACATTGCCGGCAGTGGCATGAGTGCTCAGACCACGCGCCTGAATACCGTGGCCAGTAACATTGCCAACGCCGAGACAGTCTCGTCGAGCATGGATCAGACCTACCGCACTCGTCATCCTGTGTTTGCGACCGTGCTCCAGGGGCAGGGCAGCGGCGACGGCGGTTCGCTGTTCGGCAGTCAGGACGAAGCGGGTCAGGGTGTTCAGGTCAGCGGTATCGTCGAAGATCCGAGCAACCTCGAAGCACGTTATGAGCCCACGCATCCGGCGGCTGACAAGAACGGTTATGTCTACTACCCCAACGTCAATGTTGTTTCGGAAATGGCCGACATGATCTCGGCCAGCCGCTCGTTTCAGACCAATGCGGACATTATGAATACCGCCAAAACCATGATGCAGAAGGTCCTGACCCTCGGTCAGTGATAAGAGGCGCAGTCGATGACAACTACTAGTAGCGTCGGTCAGTCGGTTCTGGACCAGCTTCAGAAAACGGCAAGCTCAAGCAGCACAAAAAGCACCACCAGCACAACGGGAACTGCTTCGCTTGGCAAGGATTCGTTCCTGCAACTGCTGGTTACGCAGATGAAGAATCAAGACCCTCTCAGTCCGCAGGACAATACGCAGTTTGTATCCCAACTGGCCCAGTTCAGCAGCCTCGAGAGCATGCAGAACCTGAGCAGTACGGTTGATACGATTGCGAGCACTTATCAGTCGTCCCAAGCCTTGCAGGCTTCTTCTCTGGTTGGGCGTTCGGTGATCGTCAGCAGCGGTTCGGCAGTGGTCGATACCACAAAAGGTCTGACCGGTTCAGTGGTCATCCCGGCGTCGAACTCCTCTACCACGGTCAAAATCTCCGACGCGAGTGGGAACCTGGTCGACACCATCGATCTGGGCGCGCAGGCGGCGGGTACTACCAGCTTTACCTGGAACGGTCAGAACAGCGATGGCACGACGGCGGCGTCCGGTACTTACAGTGTCGTCGCCACCGGTACCGCCAATGGCACTGCTACTGCCTTGAGCACCTATCTGCCAGCCACCGTCAACAGTGTGACGATGGGTGTCAGCGGTGCGGAAATGACGCTCAACCTGGCAGGCGGCAGCAGTGTTGGCTTGTCCAAAGTGCAAACCATCGGAATATAGAGCCGACTAGACGGCAAAGGAGTTGAGCATGTCATTCAATATCGGCCTCAGTGGGCTCTATGCGGCAAACAAAAGTCTCGACGTTACCGGTAACAACATTGCCAACGTTGCGACCACGGGTTTCAAGTCGTCCCGTACCGAGTTCCAGGACCAGTACGCTGCTTCGATTCGCGGTACTTCCGGCGGTACCACTGCGGGTAGTGGCGTCAGCACGGCCGCCGTGTCCCAACAATTCACGCAGGGCACTTTGACTACTGGCACCGGCCGCAGCCTTGATTTGGCGATTAACGGCAACGGTTTCTTCATGGTTAGTAATAACGGCGAAAAACTCTATACCCGTGCCGGTGCGTTCTACCCTGACAAAAGTGGTAACGTCGTCGATGCCTCCAACAACAAGTTGCAGGGCTACAGTGTTAATGCGGCAGGCAATGTCGTGAACGGTGTATTGACCGATCTTAAAATCGACTCGTCGAATCTGGCACCTAGCCCGACAGGTATCGTCACCATTGCGTCCAACCTGAATTCTTCGTCGAAACTTCCGACGGTCGCGCCGTTCGATCCGAGTGACGTGAACAGCTACACCAGCACGTACAGCACGCCGCTCTATGACAGTCAGGGCAACGAGCACTCCATGAGCCAGTATTTCGCCAAGACGGGCACTAACGCCTGGACGATGTACACGTTGGTTGATGGTCGCAATGCAGCTGACCCTACGAGTGCGGTGGCGGACCCGATGAACCTGACCTTCAAACCTGACGGTTCGCTGGACACTACTGCGCTGGCTACAACGGGGAACCTGGCCGTCAACGCGGACGGTACTTTTACCTTGAACAACTGGAAGCCAGCGGCACAAGTCGGTACGACAGGCGTCTGGGCGATCAACGGTGCTGCGGCCAAAGTGGGCGGTGTCAAGCTGGACATGCTCGCGACCACCCAGACTAACTCGGTGTCGGGAGCAATCACCAAGACTCAGGACGGCTTCGCAACAGGTCAGTTGTCGGCCATGTCGGTTGACCCAGCCGGCAACCTGTTCGCCACCTACACCAATGGTCAGTCCAAGGTCATTGGGCAAGTGTCGTTGACCAACTTCGCCAACGTTCAGGGTTTGGCTCCAGCAGGCGGTACTAGCTGGCGTGAAACCTATGCGTCTGGGGTTCCGGTCACGGGAGTGCCGGAGTCAGGCACACTTGGCAGTCTCACGGGTGAGGCGCTGGAAGACTCTAACGTCAATCTGACCAGTGAACTGGTCGACTTGATCAAGGCGCAAAGCAACTATCAGGCGAACGCAAAAACCATTTCGACTCAAAGCACTATTATGCAGACCATCATTCAGATGGCGTGATAAATATGCGTTGATGCAGTGATGAATGAAGCCCCTTTTCGAAGGGGTTTTTTATTGGGTACGATTTAGTATTTCTATCGTTGGTTGTCCAGTCGCTATTGAGGTTTGTCGTCACGCCTTGAGTGCGATTCAGGTAGGTAATTGCGCTCAAGTTAAGGTGTGAAAGTTATAGCTGATTCCTACTGTATATGTAGAAAATTTCTACTTTCGATAATGCGAGAATAAAACTCAGAAGGAAACAGGCGGTACTTAAGTTCAAGTATTGCAAGGTTTTGCTGTGAAAAAAATGCATTAACGAGAGCGTCGTTCAATACGACACAGGAGTGTTTATGTCATTCAATGTTTCCCTGAGTGAGCTGCACGCTGCTCATAAAAGACTTGAGGTCGCCGGCAACAACATCGCTAACGTGGGGACTCATGGTTTCAAGTCATCCCGTGCGGAATTTGCTGCACTGTATTTAAGCGCGCAACTGGGCAATGGACACAACTCTGTCGGTGATGGTGTTCGTCTGGCGAATGTCTCGCAAAACTTCAGTCAGGGTGGCGTTGATGCCAGTTCGGGTGGGGTTCTGGATATGCGTATACAGGGTAAAGGCTTTTTCGTGGTAAGCGACAATGGAGCGCTGAGCTATACCCGCGCCGGCGCGTTCAAAATGGACAAGAACGATTATATTGTTGATAACGAAGGCAACCGTTTGCAAGGCGATGGCGTAAACGCCAAAGGTGATGTCGTCAATGGTGTGCGCACCGACCTGAAGATCGATACCACTAACATGGCACCCAAGGCCACCACTGAGGTGATCGAAACAATGAACCTTGATTCTTCTCAAGCCGCACTCTCGGCACTTCCAGTGTTTAATCCGGATGACCCGAGTACCTATTCGAAAGTGATCAATAGAACAGTTCAGGATAAAGGAATCGATGCGGTTGCGGAGGTCAGGGGCAAGGATGCGCAAGGGAATGAAATAGTGCTAATCCAGGCCCAGCCTGCCGTTCCTCCTGCGGACCATGAACTAAAACAGTATTTCGCTAAAACCGACGCCAACCAATGGGTTATGTACACCCTTGTTGATGGCCGCAATCCAGTGGATCACTCAGCGACCACGCCGCTGAAGGTAATGATTACGAAAAACCCTGACGGCAGCCTGTCATCGGCGGGCGAGGGTGAACATATCAAAAAAACAGGTGACACAGAGTTCACCCTGAACGGTTGGAAACCCGCCCAGCAACTCAATGGTCTTTGGGCTGCCAGTCCTGCCGCTAACGACGGATCGATTATGCTTTCTTTAGACGACGGTGCAGTCAACGGAGTTGATGAGGGCGACGTCGTGATGGGGTGACGTGTTCCGATGTTCGACCCCAACGATGTCACGACGTTTAACAAGTCGTTCGCAACCCCGATCTACGACAGTCTGGGCAACAAACATGAGATGACTCAATACTTCGTCAAGGATGATACGAACAGTTGCAAAATGCATGTTCTCGTCAACGGTCGAAACCCGGCGGCCCCGGAGAAAACCGATCCGGCCTCGGCGCAGATAACATTCGATTCCTACGGGTCGGTTCAAGCAATCACCGGCAGTGAAGGTCTTGCGGTAGCAAACCGGACATTGACCCTGGGGCGGTGGGTACCTGCCAAGGTGATTGACGGGGGTACCAATAGCGAAAAATGGGTATCCAACGGTGCCCGGAGCAGTTCGGGTGGTATTGCCATTGATTTGAACAAGCTCAGCCAACATAACGCAGAGACTGCGCGCGTTTCAGCTCAGCAGGACGGGCATGCGGCAGGTAATATCAACAACATCAGCATCGATATGAATGGCGTTGTGAGTGCTGGTTTCACGAATGGGCTGTATAAAAAAATCGGCCAGGTCACGCTCGCCAGCTTTGCCAATGAGCAAGGTTTACAGCCAGGCAGTCATACCCATTGGCGGGAAACAAATGCTTTAGGTATCGCCAATCTCGATGCGCCCAAAGTCGGTACGTTGGGCAGTATTGTCTCGGGTGCACTTGAGGGCTCCAACGTCGAATTGACCAACGAACTCGTGGAGCTGATCCAGGCGCAGGTTGCCTATCAGGCCAACTCCAAAGCCTTGTCTACAGAAGCGACATTGATGCAGACGCTGATCCAGGCGACGTAAGCTGCGGTCTCTGGTAAGTCCCGACTTGTCGGGGCGTTCCACTCCAACCCAGTGGAGCCCGGAAGCTACTTGACGACGTCAGTTTTTACAGCGCTCGAACACTGTCCACCGCAAGAGAATCATGCGGTTGAGTTAAGCGGGGCTCCACACATTTTTCAGAGATCTGAACGCGTTTCAGCGACTCAGCCGTGCAATGACGTTCAGCATGTTCGGTCGTTGAGCAGTCCATTCATCTTTGGTGATGCCGAGCATTACCACGTCCACGCGACAGCCGTCTTTCAAGATGTTTTTACGGCGAATACCCTCAATGGAAAATCCAAATTTTTGGTGCATTTTAATAATCGAAGGGTTCGTTTCAAGCACCTCGCAATTCAGCTTTTCGAGGCATCCTTCGTTGAAAGCATGGTCAAGCATCCAGAACTCAAGGAGGCTTCCGATACCCTTTCCCTGTTGCGCGACGTCTAGATAAAATGCCCAATCTGCTGTTTTCTGAGTCGCATTTATTGCGTTGAGTAAAACGACGCCAGCGAGATGCCCTTGGCTCATGACGACGAATACCGACTGGCGAGTATTTCCAGCGAGAGACGCTAACCAATGGTTGTGTTCATCCTCACCGATCTCGTGGGAGGTGTACATGTACTTTCTAACCTCTGGCTGGTTGCGCAGTTTGCGCACCTGAGCTTGGGTTGCCTGACTTGCGTTGATGAGTGGAACGAATTCCATTTGCCTAACCTATGCCTTGATGAATAAGGGGCTGAATGCAAGATGGCATCGTGCTCTCCTGCTCAATTCTTGCCTTGGCGGACGCGTCTGCGAAGTCGGTATTTCAGGCACTACCCGCACATTTAACTCGGCCGCCCTGGATATCGGCAACTCGCGTCTCTGTAGGGGCCGTCAATCAGCTTGAATGCCGATTTTGGATTGACCCACTGCTTGCAGATAACCCGTGTCGCGCCTTGCCATTTGTACCAGGGCGCCGTGGCGGCTTGGGCCTGGATCGGGATGAAGGTCAGGCCGGCCACAAGTGAAAAAATCAAGCGGGTTTGAAGGGGCATATAGACCTCGTTGGGTATTGATCAAATGTTACCGCGATGAACCCTTTTGTATCCTGCTTTTATTGCTTTCTCCCTCGGTGAGGGTTTTCTGACGGCAACATCCCGTCATTCGGCCAAATGCGGCAGTCCGCCGCCGCGTACGCCCGAGCTGCGCTCTCTGTTCTGGCGTTTTCCCTCGTTAATGGTGGAAAATCAAGATGTTGTGTCGTGAAAGATTAGTTGGTTCGAATATTGCTACAACGTTTTTAGAACGGCTACAGGCGGCAAACGTCTGTCAGGGGAGGAAAGACTGTGGACAAGTTGCTTTACGTGGCAATGAGCGGTGCGTCTGAGAACGCCATCGCACAGAAGGCTCATGCGAACAACCTGGCGAACGTCTCGACCAACGGTTTTCAGCGTGACCTTGAGCAGGCGCGCTCGATCCCCGTGTTTGGTGAGGTCATGCCTTCGCGTGCCTATGCCATGAGTGAGCGTCCGGGGACTGATTTCTCAGGCGGCGCCATGATCGACACGGGTCGTGATCTGGATGTTGCCGTGAAAGGGGATGGCTGGATCGCGGTACAGACCGCGGACGGCGGTGAGGCGTACACGCGCTCTGCCAGTCTGAATGTCGATGCGCTCGGTGTTTTGCGGGCTGGCAATGGTTTGCCGGTCATGGGCAATGGTGGGCCGATTGCCGTGCCGCCCCAGCAACAAATTGAGATCGGTGTCGACGGCACCATCAGCGTTCGCTCGATGGGTGAAGGTCCAAAGGTGATGGCGCAGGTGGACCGGATCAAGCTGGTCAAACCTGACATGAAAAACATGGAGAAGGGTGCCGATGGCCTGATCCACACCAAGGACGGCAAGGCTGCCGGGGCTGACGGCACCGTCCAGGTCGAGTCAGGATTTCTGCAAGCGAGCAACGTCAATGCCGTTGAGGAAATGACATCGGTACTGACACTGTCCCGTCAATTTGAATTGCACATCAAGATGATGAAGACAGCTGAAACAAACGACGAGTCGATGGCTCGGGTCTTGCAGATTAGCTAAATATTGACAGCTTGCGCCGATAATCAGGCGCTCGAGGAGAGAAAGAATGCTTCCGGCACTTTATGTAAGCAAGACCGGTCTGGCCGCTCAGGACATCAACCTGACGACGATCTCCAACAACCTGGCGAACGTATCGACCACAGGTTTCAAACGTGATCGCGCCGAGTTTCAGGACTTGCTCTATCAGATCAAGCGTCAACCAGGCGCTCAGTCGACTCAGGACAGCGAGCTGCCATCCGGTCTGCAGCTGGGTACCGGTGTGCGCATTGTCGGAACGCAGAAAAACTTTTCGGCCGGCAGCCTGCAAACGACGGATCAGCCGCTCGATCTGGCGGTCAACGGACGCGGCTTTTTCCAGATCATGCAGCCCGATGGCACCGTGGCCTACAGCCGCGACGGTACGTTCCACCTGAACAGCAACGGCCAGATCGTGACCGCCAATGGTTATGCCCTGGAGCCAGCGATTGTCGTCCCAGCCCAGGCTCAGACGTTCACTGTGGGCCAGGACGGGACAGTGTCGGTGACCCTGGCAGGCGCCAACGCCACCTCCCAGGTGATCGGCAACCTGCAAACCGCTGACTTCGTCAACCCGTCAGGTCTGCAGTCGGTGGGCAGCAACCTGTTCCTGGAGACCGCTTCAAGCGGTGCTCCTCAAGTGGGTACGCCAGGGCTGAACGGTTTTGGTACGACACAGCAGAACACCCTGGAAGCCTCCAACGTGAGCACCGTCGAGGAGATGGTCAACATGATCACCACCCAGCGCGCCTACGAGATGAACTCCAAAGTGATCTCCACCGCTGACCAGATGCTGCAGTACGTGACGCAAAATCTGTAAGGCTCTGATGGGCCTGTTCGGCCTGTCGATACACCTGATCAATTGGACGGGGTGCCCGGTCGGCACCTGCTACACCGCGAGGTTTTAAGTGTCATGAAACGGCTTCTTGTTCTGCGGCTTTCCGTGCTGGTCGCTTCGCTCTGCGGAATCGCTCTCCTGGCGGGCTGCGTCGCGCCTGTGGCCAAGCCTAATGACCCTTATTACGCGCCGGTGTTGCCGCGCACGCCACTGGCTGCTGCCGCGAACAACGGTTCGATTTATCAGGCCGGTTTTGAGCAGAACCTGTATGACGACCGCAAGGCTTATCGGGTCGGTGACATTATTACCATCACGCTTTCCGAGAAAACCGCCGCGAGCAAGGCAGCCAGTTCCGGGCTGACAAAAAACAGCACTAACAGCATAGGTCTGACGTCGTTGTTCGGCGCTGGGGTGACCACCAATAACCCGGTGGGCAGCGGCGATCTGAGCCTCAACGCGGGCTATAACGGCGCACGCACCACCAAGGGTGATGGCAAGGCGGCCCAAAGCAACAGCCTGACGGGGTCGGTGACGGTCACGGTGGCTGACGTCCTGCCCAACGGTATCCTCGCGGTTCGCGGCGAGAAATGGTTGACCCTTAACACGGGGGATGAGCTGGTGCGTATCGCGGGCTTGATCCGTGCTGACGATATCGCCACGGATAACACGGTGTCCTCCACTCGAGTGGCCGATGCACGCATTACATATTCGGGTACCGGTTCGTTCGCCGATACCAGTCAACCGGGGTGGTTCGATCGGTTCTTCCTCAGCCCGTTGTTCCCTTTCTGATCGCGGGATAGACATGCATACGTTCAAGCAACTGATGGCTGCGGTACTGCTGTTATCCACCACACTCGGCGTTCATGCCGAGCGTTTGAAGGACATCGCCAGCATTTCCGGGGTTCGGACCAACCAATTGATCGGCTACGGCCTGGTGGTCGGTCTCAACGGTACCGGCGACCAGACCACGCAGACCCCGTTCACGCTGCAGACGTTTAACAACATGCTGGCCCAGTTCGGTATCAAGGTGCCGAGCGGCTCAGGCACCGTACAGCTGAAAAACGTCGCCGCGGTGGCGATATATGCTGATCTGCCGCCATTCGCCAAACCGGGTCAGATGGTCGACATCACCGTGTCGTCCATCGGTAACTCGAAAAGCTTGCGCGGCGGCAGCCTGTTGATGACCCCCATGAAAGGTATCGATGGCAACGTCTACGCCATTGCCCAAGGCAACCTGGTGGTGGGTGGTTTCGACGCCGAAGGCCGCGATGGCTCGAAGATTACGGTCAACGTTCCTTCGTCCGGTCGTATTCCGGGTGGCGCTTCGGTCGAGCGTTCAGTGCCAAGTGGATTCAATCAGGGCAATAGCCTGACCTTGAACCTCAACCGATCCGACTTCACCACCGCCAAGCGTGTCGTCGACAAAATCAACGACATGCTCGGTCCAGGCGTGGCTAAAGCGCTGGACGGTGGATCGGTGCGGGTGACTGCGCCACTGGACCCGAGTCAGCGGGTCGACTACTTGTCGATTCTCGAGAACCTGGAGATCGATCCGGGTCAGGCGGCGGCCAAGGTCATCATCAACTCGCGTACTGGCACCATCGTGATTGGCCAGAACGTCAAGGTTTCACCGGCAGCCGTGACGCACGGCAGCCTGACCGTGACCATCACCGAAGACCCGATTGTCAGTCAGCCGGGTGCGTTGTCTGGCGGTCAAACGGCTGTGGTCCCGCGTTCGCGAATCAATGCGGCGCAAGAGCTGCACCCGATGTTCAAGTTCGGCCCGGGTACCACGCTGGATGAGATCGTGCGAGCGGTCAATCAGGTCGGCGCAGCGCCAGGTGACTTGATGGCGATTCTCGAAGCCCTGAAGCAGGCCGGCGCGCTGCAAGCCGACCTGATCGTCATCTGAGGACTTGAGTATGGACATGCCGAAAAGCGGAGTGCCGTCGGCTAGCGACTCAGGCGCTTATACCGACCTGAATCGTCTGAACGCCCTGAAAACGGGGGACAAGAACAGTGACGCTAACCTGAAGAAGGTGGCTCAGGAGTTCGAGTCGCTGTTCGTCAGCCAGATGCTCAAGTCCATGCGTTCTGCCAACGAGGTGATGGCCAAGGACAACCCGATGAATACGGCAGCGACTCGGCATTACCAGGACATGTACGACCAGCAGTTGTCAGTGAGCTTGTCCAAGCAGGGTCGCGGTATCGGCTTGCAGGATGTGTTGATGCGACAGCTGTCTAAAACCAAGGGGGCTCATCCTTCCGAGTCTGCGTCTGGCAATCTGACAGCCACCACGTCGCTCAACAAGAGTCCGGCTTCGACGGGTTCGGATCAGGACAGTACTGCCCTGGCGACCAATATTGCTCAGCGACCGCTGTGGGCCACGCGGTCGGTTGCAGTGGATCGGGCGCATGCGGCGACTGCCGCTGCTGCTTCCGTCAGCGGTGTCGAGCGCAATGATGTGGCAATGCTCAACCAGCGCCGACTGTCGTTGCCAAGCAAGCTTGCTGACCGTTTGCTGGCGGGCATTGTCCCGGCCACGACAGTCGCAAGCGAAAGCAGTGTGAAAAATCGTATTGCGGCACCGGGTGCTGCTGGCGGCAGCGCCACATTCGCCGGCAACGGCGATTGGACTCAGGACCCGAACCTTTCCCTGTCGGCGCGTGCGCAGGGTCGCACAATAGCTCAGCCACCGCTGGCGCCGGGGGGTAAAGCGTTCCGTACTGCTGACGACTTTGTCGCGACCATGTTGCCGCTGGCCAAGGATGCTGCGGCGCGCATTGGCGTCGATCCAACCGTATTGGTGGCACAGGCGGCCCTGGAAACCGGTTGGGGCAAATCGGTCATGCGTCAGCAGGATGGCAGCAGCAGCCATAACCTGTTTGGCATCAAAGCGCAGGGTAACTGGCAGGGCCCCGAAGCGCGGGCCATCACCAGTGAGTTTCGTGATGGGCAGATGGTCAAGGAGACGGCGGACTTCCGTTCTTACGACTCTTACTCCGACAGCTTCCATGACTTGGTCACCCTGTTGCAGAGCAACAATCGCTATCAAGGTGTGCTGAAGTCGGCCGATAACCCTGAACAGTTTGTGAAAGAGCTGCAGAAGGCCGGTTACGCCACGGACCCGGACTACGCCAGCAAGATTTCGCAAATTGCCAAGCAGATGAAGAGCTACCAGAACTACGCGGTAGTGAGCTCTTCCACGACTTTATAAGGCTTGAATCATGTCACTGATTTCAATTGGGCTCTCAGGGCTGACTGCTAGTAGTGCGGCGATCAACACGATCGGTAACAACACCGCCAACGTTGATACCGCAGGCTATTCTCGTCAGCAGACGATGACCGTTGCTTCGGCCTCGCAGAACATCGGCTCGGGCTTTATCGGCACCGGGACGACGCTGTCTGACGTGCGGCGAATCTACAACAGTTACCTCGACAGCCAGTTGCAATCCAGTACTGCCCTCAATTCAGATGCTACGGCGTTCCTGGGGCAGGCCAGTGCGACCGATACGTTGCTGTCTGACAGCAGCACCGGGATCTCGACCGTGCTGGCCACTTTTTTCACTCAGTTGCAGGGTGTCTCGACGACGGCAACCGATTCCAGTGCTCGATCACAGTTTCTAACGACAGCCAATGCGCTCGGTGCTCGGTTCAATTCGATTTCCACGCAATTGGCCGCACAAAATTCATCTATTAATAGCCAGCTGACTAGCATGGCGGGTCAGGTCAATGCGCTTTCGTCATCGATTGCGAGCTTGAATCAGCAGATTACTCAGGCCTCTGCCAGCGGCTCAACGCCCAATAGTCTGCTCGATGCTCGCAACGAGTCAGTGCGTCAGCTCAACGTGCTGGTTGGCGCGAAAGTGGTGAGTAACAACGGCAGTTACGATGTGTACATCGGTACTGGTCAGTCGCTGGTCAGTGGCACGACCGCTAACAGCTTGTCTGCGGTGCCAGGCACGAGCGATCCTTCGCAGTACAGTTTGAAAGTGAACTACTCACAGACCAGTTCAGACGTGACGTCGGTCGTGACCGGCGGCACCATCGGCGGTCTGTTGCGCTACCGCAGCGATGTATTGGCACCTGCCGTTAATGAGTTGGGGCGTGTGGCTTTGGTCGTTTCAGACCAGGTCAACAGTCAGTTGAACCAAGGTATCGACAGCAACGGCAACTTTGGTAGCAATCTGTTCAACAGTATCAATGCTACCGATCAGATCAATCAGCGCAGCCTTGCCTCGTCAGGCAACAGAGCAGGGTCGGGTAATCTCGACGTGACTATTGCCGATACTGGCAAGCTCACTGCAAACGACTATCAGGTCACTTTCACCGGCAGCCCCGGCAGCGTCAGCAGCACCTACAACGTCAAGCGCCTGCCTGATGGTTCGAGTGTGGGGGGGACCTATGATATCAGTACTCTTCCGCCGCCGATCATCGACGGCTTTTCGTTGTCGCTCAATGGCGGTGGCGCGAGCACGATGCGCACGGGGGACAGCTTCAAAATCACCCCGACCCGGAATGCGGCGGCAGGTATCGCGACCGTGATGAGTGATGCCAAGACCATTGCCGCTGCCGCGCCGCTGACCGCGACCGCTGGCGCGAGCAATATAGGTTCAGGCTCGATCACCCAGCCCGTGCTGACGACTCGTCTGGATATCTACAATTCGACCGCCAGCACCGACTTGCGCACGGCCTTGAAGGATTCGACGCCGGTCAAACTGGTTTTCGGGGCCGTTAGCGGCGGAGCTCAAAGCTATAAGTTACTCGATGCCAAGGGGCAGCCGGTGCTTGATGCGTCGGGCACTGCCGTTACCGGCTCCATGGTGCCTGGGCAGAGCAATACGCTGAGTTTCTCCGTGAGGTATTCCGATTCCTCCGGCGCAGCGCAGGCCTACAAATTCGAGATGACAGTGGCGGGTTCACCGAGCCCGAACGATACCTACAGTATCAGCCTCACGGGTGCTGGTTCTGCGGATAACCGCAACGCTCAAGCTGCATTGACGTTGCAGACCAAGCAGACGGTGGATGTTTCTTCGGCCAACAATGGGATGAGCCTGTCCGGCGCTTACGGCAAGCTGGTCGTGAACGTGGGGGCACAAGCCAGTCAGGCCAAAAGTGACAGCTCTGCGACCACGGCGGTACTGACTCAGGCCAAAAGCGCGCGCGATGGTGTCTCTGGCGTGTCTCTCGATGAAGAGGCTGCCAGCTTGGTCAAGTATCAGCAGTACTACACCGCCTCTTCGCAGATTATCAAGGCTGCGCAGACCATTTTCAGCACGCTGATCAACAGTCTTTAAGGAATCGTAAACCATGCGTATTTCCACTGCCCAGTTTTACGAAGCCAGCGCCACGAACTACCAACGCACCTATAACAATGTGATCACGACCGGTAACGAGGTTTCCAGTCAAGTCAAGCTCAACACCGCTGGCGACGATCCGCTCGGTGCGGCACGCGTGCTTCAGCTCGCGCAACAAAGCTCAATGCTCGACCAGTACAAGACCAACATCAGCACTGTTAACTCCAATATGACCCAGGCCGAAACGGCGCTGAGCAGCATCTCTGATGCATTGCAGACAGCCAAGGAATTGGTGATCAAGGCGGGTGGGGTGTTTACAGATGCCGACCGAAAAGCCAATGCTGCCGAACTGACCCAGCTCCAGGCTCAGATAGTGGGACTGATGAACAGTCAGGACGCCAACGGCCAGTATTTGTTCTCTGGCTCCAAGTCCACGACGCCGCCGTATGCATTGAACAGTGACGGTACCTATAGCTATAACGGTGATCAGACGTCGATAGACCTGCCCATCGGCGACGGGCTTAAAGTGGCGAGTAACACCACTGGCTGGGATGCTTTCGAGCAGGCGATCAATACTACGCGCACGTCCAGTACCCTGACGTCGCCAGCGGTGGATGACGGCAAGGTGAGTTTGTCGGGTGGTGTTGCGGGTTCAAGTAGCACCTACAATTCAAAATTTGTTGGTGGCCAACCTTACACCGTGGCGTTTCTCAGTAGCTCGCAGCTGAAGATCACAGATGCAGCAGGCAACGATGTGACGACTGAAGCCAATCAGGCGGGTGTATTCAGTTCGACCAGTGCTGCGAATCAGACTGTCAGTTTTCGTGGCGTCAGTTTGAACTTGAACATCAACCTGACGGATGCGGAGCGGGCGACCACCGCTTCCTCGGATGCCGCTATCGCGGGTCACAGCTTTCAATTGGCTGCCACGCAGAGCAGTATCAGTACGTCGCGCAGCCCAGGTAATCCGTCGTCCGCAACGATTACGGCTGCATCAGCGGGCACTAGCGCTGCTGACATGACTGCATACAACAACAGTTTCCCGGCGGGTGGGGCAATTCTCAAGTTCAGCAGTGCCACCAGCTACGATCTCTACGCATCACCGATCACGGCGAGTAGCACGCCGGTTTCCAGCGGCAGCTTGAGCGGTTCTACAGCCAAGGCATCGGGCGTCAATTTCACCCTGAGTGGCTCACCAGCGGCAGGCGATCAATTCGTGGTGCAAGCCAGCACCCATCAGACTCAGAATATTCTGAATACGCTGACGTCAGTAATTACCGCACTGAACACTCCAGCCGACGGCAACCCGGTTGCCACGCAGAAATTGAACAGCTCGCTTGATTCAGCGTTGGGCAACCTGACCAGTGGCACCGAGCAGATAAGTACTGCGATCAGCTCCGGCGGTGCGCGACAGAATGCTACGACTAATCAAGGCATCACCAATGACAGTCTGCAGGCATCCAACTCCACGAACCAGTCTGCGATCACTGCTTCCGACCCAGTGGACGCCATCGCTCGCCTGACGATGCAGAAGACCATGTTACAGGCGATGCAATTGGTATTTACCCAGGTCTCCCAATTGAACCTGTTCAGCAAAATTTAAATGTCTGCCCGGAAGGTAGCGCGACCGTCGCTATAGCTACCGAGCGATAACCGTTCTTCAACGGTTCAGGGGTTCGCTCGACTGAGTGAACCCCACCGTTCGTGAGTTTTCGCCGTGAATCCAGTCCCCCTCGTCAGTATTGTCATCCCCGCTTTCAACCCGCGTTTTTTTGAAAAAGCATTGGTCAGCGCTTTGCACCAAAGCTACGGAAATCTGGAAGTCATCGTGTGCGACGACAGTTGCAGTGATGAGATCAAGGATATCGTCGAGTCATTCGCGGAGAGCACTGTTGTGTCCTTGCGCTACGTGCGAAATCCGCAGTATTTGGGCTTTGTTGGCAATCTTGAGGCGTGCCTGGGGGAGGCGCGCGGTGAGTTCATCAAATTTCTCTGTGATGATGATCAGCTGTTCCCTGCGAGCGTGGAGCGTCAGGCGCAAGTATTGATTGAGCACGCGGATGTGAAATTGGTGTTGGCCCAGCGGTTGTACCGGGATGCCGACGATAATCAATTGCCCGTACGTCTGGAAAATACACCGCTGGCGCCGACCGACGGATTGTTCAAAGGCGAGGATTTACTGTCGATTTTCGAGACATTCCCCCTCAATTTTTTGGGTGGTTTCAGCAGTGTCCTGCTGCGGCGTCTGGATGTTCTGGAGTTTTTACCGACCTTGACTCAGTCCGGCCAGGGTTTTGTCGCAACGCTCGATTTTGCTTTGTACATTTGTCTGTTACGACGCGGGAACATGGTTTCGCTGAACCTGATCCTGAGTGTTGAGCGCCTGCACCCGGATCGTCTGAGTCGGCAGCAGCCAATGAAAGACGCAGCAGAGACCGAAATGAAGTGGCTGGTGCAAATGCTTGAAGCGCGTAGTGGTGAGCCAGCACCGGCAAAGGGTTGGGTTCGTTACATACCACTCAAGCAAGCGGGTGAGTCGCCGCGAGATTGGGAAGAGCTGCCCTTGAGCCGCATGCTAGGCACCAAGCAGTCCACCCAGAAATGGCAGGTGGGTGTCGCCAGCGAGAGTTTTTCTGAGCTTTATGCGGTATGGCTGGCGTGCCGTACGCTTTCGGAGCCTCAGCGTAAATTGCTGCCAGACACCCTTGCTGGTTGGTCGCAGCAGCCGAAAATTGTTCCAATTGTTATCGATGAGCAGGCCAGCAGCGCCGGGCTTGATGTCACCCTCAGGAGCCTTGCAGGTCAGCTCTATCCTTCGGAGCTGGTGTTGGTGTTGTCCAGTTCCTGTACTGAAGCGGTGCTTAATGATCGAGTCTTCAGTTTGCCACTGCAGGACAACTGGCATCAGCAACTCAATGAGCTTTTGCCGCAACTCGAAGGCGCGCACTGGTTCTATTTACTGGGTGCCGGGGACCGTCTGGTAGAGCCTGCATTGCTGGTGCTGGCCGAACGCATTGCCATGTCCCCCGGCGCACTGTGCGTTTACAGCGACGAAGGCGCCTTGCGTGAGGGCGAGTCAGCGGACCCGGTGTTCAAGCCTGACTTCAACTTGGACTTGCTGCGTAGTTATCCCTACGTGGGCCGGAATTTAGCCTTTCAGCGTCAGCGCTTTCTCCAGTTGGGTGGCTTTAATCCGCTCTATGGCGAGCTCGCCGCCCAGGATCTGCTCTGGCGTCTGGTTGAAAGTGACGGTCCTCAGGTCATAGAGCATGTTGCCGAAATTCTGCTGGAGTCGTCTTTTACCTTTTCCCAGTGGCTGTCTTTACCCGAAGTGATCGAGAGCAATCCGCTGGTACTGGCTGCGCATCTGCAGCGTATGGGTATTGCCCATGAAGTTCGGCGCGGCAGCATTCAGTTGCTCAACCGGGTTGATTACCTTCACGCCGAGCGGCCGTTGGTGTCGATCATCATCTCCAGCAAGGATCAGTTGGTCGCGCTGCAGCGCTGTGTTGAAAGCCTGCTGGAAAAAACGGCCTACAGCGAATACGAACTGTTGATCGTTGACAACGACAGTAAGGGTGCCGAAGCCCGCGCCTGGCTGGCCAGCATGGCGCTGTTGGGCAGCGACAAATTACGTGTCCTGGAGTACCCGCTGGAGCCCAACGTCGCGGCGATCCGTAACTTCGCAGCACAGCAGGCACGCGGCGAATACCTGCTGATGCTCAGCCCTTACGCGGTAATCACCAACGCTGACTGGCTAGATGCTTTGCTCAACCATGCCCAGCGTCCAGAAGTCGGGGTGGTGGGTGCCAAGTTGTTCAATCCTGATGGCTGCATACTGCACGCCGGTTTGATTCTCGGCCTTCAAGGCCCGGCCGGTGTCCCGTTCTTCGGGCAATCCCTGTATGCAGCCGGTTACATGCAACGCTTGCAGGTGGCTCACGATCTGAGCGCAGTTGGTGCCGATTGCCTGATGGTGCGAAAACAGGTCTTCGACACGTTGGGCGGGCTGGATGAGGTGAACTTCGCGCAAACCTTTAATGAGGTGGACTTGTGCTTGCGGGTTCGCCAAAAGGGCTACCTGATAGTCTGGACGCCCCATGCTCAGTTGGCGTTGGGTGCCCAACCGGTTGTTGTGCAGGACATCGCTTTTGAGGCGTTGCGTGCTAAGGAGCAGGAAAGGCTCTACAAGCGTTGGCTACCTATTATCGCCCGGGATCCTGCTTATAACCCGAACCTGACCCTCAATACCCCCAGCTTTAGCCTGGAGCCTGGGTTGAATAGAGGGTGGAGCCCATTTTCCAATCGCCAGCTGCCGAATATTCTTGCGCTGCCAATCAATGCCTCGGCGGTTGGGCATTATCGCGTAACTCAACCGCTTATCGAGCTGCAAGCAGCGGGCAGGGTGGTTGGGCGCATCTGCTACGAGTTGCCCTCGATAGTTGAGGTCGAGCGCCAGTCGCCTGACGTTATCGTTTTGCAGGGGCGTTACAGTGAAGGGCCGATCAATGAGATACCGGTCTTGAAAACCTACTCCAGTGCGCTACGGATTTTCGAGCTGGACGACTATGTCATCAGCGTTCCGCATAAAAATTCGCATATTCGAAATATGCCCGGTGGCGCGGATATGGAGCGCCTGGTTCGGCGCGGTATCAGCTTGTGTGATCGAGTGGTGGTGTCGACTCAGCCTCTGGCCGAAGCGCTGTCGGACATGCACCACGACATTCGTGTAGTGCCGAATATGCTGGCGCCAGACTTATGGAGCGGGCTGTCCAGTCGGCGCCGGACGTCGAGAAAGCCACGGGTAGGGTGGGGCGGTGGTACTAGTCACTCTGGTGATCTGGAAGTCATCGCAGAAGTCATTCGTGAGTTGGCGAGTGAAGTGGATTGGGTTTTTTTTGGCATGTGCCCGGAAGCGTTGCGGCCTTATCTGCACGAATTTCATGGCGCGATCGACATGGGTGTCTACCCTGCCAAGCTGGCCAGCCTGAACCTCGACCTGGCTGTGGCTCCTCTGGAATTCCATCTCTTTAATGACTGCAAAAGTAACCTGCGCTTGCTGGAGTACGGCGCTTGCGGTTATCCGGTGGTGTGTACCGACACCGCCGCCTATCGAGGTTATCTGCCGTGTACTCGGGTCATCAGCAACAGCACCGAGGAATGGCTGCAGGCCATTCGCATGCACCTGGCCGATCCAGATGCCAGCTACCGCATGGGCGACGAACTGCGTGAAACGGTACTGCGTGATTATATGTTGCGCGGGGATAACTTGCGGTATTGGGAAAATGGCTGGTTGGCGGATTGATACCGAAAAACTGAAAACGATACCACCCGTTCCTGGCAATTAGGGTGGCGCGGTTCCTGCAGGCCCTCTGAATATCGCCATAAATCGGGCGCGCGTATCAAGTAAAGAGTCGTGCCTAACAGCTGGGACGGCGATCGAAATCGGCGGTAAGTCAATGCTCTGGCGCGCATCAAGCAATACCCGGCAAAGAGGGGGGCGCTGACGCCGAATTAAATTTTATTGGGGATGGGAAAGAACAGTGACTCAAGCATTCAAAGCCAACAAAACTGCTTCTCTGAGCGAACTCCTCACGTTGGTGGTAATTACCCAAAACCAATCCGATTTTTTGCGGCGCGCACTGCAATATTACTGCACGTATCCCTGCGTGATCATGGTGCTGGACTCGTCAGCGGAGTCGGATGCAGGTATCGAAGTTGACTTCCCCGGTGTTGTTTATCAGCACGTGCCCCAGTTTTCCAATTCGGCCCTGCAGGGCAAGTTGGCGTATGGCGTCGAAAGGGTCGCCACACCGTACATGGCCTTCGTGGCCGTCGATGACTTTGTACTTCAGGACGCGTTGACGCAGTGCGTAGTGTTTCTTGAAGAGCATCCTGACTACGGTGTGTGCCATGGCTACACGCTGCTTTATCGAAGCATGGGTACTCAGGTCAATTACTACCGACGCGACAAGAAGGTATGCGAGGACTACTCGTTCGAGCGTGCCGAAGATCGTGTACTGAGCACCCTGGAGCAGTTCATCCCGCCATTCTATGCCGTCACCCGAGCCGCGTTACAGCGCAGTTGGTTTGGTTTGCTGCCTCCTGGAATGAGCGTTGAATGGCAGGAAATTGGTCTTGCCTGTTATTTGTCGCTGTGCACCAAAATGCGGATTCTGCCCGTGGGCTATGCCGTGCGTGAGGCCAGCGCTGCACACCCTGAGCACTACACGGCGATCCTTCCGACCTTGAGCAGTACCGATCCGAAGTCGACAGCAGAGCGCGAGGTTTTTGCTGAGTTTCTGGTGTCGATTTCCACGAGTGTTATTGGTCATGACGAGGAACACGCCAGGCAATTCGTCCTGGAAAGTTTAGCAGCGCTGCGTGAGTGCCTGCGCACCCGTCGCTCATTGGCTTTTGAGTTGATTATCGAGTCCGCCTGGAAAAGCCCGTTAACACTACCCGTCAGGTGTTTTGCTCCGAGTCAGTACGTTGAGATGCCTTTTTACAATCAAGCTTTCTTCGATCAACTGACTGAGTTGGAGTTTCTGATTGGCGCATTACCCGCGGGTCGTGTTCAGCTTCAGGCGCTTGAAGGCATATGGGTTGAGCAAGAGGAACTGCTGCACACCCATGGCAATGATTGTGCCGAGACCATCACCAGCCGTCTGTGGCTGGCGCTGGATAGCAATCCCTTCAATCAGCGCGTTATTAACCGTTTGCGGCAACAACTGGAAAACCTTGGCGAGGAGGATATTGCGAAAGACCTGTCCGACTGGGGGCTGCGTCTGGACGCGGTTTCAGCTCCGGACCGCCGCTCGCTTCTAGCGGCCACGCCATCCGGTCGCCTGCTCAACTGGCTGGAAGCGCGTAACCCGAACGCCGATGAGGCCGAGTCGATTGCCGGGTATCTGGCCACCCATCAAGGGGGGCCGCAATTTGGTCTCTTGTTGCTGGATCTGGACAACGACATGGACAAATTACAGATAACCCTGGACAGCCTGGCCGAGGGTTACTGCAAAGCATTCAAAATCGTGGTGTTCACGACAGGTGAACTGCCAGCAGCGACCTCGATGAGTAACACCCTGCACTTCATCAAGGTCAGCGAAACCAACTATGTCGATAAGTTGAATCAGGTTGCTCGCCAATTGTCTTGCGACTGGATCCTGCTGGCGGAGGCGGGTGACCAGTTCACGGCCACTGGCTTGCTGCAGGCCAGCCTTGAGTTGACCGCAGCGCCCGAGTGCCGTGCCGTGTCGACGGATGACATTCAGCGTCAGGCCAATGGCGCCTGGGTCGATGCATTTCGCCCGGGTTTCAATCTCGATCTGTTGCAAAGCCTGCCAGCGCTGATGGCACGGCATTGGCTGATCCGTCGCGATGTGCTGGTCGACGCGGGTGGTTACTCCGTGGACTTCACCAAGGCGCTGGAATTCGATCTGCTGTTGCGAGTAATCGAGCAGGGAGGTTTGGCCTGGCTGGCCCATTTGGACGAGCCGCTACTGATCTGTGAGGCGCCAGTGCTGGAGGAGAACCCGCATGAACGTCAGGCATTGATCCGTCACCTCGCCACCCGAGGCTACAAGGCTCAGGTCAGCTCAGTGCAACCGGGCACTTATCAAATCGATTACCGCCACGACGAGCGTCCACTGGTGTCGATTACTCTGCACAGCCAAGACAACCTGCCACTGCTGGAGCGTTGTCTGGTCAGTGTCTTGCAGCGAACCCGCTACACGCGCTACGAAGTGTTGATCGCCGCCAATCAGAGTCAGTCGCCCGAGGTGATGGCTTGGCTGGATCGTCAGGAGCAACAGGGTGGCCGGGTGCGCGTCCTCAGGTGCGATCAGCGTCTCAGCGCCTCAGCGCTGCATAATGCAGCCTGCCTGGAGGCCAAAGGTGAATACCTGATTTTGCTGGCTGCCGACAGTGAGGTGGTCAACCCGAACTGGATCGAGTCGTTGCTTAACCAGGCGCAGCGCCCGGAAGTGGGTGTTGTCGGTGCCAAGCTGGTCGATCGCGACGGCTGTGTGACTCAGGCCGGGCTTATTCTCGGCATGCATGGCGGGGTAGGTTCAGCCTTTGTCGGCGAACCGAAAGAGGCCAAGGGTTATTTGCATCGTCTGGTGGTTGAACAGAACTATTCGGCGGTCTCCGCTGCGTGCTTGATGGTCCGTAAAGAGCTGTATGAATCTGTTGGCGGTCTGGACGAAGCGCACTTCTCTGAGGCTTTCAGTGATGTCGACCTGTGCTTGAAAATCGGCCAGGCTGGCTACCTGACAGTCTGGACACCTCAGGTGCAGATCATTCATCCAGGCAACCTGCCTGAGTCGTCACAAGCCCTTGAGGCATTGCGCGAAAAATGGGCCGGACCGTTCCAGCATGATCAGGCCTATAACAAGAACCTGGCCCTGACCGGCAAGGGTTTTACCCTCGGCACCCCGGCCAGCGTCAACTGGACGCAATTGCTCGGTTAAGCCCGATACAGAAAAAGGACTCACGGCATGTTCAACGGCAAATCAATTTTTATCTCGGGTGGCACTGGCTCGTTCGGTCGCAACTTCATCCGCCGTTTGCTTGAGCAGTATCAGCCCAAGCGTGTCGTGGTGTTCTCTCGTGATGAGCTCAAGCAGTACGAGATGCAGCAGACGTTTAACGCGCCGTGCATGCGTTATTTTCTGGGGGATGTGCGCGATGCCGAACGGCTGCGTCTGGCCATGCGCGGGATCGATTATGTGGTGCATGCGGCAGCCTTGAAGCAGGTGCCGGCTGCCGAGTACAACCCGACCGAATGCATCCGCACCAACGTCAACGGCGCGGAAAATATCATTGCTGCGGCCATCGACAACGGGGTGAAAAAGGTCATCGCCTTGTCAACCGACAAGGCTGCCAGCCCGATCAACTTGTATGGCGCAACCAAGCTGCTGTCGGACAAGTTGTTCGTTGCGGCGAATAACATTGCCGGTGACCAGCCAACGCGTTTCGCCGTCGTGCGGTATGGCAATGTGGCCGGTTCTCGCGGATCAGTCGTGCCGTTCTTTAGCAAGCTGATCAGCGACGGTGCGCGGGAGTTACCGATCACCGACGTGCGCATGACACGTTTCTGGATCACTCTGGATCATGGTGTGCAGTTCGTGCTCGACAGCTTTGCGCGCATGCACGGCGGCGAGGTGTTTGTGCCGAAAATTCCGTCGATCCGGATTATCGATCTGGCCCTGGGCATGGCCGAGCATCTCCCGCATAAAAATGTCGGGATTCGTCCCGGTGAAAAACTCCATGAGTTGATGGTGCCGCTCGACGATGCGCGAATGACTCTGGAGTTCTCCGATCACTACACCATCCAGCCGTCGATCCGTTTTACCAACGTCGACGTCGACTATGCCGTCAATGGCCTTGGTGAGTGTGGTGCCCAAGTCGACGAAACCTTTGAGTATCGTTCCGATACCAATCCAGAGTTTTTGAGCGTGGGGCAGATCGCGGATCTGCACGCTGAGCTGCACTCATGACTTCATACTCGATTCCCTATGGGCGACAGAGCATCGACCAGGCGGATATCGACGCGGTGGTGGAGGTTCTCAAGTCGCCGTGGCTGACTCAGGGCCCAACCATTGAGCGCTTTGAAGCGGCAATGGTTGAGCGTTGTCAGGCAGATTTTGCAGTTGCGGTGTGCAATGCCACGGCGGCACTGCATATCGCCTGTCTGGCGGCAGGCTTGGGCCCCGGTGATCGGCTATGGACCACGCCTAATACCTTCGTCGCCTCCGCCAACTGCGGGCGTTACTGCGGCGCCGATGTGGACTTCGTCGATATTGATCCACACACTTGGAACCTCGATGCCGGCTTGCTGGCGCAAAAACTCGAAGCCGCCGAGCGCGTCGGAAAACTGCCAAAGGTGGTGGTGGCGGTGGCATTCTCTGGTCAGAGCTGCGACATGCACGCCATTGCCGGGCTCGCCGAACGTTACGCATTCACCTTGATCGAAGACGCCGCGCACGCGGTCGGGGCGTCTTATGACGGACGCCCAGTGGGTTGTGGCGCGCATGCGACGATGACAGTCTTCAGCTTTCACCCGGTGAAGATTATTACCTCGGGTGAAGGCGGTATGGTCCTGACCAATCGGCCAGAGCTTGCCGAGCGTTTGCGTCGGCTGCGCAGTCATGGCATTACCAGCGATCCGTCGCAGATGTCGGTACCCAGCCAAGGGCTTTGGTACTACCAGCAACTGGAGTTGGGTTTCAATTATCGGATGACCGACCTGCACGCGGCATTGGGCCTTTCGCAGTTGGCCAGGCTCGACGGTTTTATCGCGAGGCGGCGCCAATTGGCCGCGCGTTATGAGCGACTGTTGGCTGAACTTCCGTTGGTGTTACCCACTGCGCAGGCAGGCGCCGAATCTGCTTGGCATCTGTATGTGGTGCGTGTGCGGTTTGATCAAGTAAAACTTAGCCAGCGAGACCTTTTCGATGCGTTGAGAGCTGCCGGAATCGGTGTGAACCTGCACTATATTCCGGTGCATTTACAGCCTTACTACCGCGAGTCAGGATTCGCTGATGGCGATTATCCAGAGGCCGAGCGTTATTTCGGCGAGGCGGTCACTTTGCCGCTGTTCCCGGACCTGACTGACGAGCAACAAGACTATGTGATCGAGCAGTTGCATAGCCTGCTTGGCTAAGTGCTTTGCCCCGATCCGTTGATGAGAGCAGTGCATGCGTGAATTAAGTGAGCAAGAGCAGTTCTGGCGGGGTGAGTTTGGTGATCAATACGCGGGGCGCAATCAGGGGCAGCCGCTGATCGCTGCCAATCTGGCGTTGTTTGCCAAAGCGCTGGCGCGAACCTCACGGCTAGAGAGTCTGTTGGAGTTGGGCACCAACACGGGCAATAACCTGCAAGCGTTGCATCAGCTATTGCCAACGTGCGTGTTACAGGGGGTCGAGATCAATGCTCAGGCTCAGGCCTGTGCGCAGGCACTGGGGATTGCGGATGTATGGCATGGCTCGTTGTTCGACTATCCACATGATCGGACTTTCCAATTGACCCTGAGCAAAGGCGTACTGATTCACCTGGCGCCTGAACTGTTGCCTGCGGCTTACGCTCAGCTGTACCAACTGAGTCAACGCTATATCCTGATTTGCGAGTATTACAACCCGGTGCCGGTAGAGGTGTCCTATCGCGGTAACAGCGGCAAGTTGTTCAAGCGTGATTTTGCCGGGGAGATGCTTGATCGCTACAGTGATCTGCACCTGCTCGACTATGGGTTCAGTTATCACCGCGATCCGCAGTTTCCGACCGATGACATCAACTGGTTTCTATTGGAAAAGCGTCCGTGACAGCTGTAGCGATCATCCCTGCGCGGGGCGGCAGCAAGCGGATCCCGCGCAAGAATCTCAAGCTGTTCAACGGCCAGCCGATGATTGTCTGGTCGATTCTGGCTGCGCTGCGGAGTGGCCTGTTCGATCAGGTTGTGGTCAGTACCGACGATGAAGAAATTGCTGCGATCGCCAGGGCTCACGGTGCGTGGGTGCCCTTCATGCGCCCGGCACAATTGGCCGACGACTTCACCGGGACGGCGGCGGTGATCATGCATGGGCTGGCGACACTGCAGGAGCAGGGGCACTCCTTCGATTACGCCTGTTGTATCTATGCCACAGCGCCTTTGCTGCAAGGGCGCTATCTGCGTGAAGGCTTGACGACCCTCGAGCAGAATCCGGGAAAATCCTTTGCCTTTTCCGTGTGCGAATTTGGCTTTGCCGTGCAGCGCGCCCTGAGCCTGAATGAGCAGGGTGCCCTGCAGCCACTGTATCCGCAGTACCGGGAAACCCGATCCCAGGATCTGCCCGTGGCCTATCAGGACGCCGGACAGTTTTATTGGGGTCGTACTGAGGCGTGGTTGCGTGGCGATGTAGTGTTTTCTGAGCAGAGTTTGCCGGTGATCTTGCCCCGGCATCTGGTCCAGGACATCGACAGCGAAGAAGACTGGACCCGCGCCGAGTACCTTTATGCGGCGTTGCTGGCTGGCGGGGAGTTGGAGTCGTGAGAGTGCTGATCCGCGCGGATGCTTCACACGCCATCGGCAGCGGCCATATTGCGCGGTGCCTGACCTTGGCCAAGGTGTTGCGTGATGGCGGGCACGACGTGGCTTTTGCCTGTCGCTTATTGCCTGGGCATTTGCTCGATCATCTCGCGACTCAAGGGTGGCGCGCTTATGGGTTACCTGCGACGTACGCTGAGCAAGCCAATGCCGGGCAAGACATCGAAGCTGCGTTGCCTTGGCAGGCGGACATCGCGGCACTGCAGCGGTTGCTGACGGTAGAGGAGGCGTTCGACTGGATCATCGTCGATCACTACGGCCTTGATCATCATTGGCAGACCGCCGCCCGACAATGGGCTCCACGGATCGCCGCAATCGATGATCTGGCCAACCGCCGTCATGCCGTTGATCTGTTGCTCGATCAGAATTTCAGCGGTACGCCGAGCGCTTATGCGCCGTGGGTGGGACCCGAGTGTCGAACGTTGTTCGGCCCACGCTTTGCCATGATTCGCGATGAGTTCAAGCGCGACCCCGTGCCGATTCAGGCCCAGGCGTGTCGGGTTCTGGTGAATTTCGGCGGCTTCGATGCTGCAGGGGAAACCTGGAAGGCGATGTTGGCGCTGAGTGAGCTCAATGGTCTGGAAGTCGACTTTATTGCGGGCACCGGTAACCCCGAGTGGGCGCGGATGCAGGCACTGGCCTCAGAACGTCCCACCTGGCGATTGCAAACCCACACGGACCAGTTCGCTGAATTGATGGCGCACGCTGATCTGTTTGTCGGCGCGGGCGGCGGTACCAGTTGGGAGCGTGCCGCGTTGGGACTGCCAACGATCTGTATCGCGGTGGCGGCCAATCAACAGGCCAACGCTGAACGTTTGGCTGAGGTCGGCGCGCACCTGTACCTGGGGCCGCGTGACCAGGTTTCTGTTGAGTCATTGCGTCAATCGATCAGTGTGTTGTTGGCCAACCAGGGTTTGCGCCGGAGTTTTGCCGAGCACTCTCGCCAATTGGTTGATGGCCTTGGCGCACGTCGTGTGGCAGCGGCCCTGGCTGGAGAGGTGCTGCAATTGCGCCCGGCGACGATGGACGACGCACGTCTGCTGTTCGATGGGCGCAACGCTGAGGAGGTCCGGCGCTGGTCGGTGGAGTCGCACGCCATTGATTGGGCCAGTCATCTGATCTGGTTGGCTGCCACCCTCGTGAATGACCAACGCCTGCTGCTGGTTGCAGAAACGGTCGATGGGCCGGTGGGCGTGCTGCGCTATGACAGGGTGGATACAAGGGCCGAAGTATCGATCTACCTGTTCGAAGGGCGGTTCGGTCTAGGCTGGGGCAGGGCGCTACTGGCCGGAGGGGCGCGATTCATCAAGCGTCACTGGCCGCAACTACGAGTGATCGATGCGCAGGTGCTGCCGGCCAATCAGGCGTCGATCAACCTGTTTCGCGATGCGGGCTATCGGCAGAGTGCCTGCCGTTTCGAGTGCGTCTTAAAGGATCATGCCGATGACTAGTTTCAAGATAGGCTCGCGTTCGATTGGTGCCGATACCGCGCCTTTCATCATCGCCGAGATGAGTGGCAACCATAACCAGTCGCTTGAGGTCGCGCTACAGATTGTTGAGGCGGCGGCCAAGGCCGGTGCTCACGCCTTGAAACTGCAAACCTACACCGCCGACACCATGACTCTGGACCTTGATCGCGGCGAGTTTTTTATCAAGGACCCCAATAGCCTGTGGGCGGGGTCGTCCCTCTACGCGTTGTACGAGAAAGCCCACACACCCTGGGAGTGGCACGCGCCGATTTTTGCCCGGGCCAAAGCGCTGGGGATGTTGGCATTTTCGACGCCATTCGATGACAGTTCGGTGGACTTTCTTGAAAGCCTGGATGTGCCGGCTTACAAAATCGCCAGTTTCGAAAATACCGATTTACCGTTGATTCGCCGGGTCGCGTCGACCGGCAAGCCGTTGATCATCTCGACCGGCATGGCGAGCATTGCCGAACTGGACGAGACGGTCCGTGCAGCCCGTGCTGCCGGTTGCAAGGACCTGGTATTGCTCAAATGCACCAGTACTTATCCGGCCTCGCCAGAAAACAGTCACGTGCGCACTATCCCGCATCTGCGCGATTTGTTTGGTTGCGAAGTGGGGTTGTCCGATCACTCCATGGGCGTTGGCGTTTCCGTGGCAGCCGTGGCGCTCGGGGCGACGGTGATCGAAAAGCATTTCACGCTGGATCGAGCCGCCGGCGGGGTGGATGCCAGCTTCTCTCTTGAGCCAGCCGAAATGGCCAGTCTGGTCATTGAAACCGAACGTGCCTGGCAGGCCATGGGGCACGTGCATTATGGCGTTACCGAGGCCGAGCGCCCGTCACTGGCCTATCGCCGATCACTGTATGTGACTCGGGACATGGTTGCAGGTGAAGTCTTCAGTGCTGACAACCTGAGAGCCATCCGTCCGGGCTTTGGATTAGCCCCGAAACACCGCGATGCGCTCATCGGGCGATGCGCTGGACAAGCCTTGAAACGGGGTACACCTCTTGACTGGTCGTTGGTCGAATAACGGCTTCTGTGGCTGATTCGGCAAAATAGCGTGACCTGTGAGTCATAACGCGCATCTTCACTGTATTGTATTAATAGGAAATGATGGCGCTCGGCCCTTTATTGGCCCGGCGATGGCCATTTATTTCCTTCGCTGTCGCTCCTTGAGGACGACAGGAAATCTCTGTTGGCCAGCGCTCTCGATTGCAGAGAACGGTGATATTCAGCTGTTTATTATTGGGAAGCCATAATGATTGGCATAAAAAGCATAGCGAGTTACGTGCCCGTAGCCGGCGTCGATAACTACGCACAAGGTGCTAAGTTCGCCAAGGATGAAGAGTTCATTCTGGGCAAAATCGGTTCTGCGTTTCTGCCGCGCAAAGACGCCGGGCAAGAAACGTCTGACCTGTGCGTCGAGGCCGTCAACGCCTTGTTTGCAAAGAATCCTGACCTCAAGCGCGAATCCATCGACGTGCTGATCGTCGTTACCCAGAACGGCGACGAAGAGGCCTTGCCCCACACGTCTGCCATCGTTCAGGACAAACTCGGCCTGTCGACCCATGTGGCCGCGTTCGATATCTCCCTCGGGTGTTCGGGCTACGTCTACGGTCTCTATGCGCTCAAGGGCTTCATGGATGCCGCAGGGCTGAAGAACGGTCTGTTGGTGACCTGCGACCCGTACTCGAAAATTGTCGACCCCGAAGATCGCAATACCACCATGCTGTTTGGCGATGCTGCGACGGCCACGTGGATGGGCGAGGGGGCTGACTGGCAGTTGGGCAAGGCCAAGTTCGGCACCGACGGTTCCGGCGCACCGCACCTGAAGGTCAGCAACGGCGTATTTTTCATGAATGGCCGTCAGGTCTTCAACTTCGCGTTGCTTAAAGTGCCCGCGCACCTGCACGAGTTGCTGGATGAGTCTGGCTTGCACTCGGACGACATCGACGCGTTCTGTATTCACCAGGGCAGTGCGGCGATTGTCGATGCTGTGGCCCGGCGTTTCGAAGGCGACCCAGAGAAGTTTCTCAAGGACATGCTCGAAACCGGTAATACCGTTTCTTCGAGCATTCCTTTGTTGCTGGAAAAACACGTGCTCGACAGTGAGTGGAATCGGGTTGCGTTGAGTGGCTTTGGTGTCGGCTTGTCCTGGGGCTCGGCGATCATTCATCGGTCTTGATCGCATAGGCTTCTAAAATGGCGCTTCAGGTGAGTTAACCTTGAGCGCTATTTTTTTGCGTACGTTTTGAGTGAGGCAGCATGAGCGAGAGCTTTCAGCAAAATGCCGAGGTGCTTCAGGCGCGCTGGCCGGAGGTGTTCTCCCGGTTGTTGGCTGAAGACCGTGAATCATTGCAGGCCGAACTGGTGGAAGGGTTGGGTTCAACCCTGAGGATTTCCGGTATTCAGCTGACCAGCCGCCATGACCGCACCGCCGAAGCTCGCCTGCAAGCGGCCAGTCTGCCACCTGAGAGTCCGATGCTGCATGTGTACGGCACGGGTCTGGGTGATCTGCAGCAGGTCTTGCTGGAAAATCCCGAGCTACTGCGGTTGCAGGTGCACATTCTTAACGGTGGGCTGTTCGCTTTGGTTCTTGGTCTACTTGACCAAACGCCCTGGCTCAGCGATCCGCGGGTCGAACTGAGCTATGCCGCCGATTACCGGGAAATCCAGTTGCCGTTCTTTGCGCTGCCATCCGAGTTGGAATTGGCGGATGAATTTAATGCCCGGATTCGTGATCGACTAATCAGCGAAGTGCACCTGAGCTTCAATAACCGTGAGTTCGATCCGCAATCGCCGCTTATTCTCCAGCGCTTGCAGGACAGCCTGGAGCTGTTGCGCAGTGATCGTGATATCGCTGAGCTGTTCGGCTCGCAGGTGGGCCAGGAAGTCTATGTGATCGGTACGGGGCCGAGCCTTGAACACCACTTCGAAAAGCTTCTGGCTATTCGTGCGCAGGCACAGCGGCCTCTGTTTGTTAGTGTTGATACGGCCTATCGGCCGTTAATTGAGCGCGGCATCAAACCGGACTTGGTAGTGAGTATCGATAAGGGGATCACTGCTCGGCACTTGCCGCCGTCGGACTCCGATTCTATCCCCCTGGTGTATATGCCAATGAGTGATCCGCAGGTGCTCCAGGCCTGGAAGGGCCCGCGCTATGTCGGCTATTCCGCCAGCCCCATCTATGCCGCGCTGCGCCAGCAAATTGCCAAAGCGCAGTTGTACGTTGGCGGCAGTGTGCTTCACCCCGCAGTGGATCTAGCGGTGAGGATGGGCGCGGCGAAAATCACCTTGTTCGGAGCCGACTTTGCCTTCCCGATGAACAGAACTCACGCCGGTTGGAATGATGGCGAGCTAGGCCCAGGGGTTGACCTCGCCAAGCACTGGGTGCTCGACGGTCATGGGCAGCGCGTCAAGACGCAGCTCAATTTTCGTCGCTACCTGGGCGAGCTGGAACGTTACATTGCCGGGCATCCAGAGGTGCGCTTTTTTAACAGCAGCCGGGCAGGCGCGATGATCGCCGGTACGGCCTATGACCTGGAGTTCTGCCAATGAGCTCGCATGCGCAGTGTGTCCTCGACTGTCGGCAGTGTGCCGGGCTGTTTCGTCTTGGGCGTAATGTCGAGGCGGCATTGGCTATGGTCGACGTGTTCGACCGCGCGCAGAGTCTGTTAAGTCGGGGCTCGCCAGCAGCGCAACAACAATGGTTGCAGTTATTGCCGCCGATGCTGGCCTGCCAGGAAGGGCTGGACTGGTTGGGGTTGGCTGACTACCTAGAGTATGAGTTGGTGGCGTTACTCGAGAGTGAATCGTAGTTCGGGCGCGTTCAGGTTGCCCGGTCGACGCTTTTGCATAGATGTGTCCCTTGCCCGACTCCCCATCACGACCCCGTTCCGGATACGTCACGAATTTTTCTCTCGTCCCCGCTCGAAAAATGTGTGAGGGGAGGTTTTTTTCGATTTTTTTTCATCTTTTTTTGCAAAAAAATTCGTAAAAAATAAAACCTTTGAAAATCCACGCTTATAACCGAAACACCCTACAAATGTCGGGTATGTAATTGTTATAATTTCCAAACAGTCTTAAAAAGCCTGTTAAAGCCGCTTGTAATTTTTCCGATAAACATTTTGTAGGTTTTCAGGGCGTGCCGGATGCAGCCTGTTTTTGGAAGCCCGCAATCTCTTTTTTGCGAGGAATTTCACAATGGCTTTAACCGTAAATACCAATGTCGCGTCGTTGTCTGTTCAGCGAAATCTGAACCGCTCTTCTGATGCCGTCAGTACTTCGATGGCGCGCTTGTCTTCAGGCTTAAGGATTAACAGCGCCAAGGACGATGCCGCAGGCATGCAAATCGCGAGTCGCCTGACGACCCAGATTAAAGGGATGACGGTTGCGGCCAGAAATGCGGGCAATGCAATTTCCATTGCGCAAACGGCGGAGGGGGCGTTGCAGGAGTCGACCAACAACCTGCAGCGGATGCGTGAGCTGGCGATTCAATCGAAAAACGGTGACAACAGTCAGAAGGAGCGGGATGCACTCAATTCCGAGTTCAATCAGTCGGTTCAAGAGCTGACCCGTCTTTCGAAGAGCACCACGTTCGGTGGTGGTTTAAAGCTGCTGGATGGCAGTGCCGGGACGATGACGTTTCATGTGGGCGCCAACGTGGGGAGAACTGAGGAGATCAGCCTCTCGCTCTCGGACGACTTCTCTGCCGAATCGTTGTTTATAGCGGCTAAAAGCGCTGCTGCTGTGTTGGGCGACGATAAGACAACCGGCTCCGTAGAGGTTGTAAAGGGCGAGTACACGGCTCTTGCGATTGATGGGCGCGGAAGTCGAAATCTATTGCCGATCAATGTGACGGAAAAAATGACCGATGATGCTCTACAGAAAAATACAGCACTTGCTGCTGCTGAATCTGCACTGGGTGCGATTGATGCGGTTGCTGATCCTGCTGCCTATACGGCTCAACAAGCCGCTGTGGCTACCGCAAAAACGGAAGCTGATGGTGCGACGACAATTTTAAAGGACGCAACCGAACTGGATAAAAAGAGCAAACCGCTCAACGATCAAGCCATGGCCGACAACATCGAGGCAACTATCATCTCCATCGACAAGGCCCTGGAAACCATTGATGCCGCTCGTTCCAATCTGGGTGCCAAGCAAAACCGCTTCGCCAGCACCATTTCCAACCTCAACAACATGGTAAAGAACACCACGGCTGCGCGCGGCCAAATCGAAGATGTCGACTTCGCCTCGGAAACAGCCGAACTGACCAAGCAGCAAACGCTGCAACAGGCTTCGACGGCTGTCTTGGCTCAAGCCAACCAGCTACCGGCTGCGGTTCTTAAGTTGCTGCAATAAAGAGAACGCCTTCGGGCGAGTGCCCACGACTGGCATCTGAATAAGGATGTCAGTCCTCAAATGGCTGGGGGTGCAGGGCTGACGTTTGGTTAACGGCGGGTAAAAGGGGGAGCGGAGGTGCTCTGCAGTCCCCGACAGCTGTAGGGATGTCAGAGTGGTGGCAATATTTTTTTAAAAAGCCCTCAAGCTCCTTGCTATCTCGACGATAACTATTACGAAGGTTCTCTAGGCCACACCCGGCGGTTGCCAGGGCCGGAAGCCGCAGTACCCAATCATTGAGGAACTCATCATGTCTTTAAGCGTAAACACCAACGTTACATCCCTCTCTGTTCAGAAAAACCTGAATAACGCGGCGAGCTCTCTTTCTCAATCCATGACTCGCCTGTCTTCCGGCCTGAAAATCAACAGCGCTAAAGATGACGCTGCCGGCCTGCAGATCGCTACCCGTATGAGCAGCCAGATCCGTGGTCAGACCGTGGCAGTGAAAAACGCCAACGACGGTATCTCGATGGCTCAGACCGCTGAAGGCGCTCTGCAGGAATCCACCAACATTCTGCAACGTATGCGTGAACTGGCTGTTCAGGCACGTAACGGCACTAACGGCACTGCTGACCAGACTGCGACCAACTCAGAATTCGCCCAGATGTCCGACGAATTGACTCGTATCTCCGCCAGCACCAACTTGAACGGCAAGAACCTGCTGGACGGTTCTGCAGGTACCATGACCCTGCAAGTAGGTTCCAACACAGGTACTGCTAACCAGATTGACTTGGTTCTGAGCAGCAAGTTCGACGCCACGAGCCTCAGCGTAGCCAGCGGTACTGTTGCACTGACCGGCGCCAGCGTCAGCGGCGCGAACGCTAACATCGATAACGCAATCACTGCAATCGATGCGGCCATCGCCTCTATCGGCAAGACTCGTGCAAACCTGGGTGCTTCGCAGAACCGTCTGACCAGCACCATTGCTAACCTGCAGAACATCACTGAAAACGTGACCGCTGCACAAGGTCGTGTACAGGATACTGACTTTGCTGCTGAAACTGCTCAGTTGACCAAGGCTCAAACCTTGCAACAGGCTTCCACTTCTGTTTTGGCTCAGGCCAACCAGTTGCCTTCCGCTGTACTGAAACTGCTTCAGTAATTTCGGGATAAGTTTTGGCGGGGGGGTGCGCTTGTCGTGCTCTCTCGCTTTTTTACTTTATCGAGGTGATGGACATGGATATGAGTGTCAAGCTGAACTTGTCTTACCCTGCTGCTGCTCCGTTGGGCAGTGCCGTAAATAAACCGACTGTGGCGCCTCAGGTTGATAATGTGGCGGCGGTGACTGCGAGCAAGGAATCTGACTCGGGCAAGTTGAAAATAGCCGTGCAAGAAATTGAGAAGTTCGTTCAATCGGTCAAGCGCAACCTGGAATTTTCGATTGATGAAACGTCCGGCAAAGTGGTCGTGAAAGTGATCGCCAGTGAAACGGGTGAGGTGGTCAGGCAGATTCCCTCAGAGGAGGCGCTGAAATTGGCAGATAACTTGAGTAATGCGAGCAGCGTGTTGTTCAACGCAAAAGCTTGACGCTGGCATGAATAGTGTCTGTATATTCCTTGGTTCGTTGTAGTGGTCAAAAGACCGACGAAAAACTGAAAGGAGACGCACATGGCAAGTCCAATTGTTCCAAGTACAGGTCTTGGTTCGGGCCTTGATATCGGCACTATCGTCACTGCATTGGTCAATGCCGACAAGTCGGCCAAGCAAACCCAGATCACCAAGCAAACCGCACTCGCGACATCGAAGATTTCCGGCGTGGGTTCGCTGAAAAGTGTTTTGGCTGCCTACCAAACGGCGTTGACCAATCTTGGCAGTGCAACCAACCCGGCTTTTTCGGGTTTTGCGGCGACCTCGTCTACCCCTGCAACTTTGACCGCGACCTCCAACAACACGGCGGTCAACGGCAGTTACAGCATTGTTGTTAAAAATCTGGCCACCAGCTCCAAAGTTGCCACGGCCTCTTTTTCTGGAGGTGCTGCCAGTGCTATTCCGAGTGGTAACTTGACTATCACTCAAAATAGCACTGCGACCAGCTTCACTATTCCGGCGGGTTCGACCTTGCAGTCGGTTCGTGATTTGGTAAACACACAGGCAGCCACCAGCGGCGTCAGCGCCAACATCGTGACGGATAGCACAGGTGCCTCGCGTCTGGTATTTGGTTCCGCGACCACGGGTGCTGGCTCGGATATCACCACCACCAGTGATGTTGCTGGGCTGACTATCGCCAAGAATATTCCGCTCGATTCAACAGTTCCTGGCAGTGCAGGCTATATCGGTAGTCAGGCGCTGGATGCAAATCTCACCATTGATGGGCTGGCGGTCAAGAGTTCGTCCAACACGGTGAGTAATGCAATCAGTGGTTTGAGCATGACATTGGTTGCCGCTGGCAACTCGACGGTGACGGTTGCGACCAATACCGATGGCTTGAAAACCTCATTGCAGTCCTTTGTCGACGCCTACAACACAGTGGTCAAGACCATTACCTCCTTGACCAAGGCCACTGCTGACAGCAGCGGCAACCTCACTGTTGCCGCTGCAATGACCGGTGATTCTCTGCCGCGGACATTGCTGGCGTCTTTGCGTGACGAGTTGGTTGCGCCTGGTCCAGGCAGTCAGTTGTCGGTGCTTTCGCAACTGGGTATCCAGACGGACCAGAAGGCCGGTACGCTGACCTTCGATAGCACCAAGTTCACGACAGCGATGACCAGCAAGAGTCTGGGCGGCCAGGTTCAGCAGTTGTTCAGCGGTACCACGAGTACCAACGGCCTGCTGGCGCGGATGGGCGCGGTCCTTAAGCCCTACACTCAGGCGGGCGGTATTCTCGATGCGCGTTCGAGCAGTTTGACCACGCAGAGGAATGCCCTCACCAGCCAGCAGGCTGCGCTGGACTTGCGGGTGACCAATATGACCGCCGCGTTGACAGCCAAATACAACGCGATGGACCTGTTGGTGGGGCAGATGAAGGCGACTTCGACCAGTATCACGTCATTCTTCACTGCGTTGAGCGCGTCGAAGTCGGGCTAATTACCGCCTCGGCACCGAAAGCCCGGCTGCTTTTAAAGCATGCCGGGCTTTTTGGCTTCTGGCCTAAAGTTTTGGGGCGTTGCGTCGATACCTTGGGTATATGAACTCTTGAGTTTTGATGAGGTAGAACATGAATCCGATGTTAGCTCTTCGGCAGTATCAGAAGATTGGTGCGCAAGCCCAGACTTCCGAAGCCAGTCCCCACCGTCTCGTGCAAATGCTGATGGAAGGCGGTCTGGATCGTATCGCTCAAGCCAAAGGTGCGATGGAGCGTAAGGACATTCCTGGCAAGGGTATGTTGATCAGTAAGGCCATCGGCATCGTGGGCGGTTTGCGCGAAGGTCTGGATCTGGAGAAGTCGGCTGACTCTCTGGGTAATCTGGACAACCTCTACGTCTATATGATGAAGCGCCTGGCAGAAGCCAATATTCACAGCGACCCGAAAGCCCTGGACGAAGTCAGTGACTTGCTGGGCACGGTCAAGGATGGCTGGGATGCCATTGCTACCCTATAGCGTGCTGTTTTGAGGAGGTCATCATGAGTGCTGTACTGCAGCGTATCGAAGAAACCCGTGAAGCGTTGGTCGGTGCATTGGCTGAACGCGACTGGGAGGCTATTGGGCAGCTGGATCTGGCTTGCCGCGCTTGTGTTGACGATGTGATCAGCGAGGTTCCGCTAAACGAAACCGAAGTGAGAGGCAATCTGGAGCGATTGTTGGGGGTATATCGACAGCTGATTGAGGTTGCTACGGGTGAGCGTCAAGCAATCGTCGATGAGATGACGCAGATCCAGCAAGCGAAAACCGCAGCAAAGGTTTACCATCTGTTCGGTTGACGCTTGGTTGATCGAAAAAATATATTCGCCATAAATTTGACTGTGCGCGGATTTTTGACTTAACTAGTGCGGTTTACTATTTTCTGACGTCTAAATCGCCATATGGGTCGTAGACGCCAAGCTTGCCCCCATTTCATGGGCATTGAGTTTGACTAGGGAAGTTGCTATTGCATGTGGCGTGAAATCAAGATTCTGCTGATTGATGACGATAGCCTGCGCCGCCGCGATATGGCGGTCATTTTAAATTTTCTTGGCGAAGAAAATTTGTCCTGCTCAAGCCTTGATTGGCAGCAGGTCGTCGGTTCTTTGACCTCTACTCGAGAAGTGCTTTGCGTGCTGGTGGGCGAAGTGAGCGCTCCGGGTACTCTTCAAGGACTGCTTAAGACCATCGCTGCCTGGGATGAGTTCCTTCCTGTCATGTTAATGGGAGAATTTTCTTCCGCCGACCTGCCAGATGACTTGCGCCGTCGTGTGCTGTCGTCTCTGGAAATGCCGCCCAGCTACAGCAAACTGCTCGATTCCCTACACCGTGCCCAGGTTTATCGTGAAATGTACGATCATGCCCGTGAGCGTGGTCGTCATCGTGAACCGAACCTGTTTCGCAGCCTGGTGGGTACCAGTCGCGCGATTCAGCATGTTCGGCAAATGATGCAGCAGGTTGCCGACACTGATGCCAGCGTGCTGATCCTCGGCGAGTCCGGTACTGGTAAGGAAGTGGTCGCGCGCAATCTGCACTATCACTCCAAGCGTCGCGATGCGCCGTTCGTTCCCGTCAACTGCGGTGCAATACCCGCCGAGCTGCTGGAAAGCGAACTGTTCGGCCATGAGAAGGGCGCGTTTACCGGGGCGATCACCAGTCGTGCCGGGCGCTTTGAGCTGGCCAATGGCGGCACCTTGTTCCTCGACGAAATTGGCGACATGCCGCTGCCTATGCAGGTCAAGCTGTTGCGTGTGCTGCAAGAGCGCACCTTCGAGCGGGTCGGCAGCAACAAAACGCAGAGCGTCGATGTGCGAATCATTGCGGCGACGCACAAGAATCTCGAGCACATGATCGAGATTGGTACGTTCCGTGAAGACCTCTATTACCGTTTGAATGTATTCCCGATCGAAATGGCCCCGTTGCGCGAGCGTGTCGAAGACATTCCGCTGCTGATGAACGAATTGATTTCGCGTATGGAGCACGAAAAGCGTGGCTCGATCCGTTTCAACTCGGCGGCCATCATGTCGCTTTGTCGTCACGCCTGGCCGGGCAATGTTCGTGAGCTGGCCAATCTGGTCGAGCGCATGGCGATCATGCATCCCTATGGGGTGATCGGCGTCGTCGAGTTGCCGAAAAAATTCCGTTACGTCGACGATGAAGACGAGCAGCTGGTTGATAGCTTTCGCACTGACCTGGAAGAGCGGGTCGCTATCAACGGTCACACGCCCAACTTTGCTTCCAGCGCCTTGTTGCCACCTGAAGGTCTTGATCTCAAGGACTATCTGGGTGGGTTGGAGCAGGGCCTGATTCAGCAGGCATTGGACGATGCTGGCGGCATTGTGGCGCGCGCGGCTGAGCGTTTGCGTATTCGCCGTACAACGCTGGTGGAAAAAATGCGCAAATACGGCATGAGCCGGCGTGATGGGGATGAACAGGCGGAGGATTGACGCTTCTATTCTTCTCGGATAATCAAACCCCTGATAAATCAGGGTTTTTTTTTAGGCACGGGTATTGCTATGTCTCTTTATACATACCGTTTAATGACGGTTCGCCATGCGAGAGACCACTATGCCCCAGGCCGCCCAGATGTCTTCTGCCCTTTCTTCTTATGAGGCGCAGCCGTCCCTCGAGCCGGAAAACCGGACCGGGCTTGAGCAGGCGTTCTCGCGGTTCGATCAGATGTCGAGCCAGTTGAGTGACTCCTACAGCTTGCTTGAAGCACGGGTGACGGAGCTCAAGGGGGAACTGGCAGTCGTCAGTGCTCAGCGAATGCAGGAATTGGCGGAAAAAGAACGTCTGGCTAACCGCCTGCAAAACTTGCTCATGCTGTTGCCCGGTGGGGTCATTGTCATGGACGGTCAGGGCGTGGTGCGTGAGGCCAACCCTGCGGCGTGCGACCTGTTGGGTGAGCCACTGCTGGGCATGCTCTGGCGGCAGGTGATCAGCCGGTGTTTCGCGCCGCGCGAAGATGATGGTCACGAAGTGTCTCTCAAGGATGGGCGACGCCTGTCCATTGCCACGCGTTCACTGGATACGGAGCCGGGGCAGTTGGTGCTGCTCAATGACTTGACCGAAACCCGTCACCTGCAGGGCCAGCTTGCTCGTCACGAGCGCCTGTCTTCGCTGGGTCGGATGGTCACCTCGCTGGCTCATCAGATTCGTACGCCCCTGTCCGCAGCCCTGATCTATGCCAGCCATTTGGCCGAGCAGGAGTTGCCGGTGGCGACTCAGCAACGTTTTGCCGGACGCTTGAAAGAGCGTTTGCACGAGCTTGAGCATCAGGTGCGCGACATGTTGGTCTTTGCGCGTGGCGAGTTGCCGATGACCGATCGTCTTGCACCCGACCTATTGTTCCAGGCCTTGCAGGCGGCGGCGCAAACCCATGTGCAGGGTCTATCGGTACGTTGGCAGTGCGACAGCCGCGAAGGCGCGTTGTTGTGTAATCGCGACACGCTGGTGGGCGCGCTGCTTAATTTGATTGAGAACGCGGTGCAGGCCAGCGCAGGAAAAACGCGCTTGAAAATCCATCTCTACAGCCGCGATAACACGGTGCGTTTATGCATCAGTGACAACGGCAGCGGGATCGACGCCTCGGCACTGGCGCGCATCGGCGAGCCTTTCTTTACCACCAAGTCTACCGGCACCGGTCTGGGGTTGGCGGTGGTCAATGCAGTCACCCGTGCACACCAGGGGCAACTGCAATTTCGCTCTCGTCCCGGTCGTGGCACGTGCGCGATTGTTACCTTGCCTTTGATTCCGGGTACCCGTGACGCGGGAGTCAACTGATGGCGATCAAGGTTTTGCTGGTCGAGGATGACCCTTCACTGCGTGAGGCGCTGGGTGAAACCTTGATGTTGGCCGGGCACGACTTCCGTGCCGTCGGTTCGGCTGAAGAGGCGCTTGAGGCCGTGGCTGAGGAGTCCTTCAGTCTGGTGGTGAGCGACGTCAACATGCCTGGCATGGATGGTCATCAATTGTTGAGCGTGTTGCGCAGCCGTCATGCGCAATTGCCTGTGTTGTTGATGACCGCGCACGGCGCGGTCGAGCGTGCGGTGGATGCGATGCGTCAGGGCGCCGCGGATTATCTGGTCAAGCCTTTCGAGCCCAAGGCATTGATGGAGTTGGTAGCACGGCACGCACTGGGTCGCCCCGGACCTGCTGACAGCGAGGGGCCGGTGGCTTTCGAGCCGGCCAGCGCGCAATTGCTGGATCTGGCCGCTCGAGTGGCCAGAAGCGATTCGACGGTGCTGATTTCCGGTGAGTCCGGTACAGGCAAGGAGGTGTTGGCGCGTTTTATTCACCAGCAGTCTACTCGGGCTAACAAACCGTTCATTGCGATCAATTGCGCCGCGATCCCGGACAACATGCTTGAAGCGACGTTGTTCGGTCATGAGAAAGGATCGTTTACCGGTGCCATCGCGGCGCAGGCGGGCAAGTTTGAACAGGCGGATGGCGGCACCATTCTGCTGGATGAGATTTCTGAAATGCCCCTCGGTCTGCAAGCCAAATTGCTGCGTGTGCTTCAGGAGCGGGAAGTGGAGCGGGTGGGCGGGCGTAAGCCCATCGTCTTGGATATTCGTGTGCTGGCAACCACCAACCGCGATCTGGCCGCAGAAGTGGCGGCAGGGCGTTTTCGCGAAGATCTTTATTATCGGATTTCGGTGTTTCCGCTGGCTTGGCGACCACTGCGTGAGCGGACTGCCGATATTCTGCCGCTGGCCGAGCGGTTGCTGTCCAAGCACGTCAATAAAATGAAACATGCCGCCGTACGATTGTCGGCGGACGCGCAAGCCTGTCTGGTCGGCTACCCGTGGCCAGGCAATGTCCGCGAGCTGGATAACGCGATTCAGCGGGCATTGATCCTGCAGCAAGGTGGGGTGGTTCAGGCACAGGATTTCTGTCTGGCGGGCCCGGTAACGGCTTCGCCAGTGCCGGCGTTGGGCGTTCCGACGCAGCCACGGGTAGTCGCGCCGGCACCGATGCCTTCAGTGTCAGTGCCTCCCGTCGATGGCGTGGCGTCACACAACCAGATCGGCGAATCTGCCGGGGCGCTGGGTGATGACTTGCGGCGTCGCGAGTTCCAGATAATCATCGACACCCTGCGCGCTGAGCACGGCCGCCGCAAAGAAGCGGCGGAACGCTTGGGTATCAGTCCTCGGACCTTGCGCTACAAACTGGCGCAAATGCGCGATGCAGGGATGGATGTTGAAGCGTCTCTATTCGCTACTTGATGCCGTGTGGTGTATAAGGCGCACCGCATCACGCTATTCGCAGGCTGGCGCGTGTTCCTACAGACTTCATACTATTGGATGTGCAGGTTGCGGCTAAAGGCCATCACTTGGCTGGCACTCTTGTTGCTTTGTCATATATAACCGCGTAATGAGTGTCAAAAATCTGCGGCCCCTAGTGAGAGAAACGTCATGAGCCAAGGTGTTGAATTTAATCGCTTGATGTTAGACATGCGCTCCATGCAAATGGACGCCATGGCTATGCCAAAAGCAATAAGCACCCCGGAAATCGGCGCCAGCAGCTTTGCCGATATGCTTGGCCAGGCCGTCAACAAGGTCAACGATACTCAGCAAGCCTCTAATCAATTGTCGAATGCGTTCGAAATCGGCAAAAGCGGCGTTGACCTCACTGACGTGATGATCTCCTCGCAGAAAGCGAGCGTCTCGTTCCAGGCGTTGACCCAGGTCCGCAATAAACTGGTTCAAGCGTATCAAGACATCATGCAGATGCCGGTTTAAGGACGTATTGAGTCATGGCTGAAGCAGTCACCGATAACGTGCCGGCCAAATCGGGTGCCCCTCAAGGTAAGCCGCCGTTGTTTGGTTTGTCCTTTCTGGAAAATCTCTCCGAGATGACCATGTTGCGTCAGGTTGGCCTTATGGTCGGTCTGGCAGCGAGCGTGGCGATTGGTTTTGCCGTGGTGCTCTGGTCCCAGCAGCCTGATTATCGGCCGCTGTACGGCAGTCTGGCCGGTATGGACGCCAAGCAGGTCATGGACACGCTGGCGGCTGCTGATATCCCTTACACCGTCGAGCCGAATTCTGGCGCCTTGCTGGTCAAGGCCGATGACTTGCAGCGTGCACGGATCAAACTGGCTGGCGCGGGCGTAGCGCCAGGCGACGGCAACATCGGCTTCGAAATTCTCGACAAGGACCAGGGCCTGGGTACCAGCCAGTTCATGGAGGCCACGCGCTATCGTCGCGGGCTTGAAGGCGAGCTTGCCCGGACCATCTCCAGCCTCAATAACGTCAAGGGTGCACGCGTGCACCTGGCGATCCCGAAAAGTTCGGTGTTCGTGCGTGACGAGCGTAAGCCGAGCGCTTCGGTACTGATCGAGTTGTACGCCGGCCGCTCATTGGAGCCGGGCCAGGTCATGGCGATTATCAACCTAGTGGCAACGGCGGTTCCCGAGCTGAGCAAGTCGCAGATTACCGTGGTCGACCAGAAGGGCACGTTGCTGTCCGACCAGACTGAAAACTCCGAATTGACCATGGCCGGCAAGCAATTTGATTACAGCCGCCGCATGGAGAACATGCTCACCCAACGTGTACAGAACATCCTCCAGCCGATTCTGGGTAATGATCGCTACAAGGCCGAAGTCTCGGCCGATGTGGATTTCAGTGCCGTTGAGTCGACAGCTGAAAGCTTCAACCCTGATCAACCTGCGTTGCGCAGCGAACAGTCGGTCGACGAACAGCGTTCGTCCGGTGGTGGTCCGCAGGGCGTTCCGGGCGCGCTGAGCAATCAGCCGCCTGGTCCGGCCAGCGCGCCTCAGCAGGCGGGTGCGGGTGCTGCGGCCGCAGGCTCCATACAGCCGGGTCAACCGCTGCTTGACGCAAATGGTCAGCAGATCATGGACCCGACGACCGGTCAGCCGATGCTGGCACCTTATCCAGCGGACAAGCGTAAGCAGTCGACCAAGAACTTTGAGCTGGACCGTTCCATCAGCCACACCAAGCAGCAGCAGGGGCGGGTGAACCGCTTGTCTGTGGCGGTGGTGGTGGATGATCGGGTTAAAGTCGATCCCAAGACAGGCGAGACAAGTCTCACGCCTTGGAACGCCGACGAACTGGCGCGTTTCACCCGGCTGGTGCAGGACGCAGTTGGGTTCAATGCCAGTCGCGGCGACAGCGTCAGCGTGGTCAACGTGCCATTCTCTACCGATCGTGGCGAAGTAATTCCTGATATTCCGTTCTATTCCCATCCGTGGTTCTGGGACATCGTCAAACAAGTGCTGGGTGTGTTGTTCATCCTGGTGCTGGTGTTCGGTGTTCTGCGGCCGGTGCTCAACAACATTACCAGTGGCAAGAACCGGCAACTGGTTGGCGCCGATGGTGATGCCGAACTCGGTGGCATGGGCGGTCTGGGCGGCGAACTGTCCAATGATCGTGTCAGCCTTGGCGGGCCGCAAAGTATTTTGCTGCCTAGCCCAAGCGAGGGTTATGACGCACAGTTGAACGCAATCAAGAGCCTGGTGGCTGAAGATCCAGGTCGTGTGGCTCAGGTCGTGAGAGAGTGGATTAACGCAGATGAGTGACAATCGAGCGCTTACCGCCAAGATGACCAAGGTCGACAAGGCTGCCATTCTCTTGCTCTCCCTCGGTGAAACCGATGCCGCTCAGGTGCTCCGGCACATGGGGCCTAAAGAGGTTCAGCGGGTCGGTGTCGCCATGGCGCAAATGCGCAATGTGCACCGCGAGGAAGTCGAGCAGGTGATGAGCGAGTTCGTCGAGATCGTCGGCGACCAGACAAGTCTCGGCGTAGGCTCCGATGGTTATATCCGCAAAATGCTGACCCAGGCCTTGGGCGAAGACAAAGCCAACGGCCTCATCGACCGGATCTTGCTGGGGGGTAATACCAGTGGTCTGGACAGCCTGAAATGGATGGAGCCTCGGGCGGTTGCGGATGTGATCCGCTATGAACACCCGCAAATTCAGGCCATCGTTGTGGCTTATCTCGACCCGGATCAGGCTGGTGAAGTGCTTGGTCATTTCGATCACAAGGTACGTCTGGATATCATTCTGCGTGTCTCCTCGCTCAACACCGTGCAGCCGGCGGCGTTGAAAGAGCTGAACCAGATTTTGGAAAAGCAGTTCTCCGGCAATTCCAACACATCGCGCACCACCTTGGGCGGCATCAAGCGTGCGGCCGATATTATGAACTTCCTCGACAGCTCCATCGAAGGCCAGTTGATGGACTCGATCCGCGAAGTCGATGGGGACCTGTCTGGTCAGATCGAAGACCTCATGTTCGTGTTCAACAACCTTTCCGATGTCGACGACCGTGGTATTCAGGCGTTGCTGCGCGAAGTGTCTTCCGATGTGCTGGTGTTGGCGCTCAAGGGCTCCGACGAAGCGATCAAGGAAAAAATCTTCAAGAACATGTCCAAACGTGCTGCCGAATTGTTGCGCGACGACCTCGAGGCCAAAGGCCCGGTGCGCGTCAGCGATGTGGAAACCGCGCAGAAAGAAATCCTCACTATTGCTCGCCGTATGGCCGAAGCCGGAGAAATCGTTCTCGGTGGCAAGGGCGGCGAAGAGATGATCTGAGGATCACTACATGTTTAGCTCCAACAAAGAGCCGCCCAGCGATCTGATCCGCGCCAAGGATGTCGGCGGCTTTGATGTGTGGTCGTTGCCCAGTTTCGACCCGCACCGTGAAGCGCCGCCAGAGCCTGAACCGGTTGAGGCAGAGCCGGCGGAGATGGAAGAAGTGCCTCTGGACGAAGTCCAGCCGCTGACCCTTGAAGAGCTGGAAGGCATTCGTCAGGAAGCCTACAACGAAGGTTTTGCCACGGGTGAGAAAGAGGGTTTTCACAGCACCCAGCTCAAGGTCCGGCAAGAGGCCGACGTAGCCTTGAGCGCCAAGCTTGCGAGCCTTGAACAATTGATGGTCCACCTGTTCGAGCCTATCGCCGAGCAGGACACGCAGATTGAAAAGTCGCTGGTCGAACTGGTAGGGCACATTACCCGGCAAGTCATTCAGCGCGAGTTGACCACTGACTCCAGTCATATCGGTCAGGTATTGCGCGACGCCTTGAAGCTGTTGCCAATGGGCGCGCAGAACGTACGCATCTTCATCAATCCTCAGGATTTCGCCCAGGTCAAAGCCCTGCGTGAACGCCATGAAGAAACCTGGCGCATCGTCGAAGACGATACCCTTCAGGCAGGTGGTTGCCGGGTCGAAACCGAGCACAGCCGGATCGACGCGACCATCGAAACCCGTATCTCGCAAGCGTTGGCGAAAATGTTCGATCAGCTGCACGATCAGGCTTTGCACCCTGCGCCTGCGGACATGAGCCTCGATCTGGATACCGTCGTCGACGCCCCCGTCATTGCAGATGACGCCTCTCCTGAAAAAGCAGACCCAGATGCGCCTTGACCGAACCAGCTTCGGCAAGCGTCTGGGTTCCTACGTCGAAGCCATCGAGCTGGCAGGTCAGCCGGTGGTGGAAGGTCGTTTGTTGCGCATGGTCGGTTTGACCCTGGAAGCCGAAGGCTTGCGGGCTGCGATGGGCAGTCGGTGCCTGGTGATCAACGATGACAGTTATCACCCGATGCAAGTCGAAGCTGAGGTGATGGGTTTTTCCGGGTCCAAGATATTTCTGATGCCGGTGGGCAGTGTTGCCGGCATCGCACCGGGTGCGCGGGTTGTGCCGCTGGCCGATACCGGTCGTTTGCCGATGGGCATGGGGATGCTGGGTCGGGTCCTCGATGGCGCCGGACGTGCGCTCGATGGCAAAGGCGGAATGAAAGCCGAAGACTGGGTGCCTATGGATGGCCCCACCATTAACCCGCTCAAGCGCAACCCGATCAGCCAGCCCCTGGATGTGGGTATTCGCAGTATCAATGGACTATTGACCGTCGGCCGTGGTCAGCGTCTCGGTCTGTTCGCCGGTACCGGCGTGGGCAAGAGCGTGCTGCTCGGGATGATGACGCGCTTCACCGAAGCCGACATTATCGTGGTTGGCCTGATCGGCGAGCGGGGGCGTGAGGTCAAGGAGTTCATCGAGCATATCCTCGGCGAAGAGGGGCTCAAGCGCTCGGTGGTGGTCGCTTCACCCGCCGATGATGCGCCCCTGATGCGGATGCGGGCTGCCATGTATTGCACACGCATTGCCGAATACTTTCGCGACAAGGGCAAAAATGTTCTGTTGCTCATGGATTCGTTGACTCGATTCGCTCAGGCTCAGCGGGAAATCGCTTTGGCCATTGGCGAGCCGCCCGCCACCAAAGGTTATCCACCGTCGGTTTTTGCCAAATTGCCCAAACTGGTGGAGCGCGCCGGCAATGCCGAGGCGGGGGGCGGCTCGATTACTGCGTTCTATACCGTGCTGTCTGAAGGTGACGATCAGCAGGATCCGATTGCCGATGCCGCACGGGGTGTGCTCGACGGGCACATCGTGTTGTCCCGTCGTCTGGCCGAAGAAGGGCATTACCCGGCGATCGACATCGAGGCGTCCATCAGTCGGGTCATGCCTTCGGTGGTCAGTCCTGAACACATGGGGCAGGCTCAGCATTTCAAACAATTGTGGTCGCGCTACCAGCAGAGTCGCGACTTGATCAGCGTCGGTGCCTACGTGGCCGGTGGTGATCGGGAAACCGACATGGCGATTGCCTTGCAGCCAACGTTGGTGCGCTACCTGCGCCAAGGGCTCAATGACAACGAGAGCCTGCAGGAGAGCAAGGCGCGTCTCGCCGCGGTGTTCAATCCCGCAGCGGGCGGCTGATAAGCCATGGCCTCAAGTCGAGCGGTACGCCTGGCGCCGGTGGTGGACATGGCTGAAAAGGCAGAGCGCGCAGCGGCTCAGCGCCTGGGGCACTTTCAGGGACAGGTCAGGCTGGCTGAGACCAAACTGGCCGAACTCGAACGTTTTCGTCATGAGTATCAGTTGCAGTGGATCGACAAAGGCGGCAGCGGGGTGTCGGGGCAGTGGCTGATAAACTATCAAAGCTTTCTCAATCAGCTGGAAACCGCTGTGGCTCAGCAACAGAAGAGCCTTGCCTGGCATCAGGAAAACCTCGGCAAGGCTCGGGGCGCTTGGCAGCAGTGTTATGCGCGGGTCGAGGGTTTGCGCAAGCTGGTTCAGCGCTACATTGATGAAGCGCGGCAGCTTGAAGACAAGCGCGAACAAAAGCTTCTCGACGAACTTTCCCAGCGCTTGCCCCGCCACGATCAATTTTAGTGCAGGTAATTGAATTCATTAGGGTTGCTGCTAATGCAGCAGAATGCTAAACCTTTCTCACCGTGTCTGTGTTAACCCAAGGAAGCCTCCAATGTCCGTAAACTCCGAGCTCTCTCACGACGGGCAAGAACTGACCATCTTCATCGAGGGGCGCTTTGATTTCGCCGCACATCAAGATTTTCGTGATGCCTATGAGGGCGCTGCCGGGACTCCGCAGCGCATCGTTGTCGATCTAAAGGGCACGAGTTATCTGGACAGTTCCGCGCTGGGCATGCTGTTACTGCTGCGTGACCATGCAGGGGGTGAGCGTGCGAAAATCCGGCTGATCAACTGCAATGCCGACGTGAACACTATTCTGACCATCTCCAATTTCTCAAAACTGTTTCAGATCGGCTGACTTGTGCTAACTCTGCCCGAAAGCCTGTGCGTGCTGATTGCTGACGACAACGCCAGTGATCGCCTGCTACTCACGACCATCGTCCGTCGCCAGGGCCATACAGTGCTCAGCGCCAGCAATGGCCTGGAAGCGTTGGCGTTGTTTGAAAAAGAGCGTCCGCAGTTGGTGCTGATGGATGCTTTGATGCCGGTGATGGACGGTTTTGAGGCTGCGCGCCGAATCAAACAGGTGGCAGGCGAAGCGTTGGTGCCCATCATTTTCCTCACCTCCATGAGCGAAAGCGAGGCGTTGGTTCGATGCCTTGACGCAGGGGGCGACGACTTTCTCGCCAAGCCCTACAGCGAGGCGATCCTGACCGCGAAGATCAATGCCATGGAGCGCTTGCGGCGATTGCAGGAAACGGTCCTGGAGCAGCGTGACCAAATCGCCAGGCATCATGGTTATTTGCTTAATGAACAGCGGGTAGCCAAAGCAGTCTTTGATCAGGTAGCGCACTCTGGCTGCCTGAGTGCGCCGAACATCCGCTACCTGCAATCGCCCTATGCCTTGTTCAATGGCGATCTGTTGTTGGCTGCGTACACGCCTGCCGGCAACATGCACATTTTATTGGGCGATTTTACCGGCCATGGTTTGCCCGCGGCGGTAGGGGCGATGCCCTTGGCTGAAGTGTTTTACGGCATGACCGCCAAGGGGTATGGCCTGACCCAAACCTTGCGGGAAATGAACGCCAAGCTAAAACGCATTTTGCCCGTAGACATGTTTTGCTGCGCGACCCTGCTGTCCGTGAACTTCAATTTGCAGCAAGTGGAAGTGTGGAACGGTGGTCTGCCTGACGGCTATCTGTATCACGTTGCCAGCGGGGAGCGCACGCCGCTGGTGTCGCGGCATTTGCCATTGGGTGTGCTGGACCCGGCTCGCTTCGATTACAAGACCGAAGTGCACCCGTTGGCCTTGGGTGACCGGATTTTCCTGTTGTCCGACGGCGTACTCGACACCAGCGACAACGATGATCAGCTGTTTGGTGTCGAGCGATTGCAGGCGGTGTTCGCCGCCAATCGCCAGCCGGGCGAGCTGATCAATGAAATCCAGCATGCCTTGGACGGCTTCCGTGGGCAGGCCCGGGATGATGTGAGCATGGTCGAAATCAGCCTAGTCGACCCGGCCCTGCTGGGGCCTCCGACGGTGACGTACTCGGACAGCGGTGAGTCCAGCCCACTGGATTGGTCGGCGAGCTTCGAGTATCGCGCCACGACGCTCAAACGTTTCAACCCTTTGCCTTACTTGTTGCAGTTGCTGTTGGAGGTCCATGGTCTGCGCAGTCAGAGCGGGCCGCTGTACAGCGTGCTCGCCGAGTTGTACACCAACGCGCTGGAGCATGGCGTGCTGGGTCTCGACTCGGAGCTAAAGCGCGATGCCCTGGGTTTTGCCCGGTACTACCGGGAGCGCAATGAGCGCCTGGCGAGTCTTGAAGACGGTTATGTGCGCCTGCACTTACAGATTGTGCCGCGCGGGCAGGGCGGTCATTTAACGATCCGAGTTGAAGACAGCGGTGCTGGATTCGACGTCGATCGTGTTTTGGCGCTGTCGGCGCAGACGCATGAGTTATCAGGGCGAGGCCTCAACCTGGTACGCGAATTGAGTGAGCATTCCCACTGGTCGGAGGACGGACGTACAGCGTGCGTGGAATTTTCCTGGGGGGCTCTGGCATAATCAAATGATTCTTGATCAAGGAGCGAACAAGTGTCAGTGACTCATCTGGACTACCGTGTATTGAACGGCTTGCAAGAAGTGATGGAGGCCGAATACCCGATCTTGCTTGATACGTTTCTTAAGGACTCCGAACAGCGTCTGGTGCAACTGCACCATGCACTTGCTGCGCAGGCGCCTGGTTTGCCAGCGCTGGGCATGGCTGCCCACAGCCTCAAGGGCAGCAGCGGCAACATGGGGGCGACACGGTTGGCTGAGCTGTGCCAGCAGCTCGAAGAGCGTGCTCAGTGCAATGAGCTGGCCGGAGTCGATGAGCTGCTCAGGAAAGTCGACGTTGAATTCATCACGGTCCGGCGTTTGTTCAACGTTGAGCGCCAGCGTTTCATCGGTCAGGGCTGAGATAAGCTGAAGCTGGCCCGCCCCTTGCTTGGTGACTTGGTAATTGTGCCCGTACGGAGACTGACATGCCCCTTGCCACTCACCCGCTTCTCCAGGCTACTGCCGTAGCCAAATCCCAGTCGGCTGTCGCCAGCAGTGCGGTAAAACCTGCTGAGACCGGCAAGGAAGACACTCCCAGCTTTGCTCGAGTGTTTGCCAGGCATGCGCAGCCCAAGCCTGTGGTGAGCAATGACACCCGCACAAAAGCTGTCCACGACAAGCCCGATGCAGGTAACAGCAAGCAAGCGATGAACGATAAACCTGCCGCTTCCACCTCGACGGTTGCCGATAGCGGCAAATCTTTGCCTGCCGATAACGTCAGCGAAAAGGCGGATGATGCGAGTAAGGACGCGTCGGGCGACAAGACGACCGACCCGGCGCTGAGCGATGTTGCGCCCGTTGATCCGACCCTTGATCCAGCTGCCTTGCAGGCGCTGGTCGTCCAGCCGGCTGCCGAGCCTGTTGTGCCGGTCGCTACCGCTGTTGAGCCTCCGGTCGAAGTGCCGGTAGCCGTGACTGCTGCGGTAGCCACGCTACCGTCCGCTGTCCCGGTTGCGGACACGGGTTTCGACCCCGCGACTGATCCTCTGGCAGGGTTGCCTGCCGTGCAAATGGCCCTGGAGCAAAGTGCCAGAGCCTCGGGGTCGGCGCCCGTGCCTGCGACATCTACCTCCGCGCAGGCTGCCGCGAAAACATCTCCCGCTCAAGCCGATGCGGATCCCTTCCAGGTCATCGCCAATAACCTGACAGTCCTCGCGGATCAGCCGTCCACTGATGGCGCAGGTACTGAGGGTGGCGATAAGGCCTTTAAAGGTCTTATTGAAGACGGTTTGAGCGACGTCAAAGCGTCGGCCAGTGACACTCGGATCGATGATTTTGCCAATCGCCTTGCCGCCCTGAGTCAGGCAGTGCAACCCAGGGCGGCGGCAGCTTCGCCTTTGCCGTTGGCCCAGCCATTGGCCATGCATCAGAGCGGTTGGAGTGAGGGGATCGTGGATCGGGTCATGTACTTGTCCAGTCAGAACCTGAAGTCAGCAGACATCCAGCTCGAGCCTGCCGAGCTGGGTCGTCTGAATATTCGCGTTAATATGGCGGCTGACCAGCAGACCCAAGTCACGTTCATGAGTGCCCATGTCGGTGTGCGTGAAGCGCTGGAAGCGCAGATGCCCAAGCTGCGTGATTCGTTTACTCAGCAGGGGCTGGGCCAGGTTGAGGTCAATGTGTCTGACCAGTCCCGTGGCTGGAATGGGCAAGGGCAGGACCAGCAGCAGGCTAGCCAGGGGCAGCGAAGTAGCGGCGTGAGGAATGGTGGCTCTGATCCAGTCAACGGCCTCGATGACGGATCCATTCATGATGTGGCGCAGGCTGTCAGTCAGCCAATGCAAGTCATCGGCTCCAGCGAAGTGGATTACTACGCTTGATGCTGTAACGCGCTATGTGAAAGTGTGTTGTAGGCGCGTGCTTGTGGCTGCGCGCGCCGCGACTGCGGTGTGTCGGCACGCCGCATCAAGCCCTTCGTGGATGAGTTTGCGCCTACAGAATGAAACCCTCTGTCGATCCTGTCACGCATCTGGCATAACACTTGCTCTGCCTCTGTCACGCATTGGTGAACCCCCGAATAGTGACGGATTATTGGCATGGCGAAGACCGAAGCAGTGAAAGACCCCGCAGCGAAAGGCAAACTCAAGCTCATTATTATTATTGTTGTGGCATTGTTGCTTGCGATCGGCTTGTCGGTCGGCGCCACATGGTTCTTTTTGCACTCGTCCCAAAGTAAGCCCGAGCCAGCCGTAGCGGCCAGCAACGTCAAGGCGCCTGCGATTTTCGAGCCTATGACGCCAGCCTTTGTGGTCAATTTCAACCAGAACGGTCGTCAGCGTTATATGCAGGTCAGTATCACGCTGCTGGCACGTAACCAGGGTGACCTGGATGCGCTGAAAGTCCATATGCCGGTTATCCGCAACAACCTGGTCATGCTCTTCTCCGGGCAGACTTTCGACTCTTTGGCGACGCCAATCGGTCAGGAAATGCTCCGTCAGAAGGCCACCGCCAGCGTCCAGGAAGTGGCGCAGAAAGAGGTTGGCAAGGTGGTGGTTGAACAATTGCTTTTTACTAACTTCGTACTGCAGTAGGACCACGACATGGCCGTGCAAGACCTGCTGTCACAGGATGAGATCGATGCGCTGCTGCACGGTGTCGACGACGGTCTGGTCCAGACCGAAAGCGTCGCCGAACCCGGCAGCGTCAAAAGTTATGACCTGACCAGTCAGGATCGTATCGTCCGGGGGCGGATGCCGACCCTGGAGATGATCAACGAGCGTTTCGCCCGGTATACCCGTATCAGCATGTTCAACATGCTGCGCCGCTCCGCGGATGTGGCGGTGGGCGGTGTGCAGGTCATGAAATTTGGTGAGTACGTGCACTCGTTGTACGTACCGACCAGTCTCAATCTGGTCAAGATGAAGCCGTTGCGCGGCACTGCGTTGTTCATTCTGGACGCCAAGCTGGTGTTCAAGCTGGTGGACAACTTTTTCGGTGGTGACGGGCGGCATGCAAAGATCGAGGGTCGTGAGTTTACGCCGACCGAATTGCGCGTCGTGCGCATGGTGCTCGAGCAAGCATTCATCGATTTGAAAGAAGCCTGGCAGGCGATCATGGAAGTGAGCTTCGAGTACATCAACTCCGAAGTAAACCCGGCCATGGCCAACATCGTCGGCCCTAGCGAAGCGGTTGTAGTCTCGACGTTCCATATCGAACTCGATGGCGGTGGCGGCGACCTGCACGTGACCATGCCTTACTCGATGATCGAGCCTGTGCGCGAAATGCTCGATGCCGGTTTCCAGTCGGACCTTGATGATCAGGATGAACGCTGGAGCAAAGCCTTGCGTGAGGACCTGCTGGATGTCGCTGTGCCACTGAGTGCCGTCGTCGCTCGTCGCCAATTGCGCCTGCGCGACATTCTGCACATGCAGCCGGGTGACGTGATTCCCGTTGACTTGCCTGAAGAACTGATCATGCGTGCCAATGGCGTGCCGTCGTTCAAGGTCAAGCTGGGTTCGCACAAGGGGCATCTGGCGCTGCAAGTTATTGAACCAATTGAACGCCGCTGACCTTTACCGTCAGCGTGAATAATGTGATGTGTTAACGAATCAATGCCCGCCGAGGACAACTGATGGCTGATGAAAACGAAATAACGTCTGCTGAAGATCAGGCATTGGCCGATGAATGGGCAGCTGCGCTGGGTGAATCCGGCGATGCCAGCCAGGATGACATCGACGCGTTGCTTGCAGCCGATACTGGTCGTTCCTCTGCCAGTCGCTTGCAAATGGAAGAGTTTGGCAGCGTGCCAAAGAACAACGCGCCCGTAACGCTGGAGGGTCCAAACCTGGATGTGATTCTGGATATCCCGGTATCGATTTCCATGGAAGTGGGCAGTACCGACATCAATATTCGCAACCTGCTGCAGCTTAATCAGGGTTCGGTGATCGAACTCGACCGGTTGGCCGGTGAGCCGCTGGACGTGCTGGTCAACGGCACGCTGATTGCTCACGGTGAAGTGGTTGTGGTCAACGAAAAGTTCGGCATCCGCCTGACTGACGTGATCAGCCCAAGTGAACGCATCAAGAAGTTGCGTTAAATGAATAGGCTCCTCGGTGTGATGCTCGCCTTGCCGTTAAGCGCGATGGCTGCGGAGCCGGCAGTTCAGGCTGCTGCGCCGCAAGTCAGCAGTGCATTGGGCAGTGGGGTGGGCGGTCAATTGACGCAATTGGTATTGGGCCTGTTGCTGGTGATTGGCCTGATCTTCGGGTTGGCCTGGTTGCTGCGTCGCGCCCAGAGTGCCGGCCCGCGCAACGGTCAACTCATCGAGTTGCTGGGCTCGCGCGCACTGGGTCCGCGTGACCGGCTGGTGCTGGTGCAAGTGGGCAGCGAGCAGATTTTGCTCGGGATTACGCCCGGACGCATCACGCCCTTGCATGTGCTCAAAGAGCCGCTGCAAGTGCCCGATACCTCGCAGGCCACACCGGAGTTTGCCCAGCGTCTGATGGAGCTGCTGGGCAAGGATCATAAGGATAAGAAGTAATGGGCGCGTTGCGCATAGTCTTGACGTTGCTGCTGGTGCTGGCAGCGCCCTTGGTGTTCGCGGCTGATCCACTGTCGATACCTGCGATTACTTTGTCCAGCGGTGCCAACGGTCAGCAGGAATATTCGGTCAGCCTGCAGATCCTGTTGATCATGACGGCGCTGAGCTTCATTCCTGCATTCGTCATGCTGATGACCAGCTTTACCCGGATCATCATCGTTTTTTCGATTTTGCGTCAGGCCCTGGGTTTGCAGCAGACACCGTCGAACCAGATACTCACCGGCATGGCGCTGTTTCTGACCATGTTCATTATGGCGCCAGTGTTTGATCGGGTGAACCAGGATGCATTGCAGCCCTATCTGAGTGAAAAACTTACCGCGCAGGACGCAGTGCTCAAGGCTGAGGTGCCGATCAAGGACTTCATGCTGGCGCAGACTCGACAGAGCGATCTGGATTTGTTCATGCGACTTTCCAAACGCACCGATATTTCTAGTCCTGATCAGGCGCCGCTGACCATCCTGGTCCCGGCGTTCGTGACCTCGGAACTTAAAACCGCGTTCCAGATCGGGTTCATGATCTTCATCCCGTTCCTGATTATCGACCTGGTGGTTGCCAGCGTATTGATGGCGATGGGCATGATGATGCTGTCGCCGCTGATTATCTCTCTGCCCTTCAAGATCATGCTGTTTGTACTGGTGGACGGATGGGCCTTGATCATCGGCACGCTGGCGAGCAGCTTTGGCGGGATCTCGCCATGACTGACGGGGAGCGTGCGCAATGACGCCTGAAGTCGCTGTCGACCTGTTTCGCGAAGCGTTATGGTTGACCACGATGATGGTCGCCATACTGGTGGTGCCCAGTCTGATCGTGGGGTTGTTGGTCGCCATGTTTCAGGCCGCAACGCAGATTAACGAGCAGACGTTGAGCTTTCTGCCTCGTCTGTTGGTGATGCTGATCACCCTGATCGTCGTGGGACCTTGGCTGGTTCGGGTGTTCATGGAGTACATCCTGTCGCTGTACGGCAGTATTCCGCAGTTGATCGGTTAGCAACGTGCCCTCCGTGCTTGCCCTGACTGACGCGCAGATCGGGACGTGGGTAGCGAGTTTCATGCTGCCTTTGTTCCGGGTCGCGGCGGTATTGATGACCATGCCGATCTTTGGCACGACGCTGGTACCAAAGCGTGTGCGTCTATATTTCTCGGTAGCGATTACCGTAGTGATTGCCCCCAGTCTGCCGCCGATTCCCGAAGTCCATGCGCTGGATCTGAGCGCGCTGCTGCTGATAGGTGAGCAGATCATCATCGGTGCAATGCTCGGCTTGTCCCTGCAATTATTTTTTCAGGCGTTCGTGATTGCCGGACAGATTGTCGCGGTACAAATGGGCATGGGCTTCGCCTCGATGGTCGATCCTACCAACGGCGTGTCGGTGGCAGTGATCGGGCAGTTTTTTACCATGCTGGTGACCTTGCTGTTCCTGGCCATGAATGGCCATTTGGTGGTTTTTGAAGTGCTGGTGGAAAGCTTTACCACGCTGCCGGTCGGCAGTGGGCTGGATCTCACGCACATTTGGGAGCTGGTTGGTCGCTTAGGCTGGGTGTTGGGCGCCGGCTTGCTGCTGGTCTTGCCAGCCATTACGGCGTTGTTGGTGGTGAACGTTGCATTTGGGGTCATGACGCGTGCTGCGCCGCAGTTGAATATCTTCTCTATCGGCTTTCCGCTGACGCTGGTGCTGGGCATGGTGATCCTGTGGATTACCCTCGGCGACATTCTCAATCAGTATCAGCCGTTGGCGGTGGAAGCCTTGCAGTTGCTACGCAGTCTGGTTAAGGCCCGCTGACATGGCTGAGAACGAGAATGGCCAGGATAAAACAGAAGACCCCACGGCCAAGCGGGTCAAGGAGTCTCGCGACAAGGGTGAGACGACCCGCTCCAAAGAGCTCAACACCTTGGTCATCATGATGGCGGGGGCGGGCGGATTGCTGGTGTTTGGTGGTCAGTTGGCGGAAATGATGCTCGAGTTGATGCGGATCAACTTCACGCTTCCGCGTGAAGTGATCATGGATGACCATTACATGGGGCTGTATTTTCTCAACGCTGGCAAGGCGGCGCTGGTGGCGATCCAGCCGCTGATGCTGACCATGGTTCTGGCGGCGCTCATAGGCCCTATCGCGCTGGGAGGCTGGCTGTTTTCTACTGACACAATGGTGCCCAAGTTCAGTCGAATGAACCCGCTGTCCGGGATCAAACGCATGTTTTCCGTTAATGCATTGGTCGAGCTGGTCAAGGCGTTTGCCAAGTTCTTCATCATTCTGATCGTGGCGTTGGTGGTGCTGTCCAAGGACAGGGGTGATCTGGTCTCCATCGCCCATGAGCCATTGGAGTTGGCGATCATCCACAGCGTGCAGGTGGTAGGTTGGAGTGCGTTATGGATGGCGTGTGGGTTGATCATTATCGCGGCGGTGGATGTGCCGTTCCAGCTATGGGAAAGCCATAAAAAGCTGTTGATGACCAAGCAGGAGGTGCGTGACGAGCACCGAGACAGTGATGGGCGGCCAGAGGTCAAACAGCGGATTCGTCAGCTGCAACGTGAGATGTCCCAGCGCCGGATGATGACGAAGATCCCTGATGCCGACGTGATTATCACCAACCCGACGCACTTTGCCGTGGCGCTGAAATATGACCCCGAGGAGGGCGGGGCGCCAATGTTGCTGGCCAAGGGCAGTGACTTTCTGGCGTTGAAGATTCGAGAAATCGGCGCCGAGCACAACATCCTCCTCCTTGAATCGCCTGCTTTGGCGCGTTCGATTTATTACTCCACCGAGCTGGATCAGGAAATTCCCGCAGGCCTGTACCTGGCCGTGGCGCAGGTATTGGCGTACGTCTATCAAATCCGCCAGCATCGCGCAGGCAAGGGCAAGCGCCCGGACCCATTGGGCGATATGCCGATCCCGAGCGATCTGCGGCGTGATTCATAAGCGCGCACACAAGTTTGCGCAGCGAACCCATAGTTGGAAAGCTTCTTGCACTGACCTCGCTACGTCGCTTGATGGCGTCAAAAGTTTGATTTAGCAGGCAGGAAAAGAATTGGTGGATCGCTCTCAATTAATCAACGCAGCACGCAGCAACCTGCTAGGCCTGGGTCGTGGGCAGCTGGGTGTGCCGTTGCTGCTGTTGGTCATGTTGGCAATGATGATGTTGCCGATGCCTCCCTTCCTGCTCGATGTGTTTTTCACGTTCAACATTGCGCTGTCGATCGTCGTCTTGCTGGTCTGCGTGTACGCCCTGCGACCACTGGACTTCTCTGTATTTCCCACTATTTTGCTGGTTGCCACGTTGTTGCGCCTGGCGCTGAACGTGGCGTCGACGCGGGTGGTCATGCTTCACGGTCAAGACGGTCACGCCGCTGCCGGTAAGGTGATTCAGGCCTTTGGTGAGGTGGTGATCGGTGGCAACTACGTCGTCGGTATCGTGGTTTTCGCGATTTTGATGATCATCAACTTCGTCGTTGTGACCAAAGGTGCCGGGCGGATTTCCGAAGTGAGTGCCCGCTTTACCCTCGATGCGATGCCCGGCAAACAGATGGCCATCGACGCAGACCTCAACGCAGGCTTGATCGATCAGCCAGAAGCAAAACGCCGCCGTCTGGAGGTCGCTCAAGAGGCTGAGTTCTATGGTTCGATGGACGGTGCCAGCAAATTCGTACGCGGTGATGCGATTGCCGGCCTGTTGATTCTGTTCATCAACCTGATTGGCGGCGTGGCCGTCGGTATTTTCCAGCACAACATGTCCTTCGCCGATGCCGGCAAGGTTTACGCGCTGTTGACCATTGGTGACGGTTTGGTGGCGCAATTGCCATCACTGCTGCTGTCCACCGCTGCGGCAATCATGGTGACCCGTGCTTCCGGTTCGGAAGAGATGGGCAAGCAGATTAATCGGCAGATGTTTGCGTCTCCCAAGGCGTTGGCCGTGGCCGCAGGCTTGATGATAGTCATGGGGCTGGTGCCGGGCATGCCCCACCTCTCCTTTATCAGTCTGGGGCTGGTGGCCGCTGGAGCTGCGTATCTGCTCTGGAAAAAACAGAACATGGTCAAGGTCAATGCGTTGCAAGAGGTCCAGCGCCAGCAGGACCTCTTGCCTTCACCAACGCGAGCTCAGGACTCAAAAGAACTCGGTTGGGATGATGTCACGCCGATCGACATGATTGGCCTGGAAGTGGGCTACCGCTTGATTCCTCTGGTGGATCGCAATCAGGGCGGTCAGCTCCTGGCGCGGATCAAGGGCGTACGTAAAAAGCTTTCCCAGGAGTTGGGCTTTTTGATGCCGACCGTGCATATCCGCGACAACCTTGATCTGGCGCCCAGCGCCTATCGTCTGACACTGATGGGTGTGACCCTGGCTGAAGCCGAGATTTACCCGGATCGCGAACTGGCGATCAATCCGGGGCAGGTCTTTGGCACGCTCAACGGGATTACCGCCAGGGACCCAGCGTTCGGTCTGGAGGCAGTGTGGATCGAAGTCAGTCTGCGGAGTCAGGCGCAATCGCTCGGTTACACCGTGGTGGATGCCAGCACAGTGGTGGCGACTCACCTCAATCAGATTCTGTACAAGCATTCTCATGAGCTGATTGGCCATGAAGAAGTTCAGCAATTGATGCAGTTATTGGCCAAAAGCTCGCCCAAACTGGCCGAAGAACTGGTGCCAGGTGTTCTTTCGCTCTCGGCATTGCTCAAGGTGTTGCAGGCGCTGCTTTCCGAACACGTCCCTGTCAGGGATATCCGCAGCATCGCAGAAGCCATCGCGAACGCGGCACCTCGGAGTCAAGATACTGCCGCGCTGGTCGCTGCGGTGCGTGTCGGGCTGTGTCGCGCTATCGTCCAAAGCATTGTAGGGGCTGAGCCGGAGCTGCCTGTCATCACCCTTGAGCCAAGATTGGAACAAATATTGCTAAATAGTCTTCAGAAGGCTGGTCAGGGTCAGGAAGAGGGCGTTCTTCTCGAGCCAAGCATGGCTGAAAAGCTCCAGCGTTCGTTGATTGATGCTGCCCAGCGCCAGGAAATGCAGGGTCAGCCAGTGATTTTGTTAGTCGCAGGCCCGGTTCGCGCCATGCTGTCACGATTTGGACGGTTGGCTGTACCGAACATGCATGTTCTGGCGTATCAGGAAATTCCTGACAATAAGCAAGTCACCATCGTCGCGACTGTCGGGCCCAACGGCTGAGGTAGTGAGTCATGCAAGTTAAGCGTTTTTTCGCCGCCGACATGCGTCAAGCCATGAAACTGGTTCGTGATGAGTTGGGCGCTGACGCCGCTATCATTGGCAACCGGCGGATTGCCGGTGGTGTAGAGCTGACTGCTGCCCTGGATTACAAGCTTTCCGCGCTGGCGCCGCGTGTGCCGAACATTGAGCTCGAAGACGAGTTGCGCAAAACCCAATCGCGCATCGTCTCGGCTCAGGCTGAACTCGGCACCCGTGGCGACAGTGATTCATCGATCAATCGCCAGCTTTACTCCGGCCTGCCGTTGACCGCTGGAGACTCGCACATCGAGCCTACGTTCAGCGAACCGCCACGTCCGGCCGCTCCGGCCCCATCCGCTGAGCCCGTCGCCGGGCATCATGCTTACGAGTCCATGCGGTTTGAATTGAACGGCCTGCGCGAACTGCTTGAAGTGCAACTTGGCTCGCTGGCCTGGAATCAACTGCAGGGTAGCCGGCCGCAGCAAGCCAACCTGTGGCGCCGCCTGCAACGCATTGGCCTGTCGGGTCCGTTGTCGCGGGACCTGTTGGCAATGATTACTGATATTGAAGAACCCCGTCAGGCGTGGCGCATGTTACTGGCCCACCTGGCACGGATGATTGTGACGCCCGACGTCGAACCTCTGGAAGAGGGTGGGGTGATCGCCATGGTCGGTCCGGCCGGCATGGGCAAGACCACGACGCTTGCGAAACTGGCCGCGCGGTATGTCTTGAAATATGGTCCGCAAAATATTGCACTGGTGAGCATGGACAGCTATCGGATTGGTGCCCAGGAACAACTGAAAACCCTGGGACGTATTCTCAATGTGCCGGTCACTCATATCGATCCGGGCCAGTCGCTTGGCCAGGCGCTTGAGCCATTGGTACGCAAGCGCGTGGTCTTGATCGACACCGCCGGCCTGCAGGCCAGCGATCCAGCGCTGCGCCTGCAGCTGGAAAGCCTCGCCGGGCGTGGTATCAAGGCGCGTAATTATCTGGTGCTGGCAACAACCAGCCAGAAACAGGTCCTTACTGCGGCATACCACAGCTACAAACGCTGCGGTCTGGCCGGCTGCATTCTCACCAAGCTGGATGAAACCGCCAGCTTGGGTGAGGTGTTAAGCCTGGCAATCAGTCATGAATTACCGGTGGCCTATCTGACGGATGGGCCACGGATACCGGATGATTTGCACTTGCCGCGCCGGCACCAATTGGTGAGTCGAGCGGTCAGTGTGCAAATGCAGGAAGAGCCGAGCGAGGAAGCTATGGCGGATATGTTCGCGGATCTTTATCACAGCCCGAACAAAAGGGTTGGGTAAAGCAAGACACTGGAATGTACCTACATCATGGTCTGCCTTGCTTTGTTCTCTCAACGAACTCGCAGTCAGTAATGTGGCCTCGGTCTAAGCAACACAAGGTAAAGAAATAACATGGGCAGCATGCATCCCGTACAGGTTATCGCGGTGACCGGTGGCAAAGGTGGCGTCGGCAAGACCAACGTGTCAGTGAATCTATCACTGGCTCTGGCTGAGCTCGGTCGGCGCGTCATGCTGCTGGATGCCGACCTGGGTCTGGCTAATGTCGATGTGTTACTCGGCTTGACCCCCAAACGTACCCTCGCCGACGTTATCGAAGGACGCTGCGAGCTTCGCGACGTGCTGCTTCAGGGCCCGGGCGGGATTCGTATCGTGCCGGCTGCGTCCGGCACCCAGAGCATGGTTCACCTGACGCCAGCACAGCATGCCGGGCTGATCCAGGCGTTCAGTGATATCGGCGATAACCTCGATGTGCTGGTGATTGACACAGCCGCGGGCATCGGTGAATCGGTCGTCAGCTTCGTGCGCGCTGCCCAGGAAGTATTGCTGGTGGTGTGTGATGAGCCGACCTCGATCACCGACGCTTACGCGCTGATCAAGCTGCTCAACCGCGATTACGGGATGAATCGCTTCCGGGTGCTTGCCAACATGGCACAAAGCCCTCAGGAAGGCCGCAATCTGTTCGCCAAGTTGACCAAGGTCACTGATCGCTTCCTGGATGTCGCCCTACAATACGTCGGCGCCGTGCCTTACGACGAATGCGTGCGCAAAGCCGTGCAGAAGCAGCGCGCCGTGTATGAAGCGTTCCCGCGCTCGAAGTGCTCCCTGGCATTCAAAGCCATCGCGCAGAAAGTCGACACGTGGCCGTTGCCGGCCAACCCGCGCGGGCATCTGGAATTTTTCGTTGAGCGGCTCGTACATCCAGCGAGTGCAGGACCGGTGCTATGACAGCCAGCGGCTATCGCATGTACAGCAAGGCGTCAAAAGACTCCCAGTACGAGCTGATCGAGCGTTATGCGCCGCTGGTCAAACGCATCGCTTATCACTTGCTGGCGCGTTTGCCAGCCAGTGTGCAGGTCGAGGACCTGATCCAGGCAGGCATGATCGGCCTGCTGGAAGTCTCGACCAAGTACGACGCCACCAAGGGTGCGAGTTTCGAGACCTATGCCGGGATTCGTATTCGTGGCGCCATGCTCGATGAAGTGCGCAAGGGCGATTGGGCCCCGCGTTCGGTGCATCGCAATACACGCATGGTCAGTGACGCAATTCGGGCAATTGAAGCTAAAACCGGTCGTGACGCTAAAGATCACGAAGTTGCGGCCGAACTCCAATTGAGTCTCGATGATTATTACGGGATTTTGAATGACACCTTGGGCAGCCGACTGTTCAGTTTCGACGATCTGTTGCAGGACGGCGAACATGAAGGGCTGCACGAGGACGGCGCAAGCGCTCACCTTGAGCCGTCGCGCGATCTGGAAGATGAACGCTTCCAGGCTGCGTTGGCAGATGCGATAGCCAATTTGCCGGAGCGTGAGCGACTGGTGTTGGCGCTGTACTACGACGAGGAGCTGAACCTCAAGGAAATTGGTGAGGTGTTGGGGGTCAGCGAGTCGCGGGTCAGCCAGTTACACAGCCAGTGCGCAGCTCGTTTGCGAGGGCGTTTGGGGGAATGGCGAGCGCGTTGACAGACAGTGCGTGGCCCTTGGTGGTTTCGCGCTATCTGCAGGCCGGCTGTGCAAAGCGTTGCGTGCGAAGAAGATAAGACTAGGCAGGAGCCGGTCAGTCAGGGTCCTGTAAGGCCTGATGTGCCAGCGTCCCGACCTGTTGATTTACCAAGCTCGTCGTCGTTTTCGTGCAGCCGTTGTGTGCTGCGCCGGTTTTTGATTGAACAGCGTATTCAGGTGCTGAATGCGTTAAAGACTGCTTGGAGGTCGAATTGAACAAGAACATGAAAATCCTCATCGTTGATGACTTCTCAACGATGCGGCGGATCATAAAAAACCTGTTGCGTGACCTGGGGTTTACCAATACGGCTGAAGCGGATGACGGGACTACCGCGTTGCCGATGCTGCAAAGCGGGAGCTTCGACTTTTTGGTGACTGACTGGAACATGCCTGGCATGTCCGGCATCGATCTGTTGCGTCATGTGCGTGCAGATGAACGCCTCAAGCATCTACCGGTGTTGATGGTAACGGCTGAAGCCAAGCGTGATCAGATCATCGAAGCCGCTCAGGCTGGTGTGAACGGTTATGTGGTCAAGCCTTTCACGGCTCAAGTGCTGAAAGAAAAGATCGAAAAGATCTTCGAGCGCGTCAATAGCTGATGTTTGCCGCGAGGGCTCTATGGAGCACACAGAATCGTCATCGGGCGACTTTGAGTCGACCCTGAAAAAACACGCACACGAGTTGGTCGATAGCCTTGAAAAGGGCCGGTTCGGCGATGCGGCGCAACTGATTAATGAGCTTAACAAGGCCCGCGACAGCGGCCTGTATCAAGAAGTCGGCAAACTTACCCGCGAACTGCACAGTGCGATCGTCAACTTTCAGATTGACCCGAACACGCCGCAAGCCGAAGAAGTCTCGCAGATCAATGATGCTACCGAGCGGCTGTCCTATGTGGTCAGGCTGACCGAGGCAGCGGCCAACCGCACCATGGATCTGGTGGAACTCAGTACACCGTTGGTGAACGGAGTTGGCGCCGAGGCTGCAGCCCTGAGTGCCGATTGGGGACGCTTCATGCGTCGCGAAGTCGGTGCTGAAGAATTTCGTGAACTGGCCCGACGTGTCGATGGTTTTTTGACGCGCAGCGAAAAGGAAACCCGGGAAGTGTCGGGCCACCTCAACGATATTTTGCTGGCTCAGGATTACCAGGACCTTACCGGTCAGGTGATCAAGCGCGTGACCCAGTTGGTTACGGAAGTTGAAAGCAACCTGCTCAAGCTGGTGCTGATGGCCAGTCAGGTCGATCGCTTTGCCGGGATCGAACATGACCATCAATCGATGCGCGCAGAAAAAGAACAAGAAAAACATCTGTCTCAGGGTGAAGGTCCGCAGATTCATGCCGATAAGCGTGATGACGTTGTGTCCGGACAGGATGATGTTGACGATCTGCTATCCAGCCTGGGCTTCTAGGTCGGTTGATGGTTAATTTTAGGGAGCACCCCAATGAGCTTCGGCGCCGATGAAGAAATCCTTCAGGATTTTCTGGTAGAGGCCGGCGAGATTCTCGAGCTATTGTCCGAGCAGCTGGTCGAGCTGGAAAGCCGACCAGATGATGCGGAATTGCTCAATGCAATTTTTCGCGGTTTTCACACTGTAAAAGGGGGCGCCGGCTTCCTCCAGCTCCATGAGCTGGTGGAGTGCTGCCACATCGCCGAGAACGTCTTCGACATCCTGCGCAAGGGTGAGCGGCGGGTCGACTCGGAATTGATGGACGTGGTCCTTGAAGCATTGGATGCGGTCAATGGCATGTTCACTGAAGTGCGTGAGCGCACTACGGTGACCCCGGCCACGCCCGAATTGCTGGCTGCATTAGCACGACTGGCAGCGCCAGCATCTGCCGATGAGATCGCTGCGACAGCGCCCGTCAGCGTCGAAGAGCCACCTGCTGAGGCTGCAGGCGACATCACCGATAACGAATTCGAACAACTGCTCGATTCGCTCAACGCCGTCAAGGCGCAAGCGGCCGCGTCAGCCGCTGCGCCCGCGGCGGTTGCGATGCCTGCTATTGACCCCAATGCCAGCGACGAGATCAGTGATGCTGAATTCGAATCGCTGCTTGATCAGTTGCACGGGAAAGGCCAGTTCGCCGCCGATGCCGCGCCTGTTCAGGCTGCGCCTGTGGCAACCGCGGCAGCGAGCAATGAGATCACCGACGACGAATTCGAAGCACTGCTCGATCAGTTGCACGGAAAAGGTTCGTTCGTAGCCGATGCACTGGAGCCTGCGGTACTGGCTCCAGTGGCCGTCGCCAAGGCGCCTGCAAGTGCTCCGGGCGGCGATCAAATCTCCGATCACGAATTCGAAGCGTTGCTTGATGAGCTGCATGGCAAAGGCAAGTTTGAGCCTGATGCCGTTGTGGCAGCGGTTGCTCCAGCACCAGTCGTGGCTAAAGCCGCCGTGGTGAAGGCGTCTGCGCCTGCGCCGGCCAAGGCTATTGCTGCAGCCCCAGCCCCGGCCAAAGCGCCGGTGCCGGTGCCGGAGAAGCACGCGGCGTCTGAAGCCGAAACCACGGTGCGGGTCGACACCGCACGCCTCGACGAAATCATGAACATGGTCGGCGAGTTGGTGTTGGTGCGTAACCGCTTGGTTCGCCTGGGCCTCAACAGTGGCGACGAAGCCATGTCCAAGGCAGTGTCGAACCTTGACGTGGTCACGGCTGATCTGCAGACCGCGGTGATGAAAACCCGCATGCAGCCGATCAAGAAGGTCTTCGGGCGCTTCCCGCGTCTGGTCCGCGACCTTGCACGTCAGCTGAAGAAAGAGATCAATCTGGAACTGGTCGGCGAAGAAACCGACCTGGATAAAAACCTGGTCGAGGCGCTGGCCGATCCGCTGGTCCACTTGGTACGCAACGCCGTCGACCACGGCATCGAAACCCCGGAAGAGCGTGACGCGGCGGGCAAGCCTCGGTGTGGTCGTGTGATTCTGGCGGCCGAACAGGAAGGCGACCACATCCTGCTGTCGATCTCCGATGACGGCAAGGGCATGGACGCCAACGTGTTACGTGCCATCGCCGTGAAGCGTGGGGTGATGGACAAGGACGCTGCGGATCGCTTGAGCGAAACCGATTGCTACAACCTGATCTTCGCGCCGGGCTTCTCGACCAAGACCGAGATTTCTGACGTGTCCGGACGCGGCGTGGGCATGGACGTGGTGAAAACCAAGATCGCCCAACTCAATGGCTCGATCAACATCTACTCGACCAAGGGCCAGGGTTCGAAGATCGTCATCAAGGTGCCGTTGACCCTGGCAATCATGCCGACCCTGATGGTGATGCTGGGCAATCAGGCTTTTGCCTTCCCGCTGGTCAACGTAAATGAGATTTTCCACCTCGACCTGTCGCGGACCAACGTCGTCGACGGCCAGGAAGTGGTCATCGTGCGCGACAAGGCTTTGCCACTGTTCTATCTCAAGCGTTGGCTGGTCGCCAAGGCCGCTCACGAAGAGCAGCGCGAAGGTCATGTTGTGATCCTGTCGGTCGGCACGCAGCGTATCGGTTTTGTCGTCGATCAGTTGGTGGGCCAGGAAGAAGTCGTCATCAAGCCGCTGGGCAAAATGCTTCAGGGAACACCGGGTATGTCGGGCGCCACCATTACCGGTGACGGTCGAATTGCCTTGATTCTCGATGTACCAAGCATGCTCAAGCGTTACGCTGCACGGCGTATTTGATTCTGGGGCTGCGGGCCGCTTTTGGTGCCCGCAGCACCTAATGGAGTGTTTATGGCAGTCAAGGTCCTGGTGGTGGATGATTCAGGTTTCTTCCGCCGCCGCGTCTCGGAAATTCTTTCTGCGGACCCGAATATCCAGATAGTCGGCACGGCGACTAACGGCAAAGAAGCCATCGAGCAAGCGCTCGCGCTGAAGCCCGATGTGATTACCATGGATTACGAGATGCCGATGATGGATGGCATCACGGCAGTGCGTCACATCATGCAGCGCATTCCGACACCGGTCTTGATGTTCTCCTCGCTGACCCATGAAGGTGCCCGGGTTACGCTGGATGCGCTGGATGCGGGGGCGGTCGATTTCCTGCCCAAAAACTTCGAAGACATCTCGCGCAACCCCGAAAAGGTCAAACAGCTGCTGTGCGAGAAAATCCACACTATTTCCCGCAGCAACCGTCGTTTCACGGGATACAGCACTCCGACGCCGCAGGCGGCTGCGCCATCGGGCGCCAGTTCCGCGCTGTCCACGGCCAGCAGCACCTTGAGTGGCGGGTCGACGACTTCTCGTGCTGTACCCGTGCGTTCGGCGGCTTCGCCGACAAGCGCTTCCTCGACGTACGTGCCAGCGCATGCTTCGCCTGCTCCAAAGCGCAAGGCGTACAAGCTGGTGGCAATCGGTACATCAACGGGTGGCCCTGTGGCATTGCAGCGCGTGTTAACGCAACTGCCCGCCAGCTTCCCTGCACCTATCGTTCTGATCCAGCACATGCCGGCAGCGTTCACCAAGGCATTCGCCGAGCGCCTGGACAAGCTGTGCCAGATCAGTGTCAAAGAAGCCGAAGACGGTGATATTTTGCGTCCGGGCCTGGCATTGCTGGCCCCTGGCGGCAAACAAATGATGATCGATGGTCGTGGCGCGGTGAAGATCCTGCCCGGCGACGAGCGCTTGAATTACAAACCCTGTGTGGATATTACCTTCGGTTCTGCAGCCAAATCCTACGGCGACAAGGTGTTGGCGGTGGTACTGACTGGCATGGGGGCCGATGGTCGCGAAGGTGCTCGCCTGCTCAAGCAGGGTGGCAGCCATATCTGGGCGCAGGATGAGGCAAGCTGTGTGATTTATGGCATGCCCATGGCGATCGTCAAAGCTGACCTGGCGGATGCGGTGTACAGCCTGGACGAGATTGGCAAGCATTTGGTCGAGGCTTGTCTCTGATGGATGTGCTGAGCCTGATTGGGATCATCCTGGCGTTTGTCGCCATCATCGGCGGCAATTACCTGGAAGGCGGACACCTGAGCGCATTGCTCAATGGTCCGGCGGCCTTGATCGTGCTGGGCGGTACTCTGGCGGCGTCGCTGCTGCAGTCGCCCATGAGCTCATTTATGCGCGCCCTGCAGATTGTTGGCTGGATTCTGTTTCCGCCACGCATCGACTTGCCGGGCGGTATCGACCGTGTCGTCAACTGGAGCCTGACTGCGCGCAAGGAAGGGTTGCTCGGGCTTGAAGCCATCGCCGACGGGGAGCCCGATACCTATTCGCGCAAAGGCTTGCAGCTGCTGGTCGATGGTGCTGAGCCCGAAGCGATTCGGAGCATTCTGGAAGTGGACTTCATGACCCAGGAAGCACGCGATATTCAAGCGGCCAAGGTTTTTGAAAGCATGGGTGGCTACGCTCCGACCATCGGCATCATCGGTGCGGTCATGGGCTTGATCCATGTGATGGGCAACCTTGCCGACCCGAGTCAGTTGGGCAGCGGGATTGCCGTGGCATTCGTCGCGACCATTTACGGGGTGGCTTCAGCCAACCTGATTTTGCTGCCGATCGCGAGCAAGCTCAAAGCGATTGCCCTGCGTCAGTCGCGTTATCGCGAGATGTTGCTCGAAGGCATTTTATCCATCGCCGAGGGCGAGAACCCGCGCTCGATCGAATTGAAGCTGCAAGGGTTCATGGAGTGATGCAATAGCCATGGCCCGCCGTCGCCGCCCCGAAGAGCATGAAAACCACGAACGTTGGCTGGTGTCTTACGCAGACTTCATCACCTTGCTGTTTGCTTTTTTTGTGGTGATGTATTCGATTTCATCGCTCAACGAGGGCAAGTACAAGGTGCTGTCGCAGGCCTTGAATGGTGTCTTCAGCGATGCCGAGCGCAGTCTCAAACCGATTCCTATCGGTAACGAGCGGCCACTGTCGATCAGGCCGTCAGAGCCGGTTATCAAGGACAGCGAAGAGGTCGATGCGGGCTTGTCGTCAAGCTCGGTTGACCCGCTGCAGGCGATTTCGGACGACGTGCGCAATGGCTTTGGCGATTTGATCAAGTCCAATCAGTTGACGGTCCGCGGCAATGAGCTGTGGATTGAGATCGAGCTCAACTCCAGTCTGTTGTTCGGTAGCGGCGATGCCATGCCCAGCGACATGGCGTTCAATATCATCGAGAAGGTCGCGAAGATTTTGCATCCCTTCGATAACCCGGTGCACGTTGAAGGCTTCACCGATGACCAGCCGATCCGCACGGCGCAGTACCCGACCAACTGGGAGTTGTCCTCGGCGCGGGCGGCAAGCATCGTGCGCATGCTGGCGATGGATGGGGTTAACCCGGCACGCATGGCATCGGTGGGTTACGGCGAGTTTCAGCCGGTGGCTTCAAATACAACGGCCGAAGGGCGTGCCCATAACCGGCGCGTGGTGCTGGTGATTTCACGCAATCTGGAGGTACGCCGCAGCCTTACAGGCTCCGGCACTGCCAATGCAAAACCGGATGCCGCGTTGAGGCGTGCTGGCACACAAACTGCACCGACCCATCGTACGCAGCCGGTAAGTGGGAACGCCGTCAATTCCCCGTCACCCGCCTTATAGTCAATTCTCGGTATGGCAAACGTCATGTCGGGAGGAAAAGCACAATGAGAGTCTGGGCAGTAGCCAATCAAAAAGGTGGCGTCGGTAAGACCACCTCTTCCATCGCTTTAGCCGGCTTGCTGGCAGAGGCGGGCAAGCGCGTGGTCGTTGTCGATCTCGACCCTCATGGTTCCATGACCAGTTACTTCGGGCATAACCCCGACACGCTGGAACACAGCGCTTACGACCTGTTTCTGCACAAAGGGGTCGTGCCTGATGGTCTGCCGGGTCAGTTGCTCTTGCCTACCAGCGATGAGCGCATTTCCCTGCTGCCATCAAGTACAGCGCTGGCGGTGCTGGAGCGTCAGTCGCCGGGGCAAAGTGGCCTGGGGCTGGTGATTGCCAAAAGCCTGGCCCAGCTGTGGCAGGATTTTGATTACGCCATCATCGACAGCCCGCCATTACTTGGCGTGTTGATGGTCAATGCTTTGGCGGCCAGTCAGCAGTTGGTCATTCCAGTGCAAACCGAATTCCTTGCGGTCAAGGGCCTTGAACGCATGGTCAGCACGCTGGCGATGATCAATCGTTCGCGCAAACAGGCACTGCCTTACACCATCGTTCCGACCTTGTTCGACCGCCGCACGCAGGCGTCCATGAGCACCTTGAGGGTGCTGCGCGACAACTACCCGGAAAACATCTGGAAGGCGTATGTGCCAGTGGACACGCGTCTGCGCGACGCCAGCCGGGCCGGGTTGACGCCTTCGCAGTTCGACAACAAAAGTCGTGGCGTGGTGGCCTATCGGGCGCTGCTCAAAGACCTGCTTTCCCAGCAACTTGTTGCTCAGGTCGCTTGAGGTGTTTGTGCATGACTCTCGGACACATTCAAGTCGGGCGCCAGCGCAGCCGATAACAAGAAACAGTGAAGGTTATTTCTACGGAACTCGTTTATGGGCACCCTTATGAGCCGCCCTGTCGATATAGCAACACGGCCACAATTGGCGCTGCAGTCTTATCTGGATGCCCTGCTGCAGGAAGCGACTGAAGAGCTGACGCTCAGCTCCAGTCTTGACGAATTCCAGGCGGCGGTCCTTGAAGAGCAGGCTCGCGATGCTGTGGTTCGCGTGGCGCTCGATTCGCCAGTGGTTGCGGTTGTCGCACCTGTGCCGGTTGCCGTTATCGCCGACGTTGCACCGTTGGAACCTGTTTTAAAATCGGTTGAGACCCCGGCTGTGGCCTTGGTTGAACCTGTGGTGGAGGTGCATCTTGCGGCCGGTCATCGCACGCCGCCGCCATCGTCTGCTGACGGTAGGCCGGCATGGGCTGCCGAACCGTTCGAATGCCTGTTATTCGATGTCGCCGGGCTGACCCTGGCCGTTCCGTTGGTGTGTCTGGGCTCGATTTATTCACTGGCAGGGCAGGAGTTGACGCCGCTGTTCGGTCAGCCGAACTGGTTTCTTGGCATTCTGCCCAGTCAGAGCGGCAACCTGAAGGTGCTCGATACCGCACGTTGGGTCATGCCGGACCGTTATCGCGACGATTTACGTCAGGGCCTGCAATACGTTATCTCGGTTCAAGGCTATGAGTGGGGGCTGGCGGTGCATCAGGTCAGCCGCTCGTTGCGCCTGGACCCGAACGAAATCAAATGGCGCACCCACCGCGGCCAGCGTCCCTGGCTGGCGGGCACAGTGATCGAACATATGTGCGCGCTGTTGGATGTTTCCGAATTGGCCGAGCTGATAGCCAGTGGCGCGGTCAAGCAAATGCACACCATCAAATAATCACAGGGCGGTGCAAAGCACCGTCTGCACAGCACACACTTGAGGGGTTAGGGTATGAATAGGTCGTCAGCACAGGGTTCCGAAGATCCTATCCTGCAGTGGGTTACCTTCCGTCTGGACAACGAGTCTTACGGCATCAACGTGATGCAGGTTCAGGAAGTGCTGCGCTATACCGAAATCGCTCCTGTGCCAGGCGCACCAAGCTATGTGCTGGGGATCATCAACCTGCGCGGCAACGTGGTGACCGTGATCGATACTCGTCAGCGCTTCGGCCTGGACCCGGTAGAAGTCAGTGACAACACCCGCGTCGTGATCATCGAAGCCGACAAGCAAGTGGTCGGGATTCTGGTTGATAGCGTGGCCGAAGTGGTTTACCTGCGTCAGTCCGAAGTCGAAACTGCGCCGAACGTAGGTAATGATGAGTCCGCCAAGTTTATTCAGGGCGTGTGCAACAAAAACGGTGAATTGCTGATCCTCGTCGAGCTGGACAAGATGATGTCCGAAGAAGAGTGGTCCGATCTGGAGAACATCTGATTGATTTTAGAGGTTGCTGTCATTTTTCTGGGCCTTCTCTGGGCGTTGTCGCTGGTGCTGTTCCTTGCGTACAGCAAGCGCCAGCGGTTGTTGGTTGCGCAGCAGGTCGAGGATGACGTGTTGCGCGATCAACGGCTCAAAGAGCTGGCCAGGCGCCTGGATGACTACCAGAGCGGCACCATTCGCATGGGTGAAGACCTGCACGAACTGCGCGCGGTGGTTGGGCCCTTGCCTGACAAATTGATCCAGCTCGAACAGCGCGACCCTTCCAGCCTGTCGTTTGCCCAGGCAGCACGACTGGTCGGCATGGGCGCGAGTGCCGATGAACTGACCCAGTCGTGTGGCCTGACTCAGGCGGAAGCTCGGCTCATGAGCAAAATGCACCAGTCGCCAGGGCGCAGGTTGGGCATGGAAGAGTCCGATAACTAAACCGTGCTGCGTCGTTTTCAGGCAGTCGGCGTTATATCTCTTTCCACGGGCGGTGCATCTGGATCCTGCCCTTCGGGAAATTTGCCTTTGAGGTGCCAGGCGAACGCAATGATTTCGGCGATGGTGCGGTACAGGGCCTCGGGAATGCTGTCGCCCAGCTCCATGCGAGCCAGTAATTTGACGAGCTCGGCATTCTCATAGATAGGCACGTCATATTCCCGGGCGATGGCCAGGATCGCCTCGGCCAGTTGGTCATTGCCTTTGGCGGTAAGCGTCGGGGCGTGTTGTCCGTCGTAGCTGAGGGCGATTGCCTGGCGCGGAGTGTGTTCGGGAGGGGTCATCAGGCGGTCTCGTCGATCCAGCGTTGTTCCAGGGCGGTGCGCGGCCCTTGTGGCGGCGTGCCCTGACGGCACGCCAGTTCGCCCACGGTCAGACCTGATGCGATCAAGCGCTCGCGCAGGTGGTCCAGTTCTCGGGCAATCAGGTTCGCGCTTTCAGCGCGTTCGGCCCATAGCTGACTGGACAGGCTGCCTCTGATCAATTGTGCCTGGACCTGTAATGGCCCCAGTGGCTCAAGATCAAACGCCAGTTCAACCCGCCACAGTTTTTCCTTCGCAGGCTTGACGGTATTGTCGTCCTTGTCGGCTGGCTCGTCCTTGTCCGGCGTTTCTTCACGCTGCAATTTGACCTGCAAAGGCACGATGTCCTGCAGGTTGCGCATGGGTATTTCCAACTGCCAGGTGGTCAATTGAGTTCCGTCGGCGGTCGTGCGGGTCTGCTCCAGGCCTGACAGTTGATGGCTTTGCAGGCGCGACACGGCGGCGGCGGCAAGTTTGAGCAGGGTCTCCAGGTCTTCGCCGCGTTCCCCATTCATGTTGCGCGTGGGCAGGGGGAAGCTACTCGGTTGCGCGCGAGGACTGACCAGGCCCAGCGTGCCCAAGGCGCTACGGATCATGCTGGGCATGACGCGAGCCAAGGTATTGGCGGCTGCAGCTGCGTCGTAATTACTGTTGCCGGGCAGACCGGGAAGAATTTGCGCTATCAGGCGCATCAGGTTGGCCTTCAAGTCCGGGGCTGCGGCGGGGTTCTGACCACTGAGTAATTTGGCTTCAAGGAACAGTCCGCTGCCGTTCAACGCCTGCGCGAGCGCTTTTGGGTCTGCGAGTTGACGGATATCCGGCAGGTCGTCCAGCAGGGTCTCGATGCTGGCACGCAGGTTTGGTGGCAGATCGCCGTCTTGCTGGACGGTTTGCAGCGCTTTGATCAGCCCGTCCAGCGAACCTTGGCGGCTTTGCTGAACGCTCAGTTGTTGCGCAACTGCCAACTGGTCGAGCCGACCACTCAGTGGGACGAAGTTCAGCGCCTGCGTCCCCTGGACTTGCGCACTGAGCAGGCTGCCGACGGTCAACGGCTTCGGGCTGTCCACTGTCAGGCTGGCACCGGCCAGCAGGGTGTTGAGCAAGCTGATTACGTTCCGATACAGCGCCGGTTGGCCAGCGCTTTGCGCAAGCGCCTGGCTGCTCATTACGGTGCCCTGTAACAAGGTGCCAACCGGTAATTGTTTGGTGTCGATACTCGTCAGGCTGGCGACGGCGGCGCTCAAGCTTTGCTGCACAGTGATTGCCAGGCTGCTCGGCGTTGGCTGGGTGACGATCAGGTTGGCGCCGGCGGGTAGAGGCTGCTGGCTGATGGCCTCTACCAATGCTTGGCGGCCACCGTCCAGCGTCAGCCGCATCAGCACTTGAAACGCCTGATCGACCGGTTTCAGGTTCACGACTTCGGCCTTGACTGACTCGCCAGCGGCCAGCAAACCGTCCACAGGTTGTATCAATTTGAGAATTTCATTCGGCGTGATGCCCGCTTTCACCAGAACGGCGGTCGGGGCAAGCGGTGCAAGGCTGCTGATGTCGCCTGTCATTGGTTACAACCTGTCGAAATTGCCCTCTTGGTATCAGGACATGACATGTATAATGCCGCCCCGTCTACGGTGGCGCGCATAAGAATCTCTGCGATCCACGGTTTCAGGCTGGATGTTCATTTAATCGTCATCAGTATAACGGCTGCTGTTTAGCCGACTTGAACCGCTCAGCTCTTGATCAAAAGAAAAGGTCAGCCATGCCCAGCCCTCTTCTAGAAGCCGTGGCGCTTGCTTGCGAGCGTGACTGGCGGATGCTCTTCGAGAATCTCGAATTGCGTCTGGCCGCCGGTGACATGCTGCAAATCAGTGGCCCGAACGGCAGCGGCAAGACCAGTCTGCTGCGGTTGTTGGCCGGTTTGATGCAGCCCACCTCAGGGGAAGTCCGGCTCAACGGTCAGCCTCTGGCGCAGCAACGAACCGAGCTGGCACGCAATCTGCTCTGGATAGGTCATGCCGCAGGCATCAAGGACCTGCTGACCCCGGAAGAAAACCTGACCTGGCTCTGTGCCTTGCACCGTCCCGCCGAGCGCGATGCGATCTTGCAGGCGCTGGAATCAGTTGGCCTGCGCGGTTTTGAGGATGTGCCGTGTCACACCTTATCGGCCGGGCAGCAACGACGAGTGGCATTGGCGCGTCTGTATCTGGCAGGACCACCGTTGTGGGTTCTGGATGAGCCCTTTACAGCCCTCGACAAACAAGGTGTGGCCCAACTTGAAGAACATTTGGCCAAACATTGCGAGCAGGGTGGAATGGTCGTGTTGACCACCCACCACACGTTGACCCGGATTCCTGCCGGCTATCGGGACCTTGATCTGGGGCATTGGGCCGTATGAGTCACGTTTTTACCCTGTTGGTCGCCCGTGAAGCGCGTCTGCTATTTCGCCGTCCGGCGGAATTAGCCAACCCGCTGGTGTTTTTCGCCATTGTGATCGCCATGTTTCCGCTAGCCGTTGGCCCGGAGACTCAATTGTTGCAAACCTTGTCACCGGGATTGGTCTGGGTGGCGGCGTTATTGTCAGTCCTGCTCTCGCTTGACGGGCTGTTTCGCAGTGATTTTGAAGACGGTTCTCTGGAGCAGTGGGTCCTTTCGTCGCACCCCCTGGCTCTTCTAGTTCTGGCTAAGGTACTGGCACACTGGGCGTTTTCCGGGTTGGCGCTGGTATTGTTGGCACCGTTGCTGGCGCTGATGCTGGGTCTGCCCGGTGAATGTGTCCCGGTGTTGCTGATTTCGCTGCTGCTGGGCACGCCGGTATTGAGCCTGCTGGGTGCAGTGGGCGCGGCGTTGACGGTAGGCTTGAAACGCGGTGGACTGTTGTTGGCGTTGTTGATTTTACCCTTGTACATCCCGGTATTGATCCTTGGCAGTGGCGCGTTGCAAGCGAGCCTGCAAGGGATGCCGGCAACGGGTTATCTGCTCTGGCTTGGTAGCCTGACCGCCTTGGCAGTGACCCTGACACCTTTTGCAATAGCGGCTGGGCTGAAGATCAGCGTCGGCGAATAATTGAGGTTCTGATCACGCCCGCATACGACGGCTGGCGATCAGTAAAGACCCTGGATGCACCGTGATGAAAGGCAACGTGATGAAAGTCAGCATCAGTTGGGCCTGGTTCCACAAACTGGGCTCACCTAAATGGTTTTATGGCATCAGCGGGCGAATACTGCCCTGGCTGAGCATCGCCGCCGTGTTACTGATCGGCATCGGCCTGGTATGGGGGCTGGCCTTTGCGCCGCCTGATTATCAGCAGGGCAATAGCTTCCGTATCATCTATATCCACGTCCCTGCGGCCATGCTCGCTCAGTCTTGCTATGTGATGCTCGCGATCTGTGGTGTGGTCGGGCTCGTCTGGAAGATGAAGATTGCCGACGTCGCGCTGCAATGCGCTGCGCCCATCGGTGCCTGGATGACCGCTGTGGCGCTGGTCACCGGCGCCATTTGGGGTAAACCGACCTGGGGTTCGTGGTGGGTCTGGGATGCGCGACTAACGTCGATGTTGATCCTGCTTTTTCTGTACTTCGGTCTTATTGCGCTCGGTCAGGCAATCAGTAACCGTGACAGCTCGGCCAAGGCCTGCGCGGTGTTGGCGATTGTGGGTGTGATCAACATCCCGATCATCAAATATTCGGTGGAGTGGTGGAACACCCTGCATCAGGGCGCGACCTTCAGTCTCACCGAGAAACCGGCGATGCCGGCCGAGATGTGGCTGCCGTTGCTGTTCATGGTGTTGGGCTTCTACTGTTTCTTTGGCGCGGTGCTGTTGATGCGTATGCGCCTTGAAGTGCTCAAGCGCGAAGCGCGCAGCAGCTGGGTCAAGGCCGAAGTTCTGAAAAGCCTGGGCCATGTCCCGGTCAAAGGAGCCCCGCTGTGAGTTTTGCCTCCTTCAGTGATTTTCTCGCCATGGGTCACCATGGTTTATATGTCTGGTCGGCCTATGGCATCAGCCTGTTGGTCCTGGCCCTCAACGTGGCGTGGCCGGTGCTGGCGCGTCGGCGTTACCTGCAACAAGAGGCGCGACGTTTGCGCTGGGAGAATAAGAAGTGAATCCGCTGCGTAAAAAACGTCTGTTGATCATCGTCGCGATTCTGGCAGGGGTCGGCATTGCCGTGACCCTGGCCTTGAACGCGTTGCAGCAGAACATCAACTTGTTCTACACCCCGAGCCAGATCGCTAACGGCGAAGCGCCACATGACACCCGTATTCGTGCAGGTGGCATGGTCGAGAAAGGATCGCTGCAACGCTCCGGCGATTCACTGGATGTCAGGTTCATCGTCACCGACTTCAACAAATCGGTGACCATCACGTATCGCGGCATTCTTCCGGACTTGTTCCGTGAAGGGCAGGGCATCGTCGCGCTGGGAAAAATCAACGCCGATGGCGTGGTTGTCGCCGATGAAGTACTCGCCAAACACGATGAAAAATACATGCCGCCGGAAGTGACCAAAGCGCTGAAAGACAGCGGCCAGTCGGCGCCCATGACGTCCACCACACCATCCAAACAGGGCTGAAACCATGATTCCCGAACTCGGCCATCTGGCCATGATTCTGGCGCTGTGCTTTGCCATCGTGCAGGCAATCGTGCCGTTGATCGGTGCCTGGCGCGGCGATCGCCTTTGGATGAGCCTGGCCCAGCCGGCCGCTTGGGGGCAGTTCGCTTTCCTCATATTCTCCTTCGCCTGCCTGACCTACTCGTTCATGACCGATGATTTCTCAGTCGGTTATGTAGCCAATAACTCGAACAGCGCCTTGCCCTGGTATTTCAAGTTCAGCGCGGTGTGGGGCGCTCACGAAGGTTCGTTGCTGCTGTGGGCCTTGATCCTCGGCGGCTGGACCTTCGCCGTGTCGATCTTCTCCCGGCAATTGCCGCAAGTGATGCTGGCGCGTGTACTGGCGGTGATGGGCATGATCAGCGTCGGCTTCCTGCTGTTCCTGATCCTTACGTCCAACCCGTTCTCGCGCATCCTGCCGCAAATACCGGCCGACGGCCGCGACCTCAACCCATTGCTGCAAGACATTGGTTTGATCGTGCATCCGCCAATGCTGTACATGGGCTATGTCGGTTTCTCAGTGGCCTTTGCCTTCGCCATCGCCGCCTTGCTCGGCGGGCGTCTTGACGCTGCCTGGGCGCGCTGGTCGCGACCATGGACCATTGTTGCCTGGGCATTCCTCGGCATCGGCATCACCCTCGGTTCCTGGTGGGCTTATTACGAACTTGGCTGGGGCGGCTGGTGGTTCTGGGACCCGGTGGAAAACGCTTCCTTCATGCCATGGCTGGTGGGCACTGCGTTGATCCACTCTCTGGCGGTTACGGAAAAGCGTGGCGTGTTCAAAAGCTGGACCGTGCTGTTGGCGATTGCTGCGTTTTCGCTGAGCCTGCTGGGGACTTTCCTGGTGCGCTCCGGTGTGCTGACCTCGGTGCATGCATTTGCGTCCGACCCGGCTCGTGGCGTGTTCATCCTGATCTTCTTGCTGACAGTTGTCGGCGGCTCGCTGACGCTGTTCGCCTTCCGCGCGCCGGTGGTCAAAAGCCATGTGGGTTTTGCCCTGTGGTCGCGTGAAACACTGTTGCTGGGCAACAACCTGGTGCTGGTGGTTGCTGCGTCAATGATTCTGCTGGGCACTCTGTACCCGCTGGTACTCGATGCACTGACCGGTGCCAAAATGTCGGTCGGCCCTCCGTACTTTAACGCGTTGTTCGTGCCGTTGATGGCGCTGCTGATGGCTGTGATGGCGGTCGGCATGGTGGTGCGCTGGAAAGATACGCCGGTCAAATGGCTGGTGAGCATGCTTGCACCGGTGCTGGTCGGCAGTGCCATATTGGCCATCGTTGCCTGCTTCGTACTTGGCGACTTCCAATGGGCAGTGCTGGCGACCTTCATGCTTGCGGCCTGGGTGTTGCTGGCGGGCGTGCGCGACCTGCTGGACAAGACGCGGCACAAAGGTTTGATCAAAGGTGCTCGCGGCTTGACCCGTAGCTATTGGGGCATGCAAGTGGCCCACATCGGCATTGCCATCTGCGCACTGGGTGTGGTCCTGTCCAGCCAGAACAGTGCCGAACGCGACCTGCGCATGGCGCCGGGCGAATCGATGGAGCTGGGCGGCTATATGTTCGTTTTTGAGGGCGCCAAGCATGTTCAGGGCCCGAACTTTACCTCCGACAAAGGCACTGTCCGTGTGCTGGAAAACGGTAAGGAAGTCACCGTCTTGCACCCGGAAAAGCGTTTGTACACCGTGCAGCAATCAATGATGACAGAAGCGGGCATCGACGCCGGTTTCAGCCGTGACCTGTACGTTGCCCTTGGCGAATCACTGGGCGATGGCGCTTGGGCGGTACGGGTTCACGTCAAGCCGTTTGTACGCTGGATCTGGTTCGGCGGCCTGTTCACCGGCTTTGGCGGGCTGTTGGCCGCGATGGATAGGCGTTACAGGGTCAAGGTCAAAAGCAAAGTGCGCGACGCGTTGGGCCTGTCGGGAGCTGCGGTATGAAGCGCTGGATTCTGCTGGTGCCGCTTGCGCTGTTTTTGGGCATGGCGGCGTTTCTCTACCGGGGGCTGTACCTTGACCCGGCCGAGCTGCCTTCAGCGATGATCGGTAAACCGTTCCCAGCGTTCTCGCTGCCGGATGTACAGACCGGCAAAATCATCACCCAGGCCGACTTGTTGGGCAAACCTGCTTTGGTCAACGTCTGGGGCACCTGGTGCATATCCTGCCGTGTTGAACACCCGGTGTTGAACAAGCTGGCCGGGCAGGGCGTGGTGATTTACGGCGTCAATTACAAGGACGTGAACGCCGACGCACTGAAATGGCTGAAGGAGTTTCACAATCCTTATCAGATAAACATTCGCGATGACGCTGGCAGCCTTGGTTTGAACCTGGGCGTGTACGGCGCACCGGAAACCTTCCTGATCGACAGCAAGGGCGTGATTCGCCACAAGTACGTCGGCGTGATCGACGAGACCGTCTGGCGTGAAAAGCTGGCCGGGCTGTATCAAGGCTTGGTCGATGAGGCCAAACCATGAAGCGTTGGTTTGCAGCGGCTGTTTTAAGTGTCGGGCTGGCTAATGTGGCGCAGGCCGCCATTGATGCCTACGAGTTTCGTGATGAAGCCGAACGCGCCCGTTACAGCGAATTGACCAAAGAGCTGCGCTGCCCTAAATGCCAGAATCAGGACATCGCCGACTCCAACGCGCCGATTGCCGCTGACCTGCGCAAAGAGATCTACCGCATGCTGGGCGAAGGCCAGAGCAATCAGCAGATCATCGACTTCATGGTCGATCGCTACGGTGACTTTGTGCGCTACAAACCGGCGCTCAATTCAAGCACCTGGTTGCTCTGGTTCGGTCCCGGGATCTTGCTGATGGGTGGCGTGCTGGTGATGGGTGTGATCGTGATGCGTCGGCGCGGCAAGCGTGCCGAGGGTGCGGACGTTCTTTCTGACGAGGAGCGTCAGCGCCTCGACCAACTGTTGGATAAAAAACACGAATGATTGATTTCTGGCTAGCTGCCGGCCTGCTGTTGCTGGTGGCCCTGAGTTTCTTGTTGATCCCTGTTCTGCGCGGCCGTCGTGCGCAAAGCGAAGAGGATCGTACCGCGCTTAACGTTGCCCTGTATCAGGAACGCCTGGCCGAGCTGCAAGGTGAGCAGGATGAGGGTGTGCTCTCTTCGGCGCAGATGGACAGTGGCCGTGCCGAGGCCGCTCGTGAACTGCTGGCTGACACCGAAGGCGCCGATATCCCACGCACCTCACGCTTGGGCAAGCCCTTGCCGTTGCTGGCTGCGTTGCTGGTGCCGGTACTGGGTTTGGCGCTGTACCTGCATTTCGGTGCCAGCGACAAGGTCGAACTGACCCGCGAGTTTGCCCAGGCCCCGACGTCACTGGATCAAATGTCCAACCGCCTGGAACGCGCGGTAAAAGCCCAGCCGGATTCGGCCGAAGGCATGTACTTCCTCGCTCGCACCTACATGGCTCAGGAGCGTCCAGCCGATGCGGCGAACATGTTCGAACGTGCCGTGGGGTTGGCAGGACGTCAGCCGGAGCTGCTCGGACAGTGGGCTCAGGCGCTGTATTTCGCGGGCAACAAGCAATGGTCGGCGCAGATTCAGGCCCTGACCGATGAAGCACTCAAAGCTGATCCTAACGAAGTCACCAGCCTGGGGCTGTTGGGTATCGCAGCGTTTGAAGGCGAGCGTTATCAGCAATCCATCGACTACTGGAAGCGTCTGTTGGCCGTACTGCCTGCCGAAGATCCTTCCCGCTCTGCGCTCGAAGGCGGTATTTCGCGTGCCGGTGACAGGTTGGTGGCGAGCGGTGGCAAAGTGGCCGTGACACCGACAGTTGTCGCAAAAGCCGCGAGTGCTCCTGCGGCCGATAACAAGGTTGCCGGGCTGCTCAAGGTTCGTGTCGATCTGACGGCAGAAGTCAAAGCCAGCGTCCAGCCGAGTGACAGTGTGTTCATCTTCGCTCGCGCTACCTCAGGCCCACCGATGCCGTTGGCCGTCAAGCGCCTGACCGTGGCGGACCTGCCAGCCGAAGTAGAATTGGCTGATGCCGATGCAATGATGCCGCAACTGAAACTGTCGAACTTCCCGGAAGTCCAACTGGTTGCGCGGGTGTCCCGTGCCGGTCAGGCGACCAAGGGTGAGTGGATCGGTCGCAGCAAGCCGCTGGCCAGCAGCACCACGGCCCAGCAAGCATTGACCATCGACAGTCCAGATCAGTAGAGAGAACGTCCCATGACCGCTGTCGCACGCATCACCTTATTGAGTCTTGTCCTTGGCTTGAGTGCGTGTGCCGTCCAGCACCCCACGGGACCACAAAGCAGCGAACCGATACCGACACTGCCCAGCAAACCGCAACAGGGCAAACCGCAATCCGGCAAGCCGCACACTGCGCCGCAGACGTCTCCCCAGCGTCCGGCGCCCGCCACAGGCCCAAAAACCTCCGCCCACTTCGCTCCACCACCGGGTGGCAACAGCCACTGGGATGCACGCCTCGGTGTGCATGTACTGGATGACGAAGCCGATACCTTCTACCGTCAGCGCACTTACTACCACTGGAACAACGGCTGGAGTTGGTCTACCGGGCGTAACGGGCCATGGCAGGCGACAGATGCCAATGGCGTGCCGCCGGGGTTGGGGCGTCAGTACGGTCATTGAGTAGGCGTAATAAAAAACGGCGACCCTGGGGTCGCCGTTTTTTATTACAATATTTTCAGTCTTTTCCTACATTTTTCTTCTGTACTTGAAACTACCTATATAGGAAATTATTGCCAGTTATTTGTTTGACAGAAATATACTTCCGTACGCTCGCTTGCGATTGGGGAATGCAGTGAAATATTGGATCGCGGTAACGCTGATGGTAATGGCTGCGTCTCATGCTTCGGCTGAGTCCTGCGACTATGTAATACCAGGCACGGTATACCTGCCTTATCATAAAGGTGCCCATACGCCTGTCTATTTCTCAAAGTATCAGTTTAATTTGCCCAGTCAACCTGACGTGCTGTTGAGTGGTGATGGGTTTATGGCAAGTTATCCGAATCGGGATTATATAGGACAGCAGCATGTAGATCCGGAGCCATGGAGCGATCAACTCGGCAGGTTCACATCGCGTCCCGTCAGCGTGGTGGATTTGTATCGTTTGATATACGGCATCTTACCCACGAATAACCTTAATGCTGCAGAACAGGATGAGGTGCAGCTTCAGCGCTCACTCCTGAAACTGGATTGCAATGCGAACGTTACGGTATATCGCGTGGGGGGCACAGTTGATGTTGTTTTGCAGGTCAGGCAGGTGGAGACTGGATTTCATACTCTGTTGCTTCTAAGTGATGAGGGGGTTGAGCTCATTACGTTGCGACGGCCTATGAAAGAAGTCATGCAGGTTATTGCCAGTATTAAACGGAGGGTGTAAACGTAGTTCCTACGTGGATTGAATACTGCCCGCAAACATAACGTCTTCTGATAATTAAATAAAAACGGCGACCCATGGTCGCCGTTTTTATTTATGCGGTGGGGCTTATTTCACCGTGTAAATCTGGTCGAAAATACCACCGTCACTGAAGTGGGTTTTTTGCACGGTGCGCCAGTCGCCGAAGGTTTTCTCTACCGAGAGGAAGTCGACTTTAGGGAAGCGGTCGTTGTATTTGGCCAATATGGCCGGGTCACGTGGGCGCAGGTAGTTGGCGGCTGCGATTTCCTGGCCTTCCGGGGACCACAGGTATTTCAGGTATTCCTCGGCAAGGGCACGGCTGCCTTTCTTGTCGACGACTTTATCGACCACGGTCACAGGTGGCTCGGCTTCGGCTGAAACGCTTGGGTAGACCACTTCGAACTGATCCCGACCAAATTCCCGGGCGATCATTTCGGCTTCGTTTTCGAAGGTCACCAGCACATCACCAATCTGGTTGGTCATGAAGGTGGTCGTGGCACCACGGCCGCCGGTGTCGAGTACAGGCACATTGCTGAACAACTGGCCGACGAACTTTTTCGCGGCCGCTTCATCACCGCCATTCTTCAGGGTGTAACCCCACGCCGACAGGTAAGTGTAGCGACCGTTACCCGAGGTTTTCGGGTTGGGTACGATCACCTGAACGCCATCCTTGACCAGGTCTGGCCAGTCTTTCAGGGCTTTAGGGTTGCCTTTGCGCACGATGAAAACCGTGGCTGAGGTGAACGGCGCGCTGTTGTTCGGCAGGCGAGCGACCCAGTCTTTCGGCACCAGACCACCGTTGTCGGCCAGCGCGTTGATGTCGGTGGCCATGTTCATGGTGATGACGTCAGCCGGCAGGCCATCGATGACGGAGCGGGCCTGTTTGCTTGAGCCGCCGAAGGACATTTGAAGGGCGACGTTCTCATTGTGTTCGGCTTGCCAGTGCTTCTGGAACGCGCTGTTGTAGTCTTTGTAGAAGTCGCGCATCACATCATAGGAAACGTTGAGCAGGGTCGGGGCGGCTTGGGCCACGCTGCCGAAGGCCAGGCCTGCGGCCAGAAGTGAGGCGCCAAAAAATTTGTTCACTGCGCATTCCTTATTGGAGGTGTGGGTGAGGCTGCTGATGGGGCGAGTGGCTCATTGCTGGCGACTATAGCCGGGTGGCTATAGTCATTTAAATACTCAAAAGCAATTTGCTTATGCTTTGTTCTCATCTTTGGGAAACAAGGCGTTGCCACACCGCGCGCAAAACGCCGCACTGGGCTGGTGGTCGTTCTTCGCGCAGACCGGACATTTGTGTTCCAGTTGTTCGCCCCGCATGGCGTTGGCCAGTTCGGCAGTGAAGATCCCGGTGGGCACCGCGATGATGGAGTAACCGGTGATCATCACCAGCGACGACAACATTTGCCCCAGCGGTGTCTTGGGCACAATGTCGCCGAAGCCTACTGTCGTCAGCGTGACAATGGCCCAGTAGATCCCGATGGGGATACTGGTGAACCCGTTTTTCGGGCCTTCGATCACATACATCAGCGTGCCGAAAACAATGACCAGCGTAGAGACGGTGGCCAGGAAAACGATGATCTTCTGCTTGCTGCCACGCAGCGCCGCGAGCAGGTAGTTGGCCTGCTTGAGGTAATGACCGAGCTTGAGCACCCGGAAGATCCGTAACATCCGAATGATACGAATGATTAGCAGGTATTGAGCGTCGCTGTAATACAGCGAGAGCGCGCCAGGCACAATCGCCAGCAGGTCGACCAAGCCATAAAAGCTGAAGGCATAGCGCAACGGTTTGGGCGAGCAGTACAGGCGCAGACCGTATTCAATGGCGAATACCAGAGTGAAACCCCATTCGAGATACGCCAGTAGACCAGCATAGTCGCGATGAATGCTTTCGATGCTGTCGATGATCACCACGACCAGGCTGCTCAGAATGATCAGCAGCAAGGTTTTGTCGAAGCGTCGGCCCGCGACCGTATCGGTCTGGAAAATGATGATGCGCAGCTGTTCCCGCCAGCCTTTGTTGTTGTCCATGGGTTATTTCCGAATTGAGTATGCGCAGAGCCTAGGAGCTTTCCGGTCATCAGCGCAACTGATGATCGAACGCTGACTGATACAACAGGCGGGCGTTGGCTTGAACCAACCGGCAGGCGAGGATAAACGGTGCGGTCAAGGTGGGCAGGGCATGCACAAAGTATCGCCTGCGCGGTGTCGACGGCAGAGCGGGATCTCTTACAGGTTATGTATCAGCCGCAGTGTCACTTATCGAGCTCACACCCTTTGAGCACCAACCGGATGATGGTCTGCGCGGCGGCTTCGTAGTCGCTGTCGTCGAGTTTGGCTTTGCCAGTGACGGTGGAAATCTGCCAGTCGAAATCGGCGTAGGTCTGGGTCGCGGCCCAGAGGGTGAACATCAAATGGTGCGGGTCGAGCGGTGCGATCTGACCGCTGTCGATCCAGGACTGAATGCAGTCGATGTTGTGTCGGGCTTGGCTGTTGAGCTGTTCGACTTGCTCGGCAGTCAAGTGCGGTGCGCCGTGCATGATCTCGCTGGCGAACACCTTCGAGGCGAACGGCAAGTCGCGGGATATGCGGATTTTCGAGCGAATGTAGCCACTCAGCACCTCAGCCGGCACGCCGTCGCGATTGAATGGCGTCGATGCCTGGAGGATCGGCTCGATGATGCTTTCGAGCACCTCGCGGTAGAGGTTGTCCTTGGATTTGAAGTAGTAGTAGACGTTAGGTTTTGGCAGCCCGGCCTTGGCCGCGATATCGCTGGTCTTGCTGGCTGCGAAACCCTTGTCGGCGAACTCTTCACTGGCTGCGCGCAGGATCAGTTCTTTGTTACGCTCGCGAATGCTGCTCATGAACCAGAGTTTTCCTTGCCTGTGCCAGCGGTTGCGCATGGTAGCACCGGTTTTGCGGCAGGCTCAAGATTGCCCGGTGCGGGCACAGGTCGCGGCTCAAGTGCCTTGGATCAATCGATCAGTGGGTCTGCGCACCCTTGTCGATCCATGCGCCGATCAGGTCACGTTCCTGTTGGGTCATCTGGGTGATATTGCCCAGCGGCATGATCTGCGATATGACGGCCTGGGCCTGGATGCGCGGTGCCAGTTGCTGGATTTGTTGCGGGGTATCGAGCATCACGCCGGCGGGCGCCGTGCTGAACAGCGGGCTGGTCGGCTTGGCCGAATGGCACACCGCGCAGCGTTCCTGAATCACGCTGTGGACCTTGTTGAAATCGACACCGCTGGCGCGTGCTGCGGATGCCGCGTCAGTCGACATTTGCGCAGGGCCAGTGACATACGCCAGGCAGATCATGCCCAGCGCGGCAACGGGCAGGGTCCAGGCGAATGCGTGGCTGTTGTGGCGGGTATTGAAGTAGTGGCGAACCAGGACCGCCAGTACCGCGATTCCGGCCAGGATCAGCCAGTTGTATTGACTGCCGTAAGTGCTCGGGAAGTGGTTGCTGATCATGATGAACAGCACGGGCAGGGTGAAGTAGTTGTTGTGCCGGGAGCGCAGTAAACCTTTGGCGGGCAGGCTGGGATCCGGCGTGCGGCCATCAGCGATGGCGGCCACCAATGCGCGCTGGGCGGGCATGATGATGCGGAACACGTTGCCGACCATGATCGTGCCGATGATCGCACCCACATGCAGGTACGCGCCGCGACCGCTGAACACTTTACTGAAACCGAACGCGGCACCAATCAGCAGCACGAACAGGATCAGGCCGAGCAGGGCGGGGCGCTTGCCCAGTGGCGAGTCGCACAGCACGTCGTAGATGAACCAGCCAGCGATCAGCGAACCGATCCCGATGGCGATGCCTTCGACGCCCGAAAGACTGCTGCCAGGGGCAAGTAAATAAAGCGTCGGGTTGGCGTAAAACACCACGCCCATCAGCGCTACGCCGGACATCCAGGTGGAATAGGCTTCCCATTTGAACCAGTGCAGGTTATCGGGCATGGTCGGCGGAGCGAGTTTGTATTTTTCCAGGTGGTAGATGCCGCCACCATGAATGGCCCACAAATCGCCGGCCAGCCCGTCACGCGGGTTGATCCGGTTGAGGTTGTTTTCCAGCCAGACGAAATAGAACGACGCCCCGATCCAGGCCACGCCGGTAATCATATGAACCCAGCGCACGCTCAGGTTCAGCCATTCCATCAAATGTGCTTCCACAGTGTTGACCTCTTGCCTGTCACCCCTTACGGGTGTTCAGACCTTTCTTGTTGGTGGGGGTCGAGGAACAGACACTGGTCCTCATTAAAAAAATGCTCATCGCAGTTATTGCCAGTTCCACTGCGATCAACCACCAGGAAATCATCCCGCTTTTCGATCGTCAGCACCGGGTGGTGCCAAACGCCGCGATGGTAATTAATGCCCTGCCTGCCATTACTGATGAAGGCGCGGACCCACTCCGATTCAGGTACATCGCCCCGTGGCGCGACCACGATCAGAAAGGGGTTGCCGAGCAGCGGTATGAACGCCTGACTGCCCAGCGGATGCCGCTCCAGCATGCGCACGGTCATTGGCATCTGCAACGCCTCGGCGCGGAAGATGCTGATGATCGCCTTGTCATCCGGCGTGGCGGTTTCAACCTCGGCCAGACGATGGAAACGCATGGTCGAGCCATTGTTGATCATGAAGTGCGCGCTGCCATCGGTTTCAATCACATCACCGAAGGGGGCGAACGCTTCTTTGGTCAGGGGCTCGATCACTAGTGTGCGCATGCTATTTCTGTCTCTGAAAGTATTGTTGTAGGAGCGCGGGGGACGCCTAGTTCTTGCCCGCGATCGCTTCGGAGTCGTGCTCGACCATAGCAGTCGCAAAATCAGCGAGTTCGATTCTGACAGTAGAACGGTGCTCAGCATTTTTTGGACCGCTTTGCGGTCCATCGCGGGCAAGCGCGCTCCTACAGTATTACTTCGCTACTTTACCCAACACCCGCAACCGACTCACGCCCCCATCCGGGAACACATTCAGGCGGATATGGGTGATCGGGCCCAAGGCTTTTATCTGTTCGGCGAATGTATGTTCGGCGTGCATTTCCAGCTTCTGGGCTGGCAGCAGTTCGCGCCAGAACAAACTCTGGGTTTCGATCTGGCTGTCCGTCCCGCCTTTGACGAACGCGGCCTGAATCGAACACGTGTCCGGGTAGTTGCCCTTGAAGTGCAGGGTGTCGACGATGACTTTTTCAATTTCGCCGGCATGGCCCAAGGCGACGATCACCCAGTCATTGCCCGGCGTGCGTCGACGCGCGGTTTCCCAGCCGTCGCCCATGTTGATCCCGCGGCCCGGGTTCAGGATATTGCTCATGCGCCCGTAATGCTCGTCGGAGCAGGCCAGTGCGCGGCCACCATTGAGGGCGGCAGCGAGGTCGAGTTGTTCGTTGTCACTCACGGCCGACCAATCACGGAACGGAACACCGTACACCCGCAGACGTGCCACGCCGCCGTCCGGGTAGATGTTGAAGCGTAAGTGGCTGAACGCTTGATCATTGCTGATCTCGTGGAAGTGGTGGCTGTTGCCTTGCAGCTCGACGGCCGACAGCACTTCAGTCCACGGGGTGTTTTCGTCCGGTTCGCCGGTGGTCAGGAAGCACGCTTCCAGCGAGGCTGAGGGTGGAAAGTTACCGGTGAAAAATGAGGTGTCGATGTCCACGCCCTTGATCGAGCCGGGCACACCCAGGCGGATCACGGCGCTGTCATAACCTTCGAAGCGCTTGCGGCGTGACTCCCAGCCGTCCATCCACTTGCCGTTGTCATCGAACACGCCCTCTTTCCAGACGGCCGGGGTCGGCTGGAACAGGCGGTTGGCGTCCGCGAACCAGTCATCGGTGACCGAGATGATTTTGGTGCCCAGACGGGCGTCGGCCAGGTTGACGAACTTCTCGAACGGTGCGGCGTAAGCTTTCATTGTTCTTGTCTGCCTTTGGAAAAATTGGCGTGGGATAGGGCGACTATAAGTGCTGCAAACGGAACATCGCGATCTTGTTGATTTCCGCCAGCGCGCAGGCAAACTCGGTGTCCACCGGGTTATGAATGCGCGTTTCGAAAGCGGCGAGGATCTGATGCCGGTCACTGCCTTTCACCGCCATGATGAAGGGGAACGCGAACCTGGCCTTGTAGGCGCTATTCAGCTCGGTGAAGCGCTGAAACTCTTCGGCCGAGCATTGGTGGATACCGGCGCCCGCTTGCTCATGCGTGCTGGCTTCAGTCAGTTGGCCCTGCACGGCGGCTTTGCCAGCAAGGTCCGGGTGAGCGTTGACCACGGCCAGTTGCCGGGCATGATCAGCGCTCAACAGGATGTTGCTCATACGGGCATGCAAGGTCTCGATCTGGTCCAGGTCTGAGCCCTGGCCCAAGTCGTAGGCCTGCTCGGCTATCCACGGTGAATGTTCGTAGATGTCAGCGAAGGCGGCGACGAACGCTTCGCGGCTCAGAGACGATGGCGTCAGTGTCTGAAAGCGGCTCATGGCGTGTTCCCAGTATTCTGATAAGGATGTTCGGTGTACCAGTGCCGGGCGATATCGACGCGCCGGCTGAACCAGACCTGCTCGTGGCCCTTGGCGTATTCGATAAAACGCTTGAGCGCTGCCAGTCGCGCCGGGCGCCCGATCAGCCGACAGTGCAGGCCGATGGAGAGCATTTTTGGCGCCTCGGCTCCTTCGGCGTACAGCACGTCGAACGCATCCTTGAGGTACTGGAAAAACTGCTCGCCATTGTTGAAGCCCTGCGCCTGGGTGAAGCGCATGTCGTTGGTGTCCAGGGTGTACGGGATCACCAGGTGCGGCTTGCCGGCGGGGGTGTTCGGTTCCCAGTAGGGCAGGTCGTCGTCATAGGTATCGGAGTCGTAGAGAAATCCACCTTCCTCCATCACCAAACGGCGCGTATTGGGCCCGGTACGGCCGGTGTACCAGCCCAGCGGGCGTTCACCGGTAATCTCGGTGAGGATGTGAATCGCCTTGAGTATGTGTTCGCGCTCCTGGGCCTCATCCATGTACTGGTAATCGATCCAGCGATAACCGTGGCTGCAGATTTCGTGACCGGCCGCGACCATGGCGCGGATCACTTCCGGGTAACGCTGTGCGGCCATGGCCACGGCGAAGACTGTCAGCGGGATATCGAATGCTTTGAACAACTTGAGCACGCGCCACACGCCGGCACGGCTGCCGTATTCGTAGAGCGATTCCATGCTCATGTTGCGCTCGCCCTGCAGCGGTTGGGCTGACACCATTTCTGACAGGAACGATTCGGATTCTTTATCGCCGTGCAGAATATTGCGCTCGCCGCCTTCTTCGTAATTGAGCACGAAAGACAGCGCGATGCGGGCATTTCCCGGCCAGTGAGGATGGGGCGGGTTGTTGCCGTATCCGATCAGGTCCCGTGGGTAGTCAGCACTCACAGCAGTCTTCCCTATGTGCGTGTTGTCAGTGGCGGCGGTTGTCAGGGCAATCCAGGCCGGCGCCACCGCGATGGCTCGATTGTATACAACTCTTAAATCGTTTTGTAAGCCTGGTTTTTAGCGTTTTTCCATGAGCCAGTGCGTGCAAGAAACTTGCCTGAGTGATCAGTTTATATCTGCAAGAGGGCTTGATTGCGTGATTATTGGCCGAAACAGGTGTCTCCATGCACTCCTCGTCATGCCGCTCTAAAAAGCGATATTTATTGTGTACAATTTTTTTGGTAAATGTCTTAATTGCTCATCGCTGCTCTTAACCCTGGCACCACAAGGGTGCGGTCTGAGCTTCCAACTGAGCTTCCAATTGACTGCGCGAGGCGCTGACGAGCAATGGGACGATTGACGACGCATGTATTGGATGCCGCCCACGGCTGCCCGGGTAGCGCTATCAAAATCGAGCTGTACCGGGTCGAAGGTGAACGCCTGGAGCGGGTTGCCAGTGCGGTGACCAACGCCGATGGCCGCTGCGATGGGCCTTTGTTACAGGGCGATGATTACCGTTCGGGCGTCTACCAATTGCAATTCCATGCCGGTGACTACTACCGGGCACGGGGCGTGGATTTGCCTGATCAACCGTTCCTTGATGTGGTGGTTCTGCGGTTCGGGATTGATGCCGCGCAGGATCACTATCACGTGCCCCTGTTGATTTCGCCCTACAGCTACTCGACGTATCGCGGCAGTTAGTCGCTGCCGGGTAGCTCCCCTCGCTACCTCTGGCCCGCTCACGTTGCGGGCTCTTTTCCGTCTGGAAAAGAGATAACCAATATTTATGTAGTCATTGCGCTCAGACGGGCTTGGGCACACTTCCGGGTCTAATCAATTCCGGAGTGACCCATGATTTCAATGACGCAAGCCCCCGCAGACCTCCTGACACAAGATTACGAAGACATTCTGTCTGTCGATGCTTTGCTGTACCGCCGGATCGTATCGTTTGGCAGCTTGCCGCCCGCGTATTTCGTCGCCTTGTGCGAAGAGAAAGTCGCGCGGTATGACAACCGGATTCAGGCATGGATCGGGGAGGAGGGCGAGCGCGTAAAGCCCTTGGCCGAGTACCGCCGTTTTCACGCTGCCTTGCATACCGCCTCGGTGTCGATGCAAGCAATCACGAGCACCCTGAGTGCCAGTGCAGCGCAGCTTATCAATGAAAAAGAGGCCGGGTTGATCGAGCATCGCGGGCAAGCGTTGCTCAGTGAAGCGCAGCTTCAGGCCTATGAGGGCTCGATCAGCGCTGTCGATCTGACGCACATCCAGCAAGCGCTCGGCGCGCTTGACCCTCTTGCCGAATCAGTGCGGGTGACTGACCTGGGCATTGCTGTCGATGAAACGGTTCATGCCTTGAGCGGCGTTCTGATTTTTACCACGCAGCAGGCGCTCGATACGCCTGATGCCGAAGAGTCCGCACTGTTATTCATGCCGGGGAAAGGCGGTGGACTACAGAAGTTCTCATCGTTGCAGGCGCTCAAAGATGAGGTGCAGTTCACCTTGCAGTCGGGCCTGGACACGCCGTTCTGGCGGCATCTGTCTGCCCTGTCGCGAGGTGCGGCAATGGACGAGGCCAAGACCGGTTCTCTGGAATTGATCACGCGTGTCATCACTGCGCCAGCCATGACCCACAGCGTGCACGTGCAGATTGAAAGCCTTGAAGCAGCGACTCGCGCGGCCACCGATGGCCAGCGTTTTTTTGATGACGCCAGCAACGAGGAGGCCACGCTGAGTCGTTTGTATCTGGAGTTGACGGACAACCTGCAGGTCCATCGTAACGATGCGCGGGACCAGGCCATCGACCGAGTGGCCGAGCAGCAACGAACCGGTGAATTGGTCGAGCAGATGCCGCAATGGCTGCTGCACGCCCCGGTCGATATTCGCCGTGAATATGGCCAGCGGTTGAGCGCGTACCATGCAGCGGCGGCCTTGCTGGAAAGCCAGCTGGACGCAGTGTTGCCATCATTCGAGGCATTCACCCGCCAGACGCTCGCGGCTCGGATCAAGGACGATCTGGGCATCGATGTCGACGCCGATCAGGTCTTTATCGACCTGCCTGAAAGCGCGACTCGGGATTTCGATATCGATCCGCAGTACGGCGTGCTCCGCCATGGCAACAGCTGGAGTGCAAGCGCTGAGCGGGTTCGGTTCTCCGTGTCTGAGTTGGCTCGTTACAACATCGATCCCAAGGATGAAGAGCTGGCGGCGCGACTGACCTTTGCCAGGATCGATTTGCCCGCCGGTGACCTTGAAGCTGCTGTTGGCCTGACAGTCGATTACATCGCCCGAACCCTACCCCTGGTCGATATCGCTGATCGGTACCGGGCGTTGTTGGGCCGCGTGTTCCAGACGCGTCAGGAGATGTCGCAGCTGATCGCGCCCGACGTTCTGCTCAAACCCTATGAACTGGAAATTTTGCTGGAAGGTTTTGCTGCCCTGCAAAACAAACGCTTGAGCGTTCATGGTTACCGCGTGCTTGAGTGGGCTGTGCAAGCGCGTTCCAATGCGGACCTGCGCGCAACCCAACTGCAAATGAGCTGGGTTGTTCTCAATCCGGGTCATGCGGTAAGCGGTGAAACCAAAAGCGCGACGCTTTCAGGTCTCTGCGTGATCCATCACGAGACGACAGGGACCACCCTGGTGTATTTGCCTCAAGCGCCTGACGGGTTTTCGCTGATAGAGGCCGGAAGTTTAAAAGAGGCCAAGGAGCGCTTGATCAATCGGCTCATTGGTAAACCTGCCCTTATTGAATACTTGGTGTCGCGCACAGTTCAAGAGGAGCGCCAGGCGGCTGATACGCGCTATATCGAAGAAGCGTTGCTACGTAGGTTCGACGGTTTCATCACCTTCACTCCTGCCCTTTTTCTAAAAGTAGCGGCTCAGCAGGTGGATGCGCGTGCCTGGCTGATCCATGCACATATCAAGCGCGAGGCGCGTAGCAACGCCGACATCCACAGTGGACACGAGTTGCGTAAAAGCCAGGCATATATGGCGTACTTCAAGGCAATCCTGTCGTTCCTGCCGGGTTTGGGGACCCTGTTCAGCGTGCATGATGGCTGGAATGACGGCCACTCCGCAGTTGCAGCCTTCAGAGAGGGCAGAACGTTCGAGGGTGAGGTGCTGACGGCAAGCGCATCCCTGAGCGTACTGGACATCCTGCTCTCAGTGGTGCCGGGCGTCGCCACGGTTGCCGCCTTCGCCAAGGTCGCCCGCCGCGCGACAAAATTGCGCCAGGCTGCCCGGTTGACGGGCACGTTGCCCTCGGTCACGCGCAAGCGCTACGTGCTCACGTCATTCAAAGGGTATGAGGCCGACGTTTCACCGGTCGGAGCAAGCAAACAGAACGGGGTCAACGCGGGCGCGGTGTTGAAAGACGGGCAGCTCTGGATACAACGGCAAGGCAAGTTTTACAAGGTCTACAGGCGCAAAGGCGAGCAGTCACTTCGTCTGCAGAAGACGGCGGGGCAAGGGTATGAACCACCGGTGCGTCTCGACTCACAGGGGGACTGGGTTTATCACACGGATGTCGGCCTCAAGGGCGGGGTGAAATCGAGTATCGCCGAGACGCTGATTAGCGATGCCCATCCCGATGGCAGCTTTACGCGCAAGCAGGCGCGCGAGTTGCTTGATCAGTTTGCGTTTCCCGTCGATCAACAACGACGGCTTGAACTGGACGTGGCCGTACATTACCAAAGCCACAGAGCAGTTCCAGGCTGGGCAGAGGCCCATCGACGCCAACCACAAGGTCAGACGGTCGCGCCCCTGCCCATTCCCGTTGCAAACAAACGCAAGCAACCAGCCCCCTCAACCAGCGAAACCAATCGCCAGCCGCCGCAGCCGGTTCCGGGCACCAGCCGGAGCATCGCTGTGCCAGCAGACAATTGGAAAGGCTGGGGCCTGGAGCTGGACGAGCTGACTGTGCTGGAGCCCATTGGGCAACAGCCGCCGATCTTCCGGGTGACCGGTGCGCCTGAGCGCGAAGTCGTTGTCATGGGCCGCGAATGTTTCGATATCCTGCCTGCCGGTTCGACACAAAACCCGAGCATCGTATTTCTGCGCAACCCAGCAGCGGGGAGCTCCAGAGGCAGCTTCGCAGAGTTGAATGAGGCCATCAGGATCAACCCGTTCGATCAACCTGTGATGGCGTCTTTCAAGGCAGGCCAATGGACCGTTCACGGGCCTTTGTTTTCGAAAAAAATCCAGAGCCTCATTGCTGATATTCGCCCGGCATTTACCCCCATCTCCCAGCGAGTACTGGCGGAGAAGCTTTACGAGTTGGCCGACAGTGCCGGCCTGAGCATGACTGCCACCCGGTTGATAAATATGAAAGCGACGCTCAATGCCTGGAGGAAGGGGCACGCTGCGCCATTGGCAAAACTCAACGATCCGCTGGCCATGCTTGATGGGACAAGGCCTACAGGCAGCACCTATCAAAGCATGAACATCAGCTATGAAAGTTCGCTCGACACGTTTCATCGGCTGGACTTCCTGCCTGGGGATCCGTCAGACCTGGCAAAGCTTAGAGGGGGGGCGGATGCGATGAATGTCCAGGAACTGAGTCAGTTGATGACCCGCCAGTTGACGTCGAGCGGTTACGAGCTATTACCCGGCGGGGATTTGATGCACTTCACGCCCACGTTGACGTTTCAGCGGCCCGGACTGGATCAGCTGTACATGATGAGTGTGCGGCGAGTCCACAACAGTCAGGTGGCGCATGAGCTACAACCTCTACCGTTGGGATTTCCGCTGTCCAGCACGTGGCTTGATGCCTTTTTGGACCGCTATGCCGGTACGTCGGTAGCGACAAGAATCGCGGCCGCCCGGGAGCAGGGGCGTCTGATCAGGCTGGTGGGCGGGACAAACACCACCCGGGTGTCGGGTGTTAGAACACAATTGTTTGTTGTCAGGGTCGCCGATGATATTTGACGGCGGCTGATGTTCAATACGCTTTTGTGGGAACGCATTGGCCGGGTTTGCTTCGCCATAACGCGCTGAACTGTCGGTTTGTTTAACCGCCAGGTCAGCGCCTGGCAAGAAGTGAACTCGTGATTTTGTGTACAAAAAAACAAAGTAATGTTTTTAGAGTTGTACGTAATGTGTTCGATGTTGTGTGCGTAAAGCTGTCGATAAGACCGTACCTATTCACCCCCCATGCACTGTGTACAATGTGTCGGTACTTTATCTGTGACTTGCACACGAGCGCCCATGAACGAACAGTTGCAGCCCCTCAAGAAACAGCCGCGAACCGTCAAGGCCGGCCGTGTCGGCACGCAGGACGACAGGGTCTACGCGCATATTTTCGAGGCGATTCTCGAACAGCGTCTGGCCCCCGGTACGAAGCTGAGCGAGGAGGCTCTCGGGGAGATTTTCGGCGTCAGCCGCACGATCATTCGTCGTGCCTTGTCACGCCTGGCCCACGAAGGGGTTGTGTTGCTGCGGCCCAACCGTGGCGCGGTGGTTGCCAGCCCGAGCGTCGAGGAGGCGCGGCAGGTATTTTTTGCCAGACGCATGGTGGAAAAAGCGATCACTGAGTTGGCGGTCGAACACGCCACGCCTGAGCAGCTTGCCCAATTGCGGCAAATGGTCAGTGATGAGCGCGACAGTTTTTCACGTGGAGACCGGGGTGCCGGGATTCGCTTGTCGGGCGAGTTTCACCTCACGCTGGCGGTGGTTGCGCAGAACGCGCCGCTGATCAGCTTCCAGCGCAGCCTCGTTTCCCAGACATCGTTGATCATCGCTCAGTACGAAAACGGCAACCGTTCGCACTGCTCCTATGATGAACACACCCAGTTGATCGACGCCATCGAGGCGCGTAACACCGAGTTGGCCGTGAGCCTGATGATGCGTCACATGGATCACATCGACAGCAAGCTCAACCTCGACGAAGAGAGCGCCTCAGACGACCTGCACGCAGTGTTCTCGCACCTGCTGCAAAGCAAGAAAAAGCCGGGGCGCAGTCCGGCGGTTTAAGCAGCGGGACTTCAAGATCGCCGATGCACCAACTGCCCCGCCGAGTAGGTCTCCAGTACCGCGCGATCGTCCCCCAGCGTGGTCAGTACAAATAACGTCTCTTCGATATCCTTGGTCTGTTTCAGGCGGTAGGAGAGCAGCGGGGTGGCGTTGTAGTCGAGGACCAGGAAGTCAGCCTCATTGCCAGGGTGCAAGCTGCCAATCTTGTCTTCCAGGCGCAGTGCTCGCGCGCCGCCCAATGTCGCCAGGTACAGTGACTTGAACGGGCTCAGCTTCGCCCCCTGCAACTGCATCACTTTGTAGGCTTCGTTCAGCGTTTGCAGGATCGAGAAGCTGGTGCCTGCGCCGACGTCAGTGCCCAGGCCTACGTTGAGTGTGTGCTTCTCGGCCATCGGCAGATTGAACAGGCCGCTGCCCAGAAACAGGTTCGACGTCGGGCAGAACGCCACGGCCGAACCGGTCTCTGCCAACCGCTGGCATTCGTCGTCACACAGGTGCACGCCGTGGGCGAATACCGAGCGCTCGCCGAGCAGCTTGAAGTGGTCGTAAACGTCCAGATAATTGTTGCGCTCAGGGAATAGCACCTTGATCCATTCGATTTCTTTCAGGTTCTCGCTGATGTGAGTCTGCAGGTACACGTCAGGGTATTCGCTGAGCAACTGCCCGGCCAATGCCAGCTGTTTCGGGGTGCTGGTCGGCGCGAAACGTGGGGTCACCGCGTAGTGCAGGCGCCCTTTGCCATGCCAGCGCTCGATCAACGCCTTGCTGTCGACGTAGCTCGATTCGGCGGTGTCGGTCAGGTAGTCCGGCGCATTGCGATCCATCATCACCTTGCCGGCAATCATGCGCAGATTGAGCTTTTCGGCTGCTGTGAAAAACGCCTCAACCGACGCTTTGTGCACACTGCCGAACACCAGCGCGGTGGTCGTGCCGTTACGCAGTAATTCTTTAAGGAAAATGTCCGAGACTTCAGCTGCATGGGCTGGATCAGCGAACTGTTTCTCGCACGGGAAGGTGTAGGTGTTCAGCCAATCCAGCAGTTGTTCTCCATAGGAACCGACCATACCGGTTTGTGGCAAATGGATGTGCGTGTCGATGAAGCCGGGCGTGATCAGCGCGTCAGGGTATTCGGTCATCTCGACATCTGCACCGAGCTGGCCCAGCAGGTCCGCGGCATGCCCAAGGGCGATAATCTTGCCATTGTCGACTACCAGCAAACCGTCTTCGAAATACTCATAGGACGCCTCGATCACCACCTCGGCGGGGTCGGCGATGCTGTGCAGGATGGCGGCGCGGTAGGCTTTCGTGGCGGTGTGGCTACCGGTTCTTGCAGATGCAGACGTCATAGAAGTCTCATTGAGCTTGGCTGCGGCGTGAAACCGGCAACAGGTGTGCAACAGGTTCGGCATTGCTGCTGTGTTGGCCGAAGCTGGCGTTGTAGGTGGCGATCACTTCAGCGGCAATGGACACGGCGATCTCGATGGGCAATTTGCCTTTGACCTCGGCCAGGCCCATCGGGCAACGCATGCGTTGCAGCAGCGCCGCATCGAAACCGCGCTCACGCAGACGGTGCTCGAACTTGACCCGTTTGGTCTTCGAACCGATCAAGCCGAAATAAGTGAAATCATTGCGCGTGAGAATGGCAGCGGTCAGCTCCAGATCCAGCTGATGGTTGTGGGTCATGACGATGCAATAACTGCCGGCGGGTAATTGCTCGACTTCATCCACAGGCTCTTCGTTGACGATCCGTGTGACGCCCTCCGGGATCAGCGCGGGGAACTCATGCTCCCGCGAATCGATCCAGCGCACCCGACAGGGCAGGCTGGCGAGCAGCGGCACCAGCGCCCGGCCGACATGCCCGGCACCGAATACCGCAATATGCGCCTGAGGCTGGCCCATGGGCTCGAACAGCAAGACGTTCATCCCACCGCAGCACTGGCCCAGGCTGGCGCCCAGGCTGAAGCGCTCCAGGCGCGTGCCTTGAATGCCGCTGGCGAGCATCTCGCGGGCGATCTGCATCGCTTTGTATTCCAGGTGCCCGCCACCGACGGTGTCAAAGATCCGCTCGGCAGTGACGACCATCTTCGAACCGGCATTGCGCGGCGACGAGCCGCGCTCGTCGATGATGGTCACCAGCACGCAGGGTTCGCCCTGGTTTTGCAGCTCGGCGAGAGCGCTGATCCAGTTGTTCATGTGCGGTCTCCTAAGCTCTTGTAGGCGCGGGCTTGCCCGCGATCAGCCCGGGGTCGCGCTCGGTCGCCGCCGTCGCGCTATGCAACGTGCGCATTTGCTCGCACCCCCACAACACGCGTTCCGGGGTCGCGGGTGCGTCGATCTTCGGTTGATGTCGATAGTCGCCAAGGCTGGCAACGGCGTCCTTGATCGCGCACCAGGCGGCGATGCCGAGCATGAACGGCGGCTCGCCCACAGCCTTGGAATGGAACACCGTGTCTTCCGGGTTTTTGCGGTTCTCCACCAGCTTGATCCGCAGGTCCAGGGGCATGTCGGCGACCGCTGGAATTTTGTAACTGGCCGGGCCGTTGGTCATCAATTTGCCTTTGGCATTCCACACCAACTCTTCCATGGTCAGCCAGCCCATGCCCTGAATGAAGCCGCCTTCGACCTGGCCCATATCGATGGCCGGGTTCAGCGAGGCGCCCACGTCATGCAGAATATCGGTGCGCAGCATCTTGTATTCGCCGGTCAGGGTATCGATCACCACTTCAACGCAGGCCACGCCGTAAGCGAAGTAGTAGAACGGATGACCCCGCGCCTGGCTGCGGTCGTAATAGATTTTAGGTGTTTTGTAATAGCCGGTGCTCGACAGCGATACCTGGCCGATCCATGCCTGTTGCGCCAGGGATTCGAACGACAGAATCTGCTCGCCAACCCGCACGTGGCCATTGCGAAACTGCACCTGATCTTCGCTGACCTTGTACTGCCGTGCAGCGAATTCCACCAGCCGTTGTTTGAGGATTTCAGCGGCGTTCTGCGCAGCTTTGCCATTCAGGTCGGCACCGCTGGAGGCGGCTGTTGGCGAGGTGTTCGGCACTTTGTCGGTATTGGTCGCAGTGATCTGGATCCGGTCGATATCAACCTGGAACACCTCGGCCACCACCTGCGCAACCTTGATGTTCAGGCCCTGGCCCATCTCGGTGCCGCCATGGTTCAGGTGGATGCTGCCATCGGTGTAGATATGGATCAGCGCACCGGCTTGGTTGAGGAAGCTGGCGGTGAAGGAAATGCCGAATTTCACCGGGGTCAGCGCCAGACCTTTTTTCAGCACCGGGCTGTGTGCGTTGTAGGCACGAATCGATTTTCGCCGTTCTGCGTACTGGCTGCTGGCTTCCAGTTCAGCGGTCATTTCTTCGAGCATGTTGTGCTCGACCGTCTGGTAGTAATGGGTAACGTTGCGCTCGGTCTTGCCGTAGTAGTTGGCTTTGCGCACGTCCAGCGGGTCTTTGCCCAAGTGACGGGCGATGGTGTCCATCACTTCTTCGATCGCGACCATGCCTTGCGGGCCGCCGAAGCCGCGATAGGCAGTGTTCGAAGCGATATTGGTCTTGCAACGATGGCCATTGATGGTGGCATCGCCCAGGTAGTACGCGTTATCGGCATGGAACATCGCCCGGTCAACGATGGCGTTGGACAGGTCTGGCGAACAGCCGCAGTTGCCAGCCAGCTCCAGCTGAATCCCGTGCAGGCGTCCGCTGTCATCGAAGCCGACGTCGTACTCGATATAGAAGGGATGGCGCTTGCCGGTCATCAGCATGTCTTCGACCCGGGGCAGACGCATTTTGGTCGGCTGTCCGGTCAATACGGCGATCACCGCGCACAGGCACGCAGGGCTTGCCGCCTGGGTTTCCTTGCCGCCAAACCCACCGCCCATGCGGCGCATATCGACCACGATTTTGTTCATAGACACGCCGAGTACTTCCGCCACCAGCTTTTGTACTTCGGTGGGGTTCTGCGTCGAGCAATAGACAATCATGCCCCCGTCTTCGGTGGGCATCACCGACGAGACCTGGGTTTCCAGATAGAAGTGTTCCTGCCCGCCGATGTGCAAGTTGCCCTGCAGGCGATGCGGCGCACTGGCGAGAGCACCGGTCGAATCACCGCGTTGATGAGTATGGCTGTCGAAGACGAAATGTTTTTTGCGCAAGGCCTCCACCACGTCCAGAACGGGCTCGAGGTCCTCGTATTCGATGATCGCGGCCATTGCTGCTTTGCGTGCGGTTTCCATATCCCGTGCGGCAACCGCGATCACCGGTTGGCCGACAAATTCGACGATATCGATGGCCAGCAACGGATCGCCCGGCAGCAATGGACCAATGTCCTTGAGGCCCGGAATGTCCTCATGGGTGATGGCGATACGCACGCCTTCAAAGGCATAGCACGGTGATGTGTCGACGCTGATGATCCGCGCGCGTGCGCGGTCGGACAGGCGTGCATACACGTGCAATTGATTAGGGAATTCCAGGCGGTCATCGATGTACACCGCCTCGCCGGACACATGCTTGTCGGCGCTGTCGTGCTTGACGCTACGACCCACGCCTGTGGTCAGGTCCTGCTGAAACAGTGCGGCCATCTCGGCCTGGCTGTCTTCCAAGGTAGGGTCCGGGGCATGGTCAGACATAAGAGGTCACCCGCGTTTCAATGTGAGGCGTTTGCAGCTCGATGAAATATTTGCGCAGCAGGTTTTGCGCACTCAGCAGGCGGTATTCCTTGCTCGCGCGAAAGTCTGACAACGGGGTGAAATCCTCGGCCAGGGCCGCGCAGGCGCGTTCCACGGTGGCCGAGGTCCAAGGCGCACCGATCAGCGCGTGTTCACAGGCAGCGGCCCGTTTCGGGATCGCCGCCATGCCGCCGAACGCAACGCGTGCATCGACAATGACGCCATTCTCGATGTGCAGGCGGAAGGCCGCGCACACCGCAGAAATATCGTCATCCAGCCGTTTCGACACCTTATAGGCGCGGAACGCCTGTCTGGCGTTGGCCTTGGGCACGATGATTTTTTCGATGAACTCGCTTTCCTGACGTGCCGTCACCCGGTAGTCGATGAAGTAGTCTTCCAACGCGAGGGTGCGGCGGATGTCGCCTTTGCACAGGATAATCTGCGCACCGAGGGCGATCAGCAGAGGCGGGGAATCGCCGATGGGCGAGGCGTTGCCGATGTTGCCGCCCAAGGTGCCCTGATTGCGGATCTGCAAGGAGGCGAAGCGCTGAAGCAGCTCGCCGAAGTCCGGGTATTCAGCGGTCAGTGCTGCGTAGCAATCAGTCAACGAGGTGGCGGCGCCGATCTCCAGGCGGTCCTCGAAGTGCTCGATGCGTTTCATTTCGGCGATGTTGCCGACGTAGATCATCACCGGCAGCGGGCGATGGAATTGAGTGACTTCCAGTGCCAGATCGGTGCCGCCCGCCAGCAGGCGCGCTTGCGGATAGGCGTCATACAGATCCGCCAGGTCGCTGACAGTCAGCGGTATCAGGCAGCGCTTGTCGCCGCTGTTGAGTTCGCCGGTTTCTTTTGGTGCGATGGCCCGCAAACGGGCGATGGTCTCTGCCTGGCGCTGATCGAACTGGTCTGGCTCGCGTTGAGTGCAGGCTTGCTCGGCGGCGGCAAGAATCGGGCGATAACCCGTGCAGCGGCACAGATTGCCGGCCAATGCTTCGTGCGCTTGATGGGCGTTGGCTTCGTTGCTGTTCTTCTGCAGCGCGAACAGCGACATGACAAAACCGGGTGTGCAGAAACCACATTGCGAACCGTGACACTCGACCATGGCTTTTTGCACGCTGTGCAGTTGGCCTTGATGCTTGAGGTCTTCGACGCAAATCAATTGTTTGCCGTGCAGCGAGGCGACGAACGTCAGGCAGGCATTGAGGCTGCGATAACGCAGGTGCTCGGCGCCATCGTTATCGGTGCTCAATTCGCCGATCACCACGGTGCAGGCGCCACAATCGCCGCTGGCACAGCCCTCTTTAGTCCCGGGCTTACCCAGATGTTCGCGCAGATAATTGAGCACCGTCAGATTAGGGTCCAGGGCGTGCTCGGTGCGCAGCACCTGATTGAGTAAGAATTGGATCACGGAAGGCCCCCTCTGCACGTTATTTTTTTAATCGGCACATGAGCTGAATTTATCAGCTCTGACTTTTCGGTCAATAATGTTCTGACCTTTAAGTCAGGAAATATTGATTTCTCCGGTTTTGCCGATTAACGGTGTGTCCGATTGGTAACAAAATCGTCGGACAGAGCTCAAAGAATTGCTTATTTCGTGCCAGATTCAACCCCCATGGCCCTGCGCCATGGCTGCCCATTGCGATACACTGCGCGGCTTGTATGATTTAGCCGAAGTTGAAGGAAAACCATGACGTTCAAGGCGCCGGATAGCCTCGCCGAGCAAATCGCTCACCACCTCGCAGAACGGATCATTCGTGGCGAACTCAAGCCAGGTGAGCGCATTCAAGAGCAAAAAGTCACTCAAGCATTGAGTGTCAGTCGTGGTTCGGTGCGTGAAGCCTTGTTGATTCTTGAACGCCGCCACCTGATCGTGATCCTGCCGCGTCGTGGCGCCCAAGTGACCGAACTCAACGCGCACAACGTTGAAAGCCTGTGCGCGCTGATGAGCGAGCTGTACATCCTGCTTGCCAATGCCGTGGCCAATCGTTGGGAAACGCATGCTGATCTTGCGCCGTTTTTGCAGGTTCAGCAGCGCCTGACCGCCAGCTACGAGCGTCAGGACGTGAAAATGTTTGTTGAAGAGAGCTTCAACGTGATGCGCGCGGCCTATCCTTTCGCCAATAACCCATACCTGCAAGAAACCGTCGAAAACCTGCAGCCGTCCATGAGCCGTAACTATTACCTGGCGCTGGACCAACGCAAGGCGGAAATGAGCGAGTACCTGACCCTGTTCGCGCAACTGCTCGACGCGGTGGTGGCGCGCGACCAAACGCAGATTCGTAGCGTCCTGGGCAGCTATGCCGAGCGCAGTTGCAAGTTGGTACTGTCCGCCCTGGCTGCAGGCTAACCCTATGCGGCTCAAGTGCATCAGGCTGGCCGGGTTCAAATCCTTCGTGGACCCGACCACCGTCAACTTCCCGAGCAACATGGCGGCGGTGGTAGGCCCCAACGGCTGCGGAAAATCCAACATCATCGACGCCGTGCGCTGGGTGATGGGCGAAAGTTCGGCGAAGAACCTGCGCGGTGAGTCGATGACCGACGTCATCTTCAACGGCTCCACCAGCCGCAAGCCAGTCAGTCAGGCCAGCATTGAGCTGGTATTCGACAACTCCGATGGCACCCTGGTGGGCGAATACGCCAGCTACGCGGAAATCTCTATTCGTCGCAAAGTCACCCGCGACAGCCAGAACACGTACTTCCTCAACGGCACCAAATGCCGTCGTCGTGACATCACCGACATCTTCCTCGGCACAGGCTTGGGCCCGCGCAGCTATTCGATCATCGAGCAGGGGATGATCTCCAAACTGATCGAGTCCAAGCCTGAAGAGCTGCGTAACTTTATCGAAGAAGCCGCCGGCATCTCCAAGTACAAAGAGCGTCGCCGCGAGACTGAAAACCGTATCCGCCGCACCCATGAAAACCTGGCCCGCCTGACCGACCTGCGCGACGAACTGGAACGCCAGCTCGACCGTTTGCACCGGCAGGCGCAGGCGGCCGAGAAGTACCAGGAATACAAAGGCGAAGAGCGTCAACTCAAGGCACAACTGTCGGCCCTGCGCTGGCAGGCGTTGAATGAACAAGTCGGCCAGCGCGAAGCAGTGATCGGTAATCAGGAAGTCGGTTTCGAAGCGCTGGTCGCTGAGCAGCGCAATGCAGACGCCAGCATTGAGCGTCTGCGCGATGGTCATCACGACCTGTCCGAGCGCTTCAATCTGGTGCAGGGCCGCTTCTATTCCGTGGGCGGCGACATTGCCAGGGTCGAGCAAAGTATCCAGCACGGCCAGCAGCGTTTGCGCCAGTTGCAGGACGACCTGCGCGAGTCGGAACGCGCGCGACTGGAGACCGAGTCGCATCTTGGCCACGACCGCACCTTGCTGGCGACGTTAGGCGAAGAGCTGGAAATGCTCGAGCCCGAACAGGAAATCACCAGCGCAGCCGCCGAAGAGTCCGCCGCAGCATTGGAGGACTCCGAAAGCACCATGCACGGCTGGCAGGAAAAGTGGGACGCTTTCAATCTGGACTCTGCCGAACCACGGCGTCAGGCCGAAGTGCAGCAGTCGCGCATTCAGCAGCTGGAAAGCAGCATGGAGCGATTGGGCGAACGGCAACGGCGTTTGGGCGAAGAGCGACAGTTGCTCGCCGCAGACCCGGAAGACGCGGCGATTCTCGAGCTCAGCGAAGAACTCGCCACCCGCGAAATGACCCTGGAAGAGCTGCACGCCAGCGAAGAACAGTTGGTCGAGCGCCTGGAACAACTGCGTGGCGAGCTGCATCAAGCCAATCAGGCACAACAGCAAGCCCAGGGCGATCTGCAACGCCTGAATGGTCGGCTGGCCTCGCTGGAAGCCCTGCAACAAGCCGCGCTCGATCCGGGCACCGGCACTGCCGAGTGGCTGCGCGAACAACAACTGACCGAGCGTCCGCGACTGGCTGAAGGGCTGCGGGTCGAGGCGGGTTGGGAGTTGGCCGTGGAAACCGTACTCGGTGCCGACCTGCAAGCGGTATTGGTGGATGATTTCGCCGGACTGGATCTGGCCGGTTTCGAACAGGGCGACCTGCGCTTGCTCAGTCCGTCGGCCGACGTGACACGAATCCCTGGCAGTTTGCTGGACAAGGTTGAAGCGTCCGTCGATCTATCGGCGTGGCTGGGTAAGGTCAAGCCGGTCGACAGTCTTGAAGACGCTTTGGCCATGCGCAGTCAGCTCGGGGCAGGGCAGAGCCTGATCAGCCGCGACGGTTACTGGGTCGGTCGGCACTTTCTAAGGGTGCGCCGCGCCAGTGAGGCAGAAAGCGGGGTACTCGCTCGCGGTCAGGAGCTGCAACGCCTAGGGCTGGAGCGTGAGGAGCGCGAAGCCACCCTGGGCGCCCTTGAAGAGCAGCTTGTCACCCTGCGCGAGCAGCAGTTGCAGCAGGAAGACGCCCGTGAGCAACTGCGTCGACGCTTGCAGGATGAAGCGCGTCAGCAAGGCGAACTCAAGGCGCAGCTGTCTGCTGGCAAGGCCAAGGTCGAACAATTGACCTTGCGCCGCACGCGTCTGGACGAAGAACTGGGCGAACTGGGCGAGCAACGTGCCATCGAACACGAACAACTCGGCGAGTCCCGCCTGCAATTGCAGGACGCGCTGGACAGCATGGCCATCGACACCGAACAGCGTGAATTGCTCCTGGCTCAGCGTGACAGCCTGCGCGAGCGCCTCGACCGGGTGCGTCAGGAAGCCCGTCAGCATAAGGACCACGCCCATCAATTGGCGGTGCGTCTGGGCTCGCTCAAGGCGCAGCACGATTCCACCCGTCAGGCCCTTGAGCGGCTGGAGTTGCAATCCGAGCGTCTGAACGAAAAACGCGAGCAACTGAGCCTTAATCTGGAAGAGGGCGAGGCACCGCTCGAAGAACTGCGCCTAAAGCTCGAAGAGTTGCTGGAAAAACGCATGGCTGTCGACGACGAGATGCGTCTGGCAAAAATGGCGCTGGAAGACGCCGACCGCGAACTGCGCGATGCTGAAAAACGCCGTACCCAGGCCGAGCAGCAATCGCAACTGGTGCGCGGCCAGCTCGAGCAACAGCGCATGGAATGGCAGGCGCTCACGGTGCGGCGCAAAACCCTGCAGGACCAATTGCTCGAAGACGGCTACGACCTGCATGGCGTGTTGGCTACGCTGACCAGCGAGGCCAATGAAAAAGACGCGGAAGAAGAATTGGAGCGCATCGCCCAGCGCATTCAACGCCTCGGTGCGATCAATCTCGCGGCCATCGACGAATACCAGCAACAATCCGAGCGTAAACGTTATCTGGATGCGCAGAATGCCGATTTGGTCGAAGCGCTGGATACCCTGGAAAACGTCATTCGCAAGATTGATAAGGAAACGCGTAATCGTTTCAAAGAGACCTTTGATCAGATAAATAGCGGTTTACAGGCACTTTTCCCAAAAGTTTTCGGTGGGGGCAGCGCTTATTTGGAACTGACGGGCGAAGATTTACTCGATACAGGTGTGACTATCATGGCGCGGCCACCTGGCAAGAAGAACAGCACCATTCATTTGCTGTCCGGTGGTGAAAAAGCCCTGACTGCCTTGGCGCTGGTTTTTGCCATTTTCAAGTTGAACCCGGCGCCGTTTTGCATGCTCGACGAGGTTGACGCACCGCTGGATGACGCTAACGTAGGACGTTACGCCCGACTCGTGAAGGATATGTCGCAGACGGTGCAGTTTATCTACATCACCCACAACAAAATTGCCATGGAGATGGCGGACCAGTTGATGGGTGTAACCATGCACGAGCCTGGGTGCTCGCGTTTGGTTGCGGTGGACGTGGAGGAAGCGATGGCGCTGGTGGATGCCTAGCGTGCAGGCCTTGTACAGCAAGGGAAATGGCGCTTTAGTGGCCCCTTTGCTATGGGAATGCGTGGTGTTATCAAGCGTCTGAAGCCGTTTGACCACTTTTGAGCGGCCGGCCCTTTGCAACAGACGGTGTAAAGTTATCTTTGGTCGTGCTAGTTTAATCACCACTTTTTCTTTTGCGTGGGTAAAACGCCTGTCAGAACATAGAGTTGGCGCCACGTTTTAAAGGGGTTTCGGCCCTTATTTTTCAGCATTTTTATTAGAGGCACTGGATTACATGGAAATCGGTCTGCGCGAGTGGCTGATCGTCATCGGCATTATTGTCATTGCCGGTATTCTCTTTGATGGCTGGCGCCGGATGCGCGGTGGCAAGGGTAAATTGAAATTCAGGCTGGACCGAAGCTTCTCCAATCTGCCGGATGACGACGAAGCCACGTCCGCCGAGCTCTTGGGGCCGCCGCGTGTGCTGGACAACCAGAAAGAGCCGCAATTGGACGAGCACGACCTGCCGTCGGTGAACGTCACTCCGCGTGATGCCAAGCGCAAACGCAAGGACGAACCACATCAGGGCGACCTGAATCTGAATCTCGATCTGGACGGGCCAAGCCTGCACGCCGGTCGCGACGATGATTTTCCGGACGAGAACAAGCCTGGGCGACGTGCAGACGATACGACGCGCCGTGCCGAAGATCTGCCGCCCGTTGAAGAAGTGCTGGTGATCAGTGTGATCTGCCGCGACGAAAGTGGCTTCAAGGGCCCTGCGTTGCTGCAGAACATTTTGGAAAGTGGTTTGCGTTTCGGCGAGATGGATATTTTCCATCGCCACGAGAGCATGGCCGGCAACGGCGAAGTACTGTTCTCCATGGCCAACGCGGTCAAGCCAGGCGTGTTCGATCTCGACGATATCGATCACTTCAGCACCCGCGCCGTGAGCTTCTTCCTTGGCTTGCCCGGCCCGCGTCATCCGAAACAGGCTTTCGACGTCATGGTGGCCGCTGCTCGCAAACTGGCCCACGAGCTCAACGGCGAATTGAAAGATGATCAGCGCAGCGTCATGACCGCGCAGACCATCGAGCATTATCGCCAGCGCATCGCCGAATTCGAACGCCGTGCATTGACCCAGCGCCGCTAAACACGCGCCGCTTAACCTGTAGGCGCACGCTTTCCCGCGAGAAGGTCGGAACGACCTTCCTGCGGTGGCGAATCAACATTGAGCAGCTTCGGCTGCTTTTTTGCTTTTCGAGAGAACACGTATGACCGCCGTCGAAACCCGAATCCTGGAACTGCGCGCAGCACTGGAGCAGCACAACTACCGCTACCACGTCCTCGACGAGCCGAGCATCCCTGACGTCGAGTACGACCGCCTGTTCCACGAGCTCAAGGCGCTGGAAGCCGAGAACCCGCAACTGATAACACCTGATTCGCCGACTCAGCGGGTCGGTAGCGCAGCGCTGTCGGCGTTCACCCAAGTGCGTCACGAAATCCCCATGCTCAGCCTGGGTAACGCCTTCGAAGAAAACGACATGCGCGAATTCGACCGCCGTGTCACTGAAGGCCTGGACTTGCCGGTGGGCGATCTGTTCAGCGACGGCGCGAAGGTGCAATACAGTTGTGAACCGAAACTTGACGGCCTGGCGGTCAGCCTGTTGTACCAGGATGGCTCGCTTGTCCGCGGTGCTACCCGTGGCGATGGCACCACCGGCGAAGACATCAGCGTCAACGTGCGCACCGTACGCAACATCCCGCTCAAGCTTCACGGCAGCGGCTGGCCGCAAACCCTCGAGGTACGCGGCGAAGTGTTCATGTCCAAAGCAGGCTTTGAACGGCTTAACGCCAGTCAGATTGAAGTGGGTGGCAAGACCTTCGCTAACCCACGTAACGCTGCAGCGGGCAGCTTGCGTCAGCTGGACTCGAAGATCACCGCCAACCGTCCGCTGGAATTCTGCTGCTACGGCCTGGGTCAGGTGTCGGAAGAGTTCGCCGACACCCATATCGGCAACATGCAAAAGCTCAAGCAATGGGGGATGCCCGTTAGTCACGAGTTGAAACTGGCCAACGGTATTGACGAATGCCTGGATTACTACCGCGACATCGGCGAACGACGCTTGTCGTTGCCCTACGAAATCGACGGAGTGGTATTCAAGGTCAACAACCTGGCCTCTCAGCGTGAACTGGGCTTTCGCGCCCGCGAACCGCGTTGGGCCATCGCCCACAAATTCCCGGCCATGGAAGAACTCACCGAACTGCTCGACGTGGAATTCCAGGTGGGCCGCACCGGCGCTGTCACGCCAGTCGCACGCCTCAAGCCAGTCAAGGTTGCGGGCGTCACCGTCGCCAACGCCACGCTGCACAACATGGACGAAGTGGCACGTCTGGGCTTGATGATCGGCGACACGGTAATCATTCGCCGTGCCGGTGACGTCATCCCGCAAGTCGTGCAAGTCATCCTCGACCGTCGCCCGGACAATGCACGTCCGGTGCATATTCCGCAAAACTGCCCGGTCTGTGGTTCCCGCGTCGAACGTACGCAACTGGTCAAACGCAGCAAAGGCAAGGAAACCATCAGCGAGGGCGCCGTTTACCGTTGCGTCGGTCGACTGGCCTGCGGCGCGCAACTCAAGCAAGCGATCATCCACTTCGTGTCCCGTCGGGCGATGGACATCGACGGGCTGGGCGACAAGAGCGTCGAGCAGTTGGTGGATGAAGGGCTGGTCGCATCCCCGGCGGACCTCTATACCTTGAAGTTCGAACAGATCGTCGACCTCGAAGGGTTTGCCGAGGTCTCCAGCAACAAGCTGCTCAAGGCCATTCGCGACAGCAAAAAGCCAACCCTGGCGCGTTTCATCTACGCCTTGGGCATTCCCGACGTTGGCGAAGAGACCGCCAAGGTGCTGGCGCGTTCGTTGGCCTCGCTGGAGCGCATTAAACAGGCGCTGCCGGAAGTGTTGACGTATTTGCCGGATGTCGGGCTGGAAGTCGCCTATGAGATCCACAGCTTCTTCAGGGATGACCACAACATCAAGGTCATCGAGCAATTGCTTGAGCGCGGCCTGGAATTGCAGGATCAGGGCGAGCTGGGCGCTGAATTCGCCGCCAGTACGACCTTGGCTGGCATGATCGACAAGCTGCACATCCCTGCGATCGGACCGGGCGCGGCGCAAAAACTGGCGGACAAATTCGGTTCGCTGCAAGGCATCATCGACGCTGACTGGCTGGACATGCGCCAAGCTTTGGCCGAGAAACAAGCGAAAGCCGTGCGTGATTTCTTTGACATCAAAGAGCACGTCCAGCGTGCACTGGAGATCGAGGCGCAACTCAACGACTTCGGTATGCACTGGCAGAGCGAGAAAAAAGTCGTGGAAGGCCTGCCGCTGGCTGGGCAAACCTGGGTCCTGACTGGGTCCCTGGAACTGATGAGCCGCGACATCGCCAAGGAAAAACTCGAAAGCCTCGGCGCCAAAGTCTCAGGCTCAGTCTCAGCAAAAACCCACACCATCGTCGCCGGGCCTGGCGCGGGCTCGAAATTGACCAAGGCGAATGAGCTGGGGTTAAAAGTGCTGGATGAAGAGGCGTTTGTGGTGTTTTTGAAGAAGCACGGTATTGCTGTGGAGTAATGGTGTTCGATCTAACGTCATCGCGGGCAAGCCCGCTCCTGCACCGAATACCTGTAGGAGCGGGCTTGCCCGCGATCCAGGCGACGCGGTCTGCCTGACACATCGCTAGTACGCCAAAAGGAGATCGTCATGTACCGCTTCTTCGAACAACTCAGCTCCCGCATTGCCGCGCCGTTCGTGGGCGAGACCAAACGTAATAGCAAGGTCTGGCAGTGCCACTGTGGACAGTCGATCTTCTTCCCTAATAGCCGGTGCCTGGCCTGTTCGGCAGCGCTGGGCTATTTGCCGGAGCAGGGCAGGTTGGTCACGCTCGAGCCGGGGCCTGATCAAAACACTTGGTGCTTGAGCGACGAACCCGGCCCGGAGTTTTATCGACGCTGCGCCAACCTGAACACGCCCGCTGCCTGCAACTGGCTGTTTTCGGCGCACGATCAGGGTGAATTCTGTATCGCGTGCAGCCTCAATCGAACCATTCCCGACCTGTCTATTCCGGAAAACGCGGAGCGCTGGTGCAAAGTCGAAACCGCCAAGCGCCGCCTTGTCGCGCAATTGATCGCGCTGGGTTTGCAGGTGATTCCGAAAGCCCAGGACGAAGATACCGGTCTGGCATTTGATTTCGTTGGCGTCGACCTGGAAGGCAAGTGCCCCTCCACCGGTCACGCCAACGGCTTGATCACCCTCAACATCGAAGAGGCCGACGACGCTCTTCGCGAAGCCATGCGCGTGCAGATGCACGAACCGTATCGGACCTTGCTCGGGCATTTTCGCCACGAAGTGGGTCACTACTATTGGGATCGTCTGATCCCCGACAGTCCCTGGGAAAGCGCTTATCGCACCCTGTTCGGCGACGAGCGCGCCAGCTATGCCGATGCCCTTGAACACCACTACCAGAACGGCGCGCCGGCTGACTGGCAACAGGGCTTCGTCAGCGCCTACGCCACCATGCACCCGTGGGAAGACTGGGCTGAAACCTGGGCCCACTACCTGCACATGATGGACGCCGTTGACACCGCCCTGGGTTTTGGCATGAGCGCCCGGGACATGGACTTCGACTACCCGCCATTTACGCTGGAAACCCTCTACGACCCCCAGCACCCCGGCGGTCCTGCGTTCCTTTCATTCGTCAACGCCTGGATCGAACTGGCCGGGATGCTCAACGAACTGTCCCGGAGCATGGGCCAACCCGACTTCTACCCGTTCGTCCTGTCGCCAGCAGTCATCGCCAAGCTGCACTTCATTCACTTGGTTATTCAGCAATCCGGGGGCAGGGCGGACGAGGTGCTGCAGGCGCAGTAAGGGCATATGCACGACCCTTACCGAAGGTCGGTAGCGTCATCCTGCAATGCCAATGACAGCCGCCGCTCATAACCAATCCGTCCCCGATACGCTTCCCCCGTATCGACCCAGCCTTGACCAAGATACAGGCCAAGCGCCGCCTGATTGTCCGCATCCACTGACAGCATCAACTGCGCCACATCAGGCCACACCGAGCGTGCCATGTCCGGGACGGCCTGCAAACAGACCTTCCCCAGACCATGGCCCTGCATCCTGCGGTCGATCTGCAAGGCATGCAGGGTGGCGGCATCCTGATCGGCCCAGTGCGGTAAAAACGGCCCGCGCTTGAGCATAAAAAAGCCGATGGGATAGTCGTCGGCAATCAGTACAAAACCCTTGATATCGTCATTCGGTTTACCCTGCAGGGCATTCAGTGCGCTGTAGATGTCCCCGGAAAAGGCCTTCTGCTCCGACAACACTTCAAGGTGTTGCAATTGCTGGCGTTGAACATCCGACAGGTCTTCATAACAGACCAATTTAGTTTGCATCGATCGAATCCTGCGAGGACGCATCGCGTCACGGCCGAACAGGGTAACGCAAAAGTCCCAACGCCGGGCCCACCGTACACAGCCGCCAGCCCCTGCCACACAAGTGCTTGAGCTCCCTCAGATTTTTAATCCAAAACCAACGGTTGTAACTTCTCGCCAGACCGGTACAATGGCGCCGTTCGCCGTCAGGTGAGCGTCGTTATGGTGACCCCATCGGTCCCCCCGCAACGATTACCCGTGAACCTGGTCAGATCCGGAAGGAAGCAGCCACAGCGGGAACATTGTGTGCCGGGGTGTGGCTGGTGGGGTTGCCTCCATAACGCAGAATTCCTCGATTAAAACAGCTAATCACTCTTTCGCTATAAGGCGATTCAAAGGGTGTTTTTTCACGTCCGGAATTCCTTCCTCGAATCGCACTCGCTGCGCAGGTCAGCGTATTGATCCGGGTGGTGTCGCCGGGACTGTGCGCCAAGGTTCAGGGCACTGGCGTACGTAGGGGTAGTAGCCTTTGGCCGAGTCGCAGTAGTACCAATTAGGCGCGGGCGGAGAGCTTGATGGCGCTACCGTCGGCATCGGCGGTGTCGGCTCAATCACCACCGTGGAGGGCCTGTAAGGGTAGTAATAAGCAGGGGCGGGGTAGTAATAGACCGGGTAAGCGGGGTAGTAATAGGGGCTGGCAATGTGCGCGGCTTCCCAGCCCAGGCCCAAACCAATTCCTATGCCCCACCATGCGGGGCCACCGCTGTGCCAGCCGCCATGACCGCCGCCATGCGAATCGGCGGTGGCCGCTAATGAAAGACTCGTACCGATCAGAACCGCGCCAATAAGCGCGCAACGTTTTATCGAGTCGATGTTCATGATGTCTACCTGATAGACGGTGTAATACCGCTTATTCTTTGCGTGTTCGGCTTTGGTTTTCTTCCATCATGGGGCTCGACATGGGCATGTGCGTGCCCCAGCCGCCGTACCCGTGCATTTTGTGGTGCATCCCGTTCCAGAACAGGTCGAATATGGTTTTTTGATCAGTGCTCAATGTGTCATAAAATGTTTTGGTGCGAACCTGAGCCGCTTCCAGACGAGCTACATGCGCCTGCATCCAGGTGATTTGTGCGTGTAAACGCTCGATTCCGTGTGCCATTCTTTCCGGCGTTGTTTCGTCAACCATCGGTTTCGCCGCGCTCCCTTTTCCCTCATGCCCGGGGTTGTCTTTTCCCAGTTGCTGTTGGGCATCTGTTATCAAGCCAGCGGACCATGTCTCCCACGCGGGCATTTGCGCTGGCGTTAGATTCAGCTTGCCCTTGAGGTCGTCCAGAGTCTGTTGTGTGTGCTTGACCCAGTCGAAATCCTGACGGTATTCGGCCGTGCCCCCTGATGGTGGCGTTTCCGGGTTAGCAAAGACGTTGGCCGATGGCAGCAGTAAAGCACTTGCTGCAATCAGTATGTATTGGCCGATCAGGCCTGCTTTTTTCATCTTCAGCTCCTGACAACGTGAGTGCTGTCTCAAGAATAGGAGTTGGTGTAAAGGGGGATTTGATCTACATCAGAAAGTAAGCACATAGAAGGGGGAGGTAGGCGGGTTCTGATCTTAGTTCGTTCTCGACTAGCGACGGTGCCGCATAGTCTTAACTGTTACTGCCTTCCAATCGCCGTCACGCCGTGTGCTGCCTAAACTTGATGTTAAAGATATCTGCTCTGCCGTTCCGTGCAGGGCGTGGAGGTGCATCATGCGTATGGCAAAAACAGTACAACGTAGCCTGGAACAGGCGCGCTGTGATTATGACATCGTGGCCCACCCGCACTCGGCGACAAGCCTGGAGTCCGCGCGGGTGGCCAGCGTTCCGGCAGAGCGCTTGGCTAAATCGGTGATTCTCGATGATCAGCACGGGCATTACATGATGGCGGTGTTGCCCGCTGATCGGCATTTGGATTTGAGCAAAATACAAACCAGTGGGGATTGGCAGCTCACTCGCGAAAGTGGTTTGCCGCACCTGTTCGGTGACTGTGAGCGTGGCGCGATCCCGGCACTGGGCGAGGCCTATGGAATCAAGATGCTGCTCGATCCGATGTTGACCCGCCAGGAGGACATCTACCTGGAAGCCGGTAACCACCACTATCTGGTCCACATGCGCATGGACCAATACCTGAAACTGGTGCCGCATGCCGAGGTGCGTGAGGTCTGCCAGTAATGAACGTCAATGACCGCGCCAGGTTGTGCCGCTTGCGCTCAACCTGGCCCAAGGAGTGACTCATGGAATTACCTGTGCATAGTCTGCCGGCTCTTTTTCACCAGCTGGGGCTTGCGGCCGACCCGGTCAGCATTGACGCCTTCCTTGCCACACATTCCCCTCTCAAGGCAGACCTTGCGTTAGAGGACGCTTTTTTCTGGAGCCCCGCACAGGCCTCTTTTCTGCGCGAGGAGATCCTTGAAGACGCCGACTGGGCCGAGGTGGTCGATCAACTTAACCTCATGCTGCGAAAGAGGGGCTGACGGCCGCCGATCATTCGGCGCAGGCGTTGCTATGCCTCGAAAAACTGCAACGCTTTGGTCAAATCCCCCATCGGCTCCTGGCCTCGGGTCAGCATTTCTTCATCCCGCTCTTTCAGCCCGTCCAGCTTCTCCAGCCCGTGCACCCGAGTGATCAAGCGCAGGATTGAGGCGGTGTCATAGACGGTGTGGTCAACAACCCCTTTGCGGGCAAAGGGCGAGACAACCAGCGCCGGAATACGTGTGCCAGGGCCCCAGCGGTCGCCTTTTGGCGGCGCGACGTGGTCCCACCAGCCGCCGTTTTCGTCGACCGCGATGACGATGACCATGTTTTTCCATTGCGGGCTGTTGCGCAGGACTTTGATGGCGCGAGTGATGTGGCGGTCTCCTGAGGCGACGTCGGCATAACCGGCGTGCATGTTGAGGTTGCCTTGGGGTTTGTAGAAAGTGACAGCGGGCAGCTTGCCCGCTTCGGCGTCGGCAAAGAATTTGTTGGTTCTGGACTCTTCACCTAAACCGCCGTCGCGCAGGCGTTTGCTGCGTTCGACGGGGTTATCGGGGCCTAGTTTTTTGAAGTAGTTGAGTGGTTGGTGGTGATACTGGAAATTCGGAATTTTCGGGATGCCGGGAGAGTCCTTGAACTGGTCGATGGTGGCCTGCCATCCGCCGGCGTACCACGCCCAGTCGATGTTCTTTTTCGACAGTTTGTCGCCGATGTGGTCATGGGTCTGCGGCACCAATACGTTGGCCAGACCCGGTTTTGAGTAGTCCGGGCGCTCGGGGTCACGCAGCCAGGTCGGCCAGTACGGCGGGGCCAGGGTGTTGACCGCATAGCCGTCGGGCGTCAATGCGCTTGGACCGAATTGCGGTGGGCCGGTCATGGCGCTGGCGGGAGATTTCTCCAGAGGCTTGAGCCGCGTATCGTGCGGATTATCACTCTGCAGTGTGGCGATTTGCTGTTTGGCCGGTGAGTTCGCAGCGTCAGGGTAAAACGGCACGGTGGCGGACACCAGGTACTGGTGATTGAGAAACGAGCCGCCGAAAGCGCCCTGAAAGAAGTTGTCACACAGCACGAATTCCGTCGCCACGTCCCACAGGCGCAGGGAGTATTGGGTTTGCGCGTAATGGCCCATGGTCAGGCCACCCGAGTCTGCCCAGGCAACGAAGCTATCGTTCTTGCCGCCATTGATTTGCATCTGGTTCTGATAAAACACATGCCACAGGTCGCGGGTGACCAGGCCCAACGGCAGGTCTTCGCCATTGGGGCCCTCAAGGGCGAAAGGCGCGTTGATCAGGTGCTCTTGAAACTGGGTTTCGGCGGGGTAGGTCACGCCGTCTACGGTTTGCGGGCCTATCTGCAATATACCGCCCCATACCGGGGGCAGGGTTTCCAGAATGCTGCCGTCGCGGTCGCGTTGTTGATAGTCGTTTGTGGTGAGCGCCGCCAGCGGTTTTTCGACACCCGGGAAGTCACCGAACAAATTGTTGAAACTCCGGTTTTCGGCGTAGATGACGACCACCGTTTTCACGTTATCGCGCAGTGCCTGATCCAGCGCGGCGCCGGTTAAAGGCTTGTCGTCGGGCTTGGGTGGCGGTTCGTTGCCGGACACGTAAGCGCTGAGGGTCGCGCCGACGCCAAGCGCCGCGACGCCGCCAAGGAAGCGCCGTCTGCCGGCATCGGGTGGGTTATCGCCAGCAGGCGGCTGTAACGCGTCGTCGTCTTTGTCTTTCATGGCGATTACCTGCTTGCTTGGCTGAGTTCGTAACAAATGATTTCGGAGGAGGGTAGTCAGGCAGTGTGACGCTGATGCTACAAAGCAGGTGTGAGGGCTTTAGCGATGAACGCCGCGGTGGTCTGGGTCAGCACTTGCGTGTACTAGCGGCCCGCTGACGAATTCTGTTCGGGCTGGAGTGGTGCCTGAGTGCCATAGCGTCCAATGATCTGATCAATCTCTCCCGACATCTTCATGCGCAATAACGCACGCAGAATGGTCTGTACCGGCAGGTTCGGGTCGTTACGCACGATGCAGCCTACCGCTTGTTCTTCGACGATGGAAACACTGCGCAATTGTTTGTCCGGTGGTAGTTGACGGTTGTACCAGTTCAGCGCCCATTCATTGGCCACGGCATAGTGATAACGGCCCGCTGCCAGTTTTTGCAGGACTTGTTCCTGGCTGCGAGCGTCTTCACGCTGCAATTGGTGGTTGTCGAACAGGTGTTGCAGGCGCGGATAGGTATAGCCCAAGACGGTGCCAATCATCTGTTCACTGAGCTGGTCGGTGCGGATCGGGGCTGCGTTGTCAGCGGTACTGACCAATAGATCGCGTTGGGTCATCAGCGGCAGGCTCCAGGTGTAGTCGCCGGAGAAGTTGGGTACCCAGGATTGCGCGGCGTAACAGCGAACATCGACCTCGCCGCGATCCAGCGCGCTTTGCACGCGCAGGCGGGCCAGCACATGGTATTCAGCGGGGCGGCCGACCTGTCGGGCCAGGCTCTGCATGATGTCGAACAGGAAACCTGCAGTTGGCTGAGCACCGTCGATCTGCACCAGTGGCATCGACCAGCTGTCGGCAATCGAAAAGCGCAAAGGTGCCTCAGCGGCGTAGCTGAAGCACGCGCATAAGCCGGTGAGTGACAACAAAGCGCTCAATAACAGCCGCATTCGGTTCCTTTGCGTGAGCAATACGATGCGATTCAGGATGAATCCGATGCCGAAGTTTCCTCCATTTCAGCAGCGTAGTCATATTAGAGAATGACACCGGATGCAATTTTGCCCTTGCTCCGCTAGCATTGGCGGTCTTCCGCTTCCCAGTTGCGACGGTTTTCGATGAGTTATCAGGTTCTTGCACGTAAATGGCGTCCGCGCTCGTTCCGCGAAATGGTCGGCCAGACCCATGTGCTCAAGGCCCTGATCAACGCGCTGGACAGCCAACGGCTGCACCATGCTTATTTGTTTACCGGCACCCGTGGCGTGGGCAAAACCACGATTGCGCGGATTATCGCCAAATGCCTGAATTGTGAGACGGGTATCACGTCGACGCCTTGCGGGACCTGTTCGGTCTGCAGGGAGATCGATGAGGGGCGTTTCGTCGACCTGATAGAGATCGACGCCGCGAGCCGGACCAAGGTCGAAGACACCCGCGAGCTGCTTGATAACGTGCAGTACGCACCGAGCCGCGGGCGCTTCAAGGTCTACCTGATCGACGAAGTGCACATGCTGTCCACTCACTCGTTCAACGCCCTGTTGAAGACCCTGGAAGAGCCGCCGCCCTACGTCAAGTTCATTCTGGCAACCACTGATCCGCAGAAGTTGCCGGCGACCATCTTGTCGCGTTGCCTGCAGTTCTCCCTGAAGAACATGACGCCGGAGCGTGTGGTCGAGCATTTGACCAACGTGCTCACGGTCGAAAATGTGCCGTTCGAAGACGACGCGCTGTGGCTCTTGGGCCGCGCTGCCGATGGGTCTATGCGCGATGCCATGAGCCTGACCGATCAGGCGATTGCGTTCGGCGAAGGCAAGGTCATGGCGGCGGATGTTCGCGCCATGCTGGGCACGCTGGATCATGGTCAGGTGTACGACGTACTGCATGCGCTGCTGGATGGCGATGCGCGCGGGGTGCTTGAAGCCGTGCGTCATCTGGCCGAGCAAGGGCCGGACTGGAATGGCGTGCTCTCGGAAATTCTCAACGTGTTGCACCGCGTGGCCATTGCCCAGGCGTTGCCCGAAGGTGTCGATAACGGTCATGGCGACCGGGATCGGGTGCTGGCACTGGCTCAGGCGTTACCCGCCGAAGACGTACAGTTCTACTACCAGATGGGCCTGATCGGCCGCCGTGATTTACCGCTGGCGCCAGACCCTCGGGGTGGCTTCGAGATGGTTCTGCTACGGATGCTGGCCTTCCGCCCCGCTGACAGCAGCTATGCACCGAGGCAGCCGCTAAAGCCAGTGGGGATCAACCAGGCCACAGTTGATTCCAGGCAACCAGTGGCCGGCGCGACTACCGTTGCGCCGGTAGTTGCAGTCGCCCCGGTAGCTGCCGTTCTCGCTCCTGCCGAGCCTGTTGCAGCGCCGATCGTGCCTGAACCTGCTCCGGCAGAAGAAGTCGATTTGCCCTGGAATGAGCCCAGGGCCGTGCAGCCGGTAATTGAACCTGAGCCAGAGCCACAGGCCGACGTCGAGTCGATATCTGAGCCGGAGTCCGATTCCGAGCCGGTCGTCGAAACCGTTCCCGAGCCGATGCTCGACACCGTCGCCGAGCAGCCGGACCTGACGCCCATGCCGATACCGGCACCCGCAAGCCCGGTTCCCGACGCGCCTGACGTAGTCGAGCCTGAGGACGTGCAGGCCGCTGCCGAGGTGGCGACGCCGGCCATGCTTGAGCCGATTCCGGAGTCAGTGGCATTCGTTCCTGCGCCCATGGAGCGTGATGACGAGCCGCCGGACGACGATGACTTCTTCGATGTGGAGGTGGACATTGATCCGGCGTCTTACAGCTACCTGGACGAACTGGCCCACGACAGTGTGACCGAGGTCGTTGAGCCCGAGCCGTTACCGGCTTTGATGCCTGCAACAGGGCTGGCGCTGGACTGGCTGAACCTGTTTCCGAAGCTGCCGGTGTCGGGCATGACGGGCAGTATCGCTGCCAACTGCACCTTGATGGCCGTGGAGGGCGATAACTGGCTGCTGCACCTGGACCCGGCCCACAGCGCGCTGTTCAATACAACGCAACTACGCCGACTCAACGATGCCCTGAATCAATACCACGGGCGGACCTTGAACCTGAGCATCGAGCTGATCAAGCCCGAGCAGGAAACCCCGGCTCAGGCGGGTTCGCGCCGCCGTGCCGAGCGCCAGAGCGAAGCAGAAGCATCGATCCACGCTGATCCGTTCATCCAACAAATGCTGCAACAGTTTGGCGCGGTGATTCGAGAGGATACGATTGAACCTGTTGATGCTCCGGCGGCTCAGACTCTTTAACTGACGTGCGTGGCGCCTGTGTGGCGCTACGCAAAAATGACCCATCAATACTTGAGGTGAATTCCCATGATGAAAGGTGGCATGGCCGGCCTGATGAAGCAGGCACAGCAGATGCAAGAGAAAATGGCCAAGGCGCAGGAAGAACTGGCCAATGCCGAAGTCACCGGGCAGTCGGGCGCAGGCCTGGTCAGTGTCGTGATGACCGGTCGTCATGACGTCAAGCGCATCAGCCTGGATGACAGCCTGATGCAGGAAGACAAGGAAATCCTTGAAGACCTGATCGCTGCCGCGGTGAACGACGCTGTGCGCAAGATCGAGCAGAACAGCCAGGAAAAGATGTCTGGCATGACGGCGGGCATGCAATTGCCACCGGGCATGAAACTGCCGTTCTAAACCGTTTCAGCGTGACCCGAAGCCAGGCCCCGTGCCTGGCTTTTTTGTGGCTGCGAGGAAGGTCAGGCATGCAGAGCGCGTCCTCGGCTAATCGTGGGCAATCCCGCGCCTGCACAGGTTGCTTTATTGGACATCGACCGAACGCCTGCCGAGCAAAACGGTCTGCTCTGTATTAGCCTGAATTTATCGATTAAGGAACTGCTCTGATGGCGCAAGAATTGATCCTCAACCAACGCATCGTTCTGGCCTCTCGTCCCAAAGGCGCACCCACGCCAGAGAATTTTCGTCTGGAGCGTGAGGCGCTGCCTGATCTGGAGGAAGGTCAGGTGTTGCTGCGTACGCTCTATCTGTCCCTAGACCCCTATATGCGTGGGCGCATGAGCGACGCGCCGTCCTATGCCGAACCGGTGCAGGTCAATGACGTCATGACGGGCGGGGCGGTGAGCCGTGTCGAGCAGTCACGCAATGCCCATTTCAAGCCGGGCGATCTGGTCGTAGGCATGACCGGTTGGCAAACCCACAGCATCTGCGATGGTACGCAAGTGGTGTCGGTACCCAAGGATCTGCCGAGCCCTTCGATGGCCGTCGGCGTGCTGGGTATGCCTGGGATGACCGCGTACATGGGCCTGATGGACATCGGCAAGCCCAAAGCCGGGGAGACCCTGGTGGTGGCTGCGGCGTCCGGTGCGGTCGGGTCGGTGGTAGGGCAGGTGGCCAAACTCAAGGGCTTGCGTGTGGTGGGCATCGCCGGCGGTGCCAAAAAATGCCGGTACGTGGTCGATGAGTTGGGGTTTGACGCGTGCATCAATCACAAAAGTGAGCATTTCGCTGATGAGCTGGCGAAGGCCTGCGGCAATGGCATCGACATCTACTTTGAATTGGTCGGCGGTAAGGTGTTCGACGCAGTGCTGCCACTGCTCAATACCCGTGCACGGATCCCTTTATGCGGTTTGATCGCCCAATACAACGCGCAGTCGCTGCCGGAAGGGACTGATCATTTGCCGCTGCTGATGCGCACGTTGTTGACCAAGCGCGCACGGATTCAGGGTTTTATCGTGTTCGAGGAGTATGGCGATCGCCACGCAGAGTTTCTCGCCGCCATGGTCCCGTTGGTTAAAGAGGGCAAGATCAAGTTTCGTGAGGATATAGTCGAAGGGCTCGAACAGGCGCCCGAGGCCTTTATCGGTCTGCTGGAAGGACGCAACTTTGGCAAGCTGGTCGTCCGGGTCGCTGACGCTTGAATTGACGCTAACCGGAGGCGCGGGTATAAACCGCGTCTCGTTGTTTTGTCGGACCTTTCTCATGAGCTTCAGCCCCCTGATTCGCCAATTGATCGATGCCTTGCGTACATTGCCCGGCGTCGGGCAAAAAACTGCCCAGCGCATGGCCCTGCAATTGCTTGAGCGTGATCGCAGCGGCGGTTCGCGACTCGCGCTGGCATTGAGTCAGGCCATGGAGGGCGTCGGCCATTGCCGGCTTTGCCGCACCCTTACCGAAGACGATCTTTGCCCGCAATGTTCGGATGTTCGTCGTGACGACACGCTGCTGTGCGTGGTCGAAGGGCCGATGGATGTCTATGCAGTGGAGCAGACGGGCTACCGTGGTCGCTACTTTGTACTCAAGGGGCACTTGTCGCCGCTGGACGGTCTCGGGCCGGAAGCCATTGGCATTCCGCAATTGGTGACGCGCATCGAGCAGCAGGGCACCTTCATCGAAATTATTCTCGCCACCAACCCGACGGTCGAAGGCGAAGCCACCGCGCATTACATCGCCCAGTTGCTCAGCAACAAAGGCCTGATCACCTCCCGCATCGCCCACGGCGTACCCTTGGGTGGCGAGCTGGAGCTGGTGGACGGCGGTACATTGGCGCATTCGTTTGCAGGACGTAAGCCAATAGCGTTGTGACAGGTCGTTCCTCGGCGCCGGTTCGAGGCTTCGGCGCGAGGAACGATTAGCGCTTGTAAACCAAGCAAGCGCTCGGTAAGTTCGCTGAACCTCTCAGTGGAGCGCGCCGATGTCCGACTTTCAGGAATACTTCGACCCCAACCACCAACTGATCCGCGACGCCGTGCGGCGTTTTGTCGAGCGAGAGATACTGCCTTTCGTCGATGAGTGGGAGGAGGCCGAAGGCTTTCCGCGTGAGCTCTACCTGAAGGCGGGCGCTGCCGGGATTTTGGGCATGGGTTATCCCGAAGCGCTGGGCGGCAATCATGAGGGTGATGTATTTGCCAAGGTCGCGGCCAGCGAAGAGCTGATGCGTTGCGGGTCTTCCGGGCTGGTTGCGGGTTTGGGTTCGCTGGATATTGGTTTGCCGCCGGTGGTCAAGTGGGGGCAACCGGCGCTACGCGAACGTGTTGCCCCGCAGGTGCTGAGCGGGGAAAAGATCATGGCGCTGGCGATCACTGAGCCAGGGGGTGGCTCTGATGTGGCGAACCTGCAAACCCGTGCGGTGCGAGACGGTGACTGCTATCGGGTCAGCGGCAGCAAAACATTTATCACCAGCGGCATACGCGCCGACTTTTATACCGTCGCAGTGCGCACCGGTGAGCCTGGGTTTGCGGGCATCAGTCTGTTGCTGATAGAGAAGGGGACGCCAGGTTTTAGCGTCGGTAGGCAGTTGAAGAAGATGGGCTGGTGGGCGTCGGACACGGCTGAGCTGTTTTTCGAGGACTGTCGGGTGCCGATGGCCAATTTGATTGGCGCGGAGAACATGGGGTTTGCCTGCATCATGGGCAACTTTCAGAATGAGCGCCTGGCACTGGCGCTGATGGCGAACATGACCTCACAACTGGCGCTTGAGCAGAGCCTGAGCTGGGCCAGGCAGCGTGAGGCATTTGGCAAACCGATCGGCAAGTTCCAGGTGCTCAAGCATCGGCTGGCAGAAATGGCCACGCAGTTGGAAGTGTCCCGCGAATTCACCTACCGCCAGGCGGCAAAAATGGCGGCGGGGCAGAGCGTGATCAAAGAAATCTCCATGGCGAAGAACTTCGCCACCGACACCGCCGACCGCATCACTTACGACGCGGTGCAGATCCTCGGCGGTTCGGGTTATATGCGCGATAGCCTGGTAGAACGCCTGTACCGCGATAACCGCATCCTTTCAATCGGAGGCGGTACGCGTGAGGTCATGAACGAGATCATCGCCAAGCAGATGGGGCTTTGATTGTGAAATTTCGAAAATCTGCAGGTGCTTGATGCACCCCTGTCGCTATCTATCGCTCAACGCAAAGTTGGTCAGACAGAAGGTCGGGATGGACATGTCTTCCAGGCGCTGAGAGCCGCCGAGTTCCGGGAGGTCGATGATCGCTGCGGCTTCGTAGACATGGGCGCCCATGCGGCGTACCAGATTGGCGGCCGCGACCAGCGTGCCACCGGTGGCAATCAGATCATCGAACATCACAATGGCGTCGCCTTCACACAGGCTGTCGGCATGCACTTCCAGCCAGGCTTCGCCGTACTCGGTCTGGTAGGCCTCGGACAACACGTCTGCGGGCAGTTTGCCTTGCTTGCGGAACAGGATCAGTGGCTTGTTCAGCTCATAAGCGACGATTGAACCGATCAAAAAGCCGCGAGCATCCATGGCGCCAATGTGGCTGAATTCGGCATCGATGTAGCGCTGCACGAAGCTGTCGATCACCAGGCGCAGGGCCTTCGGCGATTGAAACAGTGGGGTAATATCGCGAAAAACAACGCCGGGCTTAGGAAAGTCCATGACCGGGCGAATAAGGGATTTGAAACTGAATTCGTCGTAAATCATCAAGAGGATCCTGAGGCATATTGGCTGACGCTAGTCTACAGCGCAGCCGCCATGGATAGCATGCCTCAGCCTTCGATTGAGCCGCCCGCCAAGGCGCAGAGCTGGATCGGATCGAGGATCTGGATTTCCTTGCCTTCGGCTGCGATCAGTTCGCTCGACTGAAAACGGGTGAACACCCGCGATACTGTCTCCACGGCCAAACCCAGGAAGTTGCCGATTTCATTGCGCGACATGCTCAAGCGAAACTGATTGGCCGAGAAGCCGCGAGCGCGGAAACGGGCTGACAGGTTGACCAGGAAAGTGGCGATACGTTCGTCGGCGGTCTTTTTCGAGAGCAGCAGCATCATCTGCTGATCATCACGAATTTCCCGGCTCATGATTCGCATCAGTTGCCGACGCAATTGTGGGAGTTGAACCGACAGGTCATCGAGGCGCTCAAACGGGATTTCACACACGGAGGTGGTTTCCAGTGCCTGAGCCGATACCGGGTAGGCTTCGCTGTCCATGCCGGACAGACCCACCAACTCGCTCGGCAGATGGAAGCCAGTGAGCTGTTCTTCGCCGCCATCGCTGAGGTTGAAGGTTTTCAGCGCGCCGGAACGCACCGCATACACCGAACCAAATGCATCGCCCTGTCGAAACAGAAACTCGCCTTTTTTCAGCGGACGACCACGCTTGACGATGTCATCGAGTGCATCCATGTCTTCCAGATTCAAAGAAAGCGGTAGGCACAACGGGGCCAGACTGCAATCCTTGCAATGGGCCTGGTTAGGTGCGCGCAGTTTGACTGGCTCAGACATGACTTCAATCCTTGTGGGAAAACACACAGAAGTCATAAGGGTAACCCAGCGCAAGCCGTTCCGGCCAGTGCCAGCAGATTTAACGCGAGACGATAAAGCTCTCGGTACTATTGCCGATAACAAGTGATGGCCTAACTGAATCAGGAGCGCCGTTCATGTTGTCCGTCAATCTCAGTGCTTCCAGCGGCATTGGCTTTCAAGCCACCACCCCGCAAACCAGAGCCGCTACTGCAGCCGCCTCGCCTGACGAAGAGGGCACAGGCAAAGTGCCTGTGAGCGTGAAGGTCAATCTGTCCACTGCAGCGGTAGAAAAGGCCAAGGCCGCCGCTAGCGACAGCACTGACAGCACTGATCCCATCAAAATGCTGCAAAAGCGGATCAAAGAACTGCAAAAGCAAATCGCCGAGGCGCAGGCGCGATTGCAGGCGGTGATGTCGAACAAAAGCCTGAGCCCGGAGCAGAAGCAGACACAGGTGAGCAGTATTCAGTCGGAGTTGGCGCAATTGACGGCGGCACTGTTTACGGTCTCCGCCAGCTTGATCAAGCTTATCGATAAAAACGCCACAGCCGCTGCAAAGTAACCGATGTGTAATGCGCCCCGTCAATCGACAGGGGGCGGCTGTATCGGGTTAGATCACCCGTGAAAAGCGTTGGCGATTTTGGTGGTTCAGGTAGGCATCAAAGACCATGCACACTGAGCGCACCAACAGACGGCCCGCTGGCAGCACGGTTATCCCCGTCTCATCGATTTCGATCAGGCCGTCGCTGACCATTGTCAGGAGTTGCGGCCATTCCTCTTTGAAATAGCCCCTGAAATCAATATTGAATGCGTATTCGATACCGGCGAAGTTCACGCTGAAATGACAGATCAGTTGCTGGATCACTGCTCGGCGCACGCGGTCGTCGGCATTGCACAGCAGGCCGCGCTTGGTGGCGAGTTGGTCGCCGGCCAGTAAGGTTTGGTAGTCATTCAGGTCGCTGCTGTTCTGGCTGTACAGGTCGCCAATCTGGCTGATTGCCGAGACGCCGAGGCCGATCAGATCGCAATGCCCATGGGTGGTATAGCCCTGGAAATTGCGTTGTAACGTTGATTCTTCCTGAGCGATGGCCAACTCGTCATCGGGCAGGGCAAAGTGGTCCATGCCGATGTAGCGGTAACCGGCATCCGTCAATTGTTCGATGGTGCGTTCGAGCATTTCAAGCTTTTGCTCCGGCGCAGGCAGCTCATCCGCATTGATCCGCCGCTGGGGCATGAAGCGCTCCGGCAGGTGGGCGTAGTTGAACACGGACAGGCGATCCGGTTGCAACGTGATGATTTCATCGACGGTGCGGGCGAAGGACTCGGGCGTTTGCTTGGGCAGACCGTAGATCAGGTCGATATTCACCGAGCGAAACTGCAGGGTATGTGCCGCTTCGATGATGGCGCGGGTTTCTTCAAGGCTTTGCAGGCGATTGACGGCGCGCTGTACCTGCGGGTCGAGATCCTGAACACCGATGCTGATCCGATTGAAGCCCAGCTCGCGAAGCAGGCCCATGGTCGACCAGTCAGCTTCGCGGGGATCGATCTCGATGCCATAGTCACCGGAGTCGTCGTCAAGCAAATTGAAATGCTTGCGCAGATGCGCCATCAGCTGGCGCAATTCGTCATGACTGAGGAACGTCGGGGTGCCGCCGCCCAGGTGCAGCTGTTCGACCTGTTGCTTAGGGTCGAGGTGGCAGGCAATCATCTGGATTTCCTGCTCCAGACGCTGCAGGTAGGGCAGGGCCCGCCCTCGATCCTTGGTGATGACCTTGTTGCAGGCGCAGTAGTAGCAAATGTTCGCGCAGAACGGTATATGCACATACAGCGACAGAGGCCGTAGAGCCTTGCGGCTGTCGCGCAGAGCATGCAGCAGGTCAAACGCCCCTGTCTTGGTCTGGAATTGCACCGCAGTGGGGTATGAGGTGTAGCGCGGTCCCGCCAGGTCATAGCGGCGGATGAGATCGGAATCCCAACGAATGGCGTCGAGCATGCGGGTATTTCCCGAATAGGCTGGCAATGACGTCGAGTCTAGGGAGGTGTGCTCAGGGCAGTGTTGATTTGCATCAACGGCCTGCGTTCTGGCGGCAAATCGTTGACGGAGGGTCAGTTTTTTCCTGGCAGGAAGGGGGCTTAATGCCCCATCAACCAATGCTGGTGAGGTCCGGGCATCGTCCAGATTCCGAACAGGATAACCAGCAGGCCGCCGGCCATGCGCACACCGCGTTTGCGCAGCAGGGCGGTGGTGCGTTCGGCGGCAAGCCCGGTGGCGAGTAGCACAGGCCAGGTGCCCAAGCCAAAGGCGAGCATCAGCAGCGCGCTGTCGAGGGCGTTGCCCTGGCTGGCCGACCACAGCAGGGTGCTGTAGACCAGACCACACGGCAGCCAGCCCCAGAGCGCGCCGAGCAGCAATGCGCGAGGCATGCTCGACACCGGGAGCAAGCGGCTGGCGAACGGCTGTATATGCCGCCACAGGCCGCGCCCCAGGCTTTCGATGCGGGTCAGGCCGCTCCACCATCCGGCGAGATACAGGCCCATCGCGATTAATAGCAGCGATGCGATCACGCGCATGATCATCGCGCCCGGACTGTTGGCCACCGCCCAGCCCGCGAGGCCGATCAGCAAGCCAGCGGTGGCGTAGCTGAGAATTCGCCCGAGGTTGTACGCCAGCAGCAGGCGAAATCGCCGGCTACGTTGTTCTTTGGGGATCGCCAGGGTCAGCGCGCCCATCAAGCCGCCGCACATGCCCAGGCAATGCCCGCCGCCAAGCAGGCCGAGGATAATCGCCGACACCAGCAGAGGGGCCAGTTCAAGCATGGGGCGGGGCCTGGTCTTTGTTTTCGCCCTGAGGTACCGGCTTATGGCCGGTCGCTTCTTCCATGGCGGCCAGGTGTTGAGGGTCCTGATCGTCGAACAGGACGCTGTGTGCCGGACCATCGAGGTCATCGTACTGGCCGCTGTCCACCGCCCAGAAGAAGATGTAGATGGCGATTGCGACGATCAACAGCGCCGCTGGAATCATTATGTATAGAGCCGGCATGGAGCCTCCGAAGCCGGCCGCCGACTCATGTTGGCAGCGGGCGGGTGTTGAGAAGGGTGGCGTCTTGCAGGCCTTTCATGCGGGTCAGACGCAAGGCGTTCAGTACCACAGTCAACGAACTGATGGACATGCCGATCGCTGCCCAGATGGGGGTGATCCAGCCGAGCGCCGCGAAGGGCAACATAAGGCCATTGTACAGGCCTGCCCACAGCAGGTTCTCAATGATTACCCGACGGGTGCGCCGCGCCAGGCTGAACGCGTGCACCAGCGCTTGCAGGCGATTGGACAGCAGTACTGCGTCGGCGGTGGTCTTGGCCAGGTCGGTGGCTGAGCCCATGGCGACACTGATGTCTGCTGCGGCCAGCACCGGTACGTCGTTGACCCCGTCACCGAGCATCAACACTTTGCGACCTTGCTGGTGCAGCGCTTGCAGCACCTGAAGTTTATCGTCCGGGCGCAGACCGCCATGGGCTTCGTCGATCCCCAACTCGGCCGCTACGCTGGCGACCATCGGCGAGGTATCGCCGGAGAGCAGCAGGGTCTTCCAGCCGCGCGCCTTGCACGCTTGCAGCAGCGCGGGGGCATCGGCGCGCAGGCGATCATCGAGGACGAACCATGCAAGGGCACCCTGGGCGTCGCCAAGCAGCAGCCACTGGCCCGCTTCGTCGGGCGTCGGTGGCAGCGCGCAGGCGCTGAGCTCGCAGACAAATCCCGGCTGGCCGATGCGCAAGCGCTGTTCGCCGACCAGACCTTCCAGGCCAAGGCCCGGCGTACTGTGGACGTCTTCTGCGGCCACCGGCGCGCGCCCGAATGCGCGGGCAATGGGGTGCTCGGAGCGATTTTCCAGGGCTGCGGCCAGGCTCAGGCAACGATCGGCATCCAGTTCCCCCAGGGGGCGGATGGTGCGCAGTGCCAATCGACCCTCGGTGAGCGTACCGGTCTTGTCGAAAATCACGGTGTCGATCTGGTTCAGGCCTTCCAGTACATGACCGCGGGTCAATAACAGGCCAAGTTTGTGCAAGGTGCCGGTGGCGGCGGTCAGCGCTGTGGGCGTTGCCAGCGACAGTGCACACGGACAGGTAGCGACCAACATGGCCAGCACGATCCAGAAGGCCCGCGATGAGTCGAGTTCCCACCAGATCAGACCGATAACGGCGGCAGCAATCAGCGACAGCAGCAGAAACCATTGCGCGGCGCGGTCGGCAATTTCCGCTAAACGGGGTTTTTCAGCTTGGGCGCGTTCCAGCAGGCGGACAATAGCTGACAGGCGTGTGTCATGGCCCAAGGCCAGAACTTGCACGGTCAGCGCGCCTTCGACATTGAGTGTGCCTGCGGTGACAGCGTCGCCTACGGTTCGCGGCTGCGGCAGGTACTCGCCGGTCAGCAGTGACTCATCGATGCTGGACTGGCCCTCGAGAATCTTGCCATCAGCCGGCAATATGGCGCCGGGGTGCACCAGCACCCGGTCGGTCAGGCGCAGTTCGCTGAGCAGGATTCGTTCGCTTTGACCGTCGGCGCTGAGCCTCAGGCAGGAAGCGGGCAGTAAATTGACCAACTGTGCCGTGGCCGCCGCCGTGCGTTCGCGCGCGCGGCGTTCCAGGTAGCGGCCGGCCAGGAGGAAGAGGGCGAACATGCCGACCGCATCGAAGTACAGTTCGCCAACGCCCGTGATCGACGTCCAGATACCGGCGACATAGGCGCTGCCGATAGCGAGGGACACCGAAACATCCATGGTCAAGTGGCGTGTACGTAGATCGCGCACGGCGCCTTTAAAGAATGGTGTGCAGCTGTAAAACACAATGGGTGTGGTGAGAAACATCGCGACCCAGCGCAGGATGGTGTGCATCTGCGGGCTGAGATCGATATTGAATTCCGGCCAGGTGGCCATGGTTGCCATCATCGCCTGGAACCACAGCAACCCGGCAACGCCGAGTTGGCGCAAGGCCAGACGGTTTTCGCTGGCCAATTGCTCGGCGGCGCGGTCGGACTGATAAGGGTGTGCGGCATAGCCGATGCTGCGTAATTCGCTGAGCACCTGGCTCAGTGCCAACTGGCTGTCTGCCCATCGCACGTGCAAGCGATGGTTGGACAGGTTCAGTCGGGCTTCGGCCACGGCGGGTAAGCTGCGCAGGTGACGCTCGATCAGCCAGCCACAGGCGGCACAGCTGATGCCTTCCATGAGCAAGGTCGCTTCGGCCTGTTCGCCTTCATGGCGCACAAAGGGCGCCTGTATGTCGGGGCGATCGTACAGGGCCAGCTCGTCGACCAGTTGCACGGGCAACGTTTCCGGGTTGGCCGACGCTTCACTGCGATGGCTGTAATAGCTTTCCAGGCCGCCGGCGACGATAGCTTCCGCCACTGCCTGGCAACCCGGGCAGCACAGCTCGCGGGTTTCCCCGAGCACGACAGCAGTGAAACGGCTGCCGGCAGGAACCGGCAGCGCGCAGTGGTAGCAGGGGGTTGGCGTGGTCATTGCGTCAGATCAGTTTTTCAGGTCTTCCGCGCCCTGGAGGGGCTCGTCGCCCAGTTGCAGCTCTTTGCCGTTGAGGACTTGCTCTTCTTCGAACAGGCGCCAGGTTTGGCCGTTCTGCTCGCCGAGGAGTTCGACAAAGCGCCGACCTTCGACCTTGTCACTCAACTGGCCGATGTAGCGGCCCGGCTCGGACGCGCTGCGGGCCAGGGTGATCTTGCGATCCTTTTCCGGTTGCGTCGGCGAGATCAGGTTGAGCTCCACGGTTTCCGGCTGGCTGTTACCCGTCAAGCGCACGTCGGTTTCGCCGGTCAGCTCATCCAGATGCACCGAGGCGCGCAGGTTGAGGCTCTTGGCTAACAGTTCACGGTCCAGCGAGCGGTTGATGCCTTTGCCTGCCTCGTAATAATTGTCGTTGACCAGGTTGTCCGGGTTCTTGATGGCGATCGTCACCATCGACAAGGTCAGCGTCACCGAGCAGGCGAGGATGCCGATGATGATCCATGGCCAAAGGTGCTTGTACCAAGGGCTAGAGGCGTTTGCTGCGGACATGACTAACTTCTCTTAGCGAATTTGTGGGCCGATGAAACGGCTCTTGGCTTGAACGTGGGTGCCACTGTTATCGGCATCCTTGAGGGTGAAAGTCACCTCGTTGGTACTCGACGGCAGTTGCTCTGGTGCGCTCGACAATTCGACCGGCACGCTGATGATCTCACCCGCCTGCACCTTGAACTCGCGACGACCTTGCAGTTTCAGGTCAGGCAAGCCAGAGGCATCGAGAATGTAGGTGTGATCGACCTGATCCTTGTTCATGACCTTGAGGCTATAAACGTTTTCGATCCGGCCTTCGGCGTTCTCGCGATACAACACGCGGTCCTTGCTGACGTCGAAACCAACCAGCGGACGCATGAAAAAGGCGGTCGCCAGCAAACTCATCATTACCAGCAGCACCAAGGCATAACCAATCAGGCGCGGGCGCAGTTTGTGCGTCGTCTGCCCGGACAGGTTGTGTTCAGTGGTGTAGCTGATCAACCCGCGTGGGTAGTTCATCTTGTCCATGATGGTGTCGCAGGCATCGATACAGGCTGCACAGCCAATGCATTCGATTTGCAGGCCGTCGCGGATGTCGATACCGGTCGGGCAGACTTGTACGCACATCGTACAGTCGATGCAATCCCCCAGACCCTGCGCTTTGTAATCGATGTCCTTTTTCCGGGTGCCGCGTTTTTCGCCGCGACGTGGGTCGTAGGACACGATCAGGGTATCTTTGTCGAACATCACGCTTTGGAAACGCGCATACGGGCACATGTAAATGCACACTTGTTCGCGCAGCCAGCCTGCGTTGCCATACGTGGCGAGGGTGAAGAAGCCGACCCAGAAATAGGCCCAGCCATCAGCCTGTCCAGTGAAAAAATCAATGGTCAGGTCACGGATCGGGGCGAAGTAGCCGACGAAGGTCAGGCCCGTGACGAAGCCAATGATCAGCCACAAGCTGTGCTTGCTTAACTTGCGCAGGAACTTGTTGCCGGACATCGGCGCTTTGTCGAGCTTGATGCGCTGGTTGCGATCACCTTCGGTGACTTTCTCGCACCACATGAAAATCCAGGTCCAGACACTTTGCGGGCAGGTATACCCACACCACACGCGCCCGGCGAATACGGTAATGAAGAACAGGCCAAAGGCGCTGACGATCAAAATGCCGGAGAGCAGGATGAAATCCTGCGGCCAGAAGGTGGCGCCGAAAATGTAGAACTTACGCTCTGGCAGGTTCCACCAGACAGCCTGATGCCCAGCCCAGTTCAGCCAGACCGTACCGAAGTACAACAGGAACAGCCCGGCACCGCCCATCATCCGCAAATTGCGAAACAGACCGGTGAAGGCTCGGGTATAGATTTTTTCACGGGAAGCGTAGAGATCGACACCACCGCTGTCTTTTTTAGGCGGCGGAGTGACATTGTGTACCGGAATCTGGTTGCTCATTAGTGCGTCCCACGGCAGTGGAAAAAGCCTCAGCCAGTGCGTGCCGACTGCGGTCAAAAGAGTGTTGCCAAGGCGCCAATGATACGCCTCTCGCTCTGGCCTAGGGGTGCGACCTTTGGTCGCGTTGGGTGAAAGCGAATGTTGGTGTAGTGACTTGAATCAATTGACTTATGAATTATGGTCGATTTTTGACGGGTAGAGCGTAATGGGGGTGGCAAAAATACTGCGCTTTCGCCAATGAGTTCGCGAAGAGGCCCGTATGGATAAATCATCATTCAGCAGAAACCAAAACGGCCCCGCCAGTTTTCACTGGCGGGGCCGTTTTGTGTTGCGGTCACGCGTTCGCTTTACTCAGCGGCGGCAGCCTTGTCTCCATGGGAGAGGCTGTAGACGTAAGCAGCCAGCAGGTGAACCTTGTCATTGCCTTGCAGCAACGCCTGAGCAGGCATCTGGCCCTGACGGCCGTAACGGATGGTCTGCTGCAGTTGCGCGAAGCTCGAACCGTAGATGAACGCGCCTGGGTGAGTCAGGTTAGGTGCGCCCATTGCTGCGGTGCCTTTACCTTCTGCACCGTGGCAGGCCACGCAGTTGGTAGCGAAGAGCTTCTGACCGGCAACCGGGTCGGCATTAGCGTCTTCAGGCAGCTTGCGGCCATCCAGTTGAGTGGTTACGAATGCCGCGACGTCACGTACGCCTTGGTCGCCAATCACAGTACCCCATGCTGGCATGACCGCATGACGGCCTCCCATGATGGTGGTCTTGATGGTTTCCGGCTCGCCGCCCCAACGCCAGTCGGCGTCGGTCAGGTTAGGGAAGCCATAAGCGCCCTTGGCGTCGGAACCGTGGCAAACCGAGCAGTTGGAGGCGAACAGACGGCCACCCATCTTCAGGGCTTGCGGGTCTTTGGCGACGTCTTCAATCGGCATGGACGCGAATTTGGCGAAGATCGGACCGAATCGAGCATCCGATTTAGCCATTTCCTTTTCCCATTCGTGAACGCCAGTCCAACCGGATTGGCCATTGGCGAATTCGGTTTTCTTGTCGTTGTCCAGGTAGGAATAGCCTGGCAGCAGGCCTTTCCAGTTACCCAGACCCGGGTACAGCACCAGATAGCCCAGCGCGAAGATGATGGTGCCCACGAACAGCATGAACCACCATTTTGGCAGTGGGTTGTCGTATTCCTCGATACCGTCGAAGGAATGGCCCACTGTCTCTTCCGTTGCTTCGCTGCGCTGGCCCTTGCGGGTGGACAGCAGCAGCCAGGTCAGGGCGAAGATGGTACCCAAACTGAGGACTGTGACGTACAGACTCCAGAAAGTAGTCATTCTTTGTTACTCCTAGAAGCTTGCTCTTGCTCAACGTGTTTGATGGCTTCGGGGTCATCCGCGAAGGGCAGCAAAGTTGCTTCGTCGAACTCTGCCTTGCGTCGTCCGCTGAATACCCACAATGCCAGGCCGATAAAAGCCACCATCACTACGACGGTGCCCAGGCCGCGAATCATCCCCATATCCATCAATATCACCGTTTGCTTTTGATGATGGTGCCCAGACCTTGCAGGTAGGCGACCAACGCATCCATTTCAGTTTTGCCTTTCACAGCAGCACTTGCACCGGCGATGTCTTCGTCGGTGTAAGGGACGCCGAGCGTACGCAAGACTTCCATTTTTTTCGGGGTGTCCTTGCCGTCGAGCTTGTTTTCTACCAGGAACGGGTAGGCAGGCATTTTCGACTCGGGCACTACGTTGCGCGGGTTGTACAAATGCGCGCGCTGCCAGTCATCGGAGTAACGACCGCCGACGCGGGCCAAGTCCGGACCGGTACGCTTGGAACCCCACAGGAACGGGTGGTCCCAGACGCTTTCACCAGCGACCGAGTAGTGGCCGTAGCGTTCGGTTTCAGCACGGAACGGACGAATCATCTGCGAGTGGCAGCCGACACAACCGTTGGCGATGAAAATATCGCGGCCTTCGAGTTCCAGTGCCGGGCGAGGCTTCATGCCTTCGACCGGTTTGTTGGTCACGTCCTGAAAAAACAGGGGGACGATCTGGGTCAGGCCGCCGATGCTAACGGCGATAACCATGAAGAAGGCCAGCAGGCCGATATTCTTCTCGACTACTTCGTGTCTCATCAGTGAGCTCCAACTACAGCGATCTGAGCGGCGGCTTCAGCTTCAGCCGGGTTCGAGGCGCGTACGGTGCGGAACACGTTGTAAGCCATGAACAGCATGCCGCTGGCGAAGAATGCACCACCAATTGCGCGGACGATGAAGCCCGGATGGCTGGCTTGCAGTGCTTCGACGAAGGAGTAAGTGAGGGTGCCGTCGTCGTTGATCGCACGCCACATCAAACCCTGGGTGATGCCGTTGACCCACATCGAAGCGATGTAAAGAACGGTACCGATGGTAGCCAGCCAGAAGTGGGTGTTGATCAGGCCAACACTGTGCATCTGAGGACGACCGAAGATTTTCGGGATCATGTGGTACAGCGAACCGATCGAGATCATCGCTACCCAGCCGAGAGCGCCGGCGTGTACGTGGCCGATGGTCCAGTCAGTGTAGTGAGACAGCGAGTTGACGGTCTTGATGGCCATCATCGGGCCTTCAAAGGTCGACATGCCGTAGAACGCCAGCGATACGACCAGGAACCGCAGAATCGGGTCGGTACGCAGTTTGTGCCATGCACCTGACAGCGTCATCATGCCGTTGATCATGCCGCCCCAGCTTGGCGCCAACAGAATCATCGACATCGCCATGCCCAGCGACTGAGCCCAGTCTGGCAGAGCGGTGTAGTGCAAGTGGTGCGGGCCTGCCCAGATGTACAGGGTGATCAGTGCCCAGAAGTGCACGATCGACAGGCGATAGGAGTAGATCGGACGCTCGGCCTGCTTCGGAACGAAGTAGTACATCATCCCCAGGAAGCCGGTGGTCAGGAAGAAACCTACCGCGTTGTGGCCGTACCACCACTGGATCATCGCATCAGTCGCACCGGAGTAGGCCGAGTAGGACTTGAAGAGGGTCACGGGCAGCGAGGCGTGGTTGACAATATGCAGCATCGCCGTCACGACGATGAAGGCGCCATAGAACCAGAGGCCCACATAAATGTGCTTGGTTTTGCGCTTCATGATGGTGCCAAAGAACACCGCAGCGTAGGTTATCCAGACGATGGCCAGCAAAATGGCGAGAGGCCATTCCAGTTCGGCGTATTCCTTAGTAGTGGTGTAGCCCAGCGGCAACGTGACGCCTGCGCCGACGATCACTGCTTGCCATCCCCAGAAGTGGAAGGCGGCCATGCTGTCGGAGATCAGTCGCGTTTGGCAGGTTCGCTGCACGACATAGTAAGAGGTGGCAAACAGCGCACAACCGCCGAAGGCGAAAATCACCAGGTTTGTGTGCAATGGGCGTAAGCGTCCAAAAGTCGTCCACGGAAGGCCGAGGTTTAACTCGGGCCAAACAAGCTGTGAGGCGATAAAGACACCAAGCCCCATGCCAAGGATCCCCCAGACCACCGTCATGATGGCGAACTGGCGGACTACCTTATAGTTATAAGCAGTCGGACTGATTGCTGTGCTCATTCTAAGGTTCCACGGTTTGGGTGTTTTTTAGGGATAAAAAAGCGGCCGCAGTATGGAGAAAGCGAGTTGCCATTGCAATGCGATCAACGCCTTGCAACTGCTTCCTGAAGCTGACTCTGCGGTCATTTCAGCATGGTCAGGGAGCCGTTAGGCGCAGTGACGAAATGCCGCAGTGGACGAAAAAAAGTGAGGGTTCCAGGCTGGCGGAATGCTGAGGGTAAAGGACGAAACAAAACGCAAAACCAACAGCTAACGGACCATAGCCGCTGTAGATGAGCCTTTTTGCGCAAGTTATCGAGCACCATCGCCGAAAACATTCGTATCACTTGACCTGTGGCCCACTGTTGGCAGTCCACTATGCGGGCAAGCTTAGTCCTGAATGTCGGGAGTGGGAAGGTGTACTAACGACGGGTGCGACACTTGGTCGCGGAAGGAAAGGGGGTTGCCGCTCCTGTAACAGGAGCGGCATTCACGCACAGCCCAGAGATTGTCCGGGTTGCTGAATCGTTATTGTGCCTTGGCTACGGGCGCCTCTTGCTGAGCATTACCTTGAGACAGGCTATACACATAGGCGGCTAACAACTGCACCTTGTCGTTGCCCAGCTGCTCGTTCTGCGCAGGCATCTGACCTTGACGACCATAACGGATAGTCTGCTGCAACTGGGTCAGACTGCTGCCGTAGATGAAGCCGGCCGGTTGCGTCAGGTTCGGCGCCCCCATTGCTTGCGTGCCTTGACCTGTTGCGCCGTGGCAGGCTACGCAATTGGTGTTGAACACTTGCTGTCCGGCTTCGACATTGGCGGTTTCATCGGCTGGCAATGGCAGTCCTGCGAGGGAGTGGCGTACATACGCTGCGACGTTTTTCACCCCTTCCTCACCGAGAATCGGACCCCAGGCTGGCATGCCGGCTATACGGCCACCCATGATGGTGGTCTTGATAGTGTCGGCGCTACCGCCCCATCGCCAAATGGTATCTGTCAGGTTGGGAAAGCCATAGGCACCCCGGGCATCCGAACCGTGGCAGACGGCGCAGTTGGAGGCGAACAGGCGTCCGCCCATCTTCAGCGCTTGTGGATCTTTGGCGACTGCTTCCACGGGCATGGCAGCAAATTTGGCGAAGATCGGCCCAAACTTGGTGTCAGCCTTGTCCATTTCCTTTTGCCATTCATTGACACTGGTCCAGCCATTCGCATAGCCGGGCAGCACGCCTTTCCAGTTGCCCAGGCCCGGGTAGAGGATCAGGTAGCCGACCGCAAACACCAGGGTTGCGGCAAACAACATGAACCACCATTGGGGCAGTGGGTTGTCGTACTCCTCAATGCCGTCGAAGCTGTGACCCATGGTCTGATCGGTACTGCCTTTGGTTTCGCCCTTACGGGTGCCGATCAGCAGCCACGTAAGGCCGATCAGGCTGCCGATGGTCAGTACACAGATGTAGGTACTCCAAAATGTGGTCATCGCTGGGTACTCCGCTCAACAGGGTGCTCTACAACAGATTGTTCTTCAGCGTGAGATGGCAGCGGTTCGTCCGCGAAAGGCGCCATGCGCGCTTCAGCGAACCCCGGATTGCGTTTACTGTTGAAGACCCAAAAGGCCAACCCGATAAATGCGATTGCCACCACCAACGTGCCAAGACCGCGTAAGTCTCCGATATCCATGGCTTACCTCTTGCTCTTGATCGAGGTGCCGAGTACCTGCAAGTAGGCAATCAGTGCATCCATCTGGGTTTTGCCCTTGAGCGTTGCAACGGCTCCGGCAATGTCGTCGTCGGTGTAAGGCACGCCGAGGCTACGCATGGTTTTGAGCTTGGCTTCGGTATGGCTGCTGTCGACAGGTTCGTTCACCATCCATGGATAGCCAGGCATCTTCGACTCAGGCACTACGTTGCGCGGGTTGTACAAATGCGCGCGCTGCCAGTCATCGGAGTAACGACCGCCGACACGGGCCAGATCAGGCCCGGTACGCTTGGAACCCCACAGGAACGGGTGGTCCCAGACGCTTTCACCGGCGACCGAGTAGTGCCCGTAGCGTTCTGTTTCAGCACGGAACGGACGGATCATCTGCGAGTGACAACCCACGCAGCCGTTGGCGATGTAGACATCGCGACCTTCCAGTTGCAGCGCGGTGTAGGGCTTCATGCCTTCAACCGGCTTGTTGGTCACGTCCTGAAAGAACAGCGGCACGATTTGTGTCAGGCCACCGATGCTCACAGCCAAGACCATCAACAGCATCAGCAGGCCGACGTTTTTCTCGATTGTTTCGTGTTTCATGGCGAACTCCTCAGGCCATCTGCGCTGCGGCGGCAGCTTCGGCAGGCACGGAGGCCCGTACGGTGCGCCAGGTGTTGTAGGCCATCAGCAACATGCCGCTGAAGAAGATCGCGCCGCCCACCAGCCGCACGATAAAGCCGGGATGGCTGGCCACCAGGGTTTCGACGAACGAATAAGTCAGCGTGCCGTCTTCGTTGACTGCGCGCCACATAAGGCCCTGAGCGATACCGTTGACCCACATCGAGGCGATGTACAGCACGGTGCCGATAGTTGCCAGCCAGAAGTGGGCGTTGATCAAGCCGACGCTGTGCATCTTTGGCCGGCCGAAAATTTTCGGAACCATGTGGTATAGCGCACCGATGGAAATCATCGCTACCCAACCCAAGGCGCCCGCGTGGACGTGACCGATGGTCCAGTCGGTGTAGTGGGAGAGGGCGTTGACGGTCTTGATCGCCATCATCGGGCCTTCAAAGGTCGACATGCCGTAGAACGCCAGTGACACGACCAGGAACCGCAGGATCGGGTCGTCGCGCAATTTATGCCAGGCGCCCGAGAGCGTCATCATGCCGTTGATCATGCCGCCCCAGCTTGGCGCCAGCAGAATCAGTGACATAACCATACCCAGTGACTGAGCCCAGTCCGGCAGCGCGGTGTAGTGCAGGTGGTGCGGGCCAGCCCAGATGTACAGGGTGATCAGCGCCCAAAAGTGCACGATCGACAGGCGATAGGAATACACCGGCCGTTCAGCTTGCTTAGGAACGAAGTAGTACATCATCCCCAAAAAGCCTGCGGTCAGGAAAAAGCCTACGGCGTTGTGTCCGTACCACCACTGCACCATCGCATCAGTCGCCCCGCCATACACGGAGTAGGACTTGGTCAGGCTGATGGGGATCTCCATGTTGTTGACGAGATGCAGAATCGCCACAGTGATGATAAAGGCCCCAAAAAACCAGTTACCGACATAGATGTGCTTGGTGGTGCGCTTCTTCAACGTGCCGAAGAAGACGATGGCGTAGCTGACCCAGACGATGGTGATCAGGATATCGATCGGCCATTCCAGTTCGGCGTATTCCTTGGAGCTGGTATAACCCAGCGGCAAGGTAATGGCGGCCAACAGAATCACCAGCTGCCAACCCCAGAACGTAAACGCCGCCAGTCGGGGCGCGAACAGTTGGGTCTGGCAGGTGCGTTGCACCGAGTAGTAAGAGCTGGCAAACAGCGCACAGCCGCCGAACGCGAAAATCACCGCATTGGTGTGCAGTGGACGCAAACGACCGAACGTAGTCCAGGGTAAGTTGAAGTTGAGTTCAGGCCAAACCAATTGCGCGGCGATAAAAACGCCGAGCCCCATTCCGACGATGCCCCACACCACCGTCATAATGGCAAATTGGCGGACCACCTTATAGTTGTAGGCGGTACTGTTAGTTGTGTTCATTTAGGTGTGTTCCCATCTTCTTTGGTCCGGATCAGAGGTCCGAGTCATAGCACCGAGTTATAGGCAGACTAATCAAAAGCGAGGTAAGCATGAGAGAAGGACTAAGTGCCGGTATTGACGGGGATCAATGCGAACTACTGGCGCGAACTAATGGCTGGTTATGGAGTCCCGCTCCTCAGAGGGTTTTTGACACGTCGCCGACCCTGATCCTGGCCCATGGCGCAGGTGCCCCCATGGACAGCGAATTCATGACCGACATGGCCGCACGCCTTGCCATGCGGGGCGTCAACGTCATGCGCTTCGAGTTTCCCTACATGGCCCAACGACGTCTCGACGGCCGCAAACGCCCGCCCAATCCGCAGGCGCAGCTACTCGACTGTTGGCGCCAGGTCTATGCCCAAGTGCGACCTCACGTCGCGGGTCGCCTGGCTATCGGGGGTAAGTCCATGGGCGGGCGGATGGCCAGTCTGGTGGCTGACGAGCTGGGCGCAGATGCGTTGGTGTGTCTGGGTTACCCGTTCTATGCCGTGGGCAAACCGGAAAAACCTCGGGTGGCGCATTTGGCGACGATAAAAACGCTGACGTTGATCGTGCAAGGAGAAAGGGATGCGCTGGGGAATCGGGAGGCGGTAGAGGGGTATGACGTGTCCAACGCTATCGAGATTTATTGGGTGCCGACAGGCAATCACGACCTGAAACCGTTGAAGTCGTTGGGTGCGAGTGGCGATGCGGTGTTGAGTCAAGCGACCGATAAGGTAGTAGATTTTTTAATGAAGCCATCCGTTTAAAGTACTAAGCCTGCGCCATGGCAGACTTAGTACTTGGAGCTTAGCCGATCGATCAGCTCTTCATACCGAAAGCGTGAGCGGCGTCCCCGCCAAAACCGACGTCTTTGAGTACTATCCCTCGACCATCCTGCGGGAAGATCGCCCAACGTTTACCTTTACCGGCATGGTCCGCAGCCCATGCGCGGTTATGTCGACCCGCTTCGTAGGTCAACCCCGGATCACCGCCGTAATTGGCACGTAACGTACCCCAGTCGGCCAACGAAGGCATGTGCGCACCCGCGCCGTTTACCGGTTTCATAGCTTCGGTGTAGGTGTGGAAGATGAAGAACACAAACGTCAGGACATTCGAGGTTTTCACGTTATAGCTGACGCGTTGACCCGCGCTGTCGGTGACGATGATAGCGGCAGCGCCATTGCCGACCGAGATGACTCGTCCCGTTGCGTCGACCTCCGCAATCGTTGGTGCGCTGGACTGGTAATGGTAAGGCGCGACCCCACCCGAAGCCACTCGCTGCGAGAATGCTCCGGCAGGTGGAAACTTCGGCGTGGCCGCCGTTCGCAAGTGCCGAGCGCTCAGCACCAGTTCAGAGGTGTCGATGATCAACGGAGGCTTGGCAGCGGCCACGACGTTGAACGCAGTCGCTGGCGAAACCAGCGGCAAAGCATTGTTACGAGTCGCCTCGTAAGTGACCTGAACTGCGCCATCGGCACTGCCGATCACAACGGATTTTGGCACGACGAATTCAATCTTGGCCGCGGTGCCGGCCTCTTTCGCAGGGGTTGCGTGGTTTTGAGGGCCGGCCCATTTAACGACGATGCTGTCTTTTCCATCGATGCCGGTGTAACGGGGGACTGTTACCAGCACGCCGTAACCAGGTACGTTTTCCAGGTGCATGATGTTATTAACGTCTACACCTGCGACAGTCGGCTTGGGAAGGTGGGAGAGGGCAGTGTCGATCAGCAAATCAAGGACGTTTGACTGTTCAATCGTGCCGTCGACGCGGGTGACTACATAATAGATCTGCACCTTATTGCCGAGGTCATTGGCAACTATCGTTCCCGAAAAAATCACCAACAACTCTTGCCCTGCTTGACTGGCGGAGATGCTTTTATCTTTAGCGTACCTCCCGCATGGCGATTGCCATGACACGGTCACGAAATCGCCTTCCTTCAGATTCGCGCTGGCGTCAATGGCCACGGTCGCGCCTTTGAACGTATCGACAGGGTCAAGGGTGCCATCTTCTTTGGATTCCTTAACTGTTGGATCGGGCAGATGAGTGATGACCGTGGTGCTGATTGTGAGTGGCAGAGTTTCCGAGGCAAGCGTGCGATTGCCACGTACCACTTCATACCGCACAGCAACGCTGCCGTTGAGGTTAGCGTCCACGTAGTGCTTCTTGACCCGGAAAATGACGTCCTTGCCCGACGTGCCGCTGTTGAGTGTTGTGCTGGCGCTGTAACTGGCGTCCGGCGCGCGGCCATCCCAATACAGCGTGACATTATCCAGCGGCGCCATACCCGTGTAGGGCCGAATACGGACCACGGCCTCGAGCACGATGTCCGTTGGATCAAGCGCGCCATCGGCACTTGCGCCATCGACAGAGGGGGGCGGTAACAACGCGCCCCCGCCAGCGCTGACCTGCACCTGCAACGAAGGCGACTTGAAAAACGCCCGGGCGAACGTAGTCACCGTGTAATAAAGCTCAAGCGTACCGCCCGCCAGCGAGCTGACTTTATCGTCAGGGATCAAAAATTCTACTGTCTCGCCCACATCGTCGCTATTGAGGTTTTTCACCTCTTCATGAATCACATTGGCACCGCCAGCCGTCTTGCCCATCCACACCAGAGTGACGTCATTGCCATCGGCCATGAAGTAATACGCTGGCACTTGAGCGATGACATTGTGCGCCGTCGGGTCGAGCACCCCGTTATTCTCCTCTGCGACAGGCAACTTCGGTGGCGCCAGTACTTGGACTTTACCCACGATGGTCAGCGGCAGGCTCTTGGAACGCTGCTCCTCGCCGGACACTTTCCTGACCTTGTACTTGAGCCGCGCACGGCCTTGTGCAATCGGCTCGAACTGTTCATTGGGAATCAGGAACTGCACAAACCCGATGGACGTGCCCACCGCTTTTACCGCGACATAAGGGTCCAGCCCCATCCCTTCCGCCGTGTTGCGCTCGACGGTGAAAGTGATTTCGTCCGTGGCATTGATACCCGGATAAGACAACACCAACGCCTGCACATCGGCCCCGGCGAGGGTTGCAAGGTTCAGCTCCATATTGGCCGCTTGTGGCGCGACCGGGGCGGGGAGAGTGGAATTGCCGACTTCGACTTCGACATAGGTGGGGAGTGACCAGCGCGACCAGTTGTTTACGACGTCGCGGAGTTCATAACGCACTTCCAGCATGTCGGAGTCGCCAGCGGCATCAATAACTTCCTTGGCAATAGGCAGTACGACAGGTTTGCCGAGCTCCGCTTGAGATTTCAATTCGTATTTGACGAATTCACCGTTCCACGAAAGGGTAATTCTGTCGCCGACTTCCATGTTTGGATAGGGGGCAACAGTGACGCTGACACCTTCAGGTGAACTGATAATTCCCTGGGGTATAACGGTAGCTTTGGCCAGTGCTTCGTTTTCCCAAGGCGTCGAAGGATTGATGTCCGTTCCGCCCGGGAGTGTCAGCTTGACCCTGATTGTTGCGGGCAAGGATTTATTCCTCAAGCCGCCAATAGGCTCGGTCACTTCATACAGTAGCGTTATCTGCTCCGGATGAATGTTCTGTTGGTCCAGTTCCAACACAACATAGGAAGGTGTTTCGGGTATGAGATCTCCGTCCTTGATTGTATAGTTGAAAACAAGAGTGCCATTACAGTACAAATCAATAATATGACCCGCAGCCATGTCAGTGTAAGGCCCAACTCGAACGAGCAGCGGTACGCTAGGGTCCAGGGTGTCCGCATAACCAATACCACTCGGGTCATGGAGGTTTTGCATGGCCGGTTCGGGCAGTAATGCCTTCAAGAAATTATTCATGTTGTTATCCGGTTTTTATTTGTTAGAAGGCGAGCCCTCAAGGCTCGCCTGTTGAGTTACATCAGCAGCCAGCGCCAGGTGTGGCCATGCGCATCAGGACTGAAGCGGTTCTGGAGTTAACGGGCCCGTTGGGGCCTTCGACCCTGTAATAGGCTTCAGCATGCCCGGTACAAATGAGGCGTAATTTAGCGTCCGGCACCCGGAAGCTATAGCCGTTAAGGATTTCACCATCGTCCAGCGTATGGGTTTCTTCCATGCTGGCGCCCGGTACAGGCGTGCTGCCGTTGGCCGCGTTATAGCCGTGGAACACAAGGGTGACGCGAGGGTATTTATCGATGTGTTCGTACGGTGCGATAAAAATGGGCGTGCCATCCGGACTAAGAATCGGACTGATGGCGTTATTTTCATTGGCGTTGGTAAATACAGGCTGCGCCAAACCATCTTCCCCGCCCGGTAGATCACCTTCGGCTCGGACTTCGACTGATTGGGCAAAGGATTTGGAGGTGTTAGGGTTACCGTCATGACTGACGGTGTAGTACACCTTGATCGCTTCGCCGGTGCCCTCAGCGGCCATCAATGTATTAGGAATGGTCAGCGTAATGTCTTTGTTCAGATCGATGGATTTAATCTGGAAACTGACCGGTGTTGGCTGCGCGCCCCAGAACAAATGAATGCGGTCACTGACGGCGAAATCATTCTTCCAGCCAATAACGGCTTTGGCCTCAAGCAAGAAATCATCTTCATCAATAACGTTATCGTCGTTATTCGCATTACTGCTGGTTCCTCGGATAATCGGTAGATCGAGGTTTTCGTTTTCTGGGGTTTCCGGGTCTGGGTCAACGGGGCCTGGCAGCTCCAGATTGACATTGACCATCAGTTCCGAGGAACTGCCGATCAATACAGTATTGCGTCGCACCTCATAACGAAGCACTACCTCTCCATCCCCTGACAGCGCGATAGTTGGATAACGAACATTGATGTCAAAGATCGGGTCTTGAGTTTCATCGCCAAGCTTTAGTTCAGCGTCAGGCAGCGCATTATCACCCCAGTACAGGGTTACCTTGTCGCCTGCTTCTGGAGCTGGGTACTGAGGAATGGTCACCGCAACCACCGCGCGCGCATCCGCGTCATCAATCACCCCGTCATCGGCCTGAGCGCAGAGCGGTGCAGGGAAGTCGGCTGGCGCGGGCTTGAGAAACAGACTGAATGTTTTAGTCTGGGATTTGATCGATACATTGCCGGCACGGTCGGTGACAATATAGTGAACCGGTTCGGCGACATCGCCGACGCTTTCCAGGAATGCCCGGTCGAAGTCGATCATCACCTGATCCAAGGTGACTTCATCTTCAATCACCGTATGGGTGGGGCCCACTTTGTCGCCCCAGAACGTCTGGATATAATCGCCCCACGCCATGCTGGTATAGCCCGGCACTTCGGTGCTGAGTATATCGCCCAGCCCCGTCAGCTCGGCCGAGGTCAATACACCGTCACTGACGACCGACGGGAATATCATTCCGGCCAACAGGCTGCCGCCGGGCGCGGTTCTGTCGACAATGATGTAGGCGGCGTCGGACGTACTACCTTGACCGCCTTCAACATTAGTTGCCCGGTAAGCAACTTTATACCGACCGTCGTTAGCCAATAGAGACGCAGGAATATCAAGGGACAGTGGCGCGCCGGGACCTTCATCGTTGGCGATTTTTTTTATTTCACCAGCCGCAACCTCATTCCATATTAATTGGTACGTATCGCCCGGCAGGGCTTCATCCCATACGACCAGTGTGGCAACGATAGGGTTCTGTAAATCATCAAGCGTCAGTAATCCATCGACGGGGTCGGCCAAAGGCACGACCGGGGCATTCAATGCCCGTGGGTTATTCGATTTACGGGTGATCAATGAGCGCGAGTGTGACGTACACATGGGTAGTTCTCCAAAATTAAGGCGGAATTAAAACTATTTAAAAGGTTCGCCGCCTTTTAAGCGGCAATAAGAGATCGGTCACTTTTCTTCAGGAAAAATTAATGAGTCGGCGTTATTGGCCAAGGGTTAAACGTTGTACCGCTGGATAGAACATGTGCTCTATCTGTAATCGAACTAATCGTAAGTGCGGCGGTGTGTCAATAAGGTGTGGTAAATAAATATTTTATTTTTTTGCTGTTTGGGGGCTGTTGTAGGCGTTGTATGGCTGAACATTAAGAAACGTCTTACGTTGACGCTATTCCATCGAACAACCCGCTGCGGGTGGTCGTCCATCCACATAGGCATCTGCCTTTAACGAAGTGGCCTGGCCATAGCGGTTGCTCACGCTGTACCGCGCTTCGGCACGCCCCAGCGGGATAGCCAGCAAGTTGGCCTCCGGGATGTTGAAATCACAGCCTGTGAGGGCTTCGTTTTCGCCGACCGATTGCTCCGGAGTCATCGCCGAGGCCGCCAACGGATGGCCGCCCAGCCAGGCATCGAAACCCGAGAACGACAGCGTGACCACGTCCCCTACGCGCATGTTGCGGTAAGGCTTGATCGACACGGTTGTGCCGTTCGGGCTACCGATGGGTTCCAGGGTGTTGTAGCGGTTGGCCTGAATGAACAGGGGGGCGGCCAGCCCGGACTCGCCACCGGGCAATTGCGCCTGAGACACCACCTTGACCCGCTGCGTCGGTGAATACGAGGTGTTGGGGTTGTCTGGATGGGTCACGGTGTAGCGCACCGAAATCGCCTTGCACACGCCTTCGTGGGTGATGAGGGTGTTAGGGATGCACATCACCAGGTCCGTCGCGGCGTCCAGATCGTGCTGATGGATCGGCCGTACCTCGGGCATGGTAGCGGTGCCCCAAAAAAGATTGATCTGATCACACCGCTTGAAGTCCTCGCGCCAGGCGATCACCGCGTCGGCGTTGAGCCGGTAGTCGTCTTCATCAAGGTGGTTATCCTGACGGTTGGCGTTGTCGCTCCTGCCCTTGATCACGGGCGCCGCCAAGGCTTCATTGACCAGCGTGTGTGGCGAAGCGTCTTGTGAGCCGGGCAGGGTCAGAAACACCCGTACCTTCAGGCTCGGCGAGGTGGCCAGCAATTGCCCGTTACGCCGTACTTCGTAACGCACATCCAGCGTGCCATCCCCGGCCTGAGCCAGGCTGGCGTATGCCAAGGCCAGGGTGAACATCGGTGCCTGACCCACTTCTGCGTCGGTAAGCAAATGCTCGGGCAGGGGCTCGCTGCCCCACAGCAGGGTAATGGCATCTCCCGCAGCGGCATGGCCGTAACCGGGGATGTGCACCTGCACCCCCAACCGGCCATCGGCGTTGTCGATCAGGCCGTCGTCAGCCTGCGGGACCACGGGCGGCAATAAGTTGTTGGGCAGATTGTTTATCTGCAATTTCACCGTGGCCGGTTGTGACAGCACCGAGAGGTTACCCGCACGGTCGGTGACGGTGTATGTCACCGCCACTTCGCCATCGCCGAGTTGTTCGAGGAAGCGCCGGTCGAAGTTGAACGTGATGGCGTTAGCCGTTGGTTGTTCGGCCTGTACGGTATGGACCGGGCCGGGTTGCCCCGCCCAGTAGCTATGCACCACATCGCCCCATTTCGCATCGGAATAACCGGGCAGGGTGGCGACCAGAACATCGCCCATGTTCGAGAGATCGGCGGCACTCAAGCCGTGGGCGGCGCTTGAAGGAAACATCAGCGGTGCCAGCAGCGCGCCGCCGGGTGGCGTGCGGTCGACAATAATGTAGGTGGCGTCGGACGTACTACCTTGATCGCCTTCAACATTAGTTGCCCGGTAAGCAACTTTATACTGACCATCCTTAGTCAGCAGAGATGCAGGAATGTCGAGGGACAGTGGCGCGCCAGGCCCTTCATCGTTGGCAATTTTTTTATCACACCCGCCGCAACATCATTCCATATTAATTGGTAGGTATCGCCAGGCAGGGCTCCATCCCAGACGATCAGCTTGGCTGTGATGGGTTGTTGTAGCGATTCAAGTGTCAGCAAACCGTCCACGGGGTCTGCTAACTCCACGACGGGTGTGTTGAGTGCCTGTCCATGTACATAGCGGCGCATATGCGAGCCCTGGGTGTTGTGTTTTTGTTGGGATAAAGTGTCCATGTTCATTCTCCAGTTTTTAGGGCTAAACGCGTAGCTATCGCTCGGCCACTTTTTAATAAGCAGTATTGCGCCGGCAACTCATCCGAATAGGGATAGTGGGTTATCAGCGCTTTATGCCAATGATGAGACGAGGTGCTTTCCTCATCTGTAAACGACCTAATCGTGATGCAGGTGTTGTGTCAAGAGAGGTGGTAAATAAATAGTGTTTTTGTGAGATGTGAACTCTTTATTTGGCCTTGGGTAAGCGTCTGTAGGAGAAATAGTACTTTTATCAGGAAGGCTCCTACGGCATGAAGGGATGGAAGGCAGAGATTTGACGTTGATGTTTTTGGAGAATGTCCATTCCGATTGTTAGTGTGGAGTATGGATATTGGAAAATAATGGACGCCTGTGTCGCCTGAGCATCGGTGTAGCAGGGATAACTCTAGGGATGTCGTTGGCTGGCGCTGTATGTGCGAAAACTGAAACCATCGTGGGCGGGGTAACAGATATTAGTGAGTCGACTGGAAATGATTACTCTATTATCCAAAAGGCTGTCGTCAATTTTAATGGTGCCGATGTGGGGTGGATTGCTGCCGATGACTCGACTATAAATATCGAGGGTGGTTCAGTTGGCAAGGATGCGCCGGGTGGGTTAACACTGAGTGCTAGCGTTCTCCATGCAGAAGGGACTGTAATTTCTAACGCTGAGGGTACTGGCCTTGCACTGAGATCCCTTGCAGCTGCTGGCTCCAATGCAACACTAAGTAAAAGTAAGGTTTTCGGCGTTGGTATAGGTGTGATGGTTGGTAAGTCGGGTGACTTGGCATTGAGCAATACCAGCGTTATTGGGACGCAGGACGCCGCCGGTAAAGGTGTTGGGATAGATGTGACGGAAGCTACAGCAACGCTGACGGAGGGCAGCTATGTCCGTGGTGACAGTGTAGGGGTATTGGTTACCCCAGCTGGACAGCGACCGGGAGGTGGAAAAAGTTCGAATTTAAATGTGGTTACTGTCGACGGCTCCATCGTCCAGAGCACCTATGGGGCAGCTATCAAGGTTGATGAGCCACCCCGCGCTGGCACTGTCTTTACTGGCACTGTGGCTAATATAGTCGTCCGAAATAACTCGGTTCTCCTGTCAGGCAACGGCAACCTTTTGGAGGTTGAGCACGCCAGCACCGCCACGTTCACCGTCGACAACAGCACCCTCACTGGCAATCTCGTTGCCGATGACACCAGCGCGCTGAATGTCACCCTGCGAAACAACGCGCAACTCACGGGTGATGTGATCAATGGCAATAATCTGTCGATCAATTCCGGCGCACAGTGGCAGATGGTGGGTGATAACAGCGTCGCCACCCTGGCCCTTAACCGGGGCACGGTCAGCTTTGGCGACGGGTTTCATACGCTGTCGCTGGGTGAGTTGTCCGGTTATGGGACATTTGCCATGAACATCGACCTGGCTGCGGGTATCGGCGATTTGTTGGTGGTCAACGGCGAGGCCAATGGTTCCTTCGCGTTGAAGGTGAAAAACACGGGCGTTGAACCGGTGTCGCCCGACATTCAACCCTTGCAGGTGGTCCATACCGAAGGTGGCGATGCGCAATTCAACTTGCTGGGTAACAAGGTGGATCTGGGCGCCTATTCCTATGAACTGGAAAAGCAGGGCACCGACTGGTTCATCGTCGGTTCGGGCAAAATCATCAGCCCCTCGACGCAGAGTGTGCTGGCCTTGTTCAACGCAGCGCCGACTATCTGGATGAGTGAATTGACCACCTTGCGCAGCCGCATGGGCGAAGTGCGCAACAGCGGTGAAGGTGGCGGCTGGATCCGGGCGTATGGCAATCGCTTCAATGCCACGACCAGCGCAGGTGTCGATTATGAGCAGCGGCAGAGCGGTATGTCGTTCGGTGCGGATGCGCCGGTTCCGGTGAGTAGCGGTCAGTTGCTGATCGGTTTGCTCGGTGGCTACAGCAAGTCTGATCTGGACTTGAGTCGCGGCACCTCGGGCAATGTCGACAGCTACTACGTCGGCGCCTACGGTACCTGGCTGTCGGAGGAGGGCTATTACGTTGATGGTGTGCTCAAGCTCAACAAATTCCACAACGAGTCTGAGCTGGCGATGAGCGACCAGACCAAATCCAAGGGCAGTTATACCAATACGGGTATCGGTGGATCGGTGGAGTTTGGCAAGCACATCAAGCTGGCCGATGACTTCTTCCTTGAACCCTTTGCGCAGATGGCGGCGGTGGTGATTCAGGGCGACCATTACACCCTGGACAACGGCCTGGAAGCGAAGAACAACCGTACTCAATCGGTACTGGGCAAGGTGGGTACCTCGGTCGGTCGTAACATCGCGCTCAAGGATGGTGGGGTACTCCAGCCCTATGTGCGTGTTGCTGTCGCTCACGAGTTTGCGCGCAGCAATGAGGTGACGGTCAACGACACCCGTTTCAACAATGAGCTGTTTGGCTCGCGTGCAGAGTTGGGTGCAGGTGTGGCGGTATCGCTCTCGAAGCGCCTGCAAGTGCATGCCGACTTCGACTACATGAAGGGTAATAATGTTGAGCAGCCGTGGGGGGCGAATGTTGGGGTGCGGTTTGCTTTTTGATGGGGTGAGCCCAAGCGCTTCGTGGTTCTGAAGCCCTGCGTGTAAAAACCCCCGATGATCGCTCACCGGGGGTTTTTCTTTACATCGTCAATGCTGCGGCGGCGGGCGTCGCTGCTGTTTACGTCTGATGGATCGTCCTCTGTTGCGTTGTTTGACGCTGGATCGGTAACAGCTATGCACGTTCAGATGGAGGATCGCGGAGGTGCCAATCCGTTGCCCGTCGCGATTGATGTCGTAACACACTTCGACTTTGCCCTGCGGGGCAACGTTATCGGTGCTGTACGAGACCCATTGCATCCCAATGATCGGATCGTTGATGTTTTCTTCATCCAGCGTCTGGATGGGGTAGGTTCTGCTGCCCCACAGCAGGTGGAATTCATCCCCGGGTTTCAAATAGGAAGAGCCAGGTATCAGTACGTTGATCCCTGCTTTCATCTGCGCTTCCGAGACTGACTTGGGGTTGATCCCTTCCAGCGAGGGTGGCTCCAGGTGGGTGGAGATGAGGACGGCAAGCTCGCCCGACGAGCTATCTTCAGCCCGAAGCACGTGGGCGTATGTAAAGGCCATTTCCCCGGTTGATGAGGTCTTCGGGGCGCCGTCCGAATGTTCAGTCGGCAGGTGCGTTCCGATAGGAAGGCCCGGTTTGGTGAGGCTGTCTCGCCGAGCCGGACGCGCACCCTGCTTCGTAGGCTTTTTAGGTTTGAAGGGAGGAGGGCCAGGCGGCTTTTGATCATCCATATTCAATACTCCTTACAGTGCTGACATAAACGTTGATAGTGCGGCGACACAATATTTATAAGCTGCAATGGCGATTTATTCCTGGAGAATTACATTGCTTCGTGTAACGAGGCTCGGGTTTGGTTAGAAGACTACACGGTTGTTGCTTGGTTTTCCGCCATTGATTTCATATTATGAACAATTGATGCCGTGTGTGACTTGTTATTACTAATTAGGTGCGTGTCGACGTAATAGGATGTTCGTCGGGTTGTCAAGCGAAGTGGCCCATTCGGATAGTCAGTTAGTTGAGGCGGCGTGAAGAGTGTAGGACGCAACCTACACGTGCGGATTAATTCCTACGTGTGCAAAGGAAGATACTTATTTGTAATAAAAATAAAACCCTGAGGGATAATCCACCAAGGTTTTGTTGGTGCGTGAAAAAAGAGAGGAGGAAGGAGTGTCTTATAGTTGCAGCGTTAAGGTTACACAGTGCGAGGCGATGGATGTATTGCCTGCTCGGTCAGTGACGAAGTAGTCAATTGTTACTTCGTCATCGTTCTGCGCTTGCAGGCATGGACGATCAAACTGGATTGTTAGTGTCGCGCTGTTCTACCCCTCGCCAAACTGGGAAGCGAACGAGGATATCACTTTCAAGATCCACCGTTTTAATAAGACCATCGTTACCTGCGACAGGCACGACGGGCGCACTCAATCCATAGTTACTTTCGTTGTTCATTGTTGATCTCCTTGCAGTGTGGGTAGCCAATAAATCTGCTTCTACCGTCGATAATTGATTGTTCAGGCAGCGATACCTAATGGCCTACTCTGGGGGGGTAATTAGTTATTGCTTTCGCTGCCTTCAAATCAACTAATAGAGGTGGCAAGATTCTGTCAAGCTGTTCGAGTGGGCCTGTCGTGTTGTTGTGGTCTACAAGCCGTTCAAATGCCGTATTTCAGAAACGTCCTGCATTTCCTAAACGCCACCCAATAAAAAACCCTAACAAACAAAGTCTGTCAGGGTCTTTTTACAACACATTACCTATTACCGATTAAAGCGTTCCACCAGCGAATATTGAGACCGCGCGGTGCTGGTCAGCTCTTCGCTCAGCACGGCCGAGCGGCGGGCTTCGTCGGAGGTTTTATCGGCCAGTTCGGCGATGGTGGTGATCTTGCGGCTGATTTCCTCGGCGACGGCACTTTGCTCTTCGGTGGCGGCGGCGATTTGGGTGGTCATGTCCGTGATGTTGGCCACAGCGTCGCTGATGCCCACCAGCGCCTTGTCGGCCTCCATAACCCTGGCAACGCCTTCTTCGGCCTGGCGATGCCCGGCGTCCATGGTTTGCACGGCATTATTGGCGGTTTTTTGCAGTTTGGCGATCAGGCTGTGAATCTGCCCGGTGGACTCGGTGGTGCGTTGTGCCAGTTGGCGAACTTCATCGGCGACCACCGCAAAGCCCCGGCCCATTTCCCCGGCGCGTGCCGCTTCAATGGCGGCGTTGAGCGCCAGCAGGTTGGTCTGGTCGGCGATGCCTTTGATGACATCGACCACGCTGCCGATTTCGTTGCTGTCTTTGGCCAGTTGCGTCACGGTCAGGCCGGTTTCACCGACGGCGGTGGACAGGCGCTGAATCGCTTCGCGGGTTTCGCCTGCGATATCACGGCCGCGACGGGTCAGTTCGTTGGCTTGTTGGGTGGCATCGGCCGTGCGCTGCACGTGGCTGGCGACTTCTTGAGTGGTGGCGGCCATCTGGTTGACGGCGGTGGCCACTTGTTCGGTCTCGACACGCTGACGCTCAAGTCCATCGGAGCTGGCGTGGGCGAGGGTGTCGGATTGACGGGCCTGGTCGTTAAGGTCTTCGGCAGAGGCCTGCAAGCGGGTCAGGCAGGTTTTCAGGCGAGCCTGCTGGCTGAGGATCGACATCTCCAGGCGCGCTTGCGGCCCACGGCTGTCGGTATACATTTGGGCGATCAGCGGGTCGGAGGTGGTTTGTTCGGCCAACTTCAACAATCGCTTGATACCGCGCTGCTGCCAGCTCAAACCGAGCAACCCCAAGGGGACCGACAATGCAGCGGCGAGGGCGAAGCCCCAATTGGAGTTAAGCCAGGCGCCGATCATGAAGCTTAATTGGCTGACCAGGATGAACGGTATCCAGTCCTGAAGGACGGGTAGCCATTTGTCCCGACGAGGAATAGCCGATTTTCCGTTATTGATACGTGAGTACAAGGCTTCAGCGCGACGGATCTGCTCGGCGGTCGGTTTGACCCGAACCGATTCATAGCCCACCACCTGATCTTTTTCAAATATCGGTGTTACGTAGGCGTTAACCCAGTAGTGGTCGCCGTTTTTGCTGCGGTTCTTGACGATTCCCATCCATGGCTGACCCTGCTTGAGGGTGTTCCACATGTGGGCGAAAACCGCCGAGGGCACGTCTGGGTGCCGGACGATATTGTGCGGTGCTCGAACCAGCTCCTCGGCGGTGTAGCCACTGATTTCAACGAAAGCGTCGTTGCAATAGGTGATTACGCCCTTGGCGTCGGTGGTGGAGATCAACCGCTGTTGAGCGGGAAACGTCCGTTCGCGCTGGGTGATGGGCTGGTTATTACGCATGAGCTTTCGAGTCCGCTGGGCTTTGGCGGGTTATCGGCCAAGGCACTGATAAATTGAGCAGGTTTCTTGAGTGACCGACGAGTCGCAGGCTTTGACATGAACCGGCCTTTGATCGCGACGCTCATTATCGATCAAACATCGGGTAGGTAAACAGGCTGAAATGCACCAGATTCAAACCAAAGTGAGTGATGACCGCCGCCTGTAGACCGCCAAAACGGTAGGCCAGGCCATAGCCTATGCCAGCAAACCCTGACAGTAGCACCCATTGCCAGCCTGCGCCCATGTGAGCCAGGCCAAACACTGTCGCTGCTGCGGCGATGGCCAGCGCGCTGCCATAGGGCAGTTGTTTGAATAGACGGTGAAAGCTGCCCTGGATATAGCCGCGAAACAGCAGCTCTTCGGTCAAGGTCACCAACAACAGGTTATTGGCGATCCACAGCCCGCTTTGCGCCGGCCATTTCGGTGCCCACGTGATCATGCCCAGCGACACGGCGGCCAGCATGCAGGCCGTACTGGTGGCAACCAGCGCGACGGCACTGACGGTGGCTGATCGGGTAAAGCCTGTGCGGGTCAGCACCCACGGGCATATCCATAGAATCCAGAAGCCGATGAGCGGCTTGTCGAGGTTCAGGTACATCGAAAAGGGTGCAGCCTCGGGCGTGAACCGCACGCCGGCGATCACGCGCGCACTGTAAAAACCCGGCAACCAATGGGTGGCCAGCGCCAACGCCAGCAGAAGAAACAGCCCGTGGCCGAACGCGCGGACATAGGAGTTGCTGAACTGCGAGACGCACAGGCCCGCCATGATCAGCAGGGCGATGGACAATGAGGCGAACAGGTTCAGATAACCGTAGGCCAGCGCCATGCCGTACCCGAGGGTGAGTAACGTTAATCCTGTCCAGCGCAATGCAGGCATGGGGAAGCTCCTTGTGACCATTCAAAATCCGTTTAGGCGCGGATTCTACCGTTGAATGGTGCGCAAGCCTGTCAGACGCAGCAAGGATATTTCCGATGATCAGGGGAGGGGGATTCCAGTTCTTTCGTAAGAGTCTTCTGAAAGACGGATTACTGCGTGATTGCGCCCCAGTGAAGACGGGGCGCGATCAGTCACGTGATGTGTTCTATAGGCAGGGTTATCGCCAGGCGTCCTCCTGCCAACAGAACTGTTCAGCTACGAAGCAATCAGCTGGCGCAGCACGTAGTGCAAAATCCCTCCGGCCTTGAAGTATTCAACCTCATTCATCGTGTCGATCCGGCACAGCACGTCGAGGGTTTCCTGGCTGCCGTCGTTACGGGTGATGTTCAGTTTCAAACTCATTCCCGGTTGCAGTTCGGTCTTGGTCAGGCCGGTGATGTCGATTTTTTCGTTGCCGGTCAGTTTCAGCGTTTTGCGGCTCTGACCGTTCTTGAGCTGCAGCGGTAATACGCCCATGCCCACCAGATTGGAGCGATGAATCCGCTCGAAGCTTTCGGCAATCACGGCTTTGACCCCCAACAGGTTGGTGCCTTTGGCCGCCCAGTCACGGCTTGAGCCCGTGCCGTACTCTTGCCCTGCGATCACTACCAACGGGGTGCCGTCGGCCTGATAACGCATGGCCGCGTCGTAAATCGGCAGTTTTTCGCCGGTCGGCACATAGAGGGTATTACCCCCTTCTTCGCCTCCGAGCATTTCGTTGCGGATGCGGATGTTGGCGAAGGTGCCGCGCATCATGACTTCATGGTTGCCGCGACGGGAGCCGTAGGAGTTGTAGTCCCGTGGCTCTACGCCTTTTTCGCTGAGGTAGTGGCCTGCGGGGCTGTCGGCTTTGATATTGCCTGCGGGGGAGATGTGGTCGGTGGTCACCGAGTCGCCGAGTAGCGCCAGGATGCGTGCGCCAGAGACATCCTCGACCACGGGCGGAGGGCCGTCGATACCGTCAAAGAAAGGCGGGTGCTTGATGTAGGTGGAGTCATCCTGCCAGACATATGTCGCCGCCTGCGGTACTGCAATGGCTTGCCATTGCGCGTCACCGGCGAATACCTCGGCGTACTCCTTGTGGAACATGCTGGTGTTGACGTTTTCCACCGCCTCGGCGATTTCCTTCTGGCTTGGCCAGATATCGCGCAAGTAAACCGGCTTGCCATCCGAGCCGTTGCCCAGCGGCTCGCTGCTGATATCGATGCGCACGGTGCCAGCCAAGGCGTAAGCCACAACCAGCGGCGGGGAGGCCAGCCAGTTGGTTTTTACCAGCGGATGCACGCGGCCTTCAAAGTTACGGTTGCCGGACAGGACCGAAGCCACGGTCAGGTCTGATTGTTGAATGGCTTTCTCAATCGGCTCGCGCAGTGGCCCGGAGTTACCGATGCAGGTGGTGCAACCATAACCGACCAGGTCAAAGCCCAGTTTATCGAGGTACTGGTTCAGGCCAGCGGCCTTATAGTAGTCAGTGACCACTTTCGAGCCGGGTGCCAACGAGGTCTTGACCCACGGTTTGCAGGTCAGTCCCTTTTCTACCGCTTTTTTCGCCACCAACCCGGCAGCCATCATCACGCTGGGGTTCGAGGTGTTGGTGCAGGAGGTAATCGCGGCGATCACCACGGCGCCATTTTTTAGCCGATAGGTCTGACCTTCGTGTTCGTAGTCCGCTTCGCCGATCAGGTCCGCGCTGCCCACGGCAACACCACCCCCGCCCTCGCTTTCCAGGCGGCCTACTTCCTTGCCGTTGGGTTTGACTTGCAGGCCGAGGAAGTCGGTGAATGCTTGCGCGACATTCGGCAGTGAGACCCGGTCCTGTGGACGCTTCGGCCCGGCGAGACTGGCTTCGACGCTGGCCATGTCCAACGCCAGGCTGTCGGTGAATATCGGTTCCTGGCCGGCCAGGCGCCACAAGCCCTGGGCTTTGCTGTAGGCCTCCACCAGTTTTACGGTCTCGGTCGAACGTCCTGACAGGCGCAGGTAATCCAGGGTTACATCGTCTACAGGAAAGAAGCCGCAGGTGGCGCCGTATTCCGGGGCCATGTTGGCGATAGTGGCACGGTCAGCCAATGGCAGGTCCGCCAGGCCGTCGCCATAAAACTCGACGAATTTGCCGACCACGCCTTTCTTGCGCAACATTTGCGTGACGGTCAGCACCAGGTCAGTGGCGGTGATGCCTTCCTTGAGCTTGCCAATCAGCTTGAAGCCGATCACTTCAGGAATCAGCATCGACACCGGTTGGCCGAGCATCGCTGCCTCCGCCTCGATCCCGCCGACGCCCCAGCCGAGAATGCCGAGGCCGTTGATCATGGTGGTGTGGGAATCAGTGCCGACCAGCGTGTCGGGGAAGGCGTAGGTGCGGCCATCTTCATCCTTGGTCCAGACCGTGCGCCCGAGGTATTCCAGATTGACCTGGTGACAGATCCCGGTGCCCGGCGGCACCACGCTAAAGTTGTCGAACGCGTTTTGGCCCCAACGTAGAAAGGCATAACGCTCGCCGTTGCGCTGCATTTCGATGTCGACGTTCTGGCCGAAAGCGCTGGCATCGCCGAATTTGTCGACCATTACCGAGTGGTCAATCACCAGGTCCACCGGGGACAGCGGGTTGATGCGCTGGGGATCGCCACCGGCCTTGGCGACGGCCGCGCGCATCGCGGCCAGATCGACCACTGCAGGCACGCCGGTAAAGTCCTGCATCAGCACCCGCGCCGGGCGGTATTGAATCTCGCGATCCGAGCGTCGCTCGGTGAGCCAGGCGGCCATGGCCTTGAGGTCGTCGCCGGTGACAGTCTTGTTGTCTTCCCAGCGCAGCAGGTTTTCCAGCAGCACCTTTAGCGACATCGGCAGCTTGCTCAGGTCGCCGAGGGATTTAGCGGCTTCCGGCAGGCTGAAATAGTGGTAGGTCTTAGTGTCGATTTCTAGTGTTTTGAGGCTTTTCAGGCTATCGAGGGAGGGCATGAAATAACTCCTTTACGAGTCCGCACGGTGCGGACCAGGGAATCGAGCAGAGTCTTAAACTAGCTCTGATGGGTCGTTCTGGCTAATGACATGAGTATTACTGGACCGCAGAGCGGAGCCAGTGGTTCCTGATTCCGCTATCATGCGCCGGTTTTAAGCGTTGGGGCTGACCCCGAGCGCCGCGCAGTGGCTGAATGTTTCGCCGCTGCCCAGGAGAATTGAATGAACACCCTGTTTATGCACTGCCGGCCTGGCTTCGAAGGTGAAGTCTGTTCCGAGATCGCCGAGCACGCTGCCCGCCTGAACGTGGCGGGTTATGCCAAAGCTAAAACCAACGCCGCCTGTGCCGAGTTTGTATGCACCGAGGAAGATGGCGCCGAGCGCTTGATGAAAGGGCAGCGCTTCGCTCAGTTGATCTTTCCCCGGCAATGGGCGCGTGGCGTTTTTCTCGATTTGCCGGAAACAGACCGCATCAGCGTGATTCTGGCTCAGCTCGCGAACTTCCCGACCTGCGGCAGTCTGTGGCTGGAGGTGGTCGATACCAATGATGGCAAAGAGTTGTCGAACTTCTGTCGCAAATTCGAAGCGCCTTTACGCAAGGCGTTGACCCAGGCTGGCAAGCTGGTGGAAGACGCCAGCAAACCGCGCCTGCTGCTGACCTTTAAAAGTGGACGCGAAGTATTTCTCGGGATGGCCGACGCGGACAACTCGGCGATGTGGCCCATGGGCATTCCTCGCCTGAAGTTCCCCCGGGAGTCGCCTAGCCGTTCGACCTTGAAACTGGAAGAAGCCTGGCACCATTTCATCCCCCGCGATCAGTGGGATGAGCGCTTGTCGGGCGAGATGACTGCCGTCGATCTGGGGGCCGCACCGGGTGGCTGGACCTATCAATTGGTCAGGCGCGGCATGCTGGTGACGGCCATCGACAACGGCCCAATGGCCGAAAGCTTGATGGGCACCGGGCTCGTGCAGCATTTGATGGCCGACGGTTTTACCTTCAAACCGCGTCATCCGGTGGACTGGATGGTCTGCGATATCGTCGAGAAGCCTGCGCGCAACGCTGCGTTGCTGGAAACCTGGCTGGGCGAAGGCTTGTGTCGGGAGGCGGTGGTTAACTTGAAGTTGCCGATGAAGCAGCGTTATGCCGAAGTACGGCGCTTGTTGCAGCGCATTGAAGAAGGCTTCGAGGCGCGGGGCATCAGGGTCGAAATCGGCTGCAAGCAGTTGTATCACGACCGCGAAGAAGTGACGTGCCATCTGCGGCGCCTGGATGGCAAGCGGCGTTGAATTAACCCGGTGGGTTTCCACGGGGTTTGGCTGAATCAAATGAATTGAGCGACAATGCCCGCCTGTTTTTGGAGTGTTTTATGTCTGAACCCATCGATACCTTGCCGGTTGACGCCATCCTCGACGCCAGCGGCCTTAATTGCCCGGAACCGGTGATGATGTTGCACCAAAAGGTTCGGGACCTGCAGGCGGGTGGTTTGCTCAAAGTCATCGCCACGGATCCGTCGACCCGTCGCGACATCCCCAAGTTTTGCGTGTTCCTCGGGCATGAACTGGTCGAGCAACAGGCAGACGGCGGCACCTACCTGTACTGGATTCGCAAAAAGCTGGATTGATGTGCAACCGCCAGCGCTCCTTGTAGGAGCGGGCTTGCCCGCGATCCACTTGATTCGCTGTGCCAGACATACCCCTACCGCAGGCAAGCCAGCTCCTACGCCCTCTGGGCAGAATCACAACCCAGTTTGCTGCGCGACAGCGCGGCGTTGAAGACTGGGCGGCATCTCCTACAAAATTCGGTCGGCTTTTAAGCTTTTGAACTGATCCGAATCCGCTTGCGCGCGCTGCCGGTCAGGCGGATCGAGAGCATCAGCGCTGCACAGGTCAGGCCGACGATCAGTCCTTGCCACAGTCCGGCTGGACCGCTGGCAGCACCGAGCAGGTCGGTCAGGCCCAAGGCATAACCCACCGGCAAACCAATCCCCCAGTACGCGAACAATGTCAGGATCATCGTCACGCGAGTGTCCTGATAACCGCGCAGAGCGCCAGCGGCGGTGACCTGGATCGCGTCTGAAAACTGGAACAACGCCGCAAACACAATCAGCGACGCCGCCATCTTGATCACCACCGGGTCGGCGGTATAGATCGTCGCGATGTATTCACGCGAGAGCATCATCAAACTGGCCGAAAAGCACGCATAGGCCAAGGCTGTCGCCATCCCGACCCCGGCTGTGAAGCGCGCTTCCCGAGGCTGGTTACGCCCTAATGCCTGGCCGACGCGCACGGTCACGGCCATGCCCAGCGAGAAGGGGATCATGAACACCAGTGAGCTGAAGTTCAGGGCGATTTGATGCCCTGCCACCACGTTGGAGCCGAGGCTGCCGATCAGCAGTGCGATCACCGCAAAGATGCTCGATTCCGCGAACACAGCGATGCCGATGGGCAGGCCGATATCGACCAGGCGCTTGATCGCGGCCCATTGCGGCCACTCGAAACGGCTGAACACTTCGCTGGCTTTATAGACCACAGCGCGCCGCACCCAGCCCGTCATGCCCAGTAAAATGGCCCACATCACAATGGCCGTGGCCCAACCACAGCCGACACCGCCCAAGGCTGGCATGCCGAAATGGCCATAGATGAAGATGTAATTCAGCGGAATATTCAGCGCCAGACCACACAAGCCGAGCACCATGCTTGGGCGGGTTCGGCCCAGGCCGTCGCTGAAGCAGCGCAGCACGTAAAACAGTGCCGTGGCGGGAAGACCGCTGGCAATCCCCCGGAGGTATTGCATGCAGGGCTCGATCAGCACCGGGTCGACGTTCATCAGGTGCAGCACCGGTTCGGCGCTCAACAACAACGTCGACGCGATCAGCCCGACCGCCAACGCCAGCCACAATGCCTGACGCACCAACACGCCGATTTCTGCGGTATGACCGGCCCCATGATGTTGTGCAACCTTGGGCGTGGTCGCCAGCAGAATTCCGGTCATCAACAGGTAAACCGGCACCCAGATCGAGTTGCCCAAGGCCACGGCTGCCAGATCCCGTGGGCCGACACTGCCCGCCATCACCGCATCGACGAAGCCCATGGCGGTGTAGGCCAACTGTCCGATCATGATCGGTAGCGCCAATGCCAGCAGCGTGCGCAGTTCCAGGCGTACCCTCGCCGGACGGGTCAAGGGGGGTGTAAGCATTGTTGCAGAGTTCACAATAAATCCAGAAGCTGACGCAGAAAGCCGGCCATTCTACACTCTTGACGCAAAAGTCAGGAATCGAAGTTGTACAAGACGATGGCTGGCCTAGTGAGGGGACTAGCGCCTACACTGCCGCCGACCTCAGGGAGCTCATCATGCGAATTGTTGCCGACGAAAATATACCGCTGCTCGATGCCTTTTTTGCCCAGTACGGTGACATCCGCCGTCTGCCGGGACGCTCACTCGACCGCGCCGCCGTTGCGGATGCCGACGTATTGCTGGTGCGCTCGGTGACCCAGGTTGATCGGGCACTGCTCGAGGGCAGCCCGGTACGCTTTGTCGGGACGTGTACCATCGGTACCGATCACCTGGATCTGGATTACTTTCAGGAGGCCGGAATTCAATGGTCCAGCGCCCCCGGTTGCAACGCGCGCGGGGTAGTCGACTACGTGCTGGGCAGTTTGCTGACCCTGGCGGAGATCGAAGGCGTTGATCTGACTCAGCGCACCTATGGCGTGGTCGGTGCCGGAGAGGTCGGCGGGCGACTGGTCAAGGTGTTGCGCGGGCTGGGCTGGAATGTGCGGGTCTGCGATCCACCCCGTCAGGCGGCAGAAGGCGGCGACTTTGTCAGCCTTGAGCAGGTGCTCGAGCACTGCGATGTCATCAGCCTGCACACGCCGTTGAGCAAGGCCGGTGATCAACCGACCTGGCACCTGTTCGATCACTCGCGTTTGCAGCAGCTCAAGCCCGGCAGCTGGTTGATCAACGCCAGCCGGGGTGCGGTCGTGGACAACGCAGCCTTGCGTGAGGTGTTGCTTGAGCGCGAAGACCTGCAAGCGGTGCTTGATGTCTGGGAAGGCGAGCCGCAGGTGGATGTCGCGCTGGCCGATTTGTGTGTTTTGGCCACGCCGCACATCGCCGGTTACAGCCTTGATGGCAGGCAGCGCGGAACGGCGCAGATCTATCAGGCGTTTTGCGCATACCTGGGGCAAACACCACGGATTAGCCTGGACGACCTGTTGCCAAAACCCTGGCTGGCGCAGGTCAGCCTGAATGCCAACAGCGATCCAGCCTGGGCGCTGGCCATGCTGTGTCGTGGGGTCTATGACCTGCGCCGCGACGACGCAGACTTTCGCCGCAGCCTGATCGGCGATACAAACAGTCGCCGCCTGGCGTTTGATGCGTTACGCAAACACTACCCTGCTCGCCGTGAAATCGAAGGGCTGGCCGTGAATATTCAGGGTGAGTCGGCGCAATTGCAGCGGATCGTGACGGCGTTGGGTGCGGTGCTGGTTTAAATCACACACCCTGCGGAGATACCTGTATCGCAGGCAGAAAAAACCCGGCATCAAGGCCGGGTTTAAAAAAGCTGTGCAGCATCAATCTTGTTTTACGGGTTTGACCCAATGTTTGTCGCATTCTTGACACGCGACCTGAACCATCTCTTCGGTGATCAGGATCTCGCGTCCATCCTTGTCAAGAATGGCGCCCCCGACAGGCAAGGTCGGGGTGGCTCGAACGACCGGTACGTGATTGGTGCTGTTTTGCAAGCTCATGGCCTGTCTCCTCATCAGGTTGTGCGCTTCAAAGTAAACCCGCTTGATGACCGCGCTGTGACATTCCTTCAGCGCATTCAAACGGCAGCCCAAGTCCAGCAGAAATGATTAAAAACTGCCAGCAGGGCGTTAGACCAAAACTGTCTAACCCTTATAGAGCAACGACATATCAACGTTGACCTGGCGTGACTGCCCAAGCTCATTTCAGCGCAGGCAACGTTATCGAGGGATTCGCCCGCGCCGCAGGTGTAGGCTCTCTGACTCAAGTCTTTTCGGCAGGCAGGTCACCTCCATGGTTTCAGTGTTTTCCAGTCGCCAGCGCAATGCCATTCGTCTGGCCGTGCGTTTTATCGCGCCGTATCGTTGGCAGTCGCTGGGCGCTTTGCTGGCTTTGATCGTGACTGCCGGCATCACCTTATCCATGGGCCAAGGCATACGCCTGTTGGTGGATCAGGGGTTCATGACCCAGTCGCCGCAGTTGCTCAACCGTTCGATCGAGTTCTTTCTGCTGCTGGTGGTGGGGCTCGCGGTTGGCACCTTTGCCCGTTTTTATCTGGTGTCATGGATTGGCGAGCGGGTGGTGGCCGATATCCGCAAGCAGGTATTCAATCACCTGATCAACCTGCACCCAGGCTTCTATGAAAACAACCGTAGCTCGGAAATTCAGTCGCGGCTGACCGCCGACACCACGTTATTGCAGTCGGTGATTGGTTCGTCGTTATCGATGTTCCTGCGCAACCTGCTGATGGTCATCGGCGGCATTGTCTTGTTGTTTTTCACCAACCCCAAGCTCACCAGTATCGTGGTCGTGGCCCTGCCGCTGGTGGTCGCACCGATTCTGATTTTCGGCCGTCGGGTGCGCAGTTTGTCGCGCTTGAGCCAGGACCGGATTGCCGATGTCGGCAGTTATGTTGCCGAGGCGTTGGGCCAGATCAAAACCGTGCAGGCTTACAACCATCAGCAGCAGGACAAACAACGCTTCGCGGTGACTGCAGAAGAGGCGTTCGACACCGCGCGCAAACGCATTTTGCAGCGTTCATGGCTGATCACCCTGGTCATCGTTCTGGTATTGGGCGCCGTGGGGGTGATGCTCTGGGTGGGCGGTATGGACGTGATTGCCGGGCGTATTTCAGGGGGAGAACTGGCTGCGTTCGTCTTTTATAGCCTGATCGTCGGCAGCGCCTTTGGCACCCTGAGTGAAGTCATTGGCGAGTTACAGCGCGCGGCGGGTGCGGCTGAGCGGATTGCCGAGCTGCTGCAAGCCCCGAGTGAAATTGAACCCCCAGCCAGTGATCTGCTGCATCTGCCGGAACGGGTCAGTGGGCGCCTGACCCTGGAAGACGTGAGCTTTGCGTACCCGTCACGGCCCGAGCGTAATGCGATCAATGGTTTTAGCCTGAGCATCGAGCCAGGCGAAACCCTGGCACTGGTGGGGCCTTCGGGTGCGGGAAAGTCGACATTGTTCGATCTGCTGCTGCGTTTTTACGACCCGCAAACGGGGCGTATTCTGGTCGAAGGGTTGCCGATTACCCAGCTTGATCCACTGGACTTGCGACGCTGTTTTGCCATGGTTTCGCAAACGCCTGCGCTGTTTTTTGGCAGTGTCGAAGAAAACATCCGCTACGGCAATCCAGACGCAACCGACGAGCACGTTCAGGCCGCCGCGAGGATTGCCCACGCTCATGAATTCATTTTGCAGATGCCCGAAGGCTATCAGACCCATCTGGGCGATGGCGGGCTTGGGCTGTCCGGCGGCCAACGTCAACGTCTGGCGATTGCCCGAGCGTTGTTGGTCGATGCGCCGATTCTGTTGCTGGATGAGGCAACCAGCGCGCTGGATGCCCAGAGCGAACACCTGATTCAGCAAGCCCTGCCGAGTCTGATGAAAGGCCGCACGACGCTGGTGATTGCCCACCGCCTGGCCACGGTACAAAACGCCGACCGTATTGCGGTGATCGATCAGGGGCGTTTGATTGCGGTCGGCACCCACCACCAACTGATCGCCAGCAACCCGCTGTATGCACGGCTGGCGGCGTTGCAGTTCAATGCGCATCAGGAGGCGGTGGTTTGAAAAGGTGACGCGTAGCGTCACTCGATCACGCGTGACTCAGCGGTATTCACACAGGTAAGCGCTGTCTTCAAGCACTTCCAGATTGAATTTGCTGTTGGCCGGTACATTGAACTGGCTGCCGGACGTGAAGGTTTCCCACACGTCGCTGTCCGGCAGTTTGACTTTCAAGGCGCCGGAGATGACGTGCATGATTTCACGCTTGCTGGTACCGAACTCGTATTTGCCCGCCGCCATGACGCCGATCGTGGCATCGCCTTCCGCCTGACGGAACGCAATCGATTTCACAGTGCCGTCGAAGTATTCGTTGACTTTAAACATGGGCGATTCCTCGAAGATAAGGGTTACAAAAGATCGCTCAGTATGCCGAACGTATAAAAGGCCGTCATCCGCTTTAAAAAAGGCGTCACGTCGGCAGTCTATTCATCACGTGGGAAGTATCAGTGGCAGGAGTCGCGCTGTATTGCGTGCGTCCACCAGCGCCCGGTGCTGCTGCCCGTTGAACTGCATGCCAGCCAGTTGTAACGCGCCGTTCAAGCCCAGTGGGCGTTGCAGTTTGCGGGCCTCGATAAAACGTTGTTTGAGGTTGATGTGGGGCAGGGTGCTCAAGGCGCTGGTCAGTTGTTGCTGCTGCCATTCCTGCTCCAGTTGCCGGCGATCGTACTCGCCCCAACTGGCCCACCCTTCCAGGCGTGGCAGGTGATGGCTTAGCCAGCGTTCGAACTGCGGCCAGACGCTGGTCAATGGCGCGGCATTGTCGATATTGACCTGGCTGATGTGCGTCAGCTCCCGGCAAAAGCGGGTCAGCTGCGGGCGGCGTAAAGGCCGCACGAAACGCTCGAAGTGATCCAGCTCGCGGCCGTCCTGGTTGACCAGGCTCACACCGATCTCAATGATCTCCATCTCGGCCAATGGCCAGCCGCCGTCCTCTGTTGTGGCTTCCAGATCAATCACTAGCCAGTGCGGCATATCAAACTCCGATCAAAAAAGCGCTAAGGTGAGTTGAGCGTAGACACAATCAGCCTGCTACGTCCAATGGCGCAACCTCGAGCAATACCTGGCGGTTTTTTACCTGATCACCTTGAGTCACGTGCAGGCGACGAATGACCCCGTCGATTCCGGCTTTGAGCGGGTGTTCCATCTTCATGGCTTCGAGCACCAGTAACAATTGGCCCTGGCTGACGGTCGTCCCTTCGCTGACCAGTACATCGACAATCGCTCCGTCCATGGGGGCTTTCAGGGTGCCTGAGTGAACGTTGATCTGGCCTTTGACAAGGGCGTGGGTCAGGTCGAGTACGTGTAGATTGCCTGAGTTGCTGTGCAGCCAGAGCGTGTCGGCGTCCAGATGATAGGCATGCCGACGACGCACACCGTCAATCTCGATATTCGCCCGGCGGCCGTCGGTATCCAGCACATGCAGGCTGATCAGCGTTTCCACCACCCGCACGTCCAGGCGCTCACCGTTCTGACTCAGCGCCACGGCGAATGTGTGTTCGCCGTTTCCCAATTGATAGTGTGAGGGGCCCGTGGCGTTGTTGCGCCAGCCTGCACGCTGGGCGGGATGCGTCTTGGCCGAGGCGAGATAAAACAAGGCCGCGGCCATCGCCAGTTCAATGGCGGTGGGCGAATGAGGGTGCAGGCAAGGGGCGTCGGTGAAGTGATCGCCGATAAACCCGGTGCTGACAGTGCCCGCGACGAACTGCGGGTGTTGCAGCAACGTGGACAGCAGTTGCTGGTTGCTGTTGATGCCCAACAGCACGCAATCTTCCACCGCTCGCAACAGCTTGCGTCGGGCCTCTTCACGTGTGGCGCCGTGGGCGATGATTTTGCCCAGCATCGGGTCATAGAACGGGCTGATGTGCTGACCTTCCAGTACCCCATGATCGACCCGCACACCGTCACCCTGCGCGGGTTGCCAGTGCACGATCTGCCCGGTCTGGGGCATGAACCCCTGCGCCGGGTCCTCGGCGTAAAGCCGAACTTCCATCGCGTGACCCTGGGGTTGAATCTGCTCCTGACGCAGCGGTAAAGGATCGCCTGCCGCCACTTGAATCTGCCAGGCCACCAGATCCTGGCCGGTGACCATTTCGGTCACCGGGTGTTCGACCTGCAAGCGCGTGTTCATTTCCAGAAAGTAGAACCGCCCACGCTGATCAAGCAAAAACTCCACAGTGCCCGCGCCGACGTAATGCACTGCGCTGGCGGCCTGTAACGCCGCTGCGCCCATGGCGGCGCGCAGCTCCGGGGTCATGATCGGGCAAGGCGCTTCTTCGATGATTTTCTGATGCCGACGTTGCACCGAGCAGTCACGTTCGCCGAGGTAAACCAGATTGCCGTGGCTGTCGCCGAAGATCTGCATTTCCACGTGACGCGGTCTGATCAGCGCCTGTTCGAGAATCAGTTCGCTGGAGCCGAAAGCGTTGTGCGCTTCCGACCGTGCGGTGCGCAGGTGTTCGAGCAGGTGTTCGGCTTTTTCCACCATGCGCATGCCCCGGCCACCACCACCGGCACTGGCCTTGATCATCAGTGGGTAGCCAATCCGTTCAGCTTCGCGGCCGAGGCTGGCGTCGTCCTGCGCGGCGCCTTGATAGCCCGCGATGCAAGGCACGCCAGCCTCGATCATCGCCAGTTTGGACAGGCGTTTGCTGCCCATCAGCGTGATTGCTTCCACGCTGGGGCCGATGAAGACCAGACCCGCCGCCGCGCAGGCCAGAGCAAAATCAGCGTTCTCCGACAAAAAACCATAACCGGGATGAATCGCATCGGCACCCGTGCGTCTGGCGGCGTCGATAATCGCTTCGATGTTCAGGTACGACTGCTGCACGTGCGCCGGGCCGATACACACCGCTTCATCCGCCAGCTGCACGTGGCGAGCGTGCGCATCCGCTTCGCTGAACACGGCCACGCTGCGATAGCCCAGACGGTGTGCAGTGTGCAGAACACGGCAGGCAATTTCGCCGCGGTTAGCGATGAGGATTTTGTTGAAGGCTGGCATTCGTGGCGTCCTTTTTCCGGGTGTCTAGAAGCTGCTTTTCGCCCACGCGGGTTCGCGTTTTTGCATGAAAGCCAGCGTGCCTTCCACACCTTCGGTGCCGACGATTGCAGTGCTGAACGCTTCAGCCGCCTGATCCAGAAGGGCGCCGAGTGGCACATCTGCGGTGGCCAGCAACAAGGCTTTGGTCGCGGCATTCGCACCGGGTGCACAGCGCAAGACCTGCTCCAACACATCGCTCAAGCGTTCAGCCATGCCTTGCGCGTCGCGTTCGACAAAGTGCACCAGCCCCAGGCGTCCGGCTTCTTCGCCATCAAAGCGCGCGGCGGTCAGCGCCAGGCGCCGGGTCTGAGTCAGGCCGATGCGCTTGACCACGAACGGGGCGATTTGCGCCGGGATCAGACCGAGGCTGGTTTCTGGCAGACCGAATTGCGCCTGATGATGGGCAATGGCGACGTCGCTGACGCAGGCCAGGCCAAAGCCGCCACCCAGCACCGCGCCTTCCAGCACCGCGACCACCACCTGCGGGGCTTTTTCCACTTCTTCCAGCAGCGCGCCAAATGCGCGGTTCAAATCCTTGTAAGCCTCGGCGCCCTGGCCTCGGGCGTTGGCCATGTCCTTGATGTCGCCACCGGCGCAGAAATGCCCGCCGGCACCGCACAGCACCAGCGCCCGCACCTGTGGGTCTTCGCGCACCCCGGCCAGCACAGCGCGCAGTTCGCCGACCATGTGCAGGCTCATGGCGTTGCGGCTTTCAGGCCGATTAAGGGTGATGTGCAGCACGCCGTCGTGGCTATTCAGCAGCAGGGTGTGGCACGTGGGCAACAGGCTCATGCTTTTTTACCGGGCAGGATGCTCATCAGTTTGCAGATAATCCCGAGCATGATTTCGTCGGCGCCGCCGCCAATCGACACCAGGCGCACATCGCGATAAGCGCGGGAAACCGGGTTGTCCCACATAAAGCCCATGCCGCCCCAATATTGCAGGCAACTGTCGCTGACTTCGCGGCCCAGTCGTCCGGCCTTGAGTTTGGCCATTGATGCCAGTTTGGTCACATCGCGGCCCTTCACGTACTGCTCGGTCGCCTGATAGACCAGGGCCCGCAGGCATTCGATTTCGGTTTGCAGTTCGGCCAGGCGGAAGTGGATCACCTGATTGTCGATCAGCGCGTTGCCGAAGGTTTTGCGCTCGCGGCAGTACTCGATGGTGCTGTCGATGCAGTACTCCAGGCCCTTGATCATGTTGGCGGCACCGAACAGACGCTCTTCCTGGAACTGCAGCATCTGCATCATGAACCCTGCGCCTTCGTGGCCGATTCGATTGCGTTGGGGGACGCGTACGTTATCGAAAAACACCTGGGCGGTTTCCGAGCTGCGCATGCCGAGCTTGTCCAGGAGTGGGCTGAGGCTGATGCCGGGGCTGTTCATCGGCACCATGATCAGCGATTTATTCACATGGGCTTTGTCGTCCGAAGTGTTGGCCAGCAAGCAAATGAAGTCTGCGTTCGGAGCGTTGGTGATCCACATTTTGCTGCCATTGATCACGTAGTCGGCGCCGTCTTTTTTCGCACAGGTCTTGAGTCCCGCGACATCGGAGCCAGCGCCGACTTCGGATACGCCAATACAGCCGACCTTTTCGCCGGTGATGGCCGGGCGCAGGAACTCTTCGCGCAACTCATCGGAGCCAAAGCGCGCCAACGCGGGGGTGCACATGTCGGTCTGCACGCCGATGGACATCGGGATGCCGCCGCAGTGGATGGTGCCAAACTCTTCGGCGGCGACGATGGAGTAGCTGTAATCCAGGCCCATCCCACCAAACTGTTCGGGTTTTGAAATGCCCAACAGACCCAGTTCGCCGGCTTTCTTGAACAGCTCATGGATCGGGAAACGTCCCGCTTTTTCCCATTCATCGACGTGCGGATTGATCTCCTTGTCGACAAAATTATGCACGGTACGCCGCAGTGCTTCGTGTTCCTGGGTGAAGATCATTTTTATTGTTCTCCTTTGGAAATCGCCTACGGGTTCAACATCAAAATCGCGCCACGCCGAAGCTATTCGGTTGCAGCGGTCTTACCGCCGCTTCCTGACAAATATCCAGCAAATAGCCGAGCAAGGTTCGGGTGTCGCGAGGGTCGATCAGGCCGTCATCCCACAGGCTGGCCGTGCCGTACAGCGCCCCGGACTGACTGTCGAGCTTCTGTGCGGTCACCTGTTCCAGCATGTCGAGCATCTTCGGGTCCGGGTCGAGTCCGGCTTTGATGTGTTTGGCCTCGGTGACGATGCGCAACACCTTGCCGGCCTGAGCGCCGCCCATCACTGCGGTTCGGCTGTTGGGCCAGGCAAAGATGAAGCGCGGGTCCAGACCTCGGCCGCACATAGCGTAGTTGCCCGCGCCGTAGGAACCCCCGACCACAATGGTCAGTTTCGGCACCCTGGCATTGGCCACCGCCTGAATCATCTTCGCCCCATGCTTGATCACGCCGTGTTGTTCGGACTCGGTACCGACCATGAAGCCGGTGGTGTTGTGGAAGAACAGCAGCGGCGTCTGGCTTTGGTCGCACAGCTGAATGAATTGCGCGGCCTTGCTCGCGCCTTTGGGCGTGATCGGCCCGTTGTTGCCGATAAACCCGCAGGGCTGGCCTTCAATCTGCAAATGACCGCAGACGGTTTGCTGGTCGTATTCGCCTTTGAACTCGAGAAACACTGAGCCATCGGCCAGACGGGCGATGATTTCACGCACGTCATAGGGCTTTTTCGGGTCATGGGGGATCAGCCCGAGCAGCTCGTCGATGGGGTAGCGCGGCGCTTGATAAGGCGGGCGGGGGCGCATCGGCAACTGGGCATTCCACGGCAGCAAGGCGATGATTTCGCGCACGATGCGCAACCCATCGGCGTCGTTTTCCGCCAGATACTCTGCGGTGCCGGCAATTTGCGCGTGCATCTCTGCGCCGCCCAGCTCTTCATCGGTCGCAATTTCGCCGGTCGCCGCCTTGAGCAACGGCGGACCGGCGAGAAACAGTTTTGCCTTGCCGCGCACCACCACCACGTAATCCGACAGTCCCGGCTGATAAGCGCCGCCAGCCGTGGAGGAACCATGCACCACGGTGATTTGCGGCAAGCCCATGGCCGACATCCGCGCCTGATTGGCAAACCCTCGCGCGCCCTCGACGAAAATCTCCGCCGCATAGTTGAGGTTGGCGCCGCCGCTTTCGGCCAGGGTCACCACCGGCAATTTGTTTTCCATGGCGATCTGTTGCAGGCGCAGGGATTTTTTCAGTCCACTGGGGGAAATCGTGCCTCCCCGGATAGCGCTGTTATTGGCGACCACCAGCACACGCACCCCGGACACATAACCGATGCCGGCAATCAGCCCGCCACCGGCCTGGCTGCCGTCCTTGTCGTCATGCAGTTTGTAGCCGGCCAGCGACGCCAGTTCGAGAAACGGCGCGCCAGGGTCGAGCAACAGATTCAGGCGTTCGCGGGGCAACAGCTGACCGCGTTTGTCGAATTTTGGCTTGGCCTCAAGGGCTTTGTCCAACAGCACCCGTTCAAGCTGGCGCACCTGCGCGATACTCGCCAGCATGGCCTCGCGGTTCTGCGCAAAGCTCGTGCTGTGGCAATCAAGCTGCGATTCAATTACCGGCATGCGCTACTCCTTGTCCTTCAAGACATCGGGCAGACAGGCGCGATGAAAGCCGTTATACGACGTGCTGTTCTGCGCCTTGTGCAATGGCCAGGCGCGACTGCCAAGGCTGGCGGCACCATCAATGCGCAGGGTGCTGCCGCTGATGAACGCGGCCCCGGGACTGAGCAGAAACACAATCGCCGCGCTGACCTCGGATTCGGTGCCAATACGCTTGAGCGGTACATGCTCGCGCAAGGTGGGAATCACTGCCTTGAACGCACCTTCGTACGTATCCATGCCGCTGGAAGCTATCCATCCCGGTGCTACAGCGTTGACGCGTACTCCGGCATAAGCCCATTCAACCGCAGCGGTTTTGGTGAGGTTTTCCATGCCTGAACGGGCGGCACCGGAATGGCCCATACCGGGCATTCCGCCCCACATGTCGGCGAGCATGTTGACGATGGCGCCACCGTGCCGGCTCATGGATTGATTGAAGACCTCGCGCGCCATCAGGAAACCACCGACCAGATTGGTGCGTATCACGGTTTCGAAACCCTTCTGATTGATTGAGGCCAGTGGGGCGGGGTATTGGCCGCCGGCGTTGTTGACCAGCCCATGAATCGGCCCGCGCTCGGCAATCACCTGAGTGACCAGCGCCTTGACCCGATCTTCTTCGCGGATGTCGCACACCTGCCAGCTGACCTGACCGCCGTCTTCGCTGATCTCGGCGCTCACCTGCTCGAGTTTCGCCTGCTTGCGCCCGACCAACACCACATGGGCGCCAAGGGCTGCCAACTCGTGGGCGGTGCAACGGCCGATACCGCTGCCGCCACCGGTGACCACATGGGTCTGGCTGCGGAACAGGTCGGGTCTGAAGACCGAATCGTATGCCATGCATCACCCCTTCTTATTGAGTGTCCGGATCGCTTTCCGGGAATTGCTGGCCATCGACCTGATCGGCAATGCTTTGTGGCACCGGGATCTGGATTTCCAGCAGTTGCTGAGCGAACGCTTTGCCCTGCGGGTCGATACGCAGGCTGGCGACTCCGCCACCGCCGAGGGCGTTTTCCAGGAGGAAATTCAGGCTGTGGCTGCCGGGGAGATACCAGCGCTCGACCCGACCATGAATCGGGTCGAGGACATGGCTCATCCAGTCCACAACCACCGCGCTGCTCAGGGTTTCGGCGATCCACGGCAGGTACTCAGGGCGTCGCGCCATGACCCCGATATTGCTGTGGTTGCCTTTGTCACCGGAGCGCGCTACCGCCAGTTTTACCAAGGGCACGCTGGCATCGGCACGGCCATGAGGTTGCGGCGGTTGCAGGTCCAGGGGCAGTGCGCTTGGGTCGAACCTCTGCTGGGGCGGCAGCTCGAAAGGACTGCGCTGGCCATCGATGTCGATTTCCAGGCGGCAGGCGGACTTGTCGATCAGGAATGAGAACAGGCGAATGACCGGGTACACCGTGGGCCGGCCGCCAACGATGCCCGTGAGCCCCGGCGCCATGCCCGTGGCGGCCTGCGCGATCTCGCGGGAGAAGAGGATCAATGCTTGTTTTTCGGGGTGACGCACCGCCAGTTTGATCACCACTTCGCGAGTGTCGTGCCGTTGGCCGTGGGGGCCATAGGTGGCTTCGCTGCCCAGCAGTTCGATGTTCACTTCGCTATAGGGTGGCCAGCCGCGTTGGCTGAACAGCTCATTGGTTTTGTTGATAATCGCCTGGCCGACGCGCTCGGCTTTTTTTACCGCATCGATTCCGGCGATCAGGCAACTGGCCGTGCAGCGGAAACCGTCCGGGTACGTCGCGCAAACCTTGTATTGGCCGCTGGGCGCCAAGCCGCGAGCGCCCTCGACGCTGACCCGGTTGTCGCCCACTTGCTTGAGTCGGACGTGGGTGAAGTCGCACACCACATCAGGCAGCAGGTAGGCCCGTGGGTCGCCGATTTCGTAGAGCAACTGTTCACCGACACTCAGCGGTGAGATCAACCCCCCGGAGCCGGCGGGTTTACTGACAATGAAGTGACTGCCAGCGCTGACTTCAATGATCGGGAAGCCGATATGTTCGTAGTCCGGCACGTCCTGCCAGTCAGTGAAGTTGCCGCCAGTGCACTGCGCGCCACACTCTATGATGTGGCCGGCGAGGGCGGCTTGGGCCAGTTTGTCGTGATCCTGCCAGGACCAGCCGAACTCGTGGACCAGCGCTGCACTGACCACTGCGCTGTCGACCACTCTGCCGGTGATGACGATATCAGCGCCCAGTCGCAGCGCTTCGACAATGCCAGGTGCACCGAGATACGCATTGATGGACACGCACATCGGCGGCAGGGGCGCGCCAGTGAACATTTCGTGAACGCCCGCGCCGCTCAAGTGCTTGAACTGCGGCTGCAGATCATCGCCGAGCAGGACAGCGATCTTCAGGTTGACCCCCGCGCGCAGGCAGGCTGCGTGCAAGGCTGCTGCACAGGCAAGGGGATTGACTCCGCCCGCGTTGCTGATGATCCTGATCTTCTGCTCGGCGATCTTTGGCAGCAGCGGTGCGAGCACTTCGATGAAGTCAGTGGCGAAACCCGCGTCCGGATTTTTCATCCGGGCCCCGGCCAGCAGCGACATGGTGATCTCGGCCAGGTAGTCGAACACCAGATAGTCCAGTCCACCGCCGTCCACCAGTTGCGCGGCCGCCGTGCAGGTATCCCCCCAGAATGCGCTGGCGCAACCGATGCGCACGGTTTTGGACATGACAGACCTCGTAGTCGATTGACTGTGCATTAGAGACTACCAAGCAAGCGCTTGGTTTTGAAAGCCCCAACTTAAAATAATTGCTTTACGTGGCACCCGAGCGCTTGCTTGGTGTGCCGCACAGGCATAAATTGCGCGCGCCATATGCCAACTTCCAAGAGGAACCTCACCGTGGACGAGCAAAAAGCCTTGAAGGTGATGCGCGAATTGGTGGACGGTGGGCACATCACCGATCCCGACAGCGCCCGTGGCAAACTGCTGCAGGTGGCTGCTCACCTGTTTCGCAACAAAGGCTACGAACGCACCACCGTGCGGGACTTGGCTGGCGCTGTAGGCATTCAGTCCGGAAGTATTTTTCATCACTTCAAAAGCAAGGACGAAATCCTGCGCTCAGTGATGGAAGAGACCATCCGCTATAACACCGCCTTGATGCATGCGGCGCTCGCCGACGCGGGCACTGTGCGCGAGCGGGTGCTCGCGCTGATTCGCTGTGAGCTGCAATCGATTATGGGCGGCAGTGGCGAGGCCATGGCAGTACTGGTCTACGAGTGGCGATCGTTGTCGGAAGAAGGGCAGGTTCACGTGCTGGCCTTGCGCGACCTCTACGAGCAGCTCTGGCTGCAAGTACTGGGAGAGGCGAAAGAGGCCGGCCATATCAAGGGCGATGTGTTTATCACACGGCGCTTTCTAACGGGCGCCTTGTCGTGGACCACCACCTGGTTTCGCGCTGAAGGCAGCATGACCCTTGATCAGTTGGCGGATGAAGCACTGATCATGGTTTTAAAATAACGGTGAAACCTGCCAGCGAGTGCGATTTGAAAGCACGTTGACATTGTCTAACAGGCCGAAAACGCATAGCTTATCCACATCCAGTTACCTGAGGTGTGCCGTGTTGATGTCTTCGCCTTCGCGGACGGCTTACGGAACTTTGTTTTTGGCTATCAGTACGTTATGGGCCAGCGAGGCGTGTGCCGTACAGCAGGTTCGTATCGGTGCGGCGCATTTTCCGCCTTACACTGTTCGCCCCGAAAAAGGCGAAGACACCGGTTTGTTGCCGCAGTTGGTCATCGCCTTGAATGCAGCGCAAAGCGACTTTCAGTTTTTGCTCGTGCCGACGTCCATTCCGCGTCGCTTTCGTGATTTTCAGGACGGCCGGATCGACATGGCCATCTTCGAAAATCCGGATTGGGGCTGGAAGAATATTGCGCACGTCAATGTCGACATGGGCCTTGAAGACGCTGAAATCTTCGTCGCCAAGCGTGAAGAAGGGCGCACACAAAACTACTTCGATGACTTGCAGGGCAAGCGCCTGGCCTTGTTCAGCGGCTATCACTATGCGTTTGCCCACTTCAACGCCGACCCCAAATTCCTGGCCGAACACTACAACGCGACGCTGACGTATTCCCATGACAGCAACTTGCTGATGGTGCTGCGCGAACGGGCTGACATTGCCCTGGTGACGCGCTCGTACCTGAGCGATTTCATGGCGCGTAATCATGATAAGGCCCGCCAGTTTTTGGTGTCCGAGCGGGTCGATCAGGTTTATCGGCATTACGCCTTGCTGCGTCCGCAGGCGCCTATTACGGGGGAGCAGTTCAGCCAGTTATTGCAGCAGCTTCGTGATAACGGGCAGATGTTCAAGATCTTCCAGCCGTACCGAATTGCGGTCACATCGCTACAGAACAATCACTCGATCGCTGCGGACGGAATGCATTAATCCCGCTATCAGATGGCTGGAGCGTTGTTTTCGCAGGCAAGCCTGCGAAAACGGTCACGTGGGTCAACGATCCTTCGCGTCTTTGGCATCCATCTCGGCGTTGCGTTCATGAACGCGCTTGAGCTGCTCATCGGTCAAATCAACCTTTGTAGCGGTATCGCGCAGCATCAACAGACCACCGACGATCGAGCCAATGGCAACGATCAGAATTAACCAGGCATACCAGGGCATAGGGCTCTCCTTGAAGTGATATCACTTTGAGCAATCTATATTGCCAGTGGTTCAATTCTAGGCGCCCTGTGCCCGGTTTGTTAGCGGCATGCGAGTTGTCAGCGACTTATAGACCGGTCAACATTGCATCGGCTGACGCATCGGCGCGCAGTTGGCTGGTGAGCAGGAAATATCTATTACCGATCACCGGGTCCCGAAAATCGACCGGTTCGGCTACAATGCGCGCCGATTTCGACTTGCCTGAGAGCCTACTCATGTCCGCCTGCCAGACTCCTATCATCGTCGCCCTGGATTTCCCTAACCGTGACGCCGCGTTGAAACTGGCCGATCAGTTGGACCCGAAGCTGTGCCGGGTCAAAGTCGGTAAAGAACTGTTCACCAGTTGTGCGTCGGACATCGTCGAAACCCTGCGTAACAAGGGCTTCGAGGTGTTTCTCGACCTGAAATTTCACGACATCCCCAACACCACGGCGATGGCGGTGAAGGCCGCTGCGGAAATGGGCGTGTGGATGGTCAATGTCCATTGTTCCGGTGGTTTGCGCATGATGGCGGCCTGCCGTGAAGTGCTTGATCAGCGCAGCGGGCCAAAACCGTTGCTGATTGGGGTCACTGTGCTGACCAGCATGGAACGTGAAGATCTGGCGGCTATTGGTCTGGACGTCGAACCGCAGGTGCAGGTGCTGCGTCTGGCCGCGTTGGCGGAAAAAGCCGGTCTGGACGGTCTGGTGTGCTCGGCACTTGAAGCCCGAGCCCTGAAAACTGCCCATCCTTCTTTGCAACTGGTCACGCCCGGCATTCGTCCGGCAGGCAGCGCCCAGGATGACCAGCGCCGCATCTTGACCCCGCGTCAGGCGCTGGACGCTGGCTCCGACTATCTGGTCATCGGCCGTCCCATCAGCCAGGCCGCCGACCCGGCAAAAGCGCTGGCGGCGGTCGTGGCTGAGTTGGCGTAAAAGCTATTCGCGAGGCGTCTGTTCAGGCGCCTCCGATCACACCTTCAACACCAGTTTTCCGAAGTTTTCACCCTTGAACAGCTTCATCAGGGTTTCGGGGAACGTTTCCAGACCCTCGACGATGTCTTCCTTGCTTTTGAGTTTTCCTGAAGCGAGCCAGCCGGCGATTTCCTGACCGGCTGCGGCGAATTTGGGGGCGTAGTCCATGACCACGAAGCCTTCCATGCGCGCACGGTTAACCAGCAATGACAGGTAGTTGGTCGGGCCTTTGACCGCTTCCTTGTTGTTGTACTGGCTGATGGCGCCGCAGATGATCACCCGTGCTTTGGGCGCCAGGCGGGAAAGAACGGCGTCGAGGATATCGCCACCGACATTGTCGAAATACACGTCGACGCCTTTCGGGCATTCACGTTTGAGGCCCGCGTTGACGTCTTCATTCTTGTAGTCGATGGCGCCGTCGAAACCCAGTTCATCAATCAGCGACTGGCATTTTTCTTTGCCCCCGGCGATGCCGATCACGCGGCAACCTTTGATTTTGGCGATTTGCCCGGCAACACTGCCCACCGCACCTGCGGCCCCGGAAATCACCACGGTCTCACCGGCTTTCGGCGCACCGACGTCCAGCAGGGCGAAATAAGCGGTCATGCCGGTCATGCCCAGCGCGGACAGATAACGCGGCAGTGGTGCCAGTTTCGGGTCTATTTTGTAGAACCCCCTGGGCTCACCGAGAAAGTAGTCCTGCACCCCCAGCGCGCCCTGCACGTAATCACCGACGGCAAATTCAGGGGCCTGTGAAGCGATCACTTTGCCTACGCCCAGCGCGCGCATCACGTCACCCAGATTGACGGGTGCAATGTAGGACTTGCCTTCATTCATCCAGCCGCGCATGGCCGGGTCCAGCGACAGGTATTCGTTCTTGACCAGAACCTGACCTGCCGCCACTTCGCCGACAGGCACTTGCTGGAAGGTAAAGTCGTCGCGACTCGCGGCCCCGGAAGGGCGCTTGGCGAGCAGGAATTGACGGTTGGTCTGGGCAGTCATGGCAGGCACTCTTTTAGACAGGAAGGAGAGATAACACGCCTACGTGATAGTCGTTGACCGCCGTTCCGGCAAGGTTTGTCCGTCTGGCGAATGCAGGCTGATCCAGTTGGGTGATGAGCCCTCGCTGGCTTAATCACTCTGGCGCATACGTGCATAACCGGGTCTTTGATAGTGCTGACGTGCGCCTGCGGGGGATGGCTAGACTGCGTCACTATTCAACCGTCAGAGGACAATTACATGAGCATGACTTTTTCCGGTCAGGTGGCCTTGGTCACGGGCGCTGCTGCGGGCATTGGTCGCGCGACCGCATTAGCCTTTGCTGAGCAGGGTTTGAAAGTGGTGGTGGCAGACCTGGACAGTGAGGGCGGGGAAGGCACGGTTGAATTGATTCGTGCTGCGGGCGGCGATGCAGTGTTTGTGCGCTGCAATGTCACGAAAGAAACTGAAGTGCGCCAGTTGATGGAGCAGGCCGTGAGTACGTATGGCCGCGTCGACTATGCCTTCAATAATGCTGGCATCGAGATCGAAAAGGGCCGTTTGGCCGAGGGCAGCGAAGCCGAGTTCGATGCAATCATGGGCGTCAACGTCAAAGGCGTCTGGTTGTGCATGAAGTACCAATTACCGCTGATGCTCGTCCAAGGCGGCGGGGCCATCGTCAACACAGCGTCAGTGGCCGGCCTTGGCGCTGCGCCAAAGATGAGCATCTACAGTGCGTCGAAGCATGCCGTGATCGGCCTGACCAAGTCGGCCGCGATTGAGTACGCGAAGAAGAAAATTCGCGTCAACGCCGTCTGCCCGGCAGTGATCGACACCGACATGTACCGTCGTGCCTATGAAGCCGACCCGAAAAAAGCCGAATACGTGGCCGTCATGCACCCGGTCGGTCGTGTCGGCACTGTCGAAGAAATCGCCAGCGCTGTGCTGTACCTGTGCAGCGATGGCGCGGCCTTCACCACTGGCCACGCGTTGGCGGTGGACGGTGGGGTGACCGCGATTTAGGACCCACCAATCCTTGGTAGTAGGCGCTCACGCTTGCGCGCGCTGATCGGCTAAGCTCGCCTCCTGTAGTGGTCTATGTGTCAGGAGTGAGTCGATGGATTTCATGTGGTTTGCCTACCCACTGGTCAGTGCCTTGGTGCTGATCATTATCGACCTGACCCTTTGGCAATGGGTTGACCCACGGTATGTGCGCTGGAAGATGGCGGTGCGGCTGGGCCTGTTTCTGTTGTTCAGCATGGCATTGCTGGATGCCGGGTTGAGCCCTCTGTTTCCGGTGCCGGATGTGGTCCTGCCACCCCGGCACACGCTGGCGACCGTGCTTGCGATTGCCTGGTGGCTTTATGGCGCGCGAACCCTGACCGTATTGGCGGTGGTGATTCTGGAGCCCCGGATCGGTGGCAAGGGGCATTTGCTGCAAGACCTGATGGGCGCGATCATCTTTTTGGTCGCCGTCGTCGCGGCTGCCGCGTATATCCTCGATTTGCCAGTCAAAGGCTTGCTGGCGACATCGGGCGCGGTGGCGATCATCCTCGGTCTGGCTGTGCAGAGCACGCTGGGCGACGTATTTTCCGGGATCGTGCTCAACGCAACCAAACCCTTTCGGGTCGATGACTGGATTCGCGTCGACGACATAGAAGGCAAGGTAATCGAAATTGATTGGCGGTCAACCCATCTGCTGACGTCCGAAGGCAGCATGGCGGTGATTCCCAACGCGATGGCGGCCAAGACCCGGATCGTCAATTTCAGCCGTCCCGATCACTTCCATTCCGTGACGCTGACCGTGGAGTTACCGGTACGCTTGCGCCCGAGTCTGGTGCTGGACTCGCTGGAGAAAGCCTTGCAGGGCTGCCGTGAGCTGCTGGCAAAACCCAAAGCCGGGGCCGTGGTCAAGGCGTCCGGTCTGCGCTCCGTGGAGTATGAAATCACCGGCTACGTCAAATCCCGGGACCGTCGCAGCGCGGTGAGTAATCAGCTCTATGACTTGATCTATCGCCAGTTGGCGGCGTCCGAAACCCTGCGCCAGGATCAGATCAAGCCTGCGACGCGGCAGTCGGCAGTGCTCAACACTGTCGGGGTGCTGCGCATGCTCAGCGATGAAGACCGTGCCGAGCTCGAGCGCCACATGCACTTGCGCTCGTACCCTGTCGGCGCGGTGATTCTCGCTCAGGGTGTCGTCCCCGATGCGCTGTTGATCATTGAGTCCGGGGTGGTGACTGCGGCCGTTGAGCGGCCCGATGGCTGGCTTGAGGTTGGGCGCATGGGGCCGGGCGAACTGATCGGCGAAACCGGTATTGTCGACCAGTCGGCCAGCCTGGCGCGATTCAGTGCACTGACCGACTGCATGGTCTATCGCATCGAAAGCAAAGACCTTGAGCCGTGGCTGGACGAGCACGGTGAATTGCGCGGCGCTCTGGCGGGGTTGGTACGCTTCCGCGCGCAGGCTCGGGCGACGATGATTCAGCACAAGCCCGTGGATGTAGGCCCGAACGGTTTCCTCCAATGGTTGCGCAAAAGCGTCACTCGCTTTCAGCCGGGTAACGAGCGCGGGCCGACGGACAAACTCAGTTGAATCGCCACAGCACAAACGTTCAATTCTCAAACCGCTGACTGACGCATATTGAAGCCTCGCCCTGCTAATCGACAGCAACGAGGTATGCACAATGTCCAACGCCGCCCCGGATGATGTGGTGACGCTGGTGGTTCGCCATCGGATCAAAGCTGGCGCCGAAGCGCAATATGAAGCCTGGCTGCGCCGGACAGTCAGCATTGCAGGCCGTTACGACGGCCATTTGGGTGTCGATATCATTCGCGGGCATGGCGCGGGCCTGCGTCTGTTCACCTGTGTTCTACGCTTTCGCGACACCGACTCGTTGCAACGCTGGCTCGATTCCAGCGAGCGGCGCGGTTTGATCGAGGAGGTTAGCCCGCTCTTGGCTGACGGCGATCAGACTGAGATCAATCGACAGAGTGAGTTCTGGTTCACACCCGCTGATGTTGCCAGCCCGCCGCCGCGCTGGAAGCAAGCCGCGGTGACGTTTTTGGTGATCCTGCCACTGAGCATGCTGGTGCCCTTGTTCTGGAAGCCGATTCTGGGAAGGCTGCCGGCGCTGGACGCCCTGTTGAGCTATCTGATCGGCAACGTGGTGATCACCCTGAACATCGTCCTGCTGGTGGTTTACCTGTTCATGCCGTGGGCCACGCGCGTGTTCGCGCCCTGGTTACGCGCTGCTTCAAACCCTCCTGACGTCGATGCCAAGCACCCGTCAAGCGAGGTCAAACCATGAGCAATACGGCCTTCCATGTTGACGATGAGGGGACACGAATGAACGCTGATCTGATTCTGTACAACGGCCATTTCCACACGGTTGATCGCGACCTGCCCACTGCCAGTGCGGTGGCCATTCAGGGCGGGCGCTTCGTCGCGGTGGGCGATGAGGCTCAGGCCATGGCCCTGCGCGGCACAGGCACTCAGGTGATTGACCTCAAAGGCCGCTCGGTGATTCCCGGCCTGAACGACTCGCACCTGCACCTGATTCGGGGCGGTCTGAACTACAACCTGGAACTGCGTTGGGAAGGCGTGCCGTCGCTGGTCGACGCGCTGCGGATGCTCAAGACCCAGGCCGAACGCACGCCCGCGCCGCAATGGGTGCGCGTGGTGGGTGGCTGGACCGAATTCCAGTTCGCCGAAAAACGCATGCCCACTCTCGATGAGCTGAATAAGGCCGCGCCGGACACACCGGTTTTCGTCCTGCACTTGTACGACCGCGCCTTGCTCAACCGCGCTGCCTTGCAGGTGGTGGGTTACACCCGTGATACGCCGAACCCGCCGGGTGGGGAAATCATGCGTGATGCCAAAGGTGAACCGACGGGCATGCTGGTGGCGCGGCCCAACGCGATGATCCTGTATTCGACCTTGGCCAAGGGACCCAGGCTGCCCCTTGAATACCAGGTCAATTCGACCCGCCAGTTCATGCATGAACTCAATCGATTGGGCGTGACCAGCGCCATTGATGCGGGCGGCGGTTATCAGAATTACCCTGACGACTATGCGGTGATCCAGCAGTTGGCCAAGGACCGGCAGCTTACGGTGCGCATTGCTTACAACCTGTTCACCCAGAAGCCCAAAGAAGAACTGAGCGATTTCAAGAACTGGACCAGCACTTCGCACTACGGCCAGGGTGACGATTTTTTGCGGCACAACGGGGCAGGGGAGATGCTGGCGTTCAGCGCCGCCGATTTCGAAGATTTTCTCGAACCGCGGCCAGACCTGCCCGTGGGGATGGAGCAGGATCTGGAGCCGGTGGTGCGGCATTTGGTGGAGCAACGCTGGCCGTTCAGGTTGCACGCCACCTATAACGAGTCCATTTCGCGAATGCTCGACGTCTTTGAACGGGTCAATCGCGACATTCCTTTTGATGGCTTGCCCTGGTTTTTCGACCATGCCGAAACCATTACCCCGAAAAATATCGAGCGCGTGCGGGCCTTGGGTGGCGGGATCGCGATTCAGGATCGCATGGCCTTTCAGGGTGAGTACTTCGTTGACCGCTACGGTGCCAAGGCGGCCGAAAACACGCCGCCGATCCAGCGCATGCTTAGCGAAGGCATTCCGGTAGGTGCGGGCACTGATGCCACGCGGGTGTCGAGCTACAACCCCTGGACTTCGCTGTACTGGCTGGTCAGCGGGCGCACCGTGGGCGGGCTTGAGCTATACCCGCAAGGCGTGTCTCGGGAGATCGCGCTGGAACTGTTTACCCATGGCAGCGCCTGGTTTTCGGCTGACCAGGGCCAGAAAGGCCAGATCAAGATCGGGCAACTGGCGGACCTGGTGGCGCTGTCGGCGGACTATTTCAGCGTCGACGAAGAGGCGATCAAGTGGATTGAGTCGGTGCTGACCGTGGTCAATGGCAAGGTCGTGTATGCCGTTGGCGACTTCAGCACGCAGGCGCCGCCCAGCCTGCCGGTGATGCCGGACTGGTCGCCGGTGGTCAAGGTGCCGGGTCACTGGCGTCCCGCATCACCACTACTGGCTCAGGTGCATCAGTGTGCCGGCCCTTGTGCAGTGCATGTTCACAGCCACCAGCAGGCACGCCTGTCATCGGCGCCGGTCAGTGACTTCCAGGGCTTTTGGGGTGCTTTTGGCTGCTCATGCTTTGCGTTTTGAGTCGCCGTGTTCTAACGCGCCGCGCGCTGAAATGGAATGAAGAAAAGGTGATAACCGGCGCCTTGGCTGGACGCGGCGCTGATCGATAAACCACACTGGAGCAACCCCATGAGCAACGTGACCCCCTACAAGCGTTTGGATAAGGATGATGCCGTGGTCCTGATGGTCGATCATCAGACGGGCCTGATTTCACTGGTTCAGGATTTTTCCCCTAACGAGTTCAAGAACAACGTATTGGCGTTGGCCGACATTGCCAGGTTCTTCAAATTGCCGACCATTCTGACCACCAGTTTTGAGCAGGGCCCCAACGGCCCGCTGGTGCCGGAACTTAAAGCGATGTTCCCGGACGCGCCGTATATTCCGCGCCCCGGGCAGATCAATGCCTGGGACAACGCTGATTTCGTCAAGGCCATCAAGGACACCGGGCGCAAGCAGTTGATCATTGCCGGAGTGGTGACGGATGTCTGCGTGGCGTTTCCAACCTTGTCAGCCATCGCCGAGGGCTTTGATGTGTTCGTGGTCACCGACGCGTCGGGAACGTTCAACGAAACCGTGCAGCAAGCGGCCTGGCAGCGAATGACGGCGGCTGGCGCGCAACTGATGAACTGGTTCTCGGTGGCCTGCGAACTGCATCGCGACTGGCGCAATGACATCGAAGGGCTCGGTCATCTGCTGTCCGAGCGTCTGCCCAACTACCGCAACTTGATGAACAGCTACGCGGCCAAGAAGTAAGCCCGAAGCGTCTTGTTTCAGGGCTGACCATGCTCATGCGCTGAGTGGGCATGGTCAGGCTACCGATCGTCCCCTGAGCCCACCCTCACGGTTCAAGCAGCTACCCTCAGGTTTCCGTGAATACTGGAAGCTCAGGCATGACCCTTAAGCAAGGCAGTGAGCCTGTCCCTGATCTCGTGTCGGCGCACCTGTACACCGAACGGCTATCGGTGCGTCGTGCCAAGGAGTTGATCGCCAACCATCTGTCTGAAGGGTTGTCTGTGGCGCGCATCGCAGAAGCGTGCGCGTTGTCACGCAGCCATTTCTCCCGCGCCTTCAAGCAAAGCACCGGCATGGCGCCCCATGCCTGGCTATTGCAGATGCGTATAGAAAAGGCCAAAGAAATGCTGGCGAGCGGACAGCATTGCCTGTCGCACATCGCGCTGGACTGTGGTTTCGCCGATCAGGCGCATTTCACCCGGGTGTTTTCACGACGGGAGGGTACGACACCAAGTGCCTGGTGTCGCATGCGCCCTTGATGGGACTTTAGCTGGCAGCGGCCGAGGCTGTATCGCGAGACACATACCGTTCCAGTTCGGAGATCCCGGTTGGCAGGTCCAGAGAAGCGCCGGCATGGCGCATGCTCGACCCCAGGGCGTGCAAGGTGCGGAACAGGTTGTGCACGCGGCTTTGCTCACCCATCTGGCCGATACGCACGATATTGAGGCCGAACGAACCGGAGATTTCGACCCGGTGTACGGCTGTCATGTGGCTTCTGACCAGGTCAGCGGAAACGCCTTTGGGAACGTTGATGCCGATCACCGAGTTGAGGCGTACTTCTTCTGGAACCAGGAGTTCCAGACCCATGGCTTCCATCCCTCTTTGCAGGGCTTTGGAGCACAGCTCATGCCGGTGGAATCGACGCGGCAGGGTTTCTTCGCACACCAGGTGCAATGCTTCATGCAGCGCCAGAATGCCGGAGACTGGTGCAGTGTAGTGATAGGAACGCTGGTTCCAGAACTTGTCGGCCAGCAGTGCGTCCAAGCACCAGTGGGCAATCGGCTGTTTGCGCGCTTCGATTCGCGCCCATGCGTAGTCGGAAAAGGCCAGCAGCGAAACGCCGGGAATGGACGACAAGCCTTTTTGCCCGCCGGTGATGACTGCGTCGACTTGCCACTCATCCATGTCGAACGGCATGGTGCTCAAGGTGCAAACCGCGTCGACAATCACTGCGCAGTCATAGGAATGCGCCAGTCGCGAAATCGTTTCCAGATGGCGGTTATAAACGGTATTCGAGGTCTCACCCTGAACAATGGTCAGCGTGCGGAAATCACCCTGCTTCAAGTATTGCTCAACGATATCGGGGTCGGCCGCTTGATTGTCCGGGACCTCCATGATGGTGACTGCACCGCCGACACGGGATGCCATCTCGGACATACGACGGCTGAAGTAACCGTTGCAGATCGACAGCACCTTGCTGCCCGGGGTCACCAGGTTGCAGATCGCCATTTCCATTGCCGCTGAACCGGGACCGGCTACACCCAATACATGCTTGGACGCAGTCTGAAAGACGTAGGCGCCCATGTCCTTGACCTGGTCGATCACCTGATTCATCACATCGCCCAGGTGATTGATGACGATGGAGTTCGCATAGGCCACTTTGTGCGGCAGCGGTACAGGGCCCGCGCCCATCATCAGCAACGGTTCCTGGGGTAGAATTTGATCGAGCGCGATGATGGAAGCCGGGATTTTAATGTTCATGAACGTTCTTTATGGGTCGATGAAATAGGGGCGCTACCTAAGCAACCTAGCGCTGTATCGGACGCCGCTGAGCATACCTCAACGAGGGTGGTGAGTTCATGCCCTGGGTTTTGGGTGACAAGAAACGGTGGTTCGATGTGTGGTTAACTGTTTTATCAAAACCAGGGGGCGGCGAGTAACGATGGATTTTTATCACACTCAAGAACACAGCGGTTTACCGACACTGCACCCTCAACGGCTTCGAGTCGGGGATGCCGTCGCGCTGGTGTCGCCTGCCGGGCCCGTGGCTCAGGCGCGCGTCGAGGTCGCGGTCAAGGTGCTCAGCGATTGGGGCCTGCGACCACGCATCTATCCCCATGCGCTGGATAAAAACTCGTTTCATGCGGGCAGGGATGAGCATCGTGCTGCGGACTTGAACGACGCGTTGGCCGACCCCGAGATCCGTGCGGTCATCTGCAACCGCGGTGGTTATGGTGTGCAGCGCATTATTGAACACCTGGACTTCGATGCGGTAAGGCGAGACCCCAAGCTGGTGCTGGGATTTTCCGATATCACGGCCTTGCATGCAGCGCTCTGGCGTAACGCGCGGTTGGCCAGCATCCATGGCCCGGTGGCCGTGCAGCTTGAGCGGGGCGGCCTGACGAATAGCAGCGTAAAACACACGTTGATGAGCGCCGAACCGGTGCTGGTCAGGGCCGATCCCGCAGAAGCCACGGTGAGTGTGCGCAGCACGGGTGTAGCTCAAGGGATTTTGTTGGGCGGTAACCTGAGCATGCTCAGTACCTCCATTGGCACGCCATTTATGCCCGACCTGAACGGCGCGATCCTACTGATCGAGGACGTGGCCGAAGCGGCGTACCGTGTCGATCGAATGCTCACGCATCTGCGCAATTGCGGCATCCTGCAGCGTCTGGCGGGCGTGGCGGTGGGGCAGTTCAGCGAGCCCGCAGGCGCGGCAGGGCAGATCAGTCTGGCGGACGTGCTCAACGAACGTCTGGGCGATCTCGGTATTCCGCTGCTGGGTGGGCTGTCCATCGGCCACGGCGACCCCAACATTGCGGTGCCACTGGGCACGCACGCCATCCTCGACGCTGATGCCGGCACCTTGCTGGTGGCAGCGGCCTGCCGTTAAAGAAAGGCGCGGCGTGAAGTCGAAGATCATCGCCATGGGGTGAGTATCTTGCCAAAGGGTGACGTTCAGCCGATAAAGTTCACGTGCCAGCCGACACTAAGCGTCCTGAAAACGACTTGCACGTAGCTTTTTGCCATTATTCAGGCGCCAGAGGCTTGTGCTGAGTCGGGTCCGTTGCGAATCTGCATGATTCCAGGATGGCTTAATGAATGGCCTGAACGCCTTTTGGTATTCGAACGGGGATTGAGCGCTATGATTTCGGCCGTGCAAGCACGTTTTGCCAACCTCGGGATGGCGAAAAAATTGGGGGTGGGTTTTATCCTCGTATTGCTGCTGACCGCCCTGGTCGCTGCCATTGGCGTTTGGTCGCTGCAGAGCATCAGCCTGCGTTTCAATGGCCTCAAGCAAATGTCGACCCTCAATAGTGGCCTGCTCAAGGTGCGCTCGCAGGAGCAGGATTACGCCCTGCACAGCGACCCGAAAGTGGCGGATGATGTGCGTGCGGGCGTCGACGCATTGCAGGCCCTGGCTGAGCAGCTCAAGGGTGAGTCGGCCGCTAATCAGACCATGATGAGCCAAGTGCAAACTGCGCTCACGGCCTACCGAAAATCCTTCGATCAATTTGTCGAGATCAGTCAGAGCAAGGACCTTTCCCTGGAAATGGCCAGTTGGTCGGTGTCCAGCGTGGCTAATAATCTGGATGTATTGCAAGCCGGGCTGGCCGATGACGGCACCTACGCGCTGAAGGACTCCCAGGGTCAGCAGGGTGCCGAGTTCATTGCGCAAGCCAATCAGGTCAGCCAGGTGTCACGGTTGATGTTGCAGGCGATGGATGAAGCGCGGGTGCGTCTGGACCAGAGTCGTAAAACAGGCTCGGGTGAGACCCCCAAAGAAGGCAAGATCGAACAGGCTGACCAGGCACTGGCGTTGGCCGAACAGCTCAAAGGCGTGGTCAAGGACTCCGGTTACCTGACCGTACTGGGCGAAGTCGGCACGCACATTGGCAACTTTACCGAAAAACTCACCGAATACACCGGTCTGCTTGCCAACGAAGCGCAGGTCTATCAGCAGCTTGCCGACAATGCCAAACAGGTCGTGCAGCGGGTCAACGAGGCCTATAGCGCCGAAGATCAGGCAATGCAGGCGGAGCTCAAAGCCAGCTCGCTGCTGATTATCGGCTCCTCGATGCTGGCGTTATTGGTCGGTTTGATCGCCGCTTGGGTCATTACTCGCCTGATCGTGGCACCGTTGCGCAGCGTGATCCGCGTCGCCCAGCAAATTGCGTCCGGCGATTTGAGCGCGACGGTGGAGGTCAAACGCCGCGATGAAATCGGCCAATTGATGCTGGCCATGCAGCAGATGGGCGCGGGTCTGAGCGGCATTGTCAGCGGCCTGCAAGCCGGTATCGAGCAATTGGCGACATCGGCTCATTCGCTGTCGGCAGTCACCGAACAGACCAACCTGGAGGTCAGTAGCCAGCGGGAAGAAACCGAGCAGGTCGCCACGGCCATGAATCAGATGACGGCGACGGTGCATGACGTGGCACGCAATGCTGAGGAGGCCGCACAGGCCGCACAGACGGCCGACGACAAAGTCGAAAGCGGTCAGCAGGTCGTTCGCCAGAGCATGCAACGAATCGAAGCGCTTGCCAGCTCCGCCAGCTCCGCCAGCCACAGCATTGAGAACCTCAGTGCCGAGATCCAGAACATTGGCAAAGTCTTGGGTGTGATCAAGAGCGTCGCCGAGCAAACCAACCTGCTGGCGCTGAATGCCGCTATTGAGGCCGCGAGGGCCGGGGAGCAGGGACGGGGTTTTGCGGTGGTCGCCGATGAGGTACGCGCGCTGGCCAAACGGACTCAGCAATCAACCGAAGAAATCGAGCGACTGGTCGGCAGCCTGCAGAGCGGGGCGCAGTCGTCCGTGGCGCAGATTAAAAACAGCGGCGAATTGGTGAAAATGGCCGTCAGCGATGCGTGGCAGACCGAAAGTGCCCTGGGCAGCATCGCCGTCGCCGTGTCCTTGATCCAGCAAATGAACCAGCAGATCGCCGCCGCTGCCGAGCAGCAAAGTTCGGTCGCCGAAGAGATCAATCGCAGCGTCACCAGCATCCGTGCCAGTGCCGATCAATCAGCCCTTGCGATGCAGGGGAATGCGGCGTCAAGTATCGAGCTGGCGCAATTGGGGACTGAACTGAAAGGCATGGTCGGACACTTCCGGCTTTAAATAGGCGAAGGGTTGATGTGGAACACCTGATACGGAAAACCTGAGTTACCGCATCAGCCCTTACGGCTATTCAGGATCATCAACGTCAGCACCCCGGCCACAATCCCCCAGAATGCCGAACCGATGGAGAACAGTGTCAGGCCTGATGCGGTGACCATAAAGGTGATCAGCGCTGCCTCACGCTCCTTGGGTTCGTTCATGGCGACGGTCAGGCCATTCATGATCGAACTAAACAGGGCCAGCGCGGCAATCGATAACACCAACTCTTTAGGCAAGGCCGCAAACAACGCCGCCACGGTTGCGCCAAAGACGCCAGCGATGGCATAAAAAACGCCGCACCAGACCGCAGCGGTGTAGCGCTTGTCACGGTCTTCGTGGGCATGCGGGCCGGTGCAGATGGCGGCGCTGATCGCGGCCAGGTTGATGCCGTGCGAGCCAAACGGCGCCAGTAGCAACGATGCAATGCCGGTAACCGAGATCAGCGGGGAGGCCGGTACGGTGTAGCCATCGGCGCGTAGAACAGCGATGCCGGGCATGTTTTGCGAGGTCATTGCCACCACGAACAGCGGGATACCAATACTGATGGTCGCCGCCAGCGAGAACGACGGTGTGGTCCACACAGGTGTCGCCACTTCCAGCGCAAAGCCACTGAAATCAAGAAGTCCCAGTAAGCCCGATATCACCGTGCCGGCAATCAGCGCTGCAAGGACCGCGTAGCGCGGTGACACGCGCTTGATCAGCAGATAGCTGAAAAACATGCACAGCACCAGGCCAGTACGGTGTTGCGCGGCGACGAAAATTTCACTGCCGATCTTGAATAAAATCCCCGCCAACAACGCCGCTGCGAGTGACGCAGGTATGCGCTTGACCAGCCGCTCGAAACTGCCGGTAACGCCGCACAGGGTGACCAGTACCGCGCACGTGATGAAGGCCCCGATGGCTTCGCCGTACGACACACCGCCCAGGCTGGTGACCAGCAGCGCTGCGCCGGGCGTCGACCAGGCGACGGTGATGGGTGTGCGGTAGCGCAGAGACAGGCCAATGCTGCAAATCGCCATGCCGATAAACAGGGCCCAGATCCAGGAAGAAATCTGGGCGCTGGTCAAGCCCGCGGCTTGCCCTGCCTGAAACATCAGGACCAATGAACTGGTGCAGCCAGTCATCATCGCAATAAAGCCCGCGACCACGGCAGCAGGCGAGCTGTCGGCCAATGGCCGCAGGCGGGTAGGAGTGATGGCGTCGGTCATGTGGGTTTTCCTTAACGGTGTCCAGTCAAGCCACAAGCCTAAACGCAGTCGTTACCCGGTGTTGCAATACAGCAATCGTCACAATTAGCCGTACAGTCGCAATTGATAGCGTCGAATGCGTCAGCTGTATCACTCGGAGGTTAGAGGCTCGGCAGGGATTATCACCCCTGTCTGACGGGCTTGCCCCAGCGCTTTGTTCACGGCCAGCCAACCATCAACCGCCGCTTCGCCCGCTTCGGCAAACACCCGTTGCAGCAGCTCCACCTGTTCGTGACGCAGGGCCTGCTCGAATGCAATGCCTTCTTCCGTCAGGCCCAGCAAGCGTTTGCGCTTATCGACGTCAGGCGCGACGCTGTGCACCATGCTCATGTCGATCAATTGGCGCAAGGGTGTATTGAGTGCCTGCTTGCTGACACCGAGCACCGTCAGCAACTCTTTCACGCTCAAACCCGGATAGCGGGCGATGAAAAATACGATGCGTTGGTGCACGCGACTGAGGCCGCGTTGCGCGAGCATTTCGTCGGCTTTGGCGGTGAACGCCTGATAGCCGAAAAAGAAGGCTTCCATCGCCGATTGCTGAGTTATTTTATTTTTAAGGTCAATCATATTGACGTATCTAGGCCCGGTATCGTAATTTCGGTCAAGCAGTTTGACGTATTTCTATTTAACTCCGCTACGGGTGACCTCCATGGCTTTCTCCGAACGTGTCTCGCGCCTTAAAAGTTCTTTGATTCGTGAAATTCTGGCTGCGGCCCAACGTCCGGAAGTGATGTCGTTCGCCGGTGGGCTGCCCGCAGAAGCCATGCTGCCCTGCGTTGAGTGGGCTGACATGCCACTGGCTATGGGTCAGTACGGCATGAGCGAAGGAGAGCCCGCTTTGCGCGAAGCACTGGCCGCTGAAGCCCGCGCCTTGGGCGTGCCGTGCGAAGCCAGCCAGGTGCTGATTGTCAGCGGCTCGCAGCAGACCCTCGACCTGGCGGCCAAGCTGTATATCGACAAGGGCACCGAGATCCTCCTCGAAGCACCGACTTACCTGGCCGCCCTGCAGATTTTTCAGCTGTTCGGTGCCGATTGCATCACCGTGCCCTTGCAGGCCGATGGCCCGGACCTGGTCGCTATGCGCCAGCGTCTTGAGCAGCACAAGCCTGCGTTCGCTTACCTGATTCCGACCTTTCAGAATCCGTCAGCCGTACGCTACAGCGAAGCCCGTCGCGATGCCGTGGCGGCCTTGCTTGATGAGTTCGATGTCACCCTGATCGAAGACGAACCCTATCGCGAACTGAATTTCGACGGCGGCAGCGCGACCCCTATCGTCAGCCGCCTGAAAAAGGCCAGCTGGATCTATACCGGTACGATGTCCAAAACTCTGCTGCCTGGGCTGCGCGTGGGTTACCTGATCGCGACGCCGGACTTGTTTCCGCACTTGCTGCGGCTGAAACAATCGGCCGATCTGCACACCAACCGGATGGGTCAATGGCAGGCTCTGCAATGGATAGGTACCGAGCATTACCGCAATCATTTGGCGGAATTGCGCGACTTCTATCGTGTGCGTCGTGATGCTTTCGAGGCAGCCCTGCAAGAGCACTTCAGCGATCTGGCCGATTGGAATAGCCCGCAGGGCGGCCTGTTTTTCTGGTTGACCCTTAAAACGCCTTTGGACACCCGTTCTCTGCTCAAACCCGCGCTGGCCCAGGATGTGGCGTTTATGCCGGGTGAGCCGTTTTTCGCCGATCCGGACGCCAACCCCGGTTATCTGCGATTGAACTTCAGTCATATCGACCCCCAGCGTCTGGGGGAGGGTCTCAAGCGGCTGGCCGCAGTGGTTCGCCAGGCACAGGTCGCTGAAGCGGCGTGATGCATTTATGAATACGCAGCAAGGGAGAAGGGTGATGTACACAGTTTACGGCGACTACAACTCAGGCAATTGCTACAAGATCAAATTGATGCTCAACCTGTTGGGCATCGAGTACCAATGGGTGGCAGTGGACATCCTCAACGGTGAAACCCAGACCCCCGCGTTTTTGGCAAAGAATCCCAACGGCAAGATCCCGGTCCTGGAGCTTGAGGATGGTACTTGCCTGTGGGAATCCAATGCGATTCTCAACTTTCTGGCCGACGGCAGCGCCTATCTGCCCAGCGAACCGCGCTTGCGCACGCAGGTATTGCAGTGGCAGTTTTTCGAACAGTACAGCCATGAACCTTGTATCGCGGTGGCTCGCTTCATCCAGTTTTACCTCGGGCTACCGGAAGAGCGCCTGGCGGAATACCACACCATGCAAAAAGCGGGATACCGAGCGCTCGCTGTCATGGAACAGCAACTCAAGCGCACGCCGTTCCTGGTAGGAGAAACCTTCTCTATTGCTGACATCGCGCTTTATGCCTACACCCACGTCGCTTACCAGGGCGGGTTCGACCTTGCCCCGTACCCGGCGATCCAGCAATGGCTGGGCCGAGTGGCCGAGCAACCGGGCTATATAGGGATGCTGGATTAATCTGAGCCTGGGTTGAAAACAAAAAAACCGGTCTGCAACGAGCGACCGGTTTTTTAATGTCTGGAGTTTTCGGTGGCGATATAGGCCTTTGTCTGGGCATTGATGCTGTTCTAGTCTGCGCGGCTGTTTGGCTCGAGCTGAACGTTATTTCTGGAGGAAGGAGTGTTGACTATGCGTTATTTGATAACGGCCGCCATGGCGATGGGGCTTGGGTGGACAAATGTGCAGGTTGTGTTAGCTGACGACTGCAATGCGAATCAGGCAGCCATGAACGCGTGTGCGGGCACTGACTTGTCCAGACTTGATGCGGACCTGAACACCCAATACCAGGCGCAAATGGCTTACTTGAACACGTCGACGCAAAAGCAGGCGCTCAAGGACGCGCAGCGCAAGTGGGTCGCGTTTCGTGATGCCGATTGTCTGTATCAAGTGGGCAAGCCAGAGGACTCTGGCTCGATCTGGCCGTTGCTTCAGTCGCAGTGTCTGGCTGCACATACCCAATTGCGAGTGGAACAGTTGAAAGCCTACGTGGCCTGTCGGGCTGAAGGTTGCCCGAAATAAGCCTCCACAGGCTGGCCTGCGAAGGCTCCAGCGCAGTGCGTCTCAAGCCTCGGCTTCAGACCGCCGCGAAGCGCTGCTGCAAGTAGTCGATGATGACCTTGGATTCATACATCCATACGGTCTTGCCGCCTTCTTCGATGCGCAGGCACGGTACTTTGATCTTGCCGCCTTCGGTGAGCAGGGTCTGGCGATCGACTTCGTTGTTTTTCGCATCACGCAAGGCCACGGGAACGTTCAGGCGGCGCAAGGTGCGACGGGTCTTTACGCAGAACGGGCAGGCGTTGAACTGATACAAGGTCAGGTCTTGAGCCGACAGATCGACGGAGGCCTGGGCGGCAGGCGTGCGCTTTTTCTTGCTTGGGCGAGTCAGGAAATCAATGAAAATGATGAGTTGGCCCAGACCAACCCTTAATGCCTTGATGAACACGGTGACGCCTCGCAGTAGGGGGATGAAACGGAGGTGAGATCGCTCAGGCGCCGCAGACAAGAAATCTGGACGGCCCCTGCACAGCGAATCACTTGATCAAGCTGAGAAATTCACTGCGGGTCGCCGCATTTTCGCGGAATTCACCGAGCATCACCGAGGTGATCATCGACGAGTTCTGTTTCTCGACGCCGCGCATCATCATGCACATATGCTTGGCTTCAATGACAACTGCGACACCCAGAGCACCGGTCACTTGCTGAATCGCATCGGCGATCTGGCGGCTGAGGTTTTCCTGGATTTGCAGGCGGCGGGCATACATGTCGACGATCCGCGCGACTTTCGACAGGCCGAGTACTTTACCGTTCGGGATGTAAGCGACATGAGCCTTGCCGATAAAAGGCAGCAAATGGTGTTCGCACAACGAGTACAACTCGATGTCCTTGACCATGACCATTTCACTGTTGTCGGAGCTGAAGAGGGCACCGTTGGTGACTTCTTCGAGACTTTGCTCATAGCCTCGACATAGATACTGCATGGCTTTGGCAGCACGTTTTGGCGTATCGATCAAACCTTCGCGGGACACGTCCTCGCCGAGCTGACCCAGTATCGCGGTGTAATTCTGTTCCAGTGTCACAGGGCTGTTTTTCCGTACGGGTTTCAGGGCGGTACATTGTGTGTCTGTACCAGATGTGTACCAATCAGGCTTGTTTCGAGCTTTCCGAGTTCGCGCCAGTCGGTGCTGGCGTTTATCCATCGGGCGTACGTGGATAGTAACATTTGCACGCTACGGCCGAGCTGATTGGCGATGAATGCAGGGTCCATGCCCGCCATGAGGCACATGGTAGCGTAGGTGTGACAGCAGTTGCACGGTCGACGCGATCTGAACGCCGACGGCAAAGAGCCCGGCGTCAGGCCGGGCTCGGCTGTGTCACTGCCTAGTCGTGGCTGTGAAAAAAATGCGGCTTGCTTACATGCTGCGCTATTTGCCGGTAGGTGCCGTCGTCGGTTGCCGCCAGAAGCTTCCTGCCATCTTTTAACGTTGCCAAAAACGTCACTTCCTTTTCCTCGCTGGCCAGCATGAAACCTGCTGCGGCGCCTACGGGCCCCAACACCAACCCGCCGGCTAATCCAAAGCCGATAGCGTCTGCGGTTTTTTTATTTGACGCTTCGCTGGCTATTTCCAGGGCTTTTATCGCAGAAACCGAAATCTTGATGCCGGGCCAGGGGTAAAGGGGCGTCGTGAGCGTAATTGAGCCGGAACGGTATTCGCCATCACCTTGAAGAAAATCACCCGCTAGCGCTTTGATTTTGGCCATGTGGAATCCTCCTTAAGTGCCACTGCAAAAAATATTCAATGCCTTGCAGTGGCATGCGTCAATCCTGGCGGGATGGAAGACAGTGCCGTCAGTCTGCTTTGGACGCAGGCGTCTGGTGCCTGTCAGGCACGGGATGGATTGTTGATAAAACTCAATACCGCTCCAGCCTCGGGGCGTAAAACCACAATAGCAGTGGGAAGCTCGCTGCCAGATGCGAGAAATCAATGAGTCCATAAAAACGCGAGGAACCGCCATGAACGATTTAAGTCTACGCCAGGATATTTTGGATGAGCTTGAATTCCAGCCTAACATCGATGCCGTCCACATCGGTGTAGCCGTAGAGAACGGCGTCGTGACACTGACAGGTCATGTCCCAAACTATGCACAGAAAATCGCGGCAGAGCGGGCCGTCAAGAGCGTCAAGGGTGTTCGAGCCATTGCCGAGGAAATCGAAGTGCGTTTTCCGAGCGACTTCGTCGTCGCGGACGACACCATCGCCTCCAGGACGCTGGATGTCATCAGTTGGAACACCGAAGTTCCGGATGACCGGATCAAGGTCAGGGTTCAGGCGGGCTGGGTAACGCTGGAAGGCGAAGTGGACTGGCAATTCCAGAAAGAAGCCACTGAACGTGCAGTGCGCAAACTGTCCGGTGTGAAGGGCGTCACCAATCTGCTCACGCTCAAAGCACGGGTAAATGCTGCGGACGTTCAACGCAAGATTGAAGATGCACTGAAGCGCAATGCTGCCGTCGAGGCTCACGGTATTCACGTCAAAGTCACTGGCGGCACCGTGAGACTCGAAGGCAAGGTTCATCTCTGGCTTGAACGCCAGGCAGCTGAACAGGCGGCATGGTCCGTCCCTGGCGTGTACAAAGTTGAAGATAAGCTAACGATTGGTTGATGCTCGGGGGCCAGACGACGCTCTCCCTGTTCGTCCGGCCCCACGCTATCGAAAGGAGTACGTTAATGAGCGAGAGAAGGCGAGAGCATCTTCGGCGTATTGCACTGGAGTTAGAGACGCTGCGCGCGAGCATTCATCAGCTAAAGGCGGAAGAAGACGCCGGTTCCGAGCGTTTGCCCGGCAATAACACGGTTAATCGCCGTCACGCGCTTGAACACGCTTTTGAGGATTTGCGCGACTCCATCAATCACATGGAGGAAGTCTTGGCGACCCTGGCCGAGGCCACGGGGGAAGTTTAAAGCCGCCTTCAGCCACCAGGCATTTACCTAACCTTTACAGTCATCGGTTGGCGATACGCGTGCCGTTGATGTCTGAAGTATCAGGTAATAAATACCTGTCGTGAAGAGAGTGAATGTATGGTGAGTCGAGTAGTGAAACTGGCGATTGTGGTGGCGGTATTGTCGTCCATGTCAGGCTGTTTCTTTGGACCTTGGCATGACGGTCATGGACACGGTCACCGTTACTATGAGGGTGACCGGCGTTGATTGGATCGGATCTGATTCAGTCAGGCTGTGACACTCCAACAGCCTGACAGGTCCGCACTCACTGAAGGCTGCGACTCAAGGCGTTATTCGTCGCGGCCTTCCATCATGGTTCGTTTGAGCATGACGTAAACGGCGCCCGCGCCGCCGTGTTTAGCCAGGCAAGAGGCAAAGCCCAGCACCTGCGAATGCTGGCGCAGCCATGTGTTGACGTGGCTTTTGATCATCGGGCGTTTACCATCCAGGCGCACCGCCTTGCCATGAGTCACGCGCACGCAACGAACTTCCAGCTTGGTCGCTTCGGCCAAAAATTCCCAGAGTGTTTCCCGCGCGACTTCGACGCTCATGCCGTGCAGGTCCAGGCCACCCTCGAAACTGATCTGCCCGAGTTTAAGCTTGCGCATCTGACCTTCCTGGACGCCATCACGAGCCCAGCTCAACACGTCCTCAGGGCCAACGTCGATCACGAATTGGTCTGACAGGCCATCTATGGTCACCGAGTCAGTGCGCACAGTGGCAGCCTGACGCAGTTTGGCCAGGTGCTTGCGGTCGGCTTTGGGTTTGCCAACGTCTGCGTGATCGTGCTTGATCGGCTTTACGCCGCGGATCTCGTTTTTAAACAGGGAAAAATCGTCGTCTTGCATCTAAGCCTCCGCGCAGGAGGGCTAGTTTACCTGCGTCACGCCTTGCTCGGCGTGACTAAAACGTTATTGCTGTGCCCGGCTGCGTTCCCAGTGAGCGATACGAAGCGGTTTTGTGAGCCTCAGTCGTGCTTTTTCATCAGGTGCGGCGCCATGTTCAGCTCACTGGGCCGACGCAAGCGTCGGCGGCAGCGACGCCATATCGAGACGCCGACATACAGCAGGAACAACCCGATTGCCACCACGAGGCTCGCTCCGCCCGCGCTGGCATTGAGCTCGCCCAGTGCCGGCGGGTGACCGATCAGGCTAGCAATACCGGCCATCACCAGTAAGACGCCACTGGTGGCCAACAGTGCTGCAAATGCGGCGCCGAAGCGCATCCGCCAGTTGCGTGGGCCTTTTGGGCGCAAGCGACGAGCATCGAAACCATCGGATATCTTCATTCCGATTTCCTCTCAGGGTATCGGCGCTCTGACCAGTATATGACCTGGTGGTTCCCGTTTTGGCGGGAATCAAGGGCTGCGGGGGTGATTAATGGATGGGCGGTTACATCACGTTCGTCACCTTGGCAGAGGTAACGCAGGTGTTTTTCAGGAACTGCCGAAGCGATGAGGCCGGGTCAGTTCCTGATGAATCAAGCCGGAGTCAGATCAAATCCTTGGTCAGTGCGAGCGTGGCGAAGTTGTCCGCCATGATCGCCATCTCGGTCTGATGAACCATTTTGGCGCTGATCACGCCCTGCTTGCTGGGCAAGTCGCGGGTTGCGCAGGCGTCTTCCACCAAGGTGCAGCGATAACCATAGTCTTTGGCTGCGCGTACGGTGGTGCTGATGCTTGAGTGACTCATGAAGCCGCACACGATCAGGTCCAGAGGCCCCAGGCGTTGCAACAGATCGTGCAGGCCGGTGCCGTGGAAGGCGTTTGGCAGGAGCTTCTCGACGACCGGCTCTTCTCCTTGAGGCAGGAGCTGGGGTAGGAACTTGCCGCGCTCACCTTGCGGATCGAACAGACCGCCCACGGTGCCAAGATGGCGCACATGCACGATAGGTCGACCTGCGGCACGGGCAGCGTCCACCAGTTGGCAGATATTGGCCACGGCCTCATCAATGCCTGTCAGTGCCAGCGGACCACTGACGTACTCCTTCTGCGCATCGATAATGATCAGGCTGGCATTGCTCAGATTAGCCGGCGCGTAACCACGGCCACTGAGTTGAAACATCGTTTTTGGGTCGGACATCTGGGGCTCCTGGATGTGGGGCTTTTGTGACATTGTCCTCTGGCTGAGCGGTTCTGTGAATGGCAACGATTGGAAGTGGCGTGGTTACTGGGCTGCAAGCCATCGGACTGTTTGCGATTCATGTCATTTTGCCTTCAAAGTGGCTTCGAAGGCATCGCAGGTCGCCAGCTGTCGAGGGGGCGATCAATCGTCTTCAGGGCATCGTTTGTTCAGGCCATGGCTGATAGAATCGCCCGTCGTTTTTTCAAGGAGCATGCCCCCGTGATCACTTCCCGCCTGCGCACCCTGCGCGACCATATCCGTTGGGCTGTCAGCCGTTTCCATGGGGAAGATCTGTTTTTTGGTCACGGCACCGACAATGCCTGGGACGAAGCCCGTCAGTTGGTGCTGGGTGCGGTGCATCTGCCGTGGGAAATTGCCGACAGCTACCTGGATTGCCGTCTGGAGGACGACGAGCTGGTTAATCTGCAACGCTTGCTCAAACGCCGCATCGACGAACGCATCCCAACCGCTTACCTGCTGGGGGAAGCGTGGTTCTGTAGCCTGTCGTTCATCGTGGACGAAAGGGTTCTGATCCCTCGCTCACCGATTGGTGAACTGATCGAAAAACGTTTCGAGCCGTGGCTGCCAGTAGATCCGGCACGGATTCTCGACCTGTGCACGGGCTCCGGTTGTATCGGCATTGCCTGTGCATTTGAGTTCCCCAACGCTGAAGTGGTATTGGCCGACCTTTCTTTCGAAGCGCTGGAAGTGGCGAATCAGAACATCGAGCGTCACGGCGTGGATGAGCGCGTCTACACCGTGCAAGGTGATGGTTTCGACGGTTTGCCGGGGCAGCGTTTCGACCTGATCGTCTCCAACCCGCCTTATGTCGATGCCGAAGATTTCGCCGACATGCCGGATGAATATCAACATGAGCCGGAGCTGGCGCTGGCCTGTGGCGACGACGGACTGAACCTGGTGCGACGCATGCTCAGTCAGGCGGCGGATCATTTGACCGAGAAGGGCTTGCTGATCATCGAAGTCGGCAACAGCCAGATCCATGTCGAGGCGCTGTACCCGGAAGTCGACTTCGCCTGGCTGGAGTTCGAGCGGGGAGGGCATGGCGTGTTCATGTTATCGGCCGAGCAATGCCGCGAACATCAAGCGTTGTTCGCTTCACGGGTTTGATCGTAATGAGGGGGGCGTGATACGGCGCCTTCGAGAAAGTGAGAACCCCGGTAAGTTTAGATTTATCGGGGCATCGTCGACCTCAATCCCCAAGTATCTGACGGTGCTTTCAAGTTTCATGTGACCCAGCAGGAGTTGGACTGCCCTTAGATTCTTCGTTCTACGATAGATCAGGGAGACCTTCGTTCGCCGCAGCGTGTGGGTGCCGTATATGGCTGGGTCAAGACCAATGTTTGTTACCCAGGCTTTGACTATTCGAGCGTATTGCCTGGTGGAGATGATCTGAGCCGTGGATCCGGCTCTGAAACAGGCAGTCCTCGTTAGTGGTTTTCATGGCTTGTCCTCCATCTTGAGGGAGGACAAGCATGGATCAGTTGCGGTACACGGTCGCTAACCGGCCAAAAGCGGCTCCTCGACATCCGCGCTTACGGTCTGCCAAAGTATCAACCGCATGCCTCGCCCCTCGCAAAAGAGACCTTCATGATCCGGCCAGCTCAAGCAAAAGATGAGCCTGCTATCAGACATTGCGCTGAACAGGCCTATGCTCGCTATGTTCCCGAAATAGGTCGCAAACCCGCTCCAATGACTGCCGATTTTACGGCGCAGATCGCGGCAGGCATCGTCTACGTGGCGACGGATGAAGACGCCACCTTCCAGGGTTTCGTGGTGTTTTATGCCCAGGAGGAACATGTCCTTCTGGAAAATGTGGCCGTCCTGCCCAGCGCAGCTGGACGTGGGGTAGGTAAATCACTGATCAGCTTCTGTGAAAACGCCGGCCGACAGCTCGGAATGAATGCGGTGCATCTTTATACCAACGAGATGATGACCGACAACCTCTCGATTTACCCCAAGCTTGGGTATGTTCAAGTGTCGCTACGCACCGAGCACGGTTTCAAGCGCGTCTATTTCGAAAAAAGCTTGGTCTCATGAAGCTTGACGGTGCATTACGTCCAGCTAATTGCGACCGAGCCGTAGCGTTGGGTTATAGGACCGCTAGGGTAGCAATCGACCCAAAGTGGACGGCGGACGGAGCGATAGCAAATGAGTAGCTATGCTTGGTCTACTGCTGGACTTGATTGAGCAGATTGGGTTTTCCGTCCATGGTGTATAAACCCCTTCAGCGGTCACCCGACTGTCACAATGTCCGGCCTAGTCAGGGATAGGCGACAGATTAAGGAATGTTATCCACCAAGCCCGTGAAGGCGTTATCACCCCACTTGGGGGCTATTAGGGTTAGGCCCAAAAGGAGTCCGCCATGACCGTAGTCGATCGCCTCAGGTATTTGCGCGTCGTTCTAGTTTTGGCTGGCCTCGCGTGCCTTGCTCTCTACCCACTTATGTTGTTCTGGCCGTCCGGCTGGGCCTGGCACGTCGGTCACTCGGACTACCCGATGATGATCGTTGGCATCTACGCCACACTTGGCGTGTTCTTGATCCTGGCCGCACGTGATCCATTAGCCAATCTGAGCCTAATCTGGTTCACCGTGTGGTCTAGCGCCGTACACGGGGGAATCATGGCCGTCCAGGCAGTCACCCAGCCGGGGCAAATGGGGCACGTGGCAGGTGACGTGCCGGCGCTCTTCATCGTGGCGGTTGCCTTGGCCATCTTGACGCCCCGCTCGCAATTGGCCGCTAGGCCCCGGACACACAATGGGGCCTAAGAGCAGGTTTGACTGTCAGGGTCGGGACGAAAATCGCGTTTCTGCGCAAATTTTTGCGTCTGCTGACAACCAACGCCGACAGATTTTACGTAGCAACGCAGTCTTCAAGACTGTGCCCGCGTTTTTTCACAGCCTGGGGCGTTTTCTGCCTGTCACGACTGACCTATAAAGGGTCGGCTCCGGTCATTCGTCACGCTAGCTGGAAGCATCGCGCAAGAGATGACGACCGTGGTCGCACAACCCCAGAAACAACGAAGCCCAGCACTAGTCTGGGCTTTTTCGTGTCAGGATTTCCGAAACCCTAGGTTGCCGCGGCCCTCAACCGAGCCTACTACAGGAGCTGTCTACCGCTGATCAATTTCGATCTTCTGAGTCGGGTCAGGGCTGTATTTTTGACGTTTCAGCTGCGGATCACCCGAGGCTAGACAAAAGAAAAATATCTCTGCTTCCCCACAGCCACCGTGTAGAGCGCATTCGCTCGCCTGCATATGGTCGAGGAGGATTTCCCTTTCCAGGGACACACAAAACGCGTTTGCCTCCTTCAAAGCTTGCCCTTTCGCGGAGGCAGGACCACCGAAAGGAACACGCGTTGAAATCGTGTAGGTGTCTGGGCCAACTTTTATGGGGCCAGAGTCAGCACATCCCGCCAACATCACCACCGCCAAAGCTCCTACGAACAATTTCATATCGTTCCCTCGTTAAGACTTGGCGAGACTTTATCACCAACGAGGGAGCAGCACGAAAGCCGCGTAGGAGTGGGGATCTTCAGGTTCGTGGTCAGCTCTCTATCCAGGTGGAATGTCGACTCCGAGTAACGGCAATCGGCCGTTCTCTGCCGGTCGTCACTACGGCGCCTGCTGGTCAAGTCCATGCAATTACGCAATCTGACGCACCACCACCGATAGCAACACACAAATCGCAACCTGGTTTTCTGTGCGACAGCGCGGCGTCGAAGGCTCGGTGGGGCCTCTTGACGCAAGGGAAGCCTAACGGTGCGTAGCGATCCAGATCAGTAGCCCAGCCTGGAATACCGCGAACGCCACCAGGCAAGCGATGGTGAAGCGCAAGCTGCTGTCTTCGCGTTTGAACCGGGTGACGGCCTCATCCTGCTTGCGCAGTTTGACGTCTTGCTCCTGCAAGTTCTGTTCTGCTTGTTGGAGCATATTGGCGGCGTCGAGAATCTCGACCATCTGGACTTTTTCGCTGTTCCAGGTATTAAGCAGTTCGCCGACGTTCACCGCTTTGACGCTGCCCTTCATGTGTTGGGCATCCTCGTACGTAACGTCGAAGCCCTGAGTGCGCAGGAAGTTATCCCGGCGCAGGCGCGTGTCTTCGTTAAGGGCGTCTTTACTGGCGAGTGCACTTTCGTCGATCTGGTAGTGCGACCATCTTTTTTGTGCCCAGTGAATGCCCTGAGCCATCAGAAAGCGCCCGAGACCACGATTCCACGGTTCTATCTGCAACCCCGGCTCGGGGCTGAAACGCACCCGATGAGTGGCATGATCGACCCAGACGTCCAGGTGATTTTGCTCTTTGCGTACGCGTTGCGCAGGTAATTGGACGTCCATGCGCAACAGGCTGTGTTCTCTATCGTGGCGCTCGGCACGGCCAAACTGCACGAAGCGCAATGGGCGGCCACCGGTGGCCCGGTCGGTCGGCAGTGGCGCCAGACGCAGCATTTGAAAATGTTCCGGTTGAACGTCCGCCCACGGCAAGCTCGCAGGATCCGGCGCAACGGCTGCGTTTTCGGCTTCAACTTCAGCGTCGGGTGTGGCTTGAGTGTCGGTCATGTCAGCAATCCTGTGGCCCAGGCACCAAGCAGCAAACTCAGTGCCAGCCATCCGCTATCGGCCGTTTTTTACAGGACTGAAGGCGATTGGCCGGTTTGGTTTACAGGCAAGCGTATTACGCGGCAGGCAATGCGCCTATAAAACGCAGGATCCGCGTTGAAAGCTCGCTGGCGAGTGGTAACTGCGGGTCTTTGTAGGACGCCAACTGGCGTTCAATGTCGTTGGGGACAATGCGCAATACATGGTTCATGCCGTCGATCAGCGCGAGCTCCGCGTCGGGTTTGGCCGCCTGGAGACGCTCGGCATCACCCACCCCCACCTGAATGTCGTTACGACCCTGAATGATCAGCGCCGGAACCTGCAGTTTTCCGAAGGCGGCGGCGGGGTCCTGGCGGAACAACGAAATCAGATACGGCTGCACGCTTGGGCGGAACACCACGTCGAGAGCGGGGGGCACGTTGTCATCGGTGTGGCCGGCCTTAAGCGAGTCGATCAACTGTTCGCTACGCTGCAGCAAGGGCGGGGGCAATCGGTAGTGCAGTTGTTCGCGCAACACTTGATCCACCGGGCGCCCGGTGCCCGCGACAGAAATGACTGCCGCAGCCCCAGCTTGCTCTGCGGCGAGGGCGGCGACCAGTGCGCCTTCGCTATGCCCCAGGAGAACCAGGCGCCCCAGGCGTGGGTCGGTCTTGAGCATTTTTCCCCAGGCCGCTGCGTCGGCGACATAGGCTTCGATGCTCAGGTTGCGCTCATCGGGTGTGGCCGCTCTGCTCGCGGCGACGCCCCGTTTGTCGTAGCGCACGCTGGCGATATTGTGTTTGGCGAGGACTCTCGCCAGAAGCTTCATGCTGTCGTTACGACCGCCGTCGGTATTGTTGCCATCACGGTCGGTAGGACCGGAGCCGGCGATGATCAATACCACGGGGACAGGGGCGTCGGATCTGGGCAGCAACAAGGTGCCAAACAGCTCGCCGGTTCCGGTGTCGAGACTGATGGGACGTTGCAATACGCTGGGTGTGGCTGCCTGGGCAAGGCCTGTCAGCAGGGGCAGGGTCACGGTAATAGCACGAATTAAAGTGGTGACTCGTAACATCGGTAGGCCATCATCTGTTCAAGTGCCGATTGGACGCGTCAACGCGGATAAGGTTCGGCAATACGCTTGAAGGATGAACTACTCAGGCAGCCTGCGTATACTGGCGTGCTTGCGGTTTTTGATTGATAAACAGACCGTTTGATTGTTTTGGCTTATTTTCGCGGAGCGTCCTGCATGTCCGGCAATACCTACGGCAAGCTGTTCACTGTTACCACTGCTGGTGAAAGCCACGGCCCGGCACTGGTCGCTATCGTTGACGGCTGCCCGCCAGGGCTTGAGCTCTCGCTGGAAGACTTGCAGTTCGATCTGGATCGCCGCAAGCCCGGCACGAGCCGCCACACCACGCAACGCCAGGAGGCCGATGAAGTCGAGATCCTCTCTGGTGTGTTCGAAGGCAAGACCACGGGTTGCCCCATCGGCCTGTTGATCCGCAATACGGATCAGAAGTCCAAGGACTACTCGGCAATTCAGGACCTGTTTCGCCCGGCGCACGCCGATTACACCTACCACCACAAGTACGGCCTGCGCGATTACCGCGGCGGCGGTCGCAGCTCGGCCCGTGAAACGGCGATGCGCGTGGCGGCGGGCGCCATCGCCAAGAAATACCTGGCCGGCCAGGGCATTCAGATTCGCGGTTACATGAGCCAGTTGGGCCCGATTGAAATCCCGTTCAAGACCTGGGAGTCGGTGGACCAGAACGCGTTTTTCTGCCCGGACCCGGACAAAGTGCCGGAGCTTGAGACCTACATGGACCAGCTTCGTCGGGATCAGGATTCGGTCGGCGCCAAAATTACCGTGGTTGCAGAAGGCGTTAAACCGGGGTTGGGCGAGCCGATTTTCGACCGCCTGGACGCCGAACTGGCCCACGCGATGATGAGTATCAATGCGGTCAAGGGTGTGGAGATTGGCGCCGGTTTCGCCAGTGTCGCCCAGCGCGGCACCGAGCATCGCGACGAAATGACGCCACAGGGTTTCCTGTCGAACAACGCCGGCGGCATTCTGGGCGGGATTTCGTCGGGGCAGCCAATTGTTGTCCATCTGGCGCTCAAGCCGACCTCAAGCATTACCACGCCAGGACATTCGATCGATGCCCATGGCAACCCGGTCGACGTCATTACCAAAGGTCGTCACGACCCCTGCGTCGGTATCCGCGCCACGCCCATCGCTGAAGCCATGATGGCCATCGTGTTGATAGACCATTTCCTGCGCAATCGCGGGCAGAACGCCGATGTTCAGGTGTCGACGCCTGTTCTGGGCCAACTGTAATGCTCGACGACGGTGATGCAGCCACGGCGGTTTAGCCGTGGTTTCACTTCCCCAAGGGCAGATACCTTACTGGCGATTGTCCAGTTTCTATCTGTTCTACTTCGCGTTGCTGGGTTCGACGGCGCCGTTTTTGGCGCTGTACTTCGATCATCTGGGGTTTTCCAGCGCCCGCATCGGTGAGCTGGTGGCCATCCCCATGCTGATGCGCTGCGTTGCCCCCAATATTTGGGGCTGGCTGGGGGATTACACCGGGCGCCGTCTGGCGATTGTGCGCTTTGGGGCGATCTGTACGCTGCTGACGTTTTCCCTGATCCTGTTCGACAAGAGCTACGCCTGGCTGGCAATGGTCATGGCGTTGCACGCGTTCTTCTGGCACGCCGTATTGCCGCAGTTCGAAGTCATCACATTGGCCCATCTACAGGGGCAGACCGCCCGCTACAGCCAGGTCCGGCTGTGGGGCTCGATTGGTTTCATCCTCACGGTGGTGGCGCTGGGTCGGCTGTTTGAGTGGTTCAGCCTGGACGTTTACCCGCAGGCGCTGCTGTTGATCATGGTCGGTATTGTCGCCAGCAGTTGGTGGGTGCCCAACGCGCAACCCGCGCCGTCGACGCACAGGCTGGCCGGTGGTGGCTTTCTCAGACAACTCGCCAGTCCTGGCGTCCTGGCTTTTTACGCCAGCGTTGCATTGATGCAGTTGAGCCACGGCCCTTATTACACCTTCCTGACCCTGCATCTTGAGCATTTGGGCTACAGTCGCGGCCTCATCGGTCTACTCTGGGCATTGGGCGTCGTGGCCGAAGTACTGATGTTTTTGTCGATGAGCCGGATTCTGACGCGGTTTACCCTTCGCCATGTGCTCATAGCGAGCTTTTTACTGGCGGCGTTACGTTGGTTGCTGCTGGGAAATTTCGCCGAACATTTGTCTGTATTGTTGTTTGCCCAGATCCTGCACGCCGCGACGTTCGGCAGTTTTCACGCGGCGGCCATCCATTTTGTGCAGCGCAGTTTCGGCCCTGACCAACAGGGCCAAGGCCAGGCGCTGTATGCCGCGCTTGCCGGCACTGGTGGTGCCTTGGGTGCTTTGTATTCTGGTTATAGCTGGAATGTCTTGGGGCCGAACTGGACCTTCAGCATTGCCAGTCTTGCGGCGCTTGCCGCCGCCGTCATGATTGCGACACGAATGAAAGAGGACAGGGCATGAGCCGCGAACAACTCGCTCAGGAAATCATCGACGCCGGGCGTTTTTTGTATGGCCGTGGCTGGTCGCCAGCCACCAGCAGTAATTATTCGACACGGCTGTCGGCAACCACCGCGTTACTGACGGTGTCAGGCAAGCATAAAGGTCAGTTGGGCCAGGATGACGTGCTGGTCACCGACCTGTCCGGCAACAGCCTGGAGCCGGGGAAAAAGCCTTCTGCCGAAACCTTGCTGCACACCCAGTTGTATCGCTGTAAGCCTCAGGTAGGCGCAGTGCTGCATACCCATTCAGTCAATGCGACCGTGTTGTCGCGCCTGACGACGGGTGATCGGGTGGTGTTCGAAAATTATGAACTGCAGAAAGCATTTGCGGGCGTGGTGACCCATGAATCAAAGGTTATCGTGCCGATTTTCGAAAATGATCAGGACATTGCCCGATTGGCGGCAAAGGTCCAACCTTGGCTCGACGCCCATCCCGATTGCCCCGGCTACCTGATTCGTGGTCACGGCCTGTACACCTGGGGCGCGCGAATGAGCGATGCATTGCGTCAGATCGAAGCGTTTGAATTTTTGTTCGAGTGCGAGCTCAAGACTCGCGCTTTACTGAACCGTTAAGGAATTGCCGTCATGAGCAGCTTGTCCGTTTATCACGTTTCCACTCCTGATTTGCCAAACAAAGTATTGACCCATCTGGAAGACATCGCTTCAACCCTGGCTGAACATGGCGTCGGCTTCGATCGCTGGCAAGCGACGGCATCTGTCACGCCGGGTGCGTCCCAGGAAGAAGTGATTGCTGCGTATCAGGTACAGATCGATAAATTGATGACTGAGCGCGGTTACGTCACGGTGGATGTGATCAGTCTTGACCGCGACCATCCAAAGAAAGCCGAACTGCGCGCGAAGTTTCTTGATGAGCACCAACATGCCGAAGATGAGGTACGGTTCTTCGTGGCTGGACGTGGTTTGTTCACGCTGCACATCGACGACTATGTGTATGCCGTGCTGTGCGAGAAGAACGATCTGATCTCTGTCCCGGCGGGCACTCGTCATTGGTTCGACATGGGTGAGTACCCGCATTTCGTGGCGATCAGGTTGTTCAACAACCCTGAAGGCTGGGTGGCAACGTTCACCGGCGAACAGATAGCCGACCATTTCCCAAGGCTTGAAGACTAAAGTCCCGGAGTTTCCATGCCCATTAAAGCTGTCCTTACCGACATCGAAGGCACCACCAGCGCGGTAAGTTTCGTGTTTGAGGTGTTGTTCCCCTACGCAGCCAGGCACTTGCCGGACTTTATTCGTCAAGAGGCCACTCAGCCTGCGGTGGCGTTGCAGTTGCAAGCGGTGCGCCAGGAGATCGACGAACCCCAGGCTGATGTCGAGCGTGTGATCGAAATTTTGCTGGAATGGATTGCTGAAGACCGTAAGGCCACGCCGCTCAAGGCGCTGCAAGGCATGGTCTGGGAGCAGGGTTATCGCGCCGGGCAGTTGAAGGGCCATGTTTACCCGGATGCGGTCGAGGCGCTCAAGCGCTGGCATCAGGAAGGTTATGAGCTGTATGTCTACTCGTCTGGCTCGATTCAGGCTCAACAGCTGATTTTTGGCTGCTCTGAAGCGGGTGATCTGTCGGCGCTGTTCAGCGGCTATTTCGATACGACGTCCGGGCCCAAGCGTGAGCCGCAGTCGTATCGCAGCATTGCCGCCGCAATAGGTCGCCCGGCGGATGAGATCCTGTTTTTGTCCGATATCGTTGAAGAACTCGACGCTGCGCAACAAGCGGGCATGCCCACCTGTGGGCTGGTTCGCAATGGCGGCGAGTTGGTTGGACACGCCAATGTCGCCAGTTTTGCGGTGATTGACCTGTCGGCTTTCTAAAAAGCTTTGCTTTACATCTGCAGGGGCTTCCTTGCAAGCCCTTTGACTGCAATTGCCCTGGGTAGAGGGTGATTGCAGTCGATCATACGTCATGACTTTTATTATGATTGTGCGAAGTGTCTGTAGGGCTTTTCTTATTGTCTTGTAAGAAGTGGCTTGTTGGTAAGTAAGTAAACCCTGTTTGTAATGTCTTATATTTTTTAATGCCTTTTACTGTGCAACTCTTTGTCGATCGACTCCCGAATGTTTTATGTCGGGGGTAAAGGGAGATAACCATGGGAAGTGCAGTATCAGTAAACGCCGATTTGACCCAACTCATTCAACAGATGGTGGTCAGCATTACAGAACTCAATGGCGACAAAGCCATCGAAAATGCCTTGGGTTGGTTAAGGTGCCAATGCTCTTGTGATCGGGCCATGCTGTATCAGTTCAAAGGGACCGTATTGCTGACCTGCATTACTTCAAATGTGGACAGTGTCTGGAGCGACCTCTACCGTCATGGGCGATTGATGATGGACGATCCAGTGATCCGCAATTATCGCGAGCACTTGGGCTTCATGGACTGGGACAATGCGTTCGAGCGTCATCCACCGACGCCAACCTACAAAGAGGTGGTTCAGGATTACCGACTGATGCCCGGCGCCTCCTACGGCTATTCCAATGAGGCCAGCGCCCAGCAAGGTGTTGTCACTGTGTGCTCACTCAACGCGATGAGCCGCCCGCTCAACGATGAAGACAAGTACCTGTTGAGCAGTCTTGTCCCCATTCTGCATATGGCCGGCAAAGGCCGAAAGCTGCACGCCAAGGCGCTCACCGAAAAAGAGCTGGAAGTACTCAAGTGGGCGCGTGCAGGCAAAACAGCATGGGAAATCAGCGTTATCCGTGCTATTTCCGAAGCCACGGTGAAGTACCATTTCAAGAGTATTTATTCCAAGTTAGGCGTTTCCAATCGAGCGCAGGCGGTGGGCGAGGCGCTTTGCCAAGGCATTATTAAATGATTCAACCCAAAGGGGTGGCGACCACGCCCGGCATCAGCATGTCGATGTGATAGCCCTGACGGCCATCCCCCACCGCAATGTGCAGGCCTTCGATGCCTTCGTTGAGTTGGGAGTTGATGCGGTAGTCGATCTTGTCGGCAATGCTGGCGTTGACCCCGAATGCACACTCGGTCAAGTGCAGCCCACGGGGGCCAGTGGCTTCGGTCAGCAATGCACAGTAGTCGCGAGCGTTGACGGTAAAGGACCTGACCTGACTGTCGACGATGATCGCCGTGGCGCCATGGGCGGCGACAGCCTGGGCCAGGCTGACCAACGATTCGATCAATCGGGGTGGGATGGACGGATCATGGTAGCCGCGAGCGCAGAGGATGCCGGAGACATTGAATTCGCCATCAAGGATGAAGGTTCGAGGTTCATCCGGGTCCATGTGGGTGTAATGGACTTCCAGCAACTCAGCCAGCGGGAATATATAAAAGCCCCTGGACGCCTGAATGTCTTCCTCGATCATCGCGTACGGCGCGGCCTCATTAACGATGCGCAATGTACCGCGTGTGTTGTCCCCGGTCAGGCGCAACAGGTGATGCTCATCGAGCAGCGACAGCAATTGCTCCTGCTTGCGCATGGCCAGGCGATAGTCGCTGGAACAGATCAGGTCGAGGGTGTAGATCCCGCTTTTCAGCGAGGGGTCGAATGCATGAGCCTGGGTATACAGCGTCTGCCCTGATTGGCAGCGGGCCGCCAGTTGTTGCAGTGATTCGGTTGCTTCTCTGCTGAACGTGATGCACACACTGTTGGCAGGCAAACCGCTGAGTTCGTTGATCAACAGGGCATTGATTGATTGATGTTGTGCGTGGGCAATCAGTGCGCTGGAGTCTGTCAGTAAACTGATATCGCGTGAGCCAAAAAAGTGTTCGAGGTGTTTTAAGTTATTCATTGTTATGTACTCGGCCGTTAAAAAAACATGCCATGGCGATAGCGTCATGGCATGCCTGACTGCGTTAAGCGGTTATACACATCACCACTTGGTCAGCGGGTAGTAGCCGAAGGTGTTCTGTTGAGTGGGTTTGATGCGCTTGAGTGTTTGCGTGTTCATACGGTTCACCTGTTAATTGAATATCAGGTACGTCATGTACCTGGCAGGGAAACCTTATGATGAACGTGGCACGAATAAAACTATCCGGTCGGGCAGGTGCGCAGTGTTCAGGAAGGGTATTAACTGTTGCGGTGGGCCTCTATGGGTGTGCACATGCAACAAGGCCGTGGACGCTGAAGTTGCGCCTACGGCCTTGTTCGCTAATGCTTATGCCGCGCTGAATGGACTCAGCGTGCGTAGTAGGTCGGCAGATCGAAGCGGTGCTGACTCTGCAGCATGGAGAGTGCTGGCAATTCACTTGCTTGTGCAGCCAGGTCTCGGCGAATCGCGCTGATCACCCACTGCAGCTGCACGGCGGTGTGCAGTTGAGCGTAGGACACCGAACGACGGATCTGCTTGCCTTCGCTGTTGCGCAAACTCAGCAACACTCCGCCATCTGGACGGGCTTGGGTGGTGACTTCGAACTCGGAAAATACGGATGCAAATTTTTCTTGAATGAAAGTCATGTCTAGCGGCTCCATTGCTCATGGGATAACAAGCGTGGAGTAATTAGTGCAGTGTCTGTGCCAGTCTCGGACTTTGTATAATACTCAACAAAATCAATAGCTTAAAAAAACTCATGTTTTTTTGAATCGTGCAAAGTGCATGAATGGCTATCGAGCATCCTGCATTTTGCCGGGAATACAGGGGCGATGAAGTTTGGCGGAGGTTCTAACGATCAGCAGTTTTATGAGGCGTGCTGAGGCTAGGACAGCGGTCAGGTGGATTAATCCCATCTATGCGCCAACGCTTTATGTAGGGAGATACAAAACTTTTCAAATTCATCGTGTACACCCTTTGAACGGCTGACGTACTTTCTTTGCAGTTGCGGCAGGGATGTCACCGCAACGCTCGCGCCTAAAACAAAAAATAGAATCACGCGGCTACGAAGGGGCAACCATGAGTCATAGCGACATGATCACGTGGGCCATGATGGCCCGTAAGCTTCCTTCGATTGCCAGGGCGCTGCCACGGGTGATCAAGGGCATGAAAATGTCCAATGTCACCAGGGCCGATCAGCCGTGTGGCCTGGGCTGGACTTTTGAACGCGCGGTGTTGCGCAACCCGCAGGGCCCGGCACTCCTTTATAAAGACTGCGTATTCACTTACGAGCAGGTCAATCAATGGGCCAATCGCATCGCCCATCACCTGATCGGTCAAGGCCTCCGCAAAGGGGATGTGGTCGGGATTTTCATCGAAAATCGTCCTGAGCTATTGGTGCATGTGCTGGCCGTGGCCAAAATCGGCGGCGTGTGCGCGATGCTCAACACCTCGCAAACTCAGGGTGTGTTGGTGCACAGCCTGAATCTGGTGAAACCCCTGGCGATTATCGTCGGCGAGGAATTGGTGGCGGTTTACGATGCCGTGCGCACCGAGGTCGCCATCGACGCGGGTAAAACCTTCTTCGTCGCCGATCAGGACACCAGCAGGGACGCAGGGCAGGCCCCGGAGGGCTACATCAATCTGGCGCGGGTCAGCGCTGAGGAATCCCCGGAAAACCCGATAACCACCCAACGCATCTACTTCAATGACGCGTGCTTTTATATCTACACGTCCGGCACCACCGGTTTGCCCAAGGCCGGAATCTTCAAGCACGGTCGCTGGATGAAAACCTACGGTGGTTTCGGCATGATCGCGTTGGATATGCAACCTGACGACATTGTTTATTGCACCTTGCCGCTGTATCACGCTACCGGTCTGAATGTGTGCTGGGGCTCAGCGGTGTGCGGTGCGTCGGGTTTTGCGATTCGGCGCAAGTTCAGCGCGAGTCAATTCTGGAGTGATACGCGAAAGTTCAAGGCGACCACGATTGGTTATGTTGGCGAACTGTGCCGCTATCTGATGGACCACCCGGAGCAAAATAACGACGCGGACAATCCAGTGCGCAAGATGATCGGTAATGGTCTGCGTCCCGGGGTCTGGGCCTCGTTCAAAAATCGCTTCGCTGTCGACCATGTCTGCGAGCTGTACGCGGCCAGCGATGGCAATATCGGCTTCACCAATGTCCTCAACTTCGACAACACCGTTGGCTTTTCCCTTCAAGCCTGGACGTTGGTGGAGTACGCCCATGAAAGTGGCGTGCCCATCCGTAACGCTGATGGCTTCATGCAGAGGATCGGGAAGGGAGGGCAGGGGTTGCTGCTGGCGAAGATCGATGAAAAAGCACCGCTGGATGGCTACACCGATCCTGAGAAAAACCAGAAAGTGATCCTCTGTGACGTGTTCGAAAAGGGTGATCGGTACTTCGACACCGGTGATCTGCTGCGTGATATCGGTTTTGGTCATGTGCAATTTGTCGACCGGCTGGGCGATACTTATCGCTGGAAGGGCGAAAACGTATCGACCACCGAGGTCGAGAACATCATGCTTCAACACCCTAAAATTTCTGAAGTCGTGGCGTACGGTGTCGAGATCATGAACACCAATGGTCGCGCCGGAATGGCGGCGATCACCCCGGCAGAGTCGCTGGCGACCCTGGACTTTCAGGAGTTGCTGCAGTTCGCGAAAAGTCAGATGCCGTCCTACGCAGTACCCGTGTTCCTGCGCGTGAAGGTCAAGATGGAAACCACGGGTACCTTCAAGTACCAGAAGACCCGACTGAAGAACGAGGCCTTTGACCCCAGCAAAACCGGGGATGATCCGGTTTACGCCTGGTTACCGGGTTCAGACACCTATGTGCCGGTAACGCCCGATGTGCTGCGGGATATCCATGCTGGCAAGTTCCGCTATTGAATTTGGCTATGGACCACATACCTTGACCCTGGGCGGGCAGCTCTGGAAACTGGCTGGCATTAGTTGATTCCAACTGCCTGCGCCGTTCAAGGAGTACACCATGTCAGATCATTCCAAACCGGCTGCCGATGCCACATTAATGACCGATGACGAGGCCCTGGAGTTTGCCGAGCAAGTATTTGATGTCGCACGCAAAGGCGATGCACTGATGCTTGGACGTCTACTGGAAAAAGGTCTTACCCCCAACTTGCGCAACCACAAGGGCGACACCTTGTTGATGCTGGCCAGCTACCACGGTCATCTGGACAGCGTTCGGGTGTTATTGGACTTTAAGGCTGATCCTGAAATTCGTAACGACAACGGTCAGAGCCCCATTGCCGGTGCGGCGTTCAAGGGTGACCTGCCTGTGGTCAAACTGCTGGTCGAAAATGGCGCCGACGTCGAAGGCGCTTCTGCGGACGGGCGTACCGCACTCATGATGGCGGCCATGTTCAACCGCACCGCAATCGTCGATTACCTGCTTTCTAAAGGCGCCAACCCTCATGCGCAGGATGCCAACGGCGTCACCCCATTGGGCGCTGCGCAAACCATGGGCGCTGTGGACACCGCCGAGCAATTGAGCAAGCTCAACGGCTGATCGTTCCGGGGGAGCGTTAATCAAGGCCTTACCAATAGAGCCCCGACGGATTTCCAGCTATCCTTTGCGCCTTGTTTTCGCGCCCCCTATTCGCCTATTGTCAGGACAGCCCATGAAGAACCAACTCATAGAATTAATCAGCAAAATCAGTTCGGGTTGCATGGGCGAGGAAGAAATCGCGCATATCGCTGCTGAGGCCGCCCAGGCCTACGCCGATCCCCAAGCGTTTCTCGCGGCCAACCCTGACATCAACTACGACGACAGCTTCCCCATCCCGTTGGGCGAATGGGTCGTGGTCGGCAGCTTGCCGGAGACCGTATTGTTTCAGGCCGACAGTTACATGGACCTGTTCGCACAGATCGTTGAATCCTTCGGTCAGGAAGTGACCTTCAACATAAAACCCAAGCAATTGGCCAAGACCGAAGCATTGACCGCTCTCAACCGTATTCAGATTCAACTGAGCAGCATGAATAGGGAGAAGGGCGGTTACGTACTGATGAACCTCAGCCAGCCATTGGACGATGAACTGCAAGCGGTGCTGGTCTATGGTCAGGATCAGGATCGGGTGATCGAGTTGTCGGCGGCGGTGGGCATCACGGCAGCGCCTTCACTGGAAGCCCTGCGCATTGCCTTGCATGTTTGATCGGCGCATGACTGTGGTCCGTGGGCGCGAAAAATAAGATGCTGGCGAAATGGAACCCTCTCTGCGCGCAACTATCCTAAGCAGAGAAGTATTCAATTAGGAGCAACACCATGGGTTCTACGTTTAATGGTCTGGTCGGTCTGATCATCCTTGCCCTGGATATCTGGGCAATCCTCAATGTATTGAAAAGCGGCGCCGAAACAGGGATGAAGATCCTGTGGGTATTGCTGATTGTGCTGCTACCGGTTTTGGGCTTGATCATCTGGGCGATTGCCGGGCCGCGCGGTAACGTGCGCCTCTGACCCGTTTGACCTGACGCTGACGTACCCATAAAGCGCCTGACTGCTGATTGCAGTCAGGCGCTTTTTGTTTTTCAGGCCCTGGCAGCACGGGCTGATCAATAGAGGTTCGACCTGTCATCTTCTGCGACGTAGAATGCCCGCCTTTCTCAGGGGCAGCGCTTTTACTAAAAGCGGCTCACTGTCCGTTGCTATCAGCATCCACCAGGGGGTTACCCATGAGCGATTACCAAGAGACGTTGTATGAAGGTTACGGCCAGCGCTTCCGTATGGAAAAACTGCTGCACGAAGTGCGCACCGAGCATCAACATCTGGTGATCTTCGAGAACCCGCGCATGGGCCGGGTCATGGCGCTCGACGGCGTTATCCAGACCACTGAAGCCGACGAGTTCATCTACCACGAGATGCTCACTCACGTACCGATCCTCGCCCACGGCGCCGCCAAACGCGTGCTGATTATTGGTGGCGGCGATGGCGGCATGTTGCGCGAAGTTGCCAAGCATCGCAGCATCGAACACATCACCATGGTTGAAATCGATGGCACCGTGGTCGAGATGTGCAAGCAGTTCTTGCCGAACCACTCGAAAGGCGCTTTTGAAGATTCGCGCCTGAATCTGGTGATCGATGACGGTATGCGCTTCGTGGCGACCACCGAAGAAAAGTTCGACATCATCATTTCCGACTCCACCGATCCGATTGGCCCGGGCGAAGTGTTGTTCTCCGAAAACTTCTACGAGGCCTGCCGCCGCTGCCTGAACGAAGGCGGCATTCTGGTCACCCAGAACGGCACGCCTTTCATGCAGTTGACCGAAGTGCAGACCACCGCCGGTCGCCTGCGCAGCCTGTTCCCGGACTGGCACTTCTACCAGGCCGCGATCCCGACTTACATCGGCGGCGCCATGACCTTCGCGTGGGGCGCAACCAATACTGACTACCGCAAACTGCCTTTGGAGACGTTACGTCAGCGTTTCGCCGGCAGTGGTATCGTGACGCGCTATTACAATCCTGAAATCCATATCGGTGCCTTTGCGTTGCCGCAGTATGTTTTGCAGGCAGTCAACAAGCCAAGCAACGACTGAGTCGCTACGCCGTCTGACAGCAGTGCTGTTGATGGCGATAGAGGTGTGACGGGGCACTGTCAGGCAAAACGTCAGTGCCTTTCGTCCCAGAACTGCCGGGTCAGTTCACGGAGAGTGGATGCCCTCCATTACGTGACTGACCTGCAGGCCCAGACGTTCCAACAAGCAGGTTATTGGCATCTCTGCTTACATATCTGCAGGGTCAAGCGACGAAATTTTCACGCCCTGTCACAGAAAATCACGCGCGCTTATCTGTCCTGCCGTCGCGCCAACCCTTGTCGCAGCGTGGCAGCGACTCAATATTTTACAGGCGCCGCCGTCGACGATGAGGCGCGCGTGCATTTGAACTTCAACCTGAATCCAACGGATCCTAGAACACCATGGCCAAACCGGACGCCCTGAGTCATCAGCACGCCTCGTCGCGCTTGCTGCAACCCACCGTCAAATCACATCTGGCTTACACGCTGCTGAGCGGTTTGGTCTTGATGGTGATGTACAGCCTGCTGCGAGTCGCGCTGCTGGTTTATAACCGCGAAATGATTGGCGAAACCCCGGCGTCGACGTTTATCGAGGCCATGGGCAACGGCCTGCGCTTCGACTTGCGCCTGACGGTGTACCTGATTATCCCGATGCTGCTGGTCTTGTTCAGCTCCAGGCTGATGGCTGTGCGTTGGCTGTTTCGTACCTGGTTGACGCTTGCGGCCAGTGCCACGATGTTCCTCGGCCTGATGGAAATGGACTTCTACCGTGAATTCCATCAACGTCTGAACGGGCTGGTGTTCCAGTACGTCAAGGAAGACCCGAAAACAGTACTAAGCATGCTTTGGTATGGTTTTCCGGTGGGGCGCTACCTGTTGGCGTGGGCCGCAGCCACCTGGCTCCTGAGCCAGGCCTTCAAGGGTGTGGACCGTCTGACTCGCACGCGTCGCCAGCTTGATGTCAGCACGAGCAGCAACCGCTCGGTCGCACCGTGGTACCTGCGTATCGGCGTACTGATGGTCTGCCTGATGATTACGGTCGTCGCCGCCCGTGGCACCCTGCGTCAGGGACCGCCGTTGCGTTGGGGCGATGCTTACACCACTAATTCGAACTTCGCTAACCAGTTGGGCCTCAATGGCACCTTATCGCTGATCGCTGCGGCCAAGAGCCTGACGTCCGATCAACGCGCCAATATCTGGAAGGCCACGCTGCCGCAACCGTTGGCGCAACAGACTGTGCGCGATATGTTGCTGACCCCGAGTGACAAGCTGGTTGATCCCGACACGGCTGTTGTACGCCGCGACTCCTTGCCGCCAGTGGAAAAAACACTGCCGATTCGCAACGTGGTGGTGATCCTGATGGAAAGCTTCGCCGGTCATTCGGTGGGGGCTTTGGGCAGCGATGCCAACATCACGCCATACTTCGACAAGCTGTCCAAGGAAGGCCTGCTGTTCGACCGCTTCTTCTCCAATGGCACGCACACCCACCAGGGCATGTTCGCGACCATGGCCTGCTTCCCTAATCTGCCAGGCTTTGAATATCTGATGCAGACCCCGGAAGGCAGCCACAAACTGTCGGGTCTGCCGCAGCTTCTTAGCGCCCGCAAATACGATGATGTCTATGTCTATAACGGCGATTTCGCCTGGGACAACCAGTCTGGTTTCTTCAGCAACCAGGGCATGACCACGTTCATCGGCCGTAATGACTTCGTCAATCCAGTGTTCTCAGATCCAACGTGGGGTGTGTCCGACCAGGACATGTTCGACAGAGGCGCTCAGGAACTGAAAGCGCGCGAGGGTGGGAAGCCTTTCTATGCGTTGTTGCAAACCCTGTCCAACCACACACCTTACGCTTTGCCGGCAGAGTTGCCAGTCGAGCGGGTTACCGGGCATGGCACGCTGGATGAGCATTTGACGGCCATGCGTTATGCCGACTGGGCACTGGGGCAATTCTTCGAGAAAGCGCGTAAAGAGCCTTACTTCAAGGACACTCTGTTCATTGTTGTCGGGGATCATGGCTTCGGCAACGATCAGCAAGTCACCGAAATGGACCTTGGGCGCTTTAACGTACCTATGTTGATGATCGGTCCTGGTGTCCAGGAAAAATTCGGTCAACGCAGCAGTATTGTTGGTACCCAGATCGATATCGTGCCGACCATCATGGGTCGTTTGGGCGGCGAATCGCGTAACCAATGCTGGGGTCGTGACTTGCTGAACCTGCCTGAAGGCGATAAAGGTTTTGGCGTGATCAAACCATCGGGAGGAGAGTTGACCGTCGCGCTGGTGACCGGCGATCGCATCCTGATCGAGCCCAAAGAGATGGAACCTCGCGTGTATCAATATGAGCTGGGCGCCAAGCCCCACGCGGAGCTGATGCCTCAACAAGCTGATTTGCCACAGCTAAGGCTGAAGCTGGAAAGCTTCCTGCAAACCGCAACCAAAAGCCTGATGGACAATACCGCGGGCGTGGTCGACAACAAGCCGCACTAAGCGAGCGGCGCACTAAAAAAGAGGCCCTTACCGGCCTCTTTTTTTGTCCGCTCGGCAGTCAAAACAGTGGAACGAATACTGGATTTTCAGGGTCCAGATTATGTAAGCCGCTTTCTTCGGCTTCGCTGAGGAGACATAGATGAAACAGTGGACCATTACTTATCTTGATAAAGACGGCGTCCGACAAAGCCTTGAGTTTGGCAGTGAGCAACGGCCTGATCTGGAGACAGCGGCAGACTACCTGCGCGAGGTTTTGTACCCCGTGGTCGATAAACTTGACCTGAACGACCTTGACGGCCGGGCACCCGAGCCGACGGTAAAATCCCTGAAGGCACTGAACAGCGTGCAAATTATCTCGGTCACTGAAGCTCCTTGAATCATACCTTCGGCCATTGCTTGATCTGCCATTTGGCACAGACGGCCGATAGGGTTACTCTGCAAATGAGGCCAAAGCAGAATTGCCTTGGCTTCCTCCATGTCGATGCCCGGTCTACCTGATAGATCTGGCCTTGTCAGCTACATGCTTGGCTCCTGGCGACAGAGTATCTGTTGCGGAGCGACCACCAATCGGCGGGTCGCGTTGGGAGTGTTGAAACTCTATCTATCGTTGCATAGGAGGACGTTTCATGAGCACAGCCTATCAAGAGGACATCAGCAGTAACGTACTGCGCCGCATGAAAGAGGGCGGTTTTGATTTCGCACGTATCCATCCCATCGAGTTTTATGCCGTTTTCCCGGATGAGGAACGGGCACGGCAAGCGGCAGGGCAGTTTCGTGGGGAATCCTTGAACGCGCAGGTCAGCGTCCGTGATGACGGGGCATGGCATCTTCAATTAAGCAAAGTGATGTACGCCACGTATGGCGGGATCGATGATTTCGAGCAAGACTTTCAAACGGTGATCACGCCGCTGGACGGTGAGGTCGAGGGGTGGGGCGTGACTCAGGAAATCAAGCGCTTTAATTAACGCCTGAGGGAGTCCCTGTTGTAACCCCTTTACCGGCTGACCTTTTGTCAGCCGGTTTTAGTTTGGGGGGTTCTAACCGTTAGAGGCACTATCGGGTGTGTTGTGAAACAAAATCCACCTGTGAAATCAACTCTGGCTATGCTGGTAATAGACAGTGATATTGAAGGACGCTTCGCAATGAGGCGTAGGTGAATAAGTTGGGGCGGTTACTGCACAGGAATGGTGCGGTTGCGTTAGAGGATTTATCCAACTGTTTGATATTTAAGCGTTTATGCCGATGGCACGGGCCTTGCGAAGGCCCTTGGTGTCCGTGGTGACAAGGAGTACGGCATGATCCGCACCTTTTATGATGAGATGTACGATGCTGGCGGCCTGGTCCGTCCGCATTATCGGGAGTTTGCCCGTTGGCTGGGTGAGACGCCGCCGGAGCTTTTGGCTCAGCGCAGGCGCGAAGCCGACCTTTTGTTTCATCGTGCCGGGATTACGTTCACGCTGTATGGGGACGACCAAGGCACTGAGCGGTTGATTCCGTTCGATACGATTCCGCGCAGTATTCCGGCCAGCGAATGGCGGATTGTGGAACGCGGCTGCATTCAGCGGGTCAAGGCGTTGAACATGTTTCTCGCCGACCTGTATCACGATCAACGGATTATCAAAGCCGGGATTATTCCCGCCGAACAGGTGTTGGCCAACGAGCAATATCAGTTGGCAATGCAGGGCCTGAATCTGCACCGTGATATTTATTCGCATATTTCCGGTGTTGATCTGGTGCGTGATGGCGACGGCACTTACTACGTGCTCGAAGACAACTTGCGCACGCCCAGCGGCGTCAGTTACATGCTCGAAGATCGCAAGATGATGATGCGCCTGTTCCCGGAGCTGTTCGCCGCTCAGCGCATTGCGCCCATCGATCATTATCCGAACATGCTCCTCGACACCCTGAAAAGCTCCAGCCCTATCGACAATCCGAGCGTTGTGGTCCTGACTCCAGGACGCTTTAACAGTGCCTTTTTCGAACACGCCTTTCTGGCGCGAGAGATGGGTGTCGAGTTGGTGGAAGGGGCCGATCTGTTCGTGCGCGATGATCGCGTTTTCATGCGTACCACTGACGGGCCTAAAGCCGTCGATGTGATCTACCGGCGCCTGGATGATGCGTTTCTCGACCCGCTGGCGTTTAACCCCGACTCGATGCTCGGCGTCCCAGGCCTGCTTTCGGCCTATCGCTCGGGCAATGTGGTGCTGGCCAATGCCATCGGGACCGGCGTGGCGGACGACAAGTCGATCTATCCCTATGTGACGGACATGATCCGTTTCTATCTGGATGAAGAGCCGATTCTGCAAAACGTGCCAACCTGGCAGTGCCGCAAACCGGAAGAGTTGTCCCACGTGCTGGCGCATCTGCCGGAACTGGTGGTCAAGGAAACTCAAGGCTCGGGTGGTTACGGCATGTTGGTCGGCCCGGCGGCGTCGGCAGCTGAAATCGAAGTGTTCCGTGCCCGTCTGAAAGCCAAGCCCCACGCGTATATCGCACAACCCACTTTATGCCTGTCGACCTGTCCGACCTTTGTCGAGAACGGCATCGCCCCGCGCCATATCGACTTGCGCCCATTTGTTCTTTCCGGCCGTGAAACCCGGGTAGTCCCGGGCGGCCTTACCCGAGTAGCCCTGCGCGAAGGCTCCCTTGTGGTGAACTCGTCCCAAGGCGGTGGAACCAAAGACACCTGGGTGGTTGAGGATTAAGGATGCCTGCCAATGCTAAGTAGAACTGCCTCGGATTTGTATTGGATGTCGCGTTATCTGGAGCGAGCGGAAAACCTCGCGCGGATGCTCGACGTCAGCTATTCGCTGTCGCTGATGCCCCAGGATGGGCGCGGCGATGGTCTGGATGAAATAGCCATGCCGCTGTTGATTACCGGCACGCTGGACGATTATCTGGAGCGCTACGGTGAGTTGCACGCCGAACGCTTGCTGCATTTTTTCGCCCTGGATGCGACCAACCCGGCCAGCATTTACAGCTGCCTGGGCGCCGCTCGGGCCAGCGCTCATGCGGTGCGCGGACGAATCACGGCGGACATGTGGGAAAACATCAACGCCACGTGGCTTGAAATACGCGGTATCGCCGAACAGGGCTTGAGTCGTTACGGCATGAGCCGTTTTTGTGAGTGGGTCAAAGAGCGTTCGCACCTGTTTCGGGGGGCGACCTACGGCACCATCATGCGTCACGATGCGTTCCGCTTTATCCGTCTGGGGACGTTCATCGAGCGCGCCGATAACACCCTGCGCATGCTCGACGCCCGTTACGAGATGCTCGAAGTGCTCGGGAAAAACACCGAAGCGATCTCTGACAGTTCGGCGCACGGCTACTACCAGTGGAGCGCCTTGTTGCGCGCCTTGTCGTCGTTCGAGGCGTATACCGAGCTGTATCGGGATGCGCCGGGTGCGCGTCAGGTCGCCGAATTACTGCTGTTGCGTGCCGACATCCCGCGCTCGTTGCGCGCCTGTCTGGAAGAACTCGATCAGATCCTCGCGAGCCTGCCGGGCGCCAATGGCCGTCCGGCGCAGCGCTTGGCCGCCGAATTGGACGCACGTCTGCGCTATACCAGCATCGATGAAATTCTGGGTGAAGGCCTGCATGAATGGCTGAATGAATTCATTCCGTTAGTGGCCCAATTGGGTAACGCTATCCACACTTCATACCTGGAGGCTGCATGAGACTCTCAATTAGCCACGAGACCACTTATCACTACGAAGATCAGGTCCGCGCCAGCATCCAGTATTTGCGTCTGACGCCTCACGACAGCGAACGTCAGCATGTGCTCAGTTGGCAGCTCACCTTGCCGCGCCCGGTGCGCGCGCAGATCGATCCGTTCGGCAATATCCTTCATGTGTTGACGCTGGATGAGCCCCACGAAGCGATCATTATCGGTGCCCGTGGTCAGGTTGAAATCGACGAGAAGCGGGAGGCTGAGCATGAAAGCCAGTCAGCGCTGCCGTTTCTGCGTTTTACCCGCCTGACTGAAGCCGATGAAGCCATACGTGCCTTTGCGCTCAAGCAGTGCCACACACGCAAAGACCGCAATGCCTTGATCGACTTGATGCACGGTCTTAACCAACACATGACTTACAGCCCCGGTTCGACAGAAGTCGATACCAGCGCCGCTGAAGCGTTTGCCGGCCGTTCAGGCGTTTGCCAGGACCACACCCACGCGTTCCTGGCGTGCGCCCGTAGCCTGGGGGTGCCAGCGCGTTATGTGTCAGGTTATCTCTACAGCGAAAACAGCGAGCACCTGGCCAGTCATGCCTGGGCGGAAGCCTGGATCGACGACGCCTGGTACAGCTTCGATGTGACCAATCAACTGTCCCGGCCTGAGCGTCACCTCAAGCTGGCGGTGGGCCTGGATTACCTCGACGCCTGCCCGGTACGGGGTATGCGTCGCGGCGGTGGCTGCGAGCAGATGCACGCCAAAGTGTTCGTCTCGCCGATGTTGCTGGTGCAGCAGCAGTAACCACCCTGAGCGCGGTGTGCCAGCCACACCGCGTCAGCTTCTTCGCCAGTACGTCAGCGCCTACAGCGTGGATGCCGCCGTTCTGCGTTGCGCCATGTGCCTGAGATACCCAATCAGTTGATCCAGCTCACCATCGGACAGCACCGCTGTCGAGATGGCGGGCATTTTTGCCTGTGGCCATTGGCGCAGGCTTTGCGGGTCACGGATGTAGCGTTTGAGGTAGTCCCCCGCGAAGTACTCAATGGGGCTGTGCGGCTGATTCAGGTCAGGACCCAGTTGCGAGTCGCCAGCACCGTTGAGGCGATGGCAGGCCAGGCAGTTTTTCTGAAACAGCGCAAACCCTTGATTGATCGGATCATTGGCAGCCAATGCCCGGTCCGGCAGCATCATTGGGAAGCGTTCAGCCACGGACGCTAATATTCGGACTTTATTGACCGCGAAGGGCCATTGTTCGGGGCTGATGTTGCCGGCTTTCGGTTCGGTCCACACCAGATAAAACGGACCGGGGCTTTGCTGGTTTTCGCCCAGCGTGGGCCACGGGGCTGTCGGGTCTTCGATGGCCAGCCACGCGCGTGCGCCAGTGCTCTCAAGCAAAGGCCCGGCCGGCATCTCGGCGGCAAATCCATCCGTGGCCACGGCCTGAAGATGATCCTTTGCAGTAATGCCCCCAAGCAACGCCGCCATTGGCACTGCGCGATAGGTCATGGCGCGTTTGTAGGAAACATCCTCGGTGATTTGGATCTGTTGCGCCTGCGGATGCTTAAGCAACTGTGCGGTGTCCCAAATATGGACCCCGTCGGGGAGTTCGACGGTCAATTGAGCGGCTTGAACGACGCCCACGTGACTGATAGCAAAGCAGCAGAACAACGGTATGAACGCTAACCACTGACGCATAAACCCATCTCCATCAATTCAGGCTGGAAGATTGGCACAGATGCGCTTTACTCGACAGCGTATCGAACACCTTGCGTTGGCAGGGCAAAGACACGCTCAACCGAACAAACGGGTCATGTTCGGCACAATCAATAAAAGGGTAGTGGCGAACACAATAAGCCCCGCCTGACGAACTTTCGAATGTTTAAACATGGCTGACTGCCTTTTGTTGTTATTCCTGAGCTACTAAAGCTCTCCGATTTCCTAATGCATGAACCGGGCAGCTGGCAAAGGTGATACACGCGAACAGGTGTCCCGGCAGACCCGGCAACTCAGACGCCTACTGTATTTTTTTGGCGTCCGCCTGTTACAGGGTTAACCTTAGGACCCGCGTCACGTATGGCTTAGATCAATTTCGTATCACTTCAAAAACGATATTGATTAAACGTACTAAGGCTCATCGCCAGCTTCCGAATACCGCCTCTGCTAGACGCTTTGAATGCCTGTGATACAGGTTTGTTAGTCAGCTACCGTTCGTCTGAGCGAGGCGGTCAAGGCTAATGAGCGCTTCGGTCATTGAATCAGCTCGGGTGACGTTTAAGGTGTCGGTACAGGAATCCACTTTCCACCGCGCTCCGAGGACCTCATGACTGAAGCTTTGATTTTCGATGCGGTACGCACGCCCCGTGGCAAAGGCAAGCCGGGTGGTGGGCTGTACAGTGTCAAGCCGGTGAACTTGATGGCCGGGTTGCTGGTTGCCCTGCAGCAACGCAACCAACTGGACACCCGTCAGGTCGATGACATTGTTCTGGGGTGCGTAACGCCGGTGGGGGATCAGGGCGCGGATATTGCCAAGACGGCTGCACTGGTCGCCGATTGGGACGTCAGCGTGGCGGGGGTGCAGATCAACCGGTTTTGCGCGTCGGGCCTCGAAGCGGTCAATCTGGGCGCGATGAAAATTCGCTCCGGCTTTGAGGATCTTGTGGTGGTGGGCGGGGTCGAGTCGATGTCACGCGTACCGATGGGCAGCGACGGCGGTGCCTGGGCGTTGGACCCGCAGACCAACATGCGCTGCCATTTCACCCCGCAAGGGATCGGTGCCGACTTGATTGCGACGATGGAAGGCTTCAGTCGCGGCGATGTCGATGCTTATGCCTTGTACTCACAGCAAAAAGCCGCCCGTGCACGTGCCGATGGCTCGTTCAACAAATCCCTGGTGCCGGTAAGAGACCAGAACGGCACGCTGCTGCTTGATCACGATGAGTTCATTCGCGCCGACTCGACCCTGGAAGGGCTGGGCAAGCTCAAGTCGAGCTTCGAAATGATCGGCCAGATGGGATTCGATGCCACCGCGCTCCGCGTCTACAGCCATGTCGAGCGTATCAACCATGTTCATACCCCCGGCAATAGCTCCGGGATCGTTGATGGTGCGGCAGCCATGCTTATCGGTTCCGCAGCCAAGGGCCTGGCGTTGGGTCTGCGCCCTCGAGCACGCATCGTCGCGACTGCGGTGACCAGTGCCGACCCGACCATCATGCTTACCGGTCCCGCGCCAGCGACTCGCAAGGCCTTGGGTCGCGCCGGATTGAAGGTCGAGGATATCGACCTGTTCGAAGTCAACGAAGCGTTCGCCTCTGTGGTGCTCAAGTTCATCAAAGACATGGACATCAGCGCCGACAAGGTCAACGTCAATGGCGGCTCCATCGCCATGGGCCACCCGCTGGGAGCAACGGGGTGCGCGATTCTCGGCACCCTGCTCGATGAGCTGGAAGCCCGCCAGCTGCGCTATGGCCTGGCGACACTGTGTGTCGGCGGCGGCATGGGCATTGCCACCATCATCGAACGTTATTAAGCCTGTCTCCCGACTCCGCAAGGGAAGTACCCATGACTGACGCCATCCATTATGAGAAGGGCCAGGATCAGATTGTCGTCCTGACCATCGATATGCCCGGCCAGACCGCCAACACCATGAACGCGGTGTACCGCGATGCAATGGCCAGCATCGTCACCCGACTGAACGCCGACAAAGACACGATTGCCGGGGTGATCATCACCTCGGCGAAGAAAACCTTTTTCGCCGGTGGCGATCTCAACGAACTGATCCAGGTCGACAAGGCCCGTGCGCAGTGGTTCTACGAGATGGTCCTGAACCTGAAGGCGCAGCTGCGCACGCTCGAAACCTTGGGCAAACCGGTGGTGGCCGCTATTAATGGCGCCGCGCTGGGCGGCGGTTGGGAGATCTGCCTGGCTTGCCATCATCGCATTGCCCTGGACAGCAACAGTGTTCAGATCGGCCTGCCGGAAGTCACCCTCGGCCTCTTGCCGGGGGGCGGCGGGGTCGTGCGGATGGTGCGCATGCTCGGTCTGGAAAAAGCCCTGCCATATTTGCTTGAAGGTAAAAAAATCGGTCCGCAACAGGCACTGCAAGCAGGCCTGATTGACCAGATCGCCAGCGACCGCGACGACATGCTGGCCAAGGCCCGCGCGTGGATCGTCGCCAATCCGTCCGCGAAGCAACCTTGGGATGTGGCCGGGTACCAGATACCCGGTGGCACGCCCTCACACCCGAAAGTCGCGCAAATGCTCGCCATTGCGCCGGCGATCCTGCAAAGCCGTACTCAGGGATGTTTCCCTGCACCTGAGAAAATTCTGTGTGCTGCTGTAGAAGGCGCACAGGTGGATTTCGATACGGCGCAGATCATCGAAACACGCTACTTCACCGAACTCACCACCGGTCAGGTCGCGAAAAACATGATCGGCACCTTCTGGTTTCAGCTCAATGAAATCAATGCCGGTGGATCACGCCCCACAGGTATTCCGGTTAATCAGACCAAAAAAGTTGGCGTGTTAGGCGCCGGCATGATGGGCGCGGGCATTGCTTACGTGAGCGCGTCGGCAGGTATCGAGGTGGTACTCAAAGACGTCAGTCAGGCCGCTGCTGAGAAGGGCAAAAGCCATTCTGCCACGTTGCTGGACAAGAAGGTCTCCAGTGGGCGAATGACCGCCGAGCAGCGGGATGTGATTCTGGCCCGCATCCTGCCCACGGAACTGGATGCCGATCTGCACGGTTGTGACCTGATCATCGAAGCCGTGTTCGAGGACCGTGCGCTCAAAGGCACTGTCACGGCGGCAGCGGAACGGGTTGCCTTGCGTGACGCTGTCATGGCGTCCAATACCTCGACCTTGCCTATCAGCGGCCTGGCGAAGGCGATTGTGCAAGAGAACCGGTTTATCGGCCTGCATTTCTTCAGCCCGGTGGACAAGATGCAACTGGTGGAGATCATCAAGGGTGCCAACACCAGCGATGAAACCCTGGCCCGGGGTTTCGATTACGTCCTGCAAATCAAGAAAACCCCAATCGTGGTCAACGACAGTCGGGGCTTCTTCACCTCGCGGGTGTTCGGAACCTTTACCAATGAAGGCATTGCCATGCTTGGCGAAGGCGTATCGGCGGCGATGATTGAAACCGAAGCGCGCAAGGCCGGTATGCCCGTAGGGCCGCTGGCAGTGTCCGATGAAGTGTCGTTGAGCCTGATGAGCCACATTCGCCAACAGGCGCGCAAGGATCTTGAGGCTGAGGGTAAACCCGTGCCGCAACACCCTTCGTTCGCGGTGGTCGACCTGATGCTCAATGAGTACAAACGCCCAGGCAAGGCCGCAGGCGGTGGATTTTATGACTACCCACAAGGCGCGCCCAAGCATTTGTGGCCGGAACTGAAATTACGCTTCGAAAAAAACGATGGGCAGATTGCCGCGCAGGATGTGCGCGATCGCTTGCTGTTCATTCAGGCCATCGAAACCGTGCGTTGCCTGGAGGAGGGCGTGCTGTTGTCCACCGCCGACGCCAACATTGGGTCGATCTTCGGCATCGGCTTTGCCGCCTGGAGCGGTGGCGCGCTGCAATTCATCAACCAGTACGGGCTCAAGGATTTTGTTGCTCGCGCGCAGTATCTGGTCGAGCAGTACGGTGAGCGTTTCGAGCCACCGGCGCTGTTGCTGGATAAAGCTGCGCAGAACCAATTGTTTTAAGAGCACGCGCGAAACTGGAGTGCACGAATAGTGCGTGGGCACTTGCCTTGATGTGGTTATTCAAGGCAGGCTTTGCCCGTGCACTATTGCCTTTACCGTGTCAGGTACTTTTTTATGTCGTTACGCATCTGCATTCTGGAAACCGACGTCCTGCGTCCGGAGTTGGTCGATCAATATCAGGGTTATGGGCAGATGTTTGAACGGTTGTTTTCGCGTCAGCCGATTCCGGCAGAATTTAGCGTCTACAACGTGATGCACGGTGATTACCCTGCTGCTGCTGAGCGTTTTGACGCGTATCTGATCACCGGCAGCAAAGCCGACTCATTCGGCAGCGACCCATGGATTCAAACCCTGAAAACCTACCTGCTGCAGCGGTTCGAGCAAGGCGACAAGCTGCTGGGTATCTGCTTCGGCCATCAATTGTTGGCGCTGCTGTTGGGTGGCAAAAGCGAACGTGCCCACCAAGGCTGGGGCGTTGGTACGCACCGTTATAAATTGGCCCCGGCGACACCGTGGATGAGTCCGGCTATCGACGAACTGACGTTGCTCATCAGCCATCAGGATCAAGTCACGGTACTCCCGGAAAGCGCTACCGTAATCGCCTTCAGCGAATTCTGCCCGTTCGCCGCGTTCCACATCAATGATCAAGTGCTGTGCTTCCAGGGTCACCCGGAGTTCATCCACGATTACTCCCGCGCCTTGCTGGAAATCCGCCAGCAGCACCTGGGTGAGCAGATCTACAACAGCGGCATCGCCAGCCTGGAACACGACCACCACGGCACGACAGTGGCCGAATGGATGATGCGTTTTGTGGCGCACAAGCCTGAAACACAGGTGGATTGAGAGGTAATCGCACCTGCTCTGTTGCTGTCGAGCAGGTGCGCTACAACCATCCCGAGCGCTTGAAGCTGGCATATAACCCCACGCAACCCGTCGAGATAAACCCGAGCACCGCGAAATAGCCGTACTGCCAACCCAGCTCCGGCATGTTCTGGAAGTTCATCCCGTAGATCCCCGCAACCGCCGTCGGAAACGCCAAAATCGCCGCCCAGGCTGCGAACTTGCGCTGCACGATGCTTTGCCGCGAGGACTCCAGCAATAGACCGATTTCGATGGTCTGGCTGGCGATGTCGCGCAGGTTGGCCAAATCTTCCATTTGCCGGGTGACGTGAATTTCCACGTCGCGAAAGTACGGGCGCATGTTCTTGTCGATAAACGGGAAGCTCAGTTTTTGCAGTTCTTCACCAATCTCCACCATGGGCGCCACGTACCTGCGTAACCGCAGCAGATCGCGGCGCAGACTGTGAATGCGCTGAATATCGACTTCGTTCATCGCGCCGCTCAGCACACCGTGTTCGAGTGCGTCGAGTTCGCCGTGGATAGCCTCGGTAACGGGTTGATAGCACTCTGTGACGAAGTCGAGGAGCGCATACAGCACGAAATCTTCACCATGCTCGAGCAGCAACGGCCGCGCTTCACAGCGCTGGCGCACCAGCCCGTACGACTTCGAATGGCCGTTACGGGCGGTGATGATGTAGCCCTTGCCAGCGAAGATATGCGTCTCGATGAATTCGAGCTTGCCGTTTTCGCGGACAGGGGAATACGTGACGATGAATAATGCATCGCCAAAGGTTTCGAGCTTCGGTCGGCTGTGTGTCTCAAGTGCATCTTCGATGGCCAGTTCATGCAAATTGAACTGACGTTGTAGATTGGTCAGTTCCTCGGCATTGGGTTGTTCCAGGCCAATCCAGACGAAATGTCCGGGCTTCGCAGCCCATGCGGCACCCTCGTCCAGGGTAATGTTGGTGACTTTTTTTCCGGCGCTGTAAACCGCGGCAGCAACGACTCGGCCCATAGTGGTATCGCTTCTTCTTTTTTGGATGGCAGTGGCACGTAGCGCTTAGCTTAACGTGGTCTGCCTGGTCAGAGTCAGCAATATCGTGCGGGTTCGCGGGCAATAAAAGGCCCGACTCAACGGGCCTCGAGCAATTGTTTGTCCATGGCGGCGATACAGGTTTGCATCTGCTCGCGGCAGCGGGCCATCAGTATGGGCACGTCATCCAGGCTCAAGCCTACGGTCGGGATGGCGGGCAATGAGCGAATCATTATTCGGGTCGCGCGCCAGCGATTGAGTTGCATGTGTTTGATGTAGCTGCTGACGCATACCTGCACGATAGGCACTCCGGCAGCGATCGCCATTTGGAATGCACCCTTTTTGAACGGCAGCAAGTCTTCTCCGAGGTTGCGCGTGCCCTCCGGGAAGACCCATATAGAGGTGTCTTTGTGCTGCAAGGTGTCGGTCGTGGTCAACATCGACTGCCGGGCTTTGTGGGCGTTGCCGCGATCAATCAGGACATTGCCCGCCAACCAAAACAACTGACCAAACAATGGCACCCATTTCAGGCTTTTTTTGCCGATACAAACGGTGCGTGGAGGGACCACATTGCCGAGGACAAACAGGTCGTAGTTCGACTGATGATTGGCGATGATCACGCACGGTTGCGATTGCTTGAGCAACGGGCCCATTTCGGCCTTCAGGCGCAAACGTAAAATACACATCGCAGGCCAGGCGTAAATGCGCGCGCATAAACGACTGTTGTCCGGATTGAAAGGACGGCACAGCCCTAACAACACGCCCAGTACACCCGCTGCAATAAAGTGCAGGCCCATTAACAACATGCGAAACACCAACAGCATCAACTGGCCCACCAAGACAAAAGGTGGCGCAGTGTACGGATGTGCACTGGGGACGGCAATTGCCGAGCGGGGCTACTCAGGGGTGATTGTTTGAGGAGATATTTCTTGTGCCGGGACAGGCTTGCGCTAGAGCGGTCGGTTGAAAAGCCCGCGTAAAAAATCAGGCTTTTTCAACCGATTAAAGATCAAATCACTGAGTGTTGTTGATCCAGCACGATGGACTGGTCGAGAGCCTCAAGCAGCGCCTTGCGCACTTTCAGCTTGGTGTTCTTGTGCGCGACCATGTTGAGTTTCTTCAGTTGCAAGGCCGCTGTGCGTGCGGCGCTTTGCAGCTCTTCGGCGCTGACAACCTTGTCGAGGAAACCTGCATCCAGAGCGCCTTTTGGATTGAACATCTCGGCGTTGATCACCGACCGATGGAAGGCCGATTTGCTCAGGCGATCACGCGCCAATTCGATCCCGGCATGGTGCATGGTCATGCCGATCTGTACTTCGTTCAAGCCGATGCTGAACGGACCGTCCACGCCAATCCGGTAATCCACCGACAAGAGCAAAAATGCGCCTTTGGCCACCGCGTGCCCAGGGCAGGCAACCACCACCGGGAACGGGTGCGCTAAAAGCCGGCGAGCAAGAGTCGAACCGGCGGTGACCAGGCTGATTGCATTCTCAGGGCCGGACGTCATCACCTTGAGGTCATAGCCGCCCGAAAGAATCCCCGGCTGCCCGGTAATGATCACCACCGCGCGATCCTGTTCGGCCTGATCCAGCGCCGAGTTGAACGCTGCGATCACCTCCGGGGAAATAGCATTGACCTTGCCATTGCTCAAGGTCAGCGTGGCAATACCGTCTTCCAGGTGATACGAGATCAGCTCACTCATGACGCGATTCCTTGTGTTTAAGTGGGGCAGACGTTACCCACCCGCGACGCCAAGGTAAAGCGCTATGGATGACTGGTGAGTCAGGATTTGAGCCTGCCTCAGCGCCGAATCACTGGATAAAACGCGCTGCCGCAACGGTCAGTCGTGCGCGTGCGGCAACACGTTTTTTCAACGATGGATCACCTTGAGGCTCATCACTCCTCGATATCGTTCAGCTCGCAGTACTCCGCCCAGTTCATGCCGAGTGTTTCGGCGACTTGTTTATGGGCTTCAAGGCGCATTGTCTTAAGTTGTTCAGGCGACTCTGCAACCAGTTGCAACGCCAGCTCCCAAGGCTCGATACCTTGAGACTCCGCCTCGTCCTCGAAGGCCCAGTGGGTCTGTTGCTTTTGTTCCTCGGGGCTCAGGTTTTCGATCTCTTCCTGCAAGAAAGAGTTGGTAGCGAGAAATTTCGCCAGCGCGACTTCGTTCCACTCTAATGCGTTCATGCTTCGTCTCCTCTGGCAGATTAACGTCGAGCTATGCGACAACCGGCGTTAGGTTACACCGGAAACGAGTCTCGGTCGTCGTACTGAGTGAGGATCAACTTCTGAACCATGGATCCCGATCCATGATCACTTCTTGGCCTAGTATTGGAATGGACGTGCAGCGTCCAACCCTGCGGCGAGTATGGGGCTTTAGGGCGGCTGCCAAGTTGATACAAGGAAGGTGCACAGTGAGCGTTCAAGCAGCGCCGGAGGTTGCCATGAGATACCTGTCGATACCCGAAGAACACTGGGCCACAGTCACATCCACTGTGGAAGAGTCAGCCCAGCTAAAAAAATATGCTGCCAGGTTGACGGCGAGGCTGAAGGCGCTTTTCGATGACGACCACTCCAGACAAACACTGGGGGTGACCTTCGAAACTCTTGGGGATGGCACTGCCTGGCATATCGAGTCGCCGTTCGGCGTAGCCAGAGCCCATTTCAGGGTATTCACCCGTGAAACCGGGCTGTACGGGAAGTATGTGATTCAAAAGCTGAACAACGACCCTGAGGATGAGCCGTTTTGGCATCAAGTGTGGGCACTGCGTATCACCCTGCAAGGCCTGGTCCATCCCGGGGATGAAGGGGGTGAACTGATCAGCCTGAGGGCTTCGCTTTCAAACCGGTCAGACGATGCAATCCTGCATTTGGGGCTTTCCCTGCTCTATTCGTTAGGGCAGGAATAGCGCCAAAAAAGCCGGCCAGCTCACCATCAGGCCTTTCAGTCAGGTTCCGCCTCGCCCTCGTCGGTGGGTGCTTCAGGGCTATACGCCGGGGCAGAATGAAAAAGCCCGGCGCTGGGCCGGGCTATAGCGAGCGCGTCGACAGATCAGGCGCCGCGCGCGATCAATCAAAAACGACTCAGTCGTGTTTATGCTTGTTGCGCTTGTGGCCGTGTCTTTTCCCGTCGGATCGATTATTGCCGCCGTCATCGGCCATGTTGTTGCCAAGGGCTCCGCCTGCCGCACCGCCGAGGCCTGCACCGATGGTTGATCCGGTCGTGCCGCCGAGCTTGTTGCCGATTATCGAGCCACCCGCCGAACCGATACCGCCGCCAATGGCCGCTTCGGTTTTGTTGCCTCTTTTAGCGCCTACAGCACTGCCTGCCGCACCGCCGACACCTGCTCCAACCGCCGCCCCAGTGCTTCCGCCCATCTGTTGACCGATGACATTTCCCAGCGCGCCGCCAAGCCCGCCACCAATAGCAGCAGTGCCATCTCCGGCAGCCATGGCACCTTGAGCAGCAAGAAGCCCTAAAACTAGTACGGGCAGTGTCAAACGCATGATTTCAACCTCAAAAGATAGGTACAACGTTGTGGGTTAGTGCAGTAGGCAAACAATGAAAAAGCCCGGCGCTGAGCCGGACTAGATGACGAGGCAATACAGTGTCTCGCGCAGAGCGTTGACACGATACAGGATTGGCGGGTCGTCCATCGTCTCTATGCATGTCGTCCTCTGTTCGACGCATACAGGCTATTTGCAGGAATGAAACTTATTTGAACAAAGTTGAACGGTTAGAAGGAGACTGATGCATGATGAGTATCATTCAAACGGGTTGCCATCATGACCACGCGAGCCTTCATAAGGATGTTGATGGTTTTGGGAGTGCTTTGGCTGGGCCTGGTATGGGGCATGGTCACTTGGCTGTCTACGTCGGATCAGGGAGATATCTCCTGGAGTGTGTTAAGTGCCCACCATGGAGTGAAGCCATCTGAAACTCGCATTTCCCCCGCGCGGTCTTGATGCATTCCAGTGGCGTGTGAGGAACGCGTGCCTGGCTGATCGACAGAGTACGCATGAAAGTGTGGCAGCCTCCCACCGTCCACGGACAGGAGCGGCTATTTCAACCCCGCCATCTTCCGGTCACTGGCCTGACTGAACAGCGTTTCCAGCTGATCGATATCCTTGGGCTGCATTGCCTTGAGGCAGACGATACCCAGGACAAAGCCTTCAGCGATCCCTCCAGCCATCGTCGCATCGATAATTCCAGTCGACTGTTCAATGCGCGTGATGATGTCGGCGGCTTGAATTTTGATCGGTAGAGGAATGTTCATTTCTTCGAGAGTCATGGGTGGCCTCCTGTATGGAAGGCTGAGCCTAGCAAATTTGATTGGGTGCCGGTCGAATCCAGTGACCCTGTCCTTGATCAGCCCTTTGAGCAACGTGCCAGTCGCTCAAAGGTAGTGCGCGGAGGGTGGGGCTTACTTCAGATTGCCGCTGAGAAACTGCCGCAGCCGCTCGCTTTGGGGGTTGCCCAGTACGTCCTCGGGTGCTCCCTGTTCTTCGACCAGCCCTTGATGCAGAAACAGCACCTGGTTTGACACTTTGCGAGCGAAGCTCATTTCGTGGGTGACCATGATCATGGTGCGGCCCTCTTCGGCCAGCCCCTGAATGACCTTGAGCACTTCGCCAACCAATTCCGGGTCGAGCGCCGAGGTGGGCTCGTCGAACAGCATGACCTCCGGCTCCATGGCCAAGGCCCGGGCGATGGCGACGCGCTGTTGCTGACCGCCAGACAGAAACGCCGGATATTGATCGGCGACACGGGACGGCAGGCCAACCTTGTCGAGATAGCGTCGCGCCCGATCCTCTGCATCCTTTTTGCTGACCCCCAGCACTCGGCGCGGGGCCATGGTGATGTTCTCCAGCACGGTCATGTGGCTCCACAGATTAAAGTGCTGGAACACCATCGCCAGACGGGTGCGGATTCGTTGCAGTTCAGCGTCGTCGGCGACGCGCATGCCGTGTCGATCACTGATCATGCGAATCTGCTGGTCGTCCAGGCTCATGTTGCCGCTGTTGGGTGTTTCGAGAAAGTTGATACACCGTAGAAACGTGCTCTTGCCCGAACCGCTGGCGCCGATCAGGCTGATCACATCACCGGTTTTGGCTTTCAGCGACACGCCTTTGAGTACTTCGTGGCTGCCGTAACTTTTATGCAGGCCGTCAATGGTCAGTTTGTACATGTGTGCAAGCATCCTCAAGAGGGAAGTAGATAGCCGCTGCGGGTGCAGTTGACGTCCTAGTGAGCCGGGCCAAGAAACGCCAGCCATCGGTGTTCTGCCAAGCGGAACAAACCGACCAGTGCAAAGGTGACGCTCAAGTAGATGAGTGCGGCAATTCCGAACGATTGGAAGGTCAAAAAGGTCGCCGAGTTGGCGTCTCGTGCAATTTTCAAAATATCCGGGATGGTCGCGGTAAAGGCCACGGTGGTCGAATGCAGCATCAGAATCACTTCATTGCTGTAGTACGGCAGCGAGCGGCGCAGTGCCGACGGCATGATCACATAGGCATACAGCTTCCAGCCGGTCAGGCCATAGGCCTTTGCCGCTTCGACTTCGCCGTGGGCCATGCTGCGGATTGCCCCGGCGAAAATCTCCGTTGTGTAGGCGCAGGTGTTCAGGGCAAAAGCGAGAATCGTGCAGTTCATCGCATCGCGAAAGAACGCATCAAGCACTGGCTGAGCGCGAACTGCGGCGATGCTATAGATCCCCGTATAGCAAATCAGCAGTTGGATATACAGCGGTGTACCGCGAAATAGATAGGTATAGAACTGAACCGGCCAGCGTACCCAAACGTGGGTTGAAACCCGGGCAATCGACAGCGGGATCGACACCAGAAAACCGATGAAGATCGAGGCGCTGAGTAGCCACAAAGTCATGGCCAGCCCGGTGATGTGATAACCGTCGTTGTAAAGGAACGGTTTCCAGTATTCCTGTAGAAGCTCGATCATCGTACCGCCTCCCGGGAGCCTGCGGCATAACGGTATTCCAGCCTGCGCAGGACATAGTTCGACGCGCTGGTAATCAGCAGGTAGATCAAGGCAGCGAGTACCAGAAAGTAGAACAGTTGGTAGGTGCTTTTGCCGGCATCCTGGGCGGCCTTGACCAGATCGGCCAAGCCGATGATCGAGACCAGCGCGGTGGCTTTGAGAATCACCATCCAGTTATTGCCGATGCCGGGCAGGGCGAAGCGCATCATTTGCGGGAACACCACGAAGCGAAAGCGCTGGCTGCGACTCAAGCCGTAGGCCGTTGCGGCTTCCATCTGCCCGCGAGGCACGGCGAGGATCGCACCGCGAAAGGTCTCGGTGAAATAGGCGCCGTAGATGAACCCCAGGGTAATGATCCCGGCGCTGAATGAGTCGATCTCGATATAGTCCCAGTCCAGCGCCACGGTGAGGTTGCTCAGCCAGGTTTGCAGGCTGTAGAAAATCAGCAGCATCAGGACCAGATCCGGCACCCCACGAATCAGGGTGGTGTAGAGCTGCGCTGGAATGCGCAGCAGGGACGAGCTGGACAGCTTGGCACTGGCGCCGATCAGACCGAGTAGAACGCTCAACAGTAGCGACAGTATCGATAGTTTGATGGTCATCCAGGTGCCTTCCAGCAACAGGGGGCCAAAGCCCTTAAGGCTGAAAGCTGAAAGTCCCAGAGTATGTAATAGGTTTTCGAACATTGGTCAGGCCCTTGGCAAGCAAAAAAGCGCCCATCTTGAGGAGGGGCGCCGGGGCATTATTTGCCGCTGTAGAGATTCATATCGCCGAAGTGTTTTTTCTGGATCTCTGCATATTTGCCATCGTCGTGTAACGCCTTGATACCTTTATCCAGCAGTATCTTGAGGTCTTTGTTGCCTTTCGAGATGCCGATTGCGGTTTTTGCCGGCAGCAGTGGATCGTTGATTGGCGTGCTGACTTCGAAACCTGCACCGGCTGGTGATTTCAAAAAGCCCAGTTCAGCTTGCAGCATGTCTTGCACGGCAGCATCGAGGCGGCCGGAAGTCAGGTCGGCATAAACCTGGTCCTGGTTTGCATAGGCCTGGGTTGTTACACCAGCCTTGTCCAGTACGGCCTTGGCGTAGGCTTCCTGAATGGTGCCTTGCTCATAGCCGACTTTCTTGCCTTTGAGTGTTGCAGTGTCGGCGGTTACGCCGGCGCCTTTCTTGAACACCAGTGCAGTCGGGCCGGAGAACAGTTCTTCGGAGAAGTCGATCACCTTCATCCGCGCATCTGTAACGGTCATCGACGAGATAACGCCATCGAATTTGTTGGCTTTCAGGCCTGGAATCATGCCGTCGAAATCGCTCTCGACCCATTTGCATTTAACGTTCAGTTCGGCGCAAATCGCATTACCCAGATCGATATCGAAGCCCACCAGGCTGCCATCGGCGGCTTTGGACTCGAAAGGTGCGTAGGACGGATCGACGCCGAAGCGCAGTTCCTTGTACTCCTTGGCCAGCGCGGAACCGGTAGCCACCATGCATAAGGTCAGTGCGGAAAGGGTCAGTAATGTTTTTTTCATTATTCAATTCCTAAAATCAATATGAGCGCTTGTGACGCATAAGTACTGTTACGGGAACGCTTATGACGCTATGAACGTAGAAATTTCCGAACCAAAATCCCGAGCCAGGGTTTTAAAACAAACCTGTGCGTCGACCCTTCTGGCGCTTACGCATCTGCACACATGCTTACTTGTACGTACAAGCCTATGCAATCAGGCGGCCAACTCGCTGGGTGGGAGCTCAAGAACGTTTTAGAAATAGCTGGGAGCTCTCTAGAACGCGGTTTTTGAGAGGGTATAAAATTTATCGAAGGTTCTTGAAACGCGCTTGCTGCTGTTACCGAGGCAGGGTTTTAGCCCAGGCTGGGGCGTCCGGTAACAATTTGAAATGAGCGAGTGCGAGGGATTACGTTCGGTAGACGGGGTCGTTACGGGCTGAGTTCGAGTAGTAAACCGAGGATGAGCGGGAGTTGATGTCAGCAGTGACGACTGATCAATGACGCCCTCTGGCGTGAGTGGATCGCACTGATATGCTTTTGGCGTTCGAAGGTATGACCCTGGCGCTGGAGGGGAGTGGCTTATGGAGCCAGCCGAGGCAAATTTCTTCGACTTCTACCCAGTTATCGCCAGGTGACAGGCAACACCGCTTGAAGGCCAGGCACACACCTTGCTGATCGAGCATGGCAAAATTTCGATATTTATGGCGCGGGGCGAATAGAGACCATAAAAATTGCACTTTGAATCCCTCCTTAGTGACCCTTTGTGTATAGACGATTTAAAGGATGTGGAGCATTTTTCTCAGCGTGAAAAGGTAGGTTGTGTTTGATCGGCAGGACGCCGGGGAGGGGGCCTAAAGCGGACTAGTCCGGGCTGAAAGTCGTCTTTTTTGCCCTAAAAATGCCCTAAATAAACGGACGGAAACGAAAAAGCCCCGACTTTCGCTAGGAAAATCAGGGCTTTAGCGTGTTTCTAATATGGCGGTGAGGGAGGGATTCGAACCCTCGATACAATTTCTTGTATACACACTTTCCAGGCGTGCTCCTTAAGCCTCTCGGACACCTCACCGTATCTCGTCAAACCATTCAGTCTGTCGAGGCGCGCTAATGTAGTCGAAACCTTTGACGAAGGCAAAAGTTTTTTTCAGAATTTTCATGTGCTTAAGCAAATTATGCGGTCATCGGCGTAGTGATCGGCACAGATACGACTCGGCCCCGGCGTCTGTTCGAAGTCCGGGGCCGAGTCCAGGGCTGTCCTTCAACAGGGATCAGGCGCCGAAGCCGCCGTCGATGGTCAGGCTTGCGCCAGTGATGTAACCGGCTTCCGGGCCTGCCAGGTAGGCGACGAAACTGGCGATTTCTTCGGCTTTGCCGTAGCGACCGACTGCGATCAGGGGGATCAGTGAGTCTGCAAAGTCACCTTCGGCCGGGTTCATGTCGGTGTCGACCGGGCCAGGCTGGACGTTGTTGATGGTGATGCCGCGCGGGCCAAGGTCGCGGGCCAGGCCTTTGGTCAGGCCGACCAGCGCCGCTTTGCTCATGGCGTAGGGGCCACCACCGCCGAAGGGCATGCGGTCGGCGTTGGTGCTGCCGATGTTGATGATGCGACCACCTTCCGTCATGTGCCGTGCGGCTTCCTGGGAGGCGATGAATACACTGCGCACGTTGATGGTCAGGGTTTTGTCGAAGTCTTCGAGGCTGAAGTCTTCCAGTGGCGCGATGGCCAGAACGCCTGCGTTGTTGACCAGAATGTCCAGTTGGCCAAAGGTGTCGACGGTGGTTTTCACGGCACGACGAATCGCTTCGGCATCCGCGCTGTCGGCCTGGATGGCCAGCGCTTTGCCGCCCTTGGCGGTGATGCTGTCTTGCAGTTCCCGGGCTTTGGCGTGCGAGCTGACATAGGTGAAGGCTACCGCAGCGCCTTGTTCTGCCAGGCGTTTGACAATGGCTGCGCCGATGCCGCGAGAGCCGCCTTGAATAAGGGCCACTTTGTGAGTGAGGTTCGCTTGAGGGGTCATGCTGTTCTCCAAAGGTTCAGTGGGTAGGTCGTTGGTGGCCAGTATCAACGGCTGATTGCATCCTGAGTAGCGGGTAGTTGCGCTAGTCTGTGTAAACCAAAAGTTTAGAGTGGCGACATGGAAAGCCTCAGTAGCATCGAGTGTTTCGTCCGCAGTGCGGAGGTCGGCAGTTTCGCCGAAGCTGCGCGTCGTTTGAGTCTGACGCCAGCAGCGGTGGGCAAGAGTGTCGCCAAGCTGGAAGCCCGACTCGGTGTCCGGCTGTTCCAGCGCAGTACGCGTCGCCTGACCCTCACAGAAGCCGGTCAGCGCTTCCTCGGTGAGGTCAGCGCAAGCCTCAATACCATTCAGAATGCCGTCGCTAATCTGGCCAGCGTCGAGGGGCAGCCGGCCGGCACGCTCAAGGTCAGCATGGGCACAGTCTTTGGTCGCCTCTATATCGTGCCCTTGCTGGGTGAATTCCTGCGGCGCTTCCCGGCGATCACGCCAGACTGGCACTTCGATAATCGTCAGGTGGATTTGATTGGCCAAGGCTTCGACGCGGCCATCGGTGGTGGCTTCGATCTGCCTCAAGGTGTGGTCGCGCGCAGGCTCGCACCGGCGCATCGGGTGTTGGTCGCGTCACCAGCGTATCTGGCTGAACATCCAGCCCTGGTCAACCCGCAAGACTTGCAAGGGTGCGCGGGAATTTTGATTCGTTCGCCGCAAACGGGACGTGTACGTTCCTGGCCACTGACCAACCGGGCACAGGAACACAGCCCGCTGAACCTGACACTGCGCATGACCATGAGCGATTCGGAAGCAGCCTGCGCCGCTGCCGAACAAAGTTTGGGCATCGCGCTGGTGAGCATGCCTTTCGCTGCGCCGTATTTGTGCGACGGCACCTTGCTGCGAGTGTTGCCAGAGTGGTACGTCGATGACGGCAACATTTCGCTGTACTACAGCGAACATAAGCTGCTGCCTGGGAAAACCCGGGCTTTTGTCGATTTTTTAATCGAGCAGTTTGCTCAACAGAAACTGGCGCAGGTGTTTAGCGCCCTATGACGGGGCCCACAATGAATATTCATGCCAAGCGTTTTGCACGACACCACTGGAAAACTGGCTGCGTGCCGATTCCATAACGCAGGCGGTGGTTGTTGGCGTAGCGACTAACAACTCAGTGGAGTCGACCGCGCGCAGTGGCGGCAATCTGGGGTTCGAGGTGCTGGTGCCTCACGATGCCTGTTTTACATTTGATCAGGCCGACTTCTTTGGCGCTCCGCATGCGGCACAGGAGGTACACGCTATGTCGTTGAGCAACCTGCATGGCGAGTATGCGACGGTGCTGTCGACTGCTGAAATTCTTGCTGGGATGAGTCGGGCCTGATGAGGCTGGCACCCACGAATGCGGAATATCGGGATACCAAGAGAGGGGCGAGCGTTGCGTTTTATGCAAATATGACGGGCGCGAAAAGGTCAGTCGAAGACCTGAAAAGGCGATTCGGGAGTTTAACAATTGGACGGTAATTTTTCTTGATGAATGTCGTGTCCCCACTGGAGGCCTATCAACAGGCCATAGATGAGCAAGGATTCAAGCCCGATGCGGCGCAGTTGAAGGCCGTTCGGTTGTTGCAGGAATGCTACGTGGCGCTGCACGAGAGCAAGCACCGGTCGCCAATCAAGGGTGTTTACCTGTGGGGCCCCGTAGGGCGAGGCAAGACCTGGTTGATGGACCGCTTTTACGAGAGTTTGAAAGTGCCGGCCCGACGCCAGCATTTCCATCACTTCATGCGTTGGGTGCATATCCGGTTGTTCCAGCTAACCGGCACGGCCAACCCGTTGAGAGCGCTGGCCCGCGAACTGAGTCAGGAAGTGCGGGTGTTGTGTTTCGATGAACTGTTTGTCAGTGACATCGGCGATGCGATCATTCTGGGTGGCTTGTTGCAGGTGATGTTCGAGGAAGGCGTGGTGCTGGTGTCCACCTCCAATCAACCGCCGGAGCAGCTGTATGCCGATGGCTTCAACCGCCAGCGGTTGGTTCCGGCCATCGACGCGATCAACCGTGACATGACGGTGGTGAGCGTCGACGGTGGCGAAGATCATCGTCTGCATCCGGGGCAATTGCATCAGCGTTATTGGCTCAGCCAGCCGGATCAGCCGAGCGTTCTGGGTGACGTGTTCAAACGCCTGAGCGCGGGTCAAACGGTGTCGAGCGAGCCGGTCGCGTTTGGCCGTCGCAGCGTGAATGCGGTGCAGCACAGCGAGAAGGTGCTGTGGTGCCGTTACGCCGACGTCTGTGAACAGCCGCTGGCAGCGATGGATTTCATTGATTTGTGCGACCGATTCTCGGTGATTCTGATCAGCGAAGTGCCTGCGCTGAGCGCCAAACAGCGCGAAGGAAAAATCGCCCGAGGGACTGAGGACGCGGCCGTGCAGGTCGCCGCCGGTGATCGGGAACTGCCGCAGCTGTCAGTGCATGACGACGGTGTGCGGCGCTTCATCGCGCTGGTCGACGAATGCTATGACCGTCGCGTGCCGTTGTATGTCGAAGCGCAGGTGCCGCTTGAGCAGTTGTACACCGAGGGTTATCTGGCCTTTGCCTTCCGCCGCACCCTGAGCCGCCTTCAGGAAATGCAGCTGGAGCGGTTCGCCCCCTTATGATCGGTGCACCCTCTGATCGCGCTATTGCTATCCATATCGTGCATGTCTCAACCGTTCAGCACGAAACGGATAGAGGTCTGCACTAAACGGATATTGCGCAGACCGCTGGATTTCTAACCTTGGCAGGCCTTGATAACAACAATAAAAGAGTCCCGCCATGCGAAAAATAGACGTCCACACCCTGGTCGACGAGGCCAGGTTCAATCGCTTTCATTGGTTGGTGCTGTTCTGGTGCGCCTTGATCATCATTTTTGACGGTTACGATCTGGTGATCTACGGCGTGGTATTGCCGGTGTTGATGGTCGAGTGGGGGCTGACACCCTTGCAAGCTGGCGCATTGGGAAGCTATGCGCTGTTCGGCATGATGTTCGGTGCGCTGTTCTTCGGCCCGCTTTCGGACAAGATCGGGCGCAAGAAAGTCATCGCCATCTGCGTCACGCTGTTCAGCGGTTTCACCGTCCTGAACGGCTTTGTCACCAACCCCACCGAATTTGGCATCTGCCGCTTTATCGCTGGCCTTGGCATCGGCGGCGTCATGCCCAATGTCGTGGCGTTGATGAGCGAATACGCACCGAAAAAAATCCGTAGCACGCTGGTAGCGATCATGTTCAGCGGCTACTCGGTGGGCGGCATGTTGTCCGCTGGTTTGGGCATCGTGTTGTTGCCGCGTTTTGGGTGGCAGTCGGTGTTTTTCGTCGCTGCGATTCCGTTACTGCTATTGCCGCTGATTCTCTGGTTTTTGCCGGAATCGGTGGGCTTCATGGTCCGCGAGGGACGCAGGCAGCAGGTCGCCCACGTGCTGCAACGCATCGAGCCGGGTTACACCGCACAGCCCGATGATCAGTATCAGATGGCTGCGATAAAAGCTGACGGTGCCCCGGTGTTGCAGCTGTTTCGCGAAGGACGGGCGCTCAGCACACTCATGCTGTGGGTCGCCTTTTTCTGCTGCCTGCTGATGGTTTACGCGCTCAATTCCTGGCTGCCGAAGTTGATGGCCAGCGCCGGTTATGGCCTGGGCTCAAGCTTGATGTTTTTGCTGGTACTGAACTTCGGCGCGATATTCGGCGCTGTTGGCGGTGGTTGGCTGGGCGATAAATTCAACCTGCAGCGAGTGTTGGTGGTGTTCTTCGCCATCGCCTCGGTGTCCATCAGTCTGTTGGGGTTCAACAGCCCGGGCTGGATGCTCTACAGCCTGATCGCGATTGCCGGTGCGACCACCATTGGTTCGCAGATTTTGCTGTACGCCATGGGTGCGCAGTTCTACGCGCTTGCCATCCGCTCTACCGGATTGGGTTGGGCCTCGGGCGTGGGGCGTAGCGGCGCCATCGTCGGCCCGATTCTGGGTGGTGCGCTGTTCGGTATTGGCCTTCCGTTGCACTACAACTTCATGGCTTTCGCAGTGCCTGGCGCAGTGGCGGCGCTGGCGATGTGCTTCGTCTATCGGCGCCAGGTATCGCCGGTAGTCGCACCGGTGGAGGTCCAGGTTCGGTCCTGATCGTGTGCTGGAGCTGGGTATTGCCCGAGACATCGCTTTTTGTCGAGCAACGGAAACCATGAAAACACTGATTAAAGACTTCTCCTTGTCCGCTGCCGTCGCCGGTTTTATCGCGACGATTATTTCCTATGCAGGGCCATTGGTGATCATCTTCCAGGCGGCGAAAAGCGCAGGACTGCCTGCCGATGTGCTGTCGTCCTGGGTTTGGGCGATTTCCATCGGCAGCGGCGTGTTGGGCATTTACTTGAGCCTGCGCTTCAGGGTTCCGGTGGTGATCGCCTGGTCGGCGCCCGGCTCGGCGTTGTTGGTGGCGCTGCTGCCGGGCATCAGTCTGAATGAGGCGGTGGGGGCGTATATCGTCTCCAGCCTGATCATTCTGCTGGTGGGCGTGTCCGGTGCGTTTGACCGCATCGTTGGCAAACTGCCTGCGGCGATTTCGGCCGCGATGTTGGCGGGGATTCTGTTCAGTTTCGGCACCCAGTTGTTTGTGTCGATGAAGGACAAGCCGTTCATGGTGTTGGCGATGTTTGTCACCTATCTACTGTTCAGGCGTATGAAACCACGTTACGCGGTGTTGGCGGTGCTGGTTGTGGGCTGCGTGATCGCTGTGGCAGCCGGGGAGTTGAACCGCTCTGCGCTGGTGATCGATGTGGCGAAACCGCTGTGGATCAGCCCTGAATTCAGTTGGCATGCGTTGCTCAATATCGCCTTGCCGCTGGTGATGGTGGCGTTGACCGGGCAGTTCGTGCCGGGCATCGCGGTATTGCGCAACGACGGTTACCACACGCCTGCCAGCCCGATCATTGCCAGCTCGGCGCTGGGCACGTTGTTGCTGGCGCCATTCGGTTGCCACGGGCTGAACCTGGCAGCGATCACCGCGGCCATCTGCACGGGGCGTGAGTCTCATGAAGACAAGAGCAAACGCTATGTCGCCGGAGTGATGGGCGGGGTGTTGTACCTGTTGCTGGGCATCTTCGGTGCGACCCTGGTGTCGATCTTCAGCGCTTTCCCCAAGGCACTGATCGCGGCACTGGCCGGGCTGGCGTTGTTTGCCGCTATTGCGGGCGCATTGGCCGGGTCCATGGCCGAACCCAAGGATCGCGAAGCCGCACTGATTACCTTCCTGGTCACGGCATCAGGCATGTCATTGCTGGGGCTTTCGGCGGCGTTCTGGGGCTTGATCTTCGGGCTCCTGGCACACCTGCTATTGACGTTTGGGAGAGTGAAAAAAGCCGGGGCGCTAGTGGCCCCGGTACAAGCAAGGTAGCAAGGTAAAAAGGTACGGATCGGGAGCGTCCGTTACTCGCATCAATCCATCGATCTCTGACTGACTGTCGCGGTTTTTAAACCCACGCCACGGTATAGGGATCGTTTGACCTAATAAAAACAAGAGTGACCCTATGAAAAACAGTGCGAGCGTCATCGGAATAATGGTTTCAGCGGCGGTGGCCGGTAGTTTTTGCGAAGTGGCGCGTGCAGACGAAAGTGCGTTCTTCAAGGACTCGACGGCAACCTTGCAGGCGCGTAACTACTACTTCAGCCGCGACTATTCCGGCATCGTCGGCCCCAACAAACAGTCAAAGGCCGAGGAGTGGGCACAGGGCTTCATTCTCAACATGAAGTCCGGCTACACCGAAGGGGTCGTGGGGTTCGGGGTGGATGCCCTCGGCACACTGGGGATCAAACTCGACAGCAGTCGGGATCGGGTGAAGACCGGCTTACTGCCCTTGCACACCGACGGCCAATCCGCCGACGAATACAGCGAGGTGGCTGGCACACTGAAAATGAAAGTGGGCAAGACCGAACTGCGTGTGGGTGAACTGCAACCCAATCTGCCCGTACTGGCGTTCAGCGATATCCGCTTGTTGCCGCCGACCTACCAGGGCGCCAGCGTGGTCTCCACGGATATTGAAGGCTTGACCCTTAATGCCGGTCAATTGCGCTCTACCAACTTGCGCGACTCCACCAATGACCAGCAGATGTACGCGCTGATCAATGACCCGACAAACCCACGGCGTATCGCCAGTATCACCTCCGATCGTTTCAACTACGCGGGTGCTGACTACACCTTCAACGACAAGCGCACCACGGTCGGCATCTGGCAGGCCCAGCTCAAAGATATCTACCAGCAACGCTTCTACAACCTCAAACACATCGAGCCGTTCGGCAGCTGGAAACTGGGGGCGAACCTGGGCTTTTACGACGCTCAGGATGATGGACAGAGCAAAGCGGGCAGCCTCGACAACCACGCGTTTTACTCGCTGATGTCCGCCGCCCACGGAGGGAATACCTTTTACGTCGGCTATCAGGCGATCAATGGCAAAGACGGCTTCTTGCGTATTGGCGACAACATTTCGCCATTGGGTAACGAAGTGCCGACTTATGAGTTCGCCGCCCCTAAAGAGCGCTCCTGGCAACTGCGCGACGAGTACAACTTCGCCGCCATTGGCCTACCGGGTCTGGTGGTTGGCGCGCGCTACCTCAAGGGCGATAACGTCAATACCGGGCGGGGCTTCGAAGGCAAGGACTGGGAGCGTGATCTGGACATTGGCTACGTGATCCAGAGCGGACCATTCAGGGATGTGGGCATGCGCATTCGCAACGCGACAGCGCGTTCCAACTACCGCACCGACATCGACGAAAATCGGCTGATCCTGAGCTATACCATCAAGCTGTTCTGATCCGGACGTTGCTGTCGGAGTCCTGATGGGCTCCGGCAGCGACACCTCACGAGGCGTTTCTGCGGCGATGGGCCAGCAAGTGCTTGCTGCCTTCAAACATCAATACCAGCACGGCCAGCCAGATCGGCAGGTATGTCAGCCATTCGTCACGGCCGATACTTTCCCCCAGCAGCAAGGCGACGCCGACCAGAAGTACGGGTTCAACATAACTGAGCAGGCCGAACAGGCTGAAGGCCAGCATGCGACTCGCAAGAATATAACTGACCAGTGCTGAAGCGCTGATCATGCCCAACAGTGGAATCAACAGGTACAGCCTTGGATGTTCGGCGACGGCGCTGGGGTCACCGTTGAGGATGAACCAGGTTGCGATGGGCAGCAGCAGGGTCATGTCGAACCACAGACCGCCGAGATTATCGTTGCCCAACCTGCGCCGTAGCACGAAATACATTGGATAACCGAGGGCCACCAACAGGGTTTCCCAAGAGAAGCTGCCGACCCGGTACAGCTCATTGGCGACGCCGATCAGGGCAAAAAAAGCGGCTATTTTTTGCAGCCGTGACAGGTGTTCGCCGTAGGCGATTCGGCCGGTCACGATCATCGTCAGTGGTAATAGAAAATACCCCAGTGACACTTCCAGGCTCCGGCCATGCAGCGGTGCCCACATGAAGAGCAGGAGCTGCGCACCGAGCAGCGTCGAAGACAGCAGCATGCCGATCAGCAGGGTCGGCTTTTTTCGCAGGCGTCGGCCGATTTGGCAAACCAGCGGCCAATCACCACTGATAATCATGAACAGCGTTACGCAGGGCACGGTGAGCAGCATGCGCCAACCGAAGATCTCTTCACCACTCAGAGGGGGCATCAGCGAAGTATAGAAATACATGACCCCGAACAGGATCGAGGCCATAACCGACAGTACAACACCTTTTGACACAAGATCCTCGCGCGGCTTCAAGCTTTTATAGGGAGCTTGTTTTGTGAAGGGCTCTCCGGTTTTAACCTTGAGAGAAGCGGCGCACAGTCTAGCTGATCCTCCATGGCAGGACAGGACGGACTCCGTTCAGCTTTCCTGTGAATCCGGAACGAAACATTTGGTTAGGCCGTGAGCTTTGTTAGGCTGCTGCGATTGCCCGGTTGAACCTGCCCGGGGTTATCGAAGGACGCCCCATGACGGCCATCAGCACCGCGGCACCGGTTATCCCGGGCCGAATGGAACAGTTTTCCACGCGTATCGGGTTTTTTATCGCCGGGTTCGGCATCGCAGCGTGGGCGCCGTTGGTGCCCTATGCCAAGGCGCGGGTCGGGCTGAATGACGGGACTCTCGGGTTATTGCTCCTGTGTTTGGGGGTCGGCTCGATCATCGCCATGCCGTTGGCAGGGGCGCTCGCGGCGCGGTTCGGATGCCGCAGTGTCTTGATCGTCTCCAGCGTGTTGATTTGTCTGTGCCTGCCCTTGCTGGCGTCAGTTTCCAGTCTGTCGTTGCTGGTGGCGACGCTGTTCGTGTTTGGCGCGAGCATGGGCGCACTGGACTGCACGGTGAACATTCAGGCGATCATCGTCGAACGGGCCAGTGGCAAGACCATGATGTCGGGCTTTCATGGCTTGTTCAGCCTGGGAGGGATCATCGGTGCTGGCGGGGTCAGTGGCTTGCTCAGTGCGGGTGCTTCGCCGTTGATCGCGATGTGGGTGGTGGTTGCCTTTATGGTCATTGCTCTGCTCAGAGCCTCGCCGCATTTCCTCACCTATGGCAGCGAAAGCGATGGCCCGGCGTTTGCCGTGCCCCACGGCGTGGTGCTGTGTATTGGTTTGCTGTGCTTTACCGTGTTCCTCACCGAAGGCGCAATGCTCGATTGGAGTGCGGTGTTCCTCAGTTCCTTGCGTAATGTCGATCCGTCTTATGCCGGGCTGGGCTATGCGGTGTTCGCCCTGACCATGACCCTCGGCCGGTTTTTTGGCGATGCCATCGTTCGTCGAGTCGGGGCCAATCGCGTCATTATTCTCGGCGGCCTGTGCGCAGCGCTGGGGTTGGCACTGTCTACACTGATCCCCTCGTGGGAAGCGGCGTTGCTTGGTTACGCGCTGGTCGGTGCCGGTTGTTCCAACATCATTCCAGTGCTCTACAGCGCTGTTGGCCGACAAAAGGTCATGCCAGAAAACGTGGCTGTCCCGGCGATCACCACCCTGGGGTACGCCGGCATCCTTGCCGGTCCAGCGCTCATTGGCTTCATCGCCCACGCCAGCAGCCTGAGCCTGGCCTTTCTGATTGTTGCCGTGTTGCTGCTGGGTGTTTCGGTGAGTGGGCGTATCTTGAAGGTATGAACCACTAAGGTTCAGGACCTTGGTGTCGTTGGGAGCGACGACGCCAACAGATCACCGATCAACACGTAGTGCGGTGCCTCCGAGGGCAGTTGCGCTGCGAATTCGCCAACGACTTCCTGGGTCAGGCTGACGATGTCTTCAACCAGCTCCATGCCCGCGCCGGTACGCCAACTGGCGACGATGTCCATGGCAGGCGGCAGGGGAACGTCATGGATCAGTGTCAGGACGCCCTGCGCCAGTTCTCCACGCACCAGCGCTGCTGGCAATGCACCGATGCCGAAGCCGTCGCGCACCAGGCGGGTGATGGCGGAGGCCGAGTTCACGCAATTGATGCGCTGCGTCACGATGTTGGCTGTGTGCAGCATGTTCAGGATGTCCTGGTGCGGGCGTGAGTTCCGCGAAAAGGTCACGATGCGTTCCAGCGACAGCTCTTCGAGCGAGGCGTAAGGCCGGTCATAGGCCGAGCCGGTCGGCACCACCCAATGCATCGGGTAGCGGGCCAGTACCGTGTTGCGCACCGAGTCGAAGCGCAGCACATCAGTCTGGAAAATAATGTCCTGATAACCCTTTTCCAACTGCACGCACAGGTTGCTGGCAGTGTCGGCGGTCAGTTCGATCTCCAGCGCCGGGTAACACTTCATCAGGCGTGTTACCAAAGGGCTGAGCCAGGTGTGTATCACCGTATCCATCGCCCCGATACGAATCCGCCCGCGTACCTGTCGCGGGTCCTTGATCGCGTCTTTCATGCTCTGCATCGTGTCCATGATGTGTTCGGCGTATTCCAGCACGCGCAAACCTTCAGTGGTCAGCGAAACCCCCTTGGAATCACGAACGAACAGGCGCACACCCATTTCATCCTCCAGGGCGGCAATGCGGCTGGAAATAGACGCCTGGGTGCTGAACAGTTTCTCTGCCGTGAGCCTGAAGCTTTTCAGGCGGGCGACCCAGACGAAGGTTTCCAGAAATTTGAGATTCACCGAGTCGGTTCCTTGCTGTTTAAGGGTGTAGCGGGTTTCGCATGCCGCAGAGACAGAGTGAGCGTCACCGTGTAGGGGTAGCACTGACCCTTTGGAAATTGCAGGTTATATGCCAGCACCTCTACAGAAATTGTTATGGGGTATAGCGGTTTTTTCTCGTTGGACACAGCTGTCGGCGTACCGAAAGATTGCTGGAGAATGAGAGAGGACTCCATGAATAACAACAATCAAAACTATGTTTGCATCGCTCCGTACCTCTGGTGGTTCACAGGATGATTATTCGACGTCTGGCCTGAGCCTTGTCACCTGACCCACAGAACGAGATCCTTATTATGCAAACCGCTATTAACCTCTGGCCGCTGCTGGGCGTGCTGGTCATCGTCATTGGCTTCGTGCTGCGCTTCAATCCGATGCTGGTGGTCGCCCTCGCGGCCGTGGTCACCGGTTTTGCCGCGAGCATGCCGTTGGACACTATTCTTGCGACCATCGGCAACGGGTTCATCAAAACCCGCACCTTGCCCCTGATCATCCTGTTGCCGCTGGCGGTCATCGGCCTGCTGGAGCGCCACGGTTTGCGTCTGCATGCGCAAAGCTGGATTGCCCGGTTCCAGAGCGCGACGGCCGGTCGCCTGTTGATTGCTTACCTGTTTGTCCGCGAAATCACTGCTGCGGTGGGGCTGACAAGCCTGGGCGGGCACCCGCAGATGGTCCGACCATTGTTGGCGCCCATGGCTGAAGGCGCTGCCGAGGCGCGGTTCGGCAAGCTGCCGGAAGCAGTGCGTTTTCGATTGCTGGCGCTATGCGCGGCAACGGACAACGTCGGGCTGTTCTTCGGCGAAGACATATTCGTCGCCTTTGGCGCTATCGCCTTGATGCACACCTTTCTGCTGGGCTCGGGGATCGACGTTGACCCGATGCACATTGCGTTCTGGGGTATTCCAACGGCGATCTGTGCGTTCGTGATCCACGCCATACGGCTGCATCGCTTTGATCGATTGTTGGGACGTGAACTGCAAGCCAGCCCGGCTGTGAAGGAGCTTGCGCAATGATCATCTCGATTCAATACCTGTACTGGTTGGCGGGGGTGATTCTGGCGATCACCTCGGTCATGACGCTCACCGATAAAAGTAATCCGAAGCGCTGGAGCACCGGTTTATTCTGGGGCCTGTTCAGCATCGCGTTTCTGGTGGGCGAGCAGTTGCCACCCGCGCTGGTTGGCGTCGGTGTGCTGGCGATGGCTGCCATCGCCGGGTGCGGCGGGGTTGGGATGGGTAAACATCATGACCTGCCCGACAAGGCTCGTCGGGCAAGCGCCGGGCGCTTAGGCAACAAACTGTTCATCCCGGCACTGGCGATTCCGCTGGTGACTGTGATCGGCGCGGTCTTTCTGAAAAACGTCAAATTCGGCGACGTGGCCTTGCTTGATCCGGCCAACAGCACCTTTGTCTCGCTGGGCATCGGCTGCCTGATCGCGCTGTCGTTGGCGTGCTGGCTGACCCGCGACACCCCGGTGCAGGCGATGCGTGAGTCACGCCGTCTGACGGAGGCGCTGGGGTGGGCGCTGGTACTGCCGCAAATGCTCGCCATGCTCGGGCTGTTGTTCAATGACGCAGGCGTTGGCAAGGCGGTGGCGCACCTGGCCACGGCCTACATCAACCTCGACTTCCGCTTGGTGGCGGTGATGGTCTACGTGTTGGGCATGGCCCTGTTCACCGTGGTCATGGGCAACGGTTTCGCCGCCTTTCCAGTGATGACGGGGGGTATTGGCGTGCCGTACTGGTCGGCATGTACGGCGCCAACCCTGCGGTGATGGCTGCCATCGGCATGTTCTCCGGTTACTGCGGAACACTGATGACGCCCATGGCCGCCAACTACAACATTGTCCCGGCGGCGTTGCTGGAGTTACCGGACAAGTACGCGGTGATCAAGGCGCAGATCCCCACGGCGCTGGCGATGCTGGTGGTCAATATCGTGTTGTTGTACGTGCTGATGTGATGTTTTAAATCACCCGGCAACGCTGCTCTGTTTGAGTACGAACGGTTTCTCCACCGGAGCAGCGGCGCTGGCAGGTGTTCTACCGGACTTCAACAGCGTTTGAATCGCCTGGCTGTAAGCTTCACGCCCCAGGCTCATGCTGTTGTTGTGTGTGCCGCCAGGGACCAGCAACAAGCGTTTGGGTTCTCGGGCGGCCTGATACAGCTCTTCACTGAAGCGCGATGGCACATAAGGGTCATCCATGCCGTGCACGATCAGTACCGGCATGTGGATCTCAGCGATTTTGTCGATGGAATCGAACTTTTGCGACAACAGCCAGCGCACCGGCAGCGACGTGTTGGCGACAGCCGTCGCCACGTCAGCGAGGGTGGTGAAAGTGGATTCGATGATCAGCCCCCGCGCCTGCTTTTTACCGCCGTCGCGTTCAGCATCGCGACCCAGTTCGGCGGCCAGATCAATCGCCACGGCACCGCCCAGTGAATGGCCGTACAGCAGGCGTTTTGTGGCGTCGGGCTGCAAGGTTTTCAGACGCGCCCAGGCGATGCGTGCATCCTCGTACACCGAGGTCTCCGATGGTAGTGACCCCAGGCTCTGACCGAAGCCGCGGTAGTCGATGGCCAGTACAGAGAAACCCATGGCATGCAGTTGCTCGATGCGGAAAAACTGGCCCGTCAGGTTCCACCGTGTTCCGTGCAGGTACAGCACAGCGGGCGCGCTGGCTTTAGCTGCTGGCCACCACCAGGCATGGATGTTTTGCGAGTCGCCAAAATTTGGCGCCTTGAGTTCCAACTCTTCAACGTCGGCTGGCAAACCGTGATACCAACTGGCGGTGCCTGGCTCGATCTGGAACAGCAGCGTGCGCTCTTCGTGCTTAAGCACCGAGCAACTCAACGGCATGCCGAGGATCACCAGCGTCATGCATAGCAGCCTCAACCAGTGGGCTTTGAGGCGCGAAAAAAATAACGTCGGCATGGTGTGTCTCGGCGTTGAAGGTCGTCAGTCGATGGATTGGCCTTAGTGCGCAACAGCTGGCGAAGGCGGCGTGTCAGGCATACACGCGTCATGTGGATCGCAGGCAAGTCTCCCACAGACCTGTGAAGGCGCAAACGTGTTCGCGAAGCTTTTGCAGCTGCACTCATTACAGCCCTTTGCCCACTAGCACTGGATCAGCGCGATAAAGGGTCGGCTCCATCTGCTTGAGATACTCCACTTTCGGCAGGTCATTGATGACGATGTAGGGACTGCTCGGGTTCAACGTCAGGTAGTTCTGGTGGTAGGTTTCGGCCGGGTAAAACGCTTTGTTGTTTTCAATCCGGGTGACGATGGGTGCGTTGAACGCTTTGGATGCGTCAAGTTGGGCGATGTAGGCCTTGGCGATTTTTTCCTGCAGCGGGTTCTGCGGGAAAATCGCCGAGCGGTATTGGGTGCCGCTGTCGGGGCCTTGTCTGTTCAATTCGGTTGGGTTGTGGGCCACCGAGAAGAACACCTGCAGCAAGCGTCCATAAGTGATTGTTGTCGGGTCGTAGGTGATCTGTACCGACTCCGCATGCCCGGTGTCGCCGGAACTGACCTGACCATACTCTGCCGTGTTGGCGGCGCCGCCCGCGTAACCGGACACCGCGTTCTCGACGCCGCGCACGTGCTGGAATACGCCTTGAACACCCCAAAAGCATCCGCCAGCGATTACGGCCACTTCGCGGTGGGCGGTGCCGACAGGCTCATCCAGAGCGGGTGGGGCGATGGCAACGGCTTTTTCGGCCGAACACGCGGTTTGCGACAGGCCCAGTAGCAAGGTGATCAGGCTGACGCCAGCCAGTTTCAACGGCAACCACGAAGTCGATCTCTTTTCGCCCACTGTAGAAGTACTCATTTTTTTCATCCTCACGTTCATCATTGAGAAAATCGCACGCTGTGAAGGCAGAACCACGTGATCAACCGAATGTAAATGCGTAGGCCTGGACGCCGGGGTCGAGGAATTCAATGGCAAAGGTGTGATCGATAATGGGTCCTGCCTGGCGTACCAGCTGATAAAGGCGCTGTTCGGTCACCGTGCCGTCACCATTGGGCGCGATGTCAGTACCGTGATCCTCACCGGGCGCCGTGCCGTCGATGCTGACCCGAAAGCGCACAGGTTTGCCGTCGGGCCCCGGGCCGAGAACCAGGTGCAGGTCTCGCGCATGAAAGCGATAGACGATACGGCCGGGGGCGTGTTCAAGGACGACCTGTTCAGGTTTGGCCGTCCACGTGCCGACCAGTCCCCATTGGTTCAGGAGCGGTTGCACCGGGGTGACGTAGGTCTGGGCCTTGTCCGCCACTTCATCGCCTGCCGACGCGAAGTTCTGTGCACGCGCGTAACCCAGATAGGTTTCGGGCGAGCTTACCTCCGCATCATCTGCGGCCATCTGGACGCCTTGAGCATCGGCAGCCGTGACCATGCCTCGGGCAACATTTGTATGGCCGGCTTCTGCCAGCAATTGTTGGATGACGCGCTCAGACTGCGCGTAGTTACCCTCACCAAAATGGTGGTAACGAATATTGCCTTGAGCGTCGATAAAGTAATGCGCTGGCCAATACTGATTGTTGAAGCCACGCCAGATCGCGTAGTCGTTGTCGAGGGCGACCGGGTAATTGATACCCAGATCACGCACCGCTTTGCGCACGTTATCGACGTCTCGTTCAAAGGCAAATTCGGGCGCGTGCACGCCGATCACCACCAAACCCTGATCATGGTATTTCTTCGCCCAAGCGTTGACGTAAGGCAGGCTGCGCAGGCAGTTGATGCAGGAATATGTCCAGAAGTCGATGACCACGACTTTGCCCTTCAGCTCTGCGGCGGTGAGCGGGGCAGCGTTCAGCCATGTAACCGCGCCGGAGAGGTCGGGCAACGAGCCTTCTACCGGCAGGTTCAGGGCTGAGTCGGCGACGTCCTTAAGACTCACGCTCATCGTGACGCCGCTCGGGCTGCTTTCGCTCGGTGCAACCGGCGACAGGGTATTGAGCAGCTTTTGCTCAAGTCCGGCTGTCGCCACGCTGGATACGTTGGTCAGCAGCCCTGTGTCCAGCCCCAGCGCGATAGCGACGACGCCGATTAGCATGGCGATGCCCAGGCCTTGACGCAGCCATTCGCCGGCACCCAATGAGCGTTTCATGGCGGTAAACAGCTTGCCGCCGATGAGCAAGGCAAACGCGAGCGAGGTGGCAGCCCCCGCGGCATAGGCCAACAGCAACAGGGTTGTGCCAACACTGGCGCCATGCAGCGCCGCGCCGGTGAGTACCAGGCCCAGGATGGGACCGGCACAAGGTGCCCATAACAGACCGGTGGCAACCCCGAGTAAAAACGATGATTTGATGCTGGGTGGGCCACCCGGTGTTTGTGCCGATTGGGAAAGACGGTCTCCCGCCGAGACCAGCGGGCGTGTCAAACGCTCGGCCAAATGGGGCATCAACAGGGTCAAGCTGAAGAATGCCATCAGCGCGACGGCCAGCCAGCGTCCATATTGGTTGGCCTGCACCACCCAGCCACCGCCGACGGCCGCCAGGGTGGCGACCGCTGCGAACGTCAACGCCATGCCGCACAATAGCGGCAGGCCACTGCGCCGGAACGGCTCGCCTGAGCGGGCGAATACGAAGGGCAGCACCGGCAGAATGCAGGGGCTGAGAATGGTCAGCACGCCCCCTAGGTACGACAAGATGATTAATAGCATGTGGCTGAATCCTTTTTAGTCGCTGTGGGCTGAGTCATGGCTCATGCCGAACCAGGCTTGAATGTCATGGCCACGCCGTTCATGCAGTAGCGCAGCCCGGTCGGTTCGGGGCCGTCATCGAACACATGGCCCAGATGGCCGCCGCAACGACGGCAGTGCACTTCGGTGCGGACCATGCCAAGCGCCATGTCGCGTGTTTCTGCGACGGCATGTTCGAGCGGGGCATAAAAGCTTGGCCAACCGGTGTGACTCTCGAATTTGGTGCTGGAGGAAAACAACTCAAGCTGGCACCCGGCACAGGCAAAACGTCCGCTCCGGTGTTCATTGTTGAGCGGGCTGCTGCCGGGCCGTTCGGTTGCGCTATGGCGCAGCACCTCGAATTGATCTGCCGAGAGTAGCGCGCGCCACTCGGCCTCGGTGTGGGCCACCTCGAAGACTTCGCTGGCCCTGGCCGTTCCGCCTGACGTCGCGGCGAGGGCGCGCCAGTTGAGGAGTCCTGTCGCCGCAAGGGCGACGCCAGCCGTGCTGCAAAAAAGAAACCATCGTCTGGATTGCATAGGGATCACCTGGAAGGCGTGGGCGTTGTGTCATTGTTTTTCGCGCGCAGTCACCAAGTCCTCACGCAAAGTTAAATTAATTGTGATAAATGGATTCGATGGAATCTTGCACAATGGCGTTCCCGCCGCGTCCCCCGCGCGCCGGAACCACTCATTCCAGAAGGCTGATAATGGATGCGCCAAAACGTGTATTGATTGTCGAAGATGACCTGCAGCTCGCCGGCTTGTTGCGCCTGCATTTGCAGGACGAAGGCTACGCAGTGACGCATTGCGCCGATGGCAATGCGGGGTTGGCGCAGCTTGAACAAGGTGGCTGGGATGCCCTGATCCTGGACTTGATGCTGCCGGGTGTGGACGGTCTGGAGATCTGCCGGCAAGCCCGTGCCATGGCTCGCTATACGCCAATCATCATCACCAGTGCCCGGTCCAGCGAAATGCATCGCGTGCTCGGGCTCGAGCTCGGTGCCGACGATTATCTGGCCAAACCGTTTTCGATGCTGGAACTGGCGGCACGGGTCAAGGCGCTGCTGCGCAGGGTAGACGCCCTGGAAAAAAACATGAGGACGGTCGCCGGCAAGATCGAGCTTAACGGGGTGACGCTGGACCCAGTGACGCGTCAGGCTGAGGTCGATGGTAAATACCTTGAACTCACACCACGTGAATTCGACCTGTTGTATTTTTTTGTGAAAAATCCCGGGAAGGTTTTTTCACGCATGGACTTGCTCAATCAGGTGTGGGGCTACAAGCACGATGGCTATGAACATACCGTCAACACCCACATCAATCGTCTGCGCGCAAAAGTCGAAGCTGATCCGGCGGAACCCAGTCGCATCCTGACCGTTTGGGGCCTGGGTTATCGTTTCTCGCCGGACCGCGTGAGGCCGGCTGAATGAACCTGACGCTATTACAACGGCTGTCCGTAGCGTTCGCAATCTTGCTGTTAGCCTGCTGTGGGGCATCGGCCTGGTTGCAGATCCGCGCCAACGACCTGCATGAAAAAGAAGTGGTGCAAGGCTTGTCGCGTGGTTTGGCCGACAGTATCGCCCGCGACAACAACATGATCGGCGCCAGTAATCTCAAGGTTGAGGACATCCGCAGGCTGTTCAGCAAATTAATGAACGTCAATCCCAGCGTCGAAGTCTACTTGCTGGACAGCACCGGCCGTATCACCGGGGATGATGCGCCAGCCGGTCATCTGAAGCGTGACCGCGTCGATCTCAACCCTCTGCATCGCTTGCTGGACGGACAGCCGCTGCCAATCCTCGGCGACGATCCGCGCAGTGTCGACGGTCAAAAGGTGTTCAGCGTCGCCGCGCTGCACGATGGCGGCCAGGATCTGGGCTACCTCTACGTGGTGCTGATGGGTGAGGCGCATGACCGCATTTCAGCTCAGGTGGCCGCCAGCTCGGTGCTGCGCACGACGTTGTGGTCCATGGCGCTGGTCGCGCTGCTGGGTCTTGTGGCGGGGCTGATGGCGTTTCGGTTGATTACCCGGCCGCTGCGGCGCCTGACCGACACCATGCGCCATTTCGATACTCAGGCGGAGCCGGTCGCGTTGCCGGTAACCGCAGAAGATGGGGCCAGTCGACGCGATGAAATAGCCGTGCTTGAGGCCAGTTTTAGCCAGATGGCGGCTCGGATTGCCGAGCAATGGCGCACCCTGACGCAGCTGGATCAAGACCGACGCGAACTGGTGGCGAATATTTCCCATGACTTGCGCACGCCGTTGGCGTCGTTGCATGGCTATCTGGAAACCCTCTCGTTCAAGGGCGCAACACTGAACGAGGCCGAGCGACAGCGCTATCTCGCTGCAGCCTTGAGTCAGAGCGACAACGTACGTCAACTGGCGCAGGCTTTGTTCGAGCTGGCCCGGCTGGAGCATGGCGCCGTGCAACTGGTGGTCGAAGATTTTTCGCTCTCCGACTTGATTCAGGACGTCTTTCAGAAATTCGAATTGATGGCTGAAGCCAGGCAGTCGCGGTTGGTGGCGGTATTACCGCGCTCGTCGTCCATGGTGTCGGCCGACCTGGGCATGATCGAGCGGGTACTGACTAACCTGATCGACAACGCGATCCGGCATACCCCCTCGGGCGGGACCATCGAGGTGGCGCTCAAGCATGAGGCGGGCAAAGTCATCGTCACGGTCAGTGATACCGGGCCGGGTATTCCCGCACGACTGCTGGAAAACCTGTTCCGACGGCCTTTCAGTCAGGCGGGCGACCGGCGCTCCGGTGGCCTTGGGCTGCTGATCGTTCGGCGCATTTTGCAACTGCACGACGCTCAGATTCGTCTGCTGTCCGCGCCCGGAAAAGGCGCGACTTTTTGTTTCGAACTGACGGCGGCGGGGGCTTAGCCGAGCGCCGGTGCCGCGTCGTCGGTTGTCACTTCGGGCGCATCCGGCATCAAGGTTGCGATCAGCGCGCGCACCGTGCCTGGCAAGGCGTCCAGTTCGCGGACCAGGATACTGCGCTCGCGAATCGCCCAGGGTTCGTCGAGTTCGACAATCGCCAGTTGCATGGTGCGGCTGTGCCGGGCAGCGGCAGACTCGGGAATGATGCCAATGCCCACGCCGGCTTCGACCATGCGGCAGATGGCCTCGAAGCTGGACACCTGAATCCGCAGCGACAGGTTTTGCCCCAGCCGCTCGACATGGTCACGCAGGAAACTCAGGAGCGTGCTGCCTTCGTGCAGGCCAATATGCTGGAAGGCCAGGGTCTGTTTGAGGGTCACCGGTTTCGGCCCGGCCAGCGTATGCCCCACGGGGACGGCCAGCACCAGACGGTCGGTACTGAAGTGCATCACCTGTAAGCCAGCGGCTTCCACCGGACCGGCAATAATGCCCATGTCGGTGGTGCCATCGAGCACGCCGCGCACGATGTCCCGCGAAAGGCGTTCCTGCAGGTCGACGGTTACCCCTGGTCGTTTCGCCAGAAAACCTGCCAGCACTTCCGGCAGAAACTCGGTCACTGCTGTGGTGTTGGCGAAGATGCGGATGTGCCCGGCTGAATCGGTGCCGTAGCGGGTGAATTCGGATTTCAGGTAATCCACTTGGCGCATCACCAGTCGCGCATGCTTGAGCAGGCGATGACCGGCGGGTGTCAGCTCTACACCACGGCTGTCACGGTACAGCAGGCGAGTATCGAATTGGCTTTCCAGTGCCTTGATCCGGGCGCTGGCCGCCGCCGGTGACAGAAACGCTCGCCGCGCACCCTGGGTCAGACTTGGCGATTCGCCAATGTGGATGAACAGGCGCAGGTCAGCCAGATCGAAGTGCATCATCGTCTCCCATTTTTATTAGCGTTCAGCATTTATGAACGCTGGCTTACGAAAATGCAAATTCTCAGAATGCCCAGCGCCTTGCATTATCCCGGCATAACAACAACTGGCAAGGGGGAACCCGCATGAGTGCTTCAGATTTTAGTGCCTGGCTTGGACGCACCGAAGAGGCCCAGGATCAACTGAGTCGCAACCTGATCAAACGCATCGCTGCGACCTTCGGCGAAGAGGCTCCTGCTCACGGCGCGGCCCTGCCGCCGCTCTGGCAATGGTGCTTCTTTCAGGAACCGCTGGCTGAATCCTTACTCGGTACGGACGGTCATCCGGCACGCGGCGGCTTTCTGCCCCCGGCCGACAACCGCAATCGCATGTGGGCCGGCGGTCGTATCGAGTTTTTCGAACCGCTGCGGGTCGGCGCCGACGCCCATCGACTGTCGACCATCACCCATATCGAAGAAAAACACGGCCGTACTGGCGCGTTGTTGTTCGTCACGGTGCGTCACGATTACTCCCAGGACGGTCGACTGGCGATTCGCGAAGAACAGGACATCGTTTACCGCGAGCCCAACCCTCCGAAGCAAAGCGGCGGCGACGAGGTCCCTAAGGGCGACTGGAGTGAAACCGTTGCGCCAACCTCGACCTTGCTGTTCCGCTATTCCGCCGTGACCTTCAACGGCCACCGCATCCATTACGACTACCCCTATGTCACCGATACCGAAGGCTATTCCGGCCTGGTGGTGCACGGTCCGATGATCGCCACCTTAAGCCTGCGTGCGTTCTGCCGGGCCAACCCTGAGGCGCGTCTGCGCCATTTCAGCTATCGCGGCGTGCGTCCGTTGATTGCCCCACAACCGTTCAGCGTGGGCGGCCGCCTGCTTGAACCCGGCAAGGCGCAGTTATGGGCCGGCAATGATGCCGGTATCGCCCAAAGCGCTGAAGTCGATTTCGACTAAATCCAGTGGACAGTCCCATTAGATAAGCGCGTGTCCGTGCAGACCCATGAGAGCCAATCGATGAACCCCAACGACAATGAAGAACTGAATGCCATCCGCGAAGGCGTGCGCGCCTTGTGTGCTGAATTCGATGCCGCTTACTGGCGCAAAGTCGATGAAGAAAAGGGCTTTCCTGAAGCTTTCGTCAAGGCGCTGACCGATGCCGGCTGGCTGGCGGCGCTGATTCCGACTGAATACGGCGGCTCGGGTCTGGGCCTGGCCGAAGCGTCGGTAATCCTTGAAGAAGTGAACCGCTGCGGCGGCAACTCCGGCACCGTTCACGGCCAGATGTACAACATGTTTACCCTGTTGCGCCACGGCAGTGATGCCCAGAAAAGCTATTACCTGCCGAAACTGGCCAGCGGTGAATTGCGCCTGCAATCCATGGCCGTCACCGAGCCCACCACCGGCACCGACACCACCAAGATCAAGACCACTGCGGTGAAGCAGGGCAACAAGTACGTGATCAACGGTCAGAAAGTCTGGATCTCCCGAGTCCAGCATTCGGACCTGATGATCTTGCTGGCGCGCACCACACCGTTGGCTGACGTAAAGAAGAAATCCGAAGGCATGTCGATCTTTCTTGTCGACCTGCGCGAGGCCATTGGCAACGGTCTGACCGTTCAGCCCATCGCCAACATGGTCAATCACGAGACCAACGAGTTGTTCTTCGACAACCTGGAATTGCCTCTGGACAGCCTGATCGGCGAGGAAGGCAAAGGCTTTCGCTACATCCTTGATGGCTTGAATGCCGAGCGCACGCTGATTGCCGCCGAATGTATCGGTGATGGCCGCTGGTTCATCGAGAAAGCCAGCGCTTATGCCCGAGATCGGGTGGTGTTCGGGCGGCCCATCGGGCAGAACCAGGGCGTGCAATTCCCGATTGCCGAAGCGCACATCGAGATCGAAGCCGCCGACCTGATGCGCTGGCGCGCCTGCGAGGAATACGACAGCGGCAAAAATGCCGGGGCCAGCGCCAACATGGCCAAATACCTGGCGGCCAAGGCGTCCTGGGAAGCGGCCAATGCGTGCCTGCAAACCCACGGCGGTTTTGGTTTCGCCTGTGAATATGACGTCGAGCGCAAGTTCCGCGAAACCCGTCTGTATCAGGTCGCGCCAATCTCGACCAACCTGATTTTGTCCTACGTCGCCGAGCATTTGCTCGACCTGCCACGCAGTTTCTGAGGCGCCGATCATGAGCCATACCCAAGCATTGGCCGGCTTCCTGGCCGACCTGAACGACGAGCAGGTGCCAGACGCCGTGCTCGACCGCACCGAAGACTTGTTTCTCGACTGGCTGGGCTCGGCGCTGGCCAGCCAGGGTTCGCACCCGATCCCGCTGTTCGAGCGTTATGCGCAGCGCATGGGGCCAGCCGATGGCCCGGCGAAAATTCTGGTGAACGGCCGTGGCACCTCGGCGTATTTCGCCGCGCTGGTCAACGCTGCTTCTTCGCACCTTGTCGAGCAGGACGACCTGCACAACAGCTCGGTGCTGCACCCGGCTACGGTGGTGTTCCCCGCCGTGCTGGCGGCGGCTCAGGACCTGGGCAAGTCCGGTCGCGAGTTGTTGCTGGCCTCAGTGGCCGGCTATGAGGCCGGAATTCGCATCGGCGAGTTCATGGGCCGTTCTCACTACAAGATTTTCCATACCACGGCCACGGTCGGCACCCTCGCGGCCGCCGTTGCGGTCGGCAAGTTGCTGGGCTTCGACAAAGAGCAGTTCATCAACCTGCTTGGCAACGCGGGCACTCAGGCCGCCGGGTTGTGGGAGTTTTTGCGCGACGCCGCCGACTCGAAACAACTGCACACCGCCAAAGCTGCTGCCGATGGTTTACTCGCGGCGTACATGACTCTGGATGGCCTGACCGGCGCGCGCAATATCCTCGAGGGTGATCAAGGCATGGCCGCAGGGATGTCCAGCGATGCTGATCCGAGCAAGCTGTCCGACCGGTTGGGCAGCCGTTGGGCGCTGGCCGAGACCTCGTTCAAGTTCCACGCCTCGTGCCGGCACACCCATCCGGCCGCTGATGCGTTGCTGCTTCTGATGCAGCGCGAGGGCCTGACCCACGATCAGATCGAGCATGTCACCACCCGTGTGCATCAGGCCGCTATCGATGTGCTGGGACGGGTTGTGGTTCCGCAAACGGTGCATCAGGCCAAGTTCTCGATGGGCGCAGTACTCGGGTTAATTGCAGTGCATGGCAAAGCGCAATTGACCGAGTTTCAGGCGTTTGCCCTGACTGACCCTGCCGTGGCAGCGTTCCGTGAGAAGGTCAGCATGGCGCTGGACCGTGAGGTCGACGGAGCCTATCCGGCGCGCTGGTTGGGGCGTGTGATCGTCACCACGATGGACGGCCGCACCTTGACCGCAGCCATCGACGAGCCCAAGGGCGATCCAGGCAACACCCTGTCGCGGCCTGAGCTGGAAGACAAATTTCAGCGTCTGCTGGCGTTTTCTGGCGCACGCACGCCGGAGCAGGGCCGAGCGCTGATTGAAAAGGTCTGGCGGCTGCGCGATGCGGCGGAGGTAACCCTATGACGACTCAACCAGCCAATCCTCGTCCGCTGGACGGGATTACCGTGGTCAGCCTCGAACACGCGATTGCCGCGCCTTTCTGCACCCGGCAACTGGCTGATCTGGGGGCGCGAGTGGTGAAAGTCGAACGCCCCGGCAGCGGCGATTTTGCCCGGGGCTACGACGAGCGCGTGCGTGGCCTGGCATCGCACTTTGTCTGGACCAACCGCTCCAAGGAAAGCCTGACCCTGGACCTCAAACAGGACGAGGCGGAGGATATTCTTCAGGCCCTGCTCGGCAAGGCTGATGTCTTGGTCCAGAACTTGGCACCGGGTGCTGCGGCGCGCATGGGGTTGTCGTTCGAAGCGCTGCACGAGCGCTTCCCTCGGCTGATCGTCTGCGACATATCCGGCTATGGCGAAGGCGGGCCTTATGAAAAGAAAAAGGCCTATGACCTGCTGATCCAGAGTGAGGGTGGCTTTCTGTCGGTGACCGGCGGGCCGGGTGAAGACCAGATGGCCAAAGCCGGTTGCTCTATCGCCGACATCTCGGCGGGCATGTATGCCTACAGCGGGATTCTGTCGGCGCTGTTGCTGCGCGACAAAACCGGCGTGGGCAGTCGCATTGACGTGAGCATGCTGGAAAGCCTGGTGGAGTGGATGGGCTATCCGATGTATTACGCCTTCGAAGGCGCCCAGCCGCCACCGCGTGCCGGCGCTTCGCACTCGACAATTTATCCGTATGGCCCGTTCCCGACCAAGGGCGGCGACACGGTGATGCTGGGTTTGCAGAACGAGCGCGAGTGGGCGCTGTTTTGCGAGAAGGTGTTGCTCGACACCGCGCTGACCACCGATGAGCGTTTTTCGGCGAACTTCAAACGGTCGGAAAATCGTGAGGCGCTGCGCCAGATCATTGTCGATGGGTTCGCCCAACTGACGGTGGAAGAGGTCGTGACCCGGCTGGAAGTGGCGCAGATCGCCAACGCCCAGGTCAACGATATGCAGGGGGTGTGGGAGCACCCGCAACTCAAGGCCCGCGACAGCTGGCGCGAAGTGGACAGCCCTGCTGGCAAGCTGCCGGCATTGCTGCCGCCAGGGCGCAACGCTGCCTTTACCCCGCGCATGGACCCGGTGCCGGGGCTGGGTCAGCACACCGGTAGTATTTTGGGCGAGCTGGGTTTTTCGGCTGAAGATCAGGCGCGGCTGCAGGCGGCTGGGGTGGTCTGAGACCGCCGCGCCGCGTTGATCCCATCGCGAATGAATGTGTTCCCACAGATTAATTGGGCCTCCCCAAGAAAGAGGAATAACCATGTCCGGTTCCATTGTTCGCTCCGCGCTGTTCGTGCCCGGTAGTCGACCCGAGCGATTCGCCAAGGCGCTGGCTGCGGGTGCCGATGCGGTGATTGTTGATTTTGAAGATGCGGTGGAAGAGTCGCTCAAGCGCCAGGCACGCGACAATTTAGCGGCCTTTCTGCACAGCACTCCGCAGGCCTCGGTCTGGGTTCGGGTCAATGCCCCGGATCACGCCGAACACTTCGCTGACCTGGCCTTCTGCCAACGCCATGCAGGGGTTGTCGGGGTGTTGCTGCCCAAGGTTGAAAGTTCTGCCCAGGTTGCCGCAGTGGCGGCCACCGGCAAGCTGATCTGGCCGATCATCGAGAGCGCTCGAGGCCTGTTGGCGCTGGCCGAGATTGCCTGCGCCAAAGGCGTTCAGCGCTTGTCGTTTGGCAGCCTGGACCTGGCGCTGGACCTGAACTTGAGCAACGGCACTCAGGCTGCACAATGTGTACTCGATCAGGCGCGCGTCTTGTTGTTGCTGCATTCGCGTGGTGCGGGGTTGTTGCCTCCCCTCGATGGTGTGCACCCGGCCATCGACGACCCAGAGGGGCTGCACCAGTCCGTTCGCCATGCTTATGAGATGGGTTTTGCGGGCGCCCTGTGCATTCACCCGAAACAGATTCCGGTGATTCACCAAGCCTTGGCCCCGTGTGCTGAAGACCTGGCTTGGGCGCAGCGCGTGCTGGACGCGGGTGCTCATGGCGCAGGCGTATTTCAAGTCGACGGACAAATGGTCGACGCGCCGGTCTTGCTGCGAGCTCAACGATTATTGGCCCTGACACTTGTCTAGAGGTTAAGAGCGGCCTACGACTTTAGTCGCAGTCTAGTTGTACGATGACTGCTTTGGGTCAATAGTCTTCGAGGGTTTATCCCCACGACACAGGGGCTTCAGAGTCGACCATGGGTACAAAGTGCCAGCGTTCAGCTAAACCAAACGCTGGATTATAAAAATGCAAATTCTCTAAACGCGCGGCCTTGTGCATCTTTGTACCAGCGCTTTAAAAGCTCCCTCAAAAATAATCACAACAATAAAAAGGTGAAATCGATGTTGAAGGTGACCCGCGCGCTCCTATGCGCCGCCGCAGTGTCCATCGCCAGCCTGACGCAGGCAGCCGACCCCATAATCATCAAGTTCGCTCACGTCGTGGCTGAAAACACGCCCAAAGGGCAGGGCGCCTTGCTGTTCAAGAAACTCGCCGAGGAGCGTCTGGCGGGCAAGGTGAAAGTCGAGGTCTATGCGAACTCGTCACTGTTCGGCGACGGCAAGGAAATGGAAGCATTGCTCTTGGGTGATGTGCAGTTATTAGCTCCGTCCCTGGCCAAGTTCGAGCAGTACACCAAACAGGTGCAAATCTTCGACCTGCCGTTCCTGTTCAATGACCTGGCAGCGGTCGACCGCTTTCAGCAAGGTCCGCAGGGCAAAGCCTTGTTGACCTCCATGGATGACAAAGGCATTCACGGGCTGGCCTATTGGCACAACGGCCTGAAACAACTCTCCTCCAACCAGCCTTTGCGCGTGCCTAAAGATGCACGCGGCCTGAAGTTCCGGGTCCAGGCGTCCAGCGTGCTCGAAGAGCAATTCAAGGCCGTACACGCCAACCCGCGCAAATTGAGTTTCGCCGAGGTCTATCAAGCGTTGCAGACCGGTACGGTCAATGGCACCGAGAACACGTGGTCGAATTATGAAAGCCAAAAGGTCAATGAAGTGCAGAAGTACTTCACTGAATCCAACCACGGCTTGATCGACTACATGGTCATCACCAACTCCAGGTTCTGGAACGGCCTGCCAGTAGATATCCGCACCGAGCTGCAAAAAATCCTCGACGAGGTCTCGATTGAAGTGAACAGGCAAGCTGAAGCGCTGAACCAGAGCGCCAAGCAAAAAATCATCGACGCCAAAACCAGCGAAGTCATCGAACTGACCTCCGAGCAACGTGCTGAATGGCGAAAAGCCATGCTTCCAGTGTGGGAAAAATTCTCGGCTGAAATTGGTCCTGATCTGATCAAAGCTGCTGACGACTCCAACAAAGCACCTTGATGTTTACCGACAGCTGATCGGTACAGGCAGCAATGTCTGCGCGGCCGTTCTGATCTGAGCGGCCGCTCTCTCTACGTTCGGAGAACTTCTATGCAATCGCTGACGCGACTTTGGGAGCACCTGGAGGAAGCCGTTATTGCCTTCCTGCTGGCCGCCATGACCCTGGTTACATTCGTCTACGTGATGTTCAACAACATCTATACGTTTTTTTACACCCTGAGCGACAAATGGGTGGTGAGCAGCGCTTTTTTCTCGAGTATCGGTGATCACTTGATGGGGATTGCCCAGGAAATGACCTGGAGTGTGGCGCTGACCAAGGCGCTGTTCGGCTGGTTGATTTTCTTCGGCATGTCCTACGGGGTGCGTACCGCCGGACACCTGGGTGTGGACGCATTGGTCAGGCTGACGCCGCGGCGCATGCAACGCCTGCTGGGAATGCTTGCGTGCGTGTGTTGCCTGGCGTACGCAGGTTTGTTCGTGGTGGCCAGCTACAAATGGGTATCGGCCGTATTCATCGCCAATATCGGTGCCGAAGACCTCGATCAGTTCGGTATTAAGGTGTCGTATATCGCCGCGATCGTGCCCCTTGGTTTCGGCCTGGTGTTCATCCGGTACGTAGAAATTTTCTGGCGCATCTTCACTCATCGTCAACTCGGTCTCGGGCTGGCAGATGAGGCGGCTGAAGCGAGCAAACTCGCCAGTTCGACCGAGGAGCACCACTGATGACGGTTCTTTGTCTGTTCCTGTTGTTGTTCGTTTTCATGTTCCTGGGCGTGCCTATCGCGATTTCGCTGGGCCTGTCCGGGGCGGTCTCCATCCTCTTGTTCAGTCAGGACTCACTGAGTTCGCTGGCGATCAAGCTGTTTGAAACGTCGGACAGTTACACCTTTCTGGCGATCCCGTTCTTCCTGCTATCGGGCGCGTTCATGACCACCGGCGGCGTCGCGCAACGCCTGATCGACTTTGCCAACGCTTGCGTCGGGCACATTCGTGGGGGGCTGGCGATTGCCGCTGTGCTGGCCTGCATGTTGTTCGCGGCATTGTCTGGCTCCTCTCCGGCGACGGTGGCTGCCGTTGGCTCCATCGCGGTAGCAGGCATGGTGCGCTCCGGTTATCCAAAAGAGTTCGGTGCAGGCATCATCTGTAACGCGGGGACACTGGGCATCCTGATCCCGCCGTCCATCGTCATGGTGGTGTACGCCGCCGCGACTGAAACCTCGGTGGGCAAGTTGTTCATCGCCGGCATTGTCCCTGGCATTTTGCTCGGTGTGATCCTGATGGTGGTGATCTACATCGTCGCCAGGGTCAAGAAGTTACCGGCACAGCCACGGGTCAGCTTTCGTCAGTGGTTGCACACCGCACGGCGTGCATTCTGGGGCTTGCTGCTGCTTGTGATCATCCTCGGCGGTATCTATAGCGGCATGTTCACCCCGACGGAAGCGGCGGCGGTGGCGGCAGTCTATTCAGCCTTCGTTGCGTTGTTCGTCTACAAGGACATGCGGTTCCGTGACTGCCCGAAAGTGTTGATGGAGTCCGGGCGGCTGTCGATCATGCTGATGTTCATCATCGCTAACGCCATGCTCTTCGCCCACGTCCTGACCACTGAACAGATCCCGCAGCAAATCACGACATGGGTGATCTCCGAAGGCCTGACGCCCATTGGCTTCCTGATCATGGTCAACATCGTATTGCTGGTAGCAGGCAGCTTCATGGAGCCGTCGGCCATCGTGTTGATCCTGGCACCGATTTTCTTCCCGATTGCCATGAAGCTGGGCATCGACCCGATCCATCTGGGCATCGTCATGGTGGTGAACATGGAGATCGGTCTGGTGCACCCACCGGTGGGACTGAACCTGTTCGTCACCTCGGCGGTAACCGGGCTGACCCTCGGCCAGACTATCCGGGCCGCCATGCCGTGGCTGATGATCCTCCTGGCGTTCCTGATCCTTGTGACCTACGTACCCTTCATATCGATGGCCTTGCCCAATTGGCTAGGGATGCCTTGACCCGTTACTGAGAGCGCAGTGCCTTGACCCCTGTGAGCTTAGGTTCTCAGGGGTTTTTTTAGTAAGGATGTAGTTGCTCTATCCTTCGCATATAGTGTCCTTAATATGCGTGTGCTCCTGATGCTTCGAGAGGTTATCCAACTATGTTCCTTCATCGCCCCCTGGAAGAAAAAGACATCCCGGTTATCTGTGGATTTCCACAAAGTGTCGACGAGCTGTTTTATATGTTTCCCAAGGCTACTTATCCGCTGACTCCGCACCAGCTAAAAGAGGCCACCGCCCACTGCTCCGACTCCACCGTGATTGAAATGAATGGCACCGTGGTCGGTTTCGCAAATTTCTCTCGCTGGCAGTTTCGGGGTCGTTGTTCGCTGGGCAATGTCATCATTTCCCCCAGTGCCCGCTCGCGGGGTGTGGGGCGTTACCTGATCGGCTACATGATTGACATCGCTTTCGATAAGCACGAGGCCCAAGAGCTGACTGCATCGTGTTTCAACCACAACGTCCCTGGCCTGTTGTTCTACCCCAAGCTCGGCTTTCAGCCGTATGCCGTGGACGAGCGTCAAGACAAGCATGGCGCCAGGGTCGCGCTGATTCATCTGCGGCTCGCGAAAAACGAGTTGTAACGCTCGCGTGAAAATAGCCGACGGAAGGTGGTCTGATGAGTGACGTATTTTTTTATTTTTTATGAGGGAAATGTGGTCAAACGGATGTGCGCGGTCGGTATTGTTGGCAGCCGTAAAAGATGAAACGTTTCTTCCATACATTTTATACATCAGGCCGGTTCAATTGATTGTGTACACCCTCGTTAACATGGCATTGCCCCGCACAGGGGGCGGGTATAGAGTTAAGGACGTTCAAGTAATAGACGCCGTTTATTTGACGACCATGGATGAAGTCCTTGTACCTTAATAAATAGAAGTGGCCAGTGTCATCTTGACCCGGCCTGCTGCGAGGAGGCTGCACATGATTGCGTACAGGCTTTCCACACTGGAATTACGAGGTATCATCGAACGCGCTTTTTTGCCGTTGCGCTGCAAGTGCACTGTGGCGCCTGATTATTCATTGACCGTTCAAATTTCCGACCCTCAATCCGACCGGGTCGATTTGATCGTCACGGGTATCTCTCTGGACAGGCTTAATAACAGTCGGGATATATGCGAACTGGTGGCTGAGCTGCGTTATGACCTTGCTAACCATGGTCAACTGCATGCACAGGCCCGCTACGCCGGGTGAGGCTCGCCCCTGCGCCAGGGGACTGGGTTTGAGTACGGCCGGCTGCGTCACGCACGCTAAACGTGTGGGTGTTACTCCCCTGTTTCAGGGGCGCAGTCCGTGTGTAAGCGTCCGCCATCATGTCTTGCGTAACTGCCAAGGCACGGCAACTACTCCTTAATATCACTTGCCCGCCGCATCGGCGCGCGAACAGGTGTTCCCGATAGGCATATGGAGCATATAAAACAGCGAGTGATGCTGTGAGTAGACTAATGCCTTCCTGATCTTCGTTGTGCAAGGCACTGACGCTAACCCGTCTCTTTTCCTCGGCCCTTTCAGTTCCAAACGACAGGGTTATGGCGATCCATTCGATCTCCCGGCAGCGATAAGCCGTAAGGGAGAAGACCGTAACTGGACTCCTCTTTTTTAATGCATAAAACCCGCTGATTTTTCCCTGTCATTGCAAATTGCATGGTCAGATGACATGCAAAAATTTTAACTCATTGAAATGACATAATTTATTTAAGCGCGCGACTGGCACGGTAACTGCAATTTTTTCGATAGTTGTAATGCCATTTTTCATGTCGGGAGAACAATAATTATGACCAGATCCTCTGATACTTATATTTCCGTGGACGAGTCGCGCATGCTCTCAGGCGTTTCCTGGGGGGCAATATTTGCCGGGGCGGCGGGTGCCGCGGCATTGTCGTTGATTCTGGTATTGCTCGGTTTCGGTCTGGGGTTCTCGGCGGTGTCTCCATGGGCCGGTAGCGGCATCAGCGCCACGGGCTTGGGTATTTCGACAATCGTCTGGCTGGCCTTCACGCAAATCGTTGCTTCCGGCATGGGCGGTTATATCGCCGGTCGCTTGCGGGTGAAGTGGTCGAACATGCACGGCGATGAGGTGTACTTTCGCGACACCGCCCATGGCTTTCTTGCCTGGGCCGTTGCAACCCTGGTGACCGCTACCTTGGTGGTTGGCTCGGTGAGCAGTATTGTCAGCGGCGGTGTGCAGGCCGGTGCCAGCGTGGCGTCGGGTGCAACCAGTGCAATGACTCAAGCTGCCGGCAGTGCTGCCAGCAACAGCCGCGGTGACGATTATGGCTACTTCGTTGACAGCCTGTTCCGCGATGATCGCCCGACGGTGGTCAGCGATGACGCTGCGCGCGGCAGCGTAACCCGGATCTTCGTCCATACGCTGAGAAGCGACGGCCAGTTGGCTGCTGAGGATCGGACCTACCTGGGTCAATTGGTCGCCCAGCGCGCCAACCTCAGCCAGGCCGATGCCGAGCGCCGGGTTGACGAGGTGGTTGGCAAAGCTCGCAAGGCCTTGGATGACGCCAAACTCGCAGCCAAACAAGCCGCTGACACCGCCAGAAAAGCCGCCGCCTGGACTTCGTTGTGGATGTTTGTCGCGCTGCTCTGCGGTGCGTTTTTTGCCAGCTTCGCAGCGACCTTTGGTGGTCGCCGCCGAGATACGGTGGTGTATCTCGACACCGAAGCCTATGTCCCTTCAACTTCACTCCCACCTGTTCGCTAAGCCAGGAGAATGACCATGCGCTCATTACTGCTGTTTTTCCTCGGTGTGCCAATCCCGATCATCATCCTGATCGCTTTGTTCATGCATTGATGGACTGACGCTGCTGCTCAAAGCCGCTTTCCCGTAAGGAGAAGCGGCTTTTTGTTGTTGTGTGTCCCTACTTCAGGACTAGACATTTCTCCCTCATTTTTCCTGCGCCCGTTCCATGCCACGCATGCCTATGATTCCTCGTGCCAAGTCGATTATTTAAAATAAACTTTTGCATGTAAATGGTGATGTTTGGGCGTCAAAAAAAAATACCTATACCTATCATGTGCTTAAGTAATAAGTGTAACGTTTTTTGTAATGAGTCTGGAATTTGACACTTTCCTGAAATTTTGAAATTATTGATCGAGGCTTTTGGCGCCTAAGCCAGCACCTAGGTCGGGCCTGTTTGCCTCTTCTGTTACAGGGCGAATCGTTGAACCGCGGTGAGGATGTTTCTTTGTAACGTAACACCGCAATGCCTGTTTAAAAGGGCATCCAGTTTTGTCCCTGGCGGTAGCGTTGTCCGCGATAAAGGCACATAAGTTATCAAGTAGCAGCTGTCGAGTAACGCTGCATGTATCCGCGCGGCGCAGAGGAACAAGCGTCACCACAGGCCCATCAATGATGGCTTGCGCCAAGGCGTTCTTGTTTACCCCTCGTTAGTTAATAGTTAGTCCCCTCTTTCATTCTCTTCTATTCACACACGACGCTAACGATTATCCCTGCATTTTTTAGGGCGGACTTAACACGTCGCTCGGACCACAAAAAGACGACCTGAATTCAAACACGGAGTAAATCATCATGTATGGAGATCGACTGGAAGTAGTCTGCGGTTGTGTGGTGGGGGGGGCTGGCCCAGCGGGCATGGGGCTGATATTCAATGCCTTGAAAAGCGGAGCCTTGCCTGATTTAACGCGCGATGGATTGATCATCGTCGACGCCAGTCCTCATCCGGGGACCGGCAGACTGGGGGAATACCAGATTACCGCCAACTCTGTGGGCGATGTATTTCTCGATTGCCTGCGTGATCCGGCGTTGCGCGAAGTGTTTGAGCCGTTGGAACACAGCGCGGCGTATTGGCGCATTCGCGATCAGGCTTTCGTCGCGCCACGGCTGTCAGACGTAGGGGAGCTGCTGGCAGAAGCGTCGAAACTGGTGCTGGATTTTATCGTTCAACGTTATGACGTTCAGGTGTGGAGCAGCGCCACGATCACCGATGTGGTTAGCGACGATGATGAGTTTCAGGTCTGGGTCGAACACGAAGGGCGTGCTCAGGCGATTCTGTGTCGTACGCTGGTACTCAACCTCGGTGGCCGTCAAGATCCGCAGCATCTACTTGACGCGCTGGCAGATCAGGGGCTATCGCTGCCTCCGTCGGCCAGTATTCAAAGTGCCGATACATTGCTACGTATGAGCGCCTCAGAGTTGCGCGAACATTTTGCGCCGACCCTTGCCGACGGTGGGCGATTCACCGTAGTCGGTGGTTCTCACAGTGCTTTTTCCGTGTTGGAAAACCTCGCCAGCGCACTGCAAAGCGTCGGTCTGGAAGAGATGACATTGGTGCATCGCTCGCAAATCCGCTTGTTTTATGAAAGTGCCGATCAGGCATTGGCAAACGGCTATGAGTTTGATCCAGTCGATGATATTTGCCCGGTATCGGGCCGGGTCAACCGGTCCGGCGGCTTGCGTTATCGCGCTTTGGACGTCGGTCGGGACATTCTTGAGCGCGGCCGAATAGGTTCGGACGGGGTCCGTGTCCATCTCTTGCAAACCCTGAATGGCCCTGCCCGGCAGTATGAACGTGCGAGCCAGGCGTTGGCTGAATCGAATGTGGTGGTGCAGTGCACGGGTTATCAACCTCGGATACCTGAACTCAAATACGCCGACGGCACGCCGATCACCCTGCGCGAGGTGAAGGGCGGCCTTGATTCCGACCCTTCGGGCTGTCCTCTGGATCTGGCGGGGCGGCGCTTACACGGTTTGTATCTCTTCGGCCTGGGCTCAGGGCTTGGGATTGATCCGCGTCTAGGCAGCGAGCCTTCATTCGACGGGCGAATCTATGGCGTCTGGCAGTTTCATAACGACGCCAGTCGCGCTGTCATCGAGGCTATATCTGCACGATTGAAAGCAGCAGCAGTGGCTGAACGGGTGACCCCCAACCGCAGCCTGAGCGAGCGTTTAGAAAGTGGCTTGCCACTTTTCTGGCCTGGCCTCGCGCCCTTCAAAATATAAGAGGCATTCAGCGTTGAGCTGACGCTCTCGTCCCGAGTGGTCTTTGGCTACTCGGGTTTTTTTTTGCCTGCGATTTAGTGCCTGGGGTCAACTGATGAGGGGGCTTGTCTGTTGTTGAATAGCGTTTTTTATCATCTATTCTTACCTTTCATGCAGACCCTCTCAACGGCTCGGCAGAGGTTGGACAGCCATGCGCATTTTGATCGTTGGAGCCGGTGCGATCGGCGGTTACTTTGGTGGACGACTGTTGGAGGCGAAGCGGGACGTGACGTTTTTGGTCAGGCCTCGTCGCGCCGAAGAACTTGAACGTGACGGGCTGATCGTGCGAAGCCCGCTGGGCAATGTCGATTATCCTGATCCGCCTTATGTCCTCAGCCAGGCGCTGGACACACCCTACGACCTGATTCTCCTGAGTTGCAAGGCCTACGATCTCGATGCAGCGATGGAGTCTTTTGCAGCTGCGGTGGGGGCTGAAACGATGATTCTGCCGCTGCTCAATGGCATGGCGCATCTTGACCGCCTGGCCGCACGCTTCAGCCATATCAATGTATTGGGTGGGCAGTGCCTGATCTCTGTGGACCGCGATGCGTCGGGTACCATCGTGCACCTGAACGACACCAACCAATTAACATTCGGCGAACTGGATGGGCAAGTCACCGCGCGTATTCAATGCGTGACGGATGAATTGGCCGGTGCGGGTTTTGAGGCTAATCTCAGCTCGAGCATCCTCCAGGATATGTGGGAGAAATGGTGTTTTATCGCCACCGGTGCTGGCATTACTTGCTCCATGCGCTCGACGGTCGGTGATGTGCTCGCTGCGGGCGGTGAGTCACTGGTGTTGAGATTGCTGGATGAGTGCGCCGAGATCGCCGCTAGCGCCGGTTACCCGCTGCGCCCGCAGGCGCATGAGCGCTTTGTGAATATGTTGACGACGCCCGGGTCGAAGATGACCTCTTCCATGCTGCGAGACATCGAACGTGGTGCCGCCATCGAAGTCGAGCATATGTTCGGTGATTTGGTCGCACGCCGTGACGCGGCAGGACTGTCGACAGCAGATTTGTCGGTTCTTGAATTCGCCTACACTCACCTTAAAGCCTACGAAGCACGGCGCTTGCGCGAACATTGATCTCCAGCCCATGTCCTCCAGACAATATCGAGCGCCGGCATGCCCCGGCGCCTATCACGAATCGATCTGCTGGCGCCCGTGAGTGGTGATCGGGTTACCCGATTCACCGACTGTGCGGGTTGGCCAGGCAGAAATAACGAACCTTTTCCAGGAGCGAGTCTCATAACCTTACGATCACTGCAGGTTTAACAGAGGTGACAACATGCCGGTCAAACATAATTTGCTCAAGGATTTGAATATCACCAAGGAAGAGATCACGAAGCTCAGAGACGCCGACGACAGGCTCAGCCAACTGCTCGAATCCTACAACTCGATAGACGCTGAAGTGGTTGACGCCGAATCCGGGTCAGCCGGAAACGTTACTGATGAACAGCTCAGGAAACTCAAGGAAAAACGCCTGCATGTGAAGGACAAGATCGTCAAGCGTCTGACGTCTCCGGACTAAGGCTGCGAGCTCGTCGTTCCGGGCACGGCGGCACGGGTACCCCATCTCCCGGTCATCATTGAGTAGGGTCGGGCTTGGTTGACCAACGCAATGCCAGTGCATTCGAGCGCCTGACGATGCGTCGCGGGCTGAAGCGCCATAACCGCTCGGCACCTTCCAAGGTGCTGGGGGTGACTGAGTCGAGAATAAGCTCCACGTCGCCTGTCATTTGCAGCAGGTCGCCTGTGGTGAAATCGACAAACACCAGGCCTGCTTTTGGATTGAGAACAAAGTTACCCAAGGTGTTGAAGAACATATTGCCGGCGAAGTCTGGAATCGTCAGCGTGCCGCCCTCATCCAGTCGCACGAAGCCTGGTTTTCCTCCTCGGTGGGACACATCCACCTGTCGCCCGCTCGAGGGCTCGTCGACGTAAGACGCGACAAAAAAAGAATCTGCGCTGCTGATCAGATCGCGCGTGTCGGTATCCAGTTGCTCCATCCATTGAGCCGTTGCCGGACGTGAGTCACTGCGGATGCCGAGTTGCCGCTGTTGAATATAGCGCGGGCAATTCCCGTAACTCTGCTCGACGGAAATGTCGAAGCTGTGATCGTCGCTGCGTTTGAGGGTGCCATTAAGCCGGTTGCGTCGACGGGTCAGCAAATCAATCCCTAACAAACCGACGGCCTGGCCATCCTCCATGCCCCTGTCTGCCGGGTCACTGGCATCACGTGGTAATTGCAGGTGCAGCCGGTACGGATCGATCGCCTGCATAAAGCCTGGCTCATCGTCGCGAAGGGTGGCCCACACATCCCCTTCGGGATCGACCGTACCGAGCACGACGAAGGGTAACTGCGGGTAGAACGCGCGGTGCTGCTCAATGATCTGATCACGGATGATCCTGCTGCCCAGTTCGCCCATTCGCTCGGCCACGCCGACGTTGTGCTGCAAGGCGCGTTCACCTGCGTGCCAGGGTGAACGAGGGCGTTGGGGTTGTTCGGTACTCATGGTAGATCACCTCCCACACCGTGGATGGGCGCTGCTGAGAGCGCCCATGCGCCGGTCATCAAGCCAAACCTTTAAACCCTGGGGTCAGGCAATTGCGGCCAGACCTGCGGGTGTTTTCTGAAAGGGAACAAAGCCTGGTAACGCTTCGATCCGAACCAGCCACCGGTTTATCCGAGGATAGCCTGCGAGGTCGACATTGCCTTCAGGGGCTTGAGCGACGTAGCTGTACAGCGCGACATCAGCCAGCGTGGGGTGGGGGCCTGCGACGATCCAATCATGGTCGGCTAAGGTCGACTCGATCAGTTTCAAGATGGCATGAGCGCGTTGGATTGTATCCTCGGCATTGAACGGGGCGCCGAATACGGTAATTAAACGCGCGGCTGCTGGACCGTAGGCGATTTCCCCTGCAGCGACAGAAAGCCAGCGTTGAACGCGTGCCGCTTCAGCGGCGGACTCGGGCAGCCAATCGGTTGTGCCGAATTTTTTAGCCAGGTAAACCAGGATCGAATTTGCGTCGCTGAAAAAGACGCCGTCGTCGTCGAGCACCGGAACCTGACCGAACGGGTTGAGCTTGAGAAACGCTTCGGACTTATGGGCAGCGTTGGCAAGGTCGACGTCGATCAGCGAGTGCTCTATACCCAGCAACGACAGAAACAGACGAACGCGATGGGAATGGCCGGAGAGTGGGTGGGAATAGAGCTTCATGGCAATCACCTTTAACGGGCTGTATGGAATGGATCGTTGTGTTGTGGTGATGATGCTAGTGCTCGCAGGTGCTTGAATAAATGCTGTAAAGGGAAGATGTTTACTCCGTAATTCGGAGTAATAAGCGAGGCGGGTGATGGACACGGTTCAAGCGATGCGCGTGGTGTTGGCGATAATCGAGCATGGCAGCCTCACGGCTGCCTCGGAAAAGCTCGATGTCTCGCTGCCGACGGTGGTCCGGGTATTGGCCTCCACGGAGCAGCACTTGGGTGTGCGCCTGTTCGAGCGCACCACCCGACACGTGCGGATCACGGAGGAGGGCAAGCTGTACGCCGACGTCTGTCGCACGGTGATTCGGGAAATCGGCGATATCGAGGATGTGTTTCGCGACAAGGAGAGTGAACCCAGCGGTCCCTTGTCGATTACGGCCCCGGTGCTGTTCGGTCGTCATCACGTGGCCCCGGTACTCAACGGGTTCATGGCTCGCTACCCCAAGGTGACAGTGAACTTGAGCCTGATCGACCGGGTGACTGACTTGCTGGAAGAAGGGATCGACGTTGCGGTGCGGATCGGCCACGTTACCGCCCCGGATCTGGTGGTGTCTCGCGTGGGGCAAGTGCGCCGTTATCTGTGTGCCAGCCCTGCATTACTGGCTGAGCTTCGGACCATCAAGACGCCGGATGACCTCAACGGTGCGCCCTTCATTTGCCTTGCCGGAGTGCTCGGGGGGACCCAGTTGATGCTGCAAGAGAACGGCAAGCCATTGTCGGTGAAAATAACCAATGTCCGCATGACCACTAATAACGGAGACACGGCTATCTCTGCCTGTCTCAGTGGGTTGGGGATCGGTTTTTTTCTGTCCTACCAGGTCCAGGACCTGATAGATGCCGGGCAACTGGAAAGAGTGCTGATTAATTACCAGCCCGAACCATTACCGGTTTCGCTCGTTTATTTGCCATCGCGGCGGGTGTCGATTCGTTCGCGAGCGTTCATCGCCTGGGCGAAGGTGAAACTCGGCGAGCGGCTGATTCGTTTTGCAACCCCGGAGCGCTCGCCTTGACAGCTGATCGCCAGCCGCACGGAAAAAGCCGGACGTGCTTGTTTTCACAGACACACGTATCCGAGAGTGATCATTAATCGCGGGGGGAGAAAAGTAAAAAAACGGCGTCATCACGACGCCGGACAGCGGCTCTGCCCAAAGAGGGCAGAGTGCTCAGGAGCGGGGATGCACTTTCGAATTCATTGGGGGTCTTGGTGGGGTGCGATCTCGGCCTGGATACGTTTGTAAATTTCTTCACGATGCACAGAAACATTTTTTGGAGCATTGATACCTAGCCGGACCTGAAGGCCCTGAACGCCAAGAATCGTAACGGTGATGTCGTCACCAATGTTTATGCTTTCGCCTACTTTTCGGGTGAGTATCAACATGATCTTTTCCTTGATGGCCTCTTGAAGCGCCTCTGCCAAGAGGCTGGCGTGTGCCTTGGGTGTGATTGTTGCCGAGTACATCCGAATGCGTCCATCCCTAAGACGTCATAAGTGCAAATTTAATTCCCTTGAAACGCACATCTGGCATCGAGTCGCCCCGCAAGTAGACGAATAGTGCACCTGCTTGGTGCTTGCGCGTCTGATCATTATCCCTCAAACGCCAACGATTGCTGACTATTGTGGTGAAAAGAGTGGCAAAGAGCGCAAAAAGCCAGCGGCGCTTAAAGGTCTTTATAGTGTGGCGCTATTGTTGCCCAAGGCCGTTTTAGAGGCCGTCAAGAATTCAAGGCAGGCCATTGCCAGTCACGTGGCTCGCTCAGCCCGTACATGAGAGAGGTTGCCCGTTTCAATGCAGGTCTATCGCGAATCCGTTCGCGATAGATGGGGCAGTCAAACCACCAGTGACAACAATAGAATGAAGATCAATCCGACCACCGACAGAATGGTTTCCATCGCGGTCCAGGTTTTGAAGGTTTCGGCGACGGTCATGTTGAAGTACTGCTTCACCAGCCAGAAGCCCGCATCGTTCACGTGCGACAGGATCAGCGAACCTGCACCCGTTGCGAGCACCAGCAGTTCGCGGTTCACCCCAGGGATCATGGCCACTACTGGCGCGACGATACCTGCGCCGGTGATGGTTGCGACTGTTGCGGAGCCCGTCGCAATGCGGATTACCGCAGCGACCAGCCACGCCAGCAGGATCGGCGAAATTTCCGCACGGACCGCCATGTGGCCAATTACATCACCCACGCCGCTGGCGACCAGCATTTGTTTAAAACCACCGCCCGCGCCGACGATCATGACGATGGCCGCGACAGGCGCCAGGCTCTGATCAAGCAGCTTCATAATCTGCTGGCGGGAGAAACCGCGCGCGGCACCAAACGTGTAGAACGCCAGCAACAAGGCGGCGAGGAGGGCGGTGATCGGGTGACCGATCAGGTCCATCCAGACCCGGATAATGCTGGTGTCCGGCAGCACGATGTCGGCCAGGGTTTTGAGCAGCATCAGAAACACCGGCAGCAGGATCGTGACCAGCGTGATGCCGAAGCCCGGCAGATTTTCGGTTGTCGACTCCTGTGCGATCTGGTCCATCAATTCTTTTGACGGAGTGCCAGGAATGTAGCGTGAAATCCACTTGCCGTAGATCGGCCCGGCGATCATCGCGGTGGGCAGTGCGACGATCAGACCGTAGAAAATGGTTTTACCAATGTCGGCATTAAAGACGCCAATCGCCAGCAGCGGACCCGGATGCGGCGGGACCAGCCCGTGCACCGCGGACAGCCCTGCCAGCAGAGGAATACCGATTTTGACAATCGATAATCCGGTCCGTCGAGCCACGATGAATACCAGCGGGATCAACAGGACGAAGCCGATTTCGAAGAACAGCGGGATGCCCACCAGGAACGCTGAAAACATCATCGCCCAGTGCACACGGTCCTTGCCGAACAGCCGGACCAGGGTGCGCGCGATCTGGTCGGCGCCGCCTGAGTCAGCCATCAATTTGCCGAGCATGGTGCCCAGCGCCAAGAGGATGCCGACGAAGCCGAGAACGCCGCCGAAGCCGTCCTGGAACGACTTCATAACCTTGTCCACCGGCATACCTGAGGTCAGGCCCAAAAAGCCCGAGGCGATGGTCAGCGCGACGAAAGGGTGAACTTTAAAGCGGGTGATCAGCAGCACAAGGCCGATGATGGTCACCAGTGCATCGACGAGCAGGTACGTCTCTTGGGTCATGCCGAACATAGGTGCGTCTCCAGTTGTCTTTGTTTTTTGGAGCTACTGATGAGTGTGGCGTTCAATTCCGTTTGCAGGGTGCAAGACAGCGCTATCTTTTGCGTTCACGCCTTTATTTTCGTGGCCACGAAGCTTTCCACCAGGCGGCGGCTCGTTCTCCCAGCGTATCGACGGGGAGGGTCGCATCCACCACCAGCGTCAACGGTTCGCCATAAGGGGGTTCGAGCGTCGCGAACTGGCTGTCCACCAAGCTCGCCGGCATGAAATGCCCCGGGCGGTGTTCACAGCGCTCGATTGCCAGTTCCTTGCTCAGTTCGAGAAATATAAAACCCAGCCCCGGCACCGCCTCGCGAAGCTTTTCGCGATAGCTGAGTTTGAGCGCAGAACAGGTGACAATCGGACGCTCACCGTTACGCAATGCGGTGGCCATTTCTTCGCCCAGGCGGACGAGCCAACCGGCACGGTCTTCATCATTGAGGGGGATGCCAGCGCTCATCTTTTCGATGTTGGCGGCAGAGTGGAAGGCGTCACCTTCGATGAGTCGACCGTCGCTGCGCAGGGCGATGGCGGCGCCGATGACGCTTTTGCCGCATCCGGCGACACCCATTACGACGAGGGCGGAAATAGCAGTATTCATAATTACCTCAGCGAGAGACAGCGCTGTCTTTGTCGGCTTGAACAAAAGGCCGGCCAGGCTGTTTCCAGTTCTTGTCATTGTTATGGGCTAATCGGTCAATCATCGAACCATGCATACGTTGCTCGTGACCGTTAAGTACGAATAAAGCGTTGCGAGGTTCCGTGAGACAGCGCTACCTTAGAGCGCATTCGCCATCTTTGGCAACCCCTCTGAGTTATTGGCAGCACATGACACGCATTGGTTCCCGCTCCACGGGTCGTCCGACCCTAAATGAAGTTGCGCGGCTTGCCGCTGTTTCACCGATTACCGCTTCCAGGGCGCTACGCGGTATCGCCACAGTCGCGCCAGAGCTGGTAGAAAAAGTCCGGGCTGCCGCACAGAGCCTGGGGTATGTCGCTAACCCGGCCGCTCGCGCATTGGCCTCATCGCAAAGCCAGACGGTGGTGGTGCTGGTGCCGTCGCTGACCAACCAGTTGTTTATTGAAACCCTGGAAGCGATTCAAGGCGTATTGCGCACGCGTGGCCTGGAAGTGGTGATCGGCAACTATCACTACTCGCCCGTCGAGGAAGAGAACTTATTGCGCACCTACCTGGCCAATCGGCCGCGGGGGCTGTTGTTGACCGGTTTCGATCACACGCCTGCCGTGCGCCAGTTACTGGCCGCCAGCGGCGTACCCTGCGTGCACATGATGGAGCTTGATCCGGCGCGGGGTGCTTATTGCGTGGGGTTCTCTCAGGAGCAAGCCGGTGCTGAAGCGGCCAGGCATCTGCTGGGGCGCGGTCGTCGGCGCCTGGCCTACATTGCGGCGCAACTCGATCCCCGGGTGTTGCAGCGCGGCGAAGGTTTTCGGCGTGTCCTGCGCGAGGCTGGACTCCATGAGCCGGCACTCGAAGTGATGTCGCCGCTGCCTTCGTCCATTGGTCTGGGCGGTGAGTTGTTTGCGCAATTGATGGAGACCCATCCGGACGTTGATGCGGTTTTTTTCTGCAACGATGACTTGGCCCAAGGGGCGACCCTGGAAGCCCTGAGGCGGGGTATTGCCATTCCCGAACGCGTGGCGCTGATCGGTTTCAACGACCTGCCCGGTTCTGCGCACATGGTCCCGCGCCTGACGTCGATCCGCACGCCACGCGAAGCCGTCGGTCAACGGGCCGCGCAGCTGTTGCTCGGGTTGATGGAAGGGGTTGCGCAGGTGCCGCAGGTGGACCTGGGGTTTGAATTGGTGATGCGGGAAAGTACGTGACGCCAAAGCCCCACTGAAAAATATCGGCTGTTTTCAATCATGGGGGGAGCGAACTCATTCGCTCCCCACATGGTTTGCCCTAGCCCTGCTGTTTTTTAAACGCCAACCGGAACTCATGCAGCAACGGTTCGGTATAGCCGCTCGGTTGTGCACACCCTTTGAACACCAGTGCGCAAGCCGCCTGGAAGGCGATGGAGGCGTCGAAGTCGGCGGCCATCGGCCGATACAGCGGGTCCCCGGCGTTTTGCTGATCGACGACCGCCGCCATACGCTGCAGGGTTTCCAGCGTTTGCGCTTTATCGATCACGCCGTGGCGTAACCAGTTGGCGATGTGTTGACTGGAAATCCGCAGCGTTGCTCGATCTTCCATCAGGCCGACGTTATGAATGTCCGGCACCTTGGAGCAGCCCACGCCTTGTTCGACCCAACGCACCACATAGCCCAGCAGGCCTTGAGCGTTGTTTTCAACTTCCTCGCGAACCTGCCCGGCAGTCCACTTGGCGTCGGCCGAGACAGGAATCGTCAGCAGGTCGTCAAGGATTTGCTCGCTGGCACTGGCCAGGTCGACCTGTTCCAGCTCCTCCTGAATCGCCCGTACATCGACCTTGTGATAATGCAGCGCGTGCAAAGTGGCCGCAGTCGGTGAGGGCACCCATGCGGTGTTTGCACCGGCCTTGGGATGACCGATTTTCTGCTCGAGCATGTCGGCCATCAAGTCTGGCATCGCCCACATGCCCTTGCCGATCTGAGCTCGACCACGCAGACCGCACGCCAGGCCCACCAGCACGTTGCTGCGTTCGTAGGCTTTGATCCACGGCGTGTTTTTCATTTCGCCTTTGCGCAGCATCGCGCCAGCTTCCATCGAGCTGTGCATCTCGTCGCCTGTGCGGTCGAGGAAGCCCGTGTTGATGAAGGCAACCCGCGCCGACGCCGCACCAATGCAGGCCTTGAGGTTGACGCTGGTGCGTCGCTCTTCATCCATGATCCCCATTTTCAGGGTGTTGCGCGGCAGCTTGAGGAGGTCTTCGATGCGGCTGAACAACTGCTCGGCAAACGCGACCTCGGCCGGACCGTGCATTTTCGGTTTGACGATGTACACGCTGCCGGTGCGCGAATTGCCACGCCGGGCCAGGTCATGCACAGCAATCAGGCTGGTGATCACGCCATCGAGAATACCTTCCGGGATCTGGTGGCCTTCGCCGTCGACAATCGCCGGGTTGGTCATCAAGTGGCCGACATTGCGTATGAACAACAACGAGCGACCGTGCAGGGTGAGCGTGCTGCCGTCGGCAGCGGTGTATTCGCGGTCGGCGTTGAGGCGACGGGTGATGGTTTTGCCGCCTTTCTCGAGGTCCTCGGTCAGGTCGCCCTTCATCAGGCCTAGCCAGTTGCGGTAGACCGACACCTTGTCATCGGCGTCCACGGCGGCGACCGAATCCTCGCAGTCGATGATGGTCGACACGGCTGCTTCCATCAGCAAGTCTTTCACCCCGGCGGCGTCGGTGCGGCCGATGGTGCTGTTGGCGTCGATCTGGATTTCGACATGCAGGCCATTGTTCTTCAGGAGGATGGCGGTCGGTTGCAGTGCCTGGCCCTGGTAGCCAACGTATTTTTCTTGCTGCTTGAGTCGAGTCTGGATGCCGTCGGTCAAGGTGATCAGCAATTGGTCGCCGTCTATGCGGTAGCTTTTTGCATCGACATGCGAGCCATTGGCCAGCGGTGCTGCTTCGTCGAGAAAGGCACGGGCGAAGGCCACGACTTTGGCACCGCGCACAGGGTTGTAGCCCGCGCCTTTTTCCGCACCTTCGGTTTCAGCGATGGCATCGGTGCCATACAGCGCGTCATACAGCGAGCCCCAGCGGGCGTTCGCGGCGTTCAGGGCGTAGCGGGCATTCACCGCAGGCACCACCAATTGCGGGCCGGCTTGGCTGCTGATCTCGATGTCGACGTTGGCGGTGCTGGCTTGCACGTTGGCCGGCTGCGGTTGCAGGTAGCCGATTGACTGGAGGAACGCGCGATAAGCCTGCATGTTGCTCACCGGGCCGGGATGAGCGCGGTGCCAGGTGTCCAGCTCAGTCTGCAACCGATCACGTTCGGCAAGCAGGGCACGGTTCAGGGGTGCAAGTTCGTGTACCAGGGCATCGAAGCCGGTCCAGAACGCATCACGGTCCAGACCCGTGCCCGGCAGCACGTCCTCATCGACAAAACGTTGCAGGTTGGCAGCTACTTTCAGGCGCTGGCAGTTAACGAAATCAGTCATCTCGGGGTCTCCAATCGTGGGAGCGAAGGTATTCGCAAAGGCGGTCTATTTGGCTTACTTGCCGTTCAGACTCTCAGCGCCGGCTTTTGCAATCTGTGCATCCTGATCAGCCTTGACCCCGGACACACCCACGGCGCCAATCACCTGACCATCGACAATCACCGGCACGCCGCCTTCGAGGGAGGTCAGCAGAGGGGCGGACAGGAAGGCACTGCGCCCGCCATTGACCATGTCTTCATACCCCTTGGATTCGCGACGGCCCAGCGCTGAGGTGCGGGCTTTTTCGGTGGCGATGTAGGCGCCAATCGGTGCGCAGCCGTCCAGACGCTCCAGGGCCAATGGATGGCCGCCGTCATCGACCACCGCGATGGACACTGCCCAGTTGTTTTTCTGCGCTTCAGCGCGAGCGGCGGCGAGGATCTGGCTGACTTCGGTCTGGCTCAAAATGGCTTTGGTTTTCATGTGGCTCTCCAATAGGGCAGCAATAGGGGCTGTAATAAAAAATTATGCAGTCGATTAGTGCAGCGCTTCTTCGACCAGTTCGATCCAGTGCCTGACCGGGGTCCGGCCAGCGCTGTCCAAATGGGTCTGGCAGCCGATGTTGGCGGTGACAATCACCTGTGGCTTGCCGCTCTCCAGCGCATTCATCTTGTTGTCGCGCAGTTGTCGCGACAGCTCGGGTTGGGTCAGTGAATAGGTGCCTGCCGAGCCGCAGCATAGATGGCCGTCGGGTACTGCGGTGAGGTTGAAGCCTAGCCGGGTGAGCACGCTTTCGACTGCGCCACCGAGCTTTTGTGCGTGCTGCAAAGTGCAAGGGCAATGGAACGCCAGACGCAGGTCACTTTCGACCCCGAGCTTTTCCAGGGGCTCATCGCGTAGCACTTCCACCAGGTCACGGGTCAAGGCGCTGACCCGTTGCGCCTTGGCAGCGTAGGCCGGATCGTCTTTGAGCAGGTGCCCATAATCCTTGACGAACGCGCCACAGCCGCTGGCGGTCTGGACGATGGCTTCGGCGCCGCTTTCAATGCTTGGCCACCAGGCGTCGATATTGCGACGGGCGCGGTTCAGGCCTGCCTCCTGTGCATTCAAATGGTAATCCACTGCGCCGCAGCAACCGGCCTGGCTGATCGGAGTAACACTGATCCCCAAGCGATCCAGTACGCGCGCTGTGGCGGCGTTGGTATTGGGTGACAGTCCAGGCTGTACGCACCCTTCGAGCATCAATACACGCCGCGCATGCTGTTGGGTCGGTCGCGCCTTGGCCGGGTGCACCACGCGAGGCAACTTGATGGCGAGTGATTCAGGCAGCAGGGGACGAAAGGCCTGGCCGAGTTGAACCAGCGTCTTGAACAGCGTCGGATTTGGCACCACCGCACGCAAACCCTGACGTAACAGGCGCTCGCCCAGTGGACGAGGAACGGCGTCATCCACCACGGCACGGCCGATGTCCAGCAGGTTGTGGTAATCGACGCCGGAGGGGCAGGTGGTCTCGCAGTTGCGGCAGGACAGGCAGCGGTCCAGGTGCAGCTGGGTTTTTTCGGTAACGTGGTGGCCTTCAAGCACTTGCTTGATCAGATAAATGCGCCCGCGTGGGCCGTCCAGTTCATCACCCAGCAACTGATAGGTCGGGCAGGTGGCGTTGCAGAATCCGCAATGCACACAGGTGCGCAGGATGCTTTCGGCCTCTTCGGCACGCGGCAGGCGTTTGGCATGTTCACTCAACGTGGTCTGCATGGCTTAGATCTCTGCGTACATTCGGCCCGGGTTGAAAATCCCCTTCGGGTCGAGTTGTGCCTTTAGTTGGCGGTGATAGCGCAGCAATGGGCTGCCCAGCGGCTGGAACGGGCTGTCGCTGACGCCATGGCTGTAGCAGGTCGCGTGGCCGCCGACTTCGCTGACAATGGCGCGAATGGCTTCAGCCTCCGCATCGGATTTCAGCCAGCGCTGGGCGCCGCCCCAATCGATCAACTGCTCGCCGGGCAAGGCGAGGGTGCCGGTGTTGTTGGGTAGCGACAGACGCCACAGCGGCTGACCCTCGTCGAAAAAACCAAGGCGCTGTTCATTCAGTTCGCGCCAGTAAGTCGGGTCGAGCAGCTCACCTCCGAGGCGATCATGGGCGGCAGATACTGAACCTTCACCGCCTTCCAGGCGCAGACGCAGCACGTGGCCATCATGGCTGGCGCCGCTGATCGGCAACGGCTGCTGGCCCCATTCGGCGAGTTTTTGCAGCGCAAGCTCAGTGTTCATTTCCAGAGCAATGCTGATGCATTGGCGCGGCTTAGGCAGAACTTTGAGCGACACTTCGGTGAGTAGGCCGAGGCAGCCATAGCTGCCAACCAACAACCGGGACAGGTCGTAACCGGCCACGTTTTTCATCACTTCGCCACCGAAGCGCAGGTGCTTGCCGAGGCCGGTGATGACCCGTGTGCCCAGAACAAAATCACGCACCGAGCCTGACCAGGGCCGACGAGGCCCGGATACTCCGGCAGCGACCATGCCGCCGACTGTGGCTTCGTCGGCGTCACCGAACGACGGCGGCTCGCACGCCAGCATTTGCCCAGCCGCTTCGAGCGCTGCACACAGTTCGCTTAATGGCGTACCGGCGCGGGCGGTGATCACCAGCTCAGTCGGGTCATAGGTGACGATGCCACGATGGGCGCGGGTGTCGATGATTTCGCCAGCGACCTCGCGTCCCAGGAACGCCTTGCTGTTGCCCCCCTGAATACGCAGGGGTGTGGCGTTTTGCAGTGCCTGATTGACCTGTTCCAGCAACGCGGCGCTGGCGTCGACATTCTGTTGGGCAGGCATCAGAAACGCTCCAGTTCAGGGAAGGGCAATTGCCCTAAATGCACGTGCATGGCACCGAATTCGGCGCAGCGATGCAGGGTCGGAATATTCTTGCCAGGGTTGAGCAAGCCGCTTGGGTCAAACGCCGCTTTCACCGCATGAAACAAGGTCAGTTCGTCGCTGTTGAACTGGGCACACATCTGATTGATTTTCTCGCGGCCGACCCCGTGTTCGCCGGTGATGCTGCCACCGACCTTGACGCACAGTTCGAGGATTTTGCCCCCCAGGGCTTCAGCGCGGTCCAGTTCGCCGGGCTGGTTGGCGTCGAATAGAATCAGCGGGTGCATGTTGCCGTCACCCGCGTGGAAGACGTTGGCTACACGCAGTCCGTATTCCTCGGCCAGCGCCGTGATGCCCTTGAGCACCCCCGGCAATGCTCGGCGCGGGATGGTGCCGTCCATGCAGTAATAATCCGGCGACAGGCGCCCGACCGCCGGGAAGGCGTTCTTGCGCCCGGCCCAGAACCTGACACGTTCGGCTTCATCGCGGGCCAGACGCACTTCGGTTGCACCTGCTCTTTCCAGCACGGCACGAACCCGGTCGCAATCGTCGTGGACATCGGCTTCGACGCCGTCCAGTTCGCACAGCAGAATGGCTTCGGCGTCCACCGGGTAGCCTGCGTGAATAAAGTCTTCGGCGGCGCGAATTGCCAGGTTGTCCATCATCTCCAGCCCGCCGGGGATGATGCCCTCGGCAATGATGTCACCCACTGCGCGCCCGGCTTTTTCCACCGAGTCGAAGGCGGCCAGCAACACTTTGGCGACCTGCGGCTTGGGCAGCAATTTGACCGTGACTTCAGTGATGATGCCGAGCATGCCTTCGGAACCGGTGAACAGCGCCAGCAGGTCGAAGCCAGGTGAGTCCAGGGCGTCGGAGCCGAGGGTCATGCGTTCGCCTTCGACCGTGAGAATGTCCACCTTGAGCAGGTTGTGCACGGTCAGGCCGTACTTCAGGCAATGCACGCCACCGGCGTTCTCGGCGACATTGCCGCCGATGGAGCAGGCGATCTGCGAGGACGGGTCCGGTGCGTAATAGAGGTCATAGGGTGCGGCGGCCTGGGAGATCGCCAGATTGCGCACGCCGGGTTGCACACGGGCCACGCGCGCGGCCGGGTCGATCTGCAGAATCTGGTTAAAGCGGGCCATGACCAGCAGCACGCCTTTTTCCAGCGGCAGGGCGCCACCCGACAAACCAGTACCCGCGCCACGGGCGACCACGGGAACCTTGCGCTCGTGGCACAGCTTGAGCAGGGTTTCTACCTGTTCGATGCGCTGGGGCAATACCACCAGCATTGGCGTGGTGCGATAGGCGGAAAGACCATCGCACTCATAAGGCTTGAGCTCTTCTTCGCGATGGAGGATGTCCAGATCGGGCAAGTGCTCGCGCAGGGCCAGGAACAGTTGGGCTTTATCAACGAGAGGCAATACACCGTCGACACGTTCGTCGTACAGAATGTTCATGGTGGGCTGACAACCCTGAGTTGTTGTTATTGAAGACCGATTTACGGCCTTGACTGTCTTGCATGATTGGCCGCTGAGGCTTTACTGTCCATGACTTATAAGTCTGGTCGAACCAGTTGTTTTTTCTAGGTGATTGCTGATTTTTTTAAAAACACTTATTTTTCAATAGCTTGAAATTATTGTTGAGCATTCTTGGTTGAGTATTTATAGCTGGTCATACCAGTGGAGGTTGCATGGCTAGCACTGCTTCGACGCGCGCACCGCAGGTCGCCGATGTTGTGTGTGAGCGCATCGAGCGTTTGATCGTCGATGGCGTGTTGAAAACCGGACAGATTTTGCCGTCCGAACGGCGCCTCACGGAAAAACTCGGCGTGTCCCGCACCGCCTTGCGTGAGGGCCTGAAACTGTTGCGGGCCAGAGGCATCATCGAGACCGAACAGGGCAAGGGCTCGTTCGTCGCTCAACTGTCGAGCCACACCGCCACGTCGCCCTTGATGCACCTGTTCGGCTCGCAGCCGCGTACCCTTTACGACTTGTTCGAAGTGCGCAGCCTGCTGGAAGGGGAGTCCGCGCGGTTGGCAGCCTTGCGCGGTACCGATGCCGACTTTGTGCTGATCACCCGCAGCTATGAAGCGTTGATCGCCGCCCACGACCAACCGCTCGACGCCTCAGGTCATGCGCGACTGGACCATGCCTTCCACCTGGCGATCTGCGAGGCGTCGCACAATCCGGTGCTGGTGCAAACCCTGCGTTCGTTGACCGATCTGCTGCTCAATACTGTGTTTGCCTCGGTCAACAACCTGTATCACCGCGAACCGCAAAAACGCCAGATCGACCGGCAACACGCGCGCCTGTACAACGCCGTCACCGGCCGCTTGCCGGAACAGGCGCGCAAGGCCGCCATTGCCCATATCCAGAGCATTTGCGAGAACCTCAAGGAAATCGAAAACGAAGAGCAGCGTCTGGTGCGCTCCACGTTGCGGCTTGAGGGTTGGGCATGAGCGACTTGACATCGAAGGGTATCTGCCGCAATTTACGCATTGCGTAACGCAATTACGAATATAACAAGCAGACACGTCTCCGATGGCTATCATTAACGGAGAACGTGCGATGAAACAGGCAGGCCCCCGTGGATCTATTTACGTACTACCGCTCAACCTCAAGTTACCGGGTGCGTATCGTGCTGGCCTTCAAGGGGCTGGCGTTCAATGCGATCCCGGTGAATCTGATTCGCGACGGTGGCGAGCAGCGCAAGCCTGAATACAAGGCCATCGATCCACAGGGCAGGGTGCCTGCATTGCGGGTGGAAACGGGCGAGATAATCATCCAGTCGTCGGCAATCATCGAGTACCTGGAAGAGCGCTATCCACAGCCGCCTCTGTTACCCGTGGATCTGATCGAGCGAGCGCAGCAGCGGGCTGTCGCGGCGCTGATCGGTTGCGACATCCATCCGCTGCACAACGTGTCGGTGCTGAACCGGTTGCGGGGTCTAAAGTGTGAAGAGGCTGACGTTGCCGCCTGGATCGGTCACTGGATTACTGAAGGCTTCAGCGCAGTCGAGGCGCTGATCGGTGAGCAGGGGTTCTGTTTCGGCGAGCCAGGACTGGCGGACGCTTACCTGTTGCCGCAAATCTATGCGGCCCGTCGTTTCAATGTCGATCTGACCCCGTATCCAAAAATTTGCCGGGTCGAACACCTGGCGCTGCAACATCCGGCTTTCCAATGCGCGCATCCCGATGCGCAACCCGACAAGCCAGAGTGATCCATTCAACATGAAAATACTGGGCTTACAACTGATCTTTGGAGACTTCCTCGCCCGCAGTGTGCGAGGGATTTCCTGTGCTCCTCCCGCTGGAGAGTGATGTTCGCTGCGTGCTTCCCACTCTCTATTTGCAAGGAGCCAGACCATGGCTGATCTCTACGAAAATCCGATGGGCCTGATGGGCTTTGAATTCATCGAATTCGCCTCGCCGACCCCGAACGTCCTTGAACCCGTGTTCCAGATCATGGGTTTCACCAAAGTTGCCAATCACCGCTCCAAGAACGTGTCGCTCTATCGTCAGGGTGAGATCAATCTCATCCTCAACTGCGAGCCCCACAGCGTCGCCTCCTACTTCGCGGCTGAGCACGGCCCGTCGGTGTGCGGTATGGCGTTTCGGGTCAAGGATGCGCAAAAAGCCTACAACCGTGCGCTGGAGCTGGGCGCGCAACCGGTTGAAATCGCCACTGGCCCGATGGAGCTGCGTCTGCCGGCAATCAAGGGCATTGGCGGTGCGCCGCTGTACCTGATCGACCGGTTTGGTGAGGGCACGTCGATCTATGACATCGACTTCAATTTCATCGAAGGCGTGGAGCGTCATCCGGTGGGGGCGGGCCTGAAGTTCATCGACCACTTGACCCACAACGTCTATCGCGGTCGCATGGCGTATTGGGCGAACTTCTACGAGAAGCTGTTCAACTTTCGAGAAATTCGCTATTTCGACATCAAGGGCGAATACACCGGCCTGACCTCCAAAGCCATGACCGCTCCGGACGGCATGATCCGCATCCCGCTGAACGAGGAGTCGTCCAAAGGCGCGGGCCAGATCGAAGAGTTTTTGATGAAGTTCAACGGCGAAGGTATTCAACACGTCGCGTTCTTCACCGATGACTTGATCAAGACCTGGGATGCCTTGAAAGCCCTCGGCATGCGCTTCATGACCGCGCCGCCGGAGACGTATTACGAGATGCTCGAAGGACGCCTGCCGAACCACGGCGAGCCGCTGAATGAACTGCAAACCCGGGGCATCCTGCTGGATGGCTCATCGGATGGCGGCGAGCGTCGGCTGTTGCTGCAGATATTCTCGGAAACCCTGATGGGGCCGGTGTTCTTCGAGTTCATCCAGCGCAAGGGCGATGATGGTTTCGGCGAAGGCAACTTCAAGGCGCTGTTCGAATCCATCGAGCGCGATCAGGTGCGACGCGGTGTGTTGAAGGCCGAGTAAGGCACCGTTAATCGCGTTCCCCTGTCGGCGCGGGCTTGCCCGCGACCGGCTGACTGCCCCCCATCCGGTCGCTGATGGCCTGAGCTGTTTTCAGCAGTTGTCTGGCCGCCGAATCCTGTACCTCTGCGGTAAACACCGACGCCGAGCCGACTACGGTCAGCACGCCTGCCAGTTTATTGCCCACAGCGAAGATCGGTGACGACACGGCATTTACGCCGGCCATCAACAGGCCGTGAATCTGATGCACGCCGGTGCTGCGAATCTGTTTGATGTGCAGGTCGACTTCTTTCAGTTGTCGCGCATTCAGCCGTGTGGACTCGGATTCGCGTAGTTCAGCGGTTTCATTGGCGGCAAGAAAGGTATTAAACACCAGCCCGGTGGACGAGCCGAGCAACGGCAACACTGAGCCAATCTGCGTCACCAGCGTCACCGCGCCGATGGATTGCTCGACATACACCACGGTGGGGCCTTTGTTGCCCCATACCGCGAGGAAGCAGGTTTCGTTGAGTTCATCACGCAACGCGACCAGATGCGGCGCCGCGATTTTCAAGACGTCCAGTTGCCCCAACGCGGCCAGTCCGACCTGCAATGCTTCGCGTCCCAGACCATAGTGATTGGTGGTGACGTCCTGTTCGGCGAAACCTCCGGCCACCAGCGCTTGCAAGTAACGATGGACCTTGCTCGCGGGCATGCCCACGTGTTCGGCGAGCTTTGACAGCGAGGTAGACGGCGCGAGCTCGGCCAGCGCCTTGAGAACGCCAAGCCCGACCTCGGCCGCTTGAACTTTTTGCTGCCGTCCACTTGCTGGGCTTTCGATTTCCGCTGTCATGAAGAGGTGCGCGCCGGTCTGAGAAGGCTGCTTTATAGCTTGACCTCACCACAAACTCAAATTACGTTATGCGTAATCTAATTACGCTTGACTGAGTCCTCGTCGCAAGCGTTGTCGACGCCACCTCACACCCACATAACAAGAGGTCGAGATGCACACAGCCCACTCTCCTGAAACCCTGACCTATCAACGTGGCTTCGGCAATGAGTTCAGCAGTGAAGCACTGCCCGGCGCATTGCCGGTCGGACAGAATTCCCCGCAAAAACACACGCATGGCCTGTACACCGAGCTGCTATCGGGCACGGCCTTTACCGTGCCGCGCGCAGAAGCCCGACGTACCTGGTTGTACCGGATCAAACCCTCGGCCACCCATCCTCGCTACGAGCGACTGGCGCGGCAGATCGTGGGGTTAGAATCCGGGCCAGTCACCCCCAATCGCCTGCGCTGGAATGCCTTCGATATCCCGACGCAACGTACCGACTTCATCGACGGCTTGATCAGCCTTGCCAGCACGGCGGCAGCGGATCAGGCCGAAGGCGTCAGTGTTTATGTCTACTGTGCCAATGCGTCAATGGACCGGGCTTTTTTCAATGCCGACGGCGAGTGGCTGATCGTGCCGCAGTCAGGTCGCTTGCGGATCGTCAGCGAACTGGGTCTGCTGGACATCGAGCCACAGGAAATAGCGGTAGTGCCGCGCGGGCTCAAATTCAGCATCCAGCTGCTTGACGCTACAGCACGCGGTTATGTCTGCGAAAACCATGGCTGCGCCTTACGCCTGCCGGAACTGGGGCCGATTGGCAGCAATGGGCTGGCCAATGCCCGTGACTTCCTGGCGCCGGTCGCACAGTTCGAAGACAGGGATGAGCCGGTCGCACTGGTGCAGAAATTCCTCGGTGAACTGTGGGCCACACAGCTCGACCATTCGCCGTTCGACGTGGTTGCCTGGCATGGCAACAACGTGCCGTATAAATACGATCTACGTCGTTTCAACACCATTGGCTCCGTGAGTTTTGATCACCCGGACCCCTCAATTTTCACTGTGCTGACCGCGCCTGGCACTGTGCCTGGCCAGGCCAACGTCGATTTTGTGATTTTCCCGCCGCGGTGGATGGTGGCTGAAAAAACCTTTCGGCCGCCCTGGTTTCACCGCAACCTGATGAACGAATTTATGGGGCTGATCGACGGTACCTACGATGCCAAGGCTGAAGGCTTTGCCCCTGGCGGTGCGTCCCTGCATAACTGCATGAGCGCCCACGGCCCGGACAACACCACGGCAGAAAAGGCTATCGCCGACGACCTCAAACCGCACAAGATCGACAACACCATGGCGTTCATGTTCGAGACGGGCAAAGTGCTGCGCCCCAGCCGCCATGCCCTCGACTGCCCGCAACTGCAAACGGATTACGATGCCTGCTGGTCAGGCATGGCCAAACATTTCGATTCGGGAACCCCGCAATGACCACTTCATCGAATCCCCTTAGCTGGGTGACGTCCGCCAACGGCCACTCCGATTTCCCCCTGCAAAACTTGCCGCTCGGTATCTTCAGCCATTCAGGTCTGAGCAAGCGCGGTGGTGTTGCCATCGGCGAGATGATTTTCGACCTGCGTGCTGCGCTGGATGTCGGTTTTTTCAACGGCGCGGCGCGTGATGCTGCTGAAGCCGCAAGCCGTGATCAGCTCAATGATTTCTTTGCTCTGGGCGCACCAGCCCGCCAAGCCCTGCGCAACGAACTGCTGCACCTGCTGGACGAAAACAGCCCGCAGCTGTCGCGTTTGCGGCCATTGGCCGACACCGTGCTGCACCCGATGTCCGAGTGCCAGATGCACGTGCCCGCGCGTATCGGTGACTACACCGATTTTTACGTCGGCATTCATCATGCGCTGAACGTGGGCAAGCTATTCCGCCCGGACAATCCGTTGCTGCCTAACTACAAATACGTGCCTATCGGTTATCACGGTCGCGCCTCGACCATCTGCATCTCGGACACTCCCGTCAAACGTCCCAATGGCCAGACCTTGGCCCCGGGCGCGACCGTTCCTGAGTTCGGCCCAAGCAAACGCCTGGATTATGAGCTGGAGATGGGCGTATGGATCGGCCCGGGCAATGCGATTGGCGAGGCGATTGCCATCGGCGAGGCGGCCGAGCATATCGCCGGCTTCTGTCTGCTCAATGACTGGTCGGCGCGGGACCTGCAAGCGTGGGAATACCAGCCACTGGGTCCGTTTCTGTCGAAGAGTTTTGCCACCAGCATTTCTGCCTGGGTGGTGACGGCTGAGGCGCTGGCGCCATTCCGTATCGCACAACCGGCCCGACCAGAGGGCGATCCGCAGCCGCTGGCGTATTTGTTCGATGCCGCTGATCAGCAGGGCGGGGCGCTGGATATCGAGCTTGAAGTGTTGCTGCTCACCGAACAGATGAAAGCGCAGGGCATCGCGCCGCATCGCCTGGCGCTGAGCAATACCCAAAACATGTACTGGACCGTTGCACAAATGGTCGCGCATCACACGGTCAATGGTTGCAAACTTCAGCCGGGAGATTTGTTCGGCACCGGCACTTTGTCCGGTCCGTTGGCAGGGCAGTTCGGCAGCCTGCTGGAAATCAGCGAAGGCGGAAAACAGGCCCTGACATTGCCTAGCGGCGAAAGCCGACGCTTCCTTGAGGATGGCGATGAAGTCATCTTTCGCGCGCGCTGCCACCGTCAGGGTTACGCCTCCATTGGTTTTGGCGAATGCCGGGGCACGTTGCTAGGGGCTTGATACAGCCCGTGCTTTTACGGGTTTTTGGCCGGGCAAGAAGAGTACGCGAGGCGCGCTGACCATCGCACCTCATTCTTGCCCGTGGCCTCTATCACAAGGCTGACTCAAGCCTCATATTCTCCATGGCGTGCTCTATCTGAACGCCTTTGGGTCGGCCGGCCTCCGAGCAAGCCTTCCTGGTCAAGAAGCATGGCGTCAATCTGCAGACCCTTATCGTCAATGCGGTACAGGCGCAGCTCATCCGAGTGTGCGCTGGCTCGGACCTTGACCACTGCCATAATGCGCAGCAAGCGGCTTTGGACTTCAATATAGCGCTGGACGATGATGGCGTCGGTCAGGAAGGCCGTGCCATACGGGCTGAAGCGCAGGTCGGTGTAACGGTCTTCAAGTTCGGAGGTCATCAACACGCTGACACCGACACTGGTCAGCGCCGTGACCATGCGTGACAGTGATTCGCGGAAGTCCTCACGGAAGGTCGGTGCCAGCGCCAGCTCGAAGCCCGACAGCGAATCAATGACCACACGGGTCGCCTTCAGACGTTTGATCTCGCCCAATAATAACTGGACGATTTCGTCGATGGACGTGTCTGGCGCGTGACTGTCTATCAGACCTACCTTATCGCTCTTGATAAGGCGTGCCAGCGTGGCGTTCTGCGAATGGTTGGGGCGCGGCTCGAACATCGCAATCACGCCGGTTTCGCCTGTGCGGGCACCTTCAGCCAGGAAGGATGCCGCCAGAATGCTTTTTCCGGAGCCGGACGGGCCGGCGACCAGCAAGGAATACCCTTGGGGAAGACCGCCACCGAGCATTTCGTCCAGTTGGGGGATGCCCATTTTCAAGCGGGGCGGCACGACATTTTTTGACAGATCATCCTGTTTCTTGACGTTGATGGCTGCCGGTGCGAAGACTTTGATGCCCGAGGTATCAATACGGAAAGTGTGCAGCCCGGGCAATGTTGGCTGGCCGCGCATCTTCATGATTTCCATCTTGCGCACCATGGAGTTGCGCTGCACGCTCTGCCGTAGCCAGATCAAGCCATCGGCCACGGTGAAAATCGGGTTGGTGTCGGTCTCGGTGAAGTATTCGCCAATCAGGAAGGTGGTCGCCTGCCATGTCGTCATCAACATGCCCAGTTGCTGAACGAACTGAGGCAGGTTGTTGTTCGGGTTGTCCTGGGTCTGGCTTGCCAGTACCACTGACCGGAAGGAGTCTACGAACACCAGCGCCGGACCGTGGGCTTCGACCTCGGCAACGATACGCCGCAGTACTTCATCCAGATTGCCTGCCAGCGTGTCATCGGCCAGGTTGATATAGCGGATGGAGTGGTTGATCGCTTCGCTGTCGAAAAAGTCGAATTGCTGTTGGTAACGCAGCATCTTTAGCGGTGGCTCGCCGAGTACCGTGAAGAAAATGGCCGGGCGCTCAGGCTTTGCCAGGTTGAACATTATCTGATGGGCAAGCGTGGTCTTGCCGCAACCGGGAGGACCTGCGATCAAGTTGAACGAAAACTCAGGTAATCCTCCGCCGAGCACCTCGTCAAGTCCAGGCACTCCGGTTGCCAAGCGGTTGATTGTCACTTTGGTGGTCATGGCGAGGTATCCTGCGCGGGAGCACCGCTCAAAGAATTTTCCCACACGGAACGAAGTAAGCGTTCGGTGAGCGAGGGCCCGACCAACGTGGTCAGTAGCTCGTAGAAGGTCTTCAATAGCTCTTCGCCGAAAAGACAGGCTTCGGTGCTGTTTTGCTTAACAAGCACGGATTTGAGTTCAGTCAGATCTATGGCGGTCCGCACGCGTTCATGCGTGCCAGCCAGGTGGGGATGAGTGGAAACACACAGGTAGAGACTGCGGCGATAGAGCGCTACAACCCCTTGATGGCCGATGATGGGGGTCAGGGCTGCGTCCATTTCTTGCAATGTCGCAACAATCGCTTCAGCGATATATGCGGGGTCGGTTTTGTTACCGACTCGGTGCGCCAGAGAAGCTACGATCTGACGGCTCTCTTTGCTGTCCGTGGACATGGCTCACTGATTCATTGTGCTGAGCCTGCGATACTACACTTTCCATAGTCGTCAGCCCACCATCAGGCCGGTATTTCGTACCCGCCCAGAAACAGGTCCAGTGCCGATTCGATCACCGACATCTGGGCGGCAGGGGCCAAAGCCGGAGCGCCCAGGGTGATCTGCGGCCAGAAAGCGAAAGCCTTGAGCAATGCATGAATCTGGGTGGCGGCAAAACTCGGGTCGATGGCCTTGAAACGACCGTCTGCCTGGGCGGCGCGAATCCAGGCGGTAAAGCTTTCTTCGCGCTCATTGAGGCGGGAGACCATGTTTTGCGCGCGCTCGGGGGAGTGGATCGTCGCCGCAATGGCCACTCGTGCCAGATCGAGAAAGTTGCTGTCAGCCAGCATCTGCATTTTCGACACAAGCAGTTCTTGAAGCTGATCGCGCAGCGGGCGCTCAGGGTGATAGGTCATGTCCAGCCGATCGGCGCTGCTGATCCATAACTGTTGGAGAATTTCGGAGAAAAGCTCCTCTTTGCTCGGGAAGTGGTTATACACCGTGCGTTTGGACACCTCCGCCAATGCGGCAATTTTGTCCATGCTGGTGACTTCGAACCCATTGGCGCGAAACTCGGCAATAGCCGCCTGAACAATGGCTTCACGTTTACGGTCGGTCAGGCGTAGAGGGGCTTTCATAGGTTCGCTTCAGACAGGCGGAGTGAAAATTTTTACACTCGGCAGTTTACTTGTCATCTGACATGTTGCAAGCTTGAAACTACACTGTGTAGTGTAGTTACTTCTGATCTTTATTCTCGCTGCCATCCTCATGCGTGTGGATGCAGGAACCTCCATCCGCCCCTTGGAGTCAGTTTGTCATGACCAAGCCACCACGAGATTCAGATGACGTTGCCCGATCACGGGCCTCTCGACTGCATGAGGGACGTTATCGCAACCACGCGCCGATGAACCGGATGGGCTTTCTCAAGACGTTGCGTATCTTTTGGAACGCCCTCGTTAACAAACCGGCGCATACCCGGCCCGTGGGCGCGATTCCGGTGCAGACCCTGTCGCGCCAGCAGTTGTTGGCAGCGCCCAATAACAGCGTTTTCCGTCTTGGGCATTCCACGGTGCTGCTCAAGTTGCGCAATCAGTTCTGGCTGACCGACCCGGTGTTCGCCGAGCGTGCTTCGCCAGTGCAATGGGCTGGGCCGCAACGTTTTCATCAGCCGCCTATCAGCCTTGAAGAGTTGCCGCCGCTCAAGGCGGTGATCCTTTCACACAATCATTACGACCACCTTGATCACATGACGATCAAAGCGCTGGCGCATAAAACCGAGCATTTTCTGGCGCCTGTCGGCGTGGGTGACACCCTTGTCAAGTGGGGCGTCCCGGCGCAAAAAGTGCGGCAACTGGACTGGTGGGAGTCCAGTGAAATTGAAGGCATGCGTTTTGTTGCCACGCCATCACAGCACTTTTCCGGTCGTACACTGCGTGATGGAAATCGTTCGTTGTGGGCATCGTGGGTGATGATCGACGACGATCAGCGGATATTTTTCAGTGGCGATACCGGTTACTTCGAGGGCTTCAAACACATCGGCGAGCAGTACGGGCCGTTTGACCTGACCTTGATGGAAACCGGTGCCTATAACGTCGACTGGCCGGACGTGCACATGCAACCCGAGCAAACCCTGCAGGCCCATATCGACCTGCGTGGTCGCTGGTTGTTGCCGATCCATAACGGCACGTTCGATCTGGCGATGCATGCCTGGCACGAACCCTTCGACCGGATTCTGGCCCTGGCCTGGGAAAAGAACATAGCCATCAGCACACCGCAAATGGGCCAGCCGTTCTACCTGCAATACCCCACTCGCGGGCATGCATGGTGGCTGGGCGTGGAGGGGGTGATCGAAACTTACAGCCCGGACGCTGCCGAACCTCAGGGCCACCGCCGACATGTTTGAGTCCTCAGGTGCCTGAGGACGCTACAGGGTGGAGGTCATCTCCACACTGAAATTCGATTATCGAATACCGCTACTGACCTCAGCGGCTCAAGCCGAGCCGCTCGTGCCATTGCTCAAGGGATTCTTCCGGGTAGCCGTCGAACTCCTTGTCGCCGGGCTGCACATTGACCTCGACCCAGGATGCTTTTGAGTCGAGCAATATGTGCGTATGTTCCGGTGGCACGGGTAGGGGGGTATCGATGGCCGAGGCGAACGGGTGAATCAGCGTTGGCCAGTCCGGGCTGAACAGCCACAACCCGCTGCCGCAGAGCTTGCAGAAATGCCGTTCGGCATTGCTGATATGCGTCTGATGGTCGTGCCTCATTCGTGCGTGATAGATGGCGATATGTTCGCGCCCGTTGACCTTAAGGCTGCGTGCGTCACCGCCAAGGTTGATCGAGTAACCGCCGCCGCCCTGAGTCTTGCGGCAGATTGAGCAGTAACAGCGCTGATAGGGATACGGATGAGCGCTGTTGAGGCTGAACTCGACCGCGCCGCAATGGCAGGAACCTTCCAGATGCATGGCAAAACCCTCCTTGAGCCAACGTTGACGGGGTGCCACTTTTTCTGCACACCTAACGTCTAGACAAGCAGATTGAGGCTTTTGCGTGATGGCGTTCGTCGGGTGAGGCGTTTCTAGCGGCGAATGCGCCGACAGGAAATGTCGGGATTCTTCCTGACGCCGACTAAAGATGCCGCAGTAGCAGTCGATAGATCTAGCAGTCGTACGATGACTTACCTCGTATGCGTCCTGCCCCTAATAAAAAGAGCCTACGGTCATGAACCTACGCAATTTGACCATCGCCCGCCGAGCGGGCCTTGGTTTCGCTTTGATTTCCCTGCTGGTTGCATTGCTTGGCTGGTTCGCTTTGGTACAAATGTCGACGATTCGCCAGAGTGAGGTGGCGGTCGAAAGCAAGTGGATGCCCAGCATGCGCGTGGTCAACGATATTCGTGAACTGATGCTGCGTATCCGGACTATTTCCCTGCGCATGGCCCTGGACCCGGACTCCAGGAACATCAGCCAATACCGCAGCCAGATGGACGTGCGTCATCAGGACCTGACGAAAAAACTCGAGACCTTCGCCGGGTTCATCAATACCCCGGAAGAGCGGGCGCTGAACGATCAGTTCAAGGTATCGCTGGCCGACTATCAAAAAGGCATCGCGCAGTCTTTTACCCTGGCTGAACAAAACAATCGAGACGCCTTGGTCAAACTGCTGCTGGTGGACATGAAGCAGATCGTCGACGGCTCCGGTAAGCAGCTCGCAGATCTGGGTGATTTTTATGCCCTGCATGTGGATCAGGAGGGAGTGACCGCCGAGGCGCAATACAACCACTCGCGCACTATCGTCCTGATTTTTGTGGTCGTTGCGGCATTGGGCACCATCATGTTGGCGCTATTGCTGACCAAAAGTATCGTCGGGCCTCTGGAGGAAGCAGTGGAGGCCGCCGAGCATGTGGCCAAGGGTGATTTGACCCAAAACATCCGCATCGTCGGCAAGGACGAAGTGACGCGCTTGCTCCAGGCGCTGGCGCTGATGCAAGGTAATTTGCGCACGACCCTGCGCCAGATCGGTAGCTCGGCAACGCAACTGGCGTCGGCAGCCACTGAGCTCAATACGGTGACGGAAAACAGCAACCGCGGCCTGCAACAGCAGAATGCCGAGATCGAACAAGCCGCCACGGCAGTCAATGAAATGACCTCGGCCGTGGAAGAGGTGGCACGCAATGCTGTGTCGACGTCCGAAGCGTCCACCCACTCCAATGATTCAGCCAAGGCGGGGCAGGCAAGGGTGGTCGACACCGTTGAAGCGATCCAGTCACTGTCGACGAACGTGCAGGCTACCTCGACGTTGGTGCAGAATCTGGCCGACCAGTCTCAAGACATCGGCAAGGTGCTTGACGTGATCCGCTCGATTGCCGAGCAGACCAACTTGCTGGCCTTGAACGCCGCCATCGAAGCCGCACGCGCTGGTGAGTCCGGTCGTGGTTTTGCGGTGGTCGCCGATGAAGTGCGGGCACTGGCTCACCGCACTCAACAGTCGACGCTGGAAATCGACAAAATGGTCTCAGCCATGCGCAGCGGTTCTGCGCAAGCGCTGGAGTCGATGCACACTAGCCGTGATCGCGCCAGTTCGACCCTGCAACTGGCTCGGGGCGCCGGCGAGTCGCTGGCCGACATCACCGAGTCGATCAACCAGATTTCCCAACGCAACATGGTCATCGCGAGTGCTGCTGAAGAGCAGGCGCAGGTTGCCCGCGAAGTTGATCGCAACATCGTCAACATCCGCGACCTGTCCCTGCAATCGGCCACGGGGGCCCATCAGATCAGCACGTCCAGCCATGAGCTTTCGCGTTTGGCCGCAGAGTTGAGTGAGGTGGTGACGCGGTTCCGGGTCTGAGACGTCGGCTGATGGTATGTGACGTTGCGTGACATACCGGCCCTTGCCCAGGCCAACGTCGGCAAGCATGATCTGGCCTTTAGATCCTGCTCATCGACAGAGGTAAAACAACAAATGGATGAGGGCAAGCGCGGATTCAGCAGTTGGTTGCAGGCACCGGGGCATACGGCCTGGCTGACGATGGAAGGCAATAGGTTGCTGGCTTTTGCCAAGGCGGCGCAGGTGCCACAAGGCTTCGGCAATCTGAATGACCGGGGATGTCTACCTGATAATGCCCGGGCCGAAACCATGAACACGGCACGGATGACCCACAGCTTTGCCCTTGCCCATATTCGCGGTATTCCCGGCTTTGCCGCGCTGGTCGATCACGGAATTGCGGCGCTGAGCGGTCCGTTGCGCGATGCCGAGCAGGGCGGCTGGTTCACGACACCTTTGTGCGCGGGAGCCAAAACCGGCAAAGCGGCTTACCTGCACGCGTTCGTCGCGCTGGCGGCCAGCTCGGCGGTGGTGGCGGGGCGTCCCGGTGCGGACGAATTGCTGGCCGAGGCTATAGGCGTGTTGGAAACCCGGTTCTGGAGCGTTGAAGAAGGCGCGATACGCGAGTCCTTCGCCCGAGACTGGAGCGATGAAGAAGCCTATCGCGGCGCCAACAGCAACATGCACGGCACTGAGGCGTTTCTGGCGTTGGCCGATGTCACCGGCGACAGCAAGTGGCTGGACCGCGCGTTAAGTATCGTCGAGCGGGTGATTCATAACCATGCCGCCGCCAATGACTTTCAGGTGGTTGAGCATTTCAGCCTGCACTGGCAACCGCTCCCCGATTACAACCAGGACAACCCTGCGGACGGTTTTCGGCCCTTCGGCACCACGCCAGGGCATGCGTTCGAATGGTCGCGTTTGTTGCTGCACCTTGAGGCCGCACGTCAGCGTGCAAAGCTGCCGACGCCACCCTGGTTGCTGGAGGACGCCAAGCGTCTGTTCGCCGGTGCCTGTCGCCATGGTTGGGACGTCGATGGCGCACCCGGCATCGTCTACACCCTGGACTGGGAAAATCGTCCGGTGGTGCGTCATCGCCTGCACTGGACCCACGCGGAAGCCTGCGCATCGGCTGCGGCACTGCTGCGGCGCACAGGGGAAAAACAGTACGAAGACTGGTATCGACGTTTTTGGGAGTTCAACGAAACGTTCTTCATCGACCGCGAACATGGCAGCTGGCGCCATGAACTGAACCCGCACAACCAACCCAGTGCGGATATCTGGCCAGGTAAACCGGACCTTTACCATGCCTATCAGGCAACCTTGCTACCAGTATTGGCTTTAGCGCCAAGTCTGGCTACCGCCCTTGCACGATTGGGTTGAAGGCCCTAGCGCAGTCTGATCCAGGTCGGCGCAAGAGATTCAACTCAGGGTCGACGCCTCAGGCGATTTTCGCTGTCAATCTGATGATCTGTCGGGCGAAAAAGCTCCCCGTGGCGATCACGCCAAACAGGCGCAAGGTCTGCATCGCGAGTACGAAGCCGACATCCGAGTGAGTATCGACGGCAATGATCGACATGGCGTCCAGGCCGCCGGGGCTGGTGGCGAGATACACCGACAGAAAGTCCTTGTCCATCAGCTCGGCGATCAACCAGGCGGACAGCGAGCACAGGAAGATCACCAATAGCGAGCCGCAGATCATGGCTGGCAGACGCTGCCATACATAGCGAATCGTCGCGCGGTCGAAGCGCAGGCCGATGTAGCAACCAATGGCGCCGTAGGCAAGTGCCAGCAGCCAGGGCGGCAGGGTAATCTGTAACAGCCCGCTCAGTTGCAGGGCGCCACCGATCAATAGCGGCAGCAGCAACGCGCCGGCGGGGATCCGCGTGCTCAGCACCACACCGACCACGATCGCCGCAACGCTCAGGATGATATTAAGTACATTCGAACCCTGCAGTGCCACGGCGCTGCTCTGAATCTCGTGACCGCCGCTTTCCACGCCGAGCAGGCCGCTGACCAGTGCGCCGACCATCACCACGCACACCACGCGCACGTATTGCATGGTCGCGACCACCCGCGAATCCGCGCCATAGTCTTCGGACAGGGTAACCATTGCCGAGGCAGCACCTGGCGCGGTGCCCCATGCTGCGGTACTGCCTTCTATGCCAGCAAAGCGCACTAGCCCAATTCCGACCACCGCGCTTAGCAGGACGGTCAATGCCGTGGCGAACAGCATCACATGCCATGACTGAGCGACAGTGGTCAGTACTGAAATCGTCATGGCGTGCGCCACCAGCATTCCCACACAACCCTGACTCAGGCGAAAGGCTTGCCTGTGCAGACGGATCGACGCGCCGGATACGCCAAACAGAATTGCCGTCAGCATCGGCCCAAGAAACAATGCAGCGGGGATTTCACAGAACTTGAGCAATTGACCGAAGGCGCCTGCCAGCAGAGCCAAACCGAGCCATTGGACGAGTGGGGGTAGCGTATGCAGCGATAGAGCGGAAGCGCGTGACACAGACGTTCTCCAAGGCGCTGGCTTTCCTCATGGACTATTTGCCAACGCAACGAGGAGTAGTATCGACAGTGCAATCGATCAAGTCTATTTTCTAATAGTCTTGAATCGATAACTTTAGTTGATCAATAGGGATCTTCGCGATCTCACTTATTACTCAGGCATGGGCAGACCACGCTATTAATTCGGGATGCAGGGAGGGAGGCGGACTCGATGAATGTTGACCCACACGCAGCGGAACACATGTCAGTGCAAACAACGGCACCTCTGTTTTTTACCGAAACGGAACCTCATTTCGGCGGTGATCAATCGCCGTTGAATGATTCCGACGCCGATGACGACAGCGACCCGGAAGGTGACCTCGACCTCGAAGAGTTGGGGCTGGAAGAGTTCATTGATGCGGAAAAACTCGACTCGACCATCAGCGGGGATGTGGGGTCGTCTACCTTGAGTTGAGGGGTATCAGGCAATCCGGGTTGTCCCCGACACAGATTGCCTTTAGGTCACGGCTGTTTATGGCCCACCAGATACTGCGCCAGACCTGCCGTAGCCTCTTCTGCTGTCTCACTGGCGCCGGCCCATGTACACGCCAGCATCAAGTTGCGCGGCAGGCCGAAGTCTTCCACCACAAAGCCCTGGGCATCGACCCCCTGAGCATCATGGGCCACCAGCGCGCGCAGTGAGTCGACCGGATCGAAGTAAGCCCACACCGGTTTGCCCAGTCCCACCGCCATGCCGACTTCGAAGGCGGTACCCGAGTCCGGCTCCAGGCCGCGAAATACGTTCAGGTTGGCAAGTATCGCCGTGCAGCGCTGGATCATCTCGATATTCATCGAGCAGATCAGGCGCGCGGTTGCCTCCGGAGTCAGACCGGGGGTGACCTCATTGTCAAACGGATACAGCCCTTGCATGCCGTGGGCGGCACACAGCGCCTTGAGGTAACGGCCATGCTCGATGGCGTCCGGCCTGAAGACATCGAAGCCGGCCAGATAGATGAGTGGCGTTGTGTTCTGGTTCATGTCGGTACCTTGAGATCGTACGTAGGGCAATTCTATCGTCAGTTGCGGTGGTCGCACGTCACCTCTGTACACCGCTGATCAGTCGAACGCAGTGGGTGTAAATGCAATGCTGGAATCTGTATGGATAACCAGTATCCTGACGACTTCCAAAAAAACGTTGCGTGAACCTCAAACCGTGAACACCTCGCCCCTCGAAAATCCGTTTTATTACCTGGAAAACTTCCATCAGGTGCTGGAGTGGATCGCCCAGCGTTATGACGATCTGCTCGATGAGCAGGAACGGCAATTTATCGTCGATTTTGCCGGTTTACCGAAAACGGCTCAGGGTTTGCTGGTGCGGATGGTCATGCGCAAGGGCACATTGTTTCGGGCAAGCAAGTTGAGCTATTCGGAACTTGGCGCGGTGCGGGACGCGGTCATGCCGTTGCTTGAGAATGGCTGGGTTGATCAGCACCCGGCCATCAGTCTGGAGGCGTTATTCGCGTTGCTGCGCAAGGCAGAGTTGACTGTCTGTTTCCAGGCCCATGCGATAAAAAACGCAGAGAAAAAGACCGACCTGTTGACGCGACTGCAGCCGCACTACGAACAGCCGCAAACGCTGGAGCAGTGGTTTGTCGGGTGTGAAGACGTGATCTTCGGCCTCACTGTCATGCCCATCTGTGACCGATTGCGGTTGCTGTATTTTGGCAACCTGAGTCAGGAGTGGTCTGAGTTTGTGCTGGCTGACCTGGGTATCTATCGCTACGAAAAGGTCGAGTTTTCTCTGGATTCCCGAGGCCTCACCGCGCGGGCGGACATCGATACTTGCCTGCACTTGCATGCCTGCCGTCAAGGGCTTGAGGAGGGCAATGACCTGCCGGACCTGGCCCGGCAGATCATCGCCATCGGCACCGATAATGCCTGGCTGCGGATGCGCCGGGCCAAACTGTTGTTCCGGATCGGCCAGCAGGCGGAGCGCATTCAGGATTGGCCGCTGGCGTTGAGTGTGTATCAGCGATGTGACTACCCTGGGGCGCGTTCACGGCAGCTTCGGGTGCTGGAACTCAGTGCCGATTATGAGCACGCCATGGCCTTGCTCGAACAGGCACAAGCGGCGCCTGAAAGTGACGCCGAAGCGCAGCATCTATTGCGGATCCTCCCGCGTTTGCAGCGCAAGCTGGGTTTGCCGGTCGAGCGTCAGCGGCGTACGCGAGCCTTGAGTCGACTCGACGTGGTGGTGACGCCCTCGGCGGATACCTCTGTTGAGCGCTTGATCCAGGTGCATCTGGGCGATCAGGCAGGGCCGGTGCATTACGTCGAGAACGCGCTGATCAATTCCTTGTTTGGCTTGCTGTGCTGGCCGGCGATTTTTGCGCCGCTGCCGGGCGCGTTTTTTCATCCGTTTCAGAGTGCTCCCAGCGATCTCTACAGCCCGGATTTCTATCAGCGCCGGGCCGAGTTGTTCAGCGAGTGCCTGGAACAGCTGGATTCGGACGCCTACAAGACCACCATTCGCCAGCATTTCAAAACCAAGCACGGGCTGCAATCGCCTTTCGTGTTTTGGGGCAGCCTGTCAGAAGAGCTGCTGGCACACGCGCTGCATTGTTTGCCCGCGGATCACCTGCGGCATTGGTTTCGGCGTCTGCTACTGGACATCAAGGCCAATCGCACGGGTATGCCGGACCTGATCCAGTTTTACCCGGACGAGCAGCGCTATCGGATGATCGAAGTCAAAGGGCCGGGCGACCGTTTGCAGGACAACCAACTGCGCTGGCTGGATTTCTGTGCCGAGCATGGGATGCCCGTGGTGGTGTGTTATGTGCAGTGGGCACCGGTGGTCAGTTCGGTGCTGGCCGACTGAGTCACTGGGTGTTTTGGCTAAACGCCAAAGACTGCGCCAGCGGTGACGGGCGTTTCTTGCTGCATGTTGCTCATGAACGATTCCAGGCGTGAGCGCAGCCAGCGTTCGGCCGGGTCGGTGTCATTGATGCTCAGCCAAACCATCGACAGGTCGAGGGTCGGCGTCATGAAGGGCAGGGGCTCATCGAACAGCAGGCTGGAGGCGGCCGACATAGCCGTTGCCGTGTAGTCGGGCAAGTTTGCCAGCAAGTCGGTCCCCGCCATCAGTGCGGGCAAGGTGCTGTATTGCGGAATCGCCAGTACCACGTGGCGCTTGCGGCCAATCGCCTTGAGCCATTCGTCAGCAAAACCGCTGACATTGGCGATGTGGGAGACCACGACGTGCGGACGTGAGCAGTACTCATCCAGGGTCAGCGGGGTCGATGATGCATCGGCGCGCAGCACCCTTGGCTTGGTTTGCCTGAGCAGCTTGCGCTTGGCATTGGCCGGCAGCTCACGGGTCTGGCTGACGCCGATGGTGATCTCTCCCGAGGCCAGCATGTCCGGGATGCGCCAGGAGTCCACATGCTTGATCACGCACACGATCTGTGGCGCTTCCTGGCGCAAGGCGCGTAACAAGGGCGGCAGCAGGCCAAACTCGACATCGTCGGACAGGCCTATGCGGAAAGTCATGGTGCTGACTGCGGGATCGAAGTCGTGGCTCAGGCTCAGCGCCACTGACATGGCGTCCAGCGCAGGCGACAGGTGCAGGATGATTTCCTCGGCCCGTGCGGTCGGTTCCATGCGATGGCCGATCCGGATAAACAACGGGTCGCTGAACAATATTCGCAAGCGGTTAAGTGCAGCGCTGATCGTCGGCTGCCCGAGAAAAAGTTTTTGCGCGGCCCGCGTCACATTGCGCTCTTGCATCAGGGTTTCGAAGACCACCATCAAGTTGATGTCAGCCTTGCGCAATTCATTGCGGTTCATCAGTTGCTGCCCCCAGATCTACACCCATCGCGCGATCGCAGGCGACAGTTTAGGAAACTGCATCGCCCCCCGTCTACAGCGGGCTTGAGCGGCTTGGGCTCGCGCTCGAGTCCATTGGTTGTAGATGAGTCCTCCGAACAGGGAAAAGTCCCACTGATCTTCTCTGCTGAGTCCGACAGACTCCCTGCACACTTTCATTCAGGCTTCGCGTCCTCAAAACCTGAATGGAGGAGTCCTGATATGGGCCCGAGCAAGCTCAGTCGCGGCCCATGCTGCGAAATCAATAAATTGATCGTACAGGTCACCGGCAACAACCATCCGCCCAGTCAGCGCTTGGCGTTTTATGACCAAGCCGGAAAATGCCTGGACACCCTGACAGCCGAAGACAAGCCTGAAACGCTGAAAAAGCCCTACTTTGTGGACAGCGCCCTGCACGTCTGGAACTGGAAAAATCACTACACCCACCGCCTGTGGCTGGAAATCGACACGGTCGACGACAGTCCCATTCGCCTGCTCTTGCCCGAGGTCGCCATCACCCTGCGCCAGTTCGACGCGCAGTGGAACCAGATCGTGCCAGTAGTGCCCTTCGTTGCCTTGCCCGGCGCCAACAGTGCCCACGATCACGGCACTCCAGTGTTGTGTCGCGCAGGGTTCATCTACGTATTCCTCGGCGACCGGCTGTGGCGCGAGCTGGAAGTGCGGGTCTCAGACGAACACACCACTTACCACGACATCGACCTGAACCGTTATCGCATGGGCGACGAGATTGAGGAGGGTCCTCGACTGGCCACCGGGCAGGCGCTGGAAGACATCTGGCTGCCGTCCAGCTGGAACGATCAACAGGTGTCGCCGCAGCTCTGTTTCAGCGAGGTTCAGCTCAGCGGGCCGCGTTTGCGACGTCTTGAGCAAGACCCGGCGTTGCGCGCCCAACGCTGCCAGAGCCCGGACTTGCGCAGCTCGCAAGATAAGTTCAAGCGCGTGTTCCGCGATAAACCGGACGGCGTGGCAATGCTCGAAGCGTTCAGCGCATTCGACGCCTATGACGCGGCCAACCAGTCTGCGNGGCGCATGTCGCGAGGCTCAACCTCAGCTCGCACGCCTTCCCGGTCAGCCTGGTCGCCCCGCAACGCGCCCGCCAACCCGGTTACGAATGGCTGCTCGACCAACCGGGCCGCTACTTGTGCGACCTGAGCGGGCAGTTCCCGGTCATTGCCTTGAGCGCAGCGCGCCAGCATGTGGTCCGCTGTGAAAAAGGCGAAGTGGCCTATCAACCCACCTCCGTGGAAACCGGCGCCTGGGCCCATTGGCTGGAACAGGTGTGCGATCCCGAAACCCAGATCGCCGATGAGTTCTGGCAAGCGCAGCCAGCGGTGGCTGATGTGCTGTTAAGTGCACGAAAACGCGAACTGTACGGCGTGCTGCTGCACGACGCGCACTATCGTCTGCGTCACGTACAGACGCGGATTCACGACCAGCAACACCTGCTGCACCTGTGCGCCCAGCGCGCCGGCCATTACGCCCATCACGCCAGCGCGCTGCTGGTGCAACAACTGATCGTGCCGCAGACCTTGGGTGGGCAGAAAAATCCACTGCACCAGGGTATGGAGAAACTCAAAGATCAGGGTCGGATCGACATCAACCGCTTCACCGCCACCGGCGAACGAGCGCAACTCTGGCGCCAGCTCGACATGAGTCAGGCGCTGTTGAGCGACACCCTACAGCAACCGGAAACCGAGCAAACCCTGGCCGATCACCTGAGCCTCGACGGCTTCGACTAC
>NZ_LT607415.1:340932-461051 GCF_900095225.1 Pseudomonas sp. UMAB-08
CAGCAGGATATGGAAGCGCCGTATGTTCGGCCCAAACTCATGGACCGCAATCATGGCGACGGAAAGTATCGGTCGACTGAGGTGTTCAAAACGGCCTGCGGGGCCACACCTTGCGCCGAACAACTCAACACCCTCGATGCCGCTCTGCTGGCAGGATTACTGGAAAGCGGCAGCCTCGCTAGCACCCTGACCGGCGGCCTGAAAGCCGTCGCGGCGGCCTCCCTCAGCCTGCACGAGAACCTGCAAGGCGCGGTGAATGCGGCGGAACAGGCGCTGCACGCCGCCAACCACATTCCGATCCCTGGCGCCGAGCGTGGTGTCAATACGCTGAACCTGGCACTGCAACGACGGGCGTTGGCGCACCTGCGCGGCATGCTGCCGGAAGTCTTTGGTGACGCCCACTTTATTCGCCACCAAGAGGCCAGAGGCAGAAATCTCTACGTCTTTGGTTTTAGCGACATGCCCGAGCGTTCTGCCCATACCCGACGCCCCGCTCTCGATTATCGGAGTCCGGATGGGTATTCCATTGTCGGCTCACACCATTACCAGGCCGGCGGCGACCTGCACGCGAACACCGTCGTCATCGCCATGCGCCGCGACCATCCGATTGTGAAACTGGTCAGCGATGCGAACCAACGCATCAACGCCGCGTGGCAGGAGGATTTGGCAGAGCAGGACGCCACCAGGAAAAGTGCCATCCGGAAGGCAGTGGACAGCGGTGAGGCGTTGCGGAGTGGGCGGGTTTACCGGGTGCTTAACTCGACGCCGTTTGCGGTCACGGTAGTCATGTTGGAGTTGGTGAATTTGAAGAATGAGATGGATTCACTTCAGCAAACTATGAGAGAGAAAGGAACTTACAGAGCTTCTGGAGGAGTTGTTGGGGCGGGTGCTGATTTGGTGATTGCGATGGAAGCATTAACCGTAAAACTTGCGGGTAGCCAATCTGTTCTAGCCGCAGCTCGCAAAACGCTGTTTACCGTCTCGGATGCTTCTGCAAAACGTGTCCTAGGCTCATTAAGCGAATATTTCATAAAAGAGTTCTCCGTTCGATTGATCGGTCAAGTGATTGCCGGATCAATTTTTGTCGGCCTCAATCTCTACGACGCCTGGCAAGCCTATCAATGGGGAGACAATGCCATGTGGGGCCACCTATTGATGGCCGCAGGGGGCTTGACCGGCATCGCCGGCAGTCTGATGGTCGGCGGCAGCACCTTCCTCGGCTTGGGGCCAATGGGCTGGATCAGCTTGATATTGATCAGCGTCGGTGCGGGCATCGCCTACTGGCTCAGCAGTAACGCGGTCGAAGACTGGCTCAGCGCTGGCCCCTTCGGTCCTTTCAGCGACCGAATTCCCCACCTGCAAGATCCGGAACAGACCTTCTACTACCTGGTCAGCCTGTTTGCCGATATTCGCATCAGCTCGCGCCCTAATCCGGACCACGAATTCGCCCCCAAAATCAATGACTGGGATCCGGTACCCATGGACGTGCGGAAGGCCAACACTAGCATCCTGATCGAGAGCAATCTGCCGGGGCTGCTGAGTCAGGAACTCGACACTTTGATTGAATGCCGGTTGCAAAAGACGGAAGCCTATTACACATCGCGCCACGAATGGAGTCATCAGCGCAGTTATCTGACCCAGGAGAGGCCTGTTGCTTATCGGTCCTTGCCCAATGGGATGGAATTCTTTGTTACGTTGCCACGTAACCAGCCTGCGGAACCGTCGCAAAGCACACCGGCCCATATATACCGCTGGTTGGTCCGCGCGCAACTGTCATTGACGGACGGGGATCGCACCTGGGTATTCCCCGCACCGGCGCCGAAAGATCCAACGCCATTCGGTCCGGCTTATGCCAAAGCGAACTTCGAGGAAGTCAAACAACTGTTCTGGGCCGACGAAACCACCCATAAAGCGCCGAGCCAGGAATGACGGCCATGAACTCGTTTTACTATGCGGCCACGGCCTATCGTTCCGACCGTATCCCCAAACAACCGCCTTCGGCGGAACGTTCGTGGATTCGACGTTTTGCCAAGGTACGCCTGCCGTGGGGGATGACGCAGGAAGCCGCCCCCGATGATTTTTTGCTCCGGCGCAAACCCAGCAGCCTGCGGTTTCAGGAGGAAATGAACAAAGAACGAGAAGAGAAACAAGCACTAGGGACCTATGTTCCAGCTCCTTACGAGCACGTGGACTTCCATGACAAGCACGACCATGAGCGCTTCAGGTTTGCTTTATGGTCAAAGCGGTCGCAGTTCTGGGTATATCTACTTATATTTGGAAAAGGTTCTTTTCTGTTTCTCCTTCCGTTGAGCCTATTTGCATTCACCGTCGTCGGACTATCGTTGGAAGAGTCTTGGAGCGATCTAGCAGAAGATCTCATTCTAGGATTTTATTCTTGGCTGTTAGGCATCCCTCTATTGTTCTGGGCAATCGGTTCACTGGTCATAAACAAACTCCCCCACCTCTGGGTCAAACCCTCCCGAGGCCCGATCTGGGAAATCAACCGTCGCACGGGCCTTGTCACCCTGTTTGATTACGACAACCACGGCGAATACAAAAAGAACGGCACTATCGGTGAACTGACTGCGCCGTTCTATGAGTTCGACGCCTATATCGCCACGACCCCTGATCGTCAGGGTCTGCCGATGAATGCGCTGTACATAGCCCACCGCTATCGCGACATCGTCATCAACTTCGGCGCGCTGGTTCCTCCGGGCGCTGGCGAGTTGTGCTGTGCCCTGTGGGATTTTCTGCAGAACTACATGGACACCAGCCGCCCGTTGCCCGACTTGCCACGCTACGAAGAATTCCGCCACCTCGACCCTGTGACAGCTCAATACGACCGCGAAGTCGGCCGAAATCCACGACTGTGGATCGATATGGATGACGAAACGTATGAAGGGGCTCTCTACCACATGCGTGGCCAGATCGATCAGATCGACACCTTCCGCCGTCCTAATCTGATGGCGCGGTATGTGGAGTATGTCGATTGAGTGAGCACCGTCAGGCGGTTCATACCGGTACCCTAACGTGATAGGTTGTGCGGCTGGCGCAGAGTCGTATTTTTTTAAAATTTAAAGTTGTTATAAAACAGCAGCTTAAAATTTATTCGAGTCATTTTGATAGCGTGACGATAAGTCTTGATGACCACAATGGAGTCGTAATGACTAACCCTCTACTGTTGGCATTGGTGCCGCTGGTCGCCGATCTTTCCCGCGAATTGCCGGATGATGAGCGCTATCGACGCCTGCTGCGCGCCCTGCGTCAGATACTGCCATGCGATGCGGTGGCACTCCTCAAGCTTGAGGGCGATGTGCTGATTCCGTTGTCGGTAGAAGGGTTGAGTCCGGACACGTTGGGTCGACGATTCAAGGTTGAGGAACATCCTCGACTCAAGCTTCTTCTTGAAAGCCGTGGCCCGACCCGGTTTTCCACGGATTGCGGTTTGCCTGACCCTTACGATGGTTTGGTCGAGGGCCATCAGGGGCATCTGGAAGTCCATGATTGCCTTGGCTGTCCGCTGTACCTCCAGGACAAACCCTGGGGCCTGATTACCCTGGATGCGTTGGACCCGTCGAGCTTTGGTAAGGTCGATCTGGACAATCTCGAAGCATTCGCCAGTCTGGCTGCCGCGACGGTGATGGCCAGTGAGCGGATCAACCAGCTGGCGCGCAGTTTTGAGGATCAGCGCCAGTTGGCTGAGGTCTACAAACGTGCGGCAGGCGGGCGCCGGCCGCGTGAGCTGATTGGTCAGAGCCCTGTTCACAAAGGCATGCAGCAAGAGATTCAACTGGTGGGCAACAGCGCGTTGTCGGTGTTGATCACCGGGGAAACCGGCGTGGGCAAAGAGCTGGTGGCGGAAGCCATTCACCTGCACTCGCCACGGGCGCAGAAACCGCTGATCAGCCTCAATTGCGCGGCGCTGCCTGAGCTGCTGGTCGAGAGTGAGTTGTTCGGTCATGTCAAAGGCGCTTTTTCTGGCGCCGTCAGCGGGCGTGGCGGTAAGTTCGAGCTGGCCGACGGCGGCACGATATTCCTCGACGAGGTTGGCGAGTTGCCGCTGCCGGTTCAAGCGAAGTTGCTCAGGGTGTTGCAGAGTGGTCAGTTGCAGCGCGTCGGTTCCGATCAGGAGCATCATGTCGACGTGCGAATCATTGCCGCCACCAACCGCGATCTCGCCGAAGAGGTGCGCGCCGGTCGTTTTCGTGCCGACCTCTATCATCGGCTGAGTGTCTACCCGTTAAGGGTTCCGCCGTTGCGTGAACGAGGGCGGGATGTGCTCCTGCTGGCGGGGTTTTTTCTTGAAGAAAACCGCGCGCGCATGGGGCTGCGCAGCTTGCGTTTGAACCAGGATGCTCAAAAACTGTTGGTGAGCTATTCATGGCCAGGCAACGTCCGCGAGCTGGAGCATTTGATCAGCCGCGCCACGCTAAAGGCCTTGTCCAGTCACGCCGAGCGTCCGCGCATTCTCACCATTGATGCCCAAGCGCTGGGCCTGGACGAGGAAGTCCCTGTGGTGGAACCGGTCACGATTGGCGACGCGCCCAAGGTCAAGGATGGCGAGGATTTGAAGGCGTCAGTCGATGCCTATCAGAAAGTACTGATCAGTGAGGCGTTGACCCGGCATCAGGGAAAATGGGCTGATGTCGCCCGTGAACTCGGCCTGGATCGTGCCAACCTGAGTCGCCTGGCCAAACGACTGGGCATTCGTTGAGGTAGGCCGTCAGGCACCAACGCCGTCAGCAGGTATAAGGCTCAGCGCGGGTCGACTTGAATCCCGAAGCCGTTTTTGGCCTCACTGACAATTCGAAAATGCTGGGTTTCACCTTCCTTCAGCTGAATGGCCAGCTCGCGGTGCAGGTGTCCCTTGCTGCAGAAAGAGTCGTCCTTTTCATCAATGCCGATGCCGACGATGCGTGCGCCCGGTGGCACCTGGAAGTTGGCCGCCTCACCGATACCGATACGCGCGGCGACCTGCCGATCTATCAGGAAGGCCAGGTAACAACCACCGCCCAGCATGCCAATGTCGCGGTCCACGGCGATCTGGCCGCCACCTTTGATGGGTTGTTGGTAGGCCAGCAGCCGATCATTGGGGACTGGGGTGACTTTTTCCGGGGCTGCACGAAACGATGAACATCCAGCCAGCACCAACAGGGGAAGTACTAAGCAGATCAATCGCATTGAGGCTTCCTTGGGCAACTGACGGGCGGGGATGCTGCTGGAACTGTAGCTCAGATTGAGGCTGTCGATACTCATCCCTTACTTGCGTAAGGCGATCGCTTTAAACCGGCGGCAGACTCAGTGAACCGTCGCTCAGTGAACGCTGCATCAGCACTGTATCGACCCAACGCCCATGCTTGAAGCCGACCGCCTCAAAGACGCCGACCCGATGGAAACCGAGCCGCTCATGCAAACGAATCGATGCATGGTTTTTGCTATCGCCGATGATCGCGATCATCTGTCGCCAACCGCCTCGAGTACAGCGATCAATGAGTTCGCCGAGCAATGTCAGGCCGATGCCGTGGCCTCCCAATCCGTCGCGGACATAGACCGAATCCTCGACGGTAAAACGGTAGGCAGGACGCGGTCGGTACAGTGTTGCATAGCCATAACCGACCACCTCTCCAGCCAGTTCTGCGACCAGATACGGCAGCCCTTTTGCTAGAACGTCAGCGCGCCGCTCGATCATTTGGGGCACGCTGGGGGCTTCCAGTTCAAAGCTGGCGATACCGCCTATGACGTGCTGCGCGTAGATGCTTTGCACCGCTGACATATCGTCTTCGCAGGCATCACGCACGACCGGAATGTGGTTCATGTTCACTTCTCGTCTGATTCAATGATGGGCTTAGCCTGACACTGCCCTGTCGATACACGCTGACGAATCCGCGGCCGCCAGCAACACCTCAATCCCTCAAGCGCTCAACCAACACCGGCAACAGCTGTTCGCAGGACGCTTCGATTTTCAGGTCCAGAAAATCGTCAGCGCGGGTCTTGCCGAAGTTGATGGCGATCAGCGGCTTGTGCTGTTCAGCCATCGCGCGGCACAAGCGAAAGGCCGAGTAGGCCATCAACGAAGAGCCTACCACCAGCAATCCTTCTGCCTGCTCGACACACCGGGCGGCCTTGGCTGCGGTGGCCTGGGCGACGTTTTCGCCGAAAAAAACCACGTCCGGCTTTAACCGCTCACCGCTGCAGGAGGGGCAGCGGGGGATCTTGAAACGCGCTTCGAAGGCCGGGTCCAGTAGCGTATCGCCGTCGGGTGCCTGGGTGGCGTCGACCCCCGACAGGTAGGGGTTTTCCGCTTCCATGACGAGCTGGATCGCCTGGCGATCAGCACGCTGATCGCAATCCAGGCACACCACACGGTGCAGGCTGCCATGCAGCTCAATCACTTCGTGACTGCCCGCCTGATCATGCAGCGTGTCGACGTTCTGGGTGATGAGCCCGGCGATGAGCTGCTTCGTTTGCAGCGTCGCCAGCGCGTCATGGGCAGCGTTTGGCCGAGCTTGCCGGATGCGTGGCCAGCCCAGCATGGCACGCGCCCAATAGCGCCGCCGCGCTGCCGGCGCACTGAGGAACTCCTGGTACATCATGGGGGCTTTGCCCCGACGCACACCCTCGTTGTCACGGTAGTCCGGAATCCCGGACGGGGTGCTGATGCCCGCGCCCGTCAGGACCAAAAACTGCTTGTTGGCCATCAGTTGGTAGAGCATCTCGAGACGGTCGCTGATCTGCCTATCGATCATGTTGAAGTCTCCGATAAGGTCAGCTTAATCACCGCGAATGTACTGCTCCAGTTGCTGTATCAGGTCAGCCTGCTCGGCAATGGCTTCTTTAACCAGGTCGCCAATGGACAGCAAGCCCAGGAGTTTTCCGTCTTCGACAACGGGCAAATGGCGCAGGTGTCGATCAGTCATGATGCCCATGCAGGTGTCGATGCTTTGATGGGAATCCACGGTCAATACAGGCGTACTCATGATCTCGCTGACGGACGTGCCTTCCGAGGACCGTCCCTGGAGGACGACCTTGCGTGCATAGTCACGCTCGCTGATAACGCCTACCACCTGGCCGTTCTCCATCACGGGTAGAGCACCGACATTTTTCTCGGCCATCACCTTGAGCGCTTCCAGCACCTTTTGATCGGGGGCGATGGTGTGAACTTGCTGGTTTTGCTTGGCTTTCAACTTCAGCAGTTGCGCAACGGTCTTCATGCGAGCCTCTCCAGTGTTGTTTTGGGGTGGCCGCGAACCGGCCTGACAGGGGTCATACAGAATCGTAGAGAGAAGCCCGCAGGGCAAGGGCTAAAACGGTATGCACACGACTGAAAAACGTCATCCGGGCTGCTCTCAAGACTTGCTCAGCGCTTCAAAGCCTGAAATGACATCGAATAACTCTTCGTCAATCGCACTTTGGCGCAGACGATGGAAGTCCCGGTTGAGATCCTCCAACAGCTCGCCGATGTTTTTCTCGGCGCGCTGCATGGCCGCAAGACGGCTGGCATTTTCGCTGGCCAGCGATTCGGCGCAGGCTCGAAACAGGGAGACAAAAAGATACTCGCGGATTAACGCCGGGAGGGTTTGGTCTGTGCCATTGATCACTTCGGGTCGGTTTTTGGACGGCCAGTGATTGGCTGCCAGATTACGCCGCCACTTTTCGTCCAGCGGCAATAGTCGCTGGCTTACGGGTGCATAAATCGCACCTGACTGTGGACGGTTGTGGAACAGGTACACCTGAGAGATCTCGCCCTGTTCGCGGCGGGTTTGCATTTCGAGCAAAATCTGCCCGACCAGAGGCGTAATCGCAGTGATGGAGCTGGGCAGAACGAAGCTTTGACCCAAACGTAAATCGCTGTCCGCCAGACGTGACTGAATGCGCTCGCCGACCGCCCAGACTCTTTTATCTCCTGGCAGCTTGCCCAGCTCATCGATGACGAATTCGACCAGAACATCGTTGAATTGGCCGACCAACCCCTGGTCGGAACCGAAGACGATAACCCCAATCCCTTCATTTTTTTTCTGTACGACCCCTTGGTCAGCGGTCGCCTGACGCTGGAAACAGGCCATCAGGCCCAGCTGTACGGTGCGATAGTAGTCATTCAGTGAGCTGACTGCGTTTTCATACTGGCCGATGTTCGATGCCGCCATGGCTTTCATTGTGCGCACAACGGACTCGAGGTCTGCAGCACCGGTGATTTTACGACGCAGGTTGGCGGGGGTGTCGCTCACGGCGCACTCCCGGAGTCTGCCGGGGGTTGCAAGTGCGCCAAGGCATTGCGCGCGATCTGAATAATCGCAGCCCGGTCGGCGTCACTCAGTTTCTCATCCCCATTGAAACGTGATCTGACCTCGACCGGGATGGCCCCTGTAGCCTCACACACCGCCTGCTCGGCCTGGACCATCTGTTCAAGCGGCACTTTATCGAAGCATCCCGCGGTCAACGCCAGCAGAACCGCAATTTGCTCGGGCACCGACAACGGTGCGAATTCCTGTTGTTTGAGGCATGCACGGATCCGCAGTCCATGCGCGATCAGTTGGCGAGAGTCGTCATCGAGCCGGGCGCCAAAACGGGAAAAAGTTTCAAGCTCCTCGAATTGGGCATAAGCCAGCTTGAGGTCGCCGGCCACGGCTCGATAGACGCCCCGTTGCGCCTTGCCGCCCACGCGGGAAACCGACTTGCCGACATCGACTGCCGGCAGCACGCCGAGTTCGAAGAGCGCTGGAGAGAGGTAGATCTGCCCGTCGGTTATGGAGATCAAATTCGTCGGGATGTAGGCGGAAATATCCTGTGCTTCGGTTTCGATGATGGGTAAAGCCGTCAAGGAACCACCGCCGAGCTCGGAGCGCAAATGAGTCGCACGCTCCAGTAAGCGCGAGTGAATGTAAAAAATATCGCCAGGGAACGCCTCGCGACCCGGTGGCCTGCGCAAAAGCAGAGAGAGCTCACGGTAGGCGCGAGCGTGGTGGGTCAGGTCGTCGTAGACCAACAGAACGTCGCGTCCCTGCTCCATGAAGTACTCGGCAATGCTGGTCGCAGCATACGGCGCAATGTAGGCGAGGCCTGGCGGGTCGTTGCCTTCGGTGACCACCACCACGGTATACGCCAGCGCACCTTGTTCACGCAGGGTAGCGATCACTTTGGCGACGCCGGAGGCACGTTGGCCGATGGAGCAATACACGCACAGAACATTCTGATCGTGCTGATTGAGGATGGTCTCCAGAGCAATCGCGGTTTTGCCGGTTTGCCGATCACCCAGGATCAGCTCGCGCTGACCGCGTCCGACCGGAATCAGTGCGTCAATCACCTTGATGCCGGTTTGCAGGGGGGCGGTAACCGGTGCCCGATCCATGATGTGCGCGGCTGGACGCTCAATCGGCAGCCGGGCGCTGGACAATAGTGGCCCCAGACCGTCCAGTGGCTGACCCGTAGGGTCGATGATACGACCGATCAGGCCATCGCCGACCGGTACGTCCACCACATGCCCACAGCGCTCGACCTCATCGCCAGCGTGCAGTTGCGAGTAGTCACCGAGCAGCACGACGCCGATTTCGTTCTCGTCGATATTGAAGGCGATGCCATGGATATCGCCTGGGAATTTCACCAGTTCCTCGAAGCCGACACCGGGCAAGCCGGAGACCTTGGCGATGCCGGACGCAATGCTGGTGACCCGCCCGACTTCCTTTGGTCGCAACTGATGGACAAAGCCTTCCCGCGCTTCACCCATGACAGTAAAGGCCGTCGCAAAGACATCCTGAAGGCGCTCGATGCTCATGTGACTTGCCCTTCTTTCAGGGGGGTGGCCTTCACCTCCGTCCGGGCGTGGACCTGCTCCTTCGTGTCCAGCAGCTCGCTGATGCCCTTTTCCATGGCCGCCAGATACTCCGAGATACTCCAGGCTACTTTTTGCCCGGCTGCGCTGAGTTCGATACCGCTCACCAAGTCCGGGGCGGTCTCGAAGTGAACGTCAGCACTCACGGCCAGGAGCGTGTTGATGGCTGCTTGCGCGGCAGTGCGTTGCGCCTCTGGCAACTCGAAGGCAGTGCGCACGATGACCGGTTCTGCCGATGCCTTTAGCGCTGCCACCAAGCCTTGCTTTTCCTCAGTGCTCAACGTATTCAGACGATTGACGAAGGTGTCGACCATGCGCTCTTCCAGGGTCGTCCCGGCCAGGTCTTTCAGGGTCTTACGGGCAATGGCAAAAACTTCTTTCTGAGTACGCCGCCCCACTTCGTCATGCAGGCGGCGAGATTCGCTCTGCAGGGTTTCCAGATGTTTGGCACTCAAGGCCGTGGCGGCCTGGCGTGCGTCATCGAGAAGGCGCTGGCGCTCTACATTCGCCGCGGCTGCTGCCTGTTGCAGCAGCCCAGCCCGTTCCTTGTCGAATGTCACGTTTTTTTGCAAAAACTCATCGCGCTCCTTGTTGGCCTCGGCTTCTTTCGCCTCGGCATCCGCCAATTGCGCCGCAATGCGCTGTTCTCGCGCATCGATAGCCGCAAGGATCGGGTGATAAAGGAAGCGCTTCAACAACCACATCAGGATGAGAAAGTTGAGCGCTTGAGCACCGACAGTGAACCAATCGATGAGCATGATCTATTTTCCGGCGACCTGAGCGATGGCGTGATTCCAGAACGGATTGGCGAACAGAAGAATCATCGACACCACGAAGCAGTAAATCGCCACCGACTCGACCATGGCCAGGCCAACAAACAGCGTTCGGGTAATGGTCGCGGCAGCATCAGGTTGTTGCGCCAACGACGTTAACGCCGTCGCCACTGCGCGTCCTTCGCCAAGTGCGGGGCCAATACTGCCGATGGCGATGGTCAGCCCCGCAGTGATGATGGAAACCACTGCAATAATCGTCATGCTATCCATGGTAATTCCTTCCTGGGTTCAAGTTGTCGAGTCGGGGACGGGTTCTGGCGAGCGTGATCGTGTCGCTGCCGCGATGTAAACCGCTGCCAGAATGCTGAAAATGTAGGCCTGGACCATGCCGGTCAATAACCCAAGCGCACTGAGGGCAATGGGAAAGAGGAAGGGGGTGATGGTTAGCAGGATGGCGAGAATCATCGTGCCGCTCATCATGTTGCCGAACAGACGGGCGGCCAGTGCCAGGGTGCGCGAGAGTTCGCTGACGATGTTAAAGGGCAGCATGATGAAGGTTGGCTTCGTGTAAGCGCGCAAGTACTCGCCCAAACCGCAATCGGCGATGCCAAACAGGGGCACAGCGATAAACACGCAGATTGCCAGCGCGGTTGTCGTCGACAGCGATCCGGTGGGTGGCTCGTACCCGGGCACTATCGTAAATAAAGTGGCACTCGCCACAAACAGAAACAGCGTCCCGACAAACCCAAGGTATTTGCGTGGCTGGATGAGGCCAACCTCACCTAGCTGCGTGGTAATGCCGGTGACGACGATTTCCAGCAGATTCTGCCAGCCGCTGCGCTCCAGTCCACGAGACAGTCGGCGGGTCACCAGTTTTGAACCCAGCGCGAGGAACAGCATCAGCGCCCATGTGAAGGCGATAGTGGCGTTGATCTTGAAAAAACCGTATTGCCAGTAAATGATGTCGTCTGGGCTAAGGTGCATGGCGGTCCTCCGTGAAACGCAGGGCTGGTCGAGTCAGTCGTGTAACGAAAAACCGTGCCACGGTAAACCCGAGCAACGCGACCAGCCAGCGCTGCCAGTCACCGCCGCAGGCAAAATAGAAACCGACCAGCACGACGCCGGTTCGCAGGAGCAGGCTGGCGAAAAACCAGAGTGCTGCCCAACGCGATGACGCTGCCTGACGAACCGTCCACCAAAGGCCACCGAAAAAGAACGCACCAAGCACAACGCCCACTGCGAATGCCGGGACCAGACTCAACATGTCACTCATCCTTATCAGACTCCTGATCGCGAATTTCCCGACCTTCTTTGGCGACCCAATGCCATGCATTGAAGCAACCGAGGCCTAGCCCCAGGGCCAGCAGCGCAAGTGTCCACGAGTGGCCGCCTGGATAGTGCTTATCCAGCCAAAAACCCAGCGCTGCGCCAAGCAGCGTCGGGAGGGTCACCGACCAGCCGATCAGGCCCATCATGCCAAGACCGGACCAGACCGTTTGATTAACCTGGCGCTGCGCCTTGAGCTTGCGCGCTGCTTTAACACCGATCTGCTCGCTGAACGCCTTGCCCTTGGCGGGCTTCTTTTCTTCGCGATCACTCATGATGCATGGCCGCGAAACGGGTAATGAAACCGCCCTCCAGCTTCGCCAGGACCGAACGTACACTGCGCTCCTGCTCATCCAGATTGAGGAACTCCTGCTCGACAGCCCTGTGCAGTTCCCCCAAATCAGTGCCGCCAATGGCGTTACGTACGGAAATGAGGACATCGCTCCCGGTTTTGACCAATACCCCCTCATCGACCGCCACACACACTTCGCCCTCAGTCACAGTTTCGTAAATGAGAATGCCCGGCGCAAGAGCTGCCACACAGTCCAGCCGTTGGGGCAGCAGGCCGAAAGAGCCGTTGCGGGACTCGGCGACAATACGCAGTACATCGACCTTCTCGGCGAAGACCTTGAAGGGCAGCAGAATTTTAAGTTTCATGTGGGTTGACGGCATCTTCAGCCTCCGTTGCAGGCTCGGGCCTGGTTTTGCCCACCGCCTCGTCAATGCTCCCGATCATGTACAGGGCACTTTCTGGGACGTCTTTGAACTCATCGCGCAGAATGCGCTCGCAGCCGTCCAGCGCGTCCTCGAGGCTGACCCACTTGCCCGCAAGACCGGTAAATTGCTCGGTGGTGAAAAACGGCTGGGTGAGGAAGCGTTCCAGCCGCCGGGCACGGGCAACCACCTTGCGGTCCTCGGTCGACAGCTGTTCCAGACCGAGCATGGCAATGATGTCTCTCAGGTCGGCGTATTGCGCCAGTGTGCGGCGGATCTCCTGCGCCAGCGCATAGTGCCGCTCGCCGATGACCCCGGGCGTGGCCATTTTCGAGTTCGACAGCAGCGGATCGATGGCCGGGTACAAACCCTCACTGGCCCGCTTGCGAGACAGCACGATGGAGGCGGAGAGGTGGGAAAAGGTATGCACGGCGGCGGGGTCGGTAAAGTCGTCTGCCGGCACATAGACCGCCTGAATCGAGGTGATGGCGCCGGTATCGGTGTTGGCGATGCGCTCTTCCAGTTGCGACAGTTCGGTGCCCATGGTCGGCTGATACCCAAGACGCGAGGGCATCTGGCCCATCAGCCCGGAAATCTCCATGCCCGCCTGGATAAAACGAAAAATGTTATCGACCAGCAACAACACGTCACGGTGCTCGTCGTCGCGGAAATACTCGGCCATGGTCAAGGCCGCGTGGCCGACCCGAAAACGCGCGCCCGGAGGTTCGTTCATCTGTCCGAAGATCATCACCATGTTCTCCAGAACGCCTGCCGCCTTCATGTCGCGGTAGAGCTCCTCGCCTTCGCGGCAGCGCTCTCCGATGCCGCAAAAGATGCTGACGCCTTCGGTCTGCCCCACCATGTTGTGAATCATCTCGGTCAACAGCACGGTCTTGCCGACGCCAGCCCCACCGAACAGCCCGGCCTTGCCACCACGCTCCAGTGGCATCAACACATCAATGACCTTGATCCCCGTCGCGAATACTTCGGTTTTGGTCGAACGATTGGCCAGTGAAGGTGGCGCGCGATGGACGCTGCGCCAGCCAACCTGAGGCGCTGGCAGACGGTCGATGGCATTGCCAAAGACGTCGAACATGCGTGACAGAATTTCCTTGCCTACGGGCGCAAGCAAGGGCCCACCGCTGTCCACGACCTGCATGCCGCGGGCGAGACCTTGTGTCGGTGTCAGGGCGATGCCGCGTACACGCTGAGCATCCAGTTGCTCCATCACCTCAATGATGATTTTGCCTTCCGTCCCAGTGTGCAGCAGGGAATGGATTGGAGGCAGATGGGCTTCGAAGCGGATATCAACGACGCTGCCGCGCACCGAAGCAACCACGCCTGTATTCGATAAGCAGGCATTGCTTGTCATGCGAGCCCCTTATTTCCATTGTCAGCCGAGTAGGGCACCGGGAAATTTCATTCTGAAAGGCTGCGTCGGGCATTTTTGCCGCGCGCGCGATTCACCAGATAATCCAGTAAGGGCCTATATTGGCGCCAATAAATCCGGGGTGCATAGACCCTGATCAAGGATCAGGCAAAAAATATCCATCGGGCACCTGTTACAACGGTGACAATGGCTATTTGATCACCTGGCCTGCCACGATCTGGCAGATTTTTCATCTCTTTAAGCCGTGCAAGGAATGACACACGATGGATGTGATCATTATGGATCTGGGGGGCACGATCAAAGGTGACTGCCTGCTGGAAGGTTACACCGACAAAATTGAGGTCATGTCCTACAGTCATAACGTGGCCATGCAAGTGACCAACGATGTAAGCAGCGCTGAGCGAATCTCTGGCAGGCCACATATCGGTGAGTTCACCGTCACCAAGTTCATCGACTCCTCGACCTCAAGCATCAACGAGTACTGCTGCGCCGGCAAGCCGATTCCAGAGGCCAAAATCAGCGTGGGGCGCAACGCTTCAGACAATAGCGGGCAACTCATGCCTTTAATCGTCTACACCTTGACTGATGTGTTGATATCCAGCGTCAGTGTCAGCGGTGGTGCAGGGGGTAAGCCGGTCGAAACGTTGTCGCTGAACTTTATCAGGATCAAATGGGAGATTACCGCCCAGAAAGACGATGGAACAGAGCAGGGGGCTGCCGCATCGACCTGGGACCTGGCCGCGAACGCACGGGTCAAAAGCGGTTGACTGGAGAAATCTCTATTGAGTGCGGTCAATGGCTGGCACGTCACGACGTGTGCTGGCGATCAGGTCGACGTCACTTAACGTTCGATCGGCTGGCGTTCGGTCAGACGTGTATGTGGCCTCCCGACAGGCGGTAGAAAGACAAGAGTATTTTCGTTCAGGCTGCGATAAGTGCGTGAATAAAGTATTGTTGTTCGCATCAGCACGATGTCAGAAGCCTGGGGTGTTCAGGCGTTGTTAAATGATCGAGGGTGTCATGGGTTACGAAAGCATAAAGTGGGACAAGCTGGGATTCGATTACATCAAGACAGATCTGCGCTATTTGTCTTACTGGCGCAACGGTGCCTGGCAGGAAGGCACCCTGACAGAAGACAACGTGTTGCACATCAGCGAGGGCTCGACAGCCCTTCACTACGGCCAGCAGTGCTTCGAAGGGCTCAAGGCGTATCGCTGCAAGGACGGGTCGATCAATCTGTTCCGGCCAGACCAGAACGCGCTACGTATGCAGCGCAGTTGTGCCAGGTTGCTGATGCCTCCTGTCCCTTCGGATGTCTTCATTGAAGCCTGCAAGCAAGTCGTGCGTGCCAACGAGCGATTCATCCCGCCCTATGGCACAGGCGGAGCGCTGTACCTGCGTCCATTCATCATCGGGGTGGGCGATAACATTGGCGTGCGTACTGCACCGGAGTTCATTTTCTCGATCTTCTGCATGCCGGTGGGCGCCTACTTCAAAGGCGGCTTGAAACCCAATAACTTTGTGATTTCCAGCTATGACCGTGCAGCACCCAATGGTACGGGGGCTGCCAAGGTGGGCGGTAACTATGCTGCGAGCCTGATGCCCGGCGCAGAAGCCAAGAAGCGCCACTTTGCCGATTGCATCTACCTCGACCCTCAAACGCATTCGAAGATCGAAGAAGTGGGTTCCGCTAACTTCTTTGCAATTACGCGCAATGATGAGTTCATTACACCGAAGTCGCCTTCGGTATTGCCAGGCATTACCCGCTTGTCGTTGATCGAGCTGGCGCAGACTCGCCTGGGCCTGAAAGTTATCGAGGGCGATGTGTTTATCGACCGCATTGATGAGTTCAAGGAAGCTGGCGCCTGCGGTACGGCTGCGGTGATTACACCGATTGGCGGTATCGAATACCAGGATAAGTTACATGTGTTCTACAGTGAAGAAGAAGTAGGGCCCGTGACTCAACGGCTCTATAACGAACTCACGGGCGTGCAAACAGGCGATATCGAAGCGCCAGAAGGCTGGATCGTGAAAGTCTGATAACAGGCCCGGCATACACTGTATTGGCTCATCCACCCGGCTAAAAAAGGTGGATGAGCACCGGCATTTATCGCCGGACAGTGAGGCCTGCAAAGGACGAGGTCATTTTATAGACCTCTCCCACACACGGTGTTCCTGCAACGGGTCACCTGTTAAACCGTTCAACCAGCGCGCGCAAACCACGAGATGTACTTTCCAGTTCGTTGCCACGCATCACGGCTGCCTGTGCATTGCTCGCTGTTTTCTCAACGGTCCCTGCGACATTGTTGATTTGCCGGGCTATGTCTTCAGCGACATGGGCTTGCTCTTCTGAAGCCGCTGCCATTTGATGGCTCATGCTGCTGATGCGCTCAACGGCCTCACGGATTCCCTGGAGCGCCTCTTGCGCCTCAATGACCTGCAGAACACCGTGGTCAGCCTCGTTGATGCCCAACCTGGCGATGCTGACAGCCTCATCGGCTCCCTTTTTCAGGGTTTCAATGACACGTTGAATTTGCTGGGTTGATTCGCGGGTTTTGCCGGCCAGGGCGCGGACCTCATCGGCGACTACTGCAAAGCCCCGACCCTGTTCACCTGCTCTGGCCGCTTCAATGGCGGCGTTGAGAGCAAGCAGGTTGGTTTGGTCGGCAATGGATTGAATCATCCCGGCAGCGCTCATGATTTGCTGGGTTTCGTTGGCCAGGTTGTCCACGGCGTTGCTGATGTTGGTCACAGTGCTCGCCAGCAGTTGAATGGCTTCTCTGGACGTCCCGGCCACTTCGCCAGCCCGTTGAGCCAGTTCATGTGCTGTTTGTGCTTCATGTGCGGTGTGTTGCACATGACTGGACACCTCGTTGATCGACGCAGCCATTTGAGTCATGGCGGCGGCCGTCATGTCAGTTTCGGCTCTTTGCTCAAGCAAAGCCTGTTCAGTCTGGCTGGAAAGCAGTGAGGAATGTGCAGCCGCCTCGGACACTTGGGCCGCGAGATCGCTCAGGCGCGTGAGGGCGGTCTTGAGCCGGGCGTCTTCACTGATCAGTATCATCTCCAGCTGCGCCGACGGACCATATGCGTCGCTATAGGTGAGCGCGCTCACCGGGTCTGTAAACGCGTCAGGGGCGCTTTCAATGATGTGCTTTAGTTGATGCCCGATCCGTTTATATGACCATGCACCTACGATTAAAAATAACCCGGCGGTCACGGCGTGGGCTATCAGACTGGGCAGGTAATTAGCGGCGCCAATAGCGAGAACGGCGGCGCTCGCGGGGACAAGCATTTGTCCGGTAAAAGCCGCCAGGTGATGTTTTTTTGAAACGGCATTTTTACCGGCCCGCAACCGCTCATACAACCGATGTGCGCGGTCTATCTGCTGCCGCGTCGGCTTGACCCTGACGGACTCATAACCGACTAACTTACCCTCTTCAAGAATAGGGGTTACGTACGCGCTGACCCAATAAAAATCTCCGTTCTTACAGCGATTTTTTACAACGCCCATCCAGCTTTTTCCCGCTTTCAAATAACGCCACATCAGCGCAAAAACAGCAGGAGGCATATCGGGGTGACGCACCAGGTTGTGAGGGCTACCGATCAGCTCTGCTTGAGAGTAACCGCTTATCTGGGCGAATTCGCTATTGCAATAAGTGATTTTTCCGCTGGTATCAGTTGCTGAAATAAGGCGTTGTTGAACAGGAAATATCTGCTCTACGGCAGTGATGGAGCGGGCAGTTCGCACGGGCAGTGTGTCCCAAAATTATTGGTCTGTAATATTATAAAGCTACACGCTTTCAGAGTGATCCCCTAACGAATACTCGTGCTGAATACATACCTGTAACTGCGCCGTGGCGGTCAGCTGTAGTTAGGCATTCAACAAAAAGCTCTGGAGGCGCATCGACTTTCAAAGATGGCTATTTGATACTTTCGTGCCGGTATTATTTATCCGGCTGAGTATTTTTACAATAAGGCATCAAGGCCGTCAGGAGGGTGTTGAACTTTTTCTTCAGAGAAAAGCTCCAACTTGAATTTTGGCCAATATACAGTGTGGGAGGAATGTAAGCGCCTACCTCGCTTGGCCGCTCTGTTAGAATCGGGGCACTTGATATTCAGAGGTGCACAGATGAGCTCGCCGATTCGCCTTACCCAGTACAGTCACGGTGCAGGTTGCGGCTGCAAGATCTCTCCACAGGTGCTGGAGGTGATTCTGGCCGGCAGTGGTGCGCAGAACCTTGATCCAAAGCTCTGGGTTGGCAATGCATCGCGCGACGACGCGGCGGTGTACGCCATCGATGAGGAGCGTGGTGTGGTGTCGACCACCGACTTCTTCATGCCTATCGTGGATGATCCGTACGATTTCGGGCGGATTGCGGCCACTAATGCCATCAGCGATATCTACGCCATGGGCGGTGATCCGTTGATGGCGATTGCGATTCTGGGCTGGCCGGTCAATGTGCTGGCGCCGGAAGTTGCCCGTGAAGTGATTCGTGGCGGGCGTGCAGCCTGTGATGCTGCGGGCATCCCGCTGGCGGGTGGGCATTCGATCGATACGCCGGAGCCTATTTTTGGTCTGGCAGTGACGGGATTGGTCGAGAAGCGTTTCATGAAGCGCAATGACACCGCGACCGAAGGCTGCAAGCTCTATCTGACCAAGCCTTTGGGCATCGGTATTCTCACCACGGCCGAGAAAAAGGGTGTGCTGCGCGCCGAGGATCAAGGGGTGGCGCGCGACATGATGTGTGCACTGAACAAGCCGGGTAGCCGTTTCGGCAAGCTGGAGGGGGTCAAGGCGATGACGGATGTCACCGGTTTTGGCCTGCTCGGCCATCTAGTGGAAATGGCCGACGGTAGCCAACTGACAGCACGCCTCGATTTTGCCGCCGTGCCGCGTCTGGCCAGTGTCGACTTCTATCTTGAGCAGGGCTGCGTCCCGGGTGGAACCCACCGTAATTTCGACAGTTACGGCGAGCGCATCACCGCACTGACACAGATGCAGAAGTTGCTGCTGTGCGATCCGCAAACCAGTGGCGGTCTGTTGGTTGCCGTCGAGGAGGGTGAGCAAGCGAACTTCCTCGCACTGGCCTCAGAACTCGGTCTGGAACTGTCAGCAATCGGCGAATTCGTGGGTCGACAGCGTCACGCGGTTGAGGTGTTCTGATGCGTCAAAACAGCACCGACTACCGCGACATTTTTCTCAACGACCGCCCCTTGATGGACGTTCGTGCACCGGTCGAATTCGACAAGGGTGCTTTTCCCCTGGCGTGCAATCGGCCACTGATGAACGATCTGGAACGGGAGAAAGTGGGTACCTGCTACAAGCAGCAAGGGCAGCAGGCGGCCATTGAGCTGGGCCATCAGTTGGTGTCCGGCCAGACCAAGCAAGAGCGCATCGAGGCCTGGGTGGACTTTGCTCGTTCCCAGTCTCAGGGCTACCTGTATTGCTTCCGGGGAGGATTACGCTCGCAACTGACCCAGCAATGGCTCAAGAACGAGGCCGGGATCGAGTACCCACGGGTCATCGGTGGTTACAAGGCACTGCGTACGTACCTGATCGAAGTGACTGATAGCGCGGTAACCGAGTGCAACTTTGTGCTGGTAGGTGGGCTGACAGGCTCGGGCAAGACCGAAGTACTGACACAACTGGCCAATGCGCTTGATCTAGAGGGGCACGCAAATCACCGCGGCTCCAGTTTCGGCAAGCATGCGACGCCACAACCGGCGCAGATCAGTTTCGAAAATGCTTTGGCGATCGACATCCTCAAGAAGCGGGCTGGTGGCATCAATCAGTTCGTCCTCGAGGACGAGGGGCGTGTTGTCGGCAGCCGCGCGATCCCGCTAACGTTGTTCCAGGGCATGCAGAAGTACCCGCTGGTCTGGCTTGAGGAGCGCTTCGAGGACCGGGTCGAGCGAATCCTTAAAGATTATGTGATCGATTTGTGTGCCGAGTTCATCGACGTTCATGGCATCGAGCAGGGCTTTGGCGTCTTTGCTGCGCACCTGCGCCAGAGTTTGTCAGGCATCGTCAAACGTCTGGGCGGAGAGCGCTACCAGCGCCTGGCCTTGATTATGGACAGTGCACTGAACGAGCAGGAAAAGTCCGGCGCAGTCGATCTGCACCGGGACTGGATCATCGGGATGCTGAGTGAGTATTACGACCCTATGTATGCCTACCAGAGAGACAGCAAAGGGCCGCGCATCGAATTTTCCGGCGATCATGCGGCGGTGCTTGAGTACCTGAGAGACCGCGGCCGCCGACTCGACTGAGTACTGCGCTCGGCTGTGCGTCATCCTTTGATGACGTACAGACAGATCGACAGTGTCACCAATGAGCCAAGGGTCGAGATCAGAATTGTGCTTGAAACCACTGACGCCTCGCGCCGGTAGTATTCGGCCAGCATGAACGGCCCGGTGCCTGTGGGAAGTGCGCTGAGCAATAGGGCCGAATTGGCCCACAACGGTGGCAGGTGGAATACGCGGAACACCAGAAACCAGGTCAGCAGTGGGTGCGCGATCAGCTTTATCAGCACCAGCATGGTTGCGCCTTGCCGTGGGCCTTGCTGTTTCTGGGCAAGAAACAGCCCGAGTGAAATCAATGCACACGGTGTGGTTGCCGCGCCGAGCAGGCTCAAGAATTTTTCAAGTGGCCCTGGCAGCGGTGCGCCGGTATAGGCCCAGCAGGCGCCCAGAATCGGCGAGACCACCAAGGGATTTTTAGCCAGCGCGAGCAGCACCTTGAGCACGATGCGATGCACCCGAAGCTCGCTCTGTAAACCAATCTCGATGCACACCAGCGCCAGTCCGAACAACACACAGACCACCAGCAAGGACGCAATCAGGGCCGGTTCAAGACCCTCAGGCCCCAGGACCATGATGCACAGCGGTATGCCGATATAGCCGGTATTGGCATAGGACGCGCTGAGTGCATCAATGCTGGCATCGGCGAAGTGGCCACTTTTTTTCCAGCGCAGTAACAGGGTCAGTACGAACATCGCGAGGGTACTGCCTGTAAACGCGAGCACAAACCCCGGGTGCCAGATTTGCTCCCAGGTCGCGGTGGCGGTCGCCGTGAACAACAGCGCGGGCAGACACAGCCAGACCACCATGCGGTTGATTTCCGAGGCCGCATTCGGGCCCAGGCGCTGGGTGCGTCGACATACAAAGCCAATGAGGATCAGGGCGAAGATCGGCAGCAATACATTCAATACAGAAGACATCGACCCCGACCCCTTGAACCGCTAACAAGCCGGCAAGGTTAAAGTCGGAAATCGTTAGCGTCCAATCTTTATTGATGAGCTCGTGGCCTGCAATCTCTCTGTATCAACGGTTTCAGGGCAGCAGAGCGGACCCTCGCCCGGCCACAAAGTCGCTATTCAACGAGAAGATCAACGCCTTCAATCCGCCCTCAGGGTGGACGTCGGCAAACTCGGGCGGGTTTTCCAGGCGCTGCTGAAAAATCAGGTCAGGCGCCTCGACAGCGGCGCTGTCGATTAAAAAGTCCGGGCCGATGGCGGGGTCATTGATGCACGCCAGTACAAGACCTTGCGGGTTGAGCAAGTCAGGCAGGCGGCGGAGGATTTTTTGGTAATCCTTGGTCAGCACAAAGCTGCCTTTCTGAAACGAAGGCGGGTCGACGATGATCAGGTCGTAGGGGCCGTCTCTTTTTACTCTCGCCCAGGATTTGAACAAGTCATGCCCTAAAAAGCTCACTCGGCTCAAGTCATGCTGATTAAGGCGGTGATTATCTCGCCCTCGGCTAAGTGCGGCCTTGGCCATGTCGAGATTCACCACGTGCTCGGCGCCCCCGGCAATGGCGGCGACAGAAAAACCACAGGTATACGCGAACAGATTCAGCACCCGTTTGCCGTGTGCCTGAGCTTGAACCCAGCGGCGACCATAGCGCATATCCAGGAACAGCCCGGTGTTCTGGTTTCTGCCAAAGTCCAGTTTGAAATGCAGGCCGTTCTCGGTGACAACGCCGTTATCAACGGTCTCCCCCAGCAACCATTCGGTTGTGCTGTCTTGAAGGTAGCGGTGCTGCAATAACAGGGTATGCGCCTGGCGGTGCAGCCAGGCGGGTGACTGGCTCAGGGCCAGAAGCATATGCTTCAGGGCAGCCAACCCGGCTTCATCCGGTTGCTTGTACAGCGACACCAACAGCACGCCCTGCAACCAGTCAACGGTCACTTCTTCAAGCCCCGGCCAGCGTAGCCCTCTGCCGTGAAACAGGCGGCGAGCTTCGTCAGGTGCTGCACTTAAAGCGGAGATTAAATGCTGTTGCAGGATAGAGAGGGCTTCGGAATTCATCGCGGGCTATCAGTCATTCGAAAGCGCGCAGTTTAAGCGTAATCGCCGGGGGGTTGGTGGCGTTTATTCTATGATCCTGCGCTGGCGGGTAGACTAAGTGGCTGTGCTCGTTGAAGCATCCTTATGAACAGGAGTCGCTGTGTCCAAGTCTGTTGACGCCCCATCCCTTGAATCCTTTTCGAGCGAGAGTCCTTCCCCGCTGTATGCCCGGGTCAAGCAGGTTATCGTTCAGCGGATTCGCTCGGGAGCATGGCTGCCGAACTCGAAACTGCCCTCCGAAAGTGAGTTGCTAAGCCTGCTGGGCGTCAGTCGCATGACCATCAACCGCGCCTTGCGCGAGCTGACCATTGAAGGGTTGCTGGTGCGTGTCCAGGGTGTTGGCACCTTTGTCGCCGAGCCCAAAGGGCACGCCGCACTGTTTGAAATCCACAATATCGCCGAAGAGATTTCTGCTCGCGGTCATGTTCACCGCTGTGAAGTTATCACCCTTGAAGAGCTGCCGGCCAAGGCCAGTGTTGCGCTGCCGTTCGCTCTGGAAGGGGTAACGCGGCTGTTCCATTCGCTGGTGGTGCACTACGAGAATGAGGTGCCGGTGCAAATCGAGGAGCGCTTCGTCAATGCACTGATTGCGCCTGAATATTTGCAGCAGGACTTCACCAAAGTCACCCCTTATGCCTACCTCATTCAACTGGCGCCGCTAACGGAAGGGGAGCATGTGGTCGAGGCCATCCATGCCAAGTCTGCCGAGTGTCGACTGCTGCACATCAAGCGCAACGAACCGTGCCTGTTGATCCGTCGACGCACCTGGTCGGCCAAGGGGCAGGTAGGCAGTGCGCGGCTGGTGTATCCCGGCTCGCGGTATCGACTCGAAGGCAAGTTCGGTCACTGATTTCCCCCGATCAATGAGCGTCATTCAACGGGTCGCTCATCGGTTTTGGCGGGTGTTACCTGCGTTACTTTTTGGTGCGCTCATGTTACGTGATGGCGCTATTTGGTACAGAATTGCGGCAGATTCTTAGTCAGAAATAGAATCATGATTCCGCATGGTCTGATTAATTAAATTGTTAACTGTCTGAAAAAATAGAATTTTTATAAAATTCTGGATGCTTTGACTCAACCATAAAAAAACGATTGGCCCTTCACTTGCATTGACTTGTATGTACAGGCTGGTATGAGGCTTAAGTGGCTTTCTCCGGCCCCACCTGCTTGTGATGCCCGATGAAGGAACTCCACATGACTGATAGCCCTGTCACTCCCTTCACCCAACAGCTTCAGGGCGTACGCGTCCTGGATCTCAGTCGGGTGCTCGCCGGCCCGCACTGCACCGCTCTGTTGGCGGACCTGGGTGCCGATGTAATCAAGTTCGAAGTGCCTGTGCACGGTGATGACAGTCGACACCTGGGGCCTTTTCGCGAGGGTGAAAGCGTGTATTTCGGCTTGATCAATCGCGGTAAGCGGAGTGTCGAAATCGACTTCAAGTCCGAGTCCGACCGCGCACGATTTTATGAGCTGGTGGCTGACGCAGACGTGGTAGTGGAGAACTTCCGTCCGGGGGTGACCCAGCGACTCGGTATCGATTTCGACACCTTGAAGCAGTACAACCCGCGATTGATCTACGCGAGTATTTCCGGTTTCGGTCAGGACGGTCCGTTCTCGCGGCGACCGGCCTACGACATCGTTGCCCAGGCCTTGTCGGGTTTGATGAGCGTGACCGGTTTTCCCGAAACAGGCCCGACCCGCAGCGGTGAGGCGATTGGCGATTTATGTGCTGGCGTCTATGCCGCCTGGGCGATCAGCTCTGCGCTGTTCGCCCGCGAACGGCATGCGCCTGGCGCGCAGTACATCGACGTTGCGATGTTCGATGTGCTGTTCAGTCTGCAGATGACCGGCCTGTCCAATCTTTTCGCCACCGGTGTCGCGCCGGGCCTGGTGGGCAATCGTCACCCGGTGTCGACGCCGTTCGATACGTACCGCGCGGCCGATGGCCTGGTGGTTATTGCGGTGGCCAGCAATCGTTTGTTCCAGCGGCTGTGTGAGTGCATGGGCAACGCTGGACTGGCGAGTGATCCACGTTTCGTCGATGACGATCAACGCACCCGCAACGAGCCAGCCTTGCGCGGCGAAATCGAAGGCTGGACCGCGAGCTACAAGGTCGAGCAGCTCTGTGACGCGCTGCTCGATGCGGGTGTTCCCGCGTCGCCGGTATGGAACCTTGCTCAAGCGGCTGCCAGTGAGCAGGCCCAGGTCCGTCAATTGCAGATCTACCCTGAAGGCTCGGGGTTACCGCTGGTTCCTCAGCCGGTGTTTTTCAATGGTCAGAAACCTCATGCCACGACGCTGGCGCCTCGATTGGGCGCAGACAATCAGGCATTCGGGCTGGCGGACCCGATTAAACGCAAGCAGGAGATCAAGCATGAACTTTGAATTGGATCAGACCGAGTTGGCGGTGATCGACAGCGTTGAGCACGTTGCACGTGAAGTCATTGCGCCGCGAGCCAAACATTACGATGAGACTGAAACCTTCTGCGCCGAGAGTTTGCAGGCCCTCGCCGAGCTGGGCTGCATGGGCGTCAACTTGCCTGAGCACTATGGCGGCCTGGGCATTGGTAGCCTGGCGATGAGTCGTGTGGTTGAGGCGGTAGCGGGCGCATGTGCTTCGACGGCTTCTGCGCTTACGGCACATTTTTTGGCCACCGACTCGATCTTGATTGGCGGTACTGAAGCGCAGAAACAGGAGTGGCTGCCCCGGGCGGCCAGTGGTGAACTGCTGGGCGCCTTTGCCTTGACCGAGCCTGCTGCAGGCTCGAATCCGGCGGACATGCGCTGCCGGGCGCAGCGGGAGGAGGGCGGCTGGCGATTGCATGGGAGCAAGCATTACATCACCAATGCGCGCGAAGCTGGTTTCATTGTGCTCTACGCGAAAACCGACGCCGAGGCCGGGCACAAAGGCATCAGCGCCTTCGTGATTCCTCAGGGCACTGCCGGTATCAGCTTTTCCAGTCCGGAAAAAACCATGGGGCTGCGCGGCAGCACCATTTACGAATTGGCACTGGACTGCTGGCTGCCGGAATCGGCGTTACTTGGGACTGAAGGGCAGGGTTTCAACACAGCCATGGCGGTGCTTGATCGCGGTCGGGTCGAGGTGGCCGCCATGTCGCTGGGTATCGCCAATGCTGCCATGCAATGCAGCCTGGACTGGGTCCGCGAACGACAGATAGGCCCCAAACCGCTGGCCGCTTATCAGGGGACTCAATGGCGCCTGGCCGAGATGTACGCTCAGTTGGAAGGCGCCCGGATGCTCACCTGGAAAGCCGCCGTGCGACGCGACAGTGGTGGACGCTTCAGCCTCGACTCAGCCACCGCCAAACTGGTGGCGGCCGAATCGGCAGGCTTTATCACCGATGCCGCGCTTCAGCTACACGGCGGTTACGGCTACATCCGTGATCTGCCACTGGAGCGTTACGTGCGAGATGCACGAATCCTGCGCATCTTCGAGGGCACCTCTGAAGTACAGAAAATTATCATCTCCAGAGGTTTGCTCGAAGCCCGATGAGCCGCGATTTGTTAGCCTAGGCAAAAGCCGCTCGGTTTCAATTGAGCGGCACTGCGGCTATTGATCAGGGGAACAGGGATGAAGAGCGACGCACGCGTTGTGCATCACACCGCGACTGGCGGTGATGAGACGGCTGCTTTCTATATAGGGACAGCTGTCGAGTGATCTTGATAAAAGCGTCAGGGCTGGTCCGAAACGACGCGAAAACCCATAAGTGTTTGCTTAATCCTACGGATTTCACCTTGGCAGGTGGAGATCGCGTCGCCCTCACGGGGCCGTCGGGGTCGGGGAAAAGTGTATTTCTTCGTGCCCTGGCGCTGCTTGATCCGCTGGAGGAGGGCAGCGTTTTTTGGCGCGATAAACCGGTGTCGGGTTCCGGGATTCCGGCGTATCGCCGCCACGTCAGTTACATCGCTCAGCGCCCCGCAATGCTTGAGGGCACGGTCGAAGACAATCTGCGTTACCCCTTCAGCTTGAAGGTCTATCACGACCTTACCTTCGACCGCGCCGCCGCCTTACGGTTGGCCGAGCAGGCCGGTCGGGATGAGCGCTTTCTCGACCAGCAATCCAGCGAACTGTCGGGGGGCGAAGCGCAAATTGCAGCATTGATCAGGGTTCTGCAATTGCAGCCTGATGTGCTTCTGCTCGATGAACCCACCGCGTCACTGGATCCCGAATCATCTCGGGAAATCGAGTCACTGGTGTCGGCCTGGTTCAGTGGCGCCAAACAGGATGATCGCGCCTTCATCTGGATTTCCCATGATCAAGAGCAGGCTCAGCGCATGAGTGAGCGGAGATTGTCGATGCAGGCAGGCACACTGAGCGAGTACACGACCTGATGGAATATCAGAACCTATCGCTACTGGATATTGGTATTGCGTCCTCGTTGATCCTGATTAACGGCGTGCTGTCCCTTGTCCTGAAGCTTGATCTGGAGCGCAAGCTGCTTTGGGCGGCGATCCGCACCGTGGTGCAGCTACTCGCCATCGGATATGTACTGGGCTGGGTCTTTAACTTCGCCCAATGGTATGTCGTGCTGCCGTTGATGGCCGGGATGACCTTGATTGCGGGGCTGTCGGCCTCAGGTCGAGGCAAACGGACGTATGCGGGGCAGCGTATCGACAGCATTGCGTCGATCTGGCTGAGTTCATGGCTGGTCACAGCTGTGGGGCTGTTCGCTGTTATTCGGATTCATCCCTGGTATGAGCCGCAGTATGCAATCCCCATTCTCGGGATGATTCTCGGCAATACCCTGACCGGGGTGTCGCTGGGTATTGAGCGGATGACTCAGGAATTGACGACCGGGCGCAACGTCGTGGAAATGAGTCTTGCCCTCGGCGCTACCCGCTGGGAGGCCGCACAAGGCCCAGCCCGGCAGGCGGTACGTGCCGGGATGATCCCCACGCTTAATCAAATGACCGTGGTCGGGCTGGTCAGCCTGCCCGGGATGATGACGGGGCAGGTGCTGGCGGGCCAGTCGCCGATTCAGGCGGTGCGCTATCAAATCATCATTATGTTTCTGATCGCGGCGGCGTCGGCGCTGGGAACGGTGTGTGCTGTATTGCTCACCTACCGGCGGCTGTTTTCAGCGGATCACCGGTTTTTGGCGTCGAAACTTATGGCGCGTAAATAGTCGGCCATGACACCACCTTGCGCCCGTCGGTTCGTCGGCGTGGCAGCACTGCCGTTGATCAGCACTGCAATATTCGGGGGCACTTCTTGGTATTGTGCGTCACAATTTGTGACGTTTTTCCCTTTTTAACGAGAAGCTGTAGAAATGCCTGAACCAATTCCCTTAAAGGACCACGAGAAAGAGACGCAGCTGGTCAATAAGCGTTTGCTGGCGTGTGGTCTGCTCGTGGCCGTGTTGAGCTGCATTCTGGTGGGCAGAATGTATTTTCTGCAGGTAACCGAGTTTGCCTATCACTCGACGATTTCAGAGAACAATCGGGTGCATGTGCTGCCGATCCCGCCGGAAAGAGGCCTGATCTACGACCGTAATGGTGTGGTGCTGGCGGACAATCGACCCAGTTTCAACCTGATCATGACCCGCGAGCGGTCTGGGGACTGGAGTCAGGTGCTGGACTCCCTCATCAGCATTCTTCAGTTGCCTGAAGAAGACCGGATTTTGTTCGACAAGGATCTGAAGCAGGCCCGTCATCGCTTCGACCCTGTGACGCTGCTGTATGAGTTGACCGAAGAACAAATTGCCTTGGTCGCCGTCAATCAGTTCCGCCTGCCGGGGATCGACGTCGAGCCGCAGTTCGTTCGACATTACCCGTTGGGCGCGCATTTTGCCCATTCCATTGGCTATGTGGGCCGGATCAACGAAAAAGAGTCCAAGCAACTGTCGGTGGATTATCGCGGCACTCAATCGATCGGCAAGACCGGCATCGAGCGCTTCTACGAGTCAGAACTGCATGGCCGGGTCGGCTATGAAGAGGTCGAAACCAATGCGCAAGGGCGGGTGTTGCGCGTGCTCAAGCACACGGACCCTATCCCCGGTAAAAGCATTGTCCTGAGCCTGGATATCGGTCTTCAGGAAGCAGCGGAAGATGCCTTGGGAGATCGACGCGGTTCAGTGGTGGCGCTGGACCCGGAAACCGGCGAAGTACTGGCTATGGTCAGCAAGCCCAGTTTCGATCCCAACCTGTTCGTCACCGGTATCAGCTTCAAGGAATACGCAGCGCTGCGTGACTCTGTCGACCGGCCCTTGTTCAACAGGGTGTTGCGCGGGTTGTATGCGCCCGGCTCGACGATCAAGCCAGAGGTCGCGATTGCAGGGCTGGACAGCAGTGTTGTAACCGCGCAGACCCGGGTGTTCGACCCAGGCTATTTTCAGTTGCCGGATTACGACCACAAATACCGAAACTGGAACCACAGTGGTGACGGTTGGGTGGACATGGATGCCGCCATCATGCGTTCCAACGACACCTATTTCTACACGCTGGCGCACAAGCTCGGCATTGATCGCATGCATGACTACATGACCATGTTTGGCCTGGGGCAGAAAGTGTCGCTGGACATGTTTGAGGAGTCGGCGGGGCTGATGCCTTCCCGTGAGTGGAAGCGGGCCACGCGACGTCAGGTCTGGTTCCCGGGTGAAACCGTCATCCTGGGTATCGGGCAGGGGTATATGCAGGTGACACCGCTGCAACTGGCCCAGGCCACCGCGCTGATTGCCAACAAAGGCGTGTGGAATCGGCCTCATCTGGCGAAAACCGTCGACGGTGTGACGCCGGTCGATGAACACCCGATGCCCAACATCGTGCTGCATGACTCCAGTGAATGGGATCAGGTCAATCACGGAATGCAGATGGTGATGCATGACCCGCGCGGCATTGCCCGGGCCTCTGCCCTTGGCGCGCAATACCGGATTGCCGGTAAAAGCGGCACGGCCCAGGTGGTTGCGATCAAACAGGGTGAGCGCTACAACCGCTTGAAAACACTGGAGCGCAACCGCGACAACGCCTTGTTCGTTGGCTTCGCCCCGGCGGCACATCCGAAAATCGCGGTCTCGGTCATGATTGAAAACGGTGAAGCGGGCGGTCGTGTGGCGGGTCCTGTCGTGCGCCAGGTAATGGACGCCTGGTTGCTCGACAAGGAAGGCCACTTGAAGCCGCAATATGCGACGCCAGTCAAAGCGCCGGGTGAGCCGCACGTCTGATACGCCGCATCAAGCTCACGTTATTCGCGAACAAATGCGCTTCAACAGGATGCGCATTTGCCCGCGAATTAAGCTGATCAGATCCCGGTTTATGCCCGTAAACCGGGCGTTGCTGCTTCATCGTGCACCACTGTGAATCAATAAAAACCTTCCTGAAAATTTCTGCAAAAAAGCCGTTGTATCCGTCTGAAATTGAATGTTATGTTGATAACATATTGAGGCTTGGTGACTCGCTTCTAACATCCTCTGCTGCACCAGAGCGTTGAGTCCGGCATGAATCCCACTGAAAAAAGCAGTTTTCTGGTGACGCTGGAACAGCGCTTCACTGGCCTGACGCCGACCGGGAAGCGTATCGCCGGTTACCTGTTGGCCAACCCTCAGAAGTTGCCCTTCGAAACAGCTGACAGTATCGCGCAGCAAACCGGAACCACCGGTATCTCGGTCGGGCGCTTCTTGCGTTCGCTGGGCTACCGTAATCTGGACGACGTCAAACAAAGTTTGCGCGGCGACTCGGGTAATACCTGGCTGATCACCGACCGGCTTGGCGCCTTCCGTGAAGAAGCCACTCACGGCGATGCTCTGGACCGCTCGCTGAGCCGGGAACTGGACGCTATTCAGCATGTGTACGGCCTGGCCCGGAGCGAACAGTTTGCCCACATTGTCGAGCACCTGTACGCCGCCGATGCGGTGTTTATTGTCGGCATTCAGACCACTCGCGGCATCCTCAACGCGTTTCACAGCCACCTCGAATACATCCGGCCCAAGGTCTACTACGTCGATGGCCTGTCCGGGACTTACGCGGAATCCCTGAACTCAAGTTTCGAGAATCCCTACGCGATCATTTCCGACTTCCGTACCTATTCCAGCGTGGCCCGCACGTTTTGCGAGGTTGCCAGCAGCAACAATCTGCCCTTGGCATTGGTCACCGATTTTCACTGTCCGTGGGCCAGGGATTACCCCATGGACCTGTTGCAACTGAAGACCGACGTGGGTCAGTTTTGGGATTCCCTGGCACCGCTGACATGCCTGTTCAACCTGATGGTGTCGGCCGTGGCGGAAAAATACGGTGACCGTCTGGACGAGCGTCTGGCGAAAAACCGGCACCTGCAAGAGCTTTTTGGCCAGTTTGAATAGCGCTGCTCAGAGCGATCAAACCGGCAACATGATGACCAGCGTCTTACTTTTGATTGGAGTGTTTACGTGAACAGCAGCCTACTTGTCGAAGTCGATGCCCACGCGCTGCAGGTCGAAATCGATCTGATCTACGCTGGCGCCGATAACCTGGCTGGCACGCCGATTTATCAAGATCCACGCTGCTTGTTGCACCGCGATGCCGAACGCTGCCTGCGCATGGCCAGCCGTCTGGCGCGCCAGGCAGGATTGAGCCTGCGCATCCTCGATGCCTATCGCCCGCCGTATGCCCAACTGTTGTTGTGGCAGGCGCTGCCTAACCCGGAATACGTGCGTGATCCAACACTCGGTTCGCACCATAGCCGTGGCGTGGCGGTCGATTTGACGTTGATCGATGCCGACGGCCAGCCGCTGGACATGGGCACCGGTTTCGATGACATGCGTGAGCAGTCACATCAGTTCTTCGCCGACCTGCCTGCTGCTGTGCAGCGCAACCGTTTGTTGCTGCTGGGGATCATGCTGAGCGCGGGGTTCCAGCCGATTGCCAGCGAATGGTGGCATTACGAATTGCCCGACGCCGAGCGCTATCCCTTGATTGACGACGGTTCTATCCGTCCGGCCAACCACTGACGGCCAACCACTGAATAGATGACACCTGCTTGACTGTGACACAGCCTGACATGACCGGGACGACAATGAATCCCGGCGTAAATTCGGTGCAATCCTTTTCCAGAACAGGCAAGGATTGGCCGTTTTCGAACACTCATTGCGAGTGGTCGAGCTTTAACTGCCCGGTATAGCTTTAATAAAAAACCTGACGAACTTCCACATATCGAATGATCAAGGAACCGGCATGAATCTAATCTTCACCCCGCGCAAATTGGCCATGGCCTTGCTGTGTTCGGCTCTGGGTCTCGGTGCCTGGCAGTCGGCCAGCGCCGCCGTGCCGCAAGACACGCTGATGATCGGCAAACCTGCCGACCCGCAGACCCTCGACCCGGCCGTGACCATCGATAACAACGACTGGACCGTGACCTATCCGGCGTACCAGAAACTGGTGGCCTACAAGGTCGAGAACGGCAAGGGCAGCACCGAGGTGCAAGGTGATCTGGCTGCCAGTTGGACCACCTCAGCCGACAGTCTTGTCTGGGAGTTCAAGATCAAACCCGGCAACCTGTTCGATGATGGCGTCGAAGTGGACGCCAACGCGGTGAAGTTTTCTTTCGACCGGTTGATGAAACTCAAGCAAGGCCCGTCCGGTGCGTTCCCCGACGACATGGTGGTGGCGGTGGTCGACCCGATGACCGTGCGCTTTACCCTGAAAGCACCGTATGCGCCGTTCCTCTATACCCTTGCGCATAACGGCGGAGCGATCATCAACCCGGATGTCGCGAAGAAGACCGACGACGTCAACGCCTACCTGTCGACCCATACTGCGGGTTCTGGTGCCTTCCGGCTGACCTCATGGCAGAAAGGCCAGTCCTTGACCATGGAGCAGAATACCTACTTTTCTGGCCCCAAGCCGACGCTGAAAAAAGTCGTGATCAAAATCATTGGCGAGGCTTCAGTACGCCGCTTGCAACTGGAGCGCGGTGACCTCGACATCATTGAAGACATGCCCGAAGACCAGCTCGATGCGCTGGGCAAAAAAGCTGGCGTAGTGGTTCGCGACTATCCGTCGCTGCGGGTCACGTACCTGTACCTGAACAACAAAAAAGCACCGATGAACAATCCGGATGCACGCCGGGCTATCGTCGATGCGCTGGATTATGACGGCATCATCAACGGCATTCTCAAGGGCAAAGCCAAACCCATGAACGGGCCGATCCCACAGGGCATGTGGGCCTACGATCCGGCGTTGCCGCCGATGAAGCAGGACGTAGCCAAGGCCAAGGCCGACCTGGCGAAAGTCCCGGAGAAAATCGGCAGCCTGAACTTCATGTATTCGGACAAGGACCCTAACTGGGAGCCTATCGGTTTGACTTTGCAGGCTGGCCTGGCACCGCTGGGGGTCAATCTCAAGCTGGAGAAACTGGCCAACGCGACCCTGCGTGAGCGCTTGGGTACGGGTGATTTCGATATCGCCATCGGCTCCTGGAGCCCGGACTTCGCCGACCCCTACATGTTCATGAACTTTTGGTTCGACTCCAAGCTGCAAGGCCTGGCGGGCAATCGCTCGTTCTATGACAACCCGGTCGTCGATAAACTGATCCGAGAGGCCGCGTCGAACAACGACACCGCCAAGCGCACCGAGCTGTATCAGCAAGCGCAGAAAATTGTCCTCAACGACAGTGTCTACGCCTACCTGTACCAGAAGAGCTACACGTTGCCGATGCGTGACGCAGTCAAAGGTTACGTGTTCAACCCGATGCTTGAGCAAGTGTTCAACATCGACACCATCACCAAGTAAGTCGTCGTTATCGCTCCAGCGACCCACCTGTAAAGGGTGGGTTGTTGCAGCGTTGTGCCCACGGCAGACGTCTATAGCTGCCGATCCGAAGCGTTACCGAGGTGCCTGATGGCCTTCCTGAATATGTTGCGCAAACGTCTGTTCGGCCTGTTGCTGGTCGTTGTGGGCGTTTCGTTGATCACCTTTGCGATTTCCCATCTGATCCCCGGCGATCCGGCCCGACTGATTGCTGGCGACCGTGCCAGCGATGCCATCGTCGCCAACATCCGCCATCAATTGGGGCTGGACCTGCCGCTGTATCAGCAATATGGTCGCTACATGCTTGATCTGTTGCAGGGCGACCTCGGCACTTCGATCCGCACCAGTCGACCGGTGCTCGAAGATTTGCAGGCGTATTTCCCGGCAACTCTGGAGCTGGCGCTGGCGGCGCTGATCCTGTCGATACTGATCGGCGTGCCATTGGGTGTGCTGTCGGCGGTGTACCACAATCGCGCCATTGATCAGATCGCACGGACCCTGGCGGTCACCGGTATTTCCACACCGGCGTTCTGGCTCGGGCTGGGCTTGATCGTGCTGTTTTACGGGCATTTGGGCTGGTTACCCGGCAGCGGCCGCCTCGATGAGGGCCTTGAGCCGCCGCCGACCTTTACCGGCTTTTACTTGATCGATTCATTGCTCGCAGGCGACATGGCGCTGTTCTCCAACGCCTTGCAGCATTTGATCCTGCCTGCCGTGACCCTGGGTTTCGTTAACCTGGGGGTGGTGGCGCGGCAAATACGCTCGGCGATGCTCGACCAGCTTGGTGAGGATTACATCCGCACTGCGCGCGCCTACGGCTTGTCGCGCTGGGCGGTAATTCTGCGCCATGCGCTGCCGAATGCGTTGATCCCGTCGGTGACGGTATTGGGCCTGACCCTGGGCGACCTGCTCTACGGTGCGGTGCTCACCGAAACGGTCTTCGCCTGGCCAGGCATGGGCGCGTACGTGGTCAAGTCGATTCAGTCCCTGGATTTTCCGGCAGTGATGGGCTTCGCGATTTGGGTGTCCTTCATTTATGTACTGCTCAACATGGCCATCGATCTGCTCTACCGCGTGATCGACCCCCGCATTGGCGAGGTCAACTGACATGTCTATTCCCGTTAACCCGCTGACCATCGCGCCGCTCGCTCAAACCCCGCGCTGGCGGGAAAGGTTCGCCTACCTGGCCTACCAGATTCGCCGCAGCCCGCTGACCATGGCGGGCCTGGCGATCTCCCTGGTCGTCCTGCTGTGCATGGCGTTCGCGCCGTGGCTGGCGCCCCATGACCCCAACGCACTGGACCTGGTGCATCGCCTGGCACCCCCTTCCGCCGCGCACTGGTTCGGCACCGATGAAGTCGGCCGTGACCTGTTCAGTCGAGTGTTATACGGCAGTCAGCAATCGGTCGGTGTCGGACTGTTCGTGGCCTTTTCCTCGTGTTTGATTGGAGGGTTGCTGGGCTGCATGTCCGGGGTCATCGGCGGGCGTTTTGACAGCCTGACCATGCGCTTGATGGACATCATGCTCTCGGTGCCGTCGCTGGTGTTGATCATGGCCCTGGCTGCCGCGTTGGGCCCGAGCCTGTTCAACGCCATGTTGGCGATCACTCTGGTGCGGATTCCGTTCTATGTGCGACTGGCCCGAGGGCAAGCGTTGAGCATCCGTCAGATGGGTTACGTCAAGGCCGCGCAGACCTTCGGCGCCGGGCGCTGGCACATCGTGCTCTGGCACGTGGCGCGCAATGCCATGCCGCCGTTGTTGGTGCAACTGAGCCTGGACATTGGCAGCGCGATCCTCATGGCTTCGGCCTTGGGCTTCATCGGACTTGGCGCGCAGCAACCGACGGCGGAGTGGGGCGCAATGGTCGCCACGGGGCGTAACTACATCCTCGACCATTGGTGGTATTCGACATTCCCCGGCCTGGCGATCCTGGTCACGGCGACCGGATTCAATCTGCTGGGCGACGGCGTGCGGGACTTGCTCGATCCACGTCAACAGGGGAAATGACCATGCAGACCTCTCCAGAAGTGAGCGCACACGTGCCGAACGCGAATACCCCGGTCCTGACCATCGACAACCTGAGCGTGGAGTTTCCCGCTTACCGCAGCACGGTCAAGGCCCTCAACGGCGTTTCGCTGCACGTCAATCCTGGCGAAATCGTCGGCGTGATCGGCGAGTCCGGTTCGGGTAAATCAGTCACCGCCATGCTCAGCCTGCGCCTGTTGCCCGAACGCAGTTACCACGTCAGTGGCGGCAGCCTGCACATTCTGGGTCGCGACATGCTCGCGGCCAAAGAAAAGGACCTGCTTAAAGTCCGTGGCCGTGACGTCGCGATGATTTTCCAGGAGCCGATGACCGCGCTTAACCCGACCCGCCGCATCGGTCGACAGATGCTCGATGTGATCATTCATCACCAGCACTTGAGCAAGGCCGATGCACGGGCCAAGGCCATTGGTCTGTTGCGTGACATGCACATTGCCGACCCTGAGCAGGTGTTGGAAAGCTACCCCTTCGAGCTGTCCGGCGGCATGCGTCAGCGGGTGATGATTGCTTTGGCTTTTTCCTGCGATCCGCAGTTGCTGATCGCCGACGAGCCGACCACTGCACTGGACGTCACCGTGCAACGTCAGGTGTTGCTGCTGTTACGGGAAAAAGCCCGCGAGCGTGGCACCGCAATCCTGTTGATCACCCATGATATGGCGCTGGTGTCGCAGTTCTGCGATCGGGTCTACGTGATGTACACCGGTGCCGTGGTGGAGCAGGGTGCAACCGGCGAGGTCATGGTCGATCCGCGCCATCCCTATACCCGCGGTTTGCTCAGCGGCCTGCCGGAGCAAGTGCAACCTGGGGAAGACCTGATGACCATTCCTGGCCAGGTCCCTAATCTTGCCGCGTTGCCCGCAGGTTGCACGTTCCGCGACCGCTGTCAGTACGCGATGCCGGTCTGCAGCAAACGTCCGCCCTTGCAAGCCATTGACGCCGAAGGCCTGCGCAAGAGCGCCTGCTGGCTGACTGTACAGGAACAATCATCATGATCAGCACTGCACGTAAACGACTGCCCAGCGACAACGCGGCGATTCTTGGCCTGAGCGATGTGCGGGTACATTTTCCGGTGGGCAGCGACTGGCTGGGTCGCCCCAAGGGCCTGGCCCATGCCTTGAACGGTATTGATCTGGACGTTCGCGCCGGTGAAACCCTCGGCGTGGTCGGTGAGTCCGGCTGTGGCAAAAGTACGTTGGCGCAACTGTTGATGGGGCTGATCAAACCCACCAGCGGGACGCTGGACTGGATCTATAACGACGCCCGCGAGCGCAGCAGTAATGTGCAGATCGTGTTTCAGGACCCGCAGTCGTCTCTCGATCCGCGTCTGCCGATCTGGAAAATCATCACCGAGCCGCTGTTCGTCCAGCGTGCTGTCCCGCGTCGAGAAATGCGCGATATCGCGGCCAAAGTTGCAGCTCAAGTGGGCATTCGCACCGAGTACATGGACCGCTTCGCCCACCAGTTTTCCGGTGGGCAGCGGCAACGTATTGCCATCGCCCGAGCACTGTCGTCCAACCCGGACATCATCGTCCTCGACGAGCCGACCTCGGCACTGGACATTTCGGTGCAAGCGCAGATTCTCAACTTGCTGAGTGAACTGCAACGCAGTCGCGACCTGACCTACATCCTGATCTCGCACAACGTTTCGGTCGTCCGGCACATGGCCGACCGTGTGGCCGTGATGTACCTGGGGCAAATCGTCGAACTGGGCAGCGCCGCCGAAGTGCTCGATCACCCACGGCACCCTTACACGCGATTGTTGCTGGACGCGGTGCCGCGTCTTGGTGCGCCGATTGATAACGCCCAGGTCGCCGCCCCGACTGAACTGCCCGGCAACCGCAACCTGCCCACCGGCTGCTTCTTCCGCGACCGCTGCCCGCGCGCCACCATCGGCTGCGACAAACCTCAGGGGTTGTTGGCAGCGAAGGGCGGTACGGGCGATAACCTGGTGCGCTGCCACCTGGAATCTGTGACGGTCTGACCCCGACGCGTCAGAAAACGCCAGTGTTTGAAGCACTCACCGACCGGTAGTCGGTGAGTGAATGAGGGCGTCTACAAACCGTCAACCAATCGTTACCTTACTGTCATCCCCAGGTCATGGGCCTGAAACACCTTCTCTTTACTGTCAGTTGCACACAAACGCAGCCGTGCAAAGGCTGTTCAACCAGACAGAGAAGCCCATGAACGCAGCTATCCATGTCGACCGTCTGAACAAGACTTTTGCTCGCAAGACTGCTTTGGTTGATCTTGCGTTGTCTATACAACCCGGTGAAATGGTCGCGCTGATCGGTGCTTCCGGCTCTGGGAAATCAACGCTGTTGCGCCATATGGCCGGGCTGGCGCGTTGCGATCGCACCAACGGTGGCAGTGTGCAGGTGCTGGGCCGCGAAGTGCAGGCCTCAGGCCGCCTGAATGGCAACGTCCGCCAGCTGCGCGCCGATATCGGCTACATCTTCCAACAGTTCAATCTGGTCAATCGCCTCAGTGTGCTGGACAACGTGTTACTCGGTTGTCTGGGGCGCATGCCCGGTTGGCGCGGCAATCTGGGCCTGTTCAATGCTCAGGAAAAACAGTGGGCGATGGAGTCCCTGGACCGCGTGGGGCTGGCCGATCTCGCCACGCAGCGCGCTTCGACCCTTTCAGGCGGTCAACAACAACGCGTGGCGATTGCCCGTGCGTTGACCCAGCGTGCCGACGTTATTCTGGCCGATGAACCTATCGCGTCACTGGACCCTGAGTCCGCACGCAAGGTCATGGAAATCCTCGCCGATATCAATCGCCGTGACGGCAAGACCGTCGTCGTCACCCTGCATCAGGTGGATTACGCCGTGCGTTATTGCCAGCGCGCCGTGGCCCTCAAAGCCGGGCGCATTCATTTTGATGGCGCCGCTGAAGCACTCAGTACCTCGCTTCTCAACGACCTGTACGGCGCGGATCTGGACAGCAGTCTTCTGTTCTCCGACAAAGCTCGCAGCGCCGAAAGACCGTTAAAACTGGCGCTTGCGCGGGCCTGATTTCGTTGCAGTTGCTCTAAAAAACAAACCACCAACGCCACCTTCAGGAATCCCTCCATGTTGAATCGTATGGGTCGTGTTTTCGCGTCTGCCGCTTTATTGGCTACCTGCTTCCTGGGTACCGCTCAGGCTGAAGAAAAAGTCATCAACTTTGGCCTTATGTCCACCGAGTCTTCGACCAATCTGCGAAGCGTCTGGCAGCCGTTTCTCGACGATATGTCGAAAAAAACCGGTCTTAAAGTCAACGCGACCTTCGCCTCCGACTATGCCGGATTGATTCAGGGTATGCGCTTCAATAAGGTCGATATCGCCTGGCTGGGTAACAAGGGCGCGATGGAAGCCGTGGACCGTTCCAACGGTGAAATCTTTGCCCAGACCGCTGCCGCCAATGGGGCAGCCGGTTACTGGAGCCTGTTGATCGTGCGCAAGGACAGTCCAATAAACTCGGTCGAAGACATGCTCAAAAACGCCAAGGACCTGACCTTCGGCAACGGTGATCCAAATTCCACTTCTGGCTATCTGGTGCCGGGCTACTACGTCTTCGCCAAGAACAATGTGAATGCCGCCACCGCCTTCAAACGCACGCTCAACTCCAGCCATGAAGTGAACGCCTTGAGCGTGGCCAAAGGCCAACTCGACGTTGCCACCTTCAACACTGAAAGCTGGGACCGTCTGGTCGTCACCCAACCGGACCAGGCAGCCATGCTCAAGGTCATCTGGAAGTCGCCATTAATCCCCGCCGACCCGATGGTCTGGAACAAAGGTCTGTCAGACGTCGATAAGGGCAAAATTCGCGAGTTCTTCGCCACCTATGGCGACACCGACCACGAAAAGGCCGTGCTCAAAGACATGCAGTTGAGCAAGTTCCTGCCGTCCTCCGACGACCAATTACTGCCGATCCGCCAGCTTGATCTGTTCAAGCAGCGCACCGAAGTCAATGCCAGCACCACCCTCGACGCCAAAGAAAAAGCCGAGCGACTGAAAGAGCTCGATGCGGGTCTGGCCAAGCTGCAAGAGCGAATCAGCGATCTGGAAAAGAAGAGCACCTCCAGCGCCAGCGCCGGTTGACGCCTGCCGACGCGACGCCCCAGCGCGTCGCGTCATCGCAGCCTTTTATGGCTGCCCTATTTGAGAGCCGTTTATGACTTCCAATGCTGCACATGCTGAAGCCGTCGGCAAACGTACCTGGCCGCAATATGTGGGCTGGGGCCTGTTCCTCGCCATGCTGGCCTGGGCCTGGCATGGCGCTGAGATGAACCCGCTGGCGCTGTACCGCGATGCAGGAAACATGGCGACCTTCGCAGGCGACTTCTTCCCGCCAGACTTCCGCGAATGGCGCTCGTACCTCAAAGAAATGATCGTCACCGTGCAGATCGCACTCTGGGGCACGGTGCTGGCGATTGTCTGCTCGGTTCCGTTGGGAATTCTGTGCGCCGATAACATCACCCCGTGGTGGATTCATCAGCCATTGCGCCGGGTCATGGACTCGTTCCGTTCAATCAACGAAATGGTGTTCGCGATGCTGTTTGTGGTCGCGGTCGGTCTGGGTCCGTTCGCTGGCGTTCTGGCGTTGTGGATCAGTACCACGGGAGTCCTCGCCAAGCTGTTTGCTGAAGCGGTCGAGGCCATTGACCCCGGTCCCGTCGAAGGCGTGCGTGCGACCGGCGCCAGCGCCCTGCAAGAGGTCATCTATGGGGTCATCCCGCAAGTCATGCCGCTGTGGATTTCCTACGCGCTGTACCGCTTCGAGTCCAACGTGCGCTCGGCCACGGTGGTCGGGATGGTCGGTGCTGGCGGGATCGGGGTGATTCTCTGGGAGAACATTCGGTCTTTCCAGTTCGTTCAGACCTGCGCCGTATTGCTGGTGATTATCGTCGTGGTGAGCGTGATCGACGTCCTGTCGCAACGCCTGCGCAAACAATTCATTTGACGGAGAGGGTGCCGAACGGCGCTTTTTTTTAACCATGCAGTTGTCTAGACAAATTGAACCCGTTTACCGCGAGTTGGCAGACACCTTGCGCCGGGAGCTCGGCGATTATCGGGCCGGGGATTATCTGCCCGCGGAGATCCGCCTGGCCGCACGATTTTCCGTTAACCGGCATACCGTGCGCCGCGCCATTGATGAGTTGGTGCTCGATGGCAGTGTGTTGCGTCGCCAGGGCCGGGGCACTCAGGTGCTGGAGCGTCCGTTGATCTATCCGCTGGTCGCAGAAAGCGCCTACAGCCAGTCGTTGTCGGCGCTCGGGCATGGGGTTGAAGCCCGGCTGCTGCAGCGGCGCAGTTGCCTGGCCAACCGCGATGAGGCGAGGCACCTGGGCCTGGCTGATCAGGCGCCACTGATTGAGTTGCAAACGTTGCGCATGGTCGATGGTCAGCCCGTGAGCTTGATTCGTCACCGTTACTGCGCCAGCCGAACCGAGCTGCTGGCGCCGTATACCGGGGGCTCGCTGCGTCAGTTCTTCGCGGAGCGCGACCTGCCGTTGACCCGCACGTTCAGCTTGATCGGTGCGCGCCTGCCGAGCCGTGAGGAGGCAGGTCTGTTGCTCATGCCCCGGCATTTGCCCGCGCTCAGCGTTTTTACCCTTTCCCGTGATTCGTCCGGCCAGCCCGTGGAGCTTGCGCAGTCCACCAGCCGCTCGGACCGTTTCCAATATCAGGTCATCACATGATGGAGATGCCGACGATGAGTTCCGCTCCTGCAGCCCCGCACGCAGCCCGTCAACAGTGGATCGGCGTGCTCGCCCGTGCCCACCGTGGCGAATTGAGTGGCCATGAAGCGGCCCTGCGTGACACTGAATACCAACTGATTCGCGCTCCGGAAATCGGCATGACCCTGGTCCGTGGTCGCATGGGCGGCACCGGTGCGCCGTTCAACCTCGGTGAAATGAGCGTGACCCGCTGCGTCGTTCGCCTGGCGGATGGGCGCACCGGCTACAGCTACCTCGCCGGGCGCGACAAGGTTCATGCCGAACTGGCCGCGCTGGCCGACGCGCATCTGCAAGGCTCGCAACAGGCCCGCTGGTTGAGTGAGTTGATCGAACCCTTGGCCCGTGCGCACGCCGCACGCCGCGCCCAAAAAGACGCCGAAACCGCAGCGACCAAGGTCGAGTTCTTTACCTTGGTCCGAGGAGAAGACTGATGAGTGCAACCCTTTTGCAACCCGCATTTGCCGACCCTGTGCTGGACGCCCAACGCAGCTTCCGAGCGGCGCTCAAGGCCCTGGCTGGGCCGGGTGTGGCTCAGCCGCTGGAGCAGGCCCCGCCTCTGGAAGGGCTGGCGCCAGCGAGCTACGCGCTGTGTTTGGCGCTGCTCGATGTCGACACCCCGCTGTGGCTGGCGCCGGCATTCGATACACCGACGATCCGCGCCAACCTGGCGTTTCACTGCGGTTGCGCGATGGTCAGCCGTCGCGAACAGGCGCGTTTTGCGTTGCTCGACGACAGCGAACTCGATGATTTACAGGGCTTCGATCCTGGCAATGACCGTTACCCCGATCAGTCCTGCACCTTGTTGATCCAGCTGCCTCAGCTCGACGGCGGGCGGCCTCTGGCGTGGCGTGGTCCCGGCATCCAGCACGAAAATCAGGTCGCCTTGCCACTGTCTGAAGGGTTCTGGAGCGAGCGCAACGCACGCAACGATTTCCCCCGAGGGCTGGATGCGTTTTTTCTTGCTGGGCATAGCGTCATCGGTCTGCCGCGCAGCACCCGCATCAGCCACGTGAATCCAACAACCCTGGCTGAGGAGCTTGCCTGATGTACGTAGCCGTAAAAGGTGGCGAACAGGCCATCGACAATGCCCACCGTCTGTTGGCGAAAAAGCGCCGTGGCGACACCACGATTGCGGAGCTGGGCGTCGAGCAGATTCGCCAGCAACTGCCATTGGCCGTGGCTCGGGTCATGAGCGAGGGCTCGCTGTACGACGAGCAGTTGGCCGCGCTGGCGATCAAGCAGGCTGCCGGGGATTTGATCGAGGCGATCTTCCTGCTGCGCGCCTATCGCACCACGCTCCCACGTTTCAGTGCCAGCCTGCCGATTGATACTTCGGTCATGCAACTGAGTCGACGCTTATCCGCAACCTTCAAGGATGTTCCGGGCGGGCAACTGCTGGGCCCGACCTTCGACTACACCCATCGCTTGCTGGACTTCACGTTGCTGGCCGAAGGCGAACATCCGGGACCGCACGTAGAAGAGGGCGCGACCCTGGAGCCTTGCCCGCGAGTCCTCGGTTTGTTGGCCAAAGAAGGCCTGATCAAAAACGAGTCCGACAACGGTGAAGCCGTCGCCGACATCACTCGCGATCCTCTGGAGTTCCCTTCCAGCCGTGCTCAGCGCTTGCAGGCCCTGGCCCGTGGCGATGAGGGATTTTTGTTGGCGCTGGGCTATTCCACCCAGCGTGGCTACGGCCGTAATCACCCGTTCGCCGGGGAAATCCGCATCGGTGAAGTGGAGGTCTGGATTGAGCCGGAAGAGCTCGGCTTCCCCATCGCCATCGGTGCCATCGAGGTGACCGAGTGCGAGATGGTCAACCAGTTCGTCGGCTCTGGCGCTGAACTGGCGCAGTTCACCCGAGGCTACGGGCTGGCGTTTGGGCATGCCGAGCGTAAAGCCATGGGCATGGCTTTGGTGGACCGCTCTCTGCGTGCGGATGAGTTCAACGAAGAAATCCAGTCGCCAGCGCAGCAGGAGGAGTTTGTCCTCAGCCATTGCGACAACGTCGAGGCGGCCGGTTTCGTGTCGCACCTCAAGCTTCCGCACTACGTTGACTTCCAGTCCGAGCTGGAGCTGATCCGCAAGCTGCGCAAGCCCGCAGCCGCTCAGTCCACCGTACAGGAGAACCCATAATGAGCAGCGTGATGACTGACAGGCCTGCGCGTGACGAGGCCTACAACTTCGCTTACCTCGACGAGCAAACCAAACGCATGATCCGGCGCGGCCTGCTCAAGGCCGTGGCGATTCCCGGTTATCAGGTGCCCTTCGGCGGCCGCGAAATGCCGCTGCCGTATGGATGGGGCACGGGCGGCATGCAAATGACCGCAGCTATTCTGGGGGCTGATGACGTGCTCAAGGTCATCGATCAGGGCGCGGACGACACCACCAATGCGGTCTCGATTCGGCGCTTTTTTGCCCGTACGGCAGGTATCGCGACCACCGAGCGCACGCCGGAAGCGACGGTGATCCAGACCCGTCACCGGATCCCGGAAACCCCGCTGCACGCGGACCAGATCATGGTCTATCAGGTGCCCATCCCGGAGCCGCTGCGCTTTATCGAACCGTCGGAAACCGAGACCCGGACCATGCACGCGCTGAACGATTACGGGGTGATGCACGTGAAACTCTACGAGGACATCGCCACCTTCGGCCACATCGCCACCAGCTACGCCTACCCGGTGATGGTCGATGATCGTTATGTGATGGACCCGTCGCCGATTCCCAAATTCGACAACCCGAAGCTCGACATGAGCCCGGCGTTGATGTTGTTCGGCGCCGGTCGTGAAAAGCGCCTGTACGCCGTGCCGCCTTACACCCGGGTGGTGAGTCTGGATTTTGAGGATCACCCGTTTGAAATCCAGACGTGGGAAGAGTGCTGCGCGATCTGCGGCAGCCGCGATTCGTATCTGGATGAACTGATCCTCGACGACGCGGGCACCCAGAGCTTCGTCTGCTCGGACACCGACTACTGCGCCCAGCGCAGCAACGAACAGGAGGCCGGTCAATGAACAACCCAGTGCATCCCTCGCAGCGGTTGCGGGAACGGCAAGCCGACCGTGCGCAGCCGCTGCTCGAAGTACGGGGTCTGTCGCGCTTATACGGGCCAGAGAAGGGCTGTCAGGACGTGAGCTTCGACCTGTACCCCGGCGAAGTATTGGGCATTGTCGGCGAGTCCGGGTCGGGCAAATCGACCTTGTTGTCATTGCTCAGCGGCCGTTGCCCGCCCGACAGCGGTGCCGTCGCCTATCGACGTAAAGAAGGCGGCTGGCTCGACCTCTACAGCGCCAGCGAAGCCGAACGCCGTACTTTGTTGCGCACTGAATGGGGGTTTGTTGAACAGAGCCCGCGCGATGGCCTGCGCATGGGCGTGTCGGCTGGCGCCAACATCGGCGAGCGACTGATGGCGCAAGGCGCACGTCACTACGGGCAATTGCGTGCTGCCGGCATCGACTGGCTGACCCAGGTGGAAATCGATCCGCTGCGCATTGACGACCTGCCGCGCACGTTCTCTGGCGGTATGCAGCAGCGCTTGCAGATCGCCCGCAACCTGGTTTCCGGCCCGCGCCTGGTGTTCATGGACGAGCCGACCGGAGGGCTCGACGTTTCAGTCCAGGCGCGTTTGCTCGACCTGTTGCGTGGCCTGGTGCGGGAGCTGGACCTGGCGGTGGTGATTGTCACCCACGACCTGGCGGTGGCGCGATTGCTGGCCGACCGGCTGATGGTCATGCGGCGCTCCAACGTTGTGGAGGCCGGGTTGACCGATCAGATCCTTGATGACCCGCAGCATCCGTATTCGCAGCTGCTGGTGTCTTCGGTGCTGCAACCGTGATCCGTCCATCCGCCGGGCGATCCCCGGCTGCCGTCGTCTTTTTGGGGTGTGCTTGATGAACAGGCTGATCGAGGTCCGCGACCTCTCGAAAACCTTCACGCTGCACCAGCAGAACGGTGTGGTGCTCAACGTACTGGACGGCCTGAGCTTCACCGTCGACGCAGGCGAATGCCTGGTGCTGCACGGGCAGTCCGGCGCGGGCAAAAGTACCTTGCTGCGCACCCTGTACGGCAATTATCTACCGGCGGGTGGCAGCATTCGTGTGCGACATGCCGGTGACTGGCTGGAACTGGTCGGCGCCCAACCGCGAGATGTGTTGGCCGTGCGCCAACAAACCCTCGGCTATGTCAGCCAGTTTCTGCGGGTGATCCCGCGTGTCGCCAGCCTGGACGTAGTCATGGAGCCGGCACTGGCGCGAGGCTGGTCGAGGACGTTGGCCAAGGCCCGCGCAGAAAACCTGCTGGCGCGACTGAATATTCCGCAGCGCCTGTGGCAACTGGCGCCCGGCACCTTCTCCGGCGGCGAGCAGCAGCGGGTGAACATCGCTCGCGGCTTCATGGTCGCTTGGCCCGTGATGCTGCTGGATGAGCCCACGGCGTCGCTGGACGACACCAATCGCCAGGTTGTGCTGGAGTTGATGAACGAAGCCAAAGCGGGAGGTGCCGCCTTGATTGGCATCTTCCACGACCGCGCTGCCCGTGAAGCGGTCGCCGACCGCCACCTCGACATGACCCCGAATGCCCCGACAGCAAAGGAATCACAGCCATGCTGACCGAACAGATCCTTAGCAACGCGCAACTGGTCACCGCCGATCGGGTTTTCAACGGCACGGTGGTGCTGCGCAACGGCCTGATCGTCGAGGTGGACGAGGGCATTAGCAGGCTGCCTCAGGCACATGACCTGCAAGGCGATTACCTGCTGCCGGGTCTGATCGAGCTGCACACTGATAACCTGGAAAAGCACATGACGCCGCGCCCCGGTGTTGACTGGCCATCGACCTCGGCGGTGCTCAGCCATGACGCGCAGATCGTGGCTGCGGGCATCACTACGGTGTTCGACGCGCTGTCCATCGGTGACGTAAACCCCAAGGGCAATCGCATGCAGAAATTGCCAGCGATGCTCGACGCCATCGCTACCGCCAATGCCGCCGGACTGACCCGCGCCGAACACCGTCTGCACCTGCGTTGTGAGCTGTGTCACCCGGACACCCTGAGCGTGTTCCGTGATCTGGTGGAGAATCCGTTGGTGCAACTGGTGTCGGTCATGGACCATTCGCCAGGTCAGCGTCAATTCGCCCTGGAGTCCAAGTACCGCGAGTACTACATGGGTAAGTACCATCTGACGACGGTCGAGATGGACGCGTTCATTGTCACGCAGATGGCTAACTCCCGTGAGTTCAGCAGCCGTTACCGGCGTGCCATCGTCGAGGATTGCCTGGCACGTGGTCTGTCGGTGGCCAGTCACGATGATGCGACCCTGGCGCACGTCGAAGAATCGGCCAGCTACGGGATGACCATCGCTGAATTCCCGACGACCCTGGAAGCAGCGCGGGGCTGTCATCGTCTGGGCATGGGGGTGTTGATGGGCGCACCGAACATCGTGCGTGGCGGCTCGCACTCGGGCAATGTGGCGGCGGCCGACCTTGCTAAAGAAGGACTACTGGATATCCTCTCCAGCGATTATTATCCGGCCAGTCTATTGCAGGCGGCGTTTATGTTGGCTGCCCAGAACGAAGACAAGCGGCATAACGATTGCGATCTGCCTCGCGCCGTCGGTATGGTCAGTCGCGCACCGGCCCAGGCCGCCGGGCTCAATGACCGGGGCGAGATCCGGGTCGGGTTGCGTGCCGACCTGGTTCACGCTAGGCATCAGGACGGATTACCGGTGATTCAACAGGTTTGGCGACAAGCGAAGAGGGTGTTTTGATGGCGGGCAGGTTGATCTATCTCATCGGACCTTCAGGTTCGGGCAAGGACAGCCTGCTTGATGCTGCACGTGAACCCTTGGCCTATCAGGGCTGCCGGATCGTGCGGCGGGTCATCACCCGTTCGGCCGAGGCGGTCGGTGAGGCGGCGCAAGCGGTCAGCGTCGAGCAGTTCATAGCGATGCAAGGCGAGGGTGCGTTCGCCTTGAGCTGGCAAGCCAATGGCTTGCACTACGGGATCCCAAAGGAAATCGACGAATGGCTGGAGGCCGGGCTGGATGTTCTGGTCAACGGTTCCCGTGCTTATCTGCCCCAAGCGCATCAACGCTATCCGGGGTTGCTCGCGCTGCTGTTAACGGTGGATCAGGCCGTTTTGCGTCAGCGTTTGCAGGCCCGTGGTCGCGAATCATTGCCGGAGATCGAAGCACGATTGGCGCGCAATGCCGATTTTGCTGCGGTCTTGATGGCGGCTGAGGATAAGGCGTTGTGGCTGCTGGATAACTCCGGCCCCATCGAGCAGACCCTTGGACGGCTGCTGCAACTGATGGGTAAAGAGCCCACATGCACCTGACCTTGCTGGGCACCGGCGATGCACGTCAGGTGCCGGTCTATGGTTGCGACTGTCCGGCGTGCGCCGTTGCACGCTCGGACCAGCGCTTGCGCCGTCTACCGTGCAGTGCCCTGATTGAATGCGCCGGCCAACGCTGGTTGATCGACACGGGGCTGACCGACCTCACCGAGCGTTTCCCGCCGCGCAGCTTTAACGGCATCCTGCAAACCCATTACCACGCTGACCACGCACAAGGCCTGCTGCATTTGCGTTGGGGCCAGGGATGGGTCATTCCGGTACATGGCCCGGTTGATCCAGAGGGCTTTTCCGATCTGTACAAACACCCGGGCATCCTCGACTTCAGTCGACCCTTTGCTGCCTTCGAAACCCGGCAGTTCGGCGCGCTGAGTGTGACCGCGGTGCCGTTGATGCATTCAAAACCCACGCTGGGTTACCTGCTCGAAGGCGAGGGGCGACGCATCGCTTACCTCACCGACACCGTCGGCCTGCCTGAGCCGACTCGCGATTTTCTGCAACGCCAGCCCCTCGATGTACTGGTGCTGGACTGCTCCATGCCCCCTCAGCCGCAAACGCCTCGCAACCACAACGACCTCAACCTGGCCCTGGCTTGCATCGCCGAACTGCAACCACAACAGGCGGTGTTAACCCACATTGGTCACACACTGGACGCCTGGCTGCTCGATGAGGCGCATCAACTGCCCGCACGGGTGATCGTTGCGCATGATGGTATGGTGTTGTGAAACGGCAGTGGCTCTCACACAGTCATGCGTTGCTGAACGTTATGATTCAACGCGCGGCTACAGTAACTGAAGTCACCTGTCCGGCCAGTTGAGCCTTTTCCGATCCCTTGAATCCTGCTTGGAGAAATACCGTGGCTAAAGCGTCTGCAACGATCGAAATTCCGGCGACTGCCGATCAAGTCTGGCAACTGATAGGCGGCTTCAACTCGCTCCCCGACTGGTTGCCGTTCATCGCCAAAAGCGAACTGGGCGAGGGTGGGCGCGTGCGTCACCTGGAGACCGGCGATGGCACGGTGATCGTCGAGCGGCTCCAGACGTTCGATGACAAGGCGCGTACGTACACGTACTCCATTGATCAGGGGCCATTCCCTGTTACAGATTATCTGGCCAAGGTGCAGGTCCGGGAAGTGGCGGGCAAACAGATGACTCAGGTCGAATGGTCGGGCAGCTTCACCCCGGCTGGCGTGACCGATGCAGAAGCCGTCGAGCTGTTCAGCGGTGTCTATAGCGGTGGTCTTGATGCACTCAAGGTTAACTTCCCAGGCTGAAGTTCATCGTGTCGTAATGTGTAGGAAGCGCCGCTGACAAGTGTTCTTTCTTATAATTCAGGCTCTTTCCGATAAGCCCTGGAGGCACCATGAAATTGTATGGCTGGTGGGTATTGATGGGGGTAATGTCGTGCGGCGTTGCCCAGGCAGCCTCGAAAGAAGTCTCGATGAGCCTGGTGAGCGCTGACGGTCTGCCCCAGGCCATTGGTTCGGTTACGCTTAGCGAGACAGAGTATGGGGTGCTGTTTACGCCCAACCTGAAATCGTTGCCTGTTGGGGTGCATGGTTTTCACGTGCATCAGAACGGCAGCTGTGAGGCCGGATTGAAAGACGGTAAAAAGTCTGCGGCAGAGGCGGCCGGAGGTCATTTCGATCCACTGGGCACCAACAAGCACCTTGGCCCGTACGGTAATGGCCATATGGGCGATCTGCCTGCAATCTACGTAAATGCCGATGGCACCGCGACCTATCCGGTGCTGGCGCCACGTATCAAGAAAATTTCCGACATCGATGGCCATGCGTTAATGGTCCATGCCGGGGGCGACAACCATGCCGACATGCCAAAACCGCTGGGTGGTGGCGGTAGTCGCATGGCCTGTGGGGTCATCTGATTTTGGTCGGGTAGGGTAAGGAATTTTTTGCCGAAGGCTTGACTTGCCCTTTTCAATCAGTAACATAGACCACATTCCGCGATAGCTCAGTTGGTAGAGCAAATGACTGTTAATCATTGGGTCCCTGGTTCGAGTCCAGGTCGTGGAGCCATTTTCTTCAAGGTGCAAGTTTCAGGCAGTTGAGCGCTGGCTTGCACGCTTCTGATCAATTCAGACACGCAACCGTTATTGTCGTTGCTCCAGTGCATCGATCACCACGCGGTTCGCTGGATTTATCAGCTCATTGCCCAACGCTTTACGTGGGCAACGCAGGACACACAGTGCCTGTACCCAATCTGCTTTCATCCCCTTCCGCTATTCCTGCCGCCCGCTCGGTAACGTATTTCTGCACCTCGTTTGCGTGCATTTTCGTCTAAAAAAACCGGGCATCGGCGCGCGCTATGGCTGTGCATTATTTTTTACATTTCTGGTTAATCTTTAGTTCGTTACTGTCGATACAGAAGCGATAGCCCAGAAAAGACTGAAGAACGCGGATGCTCCTCAAGGGAACGGAGGGATAACCGGTTTGCCCTTCAAAAAATAATGCCCAGTTCGCGCTCTTTCGGAGAAAGGGTGCCCTTGGTCATGAAGACCCGAGCGGACACTAGACGCCATGACTAACAATTTGCGCTTCAGCCATAAAATTCTGCTGGCCGCTTCGCTGATCGTGATTACAACCTTCGCACTCTTCACCCTCTACAACGATTACTTGCAGCGCAATGCGATTCGCACCGATCTGAAGAACTACCTGCAAGAAATGGGTAGCGCCACTGCGGGCAACATTCAGACCTGGCTGAACGGGCGGACCCTGCTCATTGAAAACCTCTCGCAATCCGTTGCGCTTAATCCCGACGCAACGAACGTGGGCAATGTGCTCAACCAGAAAGCGCTTACTTCCAGCTTTATGGGCGTTTACCTCGGCGGCTCGGATGGCAGTTTCACCATACGGCCAGACAGTAAGATGCCGGACGGCTACGACCCACGCATACGGCCTTGGTACAAAGGTGCGCAAGGCAGCAACGTTTCTGCACTGACTGAACCCTACATTGATCTGGCAACTGGCGAGTTGGTGATTTCCATCGTTGATGCCGTGCAAAAGGCCGGTCAAAACCTTGGGGTAGTGGGTGGTGATTTGAGTCTGAAAACCATTGCCGACAGCATTAACGCGCTGGACTTTGGCGGCATGGGTTATGCCTTTCTGGTCAGCTCCGACGGTAAAGTTCTGGTTCACCCGGACAAAGCCTTTGTGATGAAAACTCTCAAAGACATTTACCCGAAAGATACGCCACCGATCAGCGGCAATATCAGTGAAGTCCAGGTCGACGGTAAAACCCGTATCGTCACCTTCAGTCCTATCAAAGGCCTGTCCTCGGTTAGCTGGTACATCGGCCTGTCCGTGGATAAGGATAAAGCCTACGCAATGTTGAGCGAGTTCCGGGCCTCTGCGATTGTTGCGACCATCATCGCGGTCGTCATCATCATTGCGTTGCTCGGCATGCTGATCCGTTTTCTGATGCAACCCCTGTATGTCATGACCCGCACCCTGCAGGACATCGCCGAAGGTGAGGGTGACCTGACCAAGCGCCTGACCATCCAGACTCAGGATGAATTTGGCATTCTGGGGACCGCGTTCAACCACTTCGTTGAACGAATTCACGGCTCGATCCGCGAAGTGTCCTCGGCCACCGATCACCTCAACGAGGTGGCAACGCGCGTGGTCTGCGCCTCCAATTCATCAATGCTCAATTCGGACGAACAAGCCAATCGTACCCACAGCGTCGCAGCTGCGATCAACGAATTGGGCGCCGCAGCGCAGGAGATCGCCCGCAATGCGGCGCAAGCTTCCCGCCAGGCCAGTGATGCGCGGCAGTTGGCCGGGGAAGGTCAGCAGGTGGTCGACAAGAGCATTCAGTCGATGAATCAGTTGTCCGAGATGCTCAGCGCCTCCAGCAGTAATATCGAGTCGCTCAACAGCAAAACCGTGAACATCGGGCAGATTCTTGAAGTTATCACCAGCATTTCTCAACAAACCAACCTGCTGGCGCTCAATGCTGCCATTGAAGCAGCGCGGGCAGGGGAAGCAGGACGTGGATTCGCGGTGGTGGCTGACGAGGTCCGCAACCTGGCTCATCGCACTCAGGAATCGGCGCAACAGGTGCAGAAAATGATCGACGAGCTGCAAGTCGGTGCCCGCGAATCGGTCAGCACGATGGCTGAAAGCCAGCGCCATAGTCAGGAAAGCGTCGTCGTCGCCAACCTTGCGGGGGAGCGTTTGAGCAGTGTGAACCAACGCATTGGCGAAATCGACGGTATGAACCAGTCGGTCGCCACTGCCACTGAAGAGCAGACTGCCGTTGTCGAGGCGATCAACATGGATATCACCGAGATCAACACACTCAATCAGGAAGGGGTGGAAAACCTTCAGACAACGTTGCGCGCCTGCTCCGACCTGGAGCAACAGGCGGGTCGCCTCAAGCAGTTGGTGGGCAGCTTCCGGATCTAGGCTTTAGTCCTGATGCTAATTGGCATCAGAATGACCGCTGGCAGCGGCCCTCTGATGACCAATTTGACCGCCTGCACGGGTTGGGTCAGCTCCGTACACTAACGACGGGATTCTCAACGGGGTGGGTAAGCCGGGTTAATCGTTGTTTGGCGTGAATAGCGCATCTACTAACGAGGATCATAATGAGCATTCCTGTTCGGCCTGATGTGCACCTTGCGGATGTACTGGTCGCCCGCGCGGAAGCGTTGATCCTTCGCGGCGAACGGCGGATGTTGGCCATCGCTGGAGCGCCTGGCTCTGGAAAATCCACAGTTGCCCAATGGCTGGCCGAAGCCTTGGGGGAGCGCGCTGTAGTGGTGCCGATGGATGGTTTTCACCTAGCGAACAGCGAGTTAGCTCGCCTGGGTCGCGCCGCCCGCAAGGGCGCACCGGACACGTTCGATGTGGCGGGCTACCGAGCATTGTTACAACGCCTCAAGCAGCCTCAGGCGGGAGAGACTATTTACGCGCCACTTTTCAACCGTGAGCTCGAAGAATCGATTGCCAACGCCATCCCGATAGCCGCCGCTGTTCAGTTGGTGATTAGCGAAGGTAATTACTTACTGCTTTCGCAAGGTCCGTGGGAGCCCATCGCCGGACTGTTTGATGAACGTTGGTATGTAGAGGTTGATGAGACCGTCCGGCGCGCTCGGCTGATTGAGCGCCACATGCGTTTTGGCCGCAGTCTTGAGGCTGCGCGAGCGTGGGTTGAGAGCACTGACGAGCCTAACGCTCGAAAGGTCGAGAAAGATCGCGGTCGAGCTGACTTTGTACTGCCGTGAGCGACATTGAAACCAAAGCATCTTCAGGGAGTGGTTGCGTGATGAGCACGCTGACCTAAGCTTCAGGTCAGTACAACGTGATGCGGCTTTGAGCTTGAAACCGCACGGATGAAACTCCCAATGAACGATGCGTGGTATTGAAAAGGAGATGCGTATGCTCATCCGGTCACTGATCCTTGCCACGCTGTTCGCTAGCGTCGGCCCGGTGCTGGCTGCCGACAGCGATGCCCCCTTGGCTCAGGATCGCGGACGATTCCGCCCGCTGATCATCATTGCTCCCAGTGCCGTGGACCCGACGCTGGTTAACCTGAAGAAAGCGCTGGAAGAGCCTGCCAACCGCGATGCCTTCGCCGAACGCAACATGGTGCTCTACACCGTGGTCAACACCATTGGCCAGCGCAGCGGCAAGGACCTGGACGCGCAAACCACCATGGCTCTGATCCGCGAACTCAAGCTGGGTGCCAGCGCCCAGGCCAAGGTCATTCTGGTGGGCAAGGACGGTGAGAAGAAGATCGAACACTCAGGCCCCATCGATCCCAAGGAGATTTTCAGCACCATCGACCAACTGCCCATGCAAGAAAAAGAGGCCTCGGCACCGCCGCCACCTCCAGCTGCGCCTGAGGCCACGTCAACCCGTACGGGCAAGACAGGCAAGCCTGATAAACCGGGTAAACCCAGCGCGCCACCCAAGGCGCTGGATGATTGACAGGAGGAGGGGCGGACGTTTCATTTCGGCAACTCAACCACCACCCTGATCGAAACGGTCAATTCCTCCAACTGAAAGTGCGGACGCAGGAACATCGTCGCGAGATAACTGCCTGGCTGCCCTGGCACGTCAGTGACAACGATTTTGGCTTCCCGCAGTGGGTACTGCGCGTTTATCTTCTGGGTGGCGTTGTCGTCGAGCAGCACGTACCCGGCAATCCAGTTGTTAAGGTAGGACTCCACATTGGCGCGGGTCATGAAGCTGCCAATCTTGCTGCGCATGATCGCTTCAATGTAATGAGCAAAGCGTGAGGTCGCCAGGATGTACGGCAGCAGCGAGCCGAGGCGGGCGCAGGCATCGGTATCAACGTTGAAGTAGCGCTTTGGTCTGTTGGTGGTCTGGCTGCCGAAGAACACGGCAGCGTTGGCGCTCTCGCAATAACACAAGGCGATGAAACTCAGGTTTTCGAGTTCCTGCTCACGGTCGTCGCTGATCCTTACCTCTGTTGCAGACTCTGCCAAACCACCGCGGCGGGTGTTGAAGGCGTAAACCGGCAGACCGCTCACCGCGCCTCCGCCCTCAATGCCCTGAATGGCGGCACACCAGTGGTATAGGGCGAACGCTTCGGTGATGCGCTGGGCCAGGAGCCAGGCGGCATTTCCCCAGAGAAACTTTTCCGGGTCTGTGTAGGGGGCTGCTTTTGGATCATCGGCCAGGCTGACGTCGCTCACGTGCACGTCTTCAGTGAAGGTCGGCATCCCCTGCACGGGCCAGTTCTGCGCATCGTAAGGCGGGCGGGCCAGATAGCGCGGCACCACCATGGCGACATAACGCGAATTCTCGCTGTCACGAAACGCCAGCCAGTCAACGCACTCGGGGCTCTCGAATATCGTGGATAACTCGCGTGGCCAGTCCAGGTCGCCAAGGCCCTGAAGATTAAACATGGCAGGGCTGGCGGCAGTGAGGAAGGGCGCATGAACGGCTGCGGCGACGTTCGACAGTCCCGTGAGCATCTGGATCTCAGCCATGTCCTGGCCAAACGCATAGTCGCCCAGCAATATACCGAACGGACTGCCACACAAGGTGCCATCGCGCGGCTCGGATACTCGCTGGAACAACAGGCTTTGGTCGAAGTCGACGGCGCTTTCCAGGTCAAGGCGCAGTTCTTCTTTGGTCACGTCAAGCAGGCGCAACGTCAGCAGAGGCCCGGTCTCTGTATTCATGACCAGTTGGTGCAGTCCGCGCCAGGACGCTTCAAGGGCTTGCAGCGGCTTACTGTGGAGAATCAGATTGAGTTGGGCATGGACCTGGTCACTGGAAAGATCCTTCAACTCAGGAACCTGGCCCAGGATTTTCTCCGGGCTGAAATCGCTGAAGGTGTTGAAGGTCAGCTCGATATTGAGCGGTTCGATTCGACCCGAGAGCGCGCTTTGGACGGTGAACGTAATGCGTGGCTGGAGGCTGCCGAGCAAGGCATCAAAGTGATCGCGATCGATGTCGACGAACGCTCTATTTTCCAGTGTTGGCGCTTTGACCAACGAGCCGTTTCCGGACAAGTCTGCAAGGATACCCACCACGAATGGCAGTTCTCTTTTTTCAAGCGCGCCACCTGTCTCGACATCGTAGGCAATGTGCGTGCGCGGTAGCAGATGGCTGTCTGAAGTACGGTGCGTGTTTTCTTGCTCGGGGGCCATTATTTTATTCCTTGTGGAGCCTGTGCGGATTCGAACGTGGACACTGAAATTGCTGGAGCGCATTTTTACACAGCCGTGACCCAAAATGACCCAAAGCGAGTAGTGACGCAAAACACTTGGATGGCCCCTTTTACCTGTGCCGTTGAGTAGGGCGTGGCGCAGGCAAGCCAAAATTGACCTACAGTCTCTGGGCTGTTGGCGTCTGCCATTTGATCGAACGTGGCGCTGCAAGGTCTCTTGGCATTGGTACTGGATGAGAGCTGCAGAGCCGGGACTTTGGCAACTGCCCACGCAGCCTTCCCTTACCTTAAAACAAGAGAATCGGCCCATGAAATTCCAACCCTTTGCCAGATCGCTTATTGCGACGGTATTCGTTATTGGTTCCATCGGTGTACACGCGGCTTCGCAAGCCCCTGTTGCTGCCGAGAACGGCATGGTAGTCACGGCCCAGCATTTGGCTACCCACGTTGGTGTCGATGTCCTCAAGGACGGCGGCAACGCGGTTGATGCAGCGGTGGCGGTCGGTTATGCACTGGCGGTGGTTTACCCTGCGGCAGGTAACCTTGGCGGCGGTGGTTTCATGACCATTCAGTTAGCCGATGGCCGCAAGACCTTCCTCGATTTCCGTGAGAAGGCGCCCCAGGCGGCCACCGCGAACATGTACCTCGATAAGGATGGCAATGTCATCCCGGACCTGAGCACGAGGGGATATCTGGCAGTAGGCGTCCCGGGTACCGTGTCAGGTATGGAGCTGGCGTTAAAGAAATACGGCACGATGACGCGTGCCACGGTCATAGCGCCAGCAATCAAGTACGCGGAGGAGGGCTTCGTGCTTGAGCAGGGTGACGTAGACCTGCTCGAAACCGCGACCGACGAGTTCAAGAAAGACATGCACGACTCAGGTTCGATCTTCCTGAGCAAAGGCGAGCCTATGCAGGTCGGCCAGAAATTGGTGCAAAAGGATTTGGCCAGGACGCTCCGGGAAATTGCCACCAAGGGTACCGATGGCTTCTACAAAGGCTGGGTTGCCGAGTCCATCGTGGGTTCAAGCCAGGCGGGCAAGGGCATTATCACTCAGGCCGACCTTGATAAGTATCAGACCCGTGAACTCGCGCCTATCGAGTGCGACTACCGTGGGTATCACGTCGTTTCGGCTCCACCGCCGAGTTCGGGCGGTGTCGTTATTTGCGAGATCATGAATATTCTTGATGGCTACCCGATGCAAAGCCTTGGTTTCCATTCGGCTCAGGGGTTGCACTATCAGATTGAGGCCATGCGGCACGCTTATGTCGACCGGAACAGCTATCTGGGCGATCCAGATTTTGTCAAAAATCCGCTGACTCACCTGCTGGATAAAAATTATGCGGCGAAGCTCCGTGCGTCTATCGATCCGCAAAAAGCCGGTATTTCGCGTGATATCAAGCCGGGGGTGGCACCTCACGAGGGCAACAACACCACGCACTATTCGATCGTAGACAAATGGGGCAACGCAGTCTCGGTGACATACACGCTGAACGATTGGTTTGGCGCGGGGGTCATGGCCAGTAAGACCGGGGTCATCCTCAATGACGAGATGGACGACTTCACCTCCAAGGTGGGCGTACCCAATATGTATGGTCTTGTACAAGGTGAGGCAAATGCTATCGCCCCAGGGAAAACACCGCTGTCCTCAATGAGTCCGACAATCGTCACCAAGGACGGAAAAACCGTCATGGTCGTCGGCACCCCAGGAGGCAGTCGGATTATCACGGCGACATTGCTGACAATGCTCAATGTGATCGACTACGGCATGAATATTCAGGAAGCAGTCGATGCGCCGCGATTCCATCAGCAATGGTTGCCTGAAGAGACTAATCTTGAAGCGTTTGCTGTCAGCCCTGATACCCAAAAAATCCTCGAAGGTTGGGGGCAAAAGTTCACGGGGCCGCAGCCGTTCAACCATGTTGCGGCGATTTTAGTCGGTGCGCCTTCGCTGGGTGGAAAACCGGTCGGCAAGAACCGCTTCTATGGTGCGAATGATCCGCGGCAGGGCTCAGGACTTTCACTGGGCTATTAAATGATGCAAGTGGTGCAAAGCCCTGTTTCGGGGCTTTGCTGACCCGCGCAAAGGTTTTTTTCTTTTGAAACCTTGAGCATCCGCACGTTGTCGTAATAGTCATGAGTCCATACAGTTTCCAATGGTTCACATCAGGAGGTTTCTCCATGAATGCCCTGACGATCGAAGGCTGGTGCAAAATCAGCGGCGAGCAAAAGTCCACCCCTGTAGGGGATATCCATTTTTACGTTAATGGACCTGTTCATTTGCGTCTGGAGCAGGCCGAAGAACACTTGCAGAAGACCCACGAGCCTGAAGTCATGGTCGATGTCGATATGGGCTCGATGGACTTGATTCTCCCGGAAGGGTACGGCCCCTTGTCCGATTGCCAATTGCGCGTTTATTTGAGTGATCAGCGCGGCCAGTTCCATTTGGTCGGGCATCGGGCGAGTGACGGTAGCTTGATCTATACCAACTCGGTGATGGTTGATCAGCTAGGGTAGCCGCGCACTGTTCAACGACGCAGGAACTCTCCTGCCATTGATGAGTTTGAGCGCAATATACCTCGGCATGGCGCTGAATCCAGCCGGCGTCATGCCGAGGTGAATTGCCCTGATTATTTGCGCGCTTCCAGGATCAGGTTAAACGGTGTTTCCGCTGCCCGGCGGAAGTGGGTGAACCCCGCCTCGGTGAAGACCTTGCGCAAGCGCGCCTCGCCAGCCTGAGCACCCAGACCGAGGCCGACCTCCTGAGACAGCGAGTTCGGTGTGCAGATAAAGGTCGATGCGGCGTAGAACAGTCGTCCCACGGGGGTCATGTTCTCGTCAAGCTTGTCGTTGGCGTACGGCTCCACCAGCAGAACCGTACCGTCAGGCTTGAGTGACTGATAGGCATGCTGGGCAGCACCTACGGGGTCGCCCATGTCGTGGAGACAGTCGAAGTAGCAGACCAGGTCGTAATCGTTGCCAGGGTAGTTCTTGGCTGTGCCCTGGGCGAAGCTCACGCGATCCGCCACGCCTCCTTCTTGCGCGCGTTGCGTCGCGATGTCGATGGACGGCGCGTGGTAGTCGATGCCTACAAAACGCGATGCCGGGAAGGCCTGCGCCATGATCACTGTCGACGCGCCATGGCCGCAGCCAATGTCCACCACCTTGGCACCGGTTTTCAGCTTGTCGACCACGCCCTCCAGGGCCGGCAACCACTCGGCGACTAGATGCGCCCGATAGCCAGGCCTGAAGAAGCGTTCCGTACCGCTGAACATACACGGATGGTGATCGCCCCAAGCGAGGGAGCCATCGCCGCGCATGGCTGCGACCAGCTTGTCCTTGTCATGGAACAACGACGCGATGACCACTGCTCCGCCCGCCACATAGACCGGGGAGTCCTCAATCGCCAACGCCATGGCTTGTTCCTCTGGCAGACGGAATTGGCCATCGATGTGCTCGATGTAGCCGGACGCCGCGTGGGCGTTGAGCCATTCACGCACCAGGCGCGCGTTGCAGCCGGTTTTGCTGCCGAGTGCTTCGGGGGTGACAGGTTGGCTGTCAGCCATGGCCCGGTACAGACCCAGCTCATCGCCGAGGATGATGTTAGCGAGCATCGCCGCTCCGCCCATGTCGGAAACCAGCTTGCCCATGAACTCATTGAGTTTGGCCTCGTTCATTGCGTGTCCTCCTATTTAGGAAGGCCACCGGCCAAGGCGTTGCGACTCCAGGCGACAACCTGCTCGGCGGTGGTCGGGGTCAATAAGTGTAGTCCGCCTCTAAGCGATGTGCAGTTGCTCTTCGTCGCTGCCTCAGCATATCTGGCGCTTGTGCTGGGTGAGGTAGATTCAAGGAAAGAGGATCAGCGGTCATACGCAAGGTTCGGGAGGCTGCTATTCCTTCCCATGGGAGCAGTCGTTTCAGGCCTGCCAGGGTGTGGGCCGGGAACAGACGCGTGGCCGTGGTCGCGGCGCCAGCCAGGTGCGTGAAGAGAAGAACAGGTGCCAATCCCTGTCAGGAGGTGGCAGATGCTATTCATTGTCAGTTGGTCAATCAGTCCCGAACGCCGTAATAGCGCGATTGAACGTTTTCTCAAAACAGGAGCCGTACCACCCGCAGGCGTAACCATGCTGGGACGCTGGCATGCCATAGGGCGCATGACTGGCTTTGGCATCGCAGAAACCAGTGATCTTGCGCTGATGCAGAAATGGGTGCTTGAGTGGAGTGACCTCATGAGTATGGAGATTCACCCGGCACTGACCGACGAACAGGCTGCTCCGCTACTGGCAGCAGCGGTCAGCAAGCACTAGTTTCCGTCCGAGAAAGCGTTGATAAAACAAGGACAGATTTATTTTGACCAATAAATCTGTCCTTTTTTCAGGGCGCCAGGCGCTTGTGCGATAACAGGACTGATGGGGGCTCCAGATCAGGCCGTTATTGCGCGTTGGGCAACGCAACCCCTTTTGGCCACAGCAGCCAGATCTCGCCCTGTTGTTTCATATTGCCTGCCAACTCACCGGCCTCGGTGCCGGTGCCCCAGAACAGATCCGCGCGGACTTCGCCAGCGATGGCGCCCCCCGTGTCCTGAGCGGCAACAGGCCGTACCACCTCGCTGCCATCGGGGCGTGTGGTGGAGAGCCAGAGCAGGCTGCCCAAGGGGATGACCTTGCGGTCGATCGCCACGCTGTAGCCTGCCGTCAGCGGCACGTTCAATGAGCCGCGCGGACCTTCATTGCTGTCAGGTCGTCGGCTGAAGAATACGTAGCTGGGGTTGCTCGCCAGTAACTCCGGAACCCGATCCGGGTTGGCACGGGCCCAGTCGTGGATCCGGCCCATGGTCACGTCTTCTTTTTTGAGTTGACCCTGCTCGACCAGCCAGCGGCCCACCGGCTTGTAGGGATGGCCGTTCTGGTCGGCGTAACCAATGCGCAATTGCTGACCGTTATCCAGTTGGATGCGGCCGGACCCCTGGATCTGTAGAAACTGCAGGTCCATGGGGTCGCTCAGCCAGGCCAGCACAGGGGCGTTCACACCTTGGCGTGCAATGGTGGCTGCATCGTCATAGGGCTTGAGTGTTCGGCCTTCGAGGCGACCGCGCAGGCGCTTGCCTTTGAGTTCGGGGTAGAGGCTGTCCAGCGCCACCACCACTAGATCGTCGGGAACGCCGTGGACCGGCACCGCCGTTTCCTCGGTACGTTCAAGGCTGCCCCGATAGATCGGTTCGTAATAACCGGTGATCAGACCGTGCTTGCTGCGGTCGGCCGAACGCAGGGCGTACACCTGCAGCTGGGTCTTGAGAAAGTCGCGAATCGCGGCGGTGGTAGGTGGCACCTGAGTGGCTGCGCTGCACGGGCCTTTCCAGACGGGATCATTGGCCAGTCGTGCGCACGCTGAATACCAGGCGTTGAAACCGGCCTGCAGGTCGCTGTCGCTGACGGCGGGCAGATCGTCCCAGTTGCCGCTGACATAGGTGGCTGCCGCAGGCGGTTCTGTCTTTTGGGCGCCGCCATCGCAACCCGCCAGCAGGGCGATGAGGGGGGCTGCGCACAGTAAAAGCCGGCGCCAGTGAAAACGGGGGTTAATCACGCAATGTGTTCCAGATGGACAATTCGAGGGCCGTAGCTTGGTGAAACCCGTCACTGACGTCAAATCAAGCGCGACGAACAGGTCAGCGCCTACTTTTTCGAATACTCAGGCGACCCGCGCCTGGTCAAGCAAATCGCCGCCGCCAGCGATGCGAGGACACGCGGCGACGTCGGCTCAATAGTTTCAGCGCTACCCTCAAGCAATAACGGGCGCTCACATTCTTTGTCGCTCTACTGTCGGTCAGCCAACAGCAGTTAAACAATTCGATGAGTTTGTGGGTGGATCAATCTTCGTAAAATCACATAACTAGTTGAAAAATAATATAAAAATTATTCGGCATGGCCTGTGCAGAGAGAGGAGACGAAATCCGATATCCCTCGACACTCTGGAGTCAGCCCATGTTATCTCCTGCATTCCCCCGCTTTGACTGCGCTTTGCCTTCAGCAGTAGGAGCCCTGTAAATGTCCCGTGAAATTCGTCTCAACGCCTTCGATATGAATTGTGTCGGCCACCAGTCACCTGGGTTGTGGGCGCATCCGCGTGATCGCTCATGGCAATACAAAGACCTGGAGTACTGGACTGACCTGGCGAAAATCCTTGAACGCGGCAAGTTTGACGGGCTGTTCATTGCCGACGTACTGGGCATTTACGACGTTTATAACGGCAACGGCGATGCAGCAATCCGTCAGGCGGCCCAGGTACCGGTGAACGATCCGTTGCAATTGATTCCACCGATGGCCATGGTCACCGAACACCTGGGATTTGGCCTGACCGCATCGTTGTCTTTCGAGCACCCTTATCCTTTCGCTCGACGCCTGTCGACCCTGGACCACCTGACCAAAGGTCGCGCCGGCTGGAATATCGTGACGTCGTACCTGGAGAGCGGTGCGAAGAACCTGGGGCAGAAAGCGCAGACTGAACACGATGCGCGTTACGACTATGCCGAGGAATACCTCGAGGTTTGCTACAAACTCTGGGAAGGGAGCTGGGAAGACGGCGCGGTCCTGCGTGACCGTGAGCGGCGGATTTTCAGTGACCCAAACAAAATTCATGAGATTCAGCACGTCGGTAAACATTTTCAGGTGCCCGGTATCCATCTCTGCGAGCCGTCGCCGCAACGCACACCGGTGCTGTACCAGGCGGGTGCGTCGAGCCGTGGCAAACAGTTTGCCGCCGAGCAGGCTGAGTGCGTGTTCGTCGCCGCGCCGTCAAAAGCACAGTTGAAGAAAACCGTGGCCGATATTCGTCGTCGCGCAGCTGAAGCGGGCCGTGACCCGAAGAAAATCCTGATCTTCAATTTGCAGACGGTGATCCTGGGCGAGACCGATGCCAAGGCCAAAGCCAAGTTCGAGGAATACAAGACTTGGGTCAGCTACGAAGGTGCGATGGCGCTGATCTCGGGCTGGACCGGGATTGATTTCAGTCAGTTCAAACCGGACGAACCGCTCAAGCATGTCCACACCAACGCGATTCAATCGGCGGTGGAAGCGTTCTCTACCGCCGAGCCGGATACGATCTGGACCCCCAACGAACTGGCCAACTGGGTGGGCATTGGTGGTTTTGGTCCTCTGTTCGTCGGCGGTCCGGAAACGGTGGCCGATCTGCTTCAGGAGTGGGTCGAAGACACGGATGTTGACGGCTTCAACCTGGCCTACGCGGTCACTCACGAAACCTTCATCGACGCCGTGGACTTGCTGGTGCCGGAGTTGCAGAAGCGCGGTGTGTTCAAGACTGAATATGCCCCCGGAACCCTGCGCGAAAAACTGTTCGGCGCCGGTCCGCGCCTGCCCGATATACACCCTGGCAGCGCCTACCGCGACCTGAAAGCCTTCCAGCTCAGGACCGCCCCATCGCCTGATCAGGCCTGAGTCAACCCAGGATCCGGGCACCACGGTAAGGAGCCCGGATCAACTGTTGCCACGCCGACATCACATCAGCAAATCGTCGTTTTCAGGCACACCGATTTATTCGTAACCCCCCGTAATTGCTGGTGTTCAGACTGGGCACGGAAGCTGCAATCACCCTTGGCATCTATTGATCGTCGAGTGCTTCCATGTCCCATTTACCGCTGTCTGCCGACTACTCCATCAATCCTCCCACCGCGCATGTGATTCGCGACGAAGCCGAAGCGTTGGCTGTTGCTGGACACGTCGCGGCCCTGCTTCTGGAAAACGATGCCGAGCGTGATCGCACTCGCCAAGTGCCTGCCGATATTGTCGATATCTATTCCAACAGCGGCTTGTGGGGTATCAGTGTGCCCAGGGCGTATGGCGGAGCGCAGGTGTCTTATGCGGTGCTGGCGCAGGTCATCGCGATCATCTCGGCGGCTGACCCTTCTCTCGGGCAGATCCCGCAGAATCACTACTGCCTGCTTGAGGACATTCGGCTGCAAGGTTCTCCTGATCAGCAGGCGTATTTTTTTGCGTTGGCGCTGCAAGGGCATCGCTTTGCTAACGCGATATCTGAAACAGGCGGCAAGAACGTTCAGGACATTCAGGCAACCGTGCGCCACGACGGCGATGGTCATGTGATCAACGGCCGCAAGGGCTATTGCACGGGTTCGTTGTACGCCCATTGGCTGGGGGTGCTGGCGCTGGATGAAGAGCAGAGAGGTCAGCTGGCGTTCGTTGAGCGCGGCACACCGGGGCTGGTGATTGTCGATGACTGGGACAGCATAGGTCAGCGCACGACCTCCAGCGGCACGGTGCTGGCAGACAATCTGCGCGTGCCGGCTTTCAATCTGCTCCCGGTCTGGCGCTCCTACGACAGCCCGACGCTTGCAGGGCCTTTTGCTCAGCTCACCACCGCCGCCATCGACGCCGGGATCGCTCGTGCCGCCTTGCGCGACACCCTGGTGTTTGTTCGTGAGCAGGCGCGGCCATGGATTGATTCCGGCGTTGAAAAAGCCAGCGAAGACCCGCTGACGATTGTGCAAATCGGCGCGTTGGACATTCGGCTGGAAGCTGCGGAAGCGCTGCTCGAACGTGCCGGTAAAACCCTCGACGCCGCGCGCGGTGAGACCACCGAAGACAACCTTGCATTGGCCTCCGTCGCGGTTGCCAGAGCCAAGGTCCTGACCACCGAAATCGCCATCGAAGCCAGCAACAAACTGTTTGAGCTGGGCGGTACGCGCTCGACCTTGAAAAAACACAACTTTGATCGCCACTGGCGCAATGCACGGGTTCATACCCTGCACGACCCGGTGCGCTGGAAGTATCACGTTATTGGCAACTGGTTACTCAACGGCGTCAAGCCACCCCGTCACGACTGGTCATGAAGACCGAACGTGCCACACGCAGCACTCCCTTTATGCCTTTCAGGAGCACACGATGAAAAAAACACTCGCCGTATTGGCCGCTGTGATGTCTTTGTCCATTCACGCCAACGAGAAATTGATTGTGGGGGCCACGCCGGTTCCTCACGCGGAAATCCTTGAGTTCATCAAGCCGGAGCTGGCGAAGGAGGGCGTGGATCTGGAAATCAAGGTGTTCCAGGATTTCATCCAGCCGAATCAGCAACTGGCTGAGAAACGCATCGACGCCAATTACTACCAGTACCGGCCGTTTCTCGATGAGTACAACAAAACCCGGCATACAGATCTGGTGCCGGTCGTGGGCGTGCACATCGAACCGTTCGGCGCGTATTCAACCAAAATCAAAAACATTGCCGAGCTGAAAGAGGGCGCTTCGGTATCGATCCCTAACGACCCGGTGAATGCGGGTCGTGCTCTGGTGCTGCTCAACGAGGCGGGTTTGATTACGCTGAAGGACCCGAGCAACACCCTGTCGACGCCCAAGGACATCGCCGCCAACCCGAAAAAACTGAAAATCCGCGAGCTGGAAGGCGCCTTGCTGGCACGTTCAGTCAGTCAGGTGGACCTGGCCTTTGTGTTCGCCAATTACGCGCTCGAGGCCGGGATCGATACCAACAGCGCATTGATCGTCGAAAAGGGCAAAAGTCTGTATGTCGAATACCTGGTCGCACGTCCTGACAACATCAATGACCCGCGCATTCAGAAACTGGCCAAAGCCCTTAACTCCGACGCGGTTCGTCAGTTCATCCTGACGCGCTACAAAGGACAGATCGCCCCCGGGTTCTAGGCCTTAACGCCGGCTGGTTTGGCGGCGAGGGCCGTGTGTCAGGTGCTCGAGTGTTGCTGCCTGATCGGCAACGTAACCCGAAACGTAGTCCCCACGCCAAGCTCGCTGCTGACCGTAATGTCGCCACCGTGTTTTTTCACAATTCCGTAGGAGAGGGACAGGCCCAACCCTGTCCCTTGGCCGACGGGTTTGGTGGTGAAGAAGGGATCAAAAATTTTCTGCACGGTGTCGGAAGCCATTCCTGATCCAGTGTCGGCCACTTCGAGCCAGACGTGCTCTGCTTCCATCCCGCTGCGAAGGGTGATTTTCCCGCGTTGAGGGCCCATGGCCTGGGCGGCGTTGACCACGAGGTTCATGATTACCTGATTGATTTGCGAGGGCAGGCATTCGATGTCGGGAAGGTCGACGTATTCCTTGATGACGTCGGCTTTGTATTTGAGTTCGTTGGCGACGATGTTCAGGGTCGATTCGATGCCCTGCTGCAGGTTGGCCCATTGCCATTCCTGATTCGAGTCGACGCGGGAGAAATCTTTGAGGTCTTTGACGATTTTTCCGACGCGGCTGATGCCCTCCTTGGACTCCTTGATCAGCAGCGGGATATCTTCCCTCAGGAAGTCCAGTTCCACACGCTCGCGCATGGATTTCAAGCGCTCGAGGATCTCGGTCGAGGCGATGCCCTCTTCTGAGCGCTGGTAGGCGTCGAGCATGTCCTGCAATTTGCTGAAGTAACCTTCAAGGGTGCCGAGGTTGGACGAGATAAAACCGATGGGGTTGTTGATTTCGTGAGCAACCCCGGCGGCCAGTTGCCCCAGGGACGCGAGCTTTTCGGATTGCACCAGCTGGCTTTCCAGCTGTTCGCGTTCGTCGATTTCGCGCTGCAGGGCTTCGCTGGCCTGTTTGAACTCGTGGGTCCGTTGCTCGACCAATTGCTCAAGCTTGCTCATCTGCACCGATGCGCGCTCGGTCATTTCCCATTTGGCGGTCAGGGTGTTGGCCAACTGATGGACTTCAATGTTGTCGAAAGGCTTTTTCAGAATCAACAACCGATCATGGCCATGCAGCCGTTCCAGTAATTCATCCCAGGAGTAGTCGGCGTAAGCCGTGCAGACCACCACCTGCAGGCGCGGGTCTTGCTCCCAGAGGTGCTCGATGGTTTCTACGCCGTCCCAGCCCTGGGGCATGCGCATGTCGACGAACGCCAAGGCATAGGGGCGATTGTCCTTGAGTGACTGGCACACCTTGGCCAGACCTTCCTGGCCCTGGTAGGCCGAGTCGAGCTCGAACACTGGAATCTCGATCTTGGCCGTTTGCCCGAACAGCGCTGCTTCCATCAGGTACAGGTCGGAGTTGTCGTCGACGGGAGGCAGGAGGATTTTGCGAAAGTCGTCATGAATGGCAGGGGTGTCGTCAATCAGCAGAATACGGCGGTTCGTTAGACTGTTCATTGCTTATCCGTCGCGATTGTCAGGGGCATTTCAAGGGTGAACGTCGCACCTTTGCCGGGTCCGTCACTGTAGGCACTCAAATGCCCATTCATCTCGATCGCGGCCAGCGCGCAACTGTGCAGGCCAAAGCCGTGGCCGTCTTTGCGGGTGGTAAAACCGTGGGCAAAGATTCGCGTCATGTTCTCCGGAGCGATGCCTTCACCTTCGTCTTTGACACTGATCTGCAAGATGGAATTGTCGATGAATTTTACGCCCAGGGTCATTTTTCGAGCGCGGTCGTCCATGTCGGACATCGCGTATTTCGCGTTGCTGATCAGGTTGATCAGAATCAGCAGCAGCCGATGTTTATCGGCCATCACGGCAGGTACATCGCTGAAGTCCTTGACCACCGTGACATGGTGGCGGGTCAATGCGCCCGAGTTCATGCGCAGGGCATCTTCAAGCAAGTCGCTGATGTTCAGGGATTCAGCCAGGCTGGACGCACCGGCGTAGGACTGCTGGGTGGAGACGATATCCTTGATGTGATCAACGCTTTTGGTCAGCTGCGCCAGCTCGTCGGTCATGCTCTGTTGCTCAGCGCCCAGCGCTTTGACCAATTGGTTCAGATAGCCCGGTAACAGTTTTCCCTTCTCGTCGACGGTGATGAAGTCTCCCAGATCGTGCTCGTGCTCATTCATCATTTGCACCGCTTTACCGAGGCCGATTGACTTGCTGGTGCGCAGTTTTCGCGTGAGCAGATCGGCAGAGATATTCACGCTGTTCAACACATTGCCGACGTTGTGCAGCACATTGGTGGCAATTTCCGCCATCCCGGCCAGGCGCGCGGTATCGAGCAATTCGCTCTGGGTATCTTTCAGTTCACGGGTGCGCTCTTCCACGCGTTGCTCAAGGCCTTCGTTGGCGGCATGCAGCGCTTTGTTGACACTGTTGATTTCGGCATAGCTGCGCAGCAACCGGATGGTCAGATATAACAGCAGGACGACCATCAATGCCGAGAAAATCAGCAGATACAGGTGGTACTGCTGACCCACTTTGACGGCCTGCTCCTGGTTGTGATTGAGGATGTTATTGATGTCCTCCAGTCGAGCGGCCACGGGAACGACGCCGATGTGCTCCAGCAGATCGTTGACCACGGGTTGCTCGTGCAGGATCAGCTCCACATGTTTGAGCAGAAGTTCCAGCGGAAGATGGAGTGGCTGCGGTAAACGATCTTTGTCCGCACCCAAACGGTTCAGGCCGACCTGGATGTCAGCCGCTTTGTCGTCAGAGGTGATTTGAGAGAACTCCAGACTGCCGAGCAGCAGGTCATAGATGTCCATAGAGGTGGCTTGCAGCACTGGGTCGTTCTTGTTGAGCGTGCCGAACTGATTCTGGATATCGTCTTCGGCGATGGGCAGAAAGGCCAGTGAGTTACGCAATACGGCGTTATGCGATTTGAATTTTTCAACCAGCCGTGTTTTCTCGTCGACGGCAGCCAGATAGGCGTTGCGGCTGTCTTGCCACAGCGCATCGGCATGCAGCGCATGCCCGGCCTGTATGGTATCGAACTGTTTCCAGAGGGTGTTCATTTCGGTCAGCGGCTCTACCAGCAGGTCGTAGTTTTGACTGACGGAAACTCTTGCCTTGAGGATCTCTGTTTCCCACTGCGCGTCCAGCTGTTTGATCTGACCAATCAGATCCCGCGACGCGATGTAGTTAGAGGTGTTATCGACACTGGACCTGATATAGAGGAACACCAGAATAGACGCGAGTGCCAGAGTCATTACGCCCAAAAGCAGTGAGCTGAATCGATGGGACAGTTTCATAGCGGCTTGCCTTTGAGTTCACCGGTCAATGTCTTGAGAAACTCAATGATCAGAAGTTTGTCCTGCGCCGAAGGCGTACGCCCCAGTTGATACGTGAACATCACGCTGACGGCCTCATCGAGCGTCCTGGCTGACCCATCATGAAAGTACGGCGCCGTGAGGGCGACGTTGCGTAGGCTCGGCACTTTGAAGACGTTACGGTCGGCCTCATCCCTGGTCACCAGATAACGTCCCAGGTCGCTTTCTGCCGGGTTGCCCCGCGCCTTGAAATAGTCGCTCATCACACCAAACTTCTGGTACATATTGCCACCGATGTTGACGCCTTGATGGCAGGCGATGCAGCCGTATTGCTTGAAGCGCTGATAGCCGTATTTTTCGTTAAGCGTCAGGATGTCGGTATTGCCTTTGAGGTAGAGGTCGAAGCGCGAGTTGGGCGTCAGCAGGGTGCGTTCATAGCTTGCCAACGCATTCTGCGCATTGGCTGCGGTGACCCCGTCCGGGTAGGACCTGGCGAAGGTGGCGCGATAGTCCGGGTCTCTGGAGATGGTGTCTATCACGGCTTTCCAGGTGTTGCCCATCTCGACAGGGCTTTGGACCACCTCTTCGATCTGTGCCTCCAGCGAGTCGGCCCGACCATTCCAGAACTGCTTGAAGTTAAGGCTCGCATTGAGCACGGTGGGAGTGTTGATGCCTAGCGGCGCGCCATTGAAACCAGTGGAGAAAGGCTTGTCGTCGGCCCCACCTTTTTCCAGGTGATGACAACTGGCGCAGGACACGCTGTTATTGACTGACAGGCGTGTATCGTTGAATAACTGACGGCCCAGTTCGACCTGCACGGAATTGTGTATCACAACGTCAGGTAACGGTTTTAGCGGCTCGTCCAGTGGTGTAGCAGCGGCCAACTCGCAGACACCAAGCAGCAACGCGAAAGCAGCGGGCAATCCATATAACTGCATCAATAATCCCTGGCTGCCTATAAATGTAGTGGTGCCCCGGCCCTAAATACGCCAGCGATCTCGTCTTGTCCGATTTATTCCTGTCGTGCTGCTTCCAATCGCTCACCACTCAATATTCTGGCGAATGCACATGGCTCTACCGCTCGGCTGAAGAAATAGCCCTGGCCTTCTTCGCAGTGGTTGGCTTTGAGGAAATCAAGCTGATCCTGGGTTTCGATACCTTCGGCAATGATGTTCAGCTTGAGGCTTCTTCCCAGACTGATGATGGCGCTGACCAACGCCGCGTCGTTGCTGTCGGTACTCAGGTCGCGGACAAACGACTGATCGATTTTTAATACGTCGATGGGGAAGCGACGCAGGTAACTCAGGCTGGAGTAGCCAGTCCCGAAGTCATCGATGGCCAAGCGGATGCCCATGTGCTTGATCGCTTGCAGGATCTGGATCGTCGACTCGGCGTTTTGCATGAGCACGCTTTCGGTGATTTCCAGTTCCAGCAGTTCAGGGTTCATTCCGGTTTCTTCAAGTACGGTTCGAATGCCCTCGAGAAACCCCCTCTGGCGAAACTCGGTGGCAGAAATGTTCACCGACATACGAATCGGCGGTAATCCGGCCGCTTGCCACACGCAGGTCTGGCGACAGGCCTCGCGCAATACCCATTTACTCAGTGGGACGATCAGGCCGCTGTCTTCGGCGACCGGGATGAATTCAGATGGGAAAAGCCAACCTTGTCCCGGTTTGAGCCAGCGGATCAACGCCTCGGCGCCGACTATTTTGCCGGTTTCCAGGTTCAACTTCGGTTGGTAATGCAAGACAAACTCGTTGCGCTCCAACGCCAGTCGAATGCCCGACTCGATAGACTGGTGCTCGCGGGCACGCTGGTTCATGGTGTCGGAAAAAAAGCAGAAGTCGCCTGGACCGCTGTCCTTGATGTTGCGCATGGCGGTTTCGGCTTTTTTGATCAGGGTGACGGCATCTTCACCGTCACCGGGGAAGATGCTGATGCCCAGGCTCGCGGTCACACTCAGGTCATGACCGGCGACATAGCGAGGAACCTTGATGGCGGCCAACAACTTCTCCGCAATGCCTTTGGTTTGTTGGGGGTGATGAACGTCGGACAGCACCAGGACAAATTCATCCGAGCCATAGCGAAACACCGAGTCGGACTCGCGTACGGTGTGGATGAGGCATTGAGCAACGAGTTTAAGCATCTCATCGCCGGTGGGATGGCCCAGCGCATTATTGATCCGCTCGAATCGATCCAGGCCAATGAACATCACTGCCAATTGCGTGTCGTGGCGGCGGGACAGGGCAATGGCTTGAGTCAAACGATCACCCAGCAACGTGCTGTTGGGCAGCTCCGTCAACACATCGTACTGGAGCAGATGGGATACTTTCAGCAATTCCTGAACGCGCTCGGCGATGGTTTGCTCCAGGTTGCGCATTTTTGCCGCGGCATCCTGTGCCATTTGCCATTTGACCGTCAGCGCACTGGCCATCTGGCGGATTTCCAGGCTGTCGAACGGCTTTTTCAGAACCAGCAGTTGGTCGCCGAACTCGAGACGTTCGGTCATCGCCTCCCACGAGTAATCGGAGTAGGCAGTGCACAGTGCGATCTGCAACTGCGGGTCGGCTTTCCACAGGTGCTCAATAGTCTCCAGACCATCCCAGCCGGGTGGCATGCGCATGTCGATGAAGGCCAGCGCGTAAGGCCGACCTTCTGCCAGTGCTTGCTTGACCCGTTCAAGGGCTTCTTGCCCCTGATAGGCGGAATCGAGCTCGAAATTTTTCCGAGCGACCTGTACTGTGCCGAAGAGCTCTTCCTCCGCTGCATCAAGAGACTCTTCGCTGTCCGGTTTCGGGCAGAGAATTTTACGAAAGTCCTGATGAATCGATGGCGTGTCATCAATGATAAGCACGCGGCGATTAGCGTGAGTGGCCGGATTGCTCATTCAACGCTACCCGGCAGGTCTGCGTTCAGATGAAAAATATGCATACGGATTTCCCTTCCTGAAGGCGCGACAACGGTTGCGTATACATTGGATACTATTTTGCGGAGCATAGCCCTCGACGAGGCGCTTCGCTGAGAAACCGTAGCTAATGTGCCATCAGTTTGTTAAAAATGCCTCTGCCCTTAGCCAAAAAAGCGAGGGAGCGAGGTTTTTATCATGAAAAACCCGTAAGTGCCCTCAAATGAGTGATGTCAGGTAACGCTATGGATGAGCAATCCGCTTCTGTTTCGGCTTATAAACCCTGCGTGCTGCTGGTGGATGATGAAGAATTCATTCTTAACAGTTTGCGCCGTCTGTTGCGCAGCCAGCCGTATGATTTGTTTTTTGCCGAAAGCGGTGAAAAAGCGCTTGAGTTGATGGCCCACCAGCCTATCGATCTGGTGATGACCGATGCCCGCATGCCAAATATGGATGGCGCTACCTTGTTGGCGGAGATTCATCAGCGTTATCCAGGCACCACACGGATCCTGCTGACGGGTTATGCCGACCTGGACACCATCGTCAAAGCGATCAATGAAGGAAAGATTCATCGCTATATCAGCAAGCCCTGGAACGACGAGGAGTTGCAGCTGACCTTGCGGCAGGCCTTGGAACATCAGCATTCCGAGCGCGAGCGGCAACGCCTGGAACGCCTGGCCCATGAGCAGAATGAGGCGTTGCAGGCACTTAATGCCACCCTGGAAAAACGGGTTGTCGCACGTATGTCCGAGCTGCAACAGACGGCCGACATGCTCGACCTGGCCTATGACGAGTTGAAGCACAGCTACGCGACCAGCACCGAAGTGTTCTCCCTGCTAGTCAATCAACGGCTGCCGAAAAGCAAGCAGACCAACCGGCAAATCATCGATTTGATTCGCACCTACTGCAAGTCCCACCCCATGGACGAGGCGAGTAGCCGCGATCTGGCCATGGCGGCAGCGCTCTACAACATCGGTAAGTTGAGCTGGAGCGACAGCATGATGGGCGCGCCTGCCGACCTGCTGCACCATACGGATCGTGAGCGTTATCGCGGTTATCCGAAACAGAGCGAGTCGCTGTTGATGACGTTGGAGCCGATGCAGGACGCGGCTCAGTTGATTCTTCACCATCAAGAGCGTTGGGACGGCACGGGATTCCCCGACCACCTCAAAGGCGAAGCCATCCCGTTTGGTTCGCGCCTGCTGAAACTGGCCGTGGACTTTATCGAGTTGCAGCGCGGGTTGATCCTCGAACGGCAAATGAACAGTGATGAAGCCCTGGTGTTTATCCGTAAGTACGCCGGCCGTCTTTATGACCCAGGGCTGGTGGAAGACTTCGTTCAGGTGTGCGCCGAGTACTTGAGCGATGTCACCTTGGGTGATCCTACGGTCAAGGTGGTTGGCACCCGCGAACTGTTGGGGGGGATGGTGCTTGCACGCAACCTCAATGCCGACAATGGCATGCTCCTGCTTAACGCGGGCAAGGTACTAAACACCGCGTTGGTGGAAAAGTTGATCGCCTTTGAAGCCATGGAAGGCGCGAAGTACAGCATTTTCGTCAAAGTGCCGGATGAGCTGCCTGCCAACCCCCTCGTGAATGAGCCTGTGCCAGCCACGACGTGATGCACAGTGGCTGGCATGCCTGTGTGGTCAGGTTGTCCTGTTTATGTCGTCAGCTATTTATGTCGTTAGAAACAGCATTTGCGGTGGTTCATGCATCAGAAAGTCCCGGTGCGAAATGTTCCAGGCATAGGCGCCTGCCAGGGTGAACACCAGTAGGTCATCGATCGCCAGGGCAGTGACTGTTTGCTGGCTTGCCAGCACATCTTTGGGCGTGCACAGCTGGCCGACCAGGGTGACCGGTTGATTCTGTAACTGCGCGGGTTGCTGGCCCCGTATCACGACAAAAGGATGGTTATGCCCCTGGGCAGCCGGTGTCCGGAAGTGGTGGGTGCCACCCCGGCCAATGGCGAAGTACTGACCATGGCTGCGTTTGATGTCCAGGACTTGCATCAGGTAGTAGCCGCAGGCCGCGCTGATAAAGCGGCCGATCTCGAAGCGAATGCGCGTATCGCCCATGCCTTCTTCCGCGATCAATGCCTTGAGTCCTTGGCAGAATGTCGTCCAGTCGAATGAGTTCTGCGGGTCCTGGTAATTAATGCCCATGCCGCCCCCGACGTTGAGCAGGGGCAGTTGCAGACCGTGTTCGGCGCAGAGCTGGCTGAAGGTGCGACAGTAGCTGCGGATCAGTCTCAGGTGAGCGGCCACATCAAGCTGATGAGACAACACATGAAAATGCAGGCCCTGGAGCTCCAGCCAGGGTTCGTCACGCAACAGCTTCAGCGCTTCGTCCAATGCGTCTTCGTCCAGGCCGAAGGGGGTCGGTTTGCCGCCCATCACCAAACGGCTGTCGGGTGCCTCGGCCAGTTTCAGGTTCAGGCGCAGCATGACCGGCGCCCGTTGGCGACGTCTGGAAGCGATGCGCGCCAGATTGCGTAACTCGGTCAGGCTCTCGACATGGAAGGCCGAAATCCGGTAGTCCATGGCGATTTCCAGCTCACTGTCGAGTTTGCCGGGGCCGCCGAAAATCAGCGAATGCCCTGGGCATTGCTCGTACAGCCAGCGCAACTCGCCACCGGACGCGGCCTCGAAGCCGTCTACTAGCGGTACGAGCGTGCGGAGGATCGGTGCTTCCGGGTTGGCCTTGGCGGCATAAAACAGCTCACAGTTGGCGGGCAGCGTTTCACGCATGTGCCGAACGTGTTGCTCCAGGGCGACCAGATCGTAGACGTAGGCACAGAGCGGTGTTTGCTGTTGCTCGCGCAATTGGCCGATGGCCAGGGTGACGCGTGTCGGCAAGCTCATGAACCGGCCCTCTCACCAGCAGCGAACAGCGGGCTGGGGAGCGCGGTGTAGCCTGCTTCGCGGTCGGCGCGCATCATCAGGCGGGTCATGAAGTTTTCCTTGCTGGGTAGCGGTGCCCCTGCACACAACTCGCGCAGCTGAGCGGGGTCATCCAGTACCGCTCGTTGTGCCTGCAGCAGCGTGCCGATATGCGCCCACAGTTGATTTTCCAGCCCTGAATCGGCGTTGGCCAGATGGAAGATCGCTTCGCCCAGGTTGTTCACCAGCGCGCAGTAGGCGACGCGCTGCCAGGCTTTATCCTCGTTGTAGTACAGCGAGGCGCGAGTGCGCTCGTTGAGTTCACTGAGTCGTTCCGGTGCCCAATGGCTGGCCACCAGCTTGGTACCTTCCAGGTCACGAATCCAGACCCGACAAGGCAAGCCGTCGGCGTCGAAACCCAACAGCGTGTTCTGCAAGTGCGGCTCCAGCACCACACCCTGACGGAACAGGCAATGCATCACCCCGCCGAGCAGTTGACGGGCGTAGCCGTCGAGCCAGCGCAGGGTCGCCTCGGCCACGTCGAGGCCAAGACGCTCGGCACATTGCTGCACCAAGCGCTGACAAACACTGCGGCCTTGCAGATCCCAGGTGAATAACGCCATGGCCACTTGCGGTTGGTAGCGCTCGCGGGTGGCCTCATCCAGGTTCTGGCGATAGAGGATGCCGAAGCATTCGGTGACTTCGCGGGCCTGCTCCAGGGTGCCAAGACTGCTCAGGTCCAGGGTGCTGGCGGCCGGTTCCGGCATCAGCAGAAAATCCGGAAGTGCGAGGGCCAGCTCGGCCATCACCGGCGCGAGCAAGCGGGTCAGGGCGACCGCGCTGTCCAGTTCGTACCAGGCGTTTTTGCGCACGCAATTGGTCAGGCGCACATGCATCGAAAACTTAAGGAAATAGGCTAGCTCGGGGTGATAAAGGGTGCGAACCGACGAGGTCGGGTACAGCGCCAGACCTTGAGGGCCGAGGTACTCCAGCAGGCCACGCTGTTGTGCGCGACGGACCAGCGGGTCGGCCAGAATCCGCTCGACTTCCCAAGGGTGGCAAGGGTACAGGTCGTTTCGACCACACAGCTGATGCAGGGTATCTCGGGGGTCGTCGCCCTGATGCTGGATCAGCGCCGGATCGACGCGGAACCAGTGCAGTTCGAAGCAAGCGCCGACTTCCGGCGAGCAGGCCAACAGGTCTTTTTGCGAGATGCCTTCGCGGCTCTTGGGGGTTGGGTGCAGGGCATGGCCCCAAATCTGATGCTGTTCCGAGGCCAGCAGGCTGTCAGTCGGTTGATCGCGATCCAGGCTGGCATGGCGGAGAAAGGTCCGGGTGATCTGCAGGCTGTTATCGACCTGCTGCAACATCTCGCCCACACGGTCCGGCCGACTTAACGGCGCGCACAGCAGACGCGCCAGTTCGGTCGCGTTCAACGGGTGCCAGCTGTGCCCATTGCCCTTGAAATAGGGGGCGCTGACAAAGCGGCAACGACCGAGCACGCTCGCGCGGTCGACCCGCACTACCAGTCGCCCGCTGGGCAGCCGGATGCTGATGCACTGGCCATTGAGTTGACGCAGGCTCATGGGCAGATCCTGAGCGCGATAGTCCAGGCTCGCCTCGTCGCGTGGCAGGGCGTATTCACGCAGATAACAATTAAGCAGGGATTCGATGGCGTGCCGTTGGGCTTCACCATCGAGGGCGCGTTCATGCAGGGAAGCGGTGGTCAGAGCAAGGTTCATGCTGGTATCTCCCGCGAGGTCATGAGTAGGGGGCGTGCCAAGGCCATCGCAGCAACGGCGGCCAGACAGGCAACGAGGAAAGGTGAGGCGATGCCGCAAGTCTGACTGACCAGCCCGGCGGTCACGCCGGCAGCTGTGCCGGCCCATTTACCGCTGGCATCGAACCAGCCAAACAGGCGCCCGGCACTGCCTTGGCGGCTGCGTTGGCTCAGGCAGCGATGCAAGCCGACAAAGCCCAGCAACATCCCGGCACCGCTGAGCAGGCGCAGGGCAAATAACGGTTCGGCCTGGGTACTCCAGAACTGCAGGGCATTGCTGACGGCCAGCAGCCCAAGGCCGGGTAGCAGCAGGTTGCTGGCGTGCCGTTGGACCCAAGGCAGGGCGATGAGGTAGACCAGATGCGGCAGGCTGTAGAGCACGCCGATCAGCGCGTCGTTGCCAATGCCCAGTGCTTCGCCGTAAGGGACGAAATAAGGGAAGGTGACGACCATGGCGAAGCTGAACAGAAACTGCACCAGTAACAGGCGTGGCATGTCGGTCGGCAGTTGGCTGAGTGGACCCTCAGCTTTGCTCGCATTCGCCTGATGGCGTGGGGTATCGGCGGGCAACGGCAGGATCATCACGAACGCCAGTAACGGCAACCAGGCCAGGTAGCGATACAGCTCCAGTCCCAACCCTTGCGCCGTCATAAGACCGAGCAGAATGGGGCCGCTGATCATGGCCAGACGTGCCGAATATTGGGTCCAGTTCAGCGCCCGCGACAGGTCGCCGTCCTTGAACTGGGTCGCCAGGTAGGCATTGGATGCGGCCATCGCCCCGCCAAAAGTGCCCTGAATGATCAAGGCCAGCACGAACATCGGCAGGTTGGTACTGAACCCGGCCAGGAGAAAGCCCGTAAACAGTCCGGCATGGGCACGCAACAAGGACAGGCGACAGCCCCGTCTATCCGCCCAGCGACCCCAGAGCGGCGCCGCCAGAGCGGTGCACAGGGTCGGCAGGACAAACAACACGCCGATGCTCCAGCCCGGCGCATCCGGCGCCAGATCGGCGAGGATGCGTGGCAGGTACAACGGAATGCCGAGGGCGGTGAAGGCCGATAAATAGTGGCCAAGCAATACACTGGCGATCAGTCTGCGTTGCACGGGTGCGCCTCCAGCAGGAAGTTTGCCGCGCTGTAGCCATAGAACTTGTTGATGTCCTGGGCGCCTGAGTGGTTTTTGCTGAACAGGCTGCCGGCACTGAGCAGGTATTTCACCGGCAATTTCGGGCTGTCCAGCAACACGCGTCTGGCTTCAGTGCAGTCCAGGCCTTTGCCCTCCAACTGCTCAATGCAATTGATCAGGCGCTGGCGCAAGGTGGCGTAGAGCGGCTCGCGGGGTGCCAGGTCGGCGGCAATGATCGCTTCCAGCACCGCGACGATATTCAGTTGCAAGGTGATGGTGCAGAACATCTCGGCCAGTGGCTGGGCATCGTCGACGCGGATGCGCTCGTCACGCAAGTCTGCAGGACGCTGTGCAAGGTCGGGGCAGGCTGCGGCGAAACGCTTGGGCCAGAGGCGTGCGGCGTCGTTATCTTTCATCAGCAGGCGCAATGGGCGATCAGCTTCGAAGATCAGCACGGCGTTCTGCTGATTGGCTTCCAGCGCGATGCCATAACCCAGCCACAGGCGCAGGTGTACGTGCAGCAGCAGGTCCAGATAATCGTCGAGCCAGCGTTGCAGCGAGCCTTGGTAGAAGCGCTCGATCAGTTGCTCGACGAACAGTCGACCATCGGGCAGCGGGCTGGCGAGGGCAGCGACGGGCACCAGCGTTGCGATGCCCAGTTCGCCGGGGTAGTGACGCGCAATATAGACCAGGTGGCGGCTTTCATCGGCATGCCCGCCATGTTCCTCATCAACGTGCAGATAGCGCATGCCCAGCTGAGGATCTCGTTTGGCCAGTGCTTGCAGCGTGGTCTGAAACCAATGACCGTCATACAGCGTGCTGGGCTTGATCAGGCGCAGGTTGCGGGCGCCCAGGGTGGTCACCAGCAATGGCAGTTTGATGTGCCAGTGCGGTCGCTCGACGCACATCACGGTACGCACCGACAGGGTTGGCTCAACGTCCATAGCGCTGTGCGGTGCCTTGATCGTGCCTTCGGGTAACCCATACGTATCCAACTCCAGCCACGTCAGCGGATGCACCGGCAGCAGGGTATGGCTGGTTTCGAGGCTCTGCTTCAAACCCAGTTCGACAAAGCTCGGCCAATGTTTGGGCGGCGAACTGCTCAACGTCAGGGCCGCGTTCGGCACAGCCAGCCAGTTGAGTTTGAAGCGCGGGGCGAATTCCGGGGCATAGCGCTTGAGGGCCGTGCTGTCGAAGCCACTTTTAGCGCGAGCGGTTGGGTAGTACGGATGGTCCAGGTAACTGGCCAGTCGGTCTATCCCTATCAGGCGTTGGTCCCAGGCGGGTTTACCGAGGATGCCGCTCAGTTCAGTCGCGTGTTCTTGATAGGCCGCATGACATAGCGCGCGATGGTGCACCGCGCAGTCAGCCTCTTTGCGGTACGCGGCAAACAGCTCAAGGCTGGCGTCGTCCAGGCCGTTGCTCAAATGCTCGAGCCAGCGTGCGTAACCGTGCTCGATGAAGACGTGTCCGTTTTGATCGCAGAGCCAGGCATGGCTGGACGTGCTCCAGGCCTGTAAAGGGCCGCCTTGGTGTACCGGCAACCAGAGTTCATCGGCGTCCAGGTGGGCTATGCGCAGCCAGTACGGGCTGACCGTTCCGGGCCAGTGGTCGTGCAATTCGGTGGGCAGGTGCTGGACGATGCCTTGGCTGAGCAGCCCGCGAATATCTTCGCGCAGGCAGCAATCGATGATGCGTTGGCTGATGGCCGCGTGATCGGCATCCTGCGCCACAACGTTCATGCCATCACCCAGCGCAGATCGGCCAATGTGGCGGCAAAACGTGCGTCCAGGCTGGCGGTATCCGGGGCGATCAGGCGCAGCACGCCCAGATAATCCTTGTTCGAGTGACTCACGTGAATGTCGTCGCCAATCTCGCGCAGCGCACGGTAGTCGCTCCAGTGATTGTCCTGCTCGTAACGAAAACTGCTGGAAGCCTGCTGCAAGCGGCCAGGTGTGTCGGCGACCAGGTAATGCACCAGCGCTTCGGCCAGGCCGGGCAGGGCATCTACCAGTGGCTCACCAAGGTGCACGGCAAGGATGCGGTCGAACCAGCCTTGGGGCAGCAGGCGGTCGAGAAGGAACTCGCGGCCGTCGCCGATGCTGCGGTAGTTGATTTCCACCAACACCGGTCCTTCGGCGGTGAGAATGAATTCGCTGTGGCACACGCCGAAATTGATGCCGAAAGCAGCGACCTGAGCCAGTGCTCCCGCCCGATGCTTAGCGCTCAATGAGCCGTTCCAGCGCGCAGCGAGTTCGACGAAGTGCGGGGGTGGCGACAGGCTGACATCAAAACCGCCGATGGCTTGCAACCGCTGACCGTCGCCGAGTGTCTCGAGGGTAAACAATGGGCCTTCCATGTAGGCCTCCAGCAACAGCGCGCGACCGGGTTGTTGTTGCCAGAACTGCGTGCAGTAATCCGCCAGTTCTCGGGTGCTGTGACACAGGCGGACGTCCAGGCTGGCGACCCCTTCGCGTGGTTTTACCACCAGCGGGAACGGGGCCTCTTCGGGCAGCACGCTGCCGGCAGTCAGCACCTGGAACCACGGGCCGGGCAGGCCCATGCGCTGTAACCGTTCGCGCATGGCCGCCTTGTTTTTTGCTGCATAGCACAGCCGCCAATCCTTGCCGGGACAGTCGAACGTTTCTGCCACCACTGCGGTGGCGGTTTGCAGGTGATCGCTGTTGGAAAACACGGCGGCGGGGCGCAGGCCATGAGCGTTGATCAGTTCAATCACGGCCAGAGGATTGAACACGTCGCACTCGAGGATCAGTAAGTCCTGTGCGGGAAAGTCGGACGTGGCGAGCAGGCGCCGATGCTCTTGGGCATGGTCGCTGATCAGCACCACTGACAGTCCGCGCTTGCGGGCGGCGGGCAGGAAACCTTCGGTAACGGCGGCGTGGGTGACATGGCTGAGGATGACGAGAGGACGGTGCATGGCGAGTTTCCTGGGGGCAGCAGTCGCCCGTCCCGAGAAGGTTGGGCGACTGGTTTTACAGGGGCGCGGGTGCGCAGTTAGAAGCGGTAGTTTGCGCCGAGGGTGAGGGCGCGCTCTGGGGCCGGCTGGCGACCCCATGGGCTGGTGTCGATACCGCGGAAATAGTATTCGCGGTTGAACAGGTTGCTGATACCGGCTGAAGCGGTCAGCACGCTTTTGTCGTCAAGCTTGAATTCGCGTTCCAGGGCTGTGTTGAAGACCCAATAGGCCGGTAGCCTGCCAACCGACGCACTGGCATTTTCATCGCCACTGTTGGCGGCATCCGTGTAGGCGCTGCTGACGTAAAGGCCGTCGAGGCTGTAGGTCCAGTGCTGGGCGAAGTGATAACGACCTTCGGCGTTGAACTGATGTTTGGACGCGAAAGGTACTTCGTTGTCTTTGTATTGACCCGTGCGCTGCTTGGCATCGAGGTAGGCATAGCTGGCATGCAGGTCCAGATCAGGGACCGCCGACGGGGTCCAGAACAGTTCAGTCTCGATACCCTGATGGCGAGTGCTGCCCAGGTTCACGTAGCGGTCGGTAGTGGCGTTGTATTCGATCTGGTCGTCGAAGTCGATGCGGTACAAACCGACGTCGACGCGCAGGCCGTCCCACGGTGTGTAACGCACGCCGGTCTCATAGTTCCAGGCGATTTCCGCGCCCACGTCGCCTTCTTTGACGATTTGGGTGATCTGCGGTGGACGCAACGAGCGCTGGGCGTTGGCATACACGAACCAATCGTCGTTCGCCTGGAAACCGACGGTCAGGCCGGGCAACCATTCTTCGGCCAGGTTGCTGTGCTGGAAGCCGGTGATCCCGTCGCTGTAGTCCATTCGCGCGTTTTCGTAGCGAATGCCCGGGGTGATGGTCAGGCGTCGGTCGAACAGGCTGATGGCGTTGCTCAGGTAGGCGGCTTTGGCTTCGTCGTTGAAATGCCAGTCACGGAAGACGCTGGTCACGCCAGTGCTGAGGGCTTCGCGATCAACCCGGTAATCGATGTCTTCCTTGACGTAGCGGGCACCCAGCACCCAGGTTTGTCCCACCTTGTCACCGTCGATGCTCATGCTCAGGCGCGGTTCGCTGCCCCATACTTTGAAGTCACGCGGACCGTCCTGCTGGGTCACTGCGGTACCGTCCGGGGTGAATGGCAGGCCAACGACGAAGTTGCGGTAGCTTTTGTGGGCGAAGTTGGTCCAGCTGAACTCGACTGAATCGAAAGGACCCATGGCGCCAAGCTGTTGCGTGTAAGTGCCCCAGACCCGGTCCGTATCGCCTTCGAATCGGTCCAGTGGCCGGGTCGACTGGCGCGGATCGTTCTTGTAGTCCTTGACGCTCAGGGCGCCGGCCAGGTCCATATCGGCCTTGTAGTGCTGCACGCCAAAACTCAGTGAGCGGTCATCATCGATGTTCCATTGACCCCGCAGACGGTAGTTCTGGATGTCGGTGTCGGAGTGCTCGCGGCCGTACTCGCCCTGAACGGTATTGACGTCCAGTTGCAGGCCGAAGTTGTCGGTCAGGTAGCCACCGGTCCCCAGGTAGGTGTCGAACAGCTGGCGACCACCGGCAGCGAAGGTGGTGCGCTCCTGAATAGTGGTCTGCATTTCATGGGGGATCGGCGCGCTGATGAAGTTGATCACGCCGCCGACGTTGTTCGGGCCGTACTGCACCGCTGCGCCGCCGCGCACAATGTCGACGCGATCAATCGTTGCCAGGGTCATCGGAAACAGTGACAGCCCCGTCTGGCCATAAGGTGCCAACGCCAGAGGAATACCATCGGACAAGGCCTGAATGCGTCCGCTCCGGCTCTCGTATAGACCGCGCACGGAAATCTGCGGCAAGGCACCCGTGCCGGTCTCATCGAAAATTTTGACCCCGGGCACGCGCTGCAAGGCATCGTCAATCCCGCGGACACTGCCTTTGCGCAAGTCGGCGGCGTCGATCACGCTGCGGCTACCGGAGTAGGTCCGCACTTCCGGATCGCTGGCGGTACCGAGCACGTCACCCTTGATCACCATGGGGGCGAGCGAGTAATCGGCAGGCGGGTCGTCGGCCAGTACGGTTTGGCAGATGCTCAGGGAGAGCAGGCTGAAGGGAAACGCAAACAGATAGTTTGTTGTTTTCATCTGGACTTCGTTCAGGCTCAGTTGGGAAATTGAAGGCTGTTCAAGCGCGCTTTCAACGCGTTGTGCAGCAGGCCGCGGTCTTCACCAGCGAGAAAGCTGCGAATCCCCCGGTCACGCCACCAGGCCTGTTGTTCGGGCGAACGTGGATTTGCGCAAAATGGAACGCCAGCGGCGGTGCAGGCATCGGCCATGCCTTGCAGGGCTTGCCAGACATGCGGGTGCAATGGATCAGGGCCCAGTTGCAAATCGAGGGCGAGGTCGAGCGCGCCTTCTAGCACCATGCCAACGCCGGGCAGCGCGAGAATGTCGGGCAGCGCTCGAAGCCCGGCGGCGCTTTCGATCATCGGTACGATGGGTGTTTGGCGGTTGGCCAGTTCGATGTAGTCGGGCAATGACACATGGCCAAAACCAGTGATGCGACCGCCGCTGATTCCGCGCTTGCCCAGCGGTGGGAAATACGCCGCTTCCAGGGCGCGGGCGACTTCGTCGGCGCTTTCGACACGCGGCAGAACGATGGCTTCGGCGCCTGCGTCCAGCGCACGGCCAATCAGTTTGACGTCGACTTCCGGGATACGCAGCCAGGCCGAAATCCCTGCTGATTCGCAAGCACGTATGCAATGCATCAGCTCATCGCCGGACCGCAGCAGGTGTTCCATATCGAGAATGACGAAGTGATAACCGGCGCTGGCAATCATTTCGCACAGCAGGGGGGAGGGGACTGAGTTGAGTAAACCATAGACGCTTTCGCCGCTTTCAAGGCGAGCAAAAACTGGTGACTTCCTGATCACTGGGCGCATTCCGTAATGTGAAACATGTCGCCAATGATAATCGTTATCGTTTGTATGTAAAGCTCTTATTTACCTGGGCGGATGCTCAAGGCCTGATTCTAGACGGCTGAAATGCCCAGCCAGGCCTTCATAGCCCGTCTCGCAGCATTTGCAAATACTGAGGGCTGTCGGAGATAGAGTTGTGGTCTTTGCCGGGGATGACCTGCAGCGTGGCCACACCTTTGGCGAAGTGTGTGTGGAGTTGTTCCGTGCTGGCGCGGGGAATGATTTCGTCTTGCCCGGCCGCGATCAGCAGTGTCGGCACGGTGATGAGTGGCGCGTAACGCCAGGATTCAAACGTGTCCCGCATAACCCATTTCACCGGGAACAAGGGCATCCTGCTTTGGGCCAGTTGCACGAGGCTGTTATAGGGGGTAATCAGGATCAGTCGCGATGCCGGGCGTTCGCTGGCGAGGCGAATGGCGACGCCCGTGCCGAGGCTGCGCCCCACAATCGCAACGTGGGGGTGGACGGCGTGGACCTTGTCGAACAAGGCGAGGGCGTCACGGTTAATTGACTCCTCGGAGGGCGAACCGGTGCTGCCCCCGAAGCTGCGGTAGTGAAGCAGATAAAGGGCCTGATCCGGGAACGCTTGCGAAAACGGCAACAGGTTCTGAGAAACATCCTCGGCATTGCCCCCGAAGTAAATCAGCGCATTGGGGCTGGCACGTGGCCAGACCGAGACCAGCACCTTTGCATCCGGCTGCGAGAGCTCAAGAACCGTCGAGGGGCTGCTCATGGAGCGAGGTTGCGGGAAATAGATAAGCGAGCGTTGAAACACGAGCAGCAGGACACAGGCCAGCACGTACAACACGGCGGCCAATGCCAGCAGTGAAATCAGGATTCGCGCGATGCGGCTAATCATTGTCATGAGCGCCAATCACCCTATAGAGTCAACCGTTCTGCTGAGGTTAGTCGAGTGTCCGCACTTGGATGTCCGGAATGCTTTTTCATCGCCCTGTTCCTGCCGGAAACCCGTCACAAGGAGCTTGAAGTCTATGCCTGAACTCATCGAACCCCGCAGCGGCGGGAAAATCCTGGTAGAAGCGCTGCTGCGCAATGCCGTGGACACGGTCTATTGCGTACCCGGCGAAAGCTATTTGCCGGTGCTCGACGCCCTGCACGATGCCCACTCCATCCGCACCATCGTCACCCGCCATGAAGGCGCCGCTTCGAACATGGCCGACGCTTACGGCAAGCTGACGGGCCGGCCGGGCATCTGTTTTGTCACCCGTGGCCCCGGCGCCACCCATGCGAGCAATGGGGTGCACACGGCCAAGCAGGACTCCACCCCGATGATTCTGTTCATCGGCCAGATCGAAAGTGGCTTCAAGGGCCGCGAGGCCTTTCAGGAAGTCGATTACACCCAGATGTTCGGCGGCCTGGCGAAATGGGTGACCGAGATCGATAGCCTGGAGCGTATTCCGGAAATCGTCGCCAAGGCGTTCAGCATTGCACTCTCCGGGCGCCCGGGGCCGGTGGTGATCAGCCTGCCGGAAGAAGTGTTGTTCGGCAGCGGTCTGTGTATCGACGCGCCGCCAGTGCGCGTTGCCTGTGCCGCGCCGGACCCGGCCGCAATGATTGAGTTGCGCGAGCTGCTCCGTGTCGCTCGCAAGCCCTTGGTGGTGTTGGGTGGCACGGGTTGGGATGCCGAGGCTTCCCGGGCGATCAAGCATTTCGTTACGGTAAACAACCTGCCGGTGGCGGCTTCGTTCCGTCGCCAGGACCTGTTCGATAACCGTGATCCGCATTATGTCGGTCAGTTGGGCCTGGGCATCTCGCCCAAGCTTGCCGAGCGCCTATGCACCACTGACCTGTTGTTGGTGATCGGCTCGCGCCTCAGCGAAACCGTGTCCAATGGCTACACGCTGATCAAAAGCCCGGTACCGACGCAGCCACTGGTCCACGTGCATCCCGATCCGCAAGAGCTGGGGCGGGTGTATCAAGCCCGATTGCCGATTGTGTCGTCCCTGCGCGGTTTTGCTGCTGCACTGACGCAACTCGAGCCGCTGACCGAGCAGCCGTGGACGTCCTGGACCGAAACCGCGCGGGCTGATTACGTGGAGCATTCAACACCGCCCCAGGCTCACCCGCAACTGGTCGGCGTGGACATGGCGCACGTGGTTGCACATTTGAACGATGTACTGCCCGACGACGCCGTGATCAGCAACGGCGCGGGTAACTACACCGTCTGGGTTCATCGTTTCTACCGCTATCGGCAACCGGGCACTCAGCTGGCGCCTACCAACGGCGCGATGGGGTACGGTTTTCCCGCAGCGATTGCCGCCAAACTACGCAACCCTGAACGCACCGTGGTCTGCTTTGCCGGCGACGGCTGCTTCATGATGTACCCACAGGAGTTGGCGACCGCCATGCAGTTCGGCGCACCGCTGGTGGTCATCGTCGTCAACAACGCCATGCTGGGGACCATCCGTATGCACCAGGAACGCGAGTACCCCGGCCGGGTGTTGGCGACCGACCTGGTCAACCCTGACTTTGTGGCCTTCGCCAGATCCTTTGGTGCTTATGGCGAATTGGTCGAGCGCACCGAAGATTTTGCCGATGCGTTTCAGCGTGCCCGGCAGGCGGGCGTTCCTGCGTTGATTGAGTTGAGTACGGACCCACGGCAAATATCGCCCCAAGTGCGCCTCTTTGACGGGCCGCGAGAGCATTGAAAATGATTAAGCTTTGGACCGTGTTGTTTATGTTGGCATCGACGGCTGCCCATGCCGACACAACACTGCACACCGACCTGCCGTTGAATTACATCGAGCAGGCCGGCCCCGACTCAAAAAATAAACCGCTTATAATTTTTCTCCATGGCTCTGGCAGCAATGAAGAGGACCTGTTCGGCATAAAAGATCAACTGCCTGACGACTACACCTATCTGTCGGTGCGGGCACCGTTTGAGGTCGAGTCAGACAGCTATCAGTGGTTCAACAAAAAGGCGGGCGAGGGTGATTACGATGGCGAGACGGATGAGCTGAAGAGTAGCGCAGGGAAGATCGTTGCTTTCATCGCCAAAGCCACCGGGAAATACCACACCCAGCCTGACAAGGTGTTTCTGGTTGGTTTTAGCCAAGGGGCAATCATGAGCTACGAAGTTGCCCTGCGCGATCCCGAGGTCGTGCGTGGGATCGCGGCGTTGAGCGGGAAGATTCTGCCGGTGTTGAAGGCTGAATTGAAGCCTGCCGACACCCTCAAACAGGTGGCTATTTTTATCGGTCATGGCACCGCAGACCGAAAACTTCCTTACGTGGGTGCAACCGACGCAGATACGCTGCTGAAAAGCCTGTCCCTGACCCCGGAGTTTCATGCTTATCCAGGCATTGGCCATACGATCAGTCAGACCGAAATAGTGGACCTGAACAGCTGGTTGCAGCAGATCAATCAATGACGCCTGGACGCTGAGCCTCACTCGCTTCACAGGCGTATCAGTTCATTTACCACCGACGATTTGCTTGATCAGTTTATCGTGCCCAGCCTGGTCGTCCGCGCGGAATATGACCTGAACCACCGACATGTGAGTGCCCGAACCGGCCAGGAAGGTGGTGCTGAGGGTCCTGCCGCCGCCCATGGTGGCGGTGCTGTCGATCTGGCGCACGCCTAGACCTTTGAGGGTCAGTTTCTTCTCGCCGAGCTGCTTGAAGTCAGGAAGGCCTGCGATCTGCTGTTTGAGAAAGCCGGCAACCGCGCCGTCGAGAAAATCCGCGTCATTGTCTTTCGCGTTCACCCCAGCTTGCAGTGGGTGTTCGACGGCGATGACCACGCTCTTCGTCGCTTTATTGACGTACATCGTTCCGGTTTCACCCGCAGTGCCGCTGGCTTCATCACCCGCAGGCAATGGGTTGGCGACATAGCTGGCGGGAAGTTTGAATTCGAATTTGCCGCCGAGTGTCGATACTGTCTGCATCGCCGGTTTGTGTTTGGTCGGCGCAGTCGCCGCGTAGCTGTTCATCCCGCCCAGACTGGCCGCCATCGCCAGGATCAACACAGCGGCCTTCTTAACGAAAAAAGACATTTAATCTCTCCTGATTGATTGCGCGCAGCGCCTTGTGGGCGTCGAAATGAATGACGCCACCGCGCATTGATGGGCCCGTGAAGGTGCGAAAATACCCTGCGTCGTTATTGCTGGGAAGTAAAAGCTGCGGGGAAGTAAAAGCACACGGCTATCCGAAAGACACATCGTTCAACGGTCCCAATAGGGCGTCGGTCCAAACCGCTCGACAAAGAAATCGATCACTGTTCTGACTTTGACCGAAAGGCGTCGGCTGGTCGGCCACAGGGCCGCGATCTGTTGGGGTTCGAGGCTGGTCGACACTTGAAACTCGGTCAGTACCGCGTGCAGCGTCCCTTTGTGCAGTGCCTCGCCAATCAGCCACGAGGGAAACATGACCAGGCCCATGCCGAGTTCGGCGGCCTGGGTCAGGGTTTCGGCGTGATTGCCGGTCAGTGGGCCTTTAACGGTGTAAGGCACCCAATTGTCCTGGCCAAGGCGAAAGAACCAGCGTTGCTGGCCGGTCATGCCTTTGTAGGCCAGGCATTGATGCGCGGCCAGCTCATCCGGGTGCTGCGGTGTGCCGTGGCGTGCCAGGTACGCCGGGCTGGCGGCGAGCCGATAGCGTTGCGGGGCGAGGATGCGCGCCTGCATGCTCGAGTCATTCAATACGCCGATGCGGAACAACAAGTCTGCGCCTTCCTGCAAAGGATCGACGAATGTGTCGGTCTGCTGCACGTCGAGTTGCAACTTCGGATAGCGGCGACACAGCTCGGCCAGCCCAGGCGCCAGATGCCGTTGACCGAACACCACCGGAGCGTTGATCCGTACGAGACCGCTGGGTTCACTTTCCTGCTCCTGCAAGGCCCGCTCGGCTTCCTCCAGTTGCGCGAGTACCAGGCGGGCATGGTATTCGAGCAATCGACCCGCCTCGGTCGGCGTAACGGCGCGCGTATGGCGATACAACAGTTGTTGTTGCAGCGCGCTTTCCATCACCTGGATTTGCCGCGAAATCGAGGAGGGCGCCACACCTTCACGGCGGGCAACCTCGGAAAAACTCCCTCGATCAAGCACGGCCACGAACAGGCGCAGCGCCTTGAATCCCAACTCGTTGAAACCGTGCATGATTAATCCTGCTGTGCGAGTTTCGCAAAAGTACTTTGTGAATAGTCCCATTTTACGCAAAGGACGATCAACCCATACTTCGCACCCTCGGCAAGGCCCTGGTCTTGCCCCTCGATTTTTGTAGAGGCGCACCTGATGCACGTCACATCGCTGGAAAACGCTGTACTTGAAGATCAGGACCGGCACGCCCGGCTGAAAAAGCTGTTGCTGCTGCCGCTGGTGATTCTCGCTGGCATGGGCCTGTCGGTCGAAGCCGGATTGCTCGGTCCATTGGGCGTGCAGGTCGGGCACTTGTGGGCAACCCTGAGTATCTTCGGTGTGGGTGCAGCCCTTCTGTTCTTGCTGACGCTGCTCAGTGGGCCGCAAAAGGGGCCCGCGTTGTCTGAGTTGCCGCGCTGGCAATTGCTGGGTGGGTTCCTCGGGCCGATGTATGTGGTGGTCCTGACATTGGCGACGCCCCACATCGGCATCGCGATGACCATGATTGCCATTCTTTCCGGCCAAGTGGGTAAAAGCGTGTTGATCGACCATTTCGGCTGGTTCGGTGCTGCCCGCAAACGGGTCAATGTTGAACGCTGGGTGGCTTTGATACTGATTCTGGTGGCACTTATTCTGATCGCGCGAGGTTGATGATGAACTTGACTCTATTGTTGATTCTGGTGGTAGCCGCTGGCGCCGTTCTAAGTATTCAGGCCGCTATCAATGGTCGTCTCGGAGAGGCTGTGGGTGTATTGCGCAGCAGCTTGCTGACCTTCGTGGTGGGTGCTGTGGTCACCGCACTGCTTATCCTGTTCTTCGAGCCGGCGCATTCCATTAGCGTGCTGGATGTACCGAAATGGCAGCTCGGCGGTGCCTTTTTCGGGGTGATCTACATGATGGTGATGGTCGGCGCCGTGCCACGGGTGGGTACGGCTGTAGCGACCGTAGCGGTGATCGTCGGCCAACTGGGCATGGGCATGTTGATTGATAACTTTGGCTGGCTGGGTAACCCCGCCATCGAGTTGTCGGGCAGCCGTATCCTGGCAATGGTCTGCCTGGGGCTTGCCTTGGTCTTCATGTACCGCAGCAGTGCGGCCGCGCCGGAATCCGCCGATAAAGCGCGATGAACTAAGTTGTTATTGGAAGGGACCGTACAAACGCGTATAAAACAATTGATATACAGCACGATAAGCTTTAAAAAAAAGGATTGTTAGCACATCGATTACTACAACTAAGATGTGTACCGCCAGTTTCTGGCTCATGGAGCGCTGATGAGTTTCCGGCCTTTGACCGACACCTTGGGGCAATCGAGTGATTGCGGCGATGTCGCCTCTCAAACTATCGGCAGCTCGGGCAGTGCCAGGGATGCGATTGAAACGCTGTTTGCAGCAGCCCGGAGCTGGAGCCACACGACGTCATGGGTCGCGTACAGAGCCGGTGAGCAAATGCACCTGGTGGGGCAGGGCGATCCGCAGATGCAATGGCCTGCCAGTATCGCCAATGACGCGTTCGATGCTTTTTGCGTTGCCGGGAAACTGCACCGTTGGCCAACGGGTAACGGTGAAAGTGTGCTGGGTTGGCTATTGGCGCCATTGGATGACGCAGCCAATCCTGCCTTGGTCGACTTTGCCCTGCGTCTGGGCGTTCAGGTGCAGACCGATACGCTGGCTCGGGCGCAAATTACCCAGCGCGTGCTGTATGAAATCACCTACCTGGCCAGCTCCACACGTGAGCGTTCGGTCTTTCTGGTCGGGGTTCACCGTTTACTCGCGACGCTGATCGACGCCGAGAATTTTTACCTCGCGCTCTATGATGCTCGCAGCGGCAAAATTACCTACCCCTATTACGTCGACATCATTGATGTCGACGCACTGGAAGCCGAGAACTACGAATTTCTCGATCCCACGCACTTGTCCTTGACCGGGCAGGTGCTGACCAGCGGCCAGCCACTGCTGATCGATGCCGCCGGTATTCGCACCGCCCAAGCCCAAGGCCGATTCTTTTGTGTAGGCCACCGGCCCGAGTTCTGGATGGGCGCGCCGCTTAAAAATGCATCGGATGATGTGTTCGGCATGCTGGCGATGCAGGTGTATGACGTTTCGCGCGCTTACAGCGCCGAAGACCGGGCGCTGTTCCTGGTTGTTGCGCGACACGTGGCCATGGCGCTCGACCGGATACTGCACCGTGCCGACCTGGAAGAAACGGTGTTGCGGCGCACCCTGGAACTGTCGGAGCTCAACAATGCGCTGCGTCAGGAGGTGGCGGACAGAGAGCGTGCTGAGCACCTCCAAAGCGCGCTGTTTCAGATTGCCGAACTCTCGAGCCAATCCGGCGACATGGAGGAGCTTTTTCAGCGTCTGCACGGGATCGTGGGCGATCTGTTGTTTGCGAAAAACTTCTACATCGCGCTCTTTGACGACACGACCGCAGAGGTCACTTTTCCTTACTATGTCGATGAGCGACAGAAGACGCGACCATCGTCGCGACGTGGTCAGCGTGGGTATACCGAGTATGTGATACGCCAGCGCCGGCCACGTCTGATTGATCGGGACGAGGCCTTGAGGCTGGAGAGCCTCGGCGAAATCGAAATTATCAATGAGTCCACCCGATCTTATTCCTGGCTGGGAATTCCGCTGTTCGATGGTGACATGGTGCGTGGCGTGCTCGCGGTGCAGAGCTATACCCCTGAGGTGAGCTATTCCCGGCGCGATCAAGAGTTGCTGACCTTCGTGTCGCGTCATATCGACACTGCGTTGTCGCGCCGCAGCGCTGCCGAAGCGATCCACGCGGCCAACCTCAAGCTCGAAGCGAGGGTTCAGGATCGCACCCGCGAGCTCGACCACGCCAATGCCAAGTTGCAACACGAGAACTCCCACGACACATTGACCGGTCTGCCAAACCGCGGCTATTTGCAGCAGCGCCTTGATGTGGCATGGACTCAGTTTGGCAATGACGGCCGACCACTGGCCGTGATGTTCATCGACCTTGACCGCTTCAAGCTGGTCAACGACAGCCTGGGCCATCACTTCGGCGACCTGCTACTGATGCAGGCAGCCTACCGTTTGCGCAATTGTCTGCGTGACAGCGACCTGCTGGCGAGGCTTGGCGGCGACGAGTTTGCGGTGCTTGCGCCCGAGGCGCCGCTCGACGCGGTGGTCGACATTGCGGAGCGGATTCTGGCGGCGTTCGACCTGCCGTTTTTTATCAATGGCCATGAAGTGTTCTCCTCCTGCAGCATCGGTATTGTCAGCGCCGACAGTCAGTTTCACCATGAACCGGCTGACCTGTTGCGCGATGCGGACATGGCGATGTATCGGGTCAAGAGTGGCGGTCGCGACAGCTATGCCGTGTTCAATCAAGAAGTGCGACGCGAGGTGTCGGACCAAGTCGAGCAGGAAGGCGCACTGCGCAATGCCCTAAAGCGCACTGACGAACTGGTGCCCTATTTCCAGCCTATCGTCTGTGTGCGAACAGGCGAGTTGGTCGCGCTAGAGGCGCTCATTCGCTGGCACCAGCCTGACGGTCGGGTCATCGTCCCGGGCCAGTTTCTACCCGCTGTAGAAGGCCTGCGCCTGATCGGACGGCTCGACCTGTACATGCTGACCAGTATCGTCGTCATTCTGGCGCAGCCCGAACACGCCCACTGGCCGGCCGTGCACGTGAACTGCTCCAGCTACAGCATGACCCGCCCGGAATTCGCCAATGAAGTGCTGACGCTGCTCGCGCGGCATGGGGTTGCACCGTCGCGGATCTGCCTGGAACTGACCGAGGGCGCGCTGGTGGCCGAACCGGACATTGCGCGGCGGACCATGCAGCAACTGGCCGACAACGGTATGTCGGTGGTGCTTGATGACTTCGGCGCGGGGTTCTCGTCGCTGAGCTATGTGCACCAGTACCGCTTCAGCGGCCTGAAAATCGACAAGTCATTCATTCTCGAACTCACCGCCAGCCCGCGCAGCCGCGCCATTGTTCGGGCCATCGTGCGTATGGCCGAATCACTCGGCCTCTCAGTGGTGGCCGAAGGCGTGGAAGACGTCGAGACCCTCGACCTGCTGCGCGAAATGGGGGCTGGTCAGGCTCAGGGTTATTACTTCGCCAGGCCCATGGCGCTGAACGAACTGATCCAGACCTCAAGAGCCCCAGGAACCTGGAGGCTGGGGTAATCGGTCGGCCGTGCAGGCCATAGAGGTTAGTCGATCTACCCGCGATCGCAGGCCATTTTTAGGGGCTATTCGGCATAATGAATAGCGCTTAAAGAAGTGTTAACTATCAGGTATTTGTTCATCGCAAATTCATTCAAAAGCATGTTGTCCACTTTCTTGACACTCCCCCATACCTCTCCTTAGCTATGACTAACTACCCCCGGTAATACCATCGGAGGCAAGCCTCGAATACCTGCCAGCGCAGGTCGTCGGGGCTTGCCTCAATGATTTCGGTCGCCCCTCATTCGGGGTAGGAGAGACGCCAGAGCGAGTACTTATGCGACAGCAAGGAATTCTCAATGAAAACTTCCATGACCCACCAGGAAATCAAATCGGCGGTGTGCGCTGTTTCGACTTCAATTCTTCTGTGCTCCGCCCTGGAAATTCAGGCATCGCCGCCAGAGGATGCAGCGATTTCCTGGTCCCGCGGGGACATTCCGATTCTCTTTTTGCTACCCCTTGACCCTGTTCGATTGGCAGGGAATCTCGCTGCTACCGGCCCCGGCAATGCTCAAATCGGCCCTGCGCTTTATGCCGCGCAAAACACTCGCGGGGATACCCAGCGCGCGGGCCTGTTTGTCGGACCCAGTCCTCTGCCGAGCAATACCGCTGGCTTTGTAGTAACCCCGGCAGCCAATGCCGTGAACCTGCAAAGTCAAAGCCTGGGGGCCTACTGGAGCCTGACCGCAGCGCAAGGCTGGCATGTGAATCTGGTCGCGATGGGGACACGCCTGAACGGTCAGGCACGCTCGGAACAAGGCGACTGGCGAGCCGCCGAAGGCAACGCCGTGACGTTGTCGGTGGAGGGCGGTTTTCCAATCGGTATCGGCGAAAACTGGATCATTGAACCCCAGGCGCAGTTAATCAATCAGCGTGCGTCCCTGGGCAGTCAGAGCACGGCGGCGGTCAACGCTCCCTATGATCAGCAGACGTCATGGAGCGGTCGTGTCGGTGCACGCCTCACCGGGAGCTACCAGGTCCGCGGCCTACCGGTCGAACCCTACGTGCGCACCAACCTTTGGCGCACGTATTCCAGCGGGGAGACGCTTACCCTGGGTCAGGTCGACAAGATCAGCAGTAGCCGCAACTCATCGACGGTAGAACTGGGCCTGGGTCTGTTGGCCAAAGTCTCGCCGACCGTCAGTCTGTTTGTCAGCGCCGACTTCAGCAGCGATGCCGAGAACGCCTTTGGCTTGATCGGTAACCTTGGCGTGCGCATGCGCTGGTGAGCACCACCCCTTAAACCCATCCGTCCGGGGCTGGCGTCAACTAAAATGACAGGTGACAGTCGGCGAGACATGTTCGGGAGGTTTCTGTGGGCAGTCGCTGGTGGCGCAAAACAGTGCTGTTGATATGGTTGCTCGGGGTGTCCGTGGGGGCGACTGCTGCAGACGGTTCGGTCAGGGTGCTGGCGGTGGACGACGTGATCGGCCCGGCCAGCGCCGAGTACGTGGTTAATGGCTTGGCCCGGGCCGCGGATGAGCAGGCTCAGTTAGTGGTGCTCACCATCGATACCCCAGGCGGGCTGCAAAGCTCGATGCGGGTGATGGTGCAAGCCATTCTCGCTAGCCCGGTGCCGGTGGTCAGTTATGTGTGGCCCAGCGGTGCCCGTGCGGCGAGTGCCGGCACGTATATCCTCTACGCCAGCCATATCGCGGCCATGGCACCGGGCACCCATCTGGGCGCCGCCACACCTATTCAGCTTGGCGTACAGCCAGAGCCGTCAGGGTCTCCTGCAATCGACACCGAGACGCGCAAGCAAATCAGCGATGCGTCAGCCTTTTTACGTGGGCTGGCTCAATTGCGCGGGCGTAACGCCGAATGGGCCGAGCAGGCGGTACGTGACGCTGTCAGCCTGACTGATTCTGAAGCCGCGAAACTTGGCGTCATTGAGTACCGGGCCAAGGATTTGAGCGATCTGCTCGGGCAACTGGACGGCAAAGTCCTGAACGTGGGAGGCCAGAGTGTGCAGTTGCATACCGCAAATGCGACGGTGATTCACGACGATCCGGACTGGCGCATTCGTGCTCTGGCGGTCATCACCAATCCCAATGTGGCGCTGGTGCTGATGATGATCGGCGTGTTCGGTCTGATTTTCGAATTTTTTAACCCCGGCTCGGCAGCTGGAGGTGTCATCGGTAGCATTTGTTTGTTGCTGGCGATGTATGCCTTGCAATTGTTGCCTGTCAGTTATGCCGGTGTCGGTCTGATCATGCTGGGCATGGCGCTGATGGTGGCCGAGGCGTTTCTGCCGAGTTTCGGGGTGATCGGTTTTGGCGGCATTGTCGCTTTTATCGGCGGCGCGACGATGTTGATGGACACCCAGGCTCCCGGATTTTCGGTGGCGCTGCCGCTGATCATCGCGATGGCAGCGGTCAGCGCCCTGTGCCTCATCGGTCTGGTCGGGGTAGCGCTCAAGGCCCGGCAGCGCCAGGTTGTCAGCGGTGACGCGGGTCTGGTCGGCAGCATGGTCACGATAACCGCATTGCAGGCGGATGACCCCTTGGGTGGTTGGGTGCAACTGCAAGGTGAAAACTGGCAGGTGTTGAGTCAAACACCGTTACGGCCCGGTCAACGGGTCCGGGTAGTGGCGCGTCGTGGCCTGCTGCTGGAGGTCGCGGTGGTGCCGGATACGCCTTAACAAGGAGACTGATCATGTTTGTGCAACTGGGTTTTGGCGCGCTGGTGTTGCTGTTGGTACTGCTGGCGTTGTCTACCTTTCGTATCCTGCGTGAGTATGAGCGAGGGGTGGTGTTTCAGCTGGGGCGGTTCTGGCAGGTCAAGGGGCCGGGCTTGATCCTGCTGATTCCGATGGTTCAACAGATGGTGCGGGTCGATCTGCGTACGGTCGTGCTGGATGTGCCGCCGCAGGATGTGATCACCCGGGACAACGTCTCGGTGAAGGTCAACGCAGTGCTGTACTTTCGGGTGCTTGATCCGCAACGGGCGATCATCCAGGTCGAAGATTTTCTCATGGCGACCAGCCAGCTGGCGCAGACCACATTGCGGGCCGTGCTGGGCAAGCACGAGCTGGATGAGCTGCTGGCCGAGCGTGAGCGGCTCAATGTCGATGTTCAGAAAGTGCTCGACGCACAGACCGATTCCTGGGGGATCAAGGTGGCGAACGTCGAGATTAAACACGTCGACCTCAACGAGTCGATGATTCGTGCCATCGCCAAACAGGCTGAAGCTGAACGTGAGCGTCGGGCCAAGGTGATCCACGCCGAAGGCGAACTGCAGGCCTCGGAGAAGTTGGCAGAAGCCGCTGAGGTGCTGGGTCGGCAACCCGGTGCCATGCAACTGCGCTATATGCAGACCCTGAGTGTGATTGCCAACGACCGTACCTCGACGATTGTCTTCCCGTTGCCCATCGAGTTGCTTAAGGGCATGGCCGACCTTTCGCCCAAGGCGTAAGGGGACGATGTACACCTGATGCAACCCCGATGACGGCCTCAATGAGCATCAGGAGAGGGCGAGGCGGGCGGCACGACCTTGTGCATCAGTGGCACCATTGCGGTCGCGATGATGAAACACACCATGATCGCCAGAAACGCGTCGGAGTAGGTTTGCGTCTGGGCTTCGCGGAACGTCAGCAACCACAGTTGGTGTAAGGCCGCCGTGGTGCCTTCGCTGCTGGTCTGGCCCAGGGTTGCAAGGTTGTCGCCGACCTGGCTCAGCCATTGATTCATCGCTTCGTTGCTGCTGTTCAGATGCTCGGCCAAACGAGTGAAGTGCAGGTTGGTGCGGTCATTCAAAATCGTGGCGCAGGCAGCGATGCCGATGGCGCCGCCGAGGTTACGCATCAGGTTGAACAGGCCGGAGGCTTGTTTGAGCCGCGACAGGGCCAGGCCGCCCAAGGTCAGGGTCACGGCGGGTGGCACTGCCAGTTGTTGGGCGATGCCACGCAGTGCTTGCGGCAACATCAGTTCATGAGCCCCCCAATCGTGGGTGATGGGCGAGAAGTCCCACATGGACACTGCGAACAGCGCCAGGCCGGCCATCATGATCCAGCGCAAGTCGACGCGATTGGCCAGAAAGGCATACAGCGGAATCGCCATGATCTGGAACACACCGGTGGAAAAAACCGCCAGACCGATGTCCAGCGCGCTGTAGCCGCGCACCCGGCCCAAAAACAGAGGTGTCAGGTAAATCGTCGCAAACAGGCCTATGCCCGTGACGAAGGAGAAGAAGCAACCGAGCGCGAAATTACGCTCTTTCAGGGCGCGCAAATCGACGATGGGGTTGGACACCCTTAGGGTGCGACCGATGAAGGCGACCGCCGCCAGCCCGGAGATCCAGGCCGTGGTCAGGATCGTGCTGTCGCTGAACCAGTTCCAGCGCGGGCCTTCTTCCAGGGTGTATTCCAGGCAGCCGAGAAACAGCGCCATGAACACCATGCTCAGGTAATCCGCCCCCTTGAGCAGTGACAGGTCCGGCTCGTCGATGCGCACCAGCATCGGCACGGCCACCGCGACGAAAACGCCGGGTATCAGGTTAATGTAGAACAACCAGTGCCAGGACGAAATGTCAGTGATCCAGCCACCGATAACCGGGCCAAGGGTCGGCGCCAGGGAGGCGATGGCACCGATGGTCGCTGCAGCGATGACTTTCTGTTTGCCGGTGAAAAACATGAACGCCGAGGTAAACACCATCGGGATCATCGAGCCCCCAAGGAACCCTTGCAGCGCCCGAAACACAATCATGCTTTGAATATTCCAGGCCGCGCCGCACAGCAGACTGGCGAGGGTGAAACCCACTGCTGACGCGCAGAACAGCCAGCGCGTGGACATCACTCGCGACAGCCAGCCCGACAACGGAATGACCACGATCTCGGCGATCAGGTAACTGGTCTGCACCCACGCCGTTTCATCGGTACCCGCCGACAGGCCACCGCCGATATCCCGCAGCGACGCGGAAACGATCTGGATATCCAGCAGGGCGATGAACATGCCGACGCACATAGTGGCGAAAGCGAATACTTTGGTTGCCGTGGCCATCGACGCGGCGTCGAAGGGTTTGGCGGGAGCAGAGACGATGGCACTCATGGTGCGCTGGCCTGATTGTCGGTGATGCGGTGGCCTGAGTCGGCGTGAGTATCGACCTCAGCCGTCACCGACAGACCCGGACGTAAATGGCCCAGAACGCCGTCGGCTTGATCGAGCAGAATCCGCACCGGTACACGCTGCACGATTTTGGTGAAATTGCCGGTGGCGTTTTCGGGGGGCAACACGCTGAACTGTGCGCCTGTTGCGGGCGCGAGGCTGTCCAGATGGCCATGAAATTCGCGGCCCGGCAGCACATCGGCATGAATGCTCACTGCCTGGCCAGGAAACATATGGGCCAACTGGTCCTCTTTGAAGTTGGCGTCCACCCACAGACCGCTGGCCGGTACCACCGACAGTTGTTGCGAGCCGGCGGCGGCGAAGGCGCCAACCCGCGCCCGGCGATTGCCGATAACCCCATCGACCGGGGCGCGCAACTCGGTGTAGCCCACATTCAGTTGGGCCATGTCCCGCTCGGCCTTGGCCTGCATCAATGCGGCCCGGGCTTGTTGCTTTTGCGTGGCGATCACCGCGATTTGCCGCTGGGTCGCCAGCATCGAGGCCTGAGCCTTGGCCCCATTGGCCTGGGCGGTTTTGAAGGTGGCATCGACCCGCTGTGCGCTTTCGACCGACACCGCTGACTGGCTAACCAACCGTTGATAGCGAGAATGGTCATCACGGGAGCGGACGGTCTCGGCGTTGGCCGCATCAATGCTGGCTTTTGCTTGCCCGATCACTGCGTATTGCAGTTGTTCGGTAGCGTCCAGATTGGCCAACAAGGCTTCCTCTGCGGCCACCGCACCCTCGGCTTTGTGCAACGCCGCAACGTAGTCCCGGTCATCAATCTTCACCAACAGATCGCCCGCGTGGACCCGCTGGTTATCGGTGACGTTTAGTTCAGTGATGTAACCGGAGACTTTCGGGCCGATCACCGTGACATCACCACCGATGTACGCATCGTCGGTTGACTCGATAAAGCGCCCGACCGTCCACCAATGAATGCCAAAAACCACGGCCAGCACCAACGCAGCGGCCGGCATCACCCATGACAGCAGGCGTTTGAGCCGTGCGGGACGGCTTTTTCTCACAGCGACTGCTGTGTCGGTATCACCTACCGCAGTTGAGCTATTCATCGTAGGACTACCTGGTGGATTCAGAGGCTGTGGACATCAATGCAGGCCAGGCTTCGCGGCGCTGGCGTCCCACGGGTGCGGATGGCGCGCCGTTCACGGTGGGTTCTTTAATATTACGGTCGTAATATGAATGAGTAAATCGCATTGTGCAAGTCACTGCCTAGACCGGTGGTCAGCAGGGAGGAGAGGCAGATTGGGACGAAGATGTATGGACGTGATCGAGGGCAATACGACGTATTGCGTATTGTCTTTGTGTGTATTAACTGCATGTAACGGAGTGCGGGGTTATTGTTACCAAAACTGCACATAGTCTTTATCAGAATAGGCACTGTAAGTTAGCGCCGTTGCCGCCTACTCTTCACCTCGCCAACCATTGAAACCTAAACAGACACGTTGATCACTCACGTCTGCAAGATGAAATTGACGTGTCGAGAGTTTGGCTGCCTGCCACATCTAAAGTTAGAGGAATGCAACGATGAAAGCGTCACTGCTGTTTTTATTAGCCTGTGTGTCTGCAGTCAGCATGGCCGATGAAAAACACGAAGGGACTGCCCAGCAACAGCCTGTCGTAGAGCACTACGATTATTCAATGAAACTGGACGTTGCGAAGGTCATCTCGATCACCGAGCCCCAAGCAGTCTGTGAAGCCGTCCCAGTTCAAATGAATTATCTAGACTCCGCTGGCAAGCAGCACATTGTTGAATACCTGGTGATGGGTACCGGTTGCTCTAATGGTTGATTGTTCATTGTCGTGAGCGTTTTGATAACACGCTGTATGGCCTGACGTATAAAAAAGGCCCTGTGATACAGAGCCTTTTTTAATGCTTTCCGTTTGTGCTTTTCAGGCCGCTGATGATTAAGCTTACAGCTCTGTCAGCCGTTGGCTGCACGCGTCGTCAAAGGCCACATAAAGACGTTCCGCAATCTGACTTTTAATCGCTTTTCCGCTCTCGAGTCCGAGAACGAACCCTTCAGCTTTGCCCCCTGCGCGATTCAAATCATCGGCCGTGCCCGCTTGGGTGATGGCATTCAATAGCTTCTCGGCGTCCGGTCCCACGCCTTTTGGCAGCACGATCCCGTCGAGGCTCATTGTTCGACCCCTTGATGTGAAGGCCTGGCGCCGTCGAGGCAGCCGGGCTGCATGCTGTGTTGGTCGGTCATGATCAATTCCTTAAGCCGAGTATCGGGCGCTGCGTAGAACCACAGGCCGGGGGCGATGGTAGGCCACGCACCGACGGTTAGCGAGCACATCCGGTAACTCGGCATTGAGGATGATCGTCCTGGCGCCGGGAAAGCGGGGATGCTCTTGTCCTGGACGTTGAGCCACTGCCCGCGATGAGCGGTCGGTTACGGGCGGGGCAGTGCCTTGCGATCATCGATTTCATAGGTGTTCCCCACCACAAAGCGACCGATTGGGCTTTTTTTGCCCATCGTCACGTAATAATCGTGCCAGTGGCGTGCTGCGGTCCAGATAGCTTCTGGACAGGAGGCCCGCGTCTCAAGTCCCGGCGTCAGGTCCAGACCGGCGCCGCCGAACGCGGCCTCAAGCATGCACGCTGAAGGTAGGCCGGTGCGCTCATGAATCGGGTTTGGAGCGGCATTCACTCCCCAGGCAAACGCCAGCCAGCGGACGATGTGTTCGAGCGCATCAAGTGCTCCGCGATTCTGAGAAAAATCAGTGATCTTCTGCTCAACTTTTTCTTCGCTGATGGGCAGGGCGATCAAGGCAATGTTTGGCCAGTTGGTGGCGTCTGCAAAGCGAGCAAAGGGTTGCTCGACGACACCATTGGTCTCGGAGGCAAACACGCCGTTGGCCGGTTGCAGCAGGGGGACATTAATGGCGGTCGCGGCTGACAGCGCATTAGCCCCTGTTCTGAGGAATAACGCATCGGACCAATAGGACGGAAGCATGTCATTTCTCAAGTGAGATTGGGCCACGCGACTACGAAACGACAGAACATCGATACCCCCGATCAGCGCGATCAGACTCCAGTCATTTCGTTTGTGCAGTTTCATGTCTTTCAACGCCCGTGAGGCCCACTTCACGTTGTCTTCTTCCTCTGGGCGCTTCAACTCGGACAGATAAGCGTTGGCCTCGGTGCTTTTGGACCTGATCTGTTGCATGGTGGCAACTCCTGTCAATTAATAGGACAGCAATGCAAAAGGCCCCACTTGGGTGGCGCGTCGTTGCGCGTTGATCGAGAAGAAAGTGATGGTCATTTCGACCACTTGCCCCGTCGTGCAAAACTGCAGCATTGCGACGTAATCACCTTTGTTTAACGGTGGGCCCGGCACAGGAGAAAACTCGCTATTGGCACCAAACCAGCCATGCGCGGGCTCGGGGGGCGAGTGACGAGGCCACGCGTCATCAGGACCCAGCCAGTTTTTGACGGAGTTGATAAGCTCTTTCGAGCGATCCACCCACGGGGTGCGCATAAGGCACGAAGGTGAACAGATGACTTCTGTCAGAAGTTTAAGTCCGCTGGCGCGATGAGTGGCTTGGGCCACCCGACTCCAATGAACATCGCCCGTCAGATAAACAACCGGGATCCGCAGCGTGGCCAATCGATCGAGCGTGTCCTGGATAATCCGGAATTGTTTGAAGTTGCTGTACTCGGCATCGGCTACTCGCTCATCGAGCGCATTGGGTGTGTCGACGAACAAGGCTTGTCCGCCAGACAGCACCCCGACGCAGGACTGGTGGTTCGCTTTGGCCGACATCAATGCCTGCTCCCATTCCTCGAGTTGCTTTACCGTGCTTGCAGACATGAGCCCTGTGGGGGAGTCGAAGTCCGAACTGCGTGCCATCCGGGTATCGAGAAACAACATGTACATGGGCTCGATATCAACGCGATAACTGGTGCCTGCGCTGCCGGGGGGCCCACCCTGTTGGTAATCCTCATACAGTCCAGTTGCGGCCTTGATCCACCTCGCGCGTGCTGCGGGTAAATGAGTCCCCGGTAACTGAGCCTGACCCACGGGTGCATTATTGAACAGCTCGTGGTCGTCCGGGATGCACACAGTAGGTGCCATTTTCAGGACTTTCTGCAGCCCGGGGATATTGAGTTCATCCGAGATCCAGTTTCTTTCGTACTTGGTGCCAAACGCCTGGGCGAGTCCCTCGGCGTCCTCCGGCAAGTCCTCAAACAGTGGGAGGTCAAGATAGACTTGATCCCCTGCCAGCACGGTCATATCTGGCTTGATCCTTAAATCCTTGACGATGTAGCCGAGCAGCCCTTTATCCTCGGGCTGGAAATAACAGGAACTCAGAAGCAGATTGAAAGTACCTTCCAGCTTGGCCGGCACCTTTGTCGGAAAGGGCGGGACGATGAGTTCGATGCCTTTGTTGTTTGCCGTGATATGGAGCCTGACGGGGTCTGGCGTGGCCAACTGTTTGAACTGAAAAACGCCCTGATAATTAAGCGGCTGATGGTCGCCTCGGGTCTTGCTGTCCCTGATGGGGTGAAGCTCTCCATTTTCAGGCACGGTGGGTTGTTCATTGAGTTTGAAAGCGAGGGTCGGGCCCTCGGCGCGCTCGCTGTTGTCCACGTAAAAGATGCCGACCCAGATCTGTATGAAGCCCTTCTTTCCCACTTGCGGTCGCGCATTGAGAATCATCCGGTTGCTCCCTTACCAAAAGGCTCGCACGTAATTGATGGGCGCGTGGTCAGCCCAATCCCGGAGAAATACATTTTCGGGGTGACGCGCATACCGCATCAGATAATCGACGCGCGCTTTTTCCTGATCTTCGAGGATCTGTGCGTGGGAGAAGGATGCCTGCAGGACGCCGTTGTGGTCGATATAGCCAAGCCCGTGCACATGGTCGAAACCCAGGCTGGCGGGCACTAATTCGGTGACCACATCACAACAGTCGACCAGCCGCATGACGCGCAGTTTTTTCTGCGCGGCCAAACCTTGGATAAAGTCAGGATCACCGACCCGTGGCGACCCAAGGGTCACCAGTAGGTCCGCCCCTGCGGGTTCGGCGAGCAGGGTCGCAATGGCGGCGCCCAGGCTATGCCCGGTGATGGTCAAGGACGTGCGTTGATGGGCGGTATCGTCGAGCCACGTCTGGATGGAAGGCCAGAGTCCCAGGGCTGCCTTGGCGAATCCGCTGTGCACCTGACCGTGTCCAGGTGTCCACGTCATGCGCATCACCTGCACATCCGATATCAAGTCTTTTATGCGGTCAATTTGCGTGCCTCGCAGGGCTATAAGCGCGCAGCCATCATCGCGTAGGGTGCCGAAGCCCTCGCTGCCTGTCGGGCCATGCCGAAAGTACTCGGGTTGCCCGAATCCTTGGCTCGAGAGTGTGATCTTCAACGTAAGCCTGGCAGCGTCAGACTCTTCGGTGCGCAGGTAGGCCAGCCGGGCCGCCTCCACCGCCAAAGAAAGATCACCCTGCGCAGGGACTGAAGCAAAAGCAGAAGGCTGTGCTTCGGGGTGATAGAGGGCTGTTTGCGAGGGATCGTATTCGAGAGCCGACATCGCCTGTGCGCTCCTTGCAGAACGGGAATGTTCGGCCTTCAAACTCAATCGCTATACACAATTGAGGCGCGACAACTGGACGGGCCGGGTTTCGCATCCGCAGCCTCTGACCACCGTGGATGCAACAGTTAAGCTAGTTGGGATTAGAGAACCTGCCACCTGAAAAGACTGAATTGTTTTGTGCAGTGAGCGGTGGGGCCACTCAGCTATCGCGGTGAGCACCGCTGACCGGCAGGCGGCTGCCGAGTCGATAGCGTGATGAGGGATGAACCAGACGCACGTAAGTGACAACCTTGCCGCCGCACCAGGTTCGACGCATCAGCACCAGGCAGGGCTCACTGGCATCGATCTGCATGTATTTGCTTTCATCGTTGCTGGGATGGCTGGCTTCTACGATGTGTTCCATCTCGTCAGGGTGGATCACTTGCAGCAGGTACCGGGACGCTTGCAGGTGTTCGCCGAATGTTTGCTGAATAAACTCGGGCGCCAGCTCGGGGTTGACGTAACGGTCCTCCAGTTGCACCGGCACGCCTTCTTCACAGTGCACGCACAGCAGGTGAAACACCGAGGTGCCGGTGGACAACGCCAAGGCAGCAGCCACGGCCATTGAGGCGGCTTCGCGACCCAGATACAGCACCTGGCAGGAGTACCGATGGCCACGGGCAATGATTTCGTCAGCAATGTTGGTGATGCGCAGCAGGTTCGATTGCGGTTTGCTCTCGGCGACAAAGGTGCCGACCCCTGAGACCCGCACCAGATGGCCTTCCCCGGTCAATTCTCGCAACGCCCGGTTGACGGTCATGCGCGACATGCTCAGCTCTTGCACCAGCCGGTTTTCCGAAGGAATCAATTCGCCGGGCTTCCATTCGCCAGAGCGAAGTTTGCCTTGCACAAAGTCCTTCGCTCGCTGGTAGAGGGCCTGCGGTGCGGCTTTTATCATCAGGCGCTCCGCACGTGCTGTTGGGTGAGGACGCTTGCCAACGCCTCAAGAAACAGATCGTTATCCTCACGACTGCCGACGGATACTCGCAAATACCGGGTATGCCCGGCCTCACGCCAGGGTTTGATGATCACGCCCAGGCGTAACAGCGCCTGGTTGACGGTCTCGGCTGCGAGGGGCGTGGAGAAAAACAGGAAGTTGGCCATCGACGGCACACTGACGATGCCCAAACCCTGTAGCGCAATGGCCATCCGGCGACGTTCGCGGGCGACATGTTCGAGGGTGGCGTGCAGGTGCTCATCATCGGCCAATGCCGCAACCGCCGCAGCCTGGGCCACGCGGTTGATATTGAAAGGCGTGCGCAGGCGATCAATCAGGTCTGCCAACACGGGATCACTGACGATACCGTACCCGATGCGCAGGCCTGCCAGCGAGTAGGCTTTGGAAAAGGTACGCAGCAAAATGAACGGTTTAGCGCTGTCCTGGATCAGGCCCAGGCAGTCCGGGTACTCGGCTTCATGTTGCGCGTATTCGTAATAGGCTTCGTCGAACACCAGTAAACAGTGCGCAGGCAATGCCGTGAGCAGTTGTTGCAGTTCATTGGCGTTGAGGGTGCTGCCGACCGGGTTGGACGGGCAGGAAAACATCAGCAAACGCGTACGCGGCGTCAGTGCTGCAATCATCGACGCTACGTCGAAGGCACCGTCGGCGGTCATCGGTACGCCCACAACCTGGGCGCCTGCGGCCATCGGATAGATGAAGTGCAGACCGAAGGACGGCACCACAGTCACCACTTCATCGCCATGGTCGAGAAACACTCGGCTGACGATACTCAGGAGATCCTCCGAGCCATTGCCGAACACCAATTGATTACCCAGCACCCCGAGCTTTTTCGAGAGGGCGGTGCGTAACACCAGGCAGTTGGCGTCCGGGTACAGGGCAATTTCGCTGCACGCCTGGGCCATGGCGGCGGCCACGGCGGGGGCCGGACCGAGCGGATTTTCATTGCTGCCGAGTTTGGCGACGCGGGTCAGGCCAAAGCGTTTGCGCACCGCCTCCGAGCTGAGGCCTGCGTTGTAGCTGGCAAGGTCGCGCACTTCGGCGCGAGCCAGCAGGTTCAAATCGGACGCGCTCATGCCGGGCTCACTTCTTTGCTGTCCTGCCAGAACGCGTTGCGGTCCAGGTAGTTCTGCAGGAACTGCTGTAGACGCGGGTGTTCGGCGTTATGAAATATCTCGTGCGGCGTGCCGCGCGCGACGACTTCCCCCTGATCGAGAAACACCACCGAGTCGGCCACTTGCGCGGCGAAGCCCATTTCATGGGTGACCACGACCATGGTCATGCCTTCTTTGGCCAGGGTTTTCATGACTTGCAGCACCTCGCCGACCAGCTCCGGGTCGAGGGCCGAGGTCGGCTCATCGAACAGCATGATGTGCGGCTCCATGGCCAGTGCTCGGGCAATCGCCACACGCTGTTGCTGACCACCGGAAAGCTGGGCTGGATAAGCATCCGCCTTGTGGGCGAGGCCAACTTTATCGAGCATCGCCATGGCCCGTTGCCGCGCATCGGCGGCAGACAGTTTACGCACGCGCAGCAACGCTTCACTGACGTTGCCCAGCGCGGTCATGTGCGGCCACAGGTTGAATTGCTGAAAGACCATGCCGACATTGCGCCGCACCATATTGATTTGGGATTGCGCGGCGCGTTTGCGGCCCTTGCCGTTGTCTGGCACCCAGCCGAGCAGTTTGCCTTCGATGTAAATCTCGCCTTCGTCGTATTCTTCGAGAAACGCCATGCTGCGCAGCAGGGTACTTTTACCCGAACCGGACGGGCCGATCAGGCACACCACTTCTGAGTGCCGGACTTGCAAGTCGATGCCCTTGAGTACGCGCAACGGGCCGAAACTTTTGCCGACGCTGTGCAGTTTCAGCATAGGCTCGCGGTTGTCGGAGAGTGCTTCGGGAGTTTTCATCGCTTCACCTGATTCTTGCAATGCGGGTAAGTGCGTGGCGGTCGGGATTGCCGTCGTGGGTGCCGGGCGCGGGCCTGTGACGGGGCGGAGGGCGTCGTTCATCGTGGCTGCTTCTGCATGAAACGCCCGACCCGCACTTCAAGCAGCATGCCCAGCCGTGAGCACGCTTCCACCAGTAGCAGGTAGCCGATGCACAGCACCAGCAGGGTTTCGACAAAGGCGAAGGTTTCCGAGCCGATGCCGGTCAGGACCATGGTCAGTTCGGGGATGGTGATGATCGACAGCACGGCGGTTTCCTTGCACAGGATGGTCACCAGATTGACCAGTGCCGGGAGGATGATCACCAGCATTTGCGGAATCTGAATGCGCGTGATGCATTGCAGGCGGCTGATGCCCAGGCAGTCGGCCGCCTCCAGTTGGCCACGGGCCACGGACTCAAAACCGGTGCGAAAAATCTCGGCGAAATAAACACTGCCATAGATGCCCAGGCCGAGGATGCCGGCCGGGATGGGCTCCAGGCTGAGGCCAAAAGACGGCCCGCCGTAATACACCAGAAAAAGCTGGACCAGAAACGGCGTACTTCGAATCACCTCAATGAACACCCGCAGCGGCGCGCGAACCAGGGTGTTGCCGAACAGCTGCGCGACGGCGATCAGCATGCCGAGTATGAGCCCGAGAGCGACACCGGCAGACCAGGTGCCGAGGGTGACCATGAAACCCTGGCCGATGTCACCGAGGTGCTCGGTGATGATCCTGGGGTCGAAAATCATAGGGCTCGCTCCTTCAGATGACGCTCCAGCAGGCCACCACAAAACGCCAGCGGAATGTTGATCAGGCAGTAAAAACCAGCCAGCATCAGGTAGTCCTGAACGAACATGTAGTCACTGGCCGCTATGTTCTGTGCGGTACGGGTCAGGTCGGCCAGACCCACTACGGATACCAGCGACGACGCCTTGATCAGCAGAATCATTTCATTGACCAGCGCCGGCAGGGTCAGGCGCACGGCTTGAGGCACGCGAATGCGCACCAGCATTTGCCCTGCGCTCATGCCCAGCAGGCCGGCGGCTTCCAGTTGCCCGCCGGGAATGGCGAGAAAACCACCGCGCATGATTTCAGCTATATAGGCCCCGGCCGCCAGCGACAGGCCGATCACTGCCGCCACCATGGGCGAGACGTTCGGCAGGCCAATGCGCGGCAGGAAGTAATAGATAAACAGCAATTGCACCAGCAGCGGAATGCCGCGGAACACGAATATATAGGCGCCACCCAGACGTCTTAACAGCGGCACGGGTGACAACCGCAAGCTGCCGACGATAACGCCGATGACAAAACCAAAAACCAATGCCGCGACCGAAACCTCAAGGGTCACCAGCAGGCTGCTCAGCAGCAACGGCAGGTTTTGCAGCAGTAAAGGCCAATCGAACATCGTCGTGACTCCACCCTCGATGATCGCCGGCCCGGTTGAGCCGGCGATCCGTTGATCCAACCCGCTAAAGCGGTTTACCAGGTTGGGTCGAAGTCAGCTTTAGGCACGTCCATTTCGGCCCCGAGCCATTTTTTCTGCAGGCTGGCGAGGCGACCGTCTTCATGCATTTTCAGCATGGCGGCGTTGAGGGCGGCGATCAGGCTGTTGGCGTCGTCATCCTTGCGTCCCAGGTAGGCAAAGTAGGATTTCTTGCCGAACGGCGGCATGACCACTTTGTACAAGTTTGATTTCTCGGCCGCGACATAGGAAATGTTCGGCAGGGAGTTGGCCACTGCGACGATGCGCTTGGCCGCCAGGTCGGCATAGGCCTGGTTGTTGTCGACGTACTCGCGGATCGTGACTTTCTCCGGCAGGGTCGCGGCGAAGGATTTGAGCTCTTCGAGCTGCGCCGATCCTTTGCCTGCGCCGACGGTCTTGCCAGAGATATCTTCAGGCTTTTTGATGGTCTCGTCTTTGGCGCCAATCATCAGCGCTACGGTCGCTTCGGCGATCGGCATCACGAAGTGGTAGCGCTCTTTGCGCGCCTTGGTGACGATAATAGGGCCAGCGACCACGTCGAATTTCTTCGCTTCCAGCCCTGGCAATACGCTCGGCCATGGCAGGTCGAGGAACTTGATCTTGACCCCCAGTTCTTTGCCCAGTTGTTCGAACACTTCGGCGTTCAGACCTTTCTGTTTGCCGTTGTCGGTGAAGTCGAACGGTGCAAATTGCAGTTCGGTGCCCACAACCAGCTCACCGGCTTTTTTCACATCGGCCAGTTGATCGGCATGCGCCGCCAGGGGAGCAACGGCCAGGGCCATGGCGACGCACAGGCCGTTGAATGTCTTACTGAACAGAGAATCGAGTTGCATGGGGTAACTCCTTCATCAGATGCAGTGAACGCTGGTGGTTTGTGTCGGTTCTTGTGTTGGCTGCGGTGTTGATTTTTATGATTGTTGCTAAGGGTTCTTGCGGGTGACTCAATGGGTTCTTGCCTATTGCCCAGTGCAGTTAGCGTGCCATACCTGTATGTACAACCTGAGAGGAGCTTCAGCCGAGTATTTTCCCTGGATTGAGAATGCCGTTGGGGTCATAGCAATCCTTGAGTTGCTGCATCGCCTGGCGCGCTTCATGGCTGACCGAGTGATGAAGAAATTCGCGCTTGAGCAGGCCGATGCCATGTTCAGCGGACACCGATCCGCCCAACTCACCGATGGCGGTATAGACCAGTTCCTCAATCTCAAGGACAGGTGCTGGCTGTGGCAACGAATCGCAGTCCACGGTCAGGTGCAGGTTGCTGTCACCGATGTGACCGAAGTACACGCTGCGGTTACCCGGCCAGCGTTGCTCAAGGCGCTGACGACACAGCTCGGCGAAGTCGCCGATCTGGCCAATGGGCAGACTCACGTCGAAATTCAATGGCGTCATGCGCAACGGAAATTCACCGGTCGCTTCGCGAATCTTCCACAGTGCGCGGGCTTGGGTCTGTGAACTGGCCAGCACTGCATCCACCACTTCGCCAGCGTTGATGGCATCTTCCAGGGCCTGCTCCAGCCGCTCGCGGGGGGCGGCGGATTCCAGCAATACGTACAGTGGATAATCCTGCGATATCGGTGCTACCGGATTTTCCAGCCAGGAAACGCCCAGGCGGAAGAAATCCTGCCACATCAGCTCATAGGCTTGCGGTGTGCCGACGCTGCGTTGCACACGCCGCAGCAGGCTCACCGCGCTGGCGTAGTCGGGCAGGGCGCACAGCAGGGTCGTGGTTTCACCGGGTAATGGCGCGAGCTTCAAGATGGCGCGGGTGATCACCCCAAGGGTGCCTTCGCTGCCGATGAAGCACTGTTTCAGGTCATAACCACAGTTGTTCTTGATCATTTTGTTCAGCAGATTGAGCACGCGGCCATCGGCCAAAACCACTTCCAGGCCGAGCACCAGGTCTCGGGTCATGCCATAGCGGATCACCGCATTGCCACCCGCGTTGGTCGCGATATTGCCACCGATCTGGCATGAGCCTCGGGCACCCAGGTCCAGAGGGAATAGAAAGCCTGCGTCGAGCGCCGCGTGCTGAATCTCTTGCAGCGTGGTGCCCGCCCAGACACTGATGGTGGCGGCGGCGGGGTCGATTTCTTCAATGCCGCGCATCCGCTCCAGTGACAGGGCGATGTCGGTTTCCCGAGGCACCGCGCCGCCAGCCAGTCCGGTCATTCCCCCTTGAGGCACGATCGTTTGCCGTGCTGCGTTGCAGATGCGCAAGGCGGCGGCGACGTCCTCGGTGCTTCTTGGCAATAACACCGCCGCCGGACAGGCAGGTGCGTGTCCGGTCCAGTCGCTGTAGTGCCGTTGATTGATCGCGGCGCCCGTGACTACCGCCGTGTCACCCAATGCTGCACACAATTGCTCGAGGGTCTGTTGTAGATGAGGCATTGGCCTAGCTCACGGTAAAAGAAGAAAGAGGATTCAGGCGCAACCGGCGACTGTCGAGCTGGCTCAAGTCCGGTTGGCCGAGCAAGGACAGGGCCAGACGTAACTCCTGTGTCAGCAGATCGAGGGCATGCCCGGCACCGGCCTGACCGCCGACGGCCACTCCATACAAGGTAGCGCGTCCCAGCAGAACCGCATCGGCACCCAGCGCGCAGGCCTTTAGAATGTCGGTGCCGCGGCGGATTCCACTGTCGAGCAGCAACGCCAGCTTGCCTTTGGCCACGGCGGCAATCGCTGGCAAGCATTCAATGCTGGCGGGCACACCATCGAGTTGGCGGCCACCATGGTTACTGATCACCAGCCCGTCGAGTCCCAGGGCGATGGCTTTTTCGGCATCTGCCGGATGCAGCACGCCTTTGAGCAGCAGGTGTTGAGGCCAACGATCCCGCAGTCTCGCCAAGGCATCCCAATCAAGCCCGGTGTCCATCTGCGAACCGATAAAGTGCGCGGCACCTTCGACGGTGCGGTGTTCGGCGGGCAGATAGCGTTCGATATTGGCCAGGTTCGGCAAGCCGTGTGGCCATAACGTCTGCTTCATCCAGCGCGGATGACGCAGTACATTGAGCGTGTTGCGCAGGCTCAGTTGGCGTGGGCGGACGAAATTGCGCTTGTCCCACTCGCGATTGCCCAGCAACACGGCATCGCTGGTCAGCAGCAGCGTTTTGCAGCCAACGGCAGTGGCGCGCTGCAACAGGTCTTGTTGCACTTGAGGGTCACGCAGGCAGTACAACTGGAACCACAGATTGACCTCAGGGACTGCGGCGACTATTTGTTCCAACGAGCTGGTGGACACGGTGCTGAGGGTAAAGGGCAGGCCACGCTCAGTGGCGGCCCGCGCCAGGTGTATGTCGGCATCGCGGTAGAGCATGCCGTTGTAGCCAGTCGGGCCGATGGCCAAAGGCAGTGGCAAGGTTGTGCCCAGCAGCGAGCGTTGGGTGCGCGCGGCAGTGCAGGGGATCAGGGTGTGCGGCAGCAGGCTGATGTCGGCGAAGGCTTGACGGTTGCGCTTGAGGGTCAGTTCCTCTTCGGCACCGCCTTCCAGGTATTCCCAGGCGAAGTGCGGCAGCCGTTGGCGTGCCATCGATGCCAGTTCGGCAATGCTGTGTGCGCGACGGAAGTCCGGGCCTGAATGATAGCGACGCATGCACGCTCCTGAGTCGGTGAAGGCGCATATATAGCTATATGATCCTGTCTATACAGGTAAGGCAAGATGCAGGCCAATGCGCCAATTGCACATCATGAGGGTCGTTCCTGAGCCTGTGTTTACAGAATCAAACAGGATTTCTCGGGTATTCCTGGCAGAGACTGTCACCGAAAGTTGCACCCATTGAGGTCGTTCCGCCCACTGATGGGGCGAAGGGAAACCAGGCAATTGCGGATGACAAGCCGAAGTTGATTGTCAGAAAAACAAGCGGTGAGCGTGAGCATGAGCATGAGGGTTTGCCGAAAAGGACAATGTCGGCGGCACAGTAAATGCTTGCACCTGTATATACCGCGCGTTCCGCTGTGCGATTGATCCCTCCATTCCAGCTCGGTATAACCCCTATAAACAGGAGCGAGCATGACCTCTAGCGCTAATCTGCCCTTGATCGATATGTCCGGTGTTCGCGAAGGTGACCAGGCGAGTATTCGCCGGGCCGGTGATGCCATTCGCGTGGCCTGCAGCGAAATCGGCTTTTTCTACATCATCAATCACGGTGTGCCGCAGGACGTGATTGACCGGGCGATGGCGGCGGCAGCGCAGTTCTTTGCCTACCCGGCCGAGACCAAGCGTCAGGTGGCGGTGAATAAGCGGCACCGTGGCTGGCATGCGTTGGGCGGGGCGACCATGTATGAGGCGACCAAGCCTGATTTCAAGGAGTTCTTCAGCATCGGGCTGGAGCTGCCCGAAGACGACCCGTGTGTGGTGGCTGGAGAAGCGTTGCGCGGACCGAATCAATGGCCGGCATTTATGCCGGAGCTGCGCACTGTGCTGGCTGAGTATTACGTCGAAATCGGCAAGGCCGGGGCCGATCTGTTGAAGGCGGTGGCGGCGGGTCTGGGCATCGAACAAGATTTCTTCAGCAGCAAGTACCACACACCGCTGCAACGGACCCAGATGGTGTATTACCCACCCCATCCGCCGATGGCCGAAGCCGATCAGTTCGGGGTTGCACCGCACACGGATTATGGCTGCATTACGTTGCTGTATCAGGACAACAGCGGGGGCTTGCAGGTGCGTGAGTTGGGCTCTAACCGCTGGATCGACGCCACGCCGATCGCCGGCAGTCTGGTGGTCAACGTCGGCGACCTGCTGGCGCATTGGTCCAATAACCGGTTCCGCTCGACCTTGCATCGAGTGATCAATAAATCAGGTCATGAACGCTATTCCATCGCGACCTTTTACGACCCTACCTACAGCGCGGTGGTCGATCCCTGTGATCTGGGTATCGATTCGGCATCGAGCCTGTACCCACCCGTGGCAGCGGGGGATTACATCCTCAAGCGGATTGATGATTCGATGGCGTATCGCAAAAAAGCGCAGTAAATCGCGTGCCTTTGACGGGGGGGCTGGCTTAAATAAAAAGGGGAGTCAGCTCACGCTGACTCCCCTTTGCGTACCGCCAACGACCGTCAGATCACCTGAACAATCGCCTTGGTCACGACGTCGATGTTGCTCTGGTTCAGTGCGGCAACGCAGATCCGGCCCGTGTCGAGGGCGTAGATGCCGAATTCGTTGCGCAGGCGATGAACCTGTTCGGTGGTCAGCCCGGAGTAGGAGAACATGCCGCGTTGACGACCGACGAAGCTGAAGTCGTGGTCGGTCTGGGCTGCCAGTTTCTCGACCATGGCCTGACGCATGCCGCGAATCCGCAGACGCATTTCGCCCAGTTCCTGCTCCCACATCTCGCGCAGTTCAGGGTTGTTGAGCACCGCAGCGACGATGGTTGCGCCGTGGGTCGGCGGGTTGGAGTAGTTGGTGCGGATCACGCGTTTGACCTGAGACAGAACCCGTGCGGTTTCGTCTTTCGATTCAGTGACGATCGACAACGCGCCAACGCGTTCGCCATACAGCGAGAACGATTTGGAGAACGAGCTGGAGGCGAAAAAGGTCAGGCCCGACTCGGCAAACAGACGCACTGCGGCGGCGTCCTCTTCGATGCCGTCGCCGAAGCCTTGGTACGCCATGTCCAGAAACGGCACGTGGCCCTTGGCTTTGAGCACGTCGAGGACATTTTTCCAGTCCTCAGGGCTCAGGTCGACACCCGTCGGGTTATGGCAGCAGGCGTGCAGGACCACGATCGAACCTGATGGCAGGTTCTGCAAATCTTCGAGCATGCCTGAACGGTTCACGTCATGGCTGGTCGCATCATAATAACGGTAGTTCTGAACCGGGAAACCAGCGGTCTCGAACAGCGCACGGTGGTTTTCCCAGCTTGGATCGCTGATGGCCACGACCGCGTCGGGCTTGAGCTGCTTGAGGAAGTCGGCGCCGATTTTCAATGCACCGGTACCGCCTACAGCCTGGACGGTCAGGGCACGCCCGGAATCCAGCAGCGGCGACTCGGCACCGAACAGCAGTTTTTGCACGGCCAGGTCGTAAGCGGCAATGCCATCGATCGGCAAGTAACCGCGTGCGACGTGTTGAGCCACGCGAATGCTCTCGGCTTCGGCGACGGCACGCAGGAGTGGAATTCGCCCCTCTTCGTTGCAGTACACCCCGACCCCCAGGTTGACCTTAAAGGTACGGGTATCGGCGTTGAATGCTTCGTTGAGGCCCAGGATTGGATCGCGTGGTGCCATTTCGACAGCGGAGAACAGGCTCATTTTTACGGCAGCTCTGAATGGAGGATTGAAGAGGTACAACGCTCCGGCCGAGTGCACTAGAGCGGTGCGCAAACGGGGACCTAGTATAGAGAGCATCGTTCAGCGCTGCGACAGGTTGGAGCGCGTTTTTCAGGGTTTTTTAGGGTTTTCCACATTTATTTTTCGACCGTCAGTCAAATTGCAACGGCAATTGTTTCGGGCTTGTAGGATGGGGTGCTTGAAAGGTGACATCTTTGACTCCATTTGTAGTGTCTTCACGTCTTTTCCCGACGGCATCGGTCGTTCGCGGTTTTCTCGTTTCAGCGCTGTTTTGCAGGCCGGAATGAACCCAGAGGTAACGTATGTCTGAGTTTGAGCTCGTAACCCGTTTCCAGCCAGCCGGTGATCAGCCGGAAGCTATTCGCTTGATGGTCGAAGGGATCGAGGCCGGGCTGGCGCACCAGACATTGCTCGGCGTAACCGGTTCGGGCAAGACCTTCAGCATCGCCAACGTGATCGCGCAAGTGCAGCGTCCGACCCTGGTGCTGGCGCCGAACAAAACCCTGGCGGCGCAGTTGTACGGTGAGTTCAAGGCGTTCTTTCCGAACAACGCAGTCGAGTATTTCGTCTCTTACTACGATTACTACCAGCCAGAAGCGTACGTGCCGTCGTCGGATACGTTCATCGAGAAGGATGCTTCGATCAACGACCATATCGAACAGATGCGGTTGTCGGCGACCAAGGCGTTGCTGGAGCGCAAGGACGCGATCATCGTCACCACGGTGTCGTGCATCTACGGCTTGGGCAGTCCCGAGACGTATTTGAAGATGGTGCTGCACGTCGATCGCGGTGACAGACTCGATCAACGCGAGCTGCTTCGGCGTCTGGCTGATTTGCAATACACCCGCAACGACGTGGACTTTGCTCGTGCGACATTTCGCGTGCGCGGAGACGTGATCGACATCCATCCGGCTGAGTCGGACTTTGAAGCGATCCGCATCGAGTTGTTCGACGATGAGGTCGAGAACATTTCTGCCTTTGACCCGCTGACGGGCGCAGTGATTCGCAAACTGCCGCGCTTCACGTTCTATCCGAAGAGTCATTACGTGACGCCGCGCGAAACGCTGCTGGATGCGATGGAAGGCATCAAGGTCGAGCTTCAGGAACGGCTGGAGTACCTGCGCAGCAATAACAAGCTGGTGGAAGCGCAACGGCTGGAGCAGCGCACCCGTTTCGATCTGGAAATGATTCTGGAACTTGGCTACTGCAACGGCATCGAAAACTACTCGCGCTACCTGTCTGGACGACCTTCCGGTGCGCCGCCGCCGACGTTGTATGACTACTTGCCGGCCGATGCATTGCTGGTGATCGACGAGTCCCACGTCAGCGTGCCGCAGGTGGGTGCGATGTATAAGGGCGACCGCTCACGTAAGGAAACCCTGGTCGAGTACGGCTTCCGTCTGCCGTCGGCTCTGGATAACCGGCCGATGCGCTTCGATGAGTGGGAACGCGTCAGCCCGCAGACGATTTTTGTCTCGGCCACCCCCGGCAACTATGAGGCTGAGCATGCCGGTCGGGTGATTGAGCAGTTGGTGCGACCTACCGGTCTGGTCGACCCGCAGATCGAGATTCGTCCGGCGCTGACTCAAGTTGATGACCTGCTGTCAGAGATCGGCAAGCGTGTGGCCGTGGGTGAGCGGGTGTTGGTCACTACCTTGACCAAGCGCATGTCCGAAGACCTGACCGATTACCTGGCCGATCATGGCGTTCGGGTGCGTTACCTGCACTCGGATATCGAAACCGTGGAGCGAGTCGAAATCATCCGCGACCTGCGCTTGGGTACGTTCGATGTGCTAGTGGGCATCAACCTGCTGCGCGAAGGCCTGGACATGCCTGAAGTCTCGCTGGTGGCGATTCTCGACGCTGATAAAGAAGGCTTCCTGCGTTCAGAGCGTTCGCTGATTCAGACCATTGGCCGTGCTGCGCGTAACCTCAACGGCCGGGCGATTTTGTACGCCGACCGCATTACCGGCTCGATGGAGCGGGCGATTGGCGAAACCGACCGTCGTCGGGACAAGCAGATTGCTTACAACCTGGAGCACGGCATCACCCCTAAAGGCGTGTTCAAGGACGTTGCTGACATCATGGAAGGCGCCGTCGTGCCAGGTTCGCGCAGCAAGAAGCGCAAAGGCATGGCCAAGGCCGCCGAAGAGAACGCCAAGTACGAAGCTGAGTTGCGCTCGCCGGGCGAGATCGGCAAGCGTATTCGTCAATTGGAAGAGAAGATGTACCAACTGGCCCGCGACCTCGAGTTCGAGGCTGCGGCACAGATGCGTGACGAGATCGGCAAGCTGCGTGAGCGGTTGTTGACGGTTTGATGTTGCCCGGTTTGTTGGGTGCCTGAACTAACGTAATCGCGAACTCATTCGCGAAAGGGTCAGTGCAGACGCTGGCACTCTTTAATGCGCAGCCCCGCCCTTGACCCCAACAGGGAGCGCTTTGGTCAGCAACACGGCGATCATGCTGATCCCTAGTGCGATACCGACGAAATGGAAGGCGTCGTTGTAGGCCATGATGGATGCCTGCTGGTGCGTGATCTCGCTGAGCCTGCCCAGGGCGGCTTGTTCGTTGCCCAGCTTGTCGGTGAGCAAGGCCATGCGCTCAGCGACCTGCGGGTTGCTCGGGACAATGGCTTCGCGCAAATAGTCGAAATAGGTCTTGGTCCTGGCATCAAGCAGGGTGGAGAGCAGGGCGATGCCAACGGCGCCTCCCAGGTTTCGCAGGATGTTGAACAGGCTCGACGCTGAGCCCGCGTCTTTCGGCTGGATATAGACGGTGGCGATCAACGAGATGGTAACCATGATCATCGGTTGGCCGAGGGCGCGCACGATCTGGATCTGATTGAGTTGCGGCCCGGCGAAGTCCAGGTTGAGCGCTCCAGACGCGAAGCTGGCAAACCCGAACAGCCCGAAACCGATGGCGCACAGTAGCTTCGGCGGTATCACTTTCATCAGTTGCGGCACCAGCGGGATCAAAAACAACTGTGGAACGCCCATCCACATGATCACTTCGCCGATCTGCTGCGCGTTGTAGCCTTGAATTTGCGCGAGGTACAGCGGCAACAGATAAATCGAGCCGTACAAACCCACACCCATCCCCACGCTGGAGATACTCGACAGGCCAAAATTGCGCTCGCCTAAAATACGCAGGTTGATCAGTGGCTCTGGTTTTGACAGTTGCAGAATCACAAAAGTGATCAGGCTGACCAGGGCGATGCTGCCCAGGCTGACAATCAGGTGGGATTCGAGCCAGTCCTTGCGGTGACCTTCCTCCAGAAACACCTGCAGGCAGCCCAGGCCGACCCCCAGGGTGACGATGCCCGCGTAGTCGGTGCTTTTCAGCAGTTCCCAGTGCGAAGCTTTCTTTTCGAGGCCGTAGAGCAAGCCGGCGATCATCAGCAGGCCGGGCGGTATGTTGATGTAGAAAATGTACTGCCAGCCATAGTTCTCTGTCAGCCAGCCGCCCAGCGTCGGGCCGATCGAGGGCGCGAATGTCGCTGTCATCGCAAACAGGGCCATCCCTTTGGCGCGATGATGTTCGGGCAGTTTGATCAGGGTCATGGTGAACGCCAGCGGGATCAGCGCGCCACCGGTGAAGCCCTGCAAGGCGCGGAACACGATCATGCTGTCCAGACTCCAGGCCATGGAACAGAGCATGGAGGACAGCAGAAACCCGCCCGAAACCCAGACCGCCAGGCGTCGCGCCGAGAGCAACTGCACCAGCCAGGCGGTGAGCGGAATCATGATGATTTCCGCCACCAGGTACGAGGTGGAAATCCACGAGCCTTCTTCGAGGGTTGCCGACAGCGCGCCCTGAATGTCCTTGAGCGAAGAGTTGGTGATCTGGATGTCCAGCACCGCCATAAAGGCGCCCAGCATCACGCTCATGACCGCGATCCAGTCCCGTCGGCTTGGCTCGCCAGCGGGGCGGATCAGTTGATCACCGGCCACTGTCAGCGCCGTTTGCCTTGATGTTGACCTTGACCGTCACCGACATGCCGGGACGGATTTTGCCGTGCAACGGGTTATCGGCGGCAAACGTCAGCTTCACTGGAATACGCTGTACCACCTTGGTGAAGTTGCCGGTGGCGTTGTCCGGCGGCAGCAGGCTGAATTGCGCACCAGAGGCGGCGAACAGGCTTTCGACCCTGGCATTGATCGGGGTATCGGAATAGGCGTCGAAAATCAGTTCGGCCGCTTGCCCTGGCGCCATATGGCCTATCTGGGTTTCCTTGAAGTTGGCCTGAATCCAGATGTCTTCATCCGGCACGATCGACAGCAGGTACGCACCGACCTGTACATACTGGCCATTGCGCGCCCCGCGTTGGCCGATCATTCCGCTGAGTGGCGCGCGAATCTCGCTGCGTCGCAGATTGAGTTCAGCTTGAGCAAGGTCGGTGCGGGCGTTGGCGATCTGCGCGTCGAGGCGTTTGATTTCCGCCGAGAGGGCGACGACCTGTTGCCGCTGGCCTTGTACCTCGGCCTGGGCCTTGGTGACCTGCGAGCGTGCGATATGACTGTCGGCAGACAGGGTGGTGACGCGCTCTTCGGAAATGTAGCCGGGTTTGCGCAAAGTCTCTGCGCGATTCAAATCGATTTGTGTGCGGCCGAAGGTTGCTTGACTGGCTGCCACTTGGGCTTCGGCGGACGCAATCATGCTGGCTTGCTGGGTCAACTTGCTGTTTGCCTGAATCCGCTCCGCTTCACGGGTATCGAGCATGGCCTTCGCCCGGTCAACGGCCAGGTGGAAGTCAGCGGCGTCCAGCTTCACCAGCAGTTGGCCTTTTTCGACGTGCTGGTTGTCCTGGACCAGGACTTCATCGACGCGCGCGGCCAACTGGCTGGAAATCCGGGTGATTTCGCCCTGCACATAGGCGTTGTCGGTGGTTTCATAGAAGCGGCCCTTGAAGTACCACTGGGCAAAAAAAGCGAGGGCGATCAGTAGGGCAATCGTGAAGAAGACGTACAAACGGCGTTTAAGTTGGGCGGGCATGGGCGTTCTGAATTAGTTGAAATGTAAGCAAACTTATCAGTGTTTAATTCTGGCACATAGCCACATGCCTGAATAATGACTGAGGGTGATGTTTGGGTATTCATTTAGTCCGTTATGCCTTGTATATACCTTCTATGGGGCATGCAGGCGCTCGGCCGTACGTTGATTGCGCCCCTGCGCTGGAGCCATGGGGGGTGCGCCTGTTAAGATTCGACGCTTGTTCGACCTATTCGAGATCTTTCATGACCACCGTCCGCACCCGCATCGCGCCATCGCCCACTGGCGACCCCCACGTTGGCACTGCCTATATCGCATTGTTCAATTATTGCTTTGCCAAGCAACACGGTGGCGAGTTCATCCTGCGCATCGAAGACACTGACCAAGTGCGCTCGACACGTGAGTCTGAACAGCAGATTTTCGATGCGTTGCGCTGGTTGGGAATCGAGTGGAGCGAAGGCCCGGATGTCGGTGGTCCTCACGGCCCGTATCGGCAGAGTGAGCGGGGCGACATTTACCAGAAGTATTCCAAGCAACTGGTCGAGATGGGCTACGCGTTCCCGTGCTTCTGCACCGCGGAAGAGCTCGATCAGATGCGTGCCGAGCAGATGGCCCGGGGCGAAACCCCGCGCTACGACGGCCGTGCATTGTTGCTGTCGAAGGAAGAGGTTCAGCGTCGTCTGGACGCTGGCGAGCCTCATGTGATCCGCATGAAAGTGCCAAGCGAAGGCGTTTGCGTGGTGCCGGACATGCTGCGTGGCGACGTCGAGATCCCGTGGGATCGCATGGACATGCAAGTGTTGATGAAGACCGATGGGCTGCCGACCTACTTTCTGGCCAACGTCGTCGACGACCATCTGATGGGTATCACCCATGTTCTGCGCGGTGAAGAGTGGCTGCCGTCTGCACCTAAACTGATCCTGCTGTACGAGTATTTCGGTTGGGATCAGCCGGAGCTGTGCTACATGCCGCTGCTGCGTAATCCGGACAAGAGCAAGCTGTCCAAGCGCAAGAACCCGACTTCGGTGACGTTCTACGAGCGTATGGGTTTCATGCCTGAAGCCATGCTCAACTACCTGGGTCGCATGGGCTGGTCGATGCCGGACGAGCGCGAGAAGTTCTCGCTGGAAGAAATGGTCGAGCATTTCGACCTGTCGCGTGTTTCCCTGGGCGGGCCGATTTTCGATATCGAGAAGCTATCCTGGCTCAACGGCCAATGGCTGCGCGAGTTGCCGGTCGAAGAGTTTGCCCGTCGTGTGCAGAATTGGGCGCTGAACCCCGAGTACATGATGAAAATCGCCCCTCACGTCCAGGGACGCGTAGAAACCTTTAGTCAGGTCGCGCCGTTGGCCGGTTTCTTCTTCGCCGGTGGCTTGCAGCTGGATGCCAAACTGTTCGAGCACAAAAAGCTGTCGCCCGATCAGGTTCGGCAGTTGATGCAGTTGATTCTGTGGAAGCTGGAAACTCTGCGCCAGTGGGAAAAAGATCCGATTACAGGCTGCATTCAGGCCGTGGTCGAGCACCTGGAGCTCAAACTGCGCGACGCCATGCCGCTGATGTTCGCTGCAATCACGGGTCAGGCCAGTTCGGTCTCGGTCCTCGATGCGATGGAAATTCTCGGTCCGGACCTGACACGCTTCCGTCTGCGTCAGGCTATCGACTTGCTTGGCGGCGTATCGAAGAAAGAAAACAAGGAATGGGAAAAGCTGTTGGGCGCCATTGCCTGACACGCTTGCCAGGCGTTGTTGGTCATTGTGTCTGCCTGGAGTAGGGCGCACAGTGGCCGTTGCGCCCCCGGATTTACGGGGGTTGGGCGGTAAGTGATTGTTATGCCGACGAAAAATATTGGAATTTGTTGAAAATATATTTGACAGGTTCCGAGGTCGCGCTTAATATGCGCCCCGTCCACAACGTGGGGCTATAGCTCAGCTGGGAGAGCGCTTGCATGGCATGCAAGAGGTCAACGGTTCGATCCCGTTTAGCTCCACCAAAT
>NZ_LT607415.1:461194-542217 GCF_900095225.1 Pseudomonas sp. UMAB-08
GCAGTGCCGCGAGGTATTGCTCCGCCTCGAGGCGAAAAATCCGGGGCTATAGCTCAGCTGGGAGAGCGCTTGCATGGCATGCAAGAGGTCAACGGTTCGATCCCGTTTAGCTCCACCAAATTGTACAGTTCAAGGCTTGGCCACGCAGGCCTTGAATCGATCAGACTCAGTCTGATCACGTTGTATAGAAGGTTTTGCGTCCCCTTCGTCTAGTGGCCTAGGACACCGCCCTTTCACGGCGGTAACAGGGGTTCGAGTCCCCTAGGGGACGCCACGATTACCCGTTCTACGGGACCAGGGGTCATTCAATTATTGAATGGCCCTTTTGTTTTTGTGCTGCGTTTTATCCCTCCTGCCGTATGTTCCATCAATCCCTTCCTGCGCTGTAGCGCATTCATCCTGCCGACCGGCGGCATGACAATCTGCTTGCCAATAATTATTATGAGAATAATATTATTTCCATAATATTTGGAGGCGAGCATGAACGATAAAAAGGCGCAAACCCGCGAGCGTATTCTTCAGGCCGCCAGCTCTGCGCTGATCCAGCAGGGACCGGTTGAGCCGAGTGTCAGCGACGTAATGGGCGCCGCAGGCCTGACGGTGGGTGGTTTCTACGCGCACTTTGAAAGCAAGGACGCCTTGATGCTGGAGGCCTTCAGTCAATTGCTCAGCCAGCGCAGGGCGCTGATGGCGCAAATTGACGAGCACTTGGCTGGCGATGAGCGCCGAGCGCTGGTCGCCGCCTTCTATTTGTCGCGTAAGCATCGGGACGCTACTGAGCATGCCTGTCCGTTGCCATCAACCGTGGGTGAGCTGTCGCGTCTGCCTGACGGTTTTCGTGCGGTGTTGGCCGAGCATGTGGAATTGATGGTGGCGCAATTGGCGGACAGCCCTGAGGACGCCGACAAGGTCCTGGCGGACGTGGCATTGATGACCGGTGGTCTGGCCCTGGCGCGCGCTTTAGGCCCGTGCGAACTGTCTGATCGGGTGCTCCGGGCCGCAAAGTCGGCGGTACTGTGATGAACGCTGTTTGCAGTGCCAGGATTTAAAACACACAACGCAACGCAGTGAGTTTGCAGGAGAGAAGCGATGAGCAGTTTAGGCTGGGTTCGCGGAGTCAATGGCACCTTGGGTCGGCTGGCACCCAGGCTGGTGGCAGCAAAAATGCATCTGGCGTTCACTACCCCGCAGCATCGATTGCCGTCTGACTGGGAATTGCCAGTCCTGGCCCGTGCCGAGCGCGTGACCTTGCGCTTCGGTCTTTCCGCCTTGCGTTGGGGGGCGGGACCTACGGTGTTGCTCATGCATGGCTGGGAAGGGCGCCCAACTCAATTCGCCAGCCTGATAGAGGCCTTGGTCACTGCGGGTTATACCGTTGTGGCGCTTGACGGTCCGGGCCATGGGCAGTCCCCGGGTCGTGAGGCTCATGTGGTGTTGTTTGCCAGGGCGCTGCTGGAAGCCTCCGCAGAGCTTCCTCCGCTCAAAGCCGTGATTGGCCATTCCATGGGCGGCGCCAGCGTGCTATTGGCGACTCAGATGGGCCTGCGCAGCGAAACCCTGGTGAGCATTGCCGCGCCAAGCCGCCTATTGGGTGTGCTGCGTGGTTTTGCGCATCGGGTTGGATTGCCGCCTGTGGCGCGCTCTTCGTTCATCAGGCAGTTCGAACGCGAGGTGGGCATGGCGGCGTCTGCGCTGGATGTCAGCCGCTATGAGTTGAATGTGCCGGGCTTGATTGTGCATGCAGAGGATGACCTCATGGTGCCGGTGGACGAAGCGCAACGGATCCACGATGCCTGGTTTGACAGCCGCTTGTTGCGCCTCAAACAGGGCGGACACCAGCGGGTGCTGGCCGATCCAAAGGTGATCGAGGGCGTACTGGCGTTGCTGGCCGGCAGAGCACACCCGCAGCGCCAATCTGCCTGAGCTTCCGTTACACTGCTCGCGAGTTGCTCTCCACGTTGGGGCACGCATCAAGGAGCGAGCATGAGCTGGGATCTGGCAACGCCATTCGTCATTGACCTGAGTGTGGCGGCAGAAGACATCGATGGGCTGGGGCATGCCAATAATGCGGTGTACGTGACCTGGCTGGAGCGTTGCGCTTGGCGACATTCACAACGGCTTGGCCTGGATTTGAGCGAATACCGTCGAATCGATCGGGCCATGGCCGTGGTCCGGCATGAAATCGATTACCTGGCCAGCGCCTACGAAGACGACGAGCTGCAATTGGCAACCTGGATCGTCGATTGGGATCAACGCCTGAAGATGACCCGCCGTTTTCAGCTGAAGCGGCCCAGTGACGGTCTGACATTGCTGCGCGCGCAAACCACCTTCGTCTGCATCGAGCTGTCCAGCGGCAAACCCAAACGTATGCCCGCCGAGTTCATCGAAGGCTATGGTCCGGCGTTGGTCAACCCGCAAGCCTGAAACCAAACGGCGCATAAGCGTTTCCAATCTGGCGGACGCCCCGTAAACTGCCGGACTTTTTTTCGAGTGTGACCCATGCAAATTGCCTTGGCGCCCATGGAGGGGTTGGTCGACGACATCCTGCGCGATGTGCTGACTCAGGTTGGCGGCATCGATTGGTGCGTGACCGAATTCATTCGTGTGTCCGAGCGCCTGATGCCGGCCCACTACTTCTACAAATACGCCTCGGAGTTGCACCAGGGGGCGAAGACCGCCGCAGGCGTGCCTTTGCGCCTGCAATTGCTGGGTTCCGATCCGGTGTGCCTGGCCGAAAACGCAGCTTATGCCTGTGAACTGGGCGCCCCCGTGCTGGACCTGAACTTCGGTTGCCCGGCCAAGACCGTCAATCGTTCCCGTGGCGGTGCGATCCTGCTCAAAGAGCCGGAGTTGCTGCACAGCATCGTCAACCATGTGCGGCGCGCTGTGCCTGCACATATCCCGGTGACGGCGAAAATGCGTCTGGGTTATGAAAGCCCGGAGGGTGCTCTCGATTGCGCCCGTGCACTGGCCGACGGTGGCGCAGGGCAGATCGTGGTCCATGCCCGGACCAAGGTTGATGGCTACAAGCCGCCAGCGCACTGGGAATGGATCGCACGTATCCAGGAAGTGGTCAAGGTCCCGGTCGTGGCCAACGGCGAAATCTGGACCGTTGACGACTGGCGACGCTGCCGGGAAATATGTGGCGCCCGAGACATCATGATCGGTCGCGGGTTGGTCGCGCGCCCTGATCTGGCCCGGCAAATTGCGGCTGCCGAGGCGGGCGAAGACGTGGTCGAGATGACCTGGACGCAACTGCAGCCCTTCCTGCAAGACTTCTGGCAGCAGGCGTTGAACAAAATGACCCCGATTCAGGCACCCGGCCGTTTGAAGCAATGGCTGGCACTGCTGACCAAAAGCTATCCCGAGGCGACAACGCTGTTTAACACCCTGCGGCGTGAGACCGATTGCGAGCGCATCGGACAGTTGATTGGGTTTGTCCGCAGCGAGGCGGCTTGAAATCATTCTTGCTCAAGAAAAGGCGCCCTGATCGGCGCCTTCTTTGTTTATGGCCTCATGGGGCCAAACTCACAGCTCTTGTTCCTGACTCAGCATCTTTATAAAGGCCTCCAGCGGCAGCGCCTCGCTGAACAGGTAGCCTTGATACAGATGGCAGCCCAGTTGCTCTAGAAACCTCAGTTGTTCCGGTTTTTCCACGCCTTCGGCGATCACTGCCAGGTTCAGGCTTTGGGCCATGGCCACGATGGCGCGGATGATTTCGGCGTCGTTGGGGTCAGTGGTTGCGTCGCGTACGAACGATTGATCGATCTTGAGCGCGTCCACCGGCAAGCGCTTGAGATAGGTCAGCGACGAGTAACCCGTGCCGAAGTCATCCATCGCGAAGCTGACGCCCATTTTCTTCAAACGGCGCATTTTGGCGATGGTGTCGTCCAGGTTCTGGATCACGATGCCTTCGGTGATTTCCAGCTTGAGAAGCCGGCTGGGCAGGCGATGAACGCGCAGGCTACGTTCGACGCGTTCGACGAAGTCAGTCTGGCGAAACTGCCGGGGGCTGATGTTGACGCACATGCTGAAATCATCCGCGTCGATCAATGCTTCCCTTAATAGCTGCCCGCCGGCCTTGCACGCTTCATCAAGAATCCAGCTGCCGACTTCCAGAATCATTCCGCTTTCTTCCAGCACCTGAATGAAGTGACTCGGTGCCATTGCGCCTAATTGCGGATGATGCCAGCGCAGCAATGCTTCGGCACCGACGATGCGGTTGTCTCGTGCGTCCACCTGAGGCTGGTAGTGCAAGCTGAACTCGCCGCGCGGCAGAGCCAGGCGTAAATCGTTTTCCAGGCTCAGGCGCTCACTGGCGGCTTTCTGCATGGTGCTGTGGAACAGTTGTGTGGTGTTGCGCCCGGAATCCTTGGCCCGGTACAGGGCAATGTCCGCACGCTTGAGCAGGTCAGCCGGGGTTGAGCCGTGATCGGGGATCAAGGCCACGCCAATGCTCGGTGTCACCTGCAGACGTTGACCGTCGAGGAACATCGGCTCTGCCAGTAGCTCACGCAGGGTGTCAGCCAGGCCGCGCACCTGCTGGGTGACTTCGGCCCGCGTGCCTTCCAGTCCGGTGATCAGGACCACGAATTCATCGCCGCCCAGACGCGCCACGGTGTCTTCCGTGCGCACGCTGGCCTCCAGGCGTGCGGTGATGACCTTCAATACGCTGTCGCCGACCGGGTGACCGAGAGAGTCGTTGATGTGCTTGAAGTGGTCGAGGTCGAGAAACAATAGCGCGCCACGCAGGTTGTGGCGCTTGAGCAGGGCAATCTGCTGGCTTAGGCGATCCATCAGCAACGCGCGATTGGGCAGGTCGGTCAGCGGGTCGTGGTAGGCCAGGTGCTGGATCTGCGCCTGAGCGTTCTTCAGTTGGCTGACGTCGCGGGCAGTCATTAGCAGGCACGGCGTTTCATTCAGGGTGATGGGTTCCACCGACACGTCAACCGTCAGCATGTCTCCATTTTTATTGCGTGCCAGCATTTCCCGGTGATGGACACGGCCTTGCTCCTGTAAGTCACTGATTATCAGGCTGCGCTGCGTCGGTTCAGCCCAGATGCCCACCTCGTAGGCCGTGCGTCCTATCACCTCTTCGCAGGTGTAGCCGGTCAACCGGCAGAAACCGTCGTTGACCTCAAGGTAACGACCCGAATCGCGCTCGGTGATGGTGATGGCGTCGGGGCTGGAGTGGAACGCTTTGGCAAACTTCTCTTCGCTGGCCTTGAGCGCCGCTTCGGCACGTTGCTGCTGGGTGATGTCGCGCAGGGTGGTAACGATGCACGGTTGTTCGTCGACCACGATCAGGCGGCTGGAGATGATGCAGGTCAGCAGTTCGCTTTCCTTGTTCTTCAGCAGCACCTCGAGATTGTCCAGGCCCTTGTCGCGGATGATTTGCTGGTTGCGTTGCTGGCGTTTTAACGGGTCAGCCCAAAAACTGATGTCTGTAACGTTCAAGCCGATGATTTCATCGGCTTTCCAGCCAAATGTCTGGGTGAAGCTGGGGTTGATCTCGATGAATTGACCCGTCTCGAAATGGGTGACGCACACCGGGTCGGGGCTGGCTTGAAACAGGCTGGCGAATTTCTCCTCGGAGCTGGTCAGGCGTTGCTCGCGCTCGACCTGATCGGTGATGTCCAGCAACGTACCGGCCATGCGCAGCGGGTCGCCGTTTGCGTCACGGTAGAGGCGGGCGCGGCTTTCGAGAAAGCGCGAAGTGCCGTTCTCCAGCTGAATGCGGTAGGTGATCTGATAATTGCCCGCAGGGCCTTCGCGCAGGCTGCGATAGGCCTGACGCATGTGGTCTCGATCTTCGCCGGGCACACCCTCGAAAAAGGCATCGAATGATTCGTGGAAAGGCTCCGGCGCCAGGCCATGCAACTGCGCCGCGCGGGCTGACCCGTACAACATGCCGGTGGGGATGTGCCAGTCCCACGTACCCAATTGCGCCGAATCCAGTGCCAGGTCCAGGCGCTCCTGACTTTCTTTGAGGGCCAGTTCGGCACGCTTATGTTCGGTATTATCCAGAAAAGTGCTGAGAAGATAGGCGCAGTTGTCCAGTACGATCTTCTGTGCGCACAGCGTGCCATCGTGAACCCGGCCATTGCTGGCGTGCAACTGCACCTCAAGGGTGATCGGTTTGGGTTCGCCCTTGACCATGTCGTGAATCTGTTGACGTTGTGCCGGAACAGCCCACAGCCCGATTTCCACGCTGGTACGGCCCAGAATATCTTTGATTGGCCAGCCCAGCAGGCTTTCAAAATGTCGATTGGCCTCACAGATCATGCCGTCTTCCAGCCGGGTCAGAAGGACGACATTGGGACTGAGGTTATACAAAGTCTCAAAGCGTTTTTCCGACTCGCTAGAGTCAGTGACCGGGTCAAATGCCGGGATTAGGAGGCTGTCTGCTGTTTTTGGCATCGGTCAACAAGCCTTGAGGAAGTGGGCGAAGACGTTGATTTTTTTTAGCATTTTTAAGCTCGGAAACTACGCTATTTGCGCATCCAGTAATGCCATGAACGCTCGTGCGGCATTGGATAGCGTCCGTTCAGTGTGCACGATGTAGCCTAGCTGGCGAGTAAGCTGAATGCCCGGCAAAGGGATGCGCGCCACTTGATCATCAAGCATGGTGCGTGGCAAGACGCTCCAGGCCAGGCCAATGGATACCATCATTTTGATGGTCTCCATATAGTTGGTGCTCATGGCAATATTGGGTTTCAGGCCTTGAGCTTCGCACAGGCGGCTGACGATGTGATGGGTGAATGTATTTTCGCCGGGAAACACCGCTGGGTAGCGCGCTATATCCATCAGGCTTACAGCGCCGCTGTTGGCCAAAGGATGTTCGGGGGCTGCGACGAAATCCAGGGGGTCGTCCCAGACCACTACCGCCTTGACCAGCGTATGCGGTTGCGGAGCGAGGGTGATCACCGCCAGTTCGGCGCGCCCATGGAGGATTTCATCGTAGGCCACTTCCGAGTCGAGAAACTGGATGTCCAGCGCGACCTCGGGGTATCGCCGCGTGAATTCGCGCAATAAGGGCGGCAGGCGATGCAGGCCGATGTGGTGGCTGGTCGCCAGGGTCAGCCGTCCGCTGATCTCGCCGCTGAGATTAGTCAATGCCCGGCGAGTGTCGTCCAGCACGCTCAGAATTTGATAGGCCCTGGGCAGCAGTGCCCGACCCGCCTCGGTCAGGCTGACTTCACGGCCCAGTCGGTCGAACAGCCGAACCTTGAGTTGCTGCTCCAGACCGGCAATTCGTTTACTGATCGCTGGCTGGGTCAGATGCAAACGTTCCCCTGCCGCTGAGAAGCCTCCCGTCTCGGCAATGGCAATAAACGCGTTGAGATTGGCTAGATCCATTTTAGGATTCCAATTGGTTATCCAAAGCATAAAAAATATGAATTTGAGTTATTTAATCATACCCCATAGGATCGGCCTCACAAGCCAAAGGGTTATTGAGCCACGTCATCAATAACCGGCATAGAAACAAGCTGATGAGGAAACGTCTGATGGCCGGCAAAACGCTCTACGACAAGCTCTGGGATTCGCATTTGGTCAAACAGCGCGACGACGGTTCGGCGCTGATTTATATCGACCGTCACATCATTCACGAAGTGACCTCGCCGCAAGCCTTCGAAGGCCTGCGTCTGGCCGGGCGCAAGCCATGGCGGATCGATGCCAACATTGCCACCCCAGACCATAACGTGCCGACCACACCGGAGCGTAAAGGCGGGATCGAGGCCATCGTCGATCAAGTGTCTCGCCTGCAAGTGCAGACCCTTGACGACAACTGCGATGAATATGGCATTACCGAATTCAAGATGAATGACCCGCGTCAGGGCATCGTTCACGTCATTGGCCCGGAGCAAGGCGCTACTCTGCCGGGCATGACCGTGGTCTGCGGCGATTCGCACACCTCGACTCACGGCGCGTTTGGCGCGTTGGCCCATGGCATCGGTACGTCCGAGGTCGAGCATGTGCTCGCGACGCAGTGCCTGGTCGCCCAGAAAATGAAAAACATGTTGGTGTCGGTCGAAGGCACATTGCCGTTCGGCGTCACGGCCAAAGACATCGTTCTTGCTGTTATCGGCAAGATCGGCACGGCTGGCGGCAATGGTCATGCTATCGAGTTCGCAGGCAGCGCGATTCGCGACCTGTCCGTCGAAGGGCGCATGACCATCTGCAACATGTCCATCGAAGCCGGCGCTCGCGTGGGCCTGGTGGCGACCGATGAAAAAACGGTCGCTTACGTGAAGGGTCGTCCGTTTGCCCCTAAAGGTGCGGAGTGGGACTTGGCTGTTGAAGCCTGGAAAGACCTGGTGTCCGATGCCGACGCCACCTTCGATACCGTGATCAAGCTCGATGCCGCGCAGATCAAGCCGCAAGTCAGTTGGGGTACTTCACCGGAAATGGTGTTGGCCGTTGATCAAAACGTGCCGGACCCGGCCAAAGAAACCGACCTGGTCAAGCGTGGTTCTATCGAGCGCGCGTTGAAGTACATGGGCTTGCACGCCAATCAGGCGATTACTGACATTCAGCTGGATCGTGTGTTTATCGGCTCCTGCACCAACTCGCGGATCGAAGACTTGCGTGCCGCGGCGGAGATCGCCAAAGGCCGCAAAGTCGCTTCCACCATCAAGCAGGCTATCGTGGTGCCGGGCTCGGGTCTGGTGAAAGCGCAGGCGGAAAAAGAAGGGCTGGACAAGATTTTCATCGAGGCCGGTTTCGAATGGCGTGAACCGGGCTGCTCGATGTGCCTGGCGATGAACCCGGACCGTTTGGAGTCCGGCGAGCATTGCGCGTCCACGTCCAACCGTAACTTCGAAGGCCGTCAAGGCGCCGGTGGCCGTACTCACCTGGTCAGCCCTGCCATGGCGGCAGCGGCGGCGGTCAACGGTCGATTCGTCGATGTTCGTGACTTGATCCAACACTAAGGAGCCCAGCATGAAAGCATTTACTCAGCACACCGGCCTCGTCGCTCCTTTGGATCGTGCCAACGTCGACACCGACCAGATCATTCCAAAGCAGTTTCTCAAGTCGATCAAACGCACGGGCTTTGGTCCTAATCTGTTTGACGAGTGGCGCTATCTGGATGTGGGGCAGCCGTATCAGGACAACTCCAAGCGTCCGTTGAACAAGGATTTCGTGCTCAATAACGCGCGTTATCAAGGCGCCAGCGTTTTACTGGCTCGCGAGAACTTCGGCTGCGGTTCCAGCCGTGAACACGCACCTTGGGCGCTGGAAGAATATGGCTTTCGCAGCATCATCGCGCCGAGCTATGCCGACATCTTCTTCAACAACAGCTTCAAGAACGGTTTGCTGCCGATCATCCTCAGCGATGCGGAGGTCGATGAGCTGTTCGAACAGGTCGAGGCCACGCCGGGTTATCAATTGAATGTTGATCTAGTGGCGCAGACCGTGACCCGTCCTGACGGTAAAGTCTTGAGCTTTGAGATCGATGCGTTCCGCAAGCATTGCCTGCTCAATGGCCTGGACGACATTGGTCTGACGCTGATGGATGGCGAGGCGATTGCCCGCTTCGAAAGCATGCATCGCACCAGCCAGCCGTGGTTGTTTCGCGACTGATTAATAGACCGCGTCAAGCTGATCGCGGGCAAGCCCGCTCCTGCAGAATGCGTACCGTCCTTGTAGGAGCGGGCTTGCCCGCGATAGCGTCCTGACAGTCGAAACCGATTAAGGAACTCCATGATGACCCACACCGCGCACACCCAAGTCGTCCAGCGTCAATTCGGTGAACAGGCTGCGGCCTATCTGAGCAGTGCTGTGCATGCTCAAGGCACCGAGTTCGCGTTGCTACAGGCCGAAGTGGCCGGGCGTAGCGATGCGCGCGTGCTGGATCTGGGCTGTGGCGCCGGTCATGTGAGTTTTAACGTGGCGTCGTCGGTGGGCGAGGTGGTGGCTTACGACCTGTCGCAGCAGATGCTCGACGTGGTCGCCAGCGCAGCGGTTGAGCGTGGTCTGAGCAACGTGCAAACGGTATGCGGGGCCGCCGAGCGCCTGCCGTTCGAGGACGGCGAGTTCGATTTTGTGTTCAGCCGTTACTCGGCGCATCACTGGAGCGATCTGGGCCTGGCCCTGCGTGAAGTGCGACGTGTGCTGAAACCGGGCGGCGTTGCGGCGTTTATTGACGTCATGTCGCCGGGCAGCCCGCTGTTTGATACGTATCTGCAAAGTGTTGAAGTGCTGCGCGACACCAGCCACGTACGCGACTATTCTGCGGGTGAGTGGTTGCGCCACGTCAGCGAGGCCGGGTTATTCACCCGCAGTCACAGCCGCCAGCGCTTGCACCTGGAATACAGTTCATGGGTCGAGCGTATGCGTACGCCGCAGACGTTGCGGGTTGCGATTCGTGATTTGCAGCAGGCAATGGGCGCAGAAGTGCGCGATTATTTTGAAATCACTGATGACGGCTCCTTCAGCACCGATGTGCTGGTGTTGTGGGCGGAGCGTTAGTCTTGTTGCTTCTATAAAACAATTATAAAAGCGGCGATGGTTCTTTTGCAGGCGCACGATCACGCGCCGTTTAAATGGATTGAGGAAAGCATGAGCAAGCAGATTCTGATTCTCCCAGGTGATGGTATCGGTCCGGAAATCATGGCCGAAGCGGTCAAGGTGCTGGAATTGGCCAATGACAAGTTTCAGTTGGGCTTCGTGCTCAGCCATGACTTGATTGGTGGCGCGGCCATCGACAAGCATGGCGTGCCTTTGGCCGATGAAACCCTGGCCCGCGCCCGCGCTGCCGATGCTGTGCTGCTCGGTGCGGTTGGTGGCCCGAAATGGGACACGCTGGACCGTGCTATTCGTCCGGAAAAAGGCCTGCTGAAGATTCGCTCCGAGCTGAAACTGTTCGGCAACCTGCGGCCAGCCATTTTGTATCCGCAATTGGCCGAAGCGTCCACCTTGAAACCGGAAGTGGTGTCGGGCCTGGACATCCTGATCGTTCGTGAGCTGACCGGTGGTATCTACTTCGGTACGCCACGGGGCATTCGCACCCTCGACAATGGCGAGCGCGAGGGTTACAACACGCTCCCGTACAGCGAGAGCGAAATCCGCCGTATCGCCCGCGTGGGCTTTGACATGGCCCGGCTGCGCGGCAAGAAACTGTGCTCGGTGGACAAAGCCAACGTCATGGAATCCAGCCAGCTCTGGCGTGAAGTGGTCGAACAGGTCGCCAAGGATTATCCTGACGTCGAGCTGAGCCACATGTACGTCGACAACGCGGCGATGCAGCTGGTGCGTGCACCCAAGCAGTTCGATGTGATCGTCACCGATAACCTGTTCGGCGATATTCTGTCCGACGAGGCTTCGATGCTCACCGGTTCTATCGGCATGCTGCCTTCGGCGTCGCTGGATGCCAACAGTAAGGGCATGTACGAACCCTGCCACGGCTCGGCTCCAGACATCGCAGGGCAGGGCATTGCCAACCCGCTGGCAACGATTCTGTCGGTCGCGATGATGCTGCGTTACAGCTTCAATCAGCTGGCTGCTGCTGAGGCGATCGAACGGGCTGTGAGCCTGGTACTGGATCAAGGTTTGCGTACCGGCGACATCTGGTCGATCGGTAACGCCAAGGTAGGTACGCAGGAAATGGGCGAGGCCGTAGTCGCCGCGCTGCTCAATCTGTAATATCTCGGGCCCGCTCTTATTGGAGCGGCCCACTTTTTCGTTAAAGGTGCAGTTGCGATGAAACGTGTAGGTCTGATCGGTTGGCGCGGTATGGTCGGTTCCGTGCTCATGCAGCGGATGCTGGAAGAGCAGGATTTTGATCTGATCGAGCCGGTGTTCTTCACCACGTCCAACGTCGGTGGCCAAGGCCCGGCCGTGGGCAAGGATATTGCGCCCCTGAAGGACGCTTACAGCATCGAAGAACTCAAAACCCTCGACGTGGTTCTGACCTGTCAGGGTGGCGACTACACCAATGAGGTCTTCCCGAAACTGCGCGAAGCCGGCTGGCAGGGTTACTGGATCGATGCCGCTTCCAGCCTGCGTATGCAGGATGACGCGGTGATCGTGCTGGACCCGGTAAACCGCAAGGTTATCGACCAGCAGCTCGATGCGGGGACCAAGAACTTCATTGGCGGCAACTGCACGGTCAGCCTGATGCTGATGGGCCTGGGCGGTTTGTTCGAAGCCGGTCTGGTGGAGTGGATGAACGTCATGACGTATCAGGCGGCCTCCGGTGCCGGTGCGCAGAACATGCGTGAACTGATCAAGCAGATGGGCGCTACTCACGCTGCCGTGGCCGACGACCTGGCCAACCCGGCCAGCGCGATCCTCGACATCGACCGCAAGGTTGCCGAAGCCATGCGCAGCGAAGCTTTCCCGACTGAAAACTTCGGCGTGCCATTGGCCGGCAGTTTGATTCCGTGGATCGACAAAGAGTTGCCGAACGGTCAAAGCCGTGAAGAGTGGAAAGGCCAGGCCGAGACCAACAAGATCCTGGGTCGTTTCAAGAACCCGATCCCGGTCGATGGTATCTGCGTGCGCATAGGTTCCATGCGTTGCCACAGCCAGGCGCTGACCATCAAGCTGAACAAGGATGTGCCAATCGCCGACATCGAAGGCATGATCAGCCAGCACAACCCTTGGGTGAAGCTGGTACCGAACCACCGTGAAGCAAGCATTCAAGAGCTGAGCCCAACGGCGGTGACCGGGACAATGAGCATCCCGGTGGGTCGTCTGCGCAAGCTGAACATGGGCTCGCAATACCTGGGCGCGTTCACTGTTGGCGACCAGTTGCTCTGGGGCGCCGCCGAACCGCTGCGTCGCATGTTGCGGATTCTGCTGGAACGTTAATGCGTTAGCCGCTTCAAAAAAAACCGCTTCTCGTTTAGAGAAGCGGTTTTTTATTGCGCGCAGTGTGACAGCGTAGCGAGCTAATTCATTCGGGAAGGCGTGGTGCCAGGCTTGCCGAGGTCAAGCGGTCCTTGCTCCATCGCTTGCCAAGCGCGATGCCGCGCAATTCGATGTGACGATAGCTCAGCACCGAAACAGCCAGCACCGCCGCCACCTCAATGATTATCAGCAGGTTGTCGAGGGCCATGCTACCGGTATCGATGTAGCGGATAACCACGCCAACGATTTCGCTGGGGAGGTCTATGAGCAGCGGCAGGTGGGTAAGCTTGGCGACAATCATCACCCCGATCGACATCGCGAAAATCACCGCTGCGTGGGTCATGTAGATAGAAAACGACAGCATGCCGAGCCAGGTGAACAGGGATGTGCGCAGCAGCGTCGAGACCCAACCGGCTTCGAACGCAAACACCCAGATCGCTACGCAGAACAGCAGGCTCAGGAGAATATCCTGGGGCGTGTCGCTGTAAATCATGATCAGGTAAATCACACCCAGAACCAGCACCTCAAGCGCGCTGCCAAGCAGTGGGCTCAGGTGCAGGCTTTGCAGTTTTGCGTAAACCCGATAAGTGACGCCCCCCGCAAAAAAACAGCCCAGGCCTTTCAGCGCATTGTCCGTTACCAGCGTGCTTTTGAAGTAGAGCGCGAGGAAAGCGAGTACCGCGATGGCTGCGAAGACCTTGCGCGCCTGTGTCGGCAAGGCCAGGGCGATCAGGCCGAAGATCAGGTACAGGTAGTACTCGACGCTGATGCTCCACGACGGGTAGTTGAACGACAGCGCGTTGAAACTCGGCCACCAGGACTGAATCAACAGTAGGTTCGGCACAATCTCGTCGGGCGCCCGGGCGCCGGTGAAACTCGGGGCGTTGAAGGACATTCCGTAGCGCTCGACCACGACTTTCAATACTTCGAAGCCGATGAATACCGCCAGCATCACCACGTGCAGCGGGTACAAACGGCAGGTGCGAGTGATCACGAAGCGGCGCAACTGCTCGACCGAGCCCAACCGGTTCGCATAGGTGTGATAAAGCACAAAACCGCTGAGGACGAAGAAGAACTCGACGAGGTAGTTAGCGTTCTTGAAAAACGCCAGTTCAGTAAAGCTGCGCAGCGCGTGGGAGTGATGCATCACCACCGCCAAGGCACACAGCCCCCGAAAACTATCGAGCACCAAAAATCGCTTCATGGCAGTTGTCCTTGCAGATGAGGAGTGGGTCTGACGACTTTTTTGGCAACGCGACAATGGCCGCACAAACGCAGTGCGCACGGCACGACCACAACCCTGGAAACCTGTGCGCGACAAAGCGTCAACAGGCCAGAGAACACGCGGGGAGGGAGCGGACGAAGAATTTCAGGATAGTTACCACCCTCGGCGCAGGGGCCGATTGGCGGATGGATCAACGCGGGAAATGCCTAGGCAGTATGCCGTATTTGGCAGAAATGATGCCAGTGCTGACGTGCTGCGTACAGGCGCGTTTGTCGGCACTTTATTTGTGGTTTTCTTGTCCCTATATATGGGATGTGAATTTACATATTGAGATAGTCCAAACTTTGGGTCTATAGTCGTCGGGCACTCACTTATCTCGCAAAAAAATAAAACAGGTGAAGCGATGCACGCGCAATTAATCGCGCTCGATTGGGGGACAACCTCTCTGCGTGCCTATCGGCTCGGGGAACAGGGCCAGGTTCTGGAACAGCGCTCACTGAGCGCTGGCATCATGCAGTTGCCGACGGCCCCTCGGCTGATTGCTGGCGTGATGTGTGCCAACGGATTCGAACTTGCGTTTGATCAGGCGTGTGGTGATTGGCTCGACGCCCAGCCCGGGACGCCTGTCATCGCCTGCGGCATGGTTGGCAGCGCCCAGGGATGGAGTGAAGCGGTGTACCGGGAAACCCCTGCGGATGTCGCGGGTCTGAGTGCCGCCCTGCAAACCGTACGCAGTGTTCGCGGGACTGACATACACATTGTCCCCGGCGTGCTACAGCGCTCGGCCTTACCCAACGTGATGCGCGGTGAAGAAACCCAGGTCGTGGGTATTCTCGCCAGCTTGCCCGCCGAAAAAAATCACGACCCACTGTTGATCGGCCTGCCTGGCAGTCACTCGAAATGGGTGCAGGTCGCCGATGGCTGCATCGTGCATTTCGATACGTTCATGACGGGCGAGGTCTATGCCGCCCTGAGTGCACACACCATCCTCGGTCGAACCCTGCAGCACAGCGAGGCGTTCGACGCCGAGGCATTTGATCGCGGCGTCGCTGTCGCAGGGTCTGCCGACGGTGCAGCCGGGCTGCTGTCGACGATATTCAGCTGTCGGACCCTTGGCCTGACCGGCGAACTCAGCGCCACCGCTCAGTCCGACTATCTGTCTGGCCAGTTGATCGGTCACGAATTGGTCGCGCTTGTCGCCTTGCAGCGGCGGGCCCGCGAACACCTCCCTCCCATCATCCTGATCGGCAATAGCCAGCTGTGCGCGCGTTATTCACGTGCGCTGGCCGCCTGCGGTTTCGCTCAGGTGACCGTGGCCGAACAGGCCACCGAACGCGGTTTATGGCAATTGGCGGTACAGGCCAACTTGCTCAAGCCCACTCTTGCAGAGGTCTGACATGCTTAAACAAACACTGGCTAAAAACGGTTTGATCGCGATTCTTCGTGGTCTGCGTCCTGAAGAGGCGGCGTCCATCGGTGAGGTGTTGTATCAAGCTGGTTTTCGCGTCATCGAAGTGCCGCTTAACTCACCTGAGCCTTACGACAGCATCCGTATTCTGCGCGCGACGTTGCCCGCCGATTGCCTGATCGGCGCCGGCACGGTGTTGACGTCTGAGCAAGTGGGGCTGGTCAAAGAGGCGGGCGGTCAAGTGATCGTCATGCCGCACAGCGATCCCAAGGTGTTGCGTGCCGCCAAAGCAGCAGGCTTGTACTTGTCGCCGGGTGTTGCCACGCCGACCGAGGCCTTCGCCGCACTGGCTGAGGGCGCGGATGTACTCAAACTGTTCCCTGCCGAGCAAATGGGCCCGGCAGTGGTCAAGGCCTTCCTCGCTGTATTGCCGGCCGGTACCGCACTGATCCCGGTGGGCGGTATTACCCCGGACAACATGCAGGTCTTTATCGACGCCGGTGTGTCCGGTTTCGGTCTTGGCTCCGGGCTGTTCAAACCGGGGATGAGCGCCGCTGAGGTTGCCGAGCGCGCCGATGCCTACATGTCTGCATGGAATCAATTGAGCTGAGCTGATCGGCGCCCTGAGCGTCGCCTCCAATAAGAGAGCGCACACATGAAAATCACCAAACTCACGACGTTTATTGTTCCTCCACGCTGGTTGTTCCTGAAAATCGAGACCGACCAAGGCGTGACCGGTTGGGGCGAGCCAGTGGTCGAAGGCCGTGCGCACACGGTCGCTGCGGCGGTGGATGAATTGTCCGATTACCTGATTGGCAAGGACCCGCGCAACATCGAGGACATCTGGACCGTGCTCTATCGCGGCGGTTTTTATCGGGGTGGAGCGGTGCACATGAGCGCCTTGGCCGGGATTGATCAGGCGTTGTGGGACATCAAGGGCAAGGCCCTGGGGGTGTCGGTCAGCGATTTGCTTGGCGGTCAGGTGCGCGACAAGATCCGCGTATATTCCTGGATCGGCGGTGATCGCCCAGCCGACACCGCTCGCGCTGCCAAAGAGGCCGTGGACCGTGGTTTTACCGCCATCAAGATGAACGGCACCGAGGAGTTGCAGTTCCTCGACTCCTTCGAAAAAGTCGACCTGGCACTGGCCAACGTCGCCGCCGTGCGGGATGCCGTCGGGCCTAACGTCGGCATTGGCGTCGACTTCCATGGCCGGGTGCACAAACCCATGGCCAAAGTGCTGATGAAGGAACTCGATCCGTACAAGTTGATGTTCATCGAAGAGCCGGTGCTCAGCGAGAACTATGAAGCGCTCAAGGAGTTGGCGCCCCTGACCAGCACCCCGATTGCCTTGGGTGAGCGTTTGTTTTCGCGCTGGGACTTCAAGCGCGTCCTGAGCGAAGGCTACGTCGACATCATTCAGCCCGATGCCTCGCACGCAGGCGGGATTACCGAAACCCGCAAAATCGCCAACATGGCTGAAGCCTACGATGTCGCCCTCGCGCTGCATTGTCCGCTGGGGCCGATTGCCCTGGCTGCCTGTTTGCAACTGGATGCGGTTTGCTACAACGCGTTTATCCAGGAGCAGAGCCTGGGTATCCATTACAACGAAAGTAACGACCTGCTCGATTACATCAAAAACCCGGAAGTATTCGACTACGACAAAGGCTTCGTGAAGATCCCCAACGGCCCGGGTCTGGGCATCGAAATCAACGAAGAATACGTCAAGGAACGCGCCGCCATCGGTCATCGCTGGCGCAACCCGATCTGGCGCCATGCCGACGGCAGTTTTGCCGAGTGGTGATTCAGTAGCCCCCCCGTTCCGTGTTGTCCTCAAATAACCATAATAAGAGGCACCCCATGCAACCTCAGACCTTCGCAGGAAAGGCGTCGTTAGTGACGCCGACCCGTAAGCGTTTTTTCATCATGGTGCTGTTGTTCATTACGGTAGTGATCAACTACCTGGATCGCGCCAACCTGTCGATTGCCGCACCGGCCCTGACCACGGAGCTGGGGATCGATCCGATTCATGTCGGTTTGATCTTCTCTGCTTTCGGCTGGACCTACGCCGCCATGCAGATCCCCGGCGGCTGGCTGGTGGACCGCGTACCGCCGCGGATTCTCTATGCCGTCGCGCTGTTGCTGTGGTCACTGGCGACCATCATGCTCGGCTTCGCGGCCAGCTTTATCGCACTGTTTGTTCTGCGTATGGCGGTAGGCGCCCTGGAAGCGCCGGCTTATCCGATCAATAGCCGCGTGGTAACTACTTGGTTCCCGGAGCGTGAGCGGGCGACGGCGATTGGGTTTTATACGTCCGGGCAATTTGTCGGGTTGGCATTTCTAACGCCGGTTCTGGCCTGGTTGCAGGCGCAGTATGGCTGGCACATGGTTTTCGTCAGCACCGGTGCCGTGGGTGTCATCTGGGCACTGGTGTGGTTTCTGGTCTATCGCGAGCCGCGTGATTTCAAAGGCGTCAATCAGGCGGAAATCGAGTTGATTCGCGACGGGGGCGGGCTGGTGGATATCCAGACCAATGCCGAGAAAAACAAACGCGGCTTCAGTTGGCCAGATCTGGGGATCGTCCTGAGCAAGCGCAAGCTCTGGGGCATCTATCTGGGCCAGTTCTGTCTGAACTCGACGCTGTGGTTCTTCCTGACCTGGTTCCCGACGTACCTGGTGAAGTACCGTGGGATGGACTTCATCAAATCCGGTTTACTGGCCTCACTGCCTTTTCTTGCCGCGTTCATTGGTGTGCTTTGTTCGGGTTTCTTCTCCGATTGGTTGATCCGTCGCGGCAACAGTGTCGGTTTTGCCCGCAAGTTGCCGATTATTGGCGGGCTGTTGATTTCAACCTCAATCATTGGCGCCAACTACGTCGAGTCGACACCGCTGGTGATCGCCTTCCTCGCGCTGGCGTTCTTCGGTAACGGGCTGGCGTCGATCACTTGGTCGCTGGTGTCGACTCTGGCGCCCGCCCGATTGCTGGGATTGACCGGCGGCACCTTCAATTTCATCGGCAACCTGGCGGCGATCACCACGCCCATCGTGATCGGTTTTCTGGCAACAGGGGATTCCTTTGCCCCCGCGATCACCTACGTAGCCGTGTTGGCGCTGGTGGGCGCGCTGTCGTACATCCTGTTGGTGGGGAAGGTCGAGCGCATCGAGTTGTAACCGAGGCAAGCTGGCGACAATAATGCCGTCAGCTTTCTGACTGGATAAGGCGTGATATGCAGCACGATTCACTCAACCCTGCGATAAGCAACGCCACCAAGGACGTCGCGCCAACCGGTACCCAAACCCTGCTGCGTGGGCTTGGCGTGGTTCAGGCCGTGGCCAGCGGTGCCCGTGACCTCAAGGAAATTGCCCGGGTTATCGGCACCACGCGCAGCACGACCCATCGTCTGGTCAGTTGTCTGGTGGAGGAACGTTATCTGCGGGTCTTGCCACAGGTGGGTTACCTGCTCGGGCCAAAGCTGATCGAGCTGGGTTTTCAGGCCCGTGAGGAAGTGCCGCTGGCAATGTTGGCGCGTCCGTATCTCGACGAGTTGTCAGCGCTGACCGGGGATACCGTGCACTTGGCGATTCGTGAGGGTGATGACGTGTTGTATCTGCACAAAAACCCGGGCCGCAATGGTCCCGAAATGCGCTCGCGGGTCGGTCACCGTATGCCGTTGGCGCGCACCGGGATTGGCAAGGCGTTGATGATTGATTGCACGCAGGACGAGTGGCAGCGTCTGTATCAGATCAGCTTGCCAGTCGGCGGAAAATCTATGGTGTGGCCGCAGCATCAGGAGCAGTCCTGGGAACAGTTCTGGCAGCGAATGCTGGACTATGTCGCGGGCGGCTATGCGTTTGATCTGGAGGACAACGAACCGTCGATTCGCTGTGTTGCCGCGCCGGTACGTGATGCCAGCAACCGAATCGTTGCCGGCATCAGTATTGCCAGTACCGTGCCTTACATGCCCCTGGAGAAAATGGCCGAGCTGATCCCGCTGATCAAACAGACTGCAGCGCGACTCTCGGCCGAGTTAGGGGCCAAAGCCTGATTCAGGCTTTCAAACTCGCCATATCGATGACGAAACGGTACTTCACGTCGCCCGCGACCACTCGGGTAAAGGCGTCGTTGATGTTGCGGATGTCGAGCATCTCGATGTCGCAGGTGATGCCATGCTCGGCGCAGAAGTCCAGGACTTCCTGGGTTTCCGCCATGCCGCCGATCATCGAGCCTGCCAGCACCCGACGTTTCGTGACCAGGTTGGCCGAATGCACTGGGGGTTCCACCGGCTCGACCAGCCCGACCAGAATATGCACACCGTCGAAACGCAGGGTCTGCAGGTAGGGGTTGAGGTCGTGTTGCACCGGAATGGTGTCCAGCAGGAAGTCGAAATGGCCGGCTGCTGCTGCCATCTGTTTGGCGTCGGTTGAAACAATTACATGGTCGGCGCCCTGACGACGGCCTTCCTCAGCCTTGGCCTCGGAGCGGGTGAACAGGGTCACTTCGGCGCCCATGGCTTTGGCGAATTTGATGCCCATGTGACCCAGGCCGCCCATGCCGAGAATGCCGACCTTGTCGCCCGGTTTCACGTTGTAGTGCTTGAGTGGCGAGTACGTGGTGATCCCGGCGCACAGAATTGGCGCCGCGCTGGCCAGGTCCAGTTTCTCTGGAATGCGCACGACGAATCGCTCGCTGACCACGATGCTGTCGGAGTAACCACCCATGGTGATGCTGCCGTCGACGCGGTCTTTCGATGCGTAAGTCTGAGTCGGCCCTTCCAGGCAATACTGCTCCAGGTCAGCCTTGCAGGCTTCGCACTGGCGGCAGGAATCGACCATGCAACCGACCCCGACCTTATCGCCGACTTTGTAGCGGCTGACGTCTGCACCGACAGCGGTCACCTTGCCAACGATCTCGTGGCCTGGCATCAAGGGATAGACGGCGATCCCCCATTCGTTGCGCGCCTGGTGGATATCGGAGTGGCAGACGCCGCAGTAGAGAATCTCGATGGCCACGTCATCGGCCCGAGGGCTGCGGCGTTCGAAGTTCATGGGGGCGAGGGGGGCGGTGGCCGACTGGGCGGCGTAACCGATGGCTTTATACATAGTGAACCTCGCAAAACAATGACTGGGTGATGCGAACCATTGTCCCCGTGCATGGCATGACCGGCCATGGTCATTCCTCCGGCTATCTTGCCTATTCCTCCGGCATCAGCGCTGATTGGCTGTTTTGTTGGGCGGATCTGCGATGATGGCGCTGTCTATTCCTCTTGCGAAGCTGGATTCCCATGTTGTTGACCCGCCACGTTGATGCCAACGCAACACTGGTCTCGTTGATTCGGCCGCTCGCCACTCGTCCGGGATTTCTGCCGACGCTATTGCCTGAGGTGCAGATTGTCTCGGCCCGAAGCAATGTGGCGCGTTGCCCACAGATCTACGAGCCGAGCCTGATGATCATTGCCCAAGGCAGCAAACTGGCCTACCTGGGGCCGCGCACTCTGGAATATGGCGCTGGACGATATCTGGTTCAGGCGTTGTCGATGCCCTTCGAGTGCGAAACCTTTGCCACGCCCGAAGTGCCGTTGCTCGGCGTCGCGATTGGCATTGACCGGAGCATGCTGGGGGAGTTGGTGCTGGCCATGGGGCTAATGCCGGGGCGTGACACTCAACCCCAGACCCTGGAGTCCATGAGCTCCGCCGAGCTTGACGCGGGCATGCGCGAAAGTGTCGAGCGCTTGTTGCGGTGCCTGCATGATCCGATGGAATGTCAGATCATGGGCCGCACGCGTTTGCGTGAGGTGCTGTATGCCGCGCTGCGTGGCCCTCAGGCCAGTGTGTTGCGGGCGTTGGTCGAGCAGCAAGGGCCGTTCGCCCGTGTTGCTGCATCGTTGAGCCATTTGCATACGCACTATGCCGAGCCGCTCAGCGTCGAGACCCTGGCTCGCTGCGCAAACATGAGTGCCTCGACCTTCCATGAACACTTCAAGCGCGGCACCCTATTGTCCCCGGTGCAGTACCTGAAGCGCCTACGGCTGCTCAAGGCGCAACGGATGTTGATCGCCGAAGGCATCGGCGTGGCGCAGGTTGCCCTGCGCGTGGGGTATCAAAGCACGTCGCAATTCAGTCGGGAATATAAGCGCTACTTTGAACACAGCCCTGGAGACGAAGTGATTGGCGCGCATCCATGATGCTGATCGTTCAGGTGCGGACCGGAGGTTTTTCAGACTCAACAAAAAGGCTCCGAACAGGCTGTGTGAAAACGTAGCGAGCGAAGGCAAGACAAGGCAAAAACAGGCGAGGAAGCGGAGTCTACGTGTTGTAAATGAGCATTCCGAGCCTGTTTTTAACGCAGTATTGTCGAGCGCAGTAGTTTTCACACAGTCTGCAAAGGAGCCTTGATGTGTGATCGCCAGCCTTACATGTTCGGGTAAGTCGGACCACCACTGCCTTCAGGCGCTACCCAGGTGATGTTCTGGGAAGGGTCCTTGATGTCGCAGGTTTTGCAATGCACGCAGTTCTGCGCGTTGATCTGGAAGCGTTTTTCGCCGTCTTCCTTGGTGATCACTTCATACACGCCGGCAGGGCAGTAGCGCTGGGCCGGTTCGTCGTACAGCGGCAAGTTGGTGCCAATCGGGATGCTCGGATCGGCCAGCTTCAGGTGGCAGGGTTGTTCCTCTTCATGGTTGGTGTTGGAGAGAAATACCGAGCTGAGCTTGTCGAAGCTGAGCTTGCCATCGGGGCGTGGGTAATCGATCTTTTTCGAGTCGGCCGCGAGCTTCATGCACGCATAATCCGGCTTGGTGTCGTGCAGGGTGAACGGGATCTTGCCGCCAAAGAAGTTCTGATCGATGAAGTTGAATGCACCGCCGAGGATCGGACCGAACTTGTGCAGCGCCGGGCCGAAGTTACGGCTGGCGAACAGTTCGTCATAGAGCCAGCTGGCTTTGAAGGCCTCAACGTAAGTGTTCAGTTCGTCGCCGCCTTCCTTACCGGCGAAGAGGGCATCAGCCACCGAATCAGCCGCGAGCATGCCGGATTTCATGGCGGTATGGCTGCCCTTGATCTTGGCGAAGTTCAAGGTGCCGAGGTCGCAGCCGATCAGCGCGCCGCCCGGGAAGACCATTTTCGGCAGCGAATTCAGGCCGCCCTTGCAGATGGCGCGTGCGCCGTAGCTGATGCGCTTGCCGCCTTCCAGGTACTGCTTGATTACCGGGTGGTGCTTGAGGCGCTGGAATTCATCGAACGGTGACAGGAACGCATTGGAGTAGGACAGATCGACGATCAGGCCGACCACCACCTGATTGTTTTCCAGGTGATAAAGGAACGAACCGCCAGTGTTCTCGGTGCCCATTACGTCCAATGGCCAGCCAGCGGTGTGTACCACCAGACCTTGCTCGTGTTTGGCCGGGTCGACTTCCCAGATTTCTTTGAGGCCGATACCGTAATGCTGCGCATCGGCGTCGGTATCGAGGTTGAAGCGCTTGAGCAGTTGTTTACCGATATGCCCACGGCAACCTTCGGCGAACAGCGTGTACTTGCCGCGCAGTTCCATGCCGGGGGTGAAGTAACCCTCTTTAGGATGGCCTTCACGGTCAACGCCCAGGTCGCCGGTAATGATCCCGCGGACCACACCGTTCTCGTCGAACAATGCTTCCTGGGCGGCGAAGCCCGGGTAGATTTCGACACCCAGGTTTTCAGCCTGCTGAGCCAGCCAGCGGCACAGATTGCCCAGGGAAATGATGTAGTTACCTTCGTTGTGCATGGTTTTAGGCACAAAGAGGTTGGGTACTTTAGTTGCGCTGTCGGCACTTTTGAGTACGAAGATATCGTCGCGCTTGACCGGGGTGTTCAGCGGCGCGCCGAGTTCTTTCCAGTTCGGAAACAATTCGTTCAGGGCGCGAGGTTCGAACACGGCACCGGATAAAATGTGCGCACCCACTTCAGAGCCTTTTTCCACCACGCAGACGCTGATTTCCTTTCCGGCTTCGGCGGCCTTCTGTTTCAGTCGGCAAGCGGCGGAAAGACCCGCGGGGCCTGCGCCGACGATGACGACGTCGAATTCCATGTATTCGCGTTCCACAGGCTATCTCCTACTCAGGGCTCAACAGTTTTTTTTATATGAAGCAACTAGCGCGGGTCGCGAGTAACATTGGCTGACCTGCGCGCCGCAAAGGCACGCATTATATCTGGACCATCGCTCAGGTCCAATACAAACGTTTGTTTGAATTTGCTGGAAGCCAGATAAATCAAAGACGCGCTGCTCATATCTGACCATTTTGGCGTATTGACCAGAAAAGACGTTCCGGTCAAGATACGGGCGGTTTTGCGCTCGCCGTAGGCTGACCGCTGGTTTCAAGGGCACCTCTAAAAAGCGTTGTGAACGCAGTACAGTTGTTTTTAGAGGTGTCCTTTTTGCCGACGTGTATCAATCGCCAGGTCCGCCCGGGCGATTTTCTTTTCACCGGAGAGTAACGAGGAATCCATGAAGGTTCTTGTAGCTGTCAAACGAGTGGTCGACTACAACGTCAAGGTTCGCGTCAAAGCGGACAACTCCGGCGTCGATCTCGCTAACGTCAAAATGTCGATGAACCCCTTCTGCGAAATCGCTGTGGAAGAAGCCGTCCGCCTGAAAGAAAAAGGCGTTGCGACCGAGATCGTCGTCGTTTCCATTGGTCCGACCACCGCTCAGGAGCAACTGCGTACCGCATTGGCTCTGGGTGCTGATCGCGCCATCCTCGTTGAGTGTGCCGACGAGCTGAATTCCCTGGCGGTGGCCAAGCTGCTCAAGGCGGTGGTCGACAAAGAACAACCGCAGTTGGTGATCCTGGGTAAACAGGCCATCGACAGCGACAACAACCAGACTGGCCAGATGCTGGCTGCACTGAGCGGCTACGCCCAGGGCACCTTCGCCTCTAAAGTCGAAGTGTCTGGCGACAAAGTCAGCGTCACGCGTGAAGTCGACGCCGGCCTGCAGACTGTGTCCCTGAGCCTGCCAGCGATCGTGACCACAGACCTGCGTCTGAACGAGCCACGCTACGCCTCCTTGCCAAACATCATGAAAGCCAAGAAGAAGCCTCTTGAAGTGCTGACTCCGGACGCTTTGGGCGTTTCTACCGCCTCCACGACCAAAACCCTGAAAGTTGAAGCGCCGGCTACTCGCAGCGCAGGCATCAAGGTCAAGTCGGTGGCTGAACTGGTCGAGAAACTGAAAAACGAAGCGAAGGTAATCTAAATGACTATCTTGGTTATTGCTGAACATGAAAATGGTGTCGTTGCCCCGGCAACCCTGAACACCGTGGCTGCCGCTGTAAAAATCGGTGGTGATATTCACGTACTGGTGGCCGGTGCCAACGTTGGCGCTATCGCTGAAGCTGCCGCGAAAATCGCCGGTGTTTCGAAGGTGTTGGTTGCTGATAATGCGGCTTACGCCCATCAGTTGCCGGAAAACGTCGCACCGCTGGTTGCCGAGCTGGGCAAGGCTTACAGCCACATCCTGGCTGCTGCTACGTCCAACGGTAAAAACATCCTGCCGCGTGTTGCTGCGCAACTGGACGTTGACCAGATCTCCGAGATCATAGCCGTTGAAAGCGCTGACACCTTCAAGCGTCCGATCTATGCCGGTAACGCCATTGCGACAGTGCAGTCTTCGGCTGCTGTCAAAGTGATCACCGTGCGTGCTACGGGTTTTGATCCGGTTGCTGCTGAAGGCGGTTCCGCTGCAGTTGAAGCAGTTTCGGCTGCTCACGATGCTGGCAAGTCCACCTTCGTTAGCGAAGAACTGGCCAAGTCCGATCGTCCAGAACTGACCGCTGCCAAAATCGTCGTTTCCGGCGGTCGTGGCATGCAGAATGGCGAGAACTTCAAGCACCTGTACGCCTTGGCCGACAAGCTGGGCGCTGCGGTGGGTGCTTCGCGCGCCGCAGTCGACGCAGGTTTCGTACCGAACGACATGCAGGTCGGTCAGACCGGCAAAATCGTTGCGCCACAGCTGTACATTGCGGTCGGTATTTCCGGCGCGATCCAGCATTTGGCCGGTATGAAAGACTCCAAAGTGATCGTTGCGATCAACAAGGACGAAGAAGCGCCGATCTTCCAGGTGGCTGATTACGGCCTGGTTGCTGATTTGTTCGAAGCCATACCTGAGTTTGAGAAGCTGGTTTAATCCAGGCTCTTCACTTATAAAGAGAACCCGTTCATTTCGGGCTATGTGAAATTGCGCTACGCCGCAGATTCCCATGGCCTTCGATGAGCGGGTTTTTTATTGGATTCGATTAAGGATTGACCTATGAGCAGGCCTCGGCTGCTATTGCCATCGCTTCTTTTAGGCGTGTTCATGCTGCCATCACTGAGTTTCGCCGCCGGCAAATGTGAGCGTCTGATCGTGACAGGCAGCCCCGATGCGCCGCCTTATCTATGGCGTGACCCCCAGGATCCGAAGCACCTGATGGGCGCCAATGCCGACCTGCTCAAGCAAGCTGCGCAGGAATTGGGCCTGAAAGTAGAGTTGCTGTATGCAGGTAAGCGCAGTCAGGCGCTGGAAGAAGTGCGCAGTGGGCGCATGGACCTGTTGGCCGACGCACCGTTGAAGTCGTCGGAGCTTGAATCGCTCGATTACATTCATCCTTCGATCACCCAGAACGAAATCGTTGTCTGGACTCGACATGATCATGCGCAGCCGTTCAATGTGCTCGCCGACCTGCGCGATCACCCGGGCGCGGTATCGAACAAAATTCGCCTCACGCAACCCTTTGAGGCGCTAGTCAGTGAGCATCTGAAACTGGAGCGCACCGAGAGTCTGACCCAGGCGTTTCAAAAATTGATCCTGGGGCAGGTTGAATATGTACTGGCGGGGCGTTACGCCGGGCTGGCGATGGTCCAGGCGTTGGGGGTGTCGGCGGACCTGATTGCGCAGCCTTTGCCACTGGATAAACCGGGGCTGTACCTGGCGTTGTCATTCAATTCAGCCTGCAATGATCCTTGGTTGCGCGGACAGCTGGCTAAAAAGATGACAGAATCGGCCGCCTCCGGCCTGTCAGGCGAGGCGGTGAAGCGCAATCTGGAACTCTGGAAAGCGCAGTTGCTGCTGCCGGCCAGCGCCCCAAACAAGTAGGAATGTTTTCGTGAGTATTCGAGCTTTATTCGCCGCCACAGCCTTTGCTGCTCTGGTCGGCTGTGCCAACGATCCGGCACCGATCGAACAGTTACGACTGACCGAGCAAGCAGTGGAGCAAGCCAAAGCGGTGGGTGCCACCGAAGAAATACCAGAGCTGACACTGGCCCAATCAAAACTGATTCAGGCTCGCGCCGACATGGCCGACCAGTCATTCAAAGAGGCGCGCATGCAGGCCGAGCAGTCGGAACTCGATGCGCGGCTCGCCGAAGCGCGCGTCCTGACCCAGAAGAGTCAGGAGCAAATAACGCAGATGAACACTCGCCTCAATCGTTTGCGTAAGCAAGTGGGAGGCGTTCAGTGAGTCGCTCAGTGAGTCGTATCCCTCGTATCATCGGCGTAGCCATGCTGCTGGGTTCGGCAGGCCTTTACGGTTGTGCAGGGCATCAGGACAGCGAGCGTGCAGTGCAGCAAGCCAGTGTCGACTTCCAGAAAGTCAGGGAAGATACCAACGTTCTGCGCGGCGCCCCCAAGGATGTTATCCGTGCCGGCGAATTGTTAGGGCGTGCCGAGCGTTTGTCCGGCTATTGGGGCAGTGGCGCAGACGTCAGCCATTACGCTTACCTTAGCCGCCGCTACAGCGAAATTGCTCGCGAACACACGAACCTGATGCTCAATCAGGAACAGTTGGCCAAGTCGGAGCTAGACCGTCAACGCCTGCAACTTGCGTTGCGTGAAGCCAAATTATCCAGTGTGCAGCAGCAAGGCAAATGGCTGGAGGAGCAGATGGTTGCCTTGGCCACCATCCAGACCGATCGCGGTCTGGTCATGACCTTGGGCGACGTTCTATTTGATACGGGAAACGCAGAGCTAAAAAGTTCGGCCAATCGCACGGTGCTCAAGTTGGTGCAATTTCTCCAGCTTAATCCCAAGCGTGTCGTGCGGATCGAGGGCTATACCGACAGCACGGGCGGCAAGCAGGAAAACCTTCAGCTTTCCAGGGATCGGGCGCAGTCGGTGGCTGATTTGCTGATGGATCTGGGCATTGACGAGAAGCGTCTTCAGGTCGAAGGCTATGGGGATGAGTTCCCTGTCGACGCGAACGCTTCGGAGCGCGGAAGGGCGCAGAATCGTCGGGTTGAAATCGTATTCTCCGACGACAAAGGCCATTTGGGGGCGGCGCGCTAAGCGTTCTCGTTAAAAAACCCGGTAACCGCAAGGTGCCGGGTTTTTTTGAGTAAAAATTGGGATGGATAGCGGGTTTTTCGATGGAATTGTTCTATCACTACCCAGGAGGGCTATCATTTCTTGAAACTGTCCCCGTACACTTCCTGACTGTTACGGTAGTCACCCGTCTTGAACACTTTATAAAAATAAGTTGTCAGCAGCATCGAGGGCCGCGTCATGACCAATCTTCTACTTTATCAACGCATTGCTCAGCAACTGGCTGAGGATATTCGCCGGGGTGTCTATCAACCCGGTGAGCGCGTGCCCTCTGTTCGCAAAATGAGTTCGCAGCTCAATGTCAGCCATGCAACGGTGTTGCAGGCCTATGCAAACCTTGAAGATCAAGGTTTGATCCGGGCGCGTCCGCAGTCGGGTTATTACGTGCACCAGACGCCGGCGCTGACTGCGCCCACCCCGGACATCGCTCGCGTAGAACGTCCTGGTCTGGTCACTCGCAGTAGCATTATCCAGCAGGTTTTAGTCGAATCACGCCGCGAAGGTGTGTTTCCGTTAGGGGCTGCGGTGCCTCACGTAGACTATCTGCCAGTTCGGGCGCTGCACCAGCAGTTGGCAAAAGTGACGCGCTTTCAGAGCCCGCGCGCTTTCAGCTATATGTTCAGTCCCGGTTTCGAGCCGTTGCGTCGTCAGGTTGCCATTCGTATGCGCGATGCCGGGGTGGTGGTCGATCCGTCCGAGGTAGTGATTACCCACGGTTGTGTCGATGCGTTGCAAATGTCCTTGCGGGTACTGACCCGGCCCGGTGATCTGATCGCGACTGAGTCGCCCACCTATTATGGTTTGCTGCAAATGGCCGACCTTCTGGGGCTCAAGGTCATCGAGATTCCGAGTGATCCTGCCACCGGCATCAGCCTTGAAGCGTTGCAACTGGCGGCCAACCAGTGGTCGATCAAGGCGTTGGTGATGACATCGCGTCTGAGCAATCCATTGGGTGGGACCGTGCCTGAAGAGCGGCAGAAGCATCTGCTGCGACTCGCCTCGGATTTTGATATTCAGATTGTGGAAGACGACATTTATGGCGAGCTGATGTTTGAGCTCGGGCGAACCAAGGCGTTGAAGGCCTTTGACCGGCTGGGCAGGGTGATTTATTGCTCGAGTTTTTCCAAGACCTTGGCGCCCGGTGTGCGTATCGGCTGGACGATTGCCGGAAAGTATCAAGCGGAAATCCAGCGATTACAGACATTCAGTACCCATTCAGCCTGCAGCGTCACCCAAATGGGCGTTGCTGCTTATCTGGAAAACGGCGGTTATGACCGGCATTTAAGGTTCATTCGCCTGGAATACCGCAAAAACTTGAGCGCGTTCCAGTTGGCGGTGCAGCAATATTTCCCGGAAGGAACTCAAATGAGTCGGCCAACGGGAGGATTTATTCTGTGGGTGAGCTTGCCGGGGCGGGTTAACACCCAGGAATTGCATGTGCGAGCCCTGGAGCAGGGAATCAGCATTGCGCCGGGGCTTATTTTTAGCAATACAGAGCAGTTCAATCACTGTATTCGGCTCAACTGTGGTATCCCGTGGAACCGCGAAGCGGAGCGCGCACTGATGACTTTGGGCATGCTCGCCAAGCAACTGTGTCAAGAAACGGCGCAAGCTTACTGAGGTGTTACCTCAGGGGTGAATCCTGTACTCAGCGCTTTGCACTCGTCCGGTTTGAATCTGCTGGCTTGTCATGAACCCTTCAACAGGCCAGCATATGGCCCTCTGCCTTGCTGCCATTTATGTCTATGAATTTTCTTCGTTGTATCGGGTTGCTGTTAATTGTACTGGTGAGTGCCTGTGGTCCTGAAAAACCTTCTGCGCCGGTGCCTAAGGTCGTACCAGAAGCAGCGTCGGGTGTACCGGTGGACGCGGGGGGCAAGCCGGTCGTCGTGCCACCTGCGCCAATCGCAGCGCAGGTGCATGTCCATGAGTTGAAACCTAACATTCCGGTGGTCCCGGTAGTGGTGACTCCAGGCCTGGCGGCCTCGATGAAGAAAGCCGCTGCCGCCAAAGCACCTGTCACCCCGTCGGCGGCGGTGACTCCCTCAGCCAAGGCGTCCGTACAAAAGACTGTCTCCGGCAAAGCCATGCCCGAGTCGACCCCGGCAAAGCCTCGCGCGCCGATGGCCAGCAAGACCAAGCCCGCCAGTGAAGTGGTGCGGCAAACCCGTCTCTCCCAGCCGAATCTGGACTTGAGTCTGCCGACAGATATGGTCAAGGAGATGGCGCCCGTTGGTACGGTGGCGCCTATCGCTAACAAGTCTTTATTGCCACCCATGTTTGGCGAGAAAAAAACGGCTCCGGAAGGTCCTTTCCAGCTCAACGGCCGCTTGCTGAATAACGCAATGAAGCTGCAAATGCGCGACGAAAATCGGCGGGAAGTCGAAGGTGCCGCCCTCGATTTCGAGTTCAAGCAGTAACGCTAAAAAGCGGTCTGCCGTCAGACTGATTTCAAACGGCCGTTTTAGCGGGTAATATCCCTCGATACTTTAACCATTGCCGGTCGCGAGGATATTCGTTATGGACTGTCGTCCAGATTGCGGGGCCTGCTGCATCGCACCTTCTATCAGTTCGCCAATTCCTGGCATGCCCAATGGCAAGGCCGCAGGAGAGCGCTGCCTGCATCTTTCTGTCGAATCGTTGTGTGGTTTGTTCGGCAGGTCCGAGCGACCTGCCGTGTGCAGTGCGTTTTCGCCGGATGAGGAGGTCTGTGGGTCGAGCCAGGCGGAGGCTATTCGTCTGATTGGCTGGTGGGAGCAAGCGACCGCAGTGGCGTGATGGCCTTTACTCAAGCAGAACTGATTTCCCGCAAACCGGTTTACCGGAACTTTGACAACAAGGAATAAAATAATGAGTTCGCTGCATCGGATAGCTGTTGTGTGTGGTTTGACTGTATTGATGGCTGCTGCCGCTCAGGCTGAAGACTGGAAAGTCGCGAAGGATGAGGGGGGTATCAACATCTCTTTGAGCGAAGTGGCGGGCTCCAAGTACAAGGCTTATCGCGGTGTCACTACGATCAAGGCGAGTGTGGCCAAGCTGCGCGGCCTGCAGGAAGACGTTGTGGGTGCTTGTACCTGGATTCATGAATGCAAGTCGCAGAAGTTGCTCAAGTATGACGGTGCCAAGACGTGGACCTACACCCAGTTCAATACCCCTTGGCCTGTGACTCCGCGCGACTCGGTGTTGCTGGTGACTTCCGAGCAGGGCGCTGATGGCACTCTGACGCGCACGCTAAAGGGCGAGCCAACGTATATTCCAGAGGAAAAAGGCTTTGTGCGGGTCGCGCAGGTAGAGGGTTTCTGGAAATTTGTTCCCAAAGGTGCCGATCAAACCGAAGTGACGTACCAGGTTCATACCGAGCCGGGTGGTAGCGTGCCGTCCTGGCTGGCCAACAAGTTTGTGGTGGACGCTCCTTTCAATACCTTGAAGGCGTTGAAAGAGAAGGCGGAGAAGTAATCGATCCTGATCGTCGGGGGCTGATGACAGCTTTCCTGGCGCTACAAAAAAGGGCTGCCAATGGCAGCCCTTTTTTAATTCTCGACGGTTTAGGTCGAGAATGGTTTGCAGTCTTACTTGCGATCTTCCAGTGGCACGATGTCGCGAGACACGTAGCCAGTGTACAGCTGGCGAGGACGGCCAATCTTGTACGGGCTGGAGAGCATTTCTTTCCAATGCGAGATCCAGCCGACGGTCCGCGCCAAGGCGAAGATCACGGTGAACATGCTGGTTGGAATACCGATAGCTTTCAGGATGATGCCCGAATAGAAGTCTACGTTCGGGTACAGCGAGCGTTCGATGAAGTACGGGTCGGTCAGGGCGATCTCTTCGAGACGCATGGCCAGTTCCAGCTGTGGATCGTTGGTGATGCCCAGCTCTCTTAGTACTTCGTCGCAGGTCTGCTTCATCACGGTGGCGCGCGGATCGCGGTTTTTGTAAACCCGGTGACCGAAGCCCATCAACTTGAACGGATCGTTCTTGTCTTTGGCCTTGGCAATGAATTTGTCGATGTTCGAGACATCGCCAATTTCATCGAGCATAGCCAATACTGCTTCGTTGGCGCCGCCGTGTGCCGGGCCCCAAAGAGCTGCGATGCCGGCAGCGATGCAGGCGAACGGGTTGGCGCCCGAGGAACCGGCCATGCGCACAGTAGAGGTCGACGCATTCTGCTCGTGATCGGCGTGCAGGATAAAGATCTTATCCATTGCCTTGGCCAACACCGGGCTGATCGGTTTGATCTCGCAGGGGGTGTTGAACATCATGTGCAGGAAGTTTTCTGCGTAGTTCAGGTCGTTGCGCGGGTACATCATGGGTTGCCCCATGGAATATTTGTACACCATCGCTGCCAGGGTAGGCATTTTTGCAACCAGACGGATCGCGGAGATTTCACGATGCTGCGGGTTATTAATGTCCAGAGAGTCGTGATAGAACGCCGACAGGGCACCCACCACGCCGCACATAACGGCCATTGGGTGAGCGTCGCGACGGAAACCGTTGAAGAATGTCTTCAACTGCTCGTGCACCATCGTGTGGTTCTTCACGGTGATCACGAACTGGGCTTTCTGTTCGGTCGTCGGCAGTTCGCCGTTGAGCAACAGGTAGCAGGTTTCCAGGTAATCCGATTCTGCAGCAAGCTGTTCGATCGGGTAGCCGCGGTGCAACAGGATGCCTTTGTCACCGTCGATATAGGTAATCTTCGACTCGCAAGAGGCGGTCGACATGAAACCAGGGTCGAATGTGAAGTGGCCGGTGGCGGTTAGACCGCGAACGTCGATTACATCGGGACCCACGGTGCCGGTCAGAATTGGCAGCTCGACGGGGGCTGCGCCCTCGATGATCAACTGCGCTTTTTTGTCAGCCATGTGGCCTCCTATATATGCTTCAAATCATCAGACAGACCCCCCACGCAGGGCCCGCACCACTATAGTGAGATAAATCTTAAAGTCAATTTGCCTAAAGTCTTGCTGCAGAGGGCTTCGGGCGAGGTTTTTCCGTGAAGATTCGAGCCGTTTACGCCTTTTATAAGTCGGGCGCAATTGCCTATTAGCGTGAGGTCTGCGCGTTGTCATTAGTGACCTAACTGTCTATACTCTGGCTCCGACCGCCGGGGGCTTTAGGGCCTGTTTCATGGGGGTCGTCACTCTCTGGGTGGTGGGTACCTGACCAGTGCACTTCCCAACAACTTTGCCCTGATTGTTAGGGGCTCTTCAAGTGTGAAAAAAAGCCGTGAATAGCCAACGACCTGTAAACCTCGACCTAAGGACCATCAAACTCCCAGTCACTGCTTACACGTCCATTCTTCACCGTATTTCCGGTGTCATCCTCTTTGTCGGCCTTGCCATCATGCTTTATGCATTGGGCAAATCGCTGGGCTCCGAGGAAGGTTTCGGGGAAGTGAAGGCGTGTTTGACCAGTGTGCTAGCCAAGCTAGTAATTTGGAGCCTGCTGTCCGCCTTGCTGTATCACTTGGTGGCAGGTATTCGCCACTTGATCATGGACATGGGCATCGGTGAAACGCTGGAAGGCGGCAAACTGGGCTCGAAAATCGTTCTCGCCGTCTCCGCGGTGCTGATCGTTCTGGCGGGAGTATGGATATGGTAACCAACGTCACTAACCTGTCGCGTTCGGGCCTCTATGACTGGATGGCACAGCGCGTATCTGCGGTCGTGCTCGCGGCTTATTTCATATTCCTGATCGGGTACCTCATCGCGAACCCTGGCCTGGGGTACGCCCAATGGCACGCGCTGTTCGCTAACAACGCGATGCGTATCTTCAGTCTGCTGGCCTTTGTTGCTCTGGGCGCTCACGCCTGGGTTGGCATGTGGACCATCGCGACCGATTACCTGACGCCGATGGCGCTGGGCAAGTCCGCGACTGCAGTACGTTTCCTCTTCCAGGCTGTCTGCGGCATCGCGATGTTCGCTTACTTCGTCTGGGGTGTGCAGATTCTTTGGGGTATCTGATTCATGGCTAACATTAATACGCTTTCTTTTGACGCCATCATCATCGGTGGCGGCGGCGCTGGCATGCGCGCAGCATTGCAGCTGGCCCAAGGCGGTCACAAGACCGCTGTAGTTACAAAGGTATTCCCGACTCGTTCCCATACCGTTTCCGCTCAGGGTGGCATCACCTGTGCCATCGCCTCCGCAGATCCAAACGATGACTGGCGCTGGCACATGTACGATACCGTCAAGGGCTCCGATTACATCGGTGACCAGGACGCTATCGAATACATGTGTTCCGTAGGCCCGGAAGCGGTCTTCGAACTCGAGCACATGGGTCTGCCGTTCTCCCGTACCGAGCAAGGCCGTATCTATCAGCGTCCGTTCGGCGGTCAGTCGAAAGACTTTGGCAAGGGCGGTCAGGCTGCACGTACTTGCGCAGCTGCCGACCGTACCGGTCACGCGTTGCTGCACACCCTTTACCAAGCCAACCTGAAAGCCGGCACTGTATTCCTCAACGAATACTATGCAGTGGATCTGGTGAAGAACCAGGACGGCGTGTTCGTCGGCATCATCGCGATCTGCATCGAAACCGGTGAGACTTCGTACATCCGCGCAAACGCGACTGTACTGGCCACTGGCGGCGCTGGCCGTATCTACTCGTCGACCACCAACGCACTGATCAATACCGGTGACGGTATCGGCATGGCGCTGCGTGCAGGCGTGCCGGTTCAGGATATCGAGATGTGGCAGTTCCACCCAACCGGCATCGCCGGCGCAGGTGTACTGGTTACTGAAGGTTGCCGTGGTGAAGGTGGTTACCTGATCAACAAGCATGGCGAGCGTTTCATGGAGCGTTATGCTCCGAACGCCAAAGACCTTGCTGGTCGTGACGTAGTAGCACGCTCCATGGTTAAAGAGATCATCGCCGGTAACGGTTGTGGTCCGGATGGCGATCACGTAATGCTCAAGCTCGATCACCTGGGCGAAGAAGTGTTGCACAGCCGTCTGCCAGGTATCTGCGAATTGTCCAAGACATTCGCTCACGTCGATCCAGTGACCGATCCGGTTCCTGTGGTTCCGACATGCCACTACATGATGGGCGGCGTTGCCACCAACATTCATGGTCAGGCAATCACTCAGAACGCTGCTGGCGTGGACACCATCATCCCGGGTCTGTTCGCTGTCGGCGAAGTGGCTTGCGTATCGGTGCACGGCGCCAACCGTCTGGGCGGTAACTCGTTGCTCGACCTGGTGGTCTTCGGCCGCGCTGCCGGTATCCACCTGGAACAAAGCCTGCGTGAAGGTGTTGAATACCGCCGCGCGACTGAAACCGATGTTGACTTCGCACTCGAGCGCCTTGCTGGCTTGAACGCGCGGACCACCGGTGAAGACGTCGCTTCGCTGCGTAAAGAACTGCAAAGCTGCATGCAGAACTACTTTGGTGTGTTCCGTACTGGCGAATACATGCAGAAGGGTATTGCTCAGTTGGCAGGCCTGCGCGAGCGCATCGCCAACGTCAAGATCAACGACAAGAGCCAGGCGTTCAACACGGCTCGGATCGAAGCTCTGGAACTGCAAAACCTGCTGGAAGTTGCTGAAGCTACCGCGATTGCCGCAGAAAATCGTAAAGAGTCCCGCGGCGCTCACGCCCGTGAAGACTTTGAAGATCGCGATGACGTGAACTGGCTGTGCCACACCCTGTACTTCCCGGGTGAAAAACGCGTAGCCAAGCGTGCCGTGAACTTCTCGCCGAAGACTGTTCCGACTTTCCAACCCATGATCCGCACTTATTAAGGGTGGCCGATATGTTGCAAGTCAGTGTTTATCGCTACAACCCGGATCAGGACGCTGCACCGTTCATGCAGGAATTCAAGGTCAATACCAACGGTAAAGACTTGATGGTTCTGGACGTGCTGGCCCTGATCAAAGAGCAGGACGAGGGTTTCTCCTATCGTCGCTCTTGCCGTGAAGGCGTGTGTGGCTCAGACGGCATGAACATCAACGGTAAAAACGGCCTGGCATGTATCACGCCGCTGTCCGCCGTGGTCAAGGGCAACAAGCTGGTGGTACGTCCACTGCCTGGTTTGCCGGTTATTCGTGACCTGGTCGTCGATATGAGCATCTTCTATAAGCAGTACGAGAAGGTGAAGCCTTACCTGCTGAACGACACGCCGGCTCCGGCCATCGAGCGTCTGCAGTCGCCAGAAGAACGCGAGAAGCTGGACGGTTTGTACGAGTGCATTCTGTGCGCTTGCTGCTCGACTTCCTGCCCGTCCTTCTGGTGGAACCCTGACAAGTTCCTCGGTCCAGCTGCACTGCTGCAAGCCTACCGTTTCCTGGCTGACAGCCGTGACACTCATACCCAGGAACGTCTGGCTTCGCTGGATGACCCGTTCAGCGTTTTCCGCTGCCGCGGGATCATGAACTGCGTGAACGTGTGTCCGAAGGGCCTGAACCCAACCAAGGCTATCGGTCACGTTCGCAGCATGCTGCTGCAAAGCGGCGTCTGATTTGACTGTTGTACTCGTAACACCGTAACACCCGTAACTGATGTACCTGTACTAGCTGCGGCGCAGGCTTCAACCGGCGCCGTAGTTTTAACCTGAGCAGTAGCTCATAAAGCTGCGGCTCTTACTTTGAAGAAATGAGACCAGCAGGGGCATCCGGGCTGGTACCCGGACTATCTGCGTGAACCTTGGTGGCTTGTCTGAGTCGTTTCACATGGACTTTGTCAGGTTTACTGCGGTGTCTTCGCCGGTGGTGTCCCCTTACCGAGGGTGACCAAGCATGCAAGAAAGCGTGATGCAGCGCATGTGGAACAGTGCCCACCTTTCCGGTGGTAACGCTGCCTATGTGGAAGAGCTCTACGAGCTCTACCTGCACGACCCTAACGCTGTGCCAGAAGAATGGCGCACCTACTTTCAGAAGTTGCCAGCTGACGGCAGCACTGCCACCGATGTTTCGCACTCGACAATCCGCGATCATTTTGTGTTGCTGGCCAAAAACCAGCGCCGCGCCCAACCGGTTTCCGCCGGTAGCGTGAGCAGCGAACACGAGAAGAAGCAGGTTGAAGTTCTGCGACTGATCCAGGCTTATCGGATGCGGGGCCATCAGGGCGCCCAACTCGATCCGCTGGGATTGTGGCAACGTCCTGCGCCAGCCGACTTGTCGATCAATCATTACGGTCTGACGAACGCTGATCTTGATACAACTTTCCGCGCCGGCGATTTGTTCATCGGCAAAGAGGAAACTAGCCTACGCGAAATTCTCGAAGCGTTGCAGCAGACATATTGCCGCACCATTGGCTCTGAATTTACCCATATTGTCGATTCCGAGCAGCGTAACTGGTTTATGCAGCGCCTCGAAAGCGTGCGCGGGCGTCCAGCGTTCTCCGCTGACATCCAAAGCCACTTGCTCGAGCGCGTGACTGCCGCTGAAGGCCTGGAAAAATACCTGGGTACCAAATACCCCGGCACCAAGCGTTTCGGTCTGGAAGGCGGCGAAAGCCTGATTCCGATGCTGGATGAGTTGATCCAGCGTTCGGGCTCTTACGGCACCAAAGAAATCGTGATCGGCATGGCCCACCGGGGACGTCTGAACGTCCTGGTCAACACCTTCGGCAAGAACCCGCGCGATCTGTTCGACGAGTTCGAAGGCAAGAAAAAGGTCGAGCTCGGTTCCGGTGACGTTAAATATCACCAGGGTTTCTCGTCCAACGTGATGACAGCCGGTGGCGAAGTCCACTTGGCGATGGCATTCAACCCGTCTCACCTGGAGATCGTTTCTCCTGTGGTGGAAGGGTCGGTGCGTGCACGCCAGGATCGTCGTAACGATCCGACCGGTGATAAGGTTCTGCCAATTTCCATCCACGGTGACGCTGCGTTCGCAGGTCAGGGCGTGGTCCTGGAAACCTTCCAGATGTCGCAGACTCGCGGCTTCAAGACGGGCGGCACGATCCATATCGTCATCAACAACCAGGTTGGCTTCACCATCAGCAACCCGGAAGACGCGCGCTCCACCGAGTACGCGACCGACGTTGCCAAGATGATTCAGGCGCCGATTCTCCATGTGAATGGTGATGACCCTGAAGCCGTCGTGTTCGTGACCCAGTTGGCCATCGACTACCGCATGCAGTTCAAGCGTGACGTGGTGATCGATCTGGTCTGCTACCGTCGTCGTGGCCACAACGAAGCTGACGAACCAAGCGGTACCCAGCCGTTGATGTACCAGCAGATTGCCAAACAGCGCACCACTCGTGAGCTGTATGCCGAGCGCCTGACCCTGGCTGGTATTCTCGACGACGCGCGCGTGCAGGCAAAAATCGACGACTATCGCAATGCGCTGGACAACGGTCTGCATGTAGTAAAAAGCCTGGTCAAAGAGCCGAACAAAGAACTGTTCGTCGATTGGCGTCCGTATCTGGGCCATGCCTGGACTGCTCGTCACGACACCCGTTTCGACTTGAAGACCTTGCAAGAACTGTCCGCCAAACTGATGGAGCTGCCAGAAGGCTTCGTGGTTCAGCGTCAGGTGTCGAAGATCTACGAAGATCGTCAGAAAATGCAAGTTGGCGGCCTGCCGATCAACTGGGGTTACGCCGAAACCATGGCGTACGCGACTCTGGCATTCGAAGGTCATCCGATTCGCATGACCGGCCAGGACATCGGCCGCGGTACGTTCTCGCACCGCCATGCTGCGCTGCATAACCAGAAAGATGGCGCTACCTACATTCCTCTGCAGAATCTGTACAAAGGTCAGCCGCGTTTTGACCTGTACGATTCCCTGTTGTCGGAAGAAGCGGTATTGGCGTTCGAGTACGGTTATTCGACCACTGAGCCTAATGCACTGGTTATCTGGGAAGCCCAGTTCGGCGACTTCGCCAACGGTGCCCAAGTGGTTATTGACCAGTTCATCACCAGTGGCGAGCACAAGTGGGGCCGTCTGTGCGGTCTGACCATGTTGCTGCCGCACGGTTATGAAGGTCAGGGACCAGAGCACTCGTCTGCGCGTCTGGAGCGTTACCTGCAATTGTGCGCTGAGCACAATATTCAGGTGTGCGTACCAACGACCCCTGCTCAGATCTACCACTTGTTGCGTCGTCAGGTCATTCGTCCGCTGCGTAAACCGCTGATTGTGCTGACGCCGAAGTCCTTGCTGCGTCACAAACTGGCGATTTCGACCCTGGAAGATCTGGCTGAAGGTTCGTTCCAGACCGTTATTCCAGAAGTCGACGCGCAGGATCCGGAAAAAGTGGGTCGCCTCGTGCTGTGTAGCGGCAAGGTCTACTACGACCTCCTGGAAAAACGCCGTGCCGAAGGTCGTGATGACATCGCCATCGTGCGTCTTGAGCAACTGTACCCGTTCCCGGAAGACGACTTGATCGAAGTCCTGGGCCCGTACAAAAACCTCAAGCACATCGTTTGGTGTCAGGAAGAGCCAATGAACCAGGGTGCCTGGTACTGCAGCCAGCATCACATGCGTCGGATCATCAGCGGTCACAACAAGGCATTGTTCCTTGAGTACGCTGGTCGTGACGCGTCTGCAGCGCCTGCGTGTGGCTATGCATCGATGCACGCTGAGCAGCAGGAAAAACTGCTGCAAGATGCCTTCACTGTTTAACGCCTTCGCGCATTAGAAACCGAATTTAAGGAATTACAGATAATGGCTATCGAGATCAAAGCCCCCTCTTTCCCGGAATCAGTTGCCGATGGCACCATTTCCAAATGGCATAAACAGCCGGGCGAAGCGGTAAAGCGTGACGAGCTGCTGGTTGACATCGAGACTGACAAAGTTGTTCTCGAAGTGTTGGCTGAAGCTGACGGCGTGTTGGCATCGATCGTGAAGGGCGAGGGCGAAACTGTCCTGTCCAATGAACTGATCGCGACCCTGGATGCAGGCGCTACTGCCTCTGCCGCTCCAGTGGCTGCTGCTCCTGCTGCATCGGCCCAAGTGGCTGCTGCTCCAGCTGCTGCTGGCGACGAAGATGCAATCGGTGCTCCAGCTGCGCGCAAGCTGGCTGAAGAAAACGGCATCAACCTGAATAACGTCAAAGGCACCGGTAAAGACGGTCGTGTGACCAAGGAAGACGTGGTTGCTGCGATTGAAGCGAAGAAATCCGCTCCAGCCGCTGCGCCCGCGCCTGCCAAAGTCGCTGCCGCGGCTGCTCCAGTGTTCGCTGCCGGTGATCGCGTCGAGAAGCGCGTTCCAATGACTCGCCTGCGTGCCAAGGTTGCAGAGCGTCTGGTTGATGCTCAGTCGAACATGGCGATGCTGACCACGTTCAACGAAGTCAACATGAAGCCGGTCATGGACCTGCGTTCGAAGTACAAGGACCTGTTCGAGAAGTCGCACAACGGCGTACGTCTGGGCTTCATGTCGTTCTTCGTGAAAGCGGCCACCGAAGCGCTGAAACGCTACCCTGCGGTCAATGCCTCGATCGACGGTACTGACATCGTTTACCACGGTTACTCCGACGTCGGTGTTGCCGTGTCCAGCGACCGTGGTCTGGTTGTGCCGGTTCTGCGTAACGCCGAACTGATGAGCCTGGCAGAAATCGAAGGCGGCATTGCCAACTTCGGTAAAAAAGCCAAAGACGGCAAGCTGACCATGGACGACATGACTGGCGGTACCTTCACCATCTCCAACGGTGGTACCTTCGGTTCGTTGCTGTCGACCCCGATCGTCAACCCGCCACAAGCCGCCATCCTGGGCATGCACAAAATCCAGGAGCGTCCAATGGCGGTCAAGGGTGAGGTCGTGATCCTGCCGATGATGTATCTGGCACTTTCGTATGACCACCGTTTGATCGACGGTAAAGAAGCAGTGACCTTCCTGGTTACCATCAAGGACTTGCTGGAAGACCCAGCCCGTCTGCTGCTGGATATCTGATTTCGTCTGTCGGGCAGGGTCGTGGTTGATCACGATGTCCTGCCTGATTGTTGAATGAACCAGCTTCGTCCCACGACGGTCCTCACAAGGGGCCGTCCGGTTTGATTTGAAAAAAGGAATGACTCATGACCCAGAAATTCGATTTGGTAGTGATTGGTGCGGGCCCTGGCGGTTATGTTGCCGCTATCAAGGCAGCGCAACTTGGCCTCAAGACTGCCTGCATCGAGAAATATCAGGACAAGGAGGGCAAACTTGCCCTTGGCGGTACTTGCCTGAACGTCGGTTGCATTCCATCCAAGGCGCTGCTGGACAGCTCCTGGAAATTCTACGAAGCTAAAAACGGCTTCAAAGTCCACGGCATCTCGACGTCCGACGTGACCATGGATGTGCCAGCCATGGTTGGCCGTAAATCGACCATCGTCAAAGGCCTGACTGGCGGCGTAGCCAGCCTGTTCAAAGCCAATGGCGTGATTTCCCTGCAAGGCCACGGCAAGTTGCTGGCCGGCAAGAAAGTCGAACTGACTCACCCTGATGGCACGGTCGAAGTGATCGAAGCCGAGAACGTGATCCTTGCTTCTGGCTCGCGTCCGATCGACATTCCTCCTGCTCCGGTCGATAACAACGTTATCGTTGATTCCACTGGTGCCCTTGAGTTCCAGCAAGTTCCGAAACGCCTGGGCGTGATCGGCGCTGGCGTGATCGGCCTTGAACTGGGTTCGGTCTGGGCTCGTCTGGGTGCACAGGTCACTGTCCTCGAAGCTCTGGAAAAATTCATTCCAGCGGCTGATGAGCAGGTTTCCAAAGAAGCCTTGAAGACCTTCACCAAGCAAGGTCTGGACATCAAGCTCGGCGCGCGCGTGACCGGCTCCAAGGTCAGCGGCGAAGAAGTCGTGGTGACCTACACTGACGCCACTGGCGAACAGACCATTACTTTCGACAAGCTGATTGTTGCTGTTGGCCGTCGCCCGGTGACCACAGAGCTGTTGGCTTCCGACAGCGGCGTAACCATTGACGAACGCGGCTTTATCTTCGTTGATGATCAGTGCGCTACCAGCGTTCCAGGTGTTTACGCCATTGGTGACGTGGTTCGTGGTCTGATGCTGGCGCACAAGGCCTCGGAAGAGGGCATCATGGTCGTTGAACGCATCAAGGGTCACAAAGCCCAGATCAACTACGACCTGATTCCTTCGGTTATCTACACCCATCCGGAAATCGCATGGGTCGGTAAAACCGAGCAAACCTTGAAGGCTGAAGGCGTTGAAGTTAATGTGGGCACCTTCCCGTTTGCTGCCAGTGGCCGTGCCATGGCTGCAAACGATACCGGCGGCTTTGTAAAAGTCATCGCCGACGCCAAGTCTGACCGCGTATTGGGCGTCCACGTGATTGGTCCAGGCGCTGCAGAGTTGGTACAGCAGGGCGCAATCGCTATGGAATTCGGCAGCAGCGCTGAAGATATCGGGATGATGGTCTTCTCTCACCCGACGTTGTCCGAAGCGTTGCACGAAGCAGCACTGGCAGTGAATGGCGGCGCCATCCACATCCAGAATAAAAAGAAACGCTAAGACAATAAGAAACCACGACGGACTGCCCGTCGTGAGCCTTGCTAGCAAGTCTCACCGCGGAACGTCCGCCGGACTCGAACTTATGGGCGCCTTCAGGAACGTACAGAGCATTGTTTCGGCACATTCCTGAGGTCATCCGAGGTAGCGGTCACAGGTGGTGCGGCACTTCTCGAAGTGCAGCACCGAATGCGCAGCACTAACGAAGACGGTAATAAGCATGAATCTTCACGAATATCAGGGTAAGCAGCTCTTCGCTGAATACGGCCTGCCAGTATCCAAAGGCTACGCAGTCGACACCCCGGAAGCAGCAGCAGAAGCTTGCGATAAAATTGGCGGAACCGAATGGGTCGTCAAAGCCCAGGTTCACGCGGGTGGTCGCGGTAAGGCGGGCGGCGTAAAGCTGGTTCGTAGCAAAGAAGAAGCCAAGGCTTTCGCTCAACAGTGGTTGGGCAAGCGTCTGGTGACTTACCAGACTGATGCCACTGGTCAGCCAGTGACCAAGATCCTGGTTGAAACCTGCACCGACATCGCCAAAGAGCTGTACCTGGGCGCTGTAGTGGATCGTTCGAGCCGTCGTATCGTGTTCATGGCTTCCACCGAAGGTGGCGTGGACATTGAGAAAATCGCTAACGATACCCCTGAGAAGATTCTTAAGGCCACTATCGATCCGCTGGTAGGCGCTCAGCCTTTCCAGGGTCGTGACCTGGCTTTCCAACTGGGCCTTAAAGGCGACCAGATCAAGCAGTTCACCAACATCTTCGTTGGCTTGGCCAAGCTGTTCCAGGACTACGACCTGGCGCTGCTGGAAGTGAACCCGCTCGTTATCAAGGCTGACGGCAACCTGCATTGCCTCGATGCCAAGATCAACATCGATCCTAACGCTGTTTACCGCCAGCCAAAGCTGAAAGCTTTCCACGATCCATCGCAAGATGATCCGCGCGAAGCTCACGCTGCCAAGTTCGAACTGAACTACGTGGCGCTGGAAGGTAACATCGGTTGCATGGTCAATGGCGCTGGCCTGGCCATGGGCACCATGGACATCGTCAATCTGCATGGCGGCAAACCAGCCAACTTCCTCGACGTTGGCGGCGGCGCGACCAAAGAACGCGTAACTGAAGCGTTCAAGATCATTCTGTCCGACAGCAATGTCGCGGCAGTACTGGTCAACATCTTCGGCGGCATCGTTCGTTGCGACATGATTGCCGAAGGCATCATCGGCGCAGTGAAAGAAGTTGGCGTAAAAATCCCGGTTGTTGTTCGCCTTGAAGGTAACAACGCTGAACTGGGCGCTAAAGTACTGGCAGAAAGCGGTTTGAACATCATCGCGGCTACCAGCCTGACCGACGCTGCTCAACAAGTTGTCAAAGCTGCGGAGGGCAAGTAATGAGCGTCCTGATCAATAAAGATACCAAAGTCATCTGCCAGGGTTTCACGGGCGCACAAGGTACTTTCCACTCCGAGCAAGCCATTGCCTACGGCACCAAAATGGTTGGCGGCGTGACACCGGGCAAGGGCGGGACCACTCACCTGGACCTGCCAGTGTTCAACACTGTGCGCGAAGCTGTAGAAGCCACGGGCGCTACTGCCAGCGTGATCTACGTTCCAGCTCCGTTCTGCAAGGACTCCATCCTTGAAGCAGCCCTCAGCGGTATCAAGCTGATCGTCTGCATCACTGAAGGCATCCCGACCCTCGACATGCTTGATGCCAAGGTCAAGTGCGACGAGCTGGGCGTGGTCCTGATCGGGCCTAACTGCCCAGGCGTGATCACGCCAGGCGAATGCAAAATCGGCATCATGCCAGGTCACATTCACTTGCCAGGTAAAGTCGGTATCGTGTCGCGTTCCGGCACCCTGACTTACGAAGCTGTGAAGCAGACCACTGATGCCGGTTTCGGTCAGTCCACTTGCGTGGGCATCGGCGGTGACCCGATTCCGGGCGCAAGCTTCATCGACATCCTGAAGCTGTTCCAGGAAGACCCGAAGACTGAAGCGATCGTCATGATCGGTGAAATCGGCGGTTCGGCTGAAGAAGAAGCGGCTGCCTACATCAAGGCACACGTGACCAAGCCAGTTGTTTCCTACATCGCTGGTGTGACTGCCCCTGCGGGCAAGCGCATGGGCCATGCTGGCGCAATCATCTCTGGCGGCAAAGGCACTGCAGACGAGAAATTTGCTGCGCTGCAAGACGCGGGTGTAAAAACCGTGCGTTCGCTGGCAGACATCGGCAAGGCCCTGGCCGAGCTGACCGGTTGGGCTGTCAAGTAAGCTTCTGCTGACCTGACAACGCAATCAACAAAGGCCACCTTCGGGTGGCCTTTGTGCTTTCCGGGGTTTAGTGGTCGGGATGCAGCCACAGCCCTCACTGTCACAAATACGACACCGGAAGTCGTTAATGAGACAGTCCGCCCTATAACAGTGCGTTTTATGCCCTGATTCGTTAGGCTACTTGCCATTTTGCGTACCCGGGTCCCATAAGGAGCCGTTTCGCTTTACGTGCCTGTCTTATAAGGACCGGCAGCATTTCCCTAACCCTGCGGGAAATCCCCTCTAAATTCCGATTCAGTAGTGTGGTATTTCCGTAATGAAAGTGTTGAAAGGCCAGGACATTCTGGCACTTGGTTTTATGACGTTTGCCCTGTTTGTCGGGGCTGGCAATATCATCTTCCCTCCCATCGTGGGTTTGCAGGCCGGGCCGCATGTCTGGATGGCGGCGCTGGGTTTCCTGGTCACCGCAGTGGGCCTTCCGGTAGTCACGGTCATTGCCCTTGCCAAAGTCGGCGGTGCGATGGATGCGCTGAGCAGTCCTATTGGTAAAGTCGCTGGCGGTATTCTCGCGGCGGTCTGCTACCTCGCGGTGGGGCCGCTGTTCGCGACCCCACGCACGGCCACCGTGTCGTTCGAAGTGGGGCTGGCTCCACTGACAGGTGACAGCCCGCTGGCGCTGTTTCTGTATAGCCTGGTGTACTTCCTCGTTGTGTTCTGGGTGTCGCTGTATCCAGGCCGCTTGCTCGACACCGTGGGTCGCTTCCTTGCCCCGCTAAAAATCTTCGCGCTGGCTGTACTGGGCATTGCTGCATTCGCCTTGCCTGCTGGCGATATTGGTGTTGCCGAGCCGGCGTATGTGGCTGCGCCGTTTTCCCAAGGCTTTATCAATGGGTACCTGACCATGGATACCCTGGGGGCGCTGGTGTTCGGCATTGTCATCGTCAACGCTATTCGCTCGCGGGGCGTCGATTCGCCACAGCTGATCACCCGATACGCAATCATTGCCGGGCTGATCGCCGGCCTGGGTCTGGCGCTGGTCTATATCTGCCTGTTTCGCTTGGGGTCAGGCAGCCATGCAATCGCGGCGGGGGCGGGCAACGGTGCCGTCGTGCTGCACGCCTACGTGCAACACACCTTCGGTTCGTTGGGCAGTGGTTTTCTTGCGGTGCTGATCTCGTTGGCCTGTCTAGTGACGGCTGTCGGTCTGACCTGCGCCTGTGCCGAATATTTCAGCAATATCTTGCCGCTGTCTTACAAAACGCTGGTGATCTTGCTGGCCGGTTTTTCGTTGCTGGTGTCCAACCTGGGGCTGACCAAGCTGATTTTATTCTCCATCCCGGTGCTGACAGCGATCTACCCGCCGTGCATCGTCCTGGTGGCGTTGAGCTTCTGCAAGGACTTCTGGCACTCACAAAGTCGCATCGTCGCGCCAGTGATGTTGGTGTCGCTATTGTTCGGCATCATCGACGCCTGCAAGGGTGCGGGCCTGGCTGATTGGTTGCCGACTCGGCTGGCGCATTTGCCTTTGAGTGAGCAAGGCCTGGCGTGGCTGGTGCCCGCGGTGATCACGCTGGTTGGCGCATTCATCTGCGACCGGCTGCTGGGTAAACGCCGCGAAGCGCTGGCCTGAAGTGACTGCCAACAGGTCGCGATGCTAAATCGCGACCTGTTGGCAGCATGCTGCAACAATCAAAAAACCTGCATTTGCTGATGCGGGTTTTTTTTGCACAAACGATCAGTGCCTTTTTCCATGGGGTATCGTCGAAGCAGAGGGAATGCTCTTTACTGTTCTCAATCCTGCCCACGTGCTTCGGAATAATGCATGCCGTTCATTCAAGCCAATCTGATTCATCTCATGGCAGCACTCTGGTTCATCATCTGCTGGGGAGGTTACACCCGCTATGCCAGCCTGAAGGCCGCCGACACTGCTTGCCTGGCCAGTGTGTTGCACCTTTATCGGGAGGACTGGATGCGCCGAATGCTGCTGCGCGACAACCGTATCGCCGATGCCAGCGTGATCGGTAATCTGGAGCGCAACGCCTCTTTTTTTGCGTCGAGCACCTTGATCATCCTTGCCGGTATTCTCACCGTATTGGGCGCTTCCGAGCGGGCGGTGTCGCTGTTGGCGGACATTCCCATGGTCCAGCAGGTTTCGCAGGGCATGTCAGAAATCAAACTGTTGTGCCTGGCAACCGTCTTCGTCTACGCCTTTTTTACATTCAGTTGGTGCATGCGTCAGTACAACTTCGCGGCGGTGCTGATCGGCTCTGCGCCCATGGTCGGTGAGCGCCATGTCAGCGAGTTGGAGCGCAAGTCATTTGCCTTACGCGCTGCCCGGGTTATCTCCATGGCTGCCAACCAGTTCAACTTCGGGTTGCGCGCTTACTATTTCGGCATGACGATGCTCGCCTGGTTCGTCAGTCCCTGGTTATTCATGTTGATGAGCACAGGGGTAGTGTTGGTGTTGTACCGGCGAGAGTTTCATTCCGACGTGTTGCAAGTGATGGTCTACACCCAAACGGAGGCTCCGACTGCGGAGCCCATCAAGGAGACGACAGCGTTATGAGTATCCCTTTCTGGTGTTTGTTTATCAGTGCTGTGTTGATTTATGTAGCGCGGATACCGGTCGCCAAGGCGATGAAAGAGCAGGGCGGATACAACAACCATTTGCCGCGTGCCCAGCAGGCGCAATTGACCGGTTATGGCGCCCGCGCGTTGGCGGCGCATCAGAACAGTTTCGAAGCGTTCGTGTTGTTTTCGGCGGGAGTGTTTGTCGCCCATACCACGCAGACGCAAGGCTTTTTAATCGACGGGATCGCGGTGACTTTCGTGATTGCGCGTTTGATTTTTCTGGGGGCGTATCTGGCGGATATTCCGACCGTGCGTAGCCTGGCCTGGTTTGTCGGGCTGTTATGTTCGTTGGTGTTAATGCTCAGCCCGTTGCTGCGCTGAAACTAATGAAGCCCGCTACGCGCGGGCTTCATGGTCTGAAAGCGCCTCAGCTTACTTGGTAGTGGTTGGCGCTGGGGCCTGACCGTTGGCTTCTTTTGCGCGCTCTTGAGCGGCTTCAGCATTCTTCTGGGCGGCTTCCTGACTTTCTTTGGCGGCGTCGTTGACTTTGTCTTGGGCCTTATTCATCGACTCTTGGGATTCTTGCGCCGCTTTGTTGGCATCTTGCTGTTTGTTCTCGCTGGCTTTATCGCACGCGGCGAGACCCAGAGTGGCAGAAAGCATCAGGGCACAGGCTAAAGATTTACGCATGGGGTGTTTCTCCTTATAAAGATATCTACGAGCCTTTCGAGCGCCGGCCCATAAATTTAGTTCCACTTTGCCTACAGATATATAAAGGTTGATGTTTCAGAGGCTTTACGCCGAGGCTATGCTGGCCTCCAATAAAAATAATCAGAGTCAGCGTTCAATGAGCGACAACCCCATTTTTGAGCGCGCGGTGCGCTTTATTTCGGTGCTCCGGCATTGCCAGGTTCTGGGCATGCGCGTGCACAGCGCGGATACCGACGGCATGACCCTGGTCCTCCCCTATAGCCCGCACATCGTTGGTAACCCGCAAACCGGCGTTATCCACGGCGGCGCGCTGACGTCGCTGATGGACACCGCCTGCGGGATTGCCACGCTTTGCGTGCTGCCGGAGTTCGAAGTGTGCCCGACCCTCGATCTGCGCATCGACTATATGCATCCCGCTGAACCACACAAAGACGTCTTTGGTTTTGCCCAGTGTTATCGGGTGACCACCGACGTTATGTTTATCCGGGGTTTTGCTTATCAAGCCGACCCGCAACAGCCGATTGCCCATGTGGTCGGGACGTTCATGCGCATGGGCAAGGGTGCTGCTACAGGCAGTAAAGGGTTGAGCGGCTCGATCAATGGCGGTGCGTCATGACGATTGATTTCAAGGACCAGGTTCGCCAGGCCCGTGAGCAGGACAGCTATGAAACGTTGTTCGAGTTGATTCCCTACGCGAGGCTGATTGGTATTGAGTGTTCGCGTCAGGATGATGAGTTGCTGTTTCGCCTGCCCGCCAACAAGGACAATATTGGTAACCCCCTGTTACCGGCCATTCACGGTGGCGTGATCGCAGGCTTCATGGAGCTGGCGGCAGCCATGCATTTGCTGGTTACCACCGGATCGGGCTCGGTTCCCAAGATCATCGACTTCTCGGTCGACTACCTGCGAGCCGGTTATTTTCGTGACACCTATGCACAGTGTCAGGTCTGGCGGCAGGGGCGACGGGTGGCCAATGTCGCTGTTACCGCCTGGCAGAGCACCTCGGCGGAGCCCATTGCCACGGCGCGGGCGCATTTTAAAATCGAAGAATCGTAGATCGGCACGTATAAGCCCTTGAAAAATCGGACCCAGCCCCCACTTTGATGACATCCCGCCGCTGTGTATGCGGCTTGTGCCATCTGATTGGAGTTTGATAACCATGAGTGTGGAAACTCAAAAGGAAACCCTGGGCTTCCAGACCGAGGTAAAGCAACTGCTGCACCTCATGATCCATTCGCTGTATTCCAACAAGGAAATTTTCCTTCGCGAATTGATCTCGAACGCCTCTGACGCTGTCGACAAATTACGTTTCGAAGCGTTGTCCAAACCGGACTTGCTCGAAGGTGGCGCTGAGCTGAAAATCCGTGTGAGTTTCGACAAGGACGCGAAAACCGTCACGCTCGAAGACAACGGTATCGGCATGAGCCGTGAAGATGCGATTACCCACTTGGGCACTATCGCCAAGTCGGGCACTGCTGACTTCATGAAGAACCTGTCCGGCGATCAGAAGAAAGATTCGCACCTGATCGGCCAATTCGGTGTGGGCTTCTATTCAGCATTCATCGTTGCCGATAAGGTTGAAGTGTTCAGCCGCCGTGCCGGCGTACCTGCCAGCGAAGGCGTGCACTGGGCGTCCAAGGGTGAAGGCGAGTTCGAAATCGCGACTCTTGAGAAAGCTGATCGTGGTACCCGTATTGTTCTGCACCTGAAAAGCGCTGAAGGTGAGTTCGCCGACGGTTATCGTCTGCGCAATATCATCAAGAAGTACTCCGATCACATCGCTTTGCCGATCCAGTTGCCGAAAGAACAGGCCGCTGTCGAAGGTGAAGCTGCGCCTGAGCAGGAATGGGAAACCGTCAACCGCGCCAGCGCACTCTGGACCCGTCCGCGCACCGAGGTGACGGACGAGGAATACCAGGAGTTCTACAAACACGTTGCTCACGATTTCGAAAACCCACTGAGCTGGAGCCACAACAAGGTCGAAGGCAAGCTGGAATACAGCTCGTTGCTGTACGTTCCGGGCCGTGCGCCTTTCGACCTGTATCAGCGTGAAGCGCCGCGTGGGCTGAAGCTGTATGTCCAGCGCGTATTCGTCATGGACCAGGCTGAGTCGTTCCTGCCGTTGTACATGCGGTTCATCAAGGGCGTGGTCGACTCCAATGACCTGTCTTTGAACGTATCCCGTGAAATCCTGCAGAAAGACCCGATCATCGATTCGATGAAATCGGCGCTGACCAAGCGCGTGCTGGACATGCTGGAAAAACTGGCGAAGAACGAGCCTGAGCAATACAAAGGCTTCTGGAAAAACTTCGGTCAGGTCATGAAAGAAGGCCCGGCAGAAGATTTCGCCAACAAAGAAAAAATTGCCGGCTTGCTGCGCTTTGCGTCGACCCACGAAGACGGCGGTGAGCAAGTTGTGGCGCTTGCTGAATATCTGGCGCGTGCCAAGGAAGGTCAGGACAAGATCTATTACCTGACTGGCGAAACCTACGCTCAGGTCAAGAACAGCCCGCACCTGGAAGTCTTCCGCAAGAAAGGCATCGAAGTGCTGCTGTTGACCGACCGTATCGATGAGTGGCTGATGAGCTACCTCAGCGACTTCGACGGCAAGGGTTTTGTCGACGTGGCCCGTGGTGACCTGGATCTGGGCAAGCTTGATTCCGAAGAGGACAAGAAAGCCCAGGAAGAAGTCGCCAAGGATAAAGAAGGCTTGATCGAACGGCTGAAAGTCGCTCTGGGCGACGCTGTCAGTGAAGTGCGGGTTTCCCACCGTCTGACCGACTCTCCTGCGATTCTGGCAATTGGCGAGCAGGACCTCGGTCTGCAGATGCGTCAGATTCTCGAGGCCAGTGGCCAGAAGGTTCCGGACTCCAAGCCAATCTTCGAATTCAACCCGGCCCACCCATTGATTGCCAAGCTTGATACTGAGCAGAGTGAAGAGCGATTCGGCGACCTGTCGCACATTCTCTTCGATCAGGCGGCCCTGGCCGCTGGTGATAGCTTGAAAGACCCAGCCGCTTATGTGCGCCGTCTGAACAAGCTCTTGGTAGAGTTGTCGGTTTAAACACCCGGTATGAAAATCCCGCTTCGGCGGGATTTTTTTATGTCATTTTCTTTGGAGGTCAGCAATGAGCAACGTGACTGTTCGTTCAGTGGTTTATCAGATTGATGGCCAGCCCTACGAGAGCCGTTTGGTGTTTGATTCCGGTGATGCGTCCTCGCGTCCGGGTCTGGTGATGGCGCCCAACTGGATGGGCGTTAGCCAAGGCGCGGAAAAAATCGCTCAGGCAGTGGCCGAGCAAGGTTATGTCGTGCTGGTGGCCGACCTGTATGGTCAGGGCACGCGCCCGAAAAATGGCGATGAGGCGGGCGCAGCGATGATGCCGCTTAAAAACGATCGGGCATTGTTGCGCAAGCGCATGCAGGCTGCGCTCGACGCATTGAAGTCTCAGGTCGACGCGCCTGTAGACACCCTCAAGCTGGCGACTTTCGGGTTCTGTTTCGGCGGTTGCTGCTCGCTTGAACTGGCCCGTACCGGCGCTGAATTGAAAGCGGCGGTGTCCTTCCACGGCACGCTGGACACATCCAACCCGGCGGACGCAAAAAATATCCAGGGGTCGGTGCTGGTCATGCACGGCGCTTCCGACCCATTGGTGCCTAAAGAGCAACTGCCTGCATTCGAAGCGGAAATGAATGCGGCGGGCGTGGATTGGCAATTGCTGAGCTACGGCGGTGCGGTGCACTCGTTCACCGATCCGGAAGCGAACACGCCGGGCATGATGATGTACGACGCAAAAACCGCCAAGCGCGCGTTTGCATCGATGCATAACTTGCTGGATGAAGTGTTCAAGGGCTGATAACTGAGGCCCTGAAGGGCCTGTCGCTCCTACATGGGGTCAGCATCAACGTGTAGGAGCGGGTTTGCCCGCGATGGCGGAGTATCAGGCACCCGGATTCAAGCTAAGGCAATTCAATCCTTTCCGTTTCACCCGGCACCGTCGGCCAATCACCGGCCGCCCAGCGGGCGCGCGCCTGTTCGATCAGCGCCGGGTCGCTGGCCACGAAATTCCAGTTGATCCGTCGTGGTCCGTCCAGCGCGGCGCCTCCAATCAGCACGGCATGACATGCGCTGTCAGCGCATAACGTCACGCGCTCTCCAGCCGGCAGCACGATCAAACTGCGTGCCTCTATCGGCTCGCCATCCAGTTGCGCCTCACCGCTCACCACATACAGCGCCCGCTCTTCGTGGTCAGCAGGGATCGTCAGCGCAGTGGCGGTTTGCAGGCTGACTTCGGCATATAGCGTCGGCGACAGCACCGGCACCGGGGATGTCAGGCAAAACCCGCTGCCGGCAATCATCCGAATACAGACGCCGAGGTCATCGCTAACCGGCAGTGTCTGTGCGGGATGATGGCTATAGTGCCCTAGGCCTTGTTCGTGTGGTTTAGGCAAGGCCAGCCAGACCTGCAGTCCATGCAGGCGTGAGCCGCTGCTGCGCAGCTTTTCCGGTGTGCGTTCGATGTGGGCAACGGCGCTACCGGCTGTCATCCAGCTTACGTCACCGGGCAGGACCAATTGGTCGCTGCCAAGGCTGTCCTTGTGCAAGAGCTGGCCCTCGAACAAGTAGGTGAGGGTAGACAAGCCGATATGCGGATGTTGACGGATATTCATGCCGCTGCCGGCCGGGTAATCGGTCTCCAGCATGTGATCAAAAAAAACGAAAGGGCCGATGCTGCGACATTTGGCTGACGGCAGCGGGCGCAGAATCGGTTGGCCTTCGACATCTTCTGTGCGGGGCTTGATTACGATCATGAGCGTCATCTCGGCAAGCAGTGCGGGTCGATGCACACAGCATACCCCGCCCTGACGTGTACGGCGCTATTGGTCGACGGCGGCTTCGGTCAGGTGAGTTTCGATGCTGACTTCAGTCGTGGTCATCAGCTTGTGTACCGGGCAGCGATCGGCGATGCGATGCAGCAGGGTACGCTGCTCATTGCTCAGCATGCCCTCAAGGGTCAGCTCAACATGCAGATGATACTTGCCTTCCCGTTCCTGGCTGCTGTCGTGTTTGACCTCGACAGTGACACCCGTCAGCGGGATGTCGTGTTTTTCGGCATACAGTTTGAGCGTCAACGCCTTGCACGCGCCCAGGGCTGCATCGAAATAATCATGCGGATCAGGCGCGGAGTCTTCGCCGCCGAGGCTTACTGGAAGATCGGTGAGCAGCTTATGTTTGTGATTGATTTCAATGCTGTGGCGATAGCCGTTGCCGGACAGCGTGTGGACAGTGATGGTCATGGAAAACCTCTCAGGGATGAAGCGGCGCTTTGCGGTATGGGATCGGCGTATTACAGCATGAGCAGCTGTTCTATCTCTTGTGCCGAGACAGGCTTGCTGAACAGATAGCCTTGCATTTCATCGCAGCCGTTTTCGCGCAGGAAAACTTTCTGTTGTTCGGTTTCTACGCCCTCGGCGATCACCTTGAGATTCAGTTTGTGCCCCAATGAAATCACGGCCGTGGCGATGGCTCTGTCATTCTCGTTATCGGGAAGGTCGCGCACGAAAGACTGGTCAATTTTCAGTCGGGCAATGGGGAAGCTTTTCAGTGCGGCGAGGCTTGAGTAGCCGGTGCCGAAGTCATCGATCGAGAGGCTTATTCCCATCGCCTGCAGTTCCTTCATCTTGGTAATGGCTTGCTTGAGGTCTTGCATGATCAAGCTTTCGGTCAGTTCCAGCTCAAGGTACATGGGGTCCAGCCCGCTTTCCTGCAACGCGTGTTGCACCCGGCTGACCAAGTCCCTTTCGATGAATTGGCGTGCTGAAATATTGACTGAGATGGTGATCGTGGGCATGCCTGCATCCTGCCAGGCTTTGTTCTGTTTGCAGGCAGTGTGGATCACCCAATCGCCAATGGGCACGATTAATCCGGTTTCTTCGGCTGGCGGAATAAACTTGATGGGGGAAACCATGCCGAGTGTGGGGTGCTGCCAGCGGATCAGCGCTTCCACGCCGATGACCTGACCTGAGTGTAAATCCACCTGGGGCTGATACAGCAACAGGAACTCCTCACGGTCAATTGCATTTCGAAGCCCGTCCTGCATGGCAAGCTTGCCCTTATGCTTGCTGTTCATCTCGCTGGTGTAAAACTGGTAACTGTTGCGGCCCAGCTCCTTGGCGCGATACATGGCGGCGTCCGCGTTTCTGAGCAGGGTCTCGGTGTCGGTTCCGTCGGCAGGGTAGGTGGCCAGTCCCATGCTGCAGGTGACGTGGAGTGTGTGCCCGCTGAGCAGGATGGGTTGCAGGATGGCTTCCTGGATTTTTTGCAGGACCGGGGTGATACCGTCGACGTCAGAAGGCTGATCGAACAGGATGATCACGAACTCGTCGCCGCCCAGCCGAACGACCGTGTCGGTGCGGCGCACGCACTGCACCATTCGGCTGGCGACGGTTTTCAGCAGCTCATCCCCGGCGCTATGGCCCAGACTGTCATTGACCAGTTTGAATTTATCCAGGTCGATGAACACCACCGTTACCCGGCGAGCGCAACGTTGAGCGTAAAGGATGGCTTGTTTGAGACGGTCTTCCAGCAGCGTGCGATTTGGCAGTCCGGTCAATGCATCATGGTCTCCCATATAGCGGATGCGGTTTTCCGTGTGTTTGCGCTCAATCGCGATTCCGGCGAGGTGCGTCGCTATGCCAATCAGCTGCATCTCGATCTCGACGGGGCTGCGCACCGTACGGGAATACAAGGCAAAGGTTCCCAGGACCTTTCGATCATGGGACAGGATGGGTGTCGACCAGCAGGCGCGAAGGCCGTAGGGCGCTGCGATTGATCGATAATCTTCCCACAGTGGGTCGTGCTCGATATCAGCAACAATCACGGGTTCTCGTCGATACACGGCAGTGCCACACGAGCCGACCTTCGGGCCGATTGCAACCCCGTCGATGGCCTGGGTGTAGGTCTTCGGCAGGCTGGGTGCGGCTCCATGCAGGAGGTGCGTTCCCTCTTCGTCCAGCAGGAGGATGGACACCATCATGTCGTTCATCTGCGACTCAACCAGATGGGCCAGACTGTCGAGGACCTCCTGGAGTTCGGTACTTTTCGCGATCAGTTCAAGGACGTTACCTTGGCCGGTGCGTACAACAGCCTCCTGTTGCAATTGAGAGTTTTGTAAAGCGAGCCGTTCTTTGACGGTGCTCAATTCGGCTGTTTTTCTTTCAAGCTGCTGGCGATCTTTCAGAAACTGATTCACGGCACGTGCCATGTCGCCGATCTCGTCCTTCTCCTGCACCTCCATCACCAGCGGCGTATCGTCGATACGCTCCTGCCGTAGCTGGCGGCTTATCTCATTCAGGCGCTCGAGCACATGACGACCCATGAATATGCGCGTCACAAACCATGCAAGTATCAGGCTGCCGCCCAGCATGATCAGTATCCATTGCTGGCTGCGATTGGAGGCTTCGACCAATTCCTGCACGGCTTCCCGGTAGTCTTGGGTGTACGCGTCGGATTGCTCGCGTGCCACCGTCACCAAGGACTCGGCCTGGCTTTCCAGAGCATCATGAAAGTGCTGCAGAGCGTCGTGCTGACTGATCAGTTTCAGGCGGAGGGAAAACGGATCGTGCGCGTCAGGATCAATAAGGTCGGACTGCTGTGATTGCAGGGTGGCGACATCGTTTCGCACTGCATCGGGTAACTCGCGTGTCGCATCGGCCTTGCGCATGAAGCGCGTACGCAGCAGTTCCACCGCATTGCGGTCATTCACGACAGGCAGGTTGTACAGCAGAACCGCCAGCTCCGGGCTGCCTTGAGTTTGAGCGCCGATCAAGCGACCGGTACGATCCTTCAGGGTGTGTTCGAAGTCGACTTCGGTTTGCAGTACGCCTTCACGCAGTTGAGCCACAATGTTGGCGGTATTGCGAAATAGTTGACTCGACTGATGCACGTCAAGTATCGCGACAGCATTGCTCGCGGTTGTCAGCTGAACCACCAGGCGATCAAGTGCCTCAAGCTGTTTGACCGTCTCGGCATAGCTTGAGCGCAGGGTGTCAAAAGAGGCGGTGGTCAGTAGTTGATCCGTTTGGCGCTCGATCAGCAGTGTGCTTTGCAGCATGTCCTGTCCAGCTTGCATGCGGACCAATCGCTCTTTGGTCAGCTCTCGGGTGGCGTTGTTTGACGTACGCAAGGCGTAGACCGCTGTCGTGCCGCCCGCCAGGATCAACAGGGCCAGCGCTAGAAAAGCAAGGATGAATTGAGCGCGTAACGATTGCGGGAGCAGTAGGCGATACACGGCGGTGAGTCTGGAAGTCACATCCACGGTCAGCGGTTCCATAGGCGGCGGTACACATTCCGGTAGCCATTGTCAGGGTCGTACTGGAACTTCTCCCCGCCATCGAGGGTGACGTTGTCGGCATTGACCAGATGAACTGGCGCTACGAATCCGCTGACAGGGAGTCCTGCAAGGAGTCGGTTCAATTCATCCATCACCTGCCATCCGTGCAGATTCAGCGGCTCGGCCACTGTGACGGTCTGATAAGTCTTTGCCTGAATGCGCAAAAAAGCGGAAGCACTGCCATCCCCGGCAGACAGTAGATTGAGTCCGTTGCTCGGTATTCCGGCGCTGGCCAACGCTGCAGTCGCGTAGTCGAAATAGATATCGTTGATGGCCAGCGTATGCGTCCAGCGTTTGCCATACCGCAGGAGCAGTTCTTTAGTAATCGCGGGCATACGCTCGCCACTCTCAGAGATCGCAATGTCGCGCACTTCCAGCAGGGTGCACCCTTTGCAGGACTGGATGATGTCTTCCATGGCCTTGGCCTTGGCTGTGGCGATGCTGTACCTGGAGTCCGTCAGGATGACCACGCCAGCGTGACCCATTGATTGCGCCACTGCCGCCAATGCAGTGAGGCGTGCGACCTCCACCGGGTCGGTGGTGACGTTCATGGCGACAGGTGTGCCCGCAATCGGCCCCGGCTGTGCATCCGCGTGCCAGGCAACGACAGGCACGCCATGGCTGGCAAAGGTTTCCAGTGCCGCACGGTTCTCGTGTGCATCCGACCCGCACAGGATAAGGCCGTCGGGGTTTGCTGCCAGCGCATCGGCAAAGGCTTTCGCGCGTCCGGCTGACGATCCGCCGCCATCGAATATCTTGAGCGACCAGCCCATCACCGCAGCCGCCTCGCGTGCGCCTTGCGCGACACCGACAATTCCGCCATTGCGTAAATCTTCTGCCACAAAGGCAATGTTTTTGCCCCGAGGGGCAGGAGGGCCGGACTCGGGGCCGCTCCAGTGCGCTTTGAGGGTTGCCTTGGCAACGATCTGCTGTGCCTGGCTGACGAAGACCATGGCGTTTTTGCCATCGTCTCTGGCTAGCGGAGCTGGTAAATTCTGGGCATGCCCGGGAACTGCGGCTAAAAGACAGAAGGCTGTAATCGAAGCAATACCGAGAAAGTAGGATCTCTTCATTCGCTTGGGGTCGTTACCGCGTGAGATGCCAGGCCTTGCGCCGACATTGCGATCATATTCTTCCATGGCATTTGGCTACGTAGGGAGGTGCCACAAGGTGCTGTGGGTACGAAAAAGCGACGAAAAAAACGGCACCCGAAGGTGCCGTTTTTTATGCAGGTGTTACTTACCCTGCCAGCGTTTCAGCACCAGGGTGGCATTGGTGCCACCGAAGCCAAAGCTGTTGCTCATGACCTGATCGACCTTTGCGTTCTCACGGGTCTTGAGCAGGATCGGCATATCGGCCACAACCGGGTCGAGCTCTTCGATGTTGGCAGAGCCAGCGATGAAGTTGCCTTCCATCATCAGCATGCAATAGATCGCTTCGTGAACGCCGGCAGCGCCCAGAGAGTGACCCGACAAGCTTTTGGTCGAACTGATGGCAGGAGCATCTGTGCCGAAGACTTCACGTACACCTTCCATCTCTTTCGCGTCGCCGACCGGAGTCGAAGTCCCGTGAGTGTTGATGTAGTCGATAGGGCCTTCAACAGTGGACAGCGCCATTTGCATGCAGCGAATAGCGCCTTCGCCGCTTGGGGCGACCATGTCGTAGCCATCTGACGTTGCGCCGTAGCCTACGATTTCTGCGTAGATTTTTGCGCCACGAGCCAGAGCATGCTCCAGCTCTTCAACCACGACCATGCCACCGCCACCGGCAATGACGAAACCGTCACGTTTGGCATCGTAAGCGCGGGAGGCTTTCTCCGGCGTTTCGTTGTACTGGCTGGACAGAGCGCCCATCGCGTCGAACAGGAACGACTGGCTCCAGTGCTCCTCTTCACCGCCACCGGCGAAGACTACGTCCTGTTTACCCATCTGGATCTGTTCCATTGCGTTACCGATGCAGTGAGCACTGGTGGCGCAGGCAGACGCGATGGAGTAGTTCAGACCCTTGATTTTGAACGGGGTGGCCAAACAGGCGGAGACGGTGCTGCTCATGGTCCGCGTGACGCGGTATGGGCCAACGCGCTTGACGCCTTTTTCGCGAAGGATGTCCAACGCTTCCATCTGGTTAAGCGTCGACGCGCCGCCGCTGCCAGCGATCAGGCCTGTGCGCGGGTTGGACACCTGGTCTTCGGACAGTCCGGAGTCGACGATAGCGTCCTTCATGGCCAGGTAAGCGTAAGCCGCTGCATGGCCGACGAAGCGATAGATCTTGCGATCGATCAGCTCTTCGAGGTTGAGGTCAATGGAGCCGGAAACCTGGCTACGCAGACCCATTTCGGCATATTCCGGATTGAAACGGATGCCAGGGCGGCTTGCACGCAGGTTAGCGGAAACGGTGTCTTTGTCATTGCCCAAGCAGGAAACAATGCCCAGACCAGTGATAACGACGCGGCGCATGCGGATACCCTTAGAAATTTTCAGTGGAAGTGAACAGGCCGACCCGAAGGCCTTCGGCGCTGTAGATTTCGCGACCATCAACGCTCACGGTGCCGTCGGCGATTGCCAGGACCAGTTTGCCTTTCATGGTGCGTTTGATATGGATGTTGTAGGTGATTTTTTTTGCGGTCGGAAGAACCTGACCGTAAAATTTCACTTCGCCCGACCCCAAAGCACGGCCACGGCCAGGATTCCCCTGCCAGCCGAGATAGAAGCCGACGAGTTGCCACATGGCATCAAGGCCCAGGCAGCCTGGCATCACCGGGTCACCTTCGAAGTGACAGGCGAAGAACCACAGGTCCGGATTGATATCCAGCTCGGCGACCAATTCACCTTTACCGTACTTGCCACCCTCGGCGCTGATATGGGTGATGCGATCCACCATCAGCATGTTCGGGGCGGGCAGTTGCGCGTTACCTGGGCCGAACAGCTCACCGCGACTGCAGCGCAGCAGGTCTTCCCGGGTATAGGCGTTTTGTTGGGTCATGCGAGCTCCTCAATAATCCTGTGCGGCAGGGTAAGGCAAATTTTCCTGTCCGGCTGACGCGCCAGGTCTCTGCCGTCAGCCTACTCATAGACTATTGCGTTGTAGTGAAAGTCACAGCACAAGGGAAATGAAAGTACACTTGTGCACTGGAATTATTATCCAAGCAGCGTTTGCGAGCTGATTTGGTCACTAAGACTGCCGTAATTTAGCATTTATCGCCAGTCGCAGATGCTTGAAAGGGCAGCCAACGCTGAAGAACTTGCTGTAAATCAGTACGTTTGAAGGGTTTTGCCAGGTAATCGCTCATTCCGGCCTGCAAGCAGGCCTCCCGATCACCGTGCAATGCGTTGGCAGTCAGGGCGATGATGGGTACCTGAATGCAGTTTGTCAGTTGACGAATCTGCCGCGTCGCTTCGTAGCCGTCGATCACTGGCAGGCGACAGTCCATGAGAATCGCCGCGAAATCTCCAGTCTGAGCCGCGCTCACAGCCTGTGCCCCATCGCTGACCACGCTGATCTGGAAGCCCAGACTGCGCAGCATCGCCTCGACCACGGTCTGATTGACCGGGTTGTCCTCAACCAGCAACACATGCTGATTTTTGCCGTTGCTGTTACCCGCGAGGAAGGTCGGTACCTGTTCAGGGGCTTTTTCCCTGTGCAGCGCCAGCGGAATTTCAAGGGTGAAGATTGATCCGATGCCTTCTTCGCTCCGGGCCCGAAGTGTTCCGCCCATGCGCTCGGCCAGGGTTCTGGCGATAGGCAAGCCTAGCCCGGTACCGCCATACCGCCGGGAAATCGAGCTGTCCGCCTGTTCAAAGGCATTGAACATCAGTTCCAGTCGCTCGGCAGAGATACCGATGCCGCTGTCGCACACCGTGCAGGTGAACCAGACCGATTCCTGATCCAGAGGCTGCCACCGGGTCTCGATCTGTACGCTGCCCAGGTCAGTAAATTTCAACGCGTTGCCGATCAGATTGACCAGAATTTGCCGAATACGGGTCGGATCACCTTCGACCTCGAGGGACTCCAGTCCCGGAGGGGTTTTCAGCTCCAGGGAGATGCCGCGTTGTTGGGCGTTATGGTGGAAAGCCTGGGCCGAGGTGCTGATCAATTCAGCCAGATTGAACGGTATATGCTCCAGCGCCAGTGCTTCGCGCTCAATACGCGAGAAGTCGAGGATATCGTTGATCACACGCAGCAAGTGCTCGGTTGATTCGGTCGCCAACGCAGCATATTCAGCCTGCTCATCGGTCATTTTGGTGGTTTCCATCAACTGCAGCATCCCCAATACACCGTTCATGGGGGTGCGCAGTTCGTGGCTCATCATGGCCAAGAAGTTGGATTTGGCACTGTTGGCCCGTTCGGCTTCTTCGCGGGTCTGAATCAGTTGGTCAATGGTCTGTTGCTGTTCGCGGCTGGCGTGTTCCAGTCCGTAGGCGAGGTTGTTGATGTGTCGCGCCAGGTCACCCAGTTCGCCGTCGTCGGTCACCGGTAATGGCCTGTTGTAGTCACCTTGCTGGATCGCCTTGACCGCTTCGCCCATGTCGCTGATCGGTTGCGACAGGCTTAGCGCCAGACGACGGGCGAGGACATAGGTAAAAAGCAGGGCGAACAGCGCGAGAACCCCGGCTTTGAGCAGGATTTCCTGTTGGCGCTGACTGAATGCATCGTTGGACATGCCGACGATCACCCGCCCCAGGTAATCCTCATTCGGCGAGCTGGCCTGGGGGGCAGGGGCTTGCAGGAGGTCATTCCCCAACGGGATGTTCTGTGACCGGATAGGTGCCTGGAAGATCTCCACCTGAGCGGATCGTGTGTCGTTTTCGTTCGGTTGCTCGACGTACATCAGCACGTTGTTGGCGTTGTCCTGCACCTCCAGAAAGCGCACGTGGGGCGTGGCCAGCGTGGCGCGCATCAGGCCTTCGAGAACGTCATCGTTGCCCACGATCACGCCATATTCCGACGCTGGAGCCAACTGATTGGCGATCAATTGACCGGTATGAGTCAACTCTTGACGCAAGTCCTGAATCCGCACGAAGGTGAAGAAACTGATCAGCAATAAGGTCAGTAGCAGCGCCGGCCCCAGACTGATGATTTGGGTGCGGGTGTTGATGCCCCAGTTCAGGCGGAAAGTCATCGGACGCTTTCTCCTGCCGCCCGCGGTGGATCGCTCCCCTGCAGGCACGTGAACTGCGCGCACAGTTTTATGATCCATTGGTCATAAACACTGCTTATCCTTGACTGACAGGTCATCGCGAAACGCCATCAAAAGGGGGAGTCGGGCATGGTAACCGACGCTGCGGTAATTTCCATTGAACTTGTGGGGTATTGGTCGGCCTGAATTGAATCTCTTCAAGGCTGGTCGCGCAGGCTCTGCCCCGTATAATGCTGCCATCGCCAGATGTGATGGCTCTAAGTGGATTGGTTATGACTCAACAGCAACCTATTGCGGTTCTTGGAGGCGGCAGCTTCGGTACTGCTGTGGCGAATCTGCTGGCAGAGAACGGTTATCCGGTCAGGCAGTGGATGCGCGACCCGGCTCAGGCCGAGGCGATCCGTGTCAACCGCGAGAACCCACGGTACCTCAAAGGCATCAAGGTTCACCCTGCGGTTGAACCGGTCACGGACTTGCTGACCACGCTGAACGGCAGCGAGTTGATTTTTGTTGCCTTGCCCTCTAGCGCCTTGCGTTCTGTGCTGGCGCCTCATGCGGACCTGTTGACCGGCAAGATGTTGGTGAGCCTGACCAAAGGCATTGAGGCGCACACCTTCAAGCTGATGAGCGAAATCCTCGAAGAAATCGCCCCGAATGCGCGCATCGGTGTGTTGTCCGGACCGAATCTGGCCCGAGAAATCGCCGAGCACGCGTTGACCGCCACAGTGGTGGCCAGCGCGGATGAAGACCTCTGCCAGCAGGTGCAGGCCGCGCTGCACGGTCGGACGTTTCGCGTGTATGCCAGTGCCGATCGGTTTGGTGTCGAACTGGGCGGCGCGTTGAAGAATGTGTACGCGATTATCGCGGGCATGGCGGTCGCGTTGGGCATGGGCGAAAACACCAAGAGCATGCTGATCACCCGTGCCCTGGCGGAGATGACCCGGTTTGCCGTGAGCCAGGGCGCTAATCCAATGACCTTTCTCGGCCTGGCCGGGGTTGGCGATTTGATTGTCACCTGCTCATCGCCCAAGAGCCGTAACTATCAAGTGGGTTTCGCCCTCGGTCAGGGTTTGAGTCTTGAAGAGGCTGTCACCCGCTTGGGCGAAGTGGCGGAAGGGGTTAACACCCTGAAGGTGCTCAAGGCCAAATCGGATGAGTTGCAGGTGTATATGCCGCTGGTTGCGGGCTTGCATGCGATTCTTTTCGAAGGACGTACGCTCAATCAAGTCATCGAAGTATTGATGCGTGCCGAGCCGAAAACCGATGTCGACTTTATTTCCACCAGTGGTTTTTAACGGAACCACTGTTTAACTGAAGCCCTTAGAGATAGGTGAAGGTCTTGAACGAATCGAAACTCAAACAGAATGAGTCGGTCCTGCTGCGCATTCTATGGATGCTGCTGTTTGTATTGATCTGGCAACTGGCAGAAGTCGTCCTCGGGTGTGTGGTACTGGTGCAGGTCGGCTACCGCCTGATCTACGGCGCTCCGAGTGGCAGCTTGATGAATTTTGGCGACAGCGTGAGTCAGTACTTGGCGCAGATCGGCCGTTTCGGCACGTTCCACAGCGACCAGAAGCCCTGGCCTTTCACCGATTGGCCTATGCCACGGGCGCCTGAAGGCGAGGCGCCGCATAGCGTTGCCCCTGCGCCGCATCCCGTTCGAGATGAGGAGCCAAAACTGTGAAGTTGTGGATTTTGCGCCATGGTGAAGCTCACTCTCAGGCGCGCAACGATGCCGAGCGCGAGCTGACCGCTCACGGTCGCGAAGAAGTGCTGAAAAGTGCAGCGCACCTGTTGGGCAAGCCGCTGAACCGGATCATCGCCAGCCCCTATGTACGTGCACAGCAGACGGCCGAACTGGTCCATCAAGTCCTCGGGTTCAACGAGCCGATCATGACCGTTCCCTGGTTGACTCCGGACAGCGACCCGCAAAAGGTCCTGAGCGAACTGGATCTGTACTCGACGGACGATGTGCTCCTGGTCAGCCATCAACCGCTGGTGGGAGCACTGGTGGGGTTGCTTGTCGACGGTCATTATCGGCAGGCCCAACCCATGGGCACTGCCAGCCTGGCTGAGCTCGAAGGGGATTTCCCGCTGGCGGGTCTTATGGAGCTGTGCAGCATTCGGCATCCTTGATCCGGCCGCACAGGCACCGATTGTTTGACCGGGCTGATCTCGACACGTGACAGCCCCGCACTTGATTTTGAAATTACTCCCAAGCAAGTGCTTGGTCAGCTACGCTTCCGGGAAATAAAAAACCCAGGAGCAAGTCGCATGTCTGGCGCTATTCGTTTGCCTCTCGACGTATTCTATGAACGCGAAGCCCGTCATCCGAACAAGCGCTATATGGTCCAGCCATTGGCAGGCGGCCACGTGCAGACGTTGAGCTGGTCTGATGTCGGTGACCAGGCCCGTCGCGCTGCACACTGGCTGCGCCGACGCGAATTGCCCCAAGGCAGCCATATTGCGATCATTTCCAAGAACTGCGCCCACTGGATCATTGCCGACCTGGCGATCTGGATGGCCGGCCATGTCTCGGTGCCGTTGTATCCCAATCTGACATCTGAATCCGTTGCTCAAGTGCTGGAGCATTCCGAAGCGGCGCTGGTGTTTATCGGCAAGCTCGATGATTGGTCGGGCATGGCTGGCGGCGTCAGGCCCGGCTTACCCACCGTCGCCTTGCCTATTTGCCCGACTGCCGACTTCGATTTCAACTGGTCCGAGTTGCAGGCCTGCGCGCCAATTCAGGACAACCCGTCGCCCTCGTCAGAGCAATTGGCGACCATCATCTACACGTCCGGCACCACCGGGCTGCCCAAAGGGGTGATGCACACCTTCGGTGGCCTGGCGTTCGCCGCCAGCCACGGGGTCGGCCTATTCCAGTTAGGGGAGCAGGATCGGCTGCTGTCCTACTTGCCGTTATGCCATGTGGCAGAGCGGATGTTCGTCGAGATGGCGTCAATCTATACGGGGCAAACGGTGTTTTTCGCTGAGAGCCTGGACACCTTTCTGGTCGATCTCAAACGCGCCCGGCCCACTGCAATGTTCGGTGTGCCGCGTATCTGGACCAAGTTCCAGATGGGGGTCTACAACAAGATGCCCGCCGCGCGCCTCGACGCGCTTCTGCGCTTGCCGATCATCGGTAAAATCGTTGGCCGCAAAGTGCTGGCCGGGTTGGGGCTGGATGCGTTGCGCATCGCATTGTCCGGCGCCGCACCTATCCCCGAGGCGTTGATGAACTGGTACCGGCGCTTGGGCCTGGAGGTGCTGGAGGTCTACGGCATGACTGAAAACTGCGGTTATTCGCACATCAGCCTGCCGGGTAAGCAGAAAATTGGCTGGATTGGCCAGCCCTGCCCGCAGGTCGAGGTCCGGATTGATCCGAGCGGCGAAGTACAGGTGCGCAGCGGTGCGACCATGCAGGGTTATTTCAAGGAGCCGCTCAAGACTGCCGAAACCATCACCGAGGACGGCTTTTTGCGCACCGGTGACAAAGGCGAGCAGGACGCCGACGGCTATTTGCGCCTGACGGGCCGTCTCAAAGAGATTTTCAAGACCAGTAAAGGCAAGTACGTCGCGCCGGCACCCATAGAAAACCGTCTGGCCGTGCACACTCGCATCGAACAAGTGTGTGTGGTCGGGGACGGTTTAAGTGCGCCGCTGGTGTTATGCGTGTTATCCGCAACAGGTCTGCAAGATGCGGCCAGCGGAGCCCGTAGCGCATTGCACGAGAGCCTGGAAGTGCTGCTTGAAGAGGTCAATGCTGCCCTCGACAAACATGAACGCTTGCACAGGCTGATCGTCGTGAAAGATAGTTGGGCGGTCGAGAATGGTTTTCTTACGCCGACCTTGAAAATAAAACGTGCGGTCATCGAGTCGACCTATGGCGCCAGCTTCCAGAAATGGAGCGATCGATCCGGGGTTGTGCAGTGGCAAGAGTGACCCATTTATGTCTGGCGTTCGTCATGCGAGCGCCACTTAAAAGGATTGAACATGAGTGTATGGCTTAAAACCCCCGATATAGACCAACTCAACGCGCTGCAGAAAAATACCATTGGTGAAGTGCTGGACATTCGTTTCGAGGCTTTCGACGAGAATTCCCTGACCGCGAGCATGGTCATCGACCACCGTACCCATCAACCCTACGGCCTGTTACACGGTGGGGCGTCGGTGGTACTGGCTGAAACCGTAGGCTCCATGGCCAGTTACTTGTGTATTGACCCAAGAAAGTTCTTTTGCGTGGGGCTGGAGGTCAACGCTAACCACCTGCGTGGTTTGCGCAGTGGTCGCGTCACCGCCGTTGCGCGCCCGGTGCATATCGGCCGCACCACTCACGTCTGGGACATCCGTCTGACCAGCGATGAAGGCAAGGCCAGCTGTATTTCCCGCCTGACCATGGCTGTTGTGCCGGTAGGTGAGCAGCCGCCGGCACGCTGATAGCGAGCGGATCGTCATTCTGGCTCAAGTGTCACCCTTCCTGGCAGTTACAGTCATTGCTGTGTCGACGGCGGATGCGCACAATCGCCGTTGGCTTTTGTTTTTGGACGTATTCGCATGTCGCAACAGGTGTTTTTCGCTCACGCCAACGGGTTTCCGTCGGCTACGTATGGCAAATTGTTCGACGCACTGGCGCCGGATTACGCCGTCGCGCATCTGGAGCAGCACGCGCACGATCCACGCTTCCCGGTGAACGACAACTGGCTGAGTCTGGTCGACGAGCTGATTCATCACCTGCGCCAGCAACCTGAACCTGTGTGGGGTGTCGGGCACTCGTTGGGAGGCGTGCTGCACTTTCATGCCGCGTTGCGCTGTCCCGAGTTGTATCGCGGGGTGGTGATGCTCGATTCACCGGTGCTGACATGGGTTGATCAATGGATGATTCGCGCCGCCAAACGCTTTGGTTTCATTGATCGCATCACCCCGGCCGGTCGCACCCTTGGACGCCGGGAGGCTTTCGCTGATCTGAGCGCTGCCCGCACGTATTTCGCTGGCAAGACCTTGTTTCGCGGCTTCGATCCCGAATGCTTAGAGGCCTACCTTGAGCATGGTTTGCAACAGGACGGCGATCAGCTGCGCCTGCGCTTCGATCCGGCGACTGAAATAAGTATTTACCGCAGTGTGCCCCACACGAGTCCCGGTCGGGCGCAGCAGTTGAAAGTGCCACTGGCGGTGGTGCGCGGGCTACGCAGTCGGGTGGTCATGCGTCACCACGCCCATTCGGTGAAACGGATGCCGCAAGGCGAATACCTGTCCATGCCCGGCGGACATATGTTCCCGCTCGAACGTCCACAAGACACCGCTGCGCTGCTCAAGACCTTGTTCGCTCGCTGGGATGCGCGTTGCGCCGAGCAGGCGTGCGCATGAGCGTGCCCGTCGAAGAAGTCCGCCTGAGCCTGCCGCATATTGAATTGGCCGCGCACCTGTTCGGGCCTGAAGACGGTCAGCCAGTGATCGCTTTGCATGGTTGGCTGGACAATGCCAACAGCTTTGCCCGCTTGGCACCGCAGCTCAAAGGCTTGCGCATCGTCGCCCTGGATCTGGCCGGGCATGGTCACTCCGATCATCGTCCGTTGGGGGCCGGTTATACCCTGTGGGACTATGTGCATGACGTGCTGCACGTCGCCGAGCAACTGGGCTGGCAGCGCTTTTCCCTGCTTGGGCATTCATTGGGTGCGATCATTTCGGTGGTGTTGGCGGGTGCGCTGCCTGAGCGTGTGACCCGTCTGGCACTGATCGACGGAGTTATCCCGCCGACCGGCGAAGCCAGTCATGCGGCCGAGCGGTTGGGCATGGCCTTGCAAGCGCAACTGAACCTGTCGAATAAGCGCAAACCGGTCTACAGCGACATGGAGCGAGCCGTCGAGGCGCGGATGAAAGGTCTGGTTGCCGTCAGTCGTGAAGCGGCCGAGCTGCTGGCTCAACGAGGGTTGATGCCGGTGCCGGGGGGGTACACCTGGCGCAGTGACAGCCGGCTGACGTTGGCCTCTCCGATGCGCTTGACCCGCGAGCAGGCCATGGCGTTCGTCCAGCGCGTCAGTTGCCCAACCCATCTGGTGGTGGCTGGGCAGGGCATGTTGGCCCAGCACAGCGAACTGCTGTCACAGCTGACGTTCGAGACCACGACCTTGCCCGGCGGCCATCATTTGCATTTGAATGACGAGGAGGGCGCACGCGCTGTTGCAGACTGTTTCAATCGCTTTTATGCCGTTCCTTGACTTGCAGCAGGCAACTGCCGAGGCTGGGCAGATTGAAATGGGAGACAACGTTGATGGACCTACCTATCGCTGGCACATGCAAGACGATTAACTCCGCCCCAATTTTGGCGATCCGATGAGAATACGTATGCGCTTATCCCGTGTTCTCGGCGTGTCGATCTGCGGCTCGCTGCTCAGCGCGATAGCCTGCGCCGCCGACGTGCCTGGCAGCCACGATCTGGAGGGGGTGCCGCGTTTGGCAGATGCTGAAATCGTCGACTATCGGCCCGTCACGGAGCTGGAGCGAATCTACCCGTTGGGTTCGATCCGCAAGATCAGCGGCCAGTTACGCTTTGACGGCCAGATCGGCGCACGGGGCAATGTCACCTCGGTGACCTACCAGCTGCCTGCTGAACACACGTCTGACGAAGCCTTCACCGCAGCCCGTGAAGCCCTGCAGAAGCAGGGCGCCGAGCTGTTGTTCTGGTGCCAGGCCCGTGATTGTGGTGAAAGCAGTCTGTGGGCCAATGAAGTATTTGGTAACTCCAAGTTGTATGGCGCCGATGAGCAGCAGGCTTATTTGCTGTTGCGTCTGGCTGCGCCGAAAAACGATACGTTGGTGGCCTTGTACAGCATCACTCGCGGCAACCGTCGAGCGTACCTGCATGTTGAACAGTTCAGCGCAGCAGCACCTTTGGGCGACGTGTTGCCGACCTCGGCAACCCTGTTGCGTCAACTCAAAAGCACAGGTGTGCTGAGTTTGCCCAAGCTGACAGGTGCACCTCAGGATGTCTGGGCGACCCTGCTCTCGCGTGGGCTCAATCTGGATGGCAACCTGCGCGTGACTGTGTCCGGGGCAGATGCCGAGGCCTGGCGTCAGGCGCTGATCACCAAGGGCGTACGTGCCGCGCGGATCGAGGCTGGCAGCGGCGACAAGCCGGGGCTGTTCGTCGAGCTTATTCGCTAAAGCCCTGCGTTCACCAGGCGAGCACTGGCGTTGCGGGTGTTCGCCGTTATGCTCTTATCATTCGCTTTTTCGAGATAACCCATGCCCAATAATGATCGCCTGTTGGTGCAGCTCCTGCTCCTGACACTGTTCGGTGCCAGTCTGTGGGTGATGGCGCCGTTCTGGTCGGCGCTGTTCTGGGGCGCGGTGCTGGCCTTCGCCAGTTGGCCGTTGATGCGCCTGGTAACACGCTGGCTCAATGGCCGTGAAGCGTTGGCGGCGGGGCTGCTGACCTTGATCTGGATGTTATTGGTGGCATTGCCGTTGGTGTGGCTGGGTTTCAATCTCGCGGACCACATCCGTGACGTGACGCTCTTCATCAAGGACGTGCAGGTCGACGGCCTGCCCGCGCCGCCGGTATGGCTATCAGGCGTACCGTTCGTGGGCGAGCGGTTAGTGGGGTTCTGGAACACGATCGATGAGCAGGGCGCTGCGGCAATGGCCGCGATCAAGCCCTACCTGGGTCAAGTCGGCAACTGGTTGCTGGCACGTAGCGCACAGATTGGCGGCGGGATCCTCGAACTGACCCTGAGTCTGGTTTTCGTGTTCTTTTTCTACCGTGATGGCCCACGGCTGGCGGCGTTTGTCCTGAGCTTGCTGGAAAGGCTGATCGGTGACCGTGCCGGTTATTACCAGGATCTGGTGGCGGGTACCGTGCAGCGGGTGGTCAATGGGGTGATCGGCACCGCAGCGGCGCAGGCCGTGCTGGCCCTGATCGGCTTTTTGATCGCGGGCGTCCCGGGCGCGTTGGTGTTGGGGGTCGTTACGTTCCTCCTCAGTCTGGTGCCCATGGGCCCGCCGCTGGTGTGGATTCCCGCCACTGCCTGGCTGGCCTGGAAGGGCGAGTACGGCATGGCGATTTTCCTCGGTATCTGGGGCACTTTCATCATCAGTGGCGTCGACAACGTGCTCAAACCCTACTTGATCAGTCGGGGCGGTAACCTGCCGCTGGTGATCGTTCTGCTTGGGGTGTTTGGCGGTCTGTTGGCATTTGGTTTCATCGGCCTGTTCATTGGCCCGACCTTGCTGGCGGTGGCCTACAGCCTACTGATCGACTGGGCCGGCTCGAAAGCCAAGAGCCCGGACGTTCCAGGCAGCCCCTGAAACCACGCATCCGGCTGCCCGTTGGCACTTCGAAAAGCGGTCTGACATACCCGGATTTTAAGGGGGGACCTGTCATTTCTGACAGTATCCGAATGTTGTTCCTTGGCGCTAAATACCTTCCTGGCTGACACAGGAAGGACATTACCCTCTTCCTGCTATCAATGTTTGTTCAGGGAGAACCTATGATGCCAACCACCCGCACCACCGGGCCTGATGCGAACCCTTCGTCTCCCATCGTCGCAAGCCTGCTGCCAGACGATGCCCGATGGGATGAAACGGGACTGTTGCCCGCCGCTAATGCATCCTCGCCTCTGCCGATTGAAATTCCAATGTGGACACATAACTGGTTCCCGGGTTCATCCTCCTCCATTAGGGTGTACTGGGATAACACGCCCATATACGAAAAAGAATGGACTGATGAACACATCCCGCCAGTTGACCTGTTTTTTAATATGCCCAGTAACAATCTCACTCCCGGTCTTCATAAACTCTGGTATGAATTGACGTTAAGCAACGGAGATATACAGGACTCGGATCAGTTGAGCGTCACCATTGATCTCACGCCTCCGGTGTTGGGCGCCAATCAGGGGCAACTGATTTTCGACACGGCGACGGTCACCGAGCAATATTTGGAGGAACACGGTGATGAGTTGGTGGGTCGGGTGCCGCCTTATGGGTTGGGCCGCGCGGGCGACGTCATCACCTGGTACTGGAATAGGGATCCATTTACAGTGGCGGCGGCAGATGTCGTCACGTCAAGAACCCTGTACAGGGAGGATATCGGTCAGCCGTTGTCCGTGCTGTTTTCGGGCGACATGATCCGTAGGCGAGGCGACGGTGATCGTTACGCGTTCTATCAATTATTCGACCGGGCGGGGAATACAACGGCGTACTCATTGCCGGTCAGGTTGGCGACTCAAGCTCAGCCGGTGTCGCGTTTTTTACCCAGTCCCACGGTTGCGGAGGCCTTCGGTTCGTCGACGCAAAGCGTCTTGCAAGCTTACGATGCAAGAGCGGGGGCGACGGTGGTCATTCCGGACGACGCAGTGTTCAAACCGGGCGATGTGATCACGGTACAGTGGGCGGTTCCTGGCACTGAGGGTGCGTACCTGGCGATAACCCCACAATCCGGCGGGCTCAGGTTCAGTATTCCCGATACCCATATCGCCCAGCACATGGGCAAGGCCATACCGGTGTACTACCAGGTTGCCGGAGGGGAACCGGCACAGTCCGAAAACCATACGCTGACAGTCATGGCCTTGGAGTCAGCGCGGTTCAGGACCATTCAATGTACTCAGCCTGTGGGGGTCGTGAACCTTTTGAGCCTGAGCAGTGTTGTGGGTCAGGCGACCTTCAGGCTGGGGCGCTGGACGTTCATGGGGCCGGGTCAACTGGTTACGGTCACGCTAACCGGGGTAGGACCGGATCAGGTGGTCCTGGATAACTATCGGGTGGTCGAGGCCGACGTCACTACAGGGTGGGTCGAGGCCAATGTGCCAAAAGCCGTCCTGGAGTTTTTTCGGGTCAATGAGTCACTAACCGTGCGGGTCAAGGTAAGTTTTGATGGTGGGACGAGTCGTTTTGACTTTCCATCACTGTACCTGACTCTGGTGGCTTGACATCGGAGTGAGGAGACCCTGCCCCTGATTGCAGGGGCTGAGTCCGATTTACTGAAAGCTAATGGTAAAACTCAAGGAGCCTTTAGCGTCACCGGCGACGACATCGCGAGTGTCGCCTGTCTGGAATAAGCGTGCGCTCAGGTCCAGCACGGTGTTGCCGGAAGAAAGAGGCACCAAGGGAATGTCGCGTCCCAAAGGGACAGGCGTTATACCGTCGCTGCGTAATATTTGAATGGCTATGCCTTCGGCAGTGGAGTCAGTCGTTAGCGTGAACCCGCCTTCGACCCCGGCGATGGGGGTTGAGCCATTAACGCCATCGAGGCGTATGTGGGCCCAGGCGACATTGATGTCACCGGGATCGACCTCACAGTTACCAAGGGCAATATTGAAGTCGACTTTAGGTGTGCTATAGCCAGGGCCGGTAAAGGCCGAGGTACTCCATTCCCCCAGCTTGACCGGGTCATCGCTGACGGTCGAGACGTCGCACTGAGCTTGAATGACTGTCCCGGTCAGTTGGAAGTCAAACGCCTTGGGAATCATCGAAAAGCGGCTGTCGAACAATGTACGGTCTACTGTCTGCGGACCGGGAGCAATGGTTCCGGTTTTAACCAGCGTTACATTGCCCTCAAGAACATTGATTTGCAGCGGTAGAGGTGTCGCATTGAATAACCGCGCGTTGAAGGGGACCGTGGGGGGTGTCAGGGGAACGAATGAATCGCCGGCGATTCCGTCGAACGGATGCCTGAGTTTGATTCGGGCACCAATGCCGGGAATGCCCGTTTCGAATATCTTCCCCGTGACATTTTCGCCGTCAATGGGTGGCAGTGAACCACCGAAAATCGGTGCCACCGCTCGCGCATTGAATGTCAGGATCGAACCGTCGACGTTGTTACAAAATACATGGCGGCCCTCGGAGGTGACCGTAGAAAAGGGTCGGTCGAGTTGGCCTATGACACTCCCGACCGCTGCATCTCTAGGGACATAGACGGCGCCAATGTTGAGGTGGAAAGTAATGGGCCCGTCAGTGGGTCTGATCCAGCATTCACTCACCGCCAGGGCAAGGTCGGTTTGAAAACTGGCAGCCAGTGCCAGGATTCCCGAGCACCGTTTTAATGAAAAATTCATGTGGTGTGTCCTGAATGACAAGGGCGTGCGGAAGGCTTCATCGTTCCCTGAAAGAGTGGCTGTCGAGCGATGCTCAGCGGCACGTCAATGTCTGCAGTCGGTAACCCTGTGCTTGTTCCATAGCGTCGGGATTGATGGATAGCTGGCAGTGATGCTCGGCCTGCTCGCCCCAACGTACGTCCAGCGTCTGAGGTTCCGCACGGGTAGAGAGCATGACGCGCCCGGCCTGGCCCATAACGCCGATAACAGTGCCTTCGGCATCGCTTACCTGAGCGCCGAACGGCAGTGGCTGTCCCTTGGTCGTGTGTGCGGTGATCACCAAACGATTGACCGAGCGGGCGGCGAAGGTGGTCTTGACCACGGCACCGCGCCTTGGCACCACCTGAACGGAGCCGTTGTCGATTTCCACTTCGGGACCCAGCTGATCGGTTTGCAGCACCACATGGTTCACGCGATAGGGACGCAGGTAGGGCACCAGTGCATACCCGCGGTCATTGGTGCGCACACCTGTGGCGTTCACCACGCCGACCCCGCTAATGCCCGGCACTTCCACCAGCGCGGTGGTGTCGCTCAGGTACGGCCCCAACTCGACGCCACCGGCATGGAGCAGCACCGCGCCACTGGCATTGAGCGAAAGGTTGCGATAGTCGCTGCCTTGGGTCAGCCCGGCGCCGACGCTGGCGAAGGGTGCCTGATAACCGAGCGATAGCGATGCGGACTGTTGCTGGCTGTCACTGTTGGCCAGTGCGGCGCTGTAGCTAAGCCGATTCTGATCGGTGCTGCCGGTCAGACGGGCAGTCTGACTATAGCGACCGCCGCTTTCCCTGAAGTCCAGAGTCGCGGAGTTCGAATGGCCGAAATCCAGCGGGAATGACACGCTAAGCCCCATCTGCCGATCACTGTCGAGCCTGTCGTCATTCAGGGATTGAGAGGCGTACAGGTTGTAGCCCACGCCTTTGTATTGAGTGTTGAAGTTGAGCTGGAATTGGCGTTGCTGGTAGTCACTGTTCCAGTAGTCTTCCTGTGACAGTGTCAGGTTGATCGAGCTTGCATTACCCAGGTTTTGATACACCGCTGCCTCCATTCGACTGCGTCGACTGCCGCGGTATTTCGAGTCACGGCTGCGCTCTCGCACCGCCTCATCAAAATCACGATAGCCTTCGGTCGAGTAGCGATAGCCTGCGAAACGCAAGCTCGTATTCGTCTGAAACGACTTGCCGTATTTAACGGCATAGCTCATCCCGTCGACGCTCCGGGTGTCGGTGTTATTGATCTCGGTGCTGGAGCGGGTGACATCGAAGGCGATTGCGCCGATCGCGCCCAGGTCCCGGGCGATACCCAGATTGCCTGCACGGTAGTAATCACTGACCATCAAACCGCCGTACAGGGTTGAGTCCCAGACGGTGCCCATGGCCAAAGTCCCTTGCCAGAGCATCGGGTCATCCAGATGACTGGCGGCGTTGTAACGTCCGAGGGAGGCGCTGTAACGCCATACCCCCTCACGCAGCAAATTGCTCAGCGTGGCGTAGGGCTGGGTAAAGCGCCGGACCTGGCCGTCGGCTTCGGTCAGGACGATTTCCAGCTCGCCGCTGCCGCCGGCGGTACTGAGGTCATCAATCTCGTAGGGTCCGGGGCTGACGTAAGTGGAATAAATCGGATAGCCGTTCTGTAGCACCTCAAGCTTGGCGCGGGTCTGTGCGACGCCGCGAATGATCGGCGCATAACCCTGCAGGGCGTCGGGCAACATGCTCAGGTCCGTGGCAATAACCAGGCCCTTGATCGGCAGACTCCGGAACACGTCTCCTGAGGTAAATGTTTCGCCCAGGGTCAGGTTTGCCCGGGTACCGGGCAGGTCGCGTTGAGCATAGGTATAAGCACGGGCCCACTCGCGTTTGCCTTCCGGGCTTTGGCGCAGGGACTGGTTGCTGCGCAAGCGCCAGGCGCCGAGATTGACGCCGCTGTTCAGGTACAGGTCATCACTGGTGTTGGCGCCGCTGTAGCGACTCGTGCCTTGTTGCGCCGACAGTTGGTAATTAATGAACGCTGCATTGATACCCGCATCCCAGCGCGCAGGGTCGACATAACCGACGACGTCGCGACGCATGGCAATCTGCGGAATCGACAGTGCGAGCGAAAGCCTGCCGGTATCGAAATCGATTTCAGCGCTAGGAATCAGTGTGGGCAGATCGATGCACTCGGCCTGCAGGCCCTCGGGGTTGGCAATACTGTCGAGGCGCACGCCGATGTTTTCCAGCAGTTCGCGTGACAGGCACGGTAACAATTGCTCGCCATTGGGGCTGAGGTTGAAGTCTATTTCTCTCTGATCGAAAAAGCTCAGGTTGACCAGAATGTCCACTCGGTAGCGGCCGGCTACAAGGTTAAGGTCCTTGGCCAGGGTACCGAGGGCGAGCGCGCCAGCGTTGGCGTCCTGGACACCGTCCTGACGCATGAATCCTGACTGGAACTCAACCGATGGCGTCGCCAGCACGGCGGGGGCCTTTAACAGGACCACACCGCTGCTGCCGATCACAAACAAATGAGCCAGGCGCAGGCGGCCAGGCAGACGCCATTGTCTGGGTGAAAAAATCATGGGCATATTCCGGACAGTGCAGCTACAGAAGGGTTAGAGGGCTAGCTGGACGGGTGCGATGAGGGGAGGGGTGATCGCGCCGTAGTCATTGATCGTCGAGAAAGTCACCTGCAGGCCGGGGCTGGGTTTAATGCCGGTCAGTTCATACACCTGGCTGGAAAGCGGCGAGGCCATGGCCAGGCTTTGGAGTTGCACGCTTTGGCCGTTGCCGGAGACCTCTATTCGGGTAAAGGACACGTGGAAGGGGGTCGGATTGTCCACGTGCAGATGCGCTTTGCCGTTGATGTTCTTGATCGACCACTGCAGGTCTTTCAGGCGCACAACCGGGTTGTCCTTGAGCTGGCTAGGGCGATAAAACAACTTGAGCCGTGTGCGCAGGGCGATGTTCAGGACGTTGCTTTCTCTGGTTTCAACCTGTGGGATTTCCTGGACATTGAAATAGAAAAGCGATTCACGATCCGTCGGTAAATCATTCGGTAGCCCATTGATCTGCACCTGCTGTTCCTTGCCCGGGTTAAGCCGGAACAGGGGCGGGGAAGGGATAAATGGCACGGCAGTCGTGGTGTCATCACTGGCGGTGTTAACCCAGGTTTGTACTGCGTAGGTTTTGCTGCCGGGGTTGGTGACAATCAGCGAGACACTGCGTTTGTCGCTGTCGAACACTACCCGAGTGCCGCTGATAGTCAGGGCGGCGTGGCTGACCGGTATCTGAAGGGTCAGCAGCAACGTGGTCACGCAGGCGAGAAGGGCGGGCCGGAGAATGGCCGAAGGTCTGTTTAATCCGAACATGTACAAATACCTTTTACCGGCGCGCGAGCGTTCGCGCACCGGCTGTATCGAGGGTGCCCGTTGGGTCTGGCGCGGATCGCGTCGTGACCCAACGGGCGGGCTGATATCAGTTGATGGCGACGACGAAGGCCACGTCGGCTTCGGCTGGGCCTGGCGTGACGATCGCGGCGATGGACCTGTAGTAGACATCGAAGCGCAAATCGGTCGGGTCGATATCGCTCAGTGCGTACTCGGCGGACTCCGAACCATTGACAACGTTGGCACCGGTTTTGTCTTTGATGACGGCAACAACGCCTTTGGCCGCATCGGTGGTGGGTTTGAAGGCGTAATAGTCGCCGCTTGTGTCGGCTGTGCCAGTGAACGTCACTTTGGCGGTGTCGCCGGGCGCGATGGTGCAGCCCCCGACACCAGGGGTAACGCGCAATGCGAAGCCCTTGCCGCCATATTCTTGACCTGTTTCAGTGAAACGGCTGGCCTCAATGCTGCCCATGTTCACCGCACCGGTACCCGGAGCCCCTGTTACCGGATCAACAATTTCAATACCGCAGGTCACAGCAGTGATCTTGCCCTGAAAGTTGATGGTCCCGGTGGTGGCAAAAGCCGATGTGGCGCCAAGACCCAGAAGCAGGCCAAGAGGAAGGGCAAGTAAAGAGTTCTTCATGTAAGCAGTCCTTTTAATAAGAGGTATCGACACGGCCTGGAAGCAAGCAGTACCGATATTCACAGGTGTATCTGTTAGGGATTGTTGCTGTGGTATTGCGCTCTCTTGCTATAAGAGATATGCGATCGAGGAGTAAGATTGTTTCATTATGTTTGTAAGTTGCGTCCTACTCGACGCGGCAAATGGTAGTGATGTGTGCGCGTCGGTAATATAGGAAAAGTCATCAGGGGTGTAGGAAAAAAGCCACGTACGTCGTAAGGAATCATCCCTGGGTGAGAAGGAGTTATGCATGTTTGTATTGGGGGAACTCTCTGATATGGGCTGTAAGGTTGTGCGTCAGTGACTAGACGTTGTGTGGGGGGTAACAACTTCGGGATTTTCGAGGGGTGGGGCGGTTGTATCGAAGTATTTTCTAAAAAAACCAGCCCCTATAAGTACCAAAACTTATTGGTACCTATAGAGGCTGGGGTCGGTGCAAAACTACAGCTGTTAAGCTCGCCGTATGCCTGTGGCTGTAGCTCCGTAGCTGAAGGTTACGTCTCCAGCTGTTCCATGTGACGCGGCATATTTCATTCCACCACCGGTTTTAACGGCAGGCCATGGTGGCGTGGGATCGAAGTAAGTGGGTGCGCCTGTTCGTAGGTTTGTTTCTGTGGTGGCAGTGGTTGTAGTTGGTACGGACGTTCTCATGCCACTGCTGGGTGAGATCAGCAGATCTTCGTTACCAACGGGGCTTTTGTTGGGTAGCTTAGGGCTTGATGTTTTGAGGGCGCTTTTGGGCTCAAATAGATCGTAATCAATCCTGCGCGCCGGTCTTGCAATTGGCCTGGTTTCAGGGAGTGTAATATTTGGCGCCGTTAACGATTTAGCTGTTTGCGACGCACTACTTTTGCTTCCTATCGACTTCAACATTCCTTTCCCCATGGATCGGGCCGTTTGCGCAAGTCCGACGTACAGCGCTACCTTGTCAAAGGCATCACCAATTTGGTAAAGCCGTTGCTGTTCTTCAGGATCATGGTTCAGCAGCGCGGCTGTCTTGTATCCGGTCCCGGTAATCATGGCGCCTGTACCCAACACCGTCACGGCCATGATAAAGGGGGTGGCGGTTCCCAGACTGGCGACCGCCATACCCGTGAAAACCACTGTCAGCAGCAGTCCGGTCACCAGCGCCCCTTTATTGACGTTGAAGACGCGGTGTTCGAGTTTCCCGACGCTGTGCCCGGTCGGGTCCTGGAAGGCAATCGGATTACCTTGGCAATACCCGTACGGATTGACTCCGCCGGCCCCGAACGGGCTCAGAGAATCCGGGCTGTGAAAGCGCATCAGGGTCGGGTTGTAGGCTCGGTAACCCTGGCCCAGCAGGTACCAGCCGCTGGCTTGATCGCGGACTTCACCGTTGAAGGCCAGCAAGCATTGCAACTCGCCATCGTTATCGTCGTGGCTGCTGCGTTCGCCATAAGCGCTGTAGACCGCGGTGCGCAGTTTGGCTTGCTGGCTTTCGCCGAGGACACTGTTGCTGGCGTTGGTCATCAACAGCAGGGTCTTTGTGTCGTCGTCCACCTGCTGCTGACCCAACGGAGTGTCTCCATCGTAGAGGTACTGGATCTTCGTGCTCCCCTGAACCGTGTTGCTCAGGCGATCACCCTCATAGAAGCGCAACGTCTCGACGGCAGCGCCCTGTGTGGTTGAGACCAAATGATTGTGCCCGTCGTAACGGTATTGACGGGTCGGGTCACCGCTGGCCGTCTCGACATTGAGCAGACGACCCTGGCTGTCATAGTGCAGGCGCTGGCCCAACTCATCGTTGAGCATGTTGCCGTCGGCGTCATACGCAAAAGGTGTGCTGGGTGGATAGTGCTTATGACTGTGGGTGATCTTCAGCAGTTGGCAAGGATCATCGGGAATGTTGTACGTGAACATGCACCGGTCGGTTGTCTGGTCGGCGAAAGTGGTCAGGGTAAGGGTGACGTTATCCAGCGCATCGAATCGGAAGACCTGCTTGACGATTTCATTGCCGTAGCGATCCTTGGGGAGGGTCTCGCCCGAACAGTCGTACTGTATCAACCGTCCGCGGGAGTCATATTCGAAGTCTTCTTCAAGCAGACTTTTTTCCAATGCTTTCAACTGCCGACACTGCAACTGATCGTCCGTCCGCCAGCTCTGACTGAGGGTTCGAGTTGGCTGGTTGGTCAGGCTTAAGGTACGCAGGATTTCGCGGCTGTGTTCGTCATACGCCAGTCGGGTCTCCAGCGTGACAAGGGTTTTAAGGTCGGTGCTGTTGGTTAGGCTCAGTCGTCCCAAAAGGTCGTATTCAAATCGGGCATGAAGTTGTCCTTGGCTCACCAGCATCACCCGCCCGTATCGGTCGTGATCGTAGGTGGTGGTCAGCCCACTGACGTCCGTGCGCTGCAATTGTCGGCCTTGCAACGAGCTGACATAACCGGTAGTCCAGGTGTTACCCCCTGCGGCCCATTCATCCTTTTTGAGATGATTGGCGCCATCATAGGTGTATGTCCGGTGTCCCAGACTGTTTTGCGAACTGGTCATGCGGGCGCTTTTTACGTCATAACCGAAGCTGACGCTTTCGTCCGGCGCGACGGTGGTAACAGGCTCTTGAGTCAGGCCAAGCGCGTACTCATAGTGGATGCTGGCCTGCCGTGGCGTGACCCGTTCGCTGACCTGCAATTGACCACCTTTGTAGTGATACGTTTCGACACGGGGGCCGGTACGCAATTCAGTCAGACGCTCAAGGCCGTCGAATACCTGGCCACCCGCGTTTACTTCAGGAGATGACTGGTTCGATGGCTGAACGGTCAGCAGGGTCGCCAGTTCGGCGCGGCTATGGTCTGCATAGCTGCGCTTGACTTTGTCCCCGTTTGGCAAGGTACTTTCGACCATTCGGTCAAACGCATCGTAGCGGTACCCGGTGCTGTGGCCGAGCACATCGATTTTTTCGACCGTACGCCCCAGCCCGTCATAGTGATACTGCTGCTTGCCGATACTCTCGCCGATGAGGGTGAACCGTTCGACCGTCTCTGGTTTTTCAAACAGGTTGAGTTGAGTCACCGTGAGACCGTACCGCTCGGTGGACGAGCGATTGGTTTGTTGCCAACTGCTTTGGGTTGGCATGAATTGTCCGTCGGAGGTTGTCCAGCCGAAAGGGTCCATCAGGCTAAAGGTCACCACCCCCTCAGGCGCGGTCTCACTGTCCTGCTGCCCCCAATCGTCGTAACCAAAGGAGCGCTTGAGCGGCAAGTCTTCATCGCCCAGCCAGTCGTAATCGGTTTCGGCCAGCAACTGACCGCGCGCGTCATACTCGGCCTTGTACGTCTGACGAAACGCTCCGGCACTGGCGGGGTTGTCGGTGTCCTGACGTTCTTCCTTGATCACCCGATTGAGGCCATCCAGGTGGCTGCGCGTCTGTACACCCTTGACGTCGGTGACGGTCTGCGACGCCGTTTGGCCCCCTAGGCCAACCAGGCTGTACGCGTAACTGCGGGTGGCGGCGAAGTCGGTGTCCGGGGCTACCGTTTCACTCACTACCCGGCCCAGCGCATCGTAGACGTAGCGGATTTCCACGTCGCTGTCGTCGCGGTTGAGCAGCGGTTCACCGGTGAGCAGCGAGTGCTCCAGGGTGATGACCTTGTGCACGCTGTCAAAACTGCTGCTCAGGGTCTGCGTGGTCTCGAGCACGGTTTCGCCGGCACGGCCGGTGCCGGCGTTTTTTTCATAGGCGAAGTCGGTCGACGTACTGTGTTCGGCGTAGGTCAATGCGTCATGCAGGGTCAGCGTCACTTTGCGCTGACGCCCGTGTCGAAGTGCATCCCCCGGCACATCGAAATAGCTGTAAGCCGTCGTTTGCATCAGGTGCTCGTCGCTGCCCTCGAGCTGTTGCAGGGTTTCGTTCTTGATCACCAACCAGCTTTTCACGCCGCCAGTGACCGGCGCCATGGCCTGATAGTGATAGCGGGTGCACAACGTCGGTGCCGGGCTGCCGAAGCTCGAAGACGCCGGGGTTACGGTCTGCTCCTTCAACTGGCGCACAAACCCTTCCGGGTCGGCCGGGCACAGTCCTGGCTCGCCAGCCGCCGGGTAATAGCGGCTGGTTTCGGTGATGCCGTTGGCCTGGACCTCTTTGGCCAGGTTGCCATAAAGGTCGTATTCGCTGCTGACCGTTTCCCGGCGAACGAGGTTCGGGTTGTCGAGGTTTGACCAGCTGTTGGTGAGCGTTTTGGGCAGTTGGCAATAAATGGGCTGGTTGTCGAAGTCGACGCCGTCCTCGGCGTAATAAACCGTGACCACCCTTTTCACGTTTTTGTTCTGGGTCGTGGTTTCCTGGGTCAGCAGGTGGAAACGGTTGAAGGAGCGCTCAACCGTGCGCACCGCCTGGCCTCCCACGTACAGGCTTTCGGTGGTGCCATACGCATAGACACCGGTGATTTTGTAGAGGTTGTCCAGCCCGTCGTCTTCCCAAATCAGACCGGAGGCGTTGTAGCCCAGGAAGTTTTTGCCGAGGTCGGTGCCGTTGCCCCGGTAGGTATACCGCGCCTCGATTGTGGGCTGGCCGGCGCCGGGATCGGTGATGTGATGGGTCACCCGTCGCAGCGCCAGGCGTGCATCAAGGCCGGGGAATGCATGCCCGCCATCGTT
>NZ_LT607415.1:542247-543345 GCF_900095225.1 Pseudomonas sp. UMAB-08
CTTGGCGAAGTCGACGCCGTCCTTGGCGTAATAAACCGTGACCACCCTTTTCACGTTTTTGTTCTGGGTCGTGGTTTCCTGGGTCAGCAGGTGGAAGCGGTTGAAGGAGCGCTCAACCGTGCGCACCGCCTGGCCCCCCACGTACAGGCTTTCGGTGGTGCCATACACATAGGTGCCGGTGATTTTGTAGAGGTTGTCCAGCCCGTCGTCTTCCCAAATCAGACCGGAGGCGTTGTAGCCCAGGAAGTTTTTGCCGAGGTCGGTGCCGTTGCCACGGTAGGTATACCGCGCCTCGATTGTGGGCTGGCCGGCGCCGGGATCGGTGATGTGCTTGGTCACCCGTCGCAGCGCCAGGCGTGCATCAAGGCCGGGGAATGCATGCCCGCCATCGTTGTACTCAACGGTTTCGTGCCCCCCCACCGGGTTCCACACCTGCTGGATACAGGTCAGGCCATGGAGCAGGACGTATTCAAAGCGCCAACAGGCATTCTCGGCAGTCGGCAGGGTGATCTGGCTGACCTTGTAGTCATGTTCGACCAGCGACAGGACAAAACGCACCGGCGCATCGTCAGGCTGCAGCAGTACCTCGACCGTGCGGCCCGTGCGCTTGATGGTCATCAGCCGGCGCTGAGCATCGCTGACGGATTCAAGCACTTGGTGATCGCCGAAGTAACCGTAGCTCAAACTGACCTTGCGCCCGTCGGGGGAGTGGATTTCATGCGGCAAGGCGACCCTGTTGGTGGCACTGCCGCCGACCTGAAGGATCTCGACCAGACCGGACTTGTGCACGACCTTGTAGCGGCCGCTGCCCAGGTCGTGGAAGTGAAAACTGTCGAGTTTTTTCTCTTTCATCAGGAGCTGGTTGTCGACGCTGCTGGTGCCGGTGACCTTGAAGGTCTCGCCGGTGCTCAGGGCCAGGATCTGGTCATGTGGGGTGTACTGCGACAGCTGCAAGTTCCAGCCCAGGCCGAAGCCAGTGTCGAGGGTATTAAGCGGGCTGAAGCTCAGTGCCAGGGGAACGACCGGGCCGGCGAGGTCATCGGTCTTGAGTTCGGGCAGGCTGATCGACACCGTGTACAAACCGGTGCGCGGGTCGAC
>NZ_LT607416.1:0-174975 GCF_900095225.1 Pseudomonas sp. UMAB-08
TAAAAGGAAACGCCCCGACAAGTCGGGGCGTTTCTTTTAGCCTCGGGAAACTGCGTTTTCACACAGTCTGCTCGGCCGGTTTTTTCACGTTCAGACTTTACGTTTCAGCGGCTCGGCTGCGAAGGTCACCCCGGCCAGGCCGTGAGCGATCAGCGCGCGGATGTTGCCGTGATCATTGCCATCTGGGGTGGCCAGCACCGAGCGATAGTGTTCGCCAAATGCGAGCAGGGCTTCTTCATCGCTCAGCCCTTCAAGCGCGGCAAGGCCCAGTGTCTTGCAGGAACCTTCGTTCTGCCCGGCGGCGTTTTCCACGCCACCGTTGCTGAACGCCTGTGGCTGGTAGTCGTAGCCGGCAGAGATGAATGCCAGGGTGTCGGCGAAAGCGTGTTGGCCGCTACGAAGGCTGGCGCGCAGGGTGTTCAGATCAGTCATGCTTTTTTTCCTTGGCGAACGCGGCTTTCTGCTCGGCGTTGGCTTCTTGCTGGTAGTGGGTTTTCCACTCGCTGTAAGGCATGCCGTAAACCACTTCGCGGGCCTGGTCGAGGCTGACGTCGATCTGTTTCTCATCGGCTGCGGCCTTGTACCACTTGGACAGGCAGTTGCGGCAGAAACCGGCAAGATTCATCAGGTCGATATTTTGGACGTCTTTGCGGCTGTCCAGGTGCGCGACCAGTCGGCGAAAGGCGGCGGCTTCGAGTTCGAGGCGTTCTTGCTCGGTCATGATGGGCTCTTTGCAGGCAGTTAATGGTTTGAATGATAAGAGGGGAAGACACCGGGTCCAAGCCATTCGCGAAGATATTCACAAGGGCTTCTGGTCAGACCCTTGTCAGCATTGAATCAACGCTGCCCAGCCAGGGTAATCGACACCGACTCGGCAAATCGCAGGGCGTGAGGTTTATCGACTTCGACTTCGGCGTACAGCACGGCTGCGTGGCTCATCACCAGGTCGAGCACTTCCTGGGTCAGACGTTCCAGCAGCGCAAAACGATTGCCTTCCACATGCTGGATGATGGCTTTGGTGATCGTGCGGTAGTTGAGGGCGTGATCGATGTCGTTGTCCCGCACGGCATCCTGGGCGGCATACAGAATCGTCAGGTTGATCAGCACGTCCTGCTTGTTGAGGATCTCGTCCTCATTGATGCCGATAAAGGTGCGCAGGCACAGGTCTTTGACCCGAATGCGGGCCGTTCCTGGTTCGAGTCTTGGCATGACTATTTGCTCCGTCCAATCAATTGCAGAAACTCCTGACGGGTCGTACTCGAGTCACGGAATGCACCGAGCATGACCGAGGTGATCATGGTCGAATTCTGCTTTTCAACGCCACGCATCATCATGCACATGTGTTGAGCTTCAATCACCACGGCGACGCCAGCGGCGCTGGTCACTTCGCGGATCGTATCGGCAATCTGCCGGGTGAGGTTTTCCTGAATCTGCAGGCGTCGGGCGAACATGTCGACGATGCGTGCAATCTTCGACAGCCCAAGGACCTTTCCCGTAGGGATGTAGGCGACGTGTGCTTTGCCGATGAAGGGCAGGAGGTGATGCTCGCACAGCGAGTACAACTCGATGTCCTTGACGATGACCATCTCATCGTTGTCGGAGGCGAACAGCGCGCCGTTGACGATGTCTTCAACGCTTTGCTCATAGCCATGACACAGGTATTGCATCGCTTTGGCGGCACGTTTGGGCGTATCGAGCAGGCCTTCGCGGTCGGGGTCTTCACCCAGGCCCACGAGGATCTCGCGGTAATGCTGTGGCAGCGATAAGGTCATCAAGGAATCCTCGCGGGGCGACTTATTTAAGGTGCCGACCGCCGTTTACAGTCAAGGTTGTGCCGGTAACGTAGGGGTTGTCCAGCAGATAGCGCAGGCTCTGGTAGATCACCTCGGCACCGGGTTCTATGCCCATGGCGGACTTGGCCAGGGTCTTGGTGCGGTACGCCGCGTCGTCGTCGGGTTGAAACATCAACAGCGCTGGCGCGATGCTATTGACCTTGATCCGGGGCGCGAACTTGGCCGCAAATGACAAGGTCAGGCTTTCAAGCCCTGCTTTGCTGGCGCAGTAGGCGATGTGCTTGCTGCTGCCTTTACGGGTGACGTCATCGCTGATGTGAACGATGTCGGCCACAGGCGAACGGTGCAGCAATGGGGCGCAGTGCAGGTTGATCAAATAAGGCGCCAACATGTGCACGTTGAACATCTGAGTAAAGGCCGCAGCTTCACTGCCCGGCGTTTCGGCCAGCCATTGGGAGGCATTATGGACAATGGCACGCAGGCTGTCGGTGTGGTTTCCGAGTTCATCGATGAACGCCAGGATGCTCGCTTCAGATGAGAAATCGGCATGGATCGCCAGCGCACCCAGGTCACGTAATTGCTGCACGCCCGGGCGGTCGCTACGGTAACTGACGATCACCGAATGACCGTCTGCCAACAGGCGTTTTGCGCAATCCAGCCCGATACGCTGGCTGGCGCCTGTGATCAGAATAGGGGCAGAAGGAAAAACCATGGGGCAACTCGCGCAACACAGTGAGGGTTGAAGCCGGGGCCCTGAGTGATCGGCATGCGGCTCGAGCCAGCGAAACCATTAGCTGGCTATTATTTGCAGCAAAGTTATACCAATGGCCCTCACTGAACAACCCGCACCGCGCTGCGCGAGTTGTTGAGCCTCGCGCCTGGCTAGTGGCTGGGTGACGATTCTGACGCGCGGATTGGCGCTCGAGGTGCGCTGTGCAACCAGGGTGACAGCAGGTGGGTGGACAGTGGAATGAACAGGAAAACCATCAGCGGTGTGAGGGCCAATGTGCTGACCAGCACCCGAGGCAGCAAACTCAACTCATTGAGCAGGGGAGCCAGCAAGAAGTTGAATATCAGCGATACCGGGAAGAACGCGAGCCAGATGGCCACGGCTTGTTTCCAGCGCGGCGGACGCTGACCGGCGGCACCAAACCAGCCGTCGATGCCTCTGACCCGGTGTTCCGACGGTTGTGCAAACAAGCCGCTGCCGCGCACCAGCCAAGTGCTTCGTGACGCGGAATGCTCCCATGCGTGCATTGTGAATTCGTCGGCGAAGCGAAAGATGATCTGGAATTCATCGTCACCAGGGGGCGGCGCTAAAACGCCAGAGCCCAGATATCCGGGGAAGTCGGTGGCAAGTTGCTCACCTTCACGCAGCCAGGCGATGAGTTCGTGGTAGCGGCCATGGGCGACGCGGCGGGCGACCATCAGGGTGACGGGGGAGGTAGACATCGTGCATCTCCGTAAGACGAGTGAGTTTCCCGGGTAGGGAATTCACATAACGCAGCGCCGGGGTGGTGGGCTGCGTTTAAAAGGCAAGCAAGGATTATTCCCGATTCCCACAAATAAGCCAGAGGCTGTCGTCGCCCGCGTTGTTTCTAGGGGCGACCTTGAGGGTACAATACGGCCACTGTTCTCAAGCGATGCCTGTCATGACCGAACCTGTTATTGGCCCTGCTCTGGGCAGCGGCCTCAAACAAGAAGAGTTGTTCCCCATTCGCGAAGTGTCGCGTATTACCGGGATCAATCCGGTCACGCTGCGCGCCTGGGAGCGGCGCTACGGGCTGATTCAGCCCACCCGCACCGACAGCGGCCACCGTCTGTATTCCCAGGCCGACATCGATGAGGTGCGGAGCATTCTTGGCTGGATCGAGCGCGGTGTGGCCGTCAGCAAAGTCGGGAAGATTCTTGCCAAGGCCAGCATCGTCAGGACCCAGTCCAATCCGCTTCCAGATGAGGGGTTGCTGGGTGAGTGGGGTGAATGGCAGGCACAACTGCGTCGCACCATCAGCGCCTTCGATGAGCGCGGTCTGGAGCAGTTATATGGTCAGATATTTGCCAGTTACCCGTTGACCGTGGTGTTCCAGGATATTTTGATGCCGTTGTGGCAGGAGTTTTTGCTGCATCAGGATCAATTTGGCCAAGCCAGCGAATGGTTGTTTCTCGACAGTTTTTTGCGTGCGCGAACGCTGCAACGCTTGCAGATGCTGCGCGGTACGACGGAGTTGAAGGTCGTACTGGCGGCTATTCCGGGCCAATGTCGCGAATTGGAGCTGTGGGTGGCGGGGTTGATGCTGGGCACGACGGATACGTCGATCAGTGTCTTGGCGCTCGGTCAGCCACTGGAGGAGCTGAGCCTGGTCTGTGAGAAAATTCAGCCTCAGGCCTTGGTGCTGTTTTCAAATCATCCACCTGCGGCTGATCTGCCTCGGCGCCTGAAGCGCCTGGCGCTGACCCTGGATTGCCCTGTTTTGTTGGCGGGGGAGGCATCGGATTTGGCGCAAGAAAGCCTCGATGGCTCACCCATCGCGTGTCTGGGAAGTGATGGGCGTTCCATGCAGCGACGTTTGCAGCAGTTTTTAGCGGGGCATCTGGACACGTAGAAAGTGTCGATGTGCCGTGGAGTTTCTTGACCAAGGGTGACGCTGTTCACGCGTTACTCAGTCGAGCGGAGCAGGGTGAACCAGTAGATGCTGTTGCAGGATGTACTGGCGCAGGCGTTCAGTGTCTTCTTTGTTTCGCTGGCTCAGACGGTACGCCGCAAGACCTTGCTCGGTCAGCCGTTCGAAGGTGCCGCGCAATGCAATGGGCGCGTAGCCCATCGGAGCAAACCACAGGGCGAAGTATTTTGGCGGTTTGGTCGCTTTGCGGTTCTCCAGCAAAATCCCCTTGAACGAGATTTCATGCACCCAGAGCGCACTCTGCGAACCTTTTTCGGTTTGCAGCGGCAGGGGTTCAGGCAGGTTCAGTCGCCATGGACGCACCTGAGGACCTTGTTCTTCATAAATACTCGGCGCGCCCAACTCCAGATGCATGGCATGGAATTCATCTTCCACCAGATGCAACGGAAAGGTCATTTGCTGGTTTTCGAACTGCGCCTGAATCGTCACCTGCTCGTGGGCAGCCAGACGGGTCAGCAACTCCTGAATCTGCACGCCACCATTGACGAGCAGGCCGCGCGACGCATCACGCACGTTCAGCTTCGGGTTGTGCTGCATGTTCTGAATGAAATCCAGCTCATCCTGAGTGAGTAGGGTATCGCGTTGCATGCTAAAGCTCGAAATATGCGGTTATTGGAAAACAGACAACTCATTCGGTGGTTTGTTAGCACCACGTATCATTTTTTTAGTGATTCTATCTCGGCCCGTGCAAGCGCCAGCTCGGCTTCCAGCTCGACGACGCGCTGTTGTGCTTCGATCTGGGCGCTGACATTTTTTTGAATGCCGATGAAATAGGTTAGCTGATCAGCCTCATTGAATACCGGCGTGATCGATAGCTCGTTCCAGAAGGCGCTGCCGTCCTTGCGATAGTTGCGTACCACCTGCCGGCATGGCTGGCCGCTGGCAATTGCCTGGCGAATCACCTCCAGCCCCGGTTGCTGCCGGTCATCGGCCTGCAGGAAACGGCAATCGCGATACAGAATTTCTTCCACCGCGTAGCCTGTCAGCGTTTCGAATGCCTTGTTCGCGTAAATCAGGATGTTGTCATCACCTTCCTGCTCAGCGACCACAATGCCGTCATTCGAGGCGTTGATTACCAGCTGCAACAGTTTTGCATTGATCATGGAAAGCTTCCGTTGCGAATTGCCAAGCCAGCATTCTAAGACATTGCGCTGCGTTGGGGCATAATGTCCGACGTTTTTACTGCGTTACAGGGTCTATTTATGAAAGTGGTCATCCTTTCCGGGTCGGTCTATGGCTCTGCCGAAGAAGTCGCCCGGCATGCCGAGTCAATCATTCGTGCCGCTGGTCACGAGGTTCGACACAATCCCCGTGTCACCTTGGCAGAGTTGCAAGCGTTCGCGCCCGAGGCATTTCTGGTCGTGACTTCGACCACGGGGCTGGGCGAATTGCCTGATAACTTCCAGGCGCTCTATTCGCAGATTCGTGATCTGTTGCCTGCGGCCTGGCGTGGTTTGCCCGGCGGAGTGATTGGCCTGGGCGACGCCAGCTATGGCGATACGTTCTGCGGCGGTGGCGAGCAGGTGCGTGAGCTATTTGCCGAACTGGGGGTTCGTGAAGTGCAACCCATGTTGCGCCTGGATGCCAGCGAGACCGTTACGCCTGAATCCGATGCAGAACCTTGGCTGGCGGAGTTTATTCTTCACCTAAATGCCTGAGTCGGTTGCGCGCTCACCCGCGCGCCTTACCTGACCTTAGATGACTCGCTCGGCCAGTAAGCTGGCTGCCAATGCAACTACCGGGATGCTCAGGCCTGACTAGACTGATCGAGATGGGAACCTAATCGCGATTATTATAAAAAAGCCGAGGTAAGCACCGTGAACGTTGCCCAAGTTTTGCCTTCCCGAAGCGTGAAGGATCAAGTCAGTGCCGCCGAATGGCAGGCGCGGGTCGATCTCGCGGCCTGCTATCGGTTGGTTGCGATGCACGGTTGGGACGACCTGATTTTTACCCACATCTCGGCCAAGGTTCCTGGCACCGAAGATTTTCTGATCAACCCGTTCGGCCTGATGTTTCACGAAATCACGGCATCGAGTCTGGTCAAAATCGATCAGGCCGGTAACAAATTGATGGACAGCCCCTACGAGATCAACCCGGCCGGCTACACCATTCACAGCGCGGTGCATGAAGTTCGGCATGACGTGGCCTGCGTGCTGCATACCCATACGGCGGCAGGGGTTGCGGTATCTGCACAAAAGCAGGGGATTCTGCCGATCAGTCAGCAATCGATTTTCGTTCTGTCGAGCCTGGCTTATCACCCCTATGAAGGCGTCGCCCTGAATCATGAAGAAAAAGCGCGGCTGCAAGCTGATCTGGGCGATAGCAGCTTCTTGATGCTCAACAATCATGGGCTGTTGACGTGCTCCAGCAGCATTGCCGATGCCTTCCTGATGATGTTCACCTTCCAGCGTGCCTGTGAAATCCAGGTGCTGGCGCAAACGGGGGGTGCCGAGCTGATTCCTATCGGCGGGCAGATCCTGGCTGGCGCGAGAGCGATGATTGCCGGGGTGACTAAAAGCACTCAGGGCATGGGCGGGGCATTGGCCTGGCCGGCGTTGCTGCGCAAACTCGATAAACAAGACCCGAGCTACAAAGAATAATGCCGCTGGCAGAGATCCCTTTGTCCGTCTGGCGTACCCGTGGACAAAGCTTTTTGTTCCGGGGCCAGACCATTCGCTACTGGGTCGCGGGGCAGGGCGAACCATTGTTGTTGATTCATGGCTTCCCCACAGCCAGTTGGGATTGGCATTACCTGTGGCAACCCTTGACTCAGCGTTATCGGGTGATTGCCTGCGACATGCTGGGTTTCGGCGATTCGTCCAAGCCGCAGGGCCATGATTACCGCCTGCTGGAACAGGCCGACCTGCAGCAGGCGCTGCTCGAGCACCTGCGCGTAGAACAAGCGGTGCATGTGTTGGCACATGACTACGGTGACAGTGTCGCCCAGGAATTGCTGGCCCGGCATTATGAAGGGACGTTCGCCATGGCCAGTTGCGTGTTCCTCAATGGCGGGCTGTTCCCGGAGACACATCGCAAGCTGCTGGTCCAGAAACTGCTGCTCAGCCCACTGGGCTGGCTGGTGGGGCGGATGTTCAGCCGGGAACATCTGGTTAAAAGTTTTACGAAGATATTTGGCCCAGACACGCGGCCCAGTGAAAGTGAGCTGGATGATTTCTGGAGCCTGATCGAAACCAACCAGGGACCGCGGATCATCCACCGTTTGATCAACTACATTCCCGAGCGGATTGTGCAGCGTGATCGCTGGTTGGCCGCCATGCGGCGCGGCGATGTTCCGATGCGAGTGATCGACGGTGCGGTCGACCCGATCTCCGGTGCGCACATGGTCGAGCGCTACCGCGAATTGATCCCCAATGCCGACACTGTGCTGTTACAGGGTATCGGTCATTACCCGCAAACCGAGGCGCCAGCGCTGGTCCTGGAGCATTACCTCAGTTTCCGGGCCGCACTAGATATCCAGAACCGGGTATTGGCTTATTCCTGAACGCCGCTAATCAGGCTCAACCCTCATCCTGCTACCTTATTGCGCACTATTCAGCACTGAGCGTATTGATTGTGACTGTGGGTCGAGTGTTCGACACTCAAGCCATTGTCCATCTTTGCTGGAGCTGTCCATGAGTGAGCCTGTGCGTTTTGAAGATAAGGTCGTCATCGTTACGGGTGCCGGCGGTGGCTTGGGTCGTGCCCATGCGTTGCTGTTCGCCAAACATGGTGCCCGCGTAGTGGTCAACGATTTGGGGGGCTCGGCGCATGGTGAGGGCGCCAACGCGTCGGCGGCAGATCGTGTAGTCGCCGAGATTCGCGAGGCGGGCGGCACTGCGGTTGCCAACCATGACTCGGTCACTGACGGCGCCAAAATCGTACAAAACGCACTGGATGCATTCGGTCGTATCGATGTCGTGGTCAACAACGCCGGCATCCTGCGTGACAAGACCTTCGCCAAAATGGAAGACCCCGATTGGGACCTGGTGTATCGCGTGCATGTCGAAGGCGCCTACAAGGTGACCCATGCTGCCTGGCCGCACATGCGTGAGCAGAACTATGGGCGTGTGATTTTCACCTCATCGACCTCCGGCATCTACGGTAACTTCGGTCAGTCCAACTACGGCATGGCCAAGCTTGGCCTTTATGGCCTGACCCGCACCTTGGCCCTTGAAGGGCGCAAGAACAACATCCTGGTCAATGCCATCGCCCCAACCGGTGGTACACGCATGACAGAAGGGTTGATTCCGGCCGGTGTGTTCGAATTGCTCAAGCCCGAACTGATCAGCCCGTTGGTGGTGTTTCTCGGCAGTGAACAGTGCCAGGAGAGTTCAGGCCTGTTCGAAGTCGGCGGCGGCTGGATAGGCAAGACCCGCTGGGAGCGCAGCGTCGGTGCCGGCTTCGACCCTCGTACCGGTTTTAGCCCGGAAGATGTCGCCGCTAGCTGGCAGAACATCTGTGACTTCGAAGGTGCAGCACACCCAAAAGACACCATCGAAGCCCTGCAAGAGATGATGAAAAACCTGCAAAAGTATAGCGCTTGATAATAGTGGCTTCATATTGAACTCGGTCGATCAGGGCATACCTGATCGGCCGAGTTTTTTTGTAGGCTTATTCTTGCTTTGTATGTAGGAATGATCTCTAAATCTATTTTTGATGCTGTTTTAGGTCGGACGCATATCAAGATTTTCTAACGACTCCCGATACGACGTTAATAGCTATGTCGATTTTGGAGGCCTGCATGATTGAAAATTTTGGTCTGATCAAAGACCGAATAAGCGCCTATACCTATGTGCCTGACAGGCAGTTCAGAACGTCCTCCGGTCGTTCCATCGAGGAAGTGACTACGCTGAAAACTGCCATGACTGTTATCTTGGCCTTGCAGGAACGTGCACAGTTTTCTCGCACGCCATCGTTGATTGATACCCGGGTCTGAATAGCGTCGGCACGGAAGGCTAAACCAGGCCTGAGCCGTGACCCATAGTCATGCGGCTCAGGCAACCATATGAGTAAACTGTTCAAGTAGCACTCGAATTCCGACTGGGCGATTTAAGGTTGATCACACTTGCTTGTCAGTCTGTATCTGAAGTAAGTGTAGGGCTTTTCCGTTCCGATGAAGTTTCTCTGTTTTGTGTACGACATTTCTTGTTGTTAAGTAGGTGGTGGATGGAATTCAATCACGCCTTGTTTGAACTATAAAGTTGTCGAGCCGTTTCCCGATATGCCCAATGATCTGTCTATTTATTGAGTCGGGAGAAAGCCATGTCAACATTTCGTATCTGGGGTGATCTGCCTGCCGTTCTTATTCGGCAGCCACCAGAAAGTACAGTGCCCAAAGCGTCCGCCACTGCGCTGACCCATAGCATCCTGCTGGACATCGGCGAAAATCCAATCGCGCTTGATGCAGAATTTATGGACACACTGAAGTTGAAACCGTTGCTCAAGGGCTTCAACCCTGAAGAGATCACACCCAATGAGCTCAGTCAGTTAGGTGGGCAGCTTTATAAGTTTGGCCTTATCGATAATCACACGGCCGAGCTCATGGATAAAGCCGGCACCGAGTTTGATAGAGACGGACTGCCAATGAACCCGGATGTGAAGATCAATGCGCTGGATTTTTTCGCGGGCAGGATATCGGCCATGAAGGACAACTCATTGCGCGGTGATCCCTATGCAACGATGTTGCTCCCCGATTATATCCGGGCGGTTCATGTCATGCAGAACCTGCACACCTACGCGACCACGGGCGATAGCTACGCCAGCCAGCGCGCGAAAGAACGGGAGCAAAGTGTGGGTGGACAATCGGCGGGGGGATGGCGCAGGCCTGTGATTGCTGAATGACAGGCAAAAAAAAGCCGCTGTTTAAACAGCGGCTAAACAAGACGTTAGATCCAGGAGCTTTCAAACCAACATCGATAAACCTGGGGGCGAATCAGTCCGTAGAAGCTCATGTTTGAGCCACTGCCGGTACACAGTAAGTAATCAAGTCACTTGAATGAAACACCGGCGTTTTAATGATTCTGGCCGGTTGCTGTGAAAGCCCGGCAAGAATAAAGAATTCAGGCCCAATGAAACATAGCGGTTTGCGACATTGACTGTTACATACCCGGCAATAGTCGGGTGGTTCCGGTTGCCGTCCGCAAAACCTCGCCAGGATATTCAGCGCCCGGAAGCTCAATCCATGTCCCTCATCATGGATCATCCATGCCATCGATGATGGCGCGCAAAGCCGTGCCAGACGGGGGATTCACTCTTTAGAGGTACAACGAGAATACCTCCTTGGTGCGCTTATCCCTCCTGATGGCTGTGGGTAGGGTGATTTCTTCTGCAACCACCAGGGGGAAGACGCATGACAACAACAATAATGCGCGCCATCTTCAAGCCACAGACGCTGGCCATCGCCGTGGCGCTGGGCTGCACGGCTCAGGCGCATGCCGTTTCATTCAATATTGGAGAAGTCGAAGGGCAATTCGATTCCTCGCTGTCGTTCGGCGCGAGTTGGGGCTTGCGTAACGCGGACCCGAGTCTGGTCGGTACGGTGAATGGCGGCAAAGGGCAATCGTCTACCGGTGATGACAACCGGTTGAACTTCAGGAAGGGCGACGTCTTCTCGGAGATCTTCAAAGGTGTCCATGACCTGCAACTCAAATACGGCGATTCGGGTGTGTTTCTGCGGGGCAAGTACTGGTATGACTTCGAACTCAAGGACGGGCATCAGGACTTCAAGGACGTCAGCGATAACGGGCGCAAAGAGGCGGCCAAGTCAGCAGGTTATCAACTGCTGGATGCCTTCGTTTATCACAGCTACGCGATTGCCGACATGCCAGGCACCGTGCGTGCGGGCAAGCAGGTGGTCAGTTGGGGGGAAAGCACCTTCATCGGTAACTCGATCAACAGCATCAACCCTATTGACGTGTCAGCATTCCGCCGCCCGGGCGCCGAGATCAAGGAGGGGCTGATCCCGGTCAACATGCTTTTTGCTTCCCAAGGGTTGACCGACAAGCTCAGCGTCGAGGCGTTCTACCAGTTGGAATGGGATGAGACGGTCGTCGACAATTGCGGCACTTTCTTCGGTAGCGACGTGGTCGCCGAAGGTTGCAACAATAATTACACCGTGGGCAGTCCGGCGATCAAACCTTTACAGCCGATTGCCGCGGCCTTCGGTCAAGGCTTCGACGTCACACCTGAGGGCGTGGTCGTCCGACGCGCCGGTAACCGTTATGCACGTGACTCCGGGCAATGGGGTACGGCTTTGCGCTGGTTGGGTGACGACACGGAGTACGGCCTGTACTTCATGAATTACCACAGTCGCTCACCTGTCTTGAGCACCAAGACTGCCGGTCTGGCGACGTTGGGTGCGATCCCCAGCATCGTCGGCGCGGCCAACGCCGTGGCACCTGGCACTGGATCAGGCCTGGCGCAGAGCACCATGCTTGGTAATGGCCAGTACTACCTTGAGTACCCGGAAGACATTCAGTTGTACGGTGCCAGTTTTGCCACCACCTTGCCCACCGGCACGGCCTGGAATGGGGAAATCAGCTACCGGCCCAATGCCCCGGTCCAGCTTAATACGACTGATCTGACCCTGGCGCTGCTCAACCCGATTGCTCGCGGGACCGCATCACCGATTGCATCGAGTCCTGGTGCGGATAACAAAGGTTACAGACGCAAAGAGATCACCCAGATCCAGTCCACGTTGACCCACTTCTTCGATCAGGTGCTCGGTGCTCAGCGACTGACCGTGGTTGGCGAGGCGGCAATCGTCCATGTGGGAGGGCTGGAACCCACCAGTGAGCTGCGTTATGGCCGTGACTCGGTCTACGGTGCCTATGGCTTTGGTGGCGATACCAGCGGTTTTGTCACATCGACGTCATGGGGTTATCGCGCTCGGGCGATTCTCGATTACGCCAACGTTTTTGCCGGGATCAACCTCAAGCCCAACCTGTCGTGGTCCCATGACGTGCACGGTTATGGCCCCAACGGCCTGTTTAACCAAGGCGCAAAAGCGGTCAGCTTCGGGGTCGATGCCGACTACCGCAACACCTACACCGCCAACCTGAGTTACACCGATTTCTTCGGTGGTGATTACAACACCCTGACGGATCGTGACTTCGTGGCGTTGAGCTTCGGCGTGAACTTCTGATCGGCTTGATAAGGACATGACTATGCGCAAGATGATCCTGCAATGTGGCGTCCTGGCTTTAGGCCTGCTGGCGACCAACGTAATGGCTGCGGTGTCGGCGGACGAAGCCGCGAAACTGGGCAAAAGCCTGACACCGTTAGGGGCGGAAATGGCCGGGAATGCCGACGGTTCGATCCCTGCTTACACCGGCGGTCTCCCGGTGAATGCGGGGGCGGTGGACAGCAAGGGCTTCCTGGCGGATCCGTTCGCCAACGAGAAGCCGCTGTTTATCATCACCGCCAGCAACATGGCGCAGTACAAAGACAAACTGTCCGATGGGCAGCAGGCGATGTTCCAGCGCTATCCCACGACCTACCGGATCCCGGTTTATCCGACTCATCGCACCGTCGCCATGCCGCAAAAGGTGTACGACGCGGCGAAGAAAAGCGCGACCACGGTCACCACCATCAATGACGGCAACGGCCTGGCCAATTTTGCCGAAAGCCGCTACTACGCGTTCCCGATCCCGAAAACCGCGAATGAAGTGCTGTGGAACCACATCACCCGTTACCACGGCGGCAATCTGCACCGCACCATCACCCAGGTAACCCCTCAAGTTAACGGCTCGTTCGACTCGGTCACGTTCGAAGAGGACGCTGGTGCCCCCGAGGACATACCGGACCTGAAACCAGAAGAAAGCGCGAATATCCTGACCTTCTTCAAGCAGGAAGTGACGAAGCCCGCGCGCCTGGCCGGTAACGTGTTGCTGGTACACGAAACCCTCGATCAAGTGAAAGAGCCGCGTCTGGCCTGGATCTATAACGCGGGTCAGCGGCGTGTCCGGCGTGCGCCGCAAGTGGCCTATGACGGTCCGGGTACTGCGGCGGACGGCCTGCGCACGTCGGACAACTTCGACATGTTCTCGGGTGCCCCGGATCGCTACGACTGGAAGTTGATCGGCAAAAAAGAAATGTACATCCCGTACAACAGCTACAAACTTGACTCGCCGAGCCTCAAGTACAGCGACGTGATCAAGGCTGGGCACATCAATCAGGACCTGGCCCGTTATGAGCTGCACCGGGTGTGGGAATTGGTCGGCACGCTCAAAGCCGGTGAGCGGCATATTTACGCCAAGCGCCACATGTACATCGACGAGGATACCTGGCAAATCGCGCTGGTCGACCATTACGACGGTCGCGGCCAGCTCTGGCGGGTGGCCGAAGGTCATGCGCAGTTCTACTACGACCACCAGGTGCCGGCTTATACCCTTGAGGCCCTGTACGATTTGAACGCCGGCCGCTACATCGCACTGGGCATGAAGAATGAGGAGAAGCGCAGCTTCCAGTTCGGCCTGAAGCTCCACGTGTCTGACTTCACCCCCAACGCCCTGCGTAACGCCGGCATCCGCTAACCGGTTGCAACCCACGTCTCAATCCGCTTGAAAAGCCATTCACGGTTGCTGTGAGTGGCTTTTTTTATGGGGAATGATAAGCGCGCCAAATACTCCTACAGCAAGGCGTGACGAACGGCTTAGTGTGAGCGCGCAGGCAAGAATAACAAGGGACCATCCCATGACTGCCTTTACCGTTCATGCGGGACGTGCTGACCACTGGCCGCGATTGTCTCCTCAACACCTGACACGCAGCCGATTGACCGCGCCTTTGCTGGCCTCGAGTGCACGGGTCAAGCTGCTGTGCGCGCCAGCGGGCAGTGGTAAAAGTGCATTGCTCGGCGAGTGTCTCCGCCAGGCGCCTCAGGGCTGCCTTGTCGGCTGGCTGCCGCTGGCTGGAGAAGCGCAAACGCCGGCCGACTTCTGTGCGTTGCTGGCCTCTGTGTTAGGCCTCGACCAGGCTGACGAGACCGGCGTGCTGAGTCAGTTGGCCCAACGGCAAACACCGTGCTGGATCGTGCTCGACGACTATTGTCGTGTCCCCGCAGCCGCACTGGATCATTGCCTTGATCGCTTGCTGGCTGTCAGCAGTCCAGCGGTGACCTGGTGGATTAGCGGGCGCAGACGGCCGCAGTGTAATTGGCCCCGTCTGCTGCTCAGCGGCGAATTACTCGAGCGCTACGGCCCGGCGCTGGCGTTCAATCTGACAGAAATCGAACAGCTGCTGGCTCATGAGCCTGCCGTCTGGCCGTCCGGAGCCGCCGCTGCGATCTTTGCCCAAAGTGCCGGTTGGTGCGTTGGCGTACGCGTTGCGTTTCTCAGCCCGGGCGACTGGTGCGTTTCTGAAGACTTCAGTGCTCTGCACCTTAACCGGCAACACCGTTCGACAACCTTGATCGATTACCTTGAGCACGAACTGTTCGCCGGGCTCGCCCCCGAATTGGCCGAGGCCTGGCGCGTGCTGGCGCATTTGCCGCGCTTCAATCCAGGTCTGTGCGAGCACCTGTTCGGGGCTGGCGAGGGTGGGCAATGGCTCAAAGCATTGCAGGACATGGGCAGCTTTATCGAGCCTTGCGAACACGACACCGATTGGTTGCGGATATTTCCGCCGCTGGCCCAATGCCTGCACGACGAAGCGTGGCCCGCGAGGCGCTCCTGGCATCGTCGTGCCTGCCAATGGTTCAGCGTAGAAAGGGATTGGCAATCGGCGATCGAACACGCCTTGCAGGCAGAGCAGTACGAAATCGCTGTCAGCCTGCTGCAAAACTTTGACTTCTCCGACCTGTTGCAAGGGCAGAATGTGGCGTTGTTGCTGGACCTGCACGAACGCTTCGCCTACTTGATGCTGGGCACGCCGCACCTGATCAGCCTGACCAGTTCGGCGTTGGTGTACGCCGGCCGTTTTGACCAGGCCTGCGCGTGCCTGGAGCATCTGGCTCGTTTTTCGCCGCAACCCTCTGCGACTCAACAGCGTGAATTGATCGCCCTGTGGCAGGCACAGCAAGGTTGGCTTCAGCATCTGTGGGGCAAAGCGGAATTGGCTGTCGGGCATCTGCAGGACGCCTGTCGGGATCTTTCGCAAAGCATGTGGCAAGTTCGCGTGATGTGCCTGTCCGGGCTGACGCAACAGGCGCTGCTCAATGGCCAGTTCGATCAAGCGCTGGCACATAATCGCACCGCGCTGTGTCTGGCCCGGGGCGAGGGGTCGCTGCTGTTGGAAGCCTTGCTCGAACTCGATCATGCGCAACTGCTGGAACAGCGCGGGGCATTGCAGCGCAGTGAGAGCACGCTGGAGAAAATGCACGATTTGCTGTTAGTCCGGCACGCTCCCGCAGGCCCATTGCTGGGCCGGATTGCTTTGCGTCGGGGGCGTTTGGCCCTGCGCCAAGGTCAGGATCAGCAAGCGAAGCTGCATTACCGGAGCGGTCTTGAGCAATGTTTGCGCAGCAAAGACAAACTGGCGTTGTTCGGTTTTTTGGGGTTGGCGACGCTGGACGCCAATCAGGGCGACTATGCACGGGCATTCGTCTGGCTACGCGATGCTGAGCGCGTGATGCAACAAAACCATATCCCTGATTATTTTTGGCGAGGTGTGTTGCTGCAAGTCAGCAGTCACTTTTGGCTGCAACAAGGTCGTGCGGGCCTGGTACAAGAGGCTCTGGCCAGGGTTCTGCGTCACCTCCAACGACATCCGGCAAAACATGCGCCGCCCGCCACGCTGGAATTGATCCCGAGTATCGAGTACCTGCTGGTGCTGGCCGAAGTCTATCTGCATCAGGCCGAACAGCCGTTGCAGCGGTTACACATCCTGCAGCAGAAGGCCCATCAAGACGGCATGCATAGCCTTGAGACCGAGCTTTATCTGGTTATGGCTGAGGTGGCGTTTTTGCAAGCCGATGTGCAAACCGCGCAAGCCTGTCTGGCTAAGGGCCTGACACTGATCGGTCGCTTCAATCTGCAGCAACCGTTACGCGAGCTGAGACTGCGTCAACCAACACTGTTGCGCGAGTTGGGGGTGGAAGACGACCTAATCGCCGCCGCCGATAATCCCCTCAGCCAGCGTGAACTCGAAGTGCTCAAGCTGATCGCCCATGGCAGCTCCAATCTGCAAATCGCCGAGCAGTTATTCATTTCTCTGCACACGGTGAAAACCCATGCCCGGCGGATCCATAGCAAGCTGGGGGTCGAGCGCCGCACACAGGCGGTGGCGAAGGCCAAGGCGTTGGGGTTGATGGCCTGAGTTGGGCGTCTAGTGAAGCGCACTGGTGGGCGGCAAATGGCTCAACCGTTCAGTCAGACGCAAGCGTTGAATCGGATCGTCGCTGAGTAACAACGCATGTTCGAGGTCGAAGCGTTCAGCCTGCGGGCATTCGAGTGACTGGTACAGGCTGGCACGGGCGAGGTGATCGCTGGCGGTCGCCTCGCCCAGTTCCACCACTCGGTCAGCGTCCTTGAGCGACGCCAGGAAATCATCGTTTAGTTGATGCAGGTGCCGCAGGTTGCGAGACAAGCGTTGCACCATCGCCATGTCGGTGGCGCGAACCATGTGCCCGGACTGGAGTTGCATGTCCGGGCCAAATTGGCGGGTCAGCAGTTCGCGGCAATCTTTAGGGTAAAGCCTGCGTCCTCCGCAGGGATCGAGGAGGTGGTCGGCACCCGGCACCCGCAGCAGAAAATGCCCCGGAAAGTTGACACCCTCCAGCGGGATGTCCAGACGCCTGGCCAGCTCCAGGGCAATGATCGCCAGTCCCAGAGGTTGTCCACGGCGGCGCTGCAAAATGTTGTGCAGCAACGCCGACTGGGGTTTTGGATGACTCCAGTCGTCCTGTTGAAACCCCATCGTGCTCAATTGGCGCAGCAAGGGTTGCGCCAATTCGCCCGCCGGTAACATCGGCAGGGCAGCACTGACCTGGCGCTTCAGATCCTCGATATTTTGAAGCGCTTGTTGCGGTAAAAACTCCGGATCATGTTCGGCCGACACCCACAAAGCCGCTTCAAAGGCTGAAGGTGGCGTTCGTTGCAGGCAGGCGATGCAAGCTTGACGTGGGGTCATCGACCTCTCCGGTGGATCAGGCGCACGGGGCCATACGGCGAACTATTCATCTGCCCTCACATGCCCTGTTTTAGCCCCAGCGGTCGATTTCGTCCAGTACCGTCGCTGCCGCTGAGCCAGGGGCATGAGCGTTATGCCTTGAAGCCGGTCCGCATGGGTTTACTTATGCTTGAGCGATCAGTCGTTTTTTTTGCCAGCACCTATACTCGCAGTAGAAAAAAGAACCGGGAGCAATACCGATGTTCGCTCTCATGCAAAGCTCAAACGTTGAAACGTTACACTTCATCGTGGATCCCGAAACCGGACTCAAAGCGGTGATCGCGATTCACAACAGCAAAAAAGGTCCGGCCCTCGGCGGGTGCCGTTACCTTGCCTATGTGGATGAGGAAAGCGCCATCGAGGACGCCATTCGTCTGGCGCAAAACATGAGTTACAAAGCGGTGCTGGCCGGATTGCCTTTTGGCGGCGGCAAAGCGGTGATCATGCGTCCTGCGCATGTTCCTAATCGCGCCGCGTTGTTCGAATCCTTCGGCCGCTTTATCGAAACCCTGGACGGTCGGTACATCACCGCTGTCGACAGTGGTACCTCCAGTGCCGACATGGATTGCATCGCCCAGCGCACCCAACATGTCACCAGTACCACCGAAGCGGGCGACCCTTCGCCGCACACTGCCATGGGCGTGTTCGCCGGTATTCGCACCACGGCGCTGGCGCGACTGGGTAGCGATAATCTTGAAGGTCTGCGGGTGGCGATTCAGGGGCTCGGGCATGTCGGTTATGCCTTGGCCGAACAACTGCATGCGGCAGGCGCTGAACTGCTGGTCAGCGATCTGGACAGCGGCAAGGTGCAATTGGCGATGGAGCAACTGGGCGCACATCCAATTGCTTGCGAAGCGTTACTCAGCACGCCGTGCGACATTCTTGCGCCCTGCGGGCTGGGCGCCATCCTCACGAGTCATAGTGTCGCTCAACTGCGTTGTGCGGCAGTGGCGGGGGCGGCCAACAATCAGCTGAGCAGCTTGCAGGTTGCCGATCATCTGGAGAACCGAGGCATTCTTTATGCACCGGATTACGTGATTAACTCCGGTGGCCTGATCTATGTCGCCCTGCAGCATCAGGGGGAAGCACTGGGCACCATCACCGCGCATCTGTCGCGAATCGGACTACGATTAACTGAGGTTTTTGCCCACGCCCAAGCGGAGAAGCGCTCCCCCGCGCGCGTCGCCGATATGTTGGCAGAACGCCTGCTGAACGTCGGCTAGCACCTACCCGGTGTCACCCGGCAGGACCTTGTCGTCATACGCGGCGAGAGACGGGTCACCACGCATACCGTCTCGTGTTGGGAGGGTGCTGTGCCCTATAACAAGATCGATATCGCATACACCCGCTATCTCACCCCAGAGGGTGGCCTGGTCGGCGAATGTCCGCGCTGGGCGGATGACTTCAATCTTCTTACCCGGCTCTATCGGCAAATGGTGTTGACCCGCCTGTTCGACCAGAAAGTCGTCGCGCTGCAACGCACCGGGCGCATTGGCACGTACGCGCCGACCCTCGGCCAAGAAGCCATCGGGGTCGCCATTGGCAGCCTGATGCAACCTGAAGATGTATTGGTTCCCTACTACCGCGACACGGCCGTGCAACTGTTGCGCGGTGTGCGTATGGAGGAAATTCTTCTTTATTGGGGGGGCGACGAACGCGGCAGCAACTATGCCGAACCGGCCGTAGCCCAGGACTTTCCGTTGAGCATTCCTATTGCAACCCAGGCCTTGCATGCCTGCGGTGTCGCCACTGCGTTCAAGATTCGTGGCGAGCATCGGGTGGTGGTGACCACCTGCGGCGACGGCGCAACTAGCAAGGGGGATTTCCTCGAGGCGCTCAACGTCGCGGGCACCTGGCAACTGCCCGTGGTGTTCGTGATCAATAACAACCAGTGGGCGATTTCTGTGCCCCGACGCATCCAGTGCGGCGCGCCGACGCTGGCGCAAAAAGCCATCGGTGCCGGTTTTCAGGGGGAGCAGGTCGACGGCAACGACATGCTGGCGGTCTACGACAGGGTGCAGATCGCCTTGGCGCGCGCCCGCAAAGGCAAAGGTCCGGTGTTGCTGGAGTGCCTGAGTTATCGCCTCGGCGACCACACCACTGCGGATGACGCCACTCGTTACCGTTCGGCTGAAGAGGTCAAGCACGCGTGGCTGGAAGAGCCGGTCAAACGCCTGCAGTCGTTCATGGTGAGCCAGGGTGTCTGGGATGAGGGTCGCGAGCGGGCGCTGATCAGTGAATGCCAGGCGTTGGTGCAGAAGGCAGTGGATGCCTTCGACAGCGCCGGCACTCAAGCGCCTGAGTCGGTGATCGATCACGTCTACGCCAAATGGCCGGCGGCCCTGGCAGAGCAGCGCGAATGGTTCCTTGAGCGGGCGACGCGTCGTGCCGGGAGTGGCGCTCATGACGAATGAAAAAGTCACGCTGCTGGGGGCGGTCAATCTGGCGCTGCATCGGGCCATGGCTGAAGACGAAAATATGGTGATCCTGGGTGAGGACGTTGGCGTTAACGGCGGAGTGTTCCGCGCCACTCAAGGTTTACGCGACAGCTTCGGTTTCAAACGCGTCATCGATTCGCCGCTGGCTGAAACCATGCTGGGTGGCCTGGTGATCGGCATGGCGGCGCAGGGGTTGAAACCGGTGGTGGAAATCCAGTTCATGGGCTTCATCTATGCCGCCATGGAGCAGTTGGTGTCCCACGCCGCCCGCTTGCGCAATCGCACACGGGGTCGCTTGAGTTGCCCCATGGTGATGCGCACCCCGATGGGCGCGGGGATTCGCGCACCCGAGCATCACAGTGAAAGCACCGAAGCACTGTTCGCGCATATTCCCGGCTTGCGTGTGGTCATCCCATCTTCGCCAGCACGGGCCTATGGTTTGCTGCTGGCGGCCATCGATGACCCTGACCCGGTTATCTTTCTCGAGCCGACGCGTCTTTACCGGATGAACCCGCAACCGTTGGTGGACGATGGCAAACGACTGCCGCTGGACACCTGCTTCACCCTGCGTGAAGGCGGTGACATCACCCTGATCAGTTGGGGCGCCAGTGTGCTCGAAACCCTGCAAGCCGCCAGCGCGCTGGCGGAGCGAGGCGTGTCGGCTGAAGTGATCGATGTCGCCTGCGTCAAGCCACTGGACCTCGACACTCTGGAGGCTTCGGTGCGTAAAACCGGACGCTGTGTGATCGTCCACGAAGCGCCGCGTTCGTGTGGCGTGGGCGCGGAAATCGCGGCCAGCCTCTATGAACGGGTATTCCTGGATTTGCAGGCGCCGATCCAGCGGGTCACCGCGCCAGACATCCCGCCGCCGCTGTATCGGCTGGAGCATCTGTACATCCCCGGCGTTGCGGACATCCTTCACGCGTGTGACAACGCCTTGAATTTCGCCTGAGGAGGCCAGCCATGAAGTATTTCAAACTGCCGGACCTGGGCGAAGGTTTGCAGGAAGCCGAGATTGTCCGATGGCACGTCGCGGCGGGCGAAACGGTCAAGACCGATCAGTTGCTCGTGTCGGTGGAAACCGCCAAAGCTATTGTCGATATTCCTGCGCCGTACGATGGCGTAGTGGCGAAAACCTATGGCGGTGAGGGTGACATCCTGCACGTGGGTGAGCCGCTGATGGCTTATGAAGGGGAGGGCGATGCCGGCACAGTGGTTGGGCGTCTTGAAGGCGGCGGCAACAGTCAGGACGATCAGTTTTTTATTGGCGCGGCGCCATCGACTCGCGAACACATGGCCACCCGCGCCACGCCTGCGGTGCGCCAGTTGGCCCGACAGCTTGGCGTTGAACTCAGTGCCTTGAGTGGCTCTGGCCGCGATGGCCTGATCACCCGCACCGATGTCGAAGGCGCGGCGCATGTGGAACGCGATAAATTTGGCGGAGAAAAACTGCACGGTGTGCGTCGCAGCATGGCGCTGAACATGGCCCGCTCCCATGCCGAAGTGGTGCCGGTGACGATTTTTGCTGACGCCGATTTACACCGCTGGGGGCACGCTCGCGACCCCTTGATTCGTTTGGGCCAAGCCCTGGTGGCTGCGTGCAAGGTAGAGCCGGTGCTCAACAGTGGGTTTGAGGGTAAGTCCTTATCGATCAAGCAGCATGAAACGCTCGATCTGGGAATTGCCATTGATACGCCTGACGGCTTGTTCGTGCCGGTGTTGCGCGATGTTGGCAACCGTACAGCGGCGGATTTGAAAGAGGGTATGGACCGACTGCGGGCTGACGTCAAAGCGCGTTCGATTCCGCCTAAAGAAATGATGGGCGCGACCCTGACCCTGTCCAATTTCGGCACCTTGTTCGGTCGTTACGCCAACCCGGTGGTCATCCCGCCACAAGTGGCGATCCTCGGTGCTGGCGGCATTCGTGACGAGCCGGTTGCCGTGAACGGCAACGTGGTGGTGCATCCAATATTGCCGCTGTCATTGACCTTCGACCATCGTGCCGTGACCGGCGGGGAGGCGGCGAGATTTTTCAAAGCGCTGGTGGTGGCGCTGGAAATGCCTGAGGGTGATTGACACGCGGTGTGCCGGACACACCGCATTAACGTCATTCTTCCAACGGCGCACTGAGCAACTCGGAGAGTGCGTCCGGCTGGCTCTTGAAGGCCTTGGCGAAAACATCACGATTTTTCGCCATGTAAATCCCGGCTTCTTCCACTTGTGACTCCGTCAACGACGGCACTGCTCTTTGCAATACTTCGGCGAGCAACTCGGCCAGCTCAAGCATTTTGTCATGACGATCAGCTTCGGCTTTATCCATGAACAAACGCTCCAGATCTCGGCTGCTGCGGTATACCACTTCGACGGCCATTCACCACCTCACATGCCTTTACGATAATGTGTCTTTAGCGACTACTGTATTTTTATACAGCTAAAAGCATAAGCGAACCGATCCGATTTGGATAGTGGCATTTTTGCTGCCCTGTGCATCGGATGAGGGCTGAGATGTGTCTTGCGACACCGCACCACGCTCTCAACCATAGACTTTGGCCCCGATTCTGCTTGGAAAGCTGCTACAAAATGCAGCACAACGGAAAACAGTCACGTGGGTACCGCATCATCCGATCGAGTTGCCCATAGCGGGTGTCGGGATCTGTCTCAAGAGCAGCCCCACCGATGATTCATACGGACAGGGTTAGTCGTTTTTTAAAATTGAAAGGTCAGGGGTAAGCATCATGGAAACCAAATGGGCGGAAAAGCTCCGCGAAAACCTGCATTCTCGAGCGGAGTCATTCGGCAATCTCTGCGTCGAAGGCTTCCATTTCATGGCGCTGTTCGCGATTGGCGGGATCACTGCCTGGGCTTCTGTGGTTGCTTTTCTGGGGATGGTCGAGAAGGGAAACGTCACGGTTGATGACATCTTGTTGCTGTTCATTTACCTGGAATTAGGGGCGATGACAGGGATTTATTTCAAGACCAATCACATGCCCGTGCGCTTTCTGATTTACGTCGCGATCACGGCACTCACCCGGTTGTTGATTTCGGATGTGTCGCACCATGCGCCACCGGATCTGGGAGTGGTCTATCTCTCGGGCGCCATCCTCTTGCTCGCCTTTTCGATTCTGGTCGTGCGATACGCTTCGTCGAAGTACCCATCAGCGAAAATCCCTGACCCGCACAGCACTGTAAAAGGTGCCGTAATTGAAGAGAAAGGGGAGGTTTGACCGGTAGGTTGGCCTGCACGGGGCTGGGTTTAGTTTGAACGCGGCCCCGATTTTCTCGCGTCTAGACGCTGATCCTCAGATGGGGTTGATTGCTCAGCCAGTCTTTGCGCGGCACGTGCAGTTGATTGAGGTTATCGCCGTCGGTCATGGCGGTAAGAATCTTCATGGCGCTGTGGCCTTGCTCGATGGCGATGCCGAATTGCACGCTTTCAATCAGGCGGCGCATACGTTTGGGTTCGTTGCGCTGTGCGGCACTGATGAGGCGTTTGGCGACGACACCCGTTTCATTGGACAAGGTCAGCATGATGCTGCCTTCAAGGCTCTGGATGCTCAGGTTGACCCGGTATTGGGGCTGGAAGGCATCGGTGATGAGTTGAAAAGGGTTGTCCATGGCCTGTTACCTAGTCAAGAAGTCTCCCTAAGTTGACCTGCGGTGGGCGGATTAAGTTCGCGAAGCCTGATCAATCCGACGTCCTGACGAAGAAGGGCGGGCCTGTTTGCACAGGCCCGCCCTTCTTTAAGTGATTGCTTCAACCGCTATGTCATTGAAATCAATCGTGCTGCCGGATTAGCCGAGCAGCGCCTCATCCTTTTCGAGTTCTTTTTCCAAAAACTCTTCCTGAAGCAGGGCGTCCGGGTTTTCTGCACCCTCTTCCAGACCGCCTTCTGCTACTGGCGCGCCTGCACGTTTGTCACGCATTTTACCGAACAAATGCTCAAGGGCATGCTCGAGTTTTTCCGCCGCGCCTTCCACAGCCCTGTCCAGCGTATCGGCTTTGTGGGTGACTGAAATCGGTTGGTGTCCTTTTGGACGAGCTTCCATCTGGCAGCGTTTGTCATGCGGGCCTGGCTTGTCGCCATTTTCGTCGCGGAGATGGACTTCGACGCGAGTCAGGTCTTCTTCGTAGCGTTCGAGCGTGCTCTCAACGGTGGTACGTACCCACTCCTCCAGTCGGATGCTGTTTTCGATGTGGTTATCGCAATTGACCTGGATTTGCATAGATTTTCCCTTACTTAGGCTTGCTCGTATGAGAACTGACGGTTTCGCTCGGGGAGTTCAAACCATTCGCCTCTCACCCTCAGTGTTGGCGCCGATTAGGAAACAATTCAAGCCCTTTGTGCATAGAAATATTTTGACGTGGAAAAAGCCAGGGATGGTGGGCCGGGATTCGACCGTCAGCGACGGGCTTAGGCGGGGCGCCCGCGCTGATTTTTGTAGGCGCTGCCGAAGGGTCAATATTCCTCTGCGAAGGCGTCAATCAATTACCGGGTAAACGCCAACCGGTATTCCCCCGGCGTCGCGCCCATTGCCTGGCGGAACCGATTGTTGAAGTGACTCGCGCTGGCAAAACCGCAGGCCATGGCGATATCGCCGAACGCTTGGTTGCCGGTACGCAGCAGGTGCCGGGCATGGGCCAGGCGGCGGGCGAGCAGATATTGATGGGGCGGCAGGCCGAAGCTTTCGCGGAACATGCGGGCGAAGTGGTATTCGGACAGCGCGCATTGCCCCGCCAGTAGCCCAAGGCTGAGGGGGGCAGCCAAGTGGTTCTCGATGTAGTCCACCAACTGCCGCCGCAGGTGCGGAGCCAAGCCGCCCTTGAGGCGTAGACCTTCACGCTGGCCAACCTGACTGAGCAGGGCATGGCTGAGCATGTCGTGGGCCAGGCTGCTGGTCAGCAGACGCTCGCCGGGTTCGCTCCAGTTGAGCTGGATCAACTGGCGAAAACGCTGCACTTGTTCGGGGTCGTCGATGAAGGTGCTTTCGCGCAGTTGCAGCTCGCGGGGCTCACGGTCCAGCAGGGTGACGCAGCCCAGCGAGAATTGCTCGGGGCTGATGTACAGGTGTGCAAGACGGATCTCGCCATTGATCACCCACGCGGATTCATGTCCGGCGGGCAACACACACAACTTGCCCGGTCCGCCCTTGTCGTTGGGCTGGTCGCGGCGAAACGTCCCGGTGCCGCCAGCTATGTAGCAGGACAACGTGTGGTGGCTCGGCGCCTGATACTCCTGCGCATCGTGCCGGTTGTTCCAGAGGGCCGCGACCATGCCGTCACCCAGGCCCGCGCTTTGTTCCAGACGAGCGTTGGGCGAGCTGTTCAGGGCTTGAAAGACTTGGATGGTTTCCAGTGGTGGCATAGCTGTTTCTCTCCGATTCGCATCCTACTCCGTAGCGTCCATGCTGCCAGCCTCTGCTCGATTAAATGCGCAAGATTGTGCAAGTCGGCGCTCAAGCAAAACGCCAGACTGAGGCTTCATTCAGGAGCCCGACGATGAACATTTCGCTTTATCTACTCACCGTTTTGATCTGGGGTACGACCTGGATTGCTCTGAAATTGCAGCTCGGCGTCGTGGCGATTCCGGTGTCGATTGTCTATCGCTTCGGCTTCGCGGCTTTGGTGTTGTTCGTGATGCTGCTGTTGAGCGGGCGCCTGCAAAAGGTCAATCGGCGCGGGCAACTCATTTGCCTTGCGCAGGGCCTATGCCTGTTTTGCGTCAACTTCATGTGCTTCTACACGGCCAGTCAGTGGATCCCCAGCGGCTTGATCGCCGTGGTGTTTTCCACCTCGACGCTGTGGAACGCACTGAATGCCCGGATTTTTTTCCGCCAGAAAGTCGCGCGTAATGTGCTGGCCGGGGGGGCGTTGGGGCTGATCGGTCTGGCGTGTTTGTTCTGGCCCGAACTGTCCGGGCGTATGGCCAGCCATGAAACCTTGCTCGGTCTGGGCCTGGCCCTGCTCGGCACGCTGTGCTTCTCTGCCGGGAATCTGTTGTCCAGCCTGCAACAAAAAGCTGGCCTGCGCCCCCTGACCACCAATGCCTGGGGGATGCTCTACGGTGCGGCGATGCTCAGTGTGTATTGTCTACTCAGCGGTACGCCCTTCAGCTTCGAATGGAACACGCGCTACGTCGGCTCCCTGGTGTATCTGGTGATTGCCGGCTCGGTCATCGGCTTTACCGCTTACCTGACCCTGGTCGGACGCATGGGGCCGGAACGCGCTGCGTATTGCACGGTGCTGTTCCCGGTGGTCGCGCTGAACATCTCGGCGTCCGTCGAGGGCTATCAATGGACACTGCCCGCGCTGGCGGGGCTGGTGTTGGTGATGCTGGGGAATGTGCTGGTGTTTCGCAAGGTTCGTCCAAGTCCTTCAATCAAGGAACCTGTACTGAATAAAGTCGGTTAGTTTTATTGGCTCTATGGGGCGTGTCATAAAGAACTTTTTCAGTTAAAAAGTCCGGTAATACATCATTAAGGTGTTACCGCATGCGCCGGATAAGTTGTCAACTGTCAGTTCTGACAGTTGACGCCCGTGAAGCAGAAGTTAAACACTTAACACGCTCACGATAACGGTGGGCCAGGCATTAATCTGCTTCAGGAGCGAGTGCTTATACCCGAGGCGGGTGGGTGTCTGAATGTTGGCGTTTATAGCCATTCATCATATTTTAAAGGACAAAAATATGAACGAGAATAATGCTCACGTTGTTCATGCGGCCTTGCTGGCAGCCTTGAGCACTCTGGCGTTTCCGGTACACGCTGCCGATCCTGAACAACCTCAGGCTGTTCAAGCGACCCAGGTAACAGCGCTACGCAATGATCTTGAGGGCGCAGTACAGGGTCAGGTCGATTTCGCGCAAACCCATGTCGTTGCAGCCACTCGAAGGATTTTTGATCCGTTGCTTGTGCCAGAACGGGAAGCATTGGTTATCTTTACCCCCACTGGAAATGTCACTGCCGTGAGCCTTGTTATCACGGTCGATGGCGTGGAAAAAACAGTTGCCATGGAAAAACCCCAAAACTTTCCTCGTACGGCAAAGTATGATGAGGAGAATGTTTTTTCCGGTAAAACCATCGTGGGCGAGTACCCACCTTTTCGACCCGGTGCATTTTCCTACTTGATCCCTTGGAATGCATTCAAGTCGGGAGTTAATATCAAGTTTTTTGTCAATAACGACCCCGGCAAGGTCGGCGTTCTCAACGCCAGTAAAACAGTGTTCATGACCAATGAAAGCGAAGGCCTTGTTTTAATGAATATCAAGGGCTGCGTCTTCAAGGCCGAGGGCAGTTGCAATGTCGCCCTGGATCAATTCGACATGGAAAAAAACCCTGAGTTGGCGAGGATTGCGGCACGGGAAATGTTCTCGGAGTTACCGGTAAAGAATCTGCTGCTCGGGATGGGAAGCTCTTATTGGCCCTATGTGATTGCAATGGGGTCTGATGGAAAGCCACATCGCTATTCGGGTAATAATTATCATGAATGGGCGAAATACGGGGACCTCACCTTGCCGGCAAAACTTGGCATGGGTATTTTTTGGAGAGCGGCATCCAACTTAGGGTTCAAGGCACCCGGTAAGTATGTGGCGATCACGGGTCAACTGCTGGACGTCCCCAGTGATATCCCCGTCCTCCCGCCAGGTGTTGGCGCGAGCTGCGGCAGCAACAGCTGTAATTACCCTAACAGGCCTGTAGGCTTTTGGCATGAGACTGGCCATGCTCTGGGCCTTCCTCACAGTACGCCGGTTCGTTATGAGGATTGGGCCTATCGCTCCTATGACAATACGATGTTACCCAACTACCATCCTGATCCCAAAAAGTATGGTCTTTGCGTAGATTACCTTGGCTACCACTATTTCAATCATGTCGTTGGAGGGATATTGACGCCTCCTTGGGCTGCGCACACGGCTTCAGCGCCGTTGATTGATGCGTTTGAGGCACTGAGGCTAAGTGATCCATCGGCGATAAAAGACTGGACGCGTTATATCGCACCGTACAGCCATCAACAGACGTTGCGGGTTCAGCAGCGCTTCGGTAGTTTTCCTGCCGGGTTGGTGTATGCGGATTTATGGGATGACCATCGTCCTGCCCCTGTTGTTTCTGTGCCATGCGAACAAAACCAAGCGAAGGCTGATGACGTCAGACAGATCGATCCAGACATTTCTGACGATACCCGTGAGCGAGGGAAAGTCATTTCGCTTCTCAAGGCGGACGAGGTCCCTGTCCTGAAGGGCGTGCCGGTCCATACACTGGTGATGACGTTAGCGGCCCCTTCTCACGATGCGGAGAAACTGAGTCAGATATACCCGCCGATCATTTCGAATTATGGAAATGTTTTTGCCCCTGCGCCTATATCGAATTCTATTGGGCGCAACCGTGCACTCGCCGCCGTTCCGGGGGAGCTGCTTCAGTCCCGGGAAACCGGGAAATGCCTGGCGTTGGGTAATAACGGGCGGTTAACACAAGAGCGTTGTGAATTGGGCGTAGGAGAACAGCTCTGGCAATTAACACCACAGCCCAGTGATCCTTCCAACGAATCATCGAGTCCGATATTTACAATGATGAACTCGAAAAGCGGGACCTGCCTGACGAGTAACCTGCAGTTTTCATCGTGCTCTCCCGTCACCGTGAACAACCGTTGGCACGGACGCAAGGACGAGACCAATAGCGATATAAAAATAATGCTTCAGTCGGCACAGGATGGAAAGTTTATTGTGCCCTCCGAGGACGGATTATTGGCTATGTCTGCATCCCAGGGGAATAAACAAATTTTCTATCGTCAAGCTCAGGACCTTACTCCCTCTGAGTACACGTTACGTGTCGAGTACACCTACGGCGCCCCGGAAACGAGGGTTTTGTATGCTGGAGGGGTCAGTATTGACGATATGTTAACTGTGACCCTAAACATACCCTCCGAACAGAAACCTGTCAGCGCAACGCTCCTCAGGAATGATAAGCCAATAGATGTACGTGATCTGCGGGCCCCCACATTGGTTGCTCCGATTGTGGTCGGAACCGATAATGGCCCCCCTGGGGACTATCTAGCCGTGCAGTACCTGCGTTCACAGGGCACTGGATTGTGCCTCGGAGCGCCTGAGGGGCGGCTGACGCAACTTCCGTGTAATCCGCTGGATCCGCGTATCGCATGGAAGCTGCCTGTGCTGGTGGCTACTACTCCGCTTGAAGAGTACATGGCGCCTGTGTTGTCTCTTATGACAAATAAGGGCTGCCTGAATGATAAGCTTGGACTTTCGCCGTGCGACACGACCAACAGTGCTCAACGGTGGAGTACCTATCAGGTGATGACCAAGGGTGCCAGGGCGGTCAGGTTGACAGTCGGTGCTAGCCAGGAGTTCGTTACTGCTCTACCGACCGCCAGTGTGCTGATGACGTCTTACAGTGACAGTCCTCATCAGGTTTTCGATAAACTGATGTTTGACGACCTTTCGCCTCTCCGCCGTATAACCTCTTTGCCGATTCAGGAATGCAGGACTCCGGCGGCACAAGGGACCACGTTGCAAGCCTGCCTTAACGACAGTACTCCGGCTGGGCAGGCGCAAGAATGGCATTTCATTCCGGTTCAAACCTCAGCCTCTCAAGTAGATCAAACGTTTATGGTGAGTGAGCGTGGTGCGCGCAGTTGCCTGCAAAGTGGATTGACCCTGGGGAAGTGCGATACAAATAATCCAGCGTTTATCTGGAGGGCGAACGGAGACATGGCCGCTCACGACAAGGCTATAAAATTGCAAAATAGTGCAACCGGAGAGTTTATTACGGCGCTGGAGGCACGTTAAAAGAAGGCCCCTCGATGTCCGACATTGCATCGGACGTCGAGGGGGTTAATTAACGAGCGGTAACCCGTTTGCTGTAGATGATCGAGAATGGCTTATCGACCGAGATTATCTAGCCCTTCCACACCTGTGGATTGACCAGATCCTGCGGTCGCTCACCCAACAACGCGCTGCGCAAGTTGGCATAGGCGCGATCGGCCATGGCCTGGCGTGTCTCGTGCGTAGCGGAACCGATGTGCGGCAGGGTGACTGCGTTGCTCAACTGGAACAGCGGTGATTCGGCCAGCGGTTCTTTTTCGTACACATCCAGACCGGCGCCACGAATAGTGCCTTGCTGCAGGGCTTCGATCAGCGCCGGTTCGTCGACCACCGGGCCGCGAGAGATGTTGATCAGGATCGCACTGGATTTCATCAGCGCCAGTTCGCGGGTGCTGATCAGGTGCTTGGTCTTTTCACTCAACGGCACGACGAGGCAGACGAAGTCGGATTCAGCCAGCAGTTGATCGAGGCTGCGGTATTGCGCGCCCATTTCCTGTTCCAGCGAGGTCTTGCGGCTGTTGCCGCTGTACAGGATCGGCATGTTGAATCCGAAATGGCCACGACGGGCGATGGCCGCGCCGATGTTGCCCATGCCGACGATCCCCAAGGTCTTGCCATGCACGTCGGTGCCGAAATGCGAGGCTTCGACCGTGCGTTTCCACTGGCCAGCCTTGGTCCAGGCGTCCAGTTCGGCAACGCGTCGGGCGCTGCTCATGAGCAGGGCGAAGGCCAGGTCGGCGGTGCTTTCGGTCAATACATCCGGGGTGTTGGTGAGCATGATGCCGCGCTCGTTGAAATAGCCCAGCTCGTAATTGTCGTAGCCCACTGAAATGCTCGACACCACTTCCAGTTTGGCGGCACTGTGCAATTGTTCGCGGCCCAGCGTGCGGCCCGCGCCGATCAGACCGTGGGCGTGCGGTAGCGCGTCATTGAACTGCGCGTTCATATCGCCAAGCTTGGGGTTGGGTACGATCACGTTGAAATCTTGCTGCAGGCGCTCGGCCATTTCAGGGGACACGCGGCTGAAGGCAAGTACGGTCTTTTTCATCAGGCAGATACTCTCGGACGTTCGAATGGTCAGTGCGTAGCACGCTAACATTCTTGCCCGTCCCTGGGCATCTGGTTCTTTCGAGGGGATTCTTCTGCCGGACGAAACAGGTCAGACGATGTTCATCAAATCGTGGGTTTTCAAGTCGGCTTCATGGGCGGCCAGAATCTCTGGCAGTGAGCCGCGCAGGTATTCGACCCACGTCCTGATCTTCGCATCCAGGTATTGGCGAGACGGGTAGATGGCGTACAGGTTCAGTTCCTGCGAGCGGTAGTTGGGCAGGACCCGTACCAGCGTGCCGTTGCGCAATCCTTCGATGGCGGAGTAAATCGGCAGAATCCCCACGCCCATGCCACTGCAGATCGCGGTTTTCATGGCGTCGGCCGAGTTGACCAGGAAGGGCGAGGTGACAATGGTGACCATCTCCTGACCTTCAGGACCATCAAACAACCACTTTTCCAGCGGAATCACCGGGCTGACCAGGCGCAAACAGGCATGGTTGAGCAGGTCTTGGGGCTTTTGCGCAGCACCGAAGGCTTTGACGTAGGCCGGCGAGGCGCAAACGATGCTGTAGGTGATCCCCAGGCGTTGGGAAACGAAACCCGAATCCGGCAGCTCGCTGGCCAGGACGATGGAAACGTCGTAACCCTCGTTGAGCAGGTCGGGCGCGCGGTTGGCCATGGTCAGGTCGAAGGTCACGTCCGGGTGATGCTTGCGATAACGGGCGATGGCATCGATGACGTAATGCTGGCCGACGCCGGTCATCGAATGGACTTTCAGCTGTCCGGCGGGGCGAGCGTGAGCATCACTGGCTTCAGCTTCGGCTTCTTCGACGTACCCGAGGATTTGTTCACAGCGCAACAGGTAGCGTTTGCCTGCTTCCGTGAGGGCAATCCGCCGTGTGGTGCGATTGAGCAGTCGGGTTTGCAGGTGCGCTTCAAGATTCGAGACTGCACGCGATACATTGGCGGTGGTGGTGTCGAGCTGTACTGCTGCGGCAGTAAAGCTTCCCGCTTGCGCCACGCAACTGAAAGCGCGCATGTTTTGCAGGGTATCCATTGGCAGTTCTCTGATGAGATTGGCAAAGTGTGACATGAAGTAACAGTTGCGTGTGAGTCAGACCAATGGATTATCGCGCGTTCGGTAACAAAGAATCACACTTCCCTCGGCTTATCGCCGCCCTGACTGCCGCCTAGAATCGTTGTCTTCACGCTATTTCACCTAAGTCGGGAATTCGCAGCTGTGCCGCGTCGCATGATCAGAGGGCTTAAGCTCCTCAGTGTTTTGTCTTTATCCCTGGCAATAGGCGGCTGCATCGGGACTGGGGGGATTGCCCCTCAAGACCATTCATTGCCGGCCAACACCTTGGCCACGGACGAAGCGATCCAAAGTGCTGCCAAAGATGCTCATTGGCCCGCTGCCCAGTGGTGGCGCGCCTACAGTGATGAGCAGCTTGACCGCTGGATCGAGCTTGCCGCCCAAGGCAGTCCGAGCCTTGCGATGGCCGCCGCCCGCGTACGTCAGGCCAAGGCCATGGCCGGTATCGCCGAGTCTGCCGAGTCGTTGCATGTCAATGGCGACTCTACCCTCAAACGCCATAACTGGCCTACCGATCAGTTCTACGGTCCAGGCGCGTTGGCCAACACTAGCACGTGGGACAACAATGCCTCGCTGGGCCTGAGTTACTCCCTCGACCTGTGGGGCCGGGAAAGTAATACCACCGAACAGGCGCTTGACCTGGCGCACATGAGTGCCGCCGAATCACGCCTGGCGCAACTCGAACTGCAGAACAACATCGTCCGTGCCTATATTCAGCTGTCGTTGAATTACGCACAGCGCGACATCGTTGAAGCGACGCTGGCCCAACAGCAGCAGATCCTCGATCTGGCGCAACGACGCCTGAACGGCGGGATCGGCACTCATTTCGAAGTCAGCCAGGCGGAAACACCGCTGCCGGAAACCCATCGGCAAATCGATGCGCTGGACGAGGCTATCGACCTGAGTCGCAATCAGCTCGCGGCGCTGGCAGGCAAGGGCCCGGGGGAGGGCGCGAAGTTACAGCGGCCAACCCTGTCATTGCAGACTGCGTTGAAACTGCCGTCGGCGTTGCCGGCTGAACTGCTCGGGCAGCGCCCGGACGTGGTCGCCAGCCGCTGGAGGGTTGCGGCCCAGGCGCGTGGCATCGATGTCGCGCATGCCGGCTTTTACCCCAACGTCGATCTGGTCGGCAGCCTCGGCTTCATGGCGACTGGCGGCGGCATGCTGTCGTTTCTCTCAGGCAATAAATTCAACTACAGCGTAGGCCCGGCGATTACGTTGCCGATCTTCGACGGCGGGCGTTTGCGTGCAGAGCTGGGTGAAGCGTCGGCCGGGTATGATGTGGCCGTGGCGCAGTACAACCAGACGCTGATCAATGCGCTCAAAGATATCTCCGACCAATTGATCCGCCGTGCCTCGATGGACAAGCAACAAGTGTTCACCGCTGAGTCGGTGGCGTCGGCGCAGAAGACGTATGACATCGCGTTGGTTGCCTATAAGCGCGGTCTGACCGATTATCTGAACGTGCTTAACGCCCAGACCTTATTGTTTCACCAGCAGGAAATTCAGCAGCAGGTCCAGGCTGCACGCCTGACCGCTCACGCCGCGTTGGTGGTTGCGCTGGGTGGTGGCCTGTCGGCAGGTGCCGATGCGCCTGACGAGAAGAAAACCGCGCCCAGCAAACCCCCTGCGGCCCTTGAAGCGTTGGATCACATGATGAGTCGACCATGACCCCTCTGTATGCACCCGTGCGTTGGTTGGGCTCGTTGGAATGGCGTCGCGGTTTTTTTGAGTGGGCGCGCAGCGATGGCGTGACCTGGGTCTACATCTTCAAGGTGCTGTTCGCCGCGTTCTTGACCTTGTGGCTGGCCATGCGTCTGGAGTTGCCACAACCCCGCACCGCGATGATCACTGTGTTCATTGTGATGCAGCGGCAGAACGGGCAAGTCCTGGCCAAGAGTTTTTACCGCTTCCTGGGGACGTTGACCGGTTCGGCGGTGATGGTCGCCCTGATCGCCTTGTTCGCTCAGGACACTGAGTTGTTTCTAGTCAGCCTGGCGATCTGGGTGGGCATTTGTTCGGCCGGTGCCGCGCGTAACCGAAACTTCCGGGCCTACGGGTTTGTTCTGGCCGGTTATACCGCTGCCATGGTCGGCCTGCCTGCCCTGGCACACCCGGATGGGGCGTTCATGGCGGCCATGTGGCGGGTACTGGAAATCTCCTTGGGCATCCTGTGCTCGACACTGGTCAGTGTCGCAATTTTGCCGCAAACCGCCAGTGCTGCGATGCGCAACGCACTGTACCTGCGCTTTGGCGTGTTCGCCGGGTTCGTGGCCCATGGTTTGCGGGTGGGTAATGAATCGGGCGCGTTCGAGGCCGGTAATGTGCGTTTCATCGCCGAAGCGATCGGCCTGGAAGGGTTGCGCAGTGTAACCGTGTTCGAAGACCCGCACATGCGTCGGCGCAACGGCCGGCTCAATCGCTTGAACAGTGAGTTCATGGCCATCACCACGCGCTTCAATGCCTTGCACCAACTGCTTGAACGCTTGCGCAGTCGAGAAGCAGCTCAGGTGATCAGCGCCATCGAGCCGGGGTTGATGGCACTCGCCGATTTGCTTGAGGCTTTCTCTGGACGTCCTTTGACCGATGCCGACGCGGCGCGATTGGCCGAGCGATTGGCGGCGTTTAAAGAGGGGCTGCCGGAGCGGGTGCGGAGTCTGCGTGCGGCGCTGGTCGAGACTCAACCAGCTGAGGCGGATCTGCTGGATTTTCACACGGCCTATGAGCTGCTTTATCGCTTTGTCGATGACATGCACGGTTACGCCCAGACCCATGCCTCGCTGGCCGATCACAACCATGTCCGTGAACAGTGGGATGAACCGTTTACCTCTCAGACGAACTGGATGGCCGCTCTCGCCGCCGGTGTTCGAGCTTCGTTCGTCCTTCTGGTGCTGGGCAGCTATTGGGTCGCCACGGCATGGCCGAGTGGCTCCATCATGACCTTGGTCGCCGCCGCCACCATCGGCCTTTCAGCCTCGTCGGCGAACCCCAAGCGCATGGCCTTTCAGATGGCTTGCGGTACGTTTCTGGGCGCCATATTAGGCTTCATCGAGATGTTTTTCGTGTACCCGTTCATCGATGGATTCCCCTTGCTGTGCCTGGTGCTTGCCCCGGTGTTGGTGCTCGGCTCGTTCCTCTCCTCGCGTCCCCAATTGGCGGGCTATGGCTTGGGGTTGTTGATTTTTTTCAGCACCGGCTCGGTGCCTGACAACCTGACGATCTACAACCCCTACGGGTTCATCAACGACTACATCGGCATGGTGCTCGGCATGCTGGTCTGCGCCGCGGCGGGTGCAATTATTTTGCCGCCCAACAGCCGTTGGATGTGGAGCAGGCTTGAACAGGACTTGCGTCAGCAGGTGTTGTACGCCATCAGCGCGCCGTTGCGCGGTTTAGGGTCGAGCTTCGAAAGCCGTACCCGTGACCTGCTGCATCAAGCTTACGGCCTGGCGGCGGGGCAACCGGAGGTTCAACGCAATCTGTTACGCTGGATGTTCGTGGTGCTTGAGGTCGGTCACGCCATCATCGAACTGCGTCGTGAACAGTCAATCATGCCGGTGCACCCGTGCTATGCCGAATCACAGTCCTGGCGTCTGGCAATCCGGGTGATGGGACGCTCGCTCATCCGCTTGTTTCTGCAGCCCAACCACAGCAACCTGGAGCGTGCCCTGATCGCCGTCGACCATGCGATCAGTCGGGTGCAGGCCACCGATGAACCCTTTGCCCGGCACTTCGACACGTCGGTCTTGCGGCGCGTCCAGAGTTACTTGCACTTTATCCGCACTTCGCTGCTTGATCCGCAATCTCCCCTGGCCGCGTATGCCCCGTTACGCAAGCCACAAGGACTGATCCATGCCTCGTGAAATCGCCTTCCACGGCGTCTATATGCCGACAATGACCTTGATGTTCCTGATCGCGGCGGTCATTGCCTGGACCTTGGGTCGGCTCTTGTCCGAGCTCGATCTGTATCGATTTTTCTGGCATCCGGCGCTGCTGCGTCTGTGCGTGTTTACCTGCATCTTTGGCGCTCTGGCGCTCACTGTTTACCGTTGATGCACTTTTTTTGAGAAACCCTGGATGAAAAAGCTCTTCAGTCTGATTGCTACCTTGTTGGTTCTGGCCCTGGCTCTGTGGATCGGTCGCACCCTGTGGATTAATTACATGGACACGCCCTGGACCCGCGATGGTCGGGTGCGCGCCGATGTGATCAACGTCGCTGCCGATGTCTCCGGGGTGGTGGTGGATGTACCGGTGCGCGACAACCAACTGGTGAAGAAGGGCGATGTGCTGATGCAGATCGACCCAGAGCATTACGAGATTGCCGTCAAACAGGCGCAGGCGTTGGTGGCTTCACGCAAGGCAACGTGGGAGATGCGCAAGCTGAATGCCAAGCGTCGCGCGGACATGGACAGCCTGGTGATTTCCAGCGAAAGCCGTGACGATGCGAGCAATATCGCCAGCTCGACGCTTGCCGACTATGAGCTTGCTCAGGCGCAACTGGACGCCGCCGAGCTCAACCTCAAACGCACCAAGGTGCTGTCTGCGGTAGATGGCTACGTCACCAACCTCAACGTGCACCGTGGCGACTATGCGCGGATCGGCGAAGCAAAAATGGCCGTGGTCGACAAGAACTCGTTCTGGGTGTACGGCTACTTTGAAGAGAATAAACTGCCGCATGTTCGCGTCGGTGATCCGGCCGACATGCAGCTGATGAGCGGCGAAGTGCTGAAGGGCCACGTCGAAAGCATCGCCCGTGGCATCTATGACCGGGACAACCCGCAAAGCCGCGAACTGACCGCCGACGTCAACCCGACCTTCAACTGGGTGCGCCTGGCGCAGCGTGTGCCCGTGCGCATCCACCTGGACCAGGTGCCAGAAGGTGTGGTGTTGGCGGCAGGGATTACCTGCACCGTGATTGTGAACCCAGAGGACCACTGATCATCAGCGGTGATGGATACAACGCCTACAATGTGCCACGCAATCCAAAGCGCTTTTTCAACGCATAGTCCAACACACCTTTAGGCAGCAGCCACGCCATCAGCGGCATGGCCCTGCTGCCATTACCCAACCGTAGCAAGCGCGGCGGGTTGTCTTGCGACACGGCCTTGAGCAGGTCGCGGGCGAAGTCGGCGGCGGGGGTCGGGTTGCCTTGTGACGCGTTGGCCCGGGCGCGAATAGCGTCGCGCAGCGGCCACCAGGGCGAGGACTCACCGATCAACTGTTCGGCTTCGCGGCTGGCGTTATTGGCGAAGCTGGAGGCGATGGCGCCGGGCTGCACTTCCATTAGTTTGATGCCGAACGGCGCCAGCTCCAGACGCAGGGCATCGCTCAGCGCATGCACGGCGGCTTTAGACGCGCAATAAGCGCCCGCAAACGGCGTGACCAGCACCCCCGAAACACTGCCGATATTCACCACCAGCCCTTTGCTGCGGCGCAATAACGGAAACAGCGCACGCGTGACGCCGACCACTGCGAATACATTGGTGTCGAACTGTCGGCGCATGGCCTCCACGCCACCATCGAGCAACGGCCCCATGGCGCCGTAACCGGCATTATTGATCAGCACATCAAGGCCGCCTTGTTGCTCGAGCTGTCCAGCCAATCGCTCAAGCGCCGGGCTATCGTTGACGTCCAGTTCCACAGCGGTAAACCCGGCCGCCTGCAACGCAGCGACATCTTCGGTTTTGCGGGCGGTGGCCCAGACTTGGTAGCCAGCGGCTTTGAAGGCCTCCGCCAGTGCGCGGCCAATGCCGCTGGAACAACCGGTGATAAGGGCGATGGGCATGTATTTTCCTTAAAGGACCTAGTCCGAGAAACTGCCTTGTAAGTGCTCGGCACGAAACTCCACGGTCTGCGCACGGTAATCCGGACGCAGCGGCGGCAGGGGTAAGCAGTCTTGCCAATCGCCACCGGCCTGCAATTCGCCAGGACCGCGATAGCGAGGTGCCGCGTAGACGTTATCGGCCAGGTTGACCGTGTCCCCCGGCATATAAGCCGCAACACGCCACTGCAGGGAGAGCAGTGGCACGTCATTGCCATTGTGTAACTGGATCTGTAGCGGACGGTCAGGCGGGCATTGTTGCGGCAAATAAGTCAATCGCAACTCCAGATGCTCCAACCGTCGCGTTTCACGGCTGTCCTGCCACACCACCCACGCCGCCACGCTCCCCAAACCCAACACAGCCGCCAATGACACCGGCAACGCTTTGGCGGGGTAACGCAAGAGCAGAATTAACCAGGTGAGGATGAGCGCAATGCCGATCAGCATGGAGGGATACCTTGGTCACACAGATGTGGGCATCGTAGCGTTAGCTTCAGGTTTTGTATTGCGGCACTGACGCCTTCGCGAATGAATACGCTGCCGCACGACCAAAAATATCAATAACTGAGGGTGATGTGACTGACATGAAAAAGCCCCCGTAAACCCTCTGCGGATGGGAAATACGCAGAGGGTTTACGGAGGCTGGAACGTTACGGCTTAAGCCGTATCAGCGTGCGATGGTCTTGGTCTTTATGCCCATTTCCACCACGTTGTTGGAACGCCCGTAGACGTCTTCGAAACGCTCAATGTCGTCTTCGCCCAGGTAGCTGCCGGACTGGACTTCAATGATTTCCAACGGGATCTTGCCCGGGTTTCTCAAGCGATGGACCGAGGCAATCGGGATGTAAGTGGATTGGTTTTCGGTCAGCAGGAACACGTTTTCATCGCAGGTCACTTCGGCGGTGCCGGAGACGACGATCCAGTGTTCGGCACGGTGGTGGTGCATCTGCAGGGACAGGCAAGCGCCCGGTTTAACCGAGATGTGCTTGACCTGGAACCGGCCACCCATGTCCACCGAATCGTAGGAACCCCAAGGTCGGTAAACCTCACAGTGGTTCTGGGTTTCGCTGCGGCCCTGTTCGTTGAGGGTGTTGACCATCTGCTTGACGCCCTGAACCTTGTCCTTGTGGGCAATCATCATCGCGTCTTTGGTTTCGACCACGACGATATTGTCCAGGCCAATGACCGAGACCAGTTTGCCGTTGCCATGGATCATGCAGTTGCGGCTGTCCTGGATCACCACATCGCCTTTGGCAACGTTGCCGTGAGCGTCTTTTTCCTGCACGTCCCACAGCGATGACCAGCAGCCGACATCATTCCAGCCAGCGGTGAGCGGAACCACGCAGGCGCGCTGGGTTTTTTCCATCACTGCGTAGTCGATGGAGTTGTCCGGGCAGCAGGCGAAGGTGGCGGCATCAATGTCGATGTTGTCGCCGTCGTGAATGCTGCGTTCGAGGGCCAGCATGCAGGTGTCGTAGATGTCCGCGTCGTGCTTTTTCAGCTCTTCGAGGTAACGGCTTGCACGGAACAGGAACATGCCGCTGTTCCAGAAATAACCGCCCGCCTTGACGAACTCGGTGGCGCGCTTTTCGTCAGGTTTTTCGACGAAGTGCGAAACGCGGCTCACACCTTCTGGCAGCAGCGCATCGTGGGTCGACTTGATGTAGCCATAGCCAGTTTCAGGCTTGGTTGCCGGTACGCCGAACAGCACCATTTCGCCGCGCTCAGCCGCGACGGTGGCCAGGGCGAGGGCGCGTTGCAGGGCTTTTTGATCGTCGATGACGTGGTCGGCCGGGAGCACCAGCATCAATTCATCACGGCCATCACTGAGCAGCATCATTGCGGTGATCGCGACGGCCGGTGCGGTGTTGCGGCCGAAGGGCTCGAGCAGGATGGCCTGGGTCGCCAGCTTCAAGGTGTCCAGTTGCTCTGTAACGATGAAGCGGTGGTCCTTGTTGCAGACCACGATAGGGTCCTGCATGCCGTCGAACTGCAGGCGCTCGAGGGTTTGCTGGAACAGGGTGTGCTCGCCGGTCAAAGCCAGGAACTGTTTAGGGAACTGTTTGCGCGAAAGCGGCCAGAGTCTTGAACCGCTACCACCTGACAAGATTACTGGAATCATTTTATTTCTCCAAAAGTCTTCAAAAAGGCTGTACGTCGTTTTCTGTCGTTTCAGTCTTGTTTTTGTTCCGTGACAACCGGTCCTCTCTTGGCTACGGAGCCCAGGACCGGCTGTCTCAATGGGTTAGCGCGTGGCGACTGGGGGTTTGACCCAGACCGGCGACAAGTTGCTGCCGCTGCCGGTGATATACAGAACGGCGGCTTCACCACGTTCCAGGGCAATCGGTTTTAGATCGCTGACTTTCTTGTCGCCGTCGAACAGCGCCAGGCTGACTTTCACCGGGTTGATTTCACGGTCACCACGGCCTTTGGCGGCGACGGCCGGGATGACATCAGTCTTGCCATCGGCGGTTTTCAGGGTCAGCGCTTTGTCGGTAAGGTTCTGCACGCGAACCAGGGATTTCTGTTTGTTCTTGAACGGCGGCTCTTCCACCAGTTGTGGGGTGCCGCTGGTGTTGCTGACCAGGGTGTAATAGTGATCACTGGCCAGTTTCACCGGCACGGTCTGGCTGCCAACCTTGGCGCTGTAGTCGCCCTGGGGCATGAAGCTGAAGGCGCTGCTGGCCAACGGTGCGATTTCGTTGAGGCTGGTGTTGCCGACGCTGGCGCTGATTTCCGCGTTGCTGGCGTTGTAGACCCGGACGAAGGTCGAGCCTTTAGGGGCCGTCGGGCCGTAGAGCGCAGCGTCGCCACCGGCGAAGGCTTGCACGGAGAACAAGCCGAGGCCTGCAACCAGTGCGCAGGTTTTCAACAGGCTTTTTTTTGCAAAACGATTTGGAGTGGTCTGTAAGGTCATGAGATGTTCCTCTCAGTTTTGCGCCCGGTTGGGCGACTCGGATTTGTTGGCGTTAAGCGCCAGATTTTGTTGCGGGTCACGCGCTTGTTTAAGTTCTGCGATCCAGTGGGGATCGAACTCGCCAAGGTCGTTGTGGGCAGGCAGATAACGTTCCGGGAACTCCCAGATCAGCACTTGTGGTGGGCTGTTCTTGAAAGCATCGGTTTGCAGGTATTTGAGCATCGGCAGAATCGGGCCATGACCGTCTTCGGCGTAATTGACCACGTCGCTGTGCAGCGCTTGTTTCAAGGCGCCCAGGAAGTTCCAGTTCGGGTTGGCGCTGTAGCTGGTGCCGACCAGTCCCACCGCGACTTCGCTGTCCGCGAACAGGGCATCGCCGCCGTTAGCCTCGGCCTGGGCCGGATTAGTGCTGCGTTGTTGCAACTGATCCGGTTTAGGCAACAGGTTGCTGAACAGCGGGTCCAGTGGCAGGAAGCTGGTCAGGTCACCCTTGTACGGCGCGGTCTCTTTGGCTTCGGTGACGAACTTTTCAGGCTCGCCGCTCAATGGCGTTTCCTTGCTGATGACAGTGCCTAGCTGTTGAGCGACGACTTCGGCACCCATCGGCGTCCAGTGCGTGTCGGTCCGCAGGAACACGGCGCCGTTCTGTTTTGCGCTCTGCAGCGGCGTCAGCAGGTCAGGGGCAATAATGCCGGCCTTCGCCACCTGGGCATGGAACTGCTGATACAAATCGGCGTGCAGCGTGGCCGGGGTGTTGTCGCCGATGTGCTCAGGGTACAGCCGGGTTTTTGCCGGCACGATGGCCAATACCAACTGCGTGCCCTGTTTTTTCAGGGTGTCGCGTACCCCTTGAATCAGCGCGAGGTTGTCGGCTTCGTTCTGCTCGCCATTGACCACGGGGTTGAATTCTTCATCGCTGTACAGCCACTGATCGCGGCCCAGCACGACACCGGGACGGCCTTCGTTGAACAGCTTGAAGTCCAGCGCGGCCCAGAGGTTGGTGCCCAGGCGTTTGATCGGAAACTCATCGTCGTAATGAGTCTCCGCCGCTTTGGTCCAGCGCCCGTTGAGCACGGTGGTCTCGGCGGAGGTCGAGAAGCTGCCGAAACTGCGCAGCGACCACACACCCAACGCGAGCAGGATGGCAAGGAACAGGACGATGTAGAGGATGCGTAATGATCGGGTCATGTCAGGCTCCTCAAAACTGGAAGTAAAGGAACGGCGAGAAACTTTGCGCCGAGAGCTTGAGGATCGATGCCACGAACAACAGCAACACCAAGGTGCGCATTGCATAACGTGGCCAGTCGGCGACCCAGAACGCAGGCTGTACCTGAGCGTCGGTGCCGACGGTGTAACCCGGCAGGTGAATGCTGTTCGGCTGATCGCCAGGGACTGCTTTGATCATGCCCGGTTGAGCGGTTGCGGGACCGTTGGCCTCGGTGCTCTCTTCGCTGGCAGCAGGTTTTGCACCCTTGATCGCGTCGGCTTTAGGTCGGTTGGCGTAGAAGTCACGTAGACCGAAGAACGCCAGTGTCATGTACGCCACGATCAGTGTTGCCACTTGCAGGCCGGTGAGGCTGGCGCTGTTGAGTTCCGACAGTTGCCATTCGCTGAAGCTGAACATCGCGCCGTACATCCGTGCGGCAACGTGCAGGTTTTCCGAGCGGAAAATAACCCAGCCCATGATCACCAGGAGGAAGGTCAGTGCCCAACGGATCGGGTTGAAGCTGCGCTGATTGGTGTTCAGGCCCAAGGCCTTTTCGATCGCCAGCCACATGCCGTGCCAGGCGCCCCAGACGATGTAGGTGATGTTCGCACCGTGCCACAGACCACCGAGCAGCATGGTCAGGAACAGGTTGCGGTAGGTGGTCAAGGTGCCGCCACGGTTGCCGCCCAGGGTGATGTACAGATAGTCACGCAGCCAGGTGGACAGGCTGATGTGCCAGCGCCGCCAGAACTCGGTGATCGACTGGCTGATGTACGGCTGCTTGAAGTTCTCCATGAAGCGGAAGCCCATCATCAGACCCAGGCCGATGGCCATGTCGCTGTAGCCGGAGAAGTCGAAATACAGCTGCGCGGTGTATGCCAGCGCACCGAGCCAGGCATCCCCGGTGGTGGGGTGCTGCAAGGCGAAGCAATGGTCGGCGACGACGGCCAGGGTGTCGGCGATGAACACCTTCTTGATGAAGCCCTGCATGAAGCGCGTGGCGCCTTCGGAGAACTTGTCCAGGGTGTGCGTGCGGTTATTGAATTGGTCGGCCAGGTCACGGAAGCGCAACACGGGGCCAGCAATCAGGTGCGGAAAGATCGCGACGAACGCCGCAAAGTCGATCAGGTTACGCGTGGCCGGTGTGTCGCCACGGTAAACGTCGATGATGTAGCTGATCGACTCGAAGACGTAGAAGGAGATCCCGATCGGCAACAATACGTGGGTCAGGATGAACGGTTCGAGACCTACCGAGGTCATCATCGCGTTGATGCTGTCCACGCCGAAGTTGGCGTATTTGAAGTAACCAAGGATGCCCAGATCCACCGCCACGCCGAGCAACAGCCAACGCTGTGCCGGTTTGGTGCGCACGCCTGCCGCGCCGACTTTCAGGCCGATCCAGTAGTTCCACAGGGTCACGCCGATGAACAACGCCAGGAAGTCCACTCGCCACCAGGCATAGAACGCGTAGCTGGCAATCAGCAACAGCAAGTTGCGGTAGCGTTGTCCGCTCAAGTAGTACAAGCCGAGGAAGATCGGCAAGAACAAGAACAGAAACACATTGGATGAGAAAACCATCCTTATCCCTCCGTTGGTTCAACAGTCAAGGGCCTAAGCCCCCCCAAACCCCCCATCAAAAACAGGGGGTGTATTGCATGAAATTTACTGCCCCTGCTGTCTGAAGGTCGTACCGACCTTATCGCAGACAAGTCAGCTCCTACGGGTTTCGTGGTGCCTCAGGAGCCAGAACCTTTATTGCCTTTTTCATGCGCCGGATCGAAAACCTTGGTCAGGTCGCCGCCAAGACGGAAGGTCTTGAACGGTTCCATCTTGTGTTTTTGATCCAGTACTTCGGGCTTGCAGGTGTAGAGCGAGCAGAAGGGTTCGAGCCAGGCGAACTTGCTGTCGATCTCGAGATCGGTCATGTCCTGTTTCTCGCCGTTGCGCTGGGTGAAGCTGTCGGCATCCTTGATCCCGCTCAGCACCCGTTCACCCAGACGCTGCAATGCACCGTTGTTTTCCGGGCGTACATCGACGCCATTGGCCTGGGCAAAACTGGCAATCATCGCCATCGGTGGCAGGGCGTAGTTGTGATACGCCAGGGCGCGTTGTTTGCGCTTGAGCTCGTTGGGCAGGAAGCCGTCTTTGTCGATCTGATTGGCGCCGACGCGGAACTCCTTCACCGACCAGTCGAACAAATCACGTCGATTGGTCACCACCGACGTCGCCATCACCGACCAGGCAGCCCAGTAGGTATGGTTGTTGTTCTTGTCCATCGGCAGGTTGTCCCAATCGCTGACCACCTGATCGGCCAGTTTACTGAACCAGGCTTCGATGATTTGCGCTTGCTCCTGATGTGCGGCCAACGGGTGCGAGTTGGAGAACTTCAGGCGCAGGTACGACGCGGACATGCTGCCCAGTGCCCATTTGCGCATCGACTTGCCGGTGTGGTTAAAGTCTTTGGACTCCAGCGCATCGGCCTTGGCCCAGGTAGTGAGCAGGTTCAAGGCGCAGTCGAGCTGTTCCGGGCGACCGTCGCGCATGTACTGCATGACGATTTTGCTGGTGTCACGCTCCAGCTTGGTGATGTCGGCAGTGGCGTCCCGGAAGGCTTTTTCCGAGACCTCGTTCAGGGTCGAACGGGCCTTGTCCGAGCCTTCGTATTTGCTGCGAAACACCAGTTTGTCGGTGTACGGCTTGGGGATCGCATCGCACGTAAATTTGTTGTCACCGGTTTTGACCTTTTCAATACCGGCGAAGTAGCCCTGCGGAGGAACCAGCGCCTGTGCAGCGGACGCGGCATCGGTCGCGGCCAGCAGCGCCACGGCGAGCAGGGTGGGGAGCATCATTTTTCGAGAGTGCATAAAGGCCTCATAACCCGGCTTGCGCGGTGTTTTGCGCAGCTCGTGGGAACACGTTGCGTTTGCATATTTTCGCTTCGACTTGCTGAGGTGCAGCGCCCGCTTCCGGGCCCTGTACTTCCACGGCGAGCAATTGCTGGTCAGCCCAGTCCTTGTCGTCGCGCAGTTCAAAGGCGAAACGCCCGTCTGTATCGGATGTTGTCGGTTTTTCGATTTTCAGGTCTTCATGCCGGCCATTCATGTACCAGAGCGTGGCGTGCAAGGTTTTCACCGACGTGTCGGCGAAGCGGATGTCGACCTGATTACTGCCGTTGCGCACATCCTTGATGCCGTTTTTGCCATTGACCAGAAGCTCATTGGCCCCGGTTTTCAGCGTGGCGCTCTGGCTCATGATTGCAGTCTTGCCTTCGCAGCCGTTGTCGAGCAGCGACATCATCTGCCGGTAGATGGTCTCTTGGTCCAGGCGATACAACGGCGAGAATTCCCAGATCAGGATTTTCGGCGGTTTCTTCTGGAAGTCTTCGCTGCCCAGGTATTGCAGCATTGAGCCTTCCAGCCCACCACCGGGGAAGGCGACGTTGAGAACGTCTGCGCCGATGTACTCTTCAAGGAAGCCGGAGAAGTTGTAGTTCTTGCCGCTGTGGCTGGTACCGACCAGGGTGATTTCCGGGTTGCCGGAATCGCCGAACAGGTCGCCGTCAGCGGCTTCGCCTTTGGGCTCGGTCACAAACTGATCCATGTACTGGATCGCGTAGGTGTTGCCGCACAGTTGCGCGGCCATGTTGTGCAGGGTACCGGTCTTGCCCATGCGCCCAGACTTGTGGCTTTCGAACTCACGCTTGGGGATATCAGCGAACCCCGGTACCTGCTTGACCTTTTCGGCGACGATTTTCGCCGTGCGCTGAGCACCGTAAGGCGTCCAGTGCTGGTCACCACGGAAGTAGAAGTCGTGCCCCTGTTCGTCCTTGGTCGAGGGCTCATTGGTCAGTGGCGACAGGTCGGGTACCCAGTAACCCATCTGGCTGAAACGGCCGAGCATGGCCTGGTAGTTTTTCAACGCTGTTTCGTAGTCGTACTTGGCGAGTTCAGCCGGGAACAGCTTGTTACGATCGACCAGACCACGGGTGGGTTGGTACACCACGACCAGCTCGATACCTTTGCTTTTGAAGGCGTCGTGCAGTTCTTTCATGCGCCGATAGCCTTCGGGCGAGGTGTCGAATTGGGTCCGCAGGTCTTCCTGGGTACGGAACAGCCAGTCACCCTGAGCCTGTACCAGCGTGGTGAAGTTCTGCTGATAGCGCGTGGTGTAGTTCTTCGCGTCCAGCGCCTGCGGGCAAATATTGCAGCAAGGCTCGGCGGTGAACGTCGGCGCGTGAGCGTCATCGGCGCGCACGCCGCTCGAGGCTGCGAAGATGGCTGCCGTGAGGCCCGAGAGGCTGAGTAACTTGATCAATTGAGCATGCATAAATAGGTTTCCTCAGTCCCGGAGATCGGTCTGGCGTTCGACCGGGTCGATCAACACGGCTTTCTTCTGGCGCACCAGCAGGTCGAGAATTTCGTCCTGACGTTCACCGAGAATCCCGTTGAAGCTGATCCCGTTGGATTTGGTCGGTGCGAGCATCGACACCCGATACAGCTCGACACTCAATGGCGAGTCGATGGACAGTGGGCCGGAACCGTTGGCGGCGAGTTCGCCACCGACAACGATCAGCGAGACCTTGGTGTCGAAGGGGTCAAGGGCGATGTCACGGTCGGTGTCGCTCAAATCCTTGATGTGCCCGTAGACGCCCATCAGGCCATTGGCCATGGCGATGTTTTCGTACAACCGGATATTCACGCTGTTACGGACACGAATACCGTGGCGACGGTTGTTGATCACACGGTTGCCCCAGATCAGGTTGTCGCCACTCTCGTACATCGTGATGCCGTCGGAATGGTTCTGAAAAATCTCGTTGTAAGCGATCAGGTTGTTCACGCTGTTACGGTCGATCACCACGCCTGACAGGTTGTTGTCGTAGCTGCGGTTGCCGAAGATAAAGCTGTCGTTGACCTCGCGGGAAATAATGATCCCGTGTTTTTTCTTGGTCCCGTAGACCGTGTTATCGGCGATGATCAGACCGTGTGAGCGGTCATGCGGGTCAATCCCGTAGACGATGTTGTCACGGTAGGTATTGCCCTTGACCACCACGTCACGCGCTTCATAGCAGTAGAAGCCGTACCACATGTCCGAGAACTCGGAACCGATGATCCAGCCGGTCGGTTCCGGGCGTTTCAGGACCTTGGCCATGTTCGGCGTGTACTGGGAAATACTCACGCCATAGGATTTGCTGTTGGCATAACCGAAGCTGGCGATTTTGCTGTTGACGATATAGGTCTCGGTGCCGCCCCAGGACAGCAGGAACGGACGAAACTCATTCGGCTTGCGAAAGGTCGCCGGGCCGTTGTCGGCTTCGCGCCATCCGGTGATTTTGGTGTCCCGGACAAACAGCTGACCATCGTTGATCAAGAACGAACCGGCTTCCTGCGACAAGCGCAGCTCTTGAGTCTTGTTATCGATTTCAAGAATGCCCTTGCGTCCAACGACAATCGGCAATCTGGCCAGGAATACACCGGGCGAGGTTTCGCTGAAGTACTGCTTGGGCAGGCTTTTGCTCAGGTCACGCAAGTTCACGTAACCGTCTTCGATAAAGATCGCCTGGGGGATGCCGTGCTGGCGTGCCACCCATTCGGTCATCTTGTTATCGCCACCGATAAAATCTTTCAGGGCGTCTTCCTGCATCATGCGCCGGACTTTGATCTTGCCCGGTTTGCTGCGCACGATTTTCTTGGCGACGGCTTCGGCGGTATAGCCGGAGATGTCGGGCAGTTTAGGCTTGGCCAGTTCCAGCGGCGCGGTGGGCGGGCTGGTCACGGTGTAGGTCTTGGCCTGCTGCAGGCCTTTGGCCGGAGCAGCAGGGTCGACCGCGGCAAACGCTGCGGCGCTGGCCAGCATCAAGGCGCTGGCCAGCAGGCTGACGGAGCCTCTCATGGGTAGACTGTTCATCGTATCGCTCCCTTGGCGGCTTGCATCAGAAGCGCCAGATGACGTCGATAAAGGCGCGGTGCATATACGAATCCACTTCTTTACCGTAAGCATCGCCAGGTTTGAACACACCGCCACGGAACCGCACCAGTGCCGACGGTTCGTCGATGGACTGGCTCAGTGCCGCGGGCAGCAGGCCCTGTTTGAAGTACTTGGTGACGACCAGGTCCATTTCTTGACCGAGGTCTTTTTTACCGTCCATCAAGGGCAGAGACGTGCTGGACTCAACCGCGCCGTCAGCGTTGTAGGAGTTCTCCACGGCATTGATACCGGTGGTGCCCACGGCTTTGTTGCCGTCGACGCGCCAGAACTTGTGGTAGACCAGGCTGGCGTCGTAGTCGTCGCGCAACATCCAGGAACCGAACAGGGTGCCGGTTTGTACGTTGTTCATGCTGCCGCGGAAGGCCTCGCCGAAACGGTGGACGCGCGAGCGGGTGCCGGTGTAGTTCGAACGGTTGCTTTCCAGGCCGTTCTGTTCGTAGTCGCCGCTGGCGCGGGCATAGGCCGCACCGACTTGCCAGTTAGGGTCCAGACGCAGACGGATCCCCATGTCAGTGGCCCAGCCGTCGACGTTGCCGCTGGTTTTTTCGCCTGCAGTACTGACACCGTTCACGGTCGAAGGGTGGATCGAGTCGCGGTCGCCGCTCATCCCGGTCAGGCTGGCCCAGTAATTGATGGTGTTGGTATTGCGGTAGTTATAGGCATCGCTGTTGGCTTCGACACCCAGCCAGGTCAGGTCGCCATTTTGGGTTTTATCCAGGGAGTCGACTTGATCGAGGCCGGTCTTGAGCTTGCCGTCATCGTGAGTGTGATGAGCGCGCACGCCAGCCCACTGGCCGGGTCTCCACTGCGCCGAAATATCGCCAAACAGGTGCAGGCGATCTTTGTCTTTAGGCGACAGTTCGGAGAGGTCGGTGCGGTATTCGCTGAAGCGTTCCGCTGCGCCAAGGTTGGCCCGGAGCAACGTGGTGTCGAAGGTCCAGTTCAGGGCTTCGATATTGGCGTCGCGCCACATGCCATCGTCGTTGCGCAGGCGCTGACGGCCCAAGCGCAGCTCCTCGCCAGGGTAAGGGGTCAGACCTTTGTAGCCGATCCAGAACTCACGCAAGGCCAGGTAGCTTTTGTCGGGTTTTCGATCATCGCTGGCGCTGGAACCGTTGCCGGTATCTGACTGTTGCAGGGTGTCGGTTTCGATAATGTCCGTCGAAGTGACTGCCTGGCCCATGGCGTAGGCGCTCCAGTTACCGCGCTCGCCGTAGGCCCATGGACGCAAGTCCAGGCCGACCCCGTTGACATCGCCACCTGAGCGAGTGCCCAGGTCGCGGTCGTCTTCGGATTGGCCGGTGACTTTAACTTCCAGACCGAAGTTCTTGGTCTCGGTCAGTGCTGCTGCCAACGCCGGGGTGGCCGAGAGCAGGGAAAAGCTCAGGCCCAGGCCAGCTGTCATCCAGTGATTCAACTTCATAGAGCTTCCTCGGCGTCTTCTTGTTGCAGAGCATGCAGGGCCAGATTGTTCTGGGCGGACGTGCCACGTACCTGTTGCTCTTGTTGCAACAGACGTTGGGCTTCGACGCGCTGTGCAGGCAGCAGTTGGTCATTGATTTGTTGCGCAAGTTCGGTCGCTTCCGGGGTCGGAGCGTCCTGCTTCAGCGCCAGTTGGCTGAACACGTAGGCGTTGACCGGGTTAGGCAAGGTGCCCTTACCTTGGGAGAACAACTGCGCGAGGGCGTAGTCGGCGCTGTTCTGACCGCCGCGAGCGGCTATCAACAGTTGCTCGACGGCCTTTTGCGGGTAGACCTGGCCGAGGTAGCCCCGGCGGTAGATCTGACCCAGGTAGTAGTGCGCGGCAATTTCGCTGCCAGCGGCTTTCTGCAGATGAGCTTCGGCCTGCTTGGCATCGGGCAGGACCCATTTGCCTTCGTAATAGAGCTTGCCCAACAGCAGTTCGGCACGCGGTTGATCCGCTGCGCGACCATTGTTCAGGTACTCCATCATCTTGTTCACGTCGCCCAGTTCCGGGAAGTCATAGAGCAACTTCGCCAGGGTGACCCAGGAAACCGGATAGCCCGGTGCGACTTTTTCCAGCAGTTGCTGAGCTGTTTTTTCATCAGGCTTGCCGAGCTCAGAGTCGCTCAATACACGCGCGACACCGTCAACCCGTTGTGCTGAAACCTTGCCGAGCGCGTAAGCGCTTTGCAGTTGGGCAATCAGAGCAGCCTGTTGATCCACTTGCGCGCGTTTCTGGTAAACGGTGGCCAGTTCGACGTAGCAGATGTCGGTGACGAGCAGGGCTTTCTTGCAGATGCTTTCGATTTCATCCAGATGCTGATCGTAGGTGTTCTGCGTGCGATAGAGCAGCACCTGGGCCAGGCCCGCTTCCGGGTAGCCGGCCGCTCGCCATTGCTCGATCTGCCGTTGCGCGTTGACCTTCGGGAAGGTCTGCGGGTATTGCAGGTACAGCATCGCCAACGGAATCAATGTGCCGCCTTCGCCATTGGCAAAGGCCTTTTTCAGCAGGACCTCGGCTTCATGGTGTTCGGCTTCCGTGGCGTCTGGCCGTGCAACCAGCAAGCGACCCAACCGGGCCTGAGCCCGGGGCGACGTGTCGGCTGCGGCGCGGTAAGTGGCTTCAGCTTGTTTGAGCTGGGCGGGGTCACGGGTTTCGACCTGAATATCCGCCAGGCCGACCTGTGCATCGCTATAACCCAGGTCCGCCAGTTGCCGATAGTTCTGCTGTGCCATCGCGGTGTCGCCGCGTTTGAGGGCTTCGTTGGCCAAGCGCTGATCGGGCAGGCCAGCGCAACCGCTAAGGCCGATCGCCACGGCGAGGCCCAGCAGGGTAGGGGTCGACAGCTTTCGTAGTGGGCTAGCCATATTTAGAGACCCGCGGCCATGGCTTTGTCGATCAGCCAGTTCAATGAAGGACCACGGTCGCTGGTGACTTCCACCGGACGACCGGACAGGCTGCTGCTCAGGGACTCGTCAGGCTTGATCTGCACGCGAATGTCGGTAGACAGTTCGGTGTTGCTGTTGTTGACGCTGCTGACGATCTTGCCGCGGCGGATCGTATCTTCGCCCGCAACCTGGAAGTTCACTGGGGTGCCAGGGCGTACGTCGGCGAACTGGCGATAGCTGAAGCGGGCTTCAACGGTGGCTTCGGTGTTGCGTGGGACCAGTTGGAAGATCACTGCGCCTTTACCGGCGAACTGACCATCAGCGACCAGTTGTTTGGCGATGATGCAGTCACACGGGCTGGTCAGGGTGCCGCTCAATTGCCGGGCGAACAGGTCTTCGACCTTGGCCGGTTGCAGTTGCGCGTCATCCAGGTGGTCTTTGAGCATTTCCAGCATGCTGGTGCTGAACGAGGCCAGTGGCGCACCTTTGGCGACCACGCCATCAGTACCGGCCAGGCTTTGCACGGTCCCTTCGCGAGGCATGGTCACGTCCATGCTCGGCACGCTGACCACGCCGGCTGTTGCATGACTGACGAAGTACAGGCCATAAACCGATTTGAAGATAAAGCCGAACGCGACCAGGCCGACGATGAAGATCCCCAGGCTGAAGGTCACGGCGCGCAGGCGGCCGAAGAACGTCATGCCGCTGCCGCCGTCCTTGACCTTGCGTGCCTTGGTGAAATTGTCGCGCTGCAAGGTGGCGAGTACTTCGCCCATGGTCACGATGTCACCGCTCAAGTGCGAGGTGATCAGGTGGCGCAGGGTGGCGATGTCTTGCTGTTCCAGGTTCTGGAACTGGCAGCCGGCACGGCCGGTACGAGCATCAAAGGAGCGAACCTGCAGTTCAACGTCCATGGCCAGGCCAAGGTTATCGATGACGAACTGCAGACGGCCTTTCTGTACTTCGCCGATTTTCAGGGGCTGGCGACCGGCGTTGAAGCACAGGCCGCCGGCAGACAGGTCTTCGACCTGGGCGATATGGGCGGTACCGTCGCTGCCGAAGAAGCGCAGTTTGGCCGGTATTTTGACCCGAGCGTGCTGGCGCTGAGCTTCAGATTCATGCACTACATTCACATTCACGGCGGTATTCATGGCGGTAATTCCTACTTAATCAATTGATCCATTGGCCCGGTGGTCAGACCATCGTCAGCAGCACGGCGACAAACACGCTGCCTGCGGAGAAGGTCATGGTCCGAGACGACCAGGTGTTGAACCAACGTTGGAAGCTGGCCAGGTCGCGAGTGAGTTTGGTGTCCTGGCGAGTCCAGGACTGTTGATCGAGGCGGAAGAAAACGTAGATTTTCACCAGCGCACCGACGATCTGGTTGTAATAGAGAATCACGGGGTAAGCGGGGCCGATGGTGTGTCCGGTGCAGGACAGCAACAGCGTCAGGATGAGGCGGGTGATACCGATCCACAGCAGGTACATCAGGATGAACGTCATGCCGTATTTGAAGCTGGCGATCAGGGCGACAGTCAGCCCCAGAATCGAGGTCCACATCGACACGCGTTGATCGAACAGCACCACGCTGGTGAACAACCCCAGGCGCCTTACACCCAGACCCAACGCGCGGGAGTTCTGCCGCAGGTTGTTGCCGTACCAGCGGAACATCAGTTTGCGGCTGGCCTTGATGAAGCTCTTTTCCGGCGGATGTTCAACGGTGTTGATCGAGGCGTCCGGTACGTAGAACGTGTCGTAACCCAAGCGCATCAGGCTGAACCAGCTGGACTTGTCATCGCCGGTCAGGAACTTGAAGGTGCCCAGGCGCCAATGGTGCAGGGAGTCGCTTTCGACGTCGGCGATGAATTCCGGGTCGGTAACCACTTCGGCGCGGAACACCGACATCCGGCCGGTCATGGTCAGCACGCGCTTGGACAGGGCCATGGAACACATGTTGAGGTGACGCTGGGCGAAGCGCAGCTTGTGCCACTCGCTCATGATGTAGCCGCCACGGACTTCGCAGAACTCATTGGTGGTCAAGCCGCCAACGTTGCCGAACAACTGGAACCAAGGCACGGTCTTGCGCACGACACCCGGGCTGAGCACGGTGTCGCCATCAATCACCGCAACCACGGCGCGGGCATCGGGCATGTGTCGGGAAATGGCGCGGAAGCCAAAGGCCAGGCCGTCACGTTTACCGGTACCTGCGATGCGCACGAAGTCCAGCTTGACCCGCTCAGGTGGATTGAGTCTGGCCCACATGCTCTTGACCAGCAGCTCGTCGGACATCTCTACCAGGGAGCAGACAATCGTTGTCGGGTAGCCGCATTCAATGGCTTCGCGAATCACCGAGCTGTACACCTGGGCGGTGGTCAGGGCATCGATTCGAAAACTGGTGACCATCAGAAACACATGGGATGGATCTGCCGCGCTGCCGAGCTTGCGCACTTTGCGGCGCAGGTGCGGATAGACCACGTACAGAAACAGCATGCCGCGCAGAAAGTGCGTGGCGCCCATGGAGTAGCGCCAGATGCCGACAGCGCCAATCAGGAACAGAAAGTTCTTCGACTGAGAGTCGAAGATACTGGTAGGCAGCGCCAGAGCGAGGCCCATTAATATACTGAGATAAAACAGCCAACCTGCGGCCTGAAGTAGGCCGTGCTTTAGCCTGTGCATAATCTGCATCCGTCTCGATATCGGGCGAACCTTTTGGGTTGGCCCGAATGGGTTAAGGCAGGCATGTGTAGCTGATGCCCGTCAGTTAAGGTGATGGGTACGTGTGGGAGCGGATTCGCTCCCACAGACCTTGACTGACGCTGTCAGGGCAGCTGGATTACCAGCAGATACCTTCGGTCCGGCCACTTGTGCTTGTGGCGTTGGACATGAAACCAACCAGGTCGATAACCTGTTTGCCGGCCGGGGCTTTGTCTGCCAAGGCGCGGAACTTCTCGTCACGGTTGCCGAGAATGATCACGTCGGAGTTGTTGATCACTGCTTCAAAGTCCGAGTTGAGCAAGGACGAGACGTGAGGGATCTTCGACTCGATGTATTCCTTGTTCGCGCCGTGCATGCGGGCATATTCGACGTTGGTGTCGTAGATGCTCAGGTCGTAGCCTTTGCCGATCAGCATTTCTGCCAGGTCCACCAGCGGGCTTTCGCGCAGGTCATCGGTGCCAGCCTTGAAGCTGAGGCCGAGCAGGGCGACTTTGCGTTTGTCATGGCTGGTGATGATGTCGAACGCGTTTTGCACTTGCGAAACGTTGCTGCGCATCAGCGAGTTGAGCAGCGGCGCATCAACGTCCAGCGAGCCGGCACGGTAGGTCAGGGCGCGAACATCTTTGGGCAGGCAAGAGCCGCCGAAAGCGAAGCCTGGACGCATGTAGTACTGGGACAGGTTGAGTGTTTTGTCCTGGCAGACCACGTCCATCACTTCACGACCATCGACGCCCACCGCTTTAGCGATGTTGCCGATCTCGTTGGCGAAGGTGACCTTGGTTGCATGCCAGACGTTGCAGGTGTACTTGATCATCTCGGCGACAGCGATGTCCTTGCGGATGATCGGTGCGTCGAGCTCTTCGTACAGCGCTTGCAACACGTCACCGGAGGCTTTGTCGAACTCGCCGATCACGGTCATCGGTGGCAGATCGTAATCCTTGATCGCGGTGCTTTCACGCAGGAACTCAGGGTTGACCGCGACACCGAAGTCAACACCGGCTTTCTTGCCGGAGCAGTCTTCGAGGATCGGAATCACGACGTTGGCGACAGTGCCCGGCAACACGGTACTGCGCACGACGATGGTATGACGGGTGGTCTTGTCACGCAGGACAAAGCCAATTTCCCGGCAGACTGATTCGATGTAATCGAGTTCCAGATCGCCGTTCTTTTTGCTGGGCGTGCCCACGCAAATCATCGACAAATCAGTGTCGCGAATAGCGGCAGAGAAGTCCGTGGTGCCACGCAGTTTCCCGGTTTTGATGCCTTGCGCCAGAAGCTCTTCCAGGCCCGGTTCAACGATAGGCGATTTGCCATTGTTGATCAGGTCAATCTTGGCGCTCGAGATGTCTACACCTACTACATCATGACCACGTGCAGACAGGCAACCGGCACATACTGCACCGACATAGCCCAAACCAAAGATGCTGATACGCATCGTATTCTCCTTGTTTATTCACGCCATAAGTTGGCTGGATATTGAGGTTGACCAGCAATAATCATCCGCCCAGCAGTGCGACGGTTAGACGTCACATACCGGGCGTAGGCATAGTTAAGTTGTGAGGGCCTAATAAGGGGCGCACTCAATGACGCTGATAAGGGCTGCACTTGGCCTATTGTCAGGCTCTGGCCCATGGGGCTTGGCGAAGCACGCTAGGACGCGTTGCCGGCAAGCGCGGAGCGCACAGGCCTTGGTTCAGGGCCTTGATGTGCGTTACCTGACAATTGCCACAAGCACTAGGATGGTGCTTTACCTGATCTTATTCAGACACAGGGTATTGCGTGATCTCCTGGGCTAACTCATCGACCCTGCGGTCGAACTTCATAGAGGGTAACTTCCCGGACCTTCTCGTCACCGTGTAAGTCATCGCTTACAATGTTGGCGAGAATTGTTACGATGGGTAAGAGCCTCTAATTTTGATATTAGTTCCGGGCCGCCGATCTTCTTTTCGAAACTAAGCCATTTAAAATTTTCAGAAACCGTACTTGCATATTAGTGGCACTTACGGACGAGGCCTTAATGAATAGGGAGTTGCGGGCAGGAGATAGTTATAGGCCACTACCTGAAAGGGGGGGCGTCGCGGAGTGAAAAAAAGCTGTAATTTTTTTGAGAATTTCAGATTTCAAATTTACAAGACGTTTTGTTGGCGTCAATAAACCATCTAAAAGTGCGTATCAATCGGGTGTGGAAAGTGACAACGTGCACGCTTTCGAATGAGCCGTGCACCTCACACTGCATTTATTGGTCGGCTGTCTCCCGGAGAAAAACCAGGGTGTCCGCTTTCGAATGCGCCGGGCTGTAACAATAGCCGTGCTCGTCGAACTGTTTTAGTGCGTCGGGATTGTTTATGCGTTCTTTGATCACAAAGCGGCTCATCATTCCCCGGGCTTTTTTCGCGTAGAAACTGATGATTTTGTACTGACCGTTCTTCCAGTCGCGGAACTCGGTATTGATGATCCGCGCATTGAGGGTAGAGCGCTTCACTGCCGAAAAGTACTCATTGGAGGCCAGGTTCAGCAACACGTCATCGCCTTGGTCGGCCAGCGCCTGGTTCAGCCACTCACTGATGTGCGTGCCCCAGAACGCATAGAGGTCTTTGCCGCGGTCGTTGCTCAGTTTGGTGCCCATCTCCAGTCGGTAAGGCTGCATCAGGTCCAGCGGGCGCAACAGGCCATAAAGGCCGGAGAGCATGCGCAGATGGTCCTGGGCATAGGTGAAGTCGGCGTCGGTGAAATTTTCGGCTTGTAACCCGGTGTAGACATCACCCTTGAACGCCAGCAGCGCCTGCTTGGCGTTCGCCGGGGTGAAAGCCGGTGTCCAGCTACCGAAACGTGCTGCATTGAGCCCCGAGAGCTTGTCCGACAGGTGCATCAGTTCGCCGATCTGCACGGGGGTCAATTCACGCAACTGAACCATCAGTTCCTGAGAGTGATCCAGGTACTGCGGCAGCGTGAAGCGTGCGGTCGTCGGCGGGGTTTCGAAATCGAGGGTTTTGGCTGGGGAAATCACCATCAGCATAAAATCGTCTCCTTTAATCGTGGCGCGATTCTAGGGGGTGGGCGGTGTGGACTCCAGCTATAGTGCGCCGCGGGGATTTTCTGGGGATTTGATTGTGCGCATTGTTTTATTCATCTCGGTCTGCCTGTTCTGCTTCAACGCTCAGGCCGCCGGGCCTGCTGTGCCCGCCATGCTGGATCGCAGCGTATGGCCTGAGCATTTGACCACGCCGGTCTTGTTCGATGTCGCCTCGCGCGCCGAGATACTGGCCTTTGCCCATGCCTTGCTGGCCAGCGAAAGCCAGGATGAAACGGGCCTTAAAGCGCGTCTGGGGCTGAAGAAAATCAACATGGTTTCGCTGAATTTGATCCGCCAGCGTCTGTGGGCGCGCTTGTTGGAAAATTACCAGTTTGCGCAACAGAGCTGCGAGCAGGACGCCTCTTTCTGCGTGCTGGTCGAGGACATGGAGATGCTGCGCGAGCGGGCCGAAAATTTTCAGGTCGCCGACGATTCGTTCTATGCGGCCTGGGCGGCACCGAGCCGGGCGTTTCACGAGCGCTACCTGAACGAGCTGCTGCGCATGGCGGCCTTGTTCCCGCTGGTCAGCAGCGAAATCGAACGTTACAACTCAGACGAACTCACGGGCGATGAACTCAACGACCGCGCATTCCTGCTCACCTTCGACAGTGGCCCGACAGTGGTCGGTGGCACCACGGATTGGTTGACTGAGTACCTGCGCCAGCAAAAGCTCAACGCTGCTTTCTTCGTACTGGGCAAAAACATGCAAATGCGCCTGGAAAAAAGCGCCGTGCCCGAAGTGCAGGGGCTTTATAAGCAGCAATGCGTGGGCTTGCAGGGCTGGGAATACCGTTCACACAGCCAGTGGCTCGACTGGCAGAGCTCGGTTCAGCGCAGTGCCGTGCTGTTGCAGCAGGTGCTGCCCGACAACTACCTGCCGCTGTTCCGTCCCCCATATGGCCACCGTCGGGCCGACAGCGCCGAATATTTCCGCGCCCAGGGTCTGAAGGTTTCGTTGTGGAATATCGATTCTCAGGACTGGAACCGAAATATTTCCGCCCAACAGGCCAGCGAGCGGGTCTTGACCCTGATGCTGCTGTGGCGACGCGGGGTCATTGTATTTCATGACATCCACAATAAAGTCGAGACAGCCTTGCCCTGGCTGATCGCCAACACGGCACAAAGTGGACTTCAATGGCAGGATTGTCACGACTATCCCTGAAAGGCCCGTGGGGCAAGGGCATGCAGGCATTTTAAGGGCGGGAAGAGGTGGATTTTTTCGACAATTCGGGTCAGGCGGACTTCTGACTTTAACGGTGCTTTGCGGTCTCGCCAAGCGCTATTCGTCATGCTGAAAAATAAACTTCAAAAAAACGTCAAAGTGCTTTTTTCTGTCATGAGTTTTGCGGTATTACCACTACAGACCGCCGAAACCTGCAACACAGGTGGCGTCATCCCAGACCCATCTTGAGCATTTTCTTCTCTGCCTGAAGAGGAGAGCTACGGCGGCCTTTCCGTGGCGCAGAACTGTTGTGGTATTGCGTTGCTTGGCTTCTAAAAAGGTGAGCGAGTATGGATGATCACGGACGCACCCCTTCTTCTAACCAGCCAATCCTTTACGTGCTCGATACCAACGTATTGATCCATGATCCAAACGCACTGCTGAATTTCGAAGAACACCACGTCACTATCCCCATGACCGTCCTTGAAGAGCTGGACAAGCTCAAGGCCGGCAAGCATTCGGTCGCTGCCGAGTGCCGCCAGGCGATTCGTTTGATCGACAAGACACTGGGCAACGCGACGCCGGAGGAAGTTGAACAGGGCGTACCGATCGACAGGGGCACAGGCATCTGCAAAGGCTTCCTTTCGATCCTGATGAACAAGCGGGCCGAGCCCAACAGCTTGTTGCCCGAGCACCTGAACGACAACATCATCATTAACCAATTGATCGACCTGCACGTGCGCAACAAGGATTTGCCTGTCGTGCTGGTGACCAAAGACATCAACATGCGCCTCAAGGCGCGGGCGTGTGGGATCGCCGCAGAGGATTACAGCACAGACCAACTGGTCGACGACGTGTCCATGCTGTCGCGTGGCTACCACAACATGACCGGCTCCTTCTGGGACCGTGTCAGCAAGGTCGAAACTCGCCAGGATCACGGCCGCACATGGCATCGCGTGCAGCTCATCGACAACCTGCCGGCGGTGCACATCAATGAGTTCATCATCGATGCGCAAGGCTTTGTCGGCTGGATCAAAGGCATCCAGGCCGACGAACTGCTGATTCTCGACATGCATCAGGAGCCTTTGTTGCACCAGGAAGCCTGGGGCCTGAAACCACGGGACATCTACCAAGGCCTGGCGTTGTTTGCCTTGCTCGATCCGGACATCCATCTGGTCAATCTGTCGGGCGCAGCTGGTTCGGGTAAAACCATTCTCGCCTTGGCGGCAGCCATCGAGCAGACCATGGTCAGCAAGCGCTATCGGCGCATTATCGCTACCCGTAGCGTGCAGGGGCTGGATCAGGAGATTGGCTTCCTGCCCGGCACCGAAGCAGAAAAAATGGAGCCGTGGCTCGGCGCCATTACCGATAACCTTGAAGCGCTGCACATGGATGACGAAAACACCCATGGCAGTGTCGACTACATCCTCAGCAAAGTGCCGTTGCAGTTCAAATCCCTCAACTACATCCGTGGACGCAGTTTCCAGCAAAGCCTGATCCTGATCGACGAATGCCAGAACCTCACACCGCACCAGATGAAAACCATCATCACCCGTGCCGGTTCCGGTTCCAAAGTGGTCTGCCTGGGTAACCTGGCGCAAATCGACACCCCGTACCTGTCGGCCACCAGTTCTGGCCTCACTTACCTGACGGAGCGTTTCAAGGACTTCCCTAATGGTGTGCACATCACCCTGCAAGGGGTGCCACGTTCGATCCTCGCCGAGTATGCGGAGAGCCATTTGTAGCGCTTGATGGAGAGCGGTGGATAAACCTGCAGGAGCGAACTTGTTCGCGAAGGCGTCGGTTCAGGCATAGAAGATCCAGCGCCTGTCCCGTCCCTTCGCGGATGAATCCGCTCCTACAGTTAATGAGGTAGTTCCAGTTTTAGGTTTACAATCGCCACTCCTGCTCAGGAGTAAGGCTGTGCTAACTCATCTCGATTCCCAAGGTCGCGCCAATATGGTCGACGTCACCGACAAAAACGTGACGTTCCGTGAGGCTGTGGCCCAAGCGTTTGTGCGTATGCGCCCTGAAACCCTGCAAATGATTGTCAGTGGTGGCCACCCCAAAGGGGATGTGTTCGCCGTGGCGCGTATTGCCGGCATTCAAGCGGCAAAGAAAACCTCGGATTTGATCCCGCTGTGTCATCCGTTACTGCTGACCGGCGTCAAGGTCGAGCTGAGCGCGGACGGTGAAGACGCGGTGCGCATCGTCGCCCGCTGCAAGCTGTCCGGGCAGACCGGCGTGGAAATGGAAGCGCTGACGGCGGCGAGTGTCGCTGCGCTGACTATCTATGACATGTGCAAGGCAGTGGATCGCGGCATGATCATCGAAAACGTCCGCCTGCTGGAAAAGCTCGGCGGCAAGAGTGGCCACTTTATTGCTGAAGAGCCGGCGGGCGCGCAATGACCTTTAAAGTGCTGTATTTCGCTCGTTATCGCGAGGCCTTGGGGCTGGATACTGAAACGGTAGACGGCGAGTTCGCCACTCTCGACGCTCTGCGCGAGCATCTGGCACTGCGTGGTGGTGTGTGGCAAGTGTTGGCCGAACAAAACCTGATGTGCGCCCGCAACGAGGAGCTGTGTCAGCTCGACGAGCCGCTGGTATCAGGCGATGAAGTGGCGTTCTTCCCTACCGTGACTGGAGGCTGATCATGGCGATTCGGGTGCAGACGGCTGCGTTCGATCCGGGCGTCGAAGTGAATGCCTTGCACGCTGCCAATGTGGGGGTTGGTGCGGTGGTCAGCTTCATCGGCTATGTGCGCGACTTCAACGAGGGGCGGGAGATCGCAGGGATGTTCCTGGAACATTACCCCGGCATGACCGAGAAGGCGCTTGGCAAGATCACCGCTGAAGCCGAACAGCGCTGGCCTTTGCTCCGGCTGGACGTGCTGCATCGGGTGGGCGCTCTGGAACCGGGTGAGCCGATTGTCTTTGTCGGCGTCGCCAGCGCTCACCGGCAAGCGGCATTCGATGCCTGCGCGTTTGTGATGGACTATCTGAAAACCCGCGCACCGTTCTGGAAGAAAGAGACCTCCGGCGACGGCCCACACTGGGTCGAAGGTCGTGACAGTGATCACGCGGCGGCGGGGCGTTGGGTCGATAAGACCTGATCCCGAACGGGCTTCTTCGCGAATACACGGGCTCCTGATTTCATGGAGCAAAAAAAAGCGCATCACCGAAACCGGGATGCGCTTTTTTTGTGATGCAGTGATCTTTTACTGAGGCTGAGCGCTCTTGCGCACCACCGGTTTCAACAGCTCGGTCGGCGGCGTTTCGCAGCTGATCTTGCGGCCTAGCAGCGCTTCGATCGAAGGCAGCTGATAGGAGTCATCTTCCCCGGCAAAGCTGATCGAGACACCGCTGGCGCCAGCACGACCTGTACGGCCTATGCGGTGCACATAATCGTCCGGCACTTCGGGCAGGGTGAAGTTGATCACGTGGCTGATGCCGTCGATATGAATCCCGCGACCTGCGACGTCGGTGGCCACCAATACGCGGATTTTACCTTCGCGGAAGCCTTCCAGGGTCTTGATGCGTTTGTGCTGCGGGACATCGCCGGACAACTGCGCGGCGTTGACGCCATCACGCACCAGACGCTCTTCGATACGCCGCACTTCATCCTTGCGGTTGGCGAAGACCATCACTCGTTCCCAGTTGTTCTCGGTCACGAGGTTGTAGAGCAGCTTGTACTTGTCGGCGGCGGCCACGGCATAGATATGCTGTTCGACCATTTCGCTGGCCACGTTTTCCGCTTCGATTTCGACGATGGACGGGTCGGTGGTCCACTGCTTGGCGAGGTTCATCACGTCTTCGGTGAAGGTCGCGGAGAACAGCAGGGTCTGGCGTTCGCCCTTGTGCGGGGTCTGGCGAATGATCTGGCGCACTTGCGGGATGAAGCCCATGTCGAGCATCCGGTCGGCTTCGTCCAGCACCATCACTTCGACCATGTCCAGGTGCACTTCGCCGCGTTGGTTGAAGTCCAGCAGGCGGCCCGGTGTGGCCACCAGAATGTCGCAGTGGCGGGCTTCCAGCTGCTTGAGCTGCTTGTCGAAGTCCATGCCACCGACGAACGTCATGACGTTGAGGCCGGTGTACTTGGTTAGGCTGGCCGCATCCTTGGCTATCTGCACCACCAGCTCGCGGGTAGGGGCGATGATCAGGGCACGCGGTTCGCCCATATAGCGCTCTTTGGGCGGCGGGGTCTGTTCCAGCTGCGTGATGATCGAAATCAGGAACGCGGCTGTTTTGCCGGTGCCGGTTTGCGCGCGACCGATGGCGTCTTTGCCCGCGAGGGTAAAGCCCAATACTTCGGCCTGGATGGGCGTGCAATACGGGAAACCCAGGTCGTGGATGGCATGCATCAGTTCGGGCGACAGGTTGAAATCGTGAAAGCGGGTTTTGCCTTCCTGTGGCTCTACGACAAAGTCTTCGGGCTTCCAGGCGATGACCGGTGGTTTTGGCGCGCGTTCACGACGCGGGCGCTCGGCCTTGGGTTGTTCGACTTTTGGGGATTCGATGTGCGTGTGCTGATCCTGGACAGGCGTGCTGGCAGGTACCGATTTTTTTGCGTTGTGTGGCCGTTGATCGCCCTCGGTTGGGTCGATGGCAGCAGGCGAAGGAGCGATGGGGCTGGGCGCGAGCTGCTCAGCCTCGCTTTTACCGAACATCTTTTTGAGTGCTCTGAGCACGGTCATCTCGTCAATTGATTAAGGAATATACGACAGGCAGTGTAAAGCAAGAACCCGGCGCGGCGTAGTGCCATGCCAAATGCCCTACACGACATGTCAAATCAGGGCTTCTCAGCGCGCTTCAGGTGGCATCTGTCCGCTCTGATTGAGCGATTAACGCAGCTTTTGCGCCAACCAGACGCCAATGTCGGAAATTTCCTGCGGTAACACTTCGTGGGCCATTGGGTATTCCTGCCATGTTGCGGTGACGCCCAAGGCCTTCAGGTACTCATACGCGGTGCGCCCCATGGAGTTTTGCACCACATCATCATAGTGCCCGTGCAAGCAATACACCGGGGTCCGTTGTTGGCTCGCGGAAAGGGTCATTTGATCGCTGAAGGTAGGCGCGTAAGTGGACAGTGCAAGCACACCGCCCAAGGGCCCTTGCCAGCGCAGGAATGCAGTGTGCAATACCACCGCGCCACCTTGGGAGAAGCCAGCCAGGAAGATTCGTGCCGGGTCGATGCCGCTGTCGCGCTGCTCTTCGATCAGGTTCAGGAGCATCTGGGCCGATGTCTCAAGCTGCTCGTGACTAATGGCCCGGGCCGGGCTCATGGCCAGAATGTCGTACCAACTGGGCATCTCGTAGCCACCATTTATGGTGACTGCGCGGGTCGGTGCCTGGGGCAAAACGAAGCGTGTCGTCAGCAACGTGGCTTGCAGTGTCTCAGCGACAGGCATGAAGTCGTAACGGTCGGCGCCCAAGCCATGTAACCAGATGACGCAGGCATCGGCGGTCTTGACGGGCTGGAGGGTCAAAGGGGTGGTCATGGCTGCTCCATTAGTGTGCGTGCGCTCTTTCGCAGTGCGTTAGTACAGGGCACATTCAAAAAATAGGGTTGGACGATGTCGCAAGGTTACAAGTTTTGCCGTTGATGTGTCGCTAATTCGACATTGCCAGCATGCTGGTACGGGCTTTGCTATACAACCTTCGGAGTGAATGCGCTCACCCCGGGCGGTAACACTATCAGGCGACTGATGGCCGCGGGGGAGCTTGTAACCCATGTATCAAGATTCTGCGTACGGTTCGTTCTGTACCGGACTGGTCCAGCGGACATCATGGGGGGCTTCAGTCCATTCGGCCGATTGACGGGCTGCGGGTAGGTGGTGTCGGGTAGATCTCGCACCAGACTCGTGGTCCAGGTCTTACGTCGCGTGACCCAAAAATAAGCCAGCACGGGTCATTAACGCCTCACAAGGGTGCGACGGGACTCAAGCTCCTACACAACAAAGAGCAAACTGGAGGTTTGAATGAAGATGTTGAAATCCACCCTGGCTGTACTGACGGCGGCCGCGGTTCTCGGCGTTAGCAGTTTTGCTCACGCAGGCGCCACCCTCGACGCCATTCAGAAAAAGGGTTTTGTTCAGTGCGGTGTCAGTGATGGCCTGCCAGGTTTTTCGGTTCCAGACTCGACAGGCAAGATCCTGGGGATTGACGCTGACGTTTGCCGCGCTGTCGCTGCTGCCGTCTTTGGTGACGCTACGAAGGTCAAGTTCAGCCAGTTGAACGCCAAAGAGCGCTTCACCGCGCTGCAATCGGGCGAAATCGACGTGCTGTCGCGTAACACTACCTGGACCAGCTCCCGTGACGCGGGCATGGGCCTGGTGTTTGCCGGCGTGACGTACTACGACGGCGTTGGCTTTCTGGTAAACAAAAAGCTGGGTGTTAAAAGCGCCAAGGAACTGGATGGCGCGACCATCTGTATCCAGGCCGGTACTACGACTGAGCTGAACGTTTCCGACTTCTTCCGCGCCAACAAGCTTAAATACACCCCGATCACTTTCGACACCTCTGACGAAAGCGCCAAGTCGCTGGAAAGCGGTCGTTGCGACGTGCTGACCTCCGACAAATCGCAGCTGTTCGCACAGCGCAGCAAACTGGCGAGCCCAGGCGATTACGTGGTAATGCCTGAGACTATCTCCAAGGAGCCGCTGGGCCCTGTCGTGCGTAAAGGCGACGAAGACTGGTTCTCCATCGTCAAGTGGACCCTGTTCGCCATGGTCAACGCTGAAGAGATGGGCGTTACCTCGAAAAACGTTGTAGAAGAAGCCAAAGCCAGCAAAAACCCGGACGTTGCTCGTCTGCTCGGTACTGACGGTGAGTACGGCAAAGACCTGAAACTGCCGAAAGACTGGGTCGTACAGATCGTTAAACAGGTCGGTAACTACGGCGAAGTCTTTGAGAAGAACCTCGGACAAAGCACTCCGCTGAAGATCGACCGTGGTCTGAACGCGCTGTGGAACAACGGCGGCATTCAATACGCACCTCCAGTGCGCTGATAGGCCCTGCGCTCGGTAACCTTTAACCGTTACCGAGCGTTGTTCTGTTCCAATCTTCATGGGGCACTTCATGCAAAATCAAATCGGCGCACCAAAGCAGAGGTTTTCCCTCAGCGATCCTAAAGTGCGTGCGTGGCTATTCCAGATCATCACGATTGGCGTGGTGGTCTTCATGGGTTGGTATCTGTTCGATAACACCCAGACAAACCTTCAGCATCGCGGCATCACGTCCGGGTTCGGCTTCCTTGATCGGAGCGCCGGTTTCGGCATTGCTCAACATTTGATCGATTACACCGAGTCCGACACGTATGCGCGGGTGTTCGTCATCGGTCTGCTCAACACCTTGCTGGTGACGGTCATCGGTGTCGTGCTGGCGACGCTGCTGGGCTTCATCGTTGGTGTTGCCCGGTTGTCGCCTAACTGGATGATCAGCAAGCTGGCCACGGTTTACGTCGAGGTTTTCCGTAATATCCCGCCGTTGCTGCAAATTCTGTTCTGGTACTTCGCCGTCTTCCTGACCATGCCGGGTCCGCGCGGCAGCCATAACATCGGCGGTATGTTCTTTTTCAGCAATCGCGGCCTGAACATGCCGGGCGCCACCGTGACCGACGCGTTTTGGCCGTTCCTGGGCAGCGTGGTGGTGGCTGTCGTCGCTGTCATTCTGATGGTCCGCTGGGCCAACAAACGCTTCGAAGCCACCGGCGTGCCGTTCCACAAGTTCTGGGCTGGCCTGGTCTTGATGGTGGTGATTCCGGCGCTGTGCGTTCTGATATCGGGCAATCCGCTGCACTGGGAAATGCCGGAGCTCAAAGGCTTCAACTTCGTCGGCGGCTGGGTAATGATCCCGGAACTGCTGGCCCTGACCATCGCCTTGACGGTGTACACGGCGGCGTTTATCGCCGAAATCGTGCGTTCCGGGATCAAGTCGGTGAGCCACGGTCAGACCGAGGCTGCACGCTCGCTGGGCCTGCGCCCTGGCCCGACCCTGCGCAAGGTCATCATCCCGCAAGCCCTGCGGGTGATCATTCCACCGTTGACCAGCCAATACCTGAACCTGGCGAAGAACTCTTCGCTGGCGGCCGGTATCGGTTACCCGGAAATGGTCTCGTTGTTTGCTGGCACGGTGCTCAATCAGACCGGTCAGGCTATCGAGGTGATTGCGATCACCATGAGCGTTTACCTGGCGATCAGTATCAGCATTTCGCTGCTGATGAACTGGTACAACAAGCGCATTGCGCTGATCGAGCGGTGAGGAAAAGCGCATGACAACCCATACTTTCAAACCCGACATGCCACCCCCCAAGCTAAGCGTGGGTGTCGTGGCGTGGATGCGGGCCAACCTGTTCTCCAGTTGGCTCAATACCCTGCTGACGCTGTTTGCTTTCTATCTGGTCTGGTTGATCGTTCCGCCCTTATTGGGATGGACGATTTTCGATGCCAACTGGGTCGGTACTACCCGCGCCGACTGCACCAAGGCCGGTGCATGCTGGGTGTTCATCGAGCAACGTTTCGGCCAGTTCATGTACGGCTACTACCCGGTCGAACTGCGCTGGCGCATTGACCTGACCGTGTTGTTGGCGGTTATCGGTGCGGCGCCCTTGTTTATCTCGAAGTTCCCACGCAAGGCCGTTTACGGGCTGTGCTTTCTGGTGATCTACCCGACCGTGGCGTATTTCCTGATGCACGGCGGCACTTTCGGCCTGGCCAACGTGGCGACCAGCCAATGGGGCGGCTTGATGCTGACCCTGGTGATCGCCACCGTAGGCATCGCCGGCGCTCTGCCACTGGGTATTGTGCTGGCCTTGGGTCGACGTTCGAAAATGCCGGCGGTGCGTGTGGTCTGCGTGACGTTCATCGAGTTCTGGCGCGGCGTTCCGTTGATTACCGTGCTGTTCATGTCCTCGGTGATGTTGCCGTTGTTCCTGCCCGAAGGCATGAGCTTCGACAAGTTGCTACGGGCCTTGATCGGGGTGATTCTGTTCCAGTCGGCCTACGTGGCTGAAGTGGTGCGCGGTGGTTTGCAGGCCATCCCCAAAGGGCAGTACGAAGCGGCCGCTGCCATGGGCCTGGGTTACTGGCGCAGCATGGGCCTGGTGATTCTGCCGCAAGCGTTGAAACTGGTGATTCCGGGCATCGTGAACACCTTTATCGCCCTGTTCAAGGACACCAGTCTGGTGATCATCATTGGCCTGTTCGACCTGCTCAACAGCGTCAAACAAGCCGCCGCCGACCCGAAATGGCTCGGTATGGCCACCGAAGGCTATGTCTTCGCGGCCCTGGTGTTCTGGATCTTCTGTTTCGGCATGTCCCGCTACTCCATGCATTTGGAGCGTAAGTTGGACACAGGCCACAAGCGTTAGGAGTTTTGTGATGAGTGAAGCGATCAAACAGCCTCTGGGCGCCGAAGGCATGATCCAGATGCAGGGCGTGCACAAGTGGTACGGCCAGTTCCACGTGTTGAAAGACATCAACCTGAACGTCCGGCAGGGCGAGCGTATCGTATTGTGCGGACCTTCGGGGTCGGGCAAGTCGACCACGATCCGCTGTCTCAACCGTCTGGAAGAGCACCAGCAGGGTCGCATCATCGTCGACGGCACCGAGTTGACCAACGATCTCAAGCAGATCGAAGCGATCCGGCGTGAAGTGGGCATGGTGTTCCAGCACTTCAATCTGTTCCCGCACCTGACCATCTTGCAGAACTGCACGCTGGCGCCGATGTGGGTGCGCAAGATGCCTAAGCGCAAGGCTGAAGAAATCGCCATGCATTACCTGGAGCGGGTGCGGATTCCAGAGCAGGCGCATAAATACCCTGGCCAGCTCTCCGGTGGTCAGCAGCAGCGTGTGGCGATTGCCCGCGCCCTGTGCATGAAGCCGAAAATCATGCTGTTCGATGAGCCGACCTCGGCCCTCGATCCAGAAATGGTCAAGGAAGTGCTCGACACCATGGTCAGCCTCGCCGAAGACGGTATGACCATGCTCTGCGTAACCCACGAAATGGGCTTTGCCCGTACCGTGGCGAACCGGGTGATCTTCATGGACAAGGGTGAAATCGTCGAAGAGGCCGCGCCAAACGACTTCTTTGATAATCCACAAAGCGACCGCACCAAGTTGTTCCTTAGCCAGATTTTGCATTGATTTGGTGACAGGCGGCATAAAGAAGCCCGGGCTTTGGTCCGGGTTTTTTTATGGCTGTTGCATTTCCCCAAGGAGCGTGTCGATTACAAAATCCCAAGGTCCCTCATGCCCATGAGAGTAATGACACTGAAACCCCACAAGCAAAGCCCCAGCAGCATCCACGCGTAGTTAAGCAGCGTAAATCTGGCATTGCTCTCACCCCGTGAATCATCCTCCAGATAATTGATGGCCCGTTGCGCGCCGATCAGCAGGTAGGTCTCGGCACATAGCAAGACCAGGGACACCGCCGCGCTCAGCCCGAAGCCGGCAAGCAGACCCTGGCCCATCCCAATCAAGGTCAACCCCATCAGAGCAATAGCACGAAATTTGGGAAACCAGGCCAAATGACAACCGGAACGTTCAATACCTTGATTGATTCGTTGAAAAAGCACATACACAAAAAATATATTAAATAATCCTCTGGCACCTGGCCAAATACTGGCACCCGTCGAGTCCTTATAAATCTTCCAGTTTTTATATGACCAGTAAACATAATAAAGCCCGGACGTCATGATGAACATTATGGCTAGCTTTGTTATCGATACGACGAAAAAAGCCGACTCGTCCTCTTGAGTGACTTCCAGTGCGGACTGCGGCGTAGCATAGGGATTGGCAGACATCGAACCTCCTTGATATTTTTTGACTAGCGCGATAATTAACGCCCACGCTTAATACCACCCGGCCAAATCCCTGAAAGCCGGCCTGTTCCTTTATTTATGTAAGAAATTTCCGAGTAGGCCGGACCCAAACCATCGTAGGAGACAGACTTGTCTGCGAAGGCCATTCCGCGCGGGATACCAGACGGAACTCGGCGCCTGATTTTCTCAGGTGTACATCGAATCCTATCCCGGAGGAATATCGACGCGCATCGGCGGGCGTACTCTTCGTAAGAACCATTTTCTTCTTACATCAGGGACAGGAAATGAAGCGGCATGGGCATACTTCATGAAAAATGATAGCCGGCCGATAATAGAATTATCTAGCTTTCCTACGAACGGCAGAACTCCCGTTGTTGAGAAGGGAAGGTGGATATATACAAAAATATAAATGTAAAAAACAACCAGAATGAGTTTTTCTTTGGAAAATTTCATATCGGAAAAGGCGTGCACCGCCCACAGCGTGGGTAGGTAGAAAATGAAGGTAAGTAAGGGGAATAGACCGTAGGTGATCATGGTATTCATTTTGGCTTTGTGTGGTCGCCGTTCTTGCCGGACGCAAGTTTGTTGTTGAGAATCTTACGTATATTTTTTCTCGGAACTGGAGGTTTCCATATATTCATGGGGTCGCGCTTTTTATAGTCTGCTCGTGCCCCATAAACAGTAACCGATAGAATAATACTGAATACAGTAGCATAAATCACTCGCCGATAAACAGGTGTAAGGAAGAAGAACTCTGGCAAGGAAGTTACAACTATTACGGAGAAGAACGCGGCGCACGCGGGAATAATCAAGCATGAACCGACTATATAGATATACCTGTGACGGCGCGCGGTCGTTATTTTTCTGGTCGCGATGTCCTGCTTCACATCAATATCATTGACCGACCGAATTGCGTTGGCCCTTATAGGCAATAACCCATTTTTTATCCAGGGAACTGGGGTAGCGTAAGCGTACGCAATCAACATGAAAACTGAAAGCCACCCAATAATTGAGTTGTCCTTTGTCCCCAAAAACGGAATGTATCCGTCTTGAGCGAAGCGCCAGTGGGCACTCGCAAAAAATAAATTATATATGACGATGATAAAATACTTGATGAGAGAGCAACTTTTTTTGCCCAGTGCAGACTTGGCCCACAATGATGTAAGGTAAAAAAGAATGGTGCAAAATGCGAAGCTTAAGTAGAAAGTTAAGTTATGCAACCGACCTTTCCCTCCGAATATTTCCAGTTTGCATACGGAATCCCACTCGATATTAGTGAAAAGCGACAAGGGCTAACTCTCTGAAAACCGCCATCTGAGCTTTGACTTATTGGGAAGCGCCAATGCATGAACACATACACCGACCAATGCGATAGCCCCAATGAAAGGAAACTCTTGAAGTATGTCCGGCCGTTCCCCTAGGAATACAAAATAATCAGCCTTGATTATATCTAGGTAAGGCACAGCAAATACCCCATTAAAAACAATGCAGAAAAATAATTTTGTAGCGTTCAGGTTATTCCCGGAAAGGCATATTTTTAAATGGATAGCCCCGATGATACCGCCGATGACTATTAGCGGGAAAATCCACGCAATCATTTTCCCGCCTCTTCATGTATTTGGCGCATTGTTTGTAAGTCTAAGTACGCCTCGAACGTAAGCGCAGTACCGCTCATCCGCTTATATGCCCTAACGTAGTCTGTTGGGATAGGTCTAAATAGCTTCCACGTACCTGGCTTTAAAAGCAGTCGACCAGCACCAACTAGAGACAAACCTACATCAGACACGTAATAAGCGATATTACCTTCGCGAGGTCCGTAGTTTAAGCTTTTCGCAGCTACCTGGTACGCTTTCCTGGTCAGGCCTTCTGTATCGTTACGATCCTCAATAATATTCATCGTATTTTCATACATATTATTTGCTCCATGTACCATCAAGAGCGCACCGACGGTGAGGCACATTGTGCCTACGGACACATAGCAGATTCCGGCGCCGGCTATGATCTGTGCGCCCCCACCGATAATGCCAGCGCTTTTTTGACCGAGTTCTAGTGATTGCCCCCACAGACTCTTCTGTTCTCCTCCAATCTCCTTTAATCCTTGTTCGGCACTCTTCCTCCCCTCCACAACATCCCTGACAATCCCCCGCGCGTAATACGCAACCTCACGGTTGAATTGAATTCGAAGCATTCCATCTTTAATGTGTAATGCCGACACCGAGCACGCTTGGCTCGCCAGTACACCCGCCGCATGGGTGACTCTTGAGTAATCATCGCTGCTTGGTTTTTGCTTCTTGTTTATTTGCTCCATGCCGAGTCATCCCAAGAGCTGTAACCGCTGGTATTTGCCAAATGATGCGTCCAGGTAATATCACGGTAGCGAATGGCAATTTGTTCTTCAGGTTCTGCGTCATTTTCCGAGATGGCATGGGGCATGCTCATGATCTGATTGGCGATCAGGCAGCCTTTTAATTTTACGGTAAAGAATTTTTCTTGTGTGCCAAACTTCGAGACTCGGTAGAAGGTCAGTTCGCAGTCTACAACTTCCCTATTGGCTAGCGCTTGAGCCAATAGCGGGGTTGCCTTGTCAATGTTTTTGGTAATAACTATCGGTTGGTGTGTGGCGTGTCCGGAGTTTTCAATATTATGCATTCCGTGAACGAACGACAGCACCATGATTTTATCAATATGCGCTGTCTGACACTTGTTGCCAATGGACTCTTGGCTTGAGCAGCCCGCTGAAATGAGGCCTTGCTGTTTTCCTGAGACAGTCATGTAACCATGGTTTGCCATTGAATGAACCTCCATTTAAATTGCCGACAATTATATTCCGAAGGTTTTGGGGGGGGATGTAGGACGTTTCTGAATTTCATATATTTATGCGCGATGGCGGTATATCTGACACGCCGCGTTAAGGGATTCGAAGGCAAGCCCACAGATTGACCAACCTTGTGTTCTCTGTCGTTCTCCAACAGGATGCCCGGTCTGATCCAGAACCTGACCAGAGAATCAAATGACGACTAAGGCGCCTCAGGCGAGCACAGGCCCCCGTGACATCAATGAACTGCTGATCGATGCCGAAGCTGACGATGAGCAGGTGCAGCAACATCATCCGGTACTAAAACGTCCCTGGCTGTTGTTACTGGGGCTGGTATTGGTCGCCTTGAACCTGCGTCCGGCGTTGTCGAGCATGGCGCCGATGCTCAGCGACGTATCGAAAAGCCTGGGCCTGTCGGCGGCCAAAGCCGGATTACTGACTACGTTGCCCGTGCTGTGTCTGGGATTGTTCGCGCCGTTGGCGCCGATTCTGGCGCGGCGTTTTGGCAGCGAGCGGGTGGTCTTGGGCATTTTGCTGACGCTGGCGGGCGGGATCATTCTGCGCAGTTCATTCGGTGAAACGGGGCTGTTTGCAGGCAGTATTCTGGCCGGGGCGAGCATCGGCATCATCGGTGTGTTGCTGCCGGGGATCGTTAAACGGGATTTCGCCAAACAGGCCGGGACCATGACGGGCGTCTACACCATGGCCTTGTGTCTGGGCGCAGCGATGGCTGCCGGCTCGACCGTTCCGTTAAGCCAGTATTTCGACAACAGTTGGGCGACGGGCCTTGGTTTCTGGATCATTCCAGCAATGCTCGCGGCTGTGTTCTGGTTACCCCAGACACGTCAGGAGCAGGGTCTGCACCGAGTCGCCTACCGTGTGCATGGATTGCTGCGTGATCGACTGGCATGGCAAGTCACCCTTTATATGGGCCTGCAATCATCGCTGGCATACATCGTGTTTGGTTGGTTGCCATCGATTCTGATCAGCCGTGGTCTGTCCCCGACCCAAGCGGGTCTGGTGTTGTCCGGTTCGCTCATGGTGCAACTGATCAGTGCCCTGACTGCGCCTTGGCTGGCGACACGCGGGAAGGACCAGCGGCTGGCGATTTTGGTGGTGATGCTGCTGACGCTCGGCGGTTTGTTCGGTTGCCTCTATGGGCCGCTCGACGGTCTGTGGGGTTGGGCAATTGTTTTGGGCCTGGGGCAGGGCGGGACCTTCAGCCTTGCGCTGACCCTGATCGTGTTGCGCTCGCGGGATTCACATGTCGCGGCCAACCTGTCGAGCATGGCTCAAGGCTTCGGTTATACCCTCGCTTCCCTGGGGCCGTTCGCGGTGGGTATCGTTCATGACTTGACCGATGGCTGGAATGCCGTTGGCTGGATTTTCGCTGTTGTCGGTCTGGCCGCGATCGTTTTCGGGCTGGGCGCCGGGCGTGCGTTGTACGTACAGGTCCACAGCGAGAAAGTCTGAGCGACGGTATTCTCGTCGCGAATGCAGATAGTCAGGGCATGGGGTGCAGGCTATCGTGCAGGCATCTTTCGTGAGCCATGGAACCGGACTGTATGAGCGAAGCAACACGCCTGAGCGATGCCAACAACGCAGTAATCACTAAGTTTTACCAGGCGTTCAGCCGGCTGGACGCTGAGGCCATGAGCGCCTGCTACACCGAGGACGTTCTGTTCAGTGATCCGGTGTTTGGCGAGCTGCGCGGACGGCAAGCTGGTGACATGTGGCGCATGTTGACCTCGCGGGCCAAAGAGTTTTCCGTGACCTTCGACAGCGTGCGCGCCGACGAGCGCACTGGCGGTGCCCATTGGGTCGCGACCTACCTGTTCAGCCAGACCGGCAACACCGTGGTCAACGATATCCAGGCGCGCTTCGTGTTTCGCGACGGAAAGATCTGCGAACATCGTGACCATTTCGACCTGTGGCGTTGGTCGCGTCAGGCCTTGGGCGCCAAAGGTCTGCTGTTGGGCTGGACACCGCTTGTGCAAAACGCGATTCGGGCTCAGGCGCAGAAAGGCCTGAAAGCTTTCCAGGCCGGGCGCTGACGCTCTGCTAAGATCGTCAGCTCGCTCTAACTGCCTGCGTTCATGACCACCATGCAAGAAGCTTCCCTCACGCCGGCCGACGATACGCCGATGACGATCAACGCCGGCAAGCCCTGGTTCGTCTATCTGGTGCGCGCGGCCAACGGTTCGTTGTACTGCGGAATCAGCGATGATCCCCAGCGCCGTTTTGCCGCCCATCAAAGTGGCAAGGGTGCGCGCTTCTTCTATTCCAGCCCGGCGGTCGCGCTGGTCTACACCGAAGCCTGCTGCGATAAACGTGAGGCCTTGCGTCAGGAACGGTTGATCAAGCAGTTGAAAAAAAGCGCCAAGGAAGCCCTGGTATTGAGTGCGGTTGCTGATCCATCGGCGTGATGAGCGGTTATCAGGCTGACCGGGTAGGCTCGCAGGACTCAGGCAGGTAAGCTGCTGACTTTCCATCTGAAGGGCGGACCGAACATGACAGAGCTGATCCTGCACCATTACCCAGCCTCGCCGTTTTCCGAAAAAGCCCGTTTGATCCTGGGCTTCAAAGGGCTGTCGTGGCGCTCGGTGATGATCTCACCCGTCATGCCAAAGCCTGACCTGACCGCATTGACCGGGGGTTATCGCAAGACGCCGGTGCTGCAAGTGGGGGCCGATATCTATTGCGACACGGCCTTGATGGCCCGCCGTTTGGAACAGCAGAAAGCCTCACCTACGTTTTTCCCCGAAGGCCAGGAATTCACCGTGGCCAGCTTCGCTGCCTGGTCCGATTCAATCATGTTCCAGCATGCCGTGAGCCTGGTGTTCCAGCCAGAATCCATCGCCCTGCGTTTTGCCAAAGTACCGCCCGAGGCGGTCAAAGCCTTTATTGCCGACCGTGCCGGGTTGTTCAGTGGCGGCACCGCATCACGGCTGACGCTGGAGCAGGCCAAGCATCAATGGCCGACCCTGATGTCCCGGTTGGAGCTGCAACTGGAACGCAATGGCGACTTCCTGTTCGGTGAGGCCTCCATTGCCGACTTCTCCCTGGCCCACACCCTGTGGTTTCTCAAGCAGACGCCCGTGACCGCACCGTTTGTCGATGCCTACCCGGCGGTGTCGACGTGGTTGAATCGAGTGCTGGGCTTCGGTCACGGTGCGTTCAGCGACATGAGTGCCACAGACGCTCTGGAGATCGCTCGTAACGCTACGCCTGCCGCGCTGCCGGACGAGGTCTTCGAGGACCCGAACGGCTTCACCCCCGGCCAGAAAGTGGCCATCTCCGCCGTTGACTACGGCGTCGATCCGGTGGAAGGCGAGTTAGTCTTTGCGGGTCGTGAAGAGCTGATTCTGCGTCGCGAGGACGAGCGCACGGGTGTAGTGCATGTGCACTTTCCGCGCTTTGGATTTCGGATCGAGGCGCGCTGAGCAGAAAGTCCCGCGCCTGCTTTCGGGTGCTGCTGACATCACTTCAATGCCGCCAGGATCGCTTCCGGGCTGAATCCCCTGATCAACGTGCCATTTACGTCGATCAGCGGGATGCCGCGTCCACCCAACGCCTCATAGGCCTTGCGCCCTTCGGCTGACTTCTCGATATCAAACTCTTTGTACGGGATGCCTTTGCTGTCGAGAAAACGTCGGGTCTTTTTGCAGTAGCCGCACCAGTCAGTGGCGTACAGCACGACGTTGGCCTGCGCCTGACGTTGAGTCGCCACTGCCGAGGACGGCGAGAACAGGTGTTCGATCTTGCCCCAGTTCTGGTAAGCCACAACCACGAGCATGATCAGCAGAAACTTTTTCAGCGTGCGCGTCAGCATCTGCCAGAGCCCTTTTTAACCATCACCGGCGCTTCAACTGGTCAGTGAGTTGGGTGGGCAGACCTTTGATGATCAAAGTGCCAGCCTCTTCGTCGTACTCGATTTTATCGCCCAGCAAATGGGCCTCAAAGCTGATCGACAGACCCTCTGCACGGCCGGTGAAACGGCGGAACTGATTCAGGGTGCGCTTATCCGCCGGGATCTCCGGAGACAGGCCATAGTCCTTGTTGCGGATGTGTTCATAGAACGCGCGTGGGCGTTCTTCGTCGATCAGCCCTGAAAGCACTTCCAGGCCCATGGGCTCGCCGATCTTGCTTTGGCTGCTGGCGTAGTCGACCAGTGTCTTGGTCTTCTCGCGGGCGGACTCTTCCGGCAGGTCTTCGCTCTCCACGAAGTCGCTGAAGGCCTTGAGCAGGGTGCGGGTTTCGCCCGGACCATCGACACCTTCCTGGCAGCCGATGAAGTCACGGAAGTATTCCGAAACCTTTTTGCCGTTCTTGCCCTTGATGAAGGAAATGTACTGCTTGGACTGCTTGTTGTTCTGCCACTCGGAAATATTCACCCGTGCGGCCAGGTGCAATTGGCCCAGGTCCAGATGGCGCGACGGCGTCACGTCCAGTTCGGCATTCACTGCCACGCCTTCACTGTGGTGCAACAGGGCGATGGCCAGGTAGTCGGTCATGCCTTGTTGGTAGTGGGCGAACAAAACGTGGCCGCCGACCGAGAGGTTGGATTCTTCCATCAGCTTCTGCAGGTGCTCGACGGCGACCCGACTGAATGCGGTGAAATCCTTGCCGCCTTCCAGGTATTCCTTCAACCAGCCGCTGAAAGGGTGCGCGCCGGATTCGGCGTGGAAAAACCCCCAGGCTTTGCCTTGCTTGGCGTTATAGCTCTCGTTGAGGTCGGCGAGCATGTGCTCGATGGCCTGGGACTCAGCGAGTTCGGAGTCGCGCGCATGCAGGACTGCTGGCGTACCGTCGGGTTTTTTGTCGATCAGGTGGACGATGCAATGACGGATCGGCATGGGCTTCTCGGCTGGGGTAAACGGATGATGAAGCGCTGCGGTGGAGCCCGCGCTCAATTCAAGGTCGGGCAGTGTAACGCACCTTGGGCACTGCCAGAACGCCTCGCAAGACACGGGTTTTGGCCTGAATCAGGCGTTTGCCCTGTATTTTTCATGCTCTAACGCTCTAAAGCTGACCAAATGGGTAGGTAGGTGCGGATATTTGATCGTCTCTGTGCTAGTTTTGCCCGGTCTTGCGCACTTGAAGGGCGCTAAGCATGCAGTTTGTAAGCGTCAGGTCGAACCAAAGCCCGGTTTCAGTATCTACATTTCGCGATTAATCGTGGCTGCTACTGGAGGGCCGGATTCATTGTCTGGCCCCAGGCCGATGCCGCATTCTGCAATCCACATGAATTTGATAGGGAAGGAACACCACCATGGCTCTGACTAAAGACCAATTGATCGCCGATATCGCTGAAGCTATCGACGCGCCAAAAACCACCGCGCGTAATGCTCTTGAGCAATTGGGCCAAATTGTTGCTGACCAACTGGAAAATGGCGCTGAAATCACTTTGCCAGGCATTGGCAAATTGAAAGTGACCGAGCGTCCAGCTCGCACTGGCCGTAACCCGTCGACGGGCGCTGCCATCGAAATCGCTGCCAAAAAAGTGATCAAGTTCGTGCCTGCCAAAGGGTTGACCGATTCGGTTAACAAGTAAGCCGAAGCTGCCTTAAGGGCAGTTTTTACTTGCTGTAAAAAAGCCGTGCTCCGGATCGCTCCGGGCACGGCTTTTTCAGGCCTGCGGTAAACCCATCCAGCGTGAACTCAGCTTTTGGCCGATGCCCAGCGCTCCAGGCGCCATGCTTGCTGCTGTGCTTTGTCGAGGAAAGTCCAGGCAACGAAGCGGCTCTGCTTCTGGCCTTGTGACATTTCCACCACGTGGCTTTCCACAACCCCGGCCTTTTTCAGCGTGCTTTGAATCGAGGCCAGGTTGGAAGCCTTCGATACCAGCGTGCTGAACCAGAATACCTGCCGCGGTACCTGCTTGCTCTCGTTGATCAGTTGCGTCACGAAGCCAATTTCGCCGCCTTCGCACCACAATTCCTGCGACTGCCCACCAAAGTTCAAGACCGGCAATTTGCGCTTGGGATCAGCTTTGCCGAGGGCGCGCCATTTGCGTTGACTGCCGCGTTGCGCTTCGTCGATTGAGGCGTGGAACGGCGGGTTGCATACGCTCAGGTCGAAACGTTCGTCGCTGCGCAGCAGGTCCAGAAGGATGTGCGAGCGATTGCTTTGCAGGCGCAGACTGATGGCTTTGCTCAGGCCATTGGACTTGACGATGGCGGTAGCGGCCGCAACGGCAGTCGGATCGATCTCCGAGCCAAGGAACTGCCAGCCGTAGTCGCTGTGACCGATCAACGGATAGACGCAGTTGGCGCCCATGCCGATATCCAGCGCACGAATCGACGCACCGCGCGGGATAACGCCGTCGTTGCTGCTGGCCAACAGGTCAGCGATGAAGTGCAGGTAATCGGCACGTCCTGGAATCGGCGGGCAAAGATAGTCCGCCGGGATATCCCAATGGGCAACGCCATAATAGGACTTGAGCAAGGCCCGGTTGAACACCCGTACGGCAGTCGGGTTGGCGAAGTCGATGCTTTCCTTGCCATACGGATTGATGACCACGAATTCGCCCAGTTCCGGGCTGCTTTTGATCAACTGCGCAAAATCGTAACGGCCTTGATGGCGGTTGCGGGGATGCAGGGTCGCTTTTTCACGGGGCTCGGCGGGTTTGTTGGGTGCTTTAGGTGTGCGTGGAGCTGTCATGAGGAGTCAATTCTGTGAAGTGTAGGCGTAGCCCTGTAGGAGCTGCCGAAGGCTGCGATAAGGTTGGAACAACCTTCGCTTGTTTAAGACCACGACCGCTTCGCAGTCGATCGCAGCCTTCGGCAGCTCCTACAGGGTGCCACTGGCTCGCTTGCGAGCCAGTTTTACTTGTCGCCCTTACAAACTGGCGATCCGTGCGTGTTGCTCAGCCAGCTTGCCCAAAGCCTGTTCGGCTTCGGCCATTTTGGCGCGTTCTTTGGCGATGACTTCAGGCGGAGCCTTGTCGACGAAGGCGGCGTTGGACAGCTTGCCGCCGACGCGTTGCACTTCACCTTGCAGGCGCAGGATTTCTTTGTCCAGTCGCGCCAGCTCGGCGGCTTTGTCGATCAAGCCGGCCATCGGCACCAGCACTTCCATCTCGCCCACCAGCGCTGTGGCAGACAGCGGCGCTTCTACGCCCTCAGCCAACACGGTGATGGATTCGAGCTTGGCCAGTTTTTTCAACAGGTAGTCGTTTTCGGTCAGGCGACGCTGATCTTCGGCGCTGACGTTCTTGAGGAACAATTGCAGCGGCTTGCCTGGGCCGATGTTCATTTCCCCGCGAATGTTGCGGGTGCCGAGCATCAGGCCCTTGAGCCACTCGATATCGTCTTCGGCGGCCTGATCAATGCGTGCCTCGTTGGCCACTGGCCACGGTTGCAGCATGATCGTCTTGCCGCTCACGCCAGCCAGTGGCGCCAGGCGCTGCCAGATTTCTTCGGTGATGAAGGGCATGAACGGGTGAGCCAGACGCAAAGCGACTTCCAGTACCCGTACCAGCGTACGGCGGGTGCCGCGCTGACGCTCGACCGGTGCGGTTTCGTCCCACAATACCGGCTTGGACAGCTCCAGGTACCAGTCGCAATACTGGTTCCAGATGAACTCATACAATGCCTGTGCCGCGAGGTCGAAGCGGAACTGGTCGAGGTGTCGGGTCACTTCGCTTTCAGTGCGTTGCAGCTGGGAGATGATCCAGCGATCCGCCAGCGACAGCTCTACCGCTTCGCCGTTCTGGCCGCAGTCTTCGCCCTTGTCCAGAACGTAGCGTGCGGCGTTCCAGATCTTGTTGCAGAAGTTGCGATAGCCTTCGACGCGGCCCATGTCGAACTTGATGTCGCGGCCGGTGGAGGCCAGCGAGCAGAACGTAAAGCGCAGGGCGTCGGTGCCATAGCTGGCGATGCCGTCGGCGAATTCCTCGCGGGTCTGCTTTTCGATTTTCTTCAGCAGTTTCGGCTGCATCAGCCCGGTGGTGCGCTTGGCGACCAGGTCTTCGAGTTCGATGCCGTCGATGATGTCCAGTGGGTCAAGGACGTTGCCCTTGGACTTGGACATCTTTTGACCCTGGCCGTCGCGTACCAGACCATGCACGTACACGGTCTTGAACGGAACCTGCGGCGTGCCGTCTTCGTTTTTCACCAAATGCATGGTCAGCATGATCATCCGGGCGACCCAGAAGAAAATGATGTCGAAGCCGGTGACCAGTACGTCGGTGGAGTGGAAGGTCTTGAGTGCTTCGGTTTTTTCCGGCCAACCCAAGGTCGAAAAGGTCCAAAGCCCAGAGCTGAACCATGTGTCGAGAACGTCGTTGTCCTGTTGCAGGGCGATGTCCGGGCCCAGGTTGTGCTTGGCACGCACTTCGGCTTCGTCGCGGCCGACATAGACTTTGCCGGACTCGTCGTACCAGGCCGGGATGCGGTGGCCCCACCAGAGTTGACGGCTGATGCACCAGTCCTGGATGTCACGCATCCACGAGAAGTACATGTTTTCGTACTGCTTGGGCACGAAAGCGATGCGGCCATCTTCTACGGCAGCGATGGCGGGTTCGGCCAACGGCTTGGTGGAGACGTACCACTGGTCGGTGAGCCACGGCTCGATGATGGTCCCGGAGCGGTCGCCCTTGGGCACTTTCAGCGCGTGGTCATCGACACTGACCAGCAAACCCATTTCATCAAGGGCGGCGACGATCTGCTTGCGCGCTTCGAAACGGTCGAGACCGGCGTAGGCTGCGGGCAGCGTGCCATCCACTTGATCGTTGAGCGTGCCGTCGATGTTGAACACCTGCGCGACAGGCAGCACGGCGGCGTTCTTGTCGAAGATGTTCAGCAGCGGCAGATTGTGGCGCTTGCCGACTTCATAGTCGTTGAAATCGTGGGCCGGTGTGATCTTCACGCAGCCGGTGCCGAATTCAGGATCGCAGTAATCGTCAGCGATGATCGGGATACGGCGGCCAACCAGTGGCAGCTCGACGAACTTGCCGATCAGGGCTTTGTAGCGCTCGTCTTCCGGGTTAACCGCTACAGCGGCGTCGCCCAGCATGGTTTCCGGACGGGTGGTGGCAACGACCAGGTAATCCAGGCCGTCAGCGGTTTGAGCGCCATCAGCCAGTGGATAACGCAGGTTCCACAGGTGACCTTTCTCGTCGTGGTTTTCCACTTCCAGATCGGAGATCGCCGTGTGCAGCTTGGTGTCCCAGTTGACCAGGCGCTTGCCGCGATAGATCAAGCCGTCTTCATGCAGGCGCACGAAAGCTTCTTTGACGGCATCGGACAGGCCGTCGTCCATGGTGAAACGCTCGCGGTTCCAGTCCACGGATGAACCCAGGCGGCGGATCTGCCGGCTGATGTTGCCGCCCGACTGATCCTTCCATTCCCAGATTTTTTCGAGGAATTTTTCACGGCCCAGGTCGTGACGGCTCAGGCCTTGAGCTTCGATCTGGCGCTCTACCAGCATCTGCGTGGCGATACCGGCGTGGTCGGTACCCGGCTGCCACAGGGTGTTGCGACCCTGCATGCGGCGGAAACGGATCAGGGCGTCCATGATCGCGTTATTGAAGCCGTGACCCATGTGCAGGCTGCCGGTGACGTTCGGCGGCGGGATCATGATGGTGTATGCGTCACCCGTGCCTTGCGGAGCGAAATAGTTCTCGGACTCCCAGGTCTGGTACCAGGAAGTTTCAATAGCGTGCGGCTGGTAGGTCTTATCCATGCGCGGCGGGACCCTAATAGGCATTAATTCAGGAAAGCCGACAAGTATAACGGGGATGAACAGCGGGGCGTAGAGCGAGGCGATCACCAGCGGGATAAAAGTGCTGGTTCATGAGGTGTGCAGGCGCGGGCAAGCCCGCTCCTGCACGGGTAAACAGTTGCTCAGCTCTGATATTGACTTAACAACCGTTCCATCCGCGCATCAAGGCGGCGTTTGATTTCGGTTTCTATGTGCGGGGCGAAGTCGTCGATAACGTCTTGCATGATCAATTGCGCAGCGGCGCGCAATTCGCTTTCCAGGTGCAACAGGCGATCCGGGTTGGCGCTGACAGGTTCGGGTTGTGCCGCCGGAGGTTCTGGCGTCAGGGTCGGAATGTCCGCCTCTTCGACATCGGTGTCATCCGCGTCGGTGTGTGCCGTCGCCTGAGCGCCCACCACGTTGAACAGTAGCGGAATCTGTACGTCGCTGGTGACCGAGTCGGTCAACAACGGCGGCTGCAGGGAGTCATCGCCGAGCAATTGGCGGATCGACTCGAGGTCATCCAGCAGATGCGCGGAGTCTTTCAGGGGTTTTTGAGTATCCATCGTGTGCTCAGAGACGCTGTAGCCGGTGATCTTGCAGAGGATAGCCCTGTTCACGATAGAAGCGGAAGCTCTCTCGTGCGGCCTGACGAATCGCCGGGTCTTCTACCACGACTTCCGCCACGCGGGCAAAGCGCTTGAAAAATTCGGGGATGCGCAGGTCCAGATTGACCAGCAGATCCTGATGGTGCCCAGGGTCATCGCCCAGGCCTAAAACGACGGGCGCGTCCTGATCGTCTTCCGCCGCGCCATGGGGCACGAAGCTTTCGCCCTTGAAGCGCCACAGCCTGGCGTCGAGGTCGTCGCGTTGGGCGGCATCGCTGCAATGGATGTACACCCGATGGCCCAGACGCCAGGCCTTTTCGCTGAGCTTGCAGGCGAAGTCCAGGCGTGCCAGCGGGTCAGCGCTGGGCAGGATATAAAAATCGACTTGAGTCATGTCAGTTCCAGAGCGCAGGGCGTATCAGCCAGACGGCCGATACGCCCTCAAGCGTTTTATGCGCCAGCGCGGTCGAGCAGGTATTGAGTCAGCAGCGGAACCGGGCGGCCAGTCGCGCCCTTGTCCTTGCCGCCGCTCAGCCATGCAGTGCCCGCGATGTCCAGGTGGGCCCAGTTGTAGGCTTTGGCAAAGCGTGACAAGAAGCAGCCTGCGGTGATCGAGCCGCCTTTAGGGCCGCCAATGTTGGCAATGTCGGCGAACGGGCTGTCAAGTTGCTCTTGGTACTCCTCGAACAATGGCAATTGCCAGGCGCGGTCGTCAGCCTTTTTGCCAGCGTCGAGCAGTTGTCCGATCAGCGCATCGTTGTTGCCCATCAGCCCGGAGGTGTGACCGCCCAATGCGACGACACAGGCGCCGGTCAGGGTGGCGATGTCGATCACCGCTTGTGGTTTGAAGCGTTCGGCGTAGGTCAGGGTGTCGCACAGCACCAGACGGCCTTCGGCGTCGGTGTTGAGGATCTCGACGGTCTGACCGCTCATGGTGCTGACAATATCGCCCGGACGAGTGGCGTTGCCGCCTGGCATGTTCTCGGCGCAGGCCAGCAGGCACACCAGGTTGATTGGCAGTTTCAGCTCAAGCACGGCGCGCAGGGTGCCGAACACGCTGGCGGCACCGCACATGTCGTACTTCATTTCGTCCATACCTGCGGCAGGCTTGATGCTGATGCCGCCGGTGTCGAAGGTGACGCCCTTGCCGACCAGCACATGCGGCTGGTCGCTCTTCTTGCCGCCCTGATAATTCATCACGATCAGGCGGGGCGGTTGTTCGCTGCCCTGGGCTACAGCCAGGAAAGCGCCCATGCCCAGTTCCTTGAGCTTCTTCTCATCGAGGATGTCGACTTTGAGATGCTTGTGTTCCTTGCCCAGCGCTTTCGCTTCTTCGGCCAGGTAGCTTGGGTGGCAGACGTTGGGCGGCAGATTGCCCAGGTCGCGGGTGAAGGCCATGCCAGTGGCGATAGCGGCGGCGTGAGTGGCGGCGCGCTCGGTGTCAGCCAGTGCTGCCTTGCTGGTCAGCAAGGTGATTTTCTTCAGGGCGCGCGGCTCTGCTTTCTGGCTTTTGAAACGGTCGAACACATATTCGCCATCGGCCAGGGTCTCTACCAGCAGGCGTACTTTGCCGTAGGTGTCGCGATTCTTGACCGCAAGATCGCCGAGGGCAATGACCGCATCGCTGCCGCCCAGGCCTTTAAGCACGTTTAGCGCGCCGGTGACGACTTTGCGGAACTGACGGTCAGACAATTCGGCTTCTTTACCCACGCCGACCAACAGCACGCGTTCGGCTTTGAGGTTGGGCAGGGTGTGCAGCAGCAGGCTTTGGCCGACTTTACCAGGCAGGTCGCCACGTTTCAGCGCCGCAGTAATCGCGCCGCCGCTGAGGGTGTCGAGCTTTGTTGCTGCGTCGCTGAGGGTGCGGTCTTCAGTGACTGCGACTACCAGCGTGGCGGTTTTCAAGGTTTCTGGACTAACGCTCTTTACAACAAATTCCATGTCGGGGTCCCCGAATAAACTGTGAGTTTTCGTAGAATAAGTGACATGCGCGGCCACAGAGAGGTGTCTCGAATCTGTGACGCCTGCTACAAGGCCCGCAGTTTGACCCTGACGCACGGACCCTGACAACCCTTCGCGCGATACGTTTACATACAGTCCTGACGTTGTCGTATCGAGCGTATCAGCCTTCTATAGAGAAGGCGCAGTGACAGGGACCCTCAATCACAGGATAATGCCGCATATTTTTTAGGCGGGTCGCTTCTGCGAGCCGGTTATCACTGTGGCTGATTCGCTTTCTTTGTTTGGCCCCCTGCGCCTGACAACCCTGGAGTGTCTGGTTTGATCGTCTTTCGTTATCTGTCCCGAGAAGTGCTGGTTACCTTGAGCGCGGTCAGCGCCGTGTTGTTGGTAATCATCATGAGCGGACGCTTCATCAAATACCTGGCTCAAGCCGCATCGGGTGTCCTCGACCCTGGTGTGTTGTTCATGATCATGGGCTTTCGTCTGCCCGGCTTCATGCAACTGATCCTGCCACTGGGCTTGTTCCTGGGCATCCTTCTGGCATACGGACGGCTTTATCTGGAAAGCGAGATGACCGTTCTGGCCGCTACCGGCATGAGCCAGCAACGTTTGCTGTGGATGACCATGGCGCCCGCGACCCTGGTTGCGCTGCTGGTCACCTGGCTGAGCCTGGGGCTGGCGCCGCAAGGGGCTGCGCAGGTCTCTATGATCGTCAATCAGCAAGACGCACTGACCGAATTCGACACACTGGTTCCCGGCCGTTTCCAGGCGCTGCGCGACGGCACCCGGATCACCTACACAGAGACACTGTCAGACGACCGCGCGCTTCTGGGTGGGGTGTTCATTTCCGAGAAACGCGTGTCCCAGAACGGCGCGAAGGATCCGGGGATCTCGGTACTGGTTGCTGAAAAGGGACGCCAGGAGGTCAAGGCTGATGGCCGCCGTTATCTGATTCTGGAAAACGGTTATCGCTATGACGGTAATCCTGGCGAGGCCAATTACCGCGCAATCAAGTACGACACGTACGGTGCGCTGTTGCCCAAGCCCGAGATCAGCGAGGAGGTCACCGACCGCGAGGCGATTCCGACCCGTGATTTGTTCGGCAGTGACAATCCCCGCTACAAAGCCGAGTTGCAGTGGCGGCTCGCGCTGCCCTTGCTGGTGTTTATCGTGACATTGATTGCGGTGCCGCTGTCCCGGGCCAACCCGCGTCAGGGCCGTTTCCTCAAGCTGCTTCCGGCGATTCTTCTGTATATGGCTTATCTGACCATTTTGATTGCTGCTCGCGGTGCGCTGGAGCGGGGCAAGATTCCAATGAGCCTTGGCCTTTGGTGGGTGCATCTGCTGTTTCTGGGCATTGGGCTGCTGTTGCTTTACTGGGAAGCCCTGCGATTGAAGTTTGCGAGTCGCCGCAGCATGCAGGAGGTGGCCCGTGGTTAAAATCGACCGCTATATCGGCAAGAGTGTTTTAGTCGCGATCCTGGGTGTGCTCGGGGTCATTCTGGGGCTGGCCTCGCTGTTTGCCTTCATTGATGAGATGAACGAGATCAGTGACACCTACACGTTGGCCAATGCTGGCTCTTTCGTGTTGCTGACTGCGCCACGCCGTATCTACGAGATGTTGCCGATGGCTGCGCTGATTGGTTGCCTGGTCGGCCTTGGCGGCCTGGCGAGCAGCAGCGAGCTGACAATCATGCGCGCAGCCGGTGTGTCCATCGGGCGCATTGTCTGGGCCGTGATGAAGCCAATGCTGGTGCTGATGATCGCTGGCTTGTTGCTGGGTGAGTATGTCGCGCCGCCCGCTGAAAACCTGGCTCAGTCAAACCGTTCCCTGGCTCAGGGCGGCGGCGACTCGCAAAGTGGCCGGCACGGTGTGTGGCACCGTCAGGGTGAAGAGTTCATTCACATCAACACCGTGCAACCCAACGGTGTGCTGTACGGCGTGACCCGCTATCGTTTCGACAATGAACGCCACATGCAAATCGCAAGTTTTGCCAAGCGGGCGAAATTCGACACTGACCATTGGCAGCTGGAAGAGCTCATTACCACGGTTTTCCACGCCGACAGTACTGAAGTCGTCAATACCCCGTCCGAGCGTTGGGACGTGTCCCTCAGCCCGCAACTGCTCAGCACGCTGGTCTTGCCCCCGGATTCGCTGTCGATTACCGGCTTGTGGAGTTACGCGCATTACCTGGCTGAACAGGGTTTGAATAACGGCCGTTACTGGTTGGCGTTCTGGACCAAAGTCCTGCAGCCGCTGGTCACGGTGGCGTTGGTACTGATGGCGATCTCATTCATCTTCGGTCCATTGCGCTCGGTGACCTTGGGTCAACGGGTGTTCACCGGCGTGCTGGTCGGGTTCACCTTCCGCATTGCCCAAGACCTGCTGGGGCCGTCGAGTCTGGTGTTCGGATTCTCGCCACTGTTCGCTGTGCTGGTGCCCTCCGGGATCTGTGCCGTGGCCGGGGTCTGGTTGTTGCGCCGGGCGGGTTAGAAAAAAGACAGATAAAAAAGCCGACGTCGAGTCGGCTTTTTTACGTGCGTTGAGTTTATCCAGAGCCACTATTTCTTGCGCTTGGGCACCTGCACCAGTTGGCTGTTGGAGTACATGTCCTGCCAGTTGCGCTTCTGTTTGTCGAACAACATCCAGATAAAACCCAGCCCCAGGCACAGCCACGAGCCGATGGCGACCACGAAGCGCAGCAGTGCCTGCCACAGGCTGATGCCGGTGCCGTCGGCGTTCTGCACGCGAATGCCCCACACCTGCATCCCGAGGGTCTGGCCTGAATGGGTCCAGAACTTGGCGAAGAAACCGAACAGCACAAACACCAGAATCGTTGAAAGCAGCGGGTCGCTGTCCAGCGCCCCGGACTCGGACATCGCGCGTAACTGGGCCTCACCGATAAAGGCCATCAGGATCAGCTTATAAACGAAGGTGGTGACCATCAGCAGCGCGATGCACAGCAGGGCGTCATAGAACATCGCCGCAAGGCGGCGGCCCAAGCCTGCAATGGGAAAGTCGCCTTGTGGGCGCAGCAGGTGTTTCGACATGGCGGGCTCTCGTTTGCAAAAAAGAACCCATTTTACGGAATCCCAGCCATAAAAAAGCCCCTGATGTCAGCATCAGAGGCTTTTTTACTGATCGCTATTTAGGCTTCGGGTTGAACTTCATCAGCCTGCAAGCCTTTTTGGCCTTGCACTGCGATGAAGGTTACCTTCTGGCCTTCTTTCAGGCTCTTGAAGCCGCTGCCCTGAATAGCGCGGAAATGGACGAACAGATCCGGACCGCTCTCTGGCGTGATAAAACCAAAACCCTTTTCGTCGTTAAACCACTTGACGGTACCGCTCTGACGATTCGACATTTTCTTATTCCCTGGACCTTGAATTGATGACAGCCTCTTTCGCCTGAAAGAGTACTGGACTGGCTGCAGGTAGTAAGAAACGTCGAGCGGGATGTAGCAATACTTAGAGCTACTGCCCAGGTCACGGTTCAAGCGACCCATGCAAACACAGTTAAGAAACTCTACGCCAACCATGGCAGAAAAAACAAGCCCTGCTCAGGCGTGGGTTTCAGGCACTCTCCGGGCTTTTTGAGTGTTTTGCTCATCAGGCGAAATTGATAATTTTTTACCCGCGTGCCTGGTTATATGCAAAGTGCGCCGTGGACTAACAGCGCACTTTACTGCGGTATACATTGCGATTACATGACAGCCAGTTGCCCTGTTTTTGGGCCTCCAGCTTACTGGCGGCAGCCGTTAACCCCGCCGGTTAACCTCGGAAGTAACGCTGCGCTACGAACGGCATTTTGCTGACCCGCATCAGCACTTTCTTACCCCGTACGATGGCCCAGACTTCACTGTCCAGCGCGGTGTAAGCGCTGTCGAGGTAAGCCATGACCAGCGGTCCGCCCAAGGTCGGACCGAATCCGCCGCTGCTGACCGTGCCGACGGTTTTGTCGTTGGCATCGACGATTTCTGCGCCTTCACGGACCGGTGTACGTTCCTGCGGCAACAAGCCGACACGTTTGCGGCTCACACCGGCTTGCTGCTGAGCAAAGATCTGTTCCGCGCCAGGGAAGCCACCGGCACGTGCGCCGTCGGCACGTCGAACCTTGGAGATCGCCCATAACAGGCTGGCCTCAACCGGTGTGGTCTCGGTGTTCATGTCGTGGCCATACAGGCACAGGCCCGCTTCCAGACGCAGAGAGTCGCGGGCACCGAGACCGATGGGGGCGACCTCTGGTTCTGCCAACAAACGACGGGCCAATGCGTCGGCTTGATCGGCCGGGACCGAGATCTCAAAACCGTCTTCACCGGTGTAGCCGGAGCGGCTGACATAGCAGTCGGCGCCGAGCAACGTCACTTTGGCAAACTGCATGAACGTCATGTTCGCCACTTCCGGAGCCAGACGTGCAAGGACGGTCACCGCTTCCGGACCTTGCAGGGCCAGCAGGGCGCGCTCTTCGAACAGAGGCTGGATGTCGCACTGGCCGGCCAGGTGTTGTTGCAAGTGTGCAAGGTCCTGGTTCTTACAGGCTGCGTTGACCACCAGAATCAACTCGTCGTTGCCGATGTTGGCGACCATCAGGTCATCGAGAATGCCACCGCTTTCATTGGTGAACATCGCGTAACGCTGCATGCCCACGGGCAGGTCGATGATGTCGACCGGTACCAGGGTTTCCAGGGCTTTGGCGGCGTTGGCACCGGTCAGGCGAATCTGGCCCATGTGCGACACATCGAACAAACCGGCATGCGCGCGGGTGTGCAGGTGTTCCTTAAGCACGCCAGCGGGGTATTGCACGGGCATGTCGTAGCCGGCAAACGGCACCATCCGGGCCCCCAGTTCGCGGTGTAAAGCGTGCAGTGGGGTAGTTAACAGCTGTTCGGTGGACATTCATGGCTCCTTGGAGTTTTTCCGGCTTTCGCTTTGTAGGGAGGGCGAAAGCAGTCGATTTCATGAGGCTGTTTCAGCACTCGATAATGTTCACGGCCAATCCGCCTCGGGCGGTTTCCTTGTATTTACTTTTCATGTCGGCACCGGTCTGGCGCATGGTGCGGATCACTTTGTCGAGGGAGACGAAGTGCTGACCATCGCCGCGCAACGCCATGCGCACGGCATTGATCGCTTTCACCGACCCCATCGCGTTGCGCTCGATGCAGGGCACCTGCACCAAGCCGCCAATTGGGTCGCACGTCAGGCCCAGGTTGTGTTCCATGCCGATTTCGGCGGCGTTTTCTACCTGCTGAACATTGCCGCCCAACACTTCGCACAACGCTCCGGCCGCCATTGAGCAGGCCACGCCGACTTCGCCCTGACAGCCAACTTCGGCGCCAGAGATCGAGGCGTTTTCTTTGTACAGAATGCCAATCGCCGCCGCAGTGAGCAGAAAGCGCACAACACCGTCCTCATTGGCGCCGGAGATAAAACGCATGTAATAATGCAGCACTGCCGGGACAATTCCCGCTGCACCGTTAGTGGGTGCGGTGACGACCCGGCCGCCGTTGGCGTTCTCTTCGTTGACCGCCAAGGCGTACAGGTTGACCCAGTCGAGCACTGACAGCGCATCGCGCAGCGCAGCTTCCGGGTTGTTGCACAACTGGCGATGCAGCGCTGCTGCCCGGCGTTTGACCTTCAAGCCGCCCGGCAAAATGCCTTCATTGCGGCAACCTGCTTTCACACAATCCTGCATGACCTGCCAGATATTCAGCAGGCCCTTGCGGGTTTCCGCTTCCGGGCGCCAGGCGGCTTCGTTGGCCAACATCACCTGACTTATAGACAGGCCATGTGTCGTGCAATGGCCCAGCAAATCCTTGGCGCTTTTGAACGGATAGGTCAGCGGCGTGCTGTCTTCGACGATCCTGTCAGCGCCGGCGGCGTCTTCATCGACAACAAAGCCGCCACCGACCGAATAATATTCGCGGCTACGAATCTGCAACCCGGCGGCATCGAAGGCACGGAAAATCATGCCGTTTGGATGGAACGCCAAGGGTTTGCGGATCATTGCCAGGTGTTGTTTTTCGACGAACGCGATGCAGTGTTCACCCAACAGGTTCAGCTGTTGGCTGTCGCGAATCTGTTGCAGACGCGCAGAGATGGTTTCGGTATCGACGGTGTCGGGGTGTTCGCCTTCCAGGCCCAACAGCACGGCCTTGTCGCTGCCATGGCCCTTGCCGGTAGCGCCCAGCGAACCATACAGCTCGACCTTGACGCAGGCCGTTGTCGTCAGCAAATCGTCACGGCGCAGCCCTTCGGCGAACCGGGCAGCAGCCCGCATCGGGCCCACGGTATGCGAACTGGAGGGGCCGATACCAATCTTGAACAGGTCAAACACGCTCAGCGACATGATTGCACTCCGGTTTTTTATTATAGACATGGAGGTCGCGTTTATTTGTGGGAGCGAGCGTGCTCGCGATCAGATTGGCGTGGTGTCTCCGATACGCCGTAATCGCGGGCAAGCCCGCTCCTACAGGGTCATGCGTCGTAGCAAGGGTGGGGCTACTTTGCACAGTAGCCCCCTCTCGATCAGGCGTCTTGATAGCTCTCGATGGACGGGCATGCGCAGACCAGATTACGGTCGCCAAACACGTTATCGACGCGACCCACTGGCGGCCAGTATTTGTTCTCGATCAACGAGGCTACCGGGTACACCGCTTGTTCGCGGCTGTACGGATGGGTCCATTCGCCGACGATTTCAGCGGCGGTGTGCGGCGCGTTTTTCAACGGGTTGTCATCCTTGTCCAGCGCCCCGCTTTCCACTGCGCGGATTTCTTCGCGGATGCGGATCATGGCTTCGCAGAAGCGGTCCAGTTCTTCCCTGGATTCGCTTTCGGTCGGCTCAATCATCAGGGTGCCTGCGACCGGGAACGACATGGTCGGTGCGTGGAAACCAAAATCGATCAACCGCTTGGCCACGTCATCGACGCTGATACCGCTGCTGTCTTTGAGCGGACGCAGGTCGAGGATGCATTCGTGGGCGACAAGACCGTTGCTGCCGGTGTACAGCACGGGGTAGTGCTCTTCCAGGCGACGGGAAATGTAGTTGGCATTGAGGATCGCCAGTTGCGACGCGCGCTTGAGGCCTTCGCCACCCATCATGCGGATGTACATCCAGGTGATCGGCAGAATGCTCGCGCTGCCAAACGGCGCTGCGCTGACAGCACCTGTTTTGCGTTCCATCGTCCCGTGACCCGGCAAGAACGGGGTCAGGTGCGATTTGACGCCGATAGGACCAACGCCCGGGCCGCCACCACCGTGGGGAATGCAGAAGGTTTTGTGCAGGTTCAGGTGCGAAACGTCGCCGCCGAACTTGCCCGGCGCGCAGAGGCCGACCATGGCGTTCATGTTGGCACCATCAATGTACACCTGGCCGCCGTTGTCATGGACGATCCCGCAGATTTCGCGGATGCCTTCTTCGAACACGCCGTGCGTCGACGGGTAGGTAATCATCAGTGCGGCGAGGTGTTCGCGGTGCTCGATGGCTTTGGCGCGCAGGTCTTCGATGTCGACGTTGCCGCGTGCATCGCAGGCAGTCACGATCACGCGCATACCGGCCATGTTTGCTGTGGCAGGGTTGGTGCCGTGGGCCGACGAGGGGATCAGGCAGATGTCGCGACGATCATCGCCACGGCTCTGGTGGTAAGCACGGATCGCCAGCAGGCCAGCGTATTCGCCCTGAGAACCAGCGTTAGGTTGCAGCGAGATGGCGTCGTAACCGGTCGCGGCGCAGAGCATCGCTTCCAGTTCGTCGGTCAGTTGCTGGTAGCCCAGGCTTTGCTCGGCGGGTGCAAAGGGGTGCAGGTTGCCAAACTCGGCCCAGGTGATCGGGATCATTTCGCTGGCGGCATTGAGCTTCATGGTGCAGGAGCCCAGCGGAATCATGGTGCGGTCCAGCGCCAGGTCCTTGTCGGCCAAACGACGCAGATAACGCATCAGCTCGGTTTCGGAGTGGTAACGGTTAAACACTGGATGGCTGAGGATCGCTGACTGGCGCAGCAACGCAGCAGGCAGGCGTGATTCGACGCTGCTGGCCAACGCATTGAAGTCCGGCAGGCTTTGCCCGTTAGTGGCGAACAGCTGCCACAGGGTTTCGACGTCGGCCTGTTGGATGGTTTCGTCGAACGACAGGCCAAGGCGCTGAGCATCGATTTCACGCAGGTTGACCTGTTGGGCGCGGGCCTTGACGTGCAACGCAGCCGTATCGGCACCGGTGTTCAGGGTCAGGCTGTCAAAAAAGAATGCCTGATCGACGTTCAAGCCCAACTGCTTCAAGCCTTCGGCGAAAATCGCAGTCAGTTGGTGCGTGCGTTTGGCGATTTGCGTCAGGCCGCGTGGCCCGTGATAGACCGCATACATGCTGGCAATGTTGGCCAACAGAACCTGCGCGGTGCAGATGTTGCTGGTGGCCTTTTCGCGACGGATATGTTGCTCGCGGGTCTGCATCGCCAAGCGGTAGGCGGGCTTGCCATGACGGTCGATGGAAACACCGACCAGACGGCCTGGCATATCGCGTTTGAACGCATCGCGTGTCGAGAAGTAGGCCGCGTGTGGCCCGCCAAAGCCCAATGGCACACCAAAGCGTTGCGCACTGCCGATCGCCACGTCTGCGCCAAACTCACCCGGAGGGGTCAGCAAGGTCAGGGCCAGCAGGTCGGCAGCCACGGCGACCAATGCATGAGCGGCGTGGAAACGTTCGACCAGTTCGCGGTAATCGAACAGGTCACCGTTGCTCGCCGGGTATTGCAGCAGGGCACCGAAATACTCGCTGACATCGCTCAGCTGGTTTTCATCCGCAACGACGACCGTGATGCCCAGTGGCTCGGCACGGGTGCGCAGTACATCGAGGGTCTGCGGGTGGCAATGGCTGGAGGCGAAGAACAGGTGGCTGCTTTTGTTCTTGCTCAAGCGTTTGCAGAACGTCATGGCCTCGGCGGCGGCAGTGGCTTCATCGAGCAACGAGGCGTTGGCGATGGGCAGGCCGGTAAGGTCGCTGATCAAGGTCTGGAAATTCAGCAGCGATTCCAGTCGACCTTGGGAAATCTCTGGCTGATAAGGAGTGTAAGCGGTGTACCAGGCCGGGTTTTCCAGCAGGTTGCGCAGAATCGGTGCCGGGGTGTGGCAGTTGTAATAGCCCTGGCCGATGTAGGTTTTGAACAGTTGGTTTTTGCTGGCGATGGCTTTGATCGACGCCAGGGCATCGGCTTCGCTTTGCCCGGCAGACAGGTCCAGAACACTGGTGTCCTTGATGCTGTCCGGGATGACGCTGGCGCTCAGTGCTTCCAGGGAGTCGAAACCCAGGGTCGCGAGCATGGCTTTTTCATCAGCCTGGCGCGGGCCGATGTGGCGCGCAATAAACTCGTTGGCGGTGCTCAATTCGATACGGTCAGTCATGTCGGCTCCTCAGGCTTCAGCGCTGGCTTGGATCAGGCGGTCGTAAGCGTCTTGATCAAGCAAGCTGTCGATGGCGCTGGCGTCTTCAGGGATGAAGCGGAAGAACCAGCCGGCGCCCAGTGCGTCTTCGTTGACCAGTTCAGGCGTCGCTTCGAGTGCTGCGTTGACTTCGACCACTTCGCCAGTGAGCGGCATGTTGATGCTGCTGGCAGCCTTCACAGACTCAACCACCGAGGCTTCAGCGTGTTGCGTGTAAGTCTGCAATTCAGGAAGTTGCACGTACACCACATCACCCAGCGACTCTTGCGCGTAGGGCGTAATGCCGACGGTGACGCTGCCATCCGCTTCGGTACGCAGCCATTCGTGGTCGACGGTGAATCGCAACTCGCTCATAAAAACTCCTCAAGGGGCAAAAGCTCACGGCGTGCATGAGCATCATGAGGAAAGACCATAGCAAGTTTGCGGCCAATATTATTTAGTCGTTATAAATCAATAAGTTAAATGAATGTTGTACGTGTGAGGGATGAGTAACTGTAGCGAAATCGCTACAGTTGTGGCGCGATAAAAAAGGCTTACAGGATCAAAGCCTTGCACACGGGGGATGTCCGGAAGCTGTAGCGAAATCGTTCCGCTGTAGTGGTTTCAGTACAGATTTTGCAGATGGTTAACAAAATCGGTTCGAGACCTCAGCCTTTCCCCGGAATTCCGTACTTGCGCAACCGATGGGCGATGGCGGTGTGGGAGGTTTGCAGGCGGGCGGCGAGTTGGCGGGTGGAGGGGTAGCTGATGTAGAGCTTTTCCAGCAAGGTTTTCTCGAAGTCCTCGACCGCCTGTTCGAGGCTGTCGACTTCGCCGTCGTTTTGTCGGGCGACGGACGTGCCGGCAATGTCCAGATCGCCGATGTCTACCAGCGTGCTTTCGCAAATAGCCGCCGCGCGGAAGATTACGTTCTGCAACTGGCGCACGTTACCCGGCCAGCGATTACCCAACAGCGCAGGGTAAGTGCCCGGCGTCAGGCGGCAAATCGGTCGTTGAATCTGCGCGCAGGCCTGCTCCATGAAATAGCGCGCCAGCAGCAGGATATCCTGCCCGCGATCACGCAGCGGCGGCACTTCCAGGTTGAGTACGTTCAGGCGATAGAACAGGTCTTCGCGGAAGGTGCCTTCGCTGACCATTTTCTCCAGGTCGCGATGGGTCGCGCTGAGAATCCGCACGTTGACCTTCACTTCGCGATCTCCACCGACGCGGCGGAAACTGCCGTCATTCAGGAACCGCAGCAGCTTGGCCTGCAGGTACGGGGACATTTCGCCGATTTCGTCGAGAAATACCGTGCCGTGGTTGGCCAGTTCCATCAGCCCTGGCTTGCCGCCACGTTGTGCCCCCGTGAAGGCGCCGGGGGCGTAACCGAAGAGTTCGCTTTCGGCGAGGTTTTCCGGCAGTGCCGCGCAGTTGAGCGCAAGGAAAGGGGCGCTATTGCGGGTACTGATGGCATGGCAGGCACGCGCGACCAACTCCTTGCCGGTTCCTGTTTCACCTTGAATCAGCAGTGGCGCATCGAGGGCTGCCACGCGCAGGGCACGGGCCTTGAGGGTACGAATCGGTGGTGACTCGCCCAACAAGGCATCGAAACCTTCGGCATGGTCATGGTGCAGCGCGGCCAGGCGTTCGCCGATCCGGCTCGGTTGGTACAGCGTCAACAGCGCGCCTGCGTCGGTGATCGGGGTGGCGTCGAGCAGCAACACTTCACCGTTGAGCGTGACTTCGCGCAATGGCAGGCGAAAGCCGTTTTCCAGTAATGCGGTTTGCAGGCCGGGGTCGGCGAACAGCTCGGCCACGGATTCGCCGGCAGGTTCACGTCCACACAGGGCAATCAGTGCCGGGTTGGCCAGCAGCACATGGCCGGCGCTGTCCAGGGCCAGCACCGGGTCGGTCATGGCGGCGAGCAGGGCATCGAGTTGCAAGTGGCGACGCTGACCGGGAAGGATGTCCACCACTGTGATCGCTTCGACACCGCGCACCCGGAACAACGCATCCTTCAACTCTTCGAGCACTTGCGGGCTGAGGGTCGGGGCATCGATGTAAACGTTCGGCGGCACCATCTCCACGGCGTCCAGATTCAGATTTCGTCCACCCAGAATGGCCAGCACTTCCTGGGTGATACCAACGCGGTCGATAAAACAGACGTGAATACGCATGGGCAACTAAAGGTTCTGGACCGCGGGGGCAGCAATTATGCCAGCAAATGGGTCAACGGCGTGTCAGGTCGTCCGCGTCAGTGGTATTGCCGGGCTAGTTTGCGGGAGGCGTGCCTGGCCATGGGCTCATTCCAGATGTTCTGGCTTCACCGGATCACCAGGCTTGGCGTCGAGCAGTTGCCGGATGTGTTCGAACATGGCGTCGTATTGTCCATGCATCGAGCGCAGGTCCGCAGCTTTGGGCATGCCGTGTTTGACCGCGATGTGAAAGGCTTCGCTGGCAAAGTTGTAGGCCATGTCCTTGGGCAGTTCGAATTCGTCCTTGAACGCAGCGCCATTGATCACACCGTCCATGAAAAAGTGCATGGCCATGCCTTGCGTGGGGGCCTGTCGCACTTCATATCGGATGTGGATGTCGTAGCTGAAATCGGTGGGTTGCAGTGCAACGCGAGTGATGTGCAGATGACCGGGTTCGAACATGTGCATTGCTCCTTCGCTGGACGAAACGATAAGTGTCGGGATAGACCTCGCGGCCTATCCCGAGGTTCATTTATAGATAATGCCAGGTGTGGCACTGCTGATTCGCGTGCCGGCGTTACCGTTGACGATGTCTTCAATATCTTCCAGTGATCCAATCACCGCGACCTTGCCGGTATTGCGGGCGAAGGTGCAGGCTGCCTGCACTTTAGGCCCCATCGAACCTGCGGCAAAGCCCAGTTTTTCCATCTCGTCAGGGTGAGCCTGGGCGATAGCCTTCTGCGTGGGTTTGCCCCAGTCGATAAACGCGGCGTTCACGTCGGTGGCAATCACCAGCAAATCACTCTCCAGTTGCTCCGCCAGCAAGGCCGAGCACAGGTCTTTGTCGATCACGGCTTCGACACCTTGCAGCTGGCCGTCCTTGTCATACATCGTCGGGATACCGCCGCCACCGGCACAGATCACGATGCTGCCTTTTTCCAGCAACCACTTGATCGGGCGGATCTCGAAGATGCGTTTGGGTTTCGGGCTTGCAACCACTCGGCGAAACTTATCGCCATCCGGGGCGATGCTCCAGCCCTTTTCCTTGGCCAGGCGCTGTGCTTCTTCTTTCGAATAGACCGGGCCGATGGGCTTGCTCGGATGCTGGAAAGCGGGGTCGTTGCCGTCTACCTCGACTTGGGTCAGCAGAGTGGCGAAAGGCACCTCGATGGGCAGAAGATTGCCCAACTCCTGTTCGATGATATAGCCGATCATGCCTTCGGTTTCAGCGCCGAGCACGTCCAGCGGGTAAGGCGCCACGGCGGTGTAGGCCGATGCCTGCAAGGACAACAGGCCCACTTGCGGGCCATTGCCGTGGGCCACCACCAGCTCATTGCCGGGGACGATTTTGGCGATCTGTTGGGTGGCGACGCGGATATTCATCCGCTGATTCTCCGCAGTCAGCGGTTCGCCACGGCGGAGCAGGGCGTTACCACCCAATGCAACGACGATACGCATGGTGTTTTTCCTCAAAGTCAGATGTCGGCCAGCGCCGACACCAGGATTGCCTTGATGGTGTGCATGCGGTTTTCTGCCTGCTCAAAAGCGATGTTGGCCGGCGACTCGAAGACCTCTTCGGTGACTTCCACGCCATTGGCCAGATTCGGGTAACGGCTGGCGATGTCTTTGCCGACCTTGGTCTCACTGTTGTGAAACGCTGGCAGGCAATGCATGAACTTCACCCGAGGGTTGCCCGACGCTTTCATCATCGTTGCGTTGACCTGATACGGCAGCAGTTGTTCGATGCGCTCGTCCCAGGCTTCAACCGGTTCGCCCATGGAGACCCAGATATCGGTATGGATGAAGTCCACGCCCTTGACTGCTTCCAGCGGGTCTTCAGTGATGGTGATGCGGCCACCACTTTCCTCGGCGAACGTTTTGCACTGGGCAATGAAGTCAGCGTGCGGCCACAGGGCCTTGGGTGCGCCAATGCGGACGTCCATGCCCAGTTTGGCGCCGATCATCAGCAGTGAATTACCCATGTTGTAGCGCGCGTCACCCAAGTAGGCGTAGCTGATGTCATGCAGCGGTTTGTCGCTGTGCTCGCGCATGGTCAGGGTGTCGGCAATCATTTGCGTCGGGTGGAATTCGGCGGTCAGGCCGTTGAAAACCGGCACGCCAGCGAATTTAGCCAGTTCCTCGACGATTTCCTGTTCAAAGCCACGGTACTCGATAGCGTCGAACATCCGGCCGAGCACGCGGGCGGTGTCTTTCATGCTTTCTTTGTGGCCGATTTGCGACGACACCGGGTCGATATAGGTGACATGGGCACCTTGATCGTGGGCTGCAACTTCGAAGGCGCAACGTGTGCGGGTCGAGGTTTTTTCGAAAATCAGCGCGATGTTCTTGCCTTTGAGATGTTGCTGCTCGGTGCCTGTGTACTTGGCGCGCTTGAGGTCGCGGGACAGGTCGAGCAGGTAATGCAGCTCGCGGTTGGTGTGGTGCATCAAGCTCAGCAGGCTACGGTTACGCATGTTAAAGGCCATGTTTCAGATCTCCTTGGGTTTCGGTTATCTCCCTGGCGGGCTCGGGATAGAGCCACGCCAGGGCACATGTGGGTGATCGATGACTCAGTAATCGATCGGGTCGCGCAGGATCGGGCAGGTCATGCAGTGACCACCGCCGCGACCCCGGCCGAGTTCGCTGGCGCTGATGGTAATGACTTCGACCCCAGCCTTGCGCAGCAGGGTGTTGGTGTACGTGTTGCGGTCGTAGCCTATGACCACGCCCGGTTCCAGCGCGACCACGTTGTTGCCGTCATCCCATTGCTCACGTTCAGCGGCGAAGCTGTTACCACCGGTTTCGACCACGCGCAGGGTTTTGAGATTGAGCGCAGCGGCTACGGTGTCGAGGAAGTTGGTTTCTTCGCGACGCACATCAATGCCGCCCGGCTTGCTTTCATCGGGGCGCAGGCTGAATGCGACGATCTGGCTGACCACTTCCGGGAAAATCGTGACCAGGTCGCGGTCGCAGAAACTGAACACGGTATCCAGGTGCATCGCGGAGCGGGACTTCGGCAAGCCCGCGACAATGACCCGTTCGACCGCATTGTTCTTGAACAGGTTCTGCGCCAGTTGGCCAATGGCCTGGTGCGAGGTGCGCTCGCCCATGCCGATCAGTACCACGCCGTTGCCGATGGGCATGACGTCGCCGCCTTCAAGGGTGGCGTTGCCATGATCCAGATCGGGGTCACCGTACCAGACCTGGAAGTCGGCGTTGACGAAGTCCGTGTGGAATTTATAGATGGCGCTGGCCAGCAGGGTTTCCTGACGACGGGCGGGCCAGTGCATGGGGTTGAGTGTTACCCCACCGTAGATCCAGCACGTAGTGTCGCGGGTGAACTGGGTGTTGGGTAGCGGGGGCAGAATAAAGCTGGAATGGCCGAGGAAGTCGCGGAACATTTCGATGGTCTTGCCGCCGAAGCTGGTCGGCAAATCGTCAGCCGACACGCCGCCAATCAGGAATTCGGCGATCTTGCGTGGCTCCAGGCTGCGCACCCAGGCGTCGACTTCATCGACCAGAGCAACACCCACCAGATTGGGTGAGATCTTGCGTTCGAGAATCCAGTCCAGCGCCTCTGGAAGCGCGACGATGTCGGTCAGCAGATTGTGCATTTCCAGCACTTCAGTGCCACGTTCTCGCATTTTAGTGACGAAGTCGAAGTGATCGCGCTTGGCCTGACTGACCCATAGCACGTCATCGAACAGCAGTTCGTCGCAGTTAGTCGGCGTCAGGCGCTGATGCGCCAAGCCTGGTGAGCACACCATGACTTTTCGAAGTTTGCCAACTTCAGAGTGAACGCCGAGTTTGACTTTATCGGTGGACATATCTGTATTCCTCCAATGATGTACGCATGGGTGTTACAGGGTCAGGAAGCCGTCGTAGAGACCATAGGCGGCAATCAACGCGCCGATGACCACTGCGGCAAAGATCAGCTTCTCGACGTTGGTGAAAACAGGTTGGCCCGCTTCATGTTTTGCCTTGGCAAACAGGATCACCCCTGGCGCATAAAGCAGCGCCGACAGCAGCAGGTACTTCACGCCGCCGGCGTAGATCAGCCAGATCGCATAGATCAGCGCGACGGCGCTGATAGCCAGGTCCTTCTTGCGCTCGGCCAGGGCGTTCTCATAGGTCTCGCCGCGCACCGCCAGCAACAGGGCATACGCCGCCGACCACAGGTAGGGCACCAGAATCATTGAGGTGGCGAGGTAGATCAGTGACAGGTAGGTGCTGGCCGAGAACAGGGTGATGATCAGGAAAACCTGAACCAGGCCGTTGGTCAGCCACAAGGCATTGGCTGGCACGTTGTTGGCGTTTTCCCTTTTGAGGAACGCGGGCATGGTGCGGTCTTTGGCTGCGGCGAACATGATCTCTGCGCACAGCAGCACCCACGACAACAGCGCACCGAGCAGGGAAATGACCAGGCCAACGCTGATCAGCACTGCCCCCCAATGCCCGACGACGTGTTCAAGCACGGCGGCCATGGACGGGTTTTGCAATTTGGCCAGTTCGGGCTGGGTCATGATCCCCAGCGACAACACGTTCACCAGCACCAGAAACAACAGCACGGTGATGAAGCCGATGATGGTGGCCTTGCCCACGTCCGAACGTTTCTCGGCACGGGCGGAAAAGATGCTTGCGCCTTCGATGCCGATGAACACCCAGACGGTGACCAACATCATGTTGCGGACCTGATTCAGCACACTGCCCAGATCCGGGTTTTTAAACCCCCAAATATCAGCAGTGAAGATGTCCAGCTTGAACGCGAAGAGGGCGATCAACACAAACAGCAGCAACGGCACGACTTTGGCGACGGTGGTCACCAGATTGATGAACGCCGCCTCCTTGATCCCGCGCAGCACCAGAAAGTGCACCGCCCACAGCAGCACTGAAGCGCCGCTGATCGCCGCTAGCGTGTTGCCCTGTCCAAAAATAGGGAAGAAATAACCGAGCGTGCTGAACAGCAGGACGAAGTAACCAATGTTGCCCAACCATGCACTGATCCAGTACCCCCAGGCGGACGAGAACCCCATGTAGTCGCCGAAACCTGCCTTGGCGTAGGCGTAAACCCCGCCATCAAGATCGGGCTTGCGGTTGGCCAGGGTCTGGAACACGAAACCCAAGGTCAACATGCCCACAGCTGAAATGGCCCAACCGATTAAAATCGCGCCTACGTCGGCACTGGCTGCCATGTTCTGCGGGAGCGAAAAGATGCCTCCGCCGATCATTGACCCTACGACCAACGCGACGAGTGCGCCGAGTCTAAGCTTGCCGGGAGATTGAGACATTGCGCAGCTCCATCCGGGAGAAGTAATGCCTCAGGGTAGGTGCCATGAGTCACGCAAAGTATGACGTAGGTCAACAGAGCCCCTTATGCAACGTGATGGCTAACGATGCGATGGGCATTCCGATTGAAAATGTCGCATTGCAGCAACAGCCTGCGGCAAGCGTTTAGCGGGTTTCTGTATTCATGGGCTCGGGCCGCGACCAGATCCACAGGTTGCCCAGGCTCATGCCGGCGATGGCGAGGTACACCGGCCAGTGATGCTCAAGCAGGATTAGCATGATGCCGGCGCACAGCACCATGCTCAGGGTGGCGCTGATTTTCGCGCGCCGGGTAATCAAACGCCCGTTGCGCCAGTTAGTCAGAATCGGTCCAAATAGGCGATGGTTTTCCAGCCAGGCGCTCAGGCGTGGCGAACTTTTAGTCGCCGCCCACGCGGCCAACAGGACGAATTCGGTGGTGGGCAAGCCGGGCACGACGATGCCGATCAGGCCGATCCCCACACTGACGTAAGCAAGGATGGCAAACAAACGGCGTGAAAGGATCGACCTGTGCGGTGTGCCGGTCTTGGTCTCGAGGGTCATGAGGCGTCTGTCCATTTGACAACACGGCCAGCTTAACAGGGCTGGCCGGGCTTGAAGCACTCATGCAAGGCGGGCTTACCGGGCGTTATGCAGCGCCAGGCAGTTATCCAGCATGCGGTTGGAGAACGCCCATTCGTTGTCATACCAGGCCAGCACTTTCATCAGCTTGCCGTTAGCCTTGGTGTGGTTGGCATCGAAAATCGACGACAGCGGGTTGTGGTTGAAGTCGTGGGACACCAGCGGCAGGGTGTTGTAGCCGAGGATTTTCGAGTGCTGGCTGGCTTCTTTGAAGATCGCGTTGACCTCTTCAGCCGTGGCTTCGCGCTTGAGCTGCACGGTCAGGTCCACCAGCGATACGTTGATCACCGGAACGCGAACAGCCATGCCATTGAGTTTGCCTGCCAGTTCCGGGAGCACCAGGCCGACGGCTTCAGCAGCACCCGTCTTGGTCGGTATCATCGACTGGGTGGCCGAACGCGCACGGTACAGGTCGGTGTGGTACACGTCGGTCAGATTCTGGTCATTGGTGTAGGCGTGGATGGTGGTCATCAAACCGCTTTCAATCCCCCATTCGCGGTGCAGAATCTGGGCGACGGGTGCCAGGCAGTTGGTGGTGCAGGACGCGTTGGAAATAATCTGATGCGATTGACGCAGGATGTCGTGGTTGACGCCGTAAACCACGGTGGCGTCCGCGCCTTTGGACGGGGCCGAGACAATCACTTTGCGCGCGCCGGCAGTAATATGCGCAGCGGCTTTGTTGCGGTCGGTGAACAGGCCGGTGCATTCGAACACCACATCAATGTTTTCTGCCTTCCACGGCAGCTCTGCCGGATTACGGATGGCGCTGACCGCGATTCGGTCACCGTTGACTGTCAGGCTTTCATGGTCGAATGCCACCGTGCCGCCAAAATGGCCGTGGGTGGTATCGAATTGCAGCAGGTGCGCGTTGATCGCGCTGTCACCCAAGTCGTTAATGGCGACGACCTGCAGGTCCTCTCGATAGCCTTGGGTATAGAGTGCACGTAGGACATTGCGGCCAATGCGGCCAAAGCCATTGATAGCGATACGAAGCGTCATGCAGCCGTCCTCTTTTAAATTTGTTGTTGGAATTACAAGATTATTCGCATAAAAATAGAAAACAAGCCTTTTTAATGGCAATATTTTGTCTTATCTACAACGAGTAGCCCGTAAGTCCGGTTCAAATGTTCGACATCAAGCCTTTGCCCAGCCTAGGCCGCACAGTCGATAATTGGAACCACCTGAACGGGTCATCTATCCGCAAGCCTGGAGTTCATCACATGCATCCCCGCGTTCTTGAGGTAACTGAACGGCTAATCGCCCGTAGTCGTGCGACGCGCGAGCGCTATCTGCAAATGATCCACGGCGCCGCCAGCGACGGCCCGATGCGCGGCAAGCTGCAATGCGCCAACTTTGCTCATGGCGTCGCAGGCTGCGGCACCGAAGACAAGCAAAGCCTGAAGATGATGAACGCCGCCAACGTGGCCATTGTTTCGTCTTACAACGACATGTTGTCGGCGCATCAGCCGTACGAGCATTTCCCGGACCAACTCAAACAGGCCCTGCGCGATATCGGCTCGGTCGGCCAGTTCGCCGGTGGTGTGCCGGCAATGTGTGACGGCGTGACCCAAGGCGAACCGGGCATGGAGTTGGGTATCGCCAGCCGTGAAGTGATCGCCATGTCCACCGCCATCGCGCTGTCGCACAACATGTTCGACGCCACGTTGTGCTTGGGTATCTGCGACAAGATCGTGCCGGGCCTGCTGATGGGCGCATTGCGCTTTGGTCACCTGCCAACGCTGTTCGTGCCGGGCGGGCCAATGCCGTCGGGTATCTCTAACAAGGAAAAAGCCGACGTCCGTCAACGCTACGCCGAAGGCAAGGCCAGCCGCGAAGAGCTGCTGGAGTCGGAGATGAAGTCCTACCACAGCCCTGGCACCTGCACGTTCTATGGCACCGCCAACACCAATCAGTTGCTGATGGAAGTCATGGGCCTGCACTTGCCGGGTGCCTCTTTCGTCAATCCGTACACGCCGTTGCGCGATGCCCTGACCCGCGAAGCGGCGCATCAGGTCACGCGTCTGACCAAGCAAAGCGGCGACTTCATGCCGCTGGGCGAAATCGTCGACGAGCGCTCGCTGGTCAACTCCATCGTTGCCCTGCACGCCACGGGCGGCTCGACCAACCACACCTTGCACATGCCAGCGATTGCCATGGCGGCCGGTATCAAGCTGACCTGGCAGGACATGGCTGATCTGTCGGAAGTGGTGCCGACCCTGACCCACGTTTATCCGAACGGCAAGGCTGACATCAACCACTTCCAGGCGGCGGGCGGTATGTCGTTCCTGATCCGTGAACTGCTGGAAGCCGGGCTGCTGCACGAAAACGTCAACACCGTCGCCGGTTTCGGCTTGAGCCGTTACACCCGCGAACCGTTCCTCGAAGACGGCAAGCTGGTCTGGCGCGAAGGGCCTATCGAAAGCCTGGATGAAGACATCCTGCGCCCCGTCGCGCGGCCATTCTCGCCTGAAGGCGGTTTGCGCGTGATGGAAGGCAACCTCGGTCGTGGGGTGATGAAAGTCTCCGCCGTGGCGCCTGAACATCAAGTGATACAAGCCCCGGCGCTGGTGTTCCAGGATCAACAGGACCTGGCCGACGCATTCAAGGCTGGCAAGCTGGAGCGCGACTTCGTGGCGGTGATGCGCTTCCAGGGTCCGCGCTCCAATGGCATGCCCGAACTGCACAAGATGACGCCGTTCCTTGGCGTGCTGCAGGACCGTGGTTTCAAAGTCGCGTTAGTCACTGATGGGCGTATGTCCGGTGCGTCCGGGAAGATTCCGGCGGCGATCCATGTTTGTCCTGAAGCCTTCGACGGCGGACCTTTAGCGCTGGTTCGTGACGGAGATATCATTCGCGTCGACGGCGTTAAAGGTACATTGCAGGTGCTGGTCGAGCCGGCAGAATTGGCCGCCAGAGAGCCCGCGATTGGTCTGCTCGACAACGGTGTCGGTTGTGGGCGCGAGCTGTTTGGCTTCATGCGCATGGCCTTCAGCTCCGCAGAGCAGGGCGCCAGTGCCTTTACGTCGGGTCTGGAGACGCTTAAGTGAAATTGGCTTTGGTCGGTGATATTGGCGGCACCAATGCGCGTTTTGCCATCTGGGAAGACGGTCAGTTGCATTCGATCCGGGTCTTCCCGACCATCGATTACGCCAGCCCGGAAAAAGCCCTTGAGGTCTATCTCGAAGACCTGGACCTGCACCCGGGCGAAGTCGGCTCCATCTGTCTGGCGGTTGCCGGGCCGGTGGGCGGCGACGAATTTCACTTCACCAACAGCCACTGGCGTATCAGTCGCACGGCGTTCTGTGCGCACTTGAAGCTGGATAACCTGCTGCTGATCAATGACTTCTCGGCGATGGCGCTGGGCATGACGCGTCTGCGCGACGATGAGTACCTGACGGTCTGCCACGGCATCCCCGAGGAAGGTCGTCCACGGGTGGTGATCGGTCCTGGCACCGGGCTTGGCGTGGGCACCTTGCTGCCCCTCGCCGACAACCACTGGATGGCGTTGCCGGGGGAGGGCGGGCATGTCGATCTGCCGCTCGGCACCCCACGCGAAGCGCAGATATGGGCGCGCCTGATGACTGAACACGAGCATGTCAGTGCCGAAACCGTGCTCAGCGGCAGTGGCTTGTTGCTCTTGTACAAGGTCAGCTGTTCGCTGGATAACATCGAGCCCACGCTTAAATCACCGGCCGCCATTACCTCGGCGGCGCTGGCGGGCGACCCGGTGGCTGTGGCGGTGCTGGAGCAGTTCTGTTGCTGGCTGGGACGGGTGGCGGGCAATAACGTGCTGACCGTCGGCGGTCGTGGCGGTGTCTATATCGTGGGCGGGGTCGTGCCGCGCTTCACTGACTTCTTCATCGCCAGCGGTTTTGCCCGGTCCTTTGCCGAAAAAGGCTTGATGAAAGATTATTTCAAGGGCATCCCAGTGTGGCTGGTGACCGCCGAATACCCCGGTTTGATGGGGGCGGGAGTGGCATTGCAGCAGGCATTTGGCTGAGGGCTGTTTGGAACCTGTTGCGTTCGGCGCAGTCTGGGACCGTGTAACCTGTGCCACGCCTCGTTCATGAGGCGCATGTTTTATTCAGAACAAGGACGATGGATGTGAGTTCAGTCAGTAAATCGATTTTGCTGGTCGATGATGATCAGGAAATTCGTGAATTGCTGCAAACCTACCTGAGTCGTTGTGGCTTCGTCGTGCGCACGGTGGGCGATGGTGCCGGTTTTCGCCAGGCGCTCAACGAAGAACCCAGCGATCTGGTGATCCTCGATGTCATGCTGCCCGACGAAGATGGTTTCAGCCTGTGTCGTTGGGTGCGTCAGCATCCGCGTCAGTCCCAGGTCCCGATCATCATGCTCACGGCCAGCTCCGACGAAGCGGACCGGGTGATTGGTCTGGAATTGGGCGCTGATGATTATCTGGGCAAACCGTTCAGTCCCCGCGAGCTGCAGGCGCGAATCAAGGCCCTGTTGCGACGTGCGCAATTCGGTCACGAGCGGGGCGCCGGTGAGGTACTGGCTTTCGATGAATGGCGGCTGGACATGGTCAGTCACCGACTCTTTCACAATGATGGCGAGGAAGTGATCCTCTCCGGCGCCGATTTTGCCTTGCTCAAATTGTTTCTGGATCGCCCGCAGCAAATCCTTGATCGCGACACCATTGGCAATGCCACCCGGGGTCGTGAGCTGATGCCCCTGGAACGCATTGTCGACATGGCTGTCAGCCGTCTGCGTCAACGATTGCGAGATACCGGCAAGGCGCCTCGGCTGATTCGTACCGTGCGTGGCAGTGGCTACCTGTTGGCCGCGAATGTCACGTCGTTGGTCACTAATGGCTACTGAAAAAGGTTGGCGTCGGCTGGTGCCGCACTCGTTGCTGGGTCGCATGCTGTTGCTGACGCTGCTGGTCGTGCTGCTGGCGCAGGGGTTGTCCAGCGTGATCTGGTTGTCGCAATTGCGCGCCACGCAAATGGAAGGCTTGGTCACCAGCGCCCGGAGCCTCGCGCACTCCATGGCCGCCAGCGTCAGTTACTTCCGGTCACTGCCGGTGGCTTATCGTCCGCTGGTGCTCGATCAATTGCGCAGCATGGGCGGTACGCGTTTTGTCGTGACCCTGAATGACAAACCGCTGGAAATGGACGTGCTGGGGCCAACCCCGCGCAAGACCGCAGTGCTGAACGCGGTCGACGACGTGTTGCGTCAGCATCTCGGCAGTGAACCGAATATTTCGGTGAGTTTCGTGCGACCCGAAGACCTGCGGATTTTTAACGGTGGCATCAAGCTAGATGAGCTGCCACGTTCCTGGGCGCATTACGCCTTGAGTCTGGAGCCGATCAATCCGCCGGTCCTGGTCACCCAGATCGAACTGGCGCCCGGCGAATGGCTGTACATCGCCTCGTTGCTGCCCGAACCCTACACCACGCTCGAAGAGCAGGATCTGCCGGCGCAGCAGGTCTGGTTCATCGTGCTGACCAGCAGCTTTCTGTTGTTGTTTATCGGCCTGCTGGTGCATTGGCAAAGCCGTCCGCTCAAGCGTCTGGCCCGCGCGGCGCGGGAAATGTCGTTGGGTACGGTAGTCGAACCGGTCGTCGAAGGTGGCGGCAGCGAGGTGGTTGAAGTCAGTCGGGCGTTCAACGCCATGCGCGAGCGTATCAGTCGCTACCTCTCGGAACGCAGCCAGCTGTTCAGCGCGATTTCCCACGATTTGCGTACGCCCATCACGCGTTTGCGGCTGAGGGTCGAGCTGTTGGACGATGAGGCGGTGCAAGCCAAATTCAGTCGCGACCTCGACGAGCTGGAGCTCTTGGTCAAAGGCGCGCTGCAATGCGTGAAAGATACGGATATCCACGAAAACATTGAGCCGGTGGACCTCAATCAGGTGCTGCATTGCCTGGTCGAACCCTACCTGTCGCCCGCCGGCAATGGCCGTGTCACCCAGCAAGGGAAGGCCGCCGCGTTTTATCCGGGCAAGCCATTGGCGCTCAAACGCTGCATCGGCAACCTGATCGATAACGCACTCAAGTACGGGCAGAAGGCCCACCTGCATGTCGATGACGACGCCGAAGCGTTCGTCCTGCACGTCGATGACGAAGGCCCCGGTGTGCCCGAACAGCGCCAGGAACAAGTGTTCGAACCGCATTTCCGTCTCGCCGGCAAGCAACAGCAGGGGTACGGCCTGGGCTTGGGTATTGCGCGCAATATTGCCCACAGCCATGGCGGCGAAGTGAGCCTGCAAAACCTCCGCGAAGGCGGCCTGCGCGTGACCTTGCGCCTGCCGCGAACCCACGACTGACAGGCCTTTTTACGACTGTTTCCTTTATGTAACCAGGCTGTGACCTTTGCGCGTCCCTTCGTTACCGTGGCGCCGAAACCCTTGGTTAAAATCTATGCAGCGCAAGCACCAGACTTGCTCACGCATAACAACAAGAAAAGGTAATCAGATGAATTCGATCTCCCGCCTCGCTGCTGTCATTTCCCTCGCCTCGTTGTTCCCTCTGAGCGTTCTTGCTGCGGATGCGCCTGCCGGTTCAAAAGGCACCGTGGAAGTGGTCCACTGGTGGACGTCGGGCGGCGAAGCAAAGGCTGTCGATGTCCTGAAAAAGCTGGTCGAGAAAGATGGCTATAGCTGGCAGGACAGCGCCGTCGCCGGTGGCGGTGGTGCCGCGGCCATGACCGTGTTGAAAACCCGTGCGGTGTCTGGTAATCCACCTTCTGCTGCACAGATCAAAGGTCCGGACCTGCAAGAGTGGGGCGCCTTGGGCCTGTTGACCAACCTCGACGACGTATCGAAAGCCAATAACTGGGACAAGCTGCTGTCCAAAACCGTCTCCGACACGATGAAGTACGAAGGTCATTACGTGGCGGTGCCGGTGAACATTCACCGGGTGAACTGGCTGTGGATCAACCCGGAAGTGTTCAAGAAAGCCGGTATCGACAAAGCGCCAGCCACCCTTGATGAATTCTTCGCGGCAGGTGACAAGCTCAAGGCAGCCGGTTTCATCCCCTTGGCCCACGGTGGCCAACCCTGGCAGGACAGCACGGTCTTCGAAGACCTGGTGCTGAGCATCATGGGGCCAGAGGGCTACAAGAAAGCCTTCCTTGATCTCGACGAGAAAACCCTGACGGGCGACAAGATGGTCGAGGTGTTCACCACGCTGAAAAAACTCATCGGCTACATGGACAACAACCGTGCCGGGCGTGACTGGAACCTTGCGGCGGCTGACGTCATTCAGGGCAAGGCCGGCATGCAGATGATGGGCGACTGGGCCAAGAGCGAGTGGAGTGCCGCCGGTAAGGTTGCCGGTAAAGACTACCAATGCGTTCCTTTCCCGGGCACCCAGGGCAGCTACACCTACAACATCGACTCGCTGGCAATGTTCAAGTTGTCTGCCAAAAACAACACCCCCGGCAACCTCGCGGCTCAGAACGACGTGGCAAAAATCGCCCTCGAGCCTGAGTTCCAGTACGTGTTCAACCAGAACAAAGGCTCGATCCCGGTTCGTAACGACCTGGACATGAGCAAGTTCGACAGCTGTGGTCAGGCTTCGGCAAAGGACTTCAAGGATGCCGACAAGAACGGCAAGCTTGAGCCAAGCATGGCGCACAACATGGCGACCTCACTCGCTGTGCAGGGCGCGATCTTCGACACGGTCACTAACTTCATGAGCGACCCGAAAGCCGATCCGCAAGCCGTCGTCAAAAAGCTGTACTCGGGCATCCAGTCAGCCAAGTAATCGACTGTTGAATCACCGCTGGTTCGCCAGCGGTACACCCCAGCCGTAGTGCGTGCAGCTGAAACCTTAGCGGGTTTCACGCTGGCGTTCGGCCTGGATTCCTTGTTCTCGAACTGGATTTTTCAGATGAGCTCTGTCGCTGTGTTCAGCAAGGCCTCACCGTTCGATGCGCTGCAACGCTGGCTGCCCAAGTTGGTGTTGGCGCCAAGCATGCTGATCGTGCTGGTCGGTTTCTATGGTTACATCCTGTGGACGTTTGTGCTTTCGTTCACTAATTCAACGTTTATGCCCAGCTACAAGTGGGCGGGTTTGCAGCAATACACACGTCTGCTCGACAACGATCGTTGGTGGGTGGCGAGCAAGAACCTCGCGGTGTTCGGCGGCATGTTCATTGGCATCAGTCTGGTGCTGGGTGTCGTGCTGGCGGTCCTGCTGGATCAGCGCATCCGTCGTGAAGGTTTTATCCGCACGGTCTATCTGTACCCGATGGCGCTGTCGATGATCGTCACCGGTACAGCCTGGAAATGGCTGCTCAACCCCGGTCTGGGCCTGGACAAAATGCTCCGTGACTGGGGTTGGGAAGGCTTCCGCCTGGATTGGCTGGTCGATCCGAGTCGCGTCGTGTACTGCCTGGTGATCGCAGCGGTCTGGCAGTCTTCCGGGTTCGTCATGGCGCTGTTTCTCGCCGGGTTGCGCGGGGTCGATCAGTCGATCATTCGTGCCGCGCAGATCGACGGCGCGAGCCTGCCGACCATTTATCTGCGGGTGGTGCTGCCAAGCCTGCGTCCGGTGTTTTTCAGCGCGGTGATGATTCTGGCGCACATCGCCATCAAGAGCTTCGACCTGGTGGCGGCGATGACCGCAGGTGGCCCCGGCTACTCTTCGGACCTGCCCGCGATGTTCATGTATTCGTTCACCTTCAGCCGCGGCCAGATGGGCATGGGCTCGGCGAGTGCAATCCTGATGCTCGGCGCGATTCTCGCCATCCTCGTGCCGTATCTGTATTCCGAGCTGAGGACCAAGCGCCATGAATAGTCAGATGGGTAAACCTTCCATCAGCATCAGCCGGGTCGCGATCTATGCGGTTTTGCTGTTGGCGGTCGTGGTGTATCTGGTGCCGCTGATTGTGATGCTGCTGACCAGCTTCAAATCCCCGGAAGACATCAGCACCGGTAACTTGTTGAGCTGGCCGACAGTGGTCACCGGCATGGGGTGGGTCAAGGCCTGGGCCACGGTCGATGGCTACTTCTGGAACTCGGTGAAAATCACCGTGCCAGCGGTTCTGATCTCCACCGCTATCGGCGCCATCAACGGTTACGTGCTGGCGATGTGGCGCTTTCGTGGCTCGCAATTGTTCTTCGGTCTGTTGTTGTTCGGCTGTTTCCTGCCGTTCCAGACCGTGCTGCTGCCAGCGTCGTTCACGGTTGGCAAGATGGGCCTGGCAGCCTCCACCACCGGCCTGGTGTTCGTGCATGTGGTCTACGGCCTGGCATTCACCACGCTGTTCTTCCGCAACTACTACGTGAGCATTCCGGATGCGTTGGTCAAGGCTGCGCGGCTGGACGGTGCCGGATTTTTCACCATCTTCGGCCGGATCATTCTGCCGATGTCGACGCCGATCATCATGGTCTGCCTGATCTGGCAGTTCACCCAGATCTGGAACGACTTCCTGTTCGGTGTGGTCTTCTCCAGCGGCGACTCGCAGCCCATCACCGTGGCACTGAACAACCTGGTCAACACCAGCACCGGTGCCAAGGAATACAACGTTGATATGGCAGCGGCGATGATCGCCGGGCTGCCGACACTGCTGGTCTATGTGCTGGCTGGTAAGTATTTCCTGCGTGGGCTGACGGCCGGCGCGGTCAAGGGGTAATCATGGCAACTCTCGAATTGCGCAACGTCAACAAGACCTACGGCAGCGGTTTGCCGGACACCTTGAAAAACATCGAACTGAAGATCGATGACGGCGAGTTTCTGATTCTGGTCGGTCCGTCGGGCTGCGGTAAATCGACCTTGATGAACTGCATTGCCGGGCTGGAAAACATCAGCGGCGGCTCGATCCTGATCGATGACGCGGACATCAGCGGCATGAGCCCCAAGGATCGTGACATCGCCATGGTGTTCCAGTCTTACGCGTTGTACCCGACCATGAGCGTGCGCGAGAACATCTCGTTCGGTTTGAAAATCCGCAAGATGGCACCTGCGGCCATCGAAGAGGAAGTCGCTCGGGTCGCCAAGCTGTTGCAGATCGAACACCTGCTCAATCGTAAGCCCGGCCAGCTTTCCGGTGGGCAGCAACAGCGGGTAGCCATGGGCCGTGCGTTGGCGCGGCGGCCGAAAATCTACCTGTTCGATGAGCCGCTTTCCAACCTCGACGCCAAGCTCCGGGTCGAGATGCGCACTGAAATGAAGCTGATGCACCAGCGCCTGAAAACCACCACGGTTTACGTGACTCACGACCAGATCGAAGCCATGACCCTGGGCGACAAAGTGGCGGTGATGAAGGACGGGATCATTCAGCAGTTCGGTACGCCGAAGCAGATTTACAACGATCCGGCCAACCTGTTCGTCGCCAGCTTCATCGGTTCGCCGCCGATGAACTTCATCCCCTTGCGCCTGCAACGCAAGGACGGGCGCTTGCTGGCCCTGCTCGACAGTGGTCAGGCGCGTTGCGAGCTGCCGCTGGGCATGCTCGATGCAGGCCTGGAAGACCGCGAAGTGATTCTCGGCATGCGTCCTGAACAGATCGTTCTGGCACCCGTCGAACCCAACGGCTTGCCGACCATTCGCGCCGAAGTTCAGGTCACCGAGCCGACCGGGCCGGACACCCTGGTGTTCGTCACGCTCAACCAGAGCAAGGTCTGCTGCCGCCTGGCGCCGGACGTTGCACCGCAGGTGGGTGAATCTCTGAACCTGCAGTTCGATCCCTCAAAAGTGTTGCTGTTCGACGCCAAGAGCGGCGAGCGGCTCGGGGTTCTAGGCGCGTCCCAGTCCGCTGGGCGTGTGGGCAATGTCACTCAGATGAATCGCAACCAATGACGGGGTGCGCCGAGCATCGCAGGTTTGATCGACCTGGCCTTAACAATCGGTCAGCCAGCGACACGATGTTAGTCAATGCAAGTCACCTACTAGCGCTAATAACAATAAGAGGATTTAAGGGATGAATCAGAAAGAAGCCAAATCGCTTACCCAATTCAAGCTGATTAGCACGCTGTCTGTTTTGGGTGCATTAAGCCTGGCTGGAAGCGTGCACGCAGCTGAAGCTTTTGATCCGAACTCGCAGTGGATGTCGGGCGACTGGGGTGGCACGCGTACCGAGTTGCTGAACAAGGGATATGACTTTTCACTTGAGTACGTAGGGGAAGTGGGCAGCAACTTGCACGGCGGCTACAACAACGACAAGACCGCACGCTACGCGGACCAGTTCGCTCTGGGCGTGGACCTGGATCTGCAAAAAATCCTCGGCTGGCATGACGCTGAATTCAAACTGGCGATCACCGAGCGCAGTGGCCGCAACATCTCCAATGACCGCATCGGCGATCCGCGTGCTGGCACCTTCAGTTCGTCACAGGAAGTCTGGGGCCGTGGTCAGACTTGGCGCCTGACGCAAATGTGGGCCAAGCAGAAATATTTTGACGGCGCACTGGATGTTAAAGCCGGTCGTTTCGGGCCGGGCGAAGACTTCAACAGCTTCCCGTGCGACTTCCAGAACCTTGCGTTCTGCGGCTCGCAAGTGGGTAACTGGGTCGGCAGCATCTGGTACAACTGGCCGGTCAGCCAGTGGGCGTTGCGCGTTAAGTACAACATCACGCCTGAGTTCTACGCACAGGTCGGCGCGTTCGAGCAGAACCCGTCCAACCTGGAAACCGGTAACGGCTTCAAGCTCAGCGGCAGCGGCACCAAAGGCATGATCATACCGACTGAGTTGGTCTGGTCGCCGAAGGTCAACGACCTGCCGGGCGAATACCGTCTTGGCTACTACTACAGCACCGCCAAAGCCGACGACGTATACAAAGGCGCCGACGGTCAGGCGCAGCCACTCACCCCGGGCGGGGAATACCAGTCGCACAGCAGCAAACATGGCTGGTGGGTCGTGGCTCAGCAGCAACTCACCACCCACAACGGCGATGCTGCCCGTGGCTTGAGTGCGTTCGCCAACGCAACCGTGCATGACAAGGCCACCAACTACATCGATAACTACCAGCAGATCGGCCTGACCTACAAAGGTCCGTTCAATGGGCGTCCAAAAGATGACATGGGTGTGGGTATCGCTCGGATCCACGTCAATGACGATGCGCAAGACCGTGCACGTCTGGTCAATCAAATCAGCGGGATCGACGATTACGACAACCCGAACTATCTGCCGGTGCAGAGTACTGAATACAACGCCGAAATTTACTATGGCTTCCACGTCACCAATTGGCTGACCGTGCGTCCCAACCTGCAATTCATCAAACACCCTGGTGGCGTCGATCAGGTTGACGATGCGCTGGTTGCGGGTTTGAAGATTCAGTCGAAGTTCTAAGCGGGCTTTAGCGCTAATCAAGGCTTTAAGACGCGCTGTCAGTGATCAAGGTATGTGTGTGCTTTGCGGGCAGCCTGGCTGCCCGCTTTTTTTTGAGTCGTTTGGCGCAGAAGGGCTGGCTCGATGCGGTGTGCCCAAGGGCGCCCAGGTCTTAAATCAAATCATCGTCAATCGGATACCGGCTGGCGTTGAGGCTTTCCTTGATTTTGCGCAAATGTGGCTGGAAATCCACGCCCCGGCGCAGGGTCATGCCGGTGGCCAATACGTCGAGCACGGTGAGCTGGATGATCCGCGAGGTCATCGGCATATAGATGTCGGTGTCTTCGGGGAGCGGAATATTCAAGCTCAGGGTGCTGGCCTTGGCCAGTGGCGACCCCTCGGCGGTAAGCCCCAGAACCGAGGCGCCGTTTTCGCGGGCAATGCGGGCCACTTCCACCAGTTCGCGGGTGCGGCCGGTGTAGGAAATGATCACAAACAACTCGCCGGTATGTGCGACCGAAGCGATCATGCGTTGCATCAGCACGTCAACGTGCGCGGTCACCGCGAGGTTGAAACGGAAGAATTTGTGTTGCGCATCCATCGCCACCGGGGCCGAAGCGCCGAGGCCGAAAAAATGGATCTGCCGTGCCTGAATCAATAGATCCACGGCTTTGCTGATCAGGTTCGGATCGAGTTGCTGAAGGGCGCTGTCCAACGAGGCAATGGCGCTGCCGAAGATTTTTCGGGTGTAGTCTTCGGGGTTATCGTCGGCCTCCACTGCGCGGCTTACATACGCCGCACCACTGGCCAGGCTTTGCGCCAGCTGTAACTTGAGCTCGGGATAACCGCTGACCCCGAACGAGCGGCAGAAGCGGTTGACCGTGGGCTCGCTGACCTTGGCGGCCTGGGCGAGCGCGGCGATACTCAAGCGCGTCGCTTGCTGTGGGTTGAGCAGGATCACCTCGGCGACCTTGCGCTCAGCCTTGTTCAATTCGTCGAGACGGCCCTGGATATGCTCCAGGAGGTTGCGCATGCGGTCCATTTTATATCCTTGTCGAGCAGGCAACAGGCTGATTCGTACACACCCTGGCAGTGCCTGTCATCGAGAGTCTTACAGACGCTGGTAAAGGTGGCCTATCGTACTGATGGCTCTCGTCTATCACCATCGGAATCTGGTTTTAGACGAAATGTTGTGGTTATTACTACATTTGATCTTGAATACTGCCTTTAAAAAAGGTATTTGTAGCCTAACTTGATAAAAGAACAAACATTATGCCCCTGATAACGGTTGAATCGTGCACCTTTGCCTTGTTTGGCGCGTTAGGCGACCTGGCAGTGCGCAAGCTGTTTCCGGCCTTGTACCAGCTTGACCGCGCTGGGTTGTTGCATGCCGATACCCGTATTTTTGCCTTGGCGCGTGAGTCCGGCAGTGAACAGCAGCATCTGGCTTACATAGACAGCAGTCTGCGCCGATTCGTACCCGAGGCCGAGCTTGAAGATGAGCATGTGCAGCGTTTTCAGGCGCGCCTGAGTTACCTGCATGTGGACTTTCTCAAGGCCGAGGATTATGTCGCACTGGCTGATCGTGTGGGCGACGCCGAGCGCTTGATCGCCTACTTTGCTACCCCGGCGTCAGTGTATGGCGCGATCTGCGAGAACCTCGCGTCGGTCAACCTGACCGAGCGCACGCGTGCCGTACTGGAAAAACCCATCGGCCACGACCTGGCCTCTTCGCGCCGGGTCAACGATGCGGTCGCGCAGTTCTTTCCGGAAAACCGCGTCTATCGAATCGACCACTATCTGGGCAAGGAAACCGTACAGAACCTGATCGCCCTGCGGTTTGCCAACAGTCTGTTCGAGACCCAGTGGAATCAGAACCACATTTCCCACGTTGAAATCACGGTCGCCGAACAGGTCGGCATCGAAGGCCGTTGGGGTTACTTCGATCAGGCCGGGCAATTGCGCGACATGATCCAGAATCACTTGCTGCAACTGCTTTGCCTGATCGCCATGGACCCGCCGAGCGACCTGTCTGCCGACAGTATTCGCGACGAGAAGGTCAAGGTGCTTAAAGCCCTGGCGCCGTTCACCCCTGAGCGCCTTGCGACGCAGGTGGTACGTGGTCAGTACATTGCCGGTTACAGCGAAGGCAAACCGGTGCCGGGCTACCTGGAGGAAGAAAACTCCAATACTCAGAGCGATACCGAAACCTTCGTTGCGCTGCGTGCCGACATTCGCAACTGGCGCTGGTCGGGTGTGCCGTTCTACTTGCGTACCGGCAAGCGCATGCCGCAAAAGCTGTCGCAGATCGTGATCCATTTCAAAGAGCCGCCGCACTACATCTTCGCCCCCGAGCAGCGCTTGCAGATCAGCAACCGGTTGATCATTCGCCTGCAGCCTGATGAAGGCATTTCCTTGCAGGTGATGACCAAGGATCAAGGCCTGGACAAAGGCATGCAGTTGCGCAGCGGCCCTTTGCAGTTGAATTTTTCAGACACCTATCAAAGCGCACGGATCCCCGATGCCTACGAGCGGTTGTTGCTGGAAGTCATGCGTGGCAATCAGAACCTGTTTGTCCGTAAAGATGAAATTGAGTACGCATGGCAATGGTGCGACCAACTGATCGCGGGCTGGAAAAAGGCCGGCGATGCACCCAAGCCTTACGCGGCTGGGTCGTGGGGGCCGATGAGCTCCATTGCACTGATTACTCGTGACGGGAGGTCCTGGTATGGGGATATCTAAAGTTGAACTGCCTGCGGGCATAGTCGCTCACACGTTTGCCACTCCGGCGCTGTTGGCCAGTGAGCTGGCGACGGCGGTGGCTGAGCAACTGCGCAGCGCCATCAGCGCGCATGGCGTGGCAACCCTGGTGGTGTCCGGCGGGCGCAGTCCGGTGGCATTTTTCCAAAGCCTGGCGCAGCAGTCGCTGGACTGGTCCAAGGTGGTGGTGAGCCTGGCGGACGAACGCTGGGTGCCGGTCGAGCATGCCGACAGCAATGCAGGCCTGTTGAAGCGCTACTTGCTTCAGGGCCCGGCGGCTAAAGCCCGTTTTATTGGGCTGTACCGCGCAACGCCAACCCTGGATGAGGCGGCACAAGAGGCCGATCAAGCCTTGGCTGAGTTGCCACCGATTGATGTATTGGTGTTGGGCATGGGGGATGACGGTCACACCGCGTCGCTGTTTCCCAAGAGCCCGAACCTCAGCGAAGCGTTGCGCCTCGATGGACAGCGTCGTTGCTTGCCCATGCTGGCGCCGACCGTGCCGCGCCAGCGCTTGACCCTCACGCTTCAGTTGCTGGCATCTGCCCGTCTGCAGATCCTGTCCATTTCCGGGCAGGCCAAACTCGATACGTTACGCACTGCAGTGGCGGGCGATGATTTCGCCCAAATGCCCATCCGTGCCTTTCTGAATGCCTCCTTAGAGATTTACTGGTGCCCATGAGCAAAGGATCAGCCGCCATGAAAACAATCGAAAAAAACCTGCCGCTGAACAGCATGGCGAACAAGATTGTCCAAATCGACGAACTCTGCGCCAAGGCGAAGATTTTGCCGGTGATAACCATTGCCCGCGAACAAGACATTCTGCCCCTGGCCGATGCGCTGGCCGCCGGTGGATTGACCACGCTGGAAGTGACCCTGCGCTCGGCATTCGGCCTGACCGCGATTCGCATCCTGCGCGAACAACGCCCCGAGTTGTGCGTCGGTGCCGGCACCATCCTTGACCGGCAGATGCTGGCGGACGCTGAAGCGGCGGGCGCGCAATTCATCGTCACCCCCGGTTGCACGCCCGAGCTGCTCCAGGCTGGCGTCGACAGCCCGCTGCCGATGTTGCCGGGGATCAGTAGCGCCTCGGAGATCATGATGGGGTATGCCCTGGGTTACCGTCGTTTCAAATTGTTCCCGGCGGAAATCAGCGGCGGCGTAGCAGCAATCAAAGCCCTCGGCGGCCCGTTCGGCGAAGTGCGATTCTGTCCTACCGGTGGGGTTAATCCAGACAACCTGAAGAGCTACATGGCGCAGCCGAACGTGATGTGCGTGGGCGGCTCGTGGATGCTCGACAACGCCTGGATCAAGAATGGCGAGTGGGCACGGATTGAAGCGGCCAGTATTGAAGCGCTGGCGCTGTTTGACTGACAGATAGGTTGTTGGTTGTTGTTGCTTGGCTTTTCACGGTGCGCCTTGGTCGGGTGCACCGTGTTTTTAGGTTACTGGCTCAGTTCACGCAGTGCCCGTACCAGTGTTTTGATCTCAGCCACCGATGTGGTAAAGCCCGGTGTGATACGGATACACGGCCCGCACGTAGCGCCGTCGCGCGCCACCGTGAACAGGTTGTACTCCTCCAGTAAACGCTCGACCATCCGCTGCTGATCCGCTTGGCGGGTAAAGCGAAATGACGTGATCCCGCAATACAGCCGTGGGTCGTCCGGCGTCAAAATCTCGATTCCCGACAATTCCCTTGCAGGCTTGACCCACAGGTCGCGCAGATAATTCAGGCGTGCGCCCTTCACGGCGGCACCGCCCATCGCCAAATGCTCTTCGAATACTCGCGGCAGGGTCATCAGTGCCGGGATATTGGGCGTGCCATAGGGCGCGCGCGACCGGATATCGTCGATTGCAAAACGACTGTCGCCCATGTCCGGGTCGATGTCTGTCAGGCGCTCTTGGGCGATGTAAATAAAGCCCAGGCTCAGCGGCGCTCCGATCCATTTCTGCAGATTGAATCCGGCAAACGCCACGCCCAATTCGTCCAGTTTGAAGTCGAGTTGACCAAGGGCGTGTGCGCCGTCAAGGATCACATCAATGCGATGGGTCTTGGCCCACGAGGCAATCGCTTGCACCGGCATCACCAGGCCGGTGCGGTGGGTGACGTGGGTCAACGCCATCAACTTCAAGCGGGGGTGGCTCTCGAAGGCTGTGCGGTAACTGTCCAGCAGGTTTTCATAGGTGGCGGGATGCGGGTGCTGGATTTCGATCACCTCCACACCACGGCTCTTCGCCAGCCAGCGCATGGCGCTTTGCACGCTGATGTAATCCAGATCGCTGATCAACACCTGATCGCCAGGTTGCAGGGCGTTGTAGTTGCGAATCAATGATTGCAGGGATTCGGAGGCACAGCGGGTGATGGCGATCTCGTGGGCGGGCACCTGGACCATGGCCGCCAGTTGATCGCGAATCAGCACGCTGTCGACCTGATCGAACTGATGGCGCACATACACCGAACTGCTACGGTTGATGGCAGCGATCCGGTGTTGATACTCCTCGACCACCGTCCGGGTCATGCGGCCAAAATAACCATTTTCCAGATTGATCGGGCCAGGCTCGACCTCATAGCGTGAAGCGACGCGCTGCCAGAAGGCTTCATCGCGGGCGCAGTCCAGAGCGGTGGCGGCATGTTGATCAGTCGGCATTATGAGCTCGCTTGGCGTTTGAACTGTCAGGGGCGGAACGGGCGTTGGCGTTTGCGCAGTGGGTCAAGCAGTTCGGACAAACCGTTATGGTCGATCTCGTGCATCAACGCCAACAGGCTGCCCAACTCACCCGAGGGGAAACCTTCCCGAGCGAACCAGTTCAGATACTGCCCCGGTAAATCGGCAATGAGCCGGCCCTTGTATTTGCCATACGGCATTTCGCGAGTGACCAGCAGTTCAAGCTTTTCGGGATTCATGTCCAGGCCATTCAATGGGGGCACGTAGGATGTGCACGAAACGACAGCCTTCAAGATACGTGCATTCTGCATGCAGGCCAAACGACAGTTCTTGCAGAAAGAACGATTGATCTGTCTCTTGTGTAAATCAACTTGTTGAAATTTAAGGGTATTTAAAGAAAATAGAATGTGGCATGAAGGCTGCTTTTTTCAACTGTCATCCACTAACCGATAAGGAGTTGGAAAAAATGACAGATATTAATAAAGAAGCCATTTCACTGCTCAATGATCTGATTGAAACCAGTAAGGATGGCGAAAAAGGCTTTCATACCAGCGCCGAAGACATCAAAAATCCGACGGTAAAGAGCTTTTTTATCAGCCGGTCACAAGAGTGCGCTACCGCCGTTCGGGAGCTTCAGGCCGAAGTTCGTGTTCTGGGCGGGGATCCTGAAACGTCTTCAAGCATCGTGGGTTCGCTGCACCGCGCCTGGGTCGATCTGAAGTCGGTGGTGACTGGTAAAAGCGATGAGGCGATTCTGAGTGAGGTAGAGCGTGGTGAAGACACTGCACTCAAGGCTTACAGAAAAGCGCTTGAAAAAGCCCGTGAAAAGAATCTGCCAACGAACGTTGTCGCCTTGATTCAGAAGCAGCTTGACGGTGCACAGCGTAACCACGATCAGGTCAAAGCCATGCGTGATACCGCTCACATACAAAAAAGCTGATTGAGCATTTTGGAGAAAACGCCAGCTCGTCTGGCGTTTTTTATGCGTGGCGCAATCTGCAACTCAAGTGACAAGAGGGTCGCGATGGGAGGTCCATGATCCACACTCCACACGATTGCGACCTTTGCGTTTTGCTTGATACAGCGCCTGATCGGCAATGCGGGTCAAGGTGCTCAGTGTGTCGCCGGGGCGCATCACATGAGAGACGACGCCGATGCTGACGGTGATGGCGTGTTCGTCATTGGCAAAGCGCGGCAGGGCCTCGATCGCAGCCCTGATGGCTTCGGCGATGACCTGCGCGCCTTCGAGCGGTGTGTCGGCCAGTACCACGGAAAACTCTTCGCCGCCATAACGCGCCGCAAGGTCTCCAGGGCGGCGAATACGGCCAAGAATAGTCGCCGCCACCGTACGCAGGGCCTCGTCGCCACCATGATGACCGTGGCGGTCGTTGAACGTCTTGAAGTTGTCGACATCAATCATCAGCAGCGACAGCGGCTGCCCTGAACGTAACCCTCGCGCCCATTCGGTTTTCAGTACCTGATCGAGCCGGCGACGATTGGCCAGGCCGGTCAAACCGTCGGTCGCAGCCAAGTGGGCCAAGCCATGTTCGGCACGCTGGCGCAAACGCAGTTCGCGGCGCAGCAGAAACGTCAGCCATAAAATGCCGAAACACAAGATACTGGTAGCGCTGCCCACCAATAAGGTCGTGCGCTTCCAGGCGGCATACACCTCTTCCACTGATTGACCAACGACCACGATCAGCGGCAAATCGCCGACTCGCGAAAAGGTGTACAGACGCTCTTTGTTGTCCAGCGAGGACACACTGGTAAAGTGACCACTGCCTTCTTTGAGAGAGCGCTTGAAGTTGGCTTTCTGACTGAAATCCTCCCCGGTCAGGTTCTTGCCATCCAGCACCGGTTGTCGCGCCAGCATGATGCCGTGGGTATTGAGCAGGTTCACGTTGCTGTCCTTGCCGATATTCAGGCCTTTGAACAGCTCATTGAAATACAGCAGCCGCATCGCCCCCGAGGCGATGCCAAGAAATTCGCCTTCAGGTGAAGACACGCGGCGACTGAAGCTGATGCACCAGTCCGGGTCGCCCAGGCGCATCTTGAACGGATCGCTGACCAGTAGGCCCAACGATGGGTTATCCCGGTGCGCCCGGAAGTGAGTACGGTCAGCAAAGTTGCCGGCTCTGGGGACGAGCGAAGTAGAGTCAGCAAGAATGTCGCCATTCTTGTCCAATAACAGTAAATCACCTTTGTAGGGCGCAGCTGTGGAGCGGTCGAACAGCATCAGATGACGCATCTGTGGCGGGATGGTCATGATCCCCGGAAGCTGCCATGCGGCAATCATGCCCTGAATGGACGTGTCGTACAGCTCGGCGTTGCGCTGCACGTCGGCATCGATCAACTGCACGATATTGGACGCCGCGCGGGCGGCAATTTCTGTCGCGCTGTCGCGTTCGCGAAACAGCAGTGACGTGACGATCACAAGAATAGCGAGCACCGCAAAGGTGCTGCCGAAAATCAGGATGATTTCGGGCCTGGACCACTTTCCTGGCGTTGCATGCAATGTAAAGGTTGGGTTCATGACCGGAATTCTATGGAAATAAAACGCTGTAAATAATTTAACGTACTGATTTAAAAGACAATAATTAGTTTAAGTAAGGTTTTTTTGACACCTGAGTAGAACGTATTTAACACCTTATACCTTAGGGGGGTATCAACGTGCTCTCTCTAACAATTGTTACAAGTCTGACATGTCTTGATAGCGCATACGATCAGTCTTCATGCTGAACTCACATGTTGTGCAGGGGGCGGGGCGGGATTCAGGTGGGCTGGAGAGCCGAGGGACGCAGCCACTGCAGCGCAAAATGGTACGCAAAAAAAAAGCCACTGATAGCAGTGGCTTTTAAAGAACGGTCGATCAAATGGGGCATTTGATCGACTGTCGAGGGAAACGTTTTTACAGTCGATTAGCCCTTTTGAGCGTTATCGGAAGTGCCACGATCTACCGATTTTTCCAGAGATTGCTCGTTGTTCGGTGTCTTTGCGGTCATTTCTGCTCGGGTTTGGGCTTGTTCAACAGACGCCTGACGTGCGGCTTTCTGTGAAACAAAGGACTGCGACTCTTCTGCAGACGCTTGACCGGACAACAGGAACGAAGACAATACGAAAACGCTGGCAATACCCATACTGGTGGACATTTTTGAGACCTTCTTGCTAGGCAAGTGCTAATTAAGTGCGACAAAAATATAGGTCAGACGAAGTTCGAAAAAGAGGCATGTACTCAAAGGACTTTTGTCATTCTGGTAACAAAGTGCGGCACGAATTTTAACGTGTCGGCGGGGATAGCAAGTTTTCGGGAGCAGGGACGTCTGCAATGAAGAGGGCAATGCTTCAGCGCGGAAGGTTGATGCCGAAGGTATTGACGCCTTGCTGGCTGTGCACGAAAACGGTCCCGCCGTGCATCAGGGCGATGGCTTTGACGATGGCCAGGCCCAACCCGTGGTTGGCGCCGCTGTTGCTGCGTGAAGCGTCGACGCGATAGAAGCGTTCAAAGAGCATAGGCAAGTGTTCGCTGGCTATTTCTGCGCCGGGGTTGGCCACGCCGATGCAGACATGGTCGTCCTGGGCCTGAATGTCGACCCGGATCACTTGCCCTGGTTCGGTGTGTTGCACGGCGTTGTGCAGCAGGTTGATCAGCGCCCGTCGCAGGTGGGCTTTTTCGATACGCACGCTGGCGTCGCCCTGGACCTCGACCCGCACGTGGGCGTCTTCGAGGATGAAGTCCAGATAATCAAGGGCGGTGGCGACTTCTTTGGCCAGTGAGGTGGACGTCAATTCGGTGGCCTTGCTGCCTTGGTCGGCGCTGGCCAGAAACAGCATGTCGTTGATGATCGACCTCAATCGCTCAAGCTCTTCCAGGTTCGATTGCAACACTTCGAAGTAATGCTCGGCTGAGCGTCCACGGGTCAGCGCCACTTGAGTTTGACCGATCAGGTTGGTCAGCGGCGAGCGCAGTTCATGGGCGACATCGGCGTTGAAGGATTCGAGCCTTGAGTAGGCTTGCTCGACTCGCTCCAGCGTCGAATTGAATGAGCTGACGAACTGGTCCAGTTCAGGCGGTAGGGACGACAATTGCAGGCGGCCAGACAGGCGTGGGGGCGCCAGTTTCCGAGCTTCCAGCGATAGGCTGACCAAGGGTTTCAAACCGATGCGTGCGACCCAGTAACCCAGCACTGAAGCGAGCACGATGCCGGCGGCCGCGAGGCCGATCAAGGCGATCAGCAGCGAGTGCTGGGTCTGCCAGAAAGTTTCGGTATCGATTGCAATCAAAAACCGTAGCGGCGGGCGTTGATCCTGTGCCGGGAACTGGCTGACCAGTACTTTGAACGGGAACTCATGGCCGGCCAGTGCCATGTCGCGCATGCCCGGCGGGCCCTTGGCGAACTGGCGGATTGCGGCATCCGGGTTTCCGAATTCATAGGTCGGGTTGTCGCTGACGACCCAGAAGCGGATGCGTTTGTCTTCTTCGCTGAGCAGTTTGAGTTTGGCGCTGATCTTCGCCCAATGCTCGGGAGTGCCAAATCGGGTAACGGCGGATTCGAGCACGCTGTAGCGCGCTTCCACCTCGGCGGCGGGCAACTGGCCCAGGCCTTTTTCGACTTGCAGGTAAAGGGCCCAGCCGATCAGCAGAAACACCAGCATTGCGACCAGCGCAAACAGGCTGCTCAGGCGCAGGGCAATGGAATTAGTTGCCACTGCGGTTCTCCAGCACATAGCCCATGCCGCGAATGGTGTGCAGCAGTTTCTGCTCGAACGGCCCATCCAGTTTGGCGCGCAGGCGTTTGATCGCAACTTCGACGACGTTCGCATCGCTGTCGAAATTGATATCCCAGACCATCTCGGCAATTGAGGTTTTCGAGAGGATCTGACCTTGGCGGCGAGCCAGCACGCTGAGCAGGGAAAACTCCTTGGCGGTCAGGTCCAGGCGCATCCCGGCGCGTGTGGCCTTGCGGCTGATCAGGTCGATCCAGAGGTCGGCGATGCTGATCTGTACCGGCTCATGGCCGCTACTGCGTCGGGTCAACGCTTGCAGGCGTGCGACCAGTTCGAGAAAAGAGAAGGGTTTGCCCAGGTAATCGTCCGCGCCTTCGCGCAAGCCGCGAATGCGGTCGTCGACGTTTTCGCGAGCGGTGAGCATGATCACCGGTGTCTGCTTTCGCGCGCGCAACGCACGTAACACCCCGAACCCGTCCAGGCCCGGCAGCATGACGTCGAGAATGATCACCGCGTAGTCACTTTCCAGCCCCAGGTGCAGGCCCTCGATGCCATCGCGGGCCAGATCCACGGTGTAGCCCTGTTCGGTCAAGCCCCGGTGCAGGTAGTCGGCGGTTTTCTCTTCATCTTCGATAATCAGCACACGCATGGGGCGACACTCACTTGTCTATGGCCAGAGCCGTTGCGGGGTCAGGCGCAGGGTGTGGCGGGCGCCGATGGAACAGCCGCTCTAGCTGCAGGTAGATCACCGGCGTGGTGAACAGAGTCAACGCTTGGCTGACGACTAACCCTCCGACCACCGCAATCCCCAAAGGTTGGCGTAACTCCGCGCCGACGCCGTAACCGAGCATCAGCGGCAAGGCGCCGAGCAGGGCCGCGAGCGTGGTCATGATGATCGGTCGGAAGCGCGTCAGGCAGGCTTCATAAATAGCGTCTTGTGGGCTGAGCCCTCGATTGCGCTGGGCATCCAGGGCGAAATCGACCAACAGGATACCGTTTTTCTTGACGATACCGATCAGCAGCACGATGCCGATAAGCGCCATGATCGAGAAGTCCTGGCCCAGCAGCCAGAGCAGCAACAGTGCGCCGATCCCTGCGGAGGGCAGGGTCGAGATGATGGTCAGGGGGTGGACGAAGCTTTCATACAGCACACCAAGGATGATGTACACCGCCACCAGAGCTGCCAGGACCAGCCACGGCTGGTTGGCCAATGAGCTCTGGAACGCCTGCGCCGCCCCCTGGAACGAGCCGATGATTGCTGCGGGCATGGCGATGTCGCTCTTGGCCTTGTCGAGCATCAGCACCGCATCGCCCAGCGCCACGCCGGGGGCGAGGTTGAAGGACAGATTGGCGGCCGGGAACATGCCGTCATGGCTGATGGACAGGGGACCAACGCTCGGTGGGTCGACCTTGGCCAGAGCCGACAGCGGGACCATTTCGCCACTGAGCGGTGAGCGCAGATAGAAATAATTCAGGCTCTCGGCCTTGCCGCGTTGCTCGGTATCGAGTTCAAGGATGACCTTGTACTGGTTGATGTCGGTCTGGTATTCGCTAATCTGCCGTTGGCCGAACGCATCGTACAGCGCCTGGTCGACGTCACTGGTCGTCAGGCCAAAGCGCGCAGCGGCGCTGCGGTCGATGCTGATGTGGGTGATGCTGCCACCCAGTTGAAGATCGTTGGACAGGTCACGGAAGGCCGGGTTTTCCCGGAGCTTTTCGGTCAGGCGCTGGGTCCAGGTATTGAGGAGCTGACCGTCATTGCTCTTGAGCACGTACTGGTATTGGCTTCGACTCGGGCCGGAGCTGAGGTTGATGTCTTGCCCGGCGCGCAGGTACAGGACGATGCCCGGCACTGTTGCCAGTTTCGGCCGTATGCGGTCGATGAACTCGCTGACCGATACATCGCGATCGCTGCGATCTTTGAGGGCAATCCAGAAACGTCCGTTGGCGATGGTCTGGTTGCTGCCGGTCACCCCCACCGAATGAGAAAATGCCTGGACCGCCGGGTCTTCGCCGACGATTTTGGCTATCGCCAAGTGCTTCTCAACCATGTCAGGGTAGGAAATATCGGCGGCGGCTTCGCTGGTGCCGAGCACGAAAGCGGTGTCCTGGACCGGGAAAAAGCCTTTGGGGATGACGATGTAACCGGCGACTGCCAGCACCAGTGTCATGCCGAAAATCCCCATCATCACGCGCTGGTGAGCCAGTGCCTTGCGCAGACCTCGTTCGTACAGCGCCAATAAGCGCTCGCCGAAGCCCGGTTTGGCATCTGGATCATGCTTGGGGGCGCGCATGAACAAGGCTGCGAGGGTGGGTGCCAGGGTCAGCGAGACCACTACCGAAATCAGAATGGTCGCGGTGGCGGTGAGGGCGAACTCCTTGAACAGCCGCCCGACCACGCCGCCCATGAACAGCAGCGGGATGAACGCGGCCACCAGCGAGAAACTGATCGACACGACGGTGAAGCCGATTTCCCCGGCGCCCTTGATCGCGGCTTCGCGCATGCCGTCGCCTGCTTCGAGGTGGCGGTGAATATTCTCGACCACCACAATCGCATCATCGACCACGAACCCTACGGCCACGACAATCGCCACCAGTGTCAGGTTGTTCAGGCTGAAACCGAACAGGTACATCATCGCGAAACTGGCCACCAACGACACGCCCAGGACGCTGCTGACGATCAGGGTTGCTGATAACTGGCGCAGGAACAGGGCCATGACCGCGACCACTAACAGCACGGCGATCAGCAGGGTTATTTCCACTTCATGCAACGACGCTCGAATGGTTTTGGTCCGGTCGTTGAGCACTGACACTTCCACCGACGCCGGCAGCATTTCCTGCAAGCGCGGTAACTCGCGCTGAATGCGATCCACGGTCTCGACGATGTTCGCCCCCGGCTGACGGAAGACCACCAGGTTGACCCCCTGTTGATCGCCGGACCAGGCTTTGACGTAAGCGTTCTCCGCACCGTTGATCACCGTGGCGACATCTTTGAGGTGAACCGGCGCGCCGTCTTTGTAGGACACAATCAGTTGCGCGTAATCCTCGGGTTGGAACAGCTGATCGTTGGCAGAGAGCGTCGAGACACTGTCCTTGCCATACAGCGCGCCTTTGGCCAGGTTCAAGCTGGTGTGTTGCAGCGCCACGCGCACGTCGGCCAGGGTCAGGCCCAAGGCCGCGAGTTTCTCCGGCGCGGCCTGAACCCGGATTGCGGGGCGTTGTTGCCCGGTAATGTTGACCAGGCCGACACCGTCGATCTGGCTGAGCTGGCGTGCGAGCAAGGACTCGGTGATGTCACTGAGTTCGGTGCCGGGCATCAGGTTTGAGCTGACGCTGAGGATTAACACCGGGCTGTCGGCCGGGTTGACCTTGCGCCAGGTCGGCAAGTTGGGCATGTCTGCGGGCAGCCTGCCCGCAGCGGTGTTGATGGCCGCCTGGACTTCCTGGGCGGCGGTGTCGATGCTTTTGCCGAGGGTGAATTGCAGCGTCAGATTGGTCGAACCCAATGCGCTGCTTGAGGTCATTTGTGTCATGCCGGGAATAGCGCTGAACTGCACCTCCAGCGGGGTCGCGACCGAGGAGGCCATGGTTTCCGGGCTGGCGCCTGGCAGGGAGGCGGCGACCTGGATAGTCGGGAACTCAGCCTCTGGCAACGGCGCGACAGGCAGGCGCGGGAAGGCAATCAGGCCCAGCAACACCCCTGCAAACGTCAGCAGCAAGGTGGCGACCGGATGATCAATGCACCACGCCGATACCGACCCTCGGCCTTTCATCGTGCGGTCTCCATCGCGGTGTCTGGTCCGTCAATGGGCGGTGCGGTGATTACCTCCACGCGCGCGCCAGGTTTAAGCCGGGATTGGCCGTCGCTGACCAGTACATCACCGGCCTTGGGACCTTTGATCAGGGTCAATTCACTGTCTTGATACACCACTTGCACCGGCACCACTTCGACCTTGTTGCCGTTCACGCGGTAGGCGAAGTGCTGATCAACGCCACGCTGGACCACTTGCGGCGGTACTTTCAACGCATCCCGGTCAATGGCCGTCTGGATCTTGATGGTCACCAGCTGGCCGGGCCAGAGTTTCTCCGTGGGATTGTTGAATTCGGCTTTGGCGCGAATGGTGCCGGTGTTGGCAGTCACCTGATTATCGATCAGGGTCAATTTGCCCTCGCCCAACAACGTGCCGTTATCGGTATTGCCTATGTAGGCCTGGACAGTCGCTGGCGTGCTGCCGTGGACCAGTGTCTGTAAGGTTGGAAGCATCTGTTGCGGTAAAGAAAACTCGACGGCAATCGGGTCGATCTGGGTCACGGAGAACAGACCTTGAGCGTCGCTGACGCGCAGGAAGTTACCTTCATCGACGTTGCGGATACCGACGCGCCCGGTCACCGGTGAGCGTATCTGCGTGTAGGACAACTGCACTTGTGCGGCCTCGATCGACGCCTGATTGCCTAGCGCAGTGGCCTGAAGCTGATGGACCAGCGCTTGTTGCTGGTCGAACGTCTGCTTGGAAATACCGTTGTCCGTCGTCAGCAAGCGATAGCGTTTCAAATCGATTTGCGCGACGTCCAGTTGTGCCTGGCTTTGTCCCAACTGAGCCTGAGCCTGAGCCAGCGTCGCACGAATCGAACGGTCATCGATGGTCGCCAGCAGGTCGCCGGCTTTGACTTGCTGACCTTCCTTGACCAGCAGTTTGGTCAGGATGCCATCGACTTGGGGGCGAACGATGACACTGTGCAGCGAGAGCACTGAACCGATGCCGGTGACATAGCGCGGTACATCCTCCTTGACCACGCTGATGACCCGGACTGGAATCGCCGTCGGCGCTGATACTTTTGCCGGGGCAGGACGGGTCAGGCTCCAACTGGCGAGCGCGATGAGCGCAACGATGGCGCTGGCGGCGATTGCGGTTCGGGTCTGTTTACGCATGCAGGGAAGGCGCCGGGCAAGTCAAAGGGAAGGACAGGGATGAGAGGAGGCGCCTGGTGCAGGCTTTCGTCATCGTCAGTGTCAGCCCCTTCTTTATAGCCTGCCAACCCGGTCAGCAAAATGACGGCTAACTGACAGAATGGACAGCTAGCGCCGTAGGCAGGCTTCGCCTCTCTGTTCTGCGCGTCTGCGCGCGGACGGTCTATTAAAGAAAAGATGAGCGTTGACGATAATAAATAATAGGCATCAGGTGCCTGTTTGATATGATCGGCTGAAAGGTTGGTGAAAGAAACCCGAGGAAAGTTCTTACTTATAGTTTTGAATACCCGGGTGAGTTCTTTTTTTCAGCGTTGTTTATTGATGTGAAACGCCGCACGGAGTCCTGCAATGAACGGTAGCTCGGTCAGGTGTATGTTGTTTTCGGTCGTGGTGTTTACCTTCAGCGCCGGGGCATCAGCCAACGGTGGCGTTATCCACTTCAGCGGGCAGGTGGTCAATACTGGATGTGCGGTCCAGCCACTGTCTGAAAGCCCCTATTTTAAGGCGCTGCAGCCGATTCGGGTCACATCGGAAATCACCCTTGCCGTGGACACTTATCGGAATGCCTGCAGTGGTGATGTCATTCCATTCAATACTGCATTCACGGCACTTTCCTCTTCAGGTGCGGTGGAGGGTACAGGGTTGTCTCTGGACAAAGAGTCCAGGGTCGGGGTGGTTACGTTGACCTACCAGTAGTGTGTGGGCGGCGAGAGGAACCCCGGAAATAAATGCGGTTTTTGTTCTTCTGATTGAAGGGCGCGTGACAGGTTTAGATCAATGCAAACACTGTATTGAAATTACGTGAATCGTAACTTCGCTCACACTTTGCATTTGCTCTTTTCGCGCAAAGCCCCTGTTTCCGGGCGCCTATCGATAATCAGGAATATTCCCACAGAAAGTGCCTGCTTTTCCTGTTGCCAAATCCATACTCGTAATGTGGTTATCCTGACATCGGATGATGCGCCGTGCCGTTATAGTTCTGTTCGTCCAATGATGGGCATACAGAACGAACGCAAGGAATGTCGTTAGCATGAAAAAATTCTCTCTCACACTGGCTGTACTGGGTGCTTTGGGCTTGGGCGCAGCAGGTTCGGCCAACGCTGCAAATAACGGGAAGCTGGTGTTCAACGGCACGCTGACCAACATCTCTTGTAACGTCGGGCCGGGCGCTGGGGTCGGTGCCGGTCCTAATGGCGATATCAATATTGATCTGGGTAACGTTTCGTTCTCGGATATTGGTTCATCGACCGCAAGCAAGCTGGAAACCGCTACACCTGTCCAGCTGCTGGTCAATTGCAGCGCAGGCGTCGAGCAATACGACACGGTGAAAATGCGCTTCATCGCACGCTCTGGCAGCGGTCTGGATAACAACGACGCCAAGCTGTTGCGTACCACGGGTGCCGCAGACGGTGTCGGTATTGGCTTGCTCAACGCGGAATCTCAGCTTATGGACTTGAGTGGCACCGAGACGATCGATAAGCCGCTGATCAAGGATGGTACGAGCGGCGCGACGGCAGAGCTGAATTTTGGAGCGGTCTACGTGCTTAACGGCACCCCGACCAACCCAGGCAACGCTGATGGGTTCATGCCTTTCGTACTTGATTACGAGTAAAGCCACTGGCGGGGTGAGTCGTACTCACCCCGTCGCACCTCGACTCAAGGTGAATGCCATCATGTTTTACACCGCAATCCGTTATGCCTGCTTCTCGCTGGCGCTGACGCTGGCCGCCAGTGCCCAGGCGGGCATCGTACTCAACACCACCCGCGTTATTTACCCGGCCGAGGACAAGGAAGTCAGTTTCGGCGTGCATAACAGCGGAGGCGGAGAAATCCTCCTGCAGTCCTGGCTTGAATCTGACGCACAGGGCACTGTCGATTTGCCATTTGTGATTATCCCGGCGCTGGCCCGCATGCCGGCTGACAGTAAACAGTTGCTGCGCATCATGTATGCGGGCGTGGACATGCCGCAGGACCGCGAGTCGGTGTTCTGGCTCAATGTGCAGGAGATTCCTCAGGCCGCCGCAGAGAACGCCTTGCAGATCGCTATTCGTCAGCGCATCAAGGTGTTCTTTCGACCTCAAGGGTTAAGGGCCGAACCGGCACAGGCCTCGGAGAAACTCCAATGGCGTGTGTTGGAGGGCGACAGGTTGCAGGTGAGCAATCCGGGGCCTTATTTCGTGTCCATGGTCAGGATTGACGTTCTGGAGGGTACGACTCACGTGCTGAAGAAGGACAGCCTGATGTTGGCACCGAAACAGTCTCTGGACTTGCCGCTTGCCAAGCCGGCCAATGGTCATCCCTTAAACGTTGGCTTCACCAGCATCAATGACTTCGGTGGGCTAGTGCCCTATAGGGCCACGCAGATCGCCAGCGAGGCGGTCAATGCGATCAAGGTCGCCAAGACCGACACCGGCGTCCACTAGCGACCGCTCCAGAACTTTTTATTCACCGGGTAACCCGAGTGGCGGCACCTGCCCGGGCTCGGCAGTTTTGCGCCTGCGCGAAAGGATTCTCCGGCGCGGCAGTACTCCAAGGATTGAGTGATAACAGCACATGGAACGGCTCAACCGAAGTACCCAGGGATTGTTCTCAGGCCATTCCCTGCACGCGAATAAACGCGTCACGAGGTTTTACGCGTGCGCATCGTTCAGCCTCAGTGCGCTTGCCATGAGTGTGGGCATGGCGTTTTCGACGTCAGCCGTGGCATCGCCCGATCAATCCAGCGACCCTGGAAAGGGCCCCTCGATGAAATTCAACACGGCGTTTATCCAGGGCACCGACGAGCCCGCCGACCTCAAGGAGTTTCTGCGGGGCAACAGCGTTTTGCCTGGCGTCTACCGGGTGGATGTGTACGTCAATCGGGTCCTGAGTGGACGCAATGATGTCAAGTTCACCCAAAACCCGGCCTCAGGCTTGATCGAACCCTGCCTGACGCTGGAGATGCTCCAGGCCTTTGGACTGGATATGGAACGCTTGCACAACGACGCAAGCCTGGCGGTTGATCTGCAACCGGGTGCCTGTTTTGACCTGGCGGCGCAGGTCGAATTTGCCCGTGTCGACTACCAGCCCAATAGCCTGCGCCTGAGTGTCAGCGTGCCGCAGACCGCCATGGCCCGTAGCGCTCGGGGTTACGTGTCACCTGAACTCTGGACTGAAGGCGAGACCGCCGCCTTCATCAATTACAGTTTCAATGGCGCCCGTCGGCACAATCAGCAAGCGCGCACGGATCAGTATTACCTGGGCCTGCGAAATGGCCTGAACCTCGGCGCCTGGCGCCTGCGCAACGAGTCGTCGCTGACCTACGGCGGCAATCAGCCTTATCGCTTCAGCAGTAACCGCACGTTCGCCCAGCGCGACCTGACGCGGCTCAAGGGGCAACTGACACTCGGTGAGATCTACTCAAACTCGCTGATCTTCGACAGTGTGCGGTTCAGCGGTGCAGAAATCGCCTCCGACGACGGCATGCTCCCTGACAGCGAGCGGGTCTACGCTCCGACGATTCGTGGTATTGCCGAGACCAATGCCACGGTTGAAGTTCGCCAGAACGGCTTTCTGCTGTACAGCAGCAACGTTTCTCCGGGCCCGTTCGAGATTACCGATATCTACCCCAGCGGTTCCAATGGCGATCTATCGATCACGGTAGTGGAGGCGGATGGGCGCACGCGCACCTTTACGCAGGCGTTTACCTCGTTGCCGATCATGGTGCCCCACGGTGCGTTGCGCTACAGCCTCGCCGCCGGTCGATACGACAGCAATGCCGATCAACAGGCCTCGCCGACATTCACCAGTGGCACCCTGGTTTATGGCCTGTCCGAACGGTTGACCGGGTTCGGTGGGCTGCAATGGGCCGAGGATTATCAAGCGGCGAATGTCGGGGCCGGCGTCAATACCGGCCTGGGGGCTTTTTCGGCCGACCTGACGCAGTCGATCAGCCAGGCGCGTGCGAGCAAGACTAGCCAGGGCCAAAGCGTGCGGTTGCGCTACGCCAACACCCTCGACGTGACGAACACCACCTTTGCCGTCGCCGGTTATCGCTATTCCACTGAGCAATACCGCACGCTGCAGGAGCACGTAGAGGAGCTCGATGGGCGCATCGCTCGAACGGTCACCGGCCGGGCAAAGGATCGGGTAGAGCTTAATGTCACGCAGTCGCTGCCAGGGCAATCCGGTTCGTTGAGCCTGACCGCCAGTGATCAGCGTTACTGGAACCTGCCGGGCAAAACCCGTCAGCTGTACTTGTCCTATAACGGCGCGTGGAAGACCGTCAGTTACAACCTGTCGATCGAGCAAAACCAGCAATTGGACGGTGACGGGCAGGCCAACACCGATCATCGGCTCTCCCTGAGCCTGACAGTGCCGTTGGGTTCAAGCTCAAGCGCGTCCCGGGCATCGTTCAATCTGGTGCGCGACAGCCAAGGTGATTACAACGCCCAGGGCGGTCTCAACGGTCAGGTGCTGGACAATCGAAATGCCTTCTATTCGCTACAGGCCGGGCGCGACAGCAGTTCCGGCACTTTCGGCTCCGGCAAACTTAACACCACCACGCCCTACGGTCGTTTTGAGGCCGGGTACAGTCAGGGTCGCGATTACGATGCCTTTAGCCTGGGTGCGTCAGGGTCGCTGGTTGCCCACCGTGGCGGGGTGAACTTCGGCCAGCCTTTGGGTGAAACCTTCGCGCTGGTCGAGGTGCCAAACGTCAGCGGTGCAAAACTGACCAACTACAGCAACGTCGAGACTTCGGCCAACGGTTACGCGGTGTTGCCTTACGCACAGCCTTACCGAACCAATTGGGTCAGTCTCGACACCCGGCAGTTGGGGGCGGACGTCGAGGTGGATAATGCCATCGTCCAAGTGGTGCCTCGTCGTGGTGCCGTGAGTGTTGTGCACTTTGCAGCGTCGATCGGGCGCCGCGTGCAATTCGAACTGGTGCGCGCGGATGGTAGCAAGGTGCCGTTGGGCGCCAGCGTAGAGGATGACCACGGCAAGTCTTTGGCGGTGGTCGATCCCACCAGTCGCGCGTTGGTGTTGACCGGGCAAGATCAAGGCGTACTGCGGGTGAAGTGGTCCGATCAACGTTGCCGGGTGCCCTATAGCCTGCCGCCGAAGGACCCGCTACGTGCCTATGAACGACTGAAGGTCACCTGCCAATGAGTCTGTTGAAACGACTCAGTCACAGGCTGATCGGCCCTATGTTGCTATTGATAGGGGTCGCCAGTACCGGCGCGCAGGCTGCGGTGTCCCTTGCCGGAACGCGGTTGATCTTCGACGGGGCTTTTCGCGAAGTCAGCATCGACGTGATTAACCGCAGTCCCCGCGAGGTGCTGCTCCAGGCGTGGTTGAGCAGCGCTGCGGGTGAGAGCGATGGTGTGTCTGATGATCTTCCGTTTGCCCTGACGCCTCACCTGTCACAGCTGCCTGCTAACGGTAAACAGGCGCTGCGCATCCTGTATGAAGGCGTCGGCATGCCGCAGGGGCGGGAATCGCTGTTGCACCTGTACGTGATGGAAATCCCCCGACGCGCAGAAGGCGAGAACCCGCTGAGCATTGCCATCCGCCAGCGGATCAACGTGTTCTATCGCCCGCCAGGTTTGCCCGGTGATCCGGCCGATAGCGCCCAGGAGTTGCTCTGGAACCTGACCCGCGATGCGACCGGCGCGACATCGTTGCGGGTCAGTAACCGGTCTGCTTACCACGCCTCTCTCCAGAACCTGCGACTCGATGGTATCGACGGTAAACGCGACGTTAGCGACTACCTGCTGCTGCCACCGGGCACCACCCGAACCCTGCCCCTGGGCACAGACGAGCCAGCCAACAATCGCTGGCAACACCTGTCCTTCAACGCCCTGACTGACTACGGCGGTCAGCGTAATTACCGCGCGGAGGTCGACTGGCATTTGCCGTTCAAGGCCCGGTTGCTGCCGGACACTGCCCACCTGGAAGCCCCTGAATCATGATCGATATTCGCTGGATTCGCCTGTTATTGCTGACGCTGTCGCTAAGCCCTGCCACCTGTCTTGCCCTGGTCTGCACGGCGCAAAACACCGGGGCCGTGGTGATTAATGGCGATCTGGGCAGCACCGTTGCCATCCCTGCCGCATCGCCCGAGGGGACCATCGTCTGGCGCTCGGATCGGTTCAATGCTCAGGTCGAATGCTTCAAGGACGGTCTGCAAGAGCAGCAGGAGGAAGTGTTCATTTATTTGAACCCGGACAACGTGCCGATTGGCCAAGGTATTCGCGCGGGTCTGACCGTCGACGGTATCGACTATCTACAGAGCAGCGGCCGGATAGGCACCGGCCAGAGTCTGCCTGTTTGTCATGAAAGTGACGCGAATATGGCTGCGTGCCCGCGCATCACCTTCAATCTGGCGTTCTCGGTGTTCGTGCAAAAGTTCGGTCCGACCCCACCGTCAGGGGTGGCCAGTCATCTGCTGGACTATCGGATGTTCCAACTCGACAGCGCAGCAGGTTTGAACCCATTGCCCGGCTACACCCTGAGCTACGTCATCAATAACCTGACCGGCCTGCGTTTCATTGCCTGCGATGCCGAGTTACAGGTCACCCCGGAGACGGTGGAGTTTGGCTCGATAGGGATTCAAGAGGTCGCGGTGGGGCGGGTCATTGATCGACGTCCGTTTTCACTGGTGACCAGCCGCACCTGTGACACACCCTTCAGCCTCGATGCGCGATTCAAGCCAGTGTCAGGTGTGCTGTCTGGCGATTTTCTGATTCCCACGGCCAACGACGGCGTCGGCATCCGCATTATCAATGGCCGCGATGGCGCAACGTTGCCTTACAACCAGCCCTTCCATCTGGCGGATCTGCTCGGGACGAGTCAGTCGGCGAAGGCCGATTTCGAGGCCGAACTGGTCTGGCAAAGCCAAACACCCAAAGCGGGCGCCTTCGAGGCTGAAGTCATCATTGACCTGTTTTACAAATAGCAGGCGATGGGAGGTGAGAGGTGATGGCGGCAGGTCGTCTGCGATTCAGGTATGCTGCCGGGCCTTGGGCGACTGCCCATTTTCGCCAGACGACTGACTCGATACTTTTGGAGCTTCCATGACTACCCCCGAACACACGCCAGCTCCTGAAGCCGTCGCCACCGAAGAGGTGACAGTCGTCGAGCCGGGTGCTGAAACCACCGATAAAAAAGCCGCTATTCCTGCATTCAGCTTTCCATTCAAGCCGGGCGAGCTGTTGCAAGCCAAGACTCAAGACTCTCTGTATTACAAGAAGTCGGGCAAAGCCAGCCATAACAAAGTCCCCGGTGTCGCGCCTCACGGCACCCGCAAGACCATGGGCAAGCGCTGATTTTCAGCGCTGTTCAGCTACGCCAGACGCTATGCAAAAGAAATGAAGGCATAGTCCAACGGATCGGCGTTCACCACCTGAACGCCGGCCCGCTGCAGCGTATTGGCAATCTCCCCGCCCGATACGTGAAAAACCCAACCCGACTCGACGGACAGCGCAGGTAACGTGCCGCGCCACTGCCGGGCGATTATTTTTTCGGCAACGTGGTCACTGCATCCCACTCGTTCACGGTGGCTTTTCGGGTTTGACGTTGATACAGGCACAGTTCGGTGCCGGGCTTGTTCTTCATGTGCGCCTGCGGGTAGCGGCCTTTGAGCAGGAGTGCGCTGTACCCGACGCTGTCATCGAACAGGGCTGCGGTGCCGGCCGGTTTTACCTCTTTAAGCTGACTGGCTTTCACGCAACTGTCGATGACGGCCTTGTCCAGTTCGCTCCAGGCCTGGCTGCTGGATGCATTGGCGTGGGTCGCAGCAACCGCAAGGGCCATGCACAGCGCCGTGGATGCTTTCATATCTGGCTCCTTTCGAGTGGTGTTTCCGAAAGGCGGATTATGGCAGACGAGATCGGGGGGCGGTCTCAGTCGACAGTAAAGCGCTGGACGTAACGCATACCGGATGTTTCATACAGGCGCCGAGCGTCGTGGTTGCTGTCCATTACCTTGAGGTCGACGCACGCTTCACCCCGCACGCGGAAAGCCTCGAAGGCATGGTTCAACAGGGCGCGCGCGAAGCCTTGGCGGCGGGCGCGTGGATCCACCACCAGATCCTTGATGAAGGCACTGGTCCAGCACTGTACGACGCCGACCAGACCGTGTTCATCGGCAGCGATAAAGCACAGCGACGGGTCGAACTCAGGGTCGGTGGCAAACGCTTTGTGCCAGTGCTCATAGTCCGGCACGCTGCCTGCGCCTTGCTGGTAACCGAGTACCAATAGAGCGTGCACCTGTGGCGCGAGTTCAGGGCTGAACTCTAGGAGGCGGAGGGCGGCAGGCCACGTTGTGGGGGCGAGGGTCTGACGCAGATCGCGGCGCATCAGCCAGCACCAGGCTGTCGAATCCTCTGGCTGGGGGCTCTGTATTAAATGCCCTGGGCCTCGACCGTACGGGCTGCCTGAATCAAGCATTTGGTCAACTCGGGTGAAGAGAATTTAGTCAGCACGGCATTCGCTCCTGCAGACTTGGCTTTTTCGCTGTTCATCTTGCTGTCCAGGGAAGTGTGCAGCAGGACGTACAGGTCCTTGAAGTCAGGCGTTTCGCGCAGGGTCCGGGTAAAGGCATAGCCGTCCATTTCCGACATTTCAATGTCAGACACCACGACGTTGATCTGCTCCTCCGTGCCTTGCAGTTCAAGCAGGCGGTCGATGGCTTCTTTGGCGCTGCGGGCGGTGTGGCAATGGATGCCAAGGTTGCGCAGGGTGATCAGCGATTGCTGCAAGGCGACCTGGCTGTCGTCGACCACGAGGATTTTGGCCTTGGCCAGTACCTGGGCGTCTTCTTCGCTCAGGTGCGCAGGCTCGTCGGCGATGATCCTCGCCGGGGCGATGCCGTGGATGACTTTTTCGATATCCAGCACCTGCACCAGCATGCCGTCGACCTGAGTCACCCCCGTGATGAATGACCTGTTGCCAGAGGCGAAGGGTGGCGGCCGGATGTCCGTGGTCAGGCAATGCACGATCTTGCTCACTGCCTGCACATGCAGGCCCTGCTTGGAGCGGCTGACATCCGTGACGATCAGGCAGCCACCCGAGGGGTCGAGCAGCGGTTGTTCACCAATGGCCCGACTCAGGTCGATCACCGACAACGACGCGCCGCGCAGGACGGCGACACCTTTGACGTGTGGATGGGACTCTGGCAAGCGGGTCAGGGCAGGGCAGGGGATGATCTCGCTGACCTTGAGCAAGTTGATGGCCATCAGCTTGCCGCTGCGCAACGTAAACAGCAGGAGTGAGAGTGAGTCTGCGCGGGCATTATTTGAGGACATATCAACCTTCTGAAGATTAAAGGCGTCGCTACAAGAGTGGCAAACAGCTTTCGATGCCGGGTTATCGACTTGCAAAGGTTTCGCTTTAGGGCATTTGTGCCTCAGGACAGCAAACAGTCAAGCCGGTCGATGACGCTGTCGGCAAACGCAGCCCAAGGCCGCGTTGTGTTTCAGTAGTCATAAGGACGCAAAGGAGTCTTATTGACTATGATGCGCGATGGGTCATTTTGACTGATTGTTTTCAACCTATTGATTTTTAACATAAAAATAATTGGCACGAATCCTGAAGTATAAGCCGTAATTAGCTAGAAGCCTTGCGGCTCAGGAGTCAAATCGTGTTGAACGCTCAAGATCGTGCCATCGTCAAATCCACCGTGCCCCTGCTCGAAAGCGGCGGAGAAGCGCTGACCACTTATTTTTACAAAATGATGCTTGAGGAATACCCAGAGGTGCGCCCGCTATTTAACCAGGCGCATCAGGCCAGCGGTGATCAGCCCCGGGCGCTGGCCAACGGTGTACTGATGTACGCACGGCACATCGACGAACTTGAGCAGTTGGGCGATCTGGTGGCGAAAATTATCAACAAGCACGTCGCCTTGCAAATCCTGCCTGAGCATTACCCAATCGTTGGCTCCTGCCTGATCCGCGCCATCGCAGAAGTGCTGGGCCGCGACATCGCCACTGATGAAGTGCTGCAAGCCTGGACCCATGCGTATCAGCAACTGGCCGATATTCTGATCGGTGCCGAGGGCGCGATTTACAACGAAAAAGCCGAAGCCGTTGGCGGCTGGCGCGGTGCGCGTGAATTCAAGCTGGTAAAACGGGTGGATGAAAGTGCCGAGATCACTTCGTTCTATCTGCAACCTGCGGATGACGGGCCGATCCTCGGGTTTACCGCGGGTCAATACATTGGCTTGCAGTTGTTCATCGGTGGCGAAGAGATGCGCCGCAACTATTCGCTGTCGGCAGTGGCCGGTGGTAACCAATACCGCATCAGCGTCAAGCGCGAACCCAATGGCGTGGTGTCCAACTACCTGCATGACCAACTGCAGATTGGCGATAGCCTCCAGTTGTTCACACCGTCGGGCGAGTTCACCCTGACTGAGAGCCAAAAGCCGCTGGTGTTGATCAGCGGCGGTGTTGGCATCACGCCGACATTGGCGATGCTTGAGACCGCGCTGGAAACCTCGCGTCCCGTGCACTTTATCCATTGCGCGCGCAATGGCGCGGTGCATGCGTTCCGCGATTGGGTCGATGGTCTGGCCGGTAGTCACCCGCAGCTCAAGCACTTCTATTGCTACGCCGAAGACGATGGCGTGAGCCCTGCTGCGGATGCGGTTGGCCTGCTTGATCAGCAGCAGTTGGAACAGTGGTTGCCCGAAGATCGGGACCTGGATGCCTACTTCCTGGGTCCGAAAGGGTTTATGGCAGTGGTCAAACGCCAGCTGAAAGCAGCCGGCGTACCAGAGAAACAAAGCCGCTACGAGTTCTTTGGCCCGGCTTCCGTGCTCGAATAAACCCGGCGCGATAAAAAATGCCGCCAGCCTCTGTCAGGGGCTGGCGGCATTTTTTTGTCCGCGCTTCGCAGGGTTGAGGCTGCGTGTCAGATCCAGCGCCATCGGCCACCCAATTGTTCCGTACAGCGGTTTTGCACTTGAGTTGGTAACCTCTGCCCACGATTATCGCGGGCGATCAGACCGTTGTGCATTTACACTTCGGGTTACACCATCTCAAAAGGTAAGGGAATGAGCGACAGCACGATGTACCTAAGACGCGAAAAGCGCTTTCTGGTTTTGCTCGGGGTGATCTGCCTCACGTTGATCGGTGGCGCGCTGTACATGCAAGTGGTATTGGACGAGGCGCCATGCCCGCTGTGCATTCTTCAGCGTTATGCCTTGCTGTTCATCGCCATTTTCGCCTTCATTGGCGCCGCGATGCCGGGCAAACGCAGCACCACGGTGTTCGAGGGGCTGACTGTGCTTAGCGCGATTGGCGGCATCGTCGCTGCCGGCCGTCATGTCTACATCCTGGCGAATCCGAACGAGAGCTGCGGTCTGGATGTATTACAGCCTATCGTTGATGGCCTGCCGCTGGCGTCGTGGTTCCCGCTGGGCTTCCAGGTTGATGGCTTCTGCACCACGCCGTATCCACCGATTCTCGGTTTATCGCTGGCGCAGTGGGCTTTGGCTGCCTTCGTTCTGACCGTGATATTGGTTCCGTTGGGGATCATGCGTAATCGTCGCACCGTCCGCTGAACTCAGCGGGAGGCCGCAAAAGCCCTGTTTTCCGACGGAAAGTAGGGCTTTTTTTCAGCCCCCGATAATGTCCTCGCCGGCTGATAATTGTTGGATGCGAGAAGAACTGTTGCAGAATAAGCCATAGTCAACAAATGGTTACATATCTACAATCGCTAACACTTATCAGTCAGTACCGCTTTGCAATTGACAAGAAACGAGGTCGAAAGCGTCTCTACGCACTCTATGTAGACCACGCCGATACGGCTTCAGGGACTGACACCCTTTCAAAAAATCCGCACCAAATGGAATTGGTCTGCTAACCAGGCCGTTGCCACACCAGTTCAATAAGAAACCACAGACAATTCTGGATTTGCCGCCCAGCTCTCGAGCTTTTCTGGCAGGCCCTTATTCAATCAAAAAAACATGCCAACACCTGGCAGGGTGAAGTGTTGGCGGTCGAAACCCAACTGCATTGCGTGCGCAGCTTTAGAGGTCGTGAGATGAGTAGAAAAAGGTACCCCAGATTGTTTGGCTCGTTGGCCCTTTTGAGCATGCTTGCGCTGGGTGGTTGCAACATGGCCCTGCTCGATCCAAAAGGGCAGATAGGCATTGACGAGAAAAACCTGATCATCACCGCGACGCTGCTGATGCTGCTGGTGGTGGTTCCGGTGATCATCATGACGTTCGCCTTCGCCTGGAAATACCGCGCTTCGAACACCCAGGCGACCTACGCGCCGAACTGGGCTCACTCCGGCAAGATTGAAGCCGTGGTGTGGGGCGTTCCAACCTTGATCGTGATCGCGCTGGGCATCCTGATCTGGACATCGAGCCACGAACTCGACCCCTACAAACCGTTGGATTCCAACGTCAAACCGGTGGTCATCGAAGTCGTCGCGATGGACTGGAAGTGGTTGTTCATCTACCCGGAACTGGGTATCGCCACGGTCAACGAGATCAAGTTCCCGGCCAATGTCCCGGTTAACTTCAGGATCACCTCCGACTCCACCATGAACTCGTTCTTCATCCCGGGCCTTGGCGGTCAGATCTACGCCATGGCCGGTATGGAAACCAAGCTGCACCTGATCTCCAACGAAGAACATGTGTACGACGGTATGGCGGCCAACTTGAGCGGCGAAGGCTTCTCGGACCAGAAATTCAAGGCCTATGCCACGTCGCAAGCGGACTTCGATGCTTGGGTCGTTGCAGCCAAAAAAACACCACACCCGCTTGAAATCGCTGAATTCAATCAGTTGGCCAAGCCTAGCGTGAAAAACCCTGTTGAGTACTTCGCCAGCGTCCAGCCCAACCTGTTCCAGACCATCATTGATAAATATGAGGGGATGAACAAGGCCAAGGGGATGCACCACAAGGCGGACGATGCACCAGAAATGACGGGCATGGACATGAAAATGCATTCGGCTGCCGGCGCAGAGGAGTAAGAGATGTTCGGTAAATTAACGCTGGAAGCCATTCCCTTCCATGTACCGATCGTAATGGTGACGCTGGTTATCATCATGCTGGTGGGTGCGGGACTGGTTGCTGCAATCTCCTATCATCGCAAGTGGTCCTACCTGTGGACTGAATGGCTGACCTCGGTCGACCACAAAAAAATCGGTGTGATGTACATCATCGTTGCGCTGGTCATGCTCCTGCGCGGCTTTGCCGATGCGATCATGATGCGCTCGCAACTGGCCCTCGCCAGCGCCGGTTCCGAAGGCTACTTGCCACCGGAACATTACGACCAGATCTTCACCGCTCACGGCGTGATCATGATCTTCTTCATGGCGATGCCTTTTGTGGTCGGCCTGATGAACATCGTCGTACCGCTGCAGATCGGTGCTCGCGACGTTGCCTTCCCGTTCCTCAACTCGTTGAGCTTCTGGTTGTTCGTGGTCGGCGCGGTGCTGGTCAACCTGTCCCTGGGGCTCGGCGAGTTCGCCCGCACCGGCTGGGTTGCTTATCCGCCGCTCTCTGGCCTGGCGTATAGCCCGGGTGTCGGGGTCGATTACTACATCTGGGCATTGCAGTTGTCAGGCTTGGGTACGTTGCTGACGGGGGTGAACTTCGTTGTCACCATCCTGAAAATGCGCACCCCTGGCATGACGTTGATGAAAATGCCGGTGTTTACCTGGAACTGCCTGTGCACCGCGATCTTGATCGTGGCGTCGTTCCCGATCCTCACCGCGACCTTGATTCTGCTGACGCTGGACCGTTACCTGGGCATGCACTTCTTCACCAACGAGCTTGGTGGCAACCCGATGATGTACGTCAACCTCATCTGGGCCTGGGGCCATCCCGAGGTGTACATCCTGATCCTGCCGGCCTTCGGCATCTTCTCGGAAGTGACCTCGACGTTCGCCAAAAAGCGCCTGTTCGGCTACACCTCGCTGGTCTACGCGACCATCGCCATTACCGTGTTGTCCTTCGTTGTCTGGCTGCACCACTTCTTCACCATGGGCTCGGGGGCCAACGTCAACGCCTTCTTTGGCATCATGACGATCATTATCTCCGTGCCCACGGGGGTGAAGATTTTCACCTGGCTGTTCACGATGTTCCGCGGGCGAATTCAATTCACCACGCCGATCCTCTGGACCCTGGGCTTTATCGTGACCTTCAGCATCGGCGGCATGACCGGCGTACTGCTGGCGGTTCCGGGTGCTGACTTCGTGCTGCACAACAGCCTGTTCCTGATCGCGCACTTCCATAACGTGATCATCGGCGGTGCGGTGTTTGGTTACCTGGCGGGCTTCGCCTACTGGTTCCCGAAAGCGTTCGGCTTCACGTTGAACGAGCGTCTGGGCAAGTATGCGTTCTGGTGCTGGATCGTCGGTTTCTACCTGGCGTTCATGCCGCTTTACGTGCTCGGCTTCATGGGCATGACCCGTCGTCTGAACCACTACGACAACCCGGCATGGACACCGTGGCTGATCGCTGCGTTCTGTGGTGCGCTGGTCATCATGGTCGGCATCATCTTCCAGATCGCGCAACTGGTGGTCAGCATCCGTGATCGCGAGAAAAACCGTGACCTCACAGGTGACCCGTGGGATGCCCGCACGCTGGAATGGTCGACCTCTTCGCCGCCGCCGTTCTACAACTTCGCCGAGCAACCGCACGTCAATGACCTGGACGCCCACTGGGAGACCAAGGAGCGTGGGGTACAGAGCAAAAAAGCAGTCGATTACAAGAAGATCCACATGCCGCGCAACACCGGTGTTGGCGTGTATATCAGCTTTGGCAGTCTGGTCTTTGGCTTCGCGTTGATCTGGCACATCTGGTGGCTGGCCGCCGTCGGTCTGGTCGGCATGGTAGCCACCTTCATCGTGCGCAGTAACGACGATGACATCGACTACTACGTTCCCGCCGAAGAAGTGGCGCGAATCGAAAATGCACGCCTTCAAACTTTGGCTAAGCAGGCTTAAACCATGTCGAACTTAGTATTAGAAACTCAGATTGCCCATGCTGAGGAGCATGGGCACGAGGATGCCGGGTCCATGACCGTGTTCGGTTTCTGGATCTACCTGATGACTGACTGCATCCTGTTCGCGACGATCTTCGCCGCGTACTCGGTGCTCAGTAACAACGTCGCAGGTGGCCCATCGGGCAAAGACATCTTCGAACTGCCTTACGTGCTGGTAGAAACCTTCTGCCTGCTGTTCAGCAGTATCACCTACGGCTTCGCCATGCTGGCGATGCACAAGGGCAACAAGAACGGGGTTATCGCCTGGTTGGCGGTGACGTTCTTGCTGGGCCTCGCGTTCATCGGCATGGAAATCAATGAATTCCATCACCTGATCGCCGAGGGCTTCGGCCCTGATCGCAGCGCCTTCCTGTCGGGCTTCTTCACGCTGGTCGGTACTCACGGCCTGCACGTGACATCCGGTCTGATCTGGATGGCGGTGCTGATGTTCCAGATCAAGAAGAAAGGTCTGACCGCTACCAACAACACGCGTCTGAGCTGCTTGAGTCTGTTCTGGCACTTCCTGGACGTGGTCTGGATCTGCGTGTTCACCGTTGTCTACCTGATGGGAGCCCTGTAAATGGCTAACGCACATATCAGCCACGGCGGTGCCGACCATGGCAGCCTGAAGTCCTACGCCGTCGGGTTTTTCCTCTCCGTGATTCTGACGGTGATCCCTTTCGGTCTTTTGATGCACCCGGTGTTCCCGAAGACGATGACCCTGGCCATTGTCGTGGCCTTCGCCGTGGTACAGATATTCGTGCACCTGGTGTTCTTCCTGCACATGAATAGGTCGTCCGAACAGCGCTGGAACATCATTGCCTTCGCCTTTACCGCCCTGATCATTGCGATCGTGGTCGGCCTGTCGTTGTGGATTATGTACAACGTCCACACGAACATGATGGCGCACTGAGGATCTCCCCATGTCGCTGAAGCACTTTATCCAAATCACCAAGCCGGGGATCATTTTCGGTAATGTGCTTTCGGTGGCAGGTGGCTTTTTCCTGGCGTCCAAAGGGCATGTCGACTTTGGCCTGTTCCTGGCTGCTGTCATCGGCACTTCGTTGGTGGTGGCCTCCGGGTGTGTGTTCAACAACTGCATCGACCGCGACATCGACGTGAAGATGGAGCGCACCAAGAATCGGGTGCTGGTGCAGGGCCTGGTTTCATTGAGACTGGCCCTGATTTTCGCCAGCGTGCTTGGCATCGCCGGGGTGGGTTTGCTGTACACCAAGGCTAACCCGCTGGCGGCGCTGTTCGCGGTGATCGGTTTTGTGATTTACGTCGGCTTCTACAGCTTGTACCTGAAACGCAAATCGGTGCACGGCACACTGGTCGGCAGCTTGTCAGGGGCGATGCCGCCCGTGATCGGTTACGTCGCGGTGAGCAACAGCTTCGACCTGGCGGCACTGACCTTGCTGGTGATGTTCAGTTTGTGGCAGATGCCGCACTCCTACGCCATCGCGATTTTTCGCTTCAACGATTACCTCGCTGCGTCGATTCCGGTCTTGCCGGTGAAGCGTGGCATCGTCGTCGCCAAGCGTCATATCCTGATCTACACCCTGGCGTTCCTGCTGGCTACCCTGATGTTGACCGTGGGTGGTTACGCCGGTCTTAGTTATCTGGCCGTTGCGGCCGTCATGGGTATGTACTGGCTGTACATGGCCTGGAGCGGTTACAAGGCAGTGGATGACCGGGTCTGGGCGCGTAAACTGTTCGTCTTCTCGATCTTCACCATCACCGCGCTGAGCGTGATGATGTCGCTGGACTTTCAGGCGCCCAGTGAGTTGTTGCTGACTTACGCACCTTGAACTAAGCCAGCTGCTGCAACAAAAACGCCCCGTTCTTCGGATGAAGAACGGGGCGTTTTTTTGTGGGCTGAATAATGGAGGGTATTTCACGGAGCGGTTTGAAAGGTTGTGATAGATAAGGCCATCATTGAATTCATGACAACAGGTGCGTGTTGCAGCATGATATGTCGGCTTCAGCCCAGTAGACGCGCTGCACGCGGCTCCGACAACCGCTGAGCCTGATGAGTGGCTGTCGTCTGCCCCGGAAACGACTGCAAAGCCGGCTTTTTTCGGGTGGGTTTAGTTGAAATGCTTAGTAGAAACATCACACTTATGACTGAAGAACTTATGGCTACACACAATCAGGCAGCGGTCACAGGGCCTTTGGTCTCGATTGTTGCGCCCTGCTACAACGCAGAAAAGTACCTGGAGGAGGCGCTTGAAAGCATCTTCGCTCAGGATTATGAAAATAGAGAAGTCATTATCGTCGACGACGGGTCGACGGATAATAGCTATGCGATGTTGCAGGCGCTGCAAAGCACTTATAAGTTCCAGCTCTATACGCAGCCCAACCAAGGCGTCAGCGCGGCCCTCAATCATGGGTTGAGGTACGCGAAAGGGGAGTATGTTTCCACGCCTGACCTCGATGACATCATGCTTCCGGATTCGGTGCGTATAAGAGCCGAATACCTGGATAAACACCCGGAAGTCGGCTGTGTCGGCGCGCTGGTCACGTACATGGACAGCGAAGGGAACAACGGCAAGACGCAAAAACTCGACGGGATCCAGTGCCTGGGTTTTGACGAAATACTGAGCAACGCCATCGTGGTGGGCGCGCCGGTCTCTCTGTATCGGATGGAGGCACTTAAAGCGGTAGGCTTCTACGAGCCGAACATCAAAGTGCAAGACTTTCAGATGACGCTGAGAATCGCCAACCAGGGTTATCAGATCCATGTGCTCCCGGTGTGCGTCACCCGCTATCGGCGCCATCCAAACAACCTGTCCCGCCGATACAAGGTATTGCTCGACGCTGACATGAGAGCGATCAGCCCCTATCAAACGCACCCCGGTTACGAAAAAGGCAAGACCGTCATCCTCAACAAAGCGTTGAAGTATGCGGTGGTGACAGATAAAAAAGACGCGTGGCGTTTGCTGCGTGCCATCCCCTTCAGGCAGTTCAACAAGATCACCTTTCGCCGACTCAAACGGCTGCTGCTCCATCGTTGAGATGGCCGCTGGGTGACGGAGTCTGGTTGAAATGCCTTCAGTCACAACCGGGCGACCGATGAGAGCCATTGCATGAAGCTTTTGGAATTTCTAAAAAAGCGAAAAACAAGAAAGCAGCTCCGCCGAATGGACAAGCTCGACCGGTGCGCAGAGCGGATTAGATTGCGTTATCCGAACTATTCCATCGGCGTTGGAACGTACGGGATTCCGGAGGTTATCGAGTTCGGTGACGATACGATTCTGAAAGTGGGTGCTTACACCTCGATTGCTGATGGGGTGAGGATTTTGCTCGGAGGAGAGCATCGCACCGACTGGATCACCACCTATCCGTTCCCGGCGATGATCGACGAAGTTAAGGGTATTGTGGACTTTGCCCCGAGCAAGGGCGATGTCGTGATCGGCAGCGACTGCTGGATCTGCACAAATGCAGTCATTCTTTCCGGCGTCACTGTCGGTCATGGTGCAGTCGTTGCAGCAGGCGCCGTCGTGACCAAGGATGTGGCCCCTTTTTCGGTGGTCGGCGGCAATCCCTGCAAATTCATCAAATGGCGGTTCGAAGAAGACACGCGTGAGATCCTGCTAGGGTCTGCCTGGTGGGACTGGCCGGTTGCAGAGGTCAAAGCCGTTGCCAGAACGTTGTGCAGTTCTGACATGGACGCGTTCATCGCCTATATAAAGGCCCGTAAAGCGCCCTTGGCCGAACAAATTCTGCTCTCATAGGCTCCTGAGTGAAGGACTTGATAGAGGTTGCGTGGGATATGAGGTTGGCAGACATCACTCAGTACGGCGGCATTACGGTCATGCTTCCGGCGGCCGTGGTCATCGCGGGCTGGCTTTGGTTTTCCAGGTCCAGGCAGTCGGCGTTGTTATGGGGCGCCGTGCTGCTGTTCGTGTACGCGATTGTCGGGGCGAGCAAAATCCTCTTCAAAGGATGGGGTGTCGGCCTTGAAAGCCTGAACATTGCGGTCATCAGCGGTCATGCCATGAATACCAGCCTGGTGCTGCCCGTGGCGATGAGCCTGCTCGCGCGACAAATCGATCCTCGCCTTCGCTGGCCGGGAGCCGGTGTGGGGTTATTGGTCGCGTGGTGGTTCAGCGTCAACTGCGTGGCACCCTATATCCATCCGCTGCAGGAGGCGATTGCCGGGGCTCTCCTGGGATCTGCCGCTGCCTGCGGGTTTTTGTGTTGCCTGGAAAATACAGAGATCAAAAAAATCCCTCATGCGGCGCTGGTGATTGGCCTTGTGTTCATCGCCCTTAACACGACCACCAAAAAATACACCGCCGAGCAGGTGCTGAATCGTATAGCCGTCTCGATTTCCGGCGCGGAGACAGCGTTCAAACGGCCTGAGTGGCGAGCGCCAGTCGATACAACAAAGCTTTAAGCGCTTTGTCGATGTGAGCCGCCAGCGCCTGTGAAGAGCAGGTCGCTAGCGATACACTTCGCGGCGAAAGATCATTGGTGATGAGCCTCGATAGATGCCGAATCTGGCCAGCCCCGTTGCAGCCTCACGCCCCTTGCCATTCCAGTCGTAGAAAAGCCAGGACGGTGTTGCCGGCAGTCCTCCGAGTACCGATCCGTTGATCCCGGGAGGCTGCAAGCGCAACAGCCCCAAACCCGCGATGGGTGCGATCAACGTGACCTTGTCATTGCCATAGTTCTGTTGGCTGAGTTGCCCGGTGTAACTGCTCAGTGCAGGCGTTTGTAAAACGGCTGCCGTGGTGCAGGTGTCCAGGCCTTCGACCCGAAAACTGCCGCCCGCAAGTTTCTGCCACGTCTCGATGCGCAAGGGCAGATCCAGTGCCTGTAGCTCAGAGCCATGGGCATTGTCCAGACGCAAGCGCCCCAGACGAACCTCGCTGCCAGGGCTGTCGCTAAAGTCATAGCTGTACGCTGAACAACTGTTGCCATCGCCAAAACAGGCACCATCGGTATCGGTCAATGTTGCAGCGCTGAAACCTTGACGAATCGCCGCGATAAACGGGTAATCATCAGCCAGTGGCAAGAGTGCCGGGGTGTACTGCAGCGTTTCACCGCTCCAGCGGTAGCGCTCGGTACCGTCACCATTGTCGGCACCGCTTTGTGCCAGGTTTGCTATGCCACTGCGGGTCAACCGCCCGCTGATATCCAGGCTGGTCTTGCCGGTGATCGAGGTGTAGGCATTCGGCACTGGCGTTGCCAACCGCCAGAACGCGCCACGGTCATAGTTATGGGTGATACTTGCGCTGCGATTAAAACCAGTGACAGTCAGCGTAGGCTCCTGGCCGATGGCAAAGGCCATTGGCTGGCCTTGGTAACTGAAGGACGAACCGCAGCTCGACATCAGGCTGGCATTTGCTTGCACCCCTAAGTAAGCAGGAATGAAGCGGCCGACCAAACCACTCCCACCGCCGCTGACGGTTTCGCCGAAATAGCCATTGGCCGTTGGCGTGGCGGTCAGGCGGAATACACCGACCTCGGAAATCGAGGTGCTGGTGGTGGTCTGGTTACCCACTACATGGCTGTATCGGGGCGGGGAGAGCGTGCCGCTGTCTCCAGGGACGGGCGCCACCAGTGCGCTGTTCAGGGTGATATCGCTCATCTGAAAGTTGGGCGTGATGATATGGCTGCTGCACAAATTGCCTGCCGTAAGCGGTTCTCCGTCTGCCTGCCAGCCCACTGCCTGAATGCGCAGGGGAAAACTGTCGCCTGCTTTTTCGAAGACCTGACAGTTGTCGTTCACGCCTGCGACGGTGCAGGTCGACGCGGTCTGCAGGCACAGGCCATAGGGTTTGGACACGAACAAATCACTGCCGCTCATACTCAATCCCACATCGCCATTGGCGGTGGTGCCGTCGTAGCTGGCGGTGAGCATCATCTGTCCGGCATCGTCATAGCGTACCGTGAGCAGCGCGCTGCCCGTGCTGTCGAACGTCAGGTTGAGGCTGCTCGGGCTGCTGGTCACCGGGCTGTTATTGACCATCACTGGCTGGATGCCGGTGTCGGGATTGATGTAGGCCGAGGTAAAGCTCAGGCTGCGAGTGACGTTGGCAAACCCGGGGACACAGGCTTGCGAGGTGTCACTTTTTTTCACGGCGCGCAGGGCGATGTTGCTCTGCGGTCTGGCTGCAATCAGGGTCGGTACATCGAAGATGAAACCGCTCTCGGCGTAGGCAATCGTACAGTCGCTGGTCGAGCAAACCGTCGATGAAGTGCTCCCCGGGACTGACGAGGCAACGGCAAGGCTCACGCTCCCCACGCTACTGCTGCGCAACTGCGCTTGAGCACTGCCGCCACTGAAGGTAATGGTGTTGCCGTTGATCCCTGCGGGCGGGGTCGCTGTCCAGCCACTGGAAGGGCTCAGTACGACACTGACCGGATCGGCATAGAGACTGCAGCTGGCATTGCTGCAGGCGGTGATTGTGATCGGCTGCGGATTGCAGGTGAGTGCCGCGCCCGCATAGCTGAACGCGAAGTGGTCAATTTGAGCCGTCGGCGCTACCGCCTTGCAAGCATTATGCGGCGGGCTGGATGAACAGTCGCCGGTGATGGTTTTGGCTCCGCCCGTCACGATAACGCCACCGATGCAGCTGTCAGTGGCAGTGATGGCGCCGCCGGCCGTGGCATTGCCACCGACACTGGTCCCGGTGAGCGTCATCGCCCCAAAGGCCTGGGCATTGCCGCCGACGGTAGCGCGAGTGAGCGTGGTCGCGGCACCGGACACTGCATCGCCGCCGATGCACGTGTCGGTGGCGGTGATGGCGGCGAATGCATTGACATCACCCGAGACACTGCCGCGTACGAGGGTGATAGCCGCACCGCTGCTGGTCAGGTTGCCCGTTACCGGGGTGTCAGTCGCCGTAATGACACCCCCGGCCAGGACATTACCGCCGACACTGCCGGTGGTGAGGGTAATCGCCCCTGAGTTGCTGGTCAGATTGCCGGTAATCGGCGCCCCCGTTGAGGTGATGGCGCCTTCGGCGTGAACCGCAGCACCGACGCTACCGCCGACGACAGTGATCGCGCCAGTGCTGGTGCTCAGGTTGGCTTTCACGGTTGTGTTGGTGGAGGTGATGGCCCCGTAAGCCTGGACATCGCCCCCCACGCTGGAGTCGGTCAGCGTCAGTGCGCCTGCCCGGCTGGTCAGGGTTCCGGTTACGGCGGTGCCCAGCTTGAGGGTGACCGCCCCTTGAACCAGCAGGTTACCGCCGACCTTGCCCCCCGCGAGCGTGACGGCCCCGGCGCTGCTGGTGAGATTGCCGTTTACCAAGGTTCCGGTGGCGGTAATTGCTCCGCCGCCAAGGACGTCACCCGCGACGCTGCCACCGACCAGTGTCACGGCGCCGCTTGTTGTCTGGACGGAGCCGGCTACCACGGCATTGGATAGGCTGATCGCGCCATCGGTGGAGCTTATCGAGGCACTGAACGTACTGTGGGTGCCCGTGACGGTGATAGCGCCTGGACCAGAGACCAGCGCCACGGTGTTGCTGCTGGTGCCGATCGAGTTGGTGTCGAGTGAGAAGCCTTGATTCGCGACAACGGTAATGTTGCCGATGGTCAGGAAACCCACCGCCAGTTTGTCCCCCGCCCCCAGTATCATCTGTCCACTGCAGGTGAAGGTATTACCGCTGCGGCTCCACGTGCCCGAACATGGGGCATCTATACCCAGCAAAGTACCCAGCAAACTGAACGTATAGGTCGTTGCAGCCTGCGCCACGTTCGTTAGCAACAGCCCCGCCAGAAGCGCAATCCCAAGACCGCCCCGTGCCCATGTTTGTCTGCTCATGGAGCCCCTTTCTCTATCGTTGAGGTGAGCTGTCGGTAGGCGTAGTCGGAGCGACTGCCTGGGGTGCCATTCTGTGCGGTGGAGGTGAACCGGAAGATGCTTACGGCAGCGCCGTCGTTGTCCACATAGTTGTTGCGGATGCACGCCACATTGAGGCTGAACTCGCCCAGATTGTTACCGGCCAGGCTCGGCGTTCCCTGAGCACAGTTGCCGCTGCTGATCGCTTGGGTTATGCCCCACTCGACCCCGGCCCGCGCCGCCTGATAGGCACGTGCCTGTTGTATGGACAGGCTGATGGTGCCGTGTTGCGCGACGGACAGGCGTGCCATGGCGATCACCACCAGGGCGACCACGATGAGCAGGAACATCGCTGCAACCAGGCCAAAACCCTGGGCGCGATGGGGCCAGCGGGGATCAGGGCGCATTGTCGATGTGGACCTGTTGCAAGAGTTGGAAGCTTTCGCCGTCGAGGGTGGTATGCAGTGCCAGGGACAGCAAACCGGCGCGCGCAGTGCTGCCGGCCTGGTAGGTAAAGCGTGTTTGCCCACAATCGACATTCAGTGCCAGCGGCTCAGGGTTGGAACCGGACGGCGGGGCGGCGGGCAGTGTAGAAAGCAGTTGGCTATAGGTGTAGCGAAGCAGTTGGCCATTCTGGCAGCGAAAGCCCACGACCGTCTGGGCCAGATACACACGCTGCTGTGGCGACGCATAGGCAAAGCGAAAACCGGTGGCGGGCAGGTTGCCCACCGCGATAATGCTTTCTCCAGCCGGTGCGCCTGGAAGCAGACTGAACGTGCTGCCTGTCGGGGTCATTACTCCTGGATTGGTCGGTGCCCAAAGGTTACTCCCGACCACCGGGTTGCCACCGGATTCGGCCCCGATGTTGTACACCACCATCCAGCGGGCCCCGGTCGGATCGAATGCCCCGTCCAGCACCTGCACGGTATCGCAACGACCGTCGATGGCAGTACTTGCGCACGTGCCAGCAGCCTCCGGGGAAAAACGCAGGCCTTGACTGTCATTGCGATTCGCACGGTAGCGCGCAGCGCCCTGGATCAGCAGTAGCTCCACGGCTTGGCCATCGGCTGACACCCTCAGCGAGTTGGGCACGGCCAGGCGTACATCGCGGGTCAAGCGGTTCATCGCGCCAGCCGCTTGATCCACCAGCTCGCCGCGTCGACTCTGGGCCAGGAAACCGTCCAGAGGACGCGACAGCACTGTGCTGATCATCACCACAATAATGCCGGCCAGGGCGATGACGAGCACCAGCTCGACCAGGGTGAAGCCGCGCGCTTGCTGCGGGATGCCAACCGCCAATGCCGGGGTTTTCATCAGTAGCGAGTCCGGTAGCCGGCCAGCACCAGCGGCTGGTTTGCGGGGTCGGTGACGGTGACTTCAACATAAAGCGCATCAGCTGCCGCCAGGCCCGCCCACGCGTGCGGGGTGACCGTGACGTTCACGCGATAAGCGGCGAGGGCGGCGATAGAGGTTCCGTCTGCTTCGCGGGCGCCGTTGTCGTTTAGCCCTGCGTAATCACAGACCGTCTGATATTGACTGCGGTTACCGGGCACCGCCGGGCAGACGACACCGTTCGCATCGACGTAGTCCTTCAGAAGGATTTCCTCAAGATAGGCTTCGGCGATGCCCAGGCTCTGTTGGCGCAGCAGTGGGTCGGCCGACCGTGTGGTGATGGCGGCCATGGCGCTGAACAGGGCTGCCGCCGCGATGCCGATAATCACGATGGTCATGACCAGTTCGATCAGGGTCATGCCCGTTTGGCGCTTCATTGCAGCAGGCCTGTTTCGGGCGTCACGCTGAGCGTGAAGCCGCCGTTGAGCGTACCGACAGTGGCACTCGCCGCGCTGGACGGACGGCCCAGCGAATCGAATACCACGGGAAAATTGACCGCTGTCAGCGTCACATGAGTGGGCGCTGGCGCGGCAAAGGGTGTTTCGCCATCCGGGCCCCTGACCTCGGCGCTATAAGCGCCGCTGGTGCAGTTGGCCGCCTGGCGCAGGTGGTAGCCGTTATTGTCGAGGCTGACTTGAGTCAGGCAGCCGCTGGCCAGGGCAAGCTTCTGCCCATAGCGCACGGCCGCCTGGCTTTCTTCGAAAAACAGGCGCTCATCGAACACCTGTCGATCAAAGAACCGCGGCCCCACAACGGCCGAGATAATCCCGATGATAACGATCACCAGAATCAGCTCGATCAGCGTGAAGCCGCGGTTGTCAGGCATTAGCAGCCGCCAACTTTTACTTCAAAGGTCGGAGCTGTTAAAACCGCTGGAGTCCCTGTTGACGTTGCTTCTGTGTAGACCACGCTGCAAGTAGCAGGCGTCGGTGCGCCGCTCGATCCCACTGTTCCGGCCGTTGTCGTGACGAAATCCTTGGAGGAGATTTGCGCCGCATCCAGCATGCCCGCCAAGTCTGGGTAGCCTTCCGCCATGGTGATAGTCGTACCTTCAAGGACTACGGGCGCACCCGAGACAAGAAATTGCGAATGGGCAATCGCAGAGGCTGAACGCATGGCTCCGGCCGCACCATTGATGGCTGCGACCCTGGCATCGACACTGAAGTTGGCAAAGCGAGGGAGCGCGAACGCCGCCAGAATGCCAAGAATAACGATCACCATGATCAACTCGATCAGGGTGAAACCACTTTGTTGTTTTTTCATTATTTAATTCCTTTAGGTAAAGCGTGAGTCAGTTGATGGTGCTGGATACGTCGCCGGTATTGGCGTCGTATGAAATGGTGTCGTTTGCGCTATTCGGCTGATAGGTAAAGGTGCAGACGTTGCCGGCGGCGGTGGTCACATAGTCGACAGTGCCTGCGCTCGTTCCCACCGTGGGTGCCGACCCTTGCAGGACGTTGCGAAAGACCTCATTGCACGCCGTTGCGGTCATTGCGGTGGCAGCGGTGCCCGTCGCATTGATACCCACCGGCCAGCCATTGGTGTTCACGTCGACGTTGTTAGTGCCAAAGCCCTGCACGTCGATCTGACAGTTGACCGGCGTGCCGCAGCCATTAGTGCCACCGTTACGGTTCACTTCGTACTGGGAGCGCACGAGCAACACGGCAGAAGCCAGCGCGCCGCCGGCGCCCTTGACCGCAGCGTGCTGGGCATCCTGGGTGACGTTGATAAAACGTGGCAGCGCGACGGCGGCGAGGATGCCGAGTATCGCGATCACCACCACCAGTTCGATCAGGGTGAAGCCTTTGCTTTTTTTCATCATGAGCCCTTCACCGATTTAACCAATCCGCTGCGGAAAGCTCCGCAGCGGGTACCGCTTCCAGCTCCAGAGCAAAAGTGGCGCCTGACCCCGCTAACAGTCGGTAGGCATGGAGTTCACCCGGCGACGTTTTCCATCCCTCAACAAACCGTACCCGGTACACAATCCAGGCCCGGGCTGGCAACCAGTACCAATAACCCGGTTTTGGCTCTGCGCCAGCCAGCAGTGCGCCGCCGTAGTTGTCCTGCTGCCAGCGCAGCAGGGCAAATGGGTTGGCGTTCCGCCATTCAGGTTCCAGCACCTTGCCGTTGGCCAACCGCTGCGCCGCCAGACCGCTCAGGCTGGAGGCCAGGTATTCACGGGTGGCCTCCATCGCCCGACGTTCACTGACCTGAGCGATTTTCCAGCCCATTGCCAGGAGCACCGGGAGCAACATCAGTCCAGTGATGCCCCAGCCCAGCCGACGCATCCGGCGAACGCTACGGCCCATTCCATCGTTCCGATTCACGCGTGGCCCTTGGCGGCCGCAGACAGATCCCACATCGGCAGAAACACGCCAAGGGCAAGCACCAGCACCATGGCGCCCATGCCCACGATCAGGATCGGCTCGATGGCATCGGCCAATTGCTTGAGGTCGTAATCCACTTCCTGCTCATAGAAGTCCGCGACCTCGACAAACAGCTCGTCCAGCGCGCCCGCTTCTTCACCCACCGCCATCATTTGCAGGACCAGCGGGGTGAACAGGCCGCTGGCGGTCGCGGTACGGGTCAGTGCTTCGCCGCGTTCCACGCCCTCACGCATACTGAGGATGGCCCGGCCGATATAACGATTACCGACGCTGACGCTATTGATCGTCAGGGTCTGCAGGAGCGGCACGCCCGCGCGGTACATCATCGCGAAGGTGCGAGTGAAACGGCCCAGGGCGATACGCTCGAAGAGGCCGCCGACAATCGGCAGACGCAGTTTGGTCCGGTCCCATCGCAGGGCTCCCGCCTCGGTATTTGTCCACGCGATGAACCCATAAATAGCGCCTGCCACCATCAGCCCCATCAGCCACCAGTAATCCTGAAAGAGCTGAGAGGTCGCGATCAACACCCGGGTGGGCAATGGCAGTTGAGCGTGAAACTGCGCGAACACCTTGGCGAAGGCTGGAATCACCAACAGGTTAATTACGGTCAGCCCTATCCCCATCGCGATCAGTACAAACATCGGATAACGGGTGGCCTGCTTGATGCGCTTGCGCGTCTCGCGTTCCAGCTCCAGATAAACCGAGAGTTGGCGAAAGGCCAGATCGAGCTGGCCGGTGTTCTCGCCGACGCTGATCATGCTGATGAACAGGGTGCCGAACACTTTGGGGTGCGCGTTGAGCGACACCGCCATGCTCATGCCACCTTCGAGGTCACTGCGCACCTCCAGCAGGACCTCGCGAAAGTATGGGTTACGGTGTGATTCGGCCAGGCCACCAATCGCGCGGATGATCGGTACGCCGGCCTTACTCAGGCTGTGCATCTGCCGACAGAAGATGATCAGCTCCAGCAGGTCGACTTTTTTTCTGCGCATGCGTTCGGCGAGCAACGCCAGCAGGCCATCGCCCTGTTCAGCCTGCGCTTCGATGGTCAGTGGAATGATGTTCTGTGCCAGGAGCTCATTGGCCAACGTGTCTGCAGAGCCGCTATTGCGGCTGCCACTGACCTTGCCGCCCTGAGCATCGCGGCCGGTAAACCGGAACAGGCTCATGGCGCCACACTCCGTTCGACGGGCGTGGGCATCAAGGACGCCGGGCTGTACAAGCGTGTACGCATCAGATCAGCACCTCGTCGGTCCGGGAAACGCACACTTTGAGCACTTCCTCGACGCTGGTCAGTCCGGCCAGCGCATAGTCCAGCGCGCAGGCGGCGAGGGGCCGATAGTGGGGGCTGCTCAGGGCTGCGTCGGCGAAGCCCTGGGGGTCGTTGCGACGCAGCATGGCGATCATGGTCTCGTTCATTTCCAGCAGTTCGAAGACCCCCATCCGCCCGGAGTAACCCGTGTTGTGGCAGTGGTTGCAGCCGGACCCACGCTGGAAGTTGCGCCCGCTCAGTGAGGCGCCATACAGGGCCTCCAGCCACACCATCTGGCGCACCTCGGGCACGTGGGTCTCCCGACAGTTTTCGCACACGCGACGGATCAGCCGCTGGGCCAGTACGGCGCTCAACGCGGTGGCGACCAGAAATGGCTCGACGCCCATGTCAACCAAACGCATGGCTGACGTCGGGGCATCGTTGGTGTGCAACGTCGAGAGCACCAAGTGGCCGGTCATCGCGGCACGCAGCCCGATCTCGGCGGTTTCCTGGTCGCGCATCTCGCCAATCAGGAGGATATCCGGGTCCTGACGCAGGGCGGCGCGCAGCACGCGGGTGAAGCTGAGGTCGATCTTTGCGTTGACTTGGACCTGGTTGATCCGTGGCAGCCGGTACTCCACCGGGTCTTCCACGGTGATGATTTTCTTCTGCGGGCTGTTCAATTCGCTGAGCCCGGCATACAGCGTGGTGGTTTTGCCCGAGCCGGTAGGACCGGTGACCAGAATCAGGCCGAAGGGGCGCTGCAGCAGTTGGCGAAACCGCACCAGCATCTGCGCCGGCATGCCGCCAGCGTCGAGGCTGGTAATGCCGTGAGTCTGGTCAAGCAGACGCATCACCACCGACTCGCCGAACTGCACGGGCATGGTCGACACGCGTACATCGAGGGTGTGGTTCTTGACCCGGATATTGAAGCGCCCGTCCTGGGGCAGGCGCTTTTCGGAGATATCCAGACCGGACATGATTTTCAAGCGCATGACCAGGGCCGAGGCCACCCGCGCCTCTTTCATGACATGCTCGTTGAGCACCCCGTCGATACGCTGACGAATGCGCAAGATGCCATCGCCGGGCTCGATATGAATATCCGACGCCTGCATCTGCACCGCGTCTTCAAACAGCGTTTGTAGGAGGCGCACCACCGGCGCTTCGCTGTTGTTGTCGGCACCCAGGACAGACAGGTCGAAGTCACTGTCCTTGAGTTCACCTTCCAGCTCGCCGGCAATCGAGTTGATCTCGCTGGTGCGCCGATACAGCATGTCGAGGGCGGTCAGCAGCTCAGACTCGCGGACCACGGCAGGCTGTACGGTGGTCTTCAGCAGGCGGTCCAGTTCGTCGAGGGCGAACAGGTCGAGCGGGTCGCTCATGCCCACCAGCAGGCCATCGCCCTCACGCGAAAGAACGATGACGCGGAAGCGTCGTGCCACGGCTTCCGGCAGGGCCTGGACCAGGTTTTTGTCGAACTTGAAATGCTTGAGTTCGATGAAGGAGATGTTCAACTGCTCGGACAGTGCCGTCAGCAGGCGCACTTCATCGATGAAACCGAGGTCGACTACGGTACGACCCAGCTTGAAACCGGTGCGTTTTTGTTCCAGCAAGGCGCGCTGCAATTGAGCATCGCTGATCAGGCCGGCCTCGATCAACAGGTCACCCAGGCGCACCTTGCGCTGACGTATATCTTCTTTATTCATCATGGTTCACCGAGCTCCCAGTGCTGTCGCGCGTTCACTGGCGAAGCGTCGTGCGCTGTCATCCAGCGCTTGCCCTTGCTGGGCCAGACGATAATGGCGAGCCGCCGCAGCCGATTGGTCCAGGCGCTCCAGAGCGATTGCCAGGCCTAACTGCCAAGTCGCCTGGTCAGGCCGTAGTGTGATCATCTGCTGATACAACGAAGCGCTCTTTTGCCACTGCGCGGTCTGCTGGTAGCTGGCCGCGAGCAACGCGTGATACGTGAGTTCCTGCGCCAATGGCGGAGGGTTCTGCTCCAGCGTTGCGACCGCGCCGCGTGCATTGCCGGATTGCAGTTGCGACCGTGCCAATAGCAGGCGCAACTCGCTGTCGTTCGGCCACTGTTTCAGCTGCAGCGGTAACCACGTCAGCAGCAATGATGATTGGCCGTTGGCCAGGTAAGCGCGGGCCAGACCGTGCACGACATCCAGATCGTTCCCACGTGACAGTTGCAGGGACTGAAGCTCACGGACAGCCCGTGGATAGTCACCGCTCCGCAGGGTTTGCAACGCTTGAGCCAGAGCGTCCGGCTGGTAAGGCACGATCTTCATCTGTGGCGGACCGCTGGCAGAGAGCGGCTTTACCACCGGGATGACGGCAGGTCGGGGTCTCGCCTCCGCAGACGGTACCCGCGCATTGGCCCATGCCGGCAGCGGTGACTCTGCGGTCTCTGAATCGACCGTTGTCGCGTCAGTGGCCGGACTGTTTTCCATATCGCCCACCCTGTCCGAGGCGTCGGTCTGCGATGCCTTTGCCGACATAGGCACTTCGACCCACAACAGCCAATGATCGCCGGCGGGCTCAAGTCGATCGCGCACGTGCAGGTTGTCACCCAGACCGACCAGCAACACCTGCACGCCCTGACCCTGACCCTGTACTCGCCAAGACAGGCTGCGTCCGTCGCGCTGCACCCGGCCTTGGGGCATGTCGGCTGCAAGCTGTGTGCTCAATTGCGCCCCAGGGAGGCTGAGGGTTACGGAACCGCTTTGATCAATGCGTTGATACGCCACTGACTTGTCCAGCAGCAGTTGCAGGACCAGGCTGCGGCCATCGTTCTGAGGGAGCACTTCCAGAATGTGGGTCGAAGCGACGGGTGCAGGACCTGGAGTCACAACGGGCGCTACCGGTGCCGGCACTGGGACAGGGGCCGCAGGCGCGATGGGCATTGCCGTTACGCTGTGCGGCAGTGCGGGTGATTCAAGCAGGCGGTCTATCAGCACACCCAATGGCAGTCCGATCAGGATGATCAGCGCCAGTCCAGTCAAGGCCGTGCGGACGCGTTGAAAGCGCTTGCGACGGGCAGCCCCGGCCTCATCCACCGCCCACAGGCCGTCCAGCCTGAGTCGTTCGGTTGGCGCAGCGCGGCGCCTCTCAAGGTTGCGCAGCATGTCGTTGACCAGGCTCATACCAGCATCTCCCCGTACTGAATCAGCCCGAAGCCGACAGCAGCGGCCAACAACAGCGAGAGCATTACAATCCTCCGGCGCGACGAGTACGGGGCCGGCAGGACGCTGTCGGTATCTTGCATGGCACGGTGCACATGCCTTTGCGTGACCTGTTTGCGCCCCTCGCCATAGGCCGCCATCAGCGCCTTGTTCGCCAGGATATTGAGCAGTCGCGGGATGCCACCGCTGTCGTGCACCAAGCGGCGCACTGCGGCCCTGGAAAATAGAGGCTCGCCCCGGTAGCCAGCCACGGCCAGGCGCTCAGTCAAATACCGGGTCGTGTCTTTCAGGTCTAGAAGGCGCAGACGATAAGAAAACGTGATGCGTTGGCGCAGTTGGCGCAGATCGTTGCGCGCCAGGGTGACATCCAGTTCCGGTTGGCCGAACAGGACCACTTGCAGGAGTTTGGCTTGCTCGGTTTCCAGATTGGTCAGCAGTCGGAGCGCTTCCAGGGTCCCGATTGGCAGCCCTTGAGCTTCGTCGATCAATAGCACCGTGCTTTTACCGGCCGCCGCCAGCTCGATCAAACGCCGCTGCAAAAGCTCCAGCACACCTTGGGTATCAAGCTCTTCAATGCCGCTGATGTGCAGCTCGCGGGCCACCGCTTGGCGCAGGCCGCTCGGGCTCATGCCTGGGTTGGGCAGGTAGGCCAACTGATAGCGTTCGCTGTCCAGTTGCTTGAGGAGGGCGCGGCAGATCAGCGTCTTGCCGGTGCCTACCTCGCCAGTGACTTTGATAAAGCCTTCACCCTCGCCAAGCGCCACGTGCAGCATATTAAGGCAGGCCTGATAAGGCGCCAGCTGGACCAGAAACTCGGTATTGGGGGTCAGGGCGAACGGTTTCTCGCGCAGACCAAAGTAGGCTTCGTACATGGCCTTACTTGAGTTCCTTGAAGGTCTCTGCGGTTTTACGCAGTTCGCCCAGCCAGACTTCGTCGTTCACCACCTGCGGCCGCATGAGAATCACCAGCTCGCTTTTGTTCAGTGATTTGCGCTGCTGCTTGAACAGGTTGCCGATGATCGGCAGTTTGCTGGCCCATGGAATATTGGCATCGGTGTCGTTGCTGTTGTTTTGAAGCAAGCCACCGATCACCACCACCCGGCCACTGCGGGCGCGCACGATGGAGTCGGACTGACGGGTTTCAGACAGGGCCAGCGGCAGGTTCAACACCGTGTTCGTGCCCAGAGTGATGATCTTGTTCTGATCGGTAACGCGGCTAACCGTGGGACGTACATGCAGGGTCACGGTGTCGTTCTGATCGATCTGCGGTGTGACGTCCAGCGAGATACCGGAAAAGAACGGGGTCAGGGTCACGTTCTGGGTCGGCTGGGTGACCCCGGCGACCGTCGTGGTGCCTGATTGTGATGACACGTCGGTGACAAAAAACTCGTCGGTGCCGACCTTGATCACGGCCTTCTGGTTATTCAGTGTGGAAATTCGCGGGCTTGAAAGTACGCGCACCTCGCCTTGGGTTTCCAGCAACTGGATCAACCCGTTGAAATTACCCGCACTGATCGTACTGCTGAATACGCCGCCAATACCGGTGGGGCCGGTCAGCGCTGCGCCCGCCAGACTCGTGCCTATATCGCCACCCAGCTGGTCCCAGCTAATCCCGGCCTGAAAGCCTTTGGACAGGGTCACTTCGAGAATCTTGGTTTCCAGAATCACTTGGCGCTGGAGGTTACGTTGTGCCTTTTCCAGAAAACGCGCGACGTTTTCCTGGTCGGCACTTTTGGCGCGGACCACCAGCAGGCTGGCCTGTGGGTTAACCACAACACTGTTACCTGGCTCGTCACCCACCATCACTTTCACGACATCGCCGACTTCCTTCCAGAAGTCGGCGTCACTGACGGTGGTCACCTGGCTGGCATTGAGGGTGGACGCCTGCCCATTGCTGCCATTGCTGCCGCCATTACTCCCGTTGCCATTGCCGCCGTAGCTACCGTTTCCACCACTGTTGTTGCCGTTACTGCCGTTATTCCCCTGGTTATTATTGTTACTGGTCATCTGGCCTGCGCTGACGCGGGTGTCGGACTTACCGAAGCGCTGCAAATTCAGATAATTGAGGTCATAACTGCGAGTGATCACACTGTTCGGCAGGATTTGATAGCCGTAGCTGGTGCGGCGAAAATCATAGCCATAGGTGTCTCGTACTGCGCTAAGCACTTCTTCGAGCGTGACCCGGTGCAGGCTGAAGGTGATATTGCCGGTGACGTCCGGATGCACCACCAGGTTCTGCCCGGCACCTTGCATCAGGCTCAGGAAGAAGTCGCGAGCGGGCATGTCCTTGGCCGATACGTCGAAACGCGGATCGTTCGAAGAGGGGCCTTGCGGGGAGTAAGCGGGTATCAGTGCGGCTTGCACCGATGGGGGAGGCGCGACCTGCTTTTGTGCTTGTTGCAGGCTTTCGTTGAGCAGCCGGTTGCTCTGGTCATAGAGCACCTGGTCGCCACTGTTGAACGTCTGGCAGGCGTTTAACAGGCACACCAGACCAAGGAGGCCTGGGCCCGACAAGAACTTCATCATGGGCATCATCGGCTCGGTTGTATAACGGATTTAGCCAGGCGAAGAAGTTCGCGCTTGCCCTTGCGTTCAATCAAAACAGTCTGGGGATAGATAGCCAGTACGCGGCCATCGGCATATTCGTCACCGACGCGTAGTGTTTGGCCATTGATGACCGCGCGGCTGCCTTGGGCGCCCAGCAGGATGGCCTGCAGCACTGGAGTTTGAGTCTTTTCATCCGTACGGGCTGGCGCGAGGCTGGCCGGTGGCTGAGTCGGATCGAGGGGGATTTCGATGCTGGCCTGGGCCATCGCGCCATACAGCAGCACACTCGCTAGAAGAAATCTAAACACCGATCCACCCCGCATAACGGCTCAAGGTATACAGCTGCAGGCTGATCTGTGCGTGCGCTGCCCCGGCCTCGCCGACCCGATAGTCGAGGCTGTCCCAGTTCAGTTTCCACTGGGTGCCCTGGATCGCTTGCAGGTAGCGCAACAGGTCGAAGTACCCTCCCTGTAACTTCAGGTTCACCCCATGCCGATACAGGACAACGGCGCTGGCCTGACCCTTGGCCTTCGTTGTCGGGGCTGGGTCGGTCGAGGGGACTTCGACGGGTGTACTGAAACTCTCCAGGCTCAGCAGTTGCAGACCCGGCTGGGCTTTCAACAGGTCTTCAAGTACCGCGCGCATTTTGCCCGGGGTGATCAGCTCGCCCGTGTTGTGGTCGATCTGCTCCAGCAACTGCGCGCTGTCCGTCGAAGCCAGGAGCAGGGCGCGGTTGTAGGGGATATTGGGGTCGGCTTCAAGGGCCGCACGCAGCTTGGCCAGAGCGGTCGCGGCTTCAACCCGATGCGCTTCGGCAGTCTGATAGTCAGCCGTCTGCTTGACCAGGCGGGCGCCCAGCGGGTTACCGAGCAGCACCAGATACAGGGTGCCGCACAGCGCCAGACCGACCCCGCAGGCCAGCCATTGCTCTCGCGGGGCCAGGGTCTGCCAGCGCTGCAACCATTTGCTCGTGTTCATGGGCTGTCCTTTGGATCGGTAGCCCGTGAGGACAGGTCGAAATGCAGCAGTTGATCGTCGCCACGTTGCACATCGAAGCGTGCAAATTCACGCCCCTTGAATACCGCGCTCTGGCCCAGGCGCTCCAGGTACTGCGGCAGCATTTGTTGGTGCTGGCTGAAACCCTGCAGGCGCATTTGGGTGCCGCCTTCGCGCAAGGAAATAGCGTTTAGCCACAGGCCACTGGGTGGGTGCTGTGCCGCCAGAGCCGCTAACGGCGCAACAAAGCCGATGCGCTGCTGGCGCGCCACGACGTCCAGATAGCTGACCAGGCGCTGCAGTGCGCGGTTTTGCGCATCTATATCGGCCAGACGCAATGGCAGTTGGGGATCGAGTGTCGGTTGGACGAAAGAGGCTTTGGCGTCTTCCAGCTGGCGTAGCTGCTGTTGTTCCAGGGTTTGGGCCTGAGTCAGACGTTCAGCGCCTGCATACAGGTGCCATCCCTGCCAAACGCCATGACACAGACAGAGCAGCACCAGCACGGCAAGGCCAGCCAGTAGCTGGGGTTTTTGCGGTCCGTGGCGTGCGTTTTTTTCTACCTGATAAAGGTTGAGGTTCTGCATCAGGAAACCGTCTGGCGCAGAGCTGCACCGACGGCTGCCATGCAGTGAGCCTGCATCTGTTCGTCCAGTTCAGCCGCGGGTTGCCCGCTGAACAATTCGCGCAGGTCGAGGGCCTGCAGTTTGACGGTCAGTCCATTACCCAGCGCTTGCAGTGCGGCTTCGCCATCGCGCTTCATGGGCAGTAACAGCAGGCGATTAATGTGCCCCTTGCCTAACTGGCTTTCGAAATAGTCAAGGGAACGCTGGATCTCCAGGGTGGCGGAAGAAAAATCCTGGCCAGCCTGTTCCAGTCCATGCTCAATGACGCGCGCCATATACAGATCCGCGCCATGCTGCACGCAGATCAAGCCCTCGCTGGAACGCAAGCGCAGCAGTGCGATGTTCAGATTGTCGGCACCGGCCAACAGGCCAAGATTGCGAAATGCCATTTCGGTAACGTCGATGCTGACCAGATTGAGACCGGCCTGCTTGATCAGCTTGGCCCACTCCTGCATGCGCGCTTTATTGAGTACGGCGCAGTAGGCCATGCGCGAGCGGCCACGGTAGGCATCTTCGGGCAGGGCAAACGCGTCAACGACGACGTCTTCAAGGGGTTCACTGATAAGGTCTTTGATGCGCCAGCGCATGGCGGCGCCCAAGTCTTCAGCGGGGACATCGGGGCTGTCGAGAAGCAGCATCTGGTAGGCAGCAGGGTGCAGCACAAGGTTGACCGGCAAGCCGCCAAGCCCTGATTCGTCGACCATATTTTTCAATACGGCGGGTTGCTGTTCTGGCGCGGCTACGCGGAAGCTACAGTTGAGCAGGCGTGGAGCTTCGCCTTGGCTTCTCTGTATATGGGCTAGAGCTATTCCATTTGGACCTGTCTCTACACCCACCAAACCGCGCGCTGTGGTTTTACTTCTTGGAAACCACATTAACTTCTGATCTCTTTACCTGGCGAGGTGCGCCAGTACCACTCGATACACAAAAAAACTAGCCGGAAAGATGTTATGTACAGGGAGCATGATGTCAAAAAGATATCATGTATTGTAGGACGATCATAATACTTAGATGGGCGGTCCTAAAACTGCGGTTTCGGGCAGCATTACCGGCGATCAGTTCCTTGCTGGTTGGCATAAAAAATGGCATTTACGTGGCAGAAAGCGATCATCTAAGCGCAGGGTCTTCAGGGTTGATGTGCGTCCATGCCTCTATCAACCTTCGCGCCTTTGGCTCATGACCGTTTTTCAGGTCGTACTGGATCAGCAACAGCCGGGCATTGCGGTTGGCTGGCTGGTGTTCGAGCATCTGCTCCAGTTGTGAGCACGCCTCATCGACCTGGCCGTTTTCATACAAGGCCACTGCCAGTACGTAGCCATACTGAGCGTTTTGCGGTTCGAGCCTGGCAGCCCTGCGTAACGCGGGGATGGCCTGTACCCGTTGTCCCGCGCGAATCATTGCCAGGCCTTGGGCCTGGTGCAGCAAGGCGACGTCGGGATGTTCGCGCAGGCTGTCGTCCAGCAACTGTCGAGCCTCTTTGCCGCGAGCATTTGATTCCAGCCACTCCACCAGTGTGACCAGTGCCGGAAAGAAATCCGGGTCACGTTGCAAGGCGGCACGCAGGCGGGGTTCGACATCTGCATTGCGGCCACTGGCCTGGTAGAGCATCGCCAGGTTGAGGTTGGCTTCGGCGCGCTCCATAAGGCTCGACTGCACAGCCTCGTACTCGCCGATGGCGGTGTTCCAGCTGGGCTGAGAGGCCCCCAATCCGCCATTCGCAGCGCCTGGCAGCGCACGGGCGGCGGCGATTCGTACGGCGCGGACCGGGTCATCGAGCCGCGGTGACAGCAACGCCAGACGTTGCGCCTCGGGCATCAGGGCGCTGACCGCGCGAATGGCACTTTCGCGCACATGCGGTGCCGGATTGTTCAGATCCTTGGTGACCAGCCTCAGCGCTTGTGCGCTGGGGTAGGCGGGCAGTTCGGCGAGTAGTGTTGCGCGCTGGATGGCGGGCAGGTTGCTACGTTGCAGCTGTTCGTACAACGCCTGTGCTGCACCGGTTTGGCCGCCGCGAATCAGCGAGAGGCTTTCGTCGTAGCGCGGTGCTTGTTCAGGTGGGTCGCCGATCCATAGCTTGAATTGCTCAATAATTTTGTTGCCCGCCACACTCTGGTGGCAGCTCAAACAGGCATCCGGCGTGCCGAGTGTCTGCGCGCGCAGGGGGTTGGGGATACTGAAACTGTGGTCATGGCGAAAGTCATTGCCCATGTACAGCTTGCCGGGCATGTGGCAATCGACACATTGCGAGCCAGGCTTTCCGACCTGATGCCGATGGTGTTCGGGAGAGTCGTAGTTCTTCGCTTGCAGGCCCTTGCCATTGACACGCTCGACGGAGGTTGTGCCTGCGGTGTTGTGGCATTGCACGCACACACCGTTGCCCGGGTCCTTGAGTGCGGTGCTATGAGGGTTGTGGCAGTTGCTGCAGCGCACACCCTTGTCGAACATTTTGCTTTGCAGGAAGGAGCCGTATTCGAACACCTCATCCTTGATCTTGCCGTCCACCGCATAGAGTTCGGGCGTCAGCACGCTGGGCAGGTAATCATCCATCAACCGCTTGCCGACCTGATAACCGTCGTCCAGCGGTGCGCGACGAGCATGGCACCGGGCGCAGGTCTCGATCTCGGTGGTGGCGTCTTTATCTTTGAGATCGACGGCAAAGCCGGCATGCGTCAGGCCATTGGGCTTTGCCGCCCACGCCAAGTGATTAGAGGCCGGGCCATGGCACGCCTGGCAGCCGACTCCCAGACTGTTCCACTGGCTGGCAAAGCTATTGCTCACGGTGTCGAAATTGCGCTTGAAACCCGTGGTATGGCATTCGACACACATGAAGTTGGCGTTCTGGCTCGGCTTGCTCCAGTGCAAGGGATTCTTGAAGTTCACACCTTGGCCTGGATAGAGATGAAACCAGCGATGTTTCTCGGTATCCCAGGCCACCCCCAGCGCTTGCAACCGCCCGCCGGGTGTCTCTATCAGATACTGCTGCAAGGGGGCGACGCCGAAGGTGTAAGCGACTTTGAAATCAGCGGGTTTACCGTCTGCGCCAGGAGTGTTGACCCAGAAACCGTCATTTTTATGAGAGAAACGGGTGGTCTCTCCCTCGTTTTTGAACGTGATGTCACTGAAATTGGCGAGGACCGTTTCAGCGTTAGCCGATTGCATGGCCAACTGGTGATGAGAGCCTTGCCAATCGCTTACCTGCGCGCCGTGGCAACCCTGGCATTGCTGCTCGTCGACCATTTTTGCTGCTGGCGTGGGAGTTGTTTTCAGCGGTTGTGGTGCTGATGTGACGGCGGGTGAATAGATCAAAGGCGCGGGCTTACTGTTTTGGAAGAACAGCCAACTACTGAAGACTGCCAAGGGTAACAGGATCGCTAAAACGATACGCAGAGAGGGCGTCATGAAAGGGTGTCGGGGACTCGATGTGGAGTGCGCTGATTTATTTTTATGTTTCGGCATTCCGTCGTCCTGATAGAACATTATCCAATACGGTTGCAGCTTTGACGCAGGGCCGAGGCCTGTCAACTATTCATTCTGTGTGTTCTCATAATAGTTACACTAGTGTGTTTGGCGGTTTTCGATATTCATTCCTGTTTATATACGGGCGCGGGTGTGGGGGTTCGTGTTCATAGTGAAACTGAATAATTATTATGTCTAAACGTTATGAGTCGCTGTGGGGATCGACGAAAGAGTGTCGGTAACGAACCTGCGCAATAGAGGGTTTGCGGGCATATTGCAGGCCTGGAAGTTGGCAGCCGTTCCAGGGCGAGCGATAAAAAAGAAAGTGGCTATCTGAGTATTCTCGCCTAGGATTAAATTCAGCTACTGTGTGTATCCCGAATTTTCACGTTGTAGGCTAGTCCTGAGACTTTCATAAGAGTACTGAGGAACTGACCGTGACAAAAACTATCGATTTTTTGGCGCTGACAGTAACAACTCTTTTGCTTACTGCCATGCCCCTGCACGTGAAGGCAGCGTCCGATAAACCCAACATTGTTGTCATCATGGCCGATGACGTCGGCTGGTTTAATATTGGCGCCTATCATCAAGGCATGATGGCGGGTAAAACACCGAACCTCGACAGTCTGGCAGCCCAAGGCATGCGGTTTACCGATTATTACGCCGAGGCGAGTTGCACCGCTGGCCGGGCCAACTTCATCACCGGTGAGTTGCCCATCCGCACGGGCATGACCACCGTAGGCCAGGCCGGTTCACCGATTGGTATTCCCGCTCAGGCATTGACCCTTGCGACAACGCTTAAGTCGATGGGCTATTCCACGGGGCAGTTTGGCAAAAACCATTTGGGTGACTTGAACGAGTTCCTGCCAACGGTTCACGGCTTTGACGAGTTCTTTGGCTACCTCTATCACCTTGACGCGATGGAAGATCCGGCCCACCCAAACTATCCACAGGCGCTTAAAGATACGGTCGGCCCGCGCAACATGGTGCACAGCTGGGCAACCGACACTGATGACCCTACGGTGATGCCGCGTTGGGGCAAAGTGGGCAAGCAGAAAGTCGAAGATGCCGGCACGCTCTATCCGGAGAGAATGAGAACGGTCGACGAGGAGATTCGCGACGTTGCCTTGAGCTTCATTGATAAGGCCAAGAAGGATGACAAGCCGTTCTTCCTCTGGCTCAACCCTACACGTATGCACGTCACCACTCACCTGTCGCCCAAATATGAAGGGATGCGTAACGCGGACAACGACTGGACTATCCAGGAAGCCGGGATGGCCCAGCTGGATGACATCGTTGGCGATGTCCTGAAGAAGCTCAAGGACATGGGCCTCGACGATAACACCATCGTTGTATTCACCACCGATAACGGTGCCGAGAACTTTACGTGGCCGGACGGTGGCCAGACGCCATTTGCTGGCGGGAAGGGGACGGCCCTGGAAGGTGGCTTCCGTGTCCCGGCCATTCTGCGCTGGCCAGGGAAAGTTCCGGCCGGCAAGGTCGAGAACGGCATCATGTCAGGGATGGACTGGTTCCCGACGTTTGTCGCTGCGGCGGGTAATCCGAACATCGTCGAAGAGTTACTGAAGGGTAAACAAGTCGGCAGTCAAAGCTACAAGGTGCACCTTGATGGCTACAATCAGACCGACATGATCATGGGCAAGGGGCCGTCGACGCGCCACGAAGTCTTCTATTTCACCGAAGGCACGCTCTCCGCCGTGCGTATCGACGATTTCAAATACCGCTTCACTGATCAACCCGATGGCTGGATCGGCAGTACCGTGAAGTTGGACATGCCGGTTCTCACCAACCTGCGCCTTGATCCCTTCGAGCGCACGGGCTTTACCAAAGGCGCTCAAGGCTCATACCAGTACATGAACTGGTTCCTCTACGAATTTTGGCGCTTTCAGTTCGTGCAAAAAGAAGTTGCCAAGGTGGCGGCGACTGCGATTGAGTTTCCTCCAATGCAAAAGGGTGCCAGCTTTAACCTGGATGCAGTGAAGGAACAAATCCAGCACGCGATGTTGAGCCAGTCAGGTAAGTAACTAACTCAGGTATCGATCGGGTAGGCGGTGTGTGCGCCTACGTGATCCTGGAGTTCTTATGCCGTCAAAAACAGGTACGCTGCCGGTCTCCGCGTTTACCCTGCTGACGCTCTGTTACAGCCAACAGGCGCTGGCAGGAGGCATCATGCTTTATGAGATCGGTAGCGATAATACCGGTCTGGTCAATGCGGGTGCCGCGGCGCGTGCGCAAGGGCCGTCGACCATTGCGAGTAACCCGGCAGGCCTCAGTTATCTGGAGGGCACCCAGATCGCGGCCGGTGCGCAACTTATTTACGGCAATGTGAAGTTTGATGCTGACGGGGACACTAACGTGGCTGGCAGTGGCAGCGGCGATGTTATTGAACCGACACCGGGTGCCAGCTTCTTTATAAGCCATAAACTGGATGAGCACTGGAGTGTCGGCTTTGGCACGTATGGCGACTTCGGTCTGGCGCTCAGTTATAAGAATGACTGGTACGGTCGTTACTTCAGTCAATATGGAAGTATTGGTGGTGTGTCATTTGTACCCAGTGTGGCCTATCGTTTCAATGACGAGTGGTCAGTGGGCGTTGGCATAAAGGCCATGTACGGCATGTTGCAAGCTCAGGCGGCGATCAATCGGTCTCCGTTTGGATTAACGGATCGTGCTGACGGGCAGTACAAATATGAGGACAGTACATGGGGGTACGGCGCTAACCTGGGGGTTATTTATGCACCCAAGCCGGGCACCCGGATTGGTTTGGCTTATACCAGTAAGATTGATCTTGATTTCAAGGACCGTATAGACGTTCAAGGGAATGGCCTGTTACTGGACCGCGTGAATGGTACGGACACCACGCTCGGTGTGCAGGTCCCACAAACGGTCACGCTCAGCCTCTATCAACAACTCGACGCGCAATGGGCCGTGCTGGCGACCGTCAACTGGCAGGACTGGTCACAGTTCGGCGAGATCTATATCGATGTCGATACGTCCAGTGCGGGTGGGCAGTCAACCACCGTTAATGCGCCTTATAAGGACACCTATCAATTAGCGCTGGGCACACAGTACCGAGCCACCCCGAAACTGCTTTGGAGCGGCGGTGTCGCCTACGATACCTCGGCGGTATCGAACAGTGATCGAACCTTGAATGTCCCTATGAGTGCTCAATGGCATGTGGGGGCCGGGGTCACTTATGCAGTGGACCATGATACCGACCTTAACCTCGGCTGGGATTTTGTGTGGATGGGCGATATGCCTGTCGACCAGAGCAAACGTTTGTCAGGTGATCGCGTTTCCGGCCAGTTCAGTAGCGCCTGGATTCAGTCTGTTACCGGCAATATGACGTGGCGTTTCTAACGCCTGACAACAATAAATACCCTATTAATCCCATGAGTACAAAGCACATGAAAGCATCACGTAAATGGCTTGTCGGCATTGCGCTGAGCAGCTTGTTGCTGGGTGGTTGTGTCTCGAAAGTGACTGAAAAGGAACAGTTCTCAGGCTTTTTGCCGAATTACGATGGACTCCAGGAAACGACGTCGTCGAGCGGGAAGGAAGTGCTGCGCTGGGTGGCTCCCGACTTTAAACCCGGGGCGTACTCTACGGTGGTGTTCAACGAACTTGAGTTGTACCCCGCACCCAAGCCGACGGATCGGGTTGACATGAAAACGCTGAGGCAAATACAGGCGTATGCCAGCAGCAGTGCCAAGGGCGTTCTTTCACAAAGGTACCGGGTGGTGAACAGCCTGCAGGCTGTACCACCCGGTTCGCGCACCTTGATCATGCACGCGGCAATTACCGGTGTAACGGCTTCTAACGAAGGTATGCAATGGTACGAAGTGGTTCCGGTCGCGGCGGTTGTGGGGGCTGCCAGCGCTGCTTCCGGCCATCGCGATCAGAACAGTGAACTTTACATTGAGGCGAGTTTTGTCGACGCCGCCACGGGTTCGCCAGTGGTGAAAGTCGTGCGTAAAGTTTTCGGTAAAACCCTGAAAAATGAAAGCCAGGCGATTACCGTGGATGACTTCAAGGCCGCGATCGACGGGCTGGCCGGTGATATGAGAGCGTTCATCAAGTAGCGATAGAGTCACTTCGCAGTCACTCCGGAGCAACAAGGCCGCTTAAAACGGCCTTGTTCAACGGTGTCTACATTCTGCTGAGCAACACTTTCTTTACCCTGCGCTCCTCAACATCGACCACCGTCATGTTCCATCCTTCCCAACTGAGCTGGTCTCCGGTGTGTGGCAGTCGATCCAGCAGGCTGACAACCAGCCCGGCCATGGTCTGATAATCTTCGGTCGCCCTGGCCTGAAAGCCGATACGCTCACGAATCTGGCTGAGGTTGAGCGCCCCATTGACCATGAACCCGTCTCCTTCAGCGACGATATTCGGGCCTTCGACCTCACTGGCATCGGGTAACTCACCGGCGATGGATTCGAGAATATCCGTCATGGTGATGATGCCGATGAAGTCACCGAACTCGTTCACGACGAAGGCGATATGCGTCGATTCCTTACGCATCTGCTCCAGCGCGTTAAGGATGGTGAAGCTTTCCAGCAGGTTGACCGCTTTACGCACCATGCTCTCAAGGTTTGGCTGATTGCCGGTCAGTAACTCTTTATAGAGTTCTTTTTTATGCACGAAACCCAACGGCTCATCAATGCGTCCATCGCGGATCAACGGCAGTCTGGAGTATGAGGAATGCATCAGTCTGGTGTGGATTTCTGCCTGCGTAGCTGCCAGGTCAACGTGGTCGACTTCGGCGCGCGGTGTCATCACCGAACGAATCGGGCGCTCCGCGAGTTGTAGAACCTCACTGATCATAATCCGTTCGCGTCGGCCGAACACCGCATCGGTCTGGCCTTCGTCCGACAGGTCAGCGATCTCTTCACCGACTTCATCGGCTTCCAGTTTGCGTCCGCCCAGCAGGCGCATAACGGCATGGGCCGTACGTTCGCGCATGGGGCGGCTCCCGTGCAGGGGTTTTTTACGCCGTGAGCGGGCAATCTGGTTGAACAGCTCGATCAGGATCGAGAAGCCAATCGCGGCATAGAGATAACCTTTGGGGATATGGAAGCCCAAGCCTTCAGCCGTAAGACTGAAGCCGATCATCATCAGGAAGCCCAGGCACAACATGATCACAGTCGGGTGCGCATTGACAAAGTTCGTCAGCGGCTTACTGGCAATGATCATCAGGCCAATGGAGATGACCACAGCAATCATCATGACGGCCAGGTGTTCAACCATGCCGACGGCCGTGATGACCGCATCCAGCGAGAACACGGCATCCAGCACCACAATTTGCGCGACGATGGGCCAGAACTGTGCGTAGGTCGCTTTACCCACCCGCTCTGCGACATGGCCTTCTAATCGCTCATGCAACTCCATGGTTGCCTTGAACAACAGGAACACACCACCGAAAAGCATGATGAGGTCTCGCCCGGAGAACGTCTTGGCGAATACCTCAAACAAGGGCTCCGTCAGGGTGACCATCCAGGAGATGCTGGCCAACAAGCCCAATCGCATCACCAGCGCGAGCGACAGGCCAATGATTCGCGCGCGATCTCTCTGCTCGGGGGGTAGCTTGTCAGCCAGGATGGCGATAAAGACCAGGTTGTCGATGCCAAGCACCAGCTCAAGCACGATCAGGGTGAGCAGGCCAAGCCATGCCGTAGGATCAGCTATCCATTCCATAGGGAATTATTCAATCTCTCGAGAAAGTGCGAAGGGGGTGTCGCGGGGAAACAAGGTGGCATGGGGTAACGCAGGGGGGAGGGGCGAATACACACTTAGGTAAGGACGAGCTTGATCACAGAGACTGGGAGGCTCCAGGAGGGTGTTCATAGTGGCCTGATAGTAGTACGGCCGGTGATCCTATACGGTCCACGGAAACTTCATACAGTCAGAACTATTACAAAAGTTGACAGCAATGGGCCTGGTTTCCGGGATATCCCAACTAGGCTACCCACTTCAAGGTCACCCCAATCAACACCAGATACCGAGTCCCTTTGGCCAGCGTCACAATTATCAGAAACCTCCAGAGCGGTTCACGCATGACACCGGCAACCAGCGTCAGCGGATCACCGATCACCGGAACCCAGCTGAGCAACAGCGTCCAGTGCCCATAGCGCAGATAGGATCGCTGAGCGTTTTCCAGCGTGTTCTGGCTCACTGGGAACCAGCGTTTGTTGCGAAACCGCTCCACGGAACGCCCCAGGTACCAGTTCACTGCCGAGCCCAGCACGTTGCCCAGCGTTGCGACGGCGAACAACAGCTCCGTGCTGTATCGCTCCAGGATCAACATGCCGACCAGCACGGCCTCAGATTGCAACGGCAGAAGCGTGGCCGCTCCAAACGCCGCCATGAACAGCCCAAAATAGCTGGTTAGTTCAAACACTGAAGGCTCTCGAGCGCCGTGCCGAAATCGACCCGGAGCTGCCAGTGGTTAGTCGTCGAGAGCGAGCGTTGGGTGGTGCTTTTCAGGGCCATTTGGCGTCTTACCGTCACTTTTCTGGTTTTACCTGTTCGGTGAATAAGCGATCAGGCCTTGACCCAGCGCTGGCGGCTCCAGCCGCTCAGGGCGTCTACGGCGAATACCAGCAACAGCATGGCCAGGATCACCGTGCTGGCTTGGGCTTCCTGGAACAGGCTGAGGCTGACATAGAGCATCTGCCCCAAACCGCCAGCGCCGACGAAGCCGAGCACGCTGGCCATGCGGATATTGTTTTCCCAACGGTATAGGCAGTAGGCCAGCAGTTGTGGCAACAGGTTGGGCAGGGTGCCGTAACAGAAGGCCCACACCGGATTACCGCCCTGCAGGCGGATAGCTTCGGCGGGTTCTGGCGGGGTGTTTTCCAGAGCTTCGGCGAACAGCCTGCCGAGCACACCGGTGGTGTGCAGGGCCAGGGCCAGGGTGCCGGCATTCGGGCCGAGGCCAGCGGCCAGCACCATCAGCGTGGCCCACACCATTTCCGGGATCGCGCGCAGGGCATTGAGCACAAGGCGCGACGCGCTCTGCAGCGGCCAACCAAAGCGGCCGGCGGCGGGCAGTGCCAACAACAGACCGAACACGGCGGCGAGCAGGGTGCCGAGAGCGGACATGGCCAGGGTTTCCAGGGCGCCATAACCGATGGCCTGCAGATGGCCATTGCTCAGGTCCGGGTTGAGAAAACGCTGCACATAGGCGCCCATCTGGCTCAGGCTGCGGGCGCTGCCCAGCTCGCCGAAGTCGATGCCCAGATAGGCGAACGAGGCGATGACTGCTGCGCCGATGCCGAGGACCAGCAGCAGGTTGAACAGGCGATTCATGCCAGCCTCCAGCGCAGCAGGCGGCTGAGTTGATCGGCGAGCATGACCAGGATGAAGAACGTCAGCAGCATGCTTGCCACTTCACCCCCGGCGAACATGCGCATCGACAGGTCGATCTGCTGGCCCAGGCCGCCGGCGCCGACGAAGCCCATCACCACCGAGGCGCGGATCGCGCATTCCCAACGGTACACCGTGTACGACAGCAGCTCCGCAGCGACATTGGGCAGGATGCCGTAGCAGAAGGCTGCCAGCCGACCACTGCCGGCCTGCATCAGGGCATGGGCCGGGCGCTGGTCGACCGACTCGAAGATCTCCGCGTAGACCTTGCCGAGCATGCCGCTGTAGGTGATGGCAATGGCCAGCACCCCGGCAGCCGGGCCGAGGCCGACGGCGCGGACGAACAGCAGGGCCCAGACGATTTCCGGCACGCTACGCAGGAAGATCAGCAGCCCGCGTACTGGCCAGCGCAGCAGTTGTGCCCA
>NZ_LT607416.1:175032-483266 GCF_900095225.1 Pseudomonas sp. UMAB-08
CAGGGCCATGCCGGCCGTGGCGATAGCCAGGGTCTGCAGGGTGGCTTGCAGCAGCAGTTGGATGAACTCCTCGCCATGGGCGGGCGGCCAGAACGCGGAGACGAAGCGGCCCATCTCGCTCTGGCTGTCGGTCGCCAGCAATACACTGACGTCGAGCTCGCTGAGCCGGATGCCCGGCCACAGCAGGGCGATGGCCAGCAGGCTGAGCAGCAGACGAGGCCCGGCGGCCGGGTCGCGGTTGTCGCGCGTCAGCATCGGGGAATCTGCACGCTCAAGGGCGTATCTGGAGCCGGTGCAGGCTGCAGAGACTCGTTGGCATAGAGCGTGTCGAGCAGGTCGCGGCTGACGTCGCTGGCCGGACGGTCAAACAGGATCTGTCCGTCGCGTACGCCAATGATGCGTGGGAAGTGCGTCAGGGCCAGGTCCACGGCATGCAGGCTGGCGACCAGGGTGACGTCGTGCTCCTGCGCATGCTGGCAGAGGACCGCCAGGGTGTGCGCGGCCAACACCGGGTCCATGGCCGACACCGGCTCATCGGCCAGCAATACCTCGGGGGCCTGGTACAGCACACGGGCAATGCCTACGCGCTGTAGCTGACCGCCGGACAGTTGCTGGCACTGAGCGAACAGCTTGTCGCTGAGGTCCAGCCTGGCCAGTGCCGCGCGTGCGCCGGGAATATCCAGAGGGTGCAGCAGGTTCAGCAAACTCTTGCCCAGCCCCCACTGGCCAAGCTTTCCGGCCAGTACCGCAGTGACCACGCGCTGGCGCGGTGGCAGTGGTGGCGACTGATGCACCAGACCGATGCGCGCGCGCAGGCGCTGACGCTGGTGCGCAGAAAGCTGCCAAGGCCGCTCACCGAGCACCTGCACTTCGCCGCTGCTGGGCCGCAGGGCGGTGGCCAGCAGGTTGAGCAGGCTCGACTTGCCTGCGCCGGACGGACCGATGATGGCGACCTGTTCGCGGGCACCGATGTGCAAGTCCACGCTACGCAGCGCGTGGACTCCATTGGCGTGGCTGAGGCTGGCCTGGATAAGGCGCAGCGTCATTTCAGCAGGTCGGCGGCGCGTGCGGCTTCCTCGATACCTTTGTAGTTCTCAGGTTTGGTTTCGATGAAGCGGCTGGCGGCCTGCAGGTCGAGGATTGCCTTTTGCTCCGGGTTCGCAGGGTCAAGGGCGAGGAACGCGGCCTTGATTTTGGCAGTCAGCACCGGGTCGAGCGTGCCGCGCACGGTCCAGTTGTAGTCGTAGTAGGTCGGGGTGGTGGCGAATACTCTGACCTTGCTGGTGTCGACCTTGCCGGCGGCGACCAGTTTGTCCCAGACGCTGGCGTTGAGTACCCCGGCGTCGACCTTGCCAGCCTGGACCCAGGCGACGGTGGCGTCATGGGCGCCGGAGTAGCCTACGCGGCTAAAGAAGGTTTCTGGCTTGATGCCGTCCTTGAGCATGAAGTAACGCGGCATAAGGCTGCCAGAGGTGGACGACACCGAGCCGAAGGCGAAGGTCTTGCCCTTGAGATCCGCGAGGGATTTGACCGCAGGGTCGGCGGTGATGAACTTGCTGGTGAACTGGGCGTCCTGCTCGCGCTGTACCAGCGGAATGGCGTTACCGGTTTTCAGGCGTGCCTGAACGAAGGTGAAGCCGCCCAGCCAGGCCAGGTCGATACGGTCGGTGGCCAGCGCCTCAACGACGGCCGGGTAGTCGGCAACCGGAATGAATTCGACCTTCATGCCCAACTGCTGTTCCAGATAGGCGCCCAGCGGCTTGAACTTGCGCAGCAGCTCGGTCGGGGCTTCATCAGGAATGGCGCTGACTTTCAAGGTGTCGGCGGCCTGTGCGAACAGGGTCGAAAGGGACAGGGCAAAGCCTGCGGCCAGCACCAGCGTACGCTTGAGCATGGAAGTTCTCCGGTTAAATAGCGGAAAAATGTCGAGGCGCCTGACGCGAGTTGTTTGCTGCACGGCGCTTCGTGAGGGTAGACGAAACGGCGCGATTATATGGCCCCTTGTGTGAAAGACCAGCTATGCAAATCATAGGGAGATTTGAATCATGGTCTATTCACAAAACCGAATCGTGTTTCGTCCTTGCTCTTTGGCCTGATACATCGCTGAGTCAGCCGAATCTATGACGTGTTCTTCACTCGCTTCGCGTCCCTTGAAGAGGGCGACACCGATGCTGGCCGTGCAGCGATGTTCAATGGTGAGGCTCAATAAATACGGCGCCGACAAACTGATGCGTATCTTTTCGGCAATGCGTCCTGCCTGAGCAGTGGCTTCGCGCTTGTCGCAGCTCAGGTCACACAGCAGCACAACGAATTCGTCACCGCCAAAGCGGGCAACGGTATCGGCTTCGCGCACACAGGCTTTCAGGCGGTTGGCGACCTCGATCAGCAGCAGGTCGCCGACGCTGTGGCCATGCGTGTCATTGAGGGGTTTGAAGTTATCCATATCGAGGAATAGCAACGCGCCGTAGCAGTTACTGCGGTGGCTGGATGACATCGTCTGGGTGAGGCGATCTTTCAGCAGGCGGCGATTGGGCAAGCGGGTCAGCGTGTCACGGAACGCCAACTGGTTGACCTGCTCTTCCAACAGCTTGCGCTGGGTGACCTCTCGCGTAATACCGTGGTAGCCAATAATCTCACCCTGTTCGTCAAGGTCCGGCTTCGACAGCACTTCTCCCCAGAGCAGGCTGCCGTCTTTGCAGCGATGCTGTGCCTCAAAGGTCACAAAGCCATCCGGCGCAGGTGGCCGTTCAGACCGCCGTCTTTTTTCTATCAGTTGCTTGACGGTGGCCACACCCTCATCGGTAAACAGTTCAAAGACGTGATGCCCGACCACCTCGTCGGCCTTGAAGCCACGCAGGCGTTCGTCGGCGGGGTTGATGTAGGTGATGAACAGGTCACGGTCTGTTTTCCAGTGGACGTCGCGAGTGTCCTCGGTGAGCTGGCGATAGAGGGCTTCGCTTGTATGCAGTGCCTGGGTGCGCTCCTCGACCAGTGCCTCCAGCGTGCTGTTGCGCTCCTGCAGGCTCTTGAGCGGATACACCTCTCCATCCTCCGCCCGGTGATAGGGAATGGAGATACCGCTGTGAACGATTTTCCACTCTTCACCTTCGAGGCGGAAAATCAGCACCAGGCGTGCCGCTTCCTTTGCAAGCATATCGCCGTCAACGGGCAAGTGAATGCGGAACAAGGCGCTGGCAACCACCACCTCGTCACTCAGATCCTGCAGCGAGAGATCGAGCATCTCAATGCGGATAGGCTCAGGCACTTGAGAGAAGTCCTGCCGAGTGATGTTCTGCCAGTCGGCGAGATCCTTGACCAGAAAATCACCGCTTCCCGTATAACCACTGAAGTTTTTACTGAAGCGGGTCGTCAGGCGCTGATCCCGAGAGGCGTACATCTCGATGTACTCTTCAAACAGGGCACGAATCAGGCGCTGTCGATCTGGAGATGGGGTGCTGATGGTCATGGCTGGTGTGTACTCTGTTCTGCACCCATGGCGAAAAATCTGTTCGAGGCGCTTTTTTGGTGAGCACTTTACACGTTGCCCTCAATCAATAAACCGCTTCTGCTTTTACCATTCGTTTAGTTGATAGTTACCATCGACGAATGCGAGTTTTGTTTTTCCGGCGAAGGAGGAAGATAGCGCCATTCCGAACATGCTTCTGAGGGAAATAATGCGATGAGAATCTTCACCCTGCTGGCTCTTGTCGCCGTATTGACCGGTGGCGCTGCCGCCACTGCGCCTTCTTACGCTGCCGACGCACCTTCCTGCCATTTGTTATCGGTGGCCGACAGTGCCGCTGGCCTGCAGCATGCACAATCAGTCGGTGTGCTTTACAGCGAAAACACCCTCAACACCCTTGAGTACCTTGAGCATTACCATGCTGTAGCGCTGAACGGCGTGAAGAATAGTGCGATCGATTCTCGCATCAGCGGCGCGTTCGTCAACAGCTCCGATCCGAAACTTGCGATCAATTGGCTCATGGGTTCGCTGCAGAAAGAATTCTCCTCAGTGACCGTCTACGACAACCTCGATGCGCTGGTGCAAGCCCACCCTGACGCAGTGGTCATGCTGGACACCTACAACCGTCTGGTGACACAGCGCAATACTCAGGTCGAAGCGCGCTTCATCGCCAAATTCTACGACTCGAACCTGCAATACATTGGCAAGGCCGAAGGTTTGGGTGAAAAGCAAATGTCCGCTGTCTGGGTGCATGGTAAAGCAGCTCCAGAGATTGCCGCGCAAATCGACCAGCAACGTGAGCTGCAATTAAACGCCCTGAAACAGTTCGATGCGTCGCTGAAGGCGCTCGTGACATCCGGCGGGATGGCTCAGGTCGCAAGCAACTGACGGTGTGGTTCCACGATCATCACGGCGCGCCAAACAGCATCGTCCAATAAATACCCAAATCGCTACGCGAGTCCGTGGCATAAGCTGCACCCACCTGGGTAAACATCGGGTTCATCAGATTGGCGCAATGCCCGGGACTGGCCAGCCACCCCTGCATCGCCTGGCTCGGAGAACCTTGCCCGGCAGCGATGTTCTCGCCGATCTGCCGACCACGGTAGCCGACGGCCCGCGCCCGGTCCGCTGGTGAGTCACCCTCCGGATCCTGGTGCGCGAAGTAATTGCCGTAGGCCATCGCCCGGCTATGCCCCTGCGCTGCCAACCCCAAGGCGTTGTTCCAGGTCAGTGGCCGCGCGGCGGCGAAGCGCCGATACCCACACATACGCGGCTTCGCCCGTGCCGCATTGACCTGTGCCAGCAACGTTTTATCCGCGGTTCGCCGATCAGTCAGGTGAGCATCGACCAAGGGGCGCGCCAGTACCATCTGCCACCGACTGCCGGCGCGAGTGACGCCAATATCGGTCGCTTGGGTATCGAGCAGCGCATCGCAGTAGTCACTCTTGAGCATGGCAAAAGCCGCCTCGACATCGCGCGCGCCGGCCACCTGGATAGCCTGCACCGTCGCCGCCTGATAACCGGCGGCCTTCAACCCGTCCCGTAAACCGCCGTCATAACCAACGGGCAAGGCCAGGCTAGACTTCAGCGCCAACGGCGTCATGGCAGAGGCCGTGCGTCCCTCGCAGCGCTGGGGATGGGCGCGGTAGCCGTTGATGGCTTGCACCAGTTGCCGTTCCCCTTCGGCATAAGCGGGATGGGCGAGCAGGGGGAGCAAAGGGATGAGGCAGAGCGAAACAAAGCGAGAGGAGCGAACGGTTAGGCGCATGAGGCGAACAGCTCAGATGGAATGACGAGGGGCTGGGCAGCAAAGGGGCTGCGGGAGTGACCGGCAAAGCCCGAATAGGACTGCGGGCTTCAACACAAGTTTCACCGGCAACGGATACACATTCAGAGTTGGAGCCGTGCGTTCGCTGCGCACGGTCAGTTTTATTCCTTTGCGTCTCAAGGCGTTGCACATCGATACTGGCAAAAGGGGCACGCAGCAGCGAGCCGCACGACACTGATTCAAGGATCAAACAATGCAGTTAAGCAAACGCGATCAGGCGCAGATCGAGCGTCGTCTGGTGGCGACCCTGACCGACGCCTGTGAGACGGCCAAAGCCGAAATAGTAGGGTTCTGCTGGCTGACCCACGAGGTTGATTACTCCGTGTTCCCGTCCAGCCTGATGGTCGTCTGGGTCTTTGACACGCAAGCCAACAAGGACCAGGCCCTTGCGAGCGGACAGGGCGAACGCATGGTCGAACTGACGGCGGTGGCGTTAAGCGAAGCGGATATCCACGTCAGTCCGGTGTCGGCCCACGTTCACGTCGATACTGAAGAGCAATGTCAGCGTGCCAATGCCGGAAACTGGCAGCAACGCTTGGCGCGCAAGCGCTCGACGCGGGGTTGAATCGTGGCCAAGGACATCGAAAATCCCTGCATTTCCGTTTGCCAGCTAAGCGGTGATCTATGCGTGAGTTGTGGTCGCACCAAGGACGACATCAGAAAATGGAAACGCATGAAGCGACCCGAAAAAATGGCCGCCGTGCAACGAGCGGGCCTGCGCCTGAAGAGCCTGCAGAAAAAAGACGCTTGAAATGCGGTCCTCAGTGCGGCTTCGGGTCCTGATCGACGCATCCCTGGATAAAGCCTGATCCGCCTTAAAAAACGCATTCCCACAACTACACTGCGCAAACACCTCGGGAGCCGAACATGAGCAATGCGAAAGAATCGATTGAAATAAAATGGCTTCCAGATGTGGAAGAGCAGGACTACCCAGCGGCACAGTCCTACCTTCTTCTGCTATTCAGCGAAAACCGGGTACAGAAAATCATTTCCGCCCTGCGTTCGGCAGACCTCACCCAATTCAAGGCAAAGGACATCTTCCGCGCTTCAGAACTTTCCCTGCTTGGCATCAGCAACTCCCATGTAGATAAAGACCGCAGCAAAATCAAGAACGGAACGCCGCTGTCACCGTTACTGCTGGTCAGGGGAGATAAGAGCGACAAACTTGTCATTGCGGACGGCTATCACCGTCTCTGCGCCATCTACGGCGTTGCCGAAGATGCCTGGATCAAGTGCAAGATTGTTTAGGCCGGTTTACTGGGTTGATTAAGTGGCAGATACAGAAGTATGCGGTCATAGTCCTCGCGGCTATAAGCTTCTAAGCGTTCCTATTTCGCTGGATTCTGTCTAATGAATGCGATCCACCGGCTGTGCCTGGTCTTGGGCGACCAGTTATCCTTTGATCTGGCCTCATTGAAGGTCCTGGACACCGAGCGTGACACCGTGTTGCTGGTCGAGGTGATGGAGGAGGCCAGCCATGTGCCCCATCATCCGCAAAAAATCACGCTGATCTTCAGCGCCATGCGCCACTTTGCAAAGGCGTTGCAGCAGCGAGGGGTCCGTGTGCAGTACGTTGCCCTCGATGATCCGCAAAACACCGGGTCGGTGCCGAGCGAGTTGCGGCGCTGGCAGTCGCTGATGCAGCCGGACGAACTGCACATGACAGAGTGCGGCGACTGGCGTCTGGAGCAGTCGCTTAAGGACTGTGGTTTACAGATCCAGTGGCATGTCGATACCCGCTTTCTCTGTACCCGTGCCGAATTCTCTTCGTGGGCCAAGGACAAAAAGCAGCTGCGCATGGAGTTCTTCTACCGTGAGATGCGGCGCAAGAGTGGGCTGTTGATCAACGGCGATGGCAGTCCGGTCGGAGGTGCCTGGAACTTTGATGCGGAAAACCGCAAGGCACTGCCCAAGGGCGTGATTGCCCCATACCCGGCCCGTTTTTCCGCAGATTCAATCACCCAGGAAGTGCTTGCGCTGGTGGGGGAGCGCTTCAGCAGTCACTACGGTTCTCTGGATGCCTTTGACTATCCGGTGACCCACGTCGATGCCCAGGCGCTGTGGGATTACTTTCTGGATTATGGCCTGGCCGGATTCGGCGATTACCAGGACGCCATGGCCAGCGACGAGCCCTTTCTGTTTCATGCCCGCATCAGCGCGGCGCTTAACATTGGGCTACTGGATGTCCGTCAGCTGTGCAGCGATGTGGAGTCGGCCTATTTGTCGGGCAGGATTGCGTTGAATGCCGCCGAGGGCTTTATCCGCCAACTGATCGGCTGGCGTGAATATGTACGTGGCGTCTACTGGCTGAAGATGCCTGATTACGCCAGTGGCAATGTATTCGGTAACAGCAGGCCGCTGCCAGAGTTCTACTGGACAGGCGAAACGAAAATGAACTGCATGCGCCAGGCTATCGGTCAAAGCTTGAAACATGCCTACGCCCATCACATCCAGCGGCTGATGGTCACCGGCAATTTTGCTCTGCTCGCCGGTATCGCGCCGAGCCAGGTGTGCGAATGGTATCTGGCAATCTACATGGACGCTTTCGACTGGGTTGAGCTACCCAATACCCTGGGAATGGTCATGCACGCCGATGGCGGTTATCTTGGCTCCAAGCCTTACTGCGCCAGTGGCCAGTACATAAAGCGCATGTCTGACTACTGCCGTGGCTGTGCGTACAAAGTGAGTGAAAGCACCACTGACGATGCCTGCCCCTTCAATTCGCTCTACTGGCATTTTCTGATGCGCCACAGCACTATTCTGCGCAACAATCAACGCATGGGTATGGTCTACAAAAACCTCGAACGCATGCCCGAATCCAAGCAGCAAGCGCTCTGGCAACGTGGCCAGACACTGCTCGCAAAACTGGATGCCGGGGAGTCGCTTTGAAAAAGAGTGCCAATGGTGATGGAGTCAGTAGGTCAATGGAGAGCCATGCATCAACAAAAGACTAACCACCGAATGTGGCCACTCAAACCGATCCTGCTGATGTGCTCACTCTACCTGCTGGCAGCAAGCGCCGTCGCCGCGCAGGTGCCGCACGAGACGCTGACGATCATGGTCGAGGATGCTGCCGACCCCTGGTCGAAAAGCGACGGCACAGGTTACGCCAATGACGTAGTCGTCGCCGCGTTCAACGAGATGGAGGTTGAGGTGCGACTGAAAGTCGTGCCTTATTCACGTTGCAAATACATGGTGCTCAATGGCGAGGTCGCGGCCTGCTTCAACATGAGCTGGCTGCCCGAGTTCGAGGGCAAGATCAAGCTGGCGGCGCTACCGATCTACAAGGCGAATGATGATATCTTCGAACATATCGAAGCCCCCTTGCCGAGGCCTACAGACGGCCTATGCACGTTGCCGCCTGGGACTGTACTGGGCATCACCAACGACTATGAGTATTCGCCCCAGGTCATGGCCCTACAGAAGTCCGGGGTGCTGTTCGAGAACGTTCACTCGGACTTACTGAATCTGAAGAAACTGGCCGCCCGGCGCTTCCAGGCGGCATTGGTCATTACCAACGACCTTGAGGCGGAGGCACAGAAGGCCAAACAGTCGGGCACAGAAAATTCGGTGCGCTTCGCCTTCAATTGCGGAGTGGTCACCGCGACCATAGGCTTTAGCCTGGCTCACCCAGACGGATTGCGTGCATTGAAGACGTATGAAGAGGGATACCAACGTATCGCGGCCAACGGTGTACTCAAGCAGATTCATACACGCTGGTTTCCTTAGCAGCACCGCTGCCCGACAGGCAGCAGGTGCTCCGTAAGGGATCGTGTGAAGTTAAGCCTCCCAGCCCGCTCCACTGACCGCCGCCTGCGCCAGTGGGTGCAAGTCGGCCCCCTGATGCTCCGTTTGCCAGGCCAGCAACTCCTTGCGCATGCCGGGCGTCCAGAACATCTGCAGATGATTACGCACGCCGAGCACTGCCTGTTGCTGGTCCGGTTCGCTGGCGAAGTACTGGGCGATCTGGTTGGCCATTTTGATCAGGTTGGCAGTGCTCATCGGCGTACCTCGGCTTTTGTTCCGGCGGTACGTGCCTGGCGGCGTTCGTTGAGCAGGCGTTGTTGTTCGTCGCTGAATGCCTGGTAGCGTTTTTGCCACTCGGAAGGGTGGTAGACGCGGCTGACTTCCACGGCGGTGACCTTGTACTCCGGACAGTTGGTGGCCCAGTCGGAGTTGTCGGTGGTGATGACGTTGGCCCCCGATTCAGGGAAGTGGAAGGTGGTGTACACCACGCCTGGGGCGACCCGTTCGGTGACCCGCGCACGCAACACGGTCTGTCCGGCGCGGCTGCCGATGCCGACCCAGTCACCTTCGTTGATGCCACGGCTCTCGGCGTCGGTCGGGTGGATTTCCAGGCGGTCTTCGTCGTGCCAGGCGACGTTCTCGGTACGCCGGGTCTGGGCGCCAACGTTGTACTGGCTGAGGATGCGCCCCGTGGTCAGCAGCAGCGGATAGCGATTGTTGACCTTTTCTTCGGTGGGCACGTAGCCGGTGAGCATGAAGCGCCCCTTGCCGCGCACGAATTCCTCGATGTGCATGGTCGGCGTGCCGTCCGGTGCTGCGTCGTTGCACGGCCATTGCAGGCTGCCGTGGCTATCCAGTGCGGCGTAGCTGACGTTGCTGAAGGTCGGCGTCAGGCTGGCGATTTCATCCATGATTTCCGACGGGTGCTGGTAGTTCATCGGGTAACCCAGGGCGTTGGCCAACGCTACGGTGCCTTCCCAGTCGGCCTTGCCGCCCAGCGGTTCCATGACCTTGCGCACTCGAGAGATGCGCCGCTCGGCGTTGGTGAAGGTGCCGTCTTTTTCCAGGAACGAGCTGCCCGGCAGGAACACGTGGGCGAACTTGGCGGTTTCGTTGAGGAAAATGTCCTGCACCACGATGCATTCCATAGCCGACAGGGCCGAGGTGACGTGCTGGGTATTGGGGTCGCTCTGGGCGATGTCTTCGCCCTGGCAATACAAGCCCTTAAAGCTGCCGTCCAGAGCTGCCTCGAACATGTTGGGGATGCGCAGGCCCGGGTCGGGTTGCAAGGTGACGTTCCAGGCCTGTTCGAACTGGGCCCGTACCACCTCGTTGGAGATGTGCCGGTAGCCAGGCAGCTCGTGGGGGAAGGAGCCCATGTCGCAGGAACCCTGAACGTTGTTCTGCCCACGCAGCGGGTTCACGCCCACGCCTTCGCGGCCGATGTTGCCCGTGGCCATGGCCAGGTTGGCGATGCCCATGACCGCCGTGCTGCCCTGGCTGTGCTCGGTGACGCCGAGGCCATAGTAGATCGCGGCATTGCCACCGGTGGCATACAGACGGGCGGCGGCACGGATGTCGGCAGCGGCGACACCGCAGATGGCGCCAAGGGCTTCCGGCGAGTTTTCCGCGCGGCTGACGAACTCGCGCCAGTGGGCGAAATCGCTGCCCTCGCAACGGGCGTCGATAAAGGCCTGATTGAGCAGGCCTTCGGTGACGATGACGTGGGCCAGGGCGTTGAGCATGGCGACGTTGGTGCCCGGGCGCAGGGCCAGGTGCAGTTCGGCGCGGGCATGCACCGAGTCCACCAGATCAATGCGGCGTGGGTCGATGACAATCAGCCGCGCGCCTTCACGCAGGCGGCGTTTGAGCTGGGAGGCGAACACCGGGTGGGCGTCGCTGGGGTTGGCGCCCATCACCAGGATCACGTCGGCCTGCATCACCGAGTCGAAACTCTGAGTGCCAGCGGACTCGCCAAGGGTTTGTTTCAGGCCATAGCCGGTCGGCGAGTGGCAGACCCGCGCACAGGTGTCGACGTTGTTGTTGCCAAACGCGGCGCGCACCAGCTTCTGCACCAGGTAGGTTTCTTCGTTGGTGCAGCGGCTGGAGGTGATGCCACCAATGGAGTCGCGGCCGTATTTTTGCTGCAGTCGGCGGAATTCGCTGGCGGCGTAGGTCACCGCCTCATCCCAGCTGACTTCCTGCCAAGGGTCGTTGATGTGCTGGCGGATCATCGGCGTGGTGATGCGATCCGGGTGGGTGGCGTAGCCCCAGGCAAAGCGCCCTTTGACGCAGGAGTGGCCGTGGTTGGCGTGGCCGTTTTTGTCTGGAACCATGCGCACCAGTTTGTCGCCTTTCATCTCGGCGCGGAACGAGCAGCCCACGCCGCAATAGGCGCAGGTGGTGATCACGCTGCGTTCGGGCTGACCCAGTTCGACCACGCTTTTTTCCATCAGGGTCGCGGTGGGGCAGGCCTGCACACAGGCGCCGCAGGACACGCATTCCGAGTCGAGAAAGTTCTCGCCACCAGCGGCCGCGACCCGGGATTCGAAACCGCGCCCGGTAATCGTCAGGGCAAAGGTGCCCTGGGTTTCTTCGCAGGCGCGCACGCAGCGGTTGCAGACGATGCACTTGCTCGGGTCGTAGTCGAAGTAGGGGTTGGAGGTGTCCTTCACGTCGGCCAGATGGTTGTCGCCTTCATAGCCGTAACGTACCTCCCGCAGGCCGACTTGGCCGGCGACGGTTTGCAGCTCGCAGTTGCCGTTGGCCGAGCAGGTCAGGCAGTCCAGCGGGTGATCGGAGATGTACAGCTCCATGACGTTGCGGCGCAGGGTGGCGAGCTTCGGCGTCTGGGTGTGCACGCTCATGCCTTCGCTGACCGGCGTGGTGCAGGACGCCGGGTAGCCGCGCATGCCGTCGATCTCCACCAGGCACATGCGGCACGAGCCGAAGGCTTCCAGGCTGTCGGTGGCACACAGTTTGGGGATGGTAGTGCCCAGCAGCGCTGCGGCGCGCATCACCGAGGTCCCTTCGGGCACGCTGATGCTGCGGCCGTCGATGTTCAGGGTGACCTGCACCTGGCTGTCGCGGGCCGGGGTTCCAAGGTCAAGAGTGCCCAGATTGATATCGGTTTTCGGGTCGAAGAGAGTAATCATTGGTCGGCCTCCGGGGCCAGCAGACCGAAGTCGGCGGGGAAGTGCTTGAGGGCGCTGGCCACCGGATAGGAGGTCATGCCGCCCAACGCGCACAGCGAACCGTAAAGCAGGGTGTCGCACAGATCCTTGAGGATGATCGCCTGCGCATCACGACCGCTCTGGTCAGGCGCGGCCAGCAGGCGGTCAATCACCTCCACGCCCCGGGTCGAGCCGATGCGGCAGGGGGTGCATTTGCCACAGGACTCCTCGGCACAAAACTGCATCGCAAAGCGCGCCATGCGGGCCATGTCCAGGCTGTCATCAGCCACCACCACACCCCCGTGACCGAGCATCGCGCCGATGGCGGCGAAGGCTTCGTAATCCAGCGGCGTGTCGAATTGCCCTGGTGGCACCCAGGCGCCGAGTGGGCCGCCAACCTGGGCGGCCTTCAGCGGCCGGCCACTGGCGGTACCACCGCCGTAGTCTTCCACCAGTTCCCGCAGGGTCAGGCCAAAGGCCCGTTCTACCAGGCCGCCGTGACGAATATTGCCCGCCAGTTGGAAGGGCATGGTGCCCAGGGAGCGGCCCATGCCGTAATCGCGATAGAACTGCGCGCCCTTGGCCAGAATCAGCGGCACCGAGGCCAGGGTCAGCACGTTATGCACCAGGGTCGGCAGACCGAACAGACCTTTCAGGGCGGGGATCGGTGGCTTGGCGCGGACAATCCCGCGCTTGCCTTCGAGAGAGTCCAGCAGCGCGGTTTCCTCACCGCAGATGTAAGCGCCAGCACCGACGCGTACTTCCATATCGAAGGCCTGGCCGCTGCCGCCGACATTGGCGCCGAGGTAACCGGCGGACCGGGCGATGTCCAGCGCCTCGCGCAGCGTGGCCACGGCCTGTGGATATTCCGAGCGCACATAGATGTAGCCGTAGCTGGCCCCGACAGTGAGACCGGCAATGGCCATGCCTTCGATCAGCAGGAAGGGGTCGCCTTCCATCAACATGCGATCGGCGAAGGTACCGGAGTCGCCTTCGTCGGCGTTGCACACAATGTATTTCTGCGCAGCCTGGGTGCCGCGCACCGTGCGCCATTTGATCCCGGCCGGGAAAGCCGCGCCGCCACGGCCACGCAGACCCGAATCGAACACGGCGGTCGCGGTCTGCTCGCCGCCCAGGGCGATGGCCTGGGTCAAGCCCTCGAAGCCGCCGTGGGCCCGGTAATCCTCCAGGGACAGCGGCCGGGTAATACCGGCGCGGGCAAACAGCAGGCGTTGTTGAGTCTTCAGATAAGGCAACTCTTCCACCCGCCCCAAGGCCAGTGGATGGGCGGACGGTTCGCCTTGCAGCGCATCGAGCAAGGACGGCACATCGGCAGCGGTCAGCGGGCCGAAGCCGATACGGCCTTGCGGGCTGTCCATTTCCAGCAGCGGTTCCAGCCAGTACAGGCCGCGCGAGCTGGTGCGTTGCAGGTCCAGCGGCAGATTGCGTTCCCGGGCCTGAGTGGCAAGGGCCACGGCCACCTCATCGGCACCCACGGCACGGGCAACAGAGTCAATGGGCAGATAAAGGCACGGCATCATGCGTCCTCCTGGCAAGCGTCGAGCAGGGCATCCAGGTGCTCGGCACTGAGCCGCGCATGCACCTGGCCATCCAGCTCCAGGGCGGGCGAACAGGCGCAGGCGCCGAGGCAATACACCGGGCGCATACTGATGTTGCCGTCGGCACTGCTGCCGTGGTCGTCCAGTTGCAGGCGCTCGCGCAATTGCGCGGCAAGCTGCTCGGCGCCGCGGCTCTGGCAGGACTCGGCCCTGCACAGACGCAGGATATGCCGGGCCGGGGGCGCGGTGCGGAAGTCATGGTAGAAGCTGATCACCCCGCGAACCTCGGCCTGACTCTGGTTCAGGGCGTGGGCAATCTCGGGGATGGCGGCATCCGGGATGTAACCGATGCCCTCCTGAATCTCATGAAGGATCGGCAACAGCGCGCCGGGGCAGCCCTTGTGGCGCTCCAGCAGGCTGTTGACCATCGGCAGGTGCAACATCTCATCAGGCATACAGCATTCCTCACGATCACGGGCAAACCAGGCGGTCGCCGGTTGTCCGAAAGTGTCGGCTGCGGCACTCATGCCACGTCACGGTATCGTGGCATGTTCAGGCCGTTGGCCAGGGCACCCTTGGCGGGCATCTTGTTGGGCCCGATGCGGTCTTCGCCGCACCTCTTCAGGGCATAAAAGGCAGCTTGCCACGCCGCCTTTGATTCAACCGCACCAAAGCGACGTGCTCGGTTCTTTCTACGACCATGGGTTGAGTCTAGAAGAGGGTGGCCCAAAGCGTCGTCCCTGAATGGACGTTCGCCCACCGGTTTGCTACCAGCGAAGCCATCTCGGCCCGAGTAACGCGCCTATGGCTGTAGGTACTAACATGCCCAGCAAGTACCAAGCACCCCAAAATGGAACCTCCATCTCTGGGCAATGCAGGCAATAGGCAAGCGTAGCCATCGCACCCGCCAGCAATCCGCCACAGGCACCGGCGAGTTTCAGGCGTGTGGGTGCTAGCCCGCGCAGGGCCCAGAAAACGGCAATGAATCCAGGGATCGAAAGCAAGGTGATGTTGAGCGCACACACCCGCCACGTCTTGCCAAGGATCACTGCGACGCGCATATCAGGGGCGACTGCTACGAGGACATAGAGAGCACCTGCCCACACCGCTGCAATCGCTGCCACGATCAGGAGTTTTCCCCAGCCCGGCGTCATTCCTGGTCTCGCCAGTCGCATCACCACACTCAAAGCACCGATCATCAGGCTCAGCGGAAAGGCGATCTTCGCCCAGAAGATCGGCGTTGCCGCCACCGTGGCCAAGTCTGGACGAACGCCCAGTACGATCATCACCAGCAAGGTGGCAGTCACAAGACCAACGAGTACCGCGACAACGAAGCGCTTGGCAAGCGCATGCCGGTCGACCGGCGTGACCCCGGACGCGAGCATGGAAATAAAATCATCAGTTTTCATCGTGTACCTCTAATCATCTGCGCCAACGCCTTAAGCCCGCGGTGTACACCAATCTTTACGGCTGACTCTGACAACCCTGTCATCTGCGCGGTTTGCGTGACCGACAACCCTTCAAGCTTCACGTGCACGATGGGTAGACGCTGACGCTCAGGCAATTGCTTCAACAACTTGTTCAGGTCTCGGGAGGCCTGCGCAGGTTCAAGATGGGGCTCGGCAAACAGTTCGGCCTCATCGTCGAGTGAGTCGTTGAACACCTCATGGCGTGACCTGCCTCGAAAAAAGTCCATGAGCTTGTAGCGTGTGATAGCAAAAACCCATGCCGTCAGGGGCTGATCCAGCCGGTACGTCTGGCGACCGTTATGAACGGCCAGCAAGACCTCTTGCAGCAAATCCTCGACTTCGCCGGGTTGTCGTTGAAGCCGGGTTCGCAAAAAACCGCGGACATGCCCGCTCAACTCCGAAAGGAATACCCGATAAGACCGTTCATCTCCGTTCAGGCCCGCGACGAAAAGGGCCTGGAGATGGATCTCCCTGCTGCGTAACGCGTCGTTATGTGTAGTTCGTTCCATCGTCGGCTCTGGTTACACGGCGTATAAAAAATTCTGAACCTACATGACGCAATTATGAATGGCGGGCTGCGGATCATGCTTGCGGTCGAGGGCATTAGGCAACCAACAGGTTAATTTTGCGATTTTGAAAAATATTTTGCGATGGATGTAACCGGATGTGAAAAGCCAGCGAACTACCTTACGGATCTCAAGCACAGGGCACTCCTGCACTGATGCGACGACCGCTAATCATGACCCCGGAGAAACAACCATGAACACTCTGAAACTTGCCGCTCTCGCCATTGCCTTCTCGTCCTTCGCCGCTGGTGCCATCGCCGCAGAAACCCCAGCCGCAGCAGGCGCCATGGAAAAATGCTACGGCGTCGCCATGGCCGGCCACAACGATTGCAAGGCCGGGGCCGGTACCACCTGCGCAGGCACCGCCAAAATGGATTATCAGCCTAATGCTTGGAAAAACGTCCCGGCGGGTACTTGCACCACCATCAAGACGCCAAAAGGCATGGGTACTCTCGCACCAATCTAACGTCTACACCACGGGGCACACATCGATCATGAAGACTCCACTTCAGATGGGGGCCGGACTCGGCCTTAAACCGAACCATTATCAGGACGCACTCGACTGCGCGGCTAAGGGTCTCTGGTTCGAAGTTCATCCGGAAAACTACATGATCGGTGGTGGCCCCCGCCTGGCGTGGCTGGAAGCGATTGCAACCCGCCACCCACTGTCGTTGCACGGTGTATCACTCTCGCTGGCGGCCGACTGTCCGCCGGATGCAGAGCACTTGAAGCGTCTGAAAACGCTCGCCGATCACGTTCAACCCACGCTGATTTCCGAGCACCTGGCCTGGTCAGCCTGGCGCGGCCAGTATCATCCCGACCTGCTACCATTTCCCCGTACGGGCGAGGCATTGCGGCGTATCGCAAGCAATATCCAGTGCACGCAAGATGCTCTTGGACGTCGCATCGCGATCGAAAACCCGACCCATTATTTAAAGCTCGATGGCCATGACTACAGCGAACTCGACTTTCTGACCGAGCTGAGCGAGAGCACTGGCTGCGGGTTGCTGCTGGATGTCAATAACGTACACATCAGCGCCCATAACCTGGGCTTCGATGCAGCCGCCTATCTGGATGCCTTTCCGGCCAAGGCAATCATGGAGATCCATCTGGCCGGATTCTCCGAGGATCCCGGAAATTCGACATTACTGATCGATACCCACGATGCCCCTATTGCTGCCGATGTCTGGTCTTTGTATGCGCGTTTAATCGAACGGATCGGCACGCGCCCGACACTGATCGAGCGTGACGACCACATTCCCGGCTTCGACGTTTTACTCGCCGAGCGCGACAGAGCACAGGCGCTATTGAATCGTGGGCAGAGCCCGCGAAGGGCGGTGGCGATATGAGGCCATCACTCGAAAGCTTTCAGGATGCGTTCGTCGCGGCACTCTTTGACGCCGAACCATCCGAGATGATGTCGCTTACCCGACAGCCCGGTTTTGCGGTTTATCGCAACACCGTGATCAAAGGCGCAACCGATGCGTTAGTCGCCAATTTCCCGACCATAGAGCGCCTGGTTGGCACCGACTGGTTGCAAGGCGCAGCCGCCATCCACGCTCGGCTTTCGCCGCCAACGGATGCTCGGTTGCTGTACTACGGAGCCGACTTTCCCGAGTTCCTCGACAGTTTTGAGCACGCACGAGACATGCCCTATCTGGGCGATGTTGCCCGTCTGGACCTGCTTTGGACACACGTGCATTGCGCCGATGATGAGCCGGGCATTGAGATGAGCACCTTGGCGCACCTGGCCTCCACAGACCTTGCCAGTAGTCGGCTTACACCGCGGAGCGCCTGCCGCTGGATCTGGTTACCTGATTGTCCGGCCTACACGATCTGGCGCGTCAATCGCGAACAACTGCAAATGCCTGAAGAGCTCAATTGGCACGGAGAAGGCGCGCTTCTGACGCGAACGGCCGGTCGACTGCACTGGCAGGCGGCCAGTGCTGCCGACTGTGCCTTTCTTGACGCATGCGCGGCTCAACTGCCACTCGGTCTGGCAGCAGACAGAGCCATTGAAGTCGAACCTGACGTAAATCTGGAAAACCTCATTGTCCGCTTGGTGAGTGCTAACGCGTTCGCCGCTGCGAACCCAGGTCTTCCTTTCTGAAAGCCTGTTAATGACATAACGACGGAGCGCAATCATGGACATCATCGGAACCAGCTCATACCCCCCTCATAAATACCTGCGTGGCATTTGGAACCGTGTTGCAGGCCGACTGGATTCACTGATTAGCGATTCGCTGTTAGTGCTGATAGCCCGTATCGCCATCGCAGCCATTTTCTTTATGTCCGGGCGCACCAAAGTCACTGATTTTTTGACGATTACGCCGAGTACTTATGAGTTGTTCCGTACGGAGTATTCATTGCCCTTTATCTCCCCGGAACTGGCGGCGCACCTGTCGACCTACAGCGAGCACTTATTTCCCGTGCTTCTGGTGGTAGGTCTATTTACTCGGTTATCGGCGTTGGCATTGCTGGGCATGACGTTTGTCATCGAGGTTTTTATCTACCCCGATGCCTGGCCAACTCACCTCTCCTGGGCGGGCCTGCTGCTGCTGATCGTCGCGCGCGGCGCAGGAGCCCTTTCGCTGGATCGGCGACTGGGCATCCGATGATCCTTCGCCGGAGGGAGGAACACTCGGACAGGATTGTTGCAGGTAGCTCTCGGCAATCTGACGATGCACATCAAGTATGAAAATGCGCCGTCATTCCCAGAGAAAAGCCCCTTCACCCACTAACGATCCAGGGTGCCCTCATGCAGGGGCGCGCGCCTGGCGTGCACGCGCATTGCGCTCGGAATGTGCAACTAAACAAGCGAACCCGGCAACCTGTTTATCGTCGGCCACTTCATCCTTGGCGCGATACGCATCATGCCAACACAACGCCCGCTTTCCGTCAGGAAATCGTAGCCTTCAGGTGACACAGATGCAAAGCAATACGATCCGATTCTCTTGCGTAGGGTGCGGTGTCTGCTGCAAAGGCAGACTGATACCGTTGACATTGGCTGAAGCGCGACAATGGTTAAGCCGCGGGCATGATGTCTCGGTGATTATCGAGGCCTTCGATGAGCCGACCTGGCCTCGTTCATCACAAGAATTCGACCACGCCAGAGGTCGATCGGTAAGCGTGCGGTGTGGTAATACCCGGATACGGGTCATCGCCCTGTTTGCCGGCAAAGCCCTTGAACAGTGCCCTAATCTCAGCGCGGACAATCTTTGCGGCATCTACGAAGAACGCCCACTGGTATGCCGCATTTATCCGATGGAGATCAACCCATTCATCGCGTTACGCCAAGACAATAAGGCGTGCCCGCCACACGCGTGGGAAAGCAACGATGTTATCTGCACCGATGGACGTGCCGATCCAGCGCTGGGAGCGCTCATAAATCAGTCTCGACAAGCAGACATATCTGACGCATCAAGCAAGGTCGCCATCTGCGCGCAACTGGGGCTGAATGTGACGAGCTGGAAAGACAATGCGCTGGCCGTGTACTTTCCACAGCGGGAAAAACTGCTCGAAGCGATACACCGCGCCAAAGGCACTCCAGAGGATTACCCAGACTGCGAGTGGCAGGTTCGGGTCGATGATCCATCGCTACGTGAGCGATTGACTGCATCAGCTGTGGCACTGGCTGCCAACGAGTCCGCCGAGTACACCTTTCATGTTTTATGAGCCGCCTTCACAACAAAGTCAGCTCATCAATACCGATACTACCTTGCAACGCGCAGGGATCAGCGGCTGTCTAAAAATTCCACATCCGAGCCTTTCCCCAGCCCCAACCACTTTCCTGCGCCCATAAAAAAAGGCCTTGCAAAGCAATACCTTTCTTTAATTTGGTGCCCCGAGGGAGACTCGAACTACCAGTGTTTATAAGGTCTTGAGTTGTGTTTTTTGGCCGCCCATACATGGGGCCATACAGGAAGGGGCGTGCTGCGGTGTTTTTGAGTGGTATCGCCCCGCACTGATGGAGGGGCGGAATGGCTATTCGATCATGCCGCGCTTCGGCTGTCCATTTTAGTGCGAATCCAAGACTCGACCTCAGACCGTAGAAAGTAAACCGGCGCCTGTCGGCTATCACCGTCTTTCTTCGGTACCGGGAATGTGGCGTCCCTTTCGCGAATCCGGTGCAGGGTTGTTCTGCTGATACCGATGAGCTCGCACACGCGCCCGATTTTGATCAGTGCGTTCGGGTTGTCTTGTTGCTTCAATGCCTGTGCTCCTATCTTGTTCATTATTCCATCAATCACATATTCGACTCAGATGAGCCGGTCCCGGGTCGCCTTTTTCCGGGCCCGCCCATTCCGTATGGTTTTACGTCCCGCAGCCCTGCTCGTTTTTCGCGAGCTCGGCAGGCGCTACAGGCTTCAATAGGTAGTATTTGTTCCAGAACACGTCGTCGCGCTCGCCAGACTCGTACACGATGAAGGTGGTCTGACCTTCTTCTGGCAAAACAAGGTCGGCGATTTCGTTTTCAACACACTCAAGAATTAGCCCCATGTCGTCTTCGTCGAGCCACGAATCAATCATGCGCACGAGCGATACCGAGTATTCACCTTCGGCAGCGTTGCAGCCGCGTTCAGTGCTGATCAGGATCTCGAATACCTTATTTGCACCCGCACGGACTTCCAGGTGCGACAGGTCAGCAGCCATTCCGCTCAGTAGATCGCGGGCTCTGGCGATCTCGCCACACGTATGAACCTCCCAGTCTGTCGCATCGGAGATATGGACCAGTGTTTGCAAACTCTGACGCAGCGCCTCGTTGTCGCCCTGCAGGTTGGTGCGCTCTGCCACCACCTTGTCGTACAAGCCTGCCTTTTTGGTGGCCCTGGCCAGCGTCGCGGAAATGCAATCGCACTCGCCTAGCCATTCGCCGTCGGCGCGATGGACGTCGCCAGAATCTCCGCAATAAGTGCAGGCGGGCAGGGGAGTGCACACGTCGCAATCAACGAACGGGATCTCCAGGTCCACTCCGGTGCCGTTGCACGCTTTGCACGGCATTGGTGCCGCCTGTTTCGGCGAATCCGGCTCATTGCATTGCGCAGGGGCGTTCGCCTCTGCTGAAAGGTTGTTCATGGGTAATTCCTAGGTTTTGCGCCCGAGCGCGGGCGCCTATGGTCTGTGGCTAGGCTTGCGGCTTCGCGGGCTCAGCCTTCGGAGGCTTGCACCGGAGGCACTTGCAGGTGCCAATGCGTTCACCGCGAGTGCGGCAATAAATAGGTGCTTTCAATCTGTGGCTCGGCGATAGGAGGTGAGCAGGTCGGCCGGCACCTCGAAGAATTGGAGTCTGCCTTTGAGCGGTACAAAGGGCAGGGGCTGTGGGTCGCGCAGCACGAAAGCTTTCTGGCCCATGTACCAAGGCGAGTCGCTGGTATCGACGCTATCAACCAGCTCCACAGAGCCGATGATGCCGCCGCGATTCAGCTCCTCGAAGCGCGGCATGTAAGCGACTCCGCGCTCAACGGCGTACCGGTAGGCGAAGGCGTATTCGTCCTTCGTCATGCCCTTGGCCGCATGCACAAGGAAGCGGCCTCGGTGTTTCGTATGCCACGACCTATTTTCGACGTCCTTGCCACAATAGACGATGAGAAACGCCCAGGGCTGTCGAATGCTCAATGCTTTCATGATGGCTCCAGCACCTTGCGAATAGGCGTAGACGCAGCAACGTCAGGAAGCGCGTTGTTGTCCCTCAGGAACTTCTCTGCCAATTGGCGAAGCTGGTTGCCGCCCGCATCGCGGCGCTCTATCAGGTTGTCGTCTGGGTTGCGCACGCCCTCGATCTGCTCACGCTTGACGCCAAGCACGTCGGAAACGATCGGGTCACTGCCTTCGTCCGACACTAGGAAGTACGCCATCACGGGCTCAGTCTGGCCGTCACGGTGAACCCTGCCGATGCACTGCTCGTGAACGCCCGGCGACCAATCCAGCTCGCCGAACACTGGCGTGCTGCAAACATGCTGCAGCCCATCAATACCAGCCCCAGCGCGCAAGCTGATCAGCATTACGCGGCTCGCGCCGCTGACAAAGGAGTCTTTGGCGGCCTGTTTTTGGTTGGGCGACTCGCTGCCGGTGTACATGACCGGGTTGTAGTCGGCCAGCGCTTCGGACCAGATGCGGTACACGTCGCGGTGCCAGCCGAACAGCAGAACCTGCTGGCCACTTTCCAGCAGCAGCTTGACGAATTCGGCTACATAAGGCGCTTTGGCCACGCCAGTTGCGTGACGCACCAACGAATCAAGCTCGCCAGCGGCCTGCATCTTCTGGCCCCGGTAGCTCTCATTTGCCGACATGATGGTCTTGGCCAGCGCCACAGCATCACCGGTGATGCCCGCCAGTACAGAGCTGTCAGATTCGATCTCGTGTGAGATTTTCGACAGCTCAGGCAGCTCGCGCCCCACCTCTTTACGGGTACGGCGCAGCATGACCCCCTCGCGTCGCAAGTAGCCGCCGAACAGTTCGGAATCCTTCAGCTTGGGTTTTTCGCCGCCACCACCAATGCACCACTCCCGCAGGAACTCGTCATAACCGCCCAGCGCATCGGGGATCAGAGGATTTACGACGTGATAGAACTCCGAGCCGTAGTTATAGATAGGCGTTGCCGTCAAACCCATCCGCAGGCGGGAATGCGCGGCCAGGTGACTGCATGCCCGGTGAATCTCGCTGTCTGGGTTGCGCAGCTGCTGGCATTCCTCGAAAACGGTGTATTGAACGATCTCGGCCAGGACTTCGGCCCAGCAGCGCAGCTTGTGGTAACTCACCAGGATCACGTCCGGCAGGGTGTCCCACAGATCCGTCACGCGCTGGCGCGGCTGTTTGGTCAGCGGGTATGGTTGGCCCTTGCGAATGTGATGCACGCGCAGGTTAGGGGCGAACTCGGCCAGCTTCTCGGGCCAGTGATTGGGCAGCGCAGCGGGATACACGACAACGGCAGGCAGGTTTGCCGGAACAGCCATGGGGCATATACCCGTCACTGTTTTGCCCAGACCAAGGTCATCGGCCACCAGCAATCCGCCACGGATCTCCAGCTGCGCGGCCGCATATCGCTGGTACTCGCGCGGGGGCTTGGCCAGTTCAAATGCCGGGAGGGGCAACCGTCCGGCCACCAGGTCGGCCAGACTGGTTTCCATATGCACATGCTCGGCGGCCTTGACGCCCAACATTGACGAAACGTCAGGCTCCAGGTGCATCGGGTAGCGAGACAGGAACCACAGCAGCTCCCGGCTATTCTCTGGGCTGGCCAGCAGCTGGATCACGTCAGCAGCACCTTGCGGCATGCGGGGAAACACGCGCTTGAGCCGCGCCCGTACTTGGGGCTCACATTTTACGTGCCAGCGCCGACCATCGAACCGCACCTCGCCGAAGTTTAGAGCTGTCACAGGGATTGCCTCGCCAGTCGAATCATTTGAAAGGGTTTGTCCTGCCATGTTGGCTTAGCCACAAGATTGGTTTCAGCCCAGCGGGGAGTGCCCGCCAGGATCACGCCCTTGACGTCTGGCAGGCTGATATAGCGATCGACCTGGCCAAGCGCCTCGGACATCGAGCCCGCAATCTTGACCTCAATTACGATCCCGCCCACCCAAAAGTCCGCGCGGTTTTGAGCGTTCAAGATTCGCTCCCGCTCAAACGCAAACCCGTGATCTTCCAGTACCTTGGCAAGCGACTCGTGGAGCCGAACCTCGCTGCTGTAACGGTATGCATAGCGGGATAAGTGGTTGGCGATCGCGTTTAGTGTGATACGGACCTCAGATGCGACTGCGGCCTTTGGCTTGGTATTTGTCATAAATCCTCTTTGGCCGAGCAGGCCGACGGGGAGAAAGGCCTATTGCTGGCTTTCAAAAAGCGGCTTTTGCGCTGCCTTGCACTGTCGAGGACCGTGCGGCATGGGCTTCTTTTTCTCGACCTCAACGGCTGCTAGTCGGGCTTTCTTGGCGGTGGGCGTGGCCTTGGCCACCTTGATCCGGAGCCGACGGAACATCTTTTCAAACTGCTCGGGGTGCTCGTGCTCGAGGTCGCTCGGTAGATCGCTGTCTTCGTCGTTGATGCGTTTGCGGATGATCTGGCGTGTGGTCGCGCTGATTGCTGCAGCTCGCGAAAAGAAGCGGCGGCCGGTGACAGGCGACCGCCACACAAGGGCCATCTCGGCTACTTGATATGTCATTTAGTGATCCAGAAAGTAGAAGCGCCAGGCCGGTGTGAGCGGGCTGGCGCCGGGTTATCGCGGAGGCGCATGGAGAGTTATGGGTGGAATATTTCCAGCGCCAGGCGTGCATTGATGCCGCCCAGCGGAATGGCGACTAGCAGGCCCTTTACGGAGAAGATTCCCCAGGGCGCCCCACTCGATTCCGCCTTGCTGGCGGCGCGCTGGATCAATTCGATTAGGTCTGAGGAGGACACGGCCTAAGCGGCCTCTGACTGGGCGACGGGCTCGACCAGCTGGCTGCCTCGAAAGCGATACCGTGGTTTTTCCGGCGCCGGATCTGGATCCGGTGCTGGCACCGGCCCTGGAGCTGGAGCTGGAGCAGCATCCTGTTTTGTCCATTCCGGCAGGGTGATTTCAATGCCTTCGACTCGCGTCGGCATGATCATGCCAATAAAACGCCCCGGCTCAATTGTCGAGCTGCTGATGCGCACGATCGAGCCAGACTTGGGCCGAACGTCTCTGTGTGCATACAGGCGTTTCCGCCGGACTTTCCCTCGCAAAGCATCTCTGCCGCTGCAACGAATTGCCCGAGCTTGGTGTGTCCGAAGTAGGGTTCACCAGGCGGCGGAGCTTCTGGCTCCGACTCGCTCGCTACCGATCGTTTTGGTATGACGCGGCGCCAGTCTGGGAACTTTCCGTCGATAATCTCGCTTGCGTCAGAGAAGAACGACATCGGATCAAACGGCGGCACGTCTTGACCGCAAGCCAGAACTTGGCAGTTCTTCATGATCAGCAGGCGATCAACCGGTATCAGCATTTTGCGCTTGCCCTTTATTGCGCTCACCATCCGCTTCGTTGGGCGGGCCACGATCAATTCGTTATGGCCGTCTGCAATCCATCCGTCCGGATCGTCAATGGCGCCAAATACGTGGCCGTCAGTGGCAACAACCACTATTCCGCCAGCAGGGTTTCGCTGAATGCAGATCCCGTTTAGGTAATAGCGGACGTCGTTTTTGGCGGCAAAGTTGTCGATTGCGGCAAAAATTCGCGGGGTAACTCGAGCGAGAGGCTCCATGGGAACTCCTTTTTAATTTTGTCTGGCCAGTGCGCGGATAGTTGGTGCGTAGCGGCGCGATATAGGGATTTGGAAGTTGTCGCCCGTGGCTAGAAGGCCGGCACCCTTGACTCTCTCTACGGAGGTAATGGGGCGCGCCGCCAGATAGGACCGGTGAGTTGCAACAAGCCCCGGATGGGCATCTTTCAGAGCTTTCAGCGTGGTGAGGTGGCTCATCAGGTACTCCTGACCGCCATCGTCAAAGCCGACGACATATTTGCTGTCAGCTTTGAAGTAGCAGAAGGCGCTCAGGGGTAGCTGCTGCGGCTTGCCCCGGCCTCTTGTGCATGTGATTCCGTCCATTTGTTTCATCCATAAGAAAGGGCGCCTATTGGCGCCCTTGTCGTTGGCGGGTGGGTTAAAGGACTTCGCGCGAACCGTCGGTGTGCATCGGAGATACCACTCTGGCCGCTTCAAGCGTTTCCATGAGGCGCGCGGCACGGTTGTAGCCGATCAACAATTTGCGCTGTAGGGAGCTCACTGAGGCGCGGCGTGATTCGCGGACGAAAGCTACTGCGCCAGCGTAAAGCGGGTCGACGTCATCATCGGAATCTTTCTGCTTGGCTCCAGGGAAGTGCAGGGTTGCCGTCAGCCCATCCTTCATGCCTAGCAGCTTAGTAACGTCGATCCCTTCGTCAGCGGAGGCCAATGGCTCGCGGGGTTGCTGCTCTCCGAGCCCTTGCGGAATTTCTTCGCCGCCCAGAGCTTCGAGCAGGGCCGGCACAAACTCGCGAAAGGTAAGCATCATCAGAACGAAGCTGGCCACTTGTTGGCCCAGGGCATCATCGCCACCGTCTTGCTCGGCCTGATCCCGCAGCAGATCTTCGAAGGCCAGGCGTCGGATGGTCATCCGGTCATCGAGCACAAAGCGCAGCTTGTCCTCCCAGGCCATGGATAGCTGGGTGACAACCTTGCCGCTGCTCAGGCATAGCTGAATCTCGTCGCTAGTCAGGTCTTGCCGGCGCGCCGCGATGGTGCCGCCATCCTCGTGGGTGTCGCTGAGCTTCGCCTCATCCAGCACGAAGAACTTGTCGGCCGCCTTCTGCGTCTTGAGCCAGTCGGTCATGGAGCTCGCTGGAGCCAATTTTGTCGTGATCGGGCGCACCGGCAGCGAGCCGATAACCTCACGCAACGTAGACAGCAGATCCTCGGCGCGGCCAGGGTGAAAAGCGTCGATGTAGATCAGGCCGGACTTGGTGTCGATCGCCGCATACGTGGCCTTGCGGCGAATGAAGGCGCGCGGCAGAAACGCTTGGATGATTTCATCCTTGATCTGGTCGCGCTCTTTTTTGTAAACCTTTCGGCCCTGGTCGGCTTCGATCTGCTCAACCTTCTCGGCCACGGCTTCGCGGACAACGCTTCCGGGAAGGATGCGCTCCTCTTTGCGGGTGGCGATCAGTAGGAAGTCCCCGCTGATCTGAACCAGCGGAGCGTCTTCGCCCTTGCCGAATGGAGCGATAAATCCGTAGGTGCTCAGCTCTTGGCTTGCACATGGGCGGGCAGGCTTGCTGCGCAGCGCCACTTCCAGCGGATGCTCGGCCAACTCATCATCGCCGCCGGCCTTGATACCCTGAACAAAAGCAGAGATCTCTTGCGTGATCCGATAAATCAGTAAGTTGCGAAACCACATATCGGTAATGCTCCAAAAATCAACAACGCCCGCTCGGCGGGCTATCAAAGGGCGCCCGCTCGGCGGGCCACCCTAAAAGCACAAGACTCAAGCCACAGGGCTCACTACACCTTTGCGAGGCGGCCGCCGATGAACGGGCTCGAGCACGACGAGGCGACGGAGACGTACAAATCGAACAGGCCGGCGTTCGAGCCGTAGCCATAATAGCCACCGTGGTAAGCCACAGCATTGGCGTAGGACCAGGTGTAACAGCGATAGGCGGCGTCTTCGCGAGCGTCCTTTGTCTTCTTCGGCAGGAAGACAGCCCCGAGGTCAAACTCTTCGCCAGAGCGATCATGGCGGCGATGAATCCAGCCGTCCGGGGCGCGCGCACCAGTTGAGACGTAGCTGCCATTGCCGTTGGCGTCCCAGATCCGGTAGCGGCACTGATCGTCCGTCTGCAGGCCGTCGACCATCTGCCAGACGTTACCCCAGAGCCCGGTAATGCCACGCCAGGTGGCTTGGGCGACCAATTCAGCACTGACCGGCAGCACTCCACCGCCTTTGACGTTGCCGTCACCCAGCACGGATCGAGCATCCGCGGTGCCCAGCTCAATCAGTGCGAGCAGCTGAATTGCGCCGAGGTGGTAAATGCTCCACAGCTGAAAGCCGTCGCCGCGCTGGGCGGCAAGCTGCATGGCTGGGAAGTTGATGCGGGTCAGCGGCAGCAGATCCGGCTGAGAGCCCAGTTTTTCGCCATCAGGCGTGCCCTGGTACTTGCCGACCCAGAACCGCTCGGTGTTGGCGCCGGCCTTTTTGAAGGCTGGATGCAGGTTGAAGCCGTCTTCCGGCTGACTGGAGACCCAAACTGCTTTCTTGCCCTGGTGCTGGCCGGATTCGACTACGCCGGAGCGGTACCAGAAGGCCGGGATGCGCACCAGGTGCTGACCGTCGATGACTTCATCCGTGATAGCGGAGAATGTTTCGTGACGATCGAAGTCTGGTTTATCGATGCTGGCGCCAGCGGCGTCGATGCGCTGCCAAGGTGTGTTCTTCTTGCCAAAAATAATGCCGATGATGCCCATTGCTGATTTCCTTGCATGCGGCGGCTCCACGTCATTGCGTGGTGGCAGCTCTCTTTAGGGTGGGGGTGGTGGTCGAAGCGCCGCGGAGGCGCTCCGCTATGCGGCTAATGCTTTGCTGGCGCCTTTCGGTCGCGAGCGAATGCAATCTGGTTTTCTTGGGTAATGCGACGAAGCGTCCCTAGGCTGATATCAAGATCGAGCGCTGCCCGCTTCCGGGTATATCCGGCAGCTGCAAGCTTTCGCGCCGCCTCGGACATTGCGTTTCTCTCGCTCCGCCTTGCCTTGATATTCGCTGCAGTAGCTCTCTCTGTGGAGGGAGCCTTATCGAAGGTCGGCGCGGCGACTTGTCGCCTTGGATTATCAGTTTTGATTGTGAGCATGGCGCGAAGCAGCGCGCGACCGCTGGTTGGAAATGCTCGATCGGTGGGGGCTAGCTCTACAGCTCTCTTTCCTGACCGAAAGTAGTTGCGGGTCAGTCGCTCGAGATCAGAGCGGTGCTCGTTTTTTAGATTTATTTGTCCGGCCAACAATTTTGTTTCCTCCAACTCGGGCTCTTAGGGGTATGAGTCGTCGAAGCAGCCGTGCGGCCTGACGATCCATGTCCTGAAACCTCCCGGGTGGTAGCTGCGCTTCGGCGATTGCGCAAACTACGCGGCAAGCCTGTCATTTCGGTCATTGGCAGCCGTTTAATCGCCGAGCGGTGAAGTTATTGCCTATGCCCCTTGAAGCCAATGCATAGGTGCAAAAGGTATATCGTCGTCGAAACTATCGAAGTCAGGCGGGACGCCACCTTGGTTCTGCTGAGGCGGTTGTTGCGCCCTCGGCTGCGCGCTGCTTTGCCTTGGCTGTTGACGTGCTGCGCCTTCCTGAGGGTGCGGTTGGCGTGGCTGGCTACCTTCTGGACGACCACCCAGTAGCTGCATGGTTCCTTGCATGTCCACGACGATTTCCGTTGTGTAACGCTTGATGCCGTCTTTTTCCCATTCGCGGGTTTGCAGTTTTCCTTCGATGTAGACCTGCGAGCCTTTGCGAAGGTACTCGCCAGCGATCTCGGCGACCTTGCCGAACATTGAGACCCTATGCCATTCAGTCTTTTCGACTTTCTGGCCGGTTTGTTTGTCGGTCCACTGTTCGCTGGTCGCCAGACTCAGGTTGGTCACGGCGTTACCGTTAGGCAAGTAGCGAACTTCTGGATCCTGGCCGCAAGTGCCCACCAGGATGACTTTGTTAACTCCGCGAGCCATACGCCCTCCGAGAGGCGGCGAGTATCCGCCGCATTATCATTAAGCCGCTTGTTTGCGCAGCGTTTCGAGTGCGACGTCCCAGCCGCTCCAGTTATCTACGCCGGCGGCTTCCAGTGCTCGAAGCAAGACCTGATCTGCCAGAAGCTCGTCGTACAGATCGTGCGGAATGGTCACCATCTCAGGCTCGCATGGCGCCTTGATCGGCGCGGCGGCCACTGGCGAGGTTTCCGGTGCGTTGCCAAAGAAGTCGCCAACCAGTGCCGTAGGGGCATCGACCTTGTTTGCTGCTGGGGCGGTCACGGACTTGGCCACGGGTGCGGGTGTGGGTTCGACTTTGGCGGCCGGCGCAGGCTCGGCAGCCTTGGCAACGGCAGCCTCATCGGCCAGGCGCTTATTCTCGACAGCCTTCTCGTCGGCCAGTCGCTTGGCTTCAGCGTCGTCGGCGATTTTCTTCAGGCGAGCCGCTTCGATGCGGTCGTCCTCGGCCTTTTTGGCCAGCGCATTTGCTACCGCTACGCGTTCGATCTCGGCGATGCGGGCAGTCTCGGCTCTCTCAGCCTCTTCAATCCGCGCTGTGATCAGCTCGACCAGTTCGGTGTTGGGCATCGTCACCAGCTGCTGAGCATCGGCAAACAGGCGACCGTGCTGACCCGCCAGTTCGCGCAGGCTGACGAGGTTGGCGCTGATACTTTCGCCCAGGGTGGTAGCCTCGACTTTGCCGCGAGCCACCTCGGTATCGACCGCGTTCTGGATAGACTCCAGCGAGCGCTTGCCCTTGACCGCTGTCGCCAGATCGATAGTAACTTGCGGCAGGAAGATGCGACCGCCAAAGCCTGCGTTGATCGCGGCAATGTGCTGATCAAAGCCGGTCTGAGCGCCGCCGATGATCTCCTTGCGGCGCGACTCTTTCTGCGCCTTGACCAGCTTGTCCAGCGCCAGGCGGGTGGAGCGTGCCGTTTCGCTGATTTCATCCAGCGCGCTGAACAGCTCGGCAATGGTTGCGGTCTTGTCGAGCGCGTCCTGCTTGGCCTGACGGGTCTTGTCCTCGACTTCCTGGCACCACTTAACCGTCTTCTCGGCGTTGGCGAAGTCTTGATCGGTGATAAGGTTGCGATTGATCTTGCCGATGGTCTTGAGGGCGTGCTGTTTGAACTGCTCCAGGTTGCTGGCCGTGACCATGCCGGTCAGTTCGATGCTCAGTGCTGGCAGCTGATCCGGCGCCACGCCGACGACTTCGATCTTTGGCGCTGGCGGGGTGTACGTCAGCAGGTCGGCTTCGAATTGCTTCCAGCTGTCCACCAGCAGTTTGGCGCGGCCTTTGACGGCGCGATATTCCATCCACACAAGGTTTTCTTCGGTGCCGTCAGAGCAGACAAAGATGACGCGTTCGGCTTTGCTGACCAGCAGCTGCTGCTCCAACTGCCAGTAGTATTCGGCAGGCAGATCTTCGTTGCGGACGGCCTCGGCCAGCGCAAGGTTCCACATCTTGTGCTCAAACAGCGTGTCTTCCATCATGGTCATGCCGTCGAACGACGCCAGCAGCCAGTCCTGGTCGTCCGTAGCCGTCACTGGGAACAGCTCTTCACCGATCTTTGCTTCGATGATGGGGCGAGCCATTGCTTCCTGCTCGTGCCCTTTATCGAACAGCATGCGCTGAACGTAGTCGCTGACCTCGCGAGCCACGCCCGTGGCTTTCATCGCGAGCAGTTCGTTGCGTTTCATTTTCGAGGATGCGCCCATCATCACCGGTGCTTCACTGGCGGTGGGGTGGTTAGCGCGCAGATCGAGCCATTCCTCGGAGCCCTGCGCAATATTGGCGTGAATGATCATTGGTCGTTACCCTCGGTGTTGGTGACGTCAGTGGCCTCACCTTCAATAGGGCCGTTGATGTCGTTGAGTGTTCTCTTCTGCTCTTCGCTCAGGGTGTATTTCGAGCTGAGCGTGCCGATGACGTCCGCCGCTTTCTTGCGCCCCGACTGGATGCCTTGGGTGTACGTGGGGAGGTATTTGTCGAACTGTTCGCTCGGGAACGGCGGCAGGCCTTCAGGCTTTTTCGGTTCGCTGGCCTTGGCCGCTTTAGAAGACTTGTCTGCGCCCGGAGTGATATCGACTTCCATGTCCTGCTGCTCTTCAGCAACAGCCATGCCGCGCAGCACGTCAGGGAACACATCGCGCAGGGCAAAGGAGCGGGCACGCATCTGTCGCATACGCTTGGGGTATTGCTTCCACGGACCGGCCTTATCGAGCAGCCCAGCAAGCTTGGCGTCGTTCATGCTGAAAGTGCGGAACGTCTCATCATCGCCACGGCGCTTAACGGTGCAGGTAGCAGTTTCACCATCGTCCGTTTCGGTCACGTACTCGCACAACGGTGAGCTGCGCACCAGAGCGATGACAGCGTCACCCCAGAGCGATGGACGCCCGTTAATGACCGCGATGGACTGCATCGCTTGCATCGGTTGCAGGCCAAGCTCCATGCCCCACTGAACGGCCACCAGAATGTTGCCTGGGTTGCCGATAAAGTCTTTGGGGACGATGGTGGATGTGGCCAGGATATCGGCGAAGCGCAAGGCCTCGTCGAGCGACTGAGGCGAAAGGTTGAAGCTTTGCTTTACGGCTAATTCGGACATGACAATCCCTCGCCGCGCCCAGGCGCGACCTTAAGATTTACGGGTTATTGGGTAAGTTGTGAGCGGTATTGGCCCTGCATCACGGAGAATGAGTCGCCGCTATCAGTGATGAGGCCGGCGATGGCCGGTGGAATGGTGAGTAAGAGGAAGAACAGGAAGGCCTTGAGCATGCGCAGCTCCCGCCTGGTGACTAGGCCGTGAGGCGAGCCAACTCGGCGCGGCGCTCAATCCAAGCCAGGCGTCGCTGCGCGCTCTCCATCGAGCGAGCCACTGCGACCGGACGGCCATTCAACATGTCAACGATCAGCCAGGAGCTGGTGACCGGATTAGGGTTACTTCTCAGTTGGAACCGTTGCATGGCTCTAGGCCTCCAGTGCGGGCTCGACCGTCTTGGCCGTGCTGCTTTTCGTGGTTGGTGGGAGTTGAAGGCCTACAGCTGCGAACATGGCGTTCATTTGCTGTTGGTCTATGTTGTCGATCTGGCGCTCAAGCTCGGCCCGGCGGGCGAAGCTGATCTTTTTTGCGGTTGAGGCCATGACAACCAAGCCTCGGCAGAAACTCGCTTGTGAGAGCGGGCAGTGCGAAGTCGCAATCAGTGCGATCTCGCGGTCTATCAATTTGGCTGGCGTCATGGCCGTTGCTCCTGGTTGAGCGGTTAGCCTTCACAGCCCATCTGGTAATGCGAACCGCAGGCTTTGTCCTTGCAGAACAACATCAGCCGGTTGATCAGCATTGGTCGGTTGGTTTGCGGGTTCCTGCCGCGCTGCACGATCATCTGAGATCGCATCGCGCTTTTAGGGGCTTCCGTTCCGCATTGGGGGCAGCGGATAAGTTCGGTATTTTCAGGGCTATGCATGGGCTCTCTCCGGTGGGCTTCCCCTGATACGCCCGAGATAGGCGCACCGGGAAGCCGTCTGGCTTAGCGCAATACTTGCTGAGGCGTTGCTCGTTTATTTCTGGCCGCTGTTACACGCCACCTGCGGACTGGGCGATTACTTGTTCGGGCTCCAACCGTGGTCGGAGCAACAGCCAGTCGCGGTTAGTCACCCACTGGCTCTCTTGTGATCTAGGACTCTCTATGCTTCGAGTCACGCGGCGAGGCTACCGCTGTACCGTTTTGCCTTGAGGCAGGGCCATGGCTTGCTGCGGCCTTTGAAACTAAAGAGCGGTGTTGCCTTGCAGCGGCTGTTGCCTGCTGCGATGGACGAATATTAGGCGATACCTGTTTAATAGGTCAACAGGTAACACCTAATTATTTTATCCGTAGTGAAAAAAATCAGCCAATAAATAGGGGATAGCCATGAGGGGAGGGTTTTAGAGCGGGTGAGTCGGGGCGCTCGTGACGAATTTCAGGCGTGAAGGCGCCGACCGGGCGGCCAGGCGGAAGGGATTTTGGTAAGGGGCGGAAACAAAAACGCCCGCTATGAGAGCGGGCGTCCTGAGAGCTGAGCTTGGGGGATCTGCTATATAAAGATGCTTTCCGGATATCGGGCTGACACTACAGTGCCGACTATCTCCCAGCCGTCAGCGAGATCAACGCTAGGGTAGGAGGGGTTAAGTGCGCGAAGAAAGCGCATTCCGGCGTCTTCGCGCAATTGGCGGAAAGTCGTATTTGTTCCCTTTCTGGATACAACATATTGGCCGTCTCGCGGCTCTATAGTGCTGCTAACCAGGATCAACATCCCCTCAGGGAAAGAAGTCCCTTGCGGGCTAACCATCATATCTCCGCGTACTGGCACCCAGTATGCGTCAGTCCCGGCAAATATCTCTGCCGCCTGCGTCTCCAGCGGTTTCTCGCCTGTTCGATGCTTTTGTACTGCTTCCATTGCGCCCTCTACTACATCATTCCACCCGCACACGGGATACGTGAACGAGCGCTTTGAATAAGAGGGTGATTCTACAGGGCCATTAATTGATTCCTCCGTCTGTGACTTTGCCAGGCTCCGAATTTCTTCAGCGAGACGGGGCGAGAAGTCAGAAACGGGCGCGTGCAGCATTTCTGCGAATTTGGCCGCAGCTTTCGCATTTAAGGGGATCTGCCCGTTTAGGTAGTTGAAAACCGACGGCGGCGAGATACCCATGGCATCAGCCAACTTCTTTTGCGTCAGTTTCAGCGCCTTCTTTTTCGACAGGAACAGGGCGTTAAGCGCGGCGCACTCGGCGGCTTGCTCTGGTTTCAGGGTGCGTTTTGGTTTGCTCATGGTGCGGATCATAAGGCATCACCTAAATAAATAAACAAGGTGCTGCCTTGATAAAAAGAAAGGTAGCGCCTAATATCCGCCCTTGACGTACCACACCCACCGACACGGGCAAATTTTGTATGGAAATCAAGCTACGAGACTACGTAGACAAAAACGGCCTGAAAGCATCTGCCACGGTGCTCGGACTGGCCCCACCTTCGCTGGCGCAGGCAGTAAAGGATCTGCGCGATATTCGAGTTGTCGTTACTGAGCATTTGATTACTGCTTATGAGATCCGCGCATTTCCGTCTCCAGGTGGAAAAAAGAGGGCCTCAATCAAATGACGTCCAAACTATCTCCCAGGCAGCAAGAAAGCGCCCGCAAACAATTGCAAATCGTCTTGCACGCGCTTGCAGGCAGCACTTTATCGCCAGTGGCCGAGGCGGTCGGCATTGATGTCTCGAGCCTTTCGCGCTGGAAAACAGAACGATTCCCTCAGCTTGCAGAGATCCTGGCTGCGCTTGATCTGAAAATTGTTCCAGCTGGCGCCATGGTCTATGCGTCTGACGATATCCAGGCCTTGCTGCACTTAAGCCGCCGAAGTCTTGAGGGCGTCACGCCCGAGAGCCTCTCAACGGGGGCGCCATGACAGCCATGCAATCAATTCAGGCCTTGAGTGGCTCGCTGACGCCGTTCAGTTTTGATGGCGTTGGCGTTCGCGTGATTACAATCGACGGTGAGCCATGGTTTGTCGCCAAGGACATTGCGGGAGTGCTTGGTTATGCGAATAGCCGAAAAGCTGTCGCCGATCACTGCAAGGCACCGCGCCCGGCAGGGTGTAACGATTCGTTGCCCCCCCTCGACCCCCAGACAACGCTGATCCATGAGCGCGATGTTTACCGGCTGGTCATGCGCTCCAAGCTACCCGCCGCCGAACGTTTCGAGGAGTGGGTGGTGGGAGAGGTGTTGCCGAGTATTCGACGGCATGGCTCCTATGGTCGCTCCGTAATCCCGCAAACCCTTCCGGAAGCCTTACGCCTGGCCGCCGATTTGGCGGAGCAGACCACTCACCTAAAGCTGGTCATTACCGAGCAGGCGCCGAAGGTCGAGGTTTATGACCGCATCTCTTCGGCGGCAGGAAGCATGTGCCTGACGGATGCCGCTAAGCACCTGGGCGTTAGGCCGCGGGCTTTCTGTGCCTGGCTGCGACTAAACCGGTGGATATTCCGCCGCGAAGGCTCCGCTCGCTGGCTTGCATATCAGCCCCGACTGACCTCGGGCCTGCTGCTGCACCGGATCACCCCTATCGGCCGAGATGAGAACGGCGACGAGCGTGCCGCCACACAAGTTCGGGTAACCGCCAAGGGATTAACCCAGCTCGCCAGCCAGTTGAAGGCTGAGGGAGGTATCTAATGGCTGCTTTGCCGTACATGCAGCTTTATGTTGCCGATTACCTTGCCGACACCATGCATCTCACCACCGAGGAGCATGGCGCTTACCTGTTGTTGATTTTCAATTACTGGCAGACCGGAAAACCGCTTCCTAAACGACGGCTTCATCGAATCGCTCGGGTCTCTACCGATCAATGGCCAGAGATTGAGCGTGCCCTGTCTGAGTTTTTTGAAGACGACGGCGAAAACTGGATTCACCTGAGAATTGAGCGGGACATTGAGCTGGTCCTAACGTCACCGCGCGGCAAAAAGCTACCTGGTGGCGACAGCTTGTCGGGCTACAAGGGTTACGTTTACTTCGTGACTGAGCCAGGCAACGAGCTGGTAAAAATTGGCTACTCAAAGAACCCGTGGGCACGATTGAATGAGCTACGCCGTAGTCACGGTGAGGCGCTTTCCGTAGTAGCTACGATAAAAACCGTAGAAAAATCGGAGGTTTCAGTTCACGAAGTTCTTGCTGAATTTCGCTCCGGCGGCGAGTGGTTTAAAAAGAGCACATGCATAAACGCTTTGATTTCGACGATATCGGACGGAAAAGTAACTACCGTAGCCGAAATTAGCAGCTACGTAGCCAGCTACCGTAACCCTGCTACGCCTACTACAAATACAGATACAGATACAGATACAGATACAGATACAGAAGCAGAGAGAGAGCTTTACGCACACGCGAACGAGCTGATTCCGCTCGAGGGTGAGTTCCAGCCCGAAAGCCCTCAGAGGCAAGAGCCAGGGCCGGCCGATCCGCAAGAAGATCCGAGCACTGCCCCATTCGCCATGTTTCTCGAGTGGAAGCCGGCGAGGAAGCGTCTCGGAGCCATGGTGCTGCGGGCTGGCCTGCCCATGGACCTATTTGACGACGACGGTATCAGCGGTTTCGTGATTCACCATCAAGCCAAGGGACTGATCAAGGTCGAGGATGAGTGGCTGGCTGCGCTGGTTGGCTGGAGAAAGCGCGACTACACCAGCGGAGCTGCAGGGCGGGCCGCGAAGTCCCCAGGAGGCGAGGACGTTAACTTCGACTCGCATGACTGGCTTGAGCGCGAAGGGGTCAAGGCATGAACGCCACCAAGAAGCCAGACCCACGCCCGAAGTCTGTCCAGCAGGTAATTGAGCCCTACAAGGTCCGCGACGGCAATCTGCCAAGCGCTGCGCCGTCTCGTCCGGCAACCGCCGAAGTCCTTGCCGCTATGACTCCGGAGGCCAAGCGCGCGGTAACCGTACTGGTCAACTCGCTGTTCAAGGAGATCCGCGCCTGCTGCTCGGCGTGGGGGCAGGCGTGGGGAGCAACCAGCGATCTTGAGGCCGCAAAAATCCAGTGGGTGAAAGCCTTCATCGAAAACGACATCCGGGACTGGCAGCAGGTCGAGTACGGGCTTCGCGGTCTCAGGGCCTACGGCAAGGACTTTGTGCCGTCGCCCGGGGCGTTTCTCGGCTGGTGCCGCCCAAAGCCAGAGGATCTTGGTTTGCCGGCGGTGGATATCGCCTACACCGAGGCCTGCACGAAGTCGCACCCGTCGGCCCGGAGTGGGGCCAGGTGGAGCCATCGAGCCGTTTACCAGGCAGCGATCGAGGTGGGAATGGATTGTTTGGCCAGCCTATCCCGCGAGGTAAGCCTAAAGCTGTTCACCCATGCCTACACGGTGATAACTCGCCGAGCCATGGACGGCCTGGCGCTCGATGGCGGAGTGGCCGTGGCGATAGGGCATGACAGTCAAAAGCCGGAAGCGGACAGGGCTGATGAGTACGCCGAGCAGCGGCATGCGCGAGTGAGAAGCGCGCAGGGGATTCCGTCGTCCGGGGCGGACGCACGTGCACAGCTGCTCGCAAAAATGAACATCAATCGTGAATGTATCGCGGCAAGGAAGGTTTCTGATGGCCAAAAGTGAATCACGCCAACAGCAGTTACTGGCTGGGCAGTCAGCAATATCACGCAAGGTCTTTGAGATCGTGCCAATTCAGGAGTCGTGGACGGTTACGGATATCCACAACGCGCTCCGCGCAGCAAATGTAGGCGCAGAAAGCCGATCCGTTCGCCGCTGCCTTTTTGAACTGCGAGACCTGGGCCTTATCCGTGAGCCCGCAAGTGGAACCTTTCAACGTTCGCCAACCGCCATAAAATCCAAGAGTGAGCCCGTCATGTCGCAACCAGCCAGCAAAACCGTAGTCGCCATCAAGAAGCCAGAGCCTGGCGCGCTCGACGCCTTGGCTTCGCTGTCTGCCGAAGTGATTGGCCTGGCTGATGAGTTCAGTCTTCGCATGAAGAAACTGGCTGGCCGCATCGAGGAGGTGGCACTTTCCGTCGAGGCAGAGCGTGAGGGGAATGCCGAAACCATTGCCAAAGCCAAGCGGCTGCAAGAGCTGATGAAGGAGTTCGCGCAATGAGCGACTTGAGCCGTGAGCAGTTCGAGGCCGCCGTCGTTGAGCGGATGAAGGAAAGCGGTCAAGTCCCATGGATTGGGGGTGAAGCCGTGATCGAAGCGGAGACCTTTGCCGAATCGGATATTCGCCTGATCTGCGGCGATTGCTTGGAAACTATGCGCACCCTGCCGGATAACTCGGTGGACAGCGTTGTTACCGATCCGCCTTACGGTCTTAGCTTCATGGGTAAAAAGTGGGACTACGACGTACCGAGCACTGAAATTTGGGCTGAGTGCCTGCGTGTGCTAAAGCCAGGCGGGCACTTGCTGGCTTTCGCCGGTACCCGCACTCAGCATCGAATGGCAGTCCGCATCGAGGATGCCGGGTTCGAGATTCGCGACATGATCGCATGGGTGTATGGCTCAGGCTTTCCCAAGTCGATGGACGTGAGCAAGGCTATCGACAAGGCGGCTGGGGCAGAAAGAAATCTCACCCGAGCAGGGGTAAACCGGCGCGAGGGATATGGGGATGACTGGGATAAGGGGGACAGCTCAACACGTCCGCGCTACGATGACCCCGCTACCGCTACCGCTGCCAAATGGCAAGGCTGGGGCACAGCCCTAAAGCCTGCGCTTGAGCCGATCACCGTGGCCCGCAAGCCGTTGAACGGAACAGTGGCTGCCAACGTGCTGGCGCACGGCACTGGGGCGCTAAACATCGACGCATGCCGCGTAGCGCCAACTGGCGAACGGCTAGGCGGCGGTGATGAGAGCGGCAAGGCGGCCAAGCCAGAGGGTTGGGCGCGGCCGTGGATGGATGATCCTGATCATGTAGCTGCGCACAATTCCAAGGTTGCCGCAAACGTGGATAAGGCATCGCAGCTTGGCCGGTGGCCAGCGAATCTGATTCACGATGGCAGCGCGGAAGTCATCGCCCATTTTCCAGATGCGCCAGGACAGCTTGCTGCCGCCAGTACCAGCGATACCCAGCGGGCTGGCCAGAACTGTTACGGCATGATGAAGCGAGGTCGCGGAAACGAAGCCAGCGCCAATAGCGAGAACGCCGGAGCTGTCGGTTTCAAAATGAAGCCCGGCGCCCGTCGCTTGGATACCGGCAGTGCCGCCCGCTTCTTCTACTGCGCCAAGACCAGTCGGAAGGACCGAAATGAGGGGCTGACAGATCCGGGGCCCCAGTTCAAACACGGCACCACATTGCGCAAGGTTGAGAGCGCTGAAACGCAGGGAAATAACCATCCCACGGTAAAGCCAACCGACCTGATGCGCTATCTGTGTCGCCTGGTGACGCCGGCGGGCGGGCTGGTGCTTGATCCGTTCATGGGAAGCGGCTCCACCGGCAAGGCTGCCTCGCTTGAGGGGTTCCGATTTGTCGGCATCGAGCTTGATCCTGACTACTTCGCGATAGCCAAGGCGCGGGTTCGGCCGATCGAGAGACAGCAGGACGCGCAGCGGGATCTGTTCTCCGATGAATCCCGTGGAGCGGCTTTCGGTTAGTACCTCTGGCTGGCGGGGGCAATCACAAAGAAAACCATGCGAAAGCCCCGAACTGCAAGGGTTTGGGATGGTGGGCTCCGGATGGTTTTCGGTGATTGGAGGCCGATCCGGACAAACCAGTCCTGAGCAGTCACTCGGAAACCACAGAATGTAACGGCGGCGCGGCCTGTAGCGGTGCTGTCGTTGCAAAACCATATCGAAACCATGCGTGAGCCTATGAGCGAAGTTAAGCCCAAGCCGAAACCGCGCCCGAAACCGCCGGCGATCTACTTCACCGTGAGGGAGGTAGTCGACCCGGCCAGCGGGAAACGAATTGGCGCACTGGTACCGACAACGGATGCCGATCGCTCAATGATGCGTGAGCGCGCGTTCCGGCGTAACGCCCGGGTGCGAGCCGCACTTACCCAGCCGCGCAATGAGAAGTTCAATCGCCTAGTACACGGCCTCGGCAAGGTGCTGGCGCAGAACCTCGACCGCTTCACGGGAAAGCAGGCGCACGCGGCGGTCAAGGCCTTGCAGCTGGAGTCAGGCGTGTATTGCGTGGAGTGCGATATCGATGCTTCGCCATTGATCGATGCCGTACTTGGCGCCGCTGAGTCGATATTGGGTCGCGCGGCGGCCTCAATGCTCCGCGTGGTGCTGCCGTCGATCAAGACGGTGAAGCTCATGGAGGCGCAAAGCCTCAGCTTCGATTCGATGGGGGAAGAGGTATTCCAGGACTTCTGGAGCAAGGTTTGCGCGTACCTGGTCGTGAACGACTGGCCGACGCTTACTGAGGAGCAAATCACGACGATGGTTGAAATCGAAGCGTTCAAGGAGCCTGTATGAGTTTGGAAGTAAGAGCGATCGGAAGCCCTAGCTGCGGAGGCTGTCACAAGTGCCTGTCAGGGAAGGTCGCATTCGTCGTCATGGGCGCAATCGAGATCCCCGTAACGGCTACGCGCATGATTCTGTGCCCGACCTGCGGGTGCAAGCGCTGCCCGAAAGCGAGCGACTGCCAGCTGGAATGCACGAATTCCAACCTGCCAGGGCAAGAAGGATCAATCTACAAATGAAGGTGGAAAATTCAGGTTCATGCGCCCATTGCAAAGCGGGCTTGGAAGGGCTTCGGATCGATGCGCGGTACTGCGGAAGCCGCTGCCGGATTCTCGCCACGAAGCAGCGGCGTCGTATCCGCACAGGCGCATTCATCGCCGGCACAGAGCGAGAGTGCCTGGAGTGCAGATCAAAGTTTCTCGCTATGTTCAACCGTCATGCGTATTGCAAAGACTCTTGCGCCAGCGCCGCATACCAGCGGCGCGTCGGCGGAACGAAGAACAGGAACTGCGAAATCTGCAATACGGAGTTCACGCCGAATTCATCAATGCACCGCCTATGCTCGAAAGCATGTATACGCGTTCGACAGCGGCACCAGCGTCTTGCGGCAATGTACGGGCTGACCGCCGAGGCATATGAAGAGATGCTGAGCCGACAGGGAGGATGCGCCATTTGCCAAGCGAAGGAATCGGATCGTTGGGCAGTTGACCACGATCATTCTTGCTGCAATGGCGACATTACATGCGGGAAGTGCATACGCGGAATCTTGTGCTTTCCCTGCAATCAGGCACTTGGGTTGCTCAAAGATTCGCCAGAGAATCTGAAACGAGCGCTTTCCTATCTCACCGACAGCAACGAGCCAGGCCAGGCCGGAAGCGTGTACGGGATTCCCCGTGGACCGAAGCCATGACGCGGGTGGTCAGCAAGAAGTTGCGCGATTCCGCTCGCGACCAGACCTGCACGCTCCGACTGCAAGGCTGTGGTTACGATGACGGGACGGTGGTGCTGGCACACCTGCCATGCGGACAGAAGGGCATGGGCATGAAGGGGCCGGATGTAATCGCATGCTTTGCCTGCGACAGCTGTCACTCAATCATCGATGGGCGTAAGCGTGGCGAGTACGAAACCGCCGACCTGCTGCGCGCCCTGGCTGAAACCCAGGTGCACTGGATCGAGAGGGGCCTGCTAAAGGTCGCATAAGCGGGAAAAGCAGGGGCGGACGGCGGTCACAAGGTGGCAAAGTAGATCTCATACGGCTTTGACTCTTGCGAGAGGCGGCCAAACAAATCAGCTAACAGGGGGTTGTATGGGTGCGGTGTGTTCTGGCACGAAAGGGCATTTTCTCCGAGCTATGGAGACGCTGAGTGCGGCCGACGTGACCAAGGTTGAAAGCGTGCGCCAGGCGTTGTCCGCGGCTAAGGCAGAGATCGGGTGCGCCCTGCAAAGTATTGACGGGCTGGAGCTGGACTGGATCGACTACGCCGCCGACATTCGCGTGCCGGGCTGGATGTTCGTCGAGATCCGAGGCGCCGACAGCGCTACCGCCAAGGGGCTGGCGTCTGCCCTGAGCTGGGAAGGCGTCACGCACTACCGCGCAAGCACTGAGCAATCCCCGTAGGCGTAGCGGTCACCCGCCGCCGCAAGGCTCCATTACCGCTTGAGCACGACGAGCAGGTAACGCTGCTTGAGTGGTTCGACCTGCAGTACCCGGCGCTGCGCAAGCGGATGGCTGCGGTGCCCAACGCCGGGAAGATGAACGCCACGATCGGCAAGCGCATGAACAGGGAGGGGCGCCGCAAGGGTTACCCCGACCTGCAGCTACTGGTCCCGCACGCTGGATACCACGGCCTGATCATCGAAATGAAACGCCAGGACGGCGGCGAGGTCACGGAAGAGCAGATGGATTGGCTCGAGTGGTTGGCGGGTATGGGCTACAAAGTCGCTGTTTGTGCAGGCTTCGAGGCGGCAAAGCAGGTGGTAAGCGACTATTTGCGTGGTTTCAGACCGAAAACAAAGGTATAGCCTGATTAAATTCTCAGGTATTGGTTAATATATACCCTGACGTCTTTGACTACAGGGGGCTGGTTAACCATGCAGGCCGCAAGCATCACACAATCGCGCAAGGCAGTTAAATCCGGAGTGCCAAGCCGGCCAGATCAGGCGGCATTGGCAAAGCGGGTAGGGGAGCGTCTTTGTGAGGCTCGCAAGATGGCCGGTTTTAACCAGCTCAATGCCGCAAAGCACCTCGGTTACGCCAATTCCAGCAAGCTCGCCAAGATCGAAGGCGGCAAAGACTCCAACCAAATCCCCATCTGGGTGCTCAAGCGAGCGGCCTGCCTGTACGACTGCTCCGTTGACTACCTGATCGGCAATACCGAAACCATGGAAGTCGGGGACGCACGCCGCGCCACCATGAGCGAGATGATGACCCACATGAGGGAGGACTGGGAGCGTATGCGTGAGCGCGACGTGATTACCCAGCAAGGCATGGTTGAGCGCATCGTCACCGTCGAAAACACTGTCACCCTGTTCGAGATCGAAGCCGCCGAAGCCGAGAAGGCCCTGGCCCGCCTGATTGAGATCAACCCCAAGTGGAGTGAGATCAAGGGCGGTTCCCGTGTTGAAGACGCCGTAGCCCGCACCGCTGCCGCCGCCCGTACCGCCCGCCACCGCCTGAATCGCCATCGCCGCGAATCCCGCACAGCCGCATCAACCCCCCAGCGTGACCTGGTGTTCACGTAATGGCCCAGGCGCCGAAGCTATCCCTCGAGCAATGGTGGGACGTCCGTGATGCATGGGAGCAAGACCCGCGTGACGGCTACACCTGGCTGGTCAAAGAGCTGAGCCTACCGGTGTCAGCTCCAGGGGTTCGCAAGACAGCGCTAAAGCAAGGGTGGGTAAAGCGAAAACCATCCGGCAAGAAACCATCGAAACCATCCGGCGTTGAATTCGTTAAAGCCCCAAGTAGCAAGGGCTCGGGTAGTGCAAAGGCAAAGCGTGGGGGCGGGCCTAAGCCAGTTAGCGAAACCATCGAAACCATCTGCGAAACCATCGAAACCATGCCGGGAAACTCGGAGGGGGATGAAGAGCTAGAAGACTCGGCGGAAGAGACCAGCGAACACATAAATAATCCCCGTCGTACGCGCGCACGCACCAAGATTGGCGAGGCTCCAGAAGGCGACCCGATCATGGGTGAGCTGCTGGCCTACGACCAAAGCGGGCTGGATGACCTGTTCGAGCCGGACATTGATACCCCTGGGCTGTACCGGCACCAGTACGCGCGGATCGCTTACAAGTTCTTCCTGTTGGGCGCCACGGTTGAAGGCCTGGCTGACCTGCTGGGCGTGAACAAGGACACCATTTACCAGTGGGCGAGGAAGCATCCAGAGTTCAATACCGCCATGCGCGGTGGGCGTGACTTCGCTGACGCCAACGTGGCCAGCCGGCTCTATGCCCGCGCCATGGGTTACAGCCATGCCGAGGAGGTCATCAAGGTCGTAGATGACAAGATCGTCAGGGTCAATACCGTGAAGCATTACGCGCCAGACCCGGGTGCGGCCATCTTCTGGCTCAAGAACCGCCAGCCTGAGCTGTGGAAAGAGAAGGTGGAGATCGTTGAGAAGCCATCCATTGCCCTGGTGGACAAGGATGCGATGGAGGCCATCTACCGCAATGCCCTGGATCATGCCGCCACGGTTCAGTCCAGCATGAGCGATCGCGGCGCACGTCTTGGTTTGACGATCGACAACGAGTTGGATGACGACTGATGGCCAAGCGGCTGTTTCTGAATGAGGATCCGCGCTGGCTGCCTTTCTGTGAGGCTTATGCAGGAAGCCTTGAGCGTTTCGCCATTGAGGTTCAGGGCGTCCAGCCAACTCCTCAGCAGTTCGAGCTATACCGGTCAACGTCGCCGTCTAGATCACGAACCACGGTAGCGTCCGGTCACGGATGTTTCGCTGCCGGAACGATGGTGATGCTGGCTGGTGGCGAAGCGCTGCCTGTCGAGCAGGTACAGCCCGAGATATGCCTTGAAGGCCCGGACGGGCTTTCAAGGCGAGTGGAATGCCTGATTCGCGGCCGAGAGACTATGCACCGTATTCAATATGCCGGCGGCGGTGGGCACGACGTGAACGCCTCGCATCTGCTTTGCCTGGTGCGAGATGGCGAGTACCGGACTCAGACTGTGCGCGGCTGGCTGGCAGAGCCGGATAGGCTTACCTGGTGTGCATACCGCCTTGTCGGGGGCGAATTTGAGCCGGTCGAGATCGTTGGATCTGTTGATCTAGGGGTTGGCGACTACTATGGCTTTGAGCTGGACGGACCTGACGGGCGCTTTCTTGGCGCTGATGGCGTGGTTCTTCACAACACGGGCAAAACGACCTCGATCGCCAACGTGGTGCTGTGGCACCTGCTCTGCTACCCGCAATCGATCACGCTACTGACCGCGAACGACATGGACCAGCTCAAGGCTACGCTCTGGAAAGAGATCGGCATTGCTATTGAGCGGATCAGGCGCGGCCGTCATGGCTGGATCGCTGAACACGTCGAAGTGCTGGCCAACGCAACCATGCGCATCATCGGCTTTGAAGACACTTGGTTCGTCGAATCCAAAACGGCCAACGAGAAAACCGCCAACAAGATGGCCGGCCGACACGGTGAATGGCTGCTGATCATCGGCGACGAAGCCTCAACCCTGCCTGATACGGTGCTGTCAACACTGCGCGGCGCACTGACCGAGCAGCACAACCGCATGCTCCTGACCAGCCAGCCGACCCGCAACGCCGGGTTCTTTTGGCGAACCCACCACGAGCTGGCCAAGGACAACGGCGGAGAGTGGAACAACCTTACGTTTAGCAGCCTGGAGTCGCCGCTTGTAAGCGATGACGCCCTGAAAGAGCTGTGGGACGCCTACGACGATGACGAGCGCCGCGTCCGCCTGATGGGCCTTTTTCCTCAGGATTCCAGCAAGCACATGATGAGCCTCAAGGTCGCCATGCGGATGTACGGGCGCAACAGGATCATCAAGGACAACGAGCCCTATGGCTGGGTGGTGCTGAGCGACGTTGCGTCCGGCGAAGGCTTGCGCGACAAGTCCGCCGTATTGGCCGCCCGGGTGATTGGCTATGGCGATCGCGGCTTAGATGCCCGGCGGGTGGAGATCGTCGAGATTCCCCTGATGACCAACACGATCAGGTCAAACCGGATCTATGGGCCAATCATGGAAGTGGGCGAGCAGCTGGATGGCGTCACCTATGGCGTGGACTCCGGCGGCTTGGGCGTGAACGTGTGCCAGGATCTGGAAGACGCTGGCAAGGTGGTGCACCGCATCAACTGGGGCAATCCCTGTTTCCAGAACAAGAACAAAGACCGGTATCTGAACCTCCGCGCCCAAGCCATGCACCAGGCCGCGCGCGCCGCGAAAGAAGGCCGCCTCGTGGTGCTGACCAATGAGCACAAGAACACGATGCTGGCGCAGGCCAGTCGCATCCCCAAGACATTCTCCGACAAGGGCCGTATTCGAGTGCCGCCCAAGCACAGCCCTGAATGGGAAGGCATGGCATCCCCCGACTTATGGGACGCCGTGTGCTTCGCTTTCCTCGAAAACCTGACCTACGTGGCGGCTCAGGACAAGAGCGGTAGCGTTATGACCCTCGGCGATCGCGCAGAGGAAGCGGTGGAGAACCTTTTCGCTGGCCTGTAACTCGGTTAATTAGGCGTTACCTGTTGTTTTTATAAAAGGTATCGCCTAATATTGGCTCGGACATTAATCCGACCATGAGTTTTGAGGTGCCACCCATGACACGCGCACTTACCGCCCCTGATAAGGCGAGCCCCGATGACAAGCCAGTCTTCTTCCTGCAGGGCGACCCGACAAGCCGCCTAAGCATGATGCGTAGCGGCGCGCTGATTCCTGTCAGTCCCAAGATGAACAAGGTGAATGGCTACTGCACTCCCGTGTTTCTTCGCCCGGCACCCGCGCTGCAGGCTCAGCGTTCGCCGCTCGAGCTGTCGCTAGGCGGGGAGTTGGCCAAGGCCGCTACCGGCCTGCTAAATGAGATAGATCCCGATACGTTCCTGCATGGCATCGATCCATTGAGGAAGGCCTTAGAAGCCTGGGCCATGGGCAAGCCGCTTTCCGGTGAAGCCCGCGGACCTTCTGATGCTGCCTTCACAGAAGACGCCTATGCATTTTCTCCAGGGAGCGGCAACAAGGCGCGACGCCGCATGGAGGCACTGCAAAAACCGAAGTGCGACGGCAACCACGGCGGGCCACGCTGCGCCGATCCTGAGTGCTGGAATGACGACAGCCTTCCAGATCCGCACAAGGGCTGCTCATTGAACGCTGGCGGCGCGCACAACGACAAAGGCCCCGAGGATCTCGACGGCTGCCTGACCTGCACCTGCGGCTTTATGTGGGAGCTGCCATTTTGAACGTCAAGCCAATATATACAGAGGCATTCATCCGGTCTCGCGCTCGTATGGACTGGTCGCGCTCGATGGTGGCCGAGGCGCTGGGGCTTCCATTTCGCAAGCTCAGCGTCCTGCTCGATCAGATGCCCGACGTTCGCTGGCCACAACCGCACCAGAGTGTCGCCGTCAAGTTGTCCCGTGAGAGCCGCCGAGGCGTTGCCACCGAAGGGCTGCTCAGAGCGGCATCCAAGGCGCGGGAGGGGCGGTATGAGAAGTTCAAGAAATACACCATTGGCGAGCACACCGGCACGAACCGGGAGGTGTACGACATTTGGGGCGATCTGTGCAGCGTCTCCTACTCGCAGATTCGCCGCCGCCTGGATCGCGGCATGAATGTCCTGGACGCGTATTTCAAGCCCAACGAGACCAGCAAGGGCTGGGGCGTCAATAAGGATTGGGGCAAGGTTCCGGGTTGGCTGATCGAAGCGAGGGAGAGCAAGTCATGAGCATAAATCCAGCCAAAAAGACCTACGGAAACCTTTCCTTCAAAACCATTTGTGATGAGTGCGGCAAGGCCCGTAGCAGTGGCAACCACCAGAGCTGCAGCAAGGCTCGCCAGGCGCGCGCCGCATCTATTGGAGCCAAGCCATGAGCGAGCAACGAAAACCCTACGCCAGATCGGCAGTAGATGCCGACCGGATGAACCTGCCAGAAGGCAAGACCTGCGGCGACTGCGTGCACGCCCGGCGCTGCACGATGATGTTCGGCCATATCCCGGCTGATGAGTCTTGCGACTGGAGCCCTTCGCGCTTTCATCCGGCTGAAACCGCACCATCGACAGATGAGGCGACGTCATGAGCGGCTCAGGATCAGAGAAGCGCTGCCAGGCGCTAGCGACGCGTGTTTATCGGCTTCGCGCTGACGGAATCAGCGTTAAACATACCGCCGAGCTAGTTGGCGTCCACAAAGGCCGTATTCGCACATTGCAGATACTTGGCGAACGTCTCATGCAGGTGAATCCATGAACAGCGAACAACAGAAGCAGGCGATCGAGTGGGCCATCGAGCGCCTTGAGCTATGCCAAGACCAGGCATTCCAAAGCTGCGAGTGCGAAGAGTGCCAGCAATGCGGGAAGATGCCTGACGAATGTACCGGCACTGACTGCGCTAAAACCTGCCAGTGCAGTAGTTGTGACCATTGCGGGAATGAGGCGGCTATCACAGAGCTGCGCGCCCTGCTGGATGCGCCAGTGGAATGCAGGTGCAAGCGCTATGGCAAGGACAACCCACATTGGCCGTGCCCTGTGCATGCAGCGCCAGGCGCCCAGCCTCATGGCGACCTGCTTGCCCGATTCCCTGAAATCAATTTCAGCAACTATGGGCAACAGGAAGTAGAAGCATTGCAGGCCTGGGCCTTTGAGGCTCTCGACCAGATCCAGGCTGCCAGCCTCACTGATAAGCAGCAGCGGCAAGCCATTGAGCTGCTGAATCTGGCCGAGGACGCGCTATCCCATGCATCGCTCAATTCGGCCGGTGACGTGGTTGAGCATACCCAAGACCGCCGCGACCACATGCGGGTGCAGATCATTGTCTTCCTGAAAGCGCTGGACAGTATGCGACTGGCGGCCCTGGTCGAGCAGGATGACGAATCGGCAACCTGCGCAAAATCGCAAGTTGAGCTTCAGGCCGAGCCAGTCAGCCCCTGCGACTGGACCGACCGGCAAGTCCTCGACTTCCTCGGCGTTGCTCTGCGCAACGTCGATTTGGTTGGCGAGGTTCGTCCGAGCGAGATCCGCCAGGGCTTCCAATATATGCGTGATATGCGTGACCGGAGTGTCAAATCATGATCACAGCAGCAGCGACATACCTGATGGTCTACATCTGCGTAGCCGGGGACCGGAGCGACTGCCAGGTCTACGCCCAAAGCAGCTGGGAGGGTGCTGACCAGTTCGCGCAATGCGAGGGCAATCGCCAGTCCCTCACTGAGCAGCTGACGGCTGCGAACCTCAAGACGGTGCGCTTCGAGTGCGAGCAAGACCTTCCCTATCTGACGCAAGGAGCTTCCAAATGACCGTGACTGCCAGGCAAATGCGTGAGTCGGCAATGCGTGCACCAACAGCCGAGCAGCGCCGTATCGAGTTGGACGCAGCCAGCCAGGCTGAGCGCCGGGAAAGCGAGGCCGCTTATGGTGACGCTGGCCCGCTGGTGCTCGATCTGCAACAGAAGTTGGCGGAATCGGAGCGCGCTACGGTGCGCGAACGGCGCCGCGCGGAGAAGTTTGAGGCCCGTGTTGCCGACCTGCAAAAAGCCATTAAGGACGCGACTGGCTGTGATGTTTCTCGCTGGGCTTGCGGGTTCGACGGGGCAATCAGGGCCGGTATCTCCGACGAGGCTCGCCGGCAAGCGTCGGAAACGGTTTCGCCAGTCCCGCCGCCAGTTCGCCGCGTCATAAATGAGCGCGTAATTAACCGGGATGAGATAGATGCCCACAGAGGGTATGACCGATGACTAAAGCGTCAGTAACCCGTATTCGCCACGCGCTGCCAGTGAGTCAGGAGATTGCTGAGTCACTGGCAGCTCTTGAGGCGGGTATCAAGGCCGCGATAGGGAAAGCCAAGGACGAAGGCCTGCCGCAAGGGCTGCTGTCTTCAATCCTGAATGTCTATGCGCTCCAGGAGACACAGAGAATGCTGAATGGGGGTGAGTCATGAGAATCGTTAATCGCCAGACGTTCCTGGACATGCCAGAGGGCACGGTGTTCGCCAAGTACGACTCGTGCATCATGCGGGAGCTGATGGTTAAGAGCGATTCAATACCTGGCGAGCTGGTGGACCTCCGTTACATGCGCCTGACGGATACGGTCGATTGCAGTGGACCGTCTGAGTGCAACGACATCCTGGCCGCCGCCGAGGATGAGGGCGCCGCTTTCTCCCTGCACTTCAACACGTCGTACCCCGACGGCATGTCTGATGCTGATCAGCTTTTCGCTGTGTGGGAGCGTGACGACGTAGAGGGACTGATTGCACGGCTCCAGATGGCGCTCACTGATGGCTATGGTGGCGCGAAGGAGTCATAGCGTTATTGAGTTAAAGCGCCTTAACGTCATAATCGAAAGCCCGTCTTACCACCTGGTGTAAAGACGGGCATAAGGAATCACACGATGAGCGATAAAGAACGCGCCGCACTCTGGAGCAGCTTGTAATGGCTGAGCATCAAAGAAGAATGGAAATGATTAAATCGGCGCTGGATGATGGCATGGTTGAGCGTGGCGCTACGCTAGACGGCGGGATACTGCGCCTGGTCAATCATCCTGAGGCGCCAAGCCAGGAAGCCATTGCACAGCTTCTAGGGGTGTCTAAGAGCACTGTTTCGCGGCGGCTAAAGAGGATAAAAGGCGCTCTCCTTGCCGGGGAAAGCATTTATTGCGAGGATCATGAGCAGCTCACCAACTCCATTTTTTTTAGAGATCTCTTTGAAAAGCTGAGCAAGAAATTTACAGGGGCGGAAATTGTTGAGGGGCTCGCTAGGCGTAATGAGGCAAGAGATTACTTCCTAGAGCGGGCAGAGGCCGAGAATAGAAGGTGCATAGCTCTCATAAATGCCATGGAAGACAAGCTAAGACCAACAGGCGCACTAAAGGCGCCAGATCCGACTGATAAAGAATTTATGAACAAGGTCCGGGAGTGGGCAAAAGAGAACATAGCCCAGGCAGAATACCTGCCAAAGGACATAGCTCTCTGGCTCGGCCCGCTAGGGGCTTCCGTTAGCGGAACTTATGTGAGCGCCAAGCCTGCGGAAGAGACGAGCGATGCCGAATCAGGGGCAGAAGAAGCTCGCAATGAGCAAGAATAATAGCTGACTATTTTTCAAAGGCTCCCGGCTTGGGAGCAGATCAACTCAAGGAAGTTTCGGTATGACAAGAGCCATAATTGCACTGCTGTTCACCATGCTCGCCGCGTCGGTTGTGGCTGAGGAGAATCCCGGCAACGCCGCCTACCTTCGCGCCTATATAACTCAGCACTTTGGCGGTGTTTATACGAGTGGTGACAGCCTGATATACGTTGATTACGACTCCGATATGGTCCTAATCATCGGAGGGAGGGAAATTGATACAAAAACGACCGGGATCGACACCCCGAGCAACTCGATTACTTTCAGAATCACCCGTGAAGACAGGCCAGAGCTTGTTACGTTTAAGCGCATTCGCAGCCTGGCAGTTATGACCATGGGCGACGGGTCGGTGTTTCGCATGAGCTATGTCCGCCCCCTGACCGACATTGATATTGATGAGGTGAAGCGGATTCGCGCCGGCAGCTAGTCCGGCCAAGCCCCAGCACCCACTTAAGGCCCGCCGCGCGCGGGCTTTTTGCATTTTATGGTGAGGGCTATTCCTTCTTAGCCCTGTCCTCAGCCAGCTCCTGAGCCTGGCGCTGAATCTCCAGCTCAATTTGGGAGGCAAAGCTCGACAGAAGCATCTCCATCTGCGGGCCAACCTTTACCTTTGGGCTTCCGACGCGCTGTAGGAGCTCGACCTCCGGCCCTTGCGGCCTAAAGCTTTCTTCTAGGCGAGAGATTATTTCTGCATGCAGCGACCTCGAACCCGCCTTGGCGCCTTCTTCGAGGCGGCGCCTTAGCTCGACAGGCATTCGAATTGGGTACGGGGAAATGGCGTGTCGATCGTTCATGGCAGGCTCGTGCTTTGTATTGTGTCCAGTATGCTAAATGAATCAAAAGGACTCAATGAGTTAACTTGACTCATTCTGTGTATGAGTTACTATGACTCCACACCCAGCAAGGAGCGGAAAATGAAAGATGCACACAAGATATCCCCATACAGCCTGCGGATTCCTGGGAAGCTGAAGGACAGAGCGAGAGAGGAAGCGCATGCGAACCGGCGCAGTCTTAATACAGAGCTTGAGTTGTTAATTGAGGATGGTTTCAAGTGGCGAGAATTGCAGAGAAAGCAGGCGATATCCTAAAACGAAGAAACCCCGGCTTGCAGGCCAGGGTTTCAGGTAACGAGATCAACTTCCAGGAAGAAAACGTCATGAGCAACAATAGCACAGCAGCTTCAAATGTCATCCCGTTCAGCTTCGGCAGGCAGCAGGTGCGCACGCTGATGATTGATGATCAGCCATGGTTCGCCGCCCAAGATGTACTCGACGCCCTTGAGTATGCCGATACATACAAGCCTTCTCGTGCTGTATCGCACGTCCCATCTCAATGGAAGGGTGTGCAACGGTTGCACACCCTTGGCGGCACACAGCAGATCATGATGATTTCGGAGCAAGGGCTGTACTTCGTGCTTGGCCGCTCCGATAAGCCCAAGGCCCTACCGTTTCAAATGTGGCTGGCAGGGGACGTGCTTCCAGCTATTCGTAAGCAGGGTCGTTATGAGGACGATAATGGCCAGATGGGCACTTTGATCGGCGAAACTATCGGAACCAACGGTTTCAACATGCTGGGCGCGCTGATTAAGGGCAAGGTTGTGAGTCTTCCACCGGCACATCATCGGAAAGCTACGGCCAAGATCTGGTCCCAGACCCATGCCGCCTTCGGGGTTCGCTCTGCGGCTGATATTCCCGCCTCCCAGCTCGACGCTGCACGTAACTTCGTTGCTGCATATGTGCTTGAGGGGGAGTGGTTGGGGCGTGCGACAGCGCCCGCCGGGACTATTGTTAGCAAGGGCGAAATGCTGTGGATTAATTCGCTGATTGTGAACGCCGAAGAGCTGAGCCGACTGGTAGTGCAGCACGGTATTTGCGATCACTTGCGCGAGGTTGGATCGCCTATCGCGTCAAGTATGACAGGCCGCACGCTGGAGACGCAGATGTCGTGCAATCAGGTACGCGATAGCCTTGGCGCTGCCCTTGAGGCGGCATCCGCCTGGGCTAGTCGGGTTTGTGACGCGCCGATTAAAAGACTGGCCTAGGCGCTGCCGGAAAGACGAAGGGGAGCCCGCCAAGCGCGGGCTTTTTTACGCCTATGAAAAGGTCACGGCAGGAAAAAGGCCCGGCCACGGCCCTTGCTGTCAAGCGACGATGACCCACTAAGCAAGCACTTACAGGGCATCCAAATGCAGCAGCTACAGCAGCCACCGGTTATCACCTTCAATCTCAAGGAGCGCGGCCGTGAGCACACCGGCATCAAGCGCAACTTTGATATCCCGCGCACGATAGCGCTAATCAATTCGCCCAAATGCCAGGAGCGTGTGCGCAACCGGGGCATGCTGGGCTTTCTCGGCCACTGGCCGCGTATCGCCTTTGGCATGGAGCCATCCGAGGGCGGTATTTCCCAGGGCAAGACCCAATCCATTGAGCCGGCCGTGGTCACGGTCCTGCTGCGCGGCCACCCCGACGGCACGATCGAGCACAAAACCGAGTTCCTGCTGGAGAGCGATACCGGCAAGATCGCCGCGCGGGCCTTCGCAGGCAAGATCGGCGGCTTCTCCAGCGTGATCGATCACAGCGTGCCTGAGTTTTACGGCTTCGACTGGGTGAACGACCCGAACTTCTCCACCAACCGCGGCTATGAGCTGACCATGGATAGCGCGGCCAGCGGTATGACGCTGAGCGATATCGTGGCGGCCAGCTATGCCGAGCGGATGCAGATCATGCAGCGCCTGCTCGACGTCGCGGAAGGCAACGCAGGGTTCGCCTTGGACACCGCCAATCGCCTATTTGCGGAGAACGAAGACTTACTAGGCATGATCGCCAGCGGCCACAAGGCTGGTCATGACCTGTACGTCCCGGGTGGCAGTAAAGACCTGGCGGCCCAGCTGCTCGCTGACAGTCAGCAATTCCTCGATTCCACCCATGCGCGCAGCTTGGAGGGCTTGATCGACAGACCGAAAGAAAAGGCCGAGCCCGTGGATCGCGACTATCAACAACTGGCAGGGCGGTTCTTCAATCATGTTTGAGCCAGTGAAAGTCGGCCTCGGTGAGTTCCTGCAAGGCTTCTATGCCGAACTGGTCCCCACCACAAAGGACATGCACGAGTTCGTTGATCGCGGCTTTCCGTACTGCTTTGCCTGGGCGCCGTCGCGCATGATTGACCAGGTAAGCGAGATGCTTGAAGCATGGCAGAAGAACGATACCGATCAGGCTGCAACCAAGCCTCACAAACTGCCCGTCATCATCGTGGCGACCTCGAAGGACTACACCCCGGTAATGCACGACTTCGGCGTTCAGATATCTGACCCGATAGAGGTCCAGTTCCCCGAGGATCCCAAGGGCCGCTGCTTTCAGATGAAGATGATTGCCGGTGATATCCGAGCGCAGCTAGTGATAATTGCCAGTGACGAGCCGACAGCCAAGAGTATCGCGGCGCAATTCTCGCTCTACATGGACTCGCCAAGCCGTCGGTCATTCTATGGCCTGTATCCGTTTGCCGGGCTCCAGCACGCCTACCCGGTGCAGTTTGAGGCTCCAGACAATCCGGCCTCAAGCATCGATATCGGCTCGAAGAACATGACTTGCCTGGCCGTCGATATGACCTTGAAGGCGACCGTGCCCATGTTCATTGCCCCGAAGGCAGGCGAGCCAAATGACGGCAAGGGCGTTCCGGGTACCGATGATCCCGCCGGGTTCCAACTGGTCCGCGAATTCTCGACCAATACCGTTGGCCTGGCGAAGGTGGGTCCATGATTAAGATCCAGGCTAATATCAGCGGCTATCACGGAAAGCCATGCTCCGTGATGGGGGCCTATGACGAGGAGACCGGCATTCTTGTGATCGCTCGGACCTTAGATCTGATGCCGCGCCACGAGGACAGTGTGCTTCTCTGCTCCGACACTCGCGCAGACAACGACGGCGTCTTCGGCTTCGAGCAGCTGCGCGGAGGCATCGACGCCTATTTCCGGCTCAAAACCGGCATGGCCGAGGATGGGCGTAGCGCATTGCTGCGTTTTAGTGACAGCGGTAGCCGTGCGGACCCGGCCATTGCCATTGAGCGCGACGGCGTAGACATGAACGGCCCGATCTATCGAATCAACGCAGGCGCCACGAATGCGAACGTCGCCGCGCTGGCTATCTGTCGGTTCGTGCTGCTTGAGGGGGTGAGCGGGGATCTTGTCGATATGACTGACGCGCTGGCCGGCATCCTGTCCGGCAGAGCGATGACCATATGAGCGATATCGACCAGAACACCCAGGCGGCTCGCGTGTTTTACCGGCTCGTGCGCGACTTCGTTAATTCCATCAAGCCGTGGGACGTGGTGACCTACTACGACACTGGCCCGGATGAGGTGCTCGATCTGATTAAGGTCTCGCTGCGCGTCTACGGCCGCCCGGATGAGCATCTGTGCGTCATGGCTGCCGCTGGGATGGATACGGTAGACGAGCCGCTAGGTCAGCGCCGCATTGCGCTTCCAACTGAGGCGCAACTACGGTCCCTAAAGCAGGCGGCAGGGTTCGAGTCGCGCACCGACTATCGCGAGAGCGGAAAGCCGACCTGGAGCACTGACTGATGGCTGATATTGGTAAATTGGCTGGAGCGGCAGCCGAGGCGAAACAGCTCGCCCAGGACGACGCCACCCGCCGCAATGGCGCGCCGCGAATACTCAGTCCGTCCAGCTTGCGCGGGGACAATATCGACGCCACCACGGTGCTTACAACGACCCTGGGTACGGATGGCGCAAAACGCCCGCTTACTGCCGACGATCTGGCGGCTTTCAGGCAGAACGTCCGAGTGCTTGGCAAGCGATTCAAGGGTGGGATAACCGCGCGCCAAGTGGTCGATATGTCCCACATGATCGATCGCAAGCGGGCGAGGGAGGAGATCACCGTTGCGGTGCCAGCCTCCGCGCGCGGCGTTAAGGCCGGTGGCAAGGTGGATCGCCTTGAGGTGCGCTTCATTACCAACGCATCGAAGAAGTACGGTGCCAGTCGCCACCATGTGCTGGTTGAATTCATGGGCTACTCGACTGCCGTCGCTTCCGGGGCAATGACAGCCGTGAAGGCGGCCGCGCTCATGCGCAAGCAGCAGCTGCGCTTCGACTGTGACTGCGGTCGGCACACCTACTGGTATCGCTATGTGGCCACGGTCGGCAACTACCATGCCGGACGGCCCGAGAATGGCTATCCGAAGATCCGCAACCCGAACTTGGTCGGCGTGGCCTGCAAGCACGTCCTGCGTGTTATGGCTGAAATTGAGGGCGCCGGTCTGGTGCTGTCGTTCCTGCAGCGCGCAATCGAGAAAGGGCGCTCGTCCGAAACCGGGGCGGGCAGCATTCGGGCGAACCAGAAAGAGGCTGATGCCCAGGCGGCGAAACAATCGGCCAGGCCAACAGCCAGAGGCGCGCGCTCCGGTGATCGGGACTACGACCGCTCGAGGGCTGCATTGCGTAAGGCGAGTCGCGCCACCACCACCAGACCAAAAACTGTCGCGGGTGGCAGCAAGCGAGTAGCGGTATTGGTCGGAGAACCTTCGGCGCAGGAAACACTCCTGGGGATCATCAAGCAGCTCGGAATCAGCCGGGAGCAAGCAATCGCCATTTTGAAAGGGGCAAGCAATGCTAAATAACGTGCCCACGGGCATCAACGCGATGGCGCGATCGGTAATTATGCGCCACCCCAACTCGTTCAACGCCCGGGTGTACCGCCGGCGGCTTTTGCGAAGTGATCCGGCCGCCGGCGGCGCTCCAACCATGGGCGGCATGATGGTTTTGAGCTCGAACGATGAATCCGAGATCTCGTGGGAACTGCAAGGCTGGGCATTTGCGCTGCCTGCTGAGGCTTTTTCTGGCGGCTCAATGATGGACCGGCGAGACGCGGCAAACGGCGACGGCGCCATGGAGCTGCGCTTTCTGATGGAGCCTGAGCCTCAGTTCGCAGAGGAGGGGCGTTTCGATATCAAGAAGGATGACGTGTTCTATCTCGTGCTGGGGGATGGCGACGACGCGCCAAGCATTGCCTATGAAGTGATCGACGTTAACGCCGCCGTCAACATGCCCCCCTATGTCCCGATCTACATAGTTACCCGCCGCGACGACCTGGACTTAGGTATCACCAGTGAAGAGTCCGGCGAGTAGCGTACAAAAAACAGGTACTACCTTTCATCCTGAGCCTGTAGCGTGGCGCACCTAATTATTGCTAGGTTGATTCGAGAGCGTCCATGGACTGACCCGTCAGTGGTTGCTTGTGCTTCTAAGTGGAGTGGAAAAGCTCTCTTGATGGAGTAAGTGAAGGGATGGCCGTCGCGGTCATTCATCAAGACGCGATGTTTTGCCCCGTTATGTTGGTTCGGGCAGCTGTACCAGGTGGTGCCGGACTACTCACCGGCCGTGTAATGGCAAAGACCACTGGAGCAGCTTAAAAAAACTTCATAGCCGTACCGATTGGGCAGCGCGGTACAAGATCGGTAGATGGTGCGCAGCCGACACGGCTAAAAGAGCTGCGCAATCCAAAAGGGCATTGTTGGGCTATTTGGCAGACGGTACAGCCAGGCAGTCCACCAATGCTTTTTTCGTAACAGCAACCAGCAATGGAGAACCGTCATGAAGCACCTGACCGCAATCGAACAACTCAAGATCAGCGCAGAGATCTGTGAAAACAACGCTCCGATCAATGAGGCAGAGGGCAGTCTCGAGCAGGCGGCATTGGAGCGCGAAAACGCCACCGCCTACCGCGAAGCGATCCTGGTGCTGGAAGCGCAGGGCTAAGCCTTGTCGAAGCGGCGAGGCCGGCACTGTCCGGCCTTTCTTTTTCTCACTGCAAACAACGGACTTGATATGACACAGAAACCAACCCAGGCGAGCGTCACGGCCATGATCGCCCGTGAGGATTATCACCGCTGGCCAGGCACCGACATGATCAGTTGCGCGCTGATCCTCAAGAACGGCCACGTCGTCACCGGCGAAAGCTGCCCGATGGATACTGCTGAGTTCGACGAGTTGCGCGGGAAAGTCGAAGCCCGTCGTAACGCCATTAATGAGATCTGGCCGCTGGCTGTCAGCGAGTACCGGACCATCCTGACAGATCTCAGCAACGGCGCGTAACGCGAGACACGAAACGACGATTTGCAAGACGTAGCGCGGGTTAATTCAATTGGAGATAGGCATGAACGACAAGGCATTGCCATTCGGCGGCCCTGAGCTGCTGCAACAAGCCCGCGACCTGTGCCAGGCGCTGGAGAAACTTCCGGCCGGCCTCGACCAGACCAAGATCATCCAGTCGCGAGCATGAACTTCGGCCAGGCCATCGAGGCGCTGAAGCTGGGTAAGCGCGTTACCCGGTCAGGGTGGAATGGCGCCGGCATGTGGCTTGAATACCGACCCGCAAGCGGCGTCGATTTGGCATTCATCCGGTTGAGCTATCCAGTGCACAGCAAGGCATACCCGAACGGAGCTCGCGTTTCTTGGGCTCCGAGCCAGACCGACATGCTCGCCGATGACTGGCAAGTGTTCGACTAAGGCGTCCGATCTGACCTATCCGCCAGCCTCGTCAATGACGGGGCTTTTTTACGCCTGCGCTTATTGGCCAAACCCGGAAAAACAGACCCGAAGGCAGCTCTCCACCGAAACAGACTGGTCATCACTCCGGCATGCGCCGGGATTAGCGACGACTTATCTGGAGACTGTTATGTCGGCAACCCAAAACAAATCCTCCACCGCAGTGGTGGGGAAGTTCGTTCAGGGCCTCAAAGAGGCTGCGCTGAGCGGTAACGGCAAGACCTTCGACAGCGCTGCCGCTGGCGAGTTTGTGTCTGGCGCCAAGAACCAGAACGCGGCTGAAATTCCCGAGAAGCTGCTCAAGGTGCTCGATGAGCATGACGACAAGGGCCAAAAGCGCGTCATTGCAGCAATCCTGGACAGCTGCAAGCAGTACGAGTACGCGCACGGCCGCCCGGCGCCTGCCGACTTGCTGGAGCAGGCTATTCACTCGGCCTACAGCGCCACCGAAGAGGGCCGCTCGCTCGACTCGGCATCCAGTTCCCACTCGGAGCCGACCAGTCTGCAGGCTAACCGCACGATTGTAGCCATCATGGCCGTGACCTCTGAGCCCGTGGCTTACGCTCACTACCTGCCGGTCGATCTGGGCTCCAACGAAGCGACACTGGCGATCCTGACTCACCAAGCAGGTAACGATAACGGCCGCTACACCGTCGGCCAGACCATGGACGGCGCATCGTCCGGCGATACCTACTTGTCCGCCTCGCGCGAGCACAAGTGCACCAACACCTTCGCCACCGGCGCGCTCACTGGCAAGCTGACCGCTATCCAGAAGACGGACGACACCTGCGACCCCGATGGCGCGCCTATCAAGACCCTGCGCGGCCGCGCTCTGGTCTATGTCAACGGCATTATCTGTGCTCGTGAAGTTTCCTCGAGCGGTACTGGGCCATCTACCGTGAGCGGTCGCGCGACCATCACTGTTGACGGCACGAAGATCGACTACCAAATCAGCGGTACCGTTAACCCGGATACCGGCGATATCAACCTGCTTTCCACGCCTCCGCTGCCCGTCAGCAACGCAGTGATTGTAGAAGGCTTCCTCGACTACGAGCGCTCGCCTAAGCTCGTTCCATCGATCGATACCGGCGTCGAAACCTACACCCTGCATGCCAAGCCATGGCGCGCAATCACCAGTCAGACCATCGATGCTCGCACTCAGATGAGCAACGAACTTGGCCTGGACCCTCACAGCGAAGCAATCATCGCTGTGCAGGCTCAGTTCGCCAACGAGCGCCAGTACGAATTGCTGCGCAAGGGCAAGCGTATTGCTCAACGCAACCAAGAAACCTTCGACTTCAAGTGGGAAACCGCCGGCGACTTCAAGGTTCGCGCAGACATCTTCCGCGACATGGGCGGCCCGCTGAACCTGCTCAGCCAGCGTATGGCTTTGCGCACCGTTAACCACGGTATCAGCGACTGCTACGTTGGCGCGCTGTTGGCTTCCTACCTGGTAGCCCTGCCAAACGATATGTGGGAGCCGTCCGGCGTGTTCGAGCGTCCAGGCCTCTACCGTCTCGGTCGCTTGCATGGTCGCTACAACTTCTACTACAGCCCGAAAGTTGTGGAAGAAACCGAGACCACCGCTCAGATCCTGTGCGTAGGCCGCGCCACCGACGTGACCCGCAACCCGGTAATCCTGGGTGACGCGGTTGCGCCGATCGTCATGCCGCTGAACCCGGGCCTGTCGCCTGAACTGGCATTCAACTCCGGCGCTGCTTTCTACGCTCGCGGCTTCACTGCGATCAACCCGCATGAGCCGTCGGCTGATGGCTGGGCCCTGCTGAATATCACCAACCTGTAAGGAATATGCGCCGATGAAAATCATCATCATCGGCGCCGCTTCCCACGGGAAGGGCGCCATCAAGCGGCTGCTGGAAGGGCTGGATAAGCTCGACTACCCGCTCAAAACAGAGGTTGAAAACCTCTCCTATGCCCACCTTTCGCTTCCAGAGGCTGGCTTCACGCTCAAGCCAGGCAGCACTAGCCCTGTCGAATTCAAGTCATTCGCCGTGCTCAGCCGCTCCTTGAGCAGCCTGTCGGCGATTGCCTACATGAACCGCAATGACGGCCTGGCAAAGGTGCACATCGAAGCGGCGGAAAGCGACGAGGAGGCGGCTGAAAAAGCGGCCGAGGAAGCGCTCGCGACTCAGCAGGCCTTGGCTGATGAGGAGGCCCGAAAGGAAGAGCAGGCCAAAGCTGACAAAGCCGCCGAGGAAACTCGCGCTGCCGCTGAGAAAGCCGCCGCTGACAAGGCCGAGAAGGAAAAGGCGGAGAAAGCCAAGGCCGACAAAGCCAAAGCTGACGCCGATGCCAAGGCCGCCGCTAAGGCCAAGGCCGCTGCCGAGACTGGCGACAACAAGGCAGAAGGCAGCGAACCCGCCGCCAAAGCCGCTGAATAAGGGATAAAAGCATGAGCGTATCTTTTGTGCGCAGCTTGGGCTCTGAGTCTGGCATCCAGACCAACCCGCTGCAGGATGATTCGGAGCTGCCGGCAGGCACAAACTCCGACCAGATCATCGCTACCATGTTGCGCGCTACCCGTGGCCGCATCGACAAGGCGTTCAAGGTCAACTCCGGCAATGTCAAAAAGCTGCTGGGCAAGGGCGAAAGCCTGCGCGCGAGCGAGCTGAACGAGGCGTGGGTGCAGGTTGTTGAGTCGCTCAACAATGGCGCTTATGAGGCTGTCGTTTCGCGTCTTTCGACCTCGGCGGCCGTGCTTAGCTGGATTGTCGTAACTCCGGCCGCCGAGGGGCCGGGCTTCACCTTCTCCGTATCGGATGACGAGCCTGAGCCTGGCTTCTTCCTGGCCCTGCGCCACCTGGATTGCTTCAACGACGGTATCAAGGTGCGCTTCCGCGCCGAAGAGAATCGCGTCGCTGGCGTTCAGGCGGCAAACAGCGTCATTACGCTCCAGATCCTGGATGCAAATGACGAGAAGCTGTCCGAATACACCGGCTCGCTGGTTCGCGGCGCGAAGGATGATTCGGGCAAATCGACCTACCTGCCAGAGGTGATCGAAAAGCGTACCGACTCGCTGGAGCTGATCACTGGCGCCATTGAGTCCGTGGCAGTCACTTCGGACGCCTACGGCTACAACGAAAGTTACCAGGAGAAGTGGGCTGAGTCGGCCACGCTGATCTACTTCGTTGAGGGCGGTACCGCCTACACGACTGACGACTACGTTCGAGCGCGCGAGCAGCTTCAAGGTACGCAGTTCGATTACGGCTATATCGCCTCCGCCGGCAGCAAGGCGCCAGCGCTGATTGCCCAGCTCGTCCAACTGGCCTATGAGACGAACATTCAGCTCAAGGTCGACATTCCGGGCGGCCTGAACGCCGAAGAGGCGATCAGCTTTGTTGAGCAGCTGAATCTTGGCGCGAGCACTACTGCGCACTTGATCCACGCCTTCTGGCATCCGGCCAAGGCCTCTGATCCGACCGGCACCAACGGGAAGATCTATCTCGGCACGTCGGCACTGAATGCTGCTTTCTGCTGCGCACGTAACGCCATCAAGAACAGCAAGGGCTTCTCCAAGAAGAACTACCCGGTTGCTGGTCGTGAATGGAAGGTCAACCGCTCCGGCATCGTCCAGACCTACACCCCTACCAAGCAGGAACTGAGCGCCCTGGCCCGCGCGAAGATCAACCCTGTTACCTATGAGGTGTACAGCGGCGGCGGCCGTTACGTCTGGCGCGACTCCCTGACCTGCGCAATGGTCGATTCCAGCCTGAAAAAGCTGATCGCCGTAGCTGATATGTCCTGCTCCATCGACGACGCGATCTCTCGCTTCGGCAAGGACATTCTGCAACTGCCGATGAAGATTGCCCTCAAGCGCATGAAGGACTACCTGACCCAGCTTTTCAAAGATGCCCAGGCATCTGACTGGCTGGTTCCGAGCGATGACCCAGAGATGGGCGGAGCCGCGTGGAAGTTTGTCGTGGTGCCTGATTCGACCCGGCCATACGAAAAAATGGTCGTCCAGTACAAGTTGCGATACGACGGCACCACCCGCCAGATCGAAAACACTCAAACCCTGAGCCGCTAAGGAGCGATCAATGAACCTTATTAACAACCTGCGGAGCGCGATGTACGTGCCCGCTGAGCCGGCGAAGTCTGAGAAGACTGCCGGTATCACGCTCGACGCTGCAGCCGGGGACTTTACCCTCGACAGCGCAGCCGAAAGCGAGATCCGTGAGGCCCGCAAGGATGCGGTAGCCGCAATCCTGACTTGGGTGAGCGACGACGACCTGGACGACGGCGAAAGCGGTGCTGACCGGCTGTTGGCCTTGTTCGTAGGTATTGCGGACAGCAATCAAGATGGCGAGCTTGACGACGACGAGCAGGAAGTTATCCAGGTCGCACTCGAGGCAGCTTGGGACTATCTGTCCCTGTGCGGCGCTGAGGACGACGATATCAGCTCTCTGCTCAACGACTGGGACGCGGACGCCGCTGTTCGTATCCGTGACCTGGTTGCTACCAGCCTCCCGGATGGTGACGACGAGGCGGCCAAGGCCATTGATGCTTTCGCGTTCAATGACTCCACCGACCAAGAGCCGGCCTTCGATAGCGCAACCATGGACGCCACCTATCGCAAGAAGATGGTTATCCGTGGCGGCAAGAAGGTGCGAATCAACAAGCGCGTCTCTGGCGTGGTCCGCCTCTCGGCCAAGCAGAAAGCCTCGATCCGCAAGGCGGGCATGAAGTCCCGCTCTGCTGGTGCAAAGGCTCGTCGCATGAAGTCGATGAAGATCAGCCGTCGCATGGGCCTGTAACTCAAGCCTAGGCAAATGGCGGCCCTCATACGGCCGCCTTTTTTATGGGGAACGGCAATGCCGATAGATACAGGTACGGGAACGGGCGCGGCGTCGCTCAATCCGCTGAACGAAATTACCTCTATGTGGGATGGCCTGAATCCGCATCTGGTTGCCTCCATCTTTGAGGTGGACCATACGTGCAAGCGGATCGGAGATGTTGTGGTTAAGGCGGCCATGGCTGACGAAACCACGCTGGACTTTGTATTCAACTGGCAGTCCCCATTCGAGCAGTCCGGCCCGGACAGCAAGGCTCCGGCGTTAATGGCAATGCTCCAGTCAGGGGCCTTGCAGCCGATCGTGGACCGGGCTCCAAAATCTATCCAGAACGCCGTTGGCGGGGGCCTAGATGCTGCGAAGGGTAGAACAGGTATCACCAAACTGAACTCGACCCAGATATTCAGCGGCATGCCACCAGTCAAGTTCACGGCAACGTTGCTCCTGCGCGCCTGGAGAGATCCGGACGTTGAAGTAGAGCGTCCGCTTGACCAGCTAATGCAGTGGGGCCTTCCGCAAAAGCTCGCGCCGGAAGGAACAATGGTGACCGCTGCCATTGATTTTGCGAAAGGGGATAAGACCCTTGTCCAGGCTGCCCTTCCCTCTATTGCGCCAACGCTCATCGCCATCACCTATAAGCGCCGAACCTATGGCCCGCTGGTCCTTGAAAGCGTCGGCGTACCTCTTGGCTCGCCTATTGATGCGCTTGGCCGCTTCGTGCAGCTGAGCCTGCCCGTTGCCTTTAGCACGCTTACCGCCATGGATCGCTTCGATTGGATGGCGCTCAAGAACCGAGGAACATCAGCATGATCCATTTCCCGCCATTGCGGACTGCGCGCTTTACCGCTCAGCTTCGCGAGTTGCCGATCCGCGATGCGATTGCCCTGGCCGCGATGCCTGAGCATCGAATCGAGGCGGCGCACAGTTATTTCCTGCGTAGTGCCGTGATCCCCGACGAGAGCATGTTGGACGTTGATCAGTGGACAGTCCAGGAGCGAACCCTGGCTGTTACGCACTACATGGCCTCGACCTACGATGACGGCCCGAACTTCATGGTCTGCAAAGTCGGCGACGTCGAAACCCACTACGGGGACTACCTCGATGGTAGCGCCAGCTATCCGGCAGACGACGTTGAAGGTATCGAGCTTGAGGGTGATGTTTGGCGCGTGCGCCAGCTCACTGGCCGGCTCGTTTGCTCTGCGGAGCGCTTAAGCGGCTCTCTGGACGACATCGATGGCTTTGCTTATTGGCAGTTCGCCTTGATGGCAGCGCAGCTCGTCCCGAACGAAGAAGCTGACGCCGATTTGAGTGATTCCGACCTGGACCGCCTGCTGCTCGAGCGCATGCAGGTTATCGCTGGCTTCCCGGAAAGCGCCTTCGTCAGGTTGCTGGACGCCTTCGAGGTTGGGCGCGAGAAACTCCACCATCTTTTCAGTCTTGGCTTTGACAAGGCAGGCATCGTTGTAAAAGCACGCAAGGAGAGCACCGCGCCAGCGCAGTGCGCCCGATTTCCAGCTCGTTCCACAGTCACAGCAGTTGCGAAATACCTGGGTGGAAAACCACAAGAATCTGGCGCATAGCCTCGCCTTATATTCGGCTACGCCCCTGAGCAGCGCACTCGATATGCAAGCAAGTGATATCGGTGACTTTTTTGAAGGCAAGCCTTTCGGGGATTGGCGGAAAAACAAGGAGTCAGAGGGCAAGGTGCAGGCCGCTATTGGCAACCGTTTGAACGGAGTCATTAGGGCCTGTGGCGTCATAGCCAAAGCGATCGGCCAACTATCGAAGGTGTTGGGCGGCCGCTAAATTTAAGGTGTACAGACATGGCAGAGCCTGCAAGCAGCACAACGCTTGCTGTGACAGCGGGACTAGGCGTGGCAGCGTCAATGCCGTTTATCGACGGCAACGCATTGCTCGGGGCAGCCCTTGGCGCCGCGCTTATCGCCAGCACAAAAAGAGACTTGCGGTGGTGGCAGCGCTTGCTGTCGCTGTTTATTTCCGCTGGGGCCGGCTATGTGCTGGCTTCGGAAGTCATCAATCAAACCCCCATCCGTTCTATTGCGGCGGCTGCCTTCTTCGCGTCGGTCTGCGCCGTTCCTGTTGCGCTGCGCCTGTCTGTGATGGCGGAGCAGCTGGACATTGCGTCAGTTCTTGGGGTTTTCGGGGCTCGCGGCCGCCGTAGCCGTGACGACGATCTAGGAGGTAGACCATGACGGCCTGGTTAACTGGAATCACTTTGGCTGCTTACCTGCTTGGGGGCCTACGACTGATCTGCTACCAGCGTAACGGGGCTCGGTACCGGCGCCTGATCAGCTTGGCAGCCGCCGCCATCATTGCCGCGTGCCTGTGCGGCGCAGTCGAGATCCTGTTTTATCGCCAGCATCCTTCCCCGTCGCAAGCGGTGCTGGCGGTTGCTGCATGCCTGCTGTTCGTGCGGAGTCGCGGCAATCTGGCTGATCTGTTCCGGGGAAGAGAATGAAACTTAACGCGAATGTTTTGCAGGCGGCTGTTGGCTGTAGTGCCAGTGTCGCCCAGGCATGGGCTGAGCCAATCAGCCTGGCAGTTGACCGCTTTGGCCTGGCGGTCAGTCCTGAGCGTTTAGCGATGTTTTTGGCGCAGACGGGCCACGAGTCGGGTGACTTTTCTGCCTTGGTGGAGAATCTGAACTACGGCGCGGAAGGTCTTGCTGCTACCTGGCGGTCGCGCTACGCCGAGAAGGACGGCGCCGGGAACTACGTCCGTGGCGCTGACGGCAAGTACAAACCGAACGCGCTTGCGCTGTCCTTGGCACGAAACCCTGAGAAGATTGCGAACAACTGCTACGCCAATCGCATGGGGAACGGGTCGAGCGGTAGCGGGGATGGCTGGGGCTTTCGCGGGCGCGGACTGATCCAGCTGACTGGCCGGGAGCAATATGTCGCCTGTGGTCGTGGGATCGGCGCTGATCTGGTTGCACAGCCGCACTTGCTCGAAGGCCCGAAGCATGCGGCCCTGTCCGCCGGCTGGTACTGGTCGCAATATGGGCTCAACAAGCCAGCCGACAAAGGGGATGTTGGTGCGGCTACCAAGATCATCAATGGCGGTGATACCGGCCTGGCCGATCGCGCAAAGCGTTACGATCGAGCTCTAAAGGCCCTTAAAAACGCTCAGATGGGCGTCATTATGGGCTGAAATGATGTATCGGGATGCCCGGCGCCCTAAATGGAAAAGCCGAGCAAGTCGCACCCTGGCGGATGGGTACTTTGTCTGAGTTGGCTGTATGGCCAAGACAAGCAACCCATCCGATCAGGACGACAGTCATGACTGTATCTAATCAACAGTACCTCAGCGACTTCTATGACGCATCGAAGGCACTGGGTAAAAAAATCATCAACTCGGACTTCACGTTCGAGATTGAGGGCTTTGAAGGCCTTTACCTTCTGGCCAAGCAGTGCCCATGGCCTGTAACGAGTGTCGGTGGCGAAATCGAGATCCCGTCGATACTGGGCGGCAAGATGTTCGAGCCGCAACAGATCGAGTCTGCAAAGCAGGGCCAGGTCTCCTTTCTGGAGCCGACTGCGGGCCTCGTCGATCAGATGTTGGTGGATATCATCACTAACGGCGGCACGTTCAACGCCAAGATCTATGAAGGCACTCCCTCCAAATACCTGCGCTACAAGTCGATTCGCGATTGCTTCATGAAAATCGATGACACCGACCGCGACTGGGAGAACCGTTCCCAGCCTTTGCTGTTCTCCGGCACCATGTTCTATCACTACTACGGCGAAGTGAGCGAAGGCAACTCGACGGATTATCGCTAATGGCAGCCCTGTCGAGTCTCGTTGGGCGCTTCTTGGATAAAGAGCGCGGCGTGGCCAACATTCTCGCACCTGACTCTGTGACGGCTCAGGCCGTCGCGGCTGTCAGCCTTTACGCGGGATATTCAAAGCTGTCGGCGGGCGAGGCCGAGATTGACGAAAGCCTGGATATCACAGTCTCGGAATGGGCGGAGATTCGCCCTTTGTTCCTGCTGTATGTCGAGCGAGAGACGGCCCTGCACATGGAGGCAACGGCAATGCTTGGCGCGTCCGGGCTTGGCCGATCTTCTTCCGAGGTCGCTGGCGATATCAATCAGTACGAGGCGGACTTCGCTCGCCGGGTGTTTTTCTTCGAGGCCTTTACGGTTTAGGTGGGGCTATGGAGCTGTACTACAACAAAGACAAGCTGGTTCGGGGCGACTTCATCAAGCGGGCCATCCTGCGCACTGACTTGGCCCCGGTACCGGTGACGCTGGAGGCCACTATTCGAGTGGACAGCGATTCAAGGCAGCACTTCGTTGTCGGCAGCATCATCAACACCTATTCGGGCTACGAGCTTGAGATCATCAAGTCGAAGAGCGGCGGATCTGGCAATGTTCAGGGCGGACAGCAGGCGGAGTTCACGACCTTCATCGCTGTATTGCGGTGCGTGCGCGAAATCGCCTATGTCAAAACCAAGGCAATCATCAAGGCAAACGCCGCGCTTTCGGAGGTCTATCGCAGTACCGGCGCCAAGCTGAAAGGCATTCAGGGCGACTTCCCCGTATCTCGCTTCGTCTGCCTGGCCGGCGAGGTTCCCTCTTATCACATCGCCCGCGCCCTGCAAGAAGGGGGCGGCGTGGTTCGCTGGAAGAGCGGCAGGCTCGAATTCATGACATTGCGCGGACTGTTCACCCAGAAGCCCGCCACCACGATCAGCGGCCCCACGGAGGACGTGCAAAGCGGCTTCCTTGAGCGCCACGAGATACCGTTCTTCTATTCGCTGGATGCTGACGGAGCGTTTGTGTACGGGAATCGGGCCAAGGAACGGTCTGCGCGCTTCCAGCCGGGCGTTTCGGAGATATCCCTGCGTAACATGACGTCCTGCCTGGTGCTGACCAAGACGGCCCAGGTCAAGTACGACGAGAGGCTAGCGGCTGGCGACATTGCAGAGATCCCGGGTAGCGATCCGCTGGTGATAATGACAGGGGCGACCCTGTTTGCCGCCGGAGTCGATGGCGACCCGCCTGAGCAAAGCACTCAGTTGTGGCTTGGGAGGCTTGAGTCATGAGCGGGTTATTGGCTGGGCGCTGGCCTGCTGTGGTCACCTCTTATGACCAGATCAGTCGCACCTGCATTATCAATGTGCCTGGTGTGACCGAGGGTGCCGAAAGCGGTCTTATTGCTGAGATCGAGTACCCGATAGGAGATAAGAGTCGTCAGGGAACCCCTACCGAGATCGAGATACTGCCAAACGATCCCGTGTGGATTGAGTTCATCCAGGGCGACCCGAGGTTCCCGATCATCACCGGCGCGCGCAACCCCACCCAGGGTAACTCCGTCGATTGGCGTCGGTGGCATCACGCCAACGTCGAGATCCTGGCAGACAAGCAGATACGGCTCATTGCCGGGGAGAGCCTGCTGCTGCAGGTGGGCGGTACCACTATCACCCTCACACCTGAGCAGCTAGCCATGGCAGCGGCGGCAATTGCAGCGAAAGGCCCCGTTACCCAGACCGGCGGCGACATGACGAGCGATGGTGTAAGTGTCCAGCTGCATAAACACACGGGCAACCTCAACGTGCCTACGAGCGCACCAATAAAGTAATCAGGAGCCACAATGGCCAATCTATTGTTTTCGTTTGACGATCTGAGCACCAAGGATCGCGCCACCAAGCAAGTGGCCAAGTATTTCACCCGCGCCGGCGCAGCACCTGTGCAGGTTGACGTGAGCCCTCAGGTTCGCCGCACCAGCGACGTCAGCTATCGCGAGTTGCTGCTGGTATTTGCAGACTCCCAGAAGGTGATTCTGCGGATCAAGCAGACGGGCGACATCTTCCAGGTGCTGCTCAATGGCAAGGTTATTCCCGTGAGAGCTCAGGACGACCACGCCAAGGCGATCGCCGAAGTGGTCGGCCAGCTGGATGCCAGTCGGACAGCCTTCCAGCAAAAGCTGGCCAGAACCAAGGTGAAGCTGCCTCCGAGCATTCGCACGGCGGCCCCGCGCATGGAGCAAGTGCTTACCGAGAAGCGCGACGCACTCAAAGACGCGATCGCCCAGGCCGAGCAAGAGCTATCGAAGCGAAAGGCCGCGTAACTGCGGCAGGTATTCGGGAGCCCCTTCACTGGGGCTTTTTTTGTGCCCGCCTACCGGAAAAGCGCGCCAAATCAGCCCCTTTCGGCTGCTTACCATGAGCTCATATCAACCGCCATGCCCATCGGGGCAGAGGAAACGTAATGGGCTCCAATATCCAATGGAACGACCAGGCCATGCCTAAAGGGCAGACCCTCGACCAGCTTCTGTATCGCGTCCGCCACAACGACACGGATGGCCTGATGTTCGATAGCGTGACCATGGCTGAAATCATGGACGGCAGCGAGGCGATTGAGCCGTCCGTAACCTTCGACGCCATTATCTCCCCGTTCGGACGCCTGGCTCGCAAGGTCAACTCCCTGATGGCGGTCATGAACCGCTCAACGCCAAGCCTGACCGTGGTAGCGAATCAGGTCTCGGCTCCGTTCAAGCAGGTAGGCGTGGCCAACGTCGTCGCCCTGTTCGAGCTGAGTGACGGCCAGACGGTTTCGGTCTACTTCCACAACCCTGACGCCACCCCCGGCAAGATCCTGCCGACTGACGAGATGATCTCGTGGAAGTGGTTGCTCAACAAGAAAGACATCACCATCGTGGTCGCCCCCGAGCGCGGCACCGACCTGGCTGTGCGCGAAGTCGGCCGCCGCATCATGAAGCTGGCCTCCCGCAATAGCGCGGCATTTGGCCGAGCGAACGCCAAGCGTACAGAGCGCCTCCAGAACATCACCGCCCTTAACGGCGAGATCGTGGCCCTTGAAGGTCAGCTCCAATCCCTGCAAAGCCAGATTGAGATCGCCGACATCGAGGCCGAGAACGCTCCCGAAGCCATCAAGGCCGCGACCTCCGCCGATGGACTGGCCGCGCTCGATGGCTTCCGGCAGTTCCTGAGTCGCGGGCAATATCGCGCCATTGCCGAAGCGATGCGTGGCGAAGAAGGGGCAGAGTTCATTGATAAGGCCCAGATACTCGCCCGGATTATTGACGGCATGGCCAAGACCTACGAGCAGGACGGAAAGGGCGACCAAGCCACCGCCTACCTGCATTACTTCAAAGGCGGGGCTGACTGGTACATCACTGAGAAGGACGCCAGCGGCAAGGGCACCGAGCAGGCGTTTGGCTCTGCCGACCTTGGCCAGGGTGCCGAGCTGGGCTATATCAGCATCGACGAGCTGGCCCGCAACAACGTCGAGCTCGACCTTTACTTCGCGCCAGTGACGCTAGCCAGTGTGTCTAAAGCCGAGGTTGTTGCTCCTGCCCCGCTGGAGCCAGAAGATCCACCGGCTGGCACTCAGGGCGACGACACCAAAGCAGCCGCCGCCGTGGTGGCCTGGGGTGAAGAGGCTGACGTTTTCGGCAAGACCAAGCCTGCCTTTATGGGCTCCAGCACGCCAATCCCGCAAGCGCTGAACGTCACCCAGTTCGGCTCCTGGGCTTTTGATCGCCAAAGCAAGATGGCGTACTTCGTGGCATTGGACGGCAGCATTGTCGGCGGCGCTACAGCCGAGACGCCTGAGGCGGCCTTTGCCAACATGCAGGTAACCCCGGAATGGAAAGCGCTTCAAGCATCCGGCAAGGCGAAAATGCTTGTTCCTGAGGGCGTGATCAATACGGTCAAAACCGCCAAGGGTACCAAGGTCGAAACGGGCTTCACCGTGGTCGAGGCCGACCAGCTGATCGCTTCGCACGACATCAACGGCAAGGTAAACCCTGACTATCCACAATTGTTCCAGCCCCGCGATCGTAGCCGTGACAGCTCGATTCAATGGGTGCAGAAAACGGCTGGGAACATTGATCCCGACAGCCTTGGCCGCACGCAGCGGGCCGACAGCGGCGCGCCCATCGTTGGTCCAGACCGCGTGGTCGAGTCCGGAAACGGCCGAACCATGGCGCTCCAGGAAGCTTACCGCTCCGGTAATGCTGAGGAATATCGTGAGTGGCTGATAGCTGAGGCTGGCTATTTCGGCCTGGATGCCGAGCATATCAAGACCATGAAGGCCCCGGTCTTGGTTCGCGTGCGCACATCGATGGACATTGATCGTCGCATGTTCGCCATTGAGGCCAATCAGGACGACAAGCTCTCTCTGACCGGTACCGAGAAAGCCAAGGCCGACGCCGACCGTTTGGACTCCGCACTTCTGAACAAGCTGGGCGACGACGGCAATCTGTTGGCAGCCTCTAATCGCGACTTCGTGAACGGCTTCCTGCAATCCCTTGGTGACACCGAGGCGGCGCAATACATGACGTCCGGCGGCCAGCCTACTGGCGCACTCATTGCCCGTATTCAAGCGGCCATCTTTGCCAAAGCGTACAACGACGACCGCCTGCTAGAGCTGACCGCCGACACCAGCCGTCCAGAGGTGGCCAACGTGCTCGAGGCGCTGAACGTGAGCGCTCCTGAATTCATTCTCGCTCAAGCGGCAGATGCGGACAGCGCCAAGGGTTTGACTGGCAAGTTAGTCGATAGCGTCGTGACCTCGCTAAACAGTCAGGCGGTCGAGGCGATCATCGAGGCCACAAACCTGGTGCGTAAAGCGCGCGCCGAAGGGACCAGTGTGCAGGAAGCCATCAGCCAGCTCGGCCTGTTTGGTGATATCCCGCCAGCAACTGCCGCGATGGCCCTGTTTATCAGCGAGAACAACCGCTCCGCCAAGCGCCTGGGCGTGGCTTTCAAGGCCATGGCTGAGTTCGTTCGCAAAGAGGCTGAGCGCGGCCAGACCGTTGATATGTTCGGAGAGTCGGAATCGGCAACCCTGCAACAGATCATTGAGGCAGCCAACCGCAAGCTCGACCAAGAGTATGGCGAGGGCGCCTATTCCATCGTGACGCCTGACCTATTTGCGATCAGCGAAGAGCCGGCCTCCACCCCTCCGGCAGCGCCAGTTGAACTGCCCGTGGCGGAAGTGTCGGCAATCCCAGAAGTGCCGACCGCCCCAGAAATACCGATAGTCACCGACCTAGAGCCCCTCAAGGCTGACGACTTGCCCCCTCAAGCGTCCGTTCAGGAAAGTTCGAGCCAGGCGGCAGACCGCACCTTCCTAGAATCGATCCTCAATAACACCTTGCCCGACATCCTGGCGCCAGAGCTTGGCGATCAGATCGGCGAGGTGTTCGAGCGGAACTCGGAAGACGAGCAAATGTTGTCGCTGGTTGAGCAGGCCGTCATGGCTTATCAGCGGGCGATGGAACAAGCAACCGCCAGCCTATAAGTAAGGGGACAATATGCGGTTTTTTGACGATGTTTCGGGAATGAGCACGGCGACCATCATGGTCCGCTTGAGGCTTGTTACCGAGCTGGCGAAAGTGCGAAAGGATCTGCTGGAATTGGCTCAAGGGGCCGCTGCGATTATGCAGCGGCTGGGCCTTATCAAGCGAGCGAACCAGATCCGCACCGACCTTGGGGCCTTGGCGACCGAGGTTCCGGGCGCATCCCTACGGCTCAGTGACGAGCCAATCCAGATCAACGCCTCACCGCGCACGCGCAATGGCGGCCTGTACGAATTCAACGAAAAGGCGACGCGGGGCAAGCGGCAAAAGGCCAATGATGCCGCTGTCAGCCTGCTGAATCAGGTTCAGTCGGGAGAGATCGATAAGGACAGTCTTACCGATGAGTCACGGCGGATCTTGGCGGGCTACACCGGCAACGGCGGCGCCCTGATCGGTGCTGATGGCAAGAAAGGGTCGGCCTACGAGTATTACACTCCCAAGCCGATTGCCGAGGGCATTTGGGACGCCATGCGAGGACTGGGCTTCTCGGGGGGCAAGGTGCTCGATCCTTGCGCGGGCACGGGCATTTTTGGCGCAACAGCTCCGGCCAGCGCGGCAGTGGATGCTGTAGAGCTCGACACCGTGTCGGGCGGCATTAACTCGCTGGTTAACGACGGGGCAGGCTACACCACCACGATCAGCCCGTTCGAGCGTGTGGCGGCGGCGACCCCGGATGAAATGTATGACGCCGTGGTTACCAACGTGCCGTTTGGCACCGTGGCAGATCGCGGCGGCAACCAGAACCTGGACCCGAAATACCAGCGCGAGACGCTGGAGGCTTATTTCATCCTGCGTTCCCTGGACAAGTTGAAGCCAGGCGGCCTGGCAGCTTTCCTCGTGCCGCCTCGCTGCACCAGTGGGCGTGACGGCGGCGACGCCAAGCTGCGCCTGCGTGCCAGCTTCAAAGCTGACTTCCTTGGGGCTTTCCGGCTGCCAAACTCCGTGTTCGGCTCGGCAAGTGCTGACACCATCACCGACGTTATCTTCTTCCGCAAATACTCGCGCGCGGCTGCCGAGAAGATCGCCGAGCTGCAGGAGCAAGATCCGGCCAAGCTCAGCGAGGCCAATGTCCTGTGGGATCAGTACCTTGACGGCAAATACTTCGCCGGCGATGGCCGACGGTTCGTGCTGGGTGAATTCGTTCCGAAGGATCCAACCAAGTTCCGCGATGTTGACCGGGTGACGAATCCTGCGTCGGTACCGGATATCGCCAAGCTCATGCGCAAACTGCCAAAGAGCCGCGTTGACTGGAATCTGCTTGAGGCTTCCGAAACGGCCCCGATCATTTATGCCGAAGGCGACACCATCACCCAGGCTGGCCAGACATTGCAGCTCAAGGATGGTGAGTGGCTTGCGCTTGCTGCTGCGGCTACGGACGTCAACGGGGCGGCCCTGCTGGGGGACTTCGCGGACGCTTACGCTGCTTTCCGAAAAGCAAAGTCATTCGACGAGGCTAAAACCCTCATGCAATACATGACGAGCACTTCGCAAGCTCTTGATATTCCTGGCTGGCTCGCGTCTACCATGTCCTCTTTGGACAAGCTTGGCGAGGATGCTCGCGCTGCCGCATGGTCGCCTGTTCTGGTCGGGCTGGCCGTGTCTCAGGTCCTGGATGAGGTGGGCCGCGATAGCGGTACCAACTTCGAGCAAGAGTACCCATTCCTGTCCGCAGGCCTCAACAGCCAGTCCGCCCCGGCACGCCGCGTCAAGGGCTTGTCTGGATTGGCGCGGGTTGGCCTGGGCGAAATCGCCAATCACTACAATCGCAAAACTGGTTTCAGCGCTGTATGGCGAGGCGACATCCAGTCGGCCCCAATCACGTCTGTGGCTGCCGCGTCTGGCTTTGAAGGCGTCCTCTATGAGAACAAGTCCAGCTGGGCAACCCTGGAGCAGGCGCGAACTGTCTACGGGGCCGATTTTGACCCGATGGCGGACGATTCCTGGGCGATTTCTGGCGATGGCCAACAGGTGAGCCGAGCTGACGATTACTACGTCGGCAACTACGGTGAGTTCTGCGCTCGCATTGACGAGCAGATGGCCGCTGCTCCTAATGAGGCTCTGCGCGCCAGGCTGATGCGCCAAAGGGCGGTCGCGGCGTCGCGCCTGGATCGAGTGGACGTGAGCAAAATCACCTTCAACCTGTTCAGCCCTTACGTCACGATCGAGGAGAAGGCGGAGTTCCTGCGCCGCTTCGTCCATCCCGGCGCGGTGGTTTTGTTCAACGACAAGACCTCCGAGCAGGAAATCGGCTTTGACATTCCAGGAAGCAATCTCACCGATCGGGAAAAGCTGATCCGTCGAGTCGGCGCATACCTCAAGAACGGCACCCTCACGCTGGGCGGCGTGAAGCTGAGCATGAAGGACGCGGACGCTATCAAAGAGCTGCGCACGCTGATTGGCACTGCAAACGAACAGTTCAACGGCTGGGCACGGGGCAATGCCGCCGTTATCGGTCGTCTTGAGGCCCAGGTATCCGATCCGTTCAAGCTGCGCTTTACCCAGCTCGAAGACGAAAGCCCGCTGGTGATTCCCGGCATGAACCCAGACCTGACCTTGCATGGCTACCAGAATGCCGAGGTGCGCAAGCGCAGTCGCGACTTTAGCGGCATCAATGGGTTTGACGTTGGCCTGGGCAAGACCTTCACCGCGCTTGCATTGGTGCAATACGTGCAGTCGATCGGTGTCAAGAAGAAGACGGCCATCATCGTGCCTAACAGCGTGCTGTCGAACTGGAGGAAGGAGGCTCAGCGCGCGTACACCGGCATGGATGACTGCCTATTTATCGGCTTGCGCGAAGACGGCAAGGGCGGCGCCTCCGTTAGCTCAAGCAACTATGATGAGGATCTCAACCGGGTGCTCGAGAACCGGCACAGCAAAATCTTCATGACCATGCAGGCCTTCGAGCGCATCCGATTGAAAGTCGAATCGATTGCCGGTTATGAGGCCTTCATGCGCTCAGCTGACCAATCCTTTGCCGAGAGCGAGGATCGCAAGACAGACGAGCGGGCCAAGGGTAAGGCCAAGACCATTTTGGACATTCTTGGCGATAAGCCTGGCGCAGCGCCGTACCTGGAAGATATGGGCATTGATTCGCTGGTGGTGGATGAGGCTCATATCTTCAAGAACTCGGCCACTACGGTTGACTTCAAAGGGGGCAAATACCTGTCGATCAGTCCCGCTGCCCGTTGCGGTCTCGATGCCCAGGCAAAGGCCTGGCTAATCCGTGGCGGCTCTGACCGTGGCGACGGAGTAATGCTGCTCACGGCTACGCCGATCACCAACAGCCCGCTTGAAATTTACTCAATGCTGAGCCTTGCAGCTGGCCACAACCGCGTAAACGATATGTTTGCCGGTACCAGCGGTGCCGATGGGTTTATGAACGCCGTATGCCATATCGAGAACGAAGACGACGAATCGATAGATGGGCAGACCCGTGCGGTCAACGTGTTCCACGGGCTCAACAATGCCGACATCCTTCGCCAGTCGTTGAGCTCGGTGGCGACGATCAAAAGCGCCAAGGATGTAGGCGGCCAGATCACTGTTCCAGATTCTCCCGAGCAGGCGACAAGCATTACTCTGCCGACCGCGATTGTTGAGCGCCTTAACCTCTATAAGGAAGCGTACCGATTCGCCGCCGACGAACTGTCGGGCCGTAGCGAGAATCGCGGCGACCTGGATGCATTTGAGGAGGTATCAAGTCACTTTGGCGAGCCCGTCAATCTGGTTGGTCATCCCTTCAACCTGGTGCGCAAAATGTCGGCATTGATCCTTGATCCGGATCTAGACCGGCGCCTGACGCGCTATCTCACTGCCGAGGGCGAGCAGGATGCTACCCAAAAGCTGGTGGATGCGTGGAATGCCAAGGGCTTTACCGAGGAGCGGGATCGCCCGGGGCCGAATGCGACAGCCGAGAGCGCCCTGAGCGTGAAAACTCGCCGCAATGCCGATGGCGAAGTGGTTGGCCAGACTTTCAAAATCCCGGTTCGCGCTTGGATTGACGGTCCTGCCGTAGCCATAGATACCCAATCGCCCGACATGCAGGATAAGTTCGAGGCGATGGCCGAAGCCATGGGCGTGGGCCTGGATGTGAGTTTGTCGCCTAAGCTTGCAGCGCTGCTGGCCAACGTACAGGCCGAAGCATCCACTCCGCGCGGCATCGACGACAACGGCGACAAGATCCCCTACGCCAAACAGATTGTTTTCTGTGATGCGATCGCACTGCATAACAAGGTTCGTCGCCTTTTGAGCAAGCGCGCCGGCGTTCCGGCTGCAGCGATCGCCATCATCACCGGGCAGCGCAACAACACGCCCGAGCAGATCATGGATATTCAGAACGGGTTCAATGCCGCCGGCGATGACAATAAGTACCGCGTCATCATTGCTAACGAAAAGGCGGAGGTGGGGATCAACCTGCAAAAGGGCACACAGGCTATCCATCACCTTACGATTGGCTGGACGCCTGACAGCCTGATTCAGCGCAATGGGCGAGGGGTTCGCCAGGGCAATCAGACTCAGAAGGTAGCGATCTATCAATATGACGCTGGCGGCACGTTCGATACCGCCAAGCGTAGCCTGGTTGCCAGCAAGGCAGACTGGATCGGCTCCCTGATGAGCAAGGAAGGCGGTGAGTCGATCGATATCAAGGGCAATATCAGCAATGAGCAGGCTGATGCACTGATCGACGTGATTGGCGATGTGGACGCGGTAACCCGAATTCAGGCGGCGATGGCGGCCAAGGAAGCAGAGGCGCGCGCGACGAGCAATCGCGGACGCCAGCGCATCAACCTGGACACTATCGTCAAGCAGAATGAGTTCCTTGCCGACAACTCGACCGCAATTGACTGGATCGCTCGCCGCACAGCCGCACTAATGGCGGCCATGGCTGCAAGCCAGCAGGTGCGTAATCGTCTGGGCAATGAGCGCTCCTCGGAATCGGCTCGCGCGAAAAATCAGGCTCTCCTGGCCGAGCTCGAGGTAAAGGAGCGCGGCATCGAGCGCATGATTACCGAGGCTGCAGGCTTCTATCCGGCGAACTACAGCAGTACCCAGCGCGGCTATGTGCGCCAAGAGGGCTCCGCTCCTATCGATATTCGCGCGCTGGTGCTGGAGTTCTTGGCCAAGGCAAAGCGGGGCGAGTCGCGAGGCTCTGATCTTGTGCGGTCAATTAAGGATGGCCGCGTTGGCAGCCTTGCGTTTGTTGTTGTGACGGTCGAAGACTCCGAGCTGGTAGGTGACTGGCATGCCGAGGTAAGTACCGCCAAATCTATGCGCGATCAGGCGATTCAGACCTACGACCGCCAAGCTGGCCAGGTTGGCGGCATGCCGCCTGGCGTGGCTCAAGCGATCAGTGATGGCGAGGGCGAGATTATCGGCGATACCCCGGTGGTCGCGGGCTGCTTCATTCGCGGCAAGGGTGAGACCTACGGTTTGGCCGTGGTTTCTGCTAAGTCATTCGCGGGCTATTCCTCAACCTGCTCTGGCGTTTGGGAGGGTACGGAGCGTGAAAACTTCAGCTTGTCGGCTATCGTGCTGATGGGAGAGGTCGTATATCCAGGCACTCCTGAATATGACAACTGTCTCGCCCAAGCTGCGCGCATGGAAGATGGGGCTGAGCGCGAAGGCCGCACGATGAGCCTGTTCAGCAGCCATTGCCCTGAGGTTGCCAGCTTTCGCGAGACCGAGGTTCTGGTGGCGTACTCGTGTTACGGGTACCAGCTCCCGGCGCCGTATTACCCGATCGTCGTCGCCCAAACAGAAGGCGATAGCGAGCTCAATGCCCGCATTCAGGCGGAGCAGGCGAAGGTTATCCAGCGCTGGGAAGGGTCGTCGTTTGTGGTCTCTAACACGCTCGATGTTCAAGCAAAGGATCCGGGCCTTCGCCAAGTTGACGCCATGCGCGACTACGCGGTCGCCAATGGATTGCAGGCCAAGCTTGTGGATCTGGGCGTGTCTGGGCGCTTTGATCTTGAGCGCATAATCAAGCCGCTCGTGCTGCAGCAGGATATTCAGGCTCTGATTGACGAGGGTGGTGACGGCGATCAGCTTCGCGCTCGCGTAGCTGCCTACGTTCAGAGCTTGGTGCCGTGGGTTGATCTTGAGGGTGACGTCTCCGCCTACCTTAGCTTTTCCGTCCAAATCATGATCCGGGAGGCTGCCGCTACCAATGCTCCCGGAGAGACAGCGACGCCACTGGCCAGCAATGCAAGCGCAACTGACCTGGTGAACGTGACTGGTAAAACCATGGAATGGAAGGACCGCATTAAGAGTTATGCTCTTAAAGACGGCCAGAAGGCCAAGTGGAATGGTCGGCAGGAGTGCTGGGCAATTCGCCGCGGCGCATGGGAACAACTGGTGAGCGACTTCCCGCGCGCCGCTGAAGATCTTGAATTGAAGGGCTGAGGACATCATGGCTTTTACTGAATTTTTGTTTGATGAAGCCCTGATAAAGGAGGCGGCCAGCGAAAGGGCCGCCGCCTTAAAGGCAAACAAAGGCTTCTCCGATCTTGCCGGGTATGCGCTCGGCGTGATGGAGCGTCGTCTGGCTGGTGATCCGCTGCGCTATCTGGACTACGGCCCGTACTGGTGGGCGCTCAAGGATGAGTTGCGCAAGTCCGATCGCGACTACGGGGGCCGGGATGATGCGGTGGTGCGCGCAACTTATCAGGGCGCTACGCCGCTCCTCACCATCGTAATGGCTGACGAGTTTCGGACGCTGTACCTTGCAACGCAGGCTGTCGGAACCTGTCAGTTCGTGCTGGATGTAGATGCTGGAGACGCCTACACCCTGCACGATGAAGACATGCACTCCCGCTAGGAAAACCCCCGCAAGACCCAGTCATGGCGTGACATAGAGTCGTGCCATGACTACTACCCCCAAAGCGCAGCGGCGCGGATTGCTTTCCAGGCTAAACCTCTTCGGCGGCACGCCCGCCAAGAAGTGGGAGGCCGAGAATGTAGTGCCAGCGAGCGACATCACCCAAAACCTCAGTGTCATGTATGGCTCTGGGATGACCACAGTTGCCAGTCTGATGTCCTCAGGCAAGCGCGGCGCGCGGTCGCGCGACCAGATATACAGCGACTGGGCTCAAATGGAGTCCGATCCCATTGTTTCTACGTCCATTGGCCTACTTGTCACCTCCGCTCTTGGCGGGCACGAGACCAGTGGCGAGCTCGTTTTCATCGAGAAAAAGGCGTCGGTCGAGAAGGACAGCAAGCTCGCCAACATGGTGGATGAAATCGCCAGCGACCTCTCTGGAATGTTCAACGATCACGCCTTCCAGATGTCCTACTTGGCCGGCATTTTCGGCGACTCGTACGCCCGGATCTTCTCCAAGCCTAAGGATGGCGTTATTGGGATGATGGTGGATGAGCTGATACGGCCGCCACTGGTGCAGCCCTACGAGCGCGGATCTCGGACGGTCGGCTACAGCGTCTCGGTGGGGGAGCGCAACTTTGAGCCCATGACCGGGCTGCAAATGGTGCGTATGAAGATGCCGCGCACTCAATGGGTGCCACAGTTCGGTGTAATCGAGAAGAGCCTCAAGCAGTCCTTGCGCGAGGACGACATGGATAAGCTCCCGCTAATGCCGTCAATGGTCGGCGGCTCGCTGATTTATGCCGCCGAAGAGCCCTATCAGAATCTGAGCGCGAGCCTTCTTGGGCTCGTCGGCCAGCGATGGCTGGATTCCATCGACGAACAGATCATGACGCTCAACATGAACGACATGAGCAAGGATAAGCAGGAGAAGTTCGCCAGCAGCATTACGCGAATGCTCCAGCGCTCGAAGGACATTGCCGAGCAGGCGGTAAAGGGCGGAAAGCCCATCTTTGAAAAGATCCGCCATATCGTTCCAGTGAATGGGGATAAGCAGCTCACCGCGCTCCAGGGCCTTGGCCAGCAGCCGGGGCGAACCGGCACCATCGGCATCGAGGACGTCATGCTTCATGCCCGCCTCACCTCCGGGGCGATCGGCGTTGACCTCTCCATGGTTGGCTTTGCTGACCAGTTATCTGGCGGCCTAGGGGATGGCGGCTTCTTCCGCACCAGCGCCCAGGCGGCCGAGCGCGCCCGCATCCTGCGCGTTGCCCTGGCTCAATGCTTCAACAACGTGATCGATATTCACACGATGCACCGCTATGGCGTTGTGTTTAAGCCGTCCGATCGCCCGTGGAATATCAATTTCTTCGGCAGCATTAGCGCGCTGGAAGCCGAGAAACAGCGCACTCGCATGGACGCCATGGGTGTCGGCATGACGCTCGCTCAAACCATGCAGCAGCTCAAGGATATGGGCGCAACCAAAGAGCTCATGGAGTCATTCCTCACTACCACGATGATGCTCGACAAAGAGCAGGCCGTGCTCTACGCGAAGATTGTTGACGCCAAGCCAGCAGGAGGCGGGGATGAGTTTGTATAGCAGCGTCAAAGACAGCCTGGCAGGCATCGGCGTCACCAAGAATTTTCTAGGCAGCGTAGAGAGCGGCATCAAGTCCGGGGCTAATAGCCTGGGCTCATTTGCGAGCAGCGCTCTCGGCGGCGGCAAGCTGGCCAGCGCCGCGACAAAGGCGGCCTCCACCATGGGCGCCGGGATAATCAGCAGCAAAATCAATTCCTACATCCCTCCTCAGGTGCGCGGCCTTATTAATTCTGGTGCGCAGGCTGGTGGGCAGCTATTGCAGGGAGACTGGGAGGGGGCCGTCCTCACAGGGCTTTCGTCTAGCGCTGGGAGCAAGCTGCTGGGCAATGTCCTAGGCCGGACAATGAGCCAAGGCCGATTCATGGGCTCGGCAAATCGGGCCTTTGCTGACATTTCGCCAACAGAGGCGATTGCCATCCATGACGAAATTATCAGCATCCGTCGCAGTAAAAAGAACCTCTACATGATCAGCGCGACGAGCGAGGTGGGCGGCGACTTCTCGGAAACCTTCAACCTGTTCTGTGCGGACGCCGAGATAAGCCTGGTCAACATTTCCGGCGACAAGAGAAGAGTTGGCGGAGCGTCAGTTGACTGTCCGACATCGAGCGAGGCGGTTGACCTGCGCTTCACGACTCTGGATGACCAGAACGGGACCATAAAGCGCTGGTTTGAAGAGCACGCCTCTGCTGTGGCGAAGCGGGATGGGACGTTCGGAGTTCCTGCAAGTTACGCAATCACCTTCAAGGTTTTGCACGCCTACATCACGGAGGGCGGCGGTTTTCAGAGCGCCGGTCTTTACCGTCCGGTGAGCTGCGAGGTGGGGCTTTCGCGCCGCGAGGATGGCTTTGAAGAGCTGCAAATGTCGTTCACGCAAATTGACACGTTTATGGTGCCCTGATGGATATTAGACACGACTCCGACGGGTTTTTACTCGGCGCCAAGATTGAGGCGCTGGGCGATCAACTTGACGATATCTACAGCGAGCTGCGAGCCATAAAGGGGGCTCTCGGTGATTCAGTGCGGGCACCCACTGTCGATACGCCACCCTCTCGCGACAGCAGCTCGAGCCCTCCGCCAGCCCCAAGCGACAGCGGGCCCGCACCTACTCCCACTCCCGCGCCAGACTCGGCGGGCGGTGGTCCTCGCCCAGACACGCCGCCTCCAGCGCCAGATACACCGCCTCCAACGGTTGTTCCGCCTTCGCGCGACGATCGCACAGCTCCAGGACCTACGCCGCCAGGATCTCCGCCAGCCTCGCCTGGCGGACGGGATGAGCGCGGCCGTTTCCGTCGCAGAGCCGGAAGCGGCGATCCGGGCAATCCTGACGGTGGTGGCGGCGGTAGCGGCGGCGGCTCTGGCGATGATTCTGACAGTCGGTCCGCTGGGATTCTTGGCGGCATCGGAGAGCGACTGGTTGGAGCGGTTCGTGAAGTTGGGCAAGGTAGCGACGAGGCTGATCCGTCGGTCAAGGCATTCAATGAGATAGCCCAACCCCTTTCTCGCGGGTTTAGCAAAATCTTTGGTGGTGGCGAGGACAAGAAACAAGACCGCTGGTACCGCAAGTTTTGGCGGGAGATGACCCAAAAACGTCGAGATGACGAAGTCAACAATCGCGGGACTCGTCGGAGCTTGCGCGACCTGGTGCTGGGCAGTCGAGCCGGAGAATCTGGTGGCGGCGGCATCATGGGCATCATGGCCCTGCTTTTTGGTCCGCTGTTGGCGATGTTTGCTAAGTTCTTCGCGGGTTTCAGCAAGATATTCAAGCTTCTAGGCGCTATTCCTGGCGTCAAGGCGCTTTCAAACCTGATCCCAGGTAGGACGAGGGGCGGCGGTGGCGGCCCCGGCCCAGGTCCCGGCGGCGGTCCTGGTGGCGGCGGCCCCGGCCCAGGCAGGCGTGGCGGTCGTGGTCCAGGTCCGGGCCCAGGCGGCGGCCCAGGTCCCGGCGGCGGAGGCGGTCCTGGCGGAGGTCCGCGTCCTGGTGGCGGCGGTGCTGGCCGAGGCCTACTTAAGCGCATTCCTATGCTGGGATCGCTGCTCAGTCTTGCTTTTATGGCAAGCGACGTCATGTCCAGCGAGGGCGGAGAAGGCACCCGGGAAGAAAAGGACAAGTCTACCGGGTCGGCTGTCGGTCGCGGCGTCGGCAGCATAGGTGGAATGGCTGCCGGTGCTGCCGCCGGTGCTGCTCTGGGCTCGATCGTGCCAGGCCTCGGTACCGCCATCGGCGGCATCATTGGCGGGGTTGTCGGCGGCTTCATGGGCGACAAGGCCGGCGATATCATCGGCGAAACGGTCGGCGGCTGGGTTAGCGACCTTAGAAACTCCAATATCGGCGGCGCAATTACCGATAAGTGGAACTACACGACTGACTTCATGGGCAGCCTGTGGAGCCAATCGACGGCCGGCATATCTGAACAATGGACGGCTGTCAGTGCTTCCGTGTCCAGCATGTGGACGACGGTATCTGACACTGCGAGCGCATCGTGGGCGACCGTCTCTACCGAGGCAACCGCACTTTGGGGCGGTGTTTCTTCTGCTTTGACCGGAGCTTGGACGGCTGCCGTCGAAAAAATGCAGGCTTCTTGGTCTGGTGCCGTGGACCTTGCCTCAAAAGGCTGGGAGGCGCTCTCTGGTCTGGCCGGGTCCGCCAAAGACTGGCTCAAGGAGAAGACGGGCGTAGACCTGCAAAAGGTCTATGACGGCGTCGGAGCTAAGGCCAGTGAGATTGTTGGCGGGGCCGGTGAGGCGGTAAGCAGTGCGTGGAGCAAGGTTACTGATGTCGCGGCCAGCGCAAAGGCGGCGGTTAAGTCCGGCGCGAGTCGGGCGGCGGACGCCACCGGTATTTCAGGGGTTGTTGGGGCATTCAAAACAGCAGGGAAGGTCGCCGATGCTAAGCAAGGCCTGCGCCGCGCCATGGCCGACTCGGACATCACTGACCCTAAAGAGCAGGCGATGTTCATGGCTCAGATGGATCATGAGTCCGGCGGATTCAAGTCCGACGAAGAGAACTTGAGCTACGGCGCTTCCGGACTGAGAAAGACGTTTGGCAAATACTACAAAACCGACGCTGAGGCGCAAGCCGATGCGCGCAATCCTGAGGCAATTGCCAACAAAGTGTATGGCGGCCGGATGGGCAACACAGAGGCGGGCGACGGCTACAAGTTCCGTGGTCGTGGCGCAATACAGCTAACGGGCAAGGACAACTATGCGGCGGCGGGGAAAGACCTCGGGCTGGATCTGCTTCAAAACCCGGACCTCGCCAAAGATCCTGACAACGCTGGGAAGATCGCAGCTTGGTATTGGAAGAAGAACAAGCTCGGCGACGCTGCAAAGGCTGGCGATGTAACTGCGGTCACAAAGAAAATCAACGGAGGTACGAACGGCCTGGCAGATCGCCAGGAGAAGTACAGCGAGTACCTGGCTGACGCTCAAAATGGCAGCCTGAACAGCCAGAAGACAGAAGTATCCCCGGCAGCGGCCGCGCCTGCCTTGATGGCCTCTAGCATGACCCCCACCACTATGGCGGTCGTGCCTCCAGCGCCTTCCATTTCGGTGATGCCAGCACCAGCCATCGCAGGTATCGCCGAAGCTCCTGACGTTGAGCCCGTGGCGCTGGGAGGCGGCGGACGGAGACAGGCCACGGCGCCAGCGGCACCCACCAGCATTCCGCGCGACCTGGAAGATCGCCGAATCGCTCATATCGTCACTGGGGCCTACAGCGGCGCGGTTTGACCGGAAAAGACGCCCGGTAGCGCAATGCTGCCGGGCCTAGCATGGCTGCAATGAATTGAGCGGTGACGGCCATGAATACAGTAACCGGCGAGGATATCGTCCTAATGATCGACCATTGGTTGCACACCCCAACCGGAAGCTATTTGGGGTCGAACTATGGGCACGATATCGCCTCCCTCCTGCAGCGTCCTAACTCCGAGGGTGCGGCCGATGACTTCCTGGCAAAGCTTCGAGCCGATGTCCCGGTAGTTGCCGCCCTTCCGGACGGCGCCATGTCGCTTTATGCGGTGCCCGACGGATTCGAGCGACTGAGCATCCACCTGGATATTGGCAGCCGCACCTATAACTTGTCGGATATGGGATAAACCATGTACACGCGCGAAGATTTCATGAAAGAGGCCGAGCGCCTTATTTCAAAGTACCCAACTCTAAGCATCCTGTCGAAAGTCGGCGACCCCAGGCTCAAGCACAACCTTGAGTCCGTCGCAGGCATGCTGGCCATGTACTCATCGCAGGTGGAAGTTTCAACGGCTGAGGCTTTCGAGAAGGTTCGGGACAGTACGGTGCTTGCTGACGCGGCCATGCGCGGGATCATCCCAAAAGCGACTCCGGCTCGCTTGGTGCTGGCGGTAACAAATAAGGGTGGAAATGCCTTCCAGATCGACGCTTCTCGCGGCTTTGCTGACAACCAAGGGTTTGATATTCGCGGCGACGCCACTGTAAGCGTTCCGGCTGGGGCTACCGTCGCGCTGCCTGCTACCCAGATTTACACAAAAACCACCACTCACTCCGTGACTGAAAGCCGTCCTTTCTATGAGGTCGAGATTGATCTTGCTGACGACGATGCTTATTTGTGCGGCCTCAGCGTTTCAGACGTCGAGGGGGAAATGGAGTGCCGGGAGCGGTACGTCAATTGCGGCGTAGGCGATCGCATTTATCACATCGAGGCTGACGATCGGCAGCGGATCTACATCCGCTTTGGACTTGCCGGCGTGGTCGGCATTCAGCCTATCGAAGGCTCTGAAATTACCATTACGGCCCATTATTGCGCGGGAGACGCCACGTTCAAGCATGGCTCCCCGGTCGTCTTCTCTGAGATGCGCGACCCTTACGAGACCAATATAGAGTTGCTTATTCAGGAAGTGTCAGAGGCCGGCTCTAACCCGATTGGCATTCAGACGCTACGCGAACTGGCCAAGTACCCCTCTATATATAACGACAATGCCGTGTTCCTCGGTGAGTTCGAGTACCTGGTGCGCCGAAACTTCCCGGACCTTAAATTCTGCCGTGTCTGGAACGAGACGGCGGAGGAAAGGGCAAGGGGAGTCAGCTTCACGAATATCAATTCGCTGTTCGTTGCCTGCTTCTCCGCGCTCGAGGATGAACCTGTTCTGTACCAGGCGCCCGGAGAGGTCGTGGCCCCATATCGCATAACCGATCTGACCGGCACTCAGCAGGCGATCAAAGCGAAGATCCTTGCTGCTGACGACAGCTATCGGGTGCAGTTCGTTACGGCGGTCCGGGCGCCAATCGGCGTATCGATCACGGCCAGCGTGTCGAGCTCATACGAGAAAACCACTGTAGAGCAGCAGATTGTCAGCTCAATGCTCGATGCCTTTGGTGAGTCATCCGGGCGAAGCGTTCTGCTCTATCAGCAGATATATAAGCTGCTGCGGGAGAAGGTTCCGGCTCTGGCCGTCGGCCAGGCCGATCTGATCCTATCCATTGGCGAGCAGTCCACTACCAATACGCGCCCCGAGCTATGGCGTTACGTCACCGAGCAGTCGATGACCGTGGCCGTCACGGTCGGCAACGTCTCCTCTCCGAATTGGGGGGCTGGCTTTGAGTGATTATGACTTCTCAAGCGCGCTGAATCCCGAAGCCGCTCCGCTCAGCAACAGTCATGAGCTGAACACATTCGCCTTCGAGCGCGAGATGAAGAGCCTGACGCTCGAGCTCTTTAATCTGCTGAGTGCGGGAACCTTTGATGCCAGCGTCATGGGTGCCCCGCACCTCGGTTCTTTCGATCTGGTGCGTAAAACCGTCAACCGCGACGGGCTGGTGCTTCTGCCTGGCGATCGAGAGGAAGCCGCTACCCGCTACCTGTACCGGGCATGGAAGTCTGGCGACATACAGAAGCGCGGCCTGCATTTCCTGCGCACCTACCTGCAAATGCTGTTTCCGAACTCGTGCGAGGTGACTCAGCTTTGGCATAGCGATCAGTACGAATACCCGACGGCGCTATTCAGCGACAAGCCAATATTCGCTTGGTGGCTCCACCAGGTGGGCGAGCCAGGCCTAAAACTCGATGGCTCCTGGGGCTTAGGCAGGCACATCGAGGGCGCGACCGAGGAGCGGAGCTTTCGCCGCGAGGGCATGGAAGGAATGTGGCTCACCAGCCGAATAGAGATTTCGCTGGATCTGGGTATTGAAATTCAGTCTGTCTCTCGGCTCCTGCAGATCATTCGTGCTGTTATTCCGGCTCGCTTGGTGCCGGCCTTTGTGTTCTGGCTGAACACCGTCCTGGACGTAACCATCCGAACCAGCCACTCACTTTCAATGGAGAAGGCCGTTTCCATCCGCTATCCGTGGGGCGGGCGGGTAATCACCGACAACCCGGATAGCAGGTGGTCCCTGGGCCGTGACGCCGAGTTTGTGACCCTGCCCCAGCCATTCGGCCAGTTTGCTTTGGGCGAAATGCGGGGAGGGCTGTCGAAGTGGGCGCTCAAGAACGAGCGAGTGCAGACCCAGGCCTATCTCGAGAAGAGCATGGAGATTGGCTTTTGGAGAACTGAAACCCTGCCTCCCGATCCCGTCATTGAGTACGAGCTCACTCCCGAGCCCGAAAAGCTTTATCGCAGAAACCGGAAACTGAATGGTGCTTGGTCGCTTGGCGGAACCCTGCGACTGGGCTCCTTCAAGTTGAATGGTCAGCGGTTGCGAAGTAGGAAAATGGCGATTAGCGCCCGTCTTGGCTCCTTTAAGCTCCTGAATATGCAGTCGGCAGTGGCAAAACCGACCCCAGGCGCACGACTCACTTTGTCGGGCCGCTGGAAGCTCGGATCGAAGCTGCATCCAGATTTCAGCATTCAAGTGATTAAAGAGGGTTCCAGCGATGGCTGAGGGCGTAACAGCGAATAACCACAGGCGGCGGATTGCAGCTGCCATGGCGGGCGGGGAGGCATTGCACCCTGCCGCGTTCATGGCTTTCGGTAATGGCGGGCACACGCCCGAGCTCAAGGCGAAGGCTGTAGACCCGGAGGCTAATGGCCTGGTTAACGAGCTGATACGCAAGCCTCTGAGCGCCGTTAGTCAAGACGATCTCTTTTCGGTAACAGGCTCAGGGCGCCTCGAATCACAGGATCTGATCAACGTCTTCGTCTCCGAAGCTGCGCTCCTTGACTCTCAGGGCAACCTGCTGGGCATCCGCAACTTTCGGCCAAAGATTAAAGAATCGGACGAGAGCTATCTCGTAAAAATCAAGCTTCGTTACTAACTCTTTTAAGGAGGGAGCATGCCGCTTCCACATTCAAGCATTACGCCGTTGCCCAACAATGAGCCTGATGCAGTTCCATCTCTTTGGAACACTCGATATGAAGAGATTGATGCCAACTTCAACAATCTTGATGGCCGCCAGGAGCTGTCCGAAGCCGACCTGCTCAAGGCCCGCGGCGAATTCCCAGCCCTTGGCGACCGCATTGACTCGATTGCTCAGGCGCTCGGCGACCTGACTGGTGACGTTGGCGGCCTGCAGGCGACCACGGCGCCCATGGTTTCCCGTGCGGTGAACTTGGATTGGCTGTATCGCGGCAATGCGATCAACTTCGAGTTGTTCGTGTCGGGTTACACGCTCATTGATTCGTTGGCAGTTGCCGTCATTCAAGGCGTGAGCGGCGATGACTCCATTGACGTGGCTAGCACTGCGGATCTCAAGGCCGGCGAATACTATGTTCTGTATGACCGGACCAACGTAGGCTCCGGCGAGGGCGGCATTGGCGGCGGCGCTGCTGTGCCGGTATTGGTTCAGATCGTCTCCATCCTGTCGTCTACCCGTGTTCGCCTGGCCGGAAACCTGACTGCCGGCTGGACTTCCACTGCCTTCTTGGCTCGCTCTAGCTTTAACACTGTCACTGGCGCGGGCTCGCTCGTTCCTGGCGATATCTACCTGAGCAAAGCCATTACCATTGGTGATGATGCAATCGGCGGCGCTGTCGTTATTCGCCGCTCGCTGAACGCCGGCCTGGCTCGTCTGTACTATCGCGACGCCTATCAAAAGACTTGGAAAGAGACCGGCTGGTCGATGCGCCGCACTGGTGGCACTATTCCGGCCGGTTTCGCAGACTACGAGTACATCCTGCCGATGCGTGGCGAGGGATGGCTTCGCCTTGACGCTTCGGGCGAAGCGTTCGTCACTCAGCACATTATTGCCCTCGGCACAGCAACCGGGCTGGGCGGGTTTATCAACCCAGATTTGCGCCCAAACACGCCGGCAATCAGCTCGCCTGTCGCTGCCGCAACTGCCGTAATGGCGCGCCCAACCCTGGCGATCTCTGGCTACTCCAGCCCGGCGTCGGTGGCTCAGGCAGCTGTACAGTTTCAAATCTCGACTGATGCTGCGTTTGCAACGGTCTTGCATGACTCGGGCGCGCTGGGTTCCGGGCTCTCCTACCCGATGCCGGATGGCGTCTTGGCCGTGAACGTTGCTTATAAGCTTCGCGCTCGAGTCCAGGACGTTGCTGGACTGTGGTCTGATTGGTCCGTCGTGACCACATTTACCACTGCGGCTTCATTCGCCTACGTCGCGGCGCCAAGCATTACCGGGCCTGCCAACAACGCAACGGACATTCCCGAGCAGCCAACCCTGTCTTGCAGCGCCTTTGCCATGGTTGGCGGTACGGATACGCACTCCGCCAGCCAGTTCCAGGTTCGGGCGGCGGCCGGCAGTTACACCGCGCCGGTTTTTGATAGCGGCACCGACACCGTCAACAAGCTGTCAATTGTTGTCCCGGCGGGTAAATTGCTCGCGGGCCAATCGGTTTACTATGCTCGCGTTCGCCAGCAGGGCGCCACAAAGGGCTTCGGCGAGTGGTCAACCGAGGTGAAATTCACCACTAAATCGGCGTTCGCTACGATTATCGGCCTGGCTCTTTTGACGACTGGCGGCGGCAGCGGCACTTGGTCGCGCATTGATGAGAATGGCGCTGCCAAAGTTACGGATGCCGCGTTTTTCAGCAGCCATCAGACCTATGGCCAGATCCAGGATGTCACTATCGACTCCCAGGCCATGGTCAAGATCCCTGCCTTCTACGTGAAGTCAGCGGCTATCGCCAGTGGAGTTAACGCTGGCAAGCGCGCCTGGTGGATCTCTGACCAGCCGGCGGCCGGATTCGTTCTGCACCCAGCATTTATGGAAGCAGGCGCTCCGATCGCTCAGTTCTGGGTTGGCAAATATCAAGGTACGACCGATAGCGCCAAGCTGGGCTCCAAGGCTGGCCTGACTCCGCTGGTAAGTATCGACTTTCCGACCATGCAGGCCCGCGCCACTGCTCGCAACGTCTCCGGCGTTACCGGTTTCGCACTGTGGAACTACTACCAGCTGGAGGCAATCCAGCTGCTTTGCGCCATCGAAATGGGCGGAGCGGACAGCCAGGCACTTATCGGCCAGGGCAACGTCAGCACTAGCGCCGTGCAGGCTGTTGATAGCACCACAGTCGCCCAGGCCACTTGGCGCGGGATCGTTGGTCTCTGGGGCAACGTCTGGCAGATGGTTGATGGTCTGCAAACCGATGCCAGCAGCAAGTTCAAGATCTGGGATAAGTCGGGCAACAAAAGCTACATCACGACAAACCAGACCGCTCCGGCCAGCGGCACGTACCCAGTCACATTCTCAACCGACAGCGGCGCCAACCATGACCTGAGTGTCAGCTTCCTGCCGGCCACTGGGGATGCCACGGCCGGAAACGGCTCGACGGGCGATATCTTCTATCAGAACCCGAACTGCGTGGCTTACCACGGTGGCTATTATGGCTACGGCTCGAGCGCCGGCCTGTTCAATTTGAGCGTCCTCTACGCCTCGTCGTACTCGAGCACGAACATCGGCGGCCGCCTCGCAAAGGTGTAGTGAGCCCTGTGGCTTGAGTCTTGTTTTGGGCTGCCCGCCGAGCGGGCGCCCTGCTTTTTTTAGGGGATTTTGATGAAGATCGAGAACAATGTTCTAACTGTTGGGGAAGTCAGCATTCCCCTTGGCTTGGTGGCTTCTGCCGCCAAGGTTCGAGTGTGGCGGGTGCCTGCTGCCTACCGCGAGAGCGGCCTGTTTGTCGCGGTTGATCTTGCTGGCCAGCCATCCGAAGTCCCGGCCTGCTCTCTCGCAGCGACCGAGTACCTGGGCGAGCTTGAGTATGACGCTGACGATTCCTTGCAGCTGAATGCCTCGAAAGCGGCAAAGCTCATGGAAATCAATGCTTTGTGCGACGACGCGCTGAGCGAGCTAGCATCGACCTATCCGTCTGGCGAAATGCAGAGCTGGAGCCAGCAAGCCAAAGAGGCTGATCTTTACGCGGCAGATCCTACAGTTGCAACGCCAATGCTTTCGGCGATCGCGGATGCCCGAGGCATGACCGTTGCTGAAATGGCGGAGCGTGTCGCCGCGAACGTTATCGCCTATAGCTCCGCTTCTGGCGCGCTGATTGGTCGCCGCCTTGCTGCGGAAGACGCGCTTTCCTTGGCGGCAACGCCTGAGCAGGTCGCTGAGGTCACCTGGTGAGCGAAGCCCACCTTATGCTCATGACAAAGCTGGAGGAGCTGGATGCTTACACGCATACAGTTCTCCACCAGTTTCCAAAGATTGAGCGGCATCTATTGTGTGCTGAACTTCGCTCCACCATGAATCAGCTGTTGCGGCTTACGGTCGTATCGTGGAAGCGTAAGCAGAAGACGGCGGCGCTCTTTGATCTTGATGTGGAGATCGAAGTTTGCCGGGGCTTGGTCCGCAAAGCCCACCGATTAACTTATATCACCACGCACAGGCTTGACGTATGGATGCGGCATGTAAACGAAATTGGACGGATTGTCGGCGCTTGGATTAAGAGCGAGGCGGCCGTTAAGCGATAAAACTCTGCAAGACATTGGGCAATGGTTTATTACGGTGGCAATTATGGCAACGGCTCGAACGCCGGCCTGTTCAATTTGAACGTCAACAACGCCTCGTCGAACTCGAACACGAACATCGGCGGCCGCCTCGCAAACGATTAACGCCAGAAGTTGGCGGCTTACGGGCCTCCTCCCAGCGCGGTTCCTTTGGGGCCATTGTCCAGACCATGTTGTCAAAGATTTACAGAGCGCAGCGGCAAGTACCTTCGGGGAAAGTGGCTGCGCTCGCCTTCTTATCACCAACTCTCCTATATATTTAGGTCTAAGGCTTATGAAGTGCCTACCACAATATCGGGTCTTTGGGGTCAAATAACCGACTTCAATAATCTGTATCAAGCCTTTCTTGAGGCTCGTAAAGGAAAGCGCAATCGCGCAAGCGTTATGCGGTTTGCGGCAAACGTCGAAGAAAACATCGTAAATATTCAGAATCATCTGATTTGGAAGAGCTGGACGCCAGGCGCCCCGCGCGAATTCGTGGTCAAAGAGCCAAAGCTAAGGCTTATCCAAGCGCCGCCATTCATTGATCGAGTCATTCATCACGCTCTTGTGCGCGTTATCGGCCCGCTATTCGAGCGCAAATTTATCCATGACTCCTATGCATGCCGAATCGGCAAGGGCACTCAGGCCGCCGTATTCCGCGCCCAGCGCTTCATGCGTATCGCCAAGCGCAACCACGGCGATAAGGTCTACGTGCTAAAAGCAGACATCAGCAAGTTCTTCGCGAGCATTAAACACAAAGTGTTGCTAGGTGAGATCAAGCGAACGGTCTCCGACCCCGACGTGATTTGGCTTTGGCAGAAGATCATTGAAGGTTACGGCCACGAGGACGGCGTAGGTCTACCAGTTGGCGCGCTGACGAGCCAGCTTGGCGCGAATATCATGCTCAACCGCCTTGACCATGTAGCGAAGGATCAGATGGGCATTAAATACTATGTTCGCTACATGGATGATTTTATAGCGGTACTGCCTGATAAAGAATCCGCCCTGCAAGTTCTGGAAAGCCTTGGACTTGAAGTTACTTCGCTCTCCCTCGCGCTTAATCCTAAGACCGCCATTCACCCATGGCAGCGTGGGCTAGATTTTTGCGGTTATCGAATATGGCCGACACACATCCTCCCAAGAAAAAGAAATATCAAACGGGCTCGCAAAAACTTCAAATCTCTTGCGCGCAAGTATGCCAGGCGCGCTATTGACCAAATCCACGTTCGGCAACGGGTCTGCAGCTTTCTGGCCTACACAAAGCACTGCGACGCGAATAGGACGGTGGCGGCCATTCTCGGCGAGCTACGTCTGGTCCGGTGCCCGGAAAAAGCGGCCAGGGAGGCATTTTCTGTAACTGCATCCTAAGCCCTCATTAATGGGGAGGGTTACAGATGTTAGTTATAAGGTTTCTGCTTGCGGCAGTGGTTGCAGCAGCTCTATTGGGCTGCTCCACCGCCGGCAAAGTCGTCTCTACCGTGGGCAGCGCGGTCTATTCAACCGCGTCTGCCGCTGTGACGGTGTACTGCTCAAAGCCCGAAGTGGAGCGGGCGGCGATTCAGCTGGTTATCTCCGGTCACGCCTACTCGAGCGAGTTGTGTCCCATCGTGAATGGGGATTCTTCGATTGCAGCTGAGCTTGCAGAAGTTGCTCAGGATAAGGCTGCTGGCGTGGTTAATGGCGCGATTGAAAGCGCTGTGGCTGACGGCTCGATCACGGAAAGCCAGGCCGCGCAGATCATCTCTCCTGTCGTGGCGGGTGAGCAATGAGAAAGGAAATGATCGGCCCAGGGATTGGTCAGTTCGCCTCAGTCCCCCAGTTCCTACCCTACGGCCCCGGCGAATGGGTGATGATGAGCGACCTTACGCTGAATGGCGTGATGATCGTCCCGAAATACTTCATCACCGACTTTGCGTCCATCCCTTGGGTTGTTCAGCCGATCTTCAACTCGCTGGATATGCTGCTTGAGTTCATACCTCACGACTGGGCGTACTGCCTGAATGAAAAGTCACGCGCCGACTGTGACAACCTGCTCAGCGATATCATGGAGCGGTCAAAGCCTGGCGATGTCCGCTGCGATCTTATCTATGCCGGCGTTCGCGCGGGTGGCTGGTATCGTTACGGCCAATGCAAGGGCGGGCCAAAGAGAGAGGACTTTGCGTGGGAGTTAATGAGCGACTACGAAGTTCTGCTGTACGAGTCTGCTTATAAGCTGGGAAGCAACCATGCCGCTAGTTCGGCGCAGTAATTAAAGAAAGGGCCGGGCAATGCCTCGGCCCTATCTCCAGGCGTTCACGCGCGATGCGAAGTCATCAGTCTTCTCTTTCGTCATTCCCTCGGCCAGCGCTTCGAGGTAATCCGCGTACCACTGCATCATGTATCGCCGCTGTGGCAAGTAACGGGCTTTGTTATATACCCCGCTAATGCCGTCCTCCTTATGCGCAAGTTGCGACTCAACGTGATCCTTGATCCATTCATGCTCGCGCAGCAGTGTACTCGCGGTATGCCGGGTGCCGTGTCCAACCAGCTTGCGGGCGTAACCGATCTTTGCAAACGAGTGATTGATGGTGTTCTCGCTCATTACCGGTTGCTTTGGTCCGATGCCGGGGAACAGGTAGCGGCTTTGCCCTGTCATGTTTCGCAATTCAATCAGGGCGGCCACCGCCTGGGTGCATAAGGGGACGTGATGGTCGCGGCGCATCTTCATCTTTGCGGCGGGGATGATCCAGGTGGCGTCATCCAAGTCGAACTCTGACCACTCTGCCCAGCGGATCATGCCCGGGCGACTCGCAGTCCATATTGTCAGCCAGGCAGCCGTTCGGGCGCCGAGCCTGCTGGTCGACTTCTTCATTGCCTTCAAGAATGCCGGGAGTTCGTGCTCGAGCAGGTGAGGGTGCTGCTCGGTTTCAGGCGCTTCCGCTGCGATCGCGAGCAGCTCTGAGGCTGGGTTGTTTTCGCAAAGTCCGCGGGCAATGGCCTGGCTGAAAATCTCCTTTAGCCAGCCCCGCGTTTTCTTTGCCACGTTGTGAGCCTGGCGATCCTCAATGCTGGACTGGAGCGCTGCGCAGTGGCGGCGAGTGATTTCCAGCAGCGGCATTGCGCCTAGCGCGGGGAGAATGTCCTTATCAAGGTAGGTGCGAATCTTCGACAGGGTGGCGTCGGCTCGACCGTCCTTGACCTTCTTTAGATACCAGGCTTCTGCCGCCGAGCGAAACAGGCTCTCTTCGGTTGCCGCTTCTACCTTCTTCGACGACTGCCGGTGCTGGATCGGATCAATACCGCTTTCGACGAGGCCGGCCACCTCTGATGCTTTTTCGCGTGCGCGCTTGGCCGATACCTCGGGGTAGCCGCCAAGCCCTATCCACGTCCATTTCCCGTCTGCTTTTTTGTGGCGAAGCTCCCAGCGCTTCCTCCCATTCGGGGACACGACGAAATACAGCCGGTCAATGCCGTAGCCTTCCCGGTATTCCTTTTCTTCTGGCTCAAGGGAGGCCAGGACGGTGTCGGCCAGGGGGCGCCGCTTGATATCAGATCGCTTCATCGTATGTATGGGCGTGTATGGATAAGTTCGGTATTTTCGCGACCATACACCAGCCCATACACGGCAACAAGAAACAAGATGGTTAATGATGGAACAAGATGAAACAAAAAAGCCGGCGCAATGGCCGGCTTGTCTGTGTTTCAGCTTCATGATGGGTGAAGTTGAAATATGTATCTGGTGCCCCGAGGGAGACTCGAACTCCCACTCCTTTCGAAAACGGATTTTGAATCCGCCGCGTCTACCGATTCCGCCATCAGGGCTTGATGGGCGCGGAGTATAGAGAGGGTATTACCGTTGGTCAATCATGTTTCGTGGTTAATGTTCATTATTTCCGCTAAACTTTCCGGCCCTGCTAGACGAACCCCATCATGCGTGTTGCTGACTTTACCTTCGAGCTCCCTGATTCTTTGATTGCTCGCCATCCTTTGGCCGAGCGTTGTGGCAGCCGCTTGTTGACCCTGGATGGGGTTAGCGGCGCACTGGCGCACCGTCAATTCACCGATTTGCTGGAGCATTTGCGCCCCGGCGACTTGATGGTGTTCAACAATACCCGGGTGATCCCGGCGCGCCTGTTCGGGCAGAAGGCTTCTGGCGGCAAGCTGGAGATTCTGGTTGAGCGTGTGCTCGACAGCCATCGGGTATTGGCCCATGTGCGGTCGAGCAAGTCGCCCAAGCCGGGCACGATGATCCTGATCGATGGCGGTGGCGAGGCTGAGATGGTGGTCCGTCATGACACTTTGTTCGAGCTGCGTTTTGCCGAAGAGGTGTTGCCGTTGCTGGAGCGGGTCGGCCATATGCCGTTGCCTCCTTATATAGACCGTCCCGATGACAGCGCCGACCGCGAGCGTTATCAGACTGTTTATGCCGAGCGCGCCGGGGCGGTTGCCGCGCCGACTGCGGGGCTGCATTTCGATCAGGCGCTGCTCGATGCGATTGCGCAGAAGGGCGTTTCAACGGCTTTCGTGACCCTGCATGTCGGTGCGGGCACGTTCCAGCCGGTACGCGTTGAGCGGCTAGAAGACCACCACATGCACAATGAGTGGCTGGAAGTCAGTCAAGACGTTGTCGATGCCGTGTCGGCGTGCCGTGCGCGAGGCGGTCGAGTGATTGCCGTGGGCACAACCAGCGTGCGCTCGCTGGAGAGTGCGGCGCGCGACGGTCAGCTCAAGGCGTTCAGTGGTGACACCGATATCTTTATTTTTCCCGGGCGTCCGTTCCATGTGGTCGACGCCCTGGTGACCAACTTTCATTTGCCTGAATCCACGCTGTTGATGCTGGTTTCGGCGTTCGCCGGTTACCCCGAAACCATGGCTGCCTATGCGGCGGCAGTGGAGCATGGGTACCGCTTCTTCAGTTACGGTGATGCAATGTTCATCACCCGCAATCCCGCGCCGACAGCTCCCAAGGAATCGGCCCCAGAGGATCACGCATGAGCAACACCAGTCGTATGTCTTTCGAGTTGCTGGCCACTGACGGCAAAGCACGTCGCGGTCGTTTGACCTTTCCTCGGGGTGTGGTCGAAACCCCTGCTTTCATGCCGGTCGGTACTTACGGCACGGTCAAAGGCATGCTGCCTCGGGATATCGAAGCGACTGGCGCGCAGATCATCCTCGGTAATACCTTCCACTTGTGGCTGCGTCCCGGGACTGAAGTGATCAAGCGTCACGGCGACCTGCACGATTTCATGCAGTGGAGCGGGCCGATTCTTACTGATTCCGGTGGTTTTCAGGTGTTCAGCCTGGGCGCCATGCGCAAGATCAAGGAGGAGGGCGTGACCTTCGCCTCTCCGGTCGATGGCGCCAAGGTGTTCATGGGGCCGGAAGAGTCGATGCAGGTCCAGCGTGACCTGGGCTCGGACATCGTGATGATTTTTGACGAGTGCACGCCATACCCGGCTGATGAAGACGTTGCGCGGGTCTCCATGGAGCTGTCGTTACGTTGGGCCAAGCGCTCGAAAATCGCCCACGGCGAAAACACGGCGGCGCTGTTTGGTATCGTTCAGGGCGGCATGCACCAGGATCTGCGCATGCGCTCGCTGGAAGGCCTTGATCAGATCGGTTTCGACGGTCTGGCTATCGGCGGTCTGTCGGTCGGTGAGCCCAAGCACGAGATGATCAAGGTGCTGGACTACTTGCCGGGCATGATGCCGGCTGACAAACCTCGTTACTTGATGGGCGTGGGCAAGCCAGAAGATCTGGTTGAAGGTGTACGCCGCGGTATCGACATGTTCGATTGCGTGATGCCAACCCGCAACGCGCGCAACGGCCATTTGTTCATTGATACGGGTGTGTTGAAAATCCGTAACGCGTTCCATCGTCATGACGATTCGTCACTGGATCCGACCTGCGATTGCTATACCTGCAAGAACTTCTCGCGTGCGTATCTGCATCATCTGGATAAGTGCGGGGAAATGCTGGGGAGCATGCTCAATACCATTCACAATTTGCGGCATTACCAAGTGCTTATGGCTGGTTTGCGCGAGTCTATTCAACAAGGTACATTGGCCGCCTTTGTCGATGCCTTCTATGCCAAACGCGGGCTTCCAACGCCGCCTTTGGATTGATTGAGTACTGAGTTCTCTACCCTATTAACAAAATTTTGCAATTGGAGTGCTAAATGAGCTTTTTTATCCCTACCGCGTTCGCGGACGCTGCTGCACCTGCCGCCGGTCCTGCTGGTTCGGGCTTTGAATGGATTTTCCTGGTCGGCTTCCTGGTCATCTTCTATCTGATGATCTGGCGTCCACAGGCCAAGCGCGCGAAAGAACAGAAAAACCTGCTGGGCAACCTGCAAAAAGGTGACGAAGTTGTCACTTCCGGTGGTATTGCGGGCAAGATCAACAAAGTGACCGACGACTTCGTGGTCATCGAAGTGTCTGACACCGTTGAACTGAAAATCCAAAAGGCCGCTATCGCTGCCACGCTGCCTAAGGGCACCTTGAAAGCGATCTAAGTTTCAGTCTTTTACCAATCGACGGGGCGCGCAAGGCGCCCCGCGTTATAAGCGGGCGGCGTGATGCTGAACAAATACCCTCTGTGGAAATACGTACTGATCCTGGCGGTGCTGGTGGTCGGTTTTATTTATTCCGCACCCAATCTCTACCCTGACGATCCGGCCATTCAAATCAGCGGCGCGAGCACTGCGTTGCAGGTGAACCAGGCTGACCTGGATCGTGTGAGCCGAGCGCTTACCGATGCGGGCATTAAGGTCAAAGGCTCCACCCTGGCCGAGAAGGGCAAGGGCGGTTTGTTGCGTCTGACCAAGCAAGAAGACCAGTTGCCAGCGAAGGACGTCGTGCGCAAGGCTTTGGGTGACGACTATGTCGTTGCGTTGAACCTGGCTCCGACCACGCCGAAGTGGTTGCGCAGCATTGGTGCAAGCCCGATGAAGATGGGTCTGGACTTGTCCGGTGGTGTGCACTTCCTGCTGGAAGTGGACATGGATAAGGCTCTGGATGCGCGCCTTAAGGTGTATGAAGGCGAAGTCAAATCCCTGTTGCGTAAAGAGCGTGTGCGTTATCGCAGCCTGCCGCAACTCGACGGTGGTATCCAGCTTGGTTTCAGCGATGCAGATTCTCGCGAACAAGCGCGTACCCTGATCCGTAAGAGCTTCAACGATTTTGACGTGACCACCAGCGAACGCGGCGGTTTGTCCGTACTGCGTCTGGCGATGACGCCGGCCAAGCTGGCCGAGATTCGTGAATACTCGATCAAGCAGAACTTGACCACGGTACGTAATCGAGTCAACGAACTGGGTGTCGCCGAGCCTTTGGTTCAGCGTCAGGGCGCCAACCGTATCGTGGTTGAGCTGCCGGGCGTGCAGGACACTGCTGAAGCCAAGCGTATTCTGGGCAAGACTGCCAACCTGGAGTTCCGTCTGGGCGCCGGTCCTGAAGATTCGAAAGCCACTACCGAGATGTTCGAGTTCCGCGAGGGCGGTCGTCCTGCGGCGCCGGTCGAGCGTGGCCTGATCATCACCGGTGACCAAGTGACCGATGCCAAGGCTGGCTTCGACGAACACGGTCGTCCGCAAGTGAACATCCGTCTGGATGGTCATGGCGGCGAGCTGATGAGTCGTTCGACTCGCAGCAACGTGGGTCGCAGCATGGCGGTGATCTTCATCGAGCAGAAGCCGACGACGACCTACGTCAAGCAGATGGTCAACGGTGTCGAGAAAGACGTGCCGGTCCAGACCTTCAAGGAAGAGAAGAAAATCATCAGCCTGGCGACCATCCAGTCGCCGCTGGGTAGTCAGTTCCGTATCACTGGCCTGAACGGTCAGGGTGAGGCGTCCGAGCTTGCGCTGCTGTTGCGTGCCGGTGGTCTGGCTGCGCCGATGTACTTCGCTGAAGAACGTACCATCGGTCCGAGCCTGGGTGCTGACAACATCACCAAAGGTATCGATGCATCGCTGTGGGGCATGTTGTTTGTGTCGCTGTTCATCATGGCGATCTACCGTTTCTTCGGCGTCATCGCCACCGTCGCACTGGCCGTGAACATGGTCATGCTGCTGGCACTGATGTCCTTGCTGGGTGCAACGCTGACCCTGCCGGGTATCGCCGGTATCGTTCTGACGATGGGTATGGCGGTCGACGCCAACGTACTGATCTTCTCGCGGATACGTGAAGAGATCGCTGCGGGCATGACGGTGCAGCGGGCAATCAATGAAGGCTTCGGCCGGGCATTCACCGCGATCCTCGACGCCAACCTGACAACACTGTTGGTCGGCGGCATTCTCTTTGCGATGGGCACAGGCCCTGTCAAAGGCTTTGCGGTGACCATGTCGCTCGGGATCTTTACCTCGATGTTCACGGCCATCATGGTGACCCGCGCAATGGTCAACCTGATCTTCGGCGGACGTGACTTCAAGAAGTTGTGGATTTAAGGGGCTGCCATGTTACGTACGATTAACTTCATGGGCGTTCGCAATGTTGCGTTCGCCTTTACCATGTTCCTTACCGCGCTGGCGTTGTTTAGCTGCTTCCACAAAGGGCTTAACTACGGTCTGGACTTCACCGGCGGTACGCTCATCGAGCTGACCTACGAGCATCCGGCTGATCTTGGCAAGGTGCGTGAGGAACTGGTTACTGCCGGTTACCACGAGGCCGTTGTGCAGAGCTTCGGCGCTACCACTGATTTGCTCGTGCGTATGCCGGGCGAAGACCCGCAGTTGGGTACTCAGGTTGCGGAAGCCTTGCGCAAAGGCGGCACGGATAACCCTGTCACCGTCAAGCGCGTCGAGTTCGTTGGCCCGCAAGTGGGTGAAGAGCTGCGCGATCAGGGCGGCCTCGGCATGCTGATGGCGCTGGGCGGGGTATTGATTTACCTGGCCTTCCGCTTCCAGTGGAAATTCGCGGTCGGTGCAATCGTCTCCCTGATTCACGACGTGATCGTCACCATCGGGATCCTGTCGTTCTTCCAGGTGACCTTTGACCTCACGGTGCTTGCTGCTGTGTTGGCGATCATCGGTTACTCGTTGAACGATACGATTGTGGTGTTCGACCGGGTCCGGGAAAACTTCCGGATACTGCGCAAGGCGTCGTTGATTGAAAACATCAACATCTCCACCACGCAAACCCTGTTGCGGACCATGGCGACCTCGATCTCCACCTTGCTGGCAATCGTGGCGTTGTGGGTTTTCGGTGGCGACAGCCTGCACGGATTCTCCGTCGCATTGTTCATCGGTGTACTGGCGGGTACTTACTCCTCCATCTATATCGCCAACGTGGTGTTGATCTGGTTGAACCTGAGCACCGAGGATCTGATTCCTCCTGTTGTGGCTGACAAGGTTGATGAGCGTCCGTAAAGCCTGAATGCTTTACCGGTTTTGACCCAGAAGGGCGTGAGTGTTGAACTCACGCCCTTTTTCGTACTCCAAGGCTGGGAGTAGCGTGGGAAATTTCGCGCGAGGTTACCAGGAGGTTCAAGTGAACAAGTCGTTGCTAATTGGTGCTGTGCTGGGTGCTGTCGGCGTGACTGCCGGGGGTGCTGTCGCCACGTATAACTTGGTGAAAAGCGGCCCTGAGTATGCAGAGGTGTTGGGTGTGCAACCCATCAAAGAGCAGGTCAAAACCCCGCGTGAAGTGTGCAAAGACGTAGCGGTCACCCGTCAGGCGCCGGTCAAGGATCAGCATCAGATCATGGGTAGCGTGCTGGGTGCTGTGGCCGGTGGCTTGCTTGGTAATCAGGTGGGTGGCGGTAACGGCAAAAAAATCGCGACGGTCGCCGGTGCAGTGGGCGGTGGTTACGCAGGCAACAAAGTTCAGGAAGGCATGCAGAACAGAGACACGTACACCACGACTCAGACCCGCTGCAATACGGTCAATGACATCAGCGATAAGGTCGTGGGTTATGACGTGAAATACAAACTGAACGACAAGGTCGGTCAAGTGCGTATGGACCGTGATCCGGGTAACCAGATTCCGGTCAACAAAGAAGGTCAGCTGGTATTGGGTCAAGGCGCTCAGTAATACGCGTCAGTATCGGCATCAAAGAAAAGCACCTTCGGGTGCTTTTTTGTTTATGCGGGGTATAAAAAAACCGGCGAACGCCGGTTTTTGTTGTCGACCCTGGGGCTTAGCGCTTCAGCGAGGCCGGCAGGTGCGGTGCGATCGAGGTCAGCACAGCTTTGAAGCACTTGGTGTTGCCTGCAACGATATGACCTTTTTCAAGGAACTCGTGACCGCCAGTGAAATCGCTCACCAGGCCGCCGGCTTCTTGAATCAGCAGTGCGCCCGCTGCCATGTCCCACTCGGACAGGCCCGACTCCCAGTACGCATCGAAACGACCGGCAGCTACATAGGCGAGGTCGAGGCTGGCGGAGCCTGCGCGGCGAATGCCGGCGGTCTGACCGACCAGGCTGCGGAACATGCCCAGGTAGTTTTCCAGGTTGTCCATTTGCCCTTCGCGGAACGGGAAGCCGGTACCCAGCAGGGCGCCTTCGAGGCTTTTACGCTGGCTGACGCGCAGACGGCGACCGTTAAGCGCGGCGCCACGGCCACGGCTGGCGGTGAATTCTTCCTGACGGACCGGGTCGAGAACCACGGCATGTTCAAGACGGCCACGGTATTTGCAGGCGATGCTGACTGCGAAGTGCGGAACGCCGCGTACGAAGTTGGTGGTGCCATCAAGCGGGTCGATGATCCACAGGTACTCTGTGCCTTCGCCGCTGCCTTCGTGCATGCCGCTTTCTTCGCCAAGGATACCGTGAGTCGGGTAAGCCTTGCGCAGGGCAGCAATGATGTTGTGCTCGGCAGCCCGATCGATTTCAGTGACGTAATCCTTCGCGTCTTTTTCGTCGACCTTGATGGTATCCAAGCGCTCGATGGAGCGGAAAATCAATTCACTGGCGCTGCGGGCGGCGCGCAGCGCGATATTCAGCATGGGCTGCATGGACGTTTCACCTAGGTCGTTAAAGAAAGCCGAACATTGTAGGGCGTAGCATCAATTATTTCCAGCGTGCATAGCGTCCATAGCGTTAATGGGGGTGGTTCTGTAAGATTTGCTCCCCTTTCTCCCGTCTGTGAGAACTTGCATTGCTGCAAAATATTCGTGTTGTCCTGGTCGGTACCAGTCACCCCGGTAATATCGGTGGAGCTGCTCGTGCCATGAAAAACATGGGGCTTTCACGCCTGGTGCTGGTCGATCCACTGGTTTTCCCTAACCATGAAGCGGATGCGCGGGCTTCTGGCGCAAGCGATATCCTGGAAAACGCGCAGGTCGTCGCGACCCTGGAAGACGCGCTGGTCGGCTGCAATCTGGTGCTGGGCACCAGTGCGCGTGATCGGCGAATCCCCTGGCCGCTGCTCGATCCTCGCGAGTGCGGGGTGATGGCGTCCGAGCAGGCGGCGCAGGGCGCGGAGGTGGCGCTGGTGTTCGGTCGTGAATATGCCGGCCTGACCAATGAAGAGCTGCAGCGATGTCACTATCACATCCACATCCCCTCGGACCCTGAGTTCAGTTCGCTCAATCTGGCGGCTGCGGTGCAGGTGCTGGCCTATGAGGTGCGGATGTCCTGGCTCGCTGCGCAAGGGCAGCCGACCAAGGTCGAGAAGGTCGAAGTAGCCTCTGCGCGCAGTGTGGAAGAAGTCACTATGGATGAGATGGAGCTGTTTTACGGCCATCTCCAGTCCACGCTGGTCGATATCGGTTTTCTCGACACGGAAAACCCGCGTCACCTGATGGCACGCTTGCGTCGCCTGTTCGGTCGTCGTGCGGTGTACCGGTCGGAGATGAATATTTTGCGGGGCATACTTACCGAGACGCAGAAAGTGGCGCGCGGCGAGCCCCATAAGCGGAAGGATCAATGATGTTCGAGCGTTTGCGAGAAGATATTCAAAGTGTGTTCCATCGCGATCCTGCTGCGCGCAACGCTTTTGAGGTGCTGACCTGCTACCCCGGCATGCACGCAATCTGGCTGCATCGTTTGTCGCATTACCTGTGGACCCTTGACTGGAAGTGGCTGGCGCGCGTGGTGTCCAACTTCGGTCGCTGGTTGACCGGCATTGAGATTCATCCGGGGGCGACGATTGGGCGGCGCTTCTTTATCGATCACGGGATGGGCATTGTGATTGGCGAAACCGCGGAAATCGGCGACGACGTCACGCTCTATCAGGGGGTGACGCTGGGCGGAACCAGCTGGAACAAGGGCAAGCGCCACCCGACGCTCGAGTCGGGCGTGGTTGTCGGGGCGGGTGCCAAGGTGCTGGGGCCGTTCACGGTCGGTGCGGGTGCCAAGGTCGGTTCCAATGCGGTGGTTACCAAGGCGGTGCCGGCCGGTGCCACTGTGGTGGGCATCCCGGGGCGGATCATCATCAAGTCCGACGACGACGTGGAAGCCAAACGTAAAGCCATCGCTGAAAAGCTCGGTTTCGATGCCTATGGCGTCAGCGAAGATATGCCCGACCCTGTGGCGCGGGCGATTGGTCAGCTGCTTGATCATCTGCAGGCGGTCGACGCCAGGCTGGAAGGTATGTGCGGTGCGCTTAACGCGTTGGGCAGTGATTACTGCGCCAAAGAGCTGCCTGCGTTGCACGACGAGGTGTTTGACTGCGTGAAAGACGGCGGCGAAACCAAGGCTGGCTGAGGGGCTGATCGGGCTCGCCGGTACTAGACCTAAGGGGTGTGCCAATGCACCCCTGCGTTTGTTATGATGTCGCCGTTGTTTGCGGGTAATCCCGACTGATTTACTCGGTCTTATAGTTGACTTAAATACTCGGGAATAGCATACTCGCAGTCATTCCGAACCTCCGTGGTACATGCCATGCGACTGACTACAAAAGGCCGATACGCTGTAACCGCCATGCTTGACCTGGCATTACATGCGCAGCACGGGCCAGTGTCTCTGGCCGATATCTCCGAGCGGCAAGGCATATCCCTGTCCTACCTAGAGCAACTGTTCGCCAAACTGCGTCGCAGTAATCTGGTGTCGAGCGTGCGGGGGCCTGGTGGTGGTTACCAGTTGTCCCGTGACATGCAAGGTATCCAGGTCGCGCAGGTGATCGACGCGGTCAATGAGTCGGTCGATGCAACACGTTGCCAGGGTCTGGGTGATTGCCATGCGGGCGATACCTGCCTGACTCACCACTTGTGGTGTGACCTGAGTTCGCAGATTCACGATTTTCTTAGCGGTATAAGCCTGGCTGACCTTGTGACTCGCCGTGAGGTACAAGAAGTCGCTCAGCGCCAGGATCTGCGTCGAAATACATGCAGAACGCCCCAGCTGGATAAGATTGAAACGTCCGCCGTCGAATGAACGCAGATGAATGCGCGGCGCGCCTGCCTGATAGGAGATATTCAATGAAATTGCCGATTTACCTCGATTACTCCGCGACTACCCCGGTCGATCCGCGCGTCGCGCAGAAAATGAGTGAATGCCTGCTGGTTGACGGAAACTTCGGTAACCCGGCATCGCGTTCCCACGTCTTTGGCTGGAAAGCTGAAGAGGCAGTGGAGAATGCCCGCCGTCAGGTCGCTGACCTGGTGAACGCCGACCCGCGTGAAATCGTCTGGACCTCCGGTGCTACCGAGTCCGACAACCTTGCGATCAAAGGCGCTGCGCACTTTTACGCCAGCAAGGGTAAGCACCTGGTCACCAACAAGATCGAACACAAAGCGGTCTTGGACACCATGCGCCAACTGGAGCGTGAAGGTTTCGAAGTCACGTACATCGAGCCTGGTGAAGACGGTCTGATCACGCCTGCAATGGTTGAAGCGGCTTTGCGCGACGACACCATTCTGGTCTCGATCATGCACGTCAATAACGAAATCGGCACTATCAACGACATCTCGGCCATCGGTGAGCTGACCCGTTCGCGCGGTGTGTTGTTCCACGTCGATGCGGCCCAGTCCACGGGTAAAGTCGAAATCGACCTGGCCAACCTCAAGGTTGACCTGATGTCTTTCTCGGCCCACAAAACCTATGGCCCTAAAGGTATTGGCGCGCTCTACGTGAGCCGCAAACCGCGCGTTCGCATTGAAGCGACCATGCACGGTGGCGGACATGAGCGTGGCATGCGTTCGGGGACATTGGCGACTCACCAGATCGTTGGTATGGGCGAAGCTTTCCGTGTTGCCAAAGAAGACATGGCGTCTGAAAACGTACGCATCAAGGCTCTGAGCGCTCGCTTCCTCAAGCAGGTTGAGGGTCTGGAAGAGCTGTACATCAACGGCAGCATGATTTCCCGTGTACCGCACAACCTGAACCTGAGCTTCAACTACGTCGAAGGCGAGTCGTTGATCATGGCGCTCAAGGATCTGGCGGTTTCGTCCGGTTCCGCTTGTACCTCGGCTTCGCTGGAGCCGTCCTACGTCCTGCGCGCCATTGGCCGCAACGATGAACTGGCGCACAGCTCGATTCGCTTCACCTTCGGCCGTTTCACCACCGAAGAAGAAATCGACTACGCCGCGCATAAAGTATGCGAGTCCGTCACCAAGCTGCGCGCTTTGTCGCCGCTGTGGGATATGTACAAAGACGGTATCGACATCTCCAAGATCGAGTGGGCTGCGCACTAATTAAGTCGCCTGCAAGAGCGGCTACCTGATGAGAGAGGATTAGCACCATGGCATACAGCGAAAAGGTCATTGACCACTACGAAAACCCGCGTAACGTCGGCAAGATGGACGCGGAAGATCCTGATGTTGGCACCGGCATGGTCGGCGCACCGGCGTGCGGCGACGTAATGCGCCTGCAAATCAAGGTCAACGAGCACGGCATCATCGAAGACGCCAAGTTCAAGACCTACGGTTGCGGTTCGGCTATCGCCTCCAGCTCCCTGGCGACCGAGTGGATGAAAGGCAAGACTCTGGATGAAGCAGAGACCATCAAAAACACTCAGCTGGCTGAAGAGCTGGCGTTGCCGCCCGTGAAGATCCACTGCTCGGTACTCGCAGAAGACGCTATCAAGGCGGCTGTTCGCGATTACAAGCAAAAGAAAGGCTTGCTCTGAACAGAGCCTTTTTTAACGAAGCTTGATTCAAGTAAGGAGTTTCGATGGCTATCAGCATGACAGAAGCTGCCGCTCAACACGTACGTCGCTCCCTTGATGGGCGCGGCAAAGGTGACGGCGTTCGCCTGGGTGTTCGCACCACGGGCTGTTCCGGTCTGGCCTATGTGTTGGAGTTCGTCGATGAGGCGGGCAGCGAAGACACTGTGTTCGAATTGCACGGCGTCAAAGTGATCATCGATCCGAAAAGCATGGTCTACCTCGACGGTACAGAGCTCGATTTCGTCAAGGAAGGGTTGAACGAAGGCTTCAAGTTCAACAACCCGAACGCGCGCGGTGAATGTGGCTGCGGCGAAAGCTTCAATATCTGAGGCTAATCGTGGGTATTCCTTGTCATTTCGCCTTATTCGAGCTCAAGCCAAGTTTCCGTTTGGATCTCGATCAGTTGGCGACGCGCTACCGTGAGTTGGCGCGCAGCGTACATCCAGACCGTTTTGCTGACGCCTCCGAGCGTGAGCAGCGGCTGGCGCTAGAACACTCTGCCAGTCTCAACGAGGCCTATCAGACGCTCAAGAACGCTCCGAAACGGGCGCGTTACTTGTTGACGCTGGGGGGCAATGAGTTGCCGTTGGAAGTCACCGTGCAAGACCCCGAGTTCCTCATGCAGCAGATGCAATGGCGTGAAGAACTTGAGGATTTGCAGGATGATGCCGACCTGGCGGGTGTTGCAGTATTCAAGCGCCGGCTCAAAGTTGCTCAGGATGAACTGAACGAAAGCTTCGCTGCCTGTTGGGATGATCCTGCACAACGTGAATTGGCCGAACGGCTGATGCGGCGTATGCAGTTCCTCGACAAGCTCACCTACGAAGTGCGCCAGCTTGAAGAGCGCCTCGACGATTAACCCCGTGCTGCCCTGGCCGCACGCCTGTGAATTTCGATAAGTATGGCCCTACTGCAGATCGCCGAACCCGGCCAAAGTCCCCAACCACATCAGCGTCGTCTGGCGGTTGGGATTGACTTGGGCACTACCAATTCGCTGGTCGCTGCATTGCGCAGTGGACTTTCCGAGCCGCTGGCCGATGGCGAAGGGCAGGTCATCTTGCCGTCCGTCGTTCGCTACCACGCTGATCGGGTCGAAGTAGGGCAGAGCGCCAAAAACGCCGCCGCTATCGATCCGTTCAACACCGTATCGTCCGTCAAGCGCCTGATGGGGCGTGGACTGTCGGACGTCAAACAACTCGGTGAGCAACTGCCTTATCGATTTGTGGGTGGCGAATCGCACATGCCGTTCATCGACACCATTCAGGGGCCAAAAAGCCCGGTGCAGGTGTCGGCTGAAATTCTCAAGGTCCTGCGTCAGCGTGCGGAAGAAAGCTTGGGTGGCGAGCTGGTGGGTGCGGTGATTACCGTTCCGGCCTATTTCGACGACGCCCAGCGCCAGGCTACCAAAGACGCGGCCCGGTTGGCGGGTCTTAACGTTCTGCGCTTGCTCAACGAGCCTACTGCTGCTGCGGTGGCTTATGGTTTGGATCAACACGCTGAAGGCGTGGTTGCTATTTATGACCTGGGCGGCGGTACATTCGATATTTCCATTTTGCGTCTGACGGGCGGCGTTTTTGAAGTCTTGGCAACCGGTGGCGATACGGCGCTGGGTGGCGATGACTTCGATCATGCGATTGCCAGTTGGATCGTGAGCGAAGCCGGTCTTTCTGCCGACCTCGATCCGTCTGCGCAGCGCAGCCTGCTGCAAACCGCTTGCGCGGCCAAAGAAGCGTTGACTGAAGTCGATTCGGTCGAAGTCGTGCATGGCGATTGGCATTCTGTGCTGACCCGCCAGGCCTTCGATGCGCTGATTGAGCCCATGCTGGCGCGCAGCCTGAAGGCGTGTCGGCGCGCGGTTCGCGATGCCGGCATCGAGATTGAAGAAGTTGAAGCTGTGGTCATGGTCGGCGGTTCGACCCGTGTGCCGCGTGTGCGAGAGGCTGTCGCCGAGCTGTTCGGTCGTCAGCCACTGACCAAGATCGACCCGGATCAAGTAGTGGCCATTGGCGCTGCGATCCAGGCTGATACGCTGGCAGGGAACAAGCGTGACGGTGAAGAGCTGTTGCTGCTTGATGTGATTCCGCTGTCCTTGGGGCTGGAAACCATGGGCGGGTTGATGGAGAAGGTGATTCCGCGAAACACCACCATTCCCGTTGCTCGTGCTCAGGATTTCACCACCTATAAAGACGGCCAGTCAGCCATGATGATTCATGTGCTGCAGGGCGAGCGGGAACTGATCAGCGATTGCCGCTCCCTGGCTCGGTTCGAGCTGCGAGGCATTCCTCCAATGGTTGCTGGTGCCGCGAAAATTCGCGTCACGTTCCAGGTCGATGCGGATGGCTTGCTCAACGTTGCGGCCCGTGAACTGGGTTCGGGCATCGAGTCGAGCATCCAGGTCAAGCCATCCTATGGCCTGACCGACGGCGAAATTGCCCGCATGCTCAAGGACTCGTTCCAGCACGCCAGTGATGACAAGGTTGCGCGTGTATTGCGCGAACAGCAAGTCGATGCCCAGCGTCTGCTCGAAGCGGTGCAGGGTGCGCTGGATGTGGACGGTGAGCGCTTGCTCGACGCTGAAGAACGGATGGTGATCGAGCTGCAAATGAAAGAATTGAGTGAATTGATGCAGGGCACTGATGGTCCTGCCATCGAGCTGCAGACCAAGCGTCTGTCGCAGGTGACCGATGCGTTTGCTGCCCGACGCCTGGATTCGACGGTGAAAGCCGCGCTGGCGGGACGCAATCTGAATGAAATTGAGGGATAACTGATGCCGCAGATCATTTTTCTGCCACATGCCGTGCTGTGCCCGGAAGGTCTGGTTGTAGAGGTCGCGCCCGGTACCTCCATTCTCGACGTGGCTCATGATAACCATATCGAGATCGAGAGCGCCTGCGGCGGCGTCTGCGCCTGTACCACGTGTCACTGCATCATTCGCGAGGGTTTTGACTCGCTGAATGAGGCTGACGAGCTGGAGGAGGATTTGCTCGACAAGGCCTGGGGGCTGGAGGCGCAATCGCGCTTGTCCTGCCAGGCTATTGTCGGCAATGAAGACCTGACCATCGAAATACCTAAATACACAATCAACCATGCGGCTGAAGCGCCGCACTGATTCAAGGAGCTCTTATGAGTCTGAAATGGGTTGATGTGCAGGAAATCGCGATCCAGCTGGCTGAAAGCAAGCCGGATGTTGATCCAAGATCGCTCAACTTCGTCGATCTGCGTAAATGGGTGATGGAATTGCCCGAGTTCGACGATGCGCCGGATCGCAGCGGCGAAAAAGTTCTGGAGGCCATTCAGGCCCTCTGGATCGAAGAGCTCGACTGAGCCGCGCTGCAGGTTAGGCAATACCAAAGAACCCGCGTATAATTCGCGGGTTTAATTTTTCGAAAATTACCGTTTCTGGAGTTACACCATGGCTGTTCAACGTACTTTCTCCATCATCAAGCCTGACGCCGTTGCAAAAAACGTAATCGGCGAGATCGTCACTCGTTTTGAAAAAGCCGGCCTGCAAGTCGTTGCTTCGAAAATGAAGCAGCTGTCCAAGGCTGAAGCTGAAGGTTTCTACGCTGAGCACAGCGCTCGTGGTTTCTTCGGCGACCTGGTTGCGTTCATGATCTCTGGCCCGGTTGTGGTTCAGGTTCTGGAAGGCGAAAACGCCATCGCTAAAAACCGCGAACTGATGGGCGCTACCAACCCTAAAGAAGCAGCTGCTGGCACCATCCGTGCTGATTTCGCTGATTCCATCGACGCCAACGCTGTACACGGTTCCGATTCCGAAGCTGCTGCTGCACGTGAAATCGCTTACTTCTTCGCCGCTACCGAAGTAACCGCTCGTAAGGCCTAAGGCCATTGAGTGAGGGTGAAAACATGACAACATCGACTGGCAAAACAAACCTGTTGGGTCTGACTCAACCGGAAATGGAGAAGTTCTTCGACTCGATCGGGGAGAAGCGTTTCCGTGCCGGTCAGGTGATGAAATGGATTCACCACCTTGGCGTCGATGATTTCGACGCCATGACGAATGTCAGCAAGGCCTTGCGCGAAAAGCTCAAGGTCTGCGCTGAAATTCGCGGTCCTGAAGTCGTCAGCGAGGACATCTCCACCGATGGCACCCGTAAATGGGTAGTGCGTGTGGCGTCCGGCAGCTGTGTCGAGACCGTTTACATCCCCCAAGGCAAACGCGGCACGTTGTGCGTTTCGTCCCAGGCGGGTTGTGCCCTGGATTGCAGTTTCTGCTCCACCGGCAAACAAGGCTTCAATAGCAACCTCACCGCCGCCGAAGTGATCGGTCAGGTGTGGATTGCCAACAAATCCTTTGGCAGCGTCCCGGCAACCGTCGACCGTGCTATCACCAACGTGGTGATGATGGGCATGGGTGAGCCGCTGCTGAACTTCGATAACGTCGTGGCTGCCATGCATCTGATGATGGATGACCTGGGCTACGGCATTTCCAAACGCCGGGTGACGTTGTCTACCTCGGGCGTGGTACCGATGATCGACGAGCTGTCCAAGCACATCGACGTCTCACTGGCATTGTCGCTGCATGCACCCAACGATGCACTGCGCAACCAGTTGGTACCGATCAACAAGAAGTACCCGCTCAAGGTCCTGCTCGAATCCTGCCAGCGTTATATGTCGACCCTGGGCGAAAAGCGCGTACTGACCGTTGAGTACACGTTGCTCAAGGACATCAACGACAAGGTCGAGCACGCGGTCGAAATGGCTGAGCTGCTCAAGGACACACCTTGCAAGATCAACCTGATCCCGTTCAACCCGTTCCCTCACTCGGGTTACGAGCGTCCAAGCAATAACGCGATACGTCGTTTTCAGGATCAGTTGCATCAGGCCGGCTACAACGTCACTGTGCGCACCACGCGCGGCGAAGATATCGATGCAGCATGCGGTCAGTTGGTTGGCCAGGTTCTGGATCGCACACGACGCAGTGAGCGTTATATTGCTGTGCGCGAGTTGAGTGCCGAGGCCGATCTGGCCCAAAGCGCTGTGACTCGAACCTGACTGAGAGGACCTCTATGACCCTGCGCGCCGCGCTATTGCTGTGTTTCGTCAACGTGCTGGCTGGCTGCGTTTCGTCGGGCAGTGTCGATCCGATGAGCACCAGCAAGGGTCGTGACCAGGCGCGCGCCGCGTATGTGCAACTGGGTATTGGCTATCTGCAGCAGGGTTCCACCGAGCGCGCCAAGGTTCCGTTGAAAAAAGCCCTCGACCTGGACAGCTCCGATCCCGACGCCAATGCTGCGTTGGCGTTGATCTTCCAGGCTGAAATGGAGCCGGAGCTGGCGGACAAGCAATACCTCAAGGCACTTTCTGCGCGTTCCAACGATGCGCGAATCCTGAATAATTACGGCAGTTTCCTGTACGAGCAAAAGCGCTACAAGGACGCTTACGAGCGTTTTCAACAGGCCGCCGCTGACACCCTCTACCCGGAACGCTCACGGGTTTTCGAGAGTTTGGGGATGACCGCGCTGAGGCTCAATCAGCGTGACGAAGCCACCGGCTACTTCACCAAAGCCTTGCGTCTGGATCGCCAACAGCCACGCGCATTGCTGGAAATGGCTGAGTTGTCGTTCGAAGACAGGCATTATGTGCCCTCGCGTGAGTATTACGACCGTTTTAGCCAACTGAGCGATCAAAATGCACGTAGTCTATTGCTCGGTACGCGGTTGGCAAAAATCTACGATGATCGCGACAAAGCAGCCAGTTTTGGCCTGCAACTAAAAAGACTCTATCCCGGTAGCCCGGAATATCAGCAATACCTGTCGGAGCAATGATGAAAGCGGCGCATCCCGAAGTTGTAGCAGCCACTCGCGTGAACCCTGGCGAGACCTTGCGTCAGGGCCGAGAGAGCAAAAACTGGTCGCTGCCTGATGTGGCCTCGAGGCTGAACCTCACTGTCGCGTCCTTGGGCAACCTTGAGACTGGTGATTTTGAAAAGCTGCCTGGGCATACCTTCGCCCGTGGCTACATCCGTGCCTACGCGAAACTCCTCGGGCTCGATCAAAGCGCGTTGGTTCAGCAGTTCGATCAATACACCGGCACCGATGCCCATGGCAGTAATGTGCACAGCCTGGGTCGCATTGAAGAGCCGGTGCGGTTGTCGCACAATATTTTGCGTATTGTCAGCTTGCTGTTGCTGGTGGTTCTGGTCGGTGCCGGTTTCTTCTGGTGGCAGGATCAGACGTCGATGCGCGGCAAGGAGTCGACCGGGATCAGCCTTGAGCACGTCGAAGTCGAAAGTGCTGATGGCACGACCCAGATTCATCCGCTGGATGAGCCTGAAGATCAAGCCGTGACCGATTCTCAAGGGGCGCCTTTGCCGCTCGCGGCGGGTGAGCCTGCAGCTGAAACGGCAGCGACGAAGCCTGTTGCTCCGTCCGCTCCAGCTGTTGGAACGCCTTCGATCAGCGCTCCGGTTACACCGGCTGCGGCACCGGTGCGCACAACTCCGATGACGCCAGTGGCGCCATCGACCGTTGTAACGACAGCTGTTGCGCCACAGGCGGACCCTGCGGCTGCGGCTGCGGCTGCGGTAGCGGGTGCTGGCCACATCAAGCTGCAATACGTCTCCGATTGCTGGACGCAAGTGACCGATGCCAATGGCAAAGTGTTACTCAGCGGAGTGAAGCGCAAGGGCGAGAACCTGGATGTCACCGGCAAGCCGCCGCTCACTTTACGGCTGGGCTTTGCTCGCGGTGTTCAAGTGAGCTATAACGGCCAGCCTGTAGACATGGCACCTTTTACCAGTGGCGAAACCGCTCGCCTGAAGCTAGGGCAATAAGTCATGCACGGCGAATCACCGATCAAGCGTCGCGAATCTCGTAAAATCTGGGTCGGCTCCGTCCCTGTGGGTGGTGATGCGCCCATCGCGGTGCAGAGCATGACCAACAGCGACACCAACGATGTCGCGGCCACGGTTGCGCAGATCAATCGTCTGGAAGCAGCTGGCGTCGATATCGTGCGGATTTCGGTCCCGGACATGGATGCTGCCGAGGCGTTTGGCCGGATCAAGCAATTGGTCAAGGTCCCCTTGGTTGCCGACATCCACTTCGACTACAAAATCGCCTTGCGCGTCGCCGAGCTGGGTGTTGACTGCCTGCGGATCAATCCGGGCAACATCGGCCGCGAAGACCGCGTGCGCGCGGTGGTGAGTGCCGCCCGTGACCGTGGGATTTCGATCCGTATCGGGGTCAACGCCGGTTCGCTGGAAAAAGACCTGCAGAAGAAATATGGCGAGCCGACACCGGCCGCGCTGGTCGAGTCTGCGTTGCGGCATGTCGAGCATCTTGATCGTCTGGATTTCCAGGATTTCAAGGTCAGTGTCAAAGCCAGCGATGTGTTCATGGCGGTGGAAGCCTACCGCTTACTCGCCAAGCAAATCATTCAGCCGTTGCACCTGGGTATTACCGAAGCCGGTGGCCTGCGTTCTGGCACAGTAAAATCAGCTGTTGGCCTCGGTATGCTGCTTGCCGAGGGGATTGGCGATACTATCCGCATCTCGTTGGCCGCTGACCCGGTCGAAGAGGTGAAAGTCGGTTACGACATTCTCAAATCGCTGCACCTTCGTTCCCGTGGCATTAACTTCATTGCCTGCCCGAGCTGTTCCCGGCAGAACTTCGATGTGGTCAAGACCATGAACGAACTGGAAGTGCGCCTTGAAGACTTGTTGGTACCGCTGGATGTCGCGGTGATCGGTTGTGTGGTCAATGGTCCAGGCGAAGCCAAGGAGGCGCATATCGGCCTCACTGGGGGGACGCCTAACCTGATTTACATCGACGGCAAGCCAGCGCAGAAGCTGACCAATGACAATCTGGTGGATGAGCTTGAACGCTTGATCCGTCAGAGAGCGGCCGAAAAGGTCGAAGCCGACGCAGCGCTCATCGCGCGCGGTTGATAGGCCAATACAGATTTCGCTAAGGATTTTTCGTGAGTAAGTCTCTGCAAGCCATTCGTGGCATGAACGACATTCTGCCCGACCAGACGCCCCTGTGGCGCTATTTCGAGGGCACGGTGTCGCGTCTGCTGGATAACTACGGTTATCGCCAGATCCGTATGCCAATCGTCGAGTTCACCGAGCTGTTCAAGCGCTCTATCGGTGAAGTGACCGACATCGTCGAAAAAGAGATGTACACCTTCGCCGATCGTAACGGTGACTCTCTGACCTTGCGCCCTGAAGGCACCGCCGCGTGTGTGCGTGCAGTGCTCGAGCACGGTATTACCGGTGGCGGCCAGGTTCAGAAGCTTTGGTACATCGGCCCTATGTTCCGCCACGAGCGGCCACAAAAAGGCCGTTATCGCCAGTTTCATCAGATTGGTGTGGAAGTCTTCAATCTTGATGGTCCAGACATCGACGCCGAGCTGATTGTTCTGACCTGGCGTCTATGGGGTCTGCTGGGCATTCGCGGCGCGGTCAAACTTGAACTCAACAGCCTGGGCACCAGCGAAGCGCGCGGGCGTTATCGCGAGGCGCTGGTCGAATTTCTGTCGGCACGCCTGAGCGAGCTCGACGAAGACAGCCAGCGTCGTCTGAAAACCAACCCGCTTCGTGTTCTCGACACCAAGAGCCCTGAAACCCAGGCCGTTCTGGTGGACGCGCCGAAGCTGGCGGATTACCTCGACGACGAGTCGCGCATCCACTTCGACGGCCTCAAGGCACGTCTGGACGCAGCCGGTATTCCGTATGTGATCAATCCCAAGCTGGTGCGCGGGCTCGACTACTACAGCAAAACCGTTTTCGAATGGGTCACCGATCAGTTGGGCGCCCAAGGCACCGTGTGTGCCGGTGGTCGTTATGACGGCCTGGTCGAGCAAATGGGCGGCAAGCCTACGAGCGGCGTCGGTTTCGCCATGGGCATCGAGCGTCTGGTCCTGCTGCTGGAAACCCTGGAGCAGATCCCGGAAGAAATCTCGCGTCAGGTCGACGTCTATCTGTGTGCCTTCGGTGAAGCCGCCGAACTGGCTGCATTGACCCTGACCGAACGTTTGCGTGACCAGTTGCCGAACCTGCGTTTGCAGGTCAATGCCGGCGCTGGCAGTTTTAAAAGCCAGTTCAAAAAAGCCGACAAGAGCGGTGCACTGTACGCGCTGATCCTGGGCGACGATGAACTGGCCCAGCAAGTGGTAGGTTTCAAACCCCTGCGTGGCCAGGGCGAACAACAAAATATTGCCTGGGATGCTCTGTCTGAGCACCTGGCCGCCTGCGTTGTGCAGGGTTGAAGCTGATAAACAGCCGTTTTAGCGAATAGGAGTATTGGGGTGTCGCGTACCGAAGATGAAGAACTGGCCGTGATGAAGGACTGGTGGCAACGCAACGGCAAACCCCTGGTTACTGGCGGTTTGCTGGCGTTGATCGTGGTATTTGGCTGGCAAGCCTGGCACAGATATCAGGGCAATCAGTCGCAAGGCGCCTCGATGCTCTATCAGCAATTGCTGGAAACGGCCCTGACCCCGAGCGGTCAGCCTGACACGGCACGGGTCGCGGATATCGCCGGCAAGTTGAAAAGCGAATTCGGTGGCTCGGCTTACGCCCAATACGGCAGCCTGTTCGTGGCTAAAGTAGCGGTCGATACCGGCAAGCTCGATGATGCTGCCGCTGAACTCAAGGCCATTACCGCCAAGCCGTTCAACGACACGTTGGGTGAAATCGCGCGTCAACGTCTGGCTCGGGTGTTGGCTGCTCAGAACAAGACTGACGAAGCACTGAAACTGCTCGACGGTGATGCCGACAAAGCATTCCTGGCCAGCCGTGAAGAACTCAAGGGCGACCTGCTGGTGCAGCTGGGCCGTGCCGACGAGGCGCATGCGGCCTATCAAAAAGCCAAATCCGCGCTGTCTGAAGAAGCGGCAGTGGGTGGCCTACAAATGAAACTCGACGACCTGGCGAAAGGGGATGCGTGACGTGATGCGTTGGAAACATGCAGCATTGCTGGCCCTGGCCATATTGGCCGCGGGTTGCAGTAGCAACAGCAAAAAGGAATTACCACCGGCCGAGCTGACCGACTTCAAAGAAGAAGTGGTTCTGCAAAAGCAATGGAGTCGCTCCATCGGTGATGGCCAGGGCAAGAACTACAACATGTTGGTTCCCGCTGTTGAAGGTGAACATATCTTCGCTGCGGACGTCACCGGTATTGTGATGTCTCTGGATCGCACGACTGGTGACGTAATCTGGAAGAAAGACCTTGAACTGCCTGTTTCCGGTGCCGTTGGCGTAGGCTCTGGTCTGGTGATGCTCGGTACGCTCAAAGGCGCGGTCGTCGTACTGGACGCTGCCACTGGCGAAGAAAAATGGCGCGCTCGCGTGACCAGTGAAGTGCTGGCAGCACCTGCGACCAACGGTGACGTGGTCGTGGTTCAGACGCAGGATGACCGAGTGATCGGCTTCGATGCTGCCACCGGCAACCAGCGCTGGATCTATGAAAGCACCCCTGCAGTCCTGACATTGCGCGGTACTGGCGCGCCGATCGTTACCAATCACCTTGCGGTGGCGGGTCTGTCGACGGGTAAGGTCGTTGCATTGGATACCTCGAACGGCGTGCCGATCTGGGAGCAACGCGTTGCTATTCCACAAGGTCGCTCGGAACTGGATCGTGTTGTCGATATCGACGGTGGTCTGCTGTTGTCCGGCAGTACGCTGTATGTCGCCACCTACCAGGGTCGTGTCGCCGGTCTGGATGTAGAGAGCGGTCGTGTGCTTTGGCAGCGTGATGCGTCAAGCTATGCCGGTGTCGCCCAAGGTTTTGGCAGCGTCTACGTGAGTCTGGCCAGTGGCACTGTCGAAGGCGTCGATGAGCGCTCCTCGACAGCGCTTTGGAGCAACGATGCGTTGGCTCGTCGCCAGCTGGGTGCGCCGGAAGTGTTTTCCAGCTACGTAGCGGTCGGCGATATGGAAGGCTATCTGCACCTGCTGAGCCAGGTCGATGGTCGTTTCGTTGGCCGTGAGAAAATTGACGGCGATGGCCTGCGGGCCCGTCCGTTGGTCGTTGGCGACACGATTTATGTGTTTGGCAACAGCGGCAAGCTGGAAGCCCTGAAGATCAAGTAATGGTTGTCTATGCATAAGGCCGCTGTCTATGTTTGAAGCATAGGGCCTCTTGCAGCCTTGCTCCGGCAAGGCCTGCGGCACTTCTGGTGCCGCTCCGAACTCCGGCCGCTGCCATGCAGCGGCTTTTGTATTTTCTGAAATAACGAAGTGGAGAGCCGCATGGTTCCCGTAATCGCCCTGGTGGGTCGACCGAACGTCGGCAAGTCCACCTTATTCAACCGCCTGACCAGGACTCGCGACGCTATTGTCGGCGATCTGTCCGGTCTGACCCGTGATCGCCAGTACGGTGAGGCAAAGTGGCAAGGGCGTTCCTACATTCTGATCGACACCGGCGGTATCTCTGGTGATGAACACGGCATGGACGAAAAGATGGCCGAGCAGTCGCTGCTGGCCATCGAAGAAGCCGATGTCGTGTTGTTCCTGGTAGACGCCCGCGCCGGTTTCACCGCTGCTGACCAAATGATCGGCGAGCACTTGCGCAAGCGTGGCAAGCGTTCCTACGTGGTAGCCAACAAGGTCGACAACATCGATCCTGAAATGGCACGCGCTGAATTCAGCCCGTTGGGCATGGGTGATGCGATCCCGGTGGCCGGTGCTCACGGTCGCGGCATCACTCAGATGCTGGAAATCGCCCTGAGCGAATTCCCGAAAGACCCTGAAGAAGAGATTGAGGCCGAAGATGTCGCCGAAGGCCAGGAAGCCAAGCGCATTCCAGGTCCTAGCGAAAAAGACGGGATCAAGATCGCGATCATCGGCCGTCCAAACGTCGGTAAATCGACGTTGGTCAACCGCATGCTCGGTGAAGACCGGGTTATCGTCTATGACGAGCCAGGCACCACCCGTGACAGCATCTACATTCCCTTCGAGCGTAACGACGAGAAGTACACGCTGATCGACACCGCAGGTGTGCGCAAGCGCGGCAAGGTCCACGAGGAAGTCGAAAAGTTCTCGGTGGTGAAAACCCTGCAGGCGATCAAAGACGCCAACGTGGTGATCTTCGTGATGGACGCCCGCGAAGGCGTGGTCGATCACGACCTCAACCTGTTGGGCTTTGTCCTGGAATCCGGTCGTGCGCTGGTTATCGCATTGAACAAGTGGGATGGCATGGATCCGAGCGAGCGCGAGTTCGTGAAGATCGAGCTGCAACGTCGCTTGTTCTTCGTCGACTTTGCCGATATTCACTTCATCTCGGCCTTGCACGGCACGGGTGTGGGTAACCTCTACCAATCGGTTCAGAACTCGTTCAAGTCCGCGGTCACCCGCTGGCCGACTAACCGCCTGACTCAGATCCTTGAAGACGCGGTCAGCGAGCACGCACCGCCAATGGTTGGCAGCCGCCGCATCAAGCTTCGCTATGCTCACTTGGGCGGTGCTAACCCACCGTTGATCGTGATTCACGGCAACCAGGTCGAGAAAGTACCCAAGTCTTATGTCCGTTATCTGGAAAACACCTACCGCCGCGTGTTGAAGCTGGTCGGTACGCCAATCCGGATCGAGTTCAAAGGCGGTGAGAACCCGTACGAAGGCAACAAGAACACGCTGACAGACCGTCAGGTCAACAAGAAGCGTCGAATGATGTCGCACCACAAGAAAGCTGACAAAAAACGCAAAGATAAGCGTTGATCCGGTAACGGATATTCTTGAAAAGGGCGCCAATGGCGCCTTTTTTTATGCGCGTGGTATGGGCTATCCTGTTTGTTTCCCGTGCCGCCGTAGAGCCGGGTGTAAGCAAGGGAATGGCCCATGATCATCAGTAAGCTGCCGAATGTCGGCACGACCATTTTTACCGTGATGTCCCAGCTCGCCGCGCAGACCGGGGCAATCAACCTGTCCCAGGGTTTCCCGGATTTCGACGGCCCGCAAGCGCTACGTGATGCTGTGGGCCGGCACATCGCTGATGGCCACAACCAATACGCGCCGATGACCGGCTTGCCTGCCCTGCGCCAGCAAGTGGCGGCCAAAATTGCCCGTAGCTATGGCCGTCAGGTGGATGCCGACACAGAAGTCACCATCACCCCCGGCGCGACCCAGGCCATTTTTTGCGCGATCCAGACGGTGATTCAGCCCGGCGACGAAGTGATCGTGTTCGACCCGTGCTACGACAGCTATGAACCTTCGGTCGAGCTGGCGGGCGGTCGCTGCGTGCATGTGCAGCTTGGTTTGGACAATTTCGCCATTGATTGGCAGAAGCTTGGCGAAGCCCTGACCCCGCGTACGCGCATGATCATCCTCAACAGCCCGCACAACCCGAGCGGCGCGTTGATCACCCGCGCTGAGCTCGATCAGTTGGCGGCGTTGATCGCCAATCGCGACATTTATCTGGTCAGCGACGAAGTGTACGAGCACCTGGTGTTTGACGGTGTGCCGCACGCCAGCGTGCTGGCCCATGAAGAGCTGTACCAGCGAGCGTTCGTGGTCAGTTCGTTCGGCAAGACTTATCACGTCACCGGCTGGAAAACCGGTTACGTGGTCGCGCCTCCGGCCTTGACTGCCGAGTTGCGCAAGATCCACCAGTACGTGAGCTTCTGTGGCGTAACGCCGCTGCAATACGCCTTGGCTGACTTCATGGCTGAGCACCCCGAGCATGTCGAAGAACTGCCCGCGTTCTATCAGGCCAAGCGCGATCTGTTCTGCGACCTGCTCGAACCCTCACGCTTCAACTTCAGCCGCGTAGCGGGCACCTATTTTCAGCTGGTGGATTACTCGAACATTCGTCCGGATTTGAATGACGTCGATATGTCGCTGTGGATGACCCGCGAGCATGGGGTGGCTTCTATTCCGATCTCGGTCTTCTACCAAAGCCCACCATCAGGGCAACGCCTGATTCGTTTGTGCTTTGCCAAACGCGAGGAGACGTTGCGTCAGGCAGCGGAAAAACTATGCGCGATTTAAGCGAACTGCCCAACCTCAATATAGCGTTGGTCCAGACCACTCTGGTGTGGCACGACCGCGAGGCCAACTATGAGCATTTCGAGCTGATGCTGGATCAGGCTCGGGGTGCAGATCTGATTATCCTGCCAGAGATGTTCACCACCGGCTTCTCAATGCAGTCCGAAACTCTGTCCGAGCCGGAAAATGGCCCCACCGCCAAGTGGATGCTGGCCCAGGCCAAACGACTGGATGCGGTCGTGACGGGCAGCCTGATCGTTCAGGCTGCTGACGGCAGCCATCGCAACCGCCTGCTATGGGCACGCCCCGACGGTGAGCTGTTGCATTACGACAAGCGTCATCTGTTTCGCATGGCGGGGGAGCACAAGCACTTCACACCGGGTGAGCGTCAGGTTCAGTTCGAATTGAAAGGCTGGCGGATTCGGCCACTGATTTGCTACGACCTGCGTTTCCCGGTCTGGAGCCGTGATGCGCAAGACACTGACCTGCTGCTGTATGTCGCCAACTGGCCCGGCGCACGACGATTGCACTGGAATCGTCTGCTCCCCGCTCGCGCCATCGAAAACCTCTGCTACGTCGCCGCAGTCAATCGAGTCGGCACTGACGGTAAGGGCTTTACCTACACGGGTGACAGCCATGTTTTCGACTTCCAGGGTGAAAGCCTGTTAAGCGCCGGTGAGGCCGATGGGGTGTTTCAGGTTTGCCTGAGCGCTGCCGACCTGGCGGCCTACCGCAAACGCTTCCCGGCGAATCTGGATGCTGACGCTTTCGAGTTGCATTGATTATGCGATTTCCAACCAATCGCTAACCCCCGTAGGCGCTGACTTGTCTGCGACATGCGTGAAGCAAATACAAAAACGGCCCCGAAGCGTTCGCTTCGGGGCCGTTTTTTGTTTCAGTCGTTCAGATCAAGCGGCTTTGGCTTGAGCCTGACTCAGTGAGCGATTCAGTGCACTGAACAGTGCGCGGAAGCTGGCAGTGGTGATGTTCTCATCAATGCCAACACCGTGGACCGCACGATCACCGTTCACTCGTAGCTCGATGTAAGCAGCTGCCTTGGCCGTGGTCCCGGCGCCAATGGCGTGTTCGCTGTAGTCCATGATTTCCACGGAGTCCGGCAGGCTGGCAGCCAGCGCTTCCAGGGCGCCTTTGCCCTTGCCACGCCAGTGCTGGGTCTCGCCATCGCAATGGACTTCGGCATCCACTGAGCTGTTGCCGTTTTCTTCCTGCAGCTTATGGCTGAGCAGGGCGTACGGCACGTTGGCTTGCAGGTATTCGCGGTGCAGCAAGTTGTAAATCTGCTGCGCGCTCATTTCCAGGCCCAGGCGATCGGTTTCACCCTGAACCACCTGGCTGAACTCGATCTGCATCCGGCGTGGCAGGCAGATGCCATATTCCTGTTCCAGCAAGTAAGCGATGCCGCCTTTGCCGGATTGGCTGTTGACCCGAATCACCGCCTCGTAGCTGCGACCGATATCGGCCGGGTCGATTGGCAGGTAAGGCACTTCCCACAACGCATCTGGCTTTTGCTGGCTGAAACCTTTGCGGATGGCATCCTGGTGCGAGCCAGAGAACGCGGTATGCACCAGATCGCCCACGTACGGATGGCGTGGGTGAACCGGAATCTGGTTGCACTCCTCGACGACTTTGCGCACGCCGTCGATGTCGGAGAAGTCCAGCTGAGGGTTGATGCCCTGAGTGTAGAGGTTGAGTGCCACAGTCACCAGATCGACGTTACCGGTGCGCTCACCGTTACCGAACAGGCAACCTTCAACGCGATCGGCGCCAGCCATCAAGCCCAGCTCAGTGGCCGCAACCCCGGTACCGCGGTCGTTGTGGGTGTGCAGGCTGATCAGCACGCTGTCGCGGCGATTGATATTGCGGCCAAACCACTCGATCTGGTCGGCGTATATGTTTGGCGTAGCCACTTCAACGGTTGCTGGCAGGTTGAGGATGACTTTGTTCTGAGGTGTCGGGTTCCAGACCTCGATCACTGCGTCGCACACTTCCTTGGCGAACTCGAGTTCGGTCGCGCTGAAAGTCTCCGGCGAATATTCGAACGTCCACTGGGTTTCAGGCTGCTGGGCTGCGAACTTGACGAACAGCTTGGCGGCGCTGACTGCGATCTCTTTCACGCCTGCTTTGTCCTGGTTGAAGACAATGCGGCGGAACGAAGGCGAGGTGGCGTTATACAGGTGAACAATGGCTTTCTTTGCCCCGCGCAGGGATTCGAACGTGCGCGCGATCAAGTCCTCACGACCCTGGGTCAGCACCTGAATGGTGGTGTCGTCCGGGATGTGGTTGCCTTCAATCAGGGTACGGACGAAGTCAAAGTCGGTTTGCGAGGCGGCCGGGAACGACGCTTCGATTTCTTTGACGCCGACGCTGACCAGGGTCTTCCAGAAACGCAGTTTCTTGACCGCATCCATCGGCTCGATCAGCGATTGGTTGCCGTCGCGAAGGTCAGAGCTGCACCAGATCGGCGCTGTCGTGATGGTCTTTGAAGGCCAGGTACGGTCAGGCAGGTCAATAGTTGGAAACGCGCGGTACTTGGTCGAGGGATCGTTGAGCATTGCCATGGGAGAAATCCTTGTTGTGCTGGCCGGATAGAGGCGGCCTACCGTTGAAACGAAAGAAAGGGGCGAGGCACCGCAATCTAGCTTGGCAGTCGTGCACTGACCAGGCAAAGGCAGCGATGTTGGCGCAATAGAATGAGGGTGTGTGAGGTTTTCATGCCGTCAACCGTAACCATTGGGGTGAAAGTTGGCAAGCACTCGATAAAAATTGAGATAAATCATCTGATTTAGCGTTTTACCGGGTTTTTATGGCTGAATCATAAGTAAAAGGCCGCGCAAATTGCGCGGTCTTCCACGGGGGCGCAACTCAGGGCTGAAATGCACCGATAAAAATTGCTGGATCAACCCGGGCATCGTTCAGGCTGACGTTCCAATGCATATGCGGCCCGGTAGCGCGGCCGGTTGAGCCGACTCTGCCCACCACGCCGCCACGGGTGACTGTCTGTCCAACCTTCACGTCGATTTTCGACATGTGGCAGAACATGCTGATGAAGCCCTGGCCGTGGTCGACGAACACGGTATTGCCGTTAAAGAAGTAATTGCCGATAAGGATCACCTTGCCAGCGGCTGGTGATTTGATCGGGGTGCCCGCCGGTACAGCGAAATCCAGACCCGCGTGGGGGTTGCGTTCCTCGCCATTAAAGAAGCGGCGAACGCCGAACTTGCTCGAAAGGGGACCGCTCACTGGCTTGTCCAGCAGCAGGTTGCTCGGCGTCCCCGGTGTGAAGCTGCGGTAAGCGCTAATCTGCTCGGCCAGTTCGCCATCAATACGTTTCAGGTCGGCGGGGTTGGGATTGACCTGACGCTGGTTTTTCAGGGTGATGCGTTGTTCGGGGTATTGCTTGCTGGCGACGGTGAAGTTCAGGGTGCGTGTGCCATTCGCGGTTTTGGCGGTGATCTGTTGGCTGCCGGGCTTGATCGTCAACGGCACACCCACAATCGCCAGCCAGCGCGCATCCTGTTCTTTGACCACCAACACCGGCCTGCCTTGATAACTGGCTTGCGGCGCCTGAGCGCTGGCACCCAGATCGACGACCGCAACACCACCCGGTACCGGCTTGTTCAGCAGGCGGGCGATGTAACTGTCGTTGCTGGCATGGGCGGGCAGGGCAAGACACAGTGCAAAAAGTGGCGCAATAAAACGCAGCATCAATAGATCAATCCAGAAGAGAGAGGGTGACAGGCGCCAGATGGTTGTCTTCGACGCGCACCTGCAATTCACCTTCGCCAAGCCGGGCTTTCAAGCGCTGGCCGTTATGGGTTTGTGCCGCACTGCGAATCGCATGACCACGTTCATCGAGCAGGATGCTGTAGCCACGGCTCAGCGTTGCCAGTGGGCTGACCACGTGCAGCGTCTGCATGTGGCTTTGCAGCTGCAAACGTCGGGTCTTGAGGATCTCGCGAATCGCTCGAGGCAAGCGTTGGGACAAACTGTCCAGCCGTTGTCTCAACAGCGCGAGGGTGCGACCCGGATGCTGGGCGGCGAGGCGGGCTTGCAGGTGGGCCAGGCGTGCAGCGCGTTTTTGTGTGTGCTGCTCGAAGGCGCGACGCAGGCGCATGTCCAGATCGTCCAGACGTTGTGCTTGCTGGCGCAGGCGCTCGCCAGGGTGACGCAAGCGTCGAGAAATGCCTTCCAGGCGCAGGCGCTCGCGCATCAAGCGATCCTGGATGCGGGTGACTAACCGTCGCTTCAGGTTATCGACCCGACGCTGCAGGTCGCTGGCGTCCGGTGCGAGCAACTCTGCCGCAGCCGATGGCGTCGGCGCACGTACGTCGGCCACGAAATCGCTGATCGAGACGTCAGTCTCATGCCCGACGGCGCTGACAATTGGCGTCACGCAGGCATCGATTGCCCGGGCGACCGCTTCTTCGTTGAAGCACCACAAGTCTTCCAGCGACCCGCCGCCACGGGCCAGGATCAAGGCGTCAAACCCTCGAGAGTCGGCCAGTTTCAAGGCGCGGACAATTTGCGCGATAGCATCACGACCTTGCACTGCGGTAGGGATCAACGTCAGTTGGACCTGCGGCGCACGGCGGCGGAACACGCTGATGATGTCGCGAATCACCGCGCCCGTAGGCGAGCTGATGATACCGATGCGTCGTGGATGCGCCGGCAGGGGCACTTTGCGTTCGGTGCTGAACAGGCCTTCGGCGCTGAGTTTGTCTTTCAGTGCATCGAAGGCCAGGCGCAGGGCACCCTCACCGGCCGGCTCGACGGTGTCGAGGATGAGTTGATAATCGCCACGGCCTTCGAACAGCGAAACCTTGCCGCGCACTTTCACTGCCAGACCGTCTTTCAACACCTGACGAACCCGTGCGGCGCTTTGTCGGAACAGTGCGCAACGTACTTGGGCGCCACTGTCCTTGAGGGTGAAATACACATGGCCGGAAGCCGGGCGGGACAGATTGGATATTTCGCCTTCAACCCAGATATTACTGAACACATCCTCCAGCAGCACGCGTGCGCGGCCGTTGAGCTGGCTGACGGTGAGGACTTCCCGGTCGAGGCCGAGTCTTGCGAAGGGTTCTTTGATCATGGCGAGCATGATAAAGGCATGCCTTTATATAGGATAGGTAGCGGTGGTTTTATCTGGTCGAATGTACTGCGGGCTGGTTACAGTCGGCACGGATCATTTCATGGATGGATGTCGATGACCGTTGCCGATTTAACCGGACTGTTCAATCAACTGGCGTTCACGCCCCTCGACTGGGTGCTGATCGAACTGGGCGTGATAGGCGCATACATCGTATTTGGCATCGCCGGATTTGGTACTGCGTTGATCGCCGGGCCGGTGTTGATCAATTTCATGGCGTTGTCGCGGATCATCCCGTTGTTGGTATTGCTGGATTTCATCGCCGCGTTCGGCAATCTGCTGCCTTCGCGCCGATCGGTGGTCAAGGCCGAGCTTCTGCGCCTGCTGCCTTGCATGGCAGTAGGTTGCACCGTGGGTGTGGTGTTTTTGCTCAACCTCAAGTCCGATGTATTGCTGTTGCTGATGGGGGTGTTCATCACTGCTTATGCGCTTTATAGCCTGGGGGTAAAAATCCGTCCGACACAGCTCGCGGCAGGCTGGGCGATACCGATGGGCACCATTGGCGGCCTGTTCGGTGCGTTATTTGGCAGTGGTGGTTTTCTTTACGCGATTTACCTTAACAGCCGTTTGCCTTCCAAGGTGCAGGCTCGGGCGACCCAGGCCGCTTTGATCAGTTGCAGCACCATCGTCCGGTTGAGCCTGTTTCTGCTGGCGGGGGTATACGCCGAAATGCCGTTGCTGATGCTGGCCGCGTGTTTGTTTCCGGCGATGGTCGTGGGTTCATGGATCGGCCGCTCACTGATCATGAAACTGTCGCGTGAGGCCTTTGTGCGTCTGGTCACGTGGCTGGTGCTGGCGAGTGGTATTGCGTTGATCGGTCGCTACCTCTCCACATGAGCGAGCACTTGACCTGCAAGAGGGGGGGATTAAGCTGCCTTATTAAGTAGCAGCAATAGGCGTCATCCATGAATACCCAGAGCATCATCGTCCCGCAGATTTCCGACTTTCCGGCTCACGAGGCCCGAGCCCGGCTGATCCTGCGCTGGCTGATGAACAAGAACATCATCGAGCAAGAATTGACCACCTGCGGCCGCAGTTTCAGCAAGATGGCCTATGCCGTTGCGCCCGGTGCCCGTGATGTCGTCGAGAACCCTGAGGCCTTGCCATTCGGGCAAGCGATCAACGGCCTGGAGATCGTCACCAAGCGCTGCATCTTTACCCCGCTGACCGATTTCGCCGAAGAAGCCGGCTGCCCTGAGTGCAGAAAAGAAGTGGGTGAAGCACTGTTCGACAGCCTGGAAGACTGGATGCCGGGTCACACCGATAACTTCATCTGCCCGGAATGCGGGCATGAAGACGACATCAATGGCTTTCTGTTCCTGCAAGCCTGCGGTTTTTCCAACCTGGGTTTCATCTTCAATAACTGGCTGGACGCCTCGTTCAAGCAGAGCTTTCTCGATGAATTCGCCGAGCGTCTGGATCGTCCGGTTTCGTTCGTCAAAGTACATTTGGACACTGATTGATAATAGGCTGAGGTTTACATTGAGCAGGCAGGTCGGTATGGGTATAATGGCGCGCTTCCAATTTCCCGCTCGGGAGCCCCCGCGATGCTGCGTATCAGCCAAGAAGCTCTAACCTTCGACGACATTCTCCTAGTGCCCGGTTATTCCGAGGTGCTTCCCAACGAAGTTAGTTTGAAGACACGTTTGACACGTGGCATCGAGCTTAATATTCCGCTGGTCTCTGCCGCAATGGATACCGTGACTGAAGCCCGTCTGGCAATTGCCATGGCTCAGGAAGGTGGTATCGGCATTATCCACAAGAACATGACCATCGAGCAGCAAGCTGCCGAAGTGCGTAAGGTCAAGAAGTTCGAAGCCGGTGTAGTCAAGGACCCTATCACCATCGAGGCGGATGCCACGGTACGTGATCTGTTCGAACTGACGCATCTGCATAATATTTCCGGCGTACCGGTGATGCACAATGGCGACCTGGTCGGCATCGTGACGTCTCGAGACGTGCGCTTCGAAAACCGTCTGGATGTTCCTGTCCGTGAAGTGATGACGCCTAAAGAGCGTCTCGTCACTGTTCGTGAAGGCGCCGACAAGAACGAAGTGCGTGAGCTGCTGCACAGGCATCGTCTGGAAAAAGTCCTGATCGTCGACGACAAGTTCGCGCTCAAGGGCATGATGACCGTCAAGGACATCGAAAAAGCCAAGGCCTACCCATTGGCGAGCAAGGACGATCAAGGTCGTCTGCGTGTCGGCGCTGCGGTCGGTACCGGCAAGGACACTGCCGAACGCGTTGCAGCCCTGGTCTCCGCCGGCGTTGACGTGGTGGTGGTTGACACCGCTCACGGCCACTCCAAAGGCGTGATCGATCGCGTCCGTTGGGTCAAACAGAATTTCCCTGAAGTGCAGGTCATCGGCGGCAACATCGCCACCGGCGCTGCTGCCAAGGCGTTGGCAGAAGCTGGCGCCGATGCGGTCAAGGTCGGTATCGGTCCTGGCTCCATCTGCACCACGCGCATCGTTGCCGGTGTCGGCGTGCCGCAAATCAGTGCCATCGCCAACGTCGCCGCTGCCCTTGAAGGCACGGGCGTTCCGTTGATCGCCGATGGCGGCATCCGTTATTCGGGTGACCTGTCCAAAGCCATCGTAGCCGGTGCTTCCTGCGTGATGATGGGCTCGATGTTTGCCGGTACCGAAGAGGCGCCAGGTGAAATCGAACTGTTCCAGGGTCGCTCCTACAAGGCTTACCGCGGTATGGGTTCGCTGGGTGCGATGTCTCAGGCGCAGGGCTCTTCTGACCGTTACTTCCAGGACTCTTCCGAGGGTGCCGAGAAGCTGGTGCCGGAAGGCATCGAAGGCCGGGTCGCTTACAAAGGCTCGCTGAGCGCTATCGTTCACCAATTGATGGGCGGCCTGCGTTCATCCATGGGTTACACCGGCAGCGCCACGATCGAAGAGATGCGCACCAAGCCAGAATTCGTGCGTATCACCGGTGCCGGCATGGCTGAGTCCCATGTCCACGACGTGCAGATCACCAAAGAAGCGCCGAACTACCGCGTAGGTTAAAAGCGCTATCCAGTGTCATCTAAATAATCGGGGCTGCTAGCAGCCCCGTGTTGTTTCCGAATTCCACCGAGAGAATGAGTCATGGCCCTCGACATTCACGCCCACCGCATCCTGATCCTCGACTTCGGTTCCCAGTACACCCAACTGATCGCCCGCCGCGTGCGTGAGATCGGCGTGTATTGCGAGCTGCATCCGTTCGACATGGACGACGAAGCGATTCGCGCATTCAACCCACGCGGGATCATTCTCGCCGGTGGCCCTGAGTCCGTACACGAAGCCGATAGCCCGCGCGCGCCAAAGGCCGTGTTTGACCTGAACGTGCCGGTCTTCGGGATTTGCTACGGCATGCAGACCATGGCTGAACAGCTGGGTGGTCGCGTCGAAGGTTCCGAGCTGCGCGAATTCGGTTATGCCCGCGTCGATGTGGTGGGCAAGAGCCGCCTTCTCGAAGGTATTGAAGACCACGTTGATGCAGACGGTCTTTTCGGCCTTGACGTGTGGATGAGCCACGGCGACAAAGTGACTGAAATCCCGGAAGGCTTTCACGTACTGGCCAGCACCCCGAGCTGTGCGATCGCCGGCATGGCCGACGACGCGCGCGGTTACTACGGCGTGCAGTTCCACCCGGAAGTGACCCACACCAAGCAGGGCGGTCGCATCCTGTCGCGCTTCATTCTCGACATTTGCGGCTGCGAAGCTTTGTGGACGCCGTCGCACATTGCTGAAGACGCCATCGCGCATGTCCGTGCCCTGGTTGGCACCGATAACGTGCTGCTCGGTCTGTCCGGCGGTGTCGATTCTTCGGTGGTTGCGGCATTGCTGCACAAAGCCATTGGCGATCAACTGACCTGCGTCTTCGTCGACAACGGCCTGCTGCGTCTGCACGAAGGCGAGCAAGTGATGGCCATGTTCGCCGAGAACATGGGTGTCAAAGTGATCCGCGCCAACGCCGCAGATCAGTTCCTCGACAATCTGGCGGGCGAAAGCGATCCAGAGAAGAAACGCAAAATCATCGGTCGCACCTTCATCGATGTGTTCGATGCCGAATCCTGCAAGCTGGACAACATCAAGTACCTGGCCCAGGGCACCATCTACCCGGACGTGATCGAGTCGGCTGGCGCGAAAAGCGGCAAGGCTCATGTGATCAAGTCGCACCACAACGTGGGTGGCTTGCCGGACGAGATGAACCTGAAACTGGTCGAGCCGTTGCGCGAACTGTTCAAGGATGAAGTCCGTCGCCTGGGTCTCGAACTCGGCCTGCCGTACGACATGGTTTACCGTCACCCATTCCCGGGCCCAGGCCTCGGTGTGCGGATTCTCGGTGAAGTGAAAAAGGAATACGCCGACCTGTTGCGTCGCGCTGACCACATCTTCATCGAAGAGCTGCGCAAGGCTGACTGGTACCACAAGGTCAGCCAGGCATTCGTGGTGTTCCAGCCGGTGAAATCGGTCGGTGTGGTGGGCGATGCCCGTCGTTACGCTTGGGTTGTCGCCCTGCGTGCGGTGGAAACCGTCGACTTCATGACCGCGCGTTGGGCACACCTGCCTTACGAACTGCTGGAAACCGTCAGCGGCCGCATCATCAATGAAATCGAAGGCATCTCCCGCGTCACCTACGACGTATCGAGCAAGCCGCCAGCGACCATTGAGTGGGAATGATTTGATCGCGCTTGCAGCTTCGCAGCGCTGAAATGATTCAATCTATGAGGGCAGCCCAGGCTGCCCTTATTTTTTTTCAAATGCAGGTGTATCGTATTCGCCCCTGGCATCTGTTCTCAGGTGTGTGCGGGTCCTCCGGCTCCGCTCTGTTTTCTTTTTGAGGTGCTTGCGCTTATGTCCTTTACCCGTCGACAAATACTCGGAGGTTTAGCCGGTCTTGCCGTGGTTGGTTTAGGCGCAGGTGGCGCTTCGCGCTATTGGCTGGGGCGCAGGGATTCCGACGCGGGGCACGACTACGAGCTGATTGCCGCGCCATTGGATCTGGAGCTGGTGTCTGGCCATCAGACCCCGGCCTGGGCATTCGGTGGCTCCGCGCCGGGCACTGAGTTGCGGGTGCGTCAGGGCGAGTGGTTGCGAGTACGGTTCATCAACAAGCTGCCGGTGCCGACCACGATCCACTGGCACGGAATTCGTTTGCCGCTGGAAATGGACGGCGTGCCGTACGTTTCGCAGCTGCCTGTGTTGCCGGGCGAGTATTTCGATTACACGTTTCGCGTGCCGGACGCCGGCAGCTACTGGTATCACCCGCATGTGAACAGCAGCGAAGAGCTGGGTCGCGGGTTGGTTGGGCCGCTGATCGTTGAAGAGCGTGAGCCGACCGGTTTCCTGCATGAGCGGACCCTGAGCCTGAAAAGCTGGCACGTTGACGAAGAGGGCGCATTCACTGCCTTCAGCGTGCCTCGTGAAGCCGCGCGCGGCGGTACGGCGGGGCGCTTATCGACTATCAATGGCGTGCCGCAAGCCGTCATTGACTTGCCTGCCGGGCAGATTGTCCGGGTCAGGCTACTCAATCTCGACAATACCCTGACCTATCGCCTGAACATGCCCGGTGTCGAGGCGCAGATCTACGCGCTGGACGGCAACCCGGTCAAGCCACGGCCGCTGGGTAAGGAATATTGGCTGGGGCCGGGTATGCGCATTTGTCTGGCGATCAAGGCGCCCGCAGCGGGCGAAGAGATTTCGTTGCGCAATGGCCCTGTACGCCTGGGAACCTTTCGTTCGGTTGCCAGCAGCGACGCGGTCGGCAAATGGCCACCGGCGCTGCCGGCCAATCCGGTTTCCGAACCAGACATGGCCAACGCCGAGAAGCTCAACTTCAATTTTGAATGGGTGGGTTCCGTGTCGGTGAACGTCGACAATGGTGCGCCACCGAGCTTGTGGCAGATCAATGGCAAGGCGTGGGACATCACCGACAAGACCTGCGCCGACCGGCCCATCGCCAAGCTGCAAAAGGGTAAAAGCTACATCTTCGAGTTGAAGAACATGACCCAGTATCAGCACCCGATTCACTTGCACGGTATGAGCTTCAAGGTCATCGGGTCGAACCGCAGGACGATCATTCCGTACTTCACCGACACCTACCTGCTCGGCAAAAACGAGCGGGCACGTGTCGCGCTGGTAGCCGATAATCCGGGCGTGTGGATGTTCCACTGCCATGTGATCGACCACATGGAAACCGGGCTAATGGCCGCAATAGAGGTGTCCTGATGAGGCAGCCGCAGATTATTGATCGCAGTCAGGATCAACATTTCATGCGTGAGGCAATGGCGCTGGCCACGCAGGGCGCAGCCTTGGGTGAAGTGCCGGTGGGCGCGATAGTGGTGCAGAACGGCGAAATTATTGGTCGCGGGTTCAATTGCCCTATCAGCGGCAGCGACCCCAGCGCCCACGCCGAGATGGTCGCCATTCGCGCCGCCGCTCAGGTGCTCAGTAATTATCGGTTACCGGGTAGCACCCTCTACGTCACCCTCGAACCGTGCAGCATGTGCGCCGGGTTGATTGTGCATTCACGCATCGCTCGCGTGGTTTACGGTGCGCTTGAGCCCAAGGCCGGTATTGTCCAGAGTCAGGGGCAGTTCTTCAGTCAGGCCTTCCTCAATCATAGGGTGCTGTTCGAAGGGGGCGTGCTGGCGGAGGAGTGCGGGACGATGTTGAGTGAGTTCTTCAAGATGCGCCGGGCGAAGGCTTGAGTTCTCTGGCGCGATAGATCAGGGCAGACGCTTAAAGTGCAGGGTTGTCTTCAGTCGGTTTGGTCTTGTCCACGCCCGGTACATGCAGATTGCCATCTGCGACCTGGCTGCCTTCAAGCTGCGGCTGGGTGACCCACGTGAGGATGTCGTAATAACGACGGATGTTGGCGACAAAGTGCACGGGTTCGCCGCCTCGGGCATAACCGTAGCGGGTTTTGCTGAACCATTTTTTTTGCGCCAGACGCGGCAACATTTTTTTCACGTCCAGCCATTTATTTGGATTCAGGCCCTCGTTCTCGGCCAATTTGCGCGCATCATCCAGATGACCGCTACCGACGTTGTAGGCAGCAAGCGCTAACCACGTACGATCAGGCTCTTGAATCTTGTCGTCCAGCTGATCCTTCATGTAGGCAAAGTACTTTGAGCCCCCGTCGATGCTCTGCTTGGCGTCCAGTCGGTTGGACACGCCCATGGCCTGCGCCGTGTTTTGAGTCAGCATCATCAAACCCCGTACGCCGGTTTTTGACGTGACGCCGGGCTGCCATAACGATTCCTGATAACCGATGGCGGCCAGTAATCGCCAATCCACCTGCTCTTCCTTGCCTGCCGAACGGAAATGCTTTTCATAGTGTGGCAAACGCTGCTGAAGGTGCTGGGCGAAGGTGTAGGCCCCCACATAGCCAAGGACGTCGACATGCCCGTAATAGCGATCTTTCAAGCGCTGTAGCGTGCCGTTCTTCTCGACCTTGTCGAGGAAATTGTTGATCTCGTTCAGCAGACTGTTGTCTTCGCCCAGTGCGACGGCCCAGCGCTGATCACGGCTATCGCCCAGGTCGAAGGCAACGCGCACGTTCGGGAAGTACACCTGATTCATCGCCAATTCATTGGAGTCGACCAAGGTCAGGTCAATCTGGCCCTCATCCACCATGCGCAACAGGTCGACCACTTCCACCGCGTCGGACTCTTCGTACTCAAGCGCCGGCGTTTTCAGCTTCAGTGCGGCCAGTTGTTCGGCATGGCTGCTGCCCTTGAGTACCATGATCTTTTTTCCGATCAAATCGCCGGCATCGGTGGGGCGCGACTGGCCGTTGCGGTAGATGATCTGAGGGGTGACTTGCAGGTACGGATGGGAAAAACGGGCTTGCAGCTTGCGTGTGTCGGTAGCAACCAGGCCCGCAGCGGCCAGCACCGGGCCTCCGGGCTTCTGCAACTGGTCGAATAAAACATCAAGGTTGTCGGCGGTTTCGATCTTCAGTTCGACCCCGAGATCCTCGGCGAAGCGCTTGACCAGCTCGTATTCGAAACCGGTTTCACCGTTGCGATCCTGGAAATAAGTGGCCGGACTGTTACGAGTGACCACGCGCAGAATGCCGTCCTCCTTGACTCGCTCCAGTGTGTTGGGTTTATCAACACAGGCGCCGAGCATTAGGAAGAGTCCGGTTGCGATGAGCCATTTGGCACAGCGCGGGCGGAAAGCGGATTGGGAAAACATGGGTGCAGTATACGCAAAGGACCCCGACCGCCATATCTCGACAGTGAGGGCCTTGTCTGATAGAGCGGAGCGATTCCAGGGTCGCCGATATTAGGCGATGCTGGAAACCACCGTTCTGGGTGCTGAAAGGGGCGGTTTAGGCTAGAATGTACGGCCTCAAAGCACACCCCTTCCCGAGGCTGTCCCGAAGATGTTGATCCTGCGCGGTGCTCCTGCCCTTTCTGCCTTCCGCCACAGCAAATTACTTGAGCAACTGAAACAAAAAGTTTCAGCTGTCAGTGGCTTGTACGCTGAATTCGCCCACTTCGCTGAGGTCACTGGCGTTCTGACCGATGAAGAACAGCAGGTCCTTGCCCGCCTTCTGAAATACGGCCCGAGTGTGCCGGTTCAAGAGCCGGCCGGTCGACTGTTCCTGGTGTTGCCGCGTTTTGGCACTATTTCACCCTGGTCGAGCAAGGCCAGCGATATTGCCCGCAACTGCGGTCTGGCAAAAATTCAGCGCCTTGAGCGCGGTATCGCTTTCTATGTAGAAGGCCAGTTCAGCGACGTCGAAGCCGAGCTGATTGCTGACGCTCTGCATGACCGCATGACGCAGCTGGTGTTGGGCACGCTGGAACAGGCCGCCGGTCTGTTCCGCCATGCCGAACCCAAGCCGCTGACGGCCATCGATGTTCTGGGTGGCGGTCGCGTCGCGCTGGAAAAAGCCAACGTCGAGCTGGGCCTGGCCCTGGCCGATGATGAAATCGATTACTTGGTGACCAGCTTCGAGGCACTGGGGCGCAATCCTCACGACATCGAACTGATGATGTTCGCCCAGGCCAACTCTGAGCATTGCCGCCACAAAATCTTCAATGCCAGCTGGGATATCGACGGCCAGAACCAGGAAAAAAGCCTGTTCGGCATGATCAAGAACACCTTCCAGATGCATGGCGAAGGTGTCCTCTCTGCCTATAAGGACAACGCCGCGGTCATCGAAGGCCCGGTGGCGGGTCGTTTCTTCCCGAACCCTGAAACCCGTCAGTACGGCGCGGTGCAGGAGCCGGTGCACATCTTGATGAAGGTCGAGACCCACAACCACCCAACCGCGATTGCTCCGTTCCCGGGCGCCTCTACCGGCTCCGGCGGCGAGATTCGTGACGAAGGTGCAACCGGTCGCGGCGCCAAGCCAAAAGCCGGCCTGACCGGTTTTACCGTGTCGAACCTGCTGATTCCCGGTTTTGAACAGCCGTGGGAAGTGCCGTACGGCAAACCCGAGCGCATCGTGACGGCGCTGGACATCATGCTTGAAGGCCCGCTGGGCGGCGCGGCGTTCAACAACGAATTTGGACGTCCGGCCCTGACCGGTTACTTCCGCACCTTCGAACAATCGATCAGCACCCCGCACGGTGATGAAGTCCGTGGTTACCACAAGCCGATCATGCTGGCTGGCGGTATGGGCAACATCCGTGACGAACACGTGCAGAAAGCCGAGATCACTGTCGGCTCCAAGCTGATCGTGCTCGGCGGTCCGGCCATGTTGATCGGTCTGGGTGGCGGTGCCGCGTCGTCGATGGCGACCGGCACCAGCTCGGCGGATCTGGATTTTGCTTCGGTTCAGCGTGAAAACCCTGAAATGGAGCGTCGCTGTCAGGAAGTGATCGACCGTTGCTGGCAGTTGGGCGATCAAAACCCGATCAGCTTCATCCATGACGTCGGCGCGGGCGGTCTGTCCAACGCCTTCCCGGAACTGGTCAACGATGGCGGGCGTGGCGGTCGTTTCGAGCTGCGCAACATTCCAAATGACGAGCCGGGCATGGCCCCGCTGGAAATCTGGAGCAACGAATCACAAGAACGTTATGTGATGGCGGTTGGCGCTGCAGATTTCGAGCGCTTCAAAGCCATTTGCGAACGTGAGCGTTGCCCGTTTGCCGTCGTCGGTGAAGCCACTGCCGAGCCGCAACTGACGGTGACCGACAGCCACTTCGGCAACAGCCCGGTGGACATGCCGCTGGAAGTGCTGCTGGGCAAGGCGCCGCGCATGCACCGTTCGGCGACTCGCGAAAGCGAACTGGGCGATGATTTCGACCCGAGCACCCTGGAGATCGACGAGTGTGTGCAGCGCGTTCTGCATCACCCGGCCGTCGCCAGCAAAAGCTTCCTGATCACCATCGGTGACCGGACCATCACCGGTCTGGTTGCTCGTGATCAAATGGTGGGTCCGTGGCAAGTGCCCGTGGCCGACTGTGCCGTGACGGCCACCAGCTTCGATGTGAACACCGGTGAAGCCATGGCCATGGGCGAGCGTACGCCGCTGGCACTGCTGGATGCTCCGGCGTCCGGGCGCATGGCGATTGGCGAAACCCTGACCAACATCGTTGCTTCGCGTATTGCGAAAATTTCCGACATCAAACTGTCGGCCAACTGGATGTCCGCTGCCGGTCACCCCGGTGAAGACGCACGTTTGTATGACACCGTGAAAGCGGTCGGCATGGAGCTGTGCCCTGAACTGGGTATCACCATCCCGGTGGGCAAGGACTCGATGTCCATGAAAACCCAGTGGCGCGATGAAGGTACCGAGAAGAGCGTGACGTCGCCGCTGTCGTTGATCGTGACCGGCTTTGCCCCGGTGGTCGACATCCGCCAGACCCTGACGCCAGAGCTGCGCATGGACAAGGGCGAAACCGACCTGATCCTGATCGATCTGGGCCGTGGTCAGAACCGCATGGGCGCCTCGATTCTCGCCCAGGTTCACGGCAAGCTGGGTCGTGTTGCACCCGACGTGGACGATGCTGAAGACCTCAAGGCGTTCTTCGCCGTGATCCAGGGCCTGAATGCTGACGGCCTCTTGCTGGCTTATCACGACCGTTCCGACGGTGGCCTGTTGGTCACCGCTCTCGAAATGGCCTTCGCCGGCCACTGCGGTTTGAACCTGTACTTAGACAGCCTGGCAGAAACCTCCGCCGAGCTGGCAGCCATCCTGTTCAACGAAGAGCTGGGCGCAGTGATTCAGGTTCACCAGGATGATACGCCGGAGGTGCTTGCACAGTTCAGCGCGGCCGGGCTTCAGGATTGCGTCGCGGTCATCGGTCAGCCGGTGAACAACGATGAAGTGGCGATCAGCTTCAACGGTGATTCGGTGTTTGCCGGTCAACGTCGTTCGCTGCAACGTCAGTGGGCCGAAACCAGTTATCAAATCCAGCGTCTGCGTGACAACGTCGAATGCGCCGAACAAGAGTTCGATGTACTGCTCGAAGAAGACAACCCTGGCCTGAGCGTCAAGCTGGGCTTCGACGTGAACGAAAACATCAGCGCGCCGTACATCAAGAAAGGCATTCGTCCGCAAGTGGCGGTCCTGCGTGAGCAGGGCGTCAACGGTCAGGTCGAGATGGCGGCGGCGTTCGATCGCGCCGGCTTCAACGCCATCGACGTGCACATGAGCGATATTCTCGCCGGTAGCGTCGATCTGAATGAGTTCAAAGGTCTGGTGGCCTGCGGTGGTTTCTCCTACGGCGACGTGCTCGGCGCGGGCGAAGGCTGGGCCAAGTCGGCCCTGTTCAACAGTCGCGCGCGGGATGCTTTCCAGAGCTTCTTCGAGCGTCAGGACAGCTTCACCCTTGGCGTGTGTAACGGTTGCCAGATGTTGTCCAACCTTCGCGAACTGGTTCCAGGCAGCGAGTTCTGGCCTCACTTCGTGCGCAACCGCTCCGAGCAGTTCGAAGCACGGGTAGCGATGGTTCAGGTTCAGGAATCAGCGTCGATCTTCCTCCAGGGTATGGCCGGTTCGCGTATGCCGATCGCCATTGCTCACGGTGAGGGTCTGGCTGAATTCCGCAACGAAGACGCGTTGCTTGAAGCTGATGTGTCCGGATGCGTAGCGATGCGGTTTGTCGACAACCATGGCAAGGTCACCGAAACTTACCCTGCCAACCCGAACGGTTCGCCGCGCGGGATTACGGGTCTCACCAGCCGTGACGGCCGTGTCACCATCATGATGCCGCACCCTGAGCGTGTGTTCCGTGCCGTGCAGAACTCCTGGTGTCCGGAAGAGTGGGATGAAGACGGTGCCTGGATGCGCATGTTCCGTAATGCGCGGGTATGGGTGAACTGATAGACAAAGGTCGAGCCATGTACAAGCTCAGCTTTTTCGTTCCACCGAGCCATGTAGAGGTGGTCAAGAGTGCCGTATTCGCCGCAGGTGCCGGGCGAATCGGGGCTTACGACAACTGCTCATGGCAGGTGCTGGGTCAAGGCCAGTTTCGCCCGTTGGACGGCAGTCAGCCGTTCATCGGGCAGGCGGGCGAGATCGAGCAGGTGGAGGAATGGAAGGTGGAGCTGGTAGTGGCTGACGATTTGATCGCTCAGGCAGTGATGGCTCTAAAGCAGAGCCATCCCTATGAAACGCCAGCTTACGAAGTATGGAAGCTGGCGGATTTCTGAATCCGCTGCACCTGAGTTATGTTGCCTCTGGCCGACAGGCCGCAGGCACTGACTGGGCTGCGATGGAGGGCAAAGCCTAACCCTTTCCCCCGCATCGGCCGCAACGCCTCGCTCAACCCTTGAGCACGGCTGCCGATCAGTACATGTCAAACACCCCCTTCAAGTTTACTCAAGCCTTGGCCATCCAGCGCCACGCCCCTGCAGTTTTCAGGTACCGCGCCGGTTTCGTTGCTCGGTGACTGTTCGCGGCCCGGTGTTTTCAGGTGGAAGTGTCGGATGCAGTAGTCGAATGCCACGTAGTACACGACGGCATAGGCCAGTCCCAGCGGGAAAATCATCCAGCCGTTGGTGGACTCACCCCAGCCCAGCACCATATCGATCGCGCCGCCAGAGAAGGTAAAGCCCAGGTGAATGTCGAGCAGGTTCGTCAGCGCCATCGACAGGCCTGTCAGCACTGCATGGATCAGGTACAGCAAGGGTGCGAGAAACATGAAGGTGAACTCCACGGGTTCGGTAACCCCGGTCAAAAACGAGGTCAGCGCCATGCACAGTAGAACCCCACCAATCAATTTGCGTTGGCTGGCGAGGGCGTTGCGGTACATTGCCAGGCACGCCGCAGGCAGGCCGAACATCATCATGGGAAACATGCCGGCCATGAACTGCCCGGCGTCGGGGTCGCCAGCGAAATAGCGCGCCAGATCACCTGTCACCCTGCGCCCTGTGTCCGGGTCGGTAAAGGTGCCAAACACGAACCACACCAGATTGTTCAGGATGTGATGCAGGCCGGTGACGACCAGGAGACGGTTCAGCACACCAAAGGCAAACGCGCCGACGCCGCCGCTTTCCAACATCAGCTTGCCGAGGCTGTTGATGCCGTCCTGCAAGGGCGGCCAAATCAGGCCAAATATCAGCCCCAGACCGACCGCTATCAGCCCGGTGGCGATGGGCACAAACCGTCGTCCAGCAAAAAAAGCCAGGTACTCAGGGAGTTTGATGTCACTGAATCGGTTGTACAGCGCGCCGCCCATCAGGCCGCTGATGATCCCCGCTAGCACGCCCATGTCGATCTTTGGATCAAGCACCTGGAGCGTGGAGATCATCACCAGATAGCCGATAGCGCCCGCCAGCCCAGCGGTGCCGTTGTTGTCGCGGGCGAAACCGACGGCGATGCCAATGGCGAAGATGAGCGCCAGATTGGCGAAAATCGTGCTGCCCGCTGCGTGCATGATCGCGATGTTCAGCAGGTCGGTATCACCCAGGCGCAGCAGCAGGCCGGCAATCGGCAAGATGGCGATGGGCAGCATCAAGGCGCGGCCCAGCCTCTGTAAGCCTTCGATCAGGTGCTGGTGCATGGTATTGCTCCTTATTGCGATGCATGGCGCTGTTCTCGCAGAGTGGGTGCGGGTGACGTTGCTCAGGTAGCAGCACGCAAACTCCGGGAACGATCAACCATCACGCAATCAGCCCTGCTCCCGGTTTGCAAGCGCCCACACGCTTCCAGACCCAGATAATCGGCGGGGCATTGAAACGGTCGCAAAGGCCGGGTGGTGGCTGATCTGGGCGCGCAGGAAGGCCTTTCCGGCCTTATCGCAGGATGGCGGGGGTGCTGAGTCGGGTGGGACCAGAGTGGAAACGGTGTCGATCAAAAATGATCAGGGACGGATTTCGACCATGGTGCCGTCTTTGACCAGGTCCCAGAGCTCGCGCATGTCGGTGTTTCTCATGGCGATGCAGCCGTCGGTCCAGTCCAGGGTCTGGAAATACCACTCCGGGTAATCATCGTTGACCGGCGTACCGTGGATCATGATCATGCTGCCCGGGTTGACGCCTTCGCGTCGGGCGCGCGCCGAGTCGCTGATATTCGGGTAGGAGATATGCATCGACAGGTTGTAACTGTCGCTGACCTTGCGCCAGTCCAGCCAGTAGAGACCTTCCGGGGTGCGCTTGTCGCCTTCTCGAAGCTTTTGCCCCTTGGGTACTTTGCCCAGCGAGATGCGGTAGGTCTTGAGTGGCTCGCCTTCGCTGATCAACTGCAGTTGATGTGCAGACTTCAGGATCAGTACTTTATCGATGCTTTTAGCAGCGATGCTCTGCGTGTTGATGACTGTTCCACCGATGAACTTCTGTTCACTGCCCTTGGGCAGTCTGGTTTCGGTGAATGCAGCTTGAGACAGCGGAACGACGCAACTACACAAAAGGGCAAGCAACCAACGCATCGAAACGGTATCCCTGAGCAATGTATGGGTAGCGCTACACGCGCTACCGGCGGAGTAACTAGGTCTTTTTTATCTGCTGCGACGGTGTCAGGGACTCAGTTCGCACTGGGTAAACCTGCTGGATCCGGTCGGCAAAGAAGCATTCTAAGGTACGCTTTACCGTCATGAAAGCCAGCTCTGACCATGGAATGTCTGCCTCGTCGAAAAGCCGGACCTCCAGGCTCTCGACCCCGGCAGCAAATTCCAGATCTACCAGCTCGGCGCGATAAAACACGTGAACCTGACTGATGTGCGGCACATCGACCAGCATGTACAGGCTCAGGTTGCGCAGCGTGGCGCAGGCTTCTTCCACCGTTTCGCGGCGGGCGGCCTGTTCGACCGTTTCCCCGTTTTCCATGAAACCGGCCGGTAAGGTCCAGTACCCCATGCGCGGCTCGATGGCGCGACGGCATAGAAGCACCTGCGTGCCCCAGATCGGCAGGCACCCGGCGACGATATTAGGGTTCTGATAATGGACGGTCTGGCAACGCTCGCAGACGTAACGTAAGCGGCTATCGCCCTCGGGGATGCGCTGAACGACCGGGTTGCCGCACTGGCTGCAGAATTTCATACTGAACGTCGATTCCTGAAATCAGCCGCTATCTTGGCGTGCCGCACCGGGGTCGGCAAGCTGAGCTTGCACAAGCAGGTCCAATCAGTTGCCGGGTTGTCCTACAAGGGGTTGGGCGCATCGCCGCTTTGGTGCATTATGCCAGGTAGGCAACAGATCGAGATTTCCCATGCTGGACGAGCTACTTCGCCGTGTAAGCAGTCATACGCCGCGTACTCTGGAAACGGATCGACGTTTCCCCGAGGCCGCTGTCCTAGTGCCCATCACCCGGAGTGATGAGCCAGAGTTGATTCTGACCCTGCGCGCCAGCGGGCTGTCGACCCATGGCGGCGAAGTCGCCTTCCCTGGTGGACGACGTGATCCTGAAGACCCGGACCTGATTTTTACGGCCTTGCGTGAGGCCGAGGAAGAAATCGGTCTGCCGCCAGGTCTGGTCGAGGTGATCGGCCCGCTCAGTCCGTTGATCTCTTTGCACGGAATCAGGGTCACGCCTTACGTCGGCATCATTCCTGACTTCGTCGAGTACCAGGCAAACGATGCCGAGATTGCAGCCGTCTTCAGCGTGCCGCTGGCGTTCTTTCGCGAGGACCCGCGTGAGCACACTCACCGTATCGATTACCAGGGTCGCAGTTGGTATGTGCCCAGCTATCGTTTCGGTGAATTCAAGATCTGGGGCCTGACAGCGATCATGATCGTCGAGCTGGTCAATGTCCTGTACGACGCCGACATCAGCCTGCACAAACCGCCTGAGCGTTTCATCAATATTTGATACTTACCCCCGGCCGGCGCGCCATGAGGAAAACACTATGAAATATCGCTTGGGGGATTCCCATGTCGAGACTCATCCGCAAAGCTGGGTTGCGCCTACTGCCACCCTGATTGGCAAGGTCAAGCTCGAAGCCGGTGCCAGCGTTTGGTTTGGCGCCGTATTGCGTGGCGACAACGAGCTGATCCATATCGGTGAGAACAGTAACGTCCAAGATGGCACCGTGATGCACACCGACATGGGGTCGCCCCTGACCATCGGCAAAAACGTCACTATCGGCCATAACGTCATGCTCCACGGCTGCACCGTGGGCGATTGCAGCCTGATCGGCATCAACTCGGTCATCCTTAACGGTGCGAAGATCGGCAACTATTGCATCATCGGCGCCAACTCGCTGATTGGCGAGGGCAAGGAAATCCCCGACGGCTCGCTGGTCATGGGTTCGCCTGGCAAAGTGGTACGTGAACTGACTGACGCGCAGAAAAGAATGCTCGAGGCCAGCGCTGCGCATTATGTGCACAACGCCCAGCGCTATGCGCGTGATCTGGCCCCGCAGGAAGACTGATGAGCGTCGAGCGACCGGTTGCTTCGCCGTGTGTGAATATTTGCGCGCTGGACGAGGCAGACATCTGCCTGGGCTGCCAGCGCACCGTTGAGGAAATCACCCGTTGGAGTCGCATGGATAACGCAGAGCGCCGTGTGGTGCTTGGGCGCTGCCATGAGCGAGCGCGGGACAGCGGCATGCTGTGGACGGTGGGTGTGAAAACCACCCTTTGATTCTGGCGCCCCGCTTTTTCGGGACGGGGCCCAAGTGATCGGCTTCGTGGTAAATTGCGCGCCTTTCTTCTCCCCATGAGTCGCCCACCAATGGCGGACTGACTCGATGATCTGCTCCACGAGGACCTGAGATGACTCAAATCGGAACGCCACTGTCGCCTACCGCGACGCGCGTATTGCTCTGCGGTTGCGGCGAGCTTGGCAAGGAAGTGGTGATCGAACTGCAACGCCTGGGCGTCGAAGTGATCGCTGTTGACCGTTACGCCAACGCGCCGGCCATGCAGGTCGCGCATCGTAGTCATGTGATCAACATGCTCGATGGCGCAGCCTTGCGCGCAGTGATCGAGGCCGAGAAGCCGCATTACATCGTCCCGGAAATCGAAGCCATTGCGACCGCGACCCTGGTCGAGCTGGAGTCCGAAGGTTTCACCGTGATCCCGACTGCCCGGGCTGCTCTGTTGACGATGAACCGCGAAGGCATTCGTCGTCTGGCCGCTGAAGAGCTGGATCTGCCGACTTCGCCGTATCACTTCGCCGACACCTTTGAAGACTACCGTCAGGCGGTTGAAAACCTCGGTTTTCCGTGCGTGGTCAAGCCGGTGATGAGTTCGTCGGGTAAAGGCCAGAGCCTGCTCAAAAGCACAGGCGACGTGCAAGCTGCCTGGGATTACGCGCAGGAAGGTGGCCGTGCCGGTAAAGGTCGGGTGATCATCGAGGGGTTCATCGATTTCGATTATGAAATCACCCTGCTGACCGTGCGCCATATTGGCGGCACTACCTTCTGCGCGCCGGTCGGGCATCGTCAGGAGAAGGGCGACTATCAGGAATCCTGGCAGCCGCAGGTCATGAGCCCGGTTGCTTTGGCTGAGTCCGAGCGGGTTGCACGCGCCGTGACCGAGGCCTTGGGTGGCCGTGGCCTGTTTGGCGTCGAGTTGTTCATCAAGGGCGATCAGGTCTGGTTCAGCGAAGTCTCGCCGCGTCCGCATGACACTGGACTGGTGACCCTGATCTCTCAGGATCTGTCGCAGTTCGCGCTGCATGCGCGGGCGATCCTCGGCCTGCCGATCCCCTTGATCCGTCAGTTCGGACCCTCGGCTTCGGCAGTGATTCTGGTGGAAGGCAAATCCACGCAAACCAGTTTCGCCAACCTGGGTGCTGCCTTGAGCGAACCCGACACCGCGCTGCGCCTGTTCGGCAAGCCGGAAGTCAACGGTCAGCGGCGCATGGGTGTAGCCTTGGCTCGCGACGAGACCATCGAAGCCGCCCGCGCCAAAGCGACGCGTGCGTCCAAAGCGGTGAAGGTTCAGCTATAACTGCAACTGCAGCTGCGAATTGCCTGGCGAGATGCGTCAGGCAATTCGGTCCAGATCGTTTTCCCGCGTCTCTTTCAGGCACAGCACAGCGATCAAGCTGAGCAAGGCTGCTGCCGACACATACCCGCCGACCCAGCTCAAGCCGCCCATCGCCACCAGTTTCTGGGCGAAGAAGGGCGCCACTGACGCCCCCACGATACCGCCCAGGTTGTACGCCGCAGAGGCGCCGGTATAACGCACGCGCGTCGGAAACAGCTCAGGCAGCAGGGCGCCCATCGGCGCGAAGGTCACGCCCATCAAGAACAACTCGATGCACAGGAACAGCGCAACGGCCCACGTAGTGCCGTAAGTCAGCAAGGGCTCCATGGTGAAGCCGGACAGGATCGCCAGCACACCGCCAATGATCAGCACCGGTTTGCGCCCGAAACGGTCGCTGGCCCAGGCCGCCAATGGTGTGGCTGCTGCCATGAACAGCACGGCGAAGCACAGCAGTCCGAGGAATGTTTCGCGGCTGTAGCCGAGCGTCGTTACGCCATAGCTCAGGGAGAACACGGTCGAGATGTAGAACAGTGCGTAGCAGACCACCATCGACGCCGCGCCCAGCAGCATCGGACGCCAGTATTGGCTGAGAAGCTCGACCAATGGCATCTTGACCCGTTCATGCCGTGCGATGGCCTTGGCGAACACCGGCGTTTCTTCAAGCTTGAGCCGGACGTACAGGCCAACCATCACCAGTAGCGCGCTGAGCAAAAACGGAATGCGCCAGCCCCAGGAGCGGAACTGTTCGTCGTTCAGCGTCATGGCCAGGGTCAGGAACAAGCCGTTGGCCGCCAGGAACCCGATCGATGGGCCCAACTGCGGGAACATGCCAAACCAGGCGCGCTTGCCCTTGGGTGCGTTTTCGGTAGCGAGCAATGCCGCTCAGCCCCATTCGCCGCCTAGCCCCAGCCCTTGGCCGAAGCGCAGTACGCACAACAGAATCGGGGCCCAGGCGCCAATCGTCGCATAGCCTGGCAGCACGCCGATCAGGGTGGTGCAGATGCCCATCAGCAAGAGCGAGGCCACCAATGTCGATTTGCGGCCGACGCGGTCGCCAAAATGGCCGAACAAAGCCGAGCCCAGCGGCCGCGCAAGAAAGGCGATGCCGAAGGTCAGGAACGCCGACATCATTTGCGCGGTGCCTGAAGTCTGTGGGAAGAATACCGGGCCGATGACCAGAGCGGCCGCCGTGGCATACACGTAAAAATCGTAGAACTCGATGGCGGTGCCGATGAAGCTGGCAACGGCCACGCGACGGGCTGAGTTGGCCGGTTTGGTCACTACGGCGTCGTTGTCGACAGTGGTGCTATTGGTCATCCGAATGTCCCTGTTGGATTTTTGTTTTTATGATGTCGCCGAGGTTCAGCGAGTGGCGCTTGTTTCGGTCTGGGCGGCGAGCAGCCGGCACGACCGGCAAGCGCTTAAGCGACGGCGCGGGTGCTGCTGTTCTGCCACATCAGGACTCGGGTGACCCGATTGTCTTCGGTTTCGAGAATTTCCAGGCGGTACGGACCGATCTTCAGGCACACCGAGCTGTCTGGAATGGTTTCCAGTGCTTCGGTGACCAGGCCATTGAGGGTTTTCGGGCCATCGGAAGGCAGGTGCCAGCCGAGACTTTTATTCAATTCGCGAATAGACGCAGTGCCATCAATCACCAGGCGGCCGTCGGCTTGCGGGTGGATATGCGGATTGTCGAAGCTTTGTTCGTTTTCAAACTCACCGACGATTTCTTCGAGGATGTCTTCCAGGCTGACAATGCCAAGCACTTCGCCGTACTCGTCGACGACCACGCCCAGGCGGCGCTGTTGCTTGTGAAAATTCAGCAGTTGCAGTTGCAGAGGGGTGCTTTCGGGGACGAAATAGGGTTCGTAACAGGCCGCTACCAAGTCGTCCTTGGTCAGCTGCGCCCGCGGCAGCAAATGGCTGATCTGGCGTGTATTGACGACGCCTTCTACCTGGTTGATATCGTTGTGATACACCGGCAGCCGCGTGTGGCGGGAGATGATCAGTTGTTCGATGATGCGCTGGATCGGGTCATCCAGATTGATGCCGTCGACTTCGCTACGCGGCACCAGAATGTCGTTCACGGTGATGCTGTCCAGCGCGTGAATGCCCGATAGCACATGCGAACGGCCAGGCCGTTGATCCTGCTCGCTGTCATGAAGCAAGACTGCCAGCGGTACGTCGGTATCTTTTTTACGGGCTTTCGGCTTGGCGGCAATGCCGAACGGTCGCAGCAGCGTGCAGGCGATGGCGGAGAACAGCCAGGCTAGGGGAAAGAGCAGCGTCATGGGCAGGCGCAGGAGGCTGTTGCCCAGGATCAAAATGGCTTCAGGGTAACGTGCGGCCAGGGTGCGAGGGATGAACTCGGCAAAAATCAACAACGCACTGCTGACGCCTATCCATGCCAGCGTCGGCCCGTTGTTGTTCCAGAAGTGCAGCGCCAGCAGCATGCTGATGATGGTGATCAGCACTTTGATCAGGGTGTTGCTCAGGATCAGGCTGGCCAGCTCAAACGCCAGCTTTGGCGTGGCGGTGTCAGTGGCGCGGCCATTTGGACGCGCAGCCTTGAGGTACTGGTGTGCGGCGTCGACCGCAGTGAGCAGGCCGGACCAAAGAATCAGCAGGGCCAATACACCAAGCATCGGGCCGATGGGCAGGTTATCCATGATCAGCGCCCGTCAGATGTGCAGAATGAATTCGCGTACCAGCTTGCTGCCGAAATACGCCAGCATCAGCAGGCAGAAACCGCCCAGAGTCCAGCGAATTGCCTTGTGCCCACGCCAGCCGAGACGGTTACGTCCCCACAGCAGCACGCTGAAAACCACCCAGGCCAGGCAGGCGAGGAGTGTTTTGTGCACCAGGTGCTGGGCGAACAGGTTTTCGACAAACAACCAGCCCGAGATCAGTGACAGCGAGAGCAGCCCCCATCCGGCCCAGAGGAAACCGAACAGCAGGCTTTCCATGGTTTGCAGTGGCGGGAAGTTCTTGATCAGTCCGGACGGGCGTTTGTGCTTGAGCTGGTGATCTTGCACCAGTACCAGCAAGGCCTGAAACACCGCGATGGTGAACATGCCGTATGCCAGGATCGACAGCAGGATGTGGGCCAGAATGCCTGGCGCTTCATCAATGGGCTGTACCGTGCCGGTAGGCGCGAACTGCGCAAGCAGCACCGTCGCCAGCCCGAGCGGGAGCAGCAGCACCAACAGGTTCTCCACCGGTATTCGCGCACAGGCGAGCATGGTCAGGGCAATGACCGCGACTGCAATCAGGCTCGCGGCACTGAAAAAGTCCAAGCCCAGGCCGACGGGTGTAATCAGCTGGGTGTAAAGACTGAGCCCGTGAGCGATTACAGCGAAGCCGCCGAGCAGGCAAAGTAGACGTTTATCCACCTTTGCACCTTGGCGCAGGCGGATGCTTTGATAAAGGGTCGCAGCGGCATATAAGCAGGCGGCGGCGAGACTGGGAAGCAAGCTGGGTGACAAGGGAAGCATAAATCCTGTTAGGCAAGCCCGAAAGGCGTTGAGTTTGGCATAGAACCGACATTTCACGAAAGACTACAGAAGCAGACTCGAAGGTGTCCGTCCAGCAGAGTCTTCGCTATAATCCGTCACCTGCTCAAGTCGCAGGCTCGTCGAACACTGTTTTTAGCCGTTGTTTTCAGCAGCAGACCACCACGAGCCGGACCGCACCAACCGGGGTTCAACTAGAGCCTGAAAGGATCGCGCATGTTTGAAAACCTTACAGACCGCCTCTCGCAGACGCTACGCCATGTTACCGGCAAGGCGAAGCTGACCGAGGACAACATCAAAGATACCCTGCGTGAAGTGCGCATGGCTTTGCTTGAAGCCGACGTTGCATTGCCGGTGGTTAAAGACTTCGTCAATAAGGTCAAGGACCGGGCTGTCGGTACCGAGGTGTCGCGCAGCCTGACGCCGGGCCAGGCGTTCGTGAAGATCGTCCAGGCCGAGCTCGAAGAGTTGATGGGGGCGGCCAACGAAGATCTGGTCCTCAACGTCACGCCACCGGCCGTCGTCTTGATGGCGGGCTTGCAGGGCGCAGGTAAAACCACCACCGCCGGCAAGCTGGCGCGCTTTCTCAAAGAGCGCAGAAAGAAAAGCGTGATGGTGGTCTCGGTGGACGTTTATCGTCCTGCGGCCATCAAGCAGCTGGAAACCCTGGCCAACGACATCGGCGTGACGTTCTTTCCGTCCGATATCAGCCAGAAGCCGGTAGAGATCGCGCTGGCGGCCATTAAAGAGGCCACGCTCAAATTCATCGACGTGGTGATCGTCGATACCGCCGGTCGCTTGCACATCGATGTCGAGATGATGGGCGAGATTCAGGCGTTGCACGCGGCAACCAAGCCGGCTGAGACGCTGTTCGTGGTTGACGCCATGACGGGTCAGGATGCTGCCAACACCGCCAAGGCCTTTGGCGATGCGTTGCCATTGACCGGTGTGATCCTCACCAAAGTCGACGGTGATGCTCGTGGCGGTGCGGCGCTGTCGGTGCGTGCGATCACTGGCAAACCGATCAAGTTCATCGGTATGGGCGAGAAAAGCGACGCCCTCGAACCGTTCCACCCGGACCGGATCGCCTCGCGCATCCTTGGTATGGGCGATGTACTCAGCCTGATCGAGCAGGCCGAACAGACTCTCGACAAAGACAAAGCCGATAAACTGGCGAAAAAACTGAAGAAGGGCAAAGGCTTCGACCTCGAAGACTTCCGCGATCAGTTGCAACAAATGAAAAGCATGGGCGGCCTCGGCGGGCTCATGGACAAACTGCCGAACATTGGTGGGGTGAATCTGGCGCAGATGGGCAATGCTCAGAGCGCCGCTGAAAAGCAGTTCAAGCAGATGGAAGCCATCATCAACTCGATGACCCCGGCCGAACGCCGTGACCCGGACCTGATCAGCGGCTCGCGCAAGCGCCGGATCTCCATGGGTTCAGGTACTCAGGTGCAGGATATCGGGCGTCTGATCAAGCAGCACAAGCAGATGCAGAAGATGATGAAGAAATTCTCCGCCAAAGGCGGTATGGCAAAAATGATGCGCGGCATGGGCGGAATGTTGCCCGGCGGCGGCATGCCGAAGATGTGATTGCGTCGCGCGGGAGACTCTTTTCGCGCATCCCCACACGGAGGGTGACCTCCAGTAACCCTGCTTTTTGCAGGGTTGATAAGCCGCTGTTCGCAGCGGCTCCATAGCAGATCTGGATGGCATGCCGATAGGCGCCGGAAAAAGACATTTGCAAATGTCCGGATATTCCTTAGAATATGCGGCCTTTCGGGCACCTATGCCCGCTGTGCATCTTAAGATTTGCAGCACCGACTACAGGAACGATGTCCACATGCTAACCATCCGTCTCGCCCTTGGCGGCTCCAAAAAGCGCCCGTTTTACCACCTCACCGTGACCGACAGCCGCAACCCGCGCGACGGTTCACACAAAGAACAAGTTGGTTTCTTCAACCCGGTTGCCCGTGGTCAAGAAGTCCGTTTGTCCGTGAACGAAGAACGCGTGACTTACTGGTTGAGCGTTGGTGCACAACCTTCTGAGCGTGTTGCTCAGTTGTTGAAGGAAAATGCTAAGGCTGCGGCCTGAGCAATATGAACGCGACGCCTGCAGTAGCCGAAGATTTGATCGTTATCGGCAAGATTTATTCTATTCATGGCGTTCGCGGCGAAGTGAAGGTGTATTCCTTTACTGATCCGATTGGAAACCTGTTGGATTACAAAACCTGGACGCTTCGGCGCGAAGGCGATGTGCGACAGGTAGAGCTGGTCAGCGGACGCTTGCAAAACAAGTTCCTGGTCGTAAAGCTCAAAGGTCTCGATGATCGTGAGGAAGCTCGTCTTCTGTCCGGTTTTGAGGTCTGCGTGCCGCGCAACCTGTTCCCTGATCTGACCGACGGCGAGTACTACTGGTACCAGCTGGAAGGTCTTAAGGTCATCGACCACCTTGGGCAATTGCTCGGGAAAATCGATCACCTTCTGGAAACTGGCTCGAACGATGTAATGGTGGTCAAGCCTTGTGCAGGCAGTCTGGATGATCGCGAACGCTTGTTGCCCTATACAGAGCAATGCGTGTTGGCAGTCGACCTGGGTGCTGGCGAGATGAAGGTGGATTGGGATGCGGACTTCTAAGCGACATGGCTAGCCTACGCGTAGAAGTGATCAGTCTGTTCCCCGAGATGTTTTCCGCCATCAGCGACTACGGCATTACCAGCCGTGCGGTGAAACAAGGGCTTTTACAGCTGACTTGTTGGAATCCGCGGGACTACACCACAGATCGACATCACACTGTGGACGATCGCCCATTTGGCGGTGGTCCGGGCATGGTGATGAAGATCAAGCCCCTTGAAGACGCTTTGGTTCAGGCCAGGCAGGCAGCAGGGGATGCGGCGAAGGTTATTTACCTGTCGCCACAAGGCCGCCAACTGACTCAGTCGGCGGTACGCGAACTGGCGCAAGGGGAGGCATTTATCCTCATCGCAGGTCGTTATGAAGGCATTGACGAGCGTTTCATTGAAGCTCATGTCGATGAAGAGTGGTCGATTGGTGACTATGTACTTTCCGGTGGCGAGCTGCCGGCGATGGTCCTGATAGACGCGGTTACGCGGCTGCTGCCTGGAGCTTTAGGGCATGCGGACTCCGCGGAGGAAGATTCCTTCACGGATGGTCTGCTGGATTGCCCGCATTACACCCGACCGGAGGTGTATGCGGATCAGCGTGTTCCCGACGTGTTGCTAAGTGGCAATCACGCGCACATCCGGCGTTGGCGTTTACAGCAGTCCCTTGGGCGGACCTATGAACGACGCGCCGATCTTCTGGAAAGCCGCTCGCTTTCTGGAGAAGAGAAGAAGCTGCTGGCGGAGTATCTCCGCGAGCGGGACGATAGTTAACGTATCGATGGTAGATCCTGATGATCTGCCTTAGGAGCACAGCATGACTAACAAAATCATTCTGCAACTCGAAGCTGAGCAGATGACTAAAGAGATCCCTCCCTTTGCCCCGGGCGACACTATTGTCGTTCAGGTGAAAGTGAAGGAAGGCGACCGTTCGCGTCTGCAAGCGTTCGAAGGCGTTGTGATTGCCAAGCGTAACCGTGGTGTGAACAGTGCTTTCACTGTTCGTAAAATCTCCAACGGTGTTGGCGTAGAGCGTACTTTCCAGACTTACAGCCCGCAAATCGACAGCATGGCTGTGAAACGTCGCGGTGACGTTCGCAAAGCCAAACTGTACTACCTGCGTGACCTGTCCGGTAAAGCAGCTCGCATCAAAGAAAAACTGTCTTAAGTTCAGTCTTTCCGATGCAAAAAAAAGCAGCCTAAGGGCTGCTTTTTTGTTGCCCGATTTTTAATCTCCTTCAGGCAACGCTCGCCGCGCCATGACCCGGTGTGGAACACTGTCGCCGCCTTTATTGCAGAAGTCCTGAATAACATGCCCGCTATCGACCACCCGCTGATTGACCGTTTTCTCGACGCGTTATGGCTGGAGAAAGGCCTGTCGGATAACACTCGTGAGGCTTATCGCAGTGATCTGGCCTTATTCAATGGCTGGTTGCAGGAGCAAGGCGTTGAATTGAGTAGCGCGGGTCGAGAGCTGATTCTCGATCACCTGGCCTGGCGCCTGGACAAAGCGTACAAACCCCGTTCGACGGCGCGCTTTCTGTCAGGCCTGCGTGGGTTTTATCGGTTTTTGCTGCGGGAAAAACTGATCCAGGTAGACCCGACCCTGCAAGTGGACATGCCGCAACTGGGCAGGCCCTTACCCAAGTCATTGTCCGAAGCCGACGTTGAAGCGCTGTTGGCCGCACCGGATCTTGGCGAGGCCATCGGTCAGCGTGATCGGGCGATGCTTGAAGTGCTGTACGCCTGCGGCTTGCGCGTCACTGAACTGATCAGTTTGACCCTTGAACAAGTCAACTTGCGGCAGGGCGTCGTGCGGGTCATGGGCAAGGGCAGCAAGGAACGACTGGTGCCCATGGGGGAGGAGGCGATTGTCTGGGTCGAGCGCTACCTGCGTGATGCCCGGTGGGAGCTGCTGAACGGGCGGCCCAGTGATGTGCTGTTCCCAAGTCTGCGCGGTGAACAGATGACCCGCCAGACGTTCTGGCATCGCATCAAGCACCAGGCGAAGGTCGCCGGAATCGGCAAGTCCCTTTCGCCGCATACCTTGCGCCATGCCTTTGCTACCCATCTGCTCAACCACGGTGCTGACCTGCGTGTGGTGCAGATGCTGTTGGGGCACAGTGATTTGTCCACGACGCAGATATACACTCATGTAGCGCGCGCAAGATTGCAGGAAATACATGCAAAGCATCACCCTCGTGGCTGATGGTGCAGGCCTGCCCGAGAGGTGTCCTGCGTCACTCTCAGTCGGCCTGACAGCCCTTATGTGATAGGCTTTGCCGGTTTCGAAAATTGGGCAGCACTAAAACACCTTCGGTCCTCCATGACCGCCGTTTTCAGCAGCGCCCATCTGTCCACCGTTCAAGGAGTCTCCATGCGCGTGACCCGGATTTTCGCCGCCGCAGTTATTGCGCTGGCCAGTACGCTCAGTATGTTCGCTCAGGCGGATGATGCCGCCGATAAAGCCATCCGCAAGGCCCTTGAAACGCTGCAGCTCGAGCTGCCAGTCGACAGTATTGCCAGCAGCCCGCTGAGCGGTTTGTACGAAGTCAAACTCAAGGGCGGTCGCGTGCTGTATGCCAGCGCTGACGGCCAGTTCGTGATGCAGGGTTATCTGTTCCAGATCAAGGACGGTAAACCGGTCAACCTGACCGAGAAGACCGAACGCCTGGCTATCTCGAAAACCATCAACGGCATTCCTGCCGGTGACATGGTGGTCTACCCGGCCATCGGCGAAACCAAATCGCACATCACCGTGTTCACGGATACCACCTGCCCGTATTGCCACAAGCTGCACGCTGAAGTCCCCGAGCTGAACCGTCTGGGGATTGAAGTGCGCTACGTTGCCTTCCCGCGTCAGGGCCTGGGCTCGCCGGGCGATGAGCAACTGCAGGCGGTCTGGTGCTCCAAGGACCGCAAAGGCGCCATGGACCGCATGGTCACCGGCAAGAATATCGAAGCACCGAAATGCGCCAATCCCGTGTCGAAGCAATTTGCCATAGGCCAATCGATTGGTGTCAATGGCACGCCAGCCATCGTGCTGGCGGACGGTCAGGTGATTCCGGGCTATCAGCCGGCCAAGCAAGTGGCCAAGCTGGCATTGAGCACCCAATAATCCTGCTTCGCCAGGGTTAGCTTTTGACGATCATGGAGCCGCGGGTTTACCGTCGCTTTATTAAACAGCGAGCCACCTCATAGCAGGTGGCTGTTTTCCACGGCCGGCCTCGCGTCGGCCGTTTTATGGGGACTTCATAGTGAAACCGGTCAAAGTAGGCATCTGTGGGCTGGGTACTGTCGGTGGCGGTACCTTCAACGTACTTCAGCGTAACGCCGAGGAGATTTCCCGCCGCGCCGGCCGTGAAATCGAAGTAGCGCAAATTGCCATGCGTACGCCAAATCCCCTCTGCCAGATTACCGGTACCCCCATTACCCACGACGTCTTTGCCGTCGCGACCAATCCTGAAATCGATATCGTCATCGAGCTGATCGGTGGCTACACCGTTGCCCGTGATCTGGTCCTGCTGGCCATCGAGAACGGCAAGCATGTCGTCACTGCCAACAAGGCACTGATCGCCGTGCACGGTAATGAAATCTTCGCCAAAGCCCGCGAGAAGGGCGTGATCGTTGCGTTCGAAGCCGCTGTTGCCGGTGGCATTCCAGTGATCAAGGCGATCCGTGAAGGCCTGTCGGCCAACCGCATCAACTGGGTCGCCGGGATCATCAACGGCACTGGCAACTTCATCCTCACCGAAATGCGCGAAAAGGGCCGCACCTTTGCTGACGTGCTGGCCGAAGCCCAGGCTCTGGGTTATGCCGAAGCCGATCCGACTTTCGACGTCGAAGGTATCGACGCCGCGCACAAACTGACCATTCTTGCGTCGATTGCCTTTGGCATTCCGCTGCAGTTCGACAAGGCCTACACCGAAGGCATCACCAAGCTGACCACCGCCGACGTGAACTACGCCGAAGCGTTGGGCTACCGCATCAAGCACCTGGGCGTGGCACGTCGCACGGCTGCGGGCATCGAGCTGCGGGTTCACCCGACCTTGATCCCGTCTGACCGCCTGATCGCCAACGTCAATGGCGTGATGAACGCGGTGATGGTCAATGGTGATGCCGCGGGTTCGACCCTGTTCTACGGCGCGGGTGCAGGCATGGAGCCTACCGCTTCCTCAGTGGTTGCCGATCTGGTCGACGTGGTTCGCGCCATGACCTCGGATCCAGAGAACCGTGTACCGCACCTGGCCTTCCAGCCAGACTCGTTGTCCGATCACCCGATTCTGCCGATCGAAGCCTGCGAAAGTGCTTACTACCTGCGAATTCAGGCCAAGGATCACCCGGGTGTTCTGGCGCAAGTGGCGAGCATTCTGTCCGAGCGCGGGATCAACATCGAATCGATCATGCAGAAAGAGGTCGAAGAGCACGACGGTCTGGTGCCAATGATTCTGCTGACCCACAGCGTGCTCGAACAGCGTATGAACGACGCGATCACAGCCCTTGAAGCCTTGCAGGATGTGGTTGGCAGCGTAGTGCGTATTCGTGTTGAACAGCTGAACTAACCGCGGCTATCGAATCAAGCAGCTCTTGTTTTAGAGAGGAATAATCATGCGTTACATCAGTACCCGCGGCCAAGCGCCAGCCCTGAATTTCGAAGACGTGCTGCTCGCTGGCCTTGCCAGTGATGGCGGCCTGTATGTGCCGGAAAACCTGCCGCGCTTTACCCAGGAAGAAATCGCTTCATGGGCTGGCCTGCCGTACCACGAGCTTGCTTTCCGGGTCATGCGTCCTTTCGTTACCGGCAGTATCCCGGACGCCGATTTCAAAAAGATTCTGGAAGAAACCTATTCGTCGGGAGAGGGGGGCGTCTTCGCCCACAGCGGTATTGCCCCGCTGCGCCCATTGAATGGCAATGAGTGGGTGCTTGAGTTGTTCCATGGTCCGACCTTGGCCTTCAAGGACTTCGCTCTGCAACTGCTCGGACGTTTACTCGATTATGTGTTGGCCAAGCGTGGCGAGCGCGTAGTGATTCTGGGCGCGACCTCCGGTGATACCGGCTCGGCCGCCATCGAAGGTTGCCGTCGTTGCGACAACGTCGACATCTTCATCCTGCATCCTAACAATCGTGTTTCGGAAGTTCAGCGTCGGCAGATGACCACCATCTTCGGCGAGAACATCCACAACATCGCCGTCGAAGGCAACTTCGATGACTGCCAGGAGATGGTCAAAGACAGCTTCGCCGATCAGGACTTCCTCAAGGGCACGCGTCTGGTTGCGGTCAACTCGATCAACTGGGCACGGATCATGGCCCAGATCGTGTACTACTTTCATGCGGCCCTGCAGCTCGGTGGGCCGGCACGTTCGGTGGCGTTCTCGGTTCCAACCGGTAACTTCGGCGATATTTTCGCCGGTTACCTGGCACGCAACATGGGCTTGCCGATCAGCCAGCTGATCGTCGCCACCAACCGCAATGACATCCTGCACCGCTTCATGAGCGGCAATCAGTACTCCAAGGAAACCCTGCACGCGACCTTGTCGCCGTCCATGGACATCATGGTGTCGTCGAACTTCGAGCGTTTGCTGTTCGATATGCACGGGCGCAATGGCGCAGCCATCGCTGGCTTGATGGACACCTTCAAGCAGACCGGTACGTTTAGCGTCGATGAAGACCGCTGGACCGAAACCCGCAAGCTGTTCGATTCCCTGGCGGTCAGCGATGAACAGACCTGCGAGACCATCGCCGAAGTGTTCGCGCAGACGGGCGAAGTGCTTGATCCGCACACCGCCATTGGGGTCAAGGCTGCCCGCGATTGCCGTCGCAGTCTGGATACGCCGATGGTGATTCTGGGGACCGCGCATCCGGTCAAGTTCCCGGATGCAGTGGAGAAAGCCGGTGTAGGAAAAGCCCTTGAGCTGCCTGCACATTTGGCTGATTTGTTTGAGCGAAAAGAGAAGTGCACCGTTCTGCCAAATGACCTTAAAGCCATACAGGCCTTTGTCAGCCAGCACGGTAATCGCGGCAAACCGCTCTGACGGTATCGTCGTGTAACAAGATCAGGCCCGCCATTTGGCGGGCTTTTTTGTTTTTGCGTGCCACACTCCGGGGGTTTTGGATCCCTACGGACGGGAAGACTGCGGTGAAGAAAGTCAGCAGGCACGGTATGAGTGCCACAAACAAAAGCATTCTGCACACAGCCCTGCTGTGGATGCTGTTATTCCTGAGTCAGGCCGCGCCCGCTGCGCAAAGTTTGCCTTTCAGTCTGGTGGCGCCCTTTGTGAGTCTGCCGCCGATGGTCCTGGGCCCTCAGGATCAGCAATGGCTCGATCAGCATCGCCCCCTTCGCGTGGGTATCTCGATTGCCGATTACGAGCCGATCGACATCACCAGTGATCGCAATCGCTATCAGGGCATTAGCGCCGACTACCTGAGCCTGATCGGCAGCACACTGTCGGTGCCCATGCAGGTTGTGGGTTTCGCTCGACGCGAAGAGGCCATTCTCGCCCTGCGTAACGGCACCATCGATATTCTTACCAGTGCCAATGGCTTCGAGCGCGGCGTGAAGGAATTGGCGTTTTCCGCCGATTACATGCCCGACCGCTCGGTGATCGTCGGACGCGGGAGTGACGTGACCCTGCCGTCTGGGCTGAAGGGTAAGAAAGTGGTATTGCTTGATGGCTACGCCGATGCGCAGGTGGTCCATGCGGTTTATCCCGACAGCGAAATTATCCTGGCGCCTAATCTCTACAGTGCTCTTGAGGCCCTGAGCCAGGGCGAAGTCGATGCGTTTATCGGCAACGAAGTCATCGTGCGCTCCTACAGTGCCTTGCGCCCCTATCTGGGGTTACAGATCAAATCCGAAAGTGCGCTGCCGCCGGTTGGGTTCTCGTTCGCCACTCGCAAAGAAGACGGAACCCTGCTTGCTGTGATTGACCGTGCGCTCAAGAGCCTTGATCCGTCGGTCAGGCGTGAGGTCGTCGTGCGCTGGACCACGGGTCTGGGCTCGGACATTGCCCGGCAACGCATCAAGTTGACGACCGCCGAGCAAGGCTGGGTCCGTAAACATCCTCATGTCACGGTGGCTTCTGGCCAACATCCCCCATACCTGTACCAGGACAAGAACGGCCAATGGGTGGGCCTGAATGTGGACGTGCTGGCGCGTATTTCGCGCATGACCGGCCTGCAGTTCGCGCACAAGGAATCGTCCTCGACTGAAGAAACCCTACATTTGCTGCGTACCGGTCAGGCCGATATGAATACGACCTTGGGGGAGAACGCCGAACGCAAGAAGTTCCTCGACTTCACCTACTCGTATGGCGGCAATGCCTGGGTTTTCGTTATGCGCAGCAAGGACCCATCGCCGCTGACCCTGAATGATCTGTCGGGACGGGTTCTGGCGCTGCCAGCCAAACATGCGCTGGAAGACTTTATCCGGCGCAATCATCCAGACATCACGCTTCGATTGGTCAAGACTTACGAGCAAGCCCGTCAGTTGGTCGAAGACGGTCAGGCCGATGCGACCATCCAGAATGAGGCGGGTGCCTATCTGTTACCGCCGGGCGCGCTGAAAGTCGGTCGCAGCGTTGAGGGTCAATGGTCTCCTGATCGTTTCTCGGTGGTCGAGACTCAACCGGAACTGCTGAGCATCCTGAACAAGGCCCTTGAAGAATTTCCCGTAGGTGAATTACGGGCTATTCGCCTGAAGTGGCTGGGTGCGGTCATCCCTCAGCCCACGGTCTGGCAACGCATCCCGCCATGGGTTTATTGGACCCTTGCCGTCGCATTGATGCTGGGCTTGGTCTCACTGGTCTGGAGCAGTCGCCTGAAGGTGCAGATTCGCCAGCGGCTCAGGGCCGAGGAACAGCTCAGTGATCAGTTGGCCTTCAAGCATGCCTTGCTCGACGGTATCCCCAACCCGATTTATGTGCGGGATCTCGATGGTCGGTTGATTTCGTGCAACCGCAGTTATGAGGAAAGCTTCGGGATCAGTTTTGAACAGATGAGTGGCCGGCGCTTGATCGATGTGGATTTGATCCCTCGTCCGAGTGCGGAACAGATGCACGCCGATTACTTGAAACTGCTGGAAACCCGGCAACCGGTGTTCGCTGACCGGCAGATGGAGCTCTTTGGCCGGTTGATTGAGGCCTATCAGTGGACCGTGCCTTTTTACCGGGCCGATGGTCAGTTGCAGGGCTTGCTGGGTGGCTGGATCGACATCACCGAACGTAAGCAACTGGAAGCCCAGCTCAACCAGGCGCGGCAGGAGGCAGAGCAGGCCAACGTCGCCAAAAGCGCTTTCTTGGCAACCATGAGCCATGAAATCCGCACGCCGATGGGCGCCATCATCGGTCTGCTCGAGCTTGAGCGCGAACAGGCTTTACGTCAGGGCACGCGGCCGTCCGAGGGGTTAAACGTCGCGTACCAGTCCGCACAGGAATTGATCGCGCTGATCGGCGACAGCCTGGACCTGGCCAAGATCGAATCCGGGAGTATGCAATTGACGCTCGCCGCAACCCCGTTGCGCCCGTTCTTTGAAGGCATTTGCAAGCTGTTCGAGGCCAAAGCGTCGGAGAAGGGCCTTGAGCTGCGGCTGGAGTTCGCCGAGCCGGCCGAGGGTGAATACTGGCTTGATCCGATGCGTCTGCGTCAGGTGCTGCACAACCTACTCGGCAACGCCTTGAAATTCACCCGCGAAGGCGGGGTGCTTATGCGTGTCAGCGCGATGGGTGCTGATCAGCACCGGCCCTGCTTGCGGATCAGCGTCAAGGACAGCGGTGTCGGCATCAGTGCGCAGCAGCAAAGCCTGTTGTTCCAGCCGTTTTCTCAGGCCAGTGGCGATACCGCAGCCGAATATGGCGGCACCGGTCTGGGGTTGAGCATTTGCAGGCAACTGGTGGAATTGATGGGCGGCCAGATCAGCCTTGAGAGCGAGCAGGGGGTCGGAACACAGGTCACGGTTGAACTGGAGCTGGCCCGCGCCCAAGCGCCGAGCAAAGCCTCCAAGCCTCTTCAGTCGCGAGCTGTCAGCCGTTCATTACAATTGCTGATTGTCGATGATCTGTCGGCCAATCGCCTGGTACTGACTCAACAGCTTGAGTTTCTCGGGCATGAAGTGGTGTCCACCCACAGTGCTGAGTCGGCCTTGACGCTCTGGCGTGAGGGCGACTTCGACGGGGTTATCACTGACTGCAATATGCCAGGCATGAGCGGTTATGCCCTGACCGAAAGCATTCGGCTTATCGAAGCCAGGGAGCAACTGCGGCCTTGTCCGGTCATCGGTTGCACCGCCAACGCCATGAGTGATGAACGCCAGCGCTGTGAGCAGGCAGGCATGGACCGGCTGCTGGTCAAGCCCGTGCCGCTGGAGCAACTGGCGCAATTGCTCGCCGATATTGCGCCCGTACAATCGTTTGATATCCAGTCCTTGCGGCAAATGACCCGGGCCAACGATGAGCAGATGCAGCTATTGCTTCTGGAACTGTGGAAAAATCTGGAACAGGAATGGACCGTTTTGCAGCCTGCGGTGAGCGCGCAGGACTGGAAGACGTTGAGCGCTTCGCTGCACCGTTTGAAGGGTGCAGCGTGTCTGGTCGACGCGGTGCCATTGGCGAAGGCCTGTGCCAGCCTTGACGCCAGCGTGCGCGTGCAATCACGCGTAACGCTGGTCGAGGAGTGGCAGAAGCTGGACGACGCTATCGGGCAGCTGCGCGTCGACATTCAGCAGCACTTGCCGGTGCCGCCTGTTTAGGACTTGTCCTATGGGGTACAGATGCGGGGGCCTTTAAAGTACAGATCACTTTTGGCTAAAACTGCTCCGGCCCGCGAGGCATGACTGTGAACTCTCTTAACGTTCTGATCCTTGAAGACAATCCGTTTCAACTGATGGCGCTGCACCAGATGCTCAATGCCAATCAAGTCTTCAACGTCCTGGCGGCTGACAGCGTCGCAGCGGCGCAACAATCGTTGACCAATCGGGGCCGCGTCGATATTGCCATCTGCGATTTGCAGATGGACGGCCCGGACGGGCTCGAAATGATCCGGCATCTGGCCGAGACCCGGCAGGCCCGTGCAGTGATCATTCTCAGCAGCACCGACACCAGCGTGCTGGACGGCGCGGCACATCTGGCTCGACAGCAGGGGCTCTGGGTGCTTGGCAGCCTGGCAAAGCCCGCGTCGGCAACGGCACTGCGTAAACTGCTGGAGGTTTACAGCGAGGGCATCGAACACGATACCGCGCGCTTGCCGTTGTTACAGGTGTCAGAGTCATTGTCACTGGAAGCGCTGTATCCGATAGCCCCCGGTCAACGCATTGACGATACCCGAGTGTCTGAACAGTGGATCGCCCACTACCAGCCCAAGGTCAGCCTGGAGGGGACATTACTGGGCGTTGAGGCGTTGGTCCGCTGGCAGCACCCGCAGTTTGGCCTGTTGGCGCCGGGCCGGTTCATGGCCGCAGTGGAGCATGCGGGTCTGATTGCGCCGCTGACCTGGCGCATGCTGGAACTGGCGTTGAAGTTGTCCTCCGAGGTGTTGCAGGCACGCGGGGAAGCTTTGCCCGTGGCGGTGAATATCGCGCCAGTGATGCTCGAACATGTGGATTTTGCCCAGCAAATCCTGGCGCTGCTGGCGCGTTTCGGTCTGCCTCCAGAGGTGCTGACCCTGGAAGTCGTCGAGAGCTCGGTGCTGAACACGTCGACCTGGCAACTGGAAAGCTTGATGCGCTTGCGCCTGCAAGGGTGCAAATTATCCATCGACGACTTTGGCACGGGTGCCTCAAATATTGAGCGTTTGCTGCAATTGCCCTTCTCCGAGCTAAAGATTCCCTCCGAATTCGTGCGTGGCATGGCCGAAGACGCACGCAAGTCGGCGGTGGTCGCCGGTGCATTGATCATGGCGCGGCGGATGGCGATGAACGTGGTGGTCGAAGGCGTGGAAACCGCTGATGACTATCAAGCCTTGCAGGCGCTGGGCAAACCCGCAGTGCAGGGTTATTTCATTGCTCGCCCCATGAGCGAGACCGATCTGCTGAGCTGGATGGCGGAGCGTACGGGTTCGACTTCAGGTCAGCCCGTGCTCTTGCAGGTAAATGAATAAGGACGCGTCGTTGGCCAGGCCCAGCTTGCGCATGGCGCTGACTTTTTGAGTGCTGACCGTTTTTTTGCTTCGGTTAATCTGTGCAGCGATTTCCCCCACCGAGCGCCCGGCCGCCAGTAAACGCAGGACTTCCTGTTCTTTGGGAGAGAGCTGCTCGTGGGATACCAGAGCGTCAGAACCGTAATCGCCGGCTTCGAGCAGAGCCTGTTTTACCGAGTCCGCAATGTAGTGTTTGTTCTGCCGGATACTCAGGATTGCGGCAGGCAACTCGCCCGCCAGGCTGGCTTTGCTCAACAACGCATTGACACCCAACGCAAGGATCGAGCTAAACAGTCCTGCGTTATTGAGCATGGTGACCACCACAATGGGCAATTGCGGATGATCGCGGCGAATCCGCCCCAGTAACCGCAGCCCGTCGTTCTGTTGGTCGACCGGCATCATGAAATCGGTCACCAGCACATCACACGCATAGCTTTTCAGCGCTTCATTGAGCCCCACCGGGCTGCCGGCCTCGGCGACTACCTGAGCGTCGCCGCCTTGTTCGAGCACAACCCGCAGCCCTATCAGGAAAATAGGGTGATCGTCTGCCAGGATGATGCGCAGTGTTCGATCAGAGGGCTTACTCAAGGTCAGGCTCCGTTTGCATGGGCAAGATGGGTTTGACCTGCCTTCAAGGTTATCGGCAGCTCTTCGTGCGTATTGATAGCGTATTGCAGGCTGATCTCTCCGTCGCGAGGCGGTGTACCCGGTTGTTTTTTATCTGTCATGTTCAGCAGGCATGCTCAAGGTTCCTGATTGCAGGCAATCCCCCGACTCACGGCGTACGAACTTTTTCCTCAAGCCGGGGGTCATTGATAAGCACCTTTGCATTCAAACTGTTGAGTGGTGATCTAGATGGAAAATATCAGCTTACTACTAAGCGAAGCCCTGACGCCGTACCAGGCAACGCTGGGCCCTGCGGGTGCTCAGGGTGAGCGTCTGGTGACCCTGAAAAACCCGGCGGGTGCGATTGTGATCGAGCGCACGCTGTGTGTAGCGCAGTTTTGCGACAAGCGCCAACTGACAGATGTGGTCGACGGTTTTCACCGAGACCTGTTAGTGGCCGAGGGGCGTATCGAGCCCTGCGTGATTGCGGCCATGCGCCACGCTCAAGCGCAGGCGTTTAGACCGGTTCTGGATTTTATTTGACTGATCGGGGAACCTTAGTCGTATTCAGGCCTCATATTAAGTACGGCAGGTTCAGGCATTGTGCTCCGGTGATTGTTGCCTGCCGTACTGGTCCCGAGGGACCACGGTTTGACCCCGAGTTAGTTACCCCGCTGCTCGGGGTTTCTTTTGTCTATAGTTTGGCAAACGTCTGCATTTCCGCAGGCTCAGGGCTTATCGAAAAACGCCTTGGCATCCTTCAGATATTCCACGCGGGACGACGGGTCGAGCCACTCTGCATAGAGATCGACAAGTGTGCTTTCGCGCAACACGCGCATTTCGCGGTTGATAATCTCTATGGCCTCTCGGCCTCGCTCGGTATTTGAACAACCGACATGGGCGAACTGATATTTGGCGGTGCCTTTGACCGGGTAAAACGTCAGTTCTTCAGGGTTGATGCTTTGATGCTGTGCCTGATAGCGGGCTTCTGGCCAGTAACTGATAAAGGCGTGCAAGCGGCCCCGGCGCTCCATCTGTAACAGGCTGCCGACCGCATCGTTGCCATAATGCTCGCTGACGTCAGCGCCTGACGCGCCATGAACAATTTGATCGATCACCGGGCCATAACTGCGTTCGGCCACCACCCCGAGCTTTATCGTCTGGCTCGCCAGTAACGCCACCAGATCGATCTGGCCGTTTTCGAGGAAGGGGCTGAAGCGGCTCGCGTCTTCCCGACGAATGACGATGCCGTTGCTGGCCACTGCATACGTAGGGATCGAGAAAATGATGGTTTTCGCTCGCTCTGGAGTCCAGAGCAGCGTCGGGTCGCAGGTGAGGGAGGGCTCATTAAGCATTTGCATGCCCCTGGCGCGATTGACCCGCAATAGCAGGTGGTCGAACTCAGGCATGCGGGCGATCAACAACGGCATCAGCCGATCAATCGAACCTTGGCCCTGCTGCGGGCCTGAAGCGATCGTCAAGGGCGGTAGATCGCGTAGCAACCAGATCAACGTGTCTTTTGCCATGCTGGTGCGCGGCACGCCAATGAGCGCTACCAGAACCAGCATGAGCGTCAGACAAGGTTTGGCGGCCTGTAGGTGGCGATAGACCATTCGCTGATTAATCCTCTGGAAGTGCCTGAATTATAGCGCCACTTAGATGGCGCCCTGTTCGCGCAAACGAACAATCTGGTCTGCGTCGTAACCCAGGGCCTTCAATAACTCGGCATTATGGGCTCCCAGTTCGGGTCCGACCCAGTCTGCAGACCCCGGTGTTTCCGAGAGTTTGGGGACAATGCCGGGCATTTTGAAGGATTTTCCATCGGGTAATTTGGCCTGGAGAAACATCTCCCGAGCGAGAAATTGCGGGTCACTGAACATGTCTTCAGCTGAATAAATACGGCTGGCAGGCACCTGGGCGTCGGTCAGCATGCTCAACAGTGTTTCCAGCGGCAGCGAGCCGACCCAGCGATCAATCACGCCGTACAGTTCATCACGGCGGCTGTCCCGCCCGTCATTGCTGGCCAGCGCGGGATCATTGGCCAGGTCCTCACGCCCGATGACCTGCATGAACCGTTTGAAGATCGCATCGCCATTGGCGCCGATCTGTATGTGCTTGCCATCGGCGCTGGTGTGGATCGAAGAGGGCGTAATGCCGGGCATGATGTTGCCGGTGCGCTCGCGGATAAACCCGAACACATCGAACTCCGGGACCATGCTTTCCATCATCGCGAAAATCGCTTCGTACAACGCCACATCCACCACTTGGCCCTGGCCGCCATTGACTTCGCGGTGACGCAACGCCATCAGCGCCCCGATCACACCCCACAGTGCGGCAATCGAGTCACCGATGGAAATCCCGGTGCGCACCGGTGGCCGATCCTCGAAACCAGTGATGTAGCGTAACCCGCCCATGGATTCCCCGACCGCGCCGAACCCTGGCTGATCTTTCATCGGTCCCGTCTGGCCGAAACCGGACAGGCGCACCATCACCAGTTTCGGGTTCAACGCGTGCAAGGTCTCCCATCCCAGACCTAGTTTCTCCAGGACGCCAGGGCGAAAATTCTCGATGAGGATATCGGCCTCGCCCAGTAACTGCTTGAGGATGGCCAAACCCTCGGGATGCTTGAGATTGAGCGTCAGCGACTTTTTATTGCGCGACTGAACAAACCACCACAGGGATGTCCCCTCATACAGCTTGCGCCACTTGCGCAGGGGATCTCCGCCGTCCGGCGATTCGATTTTGATCACCTCGGCACCGAACTCGGCGCAGATGCGCGAGGCGAAAGGGCCGGCGATCAACGTCCCCAGTTCAATGACTTTGAGACCGGCAAGGGGTTTGGCAGTGAGTGGCATGGGGCATCCTGTGGGCAGCGAATGGCCTTAGCCTATTCGATTCTGGCGACAGATTCTGCCCCGGCGGCACCTTGGTCTGGCATCAGGCGCTTATTTGTCCCGACCGCCGGGCAGATCAGGCCGGTTCGGTCGTTCAATGGGTCAGCATCGGTTAGACTTGGCGCCTTTCTCCGCATCTAGAAGCCCGTTCATGGCCCAGCCGTCCACGACCTACAAATTCGAACTCAATCTCACCGACCTCGACCGTAGCGTCTATGAAAGCGTCAAACAGACGATCGCCCGGCACCCCTCCGAAACTGAAGAGCGCATGACCGTGCGTTTGCTGGCTTATGCCTTCTGGTACAGCGAGCACCTGGCGTTTGGCCGTGGCTTGTCGGACGTGGACGAGCCCGCGCTCTGGGAAAAGAGCCTGGATGGTCGCGTGTTGCACTGGATCGAAGTGGGCCAGCCGGACGCTGATCGCATGACCTGGTGCTCGCGTCGTACCGAGCGCACCAGTCTGTTGGCCTACGGCAGCTTGCGTGTCTGGGAAACCAAGGTCATACCGGTCGCGAAAAACCTGAAAAACGTCAACATCGCTGCCGTGCCGCAAGACATTCTGGAAGTCCTGGCCAAGGACATGCCTCGCGTTATCAAGTGGGACGTGATGATCAGCGAAGGGACGATTTTTGTGACCGACGACCGTGGTCAGCACGAAGTTCAGCTGCAATGGCTCACCGGCGAGCGCGGCTGATACGCCTCGCCACTGATTACTCTGCCAGCTCGCCAATCAAAGAAATCCAGCGGAAACCGAATGCGCATCGAACCTCGCCTGTTGCCTGACACACTGCCGTTTCTCGGCGACCTGCCGCCTTTGCTGACGCGTCTATATGCGGCGCGCGGCGTGCTGTCCGAGGTCGAGCTGGACAAAAGTCTGGCCCGCCTGATTCCTTATCAGCAGCTCAAGGGAATCGATGCGGCGGTGGACCTGTTGGTGACGGCGTTGAACGAGCGTCAGCGCATCCTGATCGTCGGCGACTTCGATGCGGATGGTGCGACCGCCAGCACGGTAGGCGTCTTGGGGTTGCGACTGCTCGGTGCGGCGCATGTCGATTATCTGGTGCCGAACCGTTTCGAATATGGCTACGGCCTGACCCCGGAAATTGTCGCCGTTGCCTTGCAGAGAGATCCGCAACTGCTGATCACCGTGGACAACGGTATTTCCAGCGTCGACGGCGTGGCGGCGGCCAAGGCGGCGGGCTTGCAGGTACTGGTCACCGACCACCACTTGCCCGGCCATGAACTGCCGGCAGCCGACGCCATCGTCAACCCGAATCAGCCCGGTTGCGAATTTCCCAGCAAGGCCCTGGCCGGCGTCGGGGTGATTTTCTATGTGTTGATGGCGTTGCGCGCACGGTTGCGTGATACCGGTTGGTTCGAGGCCAACCAACGGGTGCAACCGAACCTCGGTGAGCTGCTCGACCTGGTTGCACTGGGCAGCGTCGCCGACGTAGTACCGCTGGATGCCAACAATCGCATCCTGGTCCATCAAGGCTTGCTGCGCATCCGAGCAGGTCGGGCACGACCGGGGCTCAAGGCGATTCTCGATGTCGCACGCCGTGAACCTGCACGCATCACCTCGACCGACCTCGGGTTTATCATTGGGCCACGTCTGAATGCTGCCGGTCGTCTGGATGACATGAGCCTGGGCATCGAATGCCTGCTGTGTGAAGACGAAACCCTGGCTCGTGAAATGGCGGTGCAACTCGATGAGTTGAACCAGGACCGCAAATCCATCGAGCAGGGCATGCAGCGTGAAGCGCTGGCCCAGCTCAAGGACTTGCCACTGGAGTCGATGCCGTTCGGCTTGTGTCTGTTCGAGGCGGATTGGCACCAGGGGGTGATCGGGATTCTCGCGTCACGTCTGAAAGAGCGTTATCACCGGCCGACCATCGCCTTCGCCAGTGCCGGGGAGGGCGTACTCAAAGGGTCGGCGCGTTCAGTGCCGGGGTTTCATATCCGCGATGCGCTGGACGCTGTGGCGGCCAAACATCCAGAACTGATCAGCAAGTTTGGTGGGCATGCGATGGCCGCCGGCTTGTCGTTGCCTGAAGCAAATTTCCCGGCGTTCGCCGAAGCCTTTGATGCGGAAGTGCGTCGCCAACTGTGTGAAGACGACCTGACCGGGCGCTTGCTGTCGGATGGCACGCTGGCCGTCGAAGAGTTTCATCTGGAACTGGCCCGTGCGCTGCGTAACGCGGGGCCTTGGGGTCAGCATTTCCCTGAACCGTTGTTCCATGGCGTGTTTCAGTTGGTAGAACAACGCATCGTGGGTGAGCGTCATCTGAAAATGGTGCTGAAAAGCGAGTGCGGCTCGCTGAAACTCGATGGCATCGCCTTCAGCGTCGACCGCGAGATCTGGCCGAACCCGACCATTCGCTGGGTCGAACTGGCGTACAAGCTGGACCTCAACGAATTTCGTGGCAACGAAACCGTGCAGTTGATGGTGGCGCATATCGCGGCGCGTTGATTTGCTGCAGGAACCCTCATCTCTCTTGAGTTGTCGACTAGGCTGTAGGCATTGTTGTTCAGAAACATGCCACACAGAATCTGGAACCCGATTGTCAATTTGAGAGGTCCCCATGAGCCTGCTGCTTGAACCCTTTACCCTGCGCCAACTGACCCTGCTCAATCGCATCGCGGTGTCGCCGATGTGTCAGTACTCCTGTGTCGATGGCCTGGCCAACGACTGGCATCTGGTTCATCTCGGTAGTCGCGCCGTCGGCGGTGCCGGGCTGGTATTTACCGAGGCCACCGCCGTCACCCAGGACGGGCGAATCACTCCCGAAGATTTGGGGTTGTGGAACGACGAACAGATCGAACCTTTGCAACGCATCACCCGCTTCATTACGGCTCAAGGTGCGGTTGCGGGTATCCAGCTGGCGCATGCCGGTCGGAAGGCCAGCACCTGGCGTCCCTGGTTGGGCAAGCAGGGCAGCGTGCCATTAAGTGAGGGTGGCTGGACGCCTGTCGGGCCTTCGCCTATTGCATTCGACCCCAAACACACGGCGCCGACACAGCTGGATGAGCGCCAGATCCAGGACGTGATTCAGGCCTTCGTCGACGCGGCGCAGCGTGCGCTGACGGCGGGTTTCAAAGTGGTCGAGATTCACGCCGCTCACGGCTATCTGTTGCATCAATTCCTGTCGCCGTTGAGCAATCAGCGTCGCGATCAATATGGCGGCACGTTTGAAAATCGCATTCGCCTGACCCTGCAAGTCACCGAGGCCGTACGCGCCATTTGGCCCGAAGAACTGCCATTGTTCGTACGTGTCTCTGCCACCGACTGGGTCGAAGACGGCTGGAATCCGGACGAAACCGTTGACCTGGCGCGACGCTTGAAAAACATAGGCGTGGACTTGATCGACGTGTCGTCGGGCGGCACGTCTGCCAATGCGGAAATTCCGGTCGGCCCTGGTTATCAGACTCGGTTCGCCGAGCGGGTGCGCAAGGAGTCGGGCATTGCTACCGGCACAGTCGGCATGATCACAGAACCGGCCCAGGCCGAGCACATCCTGCGTACCGGGCAAGCTGACTTGATCCTGCTCGCCCGCGAACTGCTGCGTGATCCGTACTGGCCCCTGCACGCTGACGATGACCTGGGCGGACGCAAAGCCACCTGGCCCGCACAATATCAACGCGCCACCCACCGTGATCAACCGATCCATGAGTCCGATTTGCGCGAGTGAGGTCGAGCACTCCGCCCACTGTGGGCGAACGTGCTCGCGAAGACGCCCATACAAAATGCCCACGCAGAGCGTGGGCATTTTCAGAGCAAAAGCGGTTACTTCCTGACTTTCCAGGCATCCCCAGCGGGCGCCGTACCGTGGTCGTACGGTTTGCCCAGCCACATGTAGACCAAGCCCAGGCCAATGACAATGGCGGTGGTCAGGACCATGGCGTAGTTGATGTACCAGGCGGCATCCGGGGTACGAGGCCAGGCCATGTTGATGATGGCCAACACCCCGTAGATCAACGCGCCAAGGTTGATTGGCAGGCCCCATTTACCGAGGCTGAATTGACCGCTTGGTTTCCAGCCGCGTGCGCGGGCGAAGAGGGCGGCCATGACAATCATCTGGAACGCCAGGTAGATACCGATGGCGGCGAAGCTGACGATGGTGGCGACTGCGTCCTGTAACACAAAGCCCAGGCAGATGATCAGTGCGGGCAGCACGCCAGCAACGAACAGCGCGGCGACAGGCACCTGAGTGTTGGGTGACAGGCGTTTCAGCACAGTGCTGCCGATGATCATTTCATCCCGTGCGTAGGCATAAAGCAGGCGGCTGGCGGCGGCTTGCAAGCTGATGACGCAGGAGATGAAGGACACCATCACCACGGCCATCACCACTTTCGAGCCATTGACGCCAAAGGCGTTGGTGAGGATGGTGGTCACCGGGTCCTTGTCGGTGCCGTTGATCACGGCAGCCATGTCCGGTACGGAGAGGATCAGCGCCAGGCAGGCGAACATCGCTGCTGCGCCACCGATATAAATGGTCATGCGCATGGCGCGCGGGATCATCTTGCTCGGGTTAGGCGTTTCCTCGGCAACATCGCCGCAGGCCTCGAAGCCGTAGTACAGGAACATACCCGCCAGCGACGCCGTCAGGAACGCCGGCATGTAAGAGCCATCGATGCGGATGTCGAAGGTGTTGAACAGCACGCTGATCGGCTGATGACGTTCGAAAATCAGCAGATAAACGCCCACGATGACGGCGCCGATCAGTTCGCAGAGGAAACCGAACATGGCGATGCGCGCAAGCACTTTGGTGCCGCTGAGATTGACCAGCGTGGCAAACAGGGTCAGCACCAGTGCGATGACAATGTTGGTGTTGGCGCTAGGCTCGAATCCGAGCATGGCGGCCAGATACGGTCCGGCACCCACAGCAACGGCGGCGATGGTCACGCACAGGGCGATTGCATAGATCCAGCCAACCATCCACGCCCAGCGCTTGCCCACCAAGCGACGGGCCCATGGGTACACACCGCCGGAAATCGGGAACTGCGAAACCACTTCACCGAAAATCAGGCACACCAACATCTGACCCATGCCCACTAACAGGTAAGCCCAGAACATCGGCGGGCCGCCTGCTGCCAGGCACAGGCCAAACAAGGTGTAGACGCCCACCACGGGCGACAGGTACGTGAAACCGAGGGCGAAGTTCTCCCACAGGCTCATGGTGCGGTTGAAGTTGGAGGTGTACCCCAACTTGAGGAGTTGTTCGGCATCGCTGTCCAGCGCGGCGGCTAGCGGGGTTACGCTCATGTGTTTCTCCAGGAAATCGGCAGATTTGGTGTGTCCGAAACCGTGGTTGTGCACTCACTGCACAACCCGATTCGGTCGTTATTGTTTTGATCTGGATTGCGGGTGAAACAGGTGAATCAGACATCGCCGAAGGCCGTTCCGGCCTTATCGCAGCCTTCGGCAGCGCCTACAGTTGAAGCGCCCTCAGTGTTTGAACATCACATGGCGCACGGTGGTGTAATCCTCCAGCCCGTACATGGACATGTCTTTGCCATACCCGGAAAGCTTCTGCCCGCCATGGGGCATTTCACTGACCAGCATGAAGTGGGTGTTGACCCAGGTGCAGCCGTACTGCAAGCGCGCAGCCATTCGGTGGGCGCGTCCGACGTCTTGGGTCCAGACCGATGAGGCCAAGCCGTAATCCGAGTCGTTGGCCCAACCCAAGACTTGCGCCTCATCGTCGAACTGGGTGACCGAGACCACTGGGCCGAACACTTCGCGACGGACGATTTCATCATCCTGTTTCGCATCGGCAATCACGGTGGGTTCAAAGAAGAAGCCGTTGCCCTCAACCACCTTGCCGCCGGTGATCAAGCGCATGTGCGATTTAGCGAGTGCGCGTTCGACGAAGCCCACCACACGGTCGCGATGCTGCGCAGTGATCAGTGGACCGAGCTCGGTTTCCGGGTCGTCTTGCACGCCGTACTTGATGGTGCTGACAGCTTCGCCAAGCCGGGTAACGAATTTTTCGTAGATGCCTTTTTGTGCGTAGATCCGGCACGCGGCGGTGCAATCCTGGCCGGCGTTGTAGAAACCGAACGTGCGAATGCCCTCGACCGCAGCGTCGATATCAGCGTCATCGAAAATGATCACGGGTGCCTTGCCGCCCAGCTCCATGTGCATGCGTTTGACGCTGTCGGCGGTGCTGGAAATGATGTGCGAGCCCGTGGCGATAGAGCCGGTCAGCGAGACCATGCGCACTTTTGGATGGGTCACCAACGGATTGCCGACGGTCTGCCCACGGCCGAAGACCAGATTGAGCACACCGGCCGGGAAGATATCGGCCGCCAGTTCCACCAGACGCAACGCGGTCAGTGGCGTTTGCTCGGAAGGTTTGAGCACCACGGTATTGCCAGCAGCCAGCGCCGGGGCGATTTTCCAGGCGACCATCATCAGCGGGTAGTTCCAGGGCGCAATCGACGCCACGACACCGATAGGATCACGACGGATCATCGAGGTGTGGCCCGGCAGGTATTCACCGGCCGCTGATCCGCTCATGCAGCGACTGGCGCCCGCGAAGAAGCGGAATACGTCGGCAATCGCCGGGATTTCATCGTTCAGTGCGGCGCTGTAGGGCTTGCCGCAGTTGTCCGATTCCAGTTTGGCCAACTCTTCGCCATGGGCTTCAATGGCGTCGGCCAGTTTGAGCAACAGCAGCGAGCGATCTTTGGGCGAGGTCTGCGACCAGCTTTCAAAGGCGGCATCGGCAGCCCGCACTGCGGCGTCGACCTGGGCTTCACTGGCTTCGTTGATTTCGACCAACACCCGGCCCAAGGCAGGGTTGAAGACAGGCTGAGTGGGACCTTCACCAGCGACGAGATGGCCATTGATCAACAGTTTTGTTTGCATGGTTGATTCCTCTTCAGGCAATTATTGTCGTCGAGCAAAAAAACGGTAGGAGCCGCCGAAGGCCGTTCCGGCTTTATCGCAGCCTTCGGCAGCTCCTGCAGGGGATTGTGGGTGTTCGTTATTTACCGCCACTGCCCGCCACGCTCTCGCCGCCGCGTGTCAGGTAATAGGCGCCGAGGATCGGCAGCATGGTTACCAGCATCACCAGCATGGCGACCACGTTGGTCACCGGTACGTCGCGTGGGCGACTGAGTTGGTTGAGCAGCCAGATTGGCAACGTGCGTTCATGGCCGGCGGTAAAGGTGGTCACGATGATTTCGTCGAACGACAGGGCGAACGCCAGCATGCCTCCGGCCAGCAATGCCGAACCGAGGTTGGGCATGATGATGTAGCGAAAGGTCTGCCAGCCGTCGGCACCCAGGTCCATCGACGCTTCGATCAGGCTGTGGGACGTGCGGCGCAAGCGGGCGATAACGTTGTTGTAGACGATCACCACACAGAAGGTCGCGTGGCCGACGATGATGGTGAACATCCCCGGTTCGATACCCAGGGTCTTGAAGGCCGAGAGCAGGGCAATACCGGTGATGATCCCCGGCAGGGCGATGGGCAGAATCAGCATCAGCGAAATACCGTCCTTGCCGAAAAAATCCCGTCGGTACAGGGCTGCCGATGCCAGCGTGCCGAGGACCATGGCGATCAACGTGGCGATACAGGCGATCTCCAGCGAGAGCTTGATCGACTCCAGCACGTCGGGGCGCGAGAACGCCACGCTGAACCACTTCAGGGTGAAACCCTGGGGTGGGAAGCTGAAGGCGGCGTCTTCGGTGTTGAAGGCGTACATGAAGATGATGAAAATCGGGAAGTGCAGGAACACCAGCCCGCCCCATGCGGCCAGCTTCAGGCCAAGGGAGGCTTTTTCCCCCTGCAACGAAGGTTTAGAGCGCATCGAAGGCCCCCAGTCGTTTGACGATGGACAGGTAAATAGCGATCAGCACGATGGGCACTAGAGTGAAGGCTGCTGCCATGGGCATATTGCCGATAGCGCCTTGTTGGGCGTAGACCATGCTGCCGATGAAGTAGCCGGGTGGACCGATCAGTTGCGGCACGATGAAGTCGCCCAAGGTCAGGGAAAAGGTGAAAATTGAACCGGCAGCGATTCCTGGCACCGACAGCGGCAGCGTCACGTTCATGAAGGTCTGGCGTGGCGTGGCGCCAAGGTCGGCCGAGGCTTGCAACAGCGACGGTGGCAAGCGCTCCAGTGACGCCTGGATTGGCAGGATCATAAACGGCAGCCAGATGTAGACGAAGACCATGAAACGCCCGAGGTGCGAGGTCGACAAGGTACTGCCGCCCACGCCGGGAATGCCCAGGATGAACTGCAACACGGGTTCCAGCCCCATGTGCTGAACGAACCACTGCGCCACGCCGCCTTTGGCCAGCAGCAGGGTCCAGGCATAGGCCTTGACGATGTAGCTGGCCCACATCGGCATCATCACCGCGATGTAGAAAAAGGCCTTGGTCTTGCCCGTGGTATAGCGCGCCATGTAATAGGCGATAGGGAACGCGACGATGCCGCTGGCAATAGACACCGCCACCGCCATGCCCAAGGTGCGCTTGATGATGTCGAAATTCGCCGGGCTGAACAGGGCCGCGAAGTTGGCCAGGGTCAGTTCGGGCGTGACCGCCATGGTGAAGTCGTCGAAGGTGTAGAAACCCTGCCACAACAGGGTCAGCAGCGAACCGAGATAGACCGCGCCGAACCACAGCAGCGGCGGGATCAGCAGCAGCGCAAGGTAGAGATTGGGTCGGCGATAGAGCAGGTTGGAGAAGCGCCGCAAGGGCGATTGTCCGGGCTGCGTCGCCGGATGGATGATGGCCTGGCTCATGGTTACAGACCCTCGCCCACGGCCGGTTCATGCAGCGTGATCATCGCTTCACGGGCCCAGCGTGCAGTGATTCGCTGACCGGTCTGGTAGTGCGTGCTGGTGTCCAGCCACTGGTTGTTGGCCTGGCTGACATTCAGGGTCTGGCCATTGTCGAGGGTGAGTTCGTAGCGGGTGGCGCTGCCTTGGTACTGAATGTCGTGCAGCAGGCCGCTGACCTGAATCTCGTGACTGCCCGCCTGGCCTTCCGCAAAGCGGATGTGTTCCGGGCGAATCGAAAACGGCTGAGCGATGCCGCTCAATTGCAGGGCCAGTTCGCCGTGCAATACGTTGGAGGTGCCAACGAATTCGGCGACAAAGGTGGTGGCCGGTTTCATGTACAGATTGCGCGGGGTATCGACCTGCTCGATGCGACCTTTGTTGAACACCGCCACGCGGTCTGACATGGACAGGGCTTCGGTCTGGTCATGGGTGACGAAAATAAAGGTGATGCCGAGTTGGCGCTGGAGCTTCTTCAGCTCGCCTTGCATCTGCTCACGCAGCTTCAAGTCGAGGGCGCCCAGCGGCTCATCGAGCAGCAGCACGCGGGGCCGATTGACCAAGGCGCGCGCCAGTGCAACGCGTTGACGCTGGCCGCCGGAGAGTTGCACCGGTTTGCGGTCGCCGTAGCCATTGAGCGCGACCATGGCCAAGGCTTCTTCGGCACGGTTGAGGCGTTCGGTTTTGCCGACGCCCTTGACCTTCAAACCATAGGCAACGTTGTCTCGCACGTTCATGTGCGGGAACAGCGCATAGTCCTGGAACACGGTGTTCACATCACGCTGATAAGGCGGCAGGCCCGCCGCCTCTTCGCCATGAATGCGGATTGAACCTGCGCTCGGCTGCTCAAAACCGGCAATCAAGCGCAGACAGGTCGTTTTGCCCGAGCCCGACGGGCCCAGCATGGAAAAGAACTCGCCGTCCTGGATATCGATGGAAACCCGGTCAACGGCCTTCACTTCGCCGAACTGACGGGAAACGTGGGTGAATTGGACTGCAAGCGTCATGGTGTGTAGCTCCAAAAAGGCGGGTGAATCATTTGCGACTGCTTTGCAGTCGCTCGCGGGCAAGCCCGCTCCTACAGGGGTAGCGCAGATTTTTGTAGGAGTGTGGCTTGCCCGCGATAAGCCGGGGTCGCGCTCGACCCGCAGCTCCTTCAGACGGACTCAGCGCCCGCCCATGATCGCGATGTAATCCTGGGTCCAGCGGCTGTACGGCACGAACTTGCCGCCTTCAGCTTGTGGGGTTTTCCAGAAAGCGATCTTGTCGAACTGGTCGAAACCATTGGTCGCGCACCCTTCGGCACCCAGCAGTTCGCTGGCCTTGCACGCTGCGGGTACTGCCGGCAAAGAACCGAACCAGGCGGCAACGTCGCCCTGGACTTTGGGTTGCAGCGACCAGTCCATCCACTTGTAGGCACAGTTCGGGTGCTTGGCCTCGGCGTGGAGCATGGTGGTGTCAGCCCAGCCGGTAGCGCCTTCTTTTGGAATGGTCGAGGCCACAGGCTGTTTGTCAGCCTTGAGGCCATTGACCATGTAACCCCATGAGCTGGAGGCCGCGACGCCTTCGTTCTTGACGTCACTCATCTGGACGGTGGCGTCGTGCCAATAACGGTGGACCAACGGCTGCTGTTTGCGCAGCAGGTCGAGGACTGCCTTGTACTGGGTTTCGTTAAGCTCGTACGGGTTTTTAATCCCCAGTTCAGGCTGGGTCGACTTCAGGTACAGCGCGGCATCGGCGATATAGATCGGGCCGTCATAAGCCTGTACACGGCCTTTGTTGGGCTTGCCGTCTGGCAGGTTTTGCGCTTCGAACACCACGCTCCAGCTGACGGGCGCGACCTTGAACACATTGGTGTTGTACATCAGCACGTTCGGGCCCCACTGATAAGGCGTGCCGTAGGTTTGCTTGTTGACCACGTACCACGGGCCGTTCGCCAGGCGCGGGTCGATATTCTTCCAGTTCGGAATCAGCGCGGTGTTGATGGGCTGGACCCGCTTGCCGACGATCAGTCGCAGCGAAGCATCGCCGGACGCCGTCACCAGGTCATAACCGCCCTTGGCCATCAAGCTGACCATCTCATCGGAGGTGGCGGCAGTTTTGACGCTGACCTTACAGCCGGTCTCTTGCTCGAAGCCGGTCACCCAATCGTATGCCTTGTCGCTTTCACCCCGTTCGATGTAGCCCGGCCACGCAACAATATCGAGCTGGCCTTCGCCGTCGCCGACGGTTTTGAGCATCTCTGCTGCGGAGATACCGCAGCTGGTGAACATACCGGTGACTACCGCGCTGAGTAATGCGGTCTTGAGCACTGACATGGGATTCCCTCTTCTTTAATTATGGTCGGGGCAGTTTTGAACGGGTACGGCATGCCCTCTTCGGGCTGATTATTAGAGTGCTGTAAAGCGTAGTGCAGTCATTCGTCTTGAGCGTTGCTCAGCTCAAGTCTTGCCCGTGACGCGCCATGATGTGGCGCACCACGCTGTAGTCCTGCAACGAGTCGCTGGACAAATCCTTGCCATAACCCGAGCGCTTGAGGCCGCCGTGGGGCATTTCGCTGACCAGCATGAAATGGCTGTTGATCCAGGTGCATCCGTACTGCAAGCGCGCGGCCACTTGCATGGCTTTATCCAGATTTTGGGTCCAGATCGACGACGCCAGGCCGTATTCCGAGTCGTTGGCCCAGTCCACGGCTTGCTCAAGCTGATCGAAGCGAGTCACGGTAACAACCGGACCGAATACTTCGCGCTGGACGATCTCGTCGGTCTGTTTACAGCCGGCGAGCAGGGTCGGCTGATAGTAGAAGCCTGCCCCGGAATGCACCGCCGCACCCGTAACGCGCTCGATGTGTGGCTGGCCCAATGCGCGCTCGACGAAGCTGGCGACCCGATCACGCTGGCGGGTGCTGATCAGCGGACCGATTTCATTGTCGGCGTCACGTTTGCCGGCAAAGCGCAGGCTGCTGACCGCCGCGCCGAGTTCGGCCACCAAGCGATCATGAATGCCTGTCTGTGCGTAGATTCGGCACGCGGCGGTGCAGTCCTGGCCTGCGTTGTAGTAGCCATACGTGCGCACGCCCTCGACCACTGCCTGAATGTCGGCGTCGTTGCAGACGATGACCGGTGCTTTGCCGCCCAGTTCCAGGTGCGTGCGTTTGAGGGTTTTGGCGGCTGCCTGAAGAATTTTCTGTCCAGTAACGATGTCGCCGGTCAGCGACACCATGCGCACTTTCGGGTGGCTGACCAAATGGCTGCCGACACCTTCGCCGCCGCCGCAGATGATATTGATGACCCCACGTGGCAATAGCTCAGCCAGCGCCGGGGCCAGCGCCAGGATCGACAGCGGTGTGTGTTCGGACGGTTTGAACACCAACGTATTACCCGCCGCCAGTGCCGGGGCGATTTTCCAGGCGGCCATCATGATCGGGTAATTCCACGGTGCGATGGACGCCACTACGCCGATCGGGTCACGCCGAACCATGCTGGTGTAGCCGGGCAGGTATTCGCCGGAGAGTTGCCCGGTCTGGCAGCGCACGGCACCGGCAAAAAAACGGAACACGTCGACCGTGGCGCTCAAATCATCCTGGCGCGCCAGGTGCAGGGGCTTGCCGCAGTTCAGCGATTCCAGGCGGGCGAGTTGGTCGGCTTGTTTTTCAATGACGTTGGCAATAGACAGCAGGATGTTCGAGCGTTGTTGCGGTGTGGTTCGAGACCAGCTGGCAAAGGCCCTGTGAGCGGCGAGGATTGCGGCTTCGACTTGTTCAATGCTGGCTTCAGCGATATGGGTCAACACTTCGCCAGTGGCCGGATTGAGGATCGGCTCGACGAAACCTTGGCCTGCGACCAGTTCACCGTCGATTAACAGTGCCGTGAACAATGGGGTCGGGTGCGCGCCGGGCATGTTGGGTGCTCTCTTTTTTTGTGTGGCCGTGGGGTCCATGGGCTTGCTCCTTGGCGCGCCCGGCCATCTATAGCCACAGAGACTAGTGCGCGGGCGAGAGGTCGACAAATGCTAAATACTGAAACCAGCGTTCGATTAAATAGATAGCCTGCGCCCGGTATGAGGCTGTTCCCGGGCGACGCTCAAAAAGGGGTCGACCAACGCGGGCCGGGCCGTGCCTCGGCGCCATGCCAGGCCTACGTCCAGGGTCTGACTGAGGTCCGCCAAGGGGCGCGCTTCGATGATGTCGCCCTCCAGCGACCAGGGCCGATAGGTCATGTCTGGCTGGATGGAGACCCCGAGTCCGGCTGCCACCAGGCTCCGAACCGCTTCGGTCGAGGCTGTGCGCAGGGTGATGTGCGGCTGTAGACCGGCTCGCGACCACATGCGCTGGGCATTCATGTCCATTTCGTCGACATTGAGCTGAATGAGCGGCTCGCGAGCGATGTCTGCCAGGTTGATGCTGTCGTGTTCCAGCAGGGGATGCTGCGCAGGCAACCAGACCCGGTGCGGCGAATGGGTGAGTACTTCGGTTTGCAGGGCGTAGCGGTCTTCGAGGTTGGACAGGATCAACACCCCGACATCAATCTCGCCGCTGACCAGCAAATGCTCGATATACGGGCGCTCGTCTTCCATCACTCGGATGTCGACGTTGGGGTAGGCGCGCTGAAAACGGGTCAACAAGTCCGCCAGGTAATAGCCCGCCACCAGGCTGGTCACGCCGACGATCAACTGGCCTGCCACCTGGTCGGTGCTTTGTTGCAGGCTGCGCTTTGCGTTGTCCACCGTGGCCAGGATCAAGTGCGCCTGGCGCAGGAACTGGTGGCCCTGATGCGTCAGGCTCATGCCCTTGGCGTGGCGGTTGAACAGCGTGACGCCGATTTCCTGTTCCAGTTGCTGGATCGCCAGCGTCAGCGTGGACTGGGAAATGTACACCGCCTGCGCAGCGGCCGAGATCGAACCGGTTTCCGCGACCGCGATGAAGTGACGGATCTGGCGCAACGTCATCATGAGGGATTGCTCTGGCGAGGTTTTTGATTGGTTTTTTAGATGTTTCAGAGTGTATATCTTTTTAATCGATAGTTGAGCGAGTGACGCGGCCCCTATGGCCATGCAACATTTCGAAGCACTCATCAAACCTGCCCGGACACACTTCGTTCTACTCTGCTTGCCACGAAACGACTGACAAGTCCCTGGAGGCTTTCCCATGAACACGCGTGGCTTACTCGATCAACTGCTTAAATCCGGGCAGGACCTGCTGCAGAACAAAACTGGCGCACGGACGGGTAATCATTCCGATAACAACGCCCCTGCTGCGGGCGGTTTAGGGGGGTTAGGCGGTTTGCTCGGTGGGGCGGGTGGAGGTTTGGGCGGGCTCCTGTCCGGTGCGGGCGGCGGCGCATTGGCGGCCGGTGCGATGGGGTTGCTAATGGGCAATAAAACCGCACGTAAGGTCGGAGGCAAGGCGCTGACCTACGGCGGTCTCGCGGCGCTGGGCGTCCTGGCCTACAAGGCTTATGGCAATTGGCAAGCCAATCAAGGCTCAGCCCCACAGTCCGAGCCGCAAACCATCGACCGTCTGCCAGCGCCGCAGGTCGAAGAACACAGCCAGGCGATTCTCAGGGCGCTGGTAGCGGCGGCCAAGGCAGATGGCCACGTCGATGAGCGTGAGCGTCAGCTAATAGAAGGTGAATTCACCAAGCTGACCAACGATCAGGAGCTGCAGCACTGGTTGCAGGCCGAACTCAACAAGCCTCTCGACCCGGCAGAGGTCGCCCGAGCGGCGAACACGCCGGAAATGGCAGCCGAAATGTACATCGCCAGTGTGATGCTGGTGGATGAGGAACACTTCATGGAACGCGCTTACCTCGACGAACTTGCTCGCCAACTCCGGCTGGACCCGGCGCTCAAGGCAGAGCTTGAGGCGCAGGTGCGGCAGGCTTCTCATAACGGGTAAGTAACCGGCTGAAAGTATGTCGGAAACATCCGTATTAGCCTTAGGGGGGGCTGGGCTATACTCGGCCCGCTTTGGGCCGTCTGTTGGTCCACTTCTTGAACTCGGCGGATTCTGCCGGTGTTGAACTCTTGAGGGCTGACTGTGAAGAATTGGACGTTGCGCCAACGGATTCTGGCGAGTTTCGCTGTGATCATCGCCATCATGTTGTTGATGGTTGTCGTGTCGTACTCCCGACTGCTTTCTATTCAGTCCAGCGAGGAGCAGGTCCGCACTGATGCTCTGCCGGGCCTTTATTACAGCACCACCATCCGCAATGCATGGGGCACTAGTTACGTTGTCGCCTTGAAGCTGCTCGGCGAAGACGAAGGTCGGCAGCTTACGACGGCTGAAATTGAGCAGTTCAAGGCTAACGAAGCCATCCTCGAAAACGAAGTGAACAACTATAAGAAAACCATTTTCAGCGCAGATGATCAGGTCCGGTTCGATGCATTTGAGAGGCAACATGAGGTTTATCGGAAAGCCCTCGATGAAGTGCTCGTGCTTTATCAAGCCAATGATTTTATCAAGGCCCGCAGTGCGCTCAACACGCAGCTGTCTCCTGTCTGGAATCTGGGCCGCGATCTGATCAATACGTTGATCACCGAAAACAAGAAACTGGCTGACCATGCGGCCGAATCAATTAGCGTCTCGGTGGCTGACGCGAAAATCAGCATGGGTATTTCCCTGCTGATCGCCCTCGCTGCTGCCGCGAGCTGTGGCTTGCTGTTAATGCGCGCAATCATGGCGCCCATGCAGCGCATCGTGCAGATTCTCGAGATCATGCGCACCGGTGACTTGAGCAAGCGCCTGGACCTGGACCGCAAGGATGAGTTCGGTGCAGTCGAAACCGGCTTCAACGACATGATGGCCGAGCTGACGGGCCTGGTTTCACAGGCTCAGCGCTCGTCGGTACAGGTCACCACCTCGGTGACCGAGATCGCCGCGACCTCCAGGCAGCAGCAGGCCACGGCCACCGAAACGGCTGCCACCACCACGGAAATCGGCGCGACCTCCAGGGAAATCGCCGCCACGTCCCGTGATCTGGTGCGCACCATGACCGAGGTTACCTCCGCCGCGGACCAGGCTTCGATCCTTGCAGGCTCCGGCCAGCAAGGCCTGGCGCGCATGGAAGAGACCATGCATCAGGTGATGGGGGCGGCCGATCTGGTCAACGCCAAGTTGGCGATCCTCAATGAGAAGGCCGGCAACATCAATCAGGTGGTAGTGACCATCGTCAAAGTGGCCGACCAGACCAACCTCTTGTCGCTCAACGCGGCCATCGAAGCGGAAAAAGCCGGCGAATATGGGCGCGGTTTTGCCGTGGTTGCGACTGAAGTACGTCGTTTGGCCGATCAGACCGCCGTGGCAACGTACGACATCGAACAGATGGTTCGTGAGATTCAGTCGGCCGTGTCCGCAGGCGTGATGGGCATGGACAAGTTCTCCGAAGAAGTCCGTCGTGGCATGTTCGAAGTGACCCAGGTCGGCGAACAGCTTTCGCAGATCATCTATCAGGTGCAGGCGTTGGCGCCGCGAGTCCTGATGGTCAATGAAGGCATGCAGGCGCAGGCCACCGGTGCCGAACAGATCAATCAGGCGCTGGTGCAACTGGGTGATGCCAGCAGCCAGACAGTGGAGTCGTTGCGTCAGGCCAGTTTCGCGATTGATGAACTGAGTCAGGTGGCGGTGGGGCTGCGCAGCGGCGTCTCGCGTTTCAAAGTCTGAGACCGGACGATGATCGAGCACTCAACCAAGCGTGGCGCCCCGGCGTTACCGCAGAACAAGCTGTTTTTGTTGTTTCGCATAGGTGACGAGCGTTACGCCCTGGAGGCGGTCGAAATCGCCGAAGTACTCCCACGTTTGCATCTCAGGCTCATCCCCCAGGCGCCGCATTGGGTGGCCGGGGTGTTTGCGCACCGGGGCGTGGTGGTGCCGGTGATTGATCTCAGTGCGCTCACCTTTGGTCGTCCGGCACAGGCTCGAACCAGCACCCGTCTGGTCCTGGTTCACTATCGACCGGACGCTGACCGATCAGGCCAACTGCTCGGCCTGATCCTGGAGCAGGCCACTGACACCCTGCGTTGCCCGCCTCGCGAGTTCAAGGAATACGGTCTGGATAATCGACTGTCGCCCTACCTCGGCCCTGTCCGCGAGGACGAGCATGGTTTGTTGCAATGGATTCGGGTTCAGGACCTGCTCAGTGATTCGGTGCGCGAGCTGCTTTATCCTGCCCAACCCTTGAGTATCGAACTGTTTGAGGAGGCGCCATGAGCAACGATGCGCGTTTCTTCGCCTTCCTCAAGGACCGCATCGGTCTGGACGTTGCCTCGGTCGGAGAGGCGATCATCGAGCGTGCCGTGCGCCAGCGTTGCGCCGCATCGAGCGCGCAGGACAGTGACGGCTATTGGCAGTTGTTGCAGACGTCGGCCCGCGAGCAGCAAGCGCTGATCGAAGCGGTGATTGTCCCCGAGACCTGGTTTTTTCGTTACCCGGAATCGTTTTCGACCCTGGGCAAGCTGGCGCAGACGCGACTGGCGGAGCTGATGGGTTCGCGACCGCTGCGCATTCTCAGCCTGCCCTGTTCCACGGGTGAAGAACCTTATTCGATTGCCATGGCCCTGTTCGATGCCGGGATTTGCCCGCAACAGTTTCAGGTCGATGCCATTGATATCAGCCCCTTGTCCATCGAACGGGCAACGCGGGCGATTTATGGCAAAAACTCGTTTCGCGGCGAGCAGATAACCTTTCGTGACCGGTACTTCAGTGCTGAGGTCGATGGTTTTTTACTCAATCAACGGGTGTGCAACCAGGTCAACTTCCAGGCGGGTAATTTGCTCGATCCGACGCTGCTGGCGGCGAAACCCGCTTATGACTTCGTGTTCTGCCGCAATCTGTTGATCTATTTCGATCTGGCGACCCAGCAACGTGTTTTCGAAGTGCTCAAGTGCATGACTCGCGAAGAAGGTGTGCTGTTTATCGGTCCGGCCGAGGGCAGTCTGCTGGCGCGTTTGGGCATGCGTTCAATCGGCATTGCGCAGTCGTTTGCTTTTAGCCGCTGCGCGGAAAAAGCCGACGTGCCGCCTGCCGCTTTTGTGTCCCTGTCGCTTCCAGCCCTGGCCCCAGCGACCTTTACTCGCTCGGTGGCCAATCTGCCATTGCGGGCGAGCCCCCGATCATTTGCGCCAAGCCCGCTGGTTCGTGCAAGCGCCAGGGCTATACCTGCTCCTGCAGGGGGCCTCGACAGTGACGCCGCCAGCCTGCTGGTAAACATCGCGAGCCTGGCCAACGAGGGTAAAAGTACCGAAGCGCGCGTGGCCTGCGAACGCTACCTGACGTTACATGAGCCGGTAGCCCAAGTGTTTTATTGGCTGGGACTGCTCAGCGATCTCGGCGGCCAGACGGCGGAGGCGCAGGGGTTGTATCGCAAAGCGTTGTACCTGCAGCCGCAACATCCCGAGGCATTGGCGCAGTTGGCGACCCTGCTGGCCTCTCAAGGCGATACCGCAGGTGCCCGCCGTTTGCAGGAGCGGGCTGCCCGTGGCCTGAGCAAGGAAGGACGTAATCGATGAGCGGCCCGCTGAGCGAACAAAGCCTGACCCAGCAAGATGCCCAGGCAATCGACGATTGCTGGAACCGTATTGGTATACACGGCGAGCGTTCTTGCCCGTTGCTGGCCGAGCATATTCATTGCCGTAACTGTTCGGTGTATTCCGCTGCTGCCACGCGCCTGCTGGATCGCTATTCACTGGCCCAGGAACATCGGGTGCAGGGCCATACCATCGAGGCGCACAGCGAGATCAAGACCCGCTCGATCCTGGTGTTTCGCCTGGGCGAAGAATGGCTCGGGTTGCCCACCCGTTGCCTGGTCGAGGTGGCGCCGTTGCAGGCCATTCATTCTCTGCCGCATCAGCGCTCGCGAGCGTTGCTTGGCGTCGCCAATGTACGGGGCGCCCTGGTGGCCTGCCTGTCGCTGGTTGAGTTGCTGGGCCTGGACAGCTCGCCAGCGGTGACACAGTCCGCGCGGATCATGCCGCGCATGCTGATCGTCGCCGCACAGGGTGGCCCGGTTGTGGTGCCGGTGGACGAGGTCGATGGCATCCATGCCATGGATGAGCGTGCACTGGACTCGGCATCCGGCGCCGGTCATCAGGCCCATGCCAGATTTACCCGGGGCGTTCTGCAGTGGAAGGCGCGCAGTTTGCGTCTGCTCGATGAAGATCAACTGCTGTCGGCGGTCAACCGGAGCCTCACATGACCCCAGAACAAATGCGCGATGCATCGCTGTTTGAGTTGTTCGCGCTGGAAGCCGAAGCACAAACCCAGGTCCTCAGTGCCGGCTTGCTGGCGCTGGAGCGCAACCCCACGCAGGCAGAGCACCTGGAAGCCTGCATGCGCGCGGCCCATTCGCTCAAGGGCGCGGCACGGATTGTCGGGGTCGATGCCGGGGTCAGCGTGGCCCATGTAATGGAAGATTGTCTGGTCAGCGCCCAAGAGTTCAGGTTGCACCTGCGGCCCGAGCATATCGATGCCTTGCTGCTCGGCACCGACTTGCTGATGCGCATCGCCACACCAGGCAGTGCAGGCGTCAGCCCTGCGGATATCGACGCGTACGTGCTGCAAATGAGCGCGTTGCTGGCGCCAGGTGCGGCCACCGGCGATTCGGCGTCGACAACCCCTGTACAGCCGTCGCTTGAATCACTTCTGTCCATGCCGGAAATGAGCACTGCCGATTTATTGGCCGCTGCACTGCGCCTCGACACCCCGGCGCCGCACATCGAGAGCGACCCTGTTTCTGTCCTTGAGGCGCCCCGTCAAAACCAACGGATCGCTGAGGGCGGTGAGCGCGTCTTGCGGGTGACGGCTGATCGTCTGAACAGCTTGCTCGACTTGTCGAGTAAATCGCTGGTCGAAACTCAACGGATCAAGCCGTACCTGGCGACGATGCAGCGGGTCAAGCGTCTGCAAAGTAAAAGCGCTCGGACCCTGGACAGTCTGGACGTGAGCCTCAAAGAGTCCGGTGCAAGCGTCGAGGCCCTGGAGACACTCGAAGAAGTCCGGCGTTTGCTGTCCGAAGCCCAGGCGATGCTGACCCAGCAGACCGCTCAGCTGGACGAGTTCGGTTGGCACGCCAGCCAGCGTGCGCAGTTGCTGTACGACACCGCACTGGCCTGCCGGATGCGCCCTTTTGCCGATGTACTGGTCGGTCAGGCGCGCATGGTCCGCGACCTGGGGCGTGAGTTGGGCAAGCCTGTGCGTCTGGAAATCGAAGGCGAAAAGACCCAGGTCGACCGTGACGTGCTGGAAAAGCTCGAAGCACCCTTGACCCATTTGCTGCGCAACGCGGTGGATCATGGTATCGAATTGCCCGAGCGGCGGCTGCTGGCAGGCAAACCTGCCGAAGGCGTGATCCGGCTCAGGGCCTCCCATCAGGCGGGTTTGTTGGTGGTGGAAGTCAGTGACGACGGCGCAGGTGTTGATCTCGACCAACTGCGTCGCAGCATCATCAAGCGCCAGTTGTCGCCCGCCGAAACCGCTGAGCAACTGAGTGAAGAAGAACTGCTGAGCTTTTTGTTCCTGCCCGGCTTCAGTCTGCGCGACAAGGTCACCGAAGTGTCCGGGCGTGGCGTTGGCCTGGACGCAGTGCAGCATATGGTCCGTCAACTTCGCGGGGCGATCGAAGTCGAGCAGGGTGCAGGGCAGGGCAGCCGCTTCCACCTTACAGTGCCACTGACCCAGTCGGTGGTCCGCAGTCTGGTGGTCGACGTGGGCGGGGAGGCCTATGCATTCCCCTTGGCGCATATCGAACGCATGCGTGATGTGCAGGCCAGCGAAATCGTGCAGTTGGAAGGTCGTCAGCATTTCTGGCACGACGAGCGTCCCGTCGGCCTGGTGGCCGCCAGCCAGTTGCTTCAGCGCCCGCAAAGCCAGCCTGTCGGTGATGTGCTCAAGGTCGTGATCATTCGTGAGCGTGACGCCGTGTATGGCGTGGCGGTCGAGCGCTTTATCGGCGAGCGCACGCTGGTGGTACTGCCCCTCGATCCGCGACTGGGCAAGGTTCAGGATATTTCGGCCGGGGCCTTGCTCGACGATGGCTCGGCGGTATTGATCATCGATGTGGAAGATATGCTGCGTTCGGTGGAGAAACTGCTCAATACCGGACGGCTGGAGCGCATTGGTCGGAGCAGCCAGCAAGCCGATGCCGTGGCGCGCAAGCGGGTGTTGGTGGTCGATGACTCGCTAACAGTGCGTGAGCTGGAGCGCAAGTTGCTGCTCAATCGTGGGTATGAAGTGGCGGTGGCGGTGGATGGCATGGACGGCTGGAATGCCTTGCGTGCTGAAGACTTTGACTTGTTGATCACCGATATAGACATGCCGCGCATGGACGGGATCGAACTGGTCACCCTGTTGCGGCGGGACAGTCGTTTGCAATCGCTGCCCGTGATGGTGGTGTCGTACAAGGACCGGGAAGAAGATCGCCGTCGAGGTCTGGATGCCGGTGCGGATTATTACTTGGCTAAAGCCAGCTTTCACGACGACGCGTTGCTCGATGCCGTGATGGAGTTGATCGGAGGTGCGCAGGGATGAAGATCGCTATCGTCAACGATATGCCCATGGCCGTGGAGGCCCTGCGCCGGGCCATCGCTTTCGAGCCCGCGCATCAGGTGGTCTGGGTCGCGGCCAATGGCGCCGAAGCCGTCGAGCGCTGTGCGCAGCTGACGCCGGACCTTATCCTGATGGACTTGATCATGCCGGTCATGGATGGCGTCGAAGCGACCCGACAGATCATGGCCGCGACACCGTGCGCCATCGTGATAGTCACCGTGGACCGACAGCAGAATGTCCATCGGGTGTTCGAAGCCATGGGGTACGGCGCGCTGGATGTGGTCGATACGCCCGCCCTGGGTGCAGGAAATCCCAAGGATGCAGCGGCCCCGTTGTTGCGCAAGATCCTCAATATCGACTGGTTGATCGGTCAGCGCGACAGTCGCGTGCGCACGGTCGCCACGCCTTTGCGCGCGAGCGTACAGCGCCAGGGGTTGGTGGCCATCGGCTCTTCCGCGGGCGGCCCGGCAGCGCTGGAAGTTCTCCTCAAGGGTCTGCCCGCGTCATTCCCTGCGGCTGTTGTGCTGGTTCAGCATGTGGATCAGGTGTTTGCCGCAGGGATGGCTGAGTGGCTGGCCAGTGCGTCTGGTTTACCCGTGCGTCTGGCCCGTGATGGCGAGCCTCCAGAGCGGGGCACGGTCTTGCTGGCGGGCACCAATCACCATATTCGCTTATTGAAAAACGGCAATCTGGCGTACACCGCGGAACCCGTAAACGAAATTTATCGGCCCTCGATCGACGTTTTTTTCGAGAGTGTGGCCAGCTATTGGAGTGGAGATGCGGTGGGTGTGTTGCTGACGGGGATGGGGCGCGATGGTGCTCAAGGGCTTAAGTTGATGCGACAGCAAGGGTTTTTGACCATCGCTCAAGATCAACACAGCAGTGCTGTGTATGGCATGCCCAAGGCGGCTGCCGCGATCGATGCGGCTGTCGAAATTCGGCCACTGGAAAAAATTGCGCCCAGATTGAGAGAGGTGTTCGGCCAATGACTTTTCAGGTGAGTTCACGTCCAGCCAGAAAGCAGGAGCCCCGGCATGCATGATTTGCAGATAGACGGTTTCAAGAAGACCGACGAAAACTCGGCGATGGTTCTGTTGGTCGACGATCAGGCGATGATTGGTGAAGCGGTGCGCCGTGGGCTGGCCAACGAAGAGAACATCGACTTCCACTTCTGCGCTGACCCGCATCAGGCGATTGCCCAGGCTATTTTGATCAGGCCGACGGTGATTTTGCAGGACCTGGTCATGCCGGGCCTCGACGGTCTGACCCTGGTGCGCGAGTACCGCAACAACCCGCAGACCCGCGACATCCCGATCATCGTGCTCTCGACCAAGGAAGACCCGCTGATCAAAAGCGCGGCCTTCGCGGCAGGGGCCAACGATTATCTGGTCAAGCTGCCGGACACCAACGAGTTGGTGGCGCGCATTCGTTACCACTCACGCTCGTACATGACCCTGTTGCAGCGTGATGAAGCCTATCGGGCCTTGCGCGTCAGTCAGCAGCAGTTGCTCGACACCAATCTGGTGTTGCAGCGTTTGATGAACTCGGACGGCTTGACTGGCCTGTCCAATCGTCGGCACTTCGACGAGTACCTGGAGCTGGAGTGGCGCCGGGCATTGCGTGAACAAAGTCAGATCTCGTTATTGATGATCGATGTGGACTACTTCAAGGCCTTCAACGACAACTTTGGCCACCTCGAAGGTGACGAAGCTCTGCGTAAGGTCTCCAGTGCGATTCGCGAGAGCTGTGGTCGATCTTCCGATCTGCCTGCGCGTTATGGTGGGGAAGAGTTTGCCTTGGTGCTGCCAACCACTTCACCCGGTGGTGCGCGGCTGCTGGCCGAAAAGCTGCGCCAGACCGTGGCGGGCCTCAATATCCCGCACATTTTCCCCGCGCCGGGCGCGAGCCTGACTATCAGCATCGGCCTGGCCACCCTGATCCCGCAAGCGGGTTCCAGCAGTCGCCAACTGATCATGGAAGCCGACAAGGGTTTATATTCCGCCAAGAACAATGGACGCAATCAGGTGGTGGTGGGGGTTAGCTGATCCCTTGCAACACCCTCCGTGGAATCGTGCAGCGCAGAAACTCCCGTAAGGCCTGCCCAATGGACTGCCTTAGCTGTCGGCGGTGAGTTATACTCGTCGGCTTTCAAAAGTTCGCCTACGAGTGCTGCCCACCATGGAAATCAACCCGATCCTAAACAGCATCAAGGACCTGTCCGAGCGTTCTGAAACTATTCGGGGGTATCTTTGACTACGATCAAAAGCATGAGCGTCTGACTGAAGTCAATCGCGAGCTTGAAGATCCTGCTGTCTGGAACAACCCCGAGTACGCACAGAACCTGGGCCGCGAGCGCTCCTTGCTGGCGCAGATCGTCGACACCCTGGACGAAATGTCCTCTGGCCTGGTCGACGCCAAAGACCTGCTGTTGATGTCCGCCGAAGAAGAAGATCAGGCTGCCGTGGATGACGTGGCCGCTGAAGTCGAGCGCCTGCGCGAGTCGCTGGAAAAGCTGGAATTCCGTCGGATGTTCAGCGGCGAGATGGACGCCAACAACGCTTATCTGGATATCCAGGCCGGCTCCGGCGGTACGGAGGCTCAGGACTGGGCCAACATCCTGCTGCGCATGTACCTGCGCTGGGCGGATAAACGCGGTTTCGACGCGACCATCATGGAACTGTCTGCGGGTGAAGTCGCCGGGATCAAAGGCGCGACGCTGCACATCAAGGGTGAATACGCCTTTGGTTGGCTGCGCACTGAAATCGGCGTGCACCGCCTGGTGCGCAAGAGCCCTTTCGACTCGGGCAACCGTCGTCACACCTCGTTCTCGGCTGTGTTCGTGTCGCCGGAAATCGATGACAACATCGAAATCGACATCAACCCCTCGGACCTGCGGATCGACACCTACCGCTCCTCCGGTGCCGGTGGCCAGCACGTTAACACCACCGACTCGGCAGTACGGATTACCCACGTACCGTCCAACACGGTGGTCTGCTGCCAGAACGAACGTTCCCAGCACGCGAACAAAGACACCGCGATGAAAATGTTGCGGGCACGCTTGTACGAGCAGGAAGTGCAGAAGCGCAATGCCGCTTCGCAGGCCCTGGAAGACACCAAGTCGGATATCGGCTGGGGTCATCAGATTCGCTCGTATGTGCTCGACCAGTCGCGGATCAAGGATCTGCGTACCGGTATCGAAAGAAGCGACTGCGTCAACGTGCTCGACGGCGATATCGATGAGTACCTTGTGGCCAGCCTCAAGCAAGGGCTGTAATCCCGAGCCCTGATACAGCTGCCCCGATTCAAGTCCCTCGTCCTGATGGCGAGGGCAACGAACCTGCGATGGAAAATTTAAGACATGAGCGACCAACAACTCGACCCGCAAGACCTGCAACAGGAAGAAAACAGCCTGATCGCCCTGCGCAAGGAAAAGCTTGCTGCCGAGCGCGCCAAGGGCCAGGCCTTCCCCAACGACTTCCGCCGCGACAGCTACTGCAATGATTTGCAGAAGCAGTATGTCGACAAGACCAAGGAAGAGCTGTTGGCTGCAGCGATTCCGGTCAAGGTTGCGGGTCGCCTCATGCTCAACCGTGGCTCGTTCATGGTGATTCAGGACATGACCGGTCGCATCCAGGTCTATGTCAACCGTAAAACGCTGCCCGAAGAAACCCTGGCAGCGGTCAAAACCTGGGACCTCGGTGACATCATCGCCGCCGAAGGCACCCTGGCGCGTTCCGGCAAGGGCGACCTGTACGTCGAAATGACCAACGTGCGCCTGCTGACCAAGTCCCTGCGCCCGCTGCCGGACAAGCACCATGGCCTGACCGATACCGAAACCCGCTATCGTCAGCGCTACGTTGACTTGATCGTCAACGAAGAAGTCCGCCACACCTTCCGCGTTCGTTCGCAAGTCATTGCGCACATTCGCAGCTTCTTCATGCAGCGCGATTTCCTTGAAGTGGAAACGCCGATGTTGCAGACCATTCCGGGTGGTGCTGCGGCCAAGCCTTTCGAGACGCATCACAATGCACTCGACCTGGACATGTTCCTGCGTATCGCGCCAGAGCTGTTCCTCAAACGTTTGGTGGTGGGTGGCTTCGAACGTGTGTTCGAGATCAACCGCAACTTCCGTAACGAAGGGGTTTCGACTCGGCACAACCCTGAGTTCACCATGCTTGAGTTCTATCAGGCATACGCTGATTATGAAGACAACATGGACCTCACCGAGGAGTTGTTCCGCGAGCTGGCACAGCTGGTTCTGAACAGCACCGACGTGCCTTATCAAGGCAAAGTGTTCCATTTCGGCGAACCGTTCCAGCGCATCTCCGTGTTCGCGTCGATCCTCAAGTACAACCCGGACATCACTGCGGCCGACCTTGAAGACATCGACAAGGCGCGTGCCATCGCCAAGAAAGCCGGTGCTGCCGTTAAAGGTTTCGAAGGTCTGGGCAAGTTGCAGACCATGATTTTCGAAGAGCTGGTCGAGCACCAACTCGAGCAACCGACCTTCATCACCGAATACCCGTTCGAAGTGTCGCCGCTGGCACGTCGCAACAACAACAACCCGAACGTCACCGACCGCTTCGAACTGTTCATCGGTGGCCGTGAAATCGCCAACGCCTACTCCGAGTTGAACGACGCGGAAGACCAGGCCGAGCGCTTCCAGGCTCAGGTTCGCGACAAGGACTCTGGTGACGATGAGGCCATGCATTACGATGCAGACTTCGTGCGTGCGCTGGAGTACGGCATGCCGCCAACGGCCGGTGAAGGTATCGGCATCGACCGGCTGGTGATGCTACTCACCGACGCACCGTCGATTCGCGACGTGATCCTGTTCCCGCACATGCGCCCGCAAGCGTAAAAATGTGAAGAAGCCGCCTCGCAAGGGCGGCTTTTTTGTATTCGTCAGACAACCCACGTGAAGCCATTCGCAACGGGACGCGCAGTTGCAAGCCTGCTCCCACGGTAGACCGCATTACCTCTGTAGGAGCGGACGTGTCCGCGAAGGCGTCGTCCAGGCGACAACCAATAAGGAAAACCTGTCGTGAACTGTGTGATCGCTCAAAAGGGGGCTGCTGGCGTTGCCACAGCCGTAGCGCAGAGTGTTCAGTATCAAGGTCGCAAGGCCATTCGACAGGGCAGTGAGCAGCGCCGGCAGGATATCCTCGACGCGGTCATGCGTATCGTCGTCCGCGATGGCGTGCGAGCCGTACGTCATCGTGCGGTAGCCGCCGAAGCCAGCGTGCCCCTGTCAGCCACCACCTATTACTTCAAAGACATCGATGACCTGCTCACCGATGCCTTTGCCCAATACGTCGAGCGCAGCGCGGCCTACATGGCCAAGCTGTGGGAAAACACCGAAGTGATCCTGCGTGAAATGGTTGCCCGAAGCGATGGCAGCCTTGGCGCTCGAGCCCGCCTGGCCGATGAAATCGCCCTGATGACCATGGAGTACGTGCGTCGCCAGTTGATGACGCGTCGCGAGCATCTGATCGCCGAACACGCCTTCCATCATGAGGCCTTGCTCAACCCGAGACTGGCCCTGCTGGTCAGTGCACATCAGGAGATTTTGCTGCAAGGTACGGGTCAGTTCTTCCAGGTAATGGGGTCTTCGCAGCCGCATCAGGATGCACAGGTGTTGACGGGGATAATCAGCCGGATGGAATATCAGGGCCTGCTCCACGGCCCGCAGCCTCACGCAGACGAAGAAATGCTCGGTATCCTCACCCGCCACCTGCATTTGGTGTTGGGGACCACGACACCTGTTTGCGAGTGAATATGCGTATGTTCAGGAGAACCCGATGAAAGCCTGGCGCGTGGTCATCGCCTTGTCGTTCGTGTTATTGAGCGGCTGCCTGGTGACCTTCAAGGATCCGATTCCCGCCAACGATGCGGCACCCAAAGCGATGCTCGGCAAATGGACCAGCAAAAACGCCTGGGGTGAACCTCTTGAACTTGAAGTCACGCGCACGGGCGTCCATCAATACAAGGCCGTCAGCTACCGCGCGGGTGATCGCAAGCACCGCGACGAGTACCCATTCACCGTGTCTCGGCATGGCAGTCGCTGGTACCTGTCGGCGGGTTTGCCGCAGAAATACGGCGCTAATTTCGTCATTGCAGGTTTCGAGTTGACCGAAAACCATGAATTGGTGGTCTACAACCTCGATGTCGATCGGGTCAACCAGTTGATCGAACAGAAAACCCTGGCTGGCGAAACGCTGGAAACCGAGAAGGGCGATGGTGTGCTGATCACCAGCCCGCTCGATCAGGTGTTTGCCTATCTCGACGATCCGGCCAACTCCGATGTTTTTCTCGAAGTGGCGCGGTATCAGCGCTTGCCCAAGTAGGGCGGCACGCCTAACCAAACAAGGAGTTCAGGGTGGACGATTACCAGCAGATTATTCGTGCCTTGTCAGACCGCATTGTCGTGGCTCAGACACCGATTCGTGTTCTTGATGCAGTGAAGTGGGACGACAGCATTCGCAAGGGTTTCCTTGAGGCCAAAGGCAAGAAGATGCCCGCCGTGGATCGCGCTTACTACGATAACCGGCCGCTGGCATTCGATTCCAACGCGGTGAAGCTGGAGTTCCAGAACATTGAGCGTGACATCACCCGGCAGTTGGGTCAGTTCAACCCGGTCGGGCAGATCATGCGGCGCATGTGCAAGGAGTACCGGATGGTCATCCGCATGCTTGAAGCGCGTGGCACCGCGGATTTCGGCCTGATTTCCCAAGAGCTTTATGGCGCTGCGTCGGATGCCTTCCATGCGGGCGATCCGACACTCGCTGATCTGGGCCTGATGCTTTCCGATTACCTGAACAATATCGCCGGGCGCGGGGACCTCAAGGACGAACCGAAAACGCTCACCGCCAAAGACGCGGTGAATATGCTGCAAACCCGGTTGAACAAGGTGTTTGGTGAGGCGGAGGAGACCATTCGTGTGTTCGAATCCGATGGCATCGTCGCCGACGCGGCGGCCGGTGCCGATTACATCAAGATTCGCACCGACGCCATGTTCAACGAGCGAGACGTGCGGGCGCTGGAAGTGCACGAAGGGCTGGTGCATGTCGGCACCACCCTTAACGGCCAGAATCAGCCGATCTGCACGTTCCTGTCCAAGGGGCCGCCGTCGTCCACGGTGACTCAGGAAGGTCTGGCGATTCTGATGGAAGTGATTGCTTTCGCCTCGTACCCCAGCCGCTTGCGCAAGCTGACTAACCGCACTCGTGCCATCCATATGGCCGAGGAAGGTGCTGATTTCTTGCAGGTTTTCGAGTTCTATCGTGAGCAAGGCTTTGGCATGTCCGAAAGCTACGGCAACGCCAGTCGCGTATTCCGTGGTTCGGTGCCCGATGGTCTGCCATTTACCAAAGACTTGTCCTACCTCAAGGGCTTCATCATGGTTTACAACTACATTCAGTTGGCCGTGCGCAAAGGCAAGCTTGAGCAGATACCGTTGTTGTTCTGCGGCAAAACGACTCTGGAAGACATGCGCACCTTGCGCCAGTTGGTCGATGAAGGGTTGGTGGAGCCGCCGAAATACCTGCCTGAACAGTTTCGGGACATGAACGCCTTGTCCGCATGGATGTGCTTCTCCAACTTCCTCAACCATTTGAGCCTGGACCGGATTGAGGCTGACTACTCCAACATCCTGTAGGCCTCATGGCGAGCAAGTCACCCACATCAAAAGGGAATTGAAGCGTGAAGTTATTGGGCATCCTCACATTGCTCCTGACCCTCACCGGCTGCAGTTCCTTGCTGTTCTACCCCGAGCCGGGCCAGCCGTTTACCCCTGATAAAGCCCATCTGGCCTATCGCGACGTGACCTTGACGGCGGCCGACGGTACCCGATTGCATGGCTGGTGGCTGCCGGCCAAGGCCGGGGTTCCGGTCAAGGGCACGGTGCTGCACTTGCATGGCAATGGCGGCAATCTGGCCTGGCACCTGGGTGGCAGTTGGTGGCTGCCAGAGGAGGGCTATCAGGTGTTGTTGCTGGACTACCGCGGTTATGGCATGTCGCAGGGCGAGCCTAGCCTGCCGGGGATCTATCAGGACGTCGACGCAACGTTTGCCTGGTTGAACAGCGCGCCCGAGGTGCAAGGCAAGCCTCTGGTGGTGCTCGGGCAAAGTCTTGGGGGTGCGATAGCGGTGCATTATCTGGCCGAGCATCCGCAACAGCGCGCTCGGGTCAAGGCGCTGATACTTGACGGAGCACCGGCCAGCTACCGCGATGTTGCCCGGTATACCCTCAGCACCTCATGGTTGACCTGGCCGTTGCAAACGCCGCTGTCGTGGCTGATTCCTGACGCGGACAGCGCGATCAAGGGCCTGCCACAGCTGAGCGGAACGCCGCTGCTGATTTTCCAGAGCCTGGATGATTCGCTGGTGCCCCTTTCCAACGGCATCAGTCTGTATCAAGCTGCGCCCCCTCCGCGTGTCCTGCAATTGACGCGTGGCGGGCATGTGCAGACATTCTCTGACCCTACGTGGCGTCAGGTGATGGTGCGCTACCTGGAGGATCCGCAGCACTTCAATGGCCTGCGGCGTTTAGCCGAAGTTCCGAATTACCCCAGCCACTCGGGTGCGCTGCGTGCACAACAGAATTCAGAAATTGAACATTCAGAGAGTCCGCAATGAGCGAAGAACGTAACGCAATTCCCATGATCGTCACCGGTATCTGCACCATTCTGGGCACCGTCGGTGTCCTCTGGTACTACGGCTACCTGCATTTCGCCAAGCCTGAGGACGCGCTGTTGCTCAGCGAGTTCACTATGCTCAAGACCATTCCGGGGGAGGATTATAAAATCGCTCTGGAGCCTGCCGCCGAAGTGGCGCAGTGCATTGACGGCGTTCTGGTGCTGTTCAACACCGAGCAGAAAGGCCTCAGCGGTGTGCTGATCAACAGTAAGAAGCAAGCTGTGCGCTGCGCTGGCGAAGAAACACCGCAGCAGTTGCAGCCGTAACGCCGCTGCCTGACCGGCCCGTACAGATCAAGCTTTGCCGCGGTATCGGGTGAGGCACAAAAAAGCCCCGCCTGCGGAATGAACGCAGGCAGGGCTTTTTAGGTTACGTCAGTCGATTAATGCATCGAAGAACGCGGTGCTACAGGCTGGTTGTCGTTGGAAATGGTGACTTCCACACGGCGGTTCTGTGCGCGCCCCGAGTTGCTGGTGTTATCGGCAACCGGGTATTCCTTGCCATACCCCTGGGCGACGATGCGCTCAGGACTGACACCCATTTTCACCAGAGCCATCCTTACCGAATTGGCACGACGCTCGGACAGCGACTGGTTATACGACTCCGAACCGCTGCTGTCGGTGTAGCCTTCGACAATCACTTTGCGATCCAGATTTTCCTGAAGGAATTGGGCCAGCTTGTTGATGTCGACCAGACCGCTTGATTTCAAATCGGCCTTGTTGAAGTCGAACAGCACATCGCCGAATGTCACCACGGTCCCGCGTTCGGTTTGCTTCGCGTTCAGGCTGGCTTGCAGCTGCTTGATCTGGGCATCACGCGCATCCAGGCGCGCTTGGGCACGTTGTCCGGCAGCGTTTTTCAGATCGCCTTCGGCGGTGCGCAGGTTAATGGTCTGCTTGGCGACTTCGACCCGTTGATTGGTCAGGTAAGCCAGTTGATCGACCCTCTTCTGGTCTTCCTTGCTCTGGTAGGCCTTGTCAGCCTTATCCAGCCAATCGCTGGCGTCCTTGGTTTCCAGCGCAGCCACTTTGCTGGCTTGCGGGTTGGCTTGCAGGGCCGAGAAGTTGGTCCGTGCTTGCTCAAGATTCACGTTTGGCTGTGAAGAGCAGGCTGCCAGGCCAACGCTGAGCGCCAGAAGGGCAGGGATCATCAGTTGTTTACGCATCATTTTTTTCGTCCTTTAAATCAATTGCGAAGCACGTGATTACGAATGCACGAGGGAGTGGGCGAGGCCGCGCTTATTGCGAGGTACGCATGCCTTCCTCACGTAATTCATCAACGCCTTGATGGGCATCCTTGACCGCTCTTTCGGCTTTAGCCGCTTGAGCCTTGCGTTCAGCTACGCGGGCGTCCCATTCAGCCTGTTCGGCCAAGCGTTTGGCTTCGTCGTATTTTTTGTCGTGCATGGCCATTTCTGCTTGCTTGAGCTTGTCCTGCGCAGACTTCATTTCCACGGCGGCAAACTCGGGGCCGCCAGCGGTTACGGCGCTGTTCACGGCCGATTGAGTCACGGCGTACTGCTCCGTCGGTGGGTTGCCAGCACAACCGGCCAGTACCAAGCTGCTGCCGAGGGCCAGCGCAGCAAGTTTCAACCCGCGCAGGTTGCTAAACGAGGTGTTGGCAGTGCTGATCTTCATGGTGTTCAACTCCATTGGGTAACTCCTGAGAACGCTTGATTTTCCATGACAGTCATTTGCCTGACGCGTGTGCAATAACAGTGTCCATGCCAACTGCTACCAGGGCTTTTCCTGTGATGGCTATTTGCTGTGACCTATTTGGTTTTTGAATAGTTCAGTCAGGTTTTCAAATGGATGATGTTTTGGATCCAATCCGCGGAGGCTCTAGCGTGAGACTCATGGGAGCGCGCGCAGGCAAGCCGACCGCAAAAGGCAGCCGGTATGCGAGGGTCAGAGAGGGCTGGGAACGACGCTGTAATCAGTTGTTTTGCGTGTCGGCCTGTTCGGTCAGATCATGCAGATAACGTCGCGACAGCGCGAGAAAGCGCGGGGTAGGACCAATGTCCTCGTAGAGTGGATCACCTTCTTCATCGGTGGCCACGACATGGTTGCCTTTCACATAGGGGAAGCTGGTTTCGAGCTCTTCGAGTGCAGCGCCAATCAGTTCGCCGAGCAACTCTTCGGGAAGACGTTTGGGGTACATCTCGGAAATAGCAGCCAGGCGAGCGGCAGATTCGACGTCCAAATGAATCGCATAGCCGGTTTTGGTCAGGCGTCCCTTGGCATTCTGTTCCCAGTGTTGTGCGAGCTCACGGATCTTCATATGGACCTCAGGGTTATTAACCCACTTGTGGCGGGTGCAATCGGGGCAGTAAGCCGTTGTGTGGCTCATTCTTGAGATTAGCTCTATCTGCGTAGAATGTTAGCCACAGAACAACAGCATACGGTTGCGCGCTTGTCAGAGCTTGCCGCTCTGTGCACTCTTGCTAGATCAGATTTTTGCGCGCTTGTTCAGTCTGATTTCTGTCATGACTGAGCGGCACCGGTCCAGAAACGCTGGAGAGAAGGGCTTATGGCTGATATCGATGTACGTTTGCGTGAGGACGTTCACCTGTTGGGTGAGCTGTTGGGCAACACCATTCGTGAGCAACACGGGTCTGAATTTCTCGACAAGATCGAGCGTATCCGCAAGGCGGCCAAGGCCGGGCGCCGTGATTCGGCGGCGGGCACCGAGCAACTGAGTTCAAGCCTGGACGAGCTGAGTGAGGATGAGCTTTTGCCGGTGGCAAGGGCGTTCAACCAGTTTTTGAACCTGGCCAATATTGCCGAGCAATATCAACTTATCCACAGGCGCGATGATTCCCAGCCTCAGCCCTTTGAATCCCGCGTACTGCCTGAATTGCTTGAGCGTCTGAAAAAAGCCGGGCATAGCCCCGAGGCCTTGGCTCGACAGTTGGGCAAGCTGGAAATCGAGCTGGTGTTGACCGCTCACCCGACCGAAGTCGCACGACGGACGCTGATTCAAAAGTACGACGCCATCGCCGAACAGCTGGCGGCGCTTGATCATCGCGACCTGAATGCCGCCGAGCGCGAACAGATCACTGTGCGCTTGCAGCGATTGATCGCCGAAGGCTGGTACACCGAAGAAATTCGCCGCACGCGTCCGACCCCCATCGACGAGGCAAAGTGGGGTTTTGCGGTGATCGAGCACTCGCTCTGGCATGCCATCCCCCATTACTTGCGCAAGGCAGATCGTGCCTTGCATGCCGCGACCGGGCTGCACTTGCCGCTGGAGGCCGCCCCGATCCGTTTTGCCTCGTGGATGGGGGGTGATCGCGACGGCAACCCGAATGTCACCGCTGCGGTCACCCGCGAAGTCTTGCTGCTGGCGCGCTGGATGGCCGCCGACCTTTACCTGCGTGACATCGAACAACTGGCCTCTGAACTCTCTATGCAGCAGGCCAGCGCCGAGTTACGTGCGGCGGCGGGTGATAGCGCCGAACCCTACCGAACCGTGCTCAAGCAACTGCGTGATCGCCTGCGAGCGACCCGTAACTGGGCGCAATCTTCCCTGGTCGTTACGCAGCCGGCGCCCGATAACATCCTGCAGAACAACCGTGATCTGCTAGAGCCGCTGCAACTGTGCTTTCAGTCGCTGCACGCGTGCGGCATGGGCGTGATCGCCGACGGTCCATTGCTGGACTGCCTGCGGCGCGCCGTCACGTTCGGTCTGTTCCTGGTGCGTCTAGATGTGCGCCAGGACGCCAGTCGCCACAGTGCGGCAATGACTGAAATCACCGACTATCTGGGCCTGGGTCGTTACGAGGAGTGGGATGAAGAAACCCGCATCGCCTTCCTCTTGCGCGAGCTGAACAATCGGCGGCCTTTGTTGCCGAGTCATTTCAAACCGGCTGCCGATACCGCCGAGGTCCTTGCCACGTGCCGGGAAGTGGCGGCGGCACCGGCAGCCTCATTGGGCTCCTACGTGATCTCGATGGCGGGCTCGGCCTCCGATGTGTTGGCGGTCCAGTTGCTGCTCAAAGAGGCCGGGCTGCAACGGTCGATGCGTGTGGCGCCGTTGTTCGAAACCCTGGCCGACCTGGATAACGCGGGTCCGGCGATCCAGCACCTGCTCAGCCTGCCGGGCTATCGCTCGCGCCTGCATGGCCCGCAGGAAGTGATGATCGGGTATTCCGACTCGGCCAAGGATGCCGGCACTACGGCGGCTGCCTGGGCGCAATACCGGGCGCAGGAAAGCCTGGTGGAGATCTGCCGCGAGCAGCAGGTCGAATTGCTGTTGTTCCATGGTCGCGGCGGTACCGTCGGGCGTGGGGGTGGTCCTGCGCATGCGGCGATTCTGTCGCAACCGCCGGGGTCGGTGGCCGGGCGTTTCCGCACCACTGAGCAGGGCGAGATGATTCGCTTCAAGTTCGGCTTGCCGGACATCGCCGAGCAAAACCTCAACCTGTACCTGGCGGCGGTGCTCGAAGCGACCTTGCAACCACCGCCCATGCCAGAACCTGCGTGGCGGCAGATGATGGATCACTTGTCGGCCGACGGCGTTAGCGCATACCGCGCGGTGGTGCGCGAGAACCCTGAGTTTGTTGAGTATTTCCGCCAGGCAACCCCTGAGCAGGAATTAGGCCGCTTACCGTTGGGCAGTCGTCCAGCCAAGCGCCGCGAAGGTGGCGTGGAGAGCCTGCGTGCGATCCCATGGATCTTCGCCTGGACCCAGACCCGCCTGATGCTGCCCGCCTGGCTCGGCTGGGAAGCGGCTCTGGGCAAGGCACTCGAGCGTGGCGAGAGCGACCTGTTGGCTCAGATGCGTGAGCAGTGGCCTTTTTTCCGCACCCGTATCGACATGTTGGAGATGGTTTTGGCCAAAGCCGACAGCGACATTGCCCGAATGTATGACGAACGGCTGGTGGAGCCCCGTCTGCAACATTTAGGTGCGCACTTGCGCGACCTATTGTCGCAGGCATGCGCCGCGGTTCTGGGGCTCACAGGCCAATCTCGCCTACTGGCACATAGCCCTGAAACGCTCGAGTTCATCAGTCTGCGCAACACGTATCTGGACCCGCTGCATTTGCTCCAGGCCGAACTCCTGGCCCGTTCGCGCAAGCGTGAGGCGACTTTGGACAGTCCGTTGGAACAAGCGTTACTGGTGTCTGTGGCGGGCATCGCTGCCGGATTGCGCAACACAGGTTGAGGGTGTCGGGCGCTGCCCGGGGTGGGCGGCGCCTGTCATAAAGTGGCAAGATAGTGACCTTTGGCGACGCATCCTTATAAGGTTGCACCCAGTCGCAACTTTTGGCGGGTGTACTTTTGGGTGTCGGTACGCCACGAGTTGCTGCGACTTTTGGTAGCTTGTGTGGGGATAGTCTGCTGTGTATCTTGATCAGCCTTTAGCCAATCTTCGGCTGAATCCCTTTTTTGAGATTGGCCCCATGAGGCGAGTCTGACGATATCCATATAAAAATTGAGGAGCACATCGATGCGCGTGATTCTGCTGGGAGCTCCCGGGGCCGGTAAAGGTACTCAGGCACAATTCATCACCGAAAAATTTGGTATCCCGCAAATTTCCACTGGCGACATGCTGCGCGCGGCAGTCAAGGCCGGTACCGAGCTGGGCTTGAAAGCCAAGAGCGTCATGGACAGCGGCGGCCTGGTTTCCGATGACCTGATCATCGGCCTGATCAAGGACCGTATTGCTCAGCCTGACTGCGTCAATGGCGTCCTGTTCGATGGCTTCCCACGCACCATTCCCCAGGCAGAAGCCTTGGTAGAAGCTGGCGTGGAGATCGACAACGTGGTCGAAATCGCAGTCGATGACGAAGAAATCGTCAAGCGTATTTCCGGCCGCCGTGTTCACGAAGGTTCCGGCCGCGTTTACCACCTGATCTACAACCCGCCAAAGGTTGAAGGCATGGACGACGTTACCGGCGAACCGCTGATTCAGCGCAAGGACGACGTCGAAGCGACCGTGCGTCATCGTCTGGAGGTCTACCACGCTCAAACCAAACCGCTGGTGGCCTTCTATCAGAAGCTCAGCACTGCGAATGGCAAGCCCAAGTGCAGCCATATCGAGGGCGTTGGTTCAGTTGAAGGCATTACCGCCAAGGTGCTGGCTGCTTTGAGCTGATAGCGCTTTTTGGTGATTAACTACGGCCCGCTTGCGGGCCGTAGTTGTTTATACTGCTGCACTTTTTCACCATGACGGAAACACCGATGACCACCTTGCTGGCCCTGGATACCGCCACTGAAGCTTGCTCTGTCGCCTTGCTGCACGATGGCAAAGTGTGGAGTCACTACGAGGTGATTCCGCGACTGCATGCCCAGCGCCTGTTGCCGATGATCAAGGATCTGCTGGCCGAGGCGGGGATTGCCCTGTCCGCTATCGACGCCATTGCCTTCGGCCGTGGTCCTGGCGCGTTTACCGGTGTGCGGATTGCGATTGGTGTCGTTCAGGGGTTGGCGTTCGCCCTGGAGCGCCCGGTGTTGCCGGTGTCGAACCTGGCGGTACTGGCGCAACGCGCTTTCCGTGAACACGGCGCCCGACAGGTCGCCGCCGCCATCGATGCGCGCATGGATGAAGTGTATTGGGGTTGCTACCGTGAAACAGCGGGTGAAATGCGTCTGGTGGGCGCCGAAGCCGTGTTGCCGCCGGAGCACGCCGGTTTACCTGCCGATTCGACGGGCGACTGGTTTGGCGCAGGGACTGGCTGGGGCTATGCTGACCGGATCGCGGTCAAGCCGGCAGAGCAGGATGCGGGAATGCTGCCCCATGCGCAGGATTTGCTGACGCTGGCCACCTTCGCCTGGCAACGTGGTGAAGCTATTGTGGCCGACGACGCGCAACCGGTTTACCTGCGTGACAAAGTGGCGACACCCAAAGCCCGGCCGCTCTGAATCCCTGTGTCGTCGCAGCTGATACAAAAGCGACACTTTATCGGCGCTTTAGAACCTTTTGAGCACTATGTGGTCTAGTAATCGTTCGGATATTTGCCAAGTATCGTTCGTGCAGCTAGATTGCCATTATCAAACGCCGAGTACGCATCAATGCGCATAGACGGACCCTCATCACGCTCCTACCCCATAAAGCGCAAGCCTCGCAAAGGCACTGCGACGGTTGAGGGTTCCTTCGAGGAAGTGGACAGCGAGATCGAAGTTCCGTCCAAAGTGCCTGCCAAGTCGTCCCGCGCGCAAGCTTCAGCCACGAGCAACGTCCCGGCTCGCCAGCAAGACATGATATTCCCCCGCTCCGTCAGCAATCGCGTCGCCTATGCGCTGGCCAGTTATCTCACCACGGCCAGCTTTGTCGATTGGGATCTGGAAGTGTTGGGCCTCGATCTTCACGTTTGAATCCTCACCCACTCCCGTATTACCTCGGTTGCCCGTCCTGGAGTGAAAACGCCTGGCGTGAGTCGCTGTACCCCGAAAGTGCTCGCCCCAACGATTTTCTGGCTCTGTACGCGCAGGTGTTCAACGCCGTTGAAGGCAATACCACGTTTTATGCGCGGCCCTCGCCGGTCATTGTTCAGCGCTGGGCGCAAAGCCTGCCTGAAACCTTTCGCTTCACCGCCAAATTTCATCGCGACATCAGCCACTGCGGCGATCTGCGTCAACAGCTGCATGCCGCCGAGGATTTCATCCAGTTACTCGCGCCGCTGGGCCAAAGGGTCGCCCCCCTGTGGCTGCAGTTGCCCGCCAGCTTCGGGCCAACGCGTCTCGCTGAGTTGGTCAGCTTTATCGATGCTGTTGAGCGACCGCTAGCGGTCGAGGTCCGTCACCTGGCATTTTTTGCCAAGGGCGATGAAGAACGGATGCTCAATCGATTACTGCTGGACCGTGGTGTGGAGCGTATCTGCCTCGATCCTCGGGCGCTGTTCAGCTGTGTGTCGAGCGATCCTGCCGTGCTGCATGCGCAATCGAAGAAGCCCAAAGTCCCACCACGCCCTGCCGCCCTGACACAGTTCCCCCAGGTGCGCTTTATCGGCCATCCATTGCTTCAGGCCAACGACCCGTTTCTTGTGCCGTGGGTAGAGAAAGTAGCCAGCTGGATTGAAGAAGGGCGCACGCCTTATGTGTTCCTGCACACCCCCGACAACCTCCAGGCGCCAGACCTTGCTCGACGTTTTCATCAGCAATTGATGGCTCGTCTGCCCGGATTACCACCGTTGGCGACGTTGCAAAGAGAGCCCGTCGCGCAGCAACTGGGCTTGCTGTAAGGTCGATAGCTGCGACTATCAACCTTCAGTCTCCAAGGAGTGTGCAAATGGATTCGCAGTTACTTCGCGCCCAACTTTTCAAGTCCTTGCATGAGCGAGAGGGGGCTTTTGTCATCCCTAACCCCTGGGACGCCGGCTCGGCCAAGTTACTCGCTTCGCTGGGTTTCGAGGCGTTAGCCACGACCAGTGCGGGTCTTGCATTCACACTGGGGCGTGCCGACGCAGAAGGTGCGGTCAGCCGACAGGAGACCCTGGATAATGTCGCCGCAATCGTCAACGCCACGGCATTGCCAGTGGCCGCAGACTTGGAAAACTGCTTCTCTGACAGCCCGGAAGGCTGCGCTGATACGATTCTGAAAGCCGCTGCATTAGGTATCGTTGGCGGCTCGATTGAAGATGCCAGTGGTCATGCCGACAACCCGATCTATGCCTTCGAATTGTCAGTGGAACGGGTCAAAGCTGCCGTTGCCGCAGCGCGCAGCTTACCGTTCCCCTTCATGCTGACCGCCCGCGCCGAGAACCTGCTGCACGGCCGTCTGGACTTCGCGGACACCTTGCGCCGTATTGAAGCCTACGCCGAGGCGGGTGCGGACGTGCTATTCGCGCCGGGGCTGCGTACGCGCGACGAAGTTATCGCTGTAGTGCGCGCCGTCGCGCCAAGGCCGGTTAACGTAATAATGGGGCTGAGCGGTGTGACGCTCTCGGTCGCTGACTTGAGCGCTTGCGGAGTCAAACGAATCAGCGTCGGCTCATCTTTGGCAAGGGCTGCCTTGGGCGGTTTTTATCGCGCGGCTCAAGAAATCAGCCAGCATGGCACCTTCACTTATGGCCAAGAGGCGCTGCCGTTCGCTCAATTGAATACCCTGTTCAGTGCATAGTGTTCGACGCGGTGTTTACGCAGCCATGCGCAGGTTTTGCAGAATAATAGGCCGAGCCCAGCCGTTTTCGTAATCCAGATGACGTTGCTGAGCGGCGATGGTCTCTGGCTCGAGGGGCAGGGCGGGCTTGTCTGCCAGGTCCCATTCGAGCTCGGCGATGGGCAAGTGCAGCGGTTGCTGTTGCGGGCCGGGGCCAGGGTTTTCATCACGCTGCGGAGGGTTGAGCACCAATGGGCGGACCCAGCCGCTTTCAAAATTAAGCTGCCGCTGTTGCGCGATCATGTCAGCGACAGTGAATGGCTCGGCCGGCTTGTCCAACAGGTCGAGTTCAAACTCGGCAATGGGCAGGTGCAGATGTTCAGGGGGCGTACGCTGCACGTCGTCAACCGCGCAGTCACGCTGATCGACGATCTGCCCAAGGGTGTCAGTGCCACTCAGCGGTTCGCCGCTGGCGTTTGCTGCAAGGGTGCTGAACTCAGTCGATAACTCGGTGTTATCGCCGATTTGCTCGGCCATCGCGCGGGCGAACGCATCCTGCCAGAGCTGGGTAACGCCGCTCAAGGCTCGGGAATTGCGGAGGCTGTAGTCGCCTGCGTGCGACAAATAGCCTATCGGTGAGGGTTGAATATCAGACATAGCGCTCAGTTGACCGTCCGGCTCTGGCAAAATGCCGGATATTCCTGTTATCGGCCAATGTTGCCGATCATTAACAAATTAGTTGAGCGTATGGGCACATGAGTGAGCAACACGCGGGCAGCCGCATCCGGGTTGAAGCCCTGACAAGCAACGGACACGCGCAGGCGCTGGACTGGGCACAACGTCTCGGCCTGCCGTTAGAAGACGCCGAAGCAGAATTCGCCCTGCAAGTGACGGACGACGGCTTACAGCTACAGCAATTGGGCGCCGACTCTTCGGGCCCGGTGCGAGTGGACTTTGTCGAAGGGGCTGTGGCCCACCGACGCTTGTTCGGTGGTGGCAGTGGGCAAATGATCGCCAAAGCGGTCGGCATTCAGCCCGGCGTTCGCCCTCGAGTGCTGGATGCGACAGCCGGGTTAGGCAAGGACGCGTTCGTGCTGGCAAGCCTGGGGTGCAACATGAGCCTGATCGAGCGTCAGCCGATCATCGCCGCTTTGCTTGAAGATGGCCTGGCCCGTGGTCTGCGGGATCGTGAAGTGGGGCAGATCATCGCCCAGATGCGTTTGCTGACCGGTAACTCCATCGACTTGATCCGCGCCTGGGAAGGCGAACCACCGCAAGTGATCTACCTCGATCCAATGTTTCCGCACCGGGAAAAAACCGCGTTGGTGAAAAAAGAAATGCGCCTGTTCCGCCCGTTGGTGGGCGATGACATGGATGCGCCGGCGCTGTTGGAAGCTGCACTGGCGCTCGCCACTCACCGAGTCGTGGTCAAACGGCCCCGCAAGGCTCCGTGCATCGATGGACCGAAACCGAGTTATGCGCTGGATGGCAAATCCAGTCGTTACGACATCTACCCGAAGAAGGCGCTGAAGGGCTGATATCGCCTTTGCAACCTTGCCCCGTATTTGCCGCCGCGCTATCGCGCAGCAAACTGAGTCCAGGTAGGAGCTGACTTGTCTGCGAATAAGCCCGGCACGGGCTTCCGGCGGGTTTGGGTCTAACCCTGCAGCCATGATCATCTGCTAGTGGGTGTTGGATCGAGGTGCGGCAGGTGGACCTGCGCTGAATGGTCTTCGCAGACAAGTCGGCTCCTACAAATAATCTTATATTTCAAATGGTTATCGATTTTTTGATAGGACTGTCGCGCAGCAAACTGAGTTGCGATTTGTGTGTCGTGATTGGTGGTGGTGTGTCAGATGAGCGGCCTTCGCGAGCAAGACTACGCGTCCCGGTTACTCCTACCGGGATCTTGATTCGTCTTTGGTTTTTGTATGGATTGACTGTCGAATTACGGTAAGGCCCCGTTTCCAGAAGGCCGAGCGCAGGTGTTGCATAGGAGGGCTTGCCTGCGAATGGCCTGACGCTGTCTGGGGCGGTGTGCAGGGTAGACGCCTAAGGCCGATAAGCCCGCATAAACAAGCTCACGACTTCCTGGACATGCGCTTCGGCGTCGTGTTCGTCCGGCAGGTCGCCGCAGCCGATCAGCAGGCGAAAATTGCAGGCGCCCTTGAGCAGGCACAGAAAGTGCTCGGCAGCGAGGTTTGGTTTGTCGATGCTCAGGCTGCCGGCTTTGTCGATCTGAGTCAGAAAACGCTCCATCTCCAGCAGAATTCGTTGGGGACCGGCCTCGAAAAAAATCTGCGACAGTTTCGGGTCCTGGCTGCCCAGTGCGACCATCAAGCGATGCAGCGCCAACGAGTCAGGACTGTTGATCAGCGCGTAAAAGCCCCGACCAATCTTCGACAGCAATGCCTCTACAGGCATGCCGTGGGGGATCTCGAAAAACAGCTCGGGCAGTTGCTCCTCACAGCGCGCCACCACTGCGGCGGAAAACAATGTCTCTTTATCGGTGAAATGGTTGTAAACCGTCAGCTTGGAAACCCCGGCTTCTGCGGCCACGGCATCCATACTGGTACCGGCGTAACCGTTGCACACAAACAGGTTTTTCGCGGCGTTGAGGATGGCTTGGCGTTTTGCCAGGTCCTTCGGGCGGCCAGGGCCTGAAGCGCTTAATGAGGGGCGGGTTAATGAATTGTCAGGCATCGTCGTTTTAATAGTGGACTGGTGAGTTTGGTATTTCTTACTATACGCTTCAGTACAATAATTAAAGCATCCTTTGCCAAAGGTCCATCACCATGTTTCGCGATGCCTTGTCCTTTACCCTGCCAATCAGCCTGGTGTTTTTACTGGCTGCCTGTGGTCATGAAGAACCTGCCCTGCCCACCGTGCGGCCGGCCATGGTCGTGCAACCACAGCCTTCATCGCAGTCGATGGACAGTTATCCCGGTGAAGTCCGCGCCCGGTTCGAGCCGGAATTGGCGTTTCGTATCGCCGGCAAGGTGACCAAGCGTCTGGTAGAAGAGGGCGCGAGGGTCAAGGCCAATCAGCCGCTCGCCGAGCTGGACCCGCAGGATGTGCGCCTGCAACTGGAAGCGACCCGCGCTCAGGTGACCGCCGCTGAAGCCAATCTGCAACTGGTCCGCTCTGAGCGTGATCGCTACAAGACATTGATGGATCGGCAACTGGTCAGCCGGTCTCAGTTCGACAATGCCGAGAATCTGTTCCGCGCCGGTGAGGCACGGCTCAAGCAGATCAAGGCCGAATTCAATGTCGCTGATAATCAGGCCGGCTACGCGGTGCTGCGCGCGCCGCAAGACGGTGTGATCGCCCGGCGTCTGGTCGAAGTCGGGCAAGTCGTGGCGGCGGGGCAGACCATGTTTACCCTGGCTGCCGACGGCGAACGCGAAGTCCTGATCAGTCTGCCAGAGCAAAATTTCGGGCGTTTCAAGACCGGTCAGGCCGTCACTGTCGAGTTGTGGACGCAACCCGGTCAGCGTTTTCCTGGGCGCATCCGTGAGTTGTCGCCTTCTGCCGATCCGCGGTCACGTACTTTCGCCACCCGCATCGCTTTTGCCGAGGGCAAAGTGCCCGCCGAGCTGGGCCAGAGCGCACGCGTATTTATCCAGACCGAACACACTGTCGCCCTGTCGGTGCCGTTGTCAGCGTTGACTGCCGAGAACGGCGTCAACTACGTGTGGCGGGTCGATGCCGATAACACGCTCAAGCGTGTTCCGGTGCGAATCGCTGCCTACGGTCAGGACAGCGTGCCCGTCCTCGAAGGCCTCAACGCCACGGATTGGGTGGTGGCAGCCGGTGTCCATGTGCTGCACGAGGGCGAGCAAATACGGCCGGTGGATCGCGGTAATCGAGAAGTGAAACTGGCGGCGAAGGAGTAGGCACGGATGCGTTTCAATCTTTCCGAGTGGGCACTGCGCAACCGCCAGATTGTCCTGTTTCTGATGTTACTGCTGGCGATTGTGGGTGCGGTTTCCTACACCAAGCTTGGCCAGAGTGAAGATCCGCCATTTACTTTCAAGGCGATGGTCATCCGCACCAACTGGCCCGGCGCGAGTGCGGAGGAAGTTGCGCTGCAGGTGACCGACCGCATTGAGAAGAAGCTGATGGAGACCGGTGAATACGAGCGCATTGTCTCGTTCTCACGGTCAGGCGAATCCCAAGTGACGTTCATGGCGCGTGATTCCATGCACTCGGCGCAGATTCCCGATCTCTGGTATCAGGTCCGCAAAAAAATCAGCGACATCCGTCACACCTTGCCACAGGGCATACAGGGGCCGTTTTTCAACGATGAGTTCGGCACTACGTTCGGCAATATCTATGCGCTGACGGGCAAAGGTTTTGACTACGCCGTGCTCAAGGATTACGCCGATCGCGTGCAAATACAGCTGCAGCGGGTCAAGGACGTGGGCAAGATCGAACTGCTGGGGTTGCAGGACGAAAAAATCTGGATCGAGCTGTCGAACGTGAAGCTGGCGACCCTTGGGCTGCGCTTGCAGACGGTGCAGCAAGTTCTTGAAGAACAGAACGCGGTATCGGCAGCGGGTTTTTTCGAGACCCCCAGTGAGCGCATTCAGTTACGGGTAACCGGTCGCTTCCAGTCGGTGGACGAGATCAAGAATTTCCCGATTCGCGTGGGTGATCGTACATTCCGCATCAGTGATGTGGCCGAGGTTTTTCGCGGCTTCAACGACCCACCTGCGCCGCGCATGCGTTACATGGGTGAAGACGCCATCGGTCTGGCCGTGGCCATGAAAGACGGTGGCGACATTCTGGTACTGGGGCGTGCCCTTGAGACTGAATTTGCCCGGGTGCAGAAAAACCTCCCGGCGGGCATGCAGCTGAGCAAAGTGTCGGACCAGCCAGCGGCGGTGAAAACCGGGGTCGGCGAGTTCGTGCAGGTGCTGGCCGAGGCGCTGGGCATCGTGCTGCTGGTGAGCTTTTTCTCCCTGGGCATGCGCACCGGGATGGTTGTCGCCCTGGCGATTCCGTTGGTACTGGCGATGACCTTCGCCTGCATGTACTACCTGGGGATTGGCTTGCACAAGATTTCCCTCGGCGCGCTGGTGCTGGCGTTGGGCTTGTTGGTGGATGACGCGATCATCGCGGTCGAGATGATGGCGATCAAGATGGAGCAGGGTTACGACCGGCTCAAGGCTGCCAGTTTCGCCTGGACCAGCACCGCTTTTCCGATGCTCACCGGCACGCTGATCACGGCGGCAGGTTTCTTGCCGATTGCCACGGCGCAATCAGGCACCGGTGAATACACCCGTTCGATCTTCCAGGTGGTGACCATCGCGTTGTTGGCGTCCTGGGTTGCGGCAGTGGTGTTCGTGCCCTATCTGGGTGAGCGGCTGTTGCCGGATCTGGCGAAAATCCATGCGGCCAAACATGGCGCGGGGGCACCCGACCCTTACGGTACGCCCTTCTATCAGCGCGTGCGGCGCATGGTGGGTTGGTGTGTACGGCGGCGTAAAACGGTGCTGGTACTCACCCTTGGCCTGTTCGTGCTCTCGGTGGTGATGTTCCGTTTCGTGCCGCAGCAGTTTTTCCCGGCGTCCGGGCGACTGGAGCTGATGGTCGATTTGAAGCTGGCCGAAGGCGCGTCGTTGAGCAACACAGCTGAGCAGGTCAATCGGTTGGAGCAGATGCTCAAGGATCATCCGGGCATTGATAACTACGTGGCCTACGTCGGCACCGGTTCGCCGCGGTTCTACCTGCCGCTGGATCAACAGTTGCCCGCCGCCAGTTTCGCCCAATTCGTGGTGTTGGCAAAAACCATCGAAGACCGGGAAGTCCTGCGCACCTGGCTGATAAAAAGCCTCAACGAGCAATTTCCGACCCTGCGCTCCCGGGTGACTCGTCTGGAGAACGGGCCGCCGGTGGGCTACCCGGTGCAGTTCCGCGTGACAGGCGAACACATCGAGGAAGTCCGCGCTCTGGCGCGTAAAGTCGCGCTCAAGGTTGGCGAGAATCCACACGTGGCGAACGTCCATCTGGACTGGGAAGAGCCGAGCAAGGTTGTAAACCTCAACGTGGATCAGAATCGGGCGCGGGCGCTGGGCGTGAGCACTGCCGATCTGTCGCGATTCCTGCAAAGCTCGCTGACCGGTTCCAGCGTCAGCCAATACCGCGAAGACGACGAGCTGATCGAGATTCTGTTGCGGGGCACCCCTCATGAGCGCAAGGACCTCGCCTCGCTGCCGAGCTTGGCGATCCCTACCAGCAACGGCACCAGCGTCGCCTTGTCGCAGATCGCGACCCTGGAATACGGCTTTGAAGAGGGCATCATCTGGCACCGCAACCGCCTGCCGAACGTGACCATCCGCGCCGATAACTATGGCAAGGAACAACCGTCGACCCTGGTCCAGCAGATCCTGCCGACACTGGACGGCGTACGTGCCGAGTTGCCGGACGGCTATTTGCTGGAAGTCGGCGGCACGGTCGAAGATTCTGCGCGGGGACAGAACTCGGTCAAAGCCGGTGTGCCGTTGTTTATTGTGGTGGTCCTGACCTTGCTGATGCTGCAATTACGCAGTTTCTCGCGCACCGCCATGGTCTTTCTCACCGCACCGCTGGGTTTGATTGGGGTGACCTTGTTTCTGATCGTCTTCCACCAACCGTTCGGTTTCGTCGCGATGCTCGGCACCATCGCCTTGTCGGGGATGATCATGCGCAACTCGGTGATTCTGGTGGACCAGATCGAACAGGACATCGCCGCCGGGCTGGATCAATGGCAAGCGATCATCGAAGCCACCGTACGGCGTTTCCGGCCCATCGTCCTCACGGCACTGGCGGCCGTGCTGGCGATGATCCCGCTGTCACGCAGCGTGTTTTTCGGCCCGATGGCGGTCGCGATCATGGGTGGCCTGATCGTGGCGACCGCACTGACACTCTTGTTCCTGCCCGCGCTGTATGCAGCGTGGTTCAGGGTGAAGAAGGTAGAGCTGCAGGCGCGTTGATTACAGCGCGCCAAACACCTTTTTCGCCAGGCTGGTTGCGGCATCTGCCGGGTTTTGGCGGATGGCGGCTTCTTGTTTGCCGATCATTTCGAACAGGCCATTGAGGGCCTGTTCGGTCACGTAACCTTCGATGTTGGCGTCTTTGGTGTCGACGACGCCCAGGCTGGCGGCCTGGCCGGCGAACGCGTTGTATTTTTGTGCGACACCGACTTTATCGGTCGCTTGCTTGACGATGGGCAGGAATTTGACGCGGATCTGCTCGCGACTGGTCTTGCTCAGGTATTGGGTGGCTGAATCATTGCCGCCGCTGAGGATGCTCTTGGCATCGTCCACGCTCATCTTCTTCACGGCATCGACCAACAGCGCCTGGGCTTGCGGTACAGCGGCTTCGGCGGCCTGGTTCATGGCGGTCTCCAATTGATCGACCTGCGCGCCCATGCCGAACTGCTTCATCTTCTTCGCGACTTTGCCGAGACTGCCCGGCAGTTCTATGCGCACATCCTTGTTATTACTGAAACCACCTGGCGTGCCCAGTTGCTTGACGGCAATCTGCGCGCCTTGGGTCAGCGCATCCTTGAGGCCGCCAGTGGCGTCCGACTGTGACAGATCGCTCAGGGACAGGGCGAACACGCTGGTCGACAGCAACAGGCCCGCGCACAGGCCAGCGAAGGTAACGGAAGGGCGGAGCATGGCAGCATCCTTTTCAAAGGGATTGGATTGATAAAAGGGTGGCACGGGTTTGCAGGCCCGCGCCAGGGGATCACTGAACAGAATCCAGGCGAATTCGCAGCGGTTTCTGATCTTGACCGTCCAACTGTACGACATACTGCGCGGTAGTGATGAACAAGAGTTTGCCCTCCACTTCAATGCGCGCACTCACCGAATAACGATGGCCCGGCTGTACGTGTTTTGGATCGTATTCCAGGCTGAAAGGCAAAGGCACCTGGCTTTTGATCGGGCCACTTTGTCTGGCCAGCACAACCACAGGAGCATCGGCCTTGGACACGTCGTGAAGGCTGACATTCAAGATCGCAGTGGGTGGCAGGGTGATGCGTTGCAGGTAAAAAACTTCCCCGTCAAGGCTGGCTTGAGAGGACGGCTGCGAGATACTGCACGCGCCGAGCAGGCTGGTCAGAAGGATGAGTGCCAGGTTTTTCATCGGAATCTCCTTATCGGTGGCGTCAGAAGAAGCCTGACGCCATCGACAGGAATCTAAAGGATTTAGCCCGCAGGGTCAGCCTCTGTTACATCTTCGCTGCGATGCAGGGCCACTTGGCGGATCGACAAACGGATCTCGGCGGGCAAAACCCGCTTGGCTGCGCCTTCCGCCAGCTCGCCCAGGAGCTCGTGGTAGCTGAGCTTGCCCGCAGGGTCCTTGTGCAGGACGCCGAGGTCGAGCAAGGTCTGGATAAAGTGGCGGAACAGGCTTTTGTCGAAGAACTCCGGTGCGTTGAGGCCATGCAAAATCGACAACCGCTGAGCCATGACCGTGCACAAGTCTTCCAGTTCTTCGGCGCTGATGCTGTTCTGGCCACTGTTGAGCAGCAGCGAAATCGCCATATAGAAGCGTTGCAGCGTCTGGGCAATGACCCGTGACAGCAGGGTCAGCAGGACGAAGTGACGCGAACTCGGGGCCGGGCGCAGGTAGACGTCATTTTCAAGGCGCAACAGGCCTTGCTCGACGAAGGCCTCGAGCCACTGGTCGATCACTGCGTCCAGCTCGTTCAGCGGCCAGCGAATGAACAGCTCCGATTGCAGGTACGGGTACAGCGCCCGGGCATAGCGCAGGATCTGTTCACGGCTCATCCGTGATGAACTCTGGAAGAAACTCGCCAGCAGCGAGGGCAGGGCCACGATGTGCAACACGTTGTTGCGGTAGTAGGTCATCAAGACCGCGTTCTGCTCATCCAGGTAGAGGATTTTGCCTAACGCATCCTTTTGCTCGGACAACAGGTTCATGCCCTTCACGTAATCGATCAAGGCCTTGCCGTCACCTTCAGGCAGCGTGGTGTGTGGCGAGTAAGGCACCCGACGCAGCAGGGTCAGGTACAGGTCGAGAATCCGCGCCATGGCTTGATCGTCGAGCGCCAGCTTATTGGTGGACAGTAGGGCCAGCGCCACCAGATTGACCGGGTTGATCGCCGCGGCTTCATTCAGGCCCTGAGCCACGCGTTCGCCGAGGCGCTGGGTGGTTTCGTTCAGCCAGCCGGGGCGGTACTGCGGCCCCAGCGTTTGCTCGCGCCAATTCGGTTGCTCGTGGTCGAGGAACTCAGCCAGTTTGATCGGCTCGCCGAAGTTGACCGACACCTGGCCGAAGCGTTGCTTGAGGGCGCCAATCACTTTGAAAATATCGAAGATCGACTCTTTCTTTTTAGCCGCGCCGCGCAGCTCGCCCAAGTAGGTGCGGCCTTCGAGCACGCGCTCGTAACCGATGTACACCGGAACGAAAACGATCGGCATCCGTGAGTTGCGCAAAAAGCTGCGCAGGGTGATCGCCAGCATGCCGGTTTTGGGTTGCAGCATGCGCCCGGTGCGCGAGCGGCCACCTTCGACGAAGTACTCGACGGGGAAGCCCTTGGTGAACAGCGTATGCAGGTATTCATTGAAGACTGCGCTGTACAGCGGGTTGCCCTTGAACGTGCGGCGCATGAAGAAGGCGCCACCGCGCCGCAGCAGACTGCCGATCACCGGCATGTTCAGGTTAATGCCTGCGGCGACGTGGGGGGGTGTCAGGCCATTTCGAAACAGCAGGTAGGACAGCAGCAGGTAATCGATATGGCTGCGATGGCACGGGACATAAATCACTTCGTGACCTTGGGCGACATCCTGCACGCCTTCGATATGACTGACCTTGATACCGTCGTAAATCTTGTTCCAGAACCAGCTCAGCACCACTTCGAGAAAGCGGATCGCCGAGTAGGTGTAGTCCGAAGCGATTTCATTGCCGTAGCGCAGGGCGTTTGCCTGGGCTTTGCTCTCGGGGATGTTCTCGCGCTCGGCCTCTTCGAGGATGGCTTGCTTGACCAGCGGCTCGTCCAGCAGGCCCTTGACCAGATTGCGGCGGTGCGACAGGTCGGGGCCGATGACGGCAGTTTTCAGGTTGCGAAAGTGCACCCGCAGAATGCGCTGGGTCATCCGCAGGGTGCGTTCGTGGCCCTTGTTCTCTTGGACCAGTTCGCGCAGATGGATCGGTGCGGAAAATTGCACGCGGGTCTTGCGGCCCAGAATCAGGATGCTGACCAACCGGCGCAAGCGCCCGGTCACCGCCCAACTGTCTGCGAACAATAGCTTCCAGGGGCTCGACTCACTGTCTGGCGACTGACCCCAGAACACGCTGACCGGAATAATCTGCGCATCTTCGGAGGCGTTCTGGCTAATGGCACTGACCAGCCGCTCCAGGGTTGGGGGCGCGCCGCGTTTGTCCTGGCGGCCCAGCCAGTCGGGCTCTGGGGTCAGGTAGAAGAACGCAGCGGGCTCGAGCAGGTTTCCCACGGCTACCGGCAGAATCGGTCGCGGCAGCCCGGCTTTGCGGCACTCGGTATCGATCACCGCGAGGTCGCTTAATGAGGGGGATTGCAGGGCGTAGAACACCGGGCGGCTGCGGTCGAGGTTGAGGGTGAAGGACGACTGATTGATGGTTTCCGAGCGAACCCAGAGGTACATCAGTCGGCGCAGGGTGCCAAACACAAGACGGCGGAACGGGGAGCGGGTCATACGGCTTCTGCTGAATAAGGGGGAAACGAGCAGTTGCTCGGGGGAGACAGTGTGCCGCATCTGCTGAAGATCGGCAAAAAACGACGCCGTTTATGTGGATTTCGCCGTTTTTAATGCTGGCCTATACTCGGCCGTCAAATAATAAAAAACAGGAGCAACGATCCAATGTCAGCACGTGAAACAGGCAGTGTGAAGTGGTTCAACGATGCCAAGGGCTATGGCTTCATCCAGCGTGGAGATGGCGCGGACGTGTTCGTGCATTACCGCGCCATCCGCGGGGAAGGGCACCGTTCACTGGCGGAGGGCCAGCAGGTCGAATATGGCTTGGTCGAAGGTCAGAAAGGCTGGCAGGCAGAGGACGTCGTGGGGCTATGAAATAAGCAGGTAGCACACAAATTTGGAGGAGATGTCGCCCCGTCTGCGACGCCGCGCAGCAAACTGTAGGAGCGGGCTTGCCCGCGATAAGGACCGAAGGGCCTTCCTGCGACATCGGCGCCAACCCATTTACGACTGCTTCGCAGCCGATCGCGGGCAAGCGCGCTCCTACAGATGATCGTGTAATGCTGTCAGAGATGAGTCTGGTCGAGGCTCAGGTCGTGTGCCAGACGATCTCTTCTTCGCCGTCGCTGCTGATGCGAATCCAGCGGTCGGCGGCGTCGTCGCTCTCTTCTTCGATCCACGTGCCCGGTGCGCAGCGAACTTCAACGTTCAGTGCGGCGAAGGCAGCGCGGGCGCAGGCGATGTCGTCCTCCCATGGGGTCTTGTCGCTTTCCAGAAACAAGCTGTTCCATTTGCCGACAGCCTTGGGCAACCAAGTCACGGTCACGTCACCGGCTGTGCATTTGTACGTCTGACCTTTCTTGACCCAGGCGGTGCAAGGGCCCAGCGCAGCGCTGAGCCAGGCAGCGATGGCCACGTAGTCGACGTCAGCGTCTTTCAGGTAAATCTCGATATCGGGTTGGCGCATGGATGCCTCGTGATTGATTGAAAATCCATTCGCGGATTCATTTGGCTGCCCCGCACAGGCAAGGCAGCGTCGATTCAGGGTGTGTAGATTCGCTGATTATTGAAGCACGAAATAATCGTAACGCATCGAAACCGTCACTTCGAACGGCTCTGGCTGCTCAATGACATTGGCCCGGCGTTCGGCACTGGCGCGCCAGCCGTGGGGCGTCATGGCCAGCAGGTTGGCACGGGCTTGAGCGTCGACCAGGCTCAGGGTAAAGCGCAAGGTCTCGCTGTGCTGCAAGTGCATATCAGCCGGCACTTGCATCAAGTGTTTGTCATCGACGTATTCACGCACTTCGTCATAGAGTCGCTCACGCAGTTCCATCAGGTGTTCGCTGGTCGGGCCGACACGCATCAAGCCGCCGCCGGGGCTCAGCAGGCGTCTGGCTTCGTGCCAGTCCAGCGGGCTGAACACGCTGGCAAGGAACTGGCAGCTATCGTCGGGCAGTGGCACGCGGGCCATGCTGGCGATCAACCAAGTGATTTTTGGATCGCGCCGGCACGCGCGCTTGATCGCTTCGCGAGAAATATCCAGCGCATAGCCATCCGCATCCGGCAGGGCCGCAGCGATTTGCGCGGTGTAATAACCCTCGCCACAACCGATGTCCAGCCAACGTGCGGGCGCGCGTTCGGCTGCCAGTTCCGCGAGGCGCTTGGCGACCGGCGCGTAATGGCCTGCATTGAGAAAGTCGCGTCGGGCTTCGACCATGGCCTGATTATCACCAGGGTCGCGGCTGTTTTTGTGTTGGACCGGCAGCAGGTTCAAATAGCCCTGGCGTGCTCGGTCGAAGCGGTGACCAGCGGGGCACACCACGCCGTTATCAACCGCGCTGAGCGCTGCTGTGCAAATCGGGCAAGTCAGCATCATGCGAGCAATTTGACCAGAGTCTGGTAGTAGATTTCGGTCAGGAGATCGAGGTCGCTGGCCAGAACGCGCTCATTGACCTGATGGATCGTGGCATTGACCGGGCCCAGTTCGACGACTTGCGTGCCCATCGTGGCGATAAACCGCCCGTCCGAGGTGCCGCCGCTGGTCGATGCCTGGGTGTCGCGGCCGGTGACGGCCTTGATGCTTGCGGACACCGCGTCCAATAGAGCGCCGGGTTCGGTGAGGAACGGCAGGCCGGACAAGGCCCATTCCACATGCCAGTCCAGCCCATGCTTGTCGAGGATGGTGGCGACCCGCTGTTGCAGGGCTTCGACGGTGGACTCGGTGGAGAAGCGGAAGTTGAACATCGCCGACAACTCGCCGGGGATGACGTTGGTCGTGCCGGTGCCTGAGTTGAGGTTGGAGATCTGAAAGCTGGTCGGCGGGAAGAAGGCGTTGCCGTGATCCCAGTGCTCTGCGGCCAGTTCGGCCAACGCCGGTGCGGCCAGATGGATCGGGTTCTTCGCCAGGTGCGGGTAGGCCACATGGCCCTGAATCCCGCGCACGGTGAGTTTGGCACCCAATGAACCGCGACGGCCGTTTTTGACCATATCGCCTACCAGTGTGGTGCTCGACGGTTCGCCGACGATGCACCAGTCCAGGCGCTCTTTACGTGCTGCCAGACGCTCGATCACCGCCTTGGTGCCGTGGTGTGCAGGGCCTTCTTCGTCGCTGGTGATCAGGAACGCCACCGAGCCTTTATGGTTGGGGTGATCGCCGACAAAGCGCTCAGCCGCCACCAGCATTGCCGCCAGACTGCCTTTCATGTCAGCCGCGCCACGCCCGCAAAGCATGCCGTGCTCATCGATCAATGCGTCGAACGGATCGTTCTGCCAGGCTTGAAGCGGGCCGGTTGGCACCACGTCAGTGTGCCCGGCGAAGCACAGCACCGGGCCTTCGTGGTTGCCATGGGTGGCCCAGAAGTTATCCACATCCTCGATACGCATGGGTTCCAGTTTGAAACCGGCATCGCCCAGGCGTTGCATCATCATCGCTTGGCAGTCGGCGTCGATCGGCGTGACCGATGGACGACGGATCAGGTCGCAGGCGAGTTGGAGAGTGGGCGAAAGGTCGGCTGGGGCCGTCATGAAAGGACTCCGGGTAGGGCACGGTACGGTTTTGTAGGAGCTGGCTTGCCTGCGATCCGGTGTGAAGCGCTGGCAAAATAGCGAATTTACCGCCGCTGGAAGGTCGTTCCGGTCGAACGCGACCCCGGCCTATCGCTGGCAAGCCAGCTCCTACAGATTTTGTCGTGTGCGGAAAAGGCGCTTATCTTAAAGCAAAACGGCGACCCAAAGGCCGCCGTTTAACGTTATGCAGTAACAGGTCAAACAGTCGCGGGTTCCGCCACGGCCACCGGCTTGGGCAGCGAAGACAGGAAGGCCATGATCAGCGCCGCCAGATACGGCAGCGATTGCACCAGGAGCATGGTCACCCAGAAGCGCATATCGGCGCTCGGCAGGCCCTGTACCAGGCAGATACCGGCGGCCGCGCCCCAAAGCAGCAACATGATGAACACTTCTTCTCGAGCTTCCGAGAGGGCCACCAGGAAGCCATGACTGGCTGCATTCTTCGGTGTGCGGAAGAATGGGATGCTGGTGGTGAAGAAGCCGTAGAGCACCGCTTTGGCGATGGTGTGAGACAAGGCGAGCCCTGCCAGCGCCGCAAAGAATGCGTCCGTGAGGTTGACCCCCACTGCACGGCGGTACAAGAAGATGATCTTGCCGACCTTGAACACGAACAGGGCCAATGGCGGGATCGCGAAAATCAACAACGGCGGATCGACACGGTTAGGCACGATGATCATCGCAGCCGACCACAGTAATGCGCCGACGGTGAAGAAGATGTTCATGCCATCGGCAACCCACGGCAACCAGCCCGCGAGGAAGTGATAGCGCTGCCCACGGGTCAGCTCGGTGTCTTTTCCGCGCAGCAGGCTCGACGTGTGACGCTTGATAATTTGAATCGCGCCATATGCCCAACGGAAACGCTGCTTTTTGAAGTCGATGAAGGTGTCCGGCATCAAACCCTTGCCGTAGCTGTTGTGCGAATAGGCGGCGGAATAGCCTTTTTCGAATATGCGCAGCCCCAACTCGGCGTCTTCACAGATGCACCAGTCCGCCCAGCCCAGTTCTTCGAGCACCGAACGTCGGGTCATGGTCATGGTGCCGTGCTGGATGATCGCGTCACGGTCGTTACGGGTGACCATGCCGATATAGAAGAAGCCTTTGTATTCGGAGTAGCAGAGCTTCTTGAAGGTGCTTTCGTTCTGGTCGCGGTAATCCTGCGGCGACTGCACCACGGCGATTTTCGGGTCGGCGAAGTGCGGGACCATGTGTTTGAGCCAGTTGCGGTCGACGCAGTAATCCGAGTCGATCACTGCAATCACTTCAGCGTCCGGCGCCGTGTGCGGGATCAGGTAGTTCAGTGCACCACCCTTGAAACCGGCCAGTGGCGCGACATGGAAGAACTTGAAGCGCGGGCCGAGCATTTCACAATGGGCCTTGACCGGTTCCCAGACTGCCGGGTCTTTGGTGTTGTTGTCGATGATCAGAACTTCGAAGTCCGGATAGTCGAGAGCGGCCAGAGCATCCAGGGTCTGTTTGACCATCTCCGGTGGCTCGTTGTAGCAGGGCACGTGTATCGAGACTTTCGGTCGATACGCATTATCGGTGTCCACGGGCAGGAATTCGCGGCGTCGCTTGTGGGTCCAGACCGCTTCAGCCAGTTCGTGAGCCTCGGTCAACAGGACGATGAACACGCCCATGGCGCCGAGTGCCAGCAAGAAGCCTACGGTCAGACTGAACCAGGTGCTGTATTGCTGACTGTAGTCGTAACCGATCCAGACCAGCACCGAACCACACAGGAACGCGGTAAAGGTCAGGAACGTGCGACCCCGCTGGCGCAGTGCCGAGCCGTCAATCAGGAGCAATGCCAGGGACAGCAGCGCCAGCACCACAGAGCCAATCGCCAGAACCCGCCACTGCGGAATCGCGACAACCGGCCCTTCAAAGTTGAACTTCTGCTGGCGCGCAGCGTTATACACGCCCCAGTAGGCGCCCACCGAGCCTTCATCACTGGCTTTCCACGGCTGATCGAAGGCCTCGATCACGAAGTAGTTGTAGCCCTGACGGTTGAGTTTATTGACCAGCGTACGCAGGTAAATGGCTTGATCCGCCTGAGTTGCCTCAGCACCGCCACGCATACGGCCATTGCTCGGCCAGCCAACCTCCGACAGCAACAGCGGTTTTTTCGGGAACATTTTTTTCAGTTCGCGGGCACGATCGAGTACGAACTGACCGGCCTTGTCGACTGGAATGAACTCCCAATAAGGCAGGATGTGCGCAGCGACCAGGTCAACGTGCTTGCCCAGCTCCGGGTATTTTTCCCAGATGTGCCATTGCTCGGAGGTGGTCACCGGTACTTTGACGGCGGCACGCACCCGGTCCAGCAGGACGCTTAGCTGTTTGACCGTGATTTCGCGGCGGAACAGGGCTTCGTTACCCACCACCACGCGAACCACGCTCCGCGATGAGTTGGCCAGTTCGATGGCGCGGACAATCTCGCGCTCGTTGCGCGCTTCGTCGGGGCTGATCCAGATACCCAGGGTCACGCGTAAGCCGAATTCTTCGGCGAGCTTTGGGATGTCCCCCAGCGAGCCGTCGACAGAGTAAGTCCGAATACTGTCGGTCTGCTTACTCATCAACTCCAGGTCCTGACGCATTTCATCGTCGGACGGGTAGATGTCTTTCTGCGGGTTTTGTCCCGCGCGGAAAGGTGAGTAAGAAAAGCCGGAGATCTGCTCGGGCCAGTCGGGAGCGGTAACCGGGCGATTGATCAACGCCCAGAAACCGGTGAATAGCGCGGCAATCGCCACGACCACCACCAAATTGAGTCCAAATCTACGCGATGACATAAATGCTTTTGGTTCCAAAGGGTGGAACGAGGGATTAGCCGACGAACGCCGGTCGGCGCGCATCCTACTCTGGGCTTTATAGGGCTGTACAGCCAGCCGATTGGCTATTGGTCAACGGTTACGCAACTAAGTTCGCTGCGAGTTTGTCTTGTCGTCCAAAATACCGGGCCTTGTGGGAAATATACAGTCGCGTGTCAGGCATATCCCGTTGCTTTGATCGCGGGCAAGCGCGCTCCTGCAAGGAGCCGCGTGGGGCGCGCCGGGTGCTTGCCCGCGACGGCGGCTCATCCGGATAAAGAGACTCTGAACCCCATAGCGTCCTATAATGCGCGCCGGTTTTTGGGGTAATGGTCATGAGCACAGAAGATCCGCGGTTTGCTGGCGTCGCCCGCTTGTATGGCATCGAGGGCCTGGAGCGGTTGCGCGCAGCCCATGTGGCGGTCGTCGGGATCGGCGGTGTTGGCTCGTGGGCGGCGGAAGCGATTGCCCGTTGCGGCGTGGGTGAAATCTCCCTGTTCGATCTGGATGACGTCTGCGTCAGCAACAGCAACCGTCAGTTGCATGCGCTGGAAGGCACCATCGGTCGGGCCAAGGTCGAGGTCATGGCCGAGCGCCTGCGCGCCATCAATCCCGATTGCACCGTGCATGCCGTGGCTGACTTCGTGACCCGCGAGACCATGGCCCAATACATCACGCCTGATATCGACTGCGTGCTCGACTGCATCGACAGTGTCAACGCCAAGGCCGCGCTGATCTCCTGGTGCAAGCGGCGCAAAATCCAGATCATCACCACTGGTGGCGCAGGCGGACAGATTGACCCGACGCTGATCCAGGTCTGCGACCTCAACCGTACCTTCAACGATCCGCTGGCCTCCAAGGTTCGCTCGACCTTGCGTCGCGACTACGGGTTCTCGCGCACAGTGACTCGCCACTACAGCGTGCCGTGTGTGTTTTCCACCGAACAACTGCGGTATCCCAAGCCGGACGGGAGCATTTGCCTGCAAAAGAGCTTCGTCGGCGACGGGGTCAAGCTGGACTGCGCGGGTGGATTCGGCGCGGTAATGATGGTGACCGCGACCTTCGGTATGGTCGCGGCGACCAAGGCGGTGGACAAGATTGTCGCGGGCGTGAGGCGTCCGTCGGATCGCGCCAAGCCTGTTCAGGCGCTGCCAGAGGCCAGTTGACGCATCCGCTGCAGGACTGCGTTCAAGCCGTTGCTGCGTGACGGCGAGAGGTGTCGGCTCAGGCCCAGCTGATTGAACCAGTCCGGCAGATCCACCTGTTGCAGGTCTTCAGCCGACAGGCCGTTGACTCGCGCCAACAGCAACGCCACCAGCCCCCGAATCAAGCGCGCGTCACTGGCCGCGCGAAACTGCCAGTGGCCGTCCGTCACGCTGCCGAGCAACCAGACCTGGCTTTCACAGCCATGCACCCGATGGGCCTCTGTTTTTTCATCTTCACTCAGGGCCGGCAGGCGTTCGCCCCATTGCATCAGCAGGCGTGCGCGTTGTTCCCAGCTGTGGGATTGGTTGAAGGTTTCAAGGGCTGTTTGTGCGTCGACAGGCAGGCTCATCGCAGCAATTCCAAGGCTTGATCCAGCGCGCTGAAAAAGCGCTCGAGATCGTCGGAGTCGTTGTACAGCGCCAGGGACACCCGGATTGCGCCTGGCAGGCCGAGGCTTTTCAGTAACGGCATGGCGCAATGATGCCCGGCGCGAACGGCGATCCCCTGTTCGGTCAGCAAGTGCGCGAGGTCGGCGTTATGCACGCCTTCGACGACGAAGCTCACCAGCGCCAATTGCGGAGTACCCAGCACGCGAATGCCTTCACGCCTGTTCAAGCCGTCCAGCAACAACCGATGCAATGCCGCTTCATGCGCAACCACGGCCGCGTGGTCGAGGCTCGCCAGGTAATCGAGGGTCGCGCCCAGGCCAATCACGCTGGCAATCGGCGGTGTGCCGGCTTCGAAGCCCAGGGGCGCGGGACGAAATTTGGCGGTGTGATAATCGGTGGTCAGTACCATCTCTCCACCGAACTGCCAATGATGCAGCCGCGCCAGCGCTTCATTGCGGCCATACAGCACGCCGAGACCCTCGGGACCGTACAGTTTATGACTGGAAAAAACATAGAAGTCGCAGCCCAACGCGTGCACGTCATGCCGACCATGAACCACGCCTTGGGCACCGTCCACCACCGTCAATGCGCCATGGGACTTGGCCATGCTCAGCAGCGCAGGCAGCGGCTGCCAGGCGCCCAGCACGTTGGATAACTGGCTGATTGCCAGCAAACGGGTGCGGGGGCCGATCAGTGCGGCGGCGGCCTCAAGGTCAATCAGGCCGTTGGCGTCGAGCGGCAAGATGATCAATTTCAGGTCGCGACGGTGAGCCAGTTGCTGCCAAGGCAACAGATTGGCGTGATGCTCCAGCGCGCTGATGACAATCTCGTCTCCGGCAACACACTCGTGCTCCAGACCATATGCCAACAGATTCAGGGCGGATGTTGCCCCGTGGGTGAAAACAATTTGTGCAGACTCGCCCGCATTCAGCCAGTGGGCAATCTTGCTGCGGCTGTTCTCGAACGCCTGGGTGGCATTAGCGCCCGGCAGATGCTGTGCCCGGTGCACATTGGCCGCGCCATTGACGTAGTAGTGGTTAAGCGCGTCGAGCAACGCTTGGGGTTTTTGGGTCGTTGCGGCATTGTCCAGATAGGTCTGGCCTTGCCGTTGCAGTGCGGCGATGGCTGGAAAATCAGCGCGCCAGGGGGAGGGCAGAGGCATGTTATTCAGCTCGATAGCCCGCTTTTAACGCTGCGTATGCAGCGCTAAAAGCAGACGCGGGATCAATCAGTTGTGAGCGTGCAGCGTTGCGTTCAGTTCGACGGCCGACTTGTGGGTTTTGCATTCCACGGCGCCGGTGATCGAGTTGCGGCGGAACAGCAGGTCTGGTTGACCGGCCAGGTCACGGGCCTTGACCACTTTGACCAATTCGTTTTTCTCGTCGAGCAGCGCGACTTTGGTCCCGGCAGTGACGTACAGACCGGATTCCACCGTGTTGCGATCACCCAATGGAATGCCGATACCTGCGTTGGCGCCAATCAGGCAGCCTTCGCCGACCTTGATGACGATGTTGCCGCCACCCGACAAGGTGCCCATGGTCGAGCAACCGCCGCCCAGGTCGGAACCCTTGCCGACGAATACGCCAGCCGAGACGCGACCTTCGATCATGCCCGGGCCTTCGGTGCCGCCGTTGAAGTTGACGAAACCTTCGTGCATGACCGTGGTGCCTTCGCCGATGTAAGCGCCCAGGCGTACGCGTGCACTGTCAGCGATGCGCACACCGCTCGGCACGACGTAGTCGGTCATTTTCGGGAATTTGTCGATGGAGAACACTTCCAGGAACTCGCCCTTCAGGCGCGATTCCAGCTGACGCTCAGCCAGTTCGCTCAGGTCCACAGCGCCTTGGCTGGTCCAGGCGACGTTAGGCAACAGAGGGAAAATCCCGGCCAGGCTCAGGCCGTGTGGCTTGACCAGACGATGCGACAGCAAGTGCAACTTCAGGTAGGCCTCAGGTGTTGAGGTCAGTGCTGCGTCTTCGGCGAGCAAGGTTGCGACCAGCGGCTTGTGGCTTTCGGCCAGACGGGTCAGCAAGGCGGCTTGGCCAGCATCGACGGACTTCAGCGCTTCAGCCAGCTTTGAGGCCTGGTCGGTATTGAACGCGATGGCCTGATTACCGCCGGTGTAACCCAGTAAGGGTGCGATGGCTGCGATGATTTCTGCCGACGGGTTGATCAACGGCTGTGCGTAGAAGACTTCCAGCCACGCGCCTTGACGGTTCTGAGTGCCGATACCAAACGCCAGGCTGAACAGGGTAGTGGACATGCAAATACCTCTTACTGAATTCTCTAACTGATTAAAAGGGGGCTTCAGTAGCGCTCTGGCTTACTTGAAGGCCGCCGCATACAGATCGGGCTTGAAGCCAATCAGGGTTCTGTCACCGAGATCAAGCACTGGACGCTTGATCATCGAAGGTTGCACAAGCATCAGTTCTATTGCCTTGGCTTGATCGAGATCGGCTTTTTGTCCGTCGTCGAGTTTGCGAAAGGTAGTCCCTGCCCGGTTTAAAACGACCTGCCAACCATGTTCGTCGCACCACTGAGTCAGGTGCTCACGGTCGATACCTACTGCTTTGTAATCATGAAAGTCGTAGCTCAGGTTTTTTTCATCGAGCCAGGTGCGAGCTTTTTTCATGGTGTCGCAGGCCTTGATCCCGAAAAGGCGTAAGCCCTTGTTTTCACTGGAGGAATTTTCCATCCCCGAAACTCCCCACGCGGTGCCAAAAAATTAGCCGATGATTATGCCACGTCAATCCATTTGGCGCCTCGGCTGTCTCTGTAGGGATAAGCCACAGCGGCAGCGGGATTTGCGAACGCGTGTCCGAACGGCGAAGGCATGGGTCTATTGACGGTTGTCCGCGATCAGGCAGCCTTTGGCCATCCAGGGGCATCCGCGCGCCCATGTGAAGTGGGTGGCTGCACCGCCCTGCTCATCGTAGTAGGCGAGTTTTAGCTGGTCACCACTGAAGTCGAGTTTGGCGAAGCCCGCCCGCGAGGCAGCAAATACGGTGTCCGGCTGCCCTTCGTCCACGGGGTAGAGTTTCTGACCGCCACCGCCGGAGATCACCCAAGCGGGCTCGCCAGGATCAAGCATTAACTGCTGATTATGGTCGTGCCCGGCCAGATAAACGTCGACCTTGGCGCGCTGTAACGCGGGCAGCAGATCGGTCATCATGTTCGACTCTTCTTCGTGCTTGCCTGAGTTGCGGACGGGATGGTGGGCGGCCACGATGCGCCAGATGGGTGCCGGGCCCGGTTGTTCAAATGCCTGCTCAAGGAAGGCAATCTGTTGGTGCAGCTCTGCGGCAGGCGCCGAGGTATTAAGAAAGACCATTCGTACCAGCGGACGACCCTCGACAGTTCCAAAGTCTTTGGTGTACTGGCGATCAGGCATCTGCCAGCGGCCGGATCCTTTTTTTTGCTGGCTGTAGTCGAGTTCTACTTGTTGCGAGGTGGGATAGTCGTGATTGCCAAGTACTGCATAGAACGGTACGTGGCTTAACCAGTCCCCGCTGTAAACGCGTTCGAATTTCATCTGCCAGCTAATGTCACGGGTGCCCGTCAGAGACTTGCCATAGAAGTTATCGCCCAACAGCGTGACCATGTCCAGGCGCCCGTCTTTATCGGCCACACGCTCCATTGCACGCGCGACAGTCCACTGCTGTAAAGTGCCACTCCCTTGATCGCCCAGGGCGATCAGTGAAACGCGGGACGAGTCCAGACCCGCCAGGGGAGAATAGGGCGCGGGTGGAATCAGCGCGAACCCTGCTCCCGCCAGGCCAATGGATAATCCAATGACAGCACATGCCGCCAACCAGGTTCGTGCTCGACGTCTGGGTTTAACTGTATGGGTGGCCGATGTTGAGTGCAGTACGGACATGGTGTTTTTATTCTCAGGGGACCTGCGGAGCACACGGCATATGAAATATGCTTGTGAGTTAACACGGTGTTCATTAACGGTGTGTGAAGATTACTCGACCGTATATTGAAATTTCGTTAAAGCTCGCGCCGTGTTGGCGCTTAAAGCCTGACTTTTTTCTGCACCTTCCCTTTCTTCCACTGGGTGATTTGATGCGTATTTCCCGACCAGCCTTCACGTTGTTTGTGCTGGGTTGTCTGTTGTTTTTCTTTGCCCTGGGTAATCACCAGTTGCAAGGCTCTACTGAACCCCGCGTTGCCGGGATTGCGATGGAAATGCACCTCGATAATGACTGGGTGGTGCCCAAGCTCAACGGGCAGCCGTTTCTGGAAAAACCGCCACTGAGCCTGTGGCTCGATGCTGGCGCCATTCAGCTGTTTGGCGCGACGCCTCTGGCCGTGCGACTGGCGTCTGCCTTCGCCGGTTTGTTCAGTCTTATGTTGCTATACACCCTGCTGCGCAAGTTGGGGCGCCCCGTGCTCATCGCCTGGGCCGCCGCCATTTTGATGGCCACCACGGCCAGCTATTGGAGTAATGCCCGGCAGGTGGGTGAGGATGCGCTGCTTAGCCTCGGTGTCACGTTGGCGCTGCTGGCGTTTTTTCATGCCAGTCGCCAACAGGCAGAGCAAAGGCATTTAGCCCTCGGCAGCTGGTTGCTGTTCGCATCGGGGATCATGATCGCTACGCTGAGTAAGGGCGTGTTGGGACTGGCGTTGCCGGGTGTGGTGATCTTTGCTTATCTGGTCGGCGAGAGCATCCTCGAAAAGCGCTTCGCTCTTTCGGACTGGCTACGGCCCGCTCTGTTTACCCTGGTCGGTCTGATACCGCTGCTGATATGGCTGGGTCTGCTGTATCAGCGCGGCGGCCTGCAGATGCTGGGTGATGTGCTTTGGGCTAATAGCGTCGGCCGTTTCAGTGGCTCGTTTGAAGACGCCGGTCACTTCGAGCCGTTTTATTACTATCTGGTCAAACTGCCGCAGGCGTTTCTGCCCTGGAACTTGCTGGTCTATTTCGGTCTTTGGCACTTTCGCAAAACCCTGTTGAGCAATCGGCACTTACTGTTCTTCAGCCTGTGGTTCCTGGCGCAGTTCACGTTGCTGACCATCGCGTCCAGCAAGCGCATGGTTTACCTGATGTCGCTGACGCCTGCCGCGGCGGTGATCGCCGCCGAATATGGCGCTGTGCTGCTTGAGAAAATACGCGAGCGCGCCGACTCCTCGACCTTCGCGAGCAAGCTGTTCAACGCCAGACGCGTGCTGGTGTTCGGGGTGTTGGGCGTGGTGATTTGTGGCTATCTGGCCGCTGCGTTATGGCTGGTGCCCCGAGCGGACCTCAAGCTTTCATTCCTGCCACTGACTGCACGCGTTCAGGCCCTGCAAGCCAATGGCCGGCAGGTTGTCTTGTTCCAACCCAACGAACGGCTGGCGGGTGCCAGCGTGTTCTACAGCCAGAGCCGGCTGGAGGCCATACAGTCCGAGGCACAGCTGACTCTGTTTCTGAGTCAGTCGCCCGACAATATTGCGATCATGGAACGCCAGAGTGAGCCCGCAGCACCGTTGAAGGTGCTGGAGAAAATGGTGGTCGGCGAGCGCGTCTATTATTTCGTCGGGCAATAGTCTGTTTGATCTAAAGAGTCATGGCGCCTTGATGGGCGCCGGTGGCAGGCGCAGCAGTACGTAGTCATTCTTGTCGAAACGGTCACTCAGCAGTATGGGCAGTGTCGCAAACCGGGTGCCTTGCAGCGCCTGGTAATCGGTCTTGTCCATCACCAGCCAGGCGGGTCCCTGTAGAGCATCCAGGCCCGCTGGCAACTCGGTGAACACCGGTCGAAGGTCTTCCTGGACGTTGACCATGAACTTGATCGCCTTCGCGTCTTTGCCCATGTTGTGCAGCACCACGGGCGCCGGATCACGCTTGATCAGTTCATACGCGGCCTGAGTAAAGTTGCGGGTGTCATACAGGGTGCGTTCCACTGGCTCAACGACCAGTATGTAACTCGACCACACGGCCAGTACTGCGCAGGCCGCCAGGCCGCCCGTTCGCCATTGCGGTTTGAACAGCAGGGCGAGTGCAGCGACCTGCAATATCACCAGTATGCTCAGCACTGCCCCGATGGAGATCAACTGCTCGGGGAAACGGTGGCGCGCTACGAGTAAACCCGCGATCAACAGCCCCGGCAGTAACAGCCAGATCCCCTGCGTCAGGCCGCGTAACCACGCGAACAAACGCCCCTCGAGGACCTGGAACGGGTAGGCCGCGATGATCGCTGCCATGGGCAACATGGGCAGCATGTAGCGTGCTTTTTTAGCCTGCGGTATCGACAGTCCGATCATCACGATCAGCCCGGCGGCTGCGCAGAACTGCACCAGTCGTAGCGCTGGACCCTGGTGTTCCTTGCGTGTCAGCAGCGCTGTTGCCAGCGCCAGAATGGCCAGCGGGTAAGCCAGCGCATAGTTGCCTGTCGAGCTGGTGAAGTAGTACAGCACACTGCTCGATCCTTCACTGCCGTCCATGCGTGAGGTGAACTGCATGCGCACGACTTCGTGCATGAACGTCGGGCCACCGCTGAGATTGGCGAGCAGCAACAACACCCCGATACAGATCGCCAATAACGCCAATGCTTGCAGTCCAAAAATGAACATTCGACGCCACTGGCCATTCAGCACGTAATAGCTGCAGAGCATGCCCGTTGGCACCACCAGGCCTATCGGTCCGCGAATGGCGAACCCCAGCACCAGTAACGCGAGGATCCAGCCCATGCGCCGCGGCGCCTCGAAATGGTCTGCGGCGTAACCCAGGTAGAAAATGCTGAAGGCCACGGTCGCGAGCATCTGATCCAGGGATATGGCCCGTGTTTCAGTGATGAACGTCATGCTCAGGGTAAGCAGAGCAATGCTGATCAACGCCCAGAGGCGCGAGTACGGCGCGACCAGGCGGTAGACCAGCGAGACCATCACCGCCGAAGCGATGGCGGTAGGCAACCAGGCCGTCAGGCTGATCACTCGGCCAAAAGGTAACGAAAGCAGGTAGATGAAAAACGTTGAAGTTGCAGAATAGTCTGCGTACGGCTCGCCATAGGTCGTAGGGAAAAAACCAGGGCCATTGCGCAACATTTCCTGGGCAAACACCACGAACCGCGAATCGAAGCCGATCGCCGCCTGTTGGTAGTTACCGGCGATGAACAGCAGCAGTGCCAAGGCTCCCAGCACAAGGGATTGCTGGCGCACGCTGGTCAGGGGCGCCACCGAGGTTCGGGCTAAGGGAGTGGATGCCAACGTGTTTCTCCAAGAAAAAATAGCCCGACACTGTGAGCCCGCAAACGCGGGCTCACAGTGTCGGGCGGGGATTGATCTGCGCCGGGTAACGTCAGGCGCTGATCGCAGGGTCACCGTGCGGTTTGGGTTTCGCCCACGCGCTCACCGGGGACCGGCAGTTGGATCGAGTCGCCGCGCCCCATAGGGAAGTAACTGAAACCCATGCGGGCCATTCGCTCTATGTCGTAGAGGTTACGTCCGTCGAAGATGACCGGCGCTTTCAGGCGTTGCTGGATCAGGTCAAAGTCGGGTGCCTTGAACTGCTGCCATTCGGTACAGATGATCAAGGCATCGGCACCCCCCAGCACAGACTCGGGTGTGCCCATCAGGCTCAGGTTCGGTTGATTACCGTAAATCCGCTGGGTTTCCTGCATGGCTTCGGGGTCAAAGGCGCGAACCTCGGCGCCAGCAGCCCACAGCGCTTCCATCAATACCCGGCTCGGGGCATCGCGCATGTCATCGGTATTGGGTTTGAACGCCAGGCCCCACAGGGCGAAGGTCTTGCCGCGCAGATCGCCTTTGTAGAAGGCATTCACGCGTTCGAACAGCTTGTGCTTCTGCCGTTGGTTGATGGCTTCCACGGCCTCCAGCAGATCGCTGGAGCAGTGTGCCTGCTGGGCGCTGTGGATCAATGCACGCATATCTTTGGGGAAACACGAGCCGCCATAACCCGCGCCCGGGTAGATAAAGTGATAGCCAATGCGTGAATCTGCACCGATCCCCAGGCGCACGGATTCAATGTCGGCCCCCAGGTGCTCGGCCAGTTCGGCGATCTGGTTGATGAAGCTGATCTTGGTTGCCAGCATGCAGTTGGCGGCGTACTTGGTCAGCTCGGCGCTGCGCAGGTCCATGAAAATAATGCGGTCGTGATTGCGGTTGAACGGCGCATAGAGATCACGCATCACCTCACGCACTTCTTCTCGCTCGCAACCGACCACAATGCGATCCGGGCGGCGGCAGTCGGTAACGGCCGAACCCTCTTTGAGAAACTCGGGATTGGAGACGATATCGAACTGCAGGGGGCGGCCTGCCAGCGCTTTTTCGGTATGCAGGCGCAGGGCATCGCCGGTGCCCACGGGTACAGTGGATTTCTCGACGAGGATCAGCGGTTGCACCCGATGGCGCGCGACGGCTTCACCGACCGCGAAAACGGCGGCGAGATCGGCCGAGCCGTCATCGCTGGAGGGTGTGCCGACCGCGATGAACAACACCTCGCCGTGTTCGACGGCCAGCTTCTCATCGCTGGTAAAGTGCAGCCGTTTGCTTTCCAGGTTTTCCCGCACAAGGGCGGCGAGGCCCGGCTCGAAGATGCTGACATGACCCTGCTGAAGGAGCTTTACCTTGTCTTCATCAATGTCCATGCAAATGACATCGTGGCCCACTTCAGCCAGAACCGTTGCTTGTACCAGGCCAACATAACCACTACCAAATACGCTGATTTTCATGCGGAATTCCTAGGCGATGCTACCGAATTGCGTTGAGAGTTGATCGTGATGACGCCCAGGATGATCAGGGCTACACCGAGAGTTTTGAGGGCACTGAAATGCTCGTTGAAGAACGGCAGGCTGGCGGCCAACACATAGACCAGTGCGTAGCTGATGCTGAGCAATGAATAGGCACGGCTCAATGGCAAATCGCGCAAGGCGCCCAGCCAGCACAGCATGGAAAGGGCATAGGCAAGTATGGAGGCCGCCACAACGGCTACTGCAGCTGGCGCAAGGGTGCCGTCGCTCACTGCATCGATCCACTGAGCAGGGGATGGCAGGCGCGTCATGCTCCAGCGCATGCCCAGTTGAGCACTGCTGACCAACAGCACACTGCCGACGGCCAGCGCGAGACCTCGACGTCGGCTCATGCCTGGCGCCCCAGAAGAACCACCCCGGTGATGATCAGTGCGACGCCCAGCCAATGGCGTTTATCAATCGACTCGTGGAACAGGTAGTGCGCGACCAGTGTGATCAGCACGAAGTTCAAGCTCAGCATCGGGTAGGCGATACCCACTTCCAGCCGTTGCAGCACCAGTAACCACAGCAGCAAGCCCAGGCCGAGACTGATCAGCGCGAGCCATAACCACGCAGAGCGCAGGGCGAGAGCAATACTGGGGTTTCGCCCTCGCCAACCTTCCACGGCAAACTTCTGGGCAATCTGACCCAGGCAGCTCAATACGCAGGCGGCGAGCAAGAGGAACAGGGTCATGGCTGAGCCTGCGCAAAGATAAGAATCACGAGATTCCCTTCTTCATAACGCTTGCCATCCTGAGGCAGCAGCGCGATCTCGTGTAATTCGTCTTCGCTTTTCACCCGCATCACGACCCCTACCGAGCCTTCGCGTCGAGCCTGAGTCATCCATTGCTGGATATCTTCAAGGCCGACTTCGCGGGCCGCAGCTTCGGGGTATGACAGGCCGTATTTAAGCTCGCCGATCGTGTTGTACAGCGCCACTTCAGGTCGCTGCACACGCCACGCCAAGGCAGAGGCCGCGCCCAGGTCGTTGCTGAGCAGATGGCGAGTCTGGGCCAACTCCTGCGTATGACGGGCAATGAACGTATCGGGCGTTTTGTTGAACACCATGCTGTTGGGCAGCGCTGCCGGCAGTAGAGCCACTAACAACCAAAGCCCGAGCGCAGGCATGGCCCACCACACCAGCGGCTTGAGCGCTTGTAAGGCGTTGGTGATGATCCAGCCCATTAGCACGATGATTGCCAGCAGCAGGTGCAGCGGTTCGTTTTCATACACGGGTTGTTTGAGCTGCACGTACACCAAGGCCAGCAGGACAATTACCCCGAGTGCCATATTGAGCAGTCCGTTGCTCCGGATCAACCGGCCTTTGGCGTTTTCCAGGCAGTCCATCAGCGCGTGCCCCATGAGCAGGGCCAGAGGCAATAGACACGGCATGATATAGGTAGGGAGTTTGCCTTTGCTGATGCTTAAAAAGGCCAGCGGCAGTATCAACCAGAGCAGTAAAAACCCGGTTGTCGCCTGACCTTTGCTCAGCCACGCCTGCTTGAAGGTCGTCGGCAGAAGCAGTGCCCACGGCAGGCTGGAAACGACCAGCATCGGCAGGTAGAACCACCACGGCCGGTCGTGCTGTGCATCCTCTCCAGCAAAGCGCTGAATGTGCTCGTGCCAGAAGAAAAAGCTCCAGAAGTCAGGCTCTCGGGCGTGCACGGCGGCGACCCAAGGCAGACACACTGCAATCGCTACCACGACGGCCAGTGGCCCGTATTTCAGCAGCTCACGCAGGCGTTTTTGCCAGACCATATAAGGCAGGGCGATCAGGGCGGGCAGCAGCCAGGCCAGAAAGCCTTTGGTCATGAAACCCATGCCGCAGGCGAAACCCAGCAAGATCCAGCTGAGCAATCGCTCCCGGCCCGTACTGTGAATGGCGAACCACAGCGACACTAGGCTCAGGTTGACCCATAAGGTGAATTGCGGATCGAGGTTGGCGTAGCCAGCTTGCCCGGCGACCAAACCGAAGCTCATGTAGAACAGGGCGCAGGCAAAGCTTTTGCGCGGATCATTCCACAACCGGCGTGCAATCAGGTACGTCAGCACAACGCTGAGCCCAGTGCTCAGTACCGAGGCAATCCGTACGCCGAACAGGTTTTCACCGAACACGGCCTGGCCGATTGCAATCAACCAGTAACCGGCGGCGGGCTTTTCAAAGTAGCGCAAACCCATGAAGTGCGGAGAGGCCCAATTGCCGCTGAGAAGCATCTCCTGACTGATTTGCGCGTAACGGGTTTCGTCTGGAATCCACAGGCCGTGAGAACCCAGCGGCAGCAGAAACGCCAGGCAAAAGGCAACCAGCAGGAGGGGGATCGCCCAACGACGGGTCATGCCTGTTGTACTCCCAGCCAGCCCTCGCGGCCACTCAGTACGCCACGTACCAATTGCCCTGCAGGCAGGCTACTGGCCTGGGCTGGCAGCAAGTTACCAAGAGGCTGGAAGACAATGTTTCGCAAGCTGGCCTGAGCCAGCAATTGACGGAAGTCGTTAGCCATCAGAATCCCTTCTACCTCTGCATGAACGGTATAGACATTCAGTCCGGTCGGGCTGAAGCGGTCGAGAATGAATGCGTTGAAATCGCGGGCACTCAGATCAGGGCCAACGACCTCGTCAAACGTGGGTAAATCCACAGGGATTTGCGGCGTGCCCAGACTGCCGTCGGCCAACCTCGGCCTGAACAGACTGTGCCCGCGACAATCACTGTTGTAGCGAAAGCCGAATGATTCCTTGGCCTGGACTATGCGCTCATCAGCGCGCCAGCCGGCGGCTGCAGAGCAGTCGACGGCGTGCCCGGTGATGTCGCTGAGGCAGTCCACTCCCCGACGAATCTGCTCGATCAACTCAGCGTCGCTCCAGCGCCCGGCATTGGCTTGCCAGCCATGGTGATCCCAGGCGTGGAGGCCGACTTCATGACCGGCCTCCAGGGTTTGACGCATCAAGTGGCCAAGGTCACGCCCGATGGGTTTGCCCGGCCATGCGGTGCCGGCCACGAGAATGTCCCAGCCATACAGACTGGCTGCCCGTGAACGCAGCATTTTCCAGAGAAACTGAGGGCGGAAGAGACGCCATAAATGGCGCCCCATGTTGTCCGGACCGACACTGAAAAAAAAGGTCGCTTTTACCTGTGCCTCGTCGAGCATTTCCAGCAACCGGGGCACCCCCTCACGGGTGCCTCGATAGGTGTCCACATCGATGCGGAGTCCTGCCTGCATCAGCGTTTGTCCGCGATTTCGAGCATTGCTTCACGCAGGAAGAAGTCCAGGGTTTTGCCAATGGTTTCGCTCAGTTCGATGGTCGGGGCCCAGTCGATCAAGCGGCGAGCGTTGTCGATGCTTGGCTTGCGGTGGGTCACGTCCTGGTAGCCAGTGCCATAGAACGACTGGCTCTCGACGTCACGGAAACCGGCGAAAGGAGGGAAGTTCGAACGCAGTGGGTGAGCTTCGAACTGACGCAGCAGTTCTTCGCCCAACTGACGGATGCTCGCTTCGTTGTCCGGGTTGCCGATGTTGATGATCTGGCCGTTGCACTTGTCATCACGGTTTTCGATGATGCGTGCCAGGGCTTCGATGCCATCAGCCACGTCGGTGAAGCAGCGTTTTTGAGCGCCGCCATCGACCAGACGAATCGGGGTGCCTTCCACCAGGTGCAGGATCAGTTGAGTGATTGCACGCGAGCTGCCGATCCGCGCCGAGTCCAGACGGTCCAGGCGTGGGCCCATCCAGTTGAATGGACGGAACAGGGTGAAGCGCAGGCCTTTCTGGCCATAAGCCCAGATCACCCGGTCGAGCAATTGCTTGGAAACCGAGTAAATCCAGCGTTGTTTGTTGATCGGACCCACGATGAGGTTAGACGTGTCTTCGTCGAAATTCGGGTCGGTACACATCCCGTACACTTCGGAGGTCGACGGGAAGATCACGCGCTTGTCGTATTTCACGCAGTAGCGAACGGTCTTCAGGTTTTCTTCGAAGTCGAGTTCGAAGACGCGCAGTGGGTTGCGGGTGTATTCGATCGGCGTGGCGATGGCCACCAGCGGCAGCACGACATCACATTTTTTGATGTGATATTCGATCCACTCGGAGTGAATGCTGATGTCGCCTTCGACGAAGTGGAAGTTCGGGTGGCTGCGCAGTCGGTCGATGGCGTCGGAACCAATGTCCATGCCATAGATTTCGTAGCGATCGTCTTGCAGCAGGCGCTCGGAAAGGTGGTTACCGATAAAGCCGTTGACGCCAAGAATCAGAACGCGGGTGCGACGCACGGCACGTGACGACTCGCTGCCGACCATGCGCGAGCCTTCGACCAGACCCAGTTCGCGGGCCAGTTGCGGGCCGCTGAGGTAGAGCCCGGCATCGCCACGCTGACCTGCGGTGATCACCAGGGAGTCTTCGCCACAGGAGATGCGCAGAGGGTCGGAGCTGATCACCCGGCCCGGGGCTATCCCTTCATTACCGGCAACGACGTCGGCGCTCCAGACGATAAGCTTGTGCTCGCCAACCGGGCAGAACGCGCCAGGGTAGGGTTGAGTCACGGCGCGAACCAGGTTGAACAACTGTTCGGCAGGGCGCTTCCAGTCCAGCAGGCCGTCGGCCGGGGTGCGGCGTCCGAAGTAAGAAGCCTGCGTGTCGTCTTGAGGGGTTTCGGTCAACTTGCCCTGGGCAAGCAACGGCAGCGCTTCGCGCAACAGGTTGGCAGCCGACTCACGCAACTTGCCGTGCAGGGTCAGCGCGGTGTCGGAACGTTCGATGGCGACACGCTGTTGAGCCAGGATAGCGCCAGCATCAGCGCGCTTGACCATGCGGTGCAGGGTCACGCCGGTTTCAGTTTCGCCGTTCACCAGCACCCAGTTGGCTGGGGCGCGGCCGCGATAATGCGGGAGCAGGGAGCCGTGCAGGTTGAAAGCGCCTTTGCTTGCGCAGGCCAACAGTTGCTCACCCAGCAGATGGCGGTAGTAGAACGAGAACAGGTAGTCAACGTTGAGCTTGCTGATCCGTTCAATCCACAGAGGGTGGTTGGCGTCTTCCGGCGCGTGCACTGGAATACCTTTGCGTGCACACAATTGCGCGACCGAACCGTAGAAGGTGTTTTCCTTCGGGTCGTCGGCATGGGTAAACACGGCGGCGATTTCATAACCAGCGTTCAGAAGGGCTTCGATGCCAGCACAGCCAATATCGTGGTAGGCAAAGACAACAGCTTTAGGATTCATAACGTGACCTGATTGGAAGATGAAGACATGTTTGAGTCGTTAACGTTTACAGGGGCCGAAGCGGGTGGGCTGCGCAGCACTTTTTCGATGAAAAAGCGTGGGCGGGCTCTGACATCGCTGTACATCCGACCCAGGTATTCGCCCAATAGACCCATCCCTATGAACTGTCCGCCGGTGAACACGAACAGCACAGCAAACAAAACGAAGGTGCCGTGACCGGCCCAGGGTGCGCCGAATATCAGGCGCAGGCCGATCAGCAAAACGGCGAACAACACGCCCAGAAACGCCATGCTGAAACCGATGATGCTCAGCAAGCGCAAGGGGGTTGTGGTCATGCACGTGATCAAATCGAACATCAGGTTTATCAGGCGCATCGGGCTATATTTGGATTCGCCATGCTCGCGCTCGGCGTGCTGAACCAGCACTTCAGTGGTGTGGCGCGCGAAGCTGTTGGCCAAAATCGGAATGAACGTACTGCGTTCGCGGCAGGCCAGCATGGCGTCGACGATGGTCCGTCGGTAAGCCCTTAGCATGCAGCCATAGTCGCTCATGGCCACGCCGGTGGAGCGCTGTACGGCAAGGTTGATCAAGCGCGACGGCCAACGGCGCCAGGCTGAATCCTGACGGTTGCTGCGCACGGTGCCCACCACGTCATAGCCGAGCTCGGCCTGGGCAACCAGGCGCGGAATTTCTTCCGGCGGGTTTTGCAGGTCGGCGTCCAGCGTGATGATCACATCGCCTTTGCATTGCTCGAAGCCCGCCATGATTGCAGCGTGCTGGCCATAGTTGCGATTGAGGATCACCGCGACGATGGAGCTGCCTTCACGCTCTGAGGCGTCTTGGAGGATTTGCGCAGAGTTGTCGCGGCTGCCGTCGTCGACTAAAACGATTTCAAATTCATGGTGCAACTGTGCGCAGGCAGCTTCGGTCCGGCGCAGTAGCTCCGGCAGGCTCTGCTCTTCGTTATAGACCGGGATGACGATCGAAACGCACTGAATCGGATAAGGTTTCACAGGCTTCGTTCCAGAGTGGTTTCAATAGCGCAAGCGACGCGCTCGACGTCGTCGAGGGTCATGTCGGGAAACAGCGGGATCGAGCACAGGCGCGCCGAGTTCCATTCGGTGTTGGGCAAATGGATCGACGGAAAGCGCTTGCGGTAATAGGTGTGCAGGTGAGTAGCGATAAAGTGAATGCCGGTGCCGATGTTCTGCTCCTGCAAGCCCTTCATGAATGCTTCTCGGTCCACGCCACAGCGCTCGGCGTCGATGCGCAGGATGAACAAGTGCCAGGCATGCTGCTGGGGATAATCTGGTTGGTGTAGCGGCTGGACGGGCAACCCTTCCAGACGCTTGAGGTAGGCCTGCGCCAGGACCTCGCGCTTGGCATTGATCTCGTCGAGACGCTTGAGCTGAACCAGCGCGATGGCTGCGTTCATGTCGGCCAGGTTGTACTTGAAGCCTGGCTCGATAACCATCGCCTGCGGTTTGCGGCCATGGGTCATACGGTCGTAGGCATCCACGCCAAGTCCGTGGAACTTGAGCATGCGTACCCGGTTGGCGAGGTTCTCGTCATCACTGACGAACATTGCCCCTTCTGCGCAGGTCATGTTTTTGATCGCGTGGAACGAAAAAATCGCGGTGCCTTGCGCGCCGACCTGGCGGCCACGGTAAAGCGTGCCAGCCGCGTGAGCAGCATCTTCGATTACCGGGATGCCGTGACGCTCAGCCAGCGCGTAGAGGGGGTCCAGATCAAAGGCGGCCCCGGCGTAATGCACCGGGATGATCGCTTTGGTTCGTGGGGTGATCGCGGCTTCAATGGCGGCAAGGTCGCTCATCAGGGTGTCGCGGTCCACGTCCACGAATACCGGGGTCGCGCCGAGCAAACAGATCATGTTGGCGGTGGACACCCAAGTCTGCGACGGCGTAATGACTTCGTCGCCCGGACCAATGCCCAGCGCAAGTAGCGTCACGTGCATGGCGCCCGTGGCGGAAGACAGCGCAACAGCGTGACGAGCGCCCACGTGCTCGGCAAACTTTTGCTCGAGCTCCTGGTTTTTCGGGCCGGTGGTAATCCAGCCGGAGCGTAAGACCTGCTCGACGGCGGCAATTTCCTCGTCACCGATACTTGGGCGGGAAAAGGGCAGGAAACTTTGATTCATAGGATCCTCTAGCGCAGGAAAGCATTGCGGCTTGAGACACGGGCCGTCTGCAATATCCACAGATACTGTTTACTTTGAAAATACGGGGGCCGCGCTGACAGGGTCGGTAACGGCGCCGCGACACAATGTTCGCGTAAAGCATAGTTCAGGAATAGTGAAAATTACGTTTATCTTCAGCGTGATGGCGCGAACTCTTTTACATGAGCGTTTTGCGGGGCTGCGAGCGCAGGGCGATCCGCACGAGACGCTTTAATGGGAAAAGGTGCAACAGCAGCACGCGCGTTAAGCTAGTTCAGTAGAATATCGAGTCCGCGTGCAGAGTGTACTGTCAGACCTTGCCCACAATAGCGGACCGAACCTGAACAAATACTGTCCATCCGATGGCAAATATTTTTGCATCGTGCCCTGTGATGTGTTGAATACAGCCGGTGTGCCTGAGGTCGTTCATTGCGCGGGCAAAAAAGCTTTTCTGGCGTTACTTGTTTACGATCCTGTGCAAATCAGTTAATAGGCCTGCTCTGTAGAAGGTGAACGAATAATCGTTCTCGTTACGTCGCCAGGGTCGGCAAATGCGAAGTAGAGTTATTACCCTGCTCTTGCACTCAAGCGCATTGAGTTGGCCGCGCTTGAAGTGCCGCGGCGTGCAAGGGTATAGCGTTAATATGTCAGTTTGAAGGTATGCGATTGTCTGGGTGCATGCATTTGACTGTTAGTGGACGACGAGGAAGACCGTTTTATGCAAACAGCCTATACCGTCCTCATTTTGCTGATGCTGGTCGGTGTGTCGCGGTTAGTGGCCCGGTTGATTCCGTTGCCGTTGCCGCTGTTACAGATCGCTGCCGGGGCGTTGCTGGCTTGGCCGACGCTGGGTTTGCATGTTGCGCTCGACCCTGAGCTGTTTTTGTTCTTGTTTCTGCCGCCGCTGCTGTTCTCGGATGGTTGGCGCATGCCCAAGCGTGAGTTATGGCGTTTTCGTGGGCCGATTCTTACCTTGGCGGTGGGGCTGGTGTTGTTCACGGTGGTGGGCGCCGGTTTCTTTATCCATTGGCTGATACCGACCATCCCTTTGCCGGTGGCCTTCGCCCTGGCGGCCGTGCTGTCGCCGACCGATGCCGTGGCGGTGTCGGCGATTGCCCAGGATCGGCTGCCCGCGCCGATTATGCATATGCTTCAGGGCGAGGCCTTGATGAACGATGCCTCCGGCCTGGTGACTTTCAAATTTGCGTTGGCGGCGGCGGTGACGGGGGTGTTCTCACTGGCCAATGCCAGCCTGACATTTGTCCTGGTCGCCTGCGGCGGCTTGGCCATCGGTGTGGCGCTGAGCTGGCTGGTGGGGCGTTTGCGTGGCTGGATGATTGCCCGTGGCTGGGATGACCCTGCGACCCATGTCGTGTTCATGTTGCTCCTGCCCTTCGCGGCCTATGTACTGGCTGAACGCTTGGGCGCTTCGGGGATCCTCTCGGCCGTGGCCGCCGGGATGATGCAGAGCTGGCTCGATCTGTTGCCGCGTCAGACCAGTACGCGCCTGCTCAATCGTAGCGTCTGGGCGCTGTTGGAATTTGCCTTCAATGGCTTGATCTTCCTGCTGCTGGGCCTGCAGTTTCCGGACATCATTAAGGCCGTCGCCAGCCATGAAGTGTCGCTCTGGCCAACCCTGTTGTGGCGTTGCCTGGATGTACTGGCGATTTTTATGGTGTTGTTGGCGTTACGTTATGTGTGGGTGCAGAGCATCTGGAGGCTGATGGTCGGCTTGCGGCGCTGGGGGGATCGTGGCGAGTCATCGCTTGAGCTGACGGCACGCTCTGCCTGGCTGCTGACCGTGGGTGGGGTGCGAGGGGCCGTGACGTTGGCGGGTGTGATGTCCGTGCCGCTGTTGATCGGCGCAGGGGTAGACTTTCCTGAGCGTGACCTGCTGATTTTTATCGCCGCTGGCGTCATTCTGCTGTCATTGATTGCGGCCTGCATCGCCTTGCCATTGTTGCTGCGCGGCGTGGCTAAAAGCCCGGACCACGCGATGAAGCGCGAAGTTAGAGACGCCTGGAAGCGTACCGCTGAAGCGGCGATTCACGCACTGGAAGCTGAAGAGCTGGCCGACACGAGCGTCACCCCCGACGCTGCGCAAGCCGCCTTGGCGATGGAAGTCAAAGCGCGGATCATGTCCGAATATCGCCATCACCTCGAGGTGTTCAACGACACCTCCGAAGCGCAGGCGCTGGCCTGGCAAATGGATCAGCTGGAGCGACGCCTGCGCCTGCACGCGTTGCGCGCGCAGCGCCTGGAGCTCTATAGCCTGCGCCGTCATCACCGGATCGGCGACGACGCGCTGCGTCAGATATTGGGTGAGTTGGACCTGAGTGAGGCGAATCTGGGGCCGGTTAAATAGCCATCAACTTATCCTTTTGGATAAGCCTTGCGCATGAAGGCTTTGTCTTTATCGCTGATCATCGTATTGAGGCCCACTTCCCAATCGCCGATCGTAATGGTGTTGGGCACCGGATAATGCATGATCGACTGCTTGTCGTAAGCGGTGTAGGTCGTTTTGTTCGATTCGAATGTGTGGAGCACCGATTCATCGACGTCTTCGACGGAATGACCGGCCTTCGCGTAGTGGTCGTACACCTTTGGCACGTCCCAGGGAATATCGGCTTCCGGGTGCTGATGTTCATGCTCGGCCCCCAGTGCATGGCCAAACTCGTGCATGGCGGTGTATTGGAACTTCGGGTCTGATGGTTTGACACCCAGCACCATCGTTGGAGTCCACGTGTCGTTGGCTTTGGCATCGGTCCCGATCAGGGTGTAGTTCGCGCTTGAGTCAGTCGTGATTCGGATGTCACCTTTACCGTAGCCCGGTGTGCCTTCCCGGCCATCGATAAACTCGAACATCAGGTTTACAAAGGGTTGCCACTGGTTGATAGCGGCAATAATGGCTTGTTTGTGGGGTTCGGACAGGTCGTTATCGGTAAAGCCGATTTTCAAGGTGCGGCCATTGGCCCAGAACCTGGAGAAATGCCCGGCGGCGCGCTTGCGGCGACTGCCTGGAACGGATACCTCGGCATTGTCAGGATTCTCTTCGATGGCAGCCTCGTATGAGGCCTGCTGATCCTTCAAGTGCCTCATGGCGCACAGTATGTCGTTCATAATGAAACCTCCTTGTTGATGAGGTTTCATTGTTTTCCAAAAAAAAACCGCAGTGTCTATACATGTCTACTGCAAAGGTGCTTTCGGCGTCCGGTAGCGTACGGTGCGCCACAGCGATTGGCTGTGACGCGAATTCATCAACGCTTGATGAAATCCCGAATACGCGTGGCCGCTTCGACACATTCGGCCAGAGGTGCAACCAGCGCCATGCGTACACGTCCGGCGCCGGGGTTGAAGCCGTCGACTTCGCGGGACAGGTAGGAGCCCGGCACCACGGTGACATGCTCGGCGACATACAGGTCGCGGCAGAATTCAGTGTCATCGGTCCCGACATTCGGCCACAGATAAAAACCACCGTCGGGGCGCTGTACGTCGAGCACCGGGGCGAGGATCTCCAGCACAGCGTCGAACTTCTCCCGATACAGCGTACGATTGGCGCGTACGTGCTCTTCGTCATTCCACGCGGCAATACTCGCCAGTTGGGTTTGAACCGGCATGGCGCAACCGTGATAGGTGCGATAGAGCAAAAAAGCTTTAAGGATGTCGGCATCGCCGGCCACGAAACCTGAGCGCAAACCAGGCAGGTTCGAGCGCTTGGACAGGCTGTGAAATACCACGCAGCGTTTGAAGTCTTTGCGGCCCAAGGCCACACATGCGCTCAGCAGACCTGGCGGCGGAGTCTGTTCGTCGAAGTACAACTCGCTGTAGCACTCGTCGGCGGCGATCACAAAATCATATTCGTCAGCCAGGGCGATCAGCTTTTTCAAGGTTTCCAGCGGTACCAGCGCGCCAGTCGGGTTGCCGGGCGAACACAGGAACAGGATCTGGCAGCGCTTCCAGACGTCTGCGGACACCGCATCGAAATCCGGGTTAAAACCATTTTCCGCCAGGCAGGGCAGGTAATGCGGCTGTGCGCCGGCCAGCAAGGCTGCGCCTTCATAGATTTGATAGAACGGGTTGGGGCTGACCACCAGTGCGTCGTCGCTGCGGTTGACCACGGTCTGGGTGAAGGCGAACAAAGCTTCGCGAGTCCCGTTGACCGGTAACACATGACGCGCCGGGTCGAGCCAGCCGGTTGGCACGTCAAAACGGCGTTCACACCAGGCGGTGATGGCTTCGCGCAGCGCCGGGATGCCGAGGGTGGTCGGATAGACCGCCATTTGATCGAGATTGGCGGCCAACGTTTCAGCGACGAACGCTGGCGAGCGGTGTTTCGGCTCGCCGATGGACAGCGCGACAGGGCGTTTGTCGGCATTGGGCGTCACGCTGCCAAGTAAGGCGCGGAGCTTTTCGAAAGGGTAGGGCTGGAGCTGCTGCAAGGCATTGTTCATGGGGTGTGGGTCTCAGTGAACGTGGCGCCCGGGAGTGGCCGGGCGCCGTTGAGTCGAAACGTAAAGGTGGGCATGCAGTGGCGTCATTCAGATACTGAGGCGCATCTCTGCGTGGGGCTCATGATTGACGCTCAATTGCTCGACGATGGCGTCCTGAAGTCGGCTGCACAGCTGCGGATCGGACAGCGGCTGATTGTTCGCGTCAGTGATGAAAAAAACGTCTTCCACCCGCTCGCCGAGCGTGGCGATTTTCGCGTTTTGCAATGACAGATCGAACTCCAGGAAGATCTTGCCGACCCGCGCCAGCAGGCCAGGGCGATCGGGTGCGCTCAGCTCCAGGATCGTGACCGGGCGTTGTGCGTCGGTGTGGATAGTGACCTGTGGCGCGAAGGCAAAATGCTTGAGCTGGCGGGGCACCCGGCGCTGGATGATGGTCGGGTAGTCATCCGGGTTGCGCAGGGCCTCGGTCAGCCCTTCACGGATTTGCTTGATCCGCACAGGGTTGTCGCCAATTGAGCCGCCATCGTTGTCGAGCACGATGTAGGTGTCGAGGGTGAACTGGCTGCTGGAGGTGATGACGCGGGCGTCATGAATGTTCAGGTTGAGCTGATCCATGGCGGCCACGGTCACGGCAAAGAAGTCATGCTGGTCGGGAGCGTAGATGAAGATCTGAGTGCCGCCCTCGAACTCGCGCTGGGTGGTTTCCTTGATCAGCACCAACGGGCCGCCATCGGCAGGCTGCTGCAGGATCGCATCGCTGTGCCAGGCCACATCGCCAGCGGTGTGACGCAGGAAATAATCATCCCCAAGCTGAGCCCAGAGCTGCTCGACGTCATCCGGGTCGGTACCGCTGCGAACGAGAATGTCCAGCGCAGCACTTTGCGTACGTCGAATCTGCTCTTCACGGTCGACCGGGTTCTCCAGGCCGCGGCGCAGGGCGCGTTTGGTCTCGGTGTACAGCTGGCGCAACAGGCTGGCGCGCCACGAGTTCCATAGCGTTGGATTGGTTGCGTTGATATCGGCCACAGTCAGGACGTAGAGGTAATCCAGATGGGTTTCATCGCCAACGAACTGGGCGAAATCATGGATGACCTGAGGGTCGGACAAGTCCTTGCGCTGGGCGGTGGTCGACATCACCAAGTGGTTCTGCACCAGCCACACGATCAGTCGGGTATCCCACACTGGCAGTTGATGGCGTTGGCAAAAAACTTCGGCGTCGATAGCGCCCAGTTCCGAGTGGTCGCCTCCGCGGCCTTTGCCGATATCGTGATACAGGCCTGCCAGGTAGATCAGTTCGGGCTTGGGCAGCTTGATCATAATCTTGCTGGCCAGCGGAAACTTGTCTGTGGTTTGAGTGTATTGCAGCTTACGCAGGTGCTTGATCAGGTTCAGAGTGTGCGCATCGACGGTATAGATATGGAACAGGTCGTGCTGCATCTGGCCGATGATATGGCCGAATTCCGGCAGGTACAGGCCCAGAATTCCGTAACGGTTCATTCGGCGCAGGTTGCGATGGATGCCGAATTCGCACTTGAACAGCTCGATAAACAGGCTGGTGTTGCGAATGTCGTTACGGAACTCGTCGTTGATCAGGTGCCGATGTTCGCGCAGCAAGCGAATGGTGTCGGCGCGAACGCCCTTGATTTCCGGGTGCTGAGCCATCAACACGAACACTTCCAGTATCGCGAAGGGTGTGCGCTTGAAAACGTTGGGGTGGCTGGCTTCGATATAGCCATCATGCAGCTGGAAGCGTGAATTGATCGGCTGAGTCGTGCCGCTCCCTTCCTCTGAAAGAATCACTTCTTCAAAGTGCTGCATGATCAGGTCGCTGAGCTCGGCGATGCTCATGACCACGCGGTAATACTTTTGCATGAAGCGTTCGATGGCCAGCTTCGCATCGCCGTCTTCGTAGCCGAGCAGGCGGGCGATGCTGCTTTGATGGTCGAACAGCAGGCGGTCTTCCGATCGGCCGGCAAGCATGTGCAAGGCGTAACGCACCTTCCACAAGAACTCTTGGGACGAGGCGAGCAGAGCGTTTTCGCTTTCCAGCAGAAAACCTTCGCCCGCCAACGCGTGCAGATTCAAGGTGCCGTACTGGCGACGGGCGACCCAGAGAATGGTCTGGATATCGCGCAAGCCGCCGGGGGAGCCTTTGACGTTGGGTTCCAGGTTGTATTCGGTGTCGTTGTACTTGTGATGGCGGGCTTTCTGTTCAGCACGCTTGGCCAGGAAAAACTCTTTACTCGGCCACATCCTGGCGGGGCTGGTGACATCGAGCATGCGCTGGCGCAGACGTTCGGGGCCGGCAATGGTGCGACTTTCCATCAGGTTGGTGATGATTGTCAGGTCGGCGACGGCTTCCTGTGCGCATTCATCGACCGAGCGCACACTCTGGCCGACTTCCAGGCCGATATCCCACAGCAGCGTCAAAAAGCGCTCGATGGGCTCGCGAAAGACTTCGTGGTCGGCGCTGTCCAGGAGGATCAGCAGGTCAATGTCCGAATAAGGATGCAGCTCGCCCCGACCATAGCCGCCAACCGCCAATAGGGCGATATCCGCGTCGTCGCTCCAGTCGAACTGTTCCCATGCCTGTTGCAGGATGTGATCGACAAACCAGGCGCGATCTTCAATCAGGCGCCGGATGTCGCGACCCGAGCGGAAGCGTTCGTCGAGCACTTCGCGGGCCTGACGAATGGCTTTCTTGAAAGCGGCAATGGGGCTCGCTTTCAAGGCCAGTTCGGCCTGGAACTGGCCGCGGTCGAATAATTCTGGATCCACCTGCGGCATTGAACGGCTTTCCTTCTATCTATCAGGCCTGACTTGAGCGACGTGGTTTATACCGACGCGCTTACTGCTGATGTGCGGGCAATGGTGTCGTCGCTGCGCAGGGTAAAGATTTCATACCCGTCTGCCGTGACCAGAATCGTATGTTCCCACTGGGCGGACAACTTGCGATCCTTGGTGATCGCGGTCCAGCCATCGCCCAGCAAACGGGTTTCGGCACGGCCCTGGTTGATCATGGGCTCAATGGTGAAGGTCATGCCTTCCTTGAGCTCCATGCCTGTGCCCGCACGGCCATAGTGCAGCACTTGCGGTTCTTCGTGGAAGACCTTGCCAATGCCGTGACCGCAGTATTCGCGCACCACGGAAAAACCATTCTTTTCGGCGTGTTTCTGGATCACTTCGCCGATATCGCCAAGGCGAGCGCCCGGGCGAACCAGCTCTATGCCTTTGTACATGCACTCTTGGGTGATCTTCGACAGACGCTCAGCCCACTCTGGCACTTTGCCAACATGGAACATCTTGCTGGTGTCGCCGTGGTAGCCGTCCTTGATCACCGTGACGTCGATGTTCAGGACATCGCCATCCTTAAGCGGCTTCTCGTTTGGAATGCCGTGGCACACCACGTGGTTGATCGAGGTGCAGATCGACTTGGGGAAGCCCTTGTAGTTCAGCGGGGCCGGAATCGCTTTCTGCTCATTGACGATGAAGTCATGGCATATACGGTCCAGCTCGTCCGTGGTCACGCCAGGCTTGACGTAAGCGCCGATCATTTCCAGCACGTCGGCAGCCAGGCGGCCGGCGATGCGCATTTTCTCGATGTCCTCGGGGGTTTTGATGGTGACAGTCATAAAATTCTCTCGGCGCGGTGTGGCGCGGCTAAACACTTAAAACGCGATTCTAACAGACCGTCAGGCCGTGGGTGATCATCGCTTTATAGATGCGCGACGTGGCCCTGCGCGTGCGGCGCAAAAGGACGTTTACGGCGGTGCTTATTTCGTGTTCCGTTATCCGGCCTTTTATGGTATAAAATGCGCCGCTTTCCGGGGTATGCCCCAGAAGCTTAAACCCACACACGTGTCGACACGATGACCTGGGTGCCCTCAGCTTGAAGCTGTTGGTTGGTCATTGGGATACGTGGAGGCCTAACCCGACTTATCAAGGAACTATCATGTCCCAAGTCAACATGCGCGATATGCTGAAAGCCGGTGTCCACTTCGGTCACCAAACCCGTTACTGGAACCCGAAAATGGGTAAATACATTTTCGGCGCACGTAACAAGATCCACATCATCAACCTTGAAAAAACCTTGCCTATGTTCAACGAAGCTCTGGCTTTCGTTGAGAAACTGGCTTCGGGCAAAAACAAGATTCTGTTTGTTGGCACCAAGCGTTCCGCTGGCAAAATCGTCGCTGAAGAAGCTGCACGTTGCGGCTCGCCTTACGTCGATCACCGCTGGTTGGGCGGCATGCTGACCAACTTCAAAACCATCCGTGCCTCCATCAAGCGTCTGCGCGAGCTTGAAATTCAGGCAGAAGACGGCACGTTCACCAAGCTGACCAAGAAAGAGGCGCTGATGCGTACTCGCGATCTGGAAAAGCTGGATCGTAGCCTGGGTGGTATCAAGGACATGGGCGGTCTTCCTGACGCACTGTTCGTTATCGACGTTGATCACGAGCGCATCGCGATCACCGAAGCTAACAAGCTGGGTATCCCGGTTATCGGCGTAGTCGATACCAACAGCAGCCCGGAAGGCGTTGACTACATCATCCCAGGCAACGATGACGCCATTCGCGCCATCCAGTTGTACATGGGTTCGATGGCAGACGCTGTTATCCGTGGCCGCAACAACGCTAACGGCGGCACTGACGTGTTCGTCGAAGAAGCTCCAGCCGCTGCAGTCGTTGAAGGCTGAGTAGCAAACGCCTAGCGTTTACTCAGTACGCAAAAAGGGGGCCTGGCCCCCTTTTTGCCCCCTCGGAAACCACATGTTGGCGCAGCCTTGCAGTCATGTGCCGCAGCCAGCAGCGGTTTTCAAGAATTTGAACGCCCGTTCGGTCGGGTGGAATGGTTTTAAGACCTATCCAAGAGGAATTTGAAATGGCAGAAATTACTGCAGCGTTGGTCAAAGAACTGCGTGAGCGCACTGGCGAAGGCATGATGGATTGCAAAAAGGCCTTGACCAAGGCTGACGGCGACATCGAAAAAGCAATCGACGATATGCGTGCCTCCGGTGCCATCAAAGCCGCCAAGAAAGCAGGCAACGTTGCTGCTGAAGGCGCCATTGCTGTCAAGGTTGCCGAAGATGGCAAAAGTGCAGTGATCCTCGAAGTCAACTCGCAGACCGACTTCCTGGCTCTGCAGGACGACTTCAAAGAATTCGTGAACGGCAGCCTTGAAAAAGCGTTTGCTGAAAAACTGACCGACGCAGCTCCGCTGATCGCCGCTCAGGAATTGGCACGTGAAGCGTTGATCGCGAAAGTTGGCGAAAACGTCAACATCCGTCGCCTGGCTCGCGTTGAAGGTGACGTGGTCAATGCTTACCTGCACGGTAACAAGATCGGTGTTGTTGTTGTCCTGAAAGGCGGTGACGCTGACCTGGCCAAAGACATCGCCATGCACGTTGCTGCCAGCAACCCTGAATTCCTGCTGCCTTCGGAAGTTTCCGCAGAAGCCGTAGAACGCGAAAAAGCCGTGTTCGTAAGCCTCAACGAAGACAAGATCAAGGGCAAGCCAGCCGAAATCGTTGAAAAAATGGTTGCCGGTCGCATTCAGAAGTTCCTGGCTGAAGCAAGCCTGGTCGAGCAAGCGTTCGTCAAGAACCCGGAAATCAAGGTCGGTGAACTGGCCAAGAAAGCCGGCGCTGAAATCGTTTCCTTCACTCGCTTCCAGGTAGGCGAAGGCATCGAGAAGCCAGTTGACAACTTCGCTGAAGAAGTTGCCGCACAAGTGGCTGCAAGCAAGCAATAAGACGGTTTTACACTGTCGCCCCGAAGAGGCTGCCCGCTCACGCGAGCGGCCTCTTCGTCAAATAGGTAAAAGGAATTTGTTTTCCTTGGGGAAGTGGCTTACAAGGCTGCATCCTCCGACGGTGTCGTACCGTCAGCTAGAGTAGTCGCAGGCTGAAAACAGCTCGCACAGAATTTTTTTAAACGCCGCAGGAGAGATTCGCAATGGCTCAGCAGGGCAGTGGTTATCAGGCTCGCTATAAACGCATTCTACTCAAGCTTAGCGGCGAGGCCCTGATGGGCTCCGAAGAGTTCGGCATTGACCCGAAAGTCCTGGACCGCATGGCCCTTGAAGTCGGCCAGTTGGTCGGTATCGGGGTTCAGGTCGGGCTGGTTATTGGTGGTGGCAATCTGTTCCGTGGGGCGGCCTTGAGTGCTGCCGGTATGGATCGGGTGACAGGCGATCATATGGGCATGCTGGCCACTGTGATGAACGCTCTGGCCATGCGTGATGCGCTGGAACGGGCTAACATTCCGGCTATCGTGATGTCGGCCATTTCCATGGTGGGCGTGACCGATCATTACGATCGTCGCAAAGCCATGCGTCATCTTAACGCCAAGGATGTAGTGATTTTCGCTGCTGGCACTGGCAACCCGTTCTTCACCACCGATTCGGCCGCGTGCCTGCGAGGGATCGAAATCGATGCCGACGTAGTGCTTAAAGCGACCAAGGTCGATGGTGTGTACACCGCAGACCCATTCAAAGACCCGCATGCCGAGAAGTTCGATCATCTGACGTACGATGAAGTCCTGGATCGCAAGCTGGGCGTGATGGACCTGACCGCTATCTGTCTGTGCCGCGATCATAAAATGCCGCTGCGCGTCTTTAATATGAACAAGCCCGGCGCCTTGCTGAATATCGTACATGGCGGCGCTGAAGGAACCCTGATCGAGGAAGGCGAACAATGATCAACGAAATCAAGAAAGACGCTCAAACGCGTATGCAGAAAACTCTGGAATCCCTGGCCCACGCATTCAGCCGAATTCGTACGGGTCAGGCCCATCCGAGCATTCTGGGTGGTGTGATGGTGCCTTATTACGGCTCCGACACCCCTTTGAATCAGGTTGCGAACGTGACCGTCAAGGACTCGCGCACCCTGCAGGTCGTGGCGTTCGAGCGCAATATGCTTGGGGCCGTCGACAAGGCTATTCAGAGCTCCGGTCTGGGCTTCAACCCGACGAACCTGGGCGAGCTGCTGCTTATCTCGATGCCTGCTTTGACTGAAGAGACCCGTAAGGGCTTCACCAAACAAGCTCGTGATGCTGCGGAAGATGCTCGTGTGGCTGTTCGTAACATCCGTCGCGATGCGTTGAGCCAGTTTAAGGATCTGATCAAAGAGAAAGAAATCAGCGAAGACGAAGAGCGTCGCGCTGCCGATGATATTCAGAAGCTGACGGATAAGTTCGTGGCGGATATCGAAACGGCAGTGAAGCAAAAAGAAGCGGATCTGATGGCTGTATAAAGGGCCAGGGCGTTTATGGACAAGACCAAGCAGGCGGCACTGTCATCGGTACCGCGCCATGTCGCAATCATCATGGATGGTAATAACCGCTGGGCGAAAAAGCGTCTTTTGCCCGGTGTCGCCGGGCATAAAGCAGGCGTGGATGCTGTTCGTGCGGTCATTGAGGTGTGCGCTGAAGCGAAGGTCGAGGTATTGACCCTGTTCGCTTTTTCCAGTGAAAACTGGCAGCGCCCGGCTGAGGAAGTCGGCGCCTTGATGGAGTTGTTTTTCACGGCTCTGCGCCGTGAGACCCGGCGTCTGAACGATAACGCGATCAGCTTGCGGATCATTGGTGACCGTTCACGGTTTCATCCTGAGCTGCAGGCTGCCATGCGTGAAGCTGAAGAGCGGACGGCCGGCCCTGGTCGATTCGTGCTGCAGATCGCCGCCAACTACGGTGGGCAATGGGATATCGCCCAGGCTGCCCAGCATCTGGCTCGCGAGGTTCAGGCCGGGCGTCTGCGTCCGGAGGAAATCACTCCTGAGCTGTTGCAGACATGCCTGGCAACCGGTGATCTGCCATTGCCGGACTTGTGCATTCGCACTGGCGGCGAGCATCGCGTCAGTAACTTCCTGCTTTGGCAGCTTGCCTACGCCGAATTGTACTTTTCCGACCTTTTCTGGCCGGACTTCAAACACGATGCCATGCGCACTGCGCTGGCAGATTTCGCTTCCCGCCAACGTCGCTTCGGTAAAACGAGCGAACAGGTAGAAGCTGGAGCCCGGGCTTAATGCTGAAACAACGAATCATCACCGCACTGATCATGCTGCCGATCGCCTTATGCGGTTTTTTTCTGCTCGAAGGTGCAAGTTTTGCCTTGTTTATTGGCGTAGTGGTGACTTTGGGTGCCTGGGAGTGGGCGCGTCTGGCGGGTTTTACTGCCCAGCCTGTACGGGTTGCCTATGCTGCGCTGGTCGCTGTCTTGCTGCTGCTGATGCACCTGCTGCCAGCTCTGGCACCCTGGGTTTTAGGTGCTGCGGCGCTGTGGTGGCTGGCGGCAACTTTCCTGGTGCTAACCTACCCGGATACCAGTGCTCACTGGTCTGGAACTGCCTGTAAGCTGGTGATCGGTCTGTTGGTTCTGTTGCCCGCGTGGCAGGGATTGGTTCTGATCAAGCAATGGCCTCTGGGCAATGGGTTGATCCTTGCAGTCATGGTGTTGGTTTGGGGTGCCGATATCGGCGCTTATTTCTCCGGGAAGGCTTTTGGCAAGCGCAAGCTTGCGCCCAAGGTCAGTCCGGGCAAAAGCTGGGAAGGCGTGTTCGGTGGTTTGATCGCCAGCCTGCTGATCACCGCCATTGTCGGGATGGTTCGCGGCTGGTCGGGCTCGCAACTCCTCATGGGTTTGCTGGGCGCCGCAATCGTGGTGTTGATCTCGGTCGTCGGTGATTTGACTGAGAGCATGTTCAAGCGTCAGGCCGGCATCAAGGACAGCAGTAATCTACTGCCGGGCCATGGTGGTGTGCTGGACCGTATAGACAGCTTGACTGCTGCCATCCCTGTCTTTGCAGTACTGCTCTGGGCTGCCAGTTGGGGAACGCTGTGAGTAAGCCTCAACAAATAACGGTCCTGGGCGCTACTGGCTCCGTTGGACTGAGTACGCTTGACGTCATCGCTCGCCACCCTGAGCGGTATCAGGTTTTTGCGCTCACCGGATTCAGTCGCTTGAAAGAGTTGCTGGCGCTGTGTGTGCGTCACTCCCCCCGGTTTGCCGTGGTGCCTGACATTGATGTCGCCCGCGGTCTGCAAGATGATCTGGCGGCTGCCGGCCTTGATACGCGGGTGCTGGTAGGTGAGCGCGGCTTGTGTGAAGTCTCGGCTCATCCTCAGGTCGATACCGTATTGGCGGCGATCGTTGGCGGGGCAGGGCTTCGTCCTACCCTGGCGGCTGTCGAGGCGGGCAAGAAGGTACTGCTGGCCAATAAAGAAGCGCTGGTGATGTCCGGTGCGTTGTTTATGCAGGCTGTGCAGCGTAGCGGTGCCGTGCTGCTGCCGATCGACAGCGAGCACAACGCGATCTTCCAGTGCTTGCCCAGTGGCTATGCCGGTGGCTTGGGCTCGGTCGGCGTGCGCCGCATTCTGTTGACTGCTTCGGGCGGTCCGTTTCGTGAAACACCCTTGTCCGAATTGATGTATGTCTCTCCAGAACAGGCGTGCGCTCATCCTAATTGGTCGATGGGGCGCAAGATTTCTGTAGACTCCGCCAGCATGATGAATAAAGGGCTCGAATTGATCGAAGCCTGCTGGCTGTTCGATGCGCGTCCCGATCAGGTTGAAGTGGTTATTCATCCGCAGAGCGTGATCCATTCCATGGTCGATTATGTGGATGGTTCGGTGTTGGCTCAACTGGGTAATCCGGATATGCGTACGCCGATTGCTCATGCTCTGGCCTGGCCAGATCGGATTGACTCGGGTGTCGCGCCGCTGGACCTGTTCAGTATTGCGCGCCTGGATTTCCAGGCCCCGGATGAGCAGCGGTTTCCATGCCTGCGTCTGGCACGGCAGGCAGCAGAGGCGGGTAACAGCGCGCCAGCGATGCTCAACGCCGCCAATGAGGTGGCCGTTGCAGCGTTTCTTGAACGGCGCATCCGCTATCCGGAGATCGCGAGTATCATTGATGAGGTTTTGAACCTTGAGCCCGTCGTTGCAGTGCAGGAGCTCGACGCTGTATTCGAGATAGATTCAAAAGCGCGCGGTTTGGCTGAGCAATGGCTCGGTCGCAACGGGCGGTAATAGCGGTAGATCAGACGGCGCAGGCGATTGTGGTGGTGTGAAACCCATACAAGGCTTTCACACTGTACAAGGCAGGTACCCGGAGAAAGTTGATGAGCGCGCTCTATATGATTGTCGGCACCTTGGTGGCATTGGGTGTGCTGGTGACCTTTCACGAATTTGGCCACTTTTGGGTGGCTCGGCGTTGTGGCGTCAAGGTTTTGCGTTTCTCGGTGGGTTTCGGCATGCCGCTGCTTCGCTGGCATGATCGCAAAGGCACTGAATACGTGATCGCAGCCATTCCATTGGGTGGTTACGTGAAGATGCTCGACGAGCGGGAAGGCGAGGTACCGGCCGATCAGCTGGATCAGACCTTCAACCGTAAGACTGTGTATCAACGTATTGCAATCGTGATTGCCGGTCCGGTCGCCAATTTCTTGCTGGCTATCGTCTTTTTCTGGTTCCTGGCAATGCTCGGCAGTCAGCAGGTGCGTCCTGTGATTGGCGCGGTTGAGTCAGGCAGCATCGCCGACAAAGGTGGCTTGAGCGCAGGGCAAGAGATTGTCTCCGTTGACGGTGAGCCGACATCGGGCTGGGCAGCAGTGAACTTGCAGCTGGTACGGCGTCTGGGCGAGAGCGGTACCGTTGCTCTCAGCGTGCGTGATCAGGGTTCGACGGTCGATTCCCCTCGTGAGTTGGCGCTGGATAAGTGGCTCAAGGGTGCTGATGAGCCCGATCCGATACGTTCGCTGGGTATTCGCCCATGGCGTCCGGCTTTGCCGCCGGTGCTGGCCGAGCTCGATCCGAAAGGCCCGGCGCAAGCTGCAGGCCTGAAGACGGGTGATCGGCTTGTGGCGCTCGACGGTCAGGCATTGAGCGATTGGCAGCAGGTTGTCGATGCTGTCCGTCTGCGACCCGATGCAAAAATTTCTTTGCGTATCGAGCGTGAGGGCGCTCAGCTTGATGTGCCGTTGACGCTGGCGGTACGAGGTGAGGGAAAAACTGCGACCGGTTATCTGGGCGCAGGGGTCAAAGGTATCGATTGGCCACCTGAGATGTTACGAGAGGTTAGCTTCGGGCCTATAGCCGCCGTGGGGGAGGGCGCCAGGCGCACTTGGACCATGAGTGTGCTGACCTTTGATTCACTCAAGAAAATGTTGTTCGGCGAGCTCTCTGTAAAAAACTTGAGCGGACCGATAACCATTGCTAAAGTGGCGGGCGCTTCGGCCCAGTCAGGGGTAGGTGACTTCCTGAATTTCCTCGCTTATCTGAGTATTAGCCTGGGTGTTCTCAATTTGTTGCCCATTCCAGTATTGGATGGGGGACATCTGTTGTTCTACCTGATTGAGTGGGCGCGGGGTCGTCCGCTCTCGGATCGGGTGCAAGGTTGGGGGATTCAGATCGGTATTAGCTTAGTGGTCGGGGTGATGTTGCTTGCCTTGATCAACGATCTGGGTCGACTGTAAAGCTTCGCTGAATTGCGAATTTGCCGCATTTTGCGGCAATTTGTTTATTGCCAGTTGGAATAAGAAAGGACTTCATGAAACGTCTGCTGCTAACTGCGGTTCTCGCCGTACTGATGATCGCCGAAGTTCACGCTGAGTCCTTCACTATCTCCGATATCCGTGTCAATGGCCTCCAGCGGGTATCCGCGGGCAGCGTCTTTGGTGCCTTGCCGTTGAATGTCGGCGAGTCTGCGGATGATCGTCGCCTGGTGGATGCCACTCGTGCGTTGTTCAAAACCGGGTTCTTTCAAGATATCCAGCTAGGCCGCGATGGCAATGTCCTGGTCATTACTGTAGTCGAGCGGCCCTCTGTCGCGAGCATCGACATTGAAGGCAACAAGGCGATCAGCACCGAAGACCTGATGAAGGGGCTCAAGCAGTCAGGTCTGTCTGAAGGTGAGATCTTTCAGCGTGCGACCCTTGAAGGCGTGCGTAACGAGCTGCAACGTCAATACGTTGCGCAAGGTCGTTATTCGGCTGACGTCGCCACCGAGGTTGTGCCGCAGCCGCGGAACCGCGTCGGTCTGAAGATCAACATCAATGAAGGCACGGTTGCCGCTATCCAGCACATCAACGTGGTGGGTAACAGCGTCTTCCCTGATGAAGACCTGATCGGTCTGTTCGAACTCAAGACCACCAACTGGCTGTCATTCTTCAAGAACGACGACAAGTACGCACGGGAAAAACTCTCCGGCGACCTGGAACGTCTGCGTTCTTACTACCTCGATCGCGGCTATATCAACATGGATATCGCCTCGACCCAGGTATCGATCACGCCTGACAAGAAAAACGTTTACATCACGGTCAACGTGAATGAAGGCGAGAAGTACAGCGTCAAGTCGGTCAAGCTGAGCGGCGATTTGAAAGTACCCGAAGATCAGGTCAAGGCCCTGTTGCTGGTCAAGCCCGGTCAAGTGTTCTCGCGCAAAGTCATGACCACTACGTCTGAGCTGATCACTCGTCGCCTGGGTAACGAAGGCTATACCTTCGCCAACGTCAACGGCGTTCCGACCCCGAATAATGAAGATCACACGGTCGACATTACTTTTGTGGTCGATCCGGGCAAGCGTGCTTACGTCAACCGCATCAACTTCCGCGGCAACACCAAGTCTGCCGATGAAGTGCTGCGTCGTGAAATGCGTCAGATGGAAGGCGGATGGGCTTCGACCTATCTGATCGACCAATCGAAAACCCGTCTTGAGCGTCTCGGCTTCTTTAAAGAAGTGAACGTCGAAACGCCTGCGGTACCGGGCACCGACGATCAGGTTGACGTCAATTACGCCGTTGAAGAACAAGCGTCCGGTTCGATCACCGCCAGCGTCGGTTTCGCCCAGAGTGCGGGCCTGATCCTCGGTGGCTCGATCAGCCAGAACAACTTCCTCGGTACCGGTAACAAGGTCAGCATTGGCCTGACTCGCAGCCAATACCAGAGCCGATACAACTTTGGCTTTGTCGACCCCTACTGGACTGCTGATGGTGTGAGCCTGGGTTACAACGCGTTCTACCGCACCACTGACTACAAAAACCTTAACGTTGATGTGGCCAGCTATGCCGTAGACAGCTTGGGTGCAGGTGTGAGCGTCGGTTACCCGATCAATGAAACCTCACGTTTGACCTTCGGCCTTACCGTTCAGCAGGACCAGATCAAGACTGGCGTTTACACGGTCGACGAGATTTTTGACTTCGTTAATGCACAGGGCGATAAATACCTCAACTTCAAGGCTTCGGCGGGCTGGTCCGAGTCGACGTTGAACAAAGGTGTGCTGGCCACGCGTGGGCATTCCCAGAGCTTGGTATTGGAAACCACTACGCCGGGCAGCGACCTGTCGTTCTTCAAGCTTGATTACCGCGGTCAGTATTTCCACCCGGTGACCGATAATTACACCCTGCGTCTGCACACTGAGTTGGGTTATGGCGATGGTTATGGGTCAACTTCTGGCCTGCCGTTCTACGAGAACTACTACGCCGGCGGTTTCAACTCGGTTCGTGGCTTCAAGGACAGCACCCTGGGTCCGCGCAGTACCCCGAGTAAAGGTACTAACCCAGGCACGTCGTTAGACCCGGATCAGAACCCGTTGCCGTTCGGTGGTAACGTACTGCTTCAGGGTGGTGTCGAACTGATGTTCCCGCTGCCATTCATCAAAGATCAACGCTCACTGCGGACCTCTGTGTTCTGGGACGTCGGTAACGTATTCGACAGCAATTGTGATTCGAACAAAGTCACAGCAAATGGCGAAAAAGTTACGTGCAACAATATCGACCTTTCTGGACTGGCAAGCTCTGTGGGTGTCGGCGTGACGTGGGTTACGGCACTGGGTCCGTTGAGTTTTGCCGTGGCTATGCCGGTCAAAAAACCGGACAATGCGGAAACCCAAATATTCCAATTCTCTCTCGGTCAGACCTTCTAATCGTCTGATCACCGATAACGACAACGGATTTTGTAGGAGTGCATCGTGCGTAAGTTGACTCAGCTGGTTATCTTGGCCACGGCCCTGATAGCGACCCCAGCATTTGCTGAAATGAAAATTGCAGTGCTGAACTATCAAATGGCACTGCTCGAATCAGACGCTGCCAAGAAATATGCCGTGGATGCCGAGAAGAAATTCGGCCCACAATTGACCAAGCTGAAAAGCCTTGAAAGCAGTGCCAAGGGTATTCAGGATCGTCTGGTCAGCGGTGGCGACAAGATGGCGCAACCAGAACGTGAGCGTCTTGAGCTTGAATTCAAGCAAAAGGCTCGTGACTTCCAGTTCCAGTCCAAGGAGCTGAATGAAGCCAAAGCGGTTGCCGACCGTGAAATGCTCAAGCAGTTGAAGCCAAAACTTGATCAGGCTGTAGAAGAAGTGATCAAAAAAGGCGCGTATGACCTGGTATTCGAGCGTGGCGCTGTCATTGATGTCAAACCTCAGTACGACGTCACTCGCCAAGTGATTGAGCGCATGAATCAGCTGAAGTAATCATGACTGCGACCATCAAACTTGGCCAATTGGCTGAGTTCCTCGGCGCCACGTTACGTGGCGCCGCGGATAAAGAGATTACCGGGCTGGCCACTTTGCAAGAGGCTGGCCCTGGTCAGTTGAGTTTTCTGGCCAATCCGCAGTACCGCAAGTTCCTCGCCGACAGTCATGCTGCTGCCGTGCTGCTGAAGCCAGCGGATGCTGAGAGCTTTGCCGGTGATGCGCTATTAGTGGCTGATCCTTATCTGGCGTACGCAAAAATTTCCCATTTTTTCGACCCCAAGCCCAAGGCCCTGCCTGGGGTGCATCCGTCTGCAGTGATTGCGGCGGACGCTCAGGTTGATGCCACCGCCAGCGTGGGCGCTTTTGCCGTTATCGAAGGCGGTGCCTGCATCGGAGCCGGGGTAACAGTGGGAGCCCATTGTTTTATCGGCGCTCGTTGTGAAATTGGCGAAGGTGGCTGGTTGGCCCCGCGGGTCACGCTTTATCACGATGTACGCATTGGTAAGCGCGTTGTGATTCAGTCGGGAGCCGTGCTCGGCGGTGAAGGTTTCGGTTTCGCCAATGAAAAAGGCGTTTGGCAGAAAATTGCGCAAATCGGTGGTGTTCTGGTCGGTGACGACGTGGAAATCGGCGTCAATACTGCCATCGACCGCGGCGCATTAGCCGACACATTGATCGGCAACGGCGTCAAACTGGATAACCAGATTCAGATCGCGCACAACGTGCAGGTCGGCGATCACACCGCCATGGCGGCGTGTGTCGGTATCTCGGGCAGTACCAAAATTGGTAAGCATTGCACTATTGCCGGCGGTGTCGGCATGGTGGGCCATATAGAAGTGTGTGATGGCGTTTTCGTCACAGGTATGACCATGGTGACCCGCTCGATTACCGAGCGCGGTGCCTACTCTTCGGGGACTGCGATGCAGCCCGCTGCGGAATGGCGCAAAAGTGCGGCGCGTATTCGTCAGTTGGATGACATGGCGCGGCGCCTGCAACAGTTGGAAAAGGTCGTTGAAGCCGTGACCTCAGGCGGTAATGAGTCATCTGATGGCTGATACTCTTTTGATATCAAGCGTGCACAGCCGATAGACTGCCTCCTTGATTTGCAACAGGAGTGCTGCGCCTCAGTCGCGTACTCCCACTCTTTACTACAGGCTTCCCCCCCGAAATGATGGACATCAACGAGATTCGCGAATACCTGCCTCACCGCTACCCATTCTTGTTGGTGGATCGTGTGGTGGATCTGAATGTCGAGAGCAAAAGCATTCGTGCGTACAAGAATGTCAGCATCAATGAGCCTTTTTTCAACGGTCACTTTCCTCAGCATCCAATCATGCCGGGCGTTCTGATCATTGAAGCGATGGCCCAGGCCGCAGGTATCCTCGGTTTTAAAATGCTGGACGTGAAGCCATCCGAAGGCACGCTTTACTACTTTGTAGGTTCAGACAAACTGCGCTTTCGTCAGCCGGTGCTGCCGGGCGACCAGTTGATCCTTGAAGCTAAATTCATCAGCTGCAAGCGTCAGATCTGGAAATTCGAATGTCAGGCTTCGGTCGACGGCAAGCCTGTGTGTTCCGCAGAAATTATCTGCGCGGAACGTAAACTATGAGTTTGATTGACCCTCGCGCAATCATCGATCCGACGGCCATCCTGGCCGACAATGTAGAGGTCGGCCCTTGGTCGATCGTCGGACCTGGTGTGGAAATCGGCGAGGGTACAGTCGTTGGGCCGCATGTGATTCTCAGGGGCCCAACGAAGATCGGTAAGCACAACCGCATTTACCAGTTTTCATCGGTAGGCGAGGACACGCCCGATCTCAAGTACAAAGGCGAAGAGACGCGCCTGGTGATCGGTGATCACAACGTTATCCGCGAAGGTGTGACTATCCATCGCGGGACGATTCAGGATCGTGCGGAAACGACCCTGGGTGACCACAACCTGATCATGGCCTACGCCCACATTGGTCACGACAGCGTCATCGGCAATCATTGCATTCTGGTCAACAACACCGCGTTGGCCGGGCATGTGCATGTCAATGATTGGGCAATCCTTTCCGGTTTCACCCTGGTGCATCAGTTCTGCCATATCGGCGCCCACAGCTTTTCAGGCATGGGCACCGCAATTGGCAAGGATGTGCCGGCGTTCGTCACCGTTTTTGGTAACCCGGCTGAAGCTCGCAGCATGAACTTCGAAGGCATGCGCCGTCGTGGGTTCAGCGAAGAGACCATTCACGCGCTACGGCGCGCGTACAAGGTGGTCTATCGCCAGGGACTGACCGTTGATCAAGCCATTGCCGAGCTCGCCGAACCTGCTGCGTTGTTCCCTGAAGTCGCTGTGTTCCTTGAGTCGATTCAGGCTTCGACCCGGGGCATCACGCGTTAATGAGCAGGCCACTGCGAATCGCGCTGGTAGCAGGCGAAGCGTCAGGCGATATCCTGGGTGCGGGTTTAATGCGCGCGCTCAAAGTTCGTCATCCCTCTGTCGAGTTTATCGGTGTCGGCGGTCCGCTGATGCAGGCCGAAGGCATGGTTTCCTACTTCCCGATGGAACGCCTGGCGGTCATGGGGCTGGTCGAGGTGCTGGGTCGACTCAAAGAGCTGTTGGCCAAGCGCAAGCAGCTTGTTCAAACGCTTATCGGCGAAAAGCCTGACGTCTTCATCGGTATCGATGCCCCGGACTTCACCCTCAATATCGAACTCAAGCTACGGCGCGCTGGAATCAAGACGGTGCATTACGTCAGTCCGTCGGTCTGGGCCTGGCGGCAAAAGCGCGTGCTAAAGATTCGCGAAGGCTGCGACCTGATGCTGACGCTGCTGCCCTTCGAAGCTCGCTTCTACGAAGAGAAAGGCGTACCCGTGCGGTTTGTCGGTCATCCCTTGGCTGATACCATCCCTCTGGAGTCTGATCGCGCTGCGGCGCGAGCAGAACTGGGTTTGGCTGGCGGGCCGCTGGTTGCGCTAATGCCCGGGAGTCGAGGGGGTGAAGTAGGGCGCCTCGGTGGTCTGTTCTTCGACGCAGCGGAACGTCTGATGGCCTTGCGTCCGGGCATTCGCTTCGTGCTGCCATGTGCCAGCCCCGAGCGGCGCGTGCAGATCGAGCAACTGTTGCAAGGGCGCGACGTGCCGGTGCTGCTGCTCGACGGCGGCTCGCACCTTGCGTTGGCGGCCTGCGACGCGGTGTTGATCGCATCCGGCACGGCGACACTTGAAGCGCTGCTGTACAAACGTCCCATGGTCGTTGCCTATCGCTTGGCACCGATTACCTTCTGGATACTCAAGCGTCTGGTGAAAAGCCCTTACGTTTCCTTGCCTAATCTGCTTGCCCAGCGTTTGCTGGTTCCGGAATTGTTGCAGGACGCAGCAACCGCCGAGACCCTCGCGCAAACGCTGTTGCCGCTGCTCGATGGCGGCGAAGTGCAGACTGCAGGCTTCGATGCCATTCACCGGATCTTGCGCCGCGACGCCTCCAATCAGGCCGCCGATGCGGTGCTTGGCCTGCTGGGGCTGTCGCCTTCACAGTGAGTTCGCAATAAATGCAAATGGGTTTGGACTTCAATCTGGTGGAAGACCTGGTTGCCGGCGTCGACGAAGTCGGTCGCGGCCCTCTTTGTGGCGCTGTGGTGACGGCTGCCGTCATCCTCGATCCACGCCGCCCGATCCTCGGCCTCAACGATTCAAAAAAACTCACCCCGGCTCGCCGCGAGAAACTCTACGACGAGATCTGCGAAAAGGCCCTGTGCTGGTACATCGCCAGGGCTGAAGTGGAAGAAATCGACGAGCTGAATATTCTTCACGCAACCATGCTGGCCATGAAGCGCGCGGTCGAGGGGTTGACCATTACCCCAAAACTGGCCCTGATCGATGGTAATCGCTGCCCGCAATTGTCCGTGCCCAGCGCTCCGGTGATTCAAGGTGATGCCAAAGTTCCGGCAATCGCCGCAGCCTCGATTCTGGCGAAAGTCAGTCGTGACCGAGAAATGGCGGCGTTCGAGCTGATTTATCCTGGCTATGGCATCGGCGGCCACAAGGGTTATCCAACCCCCGTTCATCTGGAAGCACTGGCGCGTCTCGGGCCGACGCCTATTCATCGGCGTTCGTTTGCCCCGGTGCGGGCCGCGTACGAAGCCCGCGAGCTGCTGTAGCAAATTCCGCTCACGACAGCCTCACTGGGCTGATGTTTTGACCAAGGCCCGGTACACTCCGGGCCTCGGTTTTTTTGTATTTCGCGCTATAGGATCAACATGCCGGCTTCTTTCGTTCATCTACGCCTGCACACTGAATATTCTCTGGTCGATGGTCTGGTCCGGGTCAAACCGTTGGTCAAGACCTTGGCCAGCATGGGTATGCCGGCTGTGGCCGTGACCGATCAGAACAACATGTGTTCGCTGGTCAAGTTCTACAAGGCCGCCATGGGCGGGGGTATCAAGCCTATTTGTGGTGCCGACCTGTGGCTGTCGAACAAGGACGAAGATGCTGCGTTGAGCCGGATCAGTCTGTTGGTGATGAATGCCAAGGGCTACCGCAATCTGACCGAGCTGATTTCTCGTGGCTTCATCGAAGGCCAGCGCAATGGCCAGGTGATTGTCGAGCGGGAATGGGTTGCTGAGGCCAGCGAAGGCTTGATCGCGCTGTCGGCGGCCAAAGAGGGCGAAATCGGCATGGCCCTGCTCGGCGGTAATCCGGGCGAGGCAGATCAGTTGCTGCGTGAATGGATGGCGGTTTTTCCTGACCGTTTCTATCTGGAAGTGCAGCGCACCAACCGCCCGAATGACGAAGAGCACCTGCACGCTGCCGTTGCTCTGGCCGATCGTCTGGGTGCACCGCTGGTGGCGACCAACGATGTCCGGTTTATCAAACAGGAAGATTTCGAGGCCCACGAAACGCGGGTTTGCATCGGTGAAGGCCGGGCGCTGGATGACCCGCGTCGCTCGCATAGCTACAGCGATCAGCAGTACCTGAAAAGCGCGGCGCAAATGGCCGAGCTGTTCAGCGACCTGCCCGAGGCGCTGGAAAATACAGTCGAAATTGCCAAGCGCTGCAACATTGATGTGAAGCTGGGCACTCACTTCTTGCCCAACTTTCCGATCCCCGACGGCATGACCATGGATGAATACTTTCGCAAAGTATCTTTCGATGGTCTGGAGGACCGCCTTTCGGTCCTGATGCCCAAGGACACAACCGAGGATTACGAGGCCAAGCGTCAGGTCTATGTCGATCGGCTGAATTTCGAGCTGGATATCATCATCCAGATGGGCTTCCCCGGTTACTTCCTGATCGTGATGGACTTTATCCAGTGGGCCAAAGCCAATGGTGTGCCGGTGGGTCCTGGCCGTGGGTCGGGTGCTGGCTCGCTGGTGGCTTACGTACAGAAAATCACCGATCTCGACCCGCTGGAATACGACCTGCTGTTCGAACGATTCCTCAATCCGGAACGGGTCTCCATGCCCGACTTCGACGTTGACTTCTGCATGGACGGCCGCGACCGCGTCATCGAGTACGTGGCCGAGAAATATGGCCGTAACGCGGTCAGCCAGATCATTACTTTCGGTTCGATGGCAGCCAAGGCCGTGGTGCGGGACGTTGCCCGGGTTCAAGGCAAGTCCTACGGCCTGGCTGATCGACTGTCGAAGATGATTCCGTTCGAAGTCGGCATGACGCTGGAGAAAGCCTACGAGCAGGAAGAAATTCTGCGCGACTTCCTCAAGGTCGACGAAGAGGCGGCGGAAATCTGGGAGATGGCCCGCAAGCTCGAGGGTATCGTGCGTAACGTCGGCAAACACGCCGGCGGCGTAGTGATCGCGCCGACCAAACTGACCGACTTCTCGCCGATCTATTGCGATGAAGCGGGCGATGGCCTGGTGACCCAGTTCGATAAAGATGACGTCGAGGCGGCGGGGCTGGTGAAGTTCGACTTCCTCGGTCTGCGGACCCTGACCATCATTGATTGGGCGCTCAAGACCATCAACCGTGAGCGCGCCAAGGTTGACGAAGCGCCACTGGATATCGCCTTTATCCCGCTGGACGACAAGGCGACCTACAGCCTGCTGCAAAAAGCCGAAACCACCGCCGTGTTCCAGCTCGAGTCGCGCGGCATGAAAGAGCTGATCAAAAAGCTCAAGCCCGACTGCCTGGAGGATTTGATCGCGTTGGTGGCGTTGTTCCGTCCGGGCCCGCTGCAATCGGGCATGGTTGACGACTTTATCAACCGTAAGCACGGTCGCGCCGAGCTGTCCTATCCGCACGTCGATTACCAGTACGAAGGCCTCAAGCCTGTATTGGCACCGACCTACGGCATCATCCTGTATCAAGAGCAGGTGATGCAGATTGCTCAGGTCATGGCCGGTTACACCCTGGGTGGCGCGGACATGCTGCGTCGGGCCATGGGTAAGAAAAAACCCGAAGAAATGGCCAAGCAGCGTGGCGGTTTCATCGAAGGCTGTACCAACAACAATATTGACCCGGACCTGTCCGGTAACATCTTCGACCTGGTGGAAAAATTCGCCGGTTATGGTTTCAACAAATCCCACTCGGCTGCCTATGGCCTGGTGTCGTACCAGACCGCCTGGCTGAAGACCCACTACCCGGCGCCTTTCATGGCTGCGGTACTGTCGGCGGACATGCACAACACCGACAAGGTCGTGACCTTGATCGAAGAAGTGCGCAACATGAAGTTGCGCCTTGATGCGCCGGACGTGAACACCTCCGAATACAAGTTCACCGTGAGTGAAGACGGGCGGATTCTTTATGGCCTCGGCGCCATCAAGGGGGTCGGCGAAGGACCGGTAGAAGCCATTACCGAGTCGCGTCTGGCCGGGCCGTTCAAAGATTTGTTCGACTTTTGCGCGCGTGTTGACCTCAAACGCATCAACAAACGCACCCTCGATGGCTTGATCCGCAGCGGTGCGCTGGATCGCCTGGGCCCCTATTTTGAAATCGAGCCGAAAGCCTATCAAGCCAACATCGACCGCAATCGCTCGGTACTGCTTGCTGCGCTGGAAGAAGCGATTCAGGCCGCAGAGCAGACTGCTCGCAGTCATGACAGCGGTCACTCCGACCTTTTTGGCGGCTTGTTCGTCGAAGAGGACGCCGACGTCTACGCCAACCATCGCAAGGCCAAAGAGCTGAGCCTTAAAGAGCGGTTGCGTGGTGAGAAAGAAACCCTGGGCTTGTACCTCACCGGGCATCCTATCGACGAATATGAAGGCGAAATTCGCCGTTTCGCTCGCCAACGCATCATTGATCTGAAGCCGGCGCGAGACACGCAGACGGTAGCCGGTATGATCATTGCGTTGCGCGTCATGAAGAACAAAAAGGGCGACAAGATGGGTTTTATCACCCTCGATGACCGCTCTGGACGAATCGAGGCCTCACTGTTTGCCGAAGCGTTCCATTCGGCACAGTCGCTGTTGCAGACCGATGCGATGGTGGTGGTCGAAGGTGAGGTCAGCAATGATGACTTCTCCGGCGGCCTGCGGTTGCGTGCCAAACGGGTGATGAGCCTGGAAGATGCGCGAACCAATCTCGCCGAAAGCCTGCGTTTGAAGGTGCATGCCGATGCGCTCAAGGGCGATCGGCTGCGTTGGTTGGGCGATTTGTGCAAGCGCCATCGTGGCGCCTGTCCGATTACCGTGGACTACACCGGGGCGGATGCCAAGGCGTTGCTGCAGTTTGGCGAGGGGTGGCGAATCGATCCGGCGGACAGCTTGATTCAAGCACTGCGTGACCAGTTCGGGCGTGAGAACGTCTTCCTGCAATACCGTTGATAGCACGGGGCCTGTTAATCCAGCCTGCGTTCAACCATAATTTTTAATCTCGACCTGAATACGCCTGTTCCCGTAAGGTACGGCGTTAACGGATCAACCGGCCGGCCTCTTGGCCGTCGACCCAAGACGGATGCCTATGAACCCGAATTTTCTTGATTTCGAACAGCCGATCGCTGACCTGCAAGCCAAGATCGAAGAGCTGCGCTTGGTCGGTAATGACAACTCGCTGAATATCGGCGACGAAATCTCTCGTCTGCAAGAAAAGAGCAACACGCTCACCGAAAACATTTTTGGCAATCTGACCAGCTGGCAGATTGCGCGGATGGCACGTCATCCGCGTCGTCCTTATACCCTGGACTACATCTCGCACATTTTCACCGAGTTCGACGAACTGCACGGTGATCGGCACTTCTCGGATGATGCTGCCATCGTCGGCGGTATTGCGCGTCTGGAAGACCAGCCAGTGATGGTGATCGGTCACCAGAAAGGCCGTGAAGTACGCGAGAAAGTTCGCCGCAACTTCGGCATGCCACGTCCTGAAGGCTATCGTAAAGCCTGCCGCCTGATGGAAATGGCCGAGCGCTTCAAAATGCCGATTCTGACCTTCATCGACACGCCGGGCGCCTACCCGGGTATCGACGCCGAAGAGCGTAACCAGAGCGAAGCGATTGCCTGGAACCTGCGTGTCATGTCCCGCTTGAAAACCCCGATCATTGCCACAGTTATCGGCGAGGGTGGTTCTGGCGGTGCGTTGGCCATCGGCGTTTGCGATCAATTGAACATGCTCCAGTATTCGACCTACGCGGTTATTTCGCCGGAAGGTTGCGCGTCGATTCTGTGGAAAACTGCCGAAAAAGCTCCCGATGCCGCTGACGCAATGGGCATTACCGCTGACCGTCTCAAAGGTTTGGGTATCGTTGATAAAGTCATCGGTGAACCGTTGGGCGGCGCCCATCGCGACCCGGCGATGGCTGCTGCTTCGATCCGTCAGGAATTAAGCAGCCAATTGGCGATGCTCAAGAAGTTCGATACCGACGCGTTGCTGGCGCGTCGTTATGAGCGCCTGATGAGCTACGGTCTCTGAGTCAAGATTGCATTTGCGGATAAGCCCGCTCCTTTGCAGGAGCCGGCTTATCCTCAATCAGACGCACAGCGGCTGTCGTCCATGACTACGTTCAAGCACTGCAATAACGATCTGCGCTCCAGGTTGCTTCGCACCCTCGAGCCCTGGCGCAATGCTCCGGCCTGGCGCATTGCGTTTTCCGGCGGTCTGGACTCCTCCGTTCTGCTGCACCTTCTGGCTGATCTCGCTACCCGCGAAGCATTGCCGCCCTTATCTGCGATTTATATCCATCACGGCCTCCAGGCTGCGGCAGACGCGTGGCCCGAGCATTGTGCTCAGGTGTGTCGGGCCTTGGGCGTGCCGCTGCAGGTGATGGCGGTGCAGGTTGAGCCTGGCGCCAGTCTCGAGCGCGCGGCTCGTGAGGCGCGTTATACGGCGTTCAGTCAGGTGCTGGCGCCAGGCGAGGTGCTGTTGACCGCCCAGCATCGCGATGATCAGGCCGAAACCCTGCTGTTTCGTCTGTTGCGCGGGGCGGGTGTGCGTGGTCTTGCGGCGATGCCTGAACAGCGCGCGCTAGGAAGAGGGCAGTTGTTGCGGCCTTTGCTCGACGTCTCGCGCGCAACGCTGGAGATGTATGCCCGCGAACAGGGATTGAGCTGGGTCGAAGACCCCAGCAATAAAGACAGCCGGTTTTCCCGAAATTACCTGCGTCAGCTCATTCTGCCCTCTTTGACCGAGCGCTGGCCTCAAGCTGCCGCGAACATGGCACGAACCGCTGCGCATCTGTCTGAGGCGCAAGGGCTGCTCGACGAGTTGGCCGAGCAGGACCTGGCGCAGACCGGTACCGACGCACCCTTCGCCTGGCTGGGTTTGCCATCGTTGGCGCTCGACCCTCTAAAAGCCCTTTCTCCGGCACGCCAACGCAATGCGTTGCGCCATTGGCTCGGGTCTTTGACGCGCCTGCCGGACAGCGAACATTGGGTCGGTTGGGACAGTTTGCGTGACGCCGGCCGCGAGGCTCGACCGATCTGGCGTCTTGCCGACGGTGAACTGCATCGCGCCGAGGGGCGTATCTGGTGGCTGGCGGGTGCCTGGTTGCAGCAGCCAGTCGCCTCGATAGCCTGGGCAGATCCTCGGCAGACATTGAGTTTGCCGGGCAATGGCTGGCTTGAGTTTGCCAATGATGCCCCGGTCGGTGAGTTGCAGGTGCGTTATCGCCAAGGCGGTGAGCTCATGCATCTGCCGGGGCGAGGGCATCGAGACCTCAAGCGCTTGCTCAACGAGAGTAGTTTGCCGGTGTTTGCCCGTGGCCGATTGCCGCTGGTGTACCGCGGTGACCAGTTATTGGCGGTTGCCAACCTGCCCGAATTGGACGGAACAGCCCATGGCGACTGGCGATTGCGCTGGCATGCGCCGACGAACGACCAAAGTTTGAGCTGAAAGGCCATTTCCGGTAGACTACGCTCCCTTCTTGATACAGCTTCTGTGGATTCTTCTGAATTGACGGAAGTTGCCGATTACCAGGCAGTTTTTGCTGGGCGATTCTCAAAAATGTAGCGAGCAACAGGCAGGATTTTTCAGTCTGCCGGTCCCAACGCAGCAATTTTCAGGAGTGCACTGTGAAATTTATTGGTAATTGGGGGCTTCGGCCTTCCTTCGCTCTCCCCGGCGGCTCTGACCGCTTTAACGCAGACTTCTAGGGTTTTTCATGACGCGCTACATCTTCGTCACGGGCGGTGTTGTTTCTTCATTGGGGAAAGGCATTGCCTCGGCTTCATTGGCGGCCATCCTGGAGGCGCGGGGACTTAAGGTCACCATGCTCAAGCTTGACCCCTATATAAACGTGGACCCGGGCACCATGAGCCCATTCCAGCACGGTGAAGTGTTCGTCACTCATGACGGCGCCGAAACCGACCTGGACCTGGGCCATTACGAGCGGTTCATCCGCACCACCATGACCCAGAACAACAACTTCACCACGGGGCGTGTGTACGAACACGTCCTGCGCAAAGAGCGCCGTGGTGATTATCTGGGCGCGACCATCCAGGTGATTCCGCACATCACCGACGAAATCAAACGCCGGATCATCAAGGGCGCTGGCGATGCTGACGTCGCCATGGTCGAGATCGGTGGCACCGTCGGTGACATCGAATCGCAACCGTTCCTTGAGGCTATCCGCCAGTTACGCATCGAGGTCGGCGCCAAGCGCGCGATGTTGATGCACCTCACGCTGGTGCCTTATATCGCCACTGCTGGCGAAACCAAGACCAAGCCGACTCAGCATTCGGTCAAAGAGCTGCGCTCCATCGGTTTGCAGCCAGACGTATTGATCTGTCGCTCGGATCATCACGTGGATATTGCTTCGCGGCGCAAGATTGCGTTGTTCACCAACGTTGAAGAGCGCGCAGTTATCTCGCTGGAAGACGCCGACACCATCTACAAGATTCCGGGCATGCTCCACGCTCAAGGGCTTGATGATTTCGTCGTTGAGCGTTTCGGCCTGCAATGTGGCAGTGCTGATTTGTCCGAGTGGGAACACGTGGTCGACGCCAAGCTCAACCCTGAGCATGAAGTCACCATCGCCATGGTCGGTAAGTACATGGAGCTGCTCGACGCCTACAAGTCGTTGATCGAAGCGATGAGCCACGCGGGCATTTCCAATCGCACCAAGGTCAACCTGCGCTACATCGATTCCGAAGACATCGAGAACCAGGGCACTGCCTTGCTCGAAGGCGTCGACGCGATTCTGGTTCCGGGCGGCTTTGGCTTGCGTGGCGTTGAAGGCAAGATCACGGCGGTAAAATTCGCTCGCGAGAACAAGATTCCTTATCTGGGTATCTGTCTGGGCATGCAAGTAGCGGTCATCGAGTTCGCGCGCAACGTGTTGGGCTGGAAAGACGCCAACTCCACCGAGTTCGATCGTGCCAGTGGCCATCCGGTCGTGGGCCTGATCACCGAGTGGGAAGATGCCACCGGTGCCGTTGAAACCCGCACTGAAACATCCGACCTGGGCGGCACCATGCGTCTTGGCGCGCAGGATTGCCAGTTGGAGCCTGGTTCGCTGGTGCACGATTGCTATGCCAAAGACGTCATCGTCGAGCGTCATCGCCATCGTTATGAAGTGAACAACAAGCTGCTGCCAAGCCTGGTCGAAGCGGGCCTGAAAGTGACCGGTCGTTCCGGTGATGGTGCTTTGGTTGAAGTGATCGAAGCGCCGGATCATCCTTGGTTCGTCGCCTGTCAGTTCCACCCTGAGTTCACCTCGACACCGCGCGACGGTCACCCGTTGTTCAGTGGTTTCGTCAAGGCGGCTTTGACGCAACATCAGAAGAAGGCCTGACTTTTATGGCGCAAAAGATCATCCGTGTAGGCGCGATCGAGATTGCCAACGACAAGCCATTTGTCTTGTTTGGTGGCATGAACGTGCTGGAATCGCGGGACATGGCCATGCAGGTCTGCGAAGAGTACGTAAGGGTCACCGAAAAGCTCGGCATCCCTTATGTGTTCAAGGCCAGTTTCGACAAAGCCAATCGTTCGTCCGTGACCTCTTACCGTGGCCCAGGCCTGGAAGAGGGCATGCGGATTTTCGAAGAGATCAAAAAGACCTTTGGTGTACCGCTGATCACCGATGTGCACGAACCTGAGCAAGCTGCGGTAGTGGCTGAGGTCTGCGACATCATCCAGTTGCCGGCGTTCTTGTCGCGGCAGACCGATCTGGTCGTGGCAATGGCCAAGACCGGTGCGGTGATCAACATCAAGAAAGCCCAGTTTCTCGCCCCTCAGGAAATGAAACATATCCTGGCCAAGTGCGTAGAAGCAGGGAATGATCAATTGATTCTGTGCGAGCGTGGTTCCAGCTTCGGTTACAACAACCTGGTGGTGGACATGCTTGGCTTCGGCATCATGAAGCAGTTCGAGTATCCGGTATTCTTCGACGTGACTCATGCCTTGCAAATGCCAGGCGGGCGCTCCGATTCTGCGGGTGGTCGTCGGGCTCAGGTCCTCGATCTGGCCAAGGCGGGCCTCAGCCAGAGTCTGGCCGGGTTGTTCCTCGAAGCGCATCCGGATCCGGATAACGCAAAATGCGATGGTCCTTGCGCCTTGCGTCTGGACAAGCTCGAGCCATTCCTGGCTCAGCTCAAGGCACTGGATGAACTTGTGAAAAGTTTTCCGACGGTAGAGACCGCGTAAAACCGGTTTCTCCGGTAAAGTGCCGCTCGGTATTTCTCTGGCCCTCGGGCCAGAGGCTTATCCTCGTCAGACCTGCCCGCTGTACAACGCCTGACGGCGATAATTGATTCCCTCAGCTGTGTCGCTTTCGTCAATCTTGGAGTGTTTACAACAATGGCAAAAATCGTCGACATCAAAGGTCGTGAAGTTCTCGACTCCCGTGGCAATCCCACCGTGGAAGCAGATGTGCTCCTCGATAACGGTATCATCGGCAGTGCCTGCGCGCCGTCCGGTGCTTCCACTGGCTCGCGTGAAGCGCTCGAGCTGCGTGATGGCGACAAGAGCCGTTACCTTGGCAAAGGTGTTCTCAAGGCCATAGCTAACATCAATGGCCCGATTCGCGACCTGCTGCTGGGCAAGGACCCGGTAGACCAGCAAGCGCTGGACCGTGCCATGATTGCTCTGGACGGGACCGAAAACAAAGCCAGCCTGGGCGCCAACGCGATCCTTGCTGTGTCGCTGGCCGCAGCCAAAGCTGCCGCTCAGGATCAGGATCTGCCGCTGTACGCGCACATCGCCAACCTCAACGGCACGCCGGGTGTGTACTCGATGCCGGTGCCGATGATGAACATCATCAACGGTGGCGAGCATGCGGATAACAACATCGATATCCAGGAATTCATGGTGCAGCCGGTTGGCGCCAAGACCTTTTCCGAAGCGCTGCGCATGGGTACCGAAATTTTCCATCATCTGAAAGCTGTGCTCAAAGCCCGTGGCTTGAATACTGCTGTTGGCGATGAAGGTGGTTTCGCACCGAACCTGGCGTCGAACGAAGATGCCTTGGGCGCTATCGCTGAAGCGGTGGCCAACGCCGGTTACACGCTGGGCACCGACGTGACCCTGGCACTGGACTGCGCGGCCAGCGAATTCTACGAAGACGGCAAATACGATCTGGCTGGCGAAGGTCAGAAGTTCGACTCGGCGGGTTTCGCTGATTACCTGGCCGGTCTTGTCAGCCGTTATCCGATCATTTCCATCGAAGATGGCATGGACGAGTCCGATTGGGCTGGCTGGAAAGTGCTGACTGACAAGCTGGGTGAGAAAGTGCAATTGGTCGGCGACGACCTGTTTGTGACCAACACCAAGATCCTCAAGGAAGGCATCGATAAAAAGATCGGCAACTCGATCTTGATCAAGTTCAACCAGATCGGCACCCTGACCGAAACGTTGGAAGCCATTCAGATGGCCAAGGCAGCGGGTTACACGGCTGTCATCTCGCACCGCTCCGGCGAAACCGAGGACTCGACCATTGCCGATCTGGCTGTTGGTACGGCCGCAGGTCAGATCAAAACCGGTTCTCTGAGCCGTTCCGATCGCATCGCCAAGTACAACCAACTGCTGCGTATCGAAGAGCAATTGGGCGCCAAGGCTGTATACAACGGTCGTGGTGAGTTTCGCGGCTGAGCTGGAGATGGTAAAAAGACAACGGGCGCTGTAAGAAAAGTCGGCATAGCTGACGATTCTGCCAGCGCATGAGTGATTGAGCCTGGTTTTGCCAGGCTCAATGCCCTCGCTCGATTTTCAACGTGTCGGCATCGCTGTCTTTTCCACTGAGTACCTGAATATTCAATGCGCAGTCCTAACTGGTTGTTCCTCATCTTGCTTCTGCTGCTGGCCGGCCTGCAGTATCGCCTTTGGGTGGGCAACGGAAGCCTGGCGCAAGTGGCCAGTCTGACCCAGCAAATCGCTGATCAGCATGCTGAAAACGATACGCTACTGGAACGCAACCGGGTTCTCGATGCGGAAGTGCTCGAGCTGAAAAAAGGCCTGGAAACCGTTGAAGAACGGGCGCGTCACGAATTGGGCATGGTCAAGGATGGCGAAACCCTTTATCAGTTGGCCCAATGACATCTGCTCTACCTGCCTTCTGGGCAGTGATTCCTGCCGCGGGCGTTGGCGCTCGCATGGCGGCTGACCGGCCCAAGCAGTACCTGCAACTGGGCAGGCTCACTATTCTTGAACACAGCCTTAATTGTTTTCTCGATCACCCCCAACTCAAGGGACTGGTGATCAGTCTGGCTGTGGATGATCCCTATTGGCCGACCCTGGCATGCTCTACAGACTCGCGGATCCAGCGCGTGGCGGGCGGGCGGGAGCGGGCAGACTCAGTGCTCAATGCGTTGTTGCACCTCCACGCGCAAGGCGCTCATGACGATGACTGGGTGCTGGTTCACGATGCGGCTCGTCCGAATCTGTCGCGCGTGGACCTGGACACGCTGCTGTACGAATTGGCTGACGATCCTGTCGGTGGTCTGTTGGCCGTTCCGGCTCGCGACACACTCAAGCGTGCGGACAGTAATGGGCGCGTCACTGAAACCGTTGATCGCAGCTTGATCTGGCAGGCCTACACGCCGCAGATGTTCCGCCTCGGCGCGCTGCACCGGGCCTTGGCTGACAGCCTGGTATCGGATATCAGTATCACCGATGAAGCCTCCGCCATCGAATGGGCAGGTCAGTCTCCCCGGCTGATCGAGGGTCGTTCAGACAACATCAAGGTGACCCGCCCCGAAGACCTCGAATGGCTGCGTCAGCGTCGAGACTTCAAGGATTGAGCCCGGCGAAGTCGCTTTAATCGCGATACTCCTTACACAGCGCCAACCCGGCCTTCAGATGTTCGACCAACTTGCGCACCTTGGGCGACAGATGCCGTTGCTGTGGATAAAGCGCCCAGACCGCCGTGTTGGGGGGTTGATGAGCGTCCAGCAACGAAATCAACGCGCCACTGTTCAGGTGTTCAAGCACGTAGTAGTCCGGCAGCTGACACAATCCAATACCCTGCAGCGCCGCGTCGAGCACGGCCTGTCCGCTGTTGCAGCGCCAGTTGCCTTGAACGCGTTGCGAGAACTCCCGACCATTCTGTTGCAGTTGCCAGGTGTCGCTGCTGCCGATCAAGCAGTTGTGGCGGTTCAGTTCCGACAGGCTGTGCGGTCGGCCATAGTGCTCAAGGTAAGAGGGCGATGCGCACAGGTACATGCGCCGAGGCGCCAGGCGGGTGGCAATCAGCCTTGAGTCTTGCAGGCGACCCAGGCGAATCGCCAGATCGAGGCCTTCGTGCACCAGATCCAGCGTGCGGTTGCTCAGCTCGATATCCACACGCAATTGTGGATACAACATCATGAAACCGGTCACCAGCGGTGCAATAAAGCGCTCTCCATACGCCACGGCGCAAGTCATGCGCAGCAGGCCTTTAGGTTCGCTGGTGAGGTCGCCTATCGCGCGCAGTGCTTCTTCGCGACCATCCTGCAGGCGCTGACAGTGCTGAAGAAATGTCTGCCCGGCTTCGGTCAAGGCTACGCGCCGGGTGCTGCGATACAGCAGCCGGGTTTGCAGGCGTTCTTCGAGCCTGGCGATCTGTCGGCTGATGTGTGACGACGAAACGCCCAAACGCTCTGCCGCAGCGGTGAACTGCCCGCATTCAGCTACCGCTACAAACTCATCGAGCCCTTCCCAGCGATTGGCGTACATCGATTATCCCTGTACAGCAATAATGTTTTGCTTTTGACCTGATTATTCCTCAATCAGCACTGCTTTACACTCTCAGGCTTGTTTTTACTTCGCTGGAGAAGATTGATGATCAAGTCACGCGCCGCTGTTGCCTTTGAAGCCAAGAAACCGCTCGAAATCGTTGAAGTCGATGTCGCGATGCCCAAGGCTGGCGAAGTGCTGTTGCGGGTCGTCGCTTCCGGTGTTTGCCACACCGATGCCTATACCTTGTCGGGCGCCGACCCGGAAGGCATCTTCCCGTCGATCCTCGGCCATGAAGGTGGCGCAATCGTCGAGGCAATCGGCGAAGGTGTGACCTCAGTTGCAGTCGGTGATCATGTGATCCCGCTGTACACCCCGGAATGCCGTAAATGCAAATTCTGCCTGTCGGGCAAGACCAACCTGTGCCAAGCCATTCGCGCCACCCAGGGCAAAGGTTTGATGCCGGATGGCACGTCGCGCTTCTCTTATAAAGGCCAGACGATTTTCCATTACATGGGCACCTCGACCTTCTCCGAGTACACCGTGTTGCCGGAAATATCGGTCGCGAAAATCTCTAAAGATGCGCCGCTGGAAAAAGTCTGCCTGCTCGGTTGCGGCGTCACTACCGGGATTGGTGCGGTACTGAACACGGCCAAAGTCAAACCGGGCGACACTGTCGCGATCTTTGGTCTGGGTGGGATCGGCTTGTCAGCGGTGATTGGCGCGGTCAAAGCCAAGGCCGGGCGCATCATCGCCATCGACATCAACCCCTCAAAGTTTGAAATCGCCAAACAGCTGGGCGCTACCGACTGCATCAACCCCAAGGATTACGATCGCCCGATTCAGGACGTGATCGTTGATCTCACCGACGGCGGTGTGGACTTCTCCTTCGAGTGCATCGGCAACGTGCAACTCATGCGTGCGGCGCTTGAGTGCTGCCATAAAGGTTGGGGCGAGTCGGTGATCATTGGCGTGGCTGGTGCCGGTCAGGAAATTTCAACCCGACCTTTCCAGTTGGTCACCGGGCGCGTCTGGCGCGGTTCGGCGTTTGGCGGTGTACGGGGTCGCACTGAATTGCCGAGCTATGTCGACATGGCACAGAAGGGCGAAATCCCGTTGGACACCTTCATCACCCACACCATGGGCCTGGAAGACATCAATAAGGCTTTCGAGCTGATGCATGAAGGCAAGAGCATCCGCACCGTCATCCATTTCTGAGGTCTGTCATGAGCCTGGAAAACCTGTCCTGCCAGAAAAGCTTCGGTGGCTGGCACAAGCGCTACAAGCATCATTCCGATGTGCTCGGCTGCGACATGGTGTTTGCCGTTTACCTGCCACCGCAAGCGGAGCAGGGCGGTAAATTGCCGGTGGTGTATTGGCTGTCCGGATTGACCTGTACCGATGAAAACTTCATGCACAAGGCAGGGGCGCAACGGATCGCGGCCGAGCTGGGGTTGATCATCGTCGCCCCCGACACCAGTCCGCGCGGGCCGGATGTGCCGGGTGATCCGGATGGCGCATGGGATTTTGGTCTGGGTGCCGGCTTTTATCTGAACGCCACCCAGCAACCCTGGGCGAAGAACTATCGCATGCATGACTATGTGGTGAACGAGCTGCCGACACTGGTCGAGGCGCATTTTCCGGCTTCGGACCGGCGCGGGATCAGCGGTCACTCCATGGGCGGACACGGGGCGTTGGTGTGCGCTTTGCGTAATCCGGGGCGCTATCAGTCCGTGTCAGCTTTTTCGCCGATCAGCAATCCGATGGACTGCCCATGGGGTCAGAAGGCTTTCTCCCGTTACCTTGGGGATGAGCGTTCGCGCTGGCGCGAATGGGATGCGAGTGTGTTGATCGCCGAGGCTTCGGAAAAACTGCCGATCCTCGTCGATCAGGGTGATCGTGATGATTTCCTCGCCAATCAGCTCAAGCCCGAGGTGCTGGTGCAGGCGGCAAAATCTGCTAAACATCCGCTCACCTTGCGTATGCAGCCCGGTTATGACCACAGCTATTTCTTCATCGCGAGCTTTATCGAAGATCACTTACGTCATCATGGGTTCGCTCTAAGCGGTTAATGTTGGACAAAGTAGGTAGAATCACGCCCTGACTTTTTCGGGGCGTTTTTTTATGCGTATTGGCCACGGCTACGATGTGCACCGTTTCGCTGAAGGCGATTTCATCACCTTGGGTGGCGTGCGGATCGCGCACGGCTTCGGGCTGCTCGCCCATTCCGATGGCGACGTGCTGCTGCACGCACTCAGCGATGCCTTGCTCGGCGCGGCAGCGCTGGGGGATATTGGCAGGCACTTTCCAGACACGGACCCGCAATTCAAGGGCGCAGACAGTCGCGCTTTGTTGCGTCACGTGGTCACATTGGTCAATAACAAAGGCTGGAAAGTCGGCAACATCGACGCCACCATTGTTGCCCAGGCACCGAAAATGGCCCCGCATATCGAATCGATGCGCGCGCTGATTGCCGCGGATCTTCACGTCGAGTTGGATCAAGTGAACGTAAAAGCTACCACCACCGAAAAACTCGGCTTTGTTGGCCGTGAAGAGGGCATCGCGGTTCATGCTGTCGCCTTGTTGCTCTCGGCATGACGGAACTCGAATTGTTGGGCCCGCGCGCCTATGGTGACGCCTTGGGTACTGCGGTGCTCAAAGCCACGGCCGAAGATTTCCAGGTTGATGAAGTCCTGGATATTCCGTTGTCCGGCGACGGAGAGCATCTGTGGTTGTGGGTCGAGAAGCGAGGCCTGAACACCGAAGAAGCGGCCCGCCGCCTGGCACGTGCTGCCGGTGTGCCGTTGCGAACCGTCAGTTATGCGGGCTTGAAGGATCGTCAGGCGTTGACGCGTCAGTGGTTCAGCTTGCACCTGCCGGGCAAGGCCGACCCTGATCTGTCAGCGGCTCAGGACGACACCCTGAAAATCCTGAAAATCGGCCGTCATAAACGCAAACTGAACCGCGGCGCTCACGCGGCCAATGGCTTTACCTTGCGCCTGACCCAGTTGCAGGCGGATCACGCGGCCTTGCAGGCGCGCCTCGAATTGATCGCCAGCCACGGCATCCCCAATTATTTTGGCGCCCAGCGTTTTGGCTGGCAGGGCGGTAACCTGGGCGAAGCCCGTGAGTACGCCTCGCGTCAGGCATTGCCGGAACAACGCAATGTGCGTTCGCGATTGTTGTCGACGGCTCGCAGCTATCTGTTCAATCAGGTGCTGGCGGCGCGGGTGGCGGATGGCAGTTGGCAGCGGGCGCAGGTGGGTGATCTGCTGGCGTTCACTGACAGCCGCAGCTTTTTCCCTGCTGGCGAGGCTGAGTGCAGTGACCCGCGTCTGGCTATTCTTGACCTGCACCCGACCGGACCGCAGTGGGGCGAAGGTGATTCGCCTGCGACCGGCATCACTGGCGAGCTTGAACAAGCCGTCGCTGATCGCGAACCCGCGTTGCGCGATTGGCTGATCAAAGCCGGCATGGAACACGAACGTCGAATCCTGCGGCTGCCCATTGGTGGGTTGACGTGGCATTATCCCGAGCCTGACATTCTGCAATTGGAATTCGTCCTTCCGGCCGGATGCTTCGCCACCGTATTGGTGCGTGAGCTCGTCGATCTGGTGGCGGTGGGGCAGACGGACAGCTCATGCGCATTCTGATTTCTAACGATGATGGGGTAACGACACCGGGTCTGGCCGCGCTTCATGCGGCGTTGGTGGGCTATAGCGAGTGCGTGGTCATTGCCCCTGATCAAGACAAAAGCGGTGCAAGCAGCTCGCTGACGCTTGATCGCCCGCTTCATGCCCACACGTTGGCCAACGGCTTCATCAGCCTTAATGGTACGCCGACCGATTGCGTGCATCTTGGGCTCAACGGGCTTCTTGATCTGCAGCCGGACATGGTTGTCTCGGGCATCAATCTGGGCGCCAACCTCGGCGATGATGTGCTGTATTCCGGCACGGTGGCCGCAGCGCTGGAGGGGCGATTTCTCGAGCGTCCGTCGTTTGCGTTCTCATTGTTATCGCGCCTGACAGACAACCTGCCGACGGCCGCGCACTTTGCTCGCCTGCTGGTCGAAGCCCATGAGCAGCTCGACCTGCCGCCGCGCACGGTGCTTAACGTCAACATTCCGAACCTTCCGCTTGAGCACATCCGCGGTATTCAACTGACCCGCCTGGGGCATCGTGCCCGCGCGGCTGCTCCGGTCAAGGTTGTCGATCCGCGTGGCAAGGTCGGTTATTGGATTGCAGCGGCAGGCGACGTTGAAGACGGCGGACCAGGGACCGACTTTCACGCAGTAATGCAAGGATACGTGTCGATCACCCCGCTGCAACTGGACCGAACCTACCAGGATGGTTTCAGCAGCCTCAACGGCTGGCTAGAGGGGCTCGGTTGATGTCGCGCGAGCAAGATGATCTGTTACGACGCGGGATCGGGATGACCTCTCAACGCACCCGCGAGCGTTTGATTCAACGTTTGTACGAAGAAGGCCTGACCAACGCTCAGGTGCTGGAAGTGATCCGGCGAACGCCACGGCATTTGTTCGTGGATGAGGCGCTGGCACACCGGGCCTACGAAGACACCGCCTTACCGATTGGCCATAACCAGACCATTTCCCAGCCGTACATGGTTGCGCGCATGAGCGAGCTGCTACTGGAGGCCGGTCCACTGGACAAGGTCCTGGAGATAGGCACCGGCTCGGGTTATCAGACAGCGGTCCTGGCACAACTGGTCGAGCGGGTTTTCTCGGTGGAGCGCATCAAGGTCTTGCAGGACCGCGCCAAAGAGCGACTGGTCGAGCTGAATCTGCGCAATGTGGTCTTTCGCTGGGGCGATGGCTGGGAAGGCTGGCCTGCTCTGGCGCCTTACAACGGCATCATCGTGACGGCAGTGGCGACCGATGTTCCGCAGGCCTTGCTTGATCAATTGGCACCGGGCGGACGTCTGGTCATTCCGGTCGGCTCAGGTGAGGTCCAGCAATTGATGCTGATCATCCGCGAGGAGAATGGTTTTTCCCGTCATGTGCTGGGTGCGGTGCGATTCGTGCCCTTACTCAATGGACCCCTGGCGTGAGGCTCGTTACGGCCCGTAATGAATTCTACCCGGTCATCAAGGTCCTATAGCCTACGTGCAGGTTAACGCAGTATCTTGAATGAGTGCTGTAACGCACGGTTTTGTAACCAGTTAAGTATTAGCTGCCAGCCGTTATTACGGCACAATAGGCAACTTAAATTCAGTCACCAGTAAAGGGAGTGGCGGGTGAGTCTCACAGTCATTCGACAGCGTATGTCTATAACAAGCTTTCAGCGCCTGGTGATTGGCATTGCCTTCGGTATATTTCTAGCCGGCTGCTCCAGCACGCCTTCTGGCGGGGTGAGGGTTGTCGATCGTAACAAGGCGGCGCCCCAACGGCAGGCAGTTACAACCGGACAGTACGTGGTGCGGCGTAGCGACACCCTTTTCTCCATTGCATTTCGTTACGGCTGGGACTGGAAAGCGCTGGCCGAACGCAATCAGATTCCTGCGCCCTATACCATCCACCCAGGTCAGACGATTCGCTTTGATGGCCGGTCAAGTTCCGCGCCGACGTCAGTCGCTTCCACATCCGATGTAGCCCCTTCCGGTTCGATCAAAACCACCGTGATCTCTCGCCCTATCGGGGTTGTGCCGGTGATTATTCCTGCTCCTTCCGGGACTCCCGCGACAACGCCGATACAGGCTGTAGGACGTTCACCCACAGGGTGGGCGTGGCCATCTAATGGCATTTTGATAGGTAAATTTTCTTCAAACGGTAGTTTGAATAAAGGAATTGATATCGCAGGGGATTTGGGACAGCCTGTTTTGGCTGCGTCTGATGGTTCGGTGGTGTACGCCGGGAGTGGCTTGCGGGGCTACGGCGAGTTGGTAATCATCAAACACAGCGACACCTACGTCAGTGCTTACGGACATAACCGTAGGCTGTTGGTTCGGGAGGGGCAGCAGGTCAAGGTCGGACAGACAATTGCTGAAATGGGGTCAACGGGGACTGACCGGGTGAAACTGCATTTTGAGATTCGCCGTCAAGGTAAACCTGTAGATCCGCTGGAATTCCTGCCACGTCGTTGATCGGTTACCAGCCTGTTTCCTGGCGTAGAGGGGACAGGCTCAAGCGTTGCCATGGAAATTAGGCGCCGCTAGGGCTTGAGGTCGAACTCACCAAAGGACTATAACAATGGCTCTCAGTAAAGAAGCGCCGGAGTTTGACATCGACGATGAGGTGCTCCTTATGGAACCCGGCATCGTTCTGGACAAGGTTTCGAGCAAGGAAACTGCTGTAACTCCTGCCCGCGCCAAAGCCAAACACTCCACAACGCTCAAGCAACACAAGTACATCGACTACACCCGGGCGCTCGACGCCACCCAACTGTATCTGAATGAAATTGGTTTCTCTCCTCTGCTTTCGCCGGAAGAAGAAGTCCACTTTGCGCGTTTGTCGCAGAGCGGTGATCCGGCAGGGCGCAAACGCATGATTGAAAGCAATCTGCGGCTGGTGGTAAAAATCGCCCGACGCTACGTCAATCGTGGACTCTCATTGCTTGACCTGATCGAAGAAGGCAACCTGGGCCTGATCCGGGCGGTCGAAAAATTCGATCCTGAACGCGGTTTCCGCTTCTCAACCTACGCGACATGGTGGATTCGCCAGACCATCGAGCGTGCCATCATGAATCAGACCCGCACGATCAGGTTGCCAATTCATGTGGTCAAAGAGCTTAACGTGTACTTGCGTGCCGCTCGTGAACTGACCCAGAAACTTGATCACGAACCCTCTCCGGAAGAAATCGCCAACCTGCTCGAGAAGCCGGTCGGCGAGGTCAAACGCATGCTTGGGCTCAATGAGCGGGTGTCCTCCGTTGACGTTTCCCTTGGTCCGGACTCGGACAAGACATTGCTCGATACGTTGACCGATGATCGCCCTACGGACCCGTGTGAGCTGCTGCAGGACGATGATCTTTCCCAGAGTATCGATCAGTGGCTTTCCGAGCTCACTGATAAGCAGCGTGAGGTGGTAATAAGGCGTTTCGGCTTGCGAGGACATGAAAGCAGTACCTTGGAAGACGTAGGCCTGGAAATTGGTTTGACCCGTGAAAGGGTCAGGCAGATCCAGGTCGAGGGCCTCAAGCGCTTGCGTGAGATTCTTGAAAAGAACGGTCTGTCGAGTGAGTCTCTGTTTCAATAGCTGTGCACAGACTCAAGTGTGTGCGATGTAGTGCGACCGACTTATAAAAACACCTCGACTGGGTCGGGGTGTTTTTATATTCGCGATATGGATAAGTGGCAGTGTGTTTTTCATGCTTTTTTAGATGATGCCTTTAATACGTTAAGCGCGACGAGCAATAAGGCGTTTTCTATGTAAGCCTTTGCTTACGCGTGGTGTAAGTCATCGTAAGTTTTGAGGGGGGAATACTGTCTTTTTCCCCATTGTTATTTGTATATTTCATTGATTTTAAAGGATATTTAATTTTACTGATTGAGCCGTCAGGACTCTTTTTGAAAACTTTGAGCGGTTGCTCTTGGCGGTTAAATCACTAAGATAAGAACTGTGTCCAGGGATAGACACAGGCCGTCAAGGATGACAGTCAAGGACATCGCAGGATGCGATTCATCAGGATGATGAAAGGGATTACAGGGACTAAGGACAATATGGGCGGGTCATACCGCCCTTTTTTTTGCCTGCAGAAAACTGCCGGTGCAGCAGGGCCCGTTTGGGCGGACCCTGTTTAAAGACTCAAAATACAAAAGGCCCCAGAGGGGCCTTTTGTAAGAGCAATACGACTTAGCGCTCTAGATCTTTGAGCTTGCCTTTGACGCCATCCCACTCTTCAGCATCGGGCAGGCCTTCTTTCTTCTCGGTGATATTTGGCCAGATTTCCGCTAACTCTACGTTCAGCTGGATAAATGCCTGCATATCCTCAGGCACTTCATCTTCCGAGAAGATCGCCTGTGCCGGGCACTCAGGCTCGCAGAGTGCACAGTCGATGCACTCATCCGGGTGAATCACCAGGAAATTCGGGCCTTCGTAGAAGCAGTCCACCGGACACACTTCTACGCAGTCGGTGTACTTGCACTTGATGCAGTTGTCGGTGACGACGAAGGTCATTTCTAATTCTCTCCTCAGGCGGCGGTAGCAGAGCCCTTCCAGCAGGGCTGCTAAGTTCGGGAATTTCCCAGGCCGTGTGAAACCAATACATTCAGTAGCAAGGCGCTTATACGGCGTCGCGCCTTGCCCTACCGTGGTTCGTTCGCTTTCACGCGGCTCGGATAATCTGCGCAGTCAGGCTAAAAACCCGCAGCATCCCAAACCGCGCGGGATTCTAACAGCTTGCAGCGATTGCCGTTAGATGCGCGACTGCAAGGCATACAATAACTCTAGCGCCTGGCGCGGTGTCAGGTCGTCTACTTTGGTTTTTGACAACTCTTCGAGTACCGGATGTGGAAGGCTGGCGAACATATCGCTTTGCTGTGGGGTCGATGGTTTGCCAGGGACTGACCGGGGCGCCTCGTGGGGCAGGCTCGTGGTTTCCAAGCGCTGCAAGTGTTCCTTTGCGCGCAGGATGACCTTGGCTGGAACCCCCGCCAGCTGGGCCACGGCCAGGCCATAGCTTTGGCTGGCAGGTCCGGGCAATACGCGGTGCAGGAAGACGATTCGTTCATTGTGCTCCGTGGCGTTCAGGTGCACGTTCGCAACCAGCGGCTCGTTTTCCGGGAGTACCGTCAGCTCGAAATAGTGGGTGGCGAACAGCGTATAGGCGCGCAACTGGGCGAGACATTCTGCCGCAGCCCACGCCAGTGATAACCCGTCGAATGTGCTGGTGCCGCGCCCGACTTCATCCATCAATACCAGGCTGCGGTCGGTCGCGTTATGCAGAATGTTCGCGGTTTCGCTCATTTCCACCATAAAGGTCGAACGGCCGCCTGCCAGATCGTCGCTGGAACCGATCCGGGTAAAGATCCGATCCACCAACGACAGCTCGCAACTGGCTGCTGGCACAAAGCTGCCGATATGAGCCAGCAAAACGATCAGGGCGGTCTGGCGCATGTACGTCGACTTACCGCCCATGTTCGGTCCGGTGATCACCAGCATTCGAGTGTTGTCATCGAGCGCCAGGTCGTTGGCGACGAATGGGCTGGTCAATACTTGCTCGACAACCGGGTGCCGACCTTGTTCGATGCGCATGCATGGCTCATCGACGAAGCGTGGGCAGTTCAGGTCAAGGTTCAGCGCGCGCTCAGCCAGGTTGCTCAGTACGTCCAGTTCAGCCAATGCCGCAGCCGTGTCTTGCAAGGGCGCCAAATGACCGATCAGGTCTTCGAGCAACGCTTCGTAGAGCATCTTTTCGCGAGCCAGTGCACGGCTCTTGGCTGACAGCGCCTTGTCTTCGAACGCCTTCAACTCGGGAGTGATGAAGCGCTCGGCGCCTTTGAGTGTCTGGCGCCGGATATAGTCGGCGGGCGCCTGCTCGGCTTGCTTGCTCGGCAGCTCGATAAAGTAGCCGTGAATCCGGTTGTAGCCGACCTTGAGGTTGGCCAGCCCCGTACGGGCTTTTTCTCGGGCTTCCAGATCAATCAGAAACTGTCCGGCGTTCTCGCTGAGCGATTGCAGGTCGTCGAGCTCGGCGTCGTAGCCGGTTTTCAGCACGCCGCCATCACGAATGACTGCAGGCGGGTTGTCGATGACGGCTCGCTGCAGCAGGTCCGCTAATTCCGGGTAGGTGCTGGTCGTCAGCGCCAGTTGCTGGAGGTGCGGAGCTTCCAGGTCAGCCATTGCTCGTTGTAGCTCGGGCAATGCCGCCAGGGCGTCGCGCAGCCGCGCCAGATCACGCGGACGTGCGTTGCGCAGGCCAATCCGGGCGAGAATCCGCTCGATATCACCGATTTCCTTCAACTGCGGCTGCAGGTGTTCGAAGCGGTAGCGTTCAAGCAGGCACGTGATTGAGCTTTGTCGGGCTTGCAGCACGCTCAAGTCTCGTAACGGGCGATTCAGCCAGCGTGTCAGCAGGCGACTGCCCATGGCGGTCTGGCAGCGGTCCATGACCGATTGCAGAGTATTGTCGCGTCCGCCTGCCAGATTGGTGTCCAGCTCCAGGTTGCGTCGACTGGCGCCATCGAGCACGACCGTATCATCCAGTCGTTCATGACGCAGGCTGCGTAAATGCGGGAGAGCGGTGCGCTGGGTTTCTTTGGCATAACCGAGCAGGCAACCCGCGGCTCCGATAGCCAGTGTCAGGTTCTCGCAACCAAAGCCCTTGAGGTCCTGGGTAGAGAATTGCTGGCACAGGCTTTTAAGCGCCGAATCGCGCTCGAAGTCCCACGGCGCACGACGCCGGGTCCCACGTCGCTTCTCGGCGGGCAAGCCCTGTGGCCAATCATCGGGGATCATCAGCTCGACTGGATTGATTCGCTCCAGCTCCGCCAGCAGGTTTTCCCAGCCCTTGATTTCAAGAACACTGAAATTGCCACTGGTGATGTCCAGAACAGCGAGGCCAAACAGGCGTTCATCGCCCAATACTGCAGCAATCAGGTTGTCCCTGCGTTCGTCGAGCAGCGCCTCGTCGCTGACCGTGCCGGGTGTAATGATCCGCACGACCTGACGGTCCACCGGGCCTTTACTGGTAGCGGGATCGCCGACCTGTTCGCAGATCACTACCGACTCGCCGAGCTTTACCAGCTTCGCGAGATAACCTTCGGCCGCATGGTAAGGAATCCCGCACATGGGAATCGCCTGTCCCGCCGACTGGCCGCGCGCAGTCAGCGTGATATCCAGCAGCTTGGAGGCCTTTTTGGCGTCTTCGTAGAAGATTTCGTAGAAGTCGCCCATGCGATAGAACATCAACTGATCAGGGTGTTGATTTTTCAACCGCCAATATTGCTGCATCATCGGGGTGTGTGAGGACAGGTCAGTCAATGCTTTATTCATCGGTTTTTTAGGCGAGTTCGTCAAAAGTGGGGGCCAGATGTCGGGCGCCTTGCGGACTTCATCGGCGTGGATGAAGTCCTGTGCCCGTCTGTTTTTACAATGGGCGCAAGGTTAACACGCACGATCTTGCCTCGCAGAGTGGAGCCTGGCGAAAAGCCTGGTTACGACTTTGCGATGGGCTATTGCGCAGACATGGCTACGCTTGCATTCAAGCTGTTTCATTCCAGAGAACAGCAGGAACAGGATGTTCTTATGTCGAATAAACGTGGTCGAGATGCAGTCAATGGTCGCTTCATCCCCATTGATGAGGCAAAAAAGCGCCCGAGAGAAACAATAATTGAAACCGTCAAAAAGCCGGCCAAGAGAGGTCGGTAGTCATTCAATCGTGCTTGATCCAAGAGCAGGAGCGGTCGAATGCTTCTGTCCTTGCACGTATAAAGAGCTCGTGTACGGTGTCTCACCTGACGTGCTGAAAATCGGAGAAGGTCGTGGATGATATTACCCAGCTTGCGGCTTTACTCGGCAAGCACCTGCAATCGTTGAGGGCGCAGGTAACCACCGCTGAATCCTGCACGGGGGGCGGGATTGCCGAGGCGATTACCCGTATACCCGGTAGCTCTGCCTGGTTCGAGGCCGGTTATGTCACCTATTCGAACGCGCAAAAAAACCTTCAACTGAACGTGCCGGCCGAACTGTTCAGCTCGGTGGGAGCGGTCAGTCGCGAAGTGGTCGAGGCCATGGTGTCGGGCGCACAGGAAAAAAGCGGGGCACAGTTTGCCGTCGCGGTCAGCGGCGTTGCCGGGCCTGATGGAGGCTCGGCGGACAAGCCAGTAGGGACGGTATGGCTTGCATGGGGCGCGGGACAGCAGCTCGTTTCCGTGCGCAGGCAGTTTGACGGTGACCGTGATCAGGTCCGCCGACAAACGGTGAAGGCCGCGCTAGAGGGGCTGATACAGCTCGCGGCTGGAGAAATACTAAAACGGGGGTAGGCGAGCGCTCCACCCTGTGGAATAATACTGTCTACTTATACAGGTGTTGTGGCCGTCAGGCCTTATTGATTACGTGAGGACTTCAATGGACGAGAACAAGAAGAAAGCCTTGGCTGCGGCCTTGGGTCAGATCGAGCGTCAATTCGGCAAAGGTGCCGTGATGCGCATGGGGGATCATGACCGCCAAGCGATTCCTTCTATTTCTACCGGTTCACTCGGGTTGGATATCGCCCTCGGTATCGGTGGCTTGCCACGCGGCCGAATCGTTGAAATCTACGGTCCGGAATCCTCGGGTAAAACCACGCTGACGCTTTCGGTTATCGCTCAAGCCCAAAAGCTGGGCGCTACCTGTGCATTCGTTGATGCTGAGCACGCGCTCGATCCTGAATACGCGGGCAAGCTTGGCGTCAATGTTGACGACCTGCTGGTGTCGCAACCCGATACCGGTGAGCAAGCGCTGGAAATCACCGACATGCTGGTGCGCTCCAACGCCGTCGACGTTATCGTTATCGACTCCGTAGCAGCCCTGGTTCCGAAAGCTGAAATCGAAGGCGAAATGGGTGATATGCACGTAGGCCTTCAGGCCCGTCTGATGTCACAGGCGCTGCGTAAAATCACCGGTAATATCAAGAACGCCAACTGCCTGGTCATCTTCATCAACCAGATCCGTATGAAGATCGGTGTGATGTTCGGTAGCCCGGAAACCACCACGGGCGGTAATGCGCTCAAGTTCTATGCTTCGGTCCGTCTGGACATCCGCCGTACTGGCGCGGTGAAAGAAGGTGATGAAGTTGTAGGCAGTGAAACCCGCGTCAAAGTCGTGAAGAACAAAGTGGCTCCGCCGTTCCGCCAGGCCGAGTTCCAGATTCTCTACGGCAAGGGCATTTACCTGAACGGCGAGATCATTGATCTGGCTGTACTTCACGGTTTTGTAGAGAAATCCGGTGCCTGGTACAGCTATCAGGGCAGCAAGATTGGCCAGGGCAAAGCCAACTCGGCCAAGTTCCTGGCGGATAATCCGGAAGTCGGTGCGAACCTCGAGAAGCTGATTCGTGAAAAGCTGCTGACTCCGACTGCCGATACCAAGGCATCGCCTGCCGCCGACACCAAGGCATTACCTGTCAAAGGTGCCAAAATGTCTGCTGCTGATCTGGCCGAAACCGACGTCGATATCTGATACGGCCTATGACAGCGGTGCTTGATACGCCTGTCGCCGTAAGGCGTACTGCAATGGACCTGCTCGCACGTCGCGAGCACGGTCGAGTCGAGCTGGCGCGTAAGTTGCGTCAGCGCGGCGCCCCTCCTGAATTGATCGAACCTGCCCTCGACCGGCTTACGGAAGAAGGGCTGTTGTCCGAGTCGAGATACCTCGAAAGCTTCGTTTCTTACCGTGCTCGCTCGGGTCAAGGGCCTTTGCGCATCCGTGAGGAGCTTGGGCAGCGTGGCTTGCCACGAGCAGATATAGAGCAGGCATTACGCGAGTGTGGCTTCGACTGGCAGGCTCAACTGGAAGAAACCTGGCGACGCAAGTTTGCCGGGAAGCTACCGGTGGACGCTCGCGAGCGTGCAAAGCAGGGACGTTTCCTTAGCTATCGGGGTTATCCGCTGGACATGATCGGCCGCTTGTTGAGCGGCCGGGGTGCGGATGACTGAGCGAAGTGGACAAGCCGCTGAGCTTGCCCGGGGCAGGACCCCTTACGTGACCTTTAGCGGTTCACGTACACGGGTTTGTTGTTGGGGAGGCGCTTTGACCCAGTTTTCTGACTTGTTGATGTAGTCGACCAGTTCGCGCAGGCGGCCCTGGTTTCTTCCATTAAAGTTAAACGCCAGTCGCACAAGATGGCTGAACTGCGGTTCGTCGTGCTCTTCACCCATGTACATATGCTGATGGAAGGTATCGCTCAGCCGCAAGTCGGCGAACGCCCCTTGTATGTAGTCGAGTGACTGCTCGTTGAGCGGGTGGTTCATCCGAATCACGAACTGACTTTTCAGCCATCGGCTTGAATGGAAGTTGTTGTAGAACTGGTTGATTTCATCGACCGCTTCTTCCGCACTGTAAACCAGTCGCAGCAACTTCATGTCGCTCGGCAAAATGTAATGATTGGCCTCCAGTTGATTGCTGATGAAATTAAGCGCTTCTTGCCAGAAGCTGCCGCCGGGTGTGTCGAGCAAAACCACAGGCACAAGTGGGCTTTTGCCGGTCTGAATCAACGTCAAGACTTCCAGCGCTTCATCCAGCGTGCCGAAACCGCCAGGGCATAGCACCAGTCCGTTCGCTTCTTTGACGAAGAACAATTTGCGGATAAAGAAGAAGTGGAAAGGCAGCAGGTTTTCAGTGCCTTCAACGGTGGGGTTTGCATGCTGCTCGAAAGGCAGAGTGATGTTGAAGCCCAGGCTGTGGTCGAGCCCTGCTCCTTCGTGTGCTGCGGCCATAATGCCGCCACCGGCACCGGTAATCACCATCAGATCGGAGCGTGCCAAGGCCGCGCCCACTTCCCGTGCCAAGGCATACAACGGATGTTCTACGGGTGTGCGGGCCGAGCCGAACACGGTGACTTTACGACGGCTCTTGAACTGTTCCAGTATCCGGAAGGCGTGCTCAAGTTCGCGCAATGCTTGCAGGGTGATCTTGGCGTTCCAGCGATTGCGGTCGTCCTGCGCCATGCGCAGAACAGTCAACATCATGTCGCGGTAGAGCGGTAGATTGGGGCTGTTGGGAGCAACCAGGCCGATATGTTCTTCAACCTTGCGGGTGAGGTCGAAACCATTGCTCTGGAAGTGTTGAGACAAAAAATCATTCGGTTCATAAGGCATTCAGACTTTCTCCTTCTGCAGAACCACTGATCGTGCCGACATGATCGACACGACCGCGCCACATCGTGTGTCGCTGGCTGCCCAGACATTTGTCCGAGCATTACAGCTGGCTTTGGAGTGCCAGTTTCGCACGGATATCGTCACCGAGTGATCCATACTGATTCTGCTTATGTCCTTGGGTTAAAAGAAAAACATGGGTACTGCGCAACAGTGCGGGCAACCCCCTTTTTGCCCTGAAAATTAAAAAGCCTTCTAAATGTATAGACCCTGCTTGTCGCCGTATGAAATTTTTAACCGAGACTATTTCTTGACCGCGCAATCAGCGGCTTTGAAAGCCTGGGTCGCCACCGGGCGATTGGTTTTATATTCGGTGAACTCATACTTGAGCAGCGCGCCCTTGGCCATGAGTTGGCGGTAACCGGTGTTGTGACAAACGCTGTCGCCCAATTGGCTGCGAACTGCGTCCGGGTTGCTGCGCATCTTCATGGCGTGGCTTTCGCGCACGCTAAGGTGATTGATCAGGACTTTTCCTTCAACGGTGTAACCCTGATCCAGAATGTCTTCATTGATCGCCCGCGGCGTGCCGACGCTGCTTTCCTTAGCAACTTTTTCCAGCATTTTGCTCAGCTCGAAATCCTGCTTGGAGGCCGCTTGGGCGCAGAACGGTGCTACCAGCAAAAGCGTAAGGGTGGGGACGATAAGGCGCAGCATGAAACTCTCCTGATTCAGTGACTGGCCGTTGGACCAGCGACTTGAAAGTGCGTTCACTGCCGGGGTCGGTAACGACAAAACCGATCACACGCAGAGCGTGTCTGCCTGGGCAGGCTCAAATGGTCGTGCAGTATAAAGTAAACAAAGGACAAGGAAACAAAGGGCGCGACATCGGCCTCTGATAAACTGCCCCGACTTCCTATCTGCCGAGTTTCTGCTGTGTCGATGCTTTTTATTTGTCGGCGTCATCCGCAATGAGTCATGCCGTTTCCCGGCTGCGAGCCCAACGCCTGGCGCGCAGCATCAAGCCTTTTACTGCTCGAGGCTCAAGGGCTGAACGTTGCCCCGGGTGCCGCGTGATTTTCAGCTACTGCTTGTGCGCCTGGCGCCCGAAGGTGGCGGCCAAGTCAGCCATGTGTCTGTTGATGTATGACGTCGAGCCGCTGAAACCAACCAACACGGGCTGGTTGATTGCCGATGTCATCGAAGAAACCCATGCGTACGGTTGGTCGCGGACTGAAGTCGATGCCGAGTTACCGGCATTGCTCAATGATCCACAGTGGCAACCCTACATCGTGTTCCCCGGCGAATTTGTCGCCAGCGAGCGCGTGGTCACTGAGGTGAAACTAGAGGACGGCAAACGCCCGCTTTTTATTCTGCTGGACGCAACCTGGAGCGAGGCGCGCAAGATGTTTCGCAAGAGCCCGTATCTGGATCATTTTCCGGTGCTCAGCCTGGAGCCGGAACAGATTTCCCGCTATCGACTGCGTCGCTCCAAGCGTGATGATCATTTTTGCACCGCCGAAGTGGCGGCGCTGTGCCTTGAACTGGCCGAGGACAATACCGCCGCTGGCGTGCTGGACGCGTACCTGGATGTCTTCACCGCGCACTATCTGGCTGCCAAACATCAGCTGCCGGTCGACCTGGACGATGCGTCGCATACTCATCTCAAGGCTTTTTTATAGGGCCATTACCGGCTCAGGTTTTTTCGGCCACAACTGTGCCAGTAACATACCCGCAAGCATCAGCGCGCAACCGAGGTAGCCCTTCAGGTGCAGCGACTCTCCCAGCAGCAGCGCGCCGGCAATGGCGGCAAAGACGGCTTCGAGGGAAAGAATGATCGCCGCATGGGAGGCAATAGCATCTTTTTGTGCAACGACTTGCAGGGTATAACCGATCCCTACGGCAACCACGCCGCCGTACAGCAGGGCAGGGCCGGCGGCGATGATCGACTGCAACTGAATGTCTTCGAAAATCAGCGCGAGGATCAGGCTGATGATCGAACAAGTCAGAAATTGCAGGAACGCGAGGCGGATCGCGTCGTGGCGGCTGGCAAAAACGCCGACCAGGATGACGTGTCCGCCCCAGACAAAGGCCCCGATCAATTGCAACCAATCACCTGAGGCGACGTGGAAGTTGTCACCCACACTGAGCAGGGACATACCCACCACTGCCAGACCTGCGCCAAGCCACGTGCCTGTTCCGGTCTTGTGACCCAGCAGCAGGCCCAGAAGCGGAACTACAATGACGTAGAGGCCGGTGATGAATCCGGCGTTGGTTACGCTGGTAAACAGCAGGCCGACTTGTTGCAGGTTGATGCCTGTGCACAAGGCCAGCCCCATCACAATGCCGCCGAGCAATAGGCCGCGTGTCATCAGAGGCTCGGGTTTTACAGCGTCAGAGCGACGGAGCAGCAAGGGCAACAAGCATAACGAGCCAAGGGCAAAGCGCAGACCTGTATAGAGATATGGCCCAATATGGTCCATACCTGAAGTTTGCGCGACAAAGCCAGAGCCCCAGATCATCGCGGTGATTAGCATTAACAGGTCGGCCCGCAGGGCTTGTTTTCGCATGATGACGCTCTAGTTGGCAGGGTGCAGACTTTGCCGTAAAGCGTTGAACTTGACCACCCCGTCTTCGCTCGTCATCCTTGTCGCCGAAATAACGCTTGAACGCTGGTTTTGTGGGTCTTGGCGTTGAACGTACCGTGTTGGTACCGTGAGTTTGCCGGCATCGATGGATGCCTTCGTGAGCGCTGAATCCATTGGCGCTCACCTAAAACAGGATCATTGATAAATGACATACGAAATCCTGATTGCTGATGACCACCCTTTGTTTCGCAGTGCACTGCGTCAGGCCTTGAGTCTGGGATTGGGTCCTGAGGCTAAGTTGGTTGAAGCCGAAAGCATTGCCGAGCTTGAAAGCTGTCTGACCGATAAGGCTGATTGGGACTTGGTGTTGCTGGACCTGAACATGCCCGGCGCTTACGGATTTTCTGGCCTGGTCCTGTTACGCGGACAGTACCCGCAAATCCCGGTGGTCATGGTGTCGGCGCAAGAGGAGGCATCCATCGTGGTTCGCTCGCGCGAGTTTGGCGCCAGTGGTTTCATCCCCAAGTCCAGTTCTCTCGAGACCATTCAGCAGGCCGTACGTACGGTGCTTGATGGTGATGTCTGGTGGCCGCCGCAAGTCAATGAAGCCATCAGCGTTTCGGCTGAAGCCAAGGCTGCCAGTGCAGGTCTGGCGAGTCTCACTCCCCAGCAGTTCCGGGTACTGACCATGGTCTGCGAGGGTTTGTTAAACAAGCAGATCGCCTACGAGCTGAGTGTTTCGGAAGCCACGATCAAGGCCCATGTCACGGCGATTTTTCGCAAGCTCAATGTGCGCACTCGCACACAGGCTGCTTTGCTCTTGCAGCAAATGGAATCGATTCCGGCCAACTAACGCTGCATTCGGCCCGGTTGCTCACGCTTTTTTGACTTTTGTTAAATTAGCCTTCTTTGTCTTTTTTTACGCAGTTGCCTATCTATGTCGCCCTTTAAAGGCCAAACCGGCCTGAAACGTATCTTCAACGCCACCGGTTATTCGTTCGATGGTTTGCGCGCCGCCTACACCGGTGAAGCCGCATTTCGTCAGTTGGTGCTCCTCAACGTGATCCTGATACCCCTGGCCTTCATGTTCAATGTCAGTCGGGGTGAGCGCGCGGTTCTGATTGCCGTGTGCCTGCTGGCGTTGATTGTCGAGTTGCTCAACTCCGCTGTTGAGGCGGCCATTGACCGGATCTCGCTGGATTTGCACCCGCTGTCGAAAAACGCCAAGGACATGGGCAGCGCAGCGCAATTCATTGCGCTGGGCATGATCGGCCTGGTGTGGGGCTTGATCCTGCTGGGTTGATGGTTCGCGGATAGCTGGGTGGCTCAGGCAATACTCGGCAGCACTATTTCGTCGCTGCGCTGAACCCCTGCGGTGAATGCGCGACACAGGTCGAGAAACTCGCGCATGGCAGAGGTCTGGTACTTCTGCTTGTGCCAGATGAAATAGAACTGCCGCGACAGGTCCAGTTCCGGGGTTTCCACCGCCACCAGGCTGCCACGGCGGATCGCATCGCGCAGTGCCAGCCGAGAAATACAGCCAATACCCAAGCCAGACTCCACCGCACGCTTGATGGCTTCGGTGTGTTCCAGCTCCAAACGCACATTCAGGGCGTTGCGATGGTGGCGCATGGCTTGATCGAAGGTCAGGCGTGTGCCTGAACCCTGCTCCCTGAGGATCCAGGCTTCCTGAGTCAGCTCCTCCAGGGTGGCGTGACCGCGTTTGGCCAACGGGTGCTGCGGGGCGCAGAAGACCACCAGTTCGTCTTCGACCCACGTCTGAACTTCGATGTCGGGGTGGGTACAATCACCCTCGATCAGACCTAGATCAATTTCGTAATGGGCAACCTGCTGCACAATATTCGCTGTGTTTTGCACGCTCAGCTTCACTTGGCTCTCGGGATGGCGCTGCATGAAACTGCCGATCAAGAGCGTGGCCAGATAATTGCCGATGGTGAGCGTGGCACCGACTGCCAATGAGCCGAAGCCGGATTTGCCATTGAGCAGGTCCTCGATCTCCTTGGCCTGATCCAGTAGCGCTACCGCTTGTGGCAGTAGCTGGCGGCCCGTTGCGTTCAGGCTCAAGCGTTTGCCGGCGCGATCAAATAACTGGCAGCTGGATTGACGCTCCAGCTCAGTAATGGAGGTGCTGGCCGCTGATTGCGAGAGCGACAAAAGCCCGGCAGCGCGCGAGACGCTTTCCTGCTGAGCGACGGCGACGAAGACTTGAAGTTGACGCAGAGTAAATCGCATATCTATATAACCGATAACCCATATCTTAATAATTCATTTAACAGATATTGTGCTTGCCACTAGAATGACGCGCAATAGCGCTCAGAGTCAGCGCGAGCGAAATTTTTCGGAGCCCCCGTACATGAGCAACATGAATCACGAGCGTGTCCTGAGCGTCCATCACTGGAACGACACCCTCTTTAGTTTCAAGTGCACCCGTGATCCAGGTTTGCGCTTTGAGAACGGTCAGTTCGTCATGATCGGTCTTCAGCAGCCGAACGGGCGCCCGCTCATGCGCGCTTACTCGATCGCCAGCCCGAACTGGGAAGAGCATCTCGAGTTCTTCAGCATCAAGGTGCCTGATGGTCCCTTGACGTCGCAGTTGCAACATTTGAAGGAAGGCGACGAGATCATCATCAGCAAGAAACCGACCGGCACTCTGGTGCTGGACGATCTCAAGCCGGGCAAGCACCTGTATCTGCTCAGCACAGGAACGGGCCTGGCGCCGTTCATGAGCGTCATTCAGGACCCGGAAACGTATGAGCGCTTCGAGAAGGTTATTCTCTGCCACGGCGTACGCTACGTGAACGAGGTTGCCTACCACGAGTTCATCACTGAGCACTTGCCGCAGAACGAGTTCTTCGGTGAAGCATTGCGTGAAAAACTGATTTATTACCCAACCGTGACGCGTGAGCCGTTCGAGAACCAGGGCCGCCTGACCGACCTGATGCGCAGCGGCAAGCTGTTCAGGGACATCGGTCTGCCGCCGATCAACCCCGAGGATGATCGTGCAATGCTGTGTGGCAGCCCGAGCATGCTCGATGAGACCAGCGAAGTTCTCAACAGCTTTGGCTTGAAGGTGTCCCCGCGCATGCGTGAGCCTGGCGATTACCTGATCGAGCGCGCCTTCGTCGAGAAGTAAGGTCAGCTGATTCAGAAAAAAACCCGCTTCGGCAGTCAATGGCCGAGCGGGTTTTTTCTTTTGCGGCATGTTGCTTCACTGTGTCGCAGGCACGACCTCAAGCACGCGTATCAGCCCGTTTTGCGGGTAATGCCAGCGGACATCAAGATCCCAGAACTGTGTGCCGTAGCGGCGCTCTGGCGCTGGTACCTGATAAGCCGGACGTGGATCCTGCGCCAGACATTGCTCAATCAGCTCGACCAATGGCTCATTCAGACGTTGCGCGTGTTCACGGGCCTGAAGCAGCGCGCTGCCTTCCCATTGCACCGGAATCAACATCGGGGCGGCACTGGCGATGGTGTTTGTGGCGCCCTCGACGCTATCGGCGTAGGGCACATACGGTTTGATGTCCAGCACCGGAGTGCCGTCCAGCAAGTCGATGCCCGAGACCCAAAGGCGTCCAGGCTCTACCTTCTCCAGCTTCACCACCGACTGACCAATGCCGTTAGGGCGATGAGTCGCACGCGTCGCGAACACGCCCATGGACTGGTTGCCTCCGAGGCGCGGCGGGCGAACCTTCAGGCGCGGCTTTTCTTCCAGAGTCTGATGGAAAAGAAAAAGTAGCCAGATATGGCTGACCTGCTCAAGCCCTTGCACGGCGTCGGCATGGTCGAAGGGTGCCACCAACTCCAGAACGCCACGCGCAGCGGGAGCCAGTTGAGGCTGCCGGGGGATGGCGAATTTTTCCTTGAAGCAGGAGCGCATGAAGCCGACGGGGGAGACGTTGTAAGTCATGGTCATGATCTTGGGTCGAGGTCCGTCGGGTCATCCGTTTTGACGCAGGGGACTCAGGCGCGAATGCGCAGCGTAAGGCCCTTGAGGAAGTTGCGCAGCAGCTGGTCGCCGCAGGTCCGATAGTTGCTGTGGCCAAACTTGCGGAACAGCGCGCTCAGCTCAGGCTTGGACACCGGAAACTCGGCCGCCTTGAGAATGGCGTGCATGTCGTCTTCCTTGAGCTCAAAGGCAACCCGCAGTTTTTTCAGCACGGTGTTGTTGGTCACCGGCACTTCGATTTTTTGCGGGGCGCGGCTGTCGTCCTTGCCGCGTTTGAAGATCACCAGGCCATCGAGAAAATGCGCCATGACTTCATCGCTGCAATTCAGATAGCCTTCTTCTTCCTCGTCCTTTTTCATGAAGGCGATCACGTCGTCCTTGGACACGTCCAGGCCACCCAGCTTGATGATATCCACGACTTTGCCATCGCTGATATCGAGCATGTAGCGAACGCTACGCAGTACGTCGTTGTTCATCATGGTTTACGGTCCTGATAAGTCTGATGTGAACGTCGCACGGGAAGCCTGTGCGACGCTGAAATGTGAGGGTGCAAGCCGGCTTAGAATTTTTCCTTGCCGGACAGGTAGCGCCATTGGCCTTCTGGCAGCTTGCCCATGGACACACCGCCGATGCGGATGCGTCGAAGGGACACGACCTTTAGGCCGACGCTTTCACACAGTTGGGCAATGACGCCGGGCTGGGGGTTCTTCATGGCGAAGCGCAGGCGGTTTTCGTTCTGCCAGCTGGCTTTTACTGCCGGCAGTTCCTTGCCCTTGTAAGTCAGGCCGTGGTTGAGGCGATTGAGGCCGTGGGCTGCCATGGTTCCTTCGATCTCGACCACGTATTCCTGTTCGATCTTGCTGCGATCGTCGGTCAACTTGCGCAGTATTTTCCAGTCCTGACTGAAGACCATCAACCCGCTGGCGTTGGCTTGCAGGGTCGAAATGGGCGACAGGCGCATGAAGTGCCCTTTGAGGGGGCGCTTACCGTACCGATGCTCTTCGGACAGGGTGCCGGGGGTGATCAGTTGCAGCGCGCTTTCGGCGTCGAAGTGCGCCGGTTGATGCAAGAGAATGGTCACTGATTCCGGAGCTGTTGCTTTCGCCTCGGGGTCGAGCTCGATTTTCTGGTTATCGACTTTGAACTGCGGTTCTTCAATGACTTCACCGTCAACCGTGACCCAACCGCCTTCGATAAACAGTTCAGCCTCCCGGCGGGAGCAGCCGACCAGCTCGACAAGGCGTTTGGAAAGGCGAATGGGGTCTGTCATGACAAAGAGCCGTTACTTAAGGGGAAAGACGGCTATTGTACCCGCGCACGCAGTGTTAATCGCGGCCACATTGAAAATGCCTTCAAGATAGGTGGTCGTTCTGTGCTTTTTCGTTAGCGAAAGGCCATCCAGGAACCCATCGCGGGTGACGCGTTGTCCTGATTGGCTAAAGCGTGTTCCCCGGAGTCTGGTTTATGTCCAAATGGCTTGCCGCATTGATAGTGAGCGTCAGTTTGCCGTTGTTCGCTGCTGAAACGCCGTCCTACGGCCCGCAGTTGCAAGGTTTCGAGTATCCCTATCCTGCACAGAATTTTGCTTTTGAGTCTCAGGGTGAACAGGTACAGATGGGCTACATGGACATCAAGCCGTCCGATGCGTCCAATGGGCGGACCGTTGTGCTGCTGCACGGCAAGAATTTTTGTGGCGCGACCTGGGGAGGGACAATCAAACCGTTGAGCGATGCGGGGTACCGGGTGATTGCGCCTGATCAGATCGGTTTCTGTCGGTCGAGTAAACCTGAACATTACCGTTATACGTTCGAGCAATTGGCGCAGAACACCAACTCGTTGCTCACCCACCTGGGCATCGACCACGTCATTGTGCTCGGGCATTCCATGGGCGGTATGTTGGCCACCCGCTTTGCATTGATGTACCCGCAACAGGTCGACCAACTGGTCTTGGTCAACCCCATCGGTCTTGAGGACTGGAAAGCCAAAGGGGTGCCGGCTCTTACGTTCGAGCAATGGTATGCGCGGGATTTGAAAACCAATGCCGACAGTATCCGCAAATACCAGCAGGCGACTTATTACGCCAACGAATGGCGCCCGGAGTTCGATCATTGGGTCGATATGCAGGCGGGCATGTACAACGGCACGGGGCGTGAAGAGGTGGCCCATGCCTCAGCGCAGACCTATGAGATGATTTTCAATCAGCCGGTGTTCTACGCGTTCGAAAACCTGAAAATGCCTACTTTGTTAATGATCGGACAAAAGGACAACACCGCCATCGCCAAAGACCTGGCCCCCGAAGCGTTGCGTAAGACATTGGGGAACTATCCCGAACTAGGCAAGGCCGTGGCCAAGCGCATTCCTCATGCAACGCTGGTTGAGTTTGAGACTCTGGGGCATGCGCCACAAATCCAGGACCCGGAGCACTTCAACAAGGCCCTGATTGACGGCTTGCTCGACTGATCGCCGGGGCATGCAGCGCAGGCTTCATTCAAAGGGGCCTGCTCAGGCGCATATGCAGTAACGGATAAGGCTGACCCATGCCGTCCACCTCAGAACGACCGATCACCTCAAACCCCTGCTTGAGGTAGAACCCCAGGGCTTGAAGGTTTTGCTCGTTGACGTCCAGTTCATCGGCGTGGAAGTGCTCAATGGCATGAGTGAGCAGCAACTTGCCCAGTCCTTGGCCGCGGTGCTCAGGGTCGATGAACAGCATTTCGACCTTACCCGCGGCGATTCCGGCGAAACCGGTGATTCGTTGCCGAGTGTCTTTGCTGCAAATCAGCATCACCGCATCCAGATACTGGTTGAGCACCATGCTCTTGAGCATAGAGATATAAGAGCTGGGCAAGAAATCATGGGTGGCCCGCACCGAGTCTTCCCAGATACGGGCGAGTTCCGGGTAATCACTCTGTCGTGGCGTATGAATGACCGAATGACTGCGCATACAACCTGTCTCCTTGGGCAAAAGTGTCGGTCCGTGACTCGGCAGCTTTTTAACGTCGATTGTTTTGGTGCGTGATCTTATGTTGATTAAATCTAATAGAAAAAGAGCAGCGCGTTGGTGATTTTTCGTAGAGTCTCTGGTTGTCGAGCCCGCCGCGTTTTCCTGACAGGTTTCGACGGTGTCAGATCAAGCCCGCTCAATATCGGGAAGAGTCCTACGTGTTCTTCATAGTGTGACCGACATTCGCTGAGTCCCTCTTCAACGACACTGTTTGCCCCTTTCGACACGAAGATCCGCGCATGTCTCATCCCGGCCTTACCCCGAAGTTCTGTCTGGACATCAACGGGCAACAGCAAACTGACTTGCAGGTGCTGAGTTTTCACGGGACCGAGGCGTTGAGCCGACCCTATGAAATCAACATCGAACTGGTGAGCAGGCGCTCATCCCACGCGTTGGACGGCTTGCTGCATAAAGCGGCCTACCTGAGATTCGGGGCGCAAGGGCAGGGGCTGCACGGTCATATTTATTCGATCCGCCAAGGCAAAACAGGCGGGGCATTCACCCATTATCATCTGGTGCTGGCGCCCTTTCTGGCCTTTTTGCAGCACTCGAGCCATCGCCGTTCGTTCCAGAAAATGACCGTGCCGGAGATCATTCTTGAGNTTGCCGTTCAAACCGGGGAGCGGCCTGGTGGCAGAAGGTCCGGCGGTCAAGGCCTTCGGCGTGCGACTGACGGCCCAAACCAACCATGTCGCCCTGCGCGACCATGACTTCAAACAGACCCATATCCCGCTGCAGAGCCTGCAAAACCCCACGCGAACCCAGGCGCAATGGGAGAGCGGCGAAGTCCCCAAATACGGTCCCTACCTGGAGAATTACGTCTACCCCGGGAACTTCGAAGAAAAAAGGCGCGGTGACGTTCTATCCAAGCGTGCGCTTGAGCGCCATCAAACCGGCTTTCGCCTGGCGGATGGGGAGAGTGATGCGTCGCTTTTGCGCAGTGGATCGCGCTTGCACCTGGTTCAGGATTACGCCCCCGAAACCCACTGGGTGCTGATTTTTGTGCAACATGACGCAAGACAGCCGCAGGTGCTCGAAGAGCTGGCCGACAGCAGCCCGGTTGAAGACGGGCGCATCGCTCAGGGGTATCGCAACACCTTCACCGCCATTGCGGAAGCGGTCCAGTTCCGTCCGGCACTGGAGCATCCGAAACCGCGAATTCACAGCACCCAGACTGCCAGGGTCACTGGCCCTGTGAATGAAGAAATCTACTGCGACACATTCGGTCGGGTGAAAGTCAAATTCCACTGGGACCGTAGCGAACAGGACGATGAAACAACCAGTTGCTGGGTGCGCGTCGCCTCTAGTTGGGCGGGCGATGGGTATGGCGCCGTCACCATTCCCCGGGTGGGCATGGAGGTGCTGGTTTCATACCTTGAAGGGGACGCCGACAGGCCGGTTATCGTGGGCTGCCTTGCCAATAACCTGAATCCCGTTGCGCATGGGCTGCCTGAAAACAAGACCAAAAGCGTCTTTCGCAGCCGGAGTTCCAGTGCGAGCACCGGTTTCAACGAAGTCCATTTTGACGACAAGCGCGGTTCGGAACGGGTCTACCTGCGCGCCCAACGCGACATGGAACAGCTGATCCAGAACGACAGCCGGACTGAAATTGGCGGTCAGCGCCTGGAAACCATCAGGGGCAACAGCACCTCGGTACTCAACGGTGAGGAACACCGGACCCTCACCGGCGAGCGCAAGGTTCAGCTGCTGGCGGGCGATCATCTGCAGGTGGCAGGCAGTAGCCACACCCGCGTGGGCCAGGTGTTGGCAATGGAGGCCGGGTTCGAGGTGCACCTCAAATCCGGCGTTAACCTAGTCATTGATGCTGGCGTCAGCCTTACCCTGAAAGCGGGTGGTCAGCACATCCTCATCAGCCCTGCCGGGATTTTCAGCAGCGTGCCGATCTTGTTGGGTGGGGTGCCAGTACCGGGAACGCCGGCGATGCCATTGATGCCAGGGCAGGTTCAGCCCTTGGTTGCCGGCAGCGTTGTTGCGTCGCAGGGGCAAGTCGAAAAAATCCTCAGTGGACAGCTTACGTGCCCGTTGTGCGAGCTGAACAAGCCGGTACCGAAGAGCGTCTAAGGTAAAAAGCGGCGTTCCATCGCTGATTGTTAACCCTTACTTCAGTTTCGCTTCAGCGATCTGCACTTCAACGAAGTGTTGAATCAACGAGACTTGCGGCTCTTGCTGGCGCAGGTCCATGACCATTTTGCTCATGCGCTGCAACTTCTCGCTGGGCTTGGGCAGGGTCCAGAGGGTCATGACGTGGTACAGGTACCACCAGAACGGATAACCCCAGCCGACTTCGCCTGCCTTGCGCCGACGGCGCATGCGATCGCGAGCGTTGTAGAACGTGTGCAGCCCCTCATGCGGCGGATCGTCGGGGCCTTGCAGGTCGAGCGGGTCCTGAATGTCCTTGAACGTGTGGACTTCGTACTCCATGTACGCGCGAATCGCTTCCCAGTTGCAGATGGCCAACTCAAAGCCGGCGCAGTGGAACTCCAGGGTGTATTGCTGATCGTGAGGCGGGTGGTAAAAACCGAGGCCCATGGCGTACTGGGTGTTCAGGCCATATTGGGTAACACCTCGGGCCTGGACGACCCACGCCGAGAGTGATTCCCACGGAACGAAGATCGGTTCGGTCTGACCGGCCGGGACGAAACAGACTTCGCGGCGCTGGCGGTTGAAGCGGGCAGGGACGAGGGTTTCGTATTTGGCGAGGTGGTTGAGGGAGATGATAAGGAACATCAGAAGAACAGCGCCGCCACCCCATGCACCTATTTTGAGGAGCATGGGGAATGGCCCTGTTAAAAATATCATTGCTTCTTCAAACGTTCCGCCAATCACCAAGCCCGTAAATGCAAAAATAATAGGCATGAGAAAAGCAGACAAACAGAAGCAAGTAAATGGCCCTCCTAGGGTTATCTGCCAACCAAATACAGCAGGCAGTCCGAATCCAAAATCCATGTAGGTATCATTTACTTCACCTACCGCATTTCCGTAGTCCTGAGATGGCTTGCCGGTAGGCAAAGGGGCGGGGGCCAGATAGATAACCTGGCCGCTGGGGAAAGTTTCGATCATCCCGGCATACGGTTCACGACTGATCGGTGGCGGTGCGTTAAGGCGCGGCTTAGCCATATCAGTCGTCTTCCTGTGGCAGGTGGAGGGGATCAATCAGGTAAAAAGTGCATTTCTCCCCTTGAGGTTCAAGGTTCTTATCAGCGATCTCACCGCCTTGGCCGTCGAGAGGTACGCGGAATTGATAAACGTTGAGTAAGTAAGCGCCATCCTCGGGGCTAAAGTCTCCGAGTTCAACGGTCACCACCAACTCGTCGCGCTCGGTGGCGGTTGGGCGATATTCGCGAGTGGGCGCCTCAAACTCCAGAACCAAGGGTGTCGCTTGTTTGATCCGAAGTTTTTGGATCAATGCGTCAGTCGCGACAGTCCAGCGCTCGACGGGTTTGACGCGCGTGGTGTGAGTGCGGACTTCATAGCCACCTATCCTGAGCACGGTTTTGGCTTTGCTGTTGCCAAAAGGTTTCATCAAATCGGCGCTGGAGGTGGTGGGCAGGTGCAGCACTATTCGCGTCGCGGACAAGTAGCCCTGATCATCGGGTTGCTCTGGCCGCACTTCGATTTTTGGGGCTTTGACCTGAACGTGCAGATTTTTTTGGTACTCGCTTAATGGCAGCGACAAACGTCGATCCGGATCCTGACTCCAGGGAGTAGTCTGCAGCCATTGATCATGGCGGCTGAGGTTATAGCGGTTGTAAAACCAACTGCCCGACAGCTCCAGAGCGGTAATCAGGATGCCGGCTACGTTGAAACGGAAAAATACCGTGGCCAAACGAGGTCCCGCCACCGCCCAAGCGGTTGCGCGAGCTTGGGGTTGCCAAATAACGGCCAGAACGTCTTTCAATGCCATACCGCTTTGTCGCAAACCGTAAGCATTATTCAGAAAAGCGGCACTGTTCCCGGTCATGCTCAAGGCGGCCCCAGCCTGAGCACTAGCATTACCCTCGCGAGTGGCGTCGAGCCAGTTATGGTGTGAAACATTCAGGTTGATCAGGGCGGAAACTGCACCGGAGAAGTATCCAACGAGGCCCAGACCAATATGCAATTTCCCCATCTGCACATGTACGCCTTTTAGTTCAGCCGCTTTTAGGTTTTTGCCTAGCTGGACTGCGTGTGCACTGAGCGCGGTATCGGCTATTCCTTGGGCAGCGCCGAATCCGGCAGCTGCAGTTGTCAAAAATGCACTCCACACGGGGCCTTTATTCTTAACGGGCTCGGGTTGTGAGCCAAACTCCCTGTAAACCTGCACAAAATTCACCAACTGCGCCGCAAACACCAACAGCCCAGCCCCATCCCCTAATAGTCCCGCTGTAGGCGCAGCCCTCACTCCTTGTCGATAATTATCCAGCAACGACCGTACCTGCGCCTGCTGCTCGGGAGGAAACACTAACGCCAACCCCGGCGTGCCGGCCGTCGCCGTTTGCAAATGAACCGCCCCCTCTGGCAGTTCACGAATCGGGCTCAGCATCCGGGCCAGTCGCTCTTCCAGAACGTTAAGTTTCTGTTGAGTCTCAGGCCGCTGGCTTTCCAGCTCTTGAGCCAGCCAGTGATCTTTTTCCGCACGATAGCGACGGGCATTGTTGTTCAGGGAACGCAGGTATCTACGTTTCGCCTGCACCTCCTTGACCGTCTCACCCAGGGCTTTCAGGTCATCGGCATCTGCTATTTGAAAGCTGACCTTCTCGCGCCGGGCCGCGTCGAGCAACGAAACCCCGAAGGTCTTGGGCAGGTAGCGAAACAGTGCCTCGATGTCCGGCATCTGGCCTTTGTCCAAGGCCTGCATGAAGTCGTGCAGCCCTTGTTGCACGCCCCACTGCACGGCGGGGGCGAGGGTGCCCCAGGCGGCGGTGGCGTTGACTTGGGTGGCTTGGGGCAGGGTTTCGATGTCCGGCAGGTGGCCGACAAACAGTGTTTTCAGCTTCTCGATCCACTCCGGCGCGCTTTTAAGCAGTCCCCAGCCCGCGTTGGTGAACAAGGCGAATTGTGCGGCGAGTTCGGTCTGCACGCTCAGCGGCAAGGTAAAAAACAGCGACCGACTCTGATGCGGGTTGCGGTTCAGCCAGGCAACAATGGTGTCGTAGGCAGTGTCACTGCGGCACAGGTCTTTCAAGCAGTCGTATTGGGTGAGCAAGGCGTGATCGATCTGCTCCAGATCGTTGGCGTCGTAATACCAGGCGGCGCGGTGGAAACGGTTGAGGGTGAGCATCTCCAGTCGGTCGTGGGTGATGCGATCAAGCAGGGTGTTCCAATGCGCGAGCTTGGGGCGTTGCGCCTTGAGAAAAGCGTCCATGCGCGGACGGTCGATCAGGTCGTTGATCCCGCGCCGGCCCCAACGGGCGCCGTACAGCAGGTCTCTTAGTCGCTTATCCTGTTTTCGGTGCAACTTGACCAGGGTTTGCCAGTGGGTGGCGATGAAGTCAGGGTCGGCGGCGGCAAGTTTTTGTTTGAGGTAGTAAAGCTCGACGGCTTTTTCCAGTTCGCTGACCATGTTGTAGCCAATGGCTCGCACGGGGCCGAGCTGGATGCTTTTTAGCTGGGCCTTGAGGTCGGCAGGATGATCAGGGTCGGAAACACCGGGCAGCGGGTTGGCGACCGGATCAAGGTTCAGCACCTCCAGCAACGCCTGCCGCGTTTCCCCACGCTGGGGTTCGGGCAGCGTTTGCAGATCAAGCAATAACGCCTTGAGCGCAGGGTCATCGGTGCTCTCGGCCATTTTGCCGAGGTTGGCGGCACTGATCTGACTCAGCGATTCGATGTAGCAGCCCAGCAAGTAATCACGCTCCGTATGGTCCTCTTCCTGACCGCTGCGGGCCCAGTCATCGATCCAGCCCACCACCTTGTCCTGATAGTTCGCCAGGTCGCGCATTACGCCGATATCGTCGCGTACGGCGAGGAACAGGAAGTCGTTTTTGTGCTCGTTGCTGACCTGGCTGGTCAGTTCCTCGATCAAGGTCTGACGAAACAGCGGTGGGTGTTCCCACAGATACGGAATGTTTTCTTCAGGGGTAAGGCCTTGTTGAGGAGCATCGTGATCCCGCGCCACCTCGGCCAGCCATTTCTTCGCGTGCCGCTCATGCAGCAGCGGCGCGACGATGTGTTCGCTGTTGACCGGCGTCAGGTCGATACGCTGCATGAAGTGCTCGCGCTCGGTGGCGCTATCGAGCACCTGCTGGCACTTGGCGACGGTCCACTGCACCTCCGAGTAGGCGACATGCAGCACGCTGCTCTTGGAGAAGATCATTTCGGGTGGATCACCCTGGGGCGGGCGATCCTCTTTGAACGCCTTGCCGGTGAACAGCCAGTACTCCAGCGAGCCGTCTTTGATGCTGTATTCACTCAGCATGCCGGTGGCGCTGTCGATCACGTACAGATAGCCATCACGCAGCATGCGCAGACCCAGCGGGCGGCTCTGCAGTTTATAAGGCATGGCCAGATCGGCGCCGAGATCGAGGCTGTTTTCAACCAGGCCGTAACGCACCGGCAGCAGGTGAATGGTTTTTTGCAGCAGTGGGCAAACGCCGACTTCGCCGAAGGGCGTGGCGCTTTTGGATTGGGCGACCAGATTGGCCATGTGACCGCGTGGGGTCATGAAATCGGTCATGGCAGGCGCCTTTTCTGGGCCAGATCAGCGATGCGTTCGATGCGCTGGGCCTTGGGTAAACTGGATTTAGGGTCTAAAAGGCTGACGATGTCGGGGTCTTTCCGTAGCCCTTGTTCGCCCAAAAAACCATGGGCATTGGCGTACAGGTGCAGTTCTTTTTCACAGTCAAAACCGTGCTCGACAGCACGGCGCGCCAACGCCTGCAGATGCTCCCAATACTGCTGATCCGTTAAATCAGCCTGGTAGTCAGGGAAGTAGTGCTTCATGTGCAGGGAGAGTTCGGTCAACCGTTTGCCAAAGCTGGCGTCGTCGAGACGGTCCCACTGCTTTTCGTTAAGTCGGTAGGGTGCATCGTGTTTCGGGGGCGGCATTTCGCCGGGGCGGGCGTAGCAATGCCAGCCGCTACGCGCAAGGTCTGCGGTGAAGATATGCTGGCAGGGACCGAACAGCACGGAGTCTGGATATTCCGCACCAAACAGGGCATCTGCCACTGCCGGGTAGGCAATGCGCAGCAGCATGTCTTGCCCGGACGGGTACTCAATGACGGTCAGCCAGCGCAGATGCGCAACCACCTGCTCCCAAGGCTCATCGCTGACCAGCAGGTAGCCCCAATGCTGATCGACGTTTTCCAGGAACTGCGCAAGCGTCGGGTCGCCCGCACTTTTCAGGCAGACAAGGCAGGGGGACAGGTCTCTAAACTCGGCAAGCCGAGTGGTGAGATAAAGCACGTCCACCCTTGGAATCTCGGCCCACTCGAATAGACGCGGCAAAAGCTTCTCGACCTGTACGGCATCTAGCAGCAGGCCGACGCTTTGTTGCCAGGGGAGATCTTCTGGTAACGCGATCCGTTTAGCAGTGGCCGATCCCATTCGCACAATCCTTCGCGTTTCTCGAAAGCGACGACTATGACGGGAATAGAGAGAGGGTTATGTCGGCGGAGGGAGTAGCAGGAGGTAAGACTTTTCCCTAAGTTGCAAAAAAGCCCTGCCAGTTGAAGGGCAGGGCTTTTTTTCGAGCGACAGGCTGATTTAAACCGTTTCAGCCCACAGGTCGTATTCGTCAGCGTCTGTGACCCGGCACATGACTTTGTCGCCCGGCTTGAGGTCCTGGTCACTGTCGATAAAGACGTTGCCGTCGATTTCAGGTGCGTCGAAGAAGCAGCGGCCTACGGCACCACCGTTTTCGTCGATTTCGTCGATCAGCACTTCAATCTCTTTGCCGACTTTCAATTGCAAGCGTGCTGCGCTGATGGCTTGCTGGTGAGCCATGAAGCGGTCCCAACGGTCCTGCTTGATCTCGTCCGGGACGTGATCGCCCAAGGCGTTGGCTGGTGCGCCTTCCACCGGGGAGTACTGGAAGCAGCCTACGCGGTCGAGTTGGGCTTCGGTCAGCCATTCGAGCAGGTATTGGAAGTCTTCTTCGGTTTCGCCTGGGAAGCCGACGATGAAGGTCGAGCGGATGATCAGGTCCGGGCAGATTTCGCGCCAGTTCTTGATTCGCGCCAGGGTCTTGTCTTCGAAGGCGGGGCGTTTCATCGCCTTGAGGATTTTCGGGCTGGCGTGCTGGAAGGGGATATCCAGGTACGGCAGGATTTTCCCGGCGGCCATCAGTGGAATCAATTCATCGACGTGCGGGTACGGGTAGACGTAGTGCAAGCGGACCCACACCCCGAGCGTGCTAAGGGCTTCACACAACTCGGTCATGCGTGTCTTGACCGGCTGCCCGTTCCAGAAGCCAGTCCGATATTTGATGTCGACGCCATAAGCGCTGGTGTCCTGGGAGATCACCAACAATTCTTTGACCCCGGCTTTTACCAGGCGCTGGGCTTCGTCGAGTACGTCGCCGACCGGACGGCTGACCAGCTTGCCGCGCATCGACGGGATGATGCAGAAGCTGCAGCTGTGGTTGCAGCCTTCGGAAATTTTCAGATAGGCATAGTGGCGTGGCGTCAGCTTGATGCCTTGAGGTGGCACCAGATCGATCAGCGGGTTGTGATCGAGGTTTGGCGGTACGACGTCATGAACGGCGTTGACCACTTGTTCATACTGTTGCGGGCCGGTAACGGCCAGCACGCTAGGGTGAACCAGGCGGATCGCGCTTTCTTCTACGCCCATGCAGCCGGTCACGATAACCTTGCCGTTTTCAGCGAGGGCTTCACCGATCACTTCCAGGGACTCGGCCTTGGCAGTGTCGATAAAGCCGCAGGTGTTGACCACCACGACGTCGGCGTCCTGGTAAGTGGCCACGATTTCATAGCCTTCCATGCGCAGTTGGGTGAGGATGCGCTCGGAATCGACCAGAGCTTTGGGGCAACCCAGGGAAACGAAGCCAACCTTTGGGGCGGATGGCGTGGTGACGGTGGACATGGCGAACCTCGGCATTGGGGGCGCCCGGGCACATGGCCGGGGACACTGACTGGGCGCTGGGTGCGCCTCTGATCAAAAAGTGCGCAATTCTAGCGGCGAGACCATAGATTGACCAGCTTTATGCAGAGAATTACGACGAGTGCTGCGCTATGCTTCGCGGCGTTACGCCCGATCGCATCAATGGCGTTAATTGATATCGGTAAAAACGGCGCTCGCTCAGGCACAGCATTGTGTTTTTGGAGCCCAGGTCTTGTTGTAGGAGTGGTAAATGGGTCAGGCAATGAGTCAGGCAGATGCTGGGCATAATTCGGCAAAACCGTTGGGCCTGCTGATCGCGGCCGTCGGGGTGGTTTATGGTGATATTGGTACCAGTCCGCTGTACACCCTTAAGGAGGTGTTCTCTGGAGCATATGGGGTACCGCTCAACCATGACGGTGTGTTGGGTATTCTGGCGCTGATTTTCTGGTCGTTGATCTGGGTCGTCTCGTTTAAATACATGCTGTTCATCCTGCGCGCCGATAACCAGGGTGAAGGCGGCATCATGGCGCTGACCGCGCTGGCGCGGCGGGCGGCCTTGCCGTATCCCCGGTTGCGCAGCATGTTGGTAATCTTCGGTCTGATCGGTGCAACGTTGTTTTATGGCGACAGCATGATCACCCCGGCCATCTCTGTGCTCTCGGCGATAGAAGGCATGGAGCTGGCGTTCGATGGCCTCGAGCGTTGGGTGGTGCCCATTTCTCTGGTCGTATTGGTGGCCCTGTTTGTGCTTCAGCGCCACGGTACGGCGCGGATCGGCATCCTGTTCGGGCCGGTGATGGTGACCTGGTTTCTGGTGCTGGCTGCGCTGGGCATTAACGGGATTGTGGCGCATCCGGAAGTGTTGAAGGCGCTCAACCCCGTCTGGGGCGTGCGCTTCTTTATCGTCCATCCGGGTCTCGGTGTAGCGGTACTCGGTGCCGTGGTGCTGGCGCTGACGGGTGCTGAAGCGCTGTACGCCGACATGGGCCACTTCGGTCGCAAACCAATCGCTCGCGCCTGGTTCATTTTGGTGTTGCCAGCGTTGGTCCTGAATTATTTCGGTCAGGGCGCGTTGTTGCTCGAAGACCCGGAAGCGGCGCGCAACCCGTTCTACCTGTTGGCGCCCAGCTGGGCGTTGATTCCCTTGGTGGCGTTATCGACGCTTGCGACGGTTATCGCCTCGCAAGCGGTGATTTCCGGGGCGTTTTCCATGACGCTGCAAGCCATCCAGCTTGGGTACATCCCGCGCATGCACGTTCAACACACCTCCAGTGCTGCCCAGGGCCAGATTTATATTGGTGCGGTGAACTGGTCGCTGATGGTGGGCGTGATTCTGCTGGTGTTGGGCTTTGGGTCCTCTGGCGCCCTGGCTTCTGCTTACGGCGTTGCCGTGACGGGCACCATGCTGTGCACCTCGATTCTGGTTTCAGCGGTGATGCTGCTGCTGTGGAAGTGGCCACCGATTCTGGTGGTTCCAGTGCTGATTGGCTTCCTGCTGGTCGATGGCGTGTTCTTTGCCGCCAACGTGCCAAAAGTGGTACAGGGCGGCGCGTTCCCAGTATTGGCAGGGCTGGTCCTGTACATCCTGATGACCACCTGGAAACGCGGCAAACAGCT
>NZ_LT607416.1:483322-497566 GCF_900095225.1 Pseudomonas sp. UMAB-08
GGGGGGCTGCCATTGCCGATCTTTATCAGCAGTATTCGTGTGCAACCGCCGCATCGGGTGCAAGGTACAGCGGTGTTCTTGACCGCTCGCCCCGACGCAGTGCCGCACGCCTTGTTGCACAACCTGCTGCACAACCAGGTATTGCATGAGCAGGTGGTGCTGCTGACGGTGGTTTACGAGGACTCGCCGCGCGTCCCGACGAGTCGACGTTTCGAAGTCGAGGGGTATGGCGAGGGGTTCTATCGGGTGGTTCTGCACTTTGGTTTCATGGATGAGCCGGATGTGCCCGCCGCGCTGAAGCTGTGTCATCTGGACGAGCTGGACTTCAGTCCGATGCGCACCACGTACTTCCTCAGCCGCGAGACCATCGTCGCCGCCAAGCTAGAGGGTATGGCGCGCTGGCGTGAGGCGTTGTTCGCGTTCATGCTCAAGAACGCCAACGGCAACCTGCGCTTCTTCAATCTGCCGTTCAACAGGGTGATCGAGTTGGGCACCCAGGTAGAGATGTAAGGCTAGACAGGTAAGGCACAGAAACGAAAAAGTCCCCGAGCTGCAAAGCTGCGGGGACTTTTTGTTGGTGGGGCGCGATGCCGGTCTGGGTCAGCCTTGTTTGGCTGAGGTTTTCCCTTGGCGCTTCTCAATGGCATCGATCATGCGCCTGGCCAGGGCCGGGTAGTTTTCATCGAAGTGGTGCCCGCCCGGCAGCTTGAGCTTTTCGCCAACCGCGGTCGCTTCGGTGCAACCGCTCTCGGCATCCTCTTCCGCACCATAAACGCACAGCACTTTTTCAGCGGGCAGCTTAGCCATCTCAGGTCCTGTGGGTGCTTCCTTGCCTGCAGTCCCCAGCCAACCCTCGACCATGATCTCGAAACTGCCGCTGCGCGCGAATGCCAGCAAGATGATCACGTCGACGCGTTTTTGCTCATCAGGGGCCAGGCGGTTATAGATCGCCGGCAGCACATCGGCGCCGAACGAATAGCCGGTCAGCACGAAACGCTTGGTGCCCCATTTCTGCCGGTAGTGCGCCATTAATTCGGTAAGGTCCAGGGCGCTTTGTTCAGGAGACTTGTGCTGCCAGTAGTAACGCAGGGTGTCGATGCCGACCACCGGGTAGCCGATCTTGGCCATTTCACCTGCCACGTCACGGTCCAGGTCGCGCCAGCCACCGTCCCCGGAAAGGAACAGGGTCACGGTGTCAGTCGTCTGTCCGGCCGGTACCTCCACCACTGGAATGTTCAGGCCGCCATCATTGTCATCGGCGACCAATTGGTGGCGAAGCTGGCTGTTGAGTACCTGTGGCAGGTGGATGTCGTAGTCGCTGATGCTGTTCTCGGCATTGGGTTGATCACGCACGAAGGTAGCGGCGGCATCATCCGGGCCGTCGTTCCAGGCAACCAGCCAGTGGCCATGTGCGGCAGTTTTTGGCAGATCGTCATTGCAGCCAGGTGGCTCGAGCGAGAAACCTACCGAGATCGCTTGAGCCTTGTCGTCGGTTTGTCCCGCCAGCCAGCGCCAGGCCAGGGTTGCGCCCGGACCGATGCCCGCGACCAGTGTGGGCGCGTCGTTGAGCTTTTCTATGCCTGCGTTGAGGGTTTGCTGCTGCAGGGCGCAGTTGTCCTTGGGCAGGGTTACCTGCACGACTTCGGCGTCGGCGTCCTGACTCAGTGCCAGCAGTTGCTTGTCCGTCAGGCCTTCATCCGCCAGGACGGCCAAGGCAACGTAGGCGTTGGCGCTGGTGCCGGGCAAGACCCGAGTCAGCGCGGCACCATTCTCGAGTGTCAGGTGTTCGAGACTTGCTTCAGGCTCGGGACGGTTCCACAACCAAAAGCCAAGTACCAGTGCTAGAACAATCAGGGCTGCGAGCAAAAATCGCCAGTAGCGTTGAATCATCAGCGTTTCACCAATCCGGTCAGGCCGCCTGCAATCAGGGCGGCAGTGTCAGCCAGCGCCACGAGCGGATCAAGTCCGGCGGGCACGGCCATATAACGGGGTTCCCAGTCAGGCTGGAACTTGTCTTTGAAGCGGCGCAAGCCTTGGAAGTTATACAGTTGCTCGCCACGGCGGAATACCATTGAGCCAAGACGCTGGGTCAAGGGTGCACCGCGTCGCGGTTGCAGGCCGGAAAGCGGCACCATGCCCAAGCTGAAGCGTCCATAACCTTGCTCTTTATAGTGCAGAATCAAGCCGACCATCATAAATTCCATGGTCAGTTTGGGTGCGTCGGGGTGAGCGCGCATCAAATCCAGGCTGGCCAGTTCATGTCGGGATGTTTCCAGCAGGTTGGCGAACGCGACAGGCTTGCCTTCGAAATGGATGATCGCTATACGGAAATGCTGCAAATATTGCGGGCTGAAGCGGCCCAGGGAGAAGCCTTTCTCTCGGACATTCTTGCCAGTGAGCCAGGCATCTGAAATCACCTTCAGTTCGTCCAGCGGTGCCTGACCGACCTCATGGATCTCCAGCGACAGGCCATCTCGCCCACCGCGGTTCCAGGTATAGCGCAGGTCTTTCATTTCCTTGCCTTTGGCGTCGATGTCAAAACGCTTCAGGTCGACCCGTGCTTCTTCGCCCAGTTTGATCGCCGTCAAGCCGATGTCCATGTAGAACGGCAGATTCTCCGCGCGCACCTGATAGAACACCGGTCGAGCATGATGGATGTCACACAGGTCGCGGAATTGCCAGATAAGCTCTGCGCGTTGCTGCGTTGGGCCAATCGGGTCATACAAGGCCACCAGGCTTCGGCCACGACGTGCGTACATCAAGAAGGCCTTGCCGCTAGGGTGTAGCAGCAGTGCTTTGTCACCGGTCAATACAAGGCCGCCATCGGGCTGATCGGAAGCATTCACGATCTCGGCGGCTTTGGCCAGTTCTTCGGCATTGGGCAAGGTAATGACCGGACGTGCGGTGCGCAATAGCCAGGTCAGTGAAACGATCACCAGCAATACCGCGCTGCCCAAGGCTGAGCGCAAGGCCCGCGGGGCATCGGAGTTGAGGGTGAACTGCCACCAGAGCTGATGGCTGTACGGTACGTCTTGATAGGCGAACAAGAGCAGCCAGATCGATGCCCCCAGTACGCACATGCTGGCCACCAGATACAGCGGCGAGAATGGCAACTCAAGCAAGCGACTGGGCCGATAAAACGAATGCCGGAAGATCCCCAGCAGCCCGGCGGTCAGGGTCAGCAGGCTGGCCTCTTCCCAGTCGAAGCCCTTGAGCAGAGACAGCAGTGCGCCGACCACGAGCAGTACGGTCGTCAGCATCCATGCCGCCGATAGACGGCGGCGCAGACCTTGGGCCAGCAACAAGCACAATACGCCAATCAAGCTGGCGCCAAAGTGCGAGGCATCAATCAGGCGGTGCGGGATTAAAAAGCCAACGTGTTTCAAGCGCGTATCGATTTCAGGTGTGGCGCCGGAAAACAACAGGACCACACCCGACAGAAACACCAGCAACGCCAGGATCGGCGCAGCCAGACCCGAAGCAACGCGTATAGCTTTGCGGGTGGGCAACACGCGTTGGGCTTCAGTGACCAACAATGCCACGCACGCCAGCAATAACGGCAGGACCACATAAATCAGGCGATAAAGCAGCAAGGCGGCTGCCAACGGTGCGGCGCCCAGTTGATCGGCAAAGGCGGCGAGCAAAATCGCCTCGAACACGCCTACACCACCGGGTACATGGCTGAGCACGCCTGCGGCCAGGGCAAGCAGATAGACCAGCAAGAAGGCGCCAAAGGGCGGCGCGTCGGGCAGTAACAAATAAAGCACGATGGCTGCAGCGCCGACGTCCAGCGCAGTGATGACCAATTGCATCAACGTCAGGTTCAGGCCAGGCAGGCGCAGAGTGCGACGCCCTGCGCGGACCAGGAGGTTGTGCGGGATCGGCTGTTCAGGCAGGCGACGGCGGTAGATGCCTACGGCCAACAATGCACTGAGTGCGAGAATTGTCACGGCCACCGACGCAAGCACCGACGTGTGCAAATGCAGGGCAACGGAAGCGGCTGGCAGATTGCTCAGGGTTGCCAAGGCTGCAAGCGGGGGCAGGGCGCAGCCAAGTGAAAGGCTTGCAAATAAGGTCATGCGCGCGACTTCTACAGCGCCCAGACCATGACGAGCGTAAAGCCGGTAGCGAACCGATCCGCCAGACAGCAGCGACAGTCCTACTGCGTTACCAATCGCGAACGCGGTAAAGCCGCCGAGGACCAACGTGCGTGGAGGGAGTTGAACGTTGGCGTAGCGACTGGCCGACCACTCATAGCCCAGTAGCACCACAAAGCCGACGGCAGTCGCGGCCAGGGCGCCTCCCAATGCAGGCAGCGGAACGCTCAGCAGCGAATCGTGCAGGGCGTAGAGGTCCAGCTCACTCAATAGGTGGCGACAGGCGATCAGCGCAATAGAGAACAGAAGCAACGTTACCGCGAGGCCCAAGGGTTGGCGATATTTGCTCAGCAGTTCCAACCAGTGCAAACGAGTCGGCGCAATCGGTTGAGTGGCGGTGACAGGTTCATTGGAATCGGACGAATTGGCGCGCATCAATCACTCCTTGGATCGTGCGCGACAGGATGGAGGTATACAGACAAGTTACCAATCCCTACGCAGAAAATATTTCGAAATATTAGCGTGTCACAGTCTACAGGACGAATGTAGCGGATTCGTTTCAGCCGGCTATTTGGCCGACAGATACCTATCCTCTGGATCGACAATTCTGACAAGTGTTTCTGATCACTGTTCCGATGCTTTTCGGTCAGGCACAAAAAAGGCCACTCTTTCGAGTAGCCTTTTCTGATATTTGGTTGCGGGAGCCGGATTTGAACCGACGACCTTCGGGTTATGAGCCCGACGAGCTACCAGACTGCTCCATCCCGCGTCTGTGTGGCGGCATTCTACAGTGGAACGGTGGGGTGTCAATCGTTAATGCGGCATAAGCGACAAATAAGCGTAAATAACCTGTCGGATCGGTTAAGTGCTCGGTGCGCAAAGGGTTTTCCTGATGGGTGTCCTTTGTCTCTCATCGGTCTATTCCTGTCCGCTCCACAGCGAAGGGGGAGGGCAAGGTTGGATGTGATGAAGTCGCAGGCACAAAAAAGGCCACTCTTTCGAGTAGCCTTGTTTGATGTTTGGTTGCGGGAGCCGGATTTGAACCGACGACCTTCGGGTTATGAGCCCGACGAGCTACCAGACTGCTCCATCCCGCGTCTGTGTGTCGGCATTCTACAGTGGAACGCCGGGCTGTCAATTGTTAATTTCAGAAAAGTGCTTTTCCTTCAATCGCTTAGCGATGCCAATAGAGTGCGCGAATCGGCTTGAGGGCGCACAGGGCGGACCTGACAGGGTGATTAAGGTCATTTTTTCCGACCTTTCGTACATTGCTTTCAGTATCGTGAGTGCCACATTTCAGCGTGGGTGAGATACTGCGCAGCCCACAGCATTCATAACCGCACCTCATGACGCAGCGCAAAATCATCCACGTCGACTGTGACTGCTTCTACGCCGCCATCGAAATGCGCGACGATCCACGTCTTGCTGCCAAGCCGTTGGCGGTAGGCGGTTCGGCGGACCGGCGCGGAGTGATAGCCACCTGCAACTATGAGGCGCGGGCTTATGGCGTGCGCTCGGCCATGTCGTCCAGGCATGCCTTGACGCTGTGCCCCGACCTGACCATCGTCAAGCCGCGCATGGATGCTTATAAAGAGGCTTCCCGTGAAATTCAGACCATTTTTCGCGATTACACCGATCTGATCGAGCCTCTGTCATTGGATGAGGCTTTTCTGGACGTCTCGGACAGCAGCCATTTTTCGGGGAGTGCGACCCGAATCGCTCAGGACATCCGTCGCCGTGTCTCCAATCAACTGCACATCACGGTGTCGGCCGGGGTGGCTCCTAACAAATTCCTCGCAAAAATTGCCAGTGACTGGAAAAAGCCCAACGGTCTGTTTGTGATTACCCCGGATCAAGTAGAAGCGTTCGTCGCCACATTGCCGGTGAGCAAGTTGCACGGCGTCGGCAAGGTGACCGCGGACAAGCTAGGCCGACTGGGTATCACCACCTGCACGGACCTGCGCGACTGGAATAAATTGGCCTTGGTGCGCGAGTTCGGCACGTTTGGTGAGCGGTTGTGGAGTCTGGCGCGCGGGATTGATGATCGGCCGGTGCAGAACGATAGTCGGCGTCAGTCGGTAAGCGTCGAAAACACCTACGACACGGATTTGCCGGATCTGGCCAGCTGTCTGGAAAAACTGCCGGAGTTACTCGCAACGCTTGCTGGGCGAATGGCGCGCGTGGACGACAGCTACAGAGCGGGTAAGCCTTTCGTCAAAGTGAAGTTTCATGACTTCACTCAAACTACCCTGGAGCAGTCAGGGGCGGGGCGTGATCTGGATGGTTTTGAACAACTGCTGACCCAGGCGTTCGCTCGAGGTGATAAGCCGGTGCGCTTATTGGGCATCGGCGTACGTCTGCAGGATCTACGCGGTGCCCATGAGCAGTTGGAGTTGTTTACGCGTTAGCTGCTCGGCCCTGGATCGGCCACCAGGCGCCCGGCGTCTTTGGTCAGCGATTTAAGAAATTGCTGTTGCAGTTCGGGGTCGTTGCGCGTCAGTTCGATCAGGCTTTGTTCCAGCTCGCTGGCTTCTTCTTCCATGCCCAGCTCCGAGAGACGTTTGACCCGGTGCACCCATTGGCTGACTTCGTCATCCTCCAGGTCGTCGTAGATCAATGCGTGAGCTTCGCGCAATTTGCCGCGCAATGAATTGCTGATCGGCAGGGTGGCGCTGATGCGTGCATTGTCCTGATCGTCCGCGACACTGATCTGCAAGCGTGTGATGTGATTGAGTTCCTGTTCGGCAAAAGGGCTGTCGAGCAGGTTCAGGCGCAATACCCCATTGCGATCGGTTGTCAGATCGTAAGTGCGCGCGCCTGCCTTGACCTCGACCGGGCGTTCGCTCCATGGCAGGCTCGAATACTCAACCCGCTTGTCGTGCTGAACCTCATCAATACTGGAAAGGTTCTGCTGCGCCCGGCCATGGGACTGCACGTTCATGAACGGATTGAGCCCGGCAAAACCGTAACTGATCCAGTCTTTGGTCATGCTGTCCGGTAAGCGTCCAAGCATGACCACGTTGAGAATATTGGCCCCTATACCGCCCACCACTGCAACGGCGCCCAGCGGGATTTCATAGGTCTCGCGCCAAGGTTGGTAAGGGGTATAGCGATCATAGTTGCGGGTGACTTCGAACTCGGTGACTTCGAACGTCTTTTGATCATGAATCCGCACGCGACGTTGCGGCAGCTCAAGCATCTTGGGCTCACCGATATCGACTTGCAGGCTGTGATTGAGCAATTTGCGCTCGACGCGCTCTTCGTGCTCGCTGCGTGGTGACAAGTGGTTGGCACAACCGCTGACGAGCAGGGTGCCGCACAGTGCGGCACTGCCGAGGCTTAAGGTGCTTCGCTTGAGCATGTGATCTCTTGATACGGAAAGTGCGGGTCTTGCCTTGTCATGCGTCGATGGCGAGGGCGCACACGCTTTCACGTGCGCGCCCCGGACTCAGCGGCGGATGCGGGCTTGAAGAAAGGACAGGACGTCGGCCACAGGCAAGGCTTGCGTCTGAGCTTCGGTACGGCTCTTGTACTCAAGGTTACCTTCTGCAAGGCCGCGGTCGCTGACCACTATGCGGTGCGGAATGCCGATCAGTTCCATGTCTGCGAATTTATTGCCGGGGCTGGTTTTTTTGTCGCGATCATCCAGCAGCACTTCAAAGCCGGCTGCGGTCAGTTCGGCGTACAGCGTGTCGGTTGCTTCGCGCACTGCCTCGGTTTCATAGCGCAATGGCACCAGGGCAATCTGGAAAGGTGCCAGGGCATCGTTCCAGATGATCCCGTTTTCATCGTTGTTCTGCTCGATGGCGGCTGCCACCACGCGAGAAACACCAATGCCATAACAGCCCATGGTCAGGGTTACAGGCTTGCCGTTTTCGCCAAGCACCTGGCACTTCAAGGCTTCGCTGTACTTGGTGCCCAGTTGGAAAATGTGCCCGACTTCGATGCCGCGTTTGATTTCCAGCGTGCCCTTGCCGTCCGGGCTTGGGTCGCCAGCTACCACGTTGCGCAGGTCGGCCACTGCGGGAACCGGCAGGTCGCGTTCCCAGTTGACGCCAAAGTAGTGCTTGTCGTCGATGTTGGCGCCGATGCCAAAATCGCTCATCAGTTCGACGGAGCGGTCGATGATGCAAGGCAGTGGCAGATTCAACGGGCCAAGCGAGCCTGCGCCAGCGCCGATGGCGTCACGCAGTTCGGATTCGGACGCCATGACCAGCGGGCTGGCGACCTGTGGCAGGTTGGCGGCTTTGATTTCGTTGAGCTCGTGGTCGCCACGAATGATCAGCGCGATCAATTTGCCTTCTTCAGCTGCATGGACCACCAGGGTTTTGATGGTCTTTTCAATCGGCAGGTTGAAGCCTTCCACCAGTTGCGCGATGGTCTTGGCGTTTGGTGTGTCGATCAGGCGCAGTTCTTCAGTGGGTGCCTGGCGTGACTGTTCGCGTGGAACGGCCTCGGCTTTCTCAATGTTCGCGGCGTAATCGGAGCTGTCGCTGAATGCGATGTCGTCTTCGCCAGACTCGGCCAGTACGTGAAACTCATGAGAGCCCGCGCCGCCGATGGAGCCGTTATCGGCTTCGACCGGGCGGAAGTTCAGGCCCAGGCGCGTGAATACGTTGCAGTACGCCTGATGCATCCGGTCGTAGGTAGCCTGAAGCGAAGCCTGGTCGACATGGAAGGAGTACGCGTCTTTCATGATGAATTCGCGGCCACGCATCACGCCAAAGCGTGGGCGGGTTTCATCGCGGAATTTGGTCTGGATCTGATACAGGTTGATCGGCAGCTGCTTATAGCTGTTGAGCTCGTTGCGTGCCAGATCGGTGATGACTTCTTCGTGGGTCGGGCCCGCACAGAATTCACGGTTATGTCGATCTTTCATGCGCAGCAATTCTGGGCCGTACTGTTCCCAGCGCCCTGATTCCTGCCACAACTCTGCAGGCTGGATGCCAGGCATCAATACTTCGAGCGCGCCAGCAGCGTTCATCTCTTCACGAACGACAGCTTCGACCTTGCGCAAAACCCGCAAGCCCATGGGGAGCCAGGTATAAAGGCCGGAAGCGAGTTTGCGGATCATGCCGGCACGCAGCATCAGCTGGTGGCTGACGACGACCGCATCGGAAGGGGTTTCTTTCTGTGTGGCGAGCAAATATTGACTGGTACGCATGGTAGGCCGTTGTCGGTTGCTGAGACTAGAAATGACCTCGCATTGTACGGGGGTGATCCCGTTGCGTACAGGGTAAGGCTGGTACAACGAACGCCGTTCTGCCTGCTTAAAAAGTGTTGCCTGAAAAAACGGCGTAAAAAACCCGGCCTGAGCCGGGTTTTTTGATTACGAGACGCGGACTGTGTTTACAGAACCGAAATCGGGTAGTCGACGATCAGACGGAACTCTTTGACGTCGCCTTCAGCCTGGTCAGCATTGGCGGTGTGCCAAGCTTGACGAATACGGAAGGAGAGGTCTTTTGCCGGGCCAGTCTGAACAACATACTTGGCTTCAAGGTTGGTTTCGTGGTGCTTGCCGTCTGCACCGTAACCGTAGGCCTGGTAAGGGCTATCAGCGGCCATGCGGGTGCCGTCGATGTTGTCACCAGTAGCGTAACGGGTCATGAAGCTCAGACCAGGGACGCCGTAGGAAGCCATGTTCAGGTCGTAACGAGCCTGCCAGGACCGCTCACCAGGACCGTTAAAGTCGGAGTACTGGATGGAGTTGGCCAGGAAAATCGAATCGCCACCTTTGTTGTCGTTACCCACACCGACGTAGTCGAACGGGGTATCGCCATTCACTTTCTGGAAAGAAAGGGTGACGGTGTGTGCGGTCAGGAACGAGTACGCAGCAGCCAGGGAGAACGTGGTGTTGCTGATTTCGCCAGCTTTCGCGCTACCGGTATCGGTGGTGCGATAGATGTTGAAATCGAAAGCCAGAGCCTGTGCATCAGTCAATGGCAGTGAATAGTTCACGTTGGCGTAGTACTGGTTCCACAGATCTTCCAGCTTGGCGCCGTACAGCGAAGCGGTCAGGCTGTCGCTAATGGCGTATTTGCCACCGACGAAGTCTGCGGATTTAGTGGTGACGTTAGCGTATTGAGCCCACAGCTCGCCATCGCGCTTGGTCGTGTCCTGGCTAGTTGAAGAGTAGAAATGGCCAGCCTCAAGATCAAGACCTTTGAGTTCGCTGCTCTGCAACTGGAAGCCGCTGGCAGTCTGTGGCAGCAAGCGAGAGCCGCCAACCGCGAATACCGGGCTGGTTGTAGGCTGCATGTCGCCGACTTTCAATTCTGTTTTGGAAATACGGAATTTGATAGCAGCGCCGGCTTTGCCGAACGAGTCTTCGTTGCTTTTATTGCCAGCGGCATCACGGTCGAGTGCCAGGTTGCCTGAACCGGCATACTTGTCTTGACCGTCAAGTTTCAGGCCGAGGTAACCGAATGCATCAACACCGACACCGACAGTACCCTGGGTGTAGCCAGAGCTGAAGACGCCATGGAAACCTTGAGTCCAGTCCTTCTGGTCTGCCCCACCGTTCTTGTTATCACGGTTGAAGTAGTAGTTACGAAGCAGCAAGTTCAGCTTGCTGTCTTCTACAAAGCCCTTCGAATCGGCTTGGTCACTGACGAATGCCGCAGCCGTTGCCAGTTGGGTGCTGCCTGCAGTTACAGCCAGGGCCAATGCGCTCCACTTCATCACTCTCATCGTGATTTGCTCCTTTGGTTTTTTAAGAAGAGTTGCCGCCATCCCACCTGTTTTTTTATCTGGGAGGCTCTTTCTTTTTGTGTCGGCGCAAACTTATATCACGCTGACCATGTTGGCGATAGTTACAAACCTATCCTTTCGGTATCTGTGCGGCGGTGTCGCAAATGTAGGTTGTCCATGTCGCAATTGTGTAGCTCCTGTTATCAAACCCCACAACTACGGCGGTATTTTTTGAGGGCTTAAGCATAGGTGAAAATATTCTATGCACAGCGATTCAAACAGTCCCTGGATCGTGTGTTGCCGTTTTTATTCGTCTCCAGATGTGTTTGCTGAGTAGCTAGCACTCTGGCGGACTCTGGTGTGTGACAAAGCAACAACCGTGCACAAAGATCATAAGCGATGACATTTTTTTCACAAATCATCATTGTGAAGCTTTGTTTTTTAATTAAGTATTTGATTTATATCGTTTTTATTTCATATTTTTTTTGAAAAAAAACCTGAAAAATGCGGGGCAACCCGCTGAGGGCCTTAAAAGCGTTACCGGTCGGTCTGACGTGTTGGGTAGATTCAGCGTGGGTGGCGCCGGGTTGAAAGGAAAAGTGAGTCTTTTTGGTGCGCGGTGTTACTAGCGTGCTTGATGTTAGGTCCTTGGGGTCGACTATAAGGCGTAGGGACGGCAGTTTCGCTGACCTTTTGTTGCCAAAAAATGACCAGGCAGCATCTTTTTGGGCTGTCTGACTGGAAACTGATCTACATTCAAGGGGCAGTATCAGGCCTTGCCGAGAGGGGCATAGTGTGCCAAATCAGTGCAAATGGCGCGTTGCGCGCGCCCTGCGGGTGTCTTTCAGGGTTTTTGGTCTGTGGCCCAGTGTGCAGGCTGGCCTGCGTGGGTCGCCGGGTGTCCAGATTGAGGGTCGGCAGTGAATGACGACCCATTCCCGCGTATCCTGCGGGGTATTGCTGGATGACTCCGCGGTTCGGGGCGTCTAGCTAAAAACTAACCAGTTGATCAGGAGTTTTGCGGTGTTCGTTCTAGATCCGCGTCTGGCGCAAGATACTGTGCCCCTTGGCGATTTCCCCTTGTGTCGTTTGTTGTTATCCAATGATTCGAATTACCCATGGTTCATTCTTGTGCCGCGCCGCGCAGGCATCAGTGAATTGTTCCAGTTGGACGCGGCGGATCAGTTGCAACTGTGGCAGGAGACCACTGCGCTCTCGAAAGCGCTCAGCGATGCATTCAATGCCGACAAGCTCAATGTCGCGGCATTGGGAAATATCGTTAGCCAGCTACATATGCACGTTATCGTTCGTTATCGGGAAGATGCAGCGTGGCCCGCGCCTGTTTGGGGTAAGCATCCGGCAGAGCCTTATACTGGCCAACAACTGTCTGCCCTCCGCGATCGCTTACAGTCGGTATTGACAGATGATTTCCATTTCGAGGAGGAACACGCATGAGCCTTGAACAGCGTATTAACGAGTTGGAAAGTCGATTGGCCTTCCAGGACGACACGATTCAGTCGCTCAATGATGTTCTGGTCACCCAGCAGCGTGTGGTCGAGCGTTTGCAGTTGCAGATGGCTGCACTGCTTAAACGTCAGGAAGAAGCCGGCAATCAGTTCGATACGTTCGAGGAGGAGGCGCCGCCTCCGCACTACTGATTTTTTCTGGCCGATAAAAAACCCGCGATCTCGTAAAGAGAGGCGGGTTTTTTTGGTGTGGGTGATTTTAGCGACGTGGCAGTGCTGCAATCACGTCTTCGGCTTGCAGGCCTTTATCGCGATTCATGACTGAGAACTCGACGCGCTGGCCTTCTACCAGTACGCGATGGCCTTCGCCCCGAATAGCGCGGAAGTGGACGAAAATATCATCGCCGGAGTCGCGGGAAATGAAGCCGAACCCTTTGGATGTGTTGAACCACTTGACGGTCCCGGTATCGCGGTTGGTCATGTCGTGGCTTTGTGCAGCTGGCGAAGGTGACGATTGATAGAAGCTGACGGCCAAATGCAGCAGCACTGCAATAAGGACGCTGATCAGGCTGACAATGATCGCCGGTTGGCCAGCAATGGTTTGCAGTGGAACAAGCAAGGTCAAGGTTTGAAGGATGACGGCAAGCACGAGAAGACCGCTGACCAGATTTTGCAGCTGATGACGTGGGCCTCTGTTCCAGTAAGGGATGACGGGGGCAAGTAACAGGTTGAGTAAGCCGAAAAGCGCCAGGTAAAGCGCATCGGGTTGCAGGAGGTAAGAAGACAGGGCTTCACTACGCAGGCTAGGGATGAAGGAAAGGAGCAGGGCAGCTGCACCTGTTAGCAAGTGGACGATTTTCAACATTTTAATAAACTCACATTAAGACGGATCACGAGGAAATAGCTGATTACGCTCGGTACGCTTCTGAATAATAGGAGGCGTAATGCACGAACGGTGAGTCAGCCTATGCGCTACAGCCAAGCGGCACGTCAGTAGCGACACGCGTCTATTTAACAGCAAAGCCGAGGGCTACTCAAATCAACCGCTTAGCGCTGCTTGAGTGCTGATGTCCAGATAGTTTGATGCGGGGCGGTGGCTTGCTTGTCGATAGCTGGTTTAGAGCGGTCGCCGTCAGGATCGTGACGGATGGCAGGCGGTTCGTTCCGAAGGGAGAGACGGCTGTTCGTCGGTTTGCCTGTGACGCCACCCTTTTCAGCAACGATTTTTCGGGGTTTGCGGCCTTTTGCGAGAAAGGGCTTTTTTGACTGTAGGGCGTCAGACCGATGGGAGGCTGGACTGTGCGGGTTCTCTTTGTCGCGCAGTCCTGCATCGGGTTGGTAAAACCATCCTATAAAATAAAAGGGGGGAAAGTGGCGGTCGATATCGGCAGTGGCGAAGAAGATCGTTAGTCGATGGTAGACGGTCTTTTTGTCAGCTATCAGATACGCATGTCATTTATTTTAAAACACATAGCGTTTGTTTGCGCATCAGGGTTCCGGTGTTTAGTCTCCTGCATGCGGTGTTTAAAAGGCGGTGCAATGAGCGGTGCCGAGCATGTTTCTGAGGGTTGATAAAGTGAATGATGAATCGGCCGCTAATGCGCTGGCTTAGTGTCTATACGCTCGCGAGAAATTCGCAAGAATGCTTCGTTGGTTACTTGAAATAAAGTAAGGGTGATCTGCAACTGATGTTGCTTGTATTATTGGTTTTAGCGTGCGTGGTGTGCTCGTTCCTTCTTTATTGTCGGTCTACGTCCTCTCCTAGAAAGCATCGAGGCTTCGAGTGTGCGGTCCTCACACCGAGAGCTTGCCGCACGTGGCTCCCCCTTTGTTTTCATGGCCTTCGGCTCGAGAAAGGCGTGTGCAGGGGAATGGCTATTTATCCTGCCTGACGGGGTTATGCAGTCAATCACCTGGATCGTTAAGGAAACTCTGGAAAAGACTTCCAAATCTGGTGAAATACGCCTGCCCCACGAACTGAACGGTTGAGC
>NZ_LT607417.1:0-45488 GCF_900095225.1 Pseudomonas sp. UMAB-08
TTTCGATCCACAAGATCAAAACCTCTTCCTCGCCGCTTACCCCGGATAACTCTTTGATTTACAAGGAGTTATCCGTTTCATCTGCTCCGGAAGAGGTGCGAATTATAGAGAGATTTGACGGGGCGTCAACACCTAATTTCACATACCTGTCACATTGGTAAAACACACCTATATAAGGCTAAGGACTAGCCCCAAGCACACCCTCTCTATATAGCTAGAGCACGCGTCGCTGAGCAATATATTGCTCAGACCACCATTCTTAAGCATCATAGGCTCAGTTATTGAGCTCGCGCCCCCAAACAGATGACCGTGGACGATTAAACCGTAATGACTGATCAACCCCGCAGCCTCGCCTCGACGCTCTTTCCGGTCGGCCTGCTTCTTATAGCAATGGCTTCGATTCAATCTGGCGCATCGCTGGCCAAGAGCATGTTCCCGCTGGTGGGAGCACAAGGCACCACGACCCTGAGGTTAGTTTTTGCCAGCCTGATTCTGTTGCTGGTCCTACGTCCCTGGCGAGCGACGTTGACCGCCAAGTCATTGCGCACCGTTATCATCTACGGGATTGCATTGGGCGGCATGAACTTCCTCTTCTATATGTCCTTACGCACCGTGCCGCTGGGGATCGCCGTCGCGCTTGAGTTCACGGGGCCATTGACCGTGGCGCTTCTGTCTTCGCGTAAAGCAATCGACTTTGTCTGGATCGCTCTGGCCGTCACAGGCTTGCTGCTATTAATACCAACCAAGGAAAGCGGTGCGAATATCGATCTGATCGGAATCGGCTACGCACTCGGCGCGGGTGTCTGCTGGGCGCTGTACATTGTCTCAGGCCAAAAAGCAGGGGCTGACAACGGCATTCAAACCGCGGCACTGGGCGTATTGATTGCGGCGATATTCATCGCACCTATAGGCATCGTGCACGCAGGCTCGGCATTGCTCAACCCGGCATTACTCACGACTGCGCTTGGTGTGGCAGTGTTGTCGACCGCCCTGCCCTATAGCCTGGAGATGATTGCACTGACGCGACTGCCTGCTCGAACCTTCAGCACCCTGACAAGTATCGAACCCGCGTTTGGAGCGTTGTCCGGATTACTTTTCCTGCATGAAAGCCTGACCCTGATGCAGTGGCTCGCCATTGGCTCAATCATTCTGGCGTCAGTAGGTGCAACACTGACCATGCGCCCGAAATCGCCGACATTGGTACCGGCTGACTGACCCGGCTTTCAAAATAGATACACGATGCCTCTAGCATTTGTAACGTGGTTGAGCCATGTTTAGTCCCGTCGCCGTTATCACCGCTGGAGTTTCATCCCGACCTGGACGTCATCGGCACGATCACGCAGATAAGCGAATTCAGAGCAAGGCGCTGGCATTTATGCATTCGCCAGGTAAGGAAGGGAATGAAACACATACTAATAGTCTTTGCATTGTTGGCGCTCGTTGGCTGCGCGGCAACGGCCAAACCTGTAAAGATTGGCAAACGCGGACTTCATATCAACTGCTCTGGACTCACCTCCTCTTGGGCCAAGTGCTATGAACTCGCAGCCAGCTCATGCGACGCAAAAGGCTATAAGCTCATCGCCAAATCCGGCGACGCCGTGGAAGACCCGGGTGATTATCCTTTCGGCCTCAACCCAGCAGGCTATACCAGCCGCAGCATGATCATCATCTGCAAATAACCTCTACTCACCGACCTCTTGCGCATCGATTTGGCGGACCAACAAATCGTGGCTGGCATCGAGAACTTGCTGCTGAATCTGAACAGTAGACATCATTCTCGCGACCACCAATGCGCCGATGCATTGCGACAGCGTAGCCCACGCAAGGCTCTCGCTGCCCAGCGTATGCGCCCACGCCTGTTGCAACTGACATAACCAGCCTTCGGCGTTTAGCCGAACAGCCTGATCAGCCCTGGCAATTTCGGCCCCAAGAGCTGGTAACGCACATCCTTTCTGCGGGTTTTCTACGTGCGCCATGCTCAGGTACTGCTTCAGGCACCGCTTCAGCTTTAGGCGATCCTGATCTCCCTCCGCACTCAAACGCCGCAAACTGTTGCTCAACTCCCGCTCGACGATAGCGCCGAACAATTCGTCCTTTGAAGAAAAGTGGCTATAGAAGGCCCCGCCTGAAAGCCCAATCGCCTTCATAAGGCCATCAACGCCAATCGTCGAAAAACCCTGCTCCTTGGCCATGACCCCGCTGCTTTCCAGCAGCTTTTCGCGGGTCTGCTCTTTGTGAATCACTGAATAGCGCACGTACACCTCTGGATAACCGCCTTCTTGACGCAAGCCAAAGCGTAGCATAACGTTCGTTTGGTAAACGATCGTTTAGCTAAGGATCAAGCCATGATAGATGACTCAAACAACAAGAAAGTCGTATTGGTAATCGGCGCAGGGGATGCAACGGGTGGCGCTATCGCCAAGCGGTTTGCGCGTGAAGGCTATATCGCCTGTGTTACTCGGCGCAGTGCTGACAAGCTGCAGCCACTCGTGGACGCGATCAACGCCGAAGGGGGGCAAGCTCACGGTTTTGCCTCGGATGCTCGCAAGGAAGAGGATGTCATCGCCTTGGTGGAGGACATCGAAACCAGGATAGGTCCAATTGAGGCCTTCGTCTTCAACATCGGCGCTAACGTCCCTTGCAGCATTCTTGAAGAAACTGCGCGCAAATATTTCAAGATTTGGGAAATGGCGTGTTTCTCCGGCTTTCTAAATGGCCGGGAAGTCGCCAAGCGCATGGTGAAACGCCAGCGTGGCACGATTCTGTTCACCGGGGCCACAGCAGGCTTGCGTGGCGCATCCGGCTTTGCCGCTTTCGCCGGAGCCAAGCATGGTATTCGCGCGCTGGCTCAAAGCATGGCGCGTGAATTGGGACCGCTGAATGTTCACGTAGCCCATGTGGTTGTGGACGGCGCCATCGATACCGACTTCATACGGACTCAATTCCCGGATCGTTACGCCCTTAAAGATGAGGATGGCATCCTCAACCCGGAACACATCGCCGATAACTACTGGTTTTTGCACAGCCAGCCGCGCGACGCCTGGACGTTCGAGCTGGACCTACGACCATGGAGCGAACGCTGGTAAGGGCGTCTCACAATAACAACAAGGAATATCAAACATGAGCAAGACGGTAGAGTTCTTCTTCGACGTCGGCAGCCCCTCCAGCTACCTGGCCTACACCCAACTCGGCAAGATCTGCACGGAAACAGGAAGCCAACTGATTTACAGGCCGATGCTGCTCGGAGCCGTGTTCAAGACCACTGGCAATGCCTCGCCTATCAGCGTCCCGGCCAAGGCTCTCTATACCCTTCGAGACATGGACCGCTTCGCCAAACGCTATGGTGTACCGCTGCGTTTCAATCCGCACTTCCCAATCAATACGCTAAACCTGATGCGCGCTGCGACAGGTGTGCAGTTGCGCCAACCGGAGCGCTTTATCGCTTACCTCGATTGCATCTTCAAGGCGCTGTGGATCGACGGACTAAATCTCAACGACCCCGCGATAGTGGCTTCAGCTCTAAAAGACGGCGGCTTCGACCCTGAGCTGATAGCCGAATGGATTAATGATCCGCAGGTCAAGGATCAGCTCAAAGCCACCACCGAACTCGCCGTGCAACGCGGCGTGTTCGGTGCGCCCTCCATGTTCATCGGCGATGAGCTGTTCTTTGGCCAGGATCGTCTGGATTTCGTTCGTGAAGCCCTGAGTATCCACACCCTGTCGACATGAGCAAACGGGGCATGGACAAAGCGCAATCCGCCTAAATCGAGGCCGTGCGCGCGCGCATCCATTCCAGCGCAGGCCCTTGTAACAGTGGACTGAGGCGCTCGTTGACCTGAGCGTGATAGGCGTTGAGCCAGTCACGCTCGTCTTGGGCCAGCAAGGAAACCTCAAGACAACGAGTATCAATAGGGCACAGGGTCAGGGTTTCGAATTTGAGAAACTCACCAAATTCGGTTTTCCCGGCATCAACAGCGAGCACCAGGTTTTCAATGCGCCCCCCCCAGCGACCAGGACGGTACGTGCCGGGTTCAATAGAGGTGATCATGCCTGGCAGCATCGCCGTTTGCGGTGCTGCAACGGCTTGATAGGCAATAACTTGTGGTCCTTCATGCACATTGAGGAAATACCCGACACCATGCCCGGTGCCGTGACCATAGTCGACGCCCTCAGCCCAGATTGGCGCTCGAGCGATAGCATCCAACAAAGGTGAAGCGATCCCGCGCGGGAAATGTGCACGCGACAGCGCGATCACGCCCTTGAGTACACGCGTGCAATCCCGTTTTTGCTCGGCGCTGGGCGTTCCGATGGGCACCATCCGCGTGATGTCCGTAGTGCCACCCAGGTATTGACCGCCCGAATCGATCAGCAGCAGGCCATCACCTTCAATCTGCGCATGCTCGCGCTCTGTGGCGCGATAATGCGGCATGGCCCCATTGGCATTAAAACCCGCAATGGTCGCAAAGCTTGGTGAGACATAGCCCGGACGACGGGCCCGAGCCTGACCTAAATGGAGATCAACGGACAACTCACTGATCGGCTCCCTTCCCTGTGTCGCTTCCAGCCAGGCAAAGAACTCACACAGTGCAGCACCGTCCTGCTCCATGGCCTGACGGATGTGTTGCGCATCGGCATCGCTTTTTTGCGACTTGAACAGCGTTGTCGGGTTAAGCCCTTCAACCAGTGTCACCTCAGCTTTAAGGTGGTCCAGCAAGCCACAGGTGACACGTGCCGGGTCAATCAGTAATCGGGCATCGGCCGGGACATCACGCAGCGCCGAGGCAACTTTGGTGTATTCGACGAGAGTGATGCCCTCCCCCTCCAGTGCTTGGCGCAGCTCGGCATCAACTTTGACGGAGTCGACAAACAGGCTGATCCGTTGAGGGCCAATCAAGGCAAAAGACATAAACACAGGATTGTAGGAAACATCAGCACCGCGCAGGTTGAACAGCCAGGCGATGTCATCCAGAGTCGCTATGAAATGCCAATCCGCACCGCGCTCTTGCAACGCCTGACGCAGTTTGGCCAGTTTGTCACCTCGACTCACGGTCGCCTGAGGTGGTAAATGCTGATAAATGGCATTGGTCGGCAACCCGGGACGGTCCAGCCATAGCTCTGTGAGCAGATCAAAATCCGTGCGCAAACTAGCGCCGCGCTCATATAACCTGGCGGCAAGCGTACGTGCCGAAGCAACCGCCAGCACAGCGCCATCCACTGCGACAACGCTGTTGCTCGTGGCCTTTTCAGCCAGCCAATCCAGCGGACCGGGCTGGCCCGACATCAACTTCACCAACTCGATGCCACTGCCCGCCAGCTCTTTAGTGGCTTGCTCCCAATAACGGCTGTCGGCCCACAAACCCGCAAAACTCTGGGTAATGATCAAGGTCCCAACCGAGCCATGGAAGCCCGAAAGCCACTGCCGGCCCTGCCAATAGCCCGGCAGGTATTCAGAAAGGTGCGGATCCGCCGACGGCACCAGGTAAGCATCGATACGCTCCCGGCTCATCAGGGCGCGTACTTGCGCCAAACGTTCGGCGACCACTCCGTTGGTTTTCGACTGCGTACTCATTGATTCTCCCGCTGAACCGGTAATTGGCATGTTCCGGTTCAGATAATGGAGCAGCACTCACGACTGAGCAACCGCCCAGAAGGCAGGCTGGGTCAATGAGGCCTTGATCAACCGCACGGCATGGTCAACATCGTCCTCCGTGGTGAAGCGCCCGAGGCTCAAGCGAATGGTCTGGCGCGCAGACTGCTCATTGTGACCAAGGGCAAGAAGCACATGCGACGGTGCATTTTTTGCCGAGTTACAGGCTGAAGTGGAAGAAAAGGCCAAGTCACTGCTCAGTGCATCCAGATTCAGATCGCCCTTGCCAAAGGTCAGGCTGAGGGTGTGCGCGACCCGCTGGGTCGGGCTGCCATTGACGCGCAAGCCTGGGATCTCGGCCAGTTGCTGCCGCAAGCGCAAGTGCAGACGCTCGATCTGAGCGGTCTCATGTTCAAACACTTCGGCAGCCAACGCGAAAGCAGCACCCATGCCCGCAATCTGATGGGTGGCCAGTGTGCCCGAACGCAGCCCCCCTTCGTGCCCGCCACCATGAATCTGGGCCTGCAAGCGCCGGTCGGCACGCGGCCCGACATAGAGCGCACCAATACCTTTGGGGCCGTAGACCTTATGCGCGGAGAACGACATCAGGTCAACCGCCAGCGCGGCCAGATCAATGCGTACTTTGCCGGCACCTTGAGCGGCATCGACATGGAACAGCGCGCCGTGCTCACGGACACGTTGGCCTATGGCTGCAATATCGTTGAGCGTACCCAACTCGTTATTGACCAACATCAGCGACACCAGGAAGGTGTCATCACGAAGCGCGGCGCTGACGGCTGCAGGATCGATCAAACCCTCGGCATCCGGTGCCAGGTAAGTCACCTCATAACCAGCCGCTTGCAATTGCTGCGCTGTATCGAGAATCGCCTTGTGCTCAAGCTGGCTGGTAATGATATGCCCGCCCCTCTGCACTCGAGCCTGTGCAACGCCCTTGAGCGCCAGATTGTTCGACTCGGTCGCACCGGACGTCCAGACTATTTGCGTGGCCTTTGCGCCGACAAGATCGGCAATCTGTTGACGGGCCTGTTCGACAGCTTGCCGAGCCTGCTGACCGTATAGATGGGAGCTGGATGCAGGATTACCAAAATTCCCGGATCGGCCCAGACACTCGACCATGACCTTAATGACACGCTCATCCACAGGTGTGGTAGCGGCGTAATCGAAATACAAAGGAAGACTTTTCATAGACTGATAACTCTAAGGCGCGCACCCCAGAACGCTGGAGTGTTTGCGTGATGTCGAAGCGTCGAGAGCTTGATAGTGCCTGATTTTAAATAGATCAAAAAATTATTAATTATTATTTACATATTCCAAAATAGAATATAAAAAATAGGCCTGACCCCAAGCACGCTTATTCCCCCTGATCCAGACTCATCTTGCCTGTCGGCTCAAGGTGATCAGCGTTGCGAACGATACTCGTCTCCCCTCAAATAGCCCCACTGGAAATAAGGGCTATTCCGATATAGCTGGCAGTCGAGTGCTGAACCGCCGCACTCAACTGATAAAAAGTGAATCTCCTCTGCGGACGCCAGGTATCGACGCGCTCAACTTTCAACAACCACGTGCAGCGAAAACACTCAACACAATAGTGATAACAGCGACAATGCATTCATTCGGGTAGTCAGTGTCCTTTAATAAAAGCCAACTACACTCACTGCGGGCCGGTGATTACTTGCCCAAACTTCACCGTGATTAATTGCATTATTCCCGCCTTTTTTACGCGTCTAAAAAACGTCGCCGCACCTAAGCAGTGCGCGCGATGGTTTTTTGACTCTTAATAAAATCAATAACTTACAATCGCTACAAAACCGTTTATCAAAAATTTAACAGATTCTTGACGAAATAATTTGACAGGAAGGACGCCGCCGTCGATATATATGCCTGTCAGACGATTCGTTGCCACTGCAGCCCTGTCAAAGAACAGAGCGCGCAACGCGTCAAGCCAACACGCTTTACAGTTCTGCCCACACGAAATTAGTTTTAGGCACGGTGCAGTTTCTTGCGCCTGTGGGAGTCCGTTGACTAATTGAACACTTGTTTTTTTACTGAGCGTGCTCGGTCGGGCGGTAGCATTGCCTGAAGGTTTACTTCGGCCGTTTGCCTAAGTTGCAGCGTGAACGTTTAAACATTGTTATTCAGTCACTCCGCCGCGCCGGGATCAGCAGATTCGGGCGGTAGCGTGTTTAAACGATGGGGTGTGAAGGTGTTCGTTTGTAATGCATGCCCTTCAGCAATGGCGCCTGGACCTGATGGCCGTCCAGTTCCCTTACTTACCTATAAAGAGCCTGAAGCGATGCCTTTATCTTTTGACATTGATGAGCAGCAAGTAAAAAAGCTGGCCAATGAGATTGATACCCATGGCTTTGCCCAGCTGAGAGGTGTCGTCAGCGAAGCCGATCTCCAACAGCTGCGCACCTACACCGACCTCCACGCGGACCTCCATCCTGGCGAGTATTTTGCCTATCACGGCGAACAGGCATTGGCTGGCAGCTTGTTGGTGAATATCTGGGCCGACCCCCGATTCAAGGCATTGCTGGCCAGGTTGTATCGCGAAGCCGCAAACAAACAGGCGATCAGTGACAAGATTTTTCCGGTCCTTCGCTGTGTACAAGGAAACGAGGGGCAACGAGAGTCCAATTGCTTTCATTACGACGCCAGTCTGGTGACTGCACTGGTTCCCATCTTTATTCCGCAAGACGGTGAAGAGCGCGGAGATTTAGTTCTGTTTCCCAACTTACGCACCGTGCGCTCGAGCGTGGTCTTCAATGTTATCGAAAAGGCACTGTTGCAAAATCGTTTCAGTCGCAAGCTGATGTGCCTGGCAATGCAGCGCGGCTGGTTCAAGCCCACGACATTGCAGTTGGAGCCGGGAAGTATCTATTTCTTCTGGGGTTATCGCTCGTTGCATGCAAACCGCACTGTCGGCCCCGACCTGAAACGTGCGACCGCCATCTTTCATTACGGCGACCCTCATGCGGGCAGCCTTGCCACACGAATCATTCTTAAAATCAACCAACGTCGAGCCCGGTTGGTCAGCCGCAAAACAGGCAGTCAGCCACCCACCTCAACGCTCGGTTAGTCCCGTACTTCACTGTTCGATATCACTGTTCAGCGTCAGACATGGAGGCTTCGATGATCAACGTGACCAAGACCTACCTCGGCGACATCAACAAGTTTAAAACCTACGTAGAAGGCATCTACGCACGGGGCTGGCTAACCAATCATGGTCCCTTGGTGTGCGAGTTGCAGGAGCGCCTCAAGGCGTTTTTGGGTGTTAAACATGTGCTGCTGACCAATAATGGCACGCTGGCCCTGCAGGTCGCTTATCGCGCACTGGGTCTGAGCGGCAGCGCGGTGACTACACCGTTCAGCTTTGTAGCGACCAGCAGTTCGTTGCAATGGGAAGGTATTCGGCCGATCTTCGCCGACATTGACCCGCGCACCTGGAACATCTCCCCCGACCATATCGAAAGCAGGATCGTTTCCGATACCACCGCGATCGTGGGTACGCATGTGTTCGGCAACCCTTGTGCGGTCGAGCGCATCGAGCAAATTGCGCGTAAACACCAGCTAAAAACCGTCTATGACGGTGCCCATGCATTCGGTGTTCGTCATGCGGGTCAGTCGGTGCTCAAGTGGGGCGACATCAGCACACTGAGTTTTCATGCGACCAAGTTGTTTCATACCATTGAGGGCGGAGCGATCATCACTAACGATGACGAACTGGCCCGGCGCGTGTACCTGCTGTGCAACTTCGGCATCGCCGACACCGATAAAATCGACGGCCTCGGGATCAACGCCAAACTCAACGAGTTTTCGGCGGCCATGGGCCTGTGCATTCTCGACGATATCGACAGCATCTTCGAACAGCGTGCTGAAATCGCTCATCGCTATCAGTCTCGGCTGGGCGATTACGTGGACTTTCAACAAGCCGCACCCGATAGCGAACTCAACAACAGCTACTTCCCCATCGGCCTGCACGGTGAACAACAGCTATTACGGGTACGGACAGCCCTTAACAATAAAGGCATCAACCCTCGACGTTATTTCTACCCGTCTCTGGACACCCTCGAATACCTGCAGCCCCAAGCCGCCCAGAGCGCTTCGCGGGCCTTGAGCCAGCGCGTACTTTGCCTGCCGATCTATCCGGGGCTGGCACACGATGACCAAGACAAGATCATCGACACCCTTATCGCTGAATGCAGTCTTGGCCCAATCAGCTTTAAAGATACGGCCTTCGCTCAGGTTATCTAAACGCCATGCCGAGAAAACTTTCCGTCATCAGAAACACCACCTTGAGCTATGCCGGACAGGCCTACGCGCTGCTGGTTGGCATTCTGATAATGCCGTTCTATCTCGGCCATCTAGGGGCCGAAGCGTATGGCCTGATCGGTTTCTTTTCCGTCATGCAGGCATGGTTGCAGTTACTCGATGCAGGGATGTCCCCCAGCCTGGTTCGTGCTGTCGCCCATCAGCAGAGCTTGCCGGCCGGCGAGCGAAACGCGGGGCACTTACTGCGCTCGTTCGAGATTATCTTCGTGCCACTGGCAGTACTGTGCTGCGTGGTGATTTACGCGGCCAGCCCATGGATTGCGGTGAAATGGCTCAACGCTCAGGTTCTGGATCACCAAACCCTTATCAGCTGTATCAGCATGATGGGGCTGATCATCGCGTTGCGCCTCTATTCGACGCTTTACAAAAGCGGCATACAAGGTTTGGAACAACACGCCTGGTTGAACATTGCCAATGTGATCATTGCCACCCTGCGCTATTTCGGCGGGTTGCTACTGGTCAGTTCAATCTCGAACGATCCTCGGGACTTTTTCGAATTCCAGGTGCTGGTGGGACTGATCGAAGCCTTGATCTTCGCCGCCCGGGCCTACCAACAAATGCCAACCCCGCATCTGTTGAGTGGCTTCAACTGGGCACTGGTCAAGCCGATCATTCCGTTTGCCGCCAGCATGTCCCTGACGACCGTGTTGTGGATCGTCTTGACGCAGATAGACAAGGTGTTGCTCTCGGAAATGCTGTTGCTCAAAGAGTACGGTTATTTCTCGCTGGTAGCGCTGATCACCACCGGCATCCTGATGTTGGCCAACCCACTGGCGCAAACGCTATTACCGCGCTTGACTGTACTGATGGCAGAAGGCCGTCAGGATGATATGCATGCTCTGTTTCTATCCGCCAACCGCTTCGTGTGCACCTTTCTGTTTCCACTGGCGGCGGTGATCGGGGTGCACGCCGAACCGCTGATTTACGCCTGGACCGGTGACCACGTTGCTGCCCAATGGAGCCATTCGATACTCCTCTGGTACTCGTTGGGCAGCGCGATCATGGCCGCCAGTGCCTTTCAGTTTTACCTGCAATACGCCCACGGAAGGATGGAGTTGCATGTCTGGTACAGCGTGGTGTCAGCCATAGTGACGGTGCCGGTGATGCTCCTGGCCATCCACTATCAAGGAGCGTACGGCGCGGCCTTGGCCTGGTTCGCTCTGCGTCTGGTGTCTTTTCTGATCTGGCCACCGATCGTGCACAACCGATTGGCGCCGGGCATTAATGGCCGATGGCTACACGATATTTTGCGTATCAGCCTGATGACCGCCATTGGGATTGTCATCAGCGAACCGCTGTTTCGCATGATTGCCGGCGATGACCGCATCACGACGTTCATGGGCCTGGCGGTGTGCGGTCTGGTGACCCTGACGCTGGTGGCGGCAAGCTATAAGCCACTGGCCGTGAAGATTTTCATTTTGTTCAGCAAACCGAGTACTTGAGCCATGGATGCCACCTCGCAAAATGCCACCACAGAGCCGCGCGCTCCCGAGCCACTGCTGAGCATCGTCTGCCCCGCCTACAACCAGGAGGGGTTTATCGCCCAGACGCTCGAGAGCTTTCTGGCACAACAGACGAATTTTCCTTTCGAAATACTGATCAACGACGACGCGTCCACCGATGGCACTGCGCGCGTCATCGCCGAGTATGCCGAACGCTATCCAGGAATCATCAGGCCGTTTTATCAGGACGTTAACCAGTACCAGCAAGGCAACCCCTGTGTCCCCGCGCTGTTCAAGGAAGCGCGTGGACGCTACATCGCTTATTGCGAGGCCGACGACTACTGGACCGACCCACGCAAACTTCAAATCCAGGTGGACTTCCTCGAAAGTCATCCGGATTACTCACTGACCTATCACGACGCCATGTCCTTCGACAGCGAGGGTGAACGGGGCATCCAGTTACAGGGCGAGTTGCGTCGCGACGCCAGCGCCATCGAACTGCAAAAGGCCCGACCGATTTCAACGCTGACCGTGTGCTTTCGTAATGTTTTTTTCGAACTGCCGCCGGAGTTGCTCCTCGCGCCACTCAACGACCTGTGCTGGTGGTCGCTGCTCGGCGCATTTGGCAAAGGTAAATTTCTCGCCGAGATCAAGCCTGCCATGTACCGCCTGCATCCGGGGGGGGTTTTCTCCATGCGATCGCACAAACGGAAATTGCACATGAGCCTGCAGACGTGCACCAGCCTGGCCAACTACTACAACCGTATTGGTAATCAGGAGCTGTACGAATACTTCCTGATCCAGGTGTTTGGTTTGTCGCTGTCGGCAATAAGGCCGCTGAACAAACTACACGCATTGCTGCTGCTGGCCCGTAACGTCAGCGTCAATCTCAATAAACGTCTGTGGCTGATCCTATCGGGCAGCAAAGGTCATGTTCAGTAACCTGTTAGTGATCTGCGTCGGCAATATCTGCCGCAGCCCGATGGCTGAGGCGATGTTTCGCCAACGCGTGCAGGCACCCGGTGTGCAGATTTCATCGGCCGGGATTCACGCAATGCTTTGCGCACCGATGGACCCGCTGGCCCGCGAAGTTCTGAAGACTCATCAAGTGCCTGCTCACCGCCATGAGGCGCGTCAGGTCGACCGACAGATGTTGCGCGAGGCCGAGCTGATTCTGCTGATGGAACAGGCGCAGATGCAGAGCATTTTGAAACTGGCTCCAGAAGCGCGCGGCAAAGTGTTTTTGATTGGCAAATGGCAACACGAGCTGGAAATAGCCGACCCCTACCGGCGCCCGAAACTAGCCTTCGAACAGACCTTCGAGCACCTTTCGCGTTGTGTCGATGACTGGCTCCCTTACCTACAGTCAGGAGTAACAAGATAAATGACCGCTATGAACCGCTCTTCCCTGGACTATTACCAGGACACCCGGATCGATTTGGCAACTATCTTGCGCACATTGTTTGATCACAAGGGTCTGATCGCCTCGATCGTCAGCTTTTTTTTCCTGATCGGCGTGGCCTACGCCCTGCTCGCGACACCGGCCTATCAAGCCGCTGCGATGATTCAAATCGAGCCTAAAAAAATCGGCATCGAGGCGACTACCGAAGTCAGCGGCAAGCCAATGTCAGTCTCTCAGGCCACTACCGAGATAGAGTTGATCAAGTCGCGGGCCGTGCTCGGCCGCGTGGTCGAAGACCTCAAGCTCAACATTATCCAGAAGCCACGGTACTTCCCTGTGTTCGGCGCATACATGGCCCGAACTTACAAACCGCTAACCGAAGGCAGCTTCGCTGAACCCTTGTTCGGCCTGAAGAACTACGCCTGGGGAGGCGAACAAATCAGCGTCTTCCAGCTGGAAGTTCCTGACGCACTGCTCGGCGAACCGATGACACTGGTGGCCGACGGAGCAGACGCGTTCTCGCTGTATGACAAAAAAAGCAAACTGCTGCTCAAGGGTCAGACCAATCAGACCGTCGAAGGCAATGGCGTAAAAATCCAGGTGGCCACGCTCAAGGCTCGTCCCGGCACTGAATTCAAGCTGACCAAAGAGCGCACGCTGACCAGCGCGCTGGAGTATCAGGGCCGCCTGACCATCAATGAAGCCGGCAAGGATTCAGGGATTATTTACCTGTCCATTCAGGACACCAACCCCACCCAGGCCAAGGTTATTCTCGATGAGGTCAGCCGCCTGTACGTGCGCCAGAACGTTGAACGCAGCTCTGCCGAAGCCGCGCAACGCCTGGAGTTTCTGCGTTCGCAACTGCCGCTGGTACGTAAGCAGCTTGAACAATCAGAGCAAGCCTTGAACGCGTTCCAGGCCAGCGCAAAATCGGTGGACCTGAGCATCGAAACCAAATCAGTGCTCGACCAAGTAGTCAACCTCGACTCCATGCTCTCCGAACTGAAACTCAAAAGGGTCGAGGTTGAACGGCTGTATACCCGCGAACACCCTACCTACCGCGCGCTGATGACTCAGATGGGCCAACTTGAAGCACAGAAACAAGGCCTGTTGAAAAAAATCCAGGCATTGCCTGTCACCCAGCAAGAATTACTGCGCCTGACCCGCGACATGCAAGTCACCACTCAGACCTATACCTTGCTGCTGAACAAGAGTCAGGAACAGGACATCCTTCGCGCTGGCAGCATCGGTAACGTACGCATCATCGACAATGCTGACGTCAACGTCGAAGAGCCGGTCAGGCCCATGCGTAAACTGATCGTGGTGATCGCAACCTTAGTTGGCGCACTGGTGGCAGTCATCGTGGTATTCCTGCGCCAAGCGTTCTATCGCGGCGTGGACAACCCGGAAATCATCGAAAACCTGGGCATGCCAGTCTATGCCTCGCTGCCGTACTCGCGAAAACAAGAGCGCCTGGAAAAACAGAACCAGAGCCGTTCCGCGGGCAAGGAGTCGAAGTTGCTGAGCGTCTCCGAACCCTCCGAGTTGGCCGTGGAGTCGCTGCGCAGTCTGCGCACCAGTCTGCACTTCGCGATGCTCGAAGCACGTAACAATGTATTGATGATTTCCAGCCCGTCACCCGGTTCGGGCAAGTCGTTCGTGTCCAGCAACCTGGCGGTGATCATTGCCCAGACGGGTAAGCGTGTACTGCTGATCGACGCTGATATGCGCAAGGGCTATCTGCACAAGGTATTCGGCCTGCACCCTAAACACGGCCTGTCCGACACACTGGCCGCCCGCCTGACAAGCCGCGAAGTGATCAACGCCACCGAAGTGCCGAATCTGGACTTCATCTCCTGTGGTTTTGCTGCACCCAATCCGTCGGAGTTGTTGATGCACGACAACTTCAACAAGCTACTCACCGACCTGGCGCCGCTCTATGACCTGGTGATCATCGATACGCCACCGATCCTCGCCGTGACCGATGCCACGCTGGTCGGACGCCAGGCGGGCACCTGTTTACTGGTCACCCGTTTCGGCCTGAGCACTGTCAAGGAAATCGAAGCCTGCAAACGCCGTCTGGGCCAAAACGGTGTGGTCATCAAAGGCGCTATTTTCAATGGCGTGTTACGCAAGGCATCGAACAATGCCTATGACTGCTCAGCCTATGGGTATGACTACAGTCCCGCTCGAAAGTGAACGCACGGATATGACTTATCAAGGAGATGAACATGGCCAAGACGCTAGCAATGATGCAGCCGTACCTGTTTCCCTACTTGGGTTACTTCCAACTGATTGCATCAAGCGATGTCTTCGTCCTTGGCGATGACTTGCAGTACATCAGGTCGGGTTGGGTCAACCGCAACCGGATCCTTTACAACGGCGAAGCCAAACTGATTACCTTTCCGCTGAAACGGGATCGATTCGATCTGCCGATCAACCAGCGTGAACTGTGCGACAACTTCGCCGACGAGGCCCAACGCCTGATAAGCCTGATCACCCAAAGTTATCGCAAGGCTCCGTATTTCGCTCAAGTCATGCCCTTACTGGAGCGATTGATCAACTTCCCGCAACAGAACCTGGCGCTTTACATCGAACATTCGATCAGGGAAATGTGTGCTTATCTGCACATCGATACGCCGATTTTTCGTAGCTCTGATTTGGACATCGGCACCCCCATCGACAAGCAGGATCGGGTGGTACGCATCATGCGTAATTTTGCTTGCGAGCGTTATCTCAATCCCATTGGCGGGGTCGAGTTGTATAACCCTGAGTATTTTGCGCGACATGACCTGTCGCTGCGGTTCTTCAAAATCGACCCCATCGACTATCGGCAATACAGAGATCCCTTCGTGGCCAATCTGTCGATCATTGACGTACTGATGTTCAACTGTGTCGAGCAGGTTCAACAACTGCTGTCGTGCTACTCGCTCAGCAACAGCACAGCGCCTCATGGACATGAGGCCTTGGCCGCCACCGCCTGAACACCTGATGTTGTACTACCCAGTCAAACCCGGATTGCAGTGGAGTAAACATATGTCTTACATGGAAACCCCCGCTCGCTGGTATCTAATCCAGACCAAGCCGCGTCAGGAAGCTCGCGCTGAAGAGCACCTGCAACGTCAACAGTTCGAATGCTATCGCCCACTCAAGGCAGGGGCGCCGAAAAAGCGCAACCCACGGGCCGTCAGCGAGGAAGAGTTATTCCCCGGCTACCTGTTTATCCGCATGGACCAAGTGCACGACAACTGGTACCCGATCCGATCAACGCGTGGCGTTGCGCGCATCGTCACCTTCGGTGCACATCCGGTGCCGGTGCAGGACGAACTGATTGAGCAGATTCGCCAACGACTGTTGTCCCCTGCCCCACGGCCAGAGTTTCAACAGGGCGAACACGTACTCATCAAGTCCGGCAGTTTTTGCGACATTGAGGCGATTTTTCTCACCGCAGACGGCGAAGAGCGTGCAGTGATCCTGCTCAATCTGCTGCAACGTGAACAAAAGGTCACGCTGCCCATCAGCAGCCTGGCGCGGATGGAAGCACGAGTCTGAAAGGCCGCTTGCACAGACCTTCGATCTTTTCTAATCGCCTGGAACTCACCATGACCCCTAAAACAACGCTGGTGACACTCACCTATGGTGATCGCTTGTCTTACCTGCAAACGCTGGTCAGTCGTTCATTGGCCAGCCCCCAGATCGAACGGGTGATCATCGTCAGCAATGCGTCGGTGGCGCCACTCGAATCCCTGACTCGGGCCTGGCCCGGCCAGGTTCAAATCATTTACCTGCAGCACAACACGGGTTCGGCCAAAGGCTACTCCGTAGGGATCAAGGCTGCGCTGGATGCCGGTGCTGATTACATCTGGCTGATGGACGACGATAACGCACCGACCGTCAATGCCATCGCGACCTTGCACCAATGCCTGTATCAACGCGAGCGCATTGATGGCCGTGAGAAAGCCGCCGTATTGGGGTTCCGCCCGACCCACCAGGCAGACTTCGCCGCCGGTGTACCCAAGCGCTTCGCCATTCAGCGGCGCTCGAGCTTCTTCGGTTTCCATATCGCCCAGTTGCCCTACAAGATTTGGCGGCGCTTGCCTTGGGGTCATCCTCGGGCCAAACAATCGCAACTGCCCATGGTGCAATTACCGTTCGCGACCTATGGCGGCTTGCTCGCCCACCGCAGCCTGTATGAAAAAATAGGTCTGCCACTGGACGCGTTGCTGCTGTATGCAGATGACAGTGAATACACCTGGCGTATTACCGCCGGCGGCGGCCGGATATTCCTGGTCCCCGACGCGCTCCTCGACGACCTGGAAGAGTCGTGGAACATCAAGGCCAAAACCAACAACATCTATGAAAGCTTCCTGCTGGGTGGTTCGGACCTGCGCGCCTATTACGGTGCGCGTAATCAGGCATGGTTCGACAAGAACATCTGGGCATCGTCGTCATGGCTGTACAGTCTCAACCGCTGGGTGTTCTTTCGCCTGCTGCGGGTGATCGCCAAACGACGTGGCGCAGAACAACGCTTGAGCCTGATCGAAAAAGCCATTCACGACGGCGAGTCCGGCGTGCTGGGGCTACATCAGTCGTATCCCCTATGAAAGTATTGTTCATCAATAGTCTTTATCCACCGCATATCGGCGGCGGCGCAGAGATCATCCTGCAGCGCACGGCGGAAGGCCTGCAAGCGCGTGGCTGCAAGGTGGTGGTATTGGCCACTGCACCAGAGCCGGGCCTGAGGGAAGACTCGCTAAACCAGGTCAAGGTTTACCGCGCAGGCCTGCACAACCTCTATTGGCACCATACCGAGCAGCGCCCCGGGCAGTTGAGTCGACTTCGCTGGCATATGCGCGACCGCTACAACAGCGACATGCGCGAGTATGTGCGTGACGTGATCCGCGCAGAGCAGCCAGATGTGGTGGTCTGCCACAATCTGAGTGGTTGGTCGATTTCAGCCTGGGACGAAATCCGTGCCGCTGGCTTACCGATTGTCCAGGTGTTGCATGACATGTACCTGCTCTGCCCCAGTAGCACGATGTTCAAGAATGGCAAAAACTGTGAGCGCCGGTGCTTCAACTGCAAAGTGTTTCGCAAGGGCTATGACTGGCGCTCGGCCCAGGTCGATACGGTGATTGGAGTAAGCCGTTTCATGCTCGACACCTTGCAAGGCCAAGGCTACTTCCAGGGTGCCAAGGCCTATGTCGTGCACAACAGCAGTCCATTCCCCGCGCCAACGGTAAAGCCCCGGCACGCCAATCCCCTGAATACCAAAGAGCCGCTGCGTTTTGGCTACATGGGCACGTTGTCCGAGGCGAAGGGCGTGCGCTGGTTGATCGAACAATTCCAACGCCTGCCGTTCGACGCCACGTTACAGATTGCCGGGCGCGGCCAGCGCAATGATGAAGCGCGGCTCAAGGCGTTGGTGACCTCGCCGAACATCAGTTTTGTCGGTTACCAAGCACCGTCGGAGTTTTACAGCCAGATTGATGTGGCTGTGGTGCCATCCACCTGGAACGAGCCTTTCGGCATGGTCGCCGTTGAAGCGTGTGCCCATTCACTGCCGGTTATCGCCAGCCGTATGGGGGGGTTACCCGAGCTCATTCAGGATCGGCTCAACGGCCTGCTATGCAACCCCGATGACCCTGACTCGCTAGGCTTGGCCATGCTGCGCTTGCATCAGCAGCCGGAGCTGCTCAGCCGACTTGGCGGCCAGGCACGTACGAGCGTCGCGTCGCTGCTTAACCTGGACCTGATGCTTGACAGCTATCAAAGTATTTTCGCCCAGACCCTTCTGGACAAAATCGTACGGCATGAAGATCAACCCCTGTCCCATTCGGTATTGCCCGGCCCGTGACCATGAGCAGCCGCTCCGGACTGTTGTTTCTTCACTGAGACGAAACATGCTCATTCCTAATCTGACCCCGTCACGCCAGCAACTGACGTTATTTCTGACGAGCCTGTTTCTCAGTGCTGCAGCCATGGGTGATGAGTCGTTCATCGTTGGCGTCGGCACTCACCTGCTCAATAAGAACGGTTCATCGGCCACCGCCATGAAATTGATCAGCGACGCTGGGATCGACTCGGTACGTGACGATGCCTATTGGTCGACGGCTGAACCCAGGCGTGGACAGTTACATATCGATCCGGCCTGGAAGACTTGGTTGAGCACAGCGCACGAACATCGATTACGCCCGCTGTTGGTACTGGGTTATGGCAACCCGTTTTACGCCAACAATGCAAAGCCCCGCGAGCCGCAAGTCAGGGCAGCCTTCGGCAACTATGCCAGTTTCGTCACTCGTAAGCTGAGGGGCCGCGTCGACTTTTTCGAGATCTGGAATGAGTGGGATTACGAGAATCCAGCCGATGCGGGTTCCTCAGCCGATTACATCGCCTTGGTTGATGAAACTGTGCGGCGCATTCGAGGGCAAACCCACCCTGTAAAAATCCTGGCGGGCGCGATCACCAGCAGAGGGATCGACCTGGGCTTCGCCGATCGTTTACTCGAAGCTGATGTGCTGTCCAAAGTGGATGGCCTGTCACTGCATCCGTCTGTGTATTGCCGTAATGTCGAACGCCATACCCCGGAGCACTGGATTGCCTGGCTGCGCGAGGTGGATGCAAGTTTCAGGTCGATTGCCGGCAAACCAGTGCCTTTGTACCTGACTGAAATGGGCTGGCCCAGCAACGAAGGCAAGTGCGGCGTGGATGAAAAAACCCAGGCCGCGTACCTCGCCCGCAGCTTCTTTCTGGTGCGCACCGTGCCGGACATCAAGGGCATGTGGTGGTACGACCTCCTCAATGACGGCGAAGACCGCAGCGACCTGAAACAGAATTTCGGCCTGCTTGAGCAAAACATGGCGATCAAGCCAGCCTATCTGACCCTCAAGGCAATCAGTCCAACGCTACGCGAATACAGTTATGAGCCGGAAAAAAGCCGAGTAAATGGCTCGACTTACCTCCTGCGTTTCTCCAAAGGCCCGGAACAGATACTGGTGGCCTGGAGCACAAACGAGAACCCGCAACAGATACACGTCGATGCCAGCAGCGTGCAGCGTGGCAATGTGCAGATCATTGACACCGACGAGCCCGAAAAGGGCCGTTTCGACAGCGGTATTGCCTGGCAATGCGACGACAGTCGCTGCTCGGCACAGCTCCCGCTAAACGGATTTCCTAAAATCATCAGTCTGGGCATCAAACCTCCGCTCTTTAGCCCGGTAAATTGCGCGCCCTTACGGCCATGGCCGGCAACTGACCCTGTTTTTGCCCTTCAAACTTCCCTTCAGGTCGCCTCCGATGATTGTGATCAATGCTCGTTTTCTCACTCAGGAACTGCGCGGTGTGCAGCGGTTCGCTGAGCAGACTTGCCTGGCACTCAAGCAGATGCGCGACGACGTGGTCTTTGTTGCCCCACACGGCATCAAAATGCACGAAAGCGCCAAGGTTCTAGAGGTGCAATGCATTGGCCGCAATAGCGGTCACCTCTGGGAACAACTGGACCTGCCGCTGTATCTGCGCCGCCAGGGCAACCCATTACTCGTATCGCTGTGCAGCACCGCGCCGCTGATGTATGGCAACCAGATTGCCACCCACCACGACATCACTTACGTGCGTCACCCAGAAAGCTACACCCGCGCATTTCGTACCCTGTATCGAGTGATGACCCCCATCCTGCTGATGCGAATCAAAGCGCTGCTGACCGTGAGCAATTTTTCAAAAGGGGAAATTTCACAGTTCTATAACTACCCCGAGAACAAGATTTTCGTGGTGCCCAATGCGGTCAGCGACGCCTTTCAACCGGGTCCGCCGCTCACCAATAAGCAGGACTATCTGCTGGCGGTGTCTTCACCCAGTGCGCATAAAAACTTCAGTCGCATGATCGAAGCATTCCTGACATTGCGTACTCAAGAAGATCTGCAATTACACATTGTCGGTGCGGCGAGCGAAATCTTTTCCGACCCCAGCCTGCAACGTCTGGCCAACAGCGACCCCCGCATCCGTTTTCTCGGCAGGCTCAGCGACGCAGAGCTGATCGCTCAATATCAGGGCGCAACAGCCTTCGTATTCCCCTCACTGTATGAGGGCTTCGGCATCCCGCCGCTGGAAGCGCAGGCCTGTGGTTGCCCGGTACTGGCAGCCAATGCCGCATCGATTCCCGAGGTGCTGCAAGCCAGCGCACTGTACTTCGACCCGGTGGACGTCGGCCATATCGCCTCGGCCATGGAGCGCATTCTTACCGATCTTCCGTTACGTCAATCTTTGCGCCGTCGCGGCTTGAACAACGTGACACGATTTTCCTGGGAGGACTCGGCCCGCCGCATTTCCCAGCGCATCGACGCCCTGCTCGCGCAACCCGGTAGCCCTGAACTGCCCCGGCAGACGGCGACGAAGCAGGCCGTTAACGAGAGCATTCCTGCGAAATCGTCTTCCAGCAAGTCTTGACGACGCCAAGACGCAGCCTGCCCGAGCCTGAACACGGGCTTGTGCACACACGAGAGAATCCAATGAAAATTGCTATCGTCCATGACTGGCTGGTGACCTACGCTGGCGCCGAGCGCGTGCTCGCTGCGCTGATAAAGGCCTGGCCGGAGGCTGATCTGTTCTCGGTGATCGATTTTCTCAGCGATCAGGATCGCGCCCATTTGGGTGGCAAGAAGGCTCAGACTACGTTCATCCAGAACCTGCCAAAAGCTAAAACCCATTATCAGAAATACTTGCCACTGATGCCGCTGGCCATCGAACAACTGGATCTGTCCGGTTATGACCTGATCATTTCCAGCAGCCACGCCGTGGCCAAAGGGGTGCTGAGCGGCCCCGATCAGGTGCACATCAGCTATGTCCATTCGCCGATCCGCTACGCCTGGGACTTGCAACACCAGTACCTGCTCGAAGCCGGACTGAACAAAGGCTTCAAAGGCAAGCTCGCGCGGATGGTTCTGCATTACATACGCATGTGGGATCAGCGCACCGCCGCCGGGGTCGATGACTTTATCGCCAACTCGTATTTCATTGGCCGGCGCATCTCCAAAGCCTATCGCCGCGAATCCACAGTGATCTACCCACCGGTGGACACCTTGGGATTCACCCTGCAAGAAACCAAACAGGAGTACTACCTGACGGCCTCGCGCATGGTGCCTTATAAGCGCATGCCGATGATCATCGAAGCGTTCGCGGCAATGCCGGACAAACGTCTGATCGTGATCGGCGATGGTCCGGAAATGGCAAAAGCACGCGCCATCCACGCGCCGAACGTGACCCTGCTGGGTTATCAACCGTTTGCCGTATTGCTCGAACACATGCGCAACGCCAAGGCCTTTGTCTTTGCCGCCGAGGAAGACTTCGGCATCAGCCCGGTAGAAGCGCAAGCCTGTGGCACCCCGGTGATCGCCTACGCCAAGGGTGGCGCCCTTGAAACCATCTGTGGCCTCGACCATCCCACGCCGACCGGCGTGTTCTATCACCAGCAGACGGTATCCGCACTGGTGGCGGCCATCGGCGAATTCGAAAACGCCAAGCCCCGGATCAGCGCCCAGGCCTGTCGCACCAACGCCGAACGTTTTTCCTGCGAGCGCTTCGAGCAAGAGATCAAAGACTTCGTCGAAGCACGCTTGAGCGCCGCGCACACCTCACGCCATCCTCGACCAGCGAGCGCAACGGCATCGACTCCGCCAGTGGCCATCGCCGATCACCATGCACGTGTAGTTCCGATCAAATCACTCTGAACGAGCACAGGTCATGAGCACACAATTTCGTGGCATTTTGCACGCTAACCAATCCCTGCTATCCGTCGCCCACCGCTTGCTCGATCTAACCGTCATCGTGCTCTGCGGTTATTGGCTGAACCGGATCGAAGGCTCACCCATGGGCGCCGAGCCGTGGATTCTGATCATGCTCTCGGTGCTGGTATTCCACTGGATCGGCGAGTATCACCAGCTCTATGGCTCTTGGCGCGGCGAACGCATTCTGCGCGAACTGACCAAAATCTTCAGTTATTGGTCGACGACATTCGTCATCCTGCTGACGGTGAATTACCTGCTGTTTAACCACGTCAGTGTGCCGGACAACGGTCAAATGGCCTGGTTCGCACTGGTGCTGGTGACCCTGTGCAGTTATCGACTATTGATCCGCAGCCTGTTGCACAGCTTACGGCGACGAGGCTTTAATACCCGCCGCGTGGCCATTGTCGGCACAGGGCAATGTGGCGAACGCTTGGCTACCTCGATTTCCAGCGCCCCCTGGATGGGCATGAACCTGCTCGGCTTCTACGATGAGGAACCTCAGCAGATGGATCTCACGGCCGTTGGCCGACGCGTGCCGGTACTGGGCAATCTGGAGCAACTGATCAACGATGCGCGCGAAGGTCGCATCGACAAGATTTACATCACCCTGGCGCTCGGTCAGCCGCACCTGTGCGAATTGGTCAAAGGCTTGAGCGACACCACCGCCTCGGTGTACCTGATCCCGGATATGTTCATGTTCGAGCTGCTGCACGCACGCAGTGAGAGCATCAATGGCCTGGCCAGTATCAGCATTTTCGATTCCCCCATGGACGGTGCCTGGAGCGTGGTCAAACGCGTGGAAGACATCGTGCTGTCCAGCCTGATTCTGTTGATGATCGCCTTACCCCTGGTATTGATTGCAATCGCAATCAAGCTCACATCGCCCGGTCCCGTGCTGTTTCGACAGCGTCGTTATGGACTGGATGGACGGCCGATCATGGTCTGGAAGTTTCGCAGCATGAGCGTGCAGGAAAACGGCGATAACGTCCGTCAGGCCACGCGCAACGATGCACGAATCACCCCCCTCGGCGCCTTCCTGCGTCGCACCTCGCTTGACGAGCTGCCGCAGTTTTTCAACGTGTTGCGCGGTGACATGTCCATCGTCGGCCCACGGCCTCATGCGGTGGCGCACAACGAGCAATACCGCAAGCAGGTCAGCGGTTACATGCTGCGGCACAAGGTCAAACCGGGAATCACCGGTTGGGCGCAGATCAATGGCTGGCGTGGCGAAACGGATACGCTGGACAAGATGCAAAAGCGCGTCGAATTCGACCTTGAATACATCGAACACTGGTCAGTCTGGCTGGACATAAAAATCATTCTGTTGACCCTGTTCAAAGGCTTTCTCAACAAAAACGCATTTTAAATAAATCATCTATCTTTTGTATCACCAGGCTCGTTGAGGAGGCGAACCGGGGCGTGCACGCTTGCAATAACGCGGTACCGGTGTTGGTAAGGGAAGCAATGAAATCACTGTGGTGCACCGTGCACCTTTCGGAAGGATAAAATATATGAAGCGAACCCTAGCTGTTGTGCTGCTTTCCAGCCTGATTTTGCAAGGCTGCGCATTTGCTCCCGGGCAGCATATGACGCCAGATGAAGTCGAAGACAATGGACCGGACGAACCTAAAGTCCACCTCGTGGCCATTACGCCCAAGAGCGTGCAGCAACAACATGTCGCAACCAAAACCTCAGTGCTGCCGCCGGAGCTGTTGAACTACCGTACTCCCGAATACGTGGTCGGCCCAGGCGACACCTTATTGGTGACTGTCTTCGAACACCCCGAATTGACAGCGCCAGGCTCGATGGATCAGCTCGATGCCAACAGTCGGGAAGTATTGAGCGACGGAACGGTGTTCTTCCCCTATGTCGGCAGGATCCAGGCCGCGGGCAAGACCGTTGCACAGATACGTGAACAGCTGAGGATGGGCTTGCTGCCGCAATACACCGAGGTCAAAGTCGACGTCAAAGTCTATCGTTACAACAGCCAGCGCATCGTGCTGTCAGGTGCGTTCAAGAACCCGGGGACGCAACCGATCACCAACGTCCCGCTGAGTCTGGTGCAGGCCATCAGCGCTGCCGGGGTGGATCTGACCGACGCCAACCTGGCGGGGTTGACCCTCAGTCGTGACGGTAAGGAGTACGTGCTCGATATCGACGCACTCAACCGCAAAGGGTCGCAACTGAGCAAAATCCTCCTCAAGAATGGCGACTACCTGCACTTGAACAGCAACTCGCAGAACAAGATCTATGTGTTGGGTGAAGTCATGCGCCCGCAAGTGATCTCTTTCGGCACAACCAGCCTGACACTGATGGAAGCCCTCGGTAATTCCGGCGGTCTTAGCCCGGACTCTGCCGACGGCAATGCGGTCTACGTGATTCGCGCGGCGGATAACGATGGCCAGGGCGCGACGGTCTACCACCTCAACGCAGTAAAACCGACCTCCTATGTGCTCGCGCGTCAATTTGAACTCGAGGCACAGGATGTGGTGTTTGTCGGTCCGGCCAATATCACCCGTTGGAACCGCTTCATCAGCAACTTGCTGCCATCGGCCAGCGTAGTCGCTACCGGTACCGCCTTCAAATAACTGAACCGCACTACACCCCTCCCCGCCTTCGACGAATGCGGGGTTTTTTTTGCCTGCGATTTGCGACTGACGACTGTTGCCACAGAAACAGTGAACCAACAGTTACGTGCCGATTGTGCAGTCACAACGACATATCGACGCGCCATGACATTCTGTAAAATCGTTTACTTTCAAAGCGTTGGAGAATTATTCAATGCTGGCATGCATGCTGCTTTGTACTGAGGTAACAGACCGAAGCCATCACCATGGCGGGCGACATTGACCCAAGGAAATACAACATGTTGGTAGTTTCTCTCTCAGGCAGCCCTGCCCTGAAATCCCGCTCCGGCGTGGTCCTGGAACATGCGCGTCATTGGCTGCAAGCCCACGATGTGAACGTCCAGGCCCTCAAAATTCGAGACTTTGCTGCGGAAGACCTGCTCTACGCGCACTTCGACAGCCCGCAGGTCATCGACTTTATCGAAGCGGTCAAACAGGCCGATGGCCTGTTAATCGGTACACCGGTGTACAAGGCGTCATTTTCCGGCGCCCTGAAAACCCTGCTCGATCTGCTGCCCGAGCGTTCGTTGCACGGCAAGGTTGTTCTGCCACTGGCCACCGGTGGCAGCATCGCGCACATGCTAGCGGTGGACTACGCCCTGAAACCGGTGCTCTCGGCGCTCAAGTGCCAGGAAGTACTGCACGGCATCTTCGCCATCGATACCCAGATCAGCTACAGCAACAATGAACAAGGTGGCGAACTCGACGATATCCTCACCGAGCGTCTGCATGAAGGGTTGGAACATTTCCATCATGGATTGCTGCGAAGGGTCCAGGCCCGGCACTCGCTGGCCGGCGGCCATTTGAAGCTGGCGTTGTGAACACCTATTAACCCTGACGATCAGGGTGAGCGACACTCTGCGCTGCATTCATCTCGCCGCGGTTGTCGAATTCATGGACGATCTGTGGCGAGTGGGTCAATTGGGCTTTTTTGGTCTGGTATTCGTCAAACGACAACCCGCGACGGTTCAAGTCTTCAAGCGCCAGTTCGCGAGTCTCTTCGGCGGTGTAGGGACGCAGCTCAGGAGAGTGGCTGGCACATCCGGAGAGAACGGCAGCGGTGAGCAACAGGGCAAGGGTCAGTAGGCGATTCATGGGCGTGTTCACAAGGCTCTTTTCGGAATGAGCCAAGGCTACTCGCCACCTCGGCCGAGTAGAAATCATCATGCTCGATAGTCGCTATCGATTCCCCTGTGTTCTCCACTCGTCCTCAGAAAGCCCGGCCACCCAAGCGCTCCTCTAGTGAAGCCGGGCCATTCCCGAGACTTGCTCCTGCGCACACCCGATCAACACCTCACGCAAGGCCTGGGCCGCCGTCGAGAGCGTGTGATCAGCCAGCATCATCAAGCCGATACGCCGTTCAATACGCGGTTCGATCAGCGCGATGCAATGCGCGCCCAGCTCTCGCATTTGCTGCACGCACAACGACGGTACGGCGCTGACCCCAAGCCCATTGGCGACCATACGACCGATAGTCGCCAACTGATGACTTTCAAACGCGACCGACAGCTTGCCATGCTGCGCCTGCAGGGCTTGCTCCAGCAACAAACGCACGGCGGATGGCCGCTGCAATGCGATGAAGTCTTCCTGCAACAGCTCACTCCAGGTCACCTCCTCACGCTCGGCCAACGGCGAATCCACAGGCACCACTGCGACGAAACGGTCCATATAAAACGGGGTGAACAGCAGAGAATTGCTCGATTCTGGCTCAAAACCGATACCCAACTCCACCCGGCGATGACGCACCATCTCAAGCACTTGCTCGTTAATCACGTCATGCACCGCGACGTTGACCCGTGGGTAGCGATCACGAAACACCTTGAGTGCGCTCGGCAGCCAGTTACCGGCGAATGACGGCATTGCTGCGATCGACACTTTGCCCAACTGCAAGGTAAAGCGCTGGCGCAGCAACTCTTCGGTGTTGTCCCAATCCGCCAGCAACTGACGCGCCAGCGGCAACAGGGTTTCACCCTCCGGTGTGAGGCTGACGCTGCGCGTCGTGCGACTGAACAGCGGCCCACCCAAGTCCTCTTCCAGGCTTTTGATGGTCAGGCTCAACGCTGGCTGGGAAAGATGCAGCCGCTCCCCCGCCTGGGCGAAGCTCAGGCATTGCGAGACTGCCAGAAAAGCCCTGAGCTGTTTGACGTTCATATATTTAGCTTTCTTATCAATCCATCAGAAAAACAAAATTAACAAATCATTACAGGCAAGGGAAGATGCACTGAACGCTCTCCGACAGCCTGCTTGTCGGTCTACAACTACAAAAGAAAAGGCGGATCATTATGGCTGGGCTCGACAAACGAGTGGCAACGTACGAAGAAGCGCTGGATGGGCTAACCGATAACATGACGGTTCTGTCTGGTGGTTTCGGCCTGTGTGGCATCCCTGAAAATCTGATCGCGGAAATAAAGCGCCGTGGCGTCAAAGGCCTTACGGTTGTTTCCAACAATTGCGGCGTCGACGGCTTTGGTCTCGGTGTGCTGCTCGAAGACCACCAGATCCGCAAAATGGTCGCGTCTTATGTTGGCGAGAACGCGCTGTTCGAACGCCAGCTGCTCAGCGGCGAGCTGGAAGTCGAACTGACCCCGCAAGGCACCCTGGCTGAAAAACTTCGCGCAGGCGGTGCTGGCATCCCCGCGTTCTACACCGCCACCGGCTACGGGACTCCCGTCGCTGAAGGCAAGGAAACCCGCCAGTTCAACGGGCGTCACGTGATCCTTGAAGAAGCGATCACCGGCGATTTTGCTATCGTCAAAGGCTGGAAAGCCGACCATTTCGGCAACGTGGTGTACCGCAACACGGCGCAGAACTTTAACCCTGTGGTCGCCACCGCCGGCAGAATCACCGTGGTCGAAGTCGAAGAAATCGTCGAGCCAGGCGAATTGCTACCCAGCGAGATTCACACCCCCGGTATCTATGTTGATCGCGTGATCCTGGGCACCTTCGAGAAACGCATCGAACAGCGCACCGTCAAGAAGGCCTGAGGCCGTTCTTTCGCTGCACTCAAAGAGTCTTCTCGTCCAGAGCACTCTCGTTCCGAACAATAAGAGAACCTGACCATGGCACTTTCCCGCGAACAAATGGCACAGCGCGTCGCACGCGAACTGAAAGATGGTTTTTACGTCAATCTCGGCATCGGCATTCCGACCCTGGTCGCCAACTACGTGCCCACTGATATCGACGTGATGCTGCAGTCGGAAAACGGCCTGCTCGGCATGGGTGAGTTTCCGACCGAAGAAACCATCGATGCCGACATGATCAACGCTGGCAAACAAACAGTGACCGCCCGCAAAGGCGCATCGATTTTCTCCTCGGCTGAATCCTTCGCCATGATCCGTGGCGGTCATGTGGACCTCACCGTGCTGGGGGCTTTCGAAGTCGACGTCGAGGGCAACATCGCCTCCTGGATGATCCCCGGCAAACTGGTCAAAGGCATGGGTGGCGCGATGGACCTGGTGGCCGGTGCCGACAACATCATCGTCACCATGACCCACGCCTCCAAAGACGGTGAATCCAAACTGCTGACACGTTGCAGCCTGCCGCTGACCGGTGCCGGTTGCATCCGCAAAGTGCTGACCGACCTCGCTTACCTGGAAATCGCCGACGGCGCATTCATCCTGCGCGAGCGCGCGCCGGGGGTCAGCATCGAAGAAATCATCGCGAAGACCGCCGGCAAATTGATCGTGCCGGACGATGTCGTGGAAATGAGTTTCTGACAGTGACGCGGCGTCTGGCCGATTGCTTTCGCGAAGACGTCAGCCCTCACACCAAAATAGTCGAGAGGTCACCAAACGATGCCTCCACGCTGTGCCATTCTGCCCCTTCAATGATTGAAGGGGTTTGTTGTTTTGTAGCTTCACCGCTTTGCGCGTGCTCTAAAAAAACGGGCTAGCCCCTTAGCCCCTCAATAATAAATTCAAAAAAGGTAGGACCCATGGCCGCCCATATCGAAGACAGCCGCTATGCCCGCTTTGCCCTGCGTTGCGCCAATTGGGCCGAACGCTGGTTCCCTGACTCCTGGGTGTTTGCCGTGTTGGCCGTGGTTATCGTGGCCGTTGCGACCATGGCCATGGGCGCCAAACCGACTGAGGCCGCCACCGCGTTTGGCGACGGTTTCTGGAGCCTGATTCCGTTCACCATGCAGATGGCTTTCGTGGTGATCGGTGGATACGTAGTGGCCAGCTCGCCACCCGCCGTACGCCTGATCGACCGCTTGGCGCGCATCCCGAAGAACGGGCGCTCGGCAGTGGCCTGGGTAGCACTGATCTCCATGGTTGCCTCCTTGCTGAACTGGGGGTTGTCGCTGGTGTTTGGCGGCCTGCTGGTTCGCGCGCTGGCGCGGCGCACCGATTTGCGCATGGACTATCGTGCCGCCGGTGCGGCGGCTTATCTGGGCCTGGGTGCGGTGTGGGCGCTGGGACTTTCGTCTTCGGCCGCGCAACTGCAAGCCAACCCGGCCAGCCTGCCACCGTCGATCCTGGCGATTACCGGCATGATCCCCTTCACCCAAACCATCTTCCTCTGGCAGTCTGGCGTCATGCTCGCGATCCTGATCGTGGTCTCGCTGATCATCGCCTACGCCACCGCGCCCGGCCCTTCCAGCGCCAAGGATGCGGCAGCCTGCGGTGTCGATCCGAGCTTCAGTCTGCCAGCAATTCCCAAGCGCTCACGCCCTGGTGAGTGGCTTGAGTACAGCCCGATACTGATCATCCTGTTGGTGCTGCTGGCTGCTGGCTGGTTGTTCCATGAGTTCTCGACTAAACCGGCAATCACCGCCATTTCCGGGCTGAACACTTATAACTTTCTGTTCATCATGACCGGCGCCCTCCTGCACTGGCGACCGCGCAGCTTCCTCGATGCGGTGTCTCGCGCAGTGCCAACCACCACGGGCGTATTGATCCAGTTCCCGCTCTACGGTTCGATTGCGGCACTGATGACCACGGTCAAAGGCAGCGATGCGCAAACCCTGGCCCACCACATTTCGACCTTCTTCACCCAGATCGCCTCGCACGATACTTATGCGCTGCTGATGGGCGTGTACTCGGCGGTGCTGGGCTTCTTTATTCCATCGGGTGGCGGCAAGTGGATCATCGAAGCGCCTTACGTGATGCAAGTTGCCAATGACCTGAAATACCATCTGGGCTGGGCAGTGCAGATCTACAACGCGGCCGAAGCGCTGCCGAACCTGATCAACCCGTTCTACATGCTGCCGCTGCTGGGCGTTCTGGGTCTGAAAGCACGTGACCTGATCGGCTTCTCGTTTGTGCAGTTGCTGGTCCATGCCCCTCTGGTGCTGTTCATGCTGTGGGCGTTGGGCACCACACTGACGTATCTACCGCCGGTCATGCCGTGAGCCATTGGCCACTTCTTGCCGATGCAAGAGGTGGCCTTCAAGACGGCGCCTACGCAGCCTTCGCAGTGTGGTTAGAAGCCATTCTGTGCGTTTGCCTGGCTACGCGAGAAACGGATCACGTGCGCAGTGTGAACCCGTGGGGCAGAAGCTGAGCGATGGAGTAACTTTCCTCCTCGCCAACAATAAAAATCTCCGCATCGGGGGCCAGTTCCTGAATCCACTGTCGGCAGGCGCCGCAGGGCATTTTTTCGTTGAGGGGGGAGTCGTTGGCGGCGCTCACACAGGCAATCGCGATGGCAGCAATGTTTTGCTCCCCCGCCATTCGCGCACTGGCCAGGGCCACGCGTTCTGCACAGATGCCCAACCCATAACTGGCATTTTCGATGTTGGCGCCGCGATAAATCACTCCTGACGCGCCAAGTACCGCAGCGCCCACGTGAAACTTCGAATACGGCGCATACGCTTGATCGGCGGCCGAGACGGCTTCATCCGACAGGCGCGTTCGACGCTCGGCGGCGCTATGCGTCTTTAGCGGTTTCTTCGTCATTCGAGATGATCCTTCCGATTGAATTAGCCAGGGCTTCCAGCATGTTCCTCGCATTTTCATTGATGACACCCTTCTTGCACCAGTCGAGCTCTTCCATGCCGCGAACGGAGTCGCAGGTCAATGTGCCGATGACTGACAATGGGGCTTTCCTGGACCAGACGGGTGCCGAAATAATTGATTTTCCGGCGAAGGGCGCATGCACGAACAGCCTTGCCAGTTCTGCCGTCAACAGCGGATCGGGTTCTGACGGCTCACCGCAGATGACCCGCTGTTCATGGAACGCTTTGACATTGATAAACCACCTCCTGATCGACTCCCAATCCAGCGGAATCGCCCGGTAGTCCCAGGGTTCGGTTTCAGCCTTCCAGTATTTAGGCACCAGACAACGTTGGGCAGGGAGGTCTTTGCCGGGCCTGGTCTTCTCCCACAGGTGAACGATGATCCTCAAGTCCCTGGAGGTGATGGGCGTGTTGGCATTGGCGATGAAAAAGTGAACGCCTAAATCAAGAAGCTCATAAATAATTCGCTTCTTGGCCCGCGAAACGTTCAGGTTGTACCCACACTGAATCCCCAGCAGGACGATCGCCACGCCCATCAACAGGTGTTTCCGGTCGGACATGGGCTCGGGTGCCGTGAAGTAGTTGACCCATAAACTCACCAGCACCGCGATAGCAAAGGCGAGTATCAGGTTGATCGCGACGGGGTGCTGTTTCAACCAACGCATCGTCAGATTCTCCACGGTTCTAATGAGGATCGGGCAACCTCTCTGAAACCGTCCGACAGGTTTCGACAGCACAATGAGCATAGCCAAGATTCAACCCGCGCATTCCTCCGCCATTCACAGACTCCCTGCGCCTGGCGGATGCCTTTACAATCAAGCCCTCTGATTTGAAGTGAACCCACATGGACATCGACCTGGCTCGGACCTTTGTAGAGATCGCGCGGTACGGCAGCCTTGTCGCTGCCGCCGAACGACTGCATGTCACGCAGACGGCCATTACGGCCCGCGTGCAGAAGCTTGAGAGTCATCTCAACTGCACGCTGTTCATCCGCAACCGGGCCGGCGCTAAATTGACGGCAGATGGCGAAGCGTTCGTGGTGTATGCCAATCAACTGGTGCAGACCTGGGAAGCGGCGCGCCGGGACCTTCCTCTGCCTGAAGGCTACCGCAATGTGCTGCACATCGGTGGTGAAGTCAGTTTGTGCAACCCGCTGATGCTGAGCTGGGTGCAACAGATGCGCGAAAAAATTCCGACCCATGCCTTGCGTGCAGAGATAGGGGACGGCAAGCAACTGTTGCAGCAACTGGAGCTGGGGGTACTGGATGCGGCGCTGGTCTATCAGCCCACTTACTGGCCGGGCCTGCAGGTTGAGCAACTGCTGGAAGAGAAACTGATTCAGGTGCGCCTGGCATCCAACCCGGAGCCCTACGTGTATGTCGACTGGGGCGATGACTTCCGCAAGCAACATGATGCGGCACTTCCAGACCAGGCCAAAGCGGCGATCGGCTTCAACCTGGGGCCCTTGGCGCTGCAATACATTCTTGAAAATGGCGGTGCCGGTTACTTCCGTACGCGGGTGGTCCAGAGTTATCTGGACAGCGGCGTGTTCGAGCGCGTGCCAAAGGCGCCAGAGTTCACCTACCCCACCTATCTGGTCTATTCGCGTGATCGTGACTCAGCGGTATTGCAGTCGGCTTTCGAGCTGTTGCGAGACATCGTCAAAGCAGACAGTGATTGGTCGCAACGCTGGGACCCGATCATCTAGTTATCCAAGATGCATGATCAAATCCCGATGAAGCGCTGCAATCAGATCGGTCTGGGTCACGATGCCGACCAACTCTCCCTTCTCGATGACGGGCAGGCAGTGCAGCCCCGATCCTGATAACAGCGGAATCAGTTCGACGACATGCGCATTGCCGCTGACACAGGTGACCGGGCGGGTCATCACGTGCTCCAGCACCCTGCCGCGGCGCAGGCCCAATCGGCCCAATACCCCCAATCGCCTGGTATTGCGCGAATGCCCAAGCAAATCAATCAAGCTGACAATGCCGACAAGACGCCGCCCCTTATCCAGAACCGGCAACGTCTTGAGGTGTTGCGATGTCAGCATATTCAGCGCCTGCTCGACCGACGTCTCCGGGGTGGCGCACTGTAAGTCACGCGACATGATCTGAGACGCCGTGATATCGCCCATGCTGCGCCGCAACGCGTACTTTTCAGTGGCACGCACGATCTCTTCGAGTTCTTCATGTGTCACATCGACAAACTCGCCGATGTCGGCCAACGCCAGGTCCAGGTCCGCAGAGGTGATACCGACTCGTTCTTGTGGGGCTGGATCGTCAGTAGCGCGCACAGCCATCACAACGTGCAGTTTGGGATATCGCACGCCCGTGATGTTGTTGTAGAGCAACGCCGCAATCAGCAGGCAAATCGCATTGAGCATGACAGGGTAAAACACCTGAAGGCCCATCCCGGAGAGCTCGGTATCCGCCAACACCAGACACAAGGCCAACGCAGCGCCCGGGGGGTGCAAGCACCGCAACACACACATCGCGCCCAAGGACAGACCAACGGCCAAGGCGGCGCTTAGCGGCGAGTAGCCGAAATAATGAGTGATAATCAACGCCACAGCCGTTGAGGTCAGATAACCGCCGATCACCGGCCAGGGCTGTGCCAGCGCCCCGGAAGAAACGGCAAACAGGATAACGGCCGACGCCGCCACAGGCCCCATCAAATGCAATGCTACTGAACTGCCAAAAACTTCGCGGCAGATCAGCGTGCAGATCAGCAACCCGAGAAAACTTCCAACGCTTGCCCTCAGCCATTCCTTGGGACGCGTATTCATTGCGGCTGGCGCAAAACGACCAAGCCAACCCATAAAACTGTAACGTTGCATAATCAAAACCAGAATTTAAAAGGCGCCCCCACAAAAGTGAGAGAGCCTCGTATCAGCGCGACGATACTAAAAAATATTCATCCCTGGACAGGGAAACGGTTCGCATCTCTTGTCGTCAATCAAACCACGGCCGCAATCGGATACTGGGCGTTGCGCTCGCCTGCTCGCACAGTGCGCCAGGTGTTGTAGGCCATCAGCAGCATCCCGACAGCGAAGGTCGAACCGCCGATAAGCCGCACAACGTAGCCTGGGTGACTGGCTTGTAGCGTTTCGACGAAGGAGTAAGTCAGTGTCCCGTCATCGTTGATCGCACGCCACATCAAGCCCTGAGTGATGCCATTGACCCACATCGACGCGATGTACAGAACAGTACCGATGGTCGCCAGCCAGAAGTGCACGTTGATCAGCCCCACGCTATGCATTTGCTCGCGGCCATACAGTTTGGGGATCATGTGGTACAGCGTCCCGATGCTGATCATGGCAACCCAACCGAGGGCGCCAGCGTGTACGTGGCCGATGGTCCAGTCGGTGTAATGAGAAAGCGCATTGACGGTTTTGATAGCCATCATCGGTCCTTCAAAGGTCGACATGCCGTAGAACGCCAGAGACACAACAAGGAACCGCAAAATCGGGTCGGTACGCAACTTATGCCAGGCGCCCGATAAGGTCATCATGCCGTTGATCATGCCGCCCCAGCTTGGCGCCAGCAGAATCATCGACATCGCCATGCCCAGCGACTGAGCCCAGTCTGGCAGCGCGGTGTAATGCAAATGGTGCGGACCCGCCCAGATGTACAGGGTAATGATCGACCAGAAATGCACGATGGATAACCGATAGGAGTAAATCGGCCGCTCGGCCTGTTTCGGCACGAAGTAATACATCATGCCCAAAAAGCCGACAGACAAAATAAAGCCCACAACACTATGCCCATACCACCACTGGACCATTGCATCAGTCGCGCCGGAATAGACCGAATAAGACTTCAGCAAACTGACCGGAACCGAAAGGTGGTTGATCACATGCACCATGCCCGTCACCACGATGAAAGCACCGTAAAACCAGTTACCGACATAAATATGCTTAACGGTGCGGCGGGCGATAGTGCCGAAAAACAAATAGGCATACGCCACCCAGATGACGGCCACCGCTATCGCAATAGGCCACTCCATCTCAGCGTATTCTTTAGACGTGGTGTATCCCAGCGGGTAAGTAATCAACAGCGCCACAATAATGGCTTGCCAGCCCCAGAACACAACGTTGGCCAGCCTGTCGGAGATCAATCGAACCCGGCAGGTGCGCTGAACCACATACAATGACGTTGCAAATAATGCACCGCCACCAAATGCAAAAATCACCAGATTGGTATGAACAGGCCGCAAACGACCAAATGTGGTCCATGGCAAATTCAAGTTCAGCTCAGGCCAGACTAACTGCGCCGCCAGAACCACGCCCATCGCCATGCCAAGTATTCCCCAGAGCAGGGTCATTAACGTGAAGCGGCGAACGACGTCGTAATTATAGGAAGCGTTTATATCGGGAGCATTGACACGGGCCATAATTATTCCATTACAAGCACACTGAGTGACTCACACTGATCGCCGAAAAAAAGACACGTGGGTGCCTTGAATTCAAGCGTCAGAACTCAATGAAGCAAGCGCTCAAGACAGCGGGGATGGAGACATTAAGCAGTGAGCGCCAGCAGTTTGCCGATCAGCGGCAGGCTGGGCAATGTCAAATTAATGATGTTTGACTTCACTTTTATTGAGGTTACTTGCGTTACACCTGTTGTTCACTTGAGGTGTGAGCCTGCATAACACACAGGAGAACTTTGCGGCCCCTGCTTGTCCAGTTCTTCTTCAAGCCATTCCATCAGCACGACTGCATTGTTATGCGCAGTGTCTTTCGCCGAATAGACGAGTGTCAGCGTGCCTTGCCGGGCAGGCTCGAGCAATCGCCACCAATGTTCCGGATGCGCCGTCAGTTCCTGGCGATACCCCGTACAAAAATCCGTGAAGTTCATCGCGCCACTTTTGAAGGCCTTTCTCAACGGGGTGGTCGGGCCCGTGTCAGGCAACCACGCGTTGAGGACCAAGTGATCTTTGCGCATGTTTCTTGGCCAAAGGCGATCGACCAATACCCGATAACCATCTGCGGGGGACGCCGGGTCATAAGCGCGCTTGCATTGAATCATGGCCTTCTCCTTTTACCGACGGGCTGAGTATAGTTGGGACATAACCAAGGCTCTCTGCCGCTAGTGGGCCGCCGCTGGCGAAGGCAGGCCCGTAACAGGGTCACAACGTTAACGCTCGATTCAACTGCGCACTGGCGTCAGCACCGGTTGCCCGGAAAAGTACGCCAGCAGATTGTCCGCCACCAACTGAACAGTACCCTGCAAAGCTTCCGGAGAGAGTCCTGCGACATGAGGGGTGAGCACCACGCTGCTCAACGCCTTGAGCGCGTCCGGCACGTGCGGTTCATCATCGAAGACATCCAGCGCGGCGCCAGCGATACGATTTTGTTCAAGCGCCTCGATCAGGTCCGCCGTCGAGATGACGCTGGCACGCGCGATGTTGACGATAAAACCGTGAGGCCCCAGGGCATCCAGTACCTGTTTGTCGACCAACTGCCGAGTCCCTGCACCGCCCGGTGTCGCGACGATAAAAAAGTCCGAGGCGCTCGCCAGTTCGACCGGGCTTGCGCAATAAGCATAAGGCACATCACTGCGGGGCTGGCGATTGTGATAACTCACGGACATGTCAAAACCCAGGGCGGCACGTTTGGCGATCGCCATGCCCACAGCACCCAGCCCAAGAATACCGAGGCGCTTGCCGGCCAGCGAAGGACGCATGACTTTACGCCATTCGCCACGCCGCACCGATGCATCGGCACGCGGGATATCACGCACCAGCGACAGCAACAACGCCAGCGCGTGGTCGGCGACCGAGGGCGCATTGACCCCGGCACCGTTTGTCACCGTAATATTCCGAGCCTTGGCGGCCTCAAGGTCGACATGCTCATAACCGGCACCGATCACGCAGATGATTTCCAGATGCGGCAGCGCGGCGATTTCATCCGCATAAAAACCTAACGGACCGCGGGTCAACACCGCATTGATCTGCGCGCCGTGCGCCTCAATGGCTTTTTTACGTTCGGCCGGGCTCGTCGCCAGAATCAGCTTGAAACCATTGCTTTCGAGTATCGACAAATAGTCGTGAATGGTTTCAACCAGCACCAGAACAGTCGTCGTCATACGCCCCTCCACTCCAGAGTCCAAGGTCAGATCACCCAAAATCAGTCTGATGACTATGCCGTCTATCAGGCCCGCCCGTCACGTGGCAAACGGCGGTCGCCCCCGCAAAATGATACAAGGGCATGGGCCATGTAAACTTGCCCACCCGTAAAGCCCTTAGGGACCCCTGTGATGGCCACTCGTTTGACCTTGATCTGCCATGCCCGGACACTCGCACAGAAGCTCGCACGCTTTCCGCTGGACGAGCCTGTCGAACTGGATTGGCAGGCTACCGGGCATTCGCTGGCCAACCGTTTCAAGCCTTCCGTGCAGTTAATCAGCGCACCCGAGACCCGCGCCCGGCAAACCGCTCACCTGTTCGGGTCGCAGATGGATATCGTCCGCGAGCTGCGCGATTGTGATTTTGGACGCTGGCAAGGCAAGCGCATCAAAGACCTCCAGGCGCATGAGCCCGAAGCACTCCAGGACTGGTCTGCAGACAGCGCTTCAACTGCGCACGGCGGCGAATCGGTGGCTGAGGTCTGCACCCGCGTCGGCGCATGGCTCGACACCCTGCGCACACCGGGACACTGGGTAGCGATCACCCACCCCTTCGTGATCCGCGCCGCCATCCTGCATGCCCTGCAATGCCCACCGGCAGCGTTTAACGCAATCGACATCGAGCCGTTATCGGCGACCGAGCTACGGTTCAATGGGCGGTGGCGGTTACGGATGCAGGAAGGGGTTTTGTGAGGATTTGAGAGCGGGTGCAAAAGGCGCCTGAGACGCCCTTATGAATATGATGTCAGGCCCGAAACCAGACGACTCGATGCGGGTCAGATCTGGTTCCGAGGAACGGAGCGAAGGAACTGTTTGCCGTCTTCGTCGTAAATGAAATAAACACGCTTCTGTGACCACACGTACTTGTCATGCATCGAGTACAGCCCGACATCCACTGTTTCCAGATTCTGATCAACGTTTATTTCGTAAAGCAGCTCGGCGTCAGTGAACGTGCGGATACAGCTCGAAAAAAATACGCCCGGCTCGCGCTTCGCTATGTTGAGCTCCAAAAAAGTCTTTACCGTCATCTCCATGCCGAGACAATCCCTCGTTAAAAAATTGGCGCCATTTTAACCGTGACCGAGCGGTTCCGGGAATACCTGTCAGTCGCCGAATCGCTGCCATAGTGACCGACGGCTCACTCACCATTTCGTCATCGACGACTTGCTACAGTGCAGCAGCGACAGCTTGATTGCTCTCGCTGATGGTTGCTGTTAATGCTTGAGACTTGGGAGGCCTCGATTTTTCGGGGCCGGCATGGCGATCAAGAAGGTCGTGAATGATCCGTGCAGAAAGGAAAATCAGACATGTTGAAAGGTATTCCACGAGCGGTCGGGCTCATTACACTGTTGGCGAGCGCGCTGGTGATGAGTGAATCCACACTCGCGATTGAACCGCCGGGCAAGGCACTCGCCGCCAAAATCGGTGTGCCCTGGCCTGCGATTATTGCGCACAGGGGGGCCTCGTTTGATGCGCCAGAGGAAACCATTCCGGCTTACATGCTGGCTCGGGAGTTGGGGGCCGATTATCTGGAAATGGATATTCAGCGCACCAGGGACGGAGTTCTGATCGCCCTGCATGACGACACCCTCAGACGCACCACCAACATCGCGCAGGTCTACCCGGACCGCATCACGCAACCTGTGAGCAGCTTCACGCTGGCGGAGCTCAAACAACTGGACGCTGGTTCCTGGTTCAATACCGCCTTCCCCGCCAGAGCCCGCAGCAGTTACGTCGGTTTGAAAATACTGACCCTGGACGAAGTCATCGATATCGCCGAGGGCGGTGAGAACAAACCGGGGCTGTATATCGAGACCAAGGTTCCCGCCCAGTTTCCCGGCATAGAAGAAGACCTTAAAAATGCCCTGGCCAAACGCGGCTGGCTCGATCAACGACCCGAAGCCGCCAAGGGCCGGGTGAATGTCGCGCACATGCCTGGCCGCGTAGTGTTGCAGACCTTCGAAAAACCGAGCCTCGAACTGCTGCAAAAAAGCATGCCGCAGGTGCCGAAAGTGCTGTTGTTGTGGTTAGGGGATGGCTACATCCAAGCCAGTTCGGACGCCACGTTCAAGACCTCTGGGGCCAAAGACAAGGCCAGCTTCTATGCCGGGCAAGACGTGAAGTCCGAAGCAGAGTTCGCAGCGTGGATGGCGTGGGCCAAAGCTCACGGCGCAATCGGCATTGGACCTTCATCAGCGCTCAAAGACGGTGGTGATCAAAGCTACATGGACCTGGTCAAGCCGTGGATGAACCGCATGGCCCATGACAAAGGCCTGATAATCCATCCCTACACCGTTGATGACGAAGTGGATTTCAAAGCGCTCAGCGCCCGCGGAGTCGACGGTTTCTTCACCAACCGCGCGGCACAACTGCTGGCGTTCTACGGGCGTCCGTCGGCAGAAAGCCTGGACACCCTTCTCCGTCGAAACGGCTATTGAGCGTATTTCACCCGTGCTGAAAGCAAGGCTTCGTTATCGGCTCAAGGCAGGCGCTAACGAAGCCTTGCTGTACAGCCTGCTTATAGCGGTATCACGCAGGACTCATCGCCGCCATACCGCCCTGCCAGATCAGCCGTCCTCAGGTTTTGTTTGAGTACCGTGCTCAATTGAGCTCACGACCTGACGCGTATCGGTGAGAACGCATCGGAACGGAATTAAACATCCAGCTGAAAAGTCATGGTTTGATTTCTGCCTGCTTTTTTCGCGGCATACAATGCAGAATCAGCTCTTTTTATCAGTGCTTCAATAGTGTTGTATTCACTGGGTACGCAGGAGTAACAGCCAAGGCTGACGGTGACGACACCCGCGGGGTTATCAACATGCGGTATGTGCCTGGCGAGAATCGCGAGCCTTATTTTTTCAGCCAGCGCATAAGCACCTTGAGTGTCATTGTCCGGCAAAAATATCGCCATCTCTTCACCACCATAACGAACAGCCAGGTCACCTGCACGATTCAAACAACTGCGGATCGCGTCAGCAACCGCAGCAATGCAATGGTCACCGGCATAGTGACCATAGGCGTCGTTAAAACTTTTGAAAAAATCGATATCCAGCATGATCAGGCTCAAGGTCGTCTTTTTCCGCCCACTGCGACGAAACTCGAGATTGAGGACTCTTTCGAAATGCCGTCTGTTGGATAACCCGGTCAGGCTGTCCTGCAAGGCCAGCTTCTCCAGGGAATCCTGAGCCACGCGCATCTTCGCTTCGGCTTGCAAGCCAAAGCGAATCTGTCGGACGAGTAGAACGCCGAATAAAATATTGGCCAATACGGCGATGACAATCACGACGACTGATTTAAGCGCGTTCTGTCGCCATTCATCGAACAGTGACTCTTCCGAGATGGCAGCAGCGACGACCAAGGGATATTTCCCCAGCTGCCTGTACCCGTAGAGCCGGGTGACTTTATCCACAATGGACGTCACCATGGCCGTGCCTGAAGTGGATTTTGACAGGTATTCGGTGAACACCTGCCCTTTAGCGATGGACGCTCCAATCACGTCGTCGGTGAAGGGACGTCGAGCTAACAGAGTGCCATCCGTCATTGCCAGAAAAATAGCGCCTTGACGATCAATGTTGAAACCTTCAAAAAACCGGTCGAAATACTTCATGTTCAGCGTGGCCAATACAACGCCGTCGAACTGGCCGTGCGTGTCATTCAACCTTCTTGAAACCGGTATGACCCAATCGTTAGTCGTTCGACTACGAATCGCCTTGCCTATGTGCGGACCCAGATTGTCGTTCTGCTGGTGATACTGGAAGTATTCGCGATCAGCATTATTGGCGTTTTCCGGCTTGGTCGCAAAAGAGGTCAGGCGCCATGCCCCCGTACGATCATAAAAAAACAAACCCTGTAATTGTTCAGTTTCAACGACGTGCTGCACCAGAAGATGATGAAGGCGATCAATCTGGGCCGGTCCCAAGCCATCATTCTGCAGACGCTCAACAAGATCGGCCAATATGACGTCTGCTTCATCAAACGTATCTTCAGCTTGCTGAGCCAGTGACTTGGACAGGTTCGATGTCGCGACGCGGGCCTGTTCAAACTCATGGTCTTTGGCATGTTTCAACTGCCATAAATTAAAACCCACAATCGACACGCACACCAAAAAAACAGCAAAGATTGCCAGCCACAATACCGGGACTCTTTTAACCGGTCGTATTAACGCTTCCTCGCCATCGTCATGTTGGGATATCAATAACTTCATCCTGTTTTTAGAGGCCGCAAGCGTACACCACCTTATACCGCAATAGCGCTTTTAGACTCTAAAGTGACTAAAACGCGCCCGTTACAGGGCATCGTCATCACCTTTTTGGGGTGACCCCGTACTCCGATTCACGCAATTGGATAACCATTCAGTACTTTTTTTTGCGCTCACCCTATCGACCGGCTTTGTGCGAGAGGCAAAGAGCAAACCATTTTCCTGACACTCTGGTGTAAGCTCCCGGGCTATCTGGCTAACGCTTCGAGAGGCTTATGCGCTCCACTTTCAGACGTTCCACCCTGCCCACGCTTCGTGGTTTTGCCTTGGCAGCCGATGCCATCACGATGTTGCCCCACGCCGCCGACTACCGACGCTGCCTGCTGGAGAAAATTGCTGCAGCAACGCAGCGGATCTACGTGGTTGCCCTGTACCTGCAACAGGATGAAGCCGGTCAGGAAATCCTCGACGCCTTGTACGCAGCCAAAGTGGCGCGGCCGACACTGGATGTCGTGGTGCTGGTGGACTGGTTTCGCGCACAACGAGGGTTGATCGGTGCCGGCAAGCAACCCGGTAATTCCGCGTGGTATCAGGCGCAGAACCTGGAGCATGATGTAGAAGTGCCGGTGTATGGCGTGCCTGTGCAGACTCGAGAACTGTTCGGGGTGCTGCACCTCAAGGGCATCGTGATCGATGACTGCGTGATCTACAGCGGCGCCAGCATCAACAACGTCTACCTGCACAAGTTCGACAAATACCGCCTTGATCGCTATCACCTGTTGCAGAACAAGGCCCTGGCCGACTCGATGCAACACATGGTGCGTAACGATGTACTCACGTCCAAAGCCGTGCACCGCCTGGACCTGCCCTCGCCCCCCACCTCTCGCAGTTTGCGGGGTGAAATCCGGGCCTTCAGGAGCCATCTCAAACGCACGTCATACGACACCTCAAACGGCAGCGAAGACACCGGAGGCCTGCGCGTCATACCCCTACTGGGTGTAGGCAACAAGAACCCGCTTAGTCGCACTATTTGCGAGTTGATCGCGGCCAGCCAGACACAACTGACGCTGTGCACGCCGTATTTCAATCTGCCGGTGACCGTGACCCGGGAAATCAATCGCGCCCTCAAACGCGGCGTGACCATCGATATCATCATCGGCGACAAGACGGCCAATGACTTTTTCATCCCGGCCGACGAGCCCTTTAAAGTCATCGCCGCACTGCCTTATCTCTACGAAATCAGCTTGCGCCGCTTCGCACAAAAGCATCAGCAAGCCATCGCCAAGCACCAGTTGAATCTGCACCTGTGGAAAGACGGCGACAACACGTTCCACCTGAAGGGCCTCTGGGCCGACCAGCGTTACACCTTGCTGACGGGCAACAACCTCAACCCGCGAGCCTTCCAGCTGGATCTGGAAAATGCCCTGCTGATCGACGATCCCAAGTCCGAGTGGACTGCACGCCGTGACGTAGAAGTTACTCAACTGATGCGCAATACCCTGCGGGTCGGCAAGTACGACGAACTGGACACGCTCAGCGAATACCCGGTCGCCGTGCGCACGTTTCTGCGTCGGGTCAGTCGGGTTCGCATCGAGCGTTTGTTGTACCGCATCCTCTGATTGCAACGTTCGATGATCGCGTAGAGCAGCCAACACCTGTGAGCCCACGACAGGGCTCAGTGACCGAGCAGGGCCGGATCAGTTTCGCTCGGAGGCGCCTCGAAGCGGCTGGCCCACTCACCCAACTGGCTCAAGCGAATATCCAGTTCGTTGAGCAGTCGCGCGGTCGTCTCACGAACTTCCCGACCATTAAACAAGCCTGGCTCTTTGGTGTAGAGCTTATAACGCTGATTGATCTCGGCCGGACCCAGGACCTTCCACATCGCCTTGGCATTGTGGTTGACCAGTGCCACCAGCATCCCGTTGGGGCTGTCGTCAGCGTTGCAGAAGATCAGCGAAACAACCTGGCCCTTGCGCATGGGGATGTTGCTGTCGAACAGATAGATAGGCTTTTCGACCCCGTCCGGCAGCCGTATCCAGAATTCATGGGCCGTGTTGGTTGTAGCGTTGACGAAGGAGTGGCTGGACACATTCATGCTCACCGAGCCGGTCCCTTGCCAAAGAAACCCGCCACCTGTGCCACTGAGCGAATGGCTGGCAGACATCCTCACCTCAGAACGCTTGTCAGACGCCAGTACTTCGCCCGTGATGCACATGAAGTTCAACGCGCGACCGTAATGGTTGAATTTCTCGTCGATGAACGCCAGTGACCGCGGGGTAAGGGTCATCAAGTACATGGTCCTTACGTACTCAGCGTGAGCCACCTTGTCGTTTCGGGCTTTCTCTTGCAGAACCGCACGTTGAACCTTGGCTTCTTCAAGTGCCTTGATCGCCTGCGCCTTAATGATCGGCGATTTTTCCTGGGCATAAGCGCTGGCTTTTGCAGACGCCTGCTTGATCACGGGAGCGGCCTTGTCAGCCATTTCAACAGCGGCCTTCTTGCCTTTCTCCATCAACTCGGACGTGCGAGCGAGCAGATCAGGAGAGGCCTCATTGATCTTGTTCTTGATTTTGTCCAGGAAACTGCTCACGTACGTACCCTCTCTTTCCATTGAATGGACCGATGGTATGGCAAATGGCCTGTAGCGAATAGCAGCGATCCGGACAGAAACCGCTGGCTGGCAAGACATACCCATGCGCCTGCCAGCCAGCAAGGCATTTCCTGACCGTTCAGGACAGGACGCTAGCTCTTCAAGGCATCGTAAGCTTCGAGTGCGTGCAGCGAGAAGATATACGCGGCACCGGCATTCAACGAAATGGCCGTGGCGAGCGCGGCGGCCACTTCCTCGCGACTGGCACCGGCCTTGATCGCCGCTTCAGCGTGCGCACCGATACATCCGTCGCAGCGGGTGGTGATGGCCACGGCCAGGGAAATCAACTCCCGGGTCTTGGCGTCCAGCACGTTGTTCTCAGCGGATGCTTCATCCAGCGCCTGGTAAGCGCTGACCATTTTCGGATTGGATTTAGCTAATAAACCAAAGCTTTTCTTGATGGTGGCAACGAGATCAGACCAATTGAGGAACATTCTGGTATCTCCTTTTTGAGCCGGGCATAGGCTGCGACGGCAACCCAGACAGTATTGACCAACAGCCCTGAGCGAGCGTCGGCGCCACGCTCAACTTCCGCTCCGGCGGTCGCAAACTCCATCGATAAACGCTTCGCGCCACCGGCCTGTCATTGCGTCTGGCAGGGAACGTCTTGCGGTGCCAATTCGAATCCAACCGGCATTCCGACGATAAATCCACCAAACAAGCCCGCAACTATTAACCCGACATTGCCAAAATCTATTACTACGGCCCACAAAATAAAGCGTGACTCGATGCACATTCGGCGCGGAGCGTAGTAATTTTTTATGACCATTTATATCAATATGATATTTATTTACCCATTCGGATCATACGTCAGCACGCTCTGCACTTGACCTCAGTGCTCTGCTCGCAAGCAGCAATCCAATTTGCTCAGGATTTGATACGCCAAACGAACCCGGTGCTCGTTGGGATAATTTTTGTTGGCCAGGATCACAATGCCGAGCTTCTTCGCCGGAATGAAGGCAACGTAGGCTCCAAACCCGCTGGTTGAGCCCGTCTTGTTTACCCAGACCGCCTGTTGCGGGGGCTGGGGCGGGGTCAGCTCGGTGGTCGCCTGACTCTCATAAGCCATCTTGTCAGAGTTACCTTCCAGTAGCGTATCGAGCTTCACCGGATAGCCATACTGCTCCCAGATCAGGTCCTGGGTCATCGGCCCAACCTGGAAGTAACCTATATGGGTATCAGCGATCGCGCGCTTAAGCGTGGCGTCTGTCTGGGCAGGGTTCAGGTTAGCCTCGACGAAGCGAATCAAGTCCTGGACGCTGGTTTTCACTCCGTAGGCTTCGTCGGCAAGCACGCCAGGGCTAAGCCTGACTGGAGCGTCCTGTTTGTTATAGCCCTGTGCATAGAGCGACATCTTGTTCGA
>NZ_LT607417.1:45539-326652 GCF_900095225.1 Pseudomonas sp. UMAB-08
CGGAAAGAGTTGGGTCTCAAGAGCCTCATCGAAGGGAATGTTCATGCTCTTGGCCGCAATCATCCCAAGCAAGCCGATACTGGGGTTGGCGTAAGTCCTGTGGGTGCCAGGGGCGAATGAGGGCTGCCAAGACCTGAAGTAGTCCATCAACTGCTCGTTGTTCTGGACGTCATCAGGGACCTGAAGGGGAAAACCTCCCGCCGTATGAGTCCCCAAGTTGATCAGCGTCACCTTGTCCAACTGGCTGCCCCGGAGCTGCGGCAGATACTTGCCGGGGTTGTCGCTGAGTGCAAGCCGACCGTTGACCTGAGCGTAAGTGGCCAGGGTCGCCGTGAACGTTTTGCTGATCGTTCCGATCTCGAACAGCGTATCGCGGGTGACCTTTTGCCCGGTTTCCCTGGAGGCCACCCCGTAGTTGTAGAAGCTTTGCTTACCATTAGCGGTAACTGCAATAGCCAGGCCGGGAATCTTGTACTGCTGCATGACCGACTGGGCGGCGTCTTGCACGAGGTTGTCGATATCTGGCTTTTCCGTATCCGCAGCTGCGGAGGTGCCGAACAAAGCCGCGCAGGCAAGAAAGAGAAACGGTGCGCACAGTCTTCCATTTGAGTGCATTCGATCGTCCTTTGGGGGTTTTTATTGGACGGCGAAAATTATCACAGGGCTGAGTTTCTCCATAACCGCCGTTTGACGACTCTCGGTACTGAAGTACCTTTTTCGATGATCAAACACAAACCATGTCCCATGCCATCAGTTGCATTGATGCGTCTACGTGCGCGCCTATGACGGTGCCTTAAGCGTGTCGGGCCTCGCAGCCGATATCCGAAGCCCCGCGTAGCACTGCAAGCCTTGCAGGGCCCTGAGCACAGGACTCACATATATAAAAAAGTTATAAAAATATGGAATTAGGTTCTTTTGCGGAATAACTCAGAGGCTTTATAACTAGCACTGACTCGACGCAGTGTTGGCCCAGCAACTGTTTACCCGACAACAGTCATTCAACAAAAGCGTTGCCAGTGAACAGATGACTGACGTTAGCCAGCGCTGCCCAAGGTGTGAATACGAGGGGGTGTTCTTTGGTACAGCTCTTGCTCAGAGCCCGTGAACTTCATTACCGATTGAGACACCGCTTTTTTTGCCCTACTGCATAACGCGCCGTACCGCTGTTCGGCGTCCATAAAAAATTGGCTGCACATTGTTTGAAGGATTTGTCATGGATGTTTTCTGGTTCCTCCCTACTCACGGCGACGGCCATTACCTGGGCACCACCAAAGGCGCCCGCCCCGTCACCCTGAATTACCTCAAACAAGTGGCCCAGGCAGCGGATGACCTGGGTTATCACGGGGTACTGATCCCCACCGGTCGCTCTTGCGAAGACTCCTGGGTCATCGCCTCGGCGCTGGTGCCATTGACCGAGCGCCTGAAGTATCTAGTGGCCATCCGTCCCGGCATCATCTCGCCGACCGTGTCCGCGCGGATGGCAGCAACCCTGGATCGACTGTCCGGTGGCCGACTGTTGATTAACGTGGTGACTGGCGGCGACCCGGATGAAAACCGTGGCGACGGTATCTATCTCGATCACAGCGAGCGCTACGAAGTCACCGACGAGTTTCTGCACATCTGGCGTCGCGTTCTGCAAGGCGAAGCCGTGGATTTTGAAGGCAAGCACTTGCGCGTGCAGAACGCCAAAGCGCTGTACCCACCGATTCAGAAACCTTACCCGCCGCTGTACTTCGGTGGATCTTCCGAGGCCGCTCACGAACTGGCCGCCGACCAGGTGGATGTCTACCTGACATGGGGCGAGCCACCCGCCGCCGTCGCCGAGAAGATCGCTGACGTTCGCGAACGGGCCGCACGCAAGGGACGCACCGTGCGTTTCGGTATTCGTCTGCATGTGATTGTGCGTGAAACCAGCGAAGAGGCCTGGAAAGCCGCCGATACCCTGATCGAACACATCAGTGACGAAACCATCGCGGCCGCGCAGAAGTCGTTTTCACGCTTCGACTCCGAGGGCCAACGGCGCATGGCGGCGCTGCACGACGGGCGCCGGGATAATCTGGAAATCGCACCGAACCTGTGGGCCGGTGTCGGCCTGGTTCGTGGCGGGGCTGGCACCGCGCTGGTGGGCAATCCACAAGAGGTCGCGGCACGGATCAAAGAGTATGCGGACCTGGGGATCGAGAGTTTCATCTTCTCCGGTTATCCACACTTGGAAGAAGCCTATCGTTTTGCCGAGTTGGTATTCCCGCTGCTGCCCGAGCCCTACGCGAGCCTGGCCGGTCGCGGGATCACCAACCTGACCGGTCCGTTTGGCGAAATGATCGCCAATGACTTGCCGCCTCAGGCCAAGTGATCGGTTGCGCCTGACATACCGTTTTCGCAGGTAAGCCTGCTCACACAGCCTGAACAGGATCGGGGGGGTGCATGACCCGCCCGTCCGACCCTGCATTCATCATTGAGGAAACCCGTGTGACTGCCAAGCCGCCAAGCGCCCCGTCCACGCCCTTGCAGACAGCCCAAAAACTGGCTGCACAATTTGCCGAAACCGCTGCCGAGCGCGATGAACGGGGTGGTACCCCTAAAGTCGAGCGCGACGCGCTGCGCGAAAGCGGCCTGCTGGCGTTAAGCATTCCTCGTCAATATGGCGGGCTAGGTGGGCGCTGGAGTGAAACCTTGAACGTCGTTCGCGAGTTCGCCAAGGTCGACAGCTCCATCGCTCACGTCTTCGGTTTCCATCATTTGATGTTGGCCACCGTGCGCCTGTTCGCCAAGCCGGAACAATGGCAGCCCTGGTTCGAGCAAACCGCGCGCAAAAACTGGTTCTGGGGCAATGCCCTCAACCCGCTGGACACGCGCACTGTCGTCAAAACATTCAACGGCTGGCGGGAATTCTCCGGCAAAAAAAGCTTCTGCTCCGGGGCCAGTGATTCACAAATGCTGATCGCTTCGGCCGTGGACGAAACAGCGGGCGGCAAGTTGCTGATCGCCGCCATCCCCAGCGGACGCAGCGGTATCACCCTGCATAAAGACTGGAACAACATGGGCCAGCGTCAGACCGACAGTGGCAGTGCCAGCTTTGAGCGGGTGCGGGTCGACGAGTCGGAATTGCTCCTTGATCCCGGCCCTTTGAGCACGCCCTTCGCCTGCTTGCGTCCACTGATCGCGCAACTGACGTTCACCCATATGTTTCTCGGTATCGCCGAGGGAGCCTTCAATGAAGCGCGGCAATACACCCTCACCGAAACCCGCACCTGGTTCAAATCCACTGCCGAGGACATCCGCCAGGACCCTTATGTGTTGGCACACTACGGGGAATTCTGGGTAGCGCTGGAAGGTGTGCGGTTGCTGGTAGAACGGGCCGCCGAATTGCTCGATGTCGCTTGGGCCAAAGGCCCGGATCTGAGCAGCGAGGAGCGCGGCAATCTGGCAACAGCGATCGCCACCGCAAAAGTCGCCGCCACCCGCCAAGGCCTTGAGCTGTGTAGCAAGCTGTTCGAGGTAACGGGGGCGCGCTCGACCCACGCGTCCCTGCGACTCGACCGGCATTGGCGCAATCTGCGCACTCAGACCTTGCACGATCCTGTGGATTACAAACTCCACGAACTGGGTGACTGGGCATTGAACCGATCTCTGCCTGTCCCGACCTTCTACTCATAGTGATAGAGATGCCCATGCAGCTTCTGACCTTACCCCCATCTCCAGCCTTGGCGACGTCGATCCGGGCCACCGCCCAGGTCTTCGAAGATCCAAAATCCCAGGCCCTGTTGGCGCATGTGCAGCAGGTCGCGCCCAGTGAAGCCAGTGTGTTGATCATCGGCGAAACCGGCACCGGCAAGGAGCTGGTCGCGCGCCATATCCATAACCTCAGTGCCCGGCGCAATCGCCCCTTCGTGGCGGTCAACTGCGGAGCCTTTTCCGAATCGCTGGTCGAGGCTGAGTTGTTCGGTCACGAAAAAGGTGCCTTCACCGGCGCCCTCAGCGCTAAAGCCGGCTGGTTTGAAGAGGCCAATGGCGGCACGCTGTTCCTTGATGAGATCGGCGATCTACCAATGCCTATCCAGGTAAAACTGCTCCGGGTGTTGCAGGAGCGTGAAGTGGTGCGCCTGGGCTCACGCAAAAGCATCCCCATTGATGTGCGGGTCCTGGCGGCCACCAACGTGCAGCTGGAGAAAGCCATCAATGCAGGGCATTTTCGCGAGGATCTGTATTACCGGCTGGACGTGGTCAGCCTGGAGTTGAGTCCGCTGCGCGAGCGTCCCGGCGATATCCTGCCATTGACCCGGCACTTCATCGAGGTCTATAGCAAGCGCCTGGGTTACGGCCCGATCAGCATCAGCGCAGAAGCCGAACACAAACTCAGGAGCTACAGCTGGCCAGGCAATATCCGCGAACTGGAAAACGTCATCCACCACACCCTGCTCATCTGCCGCAACGGGTTGATCCAGCACGACGATCTGCGCCTGTCGAACATGCGCATCGAGCGCCTGGATGATACGGCGCCTGTTGACGACTCCGCCGAGGCGCTGCTGACGCGAGCGTTCCAGACCCTGTTCGAAGAGCAAGCGGGCGCCCTGCACGAAAAAGTCGAAGACGCCCTCTTGCGCGCGGCCTATCGCTTCAGCCATTACAACCAGGTGCACACCGCCAACCTGCTCGGGTTGAGCCGCAACGTCACGCGGACCCGGTTGATCAAGATTGGCGAGCTGGCAGTGAACAAACGGCGTCCCACTGAACAGACGACAGGGGATCGTGTGCTCCAGCTGTCCATCTGAACGCCAATCGGGTGTCTGGCACGGAACGGGATTAAAAAGGTGTAGGACCGTAGCGTTTGGATCAGAAAAAAGTCTCTTCAACCGCTCAAACCCAGCATTTCCGGGGAAAAATACTAACTATTTACTACCGTACGAAATCCCCTACTAAACCTAGTCACAAACCCTTCTTCTATGCAGGAAGCGTCTGACAGATTCAGGGATCGACTCCCGTTATGGTTGCGCCGGCTTATTTATGCCCGAGCACTAACCACCAGGAGTCACCAAACATGAAGAAGTTATACCTTGCTGCCGCTGTCGCCACCCTGATCGCAACAACCAGCGGCTGCGTGAGCTATAACATGAGCCAGCCAACCGCGCCGATCGCTGGCTCGGTCACCGCTGACCTGAAAGCCGATGTGAAAGTCGGGGAACAAATCAGCGGCGAATCGTCTACCACGATCCTGTTCGGCTGGCTGAGCGTGGGTGGCGATACCCAGTTCGCTGATGGCGTTACTTACGGTGGTGCGGGCGGTTCCGCAATCGGCCTGCCTGACCCGATCTCCGCAGTGAAAGCTGCCGCCGCGTTCAAAGCTGTGAAAAGCTCCGGTTCCGACCTGATCGTCGCACCTCGCTACGAAGTCAACGTTGAAGACTACTTCCTGTTCAAGAAGGTCAACGTCAAGGTTACTGGTAACAAAGGCAGCATCAACAGCATCCGCTAAGGACTGCTCGCTCGCTCTGGATTGAACCCCAGTGACGTGAACGAACGCCGCTCAGCACGTATCCGCTGAGCGGCGTTTTTTATGAGTCAGTGTTTATCCAGCGAAGCCAATCGCTCCGCCAAGGCTTTGGCCTGACTGGCAACGTCGGTCACTGCCGTACTTTCCCACCACATTCCGCGCAGCGGCGGGCCCATGGCGAACAGTCGCGATGAGACGTTCCCTTGCGCATCGAGCAACGCACCACCGGGCTGCGCGGCAATCCCAAGCGCCAGCGGACCTGGGCGGACAAGGCCCCGCGCCAAAAGCTGCCTGGGCAATGCACGGTCCACCCGACGCCAGTCGTATTCGATGCCCGTGGAGTTAATCAAGGCATCGCCAATGACGTGCGACGACTCAGATTCTCCGCGACGACGGATGCGAATCTGTACCTGCCCTGTCGGCAGCACTTCCACCCCCTGCAATGATGCGGCGTGGATGGTCAGCCGTCCCTCCTCCACACGTCGCGCCAGCAATGCTGCACTTGGCGGCGGTGAACGATGGTGATGACTTTCCCACCATGGCCGCACATGGCGAACGAATTGTCGACGCTGCACATCGCTGGCCTGGGACCAAAGACGGCCAATGTGCGCGCGAACCGTGTCCAGCGGCGCCTGCCAATCAATCCCGTCAGCAATGGCTTGTTCGCATTGCTCGCGAACCTTGCGCAGTAACTGCCGCGTGCTGCGAATACTGTGATCTTCGGCCAGAAAATCCACCCACACCGGCGGCTGGCGGCGGACGTGGGGCAACAGGCCGTGACGGGAAAATACGTCGATCGGCCCGCGATGCCCGGCTTGTTGCAAGGACACCAATGCATCGACCATGGTCAAGCCCGAGCCGATGATCAGTACGTTTGCCAGAGGATCGAGCTGGCGCATGGCGTCGACATCCCAAGGATCGACAGACGCGGCATTAAGCCCGCTGGACTCACGTTGCGGGGTGCGCGCAGCAGGGAACATGCCTGTGGCCAGCACCGCGAACGTGCCCTGCAATTGGCTGCCATCGCTCAGGGTGATACGCACACCCGCGTCACTGCTTTCCAGATCAGTTGCTTCGCTGTGCACATGTTCCAGGCTAGATCCGTATGGCGCGCCGAGCACCCGCGCGTCCGCCAATCGTTGCTGCACATACAGACCAAAAATACCCCGTGGCGGGAACAGCTCTGCCACGGGTACGTGTTGCTCGGCAGACTCCGGCCAGCCGCCAGCCGCAATGTAGTCGCCCAGCCATTGGGTCAGGTCATCAGGGTTGTCGGGATCGACACCCATGCGTGCAGCGTTGCCATTGAGGGTGTGGCCCAATTCAGTCGCGCTGTAGGCCTCGCCACGTCCCAGTTCACTGCGCGACTCGACAATCAAAATCCGTCGTTTACCTGGCAGTCTCAATAATTGCGCGGCCAACATGCTGCCGCTCAGGCCGCCACCTACAATTAAAATATCGGCTGTACGGACGGCAGAAATCGCCTGCCCTGAATGCGACTCGGTCATTCCCCTATCCTTCAAAAAGCGCAGCAAAAAGTGATGTCTGCCACATACCTTGCACAGGGCATGCCTGATTAAAAATGACCGCTTTTCTTGGCCTTGGCTGCAATCAGGCGGTGAAAAAGTCCAGCAAACCTACACAGTGTTCAAACGCTGTTGATGGGCGAACAGTTCGCAAGCCATCACCCCTCCTCCGTGGACGGCTCACAGCACCACGTTGCGCACAAACCGCACAGCCACCGGTCCATCGTTTCGGTAGGTATGGGCCTGACTGCTGGCGAACATGTAGAACTCGCCGCGTTCTACGCGGTGGACGGTATCGGTCAAACCGATGCTCAAGCAACCTTCGAACACATAGACCTGCTCACTCCAGCCTTCGGGGTCGGCTTCCGACGCATAGACTTCACCCGGCTCCAGGCAAAACTCCCACAATTCGACTTCGCGCTTGGCCACGGCCTTTGCCAAAAGCACTGCTTTGCTGCCAGGGATCAGCCCCGCCCACGCGACCTCGTTGATGCGGCTGGGATCGCGCACATCCGGGGCCTGGATCAAATCACTGAACGCCACGTCCAGCGCATCGGCGACCCGATCAAGGGTTGCCAGGCTGACGTTTTTCTCGCCCGCCTCTATCGCCACCAGCATTCTGCGGCTCACCCCGGATTTCTCTGCCAAGGCACTCTGACTAAGGTCTGCGGCATTGCGTAAACGGCGCACATTCTGACTGACGTGTTGTAGCACCGGGGCTCTCTGAGCGATGTCTTTGTGCACTATATTGCTCGCCTGATTCGATTTGCGCAGTATACTGCCCACTTTCGACGCATTCTGCGTCTCACCCTTGTCACACGCAAGCCCCAATAGCCCGGTGAACACCATGAAGTCTACCCGCCTGACGCCACGAATCAGTAAAGCAGAAGCTGTATTGATCCTGATCACCGTGATCTGGGGCGGGACGTTTCTGCTGGTGCAGCATGCACTGACTTCCAGTGGACCGCTGTTTTTCGTCGGACTGCGGTTCGCCGCCGCCGCGAGCATCGTGGCCCTTTTTTCCCTGCGAATTCTACGCGACCTGACGCTGCTCGAGTTCAAGGCCGGGGTCTTCATCGGTGTGTCGATCATGCTCGGCTATGGCCTGCAAACCATCGGCCTGCAAACTATTCCCAGTAGCCAGTCTGCCTTTATCACCGCGTTGTATGTGCCTTTCGTACCGTTGTTGCAATGGCTGGTGCTGGGACGTCGTCCGGGTTTGATGCCAAGTCTGGGCATTGGCCTGGCCTTTGCCGGGTTGATGCTGTTGTCCGGGCCTAATGGCGCCTCGCTGAATTTCAGCCCCGGTGAAATAGCCACCGTGGTCAGTGCGGTGGCGATTGCCGGCGAAATTATTCTGATCGGCGCCTACGCCGGCAAAGTCGATGTTCGGCGAGTGACTGTGGTGCAACTGGCAACCGCCTCGGTGTTGTCGTTTCTGATGGTCGTCCCGACCGGAGAGCCGCTCCCGCCGTTCTCCTGGTTGTTGGTGATCAGCGCGGTGGGCCTCGGGGCTGCGAGCGCGGCGATTCAAGTCGCAATGAACTGGGCGCAGAAAACCGTTTCGCCCACCCGTGCCACCGTGATCTATGCCGGTGAGCCCGTGTGGGCCGGAATTGCCGGACGTCTGGCCGGTGAACGCTTACCCGCCATCGCCTTGCTCGGTGCGGCGTTAATCGTTGCAGGGGTGATTGTCAGCGAGCTTAAAGTGCGGGCCAAGGCGGCAGTGGAAGAAGAAAAAGGTCGAGGTGAGGCATTGAGCGAGGCGGATTGAGTCCAATAACACCGAGCTAACGGACAGCCTCAGGGCACGAAAACGACCGGCCCGTCACAACAAATCCCTCGCAAAACCGGGTCCCCAACTACCCTTGCCTGCAGCCTTTGTAGGATTCTGCCACAGCTTGCGGGTTGGTGATCTGCGACCTGCCACGTATGATTCCAGATAATTCCCAGCAGATTAGAAGCCTATGTCCCTGATAGTTCTACTGCTTTTGCCTTTTATCGGCAGCTGTCTCGCGGCCCTTTTGCCGCACAATGCGCGTAACGCTGAATCCATCCTGGCAGGCCTCGTGAGTCTGATAGGCGCGGTCCAGGTCGCCCTGTGGTACCCGCAGATCGCTGACGGCGGCGTGATTCGCCAGGAATTCTTCTGGTTACCCAGCCTGGGTCTGAACTTCGTTCTGCGAATGGATGGTTTTGCCTGGCTGTTTTCCATGCTGGTGTTGGGCATCGGAGCGCTGGTGTCCTTGTATGCGCGTTATTACATGTCGCCTGATGACCCGGTGCCGCGCTTTTTCGCCTTTTTCCTCGCGTTCATGGGCGCCATGCTGGGCCTGGTGATCTCCGGCAACCTGATCCAGATCGTATTTTTCTGGGAGCTGACCAGTCTTTTCTCTTTCTTGCTGATCGGCTACTGGCACCATCGCGCCGACGCCCGCCGAGGCGCCTACATGGCGCTGGTGGTCACCGGGGCTGGCGGCCTCGCCTTATTGGTGGGGGTCATGCTGCTCGGCCATGTGGTCGGCAGCTATGATCTGGACAAAGTGCTGGCGGCGGGTGACGAAATTCGTGCCCACGCCCTGTACCCGGTGTTGCTGCCGTTGATACTGATTGGCGCCTTGAGCAAGAGCGCGCAGTTCCCTTTTCACTTCTGGCTGCCCCACGCCATGGCAGCACCAACCCCGGTTTCGGCCTACCTGCACTCAGCGACCATGGTCAAGGCCGGGGTATTTTTGCTGGCGCGATTCTGGCCGGTATTGTCGGGCACTGAAGAATGGTTCTGGATCGTCGGCGGGGCCGGCGCCTGCACGTTGCTGTTGGGTGCCTACACAGCGATTTTCCAGACCGACCTCAAAGGCCTGCTGGCCTACTCGACGATCAGCCATCTGGGCCTGATCACCCTGCTACTTGGCCTGAACAGTCCGTTGGCCGCCGTGGCGGCAGTGTTCCATATTCTCAATCACGCCACCTTCAAGGCCTCGCTGTTCATGGCCGCCGGGATCATCGACCATGAAAGCGGTACCCGAGATATTCGGCGGCTCAGCGGCCTGATCAAGATGATGCCGTATACCGCCACCCTGGCCATGGTCGCCAGTGCGTCAATGGCCGGGATTCCGCTGCTGAACGGCTTTCTTTCCAAGGAAATGTTCTTCGCCGAGACCGTGTTCATCTCCTCTACCGCGTGGGTCGAGATGGCACTGCCTGTCATCGCGACCATTGCCGGGAGCTTCAGCGTTGTCTATGCGCTGCGCTTTACCGTGGATGTATTTTTCGGCCCGAAAGCCACCGACCTGCCCCATACACCTCACGAACCGCCACGCTGGATGCGCGCACCCGTTGAACTACTGGTGCTGGCTTGCCTGATCGTCGGCATCTTCCCCGCGCAGTCCGTGGGCCCGCTGCTGGCCACTGCCGCGCGGCCGGTCGTAGGGGGCACGCTGCCCGAATACAACCTGGCGATCTGGCATGGCTGGAATACGCCGATGATCATGAGCCTGCTGGCCATGGTCGGCGGCATCGTGCTGTATCTGCTGTTGCGCCCGGCCTTCAAACAGGAGCGATTTACCGGTGCGCCCCTGGTCTCCCGCCTCAATGGCAAGCATCTGTTCGAGCGCAGCCTGGTATTGATGGTGCGTTGCGCACGGCGTTTCGAGCGAAAGATCAGCACCCGCCGCCTGCAGGCCCAGCTATTTCTGCTGGTCCTGGTCGCTTTCGTTGGCGGACTGATTCCGCTCTACCACAGTGGCCTGACCTGGGGTGATCGACCAAAAATTCCAGGCTCGGCGGTGTTCGTGACGCTGTGGCTGATTGCGATTGCCTGCGCACTCGGCGCTGCGTGGCAGGCCAAATATCACCGTCTCGCGGCACTGACCATGGTCAGCGTCTGCGGATTGATGATCTGCATCACCTTCGTCTGGTTCTCTGCCCCGGACCTGGCCCTGACCCAGTTGGTGGTGGAGGTGGTCACCACCGTGCTGATTCTGCTGGGCCTGCGCTGGCTGCCACGACGCAACGAAAACGTCGCGCCACTGCCGAGCACTCTCAGCCAGGCTCGGGCACGCCGTCTGCGTGACTTGCTGCTGGCAGTGCTGGTCGGAGGCGGCATGGCGCTGCTGTCTTATGCGATGCTGACTCGGCCAACGCCCAATACGATTTCCTCGTTCTATCTCAGCCGCGCGCTGCCTCAAGGCGGCGGCAGCAACGTGGTGAACGTGATGCTGGTGGACTTCCGCGGCTTCGATACCTTGGGCGAAATCACTGTATTGGCGGCCGTCGCCCTGACGATATTCGCGTTGTTAAGACGTTTCCGCCCCCCCAAGGAAAGCATCCCGCTGCCCGCTCAGCAGCGCTTGCTGGCGCGTGACGTGGTCACCGACCTGGTTAATCCGCGTAGCGCCAGTGACACCGCATTGGGCTTCATGATGGTGCCGGCCGTGCTGGTGCGCTTGTTGTTGCCGATTGCCTTCGTGGTGTCGATGTACCTGTTCATGCGCGGGCACAACTTGCCGGGCGGCGGATTCGTCGCAGGGCTGGTGATGTCCGTAGCCTTCATTCTTCAATACATGGTGGCAGGAACGCAGTGGGTCGAGGCGCAAATGAGTCTGCGTCCACTGCGCTGGATGGGCACGGGGATGCTTTTTGCGATATTCACCGGACTGGGTTCGATGGCACTCGGCTACCCGTTCATGACCACCCATACCGCGCACTTGCAGTTACCACTGCTGGGCGATATCCACTTCGCCAGCGCGCTGTTCTTCGACATCGGCGTGTACGCCGTGGTAGTCGGATCGACGCTGCTGATCCTCACGGCCTTGGCTCACCAATCGGTGCGAAGCCATCGACCGACCTCGCTGCCCAAACCCATAGCAACGCAAGGAGCCGCCTGATGGAAGAAGTCATCGCAATCGCCATCGGTGTACTGGTGGCCTCAGGCGTCTGGCTGATCCTGCGACCTCGAACCTTTCAAGTGGTGATGGGCCTGTGCTTGCTGTCCTACGGGGTCAACCTGTTCATCTTCAGCATGGGCAGCCTGTTTATCGGCAAGGAACCGATCATCAAGGACGGAGTGCCGCAAGACTTGCTCAATTACACCGACCCCCTGCCGCAAGCCCTGGTCTTGACGGCGATTGTCATCAGCTTCGCCATGACCGCTCTGTTTTTGGTACTGCTACTGGCCTCGCGAGGCCTGACCGGCACCGACCACGTGGATGGTCGGGAGCCTAAAGAATGACGTTGATGAATCAACTGATCGTCGCCCCCATTCTGCTCCCCCTGCTGACCGCCGCCCTGATGTTGATGCTCGGCGAAAAGCATCGTCCGTTGAAAGCCCGAATCAACCTGCTCTCCACCTTACTTGGGCTGGCGATCTCGATCAGTTTATTGATAGGGGTCCAGCAGGCAGGTACCACGGGCTCCATCGGCGTATACCTGCCGGGTAACTGGGAAGCGCCCTTCGGCATCGTGCTGGTGGTCGATCATCTTTCCGCGCTGATGCTGGTGCTGACCGGGATCATCGGTGTCTGTGCCCTGCTCTTCGCCCTGGCGCGCTGGGACCGGGCCGGCGCCAGCTTTCATGCCTTGTTCCAGATCCAGCTGCTGGGCCTTTACGGAGCCTTCCTGACCGCCGACCTGTTCAACCTGTTCGTGTTCTTCGAGGTGCTGCTGGCCGCGTCTTATGGCCTGATGCTCCACGGTTCGGGACGCGCACGCGTCTCGACCGGGCTGCATTACATCACCATCAACCTGGTGGCCTCGTCGTTGTTCCTGATTGGAGCGGCGCTGATTTATGGCGTTACCGGCACCCTGAACATGGCCGATCTGGCGATAAAGATCCCGTTAGTGCCCGAATCCGATCGCGGCCTTTTGCATGCCGGCGCCGCTATTCTTGCCACGGCGTTCCTGGCCAAAGCTGGCATGTGGCCGCTGAACTTCTGGCTGGTGCCGGCCTACTCGGCAGCCAGCGCGCCCGTGGCAGCGATGTTCGCGATCATGACCAAAGTCGGTGTCTACACCGTGCTGCGGCTCTGGACCCTGCTATTTTCCGGGCAAGCAGGCGCCTCAGCGTTTTTTGGCGGTGACTGGCTGATCTATGGTGGCATGGCGACAATTTTCACGGCCGCTGTAGCGATTCTGGCCGCACAACGCCTGGAACGCCTGGGCAGTCTGAGCATTCTGGTGTCGGCAGGTATCCTGCTGTCGGCCATCGGTTTTGCCCAACCCAGCCTGACCGCTGGCGCCCTGTTCTATCTGGTCAGTTCGACCCTGACCCTGAGCGCCCTGTTTCTGCTGGCCGAACTGATAGAACGCTCGCGCTCAGACAAGGAAATTCCCCTCTTCGAAGACGCGGAGCGGCCTCGCCCAGTGCAATCGGTGCAACCACTGCCGGGTATAAACCTCGATGAGGAACAGAAAGCCGTGGTCGGTCAGGTGATTCCTAGAACCATGGCGTTCCTTGGGCTGAGCTTCATTGCTTGCGCCTTATTGATCATTGGCATGCCGCCTCTGTCCGGTTTTATTGGCAAGCTGACGTTGCTCAGTGCCTTGCTCAATCCACTCGGGCTGGATGTGGCCAAGGACGAATCGGTTTCAGGTCCCAGTTGGGCGCTGATCAGCCTGTTGATCTTCTCCGGGCTGGCCTCGCTGATCGCTTTTTCTCGCGTCGGCATTCAGCGTTTCTGGGCTCCGAGAGAGAGACCTTCGCCCACGCTGCGGCGCAATGAGTGCCTGCCCATCCTGATCCTGTTGGGCTTGTGCATTGCGCTCACGTTCAAAGCCGAGCCGCTGCTGCGCTACACCCAGGACACTGCGGCGGCCCTGCATGACCCGCAGCAATACGTGCTGTCAGTCATGGCCACCCGCCCACTGCCCGGTCCAACCACCGCCGCCCAGAAGGTGCAGCCATGAAGCGTCTGTTCCCGGCCCCGTGGCTATCGCTGGCGCTCTGGTCGCTGTGGCTGGTGCTGAATCTGTCTCTCAGCCCCGGTAATCTGTTGCTCGGCGCATTGCTTGGGGTTTTCGCCCCCCTACTGATGAAGCCGTTGCGCCCTCTGCCGGTACGGGTTCGCAGGCCAGGCGTGATGCTGAAATTGTTCCTGCGGGTGGGATGCGACGTGGTGTCATCGAACATTGCCGTGAGCTGGACGGTATGGAACGCTAAACGGCGACCACCCCGCTCAGCGTTCGTCAAAGTGCCGCTTGACCTGCGTGATGCCAATGGCCTGGCGGCCTTGTCGATGATCACTACGGTCATTCCGGGCACAGTGTGGTCAGAACTGGCGCTGGACCGTAGCGTGTTGCTGATGCATGTGTTCGATCTGAACGATGAGGCGCAGTTCATCGAGCACTTCAAGCACTGTTACGAACGCCCGCTGATGGAGATTTTCCAATGAGTGCCCTGCTCTCCAACGCCATTTTGCTCAGCCTGTTCATCTTCGTGCTGGCGATGGTGCTGACCTCTATTCGGCTGTTCAAGGGCCCGTCCGCACAGGATCGGGTCCTCGCTCTGGACTACCTGTACATCATCGCCATGTTGATGATGCTGGTGCTGGGCATCCGCTACGCCAGCGACATGTACTTCGAAGCCGCGCTATTGATTGCCCTGTTCGGCTTCGTCGCCTCCTTCGCGCTGGCGAAGTTCCTGCTGCGCGGCGAGGTGATCGAATGAATTCGCTCAGCGTGCTGCCGTTCTGGGTCGAGATCATCACTGCGGCGCTATTAGTCGCCAGCAGCCTGTTCGCCCTGACCGGCGCCCTCGGTCTGCTGCGCATGAAAGACTTCTTTCAGCGCATGCACCCACCCGCACTGGCGTCCACCTTGGGCGCATGGTGCGTAGCGCTGGCGTCGATCATCTATTTTTCGGCGCTTAAATCCGAACCGGTGATTCATGCCTGGTTGATCCCGGTACTGCTGTCTATCACCGTGCCGGTCACTACCCTGCTGCTGGCCCGCACCGGACTGTTCCGCAAACGCATGGCGGGGGATGACGTACCGCCAGAGGTCAGTGGCGATCGCAGCGAAGGTGATCCGGACGGCAGCTGATTCGCGGTATGTCAGCTGCACCGCCTCATTTCAAGCTGGCGCTGACCTTGGTCGTAATGTCTGCGGGTACCCACCAGCCTTCAGTCGCGCCCTTGACGATATCGCCGAGGCTGACCAATAGCGCACGAATCCCTCTCATGCTTGTGCAGCTCGAATCAATCTTTTCCGGAAACAGCTTCGCCTGAGCACGAGAAGCCAAGGCTTCAAAATACTCTGTCAGCAGATCGGAGTAGAGGTTCCTTTTCGTCGGAACCCGGCTTCGAGTGGTTGCCTTATAAGGTGTACGCGCGTTCACGCTCGGGCAAACCGTAGCGTCTTGTTCTCGTGTTATTCACTGGCCTTGAATGTCAGCTCACCCTTGCGCCATTTCGCGGCTTTGCCGGTAACGGCTTTCAAGGTCTTGCTCAACGTACCTTGCAACTGCTCGTTGGCGGCAAAGACCGTGACCACGGCATGACCTTCCTTGAACACAATACCGTGGCCGTCGGGTGTATTAACGTAGGCGTAATCACCCAGACCATAGACGGTCAACTTGATATCGCGAAACTTCAGTTCGAACTTGCCACCTTCACGGCTGGGCAATACGGCTGCACGAAAATGATCGCCTACTTTGAGTTCCAGACGCGGTTTATCGTCTACCACCAACGCGGTTTCGGTATCAATTTCAGCGATGTAAATGCCTTCGGCGGTTTGCTCGGTGACATAGACAAAACGGGATTGGAATTGCTTGACCAGCTTGGCACGAAGATCGCCAAGCACGAATAATGCGTGCATATCCAGATTACTTACTGCCAATGAAGAGTCCTCTAACTTGAAAATGATCTTGCCCGACAACGTTCGAGCACCACACAAAACGGGGTGGATACAGCTATTTACCGTCCCTGTTCGTCGCACAAAAATTATTGACTGACCTTGATCCAGCATCCCTGACGTTTCGAAGAGGATCGTCAACTTATAGCCCGGATGCCTGCCAACAACCCCGCACAGAATATTAATGGATAACCGACTCGGCGTCTCGCCACCCGGGCGTCCAGCCTTGCAGGAAATCACGTTTTCGGTTGCCAGAGGATAGCAGGCAACGAAGTCAGGAATAAAAACACGATTCTACCGGCTAGCCCCCCCTACAGGGTATATACCTTTCGTCCGGCGATGACGCAAAAAACAGAAATCCACTCGTTAGGGCCCGGCCCCGATAACCTGTCATTCGTCATCATAAGTACTAAACCCCGCCTGGCTACCTCAACAACTGCCATACTCGCCAACATCAAAAAAAGACAGACGATACGCCTGCGTGCCGTAGAGTAGTAACTCGTCATCCATGGGAAGGTAATAGTGATTGAATTTGATATTGGCGAGTTCTTCATCTGGGGCGAAGCCAAGGAAGTCGACGGTGAGTTCCAGGCTGTAATCGTGATGCGCGCCAAAGAAGCAAAAAACGCAATCAGCTACCACCAAGTCGAAAAAGACCGGTGGTTCAAAACAGCGGATGTCGCTGCGACTGCCGCAGAAGAGGCTGCCAAAGCCTTGAAAGAAGCGGTCGATGCAGGTGCTTTGAGCCTCTAGTTCACTGCCGTCGGGAGGGGCCAGTACTCGCCGGTTACCGTTACTGGTCATCGGCGCTCAGGATCAAGTACGAGAAGAATCTGTCACTGCCCGCTTATCCCGTCGAACTCTTGCCGGGCGCTGGCCTCTGATACGTTGCCACCGTTTTATTAACGGCATTAACGGCGCCCACCACCGCACGGGGTTTTCCCGTCGAGGAGATCACATGGAATTGACTACGCCTACGCTGGCCACCCTCTTCGAACAACTGGGCCTTGAGTCAGACCCGGCCAGTATCGATGCATTTGTCTCCAGCCACTTTCTGCCAGAAAACATCAAGCTCTCCGAGGCCGACTTCTGGACACCGCAACAGGCGCGATTCCTGAAAGAAGAATTGCGCGAAGACGCCGAATGGGCGCTCGTTGTGGATGAACTCAATGAGCGGCTGCATCAGGCCAGGTAGCACCAACGCCTCATCGACACCTCGATCAGGCCGCTTTCGACAATTGAGCGGCCCATGCAGCGCGGCACTCTTCGGCTTCGCTGCGGGTGGAAAAAGCGGTTCCTCGGCGCTCCCCGTTGAGCAAGACCACCCAACAAACGCGACGCCCCTGAGCACGCATTGAAGGGGGAACCCCTGTACCTATCATCACGGCGACATCGACTTTGCTGTGCATGAGCATTCTCCCCGGACTTCACAAGCAACCTAACGATGACGCCATCATAGAGACTTGCCCAGTCGGGAAAAAGCTATCGCCCGCATAGCTTCGTTACATAACCTGTAACAAAACCCCAGGACTGGCTCTTCGCCAAACCCTTTGCTGATACTTCATCGGGGATACCTTATCGGGGATAACCGGGCTGGCTGACGTGGGGGTGATGAACACGTCCGCCAGGCTGAGGCGCATGGACGAAAACGGCGTCACTCAGACTGCCACCACTACCGACTGCGGCGTTCCAGTGAGCAGAACGATGGATATAGCGCTGGCGCAACATGCGCCGTTCACTTTCATCAAGCGTGTCGGGACCGCCCTTTGCGTAGGCAATCAGCTTTTGCGCAACCACGTGCAACTCGGGTACAAGCCTCAACTCGGGGGTGTCCGGTATCGGCCCCAGAGGCACCCCCTCGGCACAGGCCAGCGCGTGCATCACGCGTAAATAGACCCTGGAAAGATGACCGAATACGCGACGCTCCAGACTCACCGCGGCCAAGACCGCCTTAACGCCGACCTTGTTACTGCCTGCGCCGGGATAGTTCTCACAACATTCGACGCACAACGACCCCCACACATCCAGAGGATCGAGCCATTGACTGGCATCAATCGCCTGCAGATCCAACTCACTTTCCAGCCAGGCAGCGCTGGCGTGGCAGTTCGTATCGAGGCTTACGATGCTTCGGCGCGGTCGGGTCAGAAATAGCTTTTCCCACACCTGCGGATGATAGCCACCGCCAACGTCCGAGTGCGCCCCTGGCACCACGACCTCCCTCGGCCAGTCCGGGGCGATGCTGTTCAAGGCGAAGTTACGCCGCAACTCATCGCCAGCGACCAGGTGCAACACCTGTTGTGCCGACCCTGGAGGCAGGTAGAGATTGATCCCCCGGTTCGCGGCGTCCCGAACATTACCCCAATCTTTGAGACTACCCATGGCCGCGACGGTGTCGAACAAGCCGATCACTTTCAATCTCACGCTTGCGTTATGCCAGGCGAAATCCGGACTCCATGGGATTTGTTTCTGGTCGAGTAAGGGGCCAAGGGCACCTTTTGCCTGCTTCAACACTTCATTGGCAAAGTGCCGGGCGGCTGCGGCACCGCGACTGAAGCCGAAAAGATCGAGCTCCAGCCCCTCGATAACGCACCCTGGGTTCTCGGACTTGAAAGCGTCGAGCACGGCACCCAGCTTTTTAACGCCCCTGGCAACCTTCGCGATGACACCCGTGCTGCCACGTCCGAAACTTTGGCCAGCCCACACTGAATCGCACTTCCCGGACGTTGTGCCGATGCCGCTTATATAAATCGGCCAGCACGCGCGCGCTCCATTCTTCGTCGCCCTTACTTTGGACTGCCGACAATAGAGCTCATACAACCGGGCCACATTGCTTAGATCATTACTGTAGCTACTGGCAGGCTGGGTATGGCGCCCCGCGCACTCACTGATGTGTGCGTTATTTATCACGACCTGTGCACGGCAACGAGCTGCGATGTGGCTATTGATCCGATTGTTGCCTGTCCCGTCGAAAAACAGACCGATGCGCAGCGTAACACGGCGCATTTCCGGGGCACTGCTGCCCGCAGCCTGCTGGGTTGCTTCTATCACGCTCATGGTATTTTCGCCCTGTATGACACAGCTGAAAATCAGCCGGATTAAATCAATAAACACTTCTGATTTAAAACAGCTTGCTCAGCCATACACAGGCGTCAAGGCACTCAAGGCGATTTCAGAATCGTCCCACACACAACAAAGAAGTTAGAGAGTCAATTAACTAATAAGTCTTGCAAGGCAGACGAATAAAGCCGATTAAACGACGTAACGACTGCATTCATTTGAATGAAGCCATCAAAAACCCATCATCGGCGGCAGACATATTTCGAGGGCGATTCCCGGCCCTTGGGAGGTGGAATCGCCTGAATATTCGGAAAGGCCCTACCCGCGCTTGGGTTGCGGCAGACCTTCGGGTTTGTAGCCCAGGCGCAGGCCACCCCAATGACGCCCCTTGACCATGATCGGCACCGACAGGTCGTGCATCAGTTCGCCGGTATCGCGGGTGTAGGTTTGCAGCAGTACCGGCTGTTGATGGCTGCCACAACGAATGCCCGTGCGGTCATCGAACTTGCGCTTGGTGCGGTTCTGCACCGTGTCGAGCTTGATGTCACCGGTCAACGGCTGGCTGAACACCTTGTTATGCGTCGGTACGTAGCCTTGCTGCGTACAGGCAATGGCAAAGACCAGACCCTCGTGGCTCGGCAAAATCGGCTCCTGGATCGACGGTAGCACCTGATCGGTATAACGATCAAATCGCGTCTGGAACTTGCTCGGCGACGTCTTGGGAATCAATTGATAACTGCGATCGAACAGGTCCTCGACGCTGATGCGGTTCTGCTCGATATCGGCTTCGAATTGCGCGGCTATCTGGCGGGCACCTTCGCGGGCGAGGTCATAGATACGCTGGTGATAATCGTCCAGCCCGACCTGAGCCAGGCGCTCACTGATGCTCTCTGCCTGTCCCTCCATCTGCACCGCGGCGCTGGCCAGTTGCCGCGTCTGCTCGTCACTGATCGCCAAATCACTGCGCATTTGCTCGACAGCGGTAAACAATCCGCTCAGTTGCTCCTGATTGTTCTGTGCACCCGCAGCAATCCCGTTGACTTGTGCCTCTACACCGGCCGCCAGGCGAGCAATGTTTTCCAAATGCTTGCCGGTGTGTTCGACCTGCTCCACGCCGCTGTCCAGATCAGTGGACAGCTGTCGGATCTGCTCGACCACTTGTCCGGTGCGCTGCTGAATGTCAGCCACCATCTGCCCGACTTCCTCAGTGGCACTGGCGGTACGACCGGCCAGACCGCGCACCTCATCAGCGACCACGGCAAAGCCACGCCCGTGCTCGCCCGCACGGGCAGCTTCGATGGCGGCATTGAGCGCGAGCAGATTGGTCTGACTGGCAATCGACTGAATAACCAGGGTGACACGTTGAATTTCTTCGCTGCGCTGGCTGAGGGCTTCGATCAGCTCACGGCTGCCAATGGCACGCTTGCTCAGTTGGTGCATACGGGTGATGGATTCAGCCAGTACGGTGCGTCCGGCATCACTGCTCTGCCTGGCCTCGCTGGCCGCCGTGAGCGCTTGCTGGCTGAGCTGGGAGGTCGCCTGCTCGGTAGTGATCATCACGTCGGCGCTGCTGACAATCTGCTCAGCGGCATCGAGCTGCGACTGAATCCTGGCCGCCAGCTGGCGTACGGAAAAGGCCACGCCTGCCGCAGAGAGCGCGTTATGGCTGGTGGTGCGGGACAAGTCGCGGGTCAGTTGGGCGATATCGGTGCCGCTGCTCTGGGCCACGACCGAAGAAGGCTGACGGGTCAGCAAGCGCGGCAGCCAGATCAGCAACACCGCCACTGGCAAGCACACGTAGACCGACAAACCGCTAAAGGCCATCGCCAGCAACAACAGGCACAGCGCCAGACTCTGCAATAACGGTGCGAGCCAGGGTGATTTTTTGAGGGGGGGCAGTTCAGGGGACTGAGCCTGCGACGCAAGCGTCCCTACGAGAAGTCCGTCTCCAGCCATGTTTATCACCCACCTGTACTTATCGTTATTTGTCTGCATTAAACGCCAGACAACAACCATTAGCCATGAGTCGTTAGTGCTAGATCGACAGGTAATATTTAACGGGTGAAGACGTGCTCAGACGGATAGAACACCAGGCGCAACTCTACCGGGGCATTTGAATGCCCCTATAAAGCAAACGCCAGAGCCGATCAGGCCTGACGCTGGTGCTTGTCGATTTGCTCGTGACGTTCTTGAGCTTCGATGCAGTACTTAGTGGTCGGGCTGATCAGCAGGCGCTTGAGGCCAATCGCCTCGCCGCTGTCTTCGCACCAGCCAAAGCTGTCGTTGCCAATTCGTTCAAGGGCCATTTCCAGCTGAGGAAGCATGCGCTGATCACGATCGATCACGTTGACCAACCAGTGGCGCTCTTCTTCGACCGACGCCGCATCAGCAGGGTCGGAAGGCGTGTCCAGGCTTTCGATAGCGATACGACTCTGCTCGATTCGCGCATGGATCTCGACTTTCATGCCTTGCAGCAGCTCGACGAAGAAAGCGTGCTGCTCGGCATTCATGTAGTCATCGGCCGGCATCGCCAGCAACTTGTCCTTTGTCATTGATTTCTCTATAAAAAATACGTGCATTAAGGCGAATTAAGGAGCGGTTCAGCGTTGCCGAAAAAGCGCCATCGTCTCCAAGGGCCACCTGACACTCAATTTATGAGGGGCGGCAGTCTAAGGCCGGCGTGTTGACTCAGCAACATAATTGACGCGAATTTGCTCAACTAGTCGCGTAAGGAAACAGAAAAGGGCCCAGAAGGGCCCGTTCGTCGGCGAAAGCACTGTCCCTGACACGCCGCAGCGCCCCATTCGTCGGCACTGACTCAGCGTTTTATTTTGCGTTTGTTGCGGTATTGGTCGATCACCACCGCGACCACAATGATCAATCCCTTGATGATGTCCTGGATATAAGCGTCGACGCCGACGAACGTGAATCCGCTGGCCATGACCCCCAGGATCAACGCACCGATCACGGTTCCGGTGATGCGCCCCACGCCTCCGGCCAGGCTAGTGCCGCCGATCACCGCAGCAGCGATTGCGTCCAGCTCGTAAGACATGCCCATACCGGCCTGCCCCGTTGCCGCCCGCGCCGAAGCCACCACCCCCGCCAGCCCGGCCAACAAGCCCGCGATGCTGTAGACGATGATCAAGTGCCGTTTGACGTTGATCCCCGACGTTCGCGCCGCCTGCATGTTGCCACCGATGGCGTAGGTATATTTACCGTATTTGGTATAACGCAAGGCGATGTGAAAAATCACCGCGACTACCAGGAAGATGATGACCGGCATCGCCCCCTGACCGATGGCGGTGTACGAATCCGACAGCATGCTCACCGGCTGGCCTGACGTGTAGAAACGCGCCACCCCGCGCGCCGACACCATCATGCCCAGGGTCGCAATGAACGGCGGAATCCCGGTGATGGCAATGATGCTGCCGTTGATCGCCCCTGCCAGCAGCCCCACCCCCAGCCCCGCGACTATCGGAATCCACACTGGCAGATCGGTGAGCGATGGGAACACAGCCCGGGTAAAGTCCGAGGTTTGCGCCAGACTGGCAGCGATCATTGCCGACAGCGCCAGCACCGAACCCGAGGATAAATCGATACCGGTGGTAATGATGACCTGGGTCACGCCGATGGCCAGCAAACCAATGATCGACACTTGCAGGACCATCAACACCAGACGCTGGGAGTTAAAGAGAAAGCTCTGATCGCGAACGATCCAGCCAAATACTTCGAAGACCAGACCGATACCGATCAGCACCAGAAAAATGCTCAATTCAGTGGGCAAGCGTCGCTTCGATTTGACCGCCGCTACGGTGGGTTTATTTTCCAGAATCGCGTTCATTGCGGTTAATCCTCATGGTCTGCTGCGTGCTGACCCGCTAGTGAACAGAATGACCAGAGGCGAGGTGCATCACTCGCTCCTGGGTCGCTTCGCTACGGTCGAGCATGCCCATCATCTCGCCCTCATGCATGACCATGACCCGGTCACTCATGCCCAGAACTTCGGGCAACTCCGAGGAAATCATGATGACCGCCATGCCTTCGCTGGCCAGATAGGAAATCAATCGATAGATCTCCACTTTGGCGCCGACATCGATGCCACGGGTTGGCTCATCAAGGATCAGCACCCGTGGATTGGTCATCAGCCAGCGTGCAAGCAGAGCTTTTTGCTGGTTGCCACCGGACAAGGTGTCAATGCACTGTTCCAGCGACGGGGTTTTCACCCGCAGTTTCTTGCACATGTCCTCGCACAACGTGCGCAGGGCTTTTTGCTGGATAAACCCGCCACCGGCGTAGTGCGGCAACACCGCCATTTCCATGTTTTCCAGCACTGACAGGCAGGGAAACAGGCCGCTGAGCTTGCGATCCTCAGTCAGCAGGCCGAAGCCTTTTTCGATGGCCAGGTGCGGGTCACTAATACGCACGCTGACGCCGTCGAGCTGAATATCACCGCCGTCACTGGGGGTGATACCAAAAATGGTTTCCGCGATATTGGTCCGCCCGGAACCCATCAGCCCGGCGATCCCCAGAATTTCGCCCGCGTGCAGATCAAACGAAACGCCCTGGAACACCCCATCCAGACGTAGATTGCGCACTGACATCAGCAGGTCGCCAATCGGCTTTTCACGTACCGGGAACAACTGGGTCAGCTCACGACCGACCATCATTGAAATCAGGCTGTCACCATCCATGCTGTCAGCACGCTGCAGGCCGATATAAGCGCCATCGCGAAACACCGCCACTTCATCGGCGATGCTGAAGACCTCGTTCATTTTATGGGTGATATAGATGATGCCCTTACCCTGCGCCTTGAGGTCGGCAATGATCGAGAACAGGTGGGCGACTTCCTTGTCGGTAATGGCCGACGTCGGTTCATCCATGATCAGAATGTCGGAGTCGTAAGACACCGCCTTGGCGATCTCCACCATCTGCCGCTCGGCGATGCTCAGGTTGCCCACCAACTCCTCCGGATCGAGATTGATGCGCAAACGCTCGAGCAAAGCGGCGGTGCAGCGGAACATTTCCCGGTGATCAATCATGTGCAGGCCATTGAGTTGCTCACGGCCGATCCAGATGTTTTCGGCGATGCTCATGTGCGGCATCAGGTTGAGTTCCTGATGGATCATCGCGATCCCGGCCTGCAACGCGGCCAGCGGTGTGTCGAAGCTGACGGGTTTGCCACGCAGGCGCAGCTCGCCGTCGTCGGGCTGGTAGATCCCGGCGATGATCTTCATCAAGGTGGATTTACCAGCGCCGTTTTCGCCCATCAACGCCAGCACCGAACCGGGGCGCACGCGCAGTTGCACATTGGACAGGGCCAACACGCCGGGGAAGCTTTTGCTGACGTTGATGATTTCCAACAGATAGGGCACATCGGCAGTATCGGTCGCAGCAGCGCCAGCCGATCGATCGGCCCTGGCGGTACTCGAAGCAGTAGCTGAAGCAAACATGTGACAGGCTCCTCAAGCGACATTCTTATTTTTGGGAAGAGGCAAAAGAGCTGCTATTTGAACGAATCGGCATTTTCCGGGGTGATCAAGCGATAAGGCACCCAGACGGCTTGTTCCACTGGCTCGTGCCTGGCCATTTTCACTGCAGTGTCGATCGAGCCATCGGCCTGGCCCTTGGCATCCTGGAACACCGACATGGTCAGCGTGCCTTTCTTCACCGCGTGCAAGCCATCAGGCGCGCCGTCGATACCCGCGATCAAGACCGAGCCCTGTTCAACGCCCGCCTGTTTGAGTGCCATGGAAGCGCCAATCGCCATTTCGTCATTGTTGGCGACAACCGCGTCGAACTTTTTGCCCTGGGTAATCCAGTCGTTGCTCAGGTCCATGCCCTTCTGACGCAGCCACGTGCCGGTCTGCTCTTGGGTAATCTTGATGTCCGGATAATTGGCGAGCACCTCTTTAACGCCTTTGGTGCGGTTCTGGGTGGAGTTGTTCGCCAAATCCCCCAGCAGGATCACAATATTGCCTTTGCCCCCCATTTTGTCGGCCAGGTACTGCATCTGCATCTGACCGGCCTCCAGGTCATTGGAGGCGACCGTGACCACGCCCTTGGGCAGGTTCAGATCATCGGGTCTTCGGTTGACATAAACCAGCGGGATACCGGCCTTGACCGCAGCGGCGGTAATTTTTTGGGTGGCGGCGGTGTCCACCGGGTTGACCACAATGGCGTCGACTTTCTGGCTGATGAAGTTCTCGACCTGACTCAACTGTTTGACCACGTCGCTGCGGGCGTCTTCGAATTGCAGACTGACGCCGTCCGGCATCGACTTGGCTTTTTTATCCATGAATTCGCGCAAGTAGGTGAGCCAGGTATCGTCGAACTGCGACATGCTCACGCCAATTTTCAAATCGGCCAGAGCGGCCCCGCTACTGAGCATCAGGGCCAAGGCAAGAGAGGTGAAGCGAATCCTGGTTTTCATGATCGGTCTGTCTCCAAATGTTGGTTTTGTTGTATGGATAACCTGGAAACGACTCTATTGGAAAATAATTTCTATATCAATAAATTTTAGAATATTTTTATATTTTCATTTTAACTGCAGAAACAACCGGGCCATCAAACCGATAGATCCACCACCCGCCCCTGTTCAGCACTTAAACGGGCTGCATCCAGTACCACTGCCGACGCCACCGCATCACGCGGATCGACCGGGTTTGCCCCCCTGCCCTCAACCGCGTCCTGTAATTGGCGATAAAACGCGTCCCAGCAACCGCGCTCGGAGGGGATGCGTTCACGCTGCGCGCCTTGCTCGAACCAGCCCCAGCGTCGATGCTCCTCGACGCCCCAGCTGCCGCCTTCGCTTTTGGGTGACAAACCGGCCAGCGAGGCCGCTTCCTGCCCGTCCAGACCTTCGACGCTGTAACAGCCCGCTGATCCGCTGACCCGAAAGCGCGGCCCAGGGCAGTTCTGCAAACAGCTGCCCCACAGGTGCGAAACCACACCACTGGCATGGGTTAGAGAAACAAAAAAGGCGTGATCGAGCAGTGTGTCCTGGGTGGCGAAATCCAGCTCGGCATAGACCCGTGATACCGGCCCAAACAACAACAGCGCCTGATCCACCAGATGGCTACCCAAATCACGCAGCATCCCGCCGCCGCTCACCTTGCCCACCGATTTAGGCGAGTAGCGTTCGACCCTGGATTCGAATCGGCTAATGTCGCCCAACACGCCGTTGTCGATCAGTTTGCGCACCGTCAGGAAGTCGGAATCCCAGCGCCGGTTCTGATAGACGCTCAGCAACACGCTCTTCTGCTCTGCGGCCTGGACCAACTCACGGGCCTGCGCCGCATCGCTGGCAAAGGGTTTGTCGCTGACCACCGCCACGCCCAGCCCGATCGCCTCGAGGATCAACGCCCTGCGCGATGCCAATGGCGTGGAAATCACCACGGCATCGATGCCGCTGGCAACCAGCTCGGCGAGCGTATCGAACGACGCCACTTTGGGGTGGTCCTGCGCCAGCTCCCGACGCCGCTCCGGCGAACGGGTCACCACGCCGACGAACGTCGCACCGGGCAAACTGGCGATCAAAGGCGCGTGAAAATAGCGCCCACCCTTGCCATATCCCACTAATCCAATGCGCATCGGGTTCTCCTGTTGATGGCGGCTTCTATTTCAAATACTGCGGTGTTTGAGGCACCGCTTTCGCGAAGGCGATCTATCAGACATAAAAAGCTGGACGATCCGCCAAGCTCACCGGGACGATAGCACCGCTGTTCTGTGCTTCGATGCAGGCATCTGCGGTGACCGCCGCCGCATAGCCGTCCCAGGCCGAAGGTCCGCCGACCTGGCCTGCCCGTACGCCATCGATAAACGCCTGCAATTCGACGTCATAGGCAGCGATGAAGCGGTCCTTCCAGTCCATCAGGATCGCCGTGGACAGCTTCGCTCCGCTGCGCAGTTGCACTTGCGAAGGCTCCGGCAGTCGAGCGATGCCGGTCTCACCGACCACTTCGCACTGAATGTCATAACCGTATTGGCAATTAACGAACACTTCGACATCGATGCGCGTGCCTTTGGCGGTTTCCAGCAGAACGATCTGCGGGTCCTTGAGGTGAGCAAAAGCCTTACCGGACTTGCGCGGGAACACTACCTGCACCGACACATAGTCATCATCGAGCAACCAGCGCAGCACATCGATCTCGTGGATCAAGGTATCGGTGATCGCCATGTCAGTCTTGTAGTTTTCGCCGACGGTCGGGTTGCGATGGGCGCAGTGCAGCATCAAGGGTTCGCCGATCTGACCACTGTCGATGACCGATTTCAGGGCGCGATAGCCTTCATCGTAAGGGCGCATGAAACCGACCTGAACCAGTCGTTTGCCATGGGCGATTTCGGCCTCGACGATCCGCCGACAGCCTTCAGCGGTTACTGCCAAAGGCTTCTCGCAGAATACCGGCTTGCCAGCAGCAATTGCGGCAAGCACGAACGCTTCATGGCTCGGCCCCCAGGAGGTAACCAGCACCGCCTCGACTTCCGGCGACTGGATCAGTGCGTGCCCGTCGGCATACACCTCGGCCGTCAGGTTCAGGTCGCGGGCGACCTTGGCGGCCTGCTCCAGATTGATATCGGTCAGGGCCACGACCTGACTGCCCAACAGGGTCTGGCTGCAACGTCGGATGTGGTCCTGGCCGATTGCCCCGGTGCCGATTACGCCTAATTTCAATGCCATGTCAGTACTCCCTTGGATGTGTTTCAGGTCGCTGAAGGGGTTCTCAGTATTTGCGGGCTTTCGCCAATTCTTTATTCAGCTTTTCGAAGACCTGAGCCGTCGTGCCTTTGGTCGAGACTTCGGCCACCCCCACCCGCCACCAGGACAGGTATTTGTGGATCATGGTCTTGGGCAGAACCTTGATGTCGATCAGCGTCGACACGCTTTGTTTCTGCGCATCGATCAGTGCCGCTTCCAACTCAGGAAGGGTAGTCACCTTGTAGGTCTTGCAGCCGTAGGCCGCCGCGCTCATGGCGAAATCCACCGGCACGAAGTCGCCATCCAGCTTGCCGGTTTCCGGGTTACGGAAGCGGAATTCGGTGCCGAAGCTGTCCATCCCGTGTTCCATTTGCAGGTTGTTGATGCAGCCGAAGGTCATGTTGTCGAGCAGGATGACGTTGACCTTGCGCCGCTCCTGAATCGACGTCGCCAGCTCCGAGTGCAGCATCATGTAAGAGCCGTCGCCGACCAGTGCATAGACCTCTCGCTGCGGCTCGGCCAGCTTGACCCCCAACGCGGCATTGACCTCGTAACCCATACACGAATAGCCGTATTCGACGTGGTAGGTGTTAACCCCGGTGCTGCGCCAGGCGCGCTGCAAATCCCCCGGCAAACTGCCCGCTGCGGCAACGATCACCGCGTCGCTGGGCAGGCTCTGGTTGAGCACACCCAGCACCCGGCTTTGGGTCAGGCAGGAGCCGGTCAACTCGATGAATTCGCGTAACACCGCGGGATCGAGGTGGTCGTTGATTTCCGGGACAAAATCCTGAGTCTGGTATTCGACCGCGTAGAGACGGTCCACTTCAGCCTCCAACTGCGCCCGAGCCTGTTGTGGCTGATCACCCCAGGCCGAGTGATAGCCACTTTCTTCCAGCGCTTCGGTCAACGCCTCCAATGCCACTTTGGCGTCGGCCAGCACTTGCACCCCGTCAAGTTTCTGCGCATCAAACGCACTGACGTTGAGGTTGAGAAACTGCACGTCAGGATTCTGGAACAGCCATTTGGAGGCGGTGGTGAAATCGCTGTAACGAGTGCCGACGCCGATGATCACATCTGCTTCCTTGGCCAACAGGTTAGCGGCCAACGAGCCTGTTTCACCCAAGCCACCGAGGTTCAGCGGATGCGCCGAGACGATGGCGCTTTTACCGGCCTGGGTTTCGGCGAACGGAATATCGAAGCACTCGGCAAACGCCTGCAACGCATCGGCCGCACCGGAGTAACGCACCCCGCCGCCACACACCAGCAACGGTTTGCGTTTGCCTTTGAGCAATGCCAATGCATCGCCGAGCATGGCGTCACTGGCCGGGCGACGGTCGATGCGGTGCACACGTTTTTGCAGGAAGCTGTCGGGATAGTCATAGGCTTCTGCCTGTACATCCTGAGGCAGCGCCAGGGTGACGGTGCCGGTTTCAGCAGGATCAGTCAGCACGCGCATGGCGTTGAGCGCCGCGCTCATCAACTGTTCGGGACGGTTGATCCGGTCCCAATACTTGCTCACTGCCTTGAACGCATCATTGGTGCTGATGCTCAGGTCGTGAAACTGCTCGATCTGTTGCAGCACCGGGTCCGGCTGACGGCCGGCATAGACATCGCCCGGCAATAGCAGCAGCGGGATGCGATTGGCGGTGGCCGTGGCAGCCGCTGTCAGCATGTTCGCGGCACCCGGCCCGACCGATGACGAACAGGCGTAGATCTTGCGCCGCAGGTTCTGCTTGGCGAAACCGATGGCGGCGTGGCACATGCCCTGTTCATTGCGGCCCTGATGGACGATCAACTGGCCGCTGTCCTGCTCCAGCGCCTGGCCGATGCCCAGCACATTGCCGTGCCCAAAGATGGTGAAAATCCCGGCGACGAATTTACTCTGAACCCCGTCGACTTCGACGTACTGGTTATCGAGAAACTTCACCAGTGCCTGGGCCATGGTTAAACGTGTGGTTTTCATGTTCACACCTTGTTACTTAGGTGATGTTGACGTGTAGGAGCGCGCTTGCCCGCGATGGCGACTTATGGGGCGAAGAGAGGTGCCGAGTGTGCCGACGCCATCGCGCGCACACGATTTATTGAGCGGTCGGCATACTGAATTCGGGGCCGTTGGCGATGCTGTCGGGCCAGCGCTGCATCACGCTTTTGTAACGACTGTAGAAACGCAGTCCTTCTTCGCCATAGGCGTGGTGATCGCCAAACAGCGAGCGCTTCCAGCCACCAAACGAATGCCAGGCCATCGGTACCGGAATGGGCACGTTGATCCCGACCATGCCGACCTTGATCGTGCGGGCAAAAGCGCGAGCAATGCCGCCGTCACGGGTGAAGCACGACACGCCGTTGCCAAATTCATGGGCATTGATCAGCGCCACCGCGCTGGCGAAATCTGCTACGCGGACGATGCCCAGCACCGGACCGAAAATTTCTTCTTTATAGATGCTCATTTCCGGCGTGACGTTATCGAACAGTGTGGCGCCGACAAAAAAGCCCTGCTCAGCGCCCGGCACCGTGAAGTGGCGTCCATCGACGAGCAGTTGCGCGCCCTGCGCCACACCCTGATCGATGAAGCCTTCGACCTTGGCCTTGTGCACGTCGGTCACCAGCGGGCCCATGTCGATGTCGCTCTGCATGCCGTTGCCGACCTTGAGCTGATCAATCCGTGGCAGCAGCTTTTCAATCAGACGGTCCCCCACATCACCCACGGCCACCGCGATGGAAATCGCCATGCAGCGCTCGCCCGCCGAACCGTAAGCCGCGCCGATCAGTGCGTCGGCCGCTTGATCCAGGTCGGCGTCAGGCATGACGATCATGTGGTTTTTGGCCCCGCCCAAAGCTTGTACACGCTTGCCCCGGGAAGTCCCTTGTTGGTAGATGTACTCGGCAATCGGCGTCGAGCCGACGAAAGAAATCGCCTCGATGTCCGGGTGTTGCAGCAAGCCGTCAACCGCTACCTTGTCACCCTGCACCACGTTGAACACACCATCGGGCAGACCCGCTTCGGTGAGCAAACGCGCCATCAACAGGCTGGCCGACGGATCGCGTTCGGAAGGTTTTAGAATGAAAGCGTTGCCGGTAACCAGCGCCATGGGAATCATCCACAGCGGCACCATCACCGGAAAGTTGAACGGTGTGACCCCCGCACAAACGCCAAGTGGCTGACGCAGGTTCCAGTTATCGATGCCGCCACCGATGTTGTCGCTGAAATCGGTTTTCAACAGGCTCGGTGCACCACAGGCGAACTCGACGATTTCGATCCCGCGCGTCACTTCGCCCTTGGCGTCGGAGAACACCTTGCCGTGTTCGCGGCTGATGATTTCCGCCAGTTCGTCGTGGTGCTGATCAAGCAGCTCCTTGAACTTGAACATCACCCGCGCACGGCGCAGGGACGACTGGTCGGCCCAGGCCGGGAACGCCGCCAGCGCAGCAGCGACGGCCTCGTCCACGGTTTTCAAGGTTGCCAATGCAACCCGTGCCTGCACGCTGCCGGTCGCTGGGTTAAACACGTTACTGTATCGCTCGCTGGCGCCGTCTTGGACCTTGCCATTGATGTAATGGCCGATAACCGGGGACTCGCTCATGCCGCTGCTCCTCGCACTCAATTCAATCAATAAAAAACAGGATCAAAGATCCAGCAGCCAGCTGTGCTGAGGATCGTTATGAAATTGCCAAACGCGCTTCGGCCCAGCCATGACGTTCAGGTAATAGGACGCGTAGCCATACGGCACACTGACCGGGTGATAACCCTTGGGTACGGTCACCAGATCGTTGTTTTCCACGGCCATCGCCTGATCGATGCTGCGATCGTCGGTGTACACGCGCTGGAACACGAAACCCTGAGGTGGGTTGATCTGGTGGTAATAGGTTTCTTCCAGAAAGCTTTCGTGCGGCAGGTCGTCCTGATCGTGTTTATGCGGTGGATAACTCGACGAATGCCCGGATGGCGTGCGCACCTCCACTACCAGCAACGAATGCGCCGGCTCGGTATCGGGAAGGATGTCGCAGACATAACGGGTGTTGGCCGCCTTGCCACGCGTGCTGCGTTTCATGCTGTCTGGGGTGATCAAGCGCGCAGACAGGTTTTTCGTCACATCGCCAGGGGCCGCGCAGACCGCGACTTGTGCGGCGCTGAGCGCGGTGATCTGCGCTTGGCTATGAGGCGGCAGGTACACCGCAAACGGCGATTTGTCTTCGAAGACCGACTTGCGATCTCCGATATTCTCCCACTGGAAACCACCCTGCCCCGGCGCCTCCCCCTTGATGCTGACCCGCCCACTGAGCAGGACCAGACACAGCTCCTTGTCCCCGGCACTCACCGGCAGGCTTTCGCCGACCGTCAGACGATAGGCGGCGAAGCCCACGTACTCCAAAACGCCGGCCCCGAGTTCAACCATGGTGCGGCCTTCACGCTTGCTTTTGACCAACAGGTTCATTGTCCGGCGCTCCTTTTCTGAGCGCTGGTCAGCAGACCGCGCAACGTCTCGTAGCCTTTTTTGGCGTAGATGTAACTCGGGGCGACAGCCGGATCCTGCTCGGCCTCGACCACCAGCCAACCGCTGTAGTCCGCAGCCAACAGCACATCGAGCAACGCGGCGAAGTCGATATCGCCATCACCGGGCACGGTAAAGGTGCCGTTGATGATGCAGTCGGGGAAACTCCACAGGTTGTTGCGCGCCAGTTGCACCACCGGCTTGCGCACGTCCTTGAAGTGCACGTGGCAAATGCGCTGTATGTGCTTTTTCAGCACCTGCAACGGCTCGCCGCCGCCCATGTAGCAATGGCCCGAATCGAACAACAGCCCAACTTCATTGCCGGTCAGGACCATCAACTTATCGATATCTTGCGGCGATTCGACGTAAGCACCCATGTGGTGGTGATAGGCCAGACGTACACCTTGGGACAAGGTGAAACGGGCCAGCTCGGTGAGTTTGTCGGCGTATTCCTGCCAGGCCTGATCGCTGTGAAATCGCGGCCGTTCAACCAGAGGGATGCGCTGGCCTTGAATCGAGTCAGCCACCTCGCCGTACACTAAAACCTTGGCGCCGTTTTCGGCGAGCAACTGAACGTGACCGGCGATGGACTCGATTTCCTCCGCAACGGAACGCTGGGCCAGGCGGCTGGAGTACCAGCCAGACACCAGCGCCAGATTGTAAGGGCGCAACACGTCGCCGACACCCTTGGCGTCCTTGGGGAACTTGCCGTTGAGTTCGAAACCTTCGTAGCCGATCTCCTTGCCTTCGCTCAGGGCTGTGCTCAAGGGTGTTTCGCCGCCGAGGGCAGGCAGGTCGTCGTTGCTCCAGGAGATGGGATTAATGCCAATCCGGATCGCCGAAGGGCCAGAGGGAGAGCGCGTGGAAGCGGGCATGGCTGCACCTTTTTTTGTTTTCAACTGACAGATTTCAGATCACAGCGACGGCGTCAGGCTCGTGCCTCACGCCAGGACTCGATCAAGAGCACAAAGGTGCCTTGCACGCGGCTGATCAAGGTCGCGTCGTCGATTTCGCCGGCCATCCAGGCTCGACTTGGCTCCTGAAAGATCGTCCGCCCCACGGCAAAACCCCGGCAGCTGCTGCTGTGGCGAGCTTGTTTGAAGCCATTGGCCAACGCTTCAACAGGCGCGTTCAGGCCCAGCAGCACCACCCCTCGACAATAAGGATCACGCTCGCGGATCAACTCATCGAGTTGCTGCCAGACCTCAGCGGTCTGCGCTTCGATCTTCCACCAGGCCGGGAAAATCCCCAGGTTGTACAGGCGCTTCAGCGCGCGATAGAGCACGTCGGGATAGCTGGACGGATGATCTTTGGGTGGGATTATTTCTAATAGCAGTTCGTGCCCGCTGGCCTGTGCGGCCTGGTACAGCCCCATGAGCTGCGCCTCCTGCTCCAGACGCAGCAGCGGTTCGTCATCAGGATGAAACTGCACCAGGCATTTGATGATGTGTTCCTGAGGCCAGTTCAGCAGATTGCTGCCTATCGAACGACCATGTTCGAACATCAGCGGCCGTGAGCCCTGCACCTCCACTGGGCGGGCGACCCACCAGCCACGGCCGGTCGCGGCGTTCAGTGAGTCCTGACCAAAACGCTGATCAGCCAACAGCCCGACATCGGCTTCAATGCCCCGCTGTTTCAAATCGATGTCGACCCGCTCTACCGCCTGAATAAATAGCTGCTTGAGCTGACCAATGCTGCTCAGGTCACGACCGGCTTTCTGCGCCAGCTCCACCAGTTGCCCACGATGATCGAAGGCGAAAATAAACAGCTGCTTCCATTGCTTACGCGGCACGCTGACCTGATGCAGGCGCTGCAACACCGGGTCCTGATCCGGGCGAGTAATCGGCACTGGGCTGTTGAACAGATAATCGAGTTCCGCCACGGTCGGCATGGCGGGTGCGCAGGCATGCCGGGACACCACCAGTCCCCCGCAGGCATTGGCCAACTGGCAGCAACGCTCGTCGCTGGCATCGTTCAGCCAACCTTTCAGGTAGCCCGACATGAAGGCATCGCCGGCACCGAGAACGTTCAGTACTTCAACCCGCACGCCGGGGTAGATCGCGCCGTCTTCCAGACGGGCCGGAATCACCCCGTGAATCACCGTGCAGCCTTGCGGGCCGAGCTTGACCACCAGTGTCGCGGCCGTCAGACCCCGCACAGTGCGCAGGGCACTGACCAGATCGCTGGAACCGCCCGCCATCAAAAACTCTTCTTCTGTACCGACGATCAGGTCGAAGCGCGGCAGAATGCGCTGCACATGCTGGCTGACCTTTTGATCGGCGACGAACCGGGTTTCGCCGTCGGACTTGCCTGCCAAACCCCACAGCACCGGGCGGTAGTCAATATCGAGGATGCGTTTGACGTTGTGTTTTTCGGCGTAATCCAGTGCCTGGCTACTGGCCTTGAACACCTGATCAGTGGAGAAATGGGTACCGGTGATCAACAGGGCTTTGCTGGAGGCGATCAGCGCTTCACTGACGTCTTCGCTGCGCAGCGCCATGTCCGCGCAGTTTTCGCGGTAGAACACCAAAGGGAAGGTTTCGCGGTCCTTGAGGCCCAGCAGAACCAGGGCAGTCAAGCGCTCCGGATCGACCTTGACCCCGCTGACGTCACATCCTTCCCGGACCAGGGATTCGAGCAGGAAGCGGCCCATATGGTCGTCGCCGACCCGGCTGAGCATGGCGGATTTAAGCCCCAAACGAGCCGTGCCAAAGGCGATGTTCGCCGACGAGCCACCGAGGTATTTGGCAAAACTGCTGACATCCTCCAGCCGCGCACCGACCTGCTGCGCATAAAGATCGACGCCGAGGCGTCCGAGGCAAATCAGATCCAATTGACGCCCACTGGCAAAACGAGTCTGGCCCATGCTGGCTCCTGTTATTTTTATCAGCCTGCGTTGCGCGCCGAGGTTGCGCGAAACGCTCTTGGTGGGTGCAGACTAGAACGTCTACCGGCGCCGATCAATATTTATTCTATAAAATATTTATGTGGAATATTTTTTCCAATATGCTTTGGTGTAATGGCACTTCGTGCTAAACAGGCGAGGATATAACTCGTAACCCCCTGTAAACTGCGCAGTCTATTGTCAGGGGCACAGAGCCGGTTCTTTCGGCGCGCAATGCCTTATAAGAGCAAGCCAGAAGGATTGAATCGTATGCCCAGCACTGATCAGCACCCGTTGCCCGAAAACAGCGCCGACACGCCTCCAGCGAACGCCGAAGGTCTGCTCAAGCTGATCACCGCTGAATACGAAAACCTGCCGCGCCAGCTCAAGCGCATCGCGACCTACATGAGCCAGCAAAGCGACCGGATCATGGTCGACCGCATCAGCGATATCGCCCGCGAATGCGAAGTGCATCCATCGGCCATCGTGCGTTTTTCCCAGCGGTTCGGTTTCAGTGGCTTCAGCGAAATGCAGGCGCTGTTTCGCGAGGCCTATACCCACAAGACCACCCCGGTTCAGAACTACCAGCAGCGCATTCGCAGCATGATCGCCAACAAGTCGCAGAAAGCCAGCGGCGGCGATCTGGCACGTGACTGTGTGAATGCCACGCTGTCCGGGCTGGAGCGCCTGGGCGCAGAACTGGATGACGAAGCCTTCGACAAAGCGGTTGATCTGGTGGTCAACGCCGACAATATCTATGTGGTCGGTGTACGCCGGTCCTTCGCGGTCGCCGACTACCTGGTGTACAACCTGCAGCACACCGACAAGCGTATCCACCTGATCTCAGGCCTGGGCGGCAGCTATCGCGAACAAATGCGCAGCGTGCGCGCCAACGACCTGGTCATCGCCATCAGCTTCACGCCCTATGGCAAAGAAACCCAACACTGCCTGCGTATCGCCCAGCACAATCAAGCCAAGACCCTGATCATTACCGACAGCAACCTCTCCCCCTTGGCCAAACGCGCCAACGCAATATTGCTGGTCAACGAAGGCAGCTCCTTCGCCTTTCGCTCCCTGAGCGCAACGCTGTGCTTGTGCCAGGCGTTATTCATCGCCGTGGCTTATCGGCTGGAGCTGAAAGTCGATCAGATACATGAACAGGTAGGGTTTGAGGATTAGGGTCGAGCAACGGCCGACAGGTCCAGGGCACCCGTTATTCGCAACCTATCCAAAACAACAGCATGCAATTCAAACGAATATAAGTTGTACAAAAATAAAATTATGTACAACTAGTTACAGCTTTTTAGACCAAAATACGTATGATGGCCTTCTAGCATAACCCCATGTAAGAGGGCTTCTGTTCGCCACATTGGCTACGGACCAGGCGCTTTTACTCATGCCTTTTTTCCTGAGCCAGGTGCAGCATGCTATTTTCGTCACGTAAAAAAGCTATACAGGATTTGCAGCAAATCATTGCCCAGCAAGCCAGTCTGCTGCAGGCCATCGACCGCTCCATGGCGATCATCGAGTTCGACTTGAACGGCATCGTGCTCAGCGCCAACGACAATTTTCTCAGCACCCTGCGTTATCGACGAGAGGGTGTGATCGGTAAAGAACACCGATTGTTCTGCACTTACGAATACGGTCAAAGCGACGAATACACGCAGCTGTGGTCACGTCTGCGGGCGGGGGATTTTGTGTCCTCGACCTTTCGCCGCGTCGCAGGCGATGGGCAACCGGTCTGGCTCGAAGCCAGTTATAACCCGGTCAAGGACGCCACGGGCAAGGTGGTGAAAGTCGTCAAATATGCCCTGGACGTCACTCAGAAAGTCCAATTGGAAGCTGAAGCACGCAACAAGCTTCAGGCCATCGATCGCGCCATGGCAGTGATCGAGTTCGATCTGGATGGACGCGTTCTCGCCGCCAATGGAAACTTCCTGAAACTGGTGGGCTACACCCTGACTGAACTGCTAGGCAAGCATCACCGAATGCTGTGCCCGCCCGAAATGATCAACAGTGATGAGTACGCGGATTTCTGGCGACGCTTGAACACCGGTGAATTTTTCAGTGGCCAATTCAAGCGGGTTGGCAGGCGCGGCCAGACCCTCTGGATGGAGGCCAGTTACAACCCGGTGTATGACGCCAGCGGCAAATTGTGGAAGGTGGTCAAATTTGCCTCCGATATCACCGCACGCATCGAACAACATGAACAGGATGCCCGTAGCGCCGCGCAGGCGTTTCACATCTCGGTCGAGACACAGAAAGTTACCGAGCAAGGCTCACAAGTGATTCAGCAGGCCGCCATTGAGATGCGTCAGATATCCCTGAACATCGAGGACTCCTCCCGGATCATCACCCAGCTGGGCGAACGCTCGGACCAGATCAGCGCCATCGTTAATACCATCCGCAGCATCGCCGACCAAACCAATTTACTGGCCCTCAACGCAGCCATTGAAGCCGCGCGGGCCGGGGATCAGGGGCGAGGTTTCGCAGTGGTTGCCGACGAAGTCCGGCAACTGGCAGGACGTACCAGTCGCTCCACCGCAGAAATATCAGACATGATTCAGGTGATCCAGAGTGAGACACAGCTGGCCATCGACAGCATGAACAATACCCGGGCCACCGCCGCCAAAGGTGTTGAACTGGCCGATCAGGCTGGAGCGGTCATTGTGCAAATCAGCGACGGTACAAGCCACGCCGTGGATGCCGTGCGGATGTTTGCTCATCAGGATGTGGCGCGCTGAAAAAAGAGCGATTCAGCACCGCTAACCTGCCCCGCTCATCGGTTGCTTATCTTATTCGTTAAACCTTTTCGAGCGCATGACTTCCAATCCTTAGCGAGGCGCCAGGACCTCGCCACAGCACGCATCCATAGAGCGTGATCGTTTAGCCTTTCTGAGCCTTGTTGTTTATCCGTCTGAGGTATTCAAGCATGAAGCTCTCTTCTTCTGTCTTTCGAGCGACCGGTTTTGCGCTGTTACTCGGCATGGCCTGCGTGCCTGCCTATGCAGCTTCCCCGGCGGTCTTCGTTGACCACGCCTCGGCCAAAAGCATGGCGGAAATCCAGACCAGCCAACTGGCGCTGGAAAAGAGCCAATCCGAGGACGTGAAAAACTTTGCTCAACAGATGATTAAGGACCATACCGACGCCAACCAGAGACTGGCCACCGTCGCTAAAGCGTTGAAGGTACCGCTGGCGCGCGAAACCGAGCTGATGGATCGGGCCAAGAACATGATTCTTCAATACCGCGGCGCATCGTTCGACAACGCCTACGCCAACAACCAAGTGAAGGCGCATGAGGTCATTATCCAGTTGTTTGAAGATGAAATAAGGACGTCGCAGACGCCTGCACTCTCTGCCTTCGCCAAAGAGACATTACTCATGTTGCAGGAGCACCTGAAAATGGCGAAACAGCTCCAGGCTAAATACAACCAGTGAACTAGACCCGGTGTGCCCCTCACAGCCAAACCGTGCACGCCATGTGGCCCTATTCAACAGGGTCAAGCGCGGTCGAAGCCCTCTTCGCCTTCTCTCGACTGCCGCAGATACTCATCTGGCACCAGCGTCGACGACCATTTTTCGAGGTGTCGAGAAACAGCCAGTCGCAGGCGTGGGTTGAACAGAGTTTGAGCCGGGCCAACTCCGGAGATGTCAATAATGAAGCCGCCTGCACCGCCAAGCGACCGATCAGGCTTGCCATCATTTCTTCCAGCGTATTGCTACGACACCACCCCCATAGCGTAGCGCCCTCCACTGACTCCAATTGATGGTAAGGCGCTGCATCCACCAAGGCTTTATTGAGGGAAGCAAGGGCTGCGGGAGTTATCCGTTGCCCCTCGGCAATAGGGAAGAATAATTTATACAGCTGTTCGCGAAACGCGATCAGCTGCTGATAAGCACCGTTCTGCTCATAAGACGAAGCCGGCATCAATGTCAGAAAATGGTCGCGTTCGGCCGTACTGATCAAGTTCGCATGTTGAAACCAATAGATGATGTCTTCCAGGGTCAACAAGCTTTCGGCAACTTCGCTCAATGACGTTGCTGGTCGGCGACCATTGCAAGTGTTTAAAAAATCCAGCACCGCCATACCCCCCACCAAGCGAAGCGACTGTATCCTCATGAGACGAAGAGGCATGGCGAACTCCTGTCACTATTAAAAAAACAATAATGACAGAGAATAACGGCTTGCCCATTATTTTAGACGGAGCGTTCTAATGTTATGCCGAACGGCTCGATCAGCCCCGCAGACGCGTGCACATCCATGACACGATGATATCCACTGCCTCCTCGACGGTCACACAATCAGACGGTATATACAGTTCAGGGCATACCGGCGCCTCATAAGGCGAGTCAATCCCTGTGAAGTCACGAAGCTGTCCGCTCCTGGCTTTGCGATACAGCCCTTTGGGGTCTCGCGCCTCGACCACGCTCAAGGGCGCATCGACAAACACTTCGACGAATCGATCATTGCCAATGATCGAGCGAGCGTGATGACGTGAGGCCGAGGTCGGTGAGATCAGCGCCACAATAACCAGTAATCCCGCATTGACCATGAGTGCCGCAACTTCGGCAACACGACGAATATTCTCAAAGCGGTCATCCAGGGTAAATCCCAAATCTTTGCACAGACCGGTCCTGAGCGAGTCACCGTCGAGAACGCAAGAGGGACAACCGGCAGACTGGAGCACGCTGTACAACGCACCCGCAATAGTCGATTTCCCTGAAGCCGACAAGCCGGTTAACCACACGACAACGGAGGCCTGTTTGAAGTCGGTAATGTCCGGCTCGCTAACGGTGGAGGAAAAAAAGTTAAAGGTCGAAGTTGAGCCCACGCACTGAGTTTTCATGACGCACCGTCCCTGGTTTAGAGGTCAATCATTCGTAATGGATCAGTCGTTTTGGCGCACGTCAGGCAGCATGGCGACCACCACCAGTTGCACCAGCAGTAATATCGAAATGAACATGTAAAGGGGGGCGAACGAGCCCAGTACATCTTTGCAAACTCCCCCCAGAAAGTTGCCGCACACCCCGCCTAGTCCAATCAGCACATTGGCGATACCGAACGCTTGGGTCAGACGACCGACACCCACGATCTGGCCGATATACGTCGGCACCAGGCCGAAAACCGGATAGAACGCCAGGGCAAAAAGAAAGCCGGCAACATAAAAATAGCCCTCACTGTCAAAGTGATAGACGCACAGGCTCGCCACACAGGCGCTGGTGAAACACAGGATCAACGCCAGACGAGCGCCGACTCGATCAGCGATCCAGCCCACCAGAAAGCCGGCCGCCATACCCACCGCTCCAATGGTCGACCAGACCAGCCCTGCGGTGGAGGCGGAGAGGCCGAGCTCCTCGCGCATGAACGGGGCCAGGTAGGTTTGAAAGGGCAGCAGAGTCAGGCCATTGAGAAAAGCCACCAGCCACATCATATAGAGGGGGCCGCTCAGCCATTTCTGATCGCCCTGCTCGACAACCGATTGCTCGCTCGTCGGGATGGCCGGTGACGGCGTGTTGCGCAGTAAAAAGTAAGCCAGGACGCATAATGCCAAGGACACCAGACCGGCAGTCAGCCAGATATTTCGCCAACCACCCAGCAAGGTGAGTGAGCTGACCAACAAACCATTGATGAACACCCCGTAACTGGTACCACTGGAAATCAACCCCATGACGCGTGCGCGCTTGTTCGCCGCGAAGCTTTTGGTCACGATCTCTGCCAGCGGGATATAGGCCGATGCTGAACAGCCGCCGAGCAGTATCAACAATGCACCCGACAACCAGATGTTGTTGCTAACGGCCAAACCCAATAGCGACAGGGCTGTGACAAGGGTCGAATAGAGGCTTATTTTCCACCCCTGAAAAAATCTCCCGAGGTAGCTGGTCAGAACCGAAAAGCTCAAAAACCCTAACTGCGCGCCCCCGGTTATCAGGCCCACGGCGGTATAGCCGAAACCCAGATCACGGCGCATATCAACCACCAGGCTGGCGAACAGGTACACGCCAAAACCATAGGTGCTGGCGACAAAACCTGTCAGCACGATTGCCAGAACAACCCCATTAACGCCCGGAGCCCGCGCACCTATCGCGTAAGTTGTCATTGAACTTTCCTTTCGACGTTGATGTTCTGCCGACGATTGAATACCTGTTACAGCGCGATGGCCGTATGAACAATGAAGTCACTGTTCATGGCATCGTAAATCGGTTTGAAATCGCCGTAGGATCGGGGACGACTGAACGTGGCCTGCTCTATTTCATCGCTTAGTTGTTGGGGAAGAATGGGGTACACCCGTAATCGGAAAGTGGCGCTATCACTGAAGGTGTACACAAACTCGCAGACATGGTCGCTCACCTCACCGATGCTCACATGAGCGGTTTTACCGCAGTAGTAATACCGACCGGACGCCTTGAATTTACCGGCCCGTATCGCCTGAAAGTTGCGCTGATCAATGATCAGCAAACCACCCGGATTCAATAGACTTCTGAAACGCTGGAGCACCTGATGTCGCGCCTTTTCATCGAACACGTGACACAGCGAGCTCCCCAGACAGACCACCGCATCGAATTTACCCAGGGCCTGACTGTCCAGCTCCAGCCAATCGGATTGGCGGATGGGAATACTCAAACCATGCCGACGAAAATTGACTTCAGCGCGCTTGACCATCGTCGGGCTGCCGTCACAGGCCACCACATGAAACCCCGCCTTGCGCAACTGCACTGCGTGAAAACCGCTGCCGGTGGAGACATCCAACACCTTGAAAGCGCCCGCCTTGCGCAGCAGATCGATGAAAAAAGTGCCCTCGCCTTCGGATCGCTTTTGCCAATCGATCAACTCGTCCCAACGACTGACAAAGTCATCGTCGTATTGATGAGCATAATCGGCGTCGGGATAGGCGCCGGAACCTGCTTTGGCTTCGGCAGCGTTAGTGCCGGCAGCATCATCTGTCACGGTAAACGTGGACATGGCTTGATTCCTTTCAAGAGGGGGGTTACCAGGCGCTATCCGCGTAGGCTTTGTATTTGTGTGCCAGTTCGACGGACCACTGGCGTGCATCGTGAAGTTTCATTTTGGGCATGGAAAAACCCAACAGCGTCTCCATAACGGCCATCTGCTCCGACTCGAACGTCACACTGGCGTCGGCGTCTATCGAGTGGATACCGTCCTGGCGTTGACAGCATTGGTTGATGGCAATGGCATCAGCCCGCGACACGCCACGGGGCAATGAAAGCAGCACCCGACCCTGGCCAATTTTTACCGGATACCCACCCGGCAGACCGTGCGGGCCGGGGGCGTGGGCTTCCACTTCTTCCGGGGAGAGAATATTGCTAATCACTGTGACTGCCGACGCGGCGGTCAGGAACTGTCCCGCCACCCCTCCCAAGCGCCGAAAATCCGTACGGACACACCGAAAAATTTCGGCATCCTGAAATTTTCCCGTCTGATCGGCCCCCTTGATGCTGTAGGACAACCTGTAGTTAGCCTCACTCGGTAACCCGCCGCGGGGGACGAAATGGCTGAAGTAATGTTGTGCGATAAGTTTGACCTGGACCTGATCCGGGGTGCACTCGTCGAGTTTGGCGATCGCTGAACGTATCGCCGGGACAAGATTGGCTACATTGCCGATACCGACATCAGGTGCCATGCCGACCTTGTCCAGCACGACGTTGACGGTATCGGGAAACGCAGCATTGATGGTCACTGACCTGACACCGGATTGCTTCACTGCGCGCATCAGGTCGTAAGCGGGCACGAGGTGCATCGGTAGCCAGGGGCCAAACTGCGCTTGATCCAGAGCAACAAAAAAAGGCGTGGGCAGCTCGGTGATGATTCGCCAGGACTGCAAGGTCGCGCAGTTGACGATGATATCGGGCCTGATCCGAGCGATGGATGCGGCCGTTCTGGGGATATCGCTCAGTTCCATCTCGATGGGGGTAATCGAACTGACCACGCCGAGTTGCAATGCCCCGAGACGTATCAGGTTGCACAACCCCGTGGTTTTCTCTAGGTTTCGGCTAGCAACGTAAAAGTGAAACGTGTCACGCGGGGCCAGTATCTGCAGGATCTGCAGACATAGATTGCCACCCCCGACGATGAGTAATTTTTTCCTGTGCATGGCCGTCTCCTGTTGTTTTTCTATTCGCTATCGGGGGTAGGCGCCGTTATCCACTGCAACGATTTTCCCGGTCAGGTGCCTGCTCTTTTCCGATAGCAAAAAAACGATCACATCGGCCACGCCAGCGGGAGTGATCGGGTCTTTAATCACCTCTTGGCGCTCGTACTCTTCTCGTCGGTAATCGGGAATCATGGCGTGAATTGCGGTCTCGCGAACCAGGGCCGGCGAGACGGCATTCACCCGGATGTAAGGGGCGAAGTTCCAGGCGTTGGCTTTGGTCAAGCCAATCACCCCTGCTTTGGTGGCGCCGTACAACGCATCACAACTGCCGACCTCTCCCGCCACCGAGGTGATATTGACGATGCTGCGAAATGCTTTGGATTCCATTTCCCCTTCTGCAAAGTCTTTGGACAGGTACACCAGGGCTTTAAGGTTAACGGTCCAGATTTCGTCGATTTCTTTATCGGTATAGCGATAAACACTTTTGCCGTGATAAACACCGGCGTTATTGACCAGTGCGTACAGCGAGTCGTGTTTCTCATACAGCCCAGGAATGAACGACTTGATTGTGGAAAAATCGGAAAAATCCGCGAACTGAATCTCCAACTGTTCACACCCGACTTCCGCGGCCAGGCATTCAAGCCCGACGCGGTCCTTGTCTGCGGCAATCACATAGAACCCTTCGGTAATGCATGCCTTGACCGTCGCTTTGCCAATGCCGTTGGCGGCACCGGTGATCACTACCTTTTTCATCAGGATTACCTCAGTGGGTGAACTGATTCATGCGTTCATAAAAGGGCCGGTGATAGTCGTAATAAGCCATTAATCGAGGGATACGTTTTAGCGCGTCAGCATCAAAGGCCGAGGCCAGGGTTGCGGTTATCCCCGTGCTGTTTTCCGCGTCTTCATGCCAGCGCCTCCACGGTAGCCATTGCGGCGGGCAGGCCTTATTCCAGTTAAGGGCCTGAGGCAAATACTCGATCTTCAGGTGCTCGCATAACCGGCGCACTGTCGCCTCGGGGTTGCGGGCCAAGTCATCGGCATTGATAACGTAGGGGATTTTTCCGGTGAGTCTGGTCACCTCACAGAACACTTCATAAAGGGCTTTATGCCCAATGGCACTGAGGGGCATCTCGGGAAAAATAGCGAAATGCGAAAGGATGGAACGACCCGGCTCACGAATAATGAATATGTTCTCTTGCTCGATCAAAAACTCCCGGTCTGCCTTGAGCTCGCTGAGGCAGTGGTAGCACATGTCCTTATGGAGGACACGGAAGAAATCTATGGTTTCTTCATATAAATCAGTTAATTAGATACGAAATGACCGATTATAATCCGGCATTTTTGATGTCTTTCTCGCTCAATAAAATCAATTACTTACGGTTGCGTTTTGGGGAAGACTTTCCAGCAGAGAATCCAATCCCCGGCGTCCTGCCGGCCGAACACAACCCCCTCACCTTTATACCGCCACCGCCTCATGCGTCACAGAAAGCCGCCCCGTCCAATAGGCCCTGTCGTTATCTGGCATCAGCTCAAAGGCCAGATCCTCAACCTTCATGCCTCCAGAGCAGGCCTTGTACCGACTGCCACCACCAACCCGCAGACCGGCATACATCAGGCCGGCGCGGCGCTTATCGGCATCCATGGCCAGCAGCATTTCGAAGAACAAGGCATCGCAGACTTCACGGGGTACTTCATTCTGGCAATACAGGAGGTCGTGAATGACGCCGCAGGCCCGATCTTCGATGCCCATCAGCAGCGGCGTGACAATCCATGGAGTCGATGCCAGATCAGTCACAAACCACTTGGGTGCGGTGTAAATGGTGCCGTCGATGGACTGATACCGGAAGTCGGTCATCAGTACCCATTCCCCTTTGGCGTAGGCGCGTAAGATCAGCGGGTCGAGGAATTGACCTTTAGTCATGAGCGACCACCTCGTCGGCGCAGGTAATGGCGACCGAGTTCGGCGCAATGGTGGCATTGACCAGAATGCGATTGGCATATCGCGCAGGGTTAGGGATCGCGCAGTAAGCATCCACGGCTGAACTGGTGGCGGACACGACGGTGCAACCGGATAGAGTGAGCAGGCAGGCGATCAGGATTAGCTTCATGCCAGTGCCCTCCGCACGCCTTCAGCAACAACAGCCGGCGCGTAAGGCATGCTGCCGTTCTCATGCTTGATAATCGCCGTCACGACACCCAGCAAAATGCGCCTGTCCCGAATATCGATCTGCTCGTTTGACAGTACACCGGCCGCGACGGAAACGGCCTTGATGTACGCCTCGGTCTCGTTCTCCACGGAGGGCGCCCAGCGATTGATCGTCTCGCGCACGGTGTCGATGCCCTTAAGGCCGATACCGGGCATACCGTCCTTGCCGCGATAGTTGATAAGTAACTTGGCCAGAGCGCGAATGCCGTTCTCAGGCGAATCGAAACGAGCGAAGCGCTTCTCTATGGCTGGATCTGACGGTAATTGGCCCTGCCAGTCATTGCGTGGGTTGTAATCTATGTTTCCTGGGTTGTTGTTGCGAAGTCCGCGTGCGGTCATGCTTTTCTCCAGACGAAAAAAAGCCCGCGCTTGGCGGGCTATTCGAATTGCGAGTTATGATTCGGGGATCAACTATAGGAAAACACGTATGAAGCTATGGATTGCAGGCTGTGCCATCGCAGTACTTTCGGGTTGCGGCACGGTTAAAACTTTGAATGACGAGAGAGGCGCTGCCGATGATCTGGCGCGCTGGCAATCGAACTGTAATTCAATACCCCACGCTTACAGCGGCGCGGCCTACCAGTTCTGTAATTTGAACAGCCCCCAGCGATCCGGGGCCCACTGGTCTGCACCGACAATCGGCCTGGACCTTATTATCTCCGGCATTGCCGATACCATCGTCCTCCCATACACGGGCTACCTGCAGTACCAGAAAGGGGATATCCCAGTTCGTCGGAAGCAATATTGAGTCAGGAACCAGCCGCTCCACTTGCCTTTTTCAGACGAAGGAACCCCCGAACTTATCGGGATTTTGGTGTAATTTCAGACGAAAAAATCCGATCGAAGCGGCCGGGGTAGCTGAAATTTGTAGTCGATAGAAGTCAGGTTGGCGGACAGAGGTTCCGCTGATAGGATTCGGCTACGTTCTCCATGCGTTAAGGGATGCAGGGGAAAATAGAAGCCCTGACGATTGCGAACCGTCGGGGTTTTGCTTTTGAGCTTCCCCCTGTTAGGCTTCGCGCCACGTTCTCTCAGCTAATCCCTATCAGAGAAAACAGAAGCCCTGGCGATCACAGTCCGCCGGGGCTTCGTCCTTTCAGTCTCCATACGAAAAAAACCGCTCAAAGCGGCGGATCGTAGATAAACGACTCTGTAGTTGTCGAGAAAATCAAAAAGGAAACTGCGGTTCCAATTATTACAGTTTTCTCACAGAGCTTCCGTTTTAGAAGCTTTTTAGTATTGCTGGTCATATCGGCACCAATATTTTGGTATAAACTTAATTCTCTCATCTATCCCAATCGATCATAAAAATGAATACCCCTTCAGTAGCTGATATTTCGGCTCTAAGGTGTTACGACAAGGCCGTCGATGATGTCACCTACAAGGTTCCACGCGGGATCGCTCGCGACTCGAGAAGCCGCGCATGGATTAGCCGTGTCATAAAGGATAAGCGGTTGGTGGTGTACGCCAGGTTTACAGATAACCGATTTGAAGGCACTCAACGGGCACTGGATGCGGCCATAATCCATCTTATACACAGCGGATACGCCCAGCTTAGCGACGAAGTGCTGACACTGAGCAGCAGAGCAGCTATACACTGGCGAAAGAGAAGCGGTATCGGGTTGTGCGCTGTAGCTTATGTCACAAGCGCAGGAAGTGGTCGTGGTGAGACTTTCTTTCTTTCTACTTACAGGCGCGTGTCCAGCGGCCAAGGCATGGACAAACTTCATGAAAAAATGCTTACCGTTATGTACCACGCCTATCAGATAGAGCATGACTGCACCGACATCCCTCGACTGGCGCTGAATGAGATGCAGTTGAAACTTGATCAGTTATGGCGCAGCCCTGAATTTTATTCCTTTCTAGAAGCGGGTAGGCGCAAAGCTGATAAAATCGCGATGGCCGAGTATATAAATCAAGCTTAAGTAAGTTTTTGCTTATAGATCAAACTGGCAATTCTAATACCGGAAGCTCACTCAGTAACGCTTCTACCGTCGGCTGCTCACGCCCACCGGCCAGTACCAGGGCCAGCTGCTCATAGGCATAGGCCCAGACCAGCGAACGCCACGCGCGGAAGGCAATGCCGTCTTTCTGGAACTTCGGCACCGCTGGCTCGTTGGCATAGCTCACCGCTGTGGCAATGCTGTCGTAACGGGCTGCGACTGCGGCGGCGTCGAGCTTGGCCTGCACGGCTAGTTCGTAGGTCTTAGAGATTTCATCAGCAGTTCGGGCGTGTGGCGCGGGTTTTGGCACCACCGACCACCGCCCCGTCCACAGTGCAAATTCACCCAGGCCGAGAACGGGGGGATCTGAAAGCACCCAGCCGATTGGGGCGCCTTGATTTTCATCGATTGGAACTACTGCGCCCGTCCAATACCCATTCACATCAAGCTGGTAAATATTCACAGGATCGCCTTCGCTTTGATATATGGTTTAAGTTGTACCATTGGGTATGCCGTGGTGATATTAGCCTGCGGTGTACTCCCGTTAACAGCCGCAGGTAATGGGACTTGAAATTGCGTAACGGGGTCAAACGGATATCCATCTCGGTAAATATTTACAAATGGGGTGGTATCAGAAACGAGTGCAATAAAATTCCCCATGTAGGATACCCCGCTTTGGTAGAAAGCCACCCCAAAACCTGAGCCAGGCAGAGTTAGTGGGTCTGACATTTTTAAAAATACGTCGCCAGAACGCTTATAGGTATTAATGCCGGGAGCGGTCAGCGTCCCAACTACCATATAAACTCCATCGGCACTGAAAGCAACGCTATAGCCTGCCCCGCTTGGCAAGGTTACAGGGTCAGTCAACTTTGTAAACACATCTCCTGAGCGCTTATAGGTCGTAACAAATGGCGTATTATCATACACAACAGTCATATAAGCGCCATCGGCACTAAAAGCAACACCGTATGCTCTGCTGCTTGCACCTGGTAGATTTGCAGGGTTAGCAAGCTTTGTAAACACATCGCCCGCCCGTTTGTAGATCGTAACGAATGGGGAAGCAATATGCACAACGGACATATAAATTCCATCAGTACTAAAAGCAACCCCAGCTCCTATACCTGTCGGTAGAGTTGTTGGGTTAGTAAGCTTTGTAAACACGTCTCCTGAGCGCTTATAGATCGTAACGAAGGGGGTAATGTCGTGCGCAACAGTCATGTATACACCATCAGTACTAAAAGCAACCCCAGTTCCTATACCTGTCGGTAGAGTTGTTGGGTTAGTAAGTTTTGTAAACACGTCTCCTGAGCGCTTATAGATCGTAACGAAAGGGGTAATGTCGTGCGCAACAGTCATGTATACGCCGTCGGCGCTGAAAGCAACTCCCCGGCCCGCTCCGGTCGGTAGAGTTGAGGGGTCAGCCAACTTAGTCAATACATCGCCGGAGCGCTTATAGATGAGAATAAACGGTGATGCGGTCTGCGCGACCGCCAGGTATACGCCGTCGGCACTGAAAGCTGTCCCCCGGCAAGCTCCTGTCGGCTGGATTGCGGGAGATGCCAGCTTGGTAACAGGTTCTGTTTTAACTACACCAATTACTGCGAACAACTCAGGCCACGCTGACTGTAAATAGGCTGAACCATCCGCAGGAATATACGTGGCGTCAGGCGTTCTGACCGTTACCAATGTATCGCCGACAGACTGCCCGATAGCAGCCATCGCCGTTGCTTGTGCAATTGATACTGGCTTGTTTGCGTCACTGGTGTTGTCCGCATTACTCAGCCCGATATCGCCCTTGCTCAGAACGACGACGCCGGTCTTTGAGTTAACGCTGGTCACGGGTCCACTTGAGATAGAGGCGGCCGAAGCTGCTGCCGCAGCAGCACTGGACGCAGCTTCAGCCGCTTTGGTCGTGGCGTTTGTGGCCTGGGTAGAGGCTGTCGTTGCACTGGATGCTGCTGCGGTTGCTTTAGTCGTGGCGTTTGTGGCTTGCGTAGCTGCGGTAGACGCGCTGGTCGCCGCCTCAGCCGCCTTGGTCGTCGCCGTACCGGCCTGTGTAGTCGCTGTTGCGGCTTTTGTGGTCGCAGTGGCTTCGCTTGCAGCAGCGGCTACCTTCGATGAATCTGCCGCCGCAGCGCTGGAAGCTACCGACGAGATAACGGCGTTCATCTCAACCGAGAACGTCGGCAACTGCGTTCCGAAGAACATATCGGTGTCGGTTTTAAACGTAGCTGCCGTGCGGTCAAGCACAGGCAATGGAGTGACTGACATTAGATAAGGCCCTCGATTTCTAGCGAGCAAAGGTGATAGGTGAGGTATGGGATTTCGATATGGAAGCTGCTAAAAAATCCATAAATCAGGAGCGGCTCATAGCCAGCCTCTTCGGTCCCGATATACACGCATGGCGTAGCCCTGAGCGCAGCCAGGGTGCGATATATCCGGTTAAAGCTGCCGAGCGTGGTCATCATGGTGAAGCTGCCTTTCTTGCTGTAGCCAAGGCGCCTTTTAAAATATTGGCAGCGGATTCAGCGCTCTTGCCGACACGGTCAAACGCAGAATCTACCTTGCCCAACTGGTCATCAATTCGCCCGGTAGCTTTGGTGACTGATGCATCGGCCTTGTCCATTTCTTGGCGAAGCTGTGCCGTTGTTGCCTCAATACGGATCAGCATCCCCTGGACGTCTTGACCTGCCATATGCTTTTCTCCAGGCGTAAAAAAACCGCTCAAGGCGGCCGTTATCGAATATTTTGTCAGCTATTTAGTGGTGTTCGTGCCACAAAGCCGAGCCTGTACGAATGCACAGTGGCATCTGGCCGGCCGTGATAGTAGCTTGACTCTCAAAGCAAACTATCTATGGAAGCAGAATGAAGCACACCTACCTTTTTATCCTTGGAGAAGACCATCAGGTCGCCAGCATTGAGTCGGACGGCCCGCTGCCGCACTTGAAGATCGGTGTGCACCTTGACCTTGACTCGGACGACTATCGAGGTACGCCAGGCACTCATCTTGAAATCGAGGATATCTCTGTCGTCCTTCATGAGATCGGCGGAAAGATTGTGCGCAATGATGTATGTCTTCATTGCGCAGAGAGGCCTGGGCTCGCTCATTGACCTAAATGGAAAACCCAACGCAGGACCGGATTTCCATCCCATGACCTACTTTGGATATCGTTCAAAGGACGTTCAATCCATTTTCCTGCTCATCGCCGCCACCCTGAACCCCATTCGTGCCTCTTTAGCGGCGGCCTCTTTCGAGGGTGTTGGAGTGGGTGAGCCGTTCGGATTGGTCATTTGGAGAAAATGCACCTTGGCATCCCAAGCCATCAGAATTTCAGGCACGGGGGTCTCCCATGCTTCGCGAGGCGGCCAGCCTAGCCAACCGGTTGCTATGCCAAACACTTCGTCGACATAGCTGCCGTTGCCGGGTCGCGTTACTTTTTTCCCTTTTTCGCAGTCTCTTCCGCAGCCGCTTCAAGGTCTTCGGCAGTTTTTGCGGCAGGGTTCAGCAGCGCGATCAGGAACTGAATCAGCGGCGGCGTGACTTCACCAATACCAGCTTCGTAGATTTCCTCTTCCAGCGCCTCAACCTCTTTGGGTTTCAGCATCAGACCGGCCCCAGCGGCAATGACGGCAGCCGCTGCACCCAGTTGCAGCTTCTGCACTTCTTGCAATGCGGGGGCGATACCACCGAAGCGCTGCTCGATGCGTTTTACGGCCTTGAGGGTGAAAGCCAGGGAGTAGATTTCAGCACCTACGGTTACGTCGGTGGCGCCGTGATTAGTCTTGGACATGGGTATCTCTCTTGATCAAATAGGGGTTATGCCGACACCGTAGAATTACGGTATCGGTGGAACTGGGGCAAGTTACGGAGCGACGGGCACTTCGTAGATTTCGGAGTTGATGCCAAGGGTCACGGTGCGCTTGACTACGCCCTCGACACTGATGCCGGTCTTCTTGTTGCTCATGACCTTGGCCGCGAAGTAATCCACCAGGCCGTCGACGTACTCGACTTTGATCGGGTAGTCGTATTGCGAGCGATCCTGAAACGCCGCCACCAGTGCAAGCTGGCCAGCATCACCCGCATCGAAGCCGATCGACAGCTCGACCGAGCCAGCATCGGCCAGGCCTTTCAAGTGAGTGGCACGACCCGAAGCCAGCGCGGAGAAGGTCACGTCGTTGATCGTGTCGCCGTAATCTCCGATGCTTTCCATTTCCCCGATCTCGATATAGGTCAGGGCAGACAGCAGAGTGATGGCCGCCGCAGAGGTCGCGGGAAGCTTGGCGGCGAGGCGCACGCCGATTGAGATTCGCGTGTTGGCGCCGGTATTAATACCCATGGGTAGTCCTCCTTAGGACAGGTGATAAAGCCGCAACGCGGCGGTGGCTCAGTTGGAATTAGTGTTGAGTGATGATCTGGAGCGTGACGCTGCCCATGTAGGTGACGCCGTCCGGTTCGCGGTTGGTGCTGGTGCGCAGGACGCGAACCGAGACGGCTCGGCCGGCGCTCAACGGCAGCGCGATCTCGTCCAGGGCGGACGCTATCTCACTGTTGATCCGCTTCACTTCGGCTTGCCCTTGGTAATCGGACCAGACCGACAGGTAAAACAGACGGTTTTCGCGTTTCTTGCCGGAGATCGGCGATGCGTTATCCGAAACCTCATAGTCGAGAGTGACATACGGATATGCCGTACCCATCGGCACCGCATCAAACACCGGCACCGTCAGGCTGGCCGAGAGTTTTTGAAACAGCGCCGCCTGTAATGCCAAGCTTGGGTCGCTCATGTAGCCTCCGCCGCCTTTTTCAGCGTACTGGCAATCGCCCTGCTGATGATCAGTCGGATATCGTCCCGGTGTAGGTCGATTGACGGACGAAGCCAGGGGTGCGCAGGGCGAGCAGCAACCGTGCTATCGCCCCGGACATACTGCTTGGTGCCGTATTCGACAAACCGGGTGTAGAAGAGATGCCGGTTGTCCTTCTTGCCGCGAATACCGATCTGCGCATCGAGTCCGCTTTTCGAGACAAAGGCCTCAAGCGATTCCTCGGCGTCACCAGTATCGCGCGGCATCAGTTCCTTCTGTGTCGCCAGCACCAGGTTGGCAGCCTCGACCATGGCTGGCCGCAAATCGCTTTCCATTTGATTGCCGATCCGGCGCAGCAGACCGCGTAACTTGAAGTTGCCTTGCATGCTGGAGCGTCGCGCCATGATCAAGCCTCCTGAGCTTTAACGAGAGAGCACAGCAGCCGAAGCATGGAATGCGCGTTATCGGGCAGCGCAGCTTCGATAAAGTAGCGCGTTGTTCCATCGACAATGCGTAGCCCCGCTACTAAATCCGTAGCAGGCCGGACCCGAATCTCGGCAGTGACCAAGGCGGTGATCTGCTGCGCGACGACTGACGTTCTACCGGTGGGCACGGTGATTTCTGCCCAGACCTTGCGCAGCTCAGCCCAGCCTTGCTTGTAGCCGCCCATTCCGTCTGGAATGCGCGCTTGCTGCTGGACGGAGCAGCGGTGTCGCAGTGGTCCGGCTCTCATCAGAAACGCTTCCTTGTCCAGAGGAGTGCGGCGACCCCCATCGGTAATTGACTGGCGGATACCCCGGTCACGACCTCCTCTCGGTTCGCGTACCAGTGGCCCACCAGCAGCAAGACAGCCTGCTCAACATCAGGAGTCAGACCCATCTCCTCAGGTCCAACCGGTGCTGTATCGACGAGAGTACGGTCGCAATGCATGGCCACATGAGCCTTGGCGGCCTCGACGTAACCCGAAATGACCACGTCCTCTTCACTACCATCAACCCGTAGGTGCAGTTTTACGCGGTCAAGATCGAGCATTTATTTGGTCTCGGTCGCTTTGGCTTGCTTGTTGGACGCAGGCTTGACTGCCTCTACCAGCCCCTTGCCGATCAAGGCATGTGCCAGCTCTTCATCCTCGACATCGAGAATAGCGCCAGCCTGGATGCGGCCACTTTCGGTTTTGAGCTTTGCAGGATCGCCTTCAAAGCCCCAGAGCACTTTCAGTTCCATGGTTCTCTCCAAATGAAAATGGGGCCATGAGGCCCCAAGGGATGGATCATTCAGCGGGTCGAGTGGATCACTCGGCCAGCGCGAAGCGGCCTTTAACGAAGGCGTACTTCTTACGAACCGCCAGACCCAAACGCTCTTCCACCAGGATCGCGCGTTGGTTCTTGATGAAGTCGTCGTTGATCATGCCGACCTTGATGGTGAAGCCCATGCGATCATAGATCCGCGCACCCTGCTGGAACGAACCAGTCAGGAATTCGCCGCCAGTGGTCGAACCGTCGCCTTCGTCCATGCTGTCGGATGCAACGACAGGACGACCCCAGAGAACCGGAGTGACCAAACCCTGCAGGTTGGCGAACAGGTAGCGGTTCTCGCCATCCTTCTGCAGCTCGATGTTCATCCAGTCGAGGTCGGACATGACGATGGCATCAGCAGGCAGCTTGGACTGCTTGCGCGCCTGGTAGATCGCTCGACGGATCGTGTCGATTGCCGTGTCGCTCGCCTTGGTCAGGTTCGCATCGAACACGGTGGCCTGAGTCATGATGCCGTTCAGGTTGTTACCGGTGCCGTCACCCTTCAACAGCTGACCTTCGCGCTTCAGCTCAGTTCCTCACCGAGGCCCAACAAGCTCAAGTGCTGGACAAATTCCCCAAGATCCGCGACGGCGACGTTGAGGACATCGGGAAGATGGGGCTGCTGCAGGGCGGGCCGAAGATTGTCCCGGCTGGCATGACGCAGAAAGACAGCCAGTTCATCGAATCACAGCAGTTCCAAGAGGAGGCGCTGGCGGGTATCTGGGGCGTACCGCTCTACCTGGCCAACCGCGCTGGCAAGACCTCGATCATGGGCTCGAACCTGGAGCAGCAAACCAGCGGGTTCATAACCTTCGGCCTCAGCCCGTACATCAAGGCGATTGAGGACGAGATCAACGACAAGCTATTTGGCGGCACGACTCAGTTCGTCGAGTTCGTGGTGGAGGGCATTTTGCGCGCCGACAGCGCAGGCCGCGCCACTTACTACGGCAGCGCCCTTGGCGGGTCAGGCGGCTCTGGGTGGATGACCATCAACGAGGTTCGCCGCAAAGAAAACCTTCCTCCGCTGTCTGGCGAAGAATACGACCGGGTCACCCGGTGGGAGATGCAGACCAATGCTAAGCAAACTTGAAGTCCCCTTCGAAGTTAAGGCCGTCGATGACGCCGGTAACTTTGAAGGCTATGCCGCAGTGTTCAACAACATCGACCTGGGTGACGACGTGATCCTTCCGGGCGCGTTCACCAAGGTGAAAACCACTCGGGCGGGCCGCTTGAAGTTGGCACTGTTCCACGATCTGACCCGGCTGGTCGGTTCGGCTGAGTTCTCCCAGGACGATCACGGCCTGTTCATCAAGGGCAAGGTCAACCTCGCGGTGAGCTATGCGCGCGATGCGTACGAGCTGATGAAGGACGGCACACTCGACAGCATGTCCATTGGCTTCAACACGCTGGTGGCCACCTATGAAGAGCGGGCCGGCCGGAGCGTGCGGATCATCAAGCAGGCTGAGCTCTGGGAAGCCTCGCTGGTGCCGTTCGGCATGAATCCCGAAGCGCAAGTCACCGACGTGAAGTCGGACATCAGAATTTTTGAGAATGCCCTGCGTGAACGCATGGGGCTTTCACAGAAGGAGGCGGCCGCAGTCGCCTCGCTCGGCTATCCAGCGTTCCACCGTGATGGTGGTGACGCGGCCACGGCGACCGTGGAAGAGCTGAAAAAACTATCAATCACCTTTGACCAAATTTTTGGAGTGTCGCCATGACCGATCCAGTTAAAGAAGTAAAAGATTCCCTTGAAGCCAAGCTGAAGGAAGGTTTCGGCGGGCTGCAACTGAAGTATGACGCCGTTGCTGACGAGCTACAGAAGGGCAACACCGTCACAGCTTCCATGAAGGCGCAGATCGAAAACCAAAAGGGCGAGATCGAGCGCGTCATCGAGCAGGTGCAAAAGCTCGAAGAGAAAGGTGTCAAGTTGCGAACTGCTGGCGGTGAGAAGAAAAGTTTCATCGACTTCGTTAAGGGCAACGAGAAGTACCAGGCGCTGACCCAAAAAAATCAGTCTTCGGCTGAGATCGAGGTTAGTAAGTCCGACATGGCCAGCATGGCCGAAACCAAGGTCACCAGTTCTGGCTTGGTCGCGCCGCAGTATGATCCGGTGATCCAAGGCGCGCCGCGCCAGAACCTGCTGATTCGCGACTTGATCCCCACCACTCCGGTGACCGGCCAGGCGTTCACTTATTTCCGCGAACTGCTGCACACCCTGGGTGCTGGGATGGTGCCAGAAGGCGGGGCCAAGCCAACCAGCAACGTGACCTTTGAACAGGTGACCGACACGATCAAGAAGATCGCCGTATGGATGCCGGTGACCGATGAAGCGCTGGACGATGTGCCCCAGCTCTACAGCTACATTCAAGAGCTGCTGCGCTACGACCTAGATCGTAGATAACGTAGCCGCCGGTAAAGCCGCCTTTGCGCATGAAGCGCGATGACCAGCTCTGCGCAGCCTTGGCCAGCCCCATTGCCTCTTTTTGAAACTCGACCGGGGATAATCCGTTGATACCGTCAGCGCTGAATATCTTGAAGTGCAGCATGAACTCTGGGGATACAGGGAATCGCTGCCCTTTCAAGGTCACCCAGTAAATAAGCTCGTCGTCAGTGTTTACTTCCACCGCATCGGCACTCAGCGGAATGAAGCCGATGAATTCCCCGGCATCATTGCGCTCGATCAACGCGAACGCGTTCCCTCGAAGCGCCATGTTGACAATGATCGCCTTGATGAAGTTGAGCATTGTCATGTACGGGTTGGGCTTGGCGAGTAGTCGCACTGCCCTGCTGGTGCCCTTCGCGAGCACTCGACCCGTGGGCAGATCGTCGTATAGCTTCAGCGGAAGACCCGAGACCGTTTCGCTGAGTATCTTGATGCACGACCAGACAATCGGGATGGCCATCGCCTTCTTCGGAGTTATTACCTCGCCGGAGCGCGTCTCTCCTCCGAGGTCGGTATTCACCTCGATGTACTGGCCTGTTTTTGGATCGTTAAAGCCGAAGAAGCTCCAGCTCATCGGGTTGTACCAGCGAGAAGCCATAGTGAGCCTATAGAAGTCCGGAAAATCCGTGTTGGAGGTAGTGGGCGATATCGCCCTTGCTGTCTTCTTCCGCCTCTCCGCTGCTCGCGGCTGAAACGGCCATGGCCAAGGCAACCATGCCGTCAATACGGCCGGTTGCCTTGGACTTGGTAAATTTGCGCCCGCCAGCCGGGTCGGTGACCGTTACGGCGTTGGCTGAACACATCGTCAGTACCGGATGCATACCGTGACGAAGCTTTTTCGCCAGCAGCATCGATTCAAATTCGCGCAGCGCGGGTGACATGCTCTGGAAGCCCTGCCCGAACTCATGGAACCGGCTCAGCTCTTCCTCTGAAAATCCCGCCCTGATCAAGCAAGGCTTGAGAAAGCGCATGTTGTAGCGGTCAAAGTTGATGACCTGAACGTCGCATCGATCGAAGACTGTCCGGAGGTACTCGGCGACAAAGTCATACTCAATCGCTCGGCCCGGGCAGGTTTCTAGAAATCCATCCCGTGCCCACTGGTCATACGGAACCCGGTCATTTCTGGATTTCTCCGTCAACCCATCCTCCGGTAGCCAGAAAGTCGATTCGACGTCGCCGTCATCGCTCACCAGCTCCAGCGCGGTCAAGTCACTCACCGCCGAGAGATCGAGACCGCCATAAACTCTCCGGCCATCGAGAGATTGAGGTTTGGCGCCGTTTTCAGACCAGATCGTCCTGTTCACAAACGGGCTACGCGCCTCGACGCGCTGATTCAGGATCAAGTTTCGGTAAGCGGGCTCGCGACTCGGCAGGCGCTTGGCGTCTGAGGCCTGCCGACGAACCTCCTCCTTGTTCATGAAGTCGTCAAAATGCGGGTTATTCGCCAAAGTCAGGGATAAGGCCGCTGCAGCTTATGGAATTCCACTGAGCGACCATCCGCCAAGTTTTCACGAAATGCGATCCCTCTCAGCCCGCCTTCATGCGGCTGAAGGGCGCGATCCTCAAAAGCTGCTTGGCCACAAAAGCGCGGCGATGACTGATCTCTACCGCGATAGTCGCGGCACTGAGTGGATCGACGTTGCTTAGTTTGCCACGGCAGTTTTGCTGATATATTGGGGAGGTTTTGGGGATGGTTTTAATTCCTTTTAAATCAACATCTTATAGATAGAACATGTCCTTATGGAAGACGTGGCTGCGCTCGCGTGCCGAACGCAATAGCGCTTTGATCGCGACGTAGGTTGTGGGCAGCCCGCAATCGAGGTTGTCCGAAGGGATCGCGGAGTGGTCATCGAAAGCCATGTGCGCAAAGGGTTCGTGAAACACTTCAAAATCCCTGCGTTCGATAAACACACGCTCCAGCACAGTCGAGCGTGATCGAGGGTGAGCCCAGAGCGCGATCATTTTGTTCATGCTGGCGCTCGCAACAAAACAGCCTGATTGACGGTCTGTCCGGGCCGAGACACGGCGCCAATGAAAGGCATGCTCATCGGTACCGCCTGGCTCGCCCCCTGGATGAAGTCTGACAGCCGCTGATGTGCCAAAACGGCTTCAGCGTGGGCACAGATAAATGCCGGGTGCCGGGCAAAATCGCGGGCAGCGATAGACTCTTCAAAACGAGCGTCGCGAAAATAAGGGATCTTCATCAACTTATGGAGAACCGCACGAGGGACGCGCGAAGCCGAAGGTTGTACCGAACAACCGATGCTTTCGCGCTGCACCAGAAACTCAATAATTTCCGGCGTTAGCGTGTAGCAGGTTTCGCGCTCCCCGGTTTTTTCAAGGTGCCAGCAACGGCTGAGCTCGCCGGGCATACGGTCAACCTTGATGCTGGAGATCAAGAGTCGGGCCGGGCTATTGGACCGCAACAAAAGGGCCTGAATAGCGTGATAAATCGCTATCTCTGCCCAGCGCTTATCCACAGGCGTCAGCTCAATCCCGCGCTCACGGGCTTGCGTGCCCAAGAGCGACTCGGCGCCAAATCGGCCGATCATGAATGTAATCACGTAGCGCGCGCCGCTCACGTCCGTGCCGTTGTGCAAAGCAGCTGCCCGCCCCAGGCGAATGGCCCTCATGCAGGCAGCAAACTGCGAAACGGTGAAACAAAACGTATTGTTGATTGAGCACCCTTGCGCGACCAGTTGCTCGATGGCGTCATAACCGGCCTGGCTACCCGGCACCTTGATCATTACATTGGGAGCGATTTTCGTCAGCGCCAGCCCTTGTTGAACCATGCGCTCGGCGCAATGAATATCATTGACATCGACCTGGGTCGAGAGCCAACCCTGGCGGTGCCGGGTTTGTTGCCACAGCGGGTTCAACAGGGAAGCACCTTGGGTGATCAACTCGGTATAGAGTCTTTCCTGAACGTGCGCGGCGCTGAGTGTCTGACTCAGTGCCTGAATGCGCGGCACCCACCTTGACGATTCGTCGAGAATGGCGGCGGTGACCAGCCGGGGATTAGTGGTCGCGCCACTGACCCCCGATGGACTGTCGGCAAACTGCTCAGGTAACAATTCATTGATGTAACCGCTCACCGTCGGATAGCGGTGTAATAACTGTTGTTTGAAGGCCGCGTAGCCTGTCGGCGAAGCGTCCCACCAGACTTCGGAGTTGGCATTAAAACTTTTTAGAAGGCGAACAAAATCCCGGTCGTCCATGCTAGTGATTCCCTTCGTTATCGAAATAGATTCAAGCCATCAGGCTGCGCAGTTGATTCATGCTGGAAAAGGTCACGGCGCCCGCCTCTTTCAGCTCGGGATGTCGATCGGGAGGGCCGAACCCCAACACCCGTATCCCGGCAGCCACTGCGGCCTGAACACCGGGAATGCTGTCTTCTATGACCAATGCCCGATCAGGATTGACGCCGTTGCTCAGACACGCGGTCTGGAAAACCAGCGGATCAGGCTTCCAGGTGCCCACCTCGTAGCAACTAAAGACCTTGCCTTCAAACCAGGGCCACAAGCGGGTCAGTTTCAAACACTGCTCGACCTTCGAACGCGGCGCGCTCGAGGCCACACACAGGCGAGTATTGAGGCTCGACACCAGATCAATAATGCCTGGGGTGGCCTGCAAATCAGTTGTATAGCGACTTAAGGCCTGCTTCCTCAGCACGGCTTCAAAATTGAGTGGCAGCAGGGTCGAATACTCATCCTGAAGTTCATCAAGACACGTATTGATCTTGCGTCCTCTAAAGCGCCGGATGCAGTCGTTGATCTCCAGCAGAGGCCGCACTGGACGTTTATCGCGCAGGTGGGCATTGAACAAATGTGCCAATACGCTGAGGGTGATTTCTTCGCTCTGAACCAACACGCCGTCGCAATCAAAAATGATCAGGTCGGGCAGGTTTTCAAGACATGAGGCTTCAATGATGCGAGGTTTTGAAGTGACGTCTTGAGCATAACCGTTGGTGCGCATGCCCCATCCCCCCTGTTGACCTTCAGCCGATGTGGCATTTCAGAAATACAGATTGGATCCATTACAGAGGCCTGTCAAAGCTGTTTTAATGGCTTATTAATCACTAATAGATATTAAAATTATATTTTAATATCTATTAGTGATTAATTTTTGCTAAGCCACTGATATACGTGATTATTTATGCTGGGGCACAAAGCCATCAATTACCCATATGAATAGTGTTGATATAACAAAGCACTCGTTCGACTATGTTTTATATCCCCATACACGGTCTTAATGCCCAAAGTCATTCATATACGAAATGACCCACGACCGTCTGCGTAGGTAGCCAGCCAGATCGCGTCGGTCAGAAGTTCAGCGTGGCACGAGCAACCAGCTGGCGAGGTTCGCCAATGACGATGGCGGGCGAACCGAGACCACTGCTGGACACGTAGTAGCGTTCGTCGAACACGTTTTTCAGGTTGAGCTGCAGCGTCAGGTCACGGTCTTCAATCTTCATTTTGTAGCTGACAAACGCATCGGCTACGGTCGAAGACGGCAAGTAATACTCGACGCCAGCGCCATCGTTCACCCTCCAGCGGCTGGCGTAACGTGCGCCCGCTCCTGCACGCAAGTCGCCCACACCGACATGGCCAAAGTCTCGGGTCAGGTACGCCGCCGCGGTGTGCTTCGACACGCCGTCCAGGGGTGCACCTTCGAGGATTGGGTCTTTAAGCACCTCGGTGTCGGTGTACGCGTAGCTGCCAGTGACGCTCCAGAACTCGTCGAGCTGGCCGGTGATGTCTGCTTCAAGGCCACGGGAACGCACCTCGCCGGAGACCCGGGTGCACATTTCAGCGCCGCAGGCTTCGCTGGTCTGCACGTTCTTCTTGTTGATCGTGAACAGCGCTACCGTGGCGGTGATCGCGTCATTTTCAAATTTGGTGCCGAACTCATAGGCCTTGCCTTCTTCGGGTGGCAAGTCACCAATCGGCGTAGCAATCGAGGTGTTGGGGCGGAACGATTCGGTATAGCTGCCGTACACCGACCAGTCGGGTTGGATCAGGTACACCAGCCCTACGCGTGGCACGACTTTGCTGTCCTTGACGTCGGCACCCACCACAAACGGTCGGCCCTTGCCGGTGATTTCATCGAATGCGTCGTAGCGCAGGCCACCTTGCACAATCCAGCGCTCGCCCAAGTGCATCGAGTCCTGCACGAAGAACGCATGGGTTTGCAGATGGTCGCTCTGGTCGCTGTTTGCTGCACTGACCTTGCTCGGCAGCGGCGCCACGCCATACACCGGGGCGTTGTAATTGAAGTCGGCACTGGCGGTGTTACGCAGCAGGTCACCCAGATCCCGCTGGTTATTCATGTAGTCGGCGCCAATCAATACTTCGTGCAGCGTATCGCCCCAGTACAGCTTGCCCAGGGTATTGACCGTGGCTGTGTGGGCCACCTGCACCGCATCGCGGGTCGCATCGGCGCGCCGGGTCACCAGACCGGTGTCGTCATTCGCCGACATGAACCGCGATTGATTGTCGTTGTAATAGTTGCGGCTGTAGCCATAACCAGTGTTGAGCGTCCAGCTGTCGTTCAGGCGATGCTCCATACGCAGGTCCACCGAATCCGAACGCCCAGTGGTGACGTTGAAGGGCTCGTCCAGGCGGCGAGTGCGCGGGATGTCGAGCACCTTGCCGGTTTTCGGATTGATCTGCGTGCCTCGGTCGAATGGCACCGAATATTCCATGTGTTCGTAGGCGACAGAAACCTTGGTGTCCTCGCCATACCAGGCCAGCGAAGGCGCAATCACTGTCTGGTCGATGCTGCCAAAATTGCGCCAGTAATCGACGTTCTGTTTGTCGGCGATCAACCGGTAGGCCAGACCGCTAGCACCCAGCGGCCCGGTGAGATCAATCTGCTCGCCTCCGCCGCCAAAGCTGGAGCCGAATGCAGAGATCGAGTGAGCGGCTTCCAGCTGTGGCTTTTTGGTCACCACGTTGATGATCCCACCGGGGTCCTGCACGCCATACAACATCGACGCAGGGCCTTTCAACACTTCGATGCGCTCGGTGGTGGGCGTAAAATTACGCGCCTGCACTGACTGCATGCCGTCACGCATGATCGAGTTGTCACGGTTGGTACCGAAACCGCGTTTCTGGATCGCGTCCTGAGTGCCGCCCAGGGTGTTGCCCTGTTTGACCCCGCTCACCGCATTGATCGCCTCGTCCAGACTCGCCGGTTGGCGGTCTTCGATGACCCGGTTGGTGACCACGTTCACCGATTGCGGGACCTCCACCAGACGCGCATCGGTGCGGGTCGCGACCGTGGCGCGCCGTGCCTGATAGCTTGTGCGGCTGCGCTCAAGCTCCTCGGCGTCGAGCGATTGAGCCTTAGCATCGATGTTGACGGCCTCAAGCTGCATCTCCTCGGCAAAGGCCATCGGCGCACTCAAGGCGCACAGCGTGGCCGCCGCCGTGTACAGATTGCGCAGTCGATACGACAGAGGCGCAACCGCTGTCGGCACGGGCACATAAAAACCGGCTTGATGCTTTGTCATGGATAAACCTGAGCTCTCGAATAGTGTTTTCGCTTACATGGAAACGAATCTTATTCTCACTATCGGATTGCTGAAACGTTTTATCTCACCGACGTTCAAAATATTTTTTTGATGACCACATTAACGCGAGTCATGCCCCTCCGGGAGCTATGACTCAATTTCCATGTCCAGCACTGCGGCCCCCAGCGCCTTCCCATGGGCATCCAGTGCCAGGGACCGGGTCACGCCGCCGCGCAGGATGCCGGGCAGGACGAAGTTCAGGGCATGGACATTCGGCAACTCATAGCGCCGAACGGGGCCTGCCACCGGGTCGAGCAACTCAGCGAACCAGGTCGTGACGCGCTCGACAGTCAGCGTCTGGCACAGGTGCGGGTAGTCTTCGGCGCGGTAGGCGATGACCGAAATGTTCGAGGTGTCGCCTTTGTCGCCCGTGCGGGAATGGGCCAGCTCACGCAGTTTGACGGTACTCATGGGGCATCCTCCAGGTGAACGTGTGGGGTGACTGCATCACGCGGCAGGTACAGCGACGCGACCGCCACCACCTGACGCAGGCTTTTGCTGGCCCCGCCACCGCCGTAAGGGCCGTTGGTGTACAGGGTTTCCACCTCATTGCCGACCCGCACCGCTTCGGCCCGATCAGCACAGCGCGCGGCCACCCGCAAACGCACTTCCCACGGTTCGCTGCTCGTGCGTGAACCCAGACCGGCCCCGTGCAGCGCATCGACGCCAATCAGCTCGGCGCGTACTTCGTCGTAGCGCACGCCGGTCAGTTTCAGCCGCTCCAGCACGACCTCACGAGCAAGCCGTGCACGTGCCAGTGCACCGGGGCCGCCGTACGCGATCTGCCCTTCGCCGATCCAGCCATCGAGGTAACCCACCGACACCTTCAAGGTTTCAGGCCGTGGATGCCCGTCTGCCCCCGCAACACGCACCCGGTCGACACCGTCGGCGCTGAAGCTGACCGCAGAAAAATCGGCACTGACATCCGGCGTCAGGTACGCCGCTGGGTCGTGCACTTCATAGATCAGTTGTTCGGTGCAGGTGGCGGTGTCGATGCGTCCGCCCGAGCCCGACACTTTGCTGATCACCGCCTGCCCGAGCGCATCCACCTCGGCCAGCGGGAAGCCCAGCCGAGCCAGATCGGGAACATCCTTGTAGCCGGGATCGGCAAAGTACCCGCCGCTGATCTGCCCGGCGCATTCGAGCAGATGGCCGACCAATGTGCCACGCCCCAACAAGGCCCAATCATCTTCAGCCCAACCAAACTCGAACAACTGCGGTGCGAGGAACAACGATGGGTCGGCCACCCTGCCAGTGATCACCACATCCGCGTCGGCCTGCAGCGCTTCGACGATGCCTGCCGCGCCCAGATAAGCATTGGCCGAGATCAGTCTTTCGCCCAGCGAGCCCAGGCTTGTGCCGTTATCGAGTAGCAAGGAGGGATCGGCCAGCAACGCATCGAGCACATCATCGCCGGTCAGGGCGGCGACTTTCAGGCTGTTCAACCCCAGCTCCGCAGCGATCCGCCGTACCTCGCGAACGGCGGCCAGCGGGTTGGCGGCACCCATGTTGGTAATCACACGCAAGCGGCGGCGATTGCCATTAATGCCCCGACCGACAAAAGGCAGCACCCGGCGCATACGCTCGCTCAGCAAGGGGTCGTAACCCGCCTCGGGATCCGCCAGGCGGGCCTGTTGTGCCAGGGCAATGGTGCGTTCGGCCAGGCATTCAAAGACCAGATAGTCCAGATCGCCCTGCTCGGCCAGTTCCACGGCCGGCTCAATGCGGTCGCCCGAATAACCGGCGCCAGAGCCTATGCGTAAAGTTTTCATGTCAGAAGACTCCCAGGAGCAATGCGGTCAGGGTCATCAACACCGACGCGGCGAACATAAAGGGGATGGTGAAACGTTGATGGTCGGCCAACTCGATCTTGCACAGGCCGACCAACAGAAAGGTCGCTGGCGTCAGCGGGCTGACCGGGAACCCGGTGGTGTGTACGCCGAGCAACGAAGCCTGAGCCACCTGCAGCGGGTTGACGCCCAGCGCCTTGCCGACTTCAGCGATCACCGGCATCACACCGAAATAGAACGAGTCTGGATCGAACAGCAGGCTCAACGGCATGGACAGAAAACCCACTACCGCCGGGATCAAATGACCGTGGCCAGCCGGGATCTGCGCCACCGCCACTTCAGCCATCGCTTTGAGCATGCCACTGCCCTGCATGATTCCGGTGAACACCCCGGCGGCCAGGAGGATGCTGGCCATGGTCAAGGCCGTTTTGGCGTGCGCATCGACGCGCGCCCGCTGGGCATCGACGTTCGGGTAGTTGATGCACAGCGCCAATACGGTACCGAGCATGAACATCACCACCGGGTCGACCCAACCAGCAATCATCACCCCCATTACCAATACGGTCAGCAGCAGATTGAGCCAGAACAGTCGCGGCCGACGCAGCTCTTCCTCTTCCATGCTGAGGGTACGCTGGGGAACCACATCGACCGTGGCACCAGCGCCTAGACCCAGCCGACGCTCTTCGCGGCGACCAAGCAGCCAGGCGCAGGTGAAGACGAATATCAGGCCCACGATCTGCACCGGAATCAGAGGTTGAAACAGGTCCGACACCGGCACATGCAACGCAGCTGAGGAGCGCAGCACCGGGCCGGTCCAGGGCAGGAAGTTGACCCCGGCCGCCATCGCAGTGACGCACGCAAGGATGCGCCGATCCATGCCGAGCCGATTATAGAGCGGGAGCATGGCCGGGATGGTCACCAGAAAAGTGACCGCCCCCGAGCCATCCAGATGCACCAACAACGCCAGTAACGCGGTGCCGGTCACGATCCGTGTCGGTCGCGTCCCTACCGTGTGCAGGATCCGATCAATGATGGGGTCAAGCATCCCGGCGTCTGTCATCACCCCAAAGAACAAAATGGCGAACACGAACATGCCCACCACCGGGGCAACGTTCTTGATGCCGGTAATGATGAAGGCGCTGGTTTCCAGGCCGAAGCCACCAATCAATGCAGCAATGATCGGCAACGCAATAAGTGCAACCAGTGGCGAAAGGCGTTTGCTCATTACAGCGGTGAGCAGACAGAGGATGGTGATAACACCGAGCGTTGCGAGCATGGGCAGGGTCCTGTGTGTCATTCCTGACCGCCCGAGGCAGTGGAATGAACCGTTGTTGTTTTCAACGAGTATTGAAAATCGGGGTAATCTTTGTAAATTGAAATGTTCACCGCACCTCGTTCGGAAAAACAGAATGAAGAACTCAATCCAGCACATCCGTGCCTTTCTCGCCGTGGCCCATAGCGGCAGTTTTGCCAAGGCGGCAGTCACCTTGCACCTGTCGCCATCGGCGCTAACCGTGCAGATTCAACAACTCGAAGACTGGCTGGGTGTCACGCTGCTCGAGCGCAGCCCGCGTCAGGTCAGCCTGACGGCGGCCGGGCAAAAGACGTTGGGGCCGATGGAAAAGCTGCTGCTGGACCTGGACAACATTGTTGCCGGCTCGCGGGATTTGGCGGCGCTACGCCGAGGCGTGGTGACCATCGCGGCCCTGCCCTCGATCTGTTCAGGTGCACTGCCTCCCGTACTGAAGCTGTTTCGCGAACAGTTTCCCGGAGTCGAGATACGCCTGCGCGATGTGGTAGCGCAACGTATCGACGCGCTGGTGCGTGATGGCGAAGTCGATTTCGGTTTGGGTGTGCGAGCGCGGATGGGGCACGGCCTGGACTTTGAGGTGGTGATGGTGGATCGGTTGTGCCTGTTTATCCCGGGCGATCATCCGCTGGCATCACGCCAATCAGTGAGGCTCTCGGCGCTGACAGGTCAGCCAATGATCCTTACCGGACGCGACAGCAGCGTGCGCGAACGGGTTGAGCAGCTATTCGCCGAAGAGGGTCTGCACCTGATACCGGGGCTGGAAGCCAATTATATGTCGACAGTGCTGGCCTTGGTCCGCCAAGGGCTGGGGATGACCCTGCTGCCGGAGTCCGCCGACGATGGCCGTGGCGATCTGGTGCGTGTGCCAGTCGATCACCCCGGTGTCAGCCGCGAAATCGGTCTTATCACCCGCGCAGGTCAAAGCCTGAGCCCGGCGCCACAGCGGTTTGTAGAGCTGATGAGGTCGGTGCTGGATCAATCAGACCCACTGCCCCCGACCTGAACCTAACCTGTACGAGCCTGCAAAAAATCCAGAATTTGAAAAAAACGGTGTCCTCCATCGAGAATGAGTATCATTATGTTGCAGATTCTCAAACGCGCCTCAGCCTCCGTTGCGCACCCGGTCACTCGCCCTACCGCTATTATTTTGGTGACACATGCTCGTGCCTTTTTTGATCATGCTGCGCGAAGGAATTGAAGCCGCGCTTATCGTTGGCATCATTGCCAGCTACCTGAAGCAGACCGGCCGCGGGGAGTGGATGCCCGCCGTATGGATCGGCGTTTTTCTCGCGGCAGCCTTGGCGCTGTTGGTCGGGGGCGGCCTGGAGTTGGTCAGCGCTGAGTTCCCGCAAAAACAGCAGGAGTTGTTCGAAGGCGTGATCGGACTGGTGGCCGTAGGCATTCTCAGTTCGATGGTGTTCTGGATGCGCAAGGTCGCACGCTCCATCAAGCACTCATTGCATGCCTCTCTCGACGCCGCACTCGCCACGTCGAAAAATCAGGTCTACGCGCTGATCGCCATGGTGTTCTTTGCCGTCGCCCGTGAAGGGCTGGAGACTGTTTTTTTCCTACTGGCGGTGTTCCAGCAGAGTGAAGGGACGGCAGCCCCGATGGGTGCCCTGCTCGGCCTGATCCTGGCCATCGGCGTGGGATTTGCCATTTACAGCGGCAGCATGCGCCTGAATCTGGGTCTGTTTTTCCGCTGGACCGGCCTGTTCATTCTGGTGGTCGCCGCCGGGATTCTCTCCACCTCGGTGCAAGCGCTGCATGAAGCCGGACTGTGGAATCACCTGCAAACAATCGTGTTCGACATCAGCGCAGCGCTGCCGATGGACGGCCCATTGGGCTCGGTATTGGCCGGCATGTTTGGTTATCAAGATGCGCCGACCGTCAGCACCCTGAGCGTCTATCTGATCTACCTGATCGGCGCGCTGGTGTTGTTCTTCCTCCCAGCGCCGGGGGCTCAATCGGCCAAACCCGCGCATCGCCAATCATCTTCCGCTACGAACGAATAAGGGCACCCATGTCGAATCTTCCCTCTGGGCTTCCTGAAAAAGCCAGTTCTCATAACGTCTTGCGATTGGCCGTCGTCGGCTCTGTGATCATCATGATCGCGGCCGGCGGGCTGTTCTACTATGCCTCCCGCGCCGCGATGCAAAAGCGCCAGGCTAATAACAGTGCCGAGACCCTCGTCAGCATTCATGCCCACAGCTGTGAGCCGAATGCGTTGACGGTACCTGCGGGACGCACCGCCTTTCGTATCGTCAACCGCTCCGAGCGCGCCGTTGAGTGGGAGATTCTCGACGGTGTGCTGGTGGTCGAGGAGCGCGAAAATATCGCGCCCGGCCTGAGCCAGGTGATCACTGCCAACCTGATACCGGGCGACTACACCATCACCTGCGGCCTGCTGAGCAACCCGCGCGGCACCCTGCATGTGACCCCCACCGCTGAATCCGACGCCAGCGCAAAGGCCCGGCCATCGATGGTCGCGTTTATCGGGCCGCTGTCCGAATACCGCGTTTATTTGAGCAGCCAGAGTTCAGCGCTGATCAAGGCCGTTGCCACCCTGCAACAGGCCATCGACGCCGCTGACCTGAATCAGGCGCAAGCGGCTTACCTGCAGGCCCGTATCGTCTATCAGCGGATCGCACCCGCCGCTCAGCGCTTTGCGGAGTTGGACAACGCCATCAACGCCCGCGCCGATTATTACGAAAAGCGCGAGGAAGACCTGGGCTTCACCGGTTTCCATCGCATTGAGTACGCCCTGTTCGATCAGCACAAAGTCGATGGCCTGGCGCTGACGGCGCAGCGCCTGCAAACCGACGTCACTGGCCTCAAGCAACAATTGATGGCGCAAACCATGGCCCCCGAGCAACTGGTTGGCATCATTACCCACACCATGCGTTCCCTGGCCGAAGTCCGCAGCAACGGCGAAGAAGAGCGCTACAGCCGTGCTGACCTGAGCGGTTTTGCCGCCAATCTGGACGGTACACGCAAAGTCATCGACCTGTTGCGTCCGCTCCTGACCAAGACAGCTGGCGAGCTGCTGCAAAGGATCGATGCGGCTTCAACGGCCTTTGGCGCTGAACTCGAGAGCTTGAAAACCGAGAGCGGCTACCGCTCCTACGATCAAGTCACGAATGGGCAGCGCCAACAGATAGCAGACAGCGCCAAAGCATTGGCCGACGCACTCGATGGAATCGATCCAGCCTTAGGCCTCAAGGGCCTCTAAGCAGTGTCCTTTCAGACCCGTAATAGAACGAAGACCTCATCACTATGAAAGATTCAGATATGTCCAACGCCCCGCTTTCAGCCCAACGTCGCCGCGTGCTTCTGGGACTCGGCGCGGCGGGTGCAGCATTGGCGGGTAGCAGCCTGAGCAGCAACGTTTTGGCGGCGTCCCAGGCGCAAGTCACCGAAGCGCCGCACAGCGAAAAGACCCAGGACCGTAACCTGTTCCATGGCCGTCACCAGACGGGCATTGTCACGCCTCGCCCGGCTGCGGGCATGCTCGTATCGTTCGACGTACTGGCTGCCGACCGCGAAGATCTGGAGCGTCTGTTCCGCACGCTGAACGAGCGTATTGCGTTCCTGATGACAGGAGGCGTCGTGCCGCAGGTCGATCCGAAATTGCCACCGGTGGATTCGGGCATCCTCGGTCCGGTGGTGACGCCGGACAACCTGACCATCACCGTGTCGGTCGGTGAGTCGCTGTTCGACGAGCGTTTCGGCCTGGCGTCGGTCAAGCCCACGCGCCTGATCCGGATGATTGGCTTCCCTAATGACGCGCTGGAGCCTGACCGCTGCCACGGTGACTTGAGCATTCAGTTCTGCTCCAACACCCCCGACAGCAATATTCACGCCCTGCGTGACATCGTCAAAAATCTGCCCGACTTGTTGTTGGTGCGCTGGAAGCAGGAAGGCACCGTGCCGGCTCAGGCCCCCGTCAAACCCGGGCAGCCCGCAGAGAGTGCACGTAACTTCCTCGGTTTCCGCGACGGTTCAGCCAACCCCGATTCCAACGATCAAAAAGCCATGGACTACCTGGTCTGGGTTCAACCCCGCAGCGATGAGCCCGCATGGGCTGTCAGCGGTAGCTATCAGGCAGTGCGGATCATCCGTAACTTCGTCGAGCGCTGGGACCGGACGCCACTGCAGGAACAGCAAGCGATCTTTGGCCGGGTCAAGACCACCGGCGCGCCGATGGATGGCAAGCAGGAGACCGACGTGCCGAACTACGTCGCCGATCCCCACGGCAAGCAGACTCGCCTGGACTCGCATATCCGTATGGCCAACCCACGCACCGCCGACACCGAACGCAACCGGATTTTGCGCCGTCCGTTCAACTACTCCAATGGCGTGAGCAAGAACGGCCAACTCGACATGGGCCTGTTGTTCATCTGCTACCAGTCCGACCTGGAAAAAGGCTTTATCACCGTGCAAACCCGCCTCAATGGCGAACCTCTGGAGGAGTACCTGAAGCCCATTGGCGGTGGCTACTTCTTCACGTTGCCCGGTGTCGTCGGCGATCAGGATTACCTAGGCCGGTCGCTGCTTGCAGCCTCCACACCGACGAAAACGCTTTGACCCACATTAATCTCACCCGGAAAAGTCCCATGAAAAAGTCGCCTCTCGTTGTGATGCTTACCTTTGGCTTGCTCCAGACTCCCTTGGCCGCCTTCGCCGCGACAGCGCCGCTGGATCTAGTGGGACCGATCTCGGACTACAAAATCTACGTCACCGAACAGCTTGATGAGCTGGGTAGCCACACTCAGCAGTTCACCGATGCCGTGAAAAAAGGCGATCTGGCCACCGCCAAAAAACTGTATGCCCCGACTCGCGTTTACTATGAATCCATCGAACCGATTGCCGAGTTGTTCAGTGACCTGGATGCGTCCATCGACTCCCGTGTTGATGACCACGAAAAAGGCGTCACCGCTGAAGACTTCACCGGTTTCCACCGCATCGAATACAGCCTGTTCTCCGAGAACAGCACCCAGGGCCTGGGCGAACTGGCCGACAAACTCAACGGCGATGTCAAAGATCTGCAAACACGCGTTGCCGGCCTGACCTTCCCGCCTGAAAAAGTGGTTGGCGGTGCGGCGGTGCTGCTCGAAGAAGTCGCTGCCACCAAGATTTCCGGTGAAGAAGACCGCTACAGCCACACTGACCTGTATGACTTCCAGGGCAACATCGACGGCGCCAAAAAAATCGTTGACCTGTTCCACCCGCAGATCGAAAAGCAGGACAAGGTGTTTGCCGCCAAAGTTGACAAGAACTTTGCGACGGTCAACAAAATCCTGGCCAAGTACAAAACCAAGGATGGCGGCTACGAGACGTATGACAAAGTCAGTGCAAATGATCGCAAAGCGCTGATTGGCCCGGTCAACACTCTGGCTGAAGACCTGTCCACCTTGCGTGGCAAGCTGGGTCTGAACTGAGAAATGCGCGCGCCTGCAACTAATGTAGGAGCGCGCTTGCCCGCGATCGACCCCGGCCTGTCGCGGGCAAGCGCGCCCCTATAAAACTGATTTTTAATCCTTTAAAAACAATTCGTTGGCGCTGGTCTTAATGTGTATATCCGGCATTTTGGTGTGCTGGAATTACGGTTTCGCTCTTACAGCGAGGAACCTTTTTCAAACGTCGGGACGCCGAACCGCAAAAAGGTACCCCAAAACGCTTGCCCCTCCATACGGATCCTCGCTTAGGCTCGGATTTCCCTCGCTCCAAATCCCAACAGCAGATCAAAATCTCTGTAGGAGCTTCAGAAGGCTGCGATCAACCGCGCAGCGGTTGCTTTAACTCCCGCTAAACCAGTTGTAGCCCTGGTCTTCCCAATACCCGCCCGGGTAGTCATTAGTCACGAACAGTTCGACGATGTGCTTGGGGTTCTTGAACCCCAGCTTGGTTGGCACCCGCACACGCAACGGATAACCGTAATCCGGTGGCAGTGCTACTTGGCCGAAATCCAGCGCCAGCAAGGTTTGTGGATGCAGCGCGGTCGGCATGTCCAGGCTTGAGTAGTATTTGTCCGCACATTTAAACCCGACGAATTTTGCCGTGGTGTCCGCGCCAATGTGTTCCAGAAACGTGCGCAAAGGGACCCCGCCCCATTGGCCAATCGCGCTCCAGCCCTCGACGCAGATCAGCCGCGTGATGTCGGTGCGTTGTGGCAGCGTGCGCAAATTCTCCAGGGTCCAGGGTTGCTTGTCCCGCACCCGCCCGGAAACCCCCAGGCGATAAGTGGAAAGATCGACCTCGGGCACGTTGTATTCGGGGTAGAACGCATTGAACGGGAACGGATGGGTGACCTTTGCCAGATCGTAGGTCGGCGCCAGACGTTGACCGCTGAACAGCCAGGCCTGAACCCGGTCGTTCCAGCGCGACATGGCCCACAACGTTTTGTCCACAGCATCGTCACTCTCCAGGTTGCAGCCGGTGAGCATCGACATGGCGCCAATCGTCAACCCGGCGCGCAGAAACGAGCGCCGTTGAATATTGATCAGTTGGGTCTGCTGCGCCGGTTCCAGGCGCAAGCGGGGTGGCCGCTGCTTGGGTTCAGTCATTGGAGTTCTCCCGAGTGCCACCGGTAATCATCGGCACAAATGTACGTGGCACCAGCAGCACCAACACCAAATGGACGACGACGAACGCACCGATCCCGGCCATGGCGCCAAAATGCACAAAACGAGCGAAGTCGTACCCGCCCAGCAAGCTGCACAGCACCTGCAACTGGACCGGCTTCCAGATCGACAGCCCGGACAAGACCACCAGCACGCCCAGCGCCAATACCAGCCAATACGACAACCGTTGCACGGCGTTGTAGCGCCCCTGTTGGTGAGCCAGACGAAAGCGCAAGGCATCCCCCAGATCACGTCTCACGGCGCTGACTGAAATCGGTAACAAATCGCGCTTGAAGTGCTGACTGAACACGCCGTACAGCACGTAAGCCAGACCGTTGAACACCAACAGCCACATCAGCGCCAGATGCCAGGCGATGGAGCCACCGAGCCAACCCCCAAGCGTTATCTCGCGGGGGAAGCGGAAAGAGAATAAAGGTGAAGCGTTGTAAATGCCCCAGCCGCTCATGAACATGCCAACCATGCCCAGCGCGTTGAGCCAATGCGTAAGCCGCACCGGCCAGGGGTGGATACGTCGAGTGCTCATGGCGGTCTCCTGCGGTGTCTGATCCGACGCCCTCGCTCTGCATTACATCGGCGGTGTGAAACCATCTTTGCCCACTGCAATGCCGCGCGCGGATTTACCGTCATCGGCCGGGAACAGAACGATCTTGGCACCGGCTTTCAGTGCGCTGCGCTCGCCAGGTTGAACGTAGGCGATAGGCACGTCTTCGGGTACGACCAGTTGTTTTTCGCCGCCCTTATAGAGCACGGTCAAGGTGCGACCATTGGTTTTTGCCAGCGTGCCAACCGTGCCGTTGGTCATGGTACCGGTACTGCCGTCGGCATTTTCCCAACCGTAGTGGCCTTCACCGCTGCCTTTGAGGCTAGCTTCGAATACGGTAACTTCCAATGCTTTCAACGTGCCGTCAGCCTGCGGCGTGGCCGCCGAACCGATAAAGCTGTCAGCCTTGATCGAATCCAGACTGGTTTTGGAAATCGAGCGGATCGCGGTCTTGTCGGTCAGGCCGATGCTCTGATGCTGGCCCGCACGGTTGGTGAAATTCAACGTATCAGCCTGGACGCTGTCGACAGTGCCGCGCATGGGCTTGACCACTGGCATGTCGGCGGCCTGGGTCATGACTGCGGCGCTGAGCAGAAGCAAGCCGAACGTGGTGGACAGTGCATTCTTCATGTCGATACCTGGTTGAGTGAGTTCGCAGCCATCATCACCCCTGAACCCGCACGGCAGCATGACCGCCGAATGACATTTTTGTCATTCGGCGCAGGTCGATCGCGCATGACAAAAATGTCACCAACACCCGCATGGCACTTGGTTAAACTCCAACCCTGCCCAACGCTCCTCGTTGGAAACGCTCCAGCCTGTGTGAAGAACGTGGAGACCCAACGGTGCATATCCTGCTCATCGAAGACGACACCAAGACCGGCGAGTACCTGAAAAAGGGCCTCGGCGAGTCGGGTTATAAAGTCGACTGGACCCAACACGGCACCGATGGCCTGCACATGGCCCTCGAACAGCGCTATGACTTGATCGTGCTCGATGTGATGCTGCCAGGCATCGATGGCTGGCAGATTATCGAAGTGCTGCGCGCCAAACAGGATGTGCCGGTGCTGTTCCTCACCGCGCGCGATCAATTGCAGGATCGCATTCGTGGCCTGGAGCTGGGCGCCGACGACTATCTGGTAAAACCGTTTTCCTTCACCGAGCTGCTGCTGCGCATCCGCACCGTGCTGCGTCGGGGCGTGGTCCGCGAACCGGATCATTTCCATGTCGCCGATCTGGAGCTGGACCTGCTGCGACGCAGGGTGACTCGCCAGCAACAGGTGATCGTCCTGACCAACAAGGAATTCGCGCTGTTGCATCTGCTGCTGCGCCGCGAAGGCGATGTGCTGTCCAGGGCACAGATCGCCTCGGAGGTCTGGGACATGAACTTCGACAGCGACACCAACGTGGTCGATGTCGCGATCAAACGTCTGCGCAGCAAGATCGACCTGCCCTACCCGGTCAAACTCATCCATACCGTGCGCGGCATCGGTTACGTCTGCGAGGTGCGGCCATGCGGTCCCGACGCCAACCATCCCTGACCCTGCGCACCACACTCGCGTTCGCCCTGGTGGCGATGCTCACCGTGGCTGGCGCCGGCCTGTATCTTTACGTATCGATAGAACGGACCGTGATGCAGCGCAGCGACCATGCCGTGCTGGCCCGGCTCGATCATTTTCGCAAACTGCTGCGCTACGACCTGACCCTGGACAAACTTGAGAGCAGTCCGCAACTGTTCGAAAACATGCTCGACAGCGAAGAAGACATTTTCATCATCGGTGAACCGGGCAAACCCCCCGTGATTTCGGTCAATCCGTCGCACGCGCCGCTGCCACAGGTGCCGGTGGTCGGTCAGGATCAAGCCCTCAGCGACGCCGACCTGCGCAGCGGGATGAGCCTGGAAGGCGTGCCCTTGCGCGCCGCGTCCGTGCAGGCGCTGTCGGGCAACACCGAGGTGCACCTGCTGGCCGCCCATGTGATGGTCAAGGAAATGGCCATGCTCGCCAGCTTCAGGCAGCGCATCTACGTGGCCATGACCCTGGCTTTCGTCATCGCCGCACTGCTCGGTTATCTGTTGTTGCGCCGTGGTTTACGCCCGTTGCGGCGAATGGCGGCACACGCGGCCGACATCACCCCGGCGACGCTCGACAGCCACAGAGGCCGCCGTCTGGACAGCCACGACACACCCGTGGAACTGCATCAACTCAGCGACGCTTTCAACGCCATGCTTGATCGCCTGGCCGACGGTTATCAGCGGCTGATGCAGTTTTCCGCAGACCTGGCCCATGAGATTCGCACACCTGTTGGCTCACTGATGGGGCATTGTCAGGTTGCATTACGCCAGGCCCGCAGCGTGGATGAATATCAGGCGTTGCTGGCCTCGAATCTGGAGGAACTGGAACGGATTTCCCGACTGGTCGAAAGCATCCTGTTCCTCGCCCGGGCTGATGAAGCGCAAGCCGTGCTCGAACGTCAGCCGCTGGATCTGGAGGACGAACTGCAACGCGTCGCCGGCTATTTCGAAGGGTTGGCAGAAGAGCGTCAATTGCACATCCAGACCTCCGGCGGCGGGACCTTGAACGCTGACCCGATCCTTCTGCGGCGGGCGTTGAGCAATCTGGTGGCCAATGCCATTCGGTACGCCGATGCGGGCAGCGAGATTCTGGTGCACGTCGACAGCCACGATGGCGAATGGCTGATCCAGGTGGAGAATCAGGGCCCGGTGCTGGCGCCCGCGGCCTTGACCCGGTTGTTCGACCGCTTCTACCGCGGCGACGCTTCACGCCATCAACGCTCCGACTCCAATGGCCTGGGGTTAGCCATTGTCGCCGCGATCATGCATTTGCATGGTGGACGCGTCACCGTCGCGCAACCGGTTGCCGCCCGGATTCGGTTTACCCTGGTCTTTCCGGCTTGACCCTACTCAAGCCTTCTTGTCATGGGCAATCGTCAGTTTGTAGAACGTCGCCGCGCCGCCTTCGGTGGTGTAGCCCGTGTTGTCCTGAATGTAGACGCCTGCCTTGAAGTACAAAAGCCGGGTGCTCCAGGATGAATCGAGGGCTGCGGTCCAGGCGTGATCGAATGCGTTGACGGTCAGGTTGCCGTTGGGCGTCAGGTGAATGGTGTAGGTGAAGCGCTGATTCATCGGCACTTGCTCGGCAATGATGATGACCTCAGGCTCCACGCCGGGTGCGCGCCGAAACTTGACGACAATGTTGCCGGTCTTGAGCTTTTCCTTGTACTGGTATTCGAGCTTGAGCAGCGGCTCTGCGCTCTGGTAACAGTGAATCTGACCAATCACGATTTTGCCCGTCGAGGGCACCTGACTCACCAACAGCGCCGCACGCAGGACGTTGTCTGCCTGGGGAAATTTCCAGTTACTGACGCTGCCATCGGCCTTGGTCTCGCGCAGTTCTGTCCGGGGATATATCGCATTTTCGGTTTTGGAGCCGGTCACCGGCGCCCAAAAGAACAAAGTGTCCCCCGAGCGGAAGTAACCATCCTGATAACCACCCACCAGTGTCGGCGTATCGACGGTGACGGCGGGAGGACCGACAGGGACGGAGAGGTTCCAGGTGGCGAGATCGATCATTTTCAACTCGGAGGGGTGCGGCTTGCGCACCAGCAAGGACGGATCGTTAAAGGTGGTGTGCAACCACCCAGCGGTGTTGTCCTTGCTATCGGCTGAATCAATGATTGGTGAAACTCAATCGCCAGCCTAATGACGTCAATAAACAGGCGATCCACTGCAAGGCCACTATTAAGGCATCATTTGATGGCGACATCAGGATGAATCAAAGGTTCACCACAGCCTGCATTAATAAAGGACCGAGGTCCGAAACCCTGTGTCATTTTTTTGAATGAGCGCGTGACAAAGGCGCCCAATACCGTTTTTTATTACCGACAAGCGGTAGTCATTTACTCAGAATCCACTGCTCTTTTTGCCAGAGCAAAGCTCTGGACCGGGCATCTTGCGCATGAATGGGGATGATCACAACGTCACTGAGGTGGGTGCCCACGCACGTCAGCCGTGTGTGACTGCCTGAACATGCAAGATGACGGTTGACGGCACAGCAACAGTGTTACAAACTATTTATAGTTAGCAAGCTAATAATGTGACTTCAAACTATTATCACTGGCAACGCCATGACTCTCGATATTCTCCAAATGAGCATCAGCCGCGGCATCGTGGCAGCGTCCCGTCACTGGCGGCGCATCTGTCACACGACGCTCGTCGACTACGGCATCTCAGAAGCGTGCGCGATGCCTTTGCTGATGATTCTGCGCTTGGGTGACGGTGTGCGCCAAGTGACGGTGGCCCAGGCCGCAGGGATGGAAAGTCCTTCGCTGGTGCGCTTGCTCGATCAACTATGTGCAGCTGGCGTGGTCTGCCGCACCGAGGACCCCACTGACCGTCGTGCCAAATCCTTGAGCTTGACCGAGAAGGGCCGCGAGCTGGCGTTGTCGATTGAAAATGAATTGCTTCGTCTGCGCAGGGACGTGCTCAAAAATGTCGACATCGCAGATCTCGAAGCCACCCTGCGGGTGCTGAAAGCATTTGAAGATGCGGGCCATCACAACACGGTGTGGGCATCTTGAGCGGTTTTTTTACCGGCGTACCGCCAGCACGTGCCTGGTTCTATGGCGTGCGTACCTTCGCCGCCTCAATGATCGCGCTGTATATCGCATTGATCATGGAAATGCCTCGGCCTTATTGGGCCATGGCGACGGTCTATATCGTTTCCAGCCCCTTTGTTGGCCCGACCAGTTCCAAGGCGCTCTACCGGGCGCTTGGAACCTTTGTCGGCGCGGCGGCGGCGGTTTTTTTCGTACCCTTGTTCGTGCAGACCCCGTTTTTACTGGCCATCGTGATCGCCCTCTGGACCGGGACCTTGCTGTTCCTCTCGCTGCACTTGCGCACGGCCAACAGTTACGCACTGATGCTCGCGGGCTACACCCTGCCACTGATTGCCTTTCCGGTTGTGGATAACCCGCTGGCGGTGTTCGACATCGCGGTTTCACGCACTGAGGAGATTTTCCTCGGGATCGTCTGTGCCGCCGTGGTGGGCGGCATGTTCTGGCCGCGCCGACTGGCTCCGGTGATGCTGGGTGCGGCTGGCAACTGGTTTACCGACGCCACCGCTTACAGTGAGCTTTTTTTGGCGCGCACTCAGGCCCCGGAAGACATTGGCCGCCTTCGCACCTCGATGGTTGCTACGTTCAATACGCTGGAACTGATGATCGGTCAGTTGCCTCACGAAGGTGCGCGACCTCAGACAATGCGCAACAGTAAAGAACTGCGCGGACGGATGATTCACCTGTTGCCCGTTGTCGATGCACTCAACGACGCCCTTTTGGCTCTGGAAAAACGCACCCCCGAACAGGCCGAACGCCTGGCGCCGCTGCTGGCAGAGACCTGCGCCTGGTTGCACAGCACCCGCGAGGGCGCGCCGGTCGAACATTGGCAGGCGCTGCGCGATCATCTGGAGCGCTTGCAACCCAGCTCGGCGCAGCTGGATGATCGGCATCAATTGCTACTGTCCAACGCCCTCTACCGACTCGGCGAATGGATCGACCTGTGGCAGGACTGCCGCAGCCTGCAACATGCGTTGCGCACTGACGACCAATCCTCGTGGCGCGCGGTCTATCGACACTGGCGTCTGGGCCGGCTGACGCCGTTTTTTGATCGCGGGTTGATGCTGTATTCCGTGTTTTCCAGCGTCACCGCAATCATCGTCGCGTCAACGTTGTGGATTCTATTGGGCTGGACCGATGGCGGCAGCGCGGTGATTCTGGCTGCTGTGGCGTGCAGCTTCTTCGCCGCCATGGACGACCCCGCACCGCAGATCTATCGCTTCTTTTTCTGGACAGCGATGTCGGTGCTGTTCGCCAGTCTCTATCTGTTCCTGGTGCTGCCCAACCTGCATGACTTCCCGATGCTGGTGCTGGCCTTTGCCATCCCCTTTATCGTCATCGGCACCTTGACCGTGCAGCCGCGTTTCTACCTGGGGACCCTGCTGACCATCGTCAATACGTCCTCATTCATCAGTATTCAAGGCGCCTACGACGCCGACTTCCTGGCCTTCGTCAACACCAACCTGGCGGGGCCGGTGGGGCTGTTATTCGCGTTTGTCTGGACCCTGGTGGTACGCCCTTTCGGCGTTGAATTAGCCGCCAAGCGCCTGACCCGTTTCAGTTGGCGCGACATTGTCACCCTGAGCCAGCCGGCGACACTGGCCGAGCATCGACGCATGGGCGTGCAGATGCTCGACCGCCTGATGCAGCATTTACCGCGTCTGACCATCACCGCTCAAGACACCGGGGTTGCCCTGCGTGAACTGCAGGTCGCCCTCAACTTGCTGGATTTGCAGGCGTATATCCATCGGGTACACGCGGTGCCCCAAACGCTGCTACAACAAGTGATTGATGAGGTCGGCGTTTATTTTCAGGCCTGTCTCAAAGCCCACCAACGCTTGCCCGCGCCCAAAGGTCTGTTGATGACCATGGACCGCGCGCGGCGCTCGTTGACCGCGCAATGGATGGACGACGATCCAACCCGCACCCACCTCCTGCATGCGTTGAGCGGTCTGCGCCTGGCGCTGCTGCCTGGCGTCGAAATCGTGGCCGCAGGTAAAACCGAAGAACAACCGCCCTATGGCATCGACGGAGCGCCTTTATGATCGGTGATCTGGATATCAGCGGGGTGATCGTGCCCACGCTGATGGTACTGATGGGCATCACGTATTTGCTTTATCTAGTGGTGCACGCACTGCTGACACGCGCCCACTTCTATCGCCTGGTCTGGCACCGGGCATTGTTCAACGTAGGTCTATACGCCGTGTTGCTCGGCGCTGTGGATACTCTCAGTCGATACCTGATGAAATGAAAAAACCCTTACTGACATTGGGCCGAGTGGTCCTGACCCTGCTTATCGTGACCTTCGCCACTGTCGTGGTCTGGCGCATGGTGATGTATTACATGTTTGCGCCCTGGACCCGCGACGGTCGTATTCGCGCCGACGTGGTGCAGATTGCGCCAGACGTTTCCGGCCTGATTCAGAAGGTCGAGGTGACCGACAACCAGGTGGTGACCAAGGGCCAGGTCCTGTTCACCATCGACCAGGACCGCTTTCGTCTGGCCCTGCGTCAGGCCAAGGCGACGGCGGCCGAACGCCAGGAAACCTATGAACAGGCCCGTCGTGAAAACAAACGCAACCGGGGCCTGGGCAATCTGGTCGCCCAGGAACAACTGGAAGAAAGCCAGTCCCGCGAAACGCGTGCATTGTCGGCCTTGAGCGAGTCACAGGTTGCGGTCGATGCCGCACAACTGAACCTGGACCGCTCGGTGATCCGCAGTCCGGTGGACGGTTACCTCAACGACCGCGCACCGCGTTCGCAGGAGTTCGTCACCGCTGGCCGTGCCGTTCTGTCGGTGGTCGACGGCACCTCGTTTCATATCGACGGCTATTTTGAAGAAACCAAGCTGTCTGGCATCCACATCGGCCAGGCTGTAGATATCCGTGTGATCGGTGATAGCGCACGCTTGCGCGGTCATGTGCAGAGCATCGTCGCCGCTATCGAAGACCGTGATCGCAGCAGCGGCACCAACCTGCTACCCAACGTCAACCCGGCGTTCAGCTGGGTGCGGCTGGCACAACGGATTCCCGTGCGAATCGCCTTCGACAGCGTGCCGGATGACTTTCGCATGATCGCCGGGCGCACCGCGACGGTGTCGATCATCGAGGACGCTCACCCTCAGGAGACCGCGCAATGAGACAAGGCGCACGTCTGGCGACCGTAGGCCTGGGTTTGCTGTTGTCCGCCTGCCAGATGGTGGGGCCGGACTATCATCTGCCCAAGGACGCCGCACTGAACCGCCCGGATTTGCAGGGCGAAATCGCGGGTCAGGGTGCCAATGCGATGTCAACGCCGGTACCGGCAGATTGGTGGCGACTGTATCAGGACCCTCGGCTCGATGAGCTGGTACGTCAGGCCATGGCCTCCAACACCGACCTGCGGGTAGCGGCCGCCAATCTGGCCCGGGCCCGGATGCAAGTGGAGGAAGCCCAGTCTTTGGGAGGATTCCACAGCGGGGTAAAAATGGGCGCACAACGCTTGCAGGAATCGGGTGAAGCCTTTCTGTTGGCCGATAAAGTACCCGTGGCCAATGTCGGCGACATCGGCATCAGCACCTCTTACCAGTTCGATCTGTTCGGCACCCTGCAGCGCGGCATCGAAGGCGCACAAGCCAATGCCGATGCGACCCAGGCCGCAGCGGACACCGCGCGTATTACCCTGGTGGCCGACGTTGTGCGTGCCTACACCCAGGTCTGCGCCGCCAATGAAGAGCAGAACATCGCTCTGCATTCACTGGACCTGCAACAGCAAAGCCTGACCATGACCCAGCGCCTGCGCGACGCGGGGCGTGGGGATGAAACCCAAGTCACTCGCTCACAAACCCAATTCAAATCCCTGCGCGCCGAATTGCCACGCTACAACGCCGCTCGTCAGGCCGGGCTGTTTCGCTTGTCGATGCTGCTGGCCAAACCGCTGGCACAACTGCCTGCTGGCGTGACGACATGCGCTGAACTGCCCCACATCGCGCAGCTCATGCCCGTCGGCGACGGTGCCGCATTGCTCAAACGCCGACCCGATATTCGGCAGGCAGAGCGTCGACTGGCAGCCGCCACGGCAGATATCGGCGTGGCCACCGGTGCGCTGTACCCGGACATCAGCATCGGCGCGAGCATTGGCACCGTGGGTATTCTGGAAAACCTCGGCAAGCCGGCCACCAATCGCTGGGGCTTTGGGCCCTTGCTGAGCTGGACGGTGCCATCGAACGGCTCCCGTGCGCGGGTCCACGAAGCCGAAGCCTCGACCCAAGCCGCGCTGGCGCATTTCGATGGCGTGGTGCTCAACGCGATCCGCGAAGCCCAGACCGGTCTGGCGCAATACACTGCCTTGCTGGAACGGCGCGATGCCCTGGCCGACGCCGAGCAGTCGGCACGGCAAGCGGCCGATCAGACTCACCGCTTCTTCCAGGCTGGCCGCGCCTCATTCCTTGCCGACCTTCAAGCTACGCGCACCTATACTGATGTCCGTGCCCAATTGGCCTCGTCTAATACTCAAGTCGCCATGGGCCAGATCGATCTGTTTCTGGCATTAGGCGGGGGCTGGGAGAACGGCCGCACGGCAGTGGTGAATAAATAACCGACATCACCGCCTTTCCCGGCCCGGTTTGAACCTGCACGTGATCCTGCTGCCAGACTAAATATCACCCACTGATTGTAGGAGATCATATGCAAACCCTCGAATTGGCTGGTTCATCCGTCCCCGTCATCGGCCAGGGCACCTGGCAGATGGGCGAAGATCCGCATCAACGAAAACAGGAAGTGGCCGCGTTGCGTTTGGGCATCGAACACGGCATGACCCTGATCGACACCGCTGAAATGTACGCAGAAGGCGGTGCCGAGGAAGTGGTCGGCGAAGCCATCACCGGGCAGCGCGACAGCGTGTTTCTGGTCAGCAAGGTCTACCCGCACAACGCCAGCCGCACCGGTATAACGGAAGCGTGTGAACGAAGCTTGCGGCGCCTTGGCACAGAACACATCAACCTGTACCTGCTGCACTGGCCCGGCCAACACCCGCTGGAAGAAACCGTCGAAGCCTTTGAACGCCTGCGCGAAGCCGGCAAAATCGGTGGCTGGGGCGTCTCCAATTTCGACGTCACCGACATGGCGCACCTGGCCAACCCGGCCTGCGCAACCGATCAAGTGCTCTACAACCCCGAACAACGTGGCATCGAATTCGACCTGTTGCCCTGGGCACAGATCCACCTCATGCCGCTGATGGCCTACTGTCCCATCGCGCAGGCCGGGCACCTGCTGAAAAACCCGGTGCTGCAGGACATTGCTGTCCGGCATGACGCCACCCCTGCGCAGATCTGCCTGGCCTGGGTGCTGCGCAATAAGGGCATCATCGCGATTCCCAAAGCCGTCAAGCCCGAGCACATACGCCTCAACGCTGCCGCCGCACAGTTGACCCTGACCGCAGAAGACTTGCACGCCATCGACAGCGCCTGGCCTGCGCCCACTCGCAAGCGAGTGCTGGCGATGGTGTGAGCCGCCGCTTAAGCGGTCACGGACACACCCGACTATCCGCCGAACAGCCTCATCAGCGTGCGGCGGATTACCACGGGAGGAAGCACTACACCATTGGGTCGCGATCAACGTCTTGGTAGACCCCCGCGATATCAGTATTGTCTGGCCGCGAAGGGATCATCGCCAGTTGCACTTTGACGTTATTCTCTTTATGAGCCCTCCAGCGCTTGAGGCTCGCCTCAAACGCTGGCGACTGCGCAGCATTGCCATAAACATCGGGCGGTTTTAGTTTGGTGGCGTTCAATTTCCCCACGCGGCCAATGGTCGTATTGAGGCGATATCTTTCTGCTGCAAGGCGGGTTGTTGTATGACTTGAATCCGCGTCGAAACTACGTGCATTACTGCTCATGGGCGTATTTGCATATCGCAGCGTCCTCAATGGATTCTCAACCGGGATCCCAGAGACTGGAAGACTTTTCGCCATCACTGAACGTCACCGGTATGAAATGCTGCTGTTTCCCATGTTGCCGATAAGGCTCGCCACCCATACGTCCAAGCCCAAAACCGAACAGCAGCCAGCCGTAGGGAAACTTCCTCGGACGGCAATCAGAATGATTTCGCCATGATGGCTAACAAACGCCTGGGTTTCGGTACCCCCGATCAATTCCGGGTCGGTGTAGAAGTGCAGCTTGGCCGGAGGTTCCTAATTAAAACGGGGGTCTCGAACTTAAAAGCACTTTTCACTCACAATTGAAGGACCCACTTCATCATAGTCTTTACGGGTAATCCACATTGTTTGAAAGGTGCTGAGCGAAGCCAGTATAGAGCCACCGACCCAAACGCTGTATTTACATTCAGATGGTGCAACAACCCTAATTTTTATGGAGGAAGGTGCTAGCGCGATGATTTCCTTTTGTAGCCTTTCAGCCATGCCCGAAAACAGTGTAGAGCCACCACTTAAAACGATATTGCTAAAAAGATCTTTTCGAATATCAACATCGCACTTCATGATGCTGTAAAAAATCATCTCATGAATTCCTGAGACTTCGGATCCAGTTAGTGAAGGTGTAAACAACACCTCCGGGCACCGGAAACGTTCGGTACCCACAGTGATTTTTTGGCCATCTGCCAGTTCATACCATTTCTGAAGACTGCTGGAGGTCGCTGCGCCTTCCATTTCAGCCTTAAAATCCACTGCGACGTAACACAACTTCTCTTTGATCTCCTGGACAATTGAAGACTCTGCCTTTGTGGCAAAAGAGTAGCCGCTTTCTGACAGTATTGTAACCAGGTAGTCCGTCAGGTCTCGCCCTCCAGTGTCCGTCCGCAAGATTGAGTGAGGTAACGCATAGCCTTCGTAAATCGGAACAGCATGAGAAACACTATCGCCCACCTCCAAAACTATCCCCGTTGTATGTCCTGAGGCATACAGAGCCAAAACCGCTTGAGTCGAGAGATAACAAGCACGGCAATTAAATACCTCAAATAATATTTTAACCACTTTCTCCCGGTTACCACGTGGGTTAAGCGGCGGCTCCGTACAGAGTATTTCATACTCGGCAGGGTTCACTTTTAATACGCTGTCAAATACATGGCGTAGAATGAACTCGAAATCGTCCCAGTCATTGATAAAGCCATGCTCTACCGGGTAGCTAAGTTTCAATGTATCCCTTTTAGCTAGCGCTTCCTCACCCACGTACACTGCCTTTTGGTTTGCATCAGCCGCTTCTGGCCTGCCTACTACTGTGGGAAATACCGTTGGACTGTCTTCACCGGCGAAACCTACCTTCATCGTGCTACTGCCAATATCAATAACTATCGTCCGTATTTCTTCACTCATGATGTATTGCTCCTATTATTTAATAATGGCCGGCAGTCGCAATGATATTTGCATTAGCCCCCCAGTGATTGAGCGTATGGTCGTCATCATGCTGCCCGTTGCTCGCGTACAGTTTCTCCAATAAGATTTTTGCCGTCTACTGTCATATATGACAGTGACCTATTCTCTTTTCGAATACTTTCTTATCTTTTTATAGTCATATTTATGAATGCTTTTGAGCATTCCGAATTCCGTGATCTGATCTGCCGCGGCCAGCGACCCGTCCGGTAGTTGACGACCTCTCGTCAACTACCGGTAGGCAATAGCCCCCGGTGTCAGAATAGTTATTGCCTCTGCGAATTTTCTTGAGAAATCATACCGGGGGCGGAAAGAGATTGGCCGTGGCGTACTGTTCATCCGAACGAAAAACCGCATTGCTCAAGAAACCCCGGCGTCCGCCGACCTCTAGGTACGGCCTTGAAGGACAGGGATGTCTTTGCCGCACCCATTCCCCGCGTGGAATGCCTTATCCCTGGCCATGAGACACACCCCATGTTTTTGCAAAAATCCCTGAGAGCCCAGATTCTGGCGTTGCTCGGTGGCAGTCTGTTGGCGATCCTGCTGATCGCGCTGGCCTGTTTTCATTTCCTTTCCAATGGCCTGCAGAACTACAAAGGCCTGATTGACGGACCGCTGCACACGTCCCAACTGATCGATGAGGCCAACCTCCAATTCAAAATTCAGGTGCAGGAATGGAAGAACGTCCTCCTGCGTGGCAAGGAACCGGCAGAGCTGAATAAATACTGGGGACAATTCGAGGAGCGCCAACATGAGGTGCAAGACATCCTTGGGCGCCTCGCCAGCCAGACGACCCCCGAGCTGAAAACCCGAATCGATAAACTGCGCGAAGCCCATCGGGTGTTGGGCACTGCTTACCAGAAAGGTCGCGATGCGTTTGTAGCCGCTAACGGCGATCCTGTTGCAGGTGACACGGCTGTCAAAGGCCTGGATCGGGCCGCCAGTGAACAAATGAGTGAGCTGGTCGCCCAATTGCGCGAACAGGGCAGCCAACAATCCGAGCACATCAGCGCGGACGCAAATCAAACAATTCTCCTCGGCACTGCGGTGATGCTGGTGTCCGGGCTGTTGATCGGACTGCTGAGCCTGTGGCTGGTCAACCGCAATCTGATCGATCCAATCCGACGATTGATCGAATACGTCGCCCAACTCAGCCAGGGTAAATTCGGTGAGCGCGTGAGCACCGCGCGTCAGGATGAGCTAGGCCGTCTGGCCGTGGCCGCCAACACGCTTCGGGACTTTCTGGCAGAGACCTTCAACCGTTTGAAGGGCAGCGCTACGGACCTGGATGGCGCCAGCAGTGAGTTGAATGCGATTGCACAACTGATCGCTCAGGGCACCAACGAGCAGTTCGAGCGGACCGATCAGGTCGCCACGGCGATGAACGAAATGTCCGCCACAGCACAAGAAGTGGCCCGACACGCAGCACAGGCGGCCGCTGCGGCGGACGACGCCGACCGCAGCGCCCAGCAAGGCGAACAGGTCATGCAGACAACCATTGCCGCGATTACTCACATGCGCGGCGAGATATCCAATACGGCCTCAGTCATTCGTCAGTTGGAAACCGACAGCGGGCGGATTGGCAAAGTACTCGAAGTCATACGTGGTATCGCAGAACAGACCAACCTGCTGGCCCTCAACGCGGCCATTGAAGCGGCGCGCGCCGGCGATGCAGGACGCGGGTTTGCCGTCGTCGCCGACGAAGTCCGCAGCCTGGCACAGCGCACTGCCGCCTCCACTGCCGAGATCAATCAAATCATCCACACCGTACAGACCGGCGCCCTCGACGCAGTGAAAGCGATTGAGGGTGGCCAGTCTCGCAGCGAAGAAAGCGTCGAGCAGGTCACCGAAGCGGGCCATATGCTGCATCGCATCACCGAAGCGGTCGAGGCGATCCGCGACATGAACCGACAGATCGCCACGGCTGCCGAAGAGCAAACCTCGGTCGCCGAGGACATCTCACGCAACCTGGTAGAAATCACTCAGATCGCCAACACCAACCAGGACAATGTAAAGCGCACCGAAACGGCCAGCCGTAACCTGCACAGCGTGTCGGGTCAGTTGAATGAGGTGACTGCGCGGCTGAGTGCCTGAGACACCGACTGAACTGTAACAAAACTGTCAAAACAGATTGCCATGATGCGGCTTTAGCAATCCTGTGTCCCTGACAGGCGTATTCAGGTCAGCGAGCATTCATGAACAACAGCATCGTGCACAACCATCAGGATTCAGACCTGTTCGGCTTGATCTATGGGTTTCGTTTCCGCCCCGGCGAGCGGGGTCGGGAAATCGATTCGGCCGCCGCCCTGGAATGTCTGCACACCCCGGGCGACCCTGAAGAGTTCATCTGGCTGCACCTGAACCTGGCCCATGCAGGTTGCCAGCGCTGGATGAAGTCACACCTGGAACTGCCGGAAGAGTTCTTCGAAGCCCTGCATGAAGGGTCGCGCTCGACCCGCATCGAACACATCGATTCGTCGCTACTGGCAGTGGTCAACGATGTGGTGTTCAACTTCGGCATGGTGTCCTCGGACATCTCCACCTTGTGGGTCTGCACCCGCAGCCACATCATGATCAGCGCCCGCTTGCAGCCTCTGCATTCGGTGGACAGGCTGCGTCACTCGGTAAAACGCGGGGAGTGTTTTCGCTCGCCGCTGGAGCTGCTCGTGCATTTGCTGCGCGATCAAGGCGAAGTTCTCGAACAGATTGTGAGGAAAACCACGGTCAGCGTCGATCAGATCGAAGACCAATTGTTGTCTTCACGCCTGAGCGATAACCGCGCCGACCTGGGTGCCATGCGCCGGGTGCTGGTGCGCCTGCATCGACTATTGGCCCTGGAACCCAGGTCCCTGTTGCGCCTGCTCAACCGCCCACCGGCCTGGTTCCAGAAAGAAGACGTGCAAGAGTTGCGTAAATCCACCGATGAATCCGCACTGGTGATCAGCGACCTCACCGCGCTGGGCGAGAGGATCAAGCTGTTGCAGGAAGAAATCGCCGCCAAGCTCAACGAGCAGAGCAGCCGCACCCTGTTCACCTTGACCGTGGTCACCGTGCTGGCGCTGCCGATCAATATCATCGCCGGCTTCTTCGGGATGAACGTCGGCGGCATTCCACTGGCCACTGACCCCGAAGGCTTTTGGGTCCTGGTGGCGTTGGTTGCAACGTTCACCCTGATCGCGGGCCGCTGGGCCTTTCGCAAACGCGATGATTACTGAAGCGCGCAAGCATTCAACTGCACCGCTGGCGTTACGGGCTGTTCACTCAGCGGCTTTGATCGGCTCATCTCGGGGCTGATCGTCATCAGCCGGATCAGGCGGTACTTCGCCGCTCTGGCGGGTGTCGATGCTCACCACCACCGACATCCCCGGCCGCAAGCGTTTGGCCAAGGGTTGATCAGGGTCAACGACGATCCGCACCGGTATCCGCTGGGCAATCTTGACGAAGTTACCCGTGGCATTGTCCCCGGGCAGCAGGCTGAACTCCGAGCCTGCTGCCGGCGAAATTCGCTGCACCCTGCCCTGCATCTTCTGATGATCAAGGGAGTCGACAGTGAAGGTTACCGGCTGACCGAGACGTACGTTGGCCATCTGGGTTTCTTTCATATTGGCGATGATCCACAGCCGATCCGGCACCAGCGCCATCAGTTGCGCCCCCGAATTGACGTAAGCGCCCAACCGAACGCCGATCTGCCCCAACTGACCATCACGCGGGGCTGTAACCCGCGTGTTGGACAGGTCGATACGCGCCAACTCGATGGCGGCCTCGGCATTGGCCACCGACGCCTCCAGCGAGCCACGATTGACGATCACGGTTTGCAGGTCCTGACGGGAAATCTCCAGCGAAGCTTGTGCCTCGGCGACGGCGGCGACAGCTTGGGCATTGTCTGCGCGGCTCAGGTCAAGGTCGCGCCTGGACACTGAGCCATCAGCGACCAAATCCTCGTTACGGCGCAAATCAGCGGCGGTCTTGCGGCCTTGCGCAATGGTGTTGGCCAGCGCGGCCTGTCGCAGGAGGATGGTCGCCTCGGCACTGCGGCGCTGCTGCAGGTTGTTGGCCAGCGCCGCTTTCTGCACCGCCAGTTGGGCCAGCGCCTGATCCAGGTGCTGCTTGTAGATCCGGTCATCGAGGCGCACCAACACATCACCGGCCTTGACGAACTGGAAGTCCTGCACGGGCACCTCAAATACATACCCGCTGAGCTGAGGCCCGATGATCGTCACCTGCCCCCTGACCAACGCGTTTTCCGTACTCTCGATGGCACTGCTGAACGGCGGCAGTTGCCAGGCGTAAAGCACGATCAATACGCCGATGAGCGCAATCGAGCCAAATATCAATGAAGAGAAAATTCGCACCCGCAACGGACGCGGCTGAGTACTCGGAGGTGCCGTGACGGGCGCCGGCGGTGGGCCTGAAGAGGCCGCTGGTGTGGCGCTTGCCGGGGTATTGGGCTCAGTCATGAAAGTTCAGCGCCACTGGAGGGATCGGAGGACGTCGTTGTCGGGGCAGGAGCGATTTTTTCGGTGGTCATTTTCAGCCAGAGACTGCGCAGGAAAATCCAGATAAGGGTCAGCACTGCGATCAACGCGATCATCATGAATATATCGTTGTAGGCGAGAACATTTGCCTCACGGGTCGCCGCCGCCGCAAGGGTGCGAATCCCCTGATTGGTACGCAGCGACGGGTCGGCAATGGCGGAGGCATAACTGCCGCTGGAGATTTGCAGGCGCGACTGCACCTGGGCATTGATCAACGTCAGGTGTTCGACCATGTGACTGGAGTGAAATTTCTCGCGCACAACCTGCAGCGTGCCCAATGCCGCCGACCCAATCAGCCCGCCAAGGCTTTGGGTGATACCGAACAACACCGAAAAGCTCACCAGATTACGCGGGTTGCCAATCACCCCGCTCATCCCCTGCACCAGGGTCGGACCGAGGAAAAAGGTACCCCCGAAGGCCAGCAGAAACTGACTCAGGTACATATTCTCGGGCCGGGTCAGATTGGTCGAACTGCTGTCCATCCAGGCACCCACGGCCATTGCCGCCAGCGAAATGATCACCGGCTTGAACAGGTGCTGCGGATCGATGGTCAGCGCACTGGCCGCCAGCCCCACCACGCTGCCCAGCAACATCACCAGATACAGGCTGTGCATCTGCTGGCTGCTCATGTTCAACACCTGCAGAAAGCCCACCGCGCCGATGGACTGCTCCGACAACACGATACGAATCAACATCACGGCCAGGCCCAGACGAAGGATTCGGCCGCTGCCCAGCCAGCGGGTGATCAGCAAGGGATTGGTGCGGTTATGTTCGATCGCCAAGCCGGCAAGGACCAGCGCGATCGATGCCGCCGAGGCAATACCGATCCACGGCGCCTCGAGCCACCAGTCAATCCGTCCCAGCGACAGCACGGCGCACAACAAGGCAAAACCACTGGCGAGCAGGCCGAAGGTGAGAAAGTCGAGTGTTTCAAACGCCTTGAACCGGTCGCCCGGGGGCAGTTTGAGCAGGAGCACGCAGCCCAGTGAGAGCAACGCCATGCCCAGTTCAAAGAGATAAAGGCCGCGCCATTCAGCGATTTGCAACAGGTCTTCGGACACCAGTCGCGCCAGAGGAATCGCCAGTTGCGCAGTGCCCAGGCCGAGGACCAGCGCCTTCATTCGCCATTTCTGCGGGAAGGCCTGAATCATGTAGTACAGCCCCAACGAACTGAGTGCCGCGCCGACCATACCGTGGGCCGCACGCACGGCAACCGCCGACCCCAGATCGTTGACGAACAGATGCGCGAACGTCACCAGCGCATACAACACCAAAAACACTTCAGTGAATGCACGCAAGCCAAACTGCTGGCGGAACTTCACCAGCAGCAAGTTCATCGACACGTTGGTCATGACATACGCGGCGGGCAGCCAGGCAATTTCCGCAGTCGTCGCACCCAAAGCGCCTTGCAGGTACGGCAAATTGGCAACCACCAGTGCATTACCCAGACCGCCGGTCAACGCAACGATCACACCGACAATTGCAAACGCCCAACGTTTGCCCGTCGAGTGCAACGGCGTGGACGGGGAACCAGGCAGTGCCGGGCGCTCGTGGGGCGCCCAATGGCGAGGGGTGTACTCGTTCATCGAGTGGACCTGATGGAGTATCTCCTCAAATGTTCATGAACCGAGCGAGTCCAGATCAGTAAAGCGCGCAGTTAATGCGTAGTAAACCGTAGGACAGGAGTTCTTGCCAGCGTTGGGTGAAACCGATTGAAACGAGCCTTGGACTCGCTGATTCCACGCGCTCAGGAATACCCGGCAGCTTTTTTTATTCCGCGATCCGACATTCGGTTTGAACATTACGCGCGCACCGCACATCACAGTTATTACCCCTGTCAGGGTGATCTTCAAAGCCGAGGGTGTACAGGGCTGAACAACCCGACAGCCATTGAACTGCCGAAGAGAGGACCTGATGATCAGCACCTCAAGCGAGCGACGTAACATCCCCACCGGCAACGCGCGTCTCAAGCGCTATCTGTCTATTCGACGCAGGACCGAGCACCTGATCGCACCACTGAGTGCCGAGGACATGGTCGTTCAGTCAATGCCTGACGCGAGCCCGGCCAAATGGCACATGGCCCATACCACGTGGTTCTTTGAGACGTTTCTGCTGGCTGAAAACGTTGTCGACTACCGCCCTTTCGATCCGGCATTCGGTTACCTGTTCAACTCGTATTACGAAGCCGTCGGCCCGCGTCATCCCCGACCGCAGCGCGGGCTGATGACACGTCCGAGCGTGGACAGGGTGCTGGACTACCGCAAGCATGTGGACGAACACATGCGCTCGCTGCTTGAGGCGGACATAACCACGGCCACTGCCGATTTGCTTGAGCTGGGTCTGGCCCACGAGGAACAGCATCAAGAGTTGTTGCTGATGGACATTTTGCACCTGTTCAGCACCTCCTCGCTCAAGCCGGCCTATGACCCTCGTTGGCCCAAAGACCTTTCCGGGCGCCGCGGCCGGTTCAAGCCGCTCAAGGGGGGACTGACGGAAATCGGCCACAAGGGCCAGGGCTTTGCCTTTGACAATGAAGGCCCCCGACACACCACCTACCTGCAACCGTTCGAAATCAGCGACCGCCTGGTGACCAACGGCGAATGGCTGGCATTCATGGCGGACGGTGGTTACACCCAAGCCGGGCTATGGCTGTCGGACGGTTGGGCCGCGGTCCAGGAGCATGGCTGGAATGCCCCACTTTATTGGCAATACGACGCGCCCGGCTGGCGCCAGCTGACCTTGCGCGGGCTGGAAGCCGTCGACCCGACAGCGCCAGTGATCAACATCAGCTATTACGAAGCGGCCGCCTTCGCCCACTGGGCTGATGCGCGCCTGCCAACAGAGGCCGAATGGGAAGCCGCCGCAGAGGCCGGACTGCTGGAGCAGGTGGATGACGTCGCCTGGCAGTGGACGCAAAGTGCCTACAGCGCCTACCCGGGGTTTCGCCCGGCTGCTGGCGCGGTGGGCGAGTACAACGGCAAATTCATGATCAACCTGATGGTCCTGCGCGGCGGGGCCAGCATCACCTCCCCCGGCCACACCCGCACGACCTACCGCAACTTTTTCCACCCGGAAAAACGCTGGGTGTTTTCAGGCCTGCGCCTGGCCCGTGATGCCCGCCAGCCTGGCGCAGTGAACAGCCACGACAGCGAGTTCGCCCGCGACGTGATTGCCGGGTTGTCGGCGTCGGTGAAAAACCTGTCGCCCAAGTACTTCTATGACGCTGCCGGCTCCGAGCTGTTCGAGGCCATTTGCGAGACCGACGAGTACTACCCGACCCGCGCTGAAACCGCCCTCTTGACTCACGTGGCCCAACAGCTTGCCAGTACGATTCCAGACGGTGCAGCGCTGGTGGAATTCGGCAGTGGTGCCTGCGAAAAAACCTGTCTGTTGCTTGATGCAGCGCCGCAGCTCGCGCTGTATGTACCGATCGACATCAGCGCCAACGCATTGAAGAAGGCCGCCATACGACTGAAGAAGCGCTACCCGCAATTGAACGTCGTGCCGCAGATTGATGATTTCAGCCGAGCCCTGCAATTGCCGGCCGAGGTTGCCGGGCACATCTGCGTGGGATTTTTCCCCGGATCGACCATCGGGAACTTCACTCACGATCAAGCGGTGACGTTTCTGCGTTCAGCCCATACCTTGTTGGGCGATCAGGCACATTTCATCGTCGGGGTGGATCTGCTCAAGGAAGCCGACATTCTGGTGGCCGCTTACGACGATGCCGAAGGTGTCACGGCGCGCTTCAACAAGAACCTGCTGACCCGTATCAACCGCGAACTCGACGGCGACTTCAACGTCGAGGCCTTCGACCATCTGGCGCTGTGGAACGAAACCGAGGCGCGCATGGAGATGCATTTGGTGAGCCGCCGCGAACATGTAGTCAAGGTCGCTGGGCACACGTTCCACTTCAACACTGGCGAACGCCTGCACACCGAGAACTCACACAAGTTCAGCATCGAATCGTTTACCGCGCTTGCGGCGAGCGCCGGGTGGTCGGTGAGTGATTACTGGGTGAGCGAAGCACCGCAAGTGGCGCTGTTCAGTTTGAAGGCTTGAGGCCTCTTTGGCGCACCCCCTCTTTGGTCCATGCAAAAATGCCCAACTGCACTGCAGTATTCCCGATTGTCATTTGCAAATTTGCACTGGTAGCATCCGGTGGTCATTTCTCGCACCCGATGAGAAGCAGAACAATAAAGCAGCAGGGAGATAGCCATGACTGCCCAGGAATTATCCGTTGAAACTGGCAACGCCGTACTGGCCACGGTGCGTAACCATATCGGCCATCTGACCCTCAACCGCCCCGCTGGCTTGAACGCCCTCACCCTGGACATGGTCCGCATCCTGCAAAAACAGCTCGATGCCTGGGCTCAGGACGATGAGGTGTACGCCGTGGTCTTGCGCGGCAGCGGCGACAAGGCCTTCTGCGCCGGTGGCGATATCCGCTCGTTGTACGACAGCCACAAAAATGGCCTGAGTGTGCATCTGGACTTTTTCGTCGAGGAATACGCCCTAGATCTGGCCATCCACCGCTACCGTAAACCCGTGTTGGCACTGATGGATGGCTATGTACTTGGCGGCGGAATGGGCCTGGCCCAAGGCGCCGATTTGCGGGTGGTCACTGAACGCAGTCGACTGGCGATGCCGGAAGTCGCCATTGGTTACTTCCCGGACGTAGGCGGCAGTTATTTCTTGCCTCGAGTACCCGGCGAGTTGGGAATTTACCTTGGGGTCACCGGTGTACAGATTCGTGCGGCGGACGCGCTGTATTGCGGGTTGGCAGACTGGTACCTGAACAGCGAGGTTTTGCCGCAGCTGGACCAGCAACTGGACAGCCTGCTGTGGAATGGCAACGCGCTGAAGGATTTGCAAAGCCTGCTGGCAAAGAACGCCGTGCAACAATTGCCCGATGCCCCGCTGAAAAAGCTGCGTCCGGTCATCGACCATTTCTTCAGCCAGCCGGACGTGCAGAGCATCATCGAACAACTGCGTGAAGTCACCGTGGCTAACAGCCACGACTGGGCGATGAGCACGGCGACCTTGATGGAAAGCCGCTCGCCGCTGGCGATGTCGGTAACCCTGGAAATGCTGCGTCGCGGTCGCCGTTTGCCGCTTGAAGCCTGCTTCGTTCTGGAACTGCACCTGGATCGCCAGTGGTTCAAACGCGGCGACCTGATCGAAGGGGTCCGCGCACTGATTATCGACAAAGACAAAAATCCACAGTGGAACCCACCCACCTTGCATGCGCTCAGTGCCGAGCATGTCCAAAGCTTCTTTAACGGCCATGAGGGCTAAGCCATGCACGACCTTGAACTGACAGAAGAACAGGTAATGATTCGCGACATGGCGCGCGACTTCGCCCGCAACGAAATCGCACCCTATGCCCAGGCGTGGGAAAAAGCCGGCTGGATCGATGACGCCCTGGTCGCCAAAATGGGCGAGCTGGGCCTGTTGGGCATGGTGGTCCCGGAAGAATGGGGCGGCACTTATGTCGATTACGTGGCCTACGCACTGGCCGTGGAAGAAATTTCCGCAGGCGATGGCGCGACAGGTGCGCTGATGAGTATTCACAACTCGGTGGGCTGCGGCCCGGTGCTCAACTACGGTACCGAGGCGCAAAAGCAGACGTGGCTGGCCGAGTTGGCAAGCGGTCAGGCCATCGGCTGCTTTGCCCTGACTGAACCGCAGGCGGGCTCCGAAGCGCATAACCTGCGGACCCGCGCTGAGTTGCAGGGCGACGAATGGGTCATCAATGGCGCCAAGCAGTTTGTCAGCAACGGCAAACGCGCCAAACTGGCCATTGTCTTCGCCGTCACCGATCCCGAATTGGGCAAGAAAGGCCTGTCGGCATTTCTGGTACCGACCGACACGTCGGGCTTCGTGGTGGACCGTACCGAACACAAGATGGGCATTCGTGCGTCAGACACCTGCGCCGTGACCTTGAGCAACTGCCGCGTTCCCGCCGCCAACCTGCTGGGCGAGCGCGGCAAGGGCCTGGCCATTGCCCTGTCCAACCTCGAAGGCGGACGCATCGGCATTGCCGCACAGGCACTGGGCATCGCCCGCGCCGCGTTCGAAGCCGCATTGGCGTATGCACGCGAGCGGGTGCAATTCGACAAGCCGATCATCGAGCACCAAAGCGTCTCCAATATGCTCGCCGACATGCACACCCAACTGAACGCTGCACGCCTGCTGATCCTCCACGCGGCGCGCCTGCGCAGCGCGGGAAAACCGTGCTTGTCAGAAGCATCGCAAGCCAAGCTGTTCGCCTCGGAAATGGCTGAGAAAGTCTGTTCCAAAGCGATGCAGATCCACGGCGGCTATGGCTACCTGGAAGACTACCCAGTGGAACGCTATTACCGGGATGCGCGGATCACCCAGATCTACGAAGGCTCCAGCGAAATCCAGCGTTTGGTCATCGCCCGTGAGTTGCGGCACTACACGGTTTGATTCGCCGATATAAGGACGTGAGTGGAGCCGCGTTTTAGAGCGGCTCTTTTTCAACGCAACCTCAATGCACCCGACAAGCGAGTCAAGGGGCGAAGCGTTGGCGTCCCAACAACGTGACGAGAAGGCCCAAAGAGTCAGCGTTTCCAAGCATGATTTCGCTGCGTTTTTCAGCATCGGCCAGAAAAACCGGGCGAGCGTCTGCCAGGGTTGTTTTTCCAGTGACGCTCAGAACAAATTGCTTACCTTCCCCCTCATCATTGATGTCTTGCCACTGGCCGTTTTTAAAGTGCTTGAACAGCTGACTGTTGGGGGTCCGATGCGAAAGATAGCGGTGATGCAATTCCTCCAGATCGGATTTGATCCGAATCTGATCCGGCGTGTCGGTGGCCAACAAATCGAGGAAAGGGGCCGTGGCCTCCAGGTAAGCGATATCGTGCGTATCATTGCTCAGGTGAGACAGCTCGTGGAGGAGTGCAGCCGCCCGATAATGGGATCTCAGATTGAAACCCGCGCTGCCAACGGCTGGAAGCTTGAGGTGATATTTCGACGCTTCGAAAAACTGCTCGCTCAGGTAGATACGCTGGAGTGGGTCAGCTTTTAGCGTGAACGCGACAGTCGTTTCGTGCCCTGCACGGTTCACCCCCAGGACATACCGGGGTGAAGAATAGGGCGCCAAAGAGGCATCCATCACGGCGTTGAACAAGCTCGTTGTCGACTTTTTGATTGCGTCGACAAGCCCGGTACTCGGCGTTTCCACACCAAAGAACTCGCTAATGATTGTGTTGACCTGTGCATCGAGCGGTGCAGCAGGCGTCCGTACGCTCAGGTTTTCCAGGCAGGTCTCGAGATAGCGCTTGGTCTGCAAGTGGGCGCGACCAATCCTGCGCGCATGGTCTCGATACCCCTGACGTATCGCGGGCATTCCACTGGCCAGAACGTCGAACTCATGATCGACCGCTGCGTCGATTTCACTGAGGGTGAAAGCATCAGACGATTTGGGCCGAGTGAGAAGCCCTCCTCCCCCCCTAAGCCCCCAACGCACATTGAGTTCCCATTGCTGATGATCATTGAGTTTCAGGTTCGGCCCGACGTTGTCACCACTGACAATGTGCCAGGCCCCCTCATCCTGCATCTGTACCTGATAAACCTTGCCGGCGACGGCCGCATATTTTTTCAGCGTCAAGGGCGCCTGGTAAAGGTTGTACAGCTCATCTTTCATCAAGTCGCTCAATGCGATATCGGACACTTCGAACGCCTGCAAACGGACTTTTACGTCTGCGGGCAATTGAGCATTTCGCCATGAGAATTCTAGCGGCGAGTCAAGGTCACTCAGCACCTCAGTGGCTGGATCCTGGATCTCCAGCGCCTCCGACGCTGAATGTTTGGCCGACACAAAAACGGCCAAAGCAGCGGTAAACTCCGACACTGCCTCGCCCCAGTGTCGAGTGGTGGCCGAGGTAACTGATGATTGAAACAACGATAGCCCTTGCCAGTTAGCAACCAGCAGGCTGATATCGCCGGGCAGGAAAATAAGGATTTGCTCGGCCTGAAGCGTCATCAGATACGTGAACGACTCCCAATCAGCCTGGGCGGTGGTCACTGTCTGCTTTTTCGCTATGTCCTTGAGTACGCTCACGGCATCACTAAACAAGTACTGCAAAACATTGCCTTCAACCGGTTCGCTGTCCAGGGTGACAGGCCCCAATGGAAACATTGGGAAATCCGTATAGAACTCGGTACTCCACACCGGAGGCAGAAGGAAGCTGTGATGGCCATAACGCGTCTGCACTTCGGGTGTGACACGTTGCATGAGCTGAGTCTGCAGGCTGCTTGATGTACGTATGTCCTGCAGCAGGCTGGCGTTGTCGGCGTACTCTTTGAAGCAAAAATTCTGGTTAAAAATCGAATAAAGGATTACCGGCCCCTGAGATGAGTCCTTTGGGCCTATGACGTAAAAACCGGGCACACTATCCGCCGTGGCGCCCGTCTGTGCGATCAGTCGAAGCGGACACAGGATGATGTCCTCTTCATGTACGGTTTGCCGGGCAAGACCATCGGGCATCTCCATCAGGCCCTCGATGTAATCGTAGGCGCTGGCACTGAGCTGCCCTTCAAGCTTTTTCTGAAGAGCCGTTTCGATCATCAGCGCTGGCCACTGCTTGAAAAATAAACGTCTGCGGAGACTGCGGAACGGATGGTTGCTGTCCAGCTTTTGCGCCAGCAGTTTTTGATAATGTGCCCCCACATCCAGCGTGTGGATCAACCCCCGAAGGTAAGCGGGCGTCAACAGCACGGTAGCCGGACTCTCTTCAGCAGAACTCACTGACAGGCTCGCCCCCTGGATCGTCGAAAAGTGATTAAGCGAGTATTCGGTCAATGTTTCGGTGTTGACGTCGGTCACTGCGGGCAAAAAAGAAGGCGTCTGTCCCGTGCCCACCGGGGTTCCAACGTATCGCGTAAGGGTTATTCGCAAGGTGTCCGGGTCGAATGACCGGCCGGGGAAGTCGATACTCAGCTGGTCGAGTATTTTTTCGCGGGCGTACGCCTTTAGATACGGAATGCCGAATAAAAAATCATTTTCCGGATCACCGACCCGAAAGTAACGCTTGAGTACGTCGGCATACTTCTGCAAGTCGTCAATCGAGGCTTTTTTTAACCAGTCCGGCATTTGCGCTTCGAACAGGGCTCTCTGAATGGCGCCTGACATGGCATCCAGCGCGGCATCCATCGGGTCATTAGCCTGGGCAGCGGTCACCAGGTTGCTGAACAGTTTCGTCTCGAGACGGCAGTGCGTTGCGAATTGAACCGCGTGCTCGACAGCCTTGCATTGCCGGTCCTGCTCGACCCGTTGCAACTGCTTTATAAAATGCTCATCCAACGGAATGGTGTCGATAGACATCCGTTTGCCATCAGTGCGCTCCAGGTGTTTGCGGATCATGCCCTTTTCAGGCTCGGGAAAGAGATTTAACCACTGTTCGCGGTGATGAGTGTTCGTCAGCTTCGCACTCAATAACCGCTTGAGATCAAAAAGTGAGTCAAATCGTCGTATACCCAACAATGGAGACCAGAGCACTACACCCGTGGGGGCGAGTGAGGGTTGATGCAGCATGAAAAGATTGGTCATCTGCACCGATGGGCGCTTCTCGTCATAGGTGTACGACAGGGCACAGACTTCGACGATAGCGTCGCCAAATACCCGGCGCAGGCTGCGCATGGGGTAATTCAGCACTTGCTCAAACATGACCTGCGCTGGCTGATCGAGTTCGTCCAGACGTCCCTTCAGGTCCAGCTCCAGGCGAAGCAGTGCTGCCGTTATCTCGCACGACAACGCCCCGGGGTGCAATTGGGAATTGATTTGACGCAGAGCATGCGTGTGGAACCGCCTGATCTGGCGTGCCAGCGCTGCGGGAAACTGGGCATGCGCGTATTTCAGCAGATGATTGACCAACGCAGGCGTCAGCAGTGTGCTGGGGTCTGTCTGCGCAATCGTTGCCGGAGCAAGGATAATCTGATTGTCGACGTGCACATCGACTACTCGATGACCGCTCACCCGGTCGAGCAGCAGGGTGATCAGATCGACTGGGGGCATTGTCGGACTGACTGCGCCAGCTCGGGCTTCTGCCGTGTTTCTCAGCACCTCGACAGGCAGTGCTTCAAGGAGCTGAATGTGAACATCCTTCGCATCCAGACGCCCCTCACACAGGATGGCTAACTGCCTGTTCAGCACATCGCGAGCGCTGGATTCGATACTCGGGTGCGCGTTCCAGATAAGCCGGGATTCGTCATCAAGCGTCTGCATCAGCTCTAGCCAGGATGGACTGAGCGTGGCCGCCACGGCCTTGGCAGGTGGGAGTGCCAGTGGGATCGAGGGTGCCAGGAGCCATGCGTCACCGAACGTGCCCGGTACCTCGCGCCATCGACCGCCGCCGCCAAGCCGCGACAGGCGATGGTCAATCAGATGACGAATATCCAACGCATCGTCAATCATGACGGCTGCCAGATCGCGATCACTGCGAGGCTGACCAATAACGAAAGCCAGATTGCGGTTCTGCAACGCGATGACCGAGTCGACTCGATCCAGAAACAAGGACCGGTCGATGTTTTCATACGCCAACCGCAACCTGGCCGCCGTACGCACCCGAACGTGATCCTCCAGCGACAGGTAATGCAGCAGTTCTGTGCGTCCTTCGCTTGTGGAGAAGTGATCGCTCAATTCCGTTCGATTTCGAAACGAACGCAGCCCCTTTTCCGCGGAATAGAGCAGCAGTTCCGAGAGAGACGGTACAACCGACTCAATCGTAAACACGCCAGCCAGCTCCAACGGAGCTCGATTATCAAGAGACAGCGTGAGCTTCCTGAGGTGAACCTGACCGCCATCGCCCCATTGCTCAAGAGACGGATCCAGCAGTGAGCTGACTCGTCGAAACTCATGAGCGTCGAGCGTGGCGTCGTGCCTGCGTGCCAGCAGCGCCTGTCGGAAGCATTCGGACAACGCCGCGGCAACGTACTCACGACGCGTCCGGCCATGACCTACTGGAGACCACCAAAAATGACCCAGTCGACTATCAAAAGACGCTTTCAGCCCCTTGACCGTATCAGACAGTGCCTGTCGTTGAGGTTGCGCCTCCAGTGAGTCAAGGGTCGTACCCAACGAGCTCAAAAAGCGGTGCTCAGCGCCTTGCGACAACTCCCGGCCGATGTACTTGTCCAGTGCCGCATCCACGAGCGACTGGACGCCCGTGACGTCTTTCACCGACGACTGCGTTGTTGACTGGATGATCTGCAGCATGTGCGTCGAAGGATCGATCGACGTTTCAGGCACAGCGACCTTGAACTGCTCTTGCAGGGCATATTTCAGTACCGCTTGCAGTGAGGGTGTCTGCTCAAAATGCTGGGCCAGCTCAACGACTTTTTCCACTTGGTGATCGATGATTTTCAGCATCCGAAACTCAAACAACGGCTCGTCGATCAATTGACTTTCGAACGCCGGCACGTCACTTGTTTGCGATCCGAAACGTTTTAGTAATTTGACCAGCAGTTGTTCCCGATCCTCGAATCGCTCCAGGCCATACAGCAGGGTACTCAGGTAAACGGTGGTGTCGCTCGATGGGTAGCTGATTAACACGGCCGCAGCCAGCTCAACGTCAGTGGGCAGACCACCGGTTTTGATCACGCTGTCCAGGCGCGGTGGTATCACCGTCCCGCCCAGAACAGGGGGACTCACCAGCGTTCGCAACCAGCGCGCTTCGTCCTCGTCTATACGTTCGGCGAGGACGGCGTCGCTCAGGTCTTGGGTAAATCGTTGTTTGAGTGATTCAGTATGGAAATACGGATGAGAGGGGGATGTCATGGCAAGTTTCCTTTTGCGCTAAAAACCACCACGCAGAACGAATTCCGCAACGGTGGTTGAACGTGAAAGAGAAACTTACCGAATTAACTCGCCTGCCCTGCGTTACATAATGCAAGGCAGGCGCTGGCGCACCGCCTTTAGGCGTTAAACCTTCTTATGCTGCTCAACCCAGGCCGCAAACGCGTTCATGAACGTTTGCAGGAAGGGCTTGGTTTGCTCGGACACCGTGCCCGCCGCATCGAAAAAAGTCCCGGCGTTGCCCAGATAGGCCTCCGGTTGCTGCATGCACGGTACGTTGAGAAAAACCAGCGATTGACGCAAATGATGGTTGGCGCCAAAACCGCCGATAGCACCCGGCGAGGCACTGACTACCGCGCCCGGCTTGCCGCCCCAGGCACTTTTGCCATACGGGCGCGAACCCACGTCGATGGCGTTTTTCAGGACGCCCGGTACCGAACGGTTATATTCCGGGGTGACGAACAACACGCCATCGGCTGCACTGATTTGCTGGCGAAAGGCCGTATAGGCGGCTGGAGGAGAATCGATATCGATATCTTCGTTATAGAGGGGCAAATCGCCAATTTCGACGATATTCAGCTTCAGGCTGCTGGGTGCCAACGCGACCAACGCACGCGCAACCTTACGGTTGATCGAGTCTTTTCTCAGACTGCCGACAACAACAGCGATCGTATAGACCTGGCTCATGAAGATTTCCGCTCACTGATTAAAGGAGGTGTAAGTTATAGATGAAGTCGCCCATTAAGTCTGGTTTTCAGGTCTGACCATTGCGCTTGAACTGTTGAAAACACCACGCAGAGCCACTTGCTGCTCACAGGACAAACGGCTCAGACTATTTTTTTAGCACTGGAAAACTAGCCTGAAAAACAGCGGTCTGACAGATATGGGTGTAGCAACTGAACCAATTCGTTCAGACTTACCTTACAAGCGGGCATCGATTGTCGGCGCGCAGTGTTAGCATGTCAGCGCAAATGAGCGGTTATCTCCAGAGGTTACAAAGCAAATGGCTTCAGTTCTCGTCCGACATTTTCATGCAAGAGATGCGGAAGGCCGCGTCTACTCGGTGCATGAATTCCAGGAATCACAGCCCGATGCGGCCAGCGGCACGGAGCCTGTTTCGACCTACCGTCTGGCCATTGGCGATCGAGTCAATCACTTGGGCGGAGACGACTTCGAGTTGCTTCAGTCCGGCGTAAAAATGACCCGCACTCCCTGACCCGGGAGCGATGCGTCGTTGACTGTGCTGAATCGTCAGGCTACCTGTGCGCCGCTTTAACGCCCGGCACTCGCATGGGCGCACGCGGCGATTCAGGTCCCTCTTTCGGGCATGATCAAATTGCCGCGTTTGCGCTTACTGTAAATCCAAATCGCTATCACCCTCCCCGCATGACCCAGGAATAACGTTCAGCAATTTCTGGCGTTAATCTTCAAACACCAAGTACCAGAAAATCGCGGCTTCCCGTGTTTCAGGATCAATAGCCCGATACAGCATGTGATCGATACCACCCATCACAAAGCCGCAACGCTCGTAGAGCTTGCAGGCCGCCAGATTATTGTTTTGAGTTTCAAGCATCAGGCCCGGCAGGCTGTGCTTGCGGCTCCAGAACTGCGCGACATCCAGCAGTGACCTTGCCACCCCCTGGCGACGCGCCGAAGCGTCCACAGCCAGCTCGTCCACATGGGCAAAGCCATTCCAGTGAATGCTGAGCACCACATGGCCCACAGCCCGCTCGCCTAGCCAGGCCACCAACACCGTGCTGCCAGCAGCGTCCCGGTAATGGCAGAACTCCTGGGAATCGATCCCGTAATTCTTGCTATAAGGTTCGACGGGGTCGATTTCCCAGGAGTCGACACGCTGACCGACCTGCGCCAACGCATAGCCGCTGACGGTGAAGGTGAACTCGCTGTTGAGGATGTAATCCTCGAAGCACTCATCCGCGACTCGAATGGACAGTGCCGGGTTTGCCTGAGTCATGACACCACTGCGTTATCGAAGAATGAGGTTACTGGGGAGTTTGCGCTTGAGCCTCTTGCAACTGCACCCACAACGCTGGCGCGCCGGCAGATTTCGCGATGGCCGCCATGCGCACGTCGTGTTCAGCCATTTCGCTGTCGCTGGCCCGGATCACCCGCGCCGGTTGCCGATCCGCTGGCAGACGGCGAATTTCACTGGCAGTGTTGCCCGACCCTTCGCCCGAGCCATTGCCGTCGGTCGCATTGCCCGCCAGAGACAGGCTGGTCTGCCCGCCGGTCATGGTCAGGTATACGTCGGCAAGAATCTCGGCATCGAGTAAAGCGCCGTGCAATTCACGGCCGGAGTTGTCGACACCATAACGCTTACACAGTGCATCGAGGCTGTTGCGCTGGCCAGGATGACGCTCCCGGGCCATCGCCAAGGTGTCGAGGATGGTGCAATGCTGGGTGATATCAGCCTTGTCACGCTGCCCCATCAGGGCGAATTCGTTATTGATGAAACCGACGTCGAACGCCGCGTTGTGGATGATCAGCTGCGCGCCTTTGATGAACTCGAAAAACTCCTCCGAGACTTCATTGAAGCGCGGCTTGCCCACCAGGAACTCGTTGGTGATGCCGTGGACCCCAATGGCGCCCTCGTCGCTCTCACGATCCGGCTGCAGGTACACGTGAAAATGCCGCCCGGTCAGGCGGCGGCCGATCAACTCAACGCAACCGATCTCGATGACCCGGTGGCCATCGGTAACGGGCATACCGGTGGTTTCGGTATCGAGTACGACACTACGCATGTTTGATGCCTCTCACTTCGTCTACACCGCGGTTGGCCAACTGATCGGCGCGCTCGTTGCCGTCATGGCCGGTGTGCCCACGTACCCACTTCCAGGTCACGGTATGGCGATTGACTTGCTCATCGAGCAACTGCCACAAGTCGGCATTTTTCACCGGTTGCTTGGCCGCAGTTTTCCAGCCGCGTTTCTTCCAGTTGACCAGCCACTCCTTCATGCCCTTCATGACATATTCGGAGTCGGTAACAACCAGAACGTTGCAGTGTCGTTTGAGTTCTTCAAGACCACGGATGGCAGCGGTCAGCTCCATCCGGTTGTTGGTGGTATTGGCTTCGCCACCCCACAGTTCTTTTTCGACACCCTTGCACACCAACAAGGCGCCCCAGCCGCCAGGGCCAGGATTACCTTTACAGGCGCCGTCGGTGAAGATTTCAACGCTTTCGCTCACTACAACCGTTTCCATCAAACCTTCCATCGAGCTTTCCACCGAACGTTTATCGACAAACCATCAACCGGTTTGTCTTGCGTGACGCTTTACGGCTGCGGATTGCGCCGATTGACCTTGGCCATCGGCAATGGCAGCAGTTTGCCCATGGGCTCACGCCGCACCTGACGCACAGGACGCAGACCGACCACGATCTTGCGTGCAACCAATAAATAGAAGCCGCCGCCGGGACTTTGCCAACCGTCGCCGAGGCGTTCCAGCCCGGCCAGTCGTGCTTGCCAGGCCGCTGAAGCAAGCGGCGGACGATAGCACCCGAAGCGTCGTTTCTCCAGCGCAAAGCCCAGCAGGTTCAACCAGTCCGCCACCCGCGACGGCGAAATACAGCGGGCCTTGCGCAAGGCATCATGAGCGAAAACATGCCGCAACCCCCAGGCGCTCCACGGGTTGATCCCGATAATCAAAAGATGTCCACCGGGGCGCACACTGCTGGCCGCTTCACGCAACAAGCCGTGAGGCGACAGACAGAAATCCAGGCCATGCTGCATGACCACAACGTCGGCCGCATGCTCGCTCAGGGGCCAGGCCTGTTCTTCACAGACGATTTCCACACCGGGCAAAGGTGCACCCAGACGAACGTTACGCTGGACCTGTTTTGCCGCTGGCGGCGTTTCGGCAGAAGGGCCGTAATGCACCAGATAGCCGCCGAAAAAACGGCCCAGTTCATCTTCGAGCACTCGCCGCTCTTCCTCCAGCAGCAGTTGCCCTACCGGTCCGGACAGCCACTCACGGGCCGAGCTGATCAGCGCAAGCCATTCAGGATCAGCTTGGGCGAAAGCTTTATCAGTCATTTGTGTTCTCCATGAGGGCACTCGCGTAGAACCTCTATAGACCCTAAGATGCACCATTGTTTCCCGCTTAGCGAACTGCGCCATGATACAGATCGATGCCCTGCCCGCTTTCACTGACAACTACATTTGGTTGTTACAAAACACTGCCAGCCGATGCTGCGCGGTGGTCGATCCTGGCGATGCCGCACCGGTTCTGGCCTGGCTGGAACAGCACCCGGGTTGGCAGCTCAGCGACATTCTGGTCACCCACCACCATTTCGATCATGTCGGCGGCGTCGAGCAACTGAAAAAAGCCACTGGCGCCCGGGTACTGGGTCCTGCGGCCGAAAACATCCCGGCGCGAGACGTCGCGCTTAACGACAACGACACGATCAGCGTACTCGGCCTGACCTTTGCGGTGTACGCCGTGCCCGGTCATACCCTGGGCCATATCGCCTTCTACCACGACGACCCGACCGCGCCGTTGCTGTTTTGCGGCGACACCCTGTTCGCGGCAGGTTGCGGCCGACTGTTCGAAGGCACACCCGAGCAAATGCATCAGTCATTGAGTCGTCTGGCGGCGCTGCCGGACAGCACACTGGTGTATTGCACGCATGAGTACACCTTGAGCAATCTGCGCTTCGCCCAAGCGGTAGAACCGGGTAATTGCGACATCGCCGAACGCTTCGCCCAAGTAAGCCAATGGCGCAGTGAAAACCGGATCAGCCTGCCTTCCAATTTAGCCCTGGAACGACGCACCAACCCGTTCATTCGGACCCATGAAACATCCGTTAAAGAAAAAGCAGACGAACGGACTGGCACGGACAATCAGTCGCCAAGTGCTATTTTTGCTAGCTTGCGTGCTTGGAAAGATAAGTTCTAAGCACTGTCTTGATCGGCATAGAAATTCTGAAAGGTTGACCGTTGGCTGGGTGGTTCCTAGAATCGCCCGACATTTTCGCTTGGAACCACCCCCCAGCCAATGTCGTCATCCATACGCAAAGCCATCAATTCAGACGCATTGACCCGACTGGTCCAGGCTATCGCCGTGGCGCTGAGCGTGACGCTGGCCGGCTGTCAGACCACCCGCCAAATCGACCCTGTCAGCACCCACCGCGCACCGAATCTCGCCGCCGGCATCAAGCAAAAACCCATTTTTCTCAGTGACAAGCCGACCCCGCTGGTACCTCAGGATGTCTGGGAGCGGATGCGTCAGGGCTTCCAGTTGCAAGAAGGCAACGGCCAGAACCCACGTATCGATCAACAACGTCTATGGTTCGCCAACAATCCATCCTTTCTGGAAAATGCCGGCGAACGCGGCAGCCTCTACATGCATTACATCGTAGAACGCCTCGAAGAACGCAACATGCCCCTGGAGCTGGCCTTGCTCCCGGTGATCGAAAGCGCCTACAACCCCTTGGCCTATTCGCGCAGCGATGCGGTGGGCCTGTGGCAGTTCATTCCATCGACCGGGCGTTACTTCAATCTTCGCCAGACCAGTTTTTACGACGGCCGTCGTGACATTACCGCCTCGACCATCGCCGCCCTGGACTACCTGACACGCCTGCACGACATGTTCAACGGTGACTGGCTTTTGGCGTTGGCTGCCTATAACGCTGGCGAAGGTACCGTCAGCCGGGCCATCGAACGCAACCAGAAGCTCGGCCTGCCCACTGATTACTGGAACCTGCCACTGCCGCAGGAAACTCAGGATTACGTGCCCAAGTTCCTCGCATTGTCGCAAGTGGTGCTCGCACCGGAAGCCTACGGCGTCAACCTCAATCCGATTGCCAACCAGCCCTACTTCCAGGTCGTTGAGCTCAACCAGCGCATGGACCTGTCAAAGGTCGCTGCCATGGCGAATATCGACGAAGACGAACTGTTCCAGCTCAACCCGGCGTTCAAGAAACGCATGACCGTCGACGGTCCACAGCATTTGCTGGTGCCGACCGCCAAGGCGCAGCTGCTGACCGCCAGCCTGTCGAACATGAAACCGCAAGAACTGGCGGACTGGCAGCAATACCGCGGCACTGGCGACACGCTGGCCAGCCGTGACAAACCCACGCGAAGCCGCAGCTACAGGGTGAAAAAGGGCGATAACCTGGTGGCCATCGCCAAAGCCAACAAAGTCGAGGTCAAGGACCTGCAGCACTGGAACCAGGTATCCGGTCAAAACCTGAAAGTCGGGCAGACCCTGGTCATGCAGGACATGATCAGCCCCAAGGGTAAAGCCAAAGGCAAAGGCAGCAACAAGAAGTCGACCCAGTACACGATACGCAAAGGCGATTCGATGTACATGGTGGCCAAACGTTTCAACGTCGAGATGGAGCATCTCCAACGCTTGAACCCGCGTAGTGGCCACGCCCTCAAACCAGGCCAGACCCTGACCGTGTATCAGGCCCCTTGAGATCCACTGGCTCCCGCCCCTAAATAACCAGGCGGGAGACGCCGCAAAGGGCCACCCGGGAGGTGGCCTTTTTCCAACGGATACAAGCTGTTACTGTACCGACCAAGAAGCCCAAGCCTCCTGGATCGAATCTCCGACTTGATACGCCTCCTCCTGTTATTCACCTTGGTCTTGAGCTTTTCCGCAGGCGCAACCATCAGCGAAAGCCATGGTTACGCGCAGTTCGGTGTACTCAAGTACCCAGCCAGCTTTACCCATTTCGATTGGGTCAATCCCGAGGCGCCGAAAGGCGGCACCTTGCGGATGATGGCATTTGGCACTTTCGATACGCTCAACCCTTACACCTTCAAGGGCAGCAGCCCGATTTCGACGCCCAACTTTCTGCAGTACGGGGTCAACGAGCTCAACGAACCGTTGATGGTCGGCACCGGTCAGTACGACCCTTCCGGCGACGAACCCACCTCCAGCTACGGCCTGATCGCCCAAACCGTCGAATACAGCGAAGACCGCAGTTGGGTGGTCTTCAACCTGCGCCCGCAGGCGCGCTTCCACGATGGCAAACCGATCACCGCGTATGACGTGGCGTTCTCCTATCGGTTGCTGCTCAAAGAGGGCCATCCGCAATACCGCACCGCCCTGCAGGAAGTGCAGCGGGTCGACATTCTTGGCCGCCATCGCATCCGCTTCGTCTTCAAACGCGCCGGCAACCCCTTGCTCATCCTGCGCCTCGGCGAACTACCGGTATTGCCCCAGCACTACTGGAAGGATCGCGACTTCAAGGCCACCACCTTCGAACCACCCGTGGGCAGTGGTCCTTATCGGATTACCAAGGTGCAACCCGGACGGCAACTGGTGTTCGAGCGGGTCAAGGACTGGTGGGGCAAGGATCTGGCGGTGAACCGTGGCAAGTACAACTTCGATCGGGTCGAAGTGGAGTTCTACCGCGACAGCGATGTGGCATTCGAAGCATTCAAAGCCGGTGAGTTCGATATCTACATCGAGCATCAGGCCAAAAACTGGTCCAACGGCTACACCTTTCCGGCGATCGCCCGTGGTGAGGTGATCAAGGCGCAGATCCCGCACAAGATTCCAACCCAGACCCAAGGGTTGTTCATGAACACCCGGCGCGGCACCTTCGCCGACGTCAAGGTGCGCGAAGCGCTGGGGCTGATGTTCAATTTCGAGTGGACCAATCGTGCGCTGTTCAGCGACGCCTATACTCGCTCGACAAGTTATTACCCCAACAGCGAATTCTCCGCGACCGGCCTGCCGACCGGTCGCGAATGGTTGATGCTGTCGCCCTGGCGCGATCAGTTGCCGTCAAGCCTGCTTACCCAGCCATACACTGCGCCAAAGACCGATGGCGGTGGCATTCCCCGGGAAACCCTGCGCAAGGCGCTCGGTCTGTTTGCCGAAGCGGGCTGGAAGCTGTCGGATCAGCGACTGCTCAATCGCAACGGCCAGCCCTTGCGCTTCGAAATCTTGCTGGTCAATCCCAACCTAGAGCGGATTCTGCAGCCTTACATCGAGGACCTCTCTCGCCTCGGGATCGACGCCCGCTTACGGACGGTAGATCGCGCCCAGTACAAGCAGCGCCTGGACCAGTTCGATTTCGACATGATCTTGATGACCCTGAACCAGAGCCTCAGCCCCGGTCTTGAGCAATGGCAGTACTTTCACTCCAGCCAGGCAGGGATCAAAGGCAGCAAAAATTACGCCGGCGTATCCAGCCCTGTGGTCGACAGCCTGCTCAATCAATTGCTGGCGGCACAAACACGCGACGAACAGCTCGCCGCAGCCCGCGCCCTGGACCGGGTGTTGCTCTGGCAGCACTACAGCATCCCCAACTGGTACCTCGATTATCATCGACTGGCGTACCGCAACCGGTTCGCCCTGACCACCACCCCGCCCTACACTCTGGGTTTGCGTGCGTGGTGGCTCAAGCCTTCGGAGAAAACCCAATGATTGCTATGCGCTCCCTGCTGATGCGGGCCAGCGGCATGTTGCTGATGGGCGTGGCCTGCGTAGCCCTGGCCGCCCCCGAACACGCAGTGACCCTGTACAACGAGGCGCCGAAATACCCCGCCAATTTCAAACACTTCGATTACGTCAATCAGGACGCCCCCAAGGGCGGCAGCTTTCGGCAGGCCGGCTTTGGCGGCTTCGACAGCCTCAACCCCTTTATCAACAAAGGCGTGCCGGCTGACGACATCGGCATGATTTACGACACCCTGACCCGCCACAGTCTGGATGAACCCTTTACCGAATACGGCCTGATTGCCGGCAAAATCGAAAAAGCGCCGGACAGTAGCTGGGTGCGTTTCTATTTGCGCCCCGAAGCCCACTTCCATGATGGCCATCCCATCCGCGCCGAAGACGTGGTGTTCAGCTTCCAGACGCTGATCAAGAACGGCGCCCCGATGTATCGGGGCTACTACGCAGACGTTGATCAGGTCATCGCCGAAGACCCTCTGCGCGTGCTGTTCAAGTTCAAGCGCAACAACCGCGAGTTGCCACTGATCCTCGGCCAGCTGCCGGTCCTGCCCAAGCACTGGTGGGAAAATCGCGACTTCGCCAAAGGCAATCTGGAAATCCCGTTGGGCAGCGGCCCGTACAAGGTGGCTGAAGTCAAAGCCGGGCGCTCGATTCGTTACGAGCGGGTCAAGGACTACTGGGGCAAGGACCTGCCGGTTAACCGTGGTTTTTACAACTTCGACACCCTGTCCATCGATTACTATCGAGACAACACCGTCGCCCTTGAAGCACTCAAAGCCGGGCAATTCGATTATTGGCTCGAAACCAGCGCCAAGAACTGGGCCACGGCTTACAACACACCGGCCGTCACCGCCGGTCGGCTGATCAAGGAAGAAATCCCCAACGGCAACCCTACCGGCATGCAAGGGTTTGTCTTCAACCTGCGGCGCCCGATATTTCAGGACGTGCGGGTGCGTGAAGCGTTGAACCTGCTGCTGGATTTCCAGTGGACCAACAAGCAGTTGTTCAACGGCGCCTACACCCGGACCAAAAGCTACTTCGACAATTCGGACATGGCCTCCAGCGGCTTGCCGAGTAAAGACGAACTGGCCGTACTCGAGCCGTTGCGCGGCACCATTCCTGACCGGGTGTTCACTGACGAGTTCAAGCTGCCGGTCACCGACGCCAGCGGCATGATTCGCCCCCAACAGCGTAAAGCCTTTCAACTGCTGCAAGAGGCCGGCTGGAGGATCGTCGGCGACAAGATGGTCGACGCCCAAGGCAAGCCAGTGACCCTTGAGTTCTTGTTGGCGCAGACCGAATTCGAACGCATCCTGCTGCCCTTCAAACGCAACCTCAGCGACCTCGGCATAGATCTGGTGCTGCGCCGGGTCGACGTATCGCAATACGTAAACCGTTTGCGTTCGCGTGACTTCGACCTGATTGTCAGCGGCTTTCCGCAATCCAGCTCACCGGGCAACGAACAACGCGAGTACTGGCACTCCTCCAGCGCCGAAAAGCCCGGCAGCCGCAACTTCATCGGCCTCAAAGACCCGGCCATCGATAGCCTGGTCGACGGACTGATCGATGCCGACTCGCGGCAAAGCCTGATCACCCACGCCCGGGCGCTGGACCGCGTGCTGCTTTGGGGCTACTACGTGATCCCCAACTGGCACATCAAAACCTGGCGCGTGGCGTACTGGGACCATATCGGTCACCCCAAGGTGACACCGCTGTTCGACGTCGCCACCTCGACCTGGTGGATAAAACCCGACGCCAAACCGGCCAACCCGGCACAACCCCCTGAGCAAGCCGAGCCGGCGAGCGTGGAGCAATAAGATGCTGGCTTACATTTTTCGGCGTTTGCTGCTGATCATTCCGACGCTGTTTGGCATTTTGCTGATCAACTTCGTGATTATCCAGGCGGCGCCCGGCGGTCCGGTGGAGCAGATGATCGCCAAGATCGAAGGCTTCGATGGCGCAACCAGTCGCATTGCGGGCGGTGGCGCAGAGGTGTCGGTGGCAGGCTCCAGTTATCGCGGTGCGCAAGGGCTTGATCCGGCACTGGTGAAGGAAATCGAACACCTGTATGGCTTCGACAAGTCTGCGCCAGAACGCCTGTGGATCATGATCAAGAACTACGCCACGCTGGATTTCGGAGACAGTTTTTTCCGCGATGCCAAAGTGATCGATCTGATTATCGAGAAGATGCCGGTGTCCATTTCCCTTGGGCTCTGGAGCACCTTGATCATGTACCTGGTATCGATCCCGCTGGGGATCGCCAAGGCGACACGTCACGGTAGCCACTTCGATGTCTGGACCAGCTCGGCGATCATCGTCGGGTACGCCATCCCGGCCTTTCTGTTTGCCATCCTGCTGATCGTGGTATTCGCTGGCGGCAGTTATTTCGACTGGTTCCCCTTGCGCGGCCTGACCTCGAACAACTTCGCCGAGCTGAGCTGGGGCGGCAAAGTCTTCGATTACTTCTGGCACCTGACGCTGCCCGTCACCGCGCTGGTGATCGGCAACTTCGCGACCATGACCCTGCTGACCAAAAACAGCTTTCTCGACGAGATCGGCAAGCAGTACGTCATCACCGCCAAGGCCAAGGGCCTGAGCCAGCATCGGGTGCTGTACGGCCATGTGTTTCGTAACGCCATGCTATTGGTGATCGCAGGTTTCCCTTCGGCCTTCATCAGCATTTTCTTCACCGGCTCGCTGCTGGTGGAAGTGATCTTCTCCCTCGACGGCTTGGGTTTGATGAGTTTCGAGGCGGCCATCAACCGCGACTATCCAGTGGTCTTCGGCACGTTGTTTCTTTTTACCCTGCTCGGACTGGTGGTGAAATTGATCGGTGACATCACGTATACGCTGGTTGATCCACGTATCGACTTCGAAAGCAGGGAGAATTGATATGACCCTCTCTCCTCTCAATCGCCGGCGCTTCGAGCGCTTCAAGGCCAACAAGCGCGGATGGTGGTCACTGTGGTTGTTCCTGGTTCTGTTCGGCCTGAGCCTGGGCGCCGAACTGATCGCCAACGACAAGCCGCTGGCCGTACGCTATGACGGCGAGTGGTATTTCCCGGTGTTCAAGCGCTATCCCGAAACGGTCTTCGGCGGCGAATTCCCGCTGGAAGCGAATTACAAAAGCCCCTACATCAAGGAGCTGCTGGCAGCGAAGAACGGTTGGACCCTGTGGGCTCCGATCCCCTACAGCTACCAGAGCATCAATTACGACCTGAAAGTCCCGGCCCCCGGCCCGCCCTCGCGAGACAACTACTTTGGCACTGACGATCAAGGCCGCGATGTGCTCTCACGGGTCATCTATGGCTTCCGCATTTCCGTGCTGTTTGCGCTGACCTTGACCGTACTCAGTTCGATTATCGGCGTCGTCGCGGGCGCCCTCCAGGGTTTTTATGGGGGGTGGGTGGATCTGCTGGGGCAACGCTTCCTGGAAGTCTGGTCCGGGCTGCCGGTGTTGTACCTGCTGATCATCCTCGCCAGCTTCGTCCAGCCTAATTTCTGGTGGCTGTTGGGCATCATGCTGCTGTTTTCATGGATGAGCCTGGTGGACGTGGTACGCGCCGAGTTCCTGCGTGGGCGCAATCTGGAATATGTACGCGCCGCACGGGCATTGGGCATGCAAAACGGGGCGATCATGTTCCGCCACATCCTGCCCAACGCCATGGTCTCGACCATGACCTTTATGCCCTTCATTCTCACGGGCGCCATCGGCACCCTGACCGCGCTGGACTTCCTCGGTTTTGGCTTGCCAGCCGGTTCCCCGTCGCTGGGTGAGTTGGTGGCGCAAGGCAAATCCAACCTCCAGGCCCCTTGGCTCGGGATCAGCGCCTTCGCCGTGCTGGCCCTGATGCTCAGCCTTCTCGTGTTCATTGGCGAATCCGCCCGCGACGCTTTCGACCCAAGGAAATGAGATGAACAAGGACAATTTGATCGAAGTCCGCGATCTCGCCGTCGAGTTCGTTACCGGCGAGCAGGTCCATCGCGTGGTCGAAGGCATCAACTTCGATATCCGCCGGGGCGAAACCCTGGCGCTGGTCGGCGAAAGCGGTTCTGGCAAGTCAGTCATCGCGCACTCGTTTCTGCGCCTGCTGCCCTACCCGCTGGCGCGCCATCCCAGCGGAACCATCTACTACGCTGGGCATGACCTGCTGACGCTGAGCGAGAAAAGGTTGCGCGCGATCCGTGGCAACCGCATCGCCATGGTTTTCCAGGAGCCGATGACCTCGCTTAACCCGCTGCAGTCCATTGAGAAGCAAATCAATGAAGTACTTGGCCTGCATAAAGGTTTGCAGGGCAAGGCGGCCACCCTGCGCACACTGGAGCTGCTTGAGCTGGTAGGCATAACCGAGCCCGAGAAACGACTCAAAGCTCTGCCACACGAGCTCTCAGGCGGCCAGCGACAGCGTGTAATGATCGCCATGGCCTTGGCAAATGAGCCTGAACTGCTGATCGCCGACGAACCGACCACCGCACTCGACGTGACGGTACAGCTGAAAATCCTCAAGTTACTCACCGAACTGCAGGCCAGACTGGGCATGGCGCTGCTCCTGATCAGCCATGATCTGAACCTGGTTCGAAGAATTGCGCATCGGGTATGTGTCATGCAGCACGGTCGCATCGTCGAACAAGCGTCATGTGAGGAGCTGTTCCGTTCACCTCAGCATCCGTACACGCAAGAATTGCTGGGGGCCGAGCCCAGTGGTGGCCCGGTGGACAACGTTGCCGGCGCACCGCTGCTCGAAGTCGATGACTTGCGGGTGTGGTTTCCGATCAAGAAAGGCCTGTTCAAAAAAACCGTCGATCATGTCAAAGCGGTCGATGGCATCACCTTCAGCCTGCCCCAAGGGCATACCTTGGGGATTGTCGGTGAAAGCGGCTCGGGCAAGTCGACGCTGGGCCTGGCGATTCTTCGGCTGATCGGTAGCAAGGGCGCCATACGGTTTCAAGGCAAAACGCTAGACTGCCTGACGCAACAGGAGATTCGTCCGCTGCGTCGGCAAATGCAGGTGGTGTTTCAGGACCCTTTCGGCAGCCTGAGCCCGCGCATGTGTGTAGGCGAAATCGTTGGTGAGGGCCTGCGCATACATGGCATGGGCACAGAGGCCGAACAGGAACTCGCCATCATCGAAGCGCTCAAGGAGGTAGGTCTGGACCCGGAAACCCGGTACCGCTACCCCCACGAATTTTCCGGCGGGCAACGGCAGAGAATCGCCATTGCCCGGGCATTAGTGTTAAAACCGGCGCTGATTGTGCTGGACGAGCCCACCTCGGCGCTCGACCGGACCGTTCAGCGCCAAGTGGTGGAGCTACTGCGCTCACTGCAAAAAAAGTACAACCTGACCTATTTGTTTATCAGCCATGACCTGGCGGTAGTCAAAGCGCTTAGCCACCAGTTGATGGTGGTCAAGCAGGGGAAAGTCGTTGAACAGGGTGCGGCGCGCAGCATTTTCGCTGCACCGCAACATACCTATACACAGCAGCTGCTGGAAGCCGCCTTTTTGGCGCCGGTAGCTGTCGATTAACCTGAAGAGGAACAACACATGGGTTTTCTCGCCGGTAAGCGCGTCCTGATCGTCGGCGTCGCTAGCAAACTGTCCATCGCATCCGGCATCGCTGCCGCCATGCATCGCGAGGGCGCAGAGCTGGCCTTCACGTATCAGAACGACAAACTGAAAGGTCGTGTCGAAGAGTTCGCCGCAGGTTGGGGCTCAGGCCCGGAACTGTGCTTCCCTTGCGACGTGGCCAGCGACGAAGAGATCGCCAAGGTCTTCGAAGAACTGGGCAAGAAGTGGGATGGCCTGGACGTGATCGTTCACTCGGTCGGCTTCGCCCCTGGCGACCAGCTTGACGGTGACTTCACCCAAGCGACAACGCGCGAAGGTTTCCGCATCGCTCACGACATCAGCGCCTACAGCTTTGTCGCACTGGCCAAGGCCGGTCGCGAAATGATGAAAGGCCGCAACGGCAGCCTGCTGACCCTGTCCTACCTGGGTGCAGAGCGCACCATGCCTAACTACAACGTGATGGGCATGGCCAAGGCCAGCCTGGAAGCCGGTGTACGTTACCTGGCCGGTAGCCTTGGCCCGGAAGGCACACGCGTGAACGCAGTATCGGCTGGCCCGATCCGCACCCTCGCCGCCTCCGGCATCAAGAACTTCCGCAAAATGCTCGCTGCCAACGAAGCGCAAACACCGCTGCGTCGCAACGTGACCATTGATGAAGTCGGCAACGCCGGCGCGTTCCTGTGCTCGGACCTCGCGTCCGGCATCAGCGGCGAGATCATGTACGTCGACGGCGGCTTCAACACCACCGCGATGGGCAACCTCGAAGAGTAAAAACTCGACGCGCCGCACCCAAAAAGCCCGCCGTTCTCACGAACGGCGGGCTTTTTGTTTTCGGCCCTGCGGGAATTTCGAAAGTGCCTGTTCAGGCACAAAAAACTTCAGACAAAAAAAGACCGCTCATTGAGCGGCCTTCTTTTTTGTCGCGGGATCAGACGTCAGTAACGGGTGATCTTCGCTTTGCTTTGCAACTGTGCGCGGTAAGCAGCGAAATCCTGCTGGCCGGCACGCGAGGCGAGGAAGCGACGGTACTGGGCCTTCTCATCAGCTGTCGGCGCTGCGGCTTCGTTGACACCATTAAGGCGCACCACCACGAAGCTGCCATCAGCCAACGTCAGGCTGGTGTAGGACGGCTTGTCCTTGCCCAGAGGCTTGGGCATGCGGAACAACGCCTGCAGAACCACCGGATCGATGCCTTCCTGACTGCGGGTGACCGCTTCCAGGACTTTCCAGCTTTGACCGTTCTGCTTCGCAGCAAGAGCGATCTTGCCATCACGCAGACCTGTAACCAGCTCGGCACCCTTGGTCTTGACCGCTTCAGTGGCGTGATTCTTGATCAGCTGTGCACGAATGCTGCTGGCAACGCTTTCAAGCGGCAACTGCTCTGGCTGACGGTGTTCCTTCATCCGTACGACCACAACCGTTTCCGGATCAAGTTCCAGTGGTGCACTGTTGGAGCCTTCTTCAAGCACTTCCGGGCTGAACGCGGCCTGGATCACTGCACGGTTGGAGGTCAGGCCTTCACCGCCCTCACGACCAAATGGCGCAGTGGTTTGTACTTTCAGTTTCAGCTCTTGAGCAGGCTGCACCAGATCGGACGCTTCGAACGCCGAATCTTCAAGCTGCTTGGTCACGTCAACGAAACGCTGCTCGACCTGCTGGCTTTTCAATTCGTGGGTAAGCTTGTCTTTCAAGCTGGCGAAGCTCGGCACCGACGGTGCTTCAACGCCCAACAACTTGATCAAGTGCCAACCGTAGTCGCTGCGTACCGGCCCCGAGACCTGATCTTTCTTCAGGTCATACAGCGCCTTTTCGAAAGCCGGATCATAGACACCCTTGCCCGCGTAACCCAGGTCACCACCTTTGCTGGACGAACCCGGGTCCTGGGAAAACTCCTTGGCCAGGGCCGCGAAATCCTCACCTTTGGCCAGACGCTGTTGAATCTCTTCAACCTTCGCTTTGGCCTGAGCTTCGTTCAGTTTGTCATTCACTTCGATCAGAATGTGCGCAGCACGACGCTGCTCGGCAAGGTTGCCGATTTCTTTCTGATAAGCCGCCTGCAAATCGGCGTCCTTGACTGCAACCTGATCGAAGAAAGAAGACTTCTTCAATTCGATGTAGTCGAGTACGACCTGCTCCGGACTCATGAACTCTTTGGCGTGTTCGTCGTAATGCGCTTTGACCTCATCGTCGGTCACTTTCGCGGCTGCAATGTCAGCCTTGAATGTCAGCGTGGCGAAATCGCGAGTCTGTTTTTCCAGACGAGCGAACGCATCAACCTGAGCATCGGTCACGAAAGCGCTACCTGCCAGACCGGCACGCAACTGACCAATGAGCATTTCCTGGGTCAGCATTTGGCGGAATTGCAAACGGCTGAAGCCCAGTTGACGAATCACTTGATCGAAACGGTCAGCGCTGAATTTGCCGTCTACCTGAAACTCAGGTGTCTGCAAAATCTGCTGATCCAGAGCCGCTTCGGAGAAAGCAAATTTCGAATCGGCTGCACCTTGCAGCAACAACTTGCGATCAACCAGCCCTTTCAAGGCTGCGTCGTGCAACATTTTGTCATCCAGCAGCGCAGGATCGAAATCCTTGCCCAACTGCTGAATCAGCTGACGGCGTTGCATATCGACCGCCTGACTCAGCTCGTTTGTCGTGATTTCTTCACCATTGACCTTGGCAGCATCCTGACTCGTGCTGGTGGCCCTGAAAATGGCGTCAAAACCCGTCAAGGCCATCAATGCCACGATGACCCCGATGATCGTCTTGGCAATCCAGCCTTGGGAATTGTCCCTGATATTTTGCAGCATGCGTCCCCCAGAACGGTTGTAAAGATTAACCAACCGCGGAGCGTGGGTGGAATCCGGATAGAAGAAAGGCGCATCCGAGGATGCGCCTTCTCGTAACTGGCGGAGCGGACGGGACTCGAACCCGCGACCCCCGGCGTGACAGGCCGGTATTCTAACCGACTGAACTACCGCTCCGCTGCCAGGACAAGAATGACCAGGTCCTGGATGGGCAAAGGCTTGAAAGAAACTTAGTTAACAGCTTCTTTCAGGGCTTTACCGGCTTTGAAACCTGGTTTTTTGGCTGCTGCGATTTCCAGCGTCTTACCGGTCTGCGGGTTACGACCGATACGAGCAGGACGATCTGTTACGGAGAAAGTACCAAACCCAACCAATACCACAGAGTCGCCAGCCTTCAGAGCGCCAGTGACGGATTCGATTACTGCGTCCAGCGCACGGCCAGCAGCAGCTTTCGGGATATCAGCAGATGCAGCGATAGCATCAATCAGTTCCGACTTGTTCACTCTAAGTCCCCTTATATCTATATTGAGTATGTTTCTAAGTTTTTTGGTGTAGACAAAAACGAGTGCTGAATGGCCTACAGACACTTTAAAGAGCCGCTTTATAACAAGGGCTCTAAAAAGCTGTCAAGGAAGGCCATTCAGGCTAATGCGTGCTGATTCTCTCCTTAGAGTCAGTCTCGCGCTTTTCGTCCTTTGCAACCATCTCCGGGGCCACATCCGGCAAGGGCTCCGGCGCGTATTGCAGCGCAATTTGCAGGACCTCGTCAATCCATTTAACCGGTTTAATCTGCAGGTCCCGTTTGATATTGTCCGGAATTTCTTTCAAATCCCGTACGTTTTCCTCGGGAATGATCACCGTTTTGATTCCGCCACGGTGTGCCGCAAGCAGTTTTTCCTTCAAACCGCCGATGGCCAGAACCTGCCCCCGCAGGGTGATTTCACCGGTCATTGCCACGTCGGCACGGACCGGGATCTGTGTCAGCGCTGAAACAAGGGCCGTGCACATGCCTACGCCAGCGCTAGGGCCGTCTTTCGGGGTAGCCCCTTCTGGCATATGGATATGAACGTCACGCTTCTCATGGAAGTCCACGGGGATTCCCAGGCTTTTCGCACGACTGCGCACAACGGTCAGGGCAGCCGTGATGGATTCGACCATCACATCACCCAGCGAACCGGTCTTGATCAACTGACCTTTGCCGGGCACTACGGCCGCTTCGATGGTCAACAATTCGCCGCCCACCGACGTCCACGCCAAGCCTGTCACCTGTCCGATTTGATCCTGTTGCTCGGCCAAACCGTAGCTGAATTTGCGCACACCCAGGAAATGCTCAAGCATTTCCGCGGTAACACGGACCTGGAAGCGTTTTTCCAGCGAGTGTTCCTTGACCGCCTTGCGGCAGATCTTGGCGATTTGCCGCTCCAGGCTCCGCACGCCGGCTTCACGGGTGTAGTAGCGGACGATGTCGCGAATCGCTTCCTCGTCTATCTCAACCTCGCCTTTCTTCAAGCCGTTGGCCTGAATCTGTTTTGGCGACAGGTATTTGACCGCGATGTTGATTTTTTCGTCTTCGGTATAGCCAGGCAGACGGATGACTTCCATCCGGTCCAGCAATGCCGCAGGAATGTTCATCGAGTTCGCGGTGCACAGGAACATCACGTCGGAAAGGTCGTAATCGACTTCCAGGTAATGGTCGTTAAAGTTGTGGTTCTGCTCAGGGTCGAGCACTTCCAGCAATGCAGAAGCCGGATCGCCACGCATATCGCTGCCCATTTTGTCGATTTCATCGAGCAGGAACAGCGGGTTGCGCACGCCCACTTTTGTCATCTTTTGTATCAATCTTCCCGGCATGGAACCGATATATGTCCGGCGATGACCACGAATTTCCGCTTCATCACGCACACCACCGAGGGCCATGCGCACGAACTTGCGGTTAGTCGCATTGGCAATCGACTCTGCGAGAGACGTTTTACCCACACCCGGCGGACCTACCAGGCACAAAACCGGACCGCGAATTTTCTTCACGCGTTTTTGCACGGCGAGGTATTCAAGGATGCGTTCCTTGACCTCATCCAGCCCATAGTGGTCGGCGTCAAGAATGTCTTCAGCGCGAGCCAGGTCCAGACGCACCTTGCTCTGAGCCTTCCACGGCACTTGCACCAACCAGTCGATGTAGGTACGCACCACGGTCGCTTCAGCCGACATCGGCGACATTTGCTTGAGCTTGTTCAGCTCAGCCAGCGCTTTGGTCAAGGCGTCCTTAGGCAAGCCGGCAGCGTCGATGCGCTTTTTCAGCTCTTCGATTTCATTGTGACCTTCGTCACTGTCGCCCAGCTCTTTCTGAATGGCCTTCATCTGCTCATTCAGGTAGTACTCGCGCTGGCTGCGCTCCATCTGCTTTTTGACGCGGCCGCGAATGCGCTTCTCGACCTGCAACAGATCAATTTCAGCATCCAGCAAAGCCAGTACGTGCTCTACCCGTGCAGGCAGATCGACGATTTCGAGAATGGCCTGCTTCTGCTCGATTTTCAGCGCCATGTGCGCGGCCATGGTATCGACCAGGCGGCCCGGCTCATCAATGCTATTGAGGGATGACAAGACTTCAGCCGGGACTTTTTTGCCCAGCTGCACATACTGTTCGAACTGGGCCAGCAAGCTGCGCACGAACACTTCAGATTCGCGGTCAGGTGCATCGACCTCGTCGATCAACGTCACTTCAGCGCGGCAATGGCCATCGACCTCAATGAAGCGTTCGACGGTGCCACGCTGCTCGCCTTCGACCAACACCTTAACGGTGCCATCAGGCAACTTGAGCAGCTGCAATACGGTTGCAACGGTGCCGACGCTATAAAGCGCCTCTTCACCTGGATCGTCGTCTGCAGGATTTCTTTGCGCGAGCAAAAGAATCTGCTTATCCCCCGTCATCGCGGCCTCGAGGGCTTCGATAGATTTCTCGCGCCCCACAAACAGCGGGATAACCATGTGCGGATAAACCACGACATCGCGCAATGGCAAGAGAGGCAATTCTATGGTGGTCTTCATGATTTCGCCTCTACGGCGGCCATAAGGCCGGAACATATGGAAGTTAGCTTGAAGTCAAGATGGGGGTAGCGTCTTAAAAAAACAAGCTCTGACGCAGGAAAAGCAAAAGGGGCCCGAAGGCCCCCTCTTTATTACCTGTCAACGCAGCAGTTTCGCTTACGCGTCTGGGGCAGCCTTGGCAACCGGCTCGCTGTTTTCATAAATCAACAACGGCTTGGACGTGCCCTCGATGACGCTCTCATCGATCACCACCTTGCTCACCTCGGACTGCGAGGGGATCTCGTACATGGTGTCGAGCAGAACACCTTCGAGAATGGAACGCAGACCGCGAGCGCCTGTTTTGCGCTCAAGTGCGCGCTTGGCGATCGACTTCAGTGCGTCAGCACGGAACTCGAGTTCCACACCTTCCATTTCGAACAGTTTTGCATACTGCTTGGTCAACGCGTTTTTCGGCTCGGTGAGAATCTGCATCAGAGCAGCCTCATCCAATTCGTCCAACGTCGCCAGAACCGGCAGACGGCCCACGAACTCTGGGATCAGACCGAACTTGACCAGATCGTCAGGCTCAACCTCACGCAGCGATTCGCCAACCTTCTTGCCTTCTTCCTTGCTGCGTACTTCGGCATTGAAGCCGATGCCGCCGCGAGTGGAACGGCTCTGAATAACCTTTTCGAGGCCCGAGAAAGCGCCACCGCAGATAAACAGGATGTTACGTGTGTCCACCTGCAGGAATTCCTGCTGTGGATGCTTGCGACCCCCTTGAGGAGGAACGGAAGCCACGGTGCCTTCAATCAGCTTCAGCAAGGCTTGCTGCACGCCCTCGCCGGAAACATCGCGAGTAATCGAAGGGTTGTCGGATTTGCGCGAAATCTTGTCGATTTCATCGATGTAGACAATGCCCATCTGGGCTTTTTCTACGTCGTAGTCACATTTCTGCAACAGCTTCTGAATGATGTTTTCCACGTCCTCACCCACATAACCAGCTTCGGTCAGGGTGGTGGCGTCAGCGATGGTGAACGGCACATTGAGCAAACGAGCCAATGTTTCAGCGAGCAGCGTCTTGCCGGAGCCGGTTGGGCCGATCAGCAGGATGTTGCTTTTACCGAGTTCAACATCATCATTCTTCTTGTCGCGCTGGTTCAAACGCTTGTAGTGGTTGTACACCGCTACTGCCAGAACCTTTTTTGCACGTTCTTGACCAATCACATACTGATCAAGGATGCCGCTGATTTCTTTAGGCGATGGTAATTTATGCGCGCTGCTTTCGGCCTGGGCTTCTTGCACCTCCTCACGGATGATGTCGTTGCACAGGTCGACGCACTCGTCGCAGATAAAAACCGAGGGGCCGGCAATCAATTTGCGCACTTCATGCTGGCTTTTGCCACAGAAGGAGCAATAGAGCAATTTGCCGTTGTCCTCGCCGTTGCGGGTGTCAGTCATTCGATCGATCCAATCCGGTAGGCTTGCAACACAAGATGAAGGCTATTGCGGGCTTTTTCAAGTCCGCAGGTGGCCAGTTGTTCCAACCACCTACGATTGAGCTGCTTAGCGAGCCATTTGACGCTGAGTAAGAACCTGATCGATCAAACCATATTCAGCAGCGCGCCCGGCGCCCATGAAGTTATCCCGATTGGTGTCTTGCTCGATGGTCTCAATCGTTTGCCCGGTGTGGTGTGCGAGAATTTCATTCAAGCGAGCACGAATGGACAGGATTTCCTTGGCATGGATATCAATATCCGATGCCTGCCCCTGGAAACCGCCCAGTGGCTGGTGAATCATCATTCGCGAGTTTGGCAGGCAGTAACGCTTTTTAGCGGCGCCGCCAGCCAGCAGGAAAGCACCCATGCTGCAGGCCTGACCGATGCAAATGGTCGACACGTCTGGCTTGATGAACTGCATGGTGTCGTAGATCGACATGCCCGCAGTCACCGAACCGCCTGGTGAGTTGATGTAGAGATGGATGTCCTTGTCCGGGTTTTCGGCTTCAAGGAACAACAGCTGCGCCGCAATCAGGTTGGCCATGTAGTCTTCTACCGGACCTACCAGAAAGATCACCCGCTCCTTGAGGAGGCGCGAGTAGATGTCATAGGCGCGTTCGCCACGGGCGGACTGCTCGATAACCATCGGGACCAGGCCGCCAGCGGCCTGGATGTCAGAGTTCTGCTGAATATAAGAATTGCGGGACATGTCTCGCATTCACTCCCAAATAGTCATTTCTTGAATACACATAAGCCAGCACGAAGGCTGGCTTATGGGTGTTTTCGAACGAGAGAAAAATCAGTCGGCTTGTGGAGCTTCTACCGGCTTGACTGCTTCTTCGTAAGAGACCGATTTGTCGGTCACGCTAGCTTTCTGCAAAACAGTATCCACAACTTGTTCTTCCAGCACAACCGAACGCACTTCGTTCAGCTGCTGGTCGTTCTTGTAGTACCAGGACACGACCTGCTCAGGCTCTTGGTAAGCCGATGCCATTTCCTGAATCATCTCGCGAACACGAGCGTCATCAGGCTTGAGATCGAACTGCTTGACCACTTCAGCAACGATCAGGCCCAGCTCTACACGGCGCTTGGCTTGTTCTTCGAACAGCTCGGCTGGCAGTTGATCCGGCTTGATGTTGCCGCCGAACTGCTGAACAGCCTGCACGCGCAGACGGTTCACTTCGTTTTCGAGCAGTGCTTTAGGCACTTCGATCGGATTGGAGGCCAGCAAGCCGTCCATCACCTGGTTCTTGACCTTGGACTTGATCGCCTGACGCAGCTCACGGTCCATGTTCTTGCGAACTTCGGTACGGAAACCGTCGATGCCTGTTTCCTTGATGCCGAACTGAGTGAAGAACTCTTCGTTCAGCTCAGGCAATTTAGGCTCGGAAACAGTGTTGACCGTCACGGTGAACTCGGCGGCTTTATTGGCCAGCTCCAGGTTCTGGTAGTTTTCCGGGAAGGTCAGGTTCAGAACACGCTCTTCGCCGGCTTTAGCGCCAACCAGACCGTCTTCGAAGCCAGGGATCATACGACCGGAACCCAGCACCAGCTGAGTACCTTTGGCAGAGCCGCCAGCAAACACTTCGCCATCAACCTTGCCAACGAAATCGATGTTCAGTTGATCTTCGTTCTGAGCAGCACGCTCAGTGACTTCGAAACGAACATTTTGCTTGCGCAGGATTTCCAGCATTTTGTCCAGATCGGCGTCAGCCACGTCTGCACTCAGACGCTCGACAGCGATGGACTCGAAGCCTGCAACCGTGAATTCCGGGAATACTTCGAAAGTAGCCACGTATTCCAGGTCTTTACCTTTTTCAAAGGTTTTTGGCTCTACAGAAGGTGCGCCAGCTGGATTGAGTTTCTGCTCAACCACTGCTTCGTAAAACGTTGCCTGAATCAGATCGCCCAGTGCTTCCTGACGAGCGCCGTCTTCATAACGCTGACGGATCACGCTCATAGGCACTTTGCCAGGACGGAAGCCCGGGATCTTAGCTTTACGGGCAGTCTGCTGCAGACGCTTGTTGACTTCAGTCTCGATGCGTTCGGCAGGCACGCCAATGGTCATGCGGCGCTCAAGAGCGGAAGTATTTTCAACAGAAACTTGCATGGATATTCCTCGTTGCACAGACGTTAGCCGGCCGTTTCCGACCCCAGAATCAAGGGCATGCATTCTAGTGGGTCAAACTCAAGAAGTCACCCCACTGAAAAGGGTAAGTAAGCAGCATGAATTCAAGCAGCCGGCAGGGGGGCGACGACGCCCATTGCGAACGATTGACGCAAGGCAGCAAGCGACGCGTCTGGCACACCCTATATAAGGAACCCCTGGTGCGCAGCCTGCCCTTTATATCAACCAAAAAACCGCCGAACGCCAGTAAAAACGGACGAAGCGGGTGGTCGCGCCGGGCGAAATTTTCAATATTCCGAAACAAAAAAAAGCCGCACTAGGCGGCTTTCTGTTGCTTTATGAATGCCGCGGGCATTTCACAAAGCTTGTATCTTGGTGCGGACGGAGAGACTCGAACTCTCACACCTTTCGGCGCTGGAACCTAAATCCAGTGTGTCTACCAATTCCACCACGTCCGCGCTTCAAGCCTTTAAAGCAAAGGCGCCTGATTTTTAAGTCAGGCGCCTTTCGAATATGGGGTGGACGAAGGGGATCGAACCCTCGACAACGGGAGTCACAATCCCGTGCTCTACCAACTGAGCTACGCCCACCATATAGCGTGTGACCGATGTAACATTACTTGTGCCAAAGTTGCCTAAATGGCGCACCCGGCAGGACTCGAACCTGCGACCATCCGCTTAGAAGGCGGATGCTCTATCCAACTGAGCTACGGGCGCTTATTTAATCTGTATTCATTAACCGATTACAAATTAAGAGCTTCAGTCACGCTGAGCCAATCTACAACTCTGCCCGACCTTCTTAACCAGTGCTAGGCTGTGCCCGACAAGTGCGACGAATCTTATAGACGAGCCCCGAGGTCGTCAACTCTTTTTCGAAAAAAATTCAGTTAGATAAAGGAGTTAGAGGAATATACAGACCAAGCGCCTTTGCCCTCGCGCCACGGCATGCGAGAATGCGCGCTCTTTTTCAATCCCTTTCGATGGTTAATCACGCGTCATGACAGCAAAACTAATCGACGGTAAAGCGATCGCAGCCGGCCTGCGCCAGCAGATCGCTAAACGTGTCACCGAGCGTCGCGAACAGGGCCTGCGGACACCGGGCCTCGCGGTGATTCTGGTTGGCAACGACCCCGCGTCCCAGGTTTATGTCTCGCACAAGCGTAAAGACTGTGAAGAAGTCGGCTTCAACTCCAAAGCCTATGACTTGCCTACCGACACCTCGCAGGATGAGCTGACCGACCTGATCGATCGCCTCAACGACGATCCGAATATCGACGGCATCCTGGTGCAACTGCCACTGCCCGCGCATCTGGATGCCTCAAAACTGCTGGAGCGCATTCGCCCGGACAAAGACGTGGATGGCTTCCATCCTTATAACGTCGGTCGGCTGGCGCAACGCATCCCCCTGCTGCGCCCCTGCACCCCCAAGGGCATCATGGCCTTGCTGGAAAGCACTGGTGTCGATCTTTACGGGATGGACGCAGTCATCGTCGGCGCCAGCAATATCGTCGGCCGCCCGATGGCGATGGAACTGTTGCTCGCGGGCTGCACGGTCACCGTGACCCACCGCTTCACTCGCGACCTGCCAGGCCATGTGGGCCGTGCGGATCTCGTGGTTGTCGCTGCTGGCAAACCCGGCCTGGTCAAAGGTGAGTGGATCAAGGAAGGCGCCATCGTGATCGACGTTGGCATCAATCGCCAGGAAAACGGCAAGCTGGTCGGCGACGTGGTGTATGAAACCGCCCTGCCCCGTGCTGGCTGGATCACTCCGGTACCGGGCGGCGTTGGCCCGATGACCCGTGCCTGCCTGCTGGAAAACACCTTGTACGCTGCGGAAACCCTGCACGTCTGAGTGCCCGGGATCAGGCATAAAAAACGGCGCCCTCGGGTGCCGTTTTTCATGACTCAACAGTCAGTCAGTCCGCCAAACGCCAGGTCGTACCGCCTTTGCCGTCTTCCAACACCACGCCCATCGCCGTGAGTTGGTCGCGAATGCGGTCCGATTCAGCCCAGTCCTTGTTGGCACGAGCACTCAATCGAGCCTGAATCAGCGCTTCGACTTCAACCGCATCGACCCGACCCTCTGCGCCTGCACGCAAAAAGTCATCCGCCTCGAGCTGCAAAACACCCAACACACTGGCCAATTCTTTCAGACGTGCCGCCAAACCCGCAGCTGCCGCCAGATCGGTGTCACGCAGACGGTTGATTTCGCGCACCATCTCGAACAGCACCGCGCAGGCTTCCGGCGTGCCGAAGTCGTCGTTCATCGCCGCAGAGAAACGTTCGACGAACGCTTCGCCACCGGCAGGCGCTACGGCAGGCAAGCCTTTAAGGGCGTGATAGAAACGTTCCAGCGCGCCCTTGGACTCTTTCAGGCTGTCTTCGGAGTAGTTGATCGAGCTGCGGTAATGGCTGGACACCAACAGATAACGCACCACTTCCGGCTGGTATTTCTCCAGCACGTCGCGAATGGTGAAGAAGTTGTTCAAGGACTTGGACATCTTCTCGCCATTGATGCGGATCATGCCGCAGTGCATCCAGGCATTGGCGTAAGGCTTGCCAGTGGCCGCCTCGCTCTGGGCGATTTCGTTTTCGTGGTGCGGGAACTCTAGATCGTTGCCGCCGCCATGAATATCGAAGGTCTCGCCCAGACAGCAAGTCGACATCACCGAGCATTCAATATGCCAGCCCGGACGCCCTGCGCCCCATGGCGACTCCCAGCTCGGTTCGCCCGGCTTGACGCCCTTCCACAGCACGAAGTCCAGCGGATCGTCCTTGGACTCATCCACTTCGATCCGCGCACCGATGCGCAGGTCTTCGATCTTCTTGCGCGACAGCTTGCCGTACCCCATAAACTTGCCGACGCGGTAATACACGTCGCCATTGCCCGGAGCGTAGGCATAACCCTTGTCGATCAAGGTCTGGATCATGACGTGCATGCCCGCGATATGATCGGTCGCGCGCGGCTCCATGTCCGGCGGCAGAATGTTCAGCCGCGCCTCGTCCTCGTGCATCGCATCAATCATGCGTGCAGTGAGCGCCTCGAAGGACTCGCCGTTTTCACGGGCACGGTTGATGATCTTGTCGTCGATATCGGTGATGTTGCGCACATAGGTCAAGTCATACCCACTGAAACGCAACCAGCGGGTGACCAGATCGAACGCGACCATGCTGCGGCCATGCCCAAGGTGGCAGAAGTCGTACACGGTCATGCCGCACACGTACATCCGCACCTTGTTGCCGTCCAGAGGCTTGAAGACTTCCTTGCTCTTGGTGAGCGTGTTGTAAATTGAAAGCACGATGATTCCTTAGCTCTGACCCCATGAGTCACGCAGCGTCACAGTACGGTTGAACACCGGCTGACCGGGTTTCGAGTCCTTGATGTCCGCGCAGAAATAACCTTCGCGTTCGAACTGGAAACGGTCTTCCGGCTGCGCTTGCGCCAATGACGGCTCAGCACGGCAACCCGTGAGCACTTGCAGGGAATCAGGGTTGATGTTGTCCAGGAAGCTGTCGCCGTCTTCCGCTTTGTCCGGGCTCGGCGAGCGGAACAGACGATCGTACAGACGCACTTCGCACTCGAGGCTTGCCGCAGCCGGCACCCAATGCACCACGCCTTTGACCTTGCGCCCTTCAGGGTTTTTACCCAGTGTTTCCGGATCGTACGAGCAACGCAGTTCGACGATGTTGCCGTCGGCGTCCTTGACCGCTTCATCGGCGCGAATCACGTAACTGCCACGCAGGCGCACTTCGCCGTTGGGCTCCAGACGCTTGTAGCCTTTTGGCGGTTCTTCCATGAAGTCATCACGGTCGATGTAGATTTCGCGGGCAAACGGCAGTTCACGTACACCCATGTCTTCTTTCGGGTGACGCGCCAGCTCGAGCATCTCGACCTGACCTTCCGGGTAGTTGGTGATCACGACTTTCAGCGGACGCAGCACGCACATGGCACGCGGCGCGCTGTGGTCGAGGTCATCGCGGATGCTGAATTCGAGCATGGCGAAATCGACAACGCCATCGGAACGGTTAGTGCCGACCATCTCGCAGAAGTTACGGATCGAGCCCGCGGTGTAGCCGCGACGACGGAACCCCGACAAGGTCGACATGCGCGGGTCGTCCCAGCCATTCACGTGCTTCTCGTCGACCAGTTGCTTGAGCTTGCGCTTGCTGGTGACGGTGTAGCTCAGGTTAAGACGCGAGAACTCGTACTGACGCGGATGGCTCGGCACTGGAAGGTTGTCCAGAAACCAGTCGTACAGCGGGCGATGGCCTTCGAATTCAAGGGTGCAGATCGAGTGGGTAATGCCTTCGATGGCGTCCGACTGACCGTGAGTGAAGTCATAGTTCGGGTAGATACACCACTTATCGCCGGTCTGATGGTGATGCGCATGGCGAATGCGGTACAGGATCGGGTCGCGCAGGTTCATGTTCGGCGAGGCCATGTCGATCTTGGCCCGCAGTACACGCTCACCGTCCTTGAACTCGCCAGCCTTCATCCGGGCAAACAGGTCCAGGTTTTCCTCGACGCTGCGCTCACGGAACGGGCTGTTTTTGCCAGGCTCGATCAGGTTACCGCGGTATTCCTTGGACTGCTCGGGGCTCAGGTCGCAGACGAACGCCTTGCCCGCCTTGATCAGCTCTACGGCCCAGTCGTGCAATTGATCGAAGTATTGCGAGGCATAACGCACTTCGCCGGCCCACTCGAAGCCCAGCCACTTCACGTCGCTTTCGATGGCGTCGATGTATTCCTGGTCTTCCTTGGCCGGGTTGGTGTCATCGAAACGCAGGTGCGTTACGCCACCGAACTCCTGAGCCAGACCGAAGTTCACGCAGATCGCCTTGGCGTGGCCGATATGCAGGTAACCGTTGGGCTCAGGCGGGAAACGGGTCACGATCTGGGTGTGCTTGCCCGAGTCCAGGTCTGCCTGCACGATTGCGCGCAGGAAATTGGTCGGGACAGCAGGACCTGCCTTGGAATTCGCAGTGGAGTCAGTGGGCTTGCTCATAGGATCCTTGAACGTACAAGTGCGCGGCCAGGGTAGGCCGACTAAATCAAAGCGCTTATCATAGCCGAAGCTGTCAAGGTGTTGCGACCAGCGCGCGCGCCTTCCACGAATTCAAAACGAGCGATTTTCACAATGTCCAAAGTCAAACTGAGCACGAACCACGGCGACATCGTCCTGCAACTGAACGCCGATAAAGCGCCGGAAACCGTGGCCAACTTTGTGCAGTACGTTAAAGAAGGCCATTACGACAACACCATATTCCATCGTGTGATCAGCAACTTCATGATCCAGGGCGGCGGTTTCGAGCCGGGCATGGCACAGAAAAAAACCCGCGCCACGATCAAAAACGAAGCCAACAACGGCCTTTCCAACCGAAAAGGCACCGTGGCCATGGCCCGCACCATGGAGCCGCATTCGGCGTCCTCGCAGTTCTTCATCAACGTGGGCGACAACGATTTCCTCGACCACACGGCACCGACCGTTCAAGGCTGGGGCTACACCGTGTTTGGTGAAGTGGTAGAGGGCATGGACGTAGTCGAGAAGATCAAAGGCGTGGCGACCACCATGAAAGCCGGTCACCAGGACGTGCCTGCCGAAGACGTAATCATCGTGAACGCCGAGATCATTGAGTGATATTGCTGATCTCTGATCTGCACCTGGAAGAGCAGCGCCCGGACATCACACGGGCGTTTCTGACATTACTCGACGGCCGGGCCCGCGCGGCCGAGTCGCTGTACATCCTCGGGGATTTTTTCGAGGCATGGATCGGCGATGACGCCATGTCGCCGTTCCAACTGTCGATCTGCAAAGCCCTGCGCGCATTGAGCGACAGCGGCACGCAGGTGTTCCTGATGCACGGCAATCGCGACTTTATGGTCGGGAAAGCGTTCTGCAAGGCTGCAGGCTGCACCTTGTTGAAAGACCCAAGCGTGGTGCAACTCAATGGCGAGCCGGTGCTGCTGATGCACGGCGACAGCCTGTGTACCCGCGACGAAGCCTACATGCGCATGCGCCGCTACCTGCGCAACCCGATGACCTTGTGGGTCTTGCGCCATTTGCCCTTGGGCACCCGACACAAACTGGCGCGCAAGCTGCGCAACGAAAGTCGCGCGCAGACCCGCATGAAAGCCAACGACATCGTCGACGTCACGCCCGAGGAAATCCCACGGATCATGGCGCAATACGGTGTGCGCACGCTGATCCACGGCCACACCCACCGCCCGGCGATTCATAAACTGCAGGTCGGCAACGATGCAGCAAAGCGGATTGTCCTGGGGGATTGGGATCGTCAGGGCTGGGCGTTGCAGGTGGATGAGCAGGGTTTCCAGTTGGCGGCGTTTGATTTTGTGCCGGTACCGGCGTTGATTCACTGACGCCATCGCGGCGGGGTCGCGTCCGACGAAACCGGTCGCTTTCTTGAGACCGCTGAAGGTCCTTTGGACCTTATCGCAGCCTTCGGCAGCTCCTACAGGACCCAGTTTGCTGCGCGACAGCGCGGCGTCGAAGACGGGACGGTATCTCTTATCAAGCAACCTTTAACTCATTGAAAAATAAAAATAAATTTTATTATATTTTCATCCGAACGCTGATCCTTTGTAGGAGCGTGCTTGCCCGCGATCGGCTGCGAAGCAGTCGCAAAATGGCTGGATTCACTATCGCAGGAAGGTCCTTCGTGTCGGACGCCACCCCGGCCTATCGCGGGCAAGCGCGCGCCTACAGTTTGCTACGCGGTTGCAGACGGGGCGGCTGGGGTCCGCCTATCAATGCCCCGCCGGCGGTCCCGCCTTCGCCGTAAACGGTGGTTTGGCCATCCACACCAGCACGATCAAGCCCATAAAAGCCCAGCCCAGCATGTGGAAGTAGTCGACGGTCGACATCATGTACGCCTGGCTGTTGAGCATCCCCTCAAGCTGCGCGTAGGCTTGACTGCCCGCCCCGCCCAGATTGTTCAGCGCGTCGCGAGTCGCGGGCTCATAGGTGCTGATGTTTTCGCTCAAATAGGCATGGTGCTGATTCGCCCGCCGAATCCAGATCCAGGTGGTGAGCGATGCGGCAAAACTGCCCCCCAGGTTCCGCAGAAACGTCGCCAGCCCCGAACCGTCGGCGATCTGATCAGGCGGCAAGTCAGACAGCAAGATGGTCAACGTCGGCATGAAGAACAGCGCCACGCCAGCCCCCATGAAGAGTTGCACCAGCGCAATATGCTCAAAATCAACCTGATTGGTGAAATCGGCACGCATGAAGCAGCTCAGCCCTATCGCAAAGAACGCCAGCCCGGCCAGCAGTCGCAGGTCGAATTTGTGCGCGTATTTTCCGACAAAAGGCGACATCAGCACCGGCAGAATACCAATGGGCGCCACCGCCAGCCCGGCATAGGTCGGGGTATACCCCATCTGTGTCTGTAGCCATTGCGGCAGCAGCAGGTTGATGCCGAAGAATCCCGCATAGCCCCCCACCAAGGTGATGGTCCCGATGCGGAAGTTACGGAAGGCGAACAGGCGCAAATTGACGATGGGGTGCCGGTCGGTCATTTCCCAGATGATAAATATCGCCAGGAAGACCACTGAAATGATGGTGCCTATCACGATGAAGCTGGACGCGAACCAGTCCAGGTCATTGCCCTTGTCGAGCACGATTTGCAGCGCACCCACACCCACAATCAATGTCAGCAGGCCGACGTAATCCATGGGCTGACGGCTGGTAACCACCGGCCGCGTGCGCATTTGTGTACGCACTACGAACGCAGCGAACAGGCCGATTGGGATGTTGATGAAGAAAATCCATGGCCAGCTGTAGCTGTCGGTGATCCATCCGCCGAGGATCGGCCCGGCAATGGGCGCCACCACCGTGACCATCGCCAGCAATGCCAGTGCCATCCCCCTTTTGGCCGGGGGATAGACCGCAATCAATAGCGTCTGGGTCATGGGGTACAGCGGACCGGCGACCACGCCTTGCAGCACGCGAAAGCCGACCAGCTCGGGCATCGACTGGGAAATCCCGCACAAAAACGACGCCATCACGAACAGCACGGTGGCCCAGATAAACAGTTTTACCTCACCCACCCGACGGCTAAGCCAACCGGTCAGCGGCAAGGCGATCGCGTTACTGACCGCAAACGAGGTGATGACCCACGTGCCCTGCTCCGAACTCACCCCCAGATTACCGGAGATGGTCGGCAAAGCGACGTTGGCGATGGTGGTGTCGAGCACCTGCATAAAGGTCGCCAGCGACAGGCCGATGGTGCACATCAACAAACTGGGCGGCGTAAAAGAGGCCGGGGCGGTCGAGCTCATCGCGAATCCTTTAACACTTGAACGTCGCTCCGGCCAGAAGGCCGGAGCACACGGATTGGCGAATCAGCGCTGAACCGTTCGGCTGTTGTTGGCGCTGTTATCGTGGATTAAACGCGTGATCAGGGCGTCGGCGTCAGCCAGTTGTTCCTCGTAGATACGGGTACTGAACGAGGCCTTCTGCGGCGGTTGCTGTGCCAATACCGGGCCACTCTGATCGTGCAGGTTGACGTTGACCACGGTCGACAGACCAATGCGCAACGGATGCTCTTTCAACTGCTCAGCGTTGATGTGAATCCGCACCGGCACGCGCTGTACGATCTTGATCCAGTTACCCGTGGCGTTCTGCGCTGGCAGCAAGGCAAACGCGCTACCCGTGCCAGCACCCAGGCTGTCAACCGTGCCGCTGAACTTCACGTCACTGCCGTACAGATCGGACTCAATGTCCACCGGCTGACCGATGCGCATCTTGCCCAGCTGGGTTTCTTTGAAGTTGGCATCGATCCACAGCTGATTCAGCGGGATCACCGCCATCAACGCGGTGCCGGGTTGAACCCGCTGGCCCAATTGCACGGTGCGCTTGGCCACGTAGCCGGTGACCGGGGCAATCAAGGTGCTGCGGGCGTTACCCAGGTAAGCCTGACGCACCTGCGCGGCAGCCGCTTTCACATCCGGGTGCGAGGACACCACCGTGTCGTCCACCAGCGCGGAGCTGGTAGCCAATTGCTGCTGGACGTTGTTCAACGCATTTTGCGCGGTCGTCAGGTCATCGCGGGCATGGGACAACTCTTCCTGAGAGATCGCCCCGCCTGCGGCAAGATTCTTACGGCGGTTGTAGTTATCCTGGGCTTTCTGCACCTCGGCCCGTTGCGCGGCCAACTGAGCCCTCATCCCGTCGACATTGCTGTAAAGACCGCGCACCTGGCGCACCGTCTTACCCAGATTGGCTTCGGCGCTTTGCAGGCTGACTTCGGCATCACTCGGGTCGAACTGGATAAGCACCTGGCCCTCACGGACCAGATCGCCATCGTCCGCGCCGATGCTCACCACCGTCCCGGTAACCAGCGGCGTAATGGCCACCACGTTGCCGTTTACGTAGGCGTCATCGGTGCTTTCGTTCCAGCGCCCGTAGATTTCATACCAGCCCCAGATACCGAGACCGCCGAGGATCACCAGCATCAGGACCACCAGCAGCCAGATCTTGCGCTTGCGCGGGTTCTGATCCCGATCTTTGTTCTGAACTGCGTTCTGAGCTTTTTGGTCGTGTACAGACGTCTTTTCGGTAGCGGCAGTAGCCATGACGATTACCTTGAGTTATTCAGTCAGCGAAGCGGTTGATGAGGTGTTCAGGCCTTGGCTTTCACCCTGAAAGCCTCCACCCAGTGCCTGCATCAACTGGATCGACAAATCGATTCGTTCGGCGTTGAGATCCGCCAGTTGGCGTTGTGACTGGAGCAATTGCTGTTCAATGCTCAGCACATCGAGGTAGTTGCCTATCCCCGAGCCAAATCGTTGAACCACCGTGTTGTAGGAGTCTTGAGCGATGTCGGTGGCGCGTTGCTTGGCGTCGATCTGACCACCGATGGCACGCAGTTGAGAGAGCGTGTCGCTGACATCACCCAACGCCCGAACCAGGTTTTTGTTGTACTGCGCGACGGCCAGGTCGTAATCGGCATCGCGAGCATCGAGATCGGCGCGCAGACGCCCGCCATCGAACAACGGCAAGGACACGGCAGGCGCGATATTGAAGAAGCGGCTGGCCGAACCGAACATCGCGTCACCCAGCAAAGACTCGGTGCCTGCGGCGGCACTGAGGTTCAGGTTCGGGTAAAAACGGGTTTTGCCAGCGACAATACTTTTGCTCGCGGCTTCCACCCGCCAACGCGCGGCCACCAGATCGGGACGACGCCCGAGCAGCTCAGCTGGCAGCGCCGACGGCAAGGCGACTGCGCTGGGCTGAAGAATAGTCGGGCGGGCGATGTCTTCACCCCGGTCCGGCCCTTTGCCCAGCAACACCGCCAAGGCTATTTTCGCGCTGTGCAGGCGTTTTGCCGCATTGATCAGTTGCTCTTCAGAACTGGCTTCGAGGCTTTCGGTCTGCTGGAACTGATAGCGACTGTCGATCCCGGACTTCAGACGACGGTTACCCAGCTCAAGCATTTGCTGGGTGCGTTTCAGGTCTTCAGCCGCCAGGTCATGGACCACATGGGCCTGACCAAGGTCGCTGTAGGCGCGGGCAACGTCGGCGGCGAGGGTCAGTTGCGCGGCTTGCCGATCGACTTCGGCGGCACGCGCCTGACCCAGGGCAGCTTCCCACGTGGCGCGTTGGCCGCCCCACAGGTCGAAGGTGTAATTGAAATTCACACCCAGATTACGCACGGTAGAGTAGGTGCCGCCCTCGCCTGTCGGGCTCTGATCGCTGGACAGACGTGACCGCGTGATACCCCCTTCAGCGTCGACAGTCGGCATCCGCGCGGCGTCGGCGGCATACGCCGTGGCACTGGCCTGATGCGCCCGGGCGCTGGCGATTTGCATGTCGGGGCTGTCGCGCAAGGCTTCGCGGATCAGACCATCAAGTTGCGGATCACCGAGGCTTTTCCACCAATCGCTTTTTGGCCAGGCGGCGGGCGACAACGTCACGCCATCGAGCGTCTGCGCGGCCTGGAGGTTTTTCGCATCCAGGCGTGTGCCTTCGGTGCCAAGACCACGGTAACTGGCGCACCCGGCCAGGCTCATGGCGAGAAACACCAGACTCAATGAGGTCCGCAGGGTCACGTTACTCATTTCGCACCTGTCGCTTTAAAACCCAGGCGGGCAATGGTGATCTGATCATCGGCCGCTACCAGCACCTTGGTCAGTATCTGCTCAAGGCTCTTCAGTTCGGCCGGTTCGAGCGCACCCAACAGCTCGTTCATGGCCTCGGCACCGATCTGCGGAAGCCGGTCCGAAAGCGTTTGTCCCTCTTCGGTCAACGCCAGATGTACCTGACGCCGATCAGTGTCCGAGCGGGTGCGGGTGATCAGCTCTTTTTGCTCAAGACGGTCCAGCATGCGGGTCATTGAGCCACTGTCGAGCGACAGGTGACGGCACAGCTCGGCCGGGGTGTCGGCAGCAAACTGGGCAATGATAACCAGCACTTTAAACTGCGATGCGGTCACACCGTAGGGCACCAGATGCGTGTCCAGCAGGCGGTCTTTGAGCGCGTTCGTGCGCCCGATCAACAGACCCATGAGACCGGAGTTGAAGTTGTCAGACGTGAAATGCTTCATCGAGCCACCAAAAAGCTGCCTAGGCAGAGAGTTGGCGAAATATTACTGCCTAGGCAGCGAATGTCAACGCATTAATTAGCAAGCTTACTAACTGAATGACAAACGATCCCACTCTCACGACGACTCAAGAGAGGGGATCGATTGATAGCAGAGGGTCAACGAACGTGGAGGGACCGAGGCGTCAGTGCGCTTCTTCCAGTTCATCATGAAGCAGACCGAAAATTTCGCGCTTCATGTCGATGAATGAACGCTCCATGACCATGTCCAGAGTACGAGGACGTTCGATCGGCACATCAAGAATCTGCTTGATACGCCCGGGGCGCGCGCCCATGACATAGACGCGATCACCCAATAGGATGGCTTCGTCAATGTCGTGGGTGACGAACAGTACGGTCTTTTTGCTATGCCCCCAAACCCGCAACAGCAATTGCTGCATCTGCAGGCGGGTCTGGCTGTCGAGTGCACCGAAGGGTTCATCCATCAGCAAAATCTGCGGATCGTTGGCCAAGGCACGAGCAATGGCGACTCGTTGCATCATGCCGCCGGAGAGTTGTTTGGAGAAGTTGTCGGCAAACTGCGTCAACCCGACTTCGTTGAGGTAATAGTCGACGATTTCCTTGCGCTGGGCGGCGGGCATTTTCCGCCGTTTAAGGCCGAACTCGATGTTCTGCCGTACGGTTAACCATGGAAACAATGTATAGCCCTGAAAGACCATGCCGCGGTCGGCGCCCGGCCCTTCCACACGCTCACCGCCGACATAAATCTCGCCTTCCGTGGGCTCCGCCAGCCCTGCCGTGAGGTAGAGCAAGCTCGACTTGCCGCAGCCGGACGGCCCGACCAACACCGCGAACTGCTGGTCGGGAACCTCGAAGGAGACCTGCTCCAGCGCGGTGAAGGTGCCGCCACTGGGGCTTTGATAGCGCAGGCTGACATTGTCCACTTGCAAGCGTGGCGCAGCGTGCGATGAAGGCATGGCCGGTGGCGTGACAACACGTGGTTTCGCTGCAGTTACAGAGCCCATGCGGCCACCTTCAGTCGTAGGAATCGGAACAGTTGATCGGTGATCAGCCCCAACAGGCCAATGATCGCAATCGCCAGGAAAATCACATCCACCTGGAAGCCACGCATGGCTTTCAGGCTCAAGTAACCCAAACCGCTGGAGGCGGCCACCAACTCGGCAACCACCAGGTAGGTCCAGGCCCAGCCCATGGTCACTCGCAGCGTATCGAGCACGCCCGGCAACGACGCCGGGGCGATCACATGCACCACCGCGTCCCGGCGGCTCGAACCCAGGGTGTAGGAGGCGTTGATCAAGTCCTTGGAAATGCCTTTGGACACGTCGGCGATCATCACCAGTTGCTGAAAGAACACCCCAAAAATAATCACCGAGACCCGCTGCTCCAGACCGATCCCGATCCAGAGAATGAACAGCGGTACAAAGGACGTCACCGGTAAGTAGCGGATGAAGTTGACCATCGGTTCAAGGAACGCCTGAACAATACGAAAGCTGCCCATCAGCAAACCCAGGGGCACCGCCACCAGGGACGAGACGATGAACCCCACCATCACCACCTCCAAGCTGGCCCAGACATGCAGCCCAAGCGTGCCGTCACGGCTTAACCGCACTGCGGCGTCAAAAACCGCCCCCGGTGTCGGCAGAAACATGCCCGGCACCACGCCGCCGTATGACAATCCGGCCCACAGGCCGATCAATAACAGCCAGGCCAACCCGCCTGCACTCCAGATCAATTGCACCGGCAGCCCGGTCTTGGGCGTAATACAACGGTTCAGCCATGAATTGCGCTTGGACATGCTGAGCTCCTATCGCGGGGTAACAAACCGGCTGTCGACCAGGTCGTCATAGCTGACGTTGAAAGGCTTGCCCTGCAGCTCGCTGGCGGTTTCATTTGCCAGCTTGATCACGGTAGAGCCCTCACCCGGCTTGCCCGGCGAACCCAACAATTTCTCGCTCATGGCCTGATCGTAGAAACGCACACCTTTGGCGGCGGCAGCCAGCTCTGCAGGATCGGCCAGGTAACCGCCGACGCCCTTGGCCATGATGGTGTATGCCTCTGTCGGGTGGTCCTTGGTGTACTGCACCGCTTTGTACAAGCCCGCAACCAATGCCTTGACGTCACTCGGTTGTTTTTCGATGACGGAACAGTTGAGGGCTACCACGTCAACGATTACACCGGGGGTCGAGCTGCTGTCGATCAACACCTTGCCTTGTTGCTTGGAGCGCACCAATGAGAGATGCGGTTCCCACGTCACGGCAGCGGGCACACGACCGGCAATGAATGCGGTGGCGGCATCGTCAGCGGTCATGTTCTGCACGGTGATGTCGCTCATTTTCATGCCGTTCTTTTTCAACAGATAAGACAGCCAGAACTGCGACACCGAACCTTCGTTCACCGCCACGGCTTTGCCCTTGAGCTCCTGCAGACTGTTGACCTCCTTGCCCACTAACACGCCATCGCCGCCATGGCTTTCATCGAGCGCGGCAACTGCTCTGAAGCAGAACTGCGGACGATACTTGAGCACTTCATCGAGGGTCGAGGCCGACCCGGAAAGCTTGCCCGAGGCTTGGGCGGCCATGTACATCGAGGCTTCTTCAATGACCGGCAATTCGACGGTCAGGCCGTTTTCCTTGAAGTAACCCAGTTCCTGGGCCAGGTACAAGGTGCCGTAGCCGACCCAGGTGGTATGACCGATAGACAGCGTTCCGGCCTGGGCGCTGGTGGCGACACCGACAGCGATGGCGGTCAGGGCAAGGGGACGAGCAATGCGTGTTAGCAAGGGCTTGATCATGAAGGCACTCCCACAGTTATTGATTTAGTTTTGTCTTGCGGGGCAGTACGGCCAATGGCCTTGAACGGGTGCGACGTACGGTCTCTGATGGACCTTGAAGTGCCAGTCGTTGGCTGACTGGCGTGGTCGATGTTGGCCTAAGCCAAGGGATAGGAAAAATACTAAATATGTCTTTGCGAACGATGAAAAACCTCATCAGCCCGCACTGCAAAAGGGCGCCGTAACCGCCAATGCCCGGGGTGGGTGCGGTTTTGATAGAGGGGTATGCAGAACACTACTTTTGCGAGTGAACCCGCTTCCGTTGAGGCTCGACAAAGCGCCTCCGCGAGAGCGAGTTTATTCGCGAATGGCGTGACGCGGCCTTCCTGAGACGCTGCCTCCAGAACGCAAGCGGGCCTCCTCCCCATGCTCCTGCACGATCATCTCCGCAGCCTTCTCGCCGATCATGATGCACGGTGCATTGGTATTGCCGCTGACCAGTGTCGGCATGATCGAGGCATCGGCGACGCGTAGCTTGCTGAGACCATTGACCTTCAACTGGGGAGTGACCACGCTCATCGCGTCCACCCCCATTTTGCAGGTGCCTACCGGATGGAACACCGTGGCTGCGTGTTGCCGGACGTACGCCAGCCATTGCTCGTCCGTCTGCACCTGATCACCCGGCAGTATTTCCTTGCCGCGCAGGCCGTCAAAGCTTGCGTCCGCGAGAATCCTGCGAGCCAGTTTCAGGCCCTCGATCAGTACCCGGGCGTCGTCCATGTCGTCGAGAAAGTTGTAATCCAGCTCAAGCTGGCGATTCTTGCCCAGACGCAGACTGCCGATGCTTTTGGGCCGCAGCACGCACGTGTGGATCGCGTAACCGTGCCCCCATTCGAACAACCGACCGCGATGGCTGCGATAACCCGGCACAAAATGAAACTGCACATCCGGCAGCGCGTCCGCTAACGGCGTTCGCGCAAACCCGCCCGCCTCAACATAGTTGGTGGTGAGCCAGCCGGTTTTTCGCCAAAGGTACTTGAACGGCGACAGCAACACCGTGGGCAGCGACCCTAGGGAAAAGCCCAGCGTCAGCGGGCTCGGCGAGCGCACCGTGACCAACCCGTCGAGGTGATCCTGAAGGTTCTTGCCAACCCCGGGCAGGTCGACCTTAACGGCGATGCCGGCCGCTTCCAGCTGGGCTTTGGGCCCGACACCGGATTCCAGAAGAATCTGCGCCGAGCCGATTGTGCCCGCACACAGCAACACTTCCCGGCTGGCGCCAAGCCGCAACGACTGGCCGTTCATTTCAACCAGCACGCCTTGCGCCGCGCCGTTCTCGATGACCAGCGAGCGCACCTGACAATCACTCAGCACCGTCAGGTTAGACCGCTGCAATATCGGGCCGACAAAAGCGCGATAACTGCTCAGGCGCTTCGCCTCTTTTTGCGTCAAGTTATAGAGGCCAGCGCCTTCGAGGGTCGCACCATTAAAGTCATCGTTGCGCCGTAAGCCTATGCGCCCGGCGGCTTTGACAAACAGTCGCGACAGCGGATTGGGATCACGCGCCGAATCAACGCACAGCTCGCCCTGGGTGCCGTGGTAGTTCAAGTCCTGGTCCAGCAGGTTGCGCTCGGATTTTTTGAACAGCGGCAGCACCTGCGCCCAACTCCAGCCGTGACAACCCAGTTGCGCCCAACGGTCGTAATCAGCTGATGCGCCACGGATGTAGATCATGCTGTTCATCGACGTCGAGCCGCCGAGCACCTTGCCTCGCGGGCAATGCAACGACCGGTCGTTGAGTTGTGCTTGCGGCGTGGAGTGGAAGTTCCAGCTGTAGGTCGGGCTTTTATAGAGCGTGATGGTCCCGGCTGGCGTCTGGATACGCGGGCTATTGTCATGCCCACCGGCCTCGATCAGACATACCCGCCAGGCCGGGTTGGCACTCAAGCGGTTTGCCAGCACACAGCCCGAGGACCCCGCGCCGACAATAATGAAATCGTACTGCTGTTCAGCGATGGTCATAAGCGCTCTCTCAGATCCGTATCATGTTGCGACCGCATGGAGGGCAAGCCCGCGATACGGTCCGCAGGGCCGTCCTCAGAGCCGACCCAACTCCTCGGCGGTGCGGTCTACCGCACGCCGGGTTTTCTCGATCAGTTCATCGATTTCAGCGTGAGTAGCCACCAAGGCCGGGGCCATGATCATCCGCCCCAGCGTTGAGCGAATAATCACGCCTTCCTCAAAGCCCAGGGTCCGGCAGCGCCAGGCAATGTCGTTTTCATTGGCAAAGCGTTTGCGCGTGGCTTTGTCCTCGGCAAACTGCAAAGCCGCCAGCATCCCCACCCCCTGGATATCGCCCACCAACGGATGCGCGCTGAACACTTCGCGCAGACACTGCTGCAGGTACGGGCCGATATCGGTTTTCACCCGACTGACTACGCCCTCGTCCCGCAACGCCTTGAGGTTGGCAATGGCGACCGCCGCTGCCACCGGGTGCCCGGAGTAGGTCAGGCCGTGAGCGAACACACCGCCCTGCTCCACCAACACTTCGGCCATGCGCCGGGACAGCACCAGGCCGCCCATGGGGATGTAGCCGGACGTCAGGCCTTTGGCGATTGACAGGGTGTCCGGTTCAAAACCGAAATATTCATGGGCGAACCATTCGCCGGTGCGACCGAAACCGCCGATCACTTCATCGGCACACAGCAGCACATCGTATTTGCGGCAGATGCGTTGAATCTCCGGCCAGTAGCTTTCAGGTGGAAAGATCATCCCGCCTGCGCCCTGGAACGGTTCGGCGACAAAGGCCGCCACCTTGTCCGCGCCCAACTCGAGAATCTTCTCTTCCAACTGCCGGGCGGCGCGCAGACCGAACTCGGCCGGGCTCAAATCGCCTTCGTGGGCATACCAGTAGGGTTCGTCAATGTGCGCGACGTCGGGGATCATCCCCCCCATCTCATGCATGAACTTCATGCCACCGAGCGCAGAACTGGCCAGGGTCGAACCGTGGTAACCGTTCCAGCGACCGATCATGATTTTCTTCTCGGGCTTACCGAGGATCGTCCAGTAACGCCGCACCGTGCGGATCAGTACTTCGTTGGCCTCGGAGCCGGAGTTGGTATAGATCGCATGGCTGTAGTGGTCGGGCAACAGGCTGAACAGCAGTTCCGACAGCTCAATCACCGACGGGTGCGTGGTGTGGAAAAACAGGTTGTAGTACGGCAATTGCTCCAACTGCCGGGTGGCTGCGGCAGCCAGGTCCTTGCGCCCGTAACCCAGATTGGTGCACCACAGCCCGGACATGCCGTCCAGGTAACGCTGACCATCGTTGTCCCACAAATTCAGGCGGTCCCCCCTGACCATCACGCGCGGCCCTTCAGCGTTCAAGGCCTTTTGATCGACAAACGCATGGATGTGGTGGGCGGCATCGGCTGCCTGGTAGTCGCGGGTTTCACGTTGGATCGTCATCGCCAGATCTCCCTTTTTATAATCAGCGCAGTTGAAACCAGGTGGTCTTCAACTGGGTGTATTTGTCGAATGAATGCAGGGACAGGTCGCGGCCGAAACCGGACTGTTTGCCGCCGCCAAACGGCACCGTCACGTCCAGCGCGTCGACGGTGTTCACTGAAACCGTACCGGCACGCAATTGCCGCGCCACGCGATGGGCGCGGTTGAGGTCGTCGGTCCACAGTGAAGCGGCCAGGCCATACACGCTGTCATTGGCCAGTTTCAGGGCGTGGGCCTCGTCATCGAAAGCGCTGACCGCCAGCACTGGACCGAAGACTTCCTCGCGAAACAGGCGCATGTCCGCTCGCACGTCGGTGAAGATGCAGGGCGTAATGAAGTTGTCGGAGCCATTGAACGTCTGTTTCCGTCCGCCGCAAACCCAGCGTGCGCCCTGCTCCTGGGCGCCGTGGATGAAATTCATAATGCGTGCGGTCTGGCGGCTGTCGACGATGGCGCCGAGTGTGCTTGCCGGGTTCAGCGGATCGCCCGGCTGCCAATACTCGGCATGAGCCTGCAGGCGCTCGACGAACTGATCATGGATTGAACGCTCGACCAGTAACCGCGAATTGGCCGAACAGACTTGGCCCTGATTGAAGAAGATACCGAAGGCGGCTTTTTGCGCAGCAAGGTCGAGGTCCTGGCAATCGGCAAAGACCAGGTTCGCGCTCTTGCCGCCGCATTCCAGCCACACCTGTTTGAGGTTGGATTGTGCGGAATACTGCATGAACAATTTGCCGACTTCGGTGGAGCCGGTAAACACCAGGCAATCGACATCCGGGTGCAACCCCAAGGCCTTGCCTGCTTGCTCACCCAGGCCAGGCACCACATTCAGCACCCCTTCGGGCACACCGGCTTCCAGCGCCAACTCGGCCAGGCGCAACGCGGAGAACGGCGATTGCTCGGCAGGTTTGAGCACCACCGAATTGCCTGCGGCCAGCGCCGGGGCAAGTTTCCAGGCGGCCATGTCCAGCGGGAAGTTCCACGGGACCACGGCCGCAACCACCCCAAGCGCTTCACGGGTGATGGTCGCGAGCACATTCTGCGCACTCGGCGCGACCTGGTCGTAGAGCTTGTCGAGGCTTTCTGCGTACCAGCGAAATACCCCGGCAGCACCCGGCACATCGACGTTGTAGGCGTCCATCACCGGCTTGCCCATGTTCAGCGAGTCCAGAAGCGCCAGTTCTTCACGGTTGGCCATGATCAAGTCGGCCAGGCGCAACAGCACCTGTTTGCGTTCAGTCGGTGAACGCGCCGACCAACTGCCCGACTCGAACGCCTGACGAGCACTGAGCACTGCGGCATCGACCTCTTCCCTGCCGCACGCGGCCACCTGCGCCAGGCACGCTCCAGTGGCGGGGTTGATCGCAGCGAAGGTCTGCCCCGACTGCGCGACCACCTGACGGCCGCCGATCAATGCGCGGTCACGAAAACGCAGCATTGCGGCCTGGCGTTGCCAATATTCAAGTTCGAACACCTTCAGACTCCTTTTACCGGGCGCACTCGAATCGGCGCGCGGGCTCGTGGGTTCGATGGTGGCTGAACCCGGCAACGAGGAAAAATATTAAATATGTGTTCGCAGGCCATGAAAAAACTGGGCAGCCGACAGGCCTGGTCGTGGGCTTTAGTCGCTAAAGTGCGTAGGTACCAAGGTGCGACGGTGTGCAAATTGCTTGTACTTGAAGCGGGGTCATTACGTGCTTCGAAATCACCCACACACCCTATTGAACGAGGTTCGCTGTGGCTGCTTACAATCTGCGTCAACTGAAGTACTTCATCACCACGGTCGAATGCGGCAGTGTCGCCGAGGCCTCGCGCAAGCTGTACATCGCACAGCCGTCGATTTCCACGGCGATCAAAGGGCTGGAGGAAAGCTTCGGCGTGCTGCTGCTGATCCGTCATCACGCCCAAGGCGTTTCACTGACCCCCAGTGGTGCACGCTTCTACCGTAAGGCGCAGGAATTGCTGCGCATGGCCAAGGAATTCGAACAGAACGCACTGGCCGACAATGATGTGGTTGCCGGACAGATTGATATTGGCTGCTTCGAAACCGTCGCGCCGTTGTACCTGCCGCAGCTGATTGCCGGGTTCAATGCGCTGTATCCGGGGGTGGAGATCCGCATCCGCGACGGCGAACAACAGGAACTGGTGCAGGGCCTGACCTCTGGCAGTTTCGACCTGGCGATTCTGTATGAGCACGACCTGGACAGCACCATCGAAACCCAGCCGCTGATGCCTGCGCAACGCCCCTACGCGCTGTTACCCGCCGACCATCGTTTCGCCCAGCAAGCCCAGGTTTCGCTGCGTGACCTGTGTCTGGAACCGATGATTTTGCTGGATGTACAGCCAAGCCGGACGTACTTCGTCAGCCTGTTCGAAGAACTGGACCTGACACCCCGCATCGCGTTCAGCTCGCCATCAATTGAGATGGTTCGAGGCATGGTTGGCCAGGGCTTCGGCTTCTCGATCCTGGTCACCCGCCCGCACTCGGAATGCACCTACGACGGGAAGAAGGTGGTGTGCGTGGACATCGTGGAAGATGTCACCGGCTCAGGGCTGGTGGCCGCCTGGCTCAAGCGTGGGCAACTGACCAAACCGGCACAGCTGTTTGCCGATTACTGCTGTGAACAGCTGACGGCAAAATCCCAACAGCCTTGAACCCATCACAGTACAAAGACCCAATCGTCAATCCGGCACACGCAACCACTGCACCAACCGATCAAGCATTCGCTCACAGCCCTGCATCTGCTCGACAGTGACGAACTCGTCCGGCTTGTGGCCCTGCTCCATGCTGCCCGGCCCGCAGACCACGGTGGGAATGCCGGCTTCGTCGAACAACCCACCTTCCGTGCCAAAGGCCACCGTGCCGAAATCGCTGGAACCGCTAAGCCGGGCAATCAGTTGAGCGGCAAACCCTTGTGGATCGGTCGCCAACCCAGGGTAGCCACTCAGCGACTGAAAACGGATGGCGGTCTCTGGACGCACGGCCTGCATCCTTGGCAACAGTTCTGCTTCGGCAAACGCTTGCAGTTCCGTCACCACCTGCTGCGGATCGAAGCTGGGCAAGGCCCGCACCTCGAAATCGAACTCACACTGCGCCGGGACGATATTAAGCGCCGTGCCGCCATGAATGATGCCGGTCTGCACGGTTGACCACGGCGGATCGAAACGCGAGTCATGGGCCTCGACCCGCGCCAACGCCTCACCGATGTGCCCCAACTTGCCGATCAGGCGGGCCGCATATTCGATGGCATTTACCCCTTGCGGTGCATACGCAGAGTGACAGGCCGCACCCTGGACGCAGCAACGCATGGCCAGCTTGCCTTTATGGCCGAGCACCGGTCGCAACGCTGTCGGCTCGCCGATAATGCACGCCAGGGGTTTGGGCTCGCGCTGCGCCAATTCGGCTAATAAGGAACGCACGCCGAGGCAGCCGACTTCTTCGTCGTAAGAAAACGCCAGGTGCAGCGGCACCCGTAGTGGTCGTGCGACAAAGTCCGGCACGGCGGCCAACACGCAGGCTATATAGCCTTTCATGTCCGCCGTGCCCCGGCCGTACAAGCGCCCGTCACGCTCACTCAAGGCGAACGGGTCGACAGTCCACGGCTGGCCGTCCACCGGCACCACGTCGGTATGGCCGGACAAGACAACCCCCGGGCGCTCGCCGGGTCCGATGCTGGCGAAGAGATTGGCCTTGGTCTTGTCCTCGTTGAAGAACACTTCGCTGACCACGCCAAAACCCGCGAGGTAGTCGCGGATGAATTCGATCAAGGCCAGGTTCGACTCACGACTGACGGTATTGAAGGCGATCAGCCGTTCCAGCAGCGCATGACTTTTAAACAGGTTCATTCATCACCGGGGACGCCATACCGAGGGGCGCGAGTCGGGTCCAACGCACGGATAACGTAGTCATCCATCTGTGGACGATAGGCTTGCCAGAGTTGATCCAGTTGGCCTATCGGGTCGTGTTCCGCCCAGTCCACCCGCAGGTCCACAATCGGCCAGAGCAAATCGCTGACCACCGACAATGCCGCCGAATGCACCGGGCCGGCTTCACCGCCAGCCGCCATGGCAGCGTGCATGGCCGCCAGCAGACGATCGGCCAGCGCTTCACCGTTTGTTGCCTCGAAAGCGGCGACCATCGCCGAGATGACCGCTGTATCGGCCAATAGATTTCCGGCAGCCACGCACTGCTCGCCCGCCAGCGCATTGTGCAGACCCAGCGCCTGATTGCCGGTGAACAGCGCCGTTGCGCCGTGCTGGTCAATCACTGCCACCTGCCGGTATTGGCTGAAACCATGCCGGGTCAAAGCTTTATCCAGCGCAACACTCGCGCTCTCCCCGGCCTCCAGCAGGTCAAGAATTTCCGGACCGAGCGCGGGTAGCGTGATGTTCTGGGTCGCCACGGCCCCTGCCCCGGCCCGTAGCCACGGGCAACGTGCGCCCACGGCGATACTTGACGAGCTGATGGCGATACCGAACTGCCCGGTTTCGGCACAACGGCCAACAATGGAGAAGGTCATTGTGTGTTTCCTGCGTCCGGGATGACTGCGATGACGTCGATTTCCATCAACCATTCGGCTTGGCCGAGACCGGCGACCACCAGCCCGGTAGAAATCGGAAACACGCCCTTGAGCCACTTGCCGACAACCCGATACACCGGCTCGCGAAAGCGCGGATCGGTGATGTAGGTGGTGGTCTTGACGATATGGCTCAGGTCGCTGCCAGCTTCTTCGAGCAATTGTTTGAGGTTTTTCATCGCCTGTTCAGCCTGGGCAGCAGGATCGCCAAGGCCGACCAACTGACCTTCGAAATCGGTACCGACCTGGCCCCGCACATACACCGTGTTACCCGCCACAACGGCCTGACACAAATCGTTGTCCAGGGTCTGGTTCGGGTACGTCTGTTTGGTATTGAACATCCGGATACGCGTGTGAGTGGGTGTGCTCATGCTGGGAACCTGCAAAAAATCGTCAGGGCCTGGCCGCTAAAAGCGGCCAGTTCTAATAGGTGGATCAGGCTTTCACCGCCAGCTTGGGCGGCATTACCGGCGCAGCGGCTACCGGTTTGGCTTTGTTGCCCATGACACGTTCGGAAAGGCCGGCAGACTTGCGCACGAAATCCAGAGGGCCGTCCCAGTCGAAGTTGCGATAGACCGCCGCCAAATGCGCGAACGGCGGCGATTGGGCAAACAGCTGGAAGGTCAGTCGATGCCCGGCGTAATCCGAATTCATCAGGTCGCGGGCGAAAGCCAGCAGCTTGCGGCGGTCTTCGGCGACCCAGTCTTCATTGACCGAGTAATACTTGTTCAGCCACTTGCCCGCTTCCGGGTGTTTGAAACTGGCGGCGTCCGGGGTCACGCAGATCTGCCCGCCGCACAATTCGCGGGCGATGTGGGTCATGTTGTGCAACTGCGAGGTTGCCAGCACGCGCCCGGTGTACAGCAGCGACTGGTTGGGCATCAGCAAACCGCCGGGGCTCTTCTCCGCCAACGCGATGGACGCGGTCAGGTGCGCATTGATCCCTTCGCGATAACAGGCCAGTTGTGCGAGCTTTTCCTGTACCGCCTGCTGATTTTCCAGGCCGGTCTGACGGGCATTGAACAGCGCCGCCCCGATCAGCATGTCTGCCACTTTCAAGTTGCGCTGCACAAAGGCGAATGCGCTGTAGCGGTGCAAGGTTGAACGAATGAAGGTCGCGGCTTTGGTGTGCTGGTAGAACAGCACGTTTTCCCAAGGGATCAGGACGTTGTCGAAAATCACCAGCGCATCGACTTCATCGAAACGGTTGGCCAATGGATAGTCATCATCGCTGCCACGCCCGGCAAAACCGCTGCGACAGATAAATTTCAGCCCCGGCGAACCCAGGTCGCAAATAAAGCCGACGGCATAGTTCGACAGCTCGGAGTTACCCCAGTTGGCGATGGTCGGTTTAGTGAACGCCTGGTTCGAATAAGCGGCAGCGGTCTCGTACTTCGCGCCGCGAACGATAATCCCGGCATCGGTTTCCTTGACTACATGCAAGAGCATGTCCGGGTCCTGATCCTGCGGACGCTTGGATCGGTCGCCTTTGGGGTCGGTGTTGGCCGATACGTGGAAGGTGTCGCTGTAGAGCACCTTGTCGATGTGATTACGAATATTGGCCGAAAACTGCGGATTGACCTCGTTGAGCACATCCTGGCCGTCGAACAGCGACCACATTTCACCGACCGTTTCGTCACCCACACGGGTAACCACACCACCGATATCGTTGAGCACCGCATCGGTGGAATTGCGTTTATCCCACCAGTCCTGCTGGGTACGCGGCAGCTTCAAGCCAATGGCATGGGATTCACCGCTGGCGTCCTGATAGGTCATTTTGCTTTTGGTGGCGGCATCATGCTGCATGTCATAGATGCGGGCCCGAATGTCCACCAGCGGTTTGAAGGCAGGGTGTGAAGGAACGTCCAGCACCCGCTCGCCATTGATGTAAACCTCACGGCCGTCGCGGATGGAGTCGCGATACTGCTCACCTGTTCTGATCATTGTGAATCCCCATGATGTGCCAACGGTTGTTTGCGCCGGGCGCTGTGTCTGGGGGCATTCTGTTCATGAGGTCGGGCACAAATAAATTAGGTTATTTGTGGTTGTTGCCTAGCTAAAAGCTGGCCTTCAGCTTTTTAGGGTCAAGCCAAACAAATTAAGTAATTTCGGTATTGAGCGTCCACTCGCAGAATCAAGCCATCTCCCAGCGACAAAGAGGATGTGCGCAATGAATACTTCCGTGCGGTTTCAACCCGATGATGTCAGCGTGCTGACCGCCGCGACCCTTGCGGCCACCCCGGCCGAATTCATTGCTGCCATGGGCAAATGTGCCACGGGAGTAACGGTGATCACCACCGACGGTGCCGGTGGTCGATTTGGCGTAACCGTTAGCGCGATGACCTCGGTCTCGGCTGAACCACCGTTGTTGCTGGTGTGCGTGAACCGCAACAACCTGGCGTCGAAAGCCATTGATCAGAACGGCTGTTTCTGCGTCAACGTGATCGAAACCGAACAGCAGCCGGTGGCCCAGGTGTTTGCCGGGCAGATCAAACTGGAAAACGGCGACCGCTTTGCCTGCGCTGACTGGACCCAACACACGACGGGCGCGCCCCTGCTGGACAACGCGCTGGCCAGCTTTGATTGCCATATCGAACAGCAGATGGATCTAGGGACCCACACCGTGTTCATCGGCAAAGTCGTGGCCGTCAAAAGCCGTGAAGGGGCGCCGCTGGCCTATTCACACAGAAAGTTCTGCGGGCTGCAGGCGCTTGAAGGCCTTTAATCGCGGGACAACTGGCTCGGAATACCACTGTGGAAGCGGAACTCGACATCGGGACTGTCGATGAGACTGGCTTCGAGCACCCTGACTTTTTCGACGGTCCGCTCGACGTCAGCGGCTTCACCGTATTGATAGGCCAGCTTGAGGTAACCCTGGAAATGCCGGGCTTCACTTTTCAGTAACCCGTCATAGAAGCAGCCCAGCTCTTCATCCAGATACGGCACCAAGGCTTCGAAACGCTCACAGCTTCGCGCTTCGATAAACGCACCCACCACCAGCGTATCGACCAGTTTAACGGGCTCATGGGTCCGCACCGCCGCTCTCAGCCCAGAGGCATAACGACTGGCTGACAAGGCGCGCCATTCGATTTTGCGCTTTTTCATCAGCCGCAAGACCTGTTCATGGTGCACCAACTCCTCACGGGCCAAGCGCGACATCATCATGACCAGGTCAGGATACGAACCGTATTTGGCGATCATGCTCATGGCCGTGCTGGCGGCCTTGAACTCACAGTTCTTGTGATCAAGCAGCATCTTTTCCTGATTGACCAACGCCGCCTCAATCCAGCCCGCGGGGGTCCTGCACCCTAGAAACTCATGGATTTCAGGCAGCACGGGCGTCCTCGAAACCTTGGTTACAGGATGTGAAGCGTCGATTTCAGGGTTCAGTTGCATAGGCTCACAGCACGGCTGGGTGGGCAAAACGCAGCATTATACGAGGGCGGAGCGAATGAACCAGCGCCTTGCAGCAGATTTGACCTGATCTGGATCAACAACCCGGTCGGCAGACTGCAACTATAGTTGTACTCAAACAGCCGCTGTGAAAATAGCCAGTCGCATCCAGGGAGATCCAACTCATGCAAGCCGTTCGCAGCATCCTCGTGATAATCGAGCCTCAACATGCCGAAAGCCTGGCCCTTAAACGCGCCAAACTGATATCCGCGGTCACTGGAGCGCATCTGCATTTGCTGGTCTACGACAAAAAACATGACCATTCGGCCCTGCTCAGCGTTCTCACGACCGGGTTGGTCAGCGAAGGCTTCAGCGTTACCGCTGAGCAGCAGTGGAACGAGACGCTGCATCAAACCATCATTGATGCTCAGTTGGACAAAGGGTGTGGCCTGGTCATCAAGCAGCACTTCCCCGATAACCCGCTAAAAAAAGCCCTGCTGACTCCCGATGACTGGAAATTGCTGCGGCTGTGCCCAAGCCCGGTGCTGATGGTCAAAACCTCGACGCCGTGGACTGGCGGAGTGGTTCTGGCGGCGGTTGATGTCGGTAACTCTGACGGCGAGCACCGCGCCCTGCATTTCAGCATCGTTGATCACGGCTTCCAGATTGCCGCGCTGGCCAAGGCGCAACTGCATGTCATCACCGCGCACCCTTCACCCATGCTGTCAGCAGCCGACCCGGTGTTTCAGCTCAAGGAAAGCATCGAAGCCCGCTACCGGGATCAATGCCGGGCGTTTCAGGCCGAGTTCGATGTCGATGACGCCCACCTGCACATCGCCGAAGGCCCGGCCGACGTGCTGATCCCCTATACCGCGCGCAAACTCAACGCCGTCGTCACCGTGATCGGCACTGTGGCGCGCACGGGTATTTCCGGCGCACTGATCGGCAACACCGCCGAAGTGGTGCTCGATTCACTGGAAACCGATGTGCTCGTGCTGAAAACCGAAGAGATCATTGCTCATCTGGAAGAGTTGGCGGCCAAGGGCTGATAGCGTTTGCGCTTGTTACATCGCCTTCGCGAAGGGCTTGAATCGATTTACCTGACGCCAAACGCATCCTTGAGAAAACCCGGAGCGATGTACCGTTCGTAATGGGCTTCTGACAGCAGAAAAAACTCGCGATCAATCGCATCGCGCAATTCTGGCAGAGCCCAGCTACGAAACTCTGGCATCAGCACCACGCCATACGCGTCGAGTTGACTGATAACCCGCGCACCGCGGGCAATCAGTTGGTAGGCCCAGCAATAGGCCGACTGATGCGGCACAAAGCGGATTTTGCGTTTTTCCAGCTGCTGACGCAGCTTGGCGGCGTCGAACACTTCAAGCTTGGCGGTCATGACCTGGACGAGCAGTTGCTCCAGGCGTAGCCAGACCGCACGCTTTTCATCCTCGTTGTAACCATTCCAGTTGATCACTTCGTGGTGGAATCGCTTGCAACCACGGCACACCAGATCCCCATAAACAGTGGAACAGAGGCCGATGCAGGGGGTCTTGATGGTTTGATTGGACATGGTCGAGAGGACGGCAACAGGCAAAACAAGCGCGCATGTTAGCCCTTTGTCTAACGAGGGTCACCCCTGAACATGCAGGGTCTAACTTACCTTTACCCGATTTTTGCCGTAGAATCATCGAGCCTTTTAAGGCGCCAATGTCCGTTAGAAGCTGTTTTCAAAGCGTCACGAGCACAGTCAAGTAACCCAGCAGTCCGGTGTTGATGCAGGTATTTCTCTTCGAAAAATCCTGTGTCGACACTCATCAGCCGTCCTGCAGGCGTAAAACTTTGAAAACAGCTTCTGTAAGAAATTACCGACTCCCCGGCCAAATGGCTCAAAAAGCCTAAAAAGCGCATGGGTGCGGATAATTTTCTGGATGAGCGTCCCGGACACCCATTTGGGACCACTGATGAGGGTAATACTGTGCTTGAAGCCTACCGTAAACACATCGAAGAGCGTGCCGCCCAGGGTATCGTGCCCCAGCCGCTTAACGCCGAACAAACCGCAGGCCTGATCGAGCTGCTGAAAAATCCCCCGGCTGGCGAAGAAGCTTTCCTTGTCGACCTGATTACAAATCGCGTTCCACCAGGCGTTGACGAAGCTGCATACGTCAAAGCTGGCTTCCTGTCCGCTCTGGCCAAAGGTGAAGCCACCTCTCCGCTGATCGACAAAAAGCGTGCCGTTGAGCTGTTGGGCACCATGCAAGGTGGCTACAACATCGTCACCTTGGTTGACCTGCTGGACAACGCTGAACTGGCGCCAGTCGCGGCCAAAGAACTCAAGCACACCCTGCTGATGTTCGACGCGTTCCACGACGTGGCTGAAAAAGCCAAGAACGGCAACGTTCACGCTAAAGGTGTTCTGCAATCCTGGGCCGACGGCGAGTGGTTCCAGAAGCGCCCTGTTCTGGACGACAAAATCAGCCTGCGCGTGTTCAAGGTCACCGGCGAAACCAACACCGACGACCTGTCCCCTGCACCTGATGCCTGGTCCCGTCCTGACATCCCGCTGCACGCCCTGGCCATGCTGAAAATGGCCCGTGACGGCATCGTGCCTGATGAACAAGGCGTGACTGGCCCGATGAAACAGATCGAAACCATGCGCGGCCAAGGTTTCCCTATCGCCTACGTCGGTGACGTGGTCGGTACCGGTTCTTCGCGTAAATCAGCTACCAACTCGGTGCTGTGGTTCTTCGGCGACGACGTTCCTTTCGTACCGAACAAGCGCTCCGGCGGCTTCTGCTTCGGTAACAAGATCGCTCCAATCTTCTACAACACCATGGAAGATGCTGGCGCTCTGCCGATCGAATTCGACGTTTCCCTGATGAACATGGGCGACGTGATCGACCTTTACCCGCATGCCGGTAAAGTCACCAAGCACAACAGCGAAGAAGTCCTGGCCACCTTCGAAATGAAGACCCCGGTACTGCTCGACGAAGTTCGTGCTGGCGGCCGTATCCCGCTGATCATCGGCCGTGGCCTGACCGAAAAAGCCCGTACCGAACTGGGTCTGCCACCTTCGACCCTGTTCAAGCTGCCTGAACAACCGGCTGCCAGCACCAAGGGTTTCACCCTGGCGCAGAAAATGGTCGGCAAGGCATGCGGCGTCGCCGGTGTTCGTCCAGGCACGTACTGCGAGCCGAAGATGACCACCGTCGGTTCCCAGGACACGACTGGCCCGATGACCCGCGACGAATTGAAAGACCTGGCTTGCCTGGGTTTCTCTACCGATCTGGTCATGCAGTCTTTCTGCCACACCGCGGCATATCCAAAGCCGATCGACGTCAAGACTCACCACACACTGCCTGACTTCATCATGACCCGCGGCGGCGTTTCCCTGCGTCCGGGCGATGGCATCATCCACAGCTGGCTGAACCGTATGCTGCTGCCGGACACCGTCGGTACCGGTGGTGACTCGCACACCCGTTTCCCAATGGGGATTTCCTTCCCGGCCGGTTCCGGTCTGGTCGCGTTCGCTGCTGCCACGGGCGTTATGCCGTTGGACATGCCGGAATCGATCCTGGTCCGCTTCAAAGGCAAAATGCAACCGGGCGTCACCCTGCGTGACCTCGTTCACGCCATTCCTTACTACGCGATTCAGGCTGGCCTGCTGACCGTAGAGAAGAAAGGCAAGAAAAACGCATTCTCCGGTCGCATCCTGGAAATCGAAGGCCTCGACAACCTGAGCATCGAACAGGCTTTCGAGCTGTCCGACGCCTCTGCCGAGCGTTCCGCTGCCGGTTGCACCATCAAGCTGTCGAAAGAGTCCATCTCCGAGTACCTGAAGTCCAACATCACCCTGCTGCGCTGGATGATCGGCGAAGGCTACGGTGATGCTCGTACTCTGGAACGTCGTGCTCAAGCGATGGAAGCCTGGGTTGCCAACCCTGAGCTGATGGTTGCCGATGCTGACGCCGAATACGCCGAAACCATCGAAATCGACCTGGCTGACATCAAAGAGCCTGTGCTCTGCGCGCCAAACGACCCGGACGACGCCCGTCTGCTTTCCAGCGTTGCTGGCGAGAAGATCGACGAAGTGTTCATCGGTTCGTGCATGACCAACATCGGTCACTTCCGCGCTGCCGGCAAACTGCTGCAGAAAGTTGAAGGTTCGCTGCCAACCCGTCTGTGGTTGTCGCCTCCGACCAAAATGGACGCGCACCAGTTGACCGAAGAAGGCTACTACGGCATCTACGGCAAAGCTGGCGCACGCATGGAAATGCCAGGTTGCTCGCTGTGCATGGGTAACCAGGCACGCGTTGAACCTAACGCTACCGTGGTGTCCACGTCGACCCGTAACTTCCCCAACCGTCTGGGCGATGGCGCGAACGTTTACCTGGCCTCGGCTGAGTTGGCGTCTGTTGCATCGATCCTGGGTCGCCTGCCGACCGTTGAGGAATACATGGCCTACGCGAAAGAAATCGACACCATGGCAGCGGACGTTTACCGCTACCTGAGTTTCGACCAGATCGCAGAATTCCGTGAGTCGGCAGCCAATGCCAACATCCCGGTAATTCAAGCGTAACGAAACACCGCGTTGAAAAAACCCCGTCCTGGTGACGGGGTTTTTTTTGCCTTCAAGACTGTCAGAGTCAGAAAACAAAAAAGCCCCGCATCTCGCGATGCAGGGCTTTTCTTGTTACCGCTTCAACTCAAACCATCAAACCACAACAGCCTGACCACTCATCGCCAGATCCAGCAACTCACGGTTGGCGACCGCATACATCGCGTAGTCAGTTCCGCTGGCCGCACGCAGCTCGACCAGCATTGCGCGCCAGCGCTCGACCATTGGCAGGTGCTGTTCAAGCCACAACGCCAGACGTGCTTCGACATCCGCTGGAGCATCCGGCATCTGCAGGACCGACACGGTGATCGCCCGTTGCTGCCAGTCGATGTCGTCACGGAAGGCTTCACGTGCCAGGGCCTGCCAGTTGTTTTCCACCGGCAGGTTGCTGATCTGTTGCAAGTACCAGGTCACGTCCAGCGCGCTGCCCACGGCGAAGTAAGCCTTGGCCACGTCGGCAGCATTCTGCCCGGTGACGTCCGACGCTTCGATGATTGGCAACAGCGTGTACAAGTGGCTGGTGCCTGCGACCATGCGCGCCAGCAACTCGGGTACGCCGGCTTCGACATACGCCTGATAACGGGTCTGCCAGACTTCCCGGGTCGGGCCTTCCAGCAGCTCGTCGAGCTTGAGACCCAACGCCGCGATGTGCGGACCGAAGTGTGCGACGTCGCGTCCAGCATCCAGTTCGTTGCGACGGCTGCGCAGGAACCAGCGCGTGGCGCGACGCCCCAGACGCATCAGCTCGTCCATCAGGGCCAGCTGGATTTCGGCCGGAACCTTGTAATCCAGCGCCTCGATCTGACGGAACCAGTGTGGCAGGTGGAAGATGTCCCGCACGATCACGTAAGCGCCCGCCACATTGGCCGCACTCATGCCAGTGGACTCTTTGAGCCGCTGAACGAAGGTGATGCCCATATGGTTGACCAGGTCGTTGGCGATCTGGGTGCTGACGATTTCGCGTTTGAGGCGGTGACGACGCATGGCCTCGGAGAACTTGGCGGCCAGTGACGGCGGGAATGCCGTCTCCATGTCGCGCACCAGATAATCGTCATCGGGAACGCGGGATCCGAGCAGTGCTTCCTTCAGGTCGATTTTGCTATAAGAGATCAGCACCGACAGTTCGGCACGGGTCAGACCATGGCCCGCCGCAGTGCGCTCGGTCAGCTGCTCTTCGGTCGGAAGGAACTCGATGGCACGGTCCAGCTTGCCCCGCGCCTCCAGATCGCTCATCAGACGCTTGTATTCAGCGATCCGCTCATAAGCGCGACGCGCGGCCAGGGACAAGGCCTGCGTCTGCTTATAGTTGTTGCCCAGCACCAGGCTGCCGACTTCGTCGGTCATGCTTTCGAGCAGCAGGTTGCGCTGCTTCTCGGTCATGTCACCGGCCTGAACGACTTCGTTGAGCAGGATCTTGATGTTCACTTCGTGGTCGGAGCAATCCACACCACCGGCGTTGTCGATGAAGTCGGTGTTGGAGCCGCCACCATTGAGGCCGAACTCGACCCGACCCAGCTGGGTCATGCCGAGGTTGCCGCCCTCGCCCACTACTTTGCAGCGCAGTTCGTTGCCGTTCACACGCAGCGCATCGTTGGCCTTGTCGCCAACATCAGCGTGGCTTTCTTCGCTGGATTTGACGTACGTACCAATACCGCCGTTCCACAGCAGATCCACCGGCGCCTTGAGCAAGGCATTGAGCAGTTCGGTCGGGGTCAGCTTGTCGGCCGTGATGTCGAAGCGTTCTTTCATCTGTGGACTGATGGCGATGCTTTTCGCACTGCGCGAGAAGATCCCGCCGCCTTCGGACATGATGCTGGCGTCGTAGTCGCTCCAGGCCGAACGCGGCAGATCGAACAAGCGCTGACGCTCGACGAAGCTGTTAGCCGGCTCAGGGTTAGGATCGATGAAGATGTGCAGGTGGTTGAACGCAGCAACCAGCAGCAGCTTGTCGGACATCAACAGGCCGTTGCCGAACACGTCACCGGCCATGTCACCGATACCGATCACACTGATGCTGTCTTGCTGGACGTTGATGTTGCGTTCACGGAAGTGACGCTGCACACCGACCCACGCGCCTTTAGCGGTGATGCCCATTTTTTTGTGATCGTAACCGGCCGAACCACCCGAGGCGAAAGCATCACCGAGCCAGAAGCCGTAATCGATGGCAATGCCGTTGGCGATATCGGAGAACGTTGCGGTGCCTTTGTCGGCAGCAACGACGAGGTAGGGATCATCCTCGTCATGACGCACTACATTGGTCGGCGGCACCAGGCCACCGTCCTTGAGGTTGTCGGTGATGTCCAGCAAACCGGAAATGAAGATTTTGTAGCAGGTGATCGCTTCAGCCTGAGTCTCGTCACGGCTGCCGCCAATCAACGGCAGGCGACGCGGAATGAAGCCACCTTTGGCGCCCACTGGCACGATGACCGAGTTCTTCACTTGTTGGGCTTTTACCAGACCCAGCACTTCGGTACGGAAATCTTCCTCACGGTCCGACCAGCGCAGGCCGCCGCGAGCAACATTACCGAAACGCAGGTGAACGCCTTCAACGCGTGGCGAATAGACGAAAATCTCGAATTTCGGCACCGGCTTGGGCAGCTCGGGAATCAGGCGCGGGTTGAACTTGAAGCTGAAGTAGCTCTTGTTATGACCTTGGGCGTCTGGCTGGTAGAAGTTGGTCCGCAAGGTAGCTTTGATCAGGTCCAGGTAGCGACGCAGGATGCGGTCTTCGTTGAGCACCTGAACGTTGTCCAGTGCCGCCAGAATCGCTTGTTCCAGACGCTGCTGCTTGTCTTCAAGGTCGTCGGCAGTCAGTTTGCGCGCCAGATAGAAGCGCGTTTTGAACAACCGTGTCAGCTCGCGAGCGATATCGGTGTGATTGTTCAGGGTGCTGGCGATATAACCCAGATCAAAGCCCAGACGAATCTGTTTCATGTAGCGGGCATAAGCACGCAGCAACGCGACATCGCGCCATGGCAGACCCGCCGTCAATACCAGACGGTTGAACGCATCATTTTCCGCATCGCCGCTCACGATGTGCACGAACGCATCTTGCAGCGTGTCATTGAGCTGCTGAATGTCGAGGTTCAGGCCTTCACCCGCCGTAAAGGCAAAGTCGTGAATCCAGAACTCGCGACCATTTTTTCGACGCAGGCGATAAGGGAACTCGCCCAGCACGCGCAGGCCAAGGTTTTCCAGAATCGGCAGGACGTCGGACAAGGCCAGCGGGGTATCGGCGTGATACAGCTTGCAATGCAGTTGCTGCTTACCGGCTTGCGCCAGCGGCTGGTAGAAGCTCATCACCAGCGGATTGGCTTCGGTCAGGCTGAGCAAATGCTGCATGTCGACCACGGCCGAATGCGCAGCGAAGCGCTCGCGGTAACCGGCCGGGAAACCTTTAGGGAAGTCGGACAGCACATTGGTGCCGTGGGCTTCGCCAAAGCTTTCGATAACGAGGCTGGAGTAATCGTCCTGCCACGAACGGCAGGCCTGTACCACTTCGTTTTCCAGCTGCTGTGCGTCGATGTCGAGACGGCTTTTCGGGTCCACTCGCAGGATCAACTGCACGCGCGCCAGGACTGACTCGGAGAAGAAGGTCCAGAATTCGCAATCGCTGGCCTTCAGGCGATCCATCAGTACTTGCTGGATTTTCTGCCGGACTTCGGTGGAGTAAACGTCGCGTGGCACATAGGCCAGGCAGTAGCAGAAGCGGCCATACGGGTCTTTGCGCAGGAACACGCGAATCTTGTTGCGCTCCTGGATCTGGACGATGGACATCACGGTGCTGAACAGCTCGTCCACCGGGGTCTGGAACAGGTCATCACGCGGCAGTACTTCCACCACCTGCGCCAATTCCTTGCCCAGATGCGCCTTGGCGTCGAAACCGGAACGACGCTCGACTTCGGCAACCTTGCGGCGAATGTAAGGGATCTGACGCACGCTCTCGCCGTACACCGACGAGGTGTACAGACCCATGAAGCGGCATTCCTTGATCACTTTGCCGGTAGCATCGATCTTGCGGATCGACACGTAATCGGGGTACGCCGGGCGATGCACGCGGCTTGGGTGTGCAGCCTTGGCGAACGACAGCAACATCGGCTCTTGCAGGTAATTCACTGCGTAGTCTTCGATGTGCAGGTCTTCTTTGGTCAGCCCTGCGCGCAGCAGCTTGGTCAGACCGAGGAAGGACGACTCGTCATACACCAGGTAGCCGCCGCCATTGTCATTACGGACTTCGAATTCTTCGTAGCCAAGGAAGGTGAAGTGGTTGTCCACCAGCCATTGCAGGAAGACCTTGACCTCGGACTTCTCGCCTTCTTCAACGGCAAACTCAAGGGTGTCGATACCGGCCAGCAGTTCGTTGATCTTGACCTTCATCGGCTCGAAGTCAGCGACCGCGATCCGTACTTCATCCAGCACTTGCTCGAGTTCACGAACCAGCACATTCATTTCGGCAGCATTGGCGCAGCGATCAATCTCCAGGTACATCAGAGATTCTTCCAGGATGTCCTCGCCGTGAGAACCCTTGGGCAACAACTCCAGCAATTCGCCATTGCTGCCGCGACGCACGCTCAGCACGGTGGTTTGCAGGGTGTGAATGCTGTAACCGCGACGGTTCAGCTCGGTACGAACCGAGTCCACCAAAAACGGCAGATCGTGATGCAGAACCTCGACCGCGGTGTGGGTCGATTGCCAGCCATGGCGCTCGTAATCAGGGTTGTAGACCCGCACTTGCGGATGAATATGTTCAAAACGTTCAAGCAGTCGCCAGGCAGACAAGGTGCAACCGGCCAGGTCGGATAGCCGGCGCTGGGTCAGTTCATCAAGGGAAATAATGCCGAAGAATTGCTCAGCGAACAGCGCCACTTGTGGCAGTGCCTGTTCACTGATGTGCTGCGCCAGTGCCGCTTGCAGTTGATGCTGGAAGTCGGACTTGCTGGCTGCGGTGAAGAACGCCATCTGTGGTACTCCGCTTGGGCTTTTTATTGATGGAAGCGTCGCATCCCGTTCAGGGGATCGCCATCACGCGTGCTGGGTTTCAAACAAAAGCAGCACAGCATGACAGGGTAGTGAAGCTAAAGAACAAACGCTCGTCACGATCGGGTAGTCACATTCATTTTCCCGGGAGTGAACCCGGCGAAGAAAATGGGCATCTACAAAAACGACTGCCCAGGCGGGCTGTGTCTTTAGAGGTGTCCATCCTGCTGCGAAGCTTAACGATAGCGGGCCCGGCCCTGCTTGCGGTGCTGCGACATATTCGGTCATCGGCACGTAACAGGCGCGCGAAATCCCCTCTAAACAGAGGTCGACACCGAATGAGGTGTTCTTGAATGATCAAGGGAAGGCATTGCCGATACTGAGAAGAGGATCACAGCCAGCAGGATGAAGCGGGGGATTGTGGGTAAAACGTCACGGGGTGCGATTGCGCACCCCTGGACAAGCAGCCGATGATCAGGGATCAGGCTTTTTTCAAGAACTCGGTACGCAATACCAGGCCTTTGACTTTCTCGACCTTGCATTCAACTTCGTCTTCGTTATCGGTCAGGCGAATGCCCTTGACCATGGTGCCGCGCTTCAGGGTAACCGAAGTGCCTTTGACTTTAAGGTCCTTGATCAGCGTCACTGAGTCGCCGTCGGCCAGTTGGGTGCCATTGCTGTCTCTAACAATCAGGGTCATATCGAGTAAACATTCTTAAGCATTACGAAGGTGTAATGGCCCGCATTATAGCCCCTGCCCCGACCAATAAAAACCTAGCGGGCCGCTGGGACATAGCGTGTAATTAACCGACAAACAATCGCCGAGACTGGCAAAATCGCATTCCGCCCGTCTCGATAGATCAGGAAACCATCATGCAAATCAACACGACCGCCCTCATCGTCAACCCATGCGATGACGAATACGACGACATGGCCTTGTTCTGCTGCCACGGGGAAACAGGCGATCTGTTCTCGCTCACCCGCTTCCCTGACGAGAATCAGGTGGAGATCACGGTCGGTGACGACAAGACAATCACCCTGGAAAATTTGAAAGTCACCCTCAGCGCCGAACGCCTGCTGGTTGAAATCGACCCCGCCGACGCTGAGCAGCTCGAGGGTCATGTCACCTATGAAATTCGTCACTCGACACCGGCGGACGAGTTGCGTGATGTCCAGGAAACCCTGGAGATCATTCTGGAAGACATCGGCACCTACGTCAGCGAAATTGCCTGAACCCCATCGTTTGATCGTTAACCGACACCAAGACGGGAACAGTCATGACCCCATCGATTTTCGATGCTCACTGCCACATCATTGATTCGCGCTTTCCCCTGGTGCCCAACAACGGTTATCTGCCCGAGCCTTTTAGCGTCGAGGATTACCTGACCCAAACCCGGCCACTGGGCGTCACCGGCGGCGCCGTGGTGTCCGGCTCTTTCCAGGGCTTCGACCAGGGTTATCTGCTCGACGCCCTGCATCGACTGGGGTCAGGCTTCGTTGGCGTGACCCAATTACCTGGTCGCGTGACCAACGCCGAACTGCAAACCCTGAATGGCTTTGGGGTGCGCGCACTGCGGTTCAACCTCAAACGCGGCGGTTCGGAGCAACTGGACCAGCTTGAAGCGCTGGCCCATCGCGTGCATGAGCAAGTGGGATGGCACTCCGAGCTGTACATCGACTCCCGCGAGTTGCCCGAGATTGAACAACGCCTGCTGCAATTACCGGCGATCAGCATTGATCATCTGGGTTTGAGCAAAGAAGGTCTGCCCAGTGTCCTGCGCCTGGCCGAAAAAGGCGTACGTATCAAGGCCTGTGGTTTTGGTCGGGTGGACTTCCCGGTAGCCTCGGCCCTGAAAGACATTTTCGCCGCCAACCCCCACGCCCTGATGTTCGGCACAGACCTGCCCTCCACCCGCGCGCCACGGCCGTTTGCAGCGAGCGATATCGAGCTGCTGATCGATGCAGTGGGCGAACAAGGCGCACGGCTGGCGCTTTGGGACAATGCGGCGGCATTTTATCGGGTGTAAGTACTGCAGAAGGCTGTGATGGAGATCTACCCAGCACCAACTTCCTACACAGCTTCGACACGACACGTCAGACAATTCCGAGACTTCCGCAGTCTTAATCTGATAATCCCAGAAAAAAGCCCATAGCCGTTAGTCGGCACAGCCCCGGATGGATTAAAGTAACGCCCCCAACCTCAGTGTCATTTGACGCTGTCGGTCACCCTGCCAGGAACAGTCAACGATGGAACATCGTGAAGCGCTGATTGCGCTGCGAACCTTTCTCTCAACGCAGATTCTCGGCCAGGAAAAACTGATCGAACGGCTGTTGATTGCCCTGCTCGCAGACGGCCATATGCTGGTCGAAGGCGCACCGGGTCTGGCCAAGACCAAGGCGATCAAGGAACTGGCCGAAGGCGTGGAAGCACAATTTCACCGCATTCAATTCACCCCTGATTTGCTGCCTGCCGACATCACCGGCACCGAGATCTATCGTCCGGAAACGGGCAGCTTCGTCTTCCAACAGGGGCCGATCTTCCACAATCTGGTGCTCGCCGACGAAATCAACCGGGCCCCGGCCAAGGTTCAGTCAGCCTTGTTGGAGGCCATGGCCGAACGTCAGGTCAGTGTCGGGCGCAGCACCTATGAACTGTCACCGCTGTTTCTGGTGATGGCGACGCAGAACCCCATCGAGCAGGAGGGCACCTATCCGCTGCCCGAAGCCCAGCTCGACCGCTTCCTGATGCACGTCAAAATCGGTTTCCCGGACGCGGCAGTCGAACGCAAAATTCTTCAGCAGGCTCGCGGCGAAGCACTTAATGGCGAAACCAAGCCAGAACGCCGGGTCAGCCAGCAGGCGATTTTCGCCGCACGCAAGGAAATCCTCGGGCTGTACATGGCCGATGCGGTGGAGGAATACCTGGTGCAACTGGTGATGGCCACGCGCACACCCGCCAAGTTCGACCCGGAAATGGCCGACTGGATCGCTTACGGCGCCAGCCCGCGCGGTTCGATTGCCCTGGACCGTTGCGCGCGGGCTCATGCCTGGCTGGCTGGCCGGGATTTCGTCAGCCCCGAAGATATTCAGGCGGTGCTGTTCGACGTGTTGCGCCACCGGATTATTCTGTCGTTCGAAGCGGAAGCCGCCGGTATAGATCAGGACCGCGTGATCCAGCGCATCCTCGACGTCGTGGCTGTCGCCTGACCCCATGCAACCCCAACCGATTGCCGAGCCGGGAATACGCGTCAGCCTCGCCGAGCTGATCGAGATGCGCCATCGCGTGCGCGAAGTGCAACTGTTTTCCACCCCGAGCCAGCGCAGCCCGTTGATCGGCCTGCACCACTCCAAGCTGCGCGGGCGTGGCGTGGACTTCGATCAGGTGCGGGTTTACCAGGCCGGCGACGACGTGCGCACCATCGACTGGCGCGTCACCGCCCGCACCCAGGAGCCGCACACCAAGCTGTTCCATGAAGAGCGCGAGCGCCCCATCTTCATTCTGGTGGAACAAAGCCGACGGCTGTTTTTCGGGTCGGGCCTGATGTTCAAATCGGTCCTCGCCGCTCAGGCTGCGGCACTGATCGGCTGGGCCGCCCTGGGCCATAACGACCGGGTCGGCGGGCTGGTGTTCGGCGACAACGAGCACTATGAGATCAAACCCCGGCGCAGCAAGCAGAGCCTGTTGCAGTTGCTCAACCGGCTGGTGCGGGTCAATCAATCGCTGCACACCGAAATCCCCGCCGACCGCGACGCGTTTGGCACCGCCCTGCGCCGCGCCCGTGAAGTACTGCGCCCCGGCAGTCTGGTGATCGTGATCTGCGATGAGCGGGCGCTGTCCGATGCGGCCGAGCAGCAACTGAGTCTGCTGTCCAGGCATTGCGATCTGCTGCTGTTGCCGCTGTCCGACCCACTGGATCACGCTTTGCCGGCAGCCGGCCTGTTACGTTTCTCCGAACGCGGCGCACAGTTGGAACTCGACACCCTCAAACCGGACTTGCGCCAGGCCTATCGTGCTCAGGGCGAAGCCCGGGTCGCACGCTGGGAATTACTCGCGCAAAAACTGCGTGTGCCATCGATGCCACTGAGCACGCAAAGCGAGATGGTCGAGCAACTGCGCGAATACCTGAACCCCCAGCGCCCCGGTAAACAACGATGAATACCCTGGAGCAACTGCAACCGCTGATCCCCCCCGCAGCGGTGAGCTTCTGGCCACCGGCGCCGGGCTGGTGGCTGCTCCTGCTCTTGCTTCCAGTGGCGGCGTGGGGGCTGTGGCGTTTGCGTCGATACTGGTCTGGCAAGCGCCCGGTCAGCCGCGCCGAGCAACCGCTGGACCCTGTGAGGGTGGCTGCCCTGGAAGAACTTGCCGGACTGCCCAAGCCTTACGACGGCGCACCTGCTGGCGCCTGGCTGCAGCAGATCAACGCGCTGCTCAAGCGCCTGTGTCGCAACCACTATCCCTACAGCCAAAGTCACACCTTGAACGGCCGCAAGTGGCTGGCCTTTCTCGACAACCGGTGTCCCGCTGCCGGTCTGACCCGCTGGATGGTGCTGGTCGAAGGCGCGTACAAACCGGAGTGCAAACTCGACGACAAAGCCATCACCGGCCTGAATCAGGCGGTCGAGACCTGGATTCGCAAACATGTTTGAGTTCGCCTGGCTGTGGGTCTTCGCCCTGCTGCCACTGCCCTGGCTGATGAGAATACTGTTGCCTGCGGCAGACAGCGGTGAAGCGGCGCTCAAGGTCAGCTTTCTCAGCGAACTGGAAAGTCTGGCCGGGCGTCGGGCGCGGGTTCATCTGCCCGGCTGGCGGCAGCAGGCACCGTTTATTCTGCTATGGCTGTTATTGCTGATGGCCGCTGCCCGTCCAGAGTGGCTGGGTGAACCGTTGCCGATCGCCGCCAGCGGTCGCGACTTGCTGGTGGCCGTGGACGTCTCCGGTTCCATGGACTACCCCGACATGCACTGGAACAACGATGAGGTCAGCCGCTTGACCCTGGTCCAGCACTTGCTGGGGGACTTTCTCGAACATCGCGAAGGTGATCGGGTCGGGCTGATTCTGTTTGGCAGCCGGGCCTATCTCCAGGCCCCCCTGACGTTCGACCGACACACCGTGCGCATCTGGCTGGACGAAGCGCGGATCGGCATTGCAGGGAAAAATACAGCTATCGGCGACGCCATCGGCCTGGGTCTCAAGCGTCTGCGTCTGCGCCCGGCACAAAGCCGGGTATTGGTGCTGGTCACCGACGGCGCCAACAACGGCGGCGAAATCGATCCGGTGACCGCCGCACGCCTGGCCGCCAGTGAAGGGGTAAAAATCTACCCGATCGGCATTGGCGCCGACCCGGAACAAGGCGGAACGCTGGGCATACCGGGGTTGAACCCGAGCCTGGACCTGGACGAGCCCACCCTCAAACACATTGCCGACATCACCGGGGGCAAATATTTTCGCGCACGTGACGGCCAGCAATTGCAAAAAATCAGACAAACCCTCGACACCCTGGAGCCGGTCGCCCAACAACCGACCCAGGCACGCTCGGCCCAGGCGTTGTATCACTGGCCGCTGGCCGCCGCGCTGCTATTAAGCATGCTGTTGGTGATCCGCGAACGCTTTCCGAACAACGTGCTGCAACGCTTTTTCAAACAGAAAGTTTTTCTGCCGTCGAATGAGCAATGGCGTCAGCGACTCAAGCGTTTGCGGAGGCGTCGATGATCACGTTCTGGCCGCACTGGCTCAGGCCTTGGTGGTTGCTGTTACTGCCGCTGCTGGGCTGGTTGCTGTGGCAACTCTGGCACCGACAAAAACGTGCAGGACGCTGGCAGATGATCCTGCCTGTGGCTTTCCACGCGGTATTGCTCGGAGGCGGCAGTGGTCGCGACAGCAAATTGCCGTGGGTTGCGCTGGGCCTGGCCTGGACCCTCGCCGTGCTGGCGTTGCTCGGCCCGAGTTGGCAGCACGTCGAGCAATCCAGCCAGAAGCCCGCCGACCCATTGGTGGTGTTGCTGGAGCTAACCCCGGAAATGCTCGCCACCGACACTCCACCGACTCGGCTGGAGCAGGCGCGACGTAAACTGCTCGACCTGTTGCAGAGCCGCAGCGATTCGCAGACGGCGATCATCGTCTATGCCGGTAGCGCTCACACCCTGGTGCCGCTGTCTGACGACCTGGCCACCAGTCGCAATCTGCTCGAAGCGCTCAAGCCCTCGATCATGCCCGAGGCTGGGCACCGCGCCGATCTGGCGGTAACCAAAGCGCTTGCCCTGCTCAAGCAAAGTGCGCAGGGCCAGGGCCGCTTGCTGTTGATCGGCTCGTCACTCAGCGAACAGGAACGCCAAGGCATCCGCGAAGCATTGAGCCGTCAGTCGCCGCCGCTGCTGATCCTCGGCGTCGGCACCGCTGACGGTGCCCCGGTCACGCAGGAAAAAGGCGGCTTTCTCAGAGACCCACAGGGCGCAATCCTGCTGCCCCGTCTGGACAGCCCAAGCCTGAAGGACTTCGCCAGCCAGATCGACGGGCGCTATCGACAGGCCCGACTGGATGACTCCGACCTGCGAGGGCTGGGCCTGTTCGACAGTCCGCAAAGCCTTCGCAGCGATGGCCAGACCGTGCATCTGGACAGTTGGGACGACCAGGGGCCCTGGCTGCTGCTGCCGTTATTGTTGCTTGCGGCCTGCGCCGGGCGCCGAGGCTGGTTGTTGTGCCTGCCGCTGTTGTTCATGCTTCCGCAGCCCAGCTATGCCTTCGAGTTCAACGACCTGTGGTTGCGGCCCGACCAACAGGGCCAGCGCCTGCTCGAACAAGGTCAGCCCGCCGAAGCTGCGCAACACTTCAAGGACAGGCAATGGCAAGGCGTGGCGCTGTACCAGGCCGGCGACTATGCCAGTGCCGCTCAGCGATTTGCTGAAAGCAACAACGCCGCCGACCACTATAATCGCGGCAATGCGCTGGCCAGGGCTGGCGAACTGGAAGCCGCGCTGGATGCCTATGAACAGGCCCTGGAACGCCAACCCGATCTGCAGCCGGCGTTGAAAAACAAAGCCCTGGTCGAGCGTTTGCTGGAACAGGACAAGCAGCAACAGGCCTCCAGCCCCAGCAAGCCGGACGACAGCAAAAAAGACGACATCGGCGAAGACCCACAAGCTGGCGCGGCGACAGCACCGCAGAATTCAAATCAGCCTCCGTCAGGTGACGACAGCAGCGCCAATAACAACACCGTTACCAGCAACCCGAACAGCCCGGCTGGCGGCAACGACGTTCCAGGCTCACAACTGGGCGATGAAAACACCACCCGACCACCGATCAAACCCGCCGAAACCGCCCTCGACGGAGAGCGACGGCAAGCTCTGGAACAATGGTTGCGACAGATCCCGGACGACCCCGGCGAATTGTTGCGACGTAAATTCTGGTATGAACAGCAACAGCGTCAGGAACAGACCCGATGAGTCGCCCGTACACTTTATTGATCAGCCTCATGCTGGGTCTTATGGCTCTGTCGGCTCAGGCTGCCGAGCTGGTGGCCAGCGTCGATCGTGCGCGCCTGAACTCCGGCGAGACCGTAGAGCTGACCCTGGAATCCAATGACGTCACGTTGTTCGGCAAACCCGATCTGACCACGCTGGAGGCTGATTTCGACGTACGCGGCACGCGCCAGATCAACCACCTGACCACTCTGGATGGCGGCGCTCAAGCCACCACACGATGGATCATTACCCTGCTGCCGAAGCAGAATGGCACCGTGATCATCCCCTCGTTGCAACTGGGCGAACTGAAAAGCCAGCCCATCACGTTGCAAGTGGTGCAAAGCGAAGCCCAGGACCAGGGCACGCTGGCGCCGGTGTTCATCGACGCCAGCCTCGATCAGGAAAGCGTCTACGTTCAAGCTCAAGTCGTGCTGACCCTGCGCATCTATCACTCGGTCGCACTGTTCGACGACAGCAACCTGACGCCCTTGCAGATCCAGGATGCACGGATCGAGAAACTCGGTGATTCGCGCACCTATGAAAAACTGATCAATGGCATTCGCCACGGCGTCATCGAGATACGCTATGCGATTTATCCACAGCACAGCGGCGAGTTGCTGATTCCCGCGCAAGTCTTCAGTGCAACGTTGGTGCAGGACGCTCAGGCCCAGAATCAGGGGCAAGCCCAGGGTGTCAACCCGACCGGTCCCAAGCCAGGCAAGCAGGTGCACGTCAGCTCCGCCGAAATCCCCCTGTGGATAAAACCCCAGCCCGCCGACTACCCTGCCGACGCTCCATGGTTGCCCGCACGCAGCGTGAGCTTGAGCGAGACCTGGAACCCGGAGCCGGAACACAGCCAGGTCGGCGACTCCCTGACCCGCAGCCTGACAATCCGCGCCGAAGGTTTGTCCAGCGCGCAACTGACGCCACTGCCCGGCACCGACGTCAGTGGCCTGCGTCGTTACCCCGATCAGCCTCAATTGGCCAACCTGACCAGCGAACGGGGCCTGATCGGCAGCCGCGAAGAACGCGAAGCCCTGGTGCCAACACGCACAGGCGCAATCGATTTGCCGGCGGTGGACGTGGTCTGGTGGAACACCCTTGAAGATCATCTGGAACACAGCAGCCTCCCCGCGCGCACCCTGCAGGTGGTGAATAACCCGAGTCTGTCCATGGACGCTCCGATGGGCACCGACGCGAACGGCCTGACCATCACCGGGCAAACGTTGTGGGCGTGGCAACTGAGTACGTTATTTCTGGCCTGCACTACCCTGCTCGGCTTTGGCCTGTGGTGGCGCGCGCGTTGGCAACCGGCAGTGTCTCGGGTTGTGCAAACGGGTCCGAGCCCGCGCACCGTGCTCGATGAGCTCAGGCGTGCCAGTCAGGCCAACGATCCACAGGCGACCCGTCAGGCTCTGGATGCCTGGGCTCGCCAACAACCGGAAACCCTGGCCGACATGGCAGCACGTTTCGTGCCCTTGTCCGACGCCCTCGACGGCCTGAACGGCGCGCTGTACAGCGAGGCCGGCCAGTACTGGCAAGGTGAAGAGCTGTGGCGCGCCGTGCGTACCTTGCCAGCAGGTGAGCGGGTTCAAAATCCGGCCACCGACACCAGCCTGCCACCGCTGTACCCGAAATAATGCTGAATATCTGCGGTTTTTATTCGATCTTCATTGACTGACCCGGCCTCTTCGCGGACAAGTCCGCTCCTACAGGCTGTACAAGGATTCCCCATGCGTTTGTTCCACACCTCCGACTGGCACCTCGGCCAGAACCTGCATGGCCAGGAGCGAGACTTCGAACACGCCTGCTTTCTGACCTGGCTGCTGGGCCGCCTGGTCGACCGCCAACCTGACGTGCTGTTGATCGCGGGGGACATTTTCGACACCGTCAACCCGCCGGTCAAAGCCCAGGAGCGCCTGTACGACTTCATCGTCAACGCTCACGAACAGCTCCCGTTGCTGACTATTGTGATGATCGCCGGCAACCACGACTCCGGCTCGCGCATCGAACTGCCTGCACCACTGATGCGCCGTTTGCGCACCCATGCCCTGGGGCGGGTGTTGTGGCTTGATGACGGACAACTGGATGCCGAGCGGCTGTTGCTGCCGTTACCCAAGGCCAACGGCGACATCGGCGCCTGGTGCCTGGCGCTGCCGTTTCTTCGGCCCGCTGAAGTCACGGGCGCCACCCTGGGCGACGACTACCTGCGCGGTATTGGTCGGGTCCATGAACTGCTGATCGAAGCCGCCAACCTCAAGCGCCAACCGGGACAGGCCTTGATCGCCATCAGCCACGCGCACATGGCCGGTGGCTCGGTGTCCGAAGACTCTGAACGCAGCCTGATCATCGGCAACGCCGAGGCCCTGCCCGCCAGTCTGTTCGGTCCGAGCATCACCTACGTTGCCCTTGGCCACCTGCACAAACCGCAGAAGGTCAACGGTGAAGATCGCATCCGCTACAGCGGCTCGCCGATCCCGCTATCGTTTTCCGAGATCGGCTATCAGCATCAGATTCTCGAAATCAATTGCGACGGCGATCAACTGATCAGCGTCGAACCCTGCCTGATTCCTCGCGCAGTCAATCTGCAACGCGTCGGACCGGCTCCTCTGGCCGAGTTATTGGTGCAACTGGGGTCCTTGCCGAATATCGATCTGCTGGCTGACATCGAGCGCCAACCCTGGCTGGAAGTTCGGGTGCGCCTCGACGAGCCACAGCCCGATCTGCGCCAGCAAATCGAAACCGTCCTGCAAGGCAAGGCCGTACGTCTGGTGCGCATCGCCACCGAATATGCGGGCAACGGCGGCGCCGGGGGCGATGACAGCGGCAACGGCCTGATCGACCTTGACCAACTCAGCCCGCTGGAACTGTTCAGCCGCGCCTGGCAGGACAGCTACGGCAGCGAGGTCGACGAACAAACCCTCAAGGATTTCGCCACGCTCTTGCAGGACGTGCAACTGGAGAGCGAACAGCCATGAAAATTCTCGCCATTCGCCTGAAAAACCTCGCTTCCCTCGCCGGTCCGTTCGAGCTGGATTTCACCGCTGAACCGTTGGCCAGTGCTGGTTTGTTCGCAATCACCGGGCCGACCGGGGCCGGCAAAAGTACCCTGCTCGACGCGCTGTGCCTGGCGTTATTCGGCGCCATCCCACGGCTGAGCAATGTCGGGCAGTCCAAAGTGCCGGAGATCGACGGCGATATCAGCACCAACGACCCGCGCACCTTGCTGCGGCGTGGCACCGGCAGCGGTTATGCCGAAGTGGATTTCATCGGCATCGATAACCGCCGCTACCGCGCCCGCTGGGAAACCAACCGCGCACGGGACAACGCCAGCAAAAAACTCCAGGCCAGCCGCCAGACCCTGACCGATCTGGACAGCGAACGGGTGCTGAGCAGCCAGAACAAAACCGAATACAAAGCCATGCTCGAAGCGCGCCTGGGCCTGAACTTCGAACAGTTCACCCGCGCCGTCATGCTGGCGCAAAGCGAGTTCAGCGCCTTCCTCAAGGCCGATGACAAAGAGCGCAGCGAACTGCTGGAAAAGCTCACTGATACCGCGATCTACAGCCAACTGGGCCGCCGCGCCTACAGCAAGAGCAAGGAAGCGGAAAAGGTCCATGAAGATCTGAAAGCACTGGCCACCGGCGTAACACCGCTAACGCCAGAGGCCCGCGCCGAACTCGACCAGCGTTTCAACGAAGCCCAACAACAGCTGAAGACTCAGCAAGCGCAACTCAAGCAACTTGAGCTTCAGCAGCAATGGCTCAACGTCCTGCGTCAGTTGCAGGACGAACAGCAAAGCGCTGCCGAACAGGTGCAGCAGGCCCAATTGCAGTGGGACGGCCAGAGCGCCGAACGTCTGAAGCTGGCCCGGCTGGAACACCTGGCACCACAACGTCACCAGTTCGCCCGTCAGGCCGAACTGAATGCCCAGTTCAACCCGCTGGCGGCGCAGATTCAGCAACATCAACAGCAGCAGATCGAACGTCAGGCACAGCAGGCGCAGCTCGAGAAAACCCAAGTCGATGCCCACGCAGCGTTGCTCAACGCTCAGCAGCAGCAGACCGACGCCACGCCGCTGTTGCGTCAAGCCTTCGAAACCCAAAGCACTGTCGCGCGCTTGATCGACGAGCTGAGCCAGGCGGCTGAACTCAAGCAACAGGCCGAGCAACAATGCGCGCAGGGCCAAAGCGCCCTGCAAGGCCTGCTCGACCAGCAACGTCAGGTGGTCGAGCGGCTGGAACGAATTGCCGGACATCTTGAGCAGAGCAGCGCATTGGCCCCGCTCAGCGAAGCCTGGAATGCCTACCGCGAACGTCTGAAGCAAGTGATGCAGATCGGCAGCCGCTTGAAACAGGGCCAGATCGAGTTGCCACAGCTTGAGCAGCGTGCCGCCAGCGCCAGCCAACACCTCACCGAGCAACGCAACGCCCTGGAGTTGCTGTACAGCGAAGCCGGTGCTGAAGCGCATGCCGTCAGTGAGCAAATCCAGATCCTTGGCAGCCTGCTGCAAGACAATCGCAAACAGCAGCGCGCCTTCGAAGGCCTTGCGCGTTTATGGACAGAGCAGCAGGAACTCGACACCCGTTCGCTGGCGCTTGCACAGAAACAGCAGCACGCCCAACAACAGCGCGAGCACCTCAACCGCGAGGGGATTCAGGCCAAGGATGAACTCAAGGTCGCCGAGCAAACCCTGGCAGTCACCCAGCAACTGCTGGAGCGCCAACGCCTCGCCCGTAGCGCCAGTGTCGAAGAGTTGCGCGAACAGTTGCAGGACGACCAGCCGTGCCCGGTGTGTGGCAGTCACGAGCATCCATATCATCAGCCTGAAGCCCTGCTGCAAAGCCTGACCCGGCATGACGAAAGCGAAGAAGCCAACGCCCTGAAAGCCGTAAATGTCCTGCGGGAAAAGCTGGTCGACCTGCGCGCCAGCGTCAGTGGGTTGATCGCTCAGCAAAAAGAGTTCCTGCACCAACAGGAACAACTGTCCACACAGCAACACGCCTTGACCCCGAGTCTCGAGGCTCATCCGCTCAGCGCCCGCCTCTTGGAGCAGGACGCGGCCAAGCGCGACGGTTGGTTGAGCCAGCAGTTAAGTCAGCTGTCTCAAAACATCACCCAGGATGAGCAGCGCCAGAGCGCATTGCTCAAACTGCAACAAGACGCCGGACGCCTGCAGCAACAACTGCAAAGCGCCACCGAGGCCAGCCAGACCGCCACGCAACACGTGGCCGAACAGCGGCGGCAACTGGCCAGCGACCATGAGCGCCTGGAAGAAGAACTCGCGGCGTTCACCCCACTGCTGCCCGCCGAGATCCTCAATGGCTTGCGCAACGAAGCCGCAGCGACGGTCATGCAGCTCGATCAGCAAGTGACCCAGCGCCTGGACCAGTTGGAGCAGCAACGCGATGAGCTGCTTGAACAGAGTGGACGTCAGCAAAAAATCGAGCAGGAGCAGTTCCAGCAACACGCCCGCGCCAAGCACCTGGAAGACCTGCAACAACGTTTCGCCGCCCTCACCCAGCAGCAGCACACCAGCCAGCAAACGCTCGCTGAACTGCTGGGTGGCCAAGCCGGTGAACAACGCAGCGCTGAACGCTGGCAGCAACAACTGGAACACGCCGTCGAGCAAGCGCGTCACGTCGAAAGCACTGCAGGCCAAGCGTTGCAGGACGTACGCAGCCAACTGATCCAACTCGCCGCCGAACTCAAAGCCAGGCAGGAACGCCTGCAAAGCCTGGAGCAAGAACGCAGCGAGCTGAGCGCCAGGATTGCCGAATGGCGCAGCCGCCATAGCGAGCTGGATGACAGTGCTCTTGAACAGTTACTGAGCATCGACGATGAACACGTCAGCCAACTGCGCCAGCGCCTGCAGCACAGTGAAAAAGCCATCGAGCAAGCCAAGGTCCTGCTGCACGAGCGCGAACAGCGTCTGCAAAGCCATCAAGCGCAACACAATGGCAACCTTGACCCCGAGCAACTGGACAGCGCATTGAGCGAGCTGCAAGGTCTGTTCGCCGCCAATGAACACCTCAATGCCGACCTGCGCGCCCAACAAGCCGACGATCAACGCCGCCAAGACGCCAATCAGGCGTTGGCGCAACAGATTGCCGACGCCTATGCTCAGTATCAACGCTGGGCGCGTCTGGCCACGCTGATCGGTTCGGCCGAAGGCGACAAGTTTCGCAAGATCGCTCAGGCCTACAACCTTGACCTGCTGGTTCACCATGCCAACGCGCAACTGCGCCAACTGGTGCGCCGTTATCGCCTGAAGCGCGGCGGCAGCATGTTGGGCTTGCTGGTAATGGATACCGAAATGGGCGACGAACTGCGCTCGGTGCATTCGTTGTCCGGCGGCGAGACCTTCCTTGTGTCGTTGGCCCTGGCCCTGGGCCTAGCCTCAATGGCTTCGAGCACGCTGAAAATCGAATCCCTGTTCATCGACGAAGGCTTCGGCAGCCTCGACCCCGAATCCCTGCAACTGGCCATGGATGCCCTCGATGGCCTGCAAGCCCAAGGGCGTAAAGTGGGGGTGATTTCCCATGTGCAGGAAATGCACGAGCGAATCCCGGTACAGATTCAGGTGCGGCGCCAGGGCAATGGTTTGAGTACGATTGAGGTCAGCAATTGATAAACCGACAGGCAGCCCCCATTTTCTGTGTCAGACAGAACTGCCAAGCGGAATTTCTGTACCCTACACACCCACGGCGCGACCCGTTGCGCCACCTCAAATGAGAAGGTAACTACCCGTGTCCAATTCAAAAGTATTTTTCGACATCACTGCCAACGACGAGCCAATGGGTCGCATCGTGATGGAACTTCGCGAAGACGTGGCACCGAAAACCGCTGAGAACTTCCGTGCCCTGTGCACCGGCGAGAAAGGCGACGGCCTGCACTACAAAGGCTCTTCGTTCCACCGCGTGATTAAAGACTTCATGCTGCAAGGCGGTGACTTCACCAACCACAACGGCACCGGCGGCAAGTCGATCTACGGCGAAAAGTTCAAGGACGAGAACTTCACCCTGAAGCACACCGAGCCAGGCGACCTGTCCATGGCCAACGCCGGCCCGAACACCAACGGCAGCCAGTTCTTCATCACCACCATCGTCACCAGCTGGCTGGATGGCAAGCACGTGGTATTCGGTAAAGTCATCGAAGGCATGGACGTCGTGCGAGCCATCGAAGCACTGGGCTCGCAATCAGGCAAAACCAGCAAAAAAGTCGTGATCGCCGACTGCGGTCAACTGACTGCCGAAGCGTAAAGAGACCCGTTGTCGAGCGCAGTGAACACCGCGACGCCGATTCTTTACTCTTTCCGGCGCTGCCCCTACGCCATGCGTGCGCGCATGGCGTTGTTTTATGCGGGCTGCGCACTGGACATTCGCGAAGTCAGCCTCAAAGAAAAGCCGCCGCACATGCTCGCCTGTTCACCCAAAGGCACTGTGCCCGTCCTGATCTGTGAGGGAGGACGCGTGATCGACGAGAGTCTGGGCATCATGCGCTGGGCACTGGCGCTCAACGACCCCGATGACTGGCTGCTGGCAAACGACCCGCAGGCCCAGAAAGACATCGGGGCATTGATCGAAGAAAACGATCACGTCTTCAAGCGCCATCTGGACCACTACAAATACGCGGTCCGCCATCCTGAACACTCGCAGGAACACTACCGCGACCTGGGTGCGGTGTTTTTGCAAACACTTGAAGAGCGCCTGCAACAACGGACCTTCCTCACCGCTGAGCACGTGACGCTGGCCGACATCGCTCTGGCGCCCTTTGTGCGGCAATTCTGCTACGTCGACCCCGACTGGTTCTGGCAAAGCCCCTACCCTCGCCTGCGGGCCTGGTTACAGCGCTTTCTCGAGTCGGCGTTATTCATGAGTGTGATGACCAAGCCCTTACTTGGCCGATAAATAACGTTTCATGGTCTTCTGGGTAGTGACCTTTGCCATATAAGAGCACTCAGGGCACCAATGGCCATTACGTATGATTGCCAGGCTGGTGTGCCAGCCATGCCCTCGTCCGCACAGCCAATGCATTTTTGTGTAGCAGTTCTCGTATTCGGTGGACAGGCATTCCCCGCCTCTCGCGCGCGCGGCCTGATGGGCATCGTCGAGGCTTAGCCTGCTCTTTGGGCACCGCTTGCACCAACCACCCTGTCGTATACCCCCCATACGGGCAAGCCAGCGATGCCCGTTCTGGCATTGCCATTGAAGATTGATTTGGGCATTTACATACTCAGTGGACAGGCATTGCCCTCCTTTCGCCGCCGCGGCCCGATGCGCGTCATCGAGTGTGAGCGTCTTCGCCTTCAGGTGGCATTTCACACACCAGCTGCCATGCAAGGCGCTCGACCCCAACCTCGTCCACTCATGCCCGGCATCGCAACGAAAGCGATAGTGATGCTTTACGCCCAGGTATTCCTGGTCAAGGCAGAGCCCGCCATGGCGTTCAGCCACTTCACGCAAACGTGCCAGTCCATTCCCCCCCCTTTTCATGGATAAGTCTGGGTTGAATCGCGCACTCATGGCACCACGCACCGCCCATGATATTGACGCCTAGAGACTCCCAGACGTGCCCTTGGGCACAGCGAAAACCATACCGTTGACGGGTACTGGTGTAAGCATCAGCCAAACATACCCCGCCGTGCTGCGCCGCGATCTGCTGCAAACGGGTAAGGCCGTCGGAGAACCCCTTGAGGTTTCTGGCCTTGTCGCGTTTGCAGACGCTGCAATCCGGATGCAAGCTCATGGTCGAAGATTTACGCTGCCACGTGTGCCCCTGCGAACAACGAAAGTTATGGGGCACGCCATAACCCAGCCACTGCTCATCCAGCCAGGTCACCCCGGCTTCAAGGGCAATGGCGCGGACCCGCTCAGTAAAGCGATCCTGAATGCACGCATGACAACTCTCTTGGCTTCGGCTCATCCGCCTCGGGGTCTTGAGAAAAACATGCCCTTTAGAACAGACAAAACGATGCAGCTCGTTCCAGCCCAGCCACGTACTTTCCAGGCACCCCAACTGCTGTCGGTTAGCGGCGGCACGCAAGGGTTCGGTTTGATCGAGTACAGGGTGTTTGGCCGTTGACATGGCAGTGTGTCGCCCACAAAAAAGTTCGGAAGAACTGCAAGATGCGGCGACACAGGAGCGGTTTCAATAAGGTGGGCGCAGGTAGGGAGTTGTCTTGCGAAGTTTAAGGATGGGTCCTACGTACGTTGACGTGGGAGTGTCCAGACACTATCAATATCCATATCTTGGCGGGAATCTGGACAGTCGCGGATGAGTCTTTGCCCATGAAAAACACCCCAGAGATCGGATGGCTGTCCAACTTCTGGGGCGCAGTTCACACGCTGACCGGGCCACTGTGCTAATTACGTGGAGCCCGGCGCCTTGAGGCAATAGATTTAGTGACGTTTCTCCCAGAACTGCTTAGCCAGTTCGCTCAGTGCCGAGGATAGCCGTGCTACGGCTGCCGCACTTTCGAAATTGCTCTGTCCTGTCTGGACGTTAACATTAGCCGTATCACGAATATTGTTGATACTGCGGTTGATATCCTCACTAACCTCTCCCTGCTGCTCAACGGCTGCCGCTATCTGTGCATTCATATCGGTGATCTCGTTCACTCGCAGACCAATGCCGTTGAGCGCAGTGGCGGCGTCCTGCGCATGACTGACACTGGAGAGTGCTTGCTGACTGCTCTGTTCCATGACGGTCACGGCGGTGCGTGCCCTTTCCTGCAATGCGCTGATCATGCTTTGAATGTCTGTCGTTGACTGCTGAGTACGGGACGCAAGGCTGCGCACCTCATCTGCCACCACGGCAAACCCCCGGCCCTGCTCTCCGGCGCGAGCTGCCTCGATGGCGGCATTCAGGGCCAGTAAATTGGTCTGATCGGCAATACTGCGAATCACGTCCAATACCTTCGATATTTCGTTGCTTTGGCCTTCAAGCTCATGAATAACGTGCGCCGCTTGCCGAATCTCATCCTCCAGTTCGGTAATAGACTGACGAGTATGAGCAACCAGGCGTTGTCCCGATGAGGTCTCGCTGTAAGCTTTTCCTGCTGTCTCGGCAGCATGTTGAGCGTTGGCGGCCACTTCCTGAATGCTCGCAGCCATCTCGTTAACCGCAGTCGCAATTTGGTCTGTCTCGGTGTGTTGCTCGGCAGTCAATACGTTGCTTGATTCAATCTCACGAAGAAGGCTGTTGGCATGTTCCCCCAGTCGATTGGAGGCATCACCGATACGCCCAATAACAGCCCCTGTTTCAGCTTCCATCATATGCAGGGCGAACGCTATCTGGCCGAACTCATCGCTACGTCCCGTGTAGAGCAACTGGCTGAGGGGGTTGTCTGCAATGGCTCGAGCCCTGAGCGCAAGACGATTCAGAGGAGACAAAAGGGTCGCGATCGCAATTGAACTCAAACCACCGCCCAGGAGCGTCGCAAGTAGCGTGCTGAGTGGCATGGGCACAATAAGATTCGCCCCCGCCATGCAGACAAGAATGCCGCCCCACACCAGCAACGCCAGCTTTAAACCCAGCCCGATCGACCTTTTCCCTGAAAGGGATCTTCCTTCTCTCAGCTGCGCGTATAGTTTTTCGGCTGCCTGAACATGCTCAGGTTCTGGTTTGGTTCTTACGGACTGGTATTCGACTGTTGAACCATTTTTGCTGATGGGCGTGACGAAGGCGCTGACCCAGTAGTGGTCGCCGTTCTTGCAGCGGTTCTTTACCAGCCCCATCCATGAGCGGCCTGCTTTCAACGTGGCCCACATGTGCGCGAAAGCGGCCGGGGGCATGTCCGGGTGTCTGACGATGCTATGGGGCTGCCCCAGCAGTTCAGCTTCGGTAAAGCCGCTGATCTTGATGAAGTCGTGGTTAACGTATGAGATATGGCTTTCAGGATTGGTCGTGGACAGAATATTTGCGTGCAGAGGCAGTTCCAGGTTACGACCTGTTACGGGAAGATTTTGGCGCATAGGTAACTCGGTAAGTGCTGGAGTTATTCTTATATTTCAACCGCCCCGTTCCGTAATGTAATAAATGACGGAACAGCAGTTAACCTTTTACCCGTTATCACTCAGCCTTGGACAAGCCGGTAATAGCGACTTTAAATTGACGTCAATTAACAATATCGGTTTTTATATGCCTCTATCAGAGAGCGCATTGTCCATACGTTTTATTTATTTGCGCGTGCGAATGATGTCATAAACAAACTTCCCCACAACCTCCTTCGGAGTGTATTGCGCATCAAGACACTGCTCATTTGAGTGCACGCCTGTAAATATATAATTATCGATTCGGAGAAGTTGCATTAAGTCATACTATTCGCGCATCAACATCTGGGGAGCCACACTCTGGACGTATAACTACTTTTTACCGCCCCAGTCGGGCAACTATGAATAAACGCAAAAATGTTACCCGTAACCTGACGTTGTTTAACGACATACCTGAGGTTTCAGGAGGTCAACAGGATAAAGGGGGAAGACGGTTTGAACGGTGAAAGCGCCCGCCGGGGCGCTTCCTCAAGCCAGCCTTAAAAACCGCTTCAACTGGTCACTCTGCGCCAGGGCGTCGCGTCGGCCCAGTTCGATCAATTCACTGCAATACCCGGTTTCGAACAGCAGGTAACTCAGCACGCCGGCGCCGCTGGTTTTAGTGGCGCCCGGGCCGCGCAAGAACATGCGCAAGGCGGCTGGCAACTCGTGCCGATGACGTGCGGCGATTTCATCCAGCGGCTGACTGGGCGCAATCACCAGCACGTCGACCGGCGCCAGCCCCAACCTGTGCACAGGCTGTTGCAGAGACAACAAATGACTCAACTCATTGAGCCGTTCCAGCAATTCAATGTCGCTTTCCAGGCTGTCGATAAAGGTGCTGTTGAGCATATGCCCACCAATCTGAGCCAGACTCGGCTGCGCGCCCCGTGTTGGCCGGTGCAGCGGACCTTTTACTTCGACACTGCGCGGATTGCCGCTGACCCCGACCACCAGCACCCGATTCGCGCCAAGGTGCAGCGCCGGGCTGATAGGCGCTGATTGACGTACAGCTCCGTCGCCGAAATATTCCTGCTCGATCTTGATCGGTGCGAACAGCAAGGGGATCGCTGAGCTGGCCAGTAAATGATCGACCGTCAGTTGCGCCGGCAAGCCGATACGCCGATGACGCAGCCAGGAGTCGATGGAGTCCTTGCCTTGATAAAAGGTCACCGCTTGTCCCGACTCATAACCAAACGCTGTCACCGCCACGGCACGCAGGTGCCGGGCTTCGATGGCGTGGTCGATACCGCCAAGGTCCAGACGGGCGTTGAGCAGGTCGCGCAAGGGCGAGCTGTTGAGCAACGCCACGGGGACTCGCGAGCCAATGCCCATCAGATGGTGGCCGACGAAGCGGCCGGCTTGATGGACCACCCCCGCCCAATCGCTACGCAGCACCTGATGACTGCGAAAGCCCTGCCAGAACTCGGTCAATTGGTGAACGGCGGCGCAGAAGTGCGAAGCACCGCTGGCCAACTTCACGGCATTGATGGCGCCGGCCGAGGTGCCGACGATCACCGGGAACGGATTTGGAGCACCGGCAGGCAACAAATCAGCTATCCCGGCCAGTACGCCGACCTGATAAGCCGCCCGTGCACCGCCACCGGAAAGAATCAGCCCGGTGATCGGTTCTGCGGAAGAGATTTCAGCGGCACTCATGACCGCCCTTCTATGACGCGTGAACGCATTTTTATTATTCAGCCTGTTTAGTGTCAGCCACGCTTCTTATACAGCTTCGGCTCGCCCGCTGGTCGGCTTTTAAAGCGTCGATGCGCCCATAAGTACTGAGACGGACACTCGATGATGGCGCGTTCGACCCACTGATTGATCCGCAGACAATCCGCCTCGTCGCTTTCGCCGGGGAAATCGCTCAGCGGTGGATGAATTACCAGTCGATAACCACTGCCGTCGGCAAGGCGTTGCTGGGTAAACGGCACCACTTGAGCACGACCCAGCTTAGCGAACTTGCTGGTGGCGGTCACGGTCGCCGCCTGAATCCCGAACAGCGGCACGAACACGCTCTGCTTGGCGCCATAATCCTGATCAGGCGCGTACCAGATGGCCCGGCCAGCGCGCAGCAGCTTGAGCATGCCACGCACGTCTTCACGCTCGATGGCGAGGGAATCCAGATTATGGCGTTCACGGCCGCGACGCTGAATGAAGTCGAACAGCGGGTTTTTGTGCTCGCGGTACATGCCATCAATGGTGTGCTGCTGGCCGAGCAAGGCCGCGCCGATTTCCAGCGTGGTGAAGTGCAGCGCCATGAGAATCACACCCTGCCCCTCCAACTGCGCCTGTTTGAGGTGCTGCAGGCCTTCGATATGGGCCAGTTTGGCCAATCGCTGGCGCGACCACCACCAACTCATGGCCATCTCGAAAAAAGCGATCCCGGTGGAAGCGAAATTTTCCTTGAGCAGCTGTTTGCGCTCGGCTTTCGACAAATGAGGGAAGCACAATTCCAGATTGCGCGCCGCAATACGCCGACGGTCACCGGCAAAACGATACATCACCGCACCCAGCGTCCGACCAACGGCTATGAGTGTGCGAAACGGCAACTGAACGATCAGCCAGAGCAGCCCCAGCCCCAGCCATAGCGGCCAGAAACGTGGTAGAAGAAAACAAGCTCGAAAACGCGGGCGATCCATTACAGCTTCCGTAAAGATAAGGGCCGCGCATTCTACATCGGTTCGGCGACATCGGTTCGGCTTGGCTTGCGACAAGCGAGCGTTCTCGTTATAAGTCTCGGCACTTTTAGCGACAAGCTGCTTTGTGCCGACCATGAGCCAAATCGAATTGCAAGACCAGGATCCTGTGTTCCAGCTGAAGGGCAGCATGCTTGCCATTACCGTGCTTGAGCTGGCCCGAAACAATCTTGAAAGCCTTGATCGCCAGTTGGCGGCCAAGGTTGCCCTGGCACCGAACTTCTTCAGCAACACCCCGCTGGTGCTGGCCCTGGACAAACTGCCCGCGGGTGAAGGCGCGGTCGATCTGCCTGCGTTGATGCGTGTGTGCCGGCAACACGGCCTGCGCACCCTGGCGATTCGTGCCAACCGCATCGAAGACATCGCTGCCGCCATCGCTATTGACCTGCCCGTCCTGCCCCCTTCGGGTGCGCGGGAGCGTCCGCTGGAACCGGTCGAAGGCGAAGCCGCGAAGAAAAAAGCGGAAAAGCCACCTGAGCCGACCCTTAAACCGACCAAAATCATCACCTCTCCCGTGCGTGGCGGTCAGCAGATTTATGCCCAGGGTTGCGACCTGGTAGTCATCGCCCCGGTCAGTCCCGGTGCGGAACTTCTGGCCGATGGCAACATCCATGTATATGGCCCTATGCGCGGAAGAGCATTGGCCGGGATCAAAGGTGATACCAAGGCACGGATTTTTTGCCAGCAGTTGGGCGCCGAACTGGTCTCGATCGCCGGGCAATACAAGGTTTCCGAAGACCTGCGCAGAGATCCGCTGTGGGGGGCCGGGGTACAGGTCAGCCTGTCCGGTGAAGTGTTGAACATCACCCGTCTTTAACGGATACTGCCGCCATTTTAAAGCATCCCTGATTCGTCGCGAAAACGTAGCAAAAGAAGTCGGAAGTCGGAAAAGCCAAGGTTTCCCAACGGTTAAACCTCTGATTCAGGGGTTCTCGATTTCCAGCATTGCTCGACTGTTGTCGTTTCAAGGGATGCCCTTCAGGGACTAACCGTCCTTTTCCTCTAGGGGTGAAACACCTTGGCCAAGATTCTCGTGGTTACATCCGGCAAGGGTGGTGTGGGTAAGACCACCACCAGCGCCGCTATCGGTACCGGTCTCGCTTTGCGCGGCCACAGAACAGTGATCGTCGACTTCGACGTCGGCTTGCGTAATCTTGACTTGATCATGGGCTGCGAACGCCGCGTGGTTTACGACTTCGTCAACGTCGTGAACGGTGAAGCAACCCTCACCCAGGCACTGATCAAAGACAAACGCCTGGAAAATCTTTACGTGCTGGCCGCAAGCCAGACCCGTGATAAAGACGCCCTGACTCAGGACGGCGTTGAAAAGATTTTGATGGAACTCAAGGAAACCTTCGAATACGTGGTCTGCGATTCCCCTGCGGGCATCGAGAAAGGCGCGCATCTGGCGATGTATTTCGCCGACGAAGCGATCGTTGTGACCAACCCGGAAGTGTCTTCGGTACGTGACTCGGACCGCATGCTCGGCTTGCTGGCGAGCAAGTCCCGTCGTGCCGAGAAGGGTGAAGACCCGATCAAGGAACACCTGCTGCTGACCCGCTACAACCCAGAGCGTGTCACCAAGGGCGAAATGCTTGGCGTCGAAGACGTCGAAGAGATTCTTGCGATCCGTCTGCTGGGCGTGATTCCTGAGTCGCAGGCAGTCTTGAAAGCCTCTAACCAGGGTATCCCGGTCATCCTTGATGACCAGAGCGACGCCGGTCAGGCGTACAGCGATGCCGTGGATCGCTTGCTGGGCAAGGAAGTTGCACACCGTTTCATCGATGTGCAGAAAAAGGGATGGTTTCAGCGAGTCTTTGGAGGCCGTGAATGAATATTTTTGACTTCTTTCGTGACCGTAAGAAGGAAAGTACAGCTTCGGTAGCGAAAGAGCGTCTACAGATCATCGTGGCGCACGAACGCGGCCAACGCAGCACCCCGGATTACCTGCCGGCTTTGCAAAAAGAGCTGGTTGAAGTCATCCGTAAATACGTCAACATCGAGTCTGAACAAGTGCATGTCGCTCTGGAAAACCAGGGCAGCTGCTCGATCCTCGAACTCAATATCACCCTGCCAGATCGTTGATCCGGCGGGTGCCTGCGGCGGTATTTCGGACCTTTTGAACAGAAGGGTCTGAATACCGCCGTTGGCGTTTCCAGCGTTTCGAGGCCCGTTGCACATGCCGTTGTCGAACATCCGCATCATTCATCAGGACGCTGGCGTTCTGGTGGTCGATAAACCGACCCTGCTGCTTTCCGTTCCCGGCCGTGCCGAGGACAACAAGGATTGCCTGATTACCCGCCTGCAGGAAAACGGTTACCCCGAGGCCCGCATTGTCCATCGCCTGGACTGGGAAACCTCCGGCATCATCCTGCTTGCCCGCGACGCAGACACACACCGCGAGCTGTCACGGCAGTTTCACGACCGTGAAACTGAAAAAGCCTACACCGCCCTGTGCTGGGGCCAGCCGGAACTGGACAGTGGCAGCATCGATTTGCCTCTGCGCTATGACCCGCCTACCAAACCCCGGCACGTGGTCGATCACGAATTCGGCAAGCACGCACTGACATTCTGGAAAGTGCTGGAGCGCTGCGGTGATTACTCCCGTGTCGAGTTGACGCCGATTACCGGTCGCTCACACCAACTGCGCGTTCACATGCTGTCCATCGGCCATCCGCTGTTGGGCGACGGGCTGTATGCACACCCGCAAGCGCTGGCTGCTTACCCACGCCTGTGTCTGCACGCCAGCATGCTCAGCTTCACTCACCCACAAACGGGTGAGCGGATGCGCTTCGAGTGCCCTGCGCCGTTTTGATTGCACGCAATCCGGACTGGACGCACATGCAAATCCCCACAAGGTCGGCGCCAGTCACAAGATACGGTAAACTCGCGCCACTGCTGTCTGGAGTAACCTAATGCGCGAAGAGTTGAACCAAGGCCTGATCGATTTCCTCAAGGCCTCCCCCACCCCCTTTCATGCCACCGCCAGCCTTGTTCAACGCCTGGAAGCGGCGGGTTATCTACGTTTGGATGAACGCGAAACATGGGCCACCGAGGCTGGCGGGCGCTATTACGTTACCCGCAATGATTCGTCGATTGTCGCCTTCAAGCTGGGCCGCCTATCGCCCTTGAACGGCGGCATCCGCCTGGTCGGTGCCCATACCGATAGCCCGTGCCTGCGGGTCAAGCCGCAGCCCGAGCTACAACGCCAGGGTTTCTGGCAGCTGGGTGTCGAGGTCTACGGCGGGGCACTGCTAGCGCCGTGGTTCGACCGTGATTTATCGTTGGCCGGGCGCGTGACCTTCCGCCGTGATGGCAAGGTTGAAAGCCAGCTGATCGATTTCAAACTGCCCATCGCCGTGATCCCGAATCTGGCGATCCACTTGAACCGCACGGCCAATGAAGGCTGGGCGATCAACGCCCAGAACGAGTTACCGCCCATTCTGGCGCAGGTGGCAGGCGATGAGCGTGTAGATTTCCGCGCCCTGCTGACCGATCAATTGGCCCGCGAACACGGCTTGAATGCTGATGTGGTGCTCGACTACGAGCTGAGCTTTTACGACACTCAAAGTGCTGCGATCGTCGGCCTGCACGGTGATTTCATCGCCGGCGCACGCCTGGATAACCTGCTGTCGTGCTTTGCCGGCGTACAAGCCCTGCTCACCGCCGAAACCGACGAAACCTGCCTGCTGATCTGCACTGATCACGAAGAAGTTGGCTCCAGCTCCGCGTGTGGTGCAGACGGTCCGATGCTGGAACAAATTCTTCAACGCCTGCTGCCTGAAGGCGATGACTATGTGCGCACCATTCAAAAATCGTTGTTGATCTCGGCCGACAACGCCCACGGCGTCCACCCGAACTACGCTGACAAGCACGACGCCAATCACGGTCCGAAACTCAACGCCGGCCCGGTGATCAAGGTCAACAGTAACCAGCGCTACGCGACCAACAGCGAAACCGCCGGTTTCTTCCGCCATCTGTGCATGGCCGAAGAAGTCCCGGTACAAAGTTTTGTGGTACGCAGCGACATGGCCTGTGGCTCGACCACCGGCCCGATCACAGCCAGCCACCTGGGTGTGCGCACCGTCGATATCGGCCTGCCTACCTTCGCCATGCACTCGATCCGCGAGCTGGCAGGCAGCCAGGATCTGGCGCATTTGGTGAAAGTGCTTACCGCGTTCTACGCCAGCCACGAACTGCCTTGATCCGGCAAATCGTCTTCGCGGGCTGGCCTGCGAAGACGATCACTTGGTCCGTCTGCAAAAACCCACCTAGACTGAGACTATCGAACCAGACAGGTGCAGTGCTCATGGATCCGTTCCACTCGATGCTAATACCGATAGTCGCCGGCATGCTCATGCTGTGTGTGGGCTTCTCTTATCAGGAGCGCGGTGTCGGTGTGCTCTTGCTGTGGCTGGGCATGGTCTGCATCCTCGGGACGGTGGTTTACAAACTCCTCGACAAACTGGTGTAAGCCGCGAGGCGTGTGGCGTGCATAGCCACAAGCCGTCTATACAATGCGCTCGCCAAGCCTAAGCGTCACTCGTACACTCGCCAGTCATTGCCTGATGACACCGGGCGTTTTTGTGTTGATTTGAGGTTCACCGCCCAGTGCCTGTTTTTGTCCGCCTGTTCGCTCTCCCGCGCCTGTTTCTGATCTGTCTGCTGGCCTTGATACCCATTGGTGCGGCTCAAGCCCTAAGCCTGCCCGGGGCGCTGGGTGGCTCGCAGAAAGGCCAGCCGCAAGCTCAGGAACCTCTTAGACAATCGCTCGATGAAGTGATCAAGACGCTGGAAAACGATCAACAGCGCACCAAACTCCTCGACGACCTGAAAAAACTCCGCGACACCACCAAAAAAGCTCAACCAACCGCCGAAGAAGGCGTGCTTGGGCTAATCGGAAGCACCCTGTCCGGTTTCGAGAAGCAGTTCAGCGGTGATGACAGCCCGATTCAACGGTGGTCCGACGAGCTGAGCCTGGCGCAGGAAGAGCTGCGGGGGCTGATGCTGCCCGCCAATCAGTGGCTGCCGGTCATCTTCGGTTTCGCCTTGGTCATACTGCTCTGGAGCCTGCTGGCTGCCGCGCTGATCTGGCTCAGCCATCGGGTGCGCCTGCGCTTTGGTCTGCCTGAAGAGCTGCCACAACACCCTCGCACCTGGGACATGCTGCGCTTTGCCCTGCGCAAACTGGGGCCGTGGCTGGTGGCTCTGGTGATCACGGTGTACTTGAGCTATTCCCTGCCCTCTTCGCTGGGCAAGGATTTGGCCATGGTGCTGGCATATGCCTTGGTAGTCGGCACGCTGTTCTCGGCCATTTGCGTAATTGCCTTTTCCGTTGTCGACGGCCCTCATCGCCGCCGAGCCCTGTATATTCTGCGTCATCAGGCGTTTCGCCCGCTGTGGCTGATCGGCAGTTTTGCCGCCTTCGGCCAAGCGTTGAGCGACCCGCGCCTGATCGCCAGTCTGGGCGAGCACCTGGCACACACCGCCGCAACCCTGGCCAACGTGCTGGCTGCGATCTCCACGGGGCTGTTCATCCTGCGATTCCGCCGCCCCATCGGCCACTTGATCCGCAACCAGCCGCTGTCCCGTCGCCTGACCCGTCGCGCCTTGAGCGACAGCCTCTATATCCTGGGTTCGTTCTGGTATGTACCGGCATTGATGCTGGTGGCGGTGTCACTGTTCGCCACGTTCTTCTCTGCTGGCGATACCAGTACTGCGCTGCGTCAGGCCTTGATCTGCGCGGTATTGCTGGTGCTGTGCATGGTCATCAATGGCCTGGTGCGCCGTCATGCGCAACGGCCGTACCATGGGCAAAAACGTCACGCGCTGTATTCGGACAGACTGAGAAACTTCTTCTATACCCTGGCGCATCTGCTGGTCTGGTTGCTGTTCATCGAGCTCGGCCTTCGCGTGTGGGGCTTGTCGCTGATTCGTTTCGCCGAGGGTGACGGCCACGAAGTCAGCGTCAAGCTGTTCAGCCTGGGCGCGACATTGCTGTTCGCCTGGCTGGTATGGATCCTCAGTGACACCGCCGTGCATCATGCCTTGACCCGGTCACGCAAAGGCCTGGCCAATGCCAGGGCGCAAACCATGATGCCGCTGATCCGCAATGTCCTGTTCGTGGCGATTTTCATCATCGCCCTGATCGTCGCACTGGCGAACATGGGCATGAACGTGACTCCTCTGCTGGCCGGTGCCGGGGTTATCGGCCTGGCCATCGGTTTCGGCGCGCAGTCATTGGTGGCGGATCTGATCACCGGCCTGTTCATCATCATCGAGGACTCATTGGCCATCGACGACTACGTGGATGTCGGCGGGCATTTGGGTACGGTCGAGGGTTTGACCATCCGCACGGTGCGCTTGAGGGACATCGATGGCATCGTCCACACCATTCCGTTCAGCGAGATCAAAAGCATCCAGAACTACTCGCGGGAATTCGGCTATGCGATTTTCCGGATTGCGATTCCGTTCAGCATGAACATCGACGACGCGATCAAACTGGTTCGTGAGGTCGGGCATAAAATGCACAGCGACCCGTTGGAGCGGCGCAACATATGGTCGCCGCTGGAGATTCAGGGGGTCGAAAGTTTCGAATCCGGCAGCGCAGTCCTGCGGGCGCGCTTCAAGACTGCGCCGATCAAACAGTGGGAAGTCTCGCGCGCCTTCAACTTGTCGCTTAAACGCCATCTGGATGAAGCCGGACTCGATTTGGCAACCCCACGCTTAAGCGTGCAGGTGAGCACCGGCGGCGGTAGCGTGATTGGCGTTGGAGCGGTCAAGGAAAGGCAATGATCGCTACCAGGCAAGGCGTGACGACATAATCGCGCCCTACCCCGGCACCACCGCGCTCACATGAATCGCATCATGGCGCCAATACTCAAGGTCGCAGTCGATCAAACGGCCTTGCTGATCATAGTTGACCCGGGCAATGCGCAGGCCCGGGCTGCCAACAGACACTTTCAATGCTGCTGCCGCCTCGACCTGCAAGGCCGTCGGCACCATCTCGAAACGCACCTGGCCATACCGCAAGCCGTAACGGCTGGCGTATAACTCGGTCAGCGACTGGCTCAAATCGACATCAAGTATCTGGGGAAAGAACTCCGGGTTGAGGTAGTGCTCAACGTACAACACCAGTCGTTGATCAATGCGCCGCGCGCGACATATCTGGATCACGCTGGACAACGCTGGCAGCTGCAACCAGGCACATACCGCCGCCGACGCAGGCTGCAGACGCGCTGAAATCACCTCCGTCGAAGGCACTCGTCCCTGGGCACTGACCATGGCGTGAAAATGGCTGCGGCGCATCAAGTCGTAAGCCAGGCGCGGCGGCGAGATAAACCAGCCTCGTCGCTCCTCGCGATAAACCAGCCCCTGGGCCTCCAGCTGCAACAGCGCTTCACGCACGGTGATCCGCGTGGTGCCGAACAACTCGCTGAGTTTGCGCTCGGCGGGCAGCTTGCTACTGGCCGGCAACAAGCCATGCTCAATCTGTTCCTGCAAGGCCAGACCGATGGCTGTCACCGCCTTTGGTGCATCTTCGCGCATCAACGTTACCTATCTGGACTAGTCCAGCGCTGTTTATGAGCAGGACCGAGCATGAATATCGCTCCTGTGAGTATCGGTCAGCCTAGACAAAGCACATGACTGATCAATGACAAAGCTGCTGAGCCGCGGCCTGAGACGGTTGTTCCAGATTAACAAAAACGATGAATATCAATATTTTAGCCATGGTCTACGCTTACCTGGCACTGACCTGCCTTAGCTGATGGATACCCTTGCAGGAGTGATGCCGACATCAAAGTGTCATTCAGCAGGCTTAAATTGGCTCAGGTATTGCTGACCTAGACCAACCCAACCGCACTAACGTCGATAAAAACGTAGCGTTGAAAACGCCCAAAAGGAGCTTCGGATGAAACATCTTTTCCTGGCATCACTGTTAGGTTCGACCATTGCCCTGTGCACAGCAGCCATGGCTGCTGATACCGACTTGAAAACCCTGGAGGCCGCGGCTAAAGCGGAAGGTGCGGTCAACAGCGTCGGCATGCCCGATAACTGGGCCAACTGGAAAGGCACCTGGGACGACCTGCTGAAAAACTACGGCCTCACCCATATCGACACCGACATGAGTTCGGCCCAGGAAGTCGCTAAATTCGCTGCGGAGAAAGACAACGCAAGCGCGGACATCGGCGATGTGGGTGCAGCCTTCGGTCCTATCGCGGTAAAACAGGGCGTGACCCAGCCGTACAAGCCAAGCACCTGGGCTCAAATCCCGGATTGGGCGAAAGACAAAGACGGTAACTGGGCACTGGCCTATACCGGCACCATCGCGTTCATCATCAACAAGAAATTGCTCCATGGCTCCGACGCCCCCAAAACCTGGGCTGACCTGGAGAAAGGCAAGTACAAGGTCTCCATCGGTGACGTGAGCACCGCCGCCCAGGCCGCCAACGGCGTGCTGGCTGCTGCCATTTCCAAAGGTGGCGATGAAAAGAATATTGAACCGGCACTGTTGATGTTCGCTGAAATCGCCAAGCAGGGGCGCCTGTCGCTGTCCAACCCGACAATCGCCACAATGGAAAAAGGCGAAATCGAAGTGGGCGTGGTCTGGGACTTCAACGGCCTGAGCTACCGCGACAAGATGGTCAATCCTGACGATTATGAAGTGCTGATCCCCTCCGATGGCTCGGTGATTTCCGGCTATACCACCATCATCAACAAATACGCCAAACACCCGAACGCCGCCAAACTGGCGCGCGAATACATCTTCAGCGATGCCGGCCAGACCAACCTGGCGCGGGGCAATGCCCGTCCGATTCGTGCTGAGCACCTCACGCTGCCGGCAGAAGTACAAGCCAAGCTGCTGCCTAACGAGCAGTACAAACACGTGAAGCCGATTGCCGACGCAGATGCCTGGGAAAAAACCTCGAAAAGCCTGCCGAAAAAGTGGAACGAGCAAGTCATCATTGAAATGAAATAAGACGTCTGTTCGCAGGCAGGCCCGCCTCCACACGTGTAGGCGCGCTTGCCCGCGATGGCGGTTTGTCAGACGCAGAAGCGTCCTACGGCCCTTATCGCGGGCAAGCGCGCGCCTACAGACAGCTGCATTCATGCGCCAATACACCCGCGAACCCGGAGCCTTGCCCATGAAACACAACGTCATCCTGGTCGTGCTCGATGGTCTTAACTACCAAGTCGCCCGACATGCCATGGGACACCTTCAGGCATACGCAGGTGCAGAACGCGCCGCCCTGTACAGACTGGAATGCGAGCTACCGTCGCTGTCCCGACCGCTGTACGAGTGCATCCTTACCGGCGTGAAACCGATCGACAGCGGCATCGTGCACAACAACGTCTCACGCCTGTCGAATCAGCGCAGTGTGTTCCACTATGCCACCGACGCCGGCCTCAGCACTGCCGCCGCGGCTTATCACTGGGTCAGCGAACTGTATAACCGCTCACCGTTCGTTGCCGCTCGCGACCGCCACACTGACGACACACACCTGCCTATCCAGTACGGGCACTTCTACTACGCCGATCACTATCCGGATTCACACCTGTTCGCCGATGCCGAAAGCCTGCGCCTGCGCCACGCGCCGAACTTCATGCTGGTACACCCTATGAACATTGACGACGCCGGGCACAAGCACGGCCTCGATACCCCGCAATACCGCAACAGTGCGCGCGCTGCCGACATCATCCTCGCCGACTACCTGCAAGGCTGGCTAGACGCCGGCTACCAGGTGCTGGTGACCGCTGATCACGGCATGAACAACGACCGCTCGCACAATGGCCTGCTCCCGGAAGAACGCGAAGTCCCCCTGTTCGTGCTCGGCGATGCCTTCAGTTTCGATAGCAATGCCCAACCGAAACAGACTGATCTGTGTGGCACGGTCTGCGAACTGCTCGGCGTCCCTCATGACAAGCCTGTATGCAGGGGGTTGTTGAAGTGAACTCAATCACCCGAGGCAAATGGCTGGCGGCCCTGTGCCTGGTGCCCTTCGCCGTGTTTTTCATCGTGTTCCAGATTGCCCCGCTGGCCTGGGTCGTTATCCACAGCCTGCAATCGGAAGACAACGGCTGGGGCCTGGCCAATTTCACTGAAGTGTTCAGCTCCAGGTTCTACTTGCAAGCGATCCAGCACAGCCTGGAGATCAGCTTCTGGTCCAGCGTGTTCGGGATCATCATTGCTGTGCTCGGCAGTTACTCGCTGCGCCGGGTCGACTCGCGACTGCGTAACTTCGTCAACGCCTTCGCCAACATGACCAGCAACTTCGCGGGTGTGCCGCTGGCCTTCGCCTTCATCATCCTGCTGGGGTTCAACGGCAGTATCACAATCATGCTCAAGCAAGCCGGGATCATTGAGGACTTCAACCTGTATTCCAAAACCGGGCTGATCATCCTCTATACCTACTTCCAGATTCCATTGGGTGTGCTGCTGCTCTACCCGGCCTTCGACGCGCTGCGCGAAGACTGGCGCGAATCCGCGGCCTTGCTCGGGGCCGACAGCTGGCAGTTCTGGCGGTATATCGGCCTGCCCGTGCTGACCCCGGCGCTGATCGGTACTTTCGTGATTCTGCTGGCCAATGCCCTCGGCGCATACGCCACCGTGTACGCCCTGACCACAGGCAACTTCAACGTGCTGCCCATCCGTATTGCCGCCATGGTTTCAGGCGACATCAGCCTCGATCCGAATATGGCCAGCGCCCTGGCCGTAGTGCTGGTGGGCCTGATGACCCTGGTGACCCTCGTGCATCAGTGGCTTTTGAAGAGGAGTTACCATGTCTCGCGCTGAACCGGGCTCCGCCGTCCTCTACCACCGCGTCGTGGTGTACCTGCTGTTCATCATTCTGTTGCTGCCCTTGGCAGGGACACTGATTTACTCGATTGCCACCAGCTGGTCGGCAACTATTCTGCCCAGCGGCTTTACCGTCAAATGGTATGTCGAACTGTGGAGCGACCCGCGTTTCCTCCATGCATTCGGCCAGTCGCTGCTGGTATGTGTCGGCTCCCTGGTGCTGTCAGTGGTCCTGATCCTGCCGCTGCTGTTCGTCGTGCATTACCACTTCCCCAAGCTTGATGCGCTGATGAATATCCTGATCCTGCTGCCCTTCGCCGTGCCTCCCGTGGTGTCCTCCGTTGGCCTGTTGCAGCTCTATGGGTCCGGGCCTTTTGCGATGGTTGGCACGCCGTGGATTCTGATCGGCTGCTACTTCACCGTGGCGCTGCCGTTTATGTACCGGGCGATTACCAACAACCTGCAAGCGATTAACCTGCGCGACCTGATGGACGCCGCGCAACTGCTCGGTGCCAGCACCTGGCAGGCTGCGTTCCTGGTGGTGCTGCCAAACTTGCGCAAAGGTCTGATGGTCGCGTTGTTGCTGTCGTTCTCCTTCCTGTTCGGTGAGTTCGTGTTCGCCAACATCCTGGTCGGTACGCGCTACGAAACCCTGCAGGTCTACCTGAACAACATGCGCAACAGCAGCGGTCACTTCACCAGTGCGCTGGTGGTTTCCTACTTCTTCTTTGTGCTGGTGCTGACCTGGGCGGCCAATCTAATGAACAAGGACAAAAGCCAATGAGCTTCGTCAGCGTCGATCACCTGCAAAAGAGCTACGCCGGCACCGCCGTGTTCAGCGACATCAACTGCGACATCAAGAAAGGCGAGTTCGTGACCCTGCTCGGCCCTTCCGGGTGCGGCAAATCCACCCTGTTGCGCTGTATCGCCGGCCTGACGGCGGTTGATGGCGGCAAGATCCTGCTCGACGGCCAGGACATTGTCCCGCTCAGCCCGCAGAAGCGCGGCATCGGCATGGTGTTTCAGAGCTATGCGCTGTTCCCCAACATGACCGTCGAGCAAAACATCGCATTCGGTCTGCGCATGCAAAAAGTCAACGCCGACGACAGCCGCACGCGAATCGCCGAAGTACTGAAACTGGTCGAACTGAACGACTTCGCCGCACGCTACCCGCACCAACTGTCCGGCGGCCAGTGCCAACGGGTTGCGCTGGCGCGTTCACTGGTGACCCGACCACGCCTGCTGCTGCTCGATGAGCCGCTGTCGGCGCTGGATGCACGGATTCGTAAACACCTGCGCGAACAAATTCGTCAAATCCAGCGTGAATTGGGACTGACGACGATTTTCGTGACCCACGATCAGGAAGAAGCGCTGACCATGTCAGACCGGATTTTCCTGATGAACCAGGGCAGGATCGTGCAAAGTGGCGATGCTGAAACGCTGTACACCGCACCGATCGACGTGTTTGCCGCCGGTTTTATCGGCAACTACAACCTGCTCGACGCCGACAGCGCCAGCCGCCTGCTGCAACGGCCGATCAACAGCCGCCTCGCGATTCGCCCGGAAGCCATCGAGCTGAGCCTGACCGGCGACCTGGACGGCGAAGTGCGCAGCCACAGCCTGTTGGGCAACGTGATCCGTTACCGGATCGAAGCGCGCGGTGTGGAATTGGTAGTGGACGTGCTTAATCGCTCGGCTGCGGATCTGCACCCCAATGGCCAACGAGTGGCCTTGGCTATCGATCCGTCGGCGCTGTGTGAAGTAGCCTAGCCAAAATATTCAGAGGACAGCAGTAATGGCTTTAGCGATTTTTGATTTGGACGAAACCTTGATCCACGGCGACTGTGCCAGCTTGTGGAGCGAACAAATGGGTCGACTCGGCTGGGTGGACGCTGAGTCGTTCATGCGCCGTAACGATGAGCTGATGGCCGCGTACAGCGCAGGCGAACTGGCGATGGAGGAGTACATGACCTTCAGCCTGGAGCCCATGGCCGGGCGCACGCCGGAAGAGGTCGCGCATCTGGTAGGCCCTTGGGTCGAAGACGTGATCGAGCCGATCATCTTCAGCGAGGCCTGCCGGGCCATCGCCGCCCATCGAGCGGCCGGTGACCGGATTTTAGTGATCTCGGCGTCAGGCACGCACCTGGTCAAACCCATCGCCGAACGGCTGGGCATTGACGAAATACTGGGGATCGAACTGGAGGTCAAACATGGCGTCTACAGCGGTGCAACATTGGGCGTACTGACCTACCGCGAAGGCAAGGTCACGCGCTTGCTGGAGTGGCTGCAAAACGAAGGCGAGACGCTGGAAGGCGCCAGTTTCTACTCGGACTCACGCAACGACATGGCGCTGCTGCTCAAGGTCCAATACCCCCGTGTCGTCAACCCGGACCCTGTACTGCGCGAGCATGCAGAAAAGGCCGGCTGGCCAATTCATAGCTGGAAGTGATAGCTGAGTAAGCGGCCTGGCAGGCAGGCCGCTTAAGCGAATGACTTCACACCCTGTATCAGACCAGACTTTCGTCGATCACCAACACCAGTTTGCCTGACACCTGATTGGTCGCCAGCTCGGCGAAGGCCGCTTCGGCGTCTTTGATCGGGAACGTCCTGGCCAGTTGCGGCTTGAGGCGTCCCTCGACAAACAACGGCCACACATGCTGACTCAGGTCACTGAGCAAATCCGCTTTGAATTGGTCATCACGGCTACGCAGGGTCGAACCCAGTATCTGCACACGTTTGACCAGCACTTGCGCCAGGTCCAGTTGCGCTTCGCGCCCGCCCATCAGACCGATCAATACCAATCGCCCATCAAGGTTCAGCACTTTGATGTTCAAGGCCGCGTAGTTGGCGCCCACCGGATCGAGAATGACGTCGAACGGACCGAGGTCTTTCAAGCTTTCCAGGTTGTCACTGCGCACGACCCCGCCCTGGGCACCCAGCGCTTCGCAATACGCCAGACGCTCGGCAGAGCCGACGCTCACCCAGACCGGGTTGCCGAATGCCTTGCAAAGCTGAATGCCCGCTGAACCAACACCACTTGCCCCGGCGTGCAGCAATACCTTTTCACCCGGCTTCAATGCAGCCAGTTGAAACAGATTCAGCCACGCAGTCGCATACACCTCGGGGATACCCGCCGCTTCCGGCAACGACATGCCCTCGGGAACCGGCAGCACATGCCGTCCGTCGACTACGACCTCTTCAGCCATGCCACCGCCTGCGAGCAGCGCGCAGACTCTGTCCCCCACGTGCCAGGACGAACCCGAGCCGACTTCGCTGATCACCCCGGAGCACTCCATCCCGAGGGTTTTACTGGCTCCCGGCGGTGGCGGATACAGCCCGGCCCGCTGCAATAGATCCGCGCGATTGAGACCCGCCGCAGCGATCCGAATGCGAACTTGCCCTACATCACATGTCAGGTCGGGTTGTTCTACCCATTCCACATGTCCGTCAACGCCTTGCAATGCCTTCACAGTGCCTCCATAGTAAGTCTGGACTGAGCCGGTGCTATAGACGCACGGGCTTTTTGCATTATGCGACCGGATCCGACGGAACCGGCGACTTCAAAGACGGCCTAATATGCGTTATCAATTGTCCCCGCGTCGAATCAGCATGAAGCATCTTTTCCCCAGCACCGCGCTTGCCTTTTTCATTGGCCTCAGCGTGTTGCCGCTGTCCGCCAATACGTTCGCAGCCAATAGCTGGGATAACCTTCAGCCAGATCGCGAAGAGGTCATTGCCAGTCTTAACGTTGTAGAGTTGCTCAAAAGGCATCACTACAGCAAGCCGCCGCTGGACGATAAGCGTTCGGTCATCATCTACGAGAGCTATCTGAAGCTGCTGGATCCGTCCCGTAGCTACTTCATGGCCGGTGATATTACCGAATTCGACAAATGGCGCACGCAGTTCGACGACTTTCTCAAGAGCGGCGACCTGAATCCCGGCTTCACCATCTACAAGCGCTATCTGGATCGCGTCAAATCGCGCCTGAATTTTGCCTTGGCGGAACTGGACAAGGGCGTCGGCAAGTTCGATTTCACCACCCAGGAAACCTTGCTCGTAGAACGCAAGGATGCCCCGTGGGCCAAAAATACTGCCGAGCTGGACGATCTGTGGCGCAAACGCGTCAAGGATGAAGTCCTGCGGTTGAGGATTGCCGGCAAGGAACCCAAAGCGATTCAAGAGCTGCTGACCAAGCGCTACAAGAATCAGCTGTCGCGTCTGGAGCAGACCCGCAGCGAAGATGTGTTCCAGGCCTACATCAATACCTTCGCCATGTCTTACGATCCGCACACCAACTACCTGTCGCCCGACAGCGCGGAAAACTTCGACATCAACATGAGCCTGTCGCTGGAAGGCATCGGCGCCGTGTTGCAGAGCGATAACGACAACGTCAAGATCGTGCGCCTGGTTCCGGCTGGCCCTGCCGCCAAAACCAAGCAAGTCGCCCCGGCGGACAAGATAATCGGCGTTGCCCAGGCCGACAAAGAGATGGTCGACGTGATCGGCTGGCGTCTGGACGAAGTGGTCAAACTGATTCGCGGGCCTAAAGGCTCGGTCGTGCGCCTGGAAGTGATTCCAGCCAGCAATGCACCGAATGACCAGACCAGCAAAATCGTCGCGATCACCCGCGAAGCGGTCAAGCTTGAAGAACAGGCGGCGAAGAAGTCGATCCTCAACCTCAAGCAGGATGGCCACGACTACAAACTCGGCGTCATCGAAATTCCGGCGTTCTATCTGGACTTCAAGGCCTATCGTGCTGGCGATCCGGAATACAAGAGCACCACGCGTGACGTGAAAAAACTGCTGACTGAACTGCAAGCCGACAAAGTCGATGGCGTGGTCATCGACCTGCGTAACAACGGCGGCGGCTCGTTGCAGGAAGCCACGGAATTGACCAGCCTGTTCATCGACAAGGGCCCTACCGTGCTGGTTCGCAACAGCGACGGCAAGGTCGATGTCCTTGAAGACGAAGCCAAAGGCGCGTTCTACAAAGGCCCGATGGCGTTGCTGGTCAACCGTCTGTCTGCCTCGGCCTCGGAGATTTTCGCCGGCGCCATGCAGGACTATCACCGCGCATTGATCATCGGCGGCCAGACCTTCGGTAAAGGCACCGTGCAGACCATTCAGCCGCTCAACCATGGCGAACTGAAACTGACGCTGGCCAAGTTCTACCGGGTTTCCGGCCAGAGCACCCAGCACCAGGGTGTACTGCCAGACATCGCGTACCCGTCGATCATCGACACCAAGGAAATCGGCGAGAGCGCCCTGCCCGAGGCCATGTCGTACGACACCATCAGACCGGCCATCAAGCCTGTTGTCGATCCGTTCAAACCGTTCCTTGCACAACTCAAGTCGCGGCACGATGAGCGCTCGTCCAAGGACCCTGAGTTCATCTTCATCGAGAACCGTCTGGACCTGGCGCAGAAGCTGATGGCAGAGAAGACGGTTAGCCTCAACGAAGCTGAACGTCGCGCTCAACACGCCGACATCGAAGGCAAGCAGTTGGTTCTGGAAAACACCCGCCGCAAGGCCAAAGGTGAAGAGCCACTCAAAGAGCTGAAGAAAGAGGATGAAGACGCGCTGCCGGTAGAAGACAAGACCAAACCCGAGGATGACGCCTACCTGGCCGAAACCGGGCGCATCCTGCTCGACTACCTGAGTTTGAACGCCGCTATCGCAAAGAAGTAAAAAGACAGGATGGATGATCGTAAAATGCTGGCCATTTAGTTCTCTCTAGTGGCGTTCAGTCATCAAACAGTCATCAATCTGTCGTGAAATAGAGGGGCTGAGCGCTAGTGCGCTCAGCCCCTTTTTTTTTGCGCAGAGATCACCATGACCGTCACTGAACAGCTGAGCGCACTGAGTTCAATCCTGGCTCACCGCGATTTGCACAGCTTGTTCCAACCGATACTGTCGCTATCGGACCGCCGGATTCTCGGCTATGAAGCCTTGACCCGAGGCCCGTCCAACAGCCCCCTGCATTCGCCCATCAGCCTGTTCGCAGTGGCCCGCCAAGCCGGACGGCTGAGCGAGTTGGAGCTGGCCGCGCGCGAATGTGCCTGTCGGCGTTTCAGCGAGCAGAAACTTGAAGGCAAGCTGTTCCTCAACGTTTCGCCTGAGTCGCTGCTGGAACCGGCTCACCCGCCAGGTCGCACCCTGGAATTGCTGAACGCCTACGGCATTTCTCCCAGCCAGGTGGTGATCGAGCTGACCGAGCAGACACCCACTGAAGATTTTGAGCTGCTGTATACGGCGTTGCATCACTATCGGGACATGGGCTTTTCCATCGCTATGGACGACTTGGGTGCGGGATACTCCAGCCTGCGTCTGTGGTCGGAACTGCGCCCGGAGTACGTGAAGATCGATCGACACTTTATCGACGGCATTCATCAGGATGCGGTCAAGCGCGAGTTCGTCGGTTCCATGCTGCAAATGGCCAGGGCCTCCAGAGCGATTGTGATCGCCGAAGGCATTGAGCTGCCGGAAGAGCTCGCGGTGCTGATCGACATGGGCGTGGATCTGGTTCAGGGCTATCTGCTCTGCCGTCCGCAAGAACATCCGCCGCGTGATGCCCGCGCGCTGCTGCCCAAGCTCGATCCAACGGCACCGGCGCTGAACGAAGACGCCTGCGACCTAAGCGCCCTGCTCAACGAACAACCCGCGGTCAATCAGTCCACACCGACTGCCGCCGTCCTCGAATACTTTCGCAAGCAAGCCAACCTCAACTCCTTGGCTGTGCTGGACGAGCACTCGCAACCTTGCGGCATTGTGCATCGGCACTCGCTGTCCGAGGCCCTGCTAAAGCCTTTCGCTACAGACCTGTTCGCACGCAAACCGATCAGCCGCCTGATGAGCGACGACTTTCTTGCTGTCGAGCTGAACCAGTCCTTGCAGCAAGTCAGCCGCCTGCTGACCAGTCGCGCCCGGCAGCGTATCGAAGAGGATTTCATCATCACCCTCAATGGCTGCTACCTGGGTCTGGGGCGGGTGATTGATGTGCTGAAACTGATCACTGAACTGAAAATACAGCAAGCCCGCTACGCCAACCCGCTGACCTTGTTGCCCGGAAACGTGCCGATCCAGCAGTGCCTGACCCGCCTGCTGCAACAGGGCCACGAGTCAATGATCTGCTACGTGGATATCGACAGTTTCAAGCCGTTCAACGATATCTATGGCTACGGGCGTGGCGACGAAGTATTGCTCTGCCTGGCGCAGTGCCTGAACGACCGGATCGACCCGAGCCGCGACTTTGTCGGGCACATCGGCGGTGATGACTTCTTGATGGTGCTGGGCTCCGAAGACTGGCGCAAACGCCTGAATCTTTTGCTCGAAGATTTTCAGAATCAGTGTCGGCGCTTCTACCGGGCCGAGCATCTGGAGTCTGGCTGTTTCACGGCCCTCAATCGTCAGGGCCAGCGTCAGGACTTCGCACTGTTATCGCTGTCCATTGGCGTCGTCCACTTGCACCCCGATGCCTGTGCGAATCTGGATGCCAGTCAACTCGCAGAAATGGCGTCACAAGCCAAGCACCACGCAAAGAACGTGGCGGGTGCCAGCGTGCACGTTATCGACACAATGGACTGCGGTGCACTCCTGGCAAGCTAAATACCCAACTGCCGGGTATGGGCCTGAACCGCTTTGGCGCGCTCCAGATCAGGGGGTAAGCCGGGGCCGCCCTGTTGGTACAACTGCGACAGTTTGATGGCCGCCAGTGGATGCCTGGCCTCGACTGCCATGCCCCACCATTGGGCGGCATCGACAGCATCAGGAGCCTTGCGTGTGTCACCCGCCAGGCTCAACACGCCGAGCTGGTAAGCCGACTTGCCATCTCCCCCCAACGCCGCCAGACGCAACAGACGCACGCCTTCCTCGCGAGCACCCAAACCTTGACCGCGAAACGTCAGGATATGGCCGTAAAAGCTCTGAGCGCCAACATCTCCCAGATTCGCCATACGCGAGAATTGACCTTCGAGCCATTGCCAGCCTCGAGGTTGTTGCACGAACCACGACCAATGGAATAACCGTCGAGCCAGCAAGTAGCTCAATCGTGCTCGTAAACGCCACAGACTTGGTTTCACACGCTCTCCGGATAGCTGTATTCAAAGACCCGCGCCACTTCAGACGCATGCCATGACGCTGCTGCCACGCCGTCGGAAGGGCCCGAGAATCGTCCAAGCCGTTCGACGCATTCAAAGAAGCCGGTACGCGGCAAACGACTCGCGCCCTGACTGATGACCAATGAACTGCGCAACGGCTGTTCGGCGCGAGCATCCAGCGCTGCCAAGTGCTCAAGTGCGGCAGTGAGGGTGAGCATCGCGGGACTGGGAAGTTGCAACCGCTCAAGTAAAGCACGGTAGGTCAACAGGTGCCGTTGCCGGCGCGCCTGGTCCAACTCAGTCAGCAGCCCTTCCCAGTGCAGACGACTGATGCGCACACTCATGACTCACCTCCCCAGCCAGGGACACCCAATTCCCAGGCCAGGCTTCGGCGAATGGCCGCATCCGGCAGTCGCTCGCCACTTTCGATCAAGTCCAGGTACGACGGACTTATCCCCACTGCACGCGCCAACTGCGCAACCTCCAGGCCTTTGGCGGCACGCAAGGCACCCAGCTGATCAAAGCCGGGATGATCGACAGGCGCGGCCTCAGGCGGTTGCGGCGGGTGTTGAGTGGTTGTGTCCGAGATCCCGGCCGCGTTGAGCAGAGCCTGATACTGAGCCCAAGGCAAAACTGCGTACTCTGGCTCTCCATCACGTGTAATTATCTGAAGATCCATACAACCCCCTGTAGGACTACAACACTTTGCGAGTAGGCTTTTTCCCTGTGTTGATATCTTAACAGCGGACAGAGGCACCTTGCGTCCTCTGAATCGACAGACGATCACTCAAAACGACGATTACGCCAATAAATCCGGGTGTTTCAGGGTTTCTGATGCTCTAGCGCAAGGAGCTCCGGTGTTGCTGGCAATCGTTCGACGACGGCAAGTTTCTCCGGTGCCTGCCTGGCTCGCCACGCCCGAAAGGCATTCAGCTCACTTTCCAGGCTTTTCATGACCCAGGCCAGCACTGCGATGTCGTCGAGCATGCCGATCCCGGGTATCCAGTCCGGCACGGCATCGAACGGGCTGAGGAAATACATCAACCCCGCCACCACCGAGAGCATCGTCTTGGTGCTGACGGCTCGGTACTCACCGCGCCAATAGGCCAGGCACAGAGCCTGCAGCAAGCGCAGGTCATCCTTGAGCTTGCCCAAACGGTCACCCTGCCCGGCGCCCTTGCGTGCGACAGCAAAGATCAAGGCTGGCAAACGCCCACGGCTTAGCAAGCGCTGAGCCATGGGCAAAAAACGAATCAAATTCCACGGTGTTTTCATGATCGCTCCCAACGGAGGTTGCAACAGGTGTCACCACTATGCTGTACAAAATGTTATCCACACAAGTTGTGGATAACCTTGTGAACAGAGCCTGTTTTCAGGCCTGAGACGCCCGCCCTATAGGGCTTTGGCTCAAATCGGGCGTTTTTTACTCACATTAAAAATACGACAAATTCGTTGACTTGGGGCCTGACTGAAGTTACCCCCACCCTATTGCAGTGGGTCGCAATCGATCGTCCTACAATCTACCCGCGATTGCCAATCAGCCAACGGTATTACGACTGCGTCGAAGGGGATCCGTTCGTTTCCAAACGCCACAAACAACAACGCCCCGTCAATGCGGGGCGTTGTGCTCAAACCAGTGCGCTCAATTACTTGGCGGCTGGCTCTTCAGGCGCTTCTGCAGCTGCAGCGGCAGGATCCTTGATCGCCAACAGTTCCAGATCGAAGACCAGAACGGAGTTGGCAGGGATCGTCGGGCTTGGGCTTTGCGCGCCGTAGGCCAGGTCGCTAGGGATGTAGAGTTTGATTTTCTCGCCAACGTGCATCAGTTGCAGGCCTTCAACCCAACCAGGGATCACGCCGCTTACCGGCAGATCAATCGGGCTGCCGCGTTCAACGGAGCTGTCGAAGACTTTGCCGTCAGTCAGCTTGCCTTCGTAGTGAACAGTCACTACGTCAGTCGGCTTAGGCTGAGGGCCATCGGCTTTTTTGATGATTTCGTATTGCAGGCCAGAAGCGGTGGTGGTCACTTCTTTACGCTTGCCGTTCTCAGCGAGGAACTTTTTGCCGGCAGCTGCCGACTCTTCGCTCATTTTGGCCATACGCTCTTCAGCGCGCTTTTGCAGGGCAGCAAAGGCTTCGACCAGCTCATCATCCTTGAGCTTCTGTTCTTTCTTGCCGACGGCGTCTTCGATGCCTTGGGCTACCGCTTTGGAGTCCAGATCATCCATACCTTCCTGAGCCAGGCTTTTGCCCATGTTCAAGCCGATACCGTAAGAAGCTTTTTGCGCCGGGGTTTTCAGCTCTACGTTGGTATGCGAGTCACAACCCGCGAGTACCAGACCTACCAGGGCTACCGCCGCCGCCAACCGATGCTGTTTCATACTAATTCCTTGTTCATGCGCCAATAGGGCAAACGAGTAAAGCCGCGAGCTTATCAGGCTGCCGCGATCAGTGGCTACCGGCATGAGAGGCAGAAAAGTCAGATAAGTTCAGGTATCCAAACGTTTTCTTGCGCCGCATGCATGTCGTACAGCGTTGGTTCAGCTGCGTAACAAGAGCCCATACGGCCAGGCTGATTATTTCGTGATCTACAGCGTAGACGATGCTGTAAACCAGACTTTGTTGATTCCAGGCTTTATTCAAACGAGATCGCCCCCGACTCGCACTGTTTCAGCCCCTCTTGAGCCCCCTTTGAACAACCCTCAACACTAACCAGATCAACGCTCTCTCTAAATTTTCACATCTTTTTCACAGGCCACCTACCTGGCCTGCTCTAGATTTCTCCGACCATGAAGGTGCTAACCCGTCTCGCAGTTGTTTCGCATCGAATACTAATAATCCCGGAGCAACAAGATGCAGGAAAGCACAACCACGCCTGTCGTTACACCCACGCCAGCAAAGCCCAAGGCTAAAACCCGGCGAAAGAAGCAGGTGCTGTGGGCCGTGGTCGCCCTCGCGGTACTGCTGATTGCAGGCTTTGGAGTGTGGCAAAAATCGCCCACTAACCTGGGCAAAGGCGACAACATGAAAGCCGCCGGGGTCTATGCCCGCTGGGATGCAGGCGACGTGGTGGTGTTGGTTCGGCATGCCGAGCGCTGCGACAGGTCCAGCAACCCGTGCCTCGGGCCCGCAGACGGGATCACCCGATTGGGTAGCGATACCGCTGCCGAGCTGGGTAAAGCGTTCATGACCATGGGCATGAGCAACGCTGACGTATTCAGCAGCCCATTGACCCGCACGGCACAGACTTCACTTTATATGTTTGGTAAAGCCAGTGCCGAACAGGACTGGCTGGTCAACTGCGAGACATCCATGCTTCAGGATGTGATCGCGCACAAAACGCCCCATCGCAACCTGGTATTGGTTACCCATAGCGGATGCATCAGCAAATTTGAACATCAACTGGGGTTTAAACATGCCGCGACCAGTGAATACAGCAGTGCGCTGTTTGTGTCTGTCGGCACTGATGGCAAGCCCAACGTGCTAGGCATTGTGAATGTTCAGGACTGGCCATCAGTGCTGAATAAAAAACCCTAACGCCCGCATCACTTCATTGCGGTATCTAGAGTGCCGGCGGCACACTCATAGATACCTGGAGCCGTGACCTCAGTCAGATGAGGCCACTAAATTTTGAACAAAAAAAAGCGACCCTAAGGTCGCTTTCTGTTGCTTCAAGGAGTTCAAGGGCCTTGAAGCTTAATATGGCGCAGCGGACGGGACTCGAACCCGCGACCCCCGGCGTGACAGGCCGGTATTCTNGCGTGACAGGCCGGTATTCTAACCGACTGAACTACCGCTGCGCGTAACACTGAGAAGGATTGGTGGGTGATGACGGGATCGAACCGCCGACCCGCTGCTTGTAAGGCAGCTGCTCTCCCAGCTGAGCTAATCACCCTTCACTCTCGGTGTGGCGCGCATTCTATATAGCGACCCTATCTCTGGCAAGCACTTTTTTAAATAATTTTTATAATCCTGCCAAAGGCTTAGCACAGGGTTGGCCGCAGAGGCCGAGGAGCGAATAATGCCCCCACTTTGTACAAAGGAGAGATTCACCCCATGTGGTTCAAAAACCTGCTTATCTATCGCCTGACCCAAGATCTGCCTTTTGATGCCGAGGCGCTGGAAACCGCATTGGCGACCAAACAGGCGCGCCCTTGTGCCAGCCAGGAGTTGACCACTTACGGTTTCGTCGCACCGTTCGGTAAAGGTGAGGACGCTCCTCTGGTTCACGTCAGTCAGGACTTCCTGCTGATTGCCGCACGCAAGGAAGAACGCATTCTGCCTGGCAGCGTGGTGCGTGATGCATTAAAGGAAAAGATCGAAGAGATCGAAGCCGAACAAATGCGCAAGGTCTATAAGAAGGAACGTGATCAGATCAAGGATGAAATCATCCAGGCCTTTCTGCCCCGCGCCTTTATTCGTCGCTCGGCGACCTTTGCTGCCATCGCGCCGAAACAGGGCCTGATCCTGGTTAACGCCTCCAGCCCGAAACGCGCCGAAGACCTGCTCTCCACCCTGCGTGAAGTGATCGGTTCGCTGCCGGTACGCCCTCTGACGGTGAAAGTCGCGCCAAGCGCAACCATGACCGAATGGGTCAAGTCCCAGAAAGCAGCTGACCACTTCTTCGTCCTCGACGAGTGCGAGCTGCGTGACACCCATGAAGATGGCGGCATCGTGCGCTGCAAGCGTCAGGATTTGACCAGCGATGAAATCCAGCTGCACTTGAGCACCGGCAAGGTGGTCACTCAGCTGTCATTGGCCTGGCAGGACAAACTGTCCTTCGTGCTGGACGACAAGATGGTGGTCAAACGCCTGAAGTTCGAAGACCTGCTGCAAGATCAGGCCGAACAGGACGGTGGCGAGGAAGCCCTCGGCCAACTGGACGCCAGCTTCACCTTGATGATGCTGACCTTCGGCGAATTCCTGCCTGAGTTGTTTGAAGCGCTGGGCGGCGAAGAACTGCCACAGGGCATCTAAGCCATCGGCTGTTATGCGCTACCGGCTGCGGTAGCGCATTTCTCCTCTAATAAAAAAGGAACAAGCCATGCGTGCGCTGGCTGCGTTGAGTCGTTTTGTCGGGAATACCTTCGCCTATTGGGTGCTGCTGTTTGCAGTGTTGGCGTTTGCGCTGCCCGAATGGTTTATCGGTTTGAAAAGCGCCATCGTGCCACTCTTGGGCTTGGTGATGTTCGGCATGGGTCTGACGCTCAAGCTCGATGATTTTTCTGAAGTCGCTCGCCATCCTTGGCGTGTGGCCTTAGGGGTGGTCGCGCATTTCGTGATCATGCCCGGCGTCGCCTGGCTGTTGTGCCAGGCGTTTCATCTGCCCGCGGAAATCGCTGTGGGCGTGATTCTGGTGGGTTGCTGCCCGAGCGGCACGTCCTCCAACGTCATGACCTGGCTGGCCCGTGGCGACCTGGCGTTGTCGGTGGCTATTGCCGCAGTGACCACCCTCCTCGCCCCGCTGCTGACACCGGCGTTGATCTGGTTGCTGGCCTCGGCATGGTTGCCGGTGTCTTTCATGGACATGTTCTGGTCGATTCTGCAGTTGGTCTTGCTCCCAATCGTGCTCGGCGTCGTCGCGCAACGCGTGCTCGGCCATCGAGTAAAAGCAGCGGTAGACGTATTGCCACTGGTGTCGGTGGTCAGCATCGTATTGATCGTCGCCGCAGTGGTTGCCGCCAGTCAGGCGAAAATCGCCGAGTCAGGCCTGTTGATCATGGCAGTGGTGATGCTGCACAACAGCTTCGGTTTTGTGCTCGGCTACTTCACCGGCAAGCTGTTCAAGCTGCCGCTGGCGCAGCGCAAATCCCTGGCACTGGAAGTCGGCATGCAGAACTCCGGGCTGGGCGCCGCATTGGCCAGTGCCCACTTCTCGCCACTGGCCGCCGTGCCTAGCGCGCTGTTCAGCGTCTGGCACAACATTTCCGGCGCGTTGCTTTCGACGTATTTCCGGCGCATGAGTGAACAAGCGGACCGCGAACTAGCCACTCGATCCGTTACCGACTAGCCGCTTTGTCGATACCCTGACTTGCCCCCGAATCGTTTTATGTGCACTATACTGCGCACAGCCAGGACGACCTGACTGATCCATCAGGAAAAACGATTCGGGGACGACCCCTTTTATAGGAGGTCATCATGTCCTGGATCATTCTGTTTTTCGCCGGTCTGTTCGAAGTCGGCTGGGCCGTCGGCCTGAAATACACCGAAGGCTTCACCCGCCCCCTGCCTACAGCCCTCACCGTCGCAGCCATGCTGGTCAGCCTGGGCTTGCTGGGCGTGGCCATGAAAGAACTGCCACTGGGCACTGCCTACGCGATCTGGACCGGTGTCGGTGCGGTAGGCACCGTGATCGCCGGGATCATCCTGTTCGGTGAATCCGCGGCGCTGTTTCGCCTGGTCAGCGTGGGCTTGATTCTGTGCGGGTTGGCAGGGCTCAAGCTGAGTGCTTGAGGCAGCCACACGCCGCATTAAACTAATCGCGGGCAAGCCCGCTCCTACGGCCTGGCGGCCAGAAGCAGCTCATATTGTAGGAGCGCGCTTGCCCGCGAAAAGATCGGCACGGCCTTCCGGGGCCCGTGAAACCAACCATTTCCACCACCGCGATGCAGTCGATCACGGAGTATCCACGGGGCGCTGTGTACTACCGAACGGTGCCCCGCAACTCCGCAACTCGCGCCTGCAAACTCGCCGGTAACGCCGCATCCATTGCAACGGCGGGCCCGGCCACCACGGTGATGCGCGACCACAGCCGACGAAAAATCCCCTTGTTCGGATCACGGCTGAAGAAGCTACCCCACAAACCTTGCAAGGCCAGCGGAATCACTGGCACCGGGGTCTCTTGCAGAATCCGGTTCAAGCCACCTTTGAACTCGTTGATCTCCCCGTCAGCGGTCAGCTTGCCTTCGGGGAAGATGCACACCAACTCACCGTCTTTCAGGTATTCAGCAATTTTCTTGAAGGCCTGATCGTAGATCGCCAGGTCTTCGTTGCGCCCGGCAATCGGGATGGTGCTAGCGGTGCGGAAAATGAAGTTGAGCACCGGCAGGTTGTAGATTTTGTAATACATCACGAACCGAATCGGCCGCCGCACAGCCCCGCCAATCAACAGCGCATCGACAAAGGACACATGGTTGCAAACCAGCAGCGCCGCACCCTCGTCCGGAATCAGCTCCAGGTTGCGATGCTCGACACGGTACATGGAATGGCCGAGCAGCCAGATCATGAAGCGCATGGTGAACTCGGGCACGATCTTGAAGATGTAGGCATTCACCGCGATGTTCATCAGCGAGATCACCAGAAACAGCTGCGGAATCGACAGTTTGACCACGCTGAGGAGCACGATCGAGACGATGGCTGACACCACCATGAACAGCGCATTGAGGATGTTGTTGGATGCGATGACCCGCGAACGTTCGTTCTCGGCGGTGCGCGACTGGATCAGCGCGTACAGCGGCACGATATAGAAGCCGCCAAAAATACCAATGCCCAGCACATCGCTCAGCACCCACCACGCCTGACCATAAGACAGCACCGTCAGCCAGTCATTGGCCTGAACGTTTTGCGGAAAGCCGCCCGAATGCCACCACAGCAGCAGCCCGAACACGGTCAGGCCCATCGAGCCGAACGGTACCAGGCCAATCTCTACCTTGCGCCCGGACAAGCGCTCGCACAGCATCGAACCCAGCGCGATGCCGATGGAGAACACGGTGAGAATCAGCGTGACCACAGTCTCGTCGCCATACAGCCACTCTTTGGCGTAAGCCGGAATCTGCGTCAGGTAAATTGCGCCGACGAACCAGAACCAGGAGTTGCCGACAATCGAGCGTGACACGGCGGGCGTCTGACCCAGTCCCAAACGCAAGGTGGCCCAGGATTGACTGAAAATATTCCAGTTCAGGCGCATTTCCGGCGAGGCGGCCGCTGCACGCGGGATGCTGCGACTGGCGATATAACCCAGGCACGCCACCAGCAAGATCGCTGTCGCGACAATGGGCGCGTAGTGCGCGGAAGACATCATGATCCCCGCGCCGATGGTACCGGCCAGAATCGCCAGGAAGGTGCCCATTTCCACCAACCCGTTGCCACCGACCAATTCATCCTCATGCAAGTGCTGCGGCAGGATCGAGTACTTCACCGGCCCGAACAACGCCGAGTGCGTCCCCATGGCGAACAACGCCAGCAACATCATCCACAGGTGGTTGAGCATGAACCCCGCCGCGCCCACCAGCATGATCGCGATCTCGCCCAGTTTGATCAGACGGATCAATGCATCCTTGGCGTATTTCTCGCCAAACTGACCCGCCAGTGCCGAGAACAAAAAGAACGGCAGAATGAACAACAGTGCACACAGGTTGACCCAAATCGAGCGATCACCGTTGATGCTCAGCTTGTAGAGGATGGCGAGGATCAGCGATTGCTTGAGGATATTGTCGTTAAAGGCCCCGAGGGACTGGGTGATGAAAAACGGCAGAAATCGCCGCTTTCCCAGCAAACTGAATTGCGACTGACTCATCGTCCGTGTACTCGAATAGCGCCGGGGTCGGCTTTTTAATTGGAGTGTCTATGTCGACTCCGAGCCACATTGGAAACGTTACGCAAGCAGATGTCGATAGATGCGTCTGGTTTGATCGTCTCCCACGTCTTTAATACTCACTTGCCCCCGGCACCCAACCCCGCAATACAGGGTGAAACGAACAGCTCTCCTTTATAGGCACCGCGCACGGTCCGGCTCATGACGATCAGCCACAATATCGTCAGACAGCACACCAACGCACAACCGGCCAGCGAGAAGAATGTCAGGTGCAGCCTTGCTGCAAGCTTCAGGGTCGCCAGCGCGTAGACGCCCAATGGAAAGGTGAACCCCCACCAGCCGAGGTTGAACGGGATGCCGGTGCGCAGGTAGCGCACAGTGATAAGCACGGCCATCAGCATCCACCACAAGCCGAAGCCCCAGAGTGTGATACCTGCCACCAGACCTATGCCGTCAGCGATTTCACCGAGCTTGGGCAAACCATTGGCCGCAAAAATCGCCGGTGCGTCTGCGCCCATCAACAGCATGCCCAACGCTCCGGTGCCAATCGGACCCAATGCCAGCCAACTCGAAGCAGCCATGTTTTCGTGGGGCAATTTATGCAGGGCCATGCGCAACAACAGAATGGACAGGATGCTGAACGCTACGGGTACCGAGAACGCCCACAACACGTAGCTGGTGATCAGCACGCTGAATTGCGCGGAGGCGTCGGCCAGATGCGGTGCCAGCAGACCACCGCTGGCCGCCGCCACCTCAGCCGCGACCACGGGCAACAACCACACGGCCGTCATCTGGTCGATATTGTGTTCCTGGCGTGTGAACATCATGAACGGAATGGCCAACCCGCACGCCAGCGCCATGGCCACGTCCAGCCACCAGAGGGTCTCGGCAATGGGCACGACAGCCCCGCCCCATCGAGGCAGGCCGAAGAATAGAAAGCCGTTGATGATGGTCGCCAGCCCCATGGGGATGGTGCCGAAAAACATCGAGACCGTAGAGTGCCCAAACACCCGCCGCGCCTCATTGAAAAACAGCACCCAGCGCGCCATATACACCATGCTGAAAAGCACGAACAAACCGATATTGAACAGCCACAGCCCCTCGGCCAGCAGGTGCAAACCCGGGATCTGCACGGGCAATTGCCCCAGTGTCAGGGCCAGAATGCCGGTGCCCATGGTCGCGGCGAACCAATTCGGGGTGAACTGACGAATCTCTTCTCGCGGATGACTCAGCGTGCTCAACGGCAGATTACGTGGGTTGGCAACGGTGTGTGGCGCAGGCGTATCAGGGCAAGGCATGCTCTTCTCCAGTCCTCCGATGAGGTGAAATGAGCTTATAGTTCGATTGCATATCTATATAACGGGTAATTTCTCTATAGGTCATCTGCTTTACCTATATGCAACACCGCAGACCTCGTCCTGCGGCACCAGGCCGCGCCAAGACCTTGGTCGGCACTGACGAACCCTGAACATCATGCGAGACTGTCCAGCCGGAGCAGGATCGCTTCCGGTCGGTCATTTTTTAACGAGCGCTGTTGAGAGCTATCTAGCGCTATCTGGAGTTTTACATGTCGCTGTCCAGTGGGCTGATTGCTGCCGTCGCCCTGACCTATATGGCCGTTATGTTCGCCATCGCCTTTTATGGCGATCGACGCAGTGCGCCTCTATCGCCACGCCTGCGGGCTTGGGTCTACAGCCTGTCGCTGGCGGTGTACTGCACCAGCTGGACATTTTTTGGCGCCGTGGGCCAGGCGGCCGAACAACTCTGGTCGTTCCTGCCGATCTATCTGGGCCCGATATTGCTGCTGATGCTGGCGCCTTGGGTGCTGCAGAAGATGGTGATGATCAGCAAACAAGAGAACATCACGTCTATCGCTGACTTCATCGCCGCGCGCTATGGCAAGTCGCAATCGTTGGCGGTGGTGGTTGCACTGATCTGTCTGGTCGGCGTTTTACCGTACATTGCCTTGCAGCTCAAAGGCATCGTCCTCGGGGTGAACCTGCTGATCGGTGCCGTCGCCGAATCCACGGGCACCCGCGCCCAGGACACCGCACTCATCGTCTCGCTGATCCTGGCACTGTTCACCATCCTGTTCGGCACTCGCAACCTCGACGCCACCGAACACCACCGCGGCATGGTGCTGGCAATTGCCTTCGAAGCGCTGGTCAAACTGTTCGCGTTTCTCGCAGTGGGCGCGTTCGTCACCTTCGGCCTGTACGACGGTTTCGATGACCTGTTCAGTCAAGCGATGATCGCCCCTCGCCTGGATGAATACTGGAAGGAAACCGTCAACTGGCCGTCGATGGTGGTTCAAACCGGCGTGGCAATGATGGCAATGGTCTGCCTGCCACGGCAGTTTCACGTGACCGTGGTCGAAAACATCGAGCCGCAGGATCTCAGGCTCGCCCGGTGGGTTTTTCCGACGTACCTGGCCCTGGCGGCGCTGTTTGTAGTGCCCATCGCCCTGGCCGGCCAAATGCTGCTGCCCAGTTCGGTGCTGCCCGACTCGTTCGTGATCAGCCTGCCGTTGGCCCAGGCTCACCCGGCGCTGGCCCTGCTGGCGTTTATCGGTGGCGCCTCGGCGGCCACCGGCATGGTGATTGTCGCCAGCGTCGCACTGTCGACCATGGTCTCCAACGACATGCTGCTGCCGTGGCTGTTGCGCCGCAAAACCGCAGAGCGCCCCTTCGAGGTGTTCCGCCACTGGATGCTGTCGGTACGTCGGATCAGCATCGTGGCGATCCTGTTGCTGGCTTACGTCTGCTACCGGTTGCTCGGTTCAACAGCGAGCCTGGCAACCATCGGCCAAATCGCTTTCGCCGCCATCACTCAACTGGCCCCGGCCATGCTCGGCGCGCTGTATTGGAAACAAGCCAACCGCCGAGGCGTATTCGCTGGGCTGGCAGCCGGCACCTTTATTTGGTTTTACACCCTGGTGCTGCCCATTGCGGCCAACAGCCTGGGCTGGGCGCTCACCCTGTTCCCGGGGCTGGCCTGGCTGCACGGTAACCCATTGCATTTACCGATTACCCCGCTGACCCAAGGCGTGGTGCTGTCGCTTGCCGGTAACTTCACCCTGTTCGCCTGGGTGTCGGTGCTGTCACGCACACGGGTCTCCGAACACTGGCAGGCCGGACGTTTCATCGGCCAGGAAATCAGTGCGCGCCCCAGCAACCGTTCGTTGCTGGCGGTGCAGATCGAGGACTTATTGAGCCTGTCGGCGCGCTTCGTGGGTGAGGAGCGCGCGCGGCAGAGTTTTATTCGCTTCGCCTATCGTCAGGGCAAGGGCTTCAGCCCGAACCAGAACGCCGACGGTGAGTGGATAGCCCACACCGAGCGCTTGCTGGCCGGTGTGCTCGGCGCGTCCTCGACCCGCGCAGTGGTCAAGGCCGCCATCGAAGGACGGGAGATGCAGCTCGAAGACGTAGTGCGCATCGCCGACGAAGCCTCCGAGGTGCTGCAATTCAACCGGGCGCTGTTGCAAGGGGCCATTGAAAACATCACCCAAGGCATCAGCGTGGTCGATCAATCGCTGAAACTGGTGGCCTGGAATCATCGTTATCTGGAACTGTTCAATTACCCGGACGGCCTGATCAGCGTTGGCCGGCCGATCGCCGACATCATCCGCTATAACGCCGAACGCGGCCTGTGCGGTCCCGGTGAAGCTGAAGTGCATGTGGCGCGCCGGCTGCACTGGATGCGCCAGGGTCGAGCGCATACCTCAGAGCGGTTGTTCCCCAATGGACGCGTCATCGAGCTGATCGGCAACCCGATGCCCGGCGGCGGTTTCGTCATGAGTTTCACCGACATCACCGCGTTCCGTGAAGCCGAGCAGGCGCTCAAAGGCGCCAACGAAAGCCTTGAACAACGCGTTGCCGAGCGTACCCATGAGCTGTCACAACTGAACGTGGCGCTGACCGAGGCCAAGGGTACTGCGGAAACCGCCAACCAGTCGAAAACCCGCTTTCTTGCAGCGGTCAGCCATGACTTGATGCAACCGCTGAATGCGGCGCGACTGTTCTCGGCAGCCCTGTCCCATCAGGAAGACGAGATTTCCAGCGAGGCCCAGCAACTGGTGCACCATCTGGACAGTTCGCTGCGCTCCGCAGAAGACCTGATCAGCGACCTGCTGGACATTTCTCGCTTGGAAAACGGCAAGATCACACCCAATCCCCAGCCGTTCCCCCTGAGTGCGCTGTTCGACACCCTCGGCGCCGAGTTCAAGGCACTGGCCCAGGAACAAGGCTTGAAATTCCGGGTACGCGGCAGCAACCTGCGGATCGACAGCGACATAAAGTTATTGCGGCGGATTCTGCAAAACTTCCTGACCAACGCGTTCCGCTACGGCAAGGGCCCGGTACTGCTGGGCGTAAGGCGTCGGGGCGCGAAACTGTGCCTTGAGGTCTGGGACCGTGGCCCAGGTATTCCGGAAGACAAACGTCAGGTGATCTTCGAGGAGTTCAAACGCCTCGACAGCCATCAGACCCGCGCCGAAAAAGGTCTGGGCCTCGGGCTGGCCATTGCCGACGGGCTTTGCCGCGTATTGGGTCATGAACTGCAAGTGCGCTCCTGGCCTGGCAAAGGCAGCGTGTTCAGCGTCACTGTGCCCCTGGCCACTCATCAAATGCCATTGGCCGCCAGTCCAGCCGAGCCCAAGTCCCAGCCACTGAGCGGTACCCAAGTACTGTGCGTCGACAACGAGGACAGCATTCTGATCGGTATGAACAGCTTGCTCACGCGTTGGGGATGCCAGGTGTGGACGGCGCGCAATCGCAGTGAGTGCGAAGCCCTGCTAGGCAAAGGCGTGCATCCGCAGCTGGCGCTGGTGGACTATCACCTGGATGAAGGTGATACCGGCGCCGCACTGATGGCCTGGTTGCGCACGCGACTGGGTGAGCCGGTGCCCGGCGTGGTCATCAGCGCGGACGGTCGACCTGAGCTGATCGCGCAGATTCACGCCGCCGGCCTTGATTACCTGTCGAAACCGGTCAAACCGGCGGCGCTGCGGGCATTGTTGAGTCGGCATGTCAGTTTGAGCTGAATCAGAACAGGGGGGGCAGCGTAATCTGCCTGACACAGGATGGTGGACACCCGCTATTCTTTGCCTACCCCTTTGTCAGGCGAGTGACTTCATGCTTCAGGTGCAAGGCGTATTCAAGAGCTACGCGACGCCACAAGGCCCGCTGGCGGTGTTACAGGGGGTCGATTTACAGCTCGAACACGGCAGCAGTCTGGCGCTGATGGGGGAGTCGGGCAGCGGTAAAAGCACCCTACTGCACCTGGTGGCCGGGCTGGACCAGATCGATCGCGGCAGTATCCGCGCCGGCGGACATCGCCTGGATCAGATGAGCGAAGCACAGCTTGCCCATTGGCGGCGCACCGAGATCGGCTTGGTGTTTCAGCAGTTCAACCTGATCAGCAGTCTGCCCGTCGAAGACAATCTGGCATTTCAGGCGCGCCTGGCCGGACGTTATGATCCGGCCTGGCAAGCACAGCTGATCGAGCGGCTGGGACTCGGCGCGCTGCTCAAGCGCTACCCGGAACAACTGTCAGGCGGCCAGCAACAGCGCGTCGCCATCGGCCGCGCGCTGGCCTCGCGCCCCGGCCTGCTGTTGGCCGATGAGCCCACGGGCAATCTGGACGAAGCCACCAGCGATGACGTCCTGCAACTGCTCCTGGATCTGCTGAAAAACACCCCGACCAGTTTGTTGATGGTCACCCATAGCCCGCGAGTCGCGGCTCGACTGGCAACCAGAGTGGTACTGCATTGCGGGCGACTGGCCGACGCCGGCGAGCGCTGAGATGCGCGTATTTTATTGGACATTACGCGCCCTGCTCAGCCATTGGCGTCAGCATCCGGTGCAGTTTTTCAGCGTGCTGACCGGGCTGTGGCTGGCGACCAGCCTGTTGACCGGCGTGCAAGCGCTGAACAGTCAGGCGCGGGAAAGTTACGCCCGTGCCAGCCAACTGATCGGCGGCGAACCCCAGGCCAGTCTGAGCGCGCCGAATGGCGCGCCCTTCTCTCAGGATGTGTTTGTCAGCCTGCGCCGCGCGGGTTGGCCGGTGTCTCCGGTGCTGCAAGCGCGCCTCTCGCTCAAGGGGCATGACGATCAGCGCCTGCAATTAATGGGCATCGAACCGGTGTCGCTGCCGGGCGGTTCGGCGGTGGCCGGGCAAGCTCTGGACATGGCGCAGATCGTTGGATTTTTCAGCCCACCGGGCAGCACTTGGATCGCCCCGCAAACCTTGCAGGCCTTGGGTTATCACGAAGGTGAGCAACCGCTGACCGAGAATGGACACGCCTTGCCACCGCTGCACAGTCAGGCCGACATGGCCCCGGGTTTGCTGCTGGTGGATATCGGCTTTGCCCAACACCTGCTGGGCATGCCTAACCAGGTCTCGCGACTGTTGTTGCCTAAAGACTTTGCGGCCACACAACCGGCATTGCCTGCCGAACGGGTCGGGCAACTGGTGCTCAAGAGCAGCGGTGAAGAAAACAACCTGTCGCGCCTGACCGAGAGTTTTCACTTGAACCTCGATGCGCTGGGCTTTCTGTCGTTCGTGGTCGGTTTATTTATCGTGCATGCCGCCATTGGCCTGGCACTCGAGCAGCGCCGCGGACTGCTCAGGACCCTGCGCGCCTGCGGTGTCAGCGCCCGTATGTTAATTCTCAGCCTGGGCGTGGAGCTGGGTGGCCTGGCCTTGCTGGGTGGCGTCGCCGGGGTCGTCAGTGGTTACTGCCTGGCCAGCCTGTTGTTACCCGATGTCGCCGCCAGCCTGCGGGGCCTGTACGGCGCCGAAGTGGCCGGGCAATTGAGCTTGAACCCCCTGTGGTGGGCCAGTGGTGTGGGTTTGAGTCTATTCGGTGCATTGCTGGCCGGGGCCAGCAGCTTGTTGCGGGCAGCGCGGTTGCCACTGCTGGCTCTGGCCAACGCACAGGCCTGGCACGAAGCCTATGCTCGCTGGTTGCGCCGTCAGGCGTGGGTGGCGGGCATCGCAGGCGTGACGGCGTTGTTGGCCTTATTATTGGGTGACAGCCTGTCCAGCGGTTTTGTGCTGATAGCCGCCCTGATGCTGGGCGCTGCACTGAGCCTGCCGGTGCTGCTCAATGCGCTGCTTGAAGCTTTGCTGGGCCGCAGTCGCTCGGTATTGGGCCAGTGGTTTCTTGCCGATTGCCGCCAGCAGTTACCGGCGTTGAGCCTGGCGCTGATGGCGCTGTTGTTGGCCCTGGCCGCCAACATCGGCGCGGGCAGCATGACCTCGGGATTTCGTCAGACATTCAATAACTGGCTGGAGCAACGGCTGACCGCAGAGCTGTACCTCAACCCACAGAACCCGGCCCAGGCACGCAGTCTTCAGACCTGGCTCAACGAGCAGCCACAGGTCCAGGCCGTGTTACCCACCTGGCAGGTCTCGATCCAGCTACAGGGCTGGCCTGTGGATGCAATCGGCGTGATCGACCACCCGACCTACCGTCAGCACTGGCCGCTGCTGGACGCTCAGGCGGGCGATCCCTGGGATCAACTGGCCCTGGACGACACCCTGATGCTCAGCGAGCAACTGGCGCGCAGGCTCAAGGTTCAGGTCGGCGATCAGTTGGCGATTCCAACACCACAAGGCCAGTGGTCGCCGCGCATCGTCGCGATCTACGCCGACTACGGCAATCCCAAGGGCCATCTGCTGGTCAACGCTCAGCACCTGCTGCGCTATTGGCCGCAGCTATCGCCCAATCGCTTCAATCTGCGCATCGCCCCTGCGTCGGTGCCGCCGCTGGTGCGCGAACTTCAGTCGCGCTTTGCCCTGGAAGACAGTCGCATCGTCGATCAAAGTCGGCTCAAGGGCTGGTCCACACAGGTCTTCGAACGCACCTTCGCCGCCACCGCCGCGCTCAATAGCCTGACGTTGGGGGTCGCGGGAGTGGCGCTGTTCATCAGCCTGCTGACCCAAAGCCAGAGTCGGCTCGGGCAACTGGCGCCGCTATGGGCGCTGGGCGTGACCCGGCACCAACTGATGCTGCTCAATCTTGGACAAACCTGGCTGCTGGCGGTGCTGACGCTGTTGTTCGCCCTGCCATTGGGCCTCCTGCTGGCCTGGTGCCTGGACGCGGTGATCAATGTGCAGGCCTTTGGCTGGCGCTTGCCGTTGCAGGTGTTCCCTGCCCAACTGGTGCAGTTGATGGCGCTGGCCCTGCTGGCGACCTTGCTGGCCTCGGCGTGGCCGTTGATCAAACTGTATCGCAGTCGCCCGGCCGACCTGCTGAGGACCTTTGCCAATGAGGATTAGATGGCTGCTGCTCTTGCTGGGCACCCTGCTATTGAGTGCCTGCGATGATCAAAAACCACCTGCCGATGGTTTTGCCGGGCTGAGTAACGAGGCCACTACGTTTGCCCAGGTCGTCCGAGGCAAGGTGTTCAGTTTCCCGCAGGATCATGGCGCCCACGACGGTTTTCGCATCGAGTGGTGGTACGTCACCGCCAACCTCAAGGATGACCAGGGCCGGCTATTCGGCGTGCAATGGACGTTGTTCCGCAACGCGCTGCATGCCGACACCCAGGCGCAGGGTTGGAGCAATCAGACGATCTGGATGGGCCATGCCGCAGTGACCTCGGCCAGCCAGCACTATGCCGCCGAACGCTACGCCCGTGGCGGCGTCGAGCAGGCCGGGGTTAACGCCTCGCCGTTCAAGGCGTGGATCGATGACTGGACGTTCGACAGCCAGTCAAGCGCTGAAAAACCGCTGGCGAACATGCAACTGCACGCCCGTGGACAGGCGTTCAGTTATCGACTGCAACTGACGTCCAGCCAACCGCTGGTGCTGCAAGGCGAGCAAGGCTTCAGTCAAAAGTCAGAACAGGGCCAGGCTTCGTATTACTACAGCCAGCCGTATTTCCAGGCAAAAGGCACCGTCGAAATAGACGGCAAGACGTATCAGGTAGCAGGCCCCGCCTGGCTGGACCGCGAGTGGAGCAGCCAGCCACTGACAGCCAGTCAAACTGGCTGGGACTGGTTTTCCATGCACCTGGACAGCGGCGAACAACTGATGCTGTACCGCATGCGGCAGAAAAACGGCGAGCCGTATCTGACAGGCACCTGGATCAGCGCTGACGGCCAGACACAGGTATTGAAGGGGCAAGAGATCCAGCTCACGCCACTGGCCTCGAGTGACGTCGCCGGGCACGCGCTGCCAACCCGCTGGGCAGTGAAAATCCCCGAAAAACACCTCGACATCACCACGACTGCGCTAAACCCCAATGCCTGGATGAACCTGCGCATCCCGTACTGGGAAGGTCCGGTGCAGTTGAGCGGAAGTCATTCGGGCACCGGGTACCTGGAAATGACCGGGTATTAAGTCGAACGGGGCTCACACCCGACACAGCCCGACAGCCGAATGCACTTAGGCTGTCGGGCACTCTGCGGGAAACGATCAAATGACCGTGATCAAATGCCTTCCAACGTCCACCGCTCCAATAGGGTCAACTCGCTCAACACGCGTTTTTCTTCCTCCTCTCGCTCCTGGCGCAAGGTATTTATCTGATTGAGATACTCACCCTCCATTGCCGGGGGTGACGCTGTAAGGTCTTCGAGTCGCTCATCGAACGAAGTCAGCCTTTCCTCAAACCGAGCTGCATAGTGCTGGTGCAAGTAATCGCTCCAGAAGCGCTTTTGGATCATGGAATCAACGTACTCAAGCGCCTGCTCACGCTGCAAAATGGTGCCTTCAGCGTTGATGATCGCCTCCGCGCTCACCCCCGCTATCCGCCGATAATTCATGCCGTGGGGCTGTGCAGGCAAACCCAGCCGGTCAGCCAGATCCGTTCGATAAGCCAAACGTACCTCGGCTTCATCGACGAGCAATCTCATGCTCTTCCTGGTGGCGATATCTTTCTCGGCGATTGCTTCGACGGCCTCGAGACGAAACAGACTCTTGCCCAGCGTGAACAAAACGCCGCCTTTTCCTTCCTCGGGCACGTTCAACAAGGCATTTCGGCTGTAGACCTCTACCTGAACATCGCTGAACAGCAAGCGCGCGCCGTCCGTGCAGGTTTCACAGCCTTGTGCCGCTCTCGCATTCAGAGTGCCTCGCAACACAGCGTCTTCTACCACGGCCTCCAGCACCCCAAGTACTTCAATGGTCAGTTCTTCATGGACCCGACGGAAGTCTTCGCTGCCTTGCAATTGTTGAATCAGCGATAGCAGGTAGGGGGCATCGTTGGCCTCCTCAACCCGTTGCCAGGCGAGCTCGATTCGACTGTTCAGTGAATCATTTCCCGGCACCTGCCAGAGATGCACACCCTCTGCCACCTGCGGATCCGGAGTAGGCGGCTCGGATTCTGACGGTTCATTGTCCGAAGTCTCAGAGCCAGAGGACGACACACGCCGCGAGGGGAGCCGCCTGATGTCGTCGGGGTAATCCGCAAGCAACGAATAGCGCTGATTCCAGCCACTGTCATTGACCCATGCGGTCTGCAGATCGTCATGGGAAATCGGATTCCCATACGCCCTGACAGTCAAATGTTGGTCGCTGGAGCGTTGGTTCTGCACGATGTGATCGGGTAAATGCACGATCTGGTTATCGGATATGTCGAGTTCCTGCAGTGGAATGTCCTCGACCCACTGCGGCCACTCGGTCAACCCCATCGACTCAAGGGCCAACGTGTCCAGCCTCAACCCGCTGCTACCGGCAAAACTGCCCAGTGTATTGCCCGACAGATCCAGCGTCAGCAACCGGGGCATCGCAATGAATACGTCCATGGCCTGCTGGTCAATCACCATGTCCTGACAGGCAATAGACACATAATTCAGTTGGGTGAATCCGGTCAGCCCCGGGGGCACACGTGAAAGTCCGCCGTTAGTGATAGACAGTTCTTTTAGCCCTGTAAATTTGCTCAAGAACACATCGAGTTGCCCGGCGTCAGCCGTCACATTGCTCAGGATGATTTCTTTAATTTTGCTGTAGTAATCCGGCAGATCCGGCAGATCCGAGAGGTCAGGCAAGGTAAAGGAATCGAGACTAAACGTGGTTCGCGGCTCTGGCATGGCACCTATCACATGCTCGCTGTAGCGCCAGGCACGAGAAAGTTCGTCTGCGATTCGCCCTCTTGTTTGACGTTCCAGCGCAGTCAACAGCGGATTGGACTCCGAAATATCGACCCAGCCATCCAGTGCATTGCGCAAGGTGCCGAATGCTTGAATCTGCTCATTCAAACGCTCGCTGACCCGCGCTACATCCCGGCTACCCAACCGGTCGATGTAGCCCACATCAGCGCTTTCAGGATAAAACGTGCGCAGTCTTTCACTGAGTGCCTCTACGCTCTCTTGCTGATACACAACAGCCGCTGCCATCGCCCCACGCCCACTCAACGGATAGCCGATTCGGCTATTGGACAGACGGGACGGCAGAGCGAATATCTGTCTGACGCGCGATTGGCCGAGAACCCGGGCAGCTTGATCGCGCGGCCCCATGGCGACCATGGCCAGGCGCTCCTTGAACGGGCTGATATCCCAGACACTGGGCACACCAATAGACTCGCGAGCCGAGTCCGGCAGCGCCCGCATGACCGCAGTAAAAAAATCAGCAGGCGCGTGTAGCTCGTTGCCCTCGCGGTCATGAGCCTGATACGTCTTGCCACGCTTGACCAGCGCTTTAACCTGGGACGCCGTCGGGCTGCCGACACGATTCAGCACCTGACCACCCGTCGAGCCCTGTCGGACCTCGATCGTCAGGTCCGCCGGCCAGCCCGGCAGCTTTTCAAGCGAGACCCGCGCGAGCTTGAGGGTGTCTGGGTGAGCACTGCCCGAGGCAAGGAAAAACCCTTCATAGGCACGGTTCAGTTGTGTTTCCCGCACATAAACACGAGCCTGTCCTGCCAGACGCACAGGTATGCGTTGCTGTCCGGTCATCTGCGCAACTTCGGCGGCACTGGCCTCGGCTACGATCTCCTTGGCGGCTGCCGTTGTAATGCTTGGAAAGTCTCGTTTGATCACGTTGACGAGCGGATCGGCGGTGGCCTCGCTGGCCTGATACTGCGCGTTGAATACCGCAGGCAAGTCCTCATGCGTACCGGACTGCACCAACGCCTGGTCCAGTCGAAACCGCTTTATGGTGTCAGCCAACTGTGGTGTCGGGGCCTGGTTTCCCAGGTGGATCCTGCGCAGCAGCGCTTCATCGGTCCCTGTGAGTGCCAGAATGTGCTCGGCTGCTTTTTCGGAAAGGGAATCTACCGAATGCCCCAACCGCTTGAATAAAGTGTTGATCTGCCAGCTGTGCAGGCTTTCGCCCTCGACCCGCCATGCGCCTGCGCCGTTATGTTCAAGGAGGGGCGAATACGTTTCGGTATAGACCGGGGGTTTGATCCGCCAGGCGTTGATCGCCGGATCAAGCGCTATCCGATAGAGTTTGTCGCTCAATGGCAGGTAGTCCTTGCCCTCGTGAGTGACGCGCCCTTCGGCATCCGCCGCGACCCAATCAGGCAGCAGTACGTCAGATTCAAACGGCTTGAGGTCGACCTTCCACAGACGGCTCTGACCATTGGCCAGTTTCACTTCGATCAGCGAGTCGATAAAAGCCGAACCTTCAACGGCCGGCACTTGGGACGCCCCGCTTGCCCCCAATGCAATGATCAAGGCCGCATTAGTTGCCACACCAAAAAGGTGCGCCAGCGTTTCCTCCATTTCAGCGTGATTCCAGGCCTCGACGCCTTCGAAGAACTCATTGAACAGCTGCGCGCCGGCCACCACGATCATGATTTCGCCCACACCCGGAACGAAAAAGGCCGCGAGATTCAGGACACTCAAACCAATGCCCAGAAACTCATCGTAGAAGGCCAGGCTGCTCTTGAAATCCTCATCGTCGGTGCGCACCGCCAAGTAGCGCGCATCATCGAGCACTTGTTGCAGTTGCTGACGGTAAAGCGTCACGAACAGGTTACCCACCAGTGCTGTTTCACCGAAGCTCAGGGTGGCATTTTTATCCAGCGTTTGCGTCCAGACGGCACTCGGACTGGGGAACAGTCTTTTGATCAAGGACGTGTCAGCAGCGCCCTTCTGCAGAACAGGGTCTGGTGTGAAGACGCGGTAAGGCAGCGAAGGAAAAAGCCGCGTGTTCAGGGCTTTGAAAAAAGCAGGCCGCTGCCGTTGAGTAATAAAACGACTGAAGAACTGCTGATAATCCGCTGACCCTAAACGCTCGGTCAGCGCCTTGGCGAAATCCGCAGTTGAGGCGTACTCCTTCAATGGGTGCAGAGGGTCTCCCGGGATATACGCCACGCAGGGCAACGCCTTTCCATCCTCATGGCTTCGATCCGCGCTGATCACCACTATTTTATGGATCGGCGTCTCGAACAGGGTTAATCGTACGACGCTCGCCGGTGAAGTCTCCGAGCGCTGAGCGGCCACCTGCAACATCATCTGATGAGCGCTTTCGCTGATATCCCCCTTGATGCGCGCGACAGTGATTTCCACCGATAGCGCATCCTGCTCACTGATCAGGAACAGCGCTCGACGATTAGCGCGTACCGCTGCGGGATTTTCATCCAGCCCGGTGTAGGGTTGAAATACCGAATCAAGGTGATCCTGATAAAGCTGCCCCAGGTTCAGATTGCGACAAGCACGGGCGAACTGTTCAGGGGTAATGGGCAGACGCTCTCCAGAGTGCTCATTGAGGAACACGCCAGAGCCTGTTTTGAAGGCACCGTCTTTACCCTCGTGCGCTTCGAAGTTTTGCAGCGCAGCCTCCAGCAGACTGCTGCTGGACCTTCTGTAGTCGACGTTGCGGTTAAAGAACATCGCGGTGCGCACATCGACCTTCACGTTGAACCAGTCGTGCAACGCCTTGGTCAACAACGGCTCGGCGAATGTGTCGATGCTCTGCAGTTCTTTAAGTACCTCGGCGACCCGCTTTCTCGAAAAACTACTGACTGCCATTTGCACCCTCAGGGTTTCACGCAGCGTGGGGTCTGCCTCTTTTAGCCAGGCGGGGATCTTGCTCTTGATGAAATCGAGGTTGGGTTGAACCGGTTTTTTAGGGTTTGAACGGAGTGAAACAGTCATAAAACACAACCTGCTGGCATAAATAGGACTGACCACGTTATGTATTTGGAGGGTTCAACTGAGGTAAACAATTAGCACCGACGAGGTCAGCCCTTCTGCTTTGAACAGCAAGGTGTGGATTTGCGGGCCGCCAAGGGATAAACAATGGCTTACTCTCTTAGCGGCACAACCATTGGGGTGCGTGCACAGCATCCAGCCAAAAGGAAATAACACGCTGTGGATGATTTCGACAGTATTGCCAATTTCGCCGCCGCCTTGGGCATTGGTCTATGGGTGGGGTTGGAGCGCGAGCGCAGGAAAGGCCAGGGCAAGGACCGTAGCTTTGCTGGCCTGCGGACATTCACCATTACCTCATTGCTTGGCTACGTCAGCATGCTGTTGGGTGGGGAGCTGTTGCTTGCCATTACGCTGCTTGGCGTGACCGTACTGGCGGCCATTGCCTATTTCAAAGCTCGCAGTCAGGACCCTGGCTTGACCACAGAGATTGCCCTGCTATTGGTTCTGGTGCTGGGCGGGCTGTGCTCAATCGATCCTGCTCTGGCCATTGCCTTCGGCGTCGTCCTGTCACTGTTGCTCACCTATCGTCAGGGCCTGCATCACTTTGTCCGCACGCAGTTGTCCGAGAGAGAGGTCCGTGATGGTCTGATCCTGGCCACCGCCGCGCTGGTCATAATGCCCCTTGTGCCTGATCGATTTATCGGTCCGTTCGCGGCGATCAACTTGCGCACAGTCTGGACACTCACCGTCTTGATAATGGCGGTTGGAGCCGCCGGTCATGTGGCCATGCGCTTGCTCGGCACACGCAATGGACTCGCCATCACCGGCATCGCTTCGGGCTTCGCTTCAAGCGCTGCGACCATCGCGGTCATGGGAAGTCGTGCGCGCAAAGAACCGGCACTGATGCTGCCGGCCAGCACCGCCGCCATTCTGTCCTCGCTCGCCACCCTCGTACAGATGAGCCTGGTCCTGGCCGCAGTCAGCCTCCCGACCCTCGAACTGATGTGGCTGCCCCTGTCCCTGGGATTCGCGACCACCCTGGTCTATGCCCTGATATTCATTTATTTGGGGAGAAACACCGAAAGCAGTCCTGCCGATGATGTCGGTGGTGCTTTCAGCATCAAGCTGGCGCTGCTGGTCGCCGTGAGTATTGCGGGCATCTCGATGATGTCTGCAGCGCTATTGGCCTGGTTCGGTCAAGGCGGCGTGTTTATTGCCACGGTTCTGGGTGGCTTTGCCGACACCCACGCCCCTTCTGCCTCTGTCGCCTCGTTGGTAGCCGCCGGTCAACTGCCGGTGGCCAGTGCTGTTCTGCCGATTCTAGCGGCCATGAGCAGCAATGCCTGCACAAAATGCCTGGTCGCGTGGACCAGTGGCGGGACAATGTTTTCCCGGCACGTGATACCGGGCCAAATACTGCTGCTGTGTGCTCTGTGGGGCGGCGCTTTCATCCAGCGATGAAAAGGGGGCAAATCGCAGATCGAGACATGGCGCCTCCGTCGATCCTGCGTTTACACTTCGACACTTATCCATTCGCGTAGATCAACGTCCATGTCTGAAGGCTTCGAAGTCCCCAGCCCGCACGAACATCATCTGGAACACGTCAACAAACACGCCCATGCCAGCGGCGACAATTTCGCGGGTAAGATAGCGGTGATGACGGCGATTATGGCGACCCTCGGCGCATTGCTCAGCTATCAGGCCGGCTCCACGGAGAGCGAAGCCGCAATGGACAAGAACAACGCCGCGATCAAAAAAACCGAAGCGTCCAACCTGTGGAATTACTACCAGGCTAAATCCAGTCGGCAAAACCTCTCTGAACTGGCGATCCATATCCCCGGCCTGGATGCCGCGCATTACACCGCCGAAGCCCTGCGCTACAAAAATGAAAAAGAAACCGTGCGCAAGAACGCTGAAGCCCTAGAGACAGAGGCGCGAGCGTGGGATGAAAAGTCAGAGTTGGCACTGCATCAGCATCACCGCTGGGCGCAGGCGATGACGGCGATTCAGATCGCTATTTCGCTGGCGGCGATTACCTTGTTGACGCGCAAAGAGTGGCTCAAAAAGGTGGCGTACAGTGCGGTGGGTGTCAGCGTCGTGCTGGGCACACTGGCGTGGTTACATATTTAAGTCAGACCGGGGTCCCCTCTTGTCGTCGGCCACGGAAAAGGCCGACTCAATCATCGAGCCGTCCAGCAGGGACCCCGCCAGCAAGCACAGCTGCTGGCGGCATGAGCACTGTCATCAAGCGTTCAGTTTCAGCGACTAAGCCAGGTGAACGCGAGATTGATGCCGTGTCGCAAGGCCTCGCCAAAGGTGCGCCACTCGCCCATTTCCTCGCCGAGTTTTACGCTGTCATTGCCAGCCCTGAGCCAGATAGTAATTCCGATAGGCGCCATACTTTTTGGATCCCCCCAAATGAAGTCGATCTTTGCTTGCTCTCCGTTTGGATGGATGTAGTCCACGGGATAAGGTCTTTCCACAACCAAATGCATGGCAATCTCCTTGAGCCGGCCCCGCGCCGGAATACACAAATAGACCATGAATTGGAATCACGCCACTCAGCGAAGCCCCCCTCAGCGCCATCAGAAAACAAGCTCCACCCCGAAGCTCCGGGGCCAGAGCAGCGGAGCGTGTTGATTAATTTTCCGATGCATATGCCTCCCCATCACCTTACGTAATTTCCACGCTTTTTCTTATACCGGTATGTGCCCGGAGGCGTTGACGGCCCTGTGCTGTAGCGAGGTCGACCGACGACAGCGAACCGCCCGACCTTGCCGGAGACTCATCAATGGAAGCGTCTGGAAAAAGCCCCCAACCAAGACCACTCGGGAAGTTCTATTGAACGATCGGGCGCTGCATGTACTCGAAAAAACACGACCACTTACGGCGGCGCGCTCTGATGATGTGCTTGCGCCGGAAGGAACGGGTGAAAGATCAGAGCACTATGTCCGTTCCAAAACAGGACCTGACCGCTATGGGTTGAGCGTGCTGCGAACACCTGGTTGAGGTATCGCAGTGGGTATGTGCCAAGCACCCATAGCCCTGGAAGGTCCGGAACACATAGGGTTTAAGCACCATGTGCGGATTAGCTGGAGAGTTACGTTTCGACCATCAACCGGCAGACCTCGCGGCGGTTGAACGGATCACCCATCATTTGGCCCCTCGCGGCCCGGACGCCTGGGGCTTTCATAGCCAGGGGCCTATCGCGCTGGGTCACCGTCGACTGAAAATCATGGACCTGTCCGAAGGCTCGGCACAGCCCATGGTCGACAATCAGCTCGGACTGGCGCTGGCGTTCAACGGTGCCATCTACAATTTCCCGGAACTGCGCGCTGAACTGGAAGCACTCGGCTATCCGTTTTATTCCGACGGCGACACCGAAGTGCTGCTCAAGGGCTATCACGCCTGGGGCGTCGATCTGCTGCCCAAACTCAACGGCATGTTTGCCTTCGCCATCTGGGAGCGTGACACCCAGACCTTGTTCATGGCGCGCGACCGGCTGGGCGTAAAGCCGCTCTACCTGTCACACACCGACAAGCGTCTGCGGTTTGCCTCATCGCTGCCTGCGCTGCTCAAAGGCGGCGATATCAGCCCGATGCTCGACCCGGTCGCGCTGAACCACTACCTGAACTTCCACGCAGTGGTTCCAGCGCCGCGTACCCTGCTCGCGGGCATTGAAAAACTGCCACCTGCCAGCTGGATGCGCATCGACGCCAGCGGCAAGTCAGAGCAAAAAGTCTGGTGGCGCCTGCCCTATGGCCCACGCGCCGACGAAGCGAATCTGACCCTCGAAGACTGGACTGACCGGGTGTTGGACAGCACCCGTGATGCCGTGGCGATTCGTCAACGTGCCGCGGTGGAGGTCGGCGTTTTGCTGTCTGGCGGCGTCGACTCCAGCCTGCTGGTCGGCCTGCTGCGTGAAGTCGGGGTCAAGGAGCTGTCGACCTTTTCCATCGGTTTTGAGGATGCCGGCGGCGAACGCGGTGACGAATTTCAGTATTCCGACCTGATCGCTAAACACTACGGCACTCAACATCACCAGTTACGCATCAACGAAAGCGAAATCATCGAGCAGCTGCCTGCGGCGTTCCGCGCCATGAGCGAGCCGATGGTCAGCCACGACTGCATTGCCTTCTATCTGCTGTCGCGTGAAGTGGCCAGGCACTGCAAGGTGGTGCAGAGCGGGCAAGGCGCTGATGAGCTGTTCGCGGGGTATCACTGGTACCCACAAGTGGACGGCGCCAGCGACCCTTATGCGGCCTATCGCGCGGCGTTCTTCGACCGCACGTATGACGAATACGCCGCCACCGTGCAACCCCAATGGCTGACCGCCAATGATGCGGCGGGCGACTTTGTTCGCGAGCATTTCGCCCAACCCGGCGCTGACGCCGCAGTGGATAAAGCACTGCGTCTGGACAGCACGATCATGCTGGTCGATGACCCGGTGAAACGTGTCGATAACATGACCATGGCCTGGGGTCTGGAGGCGCGTACGCCGTTTCTCGACTATCGCCTGGTCGAACTGTCGGCCCGAGTGCCGGGGCGCTTCAAGTTGCCCGATGGCGGCAAGCAGGTACTGAAAGAAGCGGCGCGGAGGGTGATCCCGGCCGAAGTGATCGACCGCAAAAAAGGCTATTTCCCGGTGCCGGGGCTTAAGCATTTGCAGGGCGACACGCTGAATTGGGTACGCGACCTGTTGCTCGACCCGAGCCAGGACCGTGGCCTGTTCAACCCGGCCATGCTCGACAAACTGCTGACCGATCCCGAGGGCGGATTGACCCCCTTGCGCGGCTCCAAACTGTGGCAGCTCGCAGCGCTGAACCTGTGGCTCAGCGAACAAGGACTTTGATTGATGAAACAGAATGCTTCGGCTTTTAGCCAACGCCTGTTGCGCGGTCAGGCGCCCTCTTATGAGCGCCTGCAAGCACGCTTCGCGGAAGACGGCAGCGAGCCTGACGCCCAACCTCTGGCCCTGCATTGCGGCTGGGGCCGGCTGCTGATCGGGCACACCTACCCTGACCCCGCGACGCTGGCTAACGACTTGCTCAATGAGAAGCCCGGTGAGCGTGACATCGCCCTGTACGTCGCGGCGCCCCAGCAGGTGCTGGCGCAATCACCACAACAGCTGTTCCTCGACCCGTCCGATACCTTGCGTCTGTGGTTCAGCGATTACCGTCCGGCACAGCGGGTGTTTCGTGGTTTTCGCATTCGCCGTGCGCAGAACGATGCGGACTGGCAGTCGATCAACAACCTGTACCTGGCGCGGGGCATGCTGCCCATCGACCCCGCCCTGCTGACCCCACGCCATCACGGTGGGCCGGTGTACTGGATTGCCGAAGATGAGAGCAGCAATGCGGTGATCGGCAGCGTGATGGGCCTCAATCATCAAAAAGCCTTTCATGACCCGGAAAACGGCAGCAGCCTGTGGTGCCTGGCGGTGGACCCGCAATGCACCCGGCCGGGTGTGGGCGAAGTACTGGTGCGGCATTTGATCGAGCACTTCATGAGCCGTGGCTTGAGCTACCTTGATCTCTCGGTGCTGCATGACAACCTGCAAGCCAAAAACCTGTACGCCAAGCTCGGTTTTCGCAACCTGCCGACCTTCGCCATCAAGCGCAAGAACGGTATCAATGAAACCTTGTTTCTCGGGCCAGGACCACAGGCGGACTTCAACCCCTATGCGCGGATCATCGTCGAAGAAGCCCATCGACGGGGTATCGACGTACAGGTCGATGATGTCGATGCCGGCCTGTTCACCCTCAGTCATGGCGGACGGCGTGTGCGCTGCCGTGAATCCCTGAGTGACCTGACCAGCGCCGTCAGCATGACCCTGTGCCAGGACAAGAGCATGACCCACCGAGCGCTCAAGGCAGCAGGTTTGAATTTGCCGGCCCAGCAATTGGCGGGCAACGTCGATGACAATCTGGAGTTTTTGAACGAACACGGGCAGATCGTGGTCAAGCCGCTCGATGGTGAACAGGGTCATGGCGTCGCCGTGGACCTGCGCACGATTGAAGACGTCCAGAAAGCCATCGAGCGCGCCCGCCCGTTCGACAGCCGGGTGTTACTCGAGAGCTATCACCCGGGGCTGGATCTGCGCATCGTGGTGATTGGCTTCGAGGTGGTGGCTGCCGCCATCCGCCGACCGGCCGAAGTCATCGGTGATGGCCACCATGCAATTGGCGCGCTGATAGAGGCACAAAGTAGACGCCGAGAGGCCGCTACATCGGGGGAAAGCAGCATTCCGCAAGATGAAGAAACCCAACGCACAGTGCGCGACGCAGGGTTCGACTTCAATACCGTGTTACCACCGGGTAAGCGCCTGGCGGTCCGACGCACCGCCAATTTGCACACCGGCGGTTGCCTGGAAGATGTAACTGCAATCCTGCACCCCGTACTCGCCGATGCGGCAGTCCGTGCGGCCCGAGCGCTGGACATTCCGGTGGTGGGCCTGGATTTGATGGTGCCCGCCGCCGACCAGCCGGAGTACGTGTTTATCGAAGCCAACGAACGGGTCGGGCTGGCCAACCATGAACCCCAACCGACCGCCGAACGTTTCGTCGACCTGCTGTTTCCACACAGCCTGCCTGCACACAGCTAACCGCATCGCTTCAGGAGCGCCCCTCATGACCCCTGCAAAAATCCTCGAACCGGATCTGAATTACCTGCAGAAAGTCCTGCTGGAAATGCTCGCGATCCCCAGCCCGACCGGATTCACCGACACCATCGTGCGTTACGTCGCCGAACGTCTGGAAGAACTGGGCATTCCCTTCGAGCTGACCCGGCGCGGGACCATTCGCGCCACCTTGAAGGGCAAGCAAAACAGCCCCGACCGTGCCGTCTCAGCACACCTGGACACCATCGGCGCCAGCGTACGAGCCGTGCAAGACAATGGGCGCCTGTCCCTCGTACCGATAGGGTGCTGGTCGAGCCGCTTCGCCGAAGGCAGCCGGGTCAGCGTATTCACTGACACCGGGGTGATACGCGGCAGTGTCCTGCCCTTGATGGCATCAGGGCATGCGTTTAACACTGCGGTGGATGAAATGCCGATCAGTTGGGACCATGTCGAGCTGCGTCTGGATGCCTACAGCACCACCCGTGCCGACTGCGAATCGCTGGGCATCGGCATCGGTGATTTCGTCGCGTTCGACCCCCTGCCGGAGTTTACTGAAAGCGGGCATATCAGCGCGCGACACCTGGACGACAAGGCTGGCGTCGCGGCCTTGCTGGCTGCACTTAAAGCGATTGTCGACAGTGGCGCCGAGCCGTTGATCGACTGCCATCCGTTGTTCACCATCACCGAAGAAACCGGTACCGGTGCGGCAGGTGTACTGCCGTGGGATGTCAGTGAGTTCGTCGGGATCGATATTGCCCCGGTCGCCCCGGGTCAGCACTCCAGCGAACATGCGGTGAGTGTCGCGATGCAGGACTCAGGAGGTCCGTACGACTACCACCTGTCGCGGCACCTGTTGCGTCTGGGGGCCGAGAACGAACTGCCGGTACGCCGGGATTTATTCCGCTACTACTTCAGTGATGCACACTCTGCCGTCACGGCCGGGCATGACATTCGTACCGCCCTGCTCGCCTTCGGCTGCGATGCGACCCATGGGTATGAACGCACCCACATCGACAGCCTCAGTGCCCTGAGCCGTCTGCTGGGCGCCTACATGCTTAGCCCGCCGGTGTTCGCCAGCGATGCACAACCGGCAAAAGGGTCGTTGGAACGCTTCAGCCACCAGCTCGAACATGATGCCCAGATGGAATCCGACACCCGGGTACCGGCGGTGGAGAGCTTGATCGGTCAGCGCGCCGAGGAGGTTTGAGGCGTTGGGCGGTGGGAAACCTCCTGCCGCCCGGATGGAAGCACCGCCCAGGGATGTAGCCTGCCGACCTCAACCGCGCTAGCATCGCGGGAATTCATGCGAGAACACCATGCTGATTCCCTACGACCAACTTGAAGCCGACACCCTCACCCGCCTCATCGAAGATTTCGTCACCCGTGACGGCACCGACAATGGCGACGAGACACCGCTGGAAACCCGCGTACTGAGGGTGCGTCATGCCTTGGGCAAGGGTCAGGCGGTGATCGTATTCGAACCGGAAAGCCAGCAGTGTCAACTGATGCTCAAACACGACGTGCCCAAGGAATGGTTCGACTGATACCGGTCACGCCGTGGGCTCCGGCTCTTGCTCCGCCAGACGACTGGCCATGCGCATGAAGACTTCCGCTCGATTGATTTTGATGTGCTTGGGTGCGGTAATACCTAGCCGGACCTGATTGCCGTTCACGCTCAGAATCTGCACGGTGATGTCATCACCAATTGAAAAGGTCTCTCCAACTTCTCGCGTCAATATAAGCATTTTCCCCACCCTTTTTTGTTACAAAGAGCAAAGATTGCACGGCGAAATCGGCCTCTTCAATGCATCTGAAGTAAATCAGTAATGCCCTTCATGCCCGCCAGACCGATCCTACGGAATCGGCCCAACTGCCGACCAAAACTATAGGAGAAGTCCGCAGCGCGGGCAGGTTTTGGGTTTCTCAGGCGTTGGACAATCGCGGGCCGAACAAGATGATGCTGGCGCCGATCACGCAGAGTGCAGCACCCAGCCAGTCGGACGTCAGTGGCCGAACCCGCTCGATCAGCCCCAGCCAACCAATGGATGCCACGATATAAATGCCGCCATAAGCCGCATAGGCGCGTCCGGCGTAAGTGGCTTCGATTCGGGTCAGCAGCAACGCAAACAGTGTCAGGCTGAGCAGCGCCGGCAGCACCCATAACACGCTCTTGCCCATGCGCAACCACATCCAGAATGCATAACAACCGGCGATTTCGAACAACGCCGCAAGAAAAAACCACAGATAGTTGAGCACGTCGGCATCTCGTCAAGGTTGCTGGGGCAGATTCCGGCAACCCTAACTGCATGCCGGGGCTGGAGCAAGTCGGCGATACCGCATCAGTAAAGCGCGCCCCGGTTGCTGCTTACTCGCGACCCTGCCTGGCCTTGCTGCGCATTTTGTCGGCCATGGAAATCATCTCGTCGTAGAGCATCTGCGGGTTCTTCTGTTTCAGCTGCCAGGCCATGCGTCCTTGCTCGTGGGGCAGGATCATGAATTCACCTTGGGCGACATGCTCAAAGATGTAGTCGGCAATATCGCTGGCAGTAATCGGCGAGCTTTCCAGCAGTTTGCCAACCTGGGCTTTCATCGCCGGGGTTGGACCACGGAAAGAATCGAGCAGGTTAGTCTGAAAAAACGACGGGCATACCACGTGAACACTGACTTCCTGTTGATGCAGTTCGACCAGCAGGCTTTCCGACAGCGCCACGACGCCGGCCTTGGCCACGTTGTAGTTGCTCATGGCCGGGCCCTGCATCAAGGCAGCCATTGACGCGATATTGATGATCTTGCCCTTGCTCGCTTCCAGCAACGGTAAAAACGCCTTACAGCCCTTGACCACGCCCATGAGGTTGATCGCGATCTGCCAATCCCAATCCTCAAGCGACAGCTCGCTGAAAAATCCACCGGAAGCAACGCCCGCGTTGTTGACGATAACGTCTATGCCGCCAAACTTTTCTTCGCAGGCTTGGGCGAAGGCGGTCAGCTGGCTGTAATCCCGCACATCACAGCGTTGGATAAAACCATCGCCACCGACCTCGCGTACTGATTTAAGGGTTTCCTGCAAGCCAGGCTCATTGACGTCCGACAACGCCAACTGCCAGCCTTCGCGGGCCCAGCGCAGCGCGATTTCGCGACCCAGGCCTGACCCGGCGCCGGTGATCATCATGCGATTTTGCATAGGAAAATGCCTTGTTGTTCTGGGGAAGATGAGTCGCAGTGTAGCGAAGGTCATCCCCGTAACACCTCACCATCCAATTGCTGAATACCAAGGGCAAACCCACGGATTATAAGGCGTTGCGCTGACGCCGATGGCGCCTTACCACGCAGAAATAGACCACCCCGTTGATCACCACTACCCCGGCGCCTAACCACAACTGGGTCTGCGGCGTCAGCCCTGCGGGGTAGATCAGCGGAATCAGGTAATGCTCGATAAACCCACCGCTGAAACCTTGATCACCGGCCTTCACGCGCAATCCATTTTCCAGCGGCGTAAGCGGGCAGTACAGATGAAATACCTCGACAGCCGCGCCCCATGCAACCGCCGGAAGGTGCAGCGCAATAAGCCCGCGCCAACGTATTGCCAGTAATCCACCGAACAAGGCAAAGACAATAAACAGCACATGCATGAGGACAACGGCATCGGCGGCAATGCGATACAGCATCGTTCTGCCCTTCGTGAAATATTACGACACCGTCCACGGACTTTTTTTAAACAGCCGCAGTCGGATCATTTAAGCAGCACACACTTTACGCATTGGGCGTTAAATGCGTGAACTGCGGAAGCCACTCACCAAGAAGGAACTCGTCATGGGCATCGGCACAATTCTTATCATCATCCTGATACTGCTACTCGTTGGCGGTCTGCCGGTATTCCCGCACTCCAGGAGCTGGGGTTATGGGCCATCGGGCATCATCGGGACTATTCTGGTCATCCTGTTGATACTGGTCCTGCTCGGCAGGATCTAGTCCTCTGGCTGCAGAACGCCCCGCTTTTATAGCGGGGTTTTTTATGGTTTAGCAAAAACAATCATTTTTCACGCCCATAAAAAAAGCAGCCCGAAGGCTGCTTTTTTCATGACATCAACAGACGTTAGTGAGCAACGGCGCCGGTGGCACCCAAGCCAGTCTGCGAGCGGACAAATTGTGGGAGGAACAAGGCACGTTCTCCCTCTGCCGCTTTGGACTTGTCGGTGATGGAGAAGAACCAGATACCGATGAACGCGATGGCGATGGAGAACAGCGCCGGGTATTCATACGGGAAGATGGCTTTCTCGTGGTGCATGATCGTTACCCAGATGGTTGGGCCAAGGATCATCAAGCCTACTGCGCTAACCAAGCCCATCCAGCCGCCAATCATGGCACCACGGGTGGTCAGGTTTTTCCAGTACATGGAAAGCAACAGGACAGGGAAGTTACAGCTTGCCGCGATGGAGAACGCCAGGCCAACCATGAACGCGATGTTCTGGTTTTCGAACAGAATGCCCAGGAAGATAGCCAGGACACCCAGTGCGAGAGTGGTGATCTTCGATACCCGAATCTCATCTTTCTCGTTGGCTTTGCCGCCCTTGATCACGCTGGCATACAGGTCGTGAGACACCGCTGTTGCGCCGGCCAGGGTCAAGCCTGCTACCACCGCCAGGATGGTAGCGAAGGCCACCGCAGAGATGAAGCCCAGGAACAAGCTGCCACCGACCGCATCGGCCAGGTGAATCGCTGCCATGTTGTTACCGCCCAACAGCGCGCCAGCAGCGTCTTTGAAGGCCGGGTTGGTGCTTACCAACAGGATCGCGCCGAAGCCGATGATGAAGGTCAGGATGTAGAAGTAGCCGATGAAGCCTGTTGCGTAGAGCACCGACTTGCGAGCTTCTTTAGCGTCGCTCACGGTGAAGAAGCGCATCCGGATGTGTGGCAGGCCAGCGGTACCGAACATCAGTGCCAGACCCAGAGAGAACGCCGACACAGGGTCTTTCACCAGGCCGCCCGGGCTCATGATCGCTTCACCTTTAGGGTGAACCTTGATCGCCTCGGAGAACAGGGTGTTGAAGTCGAAGTTAACGTGTTTCATGACCATGACAGCCATGAAGGTTGCACCCGACAGCAGCAACACCGCTTTGATGATCTGAACCCAAGTAGTTGCCAACATGCCGCCAAACAGCACGTACATGCACATCAGGACGCCCACCAGAATCACTGCAATGTAGTAGTCCAGACCGAACAGAAGCTGAATCAGCTTGCCGGCACCGACCATTTGCGCGATCAGGTAGAACGCAACCACCACCAGAGAGCCGCAGGCAGACAGCGTGCGAATCTGTGTCTGGCCGAGGCGATAGGACGCCACGTCAGCGAAGGTGTATTTGCCCAGGTTACGCAGGCGCTCGGCGATCAGGAACAGAATGATCGGCCAACCCACCAGGAAGCCGATCGAGTAGATCAGGCCGTCGTAGCCGGTGGTGAACACCAGCGCGGAAATCCCCAGGAACGAAGCTGCCGACATATAGTCACCAGCAATCGCCAGACCATTTTGCAGACCGGTAATTTTACCGCCCGCCGAGTAATAGTCTGCCGCCGACTTGGTGCGCTTGGACGCCCAGTAGGTGATGCACAGGGTGAAACCGACAAACACCACAAACATGGCAATAGCGGCAACGTTCAGCGGTTGTTTTTGCACTGCGCCTGTCAGCGCTTCAGACGCCCACAGAGTCGGCGCGAACACAGCAAGGCCAAGGGCCGATAGTAGTCGCCGGATCATTGTTTGGCCTCCTTCAGAATCGCTTTGTTCAGGTCATCAAATTCACCGTTCGCACGGTATACATAGATCCCGGTGAGGACAAACGCTGAAAGAATCAGCCCGACCCCGATCAGGATTCCCCACGTGATTGATGATTCGGGGCTGATTTTGCCCCCGAGAACCGTTGGTGCATAAGCGATTAAAAAGATAAAGCCCGCATACAACCCAAGCATGATCGCTGAAAGAATCCAGGCGAACCGCTCTCTTTTGGAGACCAGCTCCTTAAACAGGGGGCTGTTTTGAATCGAGATGTAAATGCTGTCGTTCATTATTTTTGTCCTCGCAGCACAGATGAGTTTGAACGAATTACACTTTAGTCTGCTCGTGAGCGCACTCCAGACGACCTTAGTATTAGAACGACATTAGCTAACGGCGCGCGACAATGCACGTCTATATGAATAACGCAGGGAATGATTCAGCGAGGGAGGTCGGAAAGCGCACAGCAAAAGGAAGGCAAAAAGCCACCTGGCAGCGATGCCAGATGGCCTTGAAAGGTGCGACGTAGACGTGTTTAAGCGCTTTTACTTAGTCCACTCGGCAACACGTTCCGGGTGCTTGGCAACCCAGTCTTTCGCGGCGACTTCAGGCTTGGTGCCGTCCTGGATCGCGAGCATGACTTCGCCGATTTCATCCTTGGAGTTCCAGGAGAATTTTTTCAGGAAGGCCACCACTTCAGGTGCCTTTTTCTCTAAACCCTTGCTGCCGATGCTGTTCACCGTCTCGGCTGCGCCATAAACGCCTTTTGGATCTTCAAGGAAGCGCAGTTTCCACTTGGCAAACATCCAGTGCGGAACCCAGCCAGTGACGGCAATGGATTCATGCTTTTCTTCAGCACGGGTCAACTCGGCAATCATTGCAGCGCCGGAGCTGGCCTGCAATTTGTAGCCATCCAGGTCGTAGTCCTTGATCGCTTGATCGGTCTTCAGCATCACGCCTGAACCGGCGTCGATACCCACGATTTTTTTCTTGAAGGAGTCATCGGTTTTCAGGTCGGCAACACTTTGCGCTTTGACGTATTCCGGAACGATCAGACCAATCTTGGCATCTTTGAAGTTAGGACCGTAGTCGACAACCTTGTCCTTGTTCTTGGTCCAGTACTCACCGTGCGTGACTGGCAACCAGGCAGACAGCATCAGGTCGAGTTTACCGGTCGCAACGCCCTGCCACATGATCCCGGTCGCAACCGGCATCAGCTTGACGTCATAACCGAGCTTCTGCTTGATCACTTCAGCGGCCACATGGGTCGTGGCGACGCTGTCGGACCAACCATCGACATAGCCGATGCTCAGGGTTGATTTTGTTTCTGCAATCGCCAGCGTGGAACTGATCGCAAGTACCAGAGCGGCACCTGCGCCAAGGATTCGTCGAATCTTCATCGTTACTTCCCCGAAAGTGCTAAGCCCGACGACTGTCGAGCATGTTTAACGTTGTTTTTAGGGACCGCAGTTCATGCCCGGCTTTGGAGCGCTGCCGCCCCTTCACGCTTCGCCTGTTCACCTGCACAGACACATGTACCGTGCTGGCACCTTGATAATCAACCTGCGGGGGGATGCCTCCTGCTCTGTCAGCGACCTCAAGGCACCGAGAAACGACATCACCAATCCATCAACGACAAACGACTCTAAATAAGTGGCCAAGTCCGCCCGAACTTTGCATGTCCCTCTTCAGGTCAGCGCCAAAGAGCTTATCCTGCCCTGGAAAAATACAGGTAACATGCCGGCCTCAGCCCCATTACGGCCCCATCATGCCTGCGATTTCCCGCTTTCCCGTTGCACCTTATCTGTTCGCTTGCCTGCTTGGTCTGTTCGCCCTTTGCGGCTTCTGGTATGGACTGGGGAAGCCGGTGATTCTGCCGGACGCGGCCACGCCCACGCACAAACTGCAGTGCGCCTCGTACACCCCGTTCGACAAGGATCAATCGCCGTTCGACCAGCCCTTCAAGCTGCGACCAGAACGGATGGATGCCGACCTGGCCCTGCTCGCCACCCGCTTCCAATGCATTCGCACCTATTCCATGACCGGCCTGGAAGCCATTCCGGCGCTCGCGCGCAAACACGGGCTGAAGCTGATGCTAGGCGCGTGGGTTAACGCCAATCCCGTGGACACCGCCAAGGAAGTCGACGCACTGATCGCTTCGGCCAATGCCAACGCTGACGTGGTCACTGCGGTGATCGTCGGCAACGAAGCACTGTTGCGCAAGGAAGTGACCGGCTCGCAGTTGGCAAAGCTGATTCTTCAGGTCAAGGGCCAGGTCAAGCAACCGGTGACCTACGCCGACGTGTGGGAGTTCTGGCTGCAGTACCCGGAAGTCGCGCCTGCAGTGGATTTTCTGACCATCCATTTGTTGCCGTATTGGGAAGATGATCCCAAGGGCATCGACGACGCCCTGGAGCATGTCGCACAGATTCGTCAGATCTTCGGCAGTCGCTTTGCGCCCAAAGACATCGTAATCGGCGAGACCGGCTGGCCCAGCGAGGGTCGTCAGCGAGAAACCGCTGTGCCGAGCCGAGCCAACGAAGCGCGATTCATTCGCGGTTTTGTCGCCATGGCCGAACAGAACGGCTGGCACTACAACCTGATCGAAGCCTTTGACCAGCCGTGGAAACGTGCCGCCGAAGGCGCGGTTGGCGGTTACTGGGGATTGTTCGATGCAGACCGCCAGGAAAAAGGCGTGCTGGCAGGCCCTGTTTCCAACCTGCCTTACTGGCCTTTCTGGCTGGCCGTCAGCGGGCTGTTATTTGCGATGACGCTGACGGTTGCTGGCCGCGTGTCCACCACACGCGCGGCGTTGGTCTTACCGCTGCTGGCCGCGCTGGGTGCTTGCTGCATCGGCACTTGGGGCGAGCTGGCACGGATTACTAATCGCTTTGCGGGCGAATGGGTCTGGGCCGTGCTGCTGGTGGGTTTGAACCTGCTGGTGCTGACCCATGCCGCGCTGGCGCTCTCGGCCAAAGACGGCTGGCGGACTCGCGCATTCCTGTGGTTTGAGGCCCGTGCCGGTTGGTGGGTAACCGCCACCGGGTTTGCCGCGGCGGTGATGATGCTGGCCATGGTGTTTGACCCGCGCTACCGCAGCTTCCCCACGCCGACCCTGCTGCTGCCCGCCTTGTTCTATCTGTTCCGGCCGGTGCGTGTTCCGCGTCGGGAAGTCGCGCTGCTGACGTTCATCGTCGGTGTCGGTATCGCGCCGCAGTTGTTCCAGGAAGGGCTCGCCAGCCAACAGGCATTGGGCTGGGCATTGGTCAGCCTGCTGATGACCGCTGCGCTGTGGCGTTGCTTGCGGGTCCGCCACGCCTGAACAGCCTTTGAGTGTACCCATTGTGTTACCGGCCACACAAAGGCCGGTACCCAATCGGGTAACACGGAAACAAATGCTGATGATTTTTATCGACCGCACCAATACGATTTTATCTAAGTCACTGTTTTTAAACGAATTTTAAAAACTGGCACGGCTCATGCTATATCTCTTGCACAACAAAAATAAAAACTAAGCAGCAACCCAATAAAAACAATACGTATCGGCTCTGACATAACAAGAACAACACGGACAGAGACGCAGCTAACAGATTTTTTTGGAGTGGAAAGGCTTTACCGGGGTTTCGATCCCGCAACCTGGCAGAGAACAATAAAACTACCTCAGGTAGCTACCAACGGGTTGGATCGCATCAGTGATCAAAGCAAGTCAGCGCTCAAAAAAATACGTTTGCTCTTGATCCCCAATGGGGATCGCACAAAACAGCAGTAAAGGGACAGGTCGCCAAAAACAAGAACAGGCCGCCCTACAATAATAAAAAAAGAGCACGCAATACGATTAGAGGGGAGCCTAGGCTCCCCTCAGTGCTGTCTAGGGTTTGAGATTCTGGATGTGGAATCAGCGCACAGCGCGCGGCGCTCTGACCAACCGCAACCCGGCAATCACCACGGCAAACACGGCAAGGCTCGCACTGTAGAGCACCAGTGCCGGAATCCCGAGCAGTACCGCCAGCACTGCCAAACCCCATCCGGCGCGACCTGGCACACAGAACGCGATGACCGATGTCACCAACGCCGCCCAGGCGATCACCCCGAAATGAATCATCAACCCAAGGCTCGAACGCATCTGGCATTCCCAGTTCAATGCCTCGTTGGCGCAGAGGCCGACCCAGCGGGCATCTTCCATCAACGAATAGCGTAAGCCATAGCTGGCAGCAAGCCAGAGCGGCAGAACGATCAGCAGCGCAATCAGTGGCAGACGACGGGACATGCAATACTCCAGAAACCAGCGCGGCCGAAGCCGAAAACGGCGCCCAGCATAATCGCCCGACACCCGTATGCAAGGGGCTCCACCAATAATAAGACTAGCTGTACTGTCAGTTAATGGTACAGAACGTGTATCGTCTCAAACCTATACACGGCGTTCGCTTGAAAGTGCGGCACTTTGGCACTACACCCGTGGTCATAGCCTGCGTACCTCACTCAGCACTTTTCCCAAGGGATTTAGTCATGCTCCGTTTTCTGCGCTGCGCTGCCGTTTTCGGCGGCCTCATTTTGAGTGCGTCCGCTCTGGCGGTCGATGTCGACCCGACCAGTTATGGCTTTCCCCTGACCAACCCCTTCGAAGCGACCATTGCCACAACGCCTCTGGAGCTGCGTCCAGACCTGCCGGCCGATGCCGATATCGATCAAACCGATTACACCCTTAACTTGCGCCCTGAGCGCGACTTCACGCTGCCTGACAATTTCTGGGCGGTGAAAAAACTGCGTTATCGTCTGGCCAAGCAAGATCATCCGGCTCCGTTGGTCTTTTTGATTGCGGGCACCGGCGCGCCATACACCAGCACGCTCAACGAATTCCTGAAGAAGCTGTACTACGGCGCTGGCTATAACGTCGTGCAGTTATCGTCGCCCACCAGCTTCGACTTCATGAGTGCCGCCTCGCGCTTTGCAACACCCGGGGTTTCCAGGGACGACGCGGAAGACTTGTATCGGGTGATGCAGGCCGTGCGTGCCCAACAAACAAACTTGCAGATCACTGATTACTACCTGACGGGTTACAGCCTGGGCGCACTGGATGCGGCCTTCGTCGCCCACCTGGACGAAACCCGACGCAGCTTCAATTTCAAGCGGGTGCTGCTGCTCAACCCGCCAGTCAACCTCTACACCTCGATCACCAACCTCGACAAACTGGTACAGACCGAGGTCAAGGGCATCAATAACAGCACCACGTTCTACGAACTGGTACTGGCCAAGCTGACCCGCTACTTCAAACAAAAAGGTTACGTCGATCTTAACGACGCGGTCCTTTTTGACTTCCAGCAGTCCAAGCAGCACCTGACCAATGAACAGATGGCGATGCTGATCGGCAGCACCTTCCGTTTCTCGGTGGCCGACATCGCCTTCACCTCCGACCTGATCAACCGCCGTGGGTTGATCACTCCGCCCAAATACCCGATCAGTGAAGGGACCAGCCTGACCCCGTTCCTCAAGCGAGCGCTGCAATGTGATTTCAATTGTTACATCACCGAACAGGTGATCCCGATGTGGCGTGCCCGCACCGACGGCGGCAGTCTGCTGCAACTGGTGGATCAAGTGAGCCTCTATGCGCTCAAGGATTACCTGCACAACAGCCCGAAAATTGCCGTGATGCATAACGCCGACGATGTGATTCTCGGCCCTGGCGACCTCGGTTTCCTGCGCAAGACGTTTGGTGACCGCTTGACTGTTTATCCCTACGGCGGCCATTGCGGCAACATTAACTACCGCGTCAACAGCGACGCCATGCTGGAGTTCTTCCGTGGCTAAACATCTCTTGTTTGTCGCTGCTTTGTTGTGCGCAGGCGTAACCCATGCCGCCGATGTACCACCCGCCGCCCACCCCCCGACTGTTGCCAGGGTCTCCAATCCGGACGGTTTCACCGAACCGTTGAAGTCGCTGAAATTCAACCCGGGCCTGGACCAGCGAGAGTTCGAACGCGCAACCCTCAACGCCCTCAACGTCTATGACCCGTTGGAGTCGTGGAACCGTCGGGTGTATCACTTCAACTATCGCTTCGATGAGTGGGTATTCCTGCCGGTGGTCAACGGCTATCGCTACATCACACCGAACTTTTTGCGCTCCGGCGTCAGCAACTTCTTCAGCAACCTGGGCGATATCCCGAACCTGTTGAACAGCCTGTTCCAGTTCAAGGGCCAACGCTCGCTGAACACCACGGGCCGACTGCTGCTCAATACCACGATCGGCGTCGCCGGGCTGTGGGATCCGGCAACCATGATGGGCCTGCCGCGTCAGAGCGAAGACTTTGGTCAAACGTTGGGCTTCTATGGCTTGCCAAGTGGTCCGTACCTGATCCTGCCAATCCTCGGGCCATCGAACCTGCGTGACACCGCGGGCCTGGTTTTCGACTTTACGGCCGAATCGCAGATCAACTTCCTCAACGTCGCCCAGGTCAGCGACGACCACCCGGAAATCTACCTGTTGCGGGCTATCGACCGGCGCTACACCAACAGCTTCCGCTATGGTCAGGCGAACTCACCGTTCGAGTACGAGAAAGTGCGCTACGTCTACACCGAAGCGCGTAAGTTGCAAATTGCCGAGTAAGCAACTGAGCAACTGAGCAAGCGTCACAAAAAGGCCAGCCTGAGTAACAGGCTGGCCTTTTTATTGCCCGCCTTTTATTGCCCATCACGATCAACTGCCGCTGACAGGGGAAAGCATCAGAATAATTGATAACCAAGACATAAAAATCGCACCCTTCCCTCGGCCAGACAGGCATAGCATGGTTGCCATTCCCACCTGAACAGGAGCTGCCTTGATGACTCAATTTCGCAACGTGCTGGCGATTCAAGCCGGTCAGCCTACTTCCGACGGTGCCGGCGTGCGCCTGACACGGGTGTTCGGCGGCGAAAGCATGGAGCTGTTCGACCCGTTCCTGATGCTCGATGAGTTTGGCTCGGACAAACCCGACGATTACATTGCCGGTTTCCCTGCGCACCCGCACCGTGGTTTCGAGACGGTCACGTACATGCTTGAAGGTCGGATGCGCCACGAGGATCATCTGGGCAACGTAGGGCTGCTCGAAGGGGGTGGCGTGCAATGGATGACGGCAGCCCGCGGGATTATCCACAGCGAAATGCCTGAGCAAGAGGAAGGCGTGATGCGCGGTTTTCAGCTGTGGCTCAACCTGCCGGCCAAGTCCAAGCTCAACCCCGCCAGCTATCAAGACATTCAACCGCAGAACATTCCCCGGTTGACCACGCAGGCTGGCGTGGAAGTGGTCGTGATTGCCGGGCAGTTCGACGATGGTCAGGTGCAACAGGCGGGTGCGGTGCAGCGCCCGGATACCGAACCGTTTTATTTCGACCTGCACATCCCCGCAGGCGCGAGCGTCAGCCCGCAGATTCCACAGGGTCACCGCGTGCTGCTGTACGTTTACGAGGGCACCCTTGAACTTGCAGGTCAGCCACAAACAATCGACACCTGCCGTCTGGCACGTTTATCTGACATCGGTGAGTTGCAACTGCACAGTGCCTCGGGGGCGAAGGTGTTATTGATCGCAGGCAAGCCGTTGCGTGAGCCCATCGTGCAATACGGCCCGTTCGTGATGAACACCCGTGAAGAGATCGAGCAGGCATTGCGTGACTTTCGCGATGACCGCCTGATAGACCGCGTAGCCGTTGGCATTGCAGAGAGGACGGATGACGCAGCATCCATAAAAACGCGGACGAATCCATTCCCCGTTATCGGTCTTATCGTTAACGGGGAATGGATTCATTTCAGAGAGGTGTTCATTGCTGGGTTTTGTGATCCAGTGCCGCGTAGAAATGGGCGCTCTGTTGCAGATACTTGGTGGTGTAGCTTTGGGTGATGTTCGATTTTTTATCGCTGATCTCGACACTGGCGCTGGCAGGCAGGGCGACAGTGGCAGAGATGGCGGACGCTGCAATGACAGAGAAGATATTGAAGTTCATGTCGTAAGCCTCGGATGTTCGGGTTGGGTAGCTGCCGTTTTAGGCCGTGACTCAAACTTACGCCCGGGGGTCCGATCTCAGAAATGCTTTGTACTGGTAGCCCATATCAACTCAATTAATAACAGGCTGCAGCGCCCGAAAACCGGGGCTCAAGCCTGTTATACGCGGGTTAGCGGGTGAGGAATCTGAAGTCCGAAGGTGAGTCGACGTCGATTTTTTGCACGGTTTCGCCCAAAAGACCGGTCTTCGTATCGCGGCGGAGAATGACGACCTGGTTGCTTTTCTGATTGGCAATCAACAGAAAATGACCAGTGGGGTCAATGCTGAACTCACGCGGCTCGGTGCCCTCGACCGAGCGCCGCTGGATTTCCTTGAGCTGGCCGGTGGCCGGGGCAATGGCAAACACCACTAACTGATTGGCCTCTCCCCGATTGGCGACGTACAAAAATTTACCGTCCGCCGAGCTGTGCAGGCCACCTGCGCTGTTTTTCTGCTGCGCGCTCTTGTCCGCCAGATCAATCAGCTGGGTGCGCTTGAAAACCCCGTCGTGGTAGTCGAACAGCGCCACCTGCGCCGACATCTCCAATGTCAGGTAGGCATGCTTGCCGTCGTGACTGAACAGCACGTGGCGAGGCCCGCTGCCCGCAGGTAATTCCACCGCCGGGTTTCTGGCGGGTTGAAGGGGTTGCCTGGCCTTGCTGTCGTAGCGGTAGACAAACAGCTTGTCGGCTCCCAGATCACTGGCTATCAGGTACTTGCCGTCCGGTGTCGGTACGACCGAGTGCACATGGGACGACGCTTGGCGCTCTGGATCGACGTGGCTGGCCGGATGGGTGCTGGTTTGCGCCACGGCGGACAGCTTGCCGGACGTATCCACCGGCACCACGGCCAGCGCGCCGCCCGGATCGGGGTGCACGGCGTAGTTGGACACGAACAGAAAGCGTCCGTCGGGGCTCAGGCTGGAATGGGTCGGCTCATCGCCCTTGCTCTCGACCTGATTGATCGGTGTCACTTCATGGCTCTTGCCATCGATGGCGAAGCTGCTGACCTTGCCCACCGTGTCGCGCTGGCCTGGACCGTTCTCATTGACCACAAACAGGCGGCGCTGATCCTTGGAGAGCGTCAGCCAGGACGGGTTTTCGCTTTTGATCACTTGCCGCGGTTGCAGATCGATCTTTCCACTCTGACTGTCGAAACGATAGCGGTAGATGCCTTCACTTTTACCTTGGGTGTATGACCCCACCAGCACATCGTAGTCAGCGACGTTTTGCGCTAGAACGGGGAAAGCGCTGATCCCGCAGACCATCACCAGCCAGGGCAGAGTTTTACGGTTCATGAGCAGTTCTCTAATTGTTGGAGGTGTTGGGCGCCCTACATGGCCAATCGCGCCATGGCCATCGGTTCTATGACAGCGCCCGTGATGCAATCGTTTTATCGCGGCGTGCTATCAAGGCTTGGGCAGCGCAAAGGCCATCACGTAATCGCCCTTCCGGGTGCCGAGCGAACCATGACCGCCGGCCACAATCAGCACGTATTGGCGACCGTCTCCACCGGTGTAGGTCATGGGCGTGGCTTGACCGCCCGCTGGCAGACGGCCCTCCCATAGCTGCTTGCCGTTGCGGATGTCGTAAGCCCGCAGGTATTGGTCCAGTGTACCGCCGAGGAACGACACGCCACCGGCGGTGCTGATCGTGCCCCCCATGCTCGGCACGCCCATGGGCAAGGGAATCGGCAGCGGCGCACTGTCGCGGACCGTACCGTTCTTGTGTTTCCAGATCACTTTGTGGGTGGTCAGATCAACCGCCGCAACGTAACCCCAGGCAGGTGCCTGGCACGGCAAACCCAAGCGCGAAAGCAGTGGCGACAGGATCACCCCATACGGCGCGCCTTTGTTCGGCTGCACGCCTTGGGTTTCACTTTTGCGTGCCGGGCCGCCCTGCACGGCGGAGCGTGGCACCAGTGTCGAGACGAAGGCCATGTAATTGGGCGAGAGAAAGGCAACCTGCCGCATAGGATCGACGGAGATGCCGCCCCAATTGAAGACGCCGACATTGCCTGGATAGATGATCGAACCCTGAGTCGAGGGTGGCGTGTAAATCCCGTCATAGCGCAGCGAACGAAACGTGATGCGACACAGCATCTGATCAATCGGGGTCACGCCCCACATGTCCGCTTCGCGCAGGCGCGGCGGCATCATGTTCAACGCCGACATGGGCTGGGTCGGCGAGGTGAAGTCACCCTCCACGGCGCCCTGCGGCACAGCGGTTTCCTTGATGGGCACGATGGGCGTACCCGTGCGACGATCGAGGACATAAATGCTGCCCTGCTTGGTCGATGCCAGCAGTGCAGGCTTGATCCCGCTCTCGGTCTTGAGGTCCATCAGCGTCGGCTGCCCGCCGACGTCCATGTCCCACAGGTCATGGTGAGTGAACTGAAAGGTCCAGCGCACCTTGCCCGTGGCAATGTCCAGCGCGGTCACGCCAGCGCTGTACGGTTCAGGCTGCTGGCGATCACCGCCCCACTGATCCGGCGTATGGTTGCCCATGGGCAGGTAGAGCATGCCCAGCTTTTCGTCGACGCTCATCACCGACCACATGTTGGGCGAGTTGCGGGTGTAGGTCAGGCCGGGCAGGATCGGCTCGGTGTTGTCGGGGTTGCCGCTGTCCCAGTTCCACATCAGCTTGCCGCTGCGCACGTCGAAGGCACGAATCACCCCCGACGGCTCGTCGATGGATTCATTGTCGGTCACATGTCCGCCAATGATCACCAGATCGCGGGTGACCGCAGGTGGCGATGTCGAGTAATACCCACCCGGGGTGAAGTCCCCGATATTGCGGGTCAGATCGACCGAGCCTTGATCGCCAAACGCTTCGCACAGCGTGCCGTTATCCGCGTTCAGGGCGATCAACCGGGTATCTGCGGTGGGCACGAAAATGCGCCTGGGACAGGTGTTCGTCACAGCCGCGACAGCTTTGCCGGAGGGGGTTTTGCCAGAAGACGCTTTACCATCAGGGAGTGAGGGATACGCCCCGACGTCATGGTAGGCCACGCCACGACAGGTCATGTGCGCCCAACCTTTGAAGTTGGCGGCATTCTGCGTACTGAGTTTGGGGTCGAAGCGCCAGATTTCTTTGCCAGAATCCGGGTCCAGGGCGATCACCTGACTGTGCGGCGTGCACAGGTAGAGCATGCCGTTGACCTTGAGCGGGGTGTTCTCGGCAGTGGTTTCCTGCGGATCGTTGGGGCCCGGCAGATCGCCAGTGCGAAAAGTCCACGCAAGTTGCAGTTGATGCGCATTGTCCGGGGTAATTTGCGCCAGGGGTGAATACCGGTCACCGAACGCACTGCGTCCGTACGACTGCCAATCGCCGTCAGGCTGCTTTGGCGCACTCTCCTGCACACCCGCATCAGCACGTGCCAACTCACCCTTGATCTCATCGTACTGTGTGTATTGACTGGCCCACGCTACAGCACCGGCAACCAACACTGCCAGGCTCAAGCTGGCAGTTGAAAACCGTTGATAGTCCGGCCTCAAAGGACGCCGGACTGCCGGCAGCAACAGCACGATGCCGAGGACAAACCACAAGGACAAGCGCGGAACCAGCTGCCACCAATTCAGCCCGACTTCCCACCACGCCCACAGCGTGCTGACGAGCAGCAGCACGGCGTACAGCCCAATCGCCGCACGCCGCGCCAGAATCAGCAACACCCCGCTCAACGCAAAGCCAGCCCCGGCAAGTGCGTAGTAAAACGACCCGCCCAACTGCGCCAGCTTGACGCCCCCGGTCACCATGACCAGTCCTAACGCCAGCAACACCATCCCGACCAGAGTCGGTAACAGGCCCGCGCGATTTTTTGTTGCACCTTGGGTGCTCATAGTGGATCTCCCTATCGTTTGTGGCTCAAATCCTTTGGGCCGATGTGAAACGCAGTATAGCCGCCGTAGGAGATTCGACCCCCACCGACGCGAATCAGTCCCGCCCGGAAGCGTCGTCGACGTCGACGTCTTCGTCCGCATCATCATCGCTTGGCGTAAACGCGCTCAGGCACACGATCCGGTGATCAGCGTTGTCATCGCTGAGGGTCCAGCTCTGCAATTGCGTATCAAACGTCGCAGCCTGCACCTGCGCCAGGCTGAAACGCCAGAATTTGCGCTCGCGACCGTCTATTGCCTCGATCTCCAGATGGTCGTCGCCCAGGGAAAACTCCCAGGCATGCAGCCCGTCAATTTCCAGCATGTTAGACGTTTGCAAGGCCGCAAGCAGGGTTTGGTTAGTGCTGGTCATAACGTTCAATCGCCTGAGTTAAAGGACGAATGATAGGCCAAACGGCTTCCCAATTCCTCAGAGAACACGATGATCGGGTTCCCTGCCAGCCAGTACCTGACGCAAATTGTCTGCCGCCGTACGCGCCATTAAGGCTCGCGCTTCCACGGTGGCGGAGCCGATATGCGGCAATGCCACCAGGTTTTTCAGGTTCAACAGCGGCGAATCAGCAGGCAACGGCTCTTTTTCGAACACATCCAGCCCGGCAGCGCGAATTTTCTGCGCGCGCAGGGTTTCAATCAACGCTGACTCGTTCACCACCTGACCGCGCGACACATTGATAAACAGGGTCTGCGGACGCATCAACCCGAACTCTCGAGGGCCGATAAGCTGCTCGGTTTTGGCCGACAAGGGTACGCAAACGCAGATGATATCGACGCTTGCCAACAACGCGTCCAACTCGAGCTTTTGCGCGCCCAGTTCTTGCTCCAGCGTGGGCTTATGTGAACGACCACTGTAGAAAATCGGCATGCCAAACCCAAAGTGACCACGACGGGCAATCGCCGCGCCGATTCGGCCCAGACCAATGATGCCCAGGCGTTTTCCATGCACATCGACGCCAAACAGTGAGTCGCTAATGTTCTTTTCCAGCCACTGACCGGTTTTCACCAGGTCGGCAACCTCCAGCGCGCGGCGCGCAACCATCATCAACAGGAGAAACGCGGTGTCGGCAGTGGTCTCGGTCACGGCATCTGGCGTATGGGTCAATTGAATGCCCCGCTCGCGCAGGTAATCGAGATCATAATTGTCAACACCGGCCGACACACTGGCGATCACTTTGAGCCTGGGTGCCAGCTCTAGAATGCTACGGTCCAGTTTGAGACTGGCGCCGAGCATCGCGTCGGCCTCGGGCAATGCGTCGAAAAAGCGTGCCTTGTCACGCCCCAGCGGCGCTTCGCAGATCGTCACATTGAACTGCTGCTCCAGCTCGGCCACTACCTCAGCCGAGGACACGCGGCTGAAAATCACTAAATTCTGCTTCATTACCGGTTCCTCAATCGTGAATCGTTTCGCGCACGTAATAGCGCGTCGGTATGCCCCAGATAATCAGCGCTGTCGCCACCAGACAAACCGCGCCGAGCAGGTACAGTGCCGGGGTCGCGGTGCCGGTCAGGTCTTTGATGCGCCCGACCATGAAGGGCGCAATTACCCCGCCGAGCTGGCCGAGAGAGTTGATCAGGGCGATCCCGGCAGCCGCAGCCATGCCGCTGAGAAAACGCGGTGGAATGGTCCAGAAAATAGGCATCCAGGCGATGATGCCGGTAAGGATCATCGTCATGCCGATCATCAGCGGCGTGAGCTGCCCGGGATAAACAGCGCAAACCAGATAACCGGCTGCCGTCAACAAGGCGCAACCGGCCATGTGCCAACGGCGTTCGCCATGCCGGTCGGAACTGGCACCAATCAACAGATTGCCGATGACCGCGCCCACGTACGGGATCACGGTAAGCAAGCCGATATTCAAGGTATCGGCCACGCCTGCGGTTTTGATCAACTGCGGCATCCAGAACAGCAGCCCGGTCAAGGCCATTACCAGGCACAGGTAGATGCCCGACATGACGTACGTGGTCGGTTGTTTCCAGATGTCTGCAAACGTGTGCGAGGCCTCCGGTTTTGCCTCCTTGGCCATGCGGTCGAGCATCACCTGCTTCTCTTCGGCGCTGAGCCACGGTGCATCCTGAATGCGGTCGCAGACCAGCCAGAACACCACCCCACCGAGCAGGATCGAAGGAATACCTTCAAGCAGAAATAGCCAGCGCCAGCCGGCAATCCCCAAGGCACCATCAAAATGACCAAGGATCAAACCGGCAATCGGGCCACCGACGATCCCACACAGGCAGATCGAACTTTTAAAGTAGGAATTGACCCGCGCCCGACGCGTGCCTGGGTACCACTGAGTGAAGAAATACAGCACGCCGGGGACGAAACCGGCCTCCATCACCCCAATAAGAAAGCGCAGGGTGTAGAACCAGAATTCATTCTGCACAAACATCATGCAGGCCGAGGTAATCCCCCACGTAACCATGATCCGCGCAATCCAGACGCGCGCGCCGATCTTGTGCAGAAGCATGTTGCTCGGCACTTCGAACAGGAAATAACCCACGAAAAACAGGCTCGCGCCCAGCCCGTAAACAGTTTCGCTGAACCCCAGATCGCTCTGCATCTGCAACTTGGCAAAACTGATATTCACCCGGTCCAGGTAAGCGAACAGGAAGCAGGCAATGAACAGCGGAATGATCCGCCAGTTCACTTTGCGATAGATGCTGTCTTCGAACGATTCGGCATACGGTTGCTCTACCGGCACTGTATTAGCGGTCATGGCGTACCTCATTATTGTTATGGTTGTACGGAGCGCGACGAAATTTTGGGTCGATTTTGGCCGAAGACCGTAGGCGCTGGCTCGCCAGCGATCAGCCTGATGCGGTGGATCAGGCATACCGCCACCGCGGGCAAGCGCGCTCCTACAGGTCTTATGTACGCGTCAGGCTACAAGCCAATCGCAGCCGTTGACGCCCCCCCATCCACCAAGCGCTGAATACCCAGTGGGTTGGCGTTTTTCAGTGCATCGGGCAGTGCGCTGTCCGGGTAGTTCTGGAAGCACACCGGGCGCAGGAAACGATCGATCGCCAACGTCCCCACCGACGTCCCACGGGCATCGGAAGTCGCGGGATAAGGACCGCCGTGCACCATCGAATCGCACACCTCGACCCCGGTCGGATAACCGTTGAGCAGGATACGGCCGACTTTCAGTTCCAGCAGCGCAGTGAGTTCGCCGAACTGCTGCAAGTCGCCCGGTTCGGCGATCAAGGTGGCGGTGAGCTGACCGTGCAAACCGTGCAGGGCTTCGCTGAGTTGGGCTTGATCGGCGACTTCGACGACCACGGTGGTCGGGCCGAACACTTCTTCCTGCAACACCGCATCGCCCTTGAGCAACAGGCTGACATCGGCCTTGAACAGTTGCGGCCGGGCCTGATGGCCCTGCTGTTCACTGCCTGCCAGATGCGCGATGCCCGGATGCGCCTGCAATGCCTGCAAGCCTTTGGCATAGCTGCCTAGCGTGCCCGCATTGAGCATGGTTTGCGGCGCTTGATCGTTGATCTGCACGCTGAGTTGTTGCACGAATTCGCTGAACGCGGGCGAGCGCAAGCCAATGACCAGACCGGGATTGGTGCAGAACTGACCGCACCCTTGAACCACTGACGCGGCCAGTTCACTGGCAATACTTTCGCCGCGTGCAGCCAAGGCCTCGGGAAGAATGATCACCGGATTGATGCTGCTCATCTCGGCGAACACCGGAATCGGTTGTGGGCGCGCTGCGGCCATGTCGCACAGGGCGCGGCCACCTTTGAGCGAGCCAGTGAAGCCCACAGCCAGAATCGCCGGATGCTTGACCAGCGCTTCACCCACCCCAGCGCCGTAGATCATGTTGAACACGCCCGCCGGCATGCCGGTTTTTTCCGCCGCGCGAATGATCGCATCAGCGACCTGTTCGGCGGTTGCCATGTGCCCGCTGTGGGCCTTGAACACCACCGGGCAACCGGCCGCGAGGGCCGACGCGGTATCGCCACCGGCCGTCGAGAACGCCAGCGGAAAGTTACTGGCGCCGAACACGGCAACCGGGCCCAGGCCGATGCGGTACTGACGCAGGTCCGGGCGTGGCAACGGTTTGCGTTCCGGCAACGCCTGATCGATTCGCGCACCGTAGAAGTCTCCACGGCGCAGGACCTTGGCGAACAAGCGCATCTGGCCGCTGGTGCGCCCGCGTTCGCCCTGGATACGCCCGGCAGGCAGCGCGGTTTCGCGGCAAACCACGGCAACGAAGTCATCGCCCAGCGCGTCGAGTTCATCGGCGATGGCGTCGAGGAATTCAGCCCGCTTCACTGCGCTCAATTGACGATAGATCGGGTACGCAGCAGCGGCGGCTTTGGCGGCGCTGTCGACTTCTTCGAGGGTGGCCTGATAGAAATCATGGGGCAGCTTTTCGCCGGTGCTGGCGTCGACGCTGTGCACGATGACTTTGCCGGCAGCGCTACGCTGGCCGCCGATGTAGTTGTGACCAAGAATGTGGGACATGAACGATGCTCCTTAAAGGGTGCCAATGGCGCCGGGCTGAAAAGCCGCTTCAGCCGGGGCGATGCCGTTGATCAATGGGGCGCCGAAGTCGGCCTGACTGATTTCGAACGTATCCCCCGGCCGGGCGCACACGCCGTCGGCAAAAGACAGGGTCGCAGTGCCGAAGAAATGAATGTGCACATCGCCCGGACGCAGGAATTGGCTGTACTTGAAGTGGTGGTATTCGAGGTTCTCGAAGCTGTGGCACATGTTGGCCTCGCCACTGAGGAACTCTTTTCCCCAGAGCACCGTGCCGTCACGGAGGATCCGGCTGGTGCCTGACAGGTGTTGCGGCAGTTCACCCACCCGCAATTCCGGGCCAAATGAGCAGGCGCGTAATTTGGAGTGAGCGAGGTACAGGTAGTTTTTGCGCTCCATCACATGGTCGGAAAACTCATTGCCGATGGCGAAGCCCAGACGGTACGGCTTATGGTCAGGACCAATCACATACAAACCGCTCAACTCAGGTTCTTCGCCAGCGTCTTCAGCGAACGGCGGCAGCGGGAATGAACGCCCAGGGCGAACGACGATGCTGCCGTCGCCTTTATAGAACCATTCCGGCTGCACCCCTGCCTGGCCGGCGGCCGGTTTACCCCCCTCAAGACCCCATTGGAAAATGCGCATGCTGTCGGTCAGCGTTGCGTCGTCAACTGTGTGCTGATGCATTTTGTCCCGCGTCGCAGCGCTGCCCAAATGCGTCAAGCCGGTACCGCTGACCAGCATGTGCGCCGGATCGGGATGGTCCAGCGGCGGCAGAATGCGCAGCTCTTGCAGCAGTTGCGGGTAATCGTGGTCGGCGCCCAGCCCTTGGTGCTCGACCTGCTGCACCAGACTGACGCCCGCCTCAATCGCGGCCAACGCCAGTTCGCGAACGCTGGCAGCACCCACCACTTCGCGCACCTGCTCGCCATCCACCACGCCAACTCGACGCTGGCCATTGCTCAATTCGAACTGTACTAAATGCATGTGCATGCTCCCCTCTTTGCAGGATTCAAGGACGGCTGGCAGGCTGAGCCCTTTGGCTTCGGGCGCTGGCAGCAAATTCGGTCGGAGCCAGAGCGTGTTTACGCTCCAGCAGGCGGTAGACGACGCCGGTCAGGAACACGCCGAAGACCATGACGCCAGACAGGAAATACAGGCCCGAGGCAAGGTTGCCGGTGTACTCCTTCAGCGCGCCGATCACGAACGGTCCGATGTAGCCGCCGAGGTTGCCGACCGAGTTGATCAGGGCGATACCGGCCGCTGCACTGGCCCCGGCAAAGAAGCGTCCCGGCAAGGTCCAGAACACTGCCGTACAGGAAAACAGCGCAAACGCTACCAGGCACAGAGCAGCCAGTTGCAGCACCGGCATCGTCAGCCAGGCGCTGAGAAACAGGCCAATGGCGCCGAGCACATACAGCACCGCCAGATGCCCGTAGCGGTCATTCAATCGGTCGGAGCTGCGCGGGATGATCAACAAACCGATGATGCCGAAGATATAGGGAACCGCCGAGACGAAACCGGTGGTCAGGTCGCTGCCGCCGAACTGCTTGATCAAGGTCGGCAGCCACAAGCCCAGTCCATAAATGCTCAGGGTCACGGGCAGGTAGAACAGCGCCAGCAGTAACACGCGCTTGTCTTTAAGGGCATGCAACGGATTGCCGTGGCGGGTCTGGCCATACTCTTCCAGGTCCTTTTTCAGCTCACCGGCCAACCAGTTCTTCTCGGCCTGGTCCATCCACTTCACCTGCTTCGGACCATCCGGCAACCAGCGCAACACCGGCCAGGTCAGCAGAATCGCCGGGGTGCCGATGACGATGAACAGCCACTGCCAGCCGTGCAGACCCAACACGCCATCCATCCCCAGCAGGCCACCGGAAACCGGCCCGGTGATCATCATGGCGATGGGTTGCGACAGGATAAACAAGCCGAGGATCTTGCCGCGATGGCGAACCGGGAACCATTGAGTGATGTAGTACAACACCCCCGGAAAGAAGCCCGCCTCCGCCGCGCCCAGCAGCAAGCGCATCAGGTAGAAACTGTGCGGCCCTTGAACAAACGCCATGCCGATGGTGATCGCGCCCCAGGTGATCATGATGCGGGCGAACCAGCGGCGGGCACCGAAGCGTTCAAGCATCAGGTTGCTGGGGATCTCCAACAGGAAGTAGCCGATAAAAAACAGCCCGGCGCCCAACCCGTAGGCGGCGTCACCGATGCCCAGGTCCGCGCCCATGTGCAGCTTGGCGAAACCGACGGCAGAGCGATCCACGTAAGCGATCAGGTACAGCAGGATCAGGAAGGGAATCAGTTTCAGGGTGATGCGGCGTATAAGCCGGAGTTCCTGGCTCATGAAGGTGGTCTCCAATTGTTTTTGTTATGGAACCTCGGGGATCGCCTCTGCACCTTACAGCACTGGCAGGGTCGTCCCTCACTGGAAATCGACTATATAGTATTACTATTTAAGCCACAACTCTTCCAAATACAGGTTTTTAGGCTTACTTTAACCAAAGTAAACGCCATTAAGTCTTACAATAAGAGTGATGATCATGTCTGATTCCGAAAAAAAACCACCCCTGCGTTCTGCCCAATGGTTTGGTACTGCCGACAAAAACGGCTTTATGTACCGCAGCTGGATGAAGAACCAGGGCATCGCCGATCATCAATTCCATGGCAAGCCCATCATTGGTATCTGCAATACCTGGTCGGAACTGACGCCGTGCAACGCGCATTTCCGGCAGATCGCCGAGCACGTCAAACGTGGGGTGATCGAAGCTGGCGGCTTCCCGGTGGAGTTCCCGGTGTTTTCCAATGGCGAATCCAACCTGCGCCCTACCGCCATGTTCACCCGCAACCTGACGAGCATGGATGTCGAAGAAGCGATCCGTGGGAACCCTATCGATGGCGTAGTGCTGCTGACCGGCTGCGATAAAACCACCCCGGCACTGCTGATGGGCGCCGCCAGTTGCGACGTGCCTGCCATCGTCGTCACCGGTGGGCCGATGCTCAACGGCAAGCACAAAGGCAAGGACATCGGCTCCGGCACCGTGGTCTGGCAACTCAGTGAACAAGTGAAAGCCGGGCAGATCAGCCTTGACGACTTCCTTGCAGCAGAAGGCGGCATGTCCCGTTCGGCAGGTACCTGCAACACCATGGGCACCGCCTCGACCATGGCCTGCATGGCCGAAGCACTCGGTACGTCGCTGCCCCATAACGCGGCGATTCCCGCAGTCGATGCCCGACGCTACGTGCTCGCGCATATGTCCGGCATGCGTGCGGTGGAGATGGTCCGTGAAGACCTGCGCCTGTCGAAAATCCTGACTAAAGAAGCCTTCGAAAACGCCATTCGCGTCAACGCCGCCATCGGTGGTTCGACCAATGCGGTCATTCACTTGAAGGCGATTGCCGGACGTATCGGCGTCGAACTGGACCTCGACGACTGGACCCGCATGGGTCGCGGTATACCGACCATTGTCGACCTGCAGCCCTCGGGGCGCTTCCTGATGGAAGAGTTCTATTACGCGGGCGGTCTACCTGCGGTGCTGCGTCGTCTCGATGAAGCCAATTTGCTGCCCAACCCGGACGCCCTGACCGTCAACGGTAAAACCCTCCGCGACAACAACAAAGCCTCGCCGATCTATGGCGAGGACGAAGTGATCCGCACGATCGACAACCCGATTCGCGCCGACGGCGGCATCTGTGTGCTGCGCGGCAACCTTGCACCACTGGGGGCCGTACTCAAACCGTCGGCTGCCAGCGCCGAATTGATGCAGCACCGTGGCCGTGCCGTGGTGTTCGAGAACTTCGACCACTACAAGGCACGGATCAACGACCCTGAACTGGACATCGACGCCAGCTGCGTCATGGTGATGAAAAACTGCGGACCGAAGGGTTATCCAGGCATGGCCGAAGTCGGCAACATGGGCTTGCCCGCGAAACTGTTGGCTCAGGGCGTGACCGACATGGTGCGCATCTCCGACGCGCGCATGAGTGGCACCGCTTATGGCACGGTGGTCTTGCATGTGGCACCGGAAGCCGCCGCGGGCGGACCATTGGCGGTGGTGCATGAAGGCGACTGGATCGAACTCGACTGCGCCAACGGCCGTTTGCACCTGGACATCTCCGATGCCGAACTGGCCGGGCGTCTGGCCGACTGGCAGGCGCCAGAGAAATTACTGCTGGGTGGTTATCGCCAGCTGTACATCGACCACGTGATGCAAGCCGATCAAGGTTGCGATTTCGACTTTCTGGTTGGCTGTCGTGGCGCCGAAGTACCGCGTCATTCGCACTGAGTCTGCGGGATAAATAACAGGGCGACGATACTATCGTCGCCCTGTCTGGCCCCCTGCGCGATGCTATTATGCGCAGCACTTATTGCTCAGGAACGACCCGCCCCTCATGGACTACCGTAAGCCCTCCGTCCGCAAAAGCATGCATGCCCGAATCGTTCAGGACATCGGCATGCAGATCGTATCCGGCCGCTTCAAGCCCGACGATAAACTGCCTGCCGAAACGACCTTGTGCGAAGAGTACGCGGTTAGCCGGCCAGTGCTACGTGAAGCCACGAGGGTGTTAGTTGCCAAAGGTCTGGTGTATTCCCGGCCGCGGGTCGGCACGGTGGTCAAACCACGTCGCGAATGGCATTTGCTTGACCCGGACGTGCTGCATTGGGTCATGCAAAGCAGCCCGCAAAATGAATTTTTCAACCTGCTGACCAGCGTACGCAGCATCATCGAGCCCGCTGCGGCCGCCCTCGCCGCCCAGTACGCGACCGATCAGGACATTGCATCGATTGGTGAAGCCTACCAACGCATGGAAGCCGCGCCGACGCCTGAAGCACTGTTGCAGCCAGACCTGGACTTCCACAGCCGGATCGCCGACGCCACCCATAACGACCTGCTCGCACACCTGTGCAACATGCTGTCGCTGGCCCTGCGCGAAGCGTTGAAACACTCCAACCAACGGCCGAACCTGCATGAACTGGCGATGCCTCGTCACAAAGCGATTCTCACCGCCATCGAAAGCCGCGACGCCCTCGGCGCACGCCATGCCACGCTGGTGCAACTGGATGACGCAAGAAGCGCCCTGAACGTGGTCCTGGGGCAGGATGTGGCGTTGTAACAGAAACCAATCCTGACTCGGCAATAAAAAACCGCAGCCCTTGAGCTGCGGTTTTTTTATTGCGGACGACTTCAGTGAGAGAACAACGAGTTCCCGACCTTGCCCGCCATTTTCTCCGGTTTGATCAGAAACCGCGCCAGTGCTGGCAGTAGCCACAGAGCGCCGAACATGTTCCACAGGAGCATGAAGGTCAGCATCAGGCCCATGTCGGCCTGGAACTTGATCGCCGAGAAGATCCAGGTGCAAACCCCGATGGACAGGCACAAGCCGGTAAACAGCACCGCCTTACCGGTGGACTTCAAGGTCTCGTAATACGCTTCTTGCAGGGGCAGACCCGCACGCAGGAAGCTTTCCAGACGGCTGTAAACGTAGATGCCGTAATCCACACCGATACCCACACCTAGCGCGACCACCGGCAAGGTCGCGACTTTCACCCCGATGCCCATGAAGGCCATCAAGGCGTTGCCCAGTACCGACGTCAGCACCAGCGGCAAGACGATGCACAAGGTCGCCGCCCACGAACGGAAGGTGATCATGCACATGGTCGCCACGCAGATGTAGACCAGGATCAGAATCGTCAGCTCCGACTCCTTGATCACTTCGTTGGTGGCCGCCTCGATCCCGGCATTGCCCGCGGCGAGGAGAAATTGCAGACCGTCCCTGTCGTTGTCCCTGGCGAAGTCCTTGACTGCATGCACCGCGCGGTCAAGGGTTTCGGCCTTGTGGTCATTGAGGAACACCAACAGCGGGGCCAGCGAGCAATCGTTGTTGTACAGGCCGTCAGCGCGGGAGATGGAGTTATTCAGCACGTCCTTGTTACGCGACAGGGATTCCCATTTCAGGTTGCCCTCGTTCATGCCCTTGATCATCTGCTTGGACACAGTCACCAGGGAAATCGCCGACTGCACGCCTGGGGTGTTCTCCATCTTCCAGGTCAGTTCGTTGATGGCAGACATCGTCGGGTAGGCCGAGCAGCCTTCTGGCGGGGTCTTGACCATCACCACCAGGACATCCGAGCTGGTGGAGTAGTTTTTGATGATGAAACTGTTGTCTTTGTTGTAGCGCGAATCCGGACGCAGTTCCGGCGCACCCTGGTCGAGGTCACCGATTTTCAGGTTCTGGCTGTACCAGAGCCCACCACCGAAGGCCAACAGCGCCAGGACGATAGACACCGGAGCAACTTTCGCGCTGGCGAAATTCGACAGCAGGCGCCAGAACGGATGCTCACGCACCGCATCCTTTTTGCTGCGCTCAACGGCTTTATTGCTGATGCCGACATAGGAAATCGCCACCGGCAACAGGATCAGGTTGGTGAAAACGATGACCGCCACACCAATCGACGCGCCGATGGCCAGCTCGCGGATCACGCCGATGTCGATAATCAGCAAGGTGATGAAACCCACTGCGTCGGCAAGGATCGCGATCATCCCCGGCAAAAACAGTTGGCGGAACGTCCGTCGAGCAGCGGTCAACGCGTTGTCGGCGTCGCTGGACTGCATGGCGATACCGTTGATTTTTTGTACGCCGTGGGAAATACCGATGGCGAAAATCAGGAACGGGACCAGCATCGAATACGGGTCCAGGCCGAAGCCCACCACGTGCATCAACCCCAATTGCCAGACCACCGCAATCAGCGTGGTACTGAGCACCGCGATCGTGCTGCGGATACAGCGCGTGAACCAGATGAGCAGCACCAGGGTGATCAGGAAAGCCACACCAAAAAACAGGACCACCATGATCAGGCCATCGATCAGGTCGCCGACTTTCTTGGCGAAACCGACGATGTGCACCTTCACATTAGGGTTCTGCGCCTGGAACTTGTCGCGAATTTTCTCTTCGAGCTGATGGGAAAACTGCCGGTAATCGAGGGCAAGCAGCTTGCCTTGATCATTCGGGTCCGGGTAGGACTCGAGCAACGGAATGTCCACGATGCTCGATTTGAAATCGTTGGCCACCAGTCGACCGACCTGACCCGATTTGAGCACGTTGTTGCGCAACTGATCGAGGCTGTCTTCGGAACCGTTGTAGCTTTGCGGGATGACTTCACCACCGGCAAACCCTTCTTCGGTCACTTCGGTCCAGCGCACGCTGGGACTCCACAGCGACTTCAACCCGGATCGATCAACGCCGGAGATGTAGAACACCTCGTCATTGATCAGTCGCAGGGTCTCCATGTACTCCTTCGTAAAGATGTCGCCGTCCACCGCTTCGACGGAAACGCGCACGGTATTGCCGAGGTTGGCCAGATCGTTACGGTGCTCAAGCATCTTCTGGATAAAGGGATGCTCGAGCGGAATCATTTTTTCGAAACTGGTCGAGGGCCGGACCAACGTCGCCTGATAGAACAGGAAGGCACTGACCAGCAGGCAGATGAAGACCACTACCGGGCGATTGTTGAAAATCAACCGTTCAAGGAGCGTCGCCTTGTCTTGATGATGAAGTGGTTGATGATTGGTCATGCGAAAACTTCCTCGCCTTAATAGGTCTTATTGTTGGACCAGCTCAGCGCCGGTTGGCGAGGTAACGCGAACGCCACCTTGTCCTACCAGAATCAGATCGCCCTTGTCGTCGGCGGTCACACCTGCCAGGGAGATGCGGTCAGGGCGATTGGACACCTTGAACGAAACACCGTCGTCAGTGCTGCGCATCACACTGCCGCCATTGCCCACCACCACCAGCGAGCCGTCCGGCAGCAAGGCCGCATTCGACAGGCCGAACTCCAGCGGGCCGCGTGCGCCCTTGAGCTCAATGGCAGTCCAGGTAGTGCCGAAGTCAGTGGACCGAAACAGGTTGCCGCGCAGGCCATAGGCCAACAGCGTGCCGGACTTGGCAGTGCCGATCACACCAAACAGGGAACCCTGATAAGGGCTCTGTACGCGCTCCCAGGTTTGTCCCTCGTCGGCAGAACGGAACATGCTGCCCATTTCCCCCACGATGAACAGACCGGAATCCTTGATCTCGGCGATGCCGTTGTAGTGGTACTGGTCCTGGTTGTCGATGCGGTCGCTGACATCGGCCCAATGCGCGCCGCCATCAGTGGTCGTCAGCAAGGCGCCATAGGCACCCACGGCAAAACCTGTCTGGGAGTCTTTGAACCAGACATCCAGCAAGGGTGCTTCGCGGTTGAGGTCTTCGAACTGCCTGGTCCAGGTCGCGCCTGCATCGGCACTGGCAAGAATCTGTGCATCGTGCCCGACCGCCCAGCCATGCGTGTCGTCGACAAAATAGACCGCCGTCAGCAACTGCCGGCTCGGCACTTTGGCCTGAGTCCAGGTCTTGCCCTGATCATCGGAATACAGAATGTGGCCCCGGTCGCCCACGACGACCAGCCGCGCACCGGCATGGGTCACGTCGAGCAATAACCCGCGAGAGGATTTGGGCGATTCGATGGAAAAAGTAGAGTCTTCAGCCGTGCTTTGCGCAGCCTGCAAGGGCGCGGCAAAACCAGATACCGACAGCGCGCCGAGCAGCGAGATGGACACTGAGAGTGCTGCCGCCAGGGACTTGCCTTTACGTAACGCCGATGGACGGCTTATAGCCACATCCACACCGGACTGGGTGCGCCGATTTACAGGCTCACTCATAGACCTCTCCCCCGTTATTGTTATTAGGTCGACCTCAAGGTGTCCCAGAGGGCCGCAACCGCTCTAGAAAAACCCTTTGGAAGCAGACCTATCCTATCCAGCTTTAGAAACGTATGACAATCGACATGACGTTATCTTTTGTTAAGCCGGGCGTGCGTGATTGATGGCTTATTCGTTTGCCTGATGACCGAGGTGCGAGCAGACATACCGTACCGACAAGGGCACATCTGATCGCAAGCCTGCGCATCCCGGCAGATCGCGTATCTCTGGGGTGGCACGCGAGACTGCGATGAAGGGGCCAGCGCAGTCTCGCCGCCCCCTACCGGGTACCGCGCCGGCGCAAGGCCGCGGGTGTGAACTCGCTTTCCTCAGGGCTGATCTGGCTGAAGTCGATGGTATTGGGCTCCTCGTTGTCCAGGTTCTGCACGTGATAGCGACGGGCCTGAAGATCGTGGAACACATCCAGTGCGGACCAGGTGGTGGGCAGCTCGTAGAAGTTCTTCAGGTAGGCCATCGATACCCGCCACAACTCACCGCGGCTGTCGTACTGATCGACCACCGCCGCTTGCCAGCTGTCCTCGTCCAGATACAAGGTCCGCTTGGAGTAGATGTGCCGTGCGTTGGGTTTGAGCGTGCCCTCCACCACCCACACCCGATGCAACTCGTGACGCGTATAGGCAGGGTTCAGATGGCCCGTCTGCAACAACTGCTTGTAGCTGACCTCAGGGCTGGACACCTTGTAATTGTTGTAAGGGATGTAAATTTCCTTCTTGCCCATCAGCTTCCAGTCGTAACGGTCCGGCGAGCCGTTGAACATGTCGGTGTCATCAGCCGTGCGCAAACCGTCGGCAGCGGGGATGGGCGTGTCATAAGCCAGATTCGGCGCGCGTCGCACCCTGCGCTGGCCGGCGTTATACGCCCAGGCCTGACGCGGTTCCTTAACCTGATCAAGGGTTTCATGCACCAGCACCGCAGAACCGGCAAGGCGCGCCGGGCTTTTGGTGAACGACAGGTAATAGAACATCACGTTGCCCAAGCCGGCGTACGAGCCATCGGGTTCATAGAACTTGAACTTGGCCTCCTGCTGCGACGTGATCGGACTGAAACTGCCATTACGCTGTACAGCCACTTCCGACGCACGACGCACCACATAGGTACCGCGGTAGCGGGCAATGTGGTTCCAGAGCGCTTCAACCCCGCTTTGCGGCATCGGGAACGGAATACCTCCGTATGCATCGACAAAGCCGTTGCCGCCACTGATCAATTTGGCGCTGCCGGCGTTCTTGCGGGTGTTGTCATAAACCCATTGCGGCGCCGCCCCGCTACGGCGAGTGGTGTAAACCGGCATCTGGTAGCTGTTCGGGTATGCCTCGAACATCGCGATCTGGCCCGGCGTCAGGCTTGCTTTGTATTGATCCAGATTGGCCTTGGTGATCGTGAACAACGGCGTGTCTGTGCCAAAGGGATCGACATGCGGTTTGCCGGGGCCTTTGTAACCCGCAGGCGCTTGGGTGAGACCACCACTCCAGGCCGGAATGGTGCCCGCAGCGTTGCCAGCCTTTTCAGCACCCAATGGGGTCAGGCTTTTATCCCATGCAGCAGCGTCCGCGGCCTGGGCAGTGTTGGCCGTCAGCGTCAGGACAAAGGCGACTGCCATTGACCGATGCGTCTTGAGCATCTGTTTCATGAACATCTGCGCTCTCCTTGATTTCAAAACGAATATTTGACGTTCAACCCGATGTTGTCCCGGTCGCGAATGGCACTGTTCTGCCCTGCCCCATAGAATTCGGTGTACTGCAGCTCCGCTTCCAGGCGGTTCTGGTAGCTGGCCCTGACGCCGAGGGTGTAAGCCTTGCGTCCCTCGATAAAGTTGCCGGTCTGGTGGGAGTTGCCCTCGAAGTCATCCTTGTAGATCACGAAGGGCGACAGGTTGACCCCCGCATACGCATCGTTCCAGGTGCCCTGGAGCATCAACGTGTAGCCAAAAGCGTTTTTGTTGACCTGATCGTTCCGGTCATGGCCGTTGATGTACGGAACGTTGCCGCGGCTGGAGTAATAGCGGGTGCTGCCATCCCAAGCGGTATATTTCAAGCTGCTACCGCGCAAGTGCTCGGAAGACAGCTCGGCGACGCCGGTCAACGAATCAAAGCTCATTCGTGGGCCGAAGTTGTAGATGGTGCCCAATGAGGTGTTGAACATTTCGACGCGCTCGGCGTTATGGATCTTGTCCCCCAGCCCCACGTCATTGCCGCCGATATTGACGTGGGCACCCGAGGCCATTTGGGGGGCCTGCATCAGCAAATCGCCGAGCAAATCGCTGGTGGTGGCGATACCGATCGGCATGTTCGGCCGATAAGCCAGTTCCCCGAACAACGAGGCGTCACCCAGCGTCGTGTTGAAGCTGACACCGAACATGCGGATGTCTTCAGCGTATTCGCGACGCCCCTGGACCTGATTGGCGACGTCCATGGTGGCTATCCCGCCCACCGCAGAGGTCAGGGTGCTGCGATAGGCCTGGGCCAGTGGCGAATTGGGGGCGGCAGCCAGGGCAGCCTGCAATTGCGCCACGCTGATACCGGCCTGCGCGGCCACCGCCTGTTGAATCGCAGGTGTGGTCGCCGCGGTCAGTTCGGCCAGATTCAACCCGCTGTAGCTGCCCAGGTCCGCGTAAATGGTCGGTTCCTTGGCGTGGTAGTTGACGAAGTAGAAGCCGAACTCGGTGGCGTTGAGCTGTTCGGCCAGATAGCGGAAAGCCACGCCGTATTGCCCGTCATTTTTTGCGTTGATATCCGGCCCGATAGAGGCCACTTTGAAATTGCCGACGGCGTCAGCACCACCCCCGCCTTGCAGGCCCCCGGCACCCGCGGCACTGAGGCCCTGATACAAACCGTTGAGTGCAGTCAACTGCGGCATCACCGCATAGGCCGTATTACCGCCATCGGCAAACAGGTCGGTCTCCGAAAAATAGGTGCCTACCGGATCAACCTGGGTTTCCTTCCAGTTGAATTGGTAAAAGGTTTCCATCGACAGGTTGTCGCTCAACCCCACGTTGAAGTTCAGCGCCTCGATGGGCACCAGTACCTCCTTGAGTTCAGAGCCCGGCAAACGGAATTGCGCAGCATTGATCGGGTTGGTGGTGTTGACTCCACCTCGATAGAACAGCCCTTCGCCCCAATTGAATACTTGTCGGCCCAGACGCGCCGTCAGCGGCAAATCACCGATCTCCCAATTACCGTAGACATAAGCATCGAGAATTTGCGCATCGCGCCCGGCACTGTGACGAGTGTCATAGGTGAAGCTGTTGTTATCCGGAAAGTTCTGACTGGGTTGCGACGGGTTATTGCTACCGGAGTAATCGGTACGTTTATCCATAATCCGTGTGTCATAAAACGCTGAGCCGCGTACGAAAGCTCCATAGTTCTTGTAGGAAACTTCCAAGTCGCTCGTAACTTTATAAACTTCCGAAACCAATCCGGTATCAAAATTACGATTACCGTCATTGATATTGACGTCATCATTAGTTTTGTCCTGGCCTTGCACTCGCCACAACTGACCATAAGACAATGTGGTATCGAACGAGCCTTTGATTTCATCATCGGCAAAACTGAACTCGACAGCCTCGACCTCGACGCCGCCCAGCAAGGGCAAAAGCCCAGCCAAGGTGAAGCCCGCAACCTTTGGCGCGAAACGCAGCCGCGCACTGAAAGGTCTCATCTCCATAATGACTTGCTCCCTGAAGTTACTTATTTTTATACATTAATTATTTCCATAAGAAACATCCCTTTAGCTTGTAGGAAATTTCACAAGTTAAACGTACGCGAGCCGCTTTCAAGTTGAAAACCCGCAACCCGGATGCCAAATGTAATAATAAAAGCGAGGATAAGTGTTACAGAACAAAAAACCAATCATTAAAGCAATAACATGCGCAGCTCAACGCGCAGGGAATATCCCGAGGAGTGTTTCAGGAGAGAATACAATCCGACACACCCCTAAAAGTTAGTAACTGAATGTAAGTTATCCGCCCGAGACAGACAGCCAATATTTTCTTTACGCAATAAAAAAGTGCTACCCCATTGTTTGCGGGTAACACTTTTCAGAGGGGACTTTCTGTTATGCCCTTTGCTGGCGAAGGCGATGAATCAAGCCAGACTTTTGCTCACCACCTCATACACGTCGCTCGACAGATCGCCCGAAGCACGGATGCGCTCCAGTTCGGCCTTCATCAGCGCCTGACGGGCGCTGTCGTATTTGCGCCAGCGTGTCAGCGGTGCCAATTGGCGCGAGGCGATCTGTGGGTTGAAGGCGTTCAGTTGAATCACCAGGTCCGCCAGGAAGCGATAGCCCGAGCCATCCGCCGCATGGAAGTTGATCAGGTTCTGACCGGCGAACGCGCCGACCAACGCACGAACCTTGTTCGGGTTTTTCATCGTGAAGGCCGGGTGCGTCATCAACGCTTTAACCCGTTGCAGGCCACCGGGCAAGGTGCTTGCAGCCTGGACGCTGAACCATTGGTCCATGACCAGCGGGTTGTCTTTGAAGTTGTCGGCGAACGTGGCCAGGGCCTTGGCTTTCTCTTCGGCGAATGGCGAGTTCACCAACACCGCGAGTGCGGTCAAGCGCTCGGTCATGTTGTCGCAGGTATCGAATTGCTCAAGGCACGCCGCGAGCACCTGCGGTTTGCCACTGAGCATCAGGTACGACAGGGCGATATTTTGCAGGCCACGACGGGCAAAATGCTCGGCCTCGGCGACATAAGCGGTCTTTTTCGACAGCGCGCGGTTTGCCTGATAACGCTGCCACAAGCCTTCGAACAAGCTGTCGGCCAATTGCTTGCGGGCAAACTCGCGGGCGGCATGGATCGCGTCCACGTCGGCGACTTCGCTGATTTCTGTCAGGTAGGCCTCGCCCGGCAACGACAGCATCTCGGCGACCATGGCCTGATCAAGCTGATCGTCAGCCAGCACGCTGTTCAACGCAGTGACCAGACGCTGATCAAGCACCAGGGCCTCACCCTTCTGGTGTTGGCCGATCAATTCCTGCAGCACCTGTACCGACAGCTGCTGCCCGGCTTCCCAGCGATTGAAGCCGTCGCTGTCATGCTGCATCAGGAACATCAGTTGATCGCGGTTGTACGGGAAGCTCAGTTTTACCGGCGCCGAGAAACCACGCAGCAACGACGGCAGCGGCTTTTCAGCGATGTCGACGAAGGTGAAGGTCTGCTCGGCTTCGCTCACCGAAATCACCCGCGAGGTACCCGCCGCCGCTGCTTCGCCGGACAGGCGCAAGGCGATTTCGCCGCCCTGTGCATCCAGCAACCCGAGTTCCACCGGGATCACGAAGGGTTGTTTTTCCTGCTTGTCCGGGGTCGCCGGGTAGCTTTGGCGGAAGGTCAGGCTGTAGGTTTTCGCCGCGCTGTCATACGCCTCGCTGACCGCCAACCGTGGGGTGCCCGCCTGGCTGTACCAGCGTTTGAACTGGGTCAACTCGACGCTGTTGGCGTCTTCCATGGCTTTGATGAAGTCGTCACAGGTCACGGCCTGACCATCATGGCGCTCGAAGTACAGGTCGCTGCCTTTACGGAAGCCCTCGGTACCGAGCAAGGTGCGCAGCATTCGCACCACTTCCGAGCCCTTTTCGTACACGGTCAGGGTATAGAAGTTGGAAATCTCGATGAAGCTGGCCGGGCGCACGGCGTGGGCCATCGGGCCGGCATCTTCGGCGAACTGGTGGGTACGCAGGTAAGCGACATCTTCGATGCGTTTGACCGTGCGCGAGTTCATGTCGGCCGAGAACTCAGCGTCACGGAAGACCGTGAAGCCTTCCTTGAGCGACAGCTGGAACCAGTCGCGGCAGGTCACGCGGTTGCCCGACCAGTTGTGGAAATATTCGTGGGCGACCACCGCTTCGACCCGCTGGTGCGCGGCATCGGTGGCGGTTTCGGCACGGGCCAGCACACAGCTGGAGTTGAAGATGTTGAGGCCCTTGTTCTCCATCGCGCCCATGTTGAAGTCGTTGACCGCTACGATCATGAAGATGTCCAGGTCGTATTCACGACCGTAGGTCTCTTCGTCCCAGCGCATGGACTTCTTCAGGCTGTTCATGGCGTGTTGGCACTTGTCGACGTTTTCAGGCTCGACATAAATGCGCAGTGTCACGTCGCGCTGGTTCATGGTGGTGAACACATCTTCGATGCACCACAGATCACCGGCCACCAGCGCGAACAGGTACGCCGGTTTCATGAACGGATCTTCCCAGGTCGCCCAATGCCGACCGTCTTCTCCCGGACCACTGGCAATCGGGTTACCGTTGGACAACAGCACCGGATAGCTGTGCTGCTCGGCGCTTACGGTGGTGGTGAACTTGCTCATCACGTCAGGGCGGTCGAGGTAATAGGTGATCTTGCGAAAGCCTTCGGCCTCGCACTGGGTGCAGAACATGCCGCTGGACTTGTACAGGCCTTCCAGCGCGGTATTGGTTTCCGGGTGGATCCGTACCGAGGTGTCGAGAGTGAACTTCGCAGCCTTGGGTTGCACGCTCAGGTGATCGGGGGTCTGTTGGTAGTCGCCAATACCCAGTTCAGTGTCGTCGAGCTTGAGCGACAGCAGTTCGAGCAACTGCCCGTCCAGTACCAGCGGCGGCAAACCGGCACCGCGCGCCGGGTTGCGACGCATCACCAGTTGCGCATGGACCAGGGTGTGGTCCTCGAACAGTTCGAAGGTCAGGTGCGTCTCGTCAATGAGGTACTCAGGCGCCTGATAGTCTTTCAGATAGATCATTTTCGGTTGTTCTGTGCGCATGCTGGAGTCCTTACTGATGCACGGCGAGCTGATAAGCCGTGTATTTACGAATATTGATCACGCCGGTATCGAAGATCAGGTACTGCCCCTTGATCCCCATCAGCGTGCCTTCAGCGATCGGGTTCTTGTCCAGGTTGAAGCTGACGATCTTGGTCGGATAAGCCTCGACCGGGTAACGAATGTCAATCGGCTCGACGTCATGCAAGAGTTGGACGGCCTGCAGGCCGAATCGTTCTTGCAAGCCGAGCAAGCCTTCGCCGCAGGTGTCGAACAGTTGCTGGCGAACGGCTTTAAGGTCCACCGGCGGGGCATCGCCCTTGAGCAAGGCGCGCCAGTTGGTACGGTCGGCCACCTGACTGCGCAACAGGTCTTCGACGAAACCGGACTGCTGACGCGTCGCGACGCGCACAATCGGCACCGCCTGACTGGCACCCTGATCGAGCCAGCGGGTGGGCAACTGCGTGGCGCGGGTGATGCCGACCTTGACCCCGGAAGAGTTGGCCAGATAAACCACATGATCGGTCATGCAGAACTGCTCGCCCCATGCCGGATCACGGCAGGTACCGTGTTCGTAGTGGCATTTCTCCGGGCTCATGATGCAGATATCGCATTGCGCCAGTTTGGTCATGCACGGGTAGCAATACCCTTGGCTGAAGCTGGTCTTGGTCTTGCGCCCGCAATGGGTGCAATTGATCGCGCCCAGGTATTCCAGGCGCACGGTCTTGCCGATCATGGGGTTGACCGGTATGTCCGCGTCACCCAGACGAAAACCGTACTGCACTAAGGGCGCGTCCAGGCGCACCGACATTTTGCTGATTGCACCGCGGCCAATCTCGATCAATGGATAGCATCCGATTTGAACAGGATGTTAGGCACTGTTATCGATTTTGAGCTGCATTCCTGCGGCCCCATGTAGCCGGTGCGTTGTTCCTCGGGCAAGTTCTGGACTTCCCAGGCGATCAACGCTTGCAGGGACAACTCACGCTGCTCCTGGGACAGCTTGCGACCGTCGGACCACTTGCCGATTTCCACTGCCAATTTCAGGCTTTGGTAAATGTCCGGGGTAATGTTTTCGATCATTTCAACAAAAGAGGACATACCACTCTCCACAGTAAGGACGCAATTTTAACCAGCCCGGCGAGCTAAAGCTCCGCCTACAAGGCCCGTAATACAACCGATGATCAGGCCGCCGACATGAGCGCCGTTGGCGATGGCGCCGAAGCCCAGCATGCTGATCAGACCCGACAGGCACAGCAGCAGCCAGACCAACATCATGATCAGCACGCCACGGGGCAGACGATAAACAGGGTTCGGCGCCAGCCACTGGAAGATCCAGCAATGGCCGAGCAAGCCGTAGAGCACTCCCGACAGACCACCAAACAGGGTCGGCCCACTGACCAGATATTGGGTGTAGTTGGACACCAGGCTGAACAGCAACGTCAGCCCGAGCAAGTGCCAACTGCCCTCGCGCGACTCGATCCGCCGCCCCAGTTCCCAGTACCACATGCCGTTCATCGCCAGATGGAGAATACCGAAATGCACCAGCATCGGTGTGACCAGCCGCCACCACTGCCCCGCTGCCAGACTGTCGGCCAGTGGCATGAAGGTGATGTAGTCACCCCGCACGCGGAAGTCGAGAAAAGTCAGCCAGCTCAGGGTGTCGAACTGATCACCGAGCAGGGTAACGGCGCCCACCACCAGGCACAGCAGCAACACCAGGGTTGTAACCGGGCTGTTGCGCAATTGTTGGACAAAGCCAGGCCGGGCGTAGGTAGCCCCCAGCTCGGCAGCGGGCAATTCGTAGGTAGGATCGCCTTCGGGGAAGCGTTGATACAGCACTCGAATGTCATCTGCCAACTGCGCATTTGGCACCCACAAGACTTGCTCGCCCGCCTCTTCACTGACGCGATGAGGCACGCGCAGACGTCGCAACAAGCCGACGAAGCCGCTCAAATCAGTGGTCAACGGCAAGCGTAGTACTGCAACAGGACTCATTGCACAGCCTCTGGACGTTCAACATCGACCCAGACGAATTTGCGTGGGTCGATGCAGGTTTCCTGGTCCAGCCGATAGGCGACCAGTTTGCCGTAAAGCACGGCGCTGTAATCCAGACAGGCCAGGTTCGGCCGGATTGGGGCGGGGTTGCCACTGCGCCAATAATGACCCACGAACAGCAAGGGCTCGTCGATGCCGTAGCGTAACAAGGCATTTTTTTCGAGAGGCGACAACGGTGTCTTCGCGACCAGATCCGGCAAGGCGTCCGGCTGAAACACGACGTCGCCGTACGTTTGCGGGTCGTCTTCCCAGAACTTGGTGCGGAAAAACGCACGGGTCAGGCCATCGCCGCCGGTCAGGGTCAGGCCATGCGGCAGGCGCATGTCTGTCCCACGCAGCAGACGGTCGAAAACGTTGCTGGCGAAACTGCCTGGCTCGGCGGATGCCTGAACAAAGTGCTCATCAATGCAACCGTCGCTGTACTGCGCCCGCAGCGGCTCGATCAAACCCGCGTCCCAACAGGCGTGAACCATGCGAAACCGGCCGGCATCGATAAACAGCGGCATCGTGTAGAACCACGCGAGGAAGTCATGCCAGTCCTGAGGATGCTGGTCGAACTGGCTCAGGGTTTCCTCAAGCAGCCGCGCGTGACGCGGTGTATGTTCGCGCACGAATTGCTTGTGGCTGCCCGGCAAAGCCGGCGTGCTCCAGCCCAGCGCATTGAATTCATGGTTGCCCATGATGCAGTGGGCCTGACCCGCTTCGACCATGTCATGAACGATGTGCAGTGCTTCGCGGATCCGCGGGCCACGGTCGATGATGTCGCCAAGAAACAGCGCGATACGTTCAGGGTGGCGCCAGACGCCCGCCTGAAAACGGTAACCGAGGGTGTCGAGCAAGTGCTCAAGGGTATGGGCACAACCATGCACGTCACCGATCAGATCATAGCTACGCGCGGGATCGAGCATCAATCGCCTCCACCACCGAGCCGGCTGCCCCAGCCAAGCTTGGTGCGGCAGACTTCGTAATAATTGTGATCCAGAGGATGAATCAGCCGCAGCTTTTGCGGCTTCTTGCTGATGTTGATCGTATCACCGGGCGCGCAGGTGAAATGGTTCTGCCCGTCACACGAGACTTGCGGGTAGATCTGCATGTCTTTGGACACGACGATCTTCAATTCGCTGTTGCCATCGACCACGATCGGCCGGCCCGACAGGGTGTGCGGGTACATCGGCACAATGACGATAGCGTCGAGTTTGGGGTGCATGATCGGCCCGCCCGCCGAGAGCGCGTAGGCAGTCGAGCCGGTCGGCGTGGCAACGATCAGGCCGTCGGCCTTCTGGCTGCAGACGAACTGGCCGTCGATATACAGCTCGAACTCGATCATCCGTGTCGATTTGCCGGGGTGCAGCACCACGTCGTTGAGCGCATCCCCCTGACCGATGGCGTCGCCATGGCGCCGCACTTCAGCCTGCAGCAGGAAGCGATTCTCCACCAGATAGTGGCCGTCGAGCACTTCGGCGACTTTCACTTCCAGCTCGTCGGGACGGATATCGGTGAGGAACCCCAGGCTGCCCCGGTTGATCCCCAGCACCGGCACGTTATGACGCGCCAAGGCCCGGGCGGCACCCAGAAGGCTGCCATCACCGCCGACGACGATGACCATGTCGCAGACTTCGCCGAGCATTTTACGCGTCGATGTCTGTAGACCATGCCCCGGCAAGACTTCGGCGATGGTGTCTTCGAGGATCACGTGCATGTGCCGCTCGAGCAGAAACGCCTTCAGTCGGCGAACGGTATCAAGCACCTGCGAACTGCCGAGGCGACCAATGATGCCGATATTGCGAAATTGCTCCATGGGGCTCCTGCGGGATTCGATACGACTCAAAGAAAGCGATTATGGGTGAAAGGCCTGCCCAGCGGCAAACCGGCGCGGATTATTTGCCTGCCCGGCCATCCTCGCGAATGACGCAACCCCGTCAACACAGGCTATTCTCGCTGAATGACTTTATTCCCGAGCCTACTCGACCTGCCCCGCCAGTTGCGCCACCCCGAAGTGCGCGACCTGGCGTGGGTCATCCTCGCGCCGCCGATGCTCGCCGAAACGCCCTGGCCGCAACGTCACCCATTGACCGGCAGTGATTGGGTGCAGGCGCCGCACGTGCTGGCCGACTGGTTATTGCGCCTGGATCAGAACAGCAGCGCCCTGAATCACTGGCTGGCACTGGGCGCCACCCGACGCCTGGGTCTGTATTACGAGCGGCTTTGGCAATTTGCCGTGCAGCAGGCACCCGGCGTTGAAATGATCGCCGCCAATTTACCCATTCGCCTGGCCGGTCACACGCTGGGGGAGCTGGACATGCTCCTGCGTGACCGGGACGGCGTGCACCACGTGGAGTTGGCGATCAAACTCTATCTGGGGCCGCAACGGGGCAATGGCAAGGACCCCGCACAATGGCTGGGACCGGGTTGTCATGACCGGCTGGACCGCAAGCTCGCGCACCTGAGCCAGCACCAACTGCCGATCTCGGCACGACCCGAAGCCCGTGAAGCCCTTGATGCGCTGGACATTCGCCAGTTCAGCGCTGAACTGTGGCTGGGGGGTTACCTGCTTTATCCATGGCCCGGAAAAGCACAATCACCGGCGGGCGCGCACCGTCAGCACCTGAACGGACGCTGGCTGCATCAGCATGACTGGCCGGATTTCATCGCGCAAAGCCCCGCAGGCCGCTGGCAACCCCTGCCGCGCCATGCCTGGCTGGCCCCGGCTCATTACAGCGAAGCGCAGACCTGGCAGGCCGATCAGTTGCAGGAGTGGCTGCTGCAACTGGACCCGCTGGCGCCAGCACAGCTCTTGGTGCGTTTGACCGAAAACGGTGGCGGCGATTGGGAAGAGGCCGAGCGCCTGTTTCTGGTCTCGGATCAGTGGCCCTATCTGGGGAACACCACTAATGCCGTCGCCTCAATCGCCGTGCCAATGCCGTCCGTCTGAGCGTTCGACCGGAATCTATGCAGTGATCGGTGATCAGACTTTCCTGGTGTTGGGCAACAGAACCGTAAAAATCCCCAGCAGTGGCAGGAACGAGCAAAGCGAGTACACGTAGATGATCCCGTGGATATCCGCCAGGTAACCGAGCAACGCCGCGCCAATCCCGCCGAAACCGAACATCAAGCCAAAGAACACCCCGGCGATCATCCCCACGTTGCCTGGCACCAGCTCTTGAGCAAACACCACAATGGCCGAAAACGCCGAGGCCAGAATGAAGCCGATGATCACGCTCAGCACGCTGGTCCAGAACAGGTCCGCGTAAGGCAGCATCAAGGTGAACGGCGCCACGCCAAGAATCGAGAACCAGATCACCGTTTTACGCCCGACTTTGTCGCCGATAGGGCCGCCAAAGAACGTACCGGCGGCCACCGCACCGAGAAACAGGAACAGGTGCAGTTGCGAGCTGGCCACCGACAGGTCGAATTTCTGGATCAGGTAAAACGTGAAATAACTGGTGAAACTGGCCATGTAGAAGTATTTGGAAAACACCAGAAAGCCGAGGACCATCAACGCGCCGATCACCCGGTTTTTCGACAGGCCGTGGGTCGCTTGCTGCCCTACCTTGAGTTTGAACAGGTTCAGGTGCGCGCGGTACCAGCGGCTGATCGCGTACAGCAAGCCGATGGCAAACACCGCAAACAGCCCGAACCAGGCGACATTGCCCTGACCAAACGGAATGATGATGGCGGCTGCCAGCAGAGGGCCAAATGCCGACCCTGCGTTGCCACCGACCTGAAAAGTGGACTGGGCCAGGCCAAAGCGGCCACCCGAGGCCAGTCGGGCGATACGCGACGCCTCCGGGTGAAACGTCGAAGAACCGACGCCGATCAATGCCGACGCCAGCAGAATGAGCGGAAAGCTGCCGACCATCGACAGCATGACAATCCCCACCAACGTACAAATAGCACCGGCCGGTAATAACAGCGGGTTCGGATGACGATCCGTGTAATAACCCACCCACGGCTGCAACAGCGATGCAGTGATCTGAAAGGTCAGGGTAATCAATCCAACCTGAGTGAAACTCAGCCCGTAATTGGCCTTGAGCATCGGATAGATCGACGGCAGTACTGCCTGAATCAGGTCGTTGATCAAATGCGCCAGGGCCACGGCACCAATGATGCGCATGACCAGCGGACTGCTTTGGCTCGCGGCCAAGGGCGGGACCGGGCTGGACTGAGTATTGCTGATAGCCATGAAGATCATCCGTAACAATGGGTATGCGCTTTACAACCGTGATTGCAAAGGATGCCGCCGACAGTGGCGGCGCCAATGTGCCACTTTTTAGCGCATGAATGCCATTTTTTGTTGCGGACTTTGCCTGGCAGGCAAGGTTTATTCTCCCTGATGCCAGTGCATCCAAAAGCATCAGTAGGGGTATTCGCTAAGCGACAGATCCCAGCGGCGACACTTCAAATTCATCTGAGCCATCAGCGCCGTGCAGTGAAATCTTCGATGTCTCCGGCAGCGCCAATCCACCCGCCAGCGCCAGCACCGCAACGGCCATCAGGTAAAAAGCCGGGGACAGGTTGCTACCGGTCGTGGTGATCAACCAGGTGGCAACCAGCGGCGCGGTACCGCCAAAAATCGTGTAGGCCATGTTGTAGGTAATCGCCGAGGCGGTGTAACGCGTACGTGTAGGGAACGTTTCGGAGAGCAAGGCCGCCGTGACCACACCACAGAGCACCGCCCCCACCGCCAACAACATCACGCCAATGATCGACGCAATGAACGAGCCGGAACTGGCCATCAGGAATGCGGGATACACCACCACAAGCAACAACACGCCAGCGCTCGCCATTGTCGCCCGCCGCCCGACCCTGTCGGAAAACATCCCGGCCAATGGGCAGATCGCCGCGGCAAAAATCAGCGCGATCACCGACACCAGCAATGCCGTGGCCCGGCTCAGGCCGCCTGCGACTTGCAGGTACGTGGCGAAGTAGGTGGTGAACATATAAAACGACAGCGCCGTCAGCGACACGAACGCGCCCAGGCAGCAGATCGCAGCACCGTGGGTACGCAAGGTTTCGCGTAATGGGGAATGGGCCACCGCCGCCTCATTGGCGACGGCCTGAAACGCCGGGGTTTCATCCAGCTTCCAGCGCAGATACAACCCGACCAGCCCCAACGGAGCCGCCAGCAGAAACGGTAAGCGCCAGCCCCAAGTGCTCATGGCATCCAGCGACAACGACGACTCCAGCGCATAGGCCACCACCGCCGCGCAGGCGAAGGCGGAGAACGTCGAGACCGGCACAAAGCTGCCATACCAGGCGCGTTGGGTGCGCGGTGCATGCTCCATCAGATAAGCACAGGCGCCTGCGTATTCGCCCCCGGCAGAAAACCCTTGGGCACAGCGGATCAAGGTCAACAACACCGGCGCCAGCACGCCAATTGCCGCGTAATTGGGCAGTACGCCGATCAGCGTGGTCGCACCCGCCATCAATAGAATGGTCAAGGCCAGGGTTTTCTTGCGCCCTACCCGGTCACCGAGCATGCCGAAGAAAATACCGCCCAAGGGCCGAAAAGCGAACGCCACGGCAAAGACAGCGAACGTCTTCAACAACGCGGCGCTGGGGTCACCGCTGGGGAAAAACTGCTGAGCGATAGTCGTCGCCAAAAAGCCGTACACCGCAAAGTCGAACCACTCGACGAAGTTGCCGATGGCCGCCGCACAGATCACGCGTCTCAAGGTAGCAGGGTCTACCGCCTTCATTGCTTGGGTTGTCATACTGACCTCGGCGCGCTCATCAGGAAGGTATCGATTACACGTTATCGATTATCGGGGCCGCGCCGAGATCTACTGACTCCAGAAGTGTCATCCGCGTACTCAGGGCCGACCCGTGACCGAATGAAGGTCGCAGGATTCATGCCATGAGAATCAGAGCGGGGTCCTCGCCTCCATCCCGCGCCGCCCCTGCAAGCCGCCGGAGTGCACAAAAATCAAGCGAGTGCCTCGGGCCAATAACCCCGCCGCCACCTGATCATGCAAAGCCAGTAGCGCTTTGCCGGTGTACAGCGGCTCCAGTGGCAGGCCGCTGTCGGCTTCGCTGGCGGAGATGAAGTCCAGCAAGTGCGGATCGGTCTTGGCAAAGCCACCGCGGCTCGCGTCCTGCAGGTAATAGCTGCAATGGCGCTCGTTAGCCTGCTCGATGACAGCAGAGACGTGCTCGGCGACACCGTGGTCGTCCGGCACCGCCAGCGCGCCATAGACCGGGTGGGCGCCTGCTTCGGCCAGGACCAGCCCGGCCAGGGTGGTTCCGGTGCCTGCCGCCAACCACCAGGCGTGATAGTCGTCCCAACCCAGTTGACTCAATTGGCGGCGCGCTTGAACCACCAAATCGGCACACCCCAAAGCACCGAGCAATCCACCGCCGCCTTCGGGTACCGGGTGCAGGTGCGGGTAACGGGCTTGCCATGGCAACCAGAAATCCGCCTGATGCCGAGCGCGATAACCGGCGTAACCCAGCCAGTGCAACTGCATGCCAAATGCTTGCAAATCAAGACTTGTCGGGGTGTCTTGCGCATGGCCGCGCAGCAGGCCGACGGTGGGAAAACCGAAGCGTTTGCCCGCGGCGGCCAAGGCATGCAGATGGTTGGAATGCGCACCACCCAGGCTGATCACGCCTTCAGCACCGGCCTCGGCTGCCGCCGCCAGATGATGAGTCAACTTGAACCACTTGTTGCCGGAAATCAGCGGGTCGATCAAGTCCAGACGCAGGACAGCCACCTCGACACCGGCCTGTTTTAGCCAGGGCAGATGCAAGGGTTCAAGGGGAGCGCTCGGTGGGCTGGGGAGTGGCGGGAACATTGCGATTGAGTCGGTGAACCAAAGAGGCCGCAGTCTAGCATTGCGGCCTCTTTGGTTTTTTCAGGCAGAGCGGCGACTCGGGTTCATTCGCGACAAAGGGGCATTAGAGCTCGGCCGCCAACCGCGAACCCTGATTGATCGCGCGCTTCGCGTCCAGTTCGGCAGCGACGTCCGCGCCGCCGATCAGGTGCACGTTCTGTCCGGCTTCGACCAAGCCGTCATACAGCTCGCGCAACGGGTCCTGACCCGCGCAAATGACAATGTTATCCACAGGCAAAAGCTGCGGTTCACCTTCACCGATGCGGATGTGCAAGCCTGCATCGTCGATGCTCAGGTATTCGACACCGTTGAGCATTTGCACCTGCTTGTTCTTCAAGCCCGTGCGATGAATCCAGCCAGTGGTTTTACCCAGGCCATCACCGACCTTGGTTTTCTTGCGCTGCAAGAGGAACACCTGACGCGCCGGAGCCTGCGGCTCGGCCTTGATTCCGGCGACGCCACCACGCGCTTCCAGCGTCGCGTCGATGCCCCACTCTTTCCAGAACGCAGCGCGATCAAGACTCGTGGACACACCCTTGTGCACCAAATATTCCGACACGTCGAAACCGATACCGCCCGCGCCGATCACTGCGACGCTTTTCCCTACTGGCTTACGCCCCAGAATCACGTCGAGGTAATTCAGCACTTTTTCATGCTCGACGCCGGGAATAGCCGGAGTACGCGGGGCAATGCCCGTCGCCAGAATTATCTCGTCGTAACCGGCACCCAGCAGATCGCTGACCGCCACCCGGGTGTTCAAGCAGACCTCGACACCCGTGGTTTGCAGCTTGCGAGAAAAATAGCGCAGGGTTTCGGAGAACTCTTCCTTGCCCGGCACCCGTTTGGCAACGTTGAACTGACCACCGATCTCGCTGGCAGAATCGAACAATGTCACCTGATGCCCACGCTCGGCGGCCACCGTTGCCGCAGCCAGACCGGCGGGACCAGCACCGATCACCGCGATTTTCTTGATCTGCTGCACGGGCAGGTAATTGAGCTCAGTCTCGTGGCAGGCGCGCGGATTGACCAGACAACTGGTCAATTTGCCACCGAATGTATGGTCCAGACAGGCCTGATTACAGCCGATGCAGGTGTTGATTTCGTCACTGCGACCGGCGGCGGCCTTGTTGACGAAATCCGCATCCGCCAGAAACGGCCGCGCCATGGACACCATGTCGGCATCGCCCTCGCTGAGGATCTGCTCTGCGATTTCCGGGGTGTTAATGCGGTTGGTGGTGATCAGCGGAATGCTCACCGAGCCGCGCAATTTAGCCGTGACCTTGCTGAAAGCCGCGCGCGGAACCTTGGTCGCGATGGTCGGGATTCGTGCCTCGTGCCAACCGATGCCGGTGTTGATCAGGGTTGCGCCAGCCGCCTCGATGGCTTTGGCCAACTGCACGATTTCTTCCCAGACGCTGCCACCTTCCACCAGATCGAGCATCGACAGGCGATAGATAATAATGAAGTTCGGGCCTACCGCCTCGCGCACGCGACGGACAATTTCCACTGGCAGGCGCATGCGATTTTCATAGCTACCGCCCCAGCGATCGGTGCGATGGTTGGTGTGAGAGGCCAGGAACTGGTTAATGAAATAACCTTCCGAGCCCATGATTTCAACGCCGTCGTACTCGGCGATCTGCGCCAGGGTCGAACAGGTGACGAAATCCTGAATTTGTTTTTCGATGCCCTCTTCGTCCAGCTCTTTGGGCTTGAACGGGTTGATCGGCGCCTGAATCGCGCTTGGAGCGACTTGCCGGGGGCTGTAGGCATAGCGTCCGGCGTGGAGGATCTGCATACAGATTTTGCCGCCCGCCTCGTGCACGGCCTTGGTGACGACGCGATGTTTGTCCGCTTCTTCAACCGTGGTCAACTTGGCCGCGCCGGAATACACCCCGCCTTCATCGTTGGGGCCGATACCGCCGGTCACCATCAGGCCAACACCACCACGGGCCCGCTCAGCGAAGTAAGCCGCCATGCGTTCGAATCCGCCGGGCTTTTCTTCAAGGCCTGTGTGCATCGAGCCCATCAGGGTGCGGTTGCGCAGCGTGGTGAATCCCAGATCCAGCGGGGCCAACAGGTGCGGGTAGAGAGCGGCGGCCATAGAAACTCCATCGAACGTCATCACGGATGCGGGGGCCTCTATGGGCTCCCGTCAATTATTCAGGCAGGAGGCAAACGCCACTGACCTGTTCATAGCGCAAACATTAAAGAGCCGCCCGGTCACACTCAATGACTGAAAGTGACAAATTATTGATCCAAACGTACAGCGAGGGTTGGCAAGCGCGGCTCATCGCCCTACCCTAGTCGGTGAATCCTGCTCACGGCTGCTCTCTGTGTCTCCCATGCGCAAAATTTTCAGTGTCTCCATTGCCCTGCTGCTGATCGCCATGATCACCGGTTATGCCATTTGGACCGGGCAACGCCCCGTAGGCCATTATCTTTCGGATCTGCGCATTCAACTGGCAGTGAATGACGGCCAACCCGGCGAGCGCGGCAACCTGCTGGGTATCCAGCCAGAGCTGTTCCCCACCGATTACCAAAGCCTCGAGCATCTGCACCGCAAGCTGGCGGCCTACCTGCAACAAGCCCGTGACCAAGGCCTGCTTAACGACAAAACCATCGTGGTGTTGCCTGAGCACATCGGTACCTGGCTGTTTGCCAGAGGCGAAAAAGATGAGTTGTATCAAGCCACGACGATCAATGAAGCCATGAACTGGCTGTCGGTCAGCAACCCCCTGCAATTCCTCAACGCGCTGATACGGGCCAAGGGCAGCAACCGGCTCGACGACGCTCATCTGCGCATGAAAGCACGGGCCATGGCCAAGGATTACCAGGCACTGTTCGGCGGTCTGGCCAAAGAGTTCGCCGTGACACTGGTGGCAGGCTCAATCGTTTTGCCCGAACCGAGCATCGATAACGGCCAACTGCACATCGGCGCAGGCCCTCTGTACAACAGCAGCCTGGTGTTCGGCAGCGACGGCCTGCCAATTGGCCAGCCGCAACGTCAGCTGTATCCGACGTTCGCGGAGCGCAATTACATCCAGCCAGCGACACCGGCTGCGCTGAATGTCGTCGACACCCCGGCCGGACGTCTGGGGGTGCTGATCGGCAGTGACAGCTGGTATCCGCGTAATTACGCACAATTGAACAACAACGGCGCCGAATTGATTGCCATACCGGCGTTCGTCGTGGGCCATGGCCTCTGGTCCAAACCCTGGCGGGGTTATAAAAGTGCCTCGACACCTGAGGGCGTCAGCCTCAAGCCGGGAGAAACCAGCGAAGGCGAAGCCTGGCGCCGCCTGACCCTGACTGGCCATGCAGCGGCCAGTACCGCACGTGCGGGGATCAGTGTGTTCATGCGTGGCCAGTTCTGGGATCAGGGCAGCTCCGGCGATAGTTTTGCCAATCGCCAAGGGCTGACCGGCACCGATCAAATCAGCGCCAACCAGCCTGGGCATGGTGCGCGCTTGATCAACCTCTGGCTGTGAGTCGATGACTTCGCCACGGGTGCGCTTGGGTGATTTGTCAGTAGGCTTCGTGCACAGCCTGGCCGACGCTGTGCGCAGTTTCGGCCAGGACCCGGAGCCGTTGCTGGAACAATACGGGCTGGACCCGGCACGCCTGGCTGAGCCGGGTGCACGCCTGTCGATCCCGCGCTACATGCGCCTTGGGCATGCCGCCATCCAGCTGACCGGCGAACCGGGGCTGGGCCTGCGCATGGGCCGGTTGAGTCGTATCAGCCAGGCAGGACTGGCGGGCGTCACTGCCGCGCAGGCGCCCACCGTGCGCGAGGCGGCACGCTGCCTGATCCGTTTTGAAGCGCTGTACGGTTCGAATTACCGAGGGCAGTCGAGCTTTCATGAGGACGCCCAAGGCGCATGGCTGCGTTTCTATTCCATCAGCCCGTACAACGCCTACAACCGCTTTGTGGTGGATTCGATTCTCGCCAGCTGGATTCAGCAGCTTTCAAGTCTGGCCGGTTGCCGCCTGCGGGCGGAAAAGGTCGACATCGAGTTTCCTGCGCCGGCCTACGCCGTGTCTTACAACGACTTGAGCGATAACCCTGTGAGTTTTGCTGCCGACATCAATCAACTGCGCCTGAGCCAGTCGAGCCTCGGGCTACGCAACCCGGACCACTGCCCCAGCACTTGGCGGCATTTGTTGCAATTGTGTGAGAAGGAACTGGAACAGCTCACCCGCACCCGCAGCCTGCGAGAGCGCATCACTCAGTTGCTCGGGCCGTTATTGAATGGGGGGCGGGAACCGAATCTGGAAGAAGTGGCCGCACGACTGAAGCTGCCGACCTGGACATTGCGTCGCAAATTGGCCGACGAAGGCACGCAGTTCCGCGCCATTCTCAATGACACCCGCCGCGACCTGGCGATGACCTATATCCGTGATACAGAGCTGGCCTTCGGTGAAATCGCCTACTTGCTCGGCTTTGCCTCGGCCGAGGCTTTTCAACGCGCCTTCAAACGCTGGAACGGGCACACCCCGGGAGAGTTCCGCCGCAGCCAGCGTCAAGCCGGTTGACGCTTACAGCTCGGTAGCGTCGTCGGCCGGTTCCAGTGGATCGAGTTCGAAGGCCTGATATTCAAGCAGTTCTTCCTGATATTCGTCCATTACGCATGCCCTCTTTGGCTGATGCTCACTGTTGGTTTTATTACTGACCACGGCCTTCACCTTAAAGTGCCAACGTGACGGAAAAATGAATGCATCGAACACCTCGACACGGCCTGTGCAGGCTTGACTTGCCTACGCCATCCGAAATAATCTTCGAGACATGAACCTGACCCCGCATGTCGTCCGCCCGATTATTATTACCGCCATTCCTATCTTGGCGGGCTAGCTGACGGCTGCACCCAACCCGCCCTCGAGGCGGGTTTTTTCTGTCTCCTGGGCAACACCTCTCGCACCAGGAGCCCATCAATGAGCGATTTGCTCAAGCAGTACGCCAAAAAAATCCTCACCTCGCGCGTCTACGACGTGGCCGTTGAAACCCCCTTGCAGCAGGCCCGCCAGCTGTCCGAGCGCCTCGGCAATCAGGTATTGCTCAAGCGCGAAGACTTGCAGCCGGTGTTCTCGTTCAAAATTCGCGGCGCGTACAACAAGCTGACGCAACTGAGCGAAGCCGAACGGGCCAAGGGCGTGGTCACCGCGTCGGCCGGCAATCACGCGCAGGGGCTGGCGCTGGCGGCCAAGGTATTGGGGGTCAAAGCCACCATCGTCATGCCCAAAACCACCCCCGAGATCAAGGTCGAAGGTGTGCGTTCACGCGGCGGCAAGGTGGTGTTGCACGGTGATTCGTTCCCCGAGGCGCTGGCGTTTTCCCTGAAGCTGGTCGAAGAAAAAGGCTACGTCTACGTCCACCCGTATGACGACCCGGACACCATTGCCGGGCAAGGCACC
>NZ_LT607417.1:326826-327235 GCF_900095225.1 Pseudomonas sp. UMAB-08
ATTACGTCGACGACGTGATCACCGTCAACACCGATGAAATCTGTGCGGCGATCAAGGACATCTACGACGACACCCGCTCGATCACTGAACCTGCCGGCGCGCTGGGCGTGGCCGGGATCAAGAAATACGTCGAGCTGTACGGCGTCAGCGGCCAGACCCTAGTGGCCATCGACTCCGGGGCGAACGTCAACTTCGACCGCCTGCGCCACGTCGCCGAACGTGCCGAGCTGGGCGAAGGCCGCGAAGCGATCATCGCGGTGACCATTCCCGAGAAGCCGGGCAGCTTCAAAGCCTTCTGCAAAGCCATCGGTAAACGCCAGATCACCGAATTCAACTACCGCTACCATACCGATCGCGAAGCGCACATCTTCGTCGGCGTGCAGACCCACCCGGAAAACGACCCGCGCGC
>NZ_LT607417.1:327249-329138 GCF_900095225.1 Pseudomonas sp. UMAB-08
CATAACGAACTGGCGAAGCTGCACATCCGGCACATGGTCGGCGGTCATGCGGCGCGGGTCAGCGATGAAGTGGTGTTCCGCTTCGAATTCCCCGAACGCCCCGGCGCGCTGTTCAACTTCCTGAACAAGCTCGGCGGCCAGTGGAATATCTCGATGTTCCACTACCGCAACCACGGCGCGGCGGATGGCCGGGTCATGGCGGGGCTGGTGGTGCCGGAGGACGAACGTCACCTGATCCCTGCGGCGCTGGCCGAGATTGGTTATCCGTATTGGGATGAAACTGATAACCCGGCGTACAAGCTGTTTCTAAGCTGAGGTGCACCGCCCATTAAAAAGCCGCTGAACGGAAAAGTCTCAGCGGCTATCTTCATGGCATCGGGTGCTGCTCGCCAGACGTTAAGGTGTCGTTTCCACTGGCGGAGCAGGCGTTACAGGCTCGACCTGAATAGACTGCTGTTCCGCGGGTGCTGGCGCCGGTTCGCTTCCGCTAGGGGCAGGCGCGGCTTCCGGAGCAGATTCTTTGGCAGGTACCGCCTCTGGAGTCGCGGGCTTGGTCTCGGCCAGCGCTGCCGGCTTCGGTGCTTGAACCACCGGTTCTGGCATGCCCAGATCGGTTTTCGGCTTTTCAGGGATATGGGCCGCTTTTTTCACTTCAGGTGGCAAGAAGATTTCCACCAGAGTGAAGAAGCGATCATAGAACTTGGGCGACGAGACCGTCTCGCTGGCGACCTTGACCATCGAGTCGTCAGTGGAGCCGATCGGCATCGACACCGAACCCAGCACGCCAACACCCACGCTCGCCGAATTGTTGACCTTCTTCAGCGCATAACGGTCCTGCAAAGCGTTAGCGAACATCGTCGCCCCGTTAGCGGCGGTGCCATCAGACGCGCAGACCACACTGAAGCTGATCTCCATGTGGGTTTCACCCGTCTGCTGGAAGCTTTTGTGCCCGCTGATCACTTTCGGGTCGCTGCTACTGATGATGTAGCCCTGACTGAGCAAGGCCCGACGCGCTGCCTCACAGGAAGCGGAATCGGTGACCGGGTAGTTTCTCGAAAAAGTACCGGAATCGTCGAAATTTTCATGCTCGTAGACCGCCGGTTTGGGCGATGAGCAGCCTGCGGCAGCCAGCAGGGTGGTGACCCAGCATGCGGTACGAAAGCTCAGTAATTTAGACATTGAAAATCCTGGGAGAAATAGCTGTCAGCAGAACTGCAGTCCTGAAACGAGGGGGTAAGTCTGCAACAAGGCTGGCGTTCGATCAACGCAGTTTGGAGGTACGGTCGATTTGACTGACGCCTGGGGATTCTACACCGGTTCGGTTAACGCGCCGATGTTGATTATCCAGGGCGCCGATGGGCGTGACGAAATTGAGCTTCTCCCGTAATGTCGACACTGTGCGACGCCGCCTGAGCTAATCGAAGGCCGCCTGGCCCTGATTTAAATTGAACCGATTTTTCCAGGCCGTGATTACGGCCCGCGTATCAAGGACTTTCCATGCATTGCGACACCATCGTTCTGGGCGCCGGGATTGTCGGCGTCAGTACCGCCCTGCAGCTACAGGCACGCGGCCGCAACGTGGTATTGCTCGACCGCGAGCAACCCGGCAACGGCACCAGCCATGGCAACGCCGGGCTGATCGAGCGCGCCAGCGTGATCCCTTATGCGTTTCCGCGCCAGCTGTCGAGCCTGTTGCGCTACGCCCTCAACCAGCAATCCGATGTGCGCTACAGCCTGCGGTATCTGCCCAAGGCAGGTCCGTGGTTGCTGCGGTACTGGCGTAATTCGGGGCCCAAAGGCCTGGCCGCCGCGACCCGCTCCATGCTGCCGCTGGTCGAGCGCTGTGTCAGCGAACATGACCTGCTGTCGGAACCGGCAGGGATGGGTGG
>NZ_LT607417.1:329161-332728 GCF_900095225.1 Pseudomonas sp. UMAB-08
CTGCTGTCGGAACCGGCAGGGATGGGTGGGCTGATCAAGGACAGTGGCTGGATCGAGGCCTTTCGCAACCTGCCCGCGTTTGAAAAAGCCAAAGAAGACGCGGCGGCGCTCAAAAAGTACGGTTTGAACTATGCAGTGCTTGATCAGCAGCAGGTGCACGAGCGCGAGCCAGGACTGCATGCCAACGTCGTCGGCGGTATTCACTGGCTCGACCCGAAGACCGTCAGTGATCCGGGCGGCCTGACCCGCGGCTATGCAGAACTGTTCATCAAGCGCGGCGGCGTATTCGTGCTGGGTGATGCCTTGAGCCTGAGCCAACGCGCAGGAAAATGGGAGGTGCAGAGCGAAAAGGGCCTGATCATTGCCAACGAAGCCGTGGTGGCCCTCGGTCCTCAGGCCAGGGGCATTTTCGAGCCGCTGGGTTACCGGATTCCGCTGGCGGTCAAGCGCGGCTACCACATGCACTACGCCGCCAAACCCGGCACTCAGTTGCACCATCCCATTGTCGACCGTCAGGGCGGTTATGTACTGGCACCGATGGTGCGAGGGATTCGTCTGACCACCGGCGTCGAGTTCGCCGACAGCGACGACCCTATCAATGAAATCCAGCTGCGCCGTTGCGAAAAGCTGGCACGCGGCTTTTACCCCCTTGGAGAACGTCTGGATGCCGAACCCTGGCTGGGTCGGCGCCCGTGCCTGCCGGACATGTGCCCGGTGATCGGTCCGGCCAAGCGTCATCCGGGGCTGTGGTTCAACTTTGGCCACGCCCACCACGGCCTGACGCTGGGCCCGGTCAGTGGTCGCCTGCTTGCGGAGATGATGACCGGCACCGAACCGTTTACCGACCCCGCCCCCTATAGCGCCGAGCGCTTCCACTGATCGCTGGAGGCGGCAAACTACCCGCGTGAGCGTTACATCGCGGATCAACCCAGCGCTGAGGCCATTGGAAACTCAAGGGTAAACACAGCCCCGGCGCCGGGCCCGTCACTGTGAACCGTCAAGGTGCCGCCCATCTCCTTGGCCGCCAACGCGCAGCTGTGCAGGCCAAAGCCATGGCCCTCTTTGCGTGTCGTGAAGCCATGCACGAAAAGCTGCGGTAGATGCTCGGGCGCGATACCTTCGCCTTCATCTTCCACACTCAATTGCAAACGCCTGCCCTCGCTGTTTTTGACCACCCTTGCGCGCAGGGTGATCGGGCCTGTCAGGTCATCGATAGCGTCCATGGCCTGCTTGGCATTTCGCAGCAAGTTGACCAAAATCTGGATAAACCGCGACTTATCCAGCAGCAGCGCGGGCACATCCGAATACTCCTTGAGCGCGATAATCTGATGCGCACCTACGACCCCGCCCCCCAAACGCAGGACATCCTCGAGCGCGGCATCCAGATCGACATCTTCGATCATGCTGGCCGAGCCCGCATGCGACTGTTGGGTCGCGACGATACTTTTGATGTGGTTGATGTTCTGAGTCAATGAGCCAAGCTCATCCAGCACGTTGCGCTGCTCGGCGGACAGCGCGGCCGCCAGCTTGAAAAGGTAAGGCAGCAACAGCTTTCCTTTTTCATCTCGCGCCAGAAACTCACCGATGTCGTCCGGGTGTTCCTGGATAAGCTCCACGACATTACTCAGGCTGCGAACCTTCGACTGGCGCAGCGTGGAACACACGATGTCAGCCGATATATTCACGCTGTTAAGAACGTTGCCGACGTTGTGCAGGACGTTGTTTGCGATTTCGGCCATGCCGGCCAGGCGCGCAGAGGTCACCAACTCGCCCTGGGCCGCTTTCAGCTCGCGGGTGATGCTTTCGTTATTGCGCAGCGCGGTTTCCAGATCCTGTGTGCGCTCACGCACCATGTCTTCCAACATGACAGTGGTCTGAAACAGATCGAAATCGGAACCTTGACCGTTGGTACCGCGTTCGGCGCGGTCCATCAGAACCTCGATGATCTTGTCCTTGCGAGCGATCTCGGCGCACAGGCGCTTTTCGTCATTAGCGGACAACTGGATTTGCTCAAGCATGACGCACCTCGGGCAACGCCGCGCCAATCGCGATACCGGTCAATGTCTGGTTGACGTGCACTCCGCGAAATTGCTCACCGTAGGTCGTGAACCCGGTGACATTGTTGCTGCGAAAAATATCCTCAACGGCGTCATTAATGTCATTGAGGGTGATTTCCATCCTGCGCAGGACGCAATCGAACCCCAGAACCAGTTGCGGCGGCCCGATTTCCGAGTTGAATGCCGCAAAGGACTGCTTGAGGTTTTCCACCAGATCCTCGCCATGCGCCAGGCGTAGCACCAGCCCTTCCTCGATGGCACAGAAAAACGTCAGGCTCCCGTCGCTGTTGGCCGACTGAATGGCACGCACATAGCTCGTCTCGCCGATCACCACCACCAGGGGCGATGCGGCGAAACTCAAGGGGTTCAGATCGCTAACCTCAACACCGATATAGCGGGCATATTCCTCGGCGGCGGGCAATCCGTTGATTTCTTTCACCACGCGATGGGCGGGGTCGGCGGCGGTCACCACCAGCCTTTTGGACGTCGGTACAAAATGCTGGATTTTGAACAGCTTGAACGGCAAAGGCGTACTCAGCAGAACCACGGCCGCGCTATCGCTGTGAAATGCCCCGTCGAAGTAGACGTAGGTATGACCGAAAGACAACGCATCGGCTGCAGACCCACCGATGAGTGGCAACTTGCCCAAGGACCGTTGCAACGCATTGGTCAGCGGCTCTTCACGCACTGAAAGGCCATCGGTCAGGAGCAGCGCAAAACCGCTCGGGTCCGCCACCCCTGGCGCCTTGATGGTCAGCCTCTGTAGTTGCTGCTGAGCAAACTCCATGACCTTGGCCGCTTCAAGTTGCTGCAGGTGGTCAATGGCACCCACCACCGCCACAAAATCGCTTCCAGGAAAACTGACCCCAGTGATGCTGTCGGTGCAATAACCGACAGGGCCGATCTCCCCCGCCGTCGAGCAGCCGACAACGTCTACGCCTGGAAACAGACGCGCCATTTCTTGCGCGACTATCTCCCGGTCATAGGTCGGCGAACAGAAGAACAGCACCAGCGCCATGTCGTGCTGAACAACCCCGGCGTGGAACTCGCGCACCGCCTCTCGTGTATCGGAAGCAAATGACTGCGCCCTGCGAATACTGCCTGGAGACTCCATGAGTCACTCCCTCTCATTCCACCACGGCCGCAACCGATGCCAAAACGCCTTCACGCTTCGAGCATAACCCAATCCCGGAGCATGAAAGAAACAGAAGCACTCACCGCATGAGTACTGGAGAGGGCGTTATGTGGAATTCAGGACGCAAAAAAGCGACCCTAAGGTCGCTTGTTTGTTTGCTTCAAGGAGTTCAAGGGCCTTGAAGCGGGATATGGCGCAGCGGACGGGACTCGAACCCGCGACCCCCGGCGTGACAGGCCGGTATTCTAACCGACTGAACTACCGCTGCTTGTCGGTGGACTTTCGTCCTGTTCTCGTTAAAGAACACTCAATAAATGGTGGGTGATGACGGGATCGAACCGCCGACCCGCTGCTTGTAAGGCAGCTGCTCTCCCA
>NZ_LT607417.1:332736-431123 GCF_900095225.1 Pseudomonas sp. UMAB-08
CTAATCACCCTTTGCTTCGTTGAGGCCGCGAAATTTACGCAGATATCGAACCTAAGTCAATACCCTGCTTGAAGTTTTTTTAAAAAGTACCCTTTTGAATCAATTGCCCGATATCGCTTTACCGAATCACATTTGCGGGAACGTCTCTATCCGCGAACAGATCGGCACCGCCAAATCATGCGGATCTGATGCGGCGCTTTCGCTGAAAACCTTAATCCTGATAAACCATCTTCTTGGTCATGCCGCCATCAACCACAAACTCCTGACCGGTAACGAACCCAGCATTTTTCGACAGCAGCCAGACCACCATCGCCGCTACGTCCTCAACCGTCCCCACCCTGCCCACCGGGTGCTGGGCATGGTCGCTATCGGACAAAGGCTCTGCACGACGCACAGACGGATCACGGGTATCGATCCAGCCGGGGCTGACAGCGTTTACACGGATCTCCGGGCCCAAACTGATGGCCAGGGCATGGGTCAACGCCAACAGGCCGCCCTTGCTCGCCGCATAGGCCTCAGTGTCCGGTTCCGATTGTGTGGCACGGGTCGAGGTCAGATTGACGATGGCGCCACCGTGAGCGCGCAGGTAAGGCGCGCAGTGCTTGGCCAGCAGCATCGGCCCACTGAGATTGACGGCCAGTACCCGGTTCCAGTCATGCAGGCTCAAGCTTTCCAGTGTTGCGTTGTGGGGATCGGCAACCGCCGCATTGCACACCAGCGCATCAAGGCGACCGAACTGGCCCAGCACTTCCGCCACACACAGCGTCACTTGCTCTTCACTGGACACGTCCATGGCAATGAACCAGGCGTTTTCGCCAAGCACCTTGGTCACTTTCGAACCGCGAACACGATCCCGGTCCGTCAACACCACCTGCCAGCCTTCGCTGATCAGCCAGGCGGCAATGCCCAGACCGATACCGCGAGCAGCCCCTGTGACCAGCGCGACCCGGCCATTGCTGGCCGGGACAGCTTCCACCGCCCACTCACTCACAAAGCCGCCAGCCCGCGCGCCAGATCCGCCTGCAAGTCGGCAACGTCTTCGAGACCCACTGCAACCCTGATCAAGCTGTCACGAATCCCGGCAGCTTCGCGCTCTTGCGGCGCCAGACGCCCGTGAGAGGTAGTACTCGGGTGGGTAATCGTGGTTTTGCTGTCGCCCAGGTTAGCGGTGATCGAAATCAACCGCGTGGCATCGATAAAGCGCCAGGCGCCCTCTTTGCCGCCTTTGACTTCAAAACTCACCACCGCACCAAAGCCCTTTTGCTGACGTTGCGCCAAGGCATGCTGTGGATGGCTCTTGAGGCCTGCGTAATGAACCTTTTCGATGCCGTCCTGCTGCTCCAGCCACTCGGCCAGAATCTGGGCGCTGGCGCAGTGAGCGCGCATACGCAGACTCAAGGTTTCCAGGCCCTTGAGGAAGATCCAGGCGTTGAACGGGCTCAGCGTCGGCCCGGCGGTCCGCAGGAATCCCACCACTTCTTTCATCTGTTCGCTGCGACCCGCGACCACGCCGCCCATGCAACGGCCCTGGCCGTCAATGAACTTGGTCGCCGAATGCACGACCACGTCAGCGCCCAGCAACAGAGGCTGTTGCAGCGCAGGCGTGCAGAAACAGTTGTCGACGACCAGCATCGCGCCTTTGGCATGCGCAATCTCGGACAGTGCGGCAATATCCACAAGCTCGGCCAGAGGATTGGACGGCGACTCGACGAACAGCAGCTTCGTATTGGCCTTGATCGCTGCATCCCAGCCAGACAGATCGGCCAGCGGAACGTAGTCGACTTCGACACCGAAGCGTTTGAAGTACTTCTCGAACAGGCTGATGGTCGAACCGAACACACTGCGCGACACCAGCACATGATCGCCAGCGCTGCACAAGCTCATCACTACAGCCAGAATCGCCGCCATGCCTGTAGCGGTGGCGACGGCCTGCTCAGCACCTTCGAGCGCGGCAATACGCTCCTCGAAAGAACGCACAGTCGGGTTGGTGTAACGCGAATAGACGTTGCCCGGCACTTCACCCGCGAACCGCGCCGCCGCATCGGCGGCAGTGCGGAACACGTAACTGGACGTGAAGAACATCGGATCGCCATGCTCACCTTCCGGCGTGCGGTGCTGACCGGCACGCACGGCAAGGGTATCGAAACCCACGCCATCCAGATCACTGTCCAGCCGGCCTGCATCCCATTCGTGAGCCATGCCGCCTACCCCTTCTTAGTTGTTGTACAAATCAATAATGGCACTGACCGCCTGAGTCTTGACCTTGGAGGCGTCGTTGCGCGCCTGCTCGATCCTGTTCAGGTAGTGCTCGTCGATATCGCCGGTCACGTACTTGCCGTCGAATACCGCGCAGTCGAAGTTTGCGATCTTGACCTTGCCGCCGCCCACTGCGTCGATCAGGTCGCTGAGGTCCTGATAAATCAGCCAGTCGGCGCCGATCAGGTCTGCAACGTCCTGCGTCGTACGATTGTGTGCGATCAGCTCGTGAGCGCTCGGCATGTCGATGCCGTAGACGTTCGGGTAACGCACAGCAGGTGCCGCAGAACAGAAGTACACGTTCTTCGCCCCGGCTTCACGGGCCATCTGAATGATCTGCTTGCAGGTGGTACCGCGCACGATGGAGTCATCCACCAGCATCACGTTCTTGCCACGGAATTCCAGCTCGATGGCGTTGAGCTTCTGGCGTACGGACTTTTTCCGCGCAGCCTGCCCCGGCATGATGAACGTGCGACCGATGTAACGGTTCTTGACGAAACCTTCGCGGAATTTCACGCCCAGACGATTGGCCAGTTCGAGCGCTGCGGTACGGCTGGTGTCAGGAATCGGGATGACCACGTCGATGTCGTGATCAGGACGCTCGCGCACGATCTTGTCCGCCAGTCGTTCGCCCATGCGCAGACGTGCCTTGTACACCGAGACGCCGTCGATGATCGAGTCAGGGCGCGCCAGATAGACGTGTTCGAAAATGCACGGTGCGTATTGCGGGTTGGTCGCACACTGGCGAGTGTGCAGCTTGCCGTCTTCAGTGATGTAGACCGCTTCGCCCGGCGCCAGATCACGGATCAGGGTGAAACCGAGCACGTCCAGCGCAACGCTTTCCGACGCAATCATGTACTCGACGCCTTCGTCGGTATGACGCTGACCGAAGACGATAGGACGTATGGCATGCGGGTCACGGAAACCGACGATGCCATAGCCAGTGATCATGGCGACCACGGCGTATCCGCCACGGCAACGATGGTGCACATCGGTCACGGCCGCGAAGACGTCTTCTTCTGTCGGCTGCAACTTGCCGCGCTGGGCCAGTTCGTGAGCAAAAATGTTGAGCAACACTTCCGAATCGGAGTTGGTGTTGACGTGGCGCAGGTCAGATTCGTAAATCTCCTTGGCCAGTTGCTCGACGTTGGTCAGGTTGCCGTTGTGCGCCAGGGTGATGCCATACGGCGAGTTGACGTAAAACGGTTGAGCTTCGGCCGAAGTCGAGCTGCCCGCGGTGGGATAGCGCACATGGCCGATGCCCATGTGACCGACCAGGCGCTGCATATGGCGCTGGTGGAATACATCACGGACCAACCCATTGTCCTTGCGCAGGAATAACCGGCCGCCATGGCTGGTTACGATACCGGCAGCGTCCTGGCCGCGGTGCTGGAGGACGGTTAGCGCGTCATACAGCGACTGATTGACGTTCGACTTACCGACGATACCGACGATGCCACACATGCGACGCAACCCCTACTTAGTGGAACTGGATTTACCGAACACTTCTTGCGGCATTGTTGACGGCAGGAGGTGTTCCTTGAACGGGAGATCAGCGGGTACGCTGATACCGCTGGCTAGCCACTTGCTGGACAACCCGAGAATCAGGTTTTTCGACCAGTCAGCGACCAACAGAAATTGTGGCATCAGTTTCGACTGCTGCCACCATTGATCTTGCTGTACGGGGCCCAGGCTCAACAGCCCGACCGCGACAACCACTAGCAAGCCTCCGCGCGCAGCGCCGAAGACCATACCCAGAAAACGATCGGTCCCGGAAAGCCCGGTGACGCGAATCAGTTCGCTGATGAGAAAGTTGACCATGGCGCCTACCAGCAAGGTGGCGACAAACAGGATGGTGCAGCCGGCAATCACGCGAGCTGAAGGTGTCTCGATATAACTGACAAGGTACTGCGAAAGCGAGCCGCCGAACATCCAGGCAACAACACCTGCAATGATCCAGGTGAGTAACGACAATGCTTCCTTGACGAAGCCGCGTTTCAAACTGATCAAGGCGGAGATGGCAATGATCGCAATGATCGCCCAATCAACCGGGGTAAATGGCACGTTGAAGCCTACGGACGGATAAGGCGGCGTATTTTAGCAGAGCGCTAGCCCGCCCGTAAGCAGCGATTACCGATTAGATTGTGGACTCAATTTCGCTCAGGCTGAAAGCGCACCACCAAACCGTTGAGTTTCTGCTGTTTGCTCAATTGATCACGCAAACGATCAGCCTCGGCACGTTCAATCAGCGGCCCGACAAACACTCGGTTCAAGCCATCCGAGGACCGAATATAGGCGTTATAGCCCTGAGCGCGCAGGCTTTTCTGCAACGTGTCGGCACTGGCGCGATTGGACAGGCTGGCCAGTTGCACCGACCAACTGACCGAGAGGCCATTGGCATCCACACGACTGGGTTCTGCGGCGGGCTTGGCGGGCGCCTGAGCCGCTGCCGGCTTGACTACCGGAGCCGGCTGCGTGGTCGCGACCGACGGGGTCACCGTGGTGATTGGCACAGGCACCGAAGAGGCCTTGGGCTGAGCAAGGTCTTCGTCCGTCGGCACAGGCTCCTGCGGCAACGATTGAGGCTCTGGAACCGCTACGGGCTCGACCTGCACTTGAGACGTTGCCGGTGTTTGCGGCGTGGCGGGCACATCGACCGACACGCGACGCGTTTCATCCTGGCGCGAAAACAACATCGGCAAGAAAATCACCGCCAATGCGACCAATACCAGTGCACCGACCATCCGCTGCTTGAACACGTTATCCAGCAAAGCCATTTGCAATGTCCTCCTTGGCGCGCCGGGCCAGCCATTCCAAGGCCTCGGCGACGCAATAAAATGATCCGAACAGCAGAATTTCATCTTCGGCTGTCGCTTGATCGCACTGCCCTTCCAGCGCCAGCGCGACACTCTGATAAGACGTCACGCGTGCGCCAAGGTTCTGTAGCGCAGCCTGCAACTCGCCAGCCGAACAGCTACGGGGGGTCGGTAAAGGTGCAACAGCCCAATCCTGAACGCTGCCAGCCAGTTCGGCCAGTACGCCCTTGAGATCCTTGTCCGCCAGCAATCCGAAAACGGCCAGGCGTTTGCCAGCCAGGGGCCGACCTGCCAGACGCTGCGCCAGATAGTGTGCCGCATGAGGATTATGGCCGACATCCAGCAAAAGCTTCAGTGGCTTGCCATGCCAGTTGATCTGACGCCGATCCAGACGACCGGTCAACCGCGTGCTGCTCAAGGCTGCACTAATGTGTTCCGGCACCCAAGGAAGATCCAGCAGCAGATAAGCCTGCAACGCCAATGCGGCATTTTCCATCGGCAGGTCAAGCAGCGGCAAGTGGTGCAGTTCAACCAATTGGCCGCGCGCATCATGCCCCTGCCAATGCCAATCACTGTCGGTCACCGCCAGATCGAAATCACGACCGCGCAACAGGAACGGGCAACCGAGGGCCTTGACGCGTTCGAGCAATGGCGCGGGAGGATCGAGGTCGCCGCACAGGGCTGGACGCCCCTGACGCAAGATCCCGGCCTTTTCGAAGGCGACCGACTCACGGGTATCACCCAACCAGTCAGCGTGATCAACACCAATACTGGTGATCACAGCCAGATCGGCATCGATAAGGTTCACCGCATCCAGACGTCCGCCGAGGCCGATTTCCAGAACCACCGCGTCCAGCGCCGCGCGCTCGAACAGCCAAAACGCGGCGAGCGTGCCCATTTCGAAATAGGTCAGGGAGATGTCGCCGCGGGCGGCTTCCACTGCTGCGAAAGCCTCGCACAACTGACTATCGGTGGCCTCAACGCCCTGGACCTGTACCCGCTCGTTGTAACGCAACAAGTGCGGCGAGCTGTAAACACCCACCTTGAGCCCCTGCGCTTGCATCAATGAAGCAATGAACGCGCAGGTCGAACCCTTACCGTTGGTCCCCGTGACCGTGATCACCCTGGGGGCCGGCCGGGTCAACCCCAGCTTGCCCGCCACTTGTTGCGAACGCTCCAGCCCCATATCGATGGCCGATGGATGCAGTTGCTCAAGGTAAGCGAGCCAGTCGCCCAAGGTACGCAGGGTCATACAGTGGCCGGTGCCGGCGGAACGATGATCGGTTCCGAAGGTGCGGCGATGAATTTAGGTGTCGGCAAGTCCATCATTTGGGCCAGCAGATTACCCAGACGCGGACGCAGTTCTTGACGCGGAACGATCAAATCGATGGCGCCATGCTCCAGCAGGAACTCGCTGCGCTGGAAACCTTCTGGCAGTTTTTCACGCACAGTCTGCTCGATCACACGAGGACCCGCGAAGCCGATCAGGGCTTTGGGCTCGGCAACGATCACGTCGCCCAGCATCGCCAGACTGGCGGAAACACCGCCGTAGACGGGGTCGGTCAGGACCGAGATGAACGGCAAGCCTTCCTCGCGCAGACGCGCCAGCACCGCCGACGTCTTGGCCATTTGCATCAGGGAAATCAGCGCTTCCTGCATCCGCGCACCGCCGGAAGCAGCAAAGCAGACCATTGGGCAGCGATTTTCCAGTGCGTAGTTGGCCGCGCGTACAAACCGCTCGCCGACAATGGCACCCATCGAGCCGCCCATGAACGAGAACTCGAATGCGCAGGCCACGACAGGCATCCCGAGCAGCGTGCCACTCATGGAGATCAGCGCATCTTTCTCGCCGGTCTGCTTCTGCGCAGCGACCAGGCGATCCTTGTACTTCTTGCTGTCGCGAAACTTCAGGCGATCCACTGGCTCGAGGTCGGCGCCCAGCTCTGCACGCCCTTCCACATCGAGAAAGATGTTCAGACGAGCACGTGCGCCAATGCGCATGTGGTGATTGCACTTGGGGCAGACGTCCAGGGTTTTTTCGAGTTCCGGACGATAAAGCACCGCTTCACAAGACGGGCACTTATGCCAAAGCCCTTCTGGTACCGAGCTTTTTTTCACCTCGGAACGCATGATCGAAGGGATCAGTTTGTCTACCAACCAGTTGCTCATGCTTTCTTTCTCCAGTACCGGTGGCTCGAACGCGCTAGCGATTCACAGCCCCGCGTATGCCCTTGAGCTAATTCATGTGTACAGCGGCGACGGGCAACTTCAGGGATCGGCATACCGCCGGACCTGCCTGAACCGAACCTCGTCACTCGCCATTGTGACGACGCGCATCAGCGTCGTCGCTTATTCAATGTCGACCCGCGCGCTTATCGCTACGCCAGGCTTATGGACGGTGGCCAAACACCAACCGTCACATCAGGCAAACAACCTGTCAATGACCGAATCAAGAACCCCGCACCGCGTGCATGAACGCACGGATCCTGTCGTGGTCCTTGATTCCCTTGCTCATTTCAACTCCGCCGCTGACATCCACCGCATAAGGTCGGACCTGAGCAATGGCTTGCGCGACGTTGTCTGGCGTCAAACCGCCCGCCAGAATAATCGGTTTACTCAGCGTCTGCGGGATCAACGACCAGTCAAACGCTTCGCCTGTGCCGCCCGGCACGCCGGCAACATAGGTATCGAGCAGAATACCGCTGGCCCTGGAATAGGCCCGGCAACTGGCGGCGATGTCATCGCCCGCCTGCACGCGCAACGCCTTGATGTAAGGTCGATGATAGCCGTCACAGTCCTCGGGCGTTTCGTCGCCATGAAACTGCAAGAGATCCAGAGGTACGATTTCCAGTATCTCGGTGAGCTCGCAACGGCTGATATTGACGAACAAGCCAACGGTGGTAACAAACGGTGGCAGGGCAGCAATGATTGCACGCGCCTGTTCGACGCTGACGGCCCGAGGGCTTTTGGCGTAGAACACAAAGCCGATGGCATCGGCCCCTGCATCAACCGCGGCCAACGCGTCTTCTATGCGGGTAATCCCGCAGATCTTGCTGCGAACGCCTGACATGCAGTGAAAACCTCAAGCCTTGTTCGGGAAAGTCCCGGATGTTAGCAAATGCTTTTCCGGGCGTCAGCCGCCAAGTTCAGTGAAGCCGGTCAAGAAGTGCGGGCCGACGTAACGTTCCGGCAAGGCAAACTCATCGTGGTATTCCACTTTCACCAGGTAAAGCCCGAACGGGTGCGCGGTCACGCCACCGGTCCGACGGACGCGGCTCTCCAGTACGTCCCCGGCCCATTCGATTGGCCGCTCGCCGGTGCCAATGGTCATCAACACGCCAGCGATATTGCGCACCATGTGGTGCAAAAAGGCGTTGGCGCGAACGTCGATGACGATCATTTGACCGTGACGCGTCACCCGCAGGTGATGCAACTGCTTGATCGGTGACTTCGCCTGACATTGCCCGGCACGAAACGCACTGAAGTCATGGGTGCCGACCAGGTACTGAGCGGCCAGCGCCATGCGTTCTGCATCCAGCGGGCGGTGATTCCAGGTGATTTCCTGGCCCAGGTGCGCCGGCCGGATTGGATCGTTGTAGATGACGTAGCGGTAACGGCGGGCAATCGCCTTGAACCGTGCATGAAAATGCGCCGGCATGACCTGGGCCCAAGTCACGCTGACATCGTGAGGCAAATTGATATTAGCGCCCATGACCCAGGCTTTCAGCGACCGCTCGGCCTGAGTGTCGAAGTGCACCACTTGCCCACAGGCGTGCACACCCGCATCGGTACGCCCGGCGCACAACAACGAGACGGGGGAAGCAGCGACTTTGGACAATGCGTTCTCAAGAGTTTCCTGAACGGTCAGTACGCCGGAAGCCTGGCGCTGCCATCCGCAATAACGCGAACCTTTATACTCGACGCCTAATGCGATTCTGGAAAAGCCGGCGGCAGCCATCTCGGCTGCCGCAGTGGTCATATTTTTCAATTTGTTACGCCAATATCGTTTTCGCAGTGGCGGCCATTATACGCACCTGAAAGCGGAGCACCACGCAGGCCAGCCTTCCTTTATAGAGCGTGACCATCGAAGAAACAGTGGTTTGCCGGCCAGCACCTCCACAGCCTGTTCTCGCGTGCTATCTGGCCGCTCTTTTCGCCACTCTTTTTTTGCAAAAAAGTGACACTAAGGTGCTCAAGCGCCGCGATTCATCTGTTCCAGCCAATGCTTGAGGTCGGCCACTTCAGCTTCATTGATCGAATGCCCCAAGCCGGGGTATGCATGAAACTGCACCGCGACCGAACCCCTCTTCAAGAGTCGATCCGCCTCGATAGCCAAAGCAAAGGGCAATGTCGCGTCGGAAGTGCCATGCCCGATGAACGTGGCCGGCATCCCCAGAGGCTTACCCGGCTCCACTTCAGCGCGCAACGAGGGCAGCATCGTTCCGCTCAGCGCCGCAATTCCGCCGATAGCCTGCGGATGGTGCAGCGCAACGTAGTAACTCACCATCGCGCCCTGGCTAAAACCTACCAGATACACCTTGTTCGCCGAAGTCCGGTACTTCTGAATCGCCGCAACGACAAACTCGGCGATCAGCCGCTCACTGTTTCTCATCTGTGCAGTGTTGCCGTCGTATTCACCGGTGCGATTAGTCTTGTCGAACCATTGGAAGACGCCATTGGTCAGGGTCATCGGCGCGCGAACAGACAGATAGGTGTAGCGGGCAGGCAAAGATTCTTTCAGCCCGAACAAGTCATTCTCGCTACCACCATGACCGTGGAGAAAAATGACCAGAGGTTGATTGTTCGAACCTGGCTGGGTCTGTTCCAGATAGTTAAGCGGCAAGTCGCGTTGCACAGCCTCTTCGGCATAAACCAGAGACGAGCACAGCAGAACCATCAGTACGAGCCACTTACTCATTATTCACGACCTGATTGAATGAAAGAGGCTAAAAAGATTAACACGTCGGGTTCACGGTATTGCACGCAATGGCGAAGACCACACGGTGTAGGCGATCATGTTCAAGCCCGATAAAATCGCCGGCCGCCTTTATGTGTCGTACGTTCTGAGCGACACACATGGCCACTTGAACCTTGACGGAGTCGCTCATGCAGTTTCTCGAGAACGCACCACGCTTTCTGTTTTTTACCGGCAAGGGAGGTGTAGGTAAAACGTCGATTGCCTGCGCTACAGCCCTGGAGCTGACAGCACGAGGGAAACGCGTACTTCTGGTGAGTACCGATCCTGCATCCAACGTCGGCCAAGTATTTGGCATCAGCATTGGCAACCGCATAACCCCTGTACCCGCAGTTGCTCATTTGTCTGCGCTCGAAATCGACCCGCAGGCGGCAGCCCAGGCCTACAGAGATCGCATTATCGGGCCTGCACGCGGCGTACTGGACGCCAATGTCGTCAAGGGCATGGAAGAACAGCTGTCCGGGGCATGCACAACAGAAATCGCCGCTTTCGATGAGTTCACCGCGCTATTGGTGAGCGCCACGTTGCTCCATGACTATGACCACATCATCTTTGATACCGCCCCTACCGGGCACACTATTCGCCTACTCCAACTGCCTGGCGCCTGGAGTGGATTCCTTGAAGCTGGCCAAGGCGATGCCTCTTGCCTGGGGCCATTGGCAGGTCTCGATAAACAGCGCGATCAATATCGCAAAGCCGTTGAAGCCTTGTCCGACCCGGCACTTACCCGACTCGTCCTGGTCGCTCGCGCCCAGAACGCCACGTTGCGCGAAGCTGCGCACACCCACGAGGAACTCGCGAGCATCGGCCTGCGCCAGCAATATCTGGTGGTCAACGGAGTTTTGCCCAGGACTGAGGCGGATAAAGATCCTTTGGCCGCCGCAGTATATGCACGGGAACAACAAGCCCTTGCGCAAATGCCGGACACGCTCAAGGCGTTGCCCGTTGATCAACTCCCCCTGAAAGCTTTCAATCTGGTTGGGATTGACGCGCTGAAACAGTTGTTAAGCGAGGATGACAGCGCGGTCGAAGCGCTTGAGCCTCCGACTACCGAGATTCATGCGCCCAGCTTGAGCGACCTGGTAAACGAGATTGCGGCTGATGGCCATGGGCTGGTTATGGTCATGGGTAAAGGCGGCGTCGGCAAAACAACACTGGCGGCGGCGGTAGCCGTCGAGCTCGCACACAGAGGGTTGCCGGTTCACCTCACCACGTCCGACCCAGCGGCTCATCTCGCAGAAACCCTGGACGGTTCAATGGCAAACCTCACCCTGAGTCGCATTGATCCTCACGTTGAAACCCAGCGGTATCGCGATCAAGTGATGGCCTCTAAAGGCGCGCATCTGGATGAGCAGGGAAAAGCGCTTTTGGCAGAAGACCTTCGCTCTCCCTGCACCGAAGAAATCGCGGTCTTTCAGAGCTTCTCGCGCATTATTCGAGAGGCGGGCAAGAAGTTCGTGATCATGGATACCGCCCCGACCGGGCACACCCTTTTGTTGCTTGATGCCACGGGCGCCTATCATCGCGACATCGCCCGGCAGATGGCAGGCAGCAGCACGCACTTCACGACGCCGATGATGCAGCTTCAAGACCCCAAAAAAACCAAGGTTTTACTTGTCACGCTGGCTGAAACAACCCCCGTGCTAGAGGCTGCCAATCTGCAAGCCGATCTGCGGCGGGCGGGTATCGAGCCTTGGGCCTGGGTGATCAACAACTGCATCGCAGCGTCCAGGACCCAATCCCCATTGCTTCGTAAGCGGGCGATAAATGAGCTCAAGGAAATTGATCATGTGATCCACGAGCATGCTCAACGCTATGCCGTGATCCCCTTGATGGCTGAGGAACCTGTCGGGGTAGAACGCTTGCTTGGACTGAGTGCAGCACTGTAGTTTTTCTGCTGTTTTTCCTTTACAAAAGCGGTGCCGTACGCACGACAAGCTGCAATCTCCTTGCCCCTTCCACCCCCAAACAAGCCCCTGTTTGGCGGGCGGAAGGCAACGAGACAGCGGCGTGGTTATCTGCGCGTGGGAACTGGCACAAACCTGATACCCGACTAAGCTTGCGCTTGCCGATCGCCAGCAGTAAACATCCACACTACACAGGCGTTTTACGATGAGGGACAGAAGCTATTGGGTTGATTACGCAAAAGCGATAGGTATCATTTTAGTTGTATATGGTCACGTCGCCAGAGGCGTTTACAGTGCCGGCCTGCCTATTGATGCCTATACGTTTCGAATGGTAGACAGCATTATTTACAGCTTCCACATGCCGCTGTTTTTCTTCTTGTCAGGCCTGTTCTTTTACGAGTCTCTCACGAAGCGTGGCGCAGGCGGACTGATCGTCAACAAGATAGACACCATCGCCTATCCATTCATCATCTGGTCTTTGTTGCAAGGCAGTATTGAGCTTGCACTGTCGAATTACACCACCCACAGCACCTCTTACCTCGATGTACTTTCTTTTGCCTGGAACCCAAGGGCGCAGTTTTGGTTCTTGTATGCTCTTTTCTGGATCTTTGTTTTAAGTGCGCTTATTTACTCGCTGGTCAGCAAGGCTTATTCGGCACTGTTGCTCTTGTTTTTCGCTGTCCTGTTTGTGGTCAGCAAAGAGCTGCACGCAGGGGTCATCGTGTATTACATAGCCGGAAATACCGTTTTCTTTGTCTTCGGCATCGTGTTCAACGATATAAAGGATTTTTTCGAGCGGCGCTGCAGGGCGTTGGCGATGGGCCTTGGCATTGCTTTTCTGGCGGGGCAATACATTTTTCACTTCGTACTGGGATTGACCTACGACGTCGTCGGCGTTACGGCATTAATGCTCGCGGCGGTCTCGATTCTTTTTGTTGTGTCGTTGTCCATGTGCCTGGATAAAGTTCGCCTGGAAGGGTTCATGTTTATAGGGACGTCCTCCATGGCGATCTATCTAATGCATGTTCTGGCCGGCAGCGGTGCACGGATAATCCTGGTGAAGGTCGCCGGAGTACAGGCTGCGTCCGTTCATTTGGCGGTGGGAACCCTGGTTGGCATAACCGTACCACTGCTCGCCCTCACGCTCATTGAACGCTACAAACTAAACTTCCTCTTCGTACCCCCTCCGTCCATTTCTGCAACCTGCCTGGTCGAAAGGCTGAGTAAAAAGGCCAGCTCAACTTAAACCCTGAGTCGCCAGGGTGCTCCTCAGCGAGGACGCCCCGCACCTTCCATGACGAACCTGCCAAACCCCATAAACGCAAACGACCGCCAAGGCGGTCGTCATGCGGTAAAACCCTGGGCATCGACTCAGACCAAGCGCGCCAGCATCTCCTGCGCTTCGGTTTTCTGGGTCTCATCACCTTCACCAACTACTTCGTCGAGAATATCGCGAGCACCATCGTTGTCGCCCATTTCGATGTAAGCCCTGGCCAGATCAAGCTTGGTCGCAGCCTCATCCGTACCCGCAAGGAAGTCAAACTCAGGCTCGTCGTCCGCGAGAGCAGCGTCTTGCGCGGTAACGGCTGGAGCTTCGAACGGCTTGGCGATCGGTGGCTGTTCAAGGCTCTGGGACAAACGATCCAGCTCGGCATTGACGTCGTTGAGTTCCGAATCGAAGGCTTCGGGCGCTGCTTCAGCGTCGATTTCATCGGCCAGCGACAGGTCGAAATCAGCAGGCAATTCCAAATCGTCCGCAGACGAATTATCGTCGACGGGCTGATCCAGGATCGGAGCGTCATCAAAAGCCGGAAGATCTCGCAGGTCATCTTTGAGGCTGAGCAGGAAGTCATCCTCGGCACTCAACGATGGCTGCTCTTCCGGGAGATCCAGGTCGAAATCTGCCAAATCATCGGACTGGGCTTTCCTGGCTTCCGTCTGCTGTTGCAACACCGCGTCAAAATTCAGGTCGTCATCGAGCAACGCGTCGTTCACCAAAGGCGCATCGAGGCTCAGCTCGTCGTCCAAAACAGGCTCATTCTCGAGCGTCGATTCAATCGGGTTTTTGATGATCGCAGGCGAGGCCTCTTCCAGATCATCCAGACTCAGGTCGAAATCCTGGTCGAACTCATCGAGATCATCAGATTCCGCGGCAGGCGCTGGAGCTGGAGCTGGAGCTGGAGCCGGAGTAGCTGCGGGTGCGGGTGCAGGTGCTTCAGGCTCGTCAAGCATCAGGTCCTTGACGTAGTTGGCGTCAAGCTCTGCTGCCAGGGCTGCAGCGCTCAAGCCAGCAGCAGCTGCCACCAGCATCGTCGGATAGCGGCTTTTCAGTTGTTCGACTTCAGCGTGGTTTTTGCCGGTGGCCACCAACTGGCGTTCCTGGCCAGTAAAGCCATTGCGATTACCCTGCTCTGCATAGACTTCCATCAGCTTCAGGCGCAGGTCGCTGCGTTGCGGCTCTTCCTTGATGGCCTCTTCCAGAAGTTCGGCAGCCTGATTGAGGCGACCGTTGGCGACATGAGTCTCTGCCTGATCAAGAACGTCAGTCGACCGTTCACGCACCGGCTCAACGACAGGCATCGGCGCTGGCGCCAGCATCACGCTTGGCGGCGGAACATCGACACCGTCGAAACTGTCTTCAGGCAAATCCATGTCAGCGGCAAACTGGGTTTCTTCGGCCAGCGCCCGTGCCATACGTTTATGTTTGTCAGACGCTTGCCGAGCATTGCGACGTCGAGCCAGGAGCAGCAACAAGAGCAGCACAATCAACAGCGCGCCACCCCCGACCAACCCCAACATCAGCGGGCTGGCCAGCAATTTGTTCAACGCATTCTCTGCGTTTTCTTCTTCTGCGGGCGTGGCAGGCGCAGGGGCAATCGGCTCTGCATCCGGCGCTGCGCTGGCTTGCGCAGCACCCGGTGGCAGGGCATCTTCGGGCGCAATCTCGCCTGGGACCTTAGGCGCCATATCAGCCGACGGCGCAGCAGCGACCAGTTCAGCAGGTATCGGTGGCACGGTATTAGCGGCACCAGGTGCGGTCGCGCCCTCAGCCTGCATCTTCGCCAACTGATCGTTTTTCAACTGGATCAAGCGCTGCAACTTGTCCAACTGACTTTGCAAGTCAGTCATGCGGCTTTTCAGTTCAGCATTATCACGACGCGTCGTGTCGAGGTTTTCCTTGGCTATCGCCAGCTTGCTGCTGAGCGCCTTGCTATCACCCGAGGCACCTTTGCCGCCCGCCTTGGAACTGCCCGAGACCAGGCTCAAGTTGTCCTGCGCATCGACCTTGGAAGGTGCGGCGTCGGCACGAGCGCGACGGGTCGCATCAACCTGACGCGCGGCCGCGGGCAAACTGCGACGCTGGCGCCAGGCAGCATTTTGCTCCGCCACCTGAGCGACGGCCTGCGGCTGAGGGAGCGTGGCGATTTGCTGCTGATCGGGAAGACGCAACACTTGACCGGTTTTCAGCATATTGATGTTACCGCCGATAAACGCATCCGGGTTCAGCGCCTGAATGGCCAGCATGGTCTGCTGAACCGACCCGCCATTGCGCACGCGAGCGGCGATTTCCCACAACGTATCGCGTTTGCTGGTGGTGTATCGAGCAGGCTTGGCCTCCGCGACCGCGACCGGGGTCGGCGCGGGCGCCTCTGCCGGTGCTGGTGGCGTTGCGGCCGGCGCTTGAGGCTCGACGGCAACCGGCGCAGTGGCCGGAAGTTGCGCGGCAGCAGCGGCTGCCTCAGGCGCGGCCTTCGGCGGATCAAGTAACAGGCTGTATTCGCGCAACAACCGGCCGTTAGGCCAGAGCACTTGCACGAGGAATTTCATGTAGGGGTCGCGAACCGGCTTGCTCGACGTAATCCGCAGAACGCTTTTGCCGCTGGCATTCAGCACAGGGGTAAACGTCAGATCATCGAGAAATGCCTGCCGAGCAACACCTGCCTGGGCGAAATCAGCGGATGGCGCCAGGCTCGGCACTACCTGCCTGGCATTCAGGTCTCGCGCATCGAGCAGCTCGATCTCGGCAACCAGAGGCTGGTTCAGGGTCGACTTCAAGGTCAGTTCCCCGAGCCCCAACGCATGCGCCATACCGGATGACAGCGCCGAAGCGGCAGCGATTGCTAATACCAGTTTGCGAACCTGAACCATAGCCCATCCCTTGTTTGAATATTCCTCGGCAACCGAGAAGGTAAAGTCTGAAAGCTAAAATGATTCTTGAGTTGTTGCCAAGTATCTTTTACACAAGGTCTTTTATCAACAATTCAGCCACTTGCACAGCGTTCAACGCTGCACCCTTGCGCACATTATCAGACGTGATCCACAGATTAAGTTCCTCCGGGTCGTCGATCCCTGTACGCACTCGTCCTACATAGACAACATCCTGGCCAACGGCATCGCCAACGGCCGTGGGGTAATCGCCCGCTTCAATCAGTTCGATTCCCGGCGCAGCCTCCAGCACAGCATTGACTGCCGCAAGATCTACCGCACCCGATAGCTGCAGCGAAACGCTAAAGCTATCGCCAAAAAAGACAGGCGCTTGAACGCAGGTAGCGGACACCTTAAGCAATGGCATGGCCAGCAACTCACGCAACTCCGTGACCAAACGCTTTTCCAGCGGCGCATGGCCTTGGGCGTCGGGAGTACCGACCTGGGCCAGCAGGTTGAACGCCATCTGCCGATCAAAAAAGCGTGGTTCCATCGGTCGCACATTGAGCAACTCAGCGGTTTGTCGAGCCAGCTCCGCCACACCTTCGCGGCCTTGACTGGACACCGCAAGGCACGCGGTGACATTGACCCGAACGACGTCGAGCAGCGCACGCAACGGCGCGATCACCACTGCCAATGCCGTCGCCGATGGGCTGGGACTGGCAATTTGATACGGCTTTTTCAGCGCGCCAATCAAGGCCGCGTTGACTTCTGGAATGATAGTGGGCGCCTGCTCGGCCGGCAAACCGCCCGACAGATCAATCACCGTGCAGCCCGCTGCTGTCGCCCGCGCCGCATAGCTGCGGGTAATCGCTGGGCCAGCGGCAAAAAAGGCCAGTTGGACTTTGCTGAAATCGAATTCATCCACTTCACGCACGCGCACGTTCTTGCCCTTGAACGGCACCGAATGGCCAGCCGATTCGATGCTCGCCAGCAAGTGCAGACTGGCCACCGGAAACTCACGCTCTTCAAGAATCTGGACGAGGGTTTCGCCAACAGTGCCGGTGGCGCCGATCACGGCAATATCAAAGGACTGCTTCATGCAAAAACCTCAAGCAAAAACGGGGAGCGGCACTTTAACCGTCGAGGTACCGACAGGCAATTAACCGCAGGAACAGAGACAGGTCCAGCGCTACTGACAGCCCATTTCAGGGCTCGAGTCCGATTCGAAAAAATTCTCCACCACTCCATACGCCCAACCAACGCTGGCCGTCTATTTCTCGCGTCACCGCCAGATCAACCAATTGATAGAACACATTGCGGTGCATCAGCGCTTCCAGGTTGACCCGCACATGGACGTAGGGCGTTGGTTCCTGGGTAACCGGGTCGATTTCTACCCGTATCGGATGCTCGGGCCCCGCCTCGGTCTGATCCTCGACATTGGTGGTGAAGCGCAAGCGCTGATCTTCGCCCTGGCCTTCCACTTCAAGGCTGACCGCGACAAAGGGCGCGTCATCCACCCTGATCCGGACCTTCTCCACCGGAGTGATCAGGAAGTAGTCGTCGCCGTCACGGCGCATGATCGTGGAGAACAGGCGCACCATAGGCTTACGCCCAATGGGCGTACCGAGGTAATACCACGTGCCATCACGGGCGATACGCATATCTATATCGCCGCAAAAATCAGGATTCCACAGATGAACAGGCGGCAACCCCTTCGACTTGGGAATCTGCGCGAATAGATCGTTGGCATTGCCGGGACCACTCATGCCTTTCTCCTTAGCGACTCATGCCTAACAGACTGCGAGCGTAGTCCTCCAAGGGTGGACCAAGCAAATCTTCGGGCTTGGTGTTGCGCAGTGTCAGCAATCCGCCGCGGGTGTGAATCCGTGCGGTATCGATCAAATAGCGGGTGCTGGTTTCGATCAGCATCAGCTGAATCACGCCGCTGTCGACACCCAGCCGGTCCACGGCTTGCTGGTCGTGCCATTCGTCAGTGTTGCCGATCCTGTCGTCACCTTTGGCGAAACGGGTGTACAGCAAATAGTGCGCACCCGCCGCGCGCGCTTCACTTAAGGCAGCGTCCAGGCCAATCGGTGCTCGGGCCCGACGAACCATAGGGAAGTATTCGACAAAGCCGTTAAAGGCTTCTTCCGCCACGACATTGGGCCGCGGATAGGCATTGCCGGGAGGAACGAATGAGCCTTGGGCGATATAGATGAAGGAGTCTGCCTGGATACGCAGATTGTTGGCGCGACTCGTGTTGCTGTGATCGAGCAAGCCCGCATCGCTCAACTGATCGTGAGCGCCCTGCCCCATGTCACTGACACTCATGCAGCCACTCAACGCCAGCAGCGTCAGTAGCAAAACCAGACTACGCATCATCCACTCCCTCGTGCCGGTGACGGAAAACCGGCGAATGGGTACAAGATGCAGCTTCCGCGCCATCAGGCAGTGCATGGGCGACAGTGGTGGACAGTTTTGCGTGGGACGCCGGGAGGCGCGAGGCTTAGCCGCCGATAATTTTCATGATCGTGGCGCCGCCGGAAAACGCTACTTCTTGCTTGTCGCCCAAGGCTTTGACCAGCAAACGCTGCAGCGCTGGCAAAGCTTCGTGGCGTGGCTTATCCAACAGATCGCCGACGTAATGGCGGTTGCTGGAGGACAGGCAGCCGTGCAACCAGCCCGAGGAAGAAAGGCGCAAACGTGAGCAGGTACGGCAGAACGGCACGCTTTCGTTGGCAATCACGCCGAAAAAACCAAGGTCGGGAATTTGATAGCGGACAGCTGTCGCATCGACTGGCGCGTCGGCTTGCAGGTACTCATAACGCTCGCCGATCAATGCCAGCAATTGTTGCAGGCTGACAAACTGCTGCAGGAAGGCATTCGAATCGCTGGCCAGATGGCCCATGCGCATCAGCTCGATAAACCGCAGCTCATACCCGCGCTCAAGGCAGTAGTCGAGCATCGGCATCACCTGATCCAGGTTTTGCCCACGCAGCGGCACCATGTTGACTTTGATTTTGATCCCGGCAGCGCGCGCCTGATCCATGCCATCCAGCACGCTGGCCAGATCCCCGCCACGGGCGATCTGGCGGAAGGCCACAGGATCGAGGGTATCGAGGGACACATTGAGCCGGCGAATACCCGCATCGACCAGCAATGGCAGCTTGCGAGCGAGTAATTGTCCATTGGTGGTCAGGCTGATGTCGGCCAGACCCAAATGCCCGACTCGACCCATGAACGCTTCCAGCTTCGGGCTCACCAGTGGCTCACCGCCGGTAATGCGCAGACGCTCAATGCCCGCGGCTTCGATAAGATACGCTACGCCACGCGCCATGGCATCGGCCGACAATTCATCCTGCGCAGCCACCAACCGTTTGCCGTTGGGCACACAATAGGTACACGCATAGTTGCAGGCTGAAGTCAGGCTGATTCGCAAATTGCGGAAACGCCTGCCTTGACGGTCAACGATCATGAGCGACTCCGGCTAAGAAATTAGGCCGGTGAAACATGACTGAGCATCACGTTTTTACCAACCTCGGACCCCAGTATATTCCCGCACCGACGATCCCTGCATTCACTACCTGACGCTATAAAGGTACCGAATATATCAGCTGCCTGGCGGGGTATCGGTATCACGCTTACGCTTGTTGCCCATGCGCACGCCGATGTCCATCAGGAACTGAAAGAAGCCCTCCTGATCTTCCAGCACATTGCTCCAGAACGGCGAGTGATACAGGGCTACGGCGCCATGCACCAGTGCCCAGGACGCGCAGAAATGGAAATAAGGGGGCACGTCTTCGAGCTTGCCTTCGCTGATCCGACCCTTGATCAACAAGGTCAGGCGCTCGAAGTTTGACGCGCGAATCCGGTGCAACTCCTCGACCATCTCCGGCACTTGATTGCCCTTGACCACTTTTTCTTCCAGACGATCGAACAACCGATAGCGCTGAGGATCGCGCATGCGGAATTCGAAGTAGGCGCGGGATAAAGCTTCCTTATCCTTGTCGACGTCGGCAGAGTGGAGCAACTCGTTCAAATCGCGCTCGTAGTCGAGCATCAGGCGCAGGTAGATCTCCGCCTTGGACTTGAAGTGCTTATAGATGGTGCCTTTGCCGATACCCACGGCATCAGCGATCATCTCGACGGTGACACTGTCTTCACCTTGATCGAGGAACAGCTTTAGCGCGGTATCGAGAATTTCTTGCTCGCGGCGACGAAACTCACGGACCTTACGAGGTTCTTTTTGCATAAGAAAAGGTCTGTAGGGGTCAAAATCGAAGCCGCGTATTATGCCTAACTTGCGCCAAATTGCACGGATCATCCGACCATGTCTACGTTTCTTGATGAATTTGCACAGGCCCCGGGCCTGCGATATTTAAACCACGCTGCGGTCGCCCCCTGGCCAAAACGCGCCGCGACCGCCGTCAGCCGCTTCGCTCAGGAGAACGTTTTACTGGGCGCGCGGGACTATCCGGACTGGATGGTGGTAGAGCAACGCTTGCGTGAACGCCTGATGCGTCTATTGAACGCGCCGTCGACCGATGACATCGCTCTGGTCAAAAATACCTCGGAAGCGCTGTCATTCGTTGCGTTTGGACTGGACTGGAAAGCCGGCGACCAGATCGTTATCAGCGACGAAGAGTTTCCATCCAACCGCATCGTCTGGGAGGCGCTGGCGCCCCAAGGCGTCGAAGTCATTCAGGTCAGTCTCAAAAACGACGACCCGGAAGCGGCGCTGCTCGCCGCCTGCGGTGCTCGCACACGGCTGCTGTCGATCAGCGCGGTGCAATACGCTTCCGGCCTGCGCCTGGATCTCGAACGCCTGGGCCAGGGCTGCAAACAACGCAGCGTGCTGTTCTGCATTGATGTTATCCAGCAATTGGGCGCCCTGCCCTTTGATGTTCAGGCGAGCCAATGCGACTTCGCCATGGCAGATGGCCATAAGTGGCTGCTGGGCCCGGAAGGCCTGGGCGTTTTTTATTGCCGCAGCGAATTGCGACCACTACTGAAACTCAGTGAGTTCGGCTGGCACATGCTCGAGCACATGGGTGACTACAACCGCACGACCTGGGAACCGGCCCTGTCCGCGCGCCGCTTCGAATGCGGCAGCCCGAACATGCTTGGCACCATGGCATTGGAGGCCAGCCTTTCGCTGCTCGAAGACGTCGGCATGGAAACAGTGGGGAAAGCCATTGCCGAGCGTGTTCTCTGGCTCGAAGAAGGGTTGAGCGCCATTCCAGGTGTCCGTTTGCACACCCCGAAAAACCCTGAGAAACGCGCGGGAATCCTGAGCTTCAGCCTGGACGGGATAGCGAACGCCCACGTATTCGAGCACCTTAAACAGGAACAGGTGGTGTGCGTTCAACGCGGACCCGGCATCAGATTTTCCCCACATTTCTATACTGAATCGCGGGTGATCGAGGAGACATTGGCCATCGTACGCACGCTGTCTGCTCGTTGAGAACTCAACAGAAGCGGGTGTATTCCAAATCTGTTTAAAAAATGAGCACCTGCGACTGGACGTCCGCCAATCCTGACCAATACTAAGTTAGTTGACGCGACATCTCCCCCAAGTGACGCGTCAATGAAGGTGCCGATGGACCGAGCGCCTTTGTTTTACTCCTAATGGTCTTAACCCGGATTCCCCCCCCAGAGCCCGGGTTTTTTTTGCATAAAAATATCCTGCGGGACAGCGCTCGAGGGGGACTCGGGGAACGAGCCCCTAGCGCTTCACATGTGCCAAAGGGAACAGCCGCATAAAGTTTTCAGTGGTCTGGTCGGCAAAACGCTCGTAGGACTCACCGCGCAACATCGCCAGGAACTCTGCCACTTCCCGCACATATTGCGGAAGGTTGGGTTTGCCCCGATAAGGAATCGGCGCCAGGTAAGGCGAATCGGTCTCCACCAGCAATCGATCAGCGGGCACCTGACGTGCCACGTCTCGCAGCGCATCGGCATTACGGAAGGTGACGATCCCGGATAACGAGATATAAAAACCCAGATCCAGCGCCGCCCTGGCCATCTCCCAATCTTCGGTAAAGCAGTGCAGTACGCCAGCGTGTGGCAACGCAGCTTCTCGCAACAGGTTCAAGGTGTCGGCGCGAGCACCACGGGTGTGCACGATGACCGGCTTGCCCGTGATGCTGGCAGCCTGCAGGTGCAGGCGAAACGATTGCTGCTGAAGCTCGGCAGCCTCGGGCTCATAGTGGTAATCAAGGCCCGTCTCGCCAATGGCCACCACCCGCGGGTGATTCAGCTCATCCAGCAGCCAGTCCAGTGCAGGCGCCTCGCCCGGTTGCAGGTCCAGCGGATGAATACCCACCGAACAATCCACGTCGTCATAACGCTCAGCCAAGGCTTTGACCGCTCCGGCATTCTCGGCGCTGACACCGATGCACAGAAAATGCCCGACGCCTCGCGCCCGCGCCGCCTCAAGGGCGGCATCGAGCGAACCTGCATGCACAGCGAGATCGAGACGGTCGAGGTGGCAATGGGAATCTACAAGCATGGCAGGATGGCAACTACATGGTATGGGTTGGACGGTCGGATTTCAGGGCTCCGGCCAGGTACGTTTCAATCTTGTTCCGGGCAGTGTTGTCGCCATCATTGAACTGGACGCCAACTCCCGCCGCCCGATTACCCTGGGCGCCCTTGGGCGTTATCCAGGTAACCTTGCCTGTCACCGGGATTTTTTCCGGCTCGTCCATCAGGTTGAGCAGCATGAACACCTCGTCACCCAGCTTGTAGCTTTTGCTGGTGGGGATGAACAGCCCGCCATTTTTTATGAATGGCATATAAGCGGCGTACAACACGGATTTGTCCTTGATCGTCAGGGACAAAATACCATTCCGTGGGCCTGGACTCAGCGGCAAGTTCATTGCAACTCCTGGGGACGTGATCCGAATAATAGGGTCTGTTGACGTTTGGTGGCGAACCGCGTTGCGATGCCAACGTGTGCGAGGCAAGGCGCGGGATGCCGCTAATGGTTGTTCCCTTGGCAAATCCCGCAACGCAGCCTCGCGCACGTTGGCGCGCAACCCGAAGGGACGGGGCCCATTTGGCGCAGGGCTGCGTTGCTCGGAACTTATTTGGAACAACCAAACCGCGTTCCTCGCGCCTCGCCCTGCGCCAAATGGGCCTCCGTCGCGGTCGTCACCAAACGTCAACAGACCCTAGAGTCTAACCTTGTCCGGGCAAGCCTGCCCACTGCACCAACAACGCTTCGAGCAACAACACCCGGTTAAGGTTGGCTTTGGACATGACTTTCTGACGCTGGGCCAGCACCCAATCCTGAATACCGAGCACCTTGCCCTGAGTGGATTTCTGCGCCAGGTATTGCAGCACCTTACGCATATCACCCAAACCGAGACCCGCTTCGTCCTGAGTCAGCTGATAGCGCAGAATCAGATGCGACCAGTCGCAGAACCAGTCGAACAGCAACAACAGCGGAATATCTTTCCAGCCTTCAGCCAACTGAGTGGGTGATTGCTGGTGCTTAAGCAGTTTTTTCACACCGTCCACCACCAGCGCCCGCTGCTCCCGTACGCCCTGAGCCTGCAGGCTGACTGCCGCCAAGGGGGAACCGGCGGCCAGAGCCAGCAGCTCGACGCGTTCATCCTCCGCGCAATCGGGCAACGCGTTGGCCAGCCAGTCCAGGCTCATTGCCTCACTGGGCAGTGGACAGGCCTGTTGCACGCAACGGCTTTTGACTGTCGGCAACAAACGGCTCGGCTGATGACTGACCAGCAACAATACGGTATTGCCAGAAGGTTCTTCGAGGCTTTTGAGCAATGCGTTGGCGGCGTTGACGTTCATCGACTCGGCAGGCTCGATCAATACCACCTTTCGACCGCCCATTTGCGCGGTCTGCACGACGAAGCTGACCAGATCGCGGACCTGATCGACCTTGATCGCCTTGTCCGCTTCTTCAGGCTCCAGCACGTAATTATCCGGGTGACTGCCCGCGACCAGCAGCAGGCAGGACTTGCACTGGCCACACGCATCCAGCCCTTCAGGGCGCTGACACAACAAGCGAGCCATAAGGCGCTCCGCCAGTGCGCGCTTGCCGATGCCCGCAGGCCCATGAAGCAAGTAAGCGTGCGCGTGCTGGCTACGCCCGGCCAGTTGCTGCCAAAGACTTTCTTGCCAGGGGTAGGCCTCAGCCACGTTGAAGCTCCAGCAACTCGGGCAGCAAGCCATCAAGTGACTGCTGAACCTCAGACAGCGACAACGCGGCGTTCACCAGACGGTAGCGCTCAGGACTGGCGGCCGCACGCTTCAGATAGGTACTGCGCACGGCGTCGAAGAACGTCCGGCCTTCCTGCTCGAAACGGTCGAGCCGCCCACGGGCCGTCGCACGCGCCAGACCGACTTCCACCGGCAAGTCGAACACCAGGGTCAGATCAGGACGCAGATCACCCTGGACAAAATGCTCCAGGACGGCAATTCGCTCATGGGACAAGCCACGGCCACCCCCTTGGTAAGCGTAGGTCGCATCTGTAAACCGATCACACAACACCACTGCTCCGCGAGCCAGCGCAGGACGAATGACTTCAGCCAGATGCTGGGCTCTGGCAGCGAACACCAGCAACAACTCGGTATCGGCATTCATCGGCTCATCGCTCGGCGCCAATAACAGCTCGCGAATCCGCTCGGCCAAAGGCGTGCCGCCCGGCTCCCGGGTCAGCACAACATCGACACCATGGGCACGCAGACGCTCGGCCAGGTATTCGCGATTGGTGCTTTTTCCGGCGCCTTCCGGACCTTCCAGGGTAATAAACAAGCCAGTCACAGGCAGTCCTTAATCAAATTCATTGCGGGCCCTGCTCGCTTTTTTCATCTGGCGTGGCAGTGGGTGCGGGAGCCGGTGCGACCTCTGACTCCGACGGTGGCACGGCGCCCGGGGCGGAAACAGGTGCCGGACTGGAGCGATAGTCCGCACGTCGTTTGAGCTGAAACTCGCGAACCGCGTTGTTATGGGCGTCCAGATCAGCAGAAAACACGTGACTGCCGTCACCGCGAGCAACGAAATACAAGCTGCTGCCAGGCACCGGGTTAAGCGCGGCATGGATGGCTTCGCGTCCCACCAACGAGATCGGGGTCGGCGGCAAACCGGCGATGACATAAGTGTTATAGGGCGTTGGCTCTTTCAGCGAGGCGCGGGTCAGCTTGCCGTTGTAACGCTCACCAAGGCCGTAGATCACGGTCGGATCGGTCTGTAACAACATCCCCATCTCCAGGCGCCGGACAAAAACGCCCGCGATTTGCGCACGCTCCTGAGGCACGCCGGTTTCTTTCTCGACCAGCGAGGCCATGATCAACGCATGATACGGGTCGACGTAAGGCACGTCGGCCGCGCGCCGGGTCCATTCCTCCGCCAGGACTTCATCCAGACGGTTGTACGCCTGCTTGAGCAAGTCGACGTCGCTCATGCCGCGTACGTAACGGTAGGTGTCAGGGAAGAAACGACCTTCAGGGAATACATCGGCGTGGCCCAGCCTGGCCATCAATTCCGTGTCGCTCAACCCGGCCAGGTTCTGCTCAAGCTTGAGCTGTTTGGCCAAGGCCGCACGGACCTGACGGAAATTCCAGCCTTCGACCAGTGTCAGGCTGTATTGCACGACCTCGCCACGCTGCCACAACCCCAGCAGCGCCTTGGCGTCCATTGCGGGTGTCATGCGGTATTCGCCGCTGTGGAACGACTGATCAGACAGATTGAAACGCCAGTAAAGACGCAACCAGAAGGCGTCCTTGATCACCCCGTCGGCCTGCAAACGATTAAGCACGCCAGTGGGCGTGGAGCCTGCGGGGACGTCGAGCAACTGCTCCTGAGTCAGGTTCAAGGGTTGTTTCAGCGCTACATCCTGTTGCCAGACGGACAGGCCCAGCAGTAACCCTGCCAGGACCAGACAACCTTCGAACAACACCAATAATTTACGAATCACCGATCAAACATCCAGAAGCGCGCGAGCAATATCCTGCAGTTTACGGGTGAGCGGGCCAACCGGCCAGTTCAGCTGTGCAAACCCTCGCACGGGCCACACACCATAGACACTGTTGCTCAGAAAAACCTCGTCCGCCTGCTCCAGATCGAGCCACTGAATGTCGCGCACTTCAGTGCCAATGCCCAGCATCCGGGCTTGAGCCAGCAGTTCTGCGCGCATCACACCGGCCACGCCGCAACGGCTCAGGTCAGCGGTCAGCAGCACACCCTCCTTGATCAGAAAGACGTTGCTGTACACGCCCTCGATAATCCGCCCGGAGGTATCGCACATCAGCCCTTCGGCGTATGCGCTGTCCTGCCACTCGCTGCGCGCGAGCACCTGCTCGAGCCGGTTCAGGTGTTTAAGCCCGGCCAGCAACGGTTGTTCAGATAAACGCGTGAGGCATTGAAACAGGTAAACACCCTGCTCGGCATGAGCCGGCGGATAGTCTGGCGCCGCGCTGCCCTGAAGGATGCGCCGCGGCTCGGCCATGGGTGCGGGTGCGTAGCCACGCAAGCTGTCGCCACGGGTGAGAATCAACTTCATCACGCCGTCGCCCAACTGCGCAGCAAACGCCAGCAATTCGCTGCGGATCAACGATTGATCCGCCGCAATCGCCAATCGACTGCAACCTGTCGCCAGGCGCTGCAGGTGACGCTCGAACAGCAAAGGTTGCCCAGCCTTGACGGCAATGGTTTCAAACAAACCATCGCCGTAAGCCAGACCCCGATCCGTCACGGACAGGGTCTCAGCCGGAAGACCATTGATCCAGCTCGGCATCAATCCGCGTACCGACGGAACACCAGCGACCCATTGGTGCCGCCAAACCCGAAGGAGTTGGAGAGCACAACATCGATAGGCATGCTTCGGGCCTCGTGCGGGACAAAGTCCAGATCACAGCCTTCGCCCGGCTCATCAAGGTTGATCGTCGGCGGCGCGACCTGACCGTTGATCGCCAGAATACTGAAGATCGCCTCGACCGCCCCTGCGGCACCGAGCAAGTGGCCGGTCATCGATTTGGTCGACGTGATAGCCAGTTTGTAGGCGTGATCGCCAAAGACGGTCTTGATCGCCGACGCTTCGGCCAAATCGCCCGCCAGGGTCGATGTGCCGTGAGCGTTGATGTGCTGGACTTCATCGACGTTGATCCTGGCATCACGCAGCGCGTTGGCAATGCAACGTGCAGCACCGGCACCGTCTTCAGGTGGCGATGTCATGTGATAAGCGTCGCCACTCATGCCAAAACCGATCAGCTCGGCGTAGATGGTCGCGCCACGCGCCTTGGCGTGCTCCAACTCTTCAAGCACCAAGGCTCCAGCGCCATCGGACAAGACGAAACCATCGCGCCCTTTGTCCCACGGACGGCTTGCCCGGGTAGGGTCGTCATTGCGGGTAGACAGCGCCCGAGACGCACCAAAGCCACCCATACCCAGACCGCAGGCAGCCATTTCTGCGCCCCCGGCGATCATCACGTCAGCTTCACCGTAGGCGATGTTGCGTGCGGCCATACCAATGCAATGGGTGCCTGTGGTGCACGCAGTTGCGATGGCGTAGTTAGGCCCCTGTGCACCCAGATGGATCGACAGGAAGCCGGAAATCATGTTGATAATCGAGCCCGGAACAAAAAACGGAGAAATCCGCCCCGGCCCTTGCTCATGCAACGAGCGAGCGTTGTTCTCGATATTGGTCAAGCCACCGATACCCGCGCCCATGGCAACGCCAATGCGATCACGGTTAGCGTCGGTCACTTCAAGCCCGGAGTTGCGCACGGCTTGAAAGCTCGCGGCCAAACCGTACTGAATGAAAAGGTCGAGACGCCGTGCCTCTTTGGGCGCCAGATACTCCTCAACGTTGAAGCCTTTTACCGAGCCGCCAAAACGGGTGGTAAAGGCCGAAAGGTCCGTGTGTTCGATCAGACCAATGCCACTGCGACCAGCCAGAATGCCCTGCCAAGAGCTCGGAACGTCCGTGCCCAATGGCGACAACATACCCATACCGGTGACTACGACGCGTCTACGCGACACAGCACTCTCCTTTAATCTATTGACGACTCTTCACATCACTTCTAAAGAAAAAACCGCACGCCATGATGGCAGTGCGGTTTTTCCCGACAGCAAGCGACGACTACAAACCATTACGCCTGGTGGGCAGTAACGTAGTCGATAGCGGCTTGAACGGTAGTGATTTTTTCGGCTTCTTCGTCAGGAATTTCGGTCTCGAATTCCTCTTCCAGAGCCATTACCAGCTCCACGGTATCAAGGGAGTCAGCGCCCAGGTCTTCAACGAAAGAAGCAGCGTTTGTCACTTCCTCTGCTTTGACGCCAAGTTGCTCCATAACGATTTTCTTGACGCGCTCTTCGATGGTGCTCATACCTTGTTTTAACTCCTAGTGGACAAATTCAGGCAGCTGGCCGGTGGGTAAGTGTAGCGAAGAGGTTTTGCGCATTTCAAGCTCAATGCTCATCCTCTGTAACCACACCCGCCTTCCGCCTATTAATAGATTGCAGCTTTATAACGGATTTTAGACCGCTCGTATGACATTTTTTTGAAGCGATCCGTCACATTCAACTCATGTACATGCCGCCATTCACCGGGATTGTAGCCCCGGTAACGTAGGCTGCACCTTCAGATGCAAGAAAAGCGACCACGTGCGCGATCTCTTGCGCCTGCCCCAAACGTCCCAAAGGAATCTGGGTAATCAATGCCTCACGTTGCGCTTCTGGCAGCTCGCGGGTCATATCGGTATCGATAAAACCAGGTGCAACCGCGTTAACGGTGACCGCACGCGAGCCGACTTCACGGGCCAGGGCCCGGCTGAAACCTTCCAGACCGGCTTTCGCGGCCGCATAGTTTACTTGGCCTGCGTTGCCCATGGCACCCACTACCGAGCCAATACTGATAATTCGACCCCAACGCGCCTTGGTCATGCCGCGCAAAACACCCTTGGACAGCCGAAATAGACTGTTCAGGTTGGTGTCGACAACGTCATGCCATTCGTCATCTTTCATTCGCATCATCAGGTTGTCACGGGTGATACCGGCGTTATTGACCAGAATCAACGGGGCGCCAACGCGCTCCTGAATCAATGCCAGCGTCGCACTGACAGACGCATCGCTGCAGACGTCGAGCGCCAGCCCGAAACCTTCAATGCCGTTTTCCTTGAACGTCGCGCTGATACGCTCGGCGCCGGACTCGGACGTTGCCGTCCCGACCACGATCGCACCGTGACGTCCCAACTCAAGGGCAATGGCTTGGCCAATACCGCGGCTCGCACCGGTGACCAGTGCAACTTTACCTTGCAGGTTCATGCAAGCTTCTCCTAATCAGGCCAGTGCCGCACGGGTGGCGGCGAAGGCGTCTGGGGTATTGAGGTTGTAGGTTGTCACGCCTTCGGCGCAGCGCTTGTTCAAACCCGCCAGCACTTTACCCGGCCCGCACTCGACCAATCGGGTCGCGCCATGGGCTGCCAGGAACTGGATAGATTCGACCCAACGCACAGGTTTGTACAATTGTTCCAGCAAATCGCGCTTGAGGGTATCGAGGTCGGCCACCGCTGACGCGCTGACGTTCTGTACCAGCTTGATCTGCGGCGCCTGCCAGGCAATCGCCTCAATGGATTCAGCGAAGCGCTCAGCGGCCGGACGCATCAATTCGCAATGCGACGGCACGCTCACAGGCAATGGCAATGCTCGCTTGGCGCCACGGGCCTTGCAGGCCTCGATGGCACGCTCGACAGCGGCAGCAGAACCTGCGATCACAACCTGGCCCGGCGAATTGAAATTTACCGCACTGACGACGTCACCCTGGGCAGCCTCGGCGCACGCCGCGAGCACATCGGCATCGTCCAGACCCAGAATGGCAGCCATGCCGCCCTGGCCCGCAGGCACAGCCTGTTGCATCAACTGACCCCGGCGCTCCACCAGCTTGACCGCATCGCTCAAGGTCAGGCTGCCTGCCGCTACCAGCGCGCTGTATTCACCCAGGCTGTGCCCGGCGACATACGCAGGGCGCAAAGCACTTTCAGACAACCACAGGCGCCACAGCGCCACGGAGGCCGTCAGGATCGCAGGCTGGGTTTTATCGGTTTGATTGAGTTGCTCTTCCGGCCCTTGCTGGGTCAGCGCCCAAAGGTCGTAACCCAAGGCTTCGGAAGCTTCACTGAAGGTGTCGAGGATCAGTTTGTGCTGAGCGCCCTGCTCGGCGAGCATGCCGAGGGACTGTGATCCTTGACCCGGAAAGACGAATGCGAGGGATGCAGACATTGATCAAGCCCCTAATGATTTGTCGTCGAAAATTGACGCCCGGCCAAGCCCGGCGCAAAACTCAAAAATTAACTGTCCGTGAATGGCAGTTGGATGACTGACCCGTCACCAGCGTCACATTTGCGCAACTCACGCCCGGAGACAGCCTAAAGCAGCTCCTCAAGGCGTCCACCCAAGCGTTGCGGGAGGTTTTCCTGTATTTCGATCAAGGCCCGTTGAATCGCACTCTGGAAGCCTTGCACGCCTGCGGCACCATGGCTTTTCACGACGATGCCCTGCAAACCCAAAAAACTCGCGCCATTATGCCGCGCAGGCGCCAGGTCAGCCCGCAAACGCTTGAGCATGGGCAGCGCTAACGCACCCACGACCCTTGTAAACACATTCTGCTGGAACAGCGATTCGATCCGCGCACCGATCATCGTCGCCAGCCCTTCGCTGGACTTGAGCAGGATATTACCGACAAAACCGTCGCACACCACGACATCAGCCTCGCCACGGTACACCCCATCACCTTCAACGAAGCCGATGTAGTTCAAACCCGGCGCAGCCTGGAGCAGAGTAGCCGCCAATTTGACTTGCTGATTACCCTTGATGTCCTCAGTGCCGATATTGAGCAGCGCCACCCGAGGCCGGGGAACACCCAGCGCCTCAGCCGCGACCGAACCCATGACGGCGAACTGGTAAAGGTTTTCGGCACTGCAATCGACATTTGCTCCCAGATCCAGCAACTGGCAATAACCACGCTGGGTCGGGATGGCTGCGATCATCGCGGGACGATCGATGCCCGGCAAAGTCTTGAGCACAAAGCGTGACAGCGCCATCAACGCGCCGGTATTACCCGCACTTACACAGGCCTGAACCTGGCCCTCGGCCAACAACCCCAACGCCACCCGCATCGACGAATCGGGCTTGCTGCGCAACGCCTGCGAAGGCCGCTCATCCATGGCAATCACTTCGCTGGCGTTTACAACACGCAGACGTGAGCGATCCACACCGGAATGGCGAGCAATCAATTCTTCAATAAGGGGGGCTTGACCGACGAGGGTCAGGTGCAGCGAGGGCGTAGCAAACAAACAAGCGATACTGGCCTGCACAATGCTGCGGGGACCGAAGTCCCCACCCATTGCGTCAATCGCGATGATCGGAGCGGACAAGAAATTACTCGTCAGCGCCCTTGTCGATCACTTTGCGACCACGATAAACACCTTCCGGCGATACGTGGTGACGCAGGTGAATTTCACCTGTGGTTTTTTCTACAGACAGAGTGCTTGCCACAAGAGCGTCGTGCGAACGACGCATGTCACGGGCAGAGCGGGATTTTTTGTTCTGCTGAACAGCCATAATTGATTAACTCCTAAACGTTTGGGTCACGCTTTAACTGCGCCAATACACTGAACGGGTTGGACCGCGTTACCTCGTCCACGCTCGGCTCGGACTCGTTAAGGTCCGCCGGCTGCTGGCATTCTTCCGGATGATGAGCAGGCACAATGGGCAAGGCGAGCAACAGCTCCTCCTCGATCAATGCCAGCAGATCCAATGGATCTTCGCCCAGTTCCAGCACGTCATAACCTTTCGGTAACGACTGGGTATTCGCACCCTCTTTCACCACAGCGTAACTGCATTCGCTGTGGATCGGCAGGGTGACCAGCTCAAGACAACGCTGGCAAACCATTTTGACCTCGGCGTCGATGGAACTGTGGATGACCACAGATCTGCGCTCGTCTCGCTCAAAAATGAATTTAGCCTGCACCGTACCGAGGTTATCGGAAAGCGGGTCGCAGAGTCTCTCCAAATCAGCCAGCAGTACTTCTCCCTGAAGAGTAGTGCCACGATCAGCTAATTTGCGCGGGTCAACGTGAGGTGGAATCGGGTCATTCAACATAGGCGCAGCATTCTAGGGACGAGGCCTCCCCCTGTCAAAGGAAATTCAGGCCTTTCAATCTGTTGAAACTACTGCACTCGGTAATGCTGCGTTGAGAGCAGGCTCGAAATGCTCATTTACAGCCCGTAGACTCCGCTTTCTCGCCTTGCCTTGCCTTGCCTTCGCTCGCTACGTTTCAGCAGACTGAAAGCCTCAATATTGAATGCTGATTAGAATGACCTTTCATCTTTTGGAGAACAGTATGCCGCCTCTGCTACTCGCATCGAGCTCGCCCTACCGCCGTGAATTACTGGCTCGCCTGCGCCTGCCGTTCACCTGCTGCTCACCTGATATCGATGAAAGCCGCCGCCCTGAAGAACCCGCGATCGAACTGGTTCAGCGCCTGGCCCGAGAGAAAGCACAGGCGCTTGCCGACAGCCACTCAGACCACCTGATCATCGGCTCGGATCAGGTTGCGGTCCTCCATGGACAGATTCTCGGCAAGCCCCACACGTTCGAGCGCGCCCTGGAGCAACTGTCAGCAGCCCGTGGCGCCAGCGTGACGTTCCTGACCGGCCTGGCACTGCTCAACAGCCGTACAGGCCACTGCCAGGTCGATTGCGTGCCGTTCACCGTCCATATGCGCGACCTGGACCAAGCCAGCCTTGAGCGCTACCTGCGCGCCGAGCAGCCCTACGATTGCGCAGGAAGCTTCAAGGCCGAAGGATTGGGTGTAAGCCTGTTTCGCAGCACCGAAGGCAGCGACGCCACCAGCCTGATCGGCCTGCCCTTGATTCGCCTGATCGACATGCTGCTGATCGAAGGGGTCGCGATTCCTTAGTCGCTGAAATGCAGAAGCCCGACCAATGGCCGGGCTTCTTTGCACACACCGCTGATTTCGTTAACGCAACGACGGCCCCTGGAAGCCCATCCACATTGCTATCTGGTTAGCCATGCTGACGCCCAGCTTCTTGGAGAATCGATCAAACGGCGACTCTTCAATGGTGTAATCGACTATTTCCTTCTCACCGATGATCTCACGTGCCACATAGCTGGCACTGCCGAGACCATCAACCAGACCAAGCTGTTGCGCCTGCTCACCGGTCCACACCAACCCGGAGAACAACTCGGGGTGTTCCTTGTCCTTCAGGCGATCACCACGGCCCTGCTTGACGCTGGCGATGAACTGGCGATGAGTAGTGTCCAGCACACCCTGCCAGAATTGAGTTTCATCGGCCTTCTGCGGCTGGAACGGGTCAAGGAACGCCTTGTGCTCGCCCGACGTGTAGGTCCGGCGATCAACACCCAGCTTATCCATGATCCCGACGAAACCGAAACCGGCTGCCGTCACCCCAATGGAACCCACGAGACTCGCCTTGTCGGCATAGATCTGGTCGGCGGCACTGGCAATGTAATAGGCACCTGAAGCGCCAAGATCGGTGATGACCGCGTAAACCTTGATATCCGGCTTCTCGGCGCGCAACCGACGTATTTCGTCATAGATGTAGCCGGACTGTACCGGGCTGCCACCTGGACTGTTGATACGCAGGATCACGCCTTTGGTCTTCGAGTCCTCGAATGCCGCACGCAGACTGCCAACGATGTTATCGGCGCTGGCCGGCTCCTTGTCCGCGATCATGCCCTGCACTTCAATCAACGCAGTGTGATTCTTGCCGCGAGAAACACCTTTTTCGACATCCATCAGCGGCGTAAACAACATCAGCGCGCCAATGAGATAAGCGAACGTCAGCAGCTTGAAGAAAATACCCCAGCGTCGTGAGCGGCGCTGCTCTTGCACACCGGCCAACAAGGTCTTTTCCAGCAGTTTCCAGCTTTTGTCGTCGGAACTATTGCCCGCGACTTCAGCCTTGCTGTCTTTCCATTCGTCCGACATGTTCAATCACCCTAAAAAATCAGCGCACGCCCAACCAGGCGTGCAACTCTGGAAAACTCTCGATAGCCAGACGCGGCTCGAACTCGCGCAGCGATGCCAGAGATTGCGCACCGTAACCCACCGCCACCGAATCCATGCCTGCGTTGCGCGCCATCAACAAATCAAACGATGAGTCGCCGATCATCAGCGCTTCCTCGGGTGCGACGTCGCAGTGCCGAAGGATTTCGTGCAGCATCAAAGGGTCCGGCTTACTCGCGGTCTCATCGGCAGCACGGGTGATCTCGAAGTAATCCTCCCAGCCATGCGCGCTCAGCACCCGATCCAGGCCACGGCGCGATTTGCCCGTAGCCACCGCAAGCTGATACCCCTGAACACGAAACGCCTCGAGCGACTGCACAACACCTGCGAACAACGGCGAAGGCTCGGCCTCCAGCGCGATGTAGCTTTGCGCGTAGTGATCACGAAAAGCCGTCATCAAGGTCGGAGAAATTTCGGGGTACAACGTGCGAATCGCTTCAGGCAAACCCAGACCAATGATGCCTTTGATCGAAAAGTCATCGCGCGCGGCCAGATCACTAAGATGCGCGGCAGTACGCATGGCTTCGACGATACGACCAATGGAATCGGCCAGCGTGCCGTCCCAATCGAAAATCAGCAATTTATAATCAGGGCGCACTCAAACGCTCCACGGTTTTGGCCCACATGTCATCGACTGGCGCTTGCAGCTTCAGTTCACCACCATCGGGCAGCGGCACGGTCAGCATATAGGCGTGCAAGAACAGGCGTTTGCCGCCCAGATCACGAATTTCACGGCTGAAGTCTTCATCGCCATATTTGGTGTCACCTGCGATGCAATGCCCGGCGTGCAGGGTGTGGACACGAATCTGGTGCGTCCGCCCGGTGACGGGTTTAGCCTCGACCATGGTGGCAAAATCACCAAAGCGACGCAGCACCTTGAAGAGTGTCAGCGCCTCCTTGCCCTCATCGTTGACCTCGACCATGCGCTCGCCGGACCGCAGATTACTCTTGAGCAACGGTGCGTTTACGCGCTTCTGAGCCGTTTCCCAGTGGCCACGGACCAAGGCCATATAACGTTTATCAACACCATCACCGCGCAATGCTTCATGCAGATGACGGAGCATGCTGCGTTTTTTCGCAATCATCAGCAGGCCAGACGTATCCCGATCGAGCCGATGGACCAACTCCAGCTCCTTGGCGTCCGGACGCATCTGACGAAAGGCTTCGATCACCCCGTAATTCAGACCGCTACCGCCATGCACAGCGATGCCGGCTGGCTTGTTCAGCACGATCAGCGCCTTGTCTTCGTAGACAATGGCCGCCTCCAGGCGCTGCAACAGGCCCTGAGCCACAGGCACGGGTTCGTCACGCTCAGGCAGGCGCAAAGGCGGGACGCGAATGATGTCGCCACCTTTCAGCTTGTACTCAGGCTTGATCCGACCTTTGTTCACACGCACTTCGCCTTTGCGCAAAATGCGATAAATCAAGGTCTTGGGAACGCCCTTGAGATAGGTGAATAGAAAGTTATCGATGCGTTGACCGGCAAGTTCCGGCGCAACCTCAACCAGCTGGACGCCGGAGGTTGGGGGGGCAATATTCGTCATGCCGCAAATCATAACAATTTTTATGGATTTGAAGCACTTAATGATTACTGTTATAGTCGCGAACGTCGCCAAAAGCGGCCTGGACAGCGGACAAACGGTATAACCACCGGCCCTGACCATCGCAATTACAAGGACGCAAGGCCGTCCGACGGGGCTTTCGCTGGATAACGGAAGGTCTGGAAACGTAACGAGCGCAGGTGACATGAGGCCTGAAACAAGCCAGATCGCAGAGTTATCACTCGCCTTCGGAGCCCATATTCACGGCCAGTTCACAAAGTGCAGTCGCTTTCAGACACTCAGAGCGAATGCTTCGGAAATAAAGCCTCAAGCAATGATGCGCGATCTTCCCTATCGAAGACCGCGGTAAATGCCAACCCGTTGCGGATTCTGCGCGCGGCAGCACCCGAATTATCAGGGATACGTGCGGGGTGGAGACGCACAACCATCGGACCGTGTAGCACTAGGCTTTATTCAAGACGCTTCATATCGTCCGCTGCCGATGGTTGATTCCTCCTCCTGACAAAGCTTTTGCTGACAGGGTGTCTTTTGTCACCACAGCAAGCAGGAAACGTCGTCGCGACTCCGACCCCTCTGGTCGAAACTCGTTAGACACTGGAGTGGCCAACCACTCCTGACGCGCCCTGACACCGACCGTGAGAAGTCGTGTGTGCCGAACGCCGTTTCCGGCAGCCCGGAAACCGACGGTACTACATGAAAAGAATGCTGATTAACGCAACCCAACCCGAAGAGTTGCGTGTTGCACTGGTAGATGGCCAACGCCTCTACGACCTGGACATCGAATCCGGTGCGCGCGAGCAGAAGAAGGCCAACATCTATAAAGGCCGGATTACTCGCATCGAACCAAGCCTTGAGGCTGCCTTTGTCGATTTTGGCTCTGAGCGCCATGGTTTCCTGCCACTCAAAGAAATCTCCCGCGAATACTTCAAGAAAGCACCTGAAGGCCGCGTCAACATCAAGGACGTCCTGACCGAAGGCCAGGAAGTCATCGTTCAGGTCGAAAAAGAAGAACGTGGCAACAAGGGCGCAGCCCTGACCACCTTCATCAGCCTGGCTGGTCGTTACCTGGTGCTGATGCCGAACAACCCGCGTGCCGGTGGCATTTCCCGCCGCATCGAAGGCGAAGAACGCAATGAATTGCGTGAAGCGCTGAACGGCCTGATCGCTCCGGCCGACATGGGTTTGATCGTGCGCACTGCCGGCCTTGGCCGCAGCAGCGAAGAAATGCAGTGGGACCTCGACTACCTGCTGCAACTCTGGACCGCTATCAAAGAAGCGTCGCTTGATCGTTCCGCGCCGTTCCTGATCTATCAGGAAAGCAACGTCATCATCCGCGCCATCCGCGATTACCTGCGCCAGGACATCGGCGAAGTACTGATCGACAGCGTTGAAGCTCAGGAAGAAGCCCTGACCTTTATCCGCCAGGTGATGCCGCAGTACGCCAGCAAGATCAAGCTCTACGAAGACAGCGTACCGCTGTTCAACCGTTTCCAGATCGAAAGCCAGATCGAGACCGCTTTCCAGCGCGTCGTCGAATTGCCTTCCGGTGGCTCCATCGTCATCGATCCGACCGAAGCCCTGGTGTCCATCGACATCAACTCGGCGCGCGCCACTAAAGGCAGCGACATCGAAGAAACCGCACTGCAAACCAACCTGGAAGCGGCTGAAGAAATCGCCCGCCAGTTGCGTCTGCGTGATATCGGCGGCCTGATCGTCATCGACTTCATCGACATGACCCCGGCCAAGAACCAGCGCGCCGTGGAAGAGAAAGTCCGCGAAAGCCTGGAACAAGACCGTGCCCGCGTCCAGGTGGGTCGCATCTCGCGTTTCGGCTTGCTGGAAATGTCCCGTCAGCGCCTGCGTCCATCGCTGGGCGAAAGCAGCGGCATCGTTTGCCCTCGTTGCAACGGCACCGGCATCATTCGTGATGTTGAATCGCTGTCGCTGGCAATCCTGCGCCTGATCGAAGAAGAAGCCCTGAAAGATCGCACTGCCGAAGTGCGCGCTCAGGTGCCAATCCCGGTGGCTGCGTTCCTGCTCAACGAAAAACGCAACTCGATCACCAAGATCGAACTGCGTACTCGCGCTCGCATCGTCATCCTGCCGAACGATCACCTCGAAACGCCGCACTTCGAAGTGCAGCGTCTGCGCGATGACAGCCCGGAAGCCCACACCAACCAGTCCAGCTACGAAATCGCTGCGGCTGCCGCTGAAGTGGAAGAAGTGCCGCCAGCCCCGGCTGCGACCCGCACCCTGGTTCGTCAGGAAGCTGCAGTCAAAACCGCTCCGCCGCGTGCCAACGCGCCGATGCCGGTTGAAGCCGTTGCCGTTGCACCGACACCTGCTCCCGTTGCCCACGAACCAAGCCTGTTCAAAGGTCTGGTGAAGTCGCTGGTCAGCCTGTTCGCCTCCAAGGAAGAGCCAGCAGCACCGGTCGTGGTCGAAAAACCAGCCGCTGCTGAACGCCCTGCTCGCACCGAAGAGCGCCGCAACGGTCGTCAGCAGAGCCGTAGCCGTACTGGCCGCCGCGATGAAGAACGCAAACCACGCGAAGAGCGCGCTCCTCGTGAGGCCCGTGAAGAACGTGCACCGCGTGAAGAGCGTGCCCCTCGTGAAGAACGTGCGCCACGTGAAGTTCGTGAAGTGCGCGAAGAAACTGCAGCCCCTCGCGAAGAGCGCGCACCTCGCCCGCCTCGTGAAGAACGCGCCCCACGTGCTCCACGCGAAGATCGCAAGCCACGCGAAGAGCGTCCGGTCCGCGAACTGCGCGAACCTCTGGATGCTGTTGCTCCAGCTGAAGCCCGTAGCGAAGAACGTCCTGAGCGCGCACCGCGTGAAGAACGCCAACCGCGTGCACCGCGTGAAGAGCGTCAGCCACGTGCCGAACAGGCCGTAGCCGTTAGCGAAGAAGAAGTGCTGCCTAACGAAGAGCTGCTGCAGGATGACAACCAGGATGACGCCGAAGGCGATCGCCCTCGTCGTCGTTCACGTGGTCAGCGTCGTCGCAGCAACCGTCGCGAGCGTCAACGTGATGCCAACGGCAATGTGATCGAAGGTTCGGAAGGTTCGGAAGGTTCGGAAGGCGCTGAAGAAAGCACCAGCGAAGAAACCACTTCTGATCTGGCTGCCGGTCTGGCAGTCACTGCCGCCGTTGCCAGCAGCGTGATCAGTGCACCGGCCGAAGCCGATGCACACCGTCAGGCTGAACGCGCCACTGCCGCTGTAGAAACAACCGAAGCGCCAGCCGTCGAGACCCCAGTGGTTGAAGCGCAGGCCGTAGACGTTGCACCCACTGCAGCAGAAGCCGCTCCGGACGTTGAAGTCCAGGCTGTAGTACCCCGCGAAGAACTCGCAGCACCGGTTGAACAACCAGCAGCCGCTCAGGCTGAGCTGTTCAGCGCACCGGTCGTCGAGCAGGCAGCGTCGTACCACAAAGCACCTGCGGCGCCTGTTCAGGAAGAGGTTCAGGCAACTGAGTCGCCAGAACTGCCGACCGAAGCACCTGCTGCACCGGTCGTCGCTGAACCTGTCATCGTCGAACAGCCTGCACCCGTGACGCCTGCTCCGGAAATCAAAGCCGAACCAGCACCTGAAGCAGTGGTTGAAGCCATCGTTGAAGAAGCCCCGGCTCTTCCAGTCAGCAGCACTGGCCGCGCGCCGAACGATCCTCGCGAAGTGCGTCGTCGCAAGCGTGAAGCCGAGCGTCTGCTGAAAGAAGCTGAAGAAGCCGCTGCCAACGCTCCACAGGTTGTCGCTGTAGAAGCTGCTCCAGTCGTTGCTGAAGTCGAATCGACCCAGCACGTTGAAAGCACCGAACAAGCGCCGGTCATCGATGAGAACCTGCGTTCGATTGAAGAAGTTGTAAAGCTGCACCCTGAAGCACTGGAAGAAAGCAAAGAGCCTAAACCGCTCGCTTAATCCCGGCTGATGAAAAAGCCCCCACCTGCGCGAGCAGATGGGGGCTTTTTCATGCCTGCGAAACGGGTTTATCCATCGGACACGAAGGCGCTAAACCCGACACTTCAGCCAATCAAGGCGTGAACGCCAACGATGCAGGCGTATCAACGTCCCACAGCACGCCGGGGTCGTCGACCGGCACTTCCCGAACCCGCCCAGGCTGAAACAAGCGTTTTGCGCCCCGCTCGCCCGCCAATGCCATCAACGGCAGGCAAAACTGACGGCCGAATGCTACGGGATGACCGTATTCTCCGGCGCTAACCGGCACACTGATGGATCCGTCTTCCAGCGACCCCACCACCCGAACCAGGGTATCGGCCAAGATAAATGGCATATCCCCCAACACAACCAGCCAACCCCGATGGTCGGGCTGAGCGGTTACCGCCGCAGCGATGCTGTCGCCCATACCGCCTGACGCCAGCAACTCCACCTGGCAGCCATAACGCAGTCCCAGTTCAATGACCTCAAGACGCTCGGGACGGGTCAGTAGCACACAGTTATCCACAGCCCCTTTATCCACAGCCTCTTGCAGGCTCAGCAACACCTGCTCAAGCACCGGGCGCACAACGCCGTCGCGCCCGACACACGGCGCCAGCAACTTATCCTGATCCGCGCCGGCAACGGCCCGGTAGCGACTGCCCTGCCCTGCGGCAAGTACCACCGCGCAGAGGGTTGTGCTCAATGTGCAGTCTCTGCGCTGAGCGGTCTTTTCTGCTTCAAGGGAATGCCGTTTTTAAGGGCCACGATCTCTGCCATCAACGACAGCGCGATTTCTGCGGGGGTATGGCTGCCAATGTGCAGACCGATAGGCCCATGCAAACGTCCGATAACTTCAGCATCCATGCCCAGTTGAGCAAGGTTTTCCCGGCGCTTCTGGCTGGTGGCCCTCGACCCAAGCGCGCCCACGTAGAACGCGTTGGAACTCAATGCCGTGAGCAGGGCCATATCATCCAGGCGCGGGTCATGGGTCAGGGCAACGATGGCGGTGCGTTCATCGGGCTCGATGGTCAACACGGCATCGTCCGGCATGCCGGGCACGAAGCGCGCCTGCTGATCTTCCCAACCGTAGGCAAATTCCTTGCGCGGATCACAGATCAGCACGTCGAAATCCAGCAGATGGGCGATCTCGGCGACATACCGTGACAATTGCCCCGCGCCAATCAACATCAAACGCCAGCGCGGCCCATAGATTGTGCGCAGGGTCTGCCCATCGAACGTCACCCCCTCTTCACGATTGGCCGGGTGCAGGCTGACAGCGCCAGACTGCAGATTCAGCTCGCGAGCGACGATCTGATGATCCTCGCAGCGCTGCAACACCTCGACAACCCACTGCACATCGCCGACCCACTCTTCGGTCAAACGCAGCGTGCCACCGCACGGCAGACCAAATCGGGCGGCCTCATCACGGGTCACGCCATAGGTCACCAGTTGCACGCCATCGCTGGCGTGAACACGCCCTTCCTGCAAGCGCGCAATCAGGTCGTCCTCGATGCAGCCACCGGATACGGAGCCGATGACCATACCGTCGTCGCGCAAGGCCAGCATCGCGCCGGGCGGCCGAGGCGCGCTGCCCCAGGTCTGCACCACGCTGTACAACAGCACGCGGTGTCCCGCGCGGCGCCATTCGAGCACGCTGCGCAGGACATTGAGGTCAACGCTGTCCATCAGACCTTGGCCTGTTTCGCCTGCCAGCCGTTGAGCTGATAGCGAACCGGCAGGCTGCGGATCCGTTGGCCCGTGGCGGCGAAGATCGCGTTGCACAAGGCCGGCGCAATCGGCGGCACACCTGGCTCGCCAACACCGCCCAACGGCACGTCACCGGCAGGGGTCACCAGGTGCACGGCGACGTGCTTGGGCGCCAGCGACATGCGCGCAACTTCGTACATATGGAAGTTGTCCTGTTGAACCTTGCCGTCCTTGAAGCTGATCTCGCCCAGCACCGCGTTGCCCAGGCCCATCACGCAAGCACCTTCGAACTGCGAACGAATCCGCTCCGGGTTGATCTGCGGCCCGCAATCCACGGCGATATCGGCTTTGTGCACAATCAAGGTCCCGTCATCCTTGACCTCGACTTCAATCACCGCCGCCACATAGGTGACGAAGCTGTAATGCGCTGCCAGGCCCAGACCACGACCCTTGGGCAATTTACGCCCCCAATCGGCTTCCTTGGCGGCCCGCTCGATCACTGCACGCAAACGCGCGGTATCAATCGGGTAACGCTCCGGCGATTCACCGTAATTCCACTCTTCGCTGAGGGTGCGTGGATCAATCTGCCGATCCGGACCCAGGAGTTTGAGCTGATATTTCAGCGGATCCTGATTCGCTTTGGCCGCCAGTTCATCGATAAAGCTCTGTACCGCAAACCCGTGGGGAATGTTCGATACCGAGCGGTACCAGCCCACACGGGTATGCGCAACGGCTTCGGGGTTTTCCAGGCGGACATTGGGGATTGCGTACGGCATGTTGGTGAAGCCCATGCCCAGTTCGAACGCACCCTCGTTCTTGACCCCCGGTGCGAACAGCGCGGTGATACTCGGCGCTACGGTGCGGTGCAACCAGCCAGACGGCATGCCGTCCTCATTGAGGCTGGCCTTGAGGTATTCCGCCGACACCGTGTGGAAGTAAGAGTTATGCACATCGTCTTCACGCGTCCATTGGACCCGCACCGCTTTACCAGGCATGGCTTTGGCAAGGATCGCCGCTTCGATCACGAAGTCCGGTTTGGATTTGCGCCCGAAACCGCCGCCCAGCAAGGTGACATTGACCGTGACCTTGTCGAAGTGGATGCCCAGACGGTCCGCGATCCGCGTGCGGGTCACTTGCGGCGCCTGGCTCGGCGCCCAGGCTTCGCAGACGCCATCCTGGAAACGGGCGATGGCAACCATCGGCTCCATCGGCGATTGCGCCAGATGCGGCAAGTAATACGACGCGTCGAGCGTGCTGTGAGCCTTGCTCAGGGCGGCGTCGATATCACCGGTGCTGCGGACCACTTTGCCTGGCTTCTGCGCGGCGGCTTCAATTTCCTTGCGGTAAGCAACCGAGTCGTAACTGGCGTTGACGCCATCGTCCCACTCTATTTTCAGCGCATCACGGCCTTTGATCGCGGCCCAGGTGTTGCTGGCGATCACCGCCACACCGCCCAGCGGCTGGAACTCGGAAGGCAGCGGGCTGCTCTCGATTTCCATGACTTTGATCACGCCGGGTACTTTCAGGGCAGCGCTGGAATCAACGGATTTAACCTTGCCGCCATACACCCGTGGCCGCGCAATGGTGGCGTAGAGCATGCCGTCGAAATGCACGTCAGCGCCATAAATCGCCCGGCCATTGACGATGTCATCACCATCGAGGGCGCGCGTTGCTTCCTTGCCGATGTAACGGAACTCGGAAGGCTGCTTGAGGCGCAGGCTGTCACGGGCAGGCACGGCCAACGCACCGGCAGCCGTGGCCAGCTCGCCATAACCCAACTCACGGCCCGTGGGCTTGTGGATAACTTTATGCAGCTGCGCGTGGCATTCGGCCAACGGCACTTTCCACTGATTGGCAGCGGCTTGTTCGAGCATGGTCCGTGCAGCAGCACCGCAGCGGCGCATCGGCTCATACCAGTGGCGCATGCTGCGCGAACCGTCGGTGTCCTGGTTGCCGAAGCGTACCTCGTCACCGGGTGCCTGCTTGACCTTGACCCGCGCCCAATCGGCTTCCAGTTCGTCCGCGACCACCATGCTCAGGCTGCTGCGAATGCCCTGGCCCATTTCGGAACGGTTGCACGTCACAGTTACGGTGCCGTCTGCATCGATGCTGACGTAGACCTTGGGGTCGTCGACCGAACCGTGCGGCATGCCGTCGGCGCCGAACTTCTTCTCATCGGCAAAGGCATCCTGCCAACCCCAACTGGCAGCCAGTACCAGCGCGCTGGTTGCGCCGACACCTTTAAGGAAGCCGCGACGGCTCAAATTATTCAGGGCGAAATCGTTCAGGGACTGGCTCATGCCTTGGCCTCCTTCAGGTGAGTCGCGGCCTGATGGATCGCGGTTTTGATCCGGTTATAGGTACCGCAACGGCAGATATTGCCAGCCATATAGTCTTCAATCTGAGCATCGCTGGGTGCCGGATTGCTCTTGAGCAAGGCGGTCGCGGACATGATTTGCCCACCCTGACAGAAACCGCACTGGGCCACGCCGTTGTCGAGCCAGGCTTGCTGCACCACTTGACCGACCGGATCGCTGTGCAGGTTATCGATGGTAGTGACCGGTTGACCGACCACGCTGCCGATCGGGGTGACACATGAGCGCGCGGGCTCACCGTTGATGTGGATGGTGCAGGCACCACACACGCCCATGCCACAGCCGAATTTGGTCCCGGTGTAACCCGCGATGTCCCGGATAGCCCACAGCAGCGGCATATCGTCAGTCGCATCCAATTGGTGATCTTTGCCATTGAGATTCAGGGTAATCATGGAGCACGCCGCCTATTTATCAGGGGTTCGAGACGAGCGATCTTTCTCTGGATTCAGCTCTTTGGCTGAGGCAGATCGGCTCAGGCTAATACAGGACCGTGTCGCACGGTCCTCGGTTCGGATGCATCAACAAGTCGCTCGCTTTACACGTATCGATAGCAAGCTAACTAAAAGCGTTTAAGCGAACGAGTCCGCCTCAGGGATTCTGATGGTTCTAATGAAACAGGAACAAAGTGAGGGTAGAGAATAGCCCTAAACGCAGCCGAACCTTAGTAAAGGTTCGGCTCCATTTCCAATTGCACGTTATAGCGCTGGGCGATGTCGTTTTGAATACGTTGCGCCAGGTTCAGCAGTTGCAACCCGGTGGCGTTACCATAATTGACCAACACCAGTGACTGCAGGCGATGTACCCCCGCCCCGTTGCCCGCGTCGCGATACCCTTTCCACCCCGCGTGTTCAATCAGCCAGCCCGCAGCCAGCTTCACTTGACCATCGGCCTGTGGATAAGCAATCAGACCCGGGTAGTGGCGCTTCAGTTCAGCAGCCAGTGCCGCAGGTACCAACGGATTCTTGAAAAAACTGCCGGCATTGCCCAATACGGCCGGGTCCGGCAGTTTTTCGCTGCGGATCGCGCAGATCGCCAGACTGACATCCTTGGGCGTCGGTTGACCGATGCCCTGTTCATCCAGACGCTGACGCACCGGGCCGTATTCCAGATGCAGGTGCGCCGCGCGACTCAGCACAAAGCGCACGCGCAGAATCACCCAGCGCCCTGTTTCGCGCTTGAACACGCTGTCGCGGTAAGCAAAGGCGCAGTCACCGAGGGAAAACTCAAGCAACTGGCCTGTCTGGCGGTCCAGCGCCGTCAGGCTGTGGAATACATCCTTGATCTCGACACCATAGGCACCGATGTTCTGCATCGGCGCAGCGCCCACGGTGCCGGGAATCAGGCTGAGGTTTTCCAGGCCGGACAGGCCCTGCTCAAGGCTCCACAACACAAAGGGATGCCAAAGCTCACCCGCCTCGGCTTCGACGATGACCTGCTCGCCATCGTCGGCAAGTAGACGAACGCCGCGACTGGCCATACGCAGCACCAGTGCCTGAATATCGGCCGTCAGCAACAGATTGCTGCCACCGCCAATGACCAGCAATGGCAATCCGTGTTCAGCCGAAAACGCCAATGCCTGACGCACCTCATCGTCGCTGCGGGCCTCGGCGAACGCTTTGGCCTGCACGCCAACGCCAAAGGTGTTGAAAGGCTTGAGGGAAACGGCGGACTGCACCTGCAAAGTCATCAAACCTCCAGCAAGCGGCGCACGCGCTCAAGGTCTTCAGCGGTGTCGACACCGGCCGGCGGCGCTTCCACCGCATCGGCGACGTGAATCCGTACGCCATGCCATAGGGCACGCAGTTGCTCCAGGCTCTCGGTGTCTTCCAGCCAGCACGGGCCCCAACTGACGAAGTCGTGAAGGAAACCCGCACGGTAGGCGTAGATCCCGATATGTCGACGATAGGGCACGCCGGCCGGCAACTGATCGCGATTCTTGGCCAGGGCATCACGCGCCCAAGGCAAGGGTGCGCGGCTGAACGTCAGGGCCAGGCCATTGAGATCAGCCACGACCTTGACCACGTTCGGATTAAACAGGCTGGCGACATCATCGATCGGTTCGGCCAGGGTCGACATCCGCGCTTCCGGATGCGCAGCGAGGTTGTCCGCCACTTGATCGATCACCGCAGGCGGGATCATCGGCTCATCGCCCTGCACGTTGACCACAATAGCGTCGGGTGCCAGGCCCAGTTGAGCGGCGACTTCGGCCAGTCGGTCGGTGCCGGAGTTGTGATCGTCACGGGTCAGCAGCACTTCGGCGCCAAAACCACGGCAAGCCTCGACGATGCGCGCATCATCAGTGGCCACTACCACGCGCTCAGCGCTGCTTTTACACGCCTGTTCCCAGACATGCTGGATCATCGGCTTGCCAGCGATCATTTTCAGGGGTTTGCCGGGGAAACGGCTGGAGCCGAAACGTGCCGGAATGACAACAGTGAACACTGCAGTCATTTATCCAGACGCTCTTCGGTGGACAGGGTGCGCGCTTCGCTTTCCAGCATCACCGGAATGCCATCACGAATCGGATAGGCCAGGCCAGCGCCTTTGCTGATCAGCTCGGTTTTGTCGGCGCTGAGCTTGAGCGGCCCTTTGCAGATAGGGCAAGCGAGGATGTCGAGCAATTTGGTGTCCATAAGAAATCCTGTGGTGCTGCTGTTATTTATGGAGAAAGCGGAGACAGTGACGAAAAGGGCAACAGGCGTAACAACTGCGAATCGAACCAACAGACGAAGGCGGCCGAAGGCTCCGCATCCACAGCCAGATACCACCAATCATCAGCGGCGAAGGTCCGGCACTTCACGGCGTCCTTCTCGGTCATGATCAGTGGCAACGACGGTGTGAACGTCAACGCCTGCGCGCTATAAACTGCATGGTCGGCGAACGCGTGGGGAACAGGCTGCCAGTGTAGCCCTTCGAGGGTGTTGAAGAAACGTTGTGGATTGCCAATACCGGCCACCGCATGCAGCGCTTGTCCGGCCGGAAAGTGATCCAGCGACAGACGCTCGCCGCTGCGCAGGTTGACTAGGGCGGTGGGCTTGAGAGCAAAGGCGAAGCCGTCTTCGCGGTCGCTGGCGGCGCCGTTATAAAGCACCGCATCGACGCTGCTCAGGCGCTCCATCGGTTCGCGCAGGGGCCCAGCGGGCAGGCAGCGGCGATTACCCAGGCCGCGAACGGCATCGATCAATACCAGTTCCAGATCCCGGGCCAGACGATAATGTTGCAGGCCGTCGTCGCTCAGGATCAGGTCCAGCGGCTCGGCATCGAGCAAGGCACGCACGGCGCGACTGCGGTCCGGGTCAATCATCAGGGCTACACCGCTGCGCTGCACGATCAACAGCGGTTCGTCACCGGCCTCGCTGGCACTCTGCCCGACACGGACCCGCCACGGGAAACTCGGCGGTGTGGCGCCATACCCCCGGCTGACCACCCCGACCCGCAGACCCTGGCGGCGACAGTGCTCGATCAACCACAGGATCATCGGCGTCTTGCCGGTACCGCCCACCGTGACGTTACCCACCACCAGCACCGGGACCGACGCCTTATAGATGTCGCCTTCACCAGCCAGGAAGCGCGCCCGTTTGTTCTGCACCACTCGCCGGTACACCCATTCCAGCGGGCGTAACAGGCCAAGCGCAGGATGGCCGGTGTACCAGGCATTGAGTAAGCGGTCGGTCAGCGCCATCAGTTAGCCGTTGGCGCCTCGACGGTGGTCATGCGCAGGTGGCTGAAACCCAGCTTGCCCGCCGCATCCATCGCTGTGATAACTGCCTGGTGAGGGGTTTTGCCGTCGGCGCTGATCGAGAGCGGCAGTGTCGTGTCACCTGCCGACTCCTTCTGCAGCGCGTCGATCAGCGTTGGTAGATCATTCTTGGGCAGCAACCGATTGTTCAGCGAATAGACGCCATCGGCACTGATCGCGATGTCCAGGTGTTTGAGTTCCGAATCGGTTTCCGGGCTGCCGGTGACCGCTTGCGGCAATTCGACGCGTAACTGGGTCTCACGGGTAAACGTGGTGGTGACAACGAAGAACAGCAGCAGGATAAACACCACGTCGATCAACGACACGAGGTTGATGTCGATGATCTCCCGCGGTTTACGGCGGCGGAATTTCACGCTTTACCCTCGGTCAGATCGACGTCACGGTCGCCCTGCACCACTTCGACCAGCTTGATCGCTTCCTGCTCCATGCCCACCACCAGTTCATCGACCCGACTTTGCAGGAACCGGTGGAAGAAGATAGCAGGAATACCGACCATCAGGCCGGAAGCGGTACAGATCAGGGCTTTGGAAATACCGCCGGCCAATATCGCCGCATTGGTGGTCATGCCCGAGTTCACGAACGAACCGAAGATATCGATCATGCCCAGCACCGTCCCCAGCAAGCCGAGCAACGGCGCCATGGCAGCAATGGTGCCCAGGGCACTCAGGTAACGCTCGAGTTCATGAATGACCCGCGCCGCAGCCTCTTCGATGCACTCTTTCATGATCTCGCGACCATGCCTGGAGTTTGCCAGACCGGCCGCCAGAATCTCGCCCAGCGGCGAATCAGCGCGCAGTTCCCTGAGCTTGTCGCTGGTGAGCTGCTTGTCTTTGATCCAGCGCCACACCTGACCGAGCAAATGCGGCGGGGTGATGCGGCTGGCACGCAACGTCCAGAGCCGCTCGATGACGATCGCGACAGCAGCGATGGAACTCAGAATGATTGGCAGCATCATCCAACCGCCTGATTTGACCAGTTCCCACACAGTGACGACCCCTTGAAAAAAGTGGCGCCACTCTACCATAGGGCCGCCCGCTCGCCGAACCCCGCGATGAATAACCGCCCTGATCAATCGCGCCAGAAGCGCCGTCGGGCCCGCTCCCCCTGCGCTTCACCGAACACCCCCAGTTGCAGACGAATCGCGCCCAGTTCGGCGCTGTCATAAGGCTGCACAGCCAGGGCCGCGTAGCGCGCCATCACCTGCGGGTGCGGGTGCCCGAAAGCATTGTTGCGCCCACGGGAGATCAATACCCCTTCGGGGGCCACCGCCTTGAGAAACGCCGTGGATGAGGAGCTACGACTCCCATGATGCGGTGCCTGCAACCAGTGGGCACGCACATCGAACCCGCTGTCGAGTACCGCACGTTCGGCCCCGGCTTCAATATCGCCAGTCAACAACAGGCGCTCACCATTGGCCTCGACCCGCAGTACGCAGGAAGCCTCGTTACTCTCTGTCGCGTGTTCCCAGCGCCAGGTCGAGAAATGCACGCCATCCCACTGCCATTGCTCACCGTTCCGACAGGGCTGAGCCTGCAAGAGCGGCGGCAAACTGGCCGCCTCGCCCGCCAATACGCGGGCAACGGGCAAGCTTTTATAGACGGCCTGCGCCCCACCCGCATGGTCGGCATGCGCATGACTGATCAACATCAAGTCGAGCTTGCGTACGCCGGTCTTGCGTATCGACGGCAGTACAACGCGCTGGCCAATATCGAAATCACCGAAGCGCGGGCCAGCGTCATACAGCAGCGTGTGCTGGCGCGTCCGCAACACAATCGCCAGGCCCTGCCCCACATCCAGTTGCATCACCTCGACCTGGCCATGGGGCACGTTCTTCACTGGCGGGAACACGCACAGCAGCAACAGCGGCCAGCCCAACAGACGCAACGGCACGCCCTTGGGCAGCAGCAACAAGACGCCGCCAAGCACGCTCAGCCACCACGCCCACCACGGCACGGCGCTGCCGATCCAGGCAGGTACCCATCCAGAAACCCACGCCAACCCCTGGAACAGCCACCCCAGCAGACCACCGGCCAGCCACAGCAAACCCTCGCCAATACCGGGCACCGGCAATAACACGGTGCCGAGCAGCGCCAGCGGCAGCACGACGACGCTGATCCACGGCACCGCGAGCAAATTGGCCAATGGCCCGCTGAGACTGACCGGCAGGTTCAATGCGAGCAGGACCGGGAGCAACCCGATGGCGATCAACCATTGCGCACGGGTCCAGCTTTGCAGCCAGCTCCAGGCGCCCAGTCGGCCACTGAACACCAGGATCAGAATCGCGACAGCGGTAAAGGACAACCAAAAACCCGGTTGCAAGCTGACCAGCGGTTCGACGACCAACACCGCGTTGAGGGACAACAACAAGGGCCACCACACACCCAGGTGGCGAAAGCGCAGACGCCAGAGCAGGACCATGCCGATCATCGTGCAGGCCCGACGCACCGGCACTTCAAAACCAGCCAAAAAGCCGTAACCGAGCGCGGCGGCAAACGCCAGACCGCACGCACAGGGCAGCCACGGCAAACGGCGCGGCCATAGCCCCCAACGCGCCAGCCCGGCGACCAGCGCGTAAATCGACCCGGCCAGTAACCCGATATGCTGGCCCGAGATCACCAGCAAGTGCACGGTGCCGGTGTCCTGCAGCACTTGCCAATCAGCCGGCGTCAGCCCTGAATCGTCACCCAGCACCAGCGCCGCCAACCCGCCTTGCCGCCCTTGTGCATCGACTGCCAGCAACCGCTGACGCACCGCATCGCGCCAGGCTGAACGTGCGGGCGCGAGCAATTGCCCATCCACCACGGTGCCAGTCGCGCCAATGCGCTGCGCCAACAACCAGGCTTCGTAATCGAATGAGTCAGGATTGACCAGGCCCGCCGGACGTTTGAGCTTGACCGCCAGCCGCCAGTGCTCGCCACTGCGCACATTGGCGCCGCCGTACCACGCCAGACGCATACGCTCAGGCAACCGGGCACGACGTGATTGCGCACCGTCGAGCTGAAAGCGCACCACACCGTCGCTCGACTGTGGCAAGCCGACCACCTTGCCTTGCACCCATAGCGTCTGGCCGTCGAGCCGGGGCAGAAGGCGATCGTCCAGTGCCCATTGCGCCGACACACACGCCCAACTGAAGCCGAACAGAAAAAATGCCAGTGGATAACTGCGAAACGGCAACAACATCAGCGCCACGACAGGCATCAACAGCAACAGCCAAAACGGCGGCAATGCCGGCATGAAGCGAATAGCCAAAAGACCCAGCGCGAGCGCCACCATCCCTGTGCGCATAAGTCTGTCCTTGAGAAGTCCCTCCCTTTGGATTAGCGCACCCCGCCAGACCCCGCTTTTATTAATTGTCACAAAGTCTGAATTTGATGCGGGCAGAATCTAGGCATACTGACCCACACACCCGGGACGAGACCCCCTATGCCGCGTCGTCTATTCAAACGCTACATGCCTGACCCGACCCGCATCAGGGAACACAAATCCTTACGCTTTCTCGGTCGTCTTCTGCATGACCCTAACCTCTGGCACCTCAATCGCCACTCTGTCTCGCGTGCGATGGGCATCGGGCTGTTCGCGGCATTCATGCCCATTCCCTTGCAGATGTTGTTGGCGGCCATGCTGGCCATCGCGGTGCGCGGCAATATGCCGATTGGCGTCAGCCTGGTCTGGCTGACCAATCCAGTCACGATGCCTCCGGTGTTTTATTGCTCGTACCAGATCGGTGCCTGGCTGATGCAATTGCCACCGCGCCACCTGCCGCCTGAACTGTCCTGGGAGTGGATCAGCGGGCAGCTATCAACCTTGTGGCAGCCCTTCTTGCTGGGCTCGGTGGTGGCAGGCATCGTGTTTGGCACACTGGCATACGGCCTGACCCAGCTGTATTGGCGCTGGTGGGTCGGCAGGCAGTGGCGTTTGCGGAGAGAGAGGAGGAAGTGAGGGTGTTACGGCTGACGCAATCCGTGGGAGCGAATAAATTCGCGCCCACGGGGATTGAGTACACAGCCTGTAAAGCAAAAGACTACTGACGCATCCCGCGCCCACTGATCAGCAGACGTGCACAGCCCAGGTACAAGACAACGGTCGCCACCACCATGAACGTGAGGGCGATGCTGATGCGGATGTCCGACACGCCCAGGATGCCGTAACGGAAGGCGTTGACCATGTGCAACACCGGGTTGGCCATGGACACGGTCTGCCAGAACGGCGGCAGCAGGTTGATCGAGTAGAACACCCCGCCCAGGTAGGTCAATGGCGTCAGGACGAAGGTCGGGATAATCGAAATATCGTCGAAGTTGCGCGCAAAGACAGCGTTGATAAAGCCCAGCAGCGAGAAGATCGTCGCGGTCAGCACGACCACCACTATCGTGATCCCCAAATGATGGACCTGCAGGTCAGTGAAGAACATCGACAACAGGGTCACGATCAGGCCCACCATCAAACCGCGCAGTACGCCCCCCAGGGTGTAGCCGATCAGAATGGTGTGCTGCGAGACGGGCGAGACCATCAACTCTTCAATCGAACGCTGAAACTTGGCACCGAAGAAGCTCGACACAACGTTGCCGTAGGAGTTGGTGATCACCGACATCATGATCAGGCCCGGCACGATGTACTGCATGTAGGTGAAGCCACCCATGTCGCCAATCTGCCGGCCGATCAGGTTGCCGAAGATCACGAAGTACAACACCATGGTGATCGCTGGCGGCAGCAACGTTTGCGGCCAGATCCGGGTGAAACGACGGATCTCGCGATAGACGATGGTTTGCAGGGCAATCAGGTTGGGACGCAGCTCGGAGCCAGGATTGGAACTCATACCGCCACCTTCGCCAGGTTTTTTTCCACCAGAGACACGAACAGCTCCTCAAGGCGATTGGTTTTATTGCGCAGGCTCAGGACTTCGACTTTCTGCGCGGCCAACTGACCGAACAGCGCGGTAATGCCAACAGTCTTGTCCACTTGCACTTCCAGGGTATGGCTGTCGACCAGCTTCGCCGGGTAACCGATCAAGGTCGGCGCCACCTGATACGAATCCCTCAGATCAAGCAAAAACGTCTCGACGTGCAGCGTGTTCAACAGCTGCTTCATGCCCATGTTCTGGACGATGACGCCGTGATCGATGATCCCGATATTACGGCACAGGTGCTCAGCCTCTTCCAGGTAGTGCGTGGTGAGGATGATGGTGATGCCTTTCTCGTTCAGCTCGGTGAGGAACGTCCACATTGAGCGACGCAGCTCAATGTCCACGCCTGCCGTCGGCTCATCAAGAATCAACAGCCGCGGCTCGTGAATCAACGCCCGAGCGATCATCAGACGGCGCTTCATCCCGCCGGACAACGCGCGCGATGGCACGTCACGCTTGTCCCACAAACCCAGTTGAGTCAGGTATTGCTCGGCCCGCTCTTTGGCGATTTTGGGCGGGATACCGTAGTACCCGGCTTGGGTCACCACGATGTCGAACGTCTTTTCGAACTGGTTGAAATTGAATTCCTGCGGCACCACGCCGATGCACCGTTTGAGCGCTGCGGGCTCGCGATCCAGGTCATGACCAAAGATATTCACTGTACCGCTGGTTTTGTTGACCAAGGTCGAAATGATGCCGATGGTGGTGGATTTGCCGGCGCCGTTAGGGCCGAGCAATGCGAAGAAATCACCTTCAGCGACATCCAGATCGATACCACTCAGGGCCTGGAAACCGTTGCCGTAGGTTTTGGTTAGCTGCCGGATGGACAGAGCGGAACTCATATCTGAAATACGCACCAAGAAGGGGGAAGGAAGAATAAATAAGGTCGAGCACAATCAATAACAACTGCGGCCAACCGGACAATGGTGCTTGGCAACGCCGCGCAAGTACAGCGACATGTGTTGATAGTCAGTATTAACTCAACGCGGTCATCACTGCTTTCTGATAGGCCGGCCGTGCTTTCAAGCGCTCATACCACGCTTGAAGATGGTGCATCGCCGGGCGTTCAATCGGCATCTCGAACCAGGCGTATATAAAGCTGCCCAAGGGAATGTCGCCCATCCCCAGCGCCTCTCCGGACAAGTACGGCTGTTTGGCCAATGCGTCGTCGACCACGATCAACAACGTCTGACACGTTTTGATCGCACCGTTGATCTGCACCCAGTCCTGCTGATCGGCCGGGGTACGCAACACGCCCCAGAACACGGTTTTGAAGGGTTCGGCAAACGTTGAGGTGGTCCAGTCCATCCACTTGTCCGCCGACGCCCGCGCGGTCAGGCTGTCAGGGTACATGGCCGAGCCCGGCGCATAACGAGCGGCGAGGTAGCGCACGATGGCGTTGGACTCCCAGAGCACGAAGCCGTCATCCTCAATGACCGGGATCCGGCCATTAGGGTTCATCGCCCGGTATTCGGGTTGATCGACAATGCCAAATGCGCCACCGGCATCAATGGTTTCATACGGCACCGCAACCTCTTCTGCGCACCACAGCGCCTTGCGCACGTTGGAAGAGTTTTTCCGCCCCCAGATTTTCAGCATGCCTTTCCCCTGTCAAACCTGTGATGAGCCAATCGTGCATCAGTTTAATCCGAGCACGCCCCTCTAAATCCAGCTATCTATTATGGAGATTGATCGCCCGCATCGCGGGGTCCGAGCTGAAACCGCGCTCATGCCCGGCGAACTCCGCCACGGCTGGGTGGTCACTATCGATGCGCTCGCTGTTGTCGCCATCTTCACCTGATGCCGACTAAGCTCTTGATGGCGGATTTTTTGCCGCTGTCGTCACGGAGGATTACCTATGCTGTTGTTGTGGATACTGGTTCTGGTCGTCGGGGTTGCTTATCTGGCCCACCGACGCGTCACACCCCTGCCCGCCTTGGGTGTGGTCGCTGTCTTTTTGCTGGCCATGGGCGCCTTCAGCCACGCACCGGGCTGGCTGTTGGTGGTGTTCTGGGCGTTGTGGCTGGCAGTCGTAGTGCCTTTGGCTCTGCCAGACCTGCGCCGCAAGTACCTCTCTGCGCGGTTGTTCTCATGGTTCAAGAAAACCTTGCCGCCCATGTCGCAGACCGAGCGCGATGCCATCGACGCGGGCACCGTCTGGTGGGACGGTGAGCTGTTCAGCGGTCGCCCCGACTGGAACACGCTGCTGGCCTACCCAAAAGTCCAGCTCACAGAAGAAGAACAGGCGTTCCTCGACGGCCCGACCGAAGAGTTGTGCGCGATGGTCAGCGACTGGGAGATCGGCCAGTCAATGGACTTGCCGCCTGAAGCCTGGGAACACATCAAGCAGCACGGCTTTTTCGCCCTGATCATCCCCAAGGAATATGGCGGCAAAGGCTTCTCGGCCTACGCCCACTCCCAGGTGGCGATGAAACTGGCCACCCGCAGCGGCGACCTGGCGTCCACGGTCATGGTGCCCAACTCCCTCGGCCCTGCCGAACTGCTGCTGCATTACGGCACAGACGAACAACGCAATCACTACTTGCCACGCCTGGCACGCGGCGACGACATTCCATGTTTCGCCCTGACCGGCCCCTTGGCGGGCTCCGATGCCGGCGCCATGCCGGACACCGGGGTAATCTGCAAAGGACAATGGCAGGGTGAAGAAGTCATCGGCCTGCGCCTGAACTGGGAGAAGCGCTACATCACCCTCGGTCCGGTCGCCACCTTGCTGGGCCTGGCGTTCAAGGCATTCGACCCTGAGCACCTGCTCGGCGACAAGGAAGACCTGGGCATCAGCCTGGCGCTGATCCCGACCGAGACCCCTGGTGTGGAAATCGGGCGCCGTCACTTGCCATTGGGCGCCGCGTTCATGAACGGCCCCAACAGCGGCAAGGACGTATTCATCCCCCTAGACCTCCTGATCGGTGGTCAGGACATGCTCGGCAAAGGCTGGATGATGCTGATGAACTGCCTGTCGGTGGGCCGCTCGATCTCCCTGCCGGCGGTCGGTACTGGCGCAGCCAAGTTCACCAGCCTGGTCACCGGGCAATATGCGCAGGTACGTGAACAGTTCAATGTGCCGCTGTCGGCTTTCGAAGGTATTCAAGAAGCCCTGGCGCGGATCGGCGGCAACGCCTGGCTGATGGACAGCGCGCGGATGCTCACCGCCAACGCCGTGGACCTGGGGGAAAAGCCCTCGGTGTTGTCGGCGATCCTTAAATATCACCTCACCGAACGTGGCCGTGAATGCATCAGCCACGCCATGGACGTGCACGGTGGCAAGGGCATCATCATGGGCCCGAACAACTACCTGGGCCGCAGCTGGCAAGGGGCACCCATTTTCATCACCGTGGAAGGCGCCAACATCCTCTCGCGCAACCTGATGATCTTCGGTCAGGGCGCGATTCGCTGCCATCCGTTCGTGCTCAAGGAAATGGCCCTCGCCGGCCGCGAGGATCAGGAACGCGCATTGGAGGAATTCGATGGCCTGTTGCTCAAGCACATCGGTTTCGCGGTCGGCAACGCGGCCAGCACCTTGATTCTCAACCTCGGCCTTGGACGTTTCGAGGCCGTACCGGGAGACAGCCTGAGCCAGGGCTACTTCCGCGCACTGAATCGCCAGGCCGCTGCTTTTGCCCTGCTGGCCGACTTGAGCATGATGCTCCTGGGCGGCGAGCTAAAACGTCGGGAACGGCTGTCTGCCCGCCTCGGCGATGTGTTGAGCCATCTGTACCTGGCCTCCGCCGCGCTCAAGCGTTACCACGACCTCGACTCACCCGAGCACATGCGGCCCCTGTTTCGCTGGGCCATGGAGGAAAGCCTTGGCGAGTCCGAGCGCGCACTGGATGAGCTGTTGAGCAACTTCCCAAGTCGGGTAATGGGTTGCCTGCTGCGTGCGGTGGTGTTCCCGTTCGGGCGCCGGCACACCGGCCCCTCGGATGCACTGGATGCCGAGGTCGCCGAAGTGATCGGTCGCGCCAAAGGTGATCCGACCCTGGAAGAACTGCTTGCTGGCTGCTACCGCCCTCAATCGGCAGATGACCCGGTCGGCGCCTTGCAACACGCCAGTGATTTGCTGAAAGCCAGCCAACCACTGCAACAAAAACTGCACCACGCGCTGAAAAGCGGTCAGCTGAAACCGGCGGCAGGTGAGCACGTTATCGATGCTGCCTTGAACGCAGGCGTGTTGCTACCGGCCGAAGCACAAACGCTACGCGTAGCAGAGGCGGCGCGGCGCACAGTGATTGATGTCGACGATTTCGCTAAAGAGGAACTGACGCTGGCCGAGGGCAAGACTCGCTAGTTGACCAGAGGTAAGACAGCGGGCGCACAGAGCTTTATACTCGTGCGCCCGTTTTTGCTTTAGAGGACTCCATCATGGCCGACGCCACGCTCGACCACCAACTTGCCCTGCTTGCGCACCTGCGCAGCATCCTGGTCGCCCTTGGCGAGGCCGAACAAGTTCCTGAAGAAAGCCATGAGCTGTTCATGGAGCGCTTCGACGAACTGGTCGCGCTATTGCCGCAAGACCCGATCGAAAGCCAATACCTGGGCCAGGAAATGCTCTGCCAGGTCATTCAGCGCTACCCGCAAATTGCCCACCTGGTCCCGCGCGACCTGTTGTGGTTCTTCGCTGGCGACTGCCTGCACTTCATGCCCGATGACGAGATCGACCTGTATCAGGCACTCGAAGAACGCCGCTACGAAGCCGAGCAGAATGAAGAACCGTTCGACTGGAATCAGGAAAAACAACTGATGGCGCTCTCGCTACAAGACAGCAGGCACTGATTGATCGGCCTTCACCTTTGAGCACCCACCCACAAGGAGCTGACGCGTAGTTACACGTCAGCTCCCGGGGCCACACCAAAAAACGCACAAACAAAAACGCCGCTCGATGAGCGGCGTTTTTGTGTGTATATGGAGCGGGAAACGAGACTCGAACTCGCGACCCCGACCTTGGCAAGGTCGTGCTCTACCAACTGAGCTATTCCCGCAAATGGCGTCCCCTAGGGGACTCGAACCCCTGTTACCGCCGTGAAAGGGCGGTGTCCTAGGCCACTAGACGAAGGGGACACACGTACAACTTCACTACCTATCTGCGTTTCGCTGTGTGCTTTACGCTGTAAGTGGCGCGCATTCTATGGATGCCGGGGCAAGTCGTCAACCCCCATCTATAAATATATCTAAATCAACGACTTCCCTACGCTTTGACAGCTGGCCCCGCGCGCATAGGCGCCTGATTTCCCACGCCGTTAGTTTGACGATCGACTGTTACACCTATCGGCAAAAAGGCTTAACCACTACACTCGACGCAAACTACCCGAATGAGGCTTCAACGGTGACACCACTCACAATCACCCTGCTGATAGTCGCTGGCATCGTCATTCTGATTGCCATCGGCTTCCTCAACCACGTATCCGAAAACAACAAGCTGGAAAAGGCTCGCCTTAAGGTCGAGCTGACTGATCGCCTGCGCCGCTGCGGAGAGATCACCGAAACGTTCCCCGGCCAGTTGATGACGCCTGCTCTCAAGCAGCTACTGACGCGCCTGGAACTCAACGTGATCCAGCGCCTGCTCGCGCTGAACAAGGGCAACAGCGCGCTCAAGGCACGTATAGATGAACTCGTGACACTGGTGAATCAGGGCGATGCAATCCCGATCAACAACCCACCCGGCCCAATCCTGACCGAAGCCAAGGCCAAGGACGTGCGCTTTCTATTAGAAGCCTTGCACGGCCAGGTGACCCGCGCCGCACACGACGGCTTCTTGCCAACCATCGAAGCCAAGTACTGGATCAAGGAAATCCGCCACATTCTGGTACTGCTGCACATTGAGTTCTTCAATAACCTCGGACAACAGGCGTTCTCCCAAGAGCAGCCCGGCCAGGCGCGACTGGCATTCGAACGCGGCGTGCAGTACCTGCGCAAACAGCCGGACCCAGTCGTTTATCAGGAACAACTCCGGTACATGGAGAGCATGCTGGCCCACGCCAACTCAATGGTATTGACGAACACCGCGCCTGCCGAAGGCGAAGTCAACGAATTGACCGACGGATTGAAGACTGTCGAAGCAGACGGCGACTGGAAAAAGAAAGTCGTCTACGACTGAGGCTCTGACTGCAAGGCAGACAGGCGCAACGCCTGTCTGCCGATAAACTCATCGATTCTGCAATAGCCACGCCATCAGACAATCAATCGCACGTGGTCAGCCTGAGGAAGATGGCGACCAACTGCTCCAGACCTGCCTGATCCTGCTCGGAGAAGCGCCCAACACTTGGGCTGTCCAGATCCAGCACCCCAATCAATCGCCCGTCCTTGACCAATGGCACGACCAGCTCGCTGTTCGATGCACTGTCACAGGCGATATGCCCGGCGAACGCGTGGACATCTTCGACCCGCTGAGTCTCGCGGGTGGCCGCCGCAGCGCCGCAAACGCCACGACCGAACGGGATTCGCACGCAGGCGATCTGCCCCTGAAAAGGCCCCAGCACCAACTCTTCGTTACGCGCCAAATAGAAGCCAGCCCAGTTCAGGTCATCGAGCTGACTGAACAAAAAGGCTGAAAACTGTGCGGCATTGGCAATGAAGTCACGCTCGTCCGCCAGCAGCGACTCCAACTGCGCGGCGAGCAAGCCGTAGCCATTCAGGCCAGCGCCGGTGTTTTGTAAATCGATCATGCTTGTTGCTCCAACAATTTTAGTCCTACCCAATAACGCGCAAATTGATAAGCACAACGACCGTTGCGATTGCCGCGCCCGGTCGCCCAACGGACCGCCGTAATATCCAGCGCCTCATCGCGCTGCCACTCAAGGCCCGACGCTGATGCCAATTGACCAATCCAGTGCTCGACCACGCTCAGAAAGTGTTCCTGAGTGAAGGGATAGAACGATAGCCACAGGCCAAAACGGTCAGACAAGGCAATCTTGTCTTCCACCGCCTCACTGGGGTGCAGCTCGCCGTCGACCCGCTGCCAGTTTTCGTTATCGCTTTCCTTCTCTGGCACCAGATGGCGACGGTTGGACGTGGCGTACAACAGCACGTTGTCCGGCGCCTGTTCGAGCGAACCGTCCAGCACGCTCTTGAGCACGCGGTAATCGCTCTCGCCCGCCTCGAATGACAGGTCATCGCAAAACAGCACGAAGCGCTGGGGCAATTTCTGCAACTGCTCCACCACGCGTGGCAGGTCGCCCAAGTGATCGCGCTCAATCTCGATCAGACGCAAACCGCACTGATGATTTTCAGCCAACAATGCACGGACCAGCGAAGACTTGCCAGTCCCTCGCGAGCCCCAGAGCAACGCATGGTTGGCGGGCAGACCATCAATGAACTGCCGGGTATTGCGCGCCAGTTGATCGCGCTGTTTATCGACACCGATCAGGTCAGACAAGCGCGTGTCCAGGCTGACGTGGAGTGGCATCAAGTAGCCACTGCGACCCTCCTGCACCCAACGCGCGGCCAAGGAGTGCGTCCAGTCGACGGGATGACGAGGTGCCGGCAATAGCGGCTCCAAACGGGCCAGTACCGCATCAGCGCGCTCGAGAAATGCATTTAACCGAGAGTCCACGGTGTCTCCTTAATTAAACTGAATAAAGGCAAGGCCTGATCGGCTATGATTTCCCGGCGAAGAAACACGAGGAATAGCTTTCCCCCATGGATATATCGTTCACCAACCGTCTGTCGTTCAAGCAAGCACGCCTGACAGTGCTGGTCGGTTTCGCGTTGGGAACCGTGCTTAGCCTGATCCAAATCACCCTCGATTATGCCAGCGAAGACGCCTCCATCGATCGCGAAATTCGCTCCCTGTTGGAAATCAGTCACAACCCCGCCTCGCGAATCGCCTACAACATTGATGCCGAGCTCGCCCAGGAACTGGCAATGGGCTTGCTGCGCTCCCCCGCCATCATGGGTGCGAAGCTCAGCGACAACAATAATGTGGTGCTGGCCGACGTCGAACGCCCACGGGCGGAGAGTCGCTACCGGATGATCAGCGACTTTCTTTTTGGAGAAAGCCGCCAGTTCGAAGATATCCTGCACTTGAACCACATGCCCAACGACTCGATCGGCACCTTGCGCCTGAATGTCGACACCTTTGCGTTTGGCAGCCACTTCCTGCAACGCGCCGAAATCACCCTGATCAACGGGTTTGCCCGCAGCCTGCTGCTGAGCGGAATTTTGCTGGCGATGTTTTATTTCACCCTGACCAAACCACTGGTGGGCGTGATCCGCGCGCTGAGCCGTAGCGACCCGCACAGCCCGGAGCAGACCCGGTTGCCGTGCCCGCCGTGTCATGAGCAAGACGAGATTGGTGTCCTGGTGCAGGTCGCCAATGAGCAGTTTGAAACCATCGCCAGCGAACTCGCCCAACGCCGGACGGCAGAAAACCGCCTCACCGAGCATATGAGCGAACTGGAAAACATCGTTTCAGCACGCACTACCGAACTCAAGGCCAGTAATACCCGGCTCAGCCAATCCAACGAGGAACTGCAGACAGCGCGCAGCACCGCTTTGGACATGGCCCAGGCGCGCTCAGCCTTCCTGGCCAACATGAGCCACGAAATCCGCACCCCGCTCAACGGCCTGCTGGGCATGCTCGCGCTGTCTCTGGACAGCCCCCTCAACGCCGAACAGCGCCAACAGCTGTCCATTGCGCATGACTCGGGCAAGGTTCTGGTGGAGTTGCTCAACGATATTCTCGACCTGTCGAAGTTCGATGCCGGCCAGCTGGAGCTTGAACATATCCCGTTCGATCTGGGCGCTTTAATCGAGGACACCGCCAACCTGCTGTCGCAAAACGCGGCACCCAGCGTCGAGCTGACCTGCCTGATCGATCCGCACTTCCCGGCATTGGTACTCGGCGATCCCACCCGGGTTCGACAAATCGTCAGCAACCTGCTGTCCAACGCATTGAAATTCACCCGCCTTGGCCGCGTCGATGTGCGCCTGTGCACCCACGCTGACGGCGTACGGATCGAAGTCCGGGACACCGGTATCGGTATCGCTCAGGACGCCCAGGCAAAAATCATTCAGCCGTTCATGCAGGCTGCGGCGGGCATCACCCGGCAGTTCGGTGGCACCGGTCTTGGGCTGGCGCTGACCCACAATCTATGCGGTGCCATGCAGGGCTATCTGAGTATTGAGTCCCAAGTCGGCTTCGGCAGCCAGTTCTGCGCCGAGCTACCCCTGCCCAGCTACGCCCCGGCGCCGGTGTTCGCACCGCTCAAAGGGCAAGTGATTGTCGTCAGCCCTGCAAGCAGCGGCCTGGCGGAGTTGCTGAGCAGCCTGCTGCCCAGCTGGGGCATCGAGTACCGGCGCTATGGTATCGGAGACAGCCTTTACGGCCTTGAGCCCGACCTGCTGATCACCGACTGTCCGGAATGCCTGTTCGGCCTGCGTCCCGCGATCAAAGCACCGATCTTGCTGATCACGGCGTATGGCAACTTCATGCCCGGCGACCAGGTCATGGCCCTCGAGCCGCTGCAACAACAGGCCCGCCCGCTGGCACGCAATGCGCTGTACCAAACCTTGCGACGGGCGCTGCACACCGACGAACCCGACCATCGCGAGCTATTGCTCGGGGACCAGGCAACAGCGCGCAGAGCGCGAATCCTGCTGGTCGAAGACAACCCGGTCAATCAACTGGTAGCCAAGGGCATCCTCAGCAAACTTGGCTGCGACGTGGTCGTCAGCGGGCACGGCGCCGATGCGCTCGAACGGCTTGAACATCAAACCTTCGATCTGGTGCTGATGGACTGCAACATGCCTGTTATGGATGGCTATGAGGCCAGTCGGCAAATTCGCCAGTCCGGGCGCTGGCAACAACTGCCGATCATTGCCCTGACGGCCAACGCCATGCCCGAAGAACGCGAACACTGTCGCGCAGCGGGCATGAGCGACTACCTGGCCAAGCCCTTCCGCCGCGAAGAGCTCATCAGCCTGCTGGACAAGTGGCTGCCCGTTGCGCCTGGCGAAGCCCCTTTGTAGGTGTCAGCTTGCCTGCGCTTAAAGCAACGCTTCGATTTCGCTGGAGAGGTCCTCTGGCTTGGTCAGGGGTGCAAAGCGCTTGACCAGCTTGCCGTCCTTGCCAATCAGAAACTTGGTGAAATTCCACTTGATGCGTTTCGAACCCAACAGGCCCGGCGCCTGTTTTTTCAACTGGACGAATAATGGGTGAGCGTCGCTGCCATTGACGTCGACTTTCTTGAATAACGGAAAACTGACCCCGAAATTCAATTCACAAAACTCGGAAATAGCCCCTTCATTCCCTGGCTCCTGATGACCGAACTGATTGCACGGAAAACCCAGCACCACCAGCCCCCGGTCCTTGTAACGCTGCCAAAGCTGTTCCAGGCCTTTGTATTGGGGGGTGAAACCGCATTTGCTCGCGGTGTTGACCACCAATACGGCCTTGCCAGCAAAATCTGCCAACGTCTTTTGCTCGCCCTTGATGGTCGTGCACGGGATGGACAGTAGATTTTCGCTCATGGCAAAGCCCTCAAAGGCTGGAGTGTGGGGGAAACATAGTGCGCAATTAAATTGCGCGCAATTTAATTCACCTCATCAATATCACAGCATAGGCAAATAGCCCGGCGGCGCGTTACTCCCGAGGCACCAGGTCCAGGCACACCGAGTTGATGCAATAACGCAGACCCGTCGGCGGCGGGCCATCAGGGAACACATGACCCAAATGGGCATCGCATTTGGCGCAGACTACTTCGGTGCGGATCATGCCGTGGGTCATGTCGCGAATTTCGACGACCGCACTGCCCTCAAGGGGCGCGTAGAAACTTGGCCAGCCGCAGCCTGAGTCGAACTTGGTCGAAGAATCGAACAACGCCTCGTTGCAGCACACGCAGTGATAGACCCCTGGGGTCTTGGTGCTGTTGTACTTCCCGGAAAAGGGCCGTTCGGTCGCTTTCAGGCGACACACGTTGTACTGCTCCGGATCGAGCATCGCTTGCCATTCTTCACGGGTTTTTTCCAACTTTTCCACGGGTACACCTCCACATCTTAAAAAGCCCGATCTGTATCTTTTCCGCTGATCAGGCGGCACGTATCATTGCGCCTCGTTAGACGTCAGTCTGGCATCCGAGTTTCGCGCATACAAATCCATTTTCATGGCGCTATGCCCGGCAATCCAGGCTATGTGAATACAGTGGATCGTCCATTTTCGGGATCAATCACCATGCAGGTCAGCAAATCGAACAAGCTCGCCAACGTCTGTTATGACATTCGCGGCCCAGTGCTCAAGCACGCCAAACGCCTGGAAGAGGAAGGCCATCGCATCCTCAAGCTGAATATCGGCAATCCCGCGCCATTTGGTTTCGAAGCGCCGGACGAAATCCTCCAGGACGTCATCCGCAATCTGCCGACCGCACAGGGCTACAGCGACTCCAAAGGCCTGTTCAGCGCACGCAAGGCCGTCATGCAGTACTACCAGCAAAAGCAGGTAGAAGGTGTCGGCATTGAAGACATCTATTTGGGTAATGGCGTCTCCGAGCTGATCGTGATGTCGCTGCAGGCCCTGCTCAACAATGGCGATGAAGTGCTGATCCCGGCACCCGATTACCCGCTGTGGACTGCCGCCGTGTGCCTCGCAGGCGGCAGCCCGGTTCATTACCTGTGCGATGAACAGGCTTATTGGTGGCCTGACCTGCAAGATATCAAGGCCAAGATCACACCGAACACCAAAGCCATGGTGATCATCAACCCGAATAACCCGACCGGCGCGGTCTACCCCAAAGAAGTGCTGATGGGCATGCTGGAACTGGCACGCCAGCACAATCTGGTGGTGTTCTCCGACGAGATCTACGACAAAATCCTTTACGACGACGCTGTACACATCTGTACCGCTTCGCTGGCGCCAGACCTGCTCTGCCTGACGTTCAACGGCCTGTCCAAGTCGTACCGCGTCGCGGGCTTCCGTTCGGGCTGGGTTGCCATTTCCGGCCCCAAGCACAACGCCCATAGCTACATCGAAGGCATCGACATGCTGGCCAATATGCGCCTGTGTGCCAACGTGCCGAGCCAGCACGCAATCCAGACCGCACTGGGCGGCTACCAAAGCATCAACGACCTGGTGCTGCCACAGGGTCGCCTGCTGGAGCAGCGTAACCGTACCTGGGAACTGCTCAACGATATTCCCGGTGTCAGCTGCGTCAAACCGATGGGCGCGCTGTACGCCTTCCCGAGGATCGACCCAAAAATCTGCCCGATCCACAACGACGAGAAGTTCGTTCTCGATCTGCTCCTGTCGGAAAAGCTCCTGGTGGTTCAGGGAACAGCCTTCAACTGGCCATGGCCGGACCATTTCCGCGTGGTGACCCTGCCGCGCGTCGACGACCTGGATCAGGCGATTGGCCGCATCGGCAACTTCCTCAAGACCTATCGCCAGTAAGCTAACGATTCACGCTCTGCCTCGCGTGGCCTGAACGGGCCACGCCGCCAGCCCACCTGGCTTTCCGCGCTCGCGGGGCTCTGGATAGCACGGGTGTGGGCTATGCTGTACAGGCAAGGGAAACAGACAGATGACACAGTTTGAAATAGTCCCCCTGTTGAATAGCCGCGTGCATCCCCTTATATACCCCGCATCACGTTACATACTTTCATGAGGAGAACGTTTCAACCATGATGCGCATTTTGCTGTTCTTGGCCACTAACCTGGCGGTCGTGCTGATTGCCAGCATCACGCTGAGCCTTTTTGGCTTCAACGGGTTCATGGCGGCCAATGGGGTTGATCTGAACCTCTCTCAGCTGCTGGTTTTCTGCGCAGTATTCGGTTTTGCCGGCTCGCTGTTCTCGCTGTTCATCTCCAAGTGGATGGCGAAGATGAGCACCAGCACCCAGATCATTTCCCAGCCACGCACTCGTCATGAACAATGGCTGCTGCAAACGGTTGAGCAGTTGGCCCGCGAAGCCGGAATCAAGATGCCTGAAGTCGGCATCTTCCCGGCCTATGAAGCCAACGCCTTCGCCACGGGCTGGAACAAAAACGACGCACTGGTCGCCGTCAGCCAAGGCTTGCTGGAGCGTTTTTCGCCCGACGAAGTAAAAGCAGTCCTGGCGCACGAAATCGGCCACGTTGCCAACGGCGACATGGTGACCCTGGCGCTGGTACAAGGCGTGGTGAACACCTTCGTCATGTTTTTCGCGCGGATCATCGGCAATTTCGTCGACAAGGTGATCTTCAAGAACGAAGAGGGCCAGGGTATGGCCTATTACATCGCGACCATCTTCGCCGAGCTGGTATTGGGCTTTTTGGCCAGCACCATTGTCATGTGGTTCTCGCGTAAACGCGAATACCGGGCGGACGAAGCCGGTGCACGCCTGGCAGGCACCAGCGCTATGATCGGCGCCCTGCAGCGCCTGCGCTCGGAACAAGGCGTGCCGGTGCAAATGCCGGACAGCCTGGCTGCATTCGGCATCAACGGAGGCGTTCTCAAGCACGGTCTGGCGGGTCTGTTCATGAGCCACCCGGCACTGGAAGATCGCATTGAGGCGCTCCGTCGTCGCGGCTGATAAGCTTTAGGCAGTGTTACGAGAGGGCGACGCGAGTCGCCCTTTTTGTTTTATCCGGATCAGAGAATAAACCGTCATGCGCTCGCTCGCCCTCGCCTGCATCACCGTGTTCGCCCTGAGCGGCTGCCAAAGCGCGTACTTCGCCGCCATGGAAAAAGCAGGCATCCCAAAACGGCAAATGCTGGTCAGCCGGGTTAATGACGCACGCGACGCACAACAAGATGCCAAGCAGCATTTCAGCAGCGCGTTGCAGAACTATCGCAGTGTGGTGCAACTTAATGGTGGCGACCTGGAAAAACGCTACAACGCGCTGAATGATGATTACCAAGCCAGCGAAAAAAGCGCCGCCGCCGTACACCACCGCATCGGCGCCATCGAAAACGTGGCCGATGCGTTGTTCGACGAATGGAATGACGAACTCGATCAATACAGCAACAAAGACCTGCGCGCCGCCAGCGCCAAGGAGCTGGCTCGCACCCAGACCGAATACCGCGAGCTGCTACAGAAAATGAAAACCGCTGAAAGCCGCATCGAGCCGGTACTGAGCGTATTACGCGATCACGTGCTGTTCCTCAAGCACAACCTCAACGCCCAGGCGATTGGCGCGCTCAAGGGTGAAAACAGCAACCTGCAAGGCAATGTCGACCAACTGCTCAAAGACATGCAGCGCTCAATCGACGATTCCAATGCGTTTGTTCGCCACCTACAGGGCAGTGCGACGCAGTAGGCGGTAGGCCCGCTCCTCAAGCCGCGTAACGCCACCCTGCAAAAATCTCCAGCTCTTGCCCAGCACATCGCACTCATCAAGGGTATCCAGCTGCCAGTCCGCTGCCAGCAACTGCTGCACCTCAGCATCAGGCACTGAAAACGGTGGTCCGTCGATTTGAGTCTGATCGTAATCCAGGGTGATCAATAACCCTTGGCACCCGCGAGGCAAAATCTGCGTGAGGTGTCGCGTATAGCGTTGGCGCATCTCAGGTGGCAGCGCGATCAAGGCCGCACGATCATAAAGCCCGACACACTCACTGACGTCTTCCGCCGTGAGCGCGAAAAAATCGCCACACCACAACTCAATCGACTCAACACTGTAGACCTTGAACGGCCCGCGCTGGCTGATCTGCGCATCCAGTTGCTGTTCGCTGAAGAAGTCCTCCACGGCCTTTTCCGACAGCTCGACACCCAGTACGTGAAACCCTTGGCCAGCCAACCAGGCCAGATCAAGACTTTTACCGCACAGCGGCACCAACACCCGAGCGTGCTCTTTTAGCTCAAGATCAGGCCAGAAACGTTGCAGATAAGGATTGACCTCGCCCAGGTGAAAGCCAATCTGATCAAGCGCCCAGCGCTTGTGCCAAAAGTCCGGCTGCATAAATACTCCTGATAATTCGATAAAAATACGCGAAAACTTATATTAGATTTAGATCAATGTTCTACCTGAAGATAGCCCCATCTTAACGCTCAGGACGCTCACTATGTTTCCCAGCTTATTTATCTCTCACGGCTCGCCGATGCTTGCACTCGAACCTGGCGAAAGCGGCCCCGCACTCGCTCGCCTGGCCGCCGAACTGCCTAGGCCGCGAGCCATTGTGATCGTATCAGCCCACTGGGAAAGCCAGGAACTGCTGGTCAACGCCAACCCTCATCCGGAAACCTGGCATGACTTTGGAGGCTTCCCGCCTGCCTTGTTTGCCGTGCAGTACCCGGCACCCGGCTTACCCGAACTGTCAGCACAAGTAGTCGAACTCCTGACCGCAAGCGGCCTGACGGCAAAAATCGACAGCCAGCGACCGCTTGATCATGGCGTCTGGGTGCCATTGTCGCTGATGTACCCACAGGCGGATATTCCTGTCGTGCAGGTTTCGCTGCCCACCCGCCAGGGGCCTGCCCTGCAAACCCAGGTCGGTCGCGCACTCGCCAGCCTGCGTGAGCTAGGTGTGCTGGTGATCGGCTCTGGCAGCATCACCCATAACCTGCGCGAACTGGACTGGCACGCCGGACCGGAAAGCGTCGAGCCCTGGGCCAAAGAGTTTCGCGACTGGATCATCGATAAGCTGAAGAACAACGACGAAACCGCCCTGCACGACTATCGCCGCCTGGCGCCCCACGCCGTTCGTAGCCATCCCAGCGATGAACACCTGCTGCCGCTATTCTTCGCTCGCGGCGCTGGCGGCGAATTCAGCATTGCGCACCAAGGCTTCACCATGGGCGCGCTGGGAATGGACATCTATCGGTTTGGGTGAAAACCGGTATACCGCGTCAAGCGAATCACGGCGGGACGCGTAGTTGCGAGCGTGCGCCTACAGGGTTTGCGTCAACTGACAGACAAAAAAATCCCCGAACCAGTCGGGGATTTTTTGTTCAGACGATCAGCTCAAGAGCAGATCAGTCTTCGCGATAGCGACGCAGCTTCAACTGCTTGCCAGCAACGCGAGTGTCTTTCAACTTGGTCAGCAGACGCTCAAGGCCATCTTCCGGCAGCTCTACCAGGCTGAAGCTATCACGCACCTGGATGCGGCCGATTGCTTCGCGGGCCAGGCCGCCTTCGTTGAGGATTGCACCCAACAGGTTTTTAGCAGCGATACCATCACGCGCACCCAGCGCGGTACGGCAACGAGCACGGCCTTCAGCCAATGGAACCGGAGCACGACGCTCACGATCAGCACCGCTGCGCTCAGGACGATCACCCGAAGATGAACGATCGCTACGCTCACGTGGCGCGCTGGTCGGAACCAGTGGGCGATCACGTTCGATGGCTGCCAGGGTCAATGCTTGACCGTTGGTAGCTTTGCGCAACAGAGCGGCGGCCAAGGCACGTGGGCTGCAACCGATATCGGCGGTCAGGCGATCAAGCAGATCACCGTGGGTCGATTCAGCGTCAGCAACCAGTGGAGCCAGGCTGTTAGTCAATTTCTTGATGCGGGCATCGAGAACTGCTTGAGCATCCGGCAGGCGGACTTCAGCAACTTTCTGACCTGTAACACGCTCGATCACTTGCAGCATGCGGCGCTCACGTGGAGTCACCAGCAGCAATGCACGACCTTCGCGACCGGCACGGCCAGTACGGCCGATACGGTGAACGTAGGACTCTGGATCGTAAGGCATGTCCACGTTGAATACGTGGGTGATACGCGGAACGTCAAGACCACGGGCAGCAACGTCGGTCGCAACCACGATGTCCAGACGGCCATCCTTGAGCGATTCGATGACGCGTTCACGTTGGTTCTGAGCAATGTCACCGTTCAGCGCAGCAGCTTTGTAGCCTTTGGCTTCCAGGGCGCTGGCCAGATCCAGAGTCGCTTGCTTGGTCCGCACGAACATGATCAGTGCGTCGAAGTCTTCCACTTCCAGGAGGCTCAGAACAGCAGAGGTCTTCTGGTCAGCGTGAACCAACAGGTGAGCCTGTTCGATCGCGGTAACGGTCTGGGTCTTGGTCTGAATCTTGACGTGCTTCGGATCGCGCAGGTGGCGCTCAGCGATGGCACGGATCGATTGAGGCAAGGTAGCCGAGAACAGAACGGTCTGGCGGGTTGCTGGCAGGGCCTTGAAGATAACTTCGAGGTCGTCCATGAAACCCAGCTTCAACATTTCGTCCGCTTCGTCGAGAACCAGGTGGTTCACGGTAGCGAGGACTTTTTCGTCACGGCGAAGGTGATCGCACAGACGACCCGGCGTGGCGACAACGATCTGTGCGCCATTACGGATAGCTTTCAATTGCGGGCCCATCGGCGCACCGCCGTAGACAGCCACAACCGTTACGCCCGGCATTTGCTTGGCGTAGGTTTCGAAAGCGGTAGCTACTTGCAGGGCCAGTTCGCGAGTTGGCGCAAGAATCAGCGCTTGTGGTTCGCGTTTGGCCGGGTCGATGCGATGCAGGATCGGCAGGGCGAACGCAGCGGTTTTACCCGTACCGGTTTGCGCCTGACCAATCATGTCGTGACCGGCCATGATGATCGGGATAGATTGCTGCTGAATAGCCGAAGGCTCTTCGTAGCCAGTCGCGATAACGGCTGCAAGAATATTAGGGTGTAGTTCAAAAGCGGCGAAGCCGCCGATTTCCTGGGTCATGGGTCTGCCTCTAGTGCATCCGCAAAGACCCATGTTCCAAAGCTGCGCGTGCCGTGTAAGACCCTAGAGTCGCCCTGGCTGCTTTGTCGGCGGGGATTTGCGAAAACGTTTGAATGAATGGATCGTAAAGGATAGTCCGCAGAGCGAACAAGCAGCCGAAGCTGGCTTCGGGGAATTGCAATACCTGTACGAGGGCCCTGTTAAAGGCCGGCGCGCACTATACCGGAATTACGCACAAAAGTGAGGGTTTTTTAACAAAATAATGGCTGCGCGTCCGTCCGTCGCAGGCTTTGCGTAAATTTGTTGCAGTGTCTATTTTGCAAAGGCCCGGTATCGCGAGGTCACGCTGCTTAAACGGTTCACTGATCCACGTGTTCACCGCATGCCCAACGCCACTCAGCGCACAAGGATTATGCCTATGCCCTCCCCCTCGATCGGCCGAGTCAGTCGCGAACAGCGGGGTCATATCATGCTGATAGGCCTGGATCGCGTCGCCAAACGCAACGCCTTTGATCTTGACCTGCTCAATGACCTGAGCCTCGCCTACGGGGAGTTCGAACGCAACGATACGGCGCGAGTGGCCGTGGTGTTCGCCCACGGCGAGCATTTCACGGCCGGCCTTGATCTGGCTGCGGCCGGACCGACCCTGGCCAGCGGCTGGGAAGTGCCCGAAGGCGGGTGTGATCCCTGGGGCGTGTTCGCCGGTCCCAGGGTCAGCAAGCCGGTGATCGTCGCCGCGCAGGGTTACTGCCTGACCATCGGCATTGAGCTGATGCTCGCCTCGGACATCAACCTGTGCGCCAGCAACACCCGCTTTGCGCAAATGGAAGTGCAGCGCGGGATCTTTGCGTTTGGCGGCGCCACCTTGCGCCTGCATCAGCGCGCGGGCTGGGGCAATGCCATGCGTTGGTTGCTGACTGGCGACGAGTTCGACGCGCATGAGGCTTATAGAATGGGCCTGGTTCAGGAAGTCATGGCCAGCGAGGATTTGCTGCCCCGCGCGATCAAACTGGCCGGGCGCATCGCCGAGCAAGCACCGCTAGGGGTCAGGATCACCCTGGCTTCAGCCCGTCAGGCATTGCTGGAGGGGGAGACCGCAGCGGCGAAAAGCTTGCCAGAGCTCATTCGCAGCGTCATGGACAGCGAAGACGCCAAAGAAGGCGTACGGGCGATGCTGGAACGCAGGCCTGGCGACTTCAAAGGCAACTAGCGACCCCGGACAATCACGTCGCCGGGCGGATGGCCTTGATCAACGGCAGCAGCGAATAACCGAGGCGCGGCGCGAGAGTTTCGGCGCGCTCGGTCAGTTGTTGCAGGTCCAGCGTCTGCTCCAGGTTCGCCGGCACCATCAGAATCACGTTGCCCTCCTTCACCGGCAGTTCCCAATAGTGGCGGTGATAAAGACCGCGCAACAGTGCAGCGCCCAAGGGTTTTCCGTCATCGGTCGCCCATTGATTGATCACCAGCCAGCCACCCGGATTGAGGTGCTTCTGACAGTTTTCCAGAAATTGCCAGGCCAGATGGCCGACACCCGGGCCCAGATCGGTGTACAGATCAACGAAGATCAGGTCGGCGGTTTCGGCAGTGCCGAGCAATTCAAGGGCATCGCCAATGCGTATGTAAAGGCGCGGGTCGTCATCCAGACCGAGAAACTCGATGGCCAGCCGCGGTACGTCAGGGCGCAACTCGATGGCTTCGACGTCTTCGAGCGGCAAAAACTTGAGGCAAGCCTGGGTCAATGTCCCCGCGCCAAGGCCCAGAAACAGCGCGGTTTCCGGCGCTTCATGGCACAACGCGCCAATCAGCATGGCGCGGGTGTAGTCGTACTCCAGCCAGCTAGGGTCAGCGGTGAACGTGCAGCTTTGCTCGATGGCGTCGCCGAATTCGAGGAAGCGATACTCGTCCACTTCCAGCACGCGAATCATGCCGAAATCATCGTGCACCTCAGCCAGTACACGCTCCACCCTCTCCTCAGTCATTGCCGCCCCTATCAAAAAACCAGTAACTAATTGAAAAATAAATAAAATCTTCAGACAAACGCTGATCCTGCAGATCCCGTCTTGACCCTCACCGCGCAAGCGCACGTTCTGAGTCAAACCCAGCCCCGCCGGAAGCCCGTGCCGGGCTTATTCGCAGACAAGTCAGCTCCTACATGCACATCAAAAGCATTGCCACACCGTCCTAGCGCGCCCCGGTCGCTCCGCCCTCCGGGCAGAATCGAGACCGAGCTTGCTGTACGAACGCGCGGATTGTCCGCGAACAAGGCCCGAGAGGTCACGTTAATTATTGATTGAGCCTACAGCCCCATCCGCTGGCACCCAGGCACTGAACTGCTAACATGGCCGTCCGACCGCACTGACTTAGAGTTCACCATGAGCCAACCCTGGAGCCCCGACAGCTGGCGGGCAATGCCTATTCAGCAGCAACCTCAATACCCCGACGCCGCGCACTTGTTGCGTGTCGAGCAGAGCCTGGCCGGTTATCCGCCGCTGGTGTTCGCCGGGGAGGCCCGAGAGTTGCGGCGTCAGTTTTCCGAGGTGACCCAGGGTCGCGCGTTCCTGCTGCAAGGTGGCGACTGCGCAGAAAGCTTTGTCGAGTTCTCTGCAGCGAAGATTCGCGACACCTTCAAAGTGTTGCTGCAAATGGCCATCGTCATGACGTTTGCCGCCGGCTGCCCGGTGGTCAAAGTCGGACGCATGGCCGGTCAGTTCGCCAAGCCTCGCTCCTCCAACGACGAAACCATTGGCGGCGTGACGCTCCCGGCCTACCGGGGCGATATCGTCAACGGCATCGGCTTCGATGAAAAAAGCCGCGTGCCCGATCCAGACCGTCTTTTGCAGGCGTATCACCAGTCCACTGCCACCTTGAACCTCCTGCGCGCATTCGCCCAGGGCGGTTTTGCCGACCTGCATCAGGTGCACCAGTGGAACCTCGACTTCATCGCCAATTCAGCGCTGGCCGAAAAGTACAGCCAACTGGCCGGCCGCATCGACGAAACCCTGGCCTTCATGCGCGCTTGCGGCATGGACACCTCGCCGCAATTGCGTGAAACCAGCTTTTTCACCGCCCACGAAGCCTTGCTGCTGAATTACGAAGAAGCGTTCGTGCGCCGCGACAGCCTGACCAACGATTACTACGATTGCTCGGCGCACATGCTGTGGATCGGCGACCGCACGCGACAGCTGGACGGTGCCCATGTCGAGTTCCTGCGTGGGGTCAAGAACCCTATCGGGGTCAAAGTCGGCCCGAGCATGGACCCCGAGGACCTGATCCGCCTGATCGACACGCTCAACCCGGACAACGATCCAGGCCGCCTGAACCTGATCGCCCGCATGGGTGCGAACAAGGTGGGCGATCACCTGCCGCAACTGATTCGGGCGGTCGAGCGCGAAGGTCGCAAGGTGCTGTGGAGCTCTGACCCGATGCACGGCAACACAATCAAGGCCAGCAGCGGCTACAAGACCCGTGACTTCGCGCAGATTCTCAACGAGGTCAAACAGTTCTTCCAGGTGCATCAGGCTGAAGGCACTTACGCTGGGGGGATCCATATCGAGATGACAGGTCAGAACGTCACCGAATGCATCGGCGGCGCACGCCCGATCACCGAAGACGGCCTGTCGGATCGCTACCACACCCACTGCGACCCACGGATGAACGCCGACCAGTCGCTGGAATTGGCGTTTTTGATTGCCGAGACGTTGAAACAGGTTCGGCACTGATTTATCCGCCCACAATGTAGGAGCTGCCGAAGGCTGCGATCAACTCCGGCCTTATCGCAGCCTTCGGCAGCTCCTACAACGGGCCTAATGCCACCCGCAACCGCGCCGCACTGGCGCGTTGGCAGTTGAGTTGAATCTCCGGCAATCCCAGCCAATCGGCCAGTTGCCGCAGATTTCGCGCCAGCGCCTGCATGCCCTCCTCGTCCAGCCCGCTTTCTTCCTCATGCACCGCGTGTACCGCCAACCGTCCCAACCCTCGCTCAGCCCGCAAGTCGACTCGCGCGGCGATCCGTTCGTTGTGCAAAAACGGCAACACGTAGTAGCCGTACACCCGTTTGTGCTGCGGGGTGTAGATCTCCAGGCGATAGCGAAAGTCGAACAACCGCTCGGTGCGACTGCGTTCCCAGATCAGCGAATCGAAAGGCGACAGCAAGGCACTCGCCGATACTTTGCGCGGCAGTTTGATCTCCGGCAGGCAATACGCGGGCTGGCGCCAACTGTCGACCTGCACCACCTGCAACGCGCCCGCCTCTACCAACTCGGCCAGACCCGCACGACTTTGCGCCGGACTCAGGCGGAAGTAATCGCGCAGGTCTTTGTCAGTCCCCACCCCCAGCGCCGTCGCGGCGTGCAACAACAAACCGCGCTGGGCCTCGGCGTCACTCAGTTCCGGGTGATCGAGAATCGCGACGGGCAATACCCGCTCAGGCAGGTCATACAAGCGCTCAAAACCGCGTCGACCGGCCACCGTCACTTCACCGGCGGCAAACAACCACTCCAGGGCATGTTTCTCCGCGCTCCAGTCCCACCAAGGGCCCGCACGCTCCTGGCGACTGCTCAGGCTCCCGGCGCCGAGCGCACCTCGCTCGCGAACAACCTGTAAGACACGGGCAATGGTCGCTTGCTGTTCGCGTCCGAATTTAGCCATCTCCTGATAGATCCCCACGCCTTGGGACGCCTGACGCATCCGCCAGCGCAGCAAGGGATAAAGACTGAGCGGCAATAACGAAGCTTCATGCCCCCAATACTCAAACAACTTGCGCTGTCGGCCCTGGCTCCAGGCCACTTGATCCAGCAACGGTTGGGGATAGTTACCCAGACGGGAATACAGCGGCAGGTAGTGCGAACGCACCAAGGCATTGACCGAATCGATCTGCAGAACGCCCAAGCGCTCGATCATCTGGGTGATGTGCGCGACCTTGATCGACGCTGGCGGCTGGCGCCCGTTGAATCCCTGGGCGGCCAGCGCCATGCGCCGTGCCTGTTTGAGCGATAGATCTGCGGACATTCAGAACCTCCTGATCAGCCCACAACGCTACCTGATCGACCGCCGTGCTGTCAGCGTTTCATTGGATCATTCCAGAACGGCCGCTCGACTTCTTGCTGGGTATCGGCACGACTCAGGCCGATGTCCTTCAGAGCGTCATCACTCAGGCTCGCCAGTTGTTGGCGCTGACGATGCAGTTCATACCAGCGCAGCAACTGGCGCGTGATCATGCTGATCAGGCGTGTACCCAATGAACTGCGATTCACCCTGCCCTGCACCAGCACATAACCTTTTTGACCTTTCATCATCTTGCCCTCCAAGTGGGGATGACTAAAGTCTCGCGCCAGCGCTAAGATCAATCCAACGAATGTTTCTTATGCGCTGCATCTGGGAGATTGATGAATGGCCACCTACCCGAGCATCGACAGCGAGCTGTTGCGCACCTTTGTCGCGATTGCCGACGAGGGCGGGTTCACCCGTGCCGGAGAAGTCGTCAACCGCACGCAATCGGCGGTCAGCATGCAGATGAAACGCCTGGAAGAAGACATTCTCCAGCGCTCGCTCTTTCAAAAGGACGGTCGCACCGTCAGCCTCACAGTCGAGGGCCAGGTGCTGCTCGGTTATGCCCGACGCATCCTCAAACTGCACAGCGAAGTGTTCAACACCTTGCGTGAGCCGCACATGGTTGGCGTGGTGAAAATCGGCTCGCCGGACGACTACGTGATGCGGTTTCTGCCGGGGATTCTGTCGCGCTTCGCTCAGGCTTATCCACTGGTGCAGGTGGAAGTTCACTGCGAACCCTCCAAGCAACTGCTACAGCGCCAGGACCTGGACTTGAGCATCGTCACCCGAGAACCGGGCACCGAAATCGGCCAGATTTTGCGTCAGGAGCGCTTCGTCTGGATGGAGGCGCGAGGTTTTTGCCCTCACGAACAAACGCCGCTGCCGCTGGCGATGTTCAACACCGACTGTTTTTGCCGGATATGGGCCTGCAATGCGCTGGACGCGATGCAGCGCGAGTACCGTATCGCTTACACCAGCGCCAGCCTGTCGGCGATCAGTGCCGTGGTCACCGCAGGCCTGGCGGTGACTGCGCAACTCGAGAGCTTGCTCACCCCGGACCTGCGCATCATCGGCGAGGCCGAAGGAATGCCGCAATTGCCGTCCGCCAGCATTGTGCTGCTGCGCAATCCGAAAAATACCTCGCCAGTCACCGAATGCCTGGCCGAACACATCGCTGACGGCTTCAAACTTTAAACGCGAGCACCACGGCGCAAATCACCAGAAAGCCGCAGAACAGCGAACGCAGGAGTCTTTCGGGCAGTGAATGCGCCAACCTCACGCCCCAACTGATGCTCAGCAGGCCGCCCACCGCCAAGGGAATGCCCATCTGCCAGTTGACGTGGTCATGCACCGCGTAAGTAACCAACGTGATGGCGGTACTGGGCGCTGCCAACGCCAGCGCCAACCCTTGAGCCGCCACCTGTGTCGCGCCGAACACGCCGGTCAGAATCGGGGTCGCCACCACCCCGCCACCGACACCGAACAGGCCGCCCGTCATCCCCGAGCCGACACCCAGCAGCCAAAGCCATTTCACATGCCGCAATTCGCTGCTGGCCTGGCCCTTGTGCCAATACATCTGAATCAGGTTGAACAGCGTCAGCACAATCAAGAACGCGACGAAGCCCAGACGCATGCTGTGCGCATCCAGGCGCACCGCCCACAACGACGTCAGCCAGGCGAAGCAAAAACCGGGAATGATCAGCATCAGGGCATTGCGCAGGGAGATCCGGTTGCGCTGGTGATAACGCAACAATGCCAATAACACGTTAGGCAAGACCATGAGCAACGCCGTGCCTTGTGCCATTTGCTGGTTCAGACCAAACAACACCCCCAGCGCAGGAATCGCGACCAGTCCGCCGCCGATACCAAACAACCCACCCAACGTCCCCATGACGGTGCCCAATAAAACATACATCCCGATTTCAATCACACCGCGTCCCCAGTCAATCCATGGGCGCATGCTACGCAGTCCGATGACGCAGGGAAACGCATAGGCAGGCTCAACGCCTTCACATTCCATGCACAGAGGCTTCACCTTTCATGAATGCGACGGCGACTGACGCTGAGCCGTAGAATTTATCTGGTGCATTAAAGATCGCGGCACTAAATTAGAGCGCATTACCGCACACAGGACTCTCACATGAGCGCTGACGACAGCTCCACCCGCAACGCAGACAATGGCAACCATTTGCTGCTCGACAGTCAGCTGTGCTTCGCCCTGTACTCGACATCGTTGATGATGACCAAGGTCTACAAGCCTTTGCTGCAAGCCTTGGGCCTGACTTATCCACAGTACCTGGCGATGATGGTGCTCTGGGAACACGACGGCATGACGGTGGGTGAAGTCAGCACGCGCCTGCTGACCGACCCAGGCTCTCTGACCCCCTTGCTCAAACGTCTTGAAGGCGAAGGCCTGCTGAGCCGCACCCGGAGCAAGGAAGACGAGCGTGTTGTGCGGCTGTACCTCACCGAGCAAGGCCGTGCGTTACGCGAAAAAGCCAAAAGCGTGCCCTCCTGCATCTTCGCCGCCACAGGCACGACGGTGGACACGCTGAAAAATCTGCAAAGCGAACTGCTCGCCCTGCGCGGGAAGTTGCACGACAGTCTTTGATAGATCTGTAGGAACTGACTTGTCTGCGAAGACCGGACTTCACCAATCAACACATACAAAAAAGCCCGACTCGAGGGTCGGGCTTTCGGGTGTTGCGGAACAAGACAACGCTTATTTAGCGCGGCCTTTGTAAGAACCGCCATCACGTGTGTCGATCTCGATCATGTCGCCGATGTTGACGAAGTCAGCAACGCTCAGCTCGGTACCGTTTTTCAGTTTGGCTGGCTTCATCACTTTGCCCGACGTGTCGCCACGTGCGGAGCCTTCGGTGTAGTCAACTTCACGAACGATGGTAGTCGGCAGCTCAACGGAAACCAGACGGTCTTCGAAGAAGATCGCTTCGCAAACGTCAGTCATGCCTTCTTCGACGAATGGCAGAACGGCTTCGATGTCTTCAGCGTTCAACTCGTACATGGTGTAGTCGCTGGTGTCCATGAACGTGTAGGTGTCACCGCTGATGAACGAAAGGGTGGCTTCTTTGCGATCAAGAATCACGTCTTCCAGTTTGTCGTCAGCGCTGTAAACGGTTTCAGTCTTGTAACCAGTCAGCAGGTTTTTCAGCTTGGTCTTCATGATTGCGCTGTTACGACCGGACTTGGTGAATTCAGCTTTCTGAACCAACCAAGGATCGTTGTCGATCTTGATCACGGTACCGGGTTTCAGCTCTTTACCAGTTTTCATTGCGAATATCCGAATTTGGATTGAGATTTACAAATATCTAGGCCGCATATCATAGCCAATTTACATAAAACTGTACTAGAGCCGCAGCAAGATCTGCCTGCGAGGCTTGTTCCTGGCACCATTGTTCGGCGTGTTCGGTGACTTCGGACCAGTGTTGCAGCAGCGCCGGCCAGCATTGCCCCATGTCCTTCCCGGCATTCCAGGCCCGCCAGACGTTGCTCAATGCCTCGCCAGCCGCGGGCGAGAGGCCTTTGACATAGAGTTCGAGAAAAGCATCCAGCTTGGCCCAATGGGCATCGTCATCCTGCTCGTAGATGTGCCAGAGCATCGGGCGCCCGGCCCATTGCGCACGGACGAACGAGTCTTCCCCCCGTACAGCGTTGAAATCACAGCTCCACAACAGGCGGTCATAGTCCTCCTGTCGGACGAATGGCAGCACCTGAACGGTCAGGGCTCCACGCGTCGCCACCGCCCCGGCGTGCAAACCGTCGACCCCCAGCCAATGCTGCAGGTCGCCCAGAACCCGCCCTTCCGGCACCAACAAGTGAGTCGGTCGGCTATCGGCGGCCAATGCCTCCAGCCAACTGGCCAGCCCGGCGTTTTCATAGGCAAACAGCGAAATCAGGCGGGCGCCCTCTGCAGGCACCACGCCCAGGCCCTGCAAGAAAGCGTATTGCGCGGCTTTGTCCTGCTGAAAAGCGTGGCGCTGATCGAGCAAGCCAGCTTCGCGCAATAAACCGCCCGTCGTCGAGCGAAAGCCCGGAAAGAAGAAAAACTTTTGCAAGCGATTGGACTGCAACGACGGCAAACCATGGCAACCGGTGACCCATTCTTCGGCGCTCAGGTAGTCCAGGTTCAGCCATAACGGCGGACGTGAACGCTGAGTCATAGCCTCGATATAAGCGGGCGGCAAGCGGCAAGCAAAGGCCTCGATAACGACGTCGGCAGCCTCCACAGGCTGCCAGTCTTTAGCCCAATGGCAGACGCTGACCCCCTCCTGCCACTGCTGCGCGGCGTCCACTTGGGCTCCCGGACACAGCCGCACGAAGGGCTGTAAATCATCCACCCACAAACGTACCGCGAAGGGGTACTCCGCCGCCAATTGCCGGGCCAGACGCCACGTAACACCGATATCGCCGTAGTTATCGACAACGTTGCAAAAAATATCCCAGGAGACTTTCATGCCTGGTTCCCTAAAGAAGACACGCTAAAGCTGCTGATTGTCTGTCATAACGACCTGCAAGCTCCAGCTTTGGCCATCCGTCGTGCGACAATCGTCGGCATCCGCTGATCACGCCAGGAATTTGCAATGCTCTCTCAACCCCTGAAATTGATTATTTGCATTGCCTTGGGTGTCTGGCTCGGCTTCATCGCTATCGCGCTGACGGTGGGACTGGCTTACACCACGACGCTCGCCAGCCGGGTCAGCACATTGAACAGCGTTGTCAGCCAGTTCAAGGCCTCCACCCTCGGTTCTCGTCCTCCGGCGCAACCGGCGTCGGAAAACCCGATGTTCGACAAGTACAAACAGAACCTGCAGGACAGCCAGGCCCAGCAAGCCCAGGAACAGAATCAGGCGGCTCAGGAAAAACGCCTCAGCGCACCGAAATGCCAATTCTGGTTACAGCAGGATCAAACCGCGCCCAGTGAAAAAACCCGGGCCAATGTCAGTCAGTTTTGTGGTTAGGCCTGATGCAATCAACCCTGGATAAGCAGTCTGTACTCGAACTGATCATCGCCAGACTCGTCATTGATCTGGACGTTGCCCAACGTGCGGCCCAGACCGCCTACGAAACCGCGACCCACGAAGAAAATATCGCCGAAAACAAGTACGACACCTTGGGCCTCGAAGCGTCGTACCTGGCAGCGGGTCAAGCACGGCGCGTCGAAGAAATCCGCCAGTCGCTGGTGCTGTACCAGAACCTGAGCCTACGACCTTTCGACGAGCAACGCGGGATTCAAATCGGCGACCTGCTCAGCCTGGAGGCCGGCAACGGCAGCCAGCAGCAGTTATTCCTCGGGCCCGATGCCGCAGGCTTGAAGATCTACCAGGGCGACGTATTGATCACGGTCATCACGGCCCGCGCGCCGCTGGGGCAAAACCTGCTCGGCAAGGCGGAAGGGGACGCTGTAGAAATCACCATCAATGGCGCGCGCCAATCGTTCGAAGTCACTCACGTGATGTGAAACCTATCCGTTTGCAGGGTTGATCCCCCCAACTTTTTCTGGGTAAGGTGCACTGTCGCTACATCACCAGTGGCCTGGACAGACATCCGGGAACAAGGACTCAATACGCAAGGAGATTTTTCATGACGAACGTCATCACTTTCCCTGACGCCCATGAACGTGATCGCCTCAAGTCCGATGACCATCCTGGGTTGTTATATCTGAGCAAGAAAGAGCGCCTACTGATCGAGGAGCTGCGGCTGACCAGCCATGCGGGTCGGCAATACGTCTACGACTATGCGCACATCATGCAGGTGTCCAAGCCCTTGCACCCTGATTAAGAGCAACCGGCGGTATCGGCTTGCCGAACATATCGAGGCGGCTGGAGTGCGGCTATAGTGGCGGCAAGGGCGTTAGTGCCCGTCCGTTTACTTGAGCATCAGGAATTTTTCATGACTGCCGCCGCGCCCGACTCCCCCGCTTCCGATCCCGCCGCACCGACTGCTCCGAAGACGGCGCATGTCGACCACTTGCGCTTCCACAAGCAGCATGCGCATCTGTCGCCCACGTTTGGCAACGACAGCTTTGCTCTCAAGGCTGAAGCATTCGCACGCTTCTTCGGCACGCCAATGTTTCTTGGCGGGCAAACGTTGATCGTCGTGCTATGGATCGGGGTCAACCTGAGTGGCTTCACCCAATTCGACGTCTATCCGTTCATCCTGCTCAACCTGGCGTTCAGCCTGCAGGCGGCCTACGCCGCGCCCTTGATCCTGCTCGCCCAGACCCGTCAGGCCGCACGGGACAAAGCCCACGCCGATGCCGATGCACAGCACCGTGAAGCACTGGCCTTGGCCAACGAGCAGCGCATGGCAATGGCCGCACAGAACGCTGCGCAAATGCTTCAACTGCTCGAGCAGAACACCCGCCTGACCGAAATGACCAAAGCCCTGACCGAACGCGTCGAGACCCTGACCGTGGAAATGCACGGGCACTTCGTCAAAAAGAAAACGGACCCTGTGTAGCGCGCTGTCGCGCAGAAACCGAGCGGGCAGCGTTCGATCGGAAATCCCATCAAATAAAACCATTATCATTCAATTAGTTACAGCATTTCCGTAGGAGCTGACTTGTCAGCGAAGACCATTCAACGAGGTCTGTCAGGCACACCGCGTTGCGGCTTTCGCAGACAAGTCTGCTCCTACAGAAGAGCGAAGACTATTCAGCCAGGCCTGTCACTGCCAGCCGAAGCGTCGGATGTAGAAGCCTTTCACCGCCTGGGTCAGGCCCATGTACGCCAGCAGAATCACCGGCAGGAAGGCGAAGTACAGCGACGGCAACGCTTGCAGTTTGAAGTAGTGCGCCAGCGGCCCCATCGGCAGGAAGATCCCCACGGCCATGATGACGAAGGTCATGACCATCAGCGGCATGGCCGCGCGGCTTTGCAGGAACGGGATCTTCGGCGTGCGGATCATGTGCACGATCAAGGTCTGGGTCAGCAGCCCGACGACAAACCAGCCCGACTGGAACAGGGTTTGATGGTCTGGGGTATTGGCGTCGAACACGTACCACATCAAGGCAAAGGTGGTGATGTCGAAAATCGAGCTGATCGGTCCGAAGAACAGCATAAAGCGCCCGACATCCCCTGGCTGCCAACGCTGCGGTTGTTTGAGCATTTCCTCATCGACGTTATCGAAGGGGATGGCAATCTGCGAAATGTCGTACAGCAGGTTTTGCACCAGCAGATGCATGGGCAACATTGGCAGGAACGGGATGAACGCGCTGGCCACCAGTACCGAGAACACGTTACCGAAGTTGGAGCTGGCGGTCATTTTGATGTACTTGAGCATGTTGGCGAAGGTCCGACGGCCTTCCAGTACGCCCTCCTCCAGGACCATCAGGCTTTTTTCCAGAAGGATGATATCGGCCGCTTCCTTGGCGATGTCCACCGCGCTGTCGACTGAAATACCGATGTCGGCCGTACGCAACGCCGGAGCGTCGTTGATGCCGTCGCCCATAAACCCGACCACGTGCCCGTTGGCTTTGAGCATGCGCACAATGCGTTCCTTGTGCGCAGGCGTGAGCTTGGCGAAGACGTTGGTGGTCTCCACCGCGACGGCCAATTCAGCATCGCTCATGCGCTCGACATCCCCCCCGAGCAGCAGCCCTTGTTGCTCGAGGCCCACTTCACGGCAGATTTTCGCGGTCACCAGCTCGTTATCGCCGGTCAATACTTTTACTGCCACACCGTGCGCGGCCAACGCCTTGAGCGCCGGAGCGGTGCTTTCCTTGGGAGGATCGAGGAACGCCACATAGCCGATCAATGTCAGCGCTTGTTCATCCGCCAGACTGTAGGTGTCTCGACCCGGCGCCATTGAACGAGCAGCCACCGCCACAACCCGCAGACCCTCTTCGTTGAATGCCGCAGTCACCTGACGAATACGCGCCAGCAGTTCAGCGCTCAGCGCTTCATCGTCATCGCCATGGCGAACGCGCTTGCACACCGCCAGCACTTCTTCCACAGCACCTTTGCAAATCAATACGTGCGCCTGATCCTGCTCGGCCACCACCACCGACATGCGCCGACGGGTGAAGTCGAAGGGGATTTCATCGACCTTCTGAAACGCGGTGGCGACTTTCAGCTCGCGGTGCACTTCAACGTGCTCCAGCACCGCCACGTCCAGCAGGTTTTTCAGACCCGTCTGGTAATAACTATTCAGATACGCCATTTCCAGGACGTCGTCTGACTCATCGCCCCAGACGTCAACGTGGCGTGCGAGGAAAATCTTGTCCTGCGTCAGCGTGCCGGTTTTGTCCGTGCACAGCACGTCCATGGCGCCGAAGTTCTGGATCGCATCAAGTCGCTTGACGATGACCTTCTTGCGCGACAGGAACACCGCGCCTTTGGCCAGGGTCGAGGTGACGATCATCGGCAGCATTTCCGGGGTCAACCCGACTGCGATGGACAGCGTGAAGAGCAGCGCCTGAGTCCAGTCGCCCTTGGTGAAACCGTTGATGAACAGCACCAGTGGCGCCATCACGAACATGAAGCGGATCAGCAACCAGCTGACTTTATTAACCCCGGTCTGAAACGAAGTCGGGGCGCGGTCGGTAGCGCTGACCCGTTGAGCCAGCGCGCCAAAATAGGTGTTATTACCCGTGGTCAGAATCACCGCCGTGGCGGCACCGGACACCACGTTGGTGCCCATGAACAGAATATTTTCCAGGTCCAGCGGGTTGTGGGTGCCTGCATCCTGCTGACGGGCGTACTTCTCGACCGGCATGGATTCACCCGTCATCGCCGCTTGGCTGACGAACAGGTCCTTGGCGCTGAGCACCCGGCAGTCAGCCGGGATCATGTCGCCCGCCGACAACACAATCAGGTCACCGGGCACCAGTTGCTTGATCGGCAGTTCAATCCGCGATGCACCTTGAACCGCCGCTGCCGCACCATAAAACCTGGCGAACATCGGCGTCGCTTCTTCACTGGCCCCCCGACGCATGACGGTCGCGGTGTTGCTCACCATCGCCTTGAGGGCGTCAGCGGCCTTGTTCGACTTGGCTTCCTGCCAGAAGCGCAGCAACGTCGAGAGCACCACCATCGAGAAAATCACGGTGGCGGCTTTCATGTCTTCGGTCAGCCAGGAGATGACCGCCAGCAAGGTCAGCAGCAGGTTGAAGGGGTTTTTATAGCAGTGCCACAGGTGAATCCACCATGGCAGCGGTTGCTCATGCTCGACCTCGTTGAGGCCGTATTGCTCGCGCAGTGCTTCGGCTTCGCTGTCGCTCAGGCCTTCGTTGTGGCTGCCGAGTTTCTCCAGCAAAGCACGCGCATCACTGTTGGCCCCCGCCACCAGGGTTTGTGCCAGGGTCGGCGGCACCTCACGGCTGACCGTGGCATCGGTCACGCTGTCGAGCAGCGCCAATCGACGGAAGTGCCGGGAGAAATGCCGGGTCCGCAGAAAACCTGCGAAAAATTCTTTCAAAAGGGTGAGTTTCATCGCTGTTCCCCTAACGGTTTACGGCAGGAGACCTCTTGGCAGGCACAGCCAACCTGAAACCCTGCTCGACTTATCGGCAAGGCAGGCTTGGCCCGCATGTCAAAAACGACACGCGCGTCCGCAGCACCGCGATGACCGACTCGGGGGTCGGTCAACACGCACTGTTCAGCGTCGATGAGAGGACTTCGGGACAGGAACCTGGTCAGGTCTGTCGGGCTGCCGCTTCTCGCTTTTCGGCGAGACAACGGCAAGGGAATCTGCGCGTTATCGTGCCGAGAATATGCCGGTTATCAAAACCGGCCGACTACTGTCACTCGAACAAGTACCCACTGTGGGTCTCCGCAATTGGTGAAAACGAGCGAAGCTTACGCCTCGGTATCAAGGGGAGTAAACCGCTGAAAAGCATCCGGCGGGTCTATCAGAAACTTCTTCAGGAACGGTTCAGGAACAGTCAGGTAATCGAGGGTTGATCGCGCCAAAACGCCCATGTGAGCGCGATTCCCCTCTGATGCCGATCAGTCGATCAACGAATAAACCAACGCCGAAATCGCCACCAGACCGACCACGGTCACAAAGACATTGGACGCCTTGCCCGCGTAACGACGCATCGCCGGGACTTTATGAATGGCGTACATCGGCATCAGGAACAACAGCGCGGCGATAACCGGCCCGCCCAGGGTTTCGATCATGCCGAGGATGCTCGGATTCAACGTCGCCACCAGCCAGCAGACCAGCAACATGAATGCCGCTGTCAGCCGATCCAGAGTACGCGGCGCCGGACGACGCCCGGTTTTGACGACCAGGCCTTTAAGGCCTTCACTGGCACCAATGTAGTGACCCAGAAACGACTTGGTAATGGCCACAAAGGCAATCAGCGGCGCGACGAAAGCAATCGTCGGGTTGCTGAAGTGATTGGCCAGGTAGGACAGGATCGACAGGTTCTGCGCCTTGGCTTCAGCCAGTTGCAGCGGCGACAAGGTCAGCACGCAACTGAACACGAAGAACAGCACCATCACCACCATCAGGCCGTGGGCGCGCGCGAGAATCTGCGAGCTGCGTACTTCGGCGTGACTGCCGTACTGGCGCTTCTGGTCCACGGCGAAGGCCGAGATGATCGGCGAATGGTTGAACGAGAAGACCATCACCGGAATCGCCAGCCACAGGGTGTGCAACAACGCCGAGGGTTCAGGCAGCGTGGTCGCGGTGGCCAGGATCCCGCCATTCCAGTGCGGGATCAGAAACACCGCCAGGAACAGCAACGCAACGATGAAGGGGTAAACCATCAGGCTCATCGCCTTGACGATTGCCTTCTCGCCACAGCGCACCACAGCCAGTAGCCCGACGATCAGCAAAAACGCCAGCAGCGCTCTGGGTGGCGGCTGCACATGCAGTTGATGCTCGAGAAAACTGCCCACGGTATTGGTCAACGCCACGCTGTAAATCAGCAGGATCGGGAACACCGCAAAGAAATACAGCAAGGTAATCAGCGCGCCGGCAGTCTTGCCGAAATGCTGTTCGACGACCTCGGTGATGTCGGCGCCTTCGCGTCCGGACAATACAAACCGGGTCAAGCCACGGTGGGCGTAGAACGTCATGGGGAACGCCAGCACGGCCAGAATCAGCAGAGGCCAGAAGCCCCCGATACCGGCGTTGATCGGCAGAAACAACGTACCTGCACCGATTGCCGTGCCAAACAGGCCCAACATCCAGGTGGTGTCATGGTGGCTCCAGGAGGCAACGCCCGCTGGCACCGATTCAACGCGTTCATCGACGCTGGTGGCCTGGTCATTCATCCGCTCGACATCTCCGCTAGCCAGTTATTACTGCAAGGCCGGGGCAGATCACAACACTTTACAGTCCGCGCCCCAACCTTAAGAGGGGCGCGATTGTCCGGGATTAGGCTTAAGAATCAAAGGCCTGTCTGAGGAACGGTCTTCCGCGCGTCAGCAAAACCATGCTCAACGACTCGCGAAAAACCCTTACATCCAGCCTAGCCACTTCCAGTAGGTCGCGCCGAACACCAGCATCAGCAGGTACCCAATCAGCGTGACGACCAGGCCGACCCGGGCGAATTGTTTGGCAGTGAAAGTTTCCGTGCCCAGGCACACCATATTCTGCGGTGCATTGACCGCCAGGATGAAGCCGTAGCTGACCGCGAAGCCCAGCAGCATGGTCATGCCCAGCCGATTGAAATCGCCGGGCAAGGTTTGCAGCACGGCAATCAGGATCGGCAACATGGCCGAGGTCAGCGCGGTCGCACTGGCAAAACCCAGGTGAATCAAGATCAGGAACGCCCCGAGGATTGCGAAGACGCCCAGCGGGCCCACTTGGTCCAGGCCGGTATGGCTGACCACCTGAGTGCCAAGCCATTGACCCGCATGGGTGGTCAGGAGCGCTGTGCCGAGGCTGATCCCCACTCCAAACACAATCACCGTGCCCCATGGAATCCGCGACTGCACATCCTTCCAGGTCATGATCCCCCAGCGCGGAAGCAGCAGAATCACCAGCCCGGCATAGGTCGTCGAGGTGGTGTCGAAGCTGTGCAGCTTGCCCTCGGTGGCCCAGACCAGAAGCAGCAGTATCGAGACGGTCAACAGACGTTTCTGCGCGCCGGTCATGGGCCCGATATCGGCCAACGACTTGGCAACCGCCTCTTTGCCGCCGGGAATGCTGTCGCTTTCAGGCGGGAGCATTTTCAGCACCAGGAACATCAGCACACCAGACATAATGATTGCCCACGGAGCGCCAGCAATCAGCCAGTCGATCCAGGCCACACGCTGACCCAGCATTTTGTCCATGAACCCGGCCGTCAGCAGGTTCTGCGCGGCAGCGGTCTGAATCCCGACGTTCCAGATGCTGGTGCCCTGCGCCACGATGATCATGATCGCGGCAGCGATATTCGAGCGTTTATCCACACCGAATGCAGCAATGACCCCCATCATAATGGGCACGACACAGGCACTGCGCGCCGTCGCACTGGGGACCACAAGGCTCAGTAAAATCGTCACCACGATGGCGCCGAGCATGATGCGTCGGGTGCTGGTGCCGATCCGCGACAGCGTAACCAGCGCTATGCGCCGATCCAGGCCGGTATGGGTCATGGCCGCGGCGATGAACAGCGCGCCCACGACCAGCGCCAGTGCGGAGTTGGAAAACCCGGTCAAGGCCATGGTAATCGCGGCAGAAGAACCGTAAATCACCGAAGGGTCCTGAAGCGTCGGCGCGGTCCCCAGCAAAAACGCCATGAGCGAGGTAATCATGATCGCGCTGGCTTCGTACGACACGGCCTCGGTAATCCAGACAACCACGGCGAACGCCAGAATCGCCAGCATCCGATGGCCTGCGACAGGCAAGTCGGTCGGCAACGGCAAGAGCAGCACGCCCACCATTACCAGCGCGGCAACCACCAACCCCACAGGGAATTTGATGCGGGCCGCAGGCTGCGCCGGCACGGTCTCGGGTGCATTCATGTCCATCCCCACTGATCCTTCATGACCTGATTCAGACAGACATCCGCAACACCGCGAGCATCCAGCTACTGCGCGCAGAATAGCAGCACACCCGCCGACAGGCCTTGACCCGAGTCAACAGGCCCGGGCCTGAGCCTTGATCCATCATCAATGCAGGGGTCTACTGCGCCTGATTGCTCCGCAGTGGCACACGCAGTTCGACGCGCAAACCATCAGGTTGGCTGTCAAATGTCAGGGAGCAAGCGCAGCGCTGAACAATGGCCTGGACGATGGCCAGGCCCAGGCCGCTTCCAGGGCTTTTACCATTGCGCCAGAAGCGTTCGGTGAGGTGCTGCAGGTCCTCGCTCGCAATGCCAGGGCCGTGGTCTCGCACACGGAAGCAGGCGGTATGCGCATCGGTCTCAAGGCTCAGCTCGACCTGTGCCTCTGCAGGCGTGTGGCGCAAAGCGTTATCCAGCAGATTGCGCAACGCGGCGACGGCCAATACCGCAGGCATCTCCACCGCCGCGAGAGAGAGATTCTTCGGCATGTGCAGCTCGATGCGCGAACTGTCGCCCAGGCTAGCGTCATGGATAGCCAGCCGCGCAACCTCTTCAGCGCTGCACTGCACCCCATCATCAAACGACAGACTGCCCTCCACCCTGGCCAGTAACAGCAATTGCTCAAGGGTTCGGTGCAGACGGTCGGCACCCTCTTCCGCGTGGGCCAATGAGCGATCCCGCACAGGGCCTTCGGTCATGCGCGCCACTTGCAGGTGGGTTTTGATAGCGGTCAGCGGGCTGCGCAGTTCATGGGCGGCATCACCGGTCAGGCGACGCTCGCGCTCAAGGGTTTGGGCGATGCGCTGGAACAATTGATTCTGGGTGTCCAGTAACGGCTGCAGCTCGCTGGGCAGATCGGGGACGTGCAGCGGCTCGACGGAATCCGCACTGCGCCGCTTCAAGGCATCGCGCATTCGATTGAGCGGCGCCAAACCCTGACCAATGCCCAGCCACAGCAACGCCAGGCTACCGAACAAGGCCACCGCCACCGGCACCGACGCCGCGAGCAAGATGGAATGCTGGAGGGTGTCGCGTTCAGCCTGTCGATCTGCCGTGGTAATGCGCAGATCACCCTGGGTCAGGGTGAAACTGCGCCAGTGTTCGTCATTGATCATTTGATCGTGAAAGCCCGACTGCTGGGCGTCGAGGGCCTGATCGGGGTCGGCATGACTGCGCACCAGCACCTCCCCCCGCAGCGAACTGACCTGGCACGCGAGCCCGCCGGGAATACCCAGTTGCTCGGCACTCAGTGGCGTGCCGTCACTTTTCCCTGGCGTCGGCAACTGCTCAAGCAGACCGGCAACCATGTGCGCCGACGCGCCCAGACGCTGGTCGAGGGACAGCATCATCTGGCTGCGCAAATCGCAGAGCATCCAGGCCGCCGCCAGGGCCCAGATCAACACGAACACCGACCCGAGAATCAGGCTCAGGCGCACCCTTAAACTCATCATGGCGCCTCCGGGCCGGTGCTCTTGGCATCCGCTGGACCGAGGCGATAACCCAAACCACGCACGGTTTCGACGATCGTGTGGCCCAGCTTTCGGCGCAAATGGTGGATGTGCACGTTGAGCGCATTGCTCTCCACTTCATCGCCGAAGCCATAGACGCTGTCCTTCAATTGCTCGCTCGACAGCACCCGACCGTGGTTATGCAACAAGGCGTGCAACAGCGCCTGTTCGCGACGGGAAAGGTCCACCGGCTGCCCGGCCAGCAGGGTTTCGCGGCTGCTGGGGTCATAGGTCAGGCAGCCATGTTCGATCAGGTTCACCGAGCGCCCCGCCACGCGACGGATCAGGGTATGCAAGCGAGCGCTGAGCTCGCGCAGGTCGAAGGGTTTGAGCAGGTAATCGTCAGCCCCCGCCTGCAAACCGGCGACCCGATCAGTCACCGTGTCCCGCGCCGTGAGAATCAGCACGGGCAACTCAAGACCGTTCTGGCGCAACTGGCGCAACAGCGTCAGGCCGTCTTCATCGGGCAAGCCGAGATCGAGAACCAATACATCGAACTGCGCCGCCAGCACCATCGCCCGCGCAGCCGCCGCCGTGGCGACATGGTCCACCGTCAGCCCCTGGGCATTAAGGCCCGCGACAATGCCGCTGGCGATCAAGTCATCGTCTTCGCAGAGCAATACGTACATGGTGGACTCGGGAAAAAAAGCCATTAAAGCAGAACACGATTAACCCGCGATTAATGATCCCGTGTCCACCCATCCCGGTAAGAGACTCCGCAGTGTCGAAGACAGTACTCACGCCAAGCCATTAACGCTCGCTTAATCGACAGGCCGCATCCTTGCCGCATCTGTCACTTCAAGGTTTTTTTGTTCATGCGGATTTTTTGGCTGTTTATCTTTTACCTGATACCCGCCCTGGCCCAGGCACTCCCGAGCACCGACCCTTTCGCTCAGGCGGACTTTCTGCCCGCGGACAAGGCGTTTACGTTCAGCTCCAAGCGCCTGGCCTCGGGCGAGACGCGCCTGCACTGGCGCATCAGTGAAGGGTATTACCTGTATCAGCAGCGACTGAAATTCGAGGGCTTGTCGCCGGAAAACAGGCCCGCGCTGCCTGAAGGCGAGGCCCACAGCGATGAGTATTTTGGCGAACAGGAGGTCTATCGCACTACCCTGGCGCTACTGATCCCCACCTCCGCCAGCGGGCAAGTGAAACTGAGCTGGCAAGGGTGCGCCGACGCCGGGCTGTGTTACCCACCGCAAAACAAAGTGCTCGACCTGGGCGGCAACAGCGACGTCAATCTAGGCATTCCCCAGGCGCCGGACCAGGCACTGGCGAGTAGCCTGCAGCAACGTGCACTCGGCTGGAGCCTGTTGATTTTCTTTGGCCTGGGCCTGCTACTGGCCTTTACCCCCTGCTCGTTACCGATGCTGCCGATTCTGGCCGGCGTGGTGGTCGGCAGTGGTGCGAGCCCCAAACGCGGGCTCGCCCTGGCCAGCAGTTATGTGCTGAGCATGGCGCTGATCTACGCAGGTCTCGGTGTACTGGCCGCGCTGCTGGGCGCCAACCTGCAAGCGCTGTTGCAACAACCCTGGTTGCTCGGCAGTTTCGCCGCGCTGTTTGTCATTCTGGCGCTACCGATGTTCGGCCTTTTCGAACTGCAACTGCCCGCCGCCCTGCGTGATCGACTGGAAAGTGCCGGGCGCCAGCGTCAAGGCGGGAGTCTGGTCGGTGCCGGGGTGTTGGGTGCCTTGTCCGGGCTGATGGTCGGCCCTTGCATGACCGCACCGCTGGCCGGCGCGTTGCTCTACATCGCACAAAGCGGCAATGCGCTGCACGGCGGTCTGGTGTTGTTTGCCATGGGCTTGGGCATCGGTGTGCCGCTCTTGCTGCTGGTCACGGTGGGCAATCGCTTCCTGCCGAAACCGGGCGCCTGGATGAACCTGCTCAAAGGCGTGTTCGGCTTTCTGTTCCTCGGCACCGCGTTAATCATGGTACGACCGCTGCTGGATGAGGCGCTGTGGGTCGGGGTGTGCGGTGTTCTGCTATTGGTCGCGGCCTATGCCGCCGTGATGCAGGCTCGGCAACTCAAACGCGCCGCGATCCTGTTCGGCCCCGGCGGACTGGTGATCGGGCTCTGGGGAGCCTTGATGCTGATCGGCGCGGCAGGCGGCGCCGAAGATCCGTTGCGCCCATTGCAGGTATACAACGCCACGCAGGGGGCAACGGTGCAAAACGCCGTTGAACATAGCGCGTTCACCACAGTCAATGAACCCGAAGCCCTTCAGCGCGAACTCGACGCCGCAAAGACGCAAGGTCAATGGGTGTTGCTCGACTACTATGCCGACTGGTGCGTGTCCTGCAAGGTCATGGAGAAACAGGTGTTCGCAAAACCCGAGGTGCTGACTGCATTGAAAGAGGTACGCCTGCTACGCCTGGATGTTACTGCCGACAACGCCGCCAGCCGCGAACTCCTCAGTCGCTATCAAGTACCGGGGCCGCCGAGCCTGCTGTGGATAAGTCCAACGGGCGAAGAGCGGCGTGACCGACGCATCACCGGCGAGGTGGACGCCCAGCCCTTTTTGCAACACTGGCAAGCAACCCGGGAGCGTGGCTGATGTTGAGTGTCTCGATTGGCCCCTTCGCCCTCGCGATGAACCACGTGCTGCTGATCGTCGCCCTGGGGTTGGCAACCCTGGTCGGCTGGCGTGTCGCCAAACGTGGCGGCGTCAATCCCGAATCAGCGCTCTTCAGCCTGTTCGTGCTCGGTCTACTCGTCGCGCGGCTGGGGTTTGTGATCGCTTACTGGCCACAGTTCCGCGAAGAACTCTGGCAGATCATCGACATTCGCGACGGTGGCTTTCTGATCTGGCCCGGCGTGCTGGCAGTGATACTCGGCGGCCTTTGGCGCGGCTGGCGTCAGCACGCATTGCGTCGACCGTTGGGCCTGGGCTTGAGCAGTGGTTTACTGTTCTGGTTGCTGGCAACCATGGGCCTGAACATCTACCAGGAAAGCGCGCGCCTGCCAGAGATGACCTTGCGCAATGCCGCCGGAGAGTCGGTGCAACTGGCCAATTACACAGGCAAACCGTTGGTCATCAACCTGTGGGCAACGTGGTGCCCACCGTGTCGCCGGGAAATGCCGGTGCTGCAAAAGGCACAGGCAGAACGCGAGGACGTGGTCTTCCTGTTCGTTAACCAAGCCGAAAGCCAGCAGACCGTCGCAGGCTTTATCGCCGACCAAGGCCTGCATCTGCGCAACGTGCTGTTCGATGGCAGCGGCAAACTGGCGCAAAGCGTCGGCTCCATGGCCCTGCCTACCACCATTTTCTATACCGCCGATGGCCGCCTGCGCGGCAGCCACCTCGGCGAACTGTCCAACGCCAGCCTGGCGCGCTACCTCGATAGCGTCGACAGCAATGCGCCCTCTTCACGCTCAAGGACTATCCCATGACATTACCCCGTCACTTTTTAGCCGTTTCCATCAGCCTGATCGCCCTGCAAAGCTCGCTGCTGCACGCCGAAACATGGCCCGAACCGATCCGGGCGCTGGAAGCCAAGGGCGCGCGCATCGTCGGCAGTTTCGATGCCCCGGATGGCCTGCGTGGGTATGCCGCCGAGTATCAGAACCAAGGCATGGCGTTCTACCTGACACCGGATGGCAAACATGTGCTGGCCGGCAATCTGTATGACGAAAAAGGCAAGGACTTGAGCAAGGCGCCGCTGGACAAGCTGGTGTATGCACCAATGGCGAAAGAAGTCTGGAACAAGATGGAGAACAGCACCTGGATCGCCGACGGCAGCAAGACCGCGCCCCGAGTGATCTATCTGTTCAGTGACCCGAATTGCCCTTACTGCAACATGTTCTGGGAGCAGGCACGACCATGGGTCAAGGCTGGCAAAGTACAGTTGCGGCACATCATGGTCGGTATTATCCGCGAAGACAGCGCCGCCAAATCCGCCACGCTCCTGGCCGACAAATCCCCCGAAACCGCGCTTAACGCTCACGAAAGCGCTGGCAAAAGCAGCCCGCTCAAACCCTTGGCAACCATCCCGAAAGAGCTCCAGACCCAGCTCGACGCCAACCTGAAATTAATGACCGACCTGGGCCTGTCCGCCACCCCGGCCATCTTCTACCTCGACGACCAAGGCCACCTGCAACAGCAACAAGGCGCACCATCGCCTGAGACGCTGAGCACAATAATGGGGCCCAAATAACCCTGGCAGGATATGGAACTGACTTGCCTGCGAAAAGGCCGGGGTCGCGTCCGACCAGGAGGACCTTCATGTGATGGTGAATCCAGCTATTTTGCGACTGCTTCGCAGCCGATTCGCAGACAAGTCTGTCTCCTACCAGATGCGGCCAGGGCGGGACAGTGGACACAATGCTTTTGATAGGTAGGAGCTGACTTGTCTGCGAATAAGCCCGGCACGGGCTTCCAGCAAGCACGGCAGCGCGGGATTTTCCACAGAGGTCAGCGGCGTTTCAACGTCACCGAAGGCAACTCACCAAATTGATTCTTGTAGTACTCGGCGAAGCGGCCCAGATGGAGGAAGCCGTAATCCAGAGCGATTTCGGTCAGGTTGCGCACGCCGTGACTCGGGTCGGACAAACTGGCCTGGATGCGTTCGAGCTTCTTGCTGCGGATGTAGTTCATCGGCGTGGTGCCCGCATGGCGTTCGAACAGCGCATACAGCGACCGAATGCTCATGTGGCTCAACTGCGCCAGTGACTCGACAGTGATGTCTTGCTTGAGGTTTTGCGCAATGTACTGGGCCAGTCGTTCGAATGGCGCGGACTGCACGTCAAGCGTTTCGCGGTTGACGTTGGTGCCCAGTAGGGAGAGCAGTTTGCTCGCAATAATCTGGGTGTAATGCTCACGAACCCGAGGCAACACCAGGTCCGTTTCCGCTTCCTGACAGACCAACCCCAACAGGCTCATAAAACCATCGAGCTCGGCCAGGTTATGGCGATTGGAGGCAAAACGGATGCCTTCGCTTGGCTTATGCCAGCGTAACTCGGCGCAGGTCAGGTCGAGCAAAGGCAGCGGCAACTTGAGAATGAATTTTTCGCAATCGGCGGAATACATCAGGTCCACCGGATCGTCCGGGTTAATCAACAGCAACTCGCCCGGCGCGAAGTAATGCTCCTGCCCATAGGATTTGGACAGGCACTGACCCCGCAGCAGAATTTGCAGGTGATAGATGGTTTCAAGCGCGGGAGACGTCACGTGGACACTGGCGCCATAACTGATGCGGCACAGGTCGAGACTGGCGAATTTAGTGTGATTAAGACTGGCCTGCGGCCTTGATGTTGCAGGCAGCCGGATGCAGTGGGAACCGACGTGCTGATTGACGTATTCCGACACCGCGTAAGGGTCGGCGCGCTCAAACACCATGCTCTTTTCGTTAAGCAGAAGGCTTTGCATACACCACACACCCATCTTTTTTTGTAGTTGCTCACAGTGCCCGGAAGATCCGGGCATTGGCACTATAAGAGGGTACTGGAGATAGCGGGCAAACAACAGACGACTGTCCGATCACCGAACACTCTCTGCAATCAACTGATAGCCGGGCAACTGTCCAGTGAATGTTTGATGCAGCATGTTGCGCATCCATGTAAAAATGACATACACCATCTCATGAGCCCTAAACGGGAGGCTCCAGCAATGCGCTACTCGGAAGACCATAAAGCCCAAACGCATCAACGAATCGTCGAGGAAGCGTCTGCGCGCTTTCGGCGTGATGGCATCGGCGCCACAGGCCTGCAACCGCTGATGAAAGCCTTGGGCCTGACCCATGGCGGCTTTTATGCTCACTTCAAATCCAAAGATGACCTGGTCGAACAATCCCTGCGCAAGGCTGCCGACGATCTTGCTGATCACTGCAACAATCTTTTCGCAGAGGAAAGCCCGCTGGTAGCCTTTATAGACAGCTACCTGTCGTCAGAGCACCGTGCTTCGCCAGATAAAGGCTGCCCGCTGCCGACCATGTCTGCGGAGCTGGGCCAACGCGGACAGGCCAGTCCGACGACCGATGAAGTTATCCAGTCCCGGCTCAAGTCCATCGAAAACACCCTGCCCGACCAAACTCGTGCCCGCGAGCAAAGCATCGTCATGCTCTCGACCCTGGTCGGTGCATTGCTACTGTCGCGCAGCGCAAATGACCCCGAGCTGTCCGACCAAATCCTCGACACCACGCGTGAGTGGCTGAAGCAGCAAGCCACCGCTTGATTATTCACTGACACACCCCGCCGCTTCTGGCCGACAGGCCGTGGGAGCTGACTTGTCTGCGAAGGCCATACGCCTCGGATCGCCTGCCCCTCCAGGTTGTCTGACCTTCGCAGCGGGACGCGTAGCTACTAGTCAGCGTCTACAGAATAGACATCGCCCCACCCCCTCAATCGTGCCAACGCCGAAACAACACGCTCGCATTGACCCCACCAAACCCGAACCCGTTGGACAAGGCATATTCAATAGCCATTGGCCGTGCCGCGCCGTGGACGATATCCAGGCCCTGCGCCGCTTCATCGGGATTGTCGAAATTGAGGGTGGCTGGCGCAATTTGATCGCGAATCGCCAATGCCGTAAAGATCGCCTCGATCCCGCCCGCCGCGCCGAGCAAATGCCCGGTGGCTGACTTGGTCGACGTCACGGCAATCGACGCCTGATCACCAAACACCGCCTTGATCGCCGCCATCTCCCCCTTGTCGCCCACCGGCGTGGACGTGGCGTGCGCATTGAGATGCTGGATCTCGGAAGGTTGAATCCCCGCCTGACGAATCGCCGCCTGCATGGAGCGCCGGGCCCCGCTGCCATCTTCCGGCCCCGCGGTCAGGTGATAGGCATCAGCCGTGGTGCCATACCCCACCAACTCGACAATCGGCTTAGCCCCACGCGCCAACGCATGTTCCAGCGACTCAATCACCAGAATCCCTGCGCCCTCACCCATCACAAACCCATCGCGGTCACGATCAAACGGACGCGACGCACGCTCCGGCGTGTCATTGAAGGCACTGGACAACGCCCGCGCCGCCGCAAATCCGCCCAGACTCACGCGATCAATCGCCGCCTCAGCACCGCCGCAAACGGCAATATCTGCCTCGCCACAACGAATCATCCGCGCCGCATCGCCAATCGCCTGAACACCCGCCGCGCACGCCGTCACAGGCGCGCCCAGCGGCCCCTTGAAACCATGCTGGATCGAAACATTGCCTGCTGCGAGGTTGACCAGAAACGAAGGGATCGTGAACGGCGACAAACGACGCGGGCCACGGCTGTCCGTGATCCGAACCGCCTCGGCAATCGCACTGAAACCTCCCACACCAGAACCAATGATGGTCGCCGTGCGCTCCTGAGCGTCTTCGCTGTCAGCAACCCAACCTGCCTGAGCCACCGCCTCCTTGGCCGCCGCCAGTGCGTACAGAATGAAGCGGTCCATCTTCTTCTGCTCTTTAGGCGGCGCAGCAGCGTCCACGTCGAACCCTGCCTCGGCGTCATCGGCGATCAACGGCACAACGCCACCGACCTTGCCCGGCAGATCGGCCACCACCTCTTCCGATAACCGAATCACCCCGGAACGGCCCGCCAACAAGCGTTGCCACACCGCCTCCACGCCACTGCCCAAAGGTGATACCAGGCCCATGCCCGTCACTACGACTCGGCGTTCGCTCATGCAATAACCCTCGACTTTAAAATAGAAGCTCAAGCAACCGGAGCTTTGTAACGAGCCGCCGCACTGCTCAAAGACAAACCAGGACCCAGCGCACCACGGGCCGCCATCGCAGCCTCCCAGTCCGCTGCATTCGCCAGAGAAGGAATGGTCACCCGTTCGCCCTGATCAAAACCCGCCAGCGCAGCATCCACCATCTCGCCGACCTCCATCACCATCTCCGGCGGAAACTTATTCACATCCATCCCGCTACGCTCCCAGATCTCAGTACGCGTTGCACCGGGCAACACAGCCTGAACCTGTACACCCAACGGACTGATCTCCTCACTCAACGACTGGGTAAGACTCAACACATACGCCTTCGTCGCCGCATACCCCGCATTGAAACGCTCAGGCATCAACGCCACCACCGAACCCACATTAATGATCGCGCCGCGCCCAACCGTGGAAAACCCCTGCGCCGCTGCCGACGCCAAATGTGTCAACGCCACCACATTGAGCTGAATCATACGATCCACCCCCTGCAGATCCGCCTCGGCCAACGTACCGGCAAACGCCACACCTGCGTTATTGAGCAACAGCGAAATAGACGCATCGCCCCGCAAACGCTGCTCGACCTTCAGCAAATCAGCCGTATCGGTCAAGTCCGCCTTCAGGACCTCTACCTTTACACCCGTTTCGCTGCGCAGTCGCGTTGCCAAGGATTCGAGGCGATCCAGATCGCGCGCAACTAACAACAAATCGTAGCCGCGTTTGGCGAAACGGTCGGCATAAGTAGCGCCGATACCAGAAGAAGCGCCAGTGATCAGGGCCGTGCCTTTTGCGTTCAAGGTGCTCATTGCAATTCTCCTGGGCGCTGAAGGCCCCGTAGCGGAAGACGCATTTAATATTACGCTCGTAATTTTCTAGATTATATGTCAACCAACATCAAACGTGTCAAGACACTACAGGGAATGGATTCTGCCGGGGGCATAGGAGCTGACTTGTCTGCGAATAAGCCCGGCACGGGCTTCCGGCGGGTTCGGGTCTAACCCTGTAGCCATGATCATCTGCTAGCGGGTGTTGGATCGAGGTGCGGCAGGTGGACCGGCGCTGAATGGTCTTCGCTGACAAGTCAGCTCCTACAAATAATCCTATATTTCAAATGGTTACCGATTTTTTGATAGGGCGGTCGCGCATCCAGGTAGATACCGTCTTGACCCTCAATGAGCAAGCGCCAGTTTTGGGTCAAACGGCTTCCCCGACTTA
>NZ_LT607418.1:0-19912 GCF_900095225.1 Pseudomonas sp. UMAB-08
AATCGGCGTTTTTTGAACCTCAAACAGCGAGGCCGTTAAAAACTGCTGCTTACTTCAGACCTTCCTTAAGGCTGGTGTTCGAAAGGGTGAGTTGGCCGGACGCTTACGGTTATTTACAATTGTTGATTTCGTTGTCGAAACCTGGGGCGAGGGGATCGCCATTAAAAAGTGTTTTAGTGCCATTGTGAGCAAACTGCGAGCGCAGCCGGCTCGACGACCTCATTCGTAAGGTAGTTCACCAAGCAGCCCTATCATCAGATCTCCACTGAGGATTTCAAATGGCAGCTCGATATACTCGTTCGGATGCCGAGGAATGGCTTTACCGTCATGACTCGAGTTCTTCGTATGACCCTGCACCTTTTCACCATTCTCCTTAATGTAGGGGAGCACGACGATACGGCCATGATTCTTCGAGATGATCGTTCCCTCGTGCCAAATAGTTTGTCCGCTGCCGCTCGCTGAGTCGCCGCCGATGGTTTTGACCACCCAGCCTGGCTTACCATTTTCCTCGTACCAAAAAACGAAGCCACTCATGACCACTACCAGCTGACCGCGGGACTTGGCCTCAAGCAGAATCTTCTGGATGCTTGCATGTTGAAGCAGCTGGTTGGCGCGAGGCAGTAGCAAGGCGCGGATCGCAGCTTTTGTCTTCCCCCAATGGTCAGTACCTGAGAAACCAAACCCTCTCGCTATTTTTTCGCGAACGCAGTACACCGCACATTTTTTGGAGGGGCTTAAGCGATGTGTCCAGTCGAATTCCTTCGTCCGAGCTAAGGCGACTCGGTAACGCGAGAAGTTGATGATTTGCAGGTAGGGGGCTTCCTCGAGTTGACGGACAAGGTCCTCGTGCATCCCCTGAAGTTCAGAGGGCAGAATGAGGTCTTGCGCCGCAGGGCGTGGACTGGAAGCATGCCTGCGCAGCGCCTCAGTGAGCATCAGAAGTTCTTCATCAGCCAGGCGTTCTTGCACGGTGATTTCTTTTTCGGCCTTGAGGGTCACTGATGTCTTCTGAGGCTCGCTGAGGCCAAGCATCTCGATCCGTTCCGCAATCCCTTCATTGAAACTAGATGCGACTTGTCGAGCTTCCTCCTGCGTTGCGTAGTTGTGCGCCTTAGCGTGACCTTCTGACTCAACGTAATCAGGCAGCCATTTCAGGTCACCTGAAGGAAGTAACTTGAGGGCGTAGATCAACCAGCGATTCGTCTCATACCAGCGAAACGGAAAGGTCGCCAGCGTCGGATATGTATACCCAGGCATTTCGCTCAACAACATTGTCACACCTCCAGCATGCAGAAGTGGTTAGGATGAGCACTCCACATATGCGCGAATGCTAAGTTTTGTATTGCTTGAATAGGTTGTCTGGCGCCACATAGACCCTACCTCGCGCCCGCGAGAATGCCACGTAAAGCTTATTTCGGGTCTGAGCCACAGACTCGTGAAGTTTGTCCTCGAGATACTGATTCCACGCTTTAGTGCCTAGTATCACGCAGATGTCTTCATAGTGATCCTGGCCCTTGCTTGCTCCCCAATTCTGCGAGCAACACCCGTATTTGTAATGCTGCTCATAGAAGAGTTTGACCACGTTTTGATCGCGATGAAGCTGATCGGCTAGCTCCTGGGTGTTGACGTTCACCACCTCGCTCACCCTGTCTTCATGAGCGTCTATGTTGATCTGCAGGTGAACACGAATAAACTCACACACTGTCGTCCCACATCGCCAGCTCTTGCTTAGGGTCTCCTTGTCGACCGTGATTTTGGCGTCCTTGAACCTCTTCTCGTAACGCAATATGTCGTTGTGGAGCGAGCCATTGACCGTCCCATCGCGGCTTGTATCGAATGTGTGCTGGTAAAAGTCGCCCACGAGAAGCATGTCGGCGTTGGCGGCAGATACCTCCAGTAAGAGATTAAAATCGTGCCCGGCAAAATCCTGCACTTCGTCAACGTAAACGGCATCGTAGAACCGTTCGATGCGAGCCCTAACTACCGGCAGTAAGCCCTTCACCTCGATCAACTTAGCGAGACGGTTGTGGTACAGCCTTCCGCTAGGGTCGCGATAACGTCTCATGTCATCGAGTGCAAAGTTCCGTTGTGGCGGTCGCCTGAAATTCACTCCCCTCGTGTTCATCTGAAGCTGCATTATGGGGCGATAACAGAATCCATGCAGGAACGAGAAGTAGGTCATCAGGGAGATGTTCGACGGAATGGTGCCAAATTTCTGAATGATCCGGTTACGTAGGTGGCTATGGTTATTCTCGGTGTAGGTGATGATAAGAGCGCGCTTTTCCAAGCTGAGACAGCTGATCAGATGCGTGGTTTTACCCGAGCCTGCCACTGCAAAGATCACTCTTTTATCCATGCGATCGCATCCTTGATGTACTGAGGGGCAACCAACTCGTCCGCTTTCTTTGTGAGCAGCTCGAAGGCTGCGTCTGCCTTGTTCTTGAGCATGTACTCTTGAACGGTTAGCTTCTTCCGCCCTGCGGCGAACAGGGCTTCACAGGCGGCCTGGTTGTCCTGGTACAGACCGATCTCGAACGTCGAGCGCTTGTTGTCCTGATCTGCAAATATTCGGGCGCCGTTGTAGAGGCAGCCCTCATAATTCTCCACACAGTACTGCTGGTAGTTCCCGTCGTTGTCGCGGATTGCCGCCACGTTGATTCCCAGAAGCTTTCCGAGCTCCAGGTAGCGTTTGAAGCTGGTGCCACCGATGGAAATGATGTGCACCTGATCCGCTTGTGGCGATCGGCCTTCGGAATACTTCTTGTACATCTCTTCGATGAGGATGAACTCGGCATCACCCTCGACCAAAATGACCTTCTTGGAGAGCGCAAACTCCAGGACGTTGTTGTCAGGAGCCTTCATGAAAAAGGTGGCGGTGCCGTCGGAAAGCGCTCTTAGGCGACCAGCCTTCTGGTCGCTCCCCAGTAGTAGCGCATGGCGAAGGTCGAGCCTGGAGCAGATGTGGCTGCTGTGTGTGGCTATGAAGAGCTGATTGCCCGCTGTGTTGGCTAACTGCTCGACTAAGAGCTTCATCTTAGTATGGCTGAGATGGTTCTCGGGCTCCTCGAGGAGCAGGGCGTGCAGTTCGCCTTTGGCCTCATGCCGTCGCAGCGCGAACTCTGTCTTGATGAAACACTGCTCACCTTTGCCGCGGTTTTCGATGGGGATGCCATCTTTGGTGATGATCAGATCGGTTTCGAGATTGGAGCGGATGCTGGTTCTTACCCCGAATTGATAGGCGCCCAGCTCTGCATTAAGTGCAGCAAGTTCGTTATCACGGAACGCCTCTTTGCCTCGACGATAGCAGTTCTCGAGGCTGTAGCGCTGCGCCGGTTCAGCGTTGAAGCTGAAAACTGTGCGCGTGTACTCTCGCGCTGCGTATTCGCTGTCGATGCGAGAGCTGTCCAGCATCAGGTGCTTCACTGGACGTCGGTAGCTGACATGCGGGGCCGCTGAGAACGTGGAGAATTTCACGGCGTAGTATTCGTAAGGGAAATTATCGGGATCCTCGCGAAGCAATTGCAGGATCGTCGCGCCGAATTCCTCGATCAGAGGCGCAATCTCCATCCGGATTCCATCAGTCATCGCTCCTGCCAAATTTTGCGTGCCGTAGAATCCTTGGTCGTCACCTTCCTCCAAGAATACATCCACGATCAACGTCGGAAGCAGGTCGAGAGTCCGCGGCCCTCGTTTGAAAGCACGCACCGCTGCCTGCGCAAGAATTGATTCATAGCCGATGGTTTCAACACGGCTTCGGCTCGCGCTTAGGGCAAGATCCAATGCGAGCAGCACGCTGCTTTTGCCTGTCTCGTTGTCACCGATCAGCACGTTGACCCCGGCATCAAACTCGAGCATCAGCGAGTCGAACTTCTTGAAGTTTTGGAGCATCAGTTTTTTGATTGCAGGCATCTCGAATTACCTTCCCCAGCGACTCGTAAAATTGCAATTCATTCATGACGCACCACGGCAGCATCAAACCTTTGCTGCCTGGCGACTGGCATCGCTATTTCGGTGCATCTTTATGGTCGTGTGATCGTTGGCAATGTTCTTCTCAGTGTCAACCAGGGCAAGATATATATGGTTGTTACCAGAGTCGTCCATGGCGCTCTAGCACTGTCATCAAGACGCTATTGGCATGAGTAAAATTGTCGAGTTGATCTCTGAGGTAATATGCCCACTTTTCGCCATGGAACAGGTTGTTCCTAAGCCTCCATACGATCATGAGTAGGCAAAGTATTTTGTCACGCGGATCGTCGTTCTTTCGCTCAATCACACTTACCACGAGGTCAGGGTGATCTGAGGTTCGAAGGTTGAGAAACTGGAAGTGATGTGTCAATTCGCCGTTCGCGAAATAGCGGTTCTGAAAATACGTAAGTTCTTCATCGTACAGGCCATCCTCAAGCGTACCTTCTGCTATCCAATCATCGACCTTCGCACGAATGAGGCCTGCTTGCGCGTAATTGCCCATGATCTTTGACTCGAACAGACTCCAAAGGAAGGAGAAGTCAAAAATGGCGCGGCGATCCTGATCAGGTAGATCCCGAAAACCTGGTGCATGCATGTATAGCCACAGCTCGCTCGCACTTTGTGCAGTATCAGTCATGGATCCATCCTCCTTCACATCCAGCAAAACTCATCACTAAATCAATACCCACCAGCCGCGTGGTGCGGTTTCGAACTGAAGCGCCTGGTTCAAGCCTTGTGCGAGACTTCAGGAGAACATTTCGCATAACAAGTCTTCACGCATCCTTGCCCAGACCGGGTCGAGCATCTGTCTAGTCCACTTTAAGTCGTCCGCAGTGCAGCTGATGGCCTCAAAGCAGCAAATAAGCGACCGAAGCGCCATTTCCAACATCGTGCAACTGGTCAAGCGCGTACTGCTGTGCTCTGTCAGATCTGCAAGGCTTTCTACCAGTGGCCTTTGATCCAGTTGGAGATTGCTTCGGATGTAACTGTGGTGCTGCTCAGGCAGGCGGTATGCCAAATGTTGAACACAGCGTAAAACACGCCTCAGCAAGTCGTGCTCAATATCAGCCGCAGTGGCAAGGCAGCTGAAATGCAACTGCATTGAATGCAGGCAACTGTTCAATTGCTCGGCTGTCATTGCCGCTGCTATATGTCGCACGCTGAGCCGAGCTAGCGAAAAGACATACTCCTCTGTGGCAAAAACCGGAACATGACCCGTGAGCTTTTCAACTGGGTTGGTCAACCATGATAGCTCCTGCTGGGTTTTGTGTCGGTACCAACCCCTGACGTTAGGCAGCAGTGTCGAAAACATCCAATCATGGGTAAATTCAGCATCCCATTGTCCTCTCGGCCCCCAAGCGCTGGAAAGCTCGCGCAGATTATTGGGGTTCCAGCAAATGGTGATATCAGGTTCGTAGCGGCCGGTTGGACCCCCTTCGTCATACGCATATGAAATCAGATGATATCCAGCGTCCATCGCAGCTGTCGTTGTTGGCGAAAACACTTTTAGGACGCTGTTGGATGCATCGAAAATGTGCTTATCAGACTCACCTTTGCTGTAATCGTGTTCGCTGACGTAATCCATGATCACACGCCACAGAGGTCGTGGCAGGCTGACCAGCGCATGGACTGGTTCGGATGATTCGCTGAGTCTCTTAAACCGCAGAGACCTCCAATCGTTTTCCAGTGCCTCTATTGCGGAAAGGTAGTGGGTCCATGTTTGTCGCAGGCACCAATCTAGCTGTTCGAGCTCAGTGCTATCCAGGCTTAGTTGAAACTTTGGTGTTGTGAGGAGAAAACGATCTGGGTCGCTCAACGGCAGAGTGAAAGGGCTCTTAAGCGGATTGTGAGGATGTCCTGCCCATTGCACCCATCGCACAAGATCTTTTCCGTCAATTGCGAGTGATACGCCCTCCAGATTGGAGCGGGCGAACGAGAGAATGGCAGACGCGCGGGGGGAGCTGCGATTGGGCAGAATCACCTCCATTCTGACGCTTTCGTTTTCGGCAGTGAGACGAGAGTCGGATTGGCTGATGTAGGTACGACGAAAGAGTGTTGGCTCTTCGGTTGGCATGCTGAGGGTGTAGCAAAAGCGGTCGCGAATCTCCTTAGAAAAAAACCGCTCGACAAGCTCAGGGCTGTCCCGAAGAAGCTCTTCAATAACGCCTCGGTCCCAAACCACCGCTTGGATGTCGCGTGACTCAAGCTCGGCTTCTGCGAGGTGCCAAGCTTTCACGAGCTTATCGTCATGTTCTATGTTGACTGAGACGCAGAGAATCCAAACGCGGGAATCCTTCGCTAACTGGCCATCCAGGAATGCATTCAGCCACTTTCGAATGTTTGACGGCTTGACGGTTTCCCAGTGTTTCACCTCTGCAACGCTGTATTTGTTCGCCTTGGTGGTTTTCCAAATTATGTCGATTCCACCCTGCGCCTGACCAGATTTTCCGTACTGGAACACTTGGGTGCCACTTCCAATGTACTGACGCTGGATCAGCTGAGCGCAAAGCTTCTGAAAACTTTCCCAATGCATCAGTTTCCAAGGCAACTCGCCAAGCATGGGATCAAGAATGTCGGCGATCACCGGCACCGGGTCGGCCAGAAAATTTCCGAGATCGATATCTTTGTACGTCATCAGGTCCCTATGCATTAGCTTTGAAATTAGCGGCTGAATCTGCCAAACAATCCTCGCAGGTGCCAGAATGAACTAGCGTATGCATTGATAGGTGAGCACTGAAGGAAAATGCGCCGTGCTATCTATGAATGTTGCCACCCAGAGCCTAGCCTCTGGATCTAGCGCATGGAAAGTGTCAGCCCCCTCCAATCTTGAGTTAGTCGGGCAGAGCTAACGCGATACTGCTAAGTAAGTGCATGATTATTAATGATTAGTTGCCACACTGGAAAACGATTCTTTACGGAGGTAGTGTTGTTTGTTCATCGGTTGCAATATCCACCGTTTCGCTGAAAGCCTCAGGCCGGTCTATCGAATCGCAGAAATTCAGTTGGAGCTATCCTCATCCAACAACCTGCTTGGCTTTAGGCTGGGGGCATCCTTTTCAAACCATCCAAAGCATGCCCTCAGATGTGCCCCCAATGTAGCAATCCACTGGAAGTAAATGGATCTCCATGGCCTATGAAAAGCCAGAAATGATCAGCTAAACAGCCTGCCCGACGACGCCTAGAGACTCTCAGGGTCGCCAAAAAACATCTGAATACGCGAGCGCAGCCATCGTTCTCCTGGGTCATTATCCTGAGAGCCGCGCCATGCCATGTGCAGCTCAAAGCTACGCGTTTCAATCGGTACCTCTTCAGCGCGTACGCCGCCGGCGGCGGCCAGCACATCAGCTGCATAGTCCGGAACGGTCGCCACAATATCGGTACCGGCCAGCAGTGAGGCCAGGCCGTTGAACTGTGGCACTGCCAGCACGACATGACGTTTGCGCCCGATTTTTTCCAGGTACTCGTCGATAAATCCGCTTAAATCACCTGAGAACGAGACCAGGGCATGAGGCCGTGTGCAGAAGTCATCCAGGCTGAGTGGGCCTGGTATCGTGTCGGCGCGCAACAACTTGGCCCGGCTAAGGCGCAGCACTTTTCGTTTGGCATTGGCGGGCAGATCCATGGTGTAGCTGACGCCAATGGAGATTTCGCCGGATGCCAGCATCGCGGGCATGAGGATGTAATTGACCCGTCGTACCACCAGCACAATGCCTGGGGCCTCGGAGCGCAGACGCTTGAGCAACGACGGCAGGAGGGCGAATTCCGCGTCGTCGGACAAACCGATGCGGAACACAGCGGTGCTGGTTGCAGGGTCGAATTCTGACGCACGGCTGACGGCAGTGGAGATCGAGTCGAGCGCAGGGGAGAGCAACGCGAAAATGTCCACCGCGCGGGCGGTCGGTTCCATGCTGCGCCCGGTGCGCACGAACAAAGGATCATCGAACAGGCCGCGCAGACGTGAGAGCGCCGCACTGATCGCGGGTTGGCCCAGAAACAGTTTTTCTGCCGCACGAGTCACGCTTCGCTCATGCATCAATGTTTCGAAGACAATAAGGAGGTTGAGGTCAACGCGACGCAGGTCATTGCGATTCATGAAAGATGATCTCGGGCCGTTTGTCGATGCGAGGGTCCATGCCAGCACTTAGATGTGCGGTCTATCCGCTCAAACACAGCGGCTCGGATAGGGAAACGCGACGTGAATAGTACGAGGAATCAGTAGCGTTCTGCATTGATAAATTCAACGCCGGTCCATTAATCATCAAAATCAATGTGGGTCGCGATAGAAAGCGGCTGCGAGATGCAAGAAAGCGGAACGCCGGACATTATCGGGTGACCCCGCGAAAGCACTTGCCCGGTCGACGTGTACGGGCGGGTTGCAATGTCGCGATTAGGTGCGAACAATGCCCTGCGTAAAAGCTGAATATTTTTCGTTTTTCTGCAGCCAGATTTGCGCCATACCGGCGCAGCAGAATCAATGACATGCATGTCGACTATTAATAGCCACTGATAGTGTTCCCGGTAAAGCCCGGATAAAGTTCATGGCATTAAAGGTTCATAAGGCGAGGTTCGAAATGTCCCGCACGATCCGTTTTCATCAGTTTGGTCCAGCCGAGGTCCTCAAGCTTGAGGAGCATCCTGCTGCGCAGCCGGCACCCGGTGAGGTGAAAGTGCGCGTAGAAGCGATTGGCATCAGCTGGTATGACGTGCTCTGGCGGCAAAATCTGGCGCCATCGCACGCTCGGCTGCCTGCCGGCATGGGTCATGAGATGGCCGGTGTGGTGTCAGCAGTAGGCGAGGGGGTTCATGATCTGGCAGTGGGCGACAAGGTTGCCAGCTTTCCTGCGGTCAGCCCCAATGAGTACCCGGTGTATGGCGAATCGATTGTGTTGCCACGCCTGGCCTTGACCCGTTATCCAGATGTGCTGAGCCCGATTGAAGCAAGCGTTCATTACACCCCACTGCTGATGGCCTATTTTGCTTATGTCGATCTGGCGCATATCAAGCCAGGGCAGACCGCTCTGGTGACCGATGCCAGTCACTGTGCCGGTCCGGCATTTGTGCAATTGGGCAAAGCCTTGGGTGTGAAGGTCATTGCGGCGACCAAATCTGCTGAACAGCGCGATTACCTGCTTTCGTTGGGCGCGGACAAAGTCATCGTCACTGAGGAGCAGGACCTGTTGATGTCCGTCAACAAATACACTGACAACCGGGGTGCCGATGTGGTGCTCGATGGTTTAGGGGGGCCGCAGATGTCGATCCTCGGCGATGTTTTGGCTCCGCGTGGCAGCTTGGTGCTTTACGGTTTACAGGGCGGGAATCAGACGCCATTCCCGGCGTGTGCAGCGTTCCAGAAGAACATTCAGTTCTTTGTACATTGCCTGGGCAACTTCACCGGCAAGCCGGAGCTGGGCATCACTCAGGACGAAGCCGCAGTGCAACGTGCATTGCGTGACATCAACCAGCTCACGGCGGATCGGGTCCTGGTGCCGCAGCTTACGCGGGTATTTCCCTTTGCCGAGGTTGTTCAGGCTCACCGCTACATGGACGGTTGTCCCATCGGCGGTCGTGCCGTGCTGCAGATCGAACAGGTTTAAATACAGACGCTCATCGGCGCCACTGTGCGGGCGCCGCCGGAGAGTGACTGCTCTTAAGCGCTCGAACGAGTCACTGGATAAAAATTGAAGTCTTCCCGTTATTCAGGAGGGCTTTTTTGTGGTGCCTGCTGCACGCCCGGCAACGATGTAACTTCTTGTATCACTGCGTCGCACGTTTAATACACTACAGTCCTTCGTTTAAAATCTATACGCCACGCTTAGCGTTGTTTAAATAGTCTGCGCCAATCCTGCACTGTCCATCCGGTATAACGTTCACTCACACTCAGTGGGCTCGGTAATTGTCGGTGCACAGCCGAAGTATTAAACGCGCGCGTTTGTTATTTAGTCGCGTTTGTCAGTCGCCGAACTGCGCTGCTTTTTGCTACGCATCTGTACCTTGCAAACACGTCGAAGACATTGATAATACGTCGGTAATTATTGCTCAGGGAATGAGTCATGGTCGAACAACAATATTTTTCCAGCTCTTCATCGAATCAACGGTCTCAGGCCGACAGCTTGGCGGGCTTGCTTGTCAGGCGCCTTACGGGGACTGCTGATGTGGTTATTCGCTTGCCAGGTGCCGCGCTATGAGTTCTATCCATGAGCAGGCAATGAATTATGTTTACCAACAAGTACTGCAGCGCTTACTCAGTTACTTCACCCGCGCCGAGCGAACAGCGCTGCAGTTACTGATCCAGCGTTTGATCGTGGCGGCGGGGGGCATTGAACGCATCGGAAGCTTCAAAGTAATGATCGCGTTTGGCGGCGGTAAAGACAGTGCCTATACCGTTGCCTTTATGCGGGCCGCGCAATTGAGTATCGCAGGCCGGTCGCCGGCCACCTTCAACTTGCGAATCGCCACGCTGCGCCACGCAGGTATAACGTCGGCCGTGATGGGTAATATCCATCGCAGTTATTCGGCGTTGTTCCTCTATGACGACCCGCGCGTAGAAGTATTGATGGTCGATCAACAACAGATTCGACCCTTTCGAGTGGACTTGCCGTTTTCCACGGCGGGGCGTGAGTGCAACCGCTCGGACATGTTATTGACGGGGCATATGACGGCGGGTGACGCTCGTGCGACGTTCTGCAATAGCTGTTACTTGGGGCTGGGCGATTTTTTTGCGCGTGCCGCGTGCTGGGGGACCGGGATCGATGCGTTGGTCAGCGGCGACTCACGCAAAGAGCAAAAGCAATACGCCGCATGGGTCATGCGCCTTGCCGAAGGCTTGGAGGTCCCTGCCTCGGACTGGAGGAATCAGAGCTTCAATGGCGTGCTCAAGACGCTGAATAGCGTCGGTCATGCTTACTATCGCGAGCTGTATGAAGAAGGCGCCGAGCCTGCGGGTCGCCTCGTTGCATACCCCAATAAATCCGTTGTCCCTGCGTTCATTACTATTTTCGATCTGGTCAGCTGCAAAGCGGATGATCATTGGCCTTTGCTGACCGATTTCCTAGGATTCCAGTTCGATGACCTTGCGTTCAGCTTCAGCGAATCCGATTGCGCCAATCCGATGTTGATGGCGCACATGCGTGGCTTGCAGGCTCACTATGTACGCGGTCGCCGCTACCAGGACGGGATTGCCGAATACCTGGAGGTTGCAAAGGGGTTGATGCGCAAGAAGCAAATGCCCGAGCGCTTGATTGAACAGGCCATGACGGCCTACGACGGCAATCAAAACATCGAGGGACGCCGCGCACTTGCATCGGCGTACGCACAGGAGGCATTCGGCCTGAATGACGCGCAGCTGGTGTGCCTGTTGTTCGCGCCGTTCGTGGATTCAGGCCGCGCTCTGGAAGCATTCCTGCGCCGTTGTCATCCCGGAATGCTGGTCGCGTTGCCTGACCTGCACAAAGCGTTAATGGGGCTGCAAGTCCCGGAGCAAGTCCTGCAATGGCTGATCGATATCAGTGGGTTGAGCAAAGTGGGATTGCAAAACCTTTACCGTAAAAAAAGGGTGGATTTCGGCGATCAGACATCGTTGATCGCCAGGGTCCGCGCCAGTGACCCCGATAAGCGCAGCATCGTGACGGTCGACCCGAAGACGGGTGAGGCCATGGCCGAAATAGTGTCCGGGCGCTAAGCGTGATCCTCATGCCCGCAGCGACTCCCGGAAATTGACCGGCAGTTGCTGCGGGCCCGCGCATGTTCTCTGGGGCGGCGGTTACGCATAGACGGGTTACAGCTTATGAAAGACAGCACGTCCAACTTTGCTTATCAGGCAGTGTATTGCTACCTCAACCAGCTAATTGGTGAGGTAAACAGCGGATCCACGACCAAATTACCGTCATTGCGCGACCTGGCCAGGCGTTTGAAGGTGTCCATATCGACCGTTCAGTACGCCTATTGCCTGCTGGAAAAAGAGGGCCGGATCCGTTCCGTACCTAAATCTGGCTATTTCACGTTGCCCTGCCTGATGCCATGTCCCAATGGACAACATGACGAAGACCTCCTGGAAAAGCTTTACGCCAATGCTCGTCGTCCGGGCATGTTCGTGCTCGGCAATGCTGAGCCGACGATGCTGTCATCGCTCGAAAATCCGTTGCTGATGCTCGAACGCGAACTGATTCGTCATTACCCGCGTCAGCTCAACCTGCAGTTCCAGCCCTTTGGGGTACTGGAGTTACGCACGGCGTTGGCCGCACGTTACACCTCCTGTGCGCAGCATTGCTGGCATCCAGACAATGTCTATGTCGGGGCGGATTTGCGTGGGGTGCTGAAAATAGTCCTTGATGCACTGGGGCTTCGGGGCGGTACGGTGCTGGTGGAGTCGCCTTGCTCCTGGACGATCTTGCGCTTGCTGCAATCGTTCGATATCCGCGTGATCGAGATGCCGCTGGACAATGAAGGTTGCGTGGATCTGCCTTGGTTCGACCAAACAATGCTTCAGGAGGACATTGGCCTGGCAGTCCTGCCGTCTGTGGTGAGTTCGACACAAGGCAGCTTGATGCAATTGGAAAACCGTCAACAGCTCGCCCGTCGACTGAACCTGAGTGGCGTTTGGGTTCTGGAGAATGACAGCCTCGGCGAACTCTGCTTCGAGCCGCCGGCGGGCCGATTGCGTGACTGGATCAACCCTGAGCGGTTGTTAGTCTTTTCCGCTTTCGACAAGATCATCGGACCTGAAGCACCTTATGGGTATTTGCTGTGCAAGCATTTCAGTGTTGAGTTGCAACGGCATTTTCTGGTGCGCTCCTTCTGCCTGCCTCCCATTCGCCAAAAAGCCATCGCGCGGCTTTACAGCTCTGGGCGCATAGATCAACACATCACCGGACTGCGACGCCTGTTGGAGGACCGCATGCTGACCCTGACCAGCCTGCTGCACGAGCGTGCAGGGGCCAGTCTGCGTTTCAACCTGCCCGGAGGCGGCGCCGCCATTTGGGCCGAGTGCGTTCGGCCGGTGGACATGCGCCGAGTGTTTGACCGTCTGCTCAAGCGGCGGATATTTATCGCGCCCGGCGAAATATTCAGCCTGCAAGGCCTGCACCAGCAAAACCTGCGGATCAGCTTCGCCTTCGATTGGAATCAGGACATTGGCACGGCGCTCAACATACTGGACGACCTGTTGCGTCAGGAGAGGCTGTAATCCTATAGCCGTCGGGCGGGCCACTGATCCAATTATGTTTGCCAGCGCCGGGCGATAGCTGGTATCTGTACACCCATCCAGTACCGGTGTTTAAACGGCTTTGCCACTCTAGTGACCCTCGATCCTCTCCATGACGCCAACGTTGATGACCCCAGCTATGGGGTGGCCGTGCGTGCCTTGTGCGAATTCACGGCGAAGGTGGGCGACCTCGATTTGCGCTTCACCCCGACGCCTACGGCACTGGAAGGCATGGCCGGTCACCGCACAGTGGTTGCCCGTCGCGGCGAGGCCTATCAAGCTGAAGTGGCACTCAGTGGTGACTACCTGCAACTCAAGGTTCGGGGCAGGGCGGATGGTTACGATCCGGTACTCAACCAACTTGAAGAAGTAAAGACCTACCGAGGCGACTTGAGCGCCATGCCGGCGAACCACCGGCAATTGCACTGGGCGCAAGCAAAAGTCTATGGCTGGCTGCTTTGCCAGCAGATGGAACTGGACGACGTCACGCTGGCGTTGGTCTATTTCAATATCGTCAGCGAGCAGGAAACGGTGTTTCGCGAACGCTATACAGCGAACGCGCTTCATGTTTTTTTCAACGAGCAATGTGCGATTTTTCTGCGCTGGGCCCAGCAGGAACTGGCTCACACCCATGCCCGCAATCAGGCCTTGGGTGCGCTGGCGTTCCCTCATCCGAGCTTTCGCACGGGCCAGCGAGCGCTGGCCGAGTCGGTTTATAAAGCGGTCAGCACCGGCTGTTGCCTGATGGCTCAGGCACCGACGGGTATCGGCAAAACGGTGGGCACACTGTTTCCGATGCTTAAGGCGGTCCCTGCGCAAAAACTCGACAAAGTGTTCTTCCTCACAGCCAAGACCCCAGGGCGAAAGCTGGCACTGGACGCCTTAAGCGTCATTCGCCACAGCGCACCGGATCTGACCCTGCGCGTGCTTGAAATGGTGGCCCGGGAAAAAGCCTGCGAATACCCTGACAAAGCGTGCAACGGCGACTCCTGTCCTCTGGCTAAGGGCTTCTATGATCGTTTACCGGCAGCACGCAGCGCCGCAATGGACAATCCATGGCTCGATCAAGCCGGCGTGCGTGAAGTCGCCCGTCAGCATCAGGTTTGCCCGTATTACTTGAGCCAGGAACTGGCGCGCTGGGCCGACGTAGTGATCGCTGATTACAATTATTACTTCGATCTCAGCGCCCTGCTGTTCGGCCTCAGTCAGTTCAACCAGTGGCGCGTGGCCGTGCTGGTGGACGAAGCGCACAACATGGTCGAGCGCACGCGGCAGATGTACAGCGCCAGTCTTGATCAGCACAGCATGAACACTGTGCGCAACGGTGCACCTGAGCCGCTGAAGAAGTCCCTGCAACGGCTCAACCGTGAATGGAATGCGTTGCACAAGGATCAGGTGCTCGATTATCAAGCCTATCCCGTGACACCTGCGCGGTTTTTGCAAAGCTTGAATCTGTGCGTGACTGCGATGGGTGATTACTTCAACGAGCATCCTCGTGCCGTCGATGGCGCCTTGCAGAGCTTCTACTTTGAAGCGATCCAGTTCGCGCGGATCGCCGAGTTGTTTGATGAGCATTTTGTGTTCGATATCAACAAGCGCGAACAGGGCGGAAAGCGCAGCCTGTCGCGGCTGAGCCTGCGCAACGTGGTGCCAGCCGGCTTCGTCCGCCCGCGTCTGACGGCGGCGCGCAGCACGGTACTGTTTTCCGCGACCCTGAATCCCCGCCGTTATTACGCGGACCTGCTCGGTCTGCCTGGCAATACTGCGTGGGTCGATGTTGAGTCGCCGTTCTCCCGGGAACAGCTGGATGTGCGCATCATCAGTCAGATATCTACCCGATTCACCCATCGACAGGCATCACTGGCCCCCATCGTCGAATTGATGGCCGAGCAATTTCAGGCTCAACCCGGCAATTACCTGGCCTTCTTCAGCAGTTTCGACTACCTGCAACAGGTCGCTGATCTGCTGCACCTGCTTCATCCACAGGTTCCGTTGTGGCAGCAATCACGCGGCATGGCTGAAAGCGAGCGGCAGGCGTTTCTCGATCAGTTCACCTTGAGCAGTCAGGGCATCGGATTTGCGGTGCTGGGCGGGGCGTTTGGCGAAGGCATAGACTTGCCGGGCGCTCGATTGATCGGTGCGTTTATCGCCACCCTGGGCCTGGCGCAATTGAATCCGGTGAATGAACAGCTAAAGCAACGAATGGCCGCGCTGTTCGGCGCCGGATACGACTACACCTATCTATATCCCGGCGTACAAAAAGTCGTACAGGCTGCGGGCCGGGTCATTCGTGGTCAGGATGATCGTGGGGTGGTGATGCTGATCGACGACCGTTTCGCCGAGCGCAAGGTGCAAAATTTGCTACCCGCCTGGTGGCAGCTGTAAAACGTTCAAGGCCTTACGGATAGATAGCTTAGCGTCGCGGTCAAACTGCCAGTAAACTGCCGCCTCATGGCTCCCCTGCATCTGTCGGGGTGTTGTACGCAGAACCTGTTCTTTTTTGTCTTCTTCCATCCATGGAGGTTTCGTATGAGTCTCAGTCCATTTGCGGGCAAACCAGCGCCAGCAGAACTCTTGGTCGATCTTCCGCGACTGGTGACGGCCTATTACACCGGCCAACCCGACGCATCGGTTTCCACCCAGCGCGTTTCGTTTGGCACGTCGGGTCACCGTGGCAGTTCTTTTGAGCTGAGCTTCAACGAATGGCATGTTCTGGCCATCAGTCAGGCTATCTGCCTGTACCGTCAGGCCAACGGCATTGACGGTCCGTTGTTCCTCGGCGCAGATACCCACGCCTTGTCGACACCGGCCAGTGTCACCGCGCTGGAAGTGCTGGCGGCTAACGGCGTGCAGGTCATGATCGCCGAAAATGACGAATACACACCGACCCCGGCGATTTCCCACGCCATTATTTGCTACAACCGTGGCCGTACTTCAGGGCTGGCTGACGGTATCGTTATCACCCCGTCGCACAACCCGCCGGAAAGTGGTGGCTTTAAATACAACCCGCCCAATGGTGGTCCGGCAGATACCCACATCACCAAATGGATCGAGGCAAAAGCCAACGAACTGTTGGCCGAGAAGGTGCTGGGCGTCACTCGCATGACCTATGAAAAGGCCTTGCGTGCAAACACCACCCACCGCCATGACTACCTCAACACGTATGTCGCTGACCTGAAAAACGTCATCGACATGGATGCTATTCGCGGCGCCAACCTACGTCTGGGCGTTGACCCGCTGGGCGGAGCCGGGGTGCATTACTGGTCGGCGATCGGCGAGCATTACGGCCTGAACCTGGAAGTGGTCAATCAGCACGTCGACCCAACGTTCCGCTTCATGTGCGTGGATTGGGACGGTCGCATTCGTATGGACCCGTCCTCCAACTTCGCCATGCAGGGGCTGATAGGCCTTAAAAATCGCTTTCAAGTCGCATTCGCTTGCGACCCGGATCACGACCGTCACGGCATCGTCACCCCAACGGGTGGACTGCTGGCACCGAACAATTATCTGGCGGTGTCCATCGACTACCTGTTCCAGAACCGTCCCCATTGGCGTGCCGATGCTGCCATTGGTAAAACCGTGGTCAGCAGCGGCATGATTGACCGCGTGGCCAAACGTCTGGGTCGACGCCTGTATGAAGTGCCGGTGGGCTTCAAATGGTTCGCCGATGGCCTGTTCGATGGTTCCCTGGGTTTTGGGGGGGAAGAAAGTGCTGGCGCCTCGTTCCTGCGTCGAGACGGCAGCGTCTGGACCACCGACAAGGACGGCCTGATCCCGTCATTGCTCGCTGCTGAGATCACTGCCCGTAAAGGCCGTGACCCTAGCGAAATCTATCAGGCCCTGACTCAGGAATTGGGCGAACCGTTCTCCACTCGCGTGGAAGCCAAGGCTAACCCTGAGCAAAAAGCGCTGCTGGGCAAGTTGTCGCCCGATCAGGTGAAGTCCACTGAATTGGCCGGTGAAACGATCCAGAGCATTCTCAGCCATGCACCGGGCAACGATCAGGCCATTGGCGGCTTGAAGGTCATGACCGAGAACGGCTGGTTCGCAGCACGTCCTTCGGGCACTGAAGACATTTACAAGATCTACGCTGAGAGCTTTATCGGTGAAGACCACCTCAAACGTCTGGTGGCAGAAGCGCAGGTGTTGGTAGACGCGGCCATCGCACCGCGCTGATTGGCGAGCAGGACGAAAAAGGGACGGCAAATGCCGTCCCTTTTTCTTTTTCGCGGTTTCTACAGCGGCATGTCTGCTGCGTGAAGCGGAATCAGGCCACATCCACCAGAATAACTTCACTGTCCTCAATGGCCGTAACACGCAGCACGTGCTCATCCTCTACCGCAACGCCATCACGCGCGGCTGCACGCAAACCGTTGACCTCAATGATCCCGGTCGCCGGAACCAGATAGGCTCGGCGACCCGCGTCCAGTCGGTACTCAGCGGTTTCACCGGCCTTCAGGTTGGCGGCTACCAAACGTGCGTTGGCACGAATACGCAGGCTTTGGTCATCGCCATCCTTACCGCTGGCCAGGGTGACGAAACCTTCACGCTGACCTTTAGGGAACGGTTTGGCACCCCAGGAAGGCGCTGAGCCGGTCTCATCCGGCACAATCCATATCTGGAAGATCTTGGTCGCAGTCGATTCCATGTTGTACTCGCTGTGGGCGATACCGGTTCCGGCGCTCATGACCTGGACATCACCCGCCTCAGTGCGGCCCTTGTTGCCCAGATTGTCTTCGTGGGTGATCGCACCTTCACGGACGTATGTGACGATTTCCATGTCGCGGTGCGGGTGTTTCGGGAAGCCGGTCTGTGGGGCGATGACATCATCGTTCCATACCCGCAGTTGGCCCCAGTTCATGCGTTTAGGGTCGTAATACTCAGCGAAAGAGAAGTGATGATGAGCGTTCAGCCAGCCATGGTTTGCGCCGCCCAACGTGTTAAAGGGTCTTAATTCGAGCATGATTGTGGCCTCCAAAGCAGAGCCGGTCTGTTCGCACCAGTACTGCTGAACGATAAATCAATGGGTGATGGCGAACATCATCTATCAATTATTCATCGAAAATAAGCGGAAAAATCGCGCTAAAACAATCTACTTATTCGATTTGTCGGGTCGACGTATCATTGATCTCTCTTTCGACTGTACCTGCAGTTGATCGGCTAACGCGCTGATGGCAAAGCATTTCGCTAGAACTCGCCGACGATTACAGCCACCATAGACGCTTCTTCGCTCACAAGCTGACATCTGGAGCCTGCGTGCCGCATCAACTGCCTGCCGATCTGTCCCCGCCTGAACAATTGCCCTTTTTCAAACGCCTGCTGGCACGACTCGTTGGCCATAGCCTGACGGGCTTGCGCTCGCAGCATGTGCCGTCCTGGTTACAAGGGCATGCCGATGGCTACCTCAACGGCCACGCTGAAGGCATGAACGAAGGTTACGCGGAAGGTCGGCTCGACGCGGCAGAGGACAGCCAGCAAGTGTTGCTGATCCGCGATACCCGGCCCACCGAACACCGTGGCCCGCGCATCGACGACCACCTGTTTGATGACTGGCGCCTGGCGCTGACGGCGGATCTTAAAAAGCGCATCAAAGCCGATGTCGCGCTGAAGTTGCCCAGCCATGCCCAGCCCAGTGCCGCACAATGGAAGATGATTTTCAGCGACACACCCTCTACNNCCCTCTACCTACGTCATTGCCGGGGCCGGTGCGGGTAAGTCCACATCGCTGGTGCTGCGTATTCTGCTATTGAGCCATTACCTCGGGTTTGAACTCAGTTCCATGACCGTGGTGACGTTCACGCGTGAGTCGCGCAAGGACTTCATCAATAAGCTCATCCAGATCATGGCGCTGTGGGGCCACAGTCTGAGCCTCAAAGAAGGTCGCGATCTGGTGCGCACCTTTCATTCGCGGATCCTCCCGTGGGTACGCAGCCTGCCGGGCTTTAGCCAGTTACGCGCCTTCGAGAATCTCAGCAATCAGGTGGCACTCAGTGGGGAAGAGGGCGCCGACAGCAACCCGTTCGATTTGCGGATCAACGACGCGCAACGTCAGCAACTGAATCTCTGCTATCGGGATCTGTACGCAAGCAACGAGCGGTTTCGCGAGGTCATGGCCCCCTTGTATCGCCATGCGTTGCAGCTCAAGGAGCTGGACCGCGATCATCCGGACGTACAGAAACGTATCACGGTGACCGAGTTGTCGGCCAAGCGTGATGAAGAGCTGTGCGACACTATTGAGGACTTGTGGTTTCGTGCCAAGGCGTGGCCTCTAAAAGGCATTGAGCCTATGCGGCAAACCGTTGAAATCAATGGTTTTGCCTTTCATTTTCATGGCTACATTGCCGAGTTGGATGCTTGGGTGGTGCTGGGTTTCGATCCCTCTGAAAACCAGCAGATGAAGCGTTCAACCGCCAAGTTACCGATCTGGGCCGAGTGGGTAATAAAGCGCACCCTGTTTCAAGCTTTCTGCCGCAAGCCTGTGATTTGGCTAGAAAACTATGATGCCGCCAAACGGGTTTTGCAGTCGCTGGCAGGGTCAGCCGTCGCGGGGCCGGGCTTCGATTACAAGGTAAAGGGCGAGCTGAGCGCCGCGCCCGTGCTGGATGCGTTTGTCACGGCTGCCAGCTTCATCGAGAACCTGGGGCTGGACGTTCCTGCTGCTGTGGCTCAGATGAGCTTCGCCGAAAATGACCCGGATCGGTTTTTCTTCGAAGCCCTGAGTTTGTTCTGGAAGGCGTTCGAAGCGCA
>NZ_LT607418.1:19937-35443 GCF_900095225.1 Pseudomonas sp. UMAB-08
GCCCGAGAACTTTAAACGGGTCAGTGATGAGCTGCTAAGGCCACTGTCGCACCTGATGATCGATGAATTTCAGGACGTTTCTCCGCAAATTGTTTCCTGGATTCGCGCCAGCCTGCGGGAGATTCGCAGCCGCGGCCCCTCAATGCACATTGGGCGTGTCGCGCAGCGCTCTTCCTTGTTGTGTGTCGGTGATGATTGGCAATCCATCTATGGGTGGCGTGGCAGTTCACCGAAATACTTCATGGAGTTCGCCAAAGAGTTCTCATCGCCGGCCACCACCAAGGTGATGCTCAGTGACAACTTCCGCAGCCATCAGCATATTATCGATGCGGCCGAGCATATCGTCCGCGCCGCGCCGTCGATTGCTGGCAAAAAGGCCAAAGCAGCCGGCCCTGTTCAAGAACTGCTGCCGGTGACCGTGCGGGATCGCGACGACGATGAACTGACCGAGCGTTTGATTCAGCACTACAACGATGGCGATTCGATCCTGCTGCTGTACCGCAAGAGCAGTGAAAAAGCCCGGTTTTCCGAACAGTTACAGGCGCTGATTAATCATGATTCTGGATTGCCACCCGAATCGAGACGCTTCAAGCAACTGACCTATCACAGCTCAAAGGGCTTGCAAGCCGACGCGGTGTTTCTGCTCGGGGATTGCCAACATTTGACCCTGTCGCCCTACAAAAATCAGGTGTATCGAATGGCTGGGTTAGGCAAGGACGGTGATGCGGACCCGTTCGACACCGCACAAAAAGACGAAGTCCTGCGCCTGGCGTATGTCGCCATTACCCGGGCGGTGCGTCATTGCTACTGGTACATCGACAGCAGCGGCAGCGAAAACGCGGCTGTCCCCAAAGCTTCCGACAGGATCGCAGGAGACAAGCCGTTTTTCGACGATAGACGCGGGCAGGGTGTTACAAAAAGCCCGACACTTGCGGTGGAATGAACGACTCCAGTTCAGCCTCGATGGCCTCGATGATTCGCTCGACGTCTGTCGCATTCATCACTGTCGAGCAGGGGATACCGGCGATAGCAATCACCGTTTCACCACTGGCGCGATCAAACAGGCGGGCGATCATGCTGCTGGGCGCATCCATACTGGCCTCAAAACCCACCGGATGAAAATGCCAGCGCATCAGTTGGCATGCATTGGGGAACGTGACTTGATTCATGCGGCCCACCTTATTCAATCGAGCACTTCCATTAGCTCCAATGCGCAGGGGACGGGTCAGTTGCATTGACCCTTCGAGAAATAAAAGTAGCACCCCATTGCGATCAGCAGGAACGATTTTCTGCTCACCTGAAAAAAAGTTACGTTTCCTTGATGCAGGTCACGTCTCTTATTGTGTGATTTGCTCCCGATATAGCCGTGTTTTGAAATGCACCTAGAAGGTGGCATTTGGCTATATTTTTTTGCTGAAGGCTCTAGCGAGTGGTTGGCAGAGGGTTGGCAAGTTAAGGCGTGGACGCGCGAGAGACTTGTCTGCCTCACTTTTTTCAAGGGCCCATTAAGGCGCTCAATAATTAATGGCAGAGCGCTCAAGTTTCCGCACTTTAAATAGCAAGCTAAGTGTTGCTTGTTGGATCCAATAAGTACACGCACCATCATCCCTTAAATATATTTCGCTTCAGGGCGAATAAAAACTAAAGTCTGGCCGATATATAAATTGAGTGCGCTGGCCTGATAGTGGGTCACACTCCAGTTTTGTACGAAACTGTACACTTTCGTTCAAAATAACCGATGGCATGGATGCTTTTAGTCATACTTTTACGAGAGGCACTCCATGTCGCTACGAAACATGAATATCGCGCCACGCGCTTTTCTGGGCTTCGCGTTTATCGCCTTGTTGGTAATTGCACTGGGCTTTTTCGCGCTGAATCGCATGAGCGTGATTCGGCAGGCCACTGTCGACATGGAAACCAACATGCTCCCCAGCATAGGGTTTCTGGGGGAGACGGCCGAATGCGTTCTGCGCCTGCGTATCACGTCTTTCCGGATTCTGGTCAACCGCGAACCCGCGCTGTTGCAGGAAACCGAAGTCCGAATTCGTGATCTGGTCAGCAAGTTGCAGGTAGCCAAGGCCAGCTACGCCGCGTTGCCCGCCGAAGCTGAAGAGCGTGCGGTATATAAAGAATTTGATGCCACCCTCGATAAATACTTGAGCGCGCAAGGCGACGCGCTGGAGCTGTCGCGACAAAACAAGATCGACGACATGCGTAACGTGATCAACTCCCGTATGAAAGACGCCTCTGACTTGATGGGCGAACAAATCAGAAAGTTGGTGGACATCAATAAAAATGGTGCCAGGGAATCATCCAGTATTGCCGCTGAACAATACGATGGGGCTAAAGTCGCCATCCTCGGTGTCGCGGCGTTTGCCGCTCTACTTACTGTGTTACTCGCCTTGTTGTTGACACGCAGCATTGTCAATCCTCTGACGAGAGCCGTCCGCGCCGCAGAAGATATTGCGGGTGGCAATCTGACTAAACACATTGAAGTCGACGGCAAAGACGAACCGGCGCGCCTGCTCGAAGCACTGGTGGGCATGCAGCAGAACCTGCGCAAGACGATCGAACAGATTTCCGGTTCGGCCACACAGCTCGCGTCTGCCGCAGAAGAGCTGAGCGCGGTCACCGAAGAAGCGTCTCGTGGCGTGCAACAACAGAACAATGAAATCGAACAGGCGGCGACTGCGGTTAACGAAATGACCGCTGCCGTGGAAGAAGTCGCACGTAACGCAGTCTCCACCTCCCAAGCGTCGCAACAGTCCACCCAAGCCGCGCGTGAAGGGCGTGATCGGGTGGTCGAGACTGTTTCAGCGATTCAGGCCATGACTCAGGATGTGCAGACCACGTCGAATCTGGTCGAAGGCCTGGCGGAACAAGGGCGTGATATCGGCAAAGTGCTGGACGTTATTCGTTCCATCGCCGAACAGACCAACTTGCTGGCCTTGAACGCGGCCATCGAAGCGGCACGTGCCGGCGAGGCGGGCAGGGGCTTTGCTGTGGTTGCCGATGAAGTACGCGCGCTGGCTCATCGCACCGCGCAGTCGACCCGCGAGATCGAACAAATGGTCGCGGGCATTCAAAACGGCACAGGTGAAGCTGTGCAGTCGATGCAACTGAGCACCGACCGCACGCAAACCACCCTGGAACTCGCCCGCTCAGCCGGTGTGGCCCTGGAGCAGATCACCGTAGCCATCTCGCAAATCAACGAGCGTAACCTGGTCATTGCCAGCGCCTCTGAAGAGCAAGCCCAGGTGTCCCGCGAAGTGGATCGTAATCTGGTCAATATCCGCGACCTGGCGACCCAGTCCGCTGCTGGCGCCAATCAGACCAGCGTTGCCAGCCATGAGCTATCACGCCTGGCCATCGACCTCAACGGCATGGTGGCGCGGTTTGTGATTTAAGAGCCCGGGGGTGTCAGGCTCTTTCGCAGAGCCTGAGTGTGCGAACTTATTGGCGAATGGGCCAACGCGGTCAACCTGACACCCGCATTCCCCACGCCTTGGGATTCACCAGATTCAGCGGTCGCTCTCCCGCCAAGGCGCTGAGTAGATTGTCTACCGCGCATTGCGCCATGGCTTCACGGGTTTCGTGGGTCGCCGAGCCTATGTGGGGCGTGGCGACTACGTTATTCAGTTGCAGCAACGGCGAGTCATGGGGCAGCGGCTCGCGCTCAAACACGTCAAGGCCCGCGGCTCGAATCTGGCCCTGTTGCAAGGCGGCAATCAGGGCCGGCTCATCGACCACCTTGCCTCGCGAGATGTTGATGAAGATGCTCTGCGGACGCATCAACGCGAACTGCCTGGCACCGATCAAACCCTGGGTTTCAGCCGTCAACGGTAGCGTCAGGCAGATGAAGTCAGCTTCCTGCAACAGCGCCTCCAGACTTCGATAACCCGCATTGAAGCGCGCTTCCACGGCGGGCTTGGGTGAGTGGCTGTGATACAGCACGGGCATGCCAAAACCAAAATGCCCGCGTTGCGCCAGTGCTTCACCAATCCGGCCCATGCCGATAATACCCAAGGTTTTGCCATGCACATCGTTGCCAAAATGCTGGGGGCCGATGTTGCTCTTCCACTGCCCGGTACGAACCATATTGGCCAACTCGACCATCCGCCGTGCGGTAGCAAGGATCAGTGCAAAACCGGTGTCGGCCGTGGTTTCGGTCAATACGTCGGGGGTGTTGCTCAGGAGAATGCCGCGCCGGTCAAGGTAGTCCAGATCATAGTTGTCGACGCCAACCGAGACGCTCGACACCGCCTCAAGGTGCGGCGCCAGATCCAGCAACGGCGCATCCAGTTTGAGACTGGCCCCGAGCAAACCATGGGCGTGGGGCAGGGCGGCACGCAGTCGCGCCAGGCCATCGCGGTTCGGTTCGTCGATCAACGTGACATCCGCATGCTGTTGCAAGCGGCTCATCAACGTTGGCGACAGTTTTTTATACAGAACGACGTGTTTTTTCATCGTATTCACCTTGGGTGATCAGTGGTGCACCGCGACTCTGCGTCGTGGGCGTTGAGTGCGCGCTGGCGTTGAATCGGTGCGTGGGTTGAGAAAGAGCGTCAGCACCACCGACACCAACAGCGCACCGCTCATCAGCAGATAAGACGCGCCGGGATTGCCCGTAGCGCTATTGAGGTAGCCGACCAGATACGACCCGGCAAAAGAGCCCAGCGCCCCCATGCTATTGATCAACGCCATGGCACCGCCGGCTACGTTGGACGGCAGGATCTCCGGAACGATCGCAAAAAACGGCCCATAAGGCGCATACATGCAGGCCCCGGCCAGCACCAGCAGGGAGTAGGACCACCAGAAATGCTCGCTGCCTAACGCATAGGAACCGTAGAACGCCAGGGCGGCGACCAGCAGGGGCGGCCAGACAAAGCGTTTGCGTCGCTGGATTCGGTCAGACCCCCAGGACACTGCCAGCATGGCGATCACGGCGGCCAGATAGGGCAGCGCCGACAGCCAACCGGCTTCTACCATGTCCAGATGGGCACCCTGTTTCAGGATCGATGGCAGCCACAGGACAAAACCGTAGACACCGATGCTCCAGCAGAAGAACTGCAGCGCCAGGATGATCACCTTGGGTGAACGGAAGGCTTCGGCGTAGTTCTTCACCGGTTTGATCCCGACCTGCTCGGCATCCAGTGTCCTTTGCAGATCGATTTTGTCTTCTTCGCTCATCCAGGTAGCCTGTGCCGGTTTTTCATCGGCCAGCCGCCACCAGATAAACGCCCAGATGATTGCGGGCAGGCCTTCGATGATGAACATCCAGCGCCAGCTGAAGTGCGACACCAGATAGCCCGACACCACCGACATCCAGAGCATGGTCACCGGGTTGCCGAGGATCAGGAAGGTATTGGCCCTGGAGCGTTCGGCACGGGTAAACCAATGACACAGATAGACCAGCATCGCTGGCATGACCGCCGCTTCGACCACACCCAACATGAAGCGGATGCCGATCAGCATGTAGGCGTTGGAGACTATCCCGGTCAGCGTCGCCAGCCCGCCCCACAGGATCAGGCTGACGAAAATCAGTTTTTTGACACTGTTCTTTTGCGCATAGATCGCGCCCGGCACCTGAAAGAAGAAGTAACCGAGGAAAAACAGCGCGCCCAGCAAGGAAGAGAGGCCCGGTGTGATGTGCAAGTCCTCAGCCATCCCCGCCGCGGCGGCGAACCCGTAATTGGCGCGGTCCAGATAGGCCAGGCTGTAGGTGATGAAAACGATGGGCATGATGTACAACCAGCGACGGTTGATGAGCCGCTTTGTCATGTCGAGTGCCTTTTCCATATCGATGCTCCTGATCTTGTTGTTTTTGTCGCAGCAGGTAACGGGTGTGTCATTCGAATGAGGGGTCAGGCGGGTCGTCGTCGCGGCTCATCGGCAGGCTCGGCTGCAAGCAGCTGCGCCCGCAATGGCAAGCCCTCCATGTCACCCCGGTTTTGTACGGCGCGACTGCCGATCCAGTTGCCGCGCGCCACGGCTTGGGCAAAGCCCTGATTTTCCAGCAGGGCGCTGATCACGCCGACGGCAAAACCGTCGCCGGCACCCACGGTATCGACCACGTTGGCGACCGGCACCCCAGCGATAAACCCCTGATCCAGCTGTGTGCGGTAATAAGCGCCCTTGGCGCCGAGCTTGATCACCACCGCTTCAACACCTTGATCCAGGTAGAACGCAGCCATGTCGTCCGGGTCTTCGTAACCGGTGAGCAGCGCGCCTTCGGCCAGCCCCGGCATGACCCAGTGAGCAAGAACGGCCAGTCGGTTGATTTCGCTGATCATCTGCGCCTGGTTTGACCATAGCGACGGGCGCAAGTTGGGGTCGAACGACACGCTGCGTCCAGCCTCGCGCATGGCCGTCATCAGTTGCCAGGACAGCTCCCGGGCACTGAGCGACAACGCTGCCGGAATACCTGTCGCGTGCAGATGACGAGCGCTTAGCAGTACCGGGCTGACGTCAGCGACCGACAGGTGACTGGCCGCCGAACCCCGGCGGAAATACTCGACACAGGGGTCACGGCCGTCGAGCTCGCGGGACTTGAGCTGAAAACCGGTGGGATACGCAGGATCGACGGCCACATGACGGCAGTCCACGCCTTCGCGTTGCAGGCTGTCGATCACGAAGCGCCCAAGCGAGTCATCGCCGACCCGACTCAGCCACGCGACGTTGAAGCCCAGCCGCGCCAAGCCGATAGCGACGTTACTGTCGGCGCCGGCAATGCGTTTTTCGAAGTGACTGACCTGTGCCAGTTCGCCAGATTGCTCGGCGACAAACATGGCCATGGTTTCACCGAACGAGAGGATGTCGATCTCACGCATGGCTGAACACCCCTTGTGGTTGGCCGAGGCGGGCGAGGGTGCTGATGTGTTGTTGGCTGAGCGCCAGCAGATCGTCGGCTTGCAGTGGGTATTCGATGGCGCGAGGCACCCCGGGCAAGATCTGGCGCAATAGCTGTTCCCATTGATGAAGGTCACTCGGTTCGGGAGGTGTTGCGATCAGCTTGCCCTGGGCATTGCGCGCAACCGCCTTGCAATGCACGTATTCGACATAACGGCCCAATTGCTTGGCTGCGCTGATTGCCGATTGATCCTGCCATTGCCAATTGCCGATATCGAAGGTCATGCCCACCGGCACATCCAACGCCTGGACGCGGGCGAAGAAGCGACTCAGCGGCTCAATCCGGCCACCCTGAACGGTCTGGTCATTCTCGATCAACACGCGCACTGCATGCCGCGCCAGGCAATTGGCAAGGGCGTTCATGTCACAGTTTTGGTTGAAATGCCCAAGGGAAACTTTAAGCCACGTCGCACCGCAAGCCTTAGCCCGCAGCAGCGTAGCCTCAAGGTTGGCGTTCGGTTGAGTCTGGCCTTCACTCCACAGCTCCAGCGGTGACGAGTACAGGCACTCAAGCCCCTGTGCTTCGATGGCCAGCGACAATGTCTCGTAGTTTTCTACGGTAAACAATTCTTCACGCAGCTCAATGCGCGAGGCACCAGCACGGGCCAGCAACGGAATAAAACTGGCCTGACCACGTTCACGGACAACGTCGGCACCGTAGCTGGAAAGGCTGATGGAGACAGGGTAAAGGTTCATTCTTATCGTCCTCTGAAACCGGTTACATTTTAATCCAAAAAGAGCGGCCATCACGGCCGCAGCACTCGCCAATCAACGGGAGGGGGTCAGGGCCTGGGTCGGGTCGAGCCACGCACGATGAGCTTCGCCGTAAAGTCGAAGGACCGTACCGGCTCATGGTCGCCACGCAAGCGGTTGAGCAAACACTCGAACGCTGTGACGCCGATTTCATGGGTCGGCTGGGCGAGTGAGGTAATACCGCTTCCCACCAAGGGGTACCAGTCCAGCTCATCGAGGGCGATCAGGCCGATGTCATCAAACAGCGGGCAACCCAACTCTCGCAGCAGTCGCGTGCAGGTCAGGGTTGCGACACCGTTACCGGTGAACAGCGCTTTGGGCCCCGGGCCGGGCGCGGCGAGGAAGGCCTGCAACTGCGAACCCAGCTGATCGCTGGTCTCCAGAACCTGTCCGCGCAGATGCGTGCGCTCGGCGATCAGGCTATTGAACGCGGTCACCCGTTCGAGACGAGAGCTGGTGCCGTCCTGTTGCTCCCTGACCAACACAATGTCGCGATAACCGCGCTCATCGAGGTGATTGATGGCTTGCTGCACCGCGTCGGCATTGTTCAGCCCGACCAGATCACTGTGCAGCTGCTCGACCTTGCGATCGACCAACACCATAGGCAGTTCCTGATGCAATTGGCGCAGCTCATCAAGGTGATGACCTAGCGTATTCACGATCAGGCCTTCGATGTTGTAGGAGCGCAACGCTGCCAGATGCACACGTTCCTGCTCGTCGTTGCGATCGGTGTTGCACACCACCAGGCTATAACCGTGCAGGCGGCAGGCGGTTTCGACGCCATGCATGACGGCCACGGAATAGGGATTGCGGATATCTGCGACCAACATGCCAATCAAACGAGTGCGACCACGCTTGAGCCCGCGCGCCATTTGATTGGGGCGATAACCGAGAGTGTCGATGGCGTGTTCGATACGCAGTGCGATGGCGTCGGAAAGCAGTTGTCGATCCTCGCCAATGAAGCGCGACACGCTGGCTTTGGACACGCCAGCCAGTGTGGCCACGTCATTCATCGTTACGCGGGACCGCATAGAAGTAGGGAAACTATTCACGACCTGGACCCTGATTATAGTTATAGGGGTTATCAGCAGGTGCTGAGGCAAAGGCTCTGAAAACGGTTTCAGAAAACACCAAAGCGTCGCATCCGTCAACCTCTGATGGCGTGAGCGGTGGGGATTTGTGTCGGTGAAGGTCGTAGCGAACGCTAATCGGCTAGATAACGTGAGCCAAATGCAGCGAGGTCAATGCCTGGGCTTTCAGCAACGCCAAGGCTGGGTCGCGTCTGTCTCGAGGACGGTCAAGGTCGACACGTAGCTCCTGACGAATGCTACTCGGCCGATTGTCCATCACCATCACGCGATCACTCAGATAAAGCGCCTCATCGACATCGTGAGTGACCAGGAGCAAGGCGATAGCATGGTGCTCTGCCAACTGCAGCAACAGGTCTTGGAGCTTCATGCGGGTGAAGGCATCCACCGCACTGAACGGCTCGTCGAGCAATAGCGTTTGCGGCCGTGAGTACAGTCCTCGGGCGATAGCGACGCGCTGCGCCATCCCACCAGACAGCGCTTTGGGCAAGGCCTGGGCGAAGCCGCCAAGGCCGACTTCCTCGATCAATTGCGTGACCCAGGCTTTATCGTAATGCCGGTCGTCGCTGAAGCCGATATTTTGCTCAACGGTCAACCAAGGCATCAGTCGCGGCTCCTGAAACACGAATGCCACTTCACCGGCCGTGCGCTGCAATGTGCCCTGAAAATCCTTTTCCAGCCCTGCAACAATTCGCAGCAAGGTACTTTTCCCGCAGCCGCTTGGGCCAAGCAGGCTGACGACTTCTCGTGCATGCAGTTGCAGCCTTACGTTTTGCAATACGGTAGTGGCGGCGAACGTCTTGCGCTCGACGTAAATATCCAACGACAGTTCAGCCATCATTCACTCTTCCCGACCTTGACCGTTAAACGTGTCGCGCCAGACCAGGAAGCGTTTTTCCAGGCCGGCCAGCACACCGTCGCTTAATTTCCCCAGCACGGCCAATACGATAATTGCTGCGAACACGATGTCCGGGCGAGAGGTTTCCCGGCCGTCGCTGAGCAGATAACCCAGCCCACGGGTGGCCGCGATCAGTTCCGCTGCCACCAGAAACATCCAGGCCAGGCTCATGCCACTGCGCAAACCGGTGAATAGCCCCGGCAGCGCGGCCGGTAGCAGAATTCGCAATACCAACCGGCGCCGACTGAAACCATACATTTGCCCGACTTCCACCAGCTTGCGGTCGATATTACGAATTGCCGCCACGCCGTTGACGTACACCGGAAAAAACGCACCGATGGCAATCAGCACGATCTTCGAGGTTTCATCAATACCCAACCACAGCAACAACAGCGGTACCCAGGCCAGGCTGGGAATCGAGCGTAGCGCAGCAAACGTAGGCTCCAGATAGGCCTCGGCTTCGCTGCTCAGTCCGACCCATGCGGCAAACACCAGCGCCAGCCCGGCACCGATGACGAAGCCGAGCAACACCCGCAACAGGCTGGCGCTGATGTGTTTCCACAGCGCACCTTCAGCCAGGTCGCGTAACGTCAGGGCGATCTCGCTGGGCGCCGGCATCTGGTAGGAAGGCACCCAGCCAGTGCGGACGACGATTTCCAGGACGACGATGATCAACACCGGCAATGCCAGGCCTTTTAAGCGCCGATGGATCACTGTTTAGCGATCACGACGTTGCTGAAGCTCGGATCGATCAATTGATCGACTACCTGATCGACATTCACGCCTTTACGCACCAGCTCTTCGGACACCAGAATCGGCGCCGCAGCCTTCAATGCGGCGATGTGTTCAGCGCCCGGCTGCGAGTTGCTGAAGTCGGTGCGGGACAACTGCAACTTGGCGACTTCCAGTGGCAAGCCAGACTCCGTGGACAGCAGTTGAGCCAGCTCTTCAGGGTTGTGACGCGCCCAATCACGGGCTTTTTCGTAAGCGGTCAGTACGGCTTCGATGGCGTGCGGATGCTCCTTGGCGTACTTCTCGGTAACGCTGATCACGCCGTAGCTGTTGAAGTTGACATTGCGATAGAGCAAGCGCGAACCGGCCTGGATTTCACTGGCGGCCAAGAGCGGGTCAAGACCGGCCCACGCGTCGACGTCACCTTTTTCAAGCGCGATGCGACCATCTGAATGTTGCAAATGCACCAGCTCGACATCGTCCTTGGTCAAGCCGACCTGCTGCAGACTGCGCAGCGTGAATAGATACGGGTCGGTGCCCTTGGTCGCGGCGATCTTTTTACCTTTGAGATCGGCCACGGTCTTGATCGGCGAATCCTTGCGCACGGCCAACGCCGTCCATTCCGGGCGGCTGGCGATGTAGACGGTCTTGATCGGGCTGCCATTGGCGCGACTGAGCACCGCCGCCAGACCCGCTGTGGAGGCGAAATCGATGCTGCCGCCGTTGAGGTATTCCAGTGAACGGTTGCTGCCCTGACTCAGGATCCACGTCACTTTTGTCTGCGGCAAAGCCTTTTCCAGCCATCCGAAATGCTTGAGCACCAGACTGGTTGGCGAGTAATAGGCGTAATCCAGGTGCAGTTCGGTGGGCACCGTTTCGATTGCCTGGGCGACGGGTTGCAGACTCAACGCGAGGGCGCAGGCGCTGGCTATCAGCGTGAAGGCGCGATGCAGGATGGTTTTCATGGGCACATTCCAGAGAAGAGGATAGAGGCTCAAATGCAGGCTCTGTGCCATATGGTCAACGCGCGTCTCATGTACGAGATTTCACCCCGTCTTCGCCGCCGCGCCGCCGGTTGGGACCTCCGGTAATGCGGCGATAAGAGCGACTATCGGTGATTGGGCCTGCCTGTCACGCAACACTCTGCTGAATCAGTGTCGCTCCAGAAACAGCATGCCGTAGCGTTGCGCACTGTCGATCCAGGCGTGCGTCGGGTGTACAGCCTTGCGGGAGTTGCCATCGCGCGGTGTGCAATTTTCTGTTTGAGGTGAAAGAAATGTCTGATTTTCTTGTCAGACAAATCCTCTTACACACGCGTGATCGATTAAATGAATAAATCAAGGTCCACTGCGCAACCTTCACACTGAAACCGAATCAGATTGGCACCTCCATGCCGAAACGAAACCTACGGCCATCAGGCTCTGATTGAGAATAATGAATAACTACAACCGTATCGCTGCCTTCAAATACGCCCGGCCCTTCGTGCTCTTTTTATTGCCCACGCTATTGATCATTTCTGCTGCTTTCTGGTTTTCCATGGGCGCGCAAGCGCAAGCAGAAGACAGAACGCAAACCCTGGTTTTCCTTCGTCACGCTGAAAAGCCCGCTATGGGTCTCGGACAACTCAATTGCCAAGGATTGAACCGAGCCATTGCCCTGTCCACGTTGTTGCCGCGAGAGTTCGGCAATGCCAATTTCATCTTCGCTGCCGACCCCAGCCGTCATGTAGAGGAAGGGGATAACGATGAGTCCTATGGTTACCTGCGTCCGCTGCTGACCGTCGGTCCTGCTGCAATCAAGTTGGGGCTGCCGATCAATATCAACTTTGGCGCTAATGACACCCATGAGCTGGCGGACGAGTTGCTGCTCGACAAGTACCACGGCGCAACGGTCTACACCGCCTGGTCCAACGGCTATCTGCCAGAGCTGATCAATCAGGTCGCCGAAGAGGCAACCGGGCAAAAGCAGACCATTGCGGATGACTGGGACAAGGAAGACTTCGATTCTATCTACGTGCTGACCGTGCTCTGGCATGACGGCAAGGCCACTCTCCATTACAAAAAATCCAGACAGGGCCTGGATGGCGGCTCGTCAACGTGCCCGTCTTGAGCTAATGCCGCATCGGCGATAGCCAGGCCCGACAAGAGGCGCTGGTCAGAAAACCCCGAAAGGAGTACAAATGTACTCCATGAGCCTATTAAGCCCCCGACGTACCGCCATCCTGACCTTCATCCGCGACCGTATCGCGCAGCAGGGCCAACCACCGAGCCTGGCTGAAATCGCCGAGGCCTTTGGTTTTGCTTCGCGCAGTGTGGCGCGCAAACACATTCTGGCCCTGACCGAGGCCGGGCTGATTGAGGTCACGCCTAATCAGGCTCGCGGTATTCGTCTGATGGACGCTGTACGAAAACCCGAACTGCTGGAAATTCCCGTGCTGGGCCGTGTCGCCGCCGGAGCGCCGATTGGGCCGGATGTCGGTATGCATGACACCTTGCTGCTGGATCGCGCAACGTTCTCCCGGGTGCCGGATTACCTGCTGCGTGTGCAGGGCGATTCAATGATCGAAGACGGTATTCTCGATGGCGATCTGGTCGGTGTGCACCGCAGTGCCGATGCTCATGACGGGCAAATTGTCGTCGCGCGTCTCGACGGCGAGGTCACCATCAAACGCCTGGAAACCCGGCCGGGCGAATGCCGTCTGCTGCCGCGAAATCCGGCTTATGCGCCGATCATCGTTCATCCAGATCAGGACTTTGCCATCGAAGGTGTCTTCTGTGGTTTGGTCAGGCGCGGATGATGGGCGCGGTCGTCAGCCTGGACGCGCTGCTTGATGAGCGCCGGGTCTGGAAAGGCCGGCCAGCGGCGCAGCCCGTCAGCGCGCACCCTACCGGGCATGCGGCGCTGGACGCGGCATTGCCCACGGGCGGTTGGCCGGCGTCGGCATTGAGTGAAATCCTGGTGGCTGCCGACGGCAGTGGTGAGTTGCATTTACTCTGGCCGACCTTGGCCCGATTGGCTGACAGCGGCGAACGCATCGTCTTGGTCGCGCCTCCTTACGTTCCCTACCCGCAAGCCTGGCAGGCCGCAGGCATTGACCTGCGTTGGTTGGTGATGGTCGATGCGAGTGCTCGGGATGCCCTGTGGGCGACCGAGCAATGTTTGCGCTCTGGCAGTTGCGGCGCTGTGTTGTGCTGGCCGAAGCACGTGGATGACCGGGCGTTGCGCCGCCTGCAAGTCGCTGCCGAAACCGGTCAGACCCTGGCTTTCGCCTGCCGCCCCGCGCAAGCGGCGATCAATCCTTCGCCGGCTGCGCTGCGTATCGCCATTGATGTGCGCCCCCAGCAGTTGCGCGTGCTCAAGTGCCGGGGAGGTCTGGTACCGCCGTCACCGATCCCGTTTTCATTCGGGGCTTGAGGTTCGTATGCTCTGGGCCTGTGTCGTGCTGCCGCAATTGGCGCTCGATGGTGTCATGCGTCGTTGTCCTGATCCCGATGAGCCCTTGGCGTTGCTGTCGGGCACCGCACAACGCCGTGTATTGCAGACGGTCAACCCGGCTGCACGTGCCCTCGGTCTGTGTCCCGGCCAATCGCTCACGGCAGCACACGCCCTGGTGCGCCAGTTTGCAACGGTCGAATACGACCCGGTCGAGGTCGAACGCTGGCATCGTTTATTGGCGGCCTGGGCTTACCGATTCAGCGCCCAGGTCAGCTTGAAATACCCCCGGGTACTGATGATGGAAGTCGGGTCCAGCCTCAGCCTGTTCGGGCCTTGGCCCGTGTTCGAAGCACGTTTGCGCAAAGAATTGAGCGCCTTGGGATTTAGTCATCGAATAGTGGTCGCGCCCAACCCTGCGGCGGCGCGAGTGTTGGCGAATGTGCACGACGGTCTCGCGGTGACGTGCCGCGAAACCTTGCGCGAGGCACTGCAACAGATGCCCATTGACCGTGTGGGTCTGAGCCGCGAGGTGGCCACTGCCTTTGCGCGGATGGGCCTGCACACCCTGCACTCCGTACTGGCGTTGCCGCGCAACACCTTGGCCCGGCGGTTCCCAGCACAGGTGTTGCAGCATCTGGACGCTCTGCTCGGCGAGCGTGCCTTGGCTTTGGACTGTTACCAACCGCCTGATTATTTCGATCTGCGCATTGAGCTGAATTTCGACGTCGAATCTCATCAGGCATTGCTGTTCCCGCTCAAGCGCTTGATCTCGGACCTGGCGGCGTTTCTGGCCGGGCGCGACAGCGGTGTCCAACGTTTTGCTATTCATCTGGAGCACATGGAAGGCAAGGACACGCTGCTGCCGGTCGGGTTGCTCAGCGCCGAGCGCGATGCCGCCATGTTGTTTGAGCTGGCGCGTGGCAGGCTGGAGCAGATTCAGGTTCCTTCTCCAGTGCGAGCGGTGCGCTTGCTGGCCCGCGATCTGCCCCGGTTCGTCCCGACCCACCGCGAATTGTTCGAGGCGCGCCCGCAGCAGGCGCTGCCTTGGGAGCAATTGCGTGAACGCCTGCGTGCCCGCCTTGGCGATGAGGCGGTCAATGGCGTGCGCGCCCATGCGGATCACCGCCCCGAATGCGCCTGGCAAACGGGCAATGCACTCACGTCTGGCAGCCCGTTGTCTCTGTCTCCGCGCCCCGGCTGGTTGTTGCGCGAGCCTGTCCCGGTGCACGAATCAGGCGTGCGCATCCTCGCCGGGCCTGAGCGCATTGAGTCCGGCTGGTGGGACGGCGGTGACGTGCGACGTGACTATTACTTGATCGAAACCCGCTCGGGTCAACGGGCCTGGGCTTATCAGACGGTTGGCGAGGGCGGCAGCCTGCTGCTACAGGGGTGGTTTGCATGACCACCGGCGCGTCTGCCAACGACGCCGGCTATGCAGAATTGCATTGCCTGTCCAACTTCAGCTTCCAGCGCGGTGCATCCAGCGCACGGGAGTTATTCGAACGCGCCAACCGCCAGGGTTATCACGCGTTGGCGATCACTGACGAGTGCACCCTGGCCGGTATCGTACGGGCTTGGCAGGCGTCCCGCGAGGTGGGGTTGCCCATGATCGTTGGCAGTGAGATGAGGATTGAAAACGGTCCGAACATCCTGCTGCTGGCAGAAAATCTCAGCGGTTATCAGGCGTTATG
>NZ_LT607418.1:35499-138774 GCF_900095225.1 Pseudomonas sp. UMAB-08
GCGCTTTGGCTGCCAGAGCCATCGAGCGAGTCCGTTACCCATCATGAGCAGGGGCGATGGTTACGCGGCCTGTTCCCGGAGCGTCTGTGGCTTGCCGTCGAGCTGCATCGTGGGCCCGATGATAGCCAACGGCTGATAAGTCTTCAGGCATTGGCCCACTCATTGAGTATCCCGACCGTGGCCAGCGGCGATGTGCACATGCATGCCCGTGGCCGTCGCGCGTTGCAAGACACCATGACTGCGATCCGTCATCACACCACGGTGGCGGAGGCCGGGCATCGATTGTTCGCTAACGGCGAGCGTCATCTCCGGCCAGTAGCAACGCTGACTGAGCTTTATCCGCCAGAGATGTTGGCGGAATCCGTGCGCATTGCCCGGCGATGTACCTTCGATCTGGGCCAGTTGCGCTACGAGTACCCTCACGAACTGGTGCCCAAGGGGCAAACCGCTACGTCCTGGTTACGCCACATGACCGAACAGGGCATCTGTCGACGCTGGCCCAAAGGTGCCCCCGACAAGGCTCGAGAGCTGATCGAGCGCGAACTGGGGTTAATTGCTGAACTGAGTTACGAAAGCTATTTCCTGACGGTTCATGACATCGTCCAGTTCGCCCGTAGCCGCCATATTCTTTGCCAGGGTCGAGGTTCGGCGGCCAACTCGGCGGTGTGTTATGCCTTGGGCATTACCGAACTCGATCCGGCTCGCATGAACATGTTGTTCGAGCGTTTTATTTCCAGGGAGCGCAACGAACCGCCAGATATCGACGTGGATTTCGAGCATGAACGCCGGGAAGAGGTGTTGCAGTACGTGTTTCAGCGTTATGGCCGGGGCAGGGCAGCGATCACTGCTGTGGCCAGCACCTATCACGGTGCTGGCGCGGTACGGGACGTAGCCAAAGTACTGGGTTTGCCAGCGGATCAGATCAACGCGTTGGCTGACTGCTTTGGCCGCTGGAGCGATCAGTTGCCACCGCCAGAGCGCCTGCGTGAGTGCGGCTTTGAGCCGGACAGCCCGATACTGCATCGGGTCTTGACCCTGACTGGCGAACTGATCGGCTTTCCTCGGCACCTGTCACAGCATCCGGGAGGCTTCGTCATCTCCGAACAGCCGCTGGACACGTTGGTCCCGGTAGAAAACGCCGCCATGGCCGACCGCACCATCATCCAGTGGGACAAGGACGATCTGGACATGGTCGGGCTGCTCAAAGTCGACATCCTCGCGCTGGGCATGCTCAGCGCACTGCGCAGAACGTTCGATCTGGTGCGCCGCTATCGGGGTTACGACCTGACTCTGGCCTCGGTGCCTTCCGAGGATAAACACACCTATGAAATGATCAGCCGTGCCGACACCGTGGGCGTCTTCCAGATCGAATCCCGGGCGCAGATGGCGATGTTGCCGCGCCTGAAACCCACAAACTTCTACGACCTGGTGATTGAAGTCGCCATCGTCCGTCCCGGCCCCATTCAGGGAGACATGGTTCACCCTTACTTGCGCCGACGTAACAAAGAAGAGCCGGTCACGTATCCCTCCGAAGCACTGAAAGCAGTCTTCGAGCGCACGTTGGGCGTGCCGTTATTTCAGGAGCAAGTCATGCAACTGGCGGTGGTGGCTGCCGATTACACGCCGGGGGAGGCTGATCAGTTACGCCGTTCGATGGCTGCCTGGAAACGCCACGGCGGCCTGGAACCCCATCAGGTGCGCCTGACCCAAGGCATGCTCAAAAACGGCTACACCGCTGAGTTCGCCCAGCAGATTTTCGAGCAGATCAAAGGCTTCGGCAGCTATGGTTTTCCTGAGTCCCACGCCACCAGCTTCGCCCTGTTGACCTACGCCAGTTGCTGGCTCAAATGCCATGAGCCAGCGGCTTTTGCCTGCGCTCTGATCAACAGCTGGCCGATGGGTTTCTACAGCCCCGACCAACTTTTGCAGGATGCTCGTCGCCATCACATCGAGATTCGTCCGGTGGATGTGCGTTACAGCGAGTGGGACTGCTCGCTAGAACCGTGTGGCGTGGATGCTTTTGCGATCCGCCTGGGCCTGCGCATGGTGCGTGGGTTTCGCGAGGAAGACGCGCTACACATCGAAAAAGCCAGGGCGCTCAGCGCGTTTGTCGATGCCAGCGACCTCAGCCTGCGCGGACAACTGGATGAGCGGGCCCGAGGGTTACTGGCCGATTCCGGTGCTTTGCGCGGCCTGCTCGGGCATCGACACCGCGCACGCTGGGAAGTGGCCGGCGTCGAGGCACAACGGCCATTGTTCGCGGATCAGTCCGCAACCGAGGAACCTCACGTGGCATTGCCATTGCCCACCGTTGGGGAGGACCTGTATGCCGATTACGCAACCGTCGGCACGACCCTGGGTCCGCATCCTCTGGCATTGTTGCGTGGTCAACTCAATGCCCGGCGCTGCCGAAGTTCAAAAGAGCTGATCGACATCGAACACGGACGCAGCATTAGTGTCGCTGGTCTGGTCACCGGCAGACAACGCCCGCAGACAGCCAGCGGCGTGACCTTCGTTACGCTGGAGGACGAACACGGGATGATCAACGTGGTGGTCTGGCGTGAGCTGGCCGAGCGCCAACGCCGGGTGCTGGTGGGATCGCAACTGCTGCTGATCCAGGGACGCCTGGAATCCAAAGACGGGGTGCGTCATTTGATCGCTCGACGCCTGCAAGACTTGACGCCCTTGTTGACCGGACTCGATGTGCGCAGTCGGGACTTTCATTAAAACAAGAGGGCGCCGGCGTCACCTGTAAACGAATTATTTCATCAGTCTGAGTTACCTGACCTAAATCAATAAAAATCGCGTCTTTATTGTTATTAGTTTAAGTCGGCGACCGGCTGCATTCCTTGCTGCGCGCCCCTGACCCAGGGCGTTAATTAGCGCTTATAACCCGTTTCACGACTTGAAATGGAGTGTGCAATGAGTACGGTTCGAAACCCTCTGCCTGCCTATCTCGGCCACCGCTATCCAGTCATGATTGTGGTCAACTCTCAACTGTCGGACGAAAGCGTCGTTGTTCGCAGCGCCATGGAAGTTTCTGACGCACTAAGGGCGCTGGACCTTGAAATAGAAACAGTGATGTCGCTTGAAGATGCCGAAATCGCATTTACCGCAGACCCGGCTTATTGCTGTGTGATCCTCGGCTGGGGATTGTGTATCGCGAATATTGAGCAGGCTGAAAAAGTGATTAGCCTGATCCGCCGCCGAACCAGCAAGTTGCCGATCATGCTGGGAATGACCAGTGAGAACAGCAGCCATGTTCCGCTGGCGTTCGTAGAGGAAATCGATGGTTTCATCTGGCAACCTGAAGACAGCCCGGCATTCATCGCTGGCAGGATTGAGGCCGCAGCACGTCGTTACCTCGACACGATCCTGCCGCCATTCTTCGGTGCGATGGTGAACTTCGCCGAGACTCATGAGTATTCATGGCATACCCCAGGCCATACCGGCGGCACCGCGTTCATGAAAACCGCCGTAGGCCGGACCTTTCTCGATTTTTACGGTGAACAAATGCTCCGGTCCGACCTGAGCGTTTCAGTCGGTCAGCTAGGTTCACTAAACGATCATTCCGGACCTGTGGCGGCGGCAGAAAAAAATGCGGCGCGGGTGTTTGGGGCGGACTACACCTTCTTCTCCGTAGGAGGCAGCTCGGCGAGCAACGAAATCATCCTTCACTCGGCGGTGACCGATGGTGATGCCGTATTAGTTGACCGTAATTGCCATAAATCGCTGAATTACGCGTTGAACATGTCTGGCGCTATTCCGTTGTACCTGCTGCCTCGCCGTAATACGCGGGGTTTGATTGGCCCCGTGCCGCGCGGTGAGCTGACGCCGGAAGCCATCGCGGGGAAGATATCCGCCAGCCCGTTGATTACGGATAAGCAGATCCGGCCCGTGCTTGCAGTGCTGACCAATTCCACCTATGACGGTCTTTGCTACCACGTACAGACCACCACGCGTGAACTGAGCCAAAGCGTAGACCGCATCCATTACGACGAGGCGTGGTATGCCTATGCCCGGTTCAACTCACTTTACGAAAACCGTTACGGCATGCACCGCGGTGAGCGGCACGCCGACGATGCCACCGTGACGGTGACCCATTCCACGCACAAGTTGCTGGCGGCCCTGTCACAAGCATCGATGATTCATATTCGCTCAGGCAAGGTGCCGGTCAAACCGGCGCTGTTCAACGAAGCGTTCATGATGCACACCTCGACATCACCGCAATACAGCATCATCGCCTCCACGGATGTGTCAGCGAAAATGATGGATGACGCTGGCGAATACCTCACCGATGAATCGATCGACGAGGCGATCACCTTTCGCCAGGCCATGGTTCGCTTGACTCAGCAAGTTGTGCAGCGCAACGCGACCGATTGGTGGTTTGGCGTCTGGCAACCGGACGATGTAGACGGCACACCCTTTGCCGAGGTCGATCGACAACGCCTGCATCAAAGTGACGCCTGGGTCCTCAAACCCGGTGCTCAATGGCACGGCTTCGGTGATTTGGGTAATGACTACTGCATGCTCGACCCGATCAAGGTCACTCTGCTGACGCCCGGTCTGGATTCGCAAGGTCAGCTACAGGCCCGGGGGATTCCTGCACCGTTGGTGTCTTCCTTCTTGTCCAGCTGCGGCACTGTCGTGGAAAAGACCGAGCCCTATTCCATTCTGGTGCTGTTCAGCATTGGCGTGACCAAAGGTAAATGGGGTTCATTAGTCGCCGCGATGATGGAGTTCAAGAAGCACTACGACGCCAATACCGCACTGGAAGAAGTGATGCCCGACCTGGTCGCGGCGTACCCCGAACATTATGAGGGGTTGGGGCTGCAGGATCTTGCGCAGCGCATGCACGAAGAAATCGTCAGAAGTGGCCTGCTGCGCAACATGGACAAGGCCTTCACCTTGTTGCCCGACCCTGTGAGTACGCCACGCGCCACCTACGCCAAACTGGTCAAAGGCGATGTAGAGCAAATTGCCGTGCGCGATTTGCAGGACCGAACCGTGGCCGTACAGGTCGTGCCCTATCCGCCAGGCATTCCGTTAATGATGCCGGGTGAAGCCGTCGGCGCCGACAAGAGGGCGATCATCGACTACCTGTTGGCAATGGAGCAGTTCGACGTCTGCTTTCCCGGCTTCGAGCATGACAACCATGGCATCGAGATCGAGCGCGACGCTCATCACGGGCTGACCTACAAGGTTTATGTCGTCAAACACTGATGCTTCATTCTCCTGCGTTCGGAGAATGCTCCGTGCGCAGATCGGGCACGAGGAGTCTGTAATGGCTGAGTCAAACAAAAAAATGAGTCTCATTGGCCTCACTACCCTGGTAGCGGTGAACATGATGGGCTCGGGAATCATCATGCTTCCCTCCAGCATGGCGCGCCTGGGCGCTGTCTCCTTGCTGTCCTGGATCATCACGGCCATTGGGTCCATGGCCATCGCGTATTGTTTTGCCCAGTGCGGGGTCTACTGTCCGCGTTCGGGAGGCATGTCAGCCTATACCGAGGAGGCGCATGGCAAATCGGCTTTCTTCCTCTGTTCGTTCCTCTACTTTCTTTCCTTGGCCATCGGTAACGTCGCAATCAGCATCTCGGCGGTGGGTTACTTGACGCCATTTTTCCCCTGGCTAGGTTCTGGCGCTATCCCGCTATTCATCGGTTGTGTGGGGTTGATCTGGTTGACCACTGCAGCCAATTTCGGTGGCGCGAGCATCACGGGAAGGCTGGGGGCTATTACGGTCTGGGGCGTGATCATTCCGGTCGCAGGACTGAGTGTGATTGGCTGGTTCTGGTTCGAGCCGAAGGTATTCTCGGACGCCTGGAATCCGAATGCTATTCCAGTAAAAGACGCCATCACACAGAGTATTCCGCTGACGCTGTGGGCGTTTCTGGGGATGGAGTCCGCCGCGCAAAACTCGGATGCCGTGGATGACCCTAAACGTAATGTGCCGCTGGCCTGCCTGTTTGGCACGTTGGGGGCCGCTGTTGTGTATGTGCTGTCGACCACGGTTATCCAGGGGATTGTCCCCAATGCGGAGCTGGCTAATTCAAGTGCACCCTTCGCCTTTGTCTATGCACATATGTTCAACCCGTTAATCGGCAAAATCATCATGGCGTTGGCAGTGATGGCGTGTATCGGTTCGCTGCTGGGGTGGCAGTTCACCCTGGCGCAAACTGCCAAGGTCACTGCTGACCAAGGCATGTTTCCGAAGCTGTTCTGCAGGGTGACGGCTGCGGACGCGCCGGTGATTGGCATGATCGCCTGTGGGGTATTGCAGACATTATTGGCGTTATCGACGATCTCACCCAATGCCAGCGAGCAGTTCGGCAAGCTCGTTAACCTGGCGGCAGTGACCAACTTGTTGCCCTACGTGACGGCGCTGTCCGGCCTCCTGGTGATCATGTTCAAGGCTCAGGTCAGCCACAGCATCTATGCCCGAAATGTCGCAGTGCTGATGATTGCCATGGCGTATTCGTTTTACGCCATTTACGCCTCGGGTAAAGACGCGGTCTTCGGCGCGTTCATCGTTTTGGCCGTCGGCTACTTAGTCTACGGCTTCATTGCCAAGGGCTTCGTCTATGCGCAACCGGCCAGCTCGCCAGGTTCCGGCCAGGCTTGAGCCATTGCAGGTGGAACATGGATCTCGGAATTCGGAATAACGCGGGGAACAGAATATGAAACAGCGACTGTTGAACGGCGTCACCGTCACCCTCCTGTGTCTGGCAGGCATGACCCCCCTACAGAGCAGCGCCGACACGCTGTCGCGGATTCGCGGCAGCTCGGCCATCAACTTGGGGTACCTGCCAAACGCGTCCCCCTTCACGTCAACCGTGGACGGGAAAGCCAGCGGCTATGCGATTGAGTTGTGCAACCTGATTGCCGAGCGTGTCAAAGCCCAGACCCAGCTGACCAACCTGGCCGTTCACTATGTCGAAGTCGCTCAGGGCAACGGGCTTGACGACGTGCGCCAGGGCAAGATCGATCTGTTGTGTACGCCTGGCGTTGAAACCCTGGCAGCACGCAAGTCTGTCAGTTTTTCGGTGCCTGTATTTACTGCAGGCCTGACGGCAGTGGTTCGCAAGGACGCCCCGAATGATTTAATACGCGTACTCAATGGTGAAGTCGCCCATACGGGTCCCACTTGGCGCGGAACGATCAATCAGGGACTGTCTCATCACACCTACGTGGTGATGGTAGGAGGTGTTACCGAACAGTGGATACATGAGCGGATCAAAACCCTGGGCGTGATCGCCGACGTGATTACAGTGAAGAACTTTGCCGAAGGTATTGATTTGATCGCGCAGAAAAAAGCCAGTGCGTTCTTTGCGGACCGAAGGGTCTTGCTCAGCTACGCCGAGAAAAGTAACGCCGCCAATGAGCTGCAAGTGCTCGATACCCTGTACGACTTCGCGCCAATCGCCATGGCTGTCGACCGGCAAGACGAAGACTTTCGCCTCATGGTCGACAGTGCCTTGAGCAGTGTGTATCGATCAGGGGAGATATTGAATATCTATGCCAAGTACTTTGGAGGGACGAACGAAGTCAATGCCATGCTCTTCAAACTCTATTCACTCCCATGAAACGTGTCGGGGCAGCCTGCGTTGAGCGCTCGCTGCCCCATGGGGACTCATCGAGAGGGCTTACGATTGATGAGTACCTGAATGATGTCGCGGCTCAGTGTTGCCAGGAGCCGATCATGGGCCATAAGCAAGGCAGTCAGGTCCTGGCCGTGGGTGGGTTCGCTGATGATCGTTCGACCCGATTTCAGCACCTGCTCATCGGCGGTGCGGATTGTCCACCGGGCGTCCAGACTCGCCGCCGTACCCAGGACCGACTCGAAACGCAGTACGTCCACGGCCACGTGATAATCGGCATCGACCGTTGTGTCTGGGGAATAAACCGCCGTCCGTGGATTGCCCGCCAACTGTGTCAGATTGCTCGCGATAACATGGCCGATGATGCTTTGCAGCGAGGCCGCCCACCGCGTCTGCTCCAGAATCTCAACCTGATTTTCGTTACGCGTCAACACTAACTGCTGCCGCTCTACCAGCTCGGGTACGGTCACCGGGCCCACGCTTACTGAATACGCCGCATTGGCGGCTGCCGGGTCGCGCTCGGCAATCGCCCGCAGTGTATAGAAATGCTCTTTTGGTGCGCTGCCACAGCCACTGAGGGCCGCCACTATCAAGCTGGCCAGAAGCGCTATCGAGCTCAGTTTCATCGTTGATCCTCCTGCTTGCCCCGAATCAGCGCTTCGGGATGGCGCTCAAGATAATCGGCCAGGCTGCGTAACGACTTTGCAGTGCGTCCCAATTCCCGAATGGCTTCGTGAGTGTCCTGTAACAGGGGTTTATTGGCCGATATTAGTCCTTGGGCTGAACCCACCGCTTGACGCGCCTCGGTCAGGGCCGCCACGATTTGCGGCGTTACCTGCGTATTCAGTCGATTCAACAAACCGCTGGCCGCCTGCAATGTCTGGCGCAGGTCAGTGCCAATCTGTTCGATCGGAAGTTTCTCCAGCCGGCTGGCGATGCTTTTCAGGGAGGCTTGTATTTCTTCCATTCGCCCGGGAACAGTGGGCAGTTCGGGTATGTCGCTGCCCCAGTTGATGGTGGCCTTGGCCACGCCCGGGAAGAAATCCAGAGCGATATAGAGCTGCCCTGTGAGGAGATTTCCGGTGCGCATCTGAGCACGCATACCGTTCGCCACCATCCCCTCCAGGAACTGTCTGCGTGCTTCATCTGAAAGCTTGGCCCTGTTCTTGTCACGGGAGCGTAGCCTCAGGCGTTCCGGGTACAAACTCACTTCGACGGGCATGACGATACTGTGGCTGCCTGGGTCCAGCTCCACCCGGATATCCGATACCTCACCCAGCGTAATGCCTTGGAAGTCGATCGGAGATCCCGGCGTCAGGCCTCTAAGGGACTCGTTGAACAGCATGACCATCTTCAAGACGTCGCGCTCAGGGTTGTGCATTGCCTCCGTGCGCCCGTTGAACAGCTCAAAAAAGCTGTCGGCAACGGCAGCGGGGCGTTCGACTGAATCCACGGGCGTCTCGAAGGCAATGCCGCCCAGCAGGATCGAGGCGAGCGATTGCGTGTTCACCTCGATGCCGCTGGCGCCAAGCTTGATATCTATGCCACTGGCATTCCAGAAGCGCGTGTTGTCGGTGACAAACTGGTCGTAGGGGGCATTGACGAAAACTCGCATACTCAATCCCTGGCCATTCTTGTCGAGGTCAAACGCTACCACCTGACCTACCTGTACCCGACGAAAGAAAATAGGTGACCCTGCACTCAGTGAACCCAAGTCGTTGCTGTGCAGGAGGAACTCACGGCCGGGGGTATCGACCTGAATGACCGGCGGCACATCCAGGGCGTTGAAAGACCGCTGCGCCTGAGTGGACTTACCCACGCCAACGCCGATGAACGCGCCGGACAGAACCGTGCTCAGCCCTGAAACGTTGCCGCCGGAAATCCGTGGTGTCACCAACCAAAATGCAGTGTCCTTAACCAGATAGGGCTTGAAATCCTTGGTCAGCTCGGCCGTGGCGACCACTTGCTTGAGATCACGGGACAAGGTCACCTCGGTGACCTTTCCAATCTCTACATCCTTGTATTTGAGCTTGGTTTTACCAGCCTCAAGACCCTCAGCGTTCTTGAAGACAATGCTGATGACAGGGCCTTGATTGAGAATCGACGAGACCATCAGCCAGCCCCCGATCAGCGCCGCGATCAAGGGCACGAGCCACACTAACTGCAGTGACCATCGCGATTTTCGGGCCGTTTCGGCTTCAGGCACGGTGGACAGATCGGAGGGCAGGGACGTTTCAGTCATGGTCTTGCTCCAAGGAATCCCAGATCAGGCGTGGATCGAAACTCATTGCCGCGAACAGGGTTAAGACGACCACCGCGCCAAAGGCCAGCGCCCCAGGGCCTGGTCTGATAGTCGCCAGTGCATCGAGCTGCACCAGGGCCACCAACAAGGTGACCACATACACATCGAGCATCGACCAGCGACCCACCAGTTCAACCATTCGGTAGAGCTTTGCGCGTTGCAGGGGCTGCCAGCGGGAATGCAGTTGCACCGACACCAGAAGAAGGATCAATGCGATCAGTTTGGCCATTGGCACGAGGATGCTGGCAATGAACACCACCAGCGCCAGGTACCATGAGCCGGACCGCCACAAATACACCACGCCACTCATGATGGTGTCGGCCTGGGAACCGAACAGAGAGCTGGTTTCCATGATAGGCAGCAGATTGGCGGGTATATAAAGGATCACCGCAGCGATGACAAAGGCCCAGGAGGAAGTAAGACTGTTGGGTTTGCGACCATGCAGCATGCAGCCGCAACGCGAGCAGCGAGCCTCTGCGCCGTGATCCGACTTCAGCAATAGCCCGCAGCCATGGCAGGTCACCAGACCGAAGTGGGCGGCGGTCTTCGGGCCCTTCACCGCAGCGACCCCAGCCGCGCCCAAAGGTCATGAGTATCGAATGACGAGGCCGCCGCCGCCATCAGCAGCATCACGCCGCCAAAGCACCACAACGCCACTCCCGGTATCACGGTAGCGAGGTGGGCAAGCTTGACCAGGGACACCAGCACGCCGAGGACAAAAACCTCCACCATGCCCCAGGGCTGGACCATGACCATGCTGCGAAATGCCAGCTGTGCATGGGGTGGACAACGTCTGAAGTACGCCGGCAGCAGAAGATAGATCATGGTCAGCATCTGGATCAGCGGGGCGATGAAGGTGGTCACGAGAACGAGTCCGGCAACCATGGCCATGTCGTCGCGATACATGACGCGCGCAGACCCGACGAGGGTGGTCTGAATAAACTCGCCATTGATCGTGAGGCCAACGATGGGGAACACATTGGCAATCACAAACAAGATCAGCGCGCCCAGGCAAAAGGCCAGGGCGCGCTCCGAGCCTTGTGGATGACGGCGGAACAGCGTTGCACCACAGCGACAACAGCGAGCAACCCCACCATTGGGCAGGTGGGGTTCTCGTTGCAGAAGATCGCATTCATGGCACGCCATCAGGCCACGCTGTACCTGGCTCATGGCGCGGCCCTGTCTCTATTGGTTGGCGGGTTGGGCTCAAGCCTGGTCAGCCTATCTGCCTCATCCACCCAGCCGCCTCCAGTGGCCTTGTACAGATCGATCATCGCGGTGAGCACTGCGCCCTGAGTATTGGCGTAGCTTAATTCGACATCGAACAGGCTGCGCTCGGCATCCAGAACCTCGATATAACTGGTGTAGCCGTTGTCATAACGCAGGTTCGCCAGCCGGGCATAGGTACGCAGCGCCTCTATTTGGCGTGCCTGTGTGGCCAATTGCTCACGAGACTTTTGCGAGGCAATCAAGGCATTTTCAACATCTTTGAATGCCGACTGAATCGCCTGCTGGTAGGTCAGCAGATATTGCTGCTGGATGGCTCTCGCTTGTTGCACCTGCCCAGCGATGCCCCCAGCGGTAAAGATCGGAAGGGTGGCTGCCGCAGCGTAAGACCAGGTTTCGGCTGGCCCGGTAAACAGGTCGGAGAGCTGATTGCTGACTGACCCCACCAGCCCCGTGAGGGAAATCGTCGGAAAATACAGGGCTTTGGCTGCACCGATCCGTGCATTCGCTGCAATCAGGTTCAATTCGGCCTGGCGCAGGTCTGGCCGCTGTTCCAGTACGGCCGAGGGTAATCCACTGGGTACCGCCGGCAGGGTTAATTGCCCTAACGCGCGCCCGCGCACCAGCGGCCCAGGGTTGCGACCCAGGAGCACGGCCAGCGCATTTTCCTGTTGAGCGGCCAGCGACTCGAGCCTCGGTACGGTGGACAGCGCCCGTTCGTATTCGGATTGACTCTGCGCCAGCTCCATTTCGGAAACGACGCTGGCGGTGTAACGCAGCTTGAATATTTCGTAGGAATCGCTGCGCAGCTTCACGGTTGTCCGGGCAATTTCCAGCTCCCGGTCCAGATCCCGCAAGTTCACGTAGCTTGTGGCCACTGCCGATACCAGGCTCAAGATCACTGCGCGCCGGCCTTCCTCCGTTGCCAGAAGCTCGGCGCGGGCAGCCTCGTCGAGGCGACGCAGACGCCCCCATATATCAAGCTCCCAGCTCACCCCAAGGACGGCCTGATAGTTCTCATAGATGGGATTGGTACCGGATGCCAGAGGAACCGGACCACTGTTCAACGGGGCCTTGGCCCGTTGCCCCTGAAGCCCGCTCCCTATCTGAGGAAACCGACGTGAATGCGTTTCGCCGTAACGCCCCTGATACTCCTCGACCCGTGCGGCGGCGATCTTGACATCCTTGTTCTCGTTAAGCGCCGTGCGAATCAAGTCGTTTAGCACCGAATCCTGAAACTGTTCCCACCACAGTGTGTTGGATACCTGTCTGGCCTCCTGATCCGCGTACCTGAAAGTCGCGGGTATCTCGACCTTGGCGCGTTCATAGTCGGGGCCCACGGTGCAGCTACCGAGGGCGAGGCCGAGCAGCAGAAACAGCGGGGGTCTGAGCACCTTAATCCCCCTCATGTCGTTGTTGCGGGGCATGGACGGGGCCACCGCCCACAGGGGGCGCTTCATCAGGCTGCGCAGCCTCTTTGGACTTTCCGCTTTTCTCGGAAATACGCTCCACCAGGTAATAGAAGAGCGGGATGAAGAAAACCGCGATCACCGTCGCCGCGAGCATCCCGCCGATCACACCGGTACCGATGGAGTGGCGGCTGTTCTCGGAGGCGCCGACGGCAATCGCCAGCGGGACGCAGCCGAGGATGAACGCCAGAGAGGTCATCACGATGGGTCGCAGACGCTCCTTGGCGGCGGTCATCGCGGCGTCGAAAACGGACATGCCGGACTCACGGTTCAGTACGGCGAACTCGAAGATCAAAATGGCATTCTTGGCCGCCAGCGCGACAAGCATGGTCAGGCCGATCTGGAAGTAAACGTCGTTCGCCAAACCACGCATCAGGACCGCCAGCAAAGCACCGAACAATGCGAACGGCACCGCGAGCAGCACACCGACGGGCAGCGACCACTTCTCATACTGGGCGGCGAGGATCAGGAACACCATGATCAGACCGAAGGCGAAAACCTTGGAAGACGTACCTCCGCTCTTTTTCTCTTCGAACGCCTCGCCACTCCAGGCCACGCCATAGTCGCCGGTCATGCTCTGCGCGGCGACTTCCTCAAGCGCTTTGAGTGCCTGGCCGGAGCTGAATCCCGGTGCGGCATTGGCCGTCATCTTCACCGCTGGAAAGTTATTGAAGCGCGTCAGCAGGTCGGGGCCGGTCACGTAGCGGGTGGTCAGCAGGGCCTTGAGGGGAACCATCTGACCGTTGGTGCTCCGCACATAGATCTGCTGCAAGTCCTCGGCTCTTAGGCGGTAAGCGGGCTCGGCCTGGAGAATCACCTGCCACAGGCGACTGAACTTGTTGAACTGGGAAACGTACAGCGAGCCGAACATGGTTTGCATAGTGCTGTACACGTCTTCCACCGGAACGCCCAGCGTCTCGGCTTTTTCGCGGTCAACGTCAGCCAGCAATTGCCGAGAAAATGCATTGAATGTGCTGGTCATGCTGCCAATTTCCGGCCGCTGCTCAGCCTTGGCTTTGAAGCTACTCACCACCTCGGCCAATTGGCTGATGGTGGCGTCCCCCTTGCTCTGAATCCACAGTTCCATACCGCCGGTAGTTCCCAGACCAGGAATCGAGGGCGGATTGACTGGCAGGATGATGCCTTCCTGCACTTGGGAGAATGCTTTGGTCGCTGCCTTGATCACGGCAGGGGCGCTCTGGGCTGCGATGGTTTTCGAATCCTTGTAACGTTCTTCAAAATTCTTGAAGCCGACGAAGAAAGCGCCCGCATTGTTCTTGTTCTGACTGTCCAGCAAGCTGTAGCCGTTAACGATGGCCACGCCCTCGACAGCTTCGTTGTTCATGAAGTAGTCACTGGCGACCTTGCCAACCTCACCGGTGCGATCCAGGCTGGCCGCGTCAGGCATGATCACCGCGCCGAGTAAGTAACCTTGATCTTCCGGGGGCAGGAAGGCGCTTGGAATCCTTTGCATGATCATTACGATCAGCACAATCATGCCGGCAAAAAGCAGTAGCGCGAGGATGAAGCGCTTGATCATGAAGGCTGCTGCGCGGGAGTAACCTTCAGTCATCCGCTCGAAGTTACGATCGAACCAACGGAAGAATCCGCGCTTTTCTCCCACATGGGGTTTGAGCAGGAGGGCCGCCAGGGCGGGTGACAAGGTGAGGGCCACCAGACCGGAGATCACGACGGAGATAGCAATCGTGATTGCAAACTGTTTGTAGAGTTGACCAGTGATGCCGCCCATGAATGCTACGGGAACGAACACCGCACACAGCACCAACACAATTGCCACAACGGGTCCGGCCACCTCGTCCATGGCTCGCTTGGCGGCATCTTTGGGGTTCATTTTGTGGACGTGCATGTTGCGCTCGACGTTTTCGATCACCACGATCGCATCGTCCACCACGATGCCGATGGCCAGGACCATGCCAAACAGGGTCAGCATGTTGACCGAGAAGCCCAGTGCGGTCATGCCAATGAATGTACCGACGATGGAAACAGGCACGGCCAGCACCGGGATCAGGGTGGCGCGCAGACTTTGCAGGAAGGCGTAAACCACAATCACGACCAGCACCAGCGCCTCGAAGAAGGTGTACACCACCTCCGTAATGGAGGCTCGGGTGAAGGCGGTTGTGTCCATCACAACCTTGTATTCGATGCCCTCCGGAAAAGTTTTCTTCATCTGCGTCAAGGTCGCCGTGACCGCATTGGAGACATCCAGCGCATTGGCGCCGGGCTGCTGATAAACCGCCATCAAGGTCGCTGGCTTTCCCTGGTACGTGCTGCGCAATGAGTAATCTTTTTGTCCAAGCTCAGCCCGGCCGATGTCCTTGAGGTGAACAATCGCGGCGCCTTCGCCACTGGCCCGCAGGATGATGTTCTCGAACTCCGCAGGTTCGGTCAGCCGGCCCTTGGTCGTGACTGCAAAGGACTGCTCCACAGATTTGCCCGTGGGGGATTGGCCAATGCGGCCAACCGCGAACTGTTGGTTCTGGTTGGCCACCGCTTTCTGCACATCGGCAGCCGTAACCCCCAGCTGGGCCATCCGGTCGGGTTTCAGCCAGATCCGCATGGCATAGTCGGGTGTCCCGAAAATACTGGCCTGGTTGGCGCCGGGAATGCGCTTGATCGCGTCCAGTAAATAGAGGTTGGCGTAGTTGGCTATATAGGTAGCGTCGTAGCGGTTATCGGGGGAATACACCGCGATGACCATCATGAAGGCCGATGATTTCTTCTGAACCTGTATGCCCTGCGACTGGACCGCAGAGGGCAGTTGGGGGAGGGCGAGGTTGACCCGATTTTGCACGTCGACCTGTGCCAGGGAAGGATCAGTACCGATTTCGAAGAACACGTTCAGGGTCATGTTGCCCGTCGCAGAGCTCGACGAGTTCATGTAGATCATGTTGTCGGCACCGTTCACCTGCTGCTCGATGGGCGCAGCCACATTGTTGGCCACGACCTGAGCATCGGCCCCAGGGTAAGTGGCCGATACGGTGATCTGTGGTGGCGTGATCTCAGGATACTGGGCCACAGGCAGGTTCAACATCGCGACGGCACCCGCCAGGGTGATGACGATGGAAATCACCGAAGCGAAGATAGGCCGGTCAATGCAGTAATGAGAAATGCTCATGGTTGCCGCCGATTTTCATTGCCTGGTAAATCGGCTTTCAGCGGGTCTTTTTGAACAGGCAAAGAGGCGGCCTTGGGACGCTCTGCCGCTATGGCGGCGCTGGGTGGTGCCGCAACAGCGTTATCGACGATATTCAACGGAGCGCCGGGGGCAACCCGGAGCGCGCCGTCGACCACGATTCGCTCGCCCGCCCGCAAACCCTGAGTAATAAACCAGTCGGCGTCGTGCCAGTCGCCCACTTCGACAATGCGCTGTTCGGGCTTCGATTCTCCATTGATGACCCATACGTAGCGACTTCGTGCGCCCTCCAGAACCGCACGCTGTGGGACCAAAACGGCGTTTGGTCGAGACGCACCTATCGCCAGCGCGCGGACGAACTGGCCGGGGCGCAGCATGCCTTTTGGATTAGCCACCACCGCACGGACCAAAAATGTACCGGTTTCCGGGCTGAAGGAGGGCGCGGCAAAGTCAAGGCGGCCTCTATCGGGCACGATCGAACCATCAGCCAGTACCACTTCGACTTCAAAGTTACTGTTGGGAGGGAACTTGAGCTGACCCGCGGCAATTTCACTGCGGTATTTCAGCGTTTCGTTTTCCGAGAGGCTGAAATTGACATAAATCGGGTCCATCTGTGACACCGAGGTCAAGAGTCCCGATTCCCCAGGTGTCACATAGCTGCCTTCCTGTTTCTTGGCAAAGCTCGACAGGCCGGTAAGGGGGGACGCAATCGTGGTGTAACCCAGATTAAGCTGCTCGGTGCGCACCTGGCCTTGCGCGGCAAGTACGGCGGCTTGGGTCTGGCGCTCGTTACCGACGGCATTGTCTAGGTCCATCTTGCTGACAGCATTTTGTTGTGCCAGTGGTCGGACACGCGCCAGCGTGGCTTTGGCGACCTCCCAACGAGCTTGCTGCTGAGCCAATTGTCCCTGAGCCGACAGCAACGCTGCTTCGAAAGGCCGACGGTCCATCTGAAACAACACTTGCCCGGCCTTTACCAGCTCACCTTCGGTATACAGCCTTTTTTCAAGAAAGCCGGCGACACGCGCACGAATTTCGACTTCGCGGGAGCTCTGTGTCTGGGCAACGAATTCGAAAACTACTGGTGTGTCGCGAGCAGTAACCGTCATGACGGTTACATCCGTGGGGGGGCGAGCGGAAGAAACGGGTTCTTTACCACAGCCGAAGAGCAGACTGAGAATGCCGGCCACCAAACCCATGTTTAAAGTCGCTAGTGTGCGGCGTGTATGTCTGGCTGAGCGAATACTCATGAGTAACCCCATGGGGTGATTGCGTTGTCAGTCCCTGAGCTTGAATGCCGATACTCAACCGCCGTCATTCTTTATGTGTGCCCGATGCATGTAAAACGGACAGGGTGTGCGTTGCGCTGATCACTCACTTCAGAAGGTGCACTAAATGGACTGCGTGACGATCACTTGGAAAAAGCTTTCATGTCATCAGTGACAATCTTGATGGCGGCTTTGAAGTCATCTGCACTCACGGCTTGGCGATTATTTTTGAGGGTTTTACCGAATACCTTTCGCACCGCCTTGACCAGTGGGGCTCCTGTCGTTGCATCAATAAGCTCAGACTCGACGTACAGTTCCGTATCTTGATCACGACTCCCCGTGGCTGCCGTGACACCACCTACCACCGCAGCCACAGGTACTACTTCGTACCAATGCATGCCTTCGTTGGAGGCTGTTACTCCGGTGATGGCCGAGCGCAAAATCATTGCGCGAGACCCGGCAGGCGCTTCCTTCAGGGTCGTGACGACGCGGTACTGTTGAGCCAGAGCGTTTTTCACGCTAGTGCTGGCGAACGACTGCAATGACTGCAAGGTCTGCATACTCACGCGTTCAGTCGGTTTGGGAGCTGGGTACAATTCGAGTTGGCGAAAAACAACAACAGAATAAGCCGAAGGTTTAAAACCGGGCGCCACCCAGCGCAACACTGTTTGACCGCTGGGCAAGGTTGTTTCCTGCAACCCGTCGTAATTCGAAATAAAACCGGAATATTGTTCCTTTTCTGTAACCTTGGAGGTGCAGCCAGCCACTAACCAGCAGCTCAATGCGACACCAACTGCCAACGTGCGGAATAGACTCATGAGTCATCGCTCTTCAGGGGCGCTATTAAGCGCGGACTGTAGCCGCGGCCCGGGATTTTATGCTTATCCCGATGGCTTTTTTTCTTGCTATATAGAGAGGCTAGTTGAGACCGTTCCCGCATGCTCGAATGACTAGAACATAGGTCATGAAAGGTAGATTTCCTTGATAAATGTCAAATTTTTTGGTCGGGCTCAGTGAATAAGCAGGCACGCCAATGTGGGGCGCATTCAACGGGTAGAACCTGCTGGCATTGAACGTATACTGGCGGGCTTGCGCGAAACCATCTCTCTTGAAGACCACTGCTCACCGAGTTTGTGAAAAAGGAACATCCCCATGAGTGACGTCACCCCCTCAGCCGTTGAACAGGACCTGCCACGGCCTGACGCCATCAGTTTCCGTGAGGCGTTCTGGTTCTGGTTGAAACTAGGCTTCATCAGCTTCGGTGGACCTGCGGGGCAGATCTCGATCATGCACCAGGAGCTGGTAGAACGTCGGCGCTGGATTTCAGAAAGACGATTCCTGCATGCCCTCAACTACTGCATGTTGCTTCCAGGCCCCGAGGCGCAGCAGTTGGCGATCTACATCGGTTGGCTGATGCATCGAACCTGGGGAGGTGTGATCGCAGGCGTGCTATTCGTGTTGCCCTCGCTGTTCATCCTGATCGCATTATCCTGGCTGTATATCGCCTTTGGCGAAGTACCCGTGGTGGCCGGGCTTTTCTATGGCATCAAGCCCGCAGTGACGGCCATCGTAGTGCAGGCGGCTCATCGAATCGGCTCGCGGGCGCTGAAGAACAATTGGCTGTGGGCCATCGCGGCAGCTTCATTCACCGCCATATTTGCGTTCAATGTCCCGTTCCCGCTGATCGTGCTGGGTGCCGCGTTGCTCGGCTATATCGGTGGGCGGCTGGCTCCCGAGAGTTTCAGGACCGGGGGCCATAGCGCCGCCAAAAAAACCTTCGGTCCGGCCTTGATCGATGACGATACCCCATCCCCTGACCATGCCCGATTTCACTGGTCGAAACTGGCGATGCTGATGCTCGTCGGGGCTGTACTGTGGTCGTTGCCGATGGGGATATTGACTGCGCTCTTTGGCTGGGAAGGCACCTTGACCCAGATGGGCTGGTTCTTTACCAAGGCCGCGTTGCTGACGTTTGGCGGTGCCTATGCCGTGCTTCCCTATGTCTACCAGGGTGCGGTCGGTCACTTTGGGTGGCTGACCCCGACACAGATGATTGATGGCCTGGCGCTGGGGGAAACCACGCCTGGGCCGCTGATCATGGTGGTGGCCTTCGTCGGTTTCATCGGCGCGTATGTCCTTCAGGTTTTCGGTGCTGATCATGTGTTTCTTGCAGGCGCCGTCGCGGCCACGCTGGTGACGTGGTTTACCTTCCTGCCTTCATTCCTGTTCATCCTCGCGGGTGGCCCGCTGGTGGAGTCGACTCACAACGAACTCAAGTTCACCGCGCCGCTCACCGGAATTACGGCTGCGGTGGTTGGGGTGATTCTCAATCTGGCGTGTTTCTTCGGTTACCACGTGCTTTGGCCCAAAGGATTCAACGGCAACCTCGACTGGCCCTCTGCGCTGATCGCGATTGCAGCGGCGGTTGCCTTGTTTCGCTTCAAGCGCGGCGTCATTCAGGTACTGATGGCCTGTGCGCTCATTGGTTTGGTCGTGCATCTACTGCGCTAGAGGGCGCGGGACGATCTGACGGCCATGTGTCTTAGACGCATCATGGCCTGATGCGAAGGCGAGCAGGCACAGCCCTTTCAGTAGAAAAAAGCATAAAGATAGACCATATCGATATAACTGGTTATTAAGAAAGGTCGCTATGCTGCGGGCCATATTTTTCATGCAGTCGCGCTTGATTTGTGGGATGTAGTAATGGATTTTGGCAGTGCTGGATTGGTCGTTGCAGGCTTGGTTGTCGGATTTATTGTAGGGATGACAGGTGTAGGTGGCGGCTCTTTAATGACGCCGATTTTACTGTGGTTTGGGATTAATCCGGCCACCGCAGTGGGCACGGATTTGCTGTATGCGGCGATCACGAAGTCCGGCGGCGTACTGGTTCACCGAAAGAACAAAAACATTGACTGGGCCATCACCGGCTGGCTGACACTCGGCAGTGTGCCGGCGGTAGCGCTGACGCTGTGGTTTTTGAGCAGTCTCCATGCCCCTGAAGCAATGAATGCGGTGATCAAGCAGACATTGGGTTTCGTATTGCTGGTGACAGCACTCGCCGTTTTCTTTAAGAAAAGGCTGCTTGCGTTTGCCCACAAACGTGCTGGCGGCAGCTATAACCTCAGCGGCTCGCGCTTGAATCTGCTGACGGTACTCACGGGGCTGATACTGGGCACCATGGTGGCATTGACCTCCATCGGCGCTGGCGCATTAGGCACCGTAGCACTCTTTATCCTGTACCCTTTTCTGGCCACCAAGCGTTTAGTCGGTACGGAAATCGCGCACGCTGTGCCGCTGACGCTGGTCGCAGGTTTGGGGCATGCGAGCATGGGTAATATGGATTGGCATGTATTAGGCTTCCTGTTGATAGGTTCACTTCCAGGAATTTACATGGGGAGTCATATGACGGGTCGAGTGTCTGACGAGACGCTGCGTCCTTGCCTGGCAATAATGCTGGTGTTCATTGGTTATAAGCTGGCGTTTTAATCCAGCTTGAATCATCGGCCCTTATATCGGTTTACTGCCCACATCGACGCTCACCTCAAAAAAACAGGCGCCCGAAGGCGCCCATGGTTGTATTAAAGGTGGCGTTCTATTTACCGAGTTTTACGCGTGTCCAACCACGCGTCATGAAGCGCTGGGTAGCAATGGGCAAGTCCGGTATCGCATAGAGGGTTGCCATCACAGCTTGTGGCGGGTACGAGCCGGGGTCATTACGTATCGATTCATCAACCAATGGCGTGGCCGCTGAGTTAGCGTTGCTGTAGCCCACGCTGTTGGTGATCTCGGCCATGATCTCGGGCCGCATCAGGAAGTTCATGAACTGGTAGGCCCCTTCGACGTTTGATGCGTCTCTGGGTATTGCGACCATGTCATAGAAGCTGCCAGCGCCCTCTTTAGGGATGCTGTACTCGATTTTCACCTTGCCCCCGGCTTCCACCGCGCGCGCCTTCGCCTGAAAAATATCACCCGAATAACCGACGGCTACGCAAATGTTCCCGTTGGCGAGGTCGGAGATGTACTTGGAAGAGTGAAAATAAGCCACCGAAGGGCGGATCTTCATATACAGGGCTTCTGCTTCGGCGATCTGCTTCTTGTCCTGAGAGTTCACGGGGTAGCCCAGATAGTGCAGGGCAGCCGGGAGCATTTCGGTGGGCGAGTCCAGAAAGCTGATGCCACAGGACTTCAGCTTCGCCGCATTTTCGGGCTTGAACAGCAGGTCCCAGGAGTTCACCGGCGCATCGACGCCCAGAGCCTCCTTGACCTTGTCCGGGTTGAAGCCAATGCCTATCGAACCCCACATGTAGGGGAAAGCGTGGCCATTATCGGGGTCGCTGGCGGAGGCGTTCTCCAGCAGCGTCGGGTTGAGATTTTTCCAGTTGGGCAACCTGGACTTGTCCAGCGGCTGGTAGACCCCGGCCTTGATCTGCTTGGCCAAAAAACTGTTGGACGGTACGACGATGTCATACCCCGACTTGCCTGCGAGCAATTTGGCTTCAAGGGTTTCATTACTGTCGAATACGTCGTAAACGACACGGATGCCCGTTTCGTCTTCGAACTTTTTGACGGTGTCCGGGGCGATGTAGTCAGACCAATTGTAGACGCGCAGGACCTTGTCATTGGCTTGGGCGAAGGTAGCGATTACGCCCAAAAAGGACACGGCAAGGAGAGTCCTGCCAAACATTTTCATGGGTACAGCTCCAATTTCTTTTTTTTATCCAGTGGCGCGTCACGGAACTGCGGCTGCCTAGGCAACCGCTTCTGCCATTTTCTGTTCTGGCTGTGTCCACGACTCGCTCGCGGTCTGCTCCATGGCTTCCTGAATCGCGACTTTGCGGTTGGCTTCGGCCCTGCGGCCGAAATACCAGACCAGGAACGTGGCGAAAGAGACCGTCAGCAGAATCAGGCTCGCAATGGCGTTGATCTCGGGCTTGACCCCAAGGCGTACCGCAGAGAAAACCTCCATTGGCAACGTTGTCGAGCCTGGGCCCGAAACGAAGCTGGCGAGTACCAGGTCGTCCAGCGATAAAGCGAAGGACATCATGCCGCCCGCTGCCAGTGACGGCGCGATCATGGGGATGGTGATCAGCGCAAACACCTTCCAGGGGCGCGCGCCCAGGTCCATGGCCGCTTCCTCGATCGACAGGTCCAGCTCACGCAGGCGTGACGAAACCACCACCGCTACATACGCGGAGCAGAAGGTGGTGTGGGCTATCCAGATTGTCATCAGGCCTCGCTCCTGAGGCCACCCCAGTATCTGGGCCATCGCGATGAACAGCAGCAGCAACGACAGGCCGGTGATCACTTCCGGCATGACCAGTGGCGCCGTTACCAGGCCACCAAACAGCGTGCGTCCCTTGAAGCGCGTGACGCGTGTCAGGACAAAGGCGGCCAGAGTTCCGAGGATCACGGCGGCGACTGCGGTGTAGCAGGCAATTTCAAGGGACCGGGCGACGGAGCCCATCAATTGCTTGTTGTCGAGCAGGCCCGCGTACCAGTGAATGGACCATCCACCCCAGACGGTGACGAGTTTGGAGGCGTTGAACGAGAAAATCACCAGAATCAGCATTGGCAGATAAATGAACATCAGGCCAAGCACCAGCATCAGTCTTGAAAATCCGAAACGGTTCATGCCCGTCCCTCCATCTCTTTGGCTTGGCTACGGTTGAAGAGCACGATGGGCACGATCAGGATGGCGAGCATGATCACTGCGAGTGCAGAGGCGACAGGCCAGTCACGGTTGTTGAAAAACTCCTGCCACAACACACGGCCGATCATCAGGGTTTCCGGCCCGCCCAGTAGCTCGGGAATGACAAACTCACCGACCACGGGAATGAACACCAGCATGCAGCCGGCGATGATGCCGTTCTTGGCCAGGGGCAGGGTGATTTTCCAGAAGCTGTTGAGCGTGCTTGATCCCAGGTCCGAGGCTGCTTCGAGCAGGCTCTGATCATGCTTGACCAGGTTGGCAAACAGCGGCAGGACCATGAAGGGCAGGTAGGCGTACACCACGCCTATATACACAGCGGTATTGGTGTTCAATATCTCTATCGGCTCTTGAATCAGACCGGTCCAAAGCAAAAACGCATTCAACAGACCGTTATTGCTCAGGATGCCCATCCAGGCGTAAACCCTGATCAGGATCGCCGTCCAGGTCGGCATCATGATCAGCAGCAACAATACGGTCTGTGCTTCCTTTCGGGCTTTGGAAATGGCGTAGGCCATCGGGAAGCCGATCAGCAGGCACATCAGCGTACTGAAGAAGGCCACTTTCAATGAGCCGAGGTACGCCGAGAGGTACAGCTCATCATTGGTCAACAGGGCATAGTTGCCCATGTTCAGGAGCAGTTGAAACTTCTGCTCGGCGAAGGTGTAAATATCTGTATAGGGTGGAATGGCCAACGCTGCTTCGGAAAAGCTGATCTTCATCACGATGAAGAACGGCAGCGCGAAAAACAGGCATAGCCATATGAAGGGGACGCCGATAACCATTTGGCGCCCGCTGGGTATCAGTTTCTGAATCCGCTGGTTAATAGTGCTCATGAGCGCAATACCACGCCGCTGTCATCCTCCCACCAGACATAGACCGCATCATCCCAGGTCGGACGCGCGCCTCTGCGCTCAGCATTGGCCATGAACGCCTGAACGATCTTGCCACTGGGCAGTTCTACGTAAAACACCGAGTGCCCGCCCAAATAGGCGATGTCGTGAACCTTGCCTTCGGACCAGTTGTACCGGGCGTCGGGTTTTATCGTTGTCACCAGCAGCTTTTCCGGGCGAAGGGCATAGGTGATGGTCTTGTCTTCGACCGATGTACTGATCCCATGGCCGACGTAGATGTTCTGTGCCAGATCCGGGCACTGGATGACCGCGTAGCCTTCCTGGTCTTCAACCACGACGCCGTCGAACGCATTCACGTTGCCAATGAATTCGCACACCAGGCGGCTGGCGGGGGCTTCGTAGATGTCGACCGGGCTACCGGTCTGGGCGATCCAGCCCAGGTGCATGATGGAGATACGTTGGGCCATGGTCATGGCCTCTTCCTGATCGTGCGTCACCATGATACAGGTCACGCCGACCCGCTCGATGATTTCAACCAGCTCCAGCTGCATGTGCGAACGCAGCTTCTTATCCAATGCGCCCATCGGTTCGTCGAGCAACAGCAGTTTGGGCCTTTTAGCCAGTGAGCGTGCCAGGGCAACACGCTGACGTTGTCCCCCCGAGAGCTGGTGGGGCTTGCGCTTGGCGTATTGGCTCATATGCACCAGCTTGAGCATTTCTTCTACGCGGGCTTCGATTTCAACTGCGGGAAGTCGGTCCTGCTTAAGCCCAAACGCAATGTTCTGGGCCACAGTCATGTGCGGGAACAACGCGTAAGACTGGAACATCATGTTGATTGGCCGCTCGTAGGGCGGCATGTCAGTGATGTCCACACCGTCGAGGTAGATTCGCCCTTCGGTCGGGCGCTCAAAACCTGCCAGCATGCGCAAGAGCGTGGATTTGCCAGAACCTGAACCACCGAGCAGAGCGAAAATTTCACCCTGATGGATTTCCAGGGACACATCGTCCACGGCAATCGTCTCGTCAAACTTCTTGGTTACGCGATCAATTTTAACCAGCACCTTTTTAGGGCGCGGATTGCCTTCAAGAGCCTTCCTGTAAATGCTGGAGGCGATAGCCATGTGAAACTCCCAACAGGTGTTAGCAGTCTGGCCAATACGGCCGGACTTAATAGGTTGATTACAAACCCGCTTGAGGCGGGTTTATCCGGCGCAGCTGTCCCTGCCGCCCAATGCTGCATCTTGTTTTGTCGTTAGTACCGGGGTGGCCGCCATGAGGGACGTGCACATGCACAGTCCACTTCACAGTGACGTCTGGATCGTTGAATGTTGTCTTGTGCGGTCGAGATCGAGCCGTCAGCGCACGCTTCGACGCGCAGCGCGCTGCCGACACGCGTCGCCAAACGCCTGGAAAATACTCAAGTAAGGAGGGTTCGATAGCACCTGCCATTCCGGGTGCCATTGCACGCCGACGGCAAAGGTTTTGCTGCCTTCGATTGAGATCGCCTCGATCAGTCCATCGCTGGCGGTGGCCTCGACCCGTAAACCGGGTGCCAGCCTGTCAATGCCTTGGGAATGAATTGAATTGACCTGGATAACGGGGGGCAGATCGAGTGCTTCGAATACCCCGCCAGGCTGCACGTGCACGGTATGGGCGACACCGTATTGGACTTCCAGGCTTGAATCGTCGGCTTCGCGATGATCCATGAACGTATCGGTCTCGTGCACTTTCTGGTGGAGGCTGCCGCCAAACGCCACGTTCATTTCCTGAAAACCTCGACAAATGCCGAGCACTGGAACGCCAGCAGCCACCGCTGCACGCAACAGGGGAAGGGTGGTGCTATCACGCTGGGGATCGTGGGCGGTGCCCGCTTCGCTTGCTGCGCCCTGATAGTGGAACGGCTCAACATTTGAGGGCGAACCGGTAAACAGCAGGCCGTCCAAATGTTCCAGCAACCCGTCTATATCAGTCAGTTCCGCCAGGGACGGAATAACGACGGGAAGCCCTTGCGCGGCGACGCACACAGCACGCAAGTACTTGTCTCCGCTCACATGATAGGCATGCAGCCCAATGTCTTTGACGCACGCAGTCACACCAACCAATGGCTTGATTGCCATTTTTATCACCTCGAAAAATACGCTTGAACGAGCTTTTCCGGAGCTTAGCCATGTTGATTTTAATTAACAACCGTTCTGTAAAAGATTTCGCACAAAATATCCTTACTGTTCGATATTGCGCAAATAATACCCGTTGACTTCCTAAATCCTTTCGGATTGACTGGAGTAGTGAAAGGGCGGTGAATATTATTATTAACAATAAAGGTCTTCCAACATGTCGGTACCCCTGCGTGCCGTTCAGCTCAATGAAGCGAACGCATTCCTTAAGAAACATCCTGAGGTTTTGTACGTTGACCTGCTGATTGCGGACATGAACGGCGTGGTGCGTGGCAAACGCATCGAGCGCACCAGTCTTCACAAGGTCTACGAGAAAGGTATCAACCTGCCTGCCTCCCTGTTTGCCCTGGATATCAACGGCTCTACGGTGGAAAGCACAGGCCTGGGTCTGGATATCGGTGATTCCGACCGAATCTGTTATCCGATCCCTGACACCCTCTGCGACGAACCGTGGCAAAAACGTCCGACTGCTCAACTACTCATGACCATGCACGAACTCGAAGGGCAGCCGTTTTTCGCCGACCCTCGCGAAGTCCTGCGTCAGGTCGTCAGCAAATTCGATGAGATGGGCCTGACCATCTGCGCCGCCTTCGAGCTGGAGTTCTACCTGATTGACCAGGAGAACGTGAACGGTCGTCCGCAGTCTCCACGCTCGCCTATCTCCGGCAAACGTCCGCATTCGACTCAGGTATACCTGATCGATGATCTGGACGAATACGTTGATTGCCTGCAAGACATTCTTGAAGGTGCCAAGGAGCAAGGTATCCCCGCGGATGCCATCGTCAAGGAAAGTGCGCCTGCGCAATTCGAGGTGAACCTGCATCACGTCGCTGATCCGATCAAGGCGTGCGATTACGCGGTCTTGCTCAAGCGCCTGATCAAGAACATCGCCTATGACCATGAAATGGACACCACCTTCATGGCCAAACCGTATCCCGGACAAGCGGGTAACGGGCTGCACGTGCATATTTCTATTTTGGACAAAGACGGCAAAAACATTTTTACCTGCGACGACCCGGAAAAAAGCGAGATCCTGCGCCATGCCATTGGTGGCGTGCTGGAAACCTTGCCGGCCTCGATGGCTTTCCTCTGCCCGAACGTAAACTCGTACCGTCGCTTCGGCGCGCAGTTCTATGTGCCGAACTCTCCAAGCTGGGGGGTCGATAACCGGACTGTGGCGATTCGAGTACCGACTGGTTCCCCGGATGCCGTGCGTATCGAACACCGGGTGGCGGGCGCGGATGCCAACCCGTATCTGTTGATGGCGGCGGTCCTTGCCGGTGTGCATCACGGCCTGACCAACAAGATCGAACCGGGTGAGCCTGTTGAAGGCAACTCCTACGAACAGAACGAGCAAAGCCTGCCCAACAACCTGCGCGATGCATTGCGTGAGCTGGATGACAGCGAGATTTTGGCGCGCTACATCGACCCCAAGTACATCGACGTTTTTGTTGCGTGCAAGGAGAGCGAGCTCGCCGAGTTTGAGAACTCCATTTCAGACCTTGAGTACAACTGGTACTTGCACACGGTCTGACGCTCGCCAACATTCTCTGCGTTGAGTTTATAAAAATGGTCAAAAATCGCAGCGACTGGGAGCAGTACTTCCAGTCACTCACCCTTGAAGGTCGGGCATTCATTGACGGCCAATACTGCTGGGCCGCCAGCGGCGAAACGTTCGCCAGTAATAGCCCGGTCGACGGGCGCTTTCTGGCGAACGTCGCAAGCACCGACGTGGCCGATGCCGACATCGCGGTACAGGCCGCTCGCCGGGCGTTCGAATCAGGCGTGTGGTCAGGGCTCGCGCCGGTAGAGCGCAAGCGGATTCTCATCCGTTTCGCCGACCTGATCCTCGCCCATAAAGAGGAACTCGCGCTGCTGGAAACCCTCGACATGGGTAAACCCATCAGCGACGCCCTGGCCATCGACGTGCCAGCGACTGCTAACGCGATCCGATGGAACGCAGAGGCGATCGACAAGATTTACGACGAGGTCGCCCCTACGCCAGCGGACCAACTGGGGCTGATTACCCGAGAACCTGCGGGCGTAGTGGCTGCTATCGTGCCGTGGAACTTCCCGCTGATCATGGCCAGCTGGAAGTTTGCGCCGGCGCTGGCTGCAGGCAACTCCTTTATTCTCAAACCGTCTGAAAAGTCGCCACTGTCGGCGATCAGGATTGCCCAACTGGCGCTGGAAGCGGGGATACCCAAGGGTGTCTTCAACGTGTTGCCGGGTTTCGGTCATACGGTCGGCAAGGCGCTGGCGTTGCATGCGGATGTTGATGTACTGGCGTTTACCGGCTCCACCGCTATCGCCAAGCAACTGCTGATCTATGCCGGACAAAGCAACCTGAAACGTGTATGGCTCGAAGCGGGTGGCAAAAGCCCTAACATCGTCTTTGCCGATGCTCCCGATTTGCACGCTGCAGCGCAGGCGGCGGCCAGTGCCATTGCCTTCAACCAGGGCGAAGTCTGTACGGCCGGTTCACGGTTATTGGTCGAGCGGTCGATCAAGGATCAGTTCATTCCGATGGTGGTCGACGCGCTAAAAGCCTGGACGCCTGGGCATGCACTGGACCCGTCGACGACCGTCGGCGCCGTGGTCGATGGGCGTCAGCTTGAGTCCGTGCTCAGGTACATCGAAGTCGGCAAGAAGGAGGGCGCCCGGTTGCTCGCGGGCGGCAATCGAATTCTTGAGGACACCGGCGGCCTGTACATCGAACCGACGATTTTCGAGGGTGTGACCAACGCGATGACCATTGCCCGGGAAGAGATCTTCGGCCCGGTGCTATCGGTCATCACCTTCGACACGGTCGAAGAAGCGTTGAGCATTGCCAACGACAGCATCTTTGGTTTGGCGGCAGGCGTCTGGACGCGGGACCTGAGCAAGGCTCACCGCGTTGCCAGAGGTCTTCGGGCCGGCAGTGTCTGGGTCAACCAGTACGACGGCGGCGATATGACCGCGCCCTTTGGCGGATTCAAGCAATCGGGCAACGGTCGAGACAAGTCATTGCATGCGTTCGATAAGTACACCGAACTCAAGGCAACCTGGATCAAGCTTTAAACCTCTTGAAAAAGGCGGACACATGCACAGGTGTGTGTCCCGCCGAGGAATTCAATCATGCAACCTTACGTAAATAGCTACTACGCCACGACCCGGAACAACGTCGGCGATTTCCCGATTCTTGACCAGGTTATCGAATGCGATGTCTGTGTGATCGGCGCGGGATACACCGGCTTGTCATCGGCGCTGTTTCTGACCGAAGCAGGCTACAGCGTGACCGTCCTCGAAAGTGCCAAAGTGGGCTTCGGGGCGAGCGGTCGCAACGGCGGTCAGTTGGTCAACTCGTACAGCCGTGATGTCGATGTCATCGAACAGCGTTACGGCGACAAAACCGCGCAAGTGCTGGGAAGCATGATTTTCGAGGGTGGAGACATCATCCGCCAGCGAATCAAGCAGTACGACATCCAATGCGATTACCGCCAAGGCGGCATTTTCGCTGCGCTCAACAAGAAGCAACTCAAAGGTCTTGAAGGGCAAAAAAGTCATTGGGAACGCTACGGCAACCAGCAACTGCGGATGCTCGGTGCCGCCGACATCGCTAAAGAAGTCGGTACTGACAATTATGTCGGTGGCCTTCTCGACATGTCGGGTGGGCACGTTCATCCGTTGAACCTGGCGCTGGGTGAAGCGGCGGCCATCATTCGGCTGGGCGGGAAAATTTTCGAGCAGTCGGCCGCGATCAACATCGCTTACGGCGAGCCTATCGTTGTGAGCACGGCCAAAGGCCAGGTGAGAGCAAAGTACCTGCTGATTGCGGGCAACGCTTACCTGAACGAAGACCTGGACCCACGCGTGACGCGCAAGAGCATGCCGTGCGGCTCACAAATTGTCGTGACCGAGCCGTTGTCGGAGAAAGTGGCCAAGAGCCTGATCACCCACAATTACTGTGTCGAAGACTGCAACTACCTGCTCGATTACTTCCGGCTCACGGCGGACAACCGCCTGCTCTACGGAGGTGGTGTGGTTTACGGTGCCCGCGAGCCGAAAGACATCGAACAACTGATCCTGCCAAAAATCCTCAAGACGTTTCCACAGTTGAAAGGGATCAAAATTGATTACCGCTGGACAGGCAACTTCTTGCTGACCATGTCCCGCATGCCTCAATTCGGTCGCGTTGAAAAAAATGCCTACTACATGCAAGGCTACAGCGGGCATGGCGTGACCTGCTCGCACCTGGCCGGGAAACTGATTTCGGAGATGATTCGCGGTGACGCGGAGCGCTTCGACGCGTTTGCATCCCTCCCGCACATGCCGATGATGGGTGGCAGGGCGTTCCAGGTTCCACTTACGGCCCTGGGCGCCACGTATTACGCCATGCGTGACCGGTTCGGCATCTAGCACACATTGATTGCGGCGGCCCGCTCAACGCAGGCCGCCGTTCTTTTTGTCGGCCACTTATGCAATCGGCTGAGCTCTATGAACAAACGTGATTTAATACTCGACGCTCTACCCTTTGAGTATTTTTCACATAAGGCTGCCATGGACACGGGGACACGACTCAAATTAGTACGTGAAAGCTACAAACTGTCTCAGCGCGAGCTGGCCAGGCGTAGCGGCGTCACGAATGCCACGGTCTCCCTGATTGAGCAGAATCGTGTAAGCCCTTCAGTCAGTTCTCTGAAGAAATTGCTCGGCGGCATACCCATGTCACTGGCTGATTTCTTTACCTTCGACCAACCCCCTCGGGAAGACCGCTACGTCTTCCGCGCCAATGAACAACCCGATCTGGGCCGTAATGGCCTGCGTCTGTTGCTCATAGGTGCGACCGTGGGGAGCCGGCAGATGCGTTTTTTGCGTGAGCAATACGCACCAGGCGCGAGCTCCGGCGAGGAACCCATCGTGCATGCCGAAGGTGAGGAGTGCGGGCTGGTGACACGCGGCACCGTCGAGTTGACGGTTGATGGCCAAGTCAGCGTGCTCAATGCCGGTGACGGTTACTATTTCTCCACCACCTTGCCTCACCGGTTTCAAAACATCGGGCAGGACGAGGCCGAGATCATCAGCGCGAACACCCCCGCGAACTTCTGATATCCAGCACCTTGATCAGGGATGGCTGGCAGTTGGCGATCACCGGCGATCCGGTTTCATTACAGCGTTTGCAATCTTGACTAAAGTATCAAGTGTCGGCGGCCGCGCCGTCGACGCAACCGTGATCGTCCAAGACACCCCGGCCACGTCCAGAGTGTCCTCCACCTGATCAGGAGTACACGATGGATCTCAACCGTCGTCAGTTCTTCAAGGTCGCCGCCATTGGACTTGGCGGCTCAAGCCTGGCCGCGCTGGGCATGGCCCCTGAGCCAGCCTTCGCCGAGCAAGTGCGTCACTTCAAGCTGGCCCATACCCATGAAACCCGTAACACCTGCCCCTATTGTTCGGTGGGCTGCGGCTTGATCATGTACAGCCAGGGCGATTCGGCCAAGAACGTCGCGCAAAACATCATCCACATCGAAGGCGACGCCGACCATCCGGTCAACCGAGGCACCCTGTGCCCCAAAGGCGCGGGCCTGCTGGACTTCATCCATAGCCCGGACCGTTTGCAATACCCGCAGGTGCGCAAGGCGGGCAGCAACGAGTGGACGCGGGTGTCCTGGGATGAAGCGCTCGATCGCGTCGCCGACCTGATGAAGGCGGACCGTGATGCCAACTTCATCGAGAAGAATGCCCAAGGCCAGACTGTCAACCGCTGGCTGTCGGTGGGTTTTCTTGCGGCCTCTGCGGCGTCCAATGAGGCCGGGTACCTGACCCATAAGGTCATTCGCAGCCTTGGCATGCTGGGGTTCGATAACCAGGCGCGTGTCTGACACGGTCCGACGGTGGCAAGTCTTGCCCCGACGTACGGCCGTGGAGCCATGACCAATACCTGGACCGATATCGCCAACGCGAACCTGATCCTGGTCATGGGCGGCAATGCTGCCGAAGCTCACCCTTGCGGCTTCAAGTGGGTAACGGAAGCCAAAGCGCACAACCATGCGCGGTTGATTGTGGTCGACCCACGGTTTACCCGTACCGCCTCCGTGGCCGACTATTACGCGCCGATCCGTACCGGTAGCGACATAGCGTTCATGGGTGGGCTGATCAACTACTTGCTGACTGAAGACAAGATCCAGCACGAATACGTGCAGGCCTATACGGACGTGTCGTTCATCGTCAAGGCGGGTTTTGGCTTCGAAGACGGCTTGTTCACCGGCTACGACGCGGCCAAACGCACCTACACCGATAAATCAAGTTGGGGTTACGAACTCGGTGAGGACGGCTTTGCCAAGGTCGACCCAACCCTGCAAGACCCGCGCTGCGTCTATCAGTTGATGAAGCACCACTACAGCCGCTATACCCCGGAGCTGGCCAGCCAGATCTGCGGTATGCCGCAAGACGCCATGGTCAAGATATGGACCGAGATCGCCACCTGCTCGCAACCGGGCAAGACCATGACGATTCTCTACGCCTTGGGCTGGACCCAGCATTCGGTCGGCTCACAAATGATCCGCAGTGCGGCCATGGTCCAACTGTTGCTGGGCAACGTCGGCATGCCTGGCGGCGGGGTCAATGCCTTGCGCGGGCACTCCAACATCCAGGGCCTGACGGATTTGGGACTCTTGTCAAATTCACTGCCCGGCTACCTGACACTGCCGAGTGATGGCGAACAGGACTACGACGCTTATATTGCCAAGCGTGCGCTAAAACCGTTGCGTCCAGGGCAGTTGTCCTACTGGCAGAACTACGGCAAGTTCCACGTCAGCCTGATGAAGTCATGGTATGGGGCCAACGCCACGGCAGAAAACCACTGGGGCTATGACTGGCTGCCTAAACTCGACATCCCCGGCTACGACATCTTGAAAATGTTCGACATGATGGGCCAGGGCCAGGTCAACGGCTATATGTGCCAGGGCTTCAACCCCATCGCTGCGTTGCCCGACAAAAACCGGGTGACCGCCGCACTGGGCAAACTCAAATGGCTGGTGGTGATGGACCCATTGGCGACTGAGACCTCGGAGTTCTGGCGCAATGCCGGACCCTACAATGACGTCAATACTGCCAGTATCCAGACCGAAGTGATTCGTTTGCCCACCACCTGTTTCGCCGAAGAGGACGGCTCACTGGTAAACAGCAGTCGCTGGTTGCAATGGCACTGGAAAGGCGCCGACGGCCCAGGTGAAGCCCGCACCGACGTGCAGATCATGACCGAGCTGTTCCTGCGCCTGCGCCAACGCTATCAGGCTAACGGCGGTGCATTTCCCGACCCGATCCTCAAGCTCGGCTGGCCCTATAAAATTCCGGACGAGCCATCACCAGAAGAGCTCGCCCGGGAAATCAATGGCAGCGCTACCGCTGACTTCGCCGATGCCAGCGGCGCGGCAATCAAGAGCGGCCAGCAACTGGGCGGTTTCGCCCAGCTCAAGGACGATGGCAGCACCGCGTCGGGCTGCTGGATTTTCTGCGGCAGCTGGACCGAACAGGGTAACCAGATGGCCCGCCGCGACAACAGTGATCCTTATGGCATGAAGCAGCACCTGGGTTGGGCGTGGGCCTGGCCGATGAACCGACGCATTCTCTACAACCGCGCCTCGGCCGATCCGCAGGGTAAGCCCTGGGCCGAGAACAAGCGTCTGCTGTGGTGGAACGGCAAGGTCTGGACCGGCACTGACGTTCCCGACTACAAGGCCGATGTGGCGCCAGAAGCGGGCATGAACCCCTTTATCATGAACCCCGAAGGGGTAGCGCGTTTCTTTGCCATCGACAAAATGGCCGAAGGACCGTTTCCGGAGCATTACGAGCCGTTCGAGACGCCTATCGGCATCAACCCATTGCACCCCGACAACAAAAAGGTCACGAGCAATCCGGCTGCTCGTATTTTCGATTCGGTCTGGGACTCGCTCGGAACGGCCAAGGACTTCCCCTACGCCGCGACCAGTTACCGGCTGACCGAGCACTTTCACTTCTGGACCAAGCATTGCCGGCTCAACGCGATTGCCCAGCCCGAGCAATTTGTCGAGATTGGTGAAGTCCTGGCCAAGGAGAAGGGCATCGTCGCGGGCGACCGGGTGCGGGTCAGTTCCAAGCGCGGGCATATCGAGGCGGTGGCGGTGGTGACTAAACGGATTCGACCGCTGCAGGTCAACAATCAGACGGTGCACCATATCGGCATCCCGCTGCACTGGGGCTTTACCGGGCTCACCCGCCATGGCTACCTGACCAATACCCTGGTGCCATTCCTCGGCGACGGCAATACCCAGACCCCGGAATCCAAGTCATTCCTGGTCAACGTGGAGAAACTCTAAATGGCCAGCCAAGACATTATTGCCCGTTCGGCCACCACCACCGTACCGCCTTCGGTGCGTCAACAAGAGGAAGTGGCCAAGCTGATCGACACCACCAAGTGCATCGGTTGCAAGGCGTGTCAGGTTGCCTGTTCGGAATGGAACGAGCTGCGCGACGAGGTCGGTCACAACCACGGGACTTACGACAACCCCCATGACCTCAGCGCCGAGACCTGGACGCTGATGCGCTTCACTGAGCATGAAAACACGGCGGGTAACCTGGAATGGCTGATCCGCAAGGATGGTTGCATGCACTGTGCTGACCCTGGCTGCCTGAAGGCCTGCCCGAGCCCGGGGGCAATCGTCAAACTCGCCAACGGCATCGTCGACTTCAACCAGGACCATTGCATCGGCTGTGGCTATTGCATCACCGGCTGTCCCTTCGATGTCCCGCGCATCTCGCAGAAGGATCACAAGGCCTACAAGTGCACGCTGTGCTCGGACCGGGTGGCAGTAGGTCTGGAGCCCGCCTGCGTCAAGACCTGCCCGACCGGAGCCATCGTGTTCGGCAGCAAGGAGGACATGAAAGAGCATGCCGCCGAACGCATCGTGGACCTCAAGTCTCGGGGCTTCGAGCACGCTGGGCTGTACGATCCTTCCGGGGTCGGTGGCACCCATGTGATGTACGTGCTGCACCACGCCGACGATCCTTCGCTCTACGCGGGCTTGCCGAAGGACCCGGTGATCAGTCCATTCGTGGACCTCTGGAAAGGCGTGAGCAAACCCCTGGCATTACTGGCCATGGGCGCGGCGGTACTGGCGGGATTTTTCCATTACGTGCGCATTGGCCCGCAGCGGGTCGAGGAAGACGAACATCAGGCAGGCAAGGACCCCAGCGTGCACGAGGTCGACCCGGCCGTGCATGTCTATGATCCGCATAACCCAGGCTCTCGCGGGGAAGACAGACCATGAATCACAAACCGATCCTGCGTTACACCGCCAATCAACGCACCCATCATTGGCTGGTAGCGATTCTGTTTTTCATGGCGGCCCTGTCAGGGTTGGCACTGTTCCATCCGGCGCTGTTCTGGCTCAGTCACTTGTTTGGCGGCGGACCCTGGACGCGCATCCTGCACCCCTTCATGGGCGTCCTGATGTTCCTGCTGTTTCTGGGGCTGGTTATCCGCTTCTGGCGGGCTAACTTCTTTATCGCCAACGACCGCCTGTGGCTCAAACGGATTAACCGTGTGATGCGTAACGAAGAGGAGGGTGTACCGCCAATCGGCAAATACAACCCTGGGCAGAAGCTGCTGTTCTGGACTTTACTGATCTGCATGTGGGTGCTGTTACTCAGCGGTCTGGTGATCTGGCGGGTGTATTTCAGCAACTACTTCAGTATCACGGCCATTCGCCTGGCGATGCTGCTGCATGCCGTGGCAGCCTTTGCGCTGATACTGAGCATCATCGTGCATATCTATGCGGGCATCTGGATCAAGGGTTCGGTGAACGCCATGCTGCATGGCTGGGTCAGTAGCGCCTGGGCGAAGAAACACCATGAGCTCTGGTACCGCGAGGTGACTCGCGATGACAGCCGCGTTGAGCGTCCCGACCGCCCTATAACAAAAAAGGGATGACTTTTGAGCACGATACTTGAGCCCGGACAGATCGAAGCGTCAGCCAGTGCGCCGCCGTTTTTGTACCTGCCACCGCACAATCTGTTCACGTTACGTGCCCAACGTCTGGAGCAGGTGGCCCGTGGGCATCCGCTGGCCGACTATCTGGCGTTGATCGCCACTCTTTGCCGCGTCCAGCAGAGCCTGTTGGATCAACCGCCGTCAGCCACAGCCCCAGACCCCGGGCACGTGCTTTTATGTCAGCAACACGGCTTGCCGCCGCTGGCCGCCGACAGTCTGGTGCGCGAGGACGGTTGGCAGCCGTATCTGGATGCCTTGCTGCTGCGTTATCAGGTACCGCCCCAACCGCCCGTGCAAAAAGCCATCGCGACCTTGCGCAACGGCAGTGCAGGGCAGCGCAAGGCGTGGGCCATTGCGTTGCTCAGCGGCCAGTTTGAGGGATTGCCCGCAGCGCTGGTACCGTTTCTCGGTGCCGCCTTGCAGGCCGCCTGGAGTCACTGGTTGCTGCACATGCCACCCATGGACCTGAAGCCCTGCGACAGTCTCGGCCAATGCCCGGCCTGCGGTTCGCCAGGCATGGCGGGGGTGATTCGCCACCGAGGCAAGTACAACGGATTGCGCTATCTGGTGTGTGCGTTGTGTGCATGCGAATGGCATGTGGTTCGGGTCAAATGCATCTACTGCGAGCAGAGCAAGGGCCTGAAGTACGTCAGTTTCGAAGATGACCGCTATGCAGCCAACCAGGCGCCACTGCGGGCTGAAATCTGTCCCGGCTGCAACAGTTACCTGAAACTGCTCTACCTGGAAAATGATGCAGAAGCCGAGGCGCTTTCAGCGGACCTGACCAGCCTGACGCTGGACATGCGTCTGGACCTGGACGGCTACCAACGCCAGGCGCCGAACCTGATGCTCGCGCCGGGGGGAGGTTGAACACAGCGGCTACACTCAGGTTTTCTGTATACACGGACTCACTTCCGCGTCACTCCCGGAGCCCTGAATGCCGTCCAGTCCTGCCTCCAGCGCCTTGCGCCTGCCCTCGATCGACAGTCTGCTGCGCAGCCCCGCCTGCCAGCCGCTGGCGGAACGGTATGGTCGCGATGCAGTGCTCGCCACCCTGCGGCAATTGCTTGATGACCTGCGCGAACCGGTACAACGGGGTCAACTTGATGCGGTTGAACTCACGGCGCCGGTATTGGTGGGCAGGGCAGGCGAGCGCCTGGCAAGCCAGCACGCCAGTCGGGTGCGACGGGTGTTCAATCTTACCGGTACGGTGCTGCACACCAATCTCGGTAGGGCGCTGTTGCCGGAGGAAGCCATCGAGGCCGTGCAACAAGCTGCGCGCTATCCGCTCAATCTGGAATTCGACCTGGAAACTGGCAAGCGCGGCGACCGCGACGACTTGATTGAAGGCCTGATTCGCGAACTGACCGGCGCGGAAGCGGTGACGGTGGTCAACAACAACGCCGCCGCTGTCTTGCTTGCGCTCAACAGTCTAGGCGCGCGCAAAGAAGGCATTATCTCCCGTGGCGAGCTGATCGAAATCGGCGGCGCATTTCGCATCCCCGACATCATGGCCCGGGCCGGGGTCAAGCTGCATGAAGTGGGCACCACCAACCGCACCCATGCTCGTGACTACGAAGCCGCCATTGGCCCGCGTAGCGGCCTGTTGATGCGCGTGCACACCAGCAATTACAGCATTCAGGGGTTCACCGCTCAGGTGCCGACCGCCGAACTCGCGCAACTGGCCCACCACCACGGCCTGCCATTGCTCGAAGATCTGGGCAGCGGCAGTCTGCTGGACCTGACCCGCTGGGGCCTGCCCGCAGAACCCACGGTGCGTCAGGCGCTGATTGACGGCGCCGATATTGTGACCTTCAGCGGTGACAAGTTGTTGGGCGGCCCCCAGGCCGGATTGATCGTAGGCCGCAAGGACCTGATCGCGCGAATCAAGAAGAACCCACTCAAGCGTGCGTTGCGGGTGGACAAACTGACCCTGGCCGCCCTCGAAGCGGTACTGGGTTTGTACCGCGACCCCGACCGCCTGGCTGAACGCCTGCCCACCTTGCGCCTGCTCACCCGTCCACAGGCCGAAATCTTCGCTCAGGCCGAACGCTTGCGCCCTTTACTGGCGCACGTGTTGGGCGACGGCTGGGGTGTCGCGGTGTTGCCAGCGCTGAGCATGATCGGCAGCGGCAGCCAGCCCCTGGCCCGACTGCCCAGCGCCGCCTTGTGCCTGACACCGCACTCGCCTAAACGGCTGCGCGGGCGGCGGTTGCACGGTCTGGAGGCGGCATTGCGGGGCTTGCCCATTCCGGTGCTCGGGCGCATCGACGACGACGCCCTATGGTTAGACCTGCGCCAGCTGGACGATGAGGCGGCTTGGTTAGCCCAGCTTGACCAACTACAAGCGGAGGGCCGGGCAGGGTGATCGTCGGCACAGCAGGGCACATCGATCACGGCAAGACCGCCTTGCTCAAGGCCCTGACCGGTCAGTCCGGTGACCGCCGCCGGGAAGAGCGCGAGCGTGGCATCACCATCGACCTGGGTTTCATTTACGCAGCGCTGGAGTCCGGGGCGGCGCTTACCGGCTTTATCGACGTGCCCGGTCATGAGCGCTTCATCCACAACATGCTCGCCGGTGTCCAGGGCATTGACCTGGCGCTGCTGGTGGTGGCTGCGGATGACGGGGTGATGCCTCAGACCCGCGAGCATTTGGCGATCATCGAGCTGCTCGGCATCCCTCGGGTGCTGGTGGCGATCAGTAAGTGCGACCGGGTCGATGCGGCCCGGGTGCAGGCGGCCCAGGTCGAGGTCGAAGCGTTGCTGGCGCCCGGGCCCTATGTTGGCGGGCAGCAGATCGTATTGTCGAGCCTGACCGGAGAGGGTATCGAGACCCTGCGTCAGGCATTGCTGAAGGCTCAGCGTGACGTTCAGCAGCGCAGTGCCGATGGCGGTTTTCGCCTAGCGATTGATCGCGCTTTTAGCGTTGCCGGGACCGGCATCGTGGTGACTGGGACGGCCCTGGTCGGACGGGTGACAGTGGGCGACACGCTGCTGCTGGGCGCATCTGGCAAGCCCGTACGGGTGCGTGGTCTGCATGCGCAGAACCGGGCCGCCGTCGAAGGATGGGCCGGGCAACGGTTGGCGTTAAACCTGAGCGCCGAGCGCCTGGCACTGGAGCAGATCCACCGTGGCGACTGGTTGCTGGCCGAGTGGCTGTATGCGCCCACCCAGCGCTTGGACATCGACATGCAACTGCTTGCCAGCGAGACGCGCGCCTTTACACACTTCAGCCCGGTGCACGTACACCTGGGCACTCAAGATGTCATCGGCCGGGTCGCATTACTGGAGGGTGAAAGCCTGGCACCAGGGCACCGAATGTTCGCGCAATTGTTGGTGAATGCGCCATTGCAGGCGGTGAAGGGTGATCATCTGGTCCTGCGTGACCAGAGCGCCCAACGCACCCTTGGCGGGGGGCGGGTGCTCGACCCGTTTGCACCGGCGCGCCAGCGGCGCAGTCCGGCCCGGCTGGCACAGCTGCAAGCCTTGACCGACACCGATACGCTGGAACAGGTTTTGCCGACGCTGCTCGCTAACAGCGAGATTGGCCTGGACCCACAACGCCTTGAGCGCCAGTTCAATCGCCTGCGCGCCACGTGGCAATTGCCGACCGATGTCCTCGTGATTGCCACGCGCCAGGGGCCGCGGTTGTTCAGCGATGCCCATTGGCAGGCCCAGAAAGCCCAGGTGCTAGAGCAACTCGCGCGCTTTCATCAACTGGAACCCGACCAATTAGGGCCGGACCGCGATCGCTTGCGTCGATTCGCAGGCATGCCGCTGGACCGACCGACCTTCATCAGCCTGCTCGACGAATTGCTGGCTGGTGGCGCCATTGCCGCCAGTGGCCCTTGGTTGCATTTACCCGAACACCAGGTGCGTCTGGGCGAAGAAGACGAGGTGCTGTGGCTGCAGCTAAAGCCGCTGTTCGAACAGGCGGGTTTCGACTCGCCCTGGGTCCGCGATCTGGCCAATGCGACTCATCATGACGAAGCGGCCGTGCGCTTACTGCTGCGCAAACTGGCGCGATTGGGGCAGGTGCATCAAGTGGTACGCGACCTGTTTTACACTGAGGCCACTGTGCGCCGACTGGCAGCTATGCTGTTGCAACTGGCTGCAGATAACCCCGTCATCCCGGCAGCCGCGTTTCGCGATGCAGTGGGCATCGGCCGCAAGCGAAGTATCCAGATTCTCGAGTTTTTCGACCGTATTGGCTTGACCCGACGGCTCGGCGACCAGCGCCGTATTCGCCCGGACAATGCCCTGGCACAGAGCCCCGGAGACTGACTTCAAGGAAGGCAATCGCGCCCGGTGGCGCGGCCGGGCTTCAAACCCGGTTGGGGACGGCATCCGTTCCCGGGCAGGTTCGACTCCCGCTGCCTTCCGCCATTTCATCCCGCGTAAACGGAGGACTCCGATCAAGGCGTTCTTCGTGTGCGAAAATCCCGAACGATCTCTAGAAATGAACTGAGAATCGGAGAACGGTCATCGGTCCGGTAAATACAACTCAAGTCGACCTGGGCGTTATCGGGCTCCTCGCTCAGGGCCCGGTAAACCACGCCCGGCAGAGCAAGCACTGAGGCCGACTCAGGCACCAGACAGACGCCAAAGTTACTTGCCACCAAGGCCACTCCGGTCACGGTATCCCCCACCTCCTGTGCTACCTGTGGGATGAACCCCGCTTTTTCACACATGCTCATGACTTTATCGACAAAGTTTGGACGCGAACCCGTGGGAAACAAGATCAATGGATGATTGGCCAGCCAGTGAAACGGGACGATGGTTTCGCGTGCCAAAGGATGATTTTCGTTGACTGCCAACAATAGCTTTTCCGTGATAACGAGCTCATTGGAAATGTCGGATGACGGCGTGATAAATCGATTGAAGCCCGCGTCGATTCGACGTTGACGCAAGGCTTCAATTTGTTCGTCCTTGTTCATGTTGTGCAAAACAATGTTTACGTCTGGATGGGTGTTGCGGAATGCCAATAGCAACTTGGGGATGGTATCCAGAATGCCCGAGCCAAAGATCCCTATATCGAGTTTGCCCAGCTTCCCCTGACCGGCTCTCTGCGTGCGCTCGGTTGCCTGCTCAACCACGGAGTGAATATTGCGGGCTTCAGCGAGGAACAACTCACCGGCCTGAGTCAGCTCCATGCCGCGTGGTGTGCGAATGAATAACTGTACGCCCAACTCATCTTCCAACTGCTGGATCTGTCGCGTCAGCGGAGGCTGGGAGATGTGTAAGCGGATGGATGCCCGGCGCATATTCAGTTCCTCCGCAACAGCGATGAAGTAGCGAATATGGCGTAGATCCATGTGAGGCAAACCTTTCGGGTGATTGCTCAGTACACGGGAGGCACTGAGGGGAGGCGTTCATGGTATGGGAGTCCCACGCATTCAACTAATAAATTTTGCCACGATCACGTTGGCTGGTTGAGCGCGCTGAAAGAACCATCAAGCGTGCTCCGTCAATGCTCGATCAGCTGATCCTCCTGATGCCTGTGTTTCACCACGGCCCGAACCTGAGTTGGAGACCTTCCACCACGACAAGCCATAACAAGCATAGAGATACCTAATAGGTATCAGATGGGCAGGTTTTTGGTATTGGACGGTAACCCTCAAGAACAATAGTTTCGTGCACATCGTCTGTCGGTAAGCGCGAAGCCAATGTTCGCGGCGTCAGCACGAAAATTACAAAAACAAAAAAAATCGAGGAGACGATATGGGTAACGATACCTATCAACCAAATGCTTCCTTTCGCTATCGATCAGCCCTGGCACTTGGCGTACTCGCTGGATTGTCGATGAGCAGTGCAACCTATGCATTTCAGATCGATTCCGGTAATCCAGACGTCCAGATGTCATTGGATAACACCGTAAAATACAGCGCTGCATGGCGGGTTCGCAGTGCAAACTCCGATGTCGCTGACAATTCAATCGGGGTTCAGGCTAACACTAACGACGGTGACCTTAACTTTGACCGCGGGCTTATTTCCAACCGCCTCGATCTACTGTCAGAGTTCGACATCCGCTACAAGCGCAATTTCGGCTTACGCCTCAGTGGCGCAGCCTGGTATGACGATGTCTATAACCAATCCAACGACAACCCAGGCGCGTTCAATGGCGCGTTGGTGAATTCGCGCTCTGTCAGTTACGACCATTTCACTCACGATACCCGGAAACTGCAGGGGCGTGACGCAGAGATGTTGGACTCGTTCGTTTACGGTAGTTTTACCCCCGCGGATATGCAGCTCAACGTCAAGGCCGGTCGTTTTACTCAGCTCTACGGCGAAAGCCTGTTCTTTGGCAGTAACGGTATTGCAGCGGCGCAAACGTCGCTCGACTTGATCAAGGCGCTGTCAGTTCCCAACTCTCAGTTCAAGGAAATTCTCAGGCCAATCGATCAACTCTCTGGGCAATTGCAGATCAATTCAAGCGTGTCCGTTGGCGCCTATTACCAGTTGGAATGGCGCAAAAGCCGTTTGCCCGCCGCAGGCAGTTACTTCAGTTTTGCCGACTTCATTGATGACGGCGGTGAGTCGCTAATCATGGGGCCGGGGGTCTCGTTCTCGCGGGGGCATGATATCGATGCCAAAAACTCGGGGCAGGGCGGCGTCCAACTCAAGTTTAGTGCTGGCGATGTGGAATACGGTATTTACGCGGCGCAGTTCCACGACAAGATGCCTCAGTTCTATGTTCACCCTGATACCGGTTCTTACGAGGAGGTCTTCGCCGAGAATATCCGTACGATAGGCGCTAGTTTTAGTACCTTGGTCGGTGAAGCCAACATCGCTGGTGAAGTTTCTTTCCGTAGCAACATGCCGTTGGTAGCCTCCGGGAATACGGTGATCGTGCCCGCCAGCCTGGGCGCAAATGGCGACAGCAGAGCAGCCTTCCCTGTGGGCCGCACTCTGCATGCTAACTTGTCAGCCATTGATGTTTTGGCGGCTACGCCGTTTTGGGATGGCGCCTCCGTTATCGGTGAACTTGCCTTTAACCGACTCTTGAGTGTCACTGAAAATCGAGATCAGTTGGACCCTTCGGCAACGCGTGATGCAAGTGCGCTGCAATTCATCTTCACGCCCGAATATTTTCAGGTTGCTCCAGGACTGGATCTACAGGCTCCAATCGGTGTGAGCTACGGGATTTCTGGCCGATCTGCAGTCAACGGCGTGCTAATGCCCTCAGAGCATGGTGGCAACGTCACCGTTGGGTTGAAAGGTGATTACATGAAAACCTGGCAGACCAGCCTCAACTACACGCATTACTACGGGCCTGCTGGCTCGGTTATCAAGTACGACACCAGCGTACCCGAACTCTCTTACCAGAACTTCCACGGCGACCGTGATTTCATTTCGTTGTCGGTTCAACGCACTTTTTAAGTTCGAATTTTTTCCCGCTTGAGGGGTACCACAATGTATAAGAAAACCGTTTTATGGGCGGCTTTGGTTGCCGGCTTTATAACCACGCAGATGGCACAGGCTGCCGTGAGCGCAGACGAAGCTGCGCACCTTAAAAACAGCCTGACACCGCTCGGCGGAGAGATGTCGGCAAATAAGGACGGCAGTATCCCGGCCTGGAGCGGAATCAAAGCGTTGTCGGCGTCCAGTGAGAAAGTCGGTGATATCCCCGTTAAGTTGTTTGCGGATGAGAAACCACTGGTCAAAGTGACGGCGCAAAACATGGGGTCGTACGCGGATAAATTGTCCGAAGGCACTCAAGCGTTGCTGAAAAAGTACCCTGATACTTTTCGCCTGGATGTTTACCCCACTCATCGCACGGCGGCAGCGCCGCAGTATGTCTATGACAATACGATGAAAAATGCCACCCAGTGCAAGGTTCAAGACAATGGCATGTCCTTGCAGGGTTGCTATGGCGGCGTGCCGTTCCCGATTCCAAAATCAGGTGTTGAGGCTATTTGGAACCACCTGTTGCGCGTCGAAAGTGAAGCCACTGAAGTCTCCAACTTCAAAAACATCATTCTGACTTCCGATGGCTCGCGGGCCATGGCGACAATGAATGATCAATCCAACCAATACCCGTATTACTACAAGGATGGTTCGGCAGACAAGTGGAGCGGTGAGTACTTCCTGCAGCGTTTCAGCACCATTGCGCCGCCCTTCAAGGCCGGGGAGTCTCTGGTATTTCGCGACAGTACTAACCTCAGTCAGGCACGTCAGGCATGGCAGTACCTGGTCGGCCAGCGTCGTGTGCGCCGAGCACCGACAGTGGCGTATGACACGCCTGACTTCGTGGCGTCAGGTGCGAACTACTTCGATGAAGTCATGGGCTTGATGGGGCATGTCGACCGCTATGACTGGAAGTTGGTGGGTAAGCGGGAGATGTACGTACCTTACAACACCAATGAAGTGGTCACCGCTTCGCTGGATCAGGCCTACGGCAAGCACCATTTGAACCCTGACAAGGTGCGCTGGGAACTGCACCGCGTGTGGGAAGTGGAGGCAACAGTCGCTGCGGGTAAGCGTCATGCGGTGCCCAAGCGTCGTTACTACCTCGACGAAGACTCCTGGATGGTACTGCTGATGGATGGCTATGACAGTGAAGGCAAGCTGTGGCGTACCACTCAAGTGACGCCGTTCGTGTTGCCATCCGTGCCGATGCTGGAACTCAAGCCTGCGCATGTATTCAACTTGCAGGCCAATACCATGAGCTCATCGCAGTCACTTAACGAGGCCATGTTCCATGTGGTCGGACGCAAGCCCGAGACCTACTTCACCGGCGACTCGGTGGGTGCCGAAGGCGTACGTTAAATCACGCGTTTGCAGTGTCGCCACTGAGCCCCCAGTCCCAGTGGCGACAGTCTCTCCTCATCATTTTTTTGCCTCATCGATGCAGCGCTTGACGCTGAGATCCGGGCAGAAGGATGTATTCGAGTACGTCAGATGCACATGTTGAATGCGCTCAAAAGGTGGATGGCTGTTGCCGTCGCCGCACTTTGTTTTTCCTGCCAGACCAATCTTTGCGTTGCAGCAGGCCAATCGGTCGTGCCCGATGTGCTCGACCTTCCTGCACAACAGAACACACGGGCACGCCAGGGTTTGTTACTGGCCGTGGCCCAGGCAGGCCAGCGTCTGGTTGCTGTTGGCGAGCGCGGCAGCGTACTGCTTTCCGACGACGCGGGGCATTCATGGCGCCAAGCCAGGAGCGTGCCGGTGAGCGTGCTGCTGACCGATGTGGACTTCCCAACGCCAACCCAAGGTTGGGCGGTGGGGCACAGTGGTGTGGTCTTGCACAGCAGCGATGCCGGCGAAACCTGGCAGCGTCAGCTTGACGGCCAGAAAGTCGCGCAGGTGATTCTCGACGATGCCCGTCAGCGCGCCGATGCCGGCCAAGAGGGCGCTGCCGCAGAGGTGCGGAGTGCCGGGTTTCTGGTCAGCGATGGTCCGGACAAGCCTTTTTTGAGCGTGCGGTTTAGTGATGAGCAGCATGGCTATGTGGTGGGTGCTTACGGCATAGCGCTGACTACTGCCAATGGCGGCCAAAGCTGGCAGTCGCTGGTTGGACGAATCCCTAACCCGCGCGGCAAACACCTCTATCAGGTGCAGATCAATAATCAACAATTGCTGATTGCCGGTGAGCAAGGCGTCTTGTTTCGCTCAATAGATGGTGGCAACCATTTCAGTGAGATCTCCACCCCCTACAAAGGCACCTTCTTCGGTGTGCTGAAACTCGATGGCGATGCGCTGTTGGCCTACGGTCTACGCGGCAATGCCTGGCGCAGTCCGGATCACGGGGCCAGTTGGCAGCGGGTAGCACCGGAGCAATCGGTGACACTTACCGCCGCAAAACGACTCCACGACGGTTCTTTGCTGCTCGCTGACGAAAGTGGACGACTGCTTCGCAGTACTGACGACGGCCGCAGTTTTGTGGCTCTCAAAACCCAAACGCAAGCCGGGCTCAGCGGTGTCGTCGAGTCAGCGGAGGGTGCTCTGATCATTTTCGGTGCGCGCGGGTTGTCCCGGATTGAGCCGGGTACATTAGTTTCGGGAGTTCAATAATGAATCATGCGCAGCGTATTCCCTCGGAAGCTGTCATAAGCGACCTGCAGGCGTTCGATAAACAATCAGGAACACTCTGTGAGCGGTTGCTGTTCAATAACCGCATAGTCATCGTTGCACTGTGTTTGTTCATCACGCTGGTGCTGGGTTACCAGGCGCGTGGGTTGTCGCTCAATGCTGCGTTCGAGAAGATGATTCCGACCGGTCATCCCTACATCGTCAACTTCCTGGAGAACCGCAAGCAGCTGTCGGGCATGGGCAACACTCTGCGCATCGCGGTTGAATCTAAAAGCGGCACTATTTTCGATGCTGAGTATCTGGAAACGGTACGCAAGCTCAGCGATGAAGTCTTCCTGCTGCCGGGTGTCGATCGCCCTTACATGAAGTCAGTGTGGGCGCCTTCGGTACGGTGGACTGGCGTGACCGAAGAAGGTTTGGACGGCGGCCCGGTTATCCCGGATGACTATGATGGTTCTGCACCAAGCCTTGAGCAGGTACGAATCAACGTGGAGCGCTCCGGTGAGGTTGGCCAGTTGGTGGCGGCGAACTACAAGTCGAGCATCGTGTTGGTTCCCCTTCAGGAAAAAGTTTCTGAAACCGGCGAGCGGATTGACTATCACGCACTCTCCCAGCGCGTTGAAGAATTGCGCGCCAAGTACGAGTCGGACAACATTGCGATTCACATTACTGGCTTCGCCAAGGTCGTGGGCGACCTGATTGATGGCCTGAGACAGGTTCTGGTTTTCTTTGCCGCAGCCATCGTTATCTGCACCGCGGTACTTTTTTGGTACACCCGCTGCCTGCGTAGCACCTTGTTGGTGGTGTTCTGCTCGATGGTCGCGGTGGTATGGCTGCTGGGTCTTTTACCTACGCTTGGTTACGAGCTGGATCCCTATTCGGTTCTGGTGCCTTTTCTGGTGTTCGCTATTGGCATGAGCCACGGTGCCCAGAAGATGAATGGCATCATGCAGGACGTCGGGCGTGGAACACACCGATGGGTAGCTGCGCGCTATACCTTCCGACGCTTGTTCCTGGCGGGCATGACAGCGTTGCTGGCCGACGCGGTCGGTTTCGCGGTGTTGATGGTGATTGACATCCAGGTGATACGGGACCTGGCCGTTACGGCGAGCATCGGTGTTGCTGTGCTGATTTTCACTAACCTGGTGCTGCTGCCAATCCTGCTTTCTTACACGGGAGTCAGTCCCGCCGCTGCGAAGCGCAGCCTCAAGGCAGAGCTGTTGGAAAGCAACGACACGCAGCACAGGAAGCATCCATTCTGGGCGTTCCTCGACCTGTTTACGCGGCGTTTCTGGGCGACCGTGGCCGTCGCCGTGGGCCTGGCTTTAGGCATCATCGGTCTGATGGTGAGCTCCCATCTGAAAATTGGCGATACCGATCCTGGCGCACCGGAGCTGCGTGCGGATTCGCGCTACAACCTTGATAACGCCTTTATGGTCGACAACTATGCGGCGAGCAGTGATGTGTTCATCATCATGGTCAAGACGCCGCAATACGCGTGTGCTCACTACAGCACGCTGATGGCTGTCGATGCGCTGTCGCGTGAATTGCAGAAACTTCCTGGCGTCGAGGCCATCAGTTCGCTGGCAGGTATTGCCAAGGTGGCTAACGCCGGGATGAACGAAGGCAGTCTCAAATGGTTTGAGGTGCCACGTTCGCAAGACATGCTCAATGCCATCATTACCCGCGCCCCGCGTGAGATGTTCAACCAGAACTGCGACCTGCTCACGGTGTATGCCTACCTCAAGGACCATAAAGCCGACACCTTGACCAGTGTGGTCGGCGTGGTGGAGGAGTTCGCGGCTAAATACGACAGCGATGAGGTCCGTTTTCTCAATGCAGCGGGCAACGCCGGCATAGAGGCCGCCACCAATATAGTGGTGAAAAAAGCCAACGTTCAAATGCTGTTCCTGGTCTACGCAGCGGTGATCGTGCTGGCGTTCATTACCTTTCGCTCATGGCGTGCCGTTGTCTGTGCGGTGGTGCCGCTGATGATTACCTCAGTACTGTGTGAAGCGTTGATGGTATGGCTGAATATCGGCGTCAAGGTCGCCACTTTGCCAGTGATCGCCCTCGGGGTGGGTATAGGGGTGGACTACGCGCTGTACGTGATGACCGTGACGCTGGCGCGGATGAAGGAGGGCATGTCGCTCTCGGAGGCTTACTACAAAGCGTTGATCTTCACCGGCAAGGTGGTGGTGTTAACCGGTATCACCTTGGGGATTGCGGTAGCGACATGGGTCTGGTCGCCGATCAAGTTCCAGGCTGACATGGGTATTTTGCTGGCGTTCATGTTCGTCTGGAACATGCTCGGAGCGCTGATCTTGCTACCTGCGCTCGCCCACTTTCTGTTGAAGCCCAAGCAGGGCGTTGCGATCTGACCGGCGAGAAGGGTGCAATGACTATGAGCACTATATGGAGCGGTCATGGCCGTGATCTGATCAATACGATTTTTCTGGCAACTGGCGCACTGCTTGGAGGGTTTGACATAGGCGGGCTGCATTGGCTTTGGGTCATCTTGACGGCTCTGGTTGCCTGGGTGCTGCTAAGTGGCAGTTCGCGGCGTGAACGAGCGATCGCGGCTGCGCTGAACAATACCCTTGTGATGCTAGCGGACCCTCAGCCCGCGCCGACCAGCATGCAGGATTCGATGGCGCGCTTGCTGGTGGTATTACAAGGCAAGGTCGAGTCGGTTCAGCGCATGAATGTACTGGCCTCGGAGCTGACGATTTCCGCTGGCACACTGGTCTCGGGTTTCACGGAGGCCATTGGCACAGCGGACCGGCAGTCAGAGCTGGCGGTGAACTCAATGGTCGAAGTCCAGGGTATGGCTGAGCGCGCTCGGGCCACGTCGGGCGAAGCCATTGCACTGGCCTCGGCGACTACCGATGCTCGTAATCAGGTATCTGGTGGTGGCGAGCAGGTGCAGCAGGTGGCTGCCGCGATGGTCGATCTGGCCAATGTGGTGACAGGAGTGGGTGAGGAATTTGATGGTGTTCGTCATCAAATTGCACGCATCAGCGAGATCGTTGCCATTATCAGGAGCATCGCAGGGCAGACTAATTTGTTGGCGCTCAATGCCGCTATTGAGGCTGCCCGAGCGGGTGAACAAGGCCGGGGTTTCAGTGTGGTCGCTGATGAAGTCCGCAAGCTGGCGGAGAGCACGGGTGACGCTACACTGGGTGTCGGAGAAATCATCGCTCTGATCGGCGACGGTATTGACCGTCTTGAACAGCGCCTGGCTCAGGCTCGCCAGGAAGCCACCGAGGGCGTGAAGCAAGCCGACGATGCTTGCGGGGTGCTGAGGGGTATTGCAGGCACTGCGCAAAATACCGTTAGCGCAGTGGAGGAGATTGCCCAGCGTGCCAGTGTCGAAGTGCAGAAGACCGGGCAATTGCTGGAAGACTCTGGTGGTGTGGCCCGCTTGGCCAGCGAACTGGATAACCGGGTCAACGACTGCAATGCGGGTTTACGCCAATTGATGTTGGGCCTGGTGGATCTGAAAGTACTGGCGAACAAAATAGATGTCAGTCGTAACTCGCTGGCCTCCATGATCGACGCAATCGAAGAAGTTCGTGCTCACAACATAATGGTTTTGAATGCCCGCGCTACCTCGCAGATGCTGCCGCATATAGAGCGGATACGCTCTCTGGACACAGAAATCGATCATCTGCTTGAGCGTGCGCAATTAGATGACGGGGTAGGGGGTGGCGCACGTAAAGCTCATTTCACCCATTTACGGGATGCTTTGAACGGTTATCGCGTGCTTCGTGACGAACTGCTCAATGCGGCCCAAGGCGGGAAGCTGAAACAGATACGTGAGCGCACGACTCCTTTGATCAGAAACGCTTACCTAAAAGTCAAAGAGGCATGTGTCACGTTATCCGCATAAACTAAGACCCATGCAGCGAAAGTCTCAGATCGCACGCACAATAATAAACGCAATCGATCGTGGTGAGTTTTACCGTCTTCAAGATCGACAGGCTCGTGCTTCGTTACGCTTTAGGAATGTTCATGATCGAGCAACCCCTTATCGAACGCTTCAATTTGCGTTCACGGCTGCGCTTCAATATCGAGAGCGGGCAGATCTGGCTCGACGAAAACCGCATGCTGCTACTTCACGCCAAGGCCTTTGGGGCCTTGCGCCAAGAGTTGTTTGAGTCGCTTGGGGCCAGGCGCGCCAAAGGACTTTTGTTTCGCATGGGTTTTGCAGCTGGCCAACATGATGCCGACCTCGCGCAAAAGCTCTATGGCGCAGGTGACGACTATGACGTTTTCAAGATCGGCCCTGAGCTGCACGCGTTTGAAGGACTGGTTCGATCAACAATCACCGAAGCCAAAATAGACTGGGAAAAAGGGACGTTTTTCGGCGAAGTGAAATGTGAAAACTCATGGGAAGCTGAATCGCATCTGCAGTTATTCGGCGCTGGCAATGAGGTCGCTTGCTGGCACCTGTCGGGCTATGCATCGGGCTATACCTCTCGATTCTTCAAGCGTTTCATCGTTTTTCGTGAAACCAAATGCGTGTGTTGTGGTGACGCTAACTGCGTACTGGTTGGCAAGCCGGTGGAAGAGTGGGGAGATGACCCGTTCCTCGAACACTGTCTGGAGGCAAAAGATAAGGAAACCTCTTTTGAACAGTTGCAAGAGGAGCTGTGGCAAGTACGTGGTCGTCAGCGCGAACAGCGCCCACCCGGCAAACTGGTGGGAAGCTCCCCTGCGTTTAGTGCCGCTTTCAGTTTGCTCAGCAAGGCAGCCAGCAGTCCTATAACGGTTTTACTCTTGGGTGAAACCGGGGTCGGCAAAGAGGTATTTGCCCAGTGGCTGCACGAAAACAGTGATCGTGCAGATAAGCCGTTTGTAGCCATTAACTGTGCAGCGATTCCCAACGACCTGATCGAATCAGAGCTTTTTGGTGTGCAGAAAGGAGCCTATACCGGCGCGCAGAATTCACGACCCGGCAAGTTCGAGCGAGCCGATGGTGGCACGCTATTCCTTGATGAACTGGGTGAGCTTTCTCCTTCGGCCCAGGTGCAGCTCTTGCGGGTACTGCAAACCGGCGAAGTAGAGCGACTGGGCGATGACAAGCCCCGCAAGGTCAGTGTGCGGCTGGTTGCCGCCACCAACGTCAATCTGCAACAAGCCATTGCTGATGGTCGTTTTCGCGCCGACCTCTACTATCGCCTGGCGACCTATCCATTAGAGATTCCACCTCTGCGCAAGCGCAAATCGGATATTCCGGTGTTGGTCTCGGTGCTTATCGAAAAATACTCACCGCTCTATCACAAGACGATTCATGGTATCAGCGATCTGGCGATGCAAGAGCTGATGGCCTATGACTGGCCGGGCAATGTTCGTGAGCTTGAAAACCTGGTTGAGCGTTCTGTTTTGCTTGCACCCTCCGGGGGGCAAATTGATGTAGAACATCTGTTCCCTGGCATGGGCCCCGTGACTGCGCTCGGTGCCGTTATCGACAAGCAGGGGAAAGTGGGCAATGCGGATGAAGCCCGGAAAGATAAACTTTACGAAAGCTTACTTGATGAGGGCTTCGATCTTCAGGCACATGAAGCCCGTCTTTTGCAGCTCGCTGTTTTGCGGGCCAATGGCAACCTCACCCACGCGGCGCGTCTACTCGGCATAACCCGTCGTCAGTTGGCGTATCGGGTGAAACAGGTGTTGGGTGATATCGAGCAGTCTCCGAATAGCGCCTGACAAAAGCGTACACCAATCAATCCATAGGGGCTCTTTAACCCCGGCATTCCCATGACATGACCGCGAAGGCGGCGAGAATGCCTGTTTATTGAGAAGTCCTATGCCAAACACGTCGCTCGACGTGTTTTTTTTGCCTATTTAACGGTCGCTCCGGGCTCATCTGCCAAGGGGGGGACATCGTTTTGCTCGGGGCATCGCGTTTTGCTGATGTACAGCCTTACGTTTTTGTAAGGCGCAAGTGGCGAATGTACAGAAACGTCATCCAGCGAAAGATGTTTATTCTTTTGTTTTTCCACATAAAACGAACTAAATCATATAGTTACAGTTATTGGCATCCTCTATGCAATGTTAGATCGAGACTGTAAGTCCGGCTTGTCGCTAGCCCGAAAGGGCACGCGCAGAGCCAACCTCATCTAGCCAATAATGGAGACAACAAATGGCGATGACAGGTGTATTGCGTCCAGGGCATGCCCAGGTGCGCGTGTTGAACCTTGAAGAAGGCATTCACTTTTACCGCAACGTACTGGGCCTGGTGGAAACCGGGCGTGATGACCAGGGGCGCGTGTACTTTAAATGCTGGGACGAGCGTGATCACAACTGCTATGTGATTCGTGAAGCGGATACCGCTGGCATCGATTTCTTTGGCTTCAAGGTGTTGGACAAAGCCACTCTGGAAAAACTTGATGCCGACCTGCAAGCATACGGTTTGGTCACTACCCGCATTCCGGCAGGTGAAATGCTGGAAACCGGCGAGCGCGTGCGCTTCGAATTGCCATCCGGCCATCTGATCGAGTTGTATGCGGAGAAAACTCGCATAGGTAACGGCATTCCCCAAGTCAACCCGGCTCCGTGGAACGCTCAGCGCGAACATGGCATCGCCCCTATCCAGCTGGATCATTGCTTGCTGTATGGCCCGAACATCGCCGAAGTGAAGAAGATTTTCACCGACGTCCTGGGCTTCTTTCTGGTTGAGCGCGTACTCAGCCCGGATGGCGACAGTGACATGGGCATCTGGTTGTCCTGCTCGCACAAAGTCCATGACATCGCCTTCGTCGAGTATCCGGAGAAGGGCAAGCTGCACCACTGCTCATTCCTCCTCGAGTCGTGGGAGCAGGTGTTGCGTGCCGGCGACATCATGTCGATGAACGAAGTGAACGTTGACATTGGCCCTACCCGTCATGGCGTAACCCGCGGCTGCACCATCTATGCGTGGGACCCCTCCGGCAATCGTTTTGAAACCTTCATGGGCGGCTACCACCCTTACCCGGATTACGAGCCGCTGTCCTGGACCTACGACAACTTCGCCCAGGGCCTCGACTACCCGCAGCGCAAACTGCACGAAACTTTCCTGACTGTAGTGACCTGAGGGCACATCCATGACTTTGCCCGATGAGTCACTGGAAATGCAGCCGGCCGACCTGGATACGCAAAAGCGTTTTGTACGGGTTACCGGCAATCGCGGGAGCCGCTTTGTCGAGTTCGACTTCGCCATTGGCGAGCCCGGGTTATTCGTTGAAATGATCCTGACTCATGAAGCATTCGTCGAGTTCTGCGCCACCAACAAGGTTGCGTTGATGCCCGCGCCGACTCCGGCTACGGACGAGGACGATGCTTCGGCTGATTGGGATTGGCGACTCGCTGACGCCACACAGGTTCGTTTCAAACACTAATCGAATTGGGCGTTTCACCTTGGGTGAAACGCTGGTGGGAGATACACATGCATATAGATCTTCGCACGGTCAGCATCCAGCCATTGCGACAGACGTTTGATCACTTGGCCCGCCGTTTTGGCGACAAACCCTCTTCGCGCTATCAGGAAGGCAGCTACGACATCCAGCCCGAGGAAAACTTGCACTACCGGCCGACCTGGGACCCGGAGCAGGCGCTTTACGACGCCAGCATCACCAAGATCGTGATGCGCGACTGGTACGCCCTGAAAGACCCGCGTCAGTTTTACTACAGCACCTACACGCTGGCGCGCGCGCGTCAGCAAGAAAACACCGAAGCGAACTTCAACTTCGTCGAAACCCGCGGCCTGGCCGACATGCTTTCGGACGATCTGCGCAGCTCCGCGCTCAATCTGCTGGTGCCGCTGCGTCACGCTGCCTGGGGCGCCAATCTGAACAACACCTTCATCTGCGGTTACGGCTACAGCACGGTGTTTACCCAACCGTGTATGTACCACGCGATGGATAACCTGGGCTCGGCTCAATACCTGTCGCGTATTGGCCTGCTGCTAGGTGGCACCGAAGCCCTTGAAGAGGGCAAGGTCGCCTGGATGGAAGGGGACGCCTGGCAAGCACTGCGTCGTTATACCGAGGACTGCATGACGGTACGCGATCCGTTCGAGCTGTTTGTCGCGCAAAACGTGGCTCTGGATGGCTTGCTCTATCCGCTGGTGTACGGGCGCATCGTGGATGACCGGTTCGCGGCCAATGGCGGCTCGGCGGTGGCCATGCTCACACAATTCATGAGCGACTGGTTTGAGGAGACCCGCAAATGGGTCGATGCGGTCATGAAGGTAGCGGCCGCTGAGTCCGAGCAAAACCGCGAGCAGTTGCAGGCCTGGACAACCGTTTGGCGTGATCGCGCCGCCGCAGCCTTACTGCCGGTGATTGAGCAGGTTTTTGCAGACCAGGCCGATGAGGTCATGGCTGAACAATTGATCGCCTTCAAGGCTCGCCTTGAAAAAACCGGCGTTGTGGTCTGAGAGGTTTCTATGTCGACTGTGTTTATTGCATTGCAAACCAATGAAGAGACCCGCCCCATTATCGAGGCGATTGAAATAGATAACCCCGAGGCCGTGGTCAATCGTGAACCGGCGATGGTCAAGATCAATGCGCCTGGCCGTTTGGTCATTCGCCGAGAAACCATTGAAGAACAGCTGGGCCGCAGCTTTGATATGCAAGAGTTGAATATCAACCTGATCACGCTCTCCGGCAACGTCGTTGAAGACGAAGACTCCTTGACCCTGACCTGGGGCAACTAAGCGAGATTATTTAGCATGGACATGAAAGCAACTAATAAAAAAATGAATGCGAAAGAAAAGTACCGCTTGTTGACGCGTGACTTGGCATGGGAACCGTCTTATCGCACCGAGGAAGAAATCTTTCCCTACATTGCCTATGAAGGGCTGAAGATCCATGACTGGAACAAGTGGGAAGATCCGTTCCGCTTGACCATGGATGCGTACTGGAAGTATCAGGCGGAAAAAGAGCGCAAGTTTTACGCGATTATTGACGCCCATGCGCAGAATAACGGCCATCTGAATATTACCGATGCACGCTATCTGTCGGCCTTGAAAATATTTCTGCAGGCCATCAGTCCGGGTGAGTACGCCGCGCACAAAGGGTTTGCTCGTGTGGGCCGCGAGTTTCGCGGTGTAGGGACGCAAGTGGCCTGTCAGATGCAGGCCATTGATGAAATTCGCCACGCCCAGACGCAAGTCCACGCACTGTCCAACTACAACAAGTTCTACAACGGCTTCCATGCGTTTGCTGATCAGCGTGACCGCATCTGGTACACGTCTGTGGCGCGTTCGTTCTTTGACGATGCGATGTCGGCCGGTCCGTTCGAGTTCATGATCGCCATCGGCTTCTCGTTCGAATACGTGCTGACCAACCTGCTGTTCGTGCCGTTCATGTCCGGCGCAGCTTACAACGGTGACATGGCCACGGTGACCTTCGGCTTCTCGGCCCAGTCGGACGAAGCACGGCATATGACCCTGGGCCTTGAATGCATCAAGTTCATGCTCGAGCAGGATCCGGACAACCTGCCCATCGTTCAGGGCTGGATCGACAAGTGGTTCTGGCGCGGCTTCCGGGTTCTAGGCCTGGTCAGCACCATGATGGATTACATGCTGCCCAAGCGCGTCATGTCGTGGCGCGAGGCGTGGGATATTTATGGCGCAGAGAACGGCGGCGCGCTGTTCAAGGACCTGGCGCGCTACGGTATTCGTCCACCGAAGAGCTGGGATGACGCCGAAGCAGGCATTGATCACATGTCGCACCAGTTCATGCTGGGCCTTTACCAGTGGAGCTTTGGGACTGCCTTCCATGCATGGATCCCCTCGGATGAGGACCTGCAATGGTTATCTGCCAAGTACCCCACCACGTTCGACACGTATTACCGGCCACGCTGGGAACATATCAAGAAGCTGGCGGACGCAGGCACGCCGTTCAAGAACTTTGGCCTGGCTAAATTGTGCCAGTGCTGCCAGTTGCCGACGGTATTTACCGAGCCGAATGATCCGACGCTTACTTGCCATCGTGAAGTTGAATATAAAGGCGACACGTACCACTTCTGCTCTGATCATTGTCTGGAAATCTTCAATAACGAGCCGGAGAAATATATCCAGGCCTGGCTGCCCATGCCTGCACTCTTCCAAGCGCCGCTCAATGGTGATCTGGCTGCCTGGATGGAGTGGGTTTCGCTGAAAGATGGTCAGGACAATGGCGATTTTGCCGACTCCCAGGACCGCCACAACTTCGAACTGTGGCGTGGTCTGGCAACGTCGAACCAGTAAGCCTCTAAAAGGGGGTGGTCGTTAGTTGAAGCGACCACGCCCCAACACAATAATAAGGAGAACAAGATGCCTGTAGTAGCCCTTAAAGAGTACGTAGGCGTTGCCCGTGATCGCGTTGAGAATTTCAACGGCAAACAGCTGGTGTACGTCAGTTGGGATCACCATCTGCTTTTTGCTGCCCCGTTCCTGCTTTGTCTGCCGCCGCAGACGACCTTCGCCGAGTTGATTCAGGTCGCCCTCGAGCCGCTGCTGCAAGCGGATCCGGACACCGCAGCAATCGACTGGCGCTCTGTCCAGTGGCTCAAGGGCAACCGGCCTTGGGTGCCCGACTTCGATCTCAGCCTGGCCGAAAATGCTATCGGCCACAAACATCAGCTGCGGTTCAGTACGCCGGGCCTCAACACTATTTGCGCAGTTAGCTGAGAAGGGGACGGGCTATGAGTTACGAGCTGACGATTGAACCACTGGGTCAGACCATCGAGATCGAAGAAGGTCAGACCATTCTCGATGCGGCTCTGCGGGCCGGCATCTACCTGCCTCACGCCTGCTGCCACGGCCTGTGCGCGACCTGCAAGATTCAGGTGGTGGATGGCGAGATTGAGCATGGCGAAGCCTCCAGCTTTGCCCTGATGGATTTTGAGCGCGAAGAGAAGAAGTGCCTGGCCTGCTGCGCTACCGCCGAGAGCGACCTGGTGATTGAGGCGGAAATCGATGAAGACCCCGATGCCGAGAATCTGCCGGTACGCGACTTCCCCGGTACGGTCAGCCGCATCGAAACCCTGACGCCCACCATCAAGGGTGTATGGATCAAGCTCGACGATCCGGCTGGAATGCGCTTCCAGGCCGGTCAATACATCAATCTGCAGTTGCCTGACGGTATTGGCAGCCGGGCATTTTCGATTGCCAGTGCGCCTACGGAGGGCGGCGAGATCGAGCTGAATATTCGTATCGTGCCCGGCGGTCGCGGTACGGGTTATGTGCACGAGCAGGTGACGGTCGGCGAGCGCATGGGCATCACCGGCCCCTACGGCCGCTTCTTTGTGAAGAAGTCGGCGCATATGCCGGTGATCTTCATGGGCGGCGGTTCCGGGCTTTCCAGCCCGCGCTCAATGATTCTGGATTTGCTGGCGGAAGGCTTTGAACTGCCGATCACCCTCATCTATGGGCAACGCCATCGTGGCGAGCTGTATTACCACGACGATTTCCTCGCCATGGCTCAGCAATACGCGAACTTCAACTACGTGCCTGCGCTCTCCCATGAGCCGGAGGACTCTGGCTGGGAAGGCTTCCGTGGCTTCGTCCACGACGCCGCCAAGGCGCACTTCAAAAATGATTTCAGGGGGCACAAGGCTTATCTGTGTGGTCCGCCTCTAATGATTGACTCCTGCATCAGCACGCTGATGCAGGGACGCCTGTTTGAGCGCGACATCTATACCGAGAAGTTTATCTCGGCGGCGGATGCTCAGCAGGTCCGCAGTCCCTTGTTCAAGGCTATCTGATCGCGCCGACAAGCTCTCTCTACAGGTGAGTTAAGGGAGGTTGTCTGGGCTGATTTTGTTACCTCAGTGTCAATACCCTGTAGGTATCAGAGTTGGCAAAATAAAGTATTAGCCGGTATTGCCTGGCTTTTCTAGACTCGCTTTCAGGGACTAATACTCGCTGAACCTGGGCAAGGTGCAGCGGGTAGTCATACAGAACAACACCCCGGAGCTTCCATGCGCCAGATTGAAAATTTCATCGCCGGTGAGTTTGTCGGCGCTGCCAGTGGCAAACGTTTCGACAAGCGTTCACCGGTCGATAACAGTGTTATTTGCTCGATCAGTGAAGCCGGACGCGGCGAGGTAGATGCCGCCGTCAGCGCTGCACGTAATGCCCTACAGGGCGAGTGGGGTGGTCTTACCACGGATCAACGCATTGAGTTGCTCTACGGCGTAGCTAACGAAATCACCCGCCGCTTCGACGACTTCGTTGAGGCCGAGATGTCCGACACCGGCCAGCCGGAGCACGTCATGAAGCACGTGTTCATCCCGCGCGGGGCGGCCAACTTCAAAGTGTTCGCCGACGTGATCAAGAACGTCGCCAGCGAATCCTTCCAGATGGAAACGCCTGATGGTCGCGGCGCCTTCAATTACTCGATTCGTCGCCCCAAGGGTGTGATCGGCGTGATCTGTCCGTGGAATGCCCCGTTCATGCTGATGACCTGGAAAGTAGGTCCGGCGCTGGCCTGCGGTAATACCGTGGTGGTCAAACCGTCCGAAGAGTCGCCACAAACGGCGGCACTGCTGGGTGAAGTGATGAACGCAGTGGGCATCCCCAGGGGTGTCTACAACGTAGTGAACGGATTCGGGCCTAACTCCGCTGGCGAGTTCGTCACCCAACACCCGCACGTCGATGCCATCACCTTTACCGGCGAGACCCGCACTGGCGCGGCCATCATGAAAGCCGCTTCCGAAGGCATGCGCGATGTGTCGTTCGAACTGGGTGGCAAGAACGCCGGCATCGTGTTTGCCGATGCCGACTTTGATGCGGCGGTTGAGAGCTTCTCACGCTCGGTATTCCTCAACTCGGGCCAAGTCTGCCTGGGCACCGAGCGGGTGTATGTCGAGCGTCCGATTTTCGAGCGGTTTGTCCAGGCCCTGAAGGTCAAGGCGGAAGCGGTCAAATATGGTCGTCCTGATGATCACCATGCCAACTACGGCCCGCTGATCAGCCAGGAGCACAAACAGAAAGTGCTGTCTTACTACCGCAAGGCGGTGGAAGAGGGCGCCACTCTGGTGACGGGTGGCGGCGTGCCTGATATGCCGGCGGATCTGGCCGAAGGTGCCTGGGTGCAGCCGACTATCTGGACCGGCCTGCCGGAAACAGCCTCCGTTGTGCAGGAAGAAATTTTCGGACCGTGCTGCCACATTTCGCCGTTCGACAGCGAGGACGAAGTTGTGCAGAAAGCCAACGCGACCGATTACGGCCTGTCGACCACCCTCTGGACCTCTAATTTATCTCGTGCCCACCGCATGGCGGCGCGGATCGACGTTGGCATCACCTGGATCAACAGCTGGTTCCTGCGCGATTTGCGCACCCCGTTTGGCGGTTCCAAACAGTCGGGCATCGGTCGTGAAGGCGGCGTTCATTCGCTGGAGTTCTACACCGAAACCCGAAATATCTGCGTGAAACTCTGAGGCCCTTATGGACAAGCAAAAGATCGAGCATTACGGCGATGAGCTGTATCAAGCTTTCGTCTCCCGTCGCGCCGTTGCGCCACTGCTCACCCGTGAGCCAGAGATCACCCTTGAGGATGCTTACCGTATCCAGGAGCGCTTTGTCGCTCGGCGGCTGGCGGCGGGTGAAACCATAGTCGGCAAGAAAATCGGTGCGACCAGCAAGCCTGTGCAGGACTTTCTCGGCGTCTATCAGCCGGACTTCGGCATGCTCACGTCGGCCATGGTTTTTCAAGAGGGCGACACCATCGACCTCAGCCAGTTGATTCAGCCGAAAGCCGAAGCTGAACTGGCCTTTGTGTTGAGGCACGACCTCAAGGGGCCAGGCATCACCGCGATGGACGTGATCCGTGCGACGGACTACGTGGTGCCTTGTTTCGAAATCGTTGATTCACGCATTACCGACTGGCAAATCAAGATCCAGGACACCGTTGCGGACAATGCCTCTTGCGGCGTGTTCGTCCTGGGTAAAACCAAGGGCGATCCGCGCAAGCTAGATATCATTCTGGCAGGCATGGTGCTGGAGAAGAACGGCGAGTTGTTCTCTACCGGCGTGGGTGCTGCGGTGCAAGGTTCACCGGCGAATGCTGTGGCCTGGCTGGCCAATACCCTGGGTGCGTTGGGTATTCCGTTCAAGGCAGGCGAGGTGATCCTCTCGGGTTCCCAGTCTTCGCTGGTACCGGTGATAGATGGGGATGAGTTGGTGTGTACCGTCGGCGGTCTTGGTAGCTGTCGCGTCAAGTTTTCCGGGAGGAGCGCAGTATGAGCAGCAATCTGACACTGTTGCGTGAGGACATCGTTCGCCTGTGCGAGCGGGTTGAAGGTGCGCAGACCCGCGCCTATGCCATCCCCAAGCTGACCGACGAGTACCCGGACATGACCATCGCCGATGGTTATGCCGTGCAGAGCGAGCTTCGTCGTCGCTTCATCGAAAAAGGCCACAAGCTGGTGGGCTGGAAAGCCGGGCTGACGTCGAAAGCCAAGATGCAGCAGATGGGGGTCAACGTGCCCTCGATCGGCTTTTTGACCGATCGCATGGCCCGCCCCGAGAGCTCGGCCATCTCCACTTCAGACCTGGTGCATCCACGGGTTGAATGCGAAGTGGCTTTTGTTATGAAGAGTGACTTGCAGGGGCCTGGTTGCACCGCCCAGGACGTCTTGGCGGCGACCGACTACGTCCTCCCGGCGGTCGAAATCATTGATTCGCGATTTTCCGGATTCAAGTTCGATCTGGCCAGTGTGATCGCCGATAACGGTTCTTCCGCGCGCTTTGTCGGAGGCGGACGTGCACGTTATGTCGATGATCTGGACCTCAAGACCCTTGGCGTGGTGATGGAGAAAAATGGCGAGATCGTCGCTATGGGTGCCTCTGCGGCAGTCATGGGCCATCCGGCCGAAGCCATCGCCATGCTGGTGAATATCCTGGCGGATATGGGCGAGATACTGCCGGCCGGCAGCTTCGTGATGAGTGGTGGCATCACCGAGGCCCTTGCGGTGAAACCAGGCGACAGCATTGTGGCTCGCTTTCAGGAGCTGGGTACCGTGTCGATGCGTTTCGTTGAATAACGACAAAAACGAAGAGAATCAAGCATGCCAATTATCGAAATGCACATGGTCGAAGGCCGCACCGCTGAGCAGAAGAGCCGCGTTGCAGCAGCCGTCACCACGGCGGTTTGCAACAGTCTGGAGTGTGCTCCAGAAACAGTGCGCATCCTCATTACCGAGCACGGTAGCGACGAGTTTTACGTGGCCGGTATGACCATGGCACAGCGCGCCGCGAAGAATAAGGAACAATCTCAATGAAGAAGATCAAGTGTGCACTCATAGGCTCAGGCAACATCGGCACTGACCTGATCTACAAAATCTTGCGCAGCCCAGTGCTTGAACCTGTCTGGATGGTCGGTATCGACCCCGAATCCGAGGGTTTGGTGCGCGCTCGTGCCATGGGTTTGAAAACCACCCATGAAGGCGTGGACGGTCTTCTGCCGCACGTGCTTGAAGATGGCATTCAGATCGCTTTTGACGCTACCAGCGCCTATGTCCATGCCGAAAACAGCCGCAAGCTAAACGCCCTTGGCGTGCTGATGATTGACCTTACCCCAGCGGCTATCGGCCCGCTGTGCGTGCCACCGGTGAACCTGCGAGAGCACGCGGAGAAGCTGGAGATGAACGTCAACATGATCTCCTGCGCTGGCCAGGCCACTATCCCAATCGTCAATGCCGTCTCGCGTATTCAGAGCGTCGAGTATGCCGAGATTGTCGCCAGCCTGGCGTCCAAGTCGATTGGCCCGGGCACCCGTGCCAACCTGGATGAATTTACCAACACCACCTCAAGCGCCATTGTGAAAGTCGGTGGCGCTCGCAAGGGCAAGGCGTTGGCCATTATCAACCCGGCCGACCCACCGATGATGATGCGCAACACCATCTACTGCCTGACGGATGACGAGCCGGATAGAACCCGAATCACTGAGTCGATTCTGAAGATGATCGTCGAGGTGCAGAAGTACGTGCCGGGCTACCGCCTGGTCAACGGACCTGTTTTTGAAGGCAAGAAAGTCTCCGTGTTCCTGGAAGTGGCGGGCCTGGGCGACTACCTGCCGACCTATGCCGGCAATCTGGACATCATGACGGCGGCCGCTACCCGTACTGCAGAGATGTTTGCCGAGGAAATTCTCGCCGGCAAGATTCAGCTTAAAGCTTCGGAGGTCGCGTAATGAGTCAGTCCCCCCGTTCCAGCCTCAAGGGCCGCAAGGTAATCCTGCACGACATGTGCCTGCGCGACGGCATGCACGCCAAGCGTGAACAGATCAGTGTCGAGCAGATGGTCAAGGTCGCTACCGCGCTGGATGACGCTGGCGTGCCTTACATTCAGGTCACCCATGGCGGTGGTCTGGGCGGCAATTCGCTGCAGCATGGTTTTGCCCCTCATACGAATGAGGAGTACATCAGCGCAGTGGCACCCAAGATGAAACAGGCCAAAGTATCGGTCCTGCTCATTCCAGGGCTCGGCACCATGAAGGAGCTGCACTCGGCGTTCGACTGCGGTGCGCGAAGCGTGCATGTGGCCACCCACTGCACCGAGGCGGACACCTCGCCCCAGCACATCGCCTATGCCCGCAAGCTGGGGATGGATACCTCAGGCTTTTTGATGATGGCGCACCTCAATGATGCTGCCGGCATCGCCAGGCAGGGCAAGCTGATGGAGTCCTACGGCGCGCAGACGGTGTATGTCACCGACTCTGCCGGCTACATGCTGCCTGACGATGTAAAAGCACGTATTGGTGCCCTGCGTGAGGTGCTCAATCCAGAGACCGAGATCGGTTTCCACGGCCATCACAACCTGGGCATGGGCGTGGCCAACTCCATCGCCGCCATCGAAGCAGGCGCGAGCCGCATTGATGGTTCCGTGGCTGGTTTGGGCGCCGGTGCTGGCAATACGCCGCTGGAAGTGTTTGCCGCAGTGTGCGAACGCATGGGCATCGAAACCGGCACGGACCTGTTCAAGCTGATGGACGTAGCAGAAGACATCATCGTACCCATGATGGAGCACATCGTGCGGGTTGACCGTGAGTCGCTGACGCTCGGCTATGCAGGTGTCTACTCGACATTCCTCCTGCATGCCAAACGCGCAGGCCTGCAATTTGGCGTCCCGGCGCGCGACATTCTGGTCGAGTTGGGCCGCAAGAAAATGATCGGTGGCCAAGAGGACATGATTTTCGACACGGCAATGACCATGGCCAAGGCCCGCGGCGTCGTTCTTCCCACCTGAATAGACTTCGGGGCATGTGATGCATGCTCCGAACCCGAAACTTAACGGCGGGTGGACGATGAACTCACGTAATGAATTAGCGGTGGTGGTGGGTGCAACGGGTGCCTTTGGTAAACAGATCGTTGCGCGTCTGTGCGCCAACGGATTGGACGTCGTCGCAGTGGCCCGCAGTTCAGCGGCTATTGATGAGCTGAGCCGGATTCACCCTAGGGTCATCCCTTGCGTTGCCGACATTTCTGCCGACGAGTCCATTGCGCATATCCGAAACGTGCTGGATCGGCCGGTACGGATGATTGTCCATGGCCCCGGCGTGGCGGTCGTAGGCGGCGTTCTTGACGCCCCTACGTCTGCGCTGGCAGATGCGGTCAATATTAAAGTCGGCGGTCTGTTGCGCCTGACCCGTGCTGTGGATGCGAGTCTCGTCAAAGGATCTCGTCTCGTCGCTATCGGTGGACACTACGGTTTTGAACCCACGGCATACGCGGCCTCCGCTGGCGTTGCAAACGCAGCCTTGGCGAACGCGATACGTCAGCTCAGTCTGGCTTATGGCTCGCGAGGTGTGACGGCGCATCTTATTGCGCCGGGGCCTGCGGATACGGAACGTCTGCACAAAGTGGCCGCAGACCGGGGAAGGCAGCGTGGTGTCAGTACTGAAACTGTTCTGCAGGAGATGTGTCGTGAGTCCTCCATCGGTGCCTTCACGACGCCGGAGCAAGTGGCCTGGGCCGTTAGTGTGTTGCTAGCGCCCGAGGCTGACGCGATGACCGGGTCCACGTTGATGTTGGATTCTGGACGACGTCGCGGTTTGCCCTGATGTGCTTTGGGTCGAGTGAATAAAAAAATAAATAAATATAAGAATAGGTATGAGGCCTTAAAAATGCCGGTAGTGAATTTCCATCTCGTTGAAGGGTATTGTTCTGCTGAGCAAAAAACGCGTTTGCTCCAGGATGCCTCGCGTCTTTACAGCAAGGTTTTACAGTCACCGATGGAGCGGGTGCGGGCCATCATCACCTTGCATACAGCTGATGAGTTTGCCGTTGCCGGAGACTGTGTAAGTTCCCATCGACTGCATGCGCCGTACTTCGAGTTCATCGTGCTCGAAGGACGCCCATTGGACGAGCGTCAGAAGTTAATGACCGGGTTTACGTCCTTGCTGGTCGAAATATTAGCAGTTGATCGGAACGTTGTGCGGGGTCGGTGCATCCGGGTTGAACCACAGGACTGGTCGATTGGCGGCATTGGCGCAGATGTCTTACGCGAACAGGAAATCTGTGCGCGTGCTGCAAAGCTTGAAGTTCGCGGATGAGTACTGAGGAACAAGACGAAGTATGTGCCAATGCCGCTTTAGAGGCTCTTGGACTCTTGCCGATAGTCACTTCCACTGAGTGAGAACGGGCCATGGAATATCAAGTACTGATCGAAGACACCGGAGAGCATTACGCCTGTGATGAGCGTGAGTCGGTTCTGCATGGTATGGCTCGTCTTGGCCGTCGTGGCATTCCATTGGGATGCCGGGGCGGTGGATGTGGCATCTGTAAAGTCCAGATTCTCAACGGCGCCTTTGAAGTAAAGGCCATGAGCCGCGCACATGTGAGCGTAGAAGAACTTGCCGCCGGCACGGTATTGGCTTGCCGTGTAATGCCTCAGAGTGACTTGTGTGTGCACGTTGTCGGAAAGATGAAAAAACAGTTTTAACGCATTGCGGCGGTTTGGCGAAAGACCACCATTCCTCGAGTGGAAAAGGTGAGGGCGCCTGATCGTGAGTCTTCAGGCTACCGATGCCTGAAGACCATGCGTTCTTGAGTGACGTGTAGCCAGCAGCCGCTCAATCGCCCCCATCATCAAGTCTTCCATCAGTTCGTCGCGGTCCTGATCGTCAAGGGTGCGCTGTGCCAACCAGGAGGGCGCGCTGCTGAGTAACGAGGCAATGGCGTGCCCGGCTGCCTGAAGCCGATGCGGGGTCAACCGTGTTCTATACCCCAGTGCCACGAGCAGTTGGCGCTCATATTGTTCGCGCAAATGGCTGACACGCAATTGTTGTTCTTCGTTCAGGCAACAACTGTCGCGTTCAGCCAGGCGAAAGTGCAACGGCATTTCCCGGTACAGATTCAGGTGCGCCCGGATAATGACTTGCAAGGTGTTCACCCCGTTATCGGGGCTTTGCTCTATCAGACGTACAGTGGTCAGCAGTTCTTCGTAAAGCTCCTCGATCAAGTCGAGGAGCAAATGCTGTTTGCTTGGGTAATGGTGGTAAAGCGAGCCAGGTGTAAGCCCGAGATAGGTTGCCAGCTCGCGCATGCCAACCTGACCGAATCCCTTTCTGGCAAACAGATCCAGTGCCTTGTCACGGCTCTGAGCGAAGCGTGAGCAGCGTTCAGGTATAGACATGGAAGCCGCGCCCGCTTTTGCGGCCCAGATAACCTGCCGCGACCATTTCTTTGAGCAATTGGGCCGGACGGTATTTCGGGTCATTGAAGCCATCATGGAAACTCTCCATGATCGCCAACATGGTATCCAGGCCAATCAGATCAGCCAGCGCAAGCGGGCCGATTGGGTGATTGCAGCCCAATTGCATGCCGGTATCGATGTCCTTGGCGTTGGCAAGGCCTTCCTGCAAAACGAAAATCGCTTCGTTGATCATAGGGCACAGAATACGATTGACCACGAAGCCCGGGCTGTTGCGAGCCGTGACTGCACTCTTGCCAATGTGGTCGGCGAGTTTAAGCGCCAAGGCGTGGGTGGTATCCGACGTTTGCAAACCGCGGATGACCTCCAGCAATGCCATCATCGGGACAGGGTTGAAGAAGTGCAGACCAATGAAGCGAGCAGGGTGATTGACCACTGCCGCCAATTCGGTAATCGACAGCGATGACGTGTTCGTTGCGATAACGCAGTCATCACTCACGGTGTCATCAATTCGTTTGAGAATGCGTTTTTTAAGCTCAAGGTTCTCGGTGGCCGCTTCGATGACCAGCTCGGCTCCATTCAGCGCCGCGTAGTCGGTGCTGAGGGATATCCGGGCGAGAGCACCTTGCTTCTCCGCCGCTGTAATCGTTTCTTTGCGTAGCTGGCGATCAAGATTCGCCGTCAGCGCCGACAGACCTTTTGCGAGCGCCTCATCGGAAATATCAATCAATGTCACGTTTATTCCGGCAAGTGCACACACCTGGGCAATCCCGTTGCCCATGGTGCCTGCGCCAATGACTGCTAGCTTTTGAATACTCACTTACAACCCCTCAAACGCGTTCGAAAATAGCAGCGATGCCTTGACCGCCACCAATGCACATGGTCACCAGCGCATAGCGCCCGCCGATGCGGTGCAGTTCATAGATAGCTTTGGTCGCAATGATCGCGCCGGTAGCCCCGACCGGGTGGCCAAGGGCAATGCCCGAACCGTTCGGGTTGACCTTGGCCGGATCCAGATTCAATTCCTGAGTCACAGCGCATGCTTGCGCGGCGAACGCGATATTGGCTTCGATAACGTCCAGATCAGCGACCGTCAGACCCGCACGCTTAAGCGCAAGACGCGTGGCCGGGATCGGACCGAGGCCCATCAATTCGGGCTCGACACCCGCATGGGCATAAGCGACCAGGCGGGCGAGGGGGCGCAGATTATTGGCTTTGACTGCGGCACCCGTCGCCATCACCAACGCGGCTGCACCGTCATTGAGGCCGGAGGCATTACCCGCAGTGACCGAGCCGTCCTTCTTGAAGGCCGGCTTCATTTGCGCCAGTTGTTCCAGAGAGGTAGCACGGGGGTGCTCGTCGATATTGAACAGTTGCGTGCCTTTGCGGCTGCGAATTTCAACGGCAGCGATTTGCTCGATAAAGCGACCTTCCTCGATGGCACGAAACGCCCGAGTCTGGTCTTCCATGGCCAGGGCATCCTGCATCTCGCGACTAATGCCATTGCGTACGGCAATATTCTCGGCGGTGATGCCCATGTGAATACCCTGGAAGGGGTCGTGCAGAATGCCAAGCATGTAGTCAATCGCCTGGGTGTTGCCCATGCGGGCGCCCCAGCGAGCGGCGGGCAGGATGTACGGGCCACGGCTCATAGCCTCGACACCCGCGCCAATGGCGATCTCAGCGTCGCCCAGCAGCAAGGTTTGTGCAGCCGAGATGATCGCTTGCAAACCGGAACCGCACAGGCGGTTGACGTTATAGGCGGGCGTTTCTTTCGGGATACCCGCGTTCATCGCCGCGACTCTGGAGATGTAGGCATCCTGCGGCTCGGTCGGAATGACATTGCCCATTACGACATGTTCGACCTGCGCCGGGTCGACGCCACTGCGTTGCAAGGCAGCCTTGACGGCCGTGGTTGCCAGATCGGCCATCGGCACGTCTTTTAGCGATCCGCCAAAGGTGCCGATTGCAGTGCGTGCGGCACCGACAACGTAAATATCAGGGGTGTTCATGGAGGGTGTCCTCGTCTGGATGACGGGCTTTCAAGCGGCCTTACCGAATTCAGGTAATGGCGCCGCAGCCGACATCTGGGATAATGCAGATCAGGTGGACAGTCTAAGGGGCGAGCAGGCGCCGGGCCTATGCCATAACCGCTCAGCAAAGCTGCTATTTTTTGCCATAGGCAACCCAGGATCCATGAACGAAAAACACTCCGTTTCTTCCTACTTCGCCAAGGCGCTGCTCTATCAATTTAGTGGCCGGCCGGTGGAGACGGGTCGTCTTTTAGAGCAAGCAGGGTTTGCGGAGCGCTCGCTGGATGAACTACCTGAACGGGTAGCCGCGACAAACTTCGCCGCGCTTTGGCTGGCCGTGGTGAAGGAGCTTGACGACGAGTTTTTTGGTTTGGACTCCCATGGCATGCCCTTGGGCAGTTTCGCCCTGATCTGCCGAGGATTGATCCAGGTCCCTACGGTGGAGAAGGCGCTAAAGCAGTCGCTCGACTACTTCAAACTGTTCTTGCGTGACATTGAATGCGAAGTACAGGCCCGCGGTAAACGCAGGGTGGTAGTCATGCGTTGTACCAGCAAGGATGAGCATTTACGGGCCATCGTGATTGAGACCTTCATGGTTCTGATCATTGGGCTGATGTGCTGGCTGGCTGGCAGGCGTATGCCCATCAGTCGCGTGCAATTCGAACATTCGTTGCCGGGGCACGGTGATGAGCACTTGCTGTGGGGTGCTTACGTGGAGTTTGACGCGAGTATTACGGAAATCGAACTGGACCCGGAATGTTTGAAGCTTCCGGTCATCCAGGACCGACAATCGCTGTACACCTTTTTACGTAACGCTCCGCAGTCGGTGTTTATCCGCTTTCGTAACAGAGAGGGATACAGCGCCCGAATTCATCAACGCTTGAAATCCTGCGGCTACGATCACTGGCCAACGCTCGAGCAGCTTGCCGCAGAGTTTGCGATTAACCTCAGCAGCCTGCGGCGTGCTTTAGAGCGTGAAGGTTTTACCTACCAACAGATCAAGGACGAAATGCGCCGTTCCATCGCCTTCGAGCGATTGCGAACGACGTCCATGAGCATCGCCGAAATTGCTCACGAGGCGGGGTTCCGTGAACCCAGCGCGTTTCATCGAGCGTTCAAGCAATGGACCGGGGAGAGCCCTGGCGTTTTTCGTCGTCGGTAAGGTCTGAGGGGGGTGGTCCAAATAGCTGCTGAAAACGTTTGTCGGCCCCTTGCCCGGGTCAGGTCTTGCCTACCTCGGGCACCATGACGCCACTTCTGCACAAAACGGATAGGTATCTGCACAGGTCGGATATTGCGTTTTGTTTCGTCTCCATAGCCTCACATGGCCTCAAAAAACGATGGACTTATCGTCCGCCGTTCTAAAAAAAATAATGAGAGACGGATGCCATGCGCAATATTGACGTACATGAGGTTATCGATAAACCGGCTGATCTTCAGTTATACCTGAACGCTGCTGTGATCGGCATGGAGGCTCATAGAGCACGTAAAGTATGGGCTGGTTTGCTGTTGATGGTTGCAGGCGTGGGCGCTGTGGTGTTGGCCTGGGGTGATAGCGGGCGCCTGCTGCTGGCCGGTGGAATAACCCTGGCACTGCTGCTCGCAGCCGCGCTTTATCATCGGCAACCTGCTGTTGTGCGACAGGACCCGCCGAAGCGCGAACTGGAGGTTCCGGTACTCAGTGCTCCCGTCGCCGTTGTGCAGGAACACGCTCAGATGCCCAACCCTGTGTGGCCGGGTGTACAAGTGCAGGCGACCCTGGAGCAGTTGACCCAAGCGGTGCTGCAGACTGAGGAGGACATGCGCTTCGCCGATCAGTTGGCACGGGCTGCTGGCGAACGGGTGAAGTCGAGTGCGCAAAGCATACAGTCTTCGGCGAGTGTGCTCGGGGATCTGAATCTCTATATGCAGGGTCTCGACCAGGTGTTCAACGAGCTAAGCAGTCAGTCGGTACGAATCGGCGCCATTGTCGGGAGCATTCAGGACATTGCCCGGCAGACCAATCTGCTGGCATTAAATGCCGCCATCGAGGCCGCACGGGCGGGCAGTCATGGTCGAGGTTTTGCAGTGGTGGCGGACGAGGTGCGCAATCTGTCTCGCCAGGCCGCTGATTCCAGTGCACAGATCCGACAAATCGCCACGGGCCTGGAACAGTCTGCCGAGAATGCGCGCCTAGCTGGACTTGAGATCGACTGTGTACCTGTTTGGTAAGCAAGCTGGTACACAGTTCTGTGCCCTTTGCGCTCAGGCGCGTCGTGTCTTCAGGGCGCAGACGGATTCATGCGACTATCCGTTTCGCCTGCAATGACAACTCATGCAGGCTGGCCAACCGCTGCATGATGCGTTCGACCACTTCTACCCTCGCTATCGCACCATTTTGAAGCTCGCCCATTGAGTGCAACGCGACCTCGGCCTTTTCCAGCCCCAACCGTGTCGACCCCGCCAAATGTTCGATACCTAAACGATGTCGATGATGGATTTAACCTAAACCCAAACAGGATAAGTCCCATGGTTAGCATCACCGCTGTTTCGATCAACCAGACCCTTTCGACGCCTTTGAGCAAAACCACGATCACCGACAGCAGCGGCGATACCACGTCTGCTACCGCAACTACCAGTGCATCCGGCGATACCACCAAGACATCCGCTGGCGGTGCAGCGCCTGCTGCCGGTGGCAGCAGTTCGAGCAGCAGTACTGAATCCGATACAGTGAAAGAGCTGCGCAAGCAGATCGCCGAGCTGCAAAAGCAACTGCAGGAACAACAGCAGCAACTGCAAGCGGCTCAGGCCAAGCAGGAAAGCGCCGATGCCAAAGCCGCAGACGTAGCGGCAGCACAATCGCAGATCGCGACCACCTCGGGGTCGTTGCAGACCGCCACAGCGTCGTTGTTGCAGGCGTTGCAGGACGAAGGCAGTAGCACCACGGGTTCGATGGTCAGTACCTCAGCTTAATTCGCCAACAACCTGAAATCGAAATTTAGTTATTGCTAATTACGGATATAAATACTCAGCCGCACTGAGTATTTATATGAAGGGCGAGGGGGCGATCGCCGGGTTCCTGCTGACGTCCGCTTAGTTGAATACTTGAAATTGAAAGACTTGGATGTCGATAATCCTGAGGATTTTTTTTGCTGGTGATCAACGCTAATGTAACCCTGGTTTTTGAGACCTGTTAGTCAGACATCAGGTTAGAGTGTTCATCAATGTCTGTTCATAAGGTCCCTCCACTCGATTCGCGTAGTCGCGCCAAGCGGTTTCAGTGAACGAACAGGGCAAAAAAACCGTATATCAATCGTTATGTGAAGAATGAATCGTCCGCTGTTTGTTTCTCTAGATGGGCCCAAGGGAACCGGCAAAACCACACTGTTGGAGGCCGTTACGAAAGCACTGAGGGCCGACAACAAAAAGGTGATCCGACTTTGCGAGAAAAAAAGTGATCCCTACAGGGGTGAAACAATGGCCCTCGTTAACAAGCTCGTCAGAGATCCCACCCGGGATTTGGAGTTGGAGGTTTGTGAGCGCTTTGCTGATAGCCGTGCCTGGATTTCCCAGCACGTGCTGGCTAAACAGCCACCAGGCAGCATCATCTTGATCGATCGCTGGTACCCGTCTGATGCCGCGTTTCGCCGGACAGTCCCGTTTGCAGAGATTCTACAGTTGAACATGGATCGAAACGTGCGAGTGCCAGACTTGCATGTCGGGGTTGTCACCGCCCCTGATATTTCATGGGCGAGGGCAGCAGCACGACGGCGTGGGCTGAGCAGTACTGTGATCCATAAGCTGGAAGAGCATGTCACTTGTACCAAGGCGTTCGAGCGAGCGATTTCAGATAACGGCTGGGTTTTATGCCGTAATGAAGGAACGATCGAAGACGCAACGATGCAGGTGATTTCGGAGATCTATAGAGTCCTTCGATGCCCCGTAGGCGAAGTACGCTGCGCCGGCCTTGATGCGGTTGAGATAGCTGTCAAATCAACACAAATCCAGCAAAGGTAGTGGTTCGCGAGGAGTCTGAGCGGGTTAGTGATATCTCGGCAACTGGGTCAATTCGGCCTCGGCGCCAACAACCACCGAAAGTACCAAGCCGATAATTGCGTTTTTAGTGCCGAACGTCATTGCCTGCGTGGCAGAAACCACCAGCCAGAACATTGCGCTGCAGATGCCCCACCAGGCAATCGTCAGCGAGTTTTTACTCATGCGGTGTGTGTCAGGAACGGTAACGACCGAGTAGTCGGTGCTGTTGCCCTGCTTCTTGAAGGTTGAGGCCATGGCTCTTCTCTTTATTTTTGTATGAAGAGTCATGATGTTAAGAGAAGCGGGGCGCCGAATAATTGCTGTGGGGGGCCCTATCTTTTGTCATTGAGTGAACGGGCACAGCGTCCGGTTGATTACTCTCGGCCCTGTCCGCAAAGCCGCTTGCTTACTATAAGCGAGCGGCTTTTTTATAGGCGAAGAACTCCCTCTGGGATCGCTGGCGACCTAGCGGCTAGCGTTGAACCAGCGTTGGGTATCCTCAAGCGAGCGGGCAAAACGCTCGAGGATCAAACGGATCTCGGATTCGCTGGAAATCAGCGGCGGGCAGAAGGCAATAGCATCGCCCATATTGCGAGTGATCATGCCGTGCTCCTGAGCGCGACCGGCCAGGTAGCGACCGAGCTTACCTGTCACCTCAAATGGGGCTTTGCTTGCACGGTCGGCGACCAACTCCACGGCGGCGATCAGACCCTGCCCACGCACTTCGCCCACCAACGGGTGATCGGCGAATTGGTTCAACCCGTCCTGGAGGATCTTGCCCATGGCGGCGGCATGCGGCACCAAGTTGTCCTCTTCAATGATCTTGATGTTTTCCAGTGCTACGGCGGCAGCGACCGGATGGCCGCCGGCGGTAAAACCGTGGCCCAGGGTGCCCAAGGCATGGCTCTGGTCTGCGATGCCTTGATAGAGCTCGTCGTTAATCAGAATCGCCGAGATCGGCTGATAGGACGAGGAAAGCTGCTTTGACAGCACCATCACGTCCGGGCGAATGCCGAAGGTCTCGCTGCCGAACATGTTGCCGGTACGGCCAAAGCCACAGATCACTTCATCCGCGACCACCAGGACGTCGTACTTGCGGCAGACCGCCTGAATTTTATCCCAGTAGGTGCGCGGCGGAACAATCACTCCACCCGCGCCCATCAGCGGTTCGCCGTAAAAAGCAGCGATGGTTTCGGGCCCTTCGCGCAGAATCAGGTTTTCCAGTTCTGCGGAGAGGCGATCGGCGAACTGCTCCTGGCTCTCGCCAGCCAGCGCATGGCGATAGTGATGCGGGTTGCCGACATGGTAGAACCCTGGCAGCGGCACATCGAAGCCGCGCTGGTTGGCTGGCAGACCAGTAAGGCTGGCGCTGACGATGGTGATGCCGTGGTAACCATTGATGCGACTGATGAATTTCTTTTTGGCCGGTTTGCCCAAGGCGTTATTGCGATACCAGATCATTTTGACCACGGTGTCGTTGGCTTCGGAGCCTGAGTTGGTGAAAAACACCTTGCTCATCGGCACCGGCGCCAGCTCGATCAGTTTGTCTGCCAGTTCGATGCTGGGGGCGTGCGCCTTGTGGCCGAACAGGTGGTAGAAGGGCAGCTTGCGCAGTTGACTCTCTGCGGCCTTGATCAGGCGTTCGTTACTGAAACCCAGGGCTGCGCTCCACAGGCCGGACATGGCCTCAATGTAGGGTTTGCCCTGGTCGTCGTAGACATAGATGCCCTCGCCACGCTCGATGATGAGCGGGCCGACTTCCTCGTGCACACGGGCATCGGTGTAGGGGTGAAGTTGGTGTTGTACGTCTTTTTCGGCAAGTGACAATTTATTATTGTTCATTGATTAGCACTCATGGATACAGGAAAAAGTTTCGATGACACGAGGGTGTCTCGGCGGCGCCCAGCTTTGGCTCCCAGCCTCAGGTTGCAGTGGATGCAGCCTGAACGGAGTTGAACGGTTTGACGAAACTGACGCCGGTGCTTGCTAACTGCTCGCGGACCTTGTCGACAATGTACGCACCGATCGGGATGGCCGACGTCGCTGCGGGCGATGGGGCGTTGCAAACGCTAACGCTACGGGCGGTGTTGATGAACAGGAAGTCGTCGATCAGCTTTCCGTCCAGCGAGACAGCCTGGGCGCGCACACCGGCCGGGTAGGCGGTAAGGTCGCTCTTGGCTATGGTTGGGCAATACTTCTGAACTTCTTTCAGGTAACCACCCTTGAACAACGAGTTTTTCATCTCGATCAGGCCGGGGCGCAGGTTCTTCATCAGCACTTTGAGAATGCCCGGAGTGGTCAGGGTTTCGAACATATCGGACAGCGAGATATCGGTCTTGCGATAACCTTCACGCTTCATCGCCAACACAGCGTTGGGGCCGACAGTGACGGTACCGTCGATCATGCGGGTCAGGTGCACGCCGAGGAATGGCATGGACGGATCCGGGATCGGGTAGATCAAGTGGTTGACGATCTGGTTGTGTTGCTTGGGCAGCAGGTAGTACTCGCCACGGAACGGGCAGATGATGAAGTTCGGCTTGATCCCGAGCATGCGCACGACGCGGTCGGCCATCAGGCCCGAGCAGGTGATCAGGAAACGCCCGTGGTGCTCCTGATTGCCGGTGCGCACCACAACTTCATCGGGACGCTCGTCGATGGCGACCACTTCGCTGTTGTAGCGGATTTCGCCACCGGCGTCTTCGAATTCGCGGCCCATGGCTACGGTGACTTGTGCGTAGTTCACGATGCCGCTGGACGGCACGAAGATACCGCCCAGACCGATGATGTTCGGCTCGCGCTCGCGCAGCTCGGAGGCCGACAACCACTCGCGCTTGAGACCGTTGGCTTCGGTACGGTCCCACAACGCGCTCATACGCTGCATTTCTAGCTCATTGGTGGCTACCAACAGCTTGCCGCACTCGTCGTAACGGATACTGTGCTTGTCGCAGAAGGCCTTGGTCGCCTTGTTTCCTTCCAGGCAGAAACGTGCCTTCAGGCTGCCGGGTGTGTAGTAAACGCCGGCATGGATCACGCCACTGTTATGGCCAGTCTGGTGCCTGGCCGGGCCGGACTCTTTTTCCAGCAGGAGGATCTTTGCGTCCGGGTAAACCTGGGTCAGTTGCATGGCCGTGGACATGCCCACAATGCCGCCACCGATGATAATGAAGTCGTACGCAGCCATTAGCTTGCACCCACCTGAATTACGTTTTGTTTGAGGCATGACGAGGACCGCACGTGGTGGCCCTCGTCATCTCAGCTGTTGGCAAACCTTACTGGCCGCGCTGGTACATGGTTTTTTGGTAGCTGATGTAGCCACGCTGGCGCATCAGCTCACGACGCAGGCCTGGGTGGGCGGTGAAGCGGTCACGGCCGTGCAGCCAGAACATGTTGTTGATCAGGACGAAGCTACCGACCGGCACCGGCACCGACACCTTCCTCTGGCTGCCTTCCAGGGATTCGCTCATGGACGTCAGCCAGATGCCTTCCTCGAAGTCCTTTGGCTGCACGAACTGGTCGATGTAACGCATGGTCGGGCGGCCTTCAGCGTCGTTGTCGAACACCGCGTGGAACACGTCTTCACGCACGTTCTTGCTTGGTGGGGCAGTGAAGCGCATTTCACGACGGGCCAGCGGGTGCGTGTAGTAGTGGTTCAGATCTTCCCAGTCGTCCAGGTGCAGCAGCAGGCTGTTGCCGCCTTCCATGTTCTGCTCGTCGATCTTCATCATAAGCACGTAGTCGGTGCGCTCCTGAACAAAGGTGCCGTCGTTGTGCAGCTCCATCACACGGTGTGGCTGGCGCAGATAGCTGTCGGAATTGTCGGTGTTGACCACTGCGAAGCGCGCGTAGAACTGGCCGCTCATGGCATCAAAGTTGGAGCGACCGATCAGGTGAGCCACTGCCGAAGAGAACTTGACCATGTCATCCGCCTGGGTCACGTCGCACAGGCCTTCAGGGGTGATCAGCATGCCGCCGGTGGCGCGGTCCAGGATGGTGTTGATCAGAACCGGGCGCAGAGTACCTTCGCACAGATCGTCAAGGATCTGACCGACGCGAAAGCGCAGGAACGACTTGTACTCCAGTGCCTGTACCGGCCACTCGGCAACAGCACTAACGAACGCGTCGACGGTTTCCTTGGCGAAGGTCAGCTCAAGAAGGCGAGGTGACTGCTTGGAAGGGGCGAGGGTGAAGCCCTTGCTTTCCGACGGCAGCGGCATCACAAGGTCCTGAATCTGAGTAAAGGCGTTCATGGCGGCTCCTGGCAAAGTGGGTGAAAAGCGCTTTCCCGTATTGATGTGGGTCAGCTAAAGGAGAAAATATCGCCATTAATTAAAAATGTCTACATTTTTCAAAAGAAGCGACAAAATAGATCATTGTCTGATATTTTTCGGCCAGTAGATGTTTAGGTATAATGGCGACTTTGACGAGTTGAGGAGCAGTACATTGGATAGCCTCACCCCAAGGCAGAACTCTCTATTCAGCGGGTATGAGCGACTTAAGCGGGACATCATCCGTGGAATTTTCAAGCCTGGAGAGAAGCTCCTCATGAGCGGTCTGAAGGAGCGTTATGACCTTGGTGTAGGCCCGCTGCGAGAAGCTTTGTCACAACTGGTTGCTGAACACCTGGTGGTGGTAATCAGCCAGAAAGGCTACCGCGTAGCGCCCATGTCACTGCAGGAAATGCAGGACATCTATGATGCCCGCGCCAACCTGGAGGCCATGATTGTCGGCCTGGCCATCGAACGCGGCGACGACGCCTGGGAGGCTCAGATACTCGCGCAGTCCCATACGCTATCTAAGGTGATGGACGTGAAAACCCGCGAGCAGGTGCTCGACGTCTGGGATGAGCGGCACAAGTCTTTCCACAGTGCCATTGCGGCTGGCTGCGGCTCCAAGCATTTACTCCAGGCGCGTACCTACCTGTTTGACCAAGCCGAGCGCTACCGCCACCTGTGGCTGACACAAACGGTTTTTTCTGACGAAGCCCTGAAGCTCAAGCGCGAGGAACATGCCGCGCTGGTCGAAGCCATCCTCGCCCGCGATACCGTTCGTGCAACCGCAATGATGCGCAACCACCTGATGACTCCAGTGCCCATCATCGTCGAGGTTATGCAGCGCGGCGGGCTGGGCAAGGCTTCCGTTGCAGTTTCAGCTTCGGGCTGAGCCAGAGGGCGTTTGTATGCAGCGGCTGGATCCTGACGTTGGAGAAGCTAGAAGAGCTGTGTGTTGGCGCTGATTGAAAATCTATCATTGGCGCCACCCATACCGATGGAACAACAGGTCATACCGACGGCACCACGGGCCATACAGACATAGGTGGAGTACACACTGACATTGCCGGGATCCATACAGACTTCGGTACAGCACACATCGACACCGAAGCTCCTCCTCATCTGGATACTGCAGCATCAGTGCATATCGACACACCCGAAACGCTGCACGTTGATGCACCATGACAACAACATTGATCGCTCGTGCGAGGCGCATTGCACAATGGTATGGCGGCGAAAATGGGCTGACTCGACAGGGCACAGGGTCAAATCGCCAATATGTACTCGGCCAACAACATTCTCACCGCACCATTGCGCGTACAGGCATCGAGCGGCGAGCCATTTATGTTGTTGCATAGAGGATAAGACAATAGGGACAGTCGGAGCCAAAGTGTTAGGTTGAGCATGATTCGCTATTTAACTTATGAGCGATGTCATATGTTCATAGGCAGGCCGTTACTATGTTTTGCTTCAGGTCCGAAGGCTATTGGCGTGGAAATGTTCATCGGTCCAAGTTCATGGAAACCGGGCTGCAGCTTCAGGACTGTCCGGCCAGCAGAACATCAAAACGGCCAAGCACCCCGACCATTCCAGCCAAACGGCGGCAATCTGACACTGTTTTTTATGTTGGATCTGAGCCTTTTATTAGTTAGCTGGCGCTCTATAGAGTGCGCGTCCGAAGCACTAGTGGACAGTGATCGGCCGCCACTATTTCTGGCTCTCTGAAGACCGGACGACCTCGAGAGTCTTCAGGAACCACCATGAATACTCGTCCAAGCTTTCACAGCAAGACCTTCCCCGAGTCGCAACGTGACATTCTCGGTATGATTGCGACCGATCATCACCTGGGCGACATACTCTGCGCTATCTGCCAGATGCTCGACGCACAGGCCCCCGAAACCGTCTGCTCGATCCTGCTCACTGATGCCGAGGGCAGACACTTGCTGAGCGGCGCGGCGCCCGGCCTGCCAGCCGAGTACAACGAGGCGATTCATGGAATGGCCATTGGTCCACAGGAAGGAACCTGCGGCACCGCAGCGTTCCGGCGCGAGTTGGTGGTCACCGAAGACATCGCCCGGGATCCGAACTGGGAGCGTTTCCGCAGCCTGGCGCTGGGGCATAACCTGCGTTCCTGCTGGTCGGTGCCTTTGCTCTCCCATCAAGGATGTGTGTTGGGTACATTTGCTCTGTACCAGAGCCGAACCCACTCGCCGGATCAGGCGCAGATTCAACGACTGGCCTGCGCGGCCCAGCTGGCAGTCATTGCGATCCGTCATGAGCGTGACGGCCAACGTCTGGAGGAAAGCGAACAGCGTTTTCGTTCATTGTTCACTTACAACCCCAACCCGGTGTTCGCCCTCGATCTGGCCGGCAACATCCAGAGTGTGAATCCGGCAGGCCTGAAGCTGAAACCGCGCACCTCAACCGATTTCATTGGTCATCACTTTTCCCATCTGGTACTCGAAGAAGACCTGGAACGGGTCAGTCAGCATTTTACCGCAGCCCGCGCCGGAGAACCTCAGCGCTTCGAGGCACGGGTTCTCGACGAGAGTCAAAAACTGCTGACCATGGACATCTCTAACCTGCCGATCATGGTCAACGGAGAGATCGTCGGGGTATTTGGCATTGCCCGGGACATCAGCGAGCAGAAGCATTTCGAGCGCCAATTGAGCTTCAACGCCAGCCATGACCGCCTGACCGGTTTGCTTAACCGTGTTTCGCTTGAAGACCGGCTTGTTCTGGATTGTCACATCAGTCGTCGGCGTAAGCGTCGTCTGGCGGTGATGTGCATTGATCTGGATGGTTTCAAATCCATCAACGATTCGATCGGACACTACTTCGGCGATCAGGTGCTGATTGAGGTGGCGCAGCGTATGAACCGGCAGGTTCGTCCCGGCGATACCATCGTGCGCATGGGCGGTGACGAATTTATCGTGCTGCTGCCGGACCTGCTTCGTGATGAGGACGTTGTACCGGTGGTCGAGCGCTTGATGGCCAGCATTGCCAGACCCTACTGCATTCAGGGCATTGACCTGCACGTGAGTGCAAGTATCGGCATCACCCTGAGCGATGGTCATATCGAGCAGCCGATGCAACTGATCCAGCAGGCTGACATGGCGATGTACAAAGCCAAGCAGCAAGGGCGCAACAACTTTCAGTGGTACACCAGCGATCTTAATCAGCGCGTTTGCGAGCACGCGAGCCTGCGCAATGACCTGCAAAAGGCTATCGAAACTCAGTCGTTGCAGCTGCATTACCAACCGCAGATAGACGCGCGCACGGGTCGGGTGGTCGGGATCGAAGCGTTGCTGCGCTGGGAGCATCCGGAAAAAGGGTTTATCTCACCCGCGGTGTTTGTGCCGGTGGCAGAGGACAGTGGTCAGATCATCCCGCTGAGCCTTTGGGTACTCGATACGGCCTGCGCGCAGCTGCGCCAGCTAGGCGAGCAGGGCACCACAGGCATCTCGATGGCGGTGAATATTTCGCCGATGCATTTTCAGCGTGGCCAGTTCGTCCAGTGTGTCCAGACCACCCTGGAGAAACATGGTCTGCGTGGTGAGCAGTTGGAGCTGGAGATCACCGAGTCGCTGCTGTTGCATAACGCTGAACAGGCGATCGACACGTTGCACCGGCTCAAGGCGTTGGGGGTGCGCATTGCGCTCGATGATTTTGGCACCGGTTTTTCCAGCCTCAGTTACCTCAAACGTTTGCCTATCGACAAGATCAAGATTGACCGCTCGTTCATCCAGGAAATCGCCACTGGTAATCACGATGCAGCGATCACCCAAGGCATTATTTCCATGGCCCATCACCTCAGCCTTACGGTGGTCGCCGAAGGCGTGGAAACGGCGTCTCAGGTGGATTTCCTGAAGAGCAGTCGCTGCGATGTTTTTCAGGGGTATTACTTTGCCAAACCGATGCCCTGTGCAGAAATCGAAGCTTTCCTGAGCCATCCCGCCTCACATCCCTGACCGCCAATTCTGTCTGGATCCAGACCTGAAAATCAGACGCTAAGGCAAATTTTCAGACCCCAGCGCAGAACTCCCTCTCCTCAGGCAAGGCGCTCCCCGCGCCTTTCTCACACACTCGGCTCTAACGCTATCGCGCTGCACAACAACAAGAGCCGCGAAAAAAATGACTAGTTTCCAGCCTGCTACCGAAAGCCAGACCGGCCATATCGGCGCCCGTCAGACCCGTGTCGAGGACGCCGCATTGTTGCGCGGCCTCGGCTGTTATGCCGATGACGCTGCGATCCCTCCGGGAACGCTACACGCGGCGATCATCCGTTCACCCCACGCTCATGCGCGGATCACCTCGGTGGACTTTTCCCGTGCGCTGCTGATGAAAGGTGTGCACGGCGTGCTGGTCGGCGAAGACGTCAAACGCTGGGCGCTGCCGTTCCCGGTGGGTGTCCGGCAGCCGATGGAGCACTGGTGCGTCGCCGTCGACAAGGTACGTTACGTCGGAGAGCCGGTGGCCGTGGTGATCGCCGAGAGCCGCTATCTGGCCGAGGACGCGATCGAAGGTGTGCGCGTTGAATACGAGCCGCTGCCCCCGATCATCGATCCCGAACTGGCCACCGCCGAACAGGCGCCGATCCTGCATGAAGCGGTCGGCAGCAACGTGGTCAACGAACGGCGCTTTCGTTATGGCGAGCCGGAGCAGGCCTTCGAGCAGGCGCCGCACAAGGTCTCGCTCAAAGTGAAGTTTCCACGCAGTTCCTGCACGCCCATTGAATGCTATGTGGTGCTGGCTCAGTACGAGCGCGCTACAGGCATTTATGACGTGCTGGCCAATTTCCAGGGCCCCTATGCGCTACATACGGTCATGGCCCGGGCACTGAATGTGCCCGGCAACCGCCTGCGTTTGCGCACACCGAAAGATTCCGGCGGCAGCTTTGGCATCAAGCAAGGGGTTTTCCCTTACGTGGTGATGATGGGCCTGGCGTCACGCAAGGTCGGTGCACCGGTGAAGTGGGTCGAGGACCGTCTGGAACATCTTCAGGGGGCTTCTTCGGCGACCAATCGGGTGACCGAAATTGAAGCGGCGGTAGAAGCGGATGGCCGCATCACCGCTTTGCGATATGACCAGATCGACGATTGTGGTGCCTACCTGAGAGCGCCTGAACCGGCGACTTTCTACCGCATGCACGGCAACCTGACGGGCGCCTACGCAATCCGCAATTTGCAAGTGCGCAACCGAGTGGTGCTGACCAACAAAACCCCTTCCGGCCTGAACCGTGGTTTTGGTGGCCCGCAGGTGTATTTCGCCCTGGAGCGGCTGCTGCAACACATCGCCGTGCAGTTGAAACTTGATCCGTTGGACGTGATCCGCCGCAACCTGGTGCCGGCCGATGCCTTCCCTTATCGCGCGGCCGCCGGTGCGTTGCTCGATTCCGGCAATTACCAGGCAGGCATTGCCTTGGCGGCGGCTGACGGTGGACTCGAGGAGTTGCTCAAACGTCGTGATCAGGCGCGTGCCGAAGGCCGAATCTATGGCATTGGTTATGCAGCGGTCATCGAACCCTCGATTTCCAACATGGGTTACATCACCACCGCGATGACGCCCGAAGAGCGACGCAAGGCCGGTCCGAAAAACGGCGCTGTCGCCACCGCAACCATCAACGTCGGCCCGTTGGGTGACGTCAGTGTGCACGTGTCCTCCGCACCGCAAGGGCAGGGACATCAAACCACCGTCGCTCAGGTCGTTGCCGAAGTGCTTGGGGTTGCGCTGGAATCCATCGTGGTCAACGTCGAGCTGGACACTCAGAAGGACGCTTGGTCGATTGCCTCTGGCAACTATTCCAGCCGTTTCGCCGGAGCGGTGGCCGGTGCCGTCTACAAGGCAGCGCTGAAGATCCGTGATCGCCTCGCCGCGATTGCCGCCGAGCAATTGCAGGCCAGTCCCGAAGATATTCGTTTCGCGGGTGGCAAGATTTTTGTGGTCAATGGCGGGGCGGTAGCGCCATTTCATCGGATTGCCGGTGCGACCCACTGGTCGCCGGGCCTGCTACCGGAAGGTGAAAGCGGCGGTCTGCGCGAAACCGCGTTCTGGAGCCCGCCGCAATTGGAGGCACCGGACGACCAGGATCAGGTCAATAGCTCGCTGTGCTACGGCTTTGTCTTCGACATTTGCGGTCTGGAAATCGACCGCATGACCGGCGAGATCCACATCGATCGCTACGTCACCTGCCATGACGCCGGCCGCCTGCTCAACCCGGCGCTGGTCGATGGCCAGATTCGTGGTGGCTTCACCCAAGGCCTCGGCGCGGCGCTGATGGAAGAGTTCGCCTACGGAGAGGACGGCAGCTTCCTAAGCGGGACCTTCGCCGATTATCTGGTGCCGACCGCACCGGAAGTGATCGAACCGATGATCCTGCACATGGAAACGCCATCGCCATTCACCCCTCTGGGCGCCAAGGGTGTGGGTGAGGGCAACAACATGAGCACGCCGGTGTGCATCGCCAACGCGGTGGCTGACGCCCTCGGTCGCTCGGACATCCGTTTGCCACTGACGCCATCGAAAGTACGCACGCTGATCGGGATCGACGAGCCGCCACGGCCCGCCGGTATGGAGGCCGATGAAAACCTGGACGTAGCACCTGCCGGTGGACCGGCACTGCGGGCCAACGACTCGGTGGTGATTCCTGCTTCGCCTCAACAGGTCTTCGATACCTTGCTCGACCCGCAGACGCTGGCGGCGATCATTCCCGGTTGCCACGACCTCGTGCTTGAAGGCGAAAACCGTTACCGCGCAGACGTCACCGTCGGCGTCGGCATGATCCGTGCGCGCTTCGAGGCCAAGGTTGCCCTGAGTGATCTGGACCCGCCGCATTCATTGCGTCTGTCCGGTTCCGGCAGCAGCTCCATGGGCTCGGCCCAGGGCCAGGCCAAGGTGCGTTTCGTCGAACTGGAAAATGGCCACACACGTCTGGAATACCAATACCAGGTGGCGGTCAGCGGCAAAGTCGCCGCGGTCGGCGGCCGAATGTTGCAAGGGGCCTCGAAAGTGATCATCGGACAAATCTTTACTCGCCTGTCGCAACGGGTCAGCGGCCAAGCCATCTCCACCGGCTGGTGGGCGCGATTGCGGGCCTCGCTTGGCGCGCTGTTTGTCAAGGGAGGTGCTCAATGAAACCGGCTGCTTTCGATTACGTTCGGGCTGACACCCGTCGTCAGGTGGTTGAGTTGCTCGCCGAGTACGGCCAGGAAGCTCGCATCATCGCCGGTGGCCAATCGCTGATGGCGGTGTTGAACATGCGTCTGGCTCAACCCAAGTTGCTGATCGATATCAATCATGTGGCTGAGCTGGCCTATATCGAACTGCGCAAGGATTGCCTGGCGGTAGGTGCCGGGGTACGACAGGCGCAGTTGCTGGCGCGTTCGACCCTGATGGACGAGGTGCCTTTATTGGCACTGGCGATGCCCTGGATCGGTCACTTCCAGACGCGTAATCGCGGCACAGTCTGCGGTTCGGTGGCTCATGCCGACCCCAGCGCCGAGTTGCCGCTGTGCCTGGTGACGCTGGGCGGCGAGATCGTTCTCGAGTCGAAAAAAGGCAAGCGCATCGTCAAGGCTGCCGACTTCTTCCAAGGCATTCTCACCACCGACAAGCGTGCAGATGAACTGGTCGTCGAGGTGCGTTTTCCGCTCAAACGCGAAGGCATCACCTATCGCTTCCGCGAAATCGCCATGCGCCACGGCGACTTTGCAATCGTCTCCCTGGCCGCGGCCATCGGCGCGGACCAGGTCGAACTCGGCATCGGCGGGGTCGCTGACCGTCCGCAACGTCGCAGTCTGCCTCGTGGTGCGGGGCTGCCGGACGCGCTCAATCAAACCGCCTGGTCGCTCGACGCACAAGACGACGTGCAGGCCAGCGCTGCCTATCGCCGCCAACTGATTCGCGAGCTGGGTCATCAGCTGATCGAAGGAGTCTGAACATGCGTGTAACTGCCGACCAAACCTTCCCGATTCGCCTGGAACTCAATGGCCGCTCCCGCGAAGCCCTAGCCGAACCGCGGACCCAACTCTGCGACTTCCTGCGCCACGATCTCGGTGCCACCGGTGTCCATGTCGGATGCGAACACGGTGTCTGCGGTGCCTGCACGGTGCTGGTGGACGGAGTCGCCATGCGTACCTGCCTGATGCTCGCGGTACAGGGGCACGAGCGGCGTATCGAGACCGTCGAGTCCCTGGCTGACGACGACACACTGAGCGACCTGCAACAAGCCTTTCGCCGTCATCACGCCTTGCAGTGTGGCTTTTGCACTGCGGGCATTCTCATGTCCTGCGTGGACTTCCTCGAACGGGTCCCCAACCCGGACGAGACCCAGGTACGCGACATGCTTTCGGGGCATCTATGTCGCTGCACCGGCTACACCGGCATCGTCCAGGCCGTGCTCGAAGTCGCTGCCCAGCGCCAAACGAACAAAGGGGTATAACAAAAATGTTCGATCTCGGACGCAGTTTCCTCGCTGCCGTTGAACGCCGGCCGCACGCCGTGGCGGTCAGTGACGGTGCGTTGAAGAAAACCTATGAAGAATGGTTCGACGATATCCAGAGTGCCGCCTGGGGCTTGCAATGCCTTGGGCTGCAACGCGGTGATCGACTGCTGGTAGTGATGCAAAACCGCTGGCAGATGGCGACCCTGCATTGGGCCTGTCAGTTTGCGGGCATCGTCATGACCCCGTTGAACTGGCGTTCGACTGCCGAGGAGCTGGGTTACTGCATCGAAGATGCGCAAATCCGTGCAGTGGCTTACGACGACGCTACCGTGACCGCCGTGGCCGGTTGCAGCGCCGCCACAAGGCTGCCACGGATCGCCACCGGTCTGCGTGCCGCCAACACCGACCTGAGTTTCGAGGAACTGTGTTCGCAGACCCCCTCCGGCATCATTTTGCAGGCCGACGCCGAAGACTTTTCACTGCTGCTGTACACCTCCGGAACCACCAGCAAGCCCAAGGGCGTGCCCCGTCGTCACCGCTGCGAACGCGCCGCGGCGGTTGCCCACGTAGCGCAAAACCTCTACCGCCAGAACGAGTGCACGCTGGGTGTCATGCCGCTTTACCACACCATGGGCGTGCGTTCGTTGCTGTCCATGGCGCTGATCGACGGGCATTTCGTCTGTGTGCCCAAGTTTGACGTGGAAGCCACGCTGCAGGCCATCGAGCGGGAAAAGGTCAGCAACCTGTACCTGGTGCCGACGCTCTACCACATGCTCATCGAACACCCGGCCTTTGCCCGCGAGCGAGTCGCCAGTGTGGAAAAAATAGGCTTTGCCGGTGCACCGATGAGCGACGGTTTGATGCGTCGCGTCGAGCAGGCGTTCCAGCCGCAATTGTTCGTCAATCATTACGGCAGCTCGGAGATCTACACCTTCACCATCGACCAGCAAGCCAGCCGCAAACCCGGTTCGTCAGGGCGCAGTGCAATGAACCAGCGCGTGCGCGTGGTGCCGATCGATGCTGAAACGGCAGACGTGCAGGTCAACCCAATGGAGGAGGGCCAGATCATCGCCGACCTGGCGAGTGACGAGGCATTCGAAGGCTACCTGAACCGCCCCGAAGCGACCGCCAAGGCGTTGCGTGACGGATGGTATTTCACCGGTGACATCGGCTACTTCGATCTAGAGGGCGATCTGTTCGTCACGGGGCGTGTCGATGACTTGATCATCACCGGCGGCGAAAACGTCAGCCCGGCGGAAATCGAAAACATGCTTTCTCTGCACCCGGCAGTGGAAGAAGTGGTGGTGGTCGGTCTGCCCGACGAGCAGTGGGGCAAGATCATTGCCGCGTTTATCAAGCTGCGCGCCGAAGTCTCGGAAGGCGACCTCGATGCCCATTGCATTACTTCGGGCCTGGCCAAATTCAAGCGGCCACGGCGTTACCAGTTCATCGACCAAATTCCCAAATCTCCAGTGGGCAAGGTGCTGCGGCGCGTGCTGCTGGCCCAATTTCAGGAACAGGCCTTGAAGGCCATCAGCTAATCATCCAGAGGACACTCTCATGCAACAGCAAGCGATCCAGCAATTTCTCGACACTCAGTTCGATGGCTTCCAGGTTGAAGTCGATGTGTCCCGCGAGCGCGCTGACATCATCCTCAACCGGGCGCCGTTGAACGTCATTTCCATGGGGCAGCGTGATGAACTGCGCCTGGTCTTCGAAGCTCTCGATGCACACAAGGGCGTGCGCGTCATCGTGCTGCGCTCGGTGGGTGAACACTTCTCCAGCGGTGGCGACATCAAGGGCTTCCTCGAAGCCTCGCCGGAGCACGTATCGAAGCTGGCCTGGAACGTCGCGGCACCGGCTCGTTGCGAAAAACCGGTGATCGTTGCCAACCGTGGCTACACCTTTGGCGTCGGTTTCGAACTGTCTTTGGCCTGCGATTTCCGCATTGCTTCGCAGACCACTCGCTACGCCTTGCCAGAGCAGAACCTGGGGCAGATCCCCGGCTCGGGTGGCTCCGCGCGCCTGCAGAAAATCATCGGCATCACCCGCACCAAGCACATGGTGATGCGCGCCAAACGCATCACCGGCGACCAGGCCTATGCCTGGGGTATCGCGACCGAGGTCGTGCCGGATACCGAACTGGAAAGCACCGTCGATGCGTTGGTCGACGAGCTGCGTCGCTTCTCGCCGCTGGCTCAACGCACGGCGAAAAAACTGATCAACGACAACGAAGATGCGCCGCTGACCGTCGCGATCGAAATGGAAGGCCACTGCTACAGCCGTTTGCGTAGCTCCAAGGACTTCAAGGAAGGCGTTGAAGCGTTTCACAGCAAGCGCACGGCCGTGTTTATCGGCGAGTAAATCGTACCGGCGAACAGGCCCGGGAGTATGTTGGTAACGGCGTACACCTTACGGAGCAGGGTCTGTCGCCCCTTTTGATTCACCGCTTGTGTGAGGCAACCATGACTACGACAACAACAATAACTGCATCACCCACCAGCGACGCTATTGATACACCGCAGATTCCACCGGGCAAAGCCTTGCTCGCGGCATTTGCCTCGACATTTGGCTGGGCGCTGGATTTGTTCGACCTGTTCATTCTGCTCTACGTGGCCCCAATCATCGGCCGCATGTTCTTCCCCTCGGACACCCCGACACTGTCGCTGGCCGCGGTATATGCCTCGTTCGCCGTGGCCTTGCTGGTACGTCCGCTGGGCTCGGCGATTTTCGGTGCGTATGCCGACAAACACGGCCGCAAGCGTGCGTTGATGGTGTCGATGGTCGGCGTCGGTATTTCCACGGCACTGTTTGGCGCGTTGCCGACCATTCACCAGGTCGGGGTGTTGGCCCCGATACTGTTTTTGGTATTGCGGGTGATTCAGGGCGTTTTCGTTGGCGGCATTGTCGCCTCGACTCACACCATTGGCACAGAATCCATCTCACCGCGCTATCGCGGCTTGATGTCCGGGTTGATCGGTGGCGCCGGTGCCGGCATGGGCGCGCTGTTGGCGTCAGTCACTTATCTGGTGTTGTCGCAGATCTTTCCCAGGGATGAATTTGACGTCTGGGGCTGGCGCTGCATGTTCTTCTGCGGCCTGCTCAGCACGTTTTTCGGTCTGGTGATGTTCCGTTATCTGGAAGAAACCCCGGTCTGGCAGCAACTGCAACAAGCGCGCAAAACCAAGGGGCCGGCGGTAGTGGTCGTGTCGCCACTCAAGCGTCTGTTTGGTCGTGAGTACCGCGCCGTGATGCTGGTCAATCTGCTGATTACGTTCGGAGGCGGTGCCACGTATTACCTGGCCTGCGGTTATCTGCCGACATTGCTCAACGTGGTCGCCAAAGTGCCCCATACGCAGACTTCGCAACTGCTCATGTACGGGTCGGTGGCAACCATTGTCGGAGCACTGGCCTTCGGTTACCTGAGTGACCTGATCGGTCGCAAGAAGACTTTCCTGCTGCTGGGTGTGATCAACCTGGTGAGCCTGCCGATGATGTTCCTTGGTGTCGCCGAGGCGGGTTCGCTGACCCGCACTGCGCTGTATTGCGTGGGCATCGCCTTCATGGGCGGGGCGATCATCGCGCCGATTCTGATCTTCCTCAACGAACGCTTTGCCACCGAGCTGCGAGCCAGTGGCACCGGGTTGTCCTGGAACATCGGTTTCGCCCTCGGCGGCACCATGCCGACCTTTGTGTCCCTGGTCAGCAGTAGCCCGGCGCAGATCCCCATGGTACTGGCGATTTTCGCTGTCGGTCTGTCGGTGATCTACCTGATCGGCAGCGTGGTGATTCCAGAAACCCAAGGCAACTTTAAATAAAGGTGGGGAGGCGCTCCAGGAATTCGCAGATCAGCTGCAAGGTCCGCTCGGTCGCTTCGGTTTGTGGAAAGTGCCGACAGTCATCCAGCAACACGCAGCGGCACGGTCCAGGTACCTGTCGCTGGATGACCACCAGTTGCTCGGGCGTGGCGTAGTGGTCTTCGCGACCCTGAATAACCAGCAGCGGCTTTTCGATGTAAGCCAACTGCGCTTCGAGATCATCCAAGGAAAAGTCTGGGTGCAACCAACTGTCGCTCCAACCGTGAAAAGCGCCGTCGACATTGGTCCCGTGGTGGCGTGCCAGGCGTTCGCGCAATTCGCCCTGATGCCAGACCTCAGTGGTATGGCGAATGCCATCGAGGCTCTCGGTCTCGACAATCACGTGAGGCGCCAGTGCAATGCTGGCCAACACGCGTGGATCGTTGGCGGCGGCATAGGCAAGGACGATGGATGCGCCGTCACTGTGACCAAGCAAGACCACCTGCGGCAGTTGCAAGGTATCGAGCAATTGCCGCAGTTCACGAGGCCCGTCGCTGCTCAGGTAATTCAGCGGACGCGGCAGGGTTACCGGGCTCGATTGTCCATAACCCTGACGGCTGTAAGTGACCACACCGTAACCACTGGCCTGGGCCAGGCGCTGGGGGAAGTCTTTCCATTGGTCGGCGCTGCCGAGGCCTTCGTGCAGCAGCACAAGCGTCGGTCGCGATGGGTCAGCCGCAGGGATTTGGCGATATTCCAGGCGCAGCGGCCCCAGTTGCAAAAATTGTTGTGGCGACATGTTGAATCAACGATTGAACAAGGTTGCTCGCAGGTTACCGTAAACGTAACCCTGCATGCAGCACCACGCTTTGCTTGAGGTACAGAAAACATGCGTCATCTCGATGTTCAGGTGATCGACCAGGCACTGCAATGGGCACGCGCCGGGCAGGCCCAGTGGCTGTGCACGGTGCTCTCCACCTATGGCTCGGCGCCGCGTGCGCCGGGTGCGATGCTGGTGACCAATGGTGCGGGGGAACACGTCGGCTCGCTGTCGGGTGGCTGCGTCGAAGAGGAGTTTCTCGAAAGCCTGACGCGTGGTGAATTACGCGAACCGGCGCAGATCGTCAGTTATGGCGACAGCGTCGAGCAACGCCACCGTCTGCGATTGCCCTGTGGTGGCGTGCTGATCGTGCTGGTCGAGCACCGCGCTGCCAGTCTCGAATGGATCGTACACCTGGAGAGTCTGCAAGCGGCGTTGCTGGGTCAACGTCGTCTGCAGCGTCATGTCGAGCTGAGCAGCGGTGCCTTGCGCCTGGACGCAGACACCGGACACGGCAGCGAGCGGGTGCAAGTCGTCGACGAGACAGTGCGCATCAGCGTTGGTCCGGCGTTGCGACTGATTCTGGCCGGGCTGTCGCCGGTCGCGGAAGTCTGCGCCAGTTTCGCCCGCGCCATCGGCTGCGAAGTCATCGCCTGCGACCCCCGGGAAGAGATGCTGCATGTCCAGCTCGAAGGCGTGGAGATGCAACGCGTGCTGCCCTCGATGTTCATTGCCGCCGGAGGTTGCCACGCGGCGACCGCGGTGGTGGCGCTGACTCACGATCCGCGAATCGATGATCTGGCGCTAATGGAAGCGGTCCACACCCCGGCGTTTTACATCGGTGCCATGGGGTCCCAGGCAACCTCGGCCAAACGCACCGAGCGGCTCAAACGCATCGGTGGTCTGACAGATGAACAGATTGCCCGTTTGCACATGCCCATCGGCCTCGATCTGGGTAGCAAGGCCCCGGCGGAAATCGCTCTGGCGGTTGTGGCCGATATCCTGCGCGTTTATCACGGGAAAGAGCGCCATGCCTTGTAAGGTGGTTTTTCCGACGAGTGTGGGGGCTGCGAAAGTCGAGGTAGACGCTCAATCATTCGCGCGCGATAGTGGCCAGCCAAGTGTTGCTGAACCATAGAGCGATCGCCGGACTTGAGAAATAGATAGACGCCCCGATGATATGCATTGAGGCCGATAACGATATCGCTTCAAGCGAGCGGAGGAATCTGATGTCGATTGCCCAACGGGTTTTCCACGGCAGGTTTGGCCGGGTCGCCTTGCTGAATATGGATCGTTCGCTGGTCACCCATACCCATTCCGAATGCCATGTACTGGTCAAAGTGTCCGGCGAGGACACTTACTTTAATGTCAACGGTCGGCGGGTTCCGCTTAGCGATCGTACGGCGGTGCTCGTCAACGCCTGGGAGCCGCATTTCTACGATCCGCAGCCGGGTGCCGGTGCCACCCTTATCCTCGCTCTCTACATAGAGCCCGCTTGGCTGGCCACTGCCCAGCAGTCGCTGGCGCTCAGCGGTCGGCCGGACTTTTTTGCCCAGCCGTGCATCGAGCTGTCGAGTCGTAATCGCACCTTGGCTGACATCCTGGTCGCCGAAGCGCATGGCTGCGGGATCGTGCCGAAAGAGCGCATGGAATTCATGCTGTTCGACTTCCTGATCGCACTGATCGAGGACTTTTCCAGCTGGCGGCATTTGTCGCTACTGGGTGCGCCGAACTCAGCTGAGTTCCGGGACGCGCGCGTGCGCCGTGGCACCGCCTGGTTGCTTGAGCACCTCGATGATCCGAACCCGATCGACAATGCCGCGCGGGCTTGTGGTCTGTCGCGGGCGCACTTCTTTGCGCTGTTCAAGAAAGATACCGGCATGACGCCGACCCTGTTGCTTAACGACGCTCGCATGCGCCGGGCTTTTGCCTGGCTTGAGCGTGAGCGCAGTGGAACGTTGGGCCTGTTATCGGAGAATCTCGGGTTCTCCGAGCAAGGTCATTTCACACGGTTCTTCCGTCAGCACATCGGAGCTTCACCCAGCCAATATCGGCGTGTAGTGGATTGTTATGCGACGGTTTGAACCGAGAGGAGGGCGGGGGTATTGGGCAATACTCCCGTCAATGAAGTTAGTCTTTTATTTTGAAGCTGGCGGCTTTTATAGGCTGCGAAAATTGTAGGGTCTATTAATTATCCAGAAAGTCATAAATCTCTTTCATGCGTTCTTCTCGCATCAACTCAAGTTCTTCCTTGGTTTCGGCTACCCACTGTAGGATGAAGTCCCAGCAATCGCATTCGTGAGCGTCCGCTTCTGCTTCTGCTTCAAATGCTTCTTTCAGAAATTTAAGGCGATATTCTTCTGGCGAGAGCCCGCAGTTTTCAGCGAGGCTGTAGTTCAGTTCGCTGAGTTCAAGTTGGATCCATAAGTTGGCGTCCAGGAATTTCTTCAGGGCGAGTTCGGCTCTAAGTTCTTTTGCGATCATGAATGCTCTCTTGTGGCATACAATAAGTAGCTGGTTGTTCGAAGTCGGCCCAGCGCTAAATCGGACTATGTCAATTTCCCGCCATCACCCATCCTCTAACGCCATGACTTTCACTCAACTCTTTCACGACTCGAGCCGCGTCCTGCTTTTGTTTATACGGGCCGATGACGACAAAGTTGTTTTCTTTACGCGCTACCGGTAACTCCAGCTGCTTAATGGCTTTTGTGGTGCGATGACGGCTGGGTGTGTTCAACGCAATTTCGATCACCCACAGGCCGGATGAAGGCGTGGCTGAAGAGGCTTTTGCAGCGTGGGAAATGAAGCCGCCGCACGTCAAACACGGGCGTTCCTGGTTGATTAACGAGCCTGGCACGGTGCGAAAGACGTGCCATTGCGGATCAATGGTTTTTTTGCGGGCGAAGACTGCCAAGAGCAGGCCGGTAAAAGCAATCAGACCGCTTAGAATAATTGTCCATTTGTGTGCCTGTGTGGGCAATGAAGGCAGCGTAAGTTCTGGTGTTTCGTCCGGCTTTTCGACCAGAAACTGTACGGCGTCAGCCTCGGTTGAATCTGGTATGTTGGATCTGTTTTTCTCAAAGGGCACGAGCCCGCCGGAATGTTTTGTACTGAGCTCTGTCACAACTTTATTAGCGGTGTCATCGAGTAGTTTTTCGAACGTTGTCACTTTTTGTTGGATGTATGAATTGTCGACGTTATTTTGACAAATTGGTCCTGTGGACGTGTAGGTCCATAGCAGTGCTGATAGTTGCCAAAAAACGCCAGTTACCAGGAAGCCCAAGCCAAGCTTTCGCACAGCGGCCATCTCCAAATCAAGTGAATAGCTATTTGTCCCATTTATTTCTGATAAATAGGGTTCTATTGTTGATCCTGGGATGGTCTAAATTCTTGAGCGCGTCAGTGTGCCCAAGAGCCAAAACTAGTTGGCTGCTTTTTGTTATTTGAAAGAGCATCGGGCATGCACTTTATAGACTGTTGGTTGACGAAAAAGGCTCAGGTGATCGAAGATTTACCATATCAGATGGATTGGTGGATGACCCCTTAAAACACTTGTATTTAAGCTGAATATCGTGGGCAAAGTGCATTACCCAAGATTCAAGCCATGCCTGCGCGCTCGGTATAAATGAAAGGATTGTTAGGAGGCCCTTTACGGTACGGACAGGCAGAAGCTGCTGAATCTTTGGTCACCCTTTCAAACGATGCCGGTGTCCTGAACTACACTTCAGGTGCCACTCCTACCCTGGAGAGTTCCTGGTGAACGCTCCGGATCTTGTGCTTGGTCCAGAAGAATTTGCGGAACTGAGCGCTTCAGACTGAAAGCTCTGCTCAACACGCCTGGCCGTGGACGCATTACCGGTCCTGATGTGGGATGAGGGATGAGGGATGAGGGTCAATGCTATGGCCGTTGAAGGCAATGCAGGACAATTATTTGCTGTCGTCACTTTGCTTGCCGCCGCCGTGGTGGTAGTGCCGCTGCTCAAACGCATCGGGCTCGGCCAGTGGTCGGTTACCTGGCGGCAGGGCTGATAATTGGCCCCTTCGGACTGCAACTGATCAATAACCCCCACACCATCATTGAGGTGGCCGAGTTGGGTGTGGTGATGTTTCGGAGACGAAACCCTCGCACCTATGGTAGCTGCGCAGGCAGATCTTTGGCCTGGGCAGCCTGCAGGTGGTGGTCTGTGCTGTTCTGCTCACTTTTGTCGGCAGGGCCTTCGGTTTCCCTTGGCAGGTGTCATTTGTGAGCGCGGCGGGTTTTGTACTCACATCCACGGCCATCGTTATGCAAGTCCTCTCGGAACGCGGTGATATCACCGAGCCGAGGGGGCAGCACATAGTGTCCATTATTCTGTTTGAAGACCTGTTGATAGCGCCTTTACTGGCAGTGGTGGCATTTCTGGCGCCCACTGAGTTGGTACATGAGCCCACGTCACCCCTTTGGCAACACATAGGTATCGCAGCCCTGTCCTTGGGCGCATTGGTGGCCATCGGATTGTGGCTGCTCAATCCCCTGTTTCGGGTATTGGCCCAAGCCAAAGCGCGCGAGGTCATGACTGCCGCTGCGCTGCTGGTTGTGTTGGGAGCAGCGCTGCTGATGGAACTCGGCGGCATTTCAATGGCGATGGGTGCTTTCGTTGCCGGTGTGCTGCTGTCGGAGTCCACATTCCGCCACCAGTTGGAGGCCGAAATAGAGCCGTTTCGCGGCCTGCTGCTGGGGCTGTTTTTCCTCGGCGTCGGCATGACGTTAGATCTGCAAGTGATGGCCAGGAATTGGATGCTTATCACCTCTGCTGTGCTGGCGCTGATGGTGGTCAAGGCGCTGTGTATTTATGGGGTCGCGCGCCTCGCGAAAAGCGGCCATGACGACGCGCTGGATCGCGCCGTGATTATGGCGCAGGGTGGTGAATTTGCTTTTGTGCTGTTTGCCGAAGCGCTCAAACTCCGGGTCATCAGTCCTGAAGTCAACGCCAACATGACGGCTATTGTGGTGCTCTCCATGGCCATTACGCCGGTGACTTTATTGCTGTACAAACGGTTTGCTCGCGTACAGCCCGTTTCTATGGACGGTGTGGAAGCCGCACACAATCTGCACGGCAACGTACTCATCATCGGTTTTGGCCGTGTGGGTCAGATTGCCTGCCAGGCGCCGCTCGCCCAGGGAGCGAATCTTTCCATAATTGATATAAATCCGGAGGTCATCCGCGCCACGGAAGCCTATGGCTTCAAGGTCTATTACGGCGACGGCGCCCGCCATGAAATATTGCACGCAGCTGGCGCCCATCACGCCCGCGCCATCATTGTTTGTGTGGACGATAAAAAAGCCGCGACACGCATTGTCGAAAGTACGCGGCACTACTGCCCGCAAGTGAAATTGCTGGTGCGCGCTTTTGACCGCGAACATGCGCTGGAACTGGTCAAACACGACGCCGACTATATCGTGCGTGAAACCTTTGAGTCGGCCCTGCTGCTCGGCCGTCAGGCGGTGGTGACTCTGGGGGCGTCGGAGCGCGAAGCCGACGCGGTGATCGACGAAGTGCGCAAACGTGATGCCGAACGTTTTGCCTTGGAAACATCGGGCGGCCTGTTTGCCGGACGAGCACTGGTACTGGGGAACATCGAGCGCATTGATCCGCCAAACGAAGAAGCGCGGGATGCTCAGTGAGCATCAATCGCAGTCATTCGGTTCACGGCGCTCCAGCGCAGAAAACTGACCACTCAACCACGTATAAAGCTGAGAAACCGCAGGGCTGATCTGCTTGCGATGCGGGCACACCAGACTCAACGGCGAAGCTTCGCCAGGATAATCCGGTAGCAGCACAAGCAGGCGCTCAGCGGCGATATCGGCACTGACATCCAGCCAGGATTTGTAGGCGATACCTTCACCGTCCAACGACCAGCGTCGCACGACATCGGCGTCATCGCTGAACAGTGGCCCCGAAACCTGCACGGTTTGCCCGCCCAGGTTCCACTTGTCGTAGACCCGGCCATTTTGCAGATAGAGCAGGCAGTGATGCTTGCTCAAGTCATCCGGCGTTTGGGGAGAACCGCAGCGTTGCACATACTCCGGCGAGGCAACCAGCACCCGCTGGTTCCACGGTGCAAGCGGCAGTGCCACGTAGTTGGCGTCTTCATTCGGACCGTATCGAATCGCCACGTCCACCGGGTCGCGAAAAAGATTGGCCATCTGGTCCGACAGGAAAAAACGCAACGTCAATTGCGGATGCTGACGGCGGAACAGCGTCAGCCACGGCAGCAGTATGTTGCGCCCCAGATCGGACGGCGCTGTCACTTGCAGTACGCCCTGCAGCGTGGCGTTCTCACCACGCATGTTTTCCCTGCCTTGCTTCAGGGTCTCAAGTACTGAGTGGGCGGTGGGCAGATATTGCTCGCCCTCGGCAGTCAATCGCAGGCTGCGAGTGGTGCGGGCGAACAGGCGTACGTCCAGCTCGCGCTCCAGACGTTTGATGGCAGCGGCGACCTGACCAGGCAATTGATCAGCCTCCAGCGCCGCTGCGGTGAAACTGCCCAGCGCGGCGCTGCGGATGAATAAACCAAGATCATCGATGCGGATCATTTTCACTCCTGCAATGAAAGTGTTGGCGCATTCTGCTTGTTTTTCTTTGTACTTGGGAAGTCGAAGATGGCTGCGAACGAGTGCATCACCCTTCAGACAGCGAGTGTCCATGAAAGCCATCACCTTTACCGAACATGCTTTGCCCATCGACAATCCACACGCATTGATCGACATCAGCCTCCCGGTGCCTACGCCTGGTCCACGGGATCTGCTGGTCGAAGTTCGCGCGGTGTCAGTGAATCCCGTCGATACCAAGGTGCGCGCCGGAACTTTCACAAAAGAACCGAAAATCCTCGGCTGGGATGCCACAGGCATTGTCCGCGAGATCGGCTCTGAAGTGACGCTGTTTCAGCCGGGCGATGAAGTGTTCTATGCCGGCTCGATTGCCCGCACCGGCAGTTACAGCGAATTCCATCTGGTCGATGAGCGGATCGTCGGGCACAAGCCTCGGTCATTGAGTGCCGCCGATGCGGCAGCGTTGCCGTTGACCTCGATCACTGCATGGGAATTGTTGTTTGACCGGCTCGGTGTCGTCGAGGGTTCGGGGGAGGGCAAGTACCTGTTGATCACCGGAGCGGCTGGGGGCGTCGGTTCGATGCTGGTGCAACTGGCCCGACAGTTGACCCGCCTTACCGTCATCGGAACTGCCTCACGCCAGGAAACCGCTGATTGGGTGCGGCAGTTGGGCGCGCATCACGTGATTGATCATAGCCAGCCACTGCTCGCACAGTTGCAAGCGCTCGGCGTGCCGGAGATCGACTATGTCGCCAGCCTGACTCACACCGAACAGCACTTTGCACAACTGATCGACGTTCTCAAGCCGCAAGGGCGTCTGGGTGTGATTGACGATCCCGACAGCCTCGACGTGATGCCGCTCAAGCGCAAGTCGCTGTCGTTGCATTGGGAGCTGATGTTCACCCGCTCGCTGTACGAAACCCCGGACATGATCAACCAGCATCACCTGCTCAATCGGGTCAGCGCTCTGATTGACCAAGGTGTTCTGCAAACCACTGTGGGCGAGCACTTCGGTGCGATCAATGCGGCAAACATGCGTCGTGCCCATGCGCTAGTCGAGAGCGGCAAGGCCCGGGGCAAGATCGTTCTCGAAGGTTTCTGATTTCACTTCAGGCGGGTCGCTTGCGGGCCCGCTGAACCGCCTGCGGCATCACTTGCCATTTTTTTAATGTTGGAGCGTTGACGATGAACTCGTCCAGTAACGTGTTGGTATCGATTGCCGTGCTCAAGGCCAAGGCAGGCAAAGAACTGGCATTGAAACAAGAACTGCTGGCGCTGGTAGAGCCGACCCGAGCAGAGCCGGGCAATCTCGATTATGTGTTGTTCAAGCTGCGCGACGAGCAGGACACGTTCTACATGCGCGAGGCTTTCAGGGATCAGACGGCGCTGGATGCGCATTTTTCGATGCCTTACTTTCAGCGCTTTGCCGCCACGGCAGATGACCTGCTCGAAGAGCCGTTGCAACTGATATTCCTTGAGCAGGTATCGGCCTGATGATTCAACCAGTTGCACCGCACCACCTCGGCCGGCGTGGAGGCGGCCGGCGGATCAATTCGCTTCAGGACGCGGCTGTACTCCGAATTGCGGAACGATGTGAGTCCCCAGCTCCTCAATGACTTGCGCAGCAGGGCGCTTTCCGTATTTGAGATTCAGGATAACGTGGTCCACTCCGATTTCCTCAAGCGACTCCAGCAAAAACCGGAGTTGGTAGTGTCCAAGTTTGAACCCCAAATGAATGCGAGTGGGCGGCGTGGACGGGTTCTCATCGAGGTCGATGTAAAGCGACTGAGTGAAGGGCTTATAGACTGAACCACATTGCTTCATGACCTCCAGCCGCCAATCTTCCACGATCAGTCGCTGCATGTTCGGTGGGCGTGGATAGTTGATTCATCCGACGCTTTCGCGCGCGATCCAATCCAGTGACTGGCGGCTATTGCCGGTCACGAACATTGGAATGACTTGGGTTGTGGGTTTCGGAATGAGGTCTGCACCCTGCATCTCACCACCGCTCCAGCGAATGGGCTCAAAGCTGGTGCTGTGGGCTTGGCGAATCACTTCGTAGTGCTCTCGAAAGATGTCTCCGCGCCTTTCGGGATCGACGCCAAAAGCCGAAAACTCCACTGGGCGATCGCCGGAAGCTACACCCAGAATCAAGCGACCTGCGCTCAACTGATCGACGCTGGCTGATGCCTTGGCCGTGTGCAGAGGATGGTGTAACGGGATGGCAATGGATGCGGTGCCAAGCGCTATCTCCGACGTATGAGCGGCCATATAGCCCAGGTAAACCCAGGGGTCGAAGACTTGGCCGACATCACCGAAATTAGGGTCCCGAAGAGGCACATCGCGAAACCAGAGCGCGCAGAAGCCCAGCGCCTCTGCTCGTTTGGCCAATGCGACCTGGTTGAGCATGTTCGGCATGTCCCCATCGAAGGCCTCCAAAGGAAAGAACAATCCCAGGCTCAAATGACCCGGAGTGAAGGTTCGGCTGAACCCTCGATGCTCCTGATAAGGAATCGTGCTCGGCCGATACATACTCATCTTCCTCAATGGGAGAACGTGAACAGCGCCCCTGTTTCCAGAGGTGCTGCGGCATCGGTCGCCTGGGAACGACAGGTGGGGTAGTGGGTGCAATCTTTGCCCGTTGCGCCGTACATGCTGGTCGGGTCGACCGGAGTGAGGGGCCAGTTACTGGCGATACGCGCGGGCAGGTCCGGATTGGCATTGAGCGGACGGTCAAAATAAATCAGATCGTTCCAACCCGATACATCGCCTGAGCAAAAGCACGGGGACCATCCAACAAGCGTAGGCGGCATTGCGGGGAACCGCCATGTTCGTCGTCCGTCTCGGTACCTGTCGCAGATGATTACACCGCAGTCTGGGCCTTGGGCGTCGTGATCGGCGCGCCGCGGGTTGCTATTTAGGACAGTCGTCAGGTCAGCCCGCTGAGCCTTTAGATACTCGGGCGACAATTGTGTCCGGCCCCAGTCCTGAAATTCGGACGATAAGATAAATTTTCAGACCCCAACGCAGAACTCCATTTCCCCAGGCAAGGCACTCCCTGCGCCTTTCTCACACAATCGGCTCTAACGCTATCGCGCTGCATAACAGAAACAGGTGCGATGAGCGACTTTGGAACTTGCATTAACAATATTAACTTGATGCAGGAGGGGCTAGGTATCGTCGATTTCTCGTGTTTAGCATGATGTTACGAATAATAAAAACGCGCACCTGGAAAATTTTGCGTTGCTTCTATTACTTCAAAATAACAAATGGAGCGCTATATAAATGAGTGGAAAAACAATAACTGCAAGTTCGGTATTTCTTAGTATCACCCTGAGTGCCCAGGTGCATGCTGACTTCCTGAGTGATAGCAAAGCCACCTTGGGAATGAGAAACTTCTACTTCAATAACGACAACCGCGATGGCGTTGCCGCACCTTCCAAAACCGAAGAATGGGCGCAGGGTTTCATGCTGGACTTCAAATCGGGCTATACCGATGGAATGGTTGGCTTTGGTGTCAATGGCCTGGGGTTGCTGGGGGTTAACCTAGACAGCGGCAAAGGACGGCATGTCGGTAGCAGCATGATGCCTTCTGACAGTGACAACCGTGCCGTCGACGAGTGGAGCCGGCTGGGGCTGACCGTAAAAGTCAAAATGTCGAAAACTGAACTTCGCTACGGCACTTTGATTCCCAAACTCCCAATTCTGGTCGCCAACGATGGGCGCGTGCTTCCACAAACCTTCGAGGGCGGTCAAATCACCTCGAGCGAGTTCAAGGGGCTGACCTTGACTGGAGGTCGGATCGAACATGCAACAGGACGTGGTTCGAGCGATCAGACGGGGTTGGCCGTTGCCGGTGGTACGCGGGAAAGCAATCAGTTTGACTTCGCCGGGGGCGATTGGAACATCACCAAGGATCTGACAACTCAGTATTACTACGCCAGCCTTGATAACTACTATACGCAGCATTTTTTGGGATTAATTCACACCCTTGCCCTCTCCGACAATCAGTCCCTCAAAACCGACCTGCGCTACTTCAAAACTGACTCGTCTGGTGCCAATAGCTCCGGTACGTCAGGCTACAGAATTAGTGGCTACACCAAAGACGGTAGTGGAGAGATCGACAACCGCACCTGGAGTGCCGCGTTGATTTATACACTGGGTGGCCACGCGATTACTGCGGGGTACCAAAGTGTGTCGGATGGCAGCAACTTCACTCAACTCAGTCAGGGTAGCCTGACAGACAAGGGCGCCGGTGGAGCAAGCCTGTACCTGTATACAGACCGCCTTATCCAAACTTTCACCCGCGCAGGCGAGCGCACAGCTTTCGGTCAGTATGCTTACGACTTCGCCGCTCTGGGTGTCCCTGGCCTGAAAGGCTCTGTCATGTACCTCTCCGGTGATAATATTAAAACTACGTCAGGCAACAACCAAAAGGAATGGGAAAGAGACATTAGTCTGGACTACGTCCTTCAATCCGGAGCGCTCAAAGGCGTCGGGTTCGGCTGGCGTAACGGCAAATCCAACAGCGAAGCATCTCGTAACGTAGATCAGAATCGTGTTTTTGTGAGTTATAGCATTCCGCTTCTCTAGATAGTGGTGCGGGAAGTTTGATTCAACCAACGTCCGAACCCGTCATAGTAGACAAACGATTGTAAAGGGCGGGCCGGGATATCGGATGCTCATGATCGGCGCAGACCCGGAGTGCGACGCGCCAGTCATGGTCAAGCTGGTCGTCGATGCCGAGGTAACAGTGGTCCTTTTTTACCAGTCGGGTGCCATGCACCTCGGGCTAAATTTGATAGTGTCCATTCGAAGGCATACGATTGAGCGGGAAGGTGTCTAGGTACAAGTTATAGATCCGCCATGGTGACACCACGCCTGAAGCGGTCAGCAGACTGGGAGGTGTTACTTGAAGCTCACAACTGATACGCCCGCTAGCGTCATCACGACACTTACCTACCTGGTCAAGCACGATGCGAAGCCCTATGTGCATACCGAGGCTCTGACCGGTAACAGTGAACCGCACTACTTTGCTGAGCAGGAGGAGCGCGAGGTCACGATACACAACGGTCGTCCGTTGGCAGACAGCCTTTCTCTGGACAAGCAGGGGTTTGAACTCCATCGGCGGGATACGGTGGTCGACGATCTCTACGACGATACCTCAGTGGAAAGCATCTACTATGACGAGGTCAAGGCCTTGATCAAGGAGTTGACGGGCGCGAGCCGGGTCGTCATCTTCGACCACACCAAGCGCAGCGACGCCGAGCGGCGGGATATTCGCGGTCCAGCCAGCCGTGTGCATAATGACTACACCGACCGCTCGGGGCCTGAGCGTATTCGCGACGTGCTGGGTCAGGATCAGGCCGGCGCACAGGTGTCGGTGGCCCAGATTAACCTCTGGCGCCCGATGAGCGGGCCCGTCAAGCGCTCACCGCTGGCCGTGCTGGACGCCTCGACGCTCGACTCCAATGACCTGCTGGCCACCGACTTGGTCATCGGTGAGATCTACCACCTGGCCTACAATCCGCAACAGCGCTGGTACTATTTTCCGGACATGCGCCGTGACGAAGTCTTGCTGATCAAGGGGTATGACTCACGTCACGACGGCCGTGCCCGCTTCACGCCCCATACCGCCTTCAAAGATCCCAACACGCCGCCGGGAGCCCCGCCGCGCGAGAGTATCGAAGTTCGCACCCTGGCCTTCTTTGATTAGGTTTTTGCCGCTTGGCGCGGGCCCCACGCCGCGCGGTGTTTGCCCCCATGCTTTCCAGGCGACCACCCGCTTTGGTTGGTAGGGATGTGTTGATGTGCGCGGATAGCTGATCCACCCGTGATATGGCCTAACTTTAAAGATTCAACGATACCTGAAGTTTAGTAAAACATAACAGATCATGATTGCTGTCAGGCCGACCAATATGTACTCAATACGGGATAGGAATATAACCAACCCACCTAGAGAAAACACGATCAAGGTGTTTTGTAGTATGTATTTCCTTATTTTAGGTACCGCTATGAAGTAGCCATATTGCTTGCCTAAGAAAAATAAGGCCATGCCGATGATTGACGTAATCTGGAAATCGCACATCGCAATGTCATTCAAGATCGCATGCCTGATCAAATTTGCGAGAAGTGCTAGCCCCATAAATAGAAAAAGGTGCGAGTAGATTAAGGAGTGTCCACTCATACTACTTTCATTTTTGCTCAGTAGGTAAAAGCTATCAAAATAGATCCACCAGATACTGCAAATCATGATAAATCCGGTGATTGCCGCCATCACATTATAACGATCCCATTGAATGTCAGATAACCCTCCAGAAAGGCTAATTACCGACTCGCCCAATAAGATGAGGGTGAGTAAACCTAGTCGTTCAACCAAGTGTTCTGTATGTGCGGGCAATGGCTTTAGCTTACCCCAAGAAAATAAAGGGAGCAGAATGTCAAGAAAAATCCCAATGTAAGCGACAAGGTAACGCATAGGTGGGTCAAAAAGAATGGATGAAAGACTAACAACTGCGCTAACTAACAGGGCGAAGCCAAGCCTGGAGGAGAATTCGCTACGGTGATCGAATTTATTTATGGACGAAATGTACATAATACTGATGATGGCACGTATACCAAAATAGCAGGCAATAACAAGCGCATAGTTTACTTCCAATTCTTCCCCAATCCGTGCAGACAGCACAATGAGCAGCAACATTAAAAATAATGTTGCCAAGCGGTGAAGGTTACTGTCTGTATCAAACCTATTTGAGTAAATCGTGTGGCTGGACCAGATCCACCATAATGGAACAAAAAGCAGTAAAAATGTCCATAATTGCTCCTGTTCAAAATGGCCGTGATGAAGATGTCCGAGAGTATGCGTAACCTTGCCAATTGCAACAACAAAAATCAGGTCAAAAAACAACTCTAACCATGTGGCGTGTCGATTTTTTTCATAATACTTCAAAGATTTCATTCGCTGCTGGCTCCGTGTGCACCTCTTTAATGTAGAAGGAAAATAACGGATAAGCGAACGGGTGGACGGGTATAGGCGTCAACCTTGGGGGGCGGTCGCAAAAACTGAGTGCAACACCTGACCTAGTCCACCACCACTATTGGCGCTGATGCGATTTTGACCCAGGCTGCTGATTTTTACTGACCTATATGCGGCCTCCGAAATCCCGCAAAGACATCGTTTGCTGAGTATTCGGATGGGTCAATGAATTCCGGCAGCCTAGGTCAAAATCGCATCAGCGCCAGCACAATCGGCGAAGAACGAAGGCCAGGACGTGTCACTTGGTATTCAAAACGTCTTTAGGCAGGGAAGTTTTGTTCGTTCAATGCGTTTTGCTAGTCAGCGGCTTGAACCAAATCAGCCACTGACCTATTACGTTGTCGATACAAGACCATCGTTGCCGAGAACCCGCACAACGCTGCGAACATCAACCAATATGCCGGAGACGCCTTGTCCCCGGTTGACTGCACCAGAAAGGTCGATATCGCCGGGGTAAACCCACCAAAAATTGCGGTCGCCAGGCTGAAGGCCAAAGAGAAACCCACCACCCGTACATTCTGTGGCATGACTTCGGTCAACGCCGCGACCATTGCACCGTTGTACATGCCGAAGAAGAACGAAAAGTACAGCAAAACCACCAACAATCGCTCAAAACTGGGGGCCTCAGCAAGCCAATGCATGGCCGGATACGCTGTGAAAATACACAGCAGCGAGATCGCCAATAGCAGTGGACGACGGCCGATTCGATCTGAAATCGCACCGCCGATGGGCAACCAAATGAAATTGGTGAGGCCCACAAACAACGTCACCACCAGGCTATCAGTGGTGCTCAAGTGCAGCACCGTTCTTCCGAACGTTGGGGTGTATACGGTGATCAGGTAGAA
>NZ_LT607418.1:138806-165197 GCF_900095225.1 Pseudomonas sp. UMAB-08
AGACCACCCGCCAGCACAGTGCGCCAGTTGTCCCGCATGGAGCGGAACACTTCAGCAGTACTTGGGTGATGCGCGCGAGCCTTGAACGCTTCGGTTTCCTGCAACGAACGGCGAATTATGAAAATGAACGGGATAATCACGCAGCCAATGAAGAACGGAATGCGCCAGCCCCACGCAGCGATCTCGGTTGCATCCAGATAGGCGTTGATCCCATAGCCCAACGCCGCCGCAAGGATGATCGCGATCTGTTGGCTGGCCGACTGCCAACTGGTGTAGAAACCAGTACGGCCCGGTGTTGCGATCTCGGCCAGATAAATCGACACGCCGCCCAGCTCTGCACCTGCCGAGAAGCCCTGAAGCAATCGACCCAACAGTACCAGAATCGGTGCTGCGATTCCGATGCTGGCGTACCCCGGCACCAACGCGATCAGTACCGTGCCGCATGCCATTATCGACAGAGTCACTATCAAACCCTTGCGACGCCCCACCTTGTCGATGTAGGCGCCGAGTACGATGGCGCCCAATGGACGCATCAGAAAACCCGAACCAAATACGGCGAAGGTCATCATGAGCGAGGCGAATTCACTGCCTGTAGGGAAGAACGTCTGGGATATGTAGGTTGCGTAGAACCCGAACAGAAAGAAGTCGAACTGTTCGAGAAAATTGCCGCTGGTGACCCTTATGATGGCGCCGAGTTTTGACGTCCGGGATCGGGTGTTTTCCGTTTTTATTTTGGTCATGGCTACGGTGATACTCGATGTTGTTATTGGAATAAAGGTCGTGACGGTCAGTCACTGCCGGCGTTGATTGGGTTGGGTTGGCGTTTTTCGATGGAGTACTTGAGCAGTGCGGCGCTACGGAAGATGCCGTGCGCGAATTTGCTGTAGGGCATGGTCAGAAAGAACGCCATAACCAGTCCCAGATGGATTGCCAGCAGCAGGCCCAGGGCGCTGGTCTCGCGCAAAGCGAGCAACGCCAGACCGCTGGAACTGACCAGCAACAGCAGTGCGATGAATCCGCGATCCATGGGTTTCTGGGTCTCGTCGCCCTGTTCCGGGTTGCGACGCAGATTCATCCATAGCAATCCGGCCGGGCCCACCAACAGGCCGGCACCGCCGAGGATTCCGAGCATCACCGGCAGACTAAAGATTGGGTATGGGGCAGACCAGTCGAGCAGGAAGTGATAGAGCGTGGCCACAGCCGTGGCGGCGAAGCACAGCATGAAGCCATAGAAGGTGAAGTGGTGGAAGCGACGGCGCCATAGAGTGAATTTGTCATCGTCGTTGTTGCAGCCTTCTCCGTGGCCACCGTCCAGATACTTGAGCTGTGCGACGTTGGCTGTGGCTTCCAGGGCGGCAGAGGTTTTCAGTGGTAGTGCAGCGTCGGCAGGTGAGACGTTACGCCAGAAGCGTCGTACTCCGATTGTCAGGGACAGTGCCGCAAAGCCGAACACTGCGCCAAACATCAGGGCCAGTGTGTTGTGCGGGAAAATACCGTAGAAATTGCCACCCGGTATGGCCGTGAACAGGTTACCCATAACCATCAGGGTCAAGCACAGAAACAACGCCAAGCCGCCACCTGAAGCCAGAGCCAGGGTTAGGCCATTGCGTTGGTAAAGTTTGCCCAACGGCTGCGGCCAAGCGTACTCGGCGTAAGTATTCAGACGCACCTTGGCCATCGCTTTAGGCACATTGACTGCAAACTCATGGGGCGCTGCGTACTGGCACGCCGAAAGGCAAGCACCGCAGTTGTGGCAAAGGTTTGCCAGGTAATGGATGTCCGCCTGAGTGAACTCCAGACGCCGGGTCAGGGCCGGAAACACCGCGCAGAAGCCTTCGCAATAGCGGCAGGCATTGCAGATGGTCATCTGCCGCTCAACTTCACTTTCCTCCAGGTTAAGAACTGGGATCAGTTGGCTGGACGCTTGAGGATCAAACAGTTGCATGTCGAGATTCCGATTTCACAGTAGAAGGGCAGAAGCCCACCGAGGCCGCCGCCTGCACACCGGCGATACGCCCGAAAGCTGTGCCAATGGCCATGCCGATACCGGCGGTGTACCCCTTGCCCAGCACGTTACCCGCCATCATTTCTCCGGCGACAAACAGATTCGGACTGGCTTTACCTTTGAAGTGCACAGCAGCAGTTTCGTCGGTAGCCAAGCCCAGGTAGGTGAAGGTCACGCCAGGTTTAAGCGGATAGCCATAAAACGGGGGGTTGACCAAAGGCCGTGCCCAGTGTGTCTTGGCCGGTGTCAGGCCTTCGGTGTGGCAGTCGTCCAGGGCGGTGTGGTCGAAAGTCCCGACCTGACAGGCACGGTTGTAGCTTTCGATGGTTTGCACGAACTGGGCCTCTGGCAAATCCAATAGACGCGCAAGTTCTGGCAGTGAGTTGGCCTTGGTACCGGGGAAAACCGGCGGCATGAAGCGTCCGATCGCTTGCTGGTCGATGATCGAATACGCCTGCTGGTTGGGTTGCCCAGCCACTAGTCGGCCCCAGATTGCATAGCGCTTGGGCCAGAAATCTTCGCCTTCGTCGTAGAAGCGCTCGCCGTCGCGGTTGACCACCACGCCCAGCGATACGCAGTCGATGCGGGTGCAGATCCCACCGTCGTAAAGCGGCGCCCGGGCGTCGATGGCGACCATGTGCGCCTGTGTCGGATCGCCTATGACGTCAGCGCCAAGATCCAGCATGCGGCGCAGCAACACTCCGGTATTGAAACGCGTGCCACGGATCAGAAAGTTATCCGACGGCCATTCGCCGCGCTCGTTTTGGCCCCAAGCCTCACGCAGCCATTCGCGGTTGGATTCGAAGCCACCTGCTGCCAGCACGCAGGAGCGGGCTTCGACACGTTCGGCAGGCAGATGCTGTCCATCGACATCACGCTCGCTGATGTGTGCGGCGACGAATTTTCCATCGTTCAGCTCGATATCGGTTACTTGAGCGTTGTAGCGAATCTTGACACCTAGGCGTTCAGCGCTGCGAAAGTACGCATTGACCAGTGCCTTGCCTCCACCCATGAAGAACGCATTGGTGCGCGCTACATGCAATGCGCCGGACAGCGGTGGCTGGAAGTGCACGCCGTGGGATCGCATCCAGTCGCGACACGAGGAAGAGGCGCGAATTGCAATGCGTGCCAATTTTTCATTGGTGATGCCGCCGGTAACTTTTAGCAAGTCCTGCCAATATTCTTCTTCCGGATACGCGTCGACCAGCACATCCTGCGGCGCATCATGCATGCAGCGCAGGTTGCGCGTGTGTTGTGAATTACCACCGCGCCAGACCTTTGGCGAGCTTTCCAGCAGCATCACGCTGGCACCGGCTTCCCGCGCCATCAGCGCCGCGCACAAGGCCGCGTTGCCGCCGCCTATAACCAAAACATCGACCATCGTTTCTCCTCAGTTCGCAAGCAGACGGGAACGAGTTGCTGCTGGCGAGTGAGCGAACAGTAGTGCGACGTCCAAGGGGGCGAAAGGCGGATTTGTACATGGGGGCTTTAGTTTTGCTAAAGGGGGGGCGAAGTGAATTCTCTACGGTCAGCGGCCCCTTTGATCGCAACGGTGTGCGAGGCGAACAACGAGTGATTGGGCGGCATTGCCTGTAAGGCATTCATTCGCCGATAGTGTTCTAAGTCTCAAATTCCCTCAATCAAACGCGCTCCGGGCCACTGCTGATCATTGACCAATTGCCGTACGACATCGGTTATCACGACCCGCGTCGCCAAAGCAGCGGGGGACAGTTCGTCGTCAGCAAGAGTCGCCAGCAAATTCCTACGCCCAACGTGCGCATCAGCGATCTGTACCAGCGATAGTCCCGACGGCCCTTCTAATGCTGCGGCCGCACCTGGTTGAATCGTAGCGGCGTGCCCGGCCCGTACCGCGTTCATCAGTACGACCAGCCCGTCTACCTCCATGATAATGTTAGGCGCCATGCCCGAGCGCTCAAATGCGGTCATCAGAGTCGCACGCAGCCCATGTTGGGAGCTGGGCATCACCAAAGGCAGTCGACCAAGATCTGCCAGTTGCACGCTGTCGCCGCGCGGTGCGCCAGGCAGTTCTCGGGAGGCAATCACGAATAGTTTTTCGTCCAGCAACGGCGTCACGCTCCAGCGCTTGCCTCCTTCGAGTTGAAACAGGATTGCCAGATCGATCTGCCGCGCATTGAGCTGCGCCGCGAGGTGCCCGGACAGCATCTCCACCAAGTGCAGCTGGATGTCCGGGTAACGCTCGCGCATTGCATTGATCAACGGCAGCGCTAGAACCGTGGCAGTGGTGGGTGGCAGCCCGACACTAACGTATCCACTCATGCGCCCACGATGTGCCGCCAGGATCGCGTTCTCCGCCTGGCGCAAGGTCAGTTGGGCGTGGTGCAGGAAGGCGAACCCCGCGCTGGTCGGAGTCACGCCAGTGCTGGTACGGTTTAGCAGGCGAGTCGACAGTTCACTCTCAAGCTTGCCGATCTGTTGGCTTAATGCTGAGACGCCGACGTCCAGCTCCAATGCTGCACGGCCAAGGCTGCCGTGCTCGACGATCTTCACGAAATAGCGCAGTTGCTTGAGTTCCAAGGGGAAGCGACTCCGGACGATGGATAAACGAGCAGTCTACCTTTTGCCTGAACTTCGTGTCGGCCATCGGCTTGGTGATTAACAATAGGTCGGCTTTTTCCTTTACCTTTTATTCGTTTGATGTCGAACTCCTGCTAGACGGCTAAACCTATGGTAGGGCAGAAGTCGCCTTTCGCTGAAAGCGGCTGCTTTTCATTTTGTTTTCAAACAACGATCCAATTTTTTGAAAAATACTGGCGTTAGACAACCTTTTCGCGAGAGAAGGCCGTGCGCTGCAGGCACTAGGAGAGGTGATGGGCTGAGCTCGAATCGAATGTGTGGCGATCGATGCAGCAGGCATGTGATGCGGCTACGTTCCAGCGACTTATTGAACAGTCAGTCGACTGCTTCAGGAGATCTCCGGGGGTTGATCCCCTCGTGCGTCTGACATCGGCCAACTAGGCATTCAGGTGTTGCAGGATGTACTGCGGCGTCGGGACATCAACACAGGATCCTCTGCTGACGCTCTTGGCCATCCTTGGACCACGACAACCGTCTTCGCACCGCCCCAGCTCGGCGGGCTGATGGACGAGCAGTGCAAGGCGTGGCCGCTTGCACTGCCGCTTGATTTAGACCGTTTAGGTTATCTCCAGCACGACCTATATCCTGGACGGCTCTTTCTTCCAACGCTACCTGGCTCTGACGAAGCTGAAATAGCCCCTCGTGACGGGCAACTGGAGATTAAGGTAGGCGGGCAGATCGTGGCAGACCTTTGTTATTGGAATGCGGGTTGGGGACCTGCGCGGCCCATGCAGTTCAGTGGTAACTGTGGTACCGCACTCACTTCGCGAGGCACGGCTTACCGGGAAGGGCCTGTACCGACGAAGGCTGAGGTGCGCTCGTTTTATTTTTGGCAGGTGAAAGTACTGCACCGAGACAATACCTTTGACGGTTTTAGTCAAACGCTCACGATGGGAGCCATGTTCATTTAACCATCAACAAGTTGATAGCGATGAAAAGCAGCCATTTGCTCAAGGCTGCTTCAGCTGATTCTCAGGATTAGGTCATTAGGCCATTTCTTCTGGCGATTCATACTCATGCTGCTTCATGTCTTCAGAGTGTTAACTTGGAAGGCTTGTCCATCGTTGCTGGAGCTACTTATGACCCGGAGGTACCCGTAAATGAAAGGTGTCTAGTACAGCAGGTTGAGCTGGAGGGGCAGGAACTCTTCGGCATTACTCCTAAGACCTAACCTCTATCTTTGATTCCGAGCCCCTTAACTGATTTGGCACGTTTTTGATCAAGCAAGTTGTAATAAGTATTTTGCGTTGTCGACATGCTCTCATGGCGACGATCAGCCTGGAGATCCTTTATGTCGCGAAATGGTGCGTCGAAGGTAGCCGCCGTATGACGAAGCCAATGTAGGGATGTCGACCGAAGCTTATCCATTTCTAAGTCAGTTTGACCTTCATCCTTCATGCGCTGAAGTGATTTATCGAACACCAGCTGAATTAGGGCCCGAATGTAACGATCTGACAGCCCAGCCCGGCCTCTGACTGTCCTCACTAGTGGGGTACTCTCCTTGTGAGACGGTAGTGGCGGAAGGGAGAGGGTGGCTCGATATCGCTTCAAGTAGTCCTCAATGTACTCGTCTCGCACGCTAATTTTCGCGGCCTTGTTGCCCTTACCGACAACGTTGAACCACCAATTTTCACCGTCAAACTCGAATGATCCCATTGTAGGCTTCCAGTTGTCCCGACCGACTAGATCAGAGACTCGGAGGTAAAGAGAGAAGAGGGTGGCCACAATAAATAGCGTCCGCTCATGTCGAGGTTCCTCCTGAGCCATGACTTCTGCGGTTTCAATTACATAATTCCACTGGAGTGGAGTGAGCGCTTTTCCAGAGTTCATAACCGTGTTGCGCTGTTTAAAGTTGGATTTTTGTTTGACGGCTCGAATTGGATTGGCTTCAGTGGTGAGGCCTTCGTCAATGGTGTACTGGAAAAAACTGCCACAAACGGCAAACACCTGGCCCATCGAGCCAGCAGACATTTTGTACGCTATGTCATCTAAATTTTTACTGTTCTCCGCAGCAACCTTGCGGATCTGTTTATCGATCTTGATGTTAAAAGGGCGCCATTTTTCATTGATGATGTAGGTGTCAGTTTCAGCAGCCTTGCGACCTCCAACCCGGGTAAATCTCGATTTGACGACAGGACCGACCCACTCAGGACGAGGCTGTAGGCAAAACTCCAGGAAATTCTCACAATCGTGGCGTCTGAGCTCTAGAAGCGGCTTTTTGGCTATCAGGAGGGACCAAAGCAGAAGACGCTCAACATGTGTACGGTATGAATTGAACGTGGCTTCGTTGTTTGAATAGGACTTTAGGAATCCGCGAACCGCGAGGTAACCATCTTGAGCCTTAAGCTCTGACGGAAAGGAATAAAGGTACTGAGTTACAACAGGTAACTCATCAGACACACGACTAAAATTCAGATCTCTAAAACGATTGTAGGTGTCAAACAAACGGATCGGAGACGCAGGCATGTGATTACCAGATTAGCGATAGAGACGATTTGATGTGATGTTAAGCATCGCCCTAGAAATCTGCAACAACCGGGTCTGCGCGTTATCGGATATTACATGTCACTTATCCAGATCTTACCGTCTCTAAGGCCTAGTCACTCCACAGCCTGAGTCATATCGCGCCCATAACATCGCCAACTGTCGTGGATCGTTGATAGGCCGCTCTCTGAGGCACGGATGTAAAAAAGGCCACCACTAAAGTGAGAATGTCTTGTGTCTTCAGGGGGAGGCTTAACGCCCGCGAATCCCAGAGCAAGTGAACCCACAGTATTGCTCAAAATTTGTTGTGTCAATATTCCGGACAAAGAGAAAATCGGGGGTGCGACTGTAACGACTAACAATCAAGTCATGAGTCTTCCATGCGGAATAAACGCCCATCGCGGCCCTGACTTTGGCTGTTTAGGAAGCAAATACTGAATAGAGAGGCGTCTGCGAAATAATGAACCGATACGTCGGCAGAACTGCAGCGTGAGTCTAGCAAGATTGAAGCAACCGGTGAATAGCGCTTAAAAGCACGCTATCTTGGATTTCCTTCCGAATTTAGACAAAGATTTGCTTCGGCGTTCTGACAATAGGGACAGTCGGAGCCAAAGTGTTAGGTTGAGCATGATTCGCTATTTAACATAATATACATTATGCGAACCCATGGGTTTCTCTTGCGGGGCGGTGTACGCTTGCTTTCAGAACCGAAACGTCTAACTACGCTAAATTGCTGTTTAGTTTAGTTATATATTTCAGGTCGCGCTCGCTGTGACCCTCAGCTAATTTTGACAGGCTGATAACAAACTCGATAAATAAAAAAAACTATTATGAATCATAGCCTTGTGAGCTATTGCCCTTCAGACCGTGGTCGTTGCGTTTTGAGCAATTGTGATCATTGTGTCTGATTCTGCTCAGAACCATCGCTTCCGTACGTAATTTCACACAAAGCATCTTTTTGCCTTAAAAAAACAAAAATAATCTAATCACTAAAAATGACTGAATCCTGCTGTACCTGTAGAAAAATTATAAGGAAGGCTCATAGCTTTGACTTGTCAGGCTTGTACCGCTTTACGCAGGCAAGGTATGCGCTCCATCAGTTAAAGATGATGATCATTTTTAACTGCGTTATTGAGGTGAGCTTAAAGAGTGGATTTTTGTAGTGATAGCATTGCTATCGCCTACCTAGCCGATCCTCACAGCTAGATGCGGCCACCCGTGTGTCTATGGGATGTAAGCCATCACCAATTATGCAGATTGAAGTGATGGCCCAAAACAAAGGACCCTTCCAGGCCCTTTTGTACTCAAACCAATTTCACTTGGTCAGCCAAGATTCCACGGTGTCGGAGCCGTACTGCGCCTTCCATTCTTTCAAGGTTTTATGATTGCCACCTTTGGTTTCGACGACTTCACCGGTGTGAGGGTTTTTGTAAACCTTCAGTTGGCGCGGCTTGCGAGTGCTGGTCTTGGACTGGTTAGCTGGTGCGCGTCGATCAGCCTGTGGATCGAGTAGGTTGATTACGTTCTGCAAGTTGTAACCGTACTGAGCAAGCAGCTCACGCAGCTTCGTTTCGAATTCAATTTCTTTCTTGAGGCCAGCATCCCCTTTCAAGGCTTCGAGCGCTTGGAGCTGCTCAACAAGGTGTTTTTCGAGCTGGCGGAATTCTGCAAGCTTGGACATTGAGAACCTCTTTCTGGATAGTATCCCGTAGTGTATCAAAATAGAGCATCGAGCTATATGAAACAGCGATACCCGTTTCCGAGTGAGCTATTGCAATAATAAATAAACACAACCCGCAGCCTCAAACTCCGTGAGGTCTAACTAGCGATTAGGGGCATCGCCGGGGGTGATATGAACACTTTCACTATCGAGGCTTATAACCCTATTGATCGCAGGCCAAAAAACCTGCATCAGTCATGAAATCTTTCGTCGATACTCGCTAAGACCCTTGCAAAGCGCATTGCCAACGGCGCACTGAAACCGGGGCAAAAACCGCCTCCGGAAACGCGAGTTATGACCGAGCGCTGCAGAAAAAGCTCGTCGCCGAGCTTCTTCTGTTCCAGGCAGACACGCAGAGGTTGCATACCAGAGTTGAGGTTGACGCTCTGAAAATCCAGGCGCTGACCTTCGAGCTCGCCCACACTCCGCCATCAGTATGGCATCGTGATCGGCATCCAATGCATCGCACAGTCTCAGATCGAAAGACAGCTTATCGCCCAGCAACAGCCCCAGATTTCAAACAGGCGGTCTCACCAAGGCGCAGCTAGCGAAAAAGGAATTCGCAACGACTCAATGGGGCCTTCTCGCCCGCCGCACATTTCATCATGGACGCACTGCTGCACAAGCACACAAGGAAATGGCGGAACCAGTTGCAACAGATCGCGCAAGTGGGTGACGGAACGAAGGTGCATAGGCTTCGCCAAATCGTTCAGCAGCGTAAGCTGGCCGTGATCTAGCCTAATGCGCGCTATATAGATACCGCGCTCCAGAGACAGCAGTTCCAGCTCCCGTATCTCGCCATTCGTGGCCAGCGCAGTCAACTTTTTCAGATTCAAGTTTCACTCCTTGCCTACCGCGGTAGGCACTCTCCGTCATAAGCAAAGAAATTTCCGCTGTAGGCAGGGCCCAAGCGGTCGATCAGCGATAGCAGCTACTGATGTCAAAAAACTGCAGTCGTGCCTCTATGGCGCGTCGGCTCAGGATCTTGATTTCTCGAGCGAAGAGCGTGCATTCACCATCAAAGTAAAGCGTCAGTGGCTATTGCTCTAAATTGTACATGAGCATAAACTTTGTATAGCTTTTGCATAAGATATGCCGAAATACACAGACTTACAATGGCCGCCATTCTTTTACCGTGGTATGAGCCGTCATGCCCGCCCCAGAGGAAGGCTCATCTGGGTTTTCGATTGGACTTACCGCCGGAATGAAAAATGACCGAAGCGGTGCATTGAGTATTTTGAACACGACTAGTAGCGGGTTTCTCCCCGTCGATGCGTGTCATGAAGTTCAGGCATTCAAGCACTGGTTCGGGCATCCGCAAGGCCGATCAAAATGGTTCCATAGCGTTAACCTATTGCCTTGCCCGTCAATATTAATTACGCGGCCGCAGCCACCGAACGTGCCCTGCCCTCAGGGCTATGGCTGATTTATATCGCTCAATCCAGCCCTTACCGGGTCTATCTCCGAGCTCTACCCATGAAAAATTCAGTCTCCCTAGCCACGCGCATAGGCCTTGGCTTCGCCGCCATCGTGTCGCTGCTTATATTGATCACCGCCGTTGGTATTCAACGGGTGGGTTTTATCGACTCCACCCTGGAAGACGTCAGCGAGAATGCGGCGAAGGTTCAACGCTACGCTATAAACTTCCGCGGAAGTGTGCACAACCGCGCCATAGCTATTCGGGACGCGGTGTTGGTGGATACTGATCAAGACTTGGAAATCCACCTGACTGAAGTCATCAAACTGGAAAAGGCCTACACCGATTCTGCCGTGCCGTTGGATCAGCTATTCGCAAGCCCGCGAGTGACATCGCAGGAGCAACAACTGCTGCTGGCCATTAAAGACATTGAAAAGCAAACTCTGGCGTCTACTAAATCGGTGATTGTCCTACGTCGCGCCGGTGATATTTCTGGAGCACGAGCTTTGTTGCTGCGGCAAACCTCCGGGGACTACAGCGAATGGTTGAAACGGGTCAACGCACTGATTGACTATGAAGAGGTGTCGATCAAGACCCAGCTCAGTGCGGTACAAGCTACCGCTAGTCAGTTTCGCGGTCTGATGCTCTTGGCCACCGGTATAGCGTTGCTGCTGAGCATCATTCTGGCGGCCTTTATTATCCGCTTCATCAGATCAACGCTGGGCGCGGAGCCGACTGAGGTTGCACAGGCTATCCAACGGTTGGCAGCAGGCGATTTGCAACAGACGATCGTTACCGACTATCCGAACAGCGTGATGGGCGTGTTGAAAACCGCCCTCAGCCGCTTGGCCGACACCATCAGTGAAGTACGCATTGCTGCCCAAGAGGTCAACCATTCATCCATGCAGCTGTTGGCAACATCGTCCACCAATAATGACCAAATCAGCCTGCAGACTCATGAGGCCAGACAGGTAGCGACCGCAATTACGCAAATGGCGGCCACAGTCAATGAGGTCTCGGGCTACGCGTCCCAAGCAGCGGATGCGACGCGTCTCGCAGATGCTGAAGTTGAAAGCGGTAACCGTCTGGTTGCAGACACCACGCTAGCTATCGAGCAACTGGCTACCACACTGGTTGAAACCACCAACACTGTGGAGCAGGTGTCCAAGCATAGCGAACAGATTGAAACGGTTATCGACGTGATCAATTCAATCGCCTCGCAAACTAACCTGTTGGCTTTGAACGCAGCCATCGAAGCGGCCCGGGCCGGTGAGCACGGTCGAGGGTTTGCGGTTGTGGCCGACGAGGTGCGCTCACTAGCTAACCGCACGCAGCAGTCGACGGAGGAAATTCGCGCAATGATAAGCACTTTGCAGAGCGGTACCGAAACTGCAGCGCAAACCATGCGCAACAGCTGCGAACTGGTAAATCGGACAGTGGCTCAAACCCGCAACGCCCAGAGTGCGCTGTCCAAAATTAGCCAGGAAGTGGGCGCCATAAACCATATGAATACCCAAATCGCCAGCGCCTCTCTCCAGCAAAGCGCTGTGGCCGAGGACGTAGCACAGAATATCACCCGCATCCACAGCTCAACCGTGCAGTCAGCAACTGGATCACGGGAAGTGGCAACGGCCAGCCAGGAGCTGGCGCAGCTAGCTGATCGCCTTACCCAGAAGGTGGCGTTTTTCAGGGTGGCTTAGAGGGCACGCGGCATAAATAGCCAATCGCCCCTACCCTTACGCACAGATATTCCATCAAAGACGAGTACGCGATTACTGAGATATGCCTCAATGGCTCTCAACGGACCGTCAATCCTTACCAATACATAGGTAAGAAAGAGGACTGTTTTTGTGCATTAGGCGAAGTGCAGAGGAATCACAAGATGAACGAATATGGCGAGAGGCCCGCTCTCGCCCCACCCCAGTTCGCAAAACCGAGCAGTTTGACAGTGAGCTTTCGTCATTTGCTGGATGGCTTGTGGCGCGATCACTAGTTCTGGATACATGCACATTCGACTTCTCACTAGTGATTAACGACGGTCGATAAACGCCGGTTTCCTGCGGCAAATTAGCGCGTCACAGAACTTTTACATCACGCCTGAGTTCTGGCTAAATGGCCGCCCCTTTGCGTCGACCTCATTCATGGCCTCGTTGAAACGCATCAGCCCCTGGATTGCTTGCCTGGCAGTGTTACTCAACATGCTGGCCATGCCGCTGAGTCGCGCGATGCAAACGCCAGACCTGCAACTATTGCTCTGGGGTGGGTTCTGTTCAGGCAGCAGCTCTAATGCCTTGCCCCCAGGCTTTGGCAAGCTGCTCGATACGCTGCAACCGACTCCGGCCAAAACCGTTATGCATCACGGAGACTGCTGTTGTGGCCATGCCGGACTGGCAGCGTTGCCATCTAACTACTACCGCCATTTCCTGCCCCGATACGCCCCCGACACCCTGCTCGACAACCCTGAACTGCCAGCACTTCACCCCAGAGTTCGCTGGCCCAGCTTGAGCCCGCGCGCCTCTCCCCTCGCCTGACCGCCAATCCCTGCCACCTGACATAGGTCCGGCAGGGCCTTCATTACCTATTTTTAGCTGCCCTGCCATAGCCGCTAAAACACCCTTGAAGTTTCTTGGTCATCAGGAAGTGTGCGTTATGCCTGCTCCATCTACTTTGCTTCGCGCAAAGCCTTTGTCTGTGTCCCGTTCCATGTGGTCCTTGTTGACGTGCGGCCTGTTCGCATTGAGCCCTTTGTCTGCGGCACTGGCCGAAGCCACCAAAACCGAAGACTCGACCCTAACCCTCGGCACTGTGAATGTGCAGGGCAATGCCGGTGGTCCCTTGAGCACCAGCAGCGTGCTCAGTTCCGTGGATATCCTGGGGAGTGACATCCTCGGAAAAATGCCGGTCAACTACAGCTGGGAACTGTTCAGCCGTGCGCCGGGAGTAATGCTCACCGAGTTTAACCAAGGCACAACATCCGGCAAGATCTCCTTTCGTGGCTTCAACGGCGAAGGTGAGGTCAACGCTGTCAAACTGCTGATCGACGGCATTCCGAGCAACAGTAACGACGGCAACATGCCGTTCATGGACATGATTTTCCCTCTCGAACTGGACAGCATTGAGGTGGTGCGGGGCACCAGTGACGCGCGTTACGGCCTGAACAATATCGCCGGCAACGTCAACATGCTGACCCGTACCGGCGGCGACTACACCACGGCCCGCATCCGTTACGGTAGCTTTAACACTCAGGAAACCCAACTCGCCAAGGGCATCGAAAGCAGTAACTGGACCCAGAACTACTTCTTCGCCTACCAGAAATCCGACGGCTACCGAGATCATGCCGAGGCCGACAAATTTTCGATGTCCGGCAAATGGTTCTATACACCGGACGACGACAGCTACCGCATCGGTCTGATCGCCCGTCACTATGAAACCGAGGCTCAGGAGCCTGGCTACCTGAGTGAAGATGATGCTCACCATCATCCAACCATGACCAACAGCTACAACGCCACGGACAAGGGCACGCGGCGGATGAATCAGGTCAGCGTACATTTTGATACTGACCTGGCTGATACCCTCGCCTGGTCGGCGAAAACCTACGTCAACACCTTCGACGACCGACGCTGGACCCAGTATTGGAGCACCAGCTCCCAGCAGGAACGCGACACCTACGAAACCCAGTACGGCGCCCTCACCTCCCTGACCTGGCGCCCGGAAGTCAGTTGGTTGTACGACTTCGCCCTGGAAGGCGGCGCGGATGCCCAGCAGCAGCAAAACAAAAGCGAGCGCTACAAGACCACTCAGCGTGTTCGCCAGTCGCAAACTCGCGACCAGCAGTTCGACTTCGGGACCTACGGTGCTTACGTCCAGGCCGAGATCAAACCATTCGAGTCGTTGAAGATCGTCCCCGCGTATCGGGTCGATAAGATTCAGGGTGACTTCACCAACGAAATGACCGGCATGGACTACGACATCAACAACTACGGCCTGATCAAGCAGCCCAAGCTCAGCGTGGTCTATTCACCGTGGGACGTGGCCAGTCTCTATGCCAACTGGGGACGCACTTTCCAGGTCGGCACGGGTGCGGCGGCCTACAAGATTCCGCCGAGGGACACCGATCTGGCGCCCTCGATCAATGAAGGCTGGGAAACCGGAGTCAAATTCACCCCTGCCGACTGGGTCGACGGCAGAGTTGCCTATTGGCAGCAGGAAGCCTCTGGTGAAGTCAGCCGCCGGCTCAACGATCCCAGCGGCGAATCGGACAACGTCGGGGAAACCCGGCGCTGGGGTTACGACATGCAGATGAACCTGCACCCCAACGAACGCACTGACATCTGGATGGCCTACTCTTGGCAGTATTCGAAAATACTCCAGCCCAGCGCGACCTTGCCCAACAGCAAGGGCCAGGAAATCGACCACATCCCCAATCATCTGTACAACGCGGGCGTCAGCTATGAGGCGACCCCCGCCTTGCAATTAACGGCTTGGATGAACGGCCAGACCAACTACTATCTGGAGCGAGAAAACACCAAAGGTACCTATGGCGGTTACGTGCTGATGAACCTCGGCGCTACTTACAAAGTCACCAAGTCGGTAAGCGTCGATATGCAGTTGAAAAACCTGACCAACCGCTACTATGAGTACGTTTGGTATGACCCAGAGGGTGCCGTGGCATCCCTGCACTCGCCGGGTGATGGCCGTGCACTTTATACCGGCGTTACCCTGGATTTTTGATTAGGATAGCTGCTGAGGCTGGATCGGCCTCAGCAACACTCACACTTCATCCATGAATCGTCTTCAGCCAGCGGCAATACAGATGTTTGGTCATCTTGCGAAGAAAGCACTAACCACCGTGGCGCTGGAGACGCGTTTCCCAAAGTCACCCTCACTGTCGAGGGTGTCAAAGAACACACAAATATCCACGACCAAAAGGCAATAGCATAGTTTTCAATGAGTCATACAATGGTGGATATAATACTGCTGCCCACCTCAAATGGTATGACTTAATGTAAGTGCTCGCGACTGTAAATTCAAACACTTATCGCCAATACATGCACCCAAATGAATTGCATTTTGCGCACAATACACCTTATAGGATCTTGTGTGATAGTGTTGTTATGACATCATTATTGCATTCAACAGAATGAAATAATATGAACATTGGCACTAGACTAAAAAACGAGCGTAAAGCCTGCGGCCTGTCCCAGAGCACCCTTTCTTTCATAGGTGGCGTACAGCCCAATGCGCAAGGTCATTATGAGAAAGGGGTCAGGTATCCGCAGGCTGACTATCTTATCAGGCTGTCTGCTACGGCTATAGATGTGTTGTTTGTCGTGACGGGCAGACGAACTCCGAATGCGGTTGCTCAACTGTCTTCAGGTGAGGAGGCACTTATTATTTTTTTACGGACGATGAACGTTTTAGATACGCAGGCCGTAGAACACATCATAAATATATTAGCTCAGGCGTTGCAAAATGAGAGGCGTGATTAACGTTAAGCTTCACATCTTCCTGATGTGATTGGATCCCATTATTTGATTTGTAGGTGACTTCGACATTCGGGATGCAACCGTGTGGATTTTGGGGGTGTCGCTAAACAACCTTGAGTTCTACCGGTAGTTGAGTGGTCAGGTGGCGCCTTAAGATTAGAAAGGAATTCCCGCGATGATCGAAATAAGCCAGGAAGCGATTGACGAGGCGAAGGCTCGGATTTATAGCCACATTGAAATCAGTATTACTCGTTCGTCTCGTGAGTGGTCGCTGTGGGATGCGAGGGTCTACATCGAAACGACCGCCTTGCAGAGGATTGGCATCCTGAACGATGACGAAGTGGTCGAAATATACGCGGCTTTGGAGGAGGCTCGGGCCCAGAGTTTTGTCCACCAGCCTCATATGGACCGCGTCCCATAAATCCGTGGCAGTGCCGCCAAAGCCCGCTCCCAGATGTGTCGGGTGCGCAGCCAGACAACTTCTTGCCAGTCACTGTCCGCGGGGTAGAACTGCTCGAGCAACTCCAGCTTGATTTTCCTTGCGACCTGATCAGTGAGGTCTCCGTGCAGGTGCAACCACTGATCGTCGCGTAGAACAGTGTGGACCTGCTCTCCCGGATAGGTGCCACATTCGATAACGAACGGCATTAAGTGCACCTGCGGCAATGCATCGAGTATGGCCTGCGAGGTGTAACCCGTGGCTGTGGCTGCTACCCCGGTATCGCTTTTGCTTTCAGCTCCAGTGAGCAAGGTATACAGCCATGGGCCGTACACCGCCTGGGCATCGTGCAGCGCCGGGTAGGACGACTGGGCAATTGTCATCAGCATTGGGTGACCGTAGTCTCCCGCGCCGGTATGCAGGTCAAAGCACATGGCCACCTCGGCGTGAGCGAGGTGCTCTTGTATGATTTTGCGCAGGGTTTTGTTCGACCACGCAGGTGCCTTGCCGCCATAGAAAAGACCGTCGTGGTGTGCGTACTGACCGGCCTCGACAATCGACATAACCGCTGACCAGCCCTCTTTACGAATTCGCTGGTTGAGCAAGGCGTCAGCCCTCTCCCGCTTCGGTCCCTGCAACTGGGTGCAGGTATAGATTTCGTGCAGCGCCTCGTACCGTTGATTGTCCGGCAGCGCTTGAGTGAAATTCAGATAGTTACGGTTGAGGTCGATATTGTCTTCGTTGACGCGGCGCATCCAGGCCGTGCCCCAAGGATTGATCAAGTGGATCATCAACACCGCGACATCGTCGGGCAAGGTTCTACCGGTTAGCGCTTGCAGCCATTTGATCTGGCAATCCGAGCCATAGAAGCCTTCAATACCGTGCGTGCCGCTGAGGGCAACCAGCACCCGCTTCGCATGTGGGTCTCCGAGCACGGCAACATCGGTACTCAGCGGCTCGCCGGAGGGCCCGGTCAATGGGTGGCGGTACTCAGCGAGACTTGCACCTGCCGCTTTGGCAGCAGCCAGAAACTGTTCACGTTGGCTGGCAAAACTGGGATGCGATGGAACACCTGTGCTCATGGTTGCCTCATGTCAATCAACACGTACCGGGCTTTCAGGAGTCGCCGGGTGCGAAGTAGTGGCGGGCAGTCTTCTTTCAAGACCCTGATGCAAAAACATGACGTGGTTGGATACAGTATGCGCAGAGTTTATACGAACGATCTGGCTGTCGACCGGCTCGATATCCTGAATCAAAAAACAGTTCGGGATCAAGGTTAGTCGCTACCCTCCTCCCATCACTGGATAATCGGGAACGTTCCTGAAATGGTTGGCATCCACGTACGGTCGCCAAAAATCGAAAATTGCTTTGTGTCAGAGGGTTGCATGGCGTGGGAGAACGTATGAAATTTCAAAAAAACCATATTATGGGCAAGGCTCTCGAACCAGGCACTGCACAGAAAATCAAACGCGCTACGTTTTGGACTCGTGAGCTTTGGTTGTTACCCATCCTGATTCTGGCGGCGCTGGTGCGTTTCTATGGTTCAACCGCATCAGCAATCTGGTGCGATGAAGGTTCAAGTTTACTTATGAGTCGGTATTCGCCAGCGCTTATCTGGTTCCACAGCGCTCACGATGTACACCCACCTCTCTATTACCTCCTCTTGCACTTCTGGATAGAAGTATTCGGGAACGGTATTTTCTCGGTCAGGGCCATGAGCGTGCTGCCGGGCATTGTGACGGTAGCCCTCGGTGTCTGGCTGGTTCAGTTGATCGCAACACGTCGAGCAGCGGCCCTTGCCGGAGTTTTATTGGCCTTACTGCCCATTGCAGTGCGTTATAGCCAGGAAGTGCGGATGTACTCCCTCATGGGGCTCTGGCTGGTGGGCGCAACCATAGCGCTTGTCTATTGGGTAAAAAATCCAGACCGTCATCGGTATCTCGTCATCTATGCGTTGTTAATGACGGCAAGCTTTTACACTCATTACTTCACCGGCCTTTGTGTCCTTTCACACTGGGCCTACCTGTTTTTCATACGCGATACAAAGCCCCGCCTCATCACTCGCCCTGCATGGTGGATCGCCAACGGTCTCATTGCCTTGCTGTATGCCCCCTGGATTCCCGGCCTGATTGACCAGCTGCAGCACCTTGAACAACTCAAGGTCGGTGGCGACGTTGGCTGGATACTGCCTGTTACACGCTATTCTCTGCCCTCTACGCTCTGGCAGTATTTGATCCTTACGGATGGTTTAAGCCTGAGATGGCCGCTCTATTTTTCACTTCCACTCGCGGTGGCGCTGGTCGCCGGTGCGGTGGCCCTGCGTGACCGAGGCCCCTATAAATTTCATGTTTTATTGGTGACTTACACCTTTCTTCCTTTGCTCGTTGTGTTTCTGATCTCGTGGATAACGCCACTGCTGGTCGAACGTTATCTAATGTTCTCTGCCCTGGGTTTGCCCATGATTTTGGCAATCGCCATTGATCAAATCGAGCGTCATTTCCGTTACGTGGCAATCGCTATGCTCATGGGTATCCTGGGGGTAGAACTGATTGGTTTGCGCAATGACTACCAGGTGGATGATGAACAGTTCGACAAGCTGGTTAGCTATGTCAATCAGCACTATGCTGCCAATGACCGCATCGTTGTCAGCGATTTATTCTGGTATTTCAGTTATGTCTACTACAACAAGACGGGGTCTGAGCCACTGCTCTACACACCCAAACTAGCCAATGGTACTTCGGGGCGACCAAACAGCTACGGGTTCGGCACGCTGGTCGATCAGGATTCCGATAAAATTTACCTGGACAGTCTTGAAGCGTTACCCGGCGACTCTGCGCGCGTGTGGTTGATCAGCAACAGCGAACCACCGGATGATTTTTCTTCCATACCTGGCGACTGGACGAAGGTGTCAGAGTTGAAAGTCGGAGACACTGAAGCACGCCTGTTCTCTATTCCTCGGCATTGAGAGTGCTGCCATGACCCATAGATGACCATCGACGGCAACGGTCTTGTCTTGCCATAACTTGATAATGGTCAAGATGGCTACATAGGGGGCACTACACGCTATGAGGAGCGATGGCCCCCTGGAAGATCAAGATGAAAATACATTCGAAAGACTTTCGCGTGCCGGAAGGCAAGTTGGGCAGCCTCCGGAGGTGGCCCACGAACGTGAAGCCGGTGTATAAATCGACGGAGCAATATCGCCAACTTCTGGGTCAACACGTTGCGCAACTGAGTGAGTTGCAACAGCTTCTCTATGCGTCCAATCGTTATGCTGTCCTGCTGATCTTTCAGGCGATGGACACGGCGGGAAAGGATGGTGCCATCAAGCACGTGATGTCAGGTGTCAACCCGCAAGGCTGCCAGGTATTCAGCTTCAAACATCCCAGCGCCGCCGAATTGCAACATGACTTCCTTTGGCGCACCACCCGCGACCTGCCAGAACGCGGGCGAATCGGCATCTTCAACCGCTCCTACTATGAAGAGGTGCTGATAACGCGTGTACATCCAGAAATCCTCAGCAGCGAAGGCCTCTCGGAAACCAATCTCGATGAGACCACGATCTGGCACGCCCGGTACCGTTCGATCACGGATTTGGAGCGGCACCTTTTCAGTAACGGAACCCGCATCATCAAGTTCTTTCTCCATCTATCGAAAGAGGAACAGCGTAAACGCTTCCTTGAACGCATCGATGAGCCAGAAAAAAACTGGAAATTCAGTCTTGCTGATATTGAGGAGCGAAAATTCTGGAAGGACTACATGGGGGCCTATGAAAAATGTATCAGTGCGACGAGCACAAACGATGCCCCTTGGTATGTCGTTCCTGCGGATGACAAGAAAAACGCCAGGCTATTTGTCTCCCAAATCATTCTCGACACGCTCGTGGGCCTCAACATGACGTACCCCAATACGGACGCTAACCGTCAGAAGGAATTGCAGGCGATCCGTAAGCAGCTCGCGAAGTGAGATCCGTAGCGTGCTCACTGCTTCTTGGGGCCGGATGCACGGTGTCTCGATCAATCCTGCTGAGCCAGGATTGCCGTCAGCAGGCCGGGAAACCTGCTGTTCAGGTCAGCACTGCGCAATGAGTTCATGTGCAGGGTGCCGACGTTTTGAGTGTGCACCAGACCCGCATCGCGCAGCACCCGAAAATGATGGGACATGCTCGACTTTGGCCTGCCGCCATCCAGTTCGCCGCAACTCGCTTCGGTGACACGGCCAAGATGACGGACGATTTCCAGGCGAACCGGGTCGCTCAAGGCATAAAGCACTCGTTCGAGGACAAAATCGCTGGCAGGTGGATGTTTGAATGCGCGCATGGGTGAATCATACACAGGGGTTTACCCATGAGCTATTGTTCGAATACTATCGAACTACGGAATATTCCTTCGCTAAGAGGTATGACCATGTCTGCGCTGTTCCAACCGTTCAAACTCAAGGATGTCACGCTGCGCAACCGGATTGCGGTCCCGCCCATGTGCCAGTACTCGGCAATCGATGGTTTGATCAACGAATGGCATCAGGTCCACTTGGCCGCTATCGCACGCGGCGGCGCCGGATTGGTGATTGTAGAAGCGACTGCAGTAGCTCCCGAAGGGCGCATTACTCCAGGCTGCACAGGGATCTGGAACGACGAGCTGGCACAGGCGTTTGTACCGGTGGTTCAGGCCATCAAGGCCGCTGGTTCGGTGCCGGGCATCCAGATCGCTCACGCCGGGCGCAAAGCCAGCGCCAACCGCCCATGGGAAGGCGATGATCATATCGCCGACGATGATGCCCGCGGCTGGCAGACCATCGCCCCGTCCGCCATCGCGTTCGGCGCCAACCTGCCGAAACAGCCCAAGGCCATGACCCTGGACGACATTGCTCGTGTGCGTGACGATTTTGTCGCTGCCGCCCGTCGCGCTCGTGATGCCGGCTTCGAATGGCTGGAACTTCACTTCGCTCACGGTTACCTGGCGCAGACTTTCTTTTCCGAGCACTCAAACCATCGTGAAGATGCCTACGGCGGCAGTTTTGACAACCGTAGCCGTTTCCTTCTGGAAACACTGGCAGCCGTGCGCGAAGTCTGGCCGGAAAACCTGCCGCTGACCGCGCGTTTCGGCGTACTCGAATACGATGGTCGGGACGAGCAAACCCTGGTGGAGTCCATCGAACTGACCCGACGCTTCAAAGCCGCCGGGCTGGACATGCTTAGCGTCAGTATTGGCTTCACCATCCCTGAAACCAACATTCCCTGGGCGCCGTCGTTCATGGGCCCGATTGCCGAGCGCGTGCGTCGCGAAGCCGACATTCCGGTCTCTTCAGCCTGGGGCTTCGGCACCCCGGCGATTGCAGAGAAAGTGCTCAAGGACGGTCAACTGGACGTGGTAATGGTCGGTCGTGCACACCTGGCCAACCCACACTGGGCCTATTTCGCCGCCCGTGAACTGGGCATTGACCGTGCGTCCTGGACGCTGCCGGCGCCGTATGCCCACTGGCTGGAACGCTACTGACAGATTCGTTGGCTACTGGGCAGAAGCGCCCACCAAACCATCAAAACAGCCCGTGCCCATGTGGTCACGGGCCACCGCTGGATTCCATTACCCGCCTTGCAGTCTGTCCAGCGCCCGCTAGTCTTGCTTGGGAGTATTCAGATACATGTACGTACTGGAGAAGCAGGTCTATATCCACGGTAAGTTCCTCCCGTGTAGCCCACCTGAATCAGTCGTTTGATTCAGCGGGTATGAGCAGGACTCACAGCGTCAGACTAAACAGGGTCATCGTATGTTCACGCCAGGCCATCTCAATCGCGCCAGTATTCCTGGAATCCCAGGCATACCAAAATTCAACATCGACGTTTTCTATGAGGTTCGTCATGACCCAAAGGAAGGCATGTTGATGCACTTCAAGATGGTCGGGCAGGTGTCGGGCCGAGAGTTCGTTGATGAGTTCGACATGCACCGCGATACCGCCTCCAACTTCGCCAGTCTGGTAGCCAAGGTCGCGGTCAAGCACGGTCTGCCCCCTAATGAAAGTCCTATCATGCGCAGCCACGCCGAATACGATGCGATGTTCGAGGATATTCGCGACAAGCTGGGCATAAAACCCGGCGATCCGATTAACTTGGATAACCTGGAGAAAGACGGGCTTTAAGAGTCGTCCAGGCCGATTATTTTGTGTGTGAGGCCAAGATCAGTCCTGCAAGATGCCCTCCGTTCGGGTGCTGATGGAAACTGCTATTACCGGCGCCCGTCCCGCACCTCTATGTTTCACCCTCCCAGCGCCATGATCGCTAACATCAGCAACGTACCGGTGATCGCCATTACCGTCCCTCCACGCCAGCGGCTTCCACCCGCGTATCGCGCAAGAGCCCAACCCGCGAGAAATAGCATCCCGAGTGCGACCATGTTCGACACGCGTATCGCAACCGCCACTTGATGAAACAGCATGAATGGCACCGCAACAGGAAATGTTGCCAGTGTCACCAGAAGGAAGATGCCGAAAGCGCCCTTGAAGTCGTCCGGGCGCAGACGCGGAGGTATGGGTGCGCCCGAAAATTCGAGCATCCGGCGACGAATCATTTCAAGGCCCTCGTTGCCGGCCGCCGCTGCGATACGAGGAGGCAGTGCGCCAGCAATGAGTGTCTGCCCCGCCGCTGCATCCGTTTCTTTGCACAGGCGTAAGTAAAGCGTCCGATTGCGCGTGCGATCAGTGACCGTGCGTACGAGGTACATGACGGCGTCCGCTAGGCCCCAGGCAAGATTGCAACCGAGTGCCGTGACCATCATTGTGCGTACCGTCTCCTGGCCAGCCGTTGCCACGCTAAGCGAGCCTATAAAAGTCATCGCCATCAGCAGGCCGAAGATCACCTCCGAGACACGATCAATCGGATCGAGCACGCGCGCACGCTTCTCTTCTTTGATGTCGTGCATGAGGCTCACCTCCTGGCCTTGCTTTGGCGATGTTCGAAGCCTTCGATGCCCTGACCGTCGGCTATGCCTGAAAATGTGCAACCGCCTGCTCAAGATTGAAGAACATTCGCGAAGGGCCCAGCGAGCGCCCCAGCGGCGATTTTCTCACCATGGCAAACACGCCTGGATTCATGCCCACCAGCCACAGCATCACACCACGCTCGCGCATTCGGCTTTCGGCCTCGGTCAGCATTTTTAGCGCGGTGTACTCCAAATCGAACACTCCGCCAAGGTCGAGAGCAATGACCTTCGGCTTGGACTCAGCGATCAACGCCAGCAACTTATGGCCGACCCGCTGGGCGTTCGCGAAGAAAATCCGGCCTTCTGAGCGCACCAACAGCAATCCGGCAAAGCTTTCATCCTCGGGATGCTCATCGGATCTCGGGCGGAAAACGTTAGTGCCTGGTTTTCGGACCAAGGCATACACCGGAGGGTCGGAAACCTGATAGGCCAGGGCGACGAGCGAAACGATGATCGCAACGACAATGCCTCGCAGTGTTCCCAGCAACATGACCCCCAACATGGCCGCCAGCGCCCAGATGAACTCTGTTCGACGCACCGCCAGGACGTCGCGAAACTCTGAGACTTCAATAAGACCCACCGAATAGACAATCACCACGGCCGCCAGCGTGGCATTCGGCATCAAGCTGATGAAAGGCGCCAGCAGCAGGCACGTTCCCAGTGCCAGTGCCGCTGTAATCAACCCCGCCAATTGCGTATGTGCCCCCGCCAGTCGGTTTACTGCGGTCTGCGTGGTTCCTCCACCCGCCGCCATCCCCCCCAGGAAGGCTCCACCTATGTTCGCTATACCCGTCGCGATCAGTTCCCGATTGGGCTGGGGCGCGGGCTCGTCAGTCTGGGCGAAGGCACGTCCCGCAGCGATTGTTTCGGTAAAGCTCATCAGCGCGATCCCTATGGCTGCGGGCCAGAGTGGGGTCACCCACTCCCCCGCAGGCAACGTCAAGGCAGGTAATCCGGTTGGAACATTGCCGACTAACGAAATACCGAAGCGGTCCAGGCCAAACAGGCTCATCCCGGCAATCCCGATGGCCACCGCGACCAGTGGTGCGGGCGCGCTTGGGGTGAAACGCTTCATCGCGACCAGGATCAGCACCATGAAGACCCCCACCGCAACGGTGGGCAGCGCAGCGTGCGGTATCCCCCCCAACGTGGCGATGAGGTTATGGAGGAAGTTGCCCTTTTCGATGTGGATGCCTAACAACTTGGGCGCTTGGTCAAGCACGATGACGATGCCTATGCCTGCCTTGAATCCAACCAGCACGGGCTCCGAGATGAAGTTGGCCACAAATCCCAGACGCAGCAACCCCGCCAGAACAAGGAAAGCCCCTACCAGCACTGCCAACGTGGCGGATCCCACCATGAGTACAATAGGGTCGCCAGTCGGGGTGATCTGACCCAGTGCAGAACCTGCGAGGATAGCGATTGTCGTGGTGGTGCTCACGCTGAGCGGACGTGAAGAGCCGAGCAAGGCATAAATCGCCATCGGTACCAAAACCGTATAAAGCCCGACTTGTACCGGGAGTCCGGCAATAGTGGCGTAAGCCAGTGCTTTTGGTATGACCACCGCTGCAGTCGTCAGGCCGGCAATGGCATCTCCTTTGAACCAGCCCTGCCGATAGTTGCGAATCCACTCCGGCACCCACTGATGCAAACCGCCGCTTGAATGCCGCGCTGCGGTCTGGGTCTCGGAGCCTGAGTGCGGGTCGTTCGGTTCAAGGTCTTGTCGATTCATCAGACACTCCAGGCCAAGACTCACCCTATTCAGTGGTTTGATCTCCATGGAGTCACAATGGTACGCAGCTGGTTTCGCTGTTTGCCTTACAACAAGTGCTCATACCGCTTACCGGTACCTGTATGAGCATTTACGACCCGCAAGAGGAGCGCCAAACACTCACTCCTCCGCCCCCTGCAACTTCGTCAGCAACAATGCCGTGGCTCTCTGTAAATTCAGTGTTCGCGCAGCCGCAGCAGATATTCAACTGTAAATGTAGCTTGTTTGAGAGCTTGTCACCGGCGCCGACAGAAAGTTCTGCAACCGGTTTGCGGATAGTCAGGGGCTGACCATAATTGACCTACCGTCCTTCAGACTGGCAGGCCTCATGTACCAGAACCTCGCTCTGCTCACGGCCTTCCTTTTGTTCTACAGCATCTTCGCCGGGCGCTTCGAGTCGAGCCTGCTCAATGGTCCGCTGATGTTTATGCTCGCAGGTCTCATTCTCGGTCCCGCGGTGCTGGATATTCTGCAACTCCGGATTGGCAGGGAAGGCCTCAAAGCCTTGGCCGAGTTGACCCTTGCGATTGTTCTGTTCAGTGATGCGGCCAACGCTAACCTCAAAGTCCTGCGGGTCCATGAAGGGCTTCCGTTGCGTTTACTGCTGATAGGCCTGCCCCTGACCATCTTGTGTGGGTGGCTGGTGGGTATCTGGCTATTCCCGCAGGTGCCGCTGATAGAGTTGGCGATTCTGGCAACCCTGTTGGCGCCTACCGACGCAGCGCTGGGCAAGGCGGTTGTCAGCAACCCCAAGGTTGCCGCTCCCGTGCGTGAAGGGTTGAACGTAGAGAGCGGCTTGAATGACGGGATCTGCGTCCCGGTGCTATTGATGTTCCTGGCGTTATTGGTCGAAGAACAGACTCAGGCCCCTCTCTCTCTCGCGGCGAAGCTGGTTGTCGAGGAACTGGGCATTGGCGCGCTGTCCGGAATAGCCCTGACCATGGTCGCCTGGCAGTTGCAGCGGCTTTCCTGGAAGCACCAGTGGCAGATGCCCGTGTGGTCACAACTTACCCTGCCCGGCCTCGCCGTTCTGTGCTTTGCCACTGCGCAAACCCTGGGCGGCAGTGGCTTTATTGCCGCCTTTGTCGGGGGGCTGCTCGCGGGTCACCTGTTTAAGGAACAAAAGCATCAGTTGCTTCAGGCCAGCGAAGAATTTGCCAGCCTGCTATCGGTCATCACGTGGGCCGTGTTTGGCGCATTGGTCATCCCCAAAGCCTGGAGCAGCCTGACCCTGGACATCTGGTTTTACGCACTGCTCAGCTTGACTGTGGTGCGCATGCTACCCGTGCTCATCAGTCTGCTAGGCACCCGCTTCGACATCGAAACCCGTCTGTTCATGGCCTGGTTCGGCCCGCGCGGCCTGGCCACTATCGTCTTTGCCGTCATGATCATGGACTACCCTCTACTGGCGGGTAATACGCTGATCGCTACCGCCATTTGCACGGTGTTACTCAGTGTTCTTCTGCACGGGCTGAGCGC
>NZ_LT607418.1:165205-190425 GCF_900095225.1 Pseudomonas sp. UMAB-08
TTCTGCACGGGCTGAGCGCCAACCCGTGGGTTGCGCGGCTGGTCGACCGTGAGCATTGATTCTAGAACGAGAAAGCATTTTTCGAGCAATACCTTCTGATTTGAGAGGGGCAAGGCCCTGTTCAAGCTAACTGGAGGCTAGGTAACTCCGATGAAAAAACATGACCAGACAGTGTTAGATACGGACACACAACAGGTAATAAAGCTCAGCCGCAAGGACTACGAGACACAACTGAGGACCCTGCACGTCAAGTTGGTCAAGTTGCAACAATGGGTGGTGGCGAGCGGCGCCAAGGTAGTGGTGGTGTTCGAAGGCCGCGACGGTGCAGGCAAGGGCGGCACCATCAAGGCGCTGACCGAGCGCGTCAGTCCGCGGATTTTTCGCGTGGTGGCATTGCCGGCACCGACCGAGCGGGAAAGAAGCCAGATGTACTTGCAGCGTTACATGCCGCACTTCCCCGCCGCCGGAGAAGTAGTGATCTTCGACCGCAGCTGGTATAACCGCGCTGGCGTCGAGCGGGTCATGGGCTTCTGCGATGAAAGCCAGGTGCGTAATTTTTTAGAGCTGACGCCCATGTTCGAAAATCAACTGATCCGCTCGGGAATCATCCTGCTCAAGTACTGGCTGGAAGTCAGTCCTCAAGAGCAGGAGCGTCGCCTCAAAGACCGTATTACCGATGGCCGCAAGGTATGGAAACTGTCCCCCATGGACGTCCTCTCTTATAACCGCTGGGACGACTACACACGGGCTCGTGACGAGATGTTCGTAGCCACCGACACCCCATGGGCGCCCTGGTTTGTCGCCCGCTCAGAAGACAAGAAAAGTGTGCGCCTGAACGTGCTCACTCACCTGCTGAAACAAATCCCCTACAAGGAGGTCAAGCAGCCAAAGGTCAAGCTACCCAAGCGCAAAATTGGCAGCTACGAGACGATCGATTACCCGTTCAAATACGTCGCTGAGTCTTTCTGAAAGGGCGTTGCCCCCTCAGCACACAGTTTATGTTCGTCAAACTCACGGGTATTTTTCCAGTGCGACTTTGCGGTGGCTATCAGCAGCGGCAACGTCGCATTATTACCGGATACGATGCCTGATTTTCTTGGCGGCTATCCTGCCCTGAGCGCACTCAGATCAAGACAATCATCCTTCAGCGGTGGACACCAGTAGTAGCCACCGGTAAGGGGGCGGCTAAAGCGATAGAGGGCGTCGACAATTCCGTCATCGAGTCCGCTCATGCGTCGCAATTGGGCTTCGAAAGCGTCGAGGGAGTGACCAAAGGCAAGGAATACCAAACCGGCCCGCTGGCCGTCTGACCAAGGCATGGAACGGCGCACAACGAAGGCTTCGGGGGTGAAACTTTCTTGAGCGGTACGCTTTACATGTGCTGACTTCGGAGCTTCTTCCAGCTCTTCGTTATCACTTTTCCGGCGACCCATGATGTGGTCTTGCTCCACCTGCGGCATGGCGGCGAAACCGTCCAGGTCGTGCTGCCACTGCTGGATGGCGGCGAAGCTCCCCCCTTGTAGGCCCGGGATATCATTGTTTACAACAGCCGCGCCTATGGCCGCCTCGTCTACCGGGTTTTCGGTGCCATCTTCATAGCCGGTCAGGTCATGACCGGTTTTGTAGCGGAACGCTTCGGTCATCTGCACCAGGCGCAGGGCCGGTGCCAATGCGGCCTCTAGTGCGCGACTGCGATGCAGCAGTTCACCCCGATCCTCGCCGTGCAGCCAGCACCAAAGGGCGTGCTGGGTTGAGGGGTTGTCCACCCCGACGCCACTCAACGCCGGGAACACACGCAAGCCGTGAACCCGACTCCCCATAGCATGCACAAGCGACTCACCAAAGCCGACAACCGTTTTTTTGCCGTCTGCCAGTTGCGCCAGCTCTTTGAGCGCAGCTGGCAGGGCGTCTACGGATTCAAGGGCAAAAAACAAATGGCGTGCCTGCAACGGCACAGGCTTGGCAAGAATGCCAGGCTGGTAGTTACTCATGTATACCTCTCCAGAAAATCACTCGGGTGATAATGGCACCTTCAACCGCGTTCTGGAACGTTTGCACCTCAAACTCAATCAGGACAGCCTAACTGCCCTGAACACCTGCCAAGCTCGATCAGCACAATAATCACGCCTAAGGGTGCCCGTAACCTGTCGAATAACAGCAGGCTCCTCAGAACGCATCGTCCAGCCATGATGGCTGGACAGGTTCACGCTTGCTACAGCATGGACGATGATCACCCGCGCTCCGGCATGGGTGATCACCTTCTGACCTTCTCGAGAGAGAGGCACGGCACCCTTCACTTCATTCAGTCCTGCAATGCGCGCGGCCGGTGGCTGCGTTGTTCAGCATCGGTACTGGCCGCCTTTTGCAGCTGGAAGTCGAAGTCCAGCTCGGCGAATGACCCCGTCACACCCCGATCGTTCGCCGCAGCGCGGTCCTCGACGAAACGGATTTCACCCACCAGACCATCACGGGTGGCGTAAGCGAAGTCGTCCCACAGGTACTTATCGCCCGACAGGTTGATCTGCGTGGTCAAGTGACGATGGCCCGGTGCCGAGATGAAGAAATGAATATGCGCCGGACGCTGACCGTGACGGCCGAGTTGGTCGAGGCATTCCTGGGTCGGGCCCTGAGGGTTGCAACCATAGCCTGAGGGCACAATGCTGCGCGCGCGGTAGCGGCCTTCGGCATCGGTGACGATACGCCGACGCAGGTTGTATTCGCTCTGGCTCTGATCGAAGTAGGAGTAGTTACCCTGAGTGTTGGCGTGCCAGAGGTCGACAACGGCACCGGCGACTGGCTGACCATTGGCGTCGCGCACCACGCCCTGAAGGAACATCGGCGTGGCGACGTCGTCCTCGCTACCGTCGTCCATACGCGTCTCGCTGTCATACAGCGGTGCGCCGGCGACATAGAGCGGGCCTTCAATGGTACGCGGCGTACCGCCAACGTGGCCATCCTGCGCGTCTTTCGCGTCTTGCAGCAGGTCCAGGAAGTGCTCAATGCCCAGGCCGGCCACCAGCAGCCCGGCTTCGTTGCGACCGCCCAGGCGGTTGAGGTAATCCACCAGGGTCCAGAACTCGTCTTCACCCACCTCCATATCCTCGACAATCTTCGCCACCTCATTGAGGACGCGGAACATCAGTTGCTTCAAGCGAGGGCTGCCCTGGTCGTTGCCGAGCCCGCTGACGTCCTTAAAGAATGCCTGGACCTCAGGGGTCTGGGAAATTTTCACGGTCATGGAGATGTACCTCTTAGTGTTGTTATCGGGTTACTTGTTGGTGGTGCATTAGCGCTGTGAGACAGGGGTTCAGCCGAGGTCGCCGCCGCCTACGGGCAGGGTCATGCCGGTGATGTAGGAGGCTTCATCGGAGGCCAGGAACAGGATTGCACCGACCTGTTCTTCGAGGCTGCCGTAGCGCTTCATCAGGCTGCTATCGACGGTCTGATCGACGATTTGCTGGTACCAGACCTTCTCCTGCTCGCTCTGCTCGGCGGCGTTGCGCGGAATACGCCGCGGAGGTGCTTCGGTACCGCCAGGTGCCGTGGCATTGACCCGAATGCCGCGCTCGGCGTTCTCGAACGCCAGGCAGGCGGTGAGTGCATTGACACCACCCTTGGCCGCACCGTAGGGCGCGCGATTGATCCCGCGAGTGGCAATCGATGAAACGTTGACGATAGCGCCGCTGCCCTGCTCCACCATGTACGGCAACGCGGCGTGGCAGCACCACAGAGTGGGAAACAGCGAGCGGCGTACTTCGGCCTCAATCTCGCTTTCTTTGTAATGTTCGAATGGCTTGGCCCAGATAGTGCCGCCGACGTTATTGACCAGCACGTCCAGCCGGCCAAAACGCTCCACGGCAGCAGCCATCACACGCTGACAGTCGGCGTACTGCTCGAGGTCGGCGGTCAGCGCCAGCAGTGCCTCGCCTTGCAGTTCCCTGACCAGTTCGGAACGGTCAACCGCCACCACCTGTGCGCCTTCCTCGAGCAAACGCTCGGCGACGCGGCGTCCGATGCCCTGCGCTGCCCCGGTGACCAGGGCGACTTTATTTTTAAATCTCATGCTCATGGCAACCTCGAAAATACACGTCAGTCAGTGGCAGTTAAGCGGCGCTGGCGGCGAACTTCTCGTAGTAGAAGTTCGCAGGCTCGATACCCTGTTCGCGAATGTATTGGCTGACCGCTTCTACCATCGGTGGCGGACCACACAGGTAGATATCGACGTCGCCGCCGTTGAGGTGCGTGGGCGCGATGTGTTGGGTCACGTAGCCTTTGTGCGGATGACTGCTGGCGGGGTTGGCCACGCAGGCGCTGAAGGTAAAGTTCGGAATCCGCGCAGCGAAGTCGTTCAGGCGATCCATTTCCACCAGATCGAAATCGTTGGTCACGCCGTAGATCAGGTGCAACGGATGCTCACTGCCCTTCTGCGCAATCGTATCCAGCATTGCAGTGAACGGCGCCAGTCCGGTGCCGCCCGCCAGCAACAGCAGTGGGCGTTTGATGGTGCGCAGATAGAAACTGCCCAGAGGACCGGCCAGGTTCATGCTGTCACCGACCTTGGCCAGCTCCGTGAGGAAGCTGCTCATCAAGCCGCCTGGCACGTTTCGGATCAAAAAGCTGACGCGGCCGTCTTTCTGCAGCGAGCTGAATGAATAGGCGCGGGTCTGCTCACTGCCCGGCACTTGCAGGTTGACGTACTGGCCCGGCAGAAAGGTCAGGTGGTTCAGTGCTTCGCCCTGAATGGACAGCGAAATCGTGCTATTGGAGAGCTGACGTACTTCGCTGATTGCCGCCTGGTAAGTGGCCTGCTGTGTTTTGCAAACATCGGAAGATGCCGGCACACGTACCACACAGTCGCTTTGAGCGCGCATCTGGCAGGTCAGCACATACCCCTGATCCGCTTCCTCTTCGCTGAGCGCATCTTCGATGTATTCCTGGCCGAGGTCGTACTCGCCGGATTCAGCGAAGCACTTGCAGGTACCGCAAGCACCGTCGCGGCAGTCCAGAGGAATATTGATCCCCTGCCGGTACGCAGCGTCGGCGACGGTTTCACTGGGGTTGGCATCAATGAAACGGGTAACGCCGTCTTCGAAATTGAGTGCAATTTTGTGGCTCATGGTGTTCCTCGCCGAACCAGGGTCTGAAGCGTCGGGTGCAAGCCCAAGGGCGACAGACCGCTCGTTCACAGGTGATAGATGTCGATGACCTGACGGACGTAGTCGTTTTTCAGGACGACCTTTTTGGCTTTGATCAGAGGCTGCTCGCCGCGCACATCAAGGGTGTAGAAGCTGGTACCGAAATAGCTGTCCACGGTCTTGTAGCGAAAGCTCAGGGTGTGCCAGTTGAAGCGCACCTTGCACACACCATCGCCCTGTTCGAGGATCTCGAGATTGCTCAGGTTGTGAGAGGTGCGGGTATCCGGGATGCTGGCGCTGGAGCGCTCGGTCTTGATCCGGAAAACACGGTCCTCCAACCCTTCGCGGCTGCCGTACCAGATCAGCGAGATTTCCTTTTGCGGGTCTACGGTCAGTTCGTCGTCATCGTCCCAGGATGGCATCCAGAACGTCGCATTCGCGGCGTACAGTTCCAGCCAGTTGTCCCAATCCTTGTCGTCCAGATAGCGCGCTTCGCGGTAGAGAAAGTCGCGTACCGCGTCGTAAGAAAGGCTCATTGCCCGCCCTCCACGCAGATCAATTGCGACTGCTCGTCTGCCAATGCCTTGAGCATGGTTTCCTGCCAGTACTTGTGTTGCAGCACGAACAGCCCCTCGTCCTCGGTGCGCACGCCGCTAAGTAGTGGGTGCAGATCAATTTCTTTGGCCGCTTCATCGGCGCCTTCGACCCAGTGTTCGGCACCACGGGACATGTCGTTCCAGGCCGTGGTACTGCCCTGATAGCCCATCTGGCAGGAGCGAAACTCTTCCAGGTCATCCGGGGTGGCCATGCCACTGACGTTGAAGAAGTCCTCGTACTGACGAATCCGGCGCGCGCGGGCTTCGTCGCTTTCGCCTTTGGGTGCGATGCAATAAATGGTGATTTCAGTGCGATCCACCGAGATGGGTCGGGCGATGCGGATCTGCGAGCTGAACTGGTCCATCAGGTACACGTTGGGGTACAGGCACAGGTTGCGCGAGTTACCGATCATCCAGTCGGCGCGGGCCTGACCGAAGTCCTGGGCCAGCTCATCACGGCGCTCGTACAGCGGCCGATCCTCGGGATTAGCCCAGCGGGTCCACAGCAGCATGTGGCCCTTGTCGAAGGAATAGAAACCACCGCCACGCTTGGCCCAGCCACCGGCGCTCATGGTCGGATTGCTGTCGCCAGCCTGGCGTTCCTTGCGCTGATTCTGAGTGGCCGCGTAGTTCCAGTGCACGGAGCTGACGTGATAACCATCGGCGCCGTTCTCTGCGGTGAGCTTCCAGTTGCCTTCATAGATATAGCTGGAGGAGCCGCGCAGCACTTCCAGGCCGTCCGGAGACTGATCGACGATCATGTCGATGATCTTCGCCGACTCACCCAGATGCTCCACCAGAGGGACCACATCAGGGTTCAGGCTGCCGAACAGGAATCCGCGATAGGATTCGAAACGCGCCACTTTGGTCAGGTCGTGAGAGCCTTCGCAGTTGAAGCTCGACGGGTAGCCGGCATCGGTCGGATCTTTGACTTTGAGCAACTTGCCGGAGTTATTGAAGGTCCAGCCGTGGAACGGGCAGGTATAGGACGCCTTGTTGCCACGCTTGTGTCGGCAGAGCATGGCGCCGCGATGGCTGCATGCATTGAGAAAGGCATTGAGCACGCCGTCTTTGTTGCGGGCGATGAAAACAGGCTGGCGACCCATTTCCAGGGTGATGTAGTCGTTCTTGTTCGGAATCTGGCTCTCATGAGCGAGGTACAACCAGTTGCCCTCGAAAATGTGCTTCATCTCGAGATCGAACAAGCGAGTATCGGTGAACATTTCCCGCTTGCAGCGGTAAACACCCTTTTCTCGGTTTTCTTCAAGCAAGGAATTGAGATACTCGACGCTTATGGACATGGCCAGAGCCTCCGTTGTTTTTGTTTGACGGAGTGAGTCTATGACCGGGAAAAAACTGGAGATATCCGATTCATGCAGATCGCTATCCGTTTCCTGTCAAACGGCTAAACGATTGCAAAGGGCGCGGTCCTGATGGAAGTCACGCGCGTGAGCGATTGTTTTCAGCTGAAAGGCACGCGACTCAAGCCCGGCATCAGCTGGCTTGCTTACGGAAAAATAACGTCACCTGACCCAGTTCAAAGCCGAACTTGGTCATTGAGGAACGATTGGCCATGGTGTCGTCGTCAAGCAAGTACATCCAGTCATCGAAGTTGACCTGATAGACCTTGTCGTCCACCGGCAGGCTCAACACGTACCGCCAATGCAGTGCATTGCCTGCCACCTCTCCGATTGCCTCGCCGACAACATCGCCTGCGGTACCGCGCCACCGTCCAGGACCGTCCGGGTGCAGTGTCCACACCCGGGTCTGCTTGGTGCCGTCGCTGTAGGTGAAGTCTTCATGCATGATGAACCGGTCGCCCTCGGAGTGGCTGTTGATAACGGCGTGAAACCGTTTTATCACCTCCCCCGAACGTTTCTGGAACATCCCCCACGCGTCTACCCGCCCCGAGAAAAATTCGCGCAGTTCGAGTTTTGGGGTTTCCTGGCTATAGCGGTTCACATCGATATCGCTGCAGCTTCCCAGGCAGATACAGAACAGCAGCAGTACGAGTTTGTTCAACATGGTCGATCTCCACGGGCAGAGCATCAGGGTCATAAGGACCTGACAGTGGCCGGTGTCGACACATGGGCAGTCAAATCCTGTACAAAACCTATACGCTAATATGATTTTGTACAAGAATTAACGCGCATTTGAACAAAAGCCCGCGTTACCGATAACCGCGCGCTTGCAGGTCAAACAACTGTGCATAGCGCCCGCCAGCGGCGATCAAACTGACATGGTCGCCACGCTCAAGCACCCTGCCCTGATCCAATACAATGATGTGGTCAGCATTGCGCACGCTGGAAAATCGGTGAGAAATCAGCAGCGTCATACGGCCCTTGGCGTACTCACGGAAGTGTTCAAACACGGCGGCTTCTGCAGCTGCGTCCAGGGCTGAAGTAGGCTCGTCGAGGATGAGAATATCGGCGTTGCGGCGCATGTAGGCTCGGGACAACGCAATTTTTTGCCATTGCCCCCCCGACAATTCTTGCCCTCCCGCGAACCACCGACCTAGCTGAGTGGCATAACCATGATCGAGACGCTCGATAAATTCCGCAGCCATGCCCTGGGCTGCCGCTTCGCGCCATCGGGTTTCATCGCTGAACGCGTCGATATCACCCACCCCAAGGTTATCGCCCACAGGAAACTGGTAGCGGATGTAATCCTGAAAAATGACACCGATACGCCTACGCAATGCATCCTCATTCCAGTCCTGAAGATCACTGCCGTCGAGCAGAATACACCCCTCATCTGGCCGGTACAGACGGGTCAGCAGTTTGATCAACGTGGTCTTGCCCGAGCCGTTTTCACCCACCAGCGCCACACTACGTCCCGGTGCAAGGTGGAGATCGATATTCTCAAGCGTGACACGACTGGAATCTGGATAACGAAAGCTGACGCCCTCGCAACGCAAGCCATCCCCCGGGAGGACGCCTTGAGTGAGGGTTCCGGTTTCGACAACAACCGGCTGTGCCAGGTACTCGTACAGATTGGTCAGGTACAGGCCATCTTCATAAAGACCACTGATGGCACTGAGACTGCTGCTGACCGCCGTCTGCCCCTGTTTGAACAACACCAGATACATCGTCATTTGCCCAAGGCTGATGCGGCCATTGACCGTATCGACCACCACCCAGGCGTAAGCCAGGTAAAACGCACTGGTACCAAGCAGTCCGAGCAGAAAACCCCAGCCATCGCGCCGCAGGGTCAGCCGCCGGTCTTCGGCGTAGAGCCGGTCAAACGTGTCTCTGTAACGTTGCAGCAGAAGAGGCGCAAAGCCGAACAACTTGACCTCTTTTATATGAGCTTCCTGAGACAGCAGCGCTTCAATGTAGCCTTGTTGTCGGCTCTCGGGGGCACGGCGGGTGAACAGGCGAAACGCGTCGCCGGAGAAATGCGCTTCGGCGAAGAACACCGGCAATGCGCCGAGCACCAGGATCACCAGCGCCCAAGGCGAGAAATGCACCAGCAACACCGCAAAACTGATGAGCGAGATCAGGTTCTGAATCAGCCCAAGGGACTTGGTTACCAATGCCAAGGGTCGCGTGGAGGCCTCGCGGCGTACGCGAACGAGCTTGTCGTAAAACTCCGAATTCTCGAACTGGATAAGCGACAGCGTCTGTGCCTTTTCCAGGATCAGCGTGTTGACCTTCTGCCCCAGCTGTACTCTCAACAGCGACTGCTGAACCGAAAGTGCCCGTTGAGCGCCAGCCAGTAATGCGAGCACTCCGGCTTCAAGTAACACGTAACGCAATACAGGCCACAAAGGAGCGCTGCCGAGGTCCGCATGCAACTGCATGGCAGCGACCACGGCGTCGACAATTCGCTGCCCCAGCCATGCGGCCAGAGCGGGAAGAACGCCGGCCACCAGCGTTGCCACCACAAGGCCCAGGAACAAGCCTCTCGACGTGCTCCATACCAGTTCCAGGGCGCGTCGGGCCTGGTCGAAAAAAGAGGTGAACCGGCTGACAACAGGCATGCGGAGCTAGGTTCCAGGAGGAAGGAAGGGAGGTGTCAGGCATGAAAGCAGACCGTTCCTGACAAGTCACGCTCTGCACGCCACTTTCATGGCGTGTTCATCACTGGGCTTTGCTAAACAGCGTACAGGCCCATGCGGGAGCTGCCATTGCTAATCAACCATTATCGACAGCTGTGCCAACACCAAAGCGTCCCCGATAATCTCTCGGCGAAAGCCCGGTAATTTTCTTGAAGGTCGAGCGAAAGGCACCTGGATCCTGATATCCCACGGTCCAGGCGATATGGTCGACGGTGCGGTTGGTGAATTCGAGCATTTCGCGAGCTTTTCCAACCCGCAGGTGCTGACAGTACTGCGTGGGCTTGAGCCCCGTCGCCGCACGAAAACGTCGTAAGAATGTTCGCGCCTCCAGGCCTGCCTCGGCTGCCATCGTGCTCAGTGAAACCTCCACTGCGCCGCTGGCTTGTAACCAGTGCTGGACCTTGAGTATTGCGGCATCACCGTGACCGAGAATGGGTGCGAAATTGCCACCGCACTTCGCGCTGTCGCTGTGCTCGACCATTAGAAAGCGCGCCGTGGCTGTGGCAATGCTTGGCCCCAACAGCCGCTCTACCACTCTCAACCCCAGCTCGGCCCACGCCATCAGGCCCGCCGTGGTAATAAGGTCACCATCGTCGATCATCGGCTTCTCGACATCCACCGTGAGCAGAGGAAACCGTTCGCCTAGAACTTTGCCTTGAGTCCAGTGGGTGGTGACTGTACGGCCTGTAAGCAGACCTGTTTCGGCCAGTACAAATACACCCAGGCACACTGAACCAATGACCGCCCCGGCGCTGTGCTGCCGGGTGATCCAGGCCGCCAGCGTCTGCAACCACTCAGCCGAAGGCAGTGTGTCCAGAGACGGCGGGATCAGCACTGCAACGGGTCGGCTGGTGAGTTCCGGCTGGCTGTCGAAGATGCGCTCGATGGGAGCGTCGGGCACTGTAGCGCTCCAATGAGAAATTCGCAGCAGCGGCACATTGGCCATGGGCTGCTCACGGACGATGCGATTGGCCACGGAGAACAGGTCGGTCAAACCATGCACCGCGGCCATCTGCGCGCCTGGATAAACCAGCAAACCGATCTCGGCCACATTGATTTGCCCCGTCATTGTCAGTTTACCCCTCGATATTGTCGTTCTGGCCAATCCTCAGCCAGCGCTGCAGAGCCAATAATTCAACCCACGGAACACAGGCCACACCATTGAGGAACATGCCATGTCCAAGCAAGCGCTTATCGTAGTCGATATTCAAAATGACTACTTTCCTGGAGGGAGGTGGCCACTGAGTGGCATTGACGCCGCCGCCGACAATGCAGCAAGGATTATTGCCGCCGCCCGTTCGGCGGGCGATTTGGTGGTGTATATCCGCCACGAATTCACCCGTGACGATGCACCGTTCTTCTCCCCTGGTTCTGAAGGCGCGCACCTGCATCCCAAGGTGCAAAATCTGCCCGATGAGCAGGTGATACTCAAGCACCACGTTAATTCGTTTCTCGAAACCGATCTTGCGACAGTGCTTGAACGCCACGCCATCGAGGACCTGGTCATTGTCGGCAGCATGAGCCACCTGTGTATCGACGCCATCACCCGCGCCGCCGCCGACCTTGGTTATAAAGCCACGGTAATCCATGACGCCTGCGCTTCCTGCGATCTGGAGTTCAATGGCCTGACGGTCCCTGCGGCCCATGTGCATGCAGCGTTTATGTCCGCACTGGGCTTTGGTTACGCAAGAGTGGTATCGACCGAGCAGTTTCTGGCCTAAAACCGCTAAGTAGCTCACCGATGAATGAGGGACAGAGGATCAGGCTTTGCCCCTGAAGGATCAGGTGCAAAGCTTTGTAGCCTTAAACCCGATTCAAGATAAACCGAGCCTGGATTTTTCCTGACCGAGAGACTGGGTCATATTCAATAGGGCGGCGTTCACCAGCGACTGTCCCTGATTTCTAGCGCTGGCGCTTGAACCCGAGCTGGAGTCTGCGCTGGCCTGCATTTCAGTCTGTTTCTTGAGCACTTCCGCTATTTTGGCCTCAACCTTGGCCTGGTCTGCAGGCGACATGGCTTTAAGATCAGCCTCGGTGAGTCCCATGCCTTTCAAGGTGCTGTAGCGCATCTTCTGGGCCGGCGTCAGCGCCATGTAATCCTTGAATTCATCCAACGCACTTTTAGCTGACGATCCTGCTGTTGCGTCGACTGAAGCGTTCAGCGAGCTGGCACCCACCTGTCCGACACCGGAGCTACTGCTGTCAGATGCCGTGGGGGTTGCCACCAGCGAGTTGGCGTTTTGCAGACTGACCATCATTTTCGCGAAGGCTTCTTGGCGATCTTCATCTTGCTGCTGGCTGGAGGCACTGGAACTGGACGAGGCGCTGCTGCCGACCTTTTCCGTTTGAACCGTCGAATCTAAAAGGCTCAGAAAGCTGTCTGCGTCGGACGTGGTCGATACCGCGCGTGGTATTGGGACCGAAAGGTCGTACCTGCCCAGACCCGTGATAATGCTCATTTCAACGACTCCCGTTAAGTGGCGCATTTTTTTGGAATGCATCTTGGGATTACATGCAGCAAGGCACGTGCCAGATAGTAAATCCCTCCTGGATGCCGCTGTTTTAGTGTTCAGTAACCCGACAGCGCTGAACATCCAAAGGCAAAAAAGGCAGCGAGTTGCCATCACCGGCAAACGGCTGCCTCTTTATTAGCCTGATCGAGAAAAACCCGACTCGGCCTATCGCGTCGTCGGACATCTCTGTCGGGAACGACGGTTTAGAAGATCGAGATCGGGTAATCGGCGATCAAACGGAACTCGTTGACGTTGCCCTCGGCTTGATCGGCATTGCCACGATGCCAAGCCTGACGCATCCGCAGGGACAGATCTTTGGCCGGACCGGTCTGGACGGTGTATTTGGCTTCAAGGTTGGTTTCATGGTGTTTGCCGTCTTCGCCATAACCGTAGTTACGATAAGGGCTGTCAGCGGCCATGTGAGTACCGTCGATGTTGTCACCGTGGGCATAACGGACCATGAAACTCAGGCCCGGAACCCCGTAGGTCAGCATGTTCAGGTCGTAGCGCGCCTGCCAGGATCTCTCGCCCGGCCCGTTGAAGTCTGAATACTGAATCGAGTTGGCCAGGCTGATCGAGTCAGACGTGTCGCCGGGTCCGTTTTGACCGAACGAGACGTAGTCGAACGGGGTATCGCCACGTACTTTCTGATAGGAGAGTGAGACGGTATGCGCGCTCAGGAACGCGTAAGCCGCACCCAGCGACCAGGTGGTGTTGTCGATGGTGCCGGCATTGGCCTGACCTTCGTCATTGGTGCGGTAGATATTGAAGTCCAGGTTCAGCGATTGCTGGTCCGAGATCGGCAACGTGTAGTTGGCGTTCCCGTAGTACTGACGCCAGATATCCTTGAGCTCCGAGCCGTACAGGCTAAAGGTCAGGCTGTCCGAAACCGCGTATTTGCCACCGACATAATCAATGCTGTCGGCAGCGACGTTGGCGTAGGCGGCAAACAGTTCGTGGCTGCCGTTGGTGGTGACCGGACCGTTACCGCCGGTGAAGTGCCCTGCGTCCAGATCAAGGCCGGCAATTTCGCTGCTCAGCAAATTAAACCCAGTGCCCGTCTGAGGAAACAAGCGAGAGCCACCCGCGGCGAAAACAGGTGCTGTCGGTTGCAGGTTGCCCCACAGCAGTTCGGTTTTGGAAATCCGGACTTTCAGTGCGCCCCCCACAGTGCCGTATTCATCTTCGAGGGATCCATCATGACGCACCGGCAAGTTACCCGTGCCGTTAGTGTCCGCTGAACCATCAAGTTTGATGGCCCAATTTCCAAACACCTCTACCCCAAACCCAACGGTCCCCTGAGTGAACCCCGAACTGTAGTTAGCCAGTACACCTTGGGTCCAGTCCTTGTTGGTTGCACCGCCATCCTTACCGTCATGGTCGAAGTAGTAGTTTTTGAGGTGGACATTGAGACTGCTGTCTTCAATGAATCCCTTGGCATCGGCCTGATCCGCCACCGGCGCGGCCGATACTAACTGACTGACCCCAAGCGAGACCGCAAGGGTCACGAGATTCCACTTCACACGCATCATTAATTTTCCCCTGATTCAAAATAAGTCCGCCGCCATCCAATACCCGAGCAATAGAGTTCCCCCTGGGTTCAGGCGAAGGATGAAACGGTGGATTGAGCGATGGCAGGTCAGCTAAAACAGTGAGACCGGAGTTGCACTTCCGGTAATAACAGGCTTTTTAGCCCTATTTTTATCTTCTCGGTTCAGGGGGTTCCCCCTCGCTCAAACTTTTAACACTTTTGCGGGCCGCTATTTAACCCCGATTGTGTGATAGTCATTATCCGTTGACGTAATAATTGAACAACACGGCCATATACCCCCTCACCGTGGGTGGCCCCTAAATGCATGTGGAAATTGAACGCACGTACAATTATTCTCACCACTGGTGTCCCGCCGACAGGAATCACTGTGGAACTCGATGGCCGTAAATTTCGCCGCGCTGAACCCGATGAACGTCGCGACCTGCTGATCGCTGCCACCCTGAAATGCCTGGCTGAAGAAGGCCATGCAGGCATTTCCGTCCGCCGTATCGCCAAAGAAGCCGGAGTGTCCGTTGGCTTGCTCAATCATCACTTCGGCAGCATCGACGTGCTGATTGCCGACGCCTATCAAAAGCTCTCGCTGGGCATGACCCTCGCGTTGCAACTGGAGGTAGACAAGGCCGGTTCTGCTGCCGAGCGGCTGGATGCGTTCCTGGTGGGCTCGTTTTCGCCCCATGTCCTGAACCCCAGTCTACTCAGCGCATGGGTGGTGTTCTGGAGCCTGATCCGGCATTCCCCTCACGTCAGCAACGCCCATGAAAAGGGCTACGGTGCTTATCGTGATTTAGTCGAAAGGTTACTCATTGAGTTGGCGGCCGAAGAAAAATTCCAGATCAGCGATGCCTCCCTTGCCGCTATCGGCCTGACCGCCATCCTCGACGGTTTGTGGCTGGAGTGGTGCCTGAACCCCGCCACGTTTGGTGCCAATCGCGGCCTGGAAATCTGTCGGCGCTGGGTCATCGGCCTACGGCTTGGCGCCTTCGGCCCTGACCACGACACCTGAGGCCTCAGCGCTCAATATCGCCAACGTGCCGCTAGTGGCGAGGCGCTGATCAGCAAGTGCTGGCCACTGACAGAGGTCGAGCCATCCGTGTTTTCCCCACGAAATCCCTAATCCGCAGACAGGCCTCGATCAGACGGTCTTCGCCAAGGGTGAATGACAACCGGACAAAGCCTTGGGCGGGCTCACCGAATGCTGCCGCGTCGAGCACCGAGACCCTGGCCTCGCGAAACAGACGCCAGGCGAAGTCCAGAGAACTGAGGCCTGTACCCCGAACATCGACCAGCACGAACATCCCGGCGTCAGGCTTGAGCACGCGGATGCCAGGACAATCGCTCAGGGCATCTACCATCAGATCACGTCGGCGCCGATAGATCTCGCACATGCCACTCGTGACGTCGTCATGAGCCAGCACGGCGGCAAGGGCAGCCTCCATGACGAACCCCGGCAAGCCGTACAACATGCTCAGCATAAGGGTTTCCGCGTGGCCAATCAGCGCCGGCGCAGCAATGATCCAACCGATGCGCCAACCGGTCATGGCGTGAGATTTGGACAAACTGCCAATGATCACGCAACGATTTTGCATACCGGGCAAGCTCGCCAGGCTGACATGTTCGCGCTCGTAGCAAAGGCTCTCATAGACCTCGTCCACCACCACCCAAAGGTCGTGAGCACTCGCCAGGTCGGCAATGGCTTGCAGCTCTTCAGTGCGCAGCATCACGCCGGTGGGGTTATTCGGATTGGACAGGAAAATGGCGCGGGTACGCGACGTGATGGCCGCCGCCACACGCCCGATATCCGGCCGAAAACCATCGTCGGCGTCGCAGGTCTCTCGCACCAAGGTGGCGCCGGACGCGTTGAGGGTCGCTTCGTAGGTCACGTACATCGGGTCCAATGCGATCACTTCATCGCCCGCCTGCAACAGGCATAACGACGTGATAAACAATGCGTTCTGCGCGCCAGCCACCATGATCACATTGCCAGACTGCACCGGTCGACCCAAGCGTTCGGTGTAGCGTGCAGCAATGGCCTGGCGCAAGGAAGGCCGACCGGCGATATCGGTGTAGTGGGTATCGCCGTTTTTCAACGCGTGGACAGCGGCATCCGTGATGAAGTCCGGCGTCGGGAAGTCAGGGTCACCCACACTCAAAATGATCACGTCCTCGCCATCACGCTGGGCATCAAAGGCAGCGTGGTGAATATCCCAAGCGGCAACACCCTGCCCGGTAATTCGTTCGACGAAAGGGGAAAAGCGCATGCAGGAGCCTCTCAGGATGAATAAAGCAGGCCGCTACCACGCTGCGGCGAAACTCGGAGACGCCAACATAAGCGAAACTGAACAGTCGCTCAATAGCGATGTTCAGTGCCTGACATAAAGCTTTCGCAGGTGCGTAATTGCAGGGCACTTGGCCGGATTGGGGCCGTACGTTACCGACCCCACTGGCCACTCCTCACGCCCACGTTTTCCCGAGCGCTTCCAGACCCGACTTTTGCAGGTCCTGCGGGCTCATCGCAATGCGAAACTTGCAGTCAGCCTGAAAGTTGAGAAAAAAGGGTTCCGCAAATGCGGGGACGTCGGACGGGTCTTTTACGTTGACCAGGAAGATCCCGCCACGCATTCCATTTTGCTCAGTAAAGTAAGCGACCTCCGGATGGATGCTTTCCAGGATACGTCCAATAATCTCGCCTACCTTCCCCGCTCTGACGAGGGAGTTGAAGGGTTCATGAGGGAATTCGACCGTCAGTAGCATCTTCATCATTCAATCCTCTTTTCAACGTGCTGCCCTGTCGCCAGACCTTTGCTTCTGGCGCTCATGCCGCCTGACGTGCATTCAGCAGTTCCAGCGGTCCGTGTTTAAAGAGTAGCGAAACCTGAGCGGGCGCTCGTCCGGGCTTACGGGCGGTCATGACAATAGGTGAGCCTACGCACTCCGCCATGTCTCCAACGCCACGGGGTCAGCAAAGCGCCTGAGACGCTACCGAGGTTAAAGATCAAACCGATCAATCGCTCGACGTCGCTCATTTTCGCCGCGCATGTCATAGCTGGCGGTGGTCGAGATGTTGGTGTGATGCGCCAGTTTTTGCGCAATCGACAGATCGTGTTCTTCGATCACCCGCGTGATGAATGAACGACGAAAGTCATGGGGCATGATGTCCATGCCAATTTGCCGCCCGCGCTGCTTGGCAATGAAGTAGATCGCATGTTTGGTGATCCGGTCACGGGTGATGTGGCTGCCACGGCGGATGCGGTTAAACAGGAAAGCATCGTCACTCTGACCTTCGGGCAGGCATGAGCGGCGCAGTTCCAGCCAATCATTGAGGACCGTGAACGCCCAGGTCGGCGCGTATTTGATCAGTTGTTTGTTGCCCTTGCCGGTGACCTGCAGGCTGCGCTCGGCAAAGTCGATCTGCGCCAGGTCGAGGTTCACGGACTCGGACTTTCGCATCCCCGACCCATACAGAATGGCAATGATCGCCGCATCGCGTCGTCCTTGCGGCCGAGGGTCGGCGGCACACACGTCCATGAGCTCCCGAATCAGCGTTCGTCGGATATTTTTGCCCTTGCTCAGACGCGTCCCTGCCATGGGCTTGACCGAGCGCATCTTGAGCAAGTGTTCATGGCTGATAAGGCTTTGTCGCCAGGCTTCGTTGGTCACGCCACGAATGGCATTGACGTATAACGACGAGGTATTGGGCGCATAGCCGTCTTCTCGAAGCGCAGCGACCAGTGCGATGACATGGCCGGGCTGCAATTGATGCCAGGGCACCTCGTGGATGTCCATCTCGACGAAACCCAGACGATCCGCTGCATCCTGCAGCACATATTTCATCGTCAATTGGCTCGACGGCGCCAGACGCGCCAGATAAAGCGCCAGCGGATTCTGAACCTCGGGCAGCGACATGGACAACCTGTCTCGGGTGACTGGAAAATACCACTCTACACCACAACGTCTGTTGCTAACCAATTGAAGAAAAAGGAAATTATTTCATCGCTCAATGCCCGTAACCCGAAGCCAGGCACGCACGCACGCACGCACATCCGTTATCAGTCGCTGGCTTTTAATAACTCGGCTCCGTTGAAGATTCCGCCCAGTTGCATGAGTCGGCCGCCACTGCCGAGCGCACCAAGGTCCATGGGCGCCAACCCTATGGACTCGATCAGCCCGCTGACCAACGCCTTGGCCTCGGTATCATCACCCGCCAGAAACGCCACGCGCCTGTAACCAGCAGGCACATCAAGGAAAAAGCCAGCGATGGGCAACGTATTGAACGCCTTGATCACTTTAGCGTCCGGCGCGAGACGGGCGACCATTTCGCTGCCACTGTCGTCCCCCAGGTCCGCAACCCTGAAATCCGGAAAGTAGTGGAGAAAAGTATTGGTCGCATCGATCAGCACGCGCCCTTCCCACTTCGGCAACGCCGGCAAGGCACTTGCCACGTTGAACCAGGGAATCGCGAGCACGACGATCGGGCAAGCAGCGGCCTGCTCCAGGGTGCCCGCCTTTGCCTTGGGTCCCAGTTTATGAATCAATGACGCCAGACTCCCGGGACCTCGGCGATTACTGAGTACCACGTCATGCCCAGCTTGAATGAACGCTGCAGCGAGCGTTTCACCCACCGTCGCAGCGCCAATCATCCCGATGTTCATAGGTTTACCTCACGACTGGGCAATGGGCTCATGGACCGCGCCGGCCCACGCGAAAAATTATAGTCACGGAACAGCGATTCGGGGGCCTATGGACGCGATTCTGGTTGTTCACAAATTACCTATACAGTCGTCAAATAAATCTTCACCCTCGGGCTTAAGTTCGTATTACCACAGAGAGCTGACCATGCAGACCACTCCGAATGCTGAACGCTATGACCGACTGACCCGTTCCTTCCACTGGCTAACGGTAGCCCTAGTGATTTTTTTGTTTGCCAGCGCACAGGTATGGGACATCCTTGAGAAAGGCACGCCCCTGCGTAAAGGCCTGCAATCGGTGCATATTTCGCTAGGGATTGCCCTGGCAGCGCTGATCGTCGCGCGGATCGCCTGGCGCTTGTTCGGCGGCAATCGGCTGCCCGTAATCACGTCCAGAACAACTCACCTGCTGGCGAAGCTCGCGCACCTTGGTCTTTACGTACTGTTGCTGGCACAAGTGGTACTGGGTTTCGGGTTTCGTTGGGCGCAAGACGAACCCTTCAGCTTCTTCGGCCTGTTCTCGGTACCCGCGCCTTTCATTATTGATCATGAACTGAGCAGCACGCTGGGAGACCTGCATGAAACAGTGGCCTGGGCCATCATCATTCTTTCCGGCCTGCATGCGTGCATCGCCCTTGGGCATCACTACCTCCTGAAAGATTCGACACTGCGCCGCATGCTGCCGGCCGGGCGAAAAAATCTGCAAGGCTGATGAATAAACTCACCGGTACGCGTGTTCCCTGAGTGTCACGGCCTCTTTACCGAGTCTCTTTATCGGGAACAACGTTGATGAGCCAGAGACGATGGCGTAATTGATCCGGACTCGGCTGGCGATCTGGCAGCATCGCCTGAGGCTGCGACGAGGCCTGCATGGCTTTCTTGTCTGGAGTCGGTCGCCCGTTTCTGTTTTATTAGCACGCATTGCTTAACGATCCAGCCCTCTGAAAAAGGTATTTTTAATGTTTGCCCCGCTTTTCAAGAAAGTCCTGACATCGTTCGCCCTGCTTGTCTCCGTCGCTAGCGCCACCTTCGTATTTGCCCACGCCAGCCTGAAAAGTGAAGAGCCGGCTGCCGACAGCACGACCACAGCACCCAAGGATCTGCGCCTGAATTTTTCTGAAGGCGTCGAGGACAAGTTCACCAAAGTCAGCCTCACCACGAACAGCGGTAAAACGGTGATCGTTAATACCGTTGCGACTGACCCCGACGATAAGAAAGTTTTAATTATCACCCCTGCCACGCCCATCGCTGCTGGCGAATACAAGGTGGAATGGCACGCGGTGTCGGTCGACACCCATAAAAGCGAGGGCGAATACTCCTTCAAAGTAAGTCCGTAACGCGATGTCGAGTGCACTGATCCTGTGCCGTTTTGCGCACTTTGCCGTGGTGCTGTTGCTGTTCGGGGTCTGCCTGTTTCGGACATGGCTGTTCAAACCGTTGCTGATTGAAGCAGCAACAGCCACGCTGGACGCGAAGCTCACATGGATACTGCGCTCGCTGGCGTCAGTGGCGTTGGCCAGCAGCCTGCTGTGGCTTGTGCTGATTGCCGGCAGCATGGCAGGTAGCTGGCAGGACGGACTTGATCCGCCAACCCTGACGCTGGTGCTCCGCAACACATTTTTCGGTCAAGTCTGGAGTGGGCATCTGCTCCTCAGCGCGTTGCTATTGATAAGCCTTGCCTCGCGACGGTTTTCTTCCCCCAACCTGCGGTTGGCACTGAGTACGTTGCTATTGGCGACACTGGCGCCAGTCGGACACGGCGCGATGTTCGACGGCCTGAGCGGTGGACTGATGATTCTCAATCAGCTGATTCACCTATGCTGCGTCGGCGCCTGGCTAGGAGGGATATTGTTGCTGTCATTGCTGCTGGCACAACCGTCTACCGGAAACGCTCAGCACCTGCTTCGGCGCTTCAGCGGCATCGGTTATGGTCTCGTGGCTGCAATCATTACCACCGGGCTGATCAATGTCAGGGTAATGAGTGGCGCCGTTTGGCCCGAGCCTGCATTTTCCGGGTTTGGACTGATCCTGCTGATCAAGGTGTGTCTGGTGCTGTGCATGCTGCTGTTAGCACTGCTCAATAGATTGCTGCTCAATAGCAGCGGTGATCGGCTCAACCTATTGCGTACCAGTGTGGCCCTCGAATGCCTGTTCGGTGTGGCAGCCGTTGCGGCTGTCTCCTTATTGGGCACATTGCCGCCAATGCTGAATGGTTGACGGCTGTCAGCCGGGAGTTCGAGCGCAAGCTTCGGAGTGCTGTCTATCTGCTTGCGCGATAACCTTGTCAGCAATCGACTTCACGATGAGTACACGCGCATGAGTACGGTCAATCAACGCACATCACAGCAGAATAAGCAGACCACGGAAAACGATCCGCGCTGGGCTGCGGTGCTGGCAAGGGATGCGACGGCGGACAGCCAATTCGTTTACGCGGTGAAAACCACCGGCGTGTACTGTCGGGCAAGCAGTTCGTCGCGCCTGCCACGGCCGGAGAACGTCGAGTTTTTCGCCAATGCCACAGACGCAGAAGCCGCCGGCTATCGCCCGAGCAAACGGGCCGCGGCGGATCAGACCAGCGTCGCCGCGCAGCATGTAACCCTGGTAGCAGAGGCCTGCCGGCAGATCGAACAGGCCGATCACCTGCCCAGCCTGAATCAACTGGCAGACAACGTCGGTTTGAGTCCCTATCACTTCCATCGGGTCTTCAAGGCCATCACCGGCCTGACGCCCAACGGGTATGCCCGGGCCCATCGCGCACGAAAAATGCGCGAGCACTTGGCCAGCCCGGGCTCTATCACCGATGCGCTTTACGAAGCAGGCTTCAATTCCAACAGCCGCTTTTACGAAGCGTCGGACACGCTGCTTGGCATGAAACCCAGCGACTATCGCGCAGGCGGCGTTAATAACGACATTCGCTTCGCAGTTGGGGAATGCTCGCTGGGCTCGATTCTGGTGGCGCAAAGCGAGCGCGGTGTATGCGCCATTCTGCTGGGTGATGACCCGGACACCCTGGTGCGTAATCTGCAGGACAAATTTACCAACGCCAACCTGATGGGTGGCGATGCCGATTTCGAGCAACTGATTGCAAAGGTCGTTGGATTTATTGAAATGCCCGCCATCGGCCTTGATTTGCCACTGGACCTGCGCGGTACGGCGTTTCAGGAGCGGGTATGGAAGGCACTCAGGGAAATCCCGGTGGGCAGCACAGCCAGCTACGCCGAGATTGCCCAACGGATTGGCGCCCCCACCTCTTTTCGCGCCGTGGCACAGGCGTGCGGCGCGAACTGGCTGGCTGTCGCTATCCCCTGCCATAGGGTGGTGCGCAGCGACGGCAATCTTTCAGGTTATCGCTGGGGAGTGGAACGCAAACGGCAATTGCTGGAGCGCGAGGCAAAGCCATAGAGCAATCGTCGGTAACAACTTGCTGCTTGAAGTGTGCGTCATTTGGAGTAGCATCTTTTGAAGAGTATTTATCGTCAAAAGATGACCTGGTGACCTGCGATGTCAATCATCAATAAACAACGTGATGCCGAGAAAACGCCCGCCTCAGGCAAACGCGTGAAAAAAGTCGTTACCCCGGACAGGGGTTTGAAAACCGGAGAATTTAAAGTCATGGAAGCTATGTCGACGCGGTATTTGCCACTCAACGAATCGGCGCCTTCCTTTTGGCTCTTCGCCAATGAGCTACGCGGGCAGTCCGAAGGTGAACGACTCAAGCACATCCAGACCGGTTTCCCTCCCCACTGGGTACGGGCAATACGCGATGCGTTCAAGCTCAGCAATGACCTGCTCGAAGCTCTGTTCAGTGCCTCGATGTCCACGCTCGAACGCCGCCAAAAGCAGCAGCAACCGCTCGATTCGATAGCCTCCGAACGCCTGGATCGAGTTGCCATGATTGCCACTCAAGCCGCCGACATCTTTGAGGCGCCTGAAAAGGCCAGCCGCTGGATGGTCACCGCCAACGCCGCGCTGGGCGAGCAAACGCCCCTTCACCTGTGTGAAACCGAAATCGGTGCCAAACAGGTACGCCGCGTGTTGGTGGCCCTGGAATATGGCGGGGTCGTTTGATACAGGTGTGGAGGATCGCCAAGGCGCGATTTGCCACCGATCTGTCGGGCCAGGGTGCAGCATTGTTCGGCGGGCGCTGGAATCACATGGAGCATCGGGCGCTGTACTTCGGCATGACACCGGCCATCTGCGCGCTGGAAACGTTTATCCATGCGACGGAGGTTCCGCGCTTCCCACTCAAGCTCGTTCGCTTGAGCCTGCCGGATGACCCAGAGCTGTACCAAGAGCCGTCAATGGCGCAACTGCCCCCGGGATGGGATGCGAAACCCGCCGACACACCAAGCATGGACTTCGGCACTGCCTGGCTTGAGGAAGGCCGGCAACTCGGGTTGATTGTGCCTTCGTCAGTGCTGCCTTTTGAACGCAACATCATGCTCAACCCCGCGCATGCTGCTGCGAACCAGATAAAAATCCTCGATGTGACAGATTTCTTTTACGACAGTCGAATGTTCACGCCGCGCACCTGAAGTAGCAAAGCGTCGACGCAGTTCAACGGTTAACGTCCACCACTACCCTGCCCCGGATTTTACCGGCCATCAGCTGCGGCGCGATGGCGATGACTTCGCTGAGACCGATTTCCCGACTGATCAGGGGCAACATCGACAAATCCAGGTCCGTCGCCAGACGCGCCCAGGCTTGCAGACGGTCAGCACGTGGCCGGGAAACACTGTCGATGCCAGCCAACGTAATACCCCGAAGAATAAACGGTGCCACCGACCCCGGAAACTCCATGCCCTGCGCCAAGCCGCAGGCAGCGACAGTACCGCGATAACGAATACTGGCGCAGACGTTGGCCAAGGTGTGGCTGCCCACGGAATCAATTGCCGCTGCCCAACGCTCCTTGGCCAATGGCCGACCCGGTTCAGACAACGTGGCACGGTCGATGATGTCGGCCGCACCTAATTGCTTGAGATAAGCGCTTTCGGCCATACGCCCGGTGGAGGCCACGACCCGATAACCCAACCTGGCCAGAATCGCGATGGCGAAACTGCCCACACCGCCGTTGGCGCCAGTCACCAGGACATCCCCCATGTCGGGACGCAGGCCATTTTTTTCCAAAGCGATAACGGCGAGCATGGCGGTATACCCAGCCGTACCAATGGCCATGGCTTGTGCCGGGGTGAATGCCTTGGGCAGTTGGATTAGCCATTTGCCTTCAAGCCGCGCTTTTTCTGCCAGTCCGCCCCAGTGCCCCTCGCCCACGCCCCAGCCATTGAGCAATACCTGATCGCCGATCTGGAACTCGGCATCGCTGCTCTGCTCCACGGTACCCACCAGGTCGACACCGGGCACCATCGGAAACGTGCGCACTACCGGTCCGTTGCCGGTAAGCGCCAGGCCATCCTTGTAGTTCAGGGTGCTGTAAGACACGCGCACGGTGACGTTGCCCGGAGGCAGTTGCTCTTCACTGATGTCGGTCAGCGTTGCCCGATAACCAGCGTCGTCTTTCTCGATCAAAATGCCTTTGAACATAGCTGCCTCCGATATAGACCGATCGTCTATAAACAGGTCGAAAAATCATTGCGGCAACCCGCGAAGAAAGCCGGCAATGAAGGTATTCAATGGAGTATCACTCTGCACCAGCCGCGCGCGCAGCACCGCGCCCTCCCAGCCAATCCAGAAAAACGCCGCCAACTCTGCGCAATCAGCGTCAGCAGAAAGCTCGCCAGCCGCTTGGGCTGCTTCCAGGCAGCGTGTCAGCTTTATCTGCCAGTCCAGGAAAATGTTTTCCAGCGTCTCCCGAAACCCCTCAGGCAAAACACTGATTTCCTGGCCCAGGTTGCCGACCATACAGCCGCGCCGATAGTCATACCGGGCCATGCTGACTTTAGCGTCCTGGACGAAGCCGGCCAAACGTTCCAGTGGCGACATCGACTCATCCAGCAGCCAGCGATCCAGCTTGCGCGAAAAAAAGCCGGCGTAGTTGTCCAGCACCGCACGGCCAAAGGCCTCTTTGCTCTCAAAATAGTGATAGAACGAGCCCTTGGGCACACCGACCCGTTTAAGAATGCCGTCGATCCCGGTCACCATGAAACCCTGCTCGGTCAACACTTCGGTGCCACAACGAATCAGCGCTTCACGGGTTTCGACATTTTCCCGATCGACGTTGGGTGGGCGGCCTGGCCGTCTTGGTTTTGCTGGGGGTATCGTCATGGCTTGAATATTAGACCGATCGTCTTTTAAGTCAACCCGACGCCTTAACCCGTCGCATATGGACAGAAAAAAAGCAGCCCATTCCAGACACCCCGGTTGCAAAGGGTGGCCCCGGCCCGTTCAATAGCGGCCTGCCTGTCGTTCTATTTCGGAGGAGACCACCATGAGCACTTGGCCTGATAGCCGTATTCTTGATCTGTTCGGGGTGACACTCCCCATCCTTCAAGCACCTATGGCCGGGGCGAGTGGCTCAGCCATGGCGATTGCCGTCGCCAACGCCGGGGGGCTGGCATCCCTGCCCTGCGCCGCGCTGACCCTGGATCAGATCCGCGAAGAAGTGGCATTGATCCGCCAAAATACCAACGCCCCGTTGAACCTGAATTTCTTTTGCCACCAACCACCCGCTGCCGACCCGGCCCGAGAGGCTCGCTGGAAAAACACGCTCAAAGACTATTAC
>NZ_LT607418.1:190456-224348 GCF_900095225.1 Pseudomonas sp. UMAB-08
CCCACGCCGGTGTCCGCACGTGCGCCCTTCGATGACGCCAGTTGCACGCTGATTGAAGCGCTGAAGCCCGAGATCGTCAGCTTTCATTTCGGCTTGCCAGATCAAGCGTTGCTGGATCGGGTCAAAGCTACCGGAGCCAAGGTCATTTCCTCTGCTACCACCGTCGAGGAGGCTGTCTGGCTGGAGCAAAACGGCTGTGACGCGATCATCGCCATGGGCTACGAAGCCGGAGGTCATCGAGGGATGTTCCTCAGTAAGGACCTCTACACTCAGATCGGAACCCTGGCGTTGGTGCCGCAGGTAGTAGACGCCGTCAGCGTGCCAGTGATTGCAGCGGGTGGCATTGGCGATGCGCGCGGTATTGTCGCGGCATTCGCGCTGGGAGCATCGGCGGTCCAACTGGGCACGGTCTATCTCTTCTGCCCGGAAGCCAAGGTGACGACACCGCACTACCAGGCGCTGCGTAGCGCCAAGGGAAGCCAGACGGCATTGACCAACATTTTCACCGGCAGACCAGCCCGGGGCATCGTCAACCGGATCATGCGCGAACGGGGCCCGATCAGTGATGACGCACCCGCGTTCCCCTTGGCCGGCGGCGCGTTGATGCCCCTGCGCGCCAAGTCCGAACCGCAAGGCAGCGGCGACTTCATGAACCTCTGGGCCGGTCAGGCAGTCGGGCTGAAGCATGAATTGTCGGCAGGCGTATTGACCCGTCTACTGGCCACTCAAGCGTTGGAAAAATTGACCGGGCACTGAGATGATCAGCCGCTATATACTCTGCTATATAGCGGCAGCTGCCAGGCAGTCACCCGCCCCACCCACAAAGACTACGGAAGCTTTGTATGCGCACTGGACACCTTGGCGTCATCCTCAAAACCCTGACAGCTGTCAGTACCCTGCTGACCATGAGCGCAGCGTTCGCCGATGAAGTACACGTGGCCGTTGCTGCCAACTTCACCGCACCGATCCAGGCCATCGCCAAGGATTTCGAGAAAGACACGGGGCATAAACTGATTGCGGCCTACGGTGCGACAGGCCAGTTCTATAGCCAGATCAAAAATGGCGCACCGTTCGAGGTACTCCTCTCTGCCGATGACGCCACCCCGGCCAAGCTGGAAAAAGAAGGCGATACTGTCCCCGGCTCTCGTTTCACCTATGCCATCGGCACCTTGGCCTTATGGTCTGCCAAAGAAGGTTATGTCGACGACAAAGGCGCCGTTCTCAAGGCCAACCAGTATCAGCATTTATCCATCGCCGATGCGAAAACAGCACCTTATGGCCTTGCCGCGACCCAAGTGCTCAGCAAGCTCAACCTCACCGACGCAACCAAAGACAAAATCGTGACAGGCCAGAACATTACTCAGGCGTATCAGTTCGTCTCTACTGGCAATGCTGAACTGGGTTTTGTTGCTTTGTCGCAGATCTACAAGGACGGTCAGATCACCAGTGGTTCGGCGTGGATAGTGCCAGCCAATCTGCATGATCCGATCAAACAATACGCCGTCATCCTTAATAAAGGCAAGGACAACGCTGCCGCCAAGGCGCTGGTTGAATACCTGAAGGGGCCAAAAGCGGCCGCAGTGATCAAGTCGTTCGGCTATCAGCTTTAAATGCCACTGAACAGCGACGATATTGCGGCCATCTGGCTGACGCTGAAACTGGCGTCATTGACCACGGTCATCCTGATCCTGATCGGCACGCCCATCGCCCTATGGCTGGCGCACACTCGTTCGTGGCTCAAGGGGCCGGTGGCTGCGGTGGTCGCTCTGCCGCTGGTGCTGCCGCCAACGGTCATTGGCTTCTACCTGCTGCTGGCGATGGGGCCTAACGGCATGGTCGGACACTTCACCCAGAGTATCGGGCTTGGAACGCTGACCTTCAGCTTCCCCGGCCTGGTGATCGGCTCCGTCATCTACTCGATGCCCTTTGTCGTACAGCCACTGCAAAACGCCTTCGCTGCCATTGGCAAGCGACCCCTGGAGGTCGCGGCCACCCTGCGCGCCGGCCCGTGGGACACCTTCTTCAGTGTGATGTTGCCACTGGCTCGCCCCGGCTTTATCACGGGCGCCATTCTCGGGTTTGCCCATACCGTGGGCGAGTTTGGCGTGGTGCTGATGATCGGTGGCAATATCCCGGAAAAAACCCGCGTGGTTTCCGTGCAGATCTACGACCACGTCGAGTCGATGGAATACCTGCAAGCGCATTGGCTGGCCGGGGCTATGTTGGTTTTTTCTTTCCTGGTTCTACTGGCGCTGTACTCAAGCGGCAAAACCAAAGCAAGCTGGAGTTGAGCAGATGACCTCGCAGATACAGGTGCGCCTGCAAGTGGCCTATCCCGGTTTTGAGCTGGATGTCGACCTCGCATTGCCAGGCCATGGTGTGACGGCGCTGTATGGCCACTCCGGCTCAGGAAAAACAACCTGCTTGCGCTGTATCGCCGGGCTGGAGAAAGCGCGACAGGGCTTCATTCAGATTAATGGTGAAGTCTGGCAGGACAACGACCGAGGCATTTTCCTCCCGCCACATAAACGTGCGCTGGGGTATGTGTTTCAGGAGGCCAGTCTCTTCCCGCATCTGTCGGTAAGGGGCAACCTGGAATTCGGACTGCGGCGTATTGCGAGCAGTCAGCGCAAGGTGCAACTGGATCAAGCCAGCACATTGCTGGGTATCGATCACCTGCTCGAGCGCCACACCGACAACCTCTCCGGCGGCGAGCGACAACGTGTCGGCATCGCTCGCGCCCTGCTGACCAGCCCACGCTTGTTATTACTCGACGAACCTCTGGCGGCGCTGGACACCCAACGCAAGAGCGAAATCCTGCCGTATCTGGAGCGCCTTCACGATGAGCTGGAAATCCCCATGCTCTATGTCAGCCACTCTCAGGACGAAGTTGCGCGGCTGTCCGATCACATTGTCGTGTTAAGCGAGGGCAAAGCCTTGGCCAGTGGCCCCATCGGTGAAACCTTGGCACGTCTCGACCTGCCGATGGCGACCGGCGACGATGCCGGCGTAGTGGTCGAAGGCGTCGTCAGCGCTTATGACCCCCACTATCAATTGCTGACGTTGCACCTGCCTGGCAGCGACCTGAAAGTTCGTGTCGCACATTCACCCCTGTCGGTCGGCAAGACCCTGCGTTTTAAGGTGCAAGCCCGGGACGTGAGCCTGAACCTGCAGCCCGATGAGCAAAGCAGCATTCTCAACCGCTTGCCTGTGACCGTCATCAGCGAAATCGCTGCCGACAACAGGGCGCACGTACTGGTCCGACTCGACGCGGCCGGCACGCCATTGCTCGCGCGGATTACCCGTTACTCCCGCGATCAACTGCGCCTGTACCCCGGCCAGCATCTATGGGCACAGATCAAGTCGGTAGCGGTGTTGGCGTAGCGCACACGTAGGGTTGAGTGGCTTTACCGTTGACTTGGTAGGTGGTCGACAACTCTTCAATCTTCAGCAGGAAGTGACGGACCGCGTGCTGAACTTCGACGAACAACGCGTCAGGCGGCTCGGCGTGCGTTATTTTGTTCAAGGCGTTTTCGGCAGTTACACCTGAGCTGCGCTTGTTAGTCAGAACATACAAAACATCGACACCTACGCTCGCCAGGGCGACCAGATAATCGGCCTTCGGCACACGCTCGCCGCTTTCATACTTGCCCTGCGCGTTTACAGCAACGCCGCCAAGAAGCCCCATTTCCCGCTGCGAATACCCTAACCGTTTGCGTTCTTGCCTGATCCTGAAGCCTATCTCACTCATTGGCCTGACTACCATTGTGTTATTGACCCCTAAAGTTTCTCAAAAAAAATCGGGGATTTGAATGCTTGCGATCCACCAAAAGCGACGATTGGTCGGAACAGCGTCCTTGCGATACAGCCCACAATAAGCGCAACCATTCATTCGAATTGCATGGCAGTCGTTTGGATTGCTTTTAGTTGCCCTATAGACAAACCACGACCTGTAACGCATCAATGAAAATACGACAGTAAAATGCATCTTCAGTCGTCGGCACTTCTTATAAGGCTTGATCATGACCTCGCAGCGCAACACACCTGACAATCAAAAGCTCTCGGCTCTCTTGGTGAACAGTTCAGGCTTCGTCAGAGTGCGTGGCGCCCGGGAACACAACTTACAAAACGTGGATGTCGATATCCCACGTGATGCGTTGGTGGTGTTTACCGGCGTGTCAGGATCAGGCAAATCTTCGCTGGCGTTCTCCACGCTGTACGCGGAAGCGCAGCGGCGGTACTTCGAATCGGTCGCGCCTTATGCACGGCGTCTGATTGATCAAGTTGGCGTGCCCGATGTCGACTCCATCGAAGGCCTGCCTCCGGCCGTCGCCCTGCAGCAACAACGTGGCACACCGAGTACACGCTCATCCGTAGGCAGCGTCACGACACTCTCGAGCTTGATCCGAATGCTGTATTCGCGTGCCGGCAGCTACCCTGCAGGACAGCCCATGCTGTATGCCGAAGACTTCTCGCCCAACACACCGCAAGGTGCCTGCCCCCAGTGCCATGGTTTGGGCCGGGTCTACGAGGTAACAGAACAATCAATGGTCCCGGACGACGCGCTAACCATCCGTCAGCGCGCCGTGGCAGCTTGGCCAACCGCGTGGCAAGGACAGAATCTGCGCGACATCCTGGTGACTCTGGGCTACGACGTCGATATCCCCTGGCGCGATTTGCCTAAGGAACAGCGGGACTGGATTCTGTTCACCGACGAACAGCCCACCGCGCCCGTTTATGCCGGGCTAACGCCACAAGAAACAAGGCAAGCGCTCAAGCGCAAACTTGAACCCAGCTACCAAGGCACCTTTACCGGGGCTCGCCGCTATGTTCTGCACACCTTTGCCCACTCGCAAAGTGCCCTGATGAAAAAGCGCGTCGCGCACTTCATGCTCGGCAGCCAGTGTCCCTTATGCTCAGGCAAACGCCTCACACGTGAAGCCTTGTCGGTGACCTTCGCCGGTTTAGACATTGGCGAACTATCGCAAATGCCCTTGCTGCGCCTCGCAGAGGTATTACGTCCGGTTGCCGCAAATTCCTTCATCAATAACGAGACCGATGACAAGGATCGCGGCGAGCCGATCCTGAGTCGAGTCCAGACTCAGGAAGCCCGCAAGCAACGCGTCGCTCACGGAGGCTCGGCGCATCAAGCCGCACCAGATGTCAGGCACACGCCCAACCTGTCCGTGGAAAAACGCCTGGCAGCCCAGCGTATTGCTCAGGATTTGCTGGCAAGGGTCAGCACCCTGACCGACCTGGGCCTCGGCTATTTGGCCCTGGAACGCAGCACACCGACGCTTTCATCCGGCGAGTTGCAGCGTCTGCGCCTGGCAACCCAGTTGGGCTCCCAACTGTTCGGCGTCATCTATGTGCTGGACGAACCCTCCGCAGGCTTGCATCCCGCTGACGGCGAGGCACTGTTCGACGCGTTGCAGCGACTAAAAGCGGCTGGCAATTCATTGTTTGTGGTGGAACATGACCTGGAAACCATGCGCCGCGCTGACTGGCTGATCGATGTCGGCCCCGCAGCCGGCGAGCATGGTGGTCGCGTGTTATACAGCGGACCGCCTGCCGGGCTGGCGCATGTCAAAGCGTCTCAGACACGGCTGCATCTATTTGCTGAGCCCTCGCCCCTGCTTCAAACCAGGCGCGAGGCAAAGGGCTGGCTTCAACTAAAGGGCATCACCCGCAATAATCTGAACAACCTTTCAGCCCGATTCCCATTGGGTTGCTTTACGGCCGTCACCGGCATTTCCGGATCAGGCAAGTCGAGCCTGGTTAGCCAGGCGTTGCTGGAGTTGGTCGGGACACACCTAGGGCGCAGCGCTTCTAGCGCAGAACAAGAAGAATTAAGCCTCGAAGATGATGCACCGCCCGTCAGCACCGGGCAGGTCACGGCGGGCCTGGAGTCCATTCGGCGACTGGTGCAGGTCGACCAAAAACCTATCGGACGCACGCCCCGCTCAAACCTGGCGACCTACACCGGGTTGTTCGACAGTGTCCGCAAGCTGTTCGCGACAACGCCACAGGCACGTGAAAAAAATTACGACGCTGGTCAGTTCTCTTTCAACGTCGCCAAAGGCCGCTGCCCGACGTGCGAAGGAGAAGGTTTCGTCAGTGTGGAATTACTGTTCATGCCCAGCGTCTACGCGCCATGCCCAACCTGCCATGGTGCGCGCTATAACCAGGAAACATTGGCAGTCACCTGGGAGGACCTGAACATCGCACAAGTGCTGCAACTCACAGTGGACGACGCCGTCAGGGTATTTGCTCAGCACCCAAGCGTGCTGCGCGCACTATCGGTGTTGAGCGATATCGGCCTGGGCTATCTGCGACTTGGCCAGCCGGCAACCGAGCTTTCAGGCGGTGAAGCGCAAAGGATCAAACTGGCTACCGAGTTGCAACGCATTCAACGCGGCGCCACGCTCTACGTTCTCGACGAACCCACAACCGGGTTACACCCTTGCGATGTCGATCGTCTCCTCAAACAACTCAACAGCCTGGTGGACGCTGGGCATACGGTCATCGTCGTCGAACATGAAATGCGCGTCGTGGCCCAAAGCGACTGGGTCATCGACATCGGCCCGGGTGCGGGCGACCAAGGCGGCAAGCTAGTGGCTCACGGCACACCAGAGACCGTTGCCCATGTTAAAACGAGCAAGACGGCACCATTTTTGGCGAAAGCATTGGCAGGGCGATGACCTAATACGGGCTGCCATCCTTATGATTAAACAGCCACTGGCCGTCCGCCTGCAGCGCCACCTCAAGATCATCATCGGGATAACTCACCGTATCGCCTGATGCGCGATCCCCCACCTCCAGAATCACACAGTCGGACTCAGTGCGATTCTCAAGATGATGCGGCGTCGCACCTGCCGCAAACCCGGCCACCATACCGGGCCGCAGCCTGGTTTCACCCTCATTGGTGAATAACGTGGGTTCGCCCTCAAGGACGTAGATGAACTCGTCCTGCCGAGAATGGCAATGATGCAGCGCGGATACCGCCCCCGGTGACAGTCGAGTCAGGTTTACACCAAAGTTCTTGATACCGAAAATATCGCCCAGCGGATGCTTGATCCTGCCCGACATAAGCGAGGCGAACGGTTCAGGGTAGCTGCTCGGCTTAGCCCGTTTCGGAGCGTCAGCCGCCATAATGGCAGTTGGACTTTTTATAGATGACATCAACCTCTCCCCGTTTTCACGTTCTGATTGCCCGCGCCAGGCTCAATATGGCTCAAGAGGCGCCTCACTTGAAGCCTGATCGGATATCTAGCGTAAGCGCGGTTTAGCTGATGAACCTGACGGGCGATCGCGCCGGTCGATATCCACTCGACTGCAGATCGACCAGGCCACGACAATCATTCCTGCTTGCCCTTCCCCGCGCTATGTCCCACAAGGTCCGGGAGAGTGCGTCTCTGTCACGACCCTACTTTTCTCCAGGCAATAAAAAACCCCGCGTGGGCAAGGTTTTTTTATCTTGGCAGTACGGCCTGATTACCTCAGCGCTGCACGCCTTTGATCAGGTCTAGCTGGAGGGCGTGACCCTGTGCCGGCTGGATCTGCATGGAGCAATGACCGAGCAGTACATCCGCAAGGGCAAGAAAGTCACCCCTACCCGATGAATTGCGACCCAAAGCCATAATTGCGACCCAAAAACAAACAAGGGCCTACATGCGATATCGCGTGTAAGCCCTTGATTTTAAATGGTGCCCGAAGCCGGGGTCGAACCGGCACGTCCTTACGAACGAGGGATTTTAAGTCCCTTGCGTCTACCAATTTCGCCATTCGGGCGGTAGCGCGATGTGCAGGGAATATATACACCCCTACCCTGTGAAGCAAGTTTACTGGTCCCGTCAATACGACAAAATATTGCGCGCGAAACCAATAAAAAAGCTCCGTAAATCATGGATCTACGGAGCTTGTTTATGATGGAGGCCGAGGTCGGAATCGAACCGGCGTAGGCGGATTTGCAATCCGCAGCATAACCATTTTGCTACTCGGCCCCAAACGTACAACGTCGATACAGCTGACATTGAACGCATACACACATAAGCTGAAAACTTGAATCTAATCTAGCTTCCAACTCTTTGAAATCTATAGGTTTTTTTGCATTCCCACATCAGGAATGGACGCAATTCTGGACTTGTTCGGATAGCATGTCAATCGCTGGAGGAAAATAATTCCACACTCTGCTCCCGCGAGCTCTCGACAGTCCGTTGATAAAGCAGCCATCTTGCGCGGTAGGCGCTGATCGCGCGCGCCCCGTGTTTCAACCGTTATAACTTCCTGAAACTAATGCGAATTACTGTCCCAAAACCAGCTCCAGAACCCAGGCAACTGAACAGGCTCAGAACTGTCCCTGACGGTGCGCGCCATGACGGCATGCTGCAACGCTGATCGATCATCGTAAAAAGGCTTGGCTGCGGTTGTCAGACCCGTCTCGCGCGCACTGTCGATCAGTATCTGTAGGTATTCCTGCGCGTGCCGAGCGGTGTAGCGGTTGAGGTCGTGAAACGTGACGACCACCGGAATAGCGCCATCGACCGCTGGTAACTCACCTGCAGCAATCCGTTCGCGCACTTCGGACAATTGCCTCAGCATGCTGGACCGTCTGCGCAGGCTGAAATTGTAGCCCCAGATCTTGCCGTCATTCGCGCTCAGATCGGTCAGCAAAACGTGCATGCCATGCTGCTGATAGGCGGCGAAGGTGCGCTTGTCGTAATTCCAGAATGGCGGTCGCACCAAAGCCGGTGGCGCGCCGGTGATCGCAGCGATGTCCGCACTGCCTTCTGTTAGCGACTGTTCCAGCGCTTCCGGGCTGAGAGAACGATGATTGGTATGCCCCGGCGTGGCGGTATGGAAGCCCAGCACGTGACCTTCGTCATATTCACGGTGCATGATTTTTCGGCCCAGTTCGCTGCCGCCCGCCCGCGCCGCACGGGTCTGCACAAAAAACACTGCCTTGATGCCCGGCTGCACCGGATTATGGGCAAGATCATCGAGAACGGAGAGCGTCGGATTAAAAAAACCGGACGCGCTTGGCCCGTCGTCAAAGGTCAGCAAAAAACGGATAGGGGCTTGTGAGTGCAAACGCTGCTCAGTCTGTGGCGTCATTGCGACCGGCGCGCTGATACAACCCAGGAGGCCGACAGCGATAGCAAGCGCGGATAAAACGGTGACAATGTGCTTCATACTTCTACCTTAGAGCGTCCCACGCCAGGGAAGACTGTCGGGCGAAGACAGATGGCGGCAAGTTATTCAAAGCCCATTGAGTGGCTGGCATTCCGGCGCAGTCGCGGGGAATGTCAAACGTGTCGTTCCCTGACCGTAGATTCGCTACTATATTTGTTCCGCGTTTCTTTTCTGCGGATTTCTTCATTTTGGAGCTCGAATGTCTAGTCAAAAAGACATCGCCGCCGAAAGCGGCGCACCGATGATCCCTGAGCAGCGCCGTGAGCTTATGCTACGGCAGTTACGCAAGCATCAGGTGCTGAGCGTTCATCAATTGATGGAAATGTTCGACTGTTCGCACATGACCATACGCCGCGATATCGCGCTGCTTGAACAGGAAGGACGTGCTTACTCGGTCACGGGTGGCGTGCGGATCGCCAGCCAGCTGCACAGCGAACCTAGCCATCAACTCAAAGCGGTCGTCGAATTGCCACAGAAGCAGGCGATGGCAAAACTGGCCGCGCGGTTACTGCACCCCGACATGACGATTTACCTGGATGCTGGAACCAGCACACTGGAAATCGTCCCGTTCATCAAGGCGCTGCCCGGCATGACCGTGGTGACCAACGACTTCGGCATTGTCCAGGCGTTGATGGATGCGCTCCATGTCACCGTCATTCATACCGGCGGACAGCTGGATCATTCCAACCACTCATGCGTAGGCGGTTTGGCGGTGGCCACGTTGCGCCAGATCGTCACCGATATCGCCTTCATATCGACCAGTTCGTGGGATTTTCGGCGCGGCCTCACAACGCCTTCTGCGCTAAAGGTAGAGGTCAAGCAAGTCGCGATGCAATCGGCCTCGCAAGTGGTGCTGGTGGCCAGCAGCTCGAAGTACGGCACCTTCAGCATGTACAAGATTGCCGGGATCGAGCAGTTCGACATTATCATCAGTGACGACGCGCTGACCCCTGCCGCCGCCGACAGCATCCGCAAACAGGGGGTTGAACTGCTGCTGCCTTCTGATGAAGGCGTGTAGGGTTTTGCGCGTTAGCGGGCGTTCCAGTCCCGCAGCCACTGCAAACCGGCCGACGTGTTGCCACGCGGCCTGTATTCGCACCCTACCCAACCGTCATAGCCCAACTTATCGATCAACTCGAACAGATAGGGATAGTTAACCTCTCCCAGGTCTGGCTCGTGCCGGTCCGGCACGCCCGCGATCTGGATATGGCCAATACCGTTAAAATCCCGTCGCAATTTGCTGGCCAAATCGCCCTCGACGATCTGGCAGTGATAGCAGTCGAACTGAACCTTCAGGTTACTGGCGCCGACTTCCTTGCAGATGGCTTGCGCCTGATCCTGCCGGTTGAGGAAAAAGCCCGGCATGTCTCGGGTGTTAATGGGCTCCAGCAACACCGTGACCCCGACTTTGGCCGCCTGGGCGGTCGCGTAGGCAAGGTTTTCCAGGTAAATGGCATGATGCCGAGCCCGGTCACTTTCGGAGGGCAGCAGGCCAGCCATGACATGAATTCGTGAGTTACCCAGCACCGCGGCGTATTCCAGTGCGCGATCGAAACCACCGCGAAATTCGCTCTCACGGCCCGGCAACGACACCGTGCCCCGCTCGCCGGCCGCCCAATCACCGGGCGGCGCGTTGAACAACGCTTGCGCCAGGCCGTTGTCACTCAAGCGCTGCTTGAGCTCCTGAGCGCTGTGATCGTAGGGAAACAGATACTCCACCGCTTCGAAACCATCGGCGGCTGCGGCGGCGAAGCGATCCAGAAACTCATGTTCCGGGTAGAGCATGCTGAGGTTGGCAGCAAAACGAGGCATGGTAGCTCCTTGGATAAAGGGTTAGACAAAAGGCCAGATCAGCAAGGTAATACAGAAACCCAGCGTACCGAGCAATGTGGTCAGTACGGTCCAGGTACGCAGGCCGTCAGCCACGTTCAACCCAGCCAGCTTGGTGAAAATCCAGTAACCGGCATCATTGATATGGGACATTGCCAACCCGCCACCACCCATGGCCAGGCACAGCAGAGCCATGTGGTTCGGGGTCAGGTTGAGGGTAGCAATCAGTGGGCTGATGATACCCGCAGTAGTTACCAAGGCCACAGTGGTCGACCCCTGGACCGCACGCAACAGCATGGTCAGCAGAAAGCCCAGAGCGAGCACTGGCAGACCGGTCGTGCGTAACATATCGGAGACCACAGCGCCGATGCCGGTGTCCACCAGCACCTTGCCGAACACACCGCCAGCACCGGCAATCAAGATCACCATCGCCACGCCGGGCAACGCCGAGCCGATCACGTCGGACACCTGAGTGCGGCTCCAGCCACGACGCGAGCCCAGCAGCCAGGCACACAATAAAGTGTCCAGCAGCAGCGCCACCAACGGTGCGCCAAGCACAGTCATGATGCTGCGCAGGGTCGACTCGGGCGGGAGCAACGAAGTCGACAGCGTACCCAGCAGAATCAGAATGATCGGCAGCAGGATCAGACTGACAATCAAACCGAAACCTGGCGGTGGAGCTGGCGGCAGTTTGGAAACAATGCTGCTGGTGGACTCTTCAAGGCCCATGTGGGACGCGGCCACAGCGGCGCGCTCAGTGCTCTTCCCGTTGCCATTGGACCAGGCGACCAGATCCTCGTTGGTGACATGCGGGCCATACACTTCGGCACGAATGTCGTCGGTCATTGGGTACACCCGACGGGTCATGCGCCCTGCTACGCGATAACCGACGTAGCACAGCAGCGCAGTCAACGGCAGGCCGAACATCAGCACCCGACCCAAGTCGGCGCCCAACTGGCTGGCAGCGGCAACTGCGCCCGGGTGTGGCGGCAGGAAGGCGTGGACGGTCAGCAAGGCCGCACACATCGGCAGCGCGAACACCAGCAGCGGTTTACGCGCAGTGCGGGCAACGCCATAGGCCAGCGGCATCAGAATGATTACGCCGACTTCGAAGAACACCGGCACCCCGACCATAAACCCGGCAACCGTCAGCGCCAGGGGCGTACGTCGGTTACCGAAGCGCGTGATCAGGGTTTTGGCCAACGCCTCGGCACCGCCGGAGAGCTCAATGATCCGCCCGATCATCGCACCCAGAGCAATGATGATCGCGATATGGCCCAGGGTCTTGCCCATGCCGCCTTCGATGGTGGCGACCAGATCGGCCGGCTTCACCCCGGCCACCAACGCCACCAGGATGCTTACCAGCATCAAAGCCACAAAGGGCTGAAACTTGTACTTGAGCACAAGGAACAACAACAGTGCTATCCCTAGCCCGGCGGTCACCATCAGGAATAGCGGGCTCATTTCAGAAGCCCCCCACGCTGGGTGAATGAAACGGTTCTGCCACTGAGTCTGAGAATGCCGCAGTGAAGGTGAGTCATGCTTGGATTTCCTGTTGTTATTGTTTTGTCAGGCCAGCAGGGTCGTCGAGGCTCGCAGCGCGTCTCCAGGACAGGGCCTGCTTTATCGATCTACCGTGTTAAATCTGCGTTTTACCAGTGCACACCAAAAATCTCTCGCAGCTCATCCAGCGCCACCCGATCCAGCGGTTCGGGCTTGGGATTGCTCATCAACCAGAGCCGGGCAGTTTCCTCAAGCTCTTCCAGGGCATAGCTGGCTCTGGAGACGGAACTCTCCCAGACCACAGGACCCAGCCGTTCGAGCATCACACCACGAACGCTGTTGGCCAGCTGCGCGACCTGCTCGGCGACTTTCGGTGAGCCCGGTCGCTGGTAGCCAATCAACGGAATGTGCCCGACTTTCATGACCTGATACGGCGTCAACGGCGGCAAAATGTCGTCTGGATGCCAGACACCCGCCAGCGTCAACGCCACCAAATGGGTGGAGTGGGTATGCACCACGCCACCGACGCCCGGGTTGCGGTCGTAGACCTGGCGATGCAGCGCGAGAGTCTTTGAAGGTTTGTCTCCGGACACCCATTCGCCAGCCAAATTGACCTTGGCGATGGTCGCTGGATCGAGGCGCCCCAGACAGACATCCGTCGGCGTTATCAACCAGCCATCGTCCAGACGGGCGCTGATATTGCCTGCGCTGCCGACGGTGTAACCGCGCTGATAAAGGCTGCGGCCAACCTCGCAGATTTCTTCGCGCAATGCGTTTTCCTTGCTCATTGCGCGCCTCCCGCCAGTTGCGTCAAAGCTTTGCTGAAGAAATCCCGGCTGCCAAAGTTGCCCGACTTGAGTGCCAGGGCCAGAGGCTCATCCGTGTTGCTGACAGTCGCCGGCACACCCGGATCAATCTGCGCGCCGATCTGCAGCAACTGCACACCCAGCGCCTGAACCACAGCACCCGAGGTTTCACCCCCTGCGATCACAAAGCGGCGCACGCCGCTCTGGCGCAAGCCCTGCGCAATTTCACCAAAAGTGTTCTCAACCAGACTGCCAGACTGCTCGACACCCAGTTGGTGCTGCACCGCCTTGACCTCTTCCGGCGAACTGGTGGCGTAGATCAATACCGTCTGTTCGTTGTTCCGGGCGAAGGCCAATGCCTGGGACACTACGGGTTCGCCTGCGGCCAAGGCCAATGGATCAATCCGCAGGGCCGGCCGACCGGCTTCGAGCCAGGCTGCGACTTGCCCATTAGTGGCGACGGAGGCGCTACCGGCCAACACCACTTCACCGCCCAACACAGCCGGAAGCTTCGAGGCGTCGAAGTCACGCAGCTTGCCAGCGCGACGGAAGTTCTCGGGCAAGCCCAACGCCAATCCCGAGCCGCCGGTCAACAACCGCAGATCGGCGCAAGCGGTACCCAGGGTGTACAAATCCTTATCCGACAAGGCGTCGGCGATTGCCATGCCGATACCTTGGGCCCGCAATTCGGCGATGCGCGAACGCACCTGATCAACCCCTTGAGAGACCGTGTCGTAGCGCAACAGACCGACACTCAGGCTGGTCTGCGATTGCAGGACCCGAACCAGGTTGGCATCGGTCATCGGCGTCAACGGGTGATGCTGCATGCCGGACTCGCTGAGCAGCTGATCCTGTACAAACAAGTGACCGCGAAAAATGGTCCGACCATTTTCCGGGAATGCCGGACAGGCCAGGGTAAAGTCGCTGTCCAGCGCGGCCAGCAGCGCTTCGCTGACCTGGCCGATATTGCCAGCTGCGGTGGAGTCAAACGTCGAGCAGTACTTGAAGAATATCTGCTCGCAGCCTTGCTCACGTAACCACGCCAGCGCCGCAAGGGATTGCTCGACCGCTTCGGCGACGGGAATGGTGCGTGATTTCAGGGCAATGACGATCGCATCGGCGTCGAGCCCGGCGGTGACTTCAGCACTGGGAATACCGATGCTTTGTACGGTGCGCATACCGCCGCGCACCAACATGTTGGCAAGGTCCGTGGCACCCGTGAAGTCGTCGGCGATGCAGCCCAGCAATGGCCGTGCAGTGGATGTGTTCATGGTGCGTTCCTCAAACAGGCTCAGGCTTGGCTGTCGGCAGCTCGATACCCGGGAATATCTTGATCACCGCCGAGTCGTCCTCACGACCAAAGCCCGCGCTGGAAGCCTGCATGAACATCTGGTGAGCGGTGGCCGACAGCGGCAGTGGAAATTTGCTGGCCCGCGCGGTATCCAGCACCAAGCCCAGGTCCTTGACGAAAATATCCACCGCAGACAGCGGCGTGTAGTCGGCCTTGAGAATGTGCGGCACGCGGTTTTCGAACATCCAGGAGTTGCCGGCACTGTGCGTGATCACTTCGTAAAGCGCGTCGGCATCGACCCCTTCACGCAAGCCCAACGCCATGGCTTCGGCAGAGGCCGCGATATGCACCCCGGCAAGGAGCTGGTTGATAATCTTCACCTTCGAGCCCAGGCCATGAACGTCACCCAGCCGGTAGACTTTGCCGGCCATGCCCTGAAGGATCGCTTCGGCCTTGGCATAGGCATCCGCCGGACCCGAGGTCATCATGGTCATCTCACCCGCAGCAGCCTTGGCCGCCCCACCGGAGATCGGTGCATCCAGATACAGCAGGCCCTTGTCAGTCAGGCGCTGCCCCAAATCCACGGCATAAGTCGGCGCCACGGTGGCGCAGCCGATCACCAGACTGCCAGGACGCAGCGCGGCCACGGCTCCCCCTTCGCCAAACAATACGGCCTCGGTCTGATCCGCGTTCACCACCACCGTAATGATGACGTCACACTCGGCGGCCATGTGGGAAGGCGAAGAGCACGCCACGCCGCCCTCGCCCGCAAACTGCTCCGTCACTGAAGCACGCACATCACAGGCGTGCACATTGAAACCGCTGCGCAACAGCGAGCGAGCAATGCCCAGGCCCATCGCGCCCAAACCGATTACACCGACATTTTTGTTATTCATGGGGTACTCCAGAAGGAAACAGCGGCTTGCTCCGCGCCAGCAAGGAACAGACGGCGGGCCGCGTTGTAGAGATCATTCAGGGCATTGAGGCCGTAAACGTTGCCCTCGATGCTGTCGCTCAGCGTGTGAGTCGGGACCTTGTCGAACATCGAGGCAATCCTGTTTTGTCTTGTTTTCAGGTTGTCGTACAGGCTGGACAGATAATCCACCAATGAACGGATTATGTGAAGTTATTTTTTAAAATAACATTTTTTAACATTGCTGCCTGAAATGCAGATGAGTGCGTACCGATTCTGGGCCGCACTCAACGCATCCAGAGCGAGGCATCCCTGCCAAAATTTGACTGATGCGTGAAGGCGCGCTCTGACGCCCCCCACAGACTCAACGCCCTGAAGTCGCGCTGACACAAGCAGCCTGTGGACAGCTACCGGCGTCCGATTGCGCTCGCCCGGTCCACCTGCCGCCGGCGTTGCGCCAGCACGGAAGTTGATTGCGGAATAGCCATTGACTGGGGCGTTTGGCGCTGACCCAGTATGCGAGCCAGTGTGGCCCGGACGGTGGCCTCATCATTATCAAAGTCACCATGATGCCGCGCCTGGGATGCGCTTTGATTACCCTTTGGCAGGTCATTGGGCGCACGAACCCAATCAGCGTTTGTTCCCGACTGGAACAGCCCACTTAGTGCCGGCTCGCTGCGAATGAAACTCTCCATGCCCAAAATCGGCTCGCCGTCGGGACGAATGAGCGGAATGCGGACCTGATCCTCGAAGCCATCGGACACCAGGTAGAGCAGAGACTTGTTGTAGACATGCGCGCAATTGTCGTCGCGTTCGGCCTGGTCAGTCAGGGTAAACAGGCCGAACTGCCCAATGCGCTTATCACTGATGGGTTCCAGGTACGTCTCCTGGAAAAGCTTCACGGTGCAGGCCGGCGCCCACAGGTGACAACTGGCAACCGTTGTTCCAAGCCCTTCCACCCTGCTACGTGCCATCGGACCACTACTCATGGCACCCTTCGAGACCAGGTACTGCACCAGCGGCGCGAGGAAAATGCTCCCGGCGCTGTGTCCCACCAGATGGATTTCTACGCCCTGTTTCGCAAGCACCGCGAGCCCCTCGGCTACCACCCGTGCACCACCCTCAGCACTGACGGTGGCAAGCAGCGCGTTTTGCTTCATTTCATCCCACTCGGATTTGCCAGTCAGCAGGCGCGCAATGGGTTCCAGAGCATCGTCCAAACGATCGAGCATGAAGTCCTTTGTCGCGTCCAACACGCCTTCGGGGCGCCGACGCCGGGCTGCATCGGCCAGCATGTTGCCCAGGGTGGTCCAGTAGTCGGTTTTCCAGATAAATGCCAGTGGATAGCACTCTGCATCAAGCAGGGTCTGTCGATAGCCCGCGACCGTTTCAATTGCGCTGGCCTGGCTGACGAGCCCGCCGTGGGCATAGACGACAATGCGCTTTTTGTTCCACTTCTCGGTGATTCGCGGAAAGTCCACATCCAGAATTTCGCGCACACTGGCGGGCGTGGTGCCAATGTCGCCGCGAGGGTCGAGCGCGCCATCATTGCCGATGCTGATGACATGCGGCCGAATTTCCCTGAGCGTCTCACTGGAAGACACCGCTGTGGTACCGATTGTCGGGCTGGCAATACGCGCCACTGCTGTCACGTTGATGGGGGCGCCAAGCCGGGCGACCCAGACATCCGCCCCGTTAGTGAGCCAGTCGTCATAACGCACGCGACCGAACCCTCCCAGACCCCAAGCCTCACCCCAGGAGTTCTGAATCCAGAAGCCGTCCTGGTCATACGCCACGATCGCGAAGGCATGGCCTCCGAGGATTTCTGATGATGGCTGGATATACCCGTCAGCGCCGACTTCGCTCCATCCGGCATGTACAGTGGCGCTGGCATACAACACGCCGACCTCGGCGATCGCGGCGTGCATGGCCACGATATCCGTATGATTGACACGAAAATAGGCGCCCAACGGACGCAATGCCGCCTCCTGCGCAAGTTTTTCGGTCAGCGCCGGCACCTTGCTTTTCGACTGCCATTGCTCTGCCGTACAAACGCCGTGTTTGTACCACCCCTTCATTGCGCCACGGCAACTTGAACCTTCGTAGTCCACGCCGGCCCATTCGTCGTAGCGACGGGCCAGGTCGTAGAACATCTGCGGACTCACCCGAGTCTGGTCAGATTGGTACTTACGGGTACGCAAGAGATAGTGCGCGACTGTCGCAAGGCCGTATCCGGTACAGGCGCTCTCGTGGCCCTGATCCAGGATAGGTACAGCTGCCTTCTGATAGTCGCTGAGTTCCCTTCGTATCGGGACCTCCACCAAGGTGGGGATATACATGCTGTCTCGGAAGTCCAGCCCGTCAGGCCTGACATTCAGTACGCGCGCCTGAGCAGCCCCGGAAGTGCGAGCAGATGCGGTTTTCTTTGGAGTGGCTTTACCGACGCCGCTCTTCGGTACCTTCTTCGTCGCTTTTTTTTGTGCCGTTTCAGCGACTGGCGTTTCAGCGGCACTGCTGACCTCTTTGCCTTTGGACCGACCTGTTCTAGATGCCATTTCGAGTGCTCCTTTGCCGCGTTATGCGACTGGCACTACTGACGCTTTTGCGCCCCCCAGCCCTGTGGGAAACCATCGAGGTTCGATATCTCGACGAAGCATAGTCAATGCGGGGGCGGGCCGCCTTTAGCGGACAGCTGGAACTCAATTAAAGGTGTGATTTCTCTCCCTTTTAAACCGCTCAAAAAGCAATAAATCAGGTGCCTTCGGCAGACGCTTGACTTGACTTTAAATCCCAAGCCTCTCCGCGTGAAAAAACGATATCTGAGGCCGGCAGATTCCTCGCTTGTCTGATTTTGCAACAATCTCGGCATGCCGCAGAAATGAAAATAGCGCAAGGTTCGCAACCTTAATCAGGAAGGCAAGCATGGCATGAAGTGGTTTAAGCGGATGGTGATAGGGGCTGTTTTCGTAGTGGTCGGCGTTAGCGCGCTGGGCCTTTACTACGTCCTGCCTCGACATGACGTCGTCTTGATCACCGGAGTGGAAGTGAAGCGTATCGACGCTGACGGCGTGATCAATGCCGAGAACCCCTCCGACGGCCCTACCCGGGACGTCTATTTCATCAATACCGAAGACCCGGACACCAAGAAGGTGGTGGTGTACCGCAATGAAGACACGGGCTGGGGCTTTCCGTGGTACTTCAAATTTGATGCTGCCGACGTGCAAGCCAAAGCCCAAGGCTATTCCCGTGACGCCCAACAGTTGTCTCTCATCCGCTCCTATGGCTGGCGCATCCAGATATTCTCGGTTTTTCCAAACATTACCTCGGTTGAGCCAACAGACAGTCGAGCCGAGCCATTCCCCGTCTTCAATACCCTTTTCTTCACCGCACTTACTCTGATAACGCTAGTACTCGTCACGGTCGTCAGGTCTTTATTGCGACGCCGCAGTTCCCTGGCGATGGTTCCGAAAGACTAGTTGCGAGCCCGAACTCCGGAGCCTCATCGGCTGCAAGTGGAATTGATGAGGTTGGTTATTCCGGAAGGTAACCGTCAGTCGCGATAGCCACACTTCGCCAGTTTTTTGTACTGCCCGATCAAGACTCGTGGCTGCCCAATTCAGCGATCTTATACACGCCCCCGAGCAATACACCTTCACGCCGTGCCTGCGATACAGGTGTGGTGCTTATTGGCCCGACGGTTAAGAGCGGCGCCCACACCACGCAAATTCCGAACGCAAAAAAGGAGCGTAGACATGACACTTACTTTGGCAAAAAACCAATCCATCTCTCTTGAAAAAACTGCAGGTAGCAGCCTTAAAAATGTCAGCCTGGGCCTAGGCTGGGACCCCGTAAAAGCTCGTGGCTTTATAGGCCGTTTACTGGGCGGAGGTAGTGACGAAATCGATCTCGATGCTTCCTGCATCATGCTTGACGCCAACAAGAAATCCATGGATCTGGTGTGGTTCCGTCAGCTCCAATCCAGAGACGGTTCGATTACCCATTCGGGTGACAACCGCACCGGCGAAGGCGACGGTGATGATGAAACCATCAACGTCAAACTGGACAAATTGCCGGCTGCGGCACAGTTCCTGGTGTTTACGGTCAACTCCTTCACTGGGCAGACCTTTGAAAAGGTCGAAAACGCCACCTGCCGCATCGTCGACGCCGGAAACAACAAAGAACTGGCGCGCTTCAACCTGTCTGAGAAAGGTCGCCATACCGGTATCGTGATGGCCTGCCTCGCACGCACCGACACAGGTTGGAACTTCACAGCTATTGGTGAAGTAACCAACGGCCGCACGGCTGATGACCTCGTCGCTCTGGCCGTCAGTGCGGTGCGCGCATGATCAATCTGGCGCCCGGGGCCAATACATCGGTAACCACGGGGCAGTTGACGGTTGAGGTCAGCTACTCGGCATTGTCGGTTGCCGACGTCGATATTTCGGCATTTGTTCTCGATGCGAGCGGCAAGGTCCGCGGTGATCAGGATATGTGCTTTTACGGTCAGACGAGCGTTACCGGGGGTGCAGTGCAAATGACTGACACTTCGTCCGGGCGTGCAGTTTTTATGCTCGACCTGAGTCGTCTCGAGCCTGCGGTTGAAAAAATCGCACTGACCGCAACCCTCTATGAAAACAAAGCCAGTTTTGACAGTGTCTCTCACCTTTCGCTAAGCGTGACCGGCGGAATAGACGTCGTAATCCCGACGACCGGAATGAAGGAAACCGCCCTGATCCTGGGTGAGTTTTATCGTCGTCAGGGGAGCTGGAAATTTCGCTGCGTAGCCCAGGGTTTTGCGGGCGGGCTGGAACCCTTGGCCAAGCATTTTGGTGTCGAGATCGCAGCCCCGACGTCTACGTCCGTTGCTGCCCCGCCCACGCCCACGGCAGCGCCACCCGCCGCCGTAAAGCCGAGTGTCAGCCTGAGCAAAATCACTCTGGACAAGTCACGATCGACGATCAGCCTGGAAAAAGGCAATGGCGATTTTGGCGAAATAAAAGTCAACCTGAACTGGAATCACGCACCCCCTGGTGGCGGATTTTTCTCGAGGAAAAACAACGCTATCGACCTTGATGTCGGCTGTCTGTACGAATTGCAAAATGGCCAGAAAGGCGCGGTTCAGGCGCTGGGTAATTCCTTTGGCAATCTCGGCAGTGAGCCCTTTATTCAACTGATGGGCGATGACCGCACTGGCTCAGTCAGTGATGGTGAATGGCTGCACATCAATGGCCAGCAGTGGAAAGAGATACGCCGCATTCTGGTGTACGCCTTCATTTACGAAGGCGCACCAAACTGGAAAGAAACCGGCGGGGTTGTGGTCATCTCTATCCCGAACCAACCGCCGATTGAAGTGCGCCTCAACGAGGAAGGAGGCCGCCACGGGATGTGCGCTATTGCGCTGCTCGAAAATGAAAACGGCACCATCAAGGTCACCCGCTGTGTGGACTTTCACAAAGGCCACAGTGCGATGGACAAGGTCTATGGCTGGGGCATGCGCTGGGCGGCCGGTTCTAAATAACTAATGTTACTTGCGAGGCTTACTCAGTCTCGCTTTTGGGAGAAATGGTCATGCTTGGTTGGTTGAAAACTAATGCTGCAACAGCCCGCGACAAACTCGCGTCTGAAGTCACTAAATTCAAGAACCGCGAGTTCATGGATGCGGTTGTCGCAGGCTGCGCCTTGGTCTCTGCCGCCGACGGCGATATCAGTGCAGAAGAAAAACTGAAGATGACCGGTTATATCCAGAACTCTCAGGAATTGAAGGTGTTTGACCTGAAGGATGTGATCAAGTCATTTCAGGATGTTTGCTCAAAATTTGAATTTGACTATCAAATCGGGAAAGCAGAAGCGCTTAAAACGATCGCTAAAATCCGTAAAAAAGAAGATGCCGCGCGCCTGCTGGTCCGTGTCTGCTGCGCGATCGGGGGAGCAGACGGTAGTTTTGACGAGAAAGAACAGGCTATGTGCCGCCTCATTTGTAACGAGTTGGGTTTGAATCCAGCTAATTTCGATCTTTAAGGGGCGGTATTGTGGAAACTACGAATCTCGGATTCCCCCCCGCTGACGATGGCGGTTTTTGTCGGGCTGGCACTTAGTGCCATGCTCATCGACATGCTGACCCACCGCGGTAATAAGCCAGTTACATTACTCAACGCCTCCGTCTGGTCAGTGTTCTGGATAGTCATCTCGCTAGGCTTTGCCGGCTTCCTTTACGTCGAACATGGCCCAACCATTGCGACCCTGTTCGTGACGGGGTATGCACTGGAAAAAGTCCTGAGCGTGGACAATCTGTTCGTGTTCATGGCTATTTTCGCCTGGTTCAAAATCCCCAATGTCTTGCGTCATCGCGTCCTCTATTGGGGAATCATGGGCGCCATTGTGTTCCGTTTGATCTTCGTTGCCATCGGCACAGGCCTGCTTGCGTTCGGCCCATGGGTCGAGGTGGTGTTTGCTCTCGTTGTGGCCTGGACAGCAGTCATGATGCTCAGAGCAGGCGGTGATAACGAGGAAGAAGTGGATTACTCCCAACACATGGCTTATCGCTTTGCCAAAAAACTGTTCCCTGTGTGGCCGAAGTTGCACGGTGACCGATTCTTCGTACGCCGTACCGAGCTGGAAACAGAACTTAAAAATCCGGAAAACAAAGGCATGACTTTAGTGGGCAAAGGCGCACTGTTCGCCACTCCACTCTTTTTGTGTGTTGTCGTGACTGAAATCTCCGATGTCCTGTTTGCGTTCGACTCGGTGCCCGCCGTCATTGCGGTGAGTCGCGAACCCTTGATCGTCTATTCGGCAATGCTGTTTGCGATATTAGGTCTGCGGACCATGTACTTCGTCCTTGAAGCCTTAAAGCGCTACCTCGTTCACCTGGAAAAATCAGTCATTGCACTGCTGTTCTTCATCGCAGCGAAACTCGGTCTGAACGCGACCAACCACCTGTTCCACCATGGTTACACCATCGACCCCAACACCAGCCTCATGATCGTCATGGTCGTGTTGGCAATCGGTGTCGTTGCAAGTCTGATGTTCCCAGGCAAAGAAGAACCTGAAAAAGCTTAAGCACAAACACTTACCACAAGGCGTATTAACTCAATGGCACTGACACTTCAAAAAGGCGGCAATCTCTCTCTCTCCAAAACCGACCCTTCGTTGACGAAGATTGTGGTTGGTCTTGGCTGGGACCCTCGCGCTACCGATGGCACAGAGTTCGACCTGGATGCCAGCGCGATGCTGCTGGGTGCAAACGGTAAAGTTCGCAGTGAAGCGGACTTCATTTTCTACAACCAAAAAGCATCAACAGATGGTTCGGTCGAGCACACGGGAGACAACCGTACCGGTGCCGGTGATGGCGACGACGAAAGCATCAAAATCGACCTGAGCCATGTACCCGTCGATGTCGACAAGTTGGTGTTCGTCGTTACCATCCATGATGCTGAATTACGCAAACAGAACTTCGGCCAAGTGGGTGGAGCCTTCATCCGTATCGTCAACGAGTTGTCCGGCGTTGAAATCGTTCGCTACGACCTTGCTGAAGACGCCTCTACCGAGACCGCAATGGTGTTCGCTGAGTTGTACCGCAGCAATGGCGAATGGAAGTTCCGCGCAGTGGGTCAAGGTTATGCGGGTGGCCTGAAAGCATTGGCCAACTCCTATGGCATGAACTTCTGATTTATTCAAACTCATCAGCACAAGGATTCAATCATGGCTGTAAGTCTGCAGAAAGGCGGTAATGTTTCGCTCTCCAAAGAGGCTCCAGGCCTGACGGAAGTCATCGTCGGTCTGGGGTGGGACCCTCGCGTCACTGACGGAACGGAGTTCGACCTGGACGCATCCATTTTTATTGTGGGTGAGAGTGGCAAGGTACTCGACGACAATAGCTTCATTTTCTATAACAACAAAAAGTCGACTGACGGTTCGGTCGAGCACCTGGGTGATAACCGCTCAGGTGCTGGCGACGGTGATGATGAGCAAGCCACCGTTAAACTCAATGGTCTAGCTGCCGCAGTCAAGAAGCTGGTATTCGCAGTCACCATCCATGATGCTGAAGCGCGGAAACAAAGCTTTGGCCAAGTTTCGAACGCCTTTATCCGCGTTGTGAATAAGGCAGATGGCAAAGAGTTGGCTCGCTACGACCTGTCTGAAGATGCCTCCACCGAAACCGCCATGATTTTTGGTGAGTTGTATCGCAGCGGCGAGGAGTTCAAGTTCAAGGCCATTGGCCAAGGGTTCGTTGGTGGATTGAAACCACTGGCGGAAGCTCATGGCGTGAGTATCGGCTGACTCTAACGGCTAAGTGCTGCTCGGCTCATCTGACACGCTCAGCCAGCCGAACAGGGCTTTCACTAGCGCCGCTCACCTGCGGCGTGACGCCATGCCATTTGGCACGCGCCAGGATACTGGTTGCCCACTTGTAATGGGTCGCGGGTTCACACATGACATCGTTGTGTTTGAAGACCGCGGGAGCCAAGTCGCTGCAGATCAAGCGAGCGCTGTTCAAGTCATCAAGGGATACGCGAAGGGCGTCCTGAATAAGGTTAATCTGGCTGGGATGAATGGCCGTTTTCCCAACCAGTCCATGAGCGATATCTAACTCCAACTCGTCCTGGAGCAATTGCGGAGTCGCCAACTGCTCAAAAACCGGGGCGGTCAAAGCAAAGCCGAGGGAGCCCATAACGCCCGTAAGCATAGGGATGACGTAACCCATGGGCGTTGCGTAAAGCGTCGTCACCGGGTTCCGGCGCAGGCCAAGGCACCCCATTAAGTCATTGCCACCGATTCGCAAGGCGATGATCCGTTCGTGAAGCGACTCACGCAGGGCCTGGCCAAGCTCGACCATCGCACTCGGGTTGAAAACGTCAGCGGTCTCCAGGGTCGGCATCAATAGCATGCACGGATTGGTGACGGCGTTCTCCCACTCGAACAGGTTGCCCATCGTCAACTTTGGGACAACAAGACCGTTTACGTGCTGCATCAAAGGCCAGTCGTTCAGAACAGCCGCCATTTCAGCGTCACGCGGACGGACGAAAAGCAGCGGAGCATCTACCGGCAGACCACCTCGTTCGTGGATGCGGGTAAGCAATAGGTGCAGATTTTGAAGCGCCTGATCGACGTCAATGTCCGCGACGGCATCTTCAAGGCAAACAACCAGTGATCGCAGTTCAGGGAGTTTCTCGCGGAACACAACATCAAGGATGTCGCCGCGTGTAGCCGGCATGTAGAGGGTCGCGCCAAGGGCGTAAGCCGAGATCGTCCTCATTCGCTTACACTCCGGATGATTGTCACAGCCCTGTATGGACCTAGATCGCTTCCCACCTCTTCAACCGGAACACCCGCTCGCTCCGTGAGATGCAACAACAACTGCACGTCCTGGTCACTGCGATCTCTGACAAGTACATGGTCAGGAACACGGCGGAGTACTGCCCGGGTAGCCTCGGCAATCCCGGGTTTCACTCGATTTAAATTTGAGATATCAAATCGCTGGGCGAGCCGGTCCACCACTGCGGCCGCCGCAACCTGTAAGGCGCCCTGCTCTGAAGATGTCCAGGGAGTTGCTGTATATCGCACACCCACGTTCTTGCGCAGGTCGTTGATCTGCTCAATGAAGGGGCGCGTGACGTCATGGTCGTGCAGGTGGTCGTACACAACGCAGCCATGCAGCCCGCCGTGGGTGGGCCAGATTGATCGGGAGACAAGACCAGACACCGTTGCGCCAAGTATCCCCGACGGGATGACCCAGTCTTCGGCTGACGCTGCCAGCCACGCCCGCCCACAAGGATCGGCAAGAACAACCAATCGGGGGTCAACAGGAAAGCGTGCGTCGCCGGCGAGACTGCGACGAATTTCACCAGAAATGGCGCCCTTCCCGGTCCAGCCGTCAACGAAGACAATGTTCTCGGCTCCGTGGGCCTGAATGATCGCCTCAAGCGCCGTCATGTCGATACCACGGTCGCGCACGATGCTGATGCCGTAATGGTGCGCATCACGCCCCTGATCCAGCAGAGCGCGGCGTAGCAGCACGCCCAGTGGCAACCCCGCACGGACAAAGGAGACCAGCGCAATGGTCGGGCCGGTGTGCAAATCATTAAGTGCCAGCGCCAGCGCCTGGACGTCACCCGCCATACGCGCGCCGTTTTGCAGCAGAGCTTTCTCGTACAAAGCCTTATGCAGGGCGGTAGGCGCACTCTCGTGACTAATCATCTCGGAGTAGTGCTTGAGCCGGGACTGTATCAGACGTTCCTTTTCGTGGACGTCGGTCACTTCGATGCTCACGGGCTTGAGCAGAAAATGGACGTCGCCACATTCATAGCTCCCGCAACCGACCGTTGCCAATGAGCGGATGGCGTCATGCATGGAGAAGCCCGCCCACCGCTTTGGCCAACTGGCTACGCGCGGGCGTACCCCAAAAATTGCAAGCATCCATGAAGCCCAGATCAGTAATGCTGTCACCAAGACCGATCACTAGTCGCTCACCGTGGATAGCCCGATCTCGGCGCAGCCACTCTTCAACAGCGAACCGTTTGGACAACCCGTTCGGAAGAAACGCCAAGTTGTTGCCATTGCCATGAATGTGCATGCCCTCCAACATACCGCGGGCCTGGACTTCAGCGCAGACCTTGGCCAGCACGGCATCGTCAGACTCGTTGTGCTTGATCACGACGTAGTGCTGTAGATCCGCTTCATCAACGACCCAGCCTCGCAATGAGAACCCAAGTTCCTGTCCGATGGACAATGTTGTGGCACTCAGGTCCGGAAGTCGGGTCTGAAAGTCGCTAAGGGTTTCGGCCATGTGGGCGTGCCAGTCTCGATCAACCTCACCGGATTGCCCCAGGATGACTCCACCGTGGGAGCATATCGCCCCGGAGGTGAACGGAATCTTCACTCGGCTGTAGGCTTCTACACTGCGTGCGGTCACGGGAACGACATCGGCAGTACCTAGAAGCCACTCGAGCAACATTTTCTGCGTTGCGCTCATGAAGCCATTAGGCTCGCCGCTAATGTCGTACGTCGCCGGGTGACGCTCGGCCCCCGCTGGCATTTTACGAGTCGTCTGGAAGAGCGTGTCATCCAGGTCGGCAAAGACCAACGGGCGATTATTGCGCATCAACAATCACCTCTGCGCCAAGCGCTTGAATCAACTCTGCGGGCACAGAGTGCGCAGGCGTCTCGGTACAGATGAGGACGCGATCAAACTGACCAGGCCGTACGTTGTAGAGAAAGTTGGGAATGCCCAGACCATAATTATCCGAAAAGCTCAGCGCATGATCGATGGCGTGTCCCAAAGCAATAGGCGAGCGACTCGTCGAGCTGAAATGAACATCCGCACCGGCTTGCTCCAGTCGTTCCGCCAGCAGAAACGGCCGCCACACAAACTCACTCGTCCCGACAACCAGAACGCACTCCCCCGGCTTTATCTGAATGCCCGGAGCGAGGGTGTCCTCTACGCGGAGAACACCAAGCCGCCCCCAATCGTTAGCCGGAATGAGCGGCCAATCACCGATTGCTACTGCGCCGACATCCGGCATCTCTGGCAACGGGGCATTCTTGTCCTCGGTGAAGGTGTAGGACCCCTGCAGCAGAGACACTTGCTCTACCGTTGGACCCATTGCGGCACGTACCGATCCAGCCGACCAGTCGGTGAGGACGCAAGTGACAACACGCTCCACCTTAGAAAGCCCGGCATCGACAAGCGCGCGATGAAGATTGATGAATGTCTTCCCGGTCGATGCTTCATCGTCGCACAGCACCACTGAGCGAGCATTGAGCATCATTTCCCGGATAACCGGGTCGAGCGGAAGATGGACCAGGTGAGCACTGGCATGGCTATGCTCCTCTTCGAAGCGAGCGAATAACCCGGTGCCCAGTGGATGACGGGTACTGACGATGTACATCGTATCCGGCCGTGTCGAGCTATAGGCACGATGGACGCCCGCCCCGAGGCCAACCGCGGTTTCAGCCATACCTATCACCAACACCGGGCCCGGTAGATCCGCAGGGATTTTAGCAGCCAGGTCCTCGAAGCTTTCCACCATCAGTGATGGCCGGGCAGGTATATGCCGGCCAAGAACTCGCGATACAAAAAGGAATGCCCTCTTGGGATTACGTCTCTCCGCAAATCCAAAAAGGGACTGAGGAGGAAAGGAAGAAGACTCAATATTCACATCAAGGCGGCCGCGTAGAAGATCGGCACTCATCAACGATGGTTCATGGGCTACGGCAATGCTTTCCATCGATTCGATCCAAATAATTACGCCGACGGAGACGCTAGAGGCTCACGTGAATGCTCCAATATCGTTTTTAAGATCGACGATGACGGGCTCGGCCTTGAAGCGCCCATCGAAGGAAGTGATAGGTAAGTCGTCCATCCCCTCAATGACATGAGCACATGTCAAAAGGCAGGAAGAACCTACAGCGAAGGCAGTGCCAGTTGTGCATTCCACCCTTCGGGCAGAGTCAGGCCTGGACGATTTTCGAGTGGGATAACACTGCACCATCATGATGGCCGACTCGCGTTCGCGCCTGGCGCCGGCACCTTCATCGGGTCACTCCACGCTCTGCACAAAGCACCCTTACTGAAGCGTGGACATCTTAGTGTTAAAGGGTTACTGGCACAGCAACCAAGATCGCTTTTACCCGAACATTATTGCGCCAATTTGTAACGGGCTCGGGCAGGCCAGGACGGCGGGCAGTGAAAGTTCCTGGTAAATTCGTACCGGTTTTTTGGGCATATCCGATACGACCTGAGTCGTGTGGATTGATCTCAAGAAGGCGCGGCTTACCTTCAGCAGCATCCTGGCTAACCTGCAGTTTTCGACGTGCCCCCTGCCCTGCACAGCCCGCGCTCGCAGGGCCATCAAGTTGTACTACTGGAGCATGGTCTGGATTTTCTGTACTGACTCTTGGGTGCGCTTGGCCAGGTTACGTACCTCGTCGGCAACCACGGCAAAACCACGACCCTGATCGCCAGCGCGAGCGGCTTCGATAGCGGCATTCAGTGCCAACAGGTTGGTCTGCTCCGCTATTCCCTTGATCGCCCCGGCGACTTGGGATATCTGCCCATAGGTGTTCTGAATGCTACTTTGCTCGCGGGCACGCAACGCTTCGGCAGCCTTTTCATCACTGATGTCGCGTACCGCTCCAATCACCCTTACCAGCACGCCACCGCTATCGCGCAGACAACGACCACGCTCGCGATACCAGATTTCCCCGCGAGTCTTGTGACGCATGCGGTACTCGACAACATAAGCTGATTGACCTTTGGCATCGGCGATGTAGTCGCCGAACACTTGCATGACTTTCTTCAGGTCCTGTGGATGTGCGACCGCAAAGAAACTGTCCCAGCCATCGGCGAATTCCGTACGGCTGTAGCCAATCAGATTGAGGAACTGGTCGGACCAACGGATCAGGTTATTTGGGTGATCGGCATCGCCGTTGACCACAGTGAGGTCCCAGCAGCCTTCAGTCAGGGTCTGCTTGGTGAGTTCCCAGGCTTGCTCGTCCTGTTGCCAGCTCACCTGTCTGATGGCGTCGACAGCCAGTTGGGCGCGGCATTCCTTCAACTCCTGCTCTAGTTGCTGGCGTTGCCGCTCGGCGTCGCTCAGTTGCAGGTGCAACTGTTGGTATTGCTCGGCGTTACAGGGCGCCGGAGGCACGGCGCGCGCCTGATTCCGCAACTGCAACTGGTCCTGTAAGTGTTGGGTTAACCGTTGGCAGGAGCTGAGCAGATCAGGGTAGCGCCTCAGGCCTGAATGCGGGCTCACTTCAACCGGCTCTTCTGAGAGCAGTTGGGTCAGCAGGCGAGTCAGGTCACCGACCAGCTCTTTGGAGGCATCTCTGAACCACATTGGCGACTACTCCTTAATGCAGGACTATTGACGTGCATGGCCCGTGCTCGGTCGCAGGTCATGCACTAAATGGTTAGCCATTCTCCAGCCAACGGGGACGCATTTTCTCACCGCAGGCTCCTGCACTCGAAAGGCCGAGGGGAGTCACTCACCGTGACGCCAACGGTATTACAAGCGGGCGGCGAGGGAACTATCCATAAGGAGATAGCTCTTTTGGAATATGGCACCCGTACTCCGTTGGAAAATGGCATGTGGAAAGGTTTCAAAGCCCTATCGATCAGCCGGCATCTCTGCGTCTGATGGAGGATGAAGTCGTTGAGTTAATCCTTGAGGGTGATCTGGCTAGCTGACTCAACCCAGTCACCCGCCAAGTTTTTACGCATACGAACGAAGTTCTTGTTTATTTTCGCATGCGTAATACACTGGGATTAGTCATTTATCTCTCAGGAGAATCCTCATGGTCACGGCAAACCACGCCCATAGCGCTACTAATGACATTGATAGCCCAGAGGCTGGGCGGGTTGCGCTGAAATTTTTTTTCGGCCTCATGGAACACTGGAACTGCTCAGCCGATCAGCAACGTGCGTTGTTGGGGGCAATCAGCACCACGACCTTTTACAAATACCGACGCATTCCAAGCGTGCGGCTGCCGCACGATACGCTGGAGCGTATTTCTTACCTGATGGGCATCCACAAGGCGCTCAGCATCATCTTCAGCAACAACCGCGACCGCGTGTATGCCTGGGTCAATAGTCCGAACACGGCGGCCCCCTTCAACGGTCAGACCGCGCTGAAATACATGCTTGCCGGCCGTGTGGTCGATATTGCAGATGTCCGCCGTTATCTGGATGGGGTGCGCGGATAATGGCTGAAAAGTTGGAGATACCCGTTTGGGACAGTGCTTACCGAGTGATCAGCAGTTCGTTCCCACCGATCACCCTCTTCGAAGACATCCTCGATCCTGCTGAGCTGCAAATGGCGTATGCACTGGAGTCTCTGACCAATGACCGCCTGGCCGAAGAGGTTGGCCTTATCAGCCGGGTAGCCCCTGAAGACCGAGTATCCGGGCACGGTTCAACGCCTGTTATGGCCGCGTTCACGCATATAGGAAAGGTCAGCCGGTTCACCGATGGAACGTTCGGTCTCTACTACGCGGCCAGCAGTCAAAGCGCTGCCATCGCCGAGACCAGCTTCCACCAGGAACGATTCCTCGCGGCGACCAATGAACCCGATGTAGAGCTGACCATGCGCACGTACGTGAACAAGGTCGTCAAGCCGATGCACGATATTCGCGCAGGCTTTGCTCACCTGCATGACCCTGATCCTGCCAACTATAGTTCCGCACAAGCATTTGCCAAAAAGCTCCGCGAGGGGAAATCGTGGGGGCTCCTGTACAACAGCGTTCGCGCCAGTGGGCATGAGTGCATAGCCGCCTTCCGCCCTCCAGCAGTATCCATACCTGTGCAGGGCAAACACATCCGCTACGTATGGGAAGCCAGAAGCCAAAAAATCGGGTACTTCTTCGAAATTACTCAGTTGTGATCGCCGCTTCGGCACCGGAGTGCCGAGCACCAGCGCTTGGCCGTTATAAGAGCGGTACCGCGTCCATGGATTGTTCAGCCATCCAGGCTTGGAGCTGCAAAGGGGGCATAGGTCGGGCGTAGAAATAGCCCTGAATACTCCTCACCCCTTCTGCCCGCAGAAACGCCACCTGCTCCGCCGTCTCTGCCCCCTCCGCCACTACTTCCAATTTGAAGATAGTACCTAAGGCCAGAATGGTGCGTACGATGGCGACATCATCTTCATCGCCAGGCACTCCGTCGATAAAGGATTTATCGATCTTGAAGCAGGTAATGGGAAACAACTTGAGATGGGAAAGCGACGAGTAGCCGGTACCGAAATCGTCGATGGACAGCAGCACGCCAAGGCCACGCAGCCCGCCAGTGATCCGGCGCGCAAGTTCCCCTGACTCCAGAGTCCCCTCGGTTATTTCCAGCTCCAGTTGCTGTGGGGCGATCCCCGTTTCAGCAATGACCCGTGCCACTGTGGCGACAAAGGCGTCATTCAATTGCGACGGCGCCACGTTCACCGCAACTCTGGGTATCGAAACCCCTTGGTCAGTCCATGCCTTCATCTGCCGACACGCCTCGGCCAACACCCAAACACCGAGTTCTTCCATCAGTCCCAGCTCTTCGATCAAGGGCAGGAAGGTCGCGGGCGCCTGGGCACCCCGTTGCGGATGCTGCCAGCGCACCAGAGCCTCCACGCCACGGACGATGCCTTTCTCTGGGTCAACTTGGGGTTGGTACACCAGGAAGAACTGATGCTCTTGCAGGGCATGGCGCAATTCGCTGGTCAGCGTCAGCTTCATGCTCATGTCCGCTAACATGGCCATGTCTTCAGCATAGAACTCGAAGCAGTTACGCCGCGTCTTGGCGCAGTACATCGCGGTATCGGCCGCCTTGATGAGTTCGGCAGTTCGGTTGCCGTCATCCGGATAGAGGCTGATGCCAATGCTCGCGCTCGGTAGAAGTTCATGCCCCGCCAGGTAGATCGGCTCGGCCAACTGATTCAGCATACGCGTCATGGCAGCGCCAATTGCCTGGCGATCACTGACGTCCTCCATTGCCAGGATGAACTCATCACCGCCCCAGCGTGCCAACACATCCTGCTTGCGGATGGATGCCAACAGTCGCTCGGAAACGGCCTTCAGGTAGCTGTCACCGATCGCATGCCCCAAGGTGTCATTGATGATTTTGAAGCGATCGAGGTCGATAAACACCACCGCAGTCCCTTTGCCACGCTGTTTGCTGCGCTCGAGGAGTTGCAGCAGCTTGTCGGTAAAATGCAGCCGATTGGGCAAGCCGGTGAGGGCATCGTGGTTGGCCAAGTGGTAAAGCTTTTCCTCAGTCTGCTTGGCCTTCGAAATGTCGGAGAACACGGCAACATAGTTCTGCACCTCACCTGCGGCATTGAGAATGGCCGAGAGACTGCCCCACTGCGGGTAGATTTCGCCATTCTTGCGGCGGTTCCAGATTTCCCCGGCCCAGCGCCGCTTGTCTTTTAGCACGCGCCAGAGTTCCTGATAAAAATGCGGCGTGTGGACCCCGGACTTGAGAATCTTGGGGGTACTGCCGATGGCCTCCGCAGCTGAAAAGCCGGTTATTTCACTAAAGGCCCGATTGACTGAGGTGATGCGGCTGGCCGGGTCGGTCACCATCACCGCTTCGAGCGCCTGATCAAGGATCACCTTGGTGGCCGCCGCCTGCCCGAGCAATAGCGGCTGACCAGACTGACTGAACACCACCACACACCCGACAATGTGGTGATTATCGACCAGAGGGGTACAGACGTACTCCGCCAACCATGACGCCCCGTCCCCATACCCGACCAGGCCTCGTATCCCTTGGCGTGACTCGCCATCACGCAGCGTGGAGAGCATGGGGCACTCGGCCTGGCCGCAGTCAGCGATGGAAGTCTCATCAGCCCATCGAAAGACCTGGCGGCAATGAACTCCGACCAAGCGATCCTCGTTGCGCCCCAACATCTTTACGGCCATTTCGTTGGCGTAGACAATGAGCCCCTGTTTATCCAGGCTGACCAAGCCCTCGCCAGCGGCCTCCATGATCTGGGTATTGCGCCGATGAACATCCTCGATCGCCAGCTGGTAATTGTAGCGCTGAGTGACGTCGCGTGCGTTCAGCAGGATTTCGTTCTCGCCGCGACTGCCTAGCGTATGCCGCAAGGTAGCCTCGACCCATAAGGGCCGTGCATCTGGACGAGTCCCGCGCACGACTCGGGTCACCACGGCGCCTAGAGACTTCAGGCCCGCCAGCAAGCCTTGCTCGGCAACCACGCCCTCGTCGAACACCGCGGCCAACGGCATACCGACAAGCTGAGCACTGTCGCGCCCTAGCAGTTCCTGACATGCTGGAGAGGCGAAGCGGAAGTAGCCGTTGAAATCGAGGCGCGCGATCATATCAGTGGAGTTTTCGGCCAACAGCCGATAGCTCTCTTCGCTCGTTTCGAGGGCTTTATGGGCCATCAGTTCGATCAGAGCAAGCGATAGCGAATTCGCCGCGACGATTTCCACCTGGGACCAGGCCAACGACTTGTCGTGGTAAGTTTCAACCCAGGTCTCGAACGACTTGCGGGGGGACAGGTGCACACCCGCAGCATCCACCACTACCGTCTTGTCCGGTTTGCCCGCCCAGCGCAGGGTGCGCAGCAGACCCGGGCGAAACCATATGACGAAATTTCTGGTTTTCCGGTCCAGCGGGGCAATTAGTACCCCACCAGTGAAGGGCTCATCCGGCGCGAGCGGACTGCCAAGCTCACTGAGCAACTGGCGCAAGTCGTCAGTGTGGAAAACCGTCGCAAGGGGGCGATCACGCAAGACATCGAGCAAGCGCTCAACCATCGCCATCGGGGGCGTATCGCCGAGTACATGCCGCTTGCCATCCAGAATGAACACAGCACCCGATGAGCGCACCAGGCCAAGCAGCTTGTCCTGCAG
>NZ_LT607418.1:224413-240968 GCF_900095225.1 Pseudomonas sp. UMAB-08
CGTTCGTCTTTGTCCATGTTGGTGAGTTTGAGGGATGCCGAACGTCCGATGAACTCATCCAACTCCCGGGCGCGCAAGCTCACGTATTTGGGCGTCAAGTGATGACAGGCTATCAGGCCCCAGAGCCGGTCATTTTGCACCAGGGAAATGCTCAAACTGGCACGCACCCCCATATTGCGTAGGTACTCAACATGCACCGGCGATAGGTTGCGCAACCAGGAGTGACTAAGGTCCAGCGGCGCGCCCGGTTGCCTGGCGTCCTGCCTAACCAATGGCACGGGTTCGGCATCGACATCGGCAATGATTCGCACCAGGTTCTTGGTATACAGCTCCCGGGCTTGGGCCGGAATGTCCGATGCCGGAAACCGGTTACCCAGATAGGACAGGGCTTGCTCGACTTTGCTCTCCGCGATGACTTCGCCGTCCCAGTTGCCATCGAAGCGGTAGATCATCACTTGGTCGAAACCAGTCAATAAGCGCACCTGATCCACGGTTGCCTGAGCGTAACGCCCCAGATCGGCTTCCGCGTCCAGCTTCCAGAGGGCATCGCGGATGGGAATGAACAGCTCATGGAACACGTCACCAGCAGGTGGCTGCCAGTGCTCCACCTCGATTACCAATGAGTTCCCCGAGCGAAAGACCTGAGCGTCATACTTGAGCCACTGCCCTTCGCGAAGCAAGGACAGAGACCAGATTTTTGGCCCCATCGCCTCATCATCCAGGTTCAGACCTTTCAGCCATGCCACCGACTCCAGTCCGATCAGTTCCTGTAATGGCTTGCCGAGCGCCTCGTCAACATTGATGGGAAAAATACTGGCAAGGTTCTGGCTGGCCGTATGAATCACCCAGCGCCGCGGGTCCACGACCAGCAGCACCCCGAACGGCTGGATACTGCCGACCAGGTGGATAGGTTCGCGGGCGCAGTTCTTCAGCGCGTCCTCGAGCACCTCTGACTCGTGATTATTCAACATGAGCGTCTGCCTGATATCTATCCAGCACTTCCCTGACCCGCGAGAAAGTAGTTTTGGCTGCACTCACCGCCTGGTCCCTGACTACGGCATCGCTGCCGTGCATTTCCAGGTACGCCAGGAACTGCTCCCATCGGTGGGCGGTCTGCGGGCCGTAGCCATTGAAGAATCGCGCCCCTGCGTTGGCCTTCAGCCCGAGATGAGCGGCAACCTGTCTGGCTATAAGCTGCCCGCCCAGCGTGGCGCCTTCCACTGCGTACAGCACCCCCAGCAACTGCCCCAGCGTGTTGATTTCAAACACTGCGCTCGGCAGTTGCGGGCCACTTGAGACTTCATCCGGCCCACCGCCAAAATGCTGCAAATCAGCGATCAACCAGGGCAGCTTGGGGGTGTAAGCGAAACTCACGGCTGAGCGTTGGGAAAAGCCGCCGATGGCGTGCTCCAGTGACTGGTAGAACGGCGTGTAGGCAGCCAACAGCAGCCGGTAATGCTCAATGGGATAGCCAGCTTGGGTGATACCAGCCAGCAACGGCTGACGATTGAGCTGAGCATGTTCCGCATGGGTACTCTGCCGCAATAAATGACGCAAGGAGCCACCGGCATCGTGCCGCGGCAGAGGCTCATGGGTTGGACCGGCATTCAGCGGCAATTCACGGGACAAGGGCGTACTCACAGACAGGCGGCAGACGATGTGCCGGGTAAGGAAACAACAGTTGCGGGGCCGGCTCGGCCCGGGAAAAACTCAACGGGTTGCAATGCGCCGGAAAAGACCCGTACACCAGCAGGTGCTCGCTTGATCGACGCGACACCCGCTCCTCCCGTCCAGAGCTGTACGGCATCGGGCAGGCGCGCCCGCAACTCGATTAGGAAAGGCCGGACGCGGCGTTGAGGGTAGGCCCCACTGAAGGACAGCGCGACTACATCGGCGCGATAAGCACGGGCCGCCTTGGCGAGCTCGTCCAGGGACAATTGGGTCCCCCCATGCAGACAGTGGGCGCCATGCTCAGCCTGTACCGCCTGGAGCATCAGTAGCCCCAGCACATGGAGTTCTTCGGGTGGTGTCGCGAACAGGATACGCGGATGACCGGGCAGCGGTTTTATCGCGCTGATGGCCGCGAACAACAAACGCATCAGGACGGCACTGCACAAGTGCTCCTGATAGACCTGGATCTCGCCACAGGCCCAGCCAGTGCCCACGGCTGCCATCAACGGCCCCGCGGTCTGCTGCACGAAACCGGTCAGGCCCTGTTCGATAAGGGCCTGCGCAAGATTTTTTTCCAGCCCGTCGACGTCGTCCACCCGCAACCGCTCAAGTGCCGCTTGAGCTGAGAGACACAAGGCGGGTTTGAAGGAGGAAACCGCGACGGCCTGGGCCAGGCGCTCCAACTCCTCCAGTTGCTTGCCGACGACTTGCGCCGGACGGAAACCGACGTCCAGCAAGCGTTTGATCAAGCACAGCTGAGTGATCTGCTCGCGTGGATAGCCGCTTCCGGCCGGCTCTTGCTGGATGGGGTGCGGAAAGCCGTAACGCGAACGCCACTTGCGCAACAAGTCCTTACTAAGACCGGTTTCGCGTTCGAGATCGATGGCCTGCACAAAAGGATGCGTAGATATCATGTTGCCATCATACCGTTTATTACGCTTGTTCGCTCCAGCGTGTCACGGACAATGCAATAAACACGAGCCGCTGAATTTCTGAGTGAAGCCGCCTGAAGGGGCCGTCTCGTCAGGGTTATAGTCGCGCCAGAGGCTATCGATGCTGGCTGCACGACGCTGCCTGCGGCAATCGGCCGCTGCCCGCCCTGCGCATGCGTCCGCGTCCGCGCCTGGGTAGCTTGCCTGACAGTGTGACTCAACATGCTGACCATGCCGCTGAGTCGCGCGATGCAAACGCCGGACATACAGTTATTGTTCTGGGGAGCTCTGCTCAGGCGGCAGCTCTAATGCCTTGTCCCAGGCTTCAGCAAGCTGCTCGATATGCTGCAACCGACTCCACTCAAACCGTATTTGGCTTGCCCTTCGAAACCCGTGAAGTTCGGCCATCAATGCGGGCTGCTCATCCATGCGCAAAAGCGGATTGTGCGCAACCGGAGGTTTGATAGTGCTACGACATCGATATCTGACGCTGGACTCTGTTCAAGTCCTTCGACTTTCACCCGCGAGCGAAAGGATGCTCTGGCGCCCGACCTTCAGGCTCATCCTGCGGAACTCGACCCCCTGATTGAACACCACTTCGACGCAATGCCTGCTGTTTACGGTGCCTCTCCGAAGACTGGAGAGCACCGATCTGAAATGTTTTACGCTATAACGAAAAAAGCGACCTTAAACAGACTGTGTAAAAACATGCTGAGGGCGGCCCAAGCAAACGCCCCGATTTGTCCGGGACGTTTCAAACGCCTGGAACTGCTTGCCGTTGGAGTAGCCCGCATCGGCAGTCACGTATCCATGAACGACAACGAGGCTCATCCGCCAAATTTTGGAGCGAAAAACGATACTCGACCACTACAACACTACATTGCACATCACAAATGGCTTGAGCCCGCCAATGAACGTTTTGCCATGTTCAAACCAAACCTTTCTTTTCTCGGCCTCCATGTAAAGCTCATAGTCGGACTGATCGCGAAACCAGCATTCCCCGATAGCATGCACAGTCGGCACCTCCAAATAGGGTACGTGGGTGTCGCTTGGGTTGTCTGACACAAGCCTGACCTCATATTTGTGCAGGCCAGGGATACCCTCACTCATTTCGAAGTGACGTACACATTCCTGCTTAAAGACCGCATCGCTCATGGTTTGAGGTTTAGCCAGCAGATAGACGATTCTAATCATTTGAACTTCCTTCACGTACGTTGTCCGGACAACGGTTGCGGGGACTGACCGGCTTCATTCTCAACACTTTCAATTTCATCAAGCCGGACCCCCTTGGTTTCGGGTAGCAGCAGCAAGGCACATACAGCGATGGCGTAAGCGACAAGGCAAAACGCGCCAACAGACTGGGACAGACCGAATTTAGCAGCCAGTAGCCCAACCCCCGTGACAGCCATTGCGCCCACCGATTTGCCTACGTTGTACGAAAACCCCATGCAAGTGGTGCGAACCTGGGTCGGGAATAACTCGCTCAGGAAGGGACCCAGCGCCGCAAACATGCCGATCGCCAACGCACCTACCAAAAAGCCCATGACGTGCGCTACAAGCGGGTTGAGCGGCACGAACATATAAGCGACGGTGACAATCCAGGAGGCCAACGACAAGATCATCAGAGTCGGGCGTCGGCCCAGGTGGTCAGACATGTAGGCAGTAGTAGCGAACCCGCAAAGGCTGCCTAGCGCCATGATCAGAATCGTCAGGATAAGCGATCCAGACACAACGCCGCGCTCGGCCATCATCGAAGGCGTCCAGACCAGGATCACGTAGCAGCCCGCCTGCAGCCCAATAACTAACAGACTCGCAAGCATGCTGACCCGAATGTACTTGGGGGAAAAAACGGTCCCGATGGATGCTTTATCTGTGTCCAGCTTCTGCGATTGCTTGAACGCGTCCGAATCCTTGACGTTACGCCGAATAAAAATCACAACCAGCGCCGGAACCACACCGACCCAGAACGCCACACGCCAAGCGTACTCGGCGGGGAAGTACGCAAGGATGCCGGTCACGACCAGCACCGCGCCGGCCCATCCCAAGGCAAACCCGGACTGCACGAAACCCAGCGCCTTGCCACGATTCTTCGGGTTGATGACCTCGGCCATGAGCGCCACACCAATGGCCCATTCGCCACCAAACCCCAAGCCTTGGAACGTACGTGCGACCAGCAATTGCTCGAAATTCTGAGCAAAGCCTGCGACGACTCCAAACAGGGTGAACCAGCAAACGGTAAAGATCAGAATTCGCACGCGCCCGAAACGGTCGCTCAATATGCCCGCGATCCATCCTCCCAGTGCGGCCGACAGTAGAGCCGACGTCCCGACAATGCCCGCCTCGCCTTTGGTCAGTCCCCAGATGCCTATCAGCGTGGGCAGCAAAAAGCTGAACATCTGCATGTCATAGGAATCCAGGGCCCAGCCGGCATAACAGGCCCAAAAAGTTTTCTTCTCACGTGGGGTGCCGCTTTTATACCAGGCGAACATGGGCCGATCCTTATTGTTATTGGGGGTATCTCTCTAACGCCGAGCATGGATCAGTCTTGTTGATGTGCCCATTTACGTTATTGAAAGCCCCTCTTTTGCTTTGGCTAAGAAGCCCGAATTGGCCGCGTGCCCCGCGCGCGGATCAGTAGAATCGTTGCGTGTCTGCGCAAGAATCAGTTCGACCATGGCGTGAACAAGATCCAGGCGAGCTTTCACCGTGAGCGCTAACGCTGGCAATCAGGTGGGGACTTGATTGAGTAGCGTGACGATACTTTTCGTGCAGGCCCGGCTGCACACCGAAGGCCCAACGGCGGCGGCAATGATGTTTTCATACCGCGTCAGGTGGGCGTCGGCATGGCTGAGCCAAGGCTCACTTAGATGGCGCCATTCACGTTCCAGTAATTGAAAATGGCACGGCATACAGTCCTGCAGACGCAAGTGCATTTCAATGATCTTGCGAAGCCGCTTGGGGACCTCGGCATTGCGCTGTATCTGCGTGGCTTTGGTCTGTAATAACCCCAGCAGCTCTTCAAACAACTCGTAGAGCAACGCTTCCTTACTTTCGATGTGGTTGTAGATCGAACCGCAGTTGATCCCCAAGGCCGAGGCTAGCTCGCGCATGCCCACATTGGCGTAGCCCTTGCTGGCAAACAGCGAAAGCGCTTGTTGGCGTGTATCCAGAAATTTGTTCATAGCCGCCTGCTCCCACGAAAGTCTGGCAGCAGCATGATCGGCAGCGTCATAGGCAGCAATTTCAAAAAGTGGAAGGCGGCGTTGCACCCTGCCCGCCCGACCTTAGGCAAAGCTTCACACTGACTTACGCAAAAGCAAATTCCCCACTTCAGTAGCACCCGTCATCCTGCTTGCAACTGCATCCAATAGGGAAAGCACAGCATGCAAGATTTCGAACCGGGTAACTGGGTGGGCCGAAAACAGGTGCGCAATGACCACTTCAGCCTCCCTTTGGTACGGCGCATCGCGGCGATGTTCAATACCCCGGCACCCACTGAGGGCCAAGAGTTACCTTGGCTATGGCACTGGTGCTTTTTTGATGACTGCGCAGAACAATGCGACCTCGGTCCCGACGGGCACCCAACGCTGGGTGAGTTCATGCCGCCCGCGCATGGGCGTAACCGCATGTGGGCAGGTAGCCGGGTCAACTTTATCCACCCACTGCGCGTCGACGCGCCCGCCAGCCGTCACACCACGATCAAGCATATCGAGGAAAAAAAGGGGCGCACCGGATCGCTCTTGTTCGTCACGCTCGCCCATGACGTATGGCAAGACGATCAGCTGTGCGTGAGCGAAGAGCAGGATATTGTTTATCGTGAACCGAACCCACCCCAGCTCAGCGCCGGAGAGCCGCTTCCCGAAACGCAATGGAGCGAAAACATCAGCCCCGACCCGCTGCTGCTGTTCCGGTACTCAGCCGTCTCCTTCAATGCCCACCGCATCCATTTCGATTGGCCTTATGTCACCCAGACCGAAGGTTATCCCGGACTGGTCGTGCATGGCCCACTGACCGCAACCCTGAATCTGGCCGCTTTCGTGCGGGCAAACCCATTAGCACACGTCCGACAGTTTTCCTTTCGCGGCATCCGCCCCCTGATTGCGCCCGCCGATTTCAAGGTCGGTGGGCACCATGCCCAACACGGTTTCGCCGACCTGTGGGCAGGCGATATCACCGGTATCAGCCAACGCGCCAGCGTCGAATTCGACTGAGCTTCGCATCACTCCAAAGGAATCAAGATGAACCCCAACGACAACGAAGAACTGAATGCCATCCGCGAAGGCGTGCGTGCCCTGTGTGCTGAGTTCGACGCGGCTTACTGGCGCAAGGTCGATGAAGAGAAGGGCTTCCCTGAAGCGTTCGTCAAGGCGCTGACCGATGCCGGCTGGCTGGCGGCGCTGATCCCGACTGAATACGGCGGCTCAGGCCTGGGTCTGGCCGAAGCGTCGGTGATTCTTGAAGAAGTGAACCGCTGCGGCGGTAACTCCGGCACTGTTCACGGCCAGATGTACAACATGTTCACCCTGCTGCGCCACGGCAGTGAGGCACAGAAGAGCTATTACCTGCCGAAACTGGCCAGCGGTGAGTTACGTCTGCAATCGATGGCCGTCACCGAACCCACCACCGGCACCGACACCACCAAGATCAAGACCACTGCGGTGAAGCAGGGCGACAAGTACGTGATCAACGGTCAGAAAGTCTGGATCTCCCGAGTCCAGCATTCGGACCTGATGATCTTGCTGGCGCGCACCACACCGTTGGCTGACGTAAAGAAGAAATCCGAAGGCATGTCGATCTTTCTTGTCGACCTGCGCGAGGCCATTGGCAACGGCCTGACCGTTCAGCCCATCGCCAACATGGTCAATCACGAGACCAACGAGTTGTTCTTCGACAACCTGGAACTGCCCCTCGACAGCCTGATCGGCGAGGAAGGCAAAGGCTTTCGCTACATCCTTGATGGGTTGAATGCCGAACGCACGCTGATTGCCGCCGAATGCATCGGTGATGGCCGCTGGTTCATCGAAAAAGCCAGTGCCTATGCCCGTGACCGGGTGGTGTTTGGACGTCCCATCGGCCAGAACCAGGGCGTGCAATTTCCGATTGCCGAAGCGCACATAGAGATCGAAGCCGCCGACCTGATGCGCTGGCGCGCCTGCGAGGAATACGACAGCGGCAAAAATGCCGGGGCCAGCGCCAACATGGCCAAATACCTGGCGGCCAAGGCGTCCTGGGAAGCGGCCAATGCGTGCCTGCAAACCCACGGCGGTTTTGGTTTCGCCTGTGAATATGACGTGGAGCGCAAGTTCCGCGAAACCCGTCTGTATCAGGTCGCGCCAATCTCGACCAACCTGATTCTGTCCTACGTCGCCGAGCACCTGCTCGAACTGCCACGCAGCTTCTGAGGAGCGGTCATGAATGACAAACTGATGCGCTCGGCGCTGTTTGTGCCCGGCAACCGGCCCGAACGTTTCGCCAAAGCGCTGTCCAGTGGCGCCGACGTGGTCATCGTCGATTTCGAGGATGCCGTCCAGGAATCGGACAAAGCCCTGGCCCGGAAAAATCTCGAAGAGTTTTTGCAGGCAGAGCCGACCGCCCGCGTTTGGGTACGGATCAATAGGGCGAGTCACGCTCAGCATGATGCTGATCTGGCGTTCTGCACAGGCCAATCCGGCGTGTGCGGCGTCATGCTTCCGAAAGCTGAAAGCGCAGGACAGGTCGCCCGCGTTGCTGCCACCGGCCACCCGGTCCTGCCTATTATTGAAAGCGCCTTGGGGTTACAGGCACTCGCCGCCATTTCGCAGGTTGCGGGTGTGGACCGGCTGACCTACGGCGGGCTGGACATGAGTCTGGACTTGGGGATGGTTGCCGGCACCGTTGGCGCTGAATGCATGCTGGATCAGGTTCGGTTCGCCCTGTTGCAGCACAGCCGCCTCGCTGGCTTGGCCTCACCGCTGGAGACCGTCTATGCCCGCATCGACGACCCCATCGGGCTTGAACACTTTGCCTTGAGCGCGCAAACCAAGGGGTTTGCAGGCATGCTGTGCATCCATCCGCGCCAAGTCGACGTCGTGCATCTGGCATTAGCGCCGACGCCCATTCAGGTGGACTGGGCCAGTCGTGTGCTGGCGGGTGCTGATAAAGCAGGCGCCTTTCAGCTCGACGGACAAATGATCGACGCCCCGGTGATTCAACGTGCACGAAATATCCTGGCATCAGTCAGTAACGCATGACGCCAAGCGATACTGTTGACGGACCACCGGGATTCCCTGTGGTCCGTTTTGCGTGGTTCTACCGCCAATACAGGGGTGGGCCAAGCACCCCCTAGTGGCGTTTCCCTGTTACGCCTTCTGCGGATCGTAGATTTTGTCGCGAATGAAGAGTGCAGGTATCAACGCGGTCACCAGATACGCCAGGCCCATGACCAGCATGCCAGCGGCAATCGACACCTGAGCTGCAAGCAGCCCAATAATCGCGGGGGCGAATGCCGCACCGAGTCGGCCGAAGTTGTAGGCGCCGCCTACTGCCGAACCACGTACACGGGTCTCGAAACTCTCGGTCATGTAGGTTGCGACGACGCCCACCGGAATTCCGTAGATAAACCCGAAGAACACCAGCATGTAGAGGATATTATCGGGAGAGTTGAGGTAAACGATCATCGGGATCAGCACAGCGGTGCCCAGGCAGCCAAACACAAATGTCTTGCGTCGACCTATCCAGTCAGCAACGAATCCAGCGCACACTTTGCCGAAGATCATCGCCGCGTAAGTGCCGACCATGTAGCCCGTCATGGCTTTGAAGTCCATATGCAGCTCGCGCTCCAGATAGGACGGTAACCAGTTGTTAACCCCGTAGTAACCGAATTGAAGGAACCCCGCCGTCAGCGTCCACAAGATGAACATGCGCCGGGCACCTTTGTCGGCAATCAGCGTCTTGAGCGAGCCGGGCTTTTGCTGGACCGCAGAAGCACCGCCGGCCTTTTTGATTCGCAGGCGCTCAGCCTGAGCAGCGAGCCAGGCAGGCGGCTCGGGCACAAGCGGCTTGACGAAGAGAGCGAGGACAACGGGCGCGATAGCCACGAAAAACATCCAGCGCCAGCCATGCTCCGGGATGATAGCCCCGGCCATGATGGTCGCGACGACGTAGCCCACGGTCCAGCCAGCCTGAAGCGTCCCCAACACCGTCGTCCGGTATTTGGTAGAGACGTACTCAGACATCAGCGTGTTGCAGGCCACGAACAGTGAGCCCAAGCCCAGTGAGGCGATGAAGCGCACGACTGCAAACTGCCAATAACTGTTGGTAAAGCCGAGGGCCGCAGTGCCGATGGAGAACACTATCGTGGTCCAGAAAACCACCTTGACCCGGCCGAACCGGTCGCAGGCCCATCCACCGTAGATGCCGCCAACCGCCATACCAGCCAGGGTAATACTGCCCAGACTGCCAGCCTGAAAACTGCTGAGCCCGAACTCATCGCGCAAGCTGCTGAGGCTGTATGACAGCAACATTAAGTCCGCACCGTCGGCCAGCAGCCCGAGAAAGCAGAATATGAACACGATCACTTTCGTGCGTGTCGGGATTGCCTGAGTTTGTGCCTGGGTTGAAACAGCGAGCATTTCCATTATTTTTCTTCTCTGAATTGATCTCTGTGTGGAGTGCCCAGCGGCGCAAGCTACTGGATCAAGACATTACTCAGACGCCTGCGAATAATCGTCGCTGCCTGTTCGACGATCCGGTCGATCAACGCCTGACAGGTGGGTACGTCGTCGATCAGCCCTTGCACCAGGCCGGCAGACCAGACCCCATGGTCGGGGTCACCTTGCTCATACACCAGGCGCCCCCGATGCCCCGCGACCAGATGGGCGACCTCCTCAAATGTCGCCCCGCGTGCCTCCATCGCACGCACTTGCTGGCTAATGGCGTTTCGAGCGACCCGGGCCGTATTGTTCAGACTGCGCAAAATCAGGTCGGTACTGCGTTCATCGTTTTGTACGATGGTCCGCTTGACCTGTTCATGCACCGGGCTCTCCACGGTGCACAGAAATCGCGTCCCCATGCTGATTGCATCTGCGCCCAGCGCCAGCGCTGCGACCAACCCCCCTCCGTCGGCGAAGCCGCCTGAAGCAATCAGTGGGATATTCAGCTGGCGGGCAACGGCGGGGATCAACACCAATCCCGGCACATCGTCTTCACCGGGATGGCCGGCGCACTCGAAGCCGTCGATGGAAACCGCATCCACCCCTAGCGCCGCTGCCTTGAGCGCATGGCGTACCGAGGTACATTTATGGATGACCTTGATGCCGTGGTGCTTGAACTCAGCAATGTGCAACTGCGGGTTGCTGCCTGCGGTTTCGACGATACCAATACCGCATTCGATGATGGCGGCGCGGTACTCGTCATACGGCACGGGCTTGAGCGTCGGCAATATCGTCAAGTTGACCGCGAATGGCTGATCAGTGAGTTCCCGGCAGCGACGAATTTCATCAGCCAAGGCCTGCGCGGACGGTTGCGTCAACGCTGACAATGTCCCCAGCCCTCCAGCATTCGCCACCGCGGCGACCAGTTCGGCCCGCCCTGCCCACTGCATGCCACCTTGCATGATCGGGTGTTTGATACCAAACACCTCGGTGAAGCGCGTCTGCAATCCACTCATCGGCCACCTCCCTTAACATTAGGCATGCTTACACCGGGTCCCAGGAAAAGACGTCGGCGCTGGCTTCCAACGGCAGGAATCCCGCCCGCAGAGCGGGCATGCCGTGTTCGGCAATGAGCTGCGGCGTCCAGCCATCACTGCGCTGAACACTGCGCAATGGGCGACTCTGGCTCATCAGGAACAATTCGTTATTGCGAGAGGCGAACACCTGTCCCGTGACGTCTTGCGCCTGATCAGAAGCCAGAAACACCGCCAGTGGCGCATTTTTGTCGGGGGTCATTTGCTGTAAGCGCTCGACACGAGCCTTTTGCTCGGGGGTGTCAGCCGGAATTGAATCGGTCATGCGGCCCCAGGCAAACGGTGCAATGCAGTTGGAGCGCACCCCAAAACGACGCATGTCCATGGCGATCGTCTTGGATAGCCCAACGATGCCCAGCTTGGCGGCCGAATAGTTGGCCTGACCCACGTTGCCAATCAGCCCCGAGGTGCTGGTCATGTGCACGAATGCCCCGCTCCCCTGCTTGCGAAAATGCTCGGAGGCCGCACGGCTGACAAAGAAGCTACCGTTGAGGTGCACGTTGATTACCGCCAGCCACTCCTCCGGGCTCATTTTGTGAAAAATCGCATCACGCAAGATCCCGGCGTTGTTGACCACGATATCCACCTGACCAAATGAATCCACCGCGCACTCGACGATGCGTTTGGCGTTGTCCCACTCCGCGACGCTGTCGGTATTGATCACCGCCTCGCCTCCACGCGCCTGGATCAGTGCCTGGGTCTGCATGGCCGGGCTTTGCGAGCCACCCTCACCGTGAAGCGAAACGCCAATGTCATTGATCACCACCCGTGCGCCCGCAGCCGCCATGGCCAGTGCGATAGCTTGACCAATTCCCCCACCCGCGCCGGTGACGATCGCAACCTTGCCTTCAATCGATTGTTGTACTGTCATCTGGGCATTCCTTCGATAGAGCGATAGTTTTCACGCCGACAGGCCTAGTACCTGTTTGGCCAGAATGTTGCGTTGGATCTCGTTACTGCCGCCGTAGATGGTCGTGGGCAGCGACTGGATAAACAGCCCGGCCGGGTAAAGCGCGCGGTCCTCGGGTAAGGGATCAAGAAGCGCCGATTGCTCTCCCGCTATTTCCAGCGCCACTTCGTTGATGCGTTGATACAGCTCGGACTGAAAAATCTTGAGCATCGAGACTTCCGCACCCAGAGGCTTACCGCGCCGCAAGGCATTGGCGAACAATTCATAGAGGGCGCGATGGCTGTCCAGATCCAGGTGCAGGTCGGCATAGCGCTGGCGAAACACCGGATCGGTCCAGACCCCGGTCAGCTGCGCCAGACGACGCAAGCGCTCCAGAGCATGAGTGGACTGTTTGGGCGAACCGAGGAAAATCCGCTCGAAACCCAGCAGGGCCTTGGCCATGCTCCAGCCTTGATTAATCTCGCCGACCAAATTGGCCTTGGGCACTTTGACGTCGTCAAAGAACACCTCGCAGAACTCGCCATGCAAGTCGAGGTTAAGGATTGGCCGCACCTCTATGCCTGGGCTGTCCATGGGCACCAACAGAAAGCTGATGCCTGCCTGGGCCTTGGCACTGCGATCAGTGCGCACCAGGACAAATATCCAATTGGCTTCACTGCCCATCGTGGTCCAGGTTTTCTGACCATTTACACGCCAGTGGTCGCCGGCATCAATCGCCTCGGTGCGCAGACTGGAGAGATCAGAACCCGCATTAGGCTCGCTGTAGCCTTGGCACCAGATATGGTCACCGCTGAGAATCTTTGGGAGGTAGAAAGCTTTTTGCTCCTCAGTGCCAAACCGAATCAGCAATGGGCCAAGCATCGTCAGGCCGGTATCCGGTAAGCGGGCGCAACCGTGGCTTTCCATTTCCTCCATCATGATCAATTGCTTGCCGGCGCTCAGCCCCATGCCGCCCACCGCCAAGGGCCATCCCGGCGCAAGCCACCCTTGACGCGACAACAACTGGTACCACTCGCGACTGTCTTCGGTGCCGAGGCGCTTGCGTGGATTGCGCCACTGCTCCGGGTAGTGCGCACGCACCCAGTCACCTACCTGCTGGCGAAAGGTCGAATCGTCCATCGTGGTGTAATCACGTGTCGAGGTCATGTCTCAGGCTCCTATGAATTGCGCAGGTCGCTTGTCTATAAAAGCCGCCTTGCCTTCGGCGTGATCGGCACTCAAAAACAGTTGGCTCTGCAGCTCGCATTCGCGATCGAGCAAAGCGTCCAAACCCCGCGCCAGCACTGCCTTGCTCAACGCCAACGGCAACGGCGCTTGACGCTCCAGCACTTGAGCGCGACCCAGCGCGACTTCCAATGCCTGACCCTCAGCAACCAAATGATCGACAAGGCCAAGTCGCTCGGCGTCCACTGCGTTCCATTTTTCGCCGTAGAAAATAATCTGCTTGGCGCGGCCGATGCCGACCCGTTGCGGCAGGGTGAACAGCAGGCCCATATCCGCCATAAGCCCCACCTGACCAAAGCTTGCCGCAAAGCGAGCACAGTCACTGCTGACCACGCTGTCGCAGGCCATTGCCAGCGACAGTCCAGCACCGGCTGCCCAGCCTTCGACGGCACAAATAACAGGCTTGCCCATACAGAGCATTTGGCGGATCAAACGATGACTGCGGCGCATTCGCGCACGCCCTGAGCTCAAGTCGCTGATGCTCATGTCCGTAATATCGCCGCCGGCACAAAACACGCCCCCGGCACCGGTCAACACCACACTGCGAACCTGCGGGTCCTCATCGGCCTGCGCCAGGGCCTCATACAGCAATCCGCGCAGTGCAGGAGAAACCGAGTTGTGGCGCTCAGGGACGTTGATCGAAAGGATCAGGGTGCGCCCGCGCATTTCTTTGAGCAGTGAGTTGTCCATCAATGCACCTCCTCGCAGACCCAAGTCGTGTAGCGCTGCTGGTGATACTGCAGCGAACCGCAGGTATTCATCAGCGTCAGCACTTTGCGCAGGAACAGGCCGATATCCGCTTCATCGGTGTAGCCAATCGCCCCGTGCAGCTGAATCGCCTCACGGCATACCTTTAGCGCCGCTCGTGTGGTGCGTAGCCGCGCAGCGCTGACGTGCAGCTCGCGTTGCCCGGTACTTGTGCCGCTATCAATGGAAGCTGCGGCCTGTTCAATGGCGGCGCGACTTAATTCAATCTGGATATTCAGGTCGACCATTCGGTGCTGCAGCACCTGGAAGCTCCCAATCGCTTGACCGAACTGTTTACGCACCTTGAGATATTCCAGGGTCCGGACAAAAGCACCTTGCATGCAGCCCAGCAGGTAAGCGGAGGTTGCCAGCGAGGCTTCATCAAGGATCGCCGCCAACCGTGACTCAGAAACATCGAGCCTACGGACCGGGGTTGCATTGAAATGCAGGCAGCCAAGGTGCCCACCGTCCTGGGTCAGTTGGCAGTCCACGTGGATCGTCGCGCTGCTGGCCTCGACCAGTACCAGCCCTTGGCACGTGTTCACCACAAAAGCATCGGCAACAGCGGCAAGGGATACGTTGTCCAACTGCCCCGTGAGCTGCCCATCGCGGACTTCCAACCGCGCTGGCTGAGCCAGGCCGGCGGGCATAATCAAGCGCACACCGCTCAGTTGCTGCTGGCACAGATCCGGTGGTAACAACCCGGCGACCATGACCGCCTCGATCAGGGGCTCTGGCAACAGCCCCTTTCCCAGCTCCTCAAGCAAAGCAGCCAGTTCCGCGGCACCCAGTCCGATGCCGCCCGCCTCCTCGTCCAGGCGTAATCCGACCCAGCCCATGGCGCAAATTTGCCGCCAGCTTTCTCGGTCCATACCCTCGGTAGTGAAGCGCAGCGCCCGGATCCGGCTCAGGTCGCCATCGCGGGGCACCATCGCCGCGGCGCTATCACGTATCAAGCTCAAACGCTCCTGGCGCTCGTCATCCTGTTGAATACCCAATGCCGCGTTCATGAGCGATCTCCATGCAGGGTGACCAAGCCGTTATTGAGCACAACGACGTCACGTTCCAGTACCCGAGAGCGAAATGAGCCATCATTCCAAATCTCAGTGCGAATGGTTTCGCCGGGAAACACGGGGGCACTGAAGCGCACTTTCAGACTTTTCATCCGCTCACTGCGGTAGTCCGCCACTTCACGCAACACAGCATGGAAAGCCGCGCCCAAGGTGCACAAACCATGCAGGATCGGCTGCTGGAACCCGGCGCGGGCAGCGAAATCAGGGTCAGCATGCAACGGGTTGTCATCGCCATTGAGGCGGTAATACAACGCCTGTTCAGGGCGAGTCGGTAAGTCGACAATACGATCCGGCGCGCGATCCGGTAGCACGTGAACGTCAGGTTGCGGGGGGGTGAGCGACCCACAGCCACCATCACCGCGCAAGAAGGTGGTGCTAGAGGTGGTCGCGATCAGTTCATCAGACTCGACGTCAATCAGCTGCTTTTCGCTGTACAGCAACGCGCCCTTGCCATCCCCCTTGTCCAGCAAGCCGGTGACCCGGGTGCGGCCCAGAATTTCCCCTTCGACGGGCAGCGGCCGGTGCCATTGCACGCTCTGTTCGCCGAGCACCAATTTAAGCGCGTTCACACCCGTGTTCGGATTGCCCAGCCAGAAACCCGGATACGCCAGCACCACGGCCATGATGGGCAGCGCACGAAAATTCCGGGCTGAATCGACATAATCCAACGCGTGGCGATCCATCGGGTTCATGCCCATGCCGACCGACAGCGCATAGAACGCTGTGTCCCGACGTGTCAGGTGTTGGCGTACATCCGGGATCGGGTAATTCAGGAGTTTTTCTGGATCAAGCCTCATCGTTGTGCTCCTCGGCCAGGCTAACCACGAGGGCGTCGGCGGCGAAGGCCCCCTGCCCCTCGGGCAAGGCAAACACCGGGTTGAGGTCAATCGACTGCAACGCGTCGCCCGCCCGGCACGCAAACTCAGACAGGCTGGCGAGCATGTGTGCCAGCGCCGGAATGTCCACAGGAGGTCGACCCCGCGCACCGAGCAACAGCGGCGCGCCCTGGATACTGCGGATCATCGCTTCGGCGTCGGTCACCCCGAACGGGCAACGTCGTAACGTCACATCCTTGAGCACTTCAACAAAAATCCCGCCGAGACCGAATACCGCCACTGGCCCAAACATCGGGTCACGTTGAATGCCCATAAAACATTCCACCGCGCCACTGATGTGTCGGGCAACCAGCACGCCATCCAGACGGGCGTGTGGGGCATGCTGGCGGGCGCGCTCCATCAGCGTCACAAAGCCCTCTCGCAAAGCCTCGGGGCCT
>NZ_LT607418.1:241030-254538 GCF_900095225.1 Pseudomonas sp. UMAB-08
CAGATTTATGCAGGATGTCCGCCGAGGCAATTTTCATGACCACCGGGTAACCGATTTGCTCGGCGTAGCGCTCAGCCTCCTCTACCTTCTTCAACACACGCTCCGGTACGCTGGCGATGCCAAATTCCGCCAGCAGCGCCTTGGAATCTGCTTCGCTCAGGGTCCCGGCGGGCAAACTCAGTGGCGTCAACGTTGGCCGCGTAGGCAAAGGACGAGCAAAGGCATCGCCCAGCCGCCCCATGGCATGTATTGCTGTGACGGCTTGGGTCGGATCCTCGAACAGGACGAACCCTTCTTTTTCATAGGGCACCACCTGCTCGGCATCCCCAATCAATGACATCACGAACAGGATGTCGGGATGGGCGTCCTTGACCTTCTTGAATTCGGCGCATAACCGCGGAGCAATGGAGGGAACTGTCCCCGCCTGACTGAAGAACGCGATCACCGATTTATAGCCGCCGTCAGTGATCAGGCTTTCGGTGAAGCTGCTGGCCAACGACAGGTCATTGAGCACATGCGCTGTGAAGTCCACCGGGTTGATCGGCGAGCAAAACGCCAGTTTTTCCTTCAAGACGGCTTGAGCGGCATCGGGCATCGGCGGCATAGGCAGGCCAAGCTCTTCGGCCGCGTCACTGACGATAATGCCGGCCCCACCGCTGATGGTGACCATGCCCAGGCTGTTGCTGACCGGGTAGATTCGCCGGGTCGCGGTATACGCCATGTTCAGCAACTCGGCGCTGCTGTCGGCGCGGATCACGGCGTAGTCGCGGAGCACTGCGTCGAATACTTTGTCATCGCCCGCCAGTGATGCGGTATGGGATAACGCCGCACGTTGGCCCAAGGCGCTACGCCCGACTTTCTGCAGAATGATCGGCTTGCGTGCCTTGTGGGCAGCTTCAAGGGCGGCAATGAAGTTATCGACGTCACGCACTGATTCGGCATAGGCCATGACCACGTCAATTTCAGGGTTTTCCACCAGCCAGCCAATAGACTCGCCCAAGGTGATATCCGCTTCATTGCCGGTCGCGACCATGATCGGTGTGCCCAGCCCACGAGCACGCGACAGCCCCAGCATGTGCGCGGCATAAGCCCCCGACTGGGAAGCGATGCCGACTCGGCCCGGCAACGGAAAGCCTCGCTCAAGGCCCGAGGCAAAGCTGCCGTAGTAGCCAATGTTGGAGTTGAACACCCCAGCAGTATTAGGCCCGAGCAGTCGCATGTTCCAGCGCCGAGCCTCGGCGACGATGGCCTCCTGCAAAACAACCCCGTCGCCGCCGACCTCACTGAAACCGGAAGAAAATATCAGCGCACTGCGCGTCCCTCGCTGCCCCAGCGCCCGAACGGTGTCCAGCACTTGCGCCGCCGGCAAGGCGATGATTGCAGTGTCCGGTGTCTGTGGCAGCGCCTCGATACTGGCATAGGCCTGAATACCCTGGACTTCTTCGCGGTTAGGGTTGACCGGCATCAGCAGGCCCTGAAACGCCTGACGCAGAATGTACGAGATGGGGCGACCGCCGATGCGTGTCGGATCAGAGGACGCTCCAACCACCGCCACGGAACGTGGCTGCAACAGAGACGTCAGGCTTTCGAAGCGTGACGGGACGGCATTCGTTGCATGATTATTTTTATCTTGCATGCTGTGCACCTTATTGATTGTTCGCAGGGATCAGAGCGTCGCGGCGCTGCCGAGAATGGCTGTAACCTGGCTGGACAACGTCCCTCCGTTGCCATGCAGCAAGGCGATATCGACTTTGGGCAATTGCCGCTCACCTGCATCGCCGCGGATTTGCTGGACGGCCTCGATGATCAAAAACATGCCGTACATGCCTGGATGCATGCAGGACAGCCCACCGCCATTGGTGTTGACGGCCAGTTCACCGCCAGGAGCGATACGACCGTTTTGCACAAACCGACCGCCTTCACCCTTAGGGCAAAAGCCGAGGTCTTCGAGAAACAGGAGGGTATTGATGGTGAAGGCGTCGTACAGCATTACCAGGTCGATGTCGGCGTGGGTAATACCAGCCATTTTCATCGCTCGGGGGCCACTTTCAGAGGCAGCTGTGACGGTCAGGTCGGGCATGGCGACAATCGAACGGTGCCATTGCGCACCTGCCGCACCCAGGAAATAAGCCGGGCTGTTCGACGAGTCCCCTGCCCGCTCAGCGCGAACCATAATGCAGGCCCCGCCACCGTCGGTGACCAGGCAGCAATCGGCGGTGCTCAAGGGGTCGCTGAGCATTCGTGCGCTCATCACCTGATCGATGCTCAACGGACCACGGGCGCATGCCTGCGGATTGAGGTTGGCCCAGTGACGCGCCGACACGGCGACTTCCGCGAGCATTTCGCGAGTAGTTCCGTATTGATGCATGTGCCGGCTTGCCGCCAAGGCATAAGCCGAGATCGGGTGGCGCGGCTGATACGGCGTCTCGTGCCACTGCGCCTCGCTCATCGAGACCAATCGCTTGCCCGCGCTGCTCTGATTGGAGCCGTAGCAAATCAGCGCGACATTGCAAAGACCTGCTTGCAAGGCCAATGACGCTTGCAGCAGGTGCATCTGAAAACTCGAACCGCCTACATTAGTGCCGTCAAAAAACGTCGGACGGATGCCCAGGTATTCGGCCACGGATAAAGTCGGGAAAGCGTGCGAACTGCTGGCTGCAAACAGCCCGTCAATCTCAGAAAGCTGCACGCCAGCGTCCTTCAAGGCGCTGATCGTGGCCTGCCCCAACAACTCAAGGGCACTGTAGCCGGTAGCAATGCCGACGCCAGCCTGACCGATACCGATTATGGCGGTTTGCCCCCGCAGCGAACCGCTCATGGCTGCACCTGATCAATCTGCCGAAACACCACTGCCTTGACCCCATCGAGTTCGGCAATATGCGCCTGCAAGCGACAACCAATCGGGGCGGTTTCGCAGTCAACAATCCGCGACATCATGCGCGGCCCCTCATCAAGGTCAACCAAGGCGATGTTGTAGGACCCGGCGCGGGAACGGTTCACCGTGATTGCATACAGGGTGCCCAAGCCACTGGCCGGCACCCATTGCAGATCAGTTTCACCACTGCCCGGCACGAGGACGCGCGGATAAAACACGTGACGGCCTGTGCTTGGACTCAATTGCAGCATGAATCGCCCCTCATCGAGGAACGCCTGATACTCTGCCTGCGGCCCTGTCGGGGCGTTGACGGATGTTTGGCTCATGGATCCTCCTGCTTATTTTTATTGATTCAGGTGCACCTTACGGCCCTGGGCGAACCTTGGAGGCGGTTCACGCTTATTTCTGGCCGTTGACTGGCGAGAATTAAAATCTAGAATACATTCACAATGGTGAATGTCAATCCGAATACTGAATATGAAAATAGAAAAAGAAAGCACCACCACGATTGTGAGCACCCCCGCCCCCAAAGAAGTCGGCGCGGTTGTCAACGCCATCCAGATCCTCCGTCACCTCGCGCAATGCACTGAGCCCGAAGGCGTAGCAGCTATCGCCAGGGCAACCGGCGTCAGCCCCAGCAGCGCCTTCAACATCTTGCGCACACTGACCCATGAACAGTGGGTCTCCTTCAATGACAGCGGCAAAACCTATCGCTTGGGACTAGGCCTTTCCGAGCTGGCAGTGAGTTTCATAGGCCACAGCTATGCAGACCTGATCCAGCCGGAACTGGAACGGCTAAGCCTCAATCACCGCATCATGGCGATACTTTGGGAAGTAACAGGTGACAACCATATTCGTGCCATAGCCCGCGCAATCCCGGCCGTCGCGCACGTTGATGTCAGCATTAACACCCGCCTGCCTGAGCTGCTGGGTGCCAGCGGGCGCTGCATTGCAGCCCTGCGCAATCTGCCCGAAGACGAGCTGCGCCGACGTTTTGCACGTCTACACTGGGAAAATCCTCCGAGCTTTGACAGCTACCTGCACGAAGCCCGTCTGACCTTACAGACCGGCTGGGCCATTGATGAAGGCAACCTGTATCGGGGCGTCAGCCTGGTCGCCAGCGCCGTCACCGACCACCACGACCAACCTCGTTTCGTGATTTCTGGCATTGGCATCAGTGCGCAGTACGACCGAGCACAGTTGGAAGCCATGGGCCAAGCCCTAAGCAGTGCATCAGCGTTTATCAGCCGAGCATTGTTTCCGGCGAAATAGCACTGATGGTTCCGAATAGTAAATAGCATTCACAATTAAGTTCTGACTTCTGGCCCTGCCTGTAACAGCCAGGCGAACTGCCTGGCTCATATCCTGCCCATGGCGCGGGTCATGTCTAATCGACTGACGGGCGGGCAACGGGGCTGTACCGTTAAAGAAGCACCCGGTACGGGTGGTCCTTTAACGGCTTAAATGGAGCGCGGTTAATTCAGTTATTTGAACGCATAGGTATACGACAGGATCAGCCGGTTTTCGTCGAGGTCTCCTAGCGCATCGGAGCGCACCATAGCGTTGCGCCAGCGCATTCCGACGTTTTTCAGCGGTCCACTCTGGATGACGTAGCTCACGTCCAGATCGCGCTCCCATTCTTGGGCGTTGCTGCCCGCCACCTCAAAACCATCACCTCGCAAATAGCGCGCAAGAAAGGTCAGGCCCGGCACACCAAATGCGGCCATGTTCACATCGTAGCGAGCTTGCCATGAGCTCTCCTGAGCGCGGGTGAAGTCGAGGATTTGCACCACGTTTGCGACGTTAGGGTCGGCATCCTGCAAGAAGGGAAGCGGTGAACGACCACGGTTATCCTGGTAGCCGACCCGCCAGGTATGCCCTCCCAGGTTGGCTGATAACAGCACCGAAGTCAGTCCGCTGTCGATCTTTCCTGCCCGCTGGGCTCCCGCCTCGGAGGAATCGAAGTAACCCAGGTTGCCACCCAGCGTCCAGCTGCCAAGTGTTTGAGTGGCCAGCAGGCCGTAGTAGTTCTGCTGGTAGACATTCTCCAGTTCCGCCCGCCAAAAAGAGGCCGTCAGCTGAGGACCGAACGTATAGGCCGCACCGGCGTAATCGAAACGATCACTGCTGGCCGAATAGTTGCCCGTCCTCAGGTCATCATGGTTACCGCTGGAGTTGCGATAGTTGACGCTGCGAAACTGCCCGACATCAATCATCAGATTGTCCACGTCGTTGGACGTCAGGGCGAAACCATTAAAAAACGGTGGCAACAGCCGCGCATCGCTGGACAACACTACGGGAGACTTCGGCATCAAACCACCGACCTTGAGTTCGGTTTTCGACACTTTTGCCTTGAACACCCCCGACAGATCGCTGTACTCGTCGGGCCCAGCGTTACCGAAGGCGTTAGGCAACAAACCAGTGCCCGCGCGAGCGTCTGATGAGTCCAGCTTTACCCCTAGCGCGGCGTACAGGTCCAGGCCAAAGCCAATCGGACCTTCGGTGTAGCCTGATTTGGCATTGAACATGAAGCCCTGCGCCCATTCCTCGCGCTTGGACTGAGGCGCATTGTCTTGGCGAAAATCACGGTTGAAGTAGAAATTGCGCAGGCTGAGCGTGGTGCTGCTGTCGCCGAGAAAGTCAGCGTGGGCGATACAAGGAAGGGCCAGGATTGGCGCAATGCAGGTAAGTGCGCACGCGTGCGCCAGGGGAAGCTTTTGCATAGGGGTGGTTTCCGATAATTGTTTTTATTAGGTCGCCACGGCGTCGGACGCCCAGGGCAAAGCCAGCATGGGCAGCCCGTTACAGATTGGGTATTGGGATTTGCTTAAGCGGCACTTGCGCAGAGGAAAACACACACCCGCAAAGGGCTGTGGTTAAGCAGTACGAAACGCAGCCTTTTGCTAAACGAAATTGTGTGTCAGCCCAACCACCGCCATGCTGGTTTGAACCTGTCGCACACGCCCATAATAAAAGGTACTAGCGTGATGAAAGACGCTTTGATCGTGTCGCCCCTTAGAACGCCCATCGGCAAATTTGGCGGCGCCCTCGCCTCGCTGACTGCTGACCAGCTAGCGGCTACCGTGATTCGTACCCTGGTGAGTCGCCTGAACATCGCTCCTGACTCGCTGGATGAAGTCATTGTTTCCCAGTCTTACGCCAACAGTGAAGCGCCCTGCATGGGCCGTTATGCTGCACTGCTGGCCGACCTGCCCATCGAGGTGCCGGGTTACACGCTTGACCGACGCTGCGGTTCGGGCCTGCAGGCCATCGCCGATGCCGCGATGCGCATCCAGATAGGCCACGCCGAAGCTGTCATGGTCATCGGCGTCGAAAGCATGAGCAACATCGAGTACTACAGCAACGACATGCGCTGGGGCGCGCGGGCTGGCAGCGTGAAAATGCACGACCGCCTGGAACGAGGCCGTGAGCGCTCACAACCCGAGGCGCGTTTTGGTCGCATCTCGGGCATGCCGGAGACCGCTGAAAACCTGGCCCGCGATTACAATATTTCTCGTGAAGAAGCTGACCGATTCGCCGTGCGCAGCCACTTGAATGCCGCAACGGCGTGGCGCGAAGGGCGTTTTGCCGATGAGGTCATTGCTCTTGACGTACCGCGCAAACGTGGCGCAAGCGAACGCGTGAGCATGGACGAAGGCATCCGCGCCGACGCCAGTGTAGAAAGCATGGCAAGCCTGCGCACACTGTTGCCCGACGGGGTTTGCACGGCAGGCAACTCCAGCCAGCAAAATGATGCCGCTGCCGGTTGCCTGGTGGTGTCCCGCGAATACGCAGCACGTCATAACCTGCAACCGATCGCCCGGCTGGTGGACTGGTCCTCGGCGGGCTGCGACCCGGCACGCATGGGTATCGGTCCGGTCCCTGCCGTCGCCAAACTGCTTCAACGCACAGGTCTGAGCCTGGCCGACATGGGCCTGATCGAGGTCAACGAAGCATTTGCCGCACAGGCGCTGGCGGTCTTGCGCGCCTGGGACATTCAGGATATCGAACGGGTCAATGTCAACGGTTCGGGTATTTCTTTGGGGCATCCGATTGGCGCTACCGGCCTGCGCATCATGACCACCCTGCTCCATGAAATGCGCCGACGCGGTGTGCGTTATGGTCTGGAAACCATGTGCATCGGCGGCGGCCAAGGTATGGCCGCGATCTTCGAGCGCGTTTGAGCGAGGCAGCGACATGAATTGGGTGAAGGTAAACGACCATGTGCTGCGCTATGAACTGGGCCCCACGACCGGGCCTGTGCTGGTATTGATTCATGAAATGGGCGGCGCCCTGGAGAGCTGGGACCAGGTCTGCACCCTCCTCCAAGGGAAGTTCCAGCTATTGCGCTATGACGTACGCGGCTCAGGGCTTTCGGAAAAAATTGTCGGCGAAATCGACCTCGATGCACACATCCACGATCTCGCTGCATTGCTGGACACGCTGCAGATCAAGGGTCCCCTGGCATTGGCCGGTGTTGCGGTGGGCGCAGCCATTGCCATTCGTTTCGCGGCCCTTTATCCCGAGAGAGTCAGCCACCTGATCGGATTGGCGCCTGCCTGTGGAGTGGCGCCCACAGCCCGCGAGGCCACCCTGGAGCGCGCCAACACGATTCGCCACGAAGGCTTGAAAGCACTGATCCCGGCGCTGCTGGACAAGACCTGGCCCGCGCCGTTACGGACTGACGCGGCAGCATTCGAGCGTTTCAGCCTGCGCTGGCTAAGCGCGGACCCACAAAGTTTCGCCGCTATCTTCGCCATGCTTGCGCGCATGGAGCTTGAGGATGACCTGCTGCGCTTGCCACTCCGCACACTGCTGATCGCAGGTGAATATGATGGTTTGCGCCCGATCGAGGAAATCAATCGGCTCGCGGGATTTGCCAACCATATCGAAGCGCTGCAAGTGGCCTCGGGGCATTTTATGCCCGTACAGAGCCCGCTCTGGGTCAGCGCCCTGCTTGAGCAATACATCCTTGAGGACCGTGCAGGGGCCGAAATTTATCTCGCTTTCATGGCCAACCCTGAACACCGGGTCGCCGCCAGCGGGCACGCCGCCTAGCTGAATCCTATAAGAGAAAAGAGGAAAAACACCATGATGCAGTCACGCATGATCGGCGATATCAAAGTCACCCGTATCCTGGAATACGCAGGGCCGACCCACGATCCCGCCTTCCTGTTCCCCTCTATCGACCGCAGCGTGCTCGACGAGCACCAACAACTGATGGCACCTAATCACTGGGTGCCGCACATGAATAAATTGATCGTGACAATCCAATTCTGGGTGGTCCACGCCGGCAACAACATCATCGTCGTTGACACAGGTGTCGGAAATTTCAAGCCGCGTGCGGGCATCCCCCGGATGAACATGCTTAATACCCTGGTGCGTGAATGGATGATCGCCGCTGGAGCGGCTCCGGAAAAAGTGACCCATGTCGTATTGACGCATCTGCACGCCGATCACGTCGGCTGGAACACCACATGGCAAGACGGACGCTGGGTCCCGACCTTCCCCAACGCTCGTTACTACATTCCCAAGGAAGACTTCGTGTTCTGCAAGGAAGGCAAGAATAAGGAACCTGGCGTCATCGACGTGTTTGGCGATTCGTTCTTTGACAGCGTGATGCCGATCATCGACGAAGGGCTTGGGGTAATGATTGAGCCGCCGCAGGAAATCGCCGATTGCCTGGTGGTCGAACCTGCGCCAGGACACAGCCCTGGGCAAGTGGCATTCCGCGTACGCTCTCGCGGTGAGGAAGGTCTGTTCTGTGGCGACATTTTGCACAGCCCTATTCAGATCGTGCGTCCAGACGTGAATTCCGGTTATTGCATCTGGGAAGATACGGCTCGCAATACGCGAATGGAGTTCCTTAACCGTGCCGCTGATCGGGAAGCGCTAATCATGCCGGTGCACTTTGGCGAGCCACACTGCGGTTATATCCGGCGCCAGGGCGATGGCTTTCGCTTTGAGCCGGCGCAGTGGTAAACCCTTGTGCTAGACGCTGCCGTTCGCGCATGGACAGGGGGTGGCGACTGCCATTACCTTGGGTCATCTCTGACCAAGAAGTAAAACAATAATGGCGACCCATTTTGATATCACCGATTTCCGCCTGTTCATCAACATTGCGGAAACCAGCAGCCTGACTCGAGGCGCCGAGCGTTCGTTTCTCTCGGTGCCCGCGACCAGCAATCGCATCAAAAACCTTGAAGACAACCTGGGCATGCGCCTGCTGGAACGCTCACCTCAGGGCGTGACCCTGACCAATGCCGGCAAGACCTATTTGCAACATGCGCGAGTGATCCTCGCGCAGTTGGCATTGCTCACAGGCGATCTCCAGGAATATGCCATTGGCCTTAAGGGCCAGTTGCGATTGCTGGCCAATACCACAGCCATCACCGAATACTTGCCACCGGTCGTGGGCGAGTACTTGAAGACCCACCCGGACGTGCACATCGACATGCGCGAGCGCCTCAGCGACGACATTGTGCGCAGTATTCGCGATGGCGGTGCCGACCTCGGGATCGTGTCTGGCAGTGTCGTCACCGACGGGCTGCAAAGCGTGCCGCTGGTGTCCAGCCGCCTGATGGTTATTGCCCCGCTCGGACATCCGATATTGGCCAACAACGAGGTGTTTTTCAAAGAAGCCCTGCAATACGCCTTCGTCTCGTTACTCGAAGGCAGCGCGATCCATGTATTCCTCAGTCGGGCCGCCGCCGCGCTGCACACGCCGTTGACGATTCGCGTACAGGTGGCGAGCTCCGATGCGATTTTCCGGATGGTCGAAGCCGGTGCCGGAATCGCCATCGTACCCCAGGCCGGTTTTACCCGGCTCAAAGGCCAGCAAAACATTGGCTCGTGCGCCCTGCTCGATCCTTGGGCGGTCCGCACCTTCCAGCTGTGCGCACAGGATTTTGACGGGCTTTCGTCGTTCGCCCGAGACTTCGCCAACAGCTTGATCGACTGGTGCCACGCCTCGGACAGCGCAGCCCCGGCGGCGTGAACGGCGCTTGATGCCGCGCGATAGAACACAGAATTGCTCGCGCTACGCGAGCCTGAGAGACGGAGGCTCAAAGCCTTTGGACGGCTGACGGCAGCCTACGATTCATAATAAAAAGGAAGGCCGCATGACCCATCAACGCTGGAAACATCGTCCCGAAGGCTCGAACTGGGGGGATTTTGGCCCCGACGATCAGAAGGGCCGACTCAACCTGCTCACCGCCGACAAGGTTCTGCAGGGCATCGCCGAGGTCCGCGAAGGTCTGGCTTTCTGTTTGAGCCTGCCGCTGGACTACCCGGGCGGCAACGCCATGAACGTCAATCGCCGGCCTCCGATTCTGCGTCCCCTGCTGCGTAAAGGCGGGGTCAACATGAATTATCAGTACGACCGTATCCAGGCTGGCCGACCCGACGTGCTGAGCGACGATCTGGCCATTCTGCATTTGCAATACTCCACCCAGTGGGACGCCCTCTCTCACGTTGGCGCCCTGTTCGACGCCAACGGCGACGGCGTGGCTGAGCCGCTTTATTACAATGGCTACGCGGCGGGCATTGATATCGTCGGCCCCAGCGATATCGCCGATTGTGGCTTTGAAGGCGAAATCGCCCCGCACAGCACCTCATGCGCCCATGCCCTGGGCATCGAACGCATGGCCGAAACCTGCGTGCAAGGCCGTGGTGTGATGATCGACCTGCACCATCATTACGGCGATGCTCGTACCCATATTGGCTATGACGAATTGATGTACGTGCTCGATGCTGATCAGGTAAAGGTCGAACCTGGCGATATTGTCTGCCTGCACACCGGTTACGCCGACGCGGTGCTCGGGATGAACAAACAACCGGACACCCAGGTCCTGGACTCGCTCGGAGCGGTGCTCGACGGTAATGACCAGCGTCTGCTGCAATGGATCACTGACAGCGGATTGGTCGCTATCGCTGCCGACAATTACTCGGTGGAAATCTTTCCTAACGGGCAGGGTGATGGCTGTTGCTCTGTCATGCCGCTGCATCACCACTGCCTGTTCAAGCTGGGGGTTCACCTTGGCGAACTGTGGCACCTCACGCCTCTGGCCAACTGGTTACGCGCCCACCAGCGCAATCGTTTTCTGCTGACCGCCCCACCCTTGCGCCTGCCGGGCGCCGTGGGTGCACCGTTGAATCCTGTCGCAACAGTCTAGAGCCACTTAAGGAGCACACTTATGTCCAGAGAACGAGTACTGATTACCGGGGGCGCCTCAGGTATTGGCGCAGCGATTGTTGAGCGTTGCATTAAAGACGGCTTCGAACCGGTGATTATCGACCGCATCGGAGAAGGCCTTATTGCTGACCTTAGTAATGTGAAAGCTACCGCCCACGCGCTAGAAGAAGCGCTTGCTGGCGGCCCTATCACCCGGCTGGTCAACAACGTCGGCATGGTCTGCCCCAACAGCGCGCAAGAGCAAAGCCTTGAGGAGCTGGAGCAGGTATGGGCGCTCAACCTGCGCTGCTCGCTGCAGTGCATGCAGGCCCTATTGCCCGGCATGAAACAGGCTGGCTTCGGGCGCATCCTCAACATGTCTTCTCGCGCAGCCTTAGGCAAAGAGCTACGCAGCGCCTATGCCGCGACCAAGGCCGGATTATTGGGTATGACCCGGGTCTGGTCGCTGGAGCTGGGCCGCTTTGGTATCACGGCCAACGCTATTGGTCCTGGCCCCATTCGCACTGAATTGTTCGAGCGCGCCAATCCACCCGACAGCCCTCGCACGCAGGCCATCATCGATTCGATTCCAGTCAAGCGCTTAGGCATGCCGGACGATATCGCCCAGGCTGCCGCGTTTTTTCTAGACGCCCGAAGTGGCTTTGTGACCGGTCAAGTGCTGTACGTCTGCGGCGGAATGACGGTCGGCGTTGCAGGCGTTTAAAGCCCTCGTCGAACGGCTGTTAATCACTGGTTAATCAAGCCTTCCGAAGACCGAAATTGTGACTGCTGGCCGCCTTGGGCAAGCTGATCAAACCAGGAAATCGAAGCGTCCAGGCCACGCACCCGACGCCTCGACTGCCTGGATCCCGCCTTTATCCCGACGTTGGACGATAACGGTGGAAGATCTCAAAACAAGGACCTATCCATGATCGACAAGCTTTCCAACAGCGTACAGGCGGCTCTGGCTGATATTCCCGATGGGGCCACCATCGCCGTGGGCGGTTTCGGCGGTGCGGGTATGCCCGACGACTTGATTGAGGCGCTGATCCACCAGGGCGCTCGCAACCTTACGCTCGTCAGCAATAACGCGGGCCAGGGAGATACCGGCCTTGCTGCATTGCTCAAGGCTGGGCGTGTTCGCAGGATTCTCTGTTCCTATCCACGCATGACCGGTTCCCACGTTTTCGAAACCCTGTATCGCGCTGGAAAAATCGAACTGGAAATAGTACCCCAAGGCAACCTGGCCGAGCGCTTGCGCGCCGCTGGCTGCGGTATTGGCGCGTTTTATACGCCCACCGGCTTTGGCACGTTGCTGGCCGAAGGCAAGGAAACCCGCACTATAAAGGGCCGTGATTATGTTCTTGAGTATCCGATCCACGTCGATTACGCCTTGATCAAAGCCGAGGCAGGTGATCGTTGGGGCAACCTGGTGTATCGCAAGACAGCACGTAACTTCGGCCCGGTCATGGCCATGGCGGCAAAAAACACAATTGCCTCCATCGAGCGCTTCTGTGAACTGGGCGAATTGGACCCCGAGACCATCGTAACGCCGGGGATCTTCGTTAAGCACCTGGTGCTGCGCCGCGACCCGACCGATGAACCAGCGACACTTCTAAAACAAGCGGGATGATTGGTATGGACAAGAATGTACGCATTGCCATGGCGCAGCGAGTCGCCCGAGACATCACCGAAGGCTCTTACGTCAACCTTGGAATTGGCTTGCCGACCTTGGTAGCAAACCATCTACCGTTGGATAAAGACTTCTTTCTGCACAGTGAAAATGGCGTACTGGGACGCTGGCAGGCTGCCGCGCCTGGCGAAGAAGACTGGGACATGATCAACGCGGGTAAAGAACCCATCGAGCTCGCCCCTGGCGGTGCTTTTTTCCACCATGCCGACTCCTTCGGGATGATGCGCGGTGGGCATCTGGATGTCTGCGTATTGGGCGCATTCCAAGTGTCGGCCACCGGCGATCTGGCCAACTGGCACACCGGCGCACCGGATGCGATTCCGGCAGTGGGTGGCGCAATGGACCTGGCCATCGGCGCCAAGCGGGTCTTCGTCATGATGGAACACCTGGGCAAAGACGGTCGCAGCAAGTTACTGCCAGCATGCACCTATCCATTGACCGGGCTGGGTTGCGTGAGCCGTGTTTACACCGACCTGGCAACGATGGATATCACCGCCAACGGCGTAAAAGTGCTCGAGTTGATCGGTGACATCACGCCACAGGCATTACAGGACATGACACAAGTGCCGCTGGACTTCAGCGCGGTGCTCCTGCCCGTGAAAAAGTCATCGACCCACAGCGCTCTAGCGGCCCTAAGCAAATGAACAGCGAGCGCCGCTGGGACCAGCGTGATCTCACCGAATTGCTGACCCTGGAACCGGCGGGCCAGCACAACTGGCGCAGCTATGCCTATGACACCAATGCCAACGGTCGGGTCTATGGTGGCC
>NZ_LT607418.1:254569-429265 GCF_900095225.1 Pseudomonas sp. UMAB-08
AGCCCCAGCATGCTGCAAATGACGTTTTTGCAAGGCGCGCGCCCACAAGACACTATCGAATTCAGCGTTGAGGCGCTCCAGGACGGGCGGCGCCTTTCCTCCCGCCACGTCTACGGTGTCCAGGGTACCGGCCTGGTGCTCAGCGCCAACGCCAGCTTTCAAGTGGCACAGTCCGAACCCGGTGACCCGCACCGACTGCCGCAACAAATGCCTGCACCGGAAGATCTGCCGACCCTCGCTGAATTAGCAGCGCGTTACCCGCTGGACAGCGAGGCCGTGCAACTGCGTTTCAGTGCCCGGCCGGTACTCGATATCCGGCCGATTCACCCACACGATCATTTTGAACGCCCCGCCGACCGACGAGACATCGCTTATTGGGTGCGCTTGAACCAGCCTCTTGCGGCCGAAGGCTGCCTGCACCACGCGGCGCTGGCGTACCTGTCTGACTGTTGGCTGAACGCCAGCCTGGCACCCGGGCAAGGGATGCTTGACCTCTGGCAAAACCATTACGTCAGCAATCTCAACCACACGCTGTGGTTTCACAGTCTGGAGATCGACGTCAATGAGTGGTTGTTGTTCGTCAACGATGCGGTGCGCAGTCTGTCCGGTCGAGGGCTGACCATGACTCACATCTACCAGCGAGACGGCCGACTGGTCGCCAGCATGGCCCAGGATTTATTGATTTCACCGCGCGATGCCTGAGCTTTAGTCTGGTTGGAAGGCTGGGTTTTGCAAAGGCAAATGGGCACCACGCGTTAACTGCTGCACTCTGGATCACGGCCTCATAAGCCCAAGGTCCCTCCAATAAAAAGTCCAATAACAAGAAGGACGGCGATATGTTCGAATGGTACAAAACCGGCTCATCACAAGAACGCAAAACGTTCTGGGCATGCTTTTCAGGCTGGGCGCTGGATACCTACGACGCCCAGATGTTCAGCTTTCTGTTGCCGACCCTCATGGCGGTCTGGCAGATATCCAAGGGCGAGGCCGGGATCCTCGGCACCGCCGCGCTGCTCTCTGCCGCACTGGGCGGTTGGGCCGCGGGTATCCTCAGCGACCGCTACGGTCGGGTGCGCATTCTGATTTTCACCATTTGCTGGTTCACCGTCTTCGGGGTACTGGCAGGTTTTACTCAATCCTTCGAACAAATGCTGGTCGTGCGTACCTTGCAAGGCCTGGGCTTCGGTGGTGAGTGGGCAGTGGGTGCCGCACTGATGGCCGAAGTCATTCGTCCCGAACATCGCGGCAAGGCTTTAGGCTTCGTACAGAGCGGGTTCTCGGTGGGCTGGGCACTGTCTGCGGTGGTGATGACCGCTCTACTCGCTTACTTGCCGCCGGAGATGGCGTGGCGTGTCGCATTTTGGGTGGGGATCATTCCAGCCACGTTCGTGCTGTTCATTCGCCGCAACGTCAAGGACGCCGACATTTTCAAGGAAGCCAAGGCCGCGAGTAATGAGAAGGCCTCGATCCTCTCCGCTTTCCGCCCTTCCGTGATCCGACTGACCCTGTTAGGCGCGCTGTTAGTGACGGGGCTGCAGGCCGCTGCCTACACCATCATGGCGTGGCTGCCAACGCTGATGGTGCAGGTCCGAGGGCTGAAGTCAGGTCCAGTCGTCATCACGATGCTGATCATGTGCGCAGGTGCGTTCGCCGGTTTCGTACTCACCGCGTACCTCTCCGATCGCTTCGGTCGTCGGCCTGCGCTGCTGGTCTTCTGCCTGGGCGCATGGATATTCACCGTGGTTTATATGCTTGTGCCGATGAGCCCCACCGTATTGATGCTGATGAGTTTTCCTGTCGGCGCCTTCGCCACGGGCATCTTCGCCGTCGTCGGTCCCTTCCTCAGCGAGCTGTTCCCTACCCACATACGCACCACTTGCATGGGCTTCTCCTACAACCTGGGTAAATCCCTGGGTGCGCTGTCCATCGCAGGCGTCGGGGTTCTGTCTGAGCGTTTTGGCCTGGCTGAAGCGATAGGCGGCTTTTGCCTGGTCGCCTACGCCTTGGCAATTATCGCCGTGTTGCTGCTACCAGAGACCCGCGGTGTGCGTCTGGAAGATATCGACGCCAATCTGGGTCACAACCTAGACGATCACGATGCCAGGGTTGCCGACCATACCTTGATCAACAACAAAATCTAATTGGAGTAGAACCCATGCTTTATCACGTAAAAATGGACGTAAACATTCCTCGCGATATCCCTGCCGACACAGTGGAGGCGATCAAAATTGCCGAGAAGAAACGCGCCACCGAGCTTCAAGAAGCAGGGAAATGGCCGCATCTGTGGCGAATAGTCGGGCAATATTCGAACATCAGCATCCTCGACGTGGCCAGCAACGACGAACTGCATGAGCTGCTGTCCAGCCTGCCACTGTTCCCGTACATGACCCTCCAGGTCACGCCCTTGGCCAAGCACCCCTCCTCAATCGTCTGAAGACCACGGCGGCCTTCGCGCCGCCGCTTCTCCCTACCTTTTATTGGCGCTTTGGCTACCCAACCAGTAGCTGCGGCTGACTGTTGCCGAGAATTCCCAGATGCCACAGCTCTTGCACCTCGAATCGCTGGACCTGGCCGCACTGATTCAACCTGGTGACACGGTGATGTGGGGCCAGGCCAACGCCGAGCCCCTGCCATTGACCCAGGCATTGATGGCCCAGCGGAAAAAAATTGGCAGGTTCCGGGTGATGTTAGGGATCTCCAACAGCCCGACCTGTACGCCCGAGCACACCGATCACGTGGATTTCATCGCTTATTGCGGCGCGGGAGCCAACCGCGAGCTGGCTAACGCCGGTTTGCTGGAGGTGATGCCCAGCCACTATTCCGACCTACCGTACCTGATCAGCAGCGGCGCTTTGCGTATCGATGTGTTGATGCTGCAACTGGCGCCCGCCAATGCCGAGGGCCGCTACAGCCTGAGCCTGGCCAACGAGTATTTGCTGCCGGCGCTCGACAGCGCTCGCCTGGTGATTGCAGAAATCAATGCTCGGGCCCCCTGGACTTACGGCGACCGGACCTTGGGCGACGATGACTTGGACGCCATCCTGTTCACCGATCGGGCGCCCATGGAAAATCCGGTCAGCCCTGTCCGGGAAGTCGATCAGCGCATCGCCAGGCATATCGCCGGCCTGATCGAGGATGGCGCCACCCTGCAAATGGGCATCGGTGCCATACCCGACGCTGTCTTGAGTGCATTAGGCGAACATATCCATTTGGGCGTGCATTCAGGCAGCCTTGGCGATGGTGTGGCACGCCTGATGCTAAGCGGTGTTATCACCAACCAGCGCAAGACGATCGACCGAGGCATCAGCGTAGGTGGCATTCTCATGGGAAGCCGCCTGCTTCATGACTATGCTCACCACAACCCGGCCATTCAATTACGCTCGACACGCTATACCCACGATGCGCACATCCTTGAGAGCATCGACAAACTGGTTGCGATCAACTCAGCCGTCGAAGTCGACCTGACCGGTCAGGTTAATTCGGAGTTGGCCGCAGGCAACTACGTCGGCGCCATCGGCGGAGCGGTCGACTTTATCCGTGGCGCACGGCGCTCAAAAGGCGGATTGCCCATTATCGCGCTGCCGTCAACCGCGGGCAGCCATAGCAGAATCGTGGCGAGGTTAAACGGACCGGTAACCATTGCACGTAGCGACGCGGTCATTGTCGTCACCGAGTACGGCGTAGCCGATCTGCGCGGCATGACTCTCAATCAGCGAATCACAAAATTGCTGGACATCGCCCATCCTGAACACAGGGCTGCACTTCAGGCGCAACTTGATAATTTCACTGGCGTGGCTCAAAGGGGTCAGTCTTCAGCGAAAACGTGACGGCTCAACGCCACTAAACACTTGGGTATTTGTCGCAAGCCTTGAGCCGTTCTTTCTATTGCGGCCATCCTTTAAACGTAACAGGCAAGCTGCAGGGGACGTTAAGGCCTTGGCATATATATGCCTGCCCTGCGAGCTTTTGCTTAGGTTCGAGACTTCCCAGCCAGAATGGCAACGCCAACAATGCCAACACAAGTAACGTCAGAATTATTTTTTTTATGTTCATCCCTTACCTCGAGCCCCTTGCGTGCGAGCGGAAAGTGCCGCGCAAAGCCCGGCGTTGCCACTGCCCAGCACTATTAGGTCGTAATGGTGCATATCCGTTCCTGGTCTATCTGCTTGTGCTGCAGGAAGGTACGTCATCCTTGCTCGACGCCCCTCTGCACGGAAGCGCACAGGGAGGCTTGAGCGGCACTGTTCAGGCGCGTGCTTAGTGCTTGAGGAAGTCGATGACCAGACGGTTGAACGCAGGGGCATGTTCCCACTGTGCCCAGTGTCCGCATTTACTGAAGACGTGCAGACGCGAATCGGGAATTCCGTTGAGCAGCTTCAGACTCCAGTCGATAGGTACAAAACGGTCGTCGCGGCCCCAGGTGATCAGGGTTTTGGCCTTGATATCGGGCAAGTTGTCGGTGAAGTCACCCATCTGGAACTTGCTCAGATCGATACTCTTCAGGAAGTTTTCCAGGTGATGCGGTTTGTCCAGAATGCTCTTGAGGCGCAGGCCAATCAGTTCTTCGGTGAGAGCGCTCGAATCGTAGACAAAAACATTGAGCATTTTTTTCAGGTTGTGCAGGGTCGGTTCCCGGTAAACATCGAACAGCAGCTTGATGCCCTCCATCGGCAGCGGCGTGAATATACTGGTACGGCCCACGCCGCCCGCTCCCATGAGGATCATTTTGTCCAGACGCTCCGGTGAGGCCACGGCAAAGCCCAGTGCTGTGCCGCCGCCCATGGAGTTGCCAACCAGGTGTGCCTTATCGATATCCAACCCATCCATCAGCGCTTTTACCGCACGGGCATTGATCACAAAACGTGGCTCGGCAGTGACCAAGGGGTCGGATTTACCAAACCCAGGGCAGTCCATGAGAATGACCCGGTAACCGGCATCGACGAAATCATCCACGTTGCGATGGAAGTTGGCCCAACCCGTTGCCCCTGCGCCAGAGCCGTGGATCATGATGACGGCTTCGCCCTCGCCGGCTTCGTTGTAGTGGATGTTCCACTCGGGGGTTTGCACGAACTTGCTGGTGTAGGCTTCAGTAAATGTGCTCATTCTTATTTTCCTATTATTGATGCAGGATTCAGAGGGAAACGTTGTTGCGTAGATCCAGCGCGACGTCGACGATCATGTCTTCCTGGCCACCGACCATCCGGCGTTTACCCAGTTCGACGAGAATGTCCAGAGTCTTCAGGCCGTACTTGGCGGCGGCGACTTCGGCGTGGCGCAGGAAGCTCGAATAGACCCCGGCGTAACCCAGCGCCAAGGTCTCGCGATCAACTCGCACCGGACGGTCCTGCAACGGACGCACGATGTCATCGGCCGCGTCCATCAGCGTGTAAAGGTCGGTGCCGTGGTTCCAGCCCAGGCGTTCGGCGGCCGCAATGAACACTTCCAGCGGCGCATTGCCCGCGCCGGCGCCCATGCCGGCGAGGCTGGCGTCGATGCGGTCGCAACCTTCCTCAACGGCCGTGATCGAGTTGGCAACCCCCAGACTCAGGTTGTGGTGGGCGTGCATACCGGTTTCAGTTTCTGGCTTGAGCACAGCCTTGAACGCACGGAAACGGTCGCGGATATCCTGCATGTTCATCGCCCCACCGGAGTCGGCCATGTACACGCAGGTCGCACCATAGCTTTCCATCAGCTTGGCCTGCGCGGCCAACTGCTCGGCGGGGATCATGTGGCTCATCATCAAAAAGCCGACCGTGTCCATGCCCAGCTCGCGGGCGTATTCGATGTGCTGTTTCGAGACATCCGCTTCGGTGCAATGGGTGGCGATGCGCACTACGCGGGCACCGGCGTTGTAGGCGGCTTTCAGGTCGTGCACCGTGCCGATGCCTGGTAACAGCAGCGTGGTGATTTTGGCGTGACTGATCACATCGGCGGCCGCTTCGATCCACTCCAGGTCGGTGTGGGAAGCAAAACCGTAGTTGAAGCTTGAGCCTTGCAGACCGTCGCCATGGGCGACTTCAATCGAGTCGACCTTGGCCTTGTCCAGGGCGCGGGCAATGTCCTGGACGTTCTGGATCGAGTATTGGTGGCGGATGGCATGGCTGCCGTCGCGCAGGGTGACATCGGAGATGTACAGTTTTTTACCGGGATTAAAACTCATGGCGATTCTCCTTAGGCGTTCAGCATCGACAGCGCCATGCGCTCGGCGGTGGCCAAGGCAGCGGAGGTCATGATGTCGAGGTTGCCGGCATAGGCTGGCAGGTAGTGGGCGGCGCCTTCGACTTCGAGGAAGATCGAGGTCTTCAGCCCGGAGAACGTGCCCAACCCAGGGATCTTCAGCGGTGCCGACTCAGGGATGACGTCGAACTGCACCTTTTGCTTGAGGCGGTAGCCCGGCACGTAGGCTTCTACCGCAGCGGCCATTTCTTCAATAGACGCTTCGATCTCAGCCTGGTCGGCGGCTTCGGACAGCACGAACACCGTGTCACGCATCATCAATGGCGGCTCGGCCGGGTTCATCACGATGATCGCTTTACCCTTGGCTGCGCCGCCAATGACTTCGATGGCCTTGGAGGTGGTCTCAGTGAACTCGTCAATGTTGGCGCGCGTGCCGGGACCGGCAGATTTACTGGCAATCGAGGCGACGATTTCGGCGTAATGCACCTTGGCGATACGCGAGACCGCCGCGACCATCGGAATAGTGGCCTGGCCGCCGCAGGTGACCATGTTGACGTTGAGCTGATCGAGGTTCTGCTCCAGGTTGACCACCGGCACGCAGTATGGGCCGATGGCGGCCGGGGTCAGGTCAATCAGGCGGATGCCCGGTTTGATCGACCGCAGGAACGCGTCGTTCTTCACATGAGCACCGGCCGAGGTGGCATCGAACACGAAGTCGATGTCCTTGAATACGTCCATGCGGGTCAGACCTGCAACGCCTTCATGGGTGATGGCCACGCCCATGCGCTGCGCGCGGGCCAGGCCATCGGAGGCCGGGTCGATGCCGACCATGACCGCCATTTCCAGGTGCTTGGCGTTGCGCAGAATCTTGATCATCAGGTCGGTGCCGATGTTGCCGGAACCGACGATGGCGACTTTGAGTTTATTCATTGTGTTTGCCTCAGGCTTAAACGAAACGCACAGAACAGCCGCCGATTCCGGCGATGCTGACCCGCAAGTTGTCTCCGGCAACGACCGGCACCATGGCCGACAGCGCACCGGATAAAATCACCTCCCCTGCCTTGAGGCTCATGCCCAGCTCACCGAGGGTGTTGGCCAGCCAGGCCACGGCAATGGCTGGCGAGCCCATGGTTGCGGCGCCCGCGCCAGTCCCAACCACCTGGCCGTTCTTCTCCAACACCATCCCCGTGGTGTACAGGTCCAGCTGGCGTGGATCGACCAGCCGGTCTCCGAGCACGAACACACCACAGGAGGCGTTGTCGGCAACCGTGTCCTGGATTTTGATTTGCCAGTTGCGAACCCGTGAGTCGACGATTTCAAAGCAGGCCATCACCCCCTCGGTTGCCCGCAGAACATCGGCCACCGTGACGCCGGGCCCAGCCAGATCGTGCTTGAGGACGAAAGCAATTTCGCCTTCGGCCTTGGGCTGAATCAATGTAGACATGTCCACCGCATCGCCCTGATTGACCACCATACGGTCGGTCAACTGGCCGAAATCAGGCTGACCGACACCGAGCATGTCCATCACTGCCTTGCTGGTGACACCGATTTTTTTGCCGATGATCCGCTCGCCCTGTTCCAGTCTCCGGGCCATCAGGCGTTGCTGAATGGCGTAAGCATGAGCCAGGGTCAAATGCGGGTAGCGCTCGGTCAAAGGGGCAATCGCCTCAACCGATTTCAGTGCATGAAACAGCTCGTCACCCAGTGCATCAATATTGATGAAGGTATCGGTCACAGTCAGGTCCTCCTGCGAGTTAAAAGGAATAGGCGTCATGGGGCTTCAGCCGATCGAATGGCGTCGTATCCGGCAGTGGCGCAGCCGGCGTCTTGTTCTTCACTGGCGCCGGATACTCCAATTGCCCCCAGCAACCTGGAGCCGAGCATTAGCGGAAACGCTCCACCCATAGGCACCATCCTGGGTCGGGAGATCAGGCATTGACGTACGTGCTCGTCGGCGTGCCTCATCAGGTTGGCCAAGGCACACGTGGGCATCGAGAAGGACACAGCGGTCCAGGCCTTGTCCTGTGCGATATCGATCGAATGCAGCGATGCGCCTGGAATGCGTGAGAACCCCAGTAAATGCCCGCCGGCATCAACCACCGCGACACTGACCTGGAGCCCTTTTTCCTGGGCATACAACAGCGCTGCGGCAATGGCCCGGTCGACCATTGGCAGGCTCAGCGGGTCAGCCAGGCAGAAATCATCGACAGTGAGCGACGAGTTCATACAAGCACCTCGCTGGCTTCAACTACGGTGCTCGCTGACTTCGGTTTGAGAAGGAAGCACGCCAGCGCCGGAATCAGCACCAGTGCCACGAGCATGTTGCAGAGGAACATGAAGGTCAGCAGGATGCCCATGTCCGCCTGGAACTTGATGGGCGAGAAAATCCAGGTGACCACGCCCAGGGACAAGGTGATGCCGGTGAACACCACCACGCGACCGGTGAACATCAGCGCTTGATAATAGGCCTGGGACAGACTCGCCCCGCACTTGAGCCAGAACAGCGTTACGCTGAGGATATAAAGCGCATAGTCGACGCCAATGCCGACCCCCAGCGCCACCACCGGCAGCGTGGCAACCTTAAGTCCCATGTCGAGTTTGACCATCAACGCTTCGGCCAGCACCGAGGTCAGAACCAGCGGCACGATGGCGCAGACCACCGCACGCCAGGAGCGGAAGGCAATAAAACACAACAGCGTTACAGCCAGGTAGACCCCCAACAACATCCGCCCATTGGCTTGTTTGACCACGATATTGGTGGCGCTCTCGATCCCGGCATTGCCTGCTGCCAGCAGGAAACTGGCCGCGTTGTCGTTGTGCCGGGCGGCAAACCGCTCAGTCACTTCCACCACCGAGACCAAGGTGTCCGCTTTGTGATCTTTGAGGTAGACATACACCGACAGCAGATCGCAGGTCGCATTGAACAGCTCGCGCGGCGAGCGAACGGCAGCGGAGTTGATCGTCGACTGATTGGGCAACAGCTCATCCCACTTCAGATTGCCCTCATTCATACCGACGTTGACCTTACGCGCCAGCCCGGCAATGGAGTTGGTGCCTTCGACACCCGGCAGTTGCCGCAAGCGCCATTCCAACTCCTCGACCTTGCGCAGGGTGCCGTAGTCGACGCACTGCCCGGCAGGTGTTTCGACCATGACCACGAACACGTCACTGCTGGCCTGGTAATGATTGATGATGAAACCGTTATCCTGGTTGTAACGCGAGTCGGCCCGCAGCTCCGGCGCACCTGGATCAAGGTCGCCGACCTTGAGTTGCTCGCTGGCTTTAAAGGCGAACAGCCCGACAACAACGGCCACAAAAAGCGCCAGAATTGCGGTACGTGGCTGGGTGAATCGAACGAGCAGGCGCATCATCAATGGCGTGCGCCCGCCCACCTGCTCCATGTCACTTTCGTTCTTCAGGCTACGCTGCGCCGCTTTGGTCGACACCCCGGTGAAAGACAGCGTGATCGGCAACAGAGCCAGGTTGGTAAAGACCAGAATGCCGACACCCACACTGGCGATGATCGCGAGTTCCTGAATGACCGGCACGTCGACGATGGTCAGCACGGCAAAACCGACGACGTCCGCCAGCAACGCAGTCATGCCCGCGGCAAACAGTCGACGGAAGGTGTAGCGGGCAGCAATCAAACGATGAGTACCACGCCCGATGTCCTGCATGATGCCGTTCATTTTCTGCGCGCCATGACTGACGCCGATGGCATAGACCAGAAACGGTATCAGGATCGAATACGGGTTCAGCTCATAGCCCAACAACGGCAACATACCGAGTAACCACACCACTCCGACCAGGGTGCACGCCTGCACCATCAGCGTGCTGCGCCAGCAACGCGTGAAGTAGTAAAGAATGCTCGACGTAATCAACACCGCGACGGCAAAGAAACCCAGGACTGCATACAAGCCAGAGATCAGGTCGCCCATGACCTTTGCGAAACCAATGATATGGATGTCAACGCCCTTGGCCGCATAACGACTGCGAATGTCCTCCAGCGCATCGGCGAGCTTCTTGTAATCGAGTGCCTGACCGGTTTTCGGATTGATATCCAGCAAAGGCATCTGAACGATGGTCGAGCGCAGATCTCGAGCGACCAACTGACCGATTTCGCCAGAGCGTTCGACATTGGCACGTAAAATTTCAAGGCTCTTTTTACTGCCATTAAAGCTGTCCTGAACCACCGGACCGCCATCGAAGCCCTCCTCGGTAACGCCCTGCCAGCGGGTCAGGGGCGTCCACAACGAGCGCATGAACGCTCGGTCAACACCGGGCACCAGGTACAGGTCGTCATTGATCTGGCGCAGGGTGTCCATGTATTCGGCGCTATAAATAGTGCCTTCGCCCTGCACCGCGACCGCTACGCGCAGGGTGTTAGCCGAGCCCTTGAGATCATCCGCGTGTTTCAAGTAGTTGAGAATGAACTTATGGTTCGCAGGGATGGTTTTGAGGAAGCTGGCGTTTAGCCGCACCTGAGTCGCCGACAGGCTGAAAAAGGCCGTTAACAGCAAACAGAACACCACGACCGTCAACCGGTGATTGAACAGCAGACGCTCAAGGCGATTGCCCGAGGACGTGTTGAAGTCCTCAAGCCTGGCGATGGTCGGAAAGCCATCTGAAGAAGTGCCGATACCCATTTTATTAACCCCTTACAGGTTTACCGACTCAAGGAAAGAGTGTCTGGCGTGAAGAAAGAAATCCCGTTCATACCCACTGCGACGGCCCCACCCTGAGCCGATGCCTGGAGCGCGAGAAACGGAAACTGCTGGGTCGGCAGCACACGGCCGAAGCTTCGGCCATCATCACGGCTGAGCCAGCCCACTCCAGACTCGTCCACCAGCAGGATCGAGCCATCGACTAACGCAGTCCCCGCTGTCAGGCTCTGGCGGGTGTCCACACGCACTCGCGTCCAGGTCCCGCCGGCATCGGTCGAACGGAACAGGTGGCCGCGCAAGCCGAATGCCAAAAGGCTGTTTTGGGGGCTGACCACCAAGCCGAAGAAGCTCCCCACATAGGGTTCACCCAGCGACTTGAAATCACGCGCATCTTTGCTCAGGCGGTACAAACCACCTTGTTCGCCGGCCAGATAGACCTTGTCACCCAAGGTGCGCGCAACATTGATATGGCGCTGAGCGGAGCCATCGAGGAGCGCCAGGGAGGGCGACCAACTGCGGCCACCGTCTGCGGTGGAGAAACCAAGACCGTAAGCACCTACGACGAGTGCGTGATCCTTGTCGAAACACTGGATATCGAGGAAGGGTTTATCCGCGCCATCTGTCACCAGATTTCGCGCGTTCTGCAGACTTGCTGCATTTTTTTCATCACTGGCCTCAAGGATCGCTTGTGCGGCTTTGATGCCATCCAGTTGCGCGGCCCAGCTCTTGCCAGCGTCGTCACTTTTGAGGATCACGCCTCGATGGCCAACTGCCCAGCCTGTGTTGCGGTCGGCGAAGCACACCCCGGTGAGCGTCACACTGACCGGAACATGAGCCTGCTGCCAGCTCTGCCCCTGGTCATCCGAATAAAGGATATGCCCACGCACGCCGACTGCTATCAAGCGGTCGCCGGCCTGAGTGATGGCACTGAGCATGGAGCGCTGCGCAAGCGCTGAAACCGGTGAACGTTGTTGGAGCGTATCCTGCACATTTTTGAGTACAGGGGCGCTGGCTACCAGCTCATCAGCACACGCCAGACCGCCCCCACCCAGCAGGCACATCAAGAACAACCAACGGGTAAACCTTATTATTTTCACGGTGCAACCTCCGTTCCCACAAACAACCCGACACTCTGCCTGCCCTGACAGTAAGGGCAGGCAGCAACCGCCATCAGCGCTTAACGAGCACTTTGGTTGGTCAGTGATTCCGGCGAGAAGAAGCTTTCACGACGACGCTCGGCAGTGCTGTATTGATCATTGCCAGCATCACCCAAGGCGCAGTTGTAAACCCAGGCTTTGGTTCGATGGTCATGGAAAAAGCTGGTGCAGTAGTTGACGGTGGCCGGGATGTCCGGTGCAGCAAACGGGGTGGTCATCGAGGTACGCCACAGCGTGCCTTCGGCGTCCCAGCCATCCATAATCGCCGAGCCCCAGTTATCTTCGTCGTAGTAATAGACACGCTTGGGTACGGCGTGACGCTTGCCCGGCTTGAGCGTCGATTCAACCACCCAGACCCGGTGCAACTCCCAGCGCATCATGTCCGGTTTGGCGTGCCGTGGCCCCATCACGTCCTGATCGCTGTGGGCCAGCAACTTGTTGTCGTTGTAGGGAATGTACATTTCTTTCTTGCCCAGCAACTTCCAGTCATAACGCTCGGGAGAGCCCACGCCACCGAAGTTCTCATCGATGAAATTCACCCCCGAGGCAACAACGTTAGGCGTATCGAAGTTGATGCTTGGCGCGCGTCGAACACGACGTTGGCCAGCCAGGTATTGCCAGAGTGTGCGGCCTTTGACGTAGTCAAAACCGCTGTGCAGCATCAGTGCCTCACCGGCGCGAAAGGCAGGGGCGTTGGTCACCTGAATGGCCAGCATGTATTCAGGATCGGGCACGGTCGCTGCCGAGCCTTCTTTGTAGTAATAGGGGTACTGCGCCTCATCGACTGCCGAGGTGGCCAGCACTTGCTTACCATCGGCAGTGGTGGTCCATACCTTGTATTTGCTGTGAGTCGACTCCCCGCGCCACAGTGACAGATGGTTCCAATGCACCTCTAGTCCCGACTGCGGGACCGGGAACGGCACGCCGCCATAAGCGCCCTTGACGATCAAACCGTCGCCCTCAAGCTTGGCCTCGGTCGCGTTTTTAAAGGTGTTGTCATAGATCCATTGCGGCGCGGCCGCAGTACGGCGGGTCGGATAGACATCGATACGGAACGTCTGCGGATTGTCCTTGAACAGTTGCTTGACGCCGTCGGCCAACTTATCGGCGTACTGCGGCATGTTGCTCGCAGTAATACTGAACAACGGTTTGTCGGCCGCAAACGGATCGACATTGCGATGCCCGTTCTGAAACCCTGCCGGGATTTGAGTAAAACCACCGGTCCAGGCCGGAATGCTGCCGTCGGCATTGGCTGCACGCTCGGCGCCCATGGGCGTGAGTTTGCCTTTCAGCGCATCAGCCTCCTGCGGGCTGACTGCGGCGTGGGCCACATCGAGGCACAGAGCCAAAAGCGAGAAGCAGGCCAGCCGATTTATTGTTTTATTCGTGTACATGTTCAACCCCTTAAAAGGTTTGCGATACGCTGAATGCAACGAAGTCGCGGTCGGCATTGGTCTGCTTATAGGTTTTGATACCGTTGATATTTATCGGCGCCGAAGAACCGTAGAAACCGTTGTAGGTGAGCGAAACCGTCAGCGACTTCAAATACTCGGCAGAGAGACCAATGTTGTAATCGCCACCCTTGGCCTGGCTGAAACCACCTACGGCAGAAGAACGTCCATCGATGCCATAGCTGAAGCCCATGGGCACGGACAAGTCGGTGCCATCGAACACCTGGAAGTAGGTCGGCGTGAACGCCCAGCGCATCGCCAAGGCATCACGGGTACTGTTCGGGTCGAGAGCATCAGGATTGCTTGTAATGCTCAGGGTCCGGTTCCAGGCCAGCTCGCCAAGCAAGGTCGCGGTATCCCAGAACGTATCGGTGGGCAGGACATTGATCACGTTGATCTGCGCATGAGCGGTATTACCCACCGCATACAGCCGGTTGTGATCGTTATCGCCATTGCCCGTCAGGTCGACCAGGGTCAGGCTGACCAAAGGTGCATTGCGGCGAATGGACGCTTCGAAGCCAAAGTTGGCGTTGCCGATACCACGGTTGGCGCTGAAGCCGTAAGCCTTGATGTCCTCCGGGTAAACCAGCATGTATTCGCCAATTTTGTCTGCGGGCTCGCCTGCTCCGACACCGACGCCAGGACGAACCTGAACCTGAAAGTTCTTGTCGTGGTAGCGAATCGCATAGAAGCCAAAATCGGTGTCCAGCTCCTCGGAGCGGTAACGCAGTTGCAGGCCACCTTGGCCGGAATCACGCGCCTTGACATCCCGGCCCCTGTAGAAGGAAGCCACGGGGCCTAGGCCCGGCTGGGTCGCCACAACAATCCGCTCGCCGCCTTCATCCACCAGATCAGCCGGGCTGAAGTAACTGCCAGCGGCTGGAATACGGTTGGCCTCCCATCGAAACTGGTAATAACCGCCCACGGAGACAGTGGGTGTCAGTTGCAACTGGGTGGAGAATTGCTGAACCGGCCGACCGAGTTCCTTGAACTGGGTGTTCGGCACCGAAAGCGCCTTCACTGCATCAATCGGTTGCTGCCCGACAGCAATACCGTTGTTGCCAAAAAACAGGCTTTCGCCATACACCAACGCGTGCTTACCAAGTCGGGCAACCCCCCACATCTCGTCGCCCATGGTGAAGTCGCTGTAGACAAAGGCATCAAGCAGTTCAGCCTTGCGCCCATGCAAGTCACGGGTATCGTGCGTGAAGTGGTTGTGATCAACGCTGACCGAGTTCGCGGTATCCGGAGAGTTATTATCGTTTTGCTTGTTATAAACGTCGTCATACCAAGCCGCGCCGCTTAAACGAACACCCGCACCATTACGCGAGATATCCAGCTCCGAAAGCCAGTCCACCCGATCAGAGATCAGGCCCTTATCGAAATTTCGGTCGCCATCATCAAGAGTAGGGTCGGCGGTCAACTTGTCCGATTGCCCCTTAACCCGCCAGGCATTGCTGTACTTGAGGGTGTTGTCCCAGCGGACCTGCACATCGCTTCCGGTATCCAGCTGGAATGCTGATGCTGAAAGTGATGCACACGTGGCTATCGCGGTGGATATCGCAGAAAGAGCAAAGCGGTGACGAGATAAAAAGGGTAGGCGCGTTTGGAGAGCTGCATTCATATGCATAACCACTGCCTCTTTGTGACGGACTGGCCGTCGCTTTCTTATTGTTTTTAATTGCACTGCGCCAGGCGTCTACCCAGCGACAGTGCTGACTGTTGTAGGCACTACATGTATCGGTCAGACGGCATCTCTTTCGAAAACCATCGGGGGTAGTTTCTGCCCCAGGAGATAACCGCCCAGCAGCCCGGCGGTGTCATCGGCGTTCTGTGTGATGTGATTGGCCGCCGCGATGATGTCGCGCAGAATCCGCTGCAAGGCGTTGTCCAGGTAGATGCCGCGAGCCGAAGTCGCCTTGAACAGCAACATCACCGCCTCTTCGCAATCGCGACCGACGCGCGCGATATCCAGCATGTGATGCACACGATCATGGGTCGGTACCAACTGCCGTTGCTCCACTTGTTCGGTGGTCTCGGTCATCATCTGCAACAAGCGGGCACGCGCCGACCGAACACGAACCACGGCATTGCCCAATCGATCCTTGACGTAAGGGCTCATGGCCGCAGGTATACCGCCAGTGGTGTCGGTGCGTACTTTCATTTGCTCGATATATTCGTCAATGCCGCCTTGAGCGATCCCCACCAACACCGCAGAAACAGCGCCAAAAAACACCTGATTGAACGGGTACAGGTAATGCGCAGGCCGATCAGACATTTGATAGTCGATCAAGCTGTGTGCACGGTGAGCCGGGACGAATGCATCCTTGATCACTAGACTTTTACTGCCGGTCCCCGCCAGACCGAAGACATGCCAGTCATCGACAATTTCATACTCCGAACGAGGTACCAACATCGCCATGCGATCAGTCATGCGGCCCTCAGCGTCCTTGCGCATGGCACCGATAAACGCCCAGTGGGAATGATCGCAGCCGCTAGAGGTCTTCCAGGTACCGCTGAGTCGATAGCCCCCATCGACCTCCACGAGCTTACCGAACGGAGGGTAGGACGAGGCGACGATCAGACCATCGTCTTCGCCCCAGACGTCCTGTCCGGCACGCGGGTCCATGCTGCCAAATTCCCATTGATGGATGCCCAGGATCATCATGTTCCAGCCGCTGCTACCACAGCCGCGTCCCAGCTCCATGAGTACTTTGTAAAACACCGCAGGGTTCATTTCCCAGCCGCCATGGCGTGCCGGTTGTAGAATTTTGAAGAAGCCAGCCGCCTTGAAGGTCGCGATAGTTTCTGCCGAAACCATGCGATTGCGCTCCACCGAGGCCGCTTTCTCACGCAGCATCGGAATCATGTCGCGCGCACGCTGCACCAGCTCTGCTTGTGTGGGAATCGCCTGGCCAAATACCGGCGTGGCCTGTTTGAGTAATCCGTTCATCGTCTTTCCTCGTCTTATTGTTATCGGCGCAGGCGGCTTAGCGCAGCGCAGTGAAGCGGCTGTTGAAATACAGCAGCGGGTCGACATCCTCACCACAACCACCAACGCTGATCACTTCACAAAGGAACATGTCGTGGGTGCTGGCGGGCAATGTCTCGACGACCCGGCATTCAAAACTGGCGAGGGCATCGTCCAGAATGGGGACGCCGCCTTTTCCGTAAACCCAATGGCCTTCATCGAAACGCGCCTCAGCCACCACGCCCTCAACCATGCCGGCAAAACGCCGGGCGATGGATTCCTGATCGCGATTCAATACGTTGATGCTCAGCGCCTGGTGCGCCTGGATCACCGCATGTGCACGCACGTTCCGATTGACGCAAACCAACAGACGCGGCGGGTTGGCGGTCACCGAGCACACCGCCGTTGCGGTCAACCCGGCACGCTCATGCTTGTCACCGCTGGCAATGACCACACAACTGGCGGCCAGATAACGCATGCCCTTACAAAAATCAGCCACTTCCACCGGCGGTGGTGCGGGCCTCTGCGAAGGGGTGTTCAGCGCGGCGCTCATCATGCGGGTACCCTCCCGGTCGAGAGGAACTCGACCATGACGTGGTTGAATTCTTTGGCGTCTTCGTATTGGGGCCAGTGACCCGCGTCGGTGTGCATGACATAGAGCTGACCTTTGGGCAGCCGGGGCAATGCCGATTCGGCGGCAGCTACGTCATGAATCGGGTTGTGGCGTGTCCACAACAGCAAGGTTTCGCACTCGACTTTTTCCAACTCGATCATGTCTGGCTGTGCTTCACCCGAGGTCACTTTGCGCAGCCGTGTATAAATCAGCGGCGCCACTTTCTGAAAACCTTCAGAGGCATAAATCGCCAGACGAGCGCCAATCAGCTCGGCGCTGAGCAGATGCCAGTTGCCCTCATACATCAGCCACTGCATGCGGGCTCTAACGCTCTCGAACGTCGGAACTTGCCCAATACTGCGAGCGGACAGCGCAGCCAGATTCGCCAAGTCTTGACGGCCCTTTTCAGTGACGACAGGAATACCGCCAGTGGTGTTCAGGACGGCACGCAAGACTCGTTTCGGATAGCGTACGGCGAACGTTCCGGCCACCACGCCACCTAGCGACTCGCCGGAAAGGTGCGCCCTGTCGATGTCCAGTGCGTCCATCAATTCACGCAACTGCTCAACATAGTCGGCAATGGAGTAGTCAATATCGGTCTTCTTCTCGGATAGACCATGACCAACGAAGTCAAACGCAATAACGTGAAAGTACTCCGCCAGTGCCACGACATTCTTGGCATAAGCTTCGAGGTGTCCGCCGATGCCGTGCATCAACAGCAGCGCCTGCGGCTTGCCACGGCCTGCCTCGGCAATGCGGGTTACACCATAGGTAGGCAGATCGATATAGCGGATCTGCGCGCCCATAAAATCCAGCCAGATACTCATGATGCCTCTCCCGTTAGCCGCCCGTTCATACGACCGGATTACGCTTGTGTCCCCAGTCGCTCAACTGGCTATAACTGCGAACTTCCCAATGTGCATCGTCGATCACCACCCCGCCCCAACCGAACTCGAAGTTGAAACCCGAGGGTGTCTGCGCATAGAAGGAAAAGGTCCGGTCGTTCGGGTGATGCCCCAACTCCATAACGATCGGGATACCAGCCGCGATACAACGGTCGTAGGCCTGGCCTACGTCATCGATGTCCTCAGACTGCACCATGAAATGGTTGAGGATTTTTGGAGCTGGCGCCTGAGCGGTAGCAATGGAGTGATGGCGCCCGGTTTTGGTATGGAAGAAGGTCGCGTCGACCGTCACCCCTGGCATGATTTCTTCGCGGATGTAATCACTGACCTTGAGTTTCAGGACATCACGATAGAAGCGGACGGTCTCCGGGCCATTCTTGGCAAAGGGCAGCAGGTGGCCGATGCCCAACTCACCCGTGACGAAACGCCCCTTAAGCACCGTCGAGCGAAACGGATCCTGCAGCAGCGCAATACTGTGACCAAAAAAGAACTCATGATTGAAACCGTTCGGGTCGGAACAGCTGTAAGCTTTTTCAACCATCCGCCGCTTCAGCGTTTCGGCAGGCAGCAGCGACACTTCGACACCCTTTTCGCGCAGCTCAGCGACGAACTCCTCAAGCTCATCCTCGCAGTCCAACTGCCAACCTGCGACCAGCAAATCGTCGCAACTATTTTCTTCAAGGAAGAAACGTTGCTTATATTCATCCATGCGCAAGCTCAAGCCACCGGCATCACGCTGGCTCACCTGCATGCCTAATATGTCTGTCGCAAACCATTGCCATTTATCGAGATCGCTAACACCAAATCCCGCATAGGCCAGACTGGTAATTTCAGCCACTTGAGAAGCTCCTCTGTCATTGTTGTTATTTTCAGGGAGGGGCATTTTCAATCCCCCTTCCCCGCCGTGCGAAGGCAATCACGGGGCGTTGACAGAGCAATTGCAACGGCTATGCCATAACCGAATGGGGTGCTTAAAAACGTGACAAGAAATATATTTTTCTCTTATATTTCATAAAGATAGAAAATATAGCGATGCGCATTCGTCACCCATTTCGATGTCTAAAATGGGCCAGGCAAACGCGAGGTCCTTTCACCTTTTTATGAATCTTCATCAAATTCATAACGAATTATGTGAGATCCACTTACGCGCCCGGAGACTCACACCCGCCGATAAACAGCCCGGTTAAAAAACAAATGCTCAAGGGCCATCCAAAAGGCTGAAAATATGGTTTGATAACCCGCGACTGTTGGCTGAGTGAATGGACTTCAAAGACAAGAAACGTTGTCACCGCGATCTTGCAATCAGCCCAATAATAAAAAAGGTAGGGGTTTATGAGTTCGTCGAAAAGCCGAGATTCCATTTCCAAAAAAACGTCGCGTCCAAACCCACGCAATGTGATTACAGACTTACGCTTTCCTGATATGCGCGACTTGGCCGAGCATCTTTATTTCAATGCTCAAGAGGGCATTATCTGGCTGGGCGATCAGCGAATGATGTTGATGCAGGCACAAGCGTTCGGTGCCTTGCGTCAAGAGCTGGTGGAGAGCATGGGTATTGAGTACACCCGTGGGGTTTTTACCCGCCTTGGTTATCTGAGCGGGACCCGCAGTGCTGATTTGGCGATCCGTACTCGCACCAATGGCACACAACTGGACATCCTCGCGGCCGGAGCCCAGTTGCGCTCGTTGACCGGCATGATCGAGGTGACTCCGGTCTGCATTGAAGTCGACCAGGCAAAGGGCTACCTGTATGGCGAGTTTCTATGGAAGCACTCCATCGAAAGTGACATGCACATCATGACCGAAGGTGTCAGTTCCGACCCTATTTGCTGGATGGAGGTTGGCTACAGCTCAGGCTTTCTGACTCGGCTGATGGGCAAGCGGGTGCTGGTCAGGGAAACCGAATGCAGCGCCATGGGTGACGATGTCTGCCGCGCCATCGCCAAGCCTGTAGAGGAATGGGAGGACCCTGAAGAGGATCTCAAGTATTTTCAACCTCGCGCCGCCGATCACCGACGCTCACCGCCCCCCAGCAAAGTGGCGCAGGCAGCCACTCTGTCGCCCTCGCCTTTCGGCCTCGGCGAGAGCAACATCAGCGCCCTTGTGCTTGACCGCCCAGTGGGCAACTCGGCGTCCTATCACGCTGTGCTGCACAAAATCCTGAGGGTTGCGGGAACCAACGCTACCGTACTGATGCTTGGCGAAAGCGGGGTCGGCAAGACCATGTTCGCTCATGAGTTGCACGCCAATAGCCAGCGGGCGGATTGCCCCTTCATTGAGATCAACTGCGCCGCCATCCCGGAACAATTGATCGAGTCCGAGCTGTTCGGGGTCCAGCGCGGTGCCTATTCAGGCGCGACCGAAGCCCGCCCGGGGCGCTTTGAAATCGCCGACGGGGGGACCATCTTCCTGGATGAGATCGGCACCCTCAGCATGACCGCACAAAGCAAGCTGTTGCGGGTGCTGCAAAGCGGTGAGTTCGAGCGGCTGGGGAGCAACAAAACGGTCAAGGTCAACGTACGGGTGATTGCCGCGACCAACGAACAGTTGGTCGATGCCGTGAAGGAAGGCCGCTTTCGCAGCGACCTGTTCTATCGGCTTAACGTTTTCCCGATCACCATTGATCCTTTGCGCAAGCGCAAGGATGACCTCCCCGTGCTGCTCGAAGCCTGCCTGGGCAAATTGACAAAATTGCATGGCCGCCACCTCACGGGCATTACCCCGAGGGCGTTGCAGGTGCTGCTTGACCACCAGTGGCCAGGCAACATTCGCGAGTTCGAGAACGTCATCGAGCGCGCAGTGATCCTCGCCGACGACGGAGAGGCCCTGGACCTGCGACACCTGGCAGGCATCGAACAGCAGCACAAACACGAACGGGTCGGTACAGTCGGATGGGAGGATGGGTGCTTTATCGGTATCCGCCTGCCCGAAGAGTCGGTGGCTTCGGTTGGCCTCGGTCAACAGGAAAAGGTCAGTCACGATCAATTGCTCGCGGTGGCCCGACAAGCCTTGCAGCGTGGCCCGATCGATCTTGGCCAGATTGAGGATGTGTATATCGAGGTTGCCATGGAGCTGGCTGCTAATAATATTTCCCGAGCGGCAGTCATGCTGGGGCTGACCCGCGCTCAGCTCGACTACCGCCTGAAGAAGATGCAACTGCCTCAACTGTCCTGACCAACACAGAGGGTTGTGTCGTCCTTCGCTTCGATTTAGATGCGGAATGCACCAATCACTTTTTGCAGAGTACTGACCAGTCCGCGCAGATCGTGGCTGGCCTGCTCTGATCTGATCGCGCCGCTGGCGGTTCGCTCCCCCACTCGACTGATGTCGACCAGACTTCTGTCAATGTCCAGTGAGACTTGCGTCTGTTGTTCAGCGGCTACCGCGATCTGCTGACTCTGTTCGACGATCAGGCCGATGGCCACGACAATATTCTCTAATGTCCGCTCCACCTCATCCGCCTGACTTACCGTCACGTTCGCAGTCTGATGGCTATTGCTCATGGCCTTGACAGTGGCCGCCACCCGGCTATGCAAGCCGCCAATCATCTGCTCGATTTCATGGGTCGATTGCTGCGTCCGGCGCGCCAGCGTACGAACCTCATCGGCGACCACGGCGAACCCCCTACCCTGTTCACCCGCACGCGCCGCTTCTATGGCCGCATTGAGCGCCAGCAAATTGGTTTGCTCGGCGATACTTCTGATCACTTCGAGCACCTGACCGATGGACTGGCTATCGGTTGCCAATTGATGGATCAACTGCATGGAGTCGTCGATTTCACCGGCCAATCGCTGAATGGCTTCAACTTGCTCGCGCACCCTGAATCGACCCCGCTCGGTTTCCCTGTTCACATCCTGAGCGCTGCTGACGGCGGTTGAAGCGTTACGAGCCACCTGCTGAGCAGTGGCCGAGAGCTGGTTCATGGCCGAGGCAACACGTTCCAGTTGCTCACGCTGGTCGGTGACTTCCCTGGAGCTGGTGGTGGCGACCGACTGCACCAGATCGGTCTGCTGCCCTACTTGCACCACCACGCCGTCGACCTGACGGATCAAGTCCTGGATCTGTCCGACCGTGCCATTGAAAACCTGTCCGAGGGCTGCCAGTTCATCCTGCCCGACAACCTCGAAATTCGCCGTCATGTCCCCCCTCGCCACTTTGCCCATCACTCGACTCAGATCTTCGATGACACCGCGAGTGGCAAGATAGAACGCGCCATACAGATAGGTGATCAACAACAGGATTAGCAGAGATGCAGCAGACAGCAGGATCATCTGCCCGCGCGCTTCATCCAGACGTTGGTGCAACGCCTGGGAAAGCAGTACCAGTGCGGCGTCGTTCAAGGCGTAGACGTTGTTGCTCAAGACGGTCATCTGATCGAAATAAAAGGGCCATGGTTGACCCAAATCCGTAGCGTTGAGTATCTGCTCGTCGAGAGCGCGCCTGCCGGTTTCAAAACTCTGCAAGCTGGCCTGCAGCGCCGGCGTCAACGACGTTGCTTCTTGTGCATTGAACACCTCGAATTTCTGCGCACTCTCGACGCTCGCATGCTCCATGCCGACCACGACTTGCTCCAGGGAAACAGTGTCACTGGAACTCAAATAGCCCTGCCCCAGCGTGATCGACCCCAAGGCTCTGGCGCTGTTCAGAAGAGCCGTCAGACGAGGGGTTTGAACACTGACCAACGTGCTCAGCTGACGCACCAGTTGCTCGTTGTCCTGGCTTAATCCCTGCTGTTCGATGACAGCGTCAAGGAACAGCGCACAATGGGTCGCCAATTGGCTGGCCAGCTCCATCTTGGGTGCAGCACCGTCTGTGTTGCGCAACGTTTTCAGGTCCTGGGCCAGCGCATCGAGCTTGGGCTCAATGACGGCAGTCTTCATGTCTGTCTGGTCAAGTTCAGTGATCAACGTTGCGGCGCTTTCTTCCGCCAACAGGATCCGCTGGCGAATATCACTCTTCTGCTCGACCTGACCAACTCGCTGCCGAACCAATGTCAGGTCCTTGAGCAGATCAAGCTGCTGCTGCAATTGCAGGGTTCGTTGCACAGCGCTCAGACTGCCCAACAAGGTGTCGCTGACGCGCCATTCATGGTAAGCATCGCGTACCAGATAGAGGTTGGCAGACAATAATGGAACGAAGAACAAGACGCTGATCAGGCTGAACTTCATGGCGAACCCCAGACGGTTCATCAGCCAGATACCCGGGTGAAACAAAGCCTTCATGACGCACTCCTGTGTTTATTATTGTTATGGGCAAAACATTGCAAGATGCGCCTGTCACCGAACCAGGCTGTCACCGATGAAATGTGAAACCTCGGGTGGGCCGTCTCCGCAATGCAACGCCCTGACGCGCTCCAGGTAGCAATCGGGGTGGTTCAGCTCACGGTAGATACGCCAGAAGAAGGCGCGTGTGGGTCGATCCGGTAGGCGATTTGCACGGCCACCGACCCAGGCCCATCCCGCAGGTTGAGCCCAGGAAAACTGGAAGCAGGCACGTCACGATGCTCCAGTCGATGCCGACTAATCTATTGCGCGGCCTGGTTGATCCCGAACGCCGTGGCGCTATCCATCACGCGACAGAAACGACCAATGCTCGCGACAGAGTTGGCATGTTCTTCTGCAGAGTGCGCAGCGCAGCAATCTTCCAGCAGCACCACATCGAAATCGCGGTCATGAGCCTCGCGCACGGTCGCCTGGACCACGGCCTGCGTGCTCACCCCACTGCAATAGATACGCTCGATACCTTCACGGCGAAGCAGCAGTTCCAGGCGCGTGGCGTAGAACGGCGAAACCCGATGCTTGATAATTTCCCAATCCTGCACGTTCGGTGCCAGTGCCTCATGCACCGCACCGCCCCACTGCGACAGCTTGAGGATGCCGTTTTTCGCGATAGGCCCAAACACCTGTGAGGCCGGATTGGCTTCACGATGGTCATCAGAGAACGCAACCCGAACGAACGCCACCGGAATCCCGTTAGCCCGTGCCGTAGCAATAGCTGCGGCAGTGCGAGCGATGATTTCACGCGATTGCACCTGCTCGGCCATGGGCGATTTGCCGCTCGCGCCTTCTGGGTGAATCAGATCGTTTTGCATATCCAATACCAGATAAATACTTTTCATAGTGCTCTCTCCCGGGGTTGATTCAGTCGCACCACAGTGCGCCGTTGACATCTATAATTTCACCGCAAATAAAACTCGCCTGCTCGCTGAGGAGAAAGGCCACCACGCTCGCCACTTCTTCCGGTCTTCCCATGCGACCTTGAGGGATCAGTGCTCGCAAGTTCTCCGGGAATGCATCGGTCATTGCCGTTCCGATAGGCCCAGGCGCTACGCCATTGACCCGCACGCCAAAACTCGCCAGCTCTTTGGCCAGGAAAAAAGTCAGCGTATGCACCGCAGACTTGGACATGCCATAGGCCACCCCACCGGCGACTTCAATTTCGCTGCGATCAAGCCATGCGCGAGCATTGCCACCGTTTTTCCCGACAACCGAACCAATATTGACGATGGCGCCACGCCCTTGATCAGCCATTATTTGCCCCACCACTTGGCAGGGAATCAGCGTGCCCAGCACGTTGATGCGCATGACTCGATCGAACTCCATATTGCTCAGGCTCAGCACACTTCCTTTTGAAACCACTCCAGCGACATTGACCAGCGACGTCACTGCTCCGAAGCGATCCTGTGCCTCCTCCACTGCCCTTCGGACCTCGCTGCGCGAGGTGACGTCGCAAGACAGCATCAGGCCCTCTACACCCTTGAGTTGCGGCGCCATGACATCTAGCGCCACCACCCGCTCGCCCTTTGCGCTGAGCAGGCGACACACCGCCGAACCGATAGCGCCATTGGCGCCTGTAACAATTGCCACACCCATCTCGATGTCTCCGATCAGTTAGACGGCGCCAGCCGCGTGATAGCCGGCAAGACGCCCGAACACCAACCCCTTGAGTACCGATGTGCCTCCCGCGTAGTTGCCAAAATAAAGGCCCACGGTTTCGCCGGCGGCGTAAAGATTGTCGATAGGCTGGCCATCGCCGTTGACCACCCGGGCCTGCTCGTCGACTTTCAGCCCGCCGAAGGTAAATACATTGGCAGAGATGATCGGATAGGCCAGGTAGGGGCCTTGATCGACAGGCAGCGCCCAGTTGCTTTTAGGGGGTTGCAGGCCTTCGGTGGACAGGCCATCGACTTTCAACGGGTGATATTCACCTTCGCGACACGCCCCGTTGTATCCAGCCAGCGTGGCCTCCAGGGTTGCAGCAGGAACGCCGATTTTCTGCGCCAGTTCGGCCAGCGTCGGCGCTTCAATGGCCGGCTGATCGGTGCGAATGCCGAGCCGATAGTTAGGAATGTTCTTGACACGCTGATCCAGAATCACCCATGCGATGCCCTCGGGCTGGGCATAAATCTGCCGCGTCACCCGCTCATACCAGGCGTCCACAGTGCCGGGCGCCTCATCGGTAAAGCGTTCACCAAAGCGGTTGACCAACACGCCATAGGGAAAGATGAAGATCGAGGGCTCGGAGACGCCCGAGCGTGGGTCCACCGGCTCGGCGTGATAGCTGCCAAACTCGCCAGCCGGAGCGGCACCAATGTTCAGCGCCATCTCGATACCTTCGCCACGGTTGTAATAGCCGCCCTTGCACACTGGACGAAGAAATACCGAGCGCGGCCCCAGGTAGCGAGCAAGCATTTCGGCATTGCCCTCGAACCCGCCGCACGCCAGTACTACGGCGCCCAGAAAAGAGTGCTCACCGTGTTCACGCGACCAGGCCCGCAACCCGCTCACCGTGTTGCATCCCGCAGTAATCAGGCTACGCCCGGTGGTTTCGTAGAAAAATTCGGCGCCCAGTTTTTCAGCCTGGGTTGCCAACGCTTCGACGATCGCCTCACCGCCACCAACCGGCAAAAGCCGAGGTTGAGTGCTGGTCAGAAACTGGGTTGGCAGAAAGTCGAACTTCACACCATTGCCTTTGAGCCAACTGATGGTGTCTTGTACCTGCCCGGAGAAAGCACTGATTACCCCGGCATCGATCGACGCCAGAGCCCGGGTCTGAGCCGAAAAACACTCACGTTCGCGCAGTCCCTCGGCGACGAAATCCGGGTCCTGGTAATACCCTGAGTGTTCGGCGAGAAACGAGTCAAAGTCGTCGGTCACTTCATCGTGATTTTTCATCCGCAGATAGGCTTCGGTAAAACATCCTGTGGATGTTGGTGGTGTTCGGCTTTTTGTACGGCATTCCTTACGGTGTGAACGCCACCTACATGACTGAAAGCTTCGAGGCCAAATTCCGCGGATCCGCCGTAGGCGGCGCCTACAACATCGGGCGCCTGGGCGCAGCGATTGCTCCGGCAGCCATCGGCTTCCTCGCCTCTCATGGCTCGATAGGCGTGGGTTTTCTAGTCATGGGCGCGGCCTACTTCATCTGTGGTGTGATTCCGGCGCTGTTTATCAAGGACAAACAGTTCGACCCACAGAAGCAATAGAACCAGCAAAGCAACGATGCTGCAGTCGTCTGTCGGTACCCTCCCTTGTCCGACAGACCTCTGCCGTTGGTCAAATTGGCAAAACAGCAACGCGACGAACACAGATTGGGTTTTTAGGGCACCACGCGACCCTTATTCGGTAAACAGCGTGGTAATCACTCTTGGTCGATGGCTGCGTAAATATCCTGCATGCCAACCGGACCGCTCGTCCGTGCTTTGATAACGTCTCAATCGTGGCCTCACCCAAGCCGAGCTTGCGGGCAACAAGTCGCTATTTGCCGCCCACCTGGGCCTTCTGGAGTTCGCCCAAAACGACGACATCGAACAACCCAAGGAGCGCATCCGCAGGCTGCTGTAAGCCGTGGAACAGGTGCTAACTCTTCACCGAGAGCACTGCGAGCAAGCCCCGCGCGTTGTCTAGGCGATTCGCAGCAGCGCAGCACCCTACCTGTAAACGTTCGAGTAATCGTGCTGGTGGTTGTTAACCCATCGATGAACCGAATAGGTTCATAATTCGGCTCATCCGTTCAGTACCGAATAAAAGGAAACAGAGAAATGGACTTCACCCCCATCATCGCGCAGGTTTGGGGCACGCTGGGCTGGTTTATCCCGCTGATGCTGCTGATCGGCCTTCTCAAGTCGCCTTGGGCCAAGGGCCACACCGGCGAACTCCTGGTGCGCTTGTTTGCTCATTGGCAGCTGGATAAGCAAGCCTACCGCCGACTGCACAACGTCACCCTGAGCACACCTGACGGCACCACGCAGATCGACCACGTATTCCTCTCGCCTTATGGCGTCTTCGTGCTGGAAACGAAGAACATGAACGGCTGGATATTCGGCAGCGAAAAGCAGCCACAGTGGACGCAGAAGCTCTATAAATGCACGTTCAAGTTCCAGAACCCGCTGCGCCAAAACTACAAGCACCTCAAGGCACTGGAGGCCACCCTTGGCGTAAACCCGGAGCACCTGCACTCGGTTATTACCTTCATCGGCGGCAGTACCTTCAAAACTGAGGTGCCGGACAACGTCACCCAGGGCATCGGTTTTATCCGCTACATCAAGTCATTCCAGCAGCCGGTATTCAGCGAGACTGAAGTCGATGCCCTCATGCACGCCCTGCAAACAGGCCGCCGAGCCCCGACGCTCGCAACCCACCGCGAGCACGTGCAAAACCTCAAACGCCGTAGCGACCCAACAGCCGAACGACAATGCCCGAAATGTGGCAGCGCACTGGTTATTCGCATCCGTAAAACGGGTGCCAATGCCGGCCAACAATTCTGGGGCTGCTCAACCTTCCCCAAATGCAAAACCACGCAGAGCCTTTAACACACGCCAACGCCATCAACCCTGCGCCTGGAGCAAGGATGGTTTCGAAAAATGAGGCCAGGAAAGTTATCCGCATGCGGCCGAACACTGAGCACTTTGCCTATAGCGATGGCCGCCTCTGTCGCTACAACTGCGCTGGCGGGTTCTGTAGTCTCGGCCAGCCAACAGCGGAACTCGACCAACCGACTGAACACCACTTCGACGTTATACCCGCTGTTTACGGTGCGTCTCTGAATACTGGAGAGCACTGGACTGAAGTGTTTTTCGGCACAACGAAAAAAGCGACCCTAAGGTCGCTTTTTTCTACAACTAATGAACTTCAATGAAGCTCACAAGCCAAATTTTGGAGCGGGAAACGAGACTCGCATCTAGCGTCCGACCCATTGAAATCTAAGGGTTTTCTTTTCTTGCCGAAGCAGGAAAAGACTCAATTCTGGACTTGTTTCTGGGGTGTTTCAAGAGCGGAAAAAGGGGTAATTCTAAGCAAGGCTATTGGATTCTACCCATAGCCAATCGGACGAACGATCATCAAGCCGGCGGTGTCAGGATCAACAGGGGATGGGTCCCCACCGAAAAGACAGATCCAGGTTCACTAGACATGGATTCTGCTTGAGATCACTCTTGAGCTTCGACTTTCACTGCTTCATTCTCGACCACTTAGCATGGAAATTGGTGTTCGGATTCGCCATGGGCGGCAATTTCTTGCAGCGAGAGACACTCCTGATCCAAGCCGCATTTGGCGCACAGTTCCGCAAGTTGCCGGATCTCTGGCAGGTCCGCAAACTCATCGGCGCTTAAAGGAGCCTGTCCCTCCTTACCAGTGATCTGATGATACTCATGTCCTTTGCCTGCCTGAAGGAGGGAGTGCAGTGGCCCGTAAAGAGGACTAAGAACAAGCTGCGGAATGCGCTTAAGCAGACTCCGGTATATCCGAAACGCTTCCAGGTCGAAATCGCCCCAGAACTCGATCCTAGGATGAGTGAGCAACTCACTCATCTCTGCTACTTCGGAATTTCTCCGCAATTGGATCAGGGCTGACCAATTTCCTGTAAGCAGGTTCTGCAACTGCTTGCCATAGGCATCACCGCTCTTGGACAGCCCATAGCCAAAAGTGGCAATCAATGCGTGACGCCTCGCCAGGCCCGCCTCAATGGCGCGCTCAAATGCCCAAGGATTCTCAATCAGCACGACTCGCTCTGGCATCGCGGGACCAGCAGTCACCACATATGGAATGCGATCCGGTTGGGCGAACAACGAGGGACAGAACTGTCGCAACGTAGCTGCCGGAAGTTTGCCGATGACTTTTGATGACCCAAGTAGGTGCTTCGAGCTAATGACAAACATCGACTCTGTTGAGGGTTGGTTAAGCTCGTTTCGCAAGTGGCCAAGTCCAGCCGCCAAACGTTCCAACATCTCTGGAGACAATCCATCAGTCACCAAATGTATTGTCTCGAGCAGAGCCTTGGCCCCCTCATCCAAGGCACAGCGCTGTAACGCCGAGCGCCAAGCTAATAGCGATGCTGGTTCAGCTTCCGCTGGCTTCGGAGTCAGGATACTGACCTGGCCGAGCGGAATTCCGTTGGATGCCACGTTTCCCAACCACCCCTGCTCCTTGAGACGAATAAATCCACGCCGGACGTCGTCGGGGTGAATTCCCAGGTCTTTACCAAGCTTTTCCAGTAACCCAGTTGGCCTCAGAAAAGAACCTTTCCCAAGTCGTTTCCAGATTGCATCTTGTAGCTCCGGCAACCGGTCATCAATGCTCACCGACTATCCTCCGTTGAGGCTGGTCGTAACACCCGTATGGCTTGGAAGGTAGCAAGGCTGTTCTGACCTAAAGCATCTGTTTCTCCTATTTCATTCAGGTGAGACCAGGCGCGCATGTAATGCCCCTGCATCTCTCTCGCTACAACCAGGGCCGGGAACCGGTTGAAGTCATTCTGGTAGGCCGGATCGTGGACAGTGACAATCAGTTGGAAGCGGCCCGTCGTATCCTCGATCCCCTTCAAGGTTTCGGCGATCAAGTTTTTCGAAGACAGGTGCGAGAAGGCACCGTCCAGAATGGTGAAGCCTGTGGACCTATCGCGCATCCGCTTACGTTGTGCACGCCCAACGGTTTGTCGACGGATTTCTCGCTCACTGATGAACTCAGAAAGCCGCAAGATCCACAGGAAGGTGATTGCGATGCCCTGGCCGGAGCTTGCCATGTTGCGTTCCATCTCGAGAGTTACCGCACTCATCGCGGGCAGAACGAGATAGATGCGCGGGCTGACGATGACTTTCCGATAGAAGTTCTCGCGGATATTGTCTCTCAACGAGCGCTTCAGGGTATCCCTTACGAAGGACTCCTTAGCCTGATCATTTGCCTCGTAATCCTCTACATCCTGGATGATCGATTCGATCAACGCCTGGATTCCCTCTGAATCGATAACCTTTGCCTCGATGATGAACCCAGCCCGAAGGACAGTCTTGGAGACTGGGTCCACCTTGGGGGAGAAGATACTTCGCAATGTCTTAAGGTTGTCGGGCAGGCGTAGCGTGAAGTTTGTAAGCCAGCTGCTGAGTCCAGCACGCTCCTCAGTAAGGTGATTATCAGCAATCGTGTTGACCTTCAGGTTCTCAGTGTAAGACACCTGGGTCGCTTGTAGCATCGCAGTGACTAACGATGGATTTTGTCGCGCTTGCCGTAGCTGCGTGCGTGCCACCTCAGGCAACTTGAGGTAAGAGTCGCCCAGCGCCTTGTCGATAAGCTTAATGAAATTCTCCGTATGACGCTGGAGATTCTGGTCAGCATCTTTGTAGCGTTGCTGCAACTGCTCAGCCTCCTCCGACGTTAGTCTTTCACAGGCTTGATCCATGCTGCGCGCGAGGTCCATGAGCAAGAAATCGCCCTTAGGATGAAACGCCTGATAAAGCTCGTGGCTGCGGAGCTGTTCGGGGCTCAGAGCGATGGCGTCAGGTATCACTTTCTTGCGCTCTAGGTAGCTACGTCGCACTCGTATAATTGACTCGTCAATGATCTGAGCAGCTCTTCGAAGCGGATCCTGGGCCTGCCGTAGTTGTTCATGCGTTGTCAGATTGGTCTTAAGCACCTCGGCAATGTCTAGCCGGCGCTTTTCTCCCTGCCCCAATTCCGTCTGAATTGACGTCAGGCGAGCGCTTCCTCCGCTTTCCACAAACTGCGTCACGCCCTGAAAATCGAACGCAGCTCTGTGCTGAGCATGGTCTCGCGCACGCTCAAGGTGGACGCTTGTATCGTCAGCCCTACTCATGAAGTCGGGCCCATATTCCGTGTGATCTGCGAAGGCTTGGAGACCTCTGAGGTCATCAATCTGGTGGTACTGTGAATAAGCTTGGAGAAGTCTTTCCCGGCATTTTTTGCCCAGTTGTTCCAGCTCCTGGAGCAATGTCTGGTTGGTAGCGAGATCGTCAGAGAGGTCGCCTTGCTTGGTATCCGCCGCTTCAATCGCAAGACTCAACTCATCAATCGATCTGCCCTGCAGCTCCTGCTCTACAGCACACATGGCTCGAATGGACGTAAGTGCATCGAACGAAGCTCGCGCCTCAAGCAGAGGCATCCTTTGGCCAAGATCAATGTTCAGCGACACCAATGCGGCATGTCGCTCAGGAACTCCGCTTTCGATGGCCGCGGCTGCCTCGCGTGCGAAGGACTCAATCGATGAAGACTGGTTCAACTCCTCGATCGATTGGAAAATTTCCTGGAGCTTTGCCTCCTGGACGGCCTGCTCTTCCTCAACCTTGGACCGTGCTTCCAAAACGATCTGCCAGGAGGCGTGAGAAGCAAGTCCAAGCAAGTCCTGAAGGCTTGCCATGGCGCGAATAGAAGACCTAGCTTCATCCGACACCCTATCTTCAAAACCGGGCAATGCAGAGCGAAGACGGGCAATGGATCCGCACAGCTGTTCTGCCTGAGACGGTTTGCCTTCACCAATGGCTTTCGCAGCGATGGCCGCATTAGCTTCCTGGTCCACATCTCGCTCAAGCTCGGCAAGAATAGTTTGCGCCTCACTGATACAGGATTGAAGCTCCTGGATACGGCTATCCAATTCAGCCATGGAGTGCAGAATGGAATCCCAGCTAGCGCCGGACTCCAGGCCTAATACTTCGGTGACAACAATCCGAGACTCAATCGTTCGCTGAGCATCATCAGAGGCACGAATCGCAAGTGCTGGGAGGGCCTCGTCGATCCGCTGGATCTGGGCTTTGAGCTCACTTCCGCGATCAGGGATCCCGCGCTCAATCGCGTCCTGGGCCCGCGCAGCAATACGAGCAAATGGCTCCTGCGCCACGAACCGCTCGTAGCTTGTCTTCAGGTCGCCAATATGGCTCAGCAGCTCACTGAGCAAAGAATTAAGCCGAGCGCGCTCTTGCAGAAGAAGATTAGGGTCTAGCAGACAAGCTACCGGCCAGGTCTTCACTCCTACTAGCCAGCTATCAGCCACTCCATCTCGATAAGAAATTGATCCGCTGCGACAAAACTCGGCCAGCGGACCGGCAACCAATACGGGCACGTCAATATCGGCTGCAGCCAATCGCACAGCGACCTCGGCAGCAGCTTCAACGTTGGACAGCACGGGAGCAAATATCAGAGCAGAGAACAGCGATAGAACCACTTCCCTGCGAGCTTCATTGAGCTCTAGAGACTCGATAAAAGCGTAAAGTGGTTGAGCCGCAGTCCCCGCTATTTCCGTCGCCGCACGTGCCGTTGCATTCGGTACTACAGGCTCTTTATCGAGGATTCGGCGCCGCTCAGCGACGCGCTCATATTCTCCGCGCTTCTCGGCCAGAGCATGCTCAACGTCAGAACGAGATGCACGCCATTGTTCAAGCCAGAGACCGGGCTCCACCTCAGCAACCTCGGTCCTAAACGCATCGACAGCATCAAGCTCTGCCTGGATGTGAGTCAGGGCTTTGGCAAAATCAATTCGCCGCTGTCTTGCTGACTCCAACTGTGCTACGACCTTGCCCGCTAGGCCGTACGGATCCTCATTCAAGAACCAAGTGTCATATCCTTCAGCTTGAGCCCTCTGCTCCAAAACGACCTGGTGCTGAGCAAGTGACGATTCCAATCGCGGCCTGTTTGCAGAAATCTGCTCGGCCGCATGAGCCGACTTCTGGTCTCGGTCTGCCAGCCACTCACTAGGATGCATGTTGGGGAAGCGATGCTGAAACTGCTCAATCGCCGCCAAGTCAGGCTGAATGGAGCGCAGGGCAGACTCATCTTGGTCGAGCGACGCTTGCGCTCTTTGGAGCTCGTTCAGAACGTTCGCTTCCAACCCGTCAGTCGAGGATCCCGAGAAGCGCAGCTCAAATGGAATGGCTGTCTGCCAATGCTTGTCGGCGCGCTGCAGCAACTCCTGCGAACGTCCCAATGCCATGCGAGTGGCTGCATTTTGGTTTATCAATTCCTTTCGCGCATCTTCTCGCGCACGGAGCCACTGAGCCGGGTCACTGTTTGGATACGCTTGATTGAATACATTGAGCGCTTTGACTGCTCCAAAGAGTGCTCCCATATCTTCAGAGCAACGCTTGTGCTTCGCTTTGGCATCATCTAGCTGGCTGCGAACTAGTTGCTCCAACCCGTCCGAAGGTTCACCCGCAAACATCTCCTTGAACTTGTAGGTGCCAGGGAGATGGTGGAGCACCTTGGAATGACTTTGGCGAAGTTGCTCTACGGTGGATCTAGCCTGTTCGTGTTCCCGAGACAATCCCGAGACCAAGTCCTTCTGGGTAGCATGGCGGCCTTCCGCGTCTTTCGACTGTTGCTCTGCCACGGTCTTCTCTTGCTCCAGGTCTTCCGCCAGCGCTCCTGGAGAGGTGCCGTCACCGTATTCGGCCTGGAATGCTTGCCACTGCAAAAAAACTAATCGACGTTCGGACGTGATCTTGTTGTGGTCATCGACCCCCTGGTTGGCGCTCGCGGCTTCAGACGCGACAGCTGCTGCAGTGTTTGTTGGGTCAGCTAGCTCTTGTTCACTGAAGTAGCCACTTTTCTGAAGCGCCTCCCAAGCCATGCCGCCGCTCTTAAGGCCTTCTTCCTCTTGCCTCAGTTCGGAAGCTTTTTCATCAAGCGATGCGCTCTCCGTTTCCAAAACGCGGCTCTGCGCCGCGATAGCAGCTAGTTGAAGATTAGCCTTTCGGATCTCGCGACGAGCCGGATTGGTATCTGCCTGATCCTTCGCCCAAGCAAAAGCCGCTTTCAACTGCGAAACAACGGCTTCGCTGTCCTCTCCCGACCAATTTTTCATCGCGTCGAAGCAGACAGTCAGAGCATCCTGCAGATTGTAAAGCTTGGCTGAATGCCCCCCGCGATCAGGCGTTCGACGAGCAAGGTCACAATATAAATCAATGACTTGCGATTTCTGGACGCTAGTGATGTCGGTGCGTGCAACCAAGGCCCTCATTGCTCGCTGATTAATAGTTTTCACAGACTCATTCAGCAGGAATGCGAGCCCCTGATCGGTGATCCACCATTCGCTACGCTGGAGAAGCATGTAGAGATACAGATCGGGATCATCTGCAGAAGGAACCCTGGGTGAACCTGCGATCGGATTCGTGACGACGGCGTCCTCAAGAACGCAAAGCTCCTCAATCAATGGCTGCCGTGTGGCATGTAGATCGGCTTGTGCCGCTTCAATCTGCTGCACTTCAGCGTCGAGTTCACTCAAGCACTCAAGAACACGATTAGCCTCTCCCAGCTCGCGCGCTGTCTCCCGAGTTCGCTTGCGCGCCCGCACCACGCTACTGGCCTTTTCATGGATAGTGTCTTCGATGCCACGTTCATCTTCCTCGCTGTAACTCCCCATCACATCTGCGAGTAGCTCAGGGGCGAGGTGCTTGTAGAACAGTTCAGCGCTGTAGTTGCCGGTCTTGGAGGCGACATCAAAGTACGTGCTTGCCCCCTCTGCAGCATTCGCCAACTGATATGCGTATTGCTGCTGAATTGCCGCCGAATCGAAGTGCTCCGCGATGAAGCGCCGCCACTCTTCGTCCTGCCGCTCCTTCTGGTTGGATGGAAACAGACCTGGGCGCTTCCTCAGACAATCTAAAAATTCCTCACGAGAGAACAGGTCGATGACCGGCCCTACCTGCACTCCCAGAGGGCAGTCATCTAGCGTCCCTCGATAGGCGTAGAAGTCGAATGCCCGGTTTTCCCTCGCGTTGCCATAGATACCGAACACCATTCTTTCGCCATCGCTGGGTCCAACAAGCCCCAGCAGCAGGTCTTCGTGGTCCGGATTGCGGTGAGTGATCTCGACGCGCAGATGCGTGAATGAACCTGTAAACTCCGGCGCGCCGTGTGTTCGCATAAGTTGATTCAGTTTTTTTGTTTTCCCCGCCAGCATCGCCAGGAGCATCAACATCATCGTGCTTTTGCCGCGCCCGTTCGGAATGTTGAGCGCCGCATGGAAGCCACCCAGCAGAAAGCGATTGCAGGGCCAGTCGGGCATCCAAGGAGATTTTCGTCGATGATTCAGGAAGTTTGAGACCTCAAATGCGTGAATCAGGGGCATCTTCCTCTCCTATAGAAAACTCTTCGTAGCCGTTGATGAGCGATTGGGAGCGAAGCAAAAGCGCTTGATCGGTCGCGGGCATCAAGTAGCGCAACGAGCGGTCAGCGATACCAGACATATCCACGGCAGCCACCAGTGTCTGACGCCAGATTCCTTCCTGGTCAGTCGGCTCGATCATTCGGTACTGCTTCATGAGCTTGAAGAACCGGCGAGCGATCTGAGGGATGCTCTCTCGCTTTTGCCAATAGTCGTCCCAAAGAAGCCCAGCCTCGCCTTCAGGGCGACCTGCGTTTCCCATCGTCTCTACATCGGTCTTCAGTTGAGTGATGAAGTCTATCTCCTTCACCATGGCGTTGCGCCAGTTGTAGAGGTTGCCTACCGGCCGATCAATTCGATCGTAAAAGAAGTACTGGAGGGTCAACCAAAGCCTCGCAATCCAAAACACCGAGGATGTTTTGTTCAACTCCACCGCTTCGTCATCAGCGCTGCGCTCTCGACGCCGGTCGCGGAAATCCGAAAAGAATGCCCGGACGTCCACGTAGGAGGGAGCCTCCTCACCGAACCGACGGCACAGGATGTAGTAGACAATCGGGCGCCCACTCTGGTCCGGAATAGCGAGGTCTGCGATGCCATCAAGAATCCGCAACCCAAGACCTTGCCCGGAGAGAAATTCATCGAAGTCATCAAGTACCGTCTGCCCACAGTCGTACAAGATTCGAGCTGTTCGTATTTCTTCGGGAAACGCCGAGCGCCCTATTGGACGGGTGGAGAGTTCCCGGTGTTTAAGTAGCATCGAGAAAACGAAGCCTTGCTCAGCTGGGGACATCAGCTACTTCCTCCAGGGACAGAATCGGATTATTGGTAACCAGCACGGAGTTTTCTGATGAAACCTCAATAAGGTCGTCCTGATGCACCACTCGGATGCTCTGGTTACCCACCTCGAAGACCTCAGGGTAGGAGTAAATACCTGTGAAGTCGGCTAGCCCCTCCCCCCCTTCGTAGACCAACCCGTCAAGACTCATCAGCTCTTCGAGTAGCTTGGGGCCAACCTTCAACGAATCAATTATCAGCTCAGCATTGCGCAGCAGGAATTCATGCACCTGTTCAACACGATCATCCACCTGATCGGTCTGGCGGAACGAGAGCTTGGGCGGAGCAGGTAGACTTTGGGCATGGAGCCTCGATAGGCTGATCTCGCCAGCGATGAGATCGGGGCTAAAGAAGGCCAGGTCGGGGGACCAGGGGACAAAATCGGTCGTTGCAGATTCAAGTTGCTCAAGGAACCCATCTGGTCGCGAATGAAGCGAGTGGACCAGCTCCAAAAAACCTACCGATGGGCTTCGAACTGTTTGCGCCTTCTGCGCATCGGTCAGAAAGCGCACGAATTTCCTGGAAAGACTCTCCGTCACCTGAAGAACGTTTTCCATCTCCGCCTGGAGATTGCTCAGCTCATACGAAATGTTGTTCGAGACTTTCCATAGATCGAAGGCGCTTACTACAGGTGGCGAGAAGAGGTGTTGCATCGCCTTATGCACTAGGTCTGCAGCATCCCGAAGTGCACTGCTGATGGTGACGCCCTCGCGAATCAAGCCATCGCGTAGATCGGTATAAGCTGGTCGCTCCGAAACATCCGAAATTTGACGGGCTTTGGCCGCAAGATCTCGGAGCATCTCCCGGCAGAAGCGCGGGATATCCCCAAACTGCCGCCGCTCGAGAGCGGCTAGCAGACGCTGCGCATCTAGATCGCTGTACAACCAGCTGTCCTTTAGCTCAGCCACACGGATGAACAGTCTCGCGTTATCGGTAAGACCAACCTGTCTCAAGCTGCTATCAAAGATCAGAAGCGGCGTCGTATCGCTGGTGCGAGCGTAGGCAATGCCCTCTGTGGTCTGGACGCCGTAACGAATTTCTCGTGGACGGGAAAGCGACAGGATGCAGTGTTCCAACGCTGCCTCATCGAAGGCTTGCACGTCTTCGCTAAGGATCTGCTGTAGGAGTTTGATCGAGACCAGAGTCTGACCTTGCTCCAGCTCCCAGCGACCAAGCGCAGCGATCAACGAGATTGCGAGATGAAGGTTGCCTGCTGCGGACTCAGGAACCTCAGGGATCGAAATACTCCCACCACTACTGCGGGTTTGGTGGAAATCGATAAGCCGAGAAACGGCCGCAACCAGTCTCACCTCTGCTGGCAGTTCAGATGACACCTCGGGCGACGAGCCAAGTTGGCTCAAAGAGAGATTTTGTGCCATCACCGGCACGTCGTCCTGAAACAGATCCATTGTTTACACCCTCCGATGCCTCTACCCAGAAGGGTCCGGCCAGGTTCGCCCTCCGCTACCTCATATGCATCCATCGCGCTGAAATGTCAAAGATAAACTGCTTGCTGCGTATTTCGGCCCACCGTGACCGCCCGTTTCGGTACATCGTGACCGCTCATTTCGCTAACAACGTGACCGATTTTCCGCCTGTTCCGAAACAGCCGGTCACGCCCTTACCGAAATGACCGGTCACGTTGTTAGCGAAATACCCTCCACTGCGTTGCGCATGACCTGACCCGCCGCCACCCTCCGTCCCATTTCGGGGAATCGAAGGATGGCGGCGCAGCGAGTAGCCATGCGTAATATCAAAGAATGCCTGCGCCTCAAGTTCGAGGCCGACCTGTCCCACGAGAAAATCGCCCGCGCCTTGCAACTGTCCAAGGGCGTCGTCAGCAAGTACATCAAGGCGGCGCGCGACACCGGTATCGAGTGGGCCACGCTGGCTCTACTGGATGAGGTAGCGCTCGGCGCCGCCCTAGTGCCCGCCGCCAAGACCCTGCACACACGCGGCGACCGCGTGTTGCCCGACGTGATCACCCTGCACCGCGAACTACGTCGCAAAGGCGTGACGCTACAACTGCTGCGGGAGGAGTACACCGCCGCTCATCCCGACCGGCTGACCTACCGCTACACCCAGTTTGTCGAGCATTACCGCAGCTACGCCCGTACCCTCAAGCGTTCGATGCGCCAGCAGCACCGCGCGGGCGAGAAGCTGTTCATCGACTACGCCGGGCCGACGTTGCCGGTGATCGACGCCGCCACCGGCGAGATCCGCCAGGCGCACATCTTCGTCGCGGCCCTCGGCGCCTCGAACTACACCTACGCATGCGCCACGCCGGGCGAGACCCAAGTGGACTGGCTGACGGCGTTGAGCCAGGCCCTCAGCTACTTCGGTGGCGTCCCCGAAATGATCGTCCCGGACAACCCGCGCGCCCTGGTTGCCCGGCCCGACCGTTACGAGCCGGGTCTGAACCGCGCCACGCTGGAGTGTGCCCAGCATTACGGCGCCATCATGCTCCCGGCGCGACCGCGCAAGCCTCAGGACAAAGCCAAGGCAGAGGTCGCGGTGCAGGTGGTCGAGCGATGGATCATGGCGCGGTTGCGGCATCAGCAGTTTTTTAGCCTGCACGCCCTCAATCAGGCCATAGCCACCTTGCTGGAGGACTTGAACCGACGCCCGTTCAAAAAGCTCGACGGATGCCGACGGGACTGGTTCGAGCAACTCGACCAGCCGGTGCTGAAACCGTTGCCGGCGCATCCGTATGAGGTCGTGACCTTCAAGCGTTGCAAGGTCAACATCGACTACCACATCGAGGTGAATGGCGGCTTTTACAGCGTGCCCTCGGCTTTGGCCAGGCAAAGCGTCGACGCCCGAGTGGGCGCCCATGCCGTCGAAATTCTGCATGGCAACCGCCGGGTCGCCAGCCACCTGTTGCTCGCGCGGCGCGGCGCCTACAGCACCCAGAGCGAACACATGCCGGCCTCGCACAAGGCCCATCGCGACTGGACACCTCAGCGCCTGCTCGACTGGGGCGAGCGTATCGGCCCGCACGTCCGGCAGATCGTCGAACATCAACTGACCCACAAACCCCATCCGGAGATGGACTACCGATCCTGCCTGGGGCTGCTCTCGCTGGCTCGCCAGTACAGCAACGAGCGCCTTGAAGCGGCGGCCCATCGCGCCGTCCAACTGCGCGCGCTCAACAGCCGCACCGTACGCAACCTGCTCAAACAAGGGCTCGACCAGCAACCGCTGCCCAAGACCACAACCCCCGCATACCCGAGCCGCCACGAGAACGTACGCGGTGCCGACTATTACACCCAAAAGGAGCTGTTCAATGATGACCCAACACACCCTTAACCAACTGCATCAACTGCGCCTCAGCGGCATGGCCAAGGCGCTGGAAGAGCAATGGACACTGCCGGCCTGCCACAGCTTGAGCTTCGATGAGCGACTCGGTCTGCTGCTTGACCGCGAGCTGGCCTGGCGCGACAACAAACGTCTGGAGCGACTGCGTAAACAAGCCAAACTCAAATACGCCGGCGCCTGCCTGGAAGACCTCGACCGCCGCCAAGGCAGAAGCCTGGACGAACGCCAGCTCGCAACCCTGGCCAGCGGTGACTGGATCCGCCAACAGCACAACCTGTTGCTGACAGGCCCAACCGGCGTCGGCAAAACCTGGCTCGCCTGCGCCTTGGGTAACCAGGCCTGCCGCCAAGGCTACAGCACGCTGTACCTGCGCACGCCACGCCTGCTGGAACAACTGCGCATCGCCCACGGCGACGGCAGCTTCGGCCGCACGCTGCAACAACTGGCCAAAGTCGACGTCCTGATTTTGGACGACTGGGGTCTGGCACCGCTGGAAGAAAACGCCCGGCACGACCTGCTGGAAGTGATCGTCGACCGCGCCGGCTCGCGGTCGACGGTACTGACCAGCCAACTGCCGGTCGATCACTGGCACGGCTGGATCAACGATCCGACAGTGGCCGACGCTTTACTTGATCGATTGGTGCACAGCGCGTATCGAATCGTGATGAAAGGTGAGTCGCTGCGACGTAAAAAGACGGAAGAAGAAGCGGCATCGTGACCGATGCGGTTAGAATTTAGACCCCGCGCAATCGGGTGGAGAAACCGGTCACGTTGTTAGCGAAATGACCGGTCACGATGAGCGAAATACGCAACTCGAACGAAAACATGCACTAGGCGTGTTGCCGCTGACCGAAAAATGACCCAGTAGAGGCTGTTCTGCCGACTGAAAACTGACCCAGGCGTTCAACTGCTTCTGCTCACTTTTCGAGCAGGAGAACCTAGGGTGATCAGCATGGAAATGTTGGGAAAAATCCGGCGGATGTACTTCCGCGACAAGCTCTCGCTGCATCAGATAGCCAAGCGTACCGGGCTGTCGAGAAACACCATCCGAAAGTGGGTCAGAGCGCACGAAGCCACTCAACCGGCGTACCAGCGGTGCGCAATCTTCAACAAACTCAGCCCATTCCACGACATGCTAGAACAGGCGCTGAAAGCCGATTCGTTCCGGGCAAAGCACAACCGCAGAAGCGCCAAAGCACTTTTCGAACAGATCAAGGCCGAGGGTTATGACGGCGGCTACAGCCAGCTCAGCGCGTTTGTACGCTCTTGGCAAGGCGAGCAAGGCAAGTCTTTACGCGCTTTTGTACCGCTGACTTTTGCCTTGGGTGAGGCCTTTCAATTTGATTGGAGCGAAGAAGGTCTGCTGATCGGCGGCCTGTTTCGACGCATCCAGGTCTCCCGCATGAAGCTGTGCGCCAGTCGTGCGTTCTGGTTCGCTGCGTATCCCAGCCAAGGCCACGAGATGTTGTTCGATGCCCATACCCGCTCTTTTGGCGCGCTAGGCGGAGTGCCGCGTCGCGGCATTTACGACAACATGAAAACGGCTGTCAACAAAGTCAACAAAGGCAAAGGTCGCGCGGTAAATGCCCGGTTTGCTGTCATGTGTGCCAACTACTTGTTCGATCCGGACTTCTGCAACACCATCAGAATATCTGCAGCTATAAATGAAACCTTGGACCAGCGTCTTAGAGCGCTTGCCAAACTGCCAGCGCTCTATTTTTCCCGAGTATTGTTTAGGCGAATTCAAAGCCTAGCGCAGTGAGAACTTCCGCCTGCGCAGGTTTGAGCTTTTTCACTGCCCAGATGAGCAAGTGGCGCGGCCGTGAACTCGCCACATACGCAAACCTGGCCGCCTCAGAGGTTGGATCTTTCAGCCAGTCTTGCCAATGTGATTGGTGCGCACCACCCTGACGCGAGGAAACCACCACTGTTGCATCATGAGTTTCGCCTTTGACTTGGTGAATGGTCTCGTAGCGCAATTGATCAACTGAGCTCTGCTGAGCCACACCTCGAGCAAGCCGAATCGAAAGCAGTTGCTTCCCCTGGCGTGCGGGAGCTTTCAAGCTCAGGATTCTGAGTGCACCCAGCTCGGCTTCGATCTCAGGTAACGCGAATGGTTGATCGGGAATCTGTTGTATGGCCTGTTTTGCCACAGACGCCCACTGTGTCCAGGTCAAATCGACATTGGCCACGCCGCCGGCAATCAGAAACTTCAGACACTCATGCACAAATCTACGCCAGGCTAGCTTGGATTCGACCGCGAGCGGGCAGTAAGGGCCCGCTCGGGTCACCTGCAGCTTGAGTTTATCTGCGAGCCATTGCGCAAAAAGGTTCAGTGAAATCTTGAGCTCCTTCAAGCTTCCACTGCCGGCCGCAACACATGCCAGTGCAAGCGTTTCAGTACCGCTAAACGTTTCCCCTTTGCGAAAGCGCTGAAGAGTGGTGTGCCCGCGAGCAACCACGACGATTCTTTCGTATCCCCGGGTGAGTTCAATGATCCTTGGTAACAGTTCGGACGGACAGTTCGTGTATTCCAGAAGCCTTGGCCTGAGAGAGGCAATTTCCGGATTACCCGTTACCCGTTCGATACCCAGTAAATTGCTGCAGAGATCCACAATGGCCTGTCCGCTTCGCCAATTGGTCGTAAGTGCATGCTCTGTGAACCCGAGCTCGTCAAGCAAGGCCCTGACCCTGTCAGGGTTCGATTTCCTGAACCCGTAAATCGACTGATCCAGGTCGCCCACAAAATGAAATTTAACCCCTAGAGCACTGAGTTTTTTGATGATGCGCAATTGTTCGACTGAAAGGTCTTGGCACTCGTCTACCACTACAAGAGGGAACCTGCGCGCAAGGCGTGCGAAATACGCCTGCAGCTGCGGCTTCTTGAGCGCAGACAAAGCCAACATATCGACGTCGCCGTATGTGGCAAAGCCTCCTTTCCAGAACCGCTTCTTTGTTTCGATCAAGTCGCTTCGCACATTGTCACTGATGTGGGCAGCATTGAGCTGTACATCCAGGGTTCGCTCCCCAGTCGAAAAAATGAAGCTCGCTGAATCCAAGTCATAATCGTACTTACAAGCTGAAATCCAACGGCCACAGATGCTGTTGCGGGTACGAAAAATGTCCGCCTTGTTTTCCAGGATTCTTATCCGGAAGTCACCGTTTTTGCCTGGGTACTCGGTCACTTTGCTGGCGATGTTGGCCACGAGGCGCGACAGCACAAAACTGTCGAAAGTCGACACCGCGTGAGGGAATGCAAGAGGCTCTCCCAGGTAGGTTCTCAGTCTGGTCTTGAGCTCATCCGTTGCGCTATTGGAGAAAGTGAGTACAGCGATTCCCGATGGAAATCGTGTCCACTCCTGGACGACCTTGGACACCATGGCGGCCACCACCTCAGTCTTGCCACTACCCGGACAAGCTCTCAGATACACATGTTGATCAAGCGGCGCGTTGATGTAATTCCTCTGTTCGTCGGTCAGTGAAATCATCGAACTTGCCCGTCCTCTATCCCGCACGCCCATAGAATGGCGGCACGGATATAGTCGGGCACGACAAAATCATCCTCCAGCTCTAACAGAGCATCAGCGAAGGCCTGAGCGTACAAACCTTTCCCAATTTCTTTAGAGTCGATGCGTTCGAGCAAGTCGGCTGCGTACCCTGCTCTGCGTTCGCTTGTCATAGCCACGAAATTATGCTCCGCGTCAGCTCTCAAGGTTGGGACGACTGTGCCGTCCTGAACTGGCCAAAGATCGGCTGCGACGGCAAGCATCGTCTTGAGATTGGCGCCCTCTAGAGCCAAATCGTACTCAAACGTTTTGTATTTGCCGGCGAACAGTCGGGCGAACTGGGAGTCAGCAATCTTGGGAATCAGCGCCAGTGCGTGATTGCTTCCTACCTGGAAATCGCCAGCATGCGGAAGGTAACGGACTGTCGCCCTTCCACCCTCACCATCCTCGACGATTACAGTTTTCGGTGGATCATTGTCGGTCAATCCAGCACACCGCACCGGCACATTCTGACCAGTGCTCTCGTCGCTCACGTCGCAGAACAGTTGCATGAAATGCTTGAAGTAAATTCCGCCGAGGTTAATGACCGAGACACCGTAATCATCCAACGTGTCTCTACCCTCTCCATATTGGCGCAAAACGATGCGTGCCAGCTCTGGTATGACGATCGCCTCGGCGATGCCCTCCACCAAAATTGCACCTTTGGAAAACAGCAGATTTGACTTCGTCACATCCAGCCAGCGATCTACAAATCGTCGACTCTGGTCATTGAGTCCGCATGTCCTCAGTGGTACAGCCACAGGTGCGCCGACGTTGGAGATATGGATGATCTGGTCGACTGACACCGCCGACGAGATGACCGTCGAATGCGTCGTGATGATGACCTGTATACCCTGCTCTTCGGCTACTGCGCTAAGGTGCCTTAGCAGGCGTATCTGAAGCTGCGGGTGCAGATGGGCCTCCGGCTCCTCGATCAACAAGAGACGCAAGTAGGTCTCCTCACCTCGCTCTACCTCAACTTCCAGAGTTAACTCTGCCAAGATCGAGGCGATGTACAGAAGGTTGTTGTATCCGAGACTATTCTCTTCCAACGATCGGTACTGAGACGATTCGGCTTCGGCGAGGTTCGGAAAGTAAAGCAGCCGCAGGCCCTCAACGATGCGCGAAAAGCTAACCTCGGAGAATTGGATCAGTGTGCTCTGGGAAAGATGCATGCCCAGCGCGGATTTCAGGCTTTCCCCTATTCGCTGGTTGGCCGCTTTGATTGCGTAGTCGTCGCTCTCGGACAACTCTTGATTGAACTCGCCCACTCGTTTTTCCAGAGGGTGAGGCACCTCCTCCTTTCGGGCTGTCTCCAACTCCTTGCGGCAGAGCGCTTTCAACAACCTCGCTAATCGCGACTGACGACCATCACGCAGCTTGTTTTCTGCATCACGCAACGGGGGGAGATAGATACAATGGATGAGATCAAGCGTCTCGGTATCCAGCGCTGTGGTGTATTCGTGGCCGCCATAGGTATGGTGTTTGAACCGACCACGAGACTCCACATTGAGCGCCGTAAAAGTGAGCTTCGCGTCGTTGTGGTCCCCACACCAATCCTCAAACGCAACAACGTCATTTTCGTCCAGGCCAGAAAACGACGCTTGAATATCAATTTTTTGCGCCGCTAAAGCCCCTGGCTCAAAACCTCGATGAAAGTCCCGCTCATTGATCACACGCTTACCGGATTCAGAGTCGTTGAATAGCTGCCGTAATGCAGCAATAACGCCCGTCTTGCCTGCTCCATTCTCACCGACCAAGACGTTGAGGCCGTCCTGGAATTCGATGGTGAAAGCATCACCGAAACACTTGAAACCACTGATATCCAATGTTCGTAGGTACATGAGAGTCCTTTCTTCCTCTATCTGGCGTATTCGTTACTAGAGAGTGACGCCAAGCCAAAAATGCCATATAGCCTGCATGCCTGGCCTTCAAAAAGGCCGTGCTATAGGCTTTTTTGCAGCACAGAACCGATGCGAATTCCTGTGGCACTTACGCGCGCAAGCCACCGTATTACACCACCTGTTGAACCTGATCAGCTTCAAGCTCTAGCGCAACCTCTGTCGCCACATGGTTGGTGATGCCGAAAGGAATGTGCACGGATGGAGCAACCGCGCTAGTCGATTTAAGGTGCCCTGATTGGTCATCGAAGAAAATGTGCGGTTTCAACACGCCCAAAATTTTCCCTTTCTCGATGCCACCCAGAAAGAAGGCGTCATTGGCCATGACACCCCAACTCTTGAGTGTATTCATCGCGCGCTCATGAGACGGAGCATTGCGGGCCGTGACGATCGAAACGCGTATGCGGTTTTCGTATTTAGGATTGAGCTTTTTGTGCTGTTCCTCGACCGACTGGATCTTGGATATCCGCACCATGAACTCCTTCAGCGGCCCAGGGTTATGGGGTTGCATGACGTTCTTCACTTCGCGCGCATGGAACTCGGACAATCCCGAGGCCTGCATGATTGTTTCAGACTCATCGCCGGCGAGTACGCCGTCAAAGTCGAATGCGATGCGCAGGGTTTTATCAGATTCGTCGTCTTCGAATTTTGAATCGAGCACCTGGCCTGCCGGGTACCCGGCCTTGATAGCCGCTTCCACGTCTTTTTTGTCACCCGACAAAAATAAAGCGATATTCAGTGCCGGTATGTATTCGTACGGGGACTTTCCCTGCATGAAAATCGCCCTTGTCATCCCAAGCCCATAGTGCTCGATAGTCTTCAGAACGCGCAGCCCAGTGTCGGGATCATTTCGCGAAAGAAGTATTACCTCGACAAGCGGATCCGTAGGATCGACGCTCAGGTCATTCACTGACAGTAAACGCTTGATGAACGGAAACGCGATCCCCTTAGGAAGCGGGACGTGGAGATTTTCCTGCTGGAACTTGCGGTATTCCTCTTCCCCTTGACTCTGAAACACTGCGTCCGATGCCAGCAGATCAAACACAGCGCTGGAAGCCACGCCGATCACCAGGCGATTTTCTAACTCGTAGGGCATTGGAACCTCTCTTGATGCCTCTAAACGCAAATATTGATGGGCACCGAACATGCCGATCGATTTCAGGGCGGATCGAGAAGCACACATCGCGCGCCTCCTCCCGCGCACAGTCAGGCATATCAATCTTCAAATCAATCTGCAGGTTGCTTTATTAATGGGTGGATCACTTTGACCCTTGCTGATTGGCCCCGAGTCAGCCATCACCTGATCGCCGAATGTCGGCCCCAAGCTATGCTCTTGAGCGAAAATGGCATAATATGCCAATAATCGAAAGTACCTGTTTGCATAGAACTGGAGCTAGTTATGGCAACGCGAAACGTTGTGCTCACCCCTCACCAGGAACAGGTTATCCATGACCTGGTGCAGTCCGGCCGTTATCAGAATGCCAGCGAAGTGATGCGAGAAGGTTTGCGTCTATTGGAACAGCGCGTCGCCGAAGACACCGCCAAAGTTGAGGCCCTGCGTCAGGCGACCTCGATCGGCATCATGGATCTTGAGCACGGGCGCTTTACTCAGTTGAACGAAGGGGATCTGGAGCACTACCTCGAGGGCTTGAGCCTGGAGGCGAGCATCCCCGCGCGCGCGAAACACTGAGCATGCCGCCGTATCGGATTTCCAACGCGGCGCGCGCCGACATTGTCGACATCCTCAGGCTCTCCCAGACGCAGTTCGGCGATCAAGCACGCCAGCGCTACCAGGCACTGATCCTCGCGGCGCTGCAAGCGATTGCCGACACGCCTTATCGCATTGGCAGCCACGACCGCGATGAGCTTGCACCGGGCCTTCGCAGCTATCACCTCATCTATTCACGCCAGCAGGCCAAACAAACCCATGGAACGGTCAAAAGCCCACGGCATATCGTGTTCTATCGTGTGGCAAACGACGACGTGATCGAGGTCGTCCGACTTCTTCATGACGCCATGGAAGTGCAACTGCACCTGCCCAACGACTGATCACCGACCTGGCCTAAAGACTTAACCGGCCATGAACAGCGAAGGTAAGGCGCCCCCTCTACATCTCAATCTGAACGCCCTCGCTGCCAGCCGACTCGGCGGCCAATTGAAGCGGGAGGTTCTGGGTCCGACCGGGCTATCGAGACCCACGACCAGAAACACGATGTTCAACTTTGCGTACCACTTTCAATGCTGAACAACCGATTCTCAGGCGTTTTCCGTGGCCAGGCGCCTAGCATTACGCTCCAACTGCCGATGGACACGCGGATCGATGCCCCTAGCGACCAGTGCCCTCGCAACATCACGCAAAGCGCGTGCGTCCGGCAAACCAATTTCAGGATAGGTACCGAGAGAAATACGGGGTCGCTTATCCGCCAAGGAAAAGCGGAAGTGCCAGCACTTGGCGCCTTTCGTATTCACGAAAAGAGCGAGGCCGTTGTAATCAGGGAGGGTGTAGTCCTTGGCACGAGGTTTGGCGTGTCGCACCGCGGATCGGTGAGGGCCATCGTACAATCTCCGTCTCGTTTGGATGGAGGAGATTTGTACGGCTTCCAGAGAGGCGAGTCCCACGAAAAAGTGATCTACCAAGCGCCGGATTAATGTACTAAAAAATCGTGGCTAGTTGTGGTTTCGAGTGGAACTTACTGGAACGAAAAAAGAGGCCGAAGCCTCTTTTTTCAATTTCTACAGACTTCAATAGAAGCCTGTAGAACAATATTTGGAGCGGGAAACGAGACTCGCATCTAGCATCCGACCCATTGAAATTTAAGGATTTTCTTTTATTCCTGAAGCAGGAACAGACTCAATTCTGGACTTGTTTTTGTGGTGTATCAAGCGCAAGAACGGGGATGGTTCCAAGCCTCGCTATCGAGTTCTACCTGAAGCAAGTAAACAGAGCAGCCAACCACCGCGCAACGGGACGCGGCCCCTCCTCGTACGCCAGCCTGCCAACGCAGCGGGAGCGTGAAATTGCAGAATTACCACACTGATGGCAGATGCTGGAATCACGAAACCGGAAGCTCGTTTTTTAAAGAATAAGTAGTGCATGACGGCACTTCGAAATTTTCCAGGACCAGCACGTTTCCATTTGGAAGTTGCCAATCGTAAAAATCCGAAAAGTCCTGTCTGGCCAAGGCGCGAATTGTCTTGGCAATAAAGCCGTGCGCTACAAGTACAACAATTTTTGACGGGAGCGTTTCCGCCAATCCAAGCAACCCTCCGCGTACACGCATAACAACGTCAGCAATCGACTCACCGCCCGTTAGCCCGATATCCCACTGACGAATGATGCTCTGCGACCAAAGGTGGGGATGCAGATCCTTTGCTTCCGCTTGAGTTAACCCTTCAAAAACCCCGACGTCCCGTTCTTGAAAGTAGTCCATGGTCTGTAATTGAAGGTGTAGACCTCTGTTGAGAATATCGGCAGCTTGCTGTGCCCTCAGACGGGGGGATACGATAATTGCGTCTATATGGCTGGGCAATTGAGCTTCAAGCGCTTGAGCTTGCTGCTTTCCCCGCTCGGTAAGCCCTGGATCAAGCGAGCCAAGGTAGCGGTGCTCTACATTGGCCCACGTTTCCCCATGTTGGACGATGTATAAATGCATGAAATCCATCTCAGCCAATAAGGGGTAAATCGGACAGCGGCGACCAGTTCTCTCCGAGCCCCAACAGCCCCATGATCTGCCGTCTCAGGTCCACCAGATAGGAATCGTCACGATGACACGGATAAGGCCGCTCAATCGTCAGTTGCGCCTTGATCATTGCCGGTCGGTCGCTGAAAACGATCACTCGATTGGCCAGCAGCAAGGCTGCTTCTACGTCGTGAGTGACCAGCAGCGCGGTGTAGCCCTGGCGTTGCCATAAGTCGATCAGCTCTTTCTGCATGGTGACGCGGGTCAACGAATCCAACTTACCCAATGGCTCGTCAAGGATCAGCAAACGCGGTTCGTTGACCAGCGCTCGAGCCAACGCCACACGCTGAGCCATGCCACCCGACAATTGGCGTGGGTAAGCTCGGGCGAACTGACTGAGGCCGACTTTTGCCAGTGCATCATCCACCTTGCCGGAATGCGTTTTTCAGCGGCAAGCACCAAAAGAGGCTTGCTCAATATGGCCCCTGCTCGGCTACCTCCACTGACTGCAGCAAGTGATACTGCAATTCAGCGATATGCTCAGGGCCGATACCGCAACAGCCCCCAATGATGGTGGCGCCCTGCTCCACCCATGAGCGCGCCCAGTCCAAGTAAGATGACGGGCCAGGTCTTTGCGGATGCCGAGTAATGTGCTGTTGGCTTCAGCTTCTGCGCTCATTGCGGGGAACGCGTTGGCATATACGCCCAACTCAATGCTCAGGCCAAGTGGATCAAGAACACTTCGTGCCTCTGCCAATGCAGCGGTCATGACTTCAGTCTGACTGCAATTGAACAGCACTGCGGTCGCGCCCAACTCAACGGCCACGCGCACCGCTTCTTCGACCGTTTCCCCCGAGCGTAAACGTGACCGTGCTTGCGAGTCGTGGTCATCAAGCAGCGTGAAGGACAACCACAGCAGTAGGTCATCATTACCTATTGCTTCGCGTACCGCCCTGACTTCAGCAATGGAGCTTTGGGTTTCAGCCAGCCATACATCCACATGCGACCTCAGACCTTCAATCAGTTGCTGATGAACAGCAACAGAACGCTGATGGTCGAACAAGTCCGGTCGGTAAGAACCCAATACAGGTGGCAGTGAGCCGGCCACAATGACCGGTTCAACGCTATGTTGGGCAGCCTCGCACGCCAGGCGCCCTGCCAGCGTAGCCAGCGCCAGCCCATGCTCCGTAAAGCGCTCTTCGCCAAGATGAAAAGGCACCAACGCGTAACTGTTGCTAGTGGCGATTCTTGCTCCAGCGTCGATGAAGGCACGGTGCGCCTGAAGCACAAACGCAGGCGCTTCGATCAAGGCCAGCGCTGACCACTCCGGCTGGCGGAAAGGCGCACCGATGCGTTTCAACTCATGGCCCATGCCGCCATCGAGCAACCGTACGGCAACCTGACTCATTGAATAGCTCCGAGTTTTGGGGTGTCGTCGCTCAGCCATTTATCGACCGTTGACCGATTGGCATCTACCCATGCCTTGACCGCGACGTCAGCAGGCTGCTTTTCTTTCTCTATTTTCAGAATGGGCTGAGTTTGTTGAAGGGCGGCTTAAGGCTCGCTTCGTTGGGCTTTTTCAGAAAAAAAGGTATCCCAGCGACCAATAGAAGTGAACCTAGCAGCCGGTCAAACCAAAGCATAGGCAGAGTCAGGTGGCCCCCAAGCAGTGCCATGGGCACCGCCGCAAATGCAAAAGGCCAAAGCAATTTCCAATTCAAGCGGCCTACATGCATAAAGCGCCACGTAACAAGCAGAGAAACCAATGTGTTCAGAACTAACGCCGTTGGTTTAATGCTTTCAGGCGCAAACCCCAGCAATGCCATCACAGCTATATAACCTGACGCCCCCACTTGGCCGACACTGGCATATAGCAAAGCGATCAAGAGAAAGGATGCATAGACCATGGAGGGATATGATTAACCCTTAATACATTTTATTGGTGGATCGATGAGGCAGATCGAAGGCAAGGTCGAGCGCGATCGAGATTCAGTACTTCCAGGCGTAAGCTACACCGAGAATGTCCTGACTCATCTTCAGGTTAGACTCACCGCCGCCAAAGGCTTGCGGAATCGAGCTATTGCCGTTGACCGTTTTTGCGAAGCCATGGGTATAGGCCACGCTCAGTTCGTTGTTCGACCGAACGCTCCAGGTCAGGCCGAGGCTGGCATGATCCTGAATGACTCCGGGGGCAAGAATATTGAGAAAGGTCTGACTGCTCGGTATCGGCTGCTCGGCGTGGCTATAGCCGCCGCGAACCGTCAGCTCGGGTGTCAGTGCATAGCTGGCTGCGAACTTGTAGATGGTGATATCGCGCCAGCCGAATCCAGGGCCATTCGTTGAGCCGAAGCTGTTTCCGCCGAACAGTGACGGGGCATCAAAATCGTTGCCTACAGAGCGAACGTGCCCATACTTGATCTCCTGCACATCGACACCAAGGGTCAGCTGTGGGGTCAGTTTATAGGACACACCTGCGCCATAGTTCTCCGGCACATCGAAGCTGCCGCCGTTGGCGAACAATCCTGCGTAACGATCAAACTTGCTGGCCTTAATCTTTGAGGCCCAGGTTAGGCCTAACGTGAGGTCATCGGTCAATTGACCTTGCCAGCCCAAGCGCAAGCCTATGCCGGTAGCGCTGTCATGGCCGCGGTCATTCATATTTGTGCTGTCGCTGGAAAACTTAGGATTGGCGAACGCGCTCAGGCCCTTGGCGGCGAAGCGCTGATAGACGAGGTTCAGGCCAATGCCGAAGGATTGCCGCTCAGTGAATTTGTAGGCCACAGAAGGCGTGAAGAACACCTGAGTAAAATCCACACCCACGCTGCCGCGGCTGCCAAATGCGGCGTAGGGATTACTCCGGTAGTCGGTGTTCATGCCTCCGTTACCATAAATAGCAAGGCCCACGCCAAGACGATCTGACAGCTGTTTGCTTAGACCGATCTCCGGGAGCAAAAAGACATTCTTCGCATTACCGTTGTAGTGGCCATTAGCGCCGGCACCATTGCCTTCTATTTCCGCAGAGCGGTCCGGTGCGAAGAGGGTCGCGCCAACATCAAGGCGATCGCCGATCCAGGCCGTGCCAGCCGGGTTGTTGGCTGCGGCCATTGCATCCTGCGGCTGAGCAATGCTCACGCCAGCCTGCCCTTGAGCCTTGACCCCGTTGCCGTGCAAGAAATAACCGTTGGTAGCGAATGCGCCAGGGCTGGTGATACTACCTAGCGCCACCAGTGTGGCAAGAAGGCGTGGTTTGAATTTCATGGGTGACACTCTCCGTGGTCTTTGTAGGCGATTAGCCATCTTGAGAGGGTCAATTTAATACAATACATATAATCTAACTATAATATTAAATGATATTTATATTCCCTTTAGTTCTATTGGAGAAAGTAGTCTTAGTGCTCGCGGTTACGGAGCTGCCTGTGCGGCGAGTTTCATGCGGCTTGTGGCTTTAGGGGTGTGGGCAATAGAGCAGATAGAGCGTGCTCAGAAGGTGCAGTATCTTGGGGTCCGATACCGAGTAGAAAATACGCTTCCCATCGCGGCGGGTATCTACCAGACGTTCGGAGCGTAGCACTCCTAGTTGCTGCGAAAGGTTGGGCTGCTGGATGCCCAAAAGCTGTTCCAGCTCCCCGACAGAGCTCTCTCCCTGACTGAGCTGGCAAAGCAGCATCAGACGGTCCGGATGGCTCAACGAACGCAGTACGGTGGCAGCCGTGGTGGCAGCTAGGCGCATCTGCAGGATATCCATGAAGTTCTCTTTAGCTAGATGAAGAGCGGAGTATAGAGAAACCATATTCTTTCTGAAAACATTCAGTACGTGAGCTCACATTAGCGAGCATCGCGGCGCGTTTGCTATGGCTTGTGATGCCCGGAGACCACTCTCAATGGCAAAAAAATCATACTACAGGTCGCTTTTTCTACTAATAATATTCAAATATACATATCGTTATCCGCCTATCACGAATAAAAATAGGTGCAACCAGGCTTTCAGGCGGCTGTGATAGGCATTGACGTTCTGAATATGAAAAGCACCCGCCGTACGACGCTTTTGACGTAAGTTCAGGCAGTGATTAGTGATCCCTTCGGCCCCAGACGTGGGCACTCTCCACGCATAGCCAATGCCTCATCACTTAACGCAGACATAGCCAATTCATTCGCGGTTTTTTAGTTTCCCTCCATTCATCCATGCGCCCAATGCCGATGTAGGCTACGAGCAAACGCATCCAGCGCGAAACCCAGGACACCAATCAACACCACCATCGCCATGAGCTCCGAGTACGCCAGCCGGTCGCGCGTGTCCAGGATGTAATAGCCAAGGCCGGCACTGACGCCGAGCATTTCGCACGGCACCAGGACAATCCACAGAATGCCGATGGACAAGCGGACCCCGGTCAAGATATGGCCAAGCACCCCCGGAAAAATCACTTGGCGCAGCGTTTCCCAACGGGTGGCGCTGAGGCTGCGGCTCAGTTGTAGCCAGCGCGGGTCCAATTGCCGAACTCCTGCCACAGTGCTCAGCAGGATCGGCCACACGGCGGCGAAGGCCAGTAGAAAATAAATAGGCTGATCGCCAACGCCCATCAGCATCACCACCACCGGCATCCACGACAGGGGCGAAATCATCCGCAGCAATTGAAATGCCGGAGTGGTCGCTGCTTCCAGATTGCGTGAACTGCCAATCAATAAGCCCAAGGGCACGCCGACCAGCAGAGCCAACAATAAGCCAATCAGAATGCGCTTGAGGCTGACCAGTACATTTTCGTACAGCTCGGCGCGCCCAAGTAACTCGATCAGGCTGGTCAATGTTGCCTGGGGGGAAAACCGTGCTGACAACCCGTCCGGCTCGCCAAACACGCCAACGCCCAGCCACCACAGCGCCAGCAAGAGCAGCAGCCCCGCGATACCCAGCGCCCATTGCAGCATGGGTGAGGCGTGCTTATGCTGGCCAATCAAATGCTGAACTCCTCGGTGCGCTCAAAGCTGTCCGACAGGCCAAACGCTTTCAGACCACCGACTGCCGTGATGCTGTTTTTGACGAAGCGGTCATCCACCAGATCGCGGGCGATGTGTTGCGGGTCAAGGCTGGCGAGGAAACCTTTGTCGCCTTCGATCAACGTGTCTTTCAAGCGGCGTACCAGTTCTTCGGTGTAGCTGGGGAATGGATACGGCTGGAAATCGATGCGCTGCTCGTCCCACGTCGGGTGCTGAATCGCCCCACTCGTCACGTAGCCTTCCCGATCGCCGACACTCGGAGACAACACCCTACTCAGGACCTGTTGAGTGTGAGGCGTGTAGCGGTTTTCGCCGTCCCGGGACAGCAATTTGGCGGCTTCGGCACGGTTATCACGGGTCCAAAGCTGGGCTTTGACGATGGCATTGACCACTTTTTGCGACCACTCCGGCCGGTCGTTCAAATCATGCTCGTGCATGAACACCACACAGCAGGCGTGGTTACGCCAGATATCACCGGTAAAGCGTTGCACCCGACCGACCTTAAGATCTTCAGCCAACGCGTTGAACGGTTCGGCGACGATGTACCCGGCAATGCGTTTGCTGGCCAGCGCCGGTGGCATGTCCGAAGGTGGCAGCACCAGCAAATTGACTTCGTTGGCGGCCAATGGGCTGTTGGCCGACTTGGTCACCGGTTGCAAGCCGTGGTCGCGAAGCAACTGCTGCACCACCACGTTATGGATGGAGTACCAGAACGGAATCGCCACCGATTGGCCGCCGAGCTGTTTCACATCGGTAATACCCGGCGCTACCGTCAGGCCGGAGCCGCCGACATGGTTCCAGGCCACGACTTTGGCCGGAACCTTGCTGCCGTAACGCGCCCAAACCGTCATTGGCGACAGCAGATGGATCACGTTGACTTGCCCTGAGATGAACGCCTCGATCACTTGCGCCCAACTGCGCAGCAATACCGGGCGCTCGGCCTTGATACCTTCGGCTTCGAACAAGCCGTTGTTATGCGCCACCAATAAGGGAGTGGCATCGGTGATAGGCAAGTAACCGATTCTTACCGGTGCATCCGGTTCGGCGGCGGCGCGCGCTTGCAGGCTATTGAGCAGCGGTAACGCGCCCGCAGCGGTCAGCAGCGCGCTGAGTTTTAGAAAATCACGACGTGTGTGAGTGAAGTCATCCAGGCACATGTACAGCCTCCAGCGGGTCGGGCAGCGATTCGGAAAAAGTGTTGGAGTCGCGGCTCGCCCGCCGAAGGGTTTTGAGGATGTCGATGCGCAATGCGCCCAGTTCTTCGACCAACTCGACGCGTGGCTGAGGCAGGTCGATGCGCCATTCACCGAGGGTCCGCGCCGGGCTGTTACCCAGTAGCAGAATACGCTCGGAAAGCAGCAGGGCTTCGTCGATGTCATGGGTGATCAATACCGCAGCGGTATTGTGTTCAGCGATGACCTTGAGCAGCAGGTGTTGCATGTCGGCACGGGTCACTTCATCCAGGGCGCCGAAGGGTTCATCCAGCAGCAACACTTGCGGCTGCCGCGCCAGGCAACGGGCCAATGCCGTGCGCTGGGCCATGCCGCCGGACAACTGCGCGGGGTAATGTTCCCGTGCATGTTGCAAGCCTACCTCGGCAATCGCCTGATCAATCCGGGCCTTGCGCTCCACGCTACTCAGCGATGGCTGACTAACGAAGTCCAGGCCGAATACTACGTTCTTTTCCAGGCTCAGCCATGGCAGCAGGCTGGGGTCCTGAAAGGCGACCGCCACTCGCGGATGGGGGCCCTTCAACGGTTCGCCGAGCAGGCTGACCGAGCCGCTGTGAGCCGTTTGCAAACCGGCCAACACCCGCAACAGACTGGACTTGCCGACCCCGCTGGGGCCAAGAATCGAGACCACCTCCCCAGGTACCAATTGCAAGTCGAAGTCTTCCAGTACCGATTGCCAGCCGTGATCACGGGGATACCCCAGGCTAATCTTGCGCGCTTCGAGCAAGAGCACGCTCATGCTGCGGTGACCGAGGCTTGAGCCTGACGTTGCAGCTCGCCGCGCAATTGCACCAGACTCGGCGTGATGATCGGCACAAAAGCCGACTCGCGCCAGCGTCGGGCAAACGCGCTGCCGTGGGCAGACAGGAACGCTTTGCCACCGCTGGCTTGCAATTCCAGCTGTACGGCACTGGCAGCGGACTCGGCGAGGGCGATTCGCAGGCGGAACAACGCGGCGGGCTGAGTGAGGAAGCGCTGGTCCAACAGGCCTTGCTTCAACTGGTCGACGGCCGCTTCGAGCTGCTGGCGTTGTTCGACTAACTCACCGCGCAGTACCGAGCGGGAGTCCTCCAGGTGGGTGTTCACCTCTGCGAGCGAACGCCGGGCCAGACCAATCGCCAACCCGCATTGCAGACCGAGAAATGCCGGGCGTACCGTTGGCAGAAACGTGCGAGCGTCATCATGCAGCAGCCAGTCACGACTTAACGCCACGTTCTCCAGACTCAGCGCGGCGGTGTTGCTCGATTGCAAGCCCATCAGGTCCAAATCGTCGGAGCGCTGCAAGCCAGCCACTGCATCCGAAATGGCCAGAATGAAGGGGGCGCCACCTTCTTCTTGCTCGATGGCAGCGGCCACCACATAGCCGCTTTTACGCAGGTTGGTCACCCAAGGCAGACGGCCGTTGAGTGTCCAACCCTGATCCTGCGACCGGGCTCGGATCTGTAAGGCTTCGATGCCGGACAAAAACTTCATTGCGTTGGACAGCCCCGTCGCTCCGGCCAACCGGCCACTTAACAAATCCGGCAACAGATGTTCACGCAACGCTACGTTCGGGCTGTGCAGCAGATACTCGATAAATGCTCGCTGCCCCCAAAAAACGAACGCTGCGGCCAATGAATGACTGGCCACCTGGGACACAATTTCCACGGCATCAGCAAGATTGCCACCGCCACCGCCCAGTTCCTCGCTGATGCCGACCCGCAGCACATCAGCACCGGCCAATTGCGGCAGAACCAGCTCCGCATCGCATGTGCCCAGGTCCAGGGCGTTTGCCTGTGCGTCCAGCCATTGCTTCAATTCAGGGTCGAGCATATGTTTCTCCTTTAGGCGGTGTATCTGGCACACCGCGTCAAGCCATTCGCGAATAAATTCGCCCCACAGCCTGCACAGCTCAAACCGCAGTCTTATCCCAGCGATATTTCGCCAGTTCGGGATTGAGCGGTGTACGCGCAAAGACATTGGCGAAGTTACACAGGGTCGCCAGGCTGACGCCCAGAATCACCTCCAGCGCATGGCCCTCGGCGTAGCCGGCGGCTTGAAAGGCGCTGAAGCCTTCGTCGCTGACATCGCCACGCGTGGCGATCACTTCCCGAGTAAACGCTGCCAACGCTTCGAGCTTTTCTTGAGGCAGTTGTGTACGCGCACGCAGTGCGGTGACCACCTCATCCGGCAATTTCGCCTTATTTGTTGCGACGGCGGTATGCCCTGCGATGCAAAAATCGCAACCATGTGTGGTGGCAGCAACCAATTGCACCACTTCCCTTTCGGCCAGACTTAGCTCAGCCTTGGCGTTGATTCCCGATACAGTCACATAGGTTTCCAGCGCGGCTGGGGCATTCGCCAACACTCCCAGCAGGTTGGGAATGAAACCGGAGTTCTTCAGCGCGGTTTCGAGGAATGGGCGAGCTGCTTCGGATGCGCTTTCCAACGTGTGCAAGGTAACGCGAGACATGAAGTGACTCCTGATGTTGGGCCCGGTGTGGGGATGCCTCCAATTCTGTTGGTTATAAGAATTTCATTCCATATTCTAAAGTCGCTATTACTTGCTTCTGAGTCTTTCCATTAGATGATTTCGTCCAGCCCCCTTATTGATTGGTTATTAGAAAGCCTTGAACTTGACGCCAGCCTCTTCCACGTGGGTCGCTATTGCGGTGGCTGGCATGCCAGTACCCAAGGACTGGCGCGTGCCAGCTTTCATCTGGTGGTACAGGGGCATTGCTGGCTGCACATCGACGGCCAGGCTCAGGCACAACAACTGAACAGTGGCGATGCCGTTTTTTTGCTGCGTGATGTGGGTTACCGCCTGTCCAGCGCTGAATCCGTTGAGGACGCCCAACGTCAGCCGCAGAGGACGATGCAAGCGCTGGATAGAGACGCGGGTGATGGCGTTGGACTGGTGTGTGGTTTCTTTCATTTTCAGTCCGGGCTGTCGTCGTTGATCATCGAAGCGCTGCCCGACTGGATCATTCTGAAGGCGGGTGATCCATCCTCAAGCGCTGCACGCAGCCTGTTCGAGCTGATCCTGGAGGAGTGCAACCGGAAACCGGCCCCTTCCTCGGTGCTGCTGGAACGCCTGAGCCATTTGCTATTTCTGTATGTAATGCGCCAACAGGTCACGAGCAACCCCAACCTTGGCGGACTCGTGGCACTGGCACGTCACCCGACCTTTGCCCCGCTGCTGGGACAACTGATCGAACACCCGGAACAGCCATGGCCCCTGGAAAACATGGCCGCCAGCATCGGCCTGTCGCGTTCGGCGTTCTTCAAACGCTTCAATGAACTGTCCGGGCAATCGCCCGGACAGGTGCTGCTGGCCTTGCGCATTCGTCACGCCTGTCAATTGTTCAAAACTAACAAGACCGTGGAACACGTCTGCGCGGCGGTGGGTTATCAATCGATTGCCGCCTTCACTCGGGCGTTCACCAAGGCAGTCGGTGTGCAACCGGGGGCCTATCGCAAGCAGCAAGAAGGACGGTAAGTGTTGCCAGTCGAACACTGAGTCAACACTGTGCGCCACAGGATACATCCCCGCCCGAAGAACAGCCTCTAAATCAGCCTTTCTCGTCCGTTTTCAGCTGGCATGCACCGTGCACTTGATCTTCTCAAACCTGTTGCCGACGGCATTGAAGCCAGACCGGACAGACCTTGAGAGACTGTAATGAATTTATTTCGTTTTATCCGCCACGGCCTGGCAACCCTTGCCCTCGCAACCCCTTTGAGCCAGGCCGCAGAGCCAATCACGTTGGTGATTGGCGACCAGAACTACTACAACGTTCAGGCCTCAGTGGAGGCGTCAGGCGTGCTGGAAGGCGCACCTTACAAAGTCGACTGGAAGCACTTTCAATCCGCCGCTCCGGTCGCTGAAGGCTTGGAAGCCGGGGCACTGGACCTAGGTTTTCTCGGCGATTCCGGGTTTATCTTCCTCGCCGCCAAAGGCGCGTCGGTCAAGTTGATCGGCGTATCCCGACAGAACCCCGACACCATTGCGTTATTGGTACCCAAGGATTCCCCGGCCAAGACCATTCAGGACCTGAAAGGCAAGAAAGTCGCCTATTGGCCGGGCGCCTGGAGCCAGCAACTGACCTTGCGTGCCTTGGAGAAAGCGGGTCTGCCCAAGGACTATGTGGAGTTCGTCAAGTTGATGCCCATCGATGCCGCCGCCGCATTGCCACAAGGCAGCATCGACGCCTTTCCGGTGTGGGAACCCTATATCTCCCAGCAGCAAGTATTCTCCGGCGCTCGCACGATCCTGACCGCTCGCGGCCTGATGCCCGGACTGTCCAGCATCGCGGCCAACGCCAACTCTATCGAATCCAAGCGCGCCGCTATCGCCGATTTCCTCGGACGCTTGCAAAAAGCGCGGGCCTGGGTTCAAACGCACAAGGATGCTTATGCCGACACCTGGGCTGCAAAATCCGGTCTGGATCAGGCGGTTTCGCGGCACTGGATTGGTCAGGCCGACATGACCGTGGGCCCGGTGGATGCGAGCGCTGCGGATGACTACCAAGGCACGGCGGACTTCCTGCTGACGACCGGCGCGCTGCAAAAAGCCTTTGATACCAAGGCCGTGATCGACAACTCATTCAGCAAAGCCTTCAACTGAATTTACGCCTCGCCGAGGCCTGCCAGATAGGCCCACGGGTAGATTCCCCGCTCGTGGCCGTCACTGAACACCAACTGCAGGCCATACCCCTGGGGATTCACTTCCAACAGCCGAATGCCGGGCGACACTACCGGCTTCAACCCCTGCAGTCGAAACGCGCGGCATTGCGAGCAGGGGCACTGACGGCGTAACTGAGCGTGACCGATCAACTGCACGCTGCCGTCGGCCCAGTCCAGCCGCAACTGCTGTTTGCCCCGCGAATTACCGATGGCCTGCGGTGCCTGACTCATTGCAGTTGGCTCAGTGCAATTCGCACGGCTTTGCGCACCTCCGGGTCGCCATCGTTCTGCGCAGTTTGCAAGGCAGCCAATGCCGCTTTGTCGCCAAGTTCACCCAGTGCCAAAGCGGCTTCCTTGCGCAGATTACTGATGCTGTGACCAAGGGTCTCGATCAGGCCCGGCAGTGCCTGCACATAACGCAAGCGGCCGAGGCTGCGGGTTGCACGCAATCGCACCTGCCAGTAATCGTCCCCCAGGGCCGCGATCAGCGCCGGGCCGGCATCGTCGTGGCCGACTTTACCTAAAGTGGTCGCGGCTTCTTCGCGAACCTGCCAGGCTGCATCCTGCAAAGCCAGGCGCAAGGCAGGTAAAACCCGCGCATCAATGGCCAACCCCAAAGCCCCAGTGGCTGCGCGGCGCACATCGGTATCCGGGTCTTCGCTGGCGAGTCTGGCCAAGGCATCCAGAGCCTCGGTTTGCTTCAGCCAGCCGAGCACGCCGACGGCCTCACGGCGAACACTGGCATCCTCATCGTTAAGTGCGATCACCGCCGCTGGCGCCGCGGCGGGCAAGCGTAATTCACGCAATGCCCGGAACGCTGCGATGCGCACAGTGGCGTTTGCGTGCGCAGCCCACGGCAGAATCACCTCACCTGCTTCTTGTGTCTTGAGCACGCTCAAGCTTTGGGCCGCAGCGTCTTTAACGGCGTGGGCGGGATCGGTCAATGCCTCGCACAGCACCTGGACGACCTTGACCTCTTCCCAGGCTTCAAGCAGGCGCGCCGCCTCCGTACGCACCTCAATCGAAGGGTCCGCGCGCAACCGGTCGACCAACCAAAGCAACCCGTCGGGCTCCTCAAGGTCAGCGAGTTCGATCAAGGCAATGCGCCGCACGCCAGGGTCTTCATCTTCAAGGCGTGGACGCAGGGCAAGAATGTCGGGATTGTCGATGTCATTCAGGGTGTCGGTCATATCAGTCATATGGCGAATCGCGGTCGATTATTTTCAATGGGAAGCCCGAGGGGATTCAGGCGAGGTAATTGCCTACCGTCTTCATGACGCAGCAATTCGAGGCAATGACGCTTCAAACGTGAAAATTCAGGGCTGGTGACCAGCTCAGTCAAACGTGGGCGAGGAAAATCAAGGCGCAAGTCTTCGATGATACGACCGGGGCGCGAACTCATCACCAGCAGGCGATCGGCCAAAAACAAGGCTTCGTCGATGTCGTGGGTGACAAACACCACCGTGGTGCGGATGCGGGTCCAGATATCCAACAACAACTCCTGCATTTTCAAACGGGTCAAGGCATCGAGGGCACCGAACGGCTCGTCCATCAACAACAGGCGTGGTCGGTTGATCAACACACGAGCGATTTCCACCCGTTGCTGCATGCCCCCGGAGAGCTGATTCGGCCAGCGATCAGCGAAGCCATTCAGGCCCACCAGCGAGAGCATTTCATCGGCGGCGGCTTGCCGTTCGGACTTGCCAACACCGCTCATCTTCAAGCCGAAGGCAACGTTGTCGCGAACCGAGCGCCATGGGAACAACGTGTGTTGCTGGAACACCATGCCGCATTGCGGCGACGGGCCTTGCACCGGCACGCCATCGACCTCCAGCCGACCCTGGCGCGGTTGCAGATGGCCGGCCAGGGCGCCAAGCAAGGTCGATTTGCCGCAGCCTGACGGCCCGAGGATACAAACGAATTCACCGGGCTCTATCTGGCACTCCAGCGCCTGCACCGCCTCGAACGCGTCTTTCTGTTCGCCAAGGGTGATGGACAGGTCATGGATGTCGATGCGCCCTGCAGGGATTTGTGCAATGTTCATCAGGCTTTGCCTCGCGGTCGATACCAAGGGGTAAACAGCCCACCCAACCGTTTGATCAGTAGACTGCTGCCCATGCCGAGCACGCCAATCAGCAACATGCCGACGACGATGTCGGCGTAGTTCTGGATGGTGTACGACTCCCAGGTGTAATAACCAATGCCAAACTGGCCGGAGATCATTTCCGCCGTCACCAGACAGAACCATGAAGTGCCCATACCAATCGCCAGGCCGGTGATGATGCTCGGTGCCGAGCCCGGCAAAATCACCTCCGACAGAATCGACAGACGCCCTGCCCCGAGGCTTTTTGCCGAGGCTATGAGGCGTGGATCGACACCTTCGACACCGTGCACGGTGTTGAGCAGGATCGGAAACAGCGCACCGGTGAAGGTGATGAAAATCATCGACAGCTCCGATGACGGGAACATCAAAATCGCCAGAGGAATCCAGGCTACGGCCGGGATCGGGCGCAAAACTTCCAATGGCGGCAGCAAGACATCTTCGGCCCATTTTGAACGGCCGATGGCCACACCCAGCCCGATGCCGATCACAGCGGCTACTACATAGCCGGCAAACACCCGGCTCAGGCTGGCGCTCAAATGCTGGCCGAGTTTGCCCGAGTCCATCAGACTCGCTGCCGCCTGCGCCACTGCCAGAGGGGTAGGCACATTGGCGAAGGTCACCACGCCCAAATTCCAGTGATGGCCGGCGGCGAGTTGCCAGAACAACAGGCACATCAGTAAAGATGCCGTACGCGGGATCCAGTGAATAAATGATGCGGACATAAATATTTTCCGGGAAATTCTGTGCTGCAGCCTTCGCGAATGAATTCGCTCGCGCAGAGATTGCATGCTTTCTGCAGGAGCGGATTTATTGGCGAATGGGCCTCAACGACTGGCGATGGACTTGGCACTGGCATCGGTGAAATCGAGCACCTTGCCGCCCTTGGCCTTGGCGTACTGCTGCGCCTGTCCCTTGAGCAGAAAAGCGCTGAGCCGCCCCTTGGCATCAGTGGCGAACCAGGCCTGATCGGCCAGCAGCTTGATCCCGCTGTCACTGGCCTGGGCATAGATCGCGCGGATGCTTTTGCCTTCTTTCTTTAAGCTGTCCAGCGCACTGAAGGCCGATTCCGCCGAAGCGTAATGGCGCACTTTCGGCTCACCCTTGACCCATATTTCAGCCACCCGAGTGAAGTCGGTGATGGGTTTACCGCTGATTGCATCATTGGCGTTGAGCGGCAACTGGACGTAGTTGGCTAATTGCTCGGTGTAATCCAGTCCCGAGGCTTTAAACGCAGCGCGGATGTACTGATCGTCGATGAAACTGTTCAGATCCAGCCCCCTGTCGGCCTTCTTCAGCAGCTTGAGGGTATCAATGGCGGTGCCTACGGCCTGACGGTATTCGGGCTTCCAGGTCATCTCGCGGGTCTGCACGCCCAACGGACCGTGGAACAGATAATTGACCTCGGCTTCGATACCCGTGACTTTCTCAATCAGCTCGCTGTATTTTTCCGGTTCGGCGGCCAGCAATTGATTGGCTTCGATCCCCGCACGCAGATAGGCGACCACCACTTCCGTGTATTGCCTGGCGTAGGTTTCGTCAACCAGCGCGCCATGGAAGGTCGGGCTGTTGGACTGGGAACCGTCGTAAATCTTGCGAGCGAAACCACGATTGGGGAACAACTCGGCATAGGGCACGAAGTCGGCGTGGGCATCGATTTTGTTCGCCTGCAAGGCCGAGCCCGCGATTTCAGGAGCTTGGGCGATGATATTCACATCCTTGAGCGGGTCCCAACCTTCGACGGCGACGGCGCGCAACAACATGCCATGGGCGGTCGAAGCGAACGGGACAGAGATACTCTTGCCCTTGAGCTCGGACAACGACTGCACAGTAGAGCTGCTGGGCACCACGATACCGTTGCCGCTGCCTTTGATACTGCCGGACAATACGCTGATGAACAGGCTGTGTTTGCCTGCGGTTTCGAACGCCACACCGTTGAAGGCGCCGGGGAAGTCAGCCATGGCACCGAAGTCCAGCTTGCCGGCGACCATTTCATTGGTCAGCGGCGCACCGCTGGTGAAGTTCTTCCATTCGACGTCGTACGTCGCGTCCTTGTATTTACCATCGTGGGGCAAGTATTTATCCAACAGGCCCAGCTCACGAATCAACAAACCGCCAGCGGCGCAGTTAATGGTGGCGTCTTGGGTACCGATGGCGATGCGGATGGTTTCTGCCTGGACAGGCAAGGTCAATGAGGCCAGGACAAAGCCGGCCAGGGCTGCACGCAATAACATGGGTTTATCCCCTCGTAATTTATAAGAGTCGTCTCCGCCACGATCAGGCGCGGTGGGAAACGAGGGGTAGTGCTCTCAGGCGTCCGGTAGTTGCCGGATGGCTTTGCTCGGTCAGCAGACCAGCGATGGGTTCAACGCAGCAAGTAAGGGATTTCCACTTTCACCGCGCCGGTCGGGCAGTCTTTTTCGCACGGCATGCAGTACCAGCACTCGTCGAACGCCATGTAAGCTTTTTGCGTGGCTGGATTGATCGCCAACAGGTCCATCGGGCAAACATCGACGCAAACGGTGCAGCCTTTATGGGCGATACATTTGTCCTCGTCGACGGTGACGGGGGCGTTGGAGCGAAAGAAGATTTCCTGGGGCTGGTAGGCCATTTCACGGTGTCCTCGGAGCCTTCAGCTCTCTTGGGTAACGGGTTATTTCGCGCCAGTCAAGCTGCATTGGCACCGACTCGCAGCCGGTCATAAGCCTGCATTTCGTTGGCGTCGAGAGGAATCACATAGGGTTCGACAGCTTTTTTGAAGCTGATCATGTTGCCGTCCTCGCCCTTTTTTAGGTGACAATGGCAAAACCAGTCGGCGTCATTGCGGTGCGGGTGATCGACTCGATAGTGGTACAACCCCCAACGGCTCTCGGCGCGGTACAACGAAGCACGTGCAGCCATTTCTGCGCAGTCGCGGATCATGCTCACTTCCATGGCGCGCATCAGTTCGTGGGCATTGCTGACCTTCATCTGATCAAGGTCGTGCTCGATATCACTGAAGCGTTGCAAACCGATCTGCATTTTTTTCGTCACTTTCGGCGGTTGCAGGTAGTCGTTGACGAAGCGCCGCAGCTTGTATTCGACTTGAGCCGGAGGCAGGCCGTGTTCGCGATCAAGTGGTGCGTAAACCCGCGCCTGTTCGCGCTCGATCTGCTGCGTATCCAGTGTCGTAAAATCACGATCAGCCACAAAGTCTGCGGCGTTGCTGCCAGCGAACCAGCCATAAGTGAACGCGCCGAGCATGTAGTTATGCGGAACCGCCGCCATATCCCCGGCCGAATACAGGCCTTTGACCGACGTCTCGGCCCGCTCGTTGACCCACACGCCCGAGGCCGAATGCCCGCTGCAAAAGCCGATCTCGGAGATATGCATTTCGACCATGTCGCTGCGGTAATCAGTACCACGATTGGCATGAAACTGACCCCGACTCGGGCGTTCGTTGCTGTGCAGGATCTGCTCGATGTTCTGGATGGTTTCTTCGGCCAGGTGATCGAGTTTGAGGAACACCGGACCGTTGCCGCTTTCGAGTTCCTGGTGGAACTCCCACATCATCTGCCCGCTCCAGTAGTCACACTCGATGAAGCGCTCGCCCTTGTTGTTAGCGGTGTAGCCGCCCAAGGGACCGGTGACGTAGGCACAGGCCGGGCCGTTGTAGTCCTTGATCAGCGGGTTGATCTGGAAACACTCCAGGTTCGCCAGTTCGGCACCCGCGTGATAGGCCATGGCGTAACCGTCGCCAGCATTGGTCGGGTTTTCATAAGTACCCATCAGGTAACCCGAAGACGGCAACCCTAATCGCCCGGCCGCGCCGCAGCAGAGGATCACCGCCTTGGCCTTGATCACATGAAAGTCCGCCGTGCGGCAGTCAAAACCCATCACCCCGTTCACCGCGCCGTCGGCATCGGTCAATAAACGGGTACAGACCAAGCGATTAGTGATGCTCACCCGTGCCCGCTTCAACTGGCGGTACAGGACTTTTTTGATGTCATGCCCTTCCGGCATAGGCAGCACATAGGCACCCATGTGGTGAACCTTTTTCACCGCGTAGTCGCCGGTCTCGTCCTTTTCGAACTTCACGCCCCAGCGGTCCAGTTGCTCAATGGTTTCGAAACTGTGGGTGGCGTAGGCATATACCGCCGCTTGATTGACGATGCCGTCATTGGCGATGGTGATTTCCTTGGTGTACTGCTCCGGCGTCGAATGGCCGGGAATAATTGCGTTATTGAGGCCGTCCATGCCCATGCTGATGGCGCCGCTGCGTTTGACGTTGGCCTTGTCGATCAAGAGCACGCGCAGGTTGCGATTGCGTTCCTTGGCCTTGATTGCCGCCATGGGCCCGGCAGTACCGCCGCCGATCACGACGATGTCGTATTCCTGTTCAAGTACGGCTCGAGTCATGCCTGAGGGCCTCGGTTACGGTCGATACGCAGACGGTACTGGAACGCATCGCCACGATAATAAAGATGCTCGAAGTCCAGGGGCTGGCCATCGGCAGAATGGGTCAGACGCTCAATGCGCATGATCGGCGAGCCAGCTTCGACGTTCAGCGCCTGGGTCAGATCGCTGTCAGCCAAAACGGCATCAATGGCCAGATCGGCATGGCCCAGCGACAGCCCGCAGTCGTTTTCCAGAATCAGAAAAATGTCCCGGGTCACCAGATCGGCACTCTCCAGCCGCTCGCCAAGGGCTTGCGGCAGGTAGGTCACTTCCAGGGAAATCGGTTCACGGTTGATCAGTCGTACACGCTTGATCTGCGCCACGGTCTCGCCTTCTAGCAGTCGCAGACGCTCGGCGACCAGCTTGTCGGCGGGGATGAATTTGAAACTGCGCAGGCGATTGATCACCTCGTAGCCACGGCCGGTCATCGACTCGGCGAGCCCCTGTAAGGTACTGACGTTCTGGAAGGTCTTGGGTTTGGCGACAAAGGTGCCTTTACCGTGGATCTTGAAGATCAGCCCTTCTTTCTGCAAATCGCCCAAGGCCTGGCGCACGGTGATGCGACTGACCTTGAACAGACTGCACAACTCGCTTTCCGAGGGCATCTGGCTGTCTTGGGCGTATTCGCCATCAAGGATCCTGCTGCGCAATAAATCACGCAGTTGGGTGTGCAACGGTACGCTGGACAGCGGCAGTAAAACCTTGGCTGTGTCGTTCATTAAGATAACTTGTCATAACGAGTAATGACGTGATCATAAAGAGCTAACTGCAGAGATAACAAATATCGTTTAGGTATAAGGTTAGAGCCAAGCACGAACGGCTCATCCCTAAAAACTCACTGCTCGAACGACCGCGTAGTACGACACTCAGCCGACCATCGTCAGGATCGGATTTCGGCCCAAAGCTTAGCCCCAGCCGAATAATAAATGCCTGACGCAGATTTTTTCGTCTGCGTGTATTCAGCCAAAGCACTCAGGCACTTTCGCGCTCGATCAATCGACACTCCAGGAGATTCAAACGCTGCAGCTCTCCCTCTAGCCCCACTACCCCAAGGCTCTGCAACACCCGTGTCGCCGCTAGCACACCTATTTCCAGTGCCGGCGGCTTGATCGTGCTCAGACTGGGCAACAACATCTCGGCAAATGGATAGTCGCCAAAACCCAACACCGCGCAGTCCTCGGGTATCCGCAAGCCGGCACGCTGCCCCGCTAACAGCCCTCCAGCCGCGATGTTATCGTTAGCGAATATAAGCGCATCGGGCCTATTTTGAGCCGCCATCAACACCTCCATCGCTTGCTTGCCCGCCTCAAAAGGTGCGCAGTCAGGGCTGGGAGCAAACACGATAGGGACCAGCCCCAATGAGGACATGGTCGTCGCATAGCCATCCCGTCGCTCCAGGGCACTGAGATCTCCAGCTGCACTGTTCTCCACGAAAGCGATGCGCCGATAACCTTTACCGTGAAGGTAGCGAGCGGCCATGACGCCAACTTGATAGTGCGAAAAGCCGATCTGGATAGGCCCACGCTCGGGTTGATAATCCCAGGTCTCAACCACCGGGATGTCGGCTTCGGCGAGCATTTTTTCCGTGGCCTGGCTGTGGAAGTGACTGGTCACCACCAACGCTGCTGGCGACCAACCGAGGAACGCCCGGACCGCATTCTCTTCCTGCTCGGCAGAAAAATAACTTGAGGCCAACAGCAACTGATAACCATGACGGCTGAGCGTATCGCTGAAACCTTGAATGGTGTTGGCGAAGATAGGCCCGGAGATATTCGGAATGACCATGCCAATGATCCGCCCACGCGTCGAGGCAAGTCCGCCGGCGACCAGATTGGGCACATAGCCTAATTCGTTTACGGCCAGAGCAATCCGCTCGCGGTGCTCCAGGGATACTTGTTCCGGCTGGTTGAAATAGCGCGAAACCGTCATTGATGAGACGCCCGCCCGTTCAGCCACAGTACTGAGGGTGATGCGCCCGGCGCCACGGCGTTTGCGCGGCGGATTTTTGTGATCGCTCAAAGCGTTCGTCCTTATCCAACCAAAAAAGAATATAAAAGTAATTTTTCAGTATTTGACGATCTATATATCTCTTGAAGATACTGGCGATGTTAGCGCTAACGAAGTGCTTTGTCTGCTACTCGCTCGAGCGAATGCCCCTACAAGTCACCCCGTTTCAAATCATCAGGCGCAGTGGTCGCAGAACCACGGTGACCAAAGCATTTTTATCGAGCGAATATCAATATGCACCACACTTTTGGGGAACCCGTAAGACCTTCGCGACTGGCCCAAGCCATTGCCGCCACTTTGGCATTGAGCACGCTACCCGCCATCCAGGTATTCGCGGCAGATGAAGCGACGGATACTGCGACCCTACAAGCGGTAACTGTCACTGCCACCCGCCGCGAGGAATCGCTGCAGAAGGTACCGGTGGCGATATCGGTGATCGACGGTGAGCAATTAGAGCGTGACAACCGCAACAGCGTGGCCAGCATCGTCCAGCAAGTACCGTCTTTAAACTTCCGTACGGGTGCCTCGAACAAGGACACTTCATTATTTATCCGTGGGGTTGGCACTATCTCCACTTCGCCCGGTGTCGAACCCACCGTGGCTACGGTTATCGACGGGGTTGTTTATGGCCGCCCGGGGCAGGCCACTCTGGATCTGCTTGACCTGGACCGCATTGAGGTACTGCGTGGCCCACAAGGCACGCTATTCGGAAAGAACGCGTCTGCTGGCGTACTGAACATCATCACCAAAGCACCAACCGCCGAGACCCATGGTTACATTGATCAGTCTTGGTTCAGCGGCAACGAAAGCCGCACCCGCTTCGGTATCGGCGGGAGCCTGATCCCCGAGACCCTCAAAGGCTCTCTGACCACCCTGTTCGGTAGCTATGACGGCAACGTGCATAACAAGGCCAACGGTCAAGAGGTTAACGGTTACAACCGCAAGGGTGTTCGTGGAAAGCTGGAGTTTACCCCCAGTGACGATATCAAGCTGACGGTTGCTGCCGACTACATACAGTCCCATGACGACACTCCTAATGGCGTAATCAGTAAGGCCCTTACCCCTTCTTTCGCCGCCGCACTGGCGCCTGTACACGCCAATAACGACAACCGCAACATCGAAAGCGACTACCGTAGCCATGTCGACGACACCAACAAAGGCTTGTCCGCTCAGCTCGACTGGAACCTCGGCGATTACACACTGACCTCCATTACCGCCTGGCGCGGCTGGGACAATACCCAATGGCAGGACGGCGACCGCTTGAGCACGATCACTGCGACCTTCCCCGGCACCGAGGACAAAGGAGACCTGAATTACAACCAATACTCTCAAGAGCTGCGTCTGGCCTCACCAAAAGGGCAGTTCATAGAATACGTTGGCGGGCTGTTCTACATGCACGGCAAAGACGAAGAGACTTATCGCCGCACATTGATAACACCAGCCTCGACCAACCGTGGCGTAGCCGACTACAGCACCACCAGTGACAGCTATTCGGCATTTGGCGAGACCACGCTCAACTTTACCTCTACCTTTCGCGGCATCGCTGGCCTGCGCTGGACCCATGATGAACTGGAATACGATCACCGTCGGGTATCCACATCGGCCACTACCGTCAGCGGTATCCAGCCAAGCACCAGCAGCACCGGCTCGGTGGATGAAGACGGCTGGTCGGGACGGCTGGGCGTGCAATACGACCTGACCGACAGCATCATGACCTACCTGACCTACTCCCGTGGCTATAAGGGTCCGGCCTATAACGTATTCTTCAACATGCAGCCGCGCGACACCGATGCACTCAAGCCCGAGACCTCCAACACGTGGGAGCTGGGGGTCAAGGCGACCAGTTGGAATAATCGCCTGACCACCAACGTGGCGGTGTTCCATAGCGACTACGACAACTACCAGGCGAACTTCTATGACACCGTTGCCGGGCAGGTCGTGACGCGGCTGATCAACGCCGGCAGCGTCAGCACCGAAGGCGTCGAAGCTGACTATGCATTGCAGGCGACGCAGAACCTGAAACTCTCCGGGGCGCTGGCTTATACCAGAGCACGCATCGACCAGTTTTCCTGCCCGGCGGGTGCTGCGGCGTCATGCAATGTGAATGGCAAACCCCTGCCCTTCAGTCCTGACTGGAAAAGTTACGTACGCGCCGACTACACCATCCCACTGGCTAACGGACTGGATGTCGAACTGGGCACCGACTACAACTGGCAAAGCGAAGTGCAGTACGACATCAGTCAGAACCCCGAAACCAAACAAGGCGCCTATGGCATCTGGAACGCCAGCGTGGCATTGGCCGACTACACCAATGGATGGCGTGTCGCACTGCTGGGCAAGAACCTCGCCGATAAGTCCTATTCTCCGCTGCTGGCAAGCGGCGCCGGTTATATCTACCGGGCAGTGCCACGGGATGATGAGCGTTACTTCGGCATTCAACTGCGCAAGGATTTCTAAGCATGAGCCATGCTCCAAGACAACTGAAACTGGGTGCGTTTCTCATGGCGACAGGTCACCACGTCGCAGCCTGGCGCCATCCTGAAGTGCCCGCCAATGCCGGGTTGGACTTCTCCCACTACAAGCACCTGGCCCAGGTCGCCGAAGCAGCAAAATTCGACACCCTGTTTATCGCCGACAGCGTGGCAGCGGCCACCGGCGACATTGCTAGCCGCATGGCCCGCTCCGATCACTTCGAGCCCATGACCCTACTCTCGGCACTGAGCGCAGTGACCGAGCGCATTGGCCTGATCAGTACAGTCACCACCAGCTACAACGAGCCTTACCATGTGGCGCGCAAGTTCGCTTCGCTCGATCATCTGTCTTATGGCCGCGCTGGCTGGAATCTGGTGACTTCCGATGCCGCCGCCGAAGCGCAGAACTTCGGTCGGGACGAACATATTGGTCACGCCGAGCGTTATAGCCGTGCCCGGGAGTTTTATGAGGTCGTGACCGGTTTGTGGGACAGCTGGGCGGATGACGCTTTCAGTCGCGACAAGGCCAGCGGCGAATACTATGACCCGGCCAAGCTTCATGTACTCAATCATCAAGGCGAGCACTTCAGGGTCAAAGGACCGCTGAATGTGGCGCGCTCGCCGCAAGGGCGGCCGGTGATTGTCCAGGCGGGTTCCTCCGAAGCGGGCCGCGAGCTGGCAGCGCAAACGGCCGAAGTGGTGTTCACCGCACAACCCTCGCTGGCCAGTGCCCAAGCGTTCTATGCCGACCTCAAAGGCCGACTGGGCAAATTCGGACGCAGTGCAGATTCGCTAAAAATTATGCCGGGGGTGTTCGTGGTGGTCGGCGAAACCGAGGCGTTGGCACGGGAGAAATTCGAGTCGTTTCAGGCGCTGGTCGAGCCTGAGGTGGGCGTTGCCCTGTTGGGGCGCATGCTAGGTAACTTCGACCTGTCAGGTTATCCGTTGAATGGGCCATTGCCCAAGTTGCCGCTGACCGACAGCGGCCAGCGGAGTCGCCAGCAGTTGCTGACTGAACTGGCTGACAGAGAGAACCTCACACTGGGGCAACTTGGTCGCCGTATCGCTGGAGGCCGTGGGCACTACAGCCTGATAGGAACCGCTACGCAAATTGCTGACCAGCTGCAGATTTGGTTCGAACAGGGCGCTGCCGACGGTTTCAATGTGTTAGTGCCGCACCTGCCGGGTGGTCTAGTGGACTTTGCTCACCACGTGGTGCCCGAATTACAGCGGCGTGGGTTGTTTCGCACCGAGTATGAGGGCAAAACCCTGCGTGAGAATCTGGGTTTGAAACGCCCAGCCAACCCATTCTTTGAACACGAGAGGGATTAATGACTTATATCGCTGCCGAAAACCGCTATGAATCCATTCCGTACCGCCGCGTCGGCCGTAGCGGCCTGGTTTTGCCGGCCTTGTCCCTCGGGCTATGGCACAACTTCGGCGACAGCACGCCGATGGACACTCAGCGTTCACTGCTGCGCACCGCGTTCGATCTGGGCATCAACCACTTCGATCTGGCCAACAACTATGGCCCGCCCTATGGCAGCGCCGAGATCAACTTCGGTCGTCTGCTGCGCGAAGACTTCAAGCATTACCGAGATGAGCTGATCATCTCCAGCAAAGCCGGTTGGGACATGTGGCCGGGGCCTTATGGTCAGGGCGGCGGCTCGCGCAAATACGTGCTGGCCAGCCTCGATCAGAGCTTGCAGCGCATGGGCCTCGATTACGTCGATATCTTTTATTCGCACCGCTTCGACCCGCTGACCCCGCTGGAAGAAACCGCCAGCGCGCTGGCAACCGCCGTGCAGCAAGGCAAGGCCCTGTACATTGGCATCTCGTCTTATTCCGGGGCGAAAACCCGCGAAATGGCGGCGTTGCTCAAAGAATGGAAAGTGCCGCTGTTGATTCATCAACCGGCTTACAACCTGCTCAACCGCTGGGTCGAAAAGGACCTGCTGGACGCCACCGAAGAACTCGGCGCGGGCGTGATCGCCTTTACGGCGCTGGCGCAAGGTTTGTTGACCGATAAATACCTGAATGGCGTGCCGAAGGATTCGCGGGTCAATCGCCCGGGCGGTGGGTCATTGCAGGCGTCTCACCTGTCCGAGAGCAACATCGCTCACGTGCGTGCCCTCAATGAAATCGCCCAACGTCGTGGTCAGAGTCTGGCGCAAATGGCGCTGGCCTGGACCCTGCGTGATCCACGTGTGACCTCGACGCTGATCGGCGCCAGTCACCCGGAGCAAATCATCGAAAACGTCGGGGCCTTGAAAAACCTGACGTTCAGCAGCGAAGAGCTGGCTGAAATCGACCGCTTCGCTGTTGAAGGCGGGATCAACCTTTGGGAAAAGCCATCGACTGCCGAATAAGCCCTTCCTCACCCGGGGTGAGCATTCACGCTCCGGCTTAGCAAAGCGAGACAGCAATGAAACCTTTAGCCCTTATTTGCGTAGGCCTTGCCCTAGTCGGGCAAGCGAATAGCGCCATAGCGGCAGACCCAGCGACCCTGAGGGTCGGCTACCAAAAAAGTTCTATCGCCTTAGTGCTGGCCAAGGAACATGGCCTTCTGGAGAAACGCTTTGCCCAGACCACGGTGCAATGGATTGAGTTTCCAGCCGGACCACAGATGCTTGAGGCTTTAAACGTTGGCGCGCTGGACGTCGGATCCACCGGCGACATTCCACCGTTGTTCGCTCAAGCGGCCGGTGCCGATCTGGTCTACATAGGTGCCGAACCGGCCAAGCCAGAGGCTGAAACCATTCTGGTGCGCGATGACAGCGATCTACATAATGTCGCTGAATTGAAAGGCAAGAAAGTCGCCTTCCAGAAAGGCTCCAGTTCGCACAACTTGATCCTCCGCGCGCTGAACAAGGCGGGCCTGAACTACAAGGACATAAAGCCGATCTTCCTGACGCCTGCCGACGCCCGAGCCGCATTCGAGCAAGGCAGCGTCGACGCCTGGGCAATTTGGGACCCTTACTCTTCGCTGGCACTGAGCGAAGGCCATAGCCGTTTACTCGCCAGCGGTGAAGGGCTTGGTCTATCTGGGCCTGTCTACACGGCCAGGCGTGATTATGCCGAAAGAAATGGGCCCTTCCTCCACTCACTGCTCAATGAACTCACTACGGCCGAAGCGTTGACGCGTAGCCAGCAGGAAGAGAGCGTGCAGGTGCTGGCGAAATCTATGGGATTGCCGACAGCGGTAGTCACCCGCTATGTCGACAATCGGCCACCTTCACCGGTGTTGCCAATCAATGAAAAAATTATTGAGGCGCAACAGATGACGGCAGACCTATTTTATGAAAATAAATTATTACCCAAGCGGGTGGAGGTTAAGGACGCCGTCTGGAAGGAACTGGACTAGAGACTGGCCTGGACACGAAGAGTTAGAACACTGCCAAACCGCTCAAACAGGCGTGTCCAACAATCGCGTGAGTGCCCGACGCACTTGCTCCGGCTTTTCCAGCATCAATTGATGACCGCACTGACTCAATAGTTCGAAGCTGGCGTTCGCAAGATGCTCGGCCAATGCCTGACCGCCACTGGCGGGCGTCAGTCCATGGCTGTCGCCAGCCATGACGCAGACTGGAACCTTGATGCTGTCCAGTTCGGCCAGGGTCGGCCAACTGGCTTGAGTCATCAGCGACTTGAACACATGCAGCCGATTGCGTCCACGTGCCATCATCCAAGGAGCCTCAACATGCCGTTCAATACACCTGCCACACCGCCGACGTTCAATCAGCTGTGGTTCACCCGTTGCCCGGTGCCGACCGCCACTGGCGTTGCCTATCAGTTGGGGTGGCTAACCGAAGAGTTCGCCGCCGATGGCATCAGCGTCGACACCTTGCAGGACAATCGGGAGCTTGGCCGCCATCACTACGATCATCAATTGCCGTCACTGATTCGCGAGGGCGGAAATATCCTTGCTCTGGCTGCTCGCGCCCAAGGCGCACAGACCCGTCTGATCGGTTTGACCTGGATCGATGAATGGCAAACCATTCTGGTTCGCCCCGACTCCGGTATCAGCCAGCCAGCCGATCTCAAGGGCAAGCGCCTGGCACTGCCCGACTGGATCGAACATGAAATCCCCAGCCATGCCCGGGGCAGCAGCATCGCTCGAGGCATGTCCTTGCAGGGTTACCGGGGCGCGCTGGCCTATGCAGGGCTGGGCTTTGACGATGTCGAGCTGGTTGAAGTGCCCGCCAACCGGGACGAGCGCGGCACTATCCGGCAGGGCCTGGGAAACCTCTGGTCAGGTCTGGATTATCTGGCCAATGGTCGGGTCGATGCGGTGTACGTCAAGGGCGCTTCGGCGGTCGATGCCGCACGCGCCGTGGGTGCGGTCGTCGGCATCGACCTGGATGCCATGCCAGACCGCAAGTGGCGAGTCAACAACGGAACCCCGAGGCCGATTACCGTTCACCAGGACTTCATCGACAACCACTTCGATGTGCTGGTGCGCTTCCTGGACCAAACTCTGCGCGCGGCGGATTGGGCAGCGCAAAACTTCAGCGGCGTGCATGACATCCTGAAAAGCGAAACCCTTGGCAGCCTCGATGGCGTCGCCGCAGCCTATCGCAACGACTTCCATCGCTCGCTGCATCCAGACCTATCGGCCGAGCGCCTGCATTTACTGCAATCGCAGAAGAAGTCGCTGTGGTTGCACGGTTTCCTGGAACACGACTTCGACTTGCACGACTGGGTTGACCCGCGCCCTCTACAAGCCGCGCTGGCGCTGGGTGAAGAGCGCCGCAAATCTGCGCTTTTGCCACACGGATCAAACAGCAAGAGTATTGGGCACCATCCGGATAGATAGATATCGTGGATGAAACAATACAACCTGCTAGTTGATGCGTGATGCTGCTACAGCAGCAACGAAGCAGCAATCAGTGCTGCCTCAATAGCAGCCCTGATTTTTCAGCGCAGATTAAAGCAGTCCCCAGCCCTGAAAACAGGCACTTATCATCGGCCAACAGTGAAGGCACAGTTATTGCTGTAGTGCCAACGAAGCTTTTTAAAGTTCATTAACAAAGTCATGCCGGGAAGATTCAACCGCAGAAATTGATTGCCTATTGATTCGCAGGTCAGTGGTGTTGTTTTTCTAATTTTTACGCCGGGCTGCTGTTGTTTTGATCGTTTAAATCCAATTGCATGAAATGCGAAGTTCGCAGGAGTTAATCAATGGGCAATGTCCAGACCGCAGCCGACGCACCTGAAGCGCTGTGGCGCCAGGCACCCATCGGCGAGTTGGTCGATCTGGGCCGGACGTTTCGCGGACCGTTGGCGCTTTCGCGTCTGCACACCACGCCCAAGGGCGTATTGAGCCGACGCGAAGGGATTTTGCTGGGGGTTTTCGCGCTGGTGTTGCATGGCGCAGTGATCTATTGGGTCAACCAAAATCCACCGCCAGCGCTGCCGATCGTGCCACCGGAAATCCCGCCGATGACCATCGAGTTTTCCCAGCCTGCGCCGCCTGTAGTGGCTACGCCGCCGGAGCCAATCCCGCAGCCTGTGGTCGAGCCACCGCCGCCGGTCGAAGATGAATTGGCTGTAAAACCGCCGCCGCCTAAACCGGTCCCCAAGCCAAAGCCCGTGGTCAAACCAGTACCCAAACTCGTGGCTAAGCCAGTCGCGCAACCGCCTGCACCACCTGCACCTGCACAACCGGTCGCAGCGCCGGCCCCTCCAGCCCCTCCTGCGCCCAAGCCGGTAACCCCTGCTTCGGCCAACGCCGGCTACCTGCATAACCCTGCACCGGAATACCCGTCATTGGCCATGCGCCGTGGCTGGGAAGGCACCGTGTTGTTGCGGGTGCATGTACTGGCCAGCGGTAAACCGGGTGAAATCCAGATTCAGAAAACCAGCGGGCGTGAGCAACTCGACGATGCCGCACTCGCTGCCGTCAAGCGCTGGAGTTTTGTTCCGGCCAAGCAAGGTGATGTCGCCCAGGACGGCTGGGTCAGCGTCCCCATCGATTTCAAGATCAAGTAACCGTTTAACCCAGATCAAACCGTCATCACAGCAGTGCATTCCAGCCGCGGGCCACCTGACAAAAGGAGCATCGCCACAGCAGACCTCAACACACTAGCAAGAGTACACACGCCATGAACTTACTCTCTTCGCCCTTCGAATCCATTGAACATGCGGTCATCTGGCTGTTGGTCATTTTTTCCGTCGCCACCTGGGGGTTGGCCTTGCTCAAGGGGGTGCAGTTCACCCGCCTCAAGGCGCAGGACCGCAAGTTCCACAAGCAATTCTGGGCCACTTCGAGCCTCGAATCCGCTGCGGAGCTGGCCACTCGCCAACCTGGCGCGGCGGCGCGTGTTGCTCAGGCCGGTTATGCCGCAATCCAGGTTGGCGATGCCCCTCATGCCGCAGACCTGAGTCAGGCGATCAACCATCAGGATCGCCTCGAACGCGCCTTGCGTCAGCAGATCGTGCGTGAGCGTCGTTCTCTGGAAACAGGCTTGGCGATCCTTGCCAGTATTGGCAGCACCTCGCCCTTTATCGGCCTGTTCGGTACGGTCTGGGGGATTATGTCGGCCTTGAAAGGGATCAGTGCAGCGGGTTCCGCGAGCCTGGAAACCGTGGCCGGTCCGATTGGTGCAGCCTTGGTTGCCACCGGTGTGGGGATTGCGGTCGCGGTTCCGGCGGTGCTGGTTTACAACTACTTTTTACGGCGTTTGAAACTGACTGCCGCCGACCTGGACGATTTCGCCCATGACTTCTACAGCCTGGCGCAGAAGAGTTCATTTCGGGTACTGATCCATCCGGCCGCGAACAAGGCCTCGGCCAACACCGCCGCGCAGAAAGTGAAGGAGGCATCCTGATATGGCTTTTTCGACCCAAGACAGCGATGAAGTACTCAGCGAGATCAACGTCACACCGCTGGTCGACGTGATGCTGGTGCTGCTGGTGGTGTTTATCGTCACCGCGCCGCTGCTGACCAATGCCATCCCGATCAGCTTGCCCAAGACCGAGTCAGTCGCCCCGGTGGAGCAGAAAGATCCGTTGGTGGTGAGTATCGATGGCCAAGGCAAGGTGTTCATCAACAAGGACGAGATTCAACCGAACTTGCTGGAGATCAACCTGGCAGGCGCCAAAGCCAAGAATCCAGATATACGCGTGCAGCTTCAGGCGGACGACGGTGTCAATTACGGCGAAGTCGCCCGCGCCATGGCGTCCATCGAGCGCGCGGGGATTACCAAGTTGTCGGTGATTACTGCCAAGTGATTACGACTCAACGACTAAACGATTAGTAAAGACAAGCTGCCTCTCTCTGGATCGACAAAAGGGGGCCGGGCGATCCCATCGCCCGCCCTGCCTGCCTGCCTGCCTGCCTGCAAAGCATAAGCTGAATGCCTCGTTTCCCCTCCTCCCTCACGCCACAGTACTTTGTGTACCCGACACAAACTCAAATTTAGCTTTAACTTCGTCAGCTGATCGATAGCAACCTGCCGGGTGCAATCGGCTATTGCACTGACTTGATCGCCTTCAAAGCCAGCGGCGCCTGAGCACCGAGTGCTGTTCGGCGAAAATCCTTGAGCGATAAAAGAGCTGCTGCTGTAGCAGCACCCTCCCAGCACCTGCTTCTGTATCAGCACCCCAATAACGACCCGCCTTTCAGAGTCGCTCTAACCTGCTAAAAATATCCTTTATTTTCAATGAGATATATTTTATTCGCAGCGCACCACTTTCCGGTACGGTTGTTGCGATAGCCCCTTGCGGCAGGCACTTATATCGACCTGCATTCAGCCAACTGACAGCATCGAGAGCATTCAAACCTCTCGTTTAAGCAGTAACGGGGAGCACTATGTTTATCCGCAGCAAACTACCCATCGCAATCGCCGTCAGCCTCGGCACTGCCTATATGGCAAGCAGCTTCGCCGCCGACGCCGTCGACCAGGATGCACAGACCAGTTCGTCGACAACACTTGAAAAAGTCACGGTGACCGCCCAGAAGCGCGAAGAAACCGTGCAGGAAGTGGCCGCACCGATCTCCGTGCTCAGTGGCGATAAAATTCGCCAGGCATCGCTGAACTCAGCCAATGAAATCACCCGCTATGTCCCGAACGCTTCGGCGGGTACCGTCGATGGGCACGGCCGGCCGCGCTGGTGGATACGCGGGCTGGGCACAGGCGATCAAGGCGCCAATACCGTCAGCCCGGTTGGCATCTATATGGACGATGTGTACATCTCCAACATCAGCGCCACGGGTTTCCCGCTGTTTGACCTGGACCGGGTAGAGGTCTTGCGTGGGCCGCAGGGCACGCTATGGGGCAAGAACACCACAGGCGGCGCGATCAACTTTATCTCCAAGAAGCCATCGTTCAATGAGGACGGTTACTTCAAGGTCGACATGGGCAATTACGCCAGTCGTACCGTCGAGGGCGCCGAGGGGGGCTCGTTGATCGACGACAAGCTCGCCGCCCGGGTTTCGGTCCGCCATCAGGGCAATGAGGGCTATAACGAGAACAAGGCCAACGGCAACGACCGAGGGGCACTGGAAGATGATGCTGTTCGCCTGCAATTTCTGGCGGAGCTATCAGATAACCTGGAAGCCAATCTGAATTTCCACAGCCGTCGCTACCACGACACCGGCAGTACCGCCAGCGTCAACTACGGCCTGGGCGCCAACGGCAACAACCAGTTCGGCTATCACGTAGATCCCAAACAAGGGGATGTCTACTACAACGCCAAGAACACCGCCAGTATCGAACAGAACGGCGCCAACCTGAACCTGATTTGGCAATTGGGCGGCCTGGAGCTGACCTCCATCACGGCGGTCGAATCCTTCAAGCGCGATGCGCTCAGTGACAGCGACAATACGCCCCTGGAACTGCAACGCAGCTATGCCTATGCCGACAGCAAGCAGTTCTCTCAAGAGTTTCGCCTCGCCTCGCCGCGTACTGACCGCCTGAACTGGGTAGCCGGGCTTCACTATTTCAACGAAGACCTGGACGCCAAAGGCGCCAACGGAACCCTGGACAATACTTACGTCAACCGCAGTTACAACCTGATCGCCTACAACCAGAAAACCGAAAGCTATGCGCTATTTGGCAGCCTGACCTACAACTTCACCGACGCCTTCAGCCTCACGGGCGGGCTGCGCTGGACCCGGGAACACAAGTCGATTGATCTCTCCCGAATCGCCAGCGTCGGTGCGGCCACTTTTGGTAATGGTGACTGGTGGAAATCGAGCAACGTGACTTCACCACTGGCGACCACTGCCACTCAGGACGAGAGCAATACCTGGAGCGACTGGACCTATGACGTGACCCCCGAGTACAAGCTGTCAGACCATGCACGGGTGTACTTCCGCTACTCCAAGGGCTTTCGCTCCGGGGGTTACAACACAGGCGTCACCACCCAGAGCACCGTGGCCACGGTCGACCCGGAATTTCTTACAGCTTATGAACTGGGGTTCAAGTCCGAGTGGTTCGATGGCCGCCTGAATGCCAACGCCAGCGTGTTCTATTACGACTACAAGGACATCCAGCTGAACATCGTGAGTGCCGTCAATAACCAGACCGTTTCGCGGCTGGCCAACGGTGCTCAAGGTGAAGCCTACGGCGGCGAGTTCGAACTCGAAGCCATCCCCCTGGAAAACTTACACGTCAATTTTGGCCTCGGGCTGCTGCACACCGAGTTCACTGACTACACCTCCGGCAGCAACGATTACTCGGGAAACAACTTCGTTCGTGCGCCGAACGTCTCGGCGGTGCTGGGTGCCGATTACCGTATCCCGCTTAACATCGGCGGAGCCGTGGTGCTGGGTACCGATTGGGACACGCGCAGCCGCCAATACTTTTTCACCAATGACCAGACGCAAAACATGCGCAGCGGCGGCTACACCCTTGGCAACGCGCGAGTCACCTACGAGCTGCAAGGCAACAAGACCGAAGTCACTACCTATGTGCACAACCTCACCAACAAGGAGTATCGCGCTCATACGTTGCCGGGCGGCTTCCAGAGTGCCGGGGTGATGTACGGTGACCCACTGACCTTTGGTGTATCGGTGACCACCAAATTCTGATCAATCCAGCCATGGCCACCAATGGCTGGCCATGGCCCGACAGGGCCAATAACAATGATTTCCCTCCGCCTCTTTTCACCGCGATTGTTTGCACCTGTCTTGCTGCTGCTGGCCTTGTTCGCGAGCCTGGGCAGCTTCGCAGCAGAGCCGCTCAAGCTCAAGACTGTGCGAATTGCTACCGTGGTTTTCTCCAATGCCGGAAAGGTGACCTTCAATGGCCCGACCTATCTGATGGACAAAGACCCCTGGCTTAAACAGGAATTGGCCAAGCGTGGCGTGGAGCTTGAGTGGGTTCCCGCCGCCACGTCCTCGGTGGGCACGTTCATCAACGAAGAGTTCGCCAACAAGCGCATCGACTTCGCGTTCTATGGCGACCTGCCCACTATCATTCTCAATTCTTCCGGGGTGTCGACCAAACTGCTCGCCGCCGGGGGCATTGGCAACAATGTTTATCTGGTGGTGCCGCCCGATTCCACCGCCAAGTCCATCGACGACCTCAAGGGTAAACGCATCGCCCTGCATCGTGGTCGCCCCTGGGAATTGTCGTTCGCCAAGCTGCTGGACTCAAGGCATCTGGGTTTCGACGACTTCCGCATTTTCAATCTCAACCCGCAAGCCGGTGCTGCTGCGCTGAGCGCCGGACGGGTGGATGGTTTCTTTACCTTGAGCGACGCCTTCCTGCTGAAGGACAAAAAGGTCGGCAAGATCATCTGGTCCAGTAAACAGGCACCCGCCGACTGGAGAATGCGCGCCGAACTGTTCGGTGCCAGTGACTTCGTTGCCCAGCAGCCGCAAGTCACCCAACTGATCGTCACCGCTTACTTGAAGGCACTGAAGTGGGCCAGCGAAGAACAGAACAAGGCCGAGTACATCAAGCTGCAAGCGCAATCGGGCCAGCCGGAAAGTATTTTGCTGCGCGAGGTCGAAGGCGAGTCCTGGAAGGATCATTTCAGCCCGTTGATCGACGGGAATCTGCGCCAGCATTATCAGGACGGGATCGCCTACAGCCTCAAGGCCAAGCTGATTCGCAACGACATCAAAGTCGATGACCTGCTCGATGCACGGTTTGTCGAACAAGGGCTCAAGGATCTCAACCTGAGCGATGAATGGAAGGCCCATTCCTCCACCAACCCCTGACAGGGCGCACCGGCGCCCAGAGCCAAACGGAGATTATTCATGAGCCAACTTCTTGATGCCGCCAGCCTGACGGCGACCATAGAACACGCGCGGGCCGATGCCGTCCATGCGTTCCAGACGCTGCGCGAAAACGGTACGTTGTCGGCCAGCCTGACCTTCCATATCAGCCATCGAATCCCCGGTACAGACCATTTGCTCGGGTTGCGTTTTCCGGGTGGGCTGGCACGCGATCAGACACCGAAACTAAGCCTGACCTCCTTCGCGCAAACTCCCGACTCGCTGCTGCAAGAAGCGCGTCTGCAAGCTGACACCCTGATCCATGTCCACACCGCCTGGTTATCGGCCTGGTCGTTGGCACACCGGGACTTTCCGATCTTGTATGTCGCAGCCGCGCGTCATCTTCTGGCCCGGGTGATCCCCAACCATCTGGAGCGTACCCGCAGCGCCCGGGAGGTCATCGGCCAACGGCTCGATGAGCACCCGGAACTGGCGCCGCCTCCGGCGTTGCTTGAGTCCAACGGGGGCGCCAACTTCTGGGGCCAGGGGATCATCAAGACCGCGGAAACCATTCTGTTCGTCGAGGAAGCCGCACGCTTCCAGGCCATCGCCGAGCAGATCGGAGGCGCTCAAGCCTACACCCCCGGCGCACTGGAGTTGCAGTGGAAACGCACCGGGCTGCTGGAGCAAGCCCTTCGTTATCAGGGCTGACCAACGCGAGTCGATTTCAAACTGTTGTAAACCTATAGGGAGCCTGTAATGGCCGAGTTCATCTGGCAATTGCCAAACAACCGCGACACACGCTATGGCGACGCCACACCGCGCAAACGGGGAGAACGCCTGGACGGCGATTCTGCGCCTTTTCGCCCGGGCGTCAGCGACCCGCGTGGCAATGCGTTCAACTACCTCGATTACCTGCATCAGATCGCCAGGGCAGCAGAGCTATCCGGCTTCGACGGCATCAGGATCAGCAACGATCTGGACGGCGATGAACCCTGGATCATTGCTGGCTACCTGGCCCGCAGTACCCGCCGCCTGCGCTTGCTGACCGAGTTCACCGCCGATAGAGGCTCGGCAGTCTACGCCGCGAAAAACGCGGTGAGTTATCAGCGCTTCAGTGAGGGTCGGTTCGCTTGGCAGATCAGCCGCGTGGACGATCCATTGCGGCGCCGGCAACAGGGCGACACCGTTGCCCAGGCGGACCAGCTACCGCGTATCGATGAATTTCTCAGCGTGGCCAGGGGTGTTATTGAACAGAACCCGTTCAGTTTTAAAGGCCGTTTCTTCGAGGTGCTCGATGGTGGCTCGAAGGCCCATTGAGCGCTCAGCCGGTGCCGCGTATCTACTTGTCTGGCAACAGCCCTGAAGCCTTGCAGTTGTCGGCGCGTCAGGCTGACGTGCACATCTTCGAACCAGCGCCAATCGACCAACTCCACTCATTGATCGAACAACTCGGCCGGCTCGCCAATGCTCAAGAACGCGTGGTGACCTTCGGCTTGCCGATTACCCTGCTGGCCCGGGAAAGCGCGGAAGAAGCGCAGTTCGATGCCCAGCGACTGGTCGAACAACAGCAACGCCTGGGCAGCGTGCCGTCACCTGCGCAAACGTCACTGGTCGGCAGTTATCAGCAGGTCGCCCAACAGGTGCAAGCGTACCGAGAGGCGGGCATCGATACCTTCCTGTTCAGCGCCGGACCGCACCTGGAAGAAGCCTATCGAATCGGTGAAAACTTGCTGCCGCTGTTGCGCGGTGTCCCTGTCGCAATCGCAAATACCCACTTCGCCAACTGACCCCACCCGATCAGCGGCCCTATTGATTAATAGCTGCCCTATTAATTAAAGAGTATCAACCATGGCGATTGACTTTTACTGGCGCCTGCCAACCCACGGCGAACCCAGCAGCCACCGCAACCGGGAGCCCTTTCGAGGCGACTGGTTCTTCGGCAACGGCCAGCCCCGCAGCAAGGGCCTGAGCACCCGCGACGACCACTACAGCTACATCGACTATCTGGCTGAAATTGCCCGCGCCGCGGAGATCTCCGGGTTCCAGGGTGGCCTGATTCCTTCATTCCCAATGACCGACGAACCTTGGGCGGTCTCCTCGTTCCTGGCCCGGGAAACGCGCACCTTTCGCTTCATGATCGCGTTCCAGCCGGGCTTTCTCAACCCGGTGACCGCTGCGCGCATGACCGCAAGCCTACAGCGCGCAACCGGCGGCCGAGCGCTGTTCAATATCATCACTGGAGGCGGTGGCCCGGCGCAACTATGGTGGGGCGATTCGGTAGCCCATGATGATCGTTACCAGCGCACCCAGGAGTTCCTCGATGTGCTGCGCGGCGTATGGCAAGGCGGACCTTTCAACTACCAAGGCAAGTTCTATCAGGTCAGCGATGCCGGGCTGGCAGAACCCTTGAACCACGAGAGCTTTCCAGAGATCTATTTTTCCGGTTCCTCCGATGCAGCCCTGGCTTCGGCGTCACAGCATGCCGATTACTATTTGTCATGGCTGGAGCCATTCGCCCAACTCAAGGAGAAATTCGATCGCGTCAAACAACGTACCCAGACGCTGGGTCGCAAGATCAAATGCGCGGTGCGGGTCGATATCATCGCCCGACCGACCGAGGAAGAAGCCTGGGCCGAGGTGCGCAAGGGCTTTGAACGGCTCGATCCGCACGAAGTGGCACGCCTCAGGCAAGGCCAGGCGGGCGACTCGGTCGGCGTCAGCCGCCAGCAATTGGGGCAACCAAGCAACATCTCCAGCTATCGCGACCTGATCATCGAACCCAATATCTGGTCCGGCTTCAACCTGCTACGCGGGGGTCAGGCAAACGGGATTGTCGGCAGCTATCAACAGGTCGCTGAACGCCTGGACCAACTCGTCCAGCTGGGTGCCGACGCATTTATCCTGGCCAGTACCCCGCACCTGGAAGAAGCCTACCGCGTCGGTGAGGAAGTGCTGCCGCTGGTCAGGGGCCACCATTGACGGCCTTTGATCCGGCAAGCTGGTGAAGGGATACCACTCGTTTTATGAAAATCCTGTGTGACGCTTGGGTCACACAGGCAGTCCTCAACGGCAAAAACAGTCGACGGTCAGGCCACACTGCTCAGCAGTTTCTGACCCTGAGCCCAAAGCCCGGTCATTTTCCATTGCTGCTCCAGCACCCCAGGCCCGAACTCTTTGGAGCCACCTTGAGATTCGGCCAGGCCCTGGAAGTAGGCGCCCTCCTCGATCAGCAGGATCAGTTTGGCAACCTGAATGATCCCCACACCCCAGAACGTCGAACCGCCATTGGCTTCGAGAATGGCCGGGGTATGCGGATTTTCCTCGATCTTTTCAACGATAAAGTCCGCTTCCTCCTGACGGCGGTCGATGTAGATCGGTAATTCCCGGGCCAGTGTCACGCGCTGCGAAGCCGCGTAGCGCAGAGGCAGGGTCCGGTGAGCGCTGGCCCAGCCGCCCAGGTAGGGCGAATGGACGTGCGTGACAACGTTCACTTCCGCGCGTTTGGCGAACACCGCCGCGTAGCGCTTGCCGTTACCGCCCGCCTTGCTGCCGCTAAGCAGGCCGGAACCTTCGAGGCTTTCATCCAGGTACAGGTGGCCCGAATAGTCAGCGACTATCGCGCGAATTTCTTCGTCATCCGCCCAAGGGCTGGGCGCGTGCAAGGCCACCACCAAATCGCTGTCCGGAACCCGCAGGTAGGACTGGTACGTATTGGTGGCGGTCAGTGTGCGACTGTCCTTGAGTACCCGGTAAGCTTTGGCGAAATCACGCTTGGCCTGTTCGACATAGGCAGACTGTTGAGGATTGAGTTGCTGGGTCATGGGAAGAGTCTCTGTAGATGGAGGATTAAACACGACGCACCTCGCCTCACCCGTAACGGAAGATTGGCCGAGGAAACTGCTAACTACTCAGCAGTTCCTGTGCCAGTCACTTAAAATAATCTCAACCTATTGTTTTTGCTCATTTATTTTTTAACATTGCGGTTATTTTCAACGCATGAACCGCGTTCCCGCCACCACCTTGCTGAACGACCAGCAGCCCTGCTGATCAACTGCTGCAAGATCAGCAGTCAACTCCCCCATGCCCACCCCCTTCTCACTCCGGCTCAGCAAAACCGGGCACTGCAGAGCAGTCAACGGCTTGGCACACGCGTTGCACCTGTCTTTTGTTGTACCGATTTTCTTTTTTTTCGACCTTGGGAGTGACTCATGAGTACCGAATTCTTCTGGCGCTTACCGCTTGGCAGTGACGGCCCGCAACTGGCCTCCGACAAGAACAACCGTGGCAGCGCCCAATACCGCCCCGGCAATATCGCCCCTGGCCGTTTGCCCAATGGCGAACCTGACGGTTTCACCTATATCGACTATATCGCCCAGGTGGCCAAGGCGGCGGAAATTGCCGGTTTCGAAGGCGCCCTGTTGCCCACTGGACCCGAGCCGTGGATCGCCGCCGCAGCGCTGGCTCGCGAGACGCGACGGATCAAGTTTCTGGTCGCTTTCCAGGCCACTTGGACCCTGCCCGCCTACGTTGCCCAACAGGCAGCGATCCTGCAAAACCTCAGCCGTGGTCGTCTGGACTGGAATATCATCACCGGCGGCAACCCCGCAGCCCAGCGCGCCAACGGCGACTTCCTTGAACATGACCTGCGCTACAAGCGCACGGGAGAATTCCTCGACATCATCAAGGGGCTCTGGGAAAACGAAACTTTCTCCTACAACGGCGAAATCTACCAACTGGAAAACGGCGCGCTGCCCCGTGGCCTGACTCAGGAGCGCAAACCGAGCGTTTATTTCTCCGGTTTTTCCGATCCGGCCCTGGACGTCGCCGCACGCCATGCCGATGTTTACCTGAACTGGGCCGAGCCGGTCGATAAGCTCAAGCCACACATTGAGCGGGTCCGCGAACTGGCCGATAAACAAGGCCGGGAAATACGCTTCGGCATCCGCATTGATGTGCTCGCCCGGGAAACCGAGGAAGCGGCCTGGAGCGAACTGCGTCGCCAATATGAACTGATCGATGCCAAGACCAGCGCCTTCATCAAAAACTTCGCCAGCGGTTCGGATTCCATCGGCGCGGCGCGCCAGACCGCCTACCACCAGAACTCCCAGCGCTTCGACGACCTGATCATCGGCCCAAACCTCTGGGCCGGTTTTGGCAAGGCCAAACCAGGCCCTACCATCGGTCTGGTCGGTAGCCATCAAAACGTTGCTGAGCGTCTGGCCGAATACCGCGATGCCGGCTTCTCGACATTCATCCTGGCGAGCAACCCTCATCTGGAAGAAGCCCTGCGCATCGGTCAGGAAGTACTGCCGCTGGTGCACGATCGCCCCGTTGCCAGCGCTACGCCGCACAGCGTGTTCAAAGTCGCCGGTTGAGTTTCCCGCCCGGATCCAAAGCCCCGTTCGCGGGGCTTTTCTCGGTCTGCGGACCTCTCTCGACACCCCGCCAATGAGACACCCATGATCAAGCACTACCCCTTGCTGCGCAGCCTGCTGATATACCGCGAGATGCCCTGGCGCTTTCTGCTGACCAGCCTGTTGTTTATTGCCGTGAGCATGGGGCTGGCCGCCCAACAGTGGCTGGTCGGCCATGCTCTGGACGACGTTAACAATGGCCGCGCGGTCGTGCGGCTCGGCGATGGCAGCCTGGACGCCAGCCTCGCCTGGCACTGGTTTACAGTGTTATTGGCCGTCGCGGTCGGCCGTGGGCTGTTGCAGTATGCCGCTGGTGTGCTCTCGCTGATTCTCAGCCAGGAGCTGCTGACACGCTTGCGGGCTCGCATTCTGGATCAGGTCCAGGGCTTGCAACTGAGCTATCACTGGCAGCACGGCATGGGGGAGATGATCACCCGCACCACCCGCGACGCCGACAAGCTGCGCGATGCGCTGATCAACTTCTGGCGACAACTGGTTGAAACGCCACTGATCGTACTGGCGACCGTCAGCCTGTTGGCCTGGTACAACCCTTTACTGGGGTTGGTGCCGTTGTTGTTTACCGGCCTGGCGTTATGGATTTTCGTCACGCAGACCGAACGGCTGCTGGTTCTGGATCGCGAAGTCGGCGCGGCCTACGACCGGGTGAACCAGGACCTGAGCGAGGGTATCGGCGGCGTCCGGGTCATCAAGTCCTTTGCCCTGGAAGCCGGACGAATCGAACGCTTCCGCCAGCAGGTCGGCTTCTTTGCCGAACAGGCGCGTGTGGCACTGGCCTACGCCAGCTCGCGAATACCCTTGCCGCAGGTAGTTGTCGCCCTGAGCCATGTGTGGATTTTCCTCTACGGCGCGCTGCTGGTGCGTGACGGCAAACTGGGGCTGGGCGAGCTGGTCACTTCACTGTTGATTGCCACCACGCTGGTGTTCCGGGTCGAAGGTATTGGTCGGGTGATGCAGGTCTTCGCCGATGCGCGCTCCTCGGCCGAACGGATCTGGCAACTGCTGGACACCTCACGGGAAATCCGCGATGGCGATCAAGAGCCGCCAGCCGGGCCACTGGGTTTGCAACTGGAAGACGTAAGCGTGACCTCGCCAACAGGTGGGCGCAGCCTCTTGCAGGGCTGTTCGATGCAGATAGAACCCGGCGAAGTCGTCGCCCTGGTGGGTGCCACAGGCTCCGGCAAAAGTCTGCTGGCCAGTCTATTGCCGCGCCTGACCCAGGCACAGGTTGGCAGCGTGCGCATTGGTTCATCTGCTCGGGGTTGGCACGACCTGCGTGACCTACGTCTGGCAAGTCTGCGCAAACGTGTGCATGTGGTGCCGCAAGAAAGCTTTCTGTTCTCCGACACGCTGGCCGCCAACTTGCGCCTGGCGGCACCGGAGGCGAGCACCGCAGACCTGCTCTGGGCGTTACGCATGGCCGCCGCTGAAGACATTCTGGAGCGCTTGCCCCAAGGGCTGGACACGGCCTTGGGCGATCGCGGCGTGACGTTGTCCGGCGGCCAGCGGCAACGGATCAATCTGGCTCGGGCGCTGTTGGCGCAGCCGGATATTCTCTGTCTGGACGATGCCACCAGCGCGCTGGACTCGATCAGCGAGCGGACCCTGCTGAATAATATCCGCAGCCTGCGTCAGACCCTGAACAAGACCACCACGGTCCTGCTGATTTCCAGCCGGCTATCGACCATTGAGCTGGCTGATCGGGTGCTGCTGCTCGAAGACGGGCATATCGTCGACAGCGGCAGCCACGCAAGCCTGACCCGGCGCAACGCCCATTACCGTGATCTGTTGGGGGTCGAACATGTCTAACGTCCTGCCCGGCAAAGCGCTCAGCGATATCGAAATCGAGGAACTGCTCGCCAAAAAAGCTCTCGACCGCAGCATGTTTCGGCGCCTGCTGCCGCTACTGGGGCCGGTACGCGGACGGATCTTCGCGGTTATCGGCCTGGAATTGGTCCTGGTGGTTGCGGTGTTCCTGCGACCCTGGTTCGTACGCCAGTTACTCGACTACAGTCTGGTCCGACACAACGGCACCTGGGTGCTGGACATTACCTGGGTGGCAGTACTGGGTGGCGGGCTGGGGCTGACCTGGGTCGCGCGCTTTTTGCTCGCCGGGTTTTCCCAATATCTGGCGGGCAGCGCAGCGATCCAGGTACTCAATCAACTGCGTATTCGGGTCTTCAGCCACGTCCAGGCCCTGAGCATCGGCTACTTCGACCGGACCAAAGCCGGCCGGATCATCTCCCGGGCCGACCGTGATGTCGACAGCCTAGAACCCCTGTTGATCCAGGGCCCGCCTGAGCTGCTGGGCGCACTGCTGCGCTGCATCGTTGCCTCGATCATGCTCTGGCTGATTTCGCCGCTGCTGTTCCTCGGGCTGGCGAGCAGCGTGCCCCTGTTGTTCTTCGCCACCTGGGCCTTCAAGCGTGTTTCCCAGCGCACCTGGGCCAGGGTCGCGGAAAACCGCAGCCGTTTCACTGCGCATCTGGTCGAGACCGTGGCGGGTGCGCGAATGATTCAGCAATGCGTACAAGAAGCCCCCAACCGCTTGCGTTACCGGCGCCTGCTGGATGATTTCAATAACGCGCTGATCCAGGGCAACCTGCGTTCGGGCTGGTTTGCGCCTTTTACCGGAATCCTCACCGCCACGGGCATCGCCTTATTGCTGCTGCTCGGAGGCTATGGATTGGCCGAAGGCCGGATGAGCGTGGGCCAGGTCGCAGAAAGCTTGTTCTACGTGATGCTGTTTCTCGGCCCGTTGCAGGAGCTGTCGGAGCTGTTCGAGCGCTACGCGACCGGCTCGGCTTCGGCCCAGCGGATTTTCCTGTTGCTAGACACCCATGCGCAGATCGTCGACGACCCTTCGCCCCTGAGCCTTGAGCAGGTACGCGGCGATGTGCATTTCGACCATGTCAGCTTCTCCTACGTGCCCAAAGGCAGCCCGGTTATCGACGGCTTCGACTTGCATATCCCGGCAGGCGAAGTGTTGGCCATCGTCGGGCCCTCCGGTCACGGTAAAAGTACCCTGGTGCAATTGTTGACGCGGTTCTACGAAGTCGACAGCGGTGCGATACGGCTCGACGGCATTGACATCAGGCAACTGACCCAACAGCAATTGCGCCGTAATGTCGGGGTGGTCCTTCAAGAAAACGTGTTGTTCAGCGGCACTATTCTCGACAACCTGCGTCTGGCGGCCCCCCAGGCCAGCGACGAGCAATTGATCGCCGCAGCCCGAGAGCTGGGCGCCGACGAGGTACTGGAACGTCTGCCCCATGCCTACCAGACTGAAGTCGGCGCGCTGGGCGCCCACCTCAGTCATGGCCAGCGACAACTGGTCTGCCTGGTCCGGGCCTACCTGGCTGATCCGGCGGTACTGGTGCTGGACGAAGCCACCTCGGCGGTCGATGTGCATACCGAACGACGTATCCAGCGCGCGCTCCGACGGCTCTGCGAAGGCCGGACGGCGATCATCATCGCGCACCGTCTGGCGACCATCCGTGATGCTGACCGGATTGCCGTGGTCCGCAATGGTCGGCTGCTTGAGCTGGGCGATCATACCGACCTGATCCGCTTGCAAGGCGTCTACGCTGGGCTGTATCGCGCTCATGAACAGACCACAGCGCCTGTCGCCCCTAACGACAAAGTGATTGCGTGACGCAGTGCCAACCCCAACGGCACTGCTGCTGATCACCCACCCTGGCTGCTGATCGATTGCTGCTGGAGCAGCAGTCGGCATCTGCAAGGTTTTCGGGCTAAGCCCCGGAACGCAGTGCAGCCGGGCCTTCAGGGGATTTAAAAGCAGCATGGCATGGGCGTTGCAATTACCCGTACTTGGACCACAACCACCGCTTCACCCTTCACTCATCCGGAGAACATTCATGAGTCAACCCCTCGATACCCTCTGGTATACCCGCTGTCCGGTTCCGACCGGCCTTGGTATTGCCGTGCAAAAAGGCTGGCTGGAAGAGACCTTGAGCGGTCAGGGCACGCGCATCGAATCACTGCGCGAATCCAGCGAGCAGGCCGTGCGTGAATCGCATTTCGACCACACCTTGAAAAACTCCGTGCGCCACGGCGGCAATATCCCGGCCATCTGGGCCCGCGCCAGCGGTCGGGCAACCCGGGTCATCGGTTTGTCCTGGGCCGACGAAGTGCAACTGATCCTGACCACCCCCGACACTGGCATCAAGAGCGCCAAAGACCTCAAAGGCCGCCGCTTCGGCTTGCCGCATTGGGCCAGCGCGCAGATCGACTTCACCCGCGCCCAAGCCCTGCGTAGCCTGGAAAATGCCTTGAAGCTCGATGGCCTGGAGGTCAAGGACGTCGAACTCGTTGACTTCATCCATGGTGGTACGTTCAGCGACGAGGCGCCGGAGGTGATCAATGGGGTGAGCAACTTCAGCGGCTCACGGCGGCGTGGCCAGAATGCCGAACTGGTCGGACTGTTGCGCGGCGAGGTCGATGCGATCTTCCTCAAGGGCGCCCACGCGGTGCAACTGGCTTATCAATTCGGTTTGCAGACGGTGATCGACACCGGCTCGCACCCCGAACCCCTGATCCGCTCGAACAACGGTACCCCGCGCACCCTCAGCGTTGACCAGAACCTGCTCGATGAGCACTTCGATGTCGCGCTGAATATCCTCACCTCGGTGGTACGTGCCGAAGAATGGGCATGGGCACACCCCGAGGATACCCGACGCTTTCTGGCCCGCGAAACCAACAGCAGCGAGTTCTGGGTCACCGCCGCTTATGGCACGGACGCGCACCAGCGCCTTCGGACCAATCTCGACGAACGCTCTGTGGTTGCGGTGCAAGATTTCACTGACTTCCTCGCTCGCTGGAACTTTATCCCGCAGAGCTTTTCGGTACGTGACTGGATTGACCCGCGCCCACTTGAAGCGCTGCGCAGTTCCGTAGCTACCCTGGCCGGATAACCTGCTTACCGCCGGGCGGTAGCGCTGCTGCCCGGTTATTGGCCCCTAAAGCTTGAATGAATGTTTGGATCGTGAACGAATGAGTAACCCTCTCGATACGCTTTGGTATACCCATAGCCCAGTCCCCACAGGTCTGGGCATCGCCGTTGAGTCTGGACGACTGGCCGAAGCCTTTCGCCCTTACGGCACCAATATCCAGGGGCTGCGAGAGTCTTCGGATCGCGAAGTTCGCGAAGCCCACTTCGACCATCACCTGCATAACTCGGTACGTCACGGCGGCAATATCCCGTCCATCTGGGCCCGCGCCAGCGGCAAGGCCACCCGAGTGCTGGGCTTGTCCTGGAGCGATGAGGTGCAACTGATCGTGACCACCCCGGAAAGCGGGGTGAAAACCGTACGGGATTTGCGTGACCGGCGTTTCGGCGTGCCCAAGTGGGCCAATGTGCAGATTGATTTCGGTCGTGCCCAGGCGTTGCGTAGCCTGGAAAATGCATTGAGCCTGGAAGGCCTGCAAGTCAGCGATGTTGAGTTGGTCGATTACCCCTATGGCGGCACTCATAGCGACGAGCCTTTGCGGCACATCTTCGGCGCGCAGGTAGCCCTCAATCGCAGCAGCCAGCGACGACGCAATAACGAACTGATCGGCCTGCTCAGGGGCGATATCGACGCTATTTTCGTCAAAGGTGCATACGCGGTGCAGATGGCTGACGAATTCGGCCTGCACGTCGTGATTGATACCGGCTCGCACCCCGATCCGATTATCCGCAGCAACATCGGTACACCCCGGACCCTGACCGTCGACCAGCACCTGCTCGACGAACATTTCGATGCGGCAGTACTGATTGTCGAGACGGTACTGCGTGCCGAGCAATGGGCATGGACCCATCCCGACGAAACCCGGCGCTTTCTCGCCAGGGAATTGAACACCAGCGAGTATTGGGTGGCGGCGGCCTATGGCGAAGATGCCCATCAGCGTCTGGTTACCCGACTGGAAGAACGATCACTCGATGCGCTGCAGAACCTCACTGACTTTCTGCAACGGCACCGTTTCATCGAACACAGTTTCAATGTGCGCGATTGGGTGGATGATCGCCCGCTCGAAGCGGTCCTCGGCAAACATAAGCTGGCGATCTAGCCCATTAAAGGACCGCTCATGTCACATGCACGCACCTTGCTCAACCTGAACCGGCTTAGTTGGCTTATCTCGCCCCTGCTGGTGTTGCTCGCCTGGATCTGGGTGGCCCGTTCCGGTGCCTATTCGGCGCAACTGCTGATACCGCCCGGCGATGTGCTGACCAGCCTGAGCGACCTCTGGGACAGCGGCGAATTGCAGATAAACCTGGGTTTCAGTCTGAGCCGTCTGGGCATCGGTTTCGCCTTCGGGGCCAGCGCCGGACTGCTGTTCGGTGTCGTCCTGGCGCTGTCGAAAACCGTCGAGGCCTATTGCTCGCCACTGTTTCATACCCTGCGTCAGATCCCTTCGATTGCGTTGATTCCGATGTTTATCCTGGTGTTCGGTGTCGAAGAAACATTCAAGATTCTGATCGTCTGCAAAGCGGTGTTCTTTCCCGTGGCGCTGGCCACCAGCGAAGGCATCAAGGCCATCCCGCGCAGTTACTTCGAGGTCGCCAGTGTCTACCGACTGCCGTTGCCCTCGTTGATCATGGATGTTGCTTTCCCGGCCGCCGCACCGACCATCCTGACCGGCTTGCGCGTTGCGTTGAGTCGGGCCTGGATGGTGCTGGTGGCCGCCGAACTGCTGGCGGCCGACAGTGGCCTGGGGCAGATGATCGAGATGAGTCGGCAGATGATGCGCATCGACATCGTGATGGTCGGCGTGGTGGTCATCGGTCTGGTCGGTTTCATACTCGACTACGGTCTGCGCCTGCTGGAAATCCGTTTGTTTCGCTGGAAGACCCGCTAGGAGCCCCCCATGAAAAACACTGCACAGTTACTGCGCCCCCTGCGCGGTCTTCTGCTGCCAGCCCTGCTGGTCGCACTCTGGGAGTACCTGTCACGCCAGGGCGCCTCGCAAGCCTACGCCTTTGTTCCGCTGGCAACGATCTACAGTGGGCTGTGCGAGTTGCTCGCCAACGGTGACTTGCAGGTCAGCGTCCTTGCCAGTCTGCAACGCACTTGTACCGGGCTGGCCATTGGCGCCAGCCTCGGCGTGGTGGTCGGCGCGCTGACGGCCTTGTCGCGGGTGGCCGACAGGTTGCTGGGGCCGCTGTTCCATATCATGCGTCAAGTGCCGATTCTGGGCCTAATTCCGTTGATTGCACTGTGGTTCGGCAGTGGCGAATTCGCCAAGGTCTTGATCGTCAGCCTCGCCGCCTTCTACCCCATGACCCTTAATACCCATGAAGGCTTCAGCCATGTCGAAAAGCGCTACAGGGAAGTCGGGTGGGTTTTCGAGTTCGGTCGCATCCAGCAGTTCACCCAAGTCCTGTTGCCCAGCGCCCTGCCCAGCATCGCCACCGGGCTGCTGCACGCACTCGCATTCGCGTGGGTCAGCTCGATAGGCAGCGAACTGTTTCTTTCCACTGGAACCGGGTTGGGCAACCTGATGATGAACGCCGAAGCCGGTTCGCGCATGGAGGTGGTATTGATCGGCGTGCTGTGCATCGGCCTGTTGGGCTATGCGATGAATCAGTTGTTCACCCGCCTGAGCCGGCATCTGCTGCGCTGGCGGGATCTTCGTTAAGGGTTGGATAGATCATGAATGCATCACTCAAGCAAAACCTGCTAGGCACCGCGCTTGACGTGCCGGGCGCCCTGGAAATTCGCGGGCTGGGCAAACAGTATCTGATCGATGGCGAACCCTTGACGGTATTGCAGGACATCAACCTGCAAGTCCACCCAGGCGAGTTTGTCAGCATTGTCGGGGCCAGTGGCTGCGGCAAGTCCTCCCTGCTACGCCTGATCGTCGGCCTGGAGGCGCAGTACAGCGGCGACATTCTGCTCGATGGCAAGCGGATCGAATCCACCAGCCTGGAACGCGGCATGGTCTTTCAGGATCACCGCTTGTTCCCGTGGAAAACCGTCGAACAGAACATCGCCATGGCGCTGAAAAACCACAAGCTGTCGAAGGCCGAGAAAGACCGGCTGGTGGCGGAACACATCGAACTGGTTAACCTCGAGGGCTTTGAAAACGCCTATCCACACCAACTGTCCGGTGGCATGGCGCAACGCGCCGCGATTGCCAGGGCACTGATCAATAAACCGAAAATCCTGTTGCTCGATGAGCCCTTCGGCGCCCTCGATGCGCTGACCCGCATCCATCTACAGCACGAACTGCAACGCATCTGGGTCCAGCAACGCAGCACCATGATCATGGTGACCCACGACGTCGAGGAGGCGCTCTATCTGGGTGACCGGGTAATCGTCATGGAGGCCAGGCCAGGCCGCATAAAACATGAAGTGAAAGTCGATATACCCCATCCACGGGAAAGAAACTCGCCACTGCTGCAACAACTCAAGAACCAATTACTTGAAGAACTGGTGGGCGACAACTAGCGCAACACCCGCAAGCGCGAAACAACCTCTTTGCACAGGCTTGCCCGACCATTTTCAGGCCCTTGGTTATGGGCCTTCCGGTGCTTCTCAAGAAGCAGAGAGGGCGCTTGGCGGGCACGCTTTTATATTCGATAAAAGAATATATGCATAATAATTAAGAATTTTTTTATCTATGCGATTTTAGTGCATCATTCTCCAGCGCACTCTGCTTCAGGAATGTCTCATGCCACTGATTACCCATCCACATGCTCGTGAACTGACCAAGTCGGTGCGAGCTACCGTGCTGATTTTCAAGGACCCTCGCTCGCAGGAACTGCTCAATCGTATCGAGCGTCTGGCGCCCAGCGAAGCCAATGCTCTGATCATGGGTGAAACCGGCACAGGCAAGGAATTGGTCGCGCGGCATATCCACAATCTAAGCCGCCGCAGCAAGGAGCCCTTCGTCGCGGTCAATTGCGGCTCATTCCCCGAATCGCTGGTGGAAAGCGAATTGTTCGGCCACGAAAAAGGGGCGTTCACCGGAGCCACCAGCACCAAGGCCGGCTGGTTCGAAGCGGCACGCGGCGGCACCCTGTTCCTGGATGAAATAGGCGACCTGCCGCTGAACATGCAAGTCAAACTGCTCAGGGTTCTACAGGAGCGCGAAGTGGTTCGGCTTGGCTCACGCACGCCCATCCCGATCAACGTGCGTCTGGTGGCGGCCACCAACGTCAACCTGGCTGACGCAGTGGTCGCCGGTAACTTTCGTGAAGATCTGTTCTACCGCCTGCATGTCGCGACCATCCGCCTGCCGCCGTTGCGCGAGCGCCCCGGCGATACCCTTCCGCTGGCCGAGTTCTTCCTTGAGGAACATAGCCAACGGCTTGGCTACAACCGCGCCACCCTGAGCCCGGCGGCTGAGAGCAAACTGCTGGCGCACGGTTGGCCGGGCAATATACGCGAACTGGAAAACGCCATTCATCACGCGCTGCTGGTCTGCCGCAATCAACTGGTACAACCCGAAGACCTGCACCTGGTCGACATGCGTTGCACCACAGGACGCCAACAGCACAACGCGATAGCAGTAGCAGACCCGAACCCGCAGCAGCCGGATCTGGAAAGTGTATTGACCACACTGTTCGAACAGAACATTCCCGATCTGTACGAACACATAGAGGAAACCATCTTCCGCACCGCCTACCGTTTCTGCCATGGCAACCAGTTGCAAACCGGGCGAATACTGGGGATAAGCAGAAACATCGTGCGGGCGCGGCTCGAGAAGATGGGTGAGCTGTCACCGGCGCCTTCAAGAATGCTGATTCAAAATCCCCCTCTCAAATAAGAGACCTACAGAACGTCTGACAGCGCTGGAAAACTCGTATGCAGCCCTAGGCACTCCAGCTCCCACTCCTCCGCAATTGTGACGCGTCGGGGCTCGACGCCTTGATGTGGTGACGATCAAGATAGAAACATTCGCTCTAATCCGTTGCCTTGATCATGTACTCAATCACTTTCTTAGCATCGCCGAGCACCATCATGGTTTTGTCCAGCTAGAACAGTGGTCTTGCCCCTGAGATACGTCCCTCATAACCAGCGTCATGGGTTGCTTTGCTGAAGCTGCATAACCTGCCATATTTTTCCAACAGTCGACGGAAGTTGAGGATCGCGGTTTCATCCGGAATCCGATACAAATGCATCCCGACAAACTGGCGCAGAATCGTGGTTTCGTAGAGGGACTCTTCCATCGCCGGGTCGCTGTAGCCGAACCAGTTTTGCATCAGATGAACCCGCGGCATGGCCATCAACGGATACGCCGGATGACCGCCTTAACCCTTAGGGTAATGCGGTTCGATCAACGCAATCAGACCTTTCCAGAGCACGACCTGATCCATCTCAATCAGAAAACGCTCGCGACGGAGCTGCTTGCGTTTACCAGCGTATTCGGGATTAGCGAATGGGTATTTGCTTCCCGGCCCTACGTCCCTCCAAAACTGACTGGCGGCCTCTCGGACATTGAAATTCTGTAGAACTCTCGACCATCGAAAGAAAGGAATTCATTGATCGCAATTCGGTATGAATTTTTGGCTGTGGCCTGAGATTTGGTCGTAGATTTTTGCACGAAAATCCGTCGGACTGGCATAGGGTTGATGATTGCCTGATGCTCAGATACGAACCCCAAACTATATTTTCGCAGGTGAAATGGCATAATATGCCGGCAGTCGAAAATACATGTTTGCCCTGAACTGGAGCCCACTCATGGCGACTTGAAACATTGTGCTCACCCCTCACCAGGAACAGGTCATCCATGACCTGGTTCAGTCCGGTCGTTATCAGAATGCCAGCGAAGTGATGCAAGCAGGCTTGCGGCTATTGGAGCAGTGCGTTGCCGAAGACGCCGCCAAGATTGAGGCGCTGCGTCAGACGACCTCGATTGGCCTCATGGATCTTGAGCTCGGGCGCGTCGCTCAACTGAACGAAGGTGATCTGGAGCACTCCCTCGAGGGGTTGAGCCTGGAAGCCCACCCTCCCCGCGAGGGAGAAACACTGAGCATGCCGCAGTATTGGATCCAACGCGGCGCGCGCCGACATTGTCAGGCTCTCCCAGACGCAGTTCGGCGATCAAGCACGACAGCGCTACCAGACGCTGATCCTCACCGCGCTGCAAGCTATCGCCGGCATGCCCTATCGCATTGGCAGCCACGACCGCGATGAGCTTGCGCTGGGCCTTCGCAGCTATCACCTCATCTACTCACGCAAGCAGGCCAAAAAACCCCATGGAACGGTCAAAAGCTCACGCCATATCGTGTTCTATCGTGTGGCAAACGACGACGTGATCGAGGTTGCCCGACTCCTTCATGACGCCATGGAAGTGCAGTTGCACTTGCCTAATGACTGATCACCGACCTGGCCTAAAGGTTTAACTAGCCATGAACAGCGAAGGTCAGGCGCCCCCCTCTACATCTCAACCTGAGCACCCTCGCTGTCAGCCGACTCGGCGGCCAATTGAAGCGTGAGGTTCTGGGTCCGACCGGACTATCGAGACCCACGACCAGGAACACGATGTTCAACTTTGCGTACCACTTTCAATGCTGAACAACCGCTTCTTAGGCGTTTTCCGTGGCCAGGCGCCTGGCATTACGCTATAGCCGCCGATGGGTGCGCGGATCGATACACCTGGAGATCAGAGCCCTGGCAACATCACGCAAAGCTCGTGCATCCCGCAAACCAATTTCAGGATAGGTACCGAGAAAAATACGGGGTTGCTTATCCGCCCAGGAAAAGCGGAAGTACCAGCGCTTGGCACCTTTCGTATCAACGAAAAGAGCAAGGCCGTCGTAGCCAGGAAGGGTGTAGTCCTTGGCACGAGGTTTGGCGTGTCGGAGCGCAGTATCGGTGAGGGCCATCGTACAATCTCCATCTCGTTTGGATGGAGGAAATTTGTACGGTTTTCGGCAGGGATCATAAACAGCACTGCAGATATAGAAAAACCCTCGAAGCAGTACGCGCGCTGGCATAGCGGACGCATCATGATTGCTTGCTCCTGATGGATATCGGGAGCACTGCATCGGGCATCAACTGGCAGCTCTGAATATGGGGATCATGGATCTATTACCCTACAGATAGCCTCTGCGGAGAGATAGGCCTTGGCTCTGAGTTAGTGCTCATGCGTATCGGATTCTGCCCCCTCTCTTTTCAACGTCATTTCTATCGCGTTTGATGTCGCAGATAATTGAGCGTCTACGTCAGATTGACGCGATATCGCAATTTCTCTGTGCAGGAACGCGATTTTCGTTCCTATTTTGATTGTCAAACTTGCTCTAAAGCGTTTTCACACAGCCTGGGTCGAATGCAGCTGCTCATGGTCGTAAAACCGACAACGTGGCTGAAACAGACCATACCGTTGCCAGCGATTCCAGTGGAGTCACTTCGGATATTCACTGATAGTCGCTCCGCTTTAGCTGTTTCACCTGCGGCTTTTTCATTGTATCTGAGGACTGGATCGTGCAACCCACCGTCTCATAGGTATAACCAAGCTTGGCAGGAGTCGCTATCACCGCACGGTTCTCGCTGACAAGCGCCGTCCAGATATCACGCGAGTCCCGGGGAATGCCGCAGTCTCGGGGATGCAGGTGGAATGAGGAGAAGACCAAGGTTTCTTGAAGAACCTCTTCGGCATGGCCGAGGACGTAATCCCACGCGTTCATCGTAATCACCACGGTAAAGTAAGCACCTGTGTACAAAGCAAATTGCGTGCTTGAGCGCCGTCGATGAGTCAGGTCAGGCTTGTATCGCTTCCAGCTCTCGGTTTTCAACCTGTCTCCTTTGATGACACCTATAAAGGTCGGGGACACAGCAGTGATGACAACGAAGGTGATCCCCACGCCTAAACTGATCAGGGTCGAGGCGATGTAGGCCCATAGCGTGATCAGGATGAGGGCAGATAGAGCTTTCTGCGCGAGAGGGAATTGGCTAGCATCAATGCGGGTCCAGTTCACGATAAATGAGTCGGCATAGGCACTTGCAACGAGGCTGAGCACGAGAGTGGCCAACGCGGTGAGAATGGTCATCCACCACGCATGAGCTTTTAATTTTTCGACAAGCCTGAAATGCTTTATGGACAGTACTGATGAGCTCAGGCAGATGACGCCGAAAATGATACGAGCAACATTGGTACTCTTTTCTCCCCCCATTCCCCACCAAAAAAAAATCAACAAAAGCGCTGCTATCGAAGCCAGGATAATTGCCGCGCAATACTCTTGCGCTCCCCACCACCTGACGCTGTAGTTGAGCTTCCACGGAAAATGCTTTGAGTGCGTTCTGATGAACAACGGTCGATCCGTGAAGCGGTCGACGATTGCGAGGATGACGGCAAACAGGATGTAGGTGGCGATGTACGGGAGCATTGATCTTGAGCTTCCTTTCACAAAATTCGGGCGCCGTTATCTCATGGGTGCTCCGTATTTTCGAGTGAATTGGCCGCTTGTCTAACTTGCCACCTCTTCCGAACTCATCGTTCGAAACACCTCCAAGGAGTGAAGAACCTGCGGAGGGTCCGTCCAGCATCTTCATAATTTGCTCACGCCGGCCTGTTCAAAAGGCAGGGGGGGCCGCTATCGAGCAGACCGAATAGCCTAATCTCGGTGTCACGGCTGATTCGTGGGTGATCCGTACGTAGCTTGCGTTACCTATTGATAAAACCGCCATGGCGCAACGTTGCTCCAGAGGATAGGTTGCGTTCAGAGCTGGCGGCAAACAGCTATTACGAAATGTACACCGCTCAACATGGGACATACGGAAAAACCCAGCCCCTAGATGCCTCAGCCCCCCTCTCCCTCACCGGCCTACGAGGGGGGGTACGAGGGGGGGTACGGGACTTTTCAGTGGCAAGGTCGCTAGGGTTTGTAAGGATTACCGCAACTTCAACAACACCAAGGACAGCCACAATGAGCACCCTACCACTGACCGAAGCCATCCTGCTGGAGATTCACCAGAGTCTCGGCTGCCAGGGGTATCCGACCACCAAGAAGAACAAATTCGCGACTGGACAGGACAGTCTTGCAGCGCACAAGTCCATGGGCGAGGAAATCCTAAATGCCATTTTCAATGCCCTAGACATGGATCCACGGGCGCGTGCGGATGCCATCAACAACCTCATAGAGTTCGGGAATGCATACAAATCACTCGAACTGAGCACCTGGACCTTCGCCGCCGACCAGCGTCAGATCCTCTGGATGCTGCTGGGTTACTTCTACATTCCTGGCCTGGCACGTCGAACAGCCTTCTGGAGCGTCGCCAGCCCTCTGGACAAGGGCATGCCGGGTGGGCGCTTCTGGTATCTGCCAGAGCCTCGCGAGGTGGATGGAAAATCTAGCCTGCATCTGCCGGTAGCACAGGTGGTGAACTGGCTACTGGACCTATTGGGGATGCCGCTTGAGGAGTTTGTCGATCAGCGAAGCCAGTCTGTTGGTGACTTGGATGACAAGTCCTCAGAAACCCTGATGCGCTCGCTGTACAACTGGCGTAAGGAAACCACGCCCGATCCAGGCTCCTTCAAAAAATATTTCCCAAACGAACTGCAGGTAGAGTTCAAGGGCGCTTTCTCACTGGACAGCAGTCACTCGCCTGCTGCGCAGTATGCCGAAGCATTGGACTTCGTGACGCGCAAGAAGCTGACTGCCGACAGACTGCGCCTGGAAATCCCGATGACCCAAGCAGGACGTCTGGAGGCGATTCTGAATGGCAGAGCAGATGAGGATGAACATGCCACCTTCATCGCATGCCTGACGGAGCGTTACGCTGCCCCTTCCCCGGCGACCATCCGCCAGCGCCTGCTGTTCGCGCGCATGGTGCAGGATGGCTATGGTCGATTGCTCGACTTCCTCTGTCCTGGAGTGGATCGACTGTGTGCAGATGCCCAGCAAAACAAGCTGCTGCAACTGTTCGCAATCTACAAGCTCACCTACAACCTGACCATCGGTGCTTGGCGCAACTGCCGAGATCAGGGCGAGCTAGCAGAGAACGCCTGGTTCGAGGAGCACCTACCTTCTCTTGATAAACATGGATTGTTTCTCTCCGTCCTGCCTTCACGCAGGGAAAGCGCCACTCTCGAGCTGGCCCACTTGCTGACCCGCTACTTCTGCGATGTGTCGGCAGGTGCGGGGCTTGAGGATCACATGGGGCTCGATGCGCAATCAGCGATGCCAATCATAAAGCGGAATGCAGAGTGGGCATCAACCATCGCCGAAGAGTTGAACGCTGAACTGCATCTGGTCGCGCGCATGAAGAGCTCTTCCTCCTGGCGAGCCCTGCAAAGTGAAAACCGTTATTGGGTGATCAGCCAGGTAGCTCAACATGCAGACCTCAGCCCTCGCACCAAAGAAGCAACCATCCAACGCTTGCACGAGCTGGCAGCAACACCGGGTCAAACTGTCCAGCCGATTCTCTTCGAACTCGATGGTTATCTGAACGGTGAGCGCAAGCAACAGCCGAAAGACACACGGGCTCGGGTCCAGGGATTGCTCGACGTGGCCGAGGCCAGCGAGGGATACGGACTATGGAAGGCCGCCATCCTGCAATATAAGGCCAAGCATCTGCTGGCCTGCAACGACTTCAAGGGTGCAGGAAAACTCTTCAGAGAAGCTCTGGAGGCTGGACTTGAGCGCAACTGCGGGCCACTGCGCGGAGAAATCGCACGGGATTGTCTCGCTGTGGAGGTGGCCAACCAGAAGCTGATCGAAAACAACCACGAGAAGTACTACCGGGAGATGTTGGCCGGCGGGATGGCCGAGGGCAGCGATACTTCCAGCATCGAGGATACGGCACGCTGGGCAGCCGATTACTTCTGGAACACTCTGTACAAGCCTTATCCGGGAACAGAGCGTGTAGCACCGTTGGCGCGTGAAAAGGTCGAGGAGTCACTAAAGCTTCTGATCGCCAGCGACCACGAAGGGCTGCTTTGCTGGATGGAGCTCAATCGCAACAAGCTCAACTCCCAGTTGCCTCTTGTGACAGGCGACTCACTGCTGATGCACTGGATCAAGGGGCACAACCATTTCCTGCAAAAACTTCCCCTGATCCGGCAGATGGCACCTACCGAACTGCAAGGCGAGCTGCACCGCTTCGAAATCATGCTGGAGCATTGGCACCAGGCTATCGGTCTGCTGGCGCAGAAGGCGCCGAAACAGCTGAACATCGCCGACTTCAAGGACCAGACACCACTGATGCTGATGGCCGAGGCCGGGGATACCGAGTTGATCAGGATCATGCTGAAGGCCGGCGCCGATCCGGAAATGCGTGACTGGCAGGGAATGACCGCCCTGCACTCCGCAATCAAATCACGCATGGATAGCTGCGTGGACGCCTTGCTCGACCATCCATGCCGCCTAAACAACCTTACCAACGACGGGCAGTCCCCACTACACACTGCGAGCTGGACTGCCAATTTACATGCCGTCAGGCGCCTGCTGCAGTTGGCTCCCAAGCTTGCCTGGCAGCGCAACTCGCAAAGGATGACTCCTTTAGAGCGGGTTGAATACTTGATCGGAAACCCGGAAGCCTTGCAGGAGCTGGCCGAGCAAATCGCTCAGAACGGCAGACGCTGCGCTTCAAAGCAAGAACTGATGAACATCGCTCATATGCTTGAACAAGCAACGCCTGCCCCCACGACGCATTGACGTGCTGCTTGTGCCTTCCAGGACGAACTCTGGCCTTGATATCAGCTGAAGATTCCACCCAGATGTGAGTTAGCAGCGGTTTTGGCACCAACTGGGCCACGGTAAAAGGTTTGAGATCAGACCGCTTGAGCCAAGGCTGGTGGGCCTTTCCTGGGACCAGGTCAAGCAAGAAGGTGCCAACTACCTGCAAAATGGTTTGTCACCAAAACAGCAGTAAGTCGGGTGAGTTTGCGGTCTTTTGGCACTGCGGTTTGGGCCCAAAAACGTCGGATTTGGAGGTGTCAGTCAGGCTCTCGGACGCGATGGTTTGATTCCAAATCGGCCTCTGGGCCTTGTGATCAAAGGGTCTTCAGAAAGCCCACAGCCCGTCAGCAATCAATTCGAATACACACCATATTCCGGGTGAAAAATCATCAGCTTTTTTGTGCTTATGCAAACGGTAAACCGTGGCCTGTAGCGGAGGTTTTGCGCACAACCTCTCCCCCTCCTCCGGCGTCCTGCCGACCGAACATAATCCCTATAAAGGTTATTGTAAGCGCATGACCCAGCTCCGAAGCGCCGGAAATATGATGCCCACGCCCGATATGCTGTACGGGGCATCTGGATTCGTGTCGCCAACGCTTAAAGCCATCAATGAGCCCCATCGCTGACCTTGAAGTCAGTTCTGAGGATTTCTAAAGGAAATTGGCCAAAGCCCACAGCAAAGCCAGGAACGACCCAGCCAACAACACCAGGAACATGTGAAACTTAAAATCAGTCATGACTCTTACTTCGCAAGGTCACGGCTAATCTATTTATAATATGTTCTACGGCGTGTTTATCGGAAAATTCCGCAGCCCGTAAAAACTTAATAAGTGCATATTCGTTAACAGAACGTTTAGCAACGGTACACGGCGTTCGCTTACCCGTCACGACGAACAGCACATCGATAGCCGTAGCAGACAATCGGCTCAGGTAGTCAGCCCTCGGACACCTCATTCCGCTTTCATAGAGTAATTGCGTATTGGGTTGTATGCCACCAATTGCAGCGACGGCGCCCTGGGTCAGGCCACACGCTTCACGCTCGAGTTTTAATCGCATGCCCAGGTTCATCAACGCCATTTCCTTGGATATAACAGTGACGTCATTATACTGGCGCGGCGACATTACCGATCAATATCCATTTGGATTGAATTCAGAGAAAAAATATCCATTTGGACTAAATAATTACTACACATATCAGATCAGTTGAGCAGCCAAGAAATGGAGCACCTATAACGGTAATAGGGTTCGTAGTGAGATGCTGCATGGGTATCTAGGCCGCTCCCTGAGCGCCGCGCCTAATCCACAAAATAAACATCAGCTCAATCCCCTCATCACGCCAGGTGTGGATCGGTATCCGGTCGCCTTCCCAATATTACGACCTTGATGAACACCCAGCCTGCTGGGTAGCAAATGACGCGGATAACAATTTCAAGCAGTACATCCAGCATCGAAGCTCCATGGCATAGTCAATTTCAACATGATTACGATCGTAGTTTGGGGCCTGCCGGAGAAGATGTCCGGACTAGACTCGCTCATCCTGCAGCCCTGCCATACTGTTCAGCATGACCAGTGCAACCATCCGCTTCTACGAGGAGCTCAACGATTTCCTGCCGGCCGAACGGCGGCGGCAGTCCTTCACCTGCGAGTGTGCGCGAGGGGCGACGGTCAAGCACATGATCGAGGCGCTCGGGATACCGCACACCAAGGTCGAGCTGGTGCTGCTCAACGACGAGTCGGTGGGCTTCGAGCGGGTGATCTTCGACAGTGACCGGCTGGCGGTGTATCCCAAGTTCGAAGCGCTGGACATCAGCCCGCTGCTCAAGGTTCGTGCGCAACCTTTACGGGTGCTGCGCTTCGTCGCTGATGCGCACCTTGGCGGGCTGGCCAGCCTGATGCGCATGAGCGGCTTCGACACCCTCTACGACAATGGCTTCGAGGATGGCGAGATCGCCGAGATCGCTGCGCAGCAAGGACGCATCGTGCTAACCCGCGACCGCGAACTGCTCAAGCGGCGGATCATCAGCCACGGCTGTTACGTGCATGCCCTGAAACCGTCGCTGCAGCTGCGCGAATTGTACGAGCGCCTCGACCTGGCGCGTAGCGCGCGGCCATTCAGCCTGTGCCTTCATTGCAACCTGCCGCTGCACGAGATCAGCCCGGAACTGGCCCGGCCGCAGGTGCCGCCACGCGTTGGCGCCCTCTATTCGCACTTCCTACGCTGCGACGCCTGCCAACGGGTTACTTTGGGAGGGTTCGCACTGGCGCGGCATGTGTGCGCTGCTGGCACCTCTGCTGGACCGATAGCCGAGCGCATCAGGCCGGCTGCGTTGTCAGGGATAACTGGCTTTTGCATCAGGTAGATAACGGCCGATTCTGTTGAAAAAGTAGATCTCCTGCCTGGCCTGCGGCAAAATAAGGTCATCGGCCAGCGGGAGGATTCGCAGCATGATGGGACAATTGTCGAGTGGACAGGAGCGGCTGTTTTACTCGTTCAACCTTGAAGATCACATCCCAGCAAATCACCTCCTGCGCAATATTGATCGATGCCTCGATCTGAGCGATCTACGCCACTACCTCGCCGACTTTTACAGCCCGATAGGGCGTCCCTCGATTGATCCTGAACTGATGATTCGCCTGCTGATCGTGGGCTACTGCTACGGTATTCGCTCCGAGCGCAGGTTGTGCGAAGAGGCTCATTTGAACCTGGCATATCGCTGGTTTTGCCGCTTGAGCCTCGAAGACGAAGTCCCAAATCACTCTACGTCTTCCAAGAATAGGCACGGTCGTTTCCGCGATAGCTCTCTGTTTCGCTGGCTGTTCAACGAGGTGCTGCGTCGCTGCATGGACGCAGGTCTGGTCAAGGGTGAAGGCTTTGCCGTGGACGCCAGCGTCATCAAGGCGGATGCCAGTCGGCAGCGTGGCGTACCAGGCGATGAAGAGGTCAACTGGAGTGACCCGTTGCTCAGCACTCGTGCCGTACGTGAGTATCTTGAAGCGCTCGATGAAGAGGCGCTTGCAGAAACACTACCCAAGCGCCTATCGCTGACCGATCCACTATCTCGTTGGACAGCAGCTCCAGGAGGCCCGGCGTTCTTCGCGTACTCGACGAACTACCTGATTGATGTCGAGCATGGTGTGATCATGGATGTGGAGCCAACACCGGCTCATCGAACAGCCGAGGTCGAAAGCACCAAGATCATGATTGAGCGGGTCGAGGAACAGTTCGATATCAAGCCGGATCGCCTCATCGGCGATACCGCTTATGGAATCGCACCGATGTTGGCCTGGATGGTGGACGAAAAAGATATCGAGCCACATGTGCCGGTTTGGGATAAAACCGAGCGCAAGAACGGCAGCCTCTCAAGTAGCGATTTTCAATGGAATGAAGAAACACAGGAGTATCGCTGCCCCACCGGACACGCCCTGCGTAGCGAGTGGCGAGCCTTCAAGAACCAGCGCTCACATGTCACGAAAGCCGACACCATCATCTTTCGATCACGACAAACCGACTGCGCGAAATGCTCGATGAAAGAGCGCTGCTGCCCGAACACTCCGGTTCGGAAAATCGCCCGTAGCATCCATGAAGCCGCGCGTGATGTTGCTCGGCGGATCGCCGCGACGCCCCAATACGTTTGTTCTCGCCATGAGCGCAAGAAAGTCGAAATGTTGTTCGCTCACCTCAAGCGAATCCTTAGACTGGATCGATTGCGGCTACGCGGCATGAGCGGTGCGAACGATGAATTTACATTGGCAGCAGCGGTACAGAATCTGCGGAGACTGGCCAAACTTACCTCTCAAGGGCCGCCAACCACGGGATAGGTGCGCCCGGAGTAAGTAAAAAACCTCAAATTAACCCACTAACGAAGCTGCAACGATCAACGCAGAACCGAAAAGCCACTCAACGTGGTGAATAGGTTCTGAAGTGACGGCCAACCTCGACTTCTTCCAGCCTGAAATTCCGACTTTTTCAACAGAATCGGCCAAAAGCAGACGGATGTCATGTCCTGCTTTTTACCAAAATTCAAGTGATCAGATTGTCGCTCCTGTCGCATGCACCGCCGCTGCTATGCTTAGGTTTCTCATAAGGACTCGAAGTCATGCGAAGCCAATTCCGTCATCTGAAGTGCTCGGACGGATTCGTCCATAACAAGTGTTGGCCGGGCAACGGCGGAATAAAGCTAGCTCTGTGAATTAGGCCCGGTATCAGACCACTTGTTGCGTGACGACTGCTTTCAATCGGCTTGTCAAGGAAACCGCCATGCCTCTAGCTGACTTCATACTCCCAAGCAGCACGTACTCGAAGAGGCATACATGACAGATGAGCGATTGAAAATCTGGCTATCATTTGCAAAGTTTCTTTTAGGAACCTTCGCAATTGGGGTTGTCACAACCCTAATAAACGCTAAATTCCAAGCGCGAGAAATAACCCTTAAAGAACAGGAGCATCTATCAAAATTTGTGGATACGGCTCTTGGAAAAGACTTGGGCCCAAGACTTTTGATGGCCAGATATTTCGCTAATGTTACACAGTCCGAAGCTCTAAAATCCGGCTGGAACAATTATCTCGCATCTCTCGAAGCTGAATTTAAAAACAAAACCGAATCTGTCGTATCAGCACGCAAGCGGTTAGGAGAGCTCGAGTCCGAGATAGAAAATGCTGGTGGAGCCGTGAAACTTGCAAAGCTGCAGGAGCTTCGGACAGTCCGAGAAACTCTAATTGAAGCGGAAGGTGAGCTTGATCCCCGAGGCCGCCTCATTCCGAGCGCAGCATTAGATATTGTAACGCAGTCAAACTCCCAAATGCGGCAGATGAAATCTTACTGTGGGAAGGGTATGACAATTACAATAACCCTGGACAGCGACGGCATCCCTGAAAAAATCGTTTCATATCCTAAAATCCTCTCCTCGAACGCAACAGCTGATCAGACAGCCACCTATAAAGAGTATGTAAACTGCACCATGCAAACGCTCAAAGCCTCGGATGTAAATTTTCATACGTTTGATTTTTATCCATAAGTGCTTAAAGAAACATAAATACAAGTGCCAACCCTGATTATTGCCGCATCTTTTGAGGTTTGCTGGATGCGAGTGACTAAAGCGTGCCTGTAAGAACTCAATAGCTAGCTGAGATCCGCGAAAGGCAGTTTCGGGTCGGTTTCAGCCGGTCATGGAAGGCAGAAACCGACCCAAGGCGGCCATTCGTCGAGGACAGTTCTCAATCCACCTGACGAAGCAAAGATGGATTGAAAACCGGAAGCGATTAACCTCGACTGATGACCGCCTTAGATTCTATAGAAACTCCCCCCATGGATCCGTGGGGGGAGCACATTGTATGATCAGATTCAGGCGGCTATATCAACTTTACATTATTGATTAAAGCAATTTTGGCGGCCACTGAAAAAGATTATAGAAGGAGACCAAGGCGAGCATAAAAATAAGCGACCGACATGTCAGACTTACCTTTGGTAAGGGGGGATTTTTTTATTTCAGCATTTAGGAGTCGAAGAGAAGACATTTCTCTATCTTCCTTGCCGCGCAACCTCCAAGATAATGAGCTATATCGATAAAGCTGCAAGAGATTATGGATCTCTTTATCGGCAGAAAAGATGTGCCACAGAACGTCATGGCATTTATTGAATTGCGTATAAAAGCCTTCGTTATAAAGGTAGTGATAGATTTTAATTAATTCATTTTTGTCTTGAAGGGTCAAGAGTATTTGCCCTTTTGTTGCAAGCGCTCCCACCGAAATCATTCCGCGCATCACATTGTAGTGGTCATTATTCTGCTTGGCCTCCCTAACTAGCTTATAGAGAGTTTCGGCTTTTTGGTCGGGATCAGAAATTGACTTTATTCTTGAGAATCCAATATTAAATGCGACGGTTAGAGCGTTTTGCTTTCTCGCCTTTGCCTCCAATTTATCGAGCTTGGAATTTATATCGACCACTTCTTCAGAGTTTTCGAGAATGATTTGATTGGCGGTTAATGCACTAGATCCACGGGGCTCCAGGGAGATAATTTTTTTCGCATATTCTATGGCCTCCAATCCTTGGTCTAAATAATTGAAGCAATGAGCCAGGTTTAGATAAATGCTTATTTTTGTGGTTTTGTCAGATATACCGGGCAATACCGCGAGCAGCATCTCCTTAGCTTTTTCAGAGGCGCTCTTACCATCTATCATGCGCAGGGCTTTTGCATGCAGATAGACCGCAAATTCATATGAATTCGAGGTGACTTTTCCTTCTAGCATTGGAAGTATATAGTCGAATAACTCGATTGCACTTTTGAAATAGTCTCCTCTTAATAGCGCAGCACCATGCGCAGATACCAGCTGCATGGCGGCCTGAAGCTTGCGACTATTATCCGCGGTTTCAGTTACTATCTGCATGATGATTGTTCTTGCGTTGTGCATCTCTGCAACAGCTTTATTAGGCTGGTCGAATCGATAAGCAGTTGGGGGCTTGCTTTGACCACTTGCCCAGTCTGATCCGAAATAAAGCTTGGCCGCAGCATCATTCAGACGCTTTAACTCAGCAGAATCTAAATTGGCATTTAGCCACTCTCTCGCAGCGCGAGTAATTATTAGTCGCTTCGGCCTATCAGTGCTGCCACCTCTGTCGAACTGTTCTATTTCTTCGGCGTACAACAACCCGCGCTGCTGAAGTATCTGTGCGTGAGCATAGAATACAGGCTTAGTCTTGTCGAAGTGTTTAATTCGACTCAGTTCCTCGCCGTGTGAGAAAACAGAAAGTGTTTTTAGGAGGACGTAAGAGCGCTTGAGTGTCTCGTCCTTTGATTTAGATAATTCAAGAATTCCCCTTTGCAATAGCCCGGCAGGCAAAGCTGAAACCCCAGAAGGCGAAGTTGTAATTTCACTCACTGACGCTACACTGAGACTTCTTAGGTCCGTTTCTATTAAATTTGGCAAGCCATCTGTATGATTGTAAATCCTCAAGATATCTTCTGGACTTAGAGCTTGCGCTGACCCCAAGTGGTGGTTTTCAATAAAGAACCTAGTGTCTGCTTTATCCAGAGCAGTAATTTCGACAAAATCAAGATCGCTTGCGGCCGGCTTGAGCCGGCTACGCAATATAACTTTTAATGTTGGGCAGTATGATAGTACAATGCCCGCCAGCTCTTCTAGGTCGTATTGTAGCTTTAAGGACTCATCGATATCGTCGGAGAACGGAATGTCATCCAGAAGTAGATATGCATCTTGCTGTGTGGAAAGCGCTCCACATAATGACTCAAAGCTAAATCCGTATTTTATTCTGATGTCTTGATAGAATTCGCTTCGATTAACGTAGTCACACATATCTATTTTATAGACTTGGCATTTGGCCGCTGATATTCTTTTCTGAGTGGACCAAATAAATCCCTTTTCGCCCATTCCCCAGTCGGCGGCTAGCCAAAGCCGCCTCGAATTAGTCAGAATCTTACGAGCCTGCTCTTGTTGTATGAGCCGTACGCCCATTGCCTCAGGAGCGGCTGGGAGTATAGCAGTCAGATTGTCTATATTGGCTTTCAGCTCACCGCTTGTGATTTCATTTGAAATAATCGTATCTGAAAACTTGTTCTCTAACTGCGACTGACTAATAGGCTCTTGTCGTCGATTAAGGTCAAAAGAGTGTGCGATATAATTATCATTGTTAATTGGAAGCGTCATGTCTGGGCCCATGACCCGCTCCCCGGTACCGTGTATCACACGAGACGCACGTGGCCATATTTCCAAATTAGCAATAGAGCCATCTATAATTTTTATCGAGTTGAAGGAGTATCCATGTGCTCTCTGAGTGTTATCTCCAAATGTCTCTAAGCCGAATAGAGATGCACTTTGCATGGATCTTTTTGGAAGAGCACCTAAGTGAGTTTTTTGAATAACAGCCGGCTCATGCATGTGTCCATAAAGGTGTGCATCAAATCTGCCGCCGATATCTATGTCCTGATTGAAAAGACTCAAGCTGTCTGCATGCAACCAGTCAAGTGGGTGATGCGTGACTAAAAAATTTAGTACATTTTGTTTTGCCCAATCTGACGGCTTATTGTCGGTGATTTCAAGAAGCTGTCGTGGATCTATATGTAAACGTCCTTTGAAATCACCGGCTGCTACTTGTAACCATGTCGAGTTGAGCCCAATAAATCCTACTCGAAAATCGTCTTTTTCATATACCGCAGACACATCGCCAGGAAATGCGCCGGAAACTCCAGATAGCAAGGGGATTCCAATTTTCTCCAACCCATCCAGCCAATTCGTGTAGTTTGAAAAATAGTCGCCTACAGTTTTTCGATAAATATCACCCTTGACACCCCAAAAATCCGCTCTTAGTTCTCTTAGGTCCCACCATCTTGTTAACGCAAGACACGTTGGATCAATGCTTCCTGGACGAGCTAAGTCATGATTTCCAGGCACACAAAATAATTTTGGCGCGAAGCCGTTTTCATTAAATATTTGCCATAGTTCTTTGATAATCTCATTGAGAACTTCGTATTCTTCAGGTGTCCCCTTCTGAGTTAGATCACCTGAAAAAACAACAACGTCCCAACTTTGGTGTTTTTTTATCAAGTATCTAAGGTCATCATGGATTTTGTCCCTCAACGATGGCCACATCCAAGATTGATTTTTCATTCCTGCATGAAGATCGCTGAGATGAAGCCAGGAAAATGAGGATGTCAAGTGATAGTCCTTATCGAATTGATAAATTTGTGAAAAGTGCCCGTGCGTTGTTATCCCGGTCACAAGTGGGTGCTCAGTCAAGTACAAAACTCGTATTGCCCTGAGTGGGTGTACTGGAGCTTGCGAGAAAACGAGCTGACTGAAGCGGTCAACAGCATTTCACTGGGGTGGCAATCTAATATCAGGAACCTACGTGCAGATGCAATAGCACCGTAGTCGAGAGAAGTTACCAAGGGGGAGGTCTGCTGGGTGGTGAAGTCTTTATCTCCGCGTTGGAAATCTGCAACGCGATTGCGAGAGTTGGCCTTTAGCAGCGTATACGTTGCTTTCATCCGTTTTGGGTCGAGAGTGTTCGGGGTCGGACGTCCCCTTTTGGCCGATTTTCGCCCATCATGACCGTCAGAGGTCGGCCAACTTAAGACTTCCTAGAGCGGCTGCTAACGATCCGAAAATCAACCGGTAAAGCTCATCAATTGACGAAGGCATCTTCTCTCACTAGGCAGTGGCGGATATGTAGGAGGCACTTCACGACTAATTTATCCCGCAGTCGAACAAGTAACCGAGGCGAAATGCTGGTGAGCCCGCTGCCACAGCTCGCACACATCCTCGATCAGGCAGACGGCAATCGACTCCCTCATATCCTGATCTCGGAGGAGCGCCAGATCCTCATTGGAAGGGGCATGTAGGTTCACATTGAACTTCGAGAACTTCCAGAACAGGTTGCCCGAGTTGCGAGTGTTGGGTGCGATCTCTCGACTCAGCGCCAAAAGCCGCTCCCGGTCTTCCGGGAACTGCTCACCGTCACAATAGTAGCCAACGTAAAGACGGTGGTTAAGTTCGATGTATACGCCACCATTCATCAACGTGAAGGGGAAAGTCAGGCCGATGTATTTGCTGTTTTTGGCCTTCTTATAATAGGCGGAAACCGCCTCCTTCGTGGCCGAAATTTCGGGCTTGCCCAGTTGCGGATATTGGCTCGCTTGGCAAGCCGTTATGCGCTCCCAAATATCGAACTGTAGGTCGGCCAATACAGACTTGAATGCATGATTGATGTCGGCGATCACGAAGAGATTCTCACCCAGCAGGATCTGTTCTTTTAACTTGCTCATGTAGATCTCGCCCTGGTCACTGGATGTCAGCTTTTGGAGTAGTTCGATGTACTGGAAAACGCTTTCCCGTACCCCAGGCTCGCGGGCGATCAATGGGACACAGTCCTTCAGCCAAGAGATGATCTCAGCTTCGTAGCTCAGAAGAACTACAGGAAGGGACTTGCGACTCTGTTCACTGGGTTCGGAACCATCAAGAGTAAGGTACGTGGTCCAAATCTCGCCATAGCCTTCCGCCAGCATTCGCTGGTGGTAGGTCCAGAGCTGCTCATCCTGATCGCGGGCGTAGATCTTGTTCTCGATGATCACTGCCTGCTTGGATTGGTTGCGGACCAGAATGTCAATATTCCGGTACTCGACCTCGACAATCGTACTTTTTGAATCGAAGTTCTGGATGCCCAGCCGCTTCAATAGAAGATTAAGCAGCGCTGTTCCCTGATTGTGGGTGGCCTTAGGGTCGAGCAGGAAGGCGAGAAAGCGCGAGTGAAGCCGAACCTCATCACTTGAGCTTCGGAGTACGGAGAAGAGGTTGAAGCTTGCCGGGCGCTGATACCTCGCGCGGAGCAGAGCCACGGTTTGCAAAAAATCGTCCATGAGAGAAGGTCACTGATTAGGTCGGGTTACGGCGCGCAGTATCAGGCAAGTCACGCTCATTTGTAATGGCTATTTGGCGCTACCGGCAGAATGGAAGCCTTGTTTAGAGCTGTGTCGACCATTCAGACCTTGCAAATGAAGCGTTTGGGGAAGTGGCATCGCACTGAGTAATTCGGAATCGCTGTAATAAACGGTATCGCCGATGAGTCGATTCGGTTTGATTTCAAACTGCGCTTCGAACCGGTCGATCATTATTTGGTACTTTCGACCTCGGCCGTTCGATGAGCAGCGTGAGTTCCACAGAGTAAAAGCTTCTTGATCGGCACATCCTTGTATTCGAGTCGTCACCGGCTGCTCTTGGCCGAGAGCTGCCGCCCGCTAATGAGAGCACCGAAATTGTCTGAGCAGACCGAAGCCTTAGTATGGTGGCATGTCGCAGAAAGCTTTTTCAGTATCCGCCCCTGAATATTTAAGAAAGGCTAGAGCACCACTGATAAGAGTAATTCTGGAAAAGTGCTCCGCCATACCTCTTAGCTCTTCAAATGAGGCCATCCTATCAACCTTATTACCATGTAGGATTTCAGACCTACCGTTTTCGTATATTCTGGCTATAGCCTTGTAAAGAGAAAGGCTTTCGCCGGTATTTACAGCGTTGTCGTCTATAGGGATCTCCGTGAGATTCGAAACCATATTCGCTATTGCCGCAGTTTTTCCACCGCCACTGCTTAACACATCTAAGCAAGTTCCAAATTTCGCAATCGCTATTTGGTCACTAACCTCTCGACACGCCTCTCCATGCCAATCAAGCGCTGTCGACCATCGCTGACAGATGCTAGGATATTCCTGACCTATATTGAACATACCATTCAATATTTTTGCCACTGCATTCAAAAAATTTAGTTGCGTACTACTAAGATGTTCAGGGTTAAGTAGTGCTGGTTGTATTTCATCAGACAGCTTGACGCCAGGGCTCCAAAGAAACCCTATTGTTTCAATTATGCTATGTGCTAAGATTGGTGGTCTTCTTTCAGTATAAAGCAAAAGGCTTCTGAACGTTTTATGACTCCCGCTAATTAGTGATATGGAATCAAGTGTGGTCCGTGCCGCAATCGTTGAAAGCTTCTGAGCGAGGGAGCGTCCATATCCAGATGTGGTCACTCGGATCATGCTCTTTGATTTAGTAAGCACATCATAAAGCGGAGCGTTTAAAGGTTTTAGCTCTACATCTTTATCAATCAGCGCTGCTTTTAGATTTGCTCGCCAATCAGAATTGTCCATGCCCCCATAATTAAATGCACCAGCCGGAAAATCAATTGCATCAACCCAGTCCATGCTTCTGAAAATTGTAATAGGCCCCAGTGTAAAAGGGCTATTACTTTCAAGACCTGTGCTTGCGCTAGGTAAGTGACATGTAAAGTCTTTGGCTATAGTGGATGCCAATTCCTTAACTGATGGCTTTGTTATGCCTTTTAAATAGGCTGGTAAAAAATACCTGATTGCACATGGGCTTGTGCCGGAGTCAATAAATTCTGCATACGCGGCCCCTATAACCTGCTTGGTTAAATCATGATGCTCCTTTATGTCTAGCCCTATACAGTCGGGCAAGCCAATTTTCAACAATGCTGACGAAACGAGCTTGATTTTCTTCTCGGTAGCTCCACTGATACTCAACTGCCATCCATTTTTTGTCGTAATGAAGCCGAATGATATCTCCACCTCACCCGTATGAGCCTTACTAAATGACACGAAAGCATCGTAAATTAATACTTCTAGTTTCATAGAATTTCCTTATATGTGTGGGGCAATAGCCAATTTCACGGGATTCAGCACGAAGATACAAGCTCAAATTCATGCTAGCGACTTGAGTTCCTGTCCTTCATGTCGGGTACCCAGGGTCTGGCTGAAAGGTTCCGGCTCTAGTGATAGGGAGAGCTTGCAGGTATTCTAGAGGCTTCGTACGCTTGAAGCCCATTATCGAGGTTGCCTGAAATGGAACGCTATCAGTCGTTGCAGGTAGGGCGCGCTGCCTACGAGGAGTTAATTCGGCTGTGGGCCCATGGGAGCTTCGAAAAAAATCGATTGAGCCAAATATTTTAAAACCACATCAACCTGCACAAACTTGTTGATCAAGCTTCATTGCACGGCCTCTAAGAGGCAGACGGTGAGAAAGCCTCGTGCTTGATCTTGAGGCTTTTCCATCTCCACTTAGCGACAGCTATTGACCGACTCTGTTGAAAAAGTCGGACGCGGTTCTTACGGCAGAAAAGTAAGCGCATGAGATTGAAATCTTGAATTGCAGCACAGGTATTTGGACACAGATTTCACGTAGCAACCGGCAAAACAGGCCGCTTCAGCGATCAGGTTTCTGGCAATTTGAGAAATCGACTTTTTCAACAGTATCGACCCATAGCGGACCTTGAGCAGATAGCAGCGTCGGGCAATGAAATAATTGCTTCGTCTGCTCCCCGAGCCCCGCCTGGTGGCCTGCCCTGCCGGTCCTTCATGGGATGCGCGCCTCTGCAGCTCACCCTGCCGACCGGACGAAGCTCCGAATTGCTCAACGCGTATCTAGTTCGTGAGCGTGGAGCTTTTCCGTAAGCGTATACGTGCTTATTCTCCTAAAAACGGTTGGTCTAGGCGACTCGATCAATTCGCCCTCAGCACCTCTCAATACCAGCACACCACGCTAAGGCGCTAAGGATGTGCCCGAGCAGATTAAGCTCTACCGCGCAGACATCGCCAAATTATTGATACGCTCGCGCGGGCGTAATTGCGGGCGTACTTGGGAGTCGGAGCGGCCTTTACCAGAGCATGAACAAGGGCTCCTCTCGTGGAGGGTCACAGGCACATTTGGCGTCTAAAAATGATAGCCTATTGCCAGGGCAACCGGTCATGAGGAAGCGGACATCCCTGCAAAAGGGACTTATCGCACGCCTTTAACATCCAGGCATAGGAAAGCACGATGTATATTTCGAGCATCACAATAAAAAATTACGGCCCCATCGAAAATATAAATATAAGTTTACCTTTTGAAGGTGAACGCCCTAAACCTTTAGTTTTAGTGGGACAGAACGGCACGGGGAAGAGTCTGATGTTAGCCAACATCGTAAATTCTTTAGTAAGTGGCAGGCAAATTGTATTTGATGATAATGAAGTTGAAGCAGGTCGAGTCTACAAATATCGAATGCCAAGCTATATCACGTCAGGGAAGAACTTCAGCTACTCATGCATTACTTTCCAGTCTGGTGCAAAGGTGGAAGAGCTACAACTAAGTGGTACCAAGGAGCAATTGAATGGTGTGCATGGTGAGCACCTCACAATACCTGCCTACCAGACAATGTAAGCTGATCAGACGTCAACTTACCTAACTACCTTAGACGGCTCTCCCGAAACAACTAACTCGTTATTCAAGCATCAATGCTGCCTCTTCTTTCCAGTTCATCGTTTCGAGGAGCCCGCCTGGTTAAACATCGAAAACGCCACCAAGCGCGCTAGTCACCTCAAATTAAAAGCCATACTTAGAACATCGAATAGACACTTAGTAGCAAATTCGCCGCTTGAAGAAAATAGAAATTGGTTGTTAGACTTGATATTGGATCGTCAGCTCTATGAAATAAATACGAAAAAGCTAAATCTACCATCTGGACTGCCTGGCCAACATGTAGAAATGGAACTTTTCTTAGGCTACCAAGGCCCAAGCGAAAATGTGTTCCAAGCGATCCAGCAGTTACTGAGAATAGTGCTTCGACAGGGAGACAACGTCAGAATTGGCGTTGGAAGGAGAAAAGACCGGCAGATATCTATCATGAAAGATGAACAGCTTTGGATACCCAACTTATTTCAGCTTTCAACGGGAGAAGTCCAGCTCCTTAATCTATTCCTTTCAATTTTACGAGACTATGACTTATCTGAATCAACATTTAATAACCTGTCCGAGCTCAAAGGCATAGTGATCATTGATGAAATCGACACCCATCTCCACACATCCCATCAAGTAAACGTCTTGCCAGATTTGATAGCGTCGTTTCCAAATGTGCAGTTTATTATCACGTCCCATTCCCCTCTATTTTTGATAGGCTTGGAAAAAAAGCTTGGCGCAGAGAAATTTTGCACCTTACAAATGCCTACCGCTGCACCGGTTTCTGTCGCGGAGTTCTCGGAATTCGGAGCTGCGTACGAGGCATTCGCTCAAACTGAACGACACAAAGATGAAATCCAAAAAACCATTAAAAACAATCAGAAGCCTATTGTTTTCGTGGAAGGGGATTATGATATACGCTACATCAAACGAGCAGCGGAGCTATTGGGTCAGACAGAGCTATTAAGCCTCTTCAGCCTTCAGGACGGCGGCGGTAGTGGGAGCCTAGATAAAATATGGCGCGGCTTCGATAATCCTACCAATACAGTCTTGCCTCAAAAGCTAATTCTTCTCTATGACTGCGACACGGGAAAGCCAAATTCATCGAAAGGCCAAATATTCAAGCGAGTGATTCCTAGCGTGGAACAAAACCCAATCGTGATAGGTATAGAGAATCTTTTCCCTAAAGCCACGATAACAGTGATCGAAGAAGTACACCCTCAATACATTGATCTACAAGAAGAAACTATCAAGCGCACTCGAAACATTTTCATTAAATCCGAATCTATCCGCAGCGTGAACAAGGATGAGAAGGGAAACATGTGTAACTGGCTATGCCAAAACGGTTCAGTCGAAGATTTTGAAAATTTTACAAAAATATTTGAAATCATAAGCGAAATAATTAACGGGGATGTGTGACATCCTCTTTATAGCCACGAGACGGCAGGTAACCTGCCGCAGGCCCTTTGTCTTGTGGCATCTATCCCCGAGCAGACTATTTCTCTTCATAAACTTAGACGTAGGAACTCTACGAAATCCCTCTAAAATTCAAAACGACCTCTCGGACGACGAACTTCAGTAGAGTTCTTAATACCTTTCGTGGTGGGCGGTAAGACCCATTCAAGGTCATGAGCAATTTCTGTCTTCAGGACCGATTAGCCTCCCCCAGAAACACATGTTTATGTGACAGCGAGCTTAAGTGCCTTCTCTGGGTGTGTATGCAATATCCAAGGACCGGGCGAATCTGAGAATGGCCTCGCACGCATCGAGATGAGTGACCGCTTTTGGCCGATTCTGTTGAAAAAGTAGCTCCCCTGTCTGGCCTGCGGCAAAATATCTGCATTGGCCAGCAGGGAAGCACGCAGCATGATGGGACAGTTATCGAGTGGGCAGGAGCGGTTGTTTTACTCGTTCAACCTTGAAGATCACATTCCAGCCACTCACCTTCTGCGCAGCATTGATCGGTGTCTCGATCTGAGCGACCTGCGCCATTACCTCGCCAATTTCTATAGCCCGATTGGGCGTCCGTCGATTGATCCCGAACTGATGATCCGTATGCTGATCGTCGGCTATTGCTACGGCATTCGCTCAGAGCGGCGGTTGTGCGAAGAGGCCCATTTGAACCTGGCGTATCGCTGGTTCTGCCGGTTGAGCCTTGAAGACGAAATCCCCAACCACTCGACCTTTTCCAAAAATCGACACGGCCGTTTTCGGGACAGTGATCTGTTTCGCTGGTTGTTCAATGAAGTGCTGCGTCGCTGCATGGACGCCGGTCTGGTCAAGGGCGAAGGCTTTGCCGTGGACGCCAGCATCATCAAAGCGGATGCGAGTCGGCAGCGCGGCGTACCGGGAGATGAACCGGTCAACTGGAGCGATCCATCCCTGAGCACCCGCGCCGTGCGTGAGTATCTTGAGGGACTCGATGAAGAGGCTCTGGCCGAAACGCTACCGAAGCGCCTGTCGCTGACGGATCCTCAGGCCCGCTGGACCGCTGCTCCAGGCGGCCCAGCTTTTTACGCTTACTCCACGAATTATCTGATCGATACCGAGCACGGCGTGATCATGGATGTGGAACCCACACCGGCTCATCGAACCGCAGAAGTCGAGAGCACCAAGACCATGATCGAACGGGTCGAAGCGCAGTTCGACATCAAGCCGGAGCGCCTCATTGGCGATACCGCTTACGGTACAGCTCCGATGCTGGCCTGGATGGTGGAGGAAAAAGACATCGAGCCGCATGTGCCGGTGTGGGACAAAACCGAGCGCAAGAACGACAGTTTTTCGAGCAACGATTTCCACTGGAATGAAGAGGCTGAGGAATACCGCTGCCCGGCCGGCAACCCATTGCGCAGCGAATGGCGAGCCTTCAAGAATGAGCGTTCACACGTCACCAAAGCCAACACCAACACCATCATCTTCCGATCCCGGCAGACCGACTGCGCTACGTGTCCGATGAAAGCCAAGTGCTGCCCGAACACTGCGTTCCGAAAGATCGCTCGCAGCGTCCATGAAGCCGCTCGCGGTGTGGCTCGGCGCATTGCAGCAACGCCGGCATATCAGCGCTCTCGCCACGAACGTAAAAAGGTCGAAATGTTGTTTGCCCACCTCAAGCGCATCCTGAAATTGGATCGCCTGCGGCTACGTGGCATGAGTGGCGCGACGGATGAATTCACGCTGGCCGCCGCGGTGCAGAACCTGCGACGGCTGGCCAAATTTTCATCTCAAGGGCCACCCGTCACGGGATAGGTGCGCCTGCACCAAGCAAAAAACCTCAAATTAACCCAATAACAGAGCAGCAAAGGTCACCGAAGGGCCGAAAAACCACTCAATGTGGTGAGTAGGTTCTCTAGTGGTGGTCGTGCCTGAGTTCAGGCGATCTGAAAATCCGACTTTTTCAACAGAATCGGCCGAGTTCAGCCCTTCGGGAGGTCAGCAGTCGACCCAAAACGGACGTTCGCTATAGCTCCATTGCTGCCTTCAGTCCGAGCTGATTCTGGTACATCCTTTCCAGCACATACGACAACGAATATTCATCCGACATGGGCGTCGGCTCCGTTCAACAAAGGCCATGCATAGCAGTGCTTTCAACAAGGTGAATTGCTAAAAGAGATGGCCCGAAGGGCGTACAAGTACGCAGAGCCGGGTTCGGGGACAGCGATGTCAATTCATAAAGGGGGGCGGCAGAGTAGTGACGGGGATGTGGAGTTGGCTGTAGCGAGGTGCGAGGGACCTCAATAAGAAAGCCGAAAAGGCGCAGTATCTAGGGGGAAAGGGCGACTCTTGGCAAGTCGCTACGGCTATCCTCTTAAGTCTAGGACTAATGCGAACGAGGTTGGACGTCGTAATCTCATCCCGTATTTTGGCTGTTAGTGGCTAGGTATCGTAGTACGACCTCATTTTTTTATCGGATTGCTGGCTTTATGATATCGTATGCGTTTTTAAAATGAGATAATGTAATGGTAAAGGAAAAATACTTTTATTTGGTTTGTGTGGTTGTAGTTGTATGCCTGGCTTTTGGGTTGGATTTGATTTCGTCTAACGTAGCGGTGGAAATTAGTAATAAAGTTATATTGAATGCTACGGGTGACAAGGTCACTTCTTTAGAGGCTACATTTCCTTTGTGGTACCAGGTAGTCGGTCTTTTAAAGAATTTTTTATACGGGTTAGGTGCCGCGATATTTATCACGGTTTTCATTGCTAATAGGCTGCAAAAAACATTGCACGAGGAAAAGCAGGAAGAACTTAACAAGCTGAATGATGCTATTAGCGTTAATGTGTTTGATAGTCTTTTCAAAGCAATTATTCCTGAAGAAATTTTTAAGATTATCAAGCGAGAGATTATTCAGAACAAAGTACTTAGAAAAGAGGCTAAATGGATTTATGATTTTACTCTGCGTGGCGATGTCATAATCTGCAGGCAGACAACTCGTTATGAGCTTCATAATTTAAGTAATGAAGAAGTGTCCAACCCGATAAAGTTGAATTTGGATGCGCTTGGAGGAAGCATTTACAATTTAATATCTGCTGAGTGTCATAGCCAGTTCGGCGAGGTGCTAGTAAAGTATTATCCTGACGACACTTCGAAAAACATTAATATTGACGTTGAACGTGATGGGAACAAGCTGACTGTTTCCTATTCGGTGAAAATTCCAGCAAAAAGCTATGCTGAGTATAATACCGTATTTGAGAAATCCTACAGAGGGGATATTACAGACGCGCAAGCTACCAAGGTTCCTGTGGTCGGCGCAGATATTATTGTAAACTTTCCTGAGGGGTACCATTTCGACATTAGCCCTTTAATGTCTACGGCTCCTCGATTGATCTCTGAGAGTTCAATTCAGAAAATATTTAGAGTCGAGGGTGGAGTGCTTCCTAATCAGGGATTTATATTTTACTTGGTTAAGAAAGAGATGGATATTGTTGTTGACGATCGTGAAGCAGTAGTTTCACTCGAAATGCCTGAGGTTTAATGAGCGTCTAGGACGTTTCAGGGATTGACTTGACACGTCCACATTCTCAAAGCGGAATGAATCCCCGAGTTTTCTAGAAACATCCGACCGACTGCTTTTGGCCGATTGTGTTGAAAAAGTCGACCCGGCCTGGCTACCCATGCATTGAGCGGTGAAAGCGCCATTTTTGCACGTTGCTACGTCAAATCTGAGCCCTGAACCTTCTGCGCAAAACACAGATTTCAATCTCAGACACGTACTTTTCTGCAGTGGAAACCGAAGCCGACTTTTTCAACACAATCGGCCGTTTTCAGCCTGTCGCGACCGACTGAAAACGACCGAGGTTGTGTAAAAACGTTTTAGCGCAGGGTTGAGGTACAAACCAGAACAAAAATCGCGTTCCTACGCAAATTTCAGGTCTGCTGATTAACCCAAGGACTGGCAGATTTTACGTAGCAACGCAGACTTTAAAACGGTGCTTGCGTTTTTACACAGCCTGGACCCATAGCAGTCGTACATGCCCCGTCTCCGCTGGGTGCCTGAGTGTCCTTCTAACCCAAACTAGTCAGGCATTTCGCCTACCTCTGTGGCTGTCGATGATAAATTTGATGCTCTGCTGGGATCGGTGCGAGCCTGCCCCCTTTTAGCTCACAAGCATTACGGGCGGCCAAGATTGCCCGGATGCGAGATCGGGGTGACGCGGTTCGCCCGTCGGCCTGCCATACTCCAAGCGCCATTCTTCAATTTGGCCGAGAAGCATGAAGGCAGACTTCCGTCGCTTCTCGTCCCCAACCGCCATTCTGAACAGCAGGACGCGCAGTTCATTTGAAGCGCGTGCATGCTGCGTGAAGACGTTGGAATTATGCCCATAGGGTCGTCGCTCGACGAAAGCACTTTCGAGTTGGTCCCAAATGCCATGCGGAACGCGTGAGGGCTTAGCGTCGTCGATCAGGTTCATATTTGCGGCAAGTGCTTCGGTTGTTCCGAGCCAACTCATTACCTTCGAGAGGACGTACCGATTGAGTTTCGGCAAATCGCGTTCGCACAAACTCCGCAGCCGCACCGCTACCTGGGGATTACGCTGGGCCAGATCTGCAAGCCGCGCAACCAGTGCCTCTTCATGGTGAGGACTGCGCGTCAGCACGATGCCGCGAATATCCGGATCGACAAATCCCAGAAGCAGCTCGCGCGCACGCGGCGTGTCGAGTACCGCAAAAGCATTGATGAAATTGTCCTCGCACTGCTCGAACGTCGATGAATCAGACGCGAGCTCATACAGAAGATCAACGACGACATCCGATCGGCTCTCGCCGAGAGCGGTGATAAGTTCTCGCAGCTCATAACCCCGGAATTTCCGCTTACCGAGCACATCTCGCATCTTGGCGATCCCGGCAGCTGGGTCGTCGACGAAAGGGCAAAGCGCAAGGACGCGGCGCAGAAGGTCTTTATCTGAATCCTGCATCCATTTCTCTGTACGCTCGACCATGGAATCGAGGAGGGCGAACGCGGTGGTAGCGGGTAAGACGACACCCGCCATCAACAGGCGCTCGGCGACGTCGAGACAGGTGTATTGGTCCCATTGGCCCGGTATAGCAATCACTTCGAGCACCTCTGACGCAGAACCGCGGCCGTCAATTGCGGCAAGCGCCTTTGCAAGATCTTTCAGCCCTGCAATGGGTTTTCCGTCTTGACTCTGCTCTCGCAGGCGCTTGATTTCGGTATCAAGTGCGGCGGCGAATCGTGTGCGCCGCTGGTCGTCGCCGGACGGCGCATTGCGACCTTCGCGTGCGGCCCACATCAAGTCGTAGCGGAACGTCCGGTCGAAGAAAGGCTTCGATTTTGGCACGAATTCGCGTGCCATCGCAGCGGCGGCTTCGGAGCGGTATTCCGGCTCGGCAAGCAGGTCAATGAGCACCTGCTCGGCACCGACCGCGTCGAGATGCATGATGGCGGTGATGTGCCATCCTGCGTAGCTCATAGTTGCACCATTGCCGAGAGAGCCGCTGTCGCCGCCTGCACTCACGGTCCGGCCGCGGCGTACACGCCCAATGTCGGCGCGAATGAGCCTCACCAGATCCGCCATGTCTTCGGGCTTGCCGGTTTGGGCAATCGACGAGGCCAGGTTGGCTTTCTCCTCACCGTTGAAATCGTCCTGGCGCAGGACGACATCAACGCTGTGTTTCAAGTAGGTGCAAAGGTGTGCCTTCAGGTCGTCGTCCGTGATGCGGAGCGGTTCCTCGTTCGATCTTGCGACCCTGCTCAGCAGGCCAGCGGCGACTTTGATGTCGAGCGGATCGACGCTTGTGACGGACGAGAGAATGCCTGCCGCGGCGATGTCGTCGGGGAGGTGGCGAAACACGGTTTCCAGTTGGCGCATTATCTGCCACTCGAGTTCGTGCCGCACGCTGGACTCTCCATCCACCTTGCGCCGCAGTTCGCGCAGTTTCGTAAACACGCGCGCCGCAAGGGCCGCATCTGCACCTGCGGCAATGATGGAAGTCATACCGCCGAAGCGCCCGTTCTTAAGGTCTTCGGATTCGAGGCGTTGCAGGTATTTCTCGACGAGGCTGTCGGGAATGACAGTTGCAAACGGCAACCAATTTTCGTGCTCGTAGAGGACGCCTTCGGCGATCTGGACGGCCACCCACTCACTCACCCAGGCGGGATCGGTTTTGCGCAGATGTTCGAGCGCCGGCTGGATGTAGTGCGGACCCAGATTGCGCATATCGCCGCCGGACAACGCCGCCAGTGCATCCTTGATGACGCCATCCATGTCTGTCTCGCCAAAATTGATCAATTCAAGCGCGGTTCGCAGGCGGGCGGGATGGTCCGTGGTGCTCGCGATGAATTTCCTCATCGCCACTATAGTTTTGGGCCTGAGAGCCGCGGGTATGCGATCGGCATTTTGGCGCGAGACGTCCTCGAATGTCTGCTCATCCATCGACTCGAGGATGCGCGTCAGCGCGTCGTCAGACGCGGTCCACATGAGGCCTGAGACCGCGGCCGTCTTCACCGCGACGCTTTTATCCTCGGTAGCGAAGGCGACGATCTCGTCGTCAGTACGATGATGTAGCAGCTCGGAGACGAAATCCGCGCGTACCTCGTCGCTCCAGCCGCGCAACTGTTTCTGCCAGTTCGCTCCTAACGAGGAGACATGGATGTCGGGCCAGAGCCGGTACGTACTGAGCCGCGTCTGTTGGTCTTGTTCAGATAGAAGCGGCACGATGAGGTCGCTGAAGTCGTCCGCGCCGGTAGCGAGCATGGCGGCGGTGGCATACTGCTTAAAGCTGCCGTCGCCGATCGTGTAGAGGGCGCGAAGACGCTCGCCGACGGATGAGCGAACTTCACTCCAGACGGCCGTGCCGCAAAGCTGCGCAAGCTCGGCGGCGAATACGGGGTCGACGGCGAGTGCCATCGCCACCAGCTGCCCGCCGACGCAAATTTTTTTCCTGTCAGCTTCGCTGTCGCCGGTCTGTTCTGCAAACGTCTCGGCGATCATGCGCAGGGGTTCGTCCCATCCCGGATCGTTCACGTAGTCGGCCATAAAGCAGCGGATCGCCTCTTGATCATCGCACCGCAGGTCGAGAAGCAGCGCAGTCACGTCGAGCGCAGCGTAGTACTCCTGAAGCTGCTGATGCTCGAATTGAAACGCCGTTTGTGGGTAGTCAACGCGCTCAAGGACGTGGTGTGCTGTGAGCATCGCGAGGATCGTCGGTGCTCCCACCGGATCGATCTGGCCACCGTGTGCAAGCTCTCGTACAACGGTAGCAACGACAGCGCGGGCATCAGCCTCGGGCAATGCCACCGCGCCGCGACGGGTCATCTCGGTTGCGATGGCCTTCAGGTAGTCCTTTTGCAGGCCGAAAATTGGTGCTGTCTGTAGCGCGTTTCTATGTTCGTCGCGTCGTTCTTGCAAACGGAGAACTTGGTCTAGAATTCCGATTTTCGTAGAGGGAATTTCGGCGCCAACTTCAAACAGCGAAGCGACTTCCGAGAGGATGAATGGCGTGCGGGTCAGCTCGTCGAGCGACGGGTCGGCATCGATGCGGTCGCGAAGCTCGGCGTCTTTCGCGCCAAGGCGGGCTGCTAGATAAGCGCCGCGCTGCGTAGGCTGCAGGCGCAGCAACCGCAACCGTATAGCGCCGGGCAGTGGCGGTGTTAAATGGTACGTGCGGGTTGCGACAATGATGCCCGCGCTTGGAAAATCCCGTTCGAGTTCCCGGAGTGCGTGGTTCGCCTGCGAGGAATTCGAATCTGCAATTTCGTTCCAGCCGTTCAACAAAAACAGGAAAGGTTCCGTTTGCTGCACGCGCGCGAGGTCGGCGGCCGTGAGACCTTCTGCCTGGAACGCAGGCATGCCAGCAATGTATTCGAGAATTCCCTGGTGCGAGGACGTCCACGCTGGAAGTTCCACGATAAGCGGGGTGCCGGCAGTACGTACGCGCTGCGCGAGCTGGATTAGTGTCGTGGTTTTTCCGCGGCCGGCTGGCCCTTCGACGACAATACGGCTGCTTTGCAATAGCGCCAGGTCGATTTGCTCCAGCGACATCACGTCGGCAGAATCCGCGCCGTTCGGGTCAAGCCGCACTGCTGTCAAATCGATGAGCGGATGCCCTTTTGTCTTAGCTGCCCAGGTCCGTGTGACAGCATTGGCTGCGCGCCTTGCTCTTTCAATGAGCTCAGCGAGCAGCGGTTCAACATTGGTTTCAAGGTGGAGGAAGCTCGCACGGAGCGAGGCGTTCTCCGGCATCATCATCTGCGTGATGATCTCCTCGCGCTCTATGATGTGAAGTTCGACGCCGTGGTCTTTCTGAACTGCCTCTTCCCACCGCTTTCGGTCGGCGTTGCCAACTTTGGCGGACGTCACGAAGAGGAGCTTGCCGAGGTCATGGAAGTTCTTCTTGGCGGTTTCAGCGTCGTCAGAAATCTTCTTCAGTGTTGGCGTGATCGAGGCGGCGAGCCCCTTGCCAATGCTATCCGGCGTCAGACTTGCAGGCGCGTAGGCATCAAGGCCGAAATCCTTCTTCCGCTGGCGGGCGATGAGTTCAGGCCAGCGTTTCTTGCCCAGCACAATTGCCAGCCCCTGAAAACGCATCCCCTCCTCTTGGGAGGCGAACTCATCGAGTGCCCTTTCGATGTCGGTTCTCAGGATAGCCATTCGTAGACCGCGCTGCGTACTGAAGGAATATGGGGGAATATGCCACGGCTTACTCGGCCATTCTACGTGTCCGGCATGCCTCTACCATCCCCAGTGAGCTTTCTGCAGACTGTGAAGCCTACTCATGGGACCGACCGCTTCTGGCTGTGGATTCAACCGATCGATGCGACAGATTAGCAAAATCGGTCAGTAGACTTGTTCCTCAGATACCGTTTGACGACCGCGCTGTTCAAACACGACTACCACACCTGGATAATATTTTTCGCTCAGCGAATAGTGCTGATTGCCCAACTGCGGAAAGACGAAGGCGAAGTCGGTACGTTTCATGGATATTCCCAAAAAACTAGGCTGATCGGCAACCAGGCCTTGATCGCCTGCTCAACCTTTATCGCACACACTGTTGCCTCGCCAGCTTCTTTGATCACAACTTCGTTCATTGGAATAGAGGGAACGATAAAGGTGCCAGCGAATCGACGATCCGCCTCTCAGTTACTCCAGTCCCCAGAGTCCTCCCAGGCCTTTCGCATTGCACGATCAGAAAAGGTGTACCCATCGGAACGAGCTCCGATCGACTGCACCGTCTGCTTCGCCTCAATCGCAAAGCTCGTGTCCGGGGACTGCACATAGAGATCACAACGACCGTTGCGCAGCGAGCCACTATCGACACCTGGCTCAAGGGTGCGATGACGTTTCATTGTCGAAAACTCTTCCAAGACATGCCAATTTTTGAGGGTCCATGCCGCACCAGCCAATACACTCAGGGATGCCCGTTCGTTGTACCATCAAGGGTTATCACGCTCATTAGCAGAGGTGTAACGTACGACTGCTTTGACCCACGCGCTAAGGAGGATTTCGAGCTCCTCATCACCTCCCCCAAACCTCTATTCCTTTAATGGTTTTCGCTTTGCTCACCGCCTTGCCCCCAGAAGAAAAGGCACAAACAAAACGGCAATCGCACAATCACAAGCAGCGGGGATTAAGCGAAAGTACGCGACCTAGTGAATCCGTTATCAGTGCTGACATTGACTCATTTGGCGGCTCTGCGTGGCCAACCGAAAACTGGCGTCGGAGAAACTGGAGATCAACAAAGCCGTGCATCACGCCGACTTGTAGGTCTATTGGTTCGCTGAAAATGATTTTTTAGCGTTGTATAATTTATTTCTATTTGAAGGTAGCCATATGACCACCTTCAGCCGAATGAGTGTCCCGGCGGGCCTCTGCCAAGGATGCCAGATGAAATCTCAAATCAGAAAACTTTCAACTATGGCCGACCGTTCGATGCAAGAATCTAACTTCACTACACATAGCGACCCCCAGTCTAATAGAAATTTCCTGACACTTAGACATGTCGGAAGTGCTTTTTTATTGTTAATTGGAGCAGGCTTTACCTTCCTTCAAATTCACGATTCCGGTTATAACAAGGGGAAAAGTGAAACTCAAACTCTAGTCGAAACATACAAAGTACGACAGGAAGATGCTGAGAAAGCGACAAAGGTCGCGCAACAAGAAATCACCTCATTAAAACTCGAACTGCAACGTGCCGTAGAGAAATTCGCCCCAAGAGAAAAATCAGTTCCAGACGTAGCTTTTATTGAGAAAAAGTTAGCTGAACACTCCAAGCAAGGCATAAGCCTTTCCCTTGAGACGGGTCAGACGAAATCTCCTTTTGATGATGGCCTCTACATTTCTCTAGAGAGCATAACTTATATTGGGTCGCCACCCACTCATGTTGCGACCTTAACATTGGGGCATTCAGGCAAGCAGAACCTTCGCATTGAGAATGCAGCTGTGGGTTCGGTTACGAATTACGAGGGCTATGAAATTAGAATCATGACCACGAGCACTTTTTCCATTGGTGTGCAGGTCGAGAAAAAGTAAACTTTAGTCGAATGTCTGACGTAGATACTTTTCGAGTTCATGTGCCGCTTTGACCGATCTCGGCACCCTCTTCAATGCTGGAATCATTACGTCCCAACGGAATGAGCAGGCATTGGAAACGAATGCGGCCCTCCACGAAGGGCATATTGGGTCGGTTGTTGCCCTTCGTGACGGACAGCAATCGGCCGATTCTGTTGAAAAAGTCGGATTTTCAGCTCGCCTGAACTCAGGCACGACCACCACCGGAGAACCTACTCACCACATTGAGTGGTTTCTCGGCCCTTCGTTGACCTTTGCTGCTCTGTTATTGGGTTAATTTGAGGTTTTTTGCTTCGTGCAGGCGCACCTATCCCGTAGCAGGTGGCCCTTGAGATGTAAGTTTGGCCAGACACCGGAGGTTCAAGCACATCGAGCCACCGACCATTTTCCCATGGCGTTAAGTTAACCAATGTCTGCAATGGGTTGTGGATTCAACCGGCTACGCTGTCTGAACCAAAACCCGAACGAGGTATTTATGGACCTGTATGTAGCAATTTCAATTGATGAAAGCAGTTATGCGGGCGACCTGTCAAAATTGGACTTGCCTGCGCTGTTGGCTAAAGCACTCACCGAAAAGCTGGCTGGCGAAATTGATATTCCGTCTGCCGGAGTGCTCAAGGTGCAGGCGGTGACGGCGGTCTACAACAACTGGCCGCCAAAGCCAGGCTCACAGCAGAGTCAAATTCCCCAGGGCGGCTTTCAGACGTCCGTGCGCAGCTGACTGCGCTCACCTCCTACACCATGGTTGCGCTCAAACGAGCACGACCATACGCCAATTGTGCTGGAGTATTTCGGACATTGCGCCCCAACCCCGTGTGTTTACGGGGTTTCACCTTATATTTCGAACGCATGCATAAACGCATGATTGGCATTGAATGGCATCGTTTGGCGTACGGTTTGCCCCATTTTCGCCCCCCCCCAATCTCCGCTTCCGCTAGCTCAAGCTCAAGCTCAAGCCAGGCAGGCCTAACGATGGCCAAATAAATACAATCTATAGGTAGCGTTCGGGCAAGGCAGCCATCCAGATATTCCTATTAAGTCAAAGGTTGATTCAAACACCACTCACTGCCAAAGCTTATTCGCATCAAATTCCAACTTCGCGGCTTTGAGCTCTCGGACCAATTTTGTTTGCCAGCCTTCTCCCGAGTCCATATCGGTATAGATAACACCGTATAGGTCTGAAGGAATTTCCACATGCCCTTTTCGAAGTAGACAAACACGCCCTCTGCCGAGCTTTCCGGCAAAGAATCCGAGCTCAAAAATTACATTTTGTCGAGCCCTAGCATCCGGAGTGTCCGACTTCGCAGATCCACCCAGATCGTCAGGAGTTAACAATACGACTGCAAAGCCTACATCGGCCGCCGAAGCCTCAAACTTCTCGATGATAGTTCGGCCCTGATCCGGTTGCTCTTTGAGAATTATGGCCTCTAAGCCAAGCTTTTCTAGAAAACGAGCCAGGCCTTGCAGGGCTGCATCATCGTGACCATGCACCACGAAAACACGACGCGATAATGCTGAGGTGTCGGTACTAGCTAAAGACTCAGGTTCCGTGGCTTCCTGAAGGTATGCAAGGTCTTCCGTCAATGCGCCTTTTGCGGCTCTCATCAGTGCGATTGATCGAGTAATGTTCGCCTTGGTGGGGCCTTGGTAGTCAACTTGGCGAGAGTAACCATCCATCGCTATTGTCATTGCCACGTACTGCAGTTTTGTAGCCGCAGCATAGCGTTGGTAAGCGGACGTATTTTCGCCAAAGGCACGTTCTAAGGTGGCGGCGATAGAAGTCGATAGTGCAGCCAGCTCAGGGGTTGAGCGGATCACTATTTTGATATCGAAATTTTCCAGCTCGCTGATTCTGTCATCGATGCGTTTGATGGCCCACTCGATCTCACGAGCAGAAAGCTCCAGCTTGGGTGCAACAGTGGCGGGCGGTTTCGCTCGGGCCATGGGGGTCGTCCTTATATGCTTGGAGGGACATTATCACTGATAGAAAAGCGGACGCATAAGTTGTGCATTTGATTCTGGTTAGCGCCAGTTAGGATGTAACTCATTCGCCCGCTTCGGGTCCAGGCTGTGTGAAAACGCATGCACAGTTTTGAAGTCTGCTTTGCTACGTAAAATCTGCCAGCGTTTGGTTAGTCAGCAGACCTGAAATTTGCGTAGGAACACGACTTTCGTTCTGATTCTGACTGCCAAACGTGCTCTAAAACGTTTTCACACAGCCTAGGCCGAACGCGGTCATCGGCGTGACTTGCACTGAATTTCACGCGCGCCCGTGGACCGCCCCAACCCATTAAAAGCGGCATTTCCGTATCACGGCCAAGGCGGATTGCGGCCTACGGCGGCCCTAATTTTGCCCTAAAACTTTCCCGCCCCTATTCGCCCAGGCTAGTCATCTTCATCCTCTAGAGCTTCCTTTGATTTTCGTTGACGTGCTATGGCAACGCGCGCGCCCTTGAGTAGTTCGTCGTACAGCTCAAATGCGGGCTCGGCGCGGCTGAGTGATGCGAGCATCTTTACGCAGTGCTGCTCTTGCCGGACATCCTCCAGAAACGGCTCACCGGGTACTCCTCCTCGCATACCAGAGTGTACTGAGGCCTCGATTGATGAGCGAATATCAGCTAGCGCGTCTTCGCCAATGAGTTCTGCCGCGTTGAGGATGTCCCGGATGAACTTTGGATGATCATAAATGAGGGTTGGCTGGCTATCGAGCAGTACTCTGGCTACGAGCCTGGCATGAGTTTGCGAACCCGACGACATCCACGCAAGGAGTAGGTCAAGCAGTAGTTCGTCGTAGTCGCCGCAGAGGCCGGAAATTGCCTCGCCAAAACGCTGCACCCCCCGAGTATCTGCCGGTTCGTTGAGCGCCCAGTCAAGAAGCTCTCTTATCAGACGTGGCCCAGCCTCAAGACTCATGAGTCTAAGGCTGTTTTCGTTACGCTCTTTGCTCAGGGGCTCATAAGACCAGTCGTTTCGACGCGTCGCCTCGATGAGACGCGCTTTAACCAGCGCGACGACAGCGGCGGGGTCTTCTTTGATTGACGATGCGAGGAAGGCCTGGACCCAGTAGTCATCAAGCTTCTTCAATACTTCAAGCTTCTCCAAGAGCTCGCTTCGTCTGCCGACGACATCACACTTCGGAATGGTTTTTCCGCCAGCGATCCACATGAACATGTCGTGAGTTGCCGCAGCGTTAACTTCGAAATCTGCCAAGCAAATGAGTTCGACTGCCAGAGCTGGGCTTCTATCAGCTACCTGGCGCGTAAGGTTCGACGCGACGAACAGCACACTCGAGTCCTTAGACTCAAAGATGCGCCTGAATAGGGTAACTTCTTGGGGAGTGTAGGGGCGTGATGGTTCAAATCTCGCGTATGCCTCAGCGAGTTGGGCCAATACCTCGGCGGAACCCTCTGAGCGAGTGACGTAGTCCATTACCAAACCCGAGTTTCCGGTCTCAACAGCCACGCTCAGAGCTTTGCCTACATACGGGGCGAGTTGACCGACTTGGCACTCGTTGTTTCTACGGAGCAATTCGATAGCAAGACCTGGCACGAAACTGAGCAGATGATTTACGAGCAGGAAGGGAGAGCCATATCCCCCGGGAACTACGTTCACAATGTCTTGCAAACAGTCGTGCAACTCATCGAATAAGCTCCCTGCATCAGGAAACTCAGCCACTAACTCAGTCGTCAGGAGTTCACGGTCGCTCTCATGCCCCTCGCGTTCAAGCGACTCGCTGAGTTTCCATGTTTCCGTTCCCCAGCCGTCGATAAGCGCCCGGACGAATCGGGTCCTCAAGTCTCGGTGCAACAAAGCCATGATGGCGCGAGCCTCGTCAGATGTCTCCGGCCAGCCGCGAAACGCATGCCAGGAAATGGACTGTGCTAGTCGAACCAGTACTACGGGCGATACGTGTACTTCTTGCAACACGACCTGAAGCTCCCGCAAGAGGTTCTGGTGTTCTCGTTTCCATTCTTGATCGGACGTGTCGCCATGCATTGGGCCACGCAAGGCTTGAGCCATCGTCTGTGCTGCGAGAAACGCTTTTCGGGGCGGCCCTTCCCGCAGGTACTTGAGCAGTGCTCCGGTTACCTCATCCCTAACGATTTTTGCCGCTTTCAAGGAAAGCTGGTACCGGGTGATAGTGAAGGTCGAGCGTGAATAACTCGTCGCCTCAATCTCAGTGCCCAGTGCTCCCTCAAGGATGGTGAAGGGCGTGTAAACCGAGTTGAGCGAGGCAGGCCTTTCCAGAAGCGCGAATGCGAAGCGAATAACCTCGCGCACGTATTCGACCGGCTTGTTCAACTGAAACGTAGCCAGTTCCTTGAGGATGCGAATGCCATGGCCTGGCTGCTGATTTAGCGCGCGGGCATCGCTGCGGCCTGCGGTCCATAGGAGGTGACATGCTTCTTGGACGTGGTCGTACGTATATGCTGCATTGCGCACCATGTTGCACACAGCCGAGCTGTCTCCATGCTTTTCGGCGATGAGCCGCTTCGCGAAGTCCAGCGCAAACCTGGGCTGGTAGTAGGCAACGGCCTCCACTGCTTCTACGTGCGGATTGTTGTACCTGCCGCCCCAATACAGCTTGGGGCTGAGACTGGTCAAAAGCGCGCTGTCGTCTGTTTTTCCTTCGCGTAGGCGCCAGTCCAATCGTCCGAGATTGACGAATAGATGCTTCAGCTGGTCTGCACCCGCGAGGTCGAAGACTTCTGTAACGAGCTCGTTAGCTCTGCCATCCGCATTGAGAAAGTTCGAACGAATGATTTCATCCGCCAGCAGGTCTGGAGCAAGCCTCGAACGAACCCCGCGTTTGAATAGAACTCCAGCTTCTCCTAACAAACGCATCAACCGACTGGCATCTGGCGCCTCAATCTTTTCGACCTTATACAAGATGTTGAGCAGACCCGGATCGTCCGGAATGATGGGTTGAAGTAGCGCGATGACCCGTAGGACGGCCCTCAGCTTCGCAACATCCTGCCCCGAGACTAGGGTGACAGCAATGACGTCCTGAAGGCGCGACAACACATAGGTTTGAAACTCCCCCGAATTGCCCAGTAGCGTCAACGGCACATCATCGCGTGCGACCAACTGCGCCGCCAAGACAGTGACCAGCGGCGTCGTGTACGTTGCGCGGGCAATTTCGGCAGCGGCTGCCAGAGGGCGATTGCACTCGGCGAGAACCGATTCAGCCAGAGCTTGCGCTTCATCTCGCGTCTGCTGATGCATATCGACAAATTGGACCAGCGACCCCAACAGGCTTACGTCAGCCGCTTGAAGACGCAGCGCTTCCTTTCCGTAGGGACGAAGCGATAGAAGCAACCGCGTTCTATTGTCCGGCACTGCCGCGTGTCGAAGGAGGATGCCGAGGTCTTCACGCTCGTGAGCATCATCGACAACAAGCAGCGTCACACCGCCGAGGCTGTCGCGCAGTTTGTCCAGGTGGTGAGCCTTGACGTCTTCGGTCGGCGACACAAATCGAATTTGCAGGATGGTGCTATCCGCTAGTTGCTGAGTGACTTCGCGAAGAACACGACTCTTTCCGAACCCAGGCGCCCCGACGAGGCAGGTTAGGAGTACCGACTCGTCTCGGACGTAGTCCACAACCTGTGAAACCTCTGCGTCGCGACCAACAAGAGCCCAGGAATGGTTGAAGAAGCGGTCAGGTACTAGGAACGGTTTGAAGAAGGCCTCTAGAGTCTGAATGGGTCCGGGCTCATCAACTCCTAGTAGGTCTAGGCGCTGACCGCTGAAGTAGCGATCGACCAGGTCCAGGCGGTCGGACATCGCGAGATCATGAAGCTTTCGGGTGATGTCCTCTCGGTCCCACAACTCCCAGTCAGTATGCACAGCTAATGCATCGCGTGCCCTTGGGCTCGCGACGCTGGACAGCAAGAGTACCTTTAGGTCCGCGATGAAAGTCTGCTCAGCCACCGCGGTATGGACCTTTTGGGCGCCAAATTCATTGACACGCTTGCACTGAAACGAGTGGGTCCCGAATGAACCGGTGGCGACGATGTCGATGCCATGTTGCTTATGGCCTGTGCCCCCATAACGATGAACTTTGCCTCCACTAGGCCGGTACAGGCGGTCCAAAAGGGCAGCACAGAAGCTTTCGAATGTATCTGGGTACAGCGCAGAAAGGGGCAGCGCGCGGTCATGAGAGGTGGCCGTTTCAATGCGAAGGTCTGCTGGCGCCGCTTTATATCCGGCGACCACAAGGAGTTCGTTTTCCTTGGCTCCAACCAGCTTCTCCAACGAGGGAATGTCATTAGAACGTGGGCGGGCAACCCCTTTCTCCCATCGACTCACCGACTGCTGGGTTTTTCCGAGAGCTGTCGCCAGATCTTGCTGCTTTGGGAATCCCGCCGCAACGCGGAGTCGAACCAACAGTTCGCCAAATGCTGCATAGGGTACCGACTTGGGGGTTGCTTTCATTTTTTTGTACCAGTTCATGCACACATAAAAAAGTGTACCACAAATAGATGTTTGCACCACGCCACCAAAAACCTTCACACAGTCCTCAGCTCGTCGCCTCAGCCTCGCCTCATGAGCGCCTCTCAACTACTGTACATTCATCCAGCATCCGTACAGAGAATCCTATACATGAATTTCGACCAGGCTAAAGCGCTGAGACTTCAGCAGTGGCGCTCGACCCTCGACGACCACGACTTTCGAATGCAGAACCCCGAGGCCCACCGACAGACCCTTCACTTAATGAGCGCTACCCTTCTCACCGAGGGCTTGATCGATGAGCTACAGCAGTACGACATGAACGAAATGGCGAATGCCGCTTACTGGCATGCAGTGGAAGAACTTCATACCTCGCCGGACCGCTACTGCGGCGCTTCTGCATACGACGTTTTGCAGCGCGGCAATGGCAAGCTAATCGGCCGTATTGGACAGTCAATTTTCTATTTCGCAAGCACGCTTGCCGATAGCGCACGATCCTCATACGACGGGAAGATTTACCGCGATGCAGCTGGGGCGAACCTTGTTTTCAACCCATCCGGAGTTACCGCGAGAATTGCCGGGCTTATATTGACGCTGCCTGATGGGCAGCAATACGACCTTGTCGAAACCGGGCGAACACTCGAGGGGATGACCCGCGAGCCGATAGAAGATCCGGACATCTACCGCGCGCTGGTGGACGCCGCCCAAATTGCCCACGAGCGCAGTGATATACGTGCTTTCGAAAGAGTGCGGCCGCGTCTCCACCTGGCCAGGTTCCGCACCTGCCCCGCTTGCCTTGATCGTTTTGACCTCTCTGAAGACTGCCCGACCTGCGCTGGCCGAGGGTTTGTAACGAAGCCGACGACCACTGGTCTACCCTGAATACATAGCCGGAGGGTGTAATCATGTGCGGACGCCTTTCCCAGTACCGGGGCATTCACGACTTCGTCGCGGCGCTCAGCATTCCCAACGCACTGATCAACTATGCCGGCGACCAGCCTTTCGAGCGCTATAACGCCGCGCCGACCACTCAGCTCGCCCTCTTTCACCGAGATGGAGAATTCCTGCGCGCTGACATGGTTCGTTGGGGCTGGCGCCCGCACTGGGCCAAAGACCGCGCCGCGCCGATCAATGCTCGCGTTGAGAAGGTCGCCCATGGCCCATTCTTCAAAGCGATCTGGCCGCACCGGGCAATCATCGCGATCGACAATTGGTTTGAGTGGGTTTACGAAGGCGGGCCGAAGAAGCAGCCCTACCTGATCCGCCATCATGACCAGTCGCCGATCCTCTGTGCTGCGATCGGTCAGTATCCCATCGGCGAACATGAGCCCGGCGAGCATGACGGCTTCGTGATCATCACCGCCGACAGCGCCGGGGGCATGGTGGACATCCATGACCGGCGGCCAGTAACGTTATCGCCGGAACTGGCCCGGGAATGGCTGGACCCAGCCACACCCAAGGAGTGCGCCGAGCAGATGGTGCTACTCCAGGGTGAGCCGACAGAGGCGTTCGAATGGTTCAAAGTCGACCGAGCCGTGGGCAATGTGCGAAATCATGGACCGGAATTGATCAAACCGATCACCGACTCGCTTGCTTGAGGTATACCCAGCATGCCACCGGAGCAATCAGTTTTGACCGCCGTCTCTGGCTGATCGGCTGACTTCCCCAAGCATGATTCAGAGGAGTTTCAAATTTTCCTACCTCTGTAGTTTTCAAGCTCACTTCCTAAGCCAGGTTTTCAACTTACCTTTTCACGGTGGTTTTTAAGCTCACTTCCTAAGCTAGGTTTTCAACTTACCTTTTCACGGTAGTTTTTAAGCTCACCTCCTAAGCTAGGTTTTCAACTTACGTTTTTACGGTAGTTTTTAATCTCACTTCCCAAGCTAGGTTTTTAACTTTCGTTTCCACGCTGCCTTTCAAACTCACTTCCCAAGTTAGGATTTAAACTTTCGCCTCTATCTGGCCTTTAAAATTTGTCGAGAAGCGGATTCCATTAGCACATCACGCCCCCCTCACAGCTAGCTAGAAACGCTACAACCCTTATATTACGCGGCTCACACACACAACCAAGAGAACAAAAAAACAGAACAAACTGGGGACACTCAAAATTATTAATTTTTTCCGCCCCCCATCTTATTGACGTCCTCATTCATCAAGCAGTATCGTTTCTTACAGCAACACACACCCAACGAGCGCACCACCGCATTTATCGCGGCGCTGCCCCCGCGCGAGAAAAAATCATGAGTATCTTGATGCTGCTAACGGCGACAGTTGAGTTTCTAATCAAACTCACAGAATTCCTGCACCTATGGGGTATCGGCTGCCCTGGCTTTATACCTTGTTGATTAAAACAGTCCGCCGAACGCATCCGGCAGCCAATTCATAATCACCAGCTCGCCACTGACCTCGGCTTTCCCTTGGCGTTGATTGGTATTGCTATAGCGGATATCCAAGGTCTCGAAATGAAAACCCTCAAACACCCGCCGTATGTCCGGGTGATCGTTGATGCTGACCATCACCTTACCTTTGCAACGCCGCATGAAGTCGGCCATCCGCTCGTAGTTTTCGAACGGAAAATCGACGCCATAGCCGGCGGTCTGCCAGTAAGGTGGGTCCATGTAGTGGAAGGTGTGGGCACGGTCATAGCGTTCAGCGCATTCAAGCCAGGGAAGATTTTCGACGTAGGTGCCGGACAGGCGCTGCCAAGCGGCCGCGAGGCTATCCTCGATCCGCACCAGGTTGATGGCCGGACCAGTAGTCGCGGTGCGCCGAATCTGCCCGGTGACCGTGCCGCCGATGGGATGGTGCTGCAGGTAGAAGGATCGGGCGGCGCGCTAGATGTCGATGAGGGTTTCGGGGCCGGTCATCTTCTTACATGCGCCACATCGCGCGAATCAGTGCCCAAGCTATCGCTAGCTCACACGAAGCTAGCAAGATCCAGAATATCCGCGGGAGTAAATGTGGGAGTATCTTTTCGGCATGAAAAAGCCCAACCTTTTCAGATCGGGCTAAGTCATTGAAAGATATGGTCGGGACGGAGTGATTCGAACACTCGACCCCTAGCACCCCATGCTAGTGCGCTACCGGACTGCGCTACGCCCCGACTAGGCGTGAATCTGTTATCGCAACCTGCGAAAAACGATTAGAAATATACCCTAAGCGTTTGAATTATGGAAGTATCTGGACAGCCGATTCACTTGCGCAATACCACCAATACATCTTCCAGTTCTGAAATCATCTGGTGGATCATTTGCTTGTATTGCGTGGTGTCGTCCTTCGCCTCATCACTGGACATGCGCAAACGCGCACCGCCGATGGTGAAACCCTGCTCATAGAGCAAGGCGCGGATCTGTCGGATCATCAGCACATCCTGTCGCTGATAATACCGGCGGTTTCCGCGGCGCTTGACCGGGTTGAGTTGAGGAAACTCCTGCTCCCAATAACGCAGAACGTGCGGTTTTACCGCGCAGAGCTCGCTGACTTCACCGATGGTGAAGTAGCGTTTGCCTGGAATGGGCGGTAGCTCGTCGTTATGACTTGGTTCCAGCATAAGCCTCAACTCGGGCCTTCAACTTCTGCCCTGGACGAAAGGTGACCACACGGCGAGCCGTAATCGGGATTTCTTCTCCCGTCTTTGGATTTCTACCAGGCCGCTGGCGTTTATCGCGCAGATCGAAATTGCCGAAACCGGACAATTTGACCTGCTCGTTATCTTCCAGAGCGTGCCTGATTTCCTCAAAGAAAAGCTCTACCAGTTCCTTGGCTTCTCGTTTATTCAGGCCCAGCTCTTCATACAGACGTTCGGCCATCTCAGCTTTCGTCAGAGCCCCCATACGCTACTTCCTTAACGTGGCGTTTAACCTTTCCTCGAGCGAGGTGAGGATTTTATGCGTCGTCGCATTTACCTCATCGTCATTAAGAGTGCGCGATGGATGCTGCCAGGTCAAGCCAACTGCAAGGCTTTTTCTATGCGGATCAATGCCTTTACCCTGATACACGTCAAATAGCCTGAGGTCTGTGAGCCATTCGCCTGCGTTTTCACGAATAACATCCAGCACCGCCGCTGCCGACACATCAAGATCAGCCACTAAAGCGAGGTCCCTACGAACTTCCGGGAAGCGCGAAAGCTCCTGGAATTTCGGCAAACGACCTTGAGCCACTTCCGCCAGCACCAGTTCAAAAACGAAAACCGGACGGTCCAGACCCAAGGTTTTCACCAGTTCTGGATGGAGTGCACCCACATACCCAACTTCCCGACCATCACGCTCAATGCGAGCGGTCTGACCCGGGTGCAGCGCGGGGTGATGCCCCGGCGTGAAGCTGAACGCCTCCAGCGCACCAGCGAAACCGAGCACTGCTTCGACGTCGGCTTTGACATCAAAGAAATCAATCGCATCACGGCCTTGCGCCCAACCTTCAGGTAGACGGCTGCCACAAATGACACCAGCAAGCATTGGCTCCTGCTTCAAACCTTCCAATTGACCGACAAACCGCAGGCCGCTTTCAAACATGCGCACACGATCTTGCTGGCGATTGAGGTTGTACTGCAGGGCCTTGACGAGACCTGGCCACAACGAAGAACGCATGGCGGCCATGTCGACCGAAATCGGGTTGGCCAATAGCAGAGGCTCTACGCCTGGATTGAACAGCTCGAACCATTTTGGATCAATAAAGCTGTAGGTGATCGCTTCCTGATAACCACGGGCAACCAACAAGCGACGCAGCGCAGGCAGATCACCCTGCGCTTCCGCCTTGGCTTGAGGCGCCAGGCGTGCCTGCGGATAACGAACCGGCAGGCGGTTGTAGCCATACAGTCGCGCCAACTCTTCGATCAAGTCGACTTCCAGACTGATATCGAAGCGATGGCTTGGCACTTCTACTCGCCACTGTCCAGCGACTTCAGAGGAAACCTTCAGATCCAGGCCGGTGAGCAGGCGCTCAACCTCAGCCGAATCCATTTCCATGCCCAGCATTTGTCTGATGCGTTCAGCGCGAAGAATGACCGGAGCAACCGAAGGCAGATTCTGTTCGCTGACAGCTTCTACGATCGGACCCGCTTCGCCGCCAGTTATCTCTAGCAACAAGCCTGTCGCCCGCTCCATGGCTTCGCGTGCAAGCTGCCAGTCCACACCGCGCTCGTAGCGGTGCGAAGCATCTGTGTGCAAGCCATAAGAGCGCGCCTTGCCAGCGACCATAATGGTGTCGAAGAACGCGCTTTCCAGAAAAATATCGCGAGTCTTGGCGCTGACGCCACTGTGTTCGCCCCCCATGACGCCGGCAATGGCCAAAGCACGCTGATGATCCGCGATCACCAGGGTGTCAGCACGCAGGCTGACTTCCTGACCATCGAGCAGAACAAGCTTCTCGCCATCTTCTGCCATACGGACGCGTATGCCGCCGTTGATTTCGGCCAGATCGAATGCGTGCAACGGCTGACCCAGTTCGAGCATCACATAGTTGGTGATATCGACTGCGGCATCGATGCTGCGCACATCGGAACGACGCAGACGCTCCACCATCCACAGCGGCGTCGGGCGGGACAGGTCGACGTTGCGCACCACGCGGCCCAGATAACGTGGGCAAGCGGCAGGCGCCAGCACCTCGACAGGACGCACTTCGTCGTGCACGACCGGTACTACAGCCACCTGAGGACGTTTGACTTCAATGGCGTACAACGCGCCGACTTCCCGTGCCAGACCGGCTACCGACAGGCAATCGCCGCGATTAGGCGTCAGATCGACTTCAATGCTCGCATCGTCCAACTCAAGGTAAACACGAATATCCTGACCCACTGGCGCATCGGCAGGCAGCTCCATCAAGCCATCGTTGCCCTCGCCCGCTTGCAGCTCGGCAGCAGAGCACAGCATGCCGTTCGACTCAACGCCACGCAGCTTGGCTTTCTTGATCTTGAAATCGCCGGGCAGTTGAGCCCCAATCATGGCAAACGGAATCTTCAAACCAGGACGCACGTTGGGCGCGCCACACACGACCTGGAAGGTCTCTGCGCCATTGCTGACCTGACACACACGCAGCTTGTCGGCGTCTGGATGCTGTTCGGTGCTCAGCACCTCGCCTACCACCACGCCAGTGAATTCACCGGCGGCCAACGTAACGCTGTCGACCTCAAGACCGGCCATCGACAGACGAGCGACCAGCTCGTCGCGGGAAACTGGCGGGCTTACCCAGCCAAGCAGCCATTGTTCACTGAATTTCATCCTGCTCTCCAAATAGATTCGTTACGGGCGTGCGACCTAGCGAAATTGCGCGAGGAACCGCAAGTCGTTGTCGAAGAACAGACGCAAATCATTGACGCCGTAACGCAGCATGGCCAAACGTTCAACGCCCATACCGAAAGCGAACCCCTGGAATTCTTCAGGGTCTATGCCGGACATACGCAGTACGTTCGGATGGACCATCCCGCAACCCAGGACTTCCAGCCAGCCAGTTTGCTTGCACACACGGCAGCCTTTGCCGCTGCACATGACGCACTGGATATCGACCTCAGCCGATGGCTCGGTGAACGGGAAAAAGGACGGACGGAAACGCACCGCCAGTTCTTTTTCGAAGAACACGCGCAAGAACTCTTCGATCGTGCCCTTGAGATCAGCGAAGTTGATATCGCGATCAATCAACAGGCCTTCGACCTGGTGGAACATCGGCGAATGGGTGATATCCGAATCACAGCGATAAACCCGGCCCGGGCAAACGATGCGAATAGGCGGTTGTTGCGTTTCCATGGTCCGCACTTGCACCGGAGAGGTGTGGGTGCGCAGCAGCATGTTCGCGTTGAAATAGAAGGTGTCATGCATCGCCCGCGCCGGATGGTGGCCAGGGATGTTGAGCGCTTCGAAATTGTGGTGATCGTCTTCGACTTCAGGGCCTTCGGCGATGCCGTAGCCAATATGAGTGAAGAATTGCTCGATCCGCTCCAGCGTTCGGGTAATCGGATGCAGCCCACCCGAGGTCTGACCACGTCCCGGCAGGGTCACGTCAATGCATTCCGCCGCGAGCCTGGCGGTCAGTTCCGCCTGCTCCAACGACGCTTTACGCGCATTGAGAACCTCTGTGACACGCTCCTTGGCGACGTTGATGAGCGCGCCGACTTGCGGACGCTCTTCAGCAGGCAAATTACCCAGGGTCTTCATCACCTGAGTCAACTCACCCTTTTTACCAAGGAAGTGAACCCGGATTTGCTCCAGGGCATTGATATCTTCAGCGTGTTGCACGGCCTCAAGTGCTTGAGAGACCAGCGCATCCAGGTTTTCCATTTACAGACTCCAGATACGAAATAGGGGAAGAGCTTAAAAGGCTCTTCCCCTATTTATGACGTTTAACACCGAACCCGGAAACCGGGCTCGGTGATTGTCGGGGACTTAGGCCAAAGTGGCTTTAGCTTTCTCGACAATCGCAGCAAACGCCGCTTTTTCGTTCACTGCCAGATCAGCCAGAACCTTACGGTCGATCTCAATGGACGCTTTTTTCAGACCGGCGATGAAACGGCTGTAGGACAGACCGTTAATACGAGCACCAGCGTTGATACGAGCGATCCACAAAGCGCGGAACTGACGTTTTTTCTGACGACGGTCACGGTAGGCGTACTGGCCTGCCTTGATTACCGCTTGCTTGGCTACACGGAATACGCGTGAACGCGCGCCGTAGTAACCTTTAGCCAGTTTCAGAATTTTTTTGTGACGTTTACGGGCGACTACGCCACGCTTTACACGAGCCATGATCTATTTCCTCTATTCTTGACCAAAATTAGCAAAGGCGCAGCATGCGCTTCACTTTTGCCACGTCAGACGGATGCAGCAAGCTGCTACCGCGCAATTGACGCTTACGCTTAGTGGACATTTTGGTCAGAATGTGGCTTTTGAAAGCATGCTTGTGCTTGATGCCATTAGCGGTTTTCAAAAACCGCTTAGCTGCACCACTCTTCGTCTTCATCTTTGGCATGTTCGGTACTCCGCATTCAGTTGATAAACATAACCGCAAGGCCTGCCGTGCCCTGGTGGTTACTTCTTCTTTTTCGGGGCGATGACCATGATCAGTTGGCGTCCTTCCATCTTAGGATGCTGTTCGACCGAACCGTATTCAAGCAAGTCACCTTCAACCCGCTTCAACAGTTCCATCCCCAGCTCCTGGTGGGCCATCTCACGACCACGGAATCTTAACGATACCTTGGCCCTGTCCCCATCACTCAGGAAACGTACCAGGTTGCGCAGTTTTACCTGGTAATCCCCTTCCTCCGTCCCTGGACGAAACTTGATTTCTTTAACCTGAATCTGCTTCTGGTTTTTCTTCGCCGCGGCAACCTGCTTCTTCTTCTCGAAGATCGATTTGCCGTAGTCCATCAGCTTGCAAACAGGGGGTACTGCATCGGCGGAAATTTCCACCAAATCCAGTTTGGCCTCTTCAGCCTTAAGAAGCGCGTCTTCAATTGACACAATCCCAAGCTGCTCACCCTCAGCCCCAATTAACCGAACCTCGCGTGCCGAGATATTCTCGTTGATCGGGGCCTTCGGTGCAGCTCGTTTATCTTGTCTCATTTCACGCTTAATAATAATTACTCCGAATCATGGCGACCACGCCGGGAAACCGCTTGAGCGAGAAATTCAGCGAATTGTGCGACCGGCATCGAGCCTAGGTCAGCACCTTCACGTGTCCGCACAGCGACAGTTTGCATCTCGACTTCCCGATCTCCAATCACCAAGAGATAAGGAACCTTGAGCAAAGTATGCTCGCGGATTTTAAAGCCGATCTTTTCATTTCTCAAGTCAGACTTGGCACGAAACCCGCTTTGAGCGAGAGTTTTTTCCACTTCAAGGGCAAAATCTGCCTGTTTATCAGTGATATTGAGGATCACTGCCTGAGTGGGCGCCAACCAGGCCGGGAAAGCGCCTTCGTAATGCTCGATCAAAATACCGATGAAACGCTCGAAGGAACCGAGTATCGCACGGTGCAACATGACCGGGTGCTTGCGACTGTTATCTTCCGAGACATACTCGGCGCCCAAACGGATCGGCAAGTTGAAATCGAGTTGCAATGTACCGCATTGCCATACCCGACCCAGACAATCTTTTAGCGAAAATTCAATCTTGGGGCCATAAAAGGCACCCTCGCCCGGCTGCAGATCATACGGCAAACCAGCGCTGTCGAGTGCGGCCGCCAATGCGCTTTCGGCGCGATCCCACAATTCGTCGGAACCTACACGCTTCTCGGGACGCGTCGACAGCTTGAGCTCAATGTCCTTGAAGCCAAAGTCTGCGTACACGTCCAGCGTCAATTTGATGAACGCGGCGGACTCAGCCTGCATCTGCTCTTCAGTACAGAAGATGTGAGCATCATCCTGAGTGAAAGCACGCACACGCATAATACCGTGCAATGCACCTGATGGTTCATTGCGGTGACAGGCACCGAACTCCGCCAGACGCATCGGCAACTCGCGATAGCTTTTCAAACCCTGATTGAACACCTGTACGTGACACGGGCAGTTCATCGGCTTGATGGCGTAGTCGCGGTTCTCGGACTCGGTGGTGAACATGTTATCGGCATAGTTAGCCCAGTGACCGGATTTTTCCCACAGGGAGCGATCGACCACTTGTGGAGTTTTGATCTCCAGATAACCGTTCTCGTGCTGAACCTTGCGCATGTACTGCTCAAGAACCTGATACAGGGTCCAGCCGTTCGGATGCCAGAATACCATACCCGGCGCTTCTTCCTGGGTGTGGAACAACCCCAGGCGCTTGCCAAGCTTGCGATGATCGCGCTTTTCAGCTTCTTCGATCCGCTGGACATAGGCAGCCAGTTGCTTCTTGTCTGCCCAGGCAGTGCCATAGATTCGCTGCAACTGCTCGTTCTTGGCATCACCGCGCCAGTAGGCGCCAGACAGCTTGGTCAGCTTGAACGATTTCAGGAACCGCGTATTCGGCACGTGCGGACCGCGGCACATGTCGACGTATTCTTCGTGATAATACAGGCCCATGGTCTGCTGATCGGGCATGTCTTCGACGAGACGTAGCTTGTAGTCTTCATGACGAGCAGTGAACACTTCGATCACTTCGGCGCGCGGAGTGACTTTCTTGATGACGTCGTAATCTTTTTCGATCAGCTGCTGCATGCGCTGCTCAATCGCCGACAAATCGTCTAGCGTGAACGGACGCTCGTAAGCGATATCGTAATAAAAGCCTTCGTCGATCACCGGCCCGATGACCATTTTGGCTGTCGGGAACAACTGCTTGACGGCATGACCGACCAAGTGAGCGCAAGAGTGGCGAATGATCTCCAGCCCCTCTTGATCCTTGGGCGTGATGATCTGCAGGCTGACGTCGCCGTCGATGAGATCGCTGGCATCGACCAACTGGCCATTGACCTTGCCGGCCACGGTGGCTTTAGCCAGGCCTGCGCCAATGGATAGTGCGACATCGGCTACGGAAACCGGATGATCGAATGAACGCTGACTGCCGTCGGGAAGAGTAATGGTGGGCATGGCGCCTCCTCTCCTAGTGGTGACCCCTACCAAAGGTCACGTGGGTTGGGATGAGCCAGTACAAGATCCGGTGGTATGCCTGCCTCACAGTGGCAGGAGCCCTAGGGCCAACCGTTTAACCGAACCAGAGTGACTGGAGTGAAAATAAAATAGCTATAGGTGCGACCCGTCGAGAAACACTTGATACGTCGCGGATGTTCAGGCGCCGCATGCTATCACACATGTTTGACAACAGCACTTCAACTTGAACCAAATCGGTTGCCGCGAACAAATGAAATGACCCAGTGAACTTGAGGCGACCAACGCCCCTCAAATATTGAGTGGATGTTGTGACACAGCCCCCTCACTACAAGGAGCATTCAACCATGCGTCTTTATCGCTTACTCACTCTCGCGGCCCCTATCGCCATGCTGTTGCCCCTGGCCGCCCAAGCAGCCTGGCCACCTGGCGCACGCGATCAGTACATGAACGAGTGCATCGCCACCGCCACTCAAAGTGTCGATAAGGCCACGGCCCAGACGCACTGCACCTGCGGCGCGAACGTCATCGAGAAAAAATTCAGTACAGCAGAGACGAAGGAACTAAACAGCCAGACTGCAGAAGGCGGTGCGTTACGTGCGCGATTGCTGAAAGAAATCGATGCGTCCTGCACAACCAAAAAATAAACGTGATGGCCTGGCAAAAATGGAAATCCCCAGTCAATTTCAGCCATTTTCCGACAGTCCAAACAGCAAAAATGGATTTTTTTTACGGGTGGCTGAAATTGGCTGCAAGCAAGATAAATCAAGGCTTCCGGGCGCATTATCCTGTGGCTGGAGCGCATTGCTTTTGTAAACAGTCTTGCGAAAGACTTCTACATCCAAACATTTCGACTATGATAGCTCGGTGTGCCCAGTTGGCCTGAGCAGCACAGTACTACTGAAAAAATTATGTTCTTGGAGATACACCATGTCTAATCGCCAAACCGGCACCGTAAAATGGTTCAACGATGAAAAAGGCTTCGGCTTTATCACTCCTAATGGTGGCGGTGACGACCTGTTCGTACACTTTAAAGCTATCGAAAGCGACGGTTTCAAAAGCCTGAAAGAAGGCCAAGCCGTTTCCTTCGTAGCTGAGAAAGGCCAGAAGGGCATGCAAGCTGCTCAGGTTCGCGCGGAGTAATTTCCCCGGACTAAAAAAACCCCGTCCATGTGGCGGGGTTTTTTATGGGCGAGACAAAGGTCTCGTGCTATCAGCCGCAGTTGACGCGAGTGATGATCGAGCGGTCATCTGCGTTCAGATTCAAGCGATCCGACCTGTATTCCAGCGTCACCATGTCACTGGGCTTAAGCACGCGGGCATTCTGTGCGCCCGATTTGACGCGAGCCTGCTCCAGCAGTTCTGCGGAGGCCTGCTGACCAATGGCAAACTCCGCTGCAGCTGCATTGCATCGACCAGACCCTGCTTCAGCCGCCGAAACCACAGGCGTCTTGGGCTCGGACATACTGCTGCACCCAGACAGCACGAGCGCAGCGAGAACAGAACCCAATGATGCGAACTTCCAAGGCATATACGGCCTCCTCACTAAATAAACATTAACCAGAACATGTGCGACAACGGTTGCGATGTGTTTGTTGCAACGGTTACTCGTTGCCCCGCTCCGACACTGGATCAGTGGAAGTCTGCCCCAGCCGACCGACAGGCGCGCAGCCCAATCATGTCAAAACATTTTCAGTACACGTCTACATAATCAAAACGCGGGTTAGCCCAGTTGTCTTTGAGTGCATTGAATATCTGCATGACCCAGACGCTATCACTGGCCGCCACCGGACCGACGCACCCGGCACCCGCCGACCAGGTCTCCAATCGAAACAGCAGCCCTTCAATGGCAGTGCCACCCACGTGGGCAGATGAAATCCAGGCGATGCCCGCTTTGCTCACACGCAGCTGGTTGTGGACATCGTCGTTGGCTGCAGCGATAAGTTGGCGCACAGCATCAAGGGTAAAGCTAACGGGGTTGTTTAGATCAATTTGCACGTCGGCGTCCTCGGAAATTTGGCGACAAGTTTGGCATGAGCGTCGGCTCATGCCTAAGTCGCAGTGCCAAATGATGTCCGAAATGGTTTACTTACCCGCCTCATTGCAACCGCTCAACGATGGGCGATACACGTGCAATGGCTTTTTCGGACAATACGGGACACAAATGGCAATCGTATCAATCGACGCTGACATCAAGGCCAAATGGCCCCAAGGGCAATGTTCTTACAGCCCGGGCAGCCCGGAAGAACTGGCAATCATCGCGATAGACTTACTGTTCAAGGCATTGGGCACCGCAGGCGCCCAGGCATTCGTCAGCCAGGTCTTCGAAAAATACCCGCACGACCATTCCGCTGCCAAATAGCAGCGAATGAAGACGTGGGGTGACCTGAGAAGGACTTACGTCAAGCGCCCCAAACGTGCAGTCAGCAGGTCGAAGAACCCTTGGGCGTCGCCATTTTCGACCCAGAACACGTTCTTGCCCTGCTTGAGCGTGTCGTACCAATCGGCAAGGGTCTGACCGAAGGTAATGCCTTCGCGACTATCGATGACCACATTGACCTGCTTCCCGGTAAATAGCTCGGGCTTGAGCAGGTAAGCGATCACACTGGCGTCATGTACCGGCCCACCGGGCAAGCCGTAATGCGCCATGTCCGCTTTGACATACTCATTGAGAATGCTGCAAACCAGCTTGCCCGCTTGATTGTTCAAACTCGCGATCTGCTTGAGCCTTTGTTCGCTGGTGAGGATTTTATGGGTCACGTCCAGCGGGATATAGGTCAGTTTGACGCCGCTGGCAAGCACGACTTGCGCGGCATGAGGGTCGGCATAGATATTGAACTCGGCCACCGGGCTCATATTGCCGCCATTGAAATGCGCGCCCCCCATGACCACTACTTCTTTAATACCTTGCGTGATTTCCGGCGCCTGCATCAGGGCCAACGCCAGATTGGTCTGTGGCCCAAGCAGTGCGAGAGTGATGCTGTGCGGGGCTGCCTTGCTCAAGGTTTCGATCAGGTAATCCACCGCATTGCCCTTGGCTATGCCCACCTTCGGCTCATGCACAGCAACACCCGGCAACCCCTCCTTGCCGTGCATGTTCTCGGCATAAATCGGTGTGCGCACTAGCGGTTTTGACGCCCCAGCGTATACCGGCACCTCTTCGCGCCCAGCCCATTCACGTGCAAGCCGGGCGTTGCGCGAGGTTTTATCAAGGCGCACGTTGCCAGCCACCGTTGTGATTGCCAGTACGTTCAGCTCATCAGGCGACGCGAGGGCCAGCAGTAACGCCACCACATCGTCGGCCCCCGGATCGGTGTCAATGATCAGGTCATGCTTTTCGACAGTCTGAACGACAGCGGCACTTGGTAAAGACACAAACATCACGCTCCGTAGTAAGTGCAGGTAATGGCATAGCCGTGCATGGGAGACTTCCTGTTCCGAAAGTGATGCGCTTAGAACGTCACGCCAGCGACCAAAGCAATGTTGGTGTAAGGCTGACATTCGCCTGTACGCACGATAGCCCGGGCCTTGCGACTCAGGTTCTTCAGTTCGTCATGGCTGACAAGGCGTTGCTGACCCAACTCGCCTTGCAAACTCAAACCTTCAATGACCACCAATGCCGGTGGCTGTTTGAGCAGCATTTCCTCGGCCAGCACATGGCTCTCGACCTGCATTTCCGTCAACACGACGCGCAGCACGCTGACAAGGTCCGGGGTTCCTTGTGTGAGTGCAAGATCAATAAGCTCGACACCGGGCGGCACCGGCATTCCGGCGTCGACGATCATGACAATGTCGCCATGGCCGAGGGAGGCAATCAACCGCGACAGAGCGATGTTTAGCAAAGGTGTTTTTTTCATGACTGATGGAAGCCCTGCACGTCATTAAGAGTAGGAATAGAGGGCTGAGCACCGGCACGAGTGACCGATAACGCGCCTGCAATCTGACCAAACCGAATCGCTTCGACCTCACTTTTCCCTTGCGCCAATGCTGCGGCAAACCCACCCACAAAGGTGTCGCCAGCAGCGGTGGTATCCACCGCTTGAACCTTGGGTGCAGGAAAATGCTCGACGCGCTGAGCGTTGGCGAACAGTGAGCCTTGGGCGCCCAGCGTAATGATGACTTTTGCCGCGCCAGCTGCCAGCAGACGGGTCGCGGCAGCTTCCGCCGATGCCAGCGAATCGACAGGTAAACCGCTCAACGCAGCCGCCTCGCTTTCGTTGGGAATCAGATAGTCGATCAGCGAATACCAGTCAGCAGGCAACGGTGCGCTGGCCGGCGCTGGGTTAAGAATGACGATTTTGCCCAACTCGCGGCCGCGTTTGAGGGCATAAGCAACCGTGTCCATCGGCACTTCAAGTTGACAAATGATCACATCGGCTTCAGCCAGCTTCGCATCAAACGCTGCAACGGCATCCGGCGTGAGCCGACCATTGCCCCCGGCCACGATGACAATGGCGTTCTGACTGCTGGCATCTACCACGATCAGCGCAACACCACTGGAAACACCGGCCACCGACGTCACGGCCTGACAATCGATGCGCTCGGCCAACAGGCCTGCACGCAGTTGCTCGCCATAAGCGTCATCGCCAACGCAACCTATCATGGCGACACTGGCCCCCAGACGCGCAGCGGCTACGGCTTGATTGGCGCCCTTGCCTCCCGGCACGATCGCGAATGAGTCGCCCGCTAACGTTTCCCCGGCGCGAGGCAGGCGCTCGGCACGGGTGACCAGGTCCATATTCAAGCTGCCCACTACCACTACTTTTGCTTGCATGCGTCAGCACTCTTTAATCTGTTTCAGCGGAAAGCGTTGAAGATATTGGTTGGGGGCGCCGTGGACTCGCGTAGGACAATGCCGGGCTTCACGATCCGATGCTCGACAGCCGTCGCAGCGGGCGCAGCGATGCGCCGCAACAATACCTCGGCGGCCATTTCACCCAATTTCAGGATCGACTGCCCAACAGTGGTCAGCGCTGGATACACGTAGCGACTCATCTGAATATCGTCGAACCCAATGACCGACAAATCACTGGGGACGCGGATGTTGCGCTCGGCGGCGGCGCGCAAAACGCCAATGCCAATCATGTCGTTACCGGCGAATATCGCGGTCGGCGGATTTTGCGCCAGGAGTTCCACGGCAGCCTGATAGCCAGCGGGACTGGTGAAGTCGCTTTCCACCACCCACTCGTTCGGTACGGGCACCTGTGCTTCATGCATGGCGCGGCGATAACCCGCCAGGCGCATCTGGGCGACGCTCGTTTCCGCTGGCCCGCAAATACAGGCAATATGACGATGACCGAGCTCAAGCAAGTGGCAGGTCGCCAGATACGCACCCAGTTCATGATCAATACGCACCAGATCGGCAACGATGCCTTCCAGATCTCGGTCAACAATCACCATCGGCGTACGCACGGCGGCTAACCCGGCCGCCAATCCGGCGTCGCCGCCCACTGACGAGACAATCAGACCATCGACACGTTTTTCCAGGAGCACGCGCAAGTAGCTGCGTTGTTTTTCCGGGTTATCGTCGGAGTTGCACAAGATCACGCAAAACCCATTGCGCTCGCAGTAGTCCTCGATGCCCCGCGCCAACTCGGCAAAGTACGGGTTGATCCCGTTAGGAATCAGCAGGCCGATGGTCGACGTCGCCTTGGCTTTAAGGGATCGAGCCACGGCACTTGGCACATAGTCGAGTTGAATGATCGCCGCCTCGACCTTCCGGCGGACTTCGTCACTGACCGGTCGCGATTTGTTCAGTACATGGGATACCGTCGTGTAGGAAATGCCTGCCAACGCGGCTACATCTTTGATCGTGGACATATCAAGCCTTCCGACGTGCGCGATTGCTGCGATAGGTATCAAGCACCACTGCGACAACGATTACCGTGCCCGTGATGATGCGTTTGGTCGGTTCGGTCGCCCCGATCTGCGCTAATCCGGCAGCAAGTACCGAGATAATCAGGACACCGAAGAACGTACTGATCACAGAACCGCGCCCGCCCATCAGGCTGGTGCCCCCAATGACGACGGCCGCGATCACCTGCAATTCCAGACCGGAGCCCGCGTTAGGGTCTGCAGCTTCCAGGCGCGAAATCTGAAACAGCGCTGCGACCCCGGCCAACAGCCCCATCAGTGAGAACACCAGAACTTTATAGGGTTTTGGATTGATGCCGGCCAAACGAACTGCTTCTTCATTGGTGCCAATACCGATCAGGTAACGGCCGAACACGGTACGGGTCAGCACGGCCTGGGCGATGAAGATGATCAGCAGCGCAATGATGAAGGACGGAGAGATCCCGAAAGCGACCGGGTTCGATAGCCACGCGAACGCGTCACCGATATAAGCGGTTCGCGACCCCGTCATCTGGTAGGCCACACCACGGGCCATTTCCAGCACCCCGAGGGAAACGATAAACGATGGAATGCGCCAAGCCACTGTGATCGAACCGGTGATGGTGCCCGCGACAGCCGCGCAGGCCATGCCCAGCAAGGCTGCTGGCACGACGCCCCAGCCCCAGCCGAGGATCGCCACACTGACTGCAGACGCTGCAAGTGCCAGAACAGAACCCACCGACAAGTCGATGCCGCCGATGATCAGGACGAAGGTCATGCCCACCGCCAGCACCATCAAGTCCGGAATCTGATTGGCGAGGGTGCTGAAGGTCTCATAAGACAGGAAGTGATCACTGAGCACGGAAAACAACGCAATCATTGCGAACAACGCACCGGCCAGTCCCAGGTAGGTGCCGAGGCCGAAATAATGACTGCTGCGCTTGCCCGACGAAGGCAACATTTGGGGTGTGGCTGAGGTTTTCATCAATTGTTCCTGGGCGCGGCGTCGGTGAGCCGCGCATCACGTTTTTGGTAGCCGGCAAACGCGGCGGCAAGCAATTCATCCTGGGTCCAGGTGTCGCGTTCGAAGGTATCGATCAAACGCCCGGCCGATAGCACCCCGATGCGATCGCAGATCAGCATCAATTCACGCAGATCACTCGACACGACGACCAGCGCCCTGCCCTTGCGCGTCAACTCTCCCAGCAACGAATAGATATCGAATTTGGCGCCAACATCAATGCCTCGGGTCGGCTCATCGAACAGCATCACTGTGCAGTCACGTTCAAGCCAGCGGCCGATGACGACTTTTTGCTGATTGCCACCGGACAGCTCGGAGACACATTGCGCCGGGCTGGCGCTGCGAATGCGCATGGCATCGACCTGCCGCTGGGCCAGGCGCAGTTCATCATGACGATTGACCACACCGCCTTTGGAAATTGCCGGCATATTGCCCAGCGCGATATTGGCGCTGATCGATTGGGTCAGTAGCAGACCTTCGCCCTTGCGGTCCTCGGTAATCAGCGCAATACCCTGCTTGACGGCATCGACTGGCGAACGGATGGTCACTGGTTGCAGGGGACTGCCAATCTCGATACCGCCCGTGTCGGCGACGTCAGCACCATAGATCAGGCGCAGAAGCTCGGTGCGCCCGGCGCCGATCAATCCGGAAATACCGAAAATCTCGCCGCTACGCACCTCGAAAGAGACATCGCGCACCTTGTCTGCGCGACCCAGGCCTTTTACCGCCAGGGCAACGTCGCCTATCTGACGTGGACCGAGGTCGATCTGCTCACCCAGTTCACGCCCGACCATCAGCGTGACCAGTTGCTCGCTGTTGTAGTCAGCCATCGGTTCGATACACACCAACCGACCGTCACGCAGCACAGCAATGCGCTGTGCAACCCGGGCCAGCTCTTCCAGCCGATGGGAGATATAGATGATCGACACCCCGCGGGCTTGCAGGCGAGTGATCTGCTCGAACAGCATCTCGACTTCTCGAGACGTCAACATAGCGGTGGGTTCGTCGAGAATCAGGACATGGCAGTCACCGATCAGGTTGCGAGCAATCTCAATCATCTGCTGATGCCCGATCCCCAGCTCGCTGACCAGCGTGTCCGGGTCAATAGCATCCAGCCCGACCTGAGCCATGGCCTGAATAGCATCAGCGCGCAGTTGCTTGCGATTGATCCAGCCTGCGCGACTCGGCAAGTTGTCCAGGAACAGATTTTCCGCCACGGACAACGTGGGCAGCAGATTCAACTCCTGCATGACCATGCGAATACCCAGCTTTTCCGCCTGGGTTCGACTGCCGGGTTCGTAAGCCTGCCCCTGAAATTGCATCTGCCCGGTCGTGGGCGAGAGCAGCCCGCCGATAATCTTCGACAGGGTACTTTTGCCGGCGCCATTTTCGCCCGTCAGGGCCAGGACCTCCCCGCGCAAAAGCGTCAGGTCGATGTCGCTGAGAACCGGTTGGGCGTAGGTTTTACCGATGCCGCTGACAGATAGAACAGCCGCCTGAGCAGACGCAGACATAACACTCTCCAGGCGCCCGCCACGATGAGCGAACGCTGCATGCGGGAAACTACTGCTTGGTGATCAGTTCAACTGGCGTTTCGATCACGCCATTGGCGGCGCCCTCGACAGTCTCACCCTTGAGCATTTTCAACGCAGTCTGGATGCCGAACACCGCCTGTCTGGCCGCGAACTGATCGGCAGTGGCCAATATGCGGCCGTCCTGCAGCATGGGCTTGATGGCGTTGATGTTGTCGTAACCCACCACTTTTACCTTACCCGCTTTACCTTCCGCACGAACCGCCGAGACCGCGCCCAGCGCCATGCTGTCGTTACCGGCCAGCAACGCTTTGAGGTTCGGGTACTCGTTGAGCATGGCCGAGGCTACGGCGTTGCCTTTATCGATTTCCCAGTTACCCGATTGCGTAGAGACAATACTCATCTGCGCGGCCTCCATGGCCTCTTTGAAACCCGCCGTGCGTTGCTGGGCATTAGTGGTGGTCGAAACGCCTTCGATGATGCCGACCTGATCACCTGCAGCCAACTGCCTGGCGAGGTAATCACCCACCAAGCGTGCGCCTTTGCGATTGTCCGGGCCTACGAACGGCACGCTGATGCCTTTGCTTTTCAGCACATCGGCGTCCAGCTGGTTATCAATGTTAACCACGATAATACCGGCATCCCTGGCCCTCTTGATCACCGTCACCAGCGCCTTGGAGTCCGCGGGAGCAATGACCAGCGCATTGACTTTCTGAACGATCATCTGGTCGACGATAGCGATCTGGGCGCTGGTGTCCGACTCATTCTTGATGCCATTGGAGATGAGATCAAAATCAGCCGAATGCGCTTTCTGGTAGGCCTTGGCGCCGTCTTCCATGGTCAGGAAGAACTCATTGGCCAACGACTTCATCACCAGTGCGACTTTGGGCTTTTCCGTGGTTTGAGCATGCGCAGCAGAAAGCGGCAGGATGGCAGAGGCCGCGGTGAGCATGGCGACAGCGAGAAGACGTGCAGCGAATGGCAGCTTCATGAGTTCACTCCGATCTTATGATTATTTTTGCATTGATTGCGTGCGCGCAAACGTTTGCTTTGCCGGACTATGAGAACGGCAGCTATTTTTGTCAACCGTCACGGCGCGCCGCCATACGAGATAACAAAGTCACGGGGCGCCGTTCCTCTGTTCTGTTTTCGGATAGCCGAACAGCAAAGCTTCCAATGTTCGGAAAGCCGAATACCGGCACACTCACATAAAATAATAAATCGTTATAAATCAGTGTATTAAATCAATAAACACGGATCAATTCTGTTGGTACAGATCATGCTCTTGTCTAGTGCGTCCTGGGTCAGGCGTGCCTGCCACAGGTCCGCAAGGCTCATGAATCAAGCACTGTCATAACAAGAGAAATAAAAATTGAAAACTATATTCCATAGCTTCGTACCCAGCGCCCTTGCCCTGATGCTGCTGTTGCCGACAGGCGTTTCAGCCAAAGAAGCAGAGCAACAACAAAAGCTCGCTAACGTCGTCATTCTTGCCACTGGCGGTACCATCGCTGGCGCTGGCGCGAGCGCTGCCAACAGCGCGACTTACCAGGCGGCCAAGGTCGGTATTGATAAATTGATTGCGGGGGTGCCGGAGCTGAGTGCACTGGCCAATGTGCGCGGCGAACAAGTCATGCAAATCGCCTCGGAAAGCATCACCAACGAAAACCTGCTGCAACTGGGTAAACGTGTCGCCGAACTGGCCGACAGCAACGATGTGGACGGCATCGTGATCACCCACGGCACCGACACCCTGGAAGAAACGGCCTACTTCCTCAATCTGGTAGAGAAAACCGACAAGCCCATCGTTGTCGTAGGCTCCATGCGTCCAGGCACAGCGATGTCTGCTGATGGCATGTTGAACCTGTACAACGCGGTTGCCGTTGCGAGCAGCAAAGAGGCACGTGGCAAGGGTGTTCTAGTGACCATGAACGACGAGATTCAGTCGGGCCGCGACGTCAGCAAAATGATCAATATCAAGACCGAAGCCTTTAAAAGCGCATGGGGCCCGTTAGGCATGGTGGTCGAAGGCAAGTCCTACTGGTTCCGCTTGCCCGCCAAGCGTCACACCATGGATTCGGAATTCGACATCAAGCAAATCAGCACGCTGCCTAAAGTCGATATTGCCTACTCCTATGGAAATGTCTCGGACACTGCTTACAAGGCACTGGCCCAGGCCGGCGCAAAAGCGATCATCCACGCAGGCACTGGCAACGGTTCGGTATCGTCCAACGTTGTGCCGACCTTGCAGGCCTTGCGTAAAGACGGCATTCAAATCATCCGCTCATCCCACGTTAACGCTGGCGGTTTCGTACTGCGCAATGCGGAACAACCTGATGACAAATACGATTGGGTCGTCGCCCACGACCTGAACCCTCAAAAAGCCCGCATTCTTGCAATGGTCGCGCTGACCAAGACCAACGACAGCAAAGAGCTGCAACGGATTTTCTGGGAGTATTGATCATTCCTGCACCTGCCCGCTCGCGCTGCACCGCGCAGAGCGGGCAGGTGCAACTCCATCTTGCTGCCAGACCTTAGCGCTTTGTTCCTACACCCCAGGACAGAGACTCGACAAACAGTTGCGAAAATTCTTACGCTGAAATACTGTATGCACGTACAGCTAACCAAGGATTTCCTCCGTGGCACAGAATTCTGCAGCAACACCTTCAGCCCCCAGCTCCTACGAACGACTCGGCATCCGGGTCCAGAAAGTGATCAACTCTCCGACCGCGCAAAAAGCCCGGGCAGCACTGATATACCGATTGACCGACGAGGTAGAAGACGATTGGAATCAGTTACTTGAAGAAATAGCCGAGAACGACAACGTCACCCTCGCCTACCGCGATGACGGTGGCGTGCAGATATTCTGGACCGTGCCGAAGGAAGATTGACGGCATGATTGTTCGAATAATCGCCCTGCTGACCCTGAGTTTCTGCATCACCGCCCATGCCGACGCGCCTCGCACCTTCAGTGAAGCAAAAAAGATCGCCTGGGGCCTGTACGCACCGCAGTCGACAGAGTTCTATTGCGGCTGCAAATACAGTGGTAACCGGGTCAATCTCGCCGCTTGCGGTTATGTTCCGCGCAAAAATGCCAACCGCGCCAAGCGGATCGAATGGGAGCACATTGTGCCTGCCTGGCAAATCGGCCATTTACGTCAATGTTGGCAAAATGGTGGCCGGAAGAACTGCACAAAAAACGACCCTGTTTACCAACGCGCCGAAGCTGATCTGCATAATCTGGTGCCCAGTATTGGCGAGGTGAACGGTGACCGAAACAACTTCAGCTTTGGCTGGCTTCCGGTTCAGACAGGGCAGTACGGTTCTTGCCTGACGCAGGTGGACTTCAAAGCAAAGAAAGTGATGCCACGTCCGTCAGTTCGCGGAATGATCGCCAGAACGTATTTTTATATGAGTAAGCAATACCGCCTTCCCTTGTCCAAACAGGATCGCCAACTCTATGAGGCCTGGAACAAGACTTATCCTGTCGATACGTGGGAAATTCAGCGCAATCAACGCGTGGCGTGTGTGATGGGTCGAGGCAACGCCTTCGTTGGCCCCGTTAACCTGAAAGCCTGCACATAACAGCAAAAAAGCCCGGCACTTGAAAAAGTGTCGGGCTTTTTATCGCGGCTGGACCAGATTTTATGGCGCCTCAGCCGCATCCTCTTCCGCCTGAATGCGCAGAGAACGCTGGATCATCAACTCCGACGCGTAATCAGCGGCCAGTTCGGCAGCATCAAGCGGCTCGATGGCACCGCGACTGATCAACCCGGTCAAGGCGGAGGCTGCAAACATATCCCAAATGTCTTGTTCATCATCAAGCAGTGACATGCGTACTTCCTCATTTGAATGTAGACGGCACTGTAACACCTGATGCCTCACTTCACCGTCTGACTTCCCCCTCAGAAACACCAAAAACCGTAAGCCACTCAACCGTTTCAGCTGTGCGCAGGCGGAGTGCCACTGATCGGATAGGCATTCTAATTAATACAAAATAGTGCAAAACGGTGTAATTATTTTTGCGGGGATTACCCCGACTAAAGTACGACAATCCTGAGCCTGATATTGGGCAATACACTTCACCACGTAATGGCATCCGCGCCGTAGCCGCTTGAAATTGTTTGCATGCCTGCATCGACGTAGAAATGAAAAGTAGTGCGTTACGCCTTCTGCGTTGATGCCCTACAGGTACAAGGGAGCGTACATATTTTCTGAGACGTGATACGTCTAAGGAGCGGAGGGGCGATATGGATCAGTTGAAAGCGTTCGAGATTAATTATCATTTCAAAGGGCAGTGTCGGCATTTTTTTCATGAGGCCCAGCACCTGTGCGAGAGCGATGCATTGCACTTCGCTACGCTGCATGCTGGGGTAGGAAGCGTCAACGACAATGTAGCGGCAGGCCCCGTCCGGCTGGCACTCCGGCAGGCTGAAGGTTTTGGTGTTACCGACGTTCAATGGCGGCGAGCCACGTAGCCGTGGTGTCCTCCCTGCACGATGCGTGCTCTGATCATCCATGAGCCGGCCAGAACTGCATCGCATCAGGGGAACAGGAAGCAGACTACAGGCACTGTCAAACCGACAATTGTGACTTTATTGGTCTGCCCATGTGCATGGAACCGCGGAACGATCAGACAGGCGCATATTCACCGGTGCCCTCAGGCCAGGGCGTCAGCAGCTCAAAACCAGTCTCAGTGACAGCAACCATATGCTCCCATTGAGCAGAGAGGGATTGATCGCGGGTCAGTACGGTCCAGCCATCGGGCAGCACCCTGGTCCCAGGCTTGCCGACATTGATCATCGGCTCGATGGTAAACACCATGCCCGGTTTGAGTTTGAGCCCTTGCCGTGAGCTACCGTAATGCAGCACCTGCGGTTCTTCGTGGTAGTTACGACCAATGCCATGTCCGCAGTATTCGCGTACGACGCTGAAGCCCTCGCGGTGCGCTACCGTCTGAATGGCATGACCGATATCGCCCAAGGTCGCTCCGGGTCGGACCGCGTGAATCCCGGCGAGCGTTGCCTCGTAAGTGGTGTGTACCAAGCGCTTCGCGGTCGGGCTGACGTCTCCCACGAAATACATCCGGCTGGTATCACCAAACCAACCATCCTTGATCACAGCCACGTCAATATTGACGATATCCCCATCCTTGAGAATATCCGACGCCGATGGGATTCCGTGGCAGACCACAGTGTTCGGCGAAATACAGGTGGATTTGGTAAAGCCGTGATAGCCGATGTTCGCTGGAATAACCTTCAGCTCATCGACGATATACGCGTGACAAATCTTATCCAGCGCTTCAGTGCTGACCCCAGCTTTGACATGACTGCCAATCATGGCGAGCACATCCGCAGCCAACCTTCCGGCAACCCGAAGCTTGACCAGATCATCTTCAGTCTTAATGCTGATACCCGCACCCATTACATCACCTCCCGCAAATTATCCATCGACGGCGAGAGACCGAACGGGGTTACCGACAGAACAGTGCCACCGGCATTTTCGGCACGAATGAGTAATTGGCAGATGTCGCTGTAATTGAGTGCCGGATGCAGTTCAGCCATCATGCCGATCTTCATCCAATGTTCAGCTTGAGCATTGATAGAGCGGCTCAGCGCTGCGCTGGCGGTCCGCGCATTGGCATGCATGTGTTCCGAAATTTTTACCAGGCCCACAGGATCACCTCAGAAATATAATATATGAATCATATACGCTTCATATATCAACGATCAAGAGCGAGGGGCAGGTAGAGAACGCGTTGCAGAAGAAACGGGATGTAGCAGCACAGCAAGACACTGCTATTCAGTCAGGCATTCCGATAAAGACAGCGCCAATTGGCTGATCGCATCCTGGTCCAGGTCGGTCAGTGCACGGTAGTGGATGATCACATTCCTTTCCGCATCACTGAGACTGTCGATGCGCAACGGCGTTCGGCAGCCGGATAGGAGATAGAGCACATCGACGCCCTTGACACCCAGCGCCGCCAAATAGCCCGAGCGGGGGGTACGCTCGCCACTTTCATACTTGCCTTGCGCATTGGCCTCTACGCCGCCAATGGCAGCAAATTCCTGCTGAGAAAGCCCTAGGGTCTTTCGCTCTTCCTTCAACCTCGAACCAAGATGATTCATTTGGGTTTGCCTAAAGAGAAATGTCACTCGTAACGATACGCTCACTTTACCTGCGACGTTGGATAATCAGGCAGGCGCGGCTTGCCGCTACCTGACAGTCGGCCGCCTTCCTCCATCAGAATAGGGCGATAAGCCCCCCTCGACCCTAAATCGCTGGACGCTTTGGTAGCGGCGCGCGATCAGCACATGACCAAGTCGCGTTCAGAGGTGTCAATCATTGGCGCATCGTTGACATCGATATGGCGCTGCTGCTCAAGCCATGTACGTGCCTTTTCAACACTGAAGGACTGATTTTTCGCTTTAATCTCGGCGAAAAACGTCCCACTCACCCGATAGTGGCCGCAGTCGGGACAGCGCAATTCAACCCAATCACTCATGGTCTGGAGGCGCTCGGCGCCCGCGTTACAAATCAAGCAATTCATACCGAACTTCCTTTAATTCACGACGTAACAACTGTAGTTGGCAAATGCCACCAAAGGATCACCGGGGTCGTGACAAACATTGTAGCTCCCCCGCGTCAGTGATTGATCCACAGATCAGCGCTTGAAACGAGACGCTCGAGTCATATCCCTTCTTCGTTGGGTTTCGTGGGTCGCGGCGAAATGATTTCGAGCGTAGCCAGATTCACCAGTGTGAAATAACCGCTGCCATCAAAACGCCAACCACCCGTATCAATGTGGAAAACGTTGCCCAGCAGCTCGGGTTGGCTCAAAGGGGAATGACCGACAAACAGGGCGCGCACGTCGGGTATTCCACTGGAATCTCTGAGACGAAGGCGCTCACGCGACCATTGGCAGTATTCCTCGAGACGCCCCGAATCCGGCAGATGCCCCAAAAGCGCGCCACGAAGCAATGCCCAGGTAGGTGTCGGACAGTCAGCATGCACCATGCCAATCAGTCCTGACGGGGTATCGACCTCGATAGCGATGGGCATCTGCTTAAAATATACGGCGAACTTCTGCTGCTCGCTGGGGGCAAGCCTGAGAAACCAGGCGCCCCCGCTTGCCCTATACATCGGATAATCAAGATCGTTGTGCTGTACATGCTTGATAGCCAACGCTTCATGATTGCCCTGCACCGCAAAAAACCAGGGCTGGGCCAGCCACTCGAGAACCCGTTCACTTTCAGGGCCACGATCAACCACGTCTCCTACGCTAAACAAGCGATCGACCTCCGGAGCGAAGCCAACCCCCTCTAACGCAGCTTGCAGGCGAGTGAAATGCCCATGGATATCACCCACGACGAAGTCACGGCCCTGCGTGTTTCTTTCAAAGTGTTTGAACCTGCTCACGCCGCGCCCTCCCCTTCGTCGATCAAAATGCCCGCTTCGCCAGGCAATTCTTCAACGCTCAGAATGACCGCTCAGGGCTTAAGCGGAAACTCTTCGTCCTGTTCTGACAAGCTTTTCCCGTCATCTGGATGCTTCCAGTCTTGGGGAGGAGGATTTTCGTCCTCCCCCGGGAGGTCATTGTCCTGATCAGGCATTCCCGATCCGGAGTCAGGAGAATGAGCACCGCCTTGTGTTTTTGGATCAGTATTCATATGCACCTCGCTATGGAACGAACCCTCTGTCGTCGCCTCGCTAAAAGACACTGACCTATTGCGTCCCGATTCTTTAGCAGAATAAAGCGCTGAATCAGCGCGTTCAATAAACTGCTCGATATTCCCGGCGACGCTTGGAAAACAGGTATAGCACCCGAGGCTTATGGTGAGGTTACCCAATGGGTTACGTTGATGAATAATATGTTCACTCACAACCCCCAGCCTGATTTTTTCCGCGATGACAAATGCGCCCTTCTCATCCGTGTCAGGCAGAAGCACCGCGATTTCCTCGCCCCCATAGCGCACCGCAAGATCGGCCTCCCGCTGCAAAGACTCACGAACAACACGTGCCACTGCGGCGATGCAGTGGTCGCCTGCAACGTGACCATAGGCATCATTGAAGCTTTTAAAATAATCGATATCTAACATGATCAGGCTTATCGGGAGGGTCGTCCGTGCGCCTCGCTTAAACTCAATGTTCAAGGTTTCCTCAAAAAGCCTGCGGTTCGCAAGCCCCGTCAGGCCGTCGTGCGTTGCCATGACCTGCAAATCGGCTTTCGCGCTGCGCAAGTCGGTTTCGACACGCTGACCGTTTCGCAACTGTTGTATGAATAACACCCCGAACAGGCAATTGATGATGAGCACGGCCCCAATGATCGCGGCAGATTTGTACACATTGTTTTGCCATTCATTAAGAATGGAATCTCTAGAGATGGCGGCTACCACTATCAACGGATAGGTTTTCAGCTGTTGGTATCCGCAGAGCCTTACGGTCTGATCAACCACTGACGTTATCATTGCAGTGCCGGAACTGGACCGGGGCAGATAGTTTTTAAGTATCTCCCCTTGCGCGACAGACGTACCGATCAACGCGTCGTTGAATGGGCGTCTGGCCAAGAGCGTCCCATCGGTTAGCGCGATAAACATCGCACCGTTTTTGTTGATATCGAAACCTTCAAAGAACTTATCGAAATAAGACATCCTGATGGCTGCCAACACAACACCGTTGAAATGCCCCTCTCGGTCATTCACCCGACGGGAGATAGGCACAACCCACTCGCCCGTCGCTCGACTACGGATCGCATGCCCGATCCGCGGGCCCAGATTGTCATTATTTTGATGGTAGATGAAATAGTCTCGATCAGAACTGTTCATCTCCGCTGGAATGTCAGTAAATGAAGTAACTATCCATTGACCGTTCTTATCAAAAAAGAACAGCCCATGCAGTTGTTCAATCGCTTTCACTCGATCGACAAAAACCTCATGTAAGCGGTCTACCTGACCGGGGCCATAACCATCGGCTTGCAGCCACCCTACCAATCCGGCCAGTACAATATCGGCTTCGTCAAACGTGTCCTCCGCCTCTTGCGCCATTGAGCGCGCAAGGTTTGAAGACGCTATCTCAGCCAGCTCCAGCTCGTGGGCCTTGGACTGCTGCAGTTGAAGCAAAGACAAACCGATGATGGACGAACAGACCACGATGATGAATATCACCGCACATTTCAGCATCGGTATGCGTTTTAACTCTTCAGCGGGCGAGGCGATCACAGCATTTATAAGTGGAGGCACTGACTAATCCTGATAATGCGGTGTTGTCGCTTAATGAAGCGTGAGCCTGTAACAGTGGAACCAGCCCGCCTGATTCCGCGTCAATTATAGGCTTATATGGCTGTAGGCTGCACGATGCGAAAAATTTTTGAGACCTCAGTGCCGTGAGTCAGCCGAAAAGAAAATTATGACGCGACACCTTTCGATGATTCGCGCAATCTATCGCATAACCGCGAACGCATCGCGGCCCAATTTTTCATCTGGACGTCAAATGATCCCCAACGCAGAACTCTACAATCCATCCACCGAATATGCCGACAAGCTGGTCACACGCATCGGACAGACGCCTGCATGGATCGCAAAGCGCATCGGCGTCACCGACAGGCGCATACGCTACATCCTTGATGGCTCACGAACCGTCAAAGGGGTAACCAGCCCTATTCAGATGACCTATACAGAGCAGTTTGCCCTTGAGTGCCTTGTGGCCGAGGCCAAAGCCAAAAACAAATAGTCCCATTGCGCGGGCCGCTCCGGAGTTGGAGCCTGCCTGTCTCACTTACGAGTGCCCATCGTTTTTGGGCTCGACATTCCGGACAGTCAACGCCTATTGATCGACCCCAGCCTATCGCCGGGGTCTGCGTTCCAACCCGGCAATTGACTGCAGACCTCGACGACTTGGCCGGAGGTTCAAATCGGATGTCGCTTGCGCTGGTTTATGCAAAAGCGAGTGAAATTTGAATTTGCCAGGCTTGCCCTCTGCTGGAGAAGCTTGAGTTTTGCCTGTTTGCATGGCGTATCCATTGGGGATTCTTGCTGCAGGAACAGCTCACAGTCTTTGTCTGCGTCCCTGGCGATTTTAATCAGCCTCTTCGCTTCAATCGGATCTTCAGGTTCGTACATTGTTCTCCCCTACTTAAACAGCGCAACCCCCTCTGCAGCCCTACTCGTGAACCTTGATAGTTGCGTTCTCACAGACATATATAAACTCTTTTGCACTGTATTGAGCTCTTTTGTACATTTGGTAATGATTGTCTGGAGCTCTGCGCGTTACAGAAATAAAGTCGCGCCAAAGTTGTTGAACAAACAGAGGTCGACAGTAGGCGCGCAGACTGCACACCGAGGAAGGGTCATGCTGATTCTTGAGAGGCACAAAAGGTGAATTCGGTCATGTCAGCGAAGCAGGTGAGTCCACTATTAATCAGACTTACGCCTACCCGGTTTGCAGCCGCCATAGGCCTTTGCGGCATTCAGGAACGGACAGCAAAGCGGGCTCGAGCTACTGGAACAGCTTACCGGCGATAATCCTGGTCTCCACCATCGCGATCACGCCCGCGATCATGGTCATATCCCCGATCATCGCCACGATCATTACTGCGTCCGTGGTCATGGCCGCGGTCATGATCCCGACCACGTCCTCCTCCATCCTCCCAGTACGGCCAGCAGCCTCCTAGCAGAAGGGAGCCCGAAATCACCAAGATAAATATAGCTGTTCGTTTCATTTTATCGTCCGATAAAGCAAGGACAGAACCCCTGCGAAGAGTTGTCGCTGCCAGTGATGTTTAGTCAATGGAGTGATCAACGAGTAATACGACCATTAAGTAGATCAATGATTCACTGCGTGGCGCGGTCAGCCTGAAGGCTGCGCCCACCGCTTGCATCCTGCGTCAAACAAGCTATGCATGTAACACTGAGGTTTGCGCTAACCTCCTATGAATGTTTGCTTCGGCTTCAAAAGGAGGTCACATGAACGGCATTGGTTTGCGACTAAAAGAAGAACGAAAAAGACTCGGTCTTTCCCAAGCGGGCCTGGGCGCCGCTGGCGGAATCGAAGCCAATGCGCAAGGTGCGTACGAAAGAGGCAAGCGTTTCCCGAACGCGACCTATCTCTCCCTGATAGCAGCCGCTGGCGTAGACATATTGTTCGTGGTGACCGGCGTCAGGAAAGCCCGATCGATCGACAGCATAACTGCGCTGGAAGCCAAGGTTCTGGAAGAGTTGGACGGTTTACCCGTGGACGTCCAGAACGACATCAAGCATTTGATCACCACTCTTTTTGACTCCGATGAACAAGAGAAGAAAGAGAATAAAGGCAACACCGAGTCATCCTGACCCATTCTGTTTACATCACCACCTGACCTGCCTGCTCAGTCCTCTTTCTCTTTGGGGCCACCCGCGTCAGGCTTTCATTTTTGATCGCTTCAGACCTTTTGAGAGAGGCAGTCGTCTATCAATTGCACCAAGGACTCCAGTGGCATGGGTTTCCCGAGGAAGTAACCTTGAGCTTCATCACACGCAAACGTCTTCAACTGCTCCAGCTGCGCAGCCGTTTCAACCCCTTCAGCAGTAATGGTCAGCGATAATGCCCTTCCAAGGCCGACGATCGCGTTGACGATGGATTGCCCCTCAGTCGAGTCGGTTAGATCCTCTATGAAGCTTTTGTCGATTTTCAAGCCATCGAAAGGAAAACTGCGTAAATAGCTCAACGACGAATAGCCGGTACCGAAATCGTCCATTGATAAGCGCACGCCCAGCGCTTTCAGGTCAGTCATTATTTTCAACGCGCTGTGTGCATCTTCAATCATCACTCGCTCGGTGACTTCCAACTCCAACCGACTGCTAGGCAATCCGGTAGCAGCGAGGACCAGAGTGATGCGTTCGACCAGGTTTTTAGTTCGAAACTCAACGGGGGAAATATTGACCGAGACCGTCAACGGCATCTGCCACATCACCGCATCCTTGCAGGCCTGAAGTAAAACCCAATCACTCATGGGAATGATGAGCCCGGTTTCTTCAGCCAACGCGATGAATTGATCGGGCATTTGAACGCCCAAGACAGGGTGTTCCCATCGCACCAATGCTTCAACGCCAGCCAACTGCGGGCCTTCAATCCGGTATCGCGGTTGATAATGCAAACGTAACTCGTCGTTCTTCAGCGCCAGCCGAAAACTTTTTTCCATTTCGCGACGCTTTACCAGCCGTTCATCCATTTCACTGGCATAGAACTTCCAGGTGTTACGGCCACCATTTTTTGCCTGGTACAGTGCGATATCAGCAAACCGCAATAACTCTTCGGCCTGTACAGCGTCGTGGGGAGCGATGGCAATGCCGATGCTGACGCCAATGTAAACGTCCTGCTCATTCACGACAAAAGGGATCTCGACGCTCTCGATCAGACGCCCACAAAGGCTCTCAATTTCTTGTGCGGAGCTTGTGCCCGTTACGATAATGATGAATTCATCACCGCCTTGTCGGGCGACCAGGTCTTCCTCTCTAAGGCATTTACGCAGCCTTTCCGATACCTCATTGAGGACCTGATCGCCAGCGATATGCCCAAAGGTGTCGTTGACCGGCTTGAACCTGTCGAGATCGAGACTCAGCATGACCAAGGGATTGCTGCTTGACGGCAGGGCTTTTAGTTTCCCGGCCAGGAACTCTTGCATCTGGACTCTGTTTGGCAACCCCGTCAACGCATCGTGCTGGGAGAGATGATGGATGCGGGCCTGCGCCTCGATTTCATGGGTAATGTCAGATGCAGTGCCACGATACCCAACCGTTTCAGAGCGCTGCACGATCGGTTTTACACTGATACAACACGTTCGCCTTCGGCCTTGCGCCGAGTGATAGCAGCAGCGCAACTCCCGCCGGGTTCCAGCCTGATCAGCTCGACGCAACCATTCAGCCAGTGGCTGCATTTCCCCTATCATTAGTTCTTCAAGGCTTCTACCCAACCATGACGCAACGTCGTACCCGGTAATCACTTGGAAACGCTCGGACAGGTAGCTGATACGCAGGTCTGAATCAACCTCCCATACCCAATCCGAAGCGGCCTCCGCCACGTTTCTAAAACGCTCTTCACTCATTTTAAGAGCGGCGCTGCTTTCGTTGATCATTAAGATATGCTCATCGGTCAGCCGCGCGCTGGTCATCGCCCTGCGTATAACCAGCCTGGCGATGAATCCGAGGATGATAATGACCACGACAAGCAATGGCAGCAGCAGTTTGAACAGTTGCTCGCCCGGAAGGTCAGGATCCCACTGAAGTATCGATGGGCGATCATCGGCTGAGACTAGACGCAGGGTCGACGGTGACGAATCGTCAATGTTCTCGTCGGCAGTCCGTAGCTTATGGACTGCGTAACTTTCGCCCAAGTGCTCAAGTTTCGGCGGCGTCAGCACATCAACAAAAACCAGAACAGATGACGTTCCAGGAATGGCGGCTATTTTTGGATCGCTTCCCGTCGTCAATGTCGCAGCAACGACCAACGCGGGACGCCCTCCTACCTGACGGGATTCGATGGCAATACCGCTGTCATCGGCCAACTTGCGCGCACGCTCGATCAGTGCTCCGACATCCCCGCCTAGCCAGTTGTTTAGCTCAACCTTTTCAAGCTGACCGTTAATGACCGCGTACGGAGTTTCGTTGTTGCCGTTGACAACAAACACCCCCTCGATCTGAAAGTCATCGTAAAGAGAAGGCCCCAGATTGCGGCTGACATACGCCCATTCAGGGTCGACTTTGACATGGAGATGCTCATAAGCGTCTCCCCAAAAAGCATTATCCTTGAGGCTGGACTTCAGCCCTGCTTCGCGCATCTGCCACGCCTTATCCACCAAAAAACGACTTTGCGTTTCAGCACGATCATTAAGGCGCAAGGCAATGAACACCAACACCAGTAACGCCACAATCAGAGCCGTTCCCAATAGCACCGCCATCGCCAGCAACGTCTGCTTTGCCGAGGAGGCATGATTACTGGTTGACGCACGCTGCGATTTAAAATGAGTTGCAGCCGTCATACAAAAAACCTTTCTTGGGAGCAAATCCTATGCTGAAAACCCGCCGGGCAGACCTTGGTCATATCGGCAAAATAGCCAGAAATATGACGCTCTTATCGAGTAAGTAAACACTACACACCCAAAAAGATAGCATCTTGCCATGATCAGAACGTACTCCCATCCAAAAAGTTTCACAGCCATCGGAGCTACACAGATAAAAAATCAAGCCTGATGCAGTTGAACCGTCAATAGAACATCACATAGTTGCGGACTACTGGGAGGCACCCTCTGGGTAGGGGTCACTGAGTTCAAGCCGGTAGCACATGCCCCCGTGCGCAATAAGCTTTCATTACCTCAACGGCTATGCAGGACCCTGGCCGCGAGAAGGGACTCGTCGATAACCTGCTGGACGCTTTCAGTGCGTCTTAGTGGTTCCCACTTATCGTCGGTGGCTACATCAAGCTTGGCTTGCAGCGCCAACGCGTACGGGTCAAATCCGAGTTCAAACGCCGCACCGAATACCGCCACAAGCGTTTGCGCGTAGACACTGTCTGATCTGTTAGTCATGTGAACTCCGTTAGTAGCCTACAGAACCGGCCCTGAGAAAATACATGCATTCGAATACACCATCACTCATTAAAGTATCCCTTTGAGTGACCAGCAAACGAAAGCGCTGCAATTAAAACGTTGGAGTACCGCCGTTCTCTTCCACTCACTCATCCTTCCCTCACACCCGAACACCGCACGCCATCACTGCCGGGTATTCACTTACAATACTTAAAGCCGGTGTCGCCAGACGAGAACCCTCCATGCCCAATAATCAGCGCCCCACCCTTTGCATTTACCACGGTCACTGCGCCGACGGCTTCGGCGCTGCTTGGGTTGTGCGCAAAGCCTTGGGCGCCGATATCGAGTTTCATGCTGGCATTTACGGCAAACCGGTGCCGGACGTTGCGGGCAAACATGTCGTCATCGTGGATTTTTCGTACCCTGCCGAGGTATTGATGGCGATGGGCGAAGCGGCGGCGTCTGTTTTGATCCTGGACCACCATAAGACGGCACAGGGCGACCTCAAGTCCCTGCCGTTCGCTGGCGATACCTATGGACAGTTCCAAACGGATTGCCGGAGCAAATGCATCCGCTCGGGCGCCCCCCACATAGGCGCGCTGTTTGATATGAACCGCTCGGGCGCCGGCATTGCCTGGGACTTCTTCTTTCCAGAAACACCTCGCCCCGCGCTAATCAACCATATTGAGGACCGGGACTTGTGGCTGTTCAAGCTGGACGGTACCCGCGAGATACAGGCCAGCGTCTTCAGTTACCCCTATGACTTCGACGTCTGGGACACGCTGATCGAGTCTGATCTAACCCTGCTTCGATCAGACGGCATCGCGATCGAGCGCAAGCTGCAAAAGGATGTTGCGGAATTGGTCGGCGTGACCAAACGCCGGATGGTAATCGGCGGCCATGACGTGCCAGTGGCAAACCTGCCGTACACGCTGACCAGCGATGCCGGGCACCTGATGTGCGCGGGCGAGCCCTTCGCCGCCTGCTACTGGGACACACCGGACGGTCGATTCTTCAGCTTGCGCAGCTCCGACGCGGGCGAGGATGTCTCGGCAATCGCTCAACAATACGGCGGTGGCGGCCACCGTAACGCCGCCGGTTTCAGCGTTCCGTTCGGCCATACGCTCGCACGTTGATCAACACGTGCAACAGCGTGAGTGCTCAACGGCAGCACGGTGATGCACGAGGGAGATCGCCGCCTCCTGGACGCTTAGTGCCGCAGGAATATAGTTCAGCATCTGGAAGCACGTTCAGATTGTGTAATTCTTGAAAAGCTCCTCTTTGATAATCAGCAACGCGTCATCGTAGTAGCGTTCACCGCGGGCCTCACTCAGCGGTATGGACCTGACGCTTCCCTCACCATCGCGCGGCGTGTGCTCGCAGGTGATGAAGAACTCCGCTGTTTCTGCCTTGAACTCCAGGTAATAAAACAGCTCCCGCCCCTCTCGATCCCAGTAACCAATTTCTCTTCGCATCAGTTTCCACCGCAGGAGTGTGAAGTCTCCCCATTCTACCGGGCACGGCCACTGCGCCAAAACTGGCTCATACCTATAGATGTTTAATGATCAAGTGGGTTATTCGTCTTCACTGGCACTCCGTTTGATGCCTAGCGCTACAGCCGCTACATGAGCCTTGCCGCGTAGTCCTTGTTTAGCACCGCTTAGAACCTGATAGGTGGAAGCGAGGTCGAGGTGGCGAGCTTCAGCGAAATCTTTGACTGAAATCCCTTGGCTGATAATCCAACGCTTTGCCTCCTCTCGTGTGCGTAGGGGATTCATGAGACTGTCCTGTGGCATGCATGCGCGGAATCTATCCCATCTGGAATCAGCGGCCCAACGGTCGTTTGGTGCTATTTAAGCAATACTTTCGTCTAAGTTCAGAGCTTAGCAGGCAGTGGATGGCCTTGGGCCTGACGGGCTAAGCGTGTTCGCGGAATGTAGAGATCTGAGATTCAGGGATCAAACCTGACGCCTCGGGCGATAAATCAATGTTTGAGCGCGGAACGCTCCCGACTTGGCACTCCCTCGCTCTCGCCTGCCTACCTGACGAAGGCTGTAGACATATAACCAAAGTGATCATCCGAGTAAAAATTTATACCTTTATCGTAGATCGCGACCGGTTTCCGCCAGGTATTAAGCAACATGGCCGGGAAGCAATAGTGGCATACTGATATCGCTGTGAATTCGTATGAATACAAAAACCGAATGGAGTCACTCATATGCCAACACTGGCATCCAGACTGAGATCGGAACGGAAAAGGTTAGGGTTAACACAATCCCAGCTTGCAGACCTTGGCGGTGTTGAGGCTAATGCTCAGGCGCATTATGAAAAGGGGTTCCGAATTCCTAGAGCCGACTATCTGGCTGCCTTGGCAGGGTATGGCCTTGACCTCCTGTACGTCGTCACTGGGAATAAGACCCCCATTGAAACTGTTGCCCTTTCAGAAATGGAATACACGGGGTTAATGGCTTTTAGAATGCTGGGCGAAAAAGAACAGAATGCAATTATAGTCATCATGCTCGCGTTAACACCTCCCCCCTATCTCGCTAACTAACGTTGTGGGTTATACCCTTCTGTACCTCTTGGGCTCCTGCTGCAGTTTGGCTCTAAACTTCGATACATGATCAGCGAGCCGCTTATTAGTGTCAGCAGCGATACGTAGATGTGGGTGCGGATTTGGCATTTTGATTTTGAGGTGGGAGGGTTTGCAAACGTTGTGCAAATCGCAAACAATAAAAAAGGGCCAACCTTTCGGTTGACCCGTCTAGACCGCCAGCAGGAGCGGATTTTGTTTGGTAGGCGCGACTGGACTCGAACCAGCGCGCCCCACCATGTCAAGGTGGCTTCTATTCACGTATAACCTATTGAATATAAAAGAAAGCATCTACTTGATCAACTGGCCAAAAAGCCCCAATACACGCTATAAGAATCAATAGCTTAGCGTTGCGTTTTCATACAGTAGTAGCCCCTCACTGGTATTCTGCCGACCGAACACACCCCCTATTTTTTATAGGCACTCGGAAAAGGTTATTGTAAGCGCATGACCCAGCTCCAAAGCGTCGGAAACATGATGCCCACGCCCGATATGCTATACGGAACATCTGAATCCGTGTCGCCAACGCATAAAGCCATCCATGAGCCCCATCGCTGACCTTGAAGTCAGTCCTGAGGGTTTCTAAAGGAAATTGGCCATAGCCCACAGCAAAGCCAGGAACGACCCAGCCAATAACACCAGGAACATGTGAAACTTAAAATTAGTCATGACTCTTATTTCGCAAGGTCACGGCTAATCTATTTATAATATGTTCTACGGCGTGTTTATCGGAAAAGTCCGCAGTCCGTAAAAACTTGATAAGTGCATATTCATCAGCAGAAAGTTCAGCAACAGCATACGGCGTTCGTTTGCCCGTCACGACGAACAGCACATCGATAGCCGTAGCAGACAATCGGCTCAGGTAGTCAGCCCTCGGACACCTCATTCCGCTTTCATAGAGTAATTGCGCATTGGGTTGTATGCCACCAATGGCAGCAACGGCGCTCTGGGTCAGGCTACACGCCTCACGTTCGAGTTTTAATCGCATGCCCAGATTCATCAACGCCATTCCCTTGGATATAACAATGACGCCATTATAATGGCGCAATGACATCACCGATCAATATCCATTTGGATTAAACAAAGAGAAAATAAATATCCATTTGGATGCAATAATGACTACACATATCAGATCAGTTGAGCAGCCAAGAAATGGAGCACCTATAACGGTATAGGGTTCGTAGTGAGATGCTGCATGGCTATCTAGGTCGTTCCCTGAACGCCGCGCCTACGGTCCACGGAAAGACTGTCAGACACTGGTAGAGGAGCGCGGCGGAATTATTGGAGGTGGCGTTAGCAAGAAAATCCACTCTCTGGTTGTCGGAAGTATCGGGAATGAGCAGTGGCGTCACAGTAGTTATGGGGTGAAAATCATGAAAGCTGCAGAGCTACGGCTCCCCTATAGCTATCATCGGCGAACACCAATGGCCGCGCGCCCTGTTCAAATAAGCGCGAGCAGTGTGGCGATTTGTAAAATCAGGAGCGTGGTTGTGAGCACCGAGATTGCCAGAGCACACATGATTTCCGAGCTTTCTAGGCTCGCGGAAGAGTTCGAGTTTTCTGCAAAAGGCTTGAGCGAGCTAAGGAAAGCTGAAGGGTTAATTGATACAGAATCAACAGACCTGATAAACCAACTTCTTTACACCTCCTCCCAACTGAGGGCTCTTGCTGATGCCGCCGAAAAGGGCAGCGAGGATCAGGCCAAGGCTGAGTAGTTGGCCCGCTGGGGATTTGTAGGAGGTCGAAATGGGACTCAACAGACCAACGCAAGAGCTGAATCGCGAACTCAAAGACGCAGCGCTGAGCCTGGAGCAGGCAGCGTCTGAAGTACTCGAAATCACCAAGAGCTGCGGGGATGCCGATGTTGTCGCTGCGCTAAAGCTAATTGCGAAGCTGTATGAGGAAGCAGATCGGCTGGCAGCGCTTGCGGATGAGGTGAAGGCGGGAAGGATTGTGCGGGGGAAGGCTGAATAGCTCGCGAGCCTAGCCCAAGCATTTGGCGGGCGACGTATTCGCGCTAAAAATTGAAAGACAAAGCAATGCCCTGCAGAAGGGTTACTGAATGCCGAAGAAACAACCGGAAAGTAAAGTTGCAGCGACTGCTGCTGAAATTGAGCGCTCTATCCAGGCCCTGAACAAAATGGCGGAACGCCTTTGGGGAGATGGTCGAGAGGCTGAGGCGAAAGCTCTCCTCGACGCCTTGGACGCATTAAACCGGGCGCTTGATCGAATCAGGATTGGAGAGAGTCGAAGGATTCTCCATTGAGCGAGGCTGGAGTTGAGGATGAGGCTAAGGCGATCCTGAAGCTGGTTCAAAGCTTCAATGAGGCTGAGGACGTGCTGCTTGGGTACACGAAAGAAATCGGTACGGGGCTGATCGTCAAGGCGAATACTCACTAACCGACCCAAATCACCGAGTGATTTAGCCTGGCCAAGAACGATCCACTGCCCTCATGCAGCTGTCGCTCTCTGATAAGTAGATGGCAATAACGACACGTCAGGACGACTTGCTGTCACTTCGCCATCCATTGTCCTACAATCTAATCAGCTGATGGATCAGCCCCCTTCGACAGATAGCCCGCCGCGCGCGGGCTTTTTGTTGTCGGCTGCTACGCTTTCCTTTTTCAGTGGAGGCTCAAGCCATGGCAGACAAAGGGTCGCGGTAGGGACGGCAGTTACCTGCCGCCCCCCGCACAGATCCGTACGTGCGGAACTACCGCATACG
>NZ_LT607419.1:0-14789 GCF_900095225.1 Pseudomonas sp. UMAB-08
GCCTATCAACTGGCCTACCCCGCCTAATCCACCACCTTCTGCCGCCACGCGCGGCATGGAGCAGTACGCGCATGTCTTCGAAAAAACCATTGATCCTGGATGACCTTGAATCATTTCAGGTCGATAAGATCCCCGAATCAAAGTTGGCCGAACTGATCGGCACAACTTCCAGAGCGCTTGAGTACAAGCGGCTCACCGGAATCATCCCGCAAGGCGTCTGGGAGAAAGTTAACGGACGCATCATGTTCAGCTTGGAGCGATACAACGCATGGGCAGAAAATCAATGGGTCTCCCTGATGGCGTCGAGGCCCGCGGCGAAGCGGTCCGCATCCGTTTTACGTGGAACGGTCAGCGCCGAAGTGAACCGACTCCCCATAAGCCGACCGCGAAAGGGCTCGCCTCGGCAGGCAGTCTCTGTGCTCGTGTAAAGGAAATGATCAAGCTGGGCGTCATGACTGACGATATGTACGCCCAGATGTTCCCGAACTCAAATTACAACCTGGACCGAAAGACCCCGACGTTCGGAGAGTTCTCGCAGACATGGCTTAATAGTCGGGACATCGTGAAGGAGACGCGCGACAACTACCTAGCGATCCTGAACGGTGTATGGATGCCTGCTTTGTCGAGTAGGCGAATCGATGACATCACCTCGGCCGACATCCGCAAGATCGTGGCTTCTATCGAGTGGGATTCGCCGGGGATTCGCCGCAATGCGATGGACAAGTTATCGAGCGTGCTGGCCACTGCCGTGATGGACGGCCATATGTCGCGCAACCCGTGCAAGTCCATGCCGCGCGCGAAGCTGCCAAAACGCCAAGTTGACCCCTTCGAGCGTGACGAGGCGGAGCGGATTATCGCCAGCATGTACGAAGCGCTTATCGGGCGCACGCAGATCTATGCAGCTTATTTTGAGTTTTGTTTTTTTACAGGCATGCGTCCCGGTGAAGTCCGGGCGCTGAAGTGGTCGGAGGTAAGCGAGGAGAAAAAGAGGGTTCACGTCTGCAGGCAGATCGTGAAAGGCCAGCTGGTCGAGCGAATAAAGACCAAGACCGTTCGGGATGTGTTGCTGAATGATCGAGCACTTCATGCGATTGAGGTGGCGCGCTCGATGGCTAGCGATGGTGCGGAGTTCGTGTTTACCACAGCAAAGGGACCTGGAAGCTGGATTGCATCCGACAGCACGACCAAGAAATACTTCATGGCGTCACTGGTCAGGCTCGGCATCCGCCGTCGTCGCCAGTACGACTGCCGACACACCTACGCGACCATGTGCCTGATGGCGAACATGAACACGGCCTTTATTGCCAACCAGCTTGGTCACAGTGTACAAATGCTGCTCTCGACCTATGCGAAGTGGATCAACTCTACGTCGGATTGGGCCGAGCTTAGCAAGCTATAAATGTCCACTTTGGCCCACTATTGGCCCATGGCAATTTCGAAACAGCTAGAAACCCTTACAGATCAAAGGCGCTATTGGCAATACGCGACATTTGCTTATAACATCGCGCCTTTCCCTATTCGTCGCCCCGTGCGGCTTTCGCCGCAGGTCTCGCCCGTTTTCCTGATAAAACCCGGCTTTGAGTATCTGCGGTCTGTTGCAAAAAGGTAGTTAATGATGAGCGCAAGGCACTTTCTCTCGATGATGGATTACACGCCAGAAGAGCTAGTCAGCGTGATTCGTCGCGGCATAGAGCTGAAGGACCTGCGTAACCGCGGCGTACTCTTCGAGCCACTGAAAAACCGGGTTCTCGGCATGATTTTCGAGAAATCCTCGACGCGCACGCGTATTTCGTTCGAAGCCGGGATGATCCAGCTGGGTGGTCAGGCGATCTTTCTGTCGCCTCGCGACACCCAACTGGGTCGAGGCGAACCGATCAGCGACTGCGCGAAAGTCATGTCGCGCATGGTCGATGCGGTGATGATACGGACGTTCGCCCACAGCAACCTGACGGAGTTTGCCGCCAACTCCCGCGTACCCGTGATCAACGGCCTTTCCGATGACCTACACCCCTGCCAGCTGCTGGCGGACATGCAAACCTTTCTCGAACATCGCGGTTCGATTCAGGGCAAAACCGTGGCGTGGATCGGCGATGGCAACAACATGTGTAACAGCTATATAGAAGCCGCGATCCAGTTCGATTTTCAGCTACGTGTCGCCTGCCCCGAAGGTTACGAGCCCAACGCCGAATTCCTCGCACTGGCCGGTGACAGGGTCAGCGTCGTTCGAGACCCTCGGCTAGCCGTGGCAGGCGCACATCTGGTCAGCACCGATGTCTGGACCTCAATGGGTCAGGAAGAGGAAACCGCCAAGCGGCTGGCCTTGTTCGCCCCCTTCCAGGTGACGCGCGAGTTGCTTGATCTGGCCGCCGAAGACGTCCTGTTCATGCATTGTCTGCCCGCTCACCGTGGTGAAGAAATCAGCCTTGATCTGCTCGACGACCCTCGAGCTGTGGCCTGGGATCAAGCCGAAAACCGCCTGCACGCGCAAAAAGCACTGCTTGAACTTCTGGTCGAGCCGGCCTACCACCACGCATGAGCCAGCCTTTACTGCTGAATCTGCGCAATCTGGCGTGTGGTTATCAGGATCAACGGGTGGTGCAGGACCTTAACCTGCACCTCAATACCGGCGATATTGGCTGCTTGCTGGGCTCCTCCGGGTGCGGCAAGACCACCACACTGCGTGCCATCGCCGGGTTTGAGCCGGTGTATGAAGGTGAAATTACGCTGGCCGGCGAAGTGATCTCGCGCCCAGGCTTCACCCTGGCGCCCGAGAAGCGCCGGATCGGCATGGTCTTTCAGGACTACGCGCTGTTTCCGCACCTGAGTGTCGCGGAAAACATCGGTTTCGGCATTCGCAAACACCCCCGCCTCAAGCAGGTCACCGACGAACTGCTCGAACTGGTCAACCTCGGCACGCTGGGCAAACGTTACCCGCATGAGTTGTCAGGCGGCCAACAACAGCGTGTCGCACTGGCTCGAGCCTTGGCACCGGAGCCTCAGCTGCTGTTGCTGGATGAGCCTTTTTCCAACCTCGACGGTGAGCTGCGGCGGCGTCTCAGTCACGAAGTCCGCGAGATCCTCAAGGTACGTGGCACCAGCGCAATTCTGGTGACTCACGATCAGGAAGAAGCCTTTGCTGTCAGCGATCACGTCGGCGTCTTCAAAGAAGGACGCCTTGAGCAGTGGGATACGCCCTACAACCTCTATCACGAACCGCTGACCCCCTTCGTCGCCAGCTTTATCGGCAAGGGCTATTTCATCCGCGGGCAACTCGTCAGTCCGGAATCGGTGCAGACCGAGCTGGGTCTGTTACGTGGCAATCGCGCCTATGTTTGGGCGGCCGGCAGCGCCGTGGACGTGCTGCTAAGGCCAGACGACATCGTCTACGCGCCAGACAGCACACTCAAGGCGCTCGTTGTGAGCAAGACCTTTCAGGGCGCTTCGACACTGTATCGACTGCAAATGCCAACAGGCAGCCAACTGGAAGCGATTTTCCCCAGCCACGCCGACTATCGCGCGGGCGATGAGGTCGGGATTCGTGTGGCGGCTGATCATCTGGTGCTGTTCCAGGCAGCCGGCAGTCTCAGGCAAATCTAACGCCTCTACCGGGGCATCAACCGAGCAATAGCTTCCCGCTCGCCACCAAGGTTGCATGCCCACCGATTTTGACGCGCTCCCCCTCCAGTCGACAGAACAGCTCGCCGCCACGGGTCGAGCATTGGTAGGCGGTCAGCCCTTGTTTGCCAAGACGCTTCGACCAATAGGGAATCAGACAGCAGTGGGTGGAGCCAGTCACAGGGTCCTCGGGGATACCGATAGCCGGTGCGAAGTAGCGGGAGACAAAATCATGCTGGGTGCCCATGGCAGTGACGATAACGCCTGGCCACGGTAAACGCGCCAACGCAGCCATATCGGGCGCGCAGTCGCGCACCGCCTGTTCGGACTCCAGGACCACCAGCAACTCGGTCGAGCCCAACACATCGACGATATCGATGCCCAGCGCGCGCTGAAGCTCGACAGTCACCCCCACTTCGTGAGGCACCAGGGCCGGAAAGTCCAGCAACAACCGATCGTTTTCGCGGGTGACGCTCATGACGCCGGACTTGCCAATATAATCTATCCGCTCGACCGGCTCTTTGTAGACCTCGAATAACACGTAAGCGCTGGCCAGGGTGGCGTGACCACACAGCGGGACTTCCGTGGTCGGAGTAAACCAGCGGATGTGCCAACCCTGAGCTTCGCGGACCAGAAACGCGGTTTCCGCCAGATTGTGCTCGGCAGCGATTCGCTGCATCAACTCATCCGCTAGCCAGGCATCCAGTCGATAGACCATCGCCGGGTTGCCACTGAACGGGCGGTTACTGAAGGCGTCGACCTGATGAAATTCAAGCTGCATGAGCTGGCCCGTCCCTGACATTATTTGCCCCAGCATGCGCGTCTGCCGGATGCACCGCCAGTCACAGAACGTGTCGTTATCGACAATACAGAGCGCTAAGCGCGACCAATCCCGGAAAACGTTGCCTGGGTGAGCTCCGCCAGTACAGCAGCCGAAAGCTCCACCTCCAGGCCCCGGCGCCCGGCGCTGACGAAGACAGTGGCGAAAGACTGGGCCGATTGATCAATGAAGGTACGCAACCTCTTCTTCTGCCCTAACGGGCTAATGCCGCCCAGTAAATAGCCTGTGGCGCGCTGAGCGGCTGCGGGATCGGCCATTTCGACTTTTTTGGCGCCCGCTGCATGCGCCAACGCTTTGAGATCAAGACTTCCGACGACCGGGACCACCGCCACCAGCAATTCGCCTTTTTCAGTCACCGCCAACAGGGTTTTAAACACCTGTGCAGGCTCCAGACCAAGCTTCTCCGCCGCCTCCAGACCATAAGAGGCCGCCTTCGGGTCGTGTTCATAACTGTGCACACGGTGCTCTGCGCGAACTTTTTTCAACAAATCCAATGCGGGGGTCATGCAGCTCTCCGGGATGTCGCAGGGCGTTGAGATCAAAACGCCTACTTTAGGACATCTCCAGCCAAAACACCTTATTGGCAGCGATATTCAAGCTATGTCGCCGTCATGGCCGGTACCAAAAATAAATTTAAGGGCAGCAATAAGACGTTTCCTACATAGAAATGGGCAACGAACTAAAGACTGGCGGTCCGATTATGGCCTACGGTTCACTTTCGACCTTTGACAGCATTCTTTCTTGTCTATATTTTTTCGATAACGAATATTTTCGGTTTGGTGGTGACTAAGGATCGTTGGCTGCTCGGAGACGGGGACTTCTCTGATGTGGAAAAAGATAAGCGCTGATGACTTTCCTTCAGCGTTTCAGAACAACAAAAAAAGAGGCTTCCATGACAACGGCTATACAGCAACCCCTGCAACAACCGACGCTGACGGGTCAATGCCTGGCTGAATTCCTGGGCACCGCGTTGTTGATTTTTTTTGGTACCGGTTGCGTTGCAGCGCTCAAGGTCGCTGGTGCCAGCTTTGGGCTGTGGGAAATCAGCATCATCTGGGGCATTGGCGTCAGCATGGCGATTTACCTGACCGCTGGCGTATCCGGCGCACACCTCAATCCTGCCGTGAGCATTGCGCTGTGCATTTTCGGTGACTTCGAAAAGCGAAAGCTGCCGTTCTATATTCTCGCCCAAGTGGCCGGCGCCTTTTGTGCGGCCGCGTTGGTGTACCTGCTCTACATCAGCCTGTTCTTCGAATTCGAACACGTGCACCACATGGTGCGCGGGACTCAAGCCAGCCTTGAGCTGGCTTCAATCTTTTCCACATACCCCAATCCCGCGATATCCACCGGGCAAGCCTTCTTGGTTGAAGTGGTGATCACCGCCATTCTCATGTGCGTGATCATGTCCTTGACCGACGACAACAACGGTTTGCCTCGAGGGCCCATGGCGCCGTTGCTGATTGGCTTGTTGATCGCCGTGATCGGCAGCGCCATGGGGCCACTGACCGGGTTTGCGATGAACCCGGCGCGGGATTTCGGCCCTAAACTGATGACATTCTTCGCGGGGTGGGGTCCGATGGCGTTTACCGGCGGCCGTGAAACCCCCTATTTTCTGATCCCGATTTTCGCGCCAATCCTTGGCGCCTGTCTGGGTGCTGCAAGCTATCGCGGGCTGATCGCCCGCCACCTGCCCAGTGCCCTTGTTGTAGAGCAGAAGGACGCCAGCGTCGTTCGCAGCAAAGCTCAGGCTTCATCTTGAACCTCACCCATCCAGTGCAAGGCAATCGACATGACTGACACACAGAATAAGAACTACATCATTGCCCTTGACCAGGGTACGACCAGTTCACGCGCCATTATTTTCGACCGCGATGCCAACGTGGTCAGTTCCGCGCAAAGCGAGTTCGTCCAGCATTACCCGCAAGCGGGATGGGTCGAACATGACCCTATGGAAATCTTCGCCACCCAGACCGCGTGCATGACCAAGGCACTCGCCCAGGCTGATCTGCATCATGATCAGATTGCGGCCATTGGCATCACCAATCAGCGTGAAACCACGGTCGTGTGGGAAAAAGAAACCGGCCGCCCTATCTACAACGCGATTGTCTGGCAATGCCGCCGCAGCACCGAGATCTGTCAGCAGCTCAAACGTGACGGCCTGGAAGACTACATCAAGGACACCACAGGACTGGTCACCGACCCTTACTTCTCAGGCACCAAGCTCAAGTGGATTCTCGATCACGTCGAAGGCAGTCGTGAACGCGCACGCAAAGGCGAGCTGCTGTTCGGCACCATTGATACCTGGCTGATCTGGAAATTCACCGGCGGCAAGGTTCACGTCACCGATTACACCAACGCCTCGCGCACTCTGCTCTTCAATATTCATACCCTGGAGTGGGATGAAAAGATGCTGAAGGTGCTGGATATCCCGCGCGAGATGTTGCCCGAGGTACGTTCCTCCTCAGAGGTTTACGGCCACAGCAAAAGCGGCATTCCTATCGCCGGTATTGCGGGAGACCAGCAAGCAGCCTTGTTCGGCCAGATGTGCGTCGAACCCGGTCAGGCGAAGAACACCTACGGCACCGGCTGCTTCCTGCTGATGAATACCGGAAAAAAAGCCGTGAAGTCGCAACATGGCATGCTGACCACCATCGCCTGCGGCCCACGCGGCGAAGTCGCTTATGCCCTTGAAGGCGCTGTATTCAACGGCGGTTCCACCATCCAGTGGCTGCGAGACGAACTGAAACTCATCAATGACGCGCTGGACACCGAGTACTTCGCCGGCAAGGTCAAGGACAGCAATGGCGTCTACCTCGTACCCGCCTTTACCGGGCTGGGCGCGCCGTACTGGGACCCGTATGCCCGTGGCGCATTGTTCGGCCTGACCCGCGGGGTCAAGGTCGACCACATCATTCGTGCCGCGCTCGAGTCGATCGCCTACCAGACACGTGACGTGCTGGACGCCATGCAGCAGGACTCCGGCGAACGCCTCAAAGCCTTGCGCGTGGACGGTGGCGCTGTGGCCAACAACTTTTTGATGCAGTTCCAGGCCGACATTCTCGGGACGATGGTCGAACGTCCGCAAATGCGTGAAACCACCGCACTGGGCGCCGCTTATCTGGCCGGCCTGGCCATCGGCTTCTGGGGCAGCCTGGACGAGTTGCGCAGCAAAGCGGTGATCGAGCGCGAATTCGAACCGCAACTTGCCGAGGAGGAAAGAGAAAAACTCTATGCCGGCTGGAAAAAAGCCGTGAGCCGCACCCGCGATTGGGAACCGCACGAAGAAAGCAACTGATCGACGACTGCCCGCAAGGGCGGGGAGCGGTATGAGTTTCCGGCTGACAGCGCTATTGGGCTGCGGCATGATGGTCGCCATTTGTTTGGCAGCCCGATAGGAAAATCAAAACAATGAACCTGCCTCCCCGCCAGCAGCAGATCCTAGAGCTGGTACGCGAACGCGGCTATGTCAGCATCGAAGAAATGGCTCAGCTGTTTGTCGTGACCCCGCAAACCATCCGCCGTGATATCAATCAATTGGCGGAAATGAGCCTGTTGCGCCGCTACCATGGCGGCGCAGCCTATGACTCGAGCATCGAGAACACGGCCTACGCCATGCGTGCGGACCAGATGCGCGATGAGAAACAACGGATCGCCGAGGCCATCGCCGCGCAGATCCCGGACCACGCCTCGCTGTTCATCAATATCGGCACCACCACCGAATCCATTGCCCGTGCGCTGCTCAATCACAACAACTTGAAAATCATCACCAACAACCTGCATGTTGCCTCGATCCTCAGCGCCAAGGATGACTTCGAAGTCCTGCTGGCTGGCGGCACTGTTCGCCGCGATGGGGGGGTGGTGGGTCAAGCCTGCGTCGACTTCATCAATCAGTTCAAAGTCGACTTCGCCTTGGTCGGCATCAGCGGCATTGATGAAGACGGCAGCTTGCTGGACTTTGATTATCAGGAAGTACGGGTGTCCCAGGCGATCATCGCCAACGCCCGAAAAGTGCTGCTGGCCGCCGACTCCAGCAAGTTCGGACGCAACGCCATGGTCCGCCTGGGACCGATCAGCCTGATCGACTGCCTGGTCACCGACGAGGCCCCCGTCCCTGCACTGATGCAGTTATTGACCCAGTACAAGATTCGTCTGGAAGTGGTCTGACCTCCCGACATCTATCTATCGCCTGACATGCAGCTTTCATCGCGAATAAATTCGTCCCCCCAGAGACCACAAACGTTCTATGGGAGCGAGTTCATTCGCGAGGGACGCGACGTACGCGTGCCTGGCACACTGAATTAAAATGTTCGAATTTATTCATTTCCCTCCCCTCCCATCAGTATTTTCAATGAATACAGACTGGATGCGCGCTCTTTATTGAGCTATGATTTTCGAAATTGAACATAAATGTTCGGATTCGCCGTTCGAAGCTATGTTTTGAAGATCCAGACAGGAGGCCATCAAATGCCCCACACCACCTTGCCCGTGCCACCGCTTTCCGAAATCTACGACATCGCCGTCATTGGCGGTGGTATCAATGGCGTAGGGATAGCAGCGGACGCAGCCGGTCGCGGTTTATCGGTGTTCCTTTGCGAAAAGGATGACCTGGCCAGCCATACATCATCAGCCAGCAGCAAGCTGATCCATGGTGGACTGCGCTATCTCGAACATTATGAATTTCGCCTGGTACGAGAAGCACTCGCCGAACGTGAAGTGCTGCTGGCCAAAGCGCCCCATATCGTCAAGCCGATGCGCTTCGTGCTCCCTCATCGTCCGCATCTGCGCCCGGCTTGGATGATCCGTGCCGGCCTGTTCTTGTACGACCATCTGGGCAAGCGGGAAAAGCTGCCCGCCTCGCGCAGCCTGCGCTTTGGCAGCGACAGCCCGCTAAACGCCACGATAACCCGCGGTTTCGAATACTCCGATTGCTGGGTAGACGACGCTCGCCTGGTGGTGCTCAACGCCATGGCCGCGCGTGAAAACGGCGCGCACGTTCATACCCAGACGCGCTGCATCAACGCCCGCCGCAGCAAGGGCCTGTGGCACATGAACATGGAACGCTCCGACGGCAGTCTGTTTTCCATTCGCGCCAAAGCGCTGGTCAACGCTGCCGGGCCCTGGGTTGCCAAATTCATTCGTGATGACCTGAAACTCGACTCCCCTTACGGCATTCGCCTGATTCAGGGCAGCCACCTGATCGTGCCCAAACTGTACGACGGCGAAAACGCGTTCATTCTGCAAAACGAAGACCAGCGCATCGTCTTCACGATTCCGTACCTGGAACGCTTCACCATCATCGGCACCACAGACCGTGAATATCAGGGCGATCCGAACAAGGTGACGATTACCGAAGACGAAATCGACTACCTGCTCAAAGTGGTCAATGAACACTTCAAGAAACAACTGAGCCGCAGCGACATCGTGCGCACCTATTCGGGCGTTCGTCCGCTGTGCAATGACGAATCGGACAACCCTTCAGCCGTGACCCGCGATTACACACTGTCACTCTCGGGCAGCGCTCAAGAAGCCCCGATCCTTTCGGTGTTCGGCGGCAAGTTGACGACTTATCGCAAGCTGGCAGAATCGGCGATGACCCACCTTGCGCCCTTCTTCCCGCACATGAAACCCAGCTGGACCGCCACTGCCAGCCTGCCCGGCGGCGAAGACATGAGCACGCCACAGGCCCTGAGTGGCGAATTGACGAAACGTTTCGACTGGCTGCCCAGCGACGTTGCCCAACGCTGGGCCCGCACCTACGGCAGCCGCAGCTGGCGCCTGCTCGAAGGTGTGCAGAGCCTCGCCGATATGGGCGAGCACCTCGGAGGCGGCCTCTACACCCGCGAAGTCGATTATCTGTGCAGCGAGGAATGGGCCCTGAATGCCGAAGACATTCTTTGGCGTCGCAGCAAGTTGGGTCTATTCACCACGCCGAGCGAGCAGGTGCGCGTGCAGGACTACCTCAATACCGTCACGCGCAATAAAAGCAGCATCGAAGCCGCCTGACCCTCCCCACCAATAGCCTCCTCGCAAAGGGGAGGTTGTTGTGCAGCAGCCTCAAGTCATTCGGTTTTCCGAACGCGCCTCCCCGATTAGTTCGGACTGCCGGACGCGGCCAGATTCTCCTGCGCTCTAAATCCAAATAAATACCATACAAATCAATATGTTAATCCTTGTCACCGCTTTGGCATGAGTCATGCTCTACACTCCATGTCGAATGTGCCGACTGTAGCGTGCGCCTGATTGGGCCGCCGCTGAACGCACTCGTTTACCCAGAGGACCTCCACACGGGTCCCCATAAAAAAAACAAAGTCGAGGATTAACTGATGCGCATCGTTCCCCATATTTTGGGCGCAGCAATCGCTGCCGCTCTGATTAGCACTCCAGTTTTCGCTGCCGAACTCACCGGCACACTGAAGAAAATCAAAGAGTCTGGCACCATCACCCTCGGACACCGCGACGCCTCCATCCCGTTTTCCTATATCGCTGACGCTTCCGGGGTTCCGGTCGGCTACTCCCACGACATACAGCTAAAAGTCGTCGACGCCATCAAGAAAGACCTGGCTATGCCTGACCTGAAGGTCAAATACAACCTGGTCACGTCGCAAACCCGTATCCCGCTGGTGCAAAACGGCACTGTAGACCTTGAGTGCGGCTCCACCACCAACAATGCCGAACGCGGCCAACAAGTTGACTTCTCGGTGGGCATCTTCGAAATCGGTACGCGCCTGCTGACCAAAAAAGACTCTCCGTACAAAGACTTCGCTGATCTGAAAGGCAAGAACGTCGTGACCACCGCGGGCACCACGTCCGAGCGCATCATCAAATCGATGAACGCCGACAAGCAGATGGGCATGAACGTCATCTCTGCCAAGGACCATGGCGAATCCTTCAACATGCTCGAGTCCGGCCGTGCGGTCGCGTTCATGATGGACGATGCCCTGCTCGCAGGCGAAATGGCCAAAGCCAAGAAGCCTGATGACTGGGCAGTGACCGGCACCGCGCAGTCCTATGAAATCTACGGCTGCATGGTTCGTAAAGACGACGCCCCGTTCAAGAAAGCTGTCGATGACGCAATCAAGGCAACGTTCACCTCGGGCGAGATCAACACGATCTACGCCAAATGGTTCATGCAGCCAATCCCGCCAAAGGGTCTGAACCTGAACTTCCCGATGAGTGACGAGCTGAAAAACCTGATCGCCAACCCTACCGACAAGCCGGCTCCCGACAAAGCCATCTAAACACTGGCTAATCTTTCACTTGAGCACGCAAACGCGCGCTCAAGTGAAATAAGGCGCCTGTGAATCGATCAAACTGAGGGGAGACCCTGATGAATTACAACTGGGACTGGGGCGTATTCCTCAAGTCCACCGGTATCGGCAAAGAAATCTATCTGGACTGGTACCTCACCGGCCTGGGCTGGACCATCGCTATCGCCGTCGCCGCCTGGATCATCGCGTTACTGCTGGGCTCTGTGCTCGGGGTCATGCGTACTGTGCCTAACCGCTGGGTGTCGGGCATTGCCACGGTTTACGTGGAACTTTTCCGTAACGTTCCGCTGCTGGTGCAATTGTTTATCTGGTACTTCCTGGTGCCGGATTTGCTGCCTGACAACCTTCAGCAGTGGTACAAGCAAGACCTCAACCCCACGACATCGGCCTTTCTAAGTGTTGTGGTCTGTCTTGGCCTGTTCACTGCTGCACGGGTTTGCGAACAAGTGCGCACCGGTATCCAGGCGCTGCCTGGCGGCCAGGAATCGGCGGCCAGAGCCATGGGCTTCAAACTGCCGCAGATCTACTGGAACGTGCTGCTGCCCCAGGCATACCGCATCATCATTCCACCCCTGACCTCGGAATTTCTGAACGTCTTCAAGAACTCGTCCGTAGCCTCGTTGATAGGCCTGATGGAGCTGCTTGCGCAGACCAAACAGACCGCCGAGTTCTCCGCCAACCTGTTCGAAGCCTTCACCTTGGCGACGCTGATCTACTTCACCTTGAACATGAGCCTGATGCTGTTGATGCGCATGATCGAGAAGAAAGTTGCAGTGCCCGGGCTGATTTCCCTGGGAGGTAAATAATGGACTTCAGTGGAATTGTTCCCGCCCTGCCGGGCATGTGGAACGGCATGATCATGACCCTGCAACTGATGGCGCTGGGCGTCATCGGCGGCATTGCACTTGGCACTGTCCTGGCGTTGATGCGCTTGTCATCGAGCAAGTTGCTGGCAAGGCTCGCCGGCGCTTACGTGAACTACTTTCGCTCGATCCCGCTGCTGCTGGTGATCACCTGGTTCTATCTGGCGGTGCCGTTTGTGCTGCGCTGGATCACTGGCGAAGACACCCCGATCGGAGCGTTCACCTCCTGTCTGGTGGCGTTCATGATGTTCGAGGCCGCGTACTTCTGCGAAATCGTCCGGGCCGGTGTCCAGTCCATCCCCAAAGGCCAGATGGGCGCAGCCCAGGCGTTAGGGATGAACTACGGGCAAATGATGCGTTTGATCATCCTGCCTCAGGCGTTTCGCAAGATGACCCCGCTGCTGCTGCAGCAGAGCATCATTTTGTTCCAGGACACTTCGCTGGTGTATGCCGTCGGCCTGGTGGACTTCCTCAATGCCACGCGCTCCAGTGGCGACATCATTGGCCGTTCCAATGAGTTCCTGATCTTCGCCGGTCTGGTGTATTTCACGATCAGCTTTGCCGCCTCGCTGCTGGTGAAGCGTCTGCAAAAAAGGTTCGCCGTATGATTTCCATCAAGAATATCAACAAGTGGTACGGAGACTTCCAGGTGCTGACTGATTGCAGCACCGAGGTCAAAAAAGGTGAAGTGGTGGTGGTTTGCGGCCCATCCGGCTCTGGCAAATCGACACTGATCAAGTGTGTGAATGCGCTGGAACCCTTCCAGAAGGGCGACATCATTGTCGACGGCACCTCGATCAGCGACCCCAAGACCAACCTGCCCAAACTGCGTTCGCGGGTAGGCATGGTGTTTCAGCATTTCGAACTGTTCCCACACCTGAGCATCGTCGAAAACCTGACCATCGCCCAGATCAAGGTCCTTGGCCGCAGCAAGGCCGAAGCGACCGAAAAAGGCCTCAAGCTGCTTGAGCGTGTCGGCTTGTCCGCGCATGCCAACAAGCACCCGGGTCAACTTTCCGGTGGTCAGCAACAACGCGTGGCGATTGCTCGTGCGTTGGCGATGGACCCGGTGGTCATGCTGTTCGATGAACCGACCTCGGCTCTGGACCCGGAAATGGTCAACGAAGTGCTCGACGTCATGGTGCAACTGGCCCACGAAGGCATGACCATGATGTGCGTGACCCATGAAATGGGCTTCGCCCGTAAAGTGGCGAACCGAGTGATCTTCATGGATCAGGGGCAAATCGTCGAAGATTGCGAGAAAGAAGAGTTCTTTGGTGATGTGACCGCACGCTCCGAGCGCGCCCAGCACTTCCTTGCCAAGATCCTGCAACACTAAGTAAGTCCAGCTGTCTGTGCCCACGCTTATCGGGCACAGACAGCTGGTCGGTCCTGGACGACTGTGATGAAATGCGATTCCAACCTTTATCGCGCCGCGCCGCCATCACTTGCCGTGAAACCCCGCCTGATACGCCACCTGTTTCTGCCCCCGCTGGTCGTCTTGCTGATGGTCGCGCTGGGCTATGTCAGCTATCTGATCAGCGAGCACAACGGCGTTCAAGCCCTGAGCGAGAACGGTGAACGGCAGCTGGAGCTGCACGCCCGCACCGTAGAAAGCGAGATCAGCAAATACACCTACCTGCCGAGCGTTCTCGAGCTTGAAGCCAACGTCTCGCGCCTATTGAATGACCCTACGCCGGAGCTGCGTCAGGACGTCAACGAATACCTGGAAGGCCTGAATCGCCGCAGTCGCAGCCGGGCGATTTACGTCCTCGACACCACCGGTCGCGTGCTGGCCACCAGCAACTGGCGTGATGCCGACAGTTATCTGGGCGAAGACCTGTCGTTCCGCGCTTACTTTCAGGACGCGGTGCGCGGCCTGCCCGGTCGTTTCTACGGGATTGGCAGCACCACCGGAGAGCCCGGCTATTACCTGGCCCACGGCCTGGAACAGCAAGGCAAGATCATTGGCGTCGCCGTGATCAAAGTGCGCCTCGAAGCCCTGGAAGAGCGCTGGCAACGGGCTCGACTGGAAGCCTTTGTCAGCGATGAGAATGGCATCATCATTCTGTCCAGCGACCCCTCGCGTCGACTGAAATCGGTTCGTCCGCTGACGCCGGAAACCAAGGAGCGGCTCGCACGCAGCCTGCAGTATTACTGGTGGCCACTGAATGAACTGGTGCCACTGGCCCGGGAGCAACT
>NZ_LT607419.1:14828-84329 GCF_900095225.1 Pseudomonas sp. UMAB-08
TCCCCGCCAATACCAGCGTTGATCACGACCCTACCGACGTCAGCTACCTGGCCCAGACCCGACGGCTGAACGATACGCCGTGGCACTTGACCCTGCTGACGCCCTTGCAAGAGTTGCGCAGCGAAGCCGCGCGCCAGGGGATGTTGGTCGCGGTGGCCTGCGCACTGGTCGCGTTTCTGCTGATCGCCTGGAATGAGCGGCGCAAAGTGATCGCCACTCGACTGGCTGCCCGCGAAGCCCTGCAAGAAGCCAACAATGAACTCGAGCGCAAAATTGCCGAGCGCACCGCCGATTTGCGCGCCAGCAACGAACGCCTCAAAGCGCAGATCCGCGAACGGCGCCTCGCCGAAGACACATTGCGTCGCGCTCAGGATGAACTGGTCCAGGCTGGAAAACTCGCCGCCATCGGCCAGATGTCCACCAGCATCGCCCACGAACTCAATCAACCCTTGGCCGCCTTGCGCACCCTGTCCGGCAATACCATACGCTTCATCGAGCGCGGCGCGCTGGACACCGCCAGCACCAACCTGAAAACCATCAATGAGCTGGTCGATCGTATGGGCCGGATCACTGCCAGCCTGCGCGCCTTTGCCCGACGTGGCGATGACAAAGGCCAAGCGTCGTTGCGCAAGGCTGTCGACGCCGCGCTGCAAGTACTCAATGGCCGACTGGAGAACTTCGACCTCACGCTGCATGAGCATTTTGAGGACGTGGCCTTACGAATCGATCAAACGCGCCTGGAGCAAATTCTGGTCAACCTCGTCGGTAATGCCCTGGATGCGATGCAGGCCCAGCCCTTGCCCGAGTTGTGGCTTGAAGGTGAAATCGCCGACGGCCGCTATCGCCTCTATGTGCGTGACAACGGTCACGGCATCGGTCCGGAAGCGCGCAAGCATTTGTTCGAACCGTTCTTCACCACCAAACCCGGTGAACACGGCCTTGGCCTTGGCCTGACCCTTTCTGCCAGCCTCGCTGCCGCAGCCGGGGGCAGTCTCAGCGCCGAGCATCCGTCCAGCGGCGGCACCGCTTTTATCTTGAGCCTGCCACTGCTCGATACACCCGCACCTCCTGAAGCCGAGCCGATATGAGCCGCTATTAATGAGCCGAACAGCATGAACAGCGACCTGACCGTTCTGATCGTCGAAGACGACCCTCACGTCCTCCTGGGTTGCCAGCAAGCCCTGGCCCTGGAAGACATTCCCAGCGAAGGTGTGGGCAGTGCCGAAGAGGCACTGGCGAGGATTGGCGAAGACTTTGCCGGCATCGTCATCAGCGATATCCGCTTGCCGGGAATCGACGGGCTAGAACTGCTGACCCGCCTCAAGGCACGAGACCGCAGCCTGCCGGTGGTGCTGATTACCGGTCACGGCGACATCTCCATGGCCGTCAACGCGATGCGCGACGGCGCTTACGACTTCATGGAAAAGCCCTTCTCCCCCGAGCGCCTGGTGGACGTCGCCCGACGTGCTTTGGAGCAACGCGGCCTGGCGCGTGAGGTGTGGACGCTACGACGGCAACTGGCCGAGCGAAACTCACTGGAAGGCCGAATCATCGGGCGCTCGCCAGCCATGCAAAACTTGCGTGCGTTGATTGCCAATGTTGCCGACACCTCAGCCAACGTCCTGATCGAAGGCGAAACCGGCACGGGCAAGGAGCTGGTTGCCCGCTGTCTGCATGACTTCAGTCGCCGCCATGCTCAGCAGTTCGTCGCACTCAACTGTGGCGGTCTGCCGGAGAGCCTGTTCGAAAGCGAGATCTTCGGCCACGAAGCTAACGCATTTACCGGCGCAGGCAAACGTCGTATCGGCAAGATCGAACACGCCCACAACGGCACGCTGTTCCTCGATGAAGTCGAAAGCATGCCGATAACCCTGCAAATCAAACTGCTGCGGGTGTTGCAGGAGCGCACGCTGGAACGCCTGGGCTCGAACCAGAGCGTCGCCGTGGACTGCCGCGTGATTGCCGCGACCAAGTCCGATCTGGATGAGTTGAGCAAAGTCGGTCAGTTTCGCAGCGACCTGTATTACCGGCTGAACGTGGTGACCCTGGAACTGCCTCCGTTGCGTGAGCGACGCGAGGACATTCTGCAGTTGTTCGAACACTTCTTGCAGCTCGCGTCGTTACGCTTTGATCGCGAAACCCCGGAGCTGGATCGTCAAACCCTGTCGAACCTGATGAGCCATGACTGGCCGGGCAACGTGCGCGAGCTGCGCAACGTCGCCGAGCGTTACGCCCTTGGCTTGCCGGCGTTCAAGAAGTCCGGCGCGAGCATCGCCGGCAACAGCCTGGACTTTGCCGAAGCGGTGGAAGCATTCGAAAAAAACCTGCTCGGCGATGCCTTGCAACGCAGCGGCGGCAACCTCAGCCAGGCCAGTCAGGAACTGGGCATGGCCAAGACCACGCTGTTCGACAAGGTCAAAAAATACGGGCTGGGTTGATCGATCCAACCCTGTGCCATCTGGACAAAAGGCCCCGCGCTGTCGCGCAGCAAACTAGGTTGCGATTTGCGTGTCGTGTTTGATGGCGTATCAGATAAGTCGCCTTCGCGAATAAATTCGCTCCCACCGGGGTCTTGATTTGCCTTTAGTTCTTAAGTGAATTGACTGCCGAATCACGGCAAGGCCCCGTTTCCAGAAGGCCGAGCGCAGGCGTTGCGCAGGGGGTAACGAGGCAAGGACGCCGAGTTAGCCGCACGGGGCCATGGATGGCCCCTTGCGGCGGCCCCCGGAGCAACGCCGGAGCGAGGGAAATCCGAGCCTAGGCGAGGATCCGTATGGAGGGGCAAGCGTTTTCGGTTACCTTTTAGGCGTTTGTAAAAGGTGACCCGCTGTAAGAGCGGAACCGTAATTCCAGCACACGCCGATGCCGGATATACACATCAAAACCAGCGCCAACACATTGTTTTTAAAAAATTAAAAAGCAGTTTGACAGGAGGCCATTGTGGACCTGATGTTCAAAGCCCTGCTGGGCGCTGCCGTGGTGGTGATCCTGGCCGCGCTGGCCAAAACCAAAAATTACTACATCGCCGGTCTGGTACCGCTGTTCCCGACCTTCGCCCTGATCGCCCATTACATCGTCGGTAAGGGGCGTTCACTGGACGATTTGAAGACCACCATCCTGTTTGGCATGTGGTCGATCATTCCCTACTTCATTTACCTGGCAGCGCTGTACCTGATGGTCGACCGCTGGCGCCTGGAGGTCTCCCTTGCCCTGGCGGCACTGGCCTGGCTAGTTGCGGCGACTCTGCTGGTGACGTTCTGGATTCGATTTCACGGGTAACCGCGTCGACACACTCGCAGCGGGACACGCAGTTGCAAGCCTACTCCCACAATGACTCAGTGGCCGTCGCATCCCTGCACTGGCCCATCCCTTGCATTCACCCGATCCACTTTCCCTCGGCCCATTGGCAGGAGCTGTTCCCTTGACCCCAACCGTGATCCTGCTGATCGCGCTGTGCATCGTGCTCGATGTGATTGGCCAACTCGCCTTCAAGCTCGGCCTGGATCGACTGCCGGAGCACGTCGGCGGCTTTCGCTTGCGCCATTTCTGGCGACAAATCGCCGGTGCCCCCCTGCTGTGGTGTGGGGTTGCCTGTTATTCCGTGCTTTTCGTTGCCTGGCTGGAGGTGCTGTCACTGGCGCCGCTGAGCCTGGTCTTTCCAGCGATCAGCCTGAGCTATTGCGGGGTGGTGCTTGGCGGGCGTCTTGTGTTGGGCGAAACCGTCAGTCGCCGACGCTGGCTGGGCACTGTCGTCATCACTACCGGCGTCATGCTGGTTTGCGCCACGGGCGTTTGAGGCCTCTATGACAAAGAGTTGGATCGAAGGGCGCGGCGCAAGCATCGGCCTCTGGGCACTGTTGATCGCCTTTGAAAGCGGCGCGCAAATCTCGCTGAAAGTGGGCGGAGACGGGTTGGCTTCCATTCCGTTCGGTGTGGGCTGGCTACTGGCTGCGGTGAGCAATCTGGCGGTCATGGTCGCGATTGTCTGCTATATCGGCTCGTTCCTCAGCTGGATGCTGATCCTGCGCCGCAGCAACCTGTCGCTGGCTTTTCCCTTGAGTTCACTGGTGTTCGTGGTGGTATTGCTCGGCTCATGGCTGGGCCTGGGTGAAACCATCAGCCCGCTGCACTGGCTGGGGGTGTGCGTGATCATTGGCGGGATTGTGCTGCTGGCGGAAGGGCAACAACCAGCGGCCACGTAAAGGTCGATGCTCGCTTCCAGCCGACGCTTCTAGAGGCCGTTGAAATGATAAGCCACGGCGACACTGACCTCGCCCTGATTATCATTGCCCCGTTGTTTGACGATTGAACTGTCTGCGGCTGAACCGACCAGATGCGTCCAGCTCGCGCTGGTCAGCAGCGACCAGCCTGGAGCCAGGGGGAACTGCGCGCTCTGGGTCAACGTGACGTTCTGCAGGCCGCCACTGGCGTCGTATTGGCGGATGCCCGAAGCCTGTGCCTCTTGTGCGCTCACGCCATAAAAGGTTTGAGCCTGACGACCATCCGCATAGTTCGCCGTCACCGACGTATCGCCAATGATGCCCAGCCCCAATGGGTAACCCAGCTCGCCACCGATCCGGCCCAGCACCCCGCCCTGGCCGTCACTCCCCCCCGCCACGCGACCCGCCTCGGCAAACACACGCCAGAAATCTTCAGGGCTGTATTGCACGAAGCCTCCCGCCTCGCCCATGCCCGACACATCACGCAAACCGCGCAATGAGCCATTGGAATTGCGGCCCGGAACATAGTTAAGGAACGGCCCGGCGCTCCAGCCGCCCCCCTTCAGCGCCTTCCAGGACAAGCCATCGTCCGAACTCAGACTGAGGTCACCCCAGGTCAGATCCATATAGGGCAAGGGTCGAACTTCGTAACGGCTGCCGCTGGGGTCATGGGGTTCATAACTGAGCGCCATGCCAAGGTCGCCAACGATTGGCTCAGCCTGTCCAGGCGCGCTGAAACCGACAGCACACGCAAAGCTTGCGAACAGAGCACAGCGATTGAACCTGGAAAGGGGCATTAAAACCATCTCGAACAATGAAACATGCGCGCATCAACCCCCAAACAGGGGCTCTTGCGCAAGCACTGATGTTGTTTGTAGCAACCTACAAAAATTGTAGCTTGCAGGCCCGTTTTTTTTGACCGCCACCGCCAAGACCCACTGCCAGAAGGGTTCCGGCACGTTGGCACAGTCCATGCTCAACCCCACCGCAAGCGCAAAACGCGCTCTCTATTTACCTGATCGACCTTATCAAATAGGCACCTGCAGATGATGCACTGGCATATCGTGTGTGATTTCGATGGGACCGTCACCCGGACCGACGCTGTGGATAACATCCTCGAGCGTTTTGCCGATCCAAGCTGGGAGGCCATCGAAGACGAATGGCTCTCTGGCAAGATCGGCTCGCGAGAATGCCTGGGTCGGCAGCTCGCGCTGGTGAAAGCCTCACCCTCCCAGCTCCTCGGCTATTTCGACAGCGTCGATATAGACCCGGCGTTTTCTGACTTCGTCGAACGTGTCCTGAGTCGCGGCGCGACGCTGGACATCGTCAGCGACGGCATCGAACAAGGCATCGCCCGCGTTCTTTCGCGGCATGAATGCCCGCTGCTGCCGATCATTGCCAATCGCCTGCGCCAGGTCGATCAGGACAGCTGGCGCATCGAGTTCCCGCATTCCAGCGATGCCTGCCGCGCAGCCTCCGGCAACTGCAAATGCAAGTCCGCCCCCAAAGGCAAGCGCATCCTGGTGATCGGTGACGGTCAATCAGACATGTGCGTGGCCGGGACTGCCGACTTCGTATTCGCCAAAGATCGCCTGGCCGAACATTGCGAACGCAGTGGCATTCCGTATGCCCGCTTCGACTCTTTCGCCGACTTACCCGCTTTGCTCGCCCGCTTGCCTCACAGCGATCCGGCCCACGCAATCAGCCTCCCTCTTGAACAGCAGGAACTCTTCCACCATGTCTGACATTCGTATCGCAACGCCCGAAGACCAGATTCTTCTTGAGAAAGAAGCCAAGTATTGTTCCTTTGGCGACACCGTTCACTACATCGACCCGCCGCGTATCTTCAATCGCTGCGAAGGTTCGTACGTCTACGACACCAGTGACCAGGCGTACCTCGACCTGCAAATGTGGTACTCGGCGGTCAACTTCGGTTACGCCAACCCACGCTTGAACAACGCACTCAAGCAACAGATCGACTCCATGCCGCAGATTGCCAGCCAATACCTGCACCGTGGCAAAATCGAGCTGTCAGAAATGATCGCCGTAGACGCCAAGAAAAAATTCGGTCTCGACGGCCGCGTTCACTTCAACGTCGGCGGTTCGCAGTCCATCGAAGACTCCTTGAAAGTGGTACGCAACGCCAGCAACGGCAAAAGCCTGATGTTCGCGTTCGAAGGCGGCTACCACGGCCGTACCCTCGGCGCGTCGTCGATCACTTCCAGCTATCGCTATCGCCGCCGTTACGGCCATTTTGGCGAGCGTGCGCAGTTCATTCCTTTCCCTTACCACTTCCGTGGCCCGAAAGGCATGACCAAAGAAGAATATGGCAGCTACTGCGTCCAGCAGTTCGCCCGCCTGTTCGAGACTGAATACAACGGTGTCTGGGACCCGAAAACCAACCAGTGCGAATACGCGGCATTCTACGTCGAGCCGATTCAAGGCACCGGCGGCTATGTTATCCCGCCAATGAACTTCTACAGCGAGCTCAAGCACGTACTGGATCAGCACGGCATCTTGATGGTGGTCGACGAAATCCAGATGGGCTTCTACCGCACCGGCAAGCTGTGGTCCATTGAGCACTTCGACGTCAAACCCGATGTGATCGTGTTTGGTAAAGCGCTGACCAACGGCCTCAACCCATTGGGCGGCATCTGGGCTCGCGAAGAACTGATCAACCCGAAGATCTTCCCGCCAGGCTCGACTCACTCTACCTTCGCCTCCAACCCATTGGGTACTGCGGTAGGTCTGGAAATGTTCAAAATGACCTCCGAAGTCGACTACGGCGCGATGGTCATGGAAAAGGGCAAGTACTTCCTGGCTGGCCTGCAAGACCTGCAAAAGCGCTACCCGATCATCGGCGACGTCGACGGCCTGGGCCTGGCACTGCGCGCAGAAATCTGCGGCCCGGATGGCTTCACCCCGGACAAGGCCACACTCGACTTCATGGTTGATGAAGGCATGAAAGGCGACATCGAAATCGACGGCAAACGCCTGGGCCTGATCCTCGACGTGGGCGGCTACTACAAGAACGTCATCACCCTGGCTCCGTCGCTGGAAATCAGCTACGCAGAAATCGACCTGGGCATTGCCCTGCTCGACCGCCTGCTGCATCGAGCCATGAAGCGGTGAGCCTGCCTGAGATCGATATGGGCGAAGGTAACGCCAGTTTCGTTCTCGGCAGTGGTCCGGTCGCGGTGTTGTTGATCCACGGCCTGACCGGCACCCCGACGGAGTTACGTCGGGTTGCCCAAGGCTTGGCCAAGCGGGGGTACACCGTATACGTACCCACGCTTGCCGGGCACTGCGGCGACAACGCCGACCTGCAAGCCACGGGTTGGAAAGACTGGTACGAGAGCGCGCGCAAGGCCTTTGTCGGCATCCGCCAACGCCACGCACAGGTATTCGTCGGCGGGCTGTCGATGGGCGCAGTGATGTCCATGCACATGGCTGCCGAGCATCCGGGGCAAATCGCCGGCTTGCTGCTGTATTCGACGACCTTGCGCTACGACGGCTGGAACATGCCGAAAGCTGCGGTGCTGACACCGCTGTTGATGGCCATTCCGTTCGGCGTGCACTTGTGCCGTTTCAACGAAACATCGCCTTACGGCATCAAAGACAAGCGTTTGCGGGCTATCGTCGAACGCCAGATGAAAGCAGGCGAAAGCAGCAGCGCCGGGTTGTTGACCATGTCGGGAGTCAACGTTCGCGAGCTGCATCGATTGGTTGCGGTCGTGAAACGAGAAATGCCTTCGGTCACCACGCCTGCGTTGGTGTTGCACTCCATCGAAGACGACATCACCAGCCGCTGGAATGCTGACTATGTCGAGAAACACCTTGGCGGCAAGGTGACTAAAGTGCTGCTCGACAACTGCTATCACATGATCACCGTGGACCTGCAGTACCGTAAGGTGATCACGCTGAGCGCAGACTTTATCGACAACCTGACCGAGCAACCGCCCCTCCAGGCTGTTCCTCTGAATGATCGTCGGCAACTGGCATGACCTCACCATGCTCACCCCATCTCCCTTCTTCGGCCTTTGGGCAAGCAGCGCCGCCTGCAATAATTGTTTTCCCGGGGCGCTGGAGGACTGTATTGAAACGGGGCAAACTCGCTGTACACCGGAGCGGTTCGACCCAGGCACGGCTGCTGCAATAAGCGAGCGTTGATGAGCGAAGAAAAAAGCCGCACCCGAAAAACGTTTACCCTTTCGCGCTGGACCGTACAGCGCAAGCTGGTCCTCGCGTTCTGGCTGGTCAGCGTCATTCCGACAATGATCGCCGCCGAACTGGCGGCGACCACCGTGTCGCAGATTTTTGAAAGTAACGTCAGTACTTGGCTCCAGGAATCGACCCGGATCGTCCAGGACGAAATCAGCGAAATCCTGCGGGTTAACACCAGGGTGTCCCAGCTGTTCCTGCAAAATACCCGCCCCTCGACACCCTCCACCGCCCGGCACAACAAGTTGACCTCCGATCTCGCCAATGCCATGGGCATCGACGTCGTCGCGCTGATCCGCAGCAGTGACCATAAAGTGGTGTTTTCCACCGTTGCCGACAACATCATCGAGCAAATCAGCATCGCGCCCAACGCCGTGCTGCAAACCATCCATAACGGCAGCGTGTTCACGGGCGTCGTTGTGTCGACCTATCAGTCAACTCAGGATGGCGTCGATTATGAGTTACTGGTCGGGACCTATCTGGACAGCAGTTTCCTCACCAGCGTGGCCGATGTGCACTCCCTCGACCTGCGGCTGTACATGAAAGACACTGCAGGCTTCAGCGAGATTTTTTCAACACAGCGCTTCATGAACCATCCGGCGATCGTGCCGCCCGAAATCGAGCAGACATTGCGCGATACCAAAGAGCCCAGCGAGCAGTTCACCAGCAGCTACGCCGGTCTGTATACCCCGGTATTCAATGACACCGGAGAGCTTCAAGGCATCATTTTCAGTGGCCTGCTACGGCATGCCTCCCTGGTTGGACTGGTCAATCAGACCAACTTATTCCTGCTGATTCTGCTGCTGGGCTCAGCCCTGTCACTGAGCGTCGGCTGGTTGATTTCCCAACGCCTGACCAAGCCGCTGCGCGGTTTGTCCGAAGGCGTACGGGCTGTGACCGCTGGCGATTATCGTCAGCACGTCGAGGTCATCGGCAACGACGAGTTGGCCGAACTCAGCGTGACCTTCAACGACATGACCGAGCGCCTCAAAGAGCTTCAGCACCTGGAAGCACAACTGCGCCGCCGTGACCGCCTGCATACCTTGGGCGAAGTGGCCATGGGGTTGGCCCACGAGATCCGCAACCCGCTTGGCATCATCAAGACGGCCACCCAACTGCTGCACCGTCGCGCGCAGCTGCCGGAAACCGACATGCGCCACCTGGAGTACGTGATTTCCGAGGTTACCCGGATCAACGACCTGATCACGGAGTTCCTCGACTTCGCCAAACCCAGCCCTCCGATCCGCTCCACGCAACGGGTCAGACCCCTGCTGGATGACTTGCTGGGATTTTGTGCCCCGGAGTTGTCGACCCACAACATTGATGCGGTGATCATCGAGCACACCCCCAATGCCACGGTGTATGCCGACGCCCGACAGTTGACCCAAGCCTGTCTGAATCTGGTCCTCAATGCGATCGACGCGATGCCCACCGGCGGGCGCTTGACGATGGGTATTGCTACCGTTCAAGACACCACGATCATCAGTATTTCCGACACCGGCCATGGCATTGAATCTGACATGACAGAACGCATTTTCAGCCCATTTGTCACGACCAAGGCATCCGGCACCGGGCTAGGCCTGGCGAAAGTATTTTCGATCATGGAGAACCACGACGGCCGGGTTGAATGCGTCAGCCAGCCGGGTGCCGGGGCGACGTTCAATCTGTACGTGCCCGCTTATGGAGGAGAGCGGTCATGAGCCATAACGTACTGGTCGTCGATGATGAACCCAAGCTCTGCGATCTGCTGGCTTCAGCCCTGAGCCAGAATGACATCCAGGTATTCACCGCAGGCAACGGCCTGCATGCCCTGGCGGTGCTCGAGCGCGAAGAGATTGATCTGGTGATCACTGACTGGCGCATGCCAGGCATGGATGGTCCGCAATTGCTGGCTGAAATAAAACTCCGCTTCCCGCTGCTGCCGGTGATCGTCATGACCGCCTACAGCACGGTAAAAAATGCCGTGCAGTCGATGCGCAACGGCGCGTATGACTACATCAGCAAGCCCTTTGATATCGATGAGCTCGACATCACGGTCAACAAGGCCCTGCAATTTCGCGACATCCTGCGTGACAACGCACGCCTGCGCGCCGAACTCGATCAGCATCAGCAGATCGACAGCCTGGTGGGCGAGAGTCCGGCCTTTCGTCGGGTGTTGCAGGCAGTGGACTCAGTGCGCGAAAGCAACGCCACCATCCTGCTGACCGGCGAAAGCGGGACCGGCAAAGAGATGGTCGCCCGGGCGATCCACAAACACGGCAACCGCGCGGACCAGCCCTTTATTGCGGTCAACTGCGCGGCAATCCCCGAAGGCTTGCTTGAGAGCGAAATGTTCGGCCACCGCAAGGGCGCCTTCACTGGCGCCGTGGCTGATCGCGTCGGACGGTTCATGCAGGCCGACAAGGGCACACTGTTTCTTGATGAAGTCGGCGACATGCCGCTGGCGCTGCAGGCGAAAATCCTGCGCGCCTTGCAGGAGCGGGTGATCGAGCCCGTGGGTGATTCACGTGAGCGCAAGGTTGATGTGCGGGTGATTGCCGCGACCAACAAAGACCTGCTTGAAGCCGTGGCGAAAAAGGAGTTCCGCGAGGACCTTTACTACCGCCTGAATGTGTTCCCGATCCCCCTGCCCCCCCTGCGCGAGCGGGCCGAGGACGTCGCACCGTTGGCCATGCATTTTGCCCACACCCTGGGCGCCGCAGCGGGCAAGCGCATCACCGGTTTCAGCCCGGAAGCCATGCTGGCGATGGCCAATTACCCATGGCCGGGCAATATTCGCGAGCTACAAAACTGTGTAGAACGCGCCACCATCGTCGCCTCCAGCCACACCATTGAAGAAAGCGATCTACCGGCCTACCTGTTTGGCTCGCGCCCGGTAGACAGCAGCGTCATCAACCTGGTCAGCGAAGGGACAGCGATCCCGAAAGACCTGGAGGCGGCCCTCGCCGAAGTGGAAAAAGCCTACATCCTCGCCGCCCTGCATGAAACCCACGGCGTCCAGGCCGCTGCCGCGCACTTGATCGGGGTCTCCGAGCGCAGCCTGTGGTATCGCCTGAAAAAACTGGCCATCCACGTCGACAAAATTGTCCGGTAGACGTGTTATTGCTGCTCGGCAGCCTCAGTAATGATCTGACGAATGGCGTCGGTGAACGCTTCCACCGGTTGCCCGCCAGACACCGCATAACGGTCGTTGAAGACGATGGTCGGCACTGAGCTGACCCCGCGCGAAACCCACAGTTGTTCCAGCTCACGGACCTCCGCGGCGTACTCGCCTGACGCCAGAATTGCTTCGGCACGCTGGCGGTCCAAACCCACTTGTTCAGCCACGGCTGCCAGTACTTTATGATCCGAAGGGTTGGCGTGATCCGTGAAGTACGCGGCGAACAAGGCTTCTTTCAACGCTTGCTGCTTGCCTTCCAACTCAGCCCAATGCAACAGGCGGTGGGCGTCGAAGGTGTTGTAGATGCGTCGGTCACCCTGCGAGAAGGTAAACCCCAGCTCGGCACCACGCTGGCGAATCACTTCGCGACTCTGCCGGGACTGTTCGGGCGTCGAGCCGTATTTCTCGAAGATATGCTCGTTGATGTCCTGACCTTCGGCGGGCATGTTCGGGTTGAGCTCGAACGGCTGGAAATGGATCTCGGCCTTGACCTCATCGCCCAGCCCTTCCAGCGCCTGGGTCAAGGCCCGCAGGCCGATCACACACCAGGGGCAGGACACATCGGAAACGAAATCGATTTTCAGGGGTGTGCTCATGGAACCCTCGCTCACGTATTGCAGTGGGAAAGCTCGCACCTTACACCTTCGTCGGCGTCCTTTTCACCTGAGCTACAACTGCGCGACGTGACTGCCATCGCGTTGATGCGCTTTCAGATACGGCAGAACCGCCGCCAGGAGCGGCGCCTTGAACGCCTCCTGAAAACGATGGGCCAGCCCCGGAATCAAGCGCAACTGACTGCCCTGAATATGCGCGGCCACATGAACCCCGTGCATCACCGGCAATAACGGATCGGCCGTGCCGTGCACCACCAGCGTCGGCAGGCGCAGACGATCAAGCAGTTCCACACGGCTGGACTCGGCCAGAATCGCCAGGATCTGGCGCTTTACGCCATCGGGATTGAAGGCGCGGTCATAAGAAGTCGCCGCCTGCTGCAACAGCACCTTGCGATCATCCAACACCTGAGGGCTGCCCAGTGCGGCAAGCAAGTCGGCCTGTTGTTCAATGGCCACCTCGCGACTCGGCGCACTGCGTCGGGCCAGCAGTTGCAGCAATGCCGGGCTCGGTGCAGGCAACCCCTGCGCGCCGGAACTCGTCATGATCAGGGTCAGGCTTTCTACGCGATCCGGCGCAATGTCCGCCAGGTGCTGAGCGATCATCCCGCCCATACTCGCGCCCAGCACATGGAATTGCCGAACGTGCAGCGCGTCCATCAAGCCCAGGGCGTCGTCGGCCATATCGGTCAGGCTGTAAGGTGCAGAAACCGGTAAGCCAAGCTTGTAGCGCAGGACTTCATACGTGAGGTTGGGACTCGCTGGCGCCTGTGTCCAGGTGGACAACCCCACGTCGCGGTTGTCGTAACGGATGACCCGAAAGCCTTGCTGACAGAGCGCGACCACTACCTCGTCAGGCCAGTGAATCAACTGGCCACCCAGCCCCATCACCAAAACCAGAGCCGGATCGGAGTGACGTCCGATGCTCTGATACGCCAGGTGCACCTCTTTGAGATCGGCCACTTGCGTGGGGACGTTGACGTCGCATCGAGAAGCCGCAAAAGACGGCAGGCCGCATAGAAGTGCGACCCAAAAAATTAACACCCGCATGAAAAACACCAAGCCGCCTATCCCCAGTAGGTGCGAAGTTTGATGATGTTTTTCAAAGCGCGCTGCCACAGTTGCATGACAATTTGATGAATGCTGCCCGGTGGTCGGGGTTCAGTCCGCTCTCAGGCCAATTCGCGCCGCAGTTGCCGCGCCGCCGCCACCATGTTTGCCAACGCGGCTTCTGTCTCGACCCAGCCACGGGTTTTCAGGCCGCAATCCGGGTTGACCCACAACCGTTCAGCAGGGATGTGCCGGACCGCCTTGGTCATCAGCTTGACCATCTCGGTGGTGTCTGGCACTCGTGGCGAGTGGATGTCGTAGACGCCCGGACCGATGTCGTTCGGGTAATCGAACGCGTCGAAGGCCTCCAGCAATTCCATATCCGAGCGAGACGTTTCAATGGTGATCACGTCGGCGTCCATCGCGGCAATGGATTCGATCACATCGTTGAATTCGCTGTAACACATGTGGGTGTGGATCTGGGTTTCGTCACGCACGCCTGAAGCACACAAGCGAAAAGCCTCCACCGCCCACTCCAGATACGCCTGCCACTGCGACCGACGTAGCGGCAAGCCTTCACGAAAAGCGGCTTCGTCGATCTGCACGATTTTAATCCCGGCTCGCTCCAGATCCAGCACTTCGTCACGGATCGCCAGCGCCAGCTGTTGCGCCTGAACCTTGCGTGAAACATCTTCACGCGGGAACGACCACATCAGCAGGGTCACCGGGCCGGTGAGCATGCCCTTCATGACCTTGTCGGTCAGGCTCTGCGCGTAGCGCGTCCATTCAACCGTCATCGCCTGCGGGCGGCTCACGTCACCGAATATCACCGCAGGCTTCACGCACCGCGAACCGTAGCTCTGGACCCAGCCAAACCGGCTAAACGCATACCCGTCCAACTGCTCGGCGAAGTACTCGACCATGTCGTTACGCTCAGCCTCGCCATGCACCAGCACGTCCAGGCCCAGACGCTCCTGAGTCTCCACCGCATGGCGAATTTCGCGGTGCATGGCTTCGGTGTAATCAGTGGCCGACAAGGTGCCCTGTTTGAATGCCTGCCGCGCCAGACGAATAGACGCTGTCTGTGGGAACGAGCCAATGGTGGTGGTCGGAAACGGCGGCAGATTCAGCCGCGCGCGCTGCTGTTCAATACGTTCGGCAAAAGCGGACTGACGTTGACTGTCAGCCGCAGTGATCGCCGCCAGACGTGCCTGGACCTGCGGTTTATGGATACGCGGCGATTGCTCGCGGCTGAGCTGTATGGCCAGGCTCTCGGCCAGCGCGGCGTGCACTGTCGCCGCGTGCGGATCGTTCAACGCCGCACTGAGCACCGCGATTTCTTCGCACTTCTGCACCGCAAAGGCCAGCCAGCTTTTCAGTTCGGCATCGAGCGTGTCTTCGCGCTCGAGACTCACCGGGCTGTGCAACAGCGAGGACGAAGCGGACACCCACAGATTGTCGCCAAAGCGGACGTGCGCGTGTTGCAGTTGCTCCAGTGCGCTGTCCAGATCGCAGCGCCAGACGTTACGCCCGTTGACCACGCCCAACGACAGCACTTTATAGGTCGGCAGGCGATCAAGTACCGCCGCCAGCTGTTCCGGCGCGCGCACCAGATCGATGTGCAAACCCGCCACCGGCAGCGCCACCGCCAGCCCAAGGTTGTCTTCCAGACCGCCGAAGTAAGTGGCCACCAGCTTTTTCAGCGGCGAGTATTGCAGGCTGTGATACGCCCGTTCGAACGCGTTTTTCCAGTCTTGTGGCAGGTCGAGGGTCAGGATCGGTTCATCGATCTGCACCCATTCAACGCCCTGCGCCGCAAGACGCCCGAGGATCTCGCCGTACAACGGCAGCAGGCGTTCCAGCAGGTCAAGTTTGTCGAAGCTGTCGCCCTTGGCTTTGCCCAGCCACAGATACGTCAAAGGACCGATCAATACCGGCTTGACCGCATAACCCAGCGCCAGGGCTTCGTCGACTTCCTCGAACAACTGCTCCCAGCTCAGTTGAAAACGCTGATCCTCAGTAAACTCAGGGACCAGATAGTGGTAGTTGGTGTCGAACCACTTGGTCAGCTCTTGAGCGTGTTGCGCCTTGCCGTGGCTATCGCCGCAGCAGTGATCGCTGGCGCCACGGGCCATGGCGAACAAGGTATCGAGGGTTGGCAAGCCAGCGTCATCTTTGGCCCCAGCAAAGCGCTCAGGAATCACGCCGAAGGTCAGCGAATGCGTCAGCACCTGGTCGTACCAAGCAAAGTCGCCGACTGGCAGCAGGTCAATCCCGGCATCTTTCTGTAGCCGCCAGTGAGTAGCGCGCAACTCACGACCGACTGCGCGCAGGCCCGCTTGATCAAGCTCGCCTTTCCAGTACGCTTCAAGCGCTTTTTTCAACTCACGGTCTGCGCCGATGCGCGGAAATCCAAGCGTGTGGGCCAAGGCCATGACAACGTCCTCCCAATAAAAGATGGCCCTATTGTCGACAGCCTGACCAACATGAGACAAACTCATTGTATTCGTGTTGATCACAAAGTTTACTCATGGAGCTCTCTGTGCTGGAAATCCGCCACCTGAAAACCCTCCACGCCTTGCGCGAGGCCGACAGCCTTGTGGAAGCAGCCGAGCGCCTGCACCTGACGCAATCTGCCTTGTCCCATCAGTTCAAGGAGCTGGAAGAGCGGATGGGCATGTCGCTGTTCACACGCAAGACCAAACCCGTGCGTTTCACCAGTGCCGGGCTGCGTCTGTTGCAACTGGCGGATTCAGTCCTCCCGCAATTGCGGGGTGCCGAGCGTGACATCGCCCGTCTGGCGGGCGGAACTGCGGGGCGCCTGCACATGGCTATCGAGTGTCACAGCTGCTTCCAGTGGTTGATGCCGACTATCGACCAGTTCCGCGACGCGTGGCCCGAAGTCGAGCTGGACCTGGCTTCCGGATTCTCATTCGCCCCTCTACCGGCGCTGGCCCGTGGTGATCTGGATTTGGTGGTGACCTCCGATCCGCTGGAACTGGTGGGTATCACTTACGTGCCGTTGTTCACTTACGAAGCCATGCTGGCGGTCGCCAATCAGCATCCTCTGGCGAACAAGCCGTATATCGTCCCGGAAGACCTGCTCAAGGAAACCCTGATTACCTACCCGGTAGAACGTGACCGCCTGGACATCTTCACCCGCTTCCTGGAACCCGCCGATGTTGAACCGGCGCAAGTACGGACCTCGGAGTTGACGGTGATGATGATGCAACTGGTCGCCAGCGGACGCGGCGTTTGCGGCATGCCCCATTGGGCGCTGCATGAATACAGCTCGCGGGGCTATGTGAAGGCCAAGCGGCTAGGCGAAAAGGGCTTGTTCGCCACGCTGTACGCCGGTATTCGCGCCGACATGCTCGACGCGCCGTACATGCGTGACTTCCTGCTGACCGCCAAAGACACCTCGTTTTCCACGCTGGATGGGGTGAGTGCCGTTCGATAGGACCGGGCCGCCTGATTCGACCCGAGGCTTACGCAGCAAGCGAAGCGGTCTGCCTGGCAGACCGCATGCGTGTGGATCAGGTGGCTTCCTGAAAGTCGATTTCCGGTGGCTGACGACGGAAACCACCGGTGAGCCATGCCAGGTAGACGCAACCAATCGCCAACCAGCTCAGGCCCAGGATGATCGCCAGTTTGTCGAGGCTGACCATCAGCCACAGGTCAGCGACCAGGCCGATCAACGGGAAGATCAGGAACAGCACCAGCTCGCGCAGGCCGCGCTTTTCCCCATCGATCCAGTAATGGAAAATCACTGACAGGTTAACCAGACTGAAGGCCAGGAACGCGCCGAAGTTGATAAAAGACGTCGAGGTAGTGACGTCCAGTTTCAACGCCAGCAACGCCACCACTCCGCACAGCACAATGCTGTTAACGGGTGTACCGAAGCGCTCGTTCAGGCGACCGAAGAAAGATTTCGACAAAACCCCGTCCCTGCCCATGGCGAACAACAGCCGCGAGCCGCTGGCCTGTGCCGACAAACCTGAGGCGAACTGACCGACGATCAAGCCGATGAGGAAAATCGACACGAACAGGTCGCCGCCAATGTTGCGGGCGATTTCATAAGCAGCCGAGTCGACGTTTTCGAACACGAACGAGGGATGCGCCAACTGCACAAAGTACGACACGCCGACGAAGATCAAGCCACCGATCAGGGTAATCAACATAATCGCCCGAGGAATAGTGCGGCGTGGATCTTTGGTTTCTTCAGTCAGGGTACTGACTGCATCGAACCCGAGGAACGAATAACAGGCAATTGCCGCGCCGCTCATGATCAGCGGCATCTGCATGTCGCCACTGAAGAAGGGGGCCAATGTCCACAGAGGTTTGCTCGCATCACCGCCGATGTAATGAATGCTCAGCGCGACGAACGCCGCCAGCACCAGGAATTGCACGATCATCAGCAACGCGTTGATCGTATTGGCCAGCTTCAAACCAACCACGTTGATCACGCTGGTAATGACAATGAACGCCAAGACCCAGATCGGTTGCGGGATCGCCGGAAAGGCCGAACCGAGGTAGGCCGCGCCGATCAGCCAGATGGCCATGGGCAGAAACAAGTAATCCAGCAGCACCGCCCAACCGGCGATAAAGCCCAGTTTCGGGCTAATGGCTTTGCGCACGTAGCTGTAAGCCGACCCTGCGACCGGGAACGCCGCCGCCATGCGCCCGTAACTCATGGCGGTGAAAAACATCGCCACCAGCGCCGCCAGATACGCCGCCGGCACCATGCCTTGGGTAGATTGCGCGAGGATGCCGAAAGTGCCGAGAACGATGATCGGTGTCATATAGGCGATGCCAAACAGCACCACCGACCCCAGTGAAAGGGTGCGTTGCAAACGAGCCATGAGCGACTACTCCGAATTTATTGGTTTTATGGCAGAGAAAAGTTCGGCAGAACAAAAGCAGTTATTGTTATGAACATCTGTACTTATCGAGGAATCAACAGCTCACGCAGACCATCGGCGTGTTCGAGGACTTCGCCTGGTAAACGCAAGCGCTGGTCGTTCAAATAACGGTAATCGCGGCGCGCGGCAGCCAGTTGGCTGAGGTCCAGCTCGACGCTGAACTGGCTTTCTTCGCGCCCCGCTTCGTACAGCAGACTGCCAAACGGGTCGACCAACGCACTGCCTCCCGCAAACAGCAGGCCACCATCGCCTTCGCCGACACGGTTAACCATCAGCGCAAACACCTGGTTTTCCTGGGCTCTGGCCATGATTGCGGTGCGGTGCGTGGGGCCGTACGGGTCCATGTTGCCGTTGGTGACGATGATCAGATCAGCCCCCAACTGCGCGAGGGCACGGGCTGTTTCCGGAAACTCGATGTCGTAACAGATCAGCAGACCGACCCGTATGCCGTTCCACTCACAGGTGGCGAAGCGGTCGCCGGGGCTGAACACACCACGGTCCGACGCCCACAGGTGCGTCTTGCGATAGCGCAGGGCAATACCTTCAGGGGTGATCAGCAGCGTGGTGTTGAAATACTGGCCGTTATCATTTTCGGCTACGCCGATCACCACGGCTACATTGCGCTCGCGGACCGCCTGCTGCACCGCTTGCACCGTCGGCCCATCCAGCGGTTCGGCGATCCGGGCCACGGTTTCGGCCGACGGAAAACCCATCAGATGGGTTTCCGGAAAGACGATCAACCGGGTGTCGCTGGCGCAGGCGGCAATCGCTGCCAAGGCACGCCGCAGGTTGTAGTCGGTGCCGTTATCCTGGCCTGCCAGTTGGGCGAGTTCGACCTTCATGGGTTCTCCTTATTCATTGTCGTGGCCGATCCGGCACAATAAATGCTGGCCTGGTCATCGGCTCTGCGGGCAGTATGCGCATCAGCAGCGTGCGCGGGGAATTACGCAGCTGTGGTAACCCAATAGGGGTAGAAGGATGACAATCGCATTACAGGACATCGCCTGGCATCGCTCGGTCGCGCAATTGATAGACGCGTTGGACAAGCCGAATTTCTGGGCGCAACTGGTCCGCATGCTCAATCAATACGTGAATTTCGATAGTTGGGTCGCGCTGCAGTTCAGCTCAGGGCAACGCCCGCTGGTGTTCGCCGAATGCCCCGGTGAAGATGGCTCGCCCGACCCGTTGTTCCAGGATTACCTCAAGGGTCTATACCTGCTTGACCCGTTCTACATCGCCAGTCGCGAGCAGTCGCAGACCGGATTGTTTCGTTTGGCGCAAGTCGCCCCGGAACACTTCGAGCTGACGGAGTATTATCAGCGCTACTTTCGCCTGAACGTAGTGGCCGATGAGATTCAGTTCAACTGCCAACTCGATGCGGATCGCACTGTGTGCCTGTCACTGGGCTCGACCCAACGTTTCAGCACCGAACACATTGCCCTGCTTTCGATGATTCAACCCTGGGTGGTGGCCTTGCTCCGGCAACGCATGCCGTTCGAGCTGCTTGAGCCGGACGCCCAATCCGAGCAGCACGTACAGCCGCTGCAACCCGTCAATGATTGGCGTACCCAGCTGGAAGCATCGGTACAGCAAAGTAGAGGTGCACAATTAACCGCCCGTGAGCTGGATGTCGGGCGGCTGATGCTCAGCGGTTGCTCAAGCAAGGAGATCGCCCGCAAACTGGAAATCTCCGCCGAAACTGTGCGGGTGCACAAGAAACACATCTACAGCAAGCTCGGCATCAAGTCGCAATCTGAGCTGTTTTCGATTTTTCTTCAGGCGCAAAGCGCCTGAATCGAGGGAAGGTCTCATTACCGGTCCACAGAGACACGGAGTGAAACCACTGATTGATAGGCGCGGAACAGCGCCAGCGTTTTCGTCATTAACCGTCATAAAGCCCCAGGATTCCGCATGAGCCTGTCCCTCCTCAGTCGTTACGCTTTTTTTGTGTTTTGCGTATGTTTCACCTTCGCCAGCATTCCGTTCTGGCACCACGAGTGGCTCTGGCCATTCACCCTGGTCACCGGCGTACTCAGCCTGATCGGCATCGGCGATCTGCTACAGACCCCGCACGCGATACGCCGCAATTACCCGATCCTGGGCAACATCCGTTACCTGGTCGAAGGCATCCGCCCGGAGATCCGCCAGTACCTGCTGGAGTCCGACAGCGACGCCCTGCCCTTCTCTCGGGCCCAGCGTTCATTGGTGTATTCGCGTGCCAAAAATGAAACGGCGGACAAGCCTTTCGGCACGCTGATCGATGTCTACCAGACCGGTTTCGAATTCATCGGTCACTCGATGCGCCCGGCACCGTTGAGCGACCCCCACGCCTTTCGCGTGCTGGTCGGCGGTCCGCAGTGCAAACAACCGTACTCGGCCTCGGTCTTCAACATCTCGGCAATGAGCTTCGGTTCGCTTAGCGCCAATGCGATTCGTGCGCTGAATCAGGGCGCCAAACTCGGCAACTTCGCCCACGACACCGGCGAAGGCAGCATCAGCCCGTATCACCGGGAAAACGGCGGCGATTTGACATGGGAACTGGGCAGCGGTTACTTCGGCTGCCGGACATCGGATGGCCGCTTCGACCCGGTGCGTTTCGCCGCGCAGGCAAAGGATCCGCAGGTGCGGATGATCGAAATCAAGATGAGCCAAGGCGCCAAACCGGGGCACGGCGGCATCTTGCCCAAAGGCAAAGTGACCAAGGAAATCGCTGAAACCCGCGGCATCATGATGGGCGAAGATTGCATCTCACCCTCCCGGCACAGCGCATTTTCGACTCCTTGCGAACTGATGCACTTCATTGCTCAACTGCGCGAGCTGTCCGGTGGCAAACCCGTGGGCTTCAAGTTTTGCCTGGGCCATCCGTGGGAGTTCATGGGCATTGCCAAAGCCATGCTCGAGACCGGTATCCTTCCGGACTTCATCGTGATCGACGGCAAAGAGGGCGGCACTGGCGCCGCGCCGGTGGAGTTCACCGACCACATGGGCGTGCCGATGCGTGAAGGCCTGCTGTTCGTGCACAACACCTTGGTCGGCCTGAACCTGCGGGACAAAATCAAGCTGGGCGCCAGCGGCAAGATCGTCAGCGCGTTCGACATCGCCAGCGTGCTGGCGATTGGCGCCGACTGGGCCAACTCGGCACGCGGCTTCATGTTTGCGATTGGCTGCATTCAATCGCAAAGCTGCCACACCAACAAATGCCCGACCGGCGTTGCCACCCAGGACGCATTACGTCAACGGGCACTGGTGGTGCCAGACAAAGCGCAGCGGGTGTTCAACTTCCACCGCAGCACGCTTAAGGCATTGGCCGAAATGCTGGCTGCCGCCGGCCTTGATCATCCCTCGCAGCTTGAGGCCAAGCATCTGGTTCGTCGGATGTCCGCCACAGAGATCAAACTGTTCTCCCAGTCCCACGTATTCCTCAAGCCCGGCGAATTGCTGACGGGCGAAGTGGATGGCGAGTTCTACTCGAACATGTGGCAGATGGCGCGCGCGGATAGCTTTGAGCCCAACACTGCTGCAGCCTGAGGCAGACTAATACGTTGAGCCCCGACGAGGAACGATGGTCGGGGCTCAACGTTACTAACACTGCACTTAGTTACTGGCTGCTCTCAACGGCCCACACACGGCCGTTGTGCAGACGGCATAAAGCCAGACTTGCGTGTCGCCCGTGGTCAATGCACTGACGGGCAGCCAGTTTTTCGGAACGGTCATGGCTTCGTCCGGCTCACTGCCCTGCACGACCCACACCCGCTTTGTCTCGGAAGGCAGTGAGCCGAGGTTGTCGACATACAGCGCGTCTGCATCTTGATACAGCAAAGCACCTTCAGCCTGTTCGCCCGGACGTCCGGACTCCCCCGTTGACAACGGCGGGGTGTAGAGCAACGGATTCGTCCCGGTTTTGTTGTAGTAGGCAACACTCAAGTACCAGTAAATATCGTTTACCACGATGCGGTCACCCGTAGCGAAGTGCTGATTAATGTAATCGGTCGTCCTGTCGATCTGATTGTTTGGCTGATTGACCGTGTCATTCAATTTATTTGTCTGGGTATAAACGTTGTAGAGCCCTACCCCCTCCCCACTGACTAAAACTGTCAGGCATACGATGGCAAGCGTTCGATACCGATGCGCCAGCCGATCAAGTGCGATGGCCAACATCAGCGGCAACCCAATCACAGCGAACATGAAATAACGGGGCACAAAAAATGAATGTTTAAACGAAATTAAAAACACCACCCCTATGGGTACAAAGGTGTAGATGGCCAGTAATGCATGAAGTTTGTAGGTCCCCTTGTCGCGCAGGACACTCCATCCGGAAGCCAGCAACATCCACACAGGAAGGGCAATAAATATCGGCCAGGGCAGGTCCCTCCCATCACTGAGCGTTAACGATTCCCAGATAATGGAAGGCACGCTGAAGACCGTGACAGGTGGTATCCAGCCCACTTCCCCGGTCAGCGACAATTGATTGATTAAATGAGGGACCCAAGGCAAGTAAAGAACCACCACGGCAGCGTTGGCGATCCACCAGGCAGGTCGCGTAATAAGGTGGCCTGTACGAGAGGGCTGGAAACGTAGCAACAGCAGATAGAGCCAATGCGAGACCACACACAGACCCGCAAAATAGTGGGTATAAAGCCCCGCTGTCATTAACAACGTGTAGACGATCAGGTATCGATGCTGCTGCGGATGTTTAATCCAGTAAATCAGGGCAATCGTCGCCCCCATCAGCCAAGCCCCCTGAAGTGCGTACATCCGCACCTCTTGGCTGTAACGCACGGCAATAGGCAGAAGTGCCAGAAGCAGCCCGGCCAACATTGCGGCTCGACGGGTTGCAATCAACCTCACCAGCCAGACACCCAACCCAACGGTCACCCCGCCCGCCAACACACTCATGGCCCGAAGCGCAAAAACCCCGTTCCCAAATGCAGCCGTCCATCCATGCAGCAGCAGGTAGTACAGAGGCGGATGGACATCGTATGTGGTGTGAGACCAAATGAGAGGGAGCGAGAACTCACTCATCAGCACGCTGGCGGCTTCGTCATACCAGATGGCCGGCCCGGTCATGTCATAAAAGCGCACCACGGCCGCAAGGGCCAGGATGGGCAGCAGCACCCAGCGCTCCCGAAAAAACCATACAACACGTTCAGCACTCGTCCTTTTTTGGGGCTGAAGTAGCTCCATCATGCGAATTTCCCCCGACTTGCGCTTAAGCTTCCAGACTGATCCTGAGCACTGCATACCCTGCAGACTGTGACCATTGCCTAAGGTTCCACCGCTGCAGCCCCATGCTCCCGAGACATTAAGTAATAGCCTGTTTTTGCATTTATTCACCAATGACGCCACCCTGCGCGCGGCCGATGTGCGGCATGGAACCTCTAAGGCCGCGCACACCTCCTTATTGAATACCCGCTCAAGAGCCCGCCGGCATGACTAACGGACGCGATCCTCGAATCGACTTCTTTCGAGGTCTGGCGCTGATCTTCATTTTCTGGGATCACGTGCCTGGCAACCCCTTCGCCCAACTCACGGTGCGCAACTTCGGCTTCAGCGATGCGGCGGAGATCTTCGTGTTCCTCGCCGGTTACGCGGCAGTACTGGCCTATGGGCGCATCGCCCTGCGCGACGGGTTTGTCGTCGCCTGCGTCCGCATTCTGCGGCGGGCGTGGGTGCTGTATGTGGTGCATATTTTCCTGTTGACCCTGCTGATGGGCATCGTGTTCGTCGCCAACAATCATGTCGAAACCCGCGACATGATTCAGGAGATGGGCCTGGGCTACTTCGTCAGAAACCCGCAACAAGCCTTGGCCGATGAGCTACTGCTGCGCTTCAAACCCAACCTGACTGACCCGTTGCCGCTCTACATTCTGCTGTTGCTGGCCTTGCCACTGATCCTGCCCTGGATGCTGCGCCGGACCGAACACGTGGTCGGCCTGTCCGTTGCGTTGTACCTGATGGTGCCGTTGTCTGGCTGGAATCTGTCGGCGTATGAAGGCGGCGTCTGGTACTTCAACCCCGTGGCCTGGCAACTGCTGTTCGTCCTCGGCGGCGCCTGCGCAATTCGTGGGCAACGACCGAGCGTCCAGCAACCACGCCCGCTGAAGCAGCAACCGTTGTTCATCATCTGCGCGACCTACGTGGTGATCTCCGGGCTGATCACCCTGTCGTGGAAATGGCCGGGGCTGCACGAGATGTTGATACCAAAAGCCATCTCCAACCTGCTGTACCCGATCAGCAAAACCGACCTCTCGCCGGTGCGCCTGCTGCACTTCCTGGCGCTGGCCTACTGCACCGCAAAATGCCTGCCGACGGGGCACGCATGGCTAAACAACTGGCCTGCCCGACAAACCTGCCGCATGGGCCGCTACTCCCTGGAAGTCTTCTGCCTCAGCGTCCTGCTCGCGCCGCTGGCCGACATGGCCAACGCACTCGCTGGCGACACCTGGCCGATGCAAGTGTTTACCGCGCTGCTGGGTTTGGCCTTGATGATGCTCATGGCGAGCGGGTTGGAATTGAATAAACGGCTGGGGACGCCGGGCCGGGTGGTGGCAGTTTGAGAACGCCGTCTCACTGAAACGCACTTTCGGAAGTTTCCTACGGGTTTATAAGGCCAAGTTTTTTGAAGGTGGGTCGTTATGCAAGGAGAGTGAACGAATCAGTGAGGGAAGGATGATGGAAATCAAAGATACTGGCGTTTGGGTGGGGGGATATCAGGCGGTTGAGGAACCACTGCAACCGCTGCCTGCAAACTGGAGTTGTCCGGAAGATCTAGCGGCAATGAAGCGCCCCAGGATGTATAGCCTAGAGGCGCTTTGGCCGAAAAGCTGTTTCCCTGTCACCGTGTCGGAAGACCAACTTTCAGAGGTCTACACGAGGGGGACCGATCCTTGGGGAACCCATATGGTCCCACTGACAGAAAAAGAATGCTGCTGGACATGCCGCGCGTTCGACACATGGAATGTGAGATGGAATGCCGAGCTTGAGCTGGAGAGCGTCAGATCGGAACTCCTCGCGTTCAGAAAAACACTCAGCTTATCGAATCCTGAATTATCGAAAAAAGAGTTCAGCTTCACGCTGGACAAAGAAACCAGACTCCAAATTATCGACTTTAAAGAAACGCTCACATCACAAGAAAAACCCCAGCTTTTAGAAGCCATAAATTTATTCAAGCCCTTAGTCTCGGCCATCAACAGACACGCTAACTCGCTAGTGACGCTCGCCAGTTACTATAAAGACAAGGACGGCGCAGGCAAGCTGACAAAAGAAAACTTCAGCGCACTTATCAACTATCAAGATTCACTGTCCAGCTCAAAGAAAAAAAACACATACCCATCAACAACTGACTCATTGACGGTTACCCCTTCGCAGCAAAAACTTATCAGCATCAAAGCCTAGACATCCTCGCCCCTCATAATAGGGGAGACCGTGAGGCGTATAAAAAAGCCCTGATCATAATGTGAACTGACCAGGGCTCTTGCGTTTCAAGCTGTGTTATTACGCCGTACGTGCAGCACCCACTGCTTCGTTTTTCGGCGCCAGTTTGAATACGTAGAACAGTACCGTCAGCAGTATCAGAAACGCTGGCCCGACATACAACGCGATGCGGGTTTCTTCGAAGTAAGCCATCAGGCCTACCACCAGGATCAGGAACGCCAGCGCCAGATAGGAGCTGAGCGGCCATAGCCACATGCGGAATTTCAGTTGGTCGCGCTCGGTTTTGCTCAGGCCACGGCGGAACTTGAGTTGCGCCAGCAGGATCATGGTCCAGGTCCAGATCGCACCGAAGGTCGCGATGGCCGTTACCCAGACGAAGACTTTTTCCGGCACCAGGTAATTGAGGAATACGCCGATCAACAAGGCGAAAATCGACAGCAGCAGTGCACGACGCGGTACGCCGTTGCTCGAGGTTTGTGCGAAGCCACGCGGTGCCTGGCCGTTCTGCGCCAGGCTGTAGAGCATGCGTCCGGTGCTGAAGATGCCGCCGTTGCAGGACGACAGTGCCGCAGTGATGACCACGAAGTTGATGATGCCGGCGGCGGTCTTGATTCCCAGACGCTCGAAGGTCATCACGAAAGGGCTGCCCTGGGTGCCGATTTCGTTCCACGGGTAGATCGACAGGATCACAAACAGCGCGCCAACGTAGAACAACAGAATCCGCCAGAATACCGAGCCGATTGCGCTGGGAATGGTTTTCTGCGGGTTCTTCGCTTCACCGGCGGTCAGGCCGATCATTTCAACGCCGAGGTAGGCGAACATCACCATTTGCAGTGACATCAGGATGCCTTGCACGCCGTGGGGCATGAAGCCGCCGTGGCTCCACAGGTTGGCAATGCCCAGCGCGACACCGTCATTGCCGAAACCAAAGGCGATGACACCGATACCGCCGACGACCATGGCGATAATGGTGACGATTTTGATCAGGGCGAACCAGAACTCGAATTCACCGAAGGCTTTGACGGCGATCAGGTTGATGGAGCCCATGCTGATCAGTGCCGCCAACGCCCAGATCCAGCGCGGGACCTCGGGAAACCAGACGCCCATGTAAACGGCCACGGCGGTGATTTCCGCAACGCAGGTTACCAGCCACAAGAACCAGTAGTTCCAGCCGGTAAGGAAGCCCGCCAAGGGGCCGAGATAGTCTTGTGCGTAGCGGCTGAAGGAGCCGGCGACCGGGTTGTGCACGGCCATTTCGCCGAGGGCGCGCATGATCACCAGGATGGCCAGGCCGCCGATGATGTACGACAGCATGATCGCGGGCCCGGCCATCTCGATGGCTTTGGCAGAACCGAGAAACAGACCGACACCAATACAGGCACCTAGAGCCATCAGGCGGATGTGGCGCTCGCCCAACTCTCGTTTCAGAGGTCCGCCTTGAGCGGTCTCTGTGTGCAAAGTGTGTTTGCCGACTGGCATAAATTTACAACCTCGTATTGTTATTGGATATGGAGTCAGTCGACGATTCAAAGCACCGGCGGGTAAGCCTGCGCGTCGCATTATCAGGTTCATCCTTATGAGTGAGCCCGTCATGCGCGAATGGTCCTACTGAAATCGGAGGCGAACCTCGCACAAAAAACATGCGCACTGCGCCTCAAAAAAGAGCGTCCATCGAAAAGGGTCAGGCACACACTCTCGCAATGGTCGCGCAGTATAAAAACCCACAGCCAGTGGCTTTCACTATATAAACACTTTTATTTGGCGATAATTCACGGCCTAAACGGCTTTAGAAGAGGGATATATTCTGCCATAGGGTTTTAATCCATCAGGTACGCAAAGAGGGTTTACATCGCCCGCCCGCCCCGACCTGACGCACTGCTGGCGCCTCGATATCGAGCAGTGGGTTTTAAGGGATTTTTCCTACATGCGTCTTACAAAGTTTTCCCCAATCGCGACCAGCGTCTAAGCTTGTGACAGGTGCGATTAACACGCTTAACCGGGCCAATCGACTATGGGCGCTTTATGGCATTCCGATTCAAAGAAGACCGTGGTTCCTGCTGACGGTCCTGATGACGCTCCCCTGCCTAAACGTCCACGCCGCAAACGGTATGGCTGGCGTCTGTTCTGGTTGCTGTCGCTGATAGGGCTGGTTGCTCTAGGGCTGGCCATATCTGCCGAAACCCGCAGTTCAAAACTGCAAGCCCGGGAGTTCAGCCGCTTCGCCGCCACGCTCAGTTATTCGATGCAGCCCGGTCCCAGCAACTCGATCATGTACCCCGGCGAGGGCCCGTTTGATCGACGTCTGGGGTATTCGGCGCTGGATGAGTTTCTGCCGCGCCTGCTCAAGCGCGATTACCTAGTGACCCAGCAAACCCGGTTCTCTCCCGCCCTGCTCGCCTATAGCCAGCATGGCTTCTTCGTGCCCTATCAAGAGAAAATTCAGGCCGGGTTGTCGATTACTGATTGCCGGGGAGCTCCGCTCTATCAGTTCAGTTACCCACAGCAGCTCTACCCCAGCTTTGCGGCGATCCCGCCCTTGGTGGTGCATAGTTTGCTGTTTATCGAGAACCGCGACCTGCTTGACCCGCAACAACCCTTGGCCAACCCTGCCGTCGACTGGCCGCGCTTTGCCAAGGCAGCGCTCTCCCAGGTCGCCAAGCTTTTCGCCCTGCCCGGCCAATCCGCGGGCGGCAGTACCCTCGCCACGCAACTGGAAAAGTATCGCCATTCACCCGATGGCTTGACCCAGTCCGGTGCCGAGAAGCTGCGGCAGATGATCTCCGCCAGCGTTCGTGCCTATCAAGATGGCCCGCAGACATTGGAGGCACGGCAACGCGTGGTCCGTGATTACCTCAACAGTGTCCCTCTGTCCGCCGTGCCTGGGCATGGCGAAGTGCATGGCCTGGCTGAGGGTTTACGCGTCTGGTATGGCGCGGACTTCGACAAGGTCAATCAACAACTGACTGACACTGCCAACGACCCAAAAAGCCTCGCTGAACGCGGTCTGGCGTTGCGTCAGGTGTTGTCACTGGTGATCGCCCAACGTCGGCCTTCGCATTATCTGGCCCGAGGTCGCGAAGAGTTGGCGCAATTGACTGACAGCCATATCCGCCTGCTGGCGCAGAACAATGTCATTGACCAGGCGCTGTCGAATGCGGCGTTGGCCAGCGCTGTGACTTATCGTGACTGGGCTCAGCAACCGACCCTTCAGCCCATCGAAACCAACAAGGGCATCAGTGTCGCCCGCAGTCGCCTGTCGACTCTGCTCAATCGCCCTCTGTATGACCTCGACCGTCTGGATCTGGCGGCGACCAGTACCTTGCAAGGGGAGTTGCAAACCAGCGTCAGTCAATACCTGCGGGACTTGGCAGACCCGGCCTTCGCCACAAAAATGGGCTTGATCGGCGAGCATTTGCTGACGCCGACCAGCACCCAGGAGGTGCGTTACAGCTTCACCTTGTTCGAACGCGACCCGGATGGTTCTCGGGTGCGGGTGCAGACCGACAGCACCGACCAACCGTTCGACATCAACGAGGGCAGCAAGCTGGAACTGGGCTCAACTGCAAAAATGCGGGTACTGACCACCTACCTGGAAATCATGTCTGAGCTGCATCAACGCTACGCCGGGAAAATGCCCTCCGAACTGAAAAAAGTCCCGGTCGAAGACCAGGACCGGCTCACCCGCTGGGCCCTCGATTACCTGATGCAGAACAAGGATCAAGACCTGTCGAAGATGCTCGCCGCAGCGCTGGATCGGCAGTACTCCGCCAGCCCCGGCGAAAGTTTTTTCACCGGCGGCGGGATGCATCACTTCAATAACTTTCGCAAAGAGGACAATGGCCGGAGCCCAAGCTTGCGTGACGCGATACGTGAGTCCATCAACCTGCCGTTCATACGCTTGATGCGCGACGTGGTGCGTTACAGCATCTACCAGTCGGCCAACAGCAGCGCCCTTTTGCTCAAAGATGACAATGACCCCAGACGTCAGGAATACCTGAGCCAGTTTGCCGACCGCGAGGGCACGGTGTTTCTTCTGCGCTTCTGGAAGCGCTACAAGAACAAGTCCACCCAGGACCGGCTGGATACCTTCCTCGACGGCATGCACCCCACGGCGATTCGCCTGGCCGCCGTGCACCGTTACTTATTGCCCAATGCCGATCAGAGCGCGTTTAACGCCTTCGTTCGCGCGCACCTGGCCGATGACAAAGCGGCGGTCGACAAGTTGACCGACAAGCGCCTCGGCGAGCTGTATCAAAACTACGGGCCGGGCGCGTACAACCTGCCGGATCAAGGGTATATCGCCAAGGTTCACCCACTGGATCTGTGGCTGGTGGGCTACTTGCTGCAACACCCGCAGGCGAAGTTCAACGAGGCACTTGTTGCCAGTCAAAACGAGCGTCAAGAGGTGTATAGCTGGCTGTTCAAAAGTCGGCACAAAAGCGCTCGTGACAGCCGGATTCGCACGATGATGGAGATCGAAGCGTTCCTCGATATTCACAGCCGCTGGCAACGACTGGGTTATCCATTCGATCACCTGGTGCCGTCACTGGCGACCGCGATTGGCAGTTCGGGGGACCGTCCGGCAGCATTGGCCGAGTTGATCGGGATCATTCAGAACGACGGTATCCGCCTGCCCGTACTGCGTGTCGACAGCCTGCACTTTGCTGCCGGGACGCCCTACGAAACGCAGTTGGCGAATAACCCCAATCTGGGTAAGCGTGTGCTCCCGGTCGAGGTCGCGACGGCCATGCGTGAAGCGCTGTCGCAAGTGGTGGATGCCGGCACGGCGCGGCGTGTGCAGGGCAGCTTCAAACTCGAGGACGGCACCGTGCTGGCCATGGGCGGCAAAACCGGGACTGGTGACAACCGGATCGAGAGCATTGGCGCCAGAGGCCGAATCCTCGGGTCGCGGTCAATCAACCGCACGGCGACGTTTGTGTTCTACATCGGTGCCAATCACTTCGGGACGCTGACGGCATTCGTACCCGGTCGCGCGTCTGAAGCCTTCAAGTTCACGTCAGCATTGCCCGTACAGGTGCTCAAAGGCATGGCGCCGATCCTTAACCCCTATCTCGTGCCAGGCAGCCACACCGCCTGTAACGCCCCACCCGTGCCATTGCAGGCCAGCACTGAATAAGAATAATTCTCTTTTATCTCTTGCGCTCAAAGTTAGATATATCTTAAGGTATATCTAACTTACGCAGGAGAGAGATAAATGAGTGAACCCAGTGACCCCACTCACCATGCCCATCGAGACCACCGCGATCACGGTGACGGTCGCGACGGTTTCGAGAAACGTCCCGGCCGTGAACGCGGAGGACGCGGCCCGCGCGTCTTTGCCCCCGGCGACCTGAAATTACTGCTGCTCGCGTTGATCGCCGAACAACCCAGCCACGGCTATGACTTGATCCGCCAGATCGAAGGCATGTTTGACGGTGCCTACAGCCCGAGCCCGGGGGTGATTTACCCGACGCTGACCTTTCTTGAAGAAAGCGAAATGATCCTCGGCGACGCCCAGGGCGGGAAAAAACACTACGTCGTGACCCGCATCGGCGAGCAGTCGCTGACGGAACAGGCCATCGCGCTGGAGGGTGTGCGCACCCGCATCGACGTCAGTAAGCGCGCCTTGCGCGGACATGATCGACCGCCGCAAATCCATGAAGCCGTGCACAACCTGCGGCATGCACTGCAACTGCATCACGGGCGCTGGAATGCTGCAGAAATCCTGCGCGTGAGCACCCTGCTGAACGACACCGCCAAAGCCATCGTCGATGGCCCTGTCCGCCCCCCGGAGAAGTCTTGATGAATTCGCAACAAACCATTCACCGCGTCAGCCATGACATCAAACGCCGCAAGCTGGAGGTGCTGCGCGTCATCGACCTGACACCCCGGATGCGCCGCATCACCTTGGGCGGGCCGCAACTGCAGGGCTTTGTCAGCCAAGGCACCGACGACCACGTCAAACTGATCTTCGCGCAAACGACCGAAGAGCAGGCAGCACTCGAGACCTTTGTCCCCGGCGCCCCAGGCGATGGCCCAAGCCCGGCGATGCGCGACTACACGCCCCGCCGCTATGACGCAGAGGCTGGCGAGCTGGACATCGATTTCGTCCTCCACGGCGAGGGTCCTGCCGCCACGTGGGCAGCGCAGGCCAAACCGGGGCAATCGCTGTACATCGCCGGCCCACGGGGCTCGATGATCGTCCCGGACATTTTCGACAGCTATTTACTGATCGGCGATGAAACCGCCCTCCCCGCCATTGCCCGCCGTGTAGAAAGCCTGCCGGCCAACCGCAGTGCGCTGGTGGTGGTCGAGATCGCCGACTCGTCCGAACAGCAGACGTTGCACAGCCAGGCTCAGGTCGACGTGATCTGGATTGTGCGGGGCGAGCAGGATCTGGTGGAGGTCACCCGCAGGCTGGAAATGCCGGAAGGCAAGCTATACGCCTGGGTGGCAACTGAAGCGGCATTGTCACGCAAGGTTCGTCGTGTATTGCTGAATGAATTTGGCCTGGAGGAAAGCCTGGTAAAAACGGTCGGTTACTGGCGCCTGAATGAGGCCGACAACGGTTGAAGGTGCTTCGCAACAGGAGGTACCGGCGATGCGGTCTTGAACAGACCGCATTCCTTCATCCTCTGGCGTTGCGGCCCTTGACCCTGTCCAGCCCGACCAGCACCAGCGAGACCATGACAAACCCTGCCAACACGCCACCTGCATTGATAAAGGCCTTGGCATAACCGAGGGTGCCGATATCAATAAAGGGGTACATGTAGTCGCCAATCAAATCCCCCCGCAACAGCACGTAAGCGAAATACACCAGCGGGTAAATCGCCCACAGCAGCACGTGGCTCAAGCGCAATACCCCTTTATGGACGTATAGCCACCAATACACCAGAAACAGCAGCGGCATGATGTCGTGCAGCAATTCGTCCGCGATCCATTGCCAGCCCTGAGGCTGCCACAAATGGCGCAGGAGCACGTTGTAAGCGAGGCCCACCAGCACAATGCTGGCGGCAATGCCGCTGCACACCCAAGGGGTTCGGAAAAAGCGATGAACACCATCGCTTCTCCTAACGACCGCGCAGGTCAGGGCACTCGCCACCAAGGTGTTCGTGAGTATGGTAAAAAAACTGAAGAACCTCACCAACCCACCGAGCAGACTCGCTTGATCCGCCCACCGCGCGAAAAAAATCAAAAACAACTGGATAGCCAATGCCGACCATCCCAGCAGTGCTGCGATGATGATGAAGCTGCGCTGTCCTTGCGACTGTTGCGAGTGTTCGCTGTGCATCGTTTTAATCATCCTTGGGTGTCGGCAGAGAAAGCAGGGAACCTCACCAGCCTTTGCTGCGTGCCAGCTTCACGTACAAACCTTCGACCTTCTCCCGCGCCCACGGGGTCTTGCGCAGAAACGTCAGGCTGGACTTGATGCTCGGATCGCTTTTGAAACAACGAATATCAATACGCTCCGCCAATCCCGACCATTCGTAGTGCGCCACCAGCGCGGTGAGGATCTGCTCCAGCGTTACGCCATGCAGAGGATTGTTGTTGGATGTCGTCATACCAGGCCTTCGAGCTGATTTAAGCGGGGTTTGCCCCGTAAGGTGCGCACCTTAGCCGAGCCTCCCCGTAGCGGGAAGAGCTTAGCGTGCCGAGGCATCAGATTGGCATCAGACAAACACCGATAGAAGTTGTAGGAAATAACCCCTTCACCTGCGCTGCCTGCCTGCCTACCTTTCACTGTTACTGAATCCGCAATAAGCCTTGGCGCATCCTTTCCTTTCGCTTATGGGCTCAGGTCTCTATCATTACAGATCATTGCTGAATCGATTCACCAACGAATACGTCTCATGTTAGGCACAAAGGCCTGAACTCTGAGCATCGATAGCTGCCTATGAAATAACCCCGTCAAATCCTGACTGCGCCCCCGCCGACGGAACGCATCCAGTCGCCAAAATCAGTGGCTTCAATGCGCATGCATGTGACTGGACTAGGCTCACAAACAGACGTTACGCACCAAGCGACACCCCCCTTAATCGTCCTGGAGAAACACATTATGAGCACTGATGGTGCTTTAAGCAGAACACGCCTGTTACCGACATTGCTCGGTCTGGTGTTGCTGCTGATGGGCCTGGTCATGTTGGCAGGAGGTATCAAGCTGACGCTGCTGGGCGGCTCGCTGTACTACCTGCTGGCCGGTATCGGCTTTGCCCTGACTGGCGTGTTGCTCATCGCCGCACGCCGTGCCGCGCTAGGCCTGTACGCGCTGCTTCTGCTCGCCAGTACGCTCTGGGCACTGTGGGAAGTGGGCCTGGATTGGTGGCAACTGGTGCCGCGTCTGGCGCTGTGGTTCGCGTTGGGCATCGTGCTTTTGCTGCCGTGGTTTCGTCGTCCGCTGCTGCGTGGGCAACCCGCACCCATGGCCACCGGCGCATTAAGCATCGCCGTGGTGCTGGCCGGTCTTACAGCGTTGGCCAGCCAGTTCACCCACCCTGGTGAGATCAAAGGCCAACTGGACCGCGAGACCGCAGGCACCACCAACACCGCCCCGGCCATGCCCGACGGTGATTGGCAATCCTATGGGCGCACCGCGTTCGGTGATCGCTATTCGCCGCTGGCGCAGATCACCCCTGAAAACGCGGGCAAGCTGGTGCCTGCCTGGACCTATCGCACAGGGGATATCCCTGGGCCGAACGATCCGGGGGAAACCACGGCCGAGAACACCCCACTCAAGGTCAACGGCATGCTCTACGTGTGCACGCCCCACAGCCAGGTGATCGCGCTGGACCCGGACACCGGCAAGGAAATCTGGCGTTTCGACCCGAAGATCAGCACGCAGAAAGCGGCAAACTTCAAAGGGTGGGCGCACATGACCTGCCGTGGCGTGTCGTATCACGATGATGCTGCTTACGCTGCGACCCCCGCTCCGGCGCCGTCGGCAGTGCCTGGGCGAAGCCCTGCGCCAGCAGCAACAGCGGCGACCAGCACCAACGCGTGCCCACGTCGCCTGTTACTGCCAACCGCGGACACCCGTCTGATCGCGCTGAACGCCGACACCGGCAAGCCGTGCGAAGACTTCGGTGTTAACGGCTCGATTGATCTGGGCGCCAACATCGGTGCCTTCACGCCGGGTGGCTACTACTCCCCCTCGCCGCCTGCCGTGACTCAAAATCTGGTCGTCATCGGTGGTCACGTCACTGACAACCTCTCCACCGATGAGCCGTCCGGGGTGATTCGCGCGTTCGACGTGCACACCGGTCGCCTGGTCTGGAACTGGGACAGCGGCAATCCGAACGACACCACACCGATTGCTCCGGGCAAAACCTACACCCGCAACTCTCCCAACATGTGGTCGATGTTCAGCGTCGACGAAAAGCTCGGCATGCTTTATCTGCCGATGGGTAACCAGATGCCTGACCAGTGGGGCGGCAATCGCACCCCTGAATCAGAGAAGTACAGCGCCGGCCTCGTCGCGCTGGACATCGCTACCGGCCACGTACGCTGGAACTTCCAGTTCACCCATCACGACTTGTGGGACATGGACGTCGGCGGTCAGCCGACACTGATGGACATGAAAACCGCAGACGGCATGAAACAAGCTGTCCTGGCATCGACCAAGCAGGGCAGCATCTACGTGCTGGACCGCAGCAACGGTCAACCGATCGTGCCCATCAACGAAATCCCGGTACCACAAGGCGCGGTTGCCGGCGATCACACATCGCCGACCCAGCCCAAGTCTGACCTGAACTTCATGCCGCCGCCCCTGAAAGAGCGCGACATGTGGGGCGTGACGCCGTTCGATCAGATGCTGTGCCGGATCGACTTCAAATCCCTGCGCTATGACGGCCCTTTCACTCCGCCATCGCTGCAAGGGTCGATTGTCTATCCAGGCAATTTCGGCGTGTTCGACTGGGGGGGTATCTCGGTTGATCCCGTGCGTCAGATCGCGTTCGTAAACCCAAGCTACATGGCCTTCAAATCCAAGCTGGTTCCCGCAGCAGAAGTTGAAGGTGGCCCGGGCCGTAAAAGCGAAACCCAAGGCGTACAACCCAACAAAGGCGCGCCTTATGGGGTGATCCTCGAAGCGATGCTGTCGCCGATGGGCCTGCCTTGCCAAGCGCCAGCCTGGGGTTACGTCGCAGCCGTGGACCTGACCAATCACACCACGATCTGGAAACACCAGAACGGCACTGTGCGTGACAGTGCGCCAGTGCCGATCCCGTTGACCATGGGCGTACCTAGCCTGGGCGGCACGTTTGTCACCAAGGGTGGCGTGGCGTTCCTGAGCGGCACCCTCGACCAGTACCTGCGCGCCTACGATGTTCGTAACGGCAAGCAGCTGTGGGAAGGTCGCCTGCCAGCAGGCGCCCAGACCACACCGATGACCTACACCGGCAAGGACGGCAAGCAGTACGTGCTGGTCATGGCGGGCGGTCACGGTTCACTGGGCACCAAACAAGGCGATTACATCCTGGCGTTCAAACTGCCGGACTGATGATGCAATGACCCCATGAAAAAGGCGGCTACCGAAAGGTAGCCGCCTTTTTTTGCAGCGCTGATCAGCCTTACTTCTCGATCACATCCCCACGCAGGGGCGCTAACGTTGCGATCAAGCGATTCTGCGTCGGGACTGAAATGCCCTGCGCGTCCATGGCGTCGATCAAGTCTTCAACCAGCGCGTTGAAATCACTGCGGGACACATGCTGACCTTTGTGGACCTCTGGCATGGGGTCGCCGGTGTAGCGGCAAGGGCCGCCCGCTTTGACACAGAACTGTTCAACCAGTTTGTCGCGCAAGCGCACGATATCGACCTTTTTGAAATGCTCGACGATGCGCTTGTCATGAGCGACGTTGATCAGCATGCCTTCCACAATCTGCTGAATGCCTGCACGCTGCCCCAGCGCGTTGTACAGGCTCGGGTCATTCTCGACTGGCGGGGCGGAGTGTTGCGCACAGCCAGCCAGTACGGCGATCAAAATCCACGGTAACAGGCGCATGATCAAAAGCTCCCCTGTACCGACAGGTAAGTACCGTTCTGATTGTCCAGCGTAGCAATCTCGCCGAGCCGCGCATAAGCCAGCACGACCGACAGGTGTTTGTTCGGAAAATAACCGATGAACAGGTCCGACCAATCGCTCTCGCCGGAGAACGACAGGTTGTCCGGTTTCTCGCGGTACTCCATGCCCAACGCCCAGCGCGGGTTGAACAGCACAGCCACCGAGCCCTCCTTAAGCACGCTGCGGGTGTCGCGTCGATCACCACCGAAGCCAAGCAGCCCCAGCTCGTTGGCCCGGCTGTAGCGCAACCCTCCGTTGATCAGCAGGTTGTAGCCAAAGGCCCCGCCCATGAACAAACGACTGGCGGTCAAGTAACCCTCGGTGTCCTGATCACGCTTGGCGCCGACCAGGCTGGGGATCAGGAAATCGTTCTGGTGCTTGTATTCCAGCCCCAGGGACACCTGCGGCAGACGGTCGTAGATCACGTCACCGAACAGCCTGACTTTCACTCCGACAATGTCCTGACTCAGGCTGTCCTCGGGCAGGTGAAACTTGCTGACCAGCGAACCCAGGTCCAGACGCTGGCGTGCAAAAGACACCTCGACGCGATTATCGAACGCAACGGCCAGGCCCACTACATCCAGCCTGTAGTCTGGCAGATCGACATGAGTGGCGAACACATTGCCGCCCCACTCGCCTTGCTCGCCATAACCCGCCAGCACCGCCCACGGGGTAATCCCTCCACCGGACGCGCCCTCAAGACTGCTGGCACCTCCGGTGGCGATCAACCGGCCCTGATCAGCCAGAACAGTTTGTTCGAATAACCCCAGTAAACACCCCAGTAACAGGAAAAAACGACGCGGCATAAATCAATGGACCATCAGGCTGGAGGAAGGTAGGGGTTGGGCGATCCAGGCTTCAAACGCAGCGGCCGTCAATGGCCGGCTGATCAGATAACCCTGCGCCGTGTCGCACTGCCAGCGCTCAAGCAGGCGCAGGCTGCGCGCGTACTCGACGCCTTCGGCGACCACTTTCAGGCCAAGGTTATGGCTCATCTCAATGGTGGAACGCACGATCACGGCGTCTTCACTGGTTTCATCGAGGTCGCGCACAAACGACTGGTCGATTTTCAATTCCTGAACCGGCAACCGCTTGAGGTGCGCCAGCGACGAAAAACCCGTCCCGAAGTCATCAATTGAAAGGCTGATGCCGCATTCGCGCAGACGGTGCAGAACGTCAAGCGCATGTTCCGGTTCACGCATGACCGCGCTTTCCGTGATCTCGAAGATCAGTTGTTCGGCAGGGACACGGTATTGCTTGAGCAACACAGACACACGGTCAACCAAATCATGGCTGAGCAGGTCTTCGGCCGAAATGTTCAGCGACACCTGTAGCTGCAACCCACGCCCGGACCACTCGGCAATCTGGCGCATGGTGTCTTCGATGACCCAATTGGTCAGCAACTGAATGCTGCCGGTGCGCTCGGCCAACTCGATGAATTCTGCGGGCGAAACCAGACCCAATTGAGGATGCTGCCAACGTAACAGTGCTTCGGCCTGACGTACCCGCCCCAGACGAATATCCAGCTTGGGCTGATAATGCAGAACCAACTCGTTATTGGCCGCTGCATGGCGCAGGTCACGAATCAAACGAATCTGGCGCTGGTGAGCCACGTCGCGACCCTGCTGATAAACCTGCAAACGCCCAGGCAATTGCGCGGCATCTTGCCGGGCGATAGCGGCGCGACTGAGCAATTCCTGCGGCGCGTCGCCGTCGGTGGGATACGCCGCGATGCCGACGCAGCAGTCCAGCGTAATCTCGTGGCCGCCTATCTTCTGTGGTTCGATCAACAACTGTTGCAGGGTGTCGGCCATGGCCACCGCGCCATCGCTGCCGGTATTTTCCAGCAACAGCAAAAATTCGTTGGCAGTCAGCCGAGCCACGGTATCGCCCGGACGCAACGCCGCCTGCAACCGTGCACCGGCCTGTTGCAACATCTGATCGACACCTTCAACACCACAGCTTTCGTTGATGGCCCGATAGTTATCGATGCCCAGGTACAACAGCGCCACCGAACGCTCTGCCGCAATGGCACTGCCCAGGCGCTCCATCGCCAGCGCCCTGTTGGGCAAACCGGTAAGGGCGTCATGCAGCGCGTTGTGCGCCAATTGCTGCTCGCGTTCGGCGATGCCGCTCTGCATCGAGTTGAATGCACTGGCCAGCAACCCCAATTCATCGCTGCGCTTCAGGGCCACGGGGGTCTGATAATCACCCTCGCCAATGCGCTCGGCCGCCCGTGCCAAGGCACGCACCGGCAACGAGACACTTCGCGCCAGCAACAGCGCGCCAACCAATGAAGCCAGCAACGCCGCAAGGGCGATCCAGAAGAGTTTCTCGTCGAGCGGAGCAAAGGCCTGCATGGCCTTATCGAGCGGGCTTTGCAGCAAAGCAATCACTTGCCCGTCACTGCCATCCCCGGTGTTGACCAACAATGACTGACTGAGGAAACGCGCGCTCTGGTGTTCCGTCATGCGCATATGCCGATCCTGAGAGGGATCGAGCATGAGCGCGTTCAGGCTGGCATACAGCGAATCCGGCTGAGTACTGACCATTTTCCCTGGTTGCTGATTTTCAACCGCGAGGAAGGACACTTCCAGCCCGCTCAGCGAGCGTAGTTCCTGGGCAAAGCCACTGTCCATCGCAAAACCCATGACCACGCGACCGATCGGCAACGGCGCTAGCACGGTGCTTTCCACCAGAAGATGCGGTTTGCCTTGCGCCGGGACGATCAACATCGTTTGATTCTTGCGCCGGGCCTCGCGCAGCGCTGTGTCGTAGCGGAACTGGCTGCCCTCAGGCACTTGGGCCACGGTGCTGGCCATGACCTTGCCATCCATGCTGAGCAGGAACATGTCACTGGCATTGATCCGTGCGCCATGGTTGCGCAATACCGAGCGAATGGTCGCAGATTCACCGCTGGCCACCGCATCGCGAAAGCCGAAATCCGCCGCCAGCAGTTGCACGCCGTCACGCAACTGCCGACCACGGATCTCCAGCAGCCGCTCGAACACTCGCGAGCCGACCTGCAATTGCTCCTCGGCCTGAGTGTATACGGCGCTACTGGTCGCGGCCTTGACCGCAAAATACACGGCGCCTACTACCACAAGGAGCAGGAGGATCAGCACACAGGCGATACGCGCCTGAAAACTACTGCGCAGGTTCATTCATGTGCAGCTTTATGAAAGGCATCGCCGAACGCGCTGGGTGCCGGGGCCTTGGGCATGTCCTGCGCCTTGGGCTGTACCACCAGGCTAAAGCGGTGATGAATGCCCTCCGCCGGCACGTCGATTTCACCACCAGACTGCGGTTGCATGTCAGCGGTTTGCGGATGCCATAACGTCACGGCATATCGCCCGGCGGGCAACTGATCTATTTTCAGCGTGCCGCTGTCATCACTGACCGCGAACCAAGAGTCATCTGTGACATAGACATAACCGAGCATCCAGTCATGGATATTGCACCCAAGCACCACCACGCCTGGCTTATCGAACAACACCGGCTGCGAGGGCGTGCCTTCGTATAAACGCAATTCAAAACGTTTGGCGGGGGAGAAGGAGTAAACCTGATGGCGAATGTTATCGCTGTTGGGAAACGCTATCTGTGTCCCAGTGCGCACGGCCAGCACATGCGGCGCGAACTGTTTGTCGTGCTGGTCCATGTCCGCTTTCAGCGCAACCACCGGCTTGCCTAGCGGCCCACGCAGGGTCAGAACGGCATCGCCCAGCGGCTTGCCTTGCTGGTCGACAACACCAGCACCGAGGGTTGCCGCAGACGCCCCTATACTGAGCAACATACACACAACCACCAGGACCGCGGAAGGTAAAATGCTGGACATACCTGTTTCCAATTTTCAGCGGCAAAGCCGGTTAAAGTTCGCCAACCCTGGCAACGAAATATCGCGCTCGTAGATTAGCGGGCAGTCAGGAGAAGATCACGCACTAAACAAGGCCTTTAGCTATCATTCTGCCGGGGGCTTACAAATGGGTATCGGCACATTGATCGAGAACCCAAGCTCGACCGAATCTATTTGTACTCACCATTGAAACCCTTGCTGCTGCGCCCCATCTAAACCCCATGTTCAATTGTGCAGGTGCCCCATGAGCGACCAGCAAGCAGACTCACAAGATTTGTCAGATGACGTTACTGCCGAGCGCGACATAAACGAGGGATCGACCAACACCAGCCTGGCCCTTCCGGGGCAAAACCTTCCGGACAAGGTCTACATCATCCCGATCCACAACCGCCCGTTCTTCCCGGCTCAAGTGCTGCCGGTGATTGTCAACGAAGAGCCATGGGCCGAGACTCTGGAGTTGGTCAGCAAGTCGGACCATCATTCACTGGCGCTGTTTTTCATGGACACGCCCCCCGACGACCCCCGCCATTTCGACACCAATGCCCTGCCTGAATACGGCACGCTGGTAAAGGTCCACCACGCCAGCCGCGAGAACGGCAAACTGCAATTCGTGGCCCAGGGTCTGAGTCGGGTACGTATCCGCACCTGGCTCAAGCACCATCGCCCGCCGTATCTGGTGGAGGTCGAGTACCCGCATCAACCCAATGAGACGACCGACGAGGTCAAGGCCTATGGCATGGCCCTGATCAACGCGATCAAGGAACTGCTGCCGCTCAACCCGCTGTACAGCGAAGAGCTGAAAAACTACCTGAACCGCTTCAGCCCTAACGATCCGTCGCCGCTCACCGATTTCGCTGCGGCGCTGACCTCGGCCACCGGCGTCGAACTGCAAGAAGTCCTCGATTGCGTCCCCATGCTCAAACGCATGGGCAAAGTCCTGCCTATGCTGCGCAAGGAAGTCGAAGTCGCACGTCTGCAGAAAGAAATCTCCGCTGAAGTGAACCGTAAGATCGGTGAACACCAACGCGAATTCTTCCTTAAAGAGCAGCTCAAAGTGATCCAGCAAGAGCTGGGGTTGAGCAAGGATGATCGCAGCGCCGACATCGAGCAGTTCGAGCAGCGCCTGGAGGGCAAAACCCTGCCGCCTCAGGCACGCAAGCGAATTGACGAAGAAATCAACAAGCTCTCGATACTGGAAACCGGCTCACCGGAATACGCGGTGACGCGCAACTATCTGGATTGGGCCAGTTCGGTGCCGTGGGGCGTTTACGGCAAGGACAAGCTCGACCTGAAGCACGCGCGCAAAGTGCTGGATCAGCACCATGCAGGCCTGGATGACATCAAGAGCCGGATCCTCGAGTTCCTCGCGGTTGGCGCTTACAAGGGTGAGATCAGCGGCTCCATCGTCTTGCTGGTCGGTCCGCCGGGCGTGGGCAAAACCAGCGTGGGCCGCTCGATTGCCGAATCACTGGGTCGGCCGTTCTATCGGTTCAGCGTCGGCGGTATGCGCGACGAGGCTGAGATCAAGGGCCACCGTCGCACGTACATCGGCGCGCAACCGGGCAAACTGGTCCAGGCGCTCAAAGACGTCGAAGTGATGAACCCGGTGATCATGCTCGATGAGATCGACAAGATGGGCCAGAGCTACCAGGGCGACCCCGCCTCGGCGCTGCTGGAAACCCTCGACCCGGAACAGAACGTGGAATTCCTCGATCACTACCTGGACCTGCGTCTGGACCTGTCGAAAGTCCTGTTCATCTGCACCGCCAACACCCTGGATTCAATCCCTGGCCCATTGATCGACCGAATGGAAGTGATTCGCCTGTCTGGCTACATCACCGAAGAAAAAGTCGCCATCGCCAAACGCCACCTGTGGCCTAAGCAGTTGGAAAAGGCGGGTGTGGCCAAGAGCAGCCTGTCCATCAGTGACACTGCGCTGCGGGCCGTCATCGATGGATATGCCCGTGAAGCCGGGGTCCGGCAGTTGGAGAAGCAACTGGGCAAGCTGGTGCGCAAGTCCGTGGTCAAGCTGCTGGATGAGCCGAAAGCGGTGATCAAGATCGCGCCCAAAGACCTGGAAGCCTCGCTGGGCATGCCGGTATTTCGTAACGAACAAGTGCTGTCAGGCACCGGCGTCATTACCGGTCTGGCGTGGACCAGCATGGGCGGCGCCACATTGCCGATCGAGGCGACCCGAATCCACACGCTTAACCGCGGCTTCAAACTCACCGGGCAACTGGGGGACGTGATGAAAGAGTCGGCGGAAATCGCCTACAGCTACATCAGCGCGAACCTGGCGCAATTCGGTGGCGATCCGCGTTTCTTCGACGAGGCTTTTGTGCACGTGCATGTGCCCGAAGGCGCGACGCCCAAAGACGGCCCAAGCGCCGGGGTGACCATGGCCAGCGCCTTGCTGTCCCTGGCCCGCAATCAAGCGCCGAAAAAAGGCGTGGCCATGACCGGCGAACTGACACTGACCGGGCATGTACTGCCGATTGGCGGCGTGCGGGAAAAGGTCATCGCGGCGCGTCGACAGAAGATCCACGAACTGATTTTGCCTGAGCCAAACCGTGGCAACTTCGAAGAACTGCCCGACTACCTCAAGGAAGGCATCACCGTACACTTCGCCAAACGCTTTGCCGACGTGGCGAAGGTGTTGTTCTAAGAGACCGCGTCACACCTTTCGCCAACACGTGGGTTCCTACAGAGAATCGTGACCCTCTGTAGGAACCCACGTGTTGGCGAGGCGGCGTCATGAACGCCCCTGCCTTAGCATCTCCCCCATCTTCAGTTATGCTCCTTGTTCGTTGTATACGACTGGAGCCTCCATGACTGCTGTCCGCCTGCTCGTCCCGCTGAGCCTTGTCCTGCTTGCTGCCTGTGCGCAACAACCACGGCAGATCGTCTCCGTTGAAAAGCAAAGCCAGTGCCCGTTGAAGCTGAAAACAGGGCAAACCTTGATCCTGACCCTGCCCAGCACACCCACTACCGGTTATCGCTGGAAGGTGCAGTCCCCTGCCCCGGGCGTGCTGCGCAGCCTGGGGCCGGAGGTTTATAGCAACCCGGAAGAGGTAGGGCTTGTGGGGAGCGCCGGGCAATCGGTATGGCGCTATCAGGCTGCCAACGCGGGAGATGGGCAGCTATTGATGATGTATCAACAGCCGTGGGCGCCTGAAGTGGCGCCTGTGCAGACCTTCGATTGTGCGATCTCGGTTAACTGAGACGCCATTGAGAGGGTTTCCAGCGTCGCAACGATAGGCTCAAAGAAGTTCGACGCTGGATTTATAGCCCAACACCGCATATGTGAGCTGATATTCAGCCGCTTTCTTGAGTGCCGCTACCTGTAATTTTTTAGCTGCATTTTCAGCCTCGACAACAGGATCCTTCGACGCAAAGGAAAGCTTGTTTTTAGAGGCAGACAATTTACTTTTTCTTGCTGCCAACGCGATGAGTTGCAGCGCTTGAACAAACTCATCAGCTAACCGTTGAAGCGTACCCAAGCTTTCCTGAACAGAGAGGTCAGTCACTTTTTCCACTTCCCTGTCTGCCTTATCTCTAAACGCTTGAAACTCGGCAATTGTAACTACTGAAACTTCTTCTCCCTTCTCTTCGTTAATTTTCTGAATCTCGTCAATCAGTGAAGCCAAATCCGTATGAGATGATTCAATTTTCAGGCTCATTGTCACTCTCCTTGTGCGATAGTTTTTTACTGCCGCTGACACCCAGCCTAAAAGGATGTACTCCGGTGGTCTACTGTCATAAATGACAGGTATCGGCAAATAGATCGACCACTCATCCGATAGAACGGGGCCGTCTGAGCCGTGCACTCACACGACAACCCGGCTAAAATGCAGCCCTTTTCAGATATCTGCTGGAACCGCCGTGAGCAAAGAACCCGACCGCATTTTCGCCCAGCCCCTGGCCCAAGTGCCGGACTTCGCCTTTAACGAGGACGTGGTGCGGGTGTTTCCGGACATGATCAAGCGTTCGGTGCCGGGCTACCCGACTATTGTCGAGAACCTGGGGGTGCTTGCGGCGCAATTCGCCCAACCCCATAGCGTACTGTATGACCTGGGCAGTTCGCTCGGTGCCGTCACCCAATCGTTACGCCGTCACGTGCGCAGTGAAGGCTGTCGCGTGATCGCTGTGGATAACTCGAGTGCGATGGTTGAACGCTGCCGCGAATACCTGAAAGCTCAAGACTCGATGTTTCAGGAGTTACTGCCGGTTGAAGTGATTGACGGCGATATTCTCGCCCTGCAGTTCCAGCCCGCGTCGGTGGTGGCGCTGAACTTCACCCTGCAATTCATCGCCCCCGAGCAACGCCTCGCCCTGCTCGGTCGCATCCGCCAGGCGCTGGTGCCCGGTGGTGCGCTGATTCTGTCGGAAAAACTGCGCTTCGACGATGAGCAGGAACACGCGCTGCTCACTGATCTGCACGTCGCGTTCAAGCGCGCCAATGGCTACAGCGATCTGGAAATTGCCCAAAAACGCAGCGCTATCGAAAACGTCATGAAGCCCGATAGCCTCGAAGAACACCGCGAACGTTTGCTGGCCGCCGGCTTCTCCAAGGTGGTCCCATGGTTTCAATGCCTTAACTTTGCCTCGTTGATTGCCCTGCCATGATTGATCTCGCTCCTCTGGCCCGCCGCTTGGCGGGCACCCCTCTGGCTGAATGGGCCAATGGCCTGCAAGCGCAACTCGATGCCAAAATGACCAAGAGTCACGGCGACCTGCAACGCTGGCAAAGCGCGCTGGAGGCCCTTCCTGAACTGGTGCCGACACGCATCGACCTGGTTGAAAGCTTCACCCTTGATAACGACTGCGATGCCGAAACGCGGGTGCAGTTGCACAAAGCGCTGATGGGCCTGTCGCCTTGGCGCAAAGGGCCGTTCGATGTATTTGGTGTGCATGTCGACACCGAATGGCGCTCGGACTGGAAATGGTCGCGGGTATCGCCGCACCTCGATTTAAAAGGCAAGCGCGTACTGGATGTCGGTTGCGGTAACGGCTATTACCAATGGCGGATGCTCGGCGCCGGGGCCGACAGTGTGATCGGTGTCGACCCGAACTGGCTGTTCTTCTGCCAATTCCAGGCGATCCAGCGTTACCTGCCCGACCTGCCCGCCTGGCACCTGCCATTCGCCCTGGAAGACTTGCCGGCTAATCTCGAAGGCTTCGACACTGTATTTTCCATGGGCGTGCTCTATCACCGCCGCTCGCCCATCGACCATTTGCTGGCGTTGAAAGACTGCTTGGTCAAAGGCGGAGAGCTGGTGCTGGAAACCTTGGTGGTGGAAGGCGACGTGCAGCAAGTGCTGGTGCCGGAAGATCGTTATGCGCAAATGCGCAACGTCTGGTTCCTGCCGTCGGTACCGGCCCTTGAGTTATGGCTGCGACGTGCCGGATTTGTTGACGTGCGTTGTGTGGACGTCAGCATCACCACCGTCGAGGAACAGCGCGGCACCGACTGGATGCGCTTTCAGTCACTGAGCGACTACCTCGACCCGGCCGACCACAGCCGCACGGTGGAAGGCCTGCCCGCCCCGATGCGTGCAGTGATCGTGGCGCGCAAGCCTTAGATTCAGCGTTTGGAAATAAAGCTTCGCGAATGGGGTCTATCTGATCAAGCCTTGGCAGCTGCTGCCAGTATCAACGCCTTCATCTCCGCTACAGCCGATTTGAAACCGACGAACAGGGCATGAGCCACCAGCGCGTGGCCGATGTTCAGTTCGTTGATGCCCTTGATCGCCGCCACCGCCTCAACGTTGTGGTAGTGCAAGCCATGACCGGCATTGACGATCAAGCCTTGGGCCAGACCAAACGCCACGCCGTCAGCGATGCGTTTCAGTTCTTCCGCGACTTCGCTCGGTGTTTGCGCGTCGGCATAACGGCCGGTGTGCAGTTCGATGGCGGGCGCACCGATGCGTTTCGATGCCGCTATCTGCCGCTCATCAGGGTCGATGAACAGCGATACTTCACAGCCGACTTTCGCCAGACGGTCCACCGCAGCCTTGATCCGCGCTTCCTGACCGGCAACGTCCAGACCGCCTTCGGTGGTCAGTTCCTGCCGTGTTTCCGGGACCAGACAGATATGTGCCGGACGCAGACGCTCGGCGAACGCGAGCATTTCTTCGGTGACGCCCATTTCGAAGTTCATGCGCGTTTGCAGCACATCCTTGAGCAACAGTACGTCGCGCTCCTGAATATGCCGACGGTCTTCACGCAAGTGCACGGTGATGCCATCGGCACCCGCCTCTTCAGCATCCAGCGCTGCTTTCACCGGGTCCGGGTAGCGAGTACCACGGGCCTGACGCAGGGTGGCGACATGGTCGATGTTCACGCCAAGAAGAATGCGAGTGCTATGGGTCACGGATCTCTCCTAGAAATTTGATCAAAACAGACCGCGCAAGCATAAGGCTTGCTCACGGCTTGCGAAACAGTTCACGGCTGACTAACGGGCGACCGCCAAGGTGCACGGCCAACGCCTGGCGCATCAATCGCTTGGCGGCTGCCAAGGCCCCTGTGGCGCTCCAGTCGGCTTCAGCCATGGCCAACAGCTCAGCCCCCTGAAACAGCCCCGGCTGCAACAACCATACTCGCTCCAGGCCCGCATCCACTTGCAAGCGATACAAGCCGTCGGCTTCCACCGGATCGCCGTTGATGTCGGCGTCCAGATCGAAGCCGTAGCCCAGATCATCGAGCAGCCGCCATTCAAAGGAGCGCAACAGGGGTTCGAGTGGCCGACCTTCAGCCAGTGCCAGCAAGGTGGCGGCGTAGTGATCGAAAACAGCAGGGTGAGGATCTTCGGCGGGCAGCAGGCGGATCAGCAACTCATTCAGGTAAAGACCGCTGAACAACGCTTCACCCACCAGCCAGGTGGAAAGGCCTGCGCTTTCCATTCGCCCGACGTTTTTCAGTTCGCCGCGCCCACGAAACTCGATTTCAAGCGGGACAAAGGGACGCGCGAGGGTGCCTGCCTTGCCGCGAGCGCTGCGTAACACGGCTCGCAATCGGCCTTGCGGGGTAAGGAAATCGACCAATGCGCTGCTTTCGCGGTACGCCCGGCTGTGCAGCACATAAGCAAGTTGGCCGGTGGGCGTGCTCATCGTTCAGGCAGGCTCGCAGATCGCAGCAGTAGGAAGGGCATAGCGAGGAAAAGGTGCAGCGTTGCCCGGTGATCGGCGGCGAGGCGGCCAATCACCAGGCTTATGAGGCTTACAGGTCGCCGTAGCCCAACGAACGCAGGGCGCGCTCGTCATCGGACCAGCCGCCTTTGACCTTGACCCACAGGTTGAGCATGACCTTGGAGTCAAACAGCAACTCCATGTCCCGGCGTGCGTCCGTGCCGATACGTTTGATCCGCTCACCCTTGTCGCCAATGATGATTTTTTTCTGGCCGTCACGCTCGACCAGAATCAGCGCGTGGATGTGCAGGGTCTTGCCCTGCTGCTTGAACTCTTCGATTTCCACGGTGATCTGGTACGGCAACTCGGCACCGAGCTGACGCATGATCTTCTCGCGGACCAGCTCGGCGGCCAGGAAACGGCTGCTGCGGTCGGTGATTTGATCTTCCGGGAAGAAGTGATCGTTTTCCGGCAAATGGGCGGCGATCAGGCCTTCAAGCGCTTCGAGGTTATGACCCTGCTGAGCAGAGATCGGCACGATCTGCGCGTTCGGCAACTGGCCTTGCAGCCACTCCAGATGCGGCATCAGCGCGGCTTTGTCTTCGAGGCGGTCAGTCTTGTTGATCGCGAGAATCACTGGGCCCTGCACGTATTGCACACGCTCGAGGACCATCTGGTCTTCATCGGTCCAACGGGTACGGTCAACCACGAAAATCACCACGTCGACGTCTTTCAACGCGGCCGAAGCAGTCTTGTTCATGTAACGGTTGAGCGCTTTCTCGCCGTTCTTGTGCATGCCGGGGGTATCGACGTAGACCGCCTGTACCGTGCCTTCGGTCTTGATACCGAGCATGTTGTGGCGAGTGGTCTGCGGCTTGCGCGACGTGATCGCCAGTTTTTGCCCAAGGATGTGGTTCAGCAGCGTGGACTTGCCCACGTTGGGCCGGCCAACAATGGCAACATAGCCACAGCGTGTTGCAGTTGAATCAGTCATGGCCGTTCTCCACGCCAAGGGCAATGAGTGCTGCGGCCGCTGCTACCTGTTCGGCAATACGACGGCTGACACCCTGACCCCGGCTTTTTTCATTCAATAAGTTGATCTCGCACTCGACGAAAAACGTTCGGCAGTGCGGCTCGCCCTGGATATCCACCACTTCGTAACGCGGCAGGTCACAGGCACGCGACTGGAGAAACTCCTGCAGCCGGGTTTTAGGATCTTTGTTGGTATCGACGAGGGTCAGGCTGTCGAACTCGGTGGTCAGCCAGGCCAACACACGCTCACGCGCCATGTCCATGCCCGCATCCAGGTAGATCGCACCGATCAGCGCTTCCAGGGCATCGGCCAGAATCGATTCGCGGCGAAAACCACCGCTTTTCAATTCGCCGGAGCCAAGGCGCAAGTACTCGCCCAAGTCGAAACCACGGGCCAGCAGGGCCAGTGTCTCACCCTTCACCAACCGCGCCCGCAAGCGCGACAACTGGCCTTCGCGCGCCAGAGGGAAGCGGTCGAACAAGGCTTCCCCTGCGACGAAGTTCAGAATGGCATCACCGAGGAATTCCAGACGCTCGTTATTGCGCCCGGCAAAACTACGGTGAGTCAGGGCCAGAATCATCAGTTCCTGGTCTTTAAAGGTGTAGCCGAGCTGACGCTCCAGGCGACTCAAGGAAACGCTCACGGTTTGCCCACGCTGAATTCGTGGTCGAACTTGACCACCAGATCGATATTCTGGATCAGTGGCTCACGATTCTCGTATTTCAAATGGGCGAGAAACTTGTTGTTCTCCACCGTCACACTTAACGCCTTGTTCAAATCCAAATCCCGAATGCTGTTGACCTGCATGCCTTTACTGACATGGCTGTAAAAATCGCTGACCGTTGTAATTTCCAGCGTTTTGTCGGTTTCGACCGAGCTAATGATTTTCTTCATCGACATATAGTCGAGGTAATGCGGAATCAGTTTAAAGGCCGTGCTTGCCGCAAACGCGACCAAAGCCAAAGCCAGCAACCACCCCACGAACGACAAGCCTTTCTGCGAACCGGCAGGTGTCATGTTCGACCTCAAGCGTAGCTGTTCTATGGTGCCGGCAAGGTTGGTGTTCCATTGCCATCGTTTCAACGCAGCCCAAACGACGTACGGCGCTGTTGAGTACAGCGCCGCATTGGCTACTTGATCAGACCAACCCGCGAGAAGTTCGGCAGGTGGCTCAGTTTCGGCTCAGGCCAGCTCATCCAGACAGCAAAGGCCTTGCCGACGATGTTCTTGTCGGGAACCATGCCCAGCTCATCCTTGGGAATGTTTGGATCATCCCAGAAACGGCTGTCATTCGAGTTGTCCCGGTTGTCACCCATCATGAAGTAGTGCCCGGCCGGCACAGTCCATTCATGATCTGGCGGCGCACGGTAGCGGCTCATCTCCTGGCGAATCTGGTGTTCAATGGCGCCAAGCTTCTCAAGATAAAGATCCGCGCTGCCCAAGGTCCCCGGCTCGGAGCCAATCAGCTGCTTGGCCACCAAATCACCGTTGACGAACAGACGCTTGTCGCTGGTGTAACGGATCTGATCACCTGGCAAACCGACCACACGCTTGATGTAGTTGACGGTCGGGTCGCTTGGGTAACGGAACACCATCACATCGCCGCGTTGAGGATCACCGATCCGAATCACTTTCTGATCCAGCACTGGCAGGCGAATACCGTAGGAGAACTTGTTCACCAGGATGAAGTCACCCACGTCCAGCGTTGGCTTCATCGACCCCGAAGGGATCTGGAAGGGCTCGACCAGAAATGAGCGCAGCACCAGCACGATAAACAGCACCGGAAAGAACGATTTGCCGTATTCAACCAGCAAAGGCTCTTTGTCCAGGCGTTCCAATACCGCGACATCCGGCTGGCTGACGCTGCCCTGATAAGTCGCGATGGCCGTCCGCCGGCGTGGTGCCAGAATGAGCAGATCGAGCAATGCAAGTGAACCGCATACGACGACAGCGATGACCAACAACAGCGGGAAATTGAGTGACATAGGACCTAACTATCCAACCTGAGCACTGCAAGGAAGGCTTCCTGTGGAATTTCCACGTTGCCCACTTGCTTCATGCGTTTTTTACCGGCCTTTTGCTTCTCGAGCAGTTTACGCTTACGGCTGGCATCGCCGCCGTAACATTTGGCCAGTACGTTCTTTCTGAGCGCCTTGACGGATGTACGTGCGATAACCTGACCACCAATGGCGGCCTGGATTGCCACGTCGAACATCTGCCGCGGGATCAGTTCTTTCATCTTTTCGGTCAACGCACGACCTTTAGAGTTCGCCGTATCGCGGTGCACGATCAACGCCAGAGCGTCGACTTTTTCACCGTTGATCAATACATCGAGCTTGACCAGATTTGCTGACTGATAACGGTTGAAATGGTAGTCCAGAGACGCATAACCACGGCTCACCGACTTGAGACGGTCGAAGAAGTCCAGGACCACTTCGTTCATCGGCAGGTCATAGGTCACCTGTACCTGAGTCCCCAGGAACAACATGTCGTGCTGCACACCACGTTTTTCGATGCACAGTGTAATGACGTTGCCCAGGTGCTCTTGCGGCACAAGAATATTGGCCCGCACGATCGGCTCGCGCATGTCTTCGATCACGGACTGATCTGGAAGCTTGGACGGGTTATCGACGTGAATCGTTTCACCGTTCTTCAACAGTAATTCAAAAATTACCGTTGGCGCGGTGGTGATCAGGTCCAGATCGTACTCGCGTTCCAGACGCTCCTGGATGATCTCCATGTGGAGCATGCCCAGGAATCCGCAACGGAAGCCGAAACCCAGTGCGTCGGAGCTTTCTGGCGAGTATTGCAGGGACGAGTCGTTGAGCGTCAGCTTTTGCAGCGCTTCGCGGAAGTCTTCGAAGTCATCCGAACTGACCGGGAACAGACCGGCATACACCTGCGGCTGAACACGCTTGAAGCCAGGCAGTACGTCCACGTCGGGCGTAGTGTTCAGGGTCAGGGTGTCGCCGACAGGGGCGCCGTGAATATCCTTGATGCCGGCGATGATGAAGCCTACTTCACCGGCTTTCAGGTCAACGGTCTGCGTATGCTTGGGAGAGAAAACACCCACGCTGTCGACCAAATGCACCTTGCCGGTGGACTTGACCAGGATTTTGTCGCCCTTGCGTACGCAACCGTGGCGTACACGCACCAGCGAGACAACGCCCAGGTAGTTGTCGAACCAGGAATCGATGATCAACGCTTGCAGCGGGTCTTCGATGTTGCCGGTCGGCGCAGGAATCGTGTGAACCAGACGCTCAAGCACTTCGTCGACGCCCAGACCGGTCTTGGCCGAGCATGCAACCGCGTCGGTGGCATCGATACCGATGATTTTCTCGATCTCTTCCTTGACGCGGTCCGGGTCGGCCTGCGGCAAGTCGATCTTGTTGAGTACCGGCATGACCTCAAGGCCCTGCTCGATAGCGGTGTAGCAGTTGGCGACGGACTGGGCCTCGACCCCTTGACCCGCATCGACAACCAACAGCGCGCCTTCGCAGGCGGCCAGAGACCGGCTGACTTCATAGGTGAAGTCTACGTGGCCTGGGGTGTCGATGAAGTTCAACTGGTAGGTTTTGCCGTCCAGCGCTTTGTAATACAGGGTAACGCTATGGGCCTTGATGGTGATGCCGCGTTCGCGTTCCAGGTCCATGGAATCGAGGACTTGAGCTTCCATTTCGCGCTCGGACAAGCCACCGCACATCTGAATGAAGCGGTCGGCCAGCGTCGACTTGCCATGGTCAATGTGGGCGATGATGGAGAAATTGCGGATATGACTCAAATCACTCACGGATCAACACTCAAAAAGGTTGCAGGCAGATTGCCCGCCGAAAAATAGCCGGGAATTGTACCTGATGGAAGACTGGGGCGTCACGTTCGCAGGCCACACCAGCGGTCAGTAACCGCATTCTCTGGACGACAGGCGCAAAAAAGGGCGGTGATCACCGCCCTTTTCGTCACGCCAATCTGTTACTCGGCCAATTTGAAGGTGATGAAGCTCGCTCGACCCTGACGCAGAACGCGCATGGACACGGAACGATTCTTCGGCAACTCCTTGGCAACCTCAGTGAAGTTCTTGGCCGACGTGATCGCCTGATTGTTCAGGTGCGTGATCACATCGCCCGGTTGCAAGCCGATCAAGGCCGCAGGACCGTCCTGCACTTCCTTGATGACCACGCCACCCTTGAGGTCGTAGCTTTTTTTCTGTTCAGCGGTCAGTTCGACCACCGACACGCCCAGACGATTGCTGCTGCGCTCGACGCCAGAATCCGGAACATCCATTTCCTGGCCTTCTTCGGGCAGCGCGCCGATGGTCACGGTCAAGTTTTTACGCTTGCCGTCACGGATCACTTCCAGATCGGCCTTGCTGCCGTCTTTCAGATTGCCGACCAGATGCGGCAAATCGGCAGACATCACAATCGGCTGACCATTGGCACTGAGGATAACGTCACCCACCTGCACGCCGCCTTTCGCGGCCGGACCGTTTTCCAACACCTGAGCCACCAGCGCACCGGCCGGTTTATCCAGACCGAAGGACTCAGCCAGGTCTTTGTTGACCTCCTGAATCACCACGCCCAGCCAGCCACGATTGACCTTGCCGCCCGCTTTCAACTGGCTCGCGACATCCATCGCGACGTCGATCGGGATGGCAAACGACAAGCCCATGAAACCACCGGAGCGGGTGAATATCTGGGAGTTGATCCCGACCACTTCGCCAGACATGTTAAACAGCGGGCCGCCGGAGTTACCCGGGTTGATCGCCACGTCGGTCTGGATAAACGGTACATAAGTATCGTTCGGCAGGCTGCGGCCCTTGGCGCTGACGATACCCTTGGTTACCGAGTGATCGAAGCCGAAGGGCGAACCGATGGCCAGCACCCACTCACCGACTTTCAGTTTTTCGGAGTTGCCAATCTTGACGATCGGCAGGTCTTTGCCTTCGATCTTCAGGACCGCGACATCCGTGCGAGGATCTGTGCCGATCAATTTGGCCTTCAACTCGCTGCGGTCGGAAAGACGCACGAGAATCTCATCCGCGCCGTCGATGACATGGTTGTTGGTCAACACATAACCGTCGGCAGAAATAATAAAGCCGGAGCCCAGAGACTGGGTTTCGCGCTGGCGATCACCTTTGGGCGTGCGTTGCCCCTTGGGTATGTTGCGCTCAAAAAACTCGCGAAGCTGCGGTGGCAGCCCTTCCAGGTCCGGCATTTGATTGCTCACGGTGGAGCGCTCAGGCATTTTCTGGCGGGTACTGATGTTCACCACGGCGGGCGAGGCTTGCACAACCAGATCGGTGAAGTCAGGCAAGGCTTCCGCTTGCGCGGCGGCCATCTGGCCCAGTATCAGGACTGCGGTGACAATTGACAGATAAGACTTCAAGCGTGGAATCAACATACGGCTCCCGTTCACAACGAGCATGGTTAAACAGTACGGACCAAGTGGCCCGAGGAGCATGGGCACATCACAAGCAACCGCTGCGCGTCTCCTCGGGGCATTTTTTTACCCCAGAAACGACGAAGGCCAAAGCTGCCAAGCCATGACCTATAAAAAAAATCGAAGTTTTTTGCAACCTGGAAGTATCACCAAACATGTCAGCATCTCGGCCGCAAGACAAGCACAGGCTTGCCTCGCAGAGAAAACAGCCGGGCATGAACATCTCTCATTCCAGGCACCGCCTCCTGCTCTCGCTTACCCAGCCGTTCACTTGGTGACCTGCCTGGTTTGGTCATCCACGCTGCGCATCGAGAGCGCAATCCGCTCTGCGGTGCCTATCGGTATCTCTCCCACCACCGTAACCATGGCGTCTCCGACAGCTGTCGTCACCCGACGCGATACTGCCACTGTCGGACCGAGCTGGGTCCGGATATCAGTAACAGCAGCCCCGTTCAATGGCTCGATAAAAACCGAGAATCGTGCAAGACCGTCGTCGTACATCAAGCTAGTCACCAAAGCCTTGGTAACGGGGTCCTTGCGCGCTGCGCTGCTGCTCAACTCGAAGCCGTCCGGCAACCAGTCGGAGCGCCACGTGGAACGCGTATTGGGGGCGTCGTCCTTGGTTTTGACCGTTTGTACCGGCTTGCAATCAGAACTGACTTCAAGCATTTGATCGGTCGGGACGTCCCGGGTATCAAGCTCGGTAAACTGGAAGCGCTCGAGCAATTGACCTTTGTCGTTCAACAGCAACGATTTCAAAGGCAATGCTGTTTCGCTGTCCAGGTGCAATTCGATGCCGTAGCGGTGTTGATCTCGAGGCGTCATCGAAACGATGATCGCATTACGACCCGCGACCCGCGATTTCCCGACGACTTTCATGTCATACCAGACAGACAGTTTTTTCGAGTCGAGAGCCCGTGCCGACGAATCGCGCACATTGGCCACACCCGGTACAAGCGTGCCGCTGACGCATTGGGTAAGCCCATCGACGCGCAGCACTTCCTGTGCAGAACCATCCAGCTGAAGCAGATGCTCACGAACTTTGCCATCGATCACACGATGCCAAATACGATGGGTAGAGAAACTACCGTTACGCTCGTAAACGAAAGTGCCTTGGAAACTTTGTGTTTGCTCAGCCTGCGCAAGACGCTTGAGCATGTCTTGCGCGTCATCGGCATGCGCTGGAAGAACCAGCCATCCACCGAGTAGAAGCGGTAATAGAGGGATGGCGCGCATGATCCTCCTTAACGGTTTTCCAGGCTGGCAGCACGAGCATATGGCAGGGCGCTTTCAGTGCCCTTCAAAGCGGCTTGCTGAGCATGTTGACGCAGATAGCCTGGCAGACGCTGATCATGCCAGCCAGCCTGACCTTGCAAAACACCACTGGCCATCGGACCCGGGGCTTGCTCGGCGCTTTCATTATAGCCGGCCAATACTGCTGGGCCTTTTACTTGGGGTACCGACAGATTCGCTGGCTGAGCGGCTTGCTGAGCCAATTCGACACCCGCGATATCGTCCTGATTGTACAAACGTACACCGGCCAATACAGCAACGGTTACCGATGCGGCAACTGCCAGGCGACCCAAGCTGCGCCAAGGGCTACGGCTTGCTTTCAGCGGAGTGACTTCATCGGCGATCGCAGCAGAAACAGCCGCCGAGATATCCAGATGAGGCAGCAACAAGTCTTTGTGCATGGCTGCACGGGCAACTTGATAACGCGACCATGTGGCACGTGTATCCGCATCGCCGAAGGCATTCAATACCCGGCGCAATTCCAATTCGTCCGCTTCGTTATCCATCACCGCGGACAGCGATTCCTGCAGGGCTTCACGACTCATGGCGGTTCCTCTCTTGGCTATCGCCGCTGTCTCAGGAGTCCTGCAACAAGGGTTGCAGGGCTTTGTCTATGGCTTCCCGAGCGCGGAAAATGCGAGAGCGCACGGTACCCACCGGACACTGCATGACGCTCGCAATGTCCTCGTAACTCAGACCATCGAATTCACGTAAAGTTAGGGCTGTCCGCAAATCTTCTGGAAGTAACTGGATAGTTCGATGGACAGTGCCCTCGATCTCATCCCTCAACAATGCGCGCTCTGGCGACTCGATATCCTTGAGGCCATGATCGCCATCGTAGAACTCCGCGTCTTCAGACCTTACATCGCTATCGGGTGGTCGCCGACCGCGCGACACCAAATAGTTTTTTGCCGTATTAATAGCGATGCGGTACAGCCATGTATAAAAGGCGCTGTCGCCGCGAAAATTACCCAGTGCACGATAAGCCTTGATAAAGGCCTCCTGTGCAACATCCTGCGCTTCATGGGTGTCGTGCACGAATCGCACGATCAAACCAAGAATCTTGTGCTGGTATTTCAGCACGAGCAGATCAAAAGCTCGCTTGTCGCCGCGTTGTACGCGCTCGACCAGCTGCTGATCTTCTTCCTGGGTCAACATGAACGCTCCTCATTGAAGCTGAAGGAGTGTTGCATCAACCCTTGAACAGGCTTGCAAACATAGACTCGGGCTTTGCGCAAAAGTTCTCCCCTCTCAGCAAGTTTCCTGCGGGCAGTCATTAGACCCGCACGAAAAACGCAGCCCGGACATGGCCGGCTGCGTGAATAATCTTGTCGTCGAATACGCGCGTGGTGGAAGCTGCTTTTGACCCCCCGCAAATACCCAACATGTTCCTTTATGGGCAACCTGCTATTGAGCCCGGGCGTGCATGAAAAGTTCCCTGGTTTCGCGCTCAGGTGTAAGAAGCTCACGGCGGCTCTCGAGTAAACGCTGATTCCGCCCTGAAACAATCGCAACACCGACCCTTTCGCAGGGAAAACGGTATGCATCATCGTTCCGACTGGAGCACAATCCCAGCCCGCCGTGGTTTCACAATGCCATAAAGGCGAGGCTATTGTGCCGATCCACCCCTCTATATACTAGTGGCCGCCAAGCTCGGAATTCAGACATGAGCCAACATTTTCAACACGACGTCCTGGTGATTGGCAGCGGTGCCGCAGGGCTGAGCCTTGCGCTAACTTTACCGAGCCATTTACGCGTTGCCGTTTTGAGCAAGGGCGACCTGGCCAGCGGCTCGACATTCTGGGCCCAGGGCGGTGTTGCGGCCGTGCTGGACGACACCGACACCGTGCAATCCCACGTCGAAGACACCCTCAATGCAGGCGGCGGCCTGTGCCATGAAGACGCTGTGCGCTTCACCGTCGAGCACAGCCGCGAGGCCATTCAGTGGCTGATTGACCAAGGCGTGCCGTTTACTCGCGATGACCAGTCAGCCACGGAAGACGGCGGTTTCGAGTTTCACCTGACCCGAGAAGGTGGCCACAGCCATCGGCGCATCATCCACGCTGCCGATGCGACAGGCGCTGCGATTTTCAAAACCCTGCTCGCGCAAGCCCGGCTCAGGCCCAACATTGAGCTACTGGAACAGCGCGTCGCGGTCGACCTGATCACCGAACGTCGTTTGGGTCTGGACGGTCAACGCTGCCTGGGCGCCTACGTGCTCAATCGCGCCACCGGCGAAGTCGACACCTACGGCGCGCGCTTTACCGCACTGGCGTCCGGTGGCGCGGCAAAGGTTTACCTGTACACCAGCAACCCCGACGGGGCCTGCGGTGACGGCATCGCGATGGCTTGGCGCTCCGGGTGCCGGGTAGCGAATCTGGAATTCAACCAGTTCCACCCGACCTGCCTGTATCACCCACAAGCCAAAAGCTTTCTGGTAACCGAAGCCCTGCGCGGAGAAGGCGCCTGGCTAAAGCTGCCGAGCGGCGAGCGTTTCATGCAGCGCTTTGACCCTCGGGCCGAACTGGCGCCACGAGATATCGTGGCCCGGGCTATCGACCATGAGATGAAGCGTCTGGGCGTTGATTGCGTCTACCTGGACATCAGCCATAAACCGGCAGAGTTCATCAAGACCCATTTCCCGACGGTCTACGAGCGATGCCTTGAGTTTTCCATCGACATCACCAAGCAGCCGATCCCGGTGGTGCCGGCCGCGCATTACACGTGTGGCGGCGTGATGGTCAACGAACAGAGCCGCACCGACGTGCCGGGCCTTTATGCCATCGGCGAAACCAGTTTCACCGGCCTGCACGGCGCCAACCGCATGGCCAGTAATTCGTTGCTGGAATGCTTCGTCTATGCCCGATCTGCCGCAGCCGACATCATCGAGCAACTGCCCAATGTGCCCCTCCCTGAAGGACTGCCTACCTGGGATGCCAGCCAGGTCACCGACTCCGACGAAGACGTGATCATCGCCCACAACTGGGATGAGTTGCGGCGGTTCATGTGGGACTACGTGGGTATCGTGCGCACCAATAAGCGCTTGCAGCGCGCCCAGCATCGGGTTCGCTTGCTGCTGGACGAGATCGACGAGTTCTACAGCAACTATAAAGTCAGCCGCGACCTGATCGAACTGCGCAACCTGGCGCAAGTGGCAGAGTTGATGATCCGCTCGGCCATGGAGCGCAAGGAATCTCGGGGTCTGCACTACACGCTGGACTATCCAGAGATGCTGCCAGAGGCCCTGGACACTATTCTGGTGCCGCCCACCTACGTCGGCTGAACTTCAACCGCACGCGCAAACGCCGGTGTACTTCCGGCGCCAGCGCGTCGTGTGGGATGCACACACTGCGCACTCGCCGCCCGGCGACGCCTGACGCTCCTGCCAGACGAAAACGCACCACCACCGCCAAGGGCAGCGCCAGGCTGTCTCGACGCAACTGCACCGCCTTCCAGCCTGAACGAGCACTCCAAAGCTGCCAGCCGTCGGCATCACGGCGTAAACCGGTAAACGCCGACGAGCTGCTCAGCAAAATGAAGCGCGGCAACGCCCAGCCCCCATGAATCAGGCACAGCAAGACACCGAGCGCGCCTGCCCAGTCGGGAACATCAAGAAAATATAACGAAACCAGGGCCAACGCCTGAGCGATCAGATAAGCCGTCAGCAGGAGCCGTGAGGCCTGCCAACGGCATTCGAAACGATCACTTCGGCTGGACACGATCCAGAATCATGCGAACCATGCGCTGCAGTTCCGGATCTTCAGATTCGGCGCGCTGCATGAACCAGCCGAACATATCCTGGTCTTCACACGTCAGCAATTTGCGATAAAGATCGCGATCTTCGGCGTTAAGGGTGGGATAAACCTCCCTTACAAAAGGTACCAGCAACACGTCCAGCTCAAGCATGCCACGACGGCTGTGCCAATAAAGCCGGTTGAGTTCAACGTCATCGACCATGGAGCGCTCCTCAAATAGGCGGCAAGTATACAGGCGCAGTTCCAGAAGGCGCACTGCGCTTTGGTCGCAGCAGTTTTCAACGACGTGTGATCACGCCTGTACCCATTCTGCGGACACGGCACTATCATGGTGCCCAGACTTTTTACTCTGCGATGACCAATGGCCGACTCAGCTTTTTTCTGCACGCTGTCCCACGAGGGCATTCTCGCCGTCCGCGGCCCTGACGCCAGCAAATTCCTACAGGGCCAATTGAGCTGCAATCTCAATTACCTGAACGACACCACCGCGACCCTGGGTGCACGCTGCACGCAGAAAGGCCGCATGCAATCGAGCTTTCGCATTCTGCTTGAAGGCGATGGCTGCCTGCTGGCGATGGCGTCTGAACTGATTGAGCCGCAGTTGGCTGATTTAAAGAAATATGCGGTGTTCTCCAAATCAAAACTGACCGACGAAAGCCCTGCCTGGGTCCGTTTCGGCCTCAGCAACGGCGACGACGCACTGAAGAGCCTGGGTCTGGACGTGCCACACGCGTCTGACAGCGTGGCACGGGCCAATGGCCTGATCGCCATTCGCGTATCCCCGGCCCGCGCCGAACTGTGGGTGCCGGCCGATCAGGCCGAAAACGTCCAGGCTCGTCTTGCCACGCAACTGCCTCAGGGCACATTGAATGACTGGCTGCTGGGTCAGATTCGCGCCGGTATCGGTCAAGTGCTAGGCGGTACTCGGGAAACCTTCATTCCGCAGATGATCAACCTGCAAGCCGTGGGCGGCGTGAGCTTCAAGAAAGGCTGCTACACCGGCCAGGAAATCGTCGCGCGCATGCAGTACCTGGGCAAACTCAAGCGACGGCTGTATCGCTTGACCCTGACTGGCGCTGAAATCCCCGAGCCTGGCACCCCACTGTTCTCGCCGGTTCATGCCAGCGCCGTGGGCGAAGTCGTGATTGCCGCGCAGGCAACCCACGGTATCGAACTGTTGGCGGTGTTGCAGGCCGATGCAGTGGAGGACGGCAATATCCGACTCGGCGCCCTGGAAGGCCCGGCGCTGCTGTTGACCGACCTGCCTTATACATTGGACGCCAAGCTCGAAACCCAGCGCTGATCGCGGCAAGTACCCTCTTCCCCGCTCAAACCAAAACCCCGGAAAATCACCCCAGGCGCTCATCGAGCGCTTGGGGCTCGGATCACGCAATACCAAGAGATTCGACATGAGCGACATGGCTGACAACGTGCAAGCGGACTTGATCAAGGCGATCAATAACGATGCGCTGTTTCTGCCAACACTGCCGGAAGTTGCGCTGAAAATTCGTCTCGCCGCCGAAAATCCTGACATCAGCGTCAGCGAACTGAGCAAGGTAATCGGCGGCGATACCGCACTTTCAGCACGCCTGATCAAAGTAGTGAACAGCCCGCAGATGCGCGCCAGTGTCGAGGTCAGCGACCTGCACACCGCCATCACCCGGCTGGGGATCAATTACAGCTGCAATCTGGCGATCGGACTGGTAGTGGAGCAGATGTTCCAGGCCAAATCCAAGGTGGTGGAGCGCAAGATGCGCGATATCTGGAAACAAAGCCTGCAAGTGGCGGGTATCAGCTACAAGCTGTGCCGCACCTACTCGAAGCTTAAACCGGATCAAGCGACCTTGGCGGGCATGGTGCACCTGATTGGCGTACTGCCAATCCTGACGTACGCCGAAGACCATTACGAACTGCTCTCTGACTCCGTCAGCCTCAACCATGTGATCGAGCATATTCATCCGATAATCGGCGAAAAACTGCTCATCAGCTGGGAATTCCCCGAGCCGCTCGCCAAGGTGCCGGGGCAGTTCCAGGATTTCACCCGCCAATCGGAGTGTGCCGATTACGTCGATCTGGTGCAGATTGCAACGGTGCACAGCTACCACGGCACCAGCCATCCTTACGCTGAAATTGAACTGAGCAGCTTGCCTGCCTTCGCCCGGCTGGGTCTGGACCTTGGTGATGGCCGCCTTGTTTCCGAAATGGATGAAGCCATGAACATGCTCTATTGAGCGCCGTTTTGAACAGGGACAAAACTCACCCGCACCTTCAAACCGCCTTCGGCACCGTCATGCAGGCTGATCTGCGCCAGATGTGCGCGACAGATCTCGCCGACAATCGCCAAACCCAAGCCTGACCCCGCACCCTGTTGATGACGCCGATAGAAGCGTTCAAACACCCTTTCACGCTCTGCTTCGGGGATCCCGGGGCCGTCGTCCTCGACTTCAAGGATACAGGGCGCCCTCACCCGCAGAATCACGTTGCCACCTGACGGCGTATGCGCCAGGGCGTTATCCACCAGATTGCTCAGCAATTCGTTGAGCAATGTCGGCTCGCCGCGCAGCCACACAGGGTCTTCGGCCTCCAGCGCCAACGCAACACCACGCGCATGGGCCAGCGGCGCCATCGCCATGCCTAACTCGCGAGCCAGTTGGCTCAAGTCGAGCAACTGGGCGCCCCCTTCAGCAATCGCCCGCGCACCGTTTTCGATACGCGCCAGAGACAGTAATTGATTGGCCAGATGCGTCAGGCGATCAGTGCCCTGCGCAGCTGATTCCAAGGTGGTGCGCCAGTTTGCCGGATCGGTATCACGCAACCCCAGCTCGATGCGCGCCTTGAGCGCGGCTAATGGTGTGCGTAACTCATGGGCGGCATCCGCGATGAATTGCGCCTGACGCTCAAACTGCACGCGCAGGCGTTCGGTGAAGTGATTGAGCGCCCCCACCAGCGGGCGCAACTCACGCTGGACTTCCACCAGCGGCAACGCGCTTAGATCGTCGGGCTGGCGCTCTTCGACCGCAGTACGCAAACGCTCCAGCGGGCGCAACGCGGCACTGACGGTGAACCATACCAACACCAATGCGCCCATGCCGAGCATGCCCAGACGCAATAACGTGTCAGCCATCAGGCTGCGCGCCATACGCACCCGGGCTTCCTCCGTCTCGGCCACGCGAATTTCGGCCATACCGTTCATGTTCGGTTCGCTGACCGGCTTGAGCAGGCTGACCACCCGTACGTCCTGCCCCTGATACCGCCCATTGTAGAAGCTCGCCAACGCCGGGTAGTCATCCGTGCGCAGGGTGCCCGGCGGCGGCGCTGGAAGGTTTTCATAGCCAGAGATCAGCTTTTTGTTGATGTCGTTGACCTGGTAATAGATCCGCCCCGCACTGTCATACGCAAAGGTGTCCAACGCGACATAGGGCACATCGGCGCTCAAACCGCCGTCGCGCTGCGAAAGCCCGGCGGCAATGGTTCGCGCCGACGCCAGCAAGGTTCGGTCATAGGCGGTGTCGGCCACTTCGCGACCATTCCAGTAAGCGCTCAAGCCGCTGGCCAACATCAATACAGTGAGCAGCAGACCCAGGTTCCACAACAACCGCCAGCGCAGGCTGCTGTGGGTGAGCAGCCTAAGCATCACGGCTTTCCAGCAAGTAACCAAGACCGCGGAACGTGACGATGCCGACAGACTGACCATCAAGCTTTTTGCGCAGGCGGTGCACGTAGATTTCAATGGCATCGGGGCTGGCGTCTTCATCGAGGCCGAACACTTGCGCCGCCAACTGTTCTTTACTCATCACCCGGCCAGGTCGGGCGATCAGCGCCTCAAGCACTGCCTGCTCACGAGACGTGAGGGCCAACAGCTCCTCGCCAAGGGTGAAGCGCCGAGTGTCGAGGTCATAGACCAGCACCCCGCAACGCTGCTGGCGTTCGCCGCCGAGCACGCTACGGCGGAGCAACGCCTTGACCCGTGCTTCCAGTTCGGTAAGTTCAAAGGGTTTGGCCAAATAGTCATCGGCACCCAGATTGAGGCCATGCACACGGTCTTTGACATCGCTACGCGCGGTCAGCATCAGCACCGGCAGATTCTTGCCTCGGGCACGCAAGCGGCCCAACACGTCAAAACCGTCCATGCGTGGCAAGCCCACGTCCAGAATCGCGACCGCGTATTCCTCAGTGCTCAAGGCCAGATCGGCGGCCACTCCATCGTGCAGAACGTCCACGGTCAACCCCATATTTTTAAGGGCTTGAGCCACGCTTTCAGCTAATTGCAGATGGTCTTCGACGAGAAGAACACGCATCGACTTCTCCAGATTCTTAGGCTTATAGGGCCCGGAGTTTACAGCCGCATCGCTGACTGTGAAGCACAGAAAAAAATCAACGGCGGCTGAAAGACCGCTGAAAGGTTAGTGAAAGCTTCACCTTCTAGCATCGAACTGCGGTGGGTAATGCCTGCCGAAAACTGAAAAGCGCCTCGAAGCGTTTTCAGAGGTTTTATTAAAAATAATAACAACAACGGAGTACTTCATGACGCTGTCCTTGCAGCCTCAGGCCGCCTCGCCTGCTCGTTCCCTTCGCCTAACCCCCTCCGCGCTTGCCAGCGCCGTTGCCCTTACCGGTTTCAGCCCGCTCAGTTACGCCGATTTTATCGACGACAGCAGCGCCAGCCTGGAAACCCGCAACATGTACTTCAACCGCGATTTCCGCGACGGCACCAGCGCCCAGCAATCCAAGCGCGACGAGTGGGCCCAGGGCTTTATCCTCAACGTCCAGTCGGGCTACACCGCAGGCACCGTCGGGTTCGGCCTGGACGCCATTGGCATGTTGGGGGTCAAGCTCGACTCAAGCCCGGATCGCACTGGCACCGGCCTGCTACCGACCCACGACAACGGCCGCGCCGCCGACGAATATTCCAAGTGGGGCCTGACGGGCAAGATGAAAATCTCAGCCACCGAACTGAAAGTCGGCACGCTGATCCCTGAGCTGCAAACGTTGAAGCCCAATGACGGGCGCATCCTGCCGCAGACCTTCGAAGGCGGCATGCTCACCTCCAAAGAGTTCAAGAACCTGACTTTTACCGGCGGTCGCCTGGAGAAGGTCAAGGACCGCGATGACACCAGCAGCGAAGACATCGCGCTGAACAACAAGAACAAACGCTTCACCGGCACAGTGATGGGTGATCACTTCGACATGGCCGGGTTTGATTACAAACTCACCGACAAAATCACTGCCAGCTATCACTTTGCTCAACTTGATCAGGTCTACGACCAGCACTTTGTCGGCCTTGTCGCCTCGCAACCCGTGGGCCCCGGCACCCTGGCCACTGATGTGCGTCTCGCGGTCAGCGGCGACCAGGGTTCGGCTCGCGGCGGTAACATCGACAACAAATCGCTCAACGGCATCGTCAGCTATGCCCTCAGCGGCCACAAATTCAGTGCCGGTTATCAACACATGTCCGGTGATAACGCCGTTCCGTACATCGATGGCAGCGACCCCTTCCTGGTCAACTTTGTACAAATCGGTGATTTCGCCGAAGCCAACGAGCATTCCTGGCAAGCGCGTTACGACTATGACTTCGCCAAGCTGGGCGTCCCCGGCCTGACATTCATGAGCCGCTACGTCAGTGGTGACAACGCTAAAGTGGCGAGCCATGACGGCGAAGGCAAAGAGTGGGAACGCAACAGCGAAATCAAATATGTGGTACAGAGCGGCGCGCTGAAAAACGTCGCCGTGCGCCTGCGCAACGCGACATACCGGTCGAACTTCGCTCGGGACGCCGATGAAGTACGCCTGCTGGTCAGTTACACGGTCGCGATCTGGTAACCGTTAGAACAGCTGAGCCCAAAATAACAACTCCCCTGGAGACAACAATGACTTTATCTTTGCGTCGTTTCGCCCTCGCTGCCAGCTGCATGTTAGTGGCGACCCAACTGATCGCGGCTGAACCCAAGCGCCCGGAATGCATCGCGCCGGCCTCGCCGGGGGGCGGATTTGACCTGACCTGCAAGCTGGCACAGAGCGCGCTGGTCAACGAAAAGCTGCTGAGCAAACCGATGCGCGTGACCTACATGCCCGGCGGTGTCGGCGCAGTGGCCTACAACGCAGTGGTTGCCCAGCGACCGGCCGACGCCGGCACGCTGGTGGCCTGGTCCAGCGGCTCGCTGCTGAACCTGGCGCAGGGCAAGTTCGGCCGCTTCGATGAGAACGCCGTGCGCTGGCTCGCGGCGGTCGGCACCAGCTATGGCGCCATCGCGGTGAAAAGCGACTCGCCCTACAAGAACCTCAATGACCTGGTCGAAGCGCTGAAAAAAGACCCGAGCAAAGTGGTGATCGGCTCCGGGGGCACCGTCGGCAGCCAAGACTGGATGCAGACCGCCCTGATCGCCAAGGCCGCGGGCATCAACCCGCGCGACCTGCGCTATGTCGCCCTTGAAGGCGGCGGTGAAATCGCCACTGCGTTGCTCGGCGGCCACATTCAAGTGGGCAGCACCGACATCTCCGACTCCATGCCGCACATCCTCAGCGGAGACATGCGCTTGCTCGCCGTGTTCTCCGAAAAGCGCCTGGACGAGCCGGAAATGAAAGACATCCCGACCGCCAAGGAACAAGGCTACGACATCGTCTGGCCGGTGGTACGCGGCTTCTACCTCGGGCCTAAAGTCAGCGACGAAGACTACGCGTGGTGGAAAGCGGCCTTCGACAAGCTGCTGGCCTCCGATGACTTCGCCAAGCTGCGTGACCAGCGCGAACTGTTCCCCTTTGCCATGACGGGCCCGGAACTGGACGCGTACGTGAAAAAACAGGTCGCCGACTACAAGATCCTGGCCAAGGAATTCGGCCTGATTCAGTGATTGAACTCAATTGATATCAGTGGTTGCGTCGCCCATTCGCGGCGATGCAACACAGGAGTTACCCATGCTCTTACAACGAATTTTCGCCTCGGCGTTGCTGCTGGCTTGCGTCGGCCTTGCGCTGATGGCCTGGCCTTATCAGGCCGCATTTTCCTATGAACCTGTAGGACCTCGGGCGTTTCCCCTACTGATGTTGGGACTGATGGGCTTGGGCTTGCTGTACATGCTGTTTCGCCCGACACCCCTCGTCCACAGCGAAGAGGACCCTCAACTGGACCGCCCTACCCTGATCAAAATCGCCGCCTGCACGGTGTTGCTCCTTATTTTCGCCGGCCTGTTCGAACCCTTGGGCTTCATCCTCAGCAGCATCCTGATCGGCATCCCCATGGCCCGCCTGTACGGCGGTCGCTGGAAGCTGAGCGTGGTGGTCGTGACCTTGATCAGCGTCGGCCTTTACCTGTTGTTCGATAAAGCCATGGACGTTCCGTTGCCGTTGGGCCTGCTCGACGTTCTGGAGAATTAATGTGGACACTTTTAGCTACCTGAGCCAAGGCTTCGGCGTTGCGCTGACCCCTTACAACTTGATCACCGCCCTGTGTGGCACCCTGATTGGCACCGTTGTCGGCCTACTGCCCGGCCTTGGCCCGATCAATGGCGTGGCGCTGTTGATCCCTATCGCGTTCGCCCTCGGGTTACCCCCTGAGTCGGCGTTGATCCTGCTGGCCGCGGTGTACCTGGGCTGCGAATACGGCGGCCGGATCAGCTCGATCCTGCTGAACATTCCAGGCGAAGCGTCCACCGTGATGACCACCCTCGATGGTTACCCGATGGCTCGCCAGGGCCTGGCCGGTGTCGCCTTGTCGCTGTCGGCATGGAGCTCGTTTATCGGTGCGTTCATTGCCACCTGCGGCATGGTGCTGTTCGCCCCTTTGCTGGCGAAGTGGGCGATTGCCTTCGGACCGGCGGAATATTTCGTACTGATGGTGTTCGCGATCGTCTGCCTCGGCGGCATGGCCGGTGATCGTCCGCTGAAGACCTTTATCGCGGCGCTGATCGGGCTGTTCCTGTCCACGGTCGGCATCGACGCCAACAGCGGTGTGTACCGTTTTACCGGCGACAATATCCACCTGACTGACGGGATTCAGTTCGTGGTGTTGGTTCTGGGGCTGTTCTCGATCAGCGAAATTCTATTGCTGCTGGAAAAAACCCATCGCGGGCAAGAGGCGGTCAAAGCCACCGGCCGCATGATGTTCAACTTCAAAGAGGCCAGCTCGGTGTTCGTGGTGAACCTGCGTTGCGGTGTACTAGGTTTCATCATGGGCGTGCTGCCGGGTGCCGGCGCGACACTGGCCAGCGCCGTGGCCTACATGACCGAGAAGCGTCTGGCGGGCAAGTCCGGCAAATTCGGACAGGGTGACATACGCGGCCTCGCGGCCCCGGAAACCGCCATCGGCGGTGCGGCATGTGGCGCGCTGGTGCCGATGCTGACCCTCGGCGTTCCAGGCTCGGGCACTACGGCAGTGATGATCGGCGCGTTGTCGCTGTACAACATCACACCCGGCCCTTTGCTGTTTCAACAGCAGCCCGACATCGTTTGGGGCCTGATCGCCTCGTTGTTCGTCGCCAACGTCATGCTGGTGATCCTCAACATCCCGATGATCCGCATCTTCACCCGAATCCTCGCCGTGCCGAACTGGGCGCTGGTGCCGGTGATCGCGATCATCACTGCGATTGGCGTCTACGCTGTGCATGCCACCACCTTCGACCTGTTCTTGATGGTCGGCATCGGTATCTTCGGTTACATCCTGCGCAAGATGGACTTCCCTCTGTCGCCGGTACTGCTGGGCTTTATCCTCGGTGGCTTGATGGAACAGAACCTGCGCCGTGCCCTGTCGATCTCGAACGGTGCGCTGGAGATCCTTTGGTCCAGCCCGATTACATTCGGGATATGGGTGCTGACGGCCATCATGCTGTTGATGCCTATCGTGCGGATCTGGCGCAAGCGCTCCCTGCAGCGGCGTGCCGTGGCTAATGTCTGATCGCCCCTTAAACACGTGGTGGGGAACCCCGCTGGTCGGCCTGCTGGGCGGTTACCTCGCCAGCCAGGTCGGCTGGCCGCTGCCGTGGATGGTGGGCTCGCTGCTGGCGATCATCCTGGTGCGCTGCCTGACGCCCTGGCAACTGGCGGAAATCCCCGGAGGACGTAAAGGCGGGCAGTGGATTGTCGGGATTGGCATCGGCCTGCACTTCACGCCGGTTGTCATCGAACAGGTCATGTCGCATTTCGGCCTGATCTTCTTCGGTGCGCTGGTCACCAGTGTTTCCAGCGTGGTCGGAGTCTGGCTGATGCGACGTAGCGGCGAAGATCGCGCAACGGCGTTCTTCTCCAGCATGCCGGGTGGCTCTGGCGAAATGGTCAACCTCGGGGCGCGCAACGGCGCGATCCTCAGCAGCGTCGCGGCGGGACAGAGTTTGCGAGTGTTGATGGTCGTGCTGTGCGTGCCTGCACTGTTCAAGTACCTGCTGGGCGACGGTGCGCCTGCATCGAATCCGGCAGCCGTCGACTGGCCCTGGCTGCTGGTGCTGTTTCCCGCAGGCGGACTGCTGGCGTGGCTCTGGCAACGGCTGAAGCAACCCAATCCGTGGCTGTTCGGACCGCTATTGCTCAGTGCGGCTGTGAGCATCACTTGGGACTTGCACATCGGCTTACCGCAAGGCGGCAGCCAGATCGGCCAATGGCTGATCGGCAGAGGCCTGGGCTGCCATTTCAATCGCTCGTTCTTTCGGCGAGCGCCGTCGTTTATTGGCCGAACGTTGCTGGGCACCGCACTGACCATGCTGATCGCCGCCCTCGCCGCGTTAGGCCTGAGTGCGCTGACCCATCTGGATCTGCGCTCATTGACCCTGGGCATGATGCCCGGCGGCATCGCCGAAATGAGCCTGACAGCAGAAGTCTTGCAACTGTCGGTGCCGCTGGTCACGGCAATGCAGGTCATGCGCCTGCTGTTTGTGCTGTTCCTCGCCGAGCCGCTGTTTCGGCATTGGGATAAGCGGGCTGAGTAGAGATTACTTGATCACTAATCGACATCAAACTGAAATATGAGCGAACTATTTCAGCAAAGCAAGAAGCCAAAGAAGATTCGCCATGGTCATGGTAGGCCATTGAAATTTCGAGACTATCTAATAATGGAAACCCATCGGAGCGACTCAATGTGCGCAAATCCGGTGCAGCCGTGCTAGCAAGGAGAGCCGAGACTGAACATCCAGAACGTACAGCGGCTAATATCCCCGCATGGCTAGTGCTGTGAAAGTTTATGCAGTAATCTTTATGGACGCCAGCCAGTGCCTCAATTGCAATATTTCTGTCAGCACAACCCTCCGTAAACAAGGCAAGGGGGACTGGACTATTTTGATAAATATTACTATCTTTTGCACACACCCATCGCAGAGGCTCAATATGTACCCGCTCTGATTCATAACC
>NZ_LT607419.1:84347-351492 GCF_900095225.1 Pseudomonas sp. UMAB-08
AGAGCCAGATCTAACTGATGCTGCTCGTATTGAGTCCATATATCCCGACTGTAACCACAATGAACCTCGACTTCTAAACCAGGATAAACTCGAGAACATTCGCGCAAAATGCCAGAAAGAAAACATGTCGCGTAAGTATCGGAGGTACCGATCCTAAGACGTCCGACTGGTACCTCACGAAGTAGAGAGAGTACCGCCTGGTCATTTATAGCAAGCATTTTCAAAGCGAACGCAAGCAAAGCCTCACCTTTTACGGTGATCCGCAGTCCCTTTCGGTCTCGGATGAAAAGCTCAAAACCGACCTGATTCTCTAGCCTCTGAATCTGCTGACTTATTGCAGACTGAACCCGAAAAAGACGCTCTGACGCCTTTGTGAAGCTTCTAAGCTCCGCCACGGTGGCAAAGATCCTGAGTTGCGCGGTGTCAAGATTCATGTCTTTCTCGATCACAAAATATGATGCAAAGCATCATATTTATGATCTTTAGTGATGTAAAGCATGTCTGTACACTTTCTCCATCATTCAAAGGAGAAGCACATGCCGTCACACATCATTGGTGCCATCAACATGGATGGATACAATGTCACTTCTGACCTCGCTTATTTAAATTCAATTACAAAGTTATCCGAAGAATACGACGAGTTCGCACAAGGTTACTGGAAGAATTTATCTCTATTCAACAGTTCTGGCAACAAAGATGATTCACAATACAAAAACTGCGCAACCTCTTTGCCTACTGAATACATGGCACACTGCCCTAACATCATGAGGATGCTCAACGATAACTTTAACTTCGCGAACGCAAAGATGGTTCGCGCAAGAAATCTTATTGAGGGCATGGTCATTCCTCATCGTGACTTCGTAGAGCTTGATTCAAACGTTACTTACTTTCGGGTCTTTGTGCCCATAGATTACAACGCAGACTCATTTCATTCGGATGAGCACGCTGTATTCCAAATGCGGCCTGGAGAGGTATGGTTTTTGGACGCAGCCATAAACCATGCCGCTATAAATCTCTCCAACAAAAGCAGAATGTTCATTTGTTTGGACTTCGTTTTTGACAAAGCCTTTAAAGACACAGATATTTTCCATCCCGCAGCAAATATATCCAAAGGAAGCCGCCACATACACATTGATCGCCCGGACATGCCGAAAGAAAAAAGCAATGAAATCATTGCAGCCATAGGGGAAACAATCTCAAAAGAGAACTTCAAAAATTATCTTTTTGAGTATTCAAAATATCATTTCAAACACAACATATCGGTCACAGCATGCTATGACTGGTTGATCCAAGGCGCTACCGTCGCTAAAAACCAGGCGGTAGTGGAAAAGTCCAAAGCACTCAAAAAGTATCTCACTGAGCACCGAGAGATAGGTGAGCGATTCACTATTGAACGCTGGGAAAACTGAGGAGTAACTTCAATGACGCTCCTCATGAGAGGCGTACCACTTGTATTCCTGTTGATGTGGAGCAGTGGAGCAATTTTTGTAAAACTTGGACTTCAAGAGGCATCCGTATGGTCGTTTCTTGCAGTCCGGGCCATCGGCACGCTTTTGGTTTTGTCTTTCATATGCGCACTCATATTTAAGCGAGCAGTATTTTCTGAACTTATCAAGCTGCCAGCTTTATTGATAATGAAAATGCTGTTTACAGGCATCCTTCTACAAGTGGCGTACCAAAGTTTCTTTTTTCTAGCCATCGATAATAAATTATCACCTGGTGTACTTTCAATCATCCTCGGCCTACAGCCGATTCTCACCCCAATAATTGCGAGAGAAGAGGTTGGAGCAAAAGGCTATCTGATATTACTGTTGGGATTTTTAGGACTGGGAATCGCAGTCTCAGGCGCTCGTGAAATCAGCGAATTAACATACGCGGGTATTACATTTGGCATCGCGTCTGTATGTGCGATGAGTGTCGGCACCGTTTGTCAAAAAAAGGTCGCCGCTCACCCTCTTGCCTCAGCTTTTTATCAAAACTTGGCGGCTTCTATCATATTTTTTATTGTAGCCTTGTGCACAGACTGGCAGGCCACGATAAACGCGAAATTCATTATAGCCTCGGCATGGATGATTCTTGTCGTTTCAACAGGCGCAGTATTGTTGCTATTTTACATGCTATCAAAAAACGCAGCCAGCAATGTCAGTGTGCTTTTCTACATGGTCCCGATTATAACAATAGCATTGGATTATTGGGTCTTTGACAACACCGTCACCCCTTTAACGGTGGCGGGCGCCATTTTAGTTATTATGGCCATCCTCTTCTATCGAAGCCTTTCCGAGAAAAGAGCATGTCCAAAAAAAGTACCCTCTTGAAATTCACTGATTGAACCCGCCTGCTCAACAGTTTGAGCGCTATCGCAGGCGTTTCTCTAGTTCCCTCCTGCCGATATGCCAGGGTGCATTTTCTACATCGCCGACCGCCCACAAAGACCATAAAGCGCGTCCACACGCATGCCTCATCAATCAACTAAAATCCACTCTATGTCCCGCAGGCCATCAGCCATACCGCTTTAAACCGGCGGCAATCTCCAGTCAATCGGCGTCAATCCATTCTGTTGCAAGAACTTGTTGGCCCGGCCGAAGTGCCCGTTGCCGAGAAAGCCTTTGTAGGCGGACAGCGGCGAGGGGTGTACTGAGGTCAGTACCAAGTGTTTGCTGGCGTCGATCAGTTTCTGTTTGCTTTGGGCATGAGCCCCCCACAGCATAAACACCAGATGCGGCTGGTGTTCGCTGACGACCTCGATCACCTTATCGGTGAAGATCTGCCAGCCTTTTTTTGCGTGTGAAGCAGCGTTAGCGCGCTCGACCGTCATGGTGGTGTTGAGCAGCAGCACGCCCTGATCAGCCCAGGACTGCAAGCAGCCGTGATTGGCGATGTCGATGTTCAGGTCGCGCTTGAGTTCTTTATAGATATTGACCAGCGACGGCGGCGTCGGCACGCCTGGCTGCACCGAGAAGCACAAGCCATGGGCCTGACCGGGGCCGTGGTACGGGTCCTGGCCCAGAATCACCACCTTGACCTTGTCCAGCGGCGTCGAATTCAAGGCATTGAAGATCATCGGGCCCGGTGGATAGATTTCCTTGCCTGCGGTGTGCTCTTGGCGCAGGAACTCACGCAGTTCGTTCATATACGGTTTTTCGAATTCCTCACGCAACGCGTGCTTCCAGCCGGATTCGAGTTTGATACGGTCGTCGTTTGTCATGGCACACCTGCAAAAATCAATGCGCGGACACTAGGAAAGCTGGCCGCCGATGTCAATCGACCAATGTCATTGCACCACGCCGCCCTCGCCTCTTTCCTACACTTCCTGCAATCACCGTTTGCAACTTACCCCCGCATAGGGGTATCACAGACTCAATGGACAGTTGCCCCGCCCCCCGAGAGGTCATGATGAATCTGCAATTTGAAGAACTCCACGCCCAAGACGGCGCGCGCATTGGTGTTGCCAGCCTGGATGCGGAAAAGTCTCTGAATGCGTTGTCGCTGCCGATGATCCAGGCGCTGATGGACCGTCTTGAGAAATGGGCCGATGACCCGCAAATCGTTTGTGTACTGCTGCGCGGCAATGGCTCGAAATCTTTTTGCGCGGGCGGCGATGTACGAACATTGGTCGACGCTTGCCGTGCTCATCCCGGCGAAGTCCCACCACTGGCCGCACATTTTTTCGCGGCGGAATACCGGCTCGATTACCGTCTGCACACGTACCCCAAGCCCTTGATCTGCTGGGGCCATGGTTACGTGCTGGGCGGTGGCATGGGCTTGCTGCAGGGCGCAGGCATTCGCATCGTCACCCCGACCAGTCGCCTGGCAATGCCGGAAGTCAGCATTGGCTTGTACCCCGATGTTGGCGCCAGTTGGTTCCTTTCCCGACTGCCCGGCAAACTGGGGTTGTTCCTCGGATTGACCGGCGCACACATCAACGGACGCGACGCGCTGGATCTGGACTTGGCCGACCGCTTTCTGCTGGATGAACAGCAAGAAGAATTGGTCGAGGGGCTGCTGCAACTGAACTGGCAGGAACAAAGCTCGGTGCAACTCAACAGCCTGCTAAAGGCGCTGCAACAGGAGGCCATTGGGCAATTGCCCGATGCGCAATGGCTGCCGCGTCGAGCGCAGATCGATGAGTTACTGGACGTCGCGACTCTGCCGTGCGCCTGGCGCGCTATCAGTCAATGGAACACGCACGGCGATGCCCTGCTCAGCCGTGCGGCGAAAAATCTGACTGAAGGTTGCCCGCTGACTGCCCATCTGGTGTGGGAGCAGATCGTCCGTGCCCGACACATGTCGCTGGCTCAGGTATTCCAGATGGAATACACCCTGAGCCTGAATTGCTGTCGTCATCCCGAGTTCAGCGAAGGCGTCCGGGCGCGACTGATCGATAAGGATCAAAAGCCTCATTGGCATTGGCAAGACGTCGCCAACATCCCGGACGCCGTGATCGATGCGCACTTCGCCAAGGTCTGGGAGGGACGGCACCCCTTGGCGGACCTTTCAGACTACTAAGCCCTTGAAGCAGGTAAAGCGCCGCCGAAACGACGCTTCACCTGTTTCCACCCCGACCATCGCCGCCACGGCCGTCGCCTCCGCGATTACCGTGATCACCCCGGCCGCCTGAACCATTATCGTGACCGCGACCGCCACCACCGTGGCCACGGTCACCGTCATTCCGGCCTTCATTCCATGAAGGGTTGGCGTGTCCGCCACGACCGTCGTGGTCACCCTGACCACCGCGGTAGTAACCCCGCCCGGCGTAGGGCATAGGTCTAGGACCATAATCAGGCCGAGGGGCGTAGTAAGGCGCCGGACGTGGCCCGTAATAGCGGGGAGGCGCTACGTAATAGCTCGGACGGTAGGATCGATCGTAACTGCCGTAGTAAGCGCCACCGTAAACGGGCTGTGTATAGACATCGGATTCGTAATAACCGGGACCTGCATAACAACCAGAGAGGGCTAAACCCAGCACAACTATAAGCAAGGGTCGTCGATACATGGCGGCCTCCTGGACCGCTAGAGAGCACAAACCAGCGACGCTGGTCGGCATCGGTCAAAACCGCTGACTGACGAAAAATCAGACCGCAAATAATCCACCGAGTGCCCTGCCGCAAAAACTATATCCTGCTTGAGCCGCGCCCCGAACCGGTGCGCACCCGCACCACGATAAAGCGCTACCCCCTGCATTCACTCCGCCCTCAACGGCGCAACCCACCTGCCGCAAGGCTTGGTGCGACTTGGCACGCCTCTCGCTTATGACTTGATGTGCAGGAGTCAAAACAGGTTCGCGGCACCACAATTTGCAATAGCTGACTAGGGTTCCGATTCGCTTGACGCGAGTGGCTGGTCCGAGAGTTAGCGACCTCCAGTAGAGGTTACACGGCGGGATAAAAGCCCGGGAGACAGGACACCAGTGGTGTCGCGTGACTCCTGACCGCTCGTTTTTTTCCTACTGGAGGTTCTTATATGCAGAACAACATTAAAAAACCCCGTCTGTTCGCCATGCTCGCTGCTGGCCTCGTCGCGGCATTGAGCCTCTCGGCACACGCCGCCCCGAAAGAGCACTTCAACGTTTGCTGGACCATCTACGCCGGCTGGATGCCCTGGGAATACGCAGGCACCCAAGGCATCGTCGACAAGTGGGCGAAGAAATACGGCATCACCATCGATGTCACCCAGATCAACGACTACGTCGAATCGATCAACCAATACACCGCTGGCCAATTCGATGGCTGCTCCATGACCAACATGGATGCCCTGACCATCCCGGCCGCAGGTGGCGTCGACAGCACCGCGCTGATCGTCAGCGATTTCTCCAACGGCAACGACGGCGTCGTGATCAAGGGTGAAGGCAAGAAAGTCGCCGACCTCAAAGGCATGAAGGTCAATCTGGTCGAGCTGTCGGTGTCTCACTACTTGCTGGCCCGTGCCCTGGACAGCGTTGACCTTACCGAGAAAGACCTCAAGGTCGTCAACACCTCCGACGCGGACATTTCTGCGGCGTTCAACACCGATGACTCCAAAGCCGTGACCACCTGGAACCCGATGCTTTCGGACATCAAGGCCAAGCCCGGTGTGACCGAGGTGTTCGATTCGAGCAAGATCCCTGGCGAAATCATGGACATGATGGTGGTCAACACCCAGACCCTGAAAGACAACCCGGCACTGGGCAAGGCCCTGACCGGCGCCTGGTTCGAAGTGGTCGCGCTGATGAACAGCAAGTCCGCCGCCAGCACCGCCGCGCTGGAGCACATGGCCAAAGCCTCGGGCACCGACCTGGCGGGCTTCCAGTCGCAACTGGACACCACCAAGCTGTTCGCGACCCCCAAGGAAGCGCTCGACTTCGCCACCAGCGCTCAACTGCCACAGACCATGCGCAAGGTCGCCGAGTTCTCCTTTCAACATGGGCTGCTCGGTGAAGGCGCCAAGGACACCAGTGCAATCGGCATGTCTTTCGCCAACGGCGTGACCAGCGGCGACAAGAACAACCTCAAGCTGCGCTTCGACCCGAGCTACGTACAGATGGCTGCCGAAGGCAAATTGTAATCGCGTCCCAGCCCAAAGGTTATTGCCATGCGCTTGATAAACCGCCGCCCGGATCGCGCCAGCCGTCTGATTTTGGTGATCCTGCCGTTCGCCTTGTTGCTGTTCGCCTATTTCATGGGCTCGGCCACCCGGCTGACGGAAAACCCCAACGACAAATTGCTGCCCAGCGCGGTGCAGATGACCGATGCGGTCAAGCGCATGGCCTTTACCGAAGACCAACGCAGCGGCGGTTATCTGCTGTGGCAAGACACCGCCTCCAGCCTGCAACGCCTGGCGATTGGTCTTGGCATCAGCGCCCTGCTCGGCTTGTGTCTGGGTATAGCGTCGGGGATTCTGCCGCTGTTCGGCGCACCGTTGTCACCGCTGCTGACGGTGTTGTCGATGGTCCCGCCGCTGGCGATTCTGCCGATCCTGTTCATCGTGTTTGGCTTGGGTGAGCTGTCGAAAGTCATGCTGATCGTGATCGGTATCACGCCGATCCTGGCGCGGGATCTGGAGCAGCGCGCCCGGGAGATTCCGGTCGAGCTGCTGATCAAGGCGCAAACCCTCGGCGCCTCGACCTGGACCTTGATCCTGCGGGTGGTCCTGCCGCAACTGCTGCCGCGCCTGCTGATTGCCTTGCGTCTAGTGCTGGGTTCGGCCTGGTTGTTCCTGATCGCGGCCGAAGCCATCGCGTCTACCGACGGGTTGGGGTATCGGATTTTTCTGGTACGGCGCTACCTGGCCATGGACGTGATCCTGCCCTACGTGGTCTGGATCACCCTGCTCGCCTGGCTAATGGATTGGGGACTCAAGGCCCTGACCCGGCGTGCATTCCCCTGGTATGAAGGGGCACGCGGATGAGCTTTATTTCGGTGAAAAACGTCTGGCAACAGTACGACGATCAAGTGGTGCTCGAAGGCCTGAACCTGAGCGTCAACGAAGGTGAGTTCTGCACCTTGGTCGGCGCCTCGGGCTGCGGCAAATCCACTTTCTTGCGCTTGTTGCTCGGCCAGGAAGTGCCCAGTCGCGGCCAGATCCATCTCGACGGCAAGCCGCTTGCCGGCGAACCGGACGCCAGCCGAGGCGTGGTGTTTCAGCGCTACTCGGTGTTTCCGCATCTGTCAGTTCTGGACAACGTTGCTCTGGGTCTGGAGCTGCCTCGCTCGCCCCTGCTTGGACGCCTGTTCGGCACGGCCAAACGCGAGGCTCGGGAACAGGCCGCGGCACTGCTGAGCAAAGTGGGCCTGGCCCATGCGCAGGACAAGTACCCGACGCAACTGTCGGGCGGCATGCAGCAACGGCTGGCCATCGCTCAAGCGCTGATCATGAAACCGCGTGTGTTGCTGCTGGACGAACCCTTCGGCGCGCTCGATCCGGGTATCCGCAAGGACATGCATGTCCTGTTGCTGGAGCTGTGGCGCGAGACCCGCCTGACTGTGTTCATGGTCACCCACGACCTGTCCGAGGGCTTCAACCTCGGCACCCGTCTGCTGGTGTTCGACAAGGTTCGCCATGACCCCCACGCGCCCGGCGCTTATGGCGCCCGCATCACCTACGACATTCCCTTGAACAGCGATCGCCGCGCCGCACGCGCCGCTATTGATTCGCTGCAAACGGTTTAGAGGATCATTTTTATGAACGCGCACATGACCGATTCAACCTCCCTGTTCCCCGTCTTTGCTGAAGAAATCTTGCCCGGCGGCGGCCACCGTTCGTTCGTGCTCAAGCGCGGCCAACTGCTGCGCCTGACCGACATCCGTGGCGGTGCCAACGTCAGCCTGACCCTGCTTAACGCCAACGAGAAAACCGAACGACTGAACCTGCCGGACAGCCTCAAATGCCAACACACCGCCAAGCTCACCCGCGGCCATTGCCTGTACTCGGACATGGGCCGGGTGCTGGCAGCGATCACGGCGGACACCTGCGGCTGGAGCGACAGCTTCGGTGGAGTGCTGTGCGCTGAAGAGGTCGCGGAAAAGTATGGTCAAGGCCGCTATCAGGAGCTGCGCAACGGCTTCTTTCGCAACGGCACCGATAACCTGTTGGTGGAACTGGGCAAATGGGGCCTGGGCCTGTCCGACCTGCTGATGACCCTGAACCTGTTCAGCAAAGTCAGCGTCGACGAAGACGGACACTTTCACTTCGTTGCGCACAACTCCAAAGCCGGTGACTACATCGAGCTGTATGCGCCGATGGACACCCTTGTGGTGCTGACGGCCCTGCAGCACCCGATGGACCCTGATCCACAGTACGCGCCCAAACCCCTCAAGCTCAGCTGGATGAACGCCGACCCCAGCGTCGCCGAGCACTGCCGCACCTCGCGCCCGGAAAACGAGCGCGGCTTTATCAACACTGATCGCCTGTTCGCCTGAGGATCGCTGCCATGACCACACTCTCCAAACAGCCGGAAGCGGCGATCTACAACGCGACCATCCCCGCAGGCGAGCCCTGGCTGACCGAAGTCAAGGCCGGACAAACCCTGCGCATCCTCGACCTGGAAGGCAATCAAGCGGTCGATACGCTGTTCTACAGCCTGGCCAACCCCCGCGAACGGTATGACGTGCAGCGCACCTTGCGGCGGCAGAACAGCGTGTACCTGACCACCGGCAGCGTGCTGTATTCCAACCTCGGCAAACCGATGCTGACCATCGTCGAAGACACTTGCGGACGCCATGACACCCTCGGCGGTGCTTGCGCGCAGGAGAGCAACACCGTGCGCTACGCCCTGGAAAAGCGCCACATGCACAGTTGCCGCGACAACTACCTGCGCGCCTGTGCCCATGACGGTCGCCTGAGCAAAGGTGACATCGGGCCGAACATCAATTTCTTCATGAACGTGCCGGTCACCGCAGACGGCGGCCTGACCTTCGAAGATGGCATCTCGGCGCCCGGCAAATACGTCGAGCTGCGCGCGGAAATGGACGTGATCGTGCTCATTTCCAACTGCCCGCAACTGAACAACCCCTGCAACGCCTACAACCCGACACCTGCGCAGCTGCTGATATGGAACTGAATCTTTTGAAACTGCGCCGCTGGTTATTCAGCCTGTGCCAAAGCCGCTCTGGACAGTGCATGCCGCCAGAACACCACCCCTTTCTGTAGGAGCTGCCGCAGGCTGCGATCTGTCGCCTTGGCGGCAGCGCTCCAGCAGAGCTTCGGGCCTTATCGCAGCCTGCGGCAGCTTCTACAAGAGCACCGGGTTTAGCCATCGAGGACGGCCTCGAGGCACTACGAAAACAGCGGGACGGCCCGCTTCCCAGCACGAAACCGATCAGCCATCGGTTTCTGGGGTTTATGCCATGTTCAAGACACTGCTGATCGCCAACCGTGGCGCCATTGCCTGCCGCATCCTGCGTACCCTGCGCGCCTTGCAGGTCAAGGGCGTGGCGGTCTATTCCGAAGCCGATGCCGCCAGCCTGCATATTCTTCAAGCCGATGAAGCCCACAGCCTGGGTGAAGGTGGCGCAGCCGGAACCTATTTGGCGGTGGATAAAATACTCGCCATCGCCAAGGCCAGCGGCGCCACGGCGATCCATCCCGGTTACGGCTTCCTCTCCGAAAACGCCGCGTTCGCCCAAGCCTGCGAAGACGCTGGCATCGCCTTCGTCGGCCCGACACCCGAACAACTTCGGGTGTTCGGCCTCAAGCACACGGCGCGCGCTCTGGCCAAGCAACACGGCGTGCCGATGCTTGAGGGCACCGAACTGCTCGACAGCCTCGACGACGCCCTCAACGCTGGCGAGCTGATCGGCTACCCAGTGATGCTGAAAAGCACGGCCGGCGGCGGCGGGATCGGCATGCGCGTGTGCCGCAGCGCGGTCGAGCTGAGCGAATCGTTCGACGCGGTGAAACGTCTGGGGCAGAACAACTTCAGCGACGCGGGGGTCTTTATCGAGAAGTACATCCAGCGCGCCCGGCACCTGGAAGTGCAGGTGTTCGGCGACGGCCAGGGCGACGTTATCGCCCTCGGCGTGCGTGATTGCTCGGTACAACGGCGTAACCAGAAAGTCCTCGAAGAAACCCCCGCACCGAACCTGCCAGACGGCATGGCCGACGAACTGTGTGCGGCAGCAATCAAGCTGGCCAAAGCGGTCAATTACCGCAGCGCCGGGACCGTGGAGTTCGTGTTCGACAGCGAGGACCAGCGTTTCTATTTCCTCGAAGTGAACACCCGCTTGCAGGTCGAGCACGGGGTCACCGAACAAGTGTGGGGCGTCGATCTGGTCAGTTGGATGGTCCAGCTGGCAGCGGGTGATTTGGCGCCACTCAGCCAGTTAAGCGAGGGCTTGCAGGCGAACGGTCATGCGATTCAGGCCCGGTTGTATGCCGAAGACCCGGGCCGGGATTTCCAGCCCTGCCCCGGTTTGCTGACTGCGGTGAATTTCCCGAACGCCGATGGCAAGACCTTGCGCATCGACACCTGGGTCGAAGCCGGTTGCGAGATTCCGCCGTTCTTCGATCCCATGATTGCCAAGCTGATCAGTTGGGCGCCAACCCGTGAGCAGGCCAGCGCCGGACTTGCTCAAGCGCTGAGCGACAGCCACTTGTATGGCGTAGAAACCAACCGCGATTACCTGCGGCAGATTCTGCTCGACGTACCCTTCGCCAGCGGCCAGCCATGGACGCGATGCCTGGAAGGTCTGGTGTATCACGCCAACACCTTTGAAGTACTGAGCGGTGGCACCCAGACCAGCGTGCAGGACTATCCAGGGCGTCTCGGTTATTGGGCGGTCGGTGTGCCGCCGTCCGGGCCAATGGACAGTCGCGCGTTGCGTCTGGGCAACCGCCTGCTGGGCAACGCCGAAGGCTGTGCCGCGCTGGAAATCACCATGAGCGGCCCGCTGCTGCGCTTCAACACCGACGCCGTGGTCGCCATCACCGGCGCGCCGATTCCGCTGACCCTGGATGGTCAGCCCCAGGCGCTGAATACCGCGTTGCTGGTACCCGCTGGCTCAACCCTGGCGCTGGGCACCATCGCTGGCGCCGGTGCACGAAGCTACCTCTGTGTGCGCGGCGGGTTGGAGCTGCCGGACTATCTGGGCAGCAAAAGCACGTTTACCCTGGGTCAGTTTGGCGGGCATGGCGGCCGCGCTTTGCGTGCTGGCGACGTGCTGCACATTCCAGCCCTGGGTGATCGCAGCGCCGGTCAGCGCGTACCGGACAATCAGCTTCAAATTCTGCCGGCAGTGCGCCAGATCCGGGTCATTTACGGCCCGCATGGCGCGCCGGAATATTTCACCGAGCGCTACATCGAGACCTTCTTCGCCACCCAATGGGAAGTGCATTTCAACTCCAGCCGTACCGGCGTCCGCCTGATCGGTCCAAAGCCGGAATGGGTCCGCGCCGACGGTGGCGAAGCGGGCTTGCACCCGTCAAACATCCACGACAACCCGTACGCCATCGGTGCCGTGGATTTCACTGGCGACATGCCGGTCATCCTTGGCCCGGACGGCCCTAGCCTGGGAGGTTTCGTCTGCCCGGTGACCATCATCGAAGCCGACCTCTGGCAACTGGGGCAACTCAAGGCCGGGGACAAAGTGCAGTTCCATGCGGTAAGTATCAAAGCTGCACGCGCGATCTTCTGTGGGAGCGAATTCATTCGCGAAGCAGACGACGCGGTGTCTGATCTGGCCTCATCGCGAATGAATTCGCTCGCACAAGGGTTAGTTTCACCCGTTGTATTGGACATCGGCCAGGACGACACACGGCTGGTGGCGCGCCTGTCTGGCGACACTCATTTGCTCCTGGAAATCGGCGCACCCGAGCTGGACCTGGTACTGCGCTTTCGCGGCCATGCGCTGATGCAGGCCCTGGAAACCAAAGCGTTACAGGGAGTGATCGACCTGACACCGGGCATTCGTTCCCTGCAAGTGCACTACCAGCCCGAGCAACTGCCGCTTGCGGATTTACTGGATATCGTCGTCGGCGAATGGGACGCCGTGTGCGCAGCCAAAGACCTGCAAGTGCCGTCGCGAATCGTGCACTTGCCGCTGTCCTGGGATGACCCGGCGTGCCAGTTGGCCATCGAGAAATACATGACCACCGTGCGCAAGGACGCCCCGTGGTGCCCAAGCAATCTGGAGTTCATCCGCCGCATCAACGACCTGCCCAACCTCGACCAAGTGCAGCGCACGGTGTTCGACGCCAGCTATCTGGTGATGGGCCTGGGCGACGTGTACCTCGGCGCGCCTGTCGCCACCCCGCTCGACCCACGGCACCGGCTGGTGACCACCAAGTACAACCCGGCACGAACGTGGACGGCAGAGAACTCGGTCGGCATTGGTGGCGCCTACATGTGCGTGTACGGCATGGAAGGCCCCGGTGGTTACCAGTTTGTCGGGCGCACATTGCAGATGTGGAACCGCTACCGCGAAGTCGCGGCGTTCGATGGCAAACCGTGGCTGTTGCGCTTCTTCGATCAGATTCGTTTTTACCCGGTCAGCGCTGAAGAACTGCTGCGCATCCGCCGCGATTTCCCCTTGGGCCGGTACCCGCTGAGCATCGAGCACAGCACCTTGAACCTGGCTGACTATCAGGCCTTTCTCGCCCGTGAAGCCGAGGGCATCGCCGCATTTCGGGCGCAGCAGCAAGGGGCCTTCAACGCCGAACGCGAACGCTGGATCGCCAGCGGCCAGGCACATTTTGAAAGCGACGAAGCCGCTATGCCAGCCACCGACGATACGCCCCTTGACGCAGGTCAGCATGGCGTCGATAGCCATATCGCCGGCAACCTGTGGCAGGTGCAGGTCGAGGTCGGCCATCGGGTTGAAGTGGGCGATGTGCTGGTGATTCTGGAGTCGATGAAGATGGAGATTCCGCTACTGGCAACCCTGGCCGGCACCGTGCTTGAAGTGCGGGTGCAACCCGGCTCGGCAGTGCGCGCCGGGCAGCGGGTCGTGGTGCTTGAAGCTGACTGAACCTACTTATTTTTTTGACGGAACTACGCCATGAGCCATGACCTGCATTCAAGCGACCTGCGCCTCGACAGCGTTCGCGCCGCGTATCAATACGGGCGCCAGACACCTCGACAACTGATCCTCGCCCTGCGCGAAAAAGCCGCTGCGTTGAACCCGGACTATCACCTGTTCATCCATCTGCTGAGTGCTGCCGAGCTGGAACCCTATCTGGCCGCACTGGAACACCGCGACCTCAACGAGTTGCCGCTGTATGGCGTGCCGTTCGCGATCAAGGACAACATCGACCTGGCCGGCATCCCCACGACCGCCGCCTGCCCGGCATTCGCCTATACCCCTGAGCGCTCGGCGACCATCGTCGAGCAGTTGATCGGCCTCGGCGCAATTCCGTTGGGCAAGACCAACCTCGACCAGTTTGCCACCGGGCTGAATGGCAGCCGCTCACCCTATGGGGCCTGCCCAAACAGCGTGCTGGCCGAGTACCCATCAGGCGGTTCCAGTGCAGGATCATCCTTGGCCGTGGCGCTCGGCGTCGCCAGCTTCGCCCTCGGCACCGACACCGCTGGCTCTGGACGGGTGCCCGCCGCACTGAACAATCTGGTCGGACTCAAAGCCAGCAAGGGCCTGATCTCCACTGCAGGAGTGGTGCCGGCCTGCCGCACCCTTGATTGCGTGACCACCTTCACCGCCACCGCGCGCGAAGCCAGCCAGTTGCTCGGCCTGGTAGCCCGACTCGATCCGCATGACGAATACAGCCGCAGCAACCCGCTGTGGAACGACGCCTCTGCGTTCGGCGCGCCCCGCCCGTTTCGTTTCGGCGTGCCCCGTGCGCAAGACCTGGCGTTCTTCGGCTGCGAGCAAGGGCCCCTGCTGTTCGGCGATGCCATCGACCGTCTGACCGCGATGGGCGGCGAAGCCGTGACGCTGGACCTGTCGCCCTTCCTCGAAGCTGCGCGCCTGCTGTACGACGGCCCATGGGTTGCCGAACGCTACAGCGTTGCGGGCGAACTGATGGAGCAGAACCCGGAAGCGGTATTGCCGGTGATCCGCGCAGTACTGTCGAAAGCACCGGCCGTCACCGGCGTGCAAACGTTCCGCGCGCAATACCGTCTGCAAGTGCTCAAAGCCTTGTGCGACAAAGCCCTTGAAGGCCTCGACTGCGTAGTGACGCCCTCCATCGGTCGCCCGGTGACCCTCGCCGAACTGGAGGCTGAACCGGTGCTGCGCAACTCGGAACTGGGTTACTACACCAATTTCATGAACCTGCTGGACTACGCCGCCGTCGCCGTGCCGAGTGCCTTCATGGACAACGGCCTGCCGTGGGGCGTGACCCTGTTCGGTCGGGTCTTCACCGATCACTACCTGCTCAGCCTGGCCGACGCTCTGCAACGCCATACCGGCCTGCCGGTGATCGGCGGCCACGCACCCAACCTGTCAGTACCGGCCGCTGTCGCCCGCAGCGACATGGCACGCTTGGTGGTGTGCGGCGCGCACCTGGATGGCCTGGCGCTGAACGGGCAACTCAAGCAGCGCGGTGGCCGCTTGCTGGAGGTCACCCAAAGCTCGGCGGATTACCAGCTCTACGCATTGGCCGGTGGACCACCGTTTCGGCCCGGCATGCTGCGGGTCGCGCAAGGCGGCGTAGCGATTGCCGTGGAAGTCTGGGAACTGCCCAGCCGCGAACTGGGCTCATTCCTCACCGGCATTCCAGCGCCCTTGGGTCTGGGCAAGGTTCAGTTGGCCGACGGACGCTGGGAAAGCGGTTTCATCTGCGAACCTTATGGCCTGGAGGGCGCGACAGATATCAGCCACTTGGGCGGATGGCGCGCCTATTTGAGTGCCTGACCCAACCGTTACATAGCACGACGGCGAACATGGCTGCGCACGTTTTAGTGCGCAGCCATAGCGTCCTGCATACCCCTGTTTACCCGCGCCCCGTCGTTACATAGATGTACGACGTGAAGAGGTCCCTGATGACACAGTGACGCGCCCCTCCTCACGCTCAGCCATCCACATGAATGACAACGAAAATTCAGTCCCCCCTGCTCCAGCACGCACGGCATCCGCTTCAACGCACAACCTCGAACACCCCGCGCTTACGCACCTGACCGGCAAGCACAGCGAACAGAGCGATACCCTTCCCTCTTCTGGAGCCTTCGCGCTGTCGCCGTTTTATTACGCAACGCCCGACGATCATCTGGAGGGACTGTCGCAGGAACCTCTACCCGCCACAGCGCTAAACCACAAACAACTCGCCACGCTCAGAAAGAGTCGCGCCGCCAGACTGCTCGCCATGTCGACCTTGAGTTTGAAGGCCTGGCAGATGGACATGGACTGCCCGCCGGGCGTGCACGCCTATGTCAACGAACAACTGACCCGACTTCTATTTGAGCAGACCGGCAAGCCCTTCCTGCCGGATCAGATGTACGTGGACTTCACGACCGATACGCGTCCGGCCGTCTTTGTCGATGGGCAAGAGCTTTACACGCGGCGTCTGTCCCTCACCGACGTGGCGGTTACCTCTTTCGATGCTGCCAGTTTTTATGCCCTGATGCAGAGCGCTGAACCTGAGCGCCCGCTTGATGAGGGAACACCTTCTCTGACCACGACCCTGGTCCTCACGCTGATCGACAAGGCGGACTGGCCTCGATACTACGAGACCCTGCTTACCGCCTTCTGGGCCAGGCATGAGTTGACGTATCGCACCCTCGCCAAACTCTCATTTCTCGACACGCTGGGCCGGTACCACACACGTAAAATGATCAGCCTGGACGGCTATAACCTGACGCTTGAAGCCATGGGTCTCGACCGGTTCCCCACCACCGTTGAAGCCCTGGAAACATCAGCCAAAGGCGAGCACACGGTCGTCCGTGTGGTGCTGCTGAATGAGCAAATCCTGCCGGGCATTTTTCAGCTGACCTCAAAAAATACATCGCACAGTTTTATTCACATCACCGGTCAGAGACCCGCCGTTTTCGAATACATCAGCGATAACCCTGAGTTGATGAGACAAAAACTCCTCAACGCCTTGAACACGTCGCCCTGGCTCGCGTCGTATCTGGACGTTGCCGATAAACAAGGAAGTGCGCCCTTCACTCTCGATATAAAAGTTCTCGATGAGGATATTTTTTCCGCGCTCACCCGCGCCCAAAAAGCCTTTTCATTCGAGTTGCACTCACAACACACCCACGCGGACGCCTTGTTCATGTTGGTCGAACGCGGCCTGACCCTGGTAAGCGCCCTTGATCGCTGGGAACTTCAGCCGGATATCGTGAAACGGATACCCAACCCATTGAAGGCCGCCAACCAATTGATGCGCGGCTACCTGAAAAACAAACATCAACTGGATATGAATCCGGATCATGTCTTCATTCGCTATGTTCGAGGCACATCGACCAGCCCCTTGGGCAGCGCACACTCGCCCATCACGTATGTTCAACCCCCCGACGAAACCCCGATCAGCCTGAGCAACGCCCTGTTGAGTAACTACCGGATCGAGCGGCCGGTGGGTTATATCGATAACGACGCTCGTACAACGGTTTACACCGACCCCACAGGTAAGGGGCAATGGTCCGAAGGCGCTGCACTTGATATCTCCCCGGAGGTCATCGAAAGCCACATCAGGAGCATTACCTTTCTTGACCTGATGTCGGCACAACTCAACCGGTTTTGGGAGGAGCAGGGAACCGCTATCGAGCAATCGTTCAAGACAACTTTTATGGCGCAGGCAGTGATCAGCCTCAAACAGAAGCAGTTAACACGCGCTGGATTCGATCTTCTGGTCGAGATGCTGGACACGACGTCACTCGCCACGACGTCTATCAGCATCCGCTGCAAAGCGTTGGGTTTTTACCTGAAACCCTCGCTGATAGAAGGCACGCAGTGCCAACCCTGCGCCGGTCTGCTGGTATTCACTCACGCCGACACACCCTTGACGGTGCTCTACCAGGCCGGTCAGTCCGTGGCATTTGTCGAATTCAGTAGCGACATTGAACTTGCGCGGTATATACAAACCGCCGCCAAGGATAAGCAATGGCAACGCATGCTGTTGAGCTATATACCGGTCAGACTCCACGAGAAGTTTATGTATCTTCTTGATGTCTGGAGCGGCAATAAAATCCCCGACCCAGCTTCCTCCCTGCTTCGGCCCTGGACAGACGTGGTTTACGCCAACGACCTGCATAAAGCCAAAGCCCGCGCCCTCTGCGAACAGCCCATTACTTCGTCGCCGTTCGTCTTTATGCGCGAGACGCTTGAGCGCAACTATCAAGATGATGCAAATGAACACATCGTGACCTCGAAAGAAGTTTCGCTGCGCTATTGGACGCGTCAGCTCAACCATCTACAGCTGTTGCTGGCGCCCATGTCGCTGCTGTTGACGCCCGTGGCGCTGGCCTCTCTGGCGACTCACGCCGGCGCCATCTACCTGGGCATCGCGACAGCAGCATTACCGGGAAACCGGGACACCGAAAAAACCCAGACAGCGCTCAACGTGCTGTCTCTAGGGCTGTTGCAACTCGCGCCCTACACCCCCCGATTGCTGCGTTTGTTCAGCACATTCAACGTTCTGGGGAAAACAGCCATTGCGGTGACCGGCGCGACACCCACCGCCACAAAAAGCTTCGGTTCCTGGCTTGGCCGATCAATGAATGCCCGTAAAACCCGCCTGGAAACATTTTTCAATACCAACAGCCTGCTCAAGACCTGGAACATTCCCGGTCATCGCGCCTTCGGCACCTTGCCCGCCAAAGCCTGGAAGCTTGATCGCAAATTCATGCTCTGGACCTCGGACACGGCGCAAGCCAGAATCCTGGTTGTGAGTACACACGGGCATTACTTGCCATGGACTAAAACTGCACGGATACCCAATGGCACCGAACTTAGAACCTACGCACCCCATGGTTATGAGCTGGTCGACCCAACGCTTCACCGAGTCGTGAGCCAGAGGGTCAAACCGTTTTCTATTTTAAATAACGCAAACAACAGCCTCGCGCTTCCTCCAGGCCCGCTGCCGCCGTATGCCATCACTGATAAAGTACTGGCCGGAACATCCCTTCCGGGCAGTATCAAGAATTATTCGCTGATGAAATTCCAGAGTATTCACGGCGAAACGTATCAAGAGATCAGTCATGTGGTGCGTCATTCGAATCTATCGCCTTTAAACGGACTGCCCGCTACGCCCATGGATGTACTGACTGTCAGAAATCGCTTCGGCATGACTTATCCGAACCTGCAGGATCTTTTCAAGTCATTGTATGAACAGGGTATTCACTACGACACCATTTTATTGGTGCACTGCCGTTGTTCTGCCATCAACTCCTTGATGGGCCGCTCACCCGCTTATATAGCACCGACCGCGAGCCTGCCGATTACACCGTGAACTTGAATCGGCCATAGCGCAGGACAGTAGCAACACGCTAGCATGCGGCCACTCTTGATCTTCTCCTCACCGGACTCGTCATGCCACTTCGCTCTCCTCTCAATTCCCAACGTTCGTTGATCCTGACGTTGGTGGTCCTGTTGGGGAGCGGTTTTCTGGCGACATCTCTGCTCAGTTACTACGCCTCGCGGGCGTCGATTCGCGACAGCATCGTCAACACCGAGCTGCCATTGACCTCGGACACGGTGTATTCGGAGATCCAGAAAGACCTGGTCCGGCCGATCCTGATTTCCTCAATGATGGCCCGCGACACCTTCATGCGTGACTGGGTGGTGGCTGGCGAGCACGACCCTGAGCAAATGACCCGTTACCTCAACGAGGTCATGAGTCACTACAGCGCCTATACGGCCTTTTTTGTCTCCAACACCAGCCTCAAGTATTACCAGGCCAAAGGCGTCTTGAAGAAAATCGACGCCAACGAGCCACGCGACACCTGGTACTACCGGGTACGCGACATGGCGGCGCCCTACGAAATCAACGTCGATCCAGACATGGCCAACAAGGACAACCTGACCTTCTTCATCAACTACAAGGTGTTCGATTACAAAGACAACTTCATTGGCGCCACGGGTGTGGGCCTGACCGTGGATGCGGTGATCAAGCTGATCGATCGTTATCAGCAGCGGTATCAGCGAAGCGTGTACTTCGTCGACGCTTTCGGCCGGATTGTGCTCACCGGCGCTCAAGGTGGACCACTGGGAGCCGTCATCGGCCAGTCCCTCAAGGACCAGCCGGGCCTGAGCGACTTGCACGAAAAACTGCCCAAGCCACAGACCGGCAGTTTCGAATACCAGACGCAAGGCCAGAGCCACTTCCTCAACGTGCGTTTCATTCCAGAACTGAACTGGTACCTGTTCGTCGACAAGCAGGAAGACGGTGCCCTCACCGATATCCGCCAGTCGCTGTACCTGAACCTGTTCATCTGCCTGGTAGTGACGCTGGTGGTCCTGTTCCTGCTGCACCGGGTCATCGGCCGCTATCAGCGCAAGATCGAAACCCTGGCCACCCTCGACAGCCTGACGGGCCTGCCCAATCGCCGCGGCTTCGATTTGATGGCGCTCAAGGCGCTGCAGGAAGCGCAACGCGAGCCCAAACCCTTGGCGACGCTACTGATCGACATCGACCACTTCAAACGTCTCAATGACGACCATGGTCATCTGGCGGGCGATGAAGTGCTTGTAGGCTTCGCCCAGGACCTGCAAAGCTGCCTGCGTCAGTCGGATATCATTTGTCGCTGGGGCGGCGAAGAGTTCATCATCCTGCTCAAGGACACCAACAGCGCCAGTGCTCAGCAAGTCGCGGAAAAAATCCGTCTGCTGGCAGAGCAGCACCCCTACACCTTTTCCGGCACGTCGTTGCAGATCACCGTCAGCGTTGGCCTGACTGAACTGCAGCCTGACGACACCCTGCACAGCCTGATTGCCCGCGCCGACCACGCGTTGTATCGCGCCAAACACACCGGGCGCAATCGGGTGTGCATGGAGATGGCCCGGTCTCAGTTTGAATAGGCGCGTCATGAACAGCCACACGATGGAAAAAAGCGCAATCGATCCTGACCGCTGCCCGGTCTGCGGCGCCAGCAACCGCTGCTCCCTCGCCGACCCACGTACGGCGGCGCAACCCTGCTGGTGTTTTTCAGTCAGTATCGACCCGACGGTACTCGAAGCGCTGCCGCCGGAGGTGCGCAATGCCGCCTGCCTGTGCCCGCGTTGCGCTCAGATCGAAACCGACGTTCAGTCGAAGCCCAACGACTAGATCGCGTACCATGCCTGCCCCTTTCCCGGTCGTCTGTCACTGCCATGCGTCTTGATCGATTCCTCAGCAACCTGCCGCGTTTCAGCCGCAAAGACGTGCGATTTGCGTTGGTGGCCAAGCGCATCAAGGTCGACGGTCAGACCGTCAGCGATCCCCTTCATGAGGTGCGTGAGTTCACCCGCGTGGAATGCGACGACGACGTATTGCAAGCCGGCAAACCAGCACGCTATTTCATGCTGCACAAACCACCGGGCTGCGTCAGCGCGACGCTCGACCCACAGCATCCGACGGTGCTCGACTTGCTGGATGAGCCGGACAAAGAAGACCTGCACATCGCCGGTCGACTTGATTTCAACACCACGGGCCTGATGCTGATCACCAATGACGGTGTATGGTCGCGACGATTGACCCAGCCGCAGACCAAGCTGGCAAAGATTTACTACGTAGAAACCGAGCAAGCGATCAGCGACGACTACGTACAAAAATTCGCTGAAGGGTTTTATTTCGCGTTTGAAGACCTCACCACTCAGCCCGCCGAACTGACCGTGCTGGGGCCTCACTGCGCGCGGCTGAGCATCGTCGAGGGCCGCTACCATCAGGTCAAACGCATGTTCGGCCACTTCAACAATAAAGTCCTGCGCCTGCATCGCGAGCGCATGGGCCCCCTGCAACTGGACGCCGGTTTGGCGCCTGGGCAATACCGCGCCTTGAGCACCGAAGAAATCCTCGCGGTCTGATCAAACCGACCACTCAGCAGAAGTTGTCGAACAATTTACCAACGGCACTTGCGGGTTGTCCCCGAGCCTGCTTGAATCCAATCGTCAGTCTCCATGTGACTGATTGGTCACTAACTCATTCTAAGAAACTTTTTGCCGTCTCGAGAACCTCAGGTTCCGTGCCGACAAACCGCCCGCCAATAACAATACCTGTCGAACAGATCGTTTCGGATCGACATGGGCCCCCCTTTCAAGGCGCATGCCTACCTGTCACGAAACTCGTGCAACCTCTTTTGCGCGCATACCTGTTTTCGCCAGGAGTCTATGTTATGAGGCCAGAAATCGCTGTGCTTGATATACAAGGTCAGTTCCGGGTTTACACGGAGTTCTACCGCGCAGATGCCGCAGAAAAGACCATTATTTTGGTCAACGGCTCGATGGCCACTACTGCGTCCTTTGCTCAGACCGTTCGCAACCTGCACCCGCAATTCAACGTGGTGCTGTATGACCAACCCTACGCGGGCAAATCCAAAGCCCACAACCTGCATCGGCAGCCGCTGACCAAAGAGCTCGAAGGTCAGATCCTGCTTGAGCTGATCGACCACTTCGCCGCCGAGCATGTGCTGTCCTTTTCCTGGGGCGGCGCGGCAGCCTTGATCGCCCTCGCGCAGAAACCACGACGCATTGAAAAAGCCGTCATCAGCTCGTTCTCCCCGGTGGTCAACGAACACATGCGCGACTACCTCGAACGCGGCGTCAGGCACCTCGGTGCGTTTGATCGCCACGAGGTCGGCCATCTGGTGAACAACACCATCGGTAAACACTTGCCGTCGTTGTTCAAGCGCTTCAACTACCGGCATGTCAGCAGCCTGGATATCCATGAATACGTGCAAATGCACTTTCATATCAGCCAAGTACTGACCATCGACCAACTGTGCTACCTCGACGCCGCGAAAAGCATCGACGTGCCCGTATTGTTCCTCAACGGCGAGTGGGACGAATACACCGCAGCAGACGACGCCCAGCTCTTCGGCGACCACGTGCGCCATAGCGAGTTCTGCACCCTTCGGGCCACCGGGCACTTTCTGGACATGGAACACAAAGCCGCCTGCCGCGACTCGCAAGAGGCCTTGTTGAGTTTCCTCAAGCCCGCCCCCGTTGCAAAACGACCACGCTACACCCAGGTACAGAGCCACCATGCATTTGCACTGTGAACTGAAATCACTCGCCCCTGTAGGTCGCTATCGAACGCAGTATTCGGCAGCGCCTACAGGGAATGCGTGTTTCGCGTGACGACGCAATCTGTCACGTCACATAGCAGGTTTACCTGAAAAAAACGCCAGAAAAACCCACCTGGAAAAAATAGCGCTTCAGTTCAGCGCCGACATCTGGTACAAAGTCAGCCGCTCAAAGCGGGTGTCGTATAATGGTATTACTCCAGCTTCCCAAGCTGATCACGCGGGTTCGATTCCCGCCACCCGCTCCACTTTCCTGACTTCACATGTTCCCGCGTATACCGGAGAGCAGTGAAAACCAAAAAACCGGCCCTCGTAGCCGGTTTTTTTGTGCCTGTCTATTTTCGTGTAGCGGACGGCGATGGGGAAATAACGGCTTAACGCGCAAGCCGCTGCGGTGAGTCAAATCGCCTATAGGCATTTGACTCACCGCACAGGACCTTCAAACGCGAAATTGATCCATCAATTTCATCTGGTGAGTCGCCAAGGCGTTGAGTTGGTGGCTGACCTGCGCCGACTCGGTGGCCTGACCGGCAAGGGTCTCGGTGACGGTGCGAATGGCCGAGACGTTGCGGTTGACCTCTTCGGCGACGGCGCTTTGCTGTTCGGCGGCGCTGGCGATCTGCAGGTTCATGTCGCTGATCACAGTGACGGCGTCACTGATTTTGCCCAGTGCCTGAACCGCTTGATGAATGTGTTCAGCGTTCTCCTGGGCCTTGGTGTGGCTTGAATGCATGGTCTGCACGACACCGCGGGTGCCGCTTTGGATGCGTTCGATCACGTGGCGAATCTCTTCCACGGAATCCTGGGTACGCTTGGCGAGATTGCGTACCTCGTCGGCGACCACCGCAAAACCGCGCCCGCTTTCGCCGGCGCGCGCAGCCTCGATGGCGGCATTGAGGGCCAACAGGTTGGTTTGCCCGGCAATGCTGCGGATCACTTCCAGCACCGAGCCCACCTGCTCACTATTGACCGCCAACGCTTCGACTTCGGTCACGGCATTGCTGACTTCTTCGGCCAGCAAGGTGATATCGCGGGTGCTGCGCTCGATGATCGTCAAACCGTCCTTGACCGACTGGTCGGCACCACGAGCAGCATTGGCCGCACTTGAGGCATTGCTGGCAACGTCCTGGGCGGTGGCGCTCATCTCGTTGGAAGCGGTTGCCACCTGATCGATTTCGCGAAACTGCACCTGCATGCCATCACTGGTACGGCGGGCGATGCCTGAAGACTGATCGGCGGTTGCACGGGCTTCGGTGACGCTTTGCTTGATCTGGGCGATGGTCGGTTGCAGTTTGTCGAGGAAACGGTTGAACCAGATGACCAGTTCGCCGAGTTCATCGCGCTTGGCGTATTTCAGGCGTTGGGTCAGGTCGCCGTCACCGCTGGCGATGGCCTTGAGCATGCTTGCCACACTGTTGATCGGCCGGGTCACGCCCGAGGCCGTCAGCCAGATCAGCAGCAGGCCAAGTAGACCTGCGAGGGCTGCGACCAGCAGGGCCTTGACTGTGCCACTGGTTTGCGCGGCATCGAGCACGGCCTGCAATTTGACCGCGTCGGCCAGGAGCACCTGTTCTGGCAAGTCGATAACCACACCCCAAGGCTTGGCATCAGCGATCGGTGTCACCGGAAGAATCGCCCGGATCACGTCACCCTGTTTGACCACGCTGACCTTGTTGGTACTGATCGCCTGGAGGATTTCCTTACCGTCGCCGCCCAAGACCTGCTCGATGCCCTTGCCCAATGTGCCGGCGTCAACGCTGTTGGCTGTCAACAAGCCGCTGCTGGAGACAATCAGCATGTGCCCGGCGCCGTCGAACAGTTCTTTCTGGGAGCTGACCGCTTCTGCCTGTAGCGAACTCAGGGCCAGGTCCACACCTACTACACCGATGACATTGCCATCGACACGAACGGGCACGGCGATGGTTGTCATCAACACCAGTTTGCCGCCGACCGTGTCAGCGTAAGGCTCAAGCAGGCAGGTCTTGCCACTACGGAGCGGGCAGGTGTACCAGGTGTTGTAGGGCGTGCCGCTGAGGTTGAGTTCAGTCTTGTTCATGTCGCTTTCGAGAATGACGGTGTTCAAGCCAGTGCCATCTGCACGGCTCCAGTAAGAGGAAAACCGTCCCACTTCATTGGCGCCGTGCTTGGCGTCATTGGCAAACTCAGCGTCTCGACCATCCAGTGCGTTGGGTTCGAAGGATAGCCAGACACCCAGCACGCCGGTGTTGCGTTCGAAGACGGTGCCCAGGCTGTGGTTGAGTTCTTCGCGCAGCGCGGCGGCGTCCAGTGAGCGGTGGTTGGCCATGGTGCGCATGTCGATGACCTGGTCGGCCATTGCATTGACGATCAGCAGGCTTTCACCGAATGTCTTTTGTACCAGCAACGCTTTTTCCGTCGCCTTTGCCTGCAACAGGTTCTGCACACTGTCGGTGAGCATTTTCTTGCTTGAGGCGCCGACCAGTTGGTCATTCTGGTTAGTCTGGTAAAGGTTCATCCCGACGATCAATCCAACCACGCCCAGCAGGCAAAGTCCTGAGAGCAATACAATCTTCAGGCGGATAGAAAAGTTATCGAACATAGGTGTTCTCATAGTGGACCGGCCGGGAGGATGGCGAGAGCCGCATACGGTGTTACCCGCCATATTCTTGTAGTTATATATTTGTAACGGCCTTGGGTCTCGTAACTTGAGATCGAAAAAAACTTAACGTCGCAAAAGTCCTGATACCCGTTTAGTCACACCTTTCGAACATCCACACCTTTTTTTTCCAGCGCTGCCACGTAGCAGAGATCGTGCCCTTTTTGGGTCGGGCCCGCATGGATCACAGATGATCGGGACCGGTTAGCCCCATGTACCCAATACGTACCAGAGCCGTTACCCGATGAGACTGGAGATAGCAGCGCTGCGGCGTGTATAAAATATCCACTTCAACCCGGATATCCGCATCATGCCTGCCAACAGTCGCGCATGCTCTGATCTGGTCGATGCTGACCTGATCAAGATCACTCGCCTATTCGCCACGCCTATCGCCAGTGTGATCCACCCGGAACATGAGCTTCTGAACGAACAACTGCGGTCGATCATCCTGGAGCGTTCAGAGCACGACCTTGGCACATTGCACAGTAACGATGGCGGCTGGCAATCTCAGGACGACTTCGCCACGTGGGCGGGTGAGCCGGGCGCAAAACTGGTCGCCTTCGCACAGGGGCTGGCCAATCAGCTGTCAGCCATCAGCTCGCCGGAGCACGGTCTCATAGAAGCTCATTTGCAGTGGCGCTACAGCGCATGGGCAAATATCAACCGCAAGGGCCACTCCAACTCATTACATGCGCACCCGGGGGCATTCTGGTCCGGCGTGTATTGGGTAGACGATGGCGGTCGCGAGCACAATCCTGAGCTCGGCGGTGAACTGGAATTCATCGACCCGCGCGGGATCACACCGGCGCTGCTCAATCCGGCCTTGCGCATGCGCATTGCGGGGTGTCTGGCGGCGGGTTACGCGAGCACGGTCACGCCCTCAAGCGGTACGCTGCTGATGTTCCCCTCTTGGCTAATGCACGCTGTGCGTCGCTACGAAGGTAATAGGCCGAGGATTTCCGTGGCGTTCAACTTTGCTATTTGAGCCGACGTTATTGCAGTGCCATCAAGGACAGACACCGGTTTCCTGTTCTGGAAACACGGGTCTGTCCTGACGCTCCTACCTCTTCACGCCCCTCCCTTCAACCTCCGCACCGCCGTGATCTCCGGCAAATCCACGCGCCTCACATAAATCCGCAATGGCTCGGTGATGTTCAGCCGATCATCGATATTCTGTTCCAGCAACAATGCCAACAGATCGCGCTTGAGTGTCATGACCTGATTGTCGCCGGCTTTCCAGACAAACTCGTGAGTGGGGGTGATGGTGTGGTCGGGGACGTCCATGCCGAAGGCGTCTTCGCTGAAGCGGACAATGTACCGGTCCGCTTTGTGGTGGTAGCCGACAAAGCCTTTAAGCAGGTCGGAAGCGTCACAAATGACGCTCGAGGTAATGCTCATGGTTAACCTCTGGGACGTATTAAAGTGCGCTGCGGAAAATCGCTTCGATCTGGTGCTGCTCAGCCGGGCGCGGGTTGGTCAGGCCGCAGGCGTCTTTCAAGGCGTTGGCAGCCAGGGTCGGAATGTCTTCCTCCTTGACGCCCAGTTCTCTGAGGCCCGCAGGGATGTCGACGGCATGAGACAGGTTGCGAATTGCGGCGATGGCCGCCCGGCTGCCGTCTTCAGGGGAGAGGCCGCGCGTGTCTTCGCCCATGGCGTGGGCAATGTCGGTCAGCCGTGACGGGCAGACGCTGGCGTTGAAGCTTTCGACATGGGGCAGCAAAATTGCATTGCACACGCCGTGGGGTAAGTTATAGAAGCCGCCCAATTGGTGAGCCATCGCGTGCACGTAACCCAAGGAGGCGTTGTTGAACGCCATGCCCGCGAGAAACTGCGCATACGCCATGTTTTCCCGCGCGACCATGTCGCTGCCATTGGCCACGGCCTGGCGCAGGTTATCGGCGATCAGCGCCATGGCTTTCAGGGCGCAGGCATCGGTGATGGGGGTAGCGGCCGTTGAGACATAGGCTTCAATGGCGTGGGTCAGTGCGTCCATACCCGTGGCCGCCGTGAGCCCTTTAGGCATCGCGACCATCAATCCGGGATCGTTGACGGAGAGCACGGGGGTGACGTTGCGGTCGACGATGGCCATTTTGATGTGGCGGACTTCGTCAGTGATGATGCAAAACCGCGTCATCTCGCTGGCGGTGCCTGCCGTGGTGTTGATCGCAACCACAGGCAGTTGCGGCTTGGCCGACTGATCGACACCTTCGTAGTCACTGATGTGCCCGCCGTTGGTTGCGCACAGTGCGATACCTTTTGCGCAATCGTGGGGCGAGCCGCCGCCGAGGGAGATCACGAAATCGCAGCCGCTGTTCTTGAGCAGCGCCAGGCCCTTCTCGACATTACCCACGGTAGGGTTGGGTTGCGCGCCATCGAACACCAAGGCATCAATGTCCTGTTCGGCCAACAACGCGACGATTTTCGCCGCGACACCGGCCTTGGCCAGCCCGACGTCGGTTACGATCAACGCTTTGCGAAATCCGAAGTTGCGGATGGCGGTCATCGCTTCGGCCATGCAGCCGATGCCCATGATGTTCACCGCGGGGATGAAGAAAGTGCTGCTCATGGCAAGTCTCCTGTAACCAAGCCAAGCCAGTCGATCCGGTTTGGCGAATGCGTGCAGCATCTTCTGATTGCAAACATTTCGCATTGATCTGGCTCAATACCGGCATCAACATCGGGATCAGCCGACAGGCGTGATAAAGTCCCGGCGCTGCCTTTCCCGACCTGAGACGACGAACAGAGACTATGGACTTCACGGATTTTGACGCTGAGCTTGCAGACTGGAATGAGCTGCGGGCGACCACCCCATTTTCCGGTTTGCTGGTCGGCAACGGCGCGAGCATGGCGGTGTGGAAGAACTTTTCTTACGACTCGCTCTTCGAAAAAGCCGAGACCACCCGCAACAAACCGTTAAGCCATACCGAACTCGCCGTGTTCAAGGCCATGAACACCAGCAATTTCGAACCGATCCTGAGTGCGCTGAAAACCGCCATGAGGGTCAATGCCGCACTGACCATCAGTTCTTCATCGCCACGTAATCGTTACTTCGCGATTAAAGAAGCGCTGATCCACGCCGTGCGTTCAGTCCACATTCCATGGCGTCTGGTAGAAGAAGGCACCCTGGCCCGTATCAATCAAGAGCTCAGCCAGTACCGTACTGTTTATTCGACCAACTACGATTTGCTCTGCTATTGGGCCGTGATGCAGTCGCCGCAGGCCTTCAACGACCTGTTCAACGATGACGCCACTTTCGACCTCGGCAATACGCCGACCCACGCCACGCGCATGCTGTATCTGCACGGCGGCTTGCACTTGGTAAAAAACCTCGACGGCAGCGTTCGCAAGCTGCTGTCATCGGAAAGCACCCTGCTGGGCAGCTTCGCCATCAATGCCCTGGACGACGTGCCGATTTTCATCAGCGAAGACAACAGCGCGAACAAGCTGAAGATGATCCGCCACTCGGATTACCTCTCTTTCTGCTACTCGCAACTCGCGACTCATGACGATGCCCTGTGCATCTTCGGCCACGCCCTTGGCACCCAGGACAAACACATCGTCGACGCGATCAGGCACGCCGGGGTCAAGACCATCGCCCTCTCCATTTACCCGCGTAGCGCTGCCTTTATCCAGCACCAGAAGCGGCACTACAGCAGCGTCTTCGCCGGGCAGGATGTGGCGTTGAAGTTCTTCGATGCCAAGACCCACCCGCTGGGCAGCCCTGAATTGTCGGTGCCGGTCGAACGTCTGAATACGGCTGCGAGCGCACCGAAGCCTGCGGGCGCAAAACCCTGAAAGCGATTCACGCCTGAAGCAGCACCCGAACTGTACGGATAAATCTCTCGGTAGCTGTGAGGGCGCGCGCGGGTCGGTTTGTGGCTAGATGAGATGCTCTTGTATCCCATAACAACAAGGCCACGTTTCGATCATGTCCTCTCGCGAAAACACCGGTATGGCCTTGGGCCTGATCGGAGTGATTATCTTCAGTCTGACGCTGCCCATGACCCGCATCGTGGTCCAGGAAATCCACCCACTCCTCAATGGCTTGGGCCGCGCATTACTGGCGGCGATTCCGGCTGCGGCGCTGTTGCTGTGGCAGCGCGAAAAATGGCCGACCTGGGCGCAGGTCAAAGGCCTGAGTCTGGTAGCGCTGGGGGTGATCATAGGCTTTCCGGTGCTGTCCGCCTGGGCGATGAAAACCCTGCCTGCGTCCCACGGCGCGCTGGTCAATGGCCTGCAACCCTTGTGCGTGGCGATCTATGCGGCGTGGCTCTCGCATGAGCGCCCATCGAAAGCTTTCTGGGCCTGCGCGGCGTTGGGCAGTGCGCTGGTGCTCGGCTATGCCTTGATCAGCGGCGCCGGGAATATTCAGGCGGGAGACCTGTGGATGCTGGCGGCCGTGGCCATCGGGGGCCTGGGTTATGCCGAAGGCGGCCGTCTGGCCAAAGAGATGGGGGGCTGGCAGGTGATCTGTTGGGCCTTGGTCCTGTCCAGCCCGCTGCTACTCGGCCCAGTGATTTATCTGGCAATGCAGCATCAAGGACCGATCTCCACAGGCACGTGGTGGGCATTTGGTTATGTGTCGATTTTCTCGCAGTTCATTGGTTTCTTCGCCTGGTATGCCGGCCTGGCCATGGGCGGCATCTCGCGAGTCAGTCAGGTACAACTGCTGCAGATTTTCTTCACCATCGCCTTTTCAGCGCTGTTTTTCGGTGAGCGCATCGAGCCGATTACCTGGGTGTTCGCCGCGGGCGTGATCGCGACTGTGATGCTGGGACGCAAGACCACAGTCATTGCGCCCAAGCCGATCACCACCCGAGTCTAATCAGCTGATGTAGCCGTCTGCCTGGAGCAAGGTTTCCAGGCAGTGCTCCTGAATACCGTAGAACGCTTTCAATTCCTGGATTTTGACCAACAACTCCGGCTGCTTGAGCGGCTCGGCGCGTTTGACCGCCAGAATCATCTTGTTCTTGTTGGTGTGCTCCAGCGAGATGAACTCGAACACCTTGGTCTCGTAACCGCAGGCTTCAAGGAACAGGGCACGCAAGCTGTCGGTGACCATTTCTGCCTGCTGGCCCATGTGCAAACCGTATTGCAGCATCGGCCGCAGCAGCGTCGGGCTTTGAATCTGCAAGCGGATCTGTTTATGGCAGCACGGCGAACACATAATGATCGACGCCCCGGAACGAATACCCATGTGGATCGCGTAATCGGTGGCGATGTCGCAGGCGTGCAAGGCAATCATCACATCAATGGCACTCGGCGCCACAGTGCGCACATCGCCATGCTGGAACACCAGGCCCGGGTGCTCCAGACGCGCAGCGGCGTTGTTGCACAGCGTGACCATGTCCTCACGTAACTCGACCCCGGTCACGTGGCCTTCCGCGTGCAAGGTGTTGCGCAAGTAATCGTGAATAGCGAAGGTCAGGTAGCCCTTGCCCGAGCCAAAGTCCGCGACCTTGATCGGCTGATCCAGCGCCAGCGGCGAGGTGCTCAAGGCGTGGGAAAACACCTCGATGAACTTGTTGATCTGCTTCCATTTACGCGACATGGACGGGATCAGTTCGTGCTGCTTATTGGTCACGCCCAGGTCGGTCAAGAACGGTCGATTCAGTTCCAGAAAGCGCTTTTTCTCACGATCATGTTCGACCGAGGGCGCTTCACGTTGCTGCTGGGCCTTGCTGGTAAACAGTGTGCTCTTACCTTTTTTGCTGTACTCCAGCTGCACTTCGTCAGTCAGCGATAACAAGTGAGCGTTCTTGAACGATTCGGGCAATAAACCCGCGATCACCTCAACGCCTTCGGCCAGCGGGAAATTCTTGGTGATGTCGCGGGTTTTATAGCGATACACGAACGACAGGTGCGGCAGTTCCTTGATCGTCGTCAGCTTGATAATGATGCGCTGCAACTCCACCTCAGCGCCGACGTACTTGGCCAGCACCAGCTTGATAAAGGAGTTCTGCGACAGACTGGTGTCCAGCAGACTCAAAAACTGCGCACGATGATCCGGCACAGACTGGGTGGGCGTTGCAGTGGCTGACATTGGAAAGCGCCTCGGACGGGCTAAAAATAACGAGGCGGCCATTTTAGGTGGGTTGAGGGGTTAGGGTTAATTTAATTACGGGTTGGCGATTGGCGGCGTCAGCTCAGACCACTGAAATGCGCCGTCACCCCAACACCACCAACCGATTCGGCAACTCATTGCGCGTTTGCGTCACGGGCACATGGGTCGCCAGCAATTCGCCGCAGGCTTCGATGCAACCCAGGAACCCTTGCAAGGTCTTACCGTCGCTGACCTGTTGAGTGAACACCTCGATCAGCGCTTTCCAGACAGTGTCGTCCACACGACTGCTGATGCCTCGGTCTACGAGAATTTCTACGTAACGCTCAGCTTCCGAGACAAAGATCAGGACGCCGGTGCCGCCGAGAGTGCGGTGCAGATTTTGTTCGAGGAATTGGCGGCGAGCCAGGTTGCCAGCGCGCCAATGGCGTACGGATTTTGGGATCAAGCGGGTTGTCACCGCCGGAATACGCATGATCAGCGCGGCAACGATAAAGGTCCCGATCTGGCTCAGCAACAATCCATTGGCGCCCAGCCAGCCTGGGTAATAGTTGATCAACCCCGGCAGCAACAGCGCCACCAGCCCGGCCCAGACCAGGGGCACGTACGCATAATCATCCGACCGCGCGGTCAACACCGTGACCAGTTCGGCATCGGTTCGCCGTTCGACCCGGGCGATGGCCTCGGCGACCTGAAGTTGCTCGTGTTTATTCAGTAAAGCCATGTTTGCATTACCCATTGATCCATCGTTTACCAACTGCCGGACGCGCCGCCGCCGCCGAAGCTGCCACCGCCGCCACTGAAGCCGCCGCCACCGGAGCGTGAGCCTCCAGAGCCAAAACCGCCCATGCCGCCGATGAAGCCACCGCCACCGCCTCGTCCTCTGCCCCAGAGCATGTTCATAAAGATAAAGATCAAGAACAGCGCCAGGTACACCATGTTCTGCACAGCGTCACCGGAGCCATTATCGGCGGCGGGCTCAGCCAGCGGATTGCCCCCGAGCACCTGAATCATGGCCTGCACGGCCTGGCTGATGCCGCCGGCGAAATTACCGGCCTTGAACGCCGGGGTGAGTATCTGGTTGATGATCACGGAAGACTGAGCATCGGTCAGGCGCTCTTCAAGACCGTAGCCCACCTCAATCCGCACTTTATGATCATCGCGAGCGACAATCAGCAACGCGCCGTTGTCTTTGCCCTTTTGCCCGACACCCCAGAAACGGCCCAGTTGATAACCGTAATCCTCAATGCTGGTGCCTTGCAGGTTGGGCAGCGTGACCACCACAACCTGCTCGCCGGTCGCCTGCTCATGAGCCTCAAGCATCTGCGACAGTTGCGCTGCGGTTTGCGCATCGATCAGTTGCGCGGTGTCGACCACGCGTCCGGTCATGGTTGGAAATACAAGCGCGGCCAGCGCTACCGTGGCGCCAGCCAACAGTAAGCCCACCATCACAAGCCGCAGGGCGCGCATCAGAATTTCACTTCCGGGGCTTTCTCGGAATCCGGCGACGTGGCTTCAAAGTTTGGCCGGATCGGCAGATCGCTGTACATCACGGTGTGCCATAGGCGACCGGGAAAGGTACGAATTTCGGTGTTGTAGCGCTCGACCGAGGCGATGAAATCCTTACGTGCCACGGCAATGCGGTTTTCCGTACCCTCGAGCTGCGATTGCAGGGCAAGGAAGTTCTGGTTGGATTTCAGATCCGGGTAACGTTCGGAGACCACCATCAGGCGACTCAGCGCGCCAGTGAGCTGACTCTGGGCTTGCTGGAATTGCTTGAGCTTTTCCGGATCGTTCAAAGTGCTGGCGTCAACCTGAATCGACGTGGCCTTGGCCCGTGCTTCAATGACAGCAGTCAGGGTGGTCTGTTCCTGTTTGGCGTAGCCGCGCACAGTCTCGACCAGGTTGGGGATCAGGTCGGCCCGACGCTGATACTGGTTCTGCACCTGCGCCCAGGCAGCCTTCACCTGTTCGTCATAGGTCGGAATGTTGTTGATGCCACAACCGGCCAATAACGTGCTCAGCAGCATCAGCGCCGTCATGGACCAACTGAAACGAAAGCCCCGTTGTGTTTGCATGTTTTTTTCTCCCTGTTTGAAATGCTTTTTCATTCTGACCCGACAGACTGACTTTAGCCAAACCAGACGATCCGCTGCATAATCCGCGGCCAGGACTGGATTGCTAACGCGCAATACGCTAAAACTCGCTGCGCTAAAGATGCTCTGCGCGACAAAGAGTTCAGTGGCGGCCCCTTCGCCCTGATCGACAATAAGCGCAACAGGCTCAATACCCAACATTTGGCTGACCAGTACTTAACGTAAGTTGCTGAAGAACGCCTTGAGAAAATATTCATGAATAAGCTGTGTTTGCTGGGCCTTGTCGTCGGCCTGGCCAGTCACTCGGTAATGGCCGAGACCAATGACACCACCTTGCAGACTAAAAACCTCTTCATTTCCGACCTGATGAAACAAATGACCCTCGATGAAAAAATCGGGCAGTTGCGCCTCATCAGTATCGGCCCTGAAATGCCGCAGCCGAATATTCTCAAGGAAATTGCCGCTGGCAGAATCGGCGGCACGTTCAACTCGATCACTCGTTCCGAAAACCGTCCTTTGCAGGAAGCGGCTGTTGCGAAGAGTCGACTGAAGATTCCCATGTTTTTCGCCTACGACGTGGTCCACGGCCACCGTACGACCTTTCCGATCAGCTTGGGTCTTGCGGCCAGCTGGGACATGGACGCGATAGCCTTGAGTGGTCGCATGTCGGCCATCGAAGCCAGCGCCGATGGCCTGGACATGACCTTCGCACCGATGGTTGATATCTCCCGCGATCCCCGTTGGGGCCGCAGCTCGGAAGGGTTTGGCGAGGACACCTATCTGGTGTCGCGCATTGCCAAGGTGATGGTCAACGCTTATCGCGGCGAGCATCCCGGCGGCGCTGACAGCCTGATGCCCAGCGTCAAACACTTTGCGCTGTATGGCGCTGTCGAAGGCGGTCGTGACTACAACACCGTCGACATGAGTCCGGTACGCATGTACCAGGACTATCTGCCGCCTTACCGCGCCGCCATCGATGCCGGTGCTGGCGGGGTAATGGTCGCCCTCAACTCGGTCAACGGCGTACCGGCCACGTCCAATACCTGGTTGATGCAGGACCTGTTGCGCAAGGAGTGGGGCTTCAAGGGCGTGACCGTCAGCGACCACGGCGCCATCAAGGAACTGATCCGCCACGGTGTGGCCAGCGACGAACGTGAAGCCGCCAAACTGGCGATCAAGAACGGCATTGACCTGAGCATGAATGACTCGGCCTATGGCAAACACTTGCCTGGCCTGCTCAAGGACGGCGAGATTTCCCAGAAGGATATTGATAACGCCGTTCGCGAAGTGTTGGGCGCCAAGTACGACATGGGCCTGTTCGCCGACCCGTACCGTCGTATCGGTAATGCCGCTCATGACCCGGTCGACACCAACGCCGAAAGCCGCCTGCACCGCAAAGAAGCGCGTGAGGTGGCACGCAAGACCATGGTGTTGCTGAAAAACGATAACCAGACGTTGCCGCTGAAGAAGCAAGGCACCATCGCGGTGATCGGCTCTCTGGCGACAAGCCAGATGGACATGCTGGGCAGTTGGTCCGCTGCAGGCGTGCCGAAACAATCGGTCACTATTTTTGACGGCCTGGCCAACGCAGTCGGCGACAAGGCCAAGCTGGTCTATGCCCGCGGCGCCAATGTCTCTGACAACCCGAAAGTCATCAACTACCTGAACTTCATGGTCACCGAAGTCGAGATCGACCCGCGCCCGGCCGAAGAAATGATTGCCGAGGCGGTCAAGGTCGCCCAGCAGACTGATGTGGTGGTGGCGGTGGTTGGCGAGTCGCGGGGCATGTCCCACGAATCGGCGAGCCGCACTGACCTTAATATCCCCGGCAGACAGCGCGACCTGATCAAGGCACTCAAAGCCACCGGCAAACCCCTGGTACTGGTGCTGATGAACGGCCGTCCGTTGACCTTGGTCGAGGAGCAGAAACAGGCTGACGCGATGCTGGAAACCTGGTTCACCGGCACCGAAGGCGGTAACGCAGTGGCTGACGTGCTCTTTGGTGACTACAACCCGTCAGGCAAATTGCCGATGTCCTTCCCTCGTTCGGTGGGGCAGATTCCGGTTTACTACAACCACCTCCGCACCGGCCGTCCTTTCACGCTCGGTTCGCCGCCTAACTACACGTCAAACTACTTCGAAGAAGACGTCACTGGCCCGCTCTTTCCATTCGGTTATGGCTTGAGCTACACCCAGTTCAGCCTGTCGGACGTCACGCTGTCCAATAAACACATGAAGCGCGGCAGCCAGTTGACCGCCAGCATCGCGGTAAAAAACACCGGCAAGGTTGCTGGCGAAACGGTGGTGCAGCTTTATCTGCACGATGTTGCTGCCTCCATCAGTCGCCCGGTCAAAGAGCTGAAGAACTTTCAGAAAGTCATGCTCCAGCCGAAAGAAGAGAAAGTCATCAACTTCGTCATCACTGAAGACGACCTGAAGTTCTACAACCCTGCGCTGAAATACGCGGCTGAGCCGGGCGAGTTCAACGTGATGATTGGTCTCGACTCTGAAGACGTGAAAACAGAGAGCTTTGAGTTGTTATAAGCGGTCCTGCATCAGGCGCGGTCCAGCCCCAGGACCGCGCTGCGTCCTTCGCCAATAAATTCGCTCACTCGATTCGTGAAGTCTGAACATCAGGCGACATAAAATCTCGACTTTCGCCCAGCGTTCTCGGTCCTGCCGCATGCTAAGGTGCCTGCCGACTCACTTCCGTCTCCGCCACCATGCCTTTCACCTCCCGTACCTTTCGCCTGCCTCTTTATGTGCTGCTGATCCTGGCGGGCGCGGTGTTGGCTGCCGGACTGGCGATGCGGCAGACCGAACGTCACGCCCTGGCCGACGATGCCGAGCGAGCCCATGGGCAACTGGCGTTGTATGGCAATACGCTGCACACCCTGATCGAACGCTATCGCGCCCTGCCCGCTGTGCTGGCGCTGGACCCTGAACTGCGTTCGGCCTTAAGCGGACCGGTCAGCGCAACGACTCAGGACACGTTGAACCGCAAGCTGGAGCAGATCAACAGCGCGGCGCAGTCATCCACCCTGGAGCTGCTCGACCGCAACGGTTTAGCGGTCGGCGCCAGTAACTGGCGGTTGCCGAGCAGCTATGTTGGCCATAACTACGCGTTCCGCCCTTACTTTTTGCAGACCAGAGCCCAAGGCGTGGGCCGCTTTTATGCGGTTGGCGTGACCAGCGGTATTCCCGGTTATTTTTTATCGAACGCCGTCACCAGCGACGCGGGCGAATTTCTCGGGGCCATGGTGGTAAAACTGGAGTTCCCCGAGCTGGAACACGAATGGAGCCAAGGCAGCGACCTGCTGCTGGTCAGCGACGCCAAGGGCATTGTGTTCATCGCCAATCAGCCCGGCTGGCGTTATCACGAGTTGCAGCCGATTTCCGCCAGTGACCGCGCGGAACTGGCCGCCACCCGCCAATACGACAAACAACCGCTGTCGGCCCTGCATCGCCAAGTGATCCACACGTTCGACGACAGCGGCCAACTCGCCCGGATCGAAGGCCCCGACGGTGCGGTGGATTATCTGTGGGAATCTTTGCCACTCACCGCCGAAGGCTGGACCTTGCATCTTTTGCGCAAGCCGCAGGTGGCGGCCGAAGACATGCGCAACGCAGCTCTGGCAGCGGCGGGCACCTGGTTGACGCTGGTGTTTCTGAGCCTGTTTCTTTATCAGCGCTGGCGTTTGGCGCGCTTGCATCAGCGCAACCGTGAAGAGCTGGAGCAACTGGTCGAAGAACGCACCCGCGACCTGCGCACCGCTCAGGACGGGCTGGTGCAGTCAGCCAAGCTCGCGGCGTTGGGGCAGATGTCCGCAGCGCTGGCCCACGAGATCAATCAGCCGCTCACCGCACAACGCATGCAACTGGCCAGCCTGCGTCTGCTGCTCGATCACGGTCGCATCGACGACGCCTATCAGGCCCTGACCCCGCTGGATCAACAACTGACGCGGATGGCGGCGCTGACCGGGCATTTGAAAACCTTTGCCCGCAAAAGCCCCAGTGGCTTGCGTGAACAGCTGGATCTGGCGGCGGTGGTCGATCAGGCGTTGCTGTTGCTCGAACCCCGGCTGCGCGATGAGCGCGTCAGTTGCGTCTTGCACCTGACCCGGCCCGCGTACGTGCGCGGTGATGCGATTCGCCTGGAGCAGGTGCTGATCAACCTGCTGCGCAATGCGCTGGATGCCATGCGCGATAAACCGCTCAAACGTCTGGAGGTGCGGATTGAGGCTGAGCAGCCGCCACACGATTCCACTAAGCCCAGGCAGTGGCGCCTGACCGTGGCCGACAGCGGAGGGGGTATTGCCCAGGATCATCTGGCCAATGTCTTCGATCCGTTTTTCACTACCAAACCAGTGGGCGATGGGTTGGGGCTGGGCCTGGCGGTGTCTTATGCCATCGTCCATGAGTCCGGCGGCACGCTGTGCGTGGACAATCATGACGACGGCGCGCGATTCACACTGACTCTACCCACTGACCCGGAGGCCTGATCTGCATGCTGAATTCTGTAATTGTGGTCGATGACGAAGCCAGCATCCGCGATGCGGTACAACAATGGCTGTCGCTGTCCGGGTTCAATGTGCAGGTGCACAGCCGAGCTGAAGATTGCCTGGCCGCCCTCCCCGATCATTTCCCCGGCGTGATCCTCAGCGATGTACGCATGCCAGGGATGAGCGGCCTGGAGTTTCTGGCCCGCCTGCAACGCTTCGACCCGGACTTGCCGGTGATCCTGCTGACCGGCCATGGCGATGTGCCCATGGCGGTGGATGCCATGCGCGACGGCGCCTATGACTTTCTGGAGAAACCCTTCAGCCCGGAAACGCTGATGAGTAGCCTGCGTCGGGCGCTGGAGAAGCGGCAGTTGGTCCTGGAAAACCGACGCCTGCATGAACAGGCCGATGCCAAGGCCAAACTGGACGAAACCCTGCTGGGCATTGCGCCCAGTCTGCACACCCTGCGCCGGCAAGTGCTGGAGCTGTCGCAACTGCCCGTCAACGTGGTCATTCGCGGCGAAACCGGCAGCGGCAAGGAACTGGTCGCGCGCTGCCTGCATGACTTCGGCCCTCGGGCGGGCAAACCCTTTGTCGCGCTCAATTGCGCGGCGATCCCCGAGCAGTTGTTCGAAGCCGAATTGTTCGGCCACGAAAGCGGCGCTTTCACGGGGGCGCAAGGCAAGCGCATTGGCAAGCTGGAGTACGCCGACGGCGGTACGTTGTTTCTCGATGAAATTGAAAGCATGCCGCTGGCCCAGCAGGTCAAATTGCTGCGCGTCCTTCAGGAGCAGCGCCTTGAACGGCTGGGCTCTAACCGGAGCATCTCCGTCGACATCCGGATTATCGCCGCGACCAAACCGGATCTGCTGGAAGAGGCACGGGCCGGGCGTTTTCGCGAAGACCTGGCGTACCGCCTGAACGTCGCCGAACTGCGTTTGCCGCCGTTGCGCGAGCGCCGCGAAGACATTCCACTGCTGTTCGGCCATTTCGCCCGCACCGCCGCCGAACGCCTGGGCCGCAAGGCGCCGGTATTGAGCGGCGCGCAATTGAGCCATCTGCTCAGCCATGACTGGCCGGGCAATGTCCGCGAACTGGCCAACGCGGCGGAGCGTCAGGTCCTCGGGCTGGGCCAGATCGAGCCTGCGGTCATCGGATCGGGACAGTCACTGGCCGCACAGCAAGAAGCATTTGAAGCCCATTGCCTGCGCGCAGCCCTGACCCGGCACAAAGGTGACATCAAGGCCGTCCTCCACGAACTGCAACTGCCACGCCGTACCCTCAACGAGAAAATGCAGCGCCACGGCCTGCAACGGGAAATGTTTCTGCAGGGCGCTGAATAAGCCGCTCTATCGGCAATTTTCCGCTCATGGGAATCACGCCAATGAGCGGATTCCCGCCTAAAAAATCACCAAAACCCCTCTAGAACGGCCATCACAGGCCTGGCACAGCTCCTGCTATAGGACTGCCAGGCTGCGCGTGCGCGTGCTCCACTAAAAACAATGACTTAAAGGATCCGTGATGGACATCCCCAACTCCCTGTCTAAAGGGTCGGCTGACGCGTCGACCAAAGAAAAAACCACAGGCAGTCGCCTGAAATCGATTTTCAGCGGCTCGGTCGGCAACCTGGTCGAGTGGTACGACTGGTACGTCTACGCCGCGTTCTCGCTGTACTTCGCCAAATCGTTCTTCCCTCAGGGCGACACCACTGCACAACTGCTCAACACCGCTGCGATCTTCGCCGTGGGCTTTTTGATGCGCCCGATCGGCGGCTGGCTGATGGGCATTTACGCCGACCGCAAGGGACGCAAAGCCGCACTGATGATATCCGTGCTGTTGATGTGCTTCGGCTCGCTGATCATTGCCTTGACCCCGAGTTACGAGATCATCGGCGTCGGCGCACCGATTCTGCTGATATTCGCCCGCCTGCTGCAGGGCTTGTCAGTGGGTGGCGAGTACGGCACTTCGGCGACGTACCTGAGCGAGATGGCCACTAAAGAGCGTCGCGGCTTCTTCTCCAGCTTCCAGTACGTCACGCTGATCTCCGGTCAGCTCATCGCGCTGGCGGTACTGATCATCCTTCAGCAAACCCTGACCACTGAGCAGCTGTACGCATGGGGCTGGCGTATTCCATTCGTGATCGGCGCGCTGTGTGCCGTGGTCGCGCTGTACCTGCGGCGCGGGATGGAAGAGACCGAGTCGTTCACCAAGAAAAAAGAGAAGCCAAAAGAAAGCCTGATGCGCACCTTGATGCGTCATCCGAAAGAACTGATGACGGTGGTCGGCCTGACCATGGGCGGCACCTTGGCCTTCTACACCTACACCACCTACATGCAGAAGTATCTGGTGAACACCGTCGGCATGAGCATCTCCGACTCCACCACCGTTTCTGCGGCGACCCTGTTTCTGTTCATGTGCATCCAGCCCCTGGTCGGCGCACTGTCGGACAAAATCGGTCGGCGTCCGATCCTGATTGCGTTCGGCGTGCTGGGTACGCTGTTCACGGTGCCAATCCTGACCACCCTGCACACCGTCCAGAGCTGGTGGGGCGCGTTCTTCCTGATCATGGCGGCGCTGATTATTGTCAGCGGCTACACCTCGATCAATGCCGTGGTGAAGGCCGAGCTGTTTCCTACCGAGATTCGCGCCCTGGGCGTGGGCCTGCCTTACGCCTTGACCGTTTCGGTCTTCGGCGGCACCGCTGAATACATCGCGCTGTGGTTCAAAAGCATCGGTATGGAGACGGGCTACTACTGGTACGTCACCGCCTGCATTGCCGTTTCACTGTTGGTCTACGTGTTCATGAAGGACACCCGCAAGCACTCACGGATTGATGCCGACTGAGGGTGAATGCCGATATTTGATCGGGACACGAAGTAAAAAAAGGGGCGACCACTTGAAGTGGTCGCCCCTTTTTACTGCGCGCGTTTCTGCGCGCGTATACCGGCCTGATTTTTTATGGAGGTTATGAAGGCTCGGCAGAGACCTGACGCATATCCCGGTTCTTATAGACGGACGCCGCCACGATCATCGCCAGCAGAATGCCTGCCAATACCAATGATGAGCCCACGGTGCCGAAATCCAGGCCACCCTTTTCGTGAGATTTGGTGAGGAAGTCCCCCACCGTTGCACCAAAAGGACGAGTCAATACAAACGCGACCCAGAACAGCAGGACGGACGAGAGCTTTGTGTAGAACTTGAGCAACACCACCAACGCGATGGTCGAACCAATCAACAAAGCTCCCCCGGCAAAGCCCAACCCTGAGTCGTCTGCCAGAAAATCACCCAGCGCCGTGCCCAGGGTGTTGGAGAACAGGATGGCCATCCAATAGAACATCTCGCCCCGAAATGTCCGGATCTTGTTGACGTTCAACGAGTCGCCGCTCAAACGCCAGGCGGCAAAGATCGCTATCAATATGGCGATCAGGATCATCGAGCCGGAGGCATACCCCAGCCCCAATGTCCGGTCCATGAAATCGGACATGGTTGTGCCGGCAGTACTGGTGGACAGAATAACGATCCAATACAGCGCCGGGTTATAGGTTTTCGATCGCAACTGCGTGATCAACGTCAGCAAAAAAACGCTGATCAAAATCATTGAACTGACGGCGTAACCGACATTGAGCGTCATCGACAACAGGTCGCCAGCGGTTTCTCCCAGGGTGGTTGCACATATTTTCATGACCCAAAACGCGAGCGTGATTTGAGGAAGTTTATTCATGGAGTTGAGTAGCCTTTATAGGGAGTGACATCCAAACAAGGCACCAATTGTACTGTTGCACGGGTGAAAAATAAGTGATCACGGTATGAAAAATGCGTACTTCGCCCCGCCAGAATAATAATTCCACGCGCAGTCTAACGCTGCCTGCTTTCCGCCTGATGTCGCCAAAAAATCGCGCCTGAAGTGCACTGAAAGCAGCCTAAAAAAACACCAACTATCATCTTAATACAATGATTTTATTGAGTTTTTTTGTACTATCAATTTCAACGATAGTCTCTAGCATCCTTAATGACTTCTTAATGAAACCGAGCGGCGTAACATTCACGCCATAGCAACTTACAACCCACGAACATCGCAGAGCAAACATCATGAAAACTTCAAAATTTATCGTTGGCCTGGCGTTCTCGGTATTGGCCAGCAGTGCTTTCGCTCTTCCCGCTTTTGCAGAAAATGGTTCGGCTCACACTAGCGCTACTCATGTTGCTGCTGACGGTGCTGACCACGTCGGTGCAAACCGTGTCGCCGCTGATGGCGCTGACCACGTCGGTGCAAACCGTGTCGCTGCTGATGGTGCTGATCACGTCGGTGCAAACCGTGTGAGCTAACAGCTCACACTGCTCCTTCCAGCCCGGCTTATGCCGGGCTTAATTTTGCGCGGCATGAAAGTCTGGAAACGCGGGTCGATGCCTTGCACTATGGCAGTCTTCCCCGAAGCAACTGTTGTCATCAGGAATCCCGCCATGCCAGACGATATCCATTTCTACGAACCTTCCCAAGGGCATCGCCTGCCCCACGACCCGTTCAATGCCATCGTCGGCCCGCGTCCTATCGGCTGGATTTCATCCCAGGATGCTCAGGGCAATCTGAACTTGGCGCCTTACAGTTTCTTCAACGCTTTTAACTACATTCCGCCAATCATTGGCTTTTGCAGTGTCGGTCGTAAGGACAGCCTGAATAACATCGAGCAGACGGGTGAGTTCGCCTGGAATCTGGCGACCCGACCATTGGCCGAAGCAATGAACAAGAGTTGCGCAGCCGTGCCGCCGGGGACTGATGAATTTGAGTTGGCGAACCTGACCCCCGTGGCATCGCGCATCATCAAGGTGCCACGCGTGCTGGAGACGCCGGTGTCGTTCGAATGCAAGGTCACGCAGATCGTGCAGTTGCAACGCGCAAACAGAGAGTTGGTGCCGAGCTGGCTGATTCTTGGCGAAGTGGTGGCGGTGCATATTGCCAAGTCGCTGTTGAAAGACGGCATCTACGACACTGCGGCCGCAGAGCCCATTTTGCGCGGAGGAGGCCCTGCCGATTACTTCCAGCTGGGCCCGGAGTCACTGTTCAAGATGTACCGGCCTACCGTTTAAACCGGGTTAAAACACCAACTCGCCGTCCACATCGACATCGACCAGACGGGCCAATACCTCGGTCGCGGCCTGGTCGGCTTCATGCGCAGTTTTGAATTTTTGCCCGTTCAGCACACGATGAAAACGTGGCGCGCCACCCGCACCATGGGCTTTGACGGCAATCGCCGCATCGTAACCGCCCTCACCGGGCATGACTGCGGAAACCGCTTCGACGTCTTTGAGTTCTTTACGTGCCATGCCGCTAATCCTGCCTGTTGATGGAAACGCGGCAATTCTAAACCGTTTGCAGGCCGGGCCGAAGGGCGATGGTCGTGTCCACACCGTGCATCTGGCTAGCCTGCGCCGCGCTCACAGTGGCAAAGGTATGAAAATCCAGACTGCTGACCACCAGTTCCTGCACCACGTCAGCGAAAACGCTTAATTCAGGTGTCGAGAAGTAAGCGTTCATCGCCTGCTCGCTGGACCATAGGCCGGACACCAACCACAAATCCGGGTCGCACATTGATTGCTGCAACGCAAAGTGCAGGCAACCCGGAGCCTTCAACGTCGGGTCGATCAGGCTACTCAATCGCACGCCCAGGTGTGCACTGCATCCGGTTCGGGCACGGGCAAAGGCAAGGTGGCTCACGGGGCCTGGATTGGGCATGATCTGCACTCCTGAGGTGGACAGCTTTTATGGGGCACGGCGCAACTCGCTACAGCACCCGAGATTAGGCCCATAGGGGAATTTGCCGTTAGCCGGTTTCTGCCCGGTTATTGCCTATTACTGCATCAGGGTGTTTGCTGCCTGTTGCACCTGACCCTGAGCGCGACAATTTCGCGCCTGTCGAGCAACGGAGCATCAAGCAAGTTCAGGCCTTGATAGGCGGGAGTTGCTACCTCTCTGCGTACATGCCGACAGAATCAGGCAAGCATCGAGCAGAATCCAGGTAGCGCTTTTGTTTGCACAAAAATAGGCTGTGCTCATCGGTGGACCATCAGAGGATTCGAGGCATGTTACAGAGTGAGCCCCCCAGCGTTCAGGTGGACGATGATATGGAAAAGCAGCGTGCCGAGCTGGCCGATATCATTCGACGCTTTGCGCCTGAAGATGGCATTTTCACCACTGCCATCGCGCCGCTGTACATGGTTCGCTACGATCATCCGGTCCAATCGTTTCCGACGCTGGCGCAACCGGCGCTGTGCATCCTTGCCCAAGGCAGCAAGGACGTGCGTCTGGGTGACGAAAGCTACACCTATGACCCGCTGAATTATCTGGTGCTCTCGGTGGCGATGCCCCTCAGTGGCCGTATTCAGCATGCCACGCAGGAGCACCCGAACCTGGCGCTGCGTCTGGACATCGACCCCGCTCACATCAATGCCCTGATCGCCGAAGCCGGCCCCATGAGTGTCCCGACCCGTCCGACCGGACGCGGGCTGTATATCGAGCGCATTGATTCACAACTGCTCGACGCAGTGCTGCGTCTGACACGCTTGCTGTCCACCCCAAAAGACATTGCCATGCTCGCGCCGCTGATTCAGCGCGAGATCCTTTACCGCCTGTTACGGAGTCAGCAGGGCTATCAGCTGTATGAAATCGCGATTTCCAACAGCCAGACGCATCGCGTCACGCAGGCGATAAAATGGCTCAACAGCAACTACGAGCAACCCTTGCGGATCGAAGATCTGGCGCGTGAAGTGAACCTCAGCGTGTCAACGCTGCACCATCGCTTCAAGTCGGTGACGGCCATGAGCCCCTTGCAGTACCAAAAGCAGCTGCGGTTGCAGGAGGCCCGACGGTTGATGCTGGCCGACGGGCTGGACGCCTCGGCAGCCGGTTATCGGGTCGGCTATGAAAGCCCTTCGCAGTTCAGTCGCGAATACAGCCGCCTGTTCGGCGCGCCGCCCTTGCGCGACCTGGCTCGGCTGCGCAAGCGCGTTTAACCGGCCGCCAGCGGTCAGTCATACACGTTCAGGCCGTCAGTACCCGGCAGGCCTCGGCAGGAATAGTGATCGACACCGGATTGCCAATGCTCAGACCGAAGCCCTGGCACGGGGTACTCAGTGCGGTCAGCGAAACACCGGCGCAGTCGATAGTGGTTTCGATGGTCGCGCCTATATCGCGAACGAAGGTCACGGTGCCCAACAGACGATTGCCGGCGGTCGGCAGCGGCAACGACAGTTGCAGATCCTCCGGGCGCACCAACATTTTGATCTTGGCACCCGCCTCAATGCTCGCGCAAATCGGCACGTCCAGCGCTTCACCGCCGGGCAAGCCGACGCGCCCGTTGCCGAGTGCGGTCGCAGGAAAGATATTGCCCGAGCCGATAAAGTCGGCGACGAACTCGTTGGCCGGGTTGCGATAGATCTCAATTGGCGTGCCGACCTGCTGCACACGATTCTGCCCCAGTACCACCACGATGTCGGCCATGGTCATGGCTTCGCGCTGATCATGAGTCACCAGGATAGTGGTGATATTCAGCCGTTGTTGTAGCTGGCGGATCTCCACCTGCATCGACTCGCGTAGCTTGGCATCGAGTGCCGACAAGGGCTCATCCAGCAGCAAAAGCTTGGGGTGCGATGCAATCGCCCGCGCAATGGCCACGCGCTGACGCTGACCGCCCGAGAGCTTGGCCACTGGCCGATCAACCATTTGCTGCAACTGGATCAACTCGAGCAATTCTTTGACCCGCGCTTGCTGATCGGCCTTGCTCACGTCACGCAGCTTCAACGGGTACGCGATGTTTTCCCCCACCGTCATGTGCGGAAACAGCGCCAGCGACTGGAACACCATGCCGAAATTGCGCTGGTGCGCCGGGGTATGGCTCACGTCCTCGCCATCAAGACGAATCTCGCCGCTGCTCAAGGTTTCCAGGCCCGCGATCATGCGCAACAAGGTGGTCTTGCCGCAGCCGGAGGGGCCGAGAAAGCACACCAGTTTGCCTTCGGGCAGGTGCAGATTGACGTCCGTTACCGCGCAGGCCGAGCCGTAGAATTTCTCGACGTTTTCCAGGATTAATCCGGTCATTTACCTAAACCTCAAAAATTTAGAACGAAACGCCACCTTCACCGACCAGCTTCTCCAACGCCCAAATCAGGACGAAGTCGATCAGCACGATCAACACGGCAAACGAAAAGACGGTCGGGTCCAGCGATGACACGGTGCGGCTGTACATCCAGATCGGCACGGTCATCACGTCAATGTTGTAGAGGAAGTAGGTCACGGTGAATTCGTTGAACGAGACGATAAACGCCAGCAGCATCCCGGCGAGAATCCCTGATTTCATCAACGGGACGACCACGTCGACAATGGCCCGCAACGGTGAGGCACCGAGCATTTGCGCAGCCTCCTCGACTTCGCTGCCGATTGACATCATCGCCGCCGTGCAGTTTTTCACCACGAACGGCAGCGCCAGAATCACGTGCGCAATAACCAGCCGCGAGGTGTTCATCTGAAACGGCAGGCTGTCGAATATCAGCAGCAACGCCAGGCCGAGCACCACCATGGGGAACACCAGCGGCAGCGACATCAGTTGCAGCGCCACACCCTTGCCGCGAAATTCGCAGCGTGTCAGTGCGTAGGACGCAGGCACCGCGACCAGGGTTGCCAGAACCATGGTCAGGCACGCGACCCACAGGCTGGTGGTCATGGCTTTGCCAAGGCTCAACACATCACTGGCATCGGGGGAAACAAAGGTATTCCAGGCGGCCTTGTACCACTGCAGGCTGTAGCTGCTGGGCGGAAAGTCCAGGTTCGAGGCACCACTGAACGACATGACGATCATGGTCAGAATCGGCAGCACGGCCAGCAACAGAATGAAGCCTGATAGAACACCCGCCAAGCGGCCGGTGTCTCCGGGCAGGATCGGTTGAAAGCGCAAGCGGCTTTTCGAGGGGCTGCTCATTGCGAAGCCTCCAGCAGACGGCGACGACGGCCGGTGATGTATTCAGAGAGGGTCATGATCGCCAGGGTGGTGACAATCAACACCACACCGGCCGCCGAGGCTGCTGGCCAGTTCATCAGGGGCGCGATCTGGTCGTGGACCATCACCGCCAGCATGGGCACCCGCCGACCGCCGAGCAGTAACGGCACGACGAAACTGCTGGCGTTGTAGGCGAACACCAGTGTGGCGCCGGTGATGATGCCGGGCAGGCTCATCGGCAACACCACTTGGCGAAACACTTGAAAACGGCTGGCGCCCAAGGTGGCGGCGGCTTCCTCATAGCTGCGCGAAACACCACGCATGGCGCTGGCAATCGGCAATACCGCCAATGGGAAAGCGGTTTGCACCAGGCCCATCAGCACGCCATTCTGGTTGTAGAGCATCATCACCGGACGGGTGATGATGCCCAGCCCCATCAATGCCTGATTGAGCATGCCGCCCGGGCCGAGAATCACCAGCCAGCCGTAGCTTTGCAGCAACAGGTTGACCAGCAGCGGCAAGAGGACGGCAGCGAGAAACACCCGACGCAACAACGGCGACTGCAAGCGCGACATGGTGTACGCCACCGGAATCGCCAGCACCACCGCGATCACTGCACTGAACAACGCCAGGCGCAAGGTCAGCAGTAATGACTTCAGGTAATACGGCTCAGCCAGTTGTGCGTAGCTGGCAAGGCTGAAGCCGGTCCATTCGGCGCCCTTGGTGCCGACGCTCATGCGCAACACCAGGAGGCTGGCGGCAATCAGCACGGCGAGAAACAGCATCGACGGCGAGAGGAAAAGCCAGGCGCGTGCCGTGGGGGAAAACGTTTTAGCCCGGCGTACCGGGGGCGCGGCGGCCGAGCTGATCAAAGGAGGGTGTTCCATGGCGATGATCTCGTTGGAGATGGATTCAGCATCGCGGGCAAGCCCGCTCCTACAGGAGCATGTCGGCGCTTGCTTGCCCGCGATTCGCAACTCAGGAAGAGAAGATTTCCGTGTAACGACGAATCCACTGATCGTGAACGGTGGCCAGGAAAGCGTTGTCGTGCATGATCGCTTTGTCGGCAATCTGCTCTGGCGTGAGGATGTACGGGCTCTTGCGCGCTTCTGCCGAGATGATTGCCTTGGCGTTGACCGGGCCGTTGAAGATGTCTTCAGCCATCTTGCCCTGGACCAGCGGGTCGAGAGAGTGGTTGATGAAGGCGTAGGCCAGATCAGTGTCGCCCGGACGATTTTTCGGCATGACCGACTGCATCAAGTCGGTGTAGAAGCCTTCTTTCATACCGAAGGTAGCGCCCAGACCGTAGGCCGGATCGCGAATCTGTTTCGGAAAGAACGCCGGGGCATACAGGCCACCCATGTCCAGCGAACCCGTGCGGAATAGCTCTGCAATCTGGTTCGGGTTCTCGCCCAGGGTCACTACGCGGTCCTTGAGTTCTGCCAGTTTCTTGAAGCCGGGTTCGATGTTGTGCTCATCGCCACCGGCCAGTTTGGCGGCGATGATGATCAGGTCCATGGCCTCGGTCCAGTTCGGCGGCGGCAGGAAAATATTCGGTGCCAGATCCCGATCCCACAGTGCGGCGTAGCTGTCCGGCGCTTCTTTTACGGTGCGGGTGCTATAGACCAGGCTGTTGCACCACAGTAGATAGCCGATGCCGTGACCGTTGGCGCCTGTGCGGTACTTTTCAGGCACGTCGGCAATGTTGGGGATGCGATTGAGGTCGGGTTTTTCCAGCAGGCCTGCAGCGGCCAAGCCTTCAGCACCGACACCGGCGAGGGTGATGATGTCGTATTGCGGACGATCACCACCGGCCTTGAGTTTAGCGACCATTTCCGAGGTGCTGCCAGTGCGGTCGGCAATAACCTTGGCCCCGGTTTTGGCTTCAAAGGTGGCCGCGATATTGCGCAGTGCCGCCAGGCCAGTGTCGTCGGACCAGGTGAGCAAGCGCAGGGTTTTTCCCTGGAACCGGGTGTCACTGGCACTGGCCCGGATGAAGGGCATCGACATCGCAGCCGCGGCGACCGATGCAACGCCCACCGTCTTGATGAATTGCCTTCTGTTCAGATCATGCTCGCCCATGACGGACTCCTTTTGTTTTTCTAAAAGTGAGGATTGATCGCAGCTTCGCCCCAGGCTGAGTGCGCCAGTTGATCCCGCTACAGCTCCCGTGCTCCGGGGGCCGTGGCTGATTCGACACGGTCATCCTGAGGCGGGGCTTGAGACGCAACAATCGAAAATTTGTCATTGAAGCCATGTGCCAAACGCATGCCTCCACAGGAGGCATGCGTGAGCTGCTTTGGTGCTAAAAGGCGGCGCGGATGACGTGTTTGATTTCCTGAAAAGCCTGCAACCCCCACGGCCCCAGCTCGCGACCGATGCTGCTCTGCTTGTAACCGCCCCACGCGGCCTGCGGAAAAATCACCTGGGGCGCGTTGATCCATACCAGGCCTGCTTGCAGTGCATTGGCGACACGATCAGCCGTGCCCGGATCTCGACTGACCACACTGGCCACCAGACCGAATTCGCTGTCGTTAGCCAAGGCGATGGCCTCGTCTTCCGTGGCGAAACGGCGCACGCACAGCACCGGGCCGAAAATCTCTTCGCGCCATAACGCACTGTCCAGGGGCACATCGGTGAACACCGTGGGCTGTATAAAATATCCGCGAGGCAGATCCGCAGGCCGCTTACCGCCGCACACCAGGCGTGCGCCGTCGTTCACACCCCGCGCGATATGCCCGAGCACCCGTTGGTATTGCGCCTGATTGACCAGTGCGCCCATCTCGACTTCAGGCTCGAAGGGATCGGCCACGCGGATGGCTTCGGCGCGTGCCTTGAGTCTTTCGAGGAATGCATCGGCCAATTCATCGGCCACCAGCACACGACTGGTGGCTGAACACATCTGCCCGGCATTGAAGAATCCACCACCGCTGGCCAGTTCCACTGCCAGATCAAGATCGGCATCGGCCAGCACCAGCAGCGAAGACTTACCGCCCAGCTCCAGGCTCACGCCCTTGATCGTTTCAGCGGCGCGCTGCATGACCTGAACCCCCACCGCAGTGCTGCCGGTGAACGAGATTTTCGCTACGTCAGGGTGCGCCGCCAGTGGCGCACCGACTGCCAGCCCGGTCCCGCAGACCAGGTTGAACACCCCGGCGGGCAGACCGCTTTGAGCAATGATGTCCGCCAGTTCGAGCTCCGGCAGCGGCGTGACTTCCGACGGTTTCAATACCACGCAACAGCCAGCAGCCAAGGCGGGGGCCAGCTTCCAGGCAGTGGTGACCATCGGGAAGTTCCACGGCACGATCAACCCGACGACGCCACAGGGTTCACGTCGTAGACGCGCCGCGAAGTCTTCGCTGGGTAGCGTCACGGTGCTGTCTTGCTGCCCGTCCAGCGCTTCGGCCAGGCTGGCGTAATAGTCGAATGTGGCGATGACATCATCGACATCGATTGCGGCCTCAAACAGCGGCTTACCGTTGTTGCGCGATTGCAGCTCAATCAGTCGCTCGCGTCGTTCCTGCACCCCGCTGACGATTTTGCGCAACAGCACACCACGGGCCGCTCCGGAGGTCTTTGACCAGGCCGGGAATGCCTGACGCGCTGCTTGCACGGCGTATTCGACGTCCTTGGCATCGCCACCAGCCACCGTCGCCAGCGGCGCTTCGGTGGCCGGGTTGATCACCGTCAGTTGCTCACTGCCAGACAACCATTGGCCGTCAATGTAGAGGCCTGCAAGGGGGGTGTGATTCAGGTTCGCTTGAGCGTTCAGCATGCTTTCATTCCGTTCATCCAGAGGGTCTGGTCGATTTCAATCAAGGTCGGGCCTTGGCGGTCGCCCGCTTTTCGCAATGCCGCTTTCAGCTCCTCGACACCCGACACGGGCTCCGCCGCACAGCCCAGGGCTTTGGCAACACCGATAAAGTCAGGGGTATAAATGTCGACGCCCACGGGTTCAATCGAGCGGTTGACCATGTATTTTTTGATTTCCTCGTAGCCCTGGTTATTCCAGAGCAGGACGATGATCGGCGTACGCGCTTCCACGGCGCTGGCCAGTTCCGAGAGGGTGAATTGCAAACCACCATCACCGATCAGGCACACCACGGCGCCACGGCCGCTGTCCTCGGAAGCGCGTCCCAGCCAGGCGCCAATCGCGGCAGGCAAGGCGTAACCGAGGGTGCCGTAACCGGTCGATGAGTTGAACCAGCGACGCGGCTGCTCCAGGTTCAGGGTCAAATTGCCGGTGTAGACGGGTTGAGTCGAGTCGCCGACCAGCACTGCATCGGGTAACACGTCGAGCACCGTCTGCAAAAAGACAGTCTGCCCGCGAGTGGCGTCGTCCCAGGTGGTCGCCAGGGTTTCGCGCAACGCAGCGGCGCGCGTGTGGCCCCAGTCCGCTCGGCGTGGAGCCAGTTCTTTGTTGCAAAGCCCGGCCAACAAGGCTTGCACGGCCGTGCAGGCATCGGAGACCAGCGCCACCTGCGGTGCATAGTTGCGTACGGTCTGATCAGGGTCGATATCAATGCGCAGCAACGCACCCGGGATCTCGAAACCACCGGCGAAGGTGATGTCGTAATCGGTTTCGGCCAGTTCAGTGCCGATGGCCAACACCACATCGGCCTCAGCCACCAGCGCGCGCGTCGCCACCAGCGATTGGGTTGAGCCGATCAACAGCGGGTGACGCGATGGCAGCATGCCCTTGGCATTGATGGTCAGCGCTACCGGGGCTTCCAACTGCTCAGCAAGCCGTGCCAGCGCAGGCGCGGCATCGATGGCGCCGCCACCGGCCAGAATCAGTGGCCGTTTGGCCGCCGCCAGCAGACTGACCATTTGCGCGATGGCCTCGGGCGCCGCACCGGCACGGCTGACACTCACAGGTTCGCTGGCGAGCAACGCATCGGCATTTTCTACCAGTACATCGAGGGGGATTTCGATGTGCACCGGCCGTGGACGACCGGCCTGAAACAACGCAAACGCGCGAGCCAGCACCGCCGGCAACTCCGACGCCGACATCAACGTGTGGGAGAACGCAGCAACGCCCGCGACCAGATTGCTCTGCGATGGCAGCTCATGCAACTTGCCGCGCCCACCGCCCAACTGGCTGCGCGACTGCACACTGGAAATCACCAACATCGGAATCGAGTCAGCGTAGGCCTGGCCCATGGCCGTGGTGATGTTGGTCATGCCAGGACCGGTGATGATGAAACACACACCCGGCTTGCCGCTGGTGCGGGCATAACCGTCGGCCATGAAGCCGGCGCCTTGTTCATGACGCGGCGTGACATGGTTGATCAACGAACCTGCAAGCCCGCGATAGAGCTCGACGGTGTGCACACCCGGGATGCCGAAGACCTGCTCGACGCCGTAGCCCTCGAGCAATTTGACCAATACTTCGCCGCACGTTGCCATGTTCGTCTGCCTTTCTTTTATTCGGGAACTGCACGTTGTCACGGCGCTCAGGCCTGCCAGACACGCTACAGATGAGGCCCAATTGGACCCGTCATGCCGTAGCTGTGACAACGCAAAAAATGTCATGCTAGGCATGTCCTCTATTCATGCCTGAGCCCCGATGAAACGCCTGCCGCCCTTACCTGCCCTGCATACTTTTCTGATTACAGCCCAGTGCTGCAACTTCACGCGGGCCGCAGAACTGCTGCACATCACCCAAGGCGCGGTGAGCCGGCAGATCTCGGGGCTGGAAAGTCATCTGGGCTATACGTTGTTCCAGCGCCAGGCGCGCGGGCTGAGCCTGACCGCCCAAGGGCGCGAGCTGTTTCCACGGATTCAGAAAGTGTTTTCGCTGATCGACGAAGCGGTCGAACACGTCGGCGCGAAACGCGAAACCCTGCGACTCAAGGCCCCGACGTGCATGATGCGTTGGCTGCTGCCGCGTTTGTTGCAGTGGCAGAAAGAGCGCCCGGATGTGCCGGTCGAGCTGACCACCACCGTGCAGCATGCCGTGGATTTCCGCCGCGAAGAGTTCGATGCAGCCGTGGTATACGGGGCGCCGCCGGCCAATTCGGTGGCGGCACATCATCTGTTCGATGAGCAATTGACCCCGGTCTGTTCTCAGCAACTGCTGGCCGGGCCGATACCGCTCAAGACCCTGGCCGATCTGGAGCAGCACATGCTGCTGCACCCGACTCGCGACCAGCGTGATTGGGAAAGCTGGCTCAAGGTCGCCGGAGCAACCGTCAGCAATATCGCCAAGGGCCAGCATTTCGACACACTTGACCTCGCCATGTCGGTCGCATCACAAGGAACAGGCGTGGCCATCGGCGATTGGGCCTTGATCGGTGAGGACCTCAGCGCCGGACGGCTGGTGGCGCCCTTCGACCTCAAAGTGCGCACCGGTGCCGCGTATTACCTGGTGTATCCCGAACGCTCCGACCCATCGCCCGAGTTACGCGAACTGATCGACTGGCTGCTCGTCCAGGCGGCCGAGCGCGCCAGTCAATAACTGATGCTCAATAGCCGACTGTAAAGCGCTGGCGCGGGTGCGCGTGCTGCTCGACTTCATCGAGCATGGCGATGGCGTAGTCGGCAAAACTGATCGAACTTTTACCGGCGGCACTGACCAGCAAATCGTCTTTACCCAGACGAAATGCACCGGTGCGTTCACCTTCGAAGAACTCCGCCGACGGCGAAAGAAAGGTCCAGTCCAGCGACTTTTCCTGACTTAGCGTCTCCAGAAACGCCACACCCGCGCCGGCTTCGGCTTTGTACTCTTCAGGGAAGTTTGGCGTATCGATCACCCGCAGACCCGGCGCGACGAACAGACTGCCTGCCCCGCCGACCACCAACAGACGGGGAACCCCAGCCTGCTTCACCGGTTCGATGGTGGCGCTGGCCGACACGCTGGAAAAATGCGTCGCACTGATCACCACGTCATGCCCGGCGACTGCATCGGCATAGGCCTTGGCATCGCTGACATCCAGATTTTTGCAGACCACGCCCGCACGTCCGGCAAGAGAGGAAGTGTCCCGAGCAATAGCCGTCACGCTGTGACCACGGCGCAGGGCTTCTTCTAACAACTGACTTCCGGCACGGCCGGTGGCACCGATAATTGCGATTTTGCTCATGGTGATTCTCCGAAGGTAAGGGACTGAACAGAGCTTAGTTGCGCGACTCAGTACAAAAAATGCGATGCTTGAGCATAGTTTGTTTCTAAAATCGGGCAAATCATGGACCGGCTAATCGCAATGCGGGTGTTTGTGACGGTGGTGGACAGGGGCAGCCAGTCGGCAGCAGCGGACCATCTGGACATGTCGAGGCCCGTGATTTCACGCTACCTGGCCGAGCTGGAAGACTGGATCGGCGCACGCCTGATGCACCGGACCACACGCAAACTGAGCCTCACCGCCGCAGGCAACGAAACCCTGCCTCGCTGCCGACAGTTATTAGAGCTGTCGGCCGATATGCAGGCGGCTGTCAGCGTTCCGGCCGATACGCTGCGCGGCGCTTTACGCATCAGCGTCAGCACGTCTTTCGGTCACGCACAAATGGCCGATGCGGTCAGCGACTTCGTTAAACGGCACCCCAGCGTGAGCATCGACATGCAGGCCCTGGACCGCACGGTGAATCTGATCGACGAGCGCATTGATCTGGCCATTCGAGCCAGCAATGACCTGGACCCGAATCTGATTGCGCGGCGCCTGACGGTCTGTCGCTCAGTGATCTGCGCGTCAGCGGGCTACTTGCGCGAACATCCCTCGCCACTGCGAGTGGAAGACCTCAGCGAGCATAATTGCCTGACACATTCCTATTTCGGTAAAAGCCTGTGGCATTTCGAGCAGGATGGCGAGCAGGTTGCTGTGCCTATACACGGCAACATCAGCGGCAACGAAGCCACCGCCCTGATGCGTGCAACCATGGCTGGAGCCGGCGTGGCAATGCTGCCGTCGTACCTGGCCAGCCCGTTTCTGCGCAACGGTGAGCTGATCCGGCTATTACCCGAGGCACGGCCCCTGGACCTGACCCTGTATGCGGTGTACGCCTCACGCAAGCACATGCCCACCCCCTTGCGCAGCTTGTTGTATTTCCTCGTCGACCGGTTCAAGGCAGAGCCGGATTGGGATGAAAACCTCTGATCCTGAGTTGCAGTTTGTTATTCAGTCCAGCATGCATATGACCCTATCGAGTAGCCTGCTATCGGTCTAGACTAGCCTACCCTGTCCTGCCGACTTTTACGGCGAGGTCACTGCTAGTTGAGCCCCTACTTGACCAGTCTCAACCAACCTAAACCTGCAATCCGAGGCGTGTTATTCGCGCTGATGATGGCGGTCTTTCTCAGCGCACTGGATCAGACCATTGTTGCGGTCTCGATGCCGGCGATCTCTGCACAATTCAACGATTTCGACCTGCTCGCGTGGGTGATCTCCGCCTATATGGTGGCGATGACTGTTGCGGTACCGATTTATGGCAAGCTCGGCGATCTGTATGGACGGCGACGCCTGATGCTGTTTGGTCTGGGGATGTTCACCCTGGCCTCATTGTTCTGCGGCGTGGCCCAAAGCATGGAGCAACTGGTGCTGGCGCGGGTCCTTCAGGGCATCGGCGCGGGCGGCATGGTTTCGGTCAGCCAGGCGATCATTGGCGACATCATCCCGCCTCGCGAACGTGGTCGCTATCAAGGTTACTTCAGCGGCATGTACGCGCTGGCGAGCGTGGCCGGGCCGGTACTTGGCGGTTTCATGACCCAATACCTGTCGTGGCGCTGGGTATTCCTGATCAATCTGCCCCTGGGCATCGGTGCCTTGTGGATCGCCCACCGCAGGCTGGTCGGGCTGCCTATTCCACAACGCAAGCCGATCATCGACTACCTCGGCACGCTGCTGATGATCATCGGCCTGAGTGCGCTGTTGCTGGGCATTACCGAAATCGGCCAGGGCCATGACTGGCGCGACAGCCAGGTACTCATGTTGCTGGGGATCGCGCTCTTGGCCCTGATCACGTTTGTCGGGTACGAGCATCGCACCCAGGAACCCCTGCTGCCGATGCACCTGTTTGCCAATCGCAACGCGGTGCTGTGCTGGTGCACGATGTTCTTCACCAGCTTCCAGGCCATCTCCCTGATCGTGCTGCTGCCGCTGCGCTTCCAGACCGTGACCGGCGGCGGTGCCGACAGCGCAGCCCTGCACCTGATGCCATTGGCCATCGGCATGCCCATCGGCGCGTATTTCGCCGGCCGGCGCACCTCAATGACCGGGCGCTACAAACCGATGATTCTCATCGGAGCACTGTTGATGCCCCTTGCCATCCTGGGCATGGCCTACACCCCGCCGCAAGCAGCGCTGCTCAGCAGTGTATTCATGCTGCTGACCGGTTTTGCCAGCGGCCTGCAGTTCCCCACGTCGCTGGTCGGCACTCAAAATTCGGTGGCGCAGCAAGACATGGGCGTCGCCACCAGCACCACCAACCTGTTCCGCTCACTGGGTGGCGCAGTCGGTGTGGCGCTGATGTCGGCGTTGCTCCTGGCAATGCTGCAACGGTCCGGCCTCGCACAGCTCAGCGGCACTTCCATGGGGGCCGAAGGCAGTTCGGGCAACGTATTGATGGACGGCCTGAATGCCGCCAGCGGACCGGCGCAACAACACTTGCGGGGGGAATTGCTCCTGACATTCCGGCATTTGCTGATGGTCAGCGCGGGGATTTCGCTGTTAGGTCTGGCCGCCGCACTGGCGATGCCTGACAACCTGCTGCGCGGACGCGGGGACAAAGACGTCTGAAACGGCTTCGTCAGGTCGCTGACTCGCGGCGGCCTGACGAAGCGATGGGGTCGATGAGGTTATAGGCTGTAATAACCCACCGCGACCAGATAGTGGCCGACCTTGCGCACATACGCGTGCTTGTTCTCTACCTTGTTGGTCACCGGGTTGCGCCAACGGTAGGCGTATTCGCCTTCATCCTGTTTTTTGATCAACGCCAGAATCGGCTCACCCACAGGCTTGCCTTCAGGGTCTTTGACCTTGCTGAAGTCCGTATTGATCAGCCGCAGATTGGTGCCGTGGGCTGCATAGCGCTGGTTATTCAGATCGACCACGAACACATAGAGATCATCGTGAAGGAACCCGCCTTTCAAGCTGTTGATAGCGCTGAGGGTGCCCTGTTCATCCTTGGCCAGTTCAGCGGAGGCTTTGTCCAGCAGGGCTTTGGCCTGCTCGGACGATGCGCGTGGCAGGTAATAACCGACTGCGAGAATCCGGTCGCCCACGCGCTGGTAGTACACGTGCTTGCGCTCGACCTTGCCATCGCTCCAGTTCTGCCAGCGGTATTCGGTCTGCTGGATGCCCTCGGTTTGCGGTGCCGCCAGGCCTTGCTTGAAGGCTTTTTGCAAATCCGGCCCCAGCAAATCGGACACGTCACGCCCGATCAGTGCCACGGAAGGTCCGCCACTGGCCAACATCACGCCGTTGGTATCGACCACATAGACATAGAGTTCCCCCTTGACGAACTCCCCCTGACGGCTGAACTCGGCAAATGCCTTATCGCCCTGATCGTGGTATCGAGCCAGCGCCTTAACCAGCAAGGCCTTGGCCGCCTGCCCATCATCGGCCGTTTCAGCTGCCGCCCAGGCATGGCTGAAGCACAGGCATAACAACCCGCCCATTACAGCTTGTTTCAGCAAACCCCTCATTGCGCATTCCCCAATCTTATTAGTGTCGTCATAGCTTAGACGGCTGGTGGGGATAGGGAATTATTCACAAAGACAAGGTTCGCCGGACCGACCTTTTAAGCCGAGCGTGCTTGACCGGCCTCGCCGAATGTTTCAATCGGAAATCACCTGACACCCCGTGGCATCCTGCAGCGCTTGCAGGCTCACCCCCGGGGCAATTTCCACCAGTTTCAAACCGGCCTCGGTGACATCCAGCACGGCCAGGTCGGTAATGATCCGGTCGACCACGCCAACGCCGGTCAACGGCAGGTCGCAGCTCTTCAACAGTTTATGGGCGCCGCCCTTGGCCGTGTGTTCCATCAATACGACGACACGTTTGACCCCGGCCACCAGGTCCATGGCGCCGCCCATGCCCTTGACCATCTTGCCGGGGATCATCCAGTTAGCCAGGTCACCTTTTTCAGAAACCTGCATGGCACCAAGAATCGACAGGTTGATATGGCCGCCCCGGATCATCGCAAACGAATCGGCGCTGTTGAAAAAACTGCTGCCGGGCAAGGTAGTGATGGTCTGTTTACCCGCATTGATCAGGTCAGGGTCGACTTCGTTGTCACGCGGAAACGGGCCGATACCGAGCAGGCCATTTTCACTTTGCAGCCAAACGTCCATGCCTTCGGGAATGTAGTTGGCGACCAACGTCGGCAAGCCGATACCGAGGTTGACGTAGAAGCCGTCCTGCAATTCTTGGGCAGCGCGTTGCGCCATTTCTTCACGAGTCCAGGCCATGATCAGGCGCTCCGCACAGTGCGTTGTTCGATACGTTTTTCCGGCGTGGCGTTGAGCACCAGACGCTGCACGTAAATGCCCGGCAAGTGAATCTGATCCGGGTCCAGCTCGCCGAGCTCGACGATTTCTTCGACTTCGACCACACAGACTTTCGCGGCCATAGCTGCCAGCGGGTTGAAGTTGCGCGCGGTCTTGTTGAACACCAGATTGCCGGACTTGTCTGCCTTCCAGGCTTTGACCAAGGCAACGTCGGCGCGCAGGGAGCGCTCCATCACGAACCACTCGCCATCGAACTCACGGGTTTCCTTGCCCTCGGCGACCAGGGTGCCGTAACCGGTTTTGGTGAAAAACGCCGGAATGCCCGCGCCGCCTGCACGCAGCTTTTCGGCCAGTGTTCCTTGAGGGGTGAATTCAAGCTCCAGCTCGCCTGCCAGATACTGACGCTCGAACTCTTTGTTCTCGCCCACGTAGGACGAGATCATTTTGCGGATCTGCCGGGTGGTGAGCAGTTGACCCAAGCCAAAGCCGTCAACGCCAGCGTTGTTGCTGATGACGGTCAAGTCACGCTTGCCGCTGTCTCGTAGCGCGGCGATCAAGGCTTCCGGAATACCACACAGGCCAAAGCCGCCAACCGCCAGGGTCATGCCATCTTCGACGAGGCCGCGCAGGGCTGATTCGGCGGTCGAGTAGATTTTATTCAATTGTTATTCCTCGAAGATCACCCTGCCCAAGATTATCGCGGGGCAGCAGCGCAGGTTTCGGGTCAGGGCTTTACCGTGTCGTCTGAGAGTAGACGGCTGATGGGGAAGTGCACTATTACTCAGCCCCTTCCACCCAAAACCATTGAGCCCGCCCGGCTTTCAAGTGCGGGAAAGCCGGCATGATTTCACCTTCGGTAAACAATCGCCGCGAGCGCGCCGTGGCGTTGCTGAACCAGTAACCGGTGTGCGTGCAGGAGTCACCCGCATTAAGCGCAGGCTTGGGCTGTTCGTCGAAGCGCGCATACCACCGCGCGGTGGACGCTTCGCTGAAGCCTCCATGCACGGGATAAGGGTGCAGGCAGCCGGTGTCCTGAACCCGTATCGATTTGAGCGCCGTGTTCACATCAACGTAAGCCGCTGGCGACGCCTCACCCTGGCCGCCCAGCTCCGGCAAGGCGCCGGCGCGGATGATCAAGCCATCGTTATAGGCATGAAAAACGACGTTACTGCAACGGCTGAGCTGTCGGCGCAATGCATCGCTGCCGCCCAACCGCGCGACAAAGCGGTTACCAATAATCGTGTACCAATTCACCCCTTTGATGTGGTCGAGCAAGCGCAAGCTGTCTATATGCGGCAAGGGATCGACCATCAGGCCGGTGTATTTCTGCGCCAGTTGGTATTCCAACGGGAAGTAGTGATGGCCGTCATCAGGAAACACGCACGCCAAACCGCCATAGCCATGCTCTGCATGCACCTGATCACACAGGTATTTAAGCCAGCATTCATAGCGTTGAGCGCCATCGGGCTCAAGCAGCATTGACAACGGCAAGACCATTTTCAGACAGGAGCGATCAATGTCGGCGTGGCTTTGGGGCGTGTTCATGACAAACAGTCGATATTCGGCAGTGTCTTGCAGCGTGCCACTGCCAATCGACCAGATAAATTGCTCGTCAGGCGAACTGTCGAGAATCTTGCGTCGACAACCGGCAAAGCTGCTGGGCGTCATTTTGCGCAGGTGCTTGTAGAACTGCCATTTGAGCCTGGCTTTGAATTGCTGACGAAACCAGACGAAACATTCGTCTATCCGCTGCTTGGTTTCCAATGTGTGGCCGTGCCTGAAGTAGAGCGTGGTAATCAGCCCTAGGCGAACGACTGGATCGCCTTCAGCAGAGTTGATCGCCAGACTCGCAGCCTGATACCTGAGCCGATCCAACGGGCTTACGTCATCAGAGACAATTTCTGACATGCCCTGTCCTCTCAATCTGAAGTTTTCTGACTGCGGAGAGTGGAGGGTCTTTTGGAGAGGGGCAATACGCGGAAATTACTTTGGGAAATCAGCCACGCATATCAAGAAGTGTCCTACTCATTTCCTACAAGAACAGCGACTTTCTCATCATTTCCGAGACATGGCAGCGCAGACCCGTGGGCAGCAGGACGTTCTGCATGCCCACGCACGCGGGCAAAAAGGTAGGTAAATACTTAGTAAACTAACTGTCCAGACAAGGTGCAGGAAGATATAAATACAGGCCAAGCGCCATCCGGTTATATTCGTTCGGATAGCGCTGCCTTGGCACCGTTCAATGACGTAACGCGGGGCTCAAGCGAAGCATGTCCAGAACGGCATCCACCAGTTGCTCGGCCTCTTTACAGAGCGCAAAGCTGTCCGGGATCAGCAACCACTGGCCAAGAATGCCATCTATATAGGCATGCAGACAGATCGAGGCGCGTGCGGTGTTCAGATCGGCAGGCAATTGGCCTTTACGCACGGCATTGTTCAGGGCCAGCCCGATGCGGTCATTGCAGTCGAGGGCTGCAGCTTGACGCTGTCGCCGCATGTCACACATTTCATCGGTGAATTCGCATTTGTGAAACAGAATTTCATTGATGCGACGGGTTTTAGGGTCCAGTGCAACTTGATGAAACAAATGAATCAGCAATTTTCGCATGCAACCCAGCGGGTCGATTTCGTCTTCACTTTCGCTGGCTTTGGCCATTTCATCGAGCGGCTCATGCAGGCTGTCGAGCATCGCCTGAACCAGATCCGCCTTATTGCTGAAGTGCCAATAAATAGCGCCACGAGTCACACCCGCAAGCTTGGCGATGTCCGCGAGCGTGGTACGGGCCACCCCCCGCTCATAGAACGCGTTCTCGGCAGCTTCCAGAATCTGGCTTCGGGTTTCCTGAGCTTCCTCTTTGGTGCGACGAACCATGGCAGTAAAACCTCAATCAAAATGTCGCAAGCTGATGACGTCAATCGGCCTGCGACTGCACCGGGCAGCCTTTGTATTGCCTTGTCCCGGACCTACTTTCATGCCTTGCCGTGCTGGAGTGTCGCAGGACAGGGTATTTACAAACAACCATGAACGTAAGTATATTCCTTAGCATGCTACTTATCTAGTCACCCCTTTTTTCACCTTTTTACTTTCTTGAGCAACTCAAGCTCCTGAGCCGAGGATCTTCATGCAATTCAAGCCAGCTGTTACCGTTCTGGTCACTGCCGTCGCCCTGGCAACACTGCTCAGCGGATGCAATAAAAAGCAAGAGGCTGCGCCAGCGCCGCCCCCTCCTCAGGTCGGTGTCGTTACCCTGCAAACGCAAGCTTATACCCTGACCACTGAGCTGCCGGGCCGTACCACGGCGTACCGCATTGCTGAAGTGCGTCCTCAGGTCAACGGCATCATTCTCAAGCGGTTGTTCACTGAAGGCGGTGACGTCAAGGCTGGCGAGCAGCTTTACCAGATCGACCCGGCGCTTTACGAAGCGACGGCCAACAGTGCCAAGGCGACCCTGCAGTCGGCAAAATCGCTGGCTGATCGTTATAAGCAGTTGGTTAACGAGCAGGCGGTGAGCCGCCAGGAATACGACACGGCACAAGCCTCCGCCCTGGAAGCACAGGCAGCCCTGCAGACCGCTCAGATCAACTTGCGCTATACCAAAGTGCTCGCCCCGATCTCCGGGCGTATCGGCCGCTCTGCCGTCACCGAAGGCGCACTGGTCAATAACGCCCAGACCAACGCCATGGCAGTGATTCAGCAACTGGACCCGATCTACGTCGACGTTGTCCAGTCTTCGACCGACATGCTCAAGCTGCGGCATGAACTTGAAGGCGGTCAACTGCAAAAAGCCGGAGAAAACGCGGCCAAGGTCAAATTGACCCTGGAAGACAACAGCCCCTATCCGCTCGAAGGCAAGCTGGAGTTCTCGGAAGTCTCGGTCGATCAGACCACAGGCTCCGTCACCCTGCGCGCCAAGTTCCCGAACCCGGCTCACACCTTGCTGCCAGGCATGTTCGTGCATGCTCAGCTGCAGTCTGGCGTGAACAAAGCCGCGATTCTGGTTCCGCAACAGGGCGTCACACGCGACCTGAAAGGCACGCCGACCTCGCTGATCGTGAACAAGGACAACAAGGTCGAACTGCGCACCCTTGTGGCCTCGCGCACCGTTGGCAACGACTGGCTGGTCGAAAGCGGCCTGAACCCGGGTGACCGTGTCATTACCGAAGGTCTGCAGTACGTCAAACCAGGCGCTGAAGTGAAGGTCGCCGAAGCGACCAACGTCAAGGCAGCAAACCCGGCACCTGCACCGGCCACTGAAAAAGCCGCGAGCAGTAAAGGGGAGTAATTCATGTCGAAATTTTTTATCGACCGTCCAATCTTTGCCTGGGTAGTTGCCCTGATCATCATGTTGGTCGGGGCACTCTCGATCCTCAAACTGCCGATCAACCAATACCCGGCCATTGCACCGCCCGCCATCGCGATCCAGGTGACCTACCCAGGCGCGTCTGCACAGACCGTGCAGGACACCGTGGTTCAGGTCATCGAACAACAACTCAACGGTATCGACAACCTGCGGTATGTCGGTTCTGAAAGTAACTCCGATGGCAGCATGACCATCACTGCGACGTTCAATCAGGGCACCAACCCTGATATCGCGCAGGTTCAGGTCCAGAACAAACTGAACCTGGCAACACCCCTGCTGCCGCAAGAAGTTCAGCAGCAAGGTATTCGTGTAACCAAGGCGGTGAAAAACTTCCTGATGGTCGTCGGTTTGGTGTCTGAAGACGGCAGCATGACCAAGGACGACCTGGCCAACTACATCGTATCGAACATGCAAGACCCTATCTCACGGACCTCCGGTGTCGGTGACTTCCAGGTCTTCGGTGCCCAGTACGCCATGCGTATCTGGCTGGATCCGGCCAAGCTGAACAACTTCCAACTGACACCGGTGGACGTTAAAGCCGCTATCACGGCACAGAACGTTCAGGTTTCATCGGGTCAGATCGGCGGTCTACCAGCACTTCCCGGCCAACAACTGAACGCCACCATCATTGGCAAAACCCGCCTGCAAACAGCCGAGCAGTTCGAAAAAATCCTGCTCAAGGTCAATCTTGATGGCTCCCAGGTACGCCTGAAAGATGTCGCCAGCGTCGGTCTGGGGGGCGAGAACTACAGCGTCAGTGCCCAGTTCAACGGCAAAGCGGCTTCCGGCCTTGCCATTAAGCTGGCCACAGGTGCCAACGCACTGGACACCGCGAAAGCGATCCGCACCACGATTGCCCAACTGGAACCTTTCTTTCCGCCTGGCATGAAAGCGGTGTATCCGTATGACACCACGCCAGTCGTCACTGAATCGATCTCGGGTGTAATCCACACCCTGGTCGAAGCCATCGTTCTGGTGTTCCTGGTGATGTACCTGTTCCTGCAGAACTTGCGGGCCACGATCATCACCACGATGACAGTGCCCGTGGTATTGCTCGGTACGTTCGGTGTCCTCGCGGCGGCGGGCTTCACCATCAACACTCTGACCATGTTCGGCATGGTGCTGGCCATCGGCTTGCTGGTGGACGATGCGATTGTGGTGGTGGAGAACGTCGAACGGGTAATGGCCGAAGAAAAACTGTCCCCCAGAGACGCCACGCGAAAATCCATGGGTCAGATTCAAGGGGCTCTGGTCGGTATTGCCTTGGTACTGTCGGCGGTTCTGCTGCCAATGGCGTTCTTCGGCGGCTCTACAGGGGTGATCTACAAACAGTTCTCGATCACCATCGTTTCAGCCATGGCGCTCTCGGTGCTGGTTGCCCTGATCTTCACGCCAGCGTTGTGTGCAACCCTGCTCAAACCGATCGACCACGAAAAACACGGCCAACCCAAGCGTGGCTTTTTCGGCTGGTTCAACCGCACCTTCGACCGCAGCGTACTGAGTTACGAGCGCGGCGTCGGCAACATGATCAAGCACAAAACTCCGGCTTATCTGGCCTACGCGCTGATCTTTGCCGGGATGGTCTGGATGTTCAACAGCATCCCGAGCGCGTTCCTGCCAGAAGAAGACCAGGGCGTGATCTTCGCCCAGGTGCAGACACCCGCGGGCTCATCCTCAGAGCGCACGCAAACCGTACTCGACAACATGCGTAGCTACCTGCTCGATGAGGAAGGCGCAGGGGTCAAGTCGGTGTTCACCGTGAACGGTTTCAACTTCGCCGGTCGCGGCCAAAGTTCGGGCCTCGCGTTTATCATGCTCAAACCCTGGGGCGAGCGCACGGCCGAGAACAGCGTGTTCGCGTTGGCCAAGCGTGCCCAGGCACACTTCTTCAGCTTCCGCGACTCGATGACATTCGCTGTCGTTCCACCCTCGGTACTGGAACTGGGTAACGCCACAGGTTTCGACCTTTACTTGCAAGATCAGGCAGGGCTCGGTCATGCCAAGCTGATGGAAGCCCGTAACCAGTTCCTCGGTCTGGCCGCCCAAAGCAAGATTCTTGCAGGCGTGCGCCCCAACGGTCTGAACGATGAGCCGCAGTACCAACTGGTCATCGATGACGAACGCGCCAATGCCTTGGGCGTGACGATGCTGGACATCAACACCACGCTGTCGATTGCTCTGGGTGGCAATTACGTCAATGACTTCATCGACCGCGGTCGGGTCAAGAAAGTCTACATTCAGGGTGAAGCCGGCAGCCGGATGTCACCTGAAGACTTGAAGAAGTGGTATGTGCGCAACGCTACCGGCGAGATGGTGCCCTTCGCCTCCTTTGCCAGTGGCCAGTGGGTGTATGGCTCGCCGAAACTGTCGCGTTACAACGGCGTAACGGCTGAAGAGATACTGGGGGTGCCAGCGCCGGGTTATAGCACCGGGCAGGCCATGGACGAAGTCGAGTCCATCATCAAAAAACTCCCGGCCGGTATCGGTTACTCATGGACCGGTCTGTCCTATGAAGAACGTCTGTCCGGCTCTCAGGCGCCAGCGCTGTACGCCCTGTCGCTGCTGGTGGTGTTCCTCTGTCTGGCAGCCTTGTATGAAAGCTGGTCGATTCCTATCTCGGTCATGCTGGTGGTGCCACTGGGGGTTATCGGTGCGTTGATAGCCACCAGCATGCGCGGCCTGTCCAACGACGTATTCTTCCAGGTAGGCCTGTTGGTGACCGTTGGTCTGTCGGCGAAGAACGCCATTCTGATCGTCGAGTTCGCCAAGGAACTGCATGAGCAGGGGAAAAGCTATACCGAAGCGGCGATTGAAGCCTGCCGCATGCGGTTGAGGCCAATCGTGATGACGTCTATGGCGTTCATCCTCGGTGTGGTCCCGCTGGCGATTTCCACGGGCGCAGGCTCGGGCAGCCAGCACTCGATCGGTACCGGGGTAATCGGCGGTATGATTACGGCCACGGTCCTGGCGATTTTCTGGGTGCCATTGTTCTTTGTTTCGATATCCTCGCTGTTCAAAAGCAAGGTAAAACCGACAGAAACTCCACACGATGAGGCTGGCCAATGAGCAAGTCCCTGATCGCTCTGGCAGTCACCGCGTTCATTCTTGGCGGCTGCTCGTTGATCCCCGATTACAATCAGCCAGCAGCGCCGGTGCCGGCGCAATGGCCGCAAGGCCCGGCGTATTCGCCAACCGAATCGGCCGCGGTCGCCGCTGCCGAACAAGGCTGGCGTCAGTTTTTTCAAGACCCGGCCCTGCAACAGCTGATCGAGACCGCGCTGGTCAACAACCGTGACCTGCGTGTCGCGGCCCTGAACATCGACGCCTACCGTGCGCAATATCGCATCCAGCGCGCTGACCTGTTCCCGGCCGTTTCGGCCGATGGCAGCGGCAGCCGCCAACGCGTTCCGGCCGACCTGTCCACCAGTGGCAAAGCGGGCATCACCAGTCAATATTCGGCGACCCTGGGCATCAGCGCCTATGAGCTGGATCTGTTCGGCCGCGTACGCAGCCTCAGCGAGCAAGCGCTGGAGACTTACTTCTCCAGCGAGGAAGCTCGCCGCAGCACGCAGATCAGCCTGGTGGCCAGCGTCGCCAATGCCTACCTGGTCTGGGAAGCAGACAAGGAACAGCTCAAGCTGACCCAGGACACGCTTAAAGCGTTCGAAGAAAGCTACCGGCTCACCGCGCGCAGCAATGAAGTCGGCGTGGCTTCGGCGCTGGACGTGAGCCAGTCGCGGACATCGGTAGAAGGCGCCCGGGTCAAACTGGCGCAGTACCAACGGCTGGTCGCTCAAGACCAGAACAACCTGACGCTGCTGCTGGGCACCGGCCTACCGGCCAACCTGCCTGCAAGCCAGCCGCTCAGTGCCGACCTGCTCAGCAAAATGCCGGCGGGCTTGCCGTCGGACTTGCTGCAACGGCGCCCGGACATCCTTGAAGCCGAGCACCAGCTCAAGGCCTCCAACGCCAACATCGGCGCAGCGCGCGCCGCGTTCTTCCCGAGCATCACCCTGACAGCCAATGCCGGTACCGCCAGCCCTGACCTGTCCGGGCTGTTCAATGGCGGCTCGGGCACCTGGTTGTTCTCGCCGAAAATCAATCTGCCGATTTTCAATGCTGGCAGCCTGCGGGCCAGCCTGGATTACTCGAAAATCCAGAAAGACATCGGCGTCGCCAATTACGAAAAGACCATTCAGACCGCGTTCCAGGAAGTCTCCGACGGGCTGGCCTCGCGCCAGACCTACAACGACCAGCTCAAGGCCCAGCGTGATCTGGTTGCCGCCAACCAGGACTACTACCGTCTGGCCGAGCGTCGTTACCGGATCGGGATCGACAGCAACCTGACATTCCTCGACGCCCAGCGCTCGCTGTTCAGTGCGCAACAGTCATTGATCACTGACCGCCTCTCGCAACTGGTCAGCGAGGTCAATCTGTACAAAGCCTTGGGTGGCGGTTGGTACGAACAGACCGGACAGGCCAAACCTGCGACCGGCGATGTGCCTGAAACCAGACTGTTCTAGTTTCAGCAGCGCATAAAAAACCCACCGTCTGGTGGGTTTTTTATGGGGTGTGATACCCCGTTGCCTCGATCCTGCCTCAGCTCAACAAAAACGCCAACACCCGACTGGTAAACACCTCGCCCGCCTCTACGTTGGACAGGTGCGCCGCGTGGACTTCTTCGTACTCGGCGCCATCGATATGGTCGTGGATAAAACGCCCACCCGCAGGCGGCGTCACCGGGTCGTGGATACCGGAAATGATCAGTGTCGGTGCGCTGATCGAACCCAGATCCTCACGGAAGTCCGCATCGCGCACGGCGGCGCAGTTTGCGGCATAACCTTCGGGCGAGGTTGCCGCGAGCATATCGGTAATGCGCGTGGCCTGATCCGGGTGGGAGGCGGCGTACTCAGGCGTGAACCAGCGGGCGATTGACGCATCACGCAACGCGACCATGGCCGCCGGACCATCGCGCAGCACCGTTTCAATTCGCGGATCCCAGGACTCGGGACCGCCGATTTTAGCCGCGGTGTTGCACAGCACTAGCTTGTGCAGCCGCTCATTGGCATGAATGCCCAGCCATTGGCCAATCAGGCCGCCCATGGACAACCCGCAGAAATGCGCCTGTTCAATCTTCAGTCCGTCGAGCAACGCCAGCACATCCTGACCCAACTGCTCAATACTGTAAGGGCCTGGCGTCACCAGCGAGCGACCGTGCCCGCGGGTGTCATAGCGCAGGACACGGAAATATTTGCCGAAGGTCGGTAGCTGGGTGTCCCACATATGCAGGTCGGTGCCCAACGAGTTGGACAAAACCAGTACCGGCGCATCTTTCGGACCATCAAGTTGATAGTGCAGTTGACCATCGGCAAGTTGTACAAATCCCACAGCAGCCTCCTTCGGGCGCGTTACATAAACGCATAATCTGAATGACGCGCGCCCTTCCGGACGCGCGCGGATGGATCAGTGATCGTGGTGCAAATACGCCGGCTGTTTCGGCAGGCGCAGGCTGAACAGGAAAGCGATCGCCATCATGACGGTCACGTACCAGTAGAAGTTGCTCTCCATGCCCATGTTCTTCAGGTTCAGCGCGACGTATTCAGCCGAGCCACCAAAGATCGCGTTGGCCACGGCATAGGCCACGCCGACACCTAATGCACGCACTTGAGGCGGGAACATCTCGGCTTTTACCAGACCGCTGATCGAGGTGTAGAAGCTGACAATCGCCAGCGCCAAGGTGATCAGGAGAAACGCCATGAACGGATTGGTCGTGGTTTTCAGCGTCATCAGAATCGGCACCGTGCACAGGGTGCCCAGCGCGCCGAACCAGAGCATCGAGTTACGGCGACCGATCTTGTCCGCCAACATGCCAAACAGTGGTTGCATGCACATATAAAGGAACAGCGCGCCGGTCATGATGTAACTGGCGGTCTTGGCTTCCATGCCCCCGGTGTTCACCAGGTATTTCTGCATATAGGTGGTAAACGTATAGAAAATCAGCGAACCACCGGCGGTGTAACCAAGCACGGTGATAAAGGCCGTTTTGTGATCCCTGAACAACGCCCTCATGCTCCCGGCGTCTTTGTCCTTACGCGTTTCTGCCGTCGTGGTTTCTTTGAGCGAGCGACGCAGGAACAGGGAAATTACCGCAGCGATGGCGCCAACCACGAACGGGATGCGCCAGCCATATGCACGCAGCTCTTCAGTGCTGAGGAACTGCTGCAGGATGACCACCGTCAACACGGCCAGCAACTGGCCGCCGATCAGGGTCACGTACTGGAACGAAGCGAAGAAGCCCCGCTGCCCTTTGAGCGCAACCTCGCTCATGTAAGTCGCCGTGGTGCCGTATTCGCCACCCACGGACAAACCCTGGAACAGCCTGGCGACCAATAGCAAGGCCGGTGCCCACGCGCCAATCGTGCCGTAGGTCGGCAGGCAGGCGATGACCAGTGAGCCACCGCACATCATCAGCACCGAGATCATCATGGAGTTCTTGCGGCCGTGCTTGTCGGCCACCCGGCCAAACAGCCAGCCACCGATCGGACGCATCAGAAATCCGGCGGCGAACACGCCCGCCGTGTTAAGCAATTGCACGGTCGGATCGTCGGAAGGGAAAAAGGCCGGCGCAAAATAAATGGCACAGAAGGCATAGACGTAAAAGTCGAACCACTCCACCAAGTTGCCCGAAGAGGCACCGACGATGGCAAAAATCCGCTTGCGACGCTCCTCCCCGGTGTAATGCACGGGCTCGGAGACGGTGGTACTTGTTATTGTCATTGGGAGTTCACTCTGAGGGGTAACCACCCCATTCTAGACACATTCTGTAATCGACTGACCTCTCAAAACGCAATCATCCAGAAGAGGGTCCGCCTGTCGTGGAGGCGGTCCTTTCCTGGATGCTTGAAAACGTTGTGATCAGACTCTTTCGATGGCTAACGCCAAGCCTTGCCCGACTCCCACGCACATGGTCGCCAGCCCTTTCCGGCCACCGGTTTTTTCCAGCTGATGCAAGGCTGTCAGGATCAGACGCGCGCCACTCATGCCCAAAGGATGACCCAACGCAATCGCCCCGCCGTTGGGATTGACCTGCGGCGCATCGTCGGCGAGACCCAGTTCACGCAACACAGCCAGGCCCTGACTGGCGAAGGCTTCGTTGAGTTCGATCACATCGAAATCAGTCACGGCCAGGCCAAGACGCTCGACCAGTTTGCGAACTGCCGGCACCGGACCAATGCCCATGACGCGCGGAGCGACTGCCGCGCTGGCCATCCCCAGCACCCGAGCCCGTGCGGTCAAACCATGCTTTTTCACGGCATCGGCAGAGGCCAGAATCAAGGCTGCCGCGCCATCATTGACGCCTGAAGCATTGCCGGCGGTGACGGTCTTGTCCGCTCCGTTGACTGGTTTGAGCTTGCTCAGGGTTTCCAGGCTGGTATCGGCACGAGGGTGTTCATCGTGCGCGACAATGGTTTCGCCTTTTTTGTGCGTAACGCGCACCGGCACGATTTCTTCAGCGAAATAGCCTGCGGCCTGAGCCACCGCCGTGCGCTGCTGGCTGCGCAGAGCAAAAGCATCCTGATCAGCACGCGAAATTTTATAGTCATCAGCGACGTTGTCGCCGGTCTGCGGCATGGCATCGACGCCGTACTGGGCCTTCATCAACGGGTTGATAAAGCGCCAGCCAATGGTGGTGTCTTCCAGTTTCATGTTGCGCGAGAACGCGGCATCAGCCTTGCCCATGACGAAAGGCGCGCGGGACATTGATTCAACACCGCCAGCAATCGCCAGTTCCATCTCGCCGCTGGCGATGGCGCGGAAGGCTGTACCGACCGCGTCCATGCCCGAGGCGCAAAGACGGTTGAGGGTCACCCCGGGGATGTTCTGCGGCAGGCCCGCCAACAAAGCGGCCATGCGCGCCACGTTGCGGTTGTCTTCACCGGCCTGATTCGCGCAGCCGAAAAACACTTCATCGACCTCGTCCCAGTTCACCGACGGGTTACGCTCCATCAGCGCCTTGATCGGCAGCGCAGCCAGGTCATCGGCACGTACCGTCGACAGACCACCGCCAAAACGGCCAATCGGTGTACGAATCGCATCACAGATATAAACGTCACGCATCATGCTTCTCCCGGTGCCTGACCATGAGCGATGGCGGTACGCGCTTCCAGATCACGCAAAGCAGTCAATTCGGTTTCAGTAGGTTCAGCCGAATACACGACATTCTCGGCGAAGCGCACTTCCCAACCGGTGGCGGCAATGACTTGCTCGCGAGTCACGCCCGGGTGCAGGGTCGTAACCACGAACTCATGGGTGCCTGCCTCAGGCTCCATGATGCACAGGTCGGTGATGATCCCCACAGGACCAGCACCGGGCAAGCCCAGTCTCTTGCGCGAATCCCCGCCTTCGCCGTGACCGACGGACGTGATGAAGTCGAGTTTGTTGACGAACGCCCGCGCCGATTGCTTGAGGATGATCAACACTTGCTTCGCGGAACCGGCAATCTCCGGCGCACCGCCGGCCCCTGGCAAGCGGACCTTCGGATTATCATAGCTGCCCACCACGGTGGTGTTGATGTTGCCGAAGCGGTCAACCTGAGCGGCGCCCAGAAAACCTACGTCGACCCGGCCACCTTGCAGCCAGTAGCGAAAAATCTCACTGGTAGAGACGACGGTGTCGGCGGTTTCCGCCAGTTCGCCGTCGCCAATCGACAGCGGCAGCACGTTCGGCTTGGCGCCGATCGGGCCGGATTCGTAAATCAACACCACATCCGGCGAGGACGTCAGGCGGGCCAGGTTAGCGGCCTTGGAAGGCAGACCGATGCCGACGAAGCATACCGAACCGTTCTTCAAACGACGGGCTGCCGCGACTGTCATCATTTCATTGGTGGTGTAAGTCATTTATTGAGCCTCCGAAACGCTAGCCAACCGGGCTTTGAATTCATTGAAATCAGCGGTGCCGTGAATATATTCGGCAATCCACGCAGTGAAGCTGTCACGGTCGCGGGCAATAGCGTCCCAGGCTTGATAGAAGCGGTTATCACGCTCGTAGTAACCATGGGCATAGGATGGATGTGCGCCACCCGGTACCAGGCAGACGGCGCTCAGGGCCCAGGTCGGCAGTACGCAGGCGTTCATCGGGGCCTTGAGGTCGTCAACGATCTCTTCAACCGTGACGATGCAGCGTTTGGCCGCCAGTGCCGCTTCTTTCTGCACACCCAGAATGCCCCACAGCAGCACGTTGCCTTTACGGTCGGCCTTCTGCGCATGGATCACCGTGATGTCAGGGCGCACAGCCGGGACCGCCGCCAGCACTTCACCGGTGAAGGGGCAGGTGACCGTTTTGATCATCGGGTTGACCTTGGGCAGATCAGAACCGGCGTAAGCACGCAGCACCGCGAAAGGCAGCCCGGACGCACCTGCAACATAGGCGTTGGCGAGGTCCGCGTGGCTGTGTTCTTCGATTTCCATCGCATGCGGCCACTGTTTCTCGACCGCGTCACGCAGGCGATGCAAGGAGCCAACACCAGGGTTGCCGCCCCACGAGAAAATCAGTTTTTTCGCACAGCCGGCACCGATCAATTGGTCATAGATCAAGTCGGGGGTCATGCGCACCAGGGTCAGGTCTTTTTTACCCTGGCGAATGATTTCGTGGCCCGCAGCAGTGGGAATCAGATGGGTGAAGCCTTCCAGTGCAACGATGTCGCCATCGTTGACGAATTGCTTCACGGCATCGTGCAGAGAAAGAATTTCAGCCATGGAGTTGCTCCCGATCTCGCATCACAATCAATAAATAGCGCAAGTGAGCTGCGCTGGAATGCGAATCAGGTTATGCCTGAGCGGAGGGGCAAACAATCCGATAATCGACTAACTGTTCGTTAATCGCACAAATTAAAGGGGGCTACTAAAGTGGTCGCCCTTAGCGAAGGGATCAAACAGACGCCCTGTATTCAAAGCATCAGGTAAACAGCTGCGTACTCAGATCACGGCTGGCATCGAGCATGATCGGCAGAAAGCGCTGTTCCAGTTCACTGCGGGCCACGCGTCCAGCGCTGGTGCTGACGTTGAGTGCGGCCAACACCTGACCGGAGGCGTCATAGACAGGGACGGCAATCGAGCGCAGGCCTTGCTCGAGTTCCTGGTCAACGATGCACCACCCCTGCTGGCGAACCTGTTGCAGGCATTCCAGCAAGTCCTCGGGTGTTGATAACGTGCGACTGGTTTTAGGTTGCAGGTCGACGTGATCGAGGTATTCACCGAGCGAAACATCGTCCAGCGCGGCCAGCAGTATTCGCCCCATGGACGTGCAATAGGCGGGCAACCGTCCGCCCACCGACAGGTCCACCGAGATCAATCGCTGGGTCGTGGCCGAGCGGGCGATATACAGAATATCGTCGCCTTCGAGGGTCGCCATGTTGCAGGCCTCATGCAATTGATCGCTCATGCGATCCAGATAAGGCTGGGCCGAGATCGCAAGCGGCGTCGATGACAGATAGGCATGCCCCAACGTCAGCACTTTGGGCAGCAGCGAGTAGGTCCGGCCATCACTGGTGGCGTAGCCCAGCTTGATCAATGTATGCAGGCAACGGCGTACCGCCGCGCGGGGGATTTCCGTGCGGTGGCTGATCTGGGCAATGGTCAATTGACGCTTACGTTCCTGAAAGGCATGGATCACCGCCAGGCCTCTGGCCAGGGACGTCATGAAATCCGGGTCGCCGGTCAGCGCCTGAATCCGCTTGGCCGGTGACGCCACAATCGGCGGCGCCAGCGAGGCAAATGAGTTGCGCAGTTGATCGTTCATCCCAAACACCGCCTATCGACGCCTTTTCAGGCCGGATACAAAGCCCTTCACAACGCTTCACTAAGGAATTCATCGGGCCCGTCCCGGGCGATTATCGAACCAATGACCGATAATCGCAATTGACCCGTCGCCTTTATCCTTATACCTTTCACTCGCCGCTTAAGTGGCTTCTTGGAAATACTGGTCAGGTACCCACGAGAAGTCCATCGGTACGGCCTTGCCCACGAAGCGAGGCCGTTTTCTTTCAGCGCCGTACACGAGCGCAACGCTACCCGATACGCAGCCTCTTCCGGCACCACGGAAGAACCGCTGCGCTATTGTTTCTGATGAGCCCAATCTGCCCCTGCGCTCTGAGCCGCGAAAACCGTGGTTTATACCCGTGCCCCTACTGATCATCCTCAATTGGAAACAGTCTGCGGCCCGGGCATGAAGTTGTAGTGGTATTCAATCGCCGTCTAAACTTCAGAACTGTCGTACAGAAAAGAGTACCGATGGAAGACGTGTCGTAACAAACACGCACATAAAGTTGACGGCACCGAACATCTTGGAGATAGTGTTCTTCGGTCGACTGGCTATAATGCCCCGCAGTGATTGAAACTCCAGCGCGCTAAGCGTGGATCCAGTCACATGGACCCTGCACTGACCCAGTGCACGATCCAGACAGTCCGCGGATGAGATGCCGAGCCATTGATAGCCACCGCGCTTGTAATCCATATCTGTTGCTACGACAGCTGTTTTTTCTGGTGCCCGTAGCCGCGAGCAGCAAGAAGGTATTTACACGTAGTGTGTAAAGGAATGTCCGACTGTTTAAACAGCCCGGCAGACTGGACATAGACGGTGTAAACACTTCCAGCGCTCTGCGCTGTCACCGGAATTAATCTCGACTTTATTAGGTAACACTGTGACGAAAGATGAACTGCGCGTGGAACTTGAGCGCCAGGAACAACGTTACAAGGATGTATACGGCGGGGAAGTCACCACCTACGCCGCACAACCAGAGCCCGAACGTAAGCCTTGGCGCAAAAGAGCCAGCCTTCTCGATCAGGCTTTCAAGCAAGAACTGCAAAAAATGGAAAAAGACCTCAAGGAAGAACCTTAGCCTTTGCGGCTAAAATCAGTCGCGGTTTGCGGTGCGCCCCTTTCTTGATGGGCGCAGAGCCCGTTTTTACTGAGGTTTGAGGCAACGATGAACGCAGAGCTGTCTTCCCGACAGCCTTGAGGGCGGTAGCTGTGGCCATCCATTTCGTTTAATGATGTAACCGATGAGCAGCAAGTGCATCGATTTATAGGGTTTTCTGGCATAATCGCGCCCCCTTACGACCGGGTCAGAAGATTTTCATGATCGATTTATTCAGCGGGCTAGATGCTTGGGTACTTGTGAGCTTGCTGCTTGCCCTGGCCTTCGTTCTCACGTTCGAGTTCATCAACGGCTTTCATGACACCGCTAACGCGGTAGCTACTGTCATTTACACCAAAGCCATGCCGCCCAACCTGGCCGTATTCTTTTCCGGTTTGTTCAATTTTCTCGGTGTATTGCTGGGCGGTGTAGGCGTGGCCTACGCCATCGTCCACCTGCTGCCCGTCGAACTGCTGATCAACGTGAACACCGGCCATGGCCTGGCCATGGTGTTCTCGCTGCTCGCGGCGGCGATTACCTGGAACCTCGGCACTTGGTATTTCGGGATTCCGGCGTCCAGCTCGCACACCCTGATCGGCTCTATTCTGGGTGTCGGACTCGCCAACGCATTGATTACCGGTATTCCGCTGGCCGACGGCGTCAACTGGCAAAAAGCGATCGACATCGGCGCGTCGCTGATCTTTTCGCCGCTGGCAGGCTTCATCGTTGCAGGTCTGTTGCTGCTCATTCTGAAATGGTGGCGCCCGCTGTCCAAGATGCACAAGACGCCGGAGCAGCGCCGCAAGATCGATGACAAGAAACACCCGCCTTTCTGGAACCGTCTGGTATTGGTGGTTTCCGCCATGACCGTGAGTTTCGTGCACGGCTCCAACGACGGTCAGAAAGGTATCGGCCTGATCATGCTGGTGTTGATTGGTATCGTGCCAAGCCAGTTCGTTCTCGACCTGAGCAGCACCACCTACCAGATCGAACGTACCCGGGATGCAACCCTGCACCTGAGCCAGTTCTATCAGCGCAATACCGATACCCTGAGTGAGTTCCTGGCCTTGGGCAAATCGAAGGATGGCGACTTGCCGGAGCGCTTCAGTTGCAACCCGACGCAAACCGAGCCGACCATCAACGCCCTGCTCAACACGCTTAAAGGTGTCGTCGATTACCACGCCCTGTCGACTGAAAGCCGCATCGAAGTGCGTCGCTACCTGCTCTGCATGGATGACACCGCCCGAAAAGTCGGCAAGCTTTCCACCTTGGCGCCTCGTGAAAAATCCGACCTTGAGAAGCTGCGCAAAGACCTGACGGCCACCACTGAATATGCGCCGTTCTGGGTCATTCTCGCCGTCGCCCTGGCGTTGGGCCTGGGCACCATGATTGGCTGGAAGCGCGTGGTACTGACCATCGGCGAAAAAATCGGCAAGCAAGGCATGACCTATGCCCAAGGCATGTCGGCACAGATCACCACCACCTGCGCCATCGGCCTGGCTAACGTTTTCAGCCTGCCGGTTTCGACCACCCATATCCTGTCCTCTGGCGTCGCCGGGACCATGGTCGCAAACAAAAGCGGTTTGCAGAGTGGCACTGTGCGCACGATTATCCTGGCGTGGGTCTTGACCCTGCCTGCGACCATCGCGCTGTCGGCTGGTTTGTTCTGGTTGGCGTCAAAAGCACTGGCTTAAACAGTAAGTCTCAAAACAAGCGCCCTGTTGGGCGCTTTTTTTGAGCCAGGAATTACGGGCGTTTCTTCGCCCCGCCCAGCAACGACCCCATCAAGCCCCGCACCAATTGCCGGCCGATCTGATTGGCAGCCTGGCGCATTGCCGTTTTCATCGCTTGCCCCGCCAGACCGCCGAGGAACGCCCCCGCCTGGTCGCCAAAGCTGGATTCTTCCTTTGCGCCTTTGACAGGCACGTCTGAATCAGTTGGCTCCGCGACCCTGCGCGCCATCAGCATCTCGTACGCAGACTCACGATCAATCGGTTTATCGTAGCGCCCGGCCAACGGCGATTGCGCGATCAAATTGGCGCGCTCAGCCTCACTCAATGGCCCGATACGCGACTGTGGCGGGGCGATCAACACACGCTGAACCATGGCCGGCGTGCCTTTGTCTTGCAAGGTGCCGACCAGCGCCTCACCGATACCCAGTTCGGTCAGCACCGCCAAGGTGTCGAAATCCGGGTTAGGCCTGAAGCCGTCAGCCACGGCGCGCAGTGACTTTTGCTCTTTGGTGGTAAACGCGCGCAACCCGTGCTGAATGCGCAAACCCAATTGAGCCAGCACATCGTCGGGCAAATCGCTGGGCGACTGAGTGACGAAATACACCCCAACCCCTTTCGAGCGGATCAAACGGACCACTTGTTCCAGCCGCTCCTGCAAGGCTTTAGGGGTGTCGGCGAAGAGCAAATGGGCCTCATCGAAAAACAACGCCAGCAGCGGTTTATCACTGTCCCCACGCTCTGGCAGCTGTTCAAACAGTTCCGCCAACAACCACAGCAGGAAGGTCGCATACACCTTGGGTGCTTCATGCACCAAGCGGCTGGCGTCCAGCAGATGGATGCGCCCACGACCATCGCTGGCCGGGTGCAGGATGTCCTCGAGTTGCAGCGCGGGTTCACCGAACAACGCCTCTGCACCTTGCTGTTCCAGCACCGCCAGGCGTCTTAGTAACGCTTGGCTGGAGCCGGTCGTCAGCAGCGCGCTGTCCTCGCCCAACAGCTCAGGCTGCTCCCTCAAATGATTGAGCAGCGCCTTCAGGTCCTTGATATCCAGTAACAACAGACCTTCGCGGTCGGCCACCTTGAATGCCGCGTAAAGCGCTGACTGCTGACTGTCGGTCAACTCCAGCAAACTGCCCAGCAGCAATGGCCCCATTTCAGTGAGGGTGGTGCGCAACGGATGGCCTGTCAGGCCATGGATATCCCATAGGGTCACCGGATAAGCCTGTGGCCGATGATTGAGCCACGGCATGCTGGCGATTCGTTCCGCGATTTTGCCCTCAGGGTTGCCTGCCGCACCCAAGCCGCAGAGATCACCTTTGATGTCCGCGGCAAACACCGCAACACCAGCTTCGCTGAACGCTTCGGCCAGACGCTGCAAGGTGACAGTTTTCCCCGTTCCGGTAGCGCCCGCCACCAAGCCATGACGATTGGTCAGGCGCATGGCCTGGGTGATCGGCCGCCCGTTCAGATCGCTGCCGAGAAAGAATTGCTGAGAGTCAGGCATGTATTCACCCCTGGTTAAATCCGGATAGGCAACCGTCATACAAGTAGAGCAGAAAGTTTAAGTTCGGCGCGGCCGTCCAGCGCCCTGCTTTTGTGCACCGAACATCTATTCTTGTCAGTGGTCAACCTTAGGAAGGCTCCCACACTGGAGGGATTATTACTGTGCATATCGCTGACATGACCATGTTCTACGCCCCTGCCAGCGGTGGCGTGCGTACTTATCTAGATGCCAAACATCGTCGCCTGGGGCGTTATCCAGGCGTTCGTCACAGTCTGTTGATCCCCGGCGCCAGCCTGAGCCACAAAGACGGGATCTATAAGGTGCCGGCTCCGGCCCTGCCCTTCAGCAACGGTTATCGCTTCCCCTTGCGCCTCGCACCCTGGCGCAATGTCCTGCACGACCTGCATCCCGACGTGATCGAAGTCGGCGATCCTTACCTGACGGCGTGGGCCGCGCTGGATGCACGCCGCGAACTGGATGTGCCGGTCATTGGCTTCTATCACTCGGACTTACCGCTGCTGGTGAGCAACCGTATCGGCAACTGGCTTGGCACCAACGTCGAAACCTACGTCAGCAAGTTGTATAACAATTTCGACCGGGTCCTGGCCCCCAGCACCATCATGGCCGACAAGTTGATCCGGTTGGGCGTCGAGAATGTGCACGTGCAACCGCTGGGCGTGGACCTGGTGACGTTTACACCCACCCTTCGCGATCCGGGCCTTAAAGCCGAGCTAGGCCTCAACGAAGCCACCCGCCTGCTGATTTTTGCCGGACGCGGATCGCGTGAAAAAAACCTGCCCGTGCTGCTCGACTGCATGAAACGGCTGGGCGCCGACTATCACCTGTTGCTGGTCGGCTCGCACATGCCCGATGCGGTTCCGGACAATGTGTCGGTCATCGGTCACTTCTGCCCGGCCAGCGAAATCGCCCGTTTGTTGGCCAGTGCCGACGCCTTGCTGCATGCCGGCGATCAGGAAACCTTCGGTCTGGTGATTCTCGAAGCCATGGCCAGTGGCATTCCGGTAATTGCCGTGGCAGCCGGCGCATTTACTGAAATCGTGCCTGAAACATGCGGCTTGCTCTGCGCGCCGAACAATCCGTTGGCCATGGCCAGCGCCGTGCGAGAGTTGTTCAGCCACGACAGCGCGCAAAAAGGCGATCAGGCGCGGCACTACGTCGAACAGCGATATGCCTGGGACACCGTGGTCGAGGGCCTGCTCGAACATTATCAAGCCGTCCTGGGCAGTCGCTTACCGGTGCTCGCTCATGGCTGACATCGAACGTAGCGTATTGCTGGTGCTGCATGATGTAGCGCCCGAAACCTGGGCCGACTACCAGCCGTTTATCCAGGCGGTGGACGCGCTGGGCAATATCCCCATGACATTGCTGGTGGTTCCCGACTTCCATAAACGCAATCCGGTGAGTGCCGACCCTCACTTTCAGCGAGTGCTGGAAAATCGCCTGGCCTGCGGCGATGAGCTGGCACTGCATGGCTACTACCATTGCGACGACGGCCCGCCGCCGCGCACTCCGCACGACTATTTCATGCGGCGTATTCTCACGTGGGAAGCTGAGTTCTATGCCCTCGACCGCGAGCAGGCGTTGACCCGCCTGCTCGCAGGTATCGAATTATTTCAACGTATGGGCTGGCCGCTCCATGGGTTCATTGCCCCTGCCTGGCTGATGAGCGAGGGCACGCGAGACGCCTTGCGCAGCCTGCCTCTGCAGTACACCAGCGATGCTCAGCATCTGTATCGGCTGCCGGATTTTACCCGGATTGAAGCGCCGGGCATTGTCTGGAGTGCGCGCAGCGCTTGGCGTCGCGGCGTGTCGAAAATCCTCAGCGACCGCCTCGAACACAGGTTTAAGGCAGCATCGACCATTCGACTGGGCTTACACCCGGTCGATATGCGCCATGAGTATGCCCGTCACTACTGGCTACAAATCCTGAAAAGACTGATCGAGAGCGGCCGCACGCCCATGACCAAGGCTCACTGGCTTGCCGCACAGCATCCAGCCATGAGGTCAGCCGCGTGAAACGACTCGCCTGGTTATTGGCAGGGCTGCTCACCGCCCTCCTGATTCCGCTTGTGTTGGGCGGCAGTGAGATGTTCCTGCGCCTGAGCAGTTTCCCCCTGGACCTGTTGCTGGGGATGCTCGGCATGATCGTGGCGTGCTGGGGCTTGAACGCACTGCGCTTGCGTCTATTGCTGGGGGACAGCGTGGGCGGGTTAAGCCCGTTGAAAAGCCTTGGGGTGGTCATGGCCACCGAGTTCGCGATTTGCGCGACGCCGGGCGGCAGTGGCGGGCCACTGACATTGATGACAGTGCTGTCGCGCAATGGCGTACGCCCGGCTAAAAGCAGCGCGGTCTTCGCCACTGACCAACTCAGTGATCTGCTGTTCTTCCTGTGCGCCCTGCTTGGCATTCTGCTGTATGCGCTGTTTCACGAACTCAGTCAGAAGCTGGAGTGGATGCTCAGCCTGAGTGCGATTCTGATGCTTGGCGGATTGTGCCTGGGCATTGGCTTCGCCCGCTATCATCGGCAGATCATCAAACTCAACGGGGGCCTGCTCAAACGCCTCAACACCACCGCCACGACTCGTCGGCACTGGGCACGCAAACTGCTGCACTTTCGTGATGCGTTTGTCGACACGCTGAAGATGCCTCGGCAAAAGCTGGCGCAGGTGTTCGTGCTGACCTGCCTGCATTGGGGTTTGCGTTACAGCGTGCTGTATCTGGCCTTGCGCGGTTTGGGCGTGGACATCCAGTGGGCCTGGAGTTTTCTGATTCAAATGCTGTCGCTGAGCGCGGGACAGCTGAGCCTGTTGCCGGGTGGCGCAGGCGCTGCAGAGCTGACATCGGCGGCACTGCTGGCCCCCATCGTGGGTAAGTCCACGGCCGCTGCGGCGATCCTGATCTGGCGGGCGGTGACGTACTACTTTTACTTGATCGCCGGTGGGCCGGTGTTTTTGCTGCTGGTCGGACGACCGTTGCTGAATAAGCTGATGCGCCTCAAACACGCCTGATTATTTTTTCGGCGTGTCCGTTGGCGCCTCAGGTGTCTGTTGCAATTGCTGCCAAAGCTCGACGGCGCCGTCGAAGTCCGCACCATCCTCTGGCCTCAGGGCGTCCGGGTCATAACGATTCAGGCAGCCCTCGCCAAGCGTGGGTGGTGCGCTTGATGTGGCTTTGTCGAGTGGATCGGTCACCTTCGCCTCCATCGCTACGCCTTCGCGAATACATTCACCCCCACGGTAAACCTGTGTGGGCGCGGATTTATTCGCGAATGGCGGTCAGTCAGGTCCTTGAGACTAGTCGAACACGACCGTCTTGTTCTGATGCACCAGCACCCGATCTTCCAGGTGGTAACGAAGCCCGCGGGCCAACACCATCTTTTCCACGTCGCGACCGAAGCGCACCATGTTTTCGATGCTGTCACGGTGGCTGACGCGCACCACGTCCTGTTCGATGATCGGACCCGCGTCGAGTTCCTCAGTCACGTAGTGACAGGTCGCGCCAATCAGCTTCACGCCACGCAGCGAAGCCTGGTGGTACGGCTTGGCCCCCACGAACGACGGCAGGAAGCTGTGGTGGATGTTGATCACCCGATGCGCATACTCACGGCACAATTGCGGCGGCAGAATCTGCATGTAACGCGCCAGCACGACTACGTCCGCCTCATGGTGCTTGACCAGACGCGAGACTTCAGCGAACGCCGGCTCCTTGTCCTTTGAGTCCACCGGAACATGGTAATAGGGGATGTTGTGCCACTCGACCATGCTGCGCAGGTCTTCATGGTTGGAAATCACGCAGGCAATTTCGCAGTCCAGCTCATCGGTGTGCCAGCGGTGTAGAAGATCCGCCAGGCAGTGCGATTCACGACTGGCCATCAACACCACGCGCTTCTTCTGCGCCGAGTCCGTGACGCGCCAGTCCATGGAGAACTCTTCGGCAATCGGCGCGAACGCCTTGCGAAATTCTTCAAGTTCCAGAGGGACTGTATCGGCACGAATCTCGTGACGCATAAAGAACCAACCACTGAGATTGTCCGAGTGATGGCTCGCCTCGGTAATCCAGCCATTATAGGCGGCCAAAAAGTTACTGACTTTAGCAACGATGCCGACGCGGTCCGGGCAAGCAATCACCAGCCGAAAAGTGCGCATGAGGGAAAAACTCCAGAACTTCGCAAAGGCCGCCATTCTAGCGATTACGCAGGAAAACTGCAGTACTCCTCTCGCCGAGCCTGAAACCGCCGTGGCTATTGAGGCATCGCGTCCCCAGGCAACACCGTTTCCCCTGATAGCGGTCCCGTCAGTGCCGATAGAGGCCTTGCATTAAAAAGGGCCATTATGGCGATATCCTTTAGCGCCCACGGTGCAATATCTAATGTTGTCGCGCTGTTGCGCAGGGCCGATTTTATAAATAATTGCCCTAAAACTTTTCTTTAATGTTTACTTGATCAAACTGTCTGACTATTATTGCGTCACTGTGTCCCTGCCACCCTCTGAACATAAGGTACCCCTTCATGTCCCTGATCAACGAATACCGTGCCACGGAAGAAGCCATCAAAGAACTGCAAGCCCGTTTGAAAAGTCTGTCGCAAGACGACAAACTGCAAACTGAGCTGGAATTCGAAGGCAAACTGCGCACCCTGATGGGCGAATATCAAAAATCGCTGCGCGACATCATCGCGTTGCTTGATCCAGAATCCAAAGTTAACAAGACTCCACGCGGCGCCGTGAAGACTACCGGCACCAAGCGTGCACGCAAGGTCAAGCAGTACAAGAACCCGCACAACGGCGAAGTCATTGAAACCAAAGGCGGCAACCACAAGACTCTGAAAGAGTGGAAAGCCAAGTGGGGCGGTGACGTAGTTGAAGGCTGGGCAACTCTGCTGGGCTAAGTGAATACCGGTCGTCAGCAATGACGGCTCATAAAAAACGCCAGCTTGCTGGCGTTTTTTATTACCTGTCGTTTAGGGCCCGCCGTGTATTACAAAAAATGTCTCCCTCCAGCCAGGCGGCCCTTCAGAGGCTGAAGCGCGCGCGCAGTTGCTGGGCATAATCCTGCCATTGGCTCAATACCTTAAGCTGAGCCGGTGTAGCACTAAGGGATAACTCAACCAGGGATTTTGTAAAACTTTGTAATGTATTAGGCGCTCCGCTCTCAGCCCGCGATAAGCGCTGCTGACAAAAGGCATGCCAACGCTGTTGCTCCTCGGCAGTCAAGGTCTCGGCAAAGTTCCTCGCGCGGTATCTGAATAATAATTCAGGCAGACGCTCATCATCAAAAGGCCATTCGTCTCTGGCCAACTGTTCCGGCTCGGCAGTGCGTACTTGCTCACACAACCGTCGATCACGATCACCGAGGAACCCGTCATATAACTGCTGCTCCGGGTCTTCACTGGGCGTAAAGTTTTCACGGCCATAAACGGCTTTCACTTTATCCTGCCAAAGTTCCTGCGCGTCTGTTAACTGCTGCGCGCGCGCCTGATAGTGGGCCATGTCCAATTGCAAACGCTGCTGATCTTCGGCACGCAGCACGTTGAGCGGCGCGACCACCGGGCAGCGGTTTATATGCAAGAGCTTGAGCGGCACCGGCAATTCACCGTCGGCAAGATCATCTCGCCGGGTATATAAGCGCTGACGCAATGTATCGGCGTCCTGCTCAAGCAATGGCGCAGGGTCCTGGTGTAAATCACAGACAATCAGCGCATTGCGATTGTGCGGATGCCACGCCAGCGGCAATACCACGCCCAAGTAACTGCGCGCAGCGGAGAAGCGTCCGGAGATGTGAACCAGCGGCTGCATCAAACGGATCTGATCCTGCACTCGCTGTTTGCTGCGCAGCTGAAACAAGTAGTCATACAGTTTCGGCTGTTTCTCCCGAATCAAACGCGCCAAGGCGATCGTAGCGCGCACATCGGACAAGGCATCATGAGCCTGACCGTGATCGATGCCATTGGCCGCGGTCAGACGCTCAAGTTTCAAGGTCACTCGCCCCTCTTCCTCGGGCCAGACGATCCCTTCAGGGCGCAACGCATACGCCGTTCGCACGACATCGATCAAATCCCAACGGCTGTTACCGCCCTGCCATTCGCGCGCATAGGGATCGAAGAAATTGCGATACAGGCTGTAACGGGTCACTTCGTCATCGAAGCGCAACGTGTTGTAGCCTGCGCCACAGGTGCCTGGCGCCGACAATTCAGCATGCACCCGGGTCATGAAGTCGGCTTCACTCAACCCCTGTTCGGCCAGGCGGTCGGGGGTGATACCAGTGATCAGGCACGCTGCCGGGTGCGGCAGGATGTCCTCGCTCGGCTGACAGTAAAGGTTAATCGGCGCCGCGATCTCATTGAGCTCAGCGTCCGTGCGGATACCGGCAACCTGAAGCGCACGATCATTGCGCGGGTTGATGCCAGTGGTTTCATAGTCGTACCAAAAGATGCTGGAGGTCACGGGCTATTCCTGAACAGAAGACCGGCAAAGTGTAGGGGGTGCGCAGCATAAATGGCCAATCGGCTGATTCGGCTACGCGGCGGATACGCGTGCTCACACGTCTCGCGCCTGTCCGTTTGGAGAGTCTGGTTGCTTCGAGGGCCCGTGCTGGCTAGCATCGGGCTTTGTCTTCAGGCGTGTACCACTCGATAATGTCCTTCCCCCCCGCTTTGCCCAGGAGTGCTGCGCCGCACACGCCACTGGATACTCGCGCCCGCATCGAAACCCCGGAAGGCATCGATCTGATCCTGCGCCCTGCAGGCCTGGTGCCACGTACGCTGGCGTTTACCCTCGACCTGTTGGTTCGTGTGCTGGTCATGGGCGGGTTATTCATCTTCCTCCGCCTGTTCGATAAGTTCGGCATGGGCCTGAGCGCGCTGGTGCTGTTTCTGGGGACGTGGGGGTACATGGTCCTGTTCGAGGTGCTGAATCAAGGGCGCACTGTCGGCAAGCAGATCATGGGCCTGCGCGTGGTTCACGACGACGGCACGCCGATTGGCTGGTCGGCGTCATTGACCCGCAACCTGCTGCGTTTCGTCGACATGCTGCCCTTCGGTTACTTTCTGGGTGCCGTGAGCTGTCTGCAGCATCCCACCTTCAAACGTCTGGGCGATCTGGCCGCAGGCACACTGGTGGTCTATTGCGACCCGCCCAGCGTGCGCCCGACGCTGCCCCACGCATTGCCGCTGATTGCTCCATTCGCCCTGACCCTGGATGAACAGCGCGCGCTGCTGGGCTTCGCTGAGCGGCAGGCCAGCCTGTCCGCCGAGCGCACGCAGGAGTTGGCCGCGATTCTTGCGCAGCCCTTGCAAGTCCCCGCAGATCAAGCCGTCGCGCACCTCAATGGGATCGCTCGCGGCCTGCTGGGGCCGACATGAAGCAATCCCTGTTTGAAAGTCGCCATCAACCCGACTGGCAGCGCTTCGCCGAACTGCTGGACGCGCTGGAACACGGTAAAGCCGAGAGCAAGGCCTGCGAGGCATTCGCCAGCGACTACCGCCGAATCTGCCAGCAATTAGCCTTGGCGCAAGAGCGCGGCTACAGCAGTCATCTGGTCGACCCGCTGCAACACTTGGCGATGCGCGGCCATCAACAGTTGTACCGGCACCGCAGCCAGCTGGGTGCGCATCTGTTGAGTTTCGTCCTCGCCGACTTTCCGAGACTGGTCAGGACGCAATGGCGTTTCGTGCTGGTCGCCAGCCTACTGTTTTTCGGCAGCCTGATCGGCATCGGCCTGTTGGTGTATTTCTTTCCGGACCTGGTCTACAGCGTCGTCAGCCCCGCGCAGGTGACCGAGATGGAAAGCATGTATGACCCGACTGCGCGGCGCATCGGCGAAGCAGCGACGCGGGGCTCCAGCGAAGACTGGATGATGTTCGGTTACTACATCATGCATAACATCGGGATCGCCTTTCAGACCTTCGCCACCGGATTGCTGTTCGGCGTGGGCAGTCTGTTTTTTCTGTTCTTCAATGGCCTGATGATCGGCGCGGTGGCTGGCCATCTCAGCGGAATCGGTTATGGGCAGACCTTCTGGTCATTCGTCATCGGCCATGGTGCTTTTGAGCTCAGCGCCATTGCCCTCGCCGGTGCCGCAGGCCTCAAGCTGGGCTGGGCCTTGCTCGCGCCCGGGCCTCTACCGCGCAGTGAGGCGTTGCGGCTGGCGGCAAAAGTGAGCGTGCGGTTGATGTGCGGGGTGATGCTGTTTCTGCTGATCGCGGCCTTTATCGAGGCCTACTGGTCATCGATGACGTCTTTTCAACCGCTGACCAAATACCTGGTCGGCGCCTGCCTATGGGGGCTCGTCGGGGCGTACCTGATCTTCGCTGGACGGAGTGGCCATGCGCCTGACTGACGCCAGTGTCGTGATTCGCCCGCGCAATCCATGGGAAGCCATCGACCTTGGCGTGCTGCTGGCTCGCGAACATCGCGGCTTGTTGATGGGCAGTTGGGCCGCCGTCACGCTGCCGATCTTCGCCCTGCTCAGCCTGGTGTTCTGGAACTCTCCGACGATTGCGATCCTGGTGTTCTGGTGGCTCAAACCGGCCTTTGAGCGCCTGCCGCTACTGATACTTTCGCAAGCGATTTTTGGCTCGACGCCCAGCCTCAAGCAAGCCCTGAAGGCCTGGCCAAAAGCACTCAAGCCGCAGTTACTGGCCAGCCTGACCTGGCGCCGATTGAGCCTCAGCCGCAGCTTCAAACTGCCGGTGCAACAACTTGAACACTTATCCGGCCCGGCACGCCAGCAGCGCATCGGCATTCTCAGCCAACACAACCTGCGCGCCGCACGCTGGCTGACCTCGGTCGGCAGCGCACTGGAAATGACCTTGTGGCTCGGGCTGATGAGCGTCTTCTATTTGCTGATCCCGCAACAGGTCGAACTGAACTGGAGTTGGAACAGCCTGCTCGACATCGAAGGCAACTGGCACTGGCTCGAACACCTGAGCAATGCTTTTTATGCCTTAATCCTGATTTTCTGGGAACCGGTTTATGTGGCCAGCGGCTTCACCTTGTACCTGAACAGGCGCACCGCGCTGGAAGCCTGGGATATCGAACTGGTGCTGCGCCGTTTGCGCCAACGTCTGATCGGCAGCGCCTATGTCATGTTGATCGGCCTGGGCCTGGTGTTTTCAACGGCCACCCCGTCCGCCTGGGCCGCGGAGCAACGCTACAGCTGCCCATTGCCACCGCTTGATCCTGCATCACCCGAACATGCTCCAGCCGGGCCAGACAGCCCACGCCTGACTCATCAAGCACTGACCAGCAACGCCGCGCGTGACAGCATCAAGGCGCAACTGGCACTCCCGCCGTTCAAGAACCCCAAGACTGTGACGGGATGGCGCCTGATCGAAGACAAAGTGGCTACCAAAGCGGAAAAACCTGCTGATTCAGCACAGTGGCTGCTGCGCTTGATCAACTGGCTGGCGCGTATCGCCAACATGCTTGCCCATGTGTTTGAAGTCCTGCTGTGGGCCGGGGCGATCATCCTGGTCAGCGTATTGATCTGGCGATACCGGGCCTGGATCAGTACCTTCGTCAGCCGTCGCCAAGGCCCGGAAAAAATTCAACGCAACGTCCCCCGGCAATTGTTCGGTTTGCAGGTCAACGCCCAAAGCCTGCCCGATGACGTGGCTGGCACAGCCGAACGCCTGTGGGCCACTCAACCCCGCAAGGCCTTGGGCCTGTTGTATAGAGCACTGCTCAGCCGCCTGCTGACCGACTACCAACTGCCGCTGAAGAATGCCGACACCGAGGGCGAGGTGTTGCAGCAGGTTGCGCAGCTCAAACTGCTGGCATTACACGCGTACAGCCAACGCCTGACTGAACACTGGCAGAACCTCGCCTATGGCCATCACCTGCCCCCGGCGCACCTACAACAGGAACTGTGTGACGGCTGGCGACAACTGTTCGGTTCGGGGGCTCCCCGATGACCCGACGCAACGCACTGCTGATCGGCCTGCTATTGATAGTCGCGCTCGGGCTGGCCGGCCGTTATCTGTACACGCACCTGGAGCGCTATACCGAGGTCATCGATCAAGGTCCGTCACCTGAAGTGCGCGGCAACCCCTACCTGGCCGCCGAAAACTTCCTGCGCCAACGCTCGGTACCGGTTCAGGTCACCGATGCACTCCAGAACTTGCCCGACGCGCGTCAGGAGCCGCAGACCCTGATGCTCCTCGCCAGTCGCGAAAACATGACGCCCCGGCAAGTCGAGCGACTGCTGGACTGGGCCAAATCCGGCGGTCATCTACTGTTCGTCGCCGAGCAACTCTGGGATGAACAGAAAGGCCGCAGCGGCGACCTGCTGCTGGACCGGGTGCAAATTCACCAATTCCTCAGCGCGGACCTGCAAACACAGGACCGGGCAAAAGTCATCGTGCCCAGACAGCCTACCCCCTTGGCACCGACGGACTACCCCGGCCTGACCAAGCTGTATCTGGAAAACGAAGACGAACCGGCCTATTTCAGTTTCGATACCGAGTTCCACCTCGACGACCCTAGGGACCGTGCTCAGTCCTGGGCCAACAGCGGCTTGGCCACGCACATGATGCAACTGGCCTATGGCAATGGTTTGATCACCGTTTTGAGTGACAGCGACCTGTGGAAAAACAAGACCATCGCCCGCTACGACAATGCCTGGCTGCTGTGGTATCTGACCCAGGACAGCTCGGTAACGATGCTGCTGCAAACCGAGCACGCTGACCTGTTCAGCCTGTTGCTGCGGTATTTCCCGGAGGCGTTGACCGCACTGGTATTGCTGACCGGCTTGCTCCTGTGGCACGTCGGCCTGCGTCACGGCCCGCTGCAGGCTCCGGCTTCACGTGCGCGCCGGCAATTGACCGAACACCTGCGCGCCAGTGCCGACTTCCTGCTCAGACGCAGCGGTCAACAGGCCCTGTTGCGTGCATTGCAGCAAGACATCTTGCGTCGCGCCCGACAGCGTCATCCCGGTTTCGAACACCTCGGCGTCGCCGACCAATGGCAGGTGCTTGGGCGCCTGACGCGCCAACCCACCAGCGCTGTCAGTCAGGCCCTGCGCCCACGCCCCGCTCAGCGACTGTCCAGCGCAGAATTCACCCGCCAGGTTGCCCACCTGCAAACTCTCAGGAATGCCCTATGAGCGACTACCCGATGGACCCGCAAAGCAGCGCCGAGACAACGGCAGCGCCCGCCAATCAGGCCCAGCAACGCCAACGTGCCAGCCATCTGGCTCAGACCCTGCGCCAGGAGCTGCAAAAAGTCGTGATCGGCCAGAATACGGTGATCGACGACGTGCTGACTGCGCTGATCGCTGGCGGCCACGTGTTGATCGAGGGTGTTCCGGGGCTGGGTAAAACGTTACTGGTCCGCGCCCTCGCCCGCTGCTTCGCCGGGGACTTCGCCCGGATTCAGTTCACCCCCGACCTGATGCCCAGCGATGTCACCGGCCACGCGGTGTACGACCTCCAGACCGAACAGTTCAAACTGCGCAAAGGCCCGCTGTTCACCAACCTGCTGCTGGCCGATGAAATCAACCGTGCTCCGGCGAAGACCCAGGCCGCGCTGCTCGAAGCCATGCAGGAACGACAGGTCACCCTGGAGGGACGCGCCCTGCCGATCGCACAACCGTTCATGGTGCTGGCCACGCAAAACCCTATCGAGCAGGAAGGTACTTATCCTCTGCCCGAAGCTGAACTCGACCGCTTCATGCTCAAGTTGCGCATGGACTACCCGGACTCCGCCGAAGAACTGAGCATGGTCCGCCAGGTCACGCGCTCGACCAAAGCCGACATGCTCGATGTACAGCCGCTGCGCACCGTCCTGCAAGCCAAGGACGTGCTGGCCCTGCAACGCATTGCCAGTGAGTTGCCGCTGGACGAACAGGTACTCGATTACGCCGTGCGCCTGGCACGCGCCACCCGTAGCTGGCCAGGCCTGACCTTGGGTGCAGGGCCACGGGCGTCGATAGCACTGGTTCGCGGGGCACGGGCACGGGCCCTGTTGCGCGGTGGCGAGTTCGTGATCCCGGACGACATCAAAGGCTGCGCGCTTGCAGTGTTGCGCCATCGGGTCAGGCTCTCGCCCGAGCTGGACATCGAAGGGCTGTCGGTGGATCAAGTGCTCAAACAACTGCTCGATCAGGTTCCGGCGCCACGTCTATGAAGCAGGCGCTCAAGCCCTCTCGCTTATTGCTCGGCTGGCTCGGCGCACTGATGGGCCTGGCGGTGGTCCTTGGCACTTTGGACGCGTTGGGCATCGACCTTCCGGCGAAACTTTCGGCGGTAGGTTGGGGGTTGTTGATGGCGCTGATACTGCTCAGCCTGCTTGATGCCTGGCGGCTCACGCGCCAACCCTCGCCGCGCCTGCAACGTCAACTGCCGGGCAGTCTGGCGCTGGGACGCTGGAGCGAAGTGCGCATCACGGTCGAGCACAATTTCAGCCAGCCGCTGACACTGAGCGTGTTCGATCATGCGCCCGAGGGCCTGACCGTTGAAAACCTGCCGCAAAACATCACCCTGCGCCCCGGTGAACATGGCCAGCTTGGCTACCGTCTGCGCCCGCTGAGTCGCGGCCATTTCGGCTTCGAACGCTGCGAAATCAGCCTGCCCAGCACCTTGCGTTTATGGACCACGCGCCGCTATCTGCCGCTGGTCGATGCCACCCGCGTTTACCCCGACTTTGCTCGTGTGTATGGCGGCCAGCTAATCGCGGTGGATAACTGGATCAGCCAACTGGGCGTGCGCCAGCGTCAGCGTCGCGGCCTGGGACTGGAGTTTCATCAGCTGCGCGAATTTCGCGAAGGCGACAGCCTGCGCCAGATCGACTGGAAAGCTACCGCACGCCAACGCACACCCATCGCTCGCGAATATCAGGATGAACGTGATCAGCAGATCGTATTCATGCTCGATTGCGGCCGACGCATGCGCAGTCAGGATGGAGATCTGGCGCACTTCGACCATGCGCTCAATGCCTGCCTCCTGCTCAGTTACGTCGCGCTGCGCCAGGGCGATGCGGTGGGGATTACCACCTTTGCTGGCGAAAAGGACCACTACCTGGCACCGGTCAAAGGCTCGGGACAGCTGAATGTGCTGCTCAATAGCGTCTATGACTTGAAGAGCACACAACGTCCCGCCGACTACGGCGTCGCCGTGCGCCAATTGCTCGCCCGGCAGAAACGCCGCGCACTGGTGGTGCTGGTCACCAACCTGCGGGATGAAGACGATGAGCAATTGCTCGGCGCGGTCAAACAGCTGAGCCGCCAGCATCGGGTATTGGTCGCCAGTTTACGTGAGGAAGTGCTGGACAGCCTGCGTCAGACACCCGTGCAAACCTGGCAGGACGCCCTCGCCTACTGCGGCACCATTGATTTTTTCAACGCACGCGCAACTCTGCACGAACGTTTGAACGCCCACGGTGTGCCAGTACTGGATGCGCGCCCCGGAGAACTCGGGGCGCAATTGGTCAGCCGTTATCTGAGCTGGAAAAAGGCCGGCACGCTTTGAGTCAAGGCAGGTGAATGCAGTGCCCGCGCCAAACAGACCCAGTGCTCAGACCGGGGCTTCCAGAGAATGAAAACTGAAGTAACGCTGCAACGCACGAATCAACTGTGCGTACTCGATGGGTGAAGCCTGCAGCATGAACCCTGAATCGTAGTTCCTTGGCGTTTCGTCTTCGTGACACCAGAGGCAACGACCATCGATATCGATGGTTCTCTGTTCGCCATTTTCATCCGGTATCTTCAAACGCAGCTCAAAATCCGCGCCTACCAGAATCGGCAGATCGCTGATCAACATCAAACCATCTTGTGACACATTGCCGAGACACCCCAGCGGTTTATCGGTATATCGATTAAAAACCTGCAAAAAATAAGGCAGTTGATGACGTTCGATTCGTCGTTCGATAAGCATGTTTGACGGTCGCTATGAATGAACCATTAAGCATGGTTGCGCTAGTGCTTTTCGAGTTCGCGGGGGCGTGGCGATAATCGCTGCCGAGGCAAATTCTCCCTTGATACCTGCACGCCATCAAACACTTCCACAACCTGAGCCCTTTAAGCAGAGCCTCGGAATAGAGCGTTTTTTGCGTGATGTACGCCGGTCCATGGCCACGTGTGCGACTATTTTTACGTATTTTTACTCCCTGCACCCAGAGACTAGCTCAACACAGCCGTATGAGCACTCCCAAATATGACCGCCCATCCAATCGGGTGTAATTAAAGTGAGGCAGGGCTCGGCTGTGCCGGCTCACCGCGACGGTAGTGGCCGAGTTGCTGCAGGGTATCAAGACGTGCGTGCGCTCGAAACGCATACTCACTGGAAGGGTACTGAGTAATGATGTACTGGTAGGTCTGCGCCGCATCGACGAACAAGCTTTGGCGCTCCAGGCACTGCCCACGCAGCATCGACACCTCTGGCTGGATGTATCGACGCGAACGACTCTCACGCTCGACCTGGGACAGTTCGAGCATCACGCTGTCGCAATTACCCTCGGCATACGAGCGGTAAGCGCTGTTCAAATGCTGGTCCATCGACCAACGCGTGCAGCCGCCGACACTGGCCATCAAGGCTAAAACGATCAAAATTCGCATGAGTCTCTCCTGTGCTTTGCAATGTATCGACCCGACCAGGGATTTCTTCAGGGTGTTTTTTGCCCAGAAAAGACGGGCCGAGGTAGTGCAAAGGAACAATGACTACAGGACTGGACAGTAGTAGCCTCTCGCTGCGCCTCAGCAAAGGAGTCTGTAAATGACCGTTCGTCGTACCAAAATCGTCGCTACCCTTGGCCCTGCCAGCAACTCGCCGGAAGTTCTCGAACAACTGATCCTGGCAGGCCTGGACGTCGCTCGTCTGAACTTCTCCCACGGCACGCCGGACGAGCACAAAGCTCGCGCCCGCCTGGTCCGCGAGATTGCCGCCAAGCACGGGCGCTTCGTCGCACTGCTCGGTGACCTGCAAGGCCCGAAAATTCGTATCGCCAAATTCGCCAACAAGCGGATCGACCTCAAGATCGGTGATCAATTCACCTTCTCTACCGTTCATCCACTGACTGAAGGCACCCAGGACGTCGTCGGCATCGACTACCCGGATTTGGTCAAAGACTGCGGCGTAGGCGACGAGCTGCTGCTCGACGACGGACGTGTCGTCATGCGCGTTGATACCGCCACCGCCGATGCCTTGCATTGCACGGTGTTGATCGGTGGTCCGCTGTCCGACCACAAAGGCATCAACCGTCGCGGCGGTGGCCTGACGGCGCCAGCCCTGACTGAGAAAGACAAGGTCGACATCAAGCTGGCAGCAGAAATGGAGCTGGATTATCTGGCCGTTTCGTTCCCACGCGATGCCGCCGACATGGAATACGCTCGCAAACTGCGCGACGAAGCTGGCGGCACTGCCTGGCTGGTGGCGAAGATCGAACGCGCAGAAGCGGTCGCAGACGACGAAACCCTTGATGCGCTGATTCGCGCCAGTGACGCCGTCATGGTTGCCCGTGGCGACCTGGGTGTGGAAATCGGTGACGCGGAACTGGTCGGCATCCAGAAAAAAATCATCCTGCACGCACGCCGCCACAACAAGGCAGTGATCGTGGCTACGCAGATGATGGAGTCGATGATCCAGAACCCGATGCCGACTCGCGCTGAAGTGTCCGACATCGCCAACGCCGTGCTCGACTACACCGACGCAGTGATGCTCTCGGCAGAAAGTGCTGCGGGCGCGTACCCGATCGAAGCAGTCCAGGCCATGGCACGGATTTGCGTCGGCGCTGAAAAGCACCCGACCAGCAAAACCTCCAGCCACCGCATCGGCAAGAAATTCGAGCGTTGTGACGAAAGCATTGCGCTGGCGGCCATGTACACCGCCAACCACTTCCCCGGTGTGAAGGCGATCATCGCCTTGACCGAAAGTGGTTACACGCCGTTGATCATGTCGCGGATTCGTTCTTCCGTGCCGATCTACGCGTTCTCTCCGCACCGCGAAACCCAGGCACGCGCCGCGATGTTCCGTGGCGTCTATACCGTACCGTTCGACCCGTCGGTTCTGCCACCGGGTCAGGTCAGCCAGGCGGCAGTGGATGAGTTGGTCAAACGTGGCCTCGTCAAGCAAGGCGATTGGGTGATCCTGACCAAGGGTGATAGCTATCACACCATTGGCGGTACCAACGGCATGAAGATTCTGCACGTCGGCGATCCAATGGTTTAAGGCTATTCAGGCAGTATCAAAAGGCCCCGCAGTTCATTTCGAACTGCGGGGCCTTTTTTGCGCCTTGAATATATCCGGTGTCTGAACGGGCATCTTCGAGAGTGGCTTGGCGCGTTGTATCGGGAGATCAGCGCTCAACCGCGACTGAGAAACACATCGGCCAACAGTTGACTGCGCGGCAAGCCCGCAAGATAGAGGCGCTTGGCGAAAATCTCGACACTGGCAGGGTGCCCGCAAAGCAAGGCGATGGTCTGTCGGGAAACAAGCCGCAGTTCCGCCAACGCGGCCGGGAGCTCGGCGGCGGTGAGTAATTGGATCTGCAGGTGTGGATAAGCCGCCGCCCGCTCAGCCAGGGCTGTGGATAAGTAATGCTCGCTGGCGTCGTGGGCCACATGGATCACGCGAATGGTCGCCTGATGTTCCTGACGCAGCGCCTCGCGCAACACGCCCCACAGCGGACCAAGACCCGTGCCAGCCGCCAGGAGCAATAGCGGGCGACTGGACCAGTCCGGATCATAGTGCAGAGCGCCACCGCGCAGTTCGCCCAGGCGCATCGGGTCGCCCGCTTTCAACTGTCGTGCAGCATCGCTGAAGGCGCCGGGGTGACGGCAATCAAGATGAAATTCAAGGAAGCGATCTTCTTCCGGCAAGCTCGCCAGCGAGTACGGGCGAGCGATGCCGTTGGCGGTCCACAACACCAGATGTTGCCCGGCGCGGTAGCGAAATGGACGCTCGGGTGTCAGGCGCAAACGCAATACCGTCGGGCTTAGCCAGTCGCAACTGGCAACCTTGGCCGGCAAGCCATCGCGGCTGGGGTCGAAGATTTCCACGGTCAGGTCTTCGACGACCCGACACTGACAGGCCAGTCGCCAGCCCTGCTGACGCTTGTCGGCGTCCAGCGCCTCTGGCTGAGCATCTGCGGGTTCGCCTTGCAGGCAACGAACCAGACAGGCATGGCAACTGCCCGCCCGACAGCTGTAGGGCACGGCGATCCCGGCATTATTCAGGGCATCGAGCAGATTGCTCGCTGCCGCGACCGGCCATTGCCGGTCACCGACACGGATGTCAGGCATCGGCGTTTTCCCACGCTGCGGCGCAACGATTTCGCCCGCCGCGCTTGGCGCGGTACAGCGCCTGATCGGCACGCTGCAAGGCTTCGTCAAGATCGTCGCCCACTTCCAGCAAGGTCATCCCCACTGACAGGCTCAATTCAGTCACGTCCAGGCCGACCAGCTCGACATGGGTAAACGCTTCGCGCAGCCGCTCGCAACAACCGGTCAGGTGTGCAGCGGTGCAATGCGGTAACAACAGCACGAATTCCTCCCCGCCGTAGCGAGCCAATACGTCACCCACGCGCAGACAGGCAGTGGCAACAGCGGCGAAAGCCTGCAATACCTGATCACCGGCGGCATGGCCGTGGACATCGTTGATGCGTTTGAAGTGATCCAGGTCGATCAGCGCCAAACCGTGAGAATAACTGTTGTCCATGGTTCCCAGTTCCCGGGACGCCATGCGCAGAAAGTGTCGACGATTATATAAGCCGGTCAGTTCGTCAGTCGCCACCAGATCTTCAAGCTGACGCATCATTCCGCGCAAGGTGTCCTGATGCGCCTGAAGCGCAAAGCGGCGTTGACGCATGCGCTGCCGTGAGGCCTGGACATAGCGAGCGTACAGACACAGCCAAAGCAATACGATGAACAATGCGAAGACTTGTAAAGCGGCCAAGCCTGGATCTGCCAGTTTCAACTGGAAGGCTTCCCACAGATTCAATCCGGCGAAGCACAAGAACACGAACGCCACGCAGCGCACAAACACCCTGGGCGTCAGATGAAACAGCCCAAACAGCATGATCAGCACATACATGACCAGGAACGTGCCCCGGGCGCTATCGAGATGGGCCAGCAGGTACGTTTGCCACCCCAGCGCCAACAACACTTGAAGCTCGGTCAGGCTCGGGTCTTTGAAACGCAGGTTGAAGCCGCCGAGGAACATCCCCAGCAACAGCAACTGGCAAAGCACCACCAGACAGCTGCCAATGACCGCCGTGCGCAGGGGAGCCTGGTAATAGTCAGTAAAAATCGCCACCCAGACGAGTGCCAGCACCAGCGCATACGTGCTGGCAGCCAAAGCAAATCGTTTCAGCAACAAATGCTGTATGGCTTTAGGGGTCACTCGTTGACTCACCGTGCTCAAAGGGACTCCTTCCCGAACTGGCACAAACGGCCTATGTGGCTAATTCCATTAGTCAGCGTTCTGCCTGGACACCCGGTGTTCGCTGCCGCTACCCCTGCCGGCCTGCGACGCCTTGCAGCGCATGAATCAAGAATTCGGACTATTAAAACCGTCGAACGGACAAGGCCCAGCATAGAGGCCATTTGCTACTTTAGTGCGACTACTCAAAAATGACTATTCAATTCTCGTCCCCCATTACGGCAACGTTTTTCTAACCACGCAAAAACAGTGCCCACCCTTTGCCCGACCTTCGTTTGCACGCAAGCGGATGTGCCCGGGCCAACCCCACGCTATACTGCGGCGCCTTTTTTGCGTCGGCGTTGTGAGTCGGCGCGCTTACTTAAAGATGTTTTTCAGCAGAGCACGGCGGTACTGTTGGAAACAGCTAATCGAATGTTCCCGTCCTAGCAGAGGAGCGTGCCACATGACCGTGATCAAGCAAGACGACCTGATACAGAGCGTCGCCGACGCCTTACAGTTCATTTCTTACTACCACCCCGTAGACTTTATTCAGGCCATGCATGAGGCCTACCTTCGCGAAGAGTCGCCTGCGGCCCGTGACGCCATCGCCCAGATCCTGATCAACTCGCGCATGTGCGCGACCGGCCATCGGCCGATCTGCCAGGACACCGGCATCGTGACCGTATTCGTTCGTGTGGGCATGGACGTGCGCTGGGACGGTGCCACCATGAGCCTGGACGACATGATCAACGAAGGCGTGCGTCGCGCTTACAACCTGCCGGAAAACGTCCTGCGGGCTTCGATCCTGGCCGACCCGGCTGGCGCTCGTAAAAACACCAAGGACAACACCCCGGCAGTCATCCACTACTCCATCGTCCCGGGTAACACCGTGGAAGTGGACGTGGCGGCCAAAGGCGGCGGCTCGGAAAACAAATCGAAGATGGCGATGCTCAACCCGTCCGATTCGATCGTCGACTGGGTGCTGAAAACCGTACCGACCATGGGCGCTGGCTGGTGCCCGCCTGGCATGCTCGGCATTGGTATCGGCGGCACCGCCGAGAAAGCTGCAGTGATGGCCAAGCAAGTGCTGATGGAGTCCATCGACATTCACGAGCTGAAACTGCGTGGCCCGTCCAACCGTATCGAAGAGATCCGTCTGGAGCTGTTCGAGAAGGTCAACCAACTGGGCATCGGTGCTCAGGGCCTTGGCGGTCTGACCACCGTGCTCGACGTGAAGATCATGGACTACCCGACCCACGCGGCTTCGTTGCCGGTGTGCATGATTCCTAACTGTGCGGCAACCCGTCACGCGCACTTCGTGCTCGATGGCAGTGGCCCGGCCTCGCTGGAAGCGCCACCGCTGGACGCCTACCCGGAAATCGTCTGGGAAGCTGGCCCGTCCGCGCGCCGCGTCAACCTCGACACCCTGAAACCGGAAGACGTGCTGAGCTGGAAAACCGGCGAAACCATCCTGCTCAGCGGCAAGATGCTTACCGGTCGCGACGCCGCGCACAAACGCATGGTCGAGATGCTGAACAAAGGTGAAACCCTGCCTTTCGACCTCAAGGGTCGCTTCATCTACTACGTTGGCCCGGTCGACCCGGTGCGCGACGAAGTGGTTGGCCCTGCTGGCCCGACGACCGCAACGCGGATGGATAAATTCACCCGCCAGATCCTCGACCAGACCGGCCTGCTGGGCATGATCGGTAAATCCGAACGTGGCCCGACTGCCATCGAAGCGATCAAGGACTACAAAGCCGTGTATTTGATGGCTGTCGGCGGCGCGGCTTATCTGGTTGCCCAGGCGATCAAGAAATCCCGTGTCGTGGCCTTCCCCGAAATGGGCATGGAAGCGATCTACGAGTTCGACGTCAAAGACATGCCGGTCACCGTTGCAGTTGATAGCAAAGGCGAATCGGTACACATCACTGGGCCAGCTATCTGGCAGAAGAAAATCAGTGAAAGTCTGGCGGTAGAAGTTCAGTAAAAGCGGCGCATCAAATACGCCAATCGCATAAAAAACCCACCGTATGGTGGGTTTTTTTATGCCTTGCGCATTACTTGGCGGCGGAGCGCACCACGCTCAACTCAGGCGCCACCACGCGGCGCTGACTCAAATACCGCGTGCAACTGACTCGCAGGAACGAGGCAAAATTGACCACCTCACCGCGATAGTCCATGACCTCTTCATACAGCTTGCCAATCAGTTGATTGGTGGTCATGCCATCGAGCTGAGCGATCTCGGCGAGGATGTCCCAGAACTGATTTTCCAGGCGTAGCGTCGTCACCACGCCGCAAATGCGCAACGACCGTGAGCGCGACTCGTAGAGAATCGGATCAGCTTTGACATACAGCTCGCACATACGCCCTCCTTACAGAATGATTTCGGTTCCGAGCAGTTTCAGGAAGCCATTCAACCAGCTCGGATGCGCAGGCCAGGCTGGCGCGGTGACCAGATTACCTTCGGTGTGCGCAGCGGTAACCGCGATGTCGATGAACTCGCCACCTGCCAGACGCACCTCTGGCGCGCACGCAGGATACGCACTGCATTGGCGGCCTTCGAGGATACCCGCTGCGGCGAGCAGTTGCGCGCCATGACAGACCGCCGCGATGGGTTTATCGGCCTTGTCGAACGCCCGTACCCACTCCAGCACGGTTTCGTTCAAACGCAGGTACTCCGGCGCACGACCACCTGGCACCAGCAGCGCGTCGTAGTCCTCAACCTTGACCTGGTCAAAATCGAAGTTGAGGGCAAAGTTGTGCCCGGGTTTTTCGCTGTAGGTTTGATCGCCTTCAAAATCGTGAATCGCCGTACGCACGGATTGGCCATTGGTTTTGCCCGGACAGACCGCGTGGACGGTATGCCCGACCATCTGCAGCGCCTGGAACGGCACCATCACTTCGTAGTCTTCGACGTAATCGCCAACCAGCATGAGAATTTTTTTAGCGGCCATTTGAAGCTCTCCTTGGATGTGGGGCTTGGGCAATAAGCGTAGTCAAGCTACGGCCGATAGGGACGATGCAGGTAATAGGCAACTACTACGACGATGAAAAGCTGCGGGAAGGCTCAGTCACGTCGGTCGAGGACATTGACGACCAGACGGTCAATCCAGCCCCAGACACGCTGCTTGACCCGCCGCCAGAATGGCCGAGCCTCCCAGGCTTCGAGACTGACCTGTGAGCTGAGCGCAAAGTCGTGTTCGAAACTGGCAGCGACTGCGAGTGTCAGGTCGGGGTCGAGGGCTTCGAGATTGGCTTCCAGGTTGAAGCGCAGGTTCCAGTGATCGAAGTTGCACGAACCGATACTGACCCAGTCGTCGATCAAGACCATCTTCAAATGCAAGAAGCACGGCTGGTATTCAAATATCTGCACGCCCGCCTTGAGCAATCGCGGGTAATAGCGATGGCCTGCATAACGCACCGACGGATGATCGGTACGCGGACCGGTCAGCAGCAGGCGCACATCGACACCCCGCATAGCTGCTCTACGCAGGGATCGACGGACTTTCCAGGTCGGCAGAAAATACGGGGTTGCCAGCCAGATTCGGCGCTTGCCACTATTTATCGCACGCACCAGCGATTGCAGAATGTCGCGGTGCTGGCGGGCGTCGGCGTAAGCCACGCGGCCCAACCCCTGACTGGCGGCCGGCACCGTGGGCAAGTGCGGCAACCCGAAGCGAAGCGTCGGCCGCCATGCGAACGGGCGATGATTAGCGTGAAATTGTCGGTCGAACAGCGCTTGCCAGTCAGCAACCATCGGCCCCGTGATTTCCACCATCACTTCATGCCATAGGCAGGTGTTCTGCTCCGGCAACCAGAATTCATCGGTCACGCCCGTCCCCCCCACCACCGCCAGACGCTTGTCCACCAACAGCAACTTGCGGTGATCGCGGTAGAGGTTATGAAAACCACGGCGCCAATGCACCGGATTGTAAAAGCGCAGCACAACACCGGCTTCGATCAAGCGATTGCGCAGGTCCAGGGTGAATGCCTGGGCGCCGTAGTCGTCGAACAGGCAGCGCACAGCAACCCCGCGTGACGCCGCATGGACCAGTGCTTGAACCACCGCATTGGCACAGGCCCCGGCTTCGACCAGATAAAGTTCCAGTTCAACCTGATGTTGCGCCTGTTCGATAGCCTCGATCATGCGCGGGAAAAACGCCGGACCGTCGACCAGCAAACTGAATTTATTGCTGCTGCGCCAGGCAAAGATCGCTCGGCTCATGTCAGCGCGCCGTGAAAATCAGCACCGCACCCACCGGTACCGACAAGCTGATTGCAGACAACCCGGCGACCTTACGCAACGCGCTCAGGCCAGGCACCAGATCGAAATCCTCGGCATGCACCACTAACGGCTCCAGGGTGACCACTTGGAAACGTCGATCATCGAGCCGGGTGGCGAGCAGTTCGGCACTGTAGCGGTGGGAGGCGCCGTGCAGGGTGACGGTCAGCGGCAGGCGCAGTTCCAGTTGAGCACCGGGCGCCAGGTCGTTGATCGGCTGCAAGTCGAGCTGCGCGGCAATCTGCGCCGAAGGAAACTGTTTAACCTCAAACAGCTGATCACGCATGCGTTCGTCGCGCAGGGGAATACCACTGCTGACGGAGTCGAGTTCGACCTGAAGTTCGGCCATGCCTTTCAAGTCGACCTTACCGTGCAAGGTGAGGAAGCGGTGCACTTCCGACGTGTCAGCATTTTTTGTGGAAATAAACGACAGTCGCGATGACTCGTTATCCAGATACCAACTGGCGTGGGCCGGCAAGGCCAGGACCCCGAGCAGGGCCTGCACGCCAAGGAGGGCCAGGCGGGTCATCGTGTGCATGCAAGCTCCAGGTGCGCATTTGGCGCCAACCTTAACCGGCTGTCAGGGAGCTGGCAAATGCTGTGAAAGCGACGGCGGGCAACGCCTCAGCCAGTCATGGGTCCAACTGACAACCCTGACGCGGGCTCTGCCACGCCGCGCTGCTGCTACGGCCCATGCCGCCGGCGGTCACGCGCTTATGCGCAACGTCATCGAGCAGGCTGCTGGGCAAGTATTGCTTCACGTAGGCCGTGCAATAGTCAGCCGGGTTGTCCATCACGTATCGGCACGAACAATATTCCTTGGCCGTATAGGCGCTGATGATGCTGGGGAAAACCCACAATGCAACGCGGTTCTGCCAAGCCAGCACGGTGATCATCAGGGCCACCAGCAACAGCAGGCTGCTGAACGGCCGGCGCAGGATAAACCAGCGGTGACTGTTCACTGGCCACCCTCCCCGGCAAAAGCAGCCAGTGCCCGCTTGAGCAGTTGATCGTCGTTGTAACGCTCATCACGGTCATCGGCGTAACGCACGATCACCAGATTGGCGCTGGGCACTACATACAAGGCCTGCCCCCAATGCCCGAGCGCGGCGAAGGCATCCGGAGGGGCATCGGGCCAAGGCCTTATTGAGGTGCTGGACGCGCCATCGGGCAGGCGATTCAACCACCACTGTCCGCCCGGCACTTCATTTTCTGACACAGACTGATTGTGAGCGAATGGCGTCAGGCTGAAGTCGATCCAGGCCTTGGGCAGTAACTGCTTATCCTGCCAGCGACCGCCGCGCTGCATCAGCAGGCCGATGCGCGCCAGATCCCGCGCGCTCATGTAGACATAAGACGAGCCGACGAAGATACCGCTGCCATCGGTTTCCCACACCGCGCTGCGAATGCCCAGCGGCTCGAACAGCGCGGTCCAGGGGTAGTCTAGGTAGGCCTTGTCACCGACCATGCCTTTCAAGGCTGCAGACAATACGTTGCTGTCACCGCTGGAATAACGGTAGACAGCTCCCGGCGCGCTGGCCACGCCATGCCCGGCGGTGAACCGGGCCATGTCGCCGTGCCCTCGGGTATAAAGCATCGCCACCACTGACGAATTGAGCGGCGCGTACTCGTAGTCTTCCTGCCAGTCCAGACCCGAAGCCCAATGCAGTAAATCCTGCACACGGATGTCCGGATGGGCCTTGAACGGTGGATAGAATGTGCTCACAGAATCGCCCAGCTGAAAACGCCCTTCACCAAACGCGACACCGAGTACGCTGGCCATCACGCTTTTGCTGACTGACCAGGTCAAATGCGCCGTATTGGCCGTGGTCGCGGCCGCATAGCGCTCGTAAACCAGTTGCCCGTCGCGGATCACCAACAGCGCATCGGTGCGAATGCCTTTGCGGGTGGTGTCATCACGTGCAGGGAAAGCGTAATCCTCGAACGCTCGCACTGCGGGGCTCTGTACCGCCGGTGCGCTTGACCATTGTTCGCCAGGCCAGTTTTGCGCCAACGCCGAATGGGCGCAGAGGCCAAACACCACGGCCTGGCACAGACGCGAAAAAAGCCGAAGATTCATGGCGTGATCTCTTGCGAAGTCTCTATAACCCTAGCAGCGATTCGTCACAAACCAGAGAGGTCCGTGACGGCAATCTGCCAGGCAGCGATGACCCTCTGGCAGCCCTGTCATACAAGCATCACCAAAGCTTAATGGTGGTGACATCGGCTCTCCCTAGCCTAACTCCGTACCACACAGTCGACCGGCCGCAAACCCATGGCTGGCTTACGGAGACGACCCATGACCCAGATCGCCCGCAGTCGTGACACAGGTGCCGAACGCCGCCTTCAGGCCGAACGCCTGATTGGCGCACAGGCACTGCATGAAGCCCAGTCTTTACGCTTCAGCGTGTTCAGTGGCGAGTTCAACGCCAAGCTCAAAGGCGCCGAACTTGGCCTGGATAGGGATGACTACGATGTGCACTGCTCGCACATCGGCGTACGCGACCTCACCACGGGCCGTCTGGTGGCGACTACCCGTTTGCTCGACCATAAAGCCGCCAACACCCTGGGACGTTTTTACAGCGAAGAGGAATTCAGCCTGCACGGCCTCGGCCATCTGCAAGGCCCGATCCTGGAGCTGGGGCGTACCTGCGTCGATCCGGCGTACCGCAACGGCGGCACCATCGCGGTGTTGTGGAGTGAGCTGGCGGAAATCCTCAATGAAGGCGGCTACAGCTACCTGATGGGCTGCGCCAGCATTCCGATGCAAGACGGCGGCATCCAGGCTCACGCGATCATGCAACGCTTGCGCGAACGCTATCTGAGTACCGAACACCTGCGCGCCGAGCCGAAAAATCCGCTGCCGGTCTTTGACCTGCCCAACAACGTCATCTGTGAAATGCCGCCACTGCTCAAGGCCTACATGCGGCTAGGGGCGAAGATCTGCGGCGAGCCGTGCTGGGATGAAGACTTCCAGGTGGCCGACGTTTTCATTCTGCTCAAACGCGACGAGCTGTGCCCCCGTTACGCCCGCCACTTCAAGGCGGCCGTGTGATGAGCCGGGTACGCGGCTATGCCCGTGTCGCACGGGTGCTGTGGGTCATTGCGCTGGGCTTGACGATTGCCGGCGCGTTCGGTGTGCTTGAACGCTTGCGCATCGGCAACTCCATGGCGCGTCGGCAACGCTGGGCCAGTTGGTTCATGACCCACCTGAGTGGCGCCCTGCCCTTTCGCGTGACCGTCAGCGGCGAGCTGCCGCGTGAGCCGATGCTGTGGGTCAGCAATCATGTGTCGTGGACCGATATCCCTTTACTGGGAATGCTCGCCCCTCTGTCCTTTCTGTCCAAAGCTGAAGTGCGGACCTGGCCGGTAGCCGGTTGGCTGGCGTTGAAAGCGGGCACCTTGTTTATTCGTCGCGGTTCGGGCGATAGCCGATTGATCCAGCGGCAAATGACCCGGCACTTGCAAGAAAATGATGCGCTGATGATTTTCCCCGAGGGCACCACCACCGACGGCCGCAGCCTGCGTACCTTCCACGGTCGCCTGCTGTCCAGCGCAATCGATGCCGGCGTGCCGTTGCAACCAGTTGCCATTCGTTATCTGCGTGACGGCAAGCCTGACCCTATCGCGCCGTTCATCGGCGACGACGACCTGCTTTCACACCTGCGCCGCTTGTTCGCCAACGAGCAGGGCGATGTGCATATCCAGTTGCTCCCGCCGATTGCCAGCCAACATCAGGAACGCGCATCTCTGGCGTTTCAGGCTCAGCAAGCCGTGCACCTGGCCCTGTTTGGCGAGGTCGCTCAACCAAGGGAATTGCGCTCGGCCAAAGCCGCCTGAGCAAAATCCTGCAACAGCGGGTAGAACGTCGCGAAATCCGCACTCAATGGCTGATACAGCGCCTGCAATTCATGCATGGCGCCGGCCAATCCCTGCGGTCGCGACAAGCGTCGGGAAATCCCGCTCAGCACCTGCTCCAGCACCTCGAACTCCCGATAAGAACCCAGCCAATCCTGAGCCGCCATGCGCGGCGCGATCAAGGCCAGACGCTCCGGTAACGCCGGTTCGGCGGCCAGCACCCGATAAACCCTGGAGGTGAATGCATCCAGCGGTTGTTCGGCATACACCGCCCAGTCCCGCGCCAGGCAATGATCGAAAAACACATCCAGCACAATGCCAGCAAAACGCCGTCGCTCCAGCGGGAAGCGGGCGATGGATTGCTTGATCAGCGGGTGCGTATCGGTGAACGAGTCAATGCGGCGATGCAGTTGAATCGCCGCTTCGAGTTCGGGGGTAAAACGCCCCGGCAGCGGTCCTTTGACGAAATCGCCGTACAGACTGCCGAGCAATTGCGCCGAGCGCTGACCGCCCAAGTGGAGGTGTGCGAGATAATTCATGAGCTCAGCGTACGCCTATTCCGCACCGAGGCCTATATCGATATAACCCGATATAGCGTTTTATGCGATGCTTAGCACCCCTTCATATTTGTATATCGCGAAATATAGATATAAAGTTCGCCACATCGCGATATACCGCTATACACGGATTTGAGAACGACATGCCTATCGACCTCGACGAAATAATAAAAGCGCTCGCCCACCCTGTTCGCCGCGAAATACTCGCGTGGCTCAAAGACCCTCACGCCTGCTTTCCCAATCAGGATCACTCGCTGGACAACGGCGTTTGCGCCGGACAGATCGACCAACGTGCCGGCCTCTCCCAGTCCACCGTTTCTGCGCACTTGGCGGTCCTGCAACGTGCCGGTCTGATCACCAACAAGAAGGTCGGTCAATGGCACTTTTTCAAACGCAACGAAGACGACATCCAGGCGTTCCTGCAAGAAATGAACAAGCAGCTCTGATTTCTTCCCACTTTTCAGGAGACGCTTCGTGCCTCTTTCGCTACTGATGCTGGCCTTGAGCGCCTTCGCTATTGGCACCACGGAATTCGTGATCATGGGCCTGTTGCCCGATGTCGCGGCTGACCTCGGTGTCTCGATCCCTGGCGCTGGCTGGCTGGTGACCGGTTACGCCCTGGGCGTGGCCATCGGCGCGCCGTTCATGGCCCTGGTCACCGCCAAGCTGCCGCGTAAGGCCGCGCTGGTTTCGCTAATGGTGATTTTCATCATTGGCAACCTGCTCTGCGCCCTCGCCAGCGACTACAACGTGCTGATGTTCGCCCGGATCGTCACCGCCCTGTGTCACGGTGCATTTTTTGGTATCGGCTCGGTCGTTGCCGCCAACCTGGTCGCGCCCAATCGCCGCGCTTCGGCCGTCGCCTTGATGTTCACCGGTTTGACCCTGGCCAACGTGTTGGGTGTGCCACTGGGCACCGCGCTGGGTCAGTTGGCTGGCTGGCGCTCGACCTTCTGGGCGGTGACGGTGCTCGGTGTGGTCTCGTTGATCGGTTTGATGCGCTTCCTGCCGGCCAAACATGACGAGGAAAAACTCGACATGCGTGCCGAACTGGCCGCCCTCACAGGCGCCGGAATCTGGCTATCACTGAGCATGACCGTGTTGTTCGCCGCGTCCGTGTTCACCCTGTTCACCTACATCGCTCCGTTGCTCGGCGACGTCACCGGGGTATCACCCAGCGGTGTGACCTGGACCCTGCTGCTGATCGGCCTGGGTTTGACCTTGGGCAATGTGATTGGCGGCAAGCTGGCCGACCGCAACATGTCGCTGACCCTGATCGGCGTGTTCACCGTCATGGCGGTGGTCTCTACCGTACTGACCTGGACCAGCACCGCGTTGATTCCAGCTGAAATAACCCTGTTCCTCTGGGCCACCGCAAGCTTCGCCGCCGTGCCCGCCCTGCAAGTGAACGTGATGACCTTCGGCAAGGCCGCGCCCAACCTGATTTCGACCCTGAACATTGGCGCCTTTAACGTCGGCAACGCCCTGGGCGCCTGGGTGGGTGGGAGCGTGATCGCACACGGCTTCGGCTTGACCAGCGTGCCTGTGGCCGCTGCAGCGCTGGCGGTGCTCGCACTGCTGGTGACCCTGATTACTTTTCGTCAGAGCGTTAACCCCGACCTGGCACCCGCTACCAACTGATCCTTAGAGGGTTCTACACCATGACCACTATTTTTGACCCGATCACACTGGGCGATCTGAAATTGCCGAACCGCATCATCATGGCGCCGCTGACCCGCTGCCGCGCCGATGAAGGTCGCGTCCCCAATGCACTGATGGCTGAGTACTACGTTCAGCGCGCCTCGGCGGGCCTGATCATCAGCGAAGCGACCTCGGTCACGCCAATGGGCGTCGGCTACCCTGACACGCCCGGCATTTGGTCCAACGACCAGGTACGGGGCTGGAGCAACATCACCAAAGCCGTGCACGCTGCGGGCGGCCGTATCGTTCTGCAACTGTGGCACGTTGGCCGGATTTCCCATCCGTCGTACCTCAACGGCGAAACGCCGGTCGCTCCGAGCGCGATTGCCCCTGCGGGCCACGTCAGCCTGGTTCGTCCACGGTCCGACTACCCGGTGCCACGCGCCCTGGAAACCGCTGAAATCGCCGAGATCGTCGATGCTTACCGCATGGGCGCAGAGAACGCCAAGGCCGCCGGTTTCGACGGTGTCGAAGTCCACGGTGCCAACGGCTATCTGCTCGACCAGTTCCTGCAAAGCAGCACCAACCACCGCACCGACGAATACGGCGGCTCGCTGGAAAATCGTGCACGCCTGATGCTGGAAGTGACCGATGCGGTCATCGAAGTCTGGGGCGCGGGCCGTGTCGGCGTGCACCTGGCGCCACGCGCCGACTCCCATGACATGGGCGACGAGAACCTGTCCGAAACCTTCACCTACGTAGCCCGTGAACTGGGCAAGCGCGGGATTGCGTTTATCTGCTCCCGTGAAAAAGAAGCCGGCGACAGCCTTGGCCCACAACTGAAAAAAGCCTTCGGCGGCCAGTACATCGCCAACGAACGCTTCACCAAAGACAGCGCCAACGCCTGGCTGGCCAGTGGCAAAGCCGATGCAATTGCGTTCGGCGTGCCCTTCATCGCCAACCCGGATCTGCCGGAGCGCCTGCAACACGATGCACCGCTGAACCCCGCACATCCAGAAACTTTCTACAGCAAGGGTCCGGTTGGTTATATCGATTACCCGCGCATGTAAGACGTTCACGTTAAACTAAAAAATCCCCGACTCTGAGAGCCGGGGCTTTTTTGTCTAACGAACTAGATAAACAACTAGCGCCCGTTACAAACAGTGCCTGCACAGTAAAATTTTATTCCTGCGCTTCCTACGCACGCTTGCCGACGGGTTTACCGTCTGCGTCTATGACAGTGCCATCATCATATTCAAAAGTGCCGTCGACATGACGCATCACTTTGTCTGCCGAGTAATACCACCTTCCATCCGGGTATTTGATATCACCGGCGGGGTCTTTGATTGACCCATCCGGATATTCGGTCGTTCCATCTGCGTATTGTTTGCTTCCGTCTGGATGAGTCACGGTCTTTTTAGCGTCATCGATGACTTTCCCATCGGTAAGTGTAACCGTCGACGTTTCGTTGTTGACCACGGTTCCGTCGGCCAGCTTAGCGATGGGGGCGGGTTGGCCGGTGGACAGGTCTTTGATGGAGGACGCGATCGAAAACGCGTTGGCGGCTATATCAAAGGCCGTACTGACGCTTTCCAGAGTGCTGCGAGGCGCCGGCTTTTCCGGAAGCTCTCGGGTGGGCAAGCCCGCCTGATCAACTTGAGGCTTGGTCGGCGGGGCTTTTGGCTTGTCCGAGACCATCGGTGGCCTGGCGGGTGGGCCTTTTGGCTTGTCCGGGAAGACCGATGGCCCGGCTGGCGGGCCCTTCGGCTTATCTTTGGAAGTCGACGTTTTGCCCTCGGAAGTATCTTTTCTGGCAGGAGGCTTAATCTTCGGGACTTTTGGCGGCCCTGCAACGGGCATGACCAACGCCTCAGGCGTCATTAAAATAGTTTTCGACAGCCGGGCTATTCGAATCAACAGGTCCATTCATAATATCGTCCTTATACCTGAGCACGCACACCGTGCATGACCCGGTATTAATTAGTTATCGCAAAAGTGTTTATTTAACGGGAATAAAACCTTTTTTATAACCCGCCCCGACCAAGAGCAACTCAGCCGCTAACGACACCTTACAAAACAACTAACAAAAGACAAGCCCCTCCGCCCCTCATTATCAAGAAACCGCAATAAACAGAAAAGCCCCACACGCAACAGACCTGATTCCAATCACTGTAAATACTTCGGGCCACGCTACGCACCGGTTTTATCGATACACCGATGCGTGCGCGCGCCTTTATGTGTTCACTGCTGACTAACGGGCGTTAATCTGCTGTTGCAGATTCTGAATCTGGCTCTGCAAGGTGCTGATGTTGCGCGTGACTTGCCCACGGAACGCATCAAACTCAGCGGTACTGCCACCTTGAGCCGCTGCAGCCGGACGATTGTCCTGCTCGCTTTTGAGCACCAATACCTCTTGCTCGAGACGGTCGAGGGCCACACTTGGATTACCCTGCTTTTTCAGCGCTGCCACATCAGCGTTCAGGCTTTTCATCTGAGCATCAAGCTGAGCTTGAATAGACTGCGTGGCCTTCATGTCAGGCTGTGCACCTTTCAATGCCGCCAGTTCGGTGCCCAGGCTTTTCACTTGCTCTTGTAGCTGAGTATTGGCGGTCTGCAACTGGGCAGTCTGCGCAGACATCTGTTCCAGGCGCTTGCCCAAGCCACTTTGTTGGCCGACGACGCCCTCTTGCTGTTTGTCCTGATCGTTCAGTTTGCTTTCCAGCTTCTGAATTTGCAGTTTCAACGCTTCACTGCCGTTGCTGGCGACCGACTGGGTCGCCACCACTTTCCCGGAGATGTCCTGTAACCGCCCTGCCGCTTCCTCGCTGATGCGCGCAAAGCTTTCCTGAGTCGCAACCAGTTGCTGCTCCATCAACGAAACCTGCTGAAAACTCCACCAGGCCAGCCCTGCGAAGGCAATGAACAATGCACCGACCAATGCCCAGATAGGCCCGGTATTGGCGCGTTTGACCTTCACCACTGGCGTGCTGCGCGAATACACCGTCGTGCGATCACGAGCACCGGCAGTCGGTGCGAAATCGTCATCGTCGTCTTTGGCACTGAGGTTCGGCACATCATGGAAGTCATCGTGCGGGTCGTTACGCATGGTTAAACCTTTTGGAAGCTGCTGAAGACTGAAAAGGATTGCAGTATAACCACTCGCCTCGCCGGCCAAGAGGTCCTGCGTCAAATCGACTGTTGCGCTTTCCACCAGCCACAAAACTCGTCCAGTGCCGTCCACAGGCTGACCCGTGGCTGATAGTCCAGATAATGCTGAGCCCGGCTGATGTCCAACGTGAAATCCTTGCTCATCATCTGCACACCCAACCGCGACAACGTCGGCTCAGGGCGCCCGGGCCACAACAAGCAAGCGCCTTCGTTCAAGGCGGCGGCGCTGTAAGCCAGCGCATAGGAACGGTAGCGGGTGACTTGCGGCAGTTCCATCTGACGCATCACATAGTTCACCACGTCCCACAGTGGAACCGGCGTGCCGTTGCTGATGTTGTAGGCCTTGCCCAAGGCGGAGCCGGCCGCCAGCAGACTGCTGAGCAGTGCGTCATTAAGGTTCTGGATGCTAGTGAAGTCGACTTTGTTCAGGCCATTGCCGACAATCGACAGGCGCTTTTTGCGCTGCATGTTCAACAGCCGCGGAAAGATGCTGTTATCGCCTGCGCCCGTGACAAAGCGCGGGCGCAGGGCGATGACTTCCAACCCGAACTCCTCGGCACCGAAGACCTTTTGCTCTGCCAGGTATTTGGTCGCCGCGTAGTGATTGATGAAGCGCTTGGGCACCTGTTCTTCCTTGATTCCCAGATGCGAATGACCGTCGAAGTAAATCGACGGTGAGGACAGATGCACCAACCGCCGCACCTGCTGCTTGAGGCAGCCTTCGACGATGTTTTCCGTCACTTGCACGTTGCCTTGCTGAAAGTCCTGACGACGACCCCAAACCCCCACGGTTCCGGCGCAATGCACCACTGCTTCGACGTCATGGCATAACCGCTGTACCAGTTCGGGATCGGACAAATCACCCTGGATGAATTCCGCACCACGGCGCACCAGATGCTCGACGCCCTCGGCACGACGGCCGTTGACCCGCACGGTAAAGCCCTGCTCTAACGCGAAACGCGCAAAGCGTCCGCCGATGAAGCCGCTTGCGCCGGTGACCAGAATCTTCATTTACCGCTCCGTTAACTGTGTGTTCATGACGTGTTGTTTATTGCATGGCTCGAAGCAGGTGACGCTCACGGAATGTTAAGCGGCACTAGCCATTGGCCTGCCCGGTGGGTCAGGTGCTCCGTCAACTGCGTCAGCAACTGACCACCATTGCGCCAATGATGCCAATACAACGGGACATCGATGGGATGATCAGCCAGCAGTTCCACCAGCAGGCCGCGTTGCATCTGATCGCGCATCTGCTCCTGCGGCACCAGCCCCCAACCGAGCCCTGCCTCGGCCATGCGCAGAAACCCTTCGGACGACGGACACAAATGATGCTCGAAGCCCCCCTCCACGCCCAGCGATGCCAGGTAGCGGTGCTGAAGAAAGTCATCGGGACCAAACACCAGCGCGGGTGAGCGCGCCAGTTGCACGGCGGTCACGCCCTGCGGAAAGTGCCGGGCGATAAAGCCGGGACTCGCCACTGCACGATAGCGCATGGCGCCCAGCAGCACGCTGCGCGCGCCAGCCACCGGCCGCTCGGTGCCGCACACACAGGCGGCCACTTCACCGGCACGCATCCGCTTGAGGCCCACGTCCTGGTCTTCGACCACCAAGTCCAGCAATAGATGCTGCTCGGCGCAAAAATCGCCGACTGCGGCTGCCCACCATGTCGCCAGGCTGTCGGCGTTAAGCGCAATACGCAGGCGTTCGGGCATGCCTTCTTCGTCCAGCGCCGGCACCTGGCTTTGCAGATCACGTTCAAGCAGGCGCACCTGCTGCACATGGTTGAGCAAGCGTCGGCCAATCTCTGTCGGGCTCGGCGGGGTGGCACGGATCAACACGGGTTGACCGACCCGCGCCTCGAGCAATTTGATCCGCTGCGATACCGCTGATTGGGACAGGCCCAAGACCTGAGCACCACGCTCGAAACCTGCCTGCTCGACGACGGCCGCCAAAGCAGAGAGCAATTTGTAGTCGAACATCATTTTCTCTAATGAGTGATGAGCATTATTGGTTTTTCTTATACAGCCAAGCACCCCACACTCGCCACACAAACTGCATGAATCAAGCAATTACGCCTCCATTTTTGACGCTGATGGCCGCGCAAACATGAGTAGCTTTAAAGAGGAATGACGGATATGTGGCAAAGCTATCTCAATGGCCTGTTGGTGGCCGCAGGACTGATTATGGCGATCGGCACGCAAAACGCATTCGTCCTCGCACAAAGCCTGCGCCGCGAACATCACCTGCCCGTGGCGGCATTGTGCGTCGTATGTGATGCCCTGCTGGTGGCCGCCGGGGTTTTCGGGCTGGCGAATGTGCTGGCTCAAAACCCACTGTTATTGTCGATTGCCCGCTGGGGCGGGGCGGGATTTCTGCTGTGGTACGGCAGCCTGGCGCTGCGTCGCGCATGCTCCCGGCAAAGCCTGCAACTCAATGAAAAACCCGGGCTGCGCTCACGGCGTGCCGTGCTGCTCAGTGCTTTGGCGGTAACGCTGCTCAACCCCCACGTGTATCTGGACACCGTGCTGTTGATAGGTTCGCTTGGCGCGCAGCAAAGTGTGCCCGGCGCTTATGTGGTCGGTGCCGCCAGTGCCTCATTGTTGTGGTTCACCACGCTGGCCGTGGGTGCGGCGTGGCTCTCCCCGTGGCTGGCGCGGCCAGCGACCTGGCGCATGCTGGATCTGCTGGTGGCGGTGATGATGTTCAGTGTGGCGGCGCAATTGATTCGAGCGAGCTGAGTCCGGAGTGTTCGGGGCAACGCATAAAACCCGTGGGGCAGCCCCCCATCTGCGGTTGTTATCAGGTCTCGTTGGCTGATCAATATTTATCATCAGGTTTACGACAAGGCTCTGGAACCTCTATTCCACACAGTTGTTGCGTGGTTATGGCGCAGGCCGGGTGCTATGATCCAGCCCCTGCGTCGCAAAGAGTACAAACTCCCCGACGCATGTTTATGTCTGGCCGCCCGTGATCGGCCTTGCGCTCACCGCAACTGACCTGATTAGGAGATTAACCATGGCTTTTGAATTGCCAGCGCTGCCCTACGCACACGATGCCCTGCAGCCGCACATTTCCCGTGAAACCCTGGAATACCACCACGACAAGCACCACAACACCTACGTCGTGAACCTGAACAACCTGGTGCCAGGCACCGAGTTCGAAGGCAAAACCCTGGAAGAGATCATCAAGACTTCTTCGGGCGGTATCTTCAACAACGCCGCTCAGGTCTGGAACCACACGTTCTACTGGAACTGCATGGCGCCAAATGCTGGCGGCGAACCTACCGGTGCTCTGGCTGACGCGATCAACGCTGCGTTCGGCTCCTTCGCCAAGTTCAAAGAAGAGTTCAGCAAAACCTCCATCGGCACCTTCGGTTCCGGCTGGGGCTGGCTGGTGAAAAAGGCTGACGGTTCCCTGGCTCTGGCCAGCACCATCGGCGCCGGCAACCCGCTGACCAGCGGCGAAACCCCGCTGCTGACCTGCGATGTGTGGGAACACGCTTACTACATCGACTACCGCAACGTGCGGCCGAAGTACGTAGAAGCGTTCTGGAATCTGGTTAACTGGAAGTTCGTCGCTGAGCAATTTGAAGGCAAAACCTTCAAAGCCTAAGCGCTGATCCAGACAAAAAACCCGGCATTGCCGGGTTTTTTTTCGTCTGTGCTTCGCTCTTTTCTGTATTGTCACCGTGCAATAGCAGACTAATATCAGTTTCTTGACAGCTTTACAGGTCAGCGCTCAAGTTCCACGTGTATTCGACCGACATAAATAGAGAGAGCCTTACCTCGGTCTCTAGAACAGCGTTAACGGCAGGTACACGCAACTGACCTCCAGATGCGATTGCCCCTTTGACGAGCCGCTTGTGTTTACCAATACTCGCACACGGTCACACGCTCCCAGCACGGATTAAGGAATAACCATTTGAAGCTGGAACTCAAAAACAGCTTGTCGGTAAAGCTGCTGCGCGTGGTGCTGCTCTCGGCGCTGATCGTAGGGGTGGTCTTGAGTTGTGCGCAGATCGTCTTCGACGCCTACAAGACCCGACAAGCCGTCGCCAGTGATGCCGGACGCATCCTCGATATGTTCCGCGACCCTTCGACCCAGGCGGTCTACAGCCTGGACCGGGAGATGGGCATGCAGGTCATCGAAGGCCTGTTTCAGGACAATGCCGTGCGCATGGCGTCCATCGGGCATCCGAACGAAGCCATGCTCGCGGAAAAATCCCGTGAACTGAAACAGACGCCCACCCGCTGGCTGACCGACCTGATCCTCGGACAGGAGCGCAGCTTCAACACTCAACTGGTCGGTCACGGCCCGTACAGTGAGTATTACGGCGACCTGCGCATTACCCTCGACACCGCCACCTATGGCGAAAGTTTTATCGTCAGCTCAGTGATCATCTTCATTTCCGGCGTGCTGCGAGCCTTGGCCATGGGCCTGGTGCTGTACCTGGTCTATCACTGGCTGCTGACCAAACCGCTGTCGAAAATCATTGAACACCTGACCAGTATCAACCCCGACCGCCCCAGCGAGCATCAACTGCCGCTGCTCAAGGGCCATGAAAAAAACGAATTGGGCATCTGGGTCACCACCGCCAACCAGTTGCTGGCCTCGATTGAACGCAACACGCATCTGCGCCACGAAGCCGAGAACAGCCTGCTGCGCATGTCCCAGTACGACTTCCTCACCGGCCTGCCCAACCGCCAGCAATTTCAACAACAACTGGACAAGATTCTGGTCGATGCCGGCCGCCTGCAACGCCGGGTTGCGGTGCTGTGTGTGGGGCTTGATGACTTTAAAGGCATCAACGAACAGTTCAGCTACCAGACTGGCGACCAACTGCTGCTGGCGCTGGCTGATCGCCTGCGTGGTCACAGCGGCCGATTGGGTGCCCTCGCCCGCTTGGGCGGCGATCAGTTTGCCTTGGTACAAGCCGATATCGAACAGCCCTACGAGGCCGCCGAGTTGGCGCAAAGCATCCTCGACGATCTGGAAGCGCCCTTTGCGCTGGACCAGCAGGAAATCCGTCTGCGCGCGACCATTGGCATCACCTTGTTTCCAGAAGATGGCGACAGCACCGAGAAACTGCTGCAAAAAGCCGAACAGACCATGACCCTGGCCAAGTCCCGGTCGCGAAACCGTTATCAGTTCTACATCGCCAGCGTCGACAGCGAAATGCGTCGACGTCGCGAGCTTGAAAAAGACCTGCGTGAAGCCTTGCCACGCAATCAGCTGTACCTGGTCTATCAGCCACAGATCAGTTACCGCGATCACCGCGTCGTCGGGGTTGAAGCCTTGATACGCTGGCAGCACCCCGAACACGGCCTGGTACCGCCGGACCTGTTCATTCCGCTGGCCGAGCAGAACGGCACGATCATCGCGATTGGCGAGTGGGTACTCGATCAGGCCTGTCGGCAGTTACGCGAATGGCACGACCAGGGGTTCAGTGACCTGCGCATGGCCGTCAACCTGTCGACCGTGCAACTGCACCACGCCGAATTGCCGCGCGTGGTAAACAACCTGCTGCAGATTTACCGCTTGCCGCCGCGCAGCCTGGAACTGGAAGTCACCGAAACCGGCCTGATGGAAGACATCAGCACCGCAGCCCAGCACCTGCTGAGCCTGCGCCGCTCCGGCGCGTTGATCGCCATTGATGACTTCGGCACCGGTTATTCTTCCTTGAGTTACCTCAAGAGCTTGCCGCTGGACAAAATCAAGATCGACAAGAGCTTCGTCCAGGACCTGATCGATGACGACGATGACGCCACCATCGTGCGCGCTATCATCCAACTGGGTAAAAGTCTCGGCATGCAGGTGATTGCCGAAGGCGTAGAAACCGCCGAACAAGAGGCTTACATCATTTCTGAAGGCTGTCACGAAGGCCAGGGCTACCTCTACAGCAAGCCCCTGCCCGCCCGCGAACTGCTGGCTTTTTTGAAGCACGCCCAGCGCTCCAACGCGGAAATCCTGTAACCCGGAACGACCCCGCCCCAACGCTCCTTCCCCCCATGGTTACACGCCGAAATGGTGTGTAACCAAGTTTTTCTGCGCTGCCCCTTTACATAGAATGCATATCTTTCGCATTATGACGCAGTTTTTCCAATTGCTAACGCGTGTTATTCACTTCTCGACGCAGGATTTCGTCATGATTCGTATGCCTCTCGCAACCGCTAGTCTGTTGGCCATCGCTATCTCGCTCGCTGGCTGCGGCGAAGGCAAGGACAAAGCCGCTGCGCCGCAAGCACCGGTTGCCGCTGCTGCTACCACAGCCCCCGTTACCGCAGGCCAGCTCGACGACGTCGCGGCCAAGGCAGTGGTCGCCAACTACACCAACATGGTCTTTGCCGTGTTCAGCGATGCCGAATCCACCGCAAAAACCTTGCGCACCGCAGTGAACGACTTCCTCGCCAACCCCAACGACGCATCCCTCAAGAAAGCCCGTGCTGCCTGGGTTGCCGCTCGCGTGCCTTACATGCAGAGTGAAGTCTTCCGCTTCGGCAACACCCTCATCGACGACTGGGAAGGTCAGGTTAACGCCTGGCCCCTGGACGAAGGCCTGATCGACTACGTCGCTGGCGATTACCAGCACGCGCTGGGCAACCCGGGCGCGAACGCCAACATCATCGCCAACACCGAAATCCAGGTCGGCGAAGACAAAGTCGACGTCAAGCAAATTACCGGCGAAAAACTGGCCAGCCTCAACGAGCTGGGCGGTTCTGAAGCCAACGTCGCCACTGGCTACCACGCCATCGAGTTCCTGCTCTGGGGCCAGGACCTGCACGGCAACGGTCCAGGTGCCGGCGAGCGCCCAGCCACTGATTACGTCGAAGGCGCAGCGGGCACTGGCGGCCACAATGATCGTCGTCGCGCCTACCTCAAAGCAGTGACCGACCTACTGGTCAGCGACCTGGAAAAAATGGTCGACAACTGGAAACCGGGGGTTGCGGACAACTACCGCGCCACCCTGGAAGCCGAGTCCGGCGAAAGCGGTCTGCGCAAAATGCTCTTCGGCATGGGCAGCCTGTCCCTCGGCGAACTGGCTGGTGAACGCATGAAAGTCGCGCTGGAAGCCAACTCCAGCGAAGACGAACACGACTGCTTCAGCGACAACACGCACAACTCACACTTCTACAACGGTCTGGGCATCCGCAACGTCTACCTGGGTGAATACACCCGTGTGGACGGCAACAAAATCAGCGGCCCGAGCCTGTCCTCGCTGGTCGCCAAAGCAGACGCCACCGCCGACGCCACGCTCAAGGCCGACCTGAACGCCACGCAGGCCAAGCTGCAAGTGCTCGTCGACCACGCCAACAAGGGCGAGCACTTCGATCAACTGATCGCTGCCGGCAACACCCAGGGCAACCAGATCGTGCGCGACGCCATCGCATCACTGGTCACCCAGACCGGCGCCATCGAACAAGCGGCGACCAAGCTCGGCATCACCGACCTGAACCCGGACAACGCTGATCACGCGTTCTGATTCAAGGTTCACACCCATTACATGTGTAAATGTGATGGCGTCTTCGTGAATGAATTCACGCCCACAGGGAAACGCATGTTTTCTGTGGGCGTGAATGCATTTGCGGAGGCGGTATGTCAGGCCAAAACCGCACTATCAGGATGCTCCAGTGATTCCCTTGCTATCCCGCCTATCCCTTCCCCTGCTCCTGGTCATGACCATGAGTGCGTGCGATCACGCGCCGCGCTTCACTAAAGCCGAGCCGGGGGAAGCGTTGTCAGGGGGAAGCGCGACGGTGAACAAGACGGACCGGAATGCTTTTTCTCTGCCCTCAGCCAATCTTTCGCCAGTGCGGCGTCTGGATTTCAGCGTCGGCAATAGCTTTTTTCGCAGCCCGTGGGTGATCGCGCCGTCGACCACCACCGCCCGTGACGGCCTGGGCCCGCTGTTCAATACCAACGCCTGCCAGAACTGCCACATCAAGGACGGCCGCGGTCATCCACCCGCGCCAGGCGACAGCAATGCGGTGTCGATGCTGGTGCGCCTGTCGATCCCCAATGACCCCGCCTACTCCACACTCATCGAGCAATCGGGCGTGCTGCCCGAGCCCGTGTATGGTGGGCAATTGCAGGACATGGCGATCCCTGGCGTGGCACCGGAAGGCAAAGTGCGCGTCGACTACGACCTGCTGCCAGTCACCTTCAAGGACGGCACGCGGATCGAATTACGCCAGCCCAAACTGCAGATTACCCAGCTCGGCTATGGCCCGATGCACCCCGATACCCTTTTTTCCGCGCGGGTCGCACCGCCGATGATTGGGTTGGGTCTGTTGGAGGCGATCCCGGAGGCGGCAATTCTGGCCAACGCCGATGCTCAACACAAACAGAACAATGGCATTGCCGGGCGCGCCAACCGGGTCTGGGACGATGCACAACAGAAAATTGTGCTGGGGCGATTTGGCTGGAAAGCCGGGCAGCCGACTCTCAACCAACAAAATGCGCACGCCTTCTCGGGTGATATGGGCCTGACCACTCGCCTCAAAACCGTCGATGACTGCACCGCGACCCAAGTCGACTGTCTCAATGCGCCAACCGGTAAAGGTCCTGAGGGCGAACCGGAGGTCAGCGACAACATTCTGCGTCTGGTACTGTTCTACAGCCGCAACCTGGGAGTGCCCGCACGACGGGATGTCGACAACCAACAGGTGCTGGCCGGCAAGACTCTGTTTTATCAAACAGGCTGTCAGCAGTGTCATACGCCACAGTTCACCACCGGTGCCAACGCCGCCGAACCCGAACAGGCCAATCAAGTGATCCGCCCTTACAGCGATTTGTTGCTGCATGATATGGGCGAAGGGCTGGCCGACCATCGCAGCGAATTTCAAGCCACTGGCCGCGACTGGCGCACTCCTCCGTTGTGGGGCATTGGCCTGACAGAAGCCGTCAGTGGTCACACACAGTTTTTACACGACGGTCGTGCTCGAAACCTGCTTGAAGCAGTGCTCTGGCACGGCGGCGAAGCGCACGCCGCGCAGCAACAGGTATTGGCGTTTAACGCCGAACAACGCACGGCATTATTGGCGTTTTTGAACTCTCTTTAACGATGTACTCCCTATTGACGAGAAGAGGAGCCGGACATGTTCCGCCCCAAACTGTTATTCACCAGCCTGGCCGCCTTTGCCATCGCCGCCTGCTCGCCACAAGACCCACAGGCCGTGACGTCTGCCGCCATCGCCAAGCAAGTGATCCTGCCAACCTACAGTCGCTGGGTCGATGCCGACCGTCAGTTGTCGATCAGCGCCTTGGCGTTCTGTCAGGGCACATCAGACCTGGACACCGCCCGCGCCGACTTCCTGCACGCGCAAAAAGCCTGGGCTGAATTACAGCCATTGCTGATTGGTCCATTGGCCGAAGGCAACCGCGCCTGGCAAGTCCAGTTCTGGCCTGACAAAAAGAACCTGGTGGGGCGCCAGGTCGAGCAATTGGTCAGCGCACAACCGCAGATCAATGCCGACGCACTGAGCAAGTCCAGCGTCGTGGTGCAGGGCCTTTCGGCGTATGAATACATCCTGTTCGACGCCAATGTCGACATGGCCAACGCCGAGCAAAAAACCCGTTATTGCCCCCTGCTGATCGCTATCGGTGAGCGCCAGAAAGCGCTGGCCGAGGAGATCCTGACCGGCTGGAACAGCACTGATGGCATGCTCGCGCAACTGAGCAAGTTTCCCAATCCGCGTTACGCCGACGCCCACGAAGCCATCGCTGAATTGCTTCGGGTGCAGGTCACTGCGCTGGACAGCCTGAAGAAAAAACTCGGCACGCCATTGGGTCGTCAGACCAAGGGCATACCACAGCCGTTCCAGGCCGACGCCTGGCGCAGCAAAGCATCGCTCAGTAGCCTGGAAGCCAGCTTGATCAGCGCCGAGACGGTGTGGTCTGGCGTCGACAACCACGGCCTGCGTGGCCTGCTGCCCGCCGAACAAAAACCACTGGCCGACAAAATCGATGCTGCTTATGCCGCCAGCCGCCACCTGCTTTCTGCGTTGAAACCTCCGTTGACCGACCTGCTCGCCACAGACGCTGGTCGTCAGCAGCTCAATGCCTTCTACGACAGCCTCAACGCCCTCCATCGCTTGCATGAAGGCGAACTCGCCAAGGCGCTGGGTATCCAGCTTGGCTTCAACGCAAATGATGGTGACTGATATGTTGCGACGTCAGGCCCTGGCCCTTGGAAGTCTGCTGCTCGGCGCCTGTACCCTGGGCGGCTGGACACTTTTTCAGCAAAAGGGGTTTCGGCAAAAAGGCACGAGCCCTTTGCTGCTTTCCGCTCGGGACGATGGCAACGGCCAGCACTATGCCGTGGGTTATCGTCTGGACGGCGGCCAGGTCTTCGCCACTCAGGTCGGCCAACGTTGCCATGACATCATCAATCACCCGGACCTGCCCTTGGCGCTGTTCGTCGCGCGCAGGCCCGGGACGCAAAGCTACCTGATCGACTTGCGTGACGGTCGTTTGCTCCAGACCATTACGTCCCGGCCCAACCGGCACTTCTACGGCCACGCCGTCATTCACAAAAGTGGCGAATGGCTGTACGCCACTGAAAACGACACCACCGACCCGGGACGCGGGGTGCTGGGCGTCTATCAGTTCGTCAACGAACGCCTGGTGTTCAGTGGCGAAATACCCACCCACGGCGTCGGCCCTCATCAGGTGTCGTGGATGCCCGACGGCGAAACCCTGGTGGTCGCCAACGGCGGGATTCGCACCGAAGCCGAAAGCCGGGTCGAGATGAACCTCAATGCCATGCAGCCCAGCCTGGTGCTGATGCAGCGCGATGGCACCCTGTTGAGCAAAGAAACCCTCAGCCAGTCGATGAACAGCATCCGCCATCTGGCCATCGCCAGCGACGGCACGATTATCGCGGGGCAGCAGTTCATGGGCGAGGCACACGAGTCGTCTGAACTGCTGGCGATCAAACGCCCCGGCCAGCCCTTCGTGGCGTTCCCGGTGGTCGACAGCCAATTGCAGGCGATGAATCACTACACCGCCAGCGTTGCCGTGCACAGCGAACTGCGTCTGGTGGCCCTCACCGCGCCGCGCGGCAACCGCTTTTTTATCTGGGACCTGGACAGCGGCGAAGTGCGTCTCGATGCGCCACTGCCCGACTGCGCAGGCGTCGGCGCAGTCGCGGATGGTTTCGTCGTCACCTCAGGCCAGGGACGCTGCCGATTCTACGATTGTCGGCAAACAGAGCTGCTGGCACAGCCTCTTGAATTGCCAGCGGGCCTCTGGGATAACCATCTGCATCTGGTTTGATGCAGGGCCAGCGAAGCTGGCTTATCCTGCATCAGCACACCCGTAACTCCAGCAGTATCGCCCCGAGGCAACACCGGGGCAGCGGGACTCATGTGCTCACCCGATTCAACGGTCTTTCCAAGGAAGTGGAATATGCTGCGTCGCCGGATGCTGATCATGCTGGGGGTTGTGCTGCTCGTGGTGCTGAGCCTCGGGGGCTATAAAGCCTTTTCCGTCTATCGGCAGATCCAGGTATTCGCCACGCCCAAACCGCCCATCAATGTTGCCGTCGTGACCGCCAACGAACAACCGTGGCAGAGTCAGCTCCCGGCTATTGGCACCCTCAAGGCCTTGCAAGGGGTCGATCTGAGCCTGGAGATTGCAGGGACGGTCAAGGCCCTGCAGTTCGAGTCCGGGCAAAAGGTCACTGCTGGTCAGCTGCTCCTGCAACTGGACAGCGATGTTGAAAAGGCGCTGTTGGGCACCGCTGAAGCTGAATTGGGCCTGGCGAAGATTGAGCACGGGCGTGGCAGCCAATTGGTCGGCAGCCAGGCGATCTCCAAAGGTGATTTCGACCGGCTCGCCGCGCAGTTGAAGAAAGCCTATGCCTCGGTCGCCCAATTAAATGCCGCGTTGGCGAAAAAAAGCATCCTCGCCCCCTTCAGCGGCACCATCGGCATTCGTCAGGTGGATGTCGGTGATTACCTCGCGAGCGGCACGATGATCGCTACGTTGCAGAATTTGAGCAGTTTGTACGTCGACTTCTATGTGCCTGAGCAAGCGGTGCCGAAACTGGCGGTTGGCCAGATCGCGCAGGTCACCGTAGCGGCCTATCCGGCACAGACTTTTGAAGCGAAAATCAGCGCAATCAACCCGAAAGTCGATGACGCCACGCGCAACATCCTGGTCCGCGCCACGCTGCCAAACCCTGGCGGCGAGCTGCTGCCAGGGATGTTCGCCAGCCTGCACGTATTGCTACCCGGCGCCAACACCCGCGTGGTGGTCCCGGAAAGCGCGATCAGCTATACCCTCTACGGCAATTCGGTGTATGTCGTGGTGCCGAAAAAAACCGCCGGGGGCGAGCCCGAAAAAGACGCCAAAGGCGAGCCGCAATGGACCGTGGAGCGGCGCTTCGTCGAGACGGGCGAGCACCGCAACGGTCGAGTGGTTGTCAGCAAGGGCCTGAACGCCGGTGAGCGGGTGGTCAGCGCCGGCCAGCTCAAACTGGACACTGGAGCCCATGTTGCCATCAGTGCCGACAAGACACTGCAAGCCGAACAGAACAGCCAGCCACGCGTTGACTGATCAAGGAATTCTTCATGGCGTTTACCGATCCGTTCATCCGTCGTCCGGTGCTGGCCACCGTCATCAGCCTGCTGATTGTGCTCTTGGGCTTCCAGGCGTTCAGCAAGCTGACCATTCGCCAATACCCGCAGATGGAAAATGCCCTGATCACTGTGACCACGGCTTACCCCGGGGCCAACGCAGAGACTATCCAGGGCTATATCACCCAGCCGTTGCAACAGAGCCTGGCCAGCGCCGAAGGCATCGATTACATGACCTCGGTCAGTCGTCAGAACTTTTCCGTGGTGTCGATTTATGCACATATCGGTGCGGACAGCGACCGACTCTTCACCGAACTGCTGGCCAAGGCTAACGAGGTCAAGAACAAGCTGCCGCAAGACGCTGAAGACCCGGTACTGAACAAGCAGGCGGCCGACTCAACCGCCCTGATGTACATCAGCTTCTACAGCAGCGAATTGAGCAACCCACAGATCACTGACTACCTGTCACGGGTGATTCAGCCCAAGCTTGCGACCCTGCCGGGCATGGCCGAAGCAGAGATTATCGGCAATCAGGTCTTTGCCATGCGCCTGTGGCTCGACCCGGTGCGCCTCGCCGGTTACGGCCTGACCGCCAGTGATGTCACTGCTGCCGTACGCCGTTACAACTACCTTTCCGCAGCCGGCGAAGTACGAGGCGAATACGTGGTTACCAGCATCAATGCTGCCACCGAATTGAAGTCTGCCGAAGCCTTTGCCGCCATCCCGCTGAAAATATCGGGCGACCGTCGCGTGCTGCTCGGCGATGTCGCCCGCGTGGAAATGGGGGCGGAAAACTACAACGCGATCAGTTCTTTCGATGGCACGCCGTCGGTCTATATCGCTATCCGCGGCACGCCCAGTTCCAACCCGCTGGACGTGATCAAAGAAGTGCGCAAAATCTTGCCGGAACTGGAAACCCAGTTGCCGCCCACCCTGAAAATTTCCATTGCCTATGACGCTACCCTGTTTATTCAGGCATCGATTCATGAAGTGGTGAAAACCCTGATCGAAGCGGTGCTGATCGTAATTGTCGTGGTGTTCCTGTTCCTCGGCGCCCTGCGTTCAGTGCTGATTCCGGTGATTACCATTCCGTTGTCGATGATCGGCGTGTTGTTTTTCATGCAGCTGATGGGCTACTCGATCAACTTGCTGACCTTGCTTGCGATGGTGCTCGCGATCGGGCTGGTGGTGGACGATGCAATTGTCGTGGTGGAGAACATCCATCGGCATATCGAGGAGGGAAAAACGCCGTTCAACGCGGCCATCGAAGGCGCCCGGGAAATCGGGATGCCGGTGGTGTCGATGACGCTCACCCTGGCAGCCGTCTATGCGCCCATCGGTTTCCTTCAAGGCCTGAGCGGGGCGCTGTTCAAGGAGTTCGCCCTGACGCTGGCGGGCGCGGTGGTTATTTCGGGGGTGGTCGCGCTCACGTTGTCGCCGATGATGTGCGCCCTGCTGTTACGTCACAACGAGAATCCTCGCGGCCTGTCGCACAAACTTGATCAGACCTTCGGGCGCCTCAAGGCCCGCTACCAACGCATGCTGCACGGCACGCTTAATACCCGGCCCGTGGTGCTGGTGCTTGCCTTGATCGTGTTATGCCTGATTCCGGTGCTGCTCAAGTTCACCAAGTCGGAATTGGCGCCCGATGAAGACCAGGGCATCATTTTCATGATGGCCACGTCGCCACAACCGACCAATCTCGACTACCTGAACGCCTACACCGATGAGTTCATCGAGATCTTCAGGACGTTTCCCGAGTATTACTCATCGTTCCAGATCAACGGTTTTGACGGGGTGCAGACCGGCATCGGCGGTTTCCTGCTCAAGCCGTGGAACGAGCGCAGTCGCACACAGATGCAGCTTCTGCCGGAGCTGCAGGCCAAGGTGGCGAAGATCGCGGGCTTGCAAGTGTTCGGTTTCAACCTGCCGTCGCTGCCAGGCACGGGCGAAGGCCTGCCCTTCCAGTTCGTGATCAATACGCCGAACGACTATGAGTCGCTGCTGCAAGTGGCCACCCGGATAAAGACGCGCGCGACCGAGTCAGGCAAGTTTGCCTTTCTCGATATTGATCTGGCCTTCGACAAGCCCGAGGTGGTGGTCGATATCGATCGGGCCAAGGCGGCGCAGATGGGCGTGTCCATGCTGGATCTGGGCGGCACGCTGGCGACATTGCTCGGTGAAGCGGAGATTAACCGTTTCACCCTTGATGGCCGCAGCTACAAGGTCATCGCGCAAGTCGAGCGACCGTATCGGGACAACCCTGACTGGCTGAATAATTACTACGTGAAGAACAACAAAGGCGAACTCCTGGCACTGTCGACGCTGATCAAGGTCAGTGACCGGGCCAAGCCCCGCCAATTGAATCAGTTTCAGCAGCTGAATTCGGCGATTATTCAGGGCGTACCTATTGTCAGCATGGGCGAGGCCATTGAGACCGTCCGCCAGATCGCAGCAGAAGAAGCACCGCACGGTTACGCCTACGACTATGCGGGCGCTGCGCGGCAGTTCGTGCAGGAAGGCAATGCCTTGTGGATGACCTTCGCCCTGGCACTGGCGATTATTTTTTTGGTACTGGCGGCGCAGTTCGAAAGCTTCCGAGACCCATTGGTCATTCTGGTGACGGTCCCGCTATCGATCTGTGGGGCGCTGATTCCGTTGTTTCTGGGGCTGTCGAGCATGAACATCTATACCCAGGTGGGGCTGGTGACGCTGATAGGGCTGATCAGCAAGCACGGCATCCTGATCGTTGAGTTCGCCAACCAATTACGCCGCGACAAGGGGCTGAGCGCCCGCGAAGCAATCGAAGAGGCCGCTGCAATTCGTCTGCGCCCGGTATTGATGACCACGGCTGCGATGGTATTTGGCATGGTGCCGCTGATTCTTGCTACAGGCGCCGGAGCAGTCAGCCGTTTCGACATCGGCACCGTGATTGCCACGGGAATGTCGATTGGTACGCTGTTCACGTTGTTCGTGCTGCCCTGCGTGTATACGCTGCTGGCGGCGCCTGACAAGAAGGCTGATCTGGCCCTCAATCTGTAGAAACCAAAAGGCTCCGTAAAAACGGAGCCTTTTGGTTAACGAAGGTTTTCAATTTTCTTGTCTCATCCCTTGAGTCAAGCCATAGATCAACAGTAATAGATCATGATCGGGCTTCATCGACTCCTGCACCTTGGCCACCCGTGGCAAGAGGCATCGATCCTCGCCATGTTGCGCACTCAATATCTTGGGCCCAGGTTGCTCCCAGAGGGTCAGCGCCAAGGATGCGATCCCTAAAGCCCCCACCAAAAACAAACCTCGGGCTATTTCGAGTTTCATTAGTGTAAGCCTTTGATAGCGCTGCCAAACGCTGTCTCGTAAAAGTAGACGAGTTTCTGCCAATCCGTTGCACTGAACGACGAATGGCGACGCAGTTGTTTCATGTCATGTTGCGCGGCACTGTTGGCGGTCCAGCGACGTCGACACTTCTCGAGATCCAGCAGCGCGACCTCGACATTGGCGTCAGGCCCGTCACCCGTCACCCGCACAAACACATGCTTGCTGTACAAGCAGCTGTGCTGCCAGCGTCCCAGATGCATGCGCGCCAGATTGAGCGCAATCTCTTGAAGCATCCGTTCGTGCAACGCTTCGCCGTATCGCTCGCGTCCACCGGCGGCATACCAGTTATCGATTTCATCAAAACCGTCGAGCGCCGCTGTCACCAGCAAGGCGCGCCACTGCTTGTTCGAGTCGCGCTCGGCGCCGGCGTAAACCAACGCCGGCACGCCCACATTCAGCTGCCGCAACCCGTCCAGTGCATCGCGCTCACGCAACACTGTGGGCCGACCAAAAGGATGTAACCAACTGCGATAGATATGGCCGGTCTGACGTTTGATGTAGAGCAGCCCTCCGTTGGCAGGCATCACACGTTGCACACCACTTTCGCCACCGCGACGAAGATTGGGTTCTTCAACCCACTCACCTCGCAAGCTCCAGAAGTACGCGAAACGATCCTGAGCTGCAACATTCGGTTCTGCTACAAAGTCCACCGCCATCCTGTTACCTCTTGCGCAATAAAAAACTCAGCCTCACCCGCTGGGCTCACACACACAGCAAAGCCAACGTGGGACAGTCTGCGGGCGAAACTGTTCCCGTGTTTTTGCAAATATGTTCGAGCATGCAGCTGATCGTGCATGCTTGATTAATCCAGCGCTACCCGCCTGCGGCCTCAAACCGATGCAGGCAAAGGTAGCGCGTACACTGTCATCTTCAGGTCGTGCTCATGTGAAATTTTCGTCCCTTGGCGGGCGAAAATATTACAAGGCATTGCGAGCACCAAATGGTGGCATTGGGCCGCAACCTGCAGAACTCAGCGTGGCGCTATCTTCAGATCAACGCGAAAGCGACAGCCATTGGGCTCCATGTTGCTCAGACTGACGCTCCAGCCCTGGTTTTCACAGATACGCTGGACCAGTGAAAGCCCCAAGCCCAAGCCTTCACCTCGTTGCTCGTTGCCGCGCACGAACGGCTGGAACATGGCTTCACGCTTTTCCTCGGGAATCCCGACACCGCTGTCCTCAACCACAAAGCCTTCAGCTTCCAGCGTAAGCCGGATAAACCCTTGGTCGGTGTAATGCAATGCATTGCGCAGCAAGTTGCCCATCACCGCATGAAGGAAGGTAGCGTTGTAGCAGGTCGTCGAAGGCTGACCCGGCTCGAATAACAGCGTCAGCCCCTTACTTTCAATGGGCTCGCGCCACAAAGAGATCAATTGCTCAGCCACGGCATCAAGGGAGACCTTCGGCGCCATGCCAGCATCTTCACGCTGAGTACGCGCCAACATGAGGAAGGTCTGCACCAGATCGCGCATTTCCTCACAGGCCCGGGCAATGCGCTCGACCTGAGCACGCGCGCGCTGATCGAGGGCAGGGTTTTCCAGGAGCAGCTCGCAGGAGCTGGCGAGCACCATCAACGGCGTACGCAGCTCATGGCTGACGTCACTGGTGAACAAGCGCTCACGCGTAAGGGCCTGACGCAAACGCCCCAACGTCGCATCGAAGGCCACTGCCAGCTCGCCCACTTCATCGGCGGCATAGTCTGGCGCCAGGGGCGGTGCCAGCCCCAGCAGTTGGTCGCGGTGCCGAACCTGCCGGGCCAGCCTGACCACAGGGGCCATTACTTTACGTGCCAATATCCAGCCCAGGAACACCGCCAGCGCCAGCGCCAGCACGAACCCCACCAGCGCCACGGCGAACAGCACCCGTTCACGCTCTTCAAAATCGCTCTGATCCTGCAACAGCACGTAACGGCGCCCGTCGACGATTTCCACCATGGCGTGGTAAGAAAGGTCATTGCGAAACACTTCGTGAAACCCTGGGTCCAGATGCCGTAAATCTTTGGGCAACTCGAAATCGCCACGACCGTTGCTGAAATAGAACAACTGGTCTGGCTCAGGGCGATGGCTCCAGTCGCTGACGCTGTCCATCAACAGCAAGCGGTTGAGGTCGCCCCCAAGGCCTGCGGAGATCAGCTTTTCTTCGACCACATGGACGGTCGCCACGATCCCCAGGGCGAACGACCCCGCCACCAATGCACTCATCAGCGCAAAGGCGATGATGATCCGCTGGGCAAGGCTCTGTTTAAACTCCATCACGGCCCTCGGCCAATCGGTACCCCACGCCATGCACCGTTTGCAGCAGCGGCTTGGCAAACGGCTTGTCGATCACCTGGCGCAATTGATGCACATGGCTGCGCAGGCTGTCGCTGTCCGGGCAATCGTCGCCCCATAAAGCCTCTTCAAGAATCTCCCGGCGCAGCACATGCGGGCTTTTCTGCATCAGCACCGCTAGCAGTTTGAGGCCGACAGGGTTGAGTTTGAGCAGGCGCCCTTCACGCGTCACTTCCAGGGTGTCGAGGTCGTAAATCAGGTCGGCGACCTGCAAGGTGCGACGGCCGCCACCTTGGGTCCGGCGCAATACCGCTTCGATTCGCGCGGCGAGTTCGGACAGGGCGAAGGGCTTGAGCAGGTAATCGTCGGCACCGGAGCGGAAGCCTTGCAGCCGGTCGTCCAGTTGATCGCGCGCGGTCAGCATAATCACCGGGGTATCGCGTCGAGCATCCTCACGCAGACGCTTGCACAAGGTATAGCCATCAATGCCGGGCAGCATGATATCCAGCACGATCAGGTCATAATGCTCGGTGGCCGCCAGGTGCAAACCGGAAAGCCCATCCTGCGCGCAGTCGACGGTATAGCCCTTCAAACCCAGGTAATCCGCCAGGTTCGCCAGGATGTCGCGGTTGTCTTCAACCAGCAGAATTCGCATGAAGCACTCTCTCTGTATGCTGTTAAGGCCTTTGAAACTGGCGCAGCTTAAGGCGAAGTGACGCGCTCGACCAGATCTAACAGTCAGCCGGGCCTAGCCAGAAAAGAGACATGGTCGCAGGTTCACACCTACTTAACGATTTTTTCACTATCGGTTCACAACCGCATTACAGTGTCGCGGTCAAACTTTGGCCATTGCTACAAGGAATTAACAATGCGGTTTACCCTATCGGCGCCACTGCGCTATTTGCTTCTACTCACCACTACCTGGTTTGCGGTCTTCCTGTTAACACGGTCCGTTTTGCTGATCAGCCATCTGAATGAGGCCGGTAGCAACCCGTTGTCGATCTTTGGGATCGGCTTGCTCTACGACCTGAGTTTTCTCGCCTACGCCGCGCTGCCCTTGGGCCTGTACCTGTTGTTCTGCCCTCCCGCGCTCTGGCGGTCACGTGGACACCGCTGGTTTCTCCAGGGCGTACTGAGCGTCAGTATTTTCATCATGCTCTTTACCGCCGTTGCAGAATGGCTGTTCTGGGACGAGTTTGGTGTGCGCTTCAACTTCATCGCGGTCGACTACCTGGTGTACTCCGATGAAGTGTTGAACAACCTGCTTGAGTCTTACCCGATTGGCACGTTACTGGGCATCCTCGCGCTGATTGCCATTGGCCTGAGCGTTGCCCTGCACACGCCACTCAAACGTGCGTTCAATGCTCCATTACCGACAATGCGCAAGCGCCTGACCGGGGCCTTTTGCCTGATCGCAGTCGCCGGCCTGAGCCTGCAACTGGTCGATCAGGACAGCCCTCGAGGTCAAGGTGGCAACGCCTACCAGCACGAGTTGGCCAGTAACGGTCCATACCAGTTCTTCGCCGCATTCAGGAACAACGATCTGGATTATCAGCAGTTCTACAGCAGCTTGCCGGTCGATCAGATCGCCAAACAGATGCGGGCCGAACTCAGCGAACCGAATGCGCAGTTTATCGGCACCGACCCACTGGATATCCGACGCATGATCGTCAATCCAGGCACGCCGCGTCAGCCCAATATCATTTTGGTCACGATCGAAAGCCTGAGCGCCAAATACCTGGGCAGCAATGGCGATAAGCGCAACCTCACGCCCAACCTCGATCAACTGCGCAAGCAAAGCCTGTACTTCAATAACTTCTACGCCACCGGCACCCGAACTGACCGGGGACTGGAAGCCATTACCCTGTCGATTCCGCCGACGCCGGGGCGCTCGATCGTCAAACGTGTGGGCCGTGAAAGCGGCTTCGCAAGCCTCGGGCAACAGCTCTCGGCCATTGGCTACGACAGCGTGTTCGTCTACGGGGGGCGCGGTTACTTCGACAACATGAATGCGTTCTTCAGCGGTAACGGCTATCGAGTTGTCGATCAGAGCAGTGTCGATGAGGCGCAGATCCACTTCAAGAACGCATGGGGCATGGCCGATGAGGACCTGTACCGACAAACGCTGAACCTGGCTGATGCCGACTTCGCCAAGCAGAAGCCCTTTTTGCTGCAACTGATGACCACCTCCAATCATCGCCCTTATACCTACCCTGAAGGCCGAATCGATATCAAATCGGGCAACGGTCGCGACGGTGCGGTGAAGTACACCGATTACGCCATCGGTCAGTTCCTCAGTGAAGCCCGTCAAAAGCCGTGGTTTGATAACACCATCTTCGTATTTGTCGCGGACCACACTGCTGGGAGCGCGGGCATCGAAGACCTGCCGATCACCAATTATCAGATTCCGCTGTTTATCTATTCGCCCAAGCTGATAGAAGCCCGCGAGTCGTCGCAACTGGCCAGCCAGATCGATCTGGCCCCCACGTTGCTAGGGCTGTTGAATCAGGGTTACCAATCGACGTTCTTTGGTCGTAACTTGCTGCAGGAAAATTCACTCCCCGCCCGGGTCGTGGTCGGAAATTATCAACATCTGGGGTTGTTTGATGGCAAGGATCTGGCCATTCTCAGCCCGCGCAAAGGGATCCGCCGCCATGACCAGGCGCTGCAGGAGAGTCGTGAGTCCAGTGCAACCGCTACCGACCCGCTGATACTGCGAGGTATTACCTATTACCAAACCGCAAGCTATGGCTTCAAACATCAATTGTTGGGGTGGAAACCGTCTCAGGACCCGTCCGCGGTGAGTACCCAGCAATAACCACGCTCCAGGCTGATGGGTCTGGGGCTTTTATCTACACGCTCAGGATCTGTCATGCCGTCTCTTTCTGCCCGACCTTACTCTCGCCCACTCAATCTTTGGGTGGGTTTGGGTATTCCACTGATTACAGCGGTCGTTCTAATTCTGCTGGAACTGACCTCCCTGGATATGGATATCGCCAAACTAGCCTATAACCCGGAAACGGGGGGCTTTATAGGTCGGCACAGTTACTTTCTTGAGGACATCCTTCACGATCGCGCCAAGCAGGCCGTGATTCTGCTCAGTCTTTGTGCCCTCGCGGCCTTTGCAGGCGCATTTTTTGTGCAGCGCCTGAAACCGTGGCGTCGTGAACTGGGTTGTCTGGTGTTGTCCATGGCGCTGTCCACTAGCTTCGTGACACCCATCAAAGTCGTCACCTCAGTGCAATGCCCATGGAGCCTGACTGAGTTCGGCGGCCAGGAAACCTACAGCGAGTTGCTGAGCCCTCGTCCTGCGACCGACAAACCTGGGCGCTGCTGGCCCGGCGGTCATGCTGCAACCGGCTTTACCTTGTTCGCACTGTTCTTCGCCTTGCGTGATCGCCGTCCTCGCATGGCACGAGCCGCACTGGTATTTGCCTTCAGCCTGGGCACGATTTTCTCGATTGGTCGAATGTTGCAGGGCGCGCACTTCTTCTCTCACAACGTCTGGACAGCGGTGTTCTGCTGGCTGATTTGCCTGGGCTCGTATTACGCCGTGCTGTACCGGGTCCCGAAAAAGGTCGCGGTGAGTCAACCGCTAGTGGCTGAGGCCGGTCAAGCCTGATTCTGTAAGGTGGATCAGGTTAGTCAGCTTGCCCGGCAAGCCTGATCCCACAAGACCTTGGTAACCATCAGGTTCGACAGACATAAAAAAACCCCGCACAAGGCGGGGTTTTTTATGGGAGGGGTAAAGCTGGCTTACATCATGCCGCCCATACCACCCATGCCGCCCATGTCCGGCATGCCGCCGCCAGCAGCCTTGTCGTCAACTACTTCAGCGATCATCGCTTCGGTAGTGATCATCAGGCTGGCGATGGAGGACGCCGCTTGCAGAGCAGAGCGAGTCACTTTAGCCGGGTCAAGGATGCCCATTTCGATCATGTCGCCGTATTCGCCAGTAGCAGCGTTGTAACCGAAGTTACCCGAACCCTGCTTGACCTTGTCGACAACTACGCTTGGCTCGTCGCCGGAGTTGGAAACGATCTGACGCAGTGGAGCTTCTACCGCGCGACGCAGCAGAGCGATACCGACGTCCTGATCAGCGTTGTCGCCTTTCAGGCCAGCGATTGCTTGCAGGGAGCGAACCAGTGCCACGCCACCGCCAGGTACCACGCCTTCTTCAACGGCTGCACGGGTTGCGTGCAGGGCGTCTTCAACGCGGGCTTTCTTCTCTTTCATTTCAACTTCGGAACCGGCGCCGACTTTGATTACTGCAACGCCGCCGGACAACTTGGCCAGACGCTCTTGCAGTTTTTCTTTGTCGTAGTCAGACGTGGTGTCTGCTACTTGCGTACGGATCTGAGCGATACGCGAGTCGATATCGGCACGAACGCCAGCACCGTCGATGATGGTGGTGTTTTCTTTGTTCAGCACAACGCGCTTGGCATTACCCAGGTGTTCCAGGGTAGTGGTTTCCAGGCTCAGGCCGATCTCTTCGGAGATAACGGTACCGCCAGTCAGAACAGCGATGTCCTGCAGCATGGCCTTGCGACGATCACCAAAGCCTGGGGCTTTGACGGCTGCAACTTTCACGATACCGCGCATGTTGTTCACAACCAGAGTCGCCAGGGCTTCGCCTTCAACGTCTTCAGCAACGATCAACAGCGGACGGCCAGCTTTGGCCACTGCTTCCAGAACTGGCAGCATTTCGCGGATGTTGGAGATTTTTTTGTCGACCAGCAGGATCAGCGGACCGTCCAGCTCGGCAACCATGGTGTCTGGCTTGTTGATGAAGTACGGGGACAGGTAGCCACGGTCGAACTGCATGCCTTCAACAACAGACAATTCGTTTTCCAGGCCAGTGCCTTCTTCAACGGTGATAACGCCGTCTTTGGTCACTTTTTCCATAGCTTCGGCAATGATGTCGCCGATGGAGCTATCGGAGTTGGCGGAGATGGTACCCACCTGAGCAATGGCCTTGGTGTCGGTGCAAGGCTTGGACAGCAGCTTGAGCTGAGCAACGATAGCGATGGTCGCTTTGTCGATGCCGCGCTTCAGGTCCATCGGGTTCATGCCGGCAGCGACGGCTTTCAGGCCTTCGTTGACGATCGATTGAGCCAGAACGGTAGCGGTGGTGGTGCCGTCGCCTGCGTCATCGTTTGCACGGGAAGCAACGTCTTTAACCAGCTGCGCGCCCATGTTTTCGAAACGGTCTTTCAGTTCGATTTCTTTTGCAACGGAAACGCCGTCTTTGGTGATCAGCGGAGCGCCAAAGCTTTTTTCGATAATGACGTTACGGCCTTTAGGCCCGAGGGTCGCTTTAACTGCGTCAGCCAGGACGTTGACACCGGTGAGCATTTTTTTACGGGCGGAGTCGCCGAATTTAACTTCTTTTGCAGCCATGATCGTTATTCCTTAAATACTGGGTAGTAACGGAAATTCGCGGGAAATACTCAGGCTTCGACGACTGCGAGAATTTCGTTCTCGCTCATCACCAGCAGGTCTTCGCCGTCTACTTTCACAGTGTTGCTGCCGGAGTAAGGGCCGAACACCACTTTGTCGCCTACTTTTACGGCCAGCGCACGCACTTCACCGTTGTCCAGCACGCGGCCGGTACCAACAGCGAGGATCTCGCCACGGTTTGGCTTTTCAGCAGCCGAACCCGGCAGAACGATACCGCCGGCAGTTTTCGATTCTTCTTCGCTGCGACGGATTACGACGCGGTCATGCAGAGGACGAAGCTTCATTGTCGATCTCCTAATTATGGTTTTGAACGTCCGGTGACTGCACCGGCGGGTTAGAACATCCGGCGTTGCCGGTTACGGTTCGACGAGCGAACCGCAGAATACGGTCTGGCGAATCCACCAGAAACCTTGCGGTGACCCTTACATAAGGGCGAGCAAGGTGATTACAAGGCTTGGCGTGTAATTTTTTTGCAGACAGGTACAGCCTTTTGAAACGTATGCGGCACCGAACGGTCCCGCACAGGCCGTTGCGTACAGGCTAGAACGCTTACTGATCGCGATGCTCGAACTCACCTTCGATCACGCTAGGCTGACGGTTGCCGGGATGTGCGGCACCGGGACGGTCCGGGCCACCCGCGGCTCGCACGTCATCGGCAAACGCACGCTGGCGGATCGCTTGCTCTTCAGCGCGCTTGCGCAGCGTGTTGACCAGCACCTTACGGGTGAACGGCAACAGGCAGATCAGCCCCAACACGTCACTGATAAAGCCGGGCAGCAGCAGTAACCCACCGCCGACGGCGACCATCAGACCTTCCAGCATCTGCTGGGCCGGCAGCTCGCCGCGCGCCAGGCTCTCGCGGGCACGCAGCGCCGTGGCAAAGCCTGCGAGCCGGATTATGAATACACCGAGCATGGAGCTGGCGACCACCAGCAAGAAGGTCGGTAAAAAGCCAATGGCCATACCCACCTTGACCAGAACAAACAGCTCCAGCACTGGAAACAGTAGAAAGAGCAACAGAAAAACGCGCATCAAATGAGTTCCTCAACGGAAGAATGACTTCCAATAAACCCTATGTGACGTCGCCAAATCGTGAATTCAAGCCTCTTGGGCTTCATTCGCCGGCCATTTTTCAGCATGGGCCAGCTGGACCAAGGCTTCGCGGACTTGTTTCGGAGTGTTACAGGGGTGAGCAAAGGCCAGCCAGTATAAACCCTGCCCTATGCGTAAATGCATACCTTCGCTGTCGATACCGACCATCTGTGCGGGCTGCGTCTGCGGCAGACCGGACAGCGCTACGTAATGGGCGATGGCTGTGGTGTGGTCGTTATTCATGTGTTCGACCATTGCGGTTTCCGTTGCGCCAGCAAAAGGATTGGCCAGGGCGACCTCATCGAGCCAGTGAATCGCGCCAAAACCGCCGATATAACGGTATCGCACCGGGACCAGCACCCAGAAGTCAAAGTCGTGGGCACTGTGATAGCTCTGCGATTCGGGGAAATACCGGTAATAGCGCTCGGCCGCTGCCTCAATGGCAGCGCTGTCAGTCAGTTTCTCGGCCTCGGCCAGCAAGGTGACACGGCCCACCGCCTGTACATCTTCAGCACTGCGCTCACCCACCAGCAACGAGCACTTGGGGTCCTTTTGCAGGTTATGCGTGTGCTGGGCGATGCGGCTGATCAGGATCAGTGGCCTGCCCTGATCATCCAGGCAATAAGGCACCACAGAGCCGAACGGGAAGCCGGGCATGGACTTGGAGTGCGTGGACAGCGCACCCCGGTATTCCTTGAGCAGCAATTCTCGGGCATGCTTAGCGGCTTTAACGCTCATCTTATGACTCCTTATATAGAATCCGTCGAAAACGGACGGGCGCTCGGCATTTTTGCAGCGCCACCAGGGCGACTCCAAACGCGGACTCCGCGAGTGTGGGTCATCTGGTAAGGATAACCACCGACTGTTTATTGGGCACGCGCATGCATTTGAAAGACAAGATAATTATTATCACTGGCGGTTGCCAGGGTTTGGGCCGTTCGATGGCCGAATATCTCGCGGCCAAAGGCGCGAAGCTGGCCCTGGTGGACTTGAACCAGGAAAAGCTTGATCAAGCGGTCGCCGCTTGCAAGGCATTGGGCGTGGAAGCACGGTCTTACCTGTGCAACGTCGCTAACGAAGAACAAGTGACGCAGATGGTTGCTCAAGTGGCCGAGGACTTCGGCGCGATTCACGGCCTGATCAACAACGCCGGGATTCTTCGTGACGGCCTGCTGCTAAGGGTCAAGGACGGCGAAATGACCAAGATGTCACTCGCCCAGTGGCAAGCTGTCATCGACGTCAACTTGACCGGCGTGTTCCTGTGCACCCGTGAAGTGGCGGCAAAGATGATCGAACTGAAGAATCAGGGCGCGATCATCAATATTTCTTCGATCTCCCGCGCTGGCAATGTCGGTCAGACCAACTACTCGGCAGCCAAAGCCGGTGTCGCTGCCGCCACCGTGACCTGGGCCAAGGAACTGGCGCGCTATGGCATCCGCGTCGCAGGCATTGCGCCAGGCTTCATCGAAACCGAAATGACCTTGGGCATGAAGCCTGAAGCGCTGGAAAAAATGACCTCAGGCATCCCGCTCAAGCGCATGGGCAAACCTGAAGAGATCGCCCATTCGGCAGCGTATATTCTGGAGAACGACTACTACAGCGGTCGTATCCTGGAGTTGGACGGCGGGTTGCGGATCTAGGTTCTATTGCTGATCAGGGAGATCGCGTCAGTCAGACGCGACCCTGATCCGTTCGCAGGGGAACGCCTGGTTGCAAGCGCCCCTGCGATAGCCTCATCGGAGGCTTACCACGTCACCCCAAAGCCAGCCGTATAGCGAGTCTTGTCGAGATCCCCGTCGGAAGAACCGCTAATGAGGTTTTTCTCAGCCTTCAGATTGAGCGAGGCCCACTCGGTGACCTTGTAACGCAGCCCAATCTCACTGTCCAGACTGTAATTGGCAACGCCCGTGAGTGATTTGTTCAACTCACCATTGGTGAAGAATTCAACTCTCTTGCCAATCAAGAAACGGTTGTAATCCCACTTCATGCCCGCGGAATAGAAATTGGCTTTCTGACCGTCGGCGTATTCGTAGTCGGTGCGGTTAAGCAACGAACCCAGCGAGAATGCACCCAGCTCGTCATCCCAGAATTGATAGCCCGGACCGGTACCGATTGTACGTTGGCGGGTCAAATTTTCTATATCGTCGCGTTTGTAGGTAACACGACCATCCCAGAACCATTTTTCGGTGAAGAAACGGTCAATGGAGTACTCAGCGCTCCAGTTATCCGTACTGACGAGGCCGTCCTGTGTTTCGCGGTTGTACTCGCCTTTGGCGTTATGCCGCCAATCGCCGTGACGCGCCGAAGTCTTGAAGGCAATGTTGTAATCGTCAGTGTTCTTTTCTGCCCGCTGGAAATCCAGTGCTGCATCAACGCTGCCTTTCCAGACCAGGTCCGTGATCACCGGCTTGGGCTTCATGATCTGTTGGATGCTGGCCAGCTCGACAGTCTTGGGCGCCTCACCATTGGCCAGCGTCACCTTGCCATCCTCGGCCGGCTGCAACGACTTGGCGATTTCGCCAGGGTACTTGTCCTGTTTGACCAGAAGTTTCTGATCACTCTCCAGGGTTTTGATCTGTTTCCAGTCCAGCGGGATCGCTCCGGCATACTCGGTCTGGAGCAACAACTTACCGCCATCGAAGACTCTAATGGTCCCCGTCAGCCGATCACCATTTTTCAACCAGACGGTATCGGCGAGTACAGGTATGGAGGTGCTGATAATAGCAATGCACAGCAAGGTTCTAGACAGCATAAGCAACGTCAAGGCTCAGGTTTACTGGGAAATCGGGCATCATCTCCAGGACGACAACGAGCAACAAAAGACCCATGAAACGGGCTGTAGTTCCGCAAACCCTGCCTTAAAGCGCCTTTCAACAGGAATAAACGCGTGACCGATCACCCGCCAAAACAGGACGACACCGCTCAATTAACGCCGGCCGAAGTCCGGCGTAGAGCGCTCTACGTGACCCTCCATCAAGTCCCGGAAGGCAAGGTCGTGAGTTATGGACAATTGGCTGAATTTGCCGGATTGGGTCGTGCCGCACGCTGGGTTGGACGCACGTTGAGTCAATTGCCTCAGGGCACTTCCCTGCCCTGGCACCGGGTGCTGGGGGCCGGCGGTAAAATCAGTTTGCCCGTCGGAACCGCCTCAGGCGACGAACAGCGTGCACGTCTAAGGGCTGAAGGCGTCACTATCGAGAATAATCGGGTCGATATGCAGTGCCATGGCTGGCGCCCGATAGAGCACTGCGGTTAGAGTGCGCCCTTTGTTTTCGTAACCTGAGGCAGACTTCAGCCCATGCCCCGTAAATCCTGGCGCGCCGCGCTCGCCGCTTATGCCAGTCCCTCGACACTCGTGCTATTGCTGCTCGGATTCGCTGCGGGCATGCCTTACATGCTCGTGTTTTCCACGCTGTCGGTCTGGCTTCGCGAAGCGGGTGTTGCCCGTGAAACCATCGGTTATGCCAGCCTCATCGGCTTGGCTTATGCCTTCAAGTGGGTCTGGTCGCCCCTGCTCGACCAGTGGCGCCTGCCATTCCTGGGCAAGCTTGGCCGGCGGCGATCGTGGCTGATATTGTCCCAATCGCTGGTCGTGCTTGGCTTGATCGGGATGGGTTTTTGCGACCCGCAAAAACACCTGTCCTGGTTGATCGCCATTGCCGTACTGGTGGCATTCTCGTCCGCGACGCAAGACATCGCCATCGACGCCTATCGCCTGGAGATTGCTGAAGACAGCCGTCAGGCTGCACTGGCGGCGAGCTACATGTCCGGGTACCGCGTTGCCGCCCTGCTTTCAACCGCGGGAGCGCTGTACTTTGCCGAAGGCTTTGGCTCGACCGGCTTCAGTTACAAACACTCGGCGTGGGCAGGCACTTACATTCTGTTTGCTCTTTTGATGTTGCCCGCACTGGTCACCACGATGGTCATGCGAGAGCCCCCGGTACCGCTGCGCACCCAACTGTCCGCGGCGCGCTATGGATTCAACCACCAACTGGCGTCAGTCTTTGTGCTGATCATTTTGCTGGTTTCGGTCCCCGCGATGTTCACCCAGCTGTACTACACGGACTTCGCCAGCGTGCTGTTCAACGGCTCCAGCTGGGTCACTTTGCTGCTCGAAGACCGAGCATTTTTACGCGCCATCCTGTACATCACCCTGACCACCCTGTGCCTGTCATCCATTGGACGACGCGGGCTGGCACCGGTGCTGACCCCTATCAACGACTTCATCAGGCGCTATCGCTGGCAGGCATTCTTGCTGCTCGGTCTCATCGCCACCTATCGAATGTCGGATACAGTGATGGGGGTGATGGCCAATGTGTTTTATATCGACCAGGGTTTCACCAAGGACCAGATCGCCAGCGTCAGCAAAATATTCGGATTGATCATGACCCTGTTGGGCGCCGGCTTTGGCGGCCTGTTGATCGTGCGTTTCGGCATCTTGCCGATCCTGTTTATTGGCGGGGCGGCTTCTGCGGCCACCAACCTGCTGTTCCTGTTGCTCGCCGACATGGGCCCGAATCTGCAGATGCTGGTCGTGACCATCTCCCTGGACAACTTCAGCGCCGGGTTGGCTACGTCTGCTTTCGTCGCCTATCTGTCGAGTCTGACCAACCTGAAGTTCTCGGCGACACAATACGCCCTGCTCAGCTCGATCATGCTCCTGTTGCCACGCCTGATCGGTGGCTATTCCGGGGTGATGGTAGAACGGTTCGGCTACCACACCTTCTTCCTGATCACCGCCGTACTCGGCCTGCCAACCTTGGTGATGATTGCCCTGCAATGGTCTCAGGAGGCGCGACGGGCCAAAGCCGTGCAGGTGCCGGAAGCGATTGAAACGCCGGTCAGCGAACAGCCTTAGACTGCCCTGCAAGCAAAAGCCCCGACTCGCGGGGCTTTTTGTTTTTCAGCAGAATCAGTTTATTGTGCGGCCGTCTCCTGCACCACGCGAACCATCCGCTGTGGCGCAGGGATATTGATGTTGGCGGCCTTCAAACGATCCCGCGCTTCGATGTTGAAATGGGCGACGACATCGGCATAGTCGCCGGTCTTGGCCCATGCACGCAGCGACAGGGTAATAGCATTTTCACCCAGCGCTGCGACCACTGCCTGAGGCGCAGGATCCTGTAACACGCGAGGATCCTGAGCCATCTCCAGCAGCACCTGCAGGGCTTGCCGCAGATCAGCGTCATGCTCCACACCAATGTCGAACACCACCTTACGGGTTGGCTGACGGTTGGTGTTGGTGATGATGCCATTGGACAGAATGCCGTTAGGCACGATCACTGTCTTGTTATCACCCGTGCGCAGAACCGTATGGAAGATCAGGATGTTGTCGACCGTACCGCTGACGCTTTGGGCTTCGATCCAGTCGCCAATGCGGAACGGGCGAAACAGCAGAATCAGCACGCCGCCAGCGAAGTTCGCCAGGCTGCCCTGCAACGCCAGACCGATGGCCAGACCCGCGGCACCGATGGCGGCCACGAACGAGGTCGTTTCGACACCGATCATCGACGCGACGCTGACGATCAGTAGTACTTTGAGGACGATGTTGGCCAAGCTGCTGATAAAACCCTGCAACGCCAGGTCGGCATTGCGCAACGCCAATAACCCACCCAGTTTGCGCGTCACTTTGTTGATCAGCCACCAGCCGATACCCAGCGTAACCACTGCCAGCAGCACCCGGCTGCCATACTGCAGAAACATGGGAACCCAAGACTGGGAGACCTTCACCAAATGATCAACTTCAGCATTCAAATCCATTGAGGTCTCCTTTAGTCGCGAAAGTTGTTGAACTGCAGGGGCATGCCGAACTCATGGCCACGCAGCACCGCCATCGCTTCTTGCAGGTCATCACGTTTCTTGCCGGTCACACGGACTTGTTCGCCCTGAATAGCGGCCTGCACCTTAAGCTTGGCGTCTTTGATATGAGCGACGATTTTCTTCGCCATCTCTTTATCAATGCCTTCTTTGAGGGTGGCTTCCTGCTTCATCAATTTGCCGGACGCATAAGCATCCTTGAGCTCAAGGCATTGCACATCAATCTTGCGTTTGACCAGGCACAGTTTGAGGATTTCGACCATCGCCTCAAGCTGAAAGTCTGCCTCGGCGGTGAGGTTCACGGTCAATTCCTTGAACTCGAACGTGCCTTTGCCTTTAAGGTCGTACCGACGATCCAGCTCTTTGATGGCATTGTCGACGGCGTTAGTGACTTCGTGTTTATCCAGTTCGGACACTACGTCGAACGAGGGCATGTAATTTCTCCAGATAAACGGCGCGGCTCAACATGAAGATGGAGCACGCCTGACTTGACGGTATGAATGCGCCGTCATTATAACGAGACTTTCCCCACCGTCGCTGCGAGCCTGCCATGTTGAGTTTCAATTCCTTCATTCAACGCCCCGCCATCCTTTCGCCAGTGAATGGCTGATGGCTGTTATCTGGCATGTTTTAGGCGTTGGCAGCCTCGGCAGCTTGTGGGCGACCCGCCTGGCGCGCGCCGGATTGCCGGTACGCTTGATTTTGCGCGACCCGGCGCGTCTGGCGGCTTACGAGGCCGCAGGCGGTCTGACCCTGGTTGAACAAGGCCACAGCCACACCCTGGCCATCCCCGCGCAAACATTCGATGCAGCAGAACCCATCGAGCGACTGCTGGTGGCGTGCAAAGCCTATGACGCCGAAGCCGCCGTCGCCCGCCTAGCTCCGCGATTGAGCGCCAACGCCGAATTGATCCTGTTGCAAAATGGCCTCGGCAGTCAGGATGCGGTCGCGGCAAAGGTGCCCCAGGCCCGCTGTATATTTGCGTCGAGTACCGAGGGTGCTTTTCGCGACGGCGACTGGCGTGTGGTATTTGCCGGCCACGGCTACACTTGGCTGGGCGATGCCAAGGACCCGACGCCACCCACATGGCTGAATGAGCTACAGACCAGCGGTATCCCTCATGAGTGGACCCCGGACATCCTCACCCGGCTCTGGCGCAAGCTGGCGCTGAACTGCGCGATCAACCCACTGACCGTGCTCCATGACTGCCGCAACGGTGGGCTGGCAACCCACCACTGCGAAGTCGCGACACTGTGCGCTGAATTGTCCGAACTGCTCGGTTGCTGCGGCCAGCCCGCTGCAGCCGAGGACTTGCACAGCGAGGTCGAGCGGGTGATTCAGGCGACGGCAGCCAACTATTCGTCGATGTATCAGGACGTCGCCCACGGCCGCCGCACTGAAATCAGTTATCTGTTGGGCCACGCCTGCGCGGTAGCGGCGCGTCATCAGTGCTCGCTGCCACACCTGACTCAACTGCAAGCGCGACTGATCACCCATTTGCAGTCACGCGGGTTGCGCACCGACTAGATTACGGCGTGGCCAATATTGCTCAGTGCCTGAACCGCGCGTTACCCTGCGGGTTCATCAATCGCCAGTGATTCGCCCGATGCCATTGCGCCAGCGCCTAGAAAATCTACCGGTAGGACAGAAGCTTCTGGCCGCCTTGCTGGTCTTGCTGACCACAGTATTGTTGGTGGCCAACCTGACCTTCATCAGCGCTGCCTATTACATTTCCCAGGAAAGCATGGCCCCGCAGGCCTTGCAGACCATTGGCCGGCTGCTCAGCAACCCCGGTCTCAGCCAGGACGCGTTAACGTCGGAGAGCAACGCCAAAGCCTTGCTCAAGGAGCTCAAGAGCTATAGCCCATTGCGTGCGGCAGCGCTGTACGACAACAACGGCGAGCGCTTGGCGCAGGTGCAACAGGGCGAAAAACTCAACTTGCCCGAACACTACAAGAACATAGAAGGCTGGCGCCTGACCGAGTTTCGCAGCACCCAACTGATTCCCATCCCCAAGGCAGGCGAAGCACCAGGCTATTTATTGCTGGTGGCCAGCAGTGAGCTGCCGATGGCGTTTTACACCGGCACGTTCACCGCCAGTCTGGGGATTCTGGTGTTCAGCGTGTTGCTGTGGCTGATCATCGCCCGGCAGATTCGACGCCTGATCACCGAGCCGATCTATCAGCTCGAAGAGCTGTCGCGCCAGGTGACCCGCGAGGAAAACTACGCGCTGCGGGCCAAACGGGGCAACGACGATGAAATCGGCAGCCTGGCTGAAGCCTTCAACACCATGCTTTCGCGTATCGAAGCCCGGGAGCAGCAGCTCAAACGTGCGCGGGACGACTCTCAAGAGGCCTACGACCAAGCGCAGGGCCTGGCAGAAGAAACCCGCCACACCAACCGTAAACTCGAACTCGAAGTGCAGGTGCGCAGCAAGATCGAGAAGAAACTCACCGGTTTCCAGAACTACCTCAACAGCATCATCGACTCGATGCCGTCAGCGCTGATCGCGCTGGACGAACAGTTGTATGTCACGCAATGGAACCAGGAGGCCAGCGCCCTCTCCGGCACGCCACTGGATGAGGCCCTCAATCAGCCGATCTTCCTCGCCTTTGAGCCGATGAAGGCTTTCCTGCCGAAGATCAAACACACGGTCGAGCGGCACACGGTCACCAAGATCGAGCGGGTCACCTGGATCAAAGATGAGGTCCCTCACCACTACGCACTGACCTTTTATCCGCTGACGGGCGGCGCAGGACGTGGCGTGGTGATCCGCATCGATGACATCACCCAACGGCTGTCGCTGGAGGACATGATGGTGCAGTCGGAGAAGATGCTGTCCGTCGGCGGGCTTGCGGCCGGCATGGCCCACGAAATCAACAACCCCTTAGGCGCGATCCTGCATAACGTGCAGAACATTCGCCGACGCTTGTCGCCGGATCTGGCGAAAAACATCGAACAGGCCGAACAAAACGGCATTGATCTGGCGTTGGTCAACCTGTACCTGGAAAGCCGGGAAGTGCCTAAATTACTCGAAGGCATCCAGCAGGCTGGCGCCCGAGCCGCCAAAATCGTCAGCCACATGCTCAGTTTCAGCCGACTCAGCAACCGACAGATGGCGCCCTGCGACTTGCCCGCCTTGATCGATCAGGCCGTAGAGATCGCCAGTAACGACTTCGACCTGACCATCGGCTTCGACTTCAAGGGCCAGGCCATTATTCGTCAGTTCGACCCTAACCTGGGCCCCGTACCCGGCACGGCTAACGAGCTGGAACAGGTGCTGCTCAATTTGCTGAAGAACGCCGCGCAGGCCATCCACCAGCGTGAAAATGACAGCGAACCGGGACGCATCATCCTGCGCACCCGACTAAATCCGCCGTGGGCCGAAATTCAGGTGGAGGACAATGGCGTCGGGATGCCCGAGAATGTACGAAAACGCACCTTCGAGCCGTTTTTCACCACCAAGGAAATCGGCCAGGGCACAGGGCTCGGTCTGTCCGTGTCGTACTTCATCATCACCAACAACCACAAAGGCCAGATGGAAGTGCAATCGACCCCAGGCCAGGGCACCTGCTTCACCCTGCGCCTGCCGCTGGCCGGCAGCGCGATCAACGTTCAGGAACAGTCCCTTTCGGAGTTATAACCATGGGCTTTCGCCTGTCGAAAATTTACACACGTACGGGCGATAAAGGCGAAACCGGCCTTGGTGATGGCCGCCGAGTACCCAAGGACCACCCGCGTATCGAGGCCATTGGCGAGGTCGATACATTGAACAGCCAAGTGGGCGTATTGCTCGCGGGGTTGGCTGAACAGGTCGAGCGTTATCCAGGCTTGAGCGAGCTGATCGAGGTACTGACGCCTTGCCAGCACCGGTTGTTCGATCTGGGTGGCGAGTTGGCGATGCCTGCGTATCAAGCGCTCGACAACGCCGAAATCGAACGACTGGAAGCCTCCATCGACCTGTGGAACGAGGAATTGGGACCGCTGGAAAACTTCATTCTGCCGGGCGGCTCGGCGCTGATCGCCCAGGCCCACGTGTGCCGCAGCCTGGCCCGTAGCGCCGAACGCCGTTGCCAACACCTGAATGCCCTCGAGCCATTGGCAGGTGTTGGCCTGGCCTACATCAACCGACTGTCAGACCTGTTGTTCGTGGCCGCGCGCTTGATTGCCAAGCGTCAGGGCGTTGCCGAGATTCTTTGGCAGGCGGCGCCTAAACCGTAGGAGCGTGCTTGCCTGCGATAGCGGTGTGTCAGGCAAACAGTTATCGCGGGCAAACGCGCCTACAAGAGATCGCGGCGGTCACACCTCAGGCCAAAACGCCCGAATCCCTGCTACGCCTTGCGCGCCGCTTTCCCAGGCGCGCTGACGATCATCGACACCGACACCGCCTAGCAAAAACACGGGCTTGCTGAAGCAGGCGATCAACTGCGTCGCCTGCTCCCACCCCATCGGCAGCGCGTCTGGATGGGTTTGTGTAGCCTGCACTGGAGACAACGTGACGAAGTCCACCCCCATCTGCTCGGCCAGCGCCAATTCCTCAGCGTTGTGACAGGACGCCGCCAACCAGCGCGTCGCAGGGAACGGTCGGCCTGCGCTGGCGAGTTTGCGCAACTGCGCCGCCGTCAGGTGCCAGCCAGCCGCCGGGAAGTCACCCAGCCACTCCAGCGGTCCTTTGAGCATCAACTGCGCCTTGCCTGCGCACAGTCCAACGGCATCCACCGCCAGGTCGCGGTATTTCGGGTCGTATCCGTTCGGCGAACGCAGTTGTACCAGCTTGATTCCTCCGGCAATCGCCTTCTGCAAACCGCGCAGTAATTCAGGCGTTTCCAGCCCCTCGGGGGTAATCAGGTACTCGCCGGGCAAGCGTGCTGCCGCGACGATAGGCTGATTCGCCGCCGGAAAGTCGTAGTCCGCCAGCTCGCGCGCAGACACCCACGCCAATGGCTGGCCTTCGGCGCCATGCGGCTCGCCCGTGAACACCGACACTTCCCAGACATCCAGCAACACCTGTTTGTCCGGGTAGTCGTGCTGAACCTTGATCAGCGGGCGAGCGGTGACAACCACGATACCCAGCTCTTCCAGCAGCTCGCGTGCCAGCGCCGTCTCGACCGTTTCACCGGTCTCGACCTTACCGCCGGGAAACTCCCACAAACCGCCCTGATGCTGAGTATCGGCACGTCGCGCGATAAGGATCTTGCCGTCGTTACCACGGATCACTGCCGCTGCTACATGAACTCGTTTCACCGCACCACTTCCTCTAAACCTGCTTTCTGCCAGCGCTGAAAAGCAGGCCACTGGTAAATTGTTTCAACATACGCCTCAGCCTCGGCGGGCAATGCCACGCGATAGGTCCGCAGGCGCACGGCAACCGGAGCGAAAAACGCATCCGCCGCGCTCAGCTTGCCGAACAGGTAAGGACCGCTCTCAACGGCCGCTGCACGACACTCAGCCCACAACGCAACGATACGGTCGATGTCGGCCTGAGCGTCGGCAGGGATCACGTCCAGCGCCGCATCATGCCGAAGGTCGAACCCCATGTGCGTGCGCAAGCCCATGAACCCGCTGTGCATCTGTGCGCAGGCGGAACGCGCCTGGGCCCGAGCGGCGATATCCTGCGGCCAGAGACCGGCCTCAGGAAAACGCTCGGCCAGGTACTCAATAATCGCCAAAGAGTCAGCAATGGTCCCGTGTTCGGTTTTCAGGAGAGGCACTTTGCCGGTTGGCGAATGCTCAAGCGCCCGCTGTCGGCTATCTGGCTGATTCAGCCAGATCACTTGCTCGGTATAGGGCACGCCGATCATATCCAGCGCCAGCGCCAGCGCAGGACGCAGCGACCAGGAAGAAAAGCGTTTGTCGCCGATAATCAGGTGCAAGCTCATGTTCGGGACTCTCCAGGAGGGCGGATCGATCACGTCAGGTGGGAGCAAATACATTCGCGCCCACCTGTTCAGCTAAAATGCGCGTCCAGATTACGTACGGTATTCCGCGTTGATCTTCACGTACTCGTGCGACAGGTCAGTGGTCCAGATGGTTTCGCGGCATTCACCACGGCCCAGCTCGATGCGGATGGTGATCTCAGCTTCGGCCATGACCGCCGAGCCTTGAGCTTCGGTGTAGGTGGTTGCACGGCAGCCCTGGCTGGCGATGCACACAGCACCGAGGAAGACGTCGATCTTGCTGACGTCCAGGTCCGGCACACCCGCACGACCCACCGCCGCAAGGATCCGGCCCCAGTTGGGATCGGAGGCGAACAACGCGGTTTTGATCAACGGGGAATGCGCCACGGCGTAAGCCACGTCCAGGCATTCCTGATGATTGCCGCCGCCATTCACTTCAACAGTGACGAACTTGGTTGCACCCTCGCCATCGCGGACGATAGCCTGAGCCACGTCCATGCACACTTCGAATACGGCTTGTTTGAGCGCGGCGAACAATGGGCCTTTGGCCTCAGTGATCTCCGGCAGTGCGGCCTTGCCCGTCGCGATCAGCATGCAGCAGTCGTTGGTCGAGGTGTCGCCGTCGATGGTGATGCGGTTGAACGATTTGTTAGCCCCATCACGCAGCAGGTCCTGCAACACGCTCTGAGCGACCTTGGCGTCAGTGGCAATGTAGCCCAGCATGGTCGCCATATTAGGACGAATCATGCCAGCGCCTTTGCTGATACCGGTGACGGTAATGGTCACGCCTTCATGCTGGAACTGACGGCTCGCACCCTTGGGCAAAGTGTCAGTGGTCATGATCCCGGTCGCCGCAGCGGCCCAGTTATCCACAGACAGATCGTCGAGGGCGGCTTGCAGCGCACCTTCGATTTTCTCCACGGGCAACGGCTCACCAATCACACCGGTGGAATAGGGCAGCACAGTATTGGCGTCGACACCCGCCAGCTCCGCGAGCTTGGCGCAGGTACGCGCAGCTGCGGCCAGCCCCGGCGCGCCGGTGCCCGCGTTGGCGTTACCGGTGTTGGTCAGCAAATAACGCACAGGGCCTTGTACACGCTGCTTGGCCAGAATCACCGGCGCGGCGCAGAACGCGTTCAGCGTGAACACGCCCGCCACACTGGAACCTTCAGCGCAGCGCATGACCACTACGTCTTTGCGCCCTGGGCGCTTGATTCCGGCAGAGGCAATGCCAAGTTCAAAACCAGGAACCGGGTGCAACGTCGGCAAAGGACCAAGACCAACAGCCATGAAGTGCGCTCCTTGAAAGCTATCTGCGCCGCCCGCATCGGTACGGCTCAATCGATGGAAAAACGCCGCGACGGCTGGGCCGGTCGCGGCGCGGGGTATTTCAGGTTAACAACGCCAGGCTGAACTTAGTTGATCTGGCCGTGGCAGTGCTTGAACTTTTTGCCCGAACCACACCAGCACACTTCGTTGCGACCCAGTTTCTGATCATTGCGAACCGGTGCAGCTGCGACGGCAACATCGCCCTCCTCCAACAGCGCTTCGGGTTGATCCAGACCTGGAGCCTCGGCGTGTTCGAACTGCATGCGTTGAGCAAGCTCCTCGGCGTCGCGACGCAGACGGGCTTCTTCTTCGGCCGGGTCTTCGCGGCGGACCTGAACGTGAGACAGCACACGGATAGTGTCGCGCTTGATCGAGTCGAGCAGTTCCTGGAACAGCGCGAAGGACTCGCGTTTGTATTCCTGTTTCGGGTTCTTCTGTGCATAGCCACGCAGGTGGATACCGTGACGCAGGTGGTCCATGGTCGACAGGTGGTCTTTCCACAGGTCGTCGAGGACACGCAGCAGAATCTGCTTCTCGAACGTGCGCAGCGCTTCGGCACTGGCTTGCTCTTCTTTATCGTTGTACGCGGCCAGGAGCTCTTGCAGGAGCTTCTCGCGCAGGGTTTCTTCGTACAGATGATCGTCTTCGTCGAGCCACTGCTGGATCGGTAGCTGAACACCGAAATCGCTGTTTAGCGCCGCTTCCAGGCCCACGACATCCCACTGCTCTGGCAGCGACTGTGGCGGAATGTGCTGGCTGACAAGGCTGTTAAGCACGTCCAGACGGAAGTCAGCGATGGTGTCACCAATGTTGGTCGCAGCCAGCAGGCTGTTACGCATGTGGTAAATCACTTTACGCTGTTCGTTGGAGACGTCATCGAACTCGAGCAGTTGCTTACGAATGTCGAAGTTACGGCCTTCGACTTTACGCTGCGCCTTTTCGATCGCATTGGTCACCATGCGGTGCTCGATCGCTTCGCCGGACTGCATGCCCAGCGCTTTCATGAAGTTTTTCACCCGATCAGAGGCGAAAATGCGCATCAAGCTGTCTTCCAGCGACAGGTAGAAACGGCTGGAACCTGTATCGCCCTGACGACCGGCACGACCGCGCAGCTGGTTATCGATACGGCGCGATTCATGACGCTCGGAAGCAATCACATGCAGGCCACCCGCTTCGATCACTTGCTGATGGCGTTTCTGCCAGTCGGCTTTGATCTGAGCGATCTGCTCAGGGGTCGGCTCTTCCAGGGCCGCGACTTCCACTTCCCAGTTGCCGCCCAACAGAATGTCGGTACCACGACCGGCCATGTTGGTGGCGATGGTCAGCGCACCCGGACGACCGGCCTGGGCGATGATTTCGGCTTCTTTTTCATGGTACTTGGCGTTCAGAACCTTGTGATCGATGCCTTCCTTGATCAACAGGCTGGACATGTGCTCGGAGGTTTCGATGGTTGCCGTACCCACCAGTACCGGACGCCCCTGGGCCAGGCACTCTTTGATATCGGTGACAATGGCGGCGTATTTTTCTTCGGCTGTCAGGTAGACCAGGTCGTTGAAGTCTTTACGCGCCAGTGGCTTGTTCGGCGGAATAACCGTTACCGACAAGCTGTAGATCTGATGGAACTCGAACGCCTCGGTGTCCGCTGTACCGGTCATGCCGGACAGCTTGTTGTACAGGCGGAAGTAGTTCTGGAAGGTGGTCGATGCCAGGGTCTGGCTCTCGGCCTGAATGTTCAGAACCTCCTTCGCTTCGATGGCCTGGTGCAGGCCTTCGGACAGACGACGACCCGGCATGGTACGACCGGTGTGTTCGTCGACCAGCAGAATCTGACCGTCCTGGACGATGTACTCGACGTTACGATGGAACAGTTTGTGCGCACGCAGACCGGCGTAAACGTGGGTCAAGAGGCCCAGGTTGTGCGCCGAGTACAGACTTTCGCCCACCGCCAGCAGGCCGACTTCAGTCAGCATCTCTTCGATGAACTGGTGACCGGCTTCGTTCAGTTCGACCTGACGGGTTTTCTCGTCAACGGTGAAATGCCCGGCCTTGGTAACAACACCCTCCACTTCCTCGATGTGCTGCTCGAGTCTCGGGATCAGTTTATTGATTTCGGTGTACAGCTTGGAGCTGTCTTCAGCCTGACCGGAAATGATCAGCGGCGTACGCGCTTCGTCGATCAGAATCGAGTCGACTTCGTCGATTACAGCGAAGTTAAGCTCGCGCTGGAATTTTTCTTCCATGCTGAAAGCCATGTTGTCGCGCAGGTAATCGAAACCGAATTCGTTGTTGGTACCGTAGGTGATATCCGACGCATAAGCAGCGCGTTTCTCTTCCGGCGGCTGGAAAGGCGTGACAACGCCGACGGTCAGACCGAGGAATTCGTACAGGGGACGCATCCAGTTGGCGTCACGACGAGCCAGATAGTCGTTCACGGTAATAACGTGCACGCCTTTACCGGACAGCGCGTTCAGGTAAACCGCCAGTGTTGCCACCAGGGTCTTGCCTTCACCGGTACGCATTTCAGCGATCATGCCTTCGTGCAGGGCCGTGCCGCCAATCAACTGGACGTCGAAGTGGCGCATACCCATGACACGCTTGCCGGCTTCGCGGGCAACCGCAAAAGCTTCAGGCAGCAGTTGATCGAGGGTCTCACCTTTGGCTAAACGGGCCTTGAACTCTTCGGTCTTGGCACGCAATTGCTCGTCCGAAAGGGCCACCATTTGCTCTTCGAAGGCATTGACGGTGACGACCGTCTTGAGCATGCGTTTGACTTCACGCTCGTTCTTGCTTCCAAAAAGTTTCTTTAACAAAGGCGCAAACATATCGACAGGATCTTCCACACATAGGGATGGAGGGCGGCCCCGTGAGTCGCCCGTGCAGCCCTCATGGCCGCATGCGAACGAGCATTCTACCCGGAAACGGTGGTGAGGAAAGTGGCGTTATTCCACGATACCGGCACAACGCTCTAATGGGGCAGCTTTACAATTGGGTCGTTTTTTCCGACTTCAACCCATTGAGGGAAGAAGTGGCGCACTTTATGTGTCCATAAAAGCACGGAAAACCCATCTAACAAGGCCGTGCGGGCGCTTTCTGCTACCATGGCCGCTCTGTAACTCAAGGTGTCCCACATGGCATTTCGTCCCCTTTCGGCAAGGGCGCCGGCCGTCTTGCTCCGCGAGGCGAAGCCGCTTAAAGCCATATTCCACCACGCGCAGCGCCTGGCCCATTTACAGCGCCTGCTCGAAACCCAGCTGCAACCGGCTGCTCGTGAACACTGCCACGTCGCGTCCTGGCGTGAAGGCAGCCTGTTGTTGATCGTGACCGACGGTCATTGGGCCACGCGCCTGCGCTATCAACAGAAACGCCTGCAACGACAGCTGGTCGCTTTTGAAGAATTCGCCAGCCTGACGCGCATTCTGTTCAAAGTACAACCGCCTACCGTCCAGCAGGGCGCAACAGGACACACCATCCATCTGTCGGCCTGCGCCGCAGAAAGCATCCAGGCGACGGCAGAGGGTATTACCGACCCTAATCTGCGTGCCGCGCTGGAGCGGCTGGCGAGTCATGGCAAGCCCAAGGGTTGAGGTAAATCCTCCACCTATGCCGGACGTAGACTTGTTTTTGTGAGACCGCGTGGGGCACTTGCTCACTGACGACCGCCCATCATGCGCTGCGCTTCCCCGACTTCTCTGCACGATAAACCTCAGCAAACACCTCGGTGATTGGGCGTTGCGGACTACGTTTATGCAGCGCCCGGACCTGCGCGCTCATGCGCAGCAGCTCGGGGCTGGGCTTGGCCCATTGTTCTTTGGGCAGCGGCTCCGACCATTCGCGCATTACTTCTGGTAGCGCTTGACGAGCCATGCGTTTGACTCGGCCGACTTCCCACTCGGTCAGGTAAAACGGCAAGGTCCAGAAGGTCATGACGTGGAACAGGTACCAGAAAAAGCCATAGACCCAGCCGCGTTGCTTGTCACGAATCTCTTGGTGCAGGCGAGCGCGAGCGTTGCGGAAGGTGTGCAGGCCTTCGTGCGGCGGGTCGTCGGGGCCTTGTAGATCGAGCGGATCGGTGATTTCTTTCAGGGTATGGACTTCGTATTCCATGTAGGCGCGGATGGCTTCCCAGTTGCTGATGGCGATGGGCAGTGCGGGGCAGACGAACTCCAAGGTAAAACGCTCGCCGCTGGCCTCATGGTAAAAACCCACGCCCATGCCGTATTGACGTTGGACGCCGTATTGATTGGCGCCCTGGGCTTGAATCACCCAAGCGGTAACCGATTCCCAAGGCACGATCACGGGTTCGCTTTCGTCGTTGGGGACGAAACAGACTTCACGGCGTTGACGGTTGAAACGGGTGGGGATGATTTCTTCGTATTTGTTGTGGACGTAGAACCAGATAAGAAGGGTGATGGCGAGAGCAAAAAGGGTGACCCCCACCGTCATTCCCCAGCCAGCTCGGTGCGTTCCAGCGATCACTTCCCAAGCTTCTGACGAGCTATAGCCGACCGAAAGACCTATCAACCCCAAAATCAGCGGCAACAAAAAACCGGTCATGACAAAGCCGTTGAATGGAAGGCCTAAGGTGACCTGCCATGAAAACACCTGCGGCGAACCCAATCCAAAGTCCAAATAAACGTCGTTAAGCTCCCCCACATAGGGACATTGCGGCGGCAGCTGTGTAGGTAAAGGCAACGGGGCCAAGTAGGTGATGCGACCGCTGGGAAACGGCTCCACATCTCCCGCCTGTTTGGGTTGCTGAAGCTGCGGTTCGGGCAGGGTTATTTCAGGCGCCTTACTCATCAGCGCCCTCCAGTGTCAGCGGGTCGACCGTGAACAACTTCGCCGTACCGTATCGGGGTTCAAAGGGCGCCACCGGGAAAACACCTTCGCCATTAGGGTCCAGCCGCAGATGGTAGAGATGCGTCTGGGCCTCACCCTCGCTGTCGTAGGTGTGCACGGCAACAGCCAGGACCAGTGCGGCCTTGGCCACGGTCAAGGGTCTCTCCCATTCATCCGGGTAATCCAGCTGAAGTATCAATGGCGCGGACTGCATCACCCGCAAACTGGCAATCACCCGCTCACTGACAATGGCCCATTGATCGCTGTCGAATCCGCGGTCCCATTGAGCGGTTATGATCCGATACGCGGCGATGCTCAGGCGACTCGAGGTGTTGTGGCGGTTGTAGCGCGAGGTGCCACCCCGTTCAACTTCAGGCGCCTTACTCATCAGCGCCCTCCAGTGTCAGCGGGTCAGTACGACCGTCCGTCATGCGCTGCGCTTCCCCGACTTCTCGGTGCGATAAACCTCGGCAAACACCTCGGTGATCGGGCGTTGCGGATTGCGTTTATGCAGCGCCCGGACCTGAGCGCTCATGCGCAGCAGGTCGGCACTGGGTTTGGCCCATTGTTCTTTGGGCAGCGGTTCCGACCAGTCGCGCATGGCCTCTGGCAGCGCCTGACGAGCCATGCGTTTGACCCGGCCGACTTCCCACTCGGTCAGGTGAAACGGCAAGGTCCAGAAGGTCATGACGTGAAACAGGTACCAGAAGAAGCCATAGACCCAGCCGCGCTGCTTGTCGCGAATCTCTTGGTGCAAACGAGCGCGGGCGTTGCGGAAGGTGTGCAGGCCTTCGTGCGGCGGGTCATCGGGACCTTGTAGATCGAGCGGGTCGGTGATCTCTTTCAGGGTGTGGACTTCGTACTCCATGTACGCGCGGATGGCTTCCCAGTTGCTGATGGCGATGGGCAGTGCGGGGCAGACGAACTCCAAGGTAAAACGCTCGCCGCTGGCCTCATGGTAAAAACCCACGCCCATGCCGTATTGACGTTGGACACCGTATTGATTGGCGCCCTGGGCTTGAATCACCCAGGCGGTGACCGATTCCCAAGGCACGATCACGGGTTCGCTTTCGTCGTTGGGGACGAAACAGACTTCACGGCGTTGACGGTTGAAGCGCGTGGGGATGACTTCTTCGTATTTGTTGTGCATGTAGAACCAGATGAGGAGAGCCATGGCGAGAGTAAAAAGGGTGACCCCCACAGTCATTCCCCAGCCAGCTCGGTGCGTACCAGCGATCACCTCCCAAACCTCTGGCAACTCCGCGCCCATCAACATAACCATCAACCCCAAAATCAGCGGCAACAAAAAACCGGTCATGACAAAGCCGTTGAATGGAAGGCCTAAGGTGACCTGCCATGAAAACACCTGCGGCGAACCCAATCCAAAGTCCAAATAAACGTCGTTAAGCTCCCCCACATAGGGACATTGCGGCGGCAGCTGTGTAGGTAAAGGCAATGGGGCCAAGTAGGTGATGCGACCGCTGGGAAACGGCTCCACATCACCCGCCTGCGTGGGTTGCTGAAGCTGCGGTTCGGGCAGGGTAACTTCAGGCGCCTTACTCATCAGCGCCCTCCAGTGTCAGCGGATCGACCGTGAACAACTTCGCCGTATCGTATCGGGGCTCAAAGGGCGCCACCGGGAAAACACCTCCGCCATTAGGGTCCAGCCGCAAATGGTAGAGATGCGTCTGGGCCTCACCCTCGCTGTCGTAGGTTTGCACGGCGACAGCCAGGACCAGTGCGGCCTTGGCCACGGTCGAGGGTCTCTCCCATTCATCCGGGTAATCCAGCCTAAGTATCAATGGCGCGGACTGCACCACCCGCAAACTGGCAATCACCCGCTCACTGACGATGGCCCATTGGTCGCTGTCGAAGCCTCGGTCCCATTGAGCGGTGATGATCCGATACGCGGCGATGCTCAGGCGGTGAGAGGGCGTATCCGACAGAGGTGTTCGCAAGTTGGCGAGACTGAGGCCGGGCAGTGTTAGATGAATCGCGCCGCGCGGCGCCTGGCGCAGCATGTCTTGCCAGCGGTCGCTGTGGAGTTTAGGGCCGACCTGTACCTGTGGCGCCTGCAATAGCCACTTCAGGTTTCGTTGATATTCAACGAGGCTCAGGAATTGACGCTTGTCGCCATCCAGGCTCCAGGGAGTGCTTTCCAGCCATTGATCATGAGGCGAGGTGTTGTGGCGGTTGTAAAGCCAGGTGCCACCCAGTTCAATGACAGTGAAGAACGCGCCCGCCAGATTGACGCGAAAGAACACGGTCGACATCCGTACTCCGGCGGCGGCCCAAGCGGCGATGCGCGCGGCTCGATTGGGCGCGAATATAACTTTGTAAGCAGAGTACAACACGCTGCTGAAATCATAGGTATGACTGATCAGTTGCCCCCCAGCACCCACCATGGCCAACGTCGCGCTGTTTTGAAGTGTACGGTTGCCGCTACGCACAGCCTGCTGCCAATTGCTATGGTGTGCGTTAAGGCTAGCGCCGGTTGCGAAAATTCCAGCGAATGAACCTAGCCCCCCAAGCCCTAAGTGCATCTTGCCCAACTGCACGTGCACATTATTCAAAGCATGCCGCTGAAAAACGCTCGCAAGCGCGGCAGCCCTCGCCGTCAAGGCCGTGTCAAAAATCCCACGAGCCGCCGTAAACCCAGAAGCCGCCGTGGCAGTACCGGCAACAACGAATGAACGAAACGCCTCATCGCCCCATGACTGCGCCTTGGCCTCCCTCCCCACCACTATCAAATTCACCATCTGCGCCACAAACACCAGCACCCCCACCCCATCGCCCAGCACATTCAGCTTCGGCGCAGTCTGTATCCCCTGGCGCACATTGCCCATCAAGTGACCCAGCTCCCGCTGTTGCGCAGGCGGGAACAGCAAGGTCACGCCCGCCTTGCCCTGCGCGGCGCCGTAGAGTCTGACGGATTCATGGGGCAGCTCGGGGATGGGACTGATGGCTTTGGCCAGGCGCGCCTCTATCGTGTCCAGTGTCCTGCGAATTTGGTAGATTTCGGCCTGCAGTCTTTTCGCTTCGGGCTCTTTGTGGTCCCAGCGACGGATGATCTGGTTGCGATCATGGGTCACCCGCTTGAGTTGTCGACGCTGCTCAAGCACTTCTTTGAGGTCGTTCTGCAAGGCGGTTTGTTCGGCCGGGGTGGCGAAGGTGAAGGTCGCGCCTTCGCGTTTTGCGGCTTCGAGAATTCGCCCCGGCAGGGCTTTGGGCAGGTTGCGGAACAGTTGGTCCAGGTCTGGCATCTGTTCGCGTTGAATGCCCTGGATGAATGCGCTTTGTATCCGTTCCATTCCGCGACTCAGGGCTGGCGCCAAGGTATCGCGCGCGCCTTCTGCGACCACGCGAACGTTGTCGGGCAACTGATCGAGGGCCGGGAGCTTGCCCTGGGTGATCCGTTGCCACTCGCCGATCCAGTGCGGCAGATTGTTGAGCAGCGCATAACCGACGTTGACCAGCGTGGCGTACTGGGTGGTCAGTTGGCTTTGTTCACTCAACGGCAAGGTATGCAGGAGCGGCAGGCTGAACTGCGGATTTTTCTCCAGCCACTCGAGCATCGCCTGGCTGGACGTGTCGCTGCGGCAGATGTCTTTGAGGCAGGCGTATTCGGCGCTGAACGCCGCCAGTTGCTGCGCGGCCTGTTGTGCATCGAAATACCAGGCGGCGCGATGGAAGCGGCCGGCAGCGACCAACGCCACCCGGTCTTCGCTGATGAGGTCGAGCAAGGGATTCCAGCGCGCCAGATTTGCCCTGTGCTCAGCCAGCACGTGATCCATGGCGGCGCGGTCGATCAGTTCATTGACGCCGCGCTGCCCGATTTTTGCACCCGCGAGCACGTCCTTGATGCGTTGGTTCTGTTCTTTGCCTAACTGGACCAGCGCCTTGAGGTGGCGCTCGACAAAGTCGTCCGGCGCGGGCCGCATGAACTGTCGAGTGTGATAGCGCCAGTCAACGTCCTGAAGGATCACGACCTTGATCGACCCCAAGGCGAGGCTGCCGAAAAAGCCTTGCTCCTTGCGAAACTGATCCAGCGCTTCCTGACGTTCCTCCAGCAAGGCCTCGGGGGGATCGGCTTTTTGACTGGAAACGGCCTGGCCGCTGTTATTCAAATGATCGAGTAATGCGCGCCCGGCATGGTTGCGCTGTGGTGACGGCAGGTCATCCAGGTCCTGAAGCATGGCCTTGATCGCCGGATCATCGCTGGCATTGGCCAGTCCCGTCAGGTTGCTGTCATTGAGCAGGGTCAGGGATTCGATGTAACAGGCCAGCAAGTAATCGCGCTCGTTGGCGTTCTGCTGCGCGCCACCCTCGGCCCACCCCTCGATCCAGCCGACCACCGCGTCTTGATAGTTGGCCAGATCGGTCAATACGCCGATGTCGTCATGCACCACCAGGCACAGCGTGTCGTGTTGGTAAAGCGGCAGCACGCGCTTTAGCAGTTCGCCGACATGCGCTTCGCGAAAGCGTTTGGGGGTTTCCCACAGATAAGGCATGCGCTCCTTGGCCGGGAGGTCGGCGTCGGGCAGCAGTGCATCATCTTCGGCCAATTCAGCCAGCCAGCGCTCAGTCTGTTGCAAAGTGAGTAGGTCCTTGCCACCGGTTTCGCAATTGACGTTGGCGAGCCCGACAGCGTGCATGAAGTGCGCGCGCTCGTCGGCGCTGTTCAACATCCGATTGCATTGGACGGCGGTCCATTGCACGTCGGCAAAGCTGACATGCAGGGTGCTGCTCCTGGCAAATACCAAGGCCGGTTCCGCACTCTGCGGTTCACGCTGGTCGCTGCTGACCTCGGCACCTTGCCAGAGCAACGCACTGATGGCGCCCTCGATAACCCGGTATTCGTGCAGCTCACGGGCCGCGCTGTCGATGATGTACAGCCAGCCGTCACGCAACAGGCGCACGCCCAACGGCCGGCTTTTCAGCGCATAAGGCAGCGTCAATTCGGTCGATGGATCAGCGCGCTCGACCAGACCGTAACGCAACGGAAGTAACTGCACCTTGGGCTGGCGCAAGGGGCACATACCGTAGCCGAGGACATCGCTTTTGGATTCGGCGGCGGCAGCGAGGTTGGGGTCTTTGCGGGGGTTATAAGTCATGGGCGATCCTTGTCGGCCGAGTGGGCCAAGGCCCAGGCGCTTGCCAGTTGGGCGGCTGCGGTGATGCGAGCACTGGGTGTTTGAGCCGACGGGGTGTTCAGCAGCCGCGTAATCTGTGGGTGTTGCTCCAGGGGCGACGATCCCAGCCACGCGAAAATATTGACGTAATACGTCAGGTCGGACTGGCTGGTGAACCCCTGCGCGTAGGCGGTGCGGACTTGTCGGTCGAGCGCAGGCCAGCGCTCCGGCAACGGCCTGACGCGCTCGTCGGGAAAATACGCCCGCAGGTGCGCATCGAGCTTCAGCGTGGCTCGACGCAGGTCGACAGCATCCAGCGCAGCATTCTGTTCGGTGCTCAACTCATAACGCTTTGGCAGGTCGGCAGGCGTCGTCAGCGCACGCGTGTGCCGATGCCAACCGCCCGTGACACTGTCAGGGATGACCCAGGTATGAATTGGCCCGAACAATCGCTCGTCGCGGCCTTGCGCACCGACCAAGGCCTGCGCCACGGCGGGGTCAGCCAGACGCAACATCACCTCGGGCCCCTCACTGACGTGTACCGTCAGCAGTTTGCGCAGATGTTTCACCAGTCGATTAAGCGGTTCCCGGGTGAACAGCAACGAGCCCCACTCTTGCGCGGCATGTTCGAGGTAGAACTGAAACGCCGGATCGTCGGGCTGCCCGATGACCACCAACAAGGGGGAAATATCGCTGAGGGCGTTGAAACGCGTTTCCTTGTACAGCGGGATTTTGAGGATGCCGGGCGCGCGCGCCGCCAGCCTGAGGGGTAAGTCGGGTACCGCTGCGCCATCGAGCAGTAGCACGGCCTGTCCCTGATCCCAAGGCAGGTCCTGAGAAAGTGCAGTGAGCGTATTCATGCTTTCACGGCCTCTTCACAGAGCACGCAGCGCGATCGATGCTCAACGACCAGGTTATGTTTCTGATCGCTCGGCAGAACATCGCGTACCAGCATAAGCACCTCGCCGGGCGCCAACGGCATGGCCGGGGTTCCCGGTACCGGCACGCCGCCGACCTGGATCGGTGTACTGCTGAAAATCCCCGCCGGATTGATGACGATGTGTTGGCCGTTGATCGACAACGTCAAGGTAAGGCCGCCGTTGATGACGATATCGCTGCCAGTGATGTGCACTTCTTGGCCGGCAGATATCAACAGGTCGCCACCCACGCGGGTGTGACTGCTGCCAGCCACCTGTCGGTGATCGTCGGCCAGCAACTGCACTTTGCGCGCGCCGGTGACGGTGACGTTTTCCTCGGCCTTGAGCACGGTGGTGCTGTTGCCTTTGATGGTTTCCAGACGCTGACCGCCGATTTCGATTCGGCTGTCGTTCTGGATCAACTGCTCCATGTCGCGTTGGGCGCGGAGGTAAATCCGTTCCGCCCCGCTCTTGTCTTCCAGGCTCAGCTCGTTGAAGCCCGAACCTCCCCCGGTGCTTTTACTGCGCAAAACGGTTTTGGTCTTGTTGTCCGGCAGGTTGTAAGGCACTTGATGGGTGTTGTTGCTCAGGCAGCCCACCACTATCGGCTTGCAGGCATGTCCCTCCTCAAAGGCGACCAACACTTCCATGCCCACGCGCGGGATGGTGACCGCGCCATACCCGGCACCGGCCCAGCTGGAGGCCACGCGTACCCAGCAACTGGTGCTTTCGTTGTTTTCACTGCGGTCCCAGTGAAAACGGACTTTTACCCGCCCGTATTGATCGCAATGGATTTCCTCCTGCGCAGGGCCGGTCACCACAGCGGTTTGCATGCCTTGAATCTTCGGGATCGGATGCTTGAGTGCCGGACGAAACTGCACGGCCTCGCGGATGGCAATGAACTCATTGCGATAGCCCTGAGTGATTCGGCCGGTTTCCACCGGCTCGTCACCGACCGCGTATTCCTCTAATACAGCAGGCTGGCGACCCTCATGAAACACCCAGGTTGGCAGCCAGACCACGTTCCAGTTCCGCTCCGGGTGTTCTTCTATCTGTAACGGCGTACCACTGCGCAATGCCGGTTGGTTGCTCTGGCCTTGGGCCCGTTCAGCATCGCCGCGAAGCCGCTCCAGCGCCCGGCGCGTGCGCACCCGTCCTGCGTGCGCGGTATCAAATTCTCCGGGGTAGATGTACGCCTCAAGGTTCGGAAATACCTTGGAATCCCGGTCCGCCTCCAGCGAGATGTGCGCGTTTTTGAAGTCGTAATCACGGTGGGTGACGCGGCTGGGGCGGGTGCTCAGGCCTACGCCGAACGCCTGGATCACCGGATGCTCCGACGCCATGCCGTTGATCGGTCGAAACGGCATCGCCACGGTGGGATTGCCCGCGTGATAGAACTCGGTTTCCTGATCGGCGAAGATCAGTTGGTGCCCTTGTGGCGTGTGCTTAAAGTAATAGAAGTAGCCTTCGGCCTCGCACAAGCGGCTGACGAAATGCAGGTCGGATTCATCGTACTGAACGCAATACTCATGCGGGACCGGTTTCTCCGGACCGATGGTGAATTGCACATCCAGGCCATTCAGCACGCCATGCCCTTTGAGCACGTCGCGAATGATGGCTTCAGTGGTCATATTCTGGAAAATCCGCCGATTACTGGCGTGCTGCAAATAACGCAGAAACGGCACCATCACCAGTTGGTAATGGCTCAGCCGGGTGCCCACTTTGCCCTTCCGGATGGAGTAGATATGGCCATGCAGGCCCTGATTGCCAAAGGCCAGGTAGGCTTCTTTGTGCAGCAGGCCTTCCAGCTCGCGCGGCGGTCGCTCGGTGACCACATCGACGGTGATTTCGAAGCACTCGCTGATGGCCTCTTCGCCGAAAAAGGCTAAAACGAGCAACTCGTGGTCCTGATTCCCTTTGATGCTGAGCGTAAACGTTGGGGCAGTGGACATCGCCGTTCTTCATATCGGAATGAACGGTGATTCTGGGTAGATGAGCTGACCAAAGGTATCCCGCGCCGCCGACAAACTCAGTAGGAGACGTCTCTCAATTTCGTAGGGTTATTCTTGCACTCCCCCGACGCTCTTCAACAACCATAAAAAAAGGCCACCCGAAGGCAGCCTTAAAAAATAAAAGGAAAGAGAGAGTACTAATTACACGGCCGCAACAGGACGCATGTAAGAGATCGGAGCGGTGCTGGCGTCTTCGAAGGTCACGATTTCCCAAGCATCTTTCTGCGCAATCAATGCGCGAAGAAGGACGTTGTTCAGTGCGTGCCCAGACTTGAAGCCTCGGAACTCGCCTATCAGGCTATTGCCCAGCAGGTAGAGGTCGCCGATTGCATCCAGGATTTTGTGTTTGACGAATTCGTCCTCATACCGCAGGCCGTCTTCGTTAAGCACGCCGTCCTTGTCGACCACGATGGCATTTTCTACGCTACCGCCAAGTGCGAGGTTGTGCTTGCGCAGGTACTCGATATCACTCATGAACCCAAAGGTACGGGCGCGGCTGACTTCTTTAACAAAAGAAGTGCTGGAAAAATCCACGGTTGCACTTTGAGTACGGTTACGGAAAACAGGGTGGTCAAAGTCGATCTCGAAACTCACCTTGAACCCTTCGAAAGGCAGGAAAGTGGCGGTTTTGCCGTCCTCTTCCACGGTGACTTCTTTCAGGATACGAATGAATTTCTTGGCTGCGTCCTGTTCTTCCAGGCCGGCAGATTGAATCAGGAATACGAAGGGTCCCGCGCTGCCGTCCATGATTGGAACTTCGGAGGCAGAGAGTTCGACGTAGGCGTTATCGATGCCAAGGCCAGCCATGGCCGAAAGCAAGTGCTCTACCGTGTCCACCTTGGTGTCCCCGCTGACCAAAGTGGTCGACAGGGTGGTGTCACCGACGTTTTCCGCACGGGCAGGGATCTGCACCACAGGGTCGAGGTCGGCACGACAAAACACGATGCCGGTATTCACAGGTGCGGGCTTGAGGGTCAGGTAAACCTTTTCCCCCGAGTGCAGGCCTACACCTGTGGCACGGATAATATTTTTCAGGGTGCGTTGTTTAATCATGGCATTGGCCGCTTCAGCGCAAGTTGCGAACTGGTATCAACAAAGGCTGGCGATAATAGCAGACCCGGCCTTTGCTGAACACCAATCACCCTAATACCCCTGATACATTTCATCAATCGGCCTGGCGACGCAGGAAAGCCGGGATATCCAGATAATCCAGGTCATCGTGCGGATTCATCTTCGCAGCAGCGGCAGCACCGGCGTGAGCCTGGTTGCGCATCACAGTCGGACGGTCCAGATCGCGGTAATTCACCGACGGCAGCTCCTGACGTGCAGAAGGTTGCACCGCTGCATGTTGTTGCGAGGTCTGCAGGGTGTTGTCGATCACCTTCACAGGTTTCTCGATTTTCGCGCCCAGGCCAGTGGCAACCACAGTCACGTGCAACTCGTCGCGCATGTCCGGATCGATAACCGTACCGACCTTGACCATCGCGTGCTCGGAAGCGAACGCTTCAATGATGCTACCCACGTCCGAGTACTCACCCAGAGACAGGTCAGGACCGGCAGTGATGTTGACCAGGATGCCGCGAGCACCTTGCAGGTTGACGTCTTCGAGCAGCGGGTTGCGGATGGCTGCTTCAGTCGCTTCACGCGCACGGTTCGGACCGCTGGCGCAGCCAGTGCCCATCATCGCCATACCCATTTCGCTCATCACGGTGCGTACGTCAGCGAAGTCGACGTTGATCATGCCCGGACGTTTGATGATGTCGGAGATACCGCGAACGGCACCGGCCAGTACATCGTCAGCCTTGGCGAAAGCCGACAGCAGGCTGGCGTCCTTACCGAGGATGGTCAGCAGCTTCTCGTTAGGGATGGTGATCAACGAGTCAACGCTTTCCGACAGCAGACGGATGCCTTCATCGGCGATCTGCATGCGCTTGCGGCCTTCGAACGGGAACGGACGAGTCACCACTGCAACGGTGAGGATCCCCATTTCCTTGGCCACTTCGGCAATGATCGGTGCAGCACCGGTACCGGTACCGCCGCCCATGCCAGTGGTAATGAACACCATGTTGGTGCCCTGTAGCACTTCAGCAATGCGCTCACGGTCTTCCAGTGCAGCCTGACGACCTACTTCAGGGTTGGCACCAGCACCCAAACCCTTGGTCACACCAGTGCCCAATTGCAGGATGGTCCGTGCGCCGATGCTTTTCAGCGCTTGTGCGTCAGTGTTGGCGCAGATGAATTCCACACCTTCGATGTTGCTCTTAACCATATGGTTAACAGCATTACCACCACCACCACCGACACCGATAACTTTGATTACCGGGCTTTGCGGGACGTTGTCTACGAGTTCGAACATTTTCCCTCTCCTTTCATTTTCTCTAGTTTTTTCGCCTACTGCCTACCACTACTACTGCTTTGAAACTTAGAAATTGCCTTGCACCCAGCGTTTGAGGCGCTCGAATACCGGTGTTTTAGGTTCATCGCTATAGCTGCTGCTACTGATGCCGGACAACGAAATACCGTCGGATTGCTTTTGCAGTCCGTACAGCAGCAGCCCCACACCAGTGGAATAGATTGGGTTGCGGACAACGTCCGAGAGCCCTTTGACACTGTGCGGCACGCCGAGGCGTACCGGCATATGGAAGATTTCCTCGGCCAGTTCGACCGCGCCTTCCATTTTTGAGGTACCACCGGTCAGCACGATGCCGGCCGGGATCAAATCCTCATACCCACTGCGACGCAGTTCGGCCTGAATCAATGTGAATAACTCGTCGTAACGCGGCTCGACCACTTCAGCCAGCGCCTGACGGGACAGCTCACGTGGTGGACGGTCGCCGACGCTTGGTACTTTGATCGTTTCACCGGCGCCAGCCAGTTTGGCCAGGGCACAGGCGTAGCGAATCTTGATCTCTTCGGCGTATTGGGTCGGTGTGCGCAACGCCATCGCGATGTCGTTGGTGACCTGGTCGCCCGCAATCGGGATGACCGCGGTATGACGAATCGCGCCTTCGGTGAAGATGGCGATGTCAGTGGTGCCGCCGCCGATATCAACCAGGCAAACGCCCAGTTCTTTCTCGTCATCCGTCAGCACCGAATACGCGGAGGCCAACTGCTCGAGAATGATGTCGTCGATTTCCAGCCCGCAACGACGCACGCATTTTTCGATGTTCTGTGCGGCATTGACGGCGCACGTCACCACATGAACCTTGGCTTCCAGACGTACGCCCGACATCCCCAAAGGCTCACGTACGCCTTCCTGGTTGTCGATCACGTAGTCCTGCGGCAGGGTGTGAAGCACCCGCTGATCCGCTGGAATCGCCACGGCCTGGGCGGCATCGAGTACACGCTCCAGATCCGCCATGCTGACTTCACGATCACGGATCGCCACGATGCCGTGGGAGTTCAGGCTGCGAATGTGGTTGCCCGCTACACCGACGAAAGCCGAGTGGATACGGCAACCGGCCATCAGTTGAGCTTCTTCAACGGCGCGCTGGATCGATTGCACGGTGGACTCGATGTTCACCACCACGCCCTTCTTCAGGCCGCGGGAAGGATGCGTGCCGATACCGACGATTTCCAGGGTGCCATCCGCCCCGACTTCGCCCACCAGCGCCACCACTTTGGAGGTGCCGATATCCAAGCCGACGATCATTTTCCCGCTTTGCACGTTTGCCATGGTCCTGCCTCTTATCAATTCTTCGCGACGGCGGGTTTGTCCGTCGTAGGCGCAACCTGCTCACGCCATCCCACGGCAAGGCCGTTGGAGTAACGCAGGTCGATGCGCGCAATATTCGTGATCTGTTCTTTAAGCGTTTTTTCATAAATGGCAATAAATCGGCGCATTTTTTCCACCAGGTGGTCGCGTCCCAGTAACAGCTCGATACCCGGGCCCGCACTGCCTGCACCAGTGGTCAAAAACCAACTGCCACGTTCACGTAATTCCAGACGTACGATGGAAAAACCCAACGGCCGTAACATCTGACTCAACACCTGATACTGCTGCATCACCTGCTGCTGGGCACGCTGAGGGCCGAACAGTTGAGGCAGATGCTCGTAATTGGCCAGCTCGCGCGGGGTAAACGCCTGCCCCTGGTTGTTCAGCAGCGCCTCTTCACCCCAGCGCGCCACCGGCAATTGTTCTTCCAGACGAATGACCACCTGATCGGGCCAGACACGCCTGACTTCGGCGTGGGCGATCCATGGCATTTGTTCCAGTTCGGTGCGCATCCCTGTGAGGTCGATGGTGAAGAAGCTCGCCGCCACATACGGGGCAATCCGCTGCTGCACCGCTTGCTGGCTGATGTAGCTCAGATCACCCTGCACATTGATCCGGGTAATTGGCCGGTCGGCATACGGCAACAGCCGCTGCGCGGCTTCGTAGGTGCCGAAGCCCAGAACGACCAACATCACAGGCCAGAACAGACGCTTGAAGAATCCGAAGTTTGCTTTAGGCAGGCGCATCGACAGCGGCTCTTTGGCCACCATCCGACTGGCACCACGCGGCACCGGCTTGCGGCCGGGAACGGGTTGCTGATGACGTAGCATCGCGCCTTGCATGGGATTAACCTCGCGCCTCGACACTGTCAGCCAGAATCGCTAACACCAACTGCTGAAAATCCAGACCCGCCGCTCGTGCCGCCATAGGGACCAGACTGTGGTCGGTCATGCCCGGGACGGTGTTCACTTCCAACAACCAGAACTTGCCGTCAGCATCCTGCATAACGTCCGCACGCGCCCAACCTGCAATGCCAACGGCCTCGCAAGCACGCGCAGTAAGATCTTTAAGCTCTTGTTCTTTTGCACTGTCGAGCCCGCAAGGGATCCGATACTGAGTATCGGAAGCCAGGTACTTGGCGTCGTAGTCGTAGAAACTGTGGGGAGTGCCCAGACCGATGGGCGGTAATATCTGGTCACGCAGAGTCGCGATAGTGAACTCCGGACCCTGGATCCATTGCTCGACCAATACTTGTGAATCGTAGGTGCTGGCAGCTTTCCATGCGGCGATCAATTCATCGACGCTGGTCACCTTGGCCATACCAATACTCGAACCTTCATGGGCGGGTTTGACGATTAAAGGGAAGCCCAGTTCCGTTGCCGCAGAAATACAATCAGCTTCAGTGCTCAATGCGGCATGCCGAGGTGTCGACAAGCCCAGACTTTGCCAGATCTGCTTGGTCCGCAACTTGTCCATGGCCAGCGCAGAAGCCAGCACACCGCTGCCGGTGTAGGGGATGTCCAGACATTCCAGCAAGCCTTGCATGCTGCCGTCTTCGCCGCCACGACCGTGCAAGACGATAAAAGCACGGTCAATTTTTTCGCTGACCAGGCGCTGCAGGAAGTCGTCACCGACGTCGATGCCGAACGCGTCGACACCTGCGCCTTGCAGGGCCTCAAGCACTGCCTGGCCGGATTTCAGCGACACTTCACGCTCAGCGCTTTTACCGCCGAACAGCACGGCGACACGGCCGAAAGCCTTGGGTTCGAGCGTGGACAACAAGGCGGTTTGCAGGGTCGAAGTCATTTCAGTTTCCCCTCGGTCGGGGCCACGACAGCACCTGCAAACAGCGGGCTTCGAAGCAGTTGCGGCGCGAAGCCACCAATGTCACCGGCGCCCTGGCACAGCAAAATATCGCCAGCACGCAACAGTGGTTTGACCAGCGGTGCCAACTCGACGCCACGCTCGATGTAGATCGGGTCCAGCTGACCCCGTTGACGGATGCTGTGGCACAGGTTGCGGCTGTCGGCACCAGGAATCGGTTCTTCCCCGGCTGGATAGACTTCCATCAGCAACAACACGTTGGCTTCGGCCAGTACTTGCACGAAGTCATCGTAAAGGTCGCGGGTGCGGCTGAAGCGATGAGGCTGGTAAACCATGACCAGACGACGATCAGGCCAGCCGCCACGAACAGCATTGATTACCGCAGCCACTTCACGCGGGTGATGACCATAGTCGTCGACCAGCATCACATTGCCGCCTTCCACCGGCAGCTCGCCATAGATCTGAAAGCGTCGACCGACACCCTGGAAGCCCGACAACCCCTGAACGATGGCCTCGTCGCTGACACCTTCATCGGTAGAGATAGCGATGGTCGCCAACGAGTTGAGAACGTTGTGGTTGCCCGGCATATTTACCGAGACATCCAGCGGCGCGCGGTCACGACGCAGCACGGTGAAGTAAGTCAGCATGCCGGCCTGACGCACGTTGATGGCCCGTACGTCGGCTTCTTCGCTGAAACCGTAAGTCAGTGTCGGACGCTTGATCAGCGGCAGAATTTCACGCACCACTGGATCATCGATGCACACCACGGCCAGCCCATAGAACGGCAGGTTGTGCAGGAACTCGACGAAGGTTTTCTTCAGTTTGTTGAAGTCGCCCTCGTAGGTCGCCATGTGGTCGGCGTCGATGTTAGTGACCACGGCCACCAACGGCTGCAAGTGCAGGAAGCTGGCGTCGCTTTCATCCGCTTCAGCGATCAGGTAACGGCTGGTGCCTAACTGAGCGTTGGTTCCGGCAGCATTCAGACGACCACCGATGACGAACGTCGGGTCCAGGCCACCGGCCGCGAACACCGAAGCGATCAAACTGGTGGTGGTGGTTTTGCCATGCGTGCCAGCGACTGCGATGCCATGGCGATAGCGCATCAGTTCGGCCAGCATTTCGGCACGCGGGACCACAGGAATACGACGTTCCAGAGCAGTAGCGACTTCCGGGTTGGCGGTATTGACTGCACTGGAGACCACCAGTACGTCAGCCGTCGCGATGTTCTCGGCGCGATGGCCGATAAACACTTTAGCGCCGAACGATTCAAGACGTTCAGTCACCGGTGAAGACTTCAAGTCGGAGCCGGACACTTCGTAGCCCAGGTTAAGCAGCACCTCGGCAATACCGCACATGCCCACACCGCCGATACCGACGAAGTGGATGCGACGGATGCGGCGCATTTCCGGCTGGGGCATCGCCCTCTTGTTCTCAACCATGAGCCACCTCCAGACAGATATCGACCACAGTGCGCGTTGCGTCAGGTTTGGCCAGGTCGCGAGCCGTGCGGGCCATGCTGTTCAATTGTTCGGGTTGCATCAAAACCTCTTTCAGGCGTGCGGCCATTTCGGCTGCGCCAGTTGTCGCTTGTGGCATGACGAAGGCTGCACCTTCGCGGGCCAGATAGTCGGCATTACGGGACTGGTGGTCGTCGATCGCATGGGGCAACGGCACCAACAACGACGGCAGGCCAGCCGCCGCCAGTTCACTGACGGTCAGCGCGCCTGCGCGACAAACCACCAGGTCGGCCCAGCCATAGGCTTGGGCCATGTCTTTGATGAAGGGCGCCACTTGCGCCTCGACATCGGCAGTGCGATAGCGCTCTGCGGTGATCTGGTCATGATTCTTGCCGGCCTGATGAAACACTTCAGGTCGCAACTCCAGCGGCACCAGTGCCAATGCGGCGGGCAGCAGTTTGTTCAGTGGCTCAGCGCCCAGGCTTCCGCCAAGAATCAGCAAACGGGCTTTACGTCCGGCCAACGCCTGACGCGGCGTTTCGAGAAACAGCTCGGTGCGTACCGGGTTGCCGGTGGTACGGCGTTTTGCCGAAGTCGAAAACGTGTTCGGGAAGGCTTCGCACACGCGAGTGGCAAACGGCGCCAGGCTGCGATTGGCTGTACCGGCGACAGCGTTCTGTTCATGAATGATCAGCGGTACACCCGCCAATTTCGCTGCCAGGCCGCCAGGACCCGTGACGAAACCACCCATTCCCAGTACGCAGACGGGCTGCAATTGACGAACGATCTTGCGCGCTTGCAACAAAGCCTTAAGCACCACAAACGGCGCCTTCAACAGCGTAAGCACGCCCTTGCCCCGCAGGCCGGTCACGTTGATCAAATGCAGCGGCAAGCCCGCTTGCGGGACCAGTTCGTTTTCGATACCGCGCGGTGTGCCGAGCCAGTGCACGCTGTAACCGCGGGCCTGAAATTCGCGCGCGCAGGCCAGCGCCGGGAAGACGTGTCCGCCCGTGCCGCCCGCCATGATCAGCACGTTAGCGCCCATGGGTCGGCTCCTCGGTGAAGTCGCTTTCATTGAATTCCGTTTCTTCGCTGCCGGTATTGGTCCGCGCTTCCCACTCGATGCGCAGCAGCAAGCCCAGGCTTGCGCAGCAGATCACCAACGAACTGCCGCCATAACTGAGGAAGGGCAAGGTCAGGCCTTTAGTCGGCAACAGTCCGACGTTTACGCCGATGTTGATCAGGAACTGACCAATCCACAGGAACGCCAGACCGTAAGCCACATAGGCTGCGAAATATTGCTTGGCCCTCTCGGCCCACATACCGATGTACATGGCCCGGATACTGACGAATACGAACAGGCCCACAGTGATCAGCGAGCCGACCACGCCCAATTCTTCCGCGAGCACAGCAAACACGAAGTCGGTGTGCGCTTCAGGTAAATAGAACTGCTTCTGCACGCTGTTACCCAGACCGACGCCGAACCATTCGCCACGGCCAAAGGCAATCAGGGCCTGGGTCAGCTGATAACCGGAGCCAAACTGATCGGACCAGGGGTCGGTGAAGGTGATCAGACGCGCCATACGATAGGGCTGCGCTTGAACCAGCACGAACACCGCGCCCACCGCCAACACCACCATCAGGGTGAAGCGGAACAGTCCTACGCCACCGAGGAACAGCATCGCCGCCGCAGCCCCCATCATTACGACGGTGGCACCGAAGTCCGGTTCCATCAGCAGCAAACCTGCCATCGGCAGCAAAACGATGAATGGCTTGAAGAAGCCCATCCAGCTTTCCCGAACCTCCTGCTGGCGCCGTACCAGGTAACCGGCAAGAAAAATCACCACGAACACCTTGGCGATTTCCGAAGGCTGGACGTTGAACATCCCGAAACCGATCCAGCGCATCGAACCGTTAACCTCACGGCCCAGCCCCGGCACCAATACCATCACCAGCAAACCGAAGGCGCCAATCAACATCAGCCAGCCCAGGCGCTGCCAGGTCGAAACAGGAATCATCATGGTCACGCCACAGGCGCCCAAACCGATGACCAGATACACCAGGTGACGCATCATCATGTACAGCGGGTTGCCGGACTGCACGGCGGCCACTTCTGACGAGGCAGAAGTGATCATCACCAGACCCAGGCCCAGCAGCGCAAGACAACCGGCCAACATCGGGAAGTCGACATCAATGCCGCGACCGCTGATCAGCGGCGATGGATAAGGCTTGATCACACCCAGAATCATGACAAGGCCTCCACGGCGTGAGCGAACAAACGCCCACGCTCTTCAAAGTTCTTGAACATGTCCAGGCTGGCGCAGGCGGGAGACAGCAATACCGCATCCCCGTCCTGAGCCCATTCGGCAGCACGTTGCACAGCTTCTTCCAGGGTTTTGACGCGGACTAAAGGCACCGCATCGCCGAAGGTCTTGGCCAGCAATTCAGCATCGCGGCCCAACAACACGACCACGCGGCAATAGGCGACGACAGGGGCACGCAAGGCGCTGAAATCAGCACCCTTGCCATCTCCACCTGCGATCAACACCAGCTTGCCCGTAATATCCACGCCCAGGCCTTCGATGGCAGCCAGCGCGGCGCCAACGTTGGTGGCTTTGGAGTCGTCGTAATAGCTGACACCTGCACGCTCACGCAGCCATTGGCAGCGATGCGCGAGGCCGGTGAAGGTGCGCAAGGCGCTGAGCATGGCGTCAAACGGCAAGCCCACTGCATACCCGAGCGCCAACGCAGCCAAGGCATTGGATTGATTGTGTGCGCCGCGAATTTTCAGCTCGCGGACCGGCATCAGGGTGTCGAACTGGAAGGCGAGGTATTTTTCGCCGTTCTCTTCGCGCAGACCGAAGCCGTGGAAATCGGGTGTGTTCAGACCGAAGGTCCAGCACGGCAAGCCTTCACCGATCAGCGGCCGCGACAGTGCGTCCTGCCGATTGACCACCACTTGCCGGGCACCACGGAAAATCCGGTGCTTGGCCAAGTGATACGCCGGCAGGCCGCTGTAACGGTCCATGTGATCTTCGCTGACGTTCAACACAGTCGCCACTTCAGCGCCGAGTTGGTCAGTGGTTTCAAGCTGGAAGCTGGAGAGCTCAAGCACGTACAACTCGACCGAGTCATCGAGCAGGTCCAGCGCCGGGGTGCCGAGGTTGCCGCCGACTGCAACACGTTTACCCGCTGCGGCCGCCATTTCACCCACCAGCGTGGTGACCGTGCTTTTCGCATTCGAACCGCTGATTGCAACGATGGGCGCCTTCGCGTTACGCGCGAACAACTCGATATCACCCGACAATTTCACGCCACGGGCCGCCGCCTGCTGCAGTGCTGGGGTCGCCAATGCCAGGCCGGGGCTGACGTACAGCTCGTCGGCACGGCAGAGAAACTCCACATCCAGCTCGCCGCAACGTACTTCCACCTGCGGGTAGTCCTGACGCAACGTCGCCAACTCGGGCGGATTGTCCCGCGTATCAGCCACAGCAAACGACACGCCCTGCTTCGCCAGGAAGCGAACCAGGGACATGCCGCTCTTGCCGAGACCGACAACGATGCGGAAGTGGTCAGAAACGATCAGAGACACTCGTTCTACCTCAGCTTCAGGGTGGCAAGGCCGATCAGCACCAGAATCACGGTGATGATCCAGAAACGGACAATCACGCGCGGCTCGGGCCAGCCTTTGAGTTCAAAGTGGTGGTGAATCGGTGCCATGCGGAACACACGGCGACCGGTCAACTTGAAGGACGCGACCTGGATGACGACTGAAAGGGTTTCCATCACGAATACACCGCCCATGATGAACAGGACGATTTCCTGACGAACGATCACGGCAATGGTGCCCAGTGCGGCGCCGAGTGCCAGGGCACCGACGTCGCCCATGAAAACTTGCGCCGGGTACGTGTTGAACCAGAGAAAGCCCAGGCCTGCACCAATCAACGCGCCGCAGAACACAATCAGCTCACCCGCGCCCGGTACATAAGGGATCAGCAGGTATTCAGCGAATTTCACGTTACCCGACAGGTAGCAGAAGATACCCAGCGCACCGCCAACCATCACCGTCGGCAGGATCGCCAGACCGTCGAGACCATCCGTCAGGTTGACTGCGTTGCTCGATCCGACGATGACGAAATAGGTCAGCACCATGAAGCCGGCACCGAGCGGGATGCTGGCATCCTTGAGCATCGGCAGGATCAGGGTGGTTTCTACCGCGGACGGCGCAGTTGCATAAAGGAAAATCGCGGCGCCAAGGCCGAACACTGACTGCCAGAAGTATTTCCAGCGGCTAGGCAGCCCCTTGGAGTTCTTCTCGATCACTTTGCGGTAATCGTCGACCCAACCAATGCCACCGAACAGCAACGTGACGATCAACACGACCCAGACATAACGGTTGCTCAGATCAGCCCACAGCAGGGTGCTGACGGTAATCGCCGAGAGGATCAACGCGCCGCCCATGGTCGGGGTGCCCGACTTGGAGAGGTGAGACTGCGGACCGTCATTACGTACCGATTGGCCGATCTGGCGATTCTGCAGGGTGCGAATCATCCATGGACCCAGGCACAGCGAGAGCGACAACGCAGTGAGCACGCCGAGAATCCCGCGCAGGGTCAGGTATTGAAAGACCGCGAAGCCTTTGTAGAACTGTTGCAGATATTCCGCCAGCAGCAGCAGCATTAGTGTTTCTCCCGGCTAGAACCACACAAAGCCGCGACGATGTTTTCCATCGCAGCGCTGCGCGAACCCTTGATCAAAATAGTGGTATTAGTGTCCTGCTCGGCGCCAAGCGCCGCGATCAGGTCGGTCTGGTTGGTGAAGTGGCGAGCGTGCTGGCCAAAAGCGTTCACGGCATAGGTCATAAAAGGCCCCACCGCATATAACGCCGACACCTTGCCCGCAGCGTATGCGCCGACCTGACGATGGCCTTCTTCCGCCCACTCGCCCAACTCGCCAATATCCCCGAGCACCAGAACGGTGCGCCCAGAAAAGCCGGCGAGTATATCAACGGCAGCGCACATTGAGGTGGGGTTAGCGTTATACGTGTCGTCGATTACGCGAATACCATTAGTGGCCAATTGCGCAACCGCACGACCTTTGACTGGCTGTACCGCATTCACCCCTGCAACGATGCCTTCCAGCGAAACACCCAACGCATGCGCCGCCGCAGCCGCCGCCAGGGCATTGGTGACGTTGTGCGTGCCCAGCAGATTGAGCTGGACAGACGCCGCGCCGGACGGACCGTGCAATGTGAAACTCGGGCACCCGCGAACATCGCGGGTCAGATCACGCGAGTAGAAGTCAGCAGCGTCATCGCTCAAGGCAAAGCTCACGACCTGGCGTCCATTCGCCCGTGCTTGCCAGATGGCGAAGGCCTTGTCATCACGATTGAGTACCGCGATACCGGTTGCGTCGAGGCCATCGATAATTTCACCCTTGGCCTGGACAATTTTTTCCGGGCCGCCGAACTCACCCACGTGGGCAGTTCCGGCATTGGTGATCAGTGCGACATGGGGTTTGGCCAGGCTGACGGTGTAGGCAATTTCGCCGACACGTGAAGCGCCCAGCTCGATCACTGCTGCCGTGTGTTCAGGCGCCAGCTCGAGCAGGGTCAGCGGAACCCCCAGGTCGTTGTTCAAATTACCGCGCGTGGCCAGTACCGGCCCGCGCGTGCGCAAGATGCTCGCGAGGATTTCCTTGACCGTGGTTTTACCGCTGGAGCCGGTGATCGCGGCAAGCGGCTTGTCGAACGCATTACGGTTCAGGGCACCGAGCTGCGCCAGCGCCTGACGGGTATCTTCGACCACCAGTTGCGGCAGAACGGAGCCTGCAACCTCACGCTCGACCAACGCACCGACCGCGCCTTTGCTCGCGACGTCATCAAGATAATCATGGCCGTCGAAACGTGGACCGGTCAGCGCTATAAACAGCTGGCCCGGAACAATGGCGCGGCTGTCGATGCTGACACCGGTAAAGCTGCAATCTGCATTGACCTGACGGCCAGCAAGTGGCCCGATCAGTTGACTGAACGTCAGCGGCTTAAGCATGTGCCACCTCCCATGCAGTCAACGCTTTGCCGGCTTCTTCCAGATCGGAGAACGCATGGCGCTCGCCCTCGATTTCCTGGTAGTCCTCATGACCTTTGCCTGCCAGCACGATCACGTCCGCCGCGCTGGCACTGGCAATCAATTGGGCAATGGCCTGACCGCGACCGGCAACAAAGCTGACTTTATCGACGGCAACAAACCCTTGGCGGATGTCATCGAAAATCTGCGCAGGCACTTCTGTCCGTGGATTGTCATCGGTGACCACGACCGTATCCGCCAGCCGTTCAACCACTTCAGCCATCAACGGACGCTTGCCGCGATCTCGATCCCCGCCACAACCGAACAGGCACATCAGCCGGCCCCTGGCGTGCGGGCGCAGTGCTTCGAGGACTTTTTCCAGCGCGTCGGGGGTGTGTGCGTAATCGACCACGACCAACGGCTGGGTGCCGCCGCCCAAGCGCTGCATGCGACCGACCGGACCTTCCAGTTTCGGCAGCACGCTTAAAATTTCATCCAGCGCGTAGTCCAGGCCCATCAGCGCGCCGACCGCAGCCAGCACGTTGCTCAGATTGAAACGACCCAGCAAGCTACTTTGCAGATTGTGCTCGCCTTGCGCTGTGACCAGCATGGCGCGTACGCCATCGTCATCGAAGTGCGCATCACGGCAGTACAGGTCTGCGCGAGGATCATCAAGGCTGTAGCTGATCAGCCGCGATTCGTGTTTTTCTTTGACCAGTTGCCGACCGAAATCGTCATCCAGATTGATCACCCGGCAATGCAGATTTGGCCAGGCAAACAATTTCGCCTTGGCGGCTGCGTAGGCTTCCATCGTGCCGTGGTAGTCCAGATGATCACGGGACAGGTTGGTCAGCACCGCGACGTCGAACGCCAATGCAGTCGCACGTCCCTGATCCAGACCGTGGGAAGACACTTCCATCGCCACCGCACGCGCGCCGGCTTTCTTCAAATCGGCCAGCATCGCTTGCACGGCTATCGGATCAGGCGTGGTATGACGGCCGCTTTGCAGCGCGCCGTAAAACCCTGTGCCCAGGGTGCCAACAATCCCACAATGCTGCCCAAGCTGATCCAGCGCTTGCGCGACCAACTGGGTGACACTGGTTTTACCGTTGGTGCCAGTGACGCCCACCAGATTCAGACTGCGGCTCGGGTCACCATAAAAGCGCCCGGCGATGTCGGACAGTTGTGCCGCCAAGCCCTTGACCGGAATCAACGGCGCATCAGTGATGGGCAAAACGGTTGCGCCTTCAACTTCATAAGCAACTGCCGCGGCGCCCCGCTTGAGTGCATCGGCGATATGCGCACGACCATCGAGCTTGCCGCCCGGCACCGCCAGAAACAGATCGCCAGCCCGCACATTACGGCTGTCGAGGGTCAACTCGCGGATCAACAGATCGCGCTCGGCATGGGCAAAAATCTTGTTCAGGCTAACAGGCATTAACCACGCCCTCCTTTAACAACAGGCGCAGCATTGACTTGTTCCTGCGTGGGAATAGGGGCCAGGTTATCCGGGGTGACGTTCATCAGTCGCAACGTGCCGGACATGACCTTGCTAAATACTGGCGCCGACACCAGACCACCGTAGTAGCCCGCTTTGCCAGGTTCGTCGATGACCACGACTACCGCGTACCGCGGGTTGCTCATAGGACCAAAGCCTGCGAACAAAGAGCGATAGGAGTTTTCGGCGTAACCCTTGGTGCCCACCGCTGTTTTACGTGCGGTACCGCTTTTGCCGGCCACATGGTAGGACGGCACCCGGGCGCGGAATACACCACGCGGGTCTTCGATCACTTGCTGCAACATGCCTTGTACGGTTTTTGCGGTGGCCTCCGGAATCGCCTGGGTAGCCTCCGGTGGCGTATCGGTTTTCAGGATGGTCAGCGGCACGATACGGCCATTGTTGGCCAGCGCGGAATAGGCGTGCACCAGTTGCAACGCGGTGACCGACAGACCGTAGCCGTAGGACAAGGTCGCGGTTTCTGCTTTGCGCCACTCACGGTAGTTGGGCAAATTGCCAACGCGCTCGCCCGGGAAACCCAGGCCAGTGTATTGGCCCAGCCCGACTCGTTGCATCGCACGGAAAATCGCTTCGCCGCCGACGTCGAAAGCCACCTTGCTCATACCGACGTTACTGGAGTTGATCAGGATCCCGGTCAAATCGAGGATCGGGCCCTCGGTCTTGGTAACGTCACGAATGGTGTATTTGCCGATCTGCAGCGTGCCTGGGTAAACCTCGACTTTGTCGGTAGGTTTCCAGCGGCCACTGTCCAGAGCGGCGGTCATGGAGATCGGCTTCATGGTCGAGCCGGGCTCGAACACGTCGATGATGGCGCGGTTACGCATCGCCGCCGGCACCATGGTGCGACGGTTGTTGGGGTTGTAGGTCGGCGAGTTGACCATGGCCAATACTTCGCCAGTCTTCACATCCATGATCACCAGGCTGCCAGCTTTGGCGTCGTTTTCCTGAATGGCGTTGCGCAACTCGCGAGTGGCCAGGTATTGCAGGCGCAGATCAATAGACAAAGCCAAGGTCTTCCCGGCCTTGGCGTTTTTTGTAACCTGGACATCCTTGATAAGTCGTCCGCGCCGATCCTTGATGACCTGTCGCTTACCCGGGACACCGGCAAGCCAGTCGTCGTACGCCAGTTCGACCCCTTCACGACCGTGGTCGTCCAGGTCGGTGAAGCCGACCATGTGCGCAGTGACATCGCCCGCCGGGTAGAAACGCCGGAACTCTTCAATGCCATAGACGCCAGGGACTTTCAGGTCGAGCACGACTTGACCCTGCTCCGGCGTCAGGCCGCGAACCAGGTAGATGAATTCTTTACCGGCCTGAGCCTCAAGACGGTCGCCGAGCAGTTTTGCGTCCTGGCCCAGAGCGGCGGCAAGCGCAGGCCATTTTTCTTTGGCCAGTTGCATTTCTTTCGGGTTGGCCCACAGCGTCGTCACGGGCGTACTGACCGCCAACGGCTCGCCGTTGCGGTCGGTGATCAAGCCACGGTGAGCCGGGATAGGGATGTGCCGTACGCTGCGAGCATCGCCCTGACCTTTCAGGAAGTCATGGTCAATCACCTGCAGATCGATGATGCGCCAGCAGATCGCGCCCACCATGATCCCAAGCAGCCCCACCACCACGCGAAAGCGCCAAGGATAGAGGGCGCCCTCGAGCTTCATCATGGCGCCACCATCCGCACTTCAGCAGCGCTGGGGATACGCATTTTCAGCTGTTCGCTGGCCAGCGTTTCAATCCGGCTGTGGGCGGTCCAGGTGCTTTGCTCGAGAATCAGGCGCCCCCACTCTGCCTGCGCTTTGTCGCGCACGCTCAGCTCGGAGTACAGGGAGTTAAGTAACTGCCGGTTCCAGTGCGCGCTGTAAGCCACGCCGATCGCCGAAACGAGCACGGCAACGAACAGCAGCAACATAATGAAACTGCCGCCAGGCAGAGGCTTGAGGAAAAGCCGGCTCACCGGAGCTTCTCCGCCACACGCATGACAGCGCTACGCGAACGTGGATTGGCTTTGGTTTCAGTCTCGGAGGCGAATTGCGCCTTGCCCAGGATTTTGATTTTTGGATCAAACGCCTGAAAACGAATCGGCAGGTCGCGGGGCATTTTGTCGGCTTCGCCCTTGGCGAGCTTGCGCATGAACAGTTTGACGATGCGATCTTCCAGCGAGTGGAAGCTGATCACAACCAGACGGCCACCGATTTCCAGCGCTTCGAGTGCAGCCTCAAGCCCGGCTTCAAGATCGCCCAGCTCGTTGTTGACGTGGATACGCAATCCCTGGAACGCACGGGTCGCTGGATTCTTGCCTTTTTCCCATGCAGGGTTGGCAACCTTGAGCACTTCAGCCAGATCGCCCGTGCGTTCGAAGCGCTGGGTCTCACGGCGTTGAACCACGGCATTTGCCATGCGCTTGGCAAAGCGCTCTTCGCCGTATTCCTTGAACACACGGGCGATTTCTTCTGCTGATGCAGTGGCGATAAAATCGGCAGCGCTGATGCCACGACTCGGGTCCATGCGCATGTCCAGCGGACCGTCGTTCATGAAGCTGAAACCGCGTTCAGGGTCGTCCAGCTGCGGAGAGGACACGCCAAGGTCGAGCAAAACGCCGCTGACCTTGCCCGCAAGACCGCGACTTTCGAGTTCAGAACCCAGCTCGGCAAAGCTGCGCTGCACAATGACAAAGCGGCCGTCTTCGGCCGCCAGCGCTTGCCCGGTGGCAATTGCCTGGGGGTCTTTATCGAATCCCAGCAAGCGACCGCCCGGACCCAGGTGCTGCAATATCAAACGGCTGTGTCCGCCACGCCCAAACGTGCCATCCAGGTAGCAGCCATCGGCACGCACCGCGAGAGCCTCTACAGCTTCATCAAGCAGTACGGTGATGTGGGTAAAGCCGCTATTCATAGTCACAAGATCAAATCACGCAGTTCATCAGGCATAGCGCCCGGTTGTTGAATGGCCGCCAGATCCGCTTCAGCAAGAGCGTTCCAGGCGTCCTCGTCCCACAGTTGAAACTTATTAAGCTGGCCAACTAACATCACGCGCTTATCCAACTTGGCATAATCGCGAAGGCGCGGCGGGACCAGAAAACGGCCGCTACCATCGAGCTCTAAATCAACCGCATTCCCGATCAATAACCGTTGCAAGCGACGGTTCTCTTCACGAAATGTCGGCAAATCACGCAATTTGGCTTCAATCAATTCCCATTCGGACAATGGGTACAAACATAAGCAGGGGCTGGCAGCATCAATTGTCACGATCAACTGCCCGGCGCTAAGCGAATCCAGCTCGTCGCGGTACCGGCTCGGCATAGCGAGACGGCCCTTTGCATCGAGATTGATTGCATTAGCACCACGAAACACAACCGCGATCTCCGAATATTAACTTTTTACGGCGAAAAAACCCACTTCATGCCACTTCTCGCCACTTGTGCACACTATAGGAATGCGCCCACCACACCGTCAAGGCGCGGTCCTAAGGAAAACCCTTACAGATCGGAGATTTAGGAGGGGAAAAACAGGTGAAGGAACAATTTCTCAATTGTTTTGACGAATAAACCTGAATTGACTCAAAGCACTGTGGCTCGAAGTTAAAGTGATTTATCAAGAGTAAGATTTTTTTGATATTACAAAAGCGCTTCTGCTACGAAAAAGCAGAGAGGGGGAAAAGGTGGAGAGTCGATCTGTAAGCCGGGTTCTGTCGAGGACAGTCATTCCTCTACGACGGCCATCACTGGACGCCTTTAGCAACCTACCCGGTTCCAGCGCGGGCCACGCCTTGGAACCCTATTTGGTCTTGCTCCGAGTGGGGTTTACCTTGCCACGAACTGTTGCCAGACGTGCGGTGCGCTCTTACCGCACCTTTTCACCCTTACCGGCACCGAAGTGCTTAGGCGGTTATTTTCTGTGGCACTTTCCGTAGGCTCGCGCCTCCCAGGCGTTACCTGGCACTCTGCCCTATGGAGCCCGGACTTTCCTCCCCCCCCTATTGCGGAACAATAGAAGGCAGCGACTGTCCAATCGACTCTCCGCCGCCAAGGTTAGCGGCACGGACGCTCAAGAACAAGCTTTAATAAGTTCCGCGCATTTTGACTGTCAGGCCAAGAAGGATCTTTTATGCATCTTTTTGTTTCTCCAGCGCTACCTGGTAAAGCAAATTCTTGCGCACCCCGGTGATTTCCGCCGCCAAGGCCGCCGCGCGTTTGAGAGGCATCTCCTCCAGCAGCAAATCCAGGATACGCCGAGCTTCGGTACCGATGACGTCCTCATCTTCGGGCAAGGTCCAGCCTGCCACCAGCACCACGCATTCACCGCGCTGCTGATTACTGTCCCCTTCGACGAACGCACGAAGCTCCGCCAAGGGTAGACCTTTGAGGGTTTCGAAGGTTTTAGTCAGCTCGCGCGCCAACAACGCCGGACGCTCAGGGCCGAACACCAGTTCCAGGTCTTGCAGGCACTCAAGGATGCGGTGTGGCGCCTCATAGAAGATCAAGGTGCGCGGCTCTTCTTTCAGCAGTTCAAGTCGCGCCCGCCGCCCTACCGCTTTGGCTGGCAAGAAGCCTTCGAAAATAAACCGGTCCGAGGGCAAGCCGGCCGCTGACAAGGCCGCGATCAGCGCACATGCACCTGGCACTGGAACCACCGCGATGCCAGCGGCACGCGCCTGTCGCACCAGGTGATAACCGGGATCAGAGATAAGCGGCGTCCCGGCATCAGAGATCAGTGCGATGTCATCGCCCGCGAGCAGCCGTGTAATGAATCGACTCCCCTCCTCCCGCTCGTTGTGCTCGTGACAGGCAGCCAAGGGCGTGGAAATACCGAAATGCTGCATCAGACGTAACGAGTGGCGAGTATCTTCAGCGGCAATCAGCGCAACCTCTCGCAACACTTTTAATGCGCGCACGCTCATGTCATCCAGGTTACCGATAGGCGTGGCCACGACATAAAGCGAGCCAGCAGCGGAATTCAAAGCACCTGGAGCAGTCAAAGCGCACACCTCTTGTGTTGGTGAAAAAAACGCATTGTACAGATTACGGCATGAGCCAATGGGTAGCCGGCCAAGGTCAGCACTTAAAAAAGAATGAAAAAAGCGTTTGCTTTCGTTGCAACAGAGGATGAACAGCATGAAAAAAGGCTGGATTCATCCTTATTTCCCGGCCCAACGACCAATATGACCGCTTTAACGCCACTAACATCGCGCCCCGGCCAGTGCTTGGGTACAATTCCCCGCTAATTTGCTCGAGTATCAGGAACACTTACATGATCGCTTGCCTGCGGCTGTTCTCTGCCCTCTTTCTTGCTGCCCTGTTGGCAGCTTGCGCCAGCTCGCCCTCGTCAAGTCTTGGCGAGCTTCCACGCACTCCGGACGCCAGCATCGAGCAATTGCTCGAACAAGCCGCTGCCGCCAAGTCGCCCGATAAAGCTGCACTGCTGAGACTCAGTGCAGCCGATCAGGCCAATCGGCAAAATGACCCAGGTCGCGCCGCGCGGATTCTCGAGCAGGTGCCTCTTGATCAGCTCAAGCCTGCGCAACAGGTGTATGCCAGCACGCTATCCGCTGAACTGGCGCTGGGCCGCAACCAGCCCAAGGCCGCGCTGACAGCCCTGAGCCACCCTAGCCTGCAACGACTGGGTGAGCTGCCGGTCGAGCAGCAGATACGCACCGGGCTGGTCCAGGCACGCGCCCTGGAAGCTGACGGGCAGATCATGCCTGCTGCCAGCGAGCGAGTATTTATTGCGCCATTGCTCAAGGGCGCTCAAGCCAGCGCTAACCATGAAGCAATCTGGGCACTGGTTGCCGGCTTGCCCGCCGAGCAACTGCAAAGCACCAGCAACAATGACCTGAGTGGCTGGCTGAGCCTGGCCCGCGCAGTCAAAGGCGGCGGCACCCTGGAGCAACAACAGGCGGCCATCGATGCCTGGAAAGCGCAAAACCCACAACACCCGGCCGCCCTGCAACTGCCAGCCCCACTGGCCCAACTCAAGGCGCTGACCAGCGAACCACTGACCAAAATCGCCCTGCTGCTGCCGCAAGACGGCCCGCTCGCGTCTGTTGCCCGCGCATTGCGCGAAGGCTTTATGGCGGCGCACTACCAGGCGCAGCAAGCAGGCCAAAAGCCGCCAGCCATCGAAGTGTTCGACAGCTCCCACCTGACCTCTCTCGATGACTTCTACCGCCAGGCCAAAGCATCAGGCGTGCAACTGGTCATCGGTCCACTGGAAAAGCCGCTGGTCAAACAACTGAGCAGCCGCCCGCAATTGCCTATCACCACACTGGCACTGAACTACAGCGACGCAGGCCGGGACGGACCACCACAACTGTTCCAGTTCGGCCTCGCTGCTGAAGACGAAGCCCGCGAAGTCGCACGTCGCGCCTGGGCCGATGGCAAGCGCAGTGCCGCAGCCATGGTCCCTAAAGGCGAATGGGGCGACCGCGTCCTGGATGCCTTCCGCCAGAGCTGGCAAGCGGCCGGCGGCACGTTTATCGTTGCTGAACATGTCGACCAGCCTGTCGCCCTGGCCCAGCAAATCGCTGACATGTTCCAGCTCCGGAACAGCGAAGCTCGCGCCAAGAGCCTGCAAAGCACCGTCGGCACACAAGTAGCGGCACAACCGACACGTCGCCAGGACATCGACTTCATCTTCCTCGCAGTAACGCCTCAGCAAGCGCAGCAGATCAAGCCCACGCTGGTGTTCCAGTACGCAGGCGATGTTCCGGTGTACGCGACTTCACACCTGTTCACCAACAGCGGCGACCAGGCGCAGTATCTGGACCTGGAAGGCATTCGCTTCTGTGAAACGCCGTGGCTGCTCAACACCAACGATCCACTGCGCCAGCAAGTAACCGTGCAATGGCCACAAGCGGCAGGCAGCCTTGGCCGACTGTACGCCATGGGGATCGACGCTTATCGTCTGGCACCGCGCCTGGCACAGCTCAAAACCCTGCCAGACAGCCGCATCGACGGCCTGACCGGCAGCCTGAGCATGGGTTCGGGTCAACGTGTCGAGCGTCAATTGCCATGGGCCCAGTTTGTCGGCGGCAAGGTTCAGCATCTGCCGGACACTCCGCGTTAATGCCGAGCACCCCTCGGCAACAAGCAGGGCGCGAGGCTGAAGCCTACGCCCTGCAACATTTGCAACAACAGGGCCTGCGCCTGATTACGCAGAACTGGTTATGTAAACGAGGCGAGCTCGATCTGGTCATGCTCGACGGCGATACAGTAGTATTCGTCGAGGTTCGCTATCGACGTCACGCAGGCTGGGGCGGAGCGCTGGAAAGCGTCGATGTCCGCAAGCGTGGAAAGCTCATACTCGCCGCACAGTTTTTTCTCCAAAAAGAGTCGCACTGGGCAGATTCCCCATGCCGTTTCGATGTGGTGGCCATTAATGGCGACCCCGGCAGCGCACCTCCGCTGGACTGGGTGAAGAACGCATTTGATAGCTGATTCAAAGCGCCCGACTGACCCTTTGGACGGCGCGTTTCAAGCCCTGACGTATAGAAAGCCCACACACCGATTTCGCTCTTTGCTTTGCAGGCTGCACTTTCTTGTGCCTGGAGCAGCCGCCCTACTTAAGGTCACCCGATGGACATGCAATCCCGAGTTCGCCAGCTTTTCCAGGCCAGCATCGATACCAAGCAGCAGGCGATGGAAGTGCTTGCCCCCTACATTGAGCAAGCCAGCCAGGTCATGGTGAATGCCCTGCTCAACGAGGGCAAAATGCTTTCCTGTGGCAATGGCGGCTCGGCCGGTGACGCACAGCACTTCTCCTCGGAGCTGCTCAATCGCTTCGAGCGTGAGCGCCCAAGCCTGCCCGCGATTGCGCTGACCACCGACAGCTCGACCATCACCTCCATCGCCAACGACTACAGCTATAACGAAATCTTCTCCAAACAGATCCGCGCACTGGGTCAACCGGGCGATGTCCTGCTGGCGATTTCCACCAGCGGCAACTCGGCGAACATTATTCAAGCCATCCAGGCCGCACATGATCGCGAAATGATTGTCGTAGCATTGACGGGTCGCGACGGTGGCGACATGGCCTCGTTGCTACTGCCCGAGGACGTGGAGATACGTGTCCCGGCCAAAGTCACCGCACGGATTCAAGAAGTCCATCTGCTGACGATCCATTGCCTATGCGATTTGATCGACAGCCAACTGTTCGGGAGTGAAGAATGACCCCTAATCGCCTTAGCCTACTGGCTTTGACACTGTGCCTCAGCATCAGCGGATGCAGCTCGGTCCTGACCGCAACCCGCGACAAGCCCATCGAGGATGATCGTGGTACCCGGACTTTCGGTAGCAAGATCGATGACTCCCTGATCGAAACCAAGGTCGCGGTCAACGTTGCCAAGGCCAACCCCGATCTCGACGAAGGCTCGCATATCGTCGTGAGCAGCTTTAACGGCATCGTATTGCTCGCGGGCCAGACACCACGCGCCGACCTGAAAGCCCTCGCAGAGCAAGCCGCCAGCTCCGTGCAACGCGTCAAGAAGGTCAACAACGAACTTCAAGTCATCGCACCCTCCTCGCTGCTGGCGCGCAACAACGACGCCTGGCTGACCACCAAGATCAAGACGCAAATGCTGACTGACAACACCATTCCAGGCTCGCGCATCAAAGTCGTGACGGAAAATGGCATCGTCTACCTGCTGGGTCTGGTGACTCAACAGGAAGCCACCCGCGCAACCAACCTGGTGCAGGGCGTGTCGGGCGTGCAGAAAATCGTCAAGCTGTTTGAGTACATTGATTAACAGCAACACGCCGGTTTTGTCTTAACGACAAAAACCGCGAATCAAAAAAGGCGATCCTTGGGGATCGCCTTTTTTTTGACTCTTTGCTTCAGGTTACTTGACCACTTTCAGACTGGGCCTGCCGGTAGGTCGCGGTGGTTCGCTACCCGGTGGCGGACTGTCATCATCCGGCTCGATCACGTCATCCTCTTCCAGAGGAGGCTCCAGATCGAAAACCATACCCTGGCCATTCTCACGAGCATAAATGCCCAGGATCGCGGCTATAGGGACGTACAACGTATGCGGCACGCCACCGAAGCGGCCTTCGAAGCTGACGGCGTCGTTATCCATGTGCAGATGACGCACAGCACTGGGCGACACATTCAAAACAATCTGACCGTCATTGGCAAAGCCCTGAGGGACCTGTACCGACGGGTACTCCGCATTGACCAGCATGTGCGGGGTGCAATCGTTATCGACAATCCACTCATACAAACCGCGAATCAAATAAGGGCGACTGGAGTTCATCAACGGCTCCTTAAGCCTTAGCGCATATCGCGTTCAGCACCGGACAGACTTGTCTGGAAAGCTTCACGCGCAAATTGGCGCTCCATGTAATCAAGCAGCGGCTTGGCTGGCCGCGGCAATTCTATACCCAGGATCGGGAGACGCCAGAGTATGGGCAATAGACAACAGTCGACCAGACTTTGATCTTCACTGAGGAAAAAAGGTTTATCAGCGAACAGCGGAGAAACGCCGGTAAGGCTTTCACGCAGCTCTTTACGCGCCTGAACACGAGCTGGCTCTTTGCTGCGCGAATCCAGAATCAAATCCACCAGACCACACCAATCACGCTGAATGCGATGAATCAGCAGACGGCTATTGGCACGCGCGACCGGATAGACCGGCAGCAGAGGTGGATGCGGGTAACGCTCATCCAGATATTCCATTATCACTGTCGACTCGTACAGCGCCAGGTCACGATCGACCAGTGTTGGCACGCTGCCGTACGGATTCACCTCGATCAGCTTTGGCGGATGACGACCCGCCACTACATCAATGATCTCAGCGCTGACACCTTTCTCTGCGAGCACAATGCGCACGCGGTGGGAATAGTGGTCGGCGGGGTCGGAGTAACAGGCCAACCGATTGGTCACGCCCATGGCGGTCCTCCTCGCTTGTTAAAGTTTTCAGAAGCAGAAAAACGAGCGCGCCCAAAGGGCGCCTCCGATATCGACCGCGCAGAAACAGGTGGCCGTTGAAAGCGACCCGGCGGCTCATCCATCAAACATGAATGACCCAACCTGACCGCCTTCGCCCTACCTGCCCCACGCTCGTTATCTTTAAAGAGACGCCCTAGGGCGCGCATCGTTAACAGCAGGGATTACAACTTGATCAATGGACATCTTTCCAGTATTCGCGCTTCAGCAGGTAAGCGAATACGAAGAAGAACGCCAGGTAGAGCAATACATACGTACCGATGCGCTGATGTTCCAGCTTCACCGGGTTTGCCGAGTAGGCCAGGAAGGTCACGAGATTCTTGACCTTCTCATCGAACTGCTCTTCGTTCAGCGCACCGGTTTTCGGCAACACGGTCAGTTGATCGCACGCTTCATGAGTCAGCGGAGTACCGGTCAACGGATCATATTGCTTCTTGCCGCCCTCAACCACTTGCACTTGCTTGCAACCGATCACCTGACGACCTTGCAGGCCGACCAGAACATTTGGCATGCCGACGTTCGGGAAAATCGTGTTGTTCACGCCCCAAGGACGCGTCGGATCTTCGTAGAACGAACGCAAGTAGCTGTAGAGCCAGTCAGTACCACGAACACGGGCCACCAGGGTCAGATCGGGCGGTGCCGCGCCGAACCAGGCTTTCGCGTCAGAAGGCTGCATGCCGATACTCATGTGGTCGCCAATTTTGGCGCCGGTGAATATCAGTTTTTCCTGCATCAGATCGTGAGGGATGCCCAAATCGTCCGCAACGCGTTCATAGCGCTGGAACTTGGCACTGTGACAGCCCATGCAGTAGTTGGCGAAGGTACGCGCCCCATCCTGCATCGCGGCCTTGTCAGACACGTCGATATCGACCTTCTCCAGCTCAGGACCCTCTGCGTTTGCAAAGGACAAGGTAGGCAGAAGCGCAAACATCAATACAGCAAATAGCTTTTTCATCAGCCAGTCACCCTTTCTGGAACCGGTTTGGTCTTCTCGAGCCGGGTATAGAACGGCATCAGAATGAAGTAGGCGAAGTACAGGAATGTACAGACCTGCGACAAGATCGTGCGCTCAGGGGTTGGCGGCAGAACGCCCAACACACCCAGAATCACGAAGGCCACGCAGAACACTACCAACCAGCCCTTGCTCAGCCAGCCTTTGTAGCGCATGGACTTGACCGGACTACGGTCGAGCCATGGCAACACGAACAGCACGGCAATCGCAGCACCCATGGCGATAACGCCCATGAGCTTGTCCGGAATCGCACGCAGGATCGCGTAGAACGGCGTGAAGTACCAAACAGGAGCAATGTGCAATGGAGTCTTGAAGGCGTTCGCCACTTCGAAGTTAGGCTTCTCGAGGAAGTAGCCACCCATCTCAGGGAAGAAGAACACGATCGAGCAGAAGATGAACAGGAACACCACCACGCCGACGATATCTTTCACGGTGTAGTACGGGTGGAAGGCAATGCCGTCCAGCGGTATACCGTTTTCGTCTTTGTGCTTCTTGATGTCGACGCCATCAGGGTTGTTCGAACCGACTTCATGCAGCGCCAGAACGTGCAACACCACCAGACCCAGAATGACGATCGGCAACGCGACCACATGGAGGGCAAAGAAGCGGTTCAGGGTAATCCCGGAAATCAGGTAGTCACCACGAATCCATTGCGTCAGGTCGCCGCCAATCACCGGGATCGCACCGAACAGCGAGATGATCACCTGTGCGCCCCAGTAGGACATCTGGCCCCAAGGCAGCAGGTAACCCATGAAGGCTTCAGCCATCAGCGCCAGGTAGATCAGCATCCCGAAGACCCATACCAACTCGCGTGGCTTCTGGTAGGAACCGTAGAGCAAGCCACGGAACATATGCAGATAAACCACGATAAAGAAGGCAGAAGCCCCGGTGGAGTGGAGCAGGCGCAGGATCGAGCCGTATTCCACGTCACGCATGATGTATTCGACAGAAGCAAACGCCTCTTCAGCCGACGGCGTGTAACTCATGGTCAGCCAGACACCCGTAACGATCTGATTGACCAGCACCAGCAAAGCCAGCGAGCCGAAGAAGTAGAAGAAGTTGAAGTTTTTTGGTGCGTAATATTTGCTGAGATGGTCTTCCCACATTTTTGTGGCGGGAAAGCGCGCATCAACCCAGTCCATGAACTTGCTCATCACGCTTTCTCCGGATCGACGCCAATGACAATAACATTGTCCGACTCATAGGAATGCGGCGGCACTGGCAAATTCAAAGGGGCTGGTTGCGATTTGTAGACGCGGCCTGCCAGATCGTAGTGAGAGCCGTGGCATGGACAGAAGTATCCGCCCACCCAGTCTTTACCCAGATCAACGGGTGCGACTTCAGGACGAAACGTCGGAGAACAGCCTAAGTGGGTGCAAATTCCGACCAACAGAAGGATCTCTGGCTTGATCGAACGTGTCTCTGGGTCGACGTAGGTCGGTTGTATTGAGTTCTTGGAGTTCGGATCGGAGAGTTGCCCTTCGATCTTCTTCAGGTTTCCCAATATTTCCTCGGTACGACGAACGATGAACACCGGCTGACCTCGCCACTCAGCAATCATCTGCTGACCTGCTTCGATCTTGCTGACATTCACCTTTACCGGTGCACCTGCGGCTTTCGCCTTGGCACTGGGAAACCATGACCCCACGAACGGGACCGCAGCCCCCACCGCTCCTGCAGCACCCACGACGGACGTGGCTGCTACGAGGAAGCGACGCCGGCCTGCATTCACGCCGTCATTGCTCATTCCGTTCCTCTCCCATCAGCTCTGTGACCTGTTAAACCAGGCATCTACTAAGTAAAAATCTGAACTGTGTAAAAATTTTGCCGAATGGTAATGAAAAGCCCCTTAGTTGACAAGGTAATTACCATCCTGAAACGGCTTGAAGCCTTATAACACGCGGCGCCCGCTGATGTGGCAAGTTGTCACACCTAAAATGAACGCCCATAAAAAACGCCCAGCTCCGAAAGGAAACTGGGCGCTTTTGAACGAAGCAGCGAATTAACGCTTCGAGTACTGCGGACGCTTACGCGCTTTACGCAGGCCAACTTTCTTACGTTCAACTTCACGAGCATCGCGAGTTACGAAGCCTGCTTTGCGCAGAGCGCCGCGCAGGGTTTCGTCGTACTGCATCAGAGCGCGAGTGATACCGTGGCGGATTGCGCCAGCTTGACCACTTACACCGCCACCGATAACGGTGACGTAGATGTCGAACTTCTCGGTCATCTCGGTCAGTTCCAACGGCTGACGAACTACCATACGGGCAGTTTCGCGACCGAAGAACCCGTCGAGGGTACGGTTGTTGATGGAGATGTTACCGGTACCTGGACGCAGGAAAACGCGAGCGGTTGCGGTCTTGCGACGGCCAGTGCCGTAATTTTGAGTCGCCGACATAATGAACTATTCCGTTAAAACTTCAGTTCTTGGGGCTGCTGAGCAGTATGAGGGTGTGCAGTGCCCGCATAGACTTTCAGCTTACGATACATGTCGCGACCCAGCGGGTTTTTAGGCAGCATGCCTTTAACCGCGGTCTCGATCACGCGCTCAGGAGCTTTGGCGATCAGCTTTTCAAAGTTGATCGACTTGATCCCGCCCGGAAAACCGGAGTGTGAGTAGTAGATCTTGTCGGTGGCTTTAGCACCGGTAACGCGGATTTGCTCAGCGTTGATAACGACGATGTAATCGCCAGTATCGACGTGCGGAGTGTATTCCGGTTTGTGCTTGCCACGCAGACGGCTCGCGATCTCGGTCGCCAGACGACCCAGAGTCTGACCAGCAGCGTCGACGACGAACCAGTCGCGCTGAACTGTTTCCGGTTTAGCAGTAAAAGTCTTCATTCTTTAATAGCCTCAGGGGCCGCCCTGATAAATTAGACGGCGGATCTTACTGAATAGTGCGTACTTTGACAAGGTCAAAGGCAGCCGGAAACAGACGCTGTCGGGGGCTCGGGTCGGCGCGTCCGTAATACGGCAAGATTCTTCGGCAGACGGCGCATCACTTCCACTGCAAAGAGCTGCGGAATTATGCAGATTGCGAAAAAAATTTCAACCTGCTTTTATGATTCCCCTCAATTAAAGGAGAAAAATATGGATTACCGCCGACTCGGCCGAACCGACCTGAACGTCAGCGCCCTGTGCCTGGGCACCATGACCTGGGGCGAGCAGAACAGCGAGCCAGAGGCCTTTGAGCAGATCGAGAGAGCCAAGGCTGCCGGGATCAACTTCATTGATACGGCGGAAATGTACCCCGTACCGCCCAAAGCCGACACCTACGCTACCACTGAGCGGTTCATCGGTAATTATTTCAAAACCCGAGGCGATCGAGCCGACTGGATTCTGGCCAGCAAGATCGCCGGGCCTGGCAACACCATTGATTACATCCGTGACGGCAGCCTCAAACACAATCGCGAGCACATCGTTGCCGCCGTGGATGCCAGCCTCAAGCGCCTGCAGACTGACTACATCGACCTGTACCAGCTGCACTGGCCCGAGCGCAGCACCAACTTCTTTGGCCAGTTGGGCTACACGCACAAGGAAGGCGAGTTCACACCCCTGGAAGACACCCTCGAAGCACTCGACGCGCAGGTCAAGGCTGGCAAAATCCGCCACATAGGCCTGTCCAACGAAACGCCGTGGGGCACGATGAAATTTCTGGAGTTGGCGCAAAGCCGCGGCTGGCCGCGTGCAGTGTCGATCCAGAACCCTTACAACCTGCTCAATCGGACGTTCGAGATCGGCCTTGCAGAGGTCGCCATTCGCGAGCAATGCGGCCTGCTGGCTTACTCACCACTGGCGTTCGGCGTGCTGTCAGGAAAGTACGAAAACGGCGCACGACCACCCAAAGGCCGCCTGAGCCTTTACAGCCGCTTCAGCCGCTACTTCAACCCGCAATCGGAAGCCGCCTGCAGCCGTTACGTCGCGTTGGCGCGTGAGCACGGCCTGGACCCGGCGCAAATGGCCCTGGCTTTCGTCACTCGCCAGCCGTTCGTCACCAGCAACATCATCGGCGCGACCACCCTCGAACAACTGGACAGCAACATCGCCAGTTTCGAGCTGAATCTTTCCGACGAAGTGCTGGCGGGCATCGAAGCGATTCACAAGGACCACCCAAACCCGGCGCCGTAGTACGGCGCCAACCTGCGTTACAACGCCCGGGCGATGATCTCTTTCATGATTTCGTTGGTCCCGGCGTAAATTCGCTGTACCCGAGCATCTGCCCAGGCCCGGGCAATCGGGTATTCCCACATGAAGCCGTAGCCGCCATGCAGTTGCACGCACTCGTCGAGCACCTTGCATTGCAGGTCCGTGCACCAATATTTCGCCATCGCGGCCGTCGGCACGTCCAGCTTGCCTTGCAAATGAAGCTCCAGGCAACGATCAACGAATACGCGGCCGATCTGCACTTCGGTCGCGATTTCGGCGAGTTTGAAGCGGGTGTTCTGGAACTCGGCAATCGCCTTGCCGAACGCTTTACGCTCACGGGTGTACGCCAACGTCCACGCCAACGCCGCCTCAGCCGATGCCAAGGCCCCTATAGCGACGGTGAGGCGCTCCTGCGGCAATTCCTGCATCAAGTACGCGAACCCCATGCCTGCCTGCCCCAAGAGGTTCTCCTTGGGCACACGCACGTCCTGGAAGAACAGTTCAGACGTGTCTTGCGCCTTCATCCCGACCTTTTCCAGACGCTTACCCTTGGCGAAGCCCGGTGTATCGGCTTCAACCAGGAACAAACTGGTGCCTTTGGCGCCCGCCTTGGGGTCGGTTTTCGCCACCACAATGACCAAATCGGCCAGAAATCCGTTGGTGATAAACGTTTTCGAGCCGTTGATCACATACTCGTCACCGTCCAGCACGGCGGTTGTTTTCACCCCTTGCAGGTCCGAGCCTGCGCCCGGCTCGGTCATCGCAATCGCGGTCACCATCTCGCCCGACACCAGTTTAGGCAGGTACTTGAGCTTCAACGCTTCGCTGCCGTAATGCAGGATGTACGGCGCAACGATGTCCGAGTGCAGGGAAAAACCAATGCCGGTCAAACCCAACCGACCGACCTCCTCGATCACCACGGTGCTGTAAAGGAAGTCAGCCGCCATGCCGCCATATTCCTCGGGCAGGTGCGAGCACAGCATCCCCTGCTCCCCCGCCTTGTTCCAGAGCGCACGGTCGATGTAGCCCTGTTTTTCCCATTGAGCATGAAAAGGCACGGCCTCCTGTTCGAGAAATTTACGCACGCTGCTACGGAAAAGTTCGTGCTCGGAGCTGAACAGGGTTCTAGGGATCATGCGGCACCTGCGAAAGTGGGTAAGCCCGGATTGGCATGCAGAGCCTAAGCCGATGACCTGCGCGAGGACACTGGACACATCCGCCAAAAAATAAGACGATCCAGCCGTTGTTTGACCACTTTCCCATATAAGAACAAAAGAATTATGTCTACCCAACACTCCGCACCCCTGCGGCGCGTCAGCATCCTGGCCATTGAAGGGGTGTTCGCTTCAACCCTGATGCAAGCCAAAGATTTTTTCCATCTCGCCAGCCTGCGCTACGGCAAACAGCTGGGCCAGGGCCTCAAGACGACCTTCGAAACCCGGATCGTCAGCCCTGACGGGCTCCCGGTGCGCAGCTTCAGCGATGTGATCCTGCCCGTGGATGGCGGCCTGGAACAGAGCGACGTGATCATCCTGCCCGCGTTCTGGGATGACTTCGATGCACTGTGCCTGCGCTACCCCCAGGTTTTGCCATGGCTGCGCGAGCAACACGCCAAGGGCGCCGTGCTGTGCGGCGAAGCCAGCGGCGTTTTCTGGCTGGCGCAGGCAGGCCTGCTCGATGGCAAGGAGGCGACCACTTATTGGCGATTCTTCAGCGAGTTTGGCGAACGCTTCCCCGCAGTACTCCTCAATCAGGAAAAGCACCTGACCGACGCGGACAATGTGTATTGCGCGGGCGGCACGACGTCAGCCTGTGACCTGTACATCTACCTGATCGAGCGCTTCTGCGGGGCCAATGTCGCGCAAGCCGTAGCCCGCGACATTCTTTACGAGGTGCAGCGCAATTATTCGCCGGGACGAATGGGTTTCGGCGGGCAAAAACTGCATCAGGACGTGATCATTCTGCAGATACAGCAATGGCTCGAAGAGCATTTTGCTGACAAGTTTCGCTTCGAAGATGTCGCCCGCGAACACAGCATGAGCATCCGCAACTTCATGCGCCGCTTCCAGACCGCCACGGGAGACAAGCCCCTGCATTACCTGCAACGGCTGCGCATCGAAACCGCCAAGGGCCTGCTTTCCGGCACCCGCAAAAGCATCAAGACCATCAGCTACGAAGTCGGCTACGACGATGCCAGCTTCTTTGCCCGGCTCTTTCGCCAGCACACCGAACTGTCACCGAATCAGTATCGACAACAGTTTCTGCAAGCAGCTTGAGTTGAATGGGCACACCCTACGAAGGCTGTGCATCCAGCCCTACGGCTTGTGTGCCCGCGACAGGAACTCGTGGGACTGCATTTCCAGCAGACGGCTGAGCGTGCGCTGGAACTCGAAGTTCAGGCGCCCACCGGTGTACAAGTCTTTTAGCTCAACCTCGGCGGAAATGATCAGCTTGACGTTGCGGTCGTAGAACTCGTCGACCATGTTGATAAAGCGTCGAGCGATATCGTCAGTGGTCACACTCATCTGCTCGACGCCGCTGATCAACACGGCGTGGAAGATTTTTCCGAGTTCAATGTAGTCGTTCTGGCTGCGCGGGCCGTCGCACAGCTCACGAAAATCGAACCAGGCCACGTCATCGCACGTCAGCAGCGCGCGAATCTCACGATTCTCGATCATCAGCACGTCGTCTTTGGTCGCCTGGGCGCAGTCCGGGGTCAGCGCACGGAAACTCTTGCGCAGGCTCTCCTCGGCGGCAGCATCGAGCGGAAAATGGAAAAGCTCGGCTTGCTCCAGATGGCGCAGACGATAATCCACGCCGCTGTCGACGTTAACGATTTCGGTGTGCTGCTTGATCAGGGCGATGGCAGGCAAGAAGCGCGCGCGCTGCAGACCGTCCTTGTACAGACCGTCCGGCACGATGTTCGACGTAGCGACCAGAGTAACGCCGTTTTTGAACAACTCTTCCATCAAGGTGCCGAGAATCATCGCGTCGGTGATGTCCGAAACGAAAAACTCATCGAAACAGATCACCCGCGCCTCATCGGAAAAACGCTTGGCGATCAGGACCAGCGGGTTCTTCTCGCCGCTGAGAGTCCTCATCTCTTCGTGCACACGCTTCATGAAGCGGTGGAAGTGAGTGCGCACCTTTGCCTTGAACGGCAAGGCTTCGAAGAAGGTATCGACCAGGTACGTCTTGCCCCGGCCAACGCCACCCCAGAAGTACACGCCCTTGACGGGCACCTGTTCTTTTTTGCCGAACAGTTTGCCGAACATCCCTGGCTTGTTCTGCTGCGCGGCGACCAGATCGTCGTACAGGCGCTGCAAATGGCGCACAGCGTTTTCCTGCGCGGCATCATGGAAGAAGTCAGGGTTTTTCAGATCAGCTTGATATCGTTCTAGGGGAGTCATATTCGTTAGCAAGGCAACAAAAACGGGCCGCCACTGTAGCGACGGCCCTTGAAAATGGCAATCAGACCTATTGCGGTGTCAGTGCCGTTTTCAGGTTTTCGATGGCCGCGTCACGCGCAACGCTGTCGGAAAACAGCGGACTGTCTGCCACACAAGCCCCCTCCAGCCATACGCTAAAACGGTCATCCTCACTGCGCAGGTCCAGTTCGCCGCCTTGCTGCAACTGCTTGCTGACGGCACCCGCCGTCTTGCCGTCGGCAAAATTGCGCGACAGCAGCAATTGCTCGCCATCGGCAGCCAGCAACCGGAAACGGAAACTGCCGTCGTCTTCACGGAAGCTGACGAAACGCGCGCCCTTCACTGCTTTTTTCTTACCGCTATCCGCGCTTTGGACGACGCTACGGAAAGAACGCAGGCCGACGGCCTCACGCAACTCACCGAGAAACGGCGTTGCAACGCTGCGTGCTTTTTCCGCACCGGCCAGAAGAATGTCTTCCAGATCGGCCGGACGCTCCATAAACCCGTGGTAGCGCTCACGCGCCTCGCTCAGCTCGCCCTCAAGCAGCTGGAACAAGCGCTGCTTGGCCTCGCCCCAACCCAGGCCCTGCAACAGCTCAGAACGGAACTCAGCGCCTTGCTCGGGCGTTGCGAAGGCCTGATAGAGCGTAAACAGGTGCGAATTATCAGGATCCTTGGCTTCACCCGGCGCACGTGAGTCAGTAACGATGCGCGAAATCGCCTCTTTCATGTCCTTGGGGCTACTGAACAACGGGATGGTGTTGTCGTAGCTTTTGGACATTTTGCGCCCGTCCAGACCCGGCAGCGTGGCGACGCTCTCCTCAATCAAGGCTTCGGGCATGACAAAGAATTCCTTGCCCTTGCCGAACAGATGGTTAAAACGCTGACCGATGTCGCGGGCCATTTCGACGTGCTGAATCTGGTCACGACCGACCGGCACTTTATGCGCGTTGAACATCAGGATGTCGGCGGCCATCAGCACCGGGTAGCTGTACAAGCCCATGGTGATCCCTGCGTCCGGGTCTTCGCCAGCTTCGACGTTTTTATCCACCGAGGCCTTGTAGGCATGCGCACGATTGAGCAAGCCCTTGGCCGCGACGCAGGTCAGCAGCCAGGTCAGCTCAGGGATTTCCGGGATATCCGACTGGCGATAAAAAGTGACCCGATTCACGTCAAGGCCAGCAGCCAGCCAGGTCGCCGCGATTTCCAGACGCGAGCGCTGAATGCGCAGCGGGTCATCGCATTTGATCAGCGCGTGGTAGTCGGCCAGGAAATAGAACGAATCGGCACCGCTCTGGCGGCTGGCGACGATGGCCGGACGGATGGCGCCGGCGTAGTTGCCAAGGTGTGGCGTGCCGGAGGTGGTAATACCGGTCAGGATACGAGTGGTCATGGCTAGTCGCTTATAGGGTTAGGCGCCTATGGAGTCAGGCGCTTGTGGCTGCAATCAATTCGAAAGGCGCGGCAGGACCAGCTCTTTGAGTTCGGTCAGCTTGCCATGAAAAAAGTGCCCACATTCTGCCACTTTCAGTAGCTCATGGGGGCGTTCAAGGGCGTCGGACCACGCGTAAACCGCTTGCGGGTCGACCACCTCGTCAGCTTCGGGCTGAATCAGGGTCAGCGGGCAGTTCTGCGGCAGTACATGCTCATTACCCAGACGCGCCACCGCCGCCGCCACCATGAACAGATGACTCAACTGCTCACCCTTGGCTTCCAGGCGTCCGCCCAGGCTGGCCGCGACAAAGCCGCCGAAGGAAAACCCGAACAGCGTGATCGGCAGATCGGGATGCTGCTCGCGCAACCATTGTGCTGCGGCTTCGGCGTCGTCGATTTCGCCAGAGCCCATATCGTGTGCGCCAGCGCTGGCGCCAACCCCGCGATAATTGAAGCGCAAGGTGATCAAACCGGCGTCGCGAGCAGTGCGCTGCAACGTCGACACGACTTTATTGAGCATGGTTCCACCCTGCACCGGGTTAGGATGGCAGATCAGCGCCATGCCGCGTGCGTCCTCAAGATCGAGGTAAAGGGCTTCAAGCTGGCCTACCGGGCCATCAATCAATACAGGGGTTTCGCGGATGAGCAAGAATGAACTCCGTGACCTCGAAATGGGTCGACTCGTCTAGCTGATAGTCTGTGACTTGCATACCCGTGAGCGTGCCACGGTATACAGCGCAGGTTCGAGCCGTTAACGTAAAGCAAAGCCGTTTATAGAGGAAGGACTCGTGGAACTCTCGCTCTTAGTTTGGTTGTTGCCGACGCTTGCCCTGGTTGTCGGCGTCGTCGTTGGTTTCCTGGTCGCACGTCTGCTACCCGGCGCCGCCCCTAACAGCACGCAGCGTCAGCTGGATGATGTTCAGGAGCGCTTCAACAGTTATCAGAACGAGGTGGTTACCCACTTCAACAGCACGGCAACCCTGGTGAACAAGCTTTCGCAGAATTTCCAGGAAGTACAGGACCATCTCTCCGATGGTGCCAACCGCCTGGCGCTGGATGAAGTGACACGTCAACGTTTGCTGGCCAGCCTGCACGCCGATGCAGCACAAGCGCCTCGCGACCGCCTGACCCCACCCCGCACCACAGAAGCGCCGAAGGATTACGCGCCCAAAACACCGAATGCCCCCGGCATGCTCGATGAGCATTACGGTTTGAAAAAATAAACTGAGCTCCAAACACAAAAAACCGCCGCTCTGACCGAGCGGCGGTTTTTTTATTTGGGCGGGACGCGTAGTTGCAAACAGGCCCACAGGGTTTTATGTGCAGCAAACCTGTAGAAGCGCTTGCCCGCGATGGCGGTGTGTCAGACACACCGCCTCATCCCCATCAGATCGCGCCGCGGCTGCGTAGCAGTTCCAGGACTTGCTTGACGCTGTCGTCGAGTGACAGCAATTCGATATAGATTTTTCCTACATCACTTTCGGACTGCGGAGTCTATATAACATCTCGACCTGAAATTATGCTCTTCCGAAATTCGGAGGACATATGAAAACAATCGTAACGATCGTCACCTGCATACTAGTTTCAGGCTGCATATCGGAAGACTGCTATCGCCGCTGCTTCCCCGATCTCAATTTCAAATGCGACATGAACCCTGATTTACCTGAGTGTGCCGCACGCCGAGAACGCCTGACAGTGGCGTCTAGTATCATGCCCTTGAAAAATCACCAGATATCAAACTTCCAGATGGGTCGCTCATCTGACTGAAACAAGACTTTATACATTTTTGGCCATGGGAGGCGGCCGGGTACAAACCCAAAGCGAGCCCAGCATAAGGCCCCTGTTCGGTTGTCGTAGATGACCATATTCCCGTCATCCTGCAAGGCCAAATAGCTGTTATACCAGACTGACTTGTCACGCGCATGGCTGCTCTCGGCAATCCAGGTGCGGCTCCGGAGGCTGTCATACAAGAAGCCACTGTTGCTCACAACAAAGCGCGGAGCCCCAACCATTTTCTTTCGAGAGGACAGAGTCTTGCTATAAGGCTGGCTAGTGTCGGCAACCCAGGCAACCACGCCGTGATCCTTGATCACCAAATTTCCATCGCCTTGCAACTCCAATCGGAAGCGCCCATTCGGAGATACAAGAAATTGCCCTGGTGACATAACCTGATTGGGTGGTAATACCGAGAAACCACTCCCCTGAAACGGAACATACTGAATACTCATACTTGCCTCTACAAACAATAATTGAGTACCCACTCGATCAGATTAATACCTCGCTCACGCCATACGTATATATAGACAACCCAGACTATTATTTTGCGCTCCGACACACACAAAACATCATCTAACGTACAACTTACACGCAATAAAAAACCCTGCGAAGAATCACTCCTTCGCAGGGTCTTTTGTCAGCGAACAGCGATCAGATCGCGCCGCGGCTGCGTAGCAGTTCCAGGACTTGCTTGACGCTGTCGTCGAGTGACAGCGATTGAGTGTCGATCACCAGATCGGCATTCAACGGCACGTCATACGCGAAGGATTCACCCGGAATGTTGTCGCCATTGGCGGCATACAGACCCTGCGGATCACGCTCGCGGCAGACCGCTGGCGAAGCCTGGACGTAAACGGTGATCAGACGATCATCGCCAATCAGCGATTTAGCCTGTTCGCGACCTTCGGCGTCCGGCGCAACGAATGCCGCCAGTGTCAGCAGGCCCGCTTCGTTGAACTGACGCGCCACGTGCGCGGCACGTCGCCAGTTTTCGGTACGCCCGGCACGGTCCTGCGGTAGACCCTTGTTCAGGTCATGGCGCAGGTTCTGGCCGTCAAGCACGTAGACCGCACGGCCCATGTCGAACAGTTTGCGTTCAACGGCATAGGCCAGGGTGCTTTTGCCAGCGCCGGACAAGCCGCTGAACAATACCGTGGCAGGCTGCTGACCGAAACGCCGCGCACGTTCTTCAGTGGCAACGTGAGCCTTGTGGTCGTGGTGGCTACCACCGACAACGACTGGGCGGGCGATGATCATGCCCGCGGCAACGGTGCCGTTGGTCAACCGATCGATGACGATGAAAGAACCCGTGGTGCGGTTGCTGTCATAACCATCCAGCGCAATCGCGCTGTCGAGGCTGATCTTGACCCGACCGATTTCGTTCAGCTGCAATGCGCTGGCCGGGCCTTCGGCCAACGTGTTGACGTCGACCCTGTAGGCGATGCTGGCAACAGAGCCCTGCACGTAGCTGGTGGCGCGCTTGATGTCGTACTTCTTGCCCGGCAGCATCGGCTCTTCAGCCATCCACACCATCATCGCATCGAAGGTGTCAGTGATCTGCGGAATGCTGTCGGCATGCACCAGCAAGTCGCCACGGGAGATGTCGACTTCGTCTTCCATGGTCAGGGTCACTGCCTGGCCTGGACCGGCGTGTTCCAGCTCGCCATCAAAGGTGACGATGGATTTGACCCGGCTGGTCTTGCCGGACGGCAACACGATGATTTCATCGCCTTTGTGCACGATGCCGCTGGCCAGGGTACCGGCGAAACCACGGAAGTTCAGGTTTGGACGGTTAACGTACTGCACCGGGAAACGCAGGTCGGTGAAGTTGCGATCAGCCGCAAACTCTACGGTCTCGAGAATCTCCATCAACGTCTGGCCGGTGTACCACGGCGAACGCTCGCTGTGATTGACCACGTTGTCGCCCTTCAGCGCGGACATCGGGACGAAATGCATGGTGGTCGGCTTGAGCGCGATGCCATCGGCAAACTTCAGGTAATCGGCCTTGATCGACTCGAAAACACCTTCATCGAAGTTCTTCAGGTCCATCTTGTTGATGGCGACGACGATGTGTTTGATGCCCAACAGCGAAGCGATGAAGCTGTGGCGGCGGGTCTGGGTCTGCACGCCGTAACGGGCGTCCACCAGAATGATCGCCAGGTCACAGGTCGACGCACCGGTGGCCATGTTGCGGGTGTACTGCTCATGGCCCGGGGTATCGGCAATGATGAATTTGCGTTTGGCGGTGGAGAAATAGCGATACGCGACATCGATGGTGATGCCCTGCTCACGCTCGGCCTGCAGGCCGTCTACCAGCAACGCCAGGTCGATATCGTCGCCGGTGGTGCCGACTTTTTTCGAGTCGCGGGTAATGGCTTCCAGGTGATCTTCGTAGATCATCTTGGAGTCATGCAGCAGGCGGCCGATCAGCGTGCTTTTGCCGTCGTCGACGTTACCGCAGGTGAGAAAGCGCAGCAGTTCTTTACGTTCGTGCTGGCCCAGATAGGCGAGGATGTCCTCGCTGATCAATTCTGATTGATGCGACATGTGAGACACCCTGTTTAGAAATAGCCCTGACGTTTCTTGTCTTCCATGGAACCGGCGCCATCGTGATCGATGACTCGGCCCTGGCGTTCGGACGTTCGCGTCAGGAGCATTTCCTGAATGATGTCCGTGAGGCTGGTCGCCTCGGACTCAACCGCGCCCGTTAACGGGTAGTCGCCAAGTGTACGGAAACGCACTTTCTTCTTGACGATACGCGCCTTGTCCTCATCGCTGAGGTGATTCAGGAGACGCTCGTCGTCGATCATGACCAGGGTGCCATTCATCTCGATCACATCACGCTCGGCCGCAAAATACAGCGGTACGATCGGGATGCCTTCGAGGTAGATGTACTGCCAGATATCCAACTCGGTCCAGTTCGACAGCGGGAATACCCGGATCGACTCGCCCTTGTTGACCTTGCCGTTGTACACGTTCCACAACTCGGGACGCTGATTCTTCGGGTCCCAACGGTGCTTGCTGTCACGGAAGGAATACACACGCTCTTTGGCGCGGGACTTTTCTTCATCGCGGCGAGCACCACCAAACGCGGCATCGAAGCCGTATTTGTCGAGGGCCTGCTTGAGGCCTTCGGTCTTCATGATATCGGTGTGTTTGGAGCTGCCGTGAGTCAGGGGGCTGATGCCCTGCGCCACGCCGTCTGGATTGACGTGCACGATCAGATCCAGGCCCAGCTCTTCGACCATGCGGTCGCGGAAGCTGTACATTTCCTTGAACTTCCACCGGGTATCGACATGCATCACCGGAAACGGCAATTTGCCCGGGAAGAACGCTTTACGCGCCAAGTGCAGCATTACGGCGGAATCTTTACCGACGGAGTACAGCATCACCGGGTTATCAAACTCGGCGGCGACCTCGCGGATGATGTGGATGCTTTCCGCCTCCAGCTGTTTCAGATGCGTCAGTTTGTCGACCATAGCTACTCACGAAAACGTACGGATGGACGGCCAGCGGGCCGTGTTCGAGCCGGGCACTCTAGCACAGCGCCTGCTTCTATTCAGGGGGCGAGCTAGATCGAAACGTTCTATGAATAGATCGCCTCGTTTGGGTCATCAAATCGGATTGGGACAATCGATGAACAGATGCTCCAGCGCAAAGCGTCGCGCCAGGTAATCCCCCAGCGCTTGAACACCATAGCGCTCGGTGGCGTGGTGACCGGCGGCGATAAAACTGATGTCGTTTTCCCGCGCACTATGGAACGTCTGCTCGGATGCCTCGCCACTGAGGTACAGATCGACACCGGCCAGTACACCCTGATCGATATAACCCTGACCACCCCCGGTGCACCACCCGACCCGACGAATCATTTTGCTGCCTTCGATCAGCAGCGGCTCTCGACCCAGCGCGTCCTGCACGCGCCGGGCGAAGTCACGGGGCGTCACGGGCTCGGCCAACGAACCGACCAGCCCGACGATGCGCGGATTGTCCGGGTCCAGCGGCCCTTCGACGGTGATGTCCAGCTGACGAGCCAGTTGCACGTTATTCCCGACTTCTGGGTGCAGGTCCAGCGGCAAGTGGTAAGCCAACAGACTAATGTCATGCTTGAGTAATGTTTTCAGGCGACGCTGCTTGATGCCGGTGATGCAAGGATTCTCGCCCTTCCAGAAGTAGCCGTGATGCACCAGGATCAAATCCGCCTGAGCCTCGACCGCGGCATCGAGCAAGGCCTGGCTGGCAGTGACACCGCTGACGATCCTCATCACTTGCGGGCGGCCCTCGATTTGTAATCCGTTGGGGCAATAATCCTGGATCCGCGAGCTATTCAGATAGCGGTCCGCTTCCTCGACCAGGGTGCTCAGGGCAACAGCCATAAAAGACTCCTAAATATGCAGTTCAGCGCTGCTCGGTACTCGTATAATGCCCGCCATTATGGCGCAGCTCAGGCAAAAAGCTGCTGCGCTTGGCAATCATCAGGACTTTGCTCAATGCTCAAGGCACTGCGTTTCTTCGGCTGGCCGTTGCTGGCCGGCGTGCTCATCGCTCTGCTGGTTATTCAGCGCTACCCGCAATGGGTGGGGCTGCCCAGCCAAGACGTGAACCTGCAACAGGCGCCGCAGTCGTCTACGGTGCAGAAGGGTCCGGTGTCCTATGCCGATGCGGTCAGCATCGCCGCACCTGCCGTGGCCAACCTGTACACGACCAAAGTGGTCAACAAATCAAGTCACCCGCTGTTCGAAGACCCGCAGTTCAGACGCTTTTTCGGCGACAACCTGCCCAAACAGCGGCGCATGGAGTCGAGCCTCGGTTCAGCCGTGATCATGAGCCCGGAAGGCTACCTGCTGACCAACAACCACGTGACCGCGGGCGCTGATCAGATCGTCGTGGCACTCAAGGACGGCCGTGAAACATTGGCCCGAGTAATTGGCAGCGACCCTGAGACCGATCTGGCGGTCCTGAAAATCGACCTGAAGAATCTGCCCGCGATCACCATCGCCCTCTCCGACAACATCCGTATCGGCGACGTAGCGCTGGCCATCGGCAACCCGTTCGGGGTCGGCCAGACAGTGACCATGGGCATCATCAGTGCCACCGGGCGCAATCAACTGGGCCTCAATACGTACGAAGATTTCATTCAGACCGATGCGGCGATCAACCCCGGCAACTCCGGCGGTGCGCTGGTGGATGCCACCGGCAATCTGACCGGGATCAACACGGCAATTTTCTCCAAGTCCGGTGGCTCGCAAGGCATCGGCTTTGCGATTCCGACCAAACTGGCGCTGGAGGTAATGAAAGCAATCATTGAGCACGGCCAGGTGATTCGCGGCTGGCTAGGGATTGAAGTTCAGCCACTGACCCAGGATCTGGCTGAGTCTTTCGGCTTGAAAGACCGCCCCGGCATCGTGGTAGCCGGTATTTTCCAGGACGGTCCGGCGCAAAAAGCCGGCCTGCAACTGGGCGACGTGATTCTGAGCATTAACGGCGAACCTGCCGGCGATGGGCGGCGCTCGATGAATCAGGTAGCGCGCACCAAGCCCAGCGACAAAGTCGACATTGAGGTTATGCGCAACGGCAAGGATCTCAAGCTGACCGCTGAGGTCGGCTTGCGTCCGCCGCCGCTTACGAAGCCAGCAACAGAGGAATAACACGGTACATCAGGCAGGCCGTGGGAACGAATGAGTTCGCGCCCACGGTTTTTCTGGCAAGCCTTATAAATCAGAGCTCGCCCAAGCCGTCCAGCAACGCCTGATTCTGCTCTGGCGTGCCAATGCTGATCCGCAGGAACTGCGCGATGCGTTCCTGTTTAAAGTGCCTAACGATAACGCCCTGCTCCCTCAACTTGGCCGCCAGCCCCGCTGCGTCATGCTGCGGGTGACGTGCAAAGATGAAGTTGGCCGCTGAAGGCAATACGTCGAAACCCTTGCCCTTCAACTGCTCGACCAACGCGTCACGGCTGTCGATAACTGCCTTGCAGGTGGCGTCGAAATACTCACGGTCTTCAAACGCAGCTGCCGCACCGACAATCGCCAGACGATCCAGTGGATAAGAGTTGAAGCTGTTCTTGACCCGCTCCAACGCCTCGATCAGGTCCGGATGCCCCACCGCCAAACCTACCCGCAGCCCCGCCAGCGAACGCGACTTGGACAGGGTTTGCGTGACCAGCAGATTCGGGTAACGGTCCACCAGACTGATCGCGGTTTCGCCGCCAAAGTCGATGTATGCCTCGTCCACCACCACTACCGATTCGGTATTGGCCTTGAGCAACTGCTCAATGGCGTCCAGCGCCAGCAGGCAACCGGTTGGCGCATTCGGATTGGGGAAAATGACGCCGCTGTTAGGCTGCGCGTAATCCTCGAGACGAATCTGGAAGTGCTCGTCCAGCGGCACTGCGGTGAAATCAATCCCGTATAAACCGCAATACACCGGATAGAAGCTGTAGCTGATATCCGGAAAAAGCAGGGGTAGATCGTGCTTGAAAAACGCGTTGAAGGCGTGAGCAAGCACTTCATCGGAGCCATTGCCGAGAAACACTTGATTGCCCTGCACGCCGTAATACCTGGCAACCGCCTGCTTAAGCAGGTCGCTGTTCGGGTCCGGGTACAGGCGCAGGTCGTCGGAGAGCTCGGCGCGCATCGCCGCCAATGCTTTTGGCGATGGCCCATACGGGTTTTCGTTGGTATTGAGCTTGGTCAGCTTGGTCAGCTTCGGCTGCTCGCCCGGCACATAAGGCACCAGACCGCTGACGAAAGGACTCCAGAATTTGCTCATGTTATTTCGCCTCATTGCCAGCTGCGGGCTCTTTATTGTCGACGATCCGGTATTCGGCGCTACGGGCATGGGCGGTCAGGGACTCACCACGCGCCAACACCGAGGCCGTTTTGCCCAACTCGGAAGCACCTTGCTCTGAGCAATAAATGATCGACGAGCGCTTCTGGAAGTCATACACACCCAGCGGCGACGAGAAACGCGCGGTGCCGGAGGTCGGCAACACGTGGTTCGGACCGGCGCAATAATCGCCCAGCGCTTCGCTGGTGTGACGCCCCATGAAGATCGCGCCAGCATGGCGAATCTGCGGCAACCAGGCTTCAGGGTCGGCCACCGACAACTCAAGGTGTTCCGGTGCAATACGGTTGGCCACTTCAATGGCTTGCTGCATGTCGGCCACTTTGATCAGGGCCCCACGGCTGGTGATCGAGGTCTTGATGATCTCGGCGCGCTCCATGGTCGGCATTAACCTGGCGATGCTCGCCGCCACCTTGTCGAGGAACTCGGCATCCGGGCTGACCAGAATCGCCTGAGCGTCTTCGTCGTGCTCGGCTTGGGAGAACAGGTCCATGGCGATCCAGTCCGGATCTGTCAGGCCATCGCACACCACCAGAATTTCTGACGGACCGGCGATCATGTCAATACCGACCTGGCCGAAGACGTGACGCTTGGCGGTGGCAACATAGATGTTGCCAGGGCCGACGACTTTATCGACCTTGGGTACGCTTTCGGTGCCGTAGGCCAGCGCGGCCACTGCCTGAGCGCCGCCAATGGTGAACACGCGATCAACGCCCGCAATGCAAGCCGCCGCGAGTACCAGCTCATTGATTTCGCCACGAGGCGTTGGCACGACCATGACCACTTCGGCCACGCCAGCCACTTTGGCCGGAATCGCATTCATCAATACCGATGACGGGTAAGACGCCTTGCCACCGGGCACGTACAGGCCCGCACGGTCCAAAGGCGTGACTTTCTGGCCCAGCACCGTGCCGTCGGCTTCGGTGTAGGTCCAGGAGTCCTGTTTTTGCTTTTCGTGGTAGATGCGCACGCGGTCGGCGGCTTTTTCCAGCGCTTCGCGTTGCGCAGCAGTGATGCGGGTCAGGGCCAGTTCCAGACGCTCTCGGGGCAGGATCAGCTCTGCCATGGAGGCGACTTCAAGCCCGTCGAAACGCTGAGTGAATTCCACCAATGCAGCGTCGCCGCGCTCACGCACAGCCTTGATGATGTCGAGTACGCGCTCATTGACTGAGTCGTCAGACACACTTTCCCAGCTCAGCAGATGATCCAGATGGCGTGCAAAGTCTGAGTCAGCAGCATCAAGTCGGCGTATTGCAGTGGAAGCGGTCATAGCGAGGCCTCAATAATTGGCGATTTGCTCAGGTGCCGGGTGGGCATGATCGCCCTAAGCTACCAAGCCATCCGCGCGGGCACCTGAGAAATTTGGCTATGACACGGATAGATGGGCGCGACTTAACGTCGCGCAGGTGGATCAGCCGCGGTGTCGCGACTCAACTGCTTTACGCAGCGTATCGATCAGCGCCTGAATGCGCGCATGTTGCATCTTCATCGAAGCCTTGTTCACCACCAGACGCGAACTGATAGTTGCAATCAGCTCCTGGGGCTCGAGGCCGTTGGCACGCAGCGTGTTGCCAGTGTCGACCACGTCGATGATTTTGTCGGCCAAACCGATCAGGGGAGCGAGTTCCATCGAGCCATAGAGCTTGATGATATCGACCTGACGGCCTTGCTCGGCGTAGTAACGCTTGGCAACGTTGACGAACTTGGTCGCCACACGCAGACGGCCCTTTGGCTCCACCGCGCCAATGGCGCCGGCAGTCATCAGACGGCACTGGGCAATTTGCAGGTCCAGTGGTTCGTACAGGCCCTGACCGCCGTATTCCATCAGCACATCTTTACCGGCAACGCCCAGGTCGGCGGCGCCATGTTCGACATACGTTGGCACATCGGTGGCGCGCACGATCAGCAGGCGTACATCTGCCTGAGTCGTGGGGATAATCAGCTTGCGGCTTTTGTCCGGATTCTCGGTCGGCACAATGCCTGCTTCAGCGAGAAGCGGCAGGGTGTCGTCAAGAATGCGGCCCTTGGACAGTGCGATGGTTAACATGGGAAACGTAGGTCCTTAGCAATCGGGCACATCCGTGTGCCTCACGTGTCCTGTGCTGAACGAATTCAGGTCCAGGACATTAGTGCAGAACGATCAGTACGCAGGCCCTAGCCCGGAACGCGACGGATCTTGGCGCCCAGCATCTGCAGTTTTTCTTCGATGCATTCATAACCACGGTCAATGTGGTAAATGCGATCGATCAACGTGTCGCCCTGAGCAACCAGCGCTGCGATCACCAAGCTGGCCGACGCACGCAGGTCGGTCGCCATGACGGGCGCGCCTTTGAGCAAATCAACACCGGTCACGACCGCGGTATTACCTTCAACCAGGATCTGTGCGCCCATGCGCTGCATCTCATAGACGTGCATGAAGCGGTTTTCGAAGACCGTTTCAATCACGGCACCGGTGCCTTCGGCGATAGCGTTCAGCGCGACGAACTGCGCCTGCATATCGGTCGGGAACGCCGGGTAGGGGGCGGTGCGCAGGTTCACGGCTTTAGGCCGCTTGCCGTGCATGTTCAGTTCGATCCAGTCAGCGCCAGTAGTGACTTCAGCGCCTGCTTCCTGGAGCTTGAGCAACACAGCTTCCAGAATGGTTGGATCGGTATCCTTGAGCTTGACGCGACCGCCAGTGGCCGCCGCCGCTACCAGGTAAGTGCCGGTCTCGATGCGGTCGGGCATCACTTTATAGGTGGCACCGTGCAAACGCTTAACGCCATCGATGGTGATGGTGTCAGTGCCCGCGCCGGTGATGTTCGCACCCATGGCGATCAGGCAGTTGGCGAGGTCGACCACTTCCGGTTCACGGGCAGCGTTTTGCAACACGCTACGGCCGTTGGCCAGACTGGCTGCCATCATGATGTTTTCGGTACCGGTCACGCTGACGGTATCGAAGAAGAAGTTCGCGCCACGCAGGCCGCCTTCTGGCGCCTTCGCTTTGATGTAGCCGCCTTCAACGTCGATGGTCGCGCCCATGGCTTCAAGGCCACGGATGTGCAAATCGACCGGACGTGAACCGATGGCGCAACCGCCAGGCAACGCCACTTCTGCTTCGCCGAAACGGGCAACCATCGGACCCAGCACCAGGATCGAAGCACGCATGGTTTTCACCAATTCGTACGGGGCGATCAGGGTCTTGATGGTGCGTGCGTCGATTTCAACGCTGAGCTTTTCGTCGATCACAGGCTCGATGCCCATGCGCCCGAACAGCTCGATCATGGTGGTGATGTCGTGCAGGTGCGGCAGGTTGCACACCGTCACCGGCCCATCGGCCAGCAACGTTGCAGCAAGAATCGGCAGGGCAGAGTTCTTTGCCCCGGAAATGCGGATTTCGCCATCAAGACGAACGCCGCCAGTAATAATCAGTTTATCCATTAGAATCTCGACGCCAATTGGCTCAGGTGCGCTCGGCCCATGCAGCGCGGCTGAAAAATTTCATAGTGATCGCATGGATGCTGCCATCAGCGATCCAGGGGTTCAAATGGGCATAGATCTGCTGCTGACGCTTGACTGGGCTAAGGGTCGCCATCTCGTCACTGATCACATTCAGCTGAAAATTGCAGCCTTCACCTTCAACTTCTACCTGGATTTCCGGCAGCTTTCCTTCAAGGAAGCTTTTAACTTCTACGGCCTGCATGCTTAACCTCGATCGGCGCCCTACGCGCGCGGGTCGGCCATCATACAAAAAAGCCCCCTCGCTGCGAACCCCGGAATGACACACTCGGACGGAAAGCTTTCTTTTATGACGGCTGATTCGGTTCCAGCAACTCAATCAAGCCGGACACTTGGGCGATTTGGCGCATATCGTCCGGCAGCGACTGAACGCTGACACTTTTTCCGGCTGCATCGGCGTCGCGCATGAAAGCGAGCAGCAACGCCAGGCCGACACTGCTGGATTTCTCCACAGCGGAGCAGTCCAGAATCAAGGCCGGCGCAGTGCAGGCCTTGATCAGGGCCTGGCCTTGCTTGCGCAAAGCCGGCCCGGTGCGGAAGTCGAGCACGCCACTCAGGTACAACTCACCTGCCGCGCCAAGACGAACACCTGACTCACTCATTGACAGGTTTCTCGGCCGCTTGATCGATGGTGCCCTTGGCCTTGGCAACTTCGCCCGCCCAACCGTTGATGGTTTTATCAAGGTCATTGCCATTGTGTTGCATGGCGTCAGCGAACTGATCACGGAACAGCTTGCCAATGTTGATGCCGTTGATAATGACGTTACGCACTTTCCACTCGCCGTTGATTTTCTCGAGCGTGTAGGACACAGGATACAGGGTGCCGTTGGTGCCCTTGACCTGCATATCGACGCTGGTCCGGGTATCGTTTTCATCTTTGGCTGCGGCGACTGTAATGCCCTGGTTGTTGTACTCAAGCAGTGCGTTGCCATAGAACTGCATCAGGCTCCGCTTGAAATTATCCTGAAAGCGCAGCATTTGCTCAGGTGTCGCTTTGCGAGAGTACTTGACCGTCATGATGCTTTTCGAGATGCCCTCGGCATCCACTACCGGGCCGACAATGCGGTTCAAGGCATCGTAAAAAGCGCTCGGATTGGTTTTGTATTGCTCTTTATGCGCGGCCAGATCGCTCAACAATTCCTTGGTCGTGCGATCCACCAGATCATGGGCGGACGGCGCGGCCGCCGCATTCGCGACCAATGGAAGCGCAGCCAGCAACACAAGCAGGCCACGGCGCAAGATTGAGATCATAGAGAAGCTCCTCATTTGGCGTCTTTACTCACGGTATTGAGCAGGAATTTGCCGATCAGATCCTCCAGCACCAACGAAGACTGGGTATCGTGAATCGTGCTGCCGTCTTTGAGCAGCGCCTCTTCCCCGCCCACGCTGATACCGATGTATTTCTCACCCAGCAAACCGGCGGTAAGGATGGAAGCCGTGGAGTCCGATGGCAGGTTATTCACCCGCTTTTCAACCTCCATTGTCACCCGCCCGGTAAAACTGTCGCGATCCAGATCGATAGCCGTGACCTTACCGATTGTCACGCCCGCCAAGGTCACCTTGGCTCTGACAGTCAAACCGGCAATATTGTCGAAGTACGCATAAAGTTTATAGCTGTCGCTGGTCGCGCTTACGCTCAAACCACTGACCCGCAAGGCCAGCAACAGCAAAGCCAAGATCCCGGCCAGCAGGAATAGGCCGACACCGGTTTCCAGGGTGCGGTTTTGCATCAAAAGTCTCCAAACATCAGGGCAGTCAGAATAAAGTCCAGGCCTAAGATGGCCAACGAGGCATACACCACTGTTTTAGTGGTGGCACGACTGATCCCTTCCGAAGTGGGCTCGCAGTCGTAACCCTGAAACACGGCAATCCAGGTAACAACAAAAGCAAAGATTACGCTTTTAATAACGCCATTGAGCACATCATCCGTGAAGGACACGCTGTTTTGCATGTTTGACCAGAATGAGCCTTCGTAAACGCCCAGCCAGTCGATCGCAACCCAGGAGCCGCACCAGATCCCGACCACACTGAAGATCATCGCCAACAACGGCAGAGAGATGAATCCAGCCCACAGACGCGGCGCAACGATGTACTTGAGCGGATCGACGCCAATCATTTCCAGGCTGGACAATTGCTCAGTGGATTTCATGTTGCCAATTTCAGCGGTCAACGCGGAACCCGCGCGCCCGGCGAACAGCAGAGCCGCAACCACAGGCCCCAACTCACGCAACAGGGTCAACGCAACCATCTGCCCGACAGCCTGCTCCGAGCCATATTTAGTCAGGATGTTGAAGCCCTGGAGCGCCAACACCATGCCGATGAAGCCCCCCGAAACCACAATAATCAGCAGGGACATGACGCCGATTGAATGCAGTTGCCTGACCAGCAGTTGAAAACTGCCGCCAATGCCGCCGCGGCCGAACAACACATGAACCAGAAATATGCCGGAGCGCCCCAGCACCGTAATGCTATCGATCGCAGCGTGCCCGAACAGACGAATCCGCTCCAGTAGTGACTTTCTGCGCATCAGCGCTTCCCCAAAAGTTCTTCGCGATAATCCGGTGCCGGATAGTGAAACGGCACAGGGCCGTCAGGGTCACCAGTCATGAATTGATGAATACGAGGGTTGTCCGAGTTCATCAACTCCTCGGGGGTCCCCTGCCCCAATACCTGGCCGTCGCCGACTACATAGAGGTAGTCAGCGATACTCGCTGTTTCGGCAAGATCGTGGGACACCACAATGCTGGTGATCCCCAACGCATCGTTGAGCAACCGAATCAAGCGCACCAGCACCCCCATGGCAATCGGGTCCTGGCCCACGAAGGGTTCGTCGTACATAAGGATCTGCGGATCAAGGGCAATCGCCCGAGCCAGTGCCACACGACGCTTCATGCCGCCAGACAACTCGTCGGGCGTCAGCTCGATGGCGCCGCGCAGTCCAACCGCCTGCAATTTGAGCAGGACGATGTCGCGGATCATTTCTTCCGGCAACTCGGTGTGCACGCGAAGCGGAAAGGCCACGTTCTCGAACACATCGAGATCCGTGAACAAGGCGCCACTCTGAAACAGCACGCCCATTTGCTTGCGTGCGTCGAACAGGTCGCTGCGCGACAATTCCGGCAGATTCTGGCCGTTGACCCAGACCTCGCCTTTGCTGGGACGCAACTGCGCGCCCATCAAACGCAGCAAGGTCGTCTTGCCACAGCCGGAAGGTCCCATGATGCCGGTGACCTTGCCCCGCGGAATACGAATATCAACATTATTGAAAATGCTGCGCGTCCCGCGCATGAAGGTGACACCCTTCAGCTCGACCGCGTAGGCGTTATCGGCACTCATCTAAACTCCTTGCGATGCAGCCTCACACTCTGACGCCAGGTCCGTGCCGCAAGACACGCGCTGTGGCTGTCCGGGGGGCAGAACCGGCGGCGAACTATACCACCGCCCGCGCGCGCGGCCCACGGTAGAAGCCTCTTTCGTTAAGGTGCGAGACAGATAATTCGAACAATTGCGAAACGTCCTACAAAGGACACAATCAGTCCACGTGTACCTGACCTGATTTTTGGGCGCACGACAAAGTCGGACGATCAAGCGTGAGGGATTGAGCCATTACCGCTATAATCGCCGCCTTTTCATCAGGCTGACCGATTTTTGACATGAGCCAATCCAGCGACCTGATTCAAACAGCACAACGCACCATCCGCCTCGAAATAGAAGCCGTAGAAGGCTTGCTGGCCCATATCGACGCGGATTTCGTGCGCGCTTGCGAGATGATTCTGGCCGGTACAGGCCGTGTTGTAGTGGTCGGCATGGGCAAGTCCGGGCACATCGGCAACAAGATTGCCGCCACCTTGGCAAGCACGGGCACCACCGCATTCTTCGTCCACCCGGCTGAAGCAAGCCACGGTGACATGGGCATGATCACCCGCGACGACATCATTCTGGCGATCTCCAACTCGGGTTCGACCGCCGAAATCGTCACCTTGCTGCCACTGATCAAACGCTTGGGCATCAAGATGATCAGCCTGACCGGCAACCCTGATTCGCCGCTGGCCAAGGCCGCGGAAATCAATCTCAACGTCTACGTCACGCAAGAGGCCTGCCCGCTGAACCTGGCCCCGACGTCCTCGACCACCGCCGCACTGGTGATGGGTGATGCACTGGCAGTCGCCCTGCTCGAAGCGCGCGGATTTACGGCAGAAGACTTTGCCTTCTCCCATCCAGGCGGCGCGCTTGGCAGACGGTTACTGCTCAAAGTCGAGCACGTCATGCATATCGGGGAAGACTTGCCGAAGGTTCAGCGCGGCACGCTGCTGCGTGATGCACTGATGGAAATGACCCACAAGGGCTTGGGCATGACCGCCGTTGTGGAGGCCGATGGCCGCCTCGCCGGGATATTTACCGACGGCGATTTGCGCAGGACCCTGGACCGCAGCATCGATATTCGCAAAGCGACCATAGACGAAGTGATGACACTCCATGGCAAGACCGCTCGCCCCGAGATGCTTGCAGCCGAGGCGTTGAAAATCATGGAGGACCACAAAATTGGAGCCTTGATCGTGGTCGACAAGAACGACCACCCTATTGGCGCCTTCAACCTGCAAGACCTGCTGCGCGCGGGGGTTATGTAATGAGCGAAGTGACGATGCAGGACCTGCTGCAACGCGGCAAGAACATCAAACTGGCCATTTTCGACGTCGATGGCGTGCTAACGGACGGCCGCCTGTACTTTCTCGAAGACGGCAGTGAGTTCAAAACGTTTAATACGCTCGACGGTCAAGGCATCAAAATGCTGATCGCCTCGGGCGTGCACACCGCTATCATCAGCGGGCGCCGCACACCGGTGGTCGAGCGCCGCGCGCAGAATCTGGGCATCCAGCACCTGTATCAAGGCCGCGAAGATAAACTGGTCGTTCTTGACGAACTACTTGCCCAACTCAATCTAAGCTATGAACAGGTCGCTTACCTGGGTGACGACCTGCCAGACTTGCCCGTCATTCGGCGCGTCGGCCTTGGCATGGCGGTCGCCAATGCGGCCAGCTTTGTCCGGCAACATGCCCACGGTATTACTCAGGCTCGCGGCGGCGAAGGCGCGGCTCGCGAGTTTTGCGAGTTGATCCTTAGCGCTCAAGGCAGCCTTGAAGCGGCCCATGCCGCCTACTTATAGAAGTCATTTATGCTGAGTAAAAAGATTCGCCGGTTTTTGATTCTGGGTGTGCTTGCGCTGATGCTGGCGGCGGCGGGCTACTGGAACATCAGCCCTGAAACCTTTCTGGAGCAGCGGGCTGCACCTGTTGACGCGGCCACCATCGATTTTTATGCGATGAATGCTCACAGTGTGCAGTTCCTCCCGGACGGCAAGCTTCAATACGACATGACCGCCGACAAGGTCGAGCATGTGCAGATTTCCGACATCACCCTGCTGACCAATCCGGACCTGCAACTGTATCGCGGCGCCCTCTTCCCCTGGCATGTCCAGAGCAAGAAGGGAGAAGTCTCGCCCGGCGGCACGGAGGTCGAGCTCATCGATTCGGTACGTATCGCACGCACTGACGAAAAAAACCGGACAACGATTATTACCAGCAGTCGAATGACTGTATTCCCACAGAAGCAATATGCGCAGACCGAGCAAGCCGTTAGAATCGATGGTTTCGGCGGTGTATCCACTGGCACGGGTATGAAAGCGTATTTGAACGACGGCAGGATGCACCTGCTGTCCAACGTAAGAGGACAGTATGAGGCTCGTTAAAACCCTCCCTTTTTTGCTCGGTTTGGGCGCAGCACTGGGAAGCGTGAGCGCCTGGGCTCTGCCGACGGACCGCGATCAGCCTATTCATATTCAGTCTGACGATGCGCAACTCGATGACAAGCAGGGCATTGCCACCTACAAAGGCAATGTCATCATCACCCAAGGCTCGATGAAGATCACCGGCAACACCGTGACCATCACCCGGACACCAACCGGTGAAGTCGACGTATTCACCGCCGTCGGCAATCTTGCTTACTACGAACAGAAACCTGCCGTCGACAAGCCTATCGTTCAAGCGTACGGCGTGACCATCCAGTACTTCGCCGCCCTCGACCGGATCATCCTGATCGACAAGGCCAAGGTCATCAACGACGGCAATACGTCCGAAGGCGAGAAAATCGTCTATGACACGGTGAAACAGATCGTCAATGCCGGCCGCGCCAACGGCGCCAAGGTGACGGCACCACGTCCGCGAATCGACATGGTCATCCAGCCGAAAAACAAACCTGCACCGCAGAAGGCTCCGTAATGGCGACGCTTAAAGCCCAGCATCTGGCTAAAAGCTATAAAGGTCGTCAGGTTGTGCGCGATGTCAGCCTGTCGATCGAGAGCGGGCAAATCGTGGGACTGCTGGGCCCTAACGGCGCGGGCAAAACCACCTGTTTCTACATGATCGTAGGGTTGGTCCAGGCCGACCAGGGTCGCGTCTTGATCGACGATCAAGACGTCAGTCACCAACCCATGCACGGTCGCGCGCGCGCCGGGATCGGCTACCTGCCGCAGGAAGCCTCGATTTTCCGCAAGCTGTCGGTTGCCGATAACATCATGGCGATCCTCGAGACCCGCAAGGAACTCGACCGCACGGCACGTCGCAAGGAGCTGGAAAGCCTGCTGCAGGAGTTCCACATCAGCCACATACGCGACAACCTGGGCATGAGCCTGTCCGGTGGTGAACGCCGCCGTGTGGAAATCGCTCGCGCCTTGGCGACTTCGCCAAAATTCATCCTGCTTGATGAACCGTTTGCCGGTGTCGACCCCATTTCCGTCGGCGACATCAAACAAATCATTTATCACTTGAAAGCCAAGGGCATCGGCGTACTGATCACCGATCACAACGTACGTGACACCCTGGATATTTGTGAAACAGCTTACATCGTCAACGACGGGCAACTGATCGCTGAGGGTGATTCAGAAACCATTCTGGCTAACCAACTGGTTAAAGAGGTTTACCTCGGCCATGAATTCCGCCTGTAAGTTCTGCGGTGTTTCGCTCTTCATCGGCGACGGACGCTAGGGTGCAGTGCTGACAAGAACATTAATTGTCATCACACCCTAGGCAAACACTTAGGTTTCAGGCATATAATTTGCTTAAGCTGGCGCTTCGGCGCCCTGTAGTGGATGGCGCATGTGCGCCGGCGAATAAGGTGTTAAGCCCCTGCCATGAAACCATCGCTAGTCCTGAGAATGGGCCAGCAGCTGACGATGACACCGCAGCTGCAACAGGCCATCCGCCTCCTCCAATTGTCGACCCTGGACCTTCAACAGGAAATCCAGGAAGCGTTGGAGTCGAACCCTATGCTGGAACGCCAGGAAGAAGGCGACGACTTCGACAATGCCGATCCGCTGGCCGACAACATAGAGAAACCCAATCCTGACGTACAGGAACCCACCTACCAGGAGCCCGCCCCGACGGTGGACAACCTGGAAGAAGGCGACTGGAACGACCGCATCCCCAGCGAACTGCCCGTTGATACCGCTTGGGATGACGTATATCAGACCAGCGCCAGCAGCCTGCCCAGCAGCAACAACGATGATGACGAATGGGACTTCACCACTCGCACATCGGCCGGCGAGAGCCTGCAAAGCCATCTGCTGTGGCAATTGAATCTGGCACCCATGTCCGATACTGATCGATTGATCGCTGTCACGCTGATCGACTGCATCAACAATCAGGGCTACCTGGACGAGTCGCTTGAGGAAATCCTCGATGCCTTCGATCCGGAAATGGATGTCGAGCTGGATGAAATCGAAGCGGTACTGCACCGTATCCAGCAATTCGAACCCGCAGGTATCGGCGCTCGTAACCTGAGCGAATGCCTGTCGCTGCAATTGCGTCAGCTCCCCGCGAAAACGCGCTGGCTGGCCGAAGCACAACGCTTGGTCGGAGACTACATCGACCTGCTTGGCAGCCGCGACTACGCTCAGTTGATGCGGCGCATGAAGCTCAAGGAAGACGAGCTGCGCCAGGTCATTGAACTGGTGCAAAGCCTTAACCCGCGCCCCGGCTCGCAAATCGAGTCCAGTGAGGCCGAATACGTCGTGCCCGACGTGATCGTGCGCAAAGACAATGAACGCTGGCTGGTAGAGCTCAATCAAGAGTCCGTGCCCCGCCTGCGGGTCAACCCGCAATACGCAGGGTTTGTCCGCAGGGCCGACACCAGCGCTGACAACACCTTCATGCGCAATCAGTTGCAGGAGGCCCGCTGGTTCATCAAGAGCCTGCAGAGCCGCAACGAAACGCTGATGAAAGTGGCCACACAGATCGTTGAGCACCAGCGCGGCTTCCTTGAGTACGGCGACGAAGCCATGAAACCCTTGGTTCTGCATGACATCGCCGAAGCGGTAGGCATGCACGAATCAACGATTTCACGGGTAACCACGCAAAAATTCATGCATACCCCGCGCGGTATTTACGAACTGAAATATTTCTTTTCCAGTCACGTAAGCACCTCGGAGGGCGGAGAGTGTTCGTCCACAGCCATCCGCGCGATCATCAAAAAACTGGTTGCCGCGGAAAATCAGAAAAAGCCGTTGAGTGACAGCAAGATCGCTGGTTTACTGGAGGCACAAGGCATTCAGGTAGCCCGACGCACTGTCGCTAAATACCGCGAATCACTTGGGATAGCACCGTCAAGCGAACGCAAGCGATTGATGTAAGGGTGGCCGTACGCCGTAGCGTTCCAGTGGTAGGCATTCAGGCCTGCCTCTTTATGTACTGGCAACGAAGGAGACGCTGTATGCAAGTCAACATCAGTGGACACCAATTGGAAGTGACCAAGCCCCTGCGCGAATACATCGAGCTCAAACTCAAGAAGCTCGAAGGGCACTTTGACAAGATTACCAATGTGCAGGTCACGATGGCGGTCGAGAAACTGAAACAGAAAATCGAAGCCACGCTGCACATCCACGGTGGAGAGGTGGTCGCTAACGCAGAACATGACGACATGTATGCGGCAATCGACCTACTCACTGACAAGCTGGACCGACAATTGCTCAAGCATAAGGAAAAGCAGCAGAACATCCTAAAGGGTGCGACAGCTCGCTAACACCCACAACCCATGATCCGACTTGAAAATATCCTGACTGCCGGCCGTTCACTCGTGAACGTGCCGAGCAGCAGTAAAAAAAATGTTCTTGAGCAAATTGCCAAGCTGATCGGCCGTGAAACGGAGCTCGATTCGGATTTGGTACTCACGAGTCTTATCGCCCGCGAAAAACTCGGCTCGACCGGCTTCGGTAATGGCATCGCTATTCCGCATTGCCGGCTGACGGGCTGTCCGATGCCCATCAGCGCCCTTTTACACCTCGACACCCCCGTAGACTTTGACGCCATCGACGGCAGGCCTGTGGACCTGCTTTTTGTGCTTCTGGTCCCGGAAGCTGCCACCGATGAACACCTGGAGCTGCTGCGCCAGATCGCCAGCATGCTTGACCGCGCCGATGTGCGTGACCGCCTACGCAGTGCCCAAAGCGATGAAGCGCTTTATCAGGTGGTACTGGACGTGCAGAACGGCCACTGATGATGCGCATGATCATCGTCAGCGGCCGATCCGGCTCCGGCAAGAGCACCGCACTGGATGTACTGGAAGACAACGGCTTCTATTGCATCGACAACCTGCCTGCGGGCCTGCTCCCGGAGCTGGCCGAACGTGCCCTGATTCATACTGAGCTGGCTCAGCCGCTGGTCGCAGTCTCCATCGACGCGCGCAACCTGCCGAGCCATCTGTCGCGCTTTCCCGAATTGCTGGAAGAGGTCCGCAGCCGCCACATCCAGTGCGATGTGCTGTACCTCGACGCCGATGAAGAAACCCTGCTCAAACGCTTCTCTGAAACCCGTCGTCGCCACCCCCTGAGCAGCGCCAACCGCTCGCTTGCCGAAGCGATACGTGACGAGAGCAACCTGCTTGGACCGATCATCGATCTGGCCGACCTGAAAATCAACACCACGCACCTGAACCTCTATCAGCTACGTGACATGCTTAAACTGCGCCTGCTGAACAAGCCGGAGCCGGGCACTGCGTTTCTGGTTGAATCGTTTGGTTTCAAGCGTGGCATGCCAGTAGATGCTGACTTGGTATTCGATGTGCGCTGCCTGCCCAACCCCTACTGGAAGCCAGAGCTGCGCGAACTGTCCGGGCTCGACCAGCCCGTGGCCGATTATTTGGCGGCACAGCCGGATGTCGAAGAAATGTTCCAGGACATCTACGCCTACTTGAACAAATGGTTGCCGCGCTTTGCGGCCAGCAACCGTGCCTACGTGACTATTGCCATTGGCTGCACCGGCGGACACCACCGATCCGTCTACCTGACCGAGCGCCTGGGTCAGGTCTTGCAACAATCTCTCAAGAACGTTCAGGTCCGCCACCGCGACCTCAGCTGAAAGGACCTTCATCGCGATGCCCGTTCGTCAAATCACCATCATCAACAAGCTTGGCTTGCACGCGCGCGCCGCCGCTAAATTCGTCGGCGTCGCCGGAAGATTCCCCTGCCAGATCAGAGTAGGTCGCGCACCCGACAGCATGGTCGACGGCAAAAGCATCATGGCCGTAATGATGCTGGCTGCAGGCAAAGGCACCGACATCCACCTGCACACAGAAGGTGAAGACGATCAGGCAGCACTCGAAGGCTTGATCGAGCTGATCAACAACCGGTTTGATGAAGGCGAATAAATGCTCGCCAGACAAGAAGGATAGATCGTCGATTCGTTCAATTAGCGAAGTTTTCGATCCTCACTTGGCCATCGGGGAAGGTAGCGATAATTTCCAGCTCCCCTCCCATGGCGCGAATGTAGTTTCGCAGGGTACTAATGTACATATCCGTGCGCCGCTCCATCTTTGAAATAGCCGCCTGATTGACGTGCAACGTTTCGGCCAGTGTTGCCTGGCTTAATGCCTTGGCCTGGCGTAACTCGTTCAGGGGCATTTCCTTCAGGTGTTGTTGATAAAGCGTCTCCGCGCATGCACGAGATTCAGGTGCCATACGCGCTTCGAGTTCAGAGAATTTCTTAGCCATTATCCAGGCCCTCTTTGAGCAATGTTTCCAAGTGCTCGTCATATAAGCGATCCGCCAATGGGACGTGCTCTTCGTACCAGCGGTTTTGCCCGGTCTTGTCGCCGCCAAGCAACAGCAGAACGCAGCGGCGCGGATCAAACGCATACAGCACCCTATACGGACGGCCAGCGTGCTGCACCCTCAACTCACGGAGGTTGCCATGCCGAGAGCCCTTGATACCGCTACAGTGCGGAAAACGCAGCCCTGGCCCAAACCGCTCCAACAGTTTAACGCTCGCGGATAACGACACCTGCTCGCCTTCGCTCAGATCTTCCCACCAGCCCTCGAACTCATCGGTGTACTCAATTTCCCAATCCATGGGCGAAATATGCCGACAATCGAGTATAACCTCAATGGAATATATGTATGATTTTTTGTCCGCCGAGACGGAGAGCCTCATGCGGGAAGCATGAGGCTCTTGTTTCCTGGATCAGCTACCCGCAACCGTCATGCGTTCGATCAGCACAGAGCCTGTGCGGATATTGCTGCGCAGTTCGAGATCGCTGCCGACCGCGACGATCTGTTTGAACATGTCACGCAGGTTGCCGGCAATGGTGACTTCCTGAACCGGGAACTGGATTTCGCCGTTCTCGACCCAAAAGCCTGCCGCGCCACGAGAGTAGTCGCCGGTGACCATATTCAAACCACTGCCCATCAACTCAGTGACCAGCAAGCCGCGGCCCATGCGACGCAGCAGCGCTGTCTGATCTTCCACACCGTGGGTGACGAACAGGTTATGCACGCCGCCTGAGTTGGCTGTGCTCGGCAGACCCAGCTTGCGGCCTGAGTAAGTGCCCAGAACGTAGGACACCAAATCGCCGTTCTCCACGAAGGGTTTGGCATAGGTTGCCAGGCCATCACCGTCGAACGCCGAGCTGCCCATGGCACGCATCAGGTGCGGCCGTTCGTCGAGGGTCAGCCATTCAGGGAACAGGCGCTGCCCCATCGCTCCTTCCAGAAAGGATGATTTACGATACAGATTGCCGCCGGAAATGGCGGACAGAAGATGACCGAACAAACTGCCCGCCAATTCCGCAGCGAACAACACCGGAACTTCACACGTCGGTACCGGACGCGCGCCCAAGCGGCTGGCCGCGCGCTGTGCCGCACGACGGCCAATGCTTTGCGCGTCCGCCAACAACTCGCCCTGGCGACTCACGTCGTACCAGTAGTCGCGCTGCATCTGCCCTTCGCCCTCGGCGATCATCACGCAGCTCAAGCTGTGGCGTGTCGAGGCAGAGCCGCCAATAAAACCGTGGCTGTTGCCATACACGCGACACCCTTGATGGGTGTTGAGCGTGGTGCCGTCGGCATTCTTGATCCGGCTGTCGGCATCGAACGCCGCCGCTTCACAGATCAAGGCACGCTCAATGGCTTGTTCCGGGGTGATATCCCACGCGTGGAACAGATCGAAGTCTGGCTGTTCTTTAGCCATCAGCGCAGCGTCGGCGAGACCGGAGCATTCATCTTCGGAGGTGTGTTTGGCAATCGCCAACGCAGCCGCTACGGTTTCGCGAATGGCGTCAGCGCCGCTGGCGGAGGTACTGGCGGAGCCTTTGCGCTGACCGACATACAGGGTGATACCAAAGCCCTGGTCGCGGTTGAACTCGACGGTTTCCACTTCACGCTGGCGAACCGTGGTCGACAAGCCCTGCTCCAGGGATACCGCCACTTCACAGGCGCTTGCGCCCTGACGCTTGGCTTCGGCGATGATTTGCTCAACCTGTTCTTGCAGTGCAGGCAAGGCTTGCGGGCCTACGCTTTGAGCTGTACTCATGACTTTCTCCATCAAATTCTGCTTTCGGTACAGGCCGAATACCGACCGGGCCGGACAAGTGGCCCCTGACTGGTTATCATGGCGGCGTTTATTAGCGGACTGCCCCCATGGTTGATTCTTACGACGACTCCCTCGATGAGGGTAAAAGCAAAACTCAGGTCAAACGCGAGCTTCATGCTCTGGTTGACCTTGGCGAGCGCCTGACAACACTCAAGCCTGACTTGCTGGCGAAACTGCCCTTGACCGACGCGTTGCGCCGGGCCTTGGCCGAAGCGCCCAAGCACACCGCAAACATTGCGCGTAAACGGCATATCCTGTTCATCGGCAAGCTGATGCGCGATCAAGACCTGGACGCCATTTTGGTGTTGCTTGATCAACTTGATGCCTCCACTCGCCAATACAACGAACGTTTTCACGGTCTGGAACGCTGGCGTGATCGCTTGATCACAGGCACCGACGACGTACTCGAGAAGTTTGTCGGCGACTATCCGGAAGCGGATCGTCAGCAACTGCGTTCGCTTATACGCCAGGCCCAGCACGAACTTGCCCAAAGCAAGCCACCTGCTGCCAGCCGCAAACTGTTCAAGTACATCCGCGACCTGGACGACATGAAGCGCGGCCTGCGCTAGTGTTCAAGTACCGAATGAGTCGCACCCTGCGATTCATTCGGTGCAGTCTTTCAGGAACCCGTACCGCCTACCGTGATCGCATCGATCTTCAAGGTCGGCTGACCGACGCCTACTGGCACTGACTGACCGTCCTTGCCGCAGGTGCCCACGCCGCTGTCCAGCGCCAGGTCGTTACCGACCATCGACACCCGACTCATGGCCTCAGGCCCGTTACCGATCAAGGTCGCCCCTTTGACCGGCGCAGTGATTTTGCCGTCTTCGATCAAATAGGCCTCACTGGTCGAAAACACGAATTTGCCGCTGGTGATATCCACCTGACCGCCGCCGAGGTTGGCGCAGTAGATACCCCTCTTCACCGACGCGATGATTTCCTCAGGGTCGCTTTGCCCAGCCAGCATGTAAGTGTTGGTCATGCGGGGCATCGGCAGGTGCGCATAGGACTCGCGACGACCGTTACCGGTACGCGCCACACCCATCAATCGAGCGTTGAGCTTGTCCTGCATGTAACCCTTGAGCACGCCGTTTTCGATCAGCGTGGTGCAGTGGGTCGGCGTGCCTTCATCGTCCACCGTCAACGAACCTCGACGACCGGCCAACGTGCCGTCATCGACAATCGTGCACAGCTTGGACGCCACCATTTCACCCATTCGCCCGCTATATGCCGAGCTGCCTTTGCGGTTGAAATCGCCTTCAAGGCCATGGCCGACCGCTTCGTGCAACAGTACGCCGGACCAGCCGGAACCAAGCACCACTGGCAACGTGCCAGCAGGTGCAGGGATTGCTTCAAGATTCACCAACGCCTGACGTAACGCTTCACGGGCATAGCCCATGGCACGGTCCTCCGTGAGGAAATACCGGTAATCGGTGCGCCCGCCACCGCCATGCCCGCCTCGTTCGCGTCGGCCATTCTGCTCGACGATGACGCTGACATTAAAACGTACCAGCGGACGCACATCCGCCGCCAGGCTGCCATCGGTGGACGCGATCAGAATCCGCTCCCACACCCCGGCCATGCTGACCGTGACCTGCTGAATACGTGCATCCAATGCTCGCGTGGCAACGTCGACGCGCTTGAGCAGCTCGACCTTTTCCGCGCGCGTCATCACGTCCAGCGGGTTGTCCGGCGCATACAACTGGGCCACATCCTGCGTGGTAAATGCTTGCACCCGGCCTTCCTGCCCGGCGCGGGAAATCGAACGGGCAGCGCGTGCGGCAAGGCTCAATGCCTCAGGGGTAATCGCATTGCTGTAGGCAAATCCGGTTTTCTCACCCGATTGCGCCCGTACACCGACGCCCTGATCGAGGTTGAAACTGCCTTCCTTGACGATGCCGTCTTCCAACGACCAGGACTCGGAAATCTGCCCTTGAAAATACAGGTCAGCCGCGTCGATCCCGGGGCCAGCCAGCTCGCCCAGCACCGACTGCAAGCTGTCGAGGCTCAGGCCGCCAGGCGCTAAAAGGTGTTCGCTGACAGAGGACAAGTCGCTCATATTCACTCCGAGGTGTGCGCAGGCCGCAATGCGTCCCGCGAAAAAAATCGCCGGTGATCAGACACCGGCATCCGCGCCCGTATGGACGCCTGTTCATCGCTATCACGTTCGGCCAGCAGCACCGCTTCGCCCTGGGCCTGCTCAGCCAGCACGCGCCCCCAAGGATCGATGATCGCGGCATGCCCGTAGGTTTCCCTTGGGCCGGGGTGCATACCCCCTTGCGCCGCCGCCAGCACATAGCACTGGGTCTCTATCGCACGCGCCCGAATTAGAATGTCCCAATGCGCGGCGCCGGTGACGGCAGTGAAGGCCGACGGTGCAGTGATCAATTGCGCGCCCGCTTCGCGTAGCGCGCTATACAACTCAGGGAAACGCAGGTCGTAACACACGCTCAAACCCAGACGCCCCACCGGCGTATCGGCAACCACAACGTTGTCACCGTAGGCGTAATCATCCGATTCCCGATAACGACCCCGGTTGTCGGCCACGTCCACATCGAACAAATGCAGCTTGTCATAGCGCGCCACTTGCTCGCCGTGCTCATCGATCAGCAATGAACACGCGGTGACTTTGCCCTGCGGCCGATCAGCCGGTGGTAGCGGTAACGTGCCAGCCACTATCCATAATTTGAGGTCGCGAGCGGTCAGTTTCAACCATGGCAGGATCGGACCCTGGCCTTGAGCCTCGGCGCGACCGATATCGGCAACGTCGCGACGGCCCATGGCAGCAAAGTTTTCCGGGAGCACCGCAAGGCGCGCGCCGGACTCGGCAGCCTGTTCAAGCAAGCGGCGAGCCTGAGCCAGATTGGCCAGGACATCGCTCTGGCTGACCATTTGAACTACAGCAAAAGACATGGCGCGCTCCGGACAAGACATGCCACCACTGTACTCCATGGCGCGCTATTGAGGTTTTTCAAAGGGTTTGTCGAAGGTGATCTTGGGTTCTTTCCATGGGCCTTCAACGCGGTATTGCACGCTGGCGAATCGCGCCACGCGGTCACCCAGCAGTTTGTCGACCAGGAACAAGGCACCACCAATGGCCGGTGCGCCAATGAGTAACGCCGCGATCGGCAAGTTATTGGTCACCGGCAATGTCACCAGAAGCTTGGCATCGACCCGGTCGTTGACCATGTCCAGCGTGCCCTCGAGCTCAAGATTGCTCGACGGCCCGGTCAGGGTGATCGGGTTTCGGGTCACATACACCCCGTCGCTGGAGACCAACAGCCCTTTGACCCGGTCGTAACTCAGGCCCTTGCCGAGCAAGTCCGAGAAATCCAGGCGCAAACGACGGCCGATGGAGTTGAAGTTGAGCAGACCGAACACCCTCAGCGCTTGTGCGCCCCCTTCCACTTCAACGAACTGACCGGAACGAAGCGTCGCATCCAGGCTGCCCGAGTAACGCTTGACCCCTATCCAGGCCGGCGAACCGGGCCAACGGCCGTCGGCGTTCAGCTCGAACGTATCGCTGGTCACGGTCGGTGCAAACCCCCAGGCCTTCAATACATCCGCAAGGTTCTTGCCGCCGACACGGCCCTTGTACCAACTGCTGGTCGATCCCGGCGCGCCTTCCCAGCCACCGTCGCCCTGTAACAACATCCCCTTGAGACCCAGATTCAAATCGGAAAGCCGGACACCCGTAGCGGTTGGCCTGGCTTTGAGCGCCCACGCTCCGACCAACTGATCGCCCTGGAACAGCTGAGAGACCTTGATATCCATCGCCGGAATTTGCCGTGGATCGACATCGACCAGTGGGTCCTTGCCATTCTCTACCACCGCGGCACTGGGATCAGGCGCAGGCAAACGCACGTAGAGAAGGTCGATACCAATGGGGGCTGTTTTTGCGTCGGGCAGGTTGGCCGTGCCCTTGAGCAAGGCGCTGTCGACCGCCAAAGACCAGGAGGCGTCTTTTCGATTGAGTTGCACATCGACCTGATCGAGCGTGGCGCCCAGCGCACTCAATTTTCCGATCTGCAGGTTCGCGCTGCGCAGTAACTGCTTGGCGCTGCCGCCAGGATCATTGCCGGCATAGCGCTCGACCATGGTTTTCCATGGCGCGATGTCCAGCTCGGAGAGTGCCCCGCGTACTCTTAAACCTTTAGGGTCAGGCAGGACCGCAGCGTCCGTGCCGAGAAACAGCTCGCCCCGGCCTTCTGCGATATTGCCGCCTGGCGCCACGAATGCCAGATTAGCCAAGGCGTCGTAAGTGGCCCAGTAACGCCGGTCAGACCCACGCAAGGTCATGCGAAACTCACTCTCGCGCACGTCACCCGCCGCCTTGCCAAAGGGCGCAGGCAGATCGACGGCCAACCCTTTGAGGTTAGAGTTGACCCGCAGCTGACTGTCAGCCCCGTCAAGGGTGACCTGCACCTGATACGGCAGATCACCGAACACTGGCAACGGCTGAGTCTCGCCTAGCCAATCGGTGAGTTTCTTCAGCGCGACCTGGCCATTGGCGACGATCCGGGTTGTGATCGCCCCCGGCCTTCCTTCCGCATAAATCTGTGCGGTAATCGGCCGTTCGAACGCTTGGGCGCGTATGCCGCTGCCGCTCAAGCCCTTGGCGTTGTCGAAACGGAATGCCCCCTTGAGCTGCGTCAACTCCAGCGGCGGCTCGCTCAGTTTCAAGCGTGCAGCGTCGGTGTTGAAGTCCACTGCAATTTTCTGCCCTTCGCCTTTGGCCAAGGGTATGTCCAGCTTCAGCTTGCCCTGCAACGAACCGTCGCCTTGCCAGCCCGCGAACATATCGGCCGTGCCGATGGGAGCCTCCTGAAGAATCTTCAGGCCATCACCCAAACCACCGACGAAATCACCGTCGACCAGCAAGTGACTGACTTGCCCGTTAGCCACATGCGGAATATTGACCAGAACATTGCTGACCTGGGTATCCAGAAGCTTGCCCTTGCTCGCTTTGATGCGGACGCCGCTGTCCTCGACGAATACATCCCCGTCCACGCCATTGAGCTGCGGCCAGCCAGGCTGGAAGGCCAGCGAAGCGTCGTGCACCTTGAAAAACAGACTGATGCTGCGCGCGGCGTCCGTTGCGTCGCTTCTGAGCGAGCCTTGATACTGGAAGAACCCCTGATCCACCGCGCCCCCCAGGATCGCGGTGCGCAGCCATCCGTCCAGCGCAGGGCTGAGCACGGCAGGCAGGTACTTGGCGGTGTAACGACCGTCGCCCTCGACCATACCGACCCGCAGGTCCATGTAATCTTCCTGGGTGTGATCGAAATGCAGGCGGATCAGAAAGTCGCTGGCGATTTTTCCTTCGTCGCCCAACACCTGAATGTAGGGGGCAATCAGGGTGAAACCCTGCTCATCCAGCTTCCAGGTCAGCCGGGCGTTAGCCTTTCGGTATTGCCAGGGATGCGTGAAGATCGGGTACAAATGCAGCATGAAGTCATCCGTGGCCAGGCGCAGTTCGCCCTCCCCCAGATCACCGCTGATGCTGCCGCTGACATTGCCGGCCGCCGGTGCGCCGTGATAAGCATTGAAGCCGACCTTGTCCAGATTGGCCGCAAAGCTGAGACGTTTGTCACCCACGGCTTGTGGCCGGTAATCGAGCAATACGTTGCGCAATCCACCCGTGACTTTCAGGTTGTCGAGCACCGTCATGAGCGCGTCCGGCAATGGCGCCAGGGAATCGAGTATCGGGGTGATCGGCGTCAGGTCCAGGCGATCGGCCTGCACATGCCAAAGCTCTTCAACGTCCGGGGTCGCATCCTGCTGTTTGAGCTGGATGCGGCTTTCCCAACGTTTGTCGCCAAGGTTCATGGCCAATGACTCGAACGACAGGCTGAAACCATTGTTACCGCGCTGGAACCAGGCGTTGAGCGCCAGATTATCGATTTTCGTCGCCTTGCGGGCGGCATAGACCCCTTTCAACAGCGGGGCATTGACTCGCGCCACAGCACTTTGCAGCGTGCCTTTGCCCCAGGTCAGCCAGAATTCACCGCCAGCCTTGAGTGTGGAGACCGTCCATTGCCGGGTCAGGCTGGCCGGCAACCAGCGCGCCCAGTCACTCTGCGGCAGGCTCAGGTAGACATCGGCCTCGCCATCACGCCAGTTTTCCGCCTGCACCCGTGAGCGCAGGTTGAGCGCCATCGGCTGACCATCAGGCAAGGTCAAACGCGCGTCCAGGCGTTGACTGCTGCTCCCAGTGCGCAAACTGAAGCTGACGTATGTGAGGGTCGACGGCGCCTGTTCGTAAGGCTGAAAGGTGATCTGACTGTCGAGCAACGACAGTTCGGCAACCGCCTGCATCTGGGTCAATACGTGTTCCGGGTCGAAGGGCTTATCGTCCTGGACCGGCAAGCCCTGAAGCGCCCAATGACCCTCCTTGTCTTCTTTGAGGCTCAGTTGCAGGCCATTGAACTCCAGGTGAGCGATGCGCACCTCGCGGGCCAACAGACTGGCCCAGATGTCAGGTACAGCCCGCACATTGTCCAGACGCAGGGCACGGGCGCCCTCGCCCACCATCACATCGTGGGCCAGCAGTGTTGGGGTAAAACCGTGCCAGCGGCCTTCGAGGCTGCCAATACTCAGCGGCATATTCAGCGCGGCGCGGGCCTCGGTTTCAACTTCGCCACGGTACTCGGCCACCAAGGGCACCAGCTGTCGGCCGAGGCTGACGTACAGCGCCGTCAACACTAAACCCAAGGCGCACACGCCCAGACTCCAGCGAGTCAAGGCGGCGAGAAAACGCGTCAGACGCTCCATGTCAGCTGGCCCTCAAGGCTGAAGGCTGCGCGTGCAGGCGGCGCGGCCGTGCAGTCATCGATGGGGCCAGGAATTGCTCATTTGCCACGCAGAGTTCTCATTAGAAGGCGTCCTGCCATTAGTACTGAAGCTGACGGATGGTTGGCTGGTTAGAGCAACACCACGTCGTATTGCTCTTGGGAATACATGGTCTCGACCTGAAAACGAATGGTGCGGCCGATAAAACCTTCCAGCTCGGCAACGTTGCCCGACTCTTCATCGAGCAAACGGTCCACGACTTTCTGATTGGCTAATACACGATAGCCTTCCGCTTGATAAGCGCGGGCTTCGCGCAATATTTCTCGGAAAATTTCGTAACAGACCGTCTCGGGCGTCTTCAACTTGCCGCGCCCCTGGCAACTGCTGCAAGGCTCGCACAGCACTTGTTCAAGGCTTTCGCGGGTGCGCTTGCGGGTCATCTGCACCAGGCCCAACTCGGTAATACCGATGATGTTGGTTTTGGCGTGATCACGCTCCAGTTGTTTCTCCAGCGTACGCAGAACCTGGCGTTGGTGCTCGCCGTCCTCCATGTCGATGAAGTCGATGATGATGATCCCGCCCAGATTGCGCAGGCGCAATTGACGGGCAATCGCCGTGGCCGCTTCCAGGTTGGTCTTGAAGATGGTCTCTTCGAGGTTTCGATGACCGACGAACGCCCCGGTATTCACGTCGATGGTGCTCATCGCTTCGGCTGGATCGATGACCAGATACCCGCCGGATTTGAGTGGCACTTTGCGGTCCAGGGCTTTCTGGATTTCATCTTCGACACCGTACAGGTCGAAAATTGGCCGTTCCCCCGGGTAATGCTCCAGGCGATCAGCGATTTCCGGCATCAGCTCGGCGACAAATTGGGTGGTCCGCTGGAAGGTCTCGCGTGAATCGATACGGATCTTCTCGATGCGCGGGCTTACCAAATCCCGCAGGGTGCGCAGGGCCAGGCCCAGGTCTTCATAAATAACGCTGGGGGCGCCAACGGTCTTGATCTGCTCGCCGATCTGATCCCAAAGACGGCGCAGATAGCGGATATCCATCAGGATTTCATCCGCGCCAGCGCCTTCAGCTGCTGTGCGCAGGATAAAGCCACCGGCCTCCTTGATGCCTTCCAGCGCAACGCAATCGGTGACCACCTTTTTAAGACGCTCGCGCTCGGCTTCGTTTTCGATTTTCAGGGAGATCCCGACGTGGGAGGTTTTGGGCATGTACACCAGATAGCGCGACGGGATCGACAATTGCGTGGTCAGACGCGCGCCTTTGCTGCCAATCGGGTCTTTGGTGACCTGCACCACCAGGCTCTGGCCTTCGTGCACCAGCGCGCTGATGCTTTCGACGGCCGGACCTTCGCGCATGGAAATTTCCGACGCATGAATGAACGCCGCACGGTCCAGACCGATGTTGATGAAGGCCGCTTGCATGCCGGGCAGCACCCGTACGACTTTGCCTTTGTAAATATTGCCGACGATGCCGCGACGCTGGGTCCGCTCGACGTGGACCTCCTGCAGCACACCGTTCTCAACCACGGCCACGCGCGACTCCATCGGCGTGATGTTGATAAGAATCTCTTCACTCATGGCTTATTACCTTCCAGGCGTTGCCAACAGGGTATGCCGAAATGGCCGAGCAGTTCTGCGGTTTCGCACAACGGCAATCCGACCACCGCCGAATAGCTACCGCGCAGATCAGCGACAAAAATAGCCGCCAACCCCTGAATCGCGTAACCGCCCGCTTTGTCGTGTGGCTCACCGCTGGCCCAGTAGGCCTTGGCTTCCTCAATCTGAATCGAGCGAAAGCGCACCAGGCTGCGGACCACACGGGTTTCGCAACGCTGGTTGTTGATGACAGCGATGGCGGTCAAGACTTCGTGTTCACGGTTGGACAAGGCGCTCAACATCGCCAGGGCATCGGCTTCGTCGACCGGCTTGCCAAGGATTTTCCCATCGAGCACCACGGCGGTGTCAGCACCGATCACGCAAGGGCTGGAAGCCTCTTCGCTGACTGCCAGCAATGCCAGACCGGCCTCGGCTTTGCCCCGCGCAAGCCGTTCGACATAGGTCGTCGGGCCCTCGTCGGGCAAAGGGGTCTCATCGATCTGTGCACTGAGCGAAGTAAAAGGCACGCCGATCTGCGTCAGCAGTTCACGGCGACGGGGCGAGCCAGAAGCCAGATAGAGCGGGGGCATAAGGACATCTCCCTGTCAGTGATCGTGGGCGTTGCCACTCTGCAATACGCGCTATGCAAAAAATGCCGCGGGACGAAACGTCAGGCGAATGTGAATTCGCCTAATTGATACTCAAGCGGTTACGCAAACCTCGCAGGCCATAACTCACCCACGGCCACAACAACGCACTGACCAGCGCAGGCAACACCAGCGCAAGCGTCGGCTGACGATTGCCGGTCAACGCGCTGAGCCAGAGCTGAGCCAACTGCGCCAGACCGAAAATCACCAGAATCACCAGGCTTTGTTGCCACATCGGGAACATGCGCAAGCGCTGCTGCAACGACAACACAAGGAAGGTAATCAGGGTCAGGATCAGCGCGTTCTGCCCCAGCAAGGTGCCGTACAGCACGTCCTCGGCCAGACCGAGCAGCCAGGCGGTGGTCATGCCGATTTTGTGCGGCAACGCCAATGCCCAGAAAGCCAACAGCAGTGCCAGCCATAGCGGGCGAAAGATTTCCATGAACTGCGGCAGTGGTGAAACACTCAGCAGCAAACCGACCGCGAAAGTGAACCAGACCACCCAGCCGTTTTTTGCACGGGCGAGATTAACCATTATTGCCTCTCCCGAGGGGTAGCAGGCGCGGCGGCCGGTGGCTTGGACGTAGCGGGCTTGGCGACCGGTTTCGACACTGCGGTTGCAGGTGAACGAGTGGCAGTCGCTGCGGGTGCAGGTGTCGCAGGCACACGGGACGGCACAGCGGACGCAGGATTTGCGTGCGTAGTCGCCGGGGTCGTCGGCGCAGCAGCAGGTGCATGGGCTGCGGCAGGATTGGCTGGGGTTGCGGCAGGGTCGGCTGCCTGCCGATCGATCGCTTCCTGGGCTTGCGCGGCGTCAGCGGCGCGCTGCTCGGGCGAGCGGCTATCACTGAACACCAGCAACAGGTAACGGCTGCGATTCAGCGCAGCGGTCGGCACCGCACGCACGATGGCGAACGGCTGACCGGAGTCATGAATCACTTCTTTGACCGTCGCCACCGGATAACCTGCCGGGAAGCGCTGACCGAGGCCGGAACTCACCAGCAAATCGCCTTCCTTGATATCAGCGGTGTCGGCAACGTGGCGTAATTCCAGACGTTCCGGGTTGCCGGTGCCGCTGGCAATGGCACGCAGGCCGTTGCGATTGACCTGCACAGGAATGCTGTGGGTGGTGTCCGTCAGCAGCAGAACCCGCGAGGTGTAGGGCATCAGTTCGACCACCTGCCCCATCAAGCCACGGGCATCGAGTACCGGCTGACCAAGGACTACACCATCGTGCTCGCCTTTGTTGATGATAATGCGATGCGTGAAGGGGTTGGGGTCCATGCCGATCAACTCGGCCACTTCGACCTTTTCATTGACCAGTGCGGAAGAGTTGAGCAACTCGCGCAGACGTACGTTCTGCTCGGTCAAGGCCGCCAGTTTTTGCAGGCGCCCTTGCAGGAGCAAGGCTTCAGTCTTGAGTTTTTCGTTTTCGGCGATCAGCTCGGTACGACTGCCGAACTGGCTGGCGACACCCTGGTACAGGCGCTGTGGTAGATCAGCGATCCAGTACGACTGCATCAACACCAGTGACATCTGACTGCGAACGGGCTTGAGCACCGTGAAGCGGGCATCCACCACCATCAGCGCAACCGACAACACCACCAGCACCAACAGGCGCACGCCCAGAGAGGGACCTTTTGCAAAAAGCGGTTTAATAGGCCGCTCCTCCCAGGCATGTTTTTGCTGGATTGAGCTTCATCGGGTTGTGCTTATTCGGCATGGAACCGGCCTGGACGCAGATTGAGAAGTTGGACACCAAATGTTGGCGTCAGCCCAACGCATACAGGTAGCACTGCTGAGTGCTACCTGTAAACGGGGCCGCATGGAGAGTCGTCCGGCGAACTTATTCGCTGGAGAGCAGATCCATGGTGTGCTTATCCATCATTTCCAGGGCGCGACCACCGCCACGAGCAACGCAGGTCAGCGGGTCTTCAGCAACGATCACCGGCAAACCGGTTTCCTGAGCCAGCAGTTTGTCCAGGTCACGCAGCAACGCGCCACCGCCGGTCAGTACCAGACCGCGCTCGGCGATATCGGAAGCCAGTTCTGGCGGCGATTGTTCCAGGGCGCTTTTTACCGCCTGAACGATAGTCGCCAAGGACTCCTGCAGTGCTTCAAGCACTTCGTTGGAGTTCAGGGTGAAGGCACGTGGAACGCCTTCGGCCAGGTTACGACCACGTACGTCGACTTCACGTACTTCGCCGCCCGGGTAGGCCGTACCGATTTCCTGCTTGATACGCTCTGCAGTCGATTCGCCGATCAGGCTGCCGTAGTTACGACGCACATAGGTGATGATCGCTTCGTCGAAACGGTCGCCGCCCACACGTACGGACTCGGCATACACCACACCGTTGAGGGAGATCAGCGCGATTTCAGTGGTACCACCACCGATATCGACCACCATCGAACCGCGAGCTTCTTCAACCGGCAGGCCTGCACCGATTGCCGCAGCCATTGGCTCTTCGATCAGAAATACTTCGCGTGCACCGGCACCCAGGGCTGATTCACGGATCGCCCGGCGCTCCACCTGAGTGGATTTGCACGGTACGCAGATCAGCACACGAGGGCTGGGCTGCAGAAAGCTGTTTTCGTGAACTTTGTTGATGAAGTACTGCAGCATTTTTTCACACACGCTGAAATCGGCAATAACGCCGTCTTTCATTGGGCGAATAGCTGCAATGTTGCCTGGAGTCCGGCCCAGCATACGCTTGGCCTCCATCCCGACAGCAACGACGCTCTTCTGGTTGCCGTGGGTGCGAATGGCCACAACCGACGGTTCATTCAGAACGATACCGCGCTCACGCACGTAAATAAGGGTGTTGGCAGTGCCCAGGTCGATAGACAGATCGCTGGAAAACATGCCACGCAGTTTCTTGAACATGGGAAAGGGACCCTAGGCAACGCGTGGGTAAAAAAGTGCGGCAAACTCTAACAACGACAGGGATTTTGGGCAAGGAGCCAATATGTTAAATTGGCTGTTTTTCCGAGCACGACCCTAGACGTTCGCGGCCTTATGACCGTAGAAATGCGATAGTGTTCCGACAATCTACCACACGGATGACATCCGTTTGCCTTCCACTGGAGAATCCCATGGCGCTTGAACGCTCCGACGTGGAAAAAATCGCTCATTTGGCTCGACTGGGCCTCAATGACGCCGATATCCCGCGTACTACCGAAGCACTTAATAGTATCCTTGAACTGGTCAGCCAGATGCAGGCCGTCGATACCAGCGGTATAGAGCCCCTTGCGCACCCGCTGGAGGCCTCTCAACGTCTGCGCGCGGACGTCGTGACAGAGCGAAATAATCGCGAGACTTACCAAGCCATCGCACCAGCGGTCGAAAAAGGCCTGTATCTGGTTCCGAAAGTCATCGAGTAAGGGAAAGAGCCTGCAATGCATCAATTGACTCTGGCCGAGATCGCCCGCGGACTCGCCGACAAAAAGTTTTCTTCCGAAGAATTGACCCGGGTTCTGCTGGCGCGTATAGCCCAGCTCGACCCGCAGCTCAATAGCTTCATCACGCAGACCGAAGTGCTGGCGATCAGCCAGGCGCAAGCCGCCGATGCCCGTCGCGCAGCCGGTGAGAACGGCCCTCTGCTGGGCGTGCCACTGGCGCATAAAGACCTGTTTTGCACTGAAGGCGTACGCACCAGCTGCGGCTCGAAGATGCTCGACAACTTCACATCGCCGTACGACGCGACCGTTGTTGCCAAGCTCGCGGCTGCCGGCACTGTCACGCTGGGCAAGACCAACATGGACGAATTCGCCATGGGTTCTGCCAATGAATCGAGCTACTACGGCCCGGTGAAAAACCCGTGGAACCTCGAATACGTTCCCGGCGGTTCGTCCGGTGGTTCGGCAGCAGCCGTTGCCGCTCGTCTGATACCTGCTGCAACGGGCACTGACACCGGCGGATCGATTCGCCAACCGGCAGCACTGACCAACCTCACCGGCCTGAAACCGACGTACGGTCGCGTTTCGCGCTGGGGCATGATCGCTTATGCCTCCAGCCTCGATCAGGCAGGCCCGCTGGCTCGTAACGCGGAAGACTGCGCCCTGCTCCTGCAAGGCATGGCCGGTTTCGATCCAAAGGACTCGACCAGCATCGACGAGCCTGTGCCGGATTACTCCGCCAGCCTCAATGCCTCGCTGCAAGGCCTGCGCATCGGCATCCCGAAAGAATACTTCGGCGCGGGTCTCGACCCGCGCATCGCCGAGCTGGTGCTTGAAAGCGTCAAGGAGCTGGAAAAGCTCGGTGCCGTGGTCAAGGAAGTCAGCCTGCCGAACCTGCAACACGGGATCCCGGCCTATTACGTGATCGCCCCGGCGGAAGCATCCTCCAACCTCTCGCGCTTCGACGGCGTGCGGTTTGGCTATCGCTGCGAAGACCCGAAAGACCTGACCGATCTGTACAAGCGCTCACGCGCCGAAGGCTTCGGCCCGGAAGTTCAGCGGCGGATCCTGGTCGGTGCTTACGCACTGTCGGCCGGTTACTACGACGCTTATTACCTGCAAGCGCAGAAAATTCGACGCCTGATCAAGAACGACTTCATGAGCGCGTTTGCTGAAGTCGACGTGATCCTCGGCCCGACCACGCCTAACCCGGCCTGGAAAATCGGCGCCAAGAACAACGACCCGATTTCTGCCTATCTGGAAGATTTCTACACCATTACCGCCAACCTCGCGGGCTTGCCGGGCTTGTCCATGCCTGCCGGTTTCGTCGAGGGCCTGCCGGTCGGCGTGCAACTGCTCGCCCCGTATTTCCAGGAAGGCCGCCTGCTCAACGTCGCGCATCAGTACCAGCAAGTCACTGACTGGCACACCCGCGCCCCCCAGGGATTTTGAAAGCTGCTGCGCTCGGTAATACTGCGTTGAAAACTGGCCCGCAATGCTCATTGACTACAGTCAACTCCGCTTGCTCGCCAGTTTCCGCCTTGTCTTACCGTCGCTCGCTACACTTTCAAATCTCCCTGGCATTTTTTGAGGAATGAACATGCAATGGGAAGTTGTGATCGGGCTGGAGATTCATACCCAGCTCGCCACCCAATCGAAGATTTTCTCCGGCAGCAGCACCACGTTCGGCTCTGAGCCCAACACCCAGGCCAGCCTGATCGACCTGGGCATGCCAGGCGTGTTGCCGGTGCTGAACGAAGAAGCGGTGCGCATGGCGGTCAAGTTCGGTCTGGCGATTGATGCCGAGATCGGTCAGCACAACGTATTCTCGCGCAAGAACTACTTCTACCCGGACTTGCCCAAGGGCTACCAGATCAGCCAGATGGAATTGCCGATCGTCGGCAAGGGCCACCTGGACATCACGCTGGAAGACGGCACGGTTAAACGGGTAGGCATTACCCGCGCGCACCTGGAAGAAGATGCGGGCAAAAGCCTGCATGAAGACTTCAGCGGCATGACCGGGATCGACCTCAACCGCGCGGGCACGCCCTTGCTGGAAATCGTGTCCGAGCCGGACATGCGTACCGCCAAGGAAGCCGTGGCTTACGTCAAGGCGATCCACGCGCTGGTTCGTTACCTGGGCATCTGCGATGGCAACATGGCCGAAGGTTCGCTGCGCTGCGACTGTAACGTCTCGATCCGGCCAATGGGCCAGGTCGAATACGGCACGCGTTGCGAGATCAAGAACGTCAACTCGTTCCGCTTCATCGAGAAGGCGATCAACACCGAAGTGCAACGCCAGATCGAGCTGATCGAAGACGGCGGCCGGGTCATCCAGCAAACCCGCCTGTACGACCCGAGCAAAGACGAAACCCGCTCCATGCGCAGCAAGGAAGAAGCCAACGACTACCGTTACTTCCCCGATCCAGACCTGCTGCCCGTGGTGATCGAGGACGCGTTCCTGGTTGAGGTGCGCGCCACCCTGCCTGAACTGCCGCCGCAAAAGCGCGAACGCTTCCAGGCGCAATTCGGTCTGTCGGCCTATGACGCGAGCGTGCTGGCGTCGAGCCGCGAGCAAGCCGATTACTTCGAAAAAGTAGTCAGCATCGGCGGCGACGCCAAGCTGGCGGCCAACTGGGTCATGGTCGAACTGGGCAGCCTGTTGAACAAACTGGGCCTGGAAATCGAGCAGGCACCGGTCAGTGCTGAGCAGTTGGGCGGCATGTTGCTGCGCATTACCGACAACACCATCTCCGGCAAAATCGCCAAAATGGTGTTCGAGGCCATGGCCAACGGTGAAGGCAGCGCTGACGAGGTTATTGCCCAACGCGGCCTGAAACAAGTCACTGACAGCGGCGCCATTGAGTCGATGCTGGACGAGATGCTGGCCGCCAACGCCGAACAGGTCGAACAGTACCGCGCCGCGGATGAAGCCAAACGCGGCAAAATGTTCGGTTTCTTCGTCGGTCAGGCAATGAAGGTATCCAAGGGCAAAGCCAACCCACAACAAGTGAACGAGTTGCTCAAAAGCAAGCTCGAAGGCTGATACATCGGCCCCGACAGGAACTGACGTGTCTGCTAAGCGTCAGTTCCTGTATCAGGGGGTTTGTGTCGATCCCAAATCTGCTCAACATGAAGGACCCAAATCCATGTGGCGGCTCTTCAGCGCTTGTGCACTGCTTACTCTCCTGGCCGGTTGCGCCAGCCATGACATCGACCCACGCGGTTACAACGAAGTCGGTGGCGCCAGCTATTACGGCGCCAAACATCAAGGCAAACGTACCGCCAGTGGTGAACGCTTCGATCAAAACGCCCTGACCGCCGCCCATCGCGAACTGCCTTTCGGCACGCGGGTATTGGTCACCGACCTGGACAACGACAAGACCGTCGTAGTGCGCATCAACGACCGTGGCCCGCATACCCGGGGCCGCTTGATTGATTTGTCACGCAAAGCCGCTGCACAACTGGGTATGCTGCACAGCGGTGTAACGCGGGTGCGCGTGCAAACCTTGAGCGACTGAAGGGTGATCTGAATTCTCGAGCTATCGACGCTTCCGCTGCCAAGCCTGCTTCAGCTGTTTGGTGGCTTGCTCCTGCTGGTGATCGGTGCCGAGCTGTCGGTACGCGCCGCCGTGCGCCTGGCCGCCAGCCTTAAGGTCCGCCCGCTCATCATTGGCCTGACCGTGGTCGCACTGGGCAGCAGCGCCCCGCAGATGGCGGTCAGCCTGCAAGCGGCCTTTTCCGACAGCCCCGACATCGCCGTGGGCAGCGTGATCGGCAGCAATATCTTCAACATCCTGGTCACCCTGGGGTTCTCGGCGCTGATCATTCCGCTGCGGGTGGCCAGGCAACTGGTGCGCGTGGATATTCCGCTGATGATCGGCGCCAGCCTGCTGGTCTTCGGCCTCTCATACAATGGCCAACTCAGCGCGCTGGACGGCTCGATCCTGCTGGTTGCCCTTTTTATCTATCTGTTGATCCTGCTGCGCCGATCCGCGCAAGGCGGTCGCCACAGTCATCTGCAGAACAGTGCCCCGACAGAGGCACTTCCCACGAAAGCTCCGTGGCTCAGCAGTCTGGCGCTAATGGCCTGTGGTCTGGTCTTGCTGGTGATCGGCGGACGTTTACTGGTGGAAGCCGCCGTGGTGATCGCCCAGAATCTGGGCCTCTCCGAACGGATCATCGGACTCACCGTGATCGCCGTCAGCACCTCGCTACCGGCACTGACCACCTCGCTGATCGCCGCGTGGCGTGGCGAGCGGGACATTGCCGCCGGCAACGTGATCGGCAGTAATCTGTTCAACCTGCTGGGGGTCCTCGGCCTGACCGCCTTGATCGCGCCGACCCCATTATCGGTATCGCCCAACGCGCTGGATTTCGATATACCGGTCATGCTGGCCGTCGCGGCGCTCTGCTTGCCGGTGTTCTATTCAGGTCTGCGGGTAACCCGTGCCGAAGGCTTGCTGCTCCTGGCCCTGTATGGCGCCTATGGGCTGCATATCATTTCGTTCACCACCGGCATGCCGCTGGCTGACACCCTTGAAAAACTGATGATTCATTTCGTGCTACCCCTGCTTGCCGCCTTGCTTGCGTTCAGCACGGTTCGAGCCTGGCGGCGCCAACATTGAGGAGATTGCCATGACTGACAGCAATAACAACGGCGTAAACATGCGCCGCCAGGTAATGGGTGATGCGTTCGTCGACCGGGCGCTGAACAACGCCACCGACTTCACCCAACCGTTGCAGGATTTCGTCAACGAACATGCGTGGGGCAGCGTCTGGAACCGTGAAGGTCTGCCGCTGAAAACCCGCAGCCTGATCACCCTCGCCGCCCTCACCGCGCTCAAATGCCCGCAAGAACTCAAAGGCCATGTGCGCGGCGCGTTGAACAACGGCTGTACTGTCGAAGAAATTCGCGAAGCGCTGCTGCATTGCGCGGTGTATGCCGGCGTACCGGCGGCGATCGATGCGTTTCGCGCGGCGCAGGAAGTGATCGACACCTACCAAAAAGCGGACTAGATCCAACCGCCCCATTGCAGAATGAAAATGCCGAGGTTAGTCGTCACCGCCGCCGCCAGGGTGGTGATGACGATGATCGCCGCAGCCAGCTCATGATTGCCATTGGCCGCGCGCGCCATGACAAAGCTGGCCGCAGCGGTCGGGCTGCCGAAGTACAGGAACAGAATCCCCAGCTCCGCCCCGCGAAAACCGCACAGCCAGGCACCCAAGGTACAGAACACTGGCAGCCAGACCATCTTCACCAGACTGGCGCTGACCGCCATGTCACCACTCTTGCGCAATGCCGCCAGCGACAAGGTGCCGCCAATGCAGATCAATGCCAACGGCAAAGTCATCTGCGCCAAGTACTTGCCGGACGTTTCCAGCCAACCCGGTAAGCCAATAGTGAAATAGGCAAAAGGCGCGGCAGCCAGCACGCTGATGATCAAGGGGTTGCACAGGATGCTTTTGAACACACTCCACGGGTCGGACTTGATCACCGGGCTATAGACCGCCAACACGATGGTCGACAGCGTGTTGTAAAACAGGATCACCAGCGCAGCGAGAATCGCCCCCAGGGAAATGCCATAGTCGCCGTACATGCTGGCAGCCAGGGCCAGGCCGATGACGCCATTGTTCCCGCGAAAGGCGCCCTGGGTATAAATCCCGCGATCTTCGTGCGGACAACGCCAGATCGCCCACCCCCAGGACAAGGCAAAACTCAGCAACGTCGCCACGACAAAATAAGCGAGCAGCCTGGGCTGAAAGGCCGCATGCAGATCCGCATGAATAATGCCGAGAAACAACAGCGCAGGCATGGTGACGTTGAACACCAGCGCGGAGGCTGTGTGGATAAAACTGTCGTTGATCCAGCCCACCCGCTTGAGCAACACGCCCAGAAACAGCATGGCAAACACGGGCGCGGTGATGTTCAGGGTTTCAAAAAATATACCCAGCATGCGGTTAAAACCCTGACCTGTCGTTAGGTGGCTAATGATAGGCCAGCCAGGGTTCTAAAGCCGCAGGGAATTTGCGTTTTGTAGGAGCGCGCTTGCCCGCGATGGAGCGCGAAGCGGTCCAAAAACGCTGAATACGGTTCTCTCTGGTAGAGTCGAGCGCGCTGATTTACGACTGCTACGGTCATCGCGGGCAAGCGCGCTCCTACAGTTTGAACTGCACGACAGCGGTGCATTGAAGATGGGGCGGAATCTCCCACATGAAATCGACAACCCGTCAGACCACCGGCACCCCTTCCATTTCCACCCCTTCCGGCCGTTTCAAAACCGCATACGCCACGCCCGTCAGTAAACTCCCTGCGACGATGGCGACTAAATACAGCAGCGCATGGTTGATCGCGTTGGGGATCAGCATGACAAACAGGCCACCGTGAGGCGCCATCAGTTTGCAGCCGAAAAACATCGACAAGGCACCGGTCAGCGCGCCGCCAGCGACACTCGCCGGAATCACCCGCAGCGGGTCCTTGGCCGCGAAAGGTATCGCGCCTTCGGAGATGAAGCACAACCCCAACACCAGCGCAGCTTTGCCAGCTTCGCGTTCACTCTGTGCAAACTTGTGCCGCGCGATGAAGCTGGCGATCCCCATGCCAATCGGCGGCACCATGCCCGCCGCCATCGCGGCGGCCATCGGGGCATAACTCTGCGACGCCAACAACCCGACCGAGAACGCGTAAGACGCCTTGTTGATCGGCCCGCCCAGGTCGACGCACATCATCGCGCCGAGCAACACACCGAGCAGGATCGCGTTGGTCGTGCCCATGCTGTCGAGGAAATGCGTCAAGGCCTCGAGCATGCCCGCCACCGGCTTGCCGACCACGTAGATCATCACCAGCCCGGTGAACAGACTCGACAGCAGCGGGATGATCAAAATCGGCTTGAGCGCCTCGACACTGGCCGGCAGGCGCGCATAACGATTGATCGCCCACGCGCTGTAACCGGCCAGGAAACCGGCGATGATCCCGCCAATAAAACCGGCACCCAGGGTGCTGGCGAGCAACCCGCCGATCATCCCCGGTGCCAGGCCTGGACGGTCGGCGATGGAATAGGCGATGTAACCGGCGAGCAACGGCACCATCAGTTTGAACGCAGCGTCTCCGCCGATCTGCATCAGCGCAGCGGCCAGGGTGCCCTGTTCCTTGAACGCGGTAATGCCGAAAACGAACGACAGCGCAATCAATAAGCCCCCCGCCACCACCATCGGCAGCATGAACGATACGCCGGTCAGCAGGTGCTTATAGACCCCGGTTTTCTCTTGCCTCGGGGCGACTTGACCGGCGGCGGCCGAGGACTCCACCTGCCCTTCAGCCAAGGCTTTTTTCAGCGTGGCCTCAGCCTGTTTGAGGGCAATGCCGGTGCCGCAACGATAAATGCGCTTACCGGCGAAACGCTCGGTGTTGACCTCGATGTCCGCCGCCAGCAACACCACGTCGGCCTCGGCAATGGCTTGGGCACTGAGTGGGTTACGCGCGCCGACCGAACCCTGGGTTTCGACCTGCAGATCGTAGCCGAGGCGCTTGGCCGCTTGCTGGATGGCTTCGGCGGCCATAAAGGTATGAGCAACCCCGGTCGGGCAAGCAGTGACCGCGACCAGCTTTGGCTGCGCGCCAGTGCTGGCGACCGTTTGCACTGGCGCCACTTGCGGGGCGACATAGACCGTCGCCTGCTCGGCTGCCGTGCGCAAAAAGCTTTCGACATCCTGCAACGCTTGGGCCGGTGACGTCTGGAACAGACGCTTGCCGACAAACCGGCTCAGGTCCAGCGGACCGGTATTGACGACCAATACCCAATCCGCCGCCGCCACGGCCTCGGGCGATAAACGATTGCCAGGCGTGTGCGGATCATGGATTTCAACGTTGGTGCTCCAACCCTGACGCTGCGCTGCCGCGTCCAGCAACCGTGCGCTGAGCACGCTGCTGACCTTGCCGTTCGGGCAGGCCGTAACAATGGCTAACTTCATCACAATCCCTCTTATTGTTCTGTCAGGGCGCGCACGCTGACGCCTTTTTCCAGCAGCTTCAGGTGTGCGACATCGCTGATGCCAAAGCCAATCTGTGTCACCGCCATCGCCGCAATGGCGGTGGCCGTGCGCAAAATCTGTTGCGGCGGATGGCCGCTGAGCAACCCGTGAACCATCCCGGCCAATAGCGAATCACCGGCACCCACGGTGCTGGCAACCACCACCTTGGGCGGCAAGGCTTGCAGGGCCACACCGGTACTGAACCAGTGCACACCTTCCGAGCCTTGGGAGATCACCACATGTTCGACGCCCTGCGCCCGCAAGCGGCTCGCCACCTCGGCCTGCGCCGCGATGGAAATGATCGGCGCATCCAGGGCGTCGGCCAGCTCTTCGGTGTTGGGTTTGATCAGCCACGGGCCCGCCGACAATCCAACCCGCAGTGCGATGCCGCTGGTATCCAGCGCCACTTTCAAGCCCAGTGCTTTGAGGCGCAGTAGCAGCGCGTGCAACCATTCAGGACTGACGCCACGGGGCAAACTGCCGGCCACCACCACCACGTCGAAGTCGGGAGCGATCTGCTCAAGACGGGCCATCAACGCCTGCTGCGCCTCTTCGCTGACGAGCGGACCTGGGCCATTCAGATCGGTAATGCGTCCACTGCTTTCCGCCAGCTTGATGTTGCTGCGGGTTTCCCCGGCCACGCGAATGAACTCGTCGACGAACTGTCGATGCGCAAACAGCGATTCGAACGCCTGCTGGTTATCGACACCCAGAAAGCCCGCCACCGTCAGGTCATGCCCGAGGTCAGCCAGCACTTGGGCAACATTCAGGCCCTTGCCTGCCGCATGGCTGAGCATGGCGTTGCTGCGATTGACCTGGCCGACCTGCAACTGATCCAGCTGCACGGTCAAGTCCAGCGCCGGGTTCAGGGTCAGGGTGAGAATTTTCGCCATTACATGACCTCCATGAACATGGCTTCCACCATTGTGCGCACTTCGCCAGCAGTCCCCAGGGTCAGCGCCTGCTGCGCCAACTGCTGCGTCGTACTCAGGTTCCACTCGCGCACGCAGGCCTTGACCTCGCCAATGCTGCGCGCGCCGACACTCAGCTCATCCACGCCCAGGCCGACCAGGATCGGCACCGCCAACGGGTCCGCCGCCAGCTCGCCACACACGCCCACCCATTTGCCATGGGCGTGGGCGGCCCGCACGGTGATATCGATCAATTGCAAGACGGCCGGGTGCAAGCCATCGGCCTGCCCCGACAACGTCGGATGACCCCGGTCGATGGCCAGGGTGTATTGGGTCAAGTCATTGGTGCCCACGCTGAAGAAGTCCACCTCACGGGCCAGCACCGGGGCCAAGAGTGCCGCCGACGGCACCTCGATCATGATGCCCAGCTGCAAATCTGCGACCGGGATCTCTTCGCGTAACCGCAACGTCATGTCCCGCGCCTGGCGCCATTCTTCGACGGTGCCAACCATGGGAAACATGATTCGCAGCGGGCGATTGTCTGCTGCGCGCAACAAAGCGCGTAGCTGGCTTTCCATGATGTGCGGGCGTTGCAAGGTCAGACGAATCCCGCGCACGCCGAGGAAAGGGTTTTCCTCTTTATCGATCGGCCAGTATGGCAGGGGCTTGTCGCCGCCGACGTCCAGGGTCCGAACGACCAAAGGCCGCCCGGCGAGCGCATCAAGCACACGGCGGTATTCGACTTCTTGGGTCGCTTCGTCCGGCGCCTGGGTGTGGGCCATGAAAATCAGTTCGGTGCGCAACAGGCCAATGCCCTCGGCCCCTTGCTCGACCGCAATGGCCGTACTCGCGCTGTCGCCTATATTGGCGAACACCTCCACGGCATGCCCGTCCCGGGTCAACGCAGGCTCCAGACGCAACGCCGCCGCAGCCTGCAAACGTTGGTCGCGGGTGTCACGTTCTTGCGTGGCGCGCTGCAAGGCCGTCGAATCCGGTGCGACACTCAGGCGTCCCCGTTGACCATCCAGCAGCAGCAACGTGCCCGGTTTGATCAGCAAGACCGCATCACCCGCCCCTACCAGCGCCGGAATGCCCAAGGCGCGGGCGACAATCGCACTGTGCGCCGTCGCGCCGCCCCGGGCTGTCAGAATGCCCGCCACTCGAGCCGGGTCCAGGCGTGCCACGTCCGACGGGCCCACTTCCTCCATCACCAGAATGTAGGGTTGTTCAGGCTCGACCAGGGTCTCGACACCACACAGCTGAGCCAGTACCCGTCGTCCTATGTCACGCAGATCTGCGGCGCGCTCGGCCAGCAGGGCATCCTGCAACAGCTCCTGTTGCCGTGCGGCGGCGTCAATCACGCCAATCCAGGCCGCTTCCGCGCTTTCGCCCTGCTCCAGGCGGCTGCCGACTTCATCGGTCAGGCCTGGGTCATCGAGCATTTCCTGGTGGGTGGTGAAAATCTCGCGAATGGCTTTCGCCTGGCTGCGCTGGATCAGCCCTTCAAGATCCTGGCGGACCTCAGCCAGCGCCCGCTGCAAACGCTCACGCTCGACAGCGAAGGACTCTCCGCGCAGCGGATAATCGAAGGTCTGCGGCACCTGAATGTGCGCCGGCCCCATGGCGATACCGGGGGCGGCTGCGATGGCCTGAATCAGGCTACCTTCGGCGGGCGCAACCAGACTTGGCCCCCATGCGTCGACCTCCAGCACGGTGGTGATGACAACATCAACCTCAACGGCCGGAGCTTCCTGTGGCAACGCCTCGACGTCTTCGCCAAGACCTTCTCGTACGGCGGCGAGTATCGCGGGCAAGGCATCGGCGGCGATGCTCGGTTCAGCAATAAACTCCAGCACCTGACCGCGGCGCGCCCCCAGGCTGAGCAGCTTGCTCAGGCTCTTGACCGAGACGGCGGCTTCATCGCTGTCGACGATGCGCACCCGAATCTCGCCTTCAAAACCTTTAGCCAATTGCGCGAGGTTCTTCGCCGGGCGTGCATGCAAGCCATGAGCGTTAGCCAGCGCAATACGCTCACTCGGCCAATCCTGCGGCAGTTCGCCCCCCAATACCGCGAGCACCGCACGGCTGCTGGTGGCGTGGCCCAATTCGTGGCCACGGCCTTCGATCAGCAGCGCGCATAAACGCTCAAGCAATGCCTGATGGGCCTCGCCCAGGCTGGCGAGACAGAACAAACCATTGAGTGGCTGACCCAGAAAGCGAATCGGTTTATCAGGCGTGACAAACGCCAGCCCCGGACGCTTGACCGTCTGCTCGCTGTGCAGCCACCACAAACCGTCGCCTAGAGGCAGCGCTTCAACCTGTTGCAGCACCGCCGCGAAGCCATTACTGACGCAATCAGCCTTGCGCAACAGCCGCGCGCCACGCCATACCAGCTCTTCAAAGTCATCCGCCGACACGCCGAGGCTGATCATCTGCGCATCGAGCGCCAACTCCTGTGGCGCACCCTGAAGTAATTTCAGCAACGCCTCGGGGCTCTTCGCCCGACGCAACGCTTCGCCCAGATCGGTTTCGCCCAATGCACGCGTGAGCAATTGCAGCAAACGCAGATGCTCGTCGGATTTGGCGGCTATACCTATGGCCAGATAAACCATCTGCCCGTCGCCCCAGTCCACGCCCTCGGGGAACTGCAGCAAGCGCACGCCGGTGGCGAAGACCAGGTCACGGGTTTCGGGAGTACCGTGAGGAATGGCGATGCCCTGGCCCAGAAAGGTCGAGCCTTGCGCTTCGCGGCCCTGCAAACCCTCAAGGTAGCCCTCGGCAACCAGTCCATCGGCAACCAGCTTGCCGGCAAGCAGGTGCAATGCGGCGGACTTATCCACAGCCGTCTGGGCCATGGATATTTGCTCTACGGTGAGTTCGAGCATGCCTTTCTCCTTTGTAGCGCCGTTGGGCGCTTGCTTCTTGTTTTAGGAACCGATGAACAAGAACTGGGTGAATTGAACGACAGCTTAGGCGATGAAGGGATAACTGTCTGACAGTCCTGTGTTGTAGATTACGGCAGAAAAATTGTCTTGCTGAATCGTTTAATCTATCAAGTCAGGCACGTTACTCGATAATCTGCTGTCGTTGAAGTCCAACCGTCAGATGGTGGGCGGAAGTTTTTTCAAGGCACCCCTGAAAAAGCTGGGGGGCTTTATGAGGGGTGATGACCTCGTGAGCGAATAAATTCGCGAAAGCGCCCTACCAGACGCAAAACATTCACCAGGCAATATAGAATTTCCACACAGATCGGCGCGCACACAAACAACGAAAGGAATTCTCGGTTTGAAACTCACTGATATTGCCCGTCTGGCCGGTGTTTCCGTTACGACCGCCAGCTATGTGATCAACGGCAAGGCCGAACAGCAGCGCATCAGCAGCGCTACGGTCGAGCGCGTGCGCAAAGTGGTCGAGGAACATGACTTCCGCCCCAACCCGCAGGCCGCCGGTTTGCGCAGCCGCCACACCCGCACCCTCGGCTTTATCCTGCCGGACCTGGAAAACCCCAGCTACGCCTGCATCGCCAAAGCGCTGGAGCAAGGCGCCCGCGCCTACGGCTATCAACTGCTGATCGCCAGCTCCGATGATGCGCCTGCCAGCGAGCTGCAATTGTTACAGCTGTTTCGCGCCCGGCGCTGCGATGCCCTGTTCGTCGCCAGCTGCCTGCCAGACAGCAATGACAGCTACCGCGAACTGCAGAAAGCCGGATTGCCGATCATCGCCATCGACCGGGAAATGGACGCCACGCACTTTTGCTCAGTGGTCAGTGACGACCATGAGGCCAGCCTGCAACTTACGCGCAGCCTGCTCAAGCCGCTGCCACGACACATTGCGCTGATCGGTGCGCGTCCTGAGCTCAGTATCAGCCGCGCCCGCGCCTCGGGCTTTCAACACGCGCTCGAAGGCTTCAAGGGCGCGGTGATGCTCGAACAGGGCGAGGCCTTCAGCCGTGCCTGTGGTCTGCGCCTGGCCGGCGACTTGCTCGAACGGCTCGGGTATTTACCCGATGCGTTGGTCACCACTTCATATGTGCTGTTGCAGGGTGTTTTCGACCTGCTGCAACACCACGCGCTCAACCCCGCACACTTGCACTTGGGCACGTTCGGCGACACGCAGTTGCTGGATTTTTTACCCCTGCCGGTCAACGCTATGGCCCAGCAGCATCACCTGATCGCCGAGAAAGCACTGGCCCTGGCGCTGGCGGCCATCGAGAAAGATGACTACCAACCCGGCGTCCATGCCATCGCGCGGACATTCAAGCAGCGGATTCACGAGGCCTGAGCATGACGCTGATCGACACCCACACCCACCTGGATTTCCCGGATTTCGACGCGGATCGCCAGACGGTCCTGGCCAATTGTCGGGCCACGGGTGTGCAACGGTTGGTGGTGCTGGGCGTGTATCAGCGCAATTGGCAACGCGTGTGGGACCTGGTGCAAAGCGATGCAGGACTGTACGCCGCGTTCGGCCTGCATCCTGTGTACATCGATGAACATCGTCCCGAGCACCTGACGGAGCTGGGCGACTGGCTGACACGCCTGAAGGGCCATCGACACGTTTGCGCAGTCGGTGAAATCGGCCTGGATTATTACCTCGAAACCCTGGACCGCGAGCGCCAGCAAGCCCTTTTCGAGGCGCAACTGCAACTGGCGGACGACTTCAAACTGCCCGCCCTGCTGCATGTGCGGCGCAGCCATGCACAGGTGATTGCCACGCTCAAACGCTACAAATTGCAACGTAGCGGGATCATCCACGCCTTTGCCGGCAGTCGGGAAGAGGCACGGGAATACATCAAGTTGGGGTTCAAGCTTGGCCTGGGCGGTGCCGCGACCTGGCCGCAAGCACTGCGCATGCACCGGGTCATCGCCGACCTGCCGCTGGACAGTGTGGTGCTGGAAACCGACGCGCCGGACATGCCCCCATCGATGTACCCGAACCAGCGCAACAGCCCGGAGCACCTGCCCGATATTTGCCGGGTGGTCGCGGAATTGATGGGCGTGCGCGCCGACGAACTGGCCGACGCCAGCACCCGTAATGCGTGCGAATTGTTCAACTGGGAATCAGCGGCGACTCCCGTTGCTGGCTGAATACCCTCAGACCCGAAACGCGCTGATCAGCTGTTTCAACTCCACCACCTGCGCGGACAGTTGACGGCTGGCGTGCTCAGTCTGATTCGCGCCCTCAGCCGTACGCTCGCCAGCGCGATTGATCTCGACGATGTTTCGATCAATGTCGTGGGCGACCGCCGTCTGCTGCTCAACGGCTGTCGCAATCTGCTGGTTCTGATCGACGATCATGCCCACCGCGCCAAGGATATTTTCCAGCGCCCGCTGGACCTTTTCCGATTGGCCCACCGTGCCGTTGGCCACCTCATGACTGACGCCCATGGCCTTGACGGCCGCGCCCACGCCACCTTGCAACCTGGCGATCATTTGTTCAATTTCTTCGGTGGACTGTTGGGTGCGTTTGGCGAGGGTGCGCACCTCATCGGCGACCACCGCAAACCCTCGACCTTGCTCACCCGCACGCGCAGCCTCGATGGCAGCGTTGAGCGCCAGCAGGTTGGTTTGTTCTGCAATGCTTTTGATCACGTCCAGCACACGGCTGATCGACGCGCTGTCATTGGCCAGCTGATTGATCACCAGCACCGACTGATCAATCTCACTGGCGAGCCGGGCAATGCTGCCCTGCTGTGATTCGACCAGGCCACGGCCACTCACCGTTTCCTGATTGACACTGTGCGCACTGCTCACCGCCGCTGCCGCACTGCGCGCGACTTCCAGCGCGGTCGCCGACATCTGATTCATCGCGGTGGCAACCTGCTCGATCTGGCTGCGCTGCCCCGCCACTGCCTGATTACTGACCGCCGATACCGACTCTACCTGGCTGGCCTGACGCTCGACCTCGACAACGGTTTGGCCCACCCGCTCGATCAGGTCATGAATTTTCATCACGGTGCCATTAAATACCATGCCCAGTTCGCCCAACTCGTCGCGGCTATCAGCCTTGAAACTGGCGGTCATGTCGCCCGCAGCGACTTTGTCCATCACGGCACCCAGTCGTTTCAACGTCGTCCGGGTCGACGCATAGAAACCGCCGTACAGGTAAAAGATCAGGAAAAAGACCACGGCCAGCGCGGTCACCAGCAACATCATGTGCGAGCGGTTCTGCACCAGTCGCCCTTGCAGTTCCTGATTGAGAAACCCCAGGGTGGCATCATTCAGTTGATAGGTTTGCGCCATCAGCCCGGTGGTGTGCTGATAGAATTTCTGCCACGGCATATCCAGCGTATCGGCCGAGACCACCTGTTCTTCGAACAGCTCACTGCTTTGTTTGAGTGTTCCCAGGCTGGCCTTGGCCAACGCCTCAAGTGCCTTGCGCACGGCAGGACTGGCGTCCAGGGCATCTTGCAGTTTCAAACCGTAATCGGCCTGAAGTTTTTCCAGATTCTGCAACAGCTCATCGAAGCGGGTACTCGCCGATGAATTAAGCACGCCCTGGCCCAACGAATACGAGCCCATGGCGCGACCGTCGCCAATCATCTGCGTCACCATCGGGGTCACACTGGTGACCAGCTCGATCAGTTGCCGCACATCGCTGCTGTCGTCCTGGCTGAGTCCAGCCTGGCTGGCAATGACTTTGCTGAAGGTCTGAGCCTTGTTCAGCAGTTTTTCCATCAAGGCGCTTTTGTTTTGCAACGACGACTCGCCCTGCTGCGCCTTGAAGTCAGCGATCAGTTCGTCCCGTTTAGTGTTGAACGCAGCGACCTGAACGACGTCTGTCGTCAGCGGCGTCAGGCTTTGCAAGGTGTTGAGCAGCGTGGCTTCCAGGGCGCTGATCTGCGCCTCGAGTTCCGCGGCTTGCACGGACTGGCCAAGAATGGCGTTGATCTCGACCAGATCGGTCAGGGTTTCCAGGTCCCGGCGCAGGGACAGACTGGTCCCCAGCAACTCAAGGCTTTCCAGCTCGGTACGGGTACCGACCAGCTCGTGATACGCATCACGCACCAGATAAAAATTGGTGACCAGCATGGGCAGGAAAAACAGGATGCTGATGAGGGTGAACTTCATCGCGAAGCTCAGACGGTTCATCAACGCGATTGCCGGGTACAAAAGGCTCTTCACAAGAAGTCTCCCTTTTCTTTTATTTTTATTGGGTGCCGCGAGTCATCCAAATAGCGCAAAGCCACTATTTAGCGATATGACCTGTATACCTGATATCGACTGGGGGTTTTGTAACTAAAGGTAAACGCGACAGCGCGGCGTCGCAGACCAGACGGCGTGATCTACCTGCCGCCCCTAGATCCAGATCATGACTATAGGGTCAAACCCAAACCTGTCGGAAGCCCGTGCCGGGCTTATTCGCAGACAAGTCAGCTCCCACGCCTTGAACTGCGCCCAAAATGTTGGTCGTTGATCAGACCAGCAACGTCCACAAGGCAAAGCCTGCATACCAGACTATCGCTGAGCGCAGCAGCAGTTCCCAGAGCGCATCGAGGCTGGCAACGCCATCGGCGCCCACCACCGGTGCGGGTATTTCGCCCGCTACCCGACCGATTTTCGTGACCAACTGGGCCGCACTGATGTTCCAGTTGAGCAGCTCATGCAGCATCACTCGGGTGACGGCGACAAAGTTGCCGACCAACGCAAAACTGGCGGCCAGCAAACGCACCGGCACCCAATCGAAAGCATGCCGCAATTGCCCGGCACGCTCGATCAATGCAGGGGTTTTCCCGTGTTCAGCGGCCAGGGCCAACAGCCGATAGCTCAGGGCCGCAACCGGGCCAAGCAGGAAATACCAGAAGATCACCGCAAAGAAGCTTTGATAGGCCTGCCACAGCAAATAACCCTGAACGCCTTCGAGCAGTTCCTCGCTGTTATCAGCGACCACCCTCATGTCGCGCTCCGCTACATGGCTGCCAGCCTGTTCGTCGCCTCTGCGCCAGGCATCGCGAAAGGGTCCCAATGCGGCCAACAGGTCGCCGCGCCCCAAGCTGTAGATCAACACCAGCAGGTGCACCGGAAACGCCAGCCAGCCATACGCCACCGACTGCAGCACAATCAACACCAGCGCCAGCAGCAACACCGGCAACAGCACCATCAACGCCAGGATCAGCCAGGGCCGGGTGCTCATGCGTGGGCCGGCTTCCATTTTGGCCAACTCCCGCAGCCACACGCCGTCACGCTGAACGCGCTGACGCAGGGCCGAAAACTTCTCTATCCAGACTGCCAGCAGTAACACCAGAAAACTCATTACCTGTCCCTCACTTCAATCCTGCAAAGCAGCTCGATAACGCGCCCAGTCAAAACAGGGGCCCGGATCGGTCTTGCGCCCTGGGGCAATATCGCTATGGCCACAGATTCGCTGCGTGGTGATGCTCGAAAACGTCGTCTGCAACTGCCGGGTCAACTCGATCAGCGCAGCATATTGGGCGTCGGTGAACGGCACATCATCGGTGCCCTCCAGCTCGATCCCGATGGAAAAATCATTGCACGTCTCACGCCCTTCGAAGCTGGACACACCGGCATGCCAGGCGCGGTCCAGACAGGAAACAAACTGAGTGACCACCCCGTCTCGCTCGATCAAAAAATGCGCCGACACGCGCAAATCAGCAATACCCGCAAAATAGGGGTGTTCTGTGACATCCAGTTGATTCTGAAAAAACGCCTGAACTTTGCCGGTTTTGAACTGAGCGGGCGGCAAGCTGATGTTGTGGATCACCAGCAGCGAAATTTCAGCGTCGGGTCGCGCATTGAAATTGGGCGACGGGCAGTGATGCGCGCCGTGGCACCAACCGCTTGCGGAGTCCAGCTGCATGAAGGGTTCCCTGAACAGACGAATCGATGGGCACAAGTATGCCCTCGATAAGGGGAAGTGGGGCAGCAATATTCAGTGTCTGAACATGCCTCGCGAATGAGTTCGCGCCCACAGCCTGCACAGAAGGCCTGTGTCAGGCAGACAGGTTAATCGCGCTTGAGCCGGCGCAAATTGCTGATCACCGATTCCAGCGCACGATCAAACAGCAACGCATCGTCCAGCAGGCGGATAGCGCCACGACGAAACTCCACAGCCAGGCCCATGCGGGTCTTTTCCAGGACTTTCATGCCTCTGCGGTTAACAAAAATATAACGGCCCGAGGGCTCAATGATGGTCGCCAGTTTGCAACGCATTGCCTGATCGTCATCTTCTTGCATCTCCACCCAGCAGCCTACCCGCAGCGTGTCGACCTGAAGCAGCGCGACATCGTCATCCGCCAAGCGAACCAAGGGCTCGCCGACCGGTTGTTCACCGGCCGCAAGCAGGACGATCTCCTCAACCACCTGAACCATTTCAGGCGTTGGCTCAGGGGCTGCGAGGTTATCTTCCTGAAGCTCCTGCTGACGTGCGAAGTGCTGAAAGGCCTGCACATGCAAGGCTTCCAGCTGACTGAAAAACTCGCCAGTGGCAAACGGATCGAACGCGGCACTGGTCAGACCGTCACGCAACGACTTGAGTAAACCGGGCACCAGATCCAGTAAGCGCTGGCGAGCATCGGCCTCCGAATGCAACTCGACGCTCCAGATCAGATCGTCCATGGCCGCCAGGCCCGCACTCCACTCCGCTGACTGCTCACCGTGCTTCAGGCAGGTCAACAACAACACCTTGCTCCAGGCTTCCTCCAGCAGGCGCACCACCACCTCGGGCAATGTCTTGCCCAGCAGACGCTGATTCAATTCCTGCTGGACGCGCTGGCGAGCCAACTCGGCCCTGGCGCGACCCTCTTCAGCATCGCGGGTACGCTGTTCCAATAATTCACTGCGCCGACGTTCATCGTTGGTGAACGTCAAGAAGTCCGCGAGCAACTCCGAAAAAATCGCCGGATCATCGACAAAATCATTCAGCAGGCGTTGCACGATGTGTTCGACACGCAGGTATAAGCTGTCGCGCAGATTATCGTCACGCCCGCCCCAGCCCAGCGCGGCTGAAGCGATTTCATTGAGCAGCCGCCGCGCCGGATGGGTGCCGCGACTGAAGAAACTTTTGTCGAGTACCGCGACCTTGAGCATCGGGATTTGTAGCCGCCCGATCAAAGCCTTGAGCGAATCCGGCAAATTGCGGTCATCAAGGATGAACTCGAAGAGCATCGCGATCAGATTGATCACGTCCTCATCCATCACGGCCACGACACGAAACTTGCCGCTTCTCATACTGACCCGGGCCAGCAACTGATCCAGCTGATTACGCAGATCGAAATCATCCTGCGCTTCCGGGGTCGGCACGTACTGTTGCATATGCGACAACAGGCGCAACAGGTCTTGACTGGAAATCGGCTTGGTTTCGCTGTTGGCTTCATTCGGGGGCGTGACGCGGCCGCGCACGAGCAAGAGTAACTCCTGCAATGCCGCAAACACCTCTTGCACGTCCTGTTCGAGTTTCTGACTCGCGCGTATCGAAACAGCCTCTTCAGTGCTCTGGGGCAAACGCACGCTGGCGGTCGCACGGTCAGCGGCACGACGCGCAGGCGCGGCTTTGAGTTCAGGAAGAATGCCGTTGTCGATCAACAACTGGTTGGCTTCGGCGTACAGCTGATCAGCATCGGCCAGTACGTACTTTTCAAACAGCTTGAAGATGATCAGTTTGACCTTGATTTCCACGCCAAGGCTGCGCCCTGCCTGCAAAAAGAAATCGCACAACAAGGCCGGTCCCATAGGGTTGGCTTCGTCGCTCAAACGCTTGGGGATGAGGGTGTTCAAGCGCGTGGTCAACTGGCCCAAGGCAAAGCCATCGCGGCTCAGCACTTTGGAAACCATCGCCTCTACGGCAACCGTCCTTTCCAGATCGTCGTTGTGCACCAATGCCAGCTTGTCGAAGGACACGGGCGGCGCAATGACCGGTTCGTTGACCTCGTATTGCCCCAGACGCAGGAATGCCTCGAAAAACTTGTCGAGAAAGCCGCGCTCGATGCTTTTGCGCTTGAGGCGCAGGTCGCGCATGGCCTCGAAGAAAATATTCTGTTCGGCGTTGTTGTGCGCCCGATCCGCCATTTCGAACAACGTGTCGTCAGCGTTATCGAACAAGGTTTGCAGCGCTTCCTTGAGTTGCTGCGCGGCTTTATCGCGGACTTGCAAGAGCACGACGGGCAGCCTGGCCAGCGACGAACTCGCCGCTTGCTCAGGGGTTACCTTATTCAACGGCACCACTTTTCCGTCGTTTTGCATGCAAGCTTCCTCTTGAATACAGTCAAAACCCCTCTGACAGACAAGACGTACAAGCCGTGCCTGTAAAGCGATTTCCTTTAAATTCGATTTACGTCAAAGCCATGACGTCAATTGCAAGGCGGAGTATCTTGCAAAAGATGTCTGTTATGCCAGCGAACTCTTCATCCCGCAGAAAATGACCTGCGCTGAATAGACCGTCAAAAACGTCATCTATCGCACAGCCGTCGATAAAACCGACCAACTGCACGCCAAGGCTTTAGACAAGGGGCGTGTCACGGGGTGGGTTGCGGCGGTGGGGTGCCTTATACTCCGGCCACTTAGAAAGTGGAGCCCGCTATGCCAAATCTACGCCTCGCCCACCTGACTGCCGAAATCGAAGCCAACGTGCGCCGTGCGTTGCTTGAGGACGTTGGCAGTGGCGATATCACCGCCCAATTGATCCCCGCAGAACGCCTCGCCAAAGCCACCATCATCACTCGCGACGCCGCAGTGATCAGTGGCACGGCGTGGGTGGATGCGGTTTTTCGTCAGCTGGACCCCCGCGTTGCCGTGCACTGGCAGGTCACCGATGGTGATCGGGTCAAGCCCAACCAAACGTTGTTCAACCTCGAAGGCCCCGCGCGGTCATTGCTCACCGGCGAACGCAGCGCGCTGAACTTTCTGCAAATGCTGTCCGGCGTTGCGACGTGCGCCCAGTTCTACGCGGACAAAGTCGCCGACACCCAGGTCAAGCTGCTGGACACCCGTAAAACCTTGCCGGGCCTGCGCCTGGCCCAAAAGTACGCCGTCACCTGCGGCGGCTGCCATAACCACCGCATTGGCCTGTTCGACGCCTTCCTGATCAAGGAAAACCACATCGCGGCCTGCGGCGGCATTGCCCAAGCCATCAGCGCCGCCCGTAAAATCGCCCCCGGCAAGCCGGTGGAAGTCGAAGTCGAAAGCCTCGACGAACTCAACCAGGCCCTCGCTGCCGGTGCTGACATCATCATGCTCGACGAACTGAGCCTGGACGACATGCGCGAAGCCGTCCGCCTCACCGCCGGCCGCGCCAAACTCGAAGCCAGCGGCGGCATCAACGACACCACTCTGCTGCCGATTGCCGAAACCGGCGTCGACTACATCTCCATTGGTGCGCTGACCAAGGACGTAAAAGCCGTGGACCTGTCGATGCGTTTGAGCCTCTGACGTTTTGCCAGAACATGAAAAAGCCCGATCAGTGATCGGGCTTTTTTTGACGCTGGTGCCGAAAATAGGAATCGAACCTACGACCTTCGCGTTACGAGTGCGCTGCTCTACCGGACTGAGCTATTTCGGCGATACAGACTCGATAATAAGGCCAAGACCAAGCAGATGCATGCCAATTTAACCTAAGAAAGGCGAATCAAGCGCCTTTTTTGAAACAAGCTATCAGCCCGCTTTACACAGCGCAGGAACTGCACTCGAGCAACCACCGCTTACGGTCCATTTTGTACCAGTAGCATCCGGAGTCAATACATAAGTCTGCGCTTCAAGCAAACTCTCTACTGCATTCGGCGTTACGGTGATAACACCGCCAGAAACCCCGACGCTTTTTACGTACTTTGTGCCAACAGTAGCAGGAATACCGTTCGTTCCAATGTCGCAGTCGGTGACTGCGCCTAGCGTCTGTACACAGACACCGACTGCGGTCTTGTAGCCGTCTGCTACCGATATAACTTCGGAGTACTTGGCTTTCATTGTGTAGCTCTGGTAGGCAGGCAGTGCAACTGCAGCCAAAATACCAATGATCGCTACGACGATCATCAGCTCGATCAGCGTAAAACCTTTCTGTAATTTCATGGGTACTTCTCCATTACGTCAATTTTGTGTTGCTTGATTTATCCAAAAGCACAGCGCGTGCCAACGCCTAATATCCGTTAAAGATAGGCCTATTGACACTCAGCCCATCCAATCGTGGTCCCTAAGCGGGTACAAAGTGACAATTTTCGTCACAAGCACACCCTCTATTTGGCAGCACCGCCCGACTGCGCTATAAACCTCCCACTGTCTGTGTCTGGTGGTTTTATGACTGATGTTGTCCTTACCGGTTTGGCCAAGCAATTAGTGCTGACCAATCTGCTCGACGAAAAAACTGCGCGACAAGCTTATCAACAAGCCCAACGCGACAAGGTTTCGCTGGTCAGCTACCTGGTCCAAAACAAACTGGTAAAAAGCCTGGTGCTGGCTGAGATCGCTTCCGAGCAATTTGGGGTGCCGTTCCTGGACCTGAGCAGCCTGGACAAAGACAGCCTACCCAAAGGCCTGGTCAGCGAAAAGCTGATTCGGCAGCACAACGTGTTGCCGATGTGGCGTCGCGGCAATAAATTGTTCATTGGGATATCCGACCCGACCAATCACCAGGCCGTCACCGACATTCAGTTCAATACCGGACTGACCACCGAAGCCATTTTGGTCGAAGACAACAAGCTCACCGACGCCATCGACAAATTTTTTGACAGCCAGTCCTCCGGGATGAGCGACCTGGCCGATGTCGATCTCGAAGGATTAGACGTTGGGGTTGCTGACGATAAAAAGCAGGACTCTATAGCAGGCCAAGATGCCGACGATGCGCCCGTGGTGCGCTTCGTCAATAAGATGCTGCTGGATGCCATCAAGCTGGGCTCATCAGACTTGCACTTCGAGCCCTACGAAAAATCCTATCGGGTAAGACTGCGCACCGACGGTATTCTCCACGAAGTGGCCAAGCCACCGATCCACTTGGCCAACCGAATCGCAGCGCGCTTGAAGGTGATGGCCGGGCTGGATATTTCCGAGCGGCGCAGGCCACAGGATGGCCGGATCAAGCTGCGCATTTCAAAAACCAAATCGATCGACTTTCGGGTCAACACCCTGCCGACCCTCTGGGGTGAAAAGGTAGTGATGCGAATCCTTGACTCGTCCAGCGCGCAAATGGGCATTGACGCCCTTGGCTACGAACCCGAGCAAAAAGCACTGTACCTGGAGGCGCTAAAACAGCCACAAGGCATGATTCTGGTCACTGGCCCCACGGGCTCGGGTAAAACCGTTTCGCTGTACACCGGTCTGAACATCCTCAATACCGAAGACATCAACATTTCCACCGCGGAAGACCCGGTGGAGATCAACCTGGAAGGCATCAACCAGGTCAACGTCAACCCGAAACAGGGGATGGATTTCGCCCAGGCGTTGCGTGCGTTTCTGCGTCAGGACCCGGACGTGATCATGGTCGGCGAAATCCGCGATCTAGAGACGGCTGAAATTGCGATCAAGGCCTCGCAGACCGGGCACATGGTCATGTCCACGTTGCACACTAACAGCGCAGCTGAAACCCTGACCCGCCTGCAGCATATGGGTGTAGCGGGGTTCAATATCGCGACCGCGATCAACTTAATCATCGCTCAACGCCTGGCCCGTAAACTCTGTACCCATTGCAAGAAAGAAATCGATATTCCGCGTGAAACCCTGATCAAGGAAGGCTTTCCTCCTGAACGCATCGGCAGCTTCAAGATTTATGCACCGGTCGGTTGCGAGCACTGCAATGGCGGTTACAAGGGCCGTATCGGGATTTACGAAGTGGTTAAAAACACGCCAGCCCTGTCACGGATTATCATGGAGGAAGGTAACTCCATGGATATCGCAATCCAGATGCGTAAAGATGGCTTTAATGATCTGCGCACCTCCGGCCTGATGAAGGCCATGCAGGGCATCACCAGTCTTGAAGAAATCAACCGCGTGACCAAGGACTAAACATGGCAACAACAGCAGTCAAAGTCAGTGTTTACGCTTGGGAAGGTATCGACAGGAAAGGCACCAAACTGAAGGGCGAATTGAGTGGGCACAACCCTGCGCTGATCAGGGCTCAATTGCGCAAACAAGGTATCACCCCGAGCAAGGTACGCAAAAAATCCACTTCGATTTTTAGTGCCGGAAAAAAAATAAAACCGCTGGATATCGCCCTGTTTACCCGACAGATGTCGACCATGATGAAAGCCGGTGTTCCATTGCTGCAGTCTTTCGACATCATCGGTGAGGGGTTTGATAACCCTAATATGCGAAAACTGGTGGAAGAGGTGAAACAGGAAGTAGCTGCGGGTAACAGTTTTGCCTCGGCGCTGCGCAAAAAACCACAATATTTCGACGATCTTTACTGCAGCCTTGTTGACGCAGGGGAGCAGGCAGGCGCGCTAGAGACTTTGTTGGAGAGGGTCGCGACCTACAAAGAGAAAACCGAAGCCCTGAAAGCCAAAATCAAAAAAGCCATGACCTACCCCATCGCAGTATTGGTCGTAGCCTTGATGGTATCGGCGATTCTACTGATCAAAGTGGTGCCGCAGTTTCAATCGGTGTTTGCTGGTTTCGGTGCAGAATTACCGGCGTTCACTCTGATGGTGATAGGCCTGTCCCAGATCCTGCAGGATTGGTGGTGGATCGTCATTGCCGCTGTTGTCGCAGCCATATTGGGTTTCAAATATGCTTTTAAACACTCGCAGCAATTTCGCGACGGGCTGGACAGGGGCCTATTGAAACTACCGATCATTGGGCCACTTATTTATAAATCGTCGGTCGCCCGATACGCCCGCACGCTGTCCACTACATTTGCCGCTGGCGTGCCCTTGGTCGAAGCGCTGGACTCAGTCGCAGGCGCGACAGGTAATGTTGTATTCAAGAACGCGGTCAACAAAGTCAAACAGGATGTATCCACGGGCATGCAATTGAATTTTTCCATGCGCAGCACGGGCGTTTTCCCCACCTTGGCGATTCAGATGACGGCTATCGGCGAAGAGTCAGGCTCCCTGGACAACATGCTCGACAAGGTCGCGACTTATTACGAAGAGGAAGTCGACAACATGGTCGACAACATGACCAGCCTGATGGAGCCCTTCATCATGGTGGTTCTCGGCGTCGTTGTTGGCGGCCTGGTCGTCGCGATGTACCTTCCTATTTTCAAGCTCGGCTCTGTGGTCTAAACATGCCCCTCCTCGACTTCCTGGCCAGCTCACCGCTGGCCTTTGTTTTATCCACCCTGACTCTGGGCCTTCTGATCGGTAGCTTTCTCAACGTCGTCATCTACCGCCTGCCAAAAATGCTCGAACGCGACTGGAAAATTCAGGCTCGGGAAGTATTGGCGTTACCCGCGGAACCCGTCGGCGAAACGTTCAACCTGATGCTGCCTCACTCCCGGTGCCCGCAGTGCGCGCACACGATTCGTGCCTGGGAAAACCTGCCGGTGATCAGCTATCTGTTCTTGGGCGGTAAATGCTCGGGCTGCAAGGCGCCGATCAGCAAGCGTTACCCCTTGGTTGAGCTGACCTGTGGCGTGCTCTCGGGGTTTATCGCCTGGCATTTCGGCTTTGGCTGGCCGGCGGCGGCGATGTTGGTGTTGAGCTGGGGCTTGCTGGCGATGAGCCTGATCGATGCGGATCACCAACTGTTGCCCGATGCACTGGTGCTGCCGCTGTTGTGGCTGGGGTTGATCGCGAACGCCTTTGGGCTGTTCACAAGCCTGCATGACGCCTTGTGGGGCGCAGTGGCCGGTTACATGAGCCTGTGGCTGGTGTTTTGGCTGTTCAAACTGGTCACGGGCAAGGAAGGCATGGGTTACGGTGACTTCAAGTTGCTGGCAATGCTGGGCGCCTGGGGTGGCTGGCAGATTCTGCCGTTGACGATTCTCCTGTCGTCGCTGGTGGGCGCGGTGCTCGGCCTGATTATGCTGCGGTTGCGCAATGCCACGACCAGCACACCGATCCCCTTTGGTCCCTATCTGGCGATTGCAGGGTGGATTGCTTTGCTCTGGGGTGGTCAAATAACCGCCTCCTACATGCAGTTTGCCGGTTTCAAATGACCAACCCTGCTTTCAAACCCTGGATTCTTGGCCTTACCGGCGGCATCGGTAGCGGCAAAAGCGCTGCGGCGCAGCACTTTATCGACCTCGGCGTTCATTTAGTGGATGCCGACAATGCCGCGCGCTGGGTGGTTGAACCCGGCCGCCCAGCCCTGGCGAAGATCGTCGAGCATTTCGGCGCCCAGGTGCTGCAGGCCAATGGCGAGCTGGATCGCAGCGCATTGCGCAGGCTGATTTTTCAGGACCCCGAGCAGCGCCGCTGGCTGGAAACGTTGCTCCATCCGCTGATAGGCCAGGAAATCATCAGTTACCTGGCACGCGCCGAATCGCCCTATGCAATTCTGGTGTCACCGCTGCTGGTGGAGTCTGGTCAGTACAAGATGACTCAGCGCGTGCTGGTCATTGATGCCCCGGAGCAGTTGCAGATCCAGCGCACGATGCAGCGCGACAGCACCAGCGAGGAACAGGTGCAAGCCATTCTCAAGGCTCAAGCCAGCCGCGAGCAGCGCCTGAGTCACGCCGATGACGTGCTGATCAACGACCGCGATCCCGCGTGGCTGAAGAGCGAGGTCGAGCGCCTGCATCACTTTTATTTAACCTTGCGTGGAGGCCAACCATGAGCAAACCTTTGACCATCGACTGCCCAACCTGCGGCGCGCCCGTGGAATGGGGCACTGCCAGCCCGTTTCGCCCCTTCTGCTCTGATCGCTGCAAGCTGATCGACCTGGGCGCTTGGGCTGCAGGAGAAAATGCGATCCCTGTCAGCCCGGATGCCGAAGACGAACTGTTTTCCGGCGACTTGCCGTCACACGACCATTGATCAAGCGCGACAGCTGATGACCCCCATCAGCTGTCGCCTTTGCGCGGCCCGTCATCGTTCCACGGCGCTTGCAGGTAACGGGTTCGATTGAACGTTTCGAGCCATTCGGGACAAAAAACAACCAACGCACTGATCACGATACCGTTGATGAACGCCTCGGGGAAAATGATCAACCACAGGTAGCCGGCAAAATCCTCCAGCCACTCGGGCATGGCGAACAGGCCGTCGAACCACAGCACACCAAGCCCCAGCAGCAGGCAAAACAAGGCCGACAATGCCGCAGCAAAAAAACCCGAGCAGAAGATGTACACAAAAGGGTTTTTCGGTTGCGCCCGCTCCACCACTACCGCGCAGGTTTCGGTCACGAGCACCGGCAACACAATCAGGAGCAGGCCATTCACCCCCAGAGCCGCAAGATCCTGCCGCCCCAGCGCCAGCAAACCCAGTTGCGCCACCAGCCCACCGACAATTGCCAGCGGCCAATCGAGCAGCAAGGTCACCGCAGTCATGCCAATGAAGTGGTACGACACACCGGTATCGAAATCACGCCGCACCAGCCATAGCAGAAACAACGCGAAGACGGTCCCGAACAGCAGGTGTTGGCGGCGGCTGTCGGTAAACAGCTCGACCCACGGCGAACGCCATACCGCCCACAACAGCACAGGCAGATAGAGTAGCCAGCCAACGGTCATGGTTTCCGTGGACAGGACCTGCGCGCTGATCATGGCTGATCAAGCGCCTTGCGCAACTCATCAGCCGTGCTGAATTGCTGTTCTTTGACCAGCCGCCCGTTATGCAATTGCAGCCACAGCACTTTGTCGGGGTCACCGGTATAACGCGGCACGACCCGCGCTTCGCGATCAAGCATGACCCGGTAGGAATAAGCGCGCATGGCGGGCACCGCGAACAGCTTGGCGACCAAGGCTGGCATCTTCTCGATATCGGCAACGAACACGGTATTGCGCGCTTCCAAGTAGCCCTTGGGTTTGCCCTGCAAAGCGGCATTCACCAGCTTGGCGGCGCCCATGCTCCGAGCAACCAACAAGGTTTGCGCCTGGTCATTCAAGGTGTAGGCCTGATCGAACTGATCCAGCAGCGTCCATGGGGCCACCTGCTCCCCGACTTCAAGCGCCTGTGCACCCAATGGCAAAAGACAGAGCATTAAAACTGGCCAAAATTTCACCCGACGTTCTCCTCTGGTACCGGTTTAATTCTTGCTCGCAGTCTACACCGACGCCGTGGCGCCAAACTCAATGCATTCGTAGACCTGAACGCAAACATACCGCTCAGTCAGGTATTTTGCATTGACCTGCGGAGTTACAGCGCCTGGCGCCTTCAGGGTGAGGTAACCATGCAAGATGTGGCCGCAATACGCTGAATAGCTTATAGGCGATCAAAAGTACTGGTCGCAAAAGAGGCCAGGCCAAGGGCGCAGCCCATCGACCAAGGCCTGCGGCGCGCCAACTCCATAACGTGGCGTCGATACCTGTCAGCCAGGTGCCGTTGGCAGTGCGCGCATGAAGCCGATTGCGCAACGCGTTTACATCTCGATCAAGGCCGCTCGCGTCGAACTCAGGCGCGCTGATATCAATCAGTATCAACCGGGCCGGATCGGCATGACGCCGCAGCCAGGCAACCTCTCGAGCGCATAACGGACAATCCCCATCGACATAGAGCGCCAGTGGCAGAGTCGGCGCCCCGCAAAATGCTTTAGTCCTCATTACAGCTCTCCTCATCTGTACCGACAGGCCGTCAGGCAATAATTCACAGGGGTGCACCGCGACTGTCACACCGCAAAATCTTGTACACGACCATCAACGAACCATCAATATGTACAAGTATATTCGCTATTATCGAGAGATTAACGCCAAATAATTGTACGTAGTGCTATTTTTCGTATAAGTTTTTATCCAGAGGGCAGTTGGCAAGGTGTCGTACTGGTCAGGTACCCAGCACTGCGTCGCTGCCCTCCTCTTGTCATCAACCTCAAGCGAACATCCCGCTGACTGCGGCGCCACCGTAGCCCCGACACCTCCGAGTCCAGCCCCCTTCATGAATTTTCAACATTATAAAGACGCTTACCCAAGGCCAAGCCTGCAAGGACTACATTCAATGAATGACCAACTGCCTGATCAGTACCGCGAGATTCTCTCGAGTATTGGCGAAAACCCTGAGAGGGAAGGCTTGCGCGATACCCCCAAGCGTGCGGCCAAGGCCATGCAATACCTGTGTAACGGCTATGGCAAAAGCCTTGAGACCGTGGTCAACGGCGCACTCTTCAGTTCTTCAAGCGATGAAATGGTGATCGTCCAGGACATCGAGCTCTACTCGCTGTGCGAGCACCATCTACTGCCTTTCATCGGCAAGGCACACGTGGCCTACATTCCCACGGGCAAGGTTCTGGGACTCTCGAAAGTCGCACGCATCGTTGACATGTATGCGCGGCGTTTGCAGATCCAGGAAAACCTGACCCGGCAGATTGCCGAGGCCATTCAAGAGGTCACCCGTGCCGCCGGTGTAGCGGTGGTGATCGAGGCCAAGCACATGTGCATGATGATGCGCGGGGTGGAAAAGCAGAACTCGGTGATGAACACATCGGTCATGCTGGGCGCATTCCGAGAGTCCAGCACGACTCGTCAAGAGTTCCTGCAGTTGATAGGACGGCACAAGTAAGTACTCAGGCTTCGAGTAGCTGCACCTGCCCCGTCATATTGGTTTGGTTGAAGACCTGTTGGTGGCGTTCGCCAACAAGAGCAACCGCTGAAAACCTGCCGGCTTTCAGGCGGCAGAGTTATCCGTCAGCGCACAACAACCGTCAGCCGTCGTTTACAGGTACCAGCGGTATTCCCGCGCATTGATTTCTTGCATGAAGGCCAAGTGGTCCTGGCGTTTATTCTCGCAGTAGACGTCGACAAACTCCGCGCCCAGGCCCTCGCGGATCCGTGGTTCGTCTTGCATGGCACGCACTGCGTCGAGTATTTCCAGCGGAAAGTCGATGCCGCTGCTGCGGTCTTCGTTGAGTGGCGCGATGGGTTCATGGCCGTTAGCCAAGCCGTTCTCCAGCCCGATCAGGATCGCCGCCAGAACCAGATAAGGGTTGGCGTCGGCGCTGGCCAGACGGTATTCGATTCGCAGGTTCTGCGGGTCCGACTCGGGAATCCGCACACAGGCATCGCGATCCTCAAAACCCCAGCTGGCCCGCGTCGCTGCGTTCACTGTGCCGCCCAGACGGCGAAAGGCATTCTGGTTAGGTGCGAAGATCGGCATGCAATGGGGTAGCAGCTCCAGGCAACCGGCCACCGCATGACGCAGCGCTTGCTGTTGGTTGGCTGCCAGCAGGTTATTGCCCTTCTCATCGTAGAGGCTGACATGTACGTGCATGCCACTGCCCGGGTGCTGCAAATACGGCTTGGCCATGAAGCTGGCGCGGTAGCCATGCTTGAGGGCGACACCGCGAGTGCTGCGGCAAAACAGCGCCGCCCAGTCGGCGGCACGCAGACCGTCATCAAGGTGACCAAAATTGATCTCGAATTGACCCGGCCCCAGCTCGGCCGTGATCACCGTGGTGTCGATGCCCTGGGCCAGCGCCGTCTCGACCATGTCATCGAGCACCGGAGCAAACCGCGACAAGCGTTCGATGTGCATATTCGGCTGATCATCGGCATCGTCCGTCAACAGATCGCGTGGGAACTGTGGCTGTCCATCGCGCAGCTGTTTATCGAACAAATAGAACTCCAGTTCGAAGGCCACCACAGGGTGAATACCCTTGCTGCGCAGGCGATCCAGCACCTGTGCCAGGACTTCACGCGGTTCGAACTCGATAGGCGCCTCGGTGCCATCGGAGGTAATCAACATCTGCCCCAAGGGTTGTGCTTCCCAGCTCACTGGCTTGAGTGTGCCGGGCACCAGACGGCGGCGGGCATCCGGGTCGCCGTCGTTGAAGCAGTAGTCGCCAATCTTGAACAGCCCGCCCTGGACACCCAGCAGCACGCAGTTCTGCGGCAGTTTAAGGGCGCTGCCCGCAGCCACTTTCTCAAGCATATCCAGCGGATATCGCTTGCCGTAAAAATGCCCGGGAATGTCCAGGGAAATCAGGTCGACGTAACGCACCTCGGGGTAGCGTTGACGAAAAGCACGAACCTCGGCCAGCAGATCAGAGCATGCAGCATCCATCGTTGTTCTTCCTTTGATTTTTGTCGGTGTTGTCAGGTGTAAACCCAGAGAACCCGGGTGAGCTGATCCGTGAGGTTGCCGTAGCGACAATGGGCATGGCTGGCCAGTTGAAAACTGTCGCCGGGGTACAAGGTGACCGGCTCCTCCTCATCCTTCAGCCACAGCGTCAATTCGCCTTCCAGGACATAGCCACCCTGCTCGGAGCTGTCGCTCAAGTGCCGCTCGCCACTGCTGGCACCCGCCTCCAGTCGGCTTTCGAGCATGGAGAAGGCGGCCTTCATCTTCGGCGAGACCAAAATGTCGGTAATCCCGTTGGCGAAATACAGCGTGCGTCGCTCATCCGGCCGGGTAACCCAAGGCAATTCCTTGAGTTTTGGCAAACTGTAAAAATAGGTGGTCGGTACCCCTAAGGTTTCACTGATCGCCGTCAAATCAGCCACCGTGGGCCGTGACAAACCACGCTCGACTTGCGAGAGAAAGCCGACGGAACGGCCGATTTTGTCTGCCAGTTCTTTCAGGGTGTATTTCTTGTGCTTGCGTAAATCGTGAATAAGGATCGCCAAGGCAGCGATTTCTTCTTGCTTGTTCATGCCAGGCGCTCCAAAGAATGACTCATCAAATGCTATCGCGCAGTCGATACCAGGCCTTGCCGATCGCCTCCAGGGGCGCTGCCAGGTATTTACCGCCGGGAAAGCTGCCATTACTGAGTCCTTGGTACAAGGCCAGGCCATCCGGCTGACCAAGAATCGCGTCGGACACGGCGCGGGCGCCTGCGAGTGTCGGGAGCACACCATGCCCTGAATAGCCCTGCAGCCAGTAGAGGTCACCGCGCCGTCCGATATCCGGGGTGCGCTTGAGGGTGAGGTCAATATGCCCTCCCCAGGCAAACTCCAACCCGACGTCCTTAAGCTGCGGGAAGACCCGCTGCAGATAAGGCCGGGTCGCGGCTGCGATGTCCTTCGGCATCCCGCCCAGATAGGTGCAGCCACCTCCGAACAGCAGACGGTTATCCGGCGTGCGACGAAAATAATCGAGGACGAACTGGTTATCGGTGACACAGACATTACTCGGTAACAGCGCGGTGGCCTGCTCCGCTGTCAGCGGCACGGTGGCCACCTGATAGGTACCTACTGGCAACACACGACTGGCCAGCTGCGGATCAAGCTGATCGAGATAGGCATTGCAGGCCAGCACCAGCACATCCGCCCGAATGCGCCCGCGCTCAGTGGTCACCAGGTACTGATTGCCTTCTTTGCGATAGCTCAACGCTTTGCTTTGCTCATGGATGCAGCCGCCAGCACGCTCTATGGCTGCGGCCAGACCGAGCGCCAGTTTCAGCGGATTCAGATGCCCGCCTTCGGGGTCGAACAAGCCCGCCTGATAACGCTCGCTGGCGACCCATTGCGACAACTCCGCTCGCGGAATGAATCGCAAACCGTCGTGCCCCCACTTGTGGCTGGCCTCACGCTGCCATTCGGTCAGCAGGCTTACCCGCCGTGGCAGGACCGACGTCCACAAATGGCCAGCGCGGTAATCGCAATCGAAGTCATGGCGCGCGGGTAACTCACGCAACTCCTGCGCAGCCCAACGCATGCTGTCCCACAGCCACCGCGCACGCTCATAGCCAAGCGCAGCCTCTAATGGCGGCATATCACAGGACCAACCGAGAATCGCTTGACCACCATTGCGCCCCGAGGCCGCCCAGGCAACCCGACTGGCCTCCAGCAACGTCACACGCTTGCCCGCCAGGGCCAGGCGCAAGGCCGTATGCAAACCACTGAACCCGGCGCCAATGATCAGCACCTCAGTGCTTTGTTCACCTTCCAGCGCGGGTCGTGTCGACAGGCTATCAACGCAACTGTGTGCGTAATAGCTGGCAACGTGCTGGGTCGATTGCTGAAACATGCAGGCGCCTGTGAAATTATTATTTGATAATTTCATGAAAAACTACCACTTAAATTTCACAGATGCAACTTTCCACTCCATCCACTCAAGCAACCTCTCCGAATCCGGGCCCTGAAGGCGGATGAGCCTCAAACCTTTGCCGTGAACCTGATGCCACATGTAGGGGTTATTCAGTAAAAAGTCTGAAAGACTCTATTTTTCAGGACCTAAATGAACGCTAAGCTTGGTTCATGGATGACTCAGATTATTTACGCCTGCTTACGATCCAGGCCGAACAAGCCAACACGTTCCTCTCCAATGCGCGTAAGTGGGAGCGTGAGCGTTGGGTTTGCCAGCGTTTGCTGCAAGGCCTGAATATCACGCACCGCAATGAAGACTTCACCCCGGCCGGGCAGGAACCGCCAGACGTGCTGTTTCGCGATGCGAGTTTCGAAGTGTTTTTTGTTCTCGATGAAGGCCGTCGGCTTAACGACGAATGGCGCGAAGAGTTACAGCGACGGCGCAGTGCGTTTTCGTTGAGCCAACTGGTGCGGCGTGAGGCGAAACCCAAGCGCATCGCAGCCCATGAGTTATTGCAGCGCCTTGCACCCACCTTGCGTAAAAAAGCACACAACTACCGCGAACGCGGGTTGGATCTGGGCGAACTGGACATCATTGCTTTCGCCAGCCTCAAACGTGAAGTGCTCGACCTGAACAGTCACTTTCCGCCGCCCACGGAATACCTGCGCCAAGGCTGGCGCTCGTTATCATTGGTCGGCCCGACCTTCGCCCGCGTACTGTTCGCGCACCCGGATGCACCGGATTTCCTGCGAACCAATCTAGGTCGCAGTGTCGTTTTCGATGTTGGAATCAGCTTATGAACCCGTTACAGACCAGCCCACTGCAAGCACTGCTGGCGGATGTCCCTCAACAGGGCTTGGTACGCTGGATCGGCGTACGCCCCGAATCCCGTGTCGACATGATCGAGCTTGAAGCGGTGGAAGCACGCCGCGAGGCGGGCCTGACGGGCGATCATTCGCGGCCAGGCCCGCGTAACGCACGCCAGGTGACGCTGATCCAGTGGGAACATCTGGCGGTGGTCAGCTCGTTAATGAGCCGCACCGAGAAAAACCCCATCGTGCCGCAAGACCTGCGGCGCAATCTGGTGATCAGCGGCATCAATCTGTTCAGCCTCAAGGGACGGCGCTTCAAAGTCGGCCAGGCGATTCTGGAAACCACCGGCTGGTGCCAACCCTGCGCCCGGCTTGAACAGCGCTTGGGACATGGCACCTTCCAGGCCTTACGTGGCCACGGCGGAATCACTGCACGGGTGCTGCAAAGCGGGATCATTCGCCTGGACGACGCCCTGTGCATCGAACCCCTTTAGATCATTCGTGCCTGACGCCAAGAGAGTCCGGTTTTCACGACTAGACTTCCATTCATGTGTTTTCACCGACCGAATGAGGCTCAAATGACCAGCCGCCTGAACCCTGAAGATCAACAACGCGTCGAAGAGTACCTGCGAACACCCGTGCACACCGTCGAGCGCAGGCCTTTCAGGCCGTGGCTGCTCCTTGCTGTGGTGCTGATCGTAGTGATTGGTCTGGGCCTGTTGAGCCGCTTGTTGAGTTATCTGACGCTATGAGCCAGCCCTATCAACATCAGAAAAGCACTAATCCCTTGTAGGAGCTGACTTGTCTGCGAACAAGCCCGGCACGGGCTTCCGACAGGCTCGGGTTTGACCCTATAGCCATGATCTGGATCGAGGGGCGACAGGTAGACCGCGTTGAATGGTCTTCGCTGACGAGTCAGCTCCTTGTATCTCGACTATCGCTTTTCAACGAGCGATAGTTCTCGACTGATCATCGGGGGAGGA
>NZ_LT607420.1:0-3364 GCF_900095225.1 Pseudomonas sp. UMAB-08
ACGAAGAGGTGCGTAGCGGGATTTGTTCGCCTTCGATGGCCGGGACCAGGCCTGCGTAATACTCCAGCACGTCGGCGCCGGTGACGATGTCGACGTAACGGGTTTCGGAAATCGATTTCCCGGTGTCCAGGGTTTCCAGATCGGCCAGTTGATCGTTGCGCTCACGCAAAATATCCACCGCACGACGCAGGATGCGCGAGCGCTGCATGGCCGTCATCGCGGCCCAGATTTTCTGACCTTTTTCGGCACTCACAACCGCACGCTCGACGTCTTCTTTGGTCGCGCGCTGCACAGTGGCAAGGACTTCGCCATTAGCCGGGTTGATGGATTCGAAAGTGGCGTCGCCACTGGCGTCGACGTAACCGCCGTCGATGTAGAGTTTTTGCAGTTCGAAACGGGCCATAGTGTCCTCGCAAGTGCGGTGTGGTTTGGCGCTCACACTGATCAGGTGCCATCTAGTTGTGGCAACGCGGGTCAGTGACAGTTCAGGGGCTGATGCTGTTTGTGCTCTAGCTCGCCTGCTTCGCCAGTTGCTGGTCCATGTATTCGTAAGCGATCTGTTGCGCCTGCTCGGTGTCGAAAGCATCTCCCGACAGCGCGCCACGCAACCATAATCCGTCGATCAAAGCCGCCAGGCCACGGGCCGCACTGCGCGCTTGAGGCAACGGCAGTACCCGGCGGAACTGGCAGCACAGGTTTGAATACAGGCGGTGATCGTTGATCCGCTGCAACCTGTGCAATGACGGCTGGTGCATGCTGGCGGCCCAAAAGGCCAGCCAGGTTTTCATCGCCGGGCCGTTAACCTGGCTGGCGTCGAAGTTGCCTTCGACAATCACCTGAAGATGCGCCCGGGGGCTGTTGTCGCTGAGTGCCAGGCGGCGCTCGCTGACGTTCACGATCAGGGCGTTCATCAGATGGCGCATGGTCGCTGCGATCAGGCCATTCTTGTCTTTGAAGTAGTGGCTGATGATGCCGTTCGACACACCGGCCAATCGTGCGATCAGCGCGATGCTGGCGTCGCCCATCCCAACCTGATCGACCGCCTCTAGCGTGGCCTGGATCAACTGTTGACGGCGGATGGGTTGCATACCGACCTTTGGCATTTCAAGCATCTCCTTAGGTCGCCAAGTGATCATGTTTTGATCAATTTGGCGGTGATGCAGTCTATTTTGTTTTGATTGAACGTTCAATCAATAAAAAACAACCGCTGCGACTATGGGGTGATGTTCTTGATGTTCGGGTTATGAAAGGAGAGAAAAGTGGTGGGAGCAGGCTCGCCCGCTCCCACAGCGGAGGGTGTCAGCCCAGATTCTTACCGAGTAATGCGTGGTACAACTCGCTGTCGCCGAGGATGCCGACCACGCGGTTGCCTTCTTGCAGGACCAGCTTGTTGCCAGTCTGATAGCGGATTTGCAGCGCGTCGCGCATGCCGATGTCTGAATGCACCAGCGTCGGACGACGGTGCAGGCCTTCCATGGGTTGCCCTGGCGTCCAGTTTTGCAGGTCGAGGCTGGCTGCGCCTTGGCGAGCACCCTTGATAGTGTTGCCTTCTGCCAGACCAATCCACGAGTCACCGCTCGGGTCGAGGCAGATCTCGCCGTTGACGCGGGTGCAGTTGTCCACGGTGCGCATCAAGCTGCGGCCGCACAAGACGTTGAGCGGGTTGGTATGGGCGACGAACGTGCGCACATACTCATCGGCAGGGTTGAGCACGATTTCTTCGGGCACGCTGTACTGGACGATCCGGCCATCTTTCATGATCGCGATCCGGCTGCCGAGCTTGAGCGCTTCATCAAGGTCGTGGCTCACGAACACAATGGTTTTGTTCAGCTTGCTTTGCAGCTCCAGCAGTTCGTCTTGCAAGCCCTGGCGAATCAGGGGGTCGAGGGCCGAGAAGGGTTCGTCCATCAACAGAATGTCGGCGTCCATCGCCAGCGCACGGGCCAGGCCGACGCGCTGTTGCATGCCACCGGAAAGCTCATCGGGCTTTTTATTGCGCCATTGGGTCAGGCCCACCAGCTCAAGTTTTTCATCCACCAGCGTGCGTCGTTCTTTTTCGGGACGACCCTGCATCTCGAGACCGAAGCTGATGTTCTCGCGCACCGTCAGCCAAGGCATCAGGGCGAATTTCTGGAAGACCATGGCGATACGCTTGGTGCGCATCAGCTTCAATTCGGCCGGTGTACACGAGGCGATATTGATTTGCGCGCCTTCGTGCTCGACGAATAATGCGCCACGGCTGACGGTGTTCAAACCGTTGATACACCGCAACAGACTGGATTTGCCTGAGCCGGAAAGACCCATCAGCACGCAGATTTCGCCTTTCTCGACGTCGAGGCTGGCTTTCTCTACACCGACGATCTGGCCGGTCTTTTTCAGGATCTGATCACGTGTCAGGCCTTGGTCCAGCAGTTTCAGGGCTTCACGTGGATCTCTGGCGAAGACAACGTCTACGTTGTCGAAGCGGATTATGCTCATGCGTCACCCCTTACCTGTGCGTCAGGTTGTTTGCAGATACGGTCGAGCATGATCGCCAGCAGTACGATCGCCAGGCCTGCTTCGAAGCCCAGGGCGATATCAGCAGTGTTCAGTGCGTTGACCACGGGTTTACCCAAGCCGTCGGCGCCTACCAGTGCCGCGATCACAACCATCGACAACGACAACATGATGCATTGGGTGATACCGGCTGCAATGCTCGGCATGGCATAGGGCAATTCAATGCGCGAGAGCAATTGACGGCGCGAGCAGCCGAAGGCTTTACCGGCGTCCATCAACTCTTGCGGTACATCGCGGATACCCAGGTAAGTCAGGCGGATAGGCGCGGCAATCGCGAACACCACCGTGGAAATCAGGCCGGGTACCACACCCAGACCGAACAGGGTCAGAGTAGGAATGAGGTAAACGAAGGTCGGTACAGTCTGCATCAGGTCGAGGACCGGGCGCATGACGGTATAGAACATCGGTTTGTGCGCGGCGACGATGCCTAACGGTACGCCAATCAGCACACAGACAAAGGTAGCGAACAGCACCTGGGCGAGGGTCTCCATGGTCTCCTGCCAGTACCCCAGGTTGAGGATCAGCAGGAACGAGATGATGACAAAAGCGGTCAGGCCCCATTTACGCTGGATAAAGTGAGCGAGTAGAGCAATCAGGCCGATCAATGCCAGCGGATTGAACCAGGTCAGCGCGAACGTCACGCCGTGGATCATCGTTTCCAGTGTCGAAGCGATCGCATCGAAATAGTTGGCGCCATGTTGCGTCAGCCATTCGACGAAGGCAGCGATGTACTGGCCTAGAGGGATTTTGTGATCAGTCAGCATGGTATTGAACGTCCGCATGCGGGGGAATATTTACAACTGCAGGC
>NZ_LT607420.1:3391-184353 GCF_900095225.1 Pseudomonas sp. UMAB-08
CTCGGGTTACTGGGTCAGTTTGGCCTTGGCGGCCTCCAGGCCTGGTTTACCGTCAATGGTGGTCACGCCAGCGAGCCAGGTATCAAGGATCTGTGGGTTCTTCTTCAGCCAGGCTTTGGCTGCTACATCAGGCTTCATTTTGTCGTCCAGGACGTTGCCCATCAGCGAGCTTTCCATGTTCAGGGTGAACGACAGGTTTTTCAGCAACTGGCCCACGTTGCTGCATTCCTGGGTGTAGCCCTTGCGGGTATTGGTGTAGATGGTGGCCTGACCGAAGTTCGGACCGAAGTAGTCGTCGCCACCTGTCAGGTACTTCATCTTGAAGCGGGTGTTCATTGGGTGCGGTTCCCAGCCGAGGAAGACCACGTCAGTGTTGCGACGCGAGGCGCGATCCACTTGGGACAGCATGCCTGCTTCACTGGACTCGACCACTTTGAAGCCCGCGGCCTTGAGGCCGAACGCATCCTTGTCGATCATGGACTGGATCAGGCGGTTGCCATCGTTACCCGGTTCGATGCCGTAGATCTTGCCGTCGAGTTCCTTCTTGAATTTGGCGATGTCGGCGAAGTCATGCAGACCTTTGTCGTAAAGCGCCTGAGGAACGGCCAGGGTGTACTTGGCGTTTTCCAGGTTGGGACGAACGGTGTCCACGGTGCCGGCATCACGATAAGCCTTGATGTCGTTCTCCATGGTCGGCATCCAGTTGCCGAGGAACACGTCCATGTTCTTGCCGTCGGCCAGCGACTTGTAGGTCACGGGTACGGAAATCATGGTGGTCTTGGTTTTGTAACCAAGCGACTCAAGCACGGCACTGGTCACTGCGGTGGTCACGGTGATGTCGGTCCAGCCGACATCGGAGAAGTTAACGGTCGCGCACTGCGCCGGTTCTGCAGCTTGCGCCAGCAGCGGCAGACTCAGCGCAACGGCCAACAGCAACGTTTGGGAACCTTTCATCGATGGACTCCTAGGTGTTTTCTTCTCGTCATCAGCCGGTAGGGGCCGATGCGGTTTGTGTGTTGCAGCTGAATGGCGAGGCGTGTCACGCAACAGCTCTGCCACTGCGCCTGGCAATCGAGTCGAGACTGATCATGTAACAGTGAAAAACAAACGCCTACAGGGGGCGTCGCATCCAGTACATACAGGGTCGTATCCAGTGTCGGCAACGTCGCTTACAGATTTTTTAGCCGGCGAAAAGGTACTTTTCAGGTGTCGATACGGCACCTTGATGGTCCGATCGGTCGCAAACCGTCATGCCGGGATGCTCTCCATCAGCGGCGACGTTAGTGGGTATGGGTACGTCGGTGTCAGACGCCGTACGCCGCGATAAAAGCCTGATGATGCGCCCATCTCGGCGGATAGCAGCTTCAGCGTAGCAGCTCCGTCACCGGGCGCCTTTGGCGTCGGGAGTCTCGACTACAGAGGGTTTGCGGTAATGGCTATCAGTGTGTTCGACCTGTTCAAGATCGGTATCGGTCCCTCCAGTTCACACACCGTGGGGCCCATGCGCGCCGCGGCGCTTTTTGTTCAGGGGCTGCGTGAGCGTGAGCAACTGGCTCAGGTCGTCAGGGTTGAAGTACGGCTTTATGGGTCGCTGTCGGCCACCGGTATCGGCCATGGCAGTGACAATGCGGTGATCATGGGGTTGATGGGCGAATGGCCGGATGCTATCGACCCGTCGCAGATCGGGCTGCGCATCGCCACCCTGAAGGAAACCGACACGCTGCTATTGGACAGTGCCTTGCCCATCCCGTTCCAGTGGCGGCGCGACATGCTGCTCATCGATGAAAACCTGCCGTTCCATCCCAACGCCATGACCCTGATTGCTGAAAGCGCGGACGGAGAGCTGCACCGCGACACGTATTACTCGGTCGGCGGTGGTTTTGTCGTCGATGAAGCTCAGGCTGCAAGCGGTGTGCTGGACATGGACCGTACGGTGCTGCCATACGATTTCTCCAGCGCAGCCGAACTGCTTGCCTTGTGCCAGCAGCATGGTTTGCGCGTGTCCGAGCTGATGATGGCCAACGAAAAGGTCTGGCGCAGCGAAGAGGAAATCCGCAGCGGGCTGATGCGTTTGTGGCGCGCGATGCAGGATTGTGTCGAAGAGGGCCTTAAGCACGAAGGCATCCTGCCAGGCGGTTTGAATGTGCGCCGTCGCGCTGCGCGTTTGCATCGCAGCCTGCTGGAGTTGGGCAAGCCTAACGTGATCGGTTCGACCCTCAGCGCCATGGAGTGGGTCAACCTGTTCGCCCTGGCCGTCAACGAAGAGAACGCGGCCGGTGGGCGCATGGTCACGGCACCCACCAATGGCGCGGCGGGGATTATTCCGGCGGTGCTGCATTACTTCGTCAAGTTCAGCGAGGAGGTCAGCGAGGCCAATGTGGTCGACTACTTCCTGGCGGCCGCGGCGGTGGGCATTCTCTGCAAGAAGAACGCCTCGATCTCGGGTGCCGAGGTCGGTTGCCAGGGTGAAGTGGGTTCGGCCTGCGCCATGGCGGCGGCTGGATTGGCGGACATTCTTGGCGCCACTCCGGAGCAGTTGTGCAACGCGGCGGAAATCGGTCTGGAACATAACCTGGGGCTGACCTGCGATCCGGTCGGCGGGTTGGTGCAGGTGCCGTGCATCGAGCGCAACGCCATCGCGGCGGTGAAGGCGATCAATGCCGCGCAGATGGCATTGCGGGGCGACGGTCAGCACTTTATCTCGCTGGATCGGGTGATCCGGACCATGCGTGATACGGGCGCTGACATGCACGACAAATACAAGGAAACCTCGCGCGGCGGATTGGCGGTCAGCGCCATCGAGTGTTGAGACAACATCTGTGGCGAGCCCAAATTCTGTAGGAACGGGCTTGCCCGCGATTGGCTTGGCGGATTAGTCGGACAGACTGCCATCGCGGCGGGAGGCATAGTTATAGGCCTGCTCCTACAATGGGCACAGCCCACCTGCACCGCCACCTTTTAGCGCGCGGTGCCTTGAGCACCTACCGCTGGTCGGTTCGTGCACTGCAGTGACACTCCTTTAGTCTAGGTAGGCACGCACTTCACACAAGTGCTACCGAAGTGCTCAACCTCCCGGATCAGCCCGCAGCATAAGGCGTCTACGGCTTATAACCCCTCTAGTCGTGGGTCCTTATATAGACGCATCACGACGTCGTTTTCAGGTTTTATTGAATGGCCATTCAACTTTAGGCATGGCAATTGCGTTGTCATCACAAAGCCCCCCATCGCATGGGCAATAACAAGAGCCTCGCCTGAGGCCATCAACCGCTTTGTGTGAGGAGATACCGTGATGACTTCGTTCAACTCCGGGGCCCAACCCCAGAACCGCGCGCCGCAATCCATCGGCTTTCTGCTGTTGGACAATTTCACGCTGATTTCCCTCGCCTCGGCGGTTGAGCCGTTGCGCATGGCCAACCAGCTGTCTGGTCGTGAGCTGTATCGCTGGACCACTCTGAGTGTCGACGGTGGGCAAGTCTGGGCCAGCGATGGTCTGCAGATAACCCCTGACGCCTCCATGCACAAGGCCCCCGTCCTGGACACCGTGATTGTGTGCGGCGGCGTGGGTATTCAGCGCACCGTGACCCGCGAGCACGTCAGCTGGCTGCAAAGCCAGGCACGCCAATCACGTCGTCTGGGCGCTGTCTGCACCGGCAGTTGGGCCTTGGCCTGCGCCGGCCTGCTCGATGGTTTCGATTGCAGCGTGCACTGGGAATGCCTGGCCGCGATGCAGGAAGCTTTCCCGCGTGTTGCCATGAGCACCCGCTTGTTTACCCTGGACCGTAACCGCTTCACCAGCTCTGGCGGCACCGCGCCGCTGGACATGATGCTGCACTTGATCAGCCGCGATCACGGTCGCGAACTGTCGGCAGCGATTTCCGAGATGTTCGTCTACGAGCGTATTCGCAACGAGCAGGATCACCAGCGTGTGCCGCTCAAGCACATGCTCGGCACCAATCAGCCGAAACTGCAGGAAATCGTGGCGTTGATGGAGGCCAACCTTGAAGAGCCTATCGACCTGGACGAGCTGGCGGTATACGTCACCGTTTCCCGGCGTCAGCTGGAGCGGCTGTTCCAGAAATACCTGCACTGCTCACCGTCGCGCTATTACCTCAAGCTGCGCTTGATCCGCGCCCGGCAACTGCTCAAGCAGACGCCGATGTCGATTATCGAAGTGGCGTCGGTGTGTGGTTTCGTGTCCACGCCGCACTTCTCCAAGTGCTACCGCGAATACTTCGGCATCCCGCCGCGTGACGAGCGCGTCGGTTCCAACACCGCCCAGCAAGTCGCGATGATGCCAATCCCGCAAGCACTGGTGCTGGCGCCGCTGTCAGGTCCACTGTCGGCGCTGAGCCAGGCGCGTAATGAATCGACGTTTGCGAGTGTGCGGCTGTGATTGAGAGGGCAAGCGTGCGGCCCTCAACCCTGCTGGAGTGATTCATTCACGTGAAGGCGTCTTTTCAGACGCCGAAAATCCTCACGCGGGTAAACAAACGCCAGTCCCGCCCAGCCCGCAATAACCGGCCGGGTTCTTCGCCAGGTACTGCTGGTGATACGCCTCGGCGTAGTAAAACGTCGGCGCTTCTTCGATTTCGGTGGTGATCCGGCCCAGGCCAGCTTTGTCCAGTTCGGCCTGGAATGCGTCTTTGCTCACTTGGGCCGCTTTGAGTTGGGTTTCGTTGGTGCAGTAGATGACCGAGCGATACTGGGTGCCGATGTCGTTGCCCTGACGCATGCCCTGAGTCGGGTTGTGCGCTTCCCAGAACGTTTTCAACAGTGCTTCGTAGGTCGTGTGTTCGGTGTCGTAGACCACCAGGACGACTTCGCTGTGGCCGGTCAGGCCCGAGCAGACCTCTTCGTATGTCGGGTTGGGCGTCATGCCGCCGGCGTAACCGACCGCCGTGCTGTACACGCCCGGTTGCTGCCATAGACGGCGTTCAGCACCCCAGAAACAGCCCATGCCAAAAATCGCGAAATCCACGGTGCCAGGGAACGGGCCGAGCAACGGGTTACCGTTGACGAAATGTTTTTCCGGCACGGTCATGTGCGTTTCACGGCCTGGCAGTGCCTGCGAGGCGGTAGGCAGTTCATTTTTGTTCACGAGTATCTCCGAGCGCAAAACCATGAGCCATATCCTCTGAATAGATCGAGACAACAGATAAGCGTTGTCAGTCAGGGCTTCTGATTAATAGAGGGTGAGTGACGATAGACCGACAGTTTGCCCGACTGTTCAGGGTCGAGGGAAGGGGCGGGGCACGCGGAGGGAGAGGCGCGGTGATGTCAGGCCAGAGGGCCGCGAGGGTAACGTCGGAGCTTGTCGATCAGCTCCAGTCCTGGAATCGGCCGGTCAAACAGGTAACCCTGGCCGACGTCGCAGCGGTGGCGGCGCAGGAACGCCAGCTGTTCGGCGGTTTCGACACCTTCGGCCACGACCGTGAGTTTAAGGTTGTGGGCCATGGCGATCACTGCTGAGGTGATTTCCATGTCGTCCTGATTGTCCGGAATGTCGCGGATGAAGCTGCGATCGATCTTGATGACGTCAATCGGGAATTTTTTCAGGTAGCTGAGGGACGAATAACCGGTGCCGAAGTCATCCATGGCCAGGGTCAGCCCGAGACTTTTCAGGAAGTCGAGTTGTTGTCGGGTGTCCTCGGTCGCTTCCAGCAGCAAACCTTCGGTGAGTTCAAGCTCCAGCAAGGGCGCTGCCAGACGCTCTTCCTTGAGGATGGTGGCAATCGAAGACACCAGGTCCGGATCGGAAAACTGCTTGGGCGACAGGTTGATCGCAACGTGCAAGAGCCCCAGCCCGGCAGCGGTCAGTTGCTTGCTCATGCGGCACGCTTCACGCGCGACCCATTTACCGATGGGGATGATCAGGCCGGTTTCTTCTGCAACGCTGATGAACTGGTCCGGGCGAATCATGCCTTTTTCCGGGTGATTCCAGCGCAACAGCGCTTCCATCCCCAGCAACCGTCCACTGCGCAGGCACAGCTTGGGTTGGTAGAACACTTCCAGCTCGTTTTGGGTCAAGGCGCGTCGCAGGTTGTTCTCGACGAACAGCTTATAGCTGGCCTCTGCGTTGAGGGCTTCTGTGAATACTTGTACCTGATGTTTGCCGTTGGCCTTGGCCTTGTGCAGAGCCAGGCCAGCGTTCTTCATCAGGGTTTGCGGATCGCGGCCGTGCAGTGGCGCGCAGGCCAGGCCCACGGAACCGGTGACGCTGATCAACTGGTTGTCGACGAACATCGGTTTATCCAGGGTCTTGAGCACCTGAATGGCGATCTGCTGGCCGGCGTCGAGATCGGTGTCGTCCAGCAGTACGGCAAACTCGTTACTGGCAAACCGCGCCAGACTGCCGCTGGGGCTCAGGCTGTTGCGCAGGCGCCGAGCAAGGCTGATCAGCAGTTTGTCACCCGTCTGATGGCCAAGGCTGTCGTTGATGCGTTTGAAGTTGTCGATGTCCACCAGCAGCAGGCTGATCGGCGTGTCGCTGTCACGGGCGAAGCGCTCATCGAGGTTGCGAATGAACGCCGGTCGGTTGCCCAGGCTGGTGAGGTTGTCGGTGTAGGCCAGGCGCTCGATGCGCTGCTGTGCCAGCTTGGTCTGGGTGATGTCTTCGTAGATGCCGATGTAATGGGTCAACTCACGATTGTCGCCATATACCTTGGAGATCGAAAGTTGCCCCCAATAGGGTTCCAGGTTTTTGCGACGGCTCTTGAACTCGCCTTGCCAACTGTTGCTTTTGGCCAGGCTGGAGTTGGCGTCGAGCAGCAATTCGTTGAGGTTTTCCAGCGCTGTCAGATCTGACAGCCGGTGGCCGTGAACCTCTTCGGTGGTGTATTGGGTGATCGCGGTGAAGCTCGGGTTGACGTATTCAACCACCCCGTCGCAATTGACCAGCAAGAAGGCGTTGGCGCTTTGTTCCACGGCACGCTGGAACAAATGCAAGGCGCTGGTGGCGGTGCGTCGGTTGTGGTTGTTGAGAACTTGCGCGAATTGGTCGGCCAACTCGCCGGCAAAGGTTATTTCATCGGCCTGCCAGAGGCGCGGGGCGCCGGTTTGTTCCAGGCACAGCACGCCGACGACATTGCCATCGACACGGATACTGGCATCGAGCATCGCATTGATGTCCCGAGGCTTCAGGCTTTCGGCCATCTCGCGGGTGCGCGGGTCCAGTGAGACGTCATTGGCATCAATGGCGCGGCCGGTGTGCAGGGCATCCAGGTAGTTCGGGAACAGGCTGGCGTCGATGGGTTGCGGCAGCAGACAGTCGCCCGTGTCGCGATTGAACGCGGCAATCGGCTCCAGGCGCTGGTCGTTGAGGTTCCAGATGCTGGCGCAGGCGATGTTATAGATTTCGCAGGCGCTTTGGGTGATCAGCTGGGCCGCTTCCTGAACCGTGTTTTGGCTGCTGTAGCGATGGCGGGTAAGGCGCAGGATCAGGCTTTGCTGAGCGCGAACACGCTCCAGATGCAGCAATTGCTCATGCTGGGCACGCTGGTTGAGCTCAAGGGAAATTTGCAGGCGGTTGTTCTGGTTTTCCAGATCCGGGTCTGATGCAGGGCCGCTGTCACCGAACAGGCCTTCGACCACGATGATGTAGCCGCGTAGCAGGTGGCGGTTATGCTGCTTAAAGCCCTCACCCATCTCCAGCAGGCTGATTGGGCCAACGGCGGTGTGCAGCGTATAGCGGATCAGATAGAACGGGCTGTTGGCTAATTGCAGCTGGATGTCGTCATGCATCTGATAGCGCGCTTCGGGCTCCATCAGGCTGGCATAAGGCGAGCCAATGAGGGCGCAAAGGTCTACGGCGGGCAGGCCAAACTGCTTTTCGCAATTGGGATCGAGATACAGCAGCGCCCAGCTAGCTTCATTCAGCCGTTCGAAACGCAACATACCGAGCCGCGAAGGCACCGGTAATTGCGTGACTACCTCGACCGCGGTTCGACCGACGGCATCGGGCTGGCTTTTCATTAAGAAACTCGCTTCCAGAATGCTGATCGCGCACGGGCTTACGCCCTCTTTTTCGTCGCGTGCGCCAAGGTTGCATCATGCAGCTCAGGCTGACAAGGGAGGGCAGTGGCTTAGTGCTATAAATCGTATCGATTGGCGTATCGAGTTGCAGTATTTTCCGGGACTCTTGGGGTGTTCCAAATATGACACTTAGCATACAAGCCAGTACCCGCAAGCTCTGTGCAGGATGTATAGGTACTGGCTTGCCTGCAAAGAGGAGAGTCGCGGCCTGTTAGTCCAACGCAATGATGAGCGGCTGTTTTTCCAGGGTTTGGCCATTTTTGCCAAAGAACTGCACCTGAACTTCTTTTTCATTCGCGCTCACATAGGCAAAGTTGTCTTCGCTGTGAATGCGGCTGATCAGTTGGCTGTTGTAAGCACCGTCGTCCACGATGCTCACCGGCCCATTCAGTATGAAGTCCGATTCATAGGCGTTAGCATACGTCGCCAAAAGCGGGATTTTGTACAGCGGCGAAGACACGATGGTGTGCACGCTAAAGTCGGGTTCGGCCGAATGGGTCAGTTTGCTGACCAGCGAACAATGAACGTCGCCGGAAACGAATACGACGTTTTGGATTTTATTGAAGCGAATGTAGTCGAGAATCTGGTTACGTTGTTCCGGGAACGACTTCCAGCTGTCGCCATCGTCTGATTGGAGGTCCGGGTAAAACATGACCGGCGTGACCACGAACTTGACCCGCGCCTGGCTGGTTTTCAACCCGTCGAGCAGGGCGGCCATTTGCACTGTGCCAATCATTTCGGGTGGCGTGGTGTGCAATTTACGCTCGGTTCGGACGTCCATGACAAACCAGTCGGATACGCCGTTGGTGACGGTGTACCAAAATTTCTTCGGGATGACCGAGCCGGAAATGTCTCCGCTCTTCCTCACGTCGTACAGGGGGCTGTGGCTGCATTGGTAGATGCTGTACGCCGTGATGGCTGCGGGGTAGAGCATCTCCATGTCTTGCGGGGTGGCCTTGGCGGGCCAGTTGTCCTCGATCTCATGGTCGTCGAGGATCATGTAGGTGGGCACGTTGTTCATCATTTTGCCGATACCCTCCTGGCTGAACGCGACCCGGTAGCGGCTCAAGAAGTCTTCCAGCGCCGCTGCCGGGTTGATCAGGTTGAGGTCGTCGGCATAGATTTGATCACCCACCATGAACATGGCATCAATGGGCATTTTCTTTCGGGTGACTTTGTCGAACATCACTTTGAACATCTGGTCGCCCAGATCCGGCCACAGGCCCACTCCACCGCTGCCCCTCAGGGTATGGATATAACGGCATGAGCCGACGATGAAGTTACGCTCGGCTTTTGGATCGCGCGTGGCAGTCTTGAAGACATAGTTGCTGCTGGGCCACTTCAGTTTGCCGCTGCTTTGCAGGGCGACATTGTCCAGGGTTGTTTCAGCGCTGAACCAGCCTGCTTGATACTCATAGACCGTGTTGTCATAGAGGCCATCGAGGATCATCACCGCCGTCATGTCGTTGTAGGGCATCAGTTGGTTGAACACAGGTTCAGACCAGTCAGGGCTGTGACTGGCTCGGTAACGTACAACGCTGAAATGAGGGGTTTGCGAGTCGCTTTTTTTGCTGCGAAGAAAAATTCGGCATTGTTGCGAGGTGGTATGGCCAACGACAGGGCCGACAGTGGGCTTGAGTATTTCCATGATTGAATCCTTTCAAATCAAATTGGTGGGTGCATGGCACCTCATTGATTCTAGGGCGGACAGGAAAAAAATCGCCTCATGAAGGGCTACAGCGTGTGCGGCTGCTGACGATGCGTGCTGTAGGAAAACCGGTTTGGCGGGCAAAAAAAGCCCCGCCAAGTTGGCGGGGTTGAGGTACGAGCGTGGCAGCTCGGAAAACAGTGCTCGGCAGGCCCGGGGAAACGGGCCTGCCGGCTTTTTTACAGGAGCATCGTGCGGATATCCCCGAGCAGCTCGCTCAGGCGCTTGGTGAAGCGCGCAGCCGCAGCGCCGTTGATCACGCGGTGATCATAGGACAACGACAGTGGCAGCATCAGTTTCGGCTGGAAGGCTTTACCGTCCCAGACTGGCTGGATAGTGGCCTTGGACACGCCAAGGATCGCCACTTCCGGTGCGTTGACGATCGGCGTGAAGCCGGTGCCGCCAATGTGGCCGAGGCTGGAGATCGTGAAGCAGGCGCCTTGCATGTCATCGGCGGAGAGCTTTTTGGAGCGCGCTTTTTCTGCCAGAGCGGCAGCTTCAGCGGCCAATTGCAGCAGGCTCTTCTGATCGACGTTCTTGATGACCGGCACCAGCAGACCTTCCGGCGTGTCCACGGCGAAGCCGATGTTCACGTACTTCTTGCGGATGATCGCTTTGCCGCTTGGCGCCAACGAGCTGTTGAAATCCGGCAGTTCCTTGAGCAAATGCGCAGCCGCCTTGAGCAGCAGTGGCAGGACGGTCAGCTTGACGCCGGCCTTCTCTGCGACAGCTTTCTGGGCGATGCGGAAAGCTTCCAGTTCGGTGATGTCGGCCTGGTCGAACTGAGTCACGTGCGGAATGTTCAGCCAGCTGCGGTGCAGGCTTGATGCGCCGAGTTGCATCAGGCGAGTCATTGGCACTTCTTCGGTTTCGCCATAACGGCTGAAATCGACCACCGGGATCGGCGGTATACCCGCGCCCCCGGTAGCGCCACCAGCCGGAGCTTCCTTGGCCTTCTGCATCATGGCCTTGACGTAAACCTGTACGTCTTCTTTGAGCACGCGACCGTGTGGGCCGGTCGAGCCGACCGCGCTCAGTTCTACCCCGAACTCACGGGCCAGTTGGCGAACGGCCGGGCCAGCGTGAACCTTGGCGCCGTCTTTCGCGGGTGCCACGGCGGCTGGAGCAACGGCTTCGGCTTTTGGTGCCGAGGCGGCTACGGGTGCGGCCGCTTCGGTTGGGGCCGGAGCAGCAGCCTGAGCCGGTGCGGCGGCGGGTGCTGCTGCGCCTGCCACTTTCAATTTCAGGATCAGGTCGCCGGTGCCGACTTCCTGGTCCAGCTTGACGCTGATGCTTTCGACCACGCCGGCAGCGGGCGAAGGAATTTCCATGCTGGCTTTGTCGGATTCGAGCGTGATCAGCGATTGATCAGCGACGATGGTGTCCCCGACCTTGACCATCAACTCGATGATCTTGGCTTTGCCCGACGAGCCGATGTCCGGAACATGGATGTCCTGGACGGTTTCGCTGGCAGCGGCAGCTGGCGCGGCAACCGGTGCCGACGCGGCGGCAGGCGCCGCTTTTTCTGGCGCGGCAGCGGCAGGTGCGGCCGCAGCGGGAGCCGCTTGTGCAGGAGCCGCCGCGTCGCCTTCAACTTCCAGTTCGAACAGCTCGTCGCCTTCTTTCAGGCGGTCGCCGAGCTTCACTTTCATGCTTTTGATGACGCCGGCTTTAGGCGCAGGGATTTCCATGCTCGCCTTGTCCGACTCCAGTGTCAGGATGCTCTGATCGGCTTCGATGCGATCGCCGACCTTGACCATCAATTCAATGACTTCACCTTCACCGTTGCCGATGTCGGGTACTCGAATTAGCTCACTCACAATCTCTCTCCTTCGGAGAACCTGTTCACTCTCGACTGCACTGGTTTCAGTTGAGACGAAAACAGCGTTGGGTGCTCATTTACCGATGTAAATTCCGCACCCTCTACTGCTTCGCGCACCTCATCAGCGCTGTGTGCGATCTGAAAACAGACTCTTAACAGTCCAGTGGGTTGCGTTTCTCAGGGTCGATGCCGAACTTGACGATGGCTTCAGCCACCACCTTGGGTTCGATATCGCCGCGATCAGCCAAGGCTTCCAGAGCTGCCAGCACCACGAAGTTACGGTCGACTTCAAAGAAGTGACGCAGCTTCTTGCGGCTGTCACTGCGGCCGAAACCGTCAGTGCCCAGGACTTTGTATTCCTTGGTCGGTACCCACTGACGAATCTGGTCAGCGAACAGTTTCATGTAGTCGGTCGAAGCGATCACCGGACCTTTACGGCCACTGAGGCATTCTTCCACGTAGCTCAATGCAGGCTTCTGACCCGGGTGCAGGCGGTTGCTGCGCTCTACGGCCAGGCCGTCGCGACGCAGTTCGTTGAAGCTGGTAACGCTCCAGACATCCGCGCCGACGTTGAACTGCTCGCGCAGGATTTTCGCCGCTTCACGCACTTCACGCAGGATGGTGCCCGACCCCATAAGCTGGACGTGGTGCGCCGCTTCCTTGGTGTCTTCTTCGAGCAGGTACATACCCTTGATGATGCCTTCCTCGACGCCAGCCGGCATGGCCGGTTGCACGTAGGATTCGTTCATCACGGTGAGGTAGTAGAAAACGTCCTGCTGCTCTTCGAACATCAGGCGCATGCCTTCGCGGATGATCACCGCCAATTCATAGCCGTAGGTCGGGTCGAACGTGCGGCAGTTCGGAATGGTCGAGGCCAGGATATGGCTGTGACCGTCTTCGTGCTGCAAACCTTCGCCGTTGAGCGTGGTCCGACCGGCCGTGCCGCCAACCAGGAAGCCACGGGTGCGGCTGTCGCCAGCGGCCCAGGCCAGGTCGCCGATACGTTGGAACCCGAACATCGAATAGAAGATGTAGAACGGGATCATCGGTTGGTTGTGAGTGCTGTAGGACGTACCGGCAGCGATGAAGGAGGACATGGCGCCTGCTTCGTTGATGCCTTCCTCGAGGATCTGACCTTTCTTGTCCTCGCGGTAGAACATCACTTGTTCTTTATCGACTGGCTCGTAGAGCTGGCCGACGGCCGAGTAGATGCCCAGCTGGCGGAACATGCCTTCCATACCAAAGGTACGGGCTTCGTCCGGGATGATCGGCACGATGCGCTGGCCGATCTCTTTGTCCTTGATCAGTTGCGACAGAATCCGCACGAACGCCATGGTGGTGGAGATTTCGCGATCGCCGGAACCGTCGAGGATAGCCTTGAGGGTTTCCAGTGGCGGAGTCGGTAGATCGAAACTCTTGGCGCGACGCTGTGGCACGAAACCGCCCAGTGCGGCACGACGCTCGCTCAGGTAGCGGGCTTCGGCACTGCCTTCTTCGGGTTTGAAGAACGGCAGGCTTTCCAGTTGGTCATCTTTGACCGGAATGTCGAAACGGTCACGGAAGCTTTTCAGGCTGTCGACGTCGACTTTCTTGGTGTTGTGCGCGGTGTTCTTCGCTTCGCCCGCACCGGTGCCGTAACCCTTGATGGTCTTGGCCAGAACCACGGTCGGTTGACCCTTGTGGTTGACGGCTTCGTGGTACGCCGCGTAGACCTTGTACGGGTCGTGGCCGCCACGGTTGAGCTTCCAGATTTCGTCGTCGGACAGGTCTGCAACCATGGCCTTGAGTTCAGGCGAGTTGAAGAAGTGTTCACGCACGAATGCGCCGTCTTTGGCTTTGTAGTTCTGATACTCGCCGTCGACCACTTCGTCCATCCGGCGTTGCAGGATGCCGTCGACGTCTTTGGCCAGCAGTGGGTCCCAGAAACGGCCCCAGACCACTTTGGTCACGTTCCATTGAGCGCCACGGAACACGCCTTCGAGTTCCTGGATGATCTTGCCGTTACCGCGAACCGGGCCGTCGAGACGTTGCAGGTTGCAGTTGACGACGAAGATCAGGTTGTCGAGGTTTTCACGACCGGCCAGGGAGATTGCACCCAGGGATTCCGGCTCGTCGGTCTCGCCATCGCCCAGGAAGCACCAGACTTTCTGCTTGCCTTCAGGGATGTAGCCGCGGTGTTCCAGGTACTTCATGAAGCGTGCCTGGTAGATCGCCTGGATCGGGCCAAGGCCCATGGACACAGTCGGGAACTGCCAGAAATCTTTCATCAGCCACGGGTGTGGATAAGACGACAGGCCTTTGCCGTCGACTTCCTGACGGAAGTTGTTCATTTGGTCTTCGGTGATCCGGCCTTCCATGAACGCACGTGCGTAAACGCCCGGCGAAGCGTGACCCTGGAAGTAGATCAGGTCGCCGCCATGTTCGTCGGTCGGGGCCTGGAAGAAGTAGTTGAAACCAATGTCATACAGCGTCGCGCTGGAGGCGAAGCTGGAGATGTGACCGCCCAGGTCAGGGTCATGCAGGTTGGTTTTGACAACCATTGCCAACGCGTTCCAACGCACCAACGAGCGAATGCGGCGTTCCATGAACAGGTCGCCAGGCATGCGTGCTTCATGGGTAACGGGGATCGTGTTGCGGTAGGGCGTGGTGATGGCGTAAGGCAGCTGTGAGCCACTTCTGGTGGCCAGCTCGCCCATACGGGTCATCAAATAGTGAGCACGGTCTTCGCCTTCTTTGTCGAGAACCGATTCCAGGGCGTCCAGCCATTCCTGGGTTTCGACGGGATCGAGGTCTTGCATGGCTTGCTCCAGGGCGGAAAGGCTTCCAGAATCGGTTGCCTGAGTTTGCGACTGGCCTTGTGGGCAGACGACATAAATTCTTGGATTACCGGAGGTTGTACCGGCGTCGTGTAGTTTTACTACAAATCGTCGGCCATTTCAGCCTTTCGAGTAGATGCCTCAGTAGTAAAACTACAGAAGAGCGACCTATGGGCTCCTGTTGTGTTGTGAGATAAATCGTTAATGTGAGTGTAACGTGAACTCGGACGGGGAAAAGCTTGATGTTGGCTGCCAAGAAATATGATTTTTCAGCTATTTATAACCTTTGTTCTACGATCCGCCTCACTACGTATTTCTTGCTGTTACGACAACCGGCCCTCCGTACGCCGATAAAGGATAGACCATGAGCCTCCCTTTGCTGGCCGATCTGCCAGCCATCCTCCAGCCGTTTGTCACGCGTGCGCATCAGTCGTGGCGCACCGCCGTGGCTTCCCTTTCCGACGATATCCTTGTCACGCTGGACGCTTGGCCCGATGCACGCCGCGCCGCTTTCGACCGGGTGTGCGCGGCCAGTGACTTTGTCGCCGATCAGGTGTGCCGCGACCCGCAGATGCTCCTCGACCTTGCCGCGTCCGGCCAGTTGGAGCGCAGTTTTGCCGTGGGTGAGTTGCGCGAGCAGCTTGACGCCGCCGTGCAACTCGCCAGCACCGAGGATGAGTTGGGCCACCATTTGCGTCGCCAGCGCACCCGGCATCAGGTGCGCATCGTTTGGCGTGACCTGACCCGTCAGGCCGATCTGGTTGAAACCTGCCGCGATCTGTCGGACATGGCCGACGCTTGCATCGATCTGGCCTATCAATGGTTGTATCAGCGCCATTGTCAGCAGTTCGGCGTGCCGACCGGGCGCCGCAGTGGTGAGCCGCAGCAGATGGTCATCCTCGGGATGGGCAAGCTGGGGGCGGTCGAACTCAACCTGTCGTCGGACATCGATCTGATCTTTGGTTACCCCGAGGGCGGCGAAACCCAGGGGGTCAAGCGCCCGCTGGACAATCAGGAGTTCTTCATTCGCCTGGGGCAACGGCTGATCAAGGCGCTGGACCCGATCACCGTCGATGGCTTCGTGTTCCGCGTGGACATGCGCTTGCGGCCTTATGGCTCGTCGGGCGCACTGGTGCTCAGTTTTAACGCGCTGGAGCAGTATTACCAGGATCAGGGCCGTGACTGGGAGCGCTACGCGATGATCAAGGCGCGGGTGGTGGGCGGCGATCAAGTCGCTGGCGGGCAGTTGCTCGACATGCTGCGGCCGTTCGTTTACCGGCGTTATCTGGACTTCTCTGCGATTGAAGCGCTGCGCACCATGAAGCAGCTGATTCAGCAGGAGGTCCGGCGTAAAGGCATGGCCGAGAACATAAAGCTTGGCGCTGGCGGGATTCGCGAAGTGGAGTTCATCGCCCAGGCGTTCCAGTTGATTCACGGCGGTCGCGACCTGAGCCTGCAACAACGCCCGCTGCTTAAAGTACTGCACACCCTGGAAGGTCAGGGGTATCTGCCGCCTGCGGTGATTGGTGAGCTGCGCGACGCCTATGAGTTTTTGCGATACACCGAACACGCGATCCAGGCCATCGCTGATCGCCAGACCCAGATGCTCCCGGACAGCCCGGAAGATCAGGCGCGCATCGCCTTCATGCTGGGCTTTGCCGACTGGACGAGTTTCCACGCACGGTTGATGCATTGGCGTGGCCGCGTGGATTGGCACTTCCGCCAGGTGATCGCCGATCCCGATGAAGAGCAGGGTGAAGAAAGCGAAATGGTGGTCGGCGGCGAATGGTTGCCGCTGTGGGAGGAGTCCCAGGATGAAGATGCCGCCTGCCGCCAGTTGCAGGAAGGCGGATTTACCGATGCCACCAAGGCGCTGAAACAATTGTCAGGTCTGCGCAGCAGTCCGCAATTGCGCTCCATGCAGCGCCTGAGCCGCGAACGTCTGGACGCCTTTATTCCACGGCTGATGGCGCAGGCGGTGGAACATGAAAATCCCGACCTGGTCCTGGAACGCGTGCTGCCACTGGTCGAAGCGGTCGCCCGACGCTCCGCCTATCTGGTGCTCCTGACGGAAAACCCCAATGCCCTGCGTCGTTTACTGACGCTGTGCGCGGCCAGCCCGTGGATCGCCGAACAAATCGCACGCTTCCCGCTGTTGCTCGATGAATTGCTCAACGAAGGCCGTCTGTTCAGCCCGCCGTTGGCCCCGGAGCTGGCAGCGGAATTGCGCGAGCGGTTGACCCGGATTCCTGAAGATGACCTCGAACAACAGATGGAGGCCCTGCGCCACTTCAAGCTGGCCCACCGGCTGCGTGTGGCGGCCTCGGAAATCACCGGCAGCTTGCCCCTGATGAAAGTCAGCGATTACCTGACCTGGCTGGCCGAAGCGATTCTGGAGCAGGTGTTGGCCCTGGCCTGGCGCCACACGGTCGCCAGACACGGCACGCCGTCGCGCCCGGATGGCACTCTGTGCGATCCCGGTTTTATCATCGTCGGGTATGGCAAAGTCGGGGGGATTGAGCTCGGTCATGGTTCGGACCTGGACCTGGTGTTCATTCACGACGGTGATCCGCAGGCCGAAACCGACGGCGCCAAGCCTATAGACGGCGCGCAGTTCTTTACCCGGCTGGGCCAGCGGATCATCCATTTGCTGACCACCCAGACCAACTCCGGTCAGCTGTACGAGGTCGATATGCGCCTGCGTCCGTCTGGCGCGTCGGGGCTGCTGGTCAGCTCATTGGGCGCCTTCAGCCGCTATCAGGAAAACGAAGCCTGGACCTGGGAGCACCAGGCGCTGGTGCGTGCGCGGGTGCTGGTGGGCAGTCATGAGGTTGGTGCTGCTTTCGAAAAAGTACGGGCCTCCGTGCTGGGTCGCAAGCGTGATTTGCCTGCGCTGCGACTGGAAGTGAGCGAGATGCGCGCCAAGATGCGGGACAACCTTGGCAGCAAGTCGACGGCCGCCGGAACAGCCGCGAATGCCTTCGAAGCCACGGCGCCGTTCGATCTCAAGCAGGACGCCGGTGGTATCGTCGATATCGAATTTATGGTGCAATACGCCGCCTTGGCGTGGTCCTGGGAGCACCCGGCACTGCTGCGTTACACCGATAACATCCGTATTCTGGAAGGTCTGGAACAGGCCGGGTTGATCCCCGACACAGATGCCCACCTGTTACGCGAGGCTTATAAGGCCTATCGTGCAGCGGCTCACCGGCAGGCTTTGCAGAAAGAGGCCGGGGTGGTCGGCGGTGATCAATTTCACGCCCAGCGGCGCGAAGTGCTACGGATCTGGTCTGAGTTGGGTTTGAGTTAAGGGTGTGAATCAATGGCATCCGGCGAGCGCTCGCGACGTTAAACGTCGTGTGGCGCAGGATTTATAACGCTATGACAGGGAGGCGTCAGGTTGCGTGGCAAGGTCACGCAATTTGATAAGCCTCCCTGCTCGTTTCTGGTCGTTTTTGGATTAAGCATGAGAATTCTAATCGTTGGGCCAAGCTGGGTCGGTGACATGGTGATGGCGCAAACGCTGTTCCAGTGCCTGAAACAGCGTCATCCCCAGTGCGAAATCGATGTGTTGGCCCCCGAGTGGAGCCGGCCGATCCTTGAACGCATGCCTGAAGTGCGCAAGGCCTTGAGCTTTCCGCTCGGCCACGGCGCGCTCGAACTGGCGACCCGCCGCAGGATCGGCAAGTCGCTGGCGGGCCAGTATGACCAGGCGATTCTGTTGCCCAACTCGCTGAAATCGGCCCTGGTGCCGTTTTTTGCCGGCATTCCGAAACGCACTGGCTGGCGTGGCGAGTTCCGTTACGGTCTGCTCAACGATGTGCGCACCCTGGATAAGCAGCGTTACCCGCTGATGATCGAGCGGTTCATGGCGTTGGCCTATGACGCGGGCGCCGAGCTGCCTCAGCCGTATCCACGGCCGAGCCTGCGAATCGATGCCGCCACCCGCGATGCGGCGCTGAGCAAGTTCGGCCTGGCGCTTGATCGCCCGGTGCTGGCGCTGTGTCCTGGCGCCGAGTTCGGCGAGTCCAAGCGCTGGCCTGCTGAACATTACGCCAAGGTCGCTGAAACCCGAATTCGCCAAGGCTGGCAGGTCTGGTTGTTTGGTTCGAAAAATGATCATGCGGTGGGCGAGAGCATTCGTGATCGATTGATCCCCGGCTTGCGCGAAGAGGCTGTGAACCTCAGCGGCGACACGTCGCTGGCCGAAGCGATTGACCTGATGTCCTGCGCTGACGCGGTGGTGTCCAATGACTCGGGCTTGATGCACGTCGCCGCGGCGCTCAACCGCCCGCTGGTGGCGGTGTACGGCTCGACGTCTCCCGGCTTCACTCCGCCGTTGGCCGACAAGGTCGAAATCGTCCGGTTGGGCATCGAATGCAGCCCGTGTTTCGACCGTACCTGCCGCTTCGGCCATTACAACTGCCTGCGCCAACTGGAGCCAACACCTGTGGTCGAGGCGCTGGAGCGTCTGGGCGGCACGCCGGTCGAGGTTATCTGAGTTGCGGGTACTGCTGATCAAAACCTCTTCGCTGGGGGATGTGATTCACACGCTGCCAGCGTTGACCGACGCTGCGCGGGCGTTGCCCGGTATTCAATTCGACTGGGTGGTCGAAGAAGGCTTCGCCGAGATCCCGACCTGGCATCCGGCGGTGGCCGAGGTGATCCCGGTGGCCATCCGGCGCTGGCGCAAGAACCTCTGGCAAACCCTCAAGAATGGCGAGTGGCGGCGCTTCAAACAGCGCTTGAGCGAGACCGACTACGACCTGGTCATTGACGCTCAAGGGCTGCTGAAAAGTGCGTTGCTGACGCGTTACGTCAACGCGCCGGTGGTGGGCCTTGATCGGCAATCGGCGCGCGAGCCGTTGGCCAGTCGCTTTTATGACCGACCGTATCCAGTGGCGCGCGGGCAGCATGCGGTAGAGCGTTTACGCCAGTTGTTCGCTCAAGCGCTGGGCTATCAAGTGCCTGACGGTCTGGGCGATTACGGCCTGGATCGCGCACGGCTGCTGGACGCACCTGACAGTGAGCCGTTCGTCCTGTTTCTGCACGGCACCACGTGGACGACCAAACACTGGCCAGAGCTCTATTGGCGGCAGTTGGCTGAGCTGATGGGCGCGCGCGGTCTTCAGGTGCGCCTGCCATGGGGCAACCCGGCCGAGCTGGCGCGTGCGGAGCGGATTGCCGACGGCCTGGATAACGCGGTGGTACTGCCCAAGCTGAATCTGGCGGGGGTTGCCAAGGTCTTGGCGGGCGCTCAAGCGTGTGTCGCGGTGGACACCGGTCTCGGTCATTTGGCGGCCGCGCTGGACGTGCCAACCCTCTCGCTGTTCGGCCCGACCAACCCTGGCCTGACCGGTGCATATGGCAAGTCGCAAGTGCACATTGCCAGCGACTTTCCATGTGCCCCGTGCCTGCAAAAGAAATGCACCTATCGCCCGACCGCTGAAGATCAGCGCCGGTTCGATCTAAAACGCGAGTGGCCATTGTGCTTCACTCGCTTGAATCCCGAGCGAGTAGCGAGCCAATTGGGCGCGCTGTTGCTGGCAAAGGAACCAAGCTGATGCAACTGGCTTTTGTGCTTTATAAATACTTCCCGTTCGGCGGCCTGCAACGCGACTTCATGCGTATTGCCCTGGAATGCCAGCAGCGCGGGCATCAAATCCGCGTCTACACCTTGATCTGGGAAGGCGACGTGCCGCCCGGCTTCGAAGTGTTGGTGGCGCCGGTCAAGGCAATGTTCAACCATCGCCGAAACGAAAAGCTCAGCGCGTGGATGAAAGCGGACCTGGCCAAGCGTCCGGTGGACCGTCTGATCGGCTTCAATAAAATGCCGGGTCTGGACGTGTACTACGCCGCCGATGGCTGCTTTGAAGACAAAGCGCAAAACCTGCGTAACGCGTTATACCGTCGCTGGGGACGCTATCGTCACTTCGCCGAGTATGAGCGGGCGGTGTTCGCCAAAGACGCAAAAACCGACGTGTTGATGATTTCCGAAGTGCAGCAGCCGTTGTTCATCAAACACTACGACACGCCACTGGAGCGCTTCCACCTGCTCCCGCCGGGCATCGCCCCGGATCGTCGCGCGCCGGCCGATGCGCCGCAGATTCGCGCCGAGTTCCGGCGCGAGTTTGGCCTCGCGGACGACGACTTGCTGGTGGTGCAGATTGGCTCCGGGTTCAAGACCAAGGGCGTTGATCGCAGCCTGAAAGCGCTGGCCGCCTTGCCTGCGGAGCTGAAAAAGCGCACCCGGTTGTTTGTGATTGGCCAGGACGACCCCAAGGTGTTCCAGCTGCAAAGCGCCACGCTGGGGCTGGGCGAGCATGTGCAGTTCCTCAAGGGGCGCAGTGATATTCCGCGTTTCCTGCTGGGTGCCGACCTGTTGATTCACCCGGCCTACAACGAAAACACGGGCACGGTTCTGCTTGAAGCGCTGGTGGCTGGCTTACCGGTGCTGGTCAGTGCAGTGTGCGGTTATGCGCATTACATCGCCGAAGCCGATTGTGGCCGGGTGCTGGACGAGCCTTTCGAGCAGGCGCAACTCAATCAGTACCTGGCAACCATGCTCAAGGATGAGGCTGCACGCAGGGCCTGGAGCCTTCATGGCCTGGCCTTCGCCGATACGGCGGACCTCTATAGCATGCCGCAGCATGCGGCCGATGTGATTCTGGCGGAGCACCACGGATGAAATTGATCCTTGCTGAGCCGTTCAAAAGCCTCTGGAATGGGCGCGATGCGTTCGCCGAAGTCGAGCGTTTGGACGGTCAGGTTTATCGCGAGCTCGAAGGTCGGCGCACGTTGCGTACCGAAGTCGAGGGTCGCGGCTATTTCGTCAAGATTCACCGGGGTATCGGCTGGGGTGAAGTGGCCAAAAACCTGATGACCGCCAAATTGCCCGTGCTGGGCGCCGGTCAGGAGTGGAAGGCGATCAATCGCCTGCACGAAATCGGCGTACCCACCATGACCGCCGTTGCCTATGGCGAGCGCGGCAGCAATCCGGCCGCGCAGCACTCATTCATCGTCACCGAAGAATTGGCGCCGACCGTCAGCCTGGAAGATTTCAGCATCCATTGGCGTCAGCAACCGCCGCAGCCAAGGCTCAAGCGCGCACTGATCGCCGAGGTCGCGCGCATGACCGGCATGATGCACCGCGCCGGGGTCAATCATCGTGACTGCTACATCTGTCACTTCCTGCTGCACACCGACAAACCGGTGACGGCCGATGATTTCAAGCTGTCTTTGATCGACCTGCACCGCGCTCAGACACGCAAGACGATCAGCATGCGCTGGCGTAACAAGGACTTGGCCGCGTTGTATTTCTCGGCGCTGGACATCGGTCTGACCCAACGTGACAAATTGCGCTTCCTGCGCGGCTACTTCCAGCAGCCTTTGAGGCAGATCCTGGCAGAGGAAGCGGCGTTGCTCAGTTGGCTGGAAAGCAAGGCCAACAAGCTGTACGCACGCAAAGTACGCTACGGGGATGCGCTCTGATGCCTGGCTGGAACCTGGAACCGGCCTACGGCGCGCTTGTCGATGACTTTGGCAGTCTGGATGCGGTCTTTGCCTTGCAGGGCGAACGGCTGACGCTTGATCCGTTGTCCGAGGTGATCCGCGTCGAACGAGATGGCGTGAATTACTACGTCAAACGTTATGTCGGTGCCGGCAAAGGTTTGCGTCGCTACATGGGCCGGCCGCGGGTCAAGTCCGAGTGGCAGAACCTCAAGCGCTTCGCCAAGTGGGGCATCCCGACGGCGGAAGTGATTGCCTGGGGGCTTGAGCGTCGAGGCACTGCTTATGATCGCGGTGCATTGATCACCCGCGAATTGCCACGGACTGAAGATTTGTCTGTGCTGGCGGGTCGGCGTGACCCGTTGCTGTCGAGCCCGGACTGGGTCGATGGCATCAGCCGGCAGTTGGCCCGCTATACGCGCGCCATGCATGACCGGCGCTTCACCCATAATGATTTGAAATGGCGCAACTTGTTGGTCGATGATCAGTCCACGCTGTTTTTGATCGACTGCCCCAACGGTGCGTTCTGGTGGGGCTTCTTGTTGCGGTACCGGATCATCAAAGACCTGGCCTGTCTGGACAAAGTCGCGAAATATCACCTGTCGGCGACCCAGCGACTGCGGTTCTATTTACAGTACTGTCAGCGGCCGCGCTTGAGCAGTTCGGACAAAAAACGCATTCGGCATATTGTCAGTTTTTTTGAGGGCCGCGAATGAGTGACTTCTTCGCCGCAACGGATCGTGGGTTGCTTGAACGCCATGGTCTGGCGAGTTTCGACGCATTGTGGGACGTCCAGCTGGACGCCGTCGACGAGCCCAATACCGGGCGCGGCGGCTGGAGCAGCGTGTTTCGTCTTGAGCTGGAAGGCTCCGGCTTTTACCTCAAGCGCCAGAGCAACTACCTGACCCGAACCCTGCATAGCCCATTTGGCGAGCCTTCGTTTTCTCGCGAATTTCGCAATATCAGCCGCTACCAGGCGTTGGGCATTCCCGCGCTGCAGGCTGTCTTCTTTGGCGAACGCAAGGTGGAAGGCGAGCGTCGGGCGATCCTGATGACGCGGGCGCTGGACAGCTGGACTGATTTGGACACTTTGCTGGAGCAGTGGCTGACGCTGACCGCTCACCAGCATCTGGCAATCCTCCAGGCCTGTGGGCAACTGGCGCGTACGCTGCATTCCGCTGGGCAGGTTCATGGTTGTTTTTATCCCAAGCATATTTTCCTGCGCTCGCGCTCGGGTGCGTATCAGGCGCAGTTGATTGATCTGGAAAAAACCCGGCCGGTGTTGTTCGGTTGGCGTGACCGGATCAAAGACCTTGAGCCATTGCTGCGCCGTGCGCCGATCTGGACCGAAACCGAGGTGCGTGACCTGTTGGCGACGTATCTGCAAGCGCCTACCACCAGCGCGGTCGATACGTGGTGGCAACGATTGTCCGAGCGCCGTAGCCATAAAGAGGCCCGCTGATGCGATTGTCTGAACTCAACGCTGCCGGACGCACGCCTGCGTTGCCAATGAACCTGGCGCTGGCTGATGCCGCGGGCCCTGCCGAGCTGCAACTGCTGACCTTGCTGCGGGTGTTGCCGGGACAGCGTTATGTCGGTGCCGGTATCTGGCGCGGACGTCCTGTGTTGGCAAAACTGTTGGTCGGCTCCAAAGCGGCGCGGCATTTTCAGCGCGAGCTGGCTGGCGTGCGATTGCTCGCCGAGCAAGGCATGACCACACCCTTGTTGTTGGCCGATGGCCTGCAACAAGGCGAGGGTGGCTGGTTGTTATTCGAGTTTCTGGAGCCTGCGCAGAGCCTCGGCAAAGCCTGGTCTGACGTAGAACACTTGCCTGTCTTGGCGCCCGAGCAGCAAGCCGTATTGGGCGACGCGCTTTCAGCCATCGCCCAGTTGCACAGCAAAGGGTTGTGGCAGGAAGACTTGCACCTGGACAACCTGCTGCGTCACAACGGCCGCTTGTATTTGATCGACGGCGCGGGGATTCGCGCCGAGCAGGCCGGCAAACCCCTGTCGCGAGCCCGCGTACTGGAAAATCTCGGGGTGTTTTTTGCTCAGTTGCCCAAGACCCTTGAGCCGTTCACTGAAGAATTGTTGGTGCATTACCTGTTGAGCAACGGCGAACATGGTTTGCCAATGGAAGCGCTACAAAAACAGATCGATAAGGTTCGCGTTTGGCGCCTGAAGGACTTCCTCAGCAAGGTCGGCCGCGATTGCAGCCTGTTCAGCGTCAAGGACAGCGCCTTTGGCCTGCGCGCGATTCGGCGCGAAGAAGAGGCCGCGATGACGCCGGTACTGGCTCAGGCTGATCAGTTGCTTGATCACGGTCATCTGTACAAAACCGGTGGCGCGGCCAGTGTCGGGCGTGTGGACGTGGCCGGTCGACCCTTGGTCATCAAGCGTTACAACATCAAGAACTTCGCCCATTGGCTCAAGCGTTTCTGGCGCCCGAGTCGCGCCTGGCATTCGTGGCGTGAAGGCAATCGGCTGGCGTTCCTCGGTATCGCGACGCCCAAGCCACTGGCGTTGCTGGAGCAGCGATTCTTCTGGCTGCGGCGCAAGGCTTACCTGGTGACCGAATTCTTGCCGGGACCGGACATCATCGAGCGATTTGCGCCTTATGTAGCGTCAGGCAATGCGCCGGACATTGAGTTGCAGGCGCTGGATCAGTTGTTCGGCCAGTTGCTGCGCGAACGCATCAGCCATGGCGATCTGAAAGGGCATAACGTGTTCTGGCACCAGGATCGGTGGGCGCTGATCGACCTAGACGCGATGTGCCAGCACGCCTCGGACTCATCCTTTGCGACGGCGTTTACCCGTGATCGTGCGCGCTTCATGCGTAACTGGCCGGTCGACAGCGCGCTGCACCAAGTGCTGGAGCAGCGCCTGCCTAAAACGGCTGGATGAGTTCATGCCCTCGCCGCGTCTAGTCCTGAAATAGGTTTGCACCTGTTTCAGGACTAGACAGGGTGACCCACCCGACCACACCCCGCATCATTACGCTATAATCCCGCCCTTTAGCTGTTCCTCGCGTCTTTTGCGAGAGCACATTTTTCTCAGGCGCCTGCCGCCTGCATGCAGACTAAAGAGGCTAGACCCCTGTGGCATTGACGATTCTTGGCCTGTCCGGCGCCCTTAGCCATGATCCTTCCGCAGCCCTGTATATCGACGGCAAGCTGATTGCGGCCGCTGAAGAAGAGCGCTTCGTTCGCGATAAGCACGCAAAGAACCGCATGCCCTACGAGTCGGCGAAGTTCTGCCTGGAGCAAGCGGGTATCAAGCCTTCGGACGTTGACGTGGTGGCGATTCCCTTCGCCCCTATCAGCTTGTTCGGCAAGGCGCGCTGGCACTATGCCAAGCGCTACTGGTACGCCCCGGATCGCGCCCTTGATGCGCTGCTGATGGGCAACCGCCGCTACAAACGCTATCGCAACAAAATCGTTTTCTGCCTGGAGCAGTTGGGCTTCGATCCGAAAAAAATCAAGATCGAGCCCGTCGAGCACCATCTGGCCCACGCCTCCAGCGCTTACCACTGCTCCGGTTTCCAAGAGAAAACCGCGATCATGGGTATCGATGGCAAGGGTGAGTACGCCACGACGTTCTTCGGCTACGGCGAGAACGGCAAGATCCACAAGATCAAAGAGTTCTTCGACCCGGACTCCCTCGGCGGCCTGTACGGCGCGATCACCGAATTCCTCGGCTTCGAAATGCTCGACGGCGAATTCAAGGTCATGGGCATGGCGCCTTATGGCGATGCCAGCAAATACGATTTCTCGCGTCTGGCGACATTCGAAAATGGCGAGTTGGTCATCAACACCGACTACGCCAACGTGATCGGCCTGCGGCGCTATAAAGAGAAGGGCAAAGGCTTCTACTTCTCGCCGAAGCTCATCGAGTGGCTGGGTCCCAAACGCGAAGGCGACATCGCCGACGAGCCCTACATCCACTACGCCGCAAGCATGCAAGCGCTGTTCGAGAAGCTGTCGCTACAAATGATGGACTTCTACCTGGGCGATATCCTCAAGGAGACCGGCAAGCTGGCGTTCGCGGGCGGTTGCGCGCTGAACGTCAAACTGAACCAGAAGATCATTGCGCGTCCTGAAGTCAAAGAGCTGTTCGTGCAACCGGCCTCCGGTGATGCCGGGACCGCTGTAGGTGCTGCGGCTTATGTGTCCCACGCGCGCGGCGTGCCCGTGGAGAAGATGGAACACGTCTATCTCGGTCCGTCATACAGCAACGAAGACGTGATCGCTGCCTGCGCCCGCCACCCGAGCAAGCCGGTCTGGCGCCAGATCGACAACACCCCACAGCGCATCGCCAAAATCATGGTCGAGGGCAACCCGGTCGCCTGGTTCCAGGGGCGTATGGAGTTCGGTCCGCGCGCCTTGGGCGGTCGTTCGATCATCGGGTGCCCGAGCATTGCCGGCGTAGCCAATCGCATCAACGAACAGATCAAGTTTCGTGAGCGCTGGAGGCCTTTCTGCCCGTCGATGCTCGACACCGTCGGCCCGCAGATGATCAAGGTCGATCATCCTGCGCCCTTCATGACCTTCACCTTTGAAGTGTCTGACGAGTGGAAAAGCCGCGTGCCGGAAGTGGTCCACGAAGATGGAACCTCCCGTGCCCAAGTGCTGGAGCGCAAATACAACCCGCGCTACTACGACATGATGAAGGCGCTGGAAGAACTGACCGGCAACGGCGTGTCCTTGAACACTTCGCTCAACCGTCGTGGCGAACCGATGATTTGCTCGCCTACCGATGCGCTGAACATGTTCTTTGGTTCAGACCTGGAATACCTGATTATGGAAGACATCCTGGTGCTCAAAGACGGCGTGGATGCTTATGACACGTTCGGCTGAACGCCATGTGCTGCAGTTTTGTCACGGCTATGACGGGCCGTTCCTCGACTGCGCCCGGCAGTACGCCAGCCTGTTCGCAGGCAAGGGATACCGGGTTACCACGGTATTCCTGACTGGCGCGGTCGATGCCGAGGTCGCCGCCGGTTGCGCCTCGGACGAAGTGCTGTTTCTCGAATACAGTTCCAAGGACGTCCGCGGCCTGAAGCTCGGGGCGATCCGCGATCTGCGCAAGATCGCCGCCACGCGTTCCTTCAGTTTCTGCATCGCTCATCGTTTTAAACCGGTGTACATCGCCCTGCTGGCCACCCGTTTGCCAGTGATTGGCGTACATCACGCCTTTGGTGATTACCATCGCCGTACGCGCAAACTGTTCGCTCATATTTTCCGCTGGCGTCTGAGCCTGCTGGGCGTGTCTGATGCGGTGCGCGATGACATGCGTGCAAGTCTGCCCAAGTGGCCGACCGGGCGCATTCAAACCCTCTACAACCGAATCGACATCGAGCAGTTGCAGGCGACTCAACTGCCCGCTGCCGAGGCGCGCGAGGCCCTGGGACTGTCGTCTTCGGCCTTTATCGTCGGCAACGTCGGTCGTCTGCACCCGGACAAAGACCAGGCGACGCTGCTGCGCGGGTTCGCCCTTGCGCGGCCCTCGTTGCCGGAAAACAGTCAGTTGGTGATTATGGGCAAGGGCCGTCTGGAGCAGGACCTTAAAGAGCTGGCACGTGAGCTCGATATAGGCTCGCAGGTGCTGTTCCTCGGTCAGGTGGCTGACGCGCGGCGCTATTACAAGGCGTTCGATGTGTTCGCCCTGAGTTCGGATAACGAGCCGTTCGGCATGGTCCTGCTCGAAGCGATGGTTGCCGGGGTTCCGCTGTTGGCAACCTCGGGCGGCGGCGCCAAGGAAGTGGTCGAAGGCGTGGGTGTCCTGTTTCCTCTGGGCGATGATCAGCATTTGGCTCAGGGCCTTGGTTATCTGGCCACGCTGGATGACGAGCAGCGCACTGCGTGTGCGGAACTGATGCTGCAACGCCTTCGCGAGCGTTTTTCCGATCACGCCGTGCGCGATGTGTTCTGGCGCCTGCCGCAAGTCACCAGCCTGATCGCGGAGTCGTAATGCTTAACCGATTACAAGGCTGGCGTGAACGTGGCTGGACCCTGATCGATGCCTCTGCCTACGCGCAGGCCTGGCAGCAGTTTGGCGGCAGCGTGGCGACCCATCCTTTGGTGGTCGAGCGGCTGGCCGGTCTGGCAGATATCCCTGTGCGTTATCTGGGCTGGGAGCAGGACGGCGAGTTGCAAGCGGCGATCCCGACCTGGGGTCGCTCATTGGCGCTGTCCAAGGACGTGCTGAAAAGTCAGGGCAAGAAAGGCCTGTTCGACTTGGGTAATGCCGAACTGATTCTGCCGATCGCGGCCGGCGCGCAGATTCCCTTGCGCCATCGGGCCCGTTATTTGTCGGCGCTGCATGAAGGCCAAGTCAGTACCCTCAAGCCCCAGGCTGAATCGCTGGCCATGGCCCGCACCCCGGAAGAGCTGTCGAAGAAATTTCGCTATAACCAGCGCCGCGAGCTGCGCCTGCTGGAGGAGGCGGGTGGCGTGGTACGGCCAGTGACCGACTTCACCAGCGTCGAACTGGCGAGCATGTATTGCGATTTATTCCAGCGCCGCTGGGGGTTCCCTGCGACGGGCGCCGAGCGCATGGCTGATGTGATCGAATTGCTGCGTGAGCTGTTGATCGGCTCGGTGGTGTTCCTCAACGACGCCCCCATCGCTATTCAGTTGGTGTATCGAGTCGAAGCGCCGCAGTGGATCAGCGTCGAATACATCAACGGCGGGGTCGATCCGGAAACCCGCGACTTCAGCCCCGGCAGCGTTCTTAGTTTCCTCAATACCCAGAGCGCCTGGGAACACGCGCGCGCCCTCGATAAACCGCTGCGTTTCTCCTTCGGGCGTGCCGACCGCGAATACAAGGACCGTTGGTGCAACCCTGTGCCAGTATTCCAGGTATGACGCAGGGTGTGAGCCGAAAACAGCAGCTGCTCAAGCGCCACCGTCGCACCAAGCGCGTGGCGTTGCTGATTGGCTTGTTGTTGCTGATCGTGACGGGCGTTCTCGTGGCGTGGTGGCTGCCCCTGCCGCTGGCCATTATGGCGTGGGTCGCGCATGAGGCCTGGTTTGCTGACCACCTGTTCTACTCGCCAAAAGACGATTATCACTACCGCTTCCCGGCCGACAGCGAGCAGCTGAATGTGCGCCTGGACGGCGAGTTTCTGCGCCTCGGTGATGCACCGACGCTGACTGGCGACGAAACGCTCGTCCTGGCGATACAGGTCAAAAGCGCATGGCTTGGCCGCTTTCTTGACCCGGCCATCGATCTGCTCGGTGACAGCGTTCATGACCGACAGACGTTTGAGCGCGGCGTTGATGGCTTGCGTTATCTGAATCTGACCGGCCTGGGACAGTCTTTGACGGGGGGTACCTTGCGCCTGCGCGGGCGCTTTTGTCGTTTGCAGGGTTCGCCCAGGCTGTGGCTGTTTCGTCACCCCGATGCGCGTCGTCAACGGGTGATGGTGATTGCGCCCCACGCTGACGATGCCGAACTGGCGGCGTTCGGTCTTTACAGTCAGGCCGATGAAGCCTGGGTCGTAACCCTGACCGCAGGCGAGATCGAAGCCGAGCATTACCAGCAGATGGGCATGGATCGCGCGGATGCCGCACGCATCAAAGGCCGCCTGCGCGCCTGGGACAGTATTGCTGTACCGCGATGGGGCGGTGTGCCTGAGGCGCACTGTGTGCAACTCGGCTATTTCTGCCTGCAACTCCCTGCGATGCAAGCCGCGCCGGACCAGCCTGTCGCGTCGCGGGAGGCTGATCTGAGCGATACCCGGCTGTTCCGCCAGTTCAATCCGATGCCGTTGCCGGGTGATGCGGACGGTGCGCCGACCTGGAATAACCTGCTGGCTGATTTGCGTGCCTTGCTGTTGCAGGCCCGCCCGCAGGTGCTGGTGATGCCGCACCCTTCGATCGATCCGCACCCGGATCACATCTGCGCTCAGGCTGCCGTGCTTGAGGCGTTGCGGGGGCTGGAATGGCAGCCGGAGACTATTCTCGGTTACGCCAACCACCTGCACGACAATGATCGCTGGCCAATGGGTGACGCCTATACGGGCGTGAGCCTGCCGCCCTTTTTTGTTGAAGGCGCCGACCCTGGGTCAGAGTTGATCCCCTACAGCCTGGAGTTGTCGGTGCCGTTGCAGCGTGACAAGGCGATGGCGCTCGGGATGATGCACGACTTGCAACCGCCGATGCCGTTCAAGCGACGTCTGCGGCGCTTCTTGCAGCACCTGTTGGCTGGCCGACGCTGGCCGGCGGAAGGTGAAAATGAATTTTTCAGAAAAGCTGTCCGTCGTCACGAGCTGTTCTGGCGCAGGGATATTTGATTCAGCAGGCACCCGTGCTGCAAGGAAAATGATGAAAGTTCTGTTTCTGGTCCAAAAAGAACAACGGGCCATTCTGGATCGTCTGTACGAAGGTGTCGCGGCTCATTGCGAGTGCGATCTACGCTGGCTGACGTCGGCTGAGCAGCGAAACCTGCGCAGCTACTTTCGACGCGAAGTCGATGTGACGCGCTACGACCGTATCGTCTTTTTCCTACGCTTTAAGCAGGAAATTCGCCAGGTTGCTTTCATCCGCACAGTGCCCAATCTGGTGATCCTGGAGCATGACGCCTACCAGAATTACATCCCCTGCAAGTACACAGGCAAGTTCAGCGCGCACTACCGCAAACTGCCTTGGGCGCGGGTGATCAGTTCGGGCTTCATGGTCAGCGAACGGCTGCGCGAAGAAGGCTTCGATGCAGTGTTCGTACCCAAGGGCTATGATCAAAGCTTGTTACAGGATCAGGGTCGCGAGCGGGACATCGAGCTGGCATTCGTGGGCAGCACCAACAGTGTTGCCTACAGCGGACGCAAGGCGCTGCTTGACGAGTTGGGTCGGGTAGAAACACTGCTCGTGACCCGCACCAAGTCGGGCGAAGAGTATTGCGCCACGCTCAACCGGATTCGCTTTTTCGTCAGTGCCGATGTCGGCATGGGCGAATTCATGATCAAGAATTTTGAAGCCATGGCCTGTGGCTGTGTGCTGTTTGCGTTCGACCAGGGTGACGCCGAAAATCGTGCGCTGGGTCTGCAGGATATGCACAACGTGGTGTTTTACAGCAGCATTCCTCAGTTGCAGGAAAAGCTCGCGGTATTGCGGGCCGATCCAGAACTGGCGGCCCGTATCGCCGTCAACGGTCGGCAACTGGCGGTTTCACAGTTTAGTTTCGCGGCGATTGGTCAGCGGATTGTCCAGGAGCTTGAGCCGGCACTGCGTGAGCGAGCGCCGCTGAGTTGGCTGGAGCGTTTGCGTAATACGCTAGGGATTTGAGGTTTTTAGGCATGTCGCGATGGGTAAAAATGGCTCCAACGTATCAGCGCTGTGCGTTGGTGGGTGCGGTGTTAAAAAGGTTTTAACATTTTGGAAAAAAACAGGCGGCAAATAGAGATGGTAATGAAACTTGGATTGCGTGAGGATGCAGCCCTGTTTTTTTTACAACAGGTTGCTATTTTGCGGATGCCGAGCCGTGGTGAACAGATACCGCGGCGGACGCAGCGGTGGGAATCGAAGGATTGAGTGCGAACATGAAATGGCCTCTGGTCTCGATTCTGGTGCCTTGTTTCAACCATGAGCGCTACATTGAGGAATGCCTGCTGAGCATCCTCAAGCAGGACTATGACAATTTCGAATTGATTGTCGTCAATGACGGATCGACTGACGCCAGTGCAGAAAAAATAGAAGCGCTGCGCCAGATTTACGGATTCCAGTTCTACCAGCAGGACAATCAAGGCGTGAGCGCTGCAGTGAACACCGCCCTGAGTCATGCCTCTGGTGAGTTTGTGATTACTCATGACTCCGATGATGTGATGTTGGCAGGCCGTCTGTGCAAACAGGTCGCCTACCTGCAGGAACACCCGGAAGTGGGCTTGCTCGGTGCCAGGGCGATCTATATCGACGCTAATGGCACGCGACTCAAAAACAGTGAGTCGCGCAATACCTCCGTGCAAACCTGGACATTCGAGCAATTGCTGGCCAAAGCCCACGCAGTGGGTGCACCTGTCGCCATGTACCGGCGTGAGGCGATTGATAAGGTCGGCGGTTACGATCCCTCGATCAAGGTTCAGGATTTTCAGATGACCCTGAAAATTGCCTACCTCAATTACCGCATTGATATCCTGCCCGACTTCGTCACCTTGTACCGTCGGCACGATACGAACATTTCCAAGGTCGAGTACAAGAGTCAGTTGGTCTATGACCTGCAGGTCATAGACGCTTATAAAGACAACCCGGCCTATGCGTCGGGAAGGTTGGCGGTGATTAACAAAGCGCTGAAAGAGTCGGTGGTTTTCGACAAGGCATTTGCCCGTGGTTTATTTGCCAGCGTACCGGTCTATCGCTGGAACAAATTAACGTGGAAAAGATTCAGGCACTTCATTTTCAAGTCCAACAAGAATAAAGGTGTTCGGTGAGTCAGAATCTTCAACAGCGCAGCGGATTGATGGAAGGCTTCGCTGATATCCAGATGCAGCTGCGTGCAACGATCAATAAATGTGGCATCGCGGGTTTGCTACTGGGGTTCGGTCTGTTCTGGAGCGTCGCCGGTGTGCTGCTGACACCTTCGATGAAGTTCTACAGCTGGCTGCTGACAGCCTTCGTTTATCTGCCGTGTATCTACCTGCTGTTCAAACGGTTTGGTGATTTTCGCGAGACGCTACTGAGTCGGCGCGAGCTGTGGCTGTTCTTGCTGGTATTCGTCTGGTCGATGGTTTCTTTGATCTGGAGCCTGGGGGCGGAACAATACCTGACGCTTATCAAGCGCCACCTGTTTTTTCTGTCACTGTTGCTGGGCTGGATCGTCTGGGGTCGGATGTTCAACCGCCAACTGCAGGGTATGTTCATTCTCTGGGGTGGCCTGGCTGGTATCTATTCGCTGGTAGCGCTGATTGCTTACCCCATGCGTGGCCTGGACAGGCTTTACGGGTTTGGGGGGTTCATGGATAACCCCAACCCGGCGGGTTATACAATCGCGTTTCTGGTCGTGCTCAGTTGCACCTGGTGGCCACAGCGCACTGGCGCGCGGGTCGTTTGGGCGTTGCTCCAGGCCTGTTCGATTGCATTCGTGGTCATGACCGGTAGCCGTGGTTCGTTGCTGTCATTGATGGCGGTGGCGGGTTTTGTCATCTTGATGGGGGGGGGGCGGTTATACCGGGTGCTGGCGCTGATCATGATGGTGGCGGCCGCGTTACTGATGGTCTTTGAGCCGTCGTTGCTGGAGCGAGGTGATTCCGAGCGCTTGACGCTGATTCGCGGGGCCTTGGCGCTTGTTCAACAGCATCCGTGGCTGGGTATTGGTCTGGACAGCAGCTATGCCATCAATGCGGGTGGTGTCGTGTTCGATCACTGCCACAACTTTATATTGGACACTGCTGTGCAATACGGCGTGATTTTCACGGCGCTGTGGCTGGTTGTTTGGGGCTGGGTGGGCGTGCGGGCGTGGCGGTATCGCAGTCAGACCTTGGGCATGGCCATTCTGATGGCTTGGGTGTTTGCCACGGTGGCGCAGCAGTTTGATGTGTTTACGCTGTTTGGTCGCGCGCGGGCCATGTGGATGGTGGTGTGGATGCCTTTCGTGCTCTGCTTGTGCCTGGGCAAAGTCCGGAAAGAAGACCTTGTCCGCTGATTGATCTGCTCAGTCGGCGAGCGTCAACTTGTCCACGAGCATGTCGCGGTCCCAGTCATGAACGCTGTGTTGGTTGTAACTGTTAAAGAAGATCGTGCCGTGCTCCTGGAATAACCATTCATGGTCATTCTGGTAGCGACGCATGTGCTGGAAGTTACGCAGGCACATGTTTTTACGCAGAGGGCTTCGCAGGGAGCGCATGTCTGCGATGTCGATCAATCCCAGCTCGTTGTCTGGCGTCAGTACGACATTGCCCAGGTGCAGCGAGCGGAAATAAACCCCCAGATTATGCAAATGGGCAACAAAGCGGCCGAACTGTTCCAGCAATGCAGGATTGTTGAAATGGGTCGGGTCGGCGATCAGTTGCCTAAGGGTCTGGCCCGGTAATGGCTGATAGTGCACCACGTCGCGCGCGATGCCGGAAACCCGATAAGTGGCCAGCACATTAGGGCAGGGGACCCCGCGCTTTTTGAGTTTCAGGGCGTTATCGGCAAAGCGATTGGCATAAGGAAAGAACGCTGCCGACGAAATCAGCCGTTTGCGCCGAAACAACTTCATGAAGTTGCCATCTTCAAGGCGCAGAACCTTGTCCCCGAAGAAGTCAGCTTCGATCACTTCGGCATCTCTGCGTAAGGCTTGATAGTCAGCGTAAGCGAGTGCGCGCATGCGGGCTCCTTCGAAAATGGCCGTCATCATACCCCAGCCTGCGCCTTAGGGTTTAATGGTGCCGGCCTGTGCTAGTATTCCGGCTCTATTTTTCCGTACCGATGACTATGAGCAAGCCAGATCAAAGCGAATCCTCCAGTCTGAAAATCTATTTCCGACTGCTGACCTATGTGAGGCCCTATCTGGGCATATTCATCGTCAGCATCATCGGCTTTGTGATCTTCGCGTCGACCCAGCCGATGTTGGCCGGCATCCTCAAGTATTTTGTCGATGGTCTGAGTAACCCTGAAGCCGTGCTGTTTCCGACCGTACCGTATCTGCGCGATTTGCAGTTGCTGCAGGCCGTGCCGTTGTTGATCGTGTTGATTGCCGCATGGCAAGGCCTGGGTTCGTACCTGGGTAACTACTTTCTGGCGAAGGTTTCGCTGGGGCTGGTGCATGATTTGCGGGTCGAGCTGTTCAACAAACTGTTGGTCTTGCCCAACCGTTATTTCGATACGCACAACTCGGGTCATCTGATTTCACGCATCACGTTTAACGTGACCATGGTCACCGGCGCCGCTACCGACGCGATCAAAGTGGTCATTCGTGAAGGCTTGACCGTGGTGTTCCTGTTCATCTATCTGCTGTGGATGAACTGGCAGTTGACCCTGGTGATGTTGGCGATTCTGCCGCTGATCGCGATTATGGTGGGCAGCGCGAGCAAGAAATTCCGTAAGCAGAGCAAGAAAATTCAGGTGGCAATGGGCGATGTTACGCACGTGGCCTCGGAAACTATCCAGGGCTACCGGGTGGTGCGTAGCTTCGGTGGCGAGCGTTACGAGCAGGAGCGCTTCGCCCACGCCAGTCAGGGCAATACCGACAAGCAACTGAGAATGACCAAGACCGGCGCGGTGTATACGCCGATGCTGCAATTGGTGATCTACACCGCCATGGCGGTTTTGATGTTCCTTGTGTTGTACCTGCGAGGCGACGCGACCGCCGGCGATCTGGTGGCTTACATCACCGCAGCCGGTCTGCTGCCCAAGCCGATCCGTCAGCTGTCGGAAGTCAGCTCGACGATCCAGAAGGGCGTGGCAGGCGCCGAGAGTATTTTCGAACAACTGGACGTCGAGCCGGAAATCGACACCGGGACGTTTGAGCGCGACCGTGTCTCCGGTCACCTGGAAGTGCGCAACCTGAGCTTCACCTACCCAGGGACCGAGCGTCAGGTGCTGAACAACATCAGCTTCACCGCCGCGCCAGGGCAGATGATTGCACTGGTTGGCCGCTCCGGGAGTGGCAAGTCGACCCTGGCCAGCCTGATTCCGCGTTTCTATCACCATGAGCAGGGCGAAATCCTGCTCGATGGCGTCGAAATCGAAGATTACCGTCTGCGTAATCTGCGTCGACACATCGCTCAGGTCACTCAGCACGTCACCCTGTTCAACGACAGCGTTGCCAATAACATCGCGTACGGTGATCTGGCTGACGCGCCACGGACCGATATCGAAGAGGCAGCGGCCGACGCCTATGCCAAGGAATTCGTCGAGCAGCTGCCGGAAGGTTTCGACACTCAGGTCGGCGAAAACGGTGTGCTGTTGTCTGGCGGTCAGCGCCAGCGTCTGGCGATTGCCCGGGCGCTGCTCAAAAATGCACCGTTGTTGATTCTCGATGAAGCAACCTCGGCGCTGGATACCGAATCCGAGCGTCATATCCAGGCAGCCCTGGATCACGTCATGAAAGGTCGCACGACGCTGGTGATCGCTCACCGCCTGTCGACCATCGAGAAAGCCGATCTGATTCTGGTCATGGATCAGGGAAGCATCGTCGAGCGCGGGACCCATGCCGAGCTGCTGGCTCAGAATGGTTACTACGCGCGATTGAATGCCCTGGGCCTGGATGAGCCGGTAGTCGCCGGTATCGCCTGACGCATGCCCCGCCCGCGATGCGGTGTATCCATACACCGCATCGTCTGGATCGCAGGCAAGCCAGCGCCTACAGATGGTGACACGCCAACCCTGTGCTAAGATTCGGCCCCTGTTCATTCTTAGTTACGGGTTGTTCGATGAAGTTGTCCATGCCGCATTTCGATCAAGCACCAGTCTTGGTAGTCGGCGATGTCATGCTCGACCGTTATTGGCATGGCGGTACCTCGCGGATTTCACCGGAGGCGCCAGTGCCGGTGGTCAAGGTCGAGCAGATCGAGGATCGTCCGGGCGGTGCCGCCAACGTTGCCTTGAACATTGCTGCTCTGGGTGCGCCAGCCTCTCTGGTCGGTGTGACCGGAGAAGATGAGGCGGCCGAAAGTCTGGCCAATAGCCTGAAGGCGGCGGGTGTGAAGGCGCGCTTTCAGCGCATTGCCCATCAGCCGACCATCGTCAAACTGCGGGTCATGAGTCGTCACCAGCAATTGCTGCGTATCGACTTCGAAGAACCGTTTGCCACCGATGCCTTGGCGCTGAGCGCAGATGTCGAAGACATGCTCGACGGCATCAAAGTGCTGGTGCTGTCCGATTACGGCAAAGGCGCGTTGAAGAATCATCAAGTGCTGATTCAGGCTGCGCGTGCCCGGGGTATCCCGGTGCTGGCGGACCCTAAAGGTAAGGATTTTGCGATCTACCGCGGCGTCAGCGTGCTGACGCCGAACCTCAGTGAATTCGAAGTCATTGTCGGCCATTGCGCCGATGAGGCTGAACTGGTCGCCAAGGGCGCGAAGTTGATGAGTGAGCTGGAGCTGGGTGCATTGCTGGTGACCCGTGGCGAACACGGCATGACCCTGTTGCGTCCTGACTGTCCGGCCCTGCACTTGCCGGCGCGTGCCCGTGAAGTGTTCGACGTCACGGGTGCTGGCGATACCGTTATTTCTACCCTGGCGGCGGCGATTGCTGCCGGTGAAGAGCTGCCGCATGCCGTTGCGCTGGCCAATCTGGCTGCTGGCATCGTGGTCGGCAAGCTGGGTACAGCCGCTATCAGCGCGCCGGAATTGCGGCGTGCGATCCAGCGTGAAGAAGGCTCGGAGCGCGGGGTGTTGAGCCTCGATCAATTGCTCCTGGCAATCGACGATGCGCGGGCGCACAAGGAATCGATCGTTTTCACCAACGGCTGTTTCGATATTCTCCATGCCGGGCATGTGACCTACCTGGAGCAGGCGCGCGCGCAAGGCGATCGGCTGATCGTTGCGGTCAATGATGATTCGTCTGTCAGTCGCCTGAAAGGGCCTGGGCGGCCGATCAACAGTGTCGACCGGCGCATGGCTGTGCTGGCCGGGCTGGGCGCTGTGGATTGGGTGATCAGCTTCCCTGAAGACACTCCGGAAAACCTGCTGTCCCACGTCAAGCCTGACGTGCTGGTCAAAGGCGGGGATTACGGCATCGATCAAGTGGTCGGCGCCGACATCGTTGAAGCTTACGGTGGCAAGGTCAAGGTACTGGGGCTGGTGGCCAACAGTTCGACCACCGCTATCGTCGAGAAAATCCGCAGGCAGTGATGGTGCAGAGCGTCGGCTATGCCGACGCCCTTGCGAGTGAGTTCGCTCTCACACCGTCTTCGGCATTTCCTTCCGGTGAAATGCCAATCTGTGGGATTACTTGCTCAGGGTGCTTCGGGCCAGGTCGATCAATTGCCGGGCTTTGCTCGTCAGGCGCTTGAGGCCAGTCTTCTTCGGCGCTGGGGTCAATCCCTGTTGCCTGAGCCAATCCTTCCAGCGAATCCGCTCGTCACGCACGATCCAACCTTCCTGCGGTGCAAAGCTTTCTGCCAGGTACAGGCCGCGGGTGCTGGCCGGTTGCAGCTTGTCGCGCTTGAGGGTGTACAGCTCGGGCTTGGGCACGCCATTTTCCAGGGGCATCAGGTACAGGTCGGGGCGGCTGCGGTTGAGCCGTGCCACCAGTTGATCGTTTTCCAGGCACTCATCAACGTGAAACAGGCTCATTGGTCGCGCCTCTTTGGGCACTTCCAGACGCATGTCGTAAATCAGCTGCAGAGACGACGTCGGCAGATGCACGTAAGCGCGCGGGCGCTCCATCAGGGTCATGCTCCCGCAGCGTACGGGTCTGGCAGCGCCGGACAGCGGGCTTAGACGAAAGGGCAGGGCTTCGCGGTAATGCAGGGCCGAGGCATAGGGCGCAGGCAGCCAGGTGTCATTGAAGCGCCCGCTCAGCCAGCCTTGCGGGGTTTCGATCAAGCACTCTTCAGCGACTTCCTGAATGGCCGTGTGCAGTGGCAGATTCAATTCGTGCGCGGGGACGTAGCCGGAAATCAATTTCAGCACCACATCGCCACGGTCTCGCCGACGCTGCCTGACCAGCACCCAGTAATCGCGGTTCTGCCAGTTCAGGGTCAAGCGCACCGACACCCCGAGGTTGGCCAGCTCCACAGAAAAACGTTCGGCATCGGCCACTTCGATCTTGCGTCGGCGTTGCAGGGTCTGGGCGAAATTCAACGGCATCCCGGTGCTCTGGTAATTCAGGCCTTCGGGGGTGGCTTCGACAGCGAGCGGCAGGGTTTTAAAGTTGTTGGGGTTTTTCCGAATCAACGTTCGCGGCATGTCGGCTCCTTCTTACGTTGGGGTCGGCCGCCGCCTGAATCAGGTTTGACGGCGAATCACGGCGGCGGCAGTCGCCACGTTATGGGCCAGGTGCAGCGGATTAATAGTCCCGACAATAGCACTGGCGACACCCGGATGGGCAAACAGCAACTCGAAGCTGGCCTGAATCGGGTCCACGCCGGGGCTCAGACACACATGGCCGCTGGCCAGCGCCTTCTTCACCAGGATGGCTTTGCCATGGCTGGCGGCGTAGTCCAGTACCGGCTTTTCACTTTGTTCGTTGAGATTGTAGGTGACCATCGCGCAATCGCCTTCGCGCAACGCCAGCAGGCCACCCTCGACAGTTTTGCCGGAAAAACCGTAGCCGCGAATCTTGCCCTGCTGTTTGAGTTCGGCCAGCGCTTGATACACCCCGGAATCGTTGAGCACGGCCAAATCATTGCCGTCGGAATGGACCAGCACCAGGTCGATGAAATCAGTCTCCAGGCGCTTGAGACTGCGCTCCACCGACAGCCGCGTGTGTTCGGCACTGAAGTCGTGACGCGATTGGCCGCCCTCGAACTCCTCGCCGACTTTACTGACGATCACCCATTCGTGACGCTGCCCTCGCAGCAACGGACCCAGGCGCTCTTCGCTGGTGCCGTAGGCAGGGGCCGTGTCGATCAGGTTGATGCCCAGGTCGCGGGCCAGCTTGAGCAGCATCTGCGCTTCTCGATCATCGGGGATCGTGAAACCGTTGGGGTATTTGACCCCTTGATCACGGCCGAGCTTGACGGTACCCAGCCCCAGTGGCGAAACACGCAGACCGGTACTGCCAAGCGGGCGGTGCAGTTCATGCAGGGTTTTCATGGCAGTAGTTGATCCCAAACCGGTTGGGCCATGGGCGGTTTCGGCAGGCCGACAACGGGTGACTGCGGTGTCGGATGGACACCGTCGCGGGCCAGTGCGGCCAATACCCGATCAGCAAAGTCAGGGGCCAGCGCCAGCTTGGTCGGCCAGCCCACCATCAGGCGTTGTTGCACGGAAAGATAGGCGTTGTCCGGGCGCACCAGGCCGGACTGCGCCGGTTCGGCCCGATCAATACGCAAGGTCGCCCATTGCGCCTTGCTGAGGTCGACCCACGGCAGCAAGTTGCCGAGTTCTTTTTTGGCCGCAGCGATCTGAGCTTCGGGGTCGCGGGCGACGCCCTCGGCTTCGGCCAGATCCCCTCCCAGGTACCAGACCCATTGGCCATCGGCCGCCGGGTGGGTGGTGACGGTGACCCGAGGTTTCGGCCCGCCGCCCAGGCAATGGGCATACAAGGGCTTCAAGGTCGGTCCTTTGACCAACACCATATGCAAGGGGCGGCGTTGCATGGGGGGGTGTGACAGGCCCATGGACTTCAGCAACTCGGCGTTACCCGCGCCCGCGCTCAAAACCACGCGCTGGGCGAGGATCTCGCGGCCATCGACCCGCAGGCCGATCAGGTCTTCACCCTCAAGCAGGGGTTCGATTTTGGTGCCCGCCAGCAGGCTGTCGCCGGACAGTTCGGCGAGCCGCTCGACCAGACTGGGCACGTCGATCACCAGTTCGGCCAGTCGATAGACCTTGCCCTTGAACCCGGGATTTTGCAGCGCCGGAGGCAGGTCATCGCCGGTGACGTGATCGACCCTGCCGCGTACGGCCTTGCTGGCGAAAAAGCTGGTGAGGTTGCCAGCGAGGGTGCCGGGCGACCATAAGTAATGCGCTTCGGACAGCAAGCGCACGCCAGACAGGTCCAGCTCACCTTTGCCCGCGAGCGCATCACGCCAGCGACGCGGCATGTCGGCAATCGCTTCGGAAGCACCGCTCAGTGCGCCGTGCAGCGCGTATTTGGCGCCGCCGTGGATGATCCCCTGGGACTTTGTGCTTTGCCCGCCACCGAGGCTGGCGCTTTCCACCAACACGGTCGAGAACCCTTGACGACGCAGTCGCGCATTGAGCCAGAGACCGGCAACGCCAGCGCCGACAATCAGGACGTCAGTGGTCATACGGGATGGAGTGAGCGCAGATGGCATGGGCGACCTCGGTGGCTAAACGGATGTCGCCATTATAGGGGATCGCGTTTTCAATGCCCGGCGGTTTTCGAGAACAGTTGAATGACCACCACGCCGAGGACGATCAGGGCCATGCCAAGCATCGCTGGCACGTCGAGTTTCTGCCCGTAAATGAACAACGCGGCGATGCTCACCATGACGATGCCCATGCCCGCCCAGACCGCATAGGCGACCCCCACCGGGATGCTGCGCACCACCAGCGTGAGCATCCAGAACGCAATGCCGTAACCCACGATCACCAGCAGCAATGGCAGTGGCGTGCTGATACCTTTGACCGCTTTCATCGAGACGGTAGCGATAACTTCTGCGCAGATGGCGATGGCCAGGTAGTAGTAGGCAGTCATGATGGGATTCCTCTTCGTTAGTCGCGCATTCTAGAGATCGCTCAGATGGGGTAAAGTCATTACCTATCTTCCTGTCCGATAGGTTGGTGTGCCTTGCAATGGAATCTCGAGCAAATCCGCTTATTCGTCAGCGTCGCCGAACAGCGCTCGTTTTCGGCCGTGGCGCGTGATCTGCAACGCGCGCAATCGGCGGTCAGCAGTGGTGTCGCGCTGTTGGAGGCTGATCTGGGGGTTATCCTGTTCGACCGCAGCAGTGGCCGCCAACCGCGCTTGACCGAAGCCGGTGGTGCGTTGCTTGAAGAAGCGCGAGAGCTGTTGCGCCAATGTGAGCGCCTGGACGGTCGGGCACTGGCCTTGATGCGGGGCGAAGAGGCCCGCTTGCGACTGGCGCATGACGAAGCCATGCCTTATCAACCGGTGCTGGACAGCCTGGAGGCGCTGGCCGAACAGTTTCCTGGCCTGGAAGTGCAACTGGCCAGCGGCGCCCAAGGTGATGTGGCGCGCAAATTGGTGGCGCGTCGCGCCGATCTCGGGTTGCTGTTTCACCATGAGCAGATGCCCGAAGCCCTGGAGCGCCGGGTGCTGGGCAGCGTCGAAATGGTCACGGTCTGTGCCGTTGGGCATCCATTGGTCAACGCGTCTCGGGTCAGTCGTCAGCAGTTGGGGCGCCATCGGCAACTATTGATCGCGCCTCAGCAAAGCGGCTATCCCGGTGGCGAGCAGATCAGTGCACAGGTCTGGCGTGCCGACAGCTTTTACGTGATGGCCGAATTGCTCATGCGGGGCCTCGGCTGGGCCTGGTTGCCCCGGCATGTGGTGCAGTACCCGGCTTACCAGAATCAGATGGTCGAGCTGATCAGCGACTGGACGCCGCCGGCCCTGGTGGTGGAGATGGTCTGGCGCCGTGACGAACCACTCGGTCCGGCGGCCCGGTCGCTGGCAGAAAGCTTTGCCCGGCATTTGCAGGCGATTGGCTGATAAACTCCGCCGCCATGAATAGAACTCTTTATACCCTGCTGTTTCATCTCGGTTTGCCTCTTGTTGCGCTGCGCCTGTGGTTGCGGGCGCGCAAGGCCCCGGCGTACGCGCAGCGAGTCAGCGAGCGGTTTTCGTTCGGTCTGCCGCCCATGCAGCGCGGCGGCATTTGGGTGCATGCGGTGTCGGTGGGTGAAAGCATCGCAGCGGCGCCGATGATTCGGGCCTTGCTGACGCGTTATCCACAGTTGCCGATCACTGTGACCTGCATGACGCCGACCGGCTCGGAGCGGATCAAGGCGCTGTTCGCTGACGAGCCGCGCATTCAGCATTGTTATCTACCCTATGATTTGCCTTGGGCCGCCGGACGTTTTCTCGATCATGCCGGGCCTCGGCTCGGGGTCATCATGGAAACCGAACTGTGGCCCAACCTCATTCACCAATGCGCCAGGCGCGGTATCCCGGTGGTCCTGGCCAACGGCCGGCTGTCAGAGCGTTCGGCACGTGGTTATGGGCGCTTCGCCAAGCTGACCCGGCCGATGCTCGCCGAAATGAGCGGATTCGCCGTGCAGACCGAGGCCGAGGCTCAGCGCTTCCTGGATCTGGGTGCGCGACGCGATTGCGTTGAAGTGACGGGCTCAATCAAGTTCGACCTGAGCATCGACCCGCAGCTGTTGGCGCGCGCCGCTGAGCTGCGTGAGCAATGGCACACCCGCGAGCGTCCGACATGGATCGCAGCCAGTACCCACGCCGGCGAAGATGAAGTTGTGTTGGCGGCGCACCGTCAGTTGCTCCTCAGCCATCCCGATGCGTTGCTGATTCTGGTACCGCGTCACCCGGAACGCTTCAACAGCGTTCACGACTTATGTCAGCAGCAAGGCTTCGAGACGGTTCGTCGCTCGACGGCGCAAGCGGTGACGTCAACCACGTCGGTGTTGCTGGGTGACACCATGGGTGAGTTGCTGTTTCTGTACGCGTTGGCCGATTGCGCGTTCGTCGGTGGCAGCCTGGTGCCCAATGGCGGGCATAACTTGCTGGAGCCTGCGGCGTTGGCCAAGCCGGTCTTGAGCGGCCCGCACCTGTTCAACTTTCTGGAAATCGCTGCGCTGCTGCGCCAGGCGGGTGCGTTGGAAGAAGTGAGTGATGTGGCGGGGCTGGCGGTCGCGGTGCAGCGCCTGTTCGATCAGCCGCAGCTGGCGCGCATCATGGCCGATGCCGGCCTGACAGTGATGCGCGCCAACCAGGGCGCGTTGCAGCGGTTGCTGGGGATGCTGGCGCGGGTGTCGGGGTTGTAAGACAGTAGCAAGCCTCTGCAGGAGCGAATTCATTCGCGAATGAATTCGCTCTTATCAAACAATACGTAACTAACTGAAATAAATTGATTATTTGTAGGAGCGCGCTTGCCCGCGATAAAGACCGAAGGGCTTTCCTGCGACATCGGCGCCAACCCATTTACGACTGCTGCGCAGCCGATCGCGGGCAAGCGCGCTCCTACCTGAACCTTGTTTGCTGCGCGACAGCGCGGCGTCGAAGACGCGGCGAGGCCTCCTCCTACAGAGTGAACTGCTCCCTGTGGGGAAGGCGATCAATACTCCGAAGGTTTTTCCAGGTTTTTCTGTGCGGCCTTCGCCAGGTCGGGTGGCAGGAAGTCTTTGTCCGGGTTGTAGTCGGCTTTGAGGTAGCGCGACAGCTCCTGCAAGTCAGCAGGGCTCAGCGTGCCTGCCGCCTGCTTCAGGCGCAGGTTGTCGATGAGGTAGTCGTAGCGCGTGTTGTTGTATAAACGCACCGAGTTGTACAGCTGGCGCTGAGCGTCGAGCACGTCGACGATATTGCGCGTCCCGACCTGATAACCGACCTCGGTCGCTTCCAGTGCACTTTGGTTGGAAATGATCGATTGCTTGCGTGCCTGAACCTGTTCGACATCGGTGTTCACGGCGCGGTGCAGGTTGCGGGTATTTTCCACGACCTGACGACGCAGGGCTTCGCGGCGCTGCTCGATCTGGCTCAGGCGTGCATAGGCTTCGCGGACTTGCGAACTGGTCAAACCACCGCTGTAGATCGGAATGTTCAACTCAACGCCAACGCTGCGTTGTTCGATATTGCCGCCATAGTTCTGACCGGTGAAGTTGGGGTTGCTGAAACCCAGCGCATCGTTATCCCCACGCGTGTATGAGGCGACCGCATCGAGAGTCGGCGCATGCCCGGCTTTGCGTTGGCGCAGGGTTTCTTCAGCGGCGCTCACGGCGTAGTTACTGGCAAGCAGGTTCAGGTTCTGTTGCGACGCGGTATCGACCCAGGCTTTGGCATCGTTGGGCGTTGGCGCCAACACGGGCAGGGTATGAACGATGCCTTCGATGGCGTTGTAGTCGCGGTTGGTCAAGGTCACCAGCGCCTCGAACGCATCGTCTACCCGACGCTTGGCGGCGATTCGGTTGGCGCGCGCTGTGTCGTAACTGGCCTGGGATTGCAGCACGTCGGTCTTGTCCGACAGGCCAACGTCAAAGCGTTCGTTGGCTTGATCCAGTTGACGCTTGAACGCGGCTTCTTCGGCCTTGGTCGAGGCCAGCGTGTCCTGGGCGCGCAGGACCTCGAAGTAGTCTTGCGCGCTCTGCAAAATGAGGTTTTGCTCGGTCGCGGAAAGCTCCAGCGCCGCCTGCTCGTTGACGGCCTTGGCGGCCTGCAACTGGAACCAGCGATCCGCACGGAAGATAGGCTGGCTCAATGTTGCTTGATAGGCCGTGCCGCTGCGGGTAGCGGTCATTGAGGGCTGATCCATTTGAGTGCGGGTGTTGTTGATCCCCGCGCCTGCAGACAGATTGGGCAGCAGGCCGGCCCGAGCCTGGGGCACGATTTCTTTGCGGGCCGAGTAGTCAGCGATGGCGGCAGCCAGGTCTGCGTTGTTATTCACGGCATCCTGGTACACGTTGACCAGGCCGGTCTTGGTCGGTATGGGCGCGTCTGCTGCCCAGGCCATTCCGTTGGAAGCACAAGACACGGCAAGCGCCAGTGAAAGTTTGCGCAGCATGAGACGTTCCCTAGAGTTGATAGTGCAATGAGGATGTGAAGATCGCTGCTACGGGGCACGATCCGCAACGCAGCGAGTGTAGTTCTCGGGGTTGCTCACAACAATCCTGTATATCCGCCATTTATCGAACGATATAAGAGGAAGTTGGCGTTCTGTCCGTATCTTGCACTAGACTGGTCGGGTTCTTGTCGGGGTGCCTTGCTATGAGGCTGAGATCGGTTAATCCGGATCCCGTTGAACCTGATCAGGTTAACGCCTGCGTAGGGAACAAGATTTCTCGTCTCCCGGCGAGTCCTCTTGAGTATCGTCCGGGGTCGATTGTTCAATAAATGAACAGTAACGCCTCCTTTCTATACTCAGCGCCAGCCTTGGTGCGTCCGTGTCATTCAGGTTTGCTCCGACAATTAATCCGCCGCTGGATGATGCCTGGAGTGCCCGTGATGAGTAAAAAACTAAAAGACGCCACCAATTTGAGCGATTCGGCCAAGGTCGATTCGGGATCTGTGCAGCCCTTTACCCGTTCGCAAAAAATCTATGTTCAGGGTTCGCGCCCGGACATTCTTGTGCCGATGCGTGAAGTGACGCTGGACGTGACGCCCACCGACTTTGGCGGCGAGATCAACGCGCCAGTGGTTATTTACGACACCTCGGGCCCTTACACCGATCCCAACGTGATCATCGACGTGCGCAAAGGCCTGGCGGACATCCGTTCGCCGTGGATTGAATCGCGTAACGACACCGAGCGTCTGGCGGGGCTGAGCTCCAACTTTGGCCAGGAACGTCTGAGCGATGCCGAACTGACGGCCCTGCGCTTCGCCCATGTGCGCAACCCGCGCCGGGCCAAGGCGGGCGCCAACGTCAGCCAGATGCACTATGCGCGTCAGGGCATCATCACCGCCGAGATGGAATACGTCGCCATCCGCGAAAACATGAAGCTGCAGGAAGCCCGCGCCGCCGGTCTGCTGACTCCGCAGCACGCGGGCCACAGCTTCGGCGCCAGTGTCCCGAAAGAAATCACCGCTGAATTCGTCCGTGACGAAATCGCTCGCGGTCGCGCGATCATTCCGGCCAACATTAACCACGTTGAGCTGGAACCGATGATCATCGGCCGTAACTTCCTGGTGAAGATCAACGGCAACATCGGCAACAGCGCGCTGGGTTCCTCCATCGAAGAAGAAGTCGCCAAACTGACCTGGGGCATTCGCTGGGGTTCGGACACGGTCATGGACCTGTCCACCGGCAAACACATTCACGAAACCCGCGAATGGATCATCCGTAATTCGCCGGTCCCGATCGGCACCGTGCCGATTTATCAGGCGCTGGAAAAAGTTGACGGCGCGGCCGAAGACCTGACCTGGGAACTGTTCCGCGACACCTTGATCGAGCAGGCCGAGCAGGGCGTCGACTACTTCACCATTCACGCTGGCGTGCTGTTGCGGTATGTACCGCTGACCGCCAAACGCGTGACCGGGATTGTTAGCCGTGGTGGTTCGATCATGGCCAAGTGGTGCCTTGCGCATCACCAGGAAAACTTCCTGTACACCCATTTCGAAGACATTTGCGAAATCATGAAGGCCTACGATGTCAGCTTCTCGCTGGGCGACGGCCTGCGTCCGGGCTCGATTGCCGATGCCAACGATGCGGCGCAATTCGGCGAGCTGGAAACCCTCGGCGAGCTGACCAAGATCGCCTGGAAGCATGATGTGCAGACCATGATCGAAGGCCCGGGCCATGTCCCGATGCAGCTGATCAAAGAGAACATGGACAAGCAGCTGGAGTGCTGTGACGAGGCGCCGTTCTACACCCTCGGGCCGTTGACCACCGACATCGCGCCGGGTTACGACCACATCACCTCGGGCATCGGTGCGGCCATGATCGGCTGGTTCGGTTGCGCCATGCTCTGCTACGTCACGCCTAAAGAGCATTTGGGCTTGCCGAACAAGGATGACGTGAAGACCGGGATCATTACCTATAAAATCGCGGCCCACGCGGCGGACCTGGCCAAAGGGCACCCTGGCGCGCAGATTCGCGACAATGCCTTGAGCAAGGCGCGCTTCGAGTTTCGTTGGGAGGACCAGTTCAACCTCGGCCTCGATCCTGATACCGCACGCTCGTATCATGACGAAACCCTGCCGAAGGACTCGGCCAAGGTCGCGCACTTCTGCTCCATGTGCGGACCGAAGTTCTGCTCGATGAAGATTACCCAGGAAGTTCGGATATACGCCGCCAACCAGCACATCGAAACCGTGGATGCGGCCGTGCAGGAGGGCCTGCGAGAACAGGCCGAGCGCTTCAAGCAGGAAGGCAGTCAGCTGTACAAAAAGGTTTAAGTCTTTTGGCCTGAATGCGGGGTGTCTGACACCCCGCATCCGCGAAGAGGTCAGGCAAGGCACCCAAAAAACAAAGGGTTAACCCCTATCATCTGCTCCTCTGAGATAACCCCCGTGAACCCTTCAACCAATACCTATTCCCCCGACGTCGCGGTGCCTGCGGGCAAGCGTGTGTTCGGCGGTCGTGATTTGTTTTCCCTGTGGTTTTCCCTCGGCATTGGCCTGATGGTCCTGCAAACCGGCGCGTTGCTGGCGCCGGGGCTGGGCTTGTCAGGGTCACTGCTGGCGATTTTCCTTGGCACCCTCGTTGGCGTTTTGCTGTTGGCCGCCGTGGGTGTGATCGGTAGCGATACCGGGCTTTCGGCCATGGCCGCGCTCAAGCTCAGCCTTGGCACGCGTGGCGCGTCACTGCCAGCGGTGCTGAACCTGCTGCAATTGGTGGGTTGGGGCGCTTTCGAGATCATCATCATGCGTGACGCCGCCAGTCTGCTGGGCGCGCGCGCGTTTGCCGAGGGCAGTCTGTGGGCTAACCCTCTGCTCTGGACGTTATTCTTCGGCGCGTTGGCCACCTTGCTGGCGGTCAGCGGGCCGTTGACCTTCGTTCGTCAGATACTGCGCAAGTGGGGCATCTGGCTGCTGTTGGCGGCGTGTGTCTGGTTGACCTGGAACCTGCTGACCAAAACCGACTTGTCCGCACTCTGGTCGCGCGCCGGTGACGGTTCGATGCCGTTTGCCGTGGGTTTTGATATCGCCATCGCCATGCCGCTGTCCTGGCTGCCGTTGATTGCCGACTACTCACGGTTCGGCAAGCGCGCCAAAAGTGTCTTTGGCGGTACAGCGCTTGGCTTCTTTATCGGCAATTTCTGGCTGATGAGCCTGGGCGTTGCCTACACCCTGGCGTTCGCGCCGAGCGGTGAAGTCAATGCGTTGCTGCTGGCGTTGGCCGGTGCCGGTTTGGGTATTCCACTGTTACTGATTCTGCTCGACGAGTCAGAAAACGCGTTCGCCGATATTCACTCGGCGGCGGTGTCCAGCGGGATTCTGCTGCGTTTGAAGGTCGAGCATCTGGCATTGGTCATCGGCGTGATCTGCACCCTGATCGCCTGCTTTGCACCGCTGGCGCAGTACCAGAACTTCCTGCTGCTGATCGGCTCCGTGTTCGCGCCGTTGTTCGGTGTGGTGTTGGTGGATCACTTCATCCAGCGTCGCCGCAGCAGCCAGATGGCGACAGTCGGCTTTCGCTGGATGACGCTGCTGGCCTGGCTGGGTGGCGTCAGCACCTATCACCTGCTGGCTAATTCGTACCCCGACGTGGGGGCAACATTGCCAGCCCTGATCGTGGCTGGCGTGTTGCAACTGTTGCTGGGCAAAGCGCTCAACCGCGGCCCGGGAACAGTTCCTGCTTGATGATGCCATTGAGCTGCGGGTAAGGGATCTTCAATTCGATGTGGCCCATGGAGTACGGGGCAATAGTGGTCACAGCGTATTTGAGGATCACCCCGCCATACGTCAAGGCGATGTTCGGGGTCTTCTGGAACGGCCACATTTTCACGAACTCGGCGTCCTGGTCGACCTTGGAACTGATCATCCAGCTCTTGTGGGCCAACTGCGCTTTCTGCCAGAAGGCCTCTTCCTGGCCTGGCACGAGCATGTCTTGCAGGGTCAATGCCTTGTGTTGCTGGCGGGAATAGGTAATGAGTTCGCGGCCAGGCGTGCCATGTGCGTCGCCGGTGTCCAGGTAGCTGGACAGTTCGACAATCACCAGACCGTCATGCTGCTCGCGTACCTTGGCCTGCAGATAGCTGCTGTTGTGGCTTTGCGCTTCTCGCAGAAACTGCGCTTCATAGGCTTTGAGCGACACTGGCAACGGTGCGTCCGGCGAGGTACGGGTCAATTTCAGCAAGGACTTCTCGACAAGACTGTCGAGTATCGGCTCGTCCGGAAAATGCACTGTATCGACGTTCACCAGTGGGCAGTCGGCCACGGTGCAGCCCGGCTTGATCTGCTCCGAGGCATCACGCTGCACTTCCAGCGGTGCGCGCATATTAGGCTGGAACAGGCTTTGGCAGGCGCCCAGCATCAGGGCGAGGCAAGCGAGCGAAGCAATCCTCAAAATTGACATGTAGGTCCTTGGCAGTAACAAAAAAGGCGAGTTAACGTGGTTCGACTGCAAGCAGCCCCATCAGTTCGCCACTAGGCTAATTAGAAGTTGTTTGCGACCTGGCCGTCTACCCCGGTTGCTCCAATGACTGGTTTAAAGGGCTGCATCCGGCGAAAGAGCGCGCTAGGATGGCGCGAAGTCGACGTGGGCCAGTAGCGAGAACTATATGAGTGATACGACCAGATCCGTCCCGGTAGCGGTGACAATTACGAAGCGTGAAAACTGCTTCAAGGGTTTTTACCGTCTGGATCGCATGCACCTGCGCCATGAGCTTTTCGGTGGTGGCATGAGTACCGAAATCAGCCGTGAGTTGTTTGTTCGTCACGATGCGGTGTGCGTGCTGCCATACGATGCCAAGCGCGACGAGGTGGTCCTGATTGAGCAGTTTCGAGTCGGTGCGTTGGGCAAGGTCGATAATCCATGGTTGATTGAACTGGTGGCCGGTCTGATCGATAAGGACGAGGAACCAGAAGAGGTTGCCCACCGCGAGGCAGAAGAGGAAGCTGGACTTACTTTCAGTGCGATGTTGCCGATCACCAAGTACTTTCCATCACCGGGTGGCAGCAGTGAATACGTTCACCTGTACTTGGGGCATTGCGAAAGCGAGGGGGCGGGCGGGTTGCACGGGCTGGAAGCGGAAGGCGAGGATATTCGCGTAACGGTGTGGTCGCTGGACGATGCGCTACAGGCCGTACGTGATGGACGAATTTTCAATGCGGCCACTCTTATTGCATTGCAATGGCTGGCATTGAACCGGACTGAAGTCAGGGGGCTATGGTCGTGAACCTTGTGCGCGAGCGCTACCGTGTTGACCTTGTCGGGCTGCAAGCGGCCTGCGAGGCCAACTATGCGCGCTTGATGCGATTGCTCCCCGACATGCGCAACCAGCAGCGCTCGCGTCGGGTGGCCGTCACCCAGGGCGATCAAATGCTCGGTGTACTGGCCGTCGAAGTGCTGCTCGATTGCCCGTACACCACCACCCTGCAAGTGCGTCAGGAGCACAGCCTGCCGTGGCTGCCGGTGCCCAAACTCGAAGTGCAGGTCTATCACGACGCCCGCATGGCCGAAGTCATCGGCGCCGAACATGCCCGCCGGTTTCGCGGTATCTACCCTTATCCCAATGCCGCCATGCACCAGCCGGATGAAAAAGCCCAGCTCAACCTGTTTCTTGGGGAGTGGCTGAGCCATTGCCTGGCGTGCGGGCATGAGTTTGAAGTGGTGCGCTAAGCGGATTTGCACGCGCGGGCTGACAAGCGCCATCCATTACTGCTATCTAGATGACTGTTTTTCAGAATGCGACGCAGGTCGTGCTGACCGGCTTACCCTCGTAACTGTCAGCCAGCATAATTGTGTCCAAATCGCTCAAGGAGATGGCCTTGCCGAGCGCCCCTACTCACACCTCCGATTCTTCAGTCCTGCTGGTCCAGCTAACCGACAGCCATTTGTTTGCCAATGCAGACGAAAAGCTGCTGGGCATGAGTACCCTTGATAGCCTGAACAAGGTGATCGAGTGTGTTCTGGCTGAGCAGTCGCAGATCGACTTGCTGATCGCCAGCGGTGATTTGTCCCAGGATGGCAGTCTTGAGTCCTACCAGGCGTTTCGTCAGGCCAGTGGGCGGATTCAGGCACCGGCGCGTTGGTTTCCCGGGAATCACGATGAGGTGCCGGCGATGACCGAGGCTGCGCGACAGAGCGATTTTCTCGCGCCTATCGTCGATCTCGGCCATTGGCGTATTACATTGCTGGACTCTTCAGTGCCCGGTTCGGTGCCGGGTTACTTGCAGGATCAGCAATTGCAGCTGTTGGCGCAGTCCCTGAGTGAAGCGCCCGAGCGTCACCATCTGGTGTGCCTGCACCACAACCCGGTGAACATCGGTTGTGCCTGGATGGACCCCATCGGCTTGCGTAATCCCGAAGCGCTGTTTGCCGTGCTCGATCGATTCCCGCAGGTGCGCGCGGTGCTCTGGGGCCATGTCCATCAGGAATACGACCAGCTGCGCAATGGCGTTCGCCTGCTGGCCTCACCGTCCACCTGCATTCAGTTTGCGCCGGGCAGTGTCGAGTTCAAGGTCGACAGCACAGCGCCAGGCTACCGCTGGTTGCGTCTGCACGCAGACGGCCGCCTTGAAACCGGTGTCTCGCGGGTAGAGGGGCTGGTCTTTGAGGTGGATTACAGTGGTCAAGGTTATTGAACGATCCGTCCTGATTTGAGTGGGAAACGTCTGAAGGCAAGTCATCGGGCGGCAGTCCCTGTAAACTGCGCGTCTTTGCTTGCGCTCAAAAGTTTCAGGAGGGAATGTGACCGGCGAACCATCCACACTGTTGTATATCCACGGTTTGAACAGCTCGCCGCGCTCAAAGAAGGCCAGCCAGTTGTCGACCTTGATGCAAACGCTCGGCCTCGGCGAGCATTTGCGGGTCCCGGAGCTGCATCATCACCCGCGTCAGGCGATCGCTCAGCTCGACGCATTGATCACTGAGTTGGGTCGGCCGTTGCTGGTCGGCAGCTCCCTCGGCGGCTACTATGCCACTCACTTGGCTGAGCGCCACGGCCTCAAGGCTCTGCTGATCAACCCGGCAGTCACGCCGCATCGGCTGTTCGACGGGTATATCGGTACCCAACAGAATCTTTACAGCGGTGAAAGCTGGGAATTGACCCACGACCATGTGCAGGCACTCGCCGAACTGGAAGTGCCCGCCCCGCAGGATCCGTTGCGCTTCCAGGTATGGTTGCAGACCGGTGATGAAACCCTGGACTACCGCAGTGCCCAGTCCTATTACCGAGCGTGCGCCTTGCGCATTCAGCCCGGCGGCGATCACAGCTTTCAGGGCTTCACCGAGCAGTTGCCGGCGTTGCTGAGTTTTGCAGGCTTTGCCCCGGAGCTGCTCCAGGCGATTGATCTTTCTGCGCTGTAACACCTGTAATCAATTGACTGATATTCCGAAATTTCACGAACGACTGATGACGAGACCCCATGGCCAATCCCAGCGCTAGCTCTTATAACGCAGACGCCATCGAAGTCCTCTCGGGCCTCGACCCGGTACGCAAACGCCCGGGCATGTACACCGACACCACGCGGCCGAACCACCTCGCCCAGGAAGTCATCGACAACAGCGTCGATGAAGCCCTCGCCGGGCATGCGAAATCGGTGCAGGTCATCCTTCACGCCGACAACTCGCTGGAAGTGTCCGATGACGGTCGCGGCATGCCGGTGGACATTCACCCGGAAGAGGGTGTGTCTGGCGTCGAGCTGATCCTGACCAAGCTCCACGCGGGCGGCAAGTTCTCGAACAAGAACTACCAGTTCTCCGGCGGCCTCCATGGCGTGGGGATTTCCGTGGTGAACGCGCTCTCGAACCATGTTCGGGTCCGGGTCAAACGCGACGGCAATGAATACGAGATGACCTTCGCTGACGGCTACAAAGCCAGCGAGCTGGCGGTTATCGGCACGGTCGGTAAGCGCAATACCGGGACCAGCGTGTACTTCGCCCCGGACCCTAAATATTTCGACACGCCGAAATTCTCTGTCAGTCGCCTCAAGCATGTGCTCAAAGCCAAGGCGGTGTTGTGCCCGGGGCTGTTGGTCAGCTTCGAAGACAAAGCCTCCGGCGAGAAAATCGAGTGGCATTTCGAAGACGGCTTGCGCTCTTATCTGCAAGATTCGGTCAGCGAGTTTTTGCGCCTGCCGGATGAGCCGTTCTGCGGCAGTTTCGCCGGTAATAAAGAAGCCATCGATTGGGCCTTGCTCTGGTTGCCCGAGGGTGGCGACAGCGTTCAGGAAAGCTACGTCAACCTGATTCCTACCCAGCAGGGCGGGACCCACGTCAACGGCCTGCGCCAGGGTCTGCTCGACGCGATGCGCGAGTTTTGCGAGTTCCGCAACCTGCTGCCGCGTGGCGTCAAGTTGGCGCCCGAAGACGTCTGGGAGAAGATCGCGTTCGTCCTGTCGATGAAAATGCAGGAGCCGCAATTCTCCGGCCAGACTAAAGAGCGGTTGTCATCGCGTGAAGCAGCGGCGTTCGTCTCTGGCGTGGTCAAGGACGCATTTAGCCTATGGCTCAACACGCACTCCGAACTCGGCATGCAACTGGCGGAACTGGCGATCAACAACGCTGGTCGCCGCCTTAAGGCCAGCAAGAAGGTTGAGCGTAAACGCGTCACTCAAGGCCCCGCGCTGCCGGGCAAGCTGGCCGACTGCGCCGGACAGGACCCGATGCGTTCCGAGCTGTTTCTGGTTGAAGGCGACTCCGCTGGCGGTTCGGCCAAACAAGCGCGAGACAAAGAGTTTCAAGCGATCCTGCCGTTGCGTGGCAAGATCCTTAATACCTGGGAAGTCGATGGCGGTGAAGTCCTCGCCAGCCAGGAAGTGCACAACATCGCCGTGGCCATTGGCGTTGACCCGGGCGCGGCCGACATCAGTCAGCTGCGTTACGGCAAGATTTGTATTCTCGCCGACGCCGACTCCGACGGCCTGCACATCGCAACCTTGCTGTGCGCGTTATTCGTGCAGCATTTCCGCCCACTGGTGGATGCGGGCCACGTCTACGTCGCAATGCCGCCGTTGTACCGGATCGACCTGGGCAAAGAGATCTATTACGCGCTGGATGAATCGGAGCGTGACGGGATTCTTGATCGTCTGGTCGCGGAGAAAAAGCGCGGCAAGCCACAGGTCACCCGATTCAAAGGTCTGGGCGAGATGAACCCGCCCCAGCTCCGCGAAACCACCATGGACCCGAACACTCGGCGCCTGGTCCAGCTCACCCTGGATGATTACGCGGCGACCTCGGAAATGATGGACATGCTGCTGGCGAAAAAACGCGCGGGCGACCGCAAGACCTGGCTCGAATCAAAAGGCAATCTGGCCGAGGTTCTCACCTGATGCGAGGCTGGTTCGTCGCGTTATTGCTGATCGCTTCACCGGTATTCGCAGCGCCGCTGGCTGAACTGAAGATGCTGTCCGAACATGCGGTCGATGGCATGGTGGGCGGTAACCTTTCGGGGCTGGCGTCTTGCAATGGCGAGCTGTGGACGGTGTCGGACCGCGATGATGCTTTGCTGTACCGACTCGATACCTCATCGGTGGTGTGGAAGGCCGAGGCAAACGTCATCGACGTGCCGCCGGTGCCGGACAGCGGCTTGCCATTTGGCCTGCGTTCGCTGGCCAAGGCATCGTCGTATGTTCGCGGCGGTGATCTGGATTTCGAAGGCGTGACGTGCGACGCGGTGGGGAACCGTTATCTGGTCAGCGAGGCGTATGCCGCCGTGCTGCAAGTACCGGTCTCCGGTTCGCCGAACTGGCTCAAGCTGCCGCCGAGTCTGGTCCGGCAGGCGCGCGCCAGTGGCATGCTGCAGCGCTTCAACGCGGTGTTTGAAGGCATTGCCATCAATCCCGCCGGAGATCGACTCTGGCTGGCGGCCGAACGTGAAAAGCGCGGTTTGCTGGTGGCGCATCGCGGGCAGACAGTCTGGGGCTGCAAAGGTGGCTGCGTCATGCTCAGCGAAGGCGGGACTCAAGCACTTCCAGCACAAATGGGCGGCCGTGAAGCCTCGCGAGACTTTTCCGACCTGTCGCTGTTCAACGGCAAGCTGTTTACCCTGGAGCGCGCTGCTTACCGGGTTTGCCGTCGTGATCTGGACACCGGGAAGGTCGAGCTTTGCTGGTCATTCGCTGACGATGCGCTGATACCGTCCCGACGCTATCCGCAGCCTTATGGGCTGGCCGAGGCGCTGGTCATCGACGCGGAGGGTGCCTGGATCGGTGTCGACAACAACTTTGGTGCGCGAGCCGATGGCGAGAGCCGTCCGATTGTATGGCGTTTCGCGGCACCCGAGGGCGGCTGGGGCGCCAAACCGTGAGCCAGCAAGTTCCCGGCAAGCGTGCGGGTCGCGTACTGATGATTCTGGCGTGGGGTGCTGCGCTGTTTCTGGCTACGCGCTTTTTTGGGCAATGGGAAGCGCGCCAGGAAAACCCCAACACCGCGGTGACCTCGCAACATGGCGATGGCTATATCGAAGTGCAACTGCTGAGCAACGGCCAGGGCCATTTCGTCAGCAGTGGCCAGATCAATGGCCAGACGGTGCAGTTTTTACTGGATACCGGCGCCACCGACGTAGCGATTCCCGCCAAGGTAGCCGATACACTGCGACTCAAGCGCGGCATGCCGGTGACGGTCAATACCGCCAATGGCCGGAGCGAGGGTTTTCGCACCATGATCGACCGTCTGCAAGTGGGTGATATCGTCCTGCATGACGTACGCGCCCTGGTGGCGCCCGGTCTGGAAGGCGAACAGATACTGCTGGGCATGAGCGCAATGAAACAACTTGAATTCACCCAGCGCGGCGGCACCATGCTGCTGCGCCAGACCACGAAATGATGAGGCTTGCATGAGCGATTCCCTTGACCTCAGCCTGGATGGCGTAGAACGCCGATCACTGGCTGACTTCACAGAACAGGCCTACCTCAACTACTCCATGTACGTGATCATGGACCGTGCCCTGCCGCATATCGGCGACGGCCTGAAGCCTGTACAGCGGCGTATTATCTACGCCATGAGCGAGTTGGGGCTCGATGCCGACTCCAAGCACAAGAAGTCGGCGCGTACCGTCGGCGACGTTCTCGGTAAATTTCACCCCCACGGCGACTCGGCCTGCTACGAAGCCATGGTGCTGATGGCGCAGCCGTTCAGTTATCGCTACACGCTGGTCGACGGCCAGGGTAACTGGGGCGCGCCGGATGATCCGAAATCCTTCGCCGCCATGCGTTACACCGAAGCGCGGTTGTCGCGCTATTCCGAAGTGCTGCTCAGCGAGTTGGGCCAGGGCACGGCGGATTGGGTCCCGAACTTCGACGGCACCCTCGACGAGCCGGCGGTGTTACCGGCGCGCATGCCGAATATTCTGCTCAACGGCACCACCGGCATCGCCGTCGGCATGGCCACTGACGTGCCGCCGCATAACCTGCGGGAAGTCGCCTCTGCCTGTGTGCACTTGCTCGATGAGCCCAAGGCCACGATCGAAGAGCTGTGCGAGCACATCAAGGGCCCGGATTATCCGACCGAAGCGGAAATCATCACTCCGCGCGCCGATCTGCTGAAAATGTACGAAACCGGCAAAGGCTCGGTGCGCATGCGTGCGGTATATCGCATCGAAGACGGCGATATCGTCGTCACCGCGTTGCCGCATCAGGTGTCCGGCGCCAAGGTGCTGGAGCAGATCGCTGCGCAGATGCAGGCCAAGAAGCTGCCGATGGTCGCCGACCTGCGCGACGAGTCGGACCACGAACATCCTTGCCGCATTGTGATCATCCCGCGTTCCAATCGGGTCGAACTCGACGAGTTGATGCAGCATCTGTTCGCCACCACCGAGCTGGAATCCAGCTATCGGGTGAACATCAACATCATCGGTCTTGATGGCAAGCCGCAACTCAAGAACCTCAAAGCGTTGCTCAGCGAGTGGCTGGTGTTCCGTATTGGCACCGTGCGCCGGCGTTTGCAATTCCGTCTGGATAAGGTCGAGCGCCGCCTGCACCTGTTGGACGGCTTGCTCACGGCTTACCTGAACCTGGATGAAGTCATCCACATCATCCGCACCGCCGAACACCCGAAAGCGGAGTTGATCGAGCGGTTCGCGCTGTCGGAAATTCAGGCTGACTACATCCTCGACACGCGTTTGCGTCAGCTGGCTCGCCTGGAAGAAATGAAACTGCGGGCCGAGCAGGATGAGTTGCGCAAGGAACAGACACGTCTGCAATCGCTGCTGGGCAGTGAAACCAAGCTGCGTAAGCTGGTGCGTACTGAATTGATCGCGGACGCTGAAACGTATGGCGACAACCGTCGCTCGCCAATTGTGTCCCGCACTGAAGCCAAGGCGTTGTCGGAAAACGAGCTGATGCCGACCGAGCCGGTCACGGTCGTGCTTTCGGATAAAGGCTGGGTGCGTTGCGCCAAGGGCCACGATATCGACGCCACCGGGCTTTCCTACAAAGCCGGGGACGGCTTCAAGACCTCTGCGGCCGGGCGCTCCAACCAATTTGCAGTTTTCATCGACTCCACGGGGCGCAGCTACTCGCTGCCGGCGCATACCTTGCCGTCCGCCCGTGGCCAGGGCGAACCGTTGAGCGGTCGTCTCACGCCGCCGCCGGGTGCCAGCTTTGAATGTGTACTGTTGCCGGACGATGACGCGCTGTACGTCATTGCTTCCGACGCAGGCTATGGCTTCGTGGTTAAGGGTGAAGACCTGCAAGCCAAGAACAAGGCGGGCAAGGCGTTGCTGAGTCTGCCTAATGGCGCCAAGGTGATTCTGCCGCGGCCAGTGACTGATCGTGAGCAAAACTGGCTTGCGGCAGTGACCACGGAAGGGCGCTTGTTGATTTTCAAAGTCAGTGATTTGCCGCAGTTGGGCAAAGGCAAAGGCAACAAAATCATCGGCATTCCGGGCGAGCGCGTGGCCAGTCGCGAAGAGTACGTGACCGACCTGGCGGTGATCCCGGAAGGCGCGACATTGGTGCTGCAAGCCGGCAAGCGCACGCTGTCGTTGAAGGCTGATGACCTCGAACATTACAAGGGTGAGCGCGGTCGACGCGGCAACAAGCTTCCCCGGGGCTTCCAGCGAGTGGATGCATTATTGGTTGAAAATAGCCTGTAATGCCGGATTAGAGCGTTCGGTCTTCATTTTGCCATGATGGCCGACGCATAATCGCTGGAGTCATGAGCAATATTCACGGATGATATGACGTCTTGAGTCACCAGCGTGGCTGAGTGCCTTCATGTATTTTGTGAGTATTGACGCTGTGGTGCGCCTTGTGGCGACTACCTGGATGGGATGATGAATTTTTTACGCCTTCCTTTTGTTTTGTTAATGACCGGCGTAATTGGGCTTGCCGGTTGCAGTGTGCAACAACCGACTTCGTTGTATCAGCTTGACGCCGGCGAGCCGGGTCAACCTAAACAAAGTGCTGGGCTGGCTGTTTTGTTGGGCCCGGTTTCAGTGGCCGATTATCTTCAACGTGAAACGCTGTTGCAACGCCAACCGGATGGCAGCCTGACGGCATCGACCGATGGTCGCTGGGCGGGCAGTCTGTCTTCGGACATCGATCAACTGCTGTTGCGCCGACTGGCCTGGAAACTGGACAGTCAGCGCGTGGTGCTGGCACCCGCGGTCACCGGTTTTACCCCGGATGTGCAGGTCTTGTTGTCCATTACCCGACTTGATTCGGGCGCAAACCAACCTGCGGTGCTCGATGCTCAGTGGCGCTTGCTCGATCGCAAGGGTCAGGTTCGCGATAGCCGACTGATTCACCTGGAAGAGCCCCATGTCGGGACCTCGGCTGCACAGGTAAAAGCGCAGGGCGTACTTTTGCAGCGTCTGGCCGATCAACTGAGCGTTGCGGTCAAACCATTGGCCAACCAGCCTGCGGACGAACCTAAAAAGCAGCCTTCGGCTCAGGCGCACACGAATAAAGAGCAAGATCAGGGCAGGCCAAAGATTCCCTTGGCTTCGCCGATTCGTACGGATATGGAAGTGTTCCGCTTCTGAGGAAGTGGCTCCACCGCCCAATAAAAAGCCCACATCGCTGTGGGCTTTTTATTGGGCGTCTGTCTGACACCTGCTGGCGCGGGTTTCCCCGCGATGGCGGTATCCGCTAAACCTTGCCCCGGCTCTCATGCATCCGCGCCAGTTGGCGTTCGAGCATGGACGGGTAGGGCTCCATCAGCCGTTCGACGCAGCACGCGCCTTCCGGGCTGGCGATAGGTCGGATGCGGGCGCGTTGGCGGATCAACACATCGTCGCTGATCTTGCGCTCTACCAGCAGCAGGTTGCGGCTGTGTTGTGACAGCGCCAATGCATCTTGCGCGGTTTCAGTCAGCAACAGGTCGATCTGGCTCAAGCCGAACAGTCCGTCACTCAGGGTCAGGCCCAGCTGCAATTGCAGGGTGATGCCGCTGTCGGCGACCTCGATCTGCAAGGCGTGGCCCAGGGCGCGCAGAAGCTCGCCACAGCAAATCGCGTTGGTCAGGTAGTCCTCGCCACTGTCCTGGCTATGGAACAGCATCAGCGTGCTGCCATCGTTCAGTGTGTGCAGTTCGCTTTGATACAGCGACGCGGCTTGATCCAGGCAGTCACGGTAGCGTTGCAGCAGTTCGGTCAGGCGAGCGCGGGGCAAACGGCGCAGTTGATCCTGAGCGCCAAGCTGTACGGCCAGTACCGCACTGTGTTGCGGCTGGCTCGGGGCAATCGGAGCGCGCTTGGCCACGGGGGCGGGGGTGGAATGATCGCGCAGATCGGCGAAGGGGTCTTCTTCGCCCTCTTCATCTTCTTCAGCGACGATGCGCCTCGGCGCTTGCGCCGGCAGGCGAGGTTTAGGCGCTTCATCGAAACCAGGTTCGTGCAGGTCGTTCGCGGTAAACCCGGGTTCGTCGTCCTCTTCTGTTTCAAGGTACGGATCGGTGCCAGCGTGTTCGTCGTATTCCGGTTCTGGAACGGGCTGAGGTTCAGGCGGTTCGGGCGCGAACGAAGCGTGCAGTTGACGGGCCAGATCGCCGATTTCATCCTGGCGTTCGGTGGCGGGTGTGTGCTCGTCGATATCGCGCAGCCACACGCGCAATTGCAGCAGCGGCGTTGAAATGTAACGACCCAGGCGCAAGCTCAACGCCAGTGCCAATGCCAGCAGAATTCCGCTGAGGATGCCCATGCTTTGCAAGCTGATGGTCATCGGCTGCTGGAATTGCGCCATGTCCAGGCTGATGCGCAGGTGCCCGGCGATCACGTCCTGGAAGGTGATTTTTATCTCGTACAAGCCTTCGGCTTCACCCAGCAGGCCATTTTTAGGGCGCTGACCGGCTTCTGCAAGGATGCGGTTATCCACGCTGTAGATGGCGGCGTGGGCCACCAGCGGGTTCTTCACCAGATTGCCCAGCAGCACGTTGAGACTGAGGATGTCGTTGGACACCAGCAGTTCCGTGGCGGACGTCGCAGTTTGCGTGGTCAGGGCCTGGCCGAGGGCGTCAGCCTGTTCGTGCATGGCCTGCTTGAACTGCAGGCCCATCACGCAGGCATAGATCACCAGCGCCAAGGCGACCAGAATCACGTTATGGCTGGCTATGCGCAAAGCAAGCGGTACACGCCTATGGCGCAATGCCCGAAAGATCAGCAGGAAGAAATTATCGGTTTTAACTGGCGTGGGCCGGTTCACTGAGCACGGTTCTTTTGGTGAAGTTGCCGGGCAGTATAGCGACCGACCCTTGAGCGGCAAAGCGCTCGCTGTGCCCGATGGTCACTGAAAGTGGTTAGAATGCGGTTTTTTTCCACTGCGGGGGTGCGCCTTGCGCGAAATCGTCCTGATAAACATCACTGGTGAAGACCGTCCGGGTCTCACTGCGGCCATTACCGGGGTGCTTGCCCAGGGTGGGGTGAATATTCTCGATATTGGTCAGGCGGTGATCCACGACACCTTGTCGTTCGGCATCCTGGTTGAAATTCCGGGAACCGAACAAGGCTCCTCGGTGCTTAAAGACATCCTGTTCACGGCTTACAAGCTTGATCAGCAGGTGCGCTTCACGGCTGTTTCCGAAGAGGACTACGCGCATTGGGTCAATGGGCAGGGCAAGGCGCGGCACATCGTGACGTTGCTCACCCGTAAGGTCACGGCCGAGCAATTGCAGCGTGTCAGTTCCATTACCGCCAAGTATGGCCTGAACATCGATCAGATCGATCGCCTGTCCGGGCGCATGCCGCTCGATACGCCTGCCGATAAAGGCAAGGGCTGCATCGAGTTTTCCGTGCGCGGCGAGCCGGCCGATCCTGGTGCGATGCAGGCCGAGTTCCTCAGCGTGGCGCAAGAACTCAACGTCGATATCGCGTTCCAGCAGGACTCGCTGTTCCGGCGCAACCGTCGTCTGGCGGTGTTCGACATGGACTCGACGCTGATCGAGGCTGAAGTCATCGACGAGTTGGCCAAGGCGGCCGGTGTCGGCGAGCGGGTGTCGGAAATCACTGAGCGGGCCATGCGTGGCGAGCTGGATTTCTGCGCCAGTTTCAAAGAGCGGCTGGCACTGCTCAAAGGCCTCGACGTCAGTGTGCTGGATGAAATCGGTGCTTCGTTGCGCCTGACCGAAGGCGCCGAAACCCTGTTCGCCGAGCTCAAACGATTGGGCTACAAGACTGCGATTCTGTCGGGTGGTTTCACTTACTTCGCCAAACAGCTGCAAGCCAAGCTGGGCATCGACTACGTGTTCGCCAATGAATTGGAAGTGGTCGATGGCAAGGTTACCGGTGTGGCCATCGAGCCGATCGTCGATGCCCGGCGCAAAGCCGACCTGCTGCGTGAGTTGGCGCACAAAGAAGGCCTGAGCCTTGAGCAGACGATTGCCGTCGGTGATGGGGCCAATGATTTGCCGATGTTGGCGATTGCCGGTCTTGGCGTCGCTTTTCGAGCCAAGCCGCTGGTCAAACAGTCGGCCAAACAGGCGATCTCGACACTGGGGCTGGACGGGATTCTGTACCTGCTCGGCTTTCGTGATCGGGATGGGCGGGGCTTATAGGGATTTTGCTCCCGCAGTTCAGTCTGCGGGAACAGGCTTGCCTGCCAAGCGCTACCAGGTGCGACGTCTGCTACAAAGACGTCCACAACGAGTCGAACTCTTCTCCGGACGCTGCGTTGTCGGGGCCGCCGACACTGTCTTTTTTACGCGGTGCTTCAATCGTCTGGTATTCGAACTGATTGAAGCTGCCGGTGCCGGTACGACGCTTGCCCAGGCCTGCACGACGCTCTTCGCCGTTGGTGTTGATTTTCACCTTGTTGCCCTCCTGAAAGGGCAAGCGCGGCGCCAATAACGTCGCTGGCTGGTCGATTGCGCGGACTTCAGGCAGCAGCAGTGCCCGCAGGTATTGGCTGCTTTGCTCGCCGGTGCGTACCAGTTGCAGGCCGCATGGCTGAGCATAGGGCGCAACCAGTTCGATACCCATTTGCGTGCCACCGCCGCGAACCTGACGAATCCAGCGCACGACCGCGATGCTCCAGCCCTGACCGACACCGTCTTGAATGCCGACCATTTCCCCTGCCTGTAACTGGGGGGGGACGTCTTTGGGCCAAGCCAGGCAGTAGCCGCCCGGACTGTGGTTGATGACGTTCAGGGCATGGGTCGGGAATGTCTGCTGGGCGTTGGACGCCGGGACGCCACCATCCACTTCGGCCTGCTGATACTGGATCTCCTCGTACGGCAGCATGGTGTCCGATGTGCCATCGCGCTCACTGTCGAAGGTCGTGGCCCATGCATCGGTGGAGGCGATTTTGGCGAACTGCGTCGTGAACTGTGCGGCCTGGCTGACGGCGGGCAGTTTGAGCATCTCGCTGAATGACTTTTGTCCGCCCAGGTAATAGTGCAGGGCGCTCATCCCGAGGCACAGGGTCAAGGTGCCTTGGCCGGCCGTGCGCTGAAACGTCCGCTCGGAGACGTCGCCCCAGGCTGCCGCCAGATGTTGCAACAGATCCAGGGTAAAGCCGTTGGGTACCAGCAGCGGCGATTGCCCGCGCTTCTCCTCGGGCAACTCCAGGTAATCCTTGATGGCTGCCGCCAGCGGCAGTGGATTGATCCCCAGCAGGCCCGGTAGTTGCTCATCAAGGAACAGTGACTTGTAACGCGGTGGAGCATCGACGTTCTGTGCTACCGCGAACAGGCTGGATTCTTCCGCTGGCGATTGCAGCTTGACCAGTGCACTCCAGGATTCGAGGACTTCGGCCAGACGGCCGATATTGAGCTGACGCATCTGGTTGCAGCGCGAACAACCCAAAAGCAAAGCCACCCCGTACGTTTGCTCGATGCTCAACGTCTGGGTGTGGCTCGCCAGGCTGTCGGGCACGGCGATGTTATTCAACTGGTGCTGACGTGCAATCAGATAAATCTGGTGCATTTCCAGCCACAGGCCCTCCGGTACGGGGCAATACAGTTGGCTGGCGCGAATCAAGGGGCCATTGAGGCAGTGCAATGCGCGCTGCATGGCGGTGGTCAGGAGCGAAGCTCGATCTTTGGTCAGGTTCGGCGAGACGCGCGCGATGATCTGTTTGTAGCCAATGGCCAAGTGGTTTTGCAGGGCCTGGCAGAGGTTCGCTACTTTGCGCGGGCGTTCGTCGAGCACAATCGCCTGACTAAGGAAGTGCCGCTCAAGGTTCTTGCAGACGTAATAGACCTCAGGGCGTAGCAGTTCGAGCAATTGCAGGCGGTTGTCGCTGGGGGTCAGTAACTGGTTGAGCTCGCCCATGCCTTGGTAGAGCAGGCGGGCGGTTTCGCCGAGGTTGGCTTTGGGCAGGCTTGAGATCCAGCGTTTCAGGTCGCGCGGAGTGGCCTCGCAGAACGACAGGCTCGACTGCGTTGGCGTGGGAACACGCTGCAACAGCTCCAGACTTGAATTACTCATTTGCCCGACAAACTCCAACAGCACAACGGCTCGAGCGGCTGCTCATCTGAACATGGCCAGACTCGACTTTAGCAGCATAGCCGTGCAGTCGCAGCCTTTGATGCTCGAGTACCGCCGACGGGCGGCAGTACTCGCCCGTCAGCCTATCGGATCGAGGGTGTTGAGCGGTGTGACTTGACGTCACACCTCGGCAGCCAGACCTATGGCTTGTCCCATCTGCACCGGAGTGCCTGCGGCAAGTTGTTCGGCCCACTTCACTTGATCCGGCCCGAACAGCACGATGGCGGTGGAACCCAGCTTGAAGCGTCCAAGCTCAGCGCCTTTCTCCAGATGAATCGGCGCACGGGCGGCTTCGTCGTAACGCACGGTTTTCAGCTCGCGTTTGGGCGGTGTAACCAGACCTGCCCACACCGTCTCAATCGAGGCGACGATCATCGCGCCCACTAACACCACGGCCATCGGGCCGCGCTCGGTATCGAACAGGCAAACCACGCGTTCGTTACGGGCGAACAGTTCAGGAACGTTTTCGGCCGTGGTCTGGTTGACCGAGAAAATGCGTCCCGGCACGTAGACCATTTCACGCAAAGTACCGGCCAGTGGCATGTGGACCCGGTGATAGTCTTTTGGCGACAAGTAGATCGTCGCGAATTCACCGCCCATGAACGGTGCGGACAGGTTCGCATCGCCGCCCAGCAGTTCGAGCACGCTGAAGCTGTGACCCTTGGCCTGGAAAATTCGACCATGATCGATTGGGCCCAATTGGCTGACAGCGCCGTCGGCAGGGCTGAGAATCGCGCCAGGCGTTTCATCCAGCGGTCGTGCGCCGGGCTTCAGGGCGCGGGTGAAGAAGGCGTTGAAGTGCTCATAAGCAGTCAGGTCTTCGACCAATGCTTGCGACATGTCCACCTGATAGCGCCGGGCGAACCAGGCGGTGAAGGCGTTTTTGAACCAGCGCACCTTGCACTCGGCAACGCAGCCAGCCAGGCGGGACAGCAAATGGTGTGGCAGCAGGTACTGGCTGAGGATAAACAAACGCTGTTTCATCAAAATTCCTAAAGCGAAGCATCTATAAAAAGTTGCAGTTAAAAGAGGTGGCAATACTGGCCCCGATCAGAGGCGATCCGGGCGAATGGTTCGCCTTATTTCTCGACAGGTGTATCGGGGTGGTTACCCCATTCGCCCCACGAGCCGGCGTAACCTTTGACGCGCGGATAACCCAGCGCCTTGGCCACCAGATAGGTGAAGCCGGAGCGATGGTGGGTCTGGCAATGGGTGATCACTTCCTTGTCCTTCGTGATGCCCAGGCTTTCAAGAATCTGCGGCATATCCTTGCGGATACGCAAGTCGCGCGCAGGGTCCATGCCAGCGGTCCATTCGAAATTGACCGCGCCGGGGATATGCCCACCCTTGGCTGCGAGGACTTTTTCGCCTGAGTATTCAGTGGGGCCGCGTGCGTCCCAAATTGCCAGGTCAGCGGCGCCCAGGCGACATTGCAGGTATTCGCGGGTCGCGGTCGGTTCGCTGTGCAGGGTCAATGGCACGGGACCTCCGACGTTCGGCGGAACCTCGCTCGAGAGTGGCCGCGCTTCGGCTCGCCAGGCATGCAGGCCGCCGTCGAGGTAGTGATAGCGTGAGTGACCAATCACGTCCAGCAACCATATAAAGCGTCCGGCCCAACCGCCGCCTTCATCGTCATAGACCACGTAAACCGCTTTAGGGTTATGCCCCAGCTCACCGAACAGGACTTCAAGCTGGGCCTGCGACGGCAAAAGCCCCGGCGCGGGTGGATGGCCCATTTGCGTGCGTTTCGGATCAACGAAGCGTGCACCGGGAATATGCCCGGCGCTGTAGCTCGCGCTACTGGTCAGATCGACAAGAATCAGTTCTGGCGCGTCAAGGCGGGCCAGCAGGTCGCTGGGCTCGATGACCAGCGGTAAGCTAGAGAAGTCCGGCATTTAGTTCTCCAGATCAGAAAAAAGAGGCAAATTGTAGCTTACGCGTCAGGCTTTGCGGGCGCTAAAGCTGCTTAAGGCGCGCTCGATGCATTGCGCGGTTTTACCAAAGGCCTGCACGCTGATTTCCGAGAGTGGTCCACCCCCTTGATCGGCAAACACCAGCATGACCACCTTGCCGTTGCTGCTGAGTGAGCGTAGCAACAGATGCTCGCCGGTAAACAGACCTTTCAGCTGTCCGGGCAATAGCGCCGAAAACTGCGCGTTGTTGGCGGGGCTCAGGCGCAGTTGGGTCGGTTGCGCGAGCAGGCGTTGCAAGACGGTGCTTTCACTGATGTGCAGCGTTAGGTTGGCCGCGCTTTTGTCCAGCCCTGCAATTTGATGAACGCGCAGGGTGGTCATGTTGCGGTCCGTCATCAATAGCATGACGCGCTGCATGCCGCAGGCCACTAGCGCATCACGGGCGGAAGTGGTCAGGTGCATTGCGTTGTTGAAGCAGCTGGGCTCGACCAAAAGCTCGGTGCAGCATTTGCGCCAGGCCAGCAGTGCATCGGCCGACGGTGGCGGCGCAGGCAGCAGGCCACGGTGCATTCGCCGTGTTTCCCACGGCCAGATCAACGCTTCTGCAGGGTGCCAAAGCCCGCGCGCCCAATGTTGGCGAGCGCTTTGCACCGCCTGTTGGTGCAGTTGCTGTTGCACTTCACTCAGGGGTTGTTGCAGGTACAGGCTGGTGAGCAACTGCCAGCGCAGGCTGTGCGGGGTATCCCAGGCCTGTTGCGCCGACAGCGCGATGCCGTTGGCCAGCAGGATGGTGTTGGCCGGATGGTTGAGCCAGCGTTGCAGGGCCGGGTCCTCGTCCAGCAGTTGCCGCTGGCGTAACGGGTGGAGATGGTCGCGGGAAATACGTATCGCTTTGACCAGCAATCGACGTTCACTGATCAGCAGCCGATAACCCTGCGTGACCCACATGGGCAGGCGCCAGGCTTCGGCCACTGTCAGGCACAGTTTGAGCAGGCTGACGCCGAACAATTGGGTTTCAACGATCAGCGCCGACTCGCCCTTGTGAATCACCCTCAGTTCCCATTCCTCAAGCAGTTTGGGATGGGCGACCGCTATTGGCCACAGCGGCGACAAGAACAGCAAACTGCCCCAGTGAATGTCCTGCCAGAGCCGAGCCATGCGACCGGCGAACAGCCCGTTGGCCTGCTGCGTCGCGTGCTGGCTGATCAGCTGTAACTGACGCAGGGCTGGCGGCATGTCCTGCGGGGCCCGCGCGGGCAGGCGCTGGAGCAATTCTTCGGTACGTTTCAAGCCCAGCCGGTTGATGGCAACCTCAAGACTTTCCGCCGGTTCCGACAAACCAGTGCTGTGATGATTAGCTTCGCGCAATACGCTGAGCACCAGCGACGGACTTTCCTGCATCAGCTCGGCAATCTCGCGCAACGAGCGGCGGCTATCAGCCAGCGCACCGAGCACGCGTTCGTGGCTGGCGATTGGCACAGGCAAGCGGATGCTCTCCAGTTGCTTGAGCCAAGCGTCGAGGCTGCGTGGGACGGGAAGCTGTGCTGAGGTTTCTGGTGGCATGCAGGGGCCTGTACGGCTAAGAGGTCAGGATAATGTCGTATGCCGGGTTCAAGGACCGATCGACGCCAGACTCCCCGCTGTGCGGGCCGAACTGGCTTTTCGCCTTAACTGACTATAGTCTGGCGCACTTATGCCGATAAGTAGAAGAAGAGTTTCAAGAACTTCCGCTCATGACCTCGAACCCGACTCAGTAAGAACTCTCTATCTATGGCTAAAATTATCGGCATCATTGTCGTTTTCGCGAGTGTGCTCGGCGGATACGTCCTTTCTCACGGCAAGATTGCCGCGCTGATCCAGCCTTTCGAGGTCATGATTATCGGTGGCGCGGCATTGGGTGCGTTTCTCCAGGCCAACCCCGGTTACACGACCCTCCTCGTGATCAAGAAGTCGCTGAAGATGTTCGGCACGCGCTTCAATCACACGTTCTATCTTGAAATTCTCAGCCTGGTCTACGAGATTCTCAACAAGAGCCGCCGCGAAGGCATGATGGCGATTGAAGGCGACATCGAAGACGCTGCAGCCAGCCCGATTTTCGCCAAGTACCCCGGCGTGCTCAAAGACGAGCGCATGATCGCTTACATCTGCGATTACCTGCGCATCATGTCGTCAGGGAACATGGCGCCGCACGAGCTTGAAGGCTTGTTCGACATGGAATTACAAAGCATGAAGGAAGAGCTGGACCATCCTTCCCACGCGGTGACCGGGGTTGCCGATGCGATGCCCGGTTTCGGTATCGTCGCGGCGGTGCTGGGTATCGTGGTGACCATGGCTTCGCTGGGTGAGGGTGACCAGGCTGCGATCGGTATGCACGTGGGTGCGGCATTGGTGGGTACCTTCTTCGGTATTCTTGCTGCTTACGGTTTCTTCGGCCCGCTGGCCACGTCCCTGGCCCATGACGCCAAGGAAGAGCTGAACGTTTTTGAAGCCATCAAGGCGTCGCTGGTTGCCTCGGCCTCGGGCATGCCGCCATCACTGGCTGTGGAGTTCGGTCGCAAGGTTCTGTATCCAGCGCATCGCCCCAGCTTCAGTGAGCTGGAGCAAGCGGTTCGCGGTCGCTGAGTCATGGAAAATAATCAGCCGATAATCGTCAAGCGCATCAAGCGCTATGCCGCCGGGCACCACGGCGGCGCCTGGAAAATCGCCTTTGCCGACTTTGCGACGGCGATGATGGCGTTCTTTCTGGTGTTGTGGCTGATGTCCTCGGCCACTCCAGAGCAGAAACTTGCTATTGCCGGGTACTTCAAAGACCCGATCGGGTTCACCGAAAGTGGCACGCCGTTCATCATTGACCTGGGTGGTTCACCAACGCTTGCGCCCGACAAAACCTTGAACCCTGAGGTCGAGACCGTGCCCCAGCAAGAAAAAATCAAGGTCGAGAGCGAAAAGGTTGACGCCGTTGCAGAGCAAGTCGAGCAGGAGCGTCTGGACATGCTGCTGCAAGAGCTGCAGAACAAGGTCGAGGAAAATCCGGAGCTGAAGAAGTTCAAGGACCAGATCCTGTTCGAAATCACCCAGGACGGTTTGCGCATACAGATCATGGACGCTGCAAATCGGCCGATGTTCGACATTGGCAGCGCTCGTTTGAAGCCGTATTTCGAAGATATTCTGCTGGCCATGGCGGACACCATCCGCACAGTGCCGAACAAGATCAGCATCAGCGGTCATACGGACGCTACGCCTTATGCCGGGACCAAAGAGTTCGGCAACTGGGAGCTGTCGTCGAACCGAGCCAATGCGGCGCGTCGGGCGTTGGTTGCGGGTGGTTATCCTGAATCGCAAGTGGCGCGCGTCGTCGGATACGCGTCGTCATCCTTGTACGATCACGAAAATCCGCAGAACCCGGTGAACCGTCGAATCGACATCATTGTGCTGACCAAGAAAGCCCAGCAGCGCATTGAGGGTAATCAGGCTGCACCGCAAACACCTGAGTCCGGTACGCCAGCCCCCGGTGCCGCAGCTCCGGCGGGCGCCCCAGGCGCTTCAGCTCCTCCGGCTCCGGTTGCCCCGCAAGCCCCCCTGCAGCCCCATGAGCTGCGGGACAAGCTCAACATCTTTGAAGATGGCGTGTTGAAGATGGATGAGACCAAGAAGTAGGACGAGTCAGCAGGTGCAAAAAAGCCGCGATGATCGCGGCTTTTTACTGCGTGCAGGAAAGCTTAGTAACTGTTTTCAGGCAGGCTGGCGATGATCGAGCGGTAGCTGTTCATCCGTTGTTGCTGAACGCGCCCTTCTTCAAGGGCCTTGAGCAGGGCGCAGCCCGGTTCGCGATCATGTTTGCAGTCGCGGAAACGGCAGGTTCCGATCAAATCATTGAACTCGATGAAGCCAGCTTCAACGTCGGCGCGGCTGACATGTCCCAGGCCGAACTCGCGAATCCCCGGGGAGTCGATCAAGTCGCCGCCACGTGGGAAGTGGAACAGGCGCGCAGTGGTCGTGGTGTGAGTGCCCTGACCCGAAAGCTCGGAAAGCGGGCCGACACGGGCTTCGACTTCCGGGAGCAAGCTGTTGACCAGCGACGATTTACCGACACCGGACTGACCGACAAACACGCTGATATGCCCGTCCAGCTGGGTTTGCAGCTGCTGCATGCCGTCGCCTTGATGGGCGGACACTTCCAGTAATGGATAGCCCAACTGCCGATAAACGGCCAGCAGCGCATTGAGCGCCGGAGCGTTTTGATCGTCGATCAGGTCAGCCTTGTTCAACAGCAGCAGAGGACGAATCCCCGCGTGTTCGGCGGCGACCAGATAACGGTCGATCAGGTTGGCGTGCGGCTCCGGCATTGGCGCGAAGACGATCACGATCAGGTCGACGTTGGCGGCAACCGGCTTGAGCTGACCACGGCTGTCCGGGCGGCAAAGCTCGGTTGTGCGGGGCAGTTGCGCGACGATGACGCCGATACCCTGATTACCGGCACGCCAGACAACCCGGTCGCCGGTGACCAGCGCTGGCAAGTTGGCGCGCAAGTGACAACGGAACACTTGGCCGGTTTGTTCGCCTTCCTGTGCCTCGACTTCGACCTGCACACCAAAGTGAGCGATCACAAGCCCTATTTGCTCAGGGCCGAGATCACCGCCCTCAAGTGTTTCAAGGGTCTGCGATTCACGTTTGGCGGCGCGGGAAGCGCGCTCGCCTTGAATCTTTTCGATGCGCCAGTTTTGGCGACGATTGAGTTGGCGTTTGGCCATGGGTGTTCCGAGTCGATAAAGCAGCTGATTAGGTAAAACGCCGCAAGTCTAGCATGTCCCGCTAGGCTAAACTGCGCACCTAAGTTGAGGAGTCGCGACATGCCCACGCAAGAAAAATTTAGTAAGCAGAACCTGATTTGGATCGACCTGGAAATGACCGGTCTGGACCCGGATACCGACGTTATTATCGAGATGGCGACCATTATCACTGACAGCGAACTGAACACGCTGGCTGAAGGCCCGGTGATTGCCGTGCATCAAAGTGACGAGACGCTGGCCCGCATGGACGAGTGGAACACCCGTCAACACGGCGGCTCTGGCTTGACGCAACGGGTTCGCGACAGCCGCATCAGTGCCGCTGAGGCCGAAGCGCAGACCCTGGCGTTTATCCAGCAATGGGTGCCGGAACGCAGCTCGCCGATCTGCGGTAACAGCATTTGTCAGGATCGTCGCTTCCTGTACCGGCATATGCCGACGCTGGAACACTATTTTCATTACCGCAACCTCGATGTTTCCACGCTTAAAGAGCTGGCAGCCCGTTGGGCGCCAAACTTGAAGAAGTTCGAGAAGGGCGGCTCCCATCTGGCGATGGACGATATTCGCGAATCGATCGGCGAATTGCGTCACTACCGTGAGCACTTCATCAAGGTGTGACAGGTAGATCGCGTCATGTGAGCACGGAGGTGTGGCGATAAATTTCGTCGCGCCCTCTTTTGGTGCTTCGTCTGACTGGTTAGACTGCGCGGCTTTATCGCGGGGACTCCGCCATGTTGCTGATGCTTTATCTAATCGCCATCACTGCTGAGGCCATGACGGGTGCGCTGTCAGCCGGTCGTCGGGGGATGGACTGGTTTGGCGTGGTGCTGATTGCCTGCGTCACCGCACTGGGCGGCGGTTCGGTCCGCGACGTGTTGTTGGGGCATTACCCTCTGACCTGGGTCAAGCACCCGGAATACCTGATCCTGACCAGCGTCGCGGCGTTGGTGACCATCTTCATTGCTCCGTTGATGCGCCATCTGCGTTCGTTGTTTCTGGTGCTGGATGCGGTGGGGTTGGTGGCGTTCACGCTGATCGGCTGCATGACAGCGCTGGAGACCGGGCATGGCATGCTGGTGGCGTCAGTCTGCGGGGTGATTACCGGGGTATTTGGCGGCATCTTGCGGGACATCTTCTGCAACGACATCCCGTTGATTTTCCGTCGCGAACTCTACGCCAGCGTGTCATTCGTGGCGGCCTGGTGCTATCTGCTCTGCCAATACCTTGGGTTACCCAATGAGCAGGCGATTCTGATCACCTTGTTTGGCGGCTTTTTGTTGCGGCTGTTAGCTATCCGTTTTCGCTGGGAAATGCCCAAGTTCGTTTACAACGACGAACCGTAAACGCCTGCATCGTTTCACCGACCATGCTGCTTCAACGCCCACGCCACATGCTCTCTGACCAACTCTGACGGGTAATCCCGGCGGGCCTCCAGGGCTTCCAGCACGGGAATGGTCGACGGTGCATTGCCCAGCCCAACCGCCAGATTGCGCAACCAGCGCTCATAACCGGCGCGGCGCAGGGGCGAGCCTTCGGTGTTGCTGAGGAAGGTTGTTTCATCCCACAGGAACAACTCGGCCAGCCCTGCGTTGTCCAGATTATGCCGTGGCTGAAAATCACCCTGGCTGGTGGGGCGGGCGAAGCGGTTCCAGGGGCAGACGATCTGGCAGTCATCGCAACCGAACACGCGATTGCCGATCAGCGGGCGCAGTTCTTCAGGGATTGCCGTCTTGAGTTCGATGGTCAGGTAAGAAATGCAGCGTCGAGCGTCCAGCACGTAAGGGCCGACGAACGCGGCGGTGGGACAGATGTCCAGGCAGGCCGTGCAGCGTCCACAATGTTCGCTGGTATGGGGCGGGTCGACTGGCAGTGGCAGGTCGACGAACAATTCACTGAGGAAAAAATAGCTGCCAGCCTTGCGATTGAGGATCAGGGTGTTTTTGCCGATCCAGCCCAGCCCGGCTTGTTCGGCGATGGCTTTTTCGAGTACCGGCGCACTGTCGACGAATGCCCGATAACCAAACGGGCCGATGGCCTGCTGGATACGCTCGGCCAATTGCTGGACGCGTTTGCGGATCAGCTTGTGATAGTCGCGGCCCAGGGCATAGCGCGAGACGTAGGCTTTTTCCGGCTGGGCCAGACGTTGCGCCATTTCGGTGTCGCCCGGCAGATAGTCCATGCGCAGCGACACCACGCGCAGCGTCCCCGGCACCAGCTCTTCCGGGTGCGAACGCATGCTCCCGTGGGCGGCCATATAGTCCATCTCGCCGTGATAACCCGCATCGAGCCAGCGTTGCAGATGCTGTTCATGCTCGGCCAGATCCAGGCCGGCGATCCCGACTTGCTGGAAGCCCAGCTCGCGTCCCCAGTCCTTGATCGATTGGGCAAGGGCGGCCAGGTCGGCAGTAATTGGCGGATTGGCAATAATAGCGGGCATGCGAAGAGGAAACCGGAGCGGAGGTGCGTATAATTCTGCCAGACATCGGAGCCTATGACGCATGTTGCCAACTAAACCCGACGCATTGTACTGCGCAGCCCACGTGCGAGACCTCGACGCGCGCCTGATTGCGGCTGGCACGCCTGGCATTGAATTGATGCAGCGTGCGGCCCATGCGACGTGGCGAGCGTTGCGGCGGCATTGGTCGGAGGCGCGTGAATTGACCGTGCTGGCAGGGCGTGGGAATAACGCCGGTGACGGTTATCTGGTCGCGGCGCTGGCCCGGCGAGCGGGCTGGCAGGTCGTGGTGCGGGCGGTGGGTGATCCTGCGCAATTGTCCGGCGACGCCTTGCAGGCGCACGCCGAGGCGGTGAAGGCGGGCGTCAGCATCGTGCGCTGGTCCGCTGAGCAGGTGCTGAGCGGCATTGTTCTCGATGCGTTGCTCGGGACGGGCCTGAGCGGTGAGGTGCGAGAGCCTTACCGCAGCGCGATCAATACGATCAATGCCAGCGGTCTGCCTGTCGTCGCAGTCGATATTCCTTCCGGGGTGTGCGCCGACACCGGTAAAACCCTTGGCGTTGCGGTGCTGGCTCAGCTCACTGTGACCTTTATCGGCCTGAAGCTGGGGTTGTTCACCGGCGATGCCGTGGATCGGGTCGGCGAGTTGGTCTTCGATGACCTGCAGGCCGATCCGCTGATCGTGGCGCAAACGCCCGTCAGTGCTAAGCGCCTGGATACGTTTAATTTGCCGCGTCTGGCCGCTCGACCTGCCTCGGCGAACAAGGGCCTGTTCGGTCGCGTGCTGGTGATTGGCGGTGATCACGGTTTTGGTGGCGCGGCCCTGTTGTCGGCAGAAAGCGCCTTGCGCAGTGGTGCTGGCATGGTGACGCTCGCGACCCGCCGTGAACATGTGTCGGCCGCGCTGACGCGGGTCCCGGAAGTCATGAGCGCGGGCATCAGCTCCGCCAATCAGCTGCGCGCCTTGATCGAGCCCGCTGCCGTGCTGGTGGTGGGGCCTGGTTTGGGTCAGGCCAGTTGGGGGCGCAGCCTGTTGTCGGCGGCGGCCAATGCCCAGCGTCCGCAAGTGTGGGACGCCGATGCGCTGAATGTGTTGGCTGTCGGCGTCGTGACCTTGCCGCCCGATAGCGTGATTACCCCGCATCCGGGCGAAGCGGCGCGGTTGCTGGGAGTCAGCACTCAGGCGATTCAGGCGGATCGTCCAGCTGCGGCGCAGGCGCTGGCGCAGAAATACAAGACGGTTGTCATCCTCAAAGGGGCGGGCAGCCTGATTGCCAGCGTCGATGGGCGGCTGGCGTTGTGTGATCACGGCCATCCGGCGATGGCCACGGCTGGTTTGGGCGATGTGCTGGCTGGACTGGTCGGGGCGTTGATGGCGCAGAAGCTGCTGGCGTTCGAGGCGGCGTGCCTGGCGGTCTGGTTACACGCCAGCGCGGGCGAGCGTGCAGGTAAATCGGGCCGGGGGCTGGCGGCCAGTGAAGTCATTCCAGCCATTCGTCAGTTATTAGAGGAACAGTCACCGTGTCTGAACTAACGCTGCACCTGGCCAATGAAGACGCCATGATGAGCTTCGGTTCACGTATCGCTCAGGTTACCGAAGGGCTTGGGATAATCTTTCTCGAAGGCGATCTGGGAGCGGGCAAAACCACCCTGTCGCGCGGGATTATCCGGGGCTTTGGGCATGTCGGTGCCGTCAAAAGCCCGACCTTCACCCTGGTCGAACCCTATGAAATCGGACCGGTTCGGGCCTTTCACTTTGATCTGTACAGGTTGGTCGATCCGGAGGAACTAGAGTACATGGGTATCCGTGATTACTTCGACGGAAGTGCGCTTTGCCTGATCGAGTGGCCCCAACGTGGTGCGGGCTTTTTGCCAAAGCCCGACCTGACCATTACCATTAGGCCGCATGCGGAAGGTCGATCACTGACTTTGAGCCCGGGAGGCTCGCGTGGCGAAACCTGGTGTGCCGCTTTGGCTTTGGAATTCAAATAAATGATGGGGTTAGGTATGCGCATGCGCGCGCTGGTTACTGTTGTAGGTCTGCTGCTGACGGCGCTGGCTGTTGACGCGTTAGCCGCTACACAGGTACGAAGTGTTCGCTTATGGCGTGCACCGGACAACACTCGGCTGGTTTTCGACTTGTCCGGGCCGGTCCAGCACAGTGTTTTCACCCTGACATCACCTGATCGTCTGGTTATCGACATCAACGGCGCGACGCTGGCGGCGCCGTTGAAGATTTCTACGGCCAATACCCCGATCACCAGCATGCGTTCGGCTCAGCGCACGCCGACCGACTTGCGCGTGGTCATCGACCTGAAAAAGGCTGTAAACCCGAAAAGCTTTATCCTTGCTCCCAATCAGCAATATGGCAACCGTCTGGTGGTTGATCTGTTCGATCAGGACGCCGAGGTGAACCCGGTCGTGCCCGACACGGCGGCCAACACAGCGCCTGCTGCGCCCATCAGTCCGGCCAAGCCTGAGATCAGGCTGGTGCCTGTGCCCAATGGCAAGCGCGACATCGTGATTGCCATCGACGCCGGCCATGGTGGTGAAGACCCTGGCGCTGGCGGTGCACGAGGTCAGAAAGAGAAAGACATCGTGCTGTCCATTGCCAAGGAACTGCAGCGCCAGATCAACGCGGAAAAAGGCTACCGCGCTGAGCTGACGCGTACTGGCGACTATTTCATTCCGTTGCGCAAACGCACGGAGATCGCTCGCAAGAAGGGCGCCGACCTGTTCGTTTCGATCCATGCCGATGCCGCGCCGTCCTCAGCCGCGTTCGGTGCTTCGGTATTCGCCCTGTCCGAGCGCGGTGCGACGTCCGAAACCGCGCGCTGGCTGGCCGACAGTGAAAACCGTTCCGACTTGATTGGTGGCGCTGGCGCCGTAAGCCTCGACGACAAGGACAAGATGCTGGCCGGGGTGCTGCTGGACTTGTCCATGACCGCCTCGTTGTCTTCCAGCCTCAATGTCGGGCAGAAAGTCCTGAGCAATATTGGGCGCGTTACGTCGCTGCACAAATCCCGGGTCGAGCAGGCCGGGTTTATGGTGCTCAAATCTCCGGATATCCCATCGATCCTGGTAGAAACCGGCTTCATTTCCAACTCGGAGGAAGCGGCGAAACTCGCGGGCTCATCTCATCAGCAGGCGTTGGCGCGCTCGATCAGTTCGGGTGTGAAGCAGTTCTTCCAACAGAATCCGCCGCTGGGCACCTATATCGCCTGGCTGCGGGACAGTGGCAAGATCGTCCAGGGGCCGCGCGACCACACGGTTCGCGCGGGTGAGACGCTGGCCATGATCGCGGTTCGTTACCAGGTCAGCGTGGCGACCCTGCGTAATGCCAACAGCCTGAGCTCCGACGAGCTCAGAGTGGGGCAGCGGCTGGATATCCCGAGCAATGCGTTGGCAGCTCAGCCATGAGCGAGTCGGTAGTGGACGGTGTGATCGACAGCGTTGAGATCAATAGCCGGGCGCGGATTGAGCTGCTTAGCCCGAGGCTGGCGAACCAGATCGCGGCCGGTGAGGTGGTCGAGCGGCCTGCATCGGTGATCAAGGAACTGCTGGAAAACAGCCTCGATTCCGGCGCGAAACGCATCGATATCGATGTCGAACAGGCCGGGATCAAGCTGTTGCGCGTCCGTGATGACGGCGGCGGTATTTCCTCTGATGATTTGCCGTTGGCGCTCGCACGTCACGCAACCAGTAAAATTCGCGAACTGGAAGACCTTGAACGGGTGATGAGCCTGGGCTTTCGCGGTGAGGCGCTGGCGTCGATCAGCTCGGTGGCGCGTCTGACCCTGACCTCGCGCACCCGTGATGCCGATCAAGCATGGCAGGTCGAAACCGAAGGCCGCGACATGGCCTCACGAGTGCAACCCGCCGCGCATCCGGTGGGCACTTCAGTCGAAGTCCGGGATCTGTTCTTCAATACCCCGGCGCGGCGCAAATTCCTCAAGGCTGAAAAAACCGAGTTCGATCACCTGCAAGAAGTGATCAAACGTATGGCGCTGGCGCGTTTCGATGTCGCGTTTCATTTGCGGCATAACGGCAAGACGATCCTCAGCCTGCACGAAGCGAATGATGACAACGCTCGTGCCCGGCGTGTGGCCGCTATCTGCGGTCCAGGCTTCCTGGAGCAGGCGCTGCCGATCGAGGTTGAGCGCAACGGTCTGCATTTGTGGGGCTGGGTCGGTTTGCCGACGTTCTCCCGTAGCCAGGCAGACTTGCAGTATTTCTACGTGAACGGCCGGGCCGTGCGCGACAAACTGGTCGCCCATGCGGTGCGCCAAGCGTACCGCGACGTACTGTTCAACGGTCGACACCCGACCTTCGTCCTGTTTTTCGAGGTCGATCCGGCAGTGGTCGACGTTAACGTGCACCCGACCAAACACGAAGTACGCTTCCGTGACGGGCGCATGGTGCACGACTTCCTGTATGGCACGCTGCACCGTGCGCTAGGCGATGTCCGGCCGGAAAATCAGCTGGCGGGTACCGCTCCGGTGACTACGCTGATCCGTCCGAGCGGCCCGGATGCGGGTGAGTTCGGCCCTCAGGGCGAAATGCGCCTGGCTAATAATCTGCTGGAGCAGCCACAGGCCGAACCTTACGTGCGGCCGGCGGGCTCGGGTTCAGGCGCTGGCTATCAATACCAGTATTCGCCTCGCACCTCCGCGCCACTGCCGACGGCCGAGGCACAAAGTGCGTATCGCGAGTTCTTCGCGCCGCTGCCTGAAGGCGGTGCGGCACCTTTGCCGGGCTCACAGGACGACATCCCGCCGCTGGGCTATGCCCTGGCGCAGCTCAAGGGGATTTATATCCTTGCGGAAAATGCCCACGGCCTGGTGCTGGTGGACATGCACGCCGCCCACGAACGCATCATGTACGAACGCTTGAAAATCGCCATGGCCAGCGAAGGGCTGAGCGGCCAGCCATTGCTGGTCCCGGAATCCATTGCAGTCAGTCAGCGTGAGGCCGATTGCGCCGAAGAACACGTCGCCTGGTTCCAGCGCCTCGGCTTCGAGCTACAGCGGCTGGGCCCGGAAACCCTGGCGATTCGGCAGATCCCGGCGTTGCTCAAGCAAGCCGAAGCCAATCGGCTGGTGCATGACGTGTTGGCTGACCTGATGGAATACGGCACCAGTGACCGGATTCAGGCGCACCTCAACGAACTGCTGGGGACCATGGCCTGCCATGGCGCGATTCGCGCCAATCGGCGTCTGGCCCTGCCGGAGATGAACGGGTTGCTGCGCGACATGGAAAACACCGAGCGCAGTGGCCAATGCAACCATGGTCGACCGACCTGGACCCAAATGGGTCTGGATGATCTGGACAAACTTTTCCTGCGTGGTCGCTGATGAGTGCTTTGCCCCCTGCTATCTTCCTCATGGGCCCCACCGCTGCTGGCAAGACCGATCTGGCCATTGAGCTGACCAAGGTTCTGCCCTGCGAGCTGATCAGCGTCGATTCGGCGTTGGTGTATCGCGGCATGGACATCGGCACCGCCAAACCGTCCAAAGAGCTGTTGGCCGAGTTTCCACATCGCCTGATCGACATTATTGACCCCGTGCAAAGCTATTCGGCTGCCGAATTTCGCGCCGATGCATTGGCCGCGATGGCCGACATCACTGCGCGCGGCAATATTCCGCTGCTGGTGGGCGGCACAATGTTGTATTTCAAGGCATTGCAGGAAGGGTTGGCGGATATGCCGCCCGCCGATGCGGGCATTCGTGCGCAGCTTGAAGTCGAGGCCGCCGCGCTAGGCTGGCAGGGCTTGCACGATCAATTGGCCGAGGTTGATCCGGTGTCGGCGGCGCGAATTCATCCCAATGATCCGCAGCGGCTGATCAGGGCTCTGGAAGTTTATCGGGTGAGTGGATTGAGCATGACCGCACATCGCGAGCAACAAACTGCGCAAAGTACTGACGCAGCCGCTTCGGGACGTCATCAATTGCCCTATACTGTCGCAAACCTGGCCATCGCTCCGGCGGATCGCCACGTACTGCATGACCGTATCGCGCAACGATTTGTACACATGCTGGAACAGGGGTTCGTTGACGAGGTCCTAGCTCTGCGAGCACGCGGTGACCTGCATGCGGGGTTGTCGTCGATGCGAGCCGTGGGCTATCGCCAAGTCTGGGATCATCTGGATGGCAAGCTGACGTGGGACCAGATGCAAGAGCGTGGCGTTATTGCCACGCGCCAGTTGGCCAAACGGCAGTTCACCTGGTTGCGTAGTTGGGCAGATTTGCAGTGGCTGGACAGTCTGGCTTGCGACAATCTGCCACGTGCCTTGAAATACATGGCATCGGTCTCCATATTGAGCTGATACCGTGCAATTGCCGTCTATCCTTGGGGGGTGGCGGCCTAAGTCAATTTGCTTACTATTTTTTTCTATTGATCCTTAAAGGAGTGCGGCACATGTCAAAAGGGCATTCGCTACAAGACCCTTACCTGAATACTTTGCGTAAAGAGAAGGTTGGGGTTTCGATTTATCTGGTTAACGGTATCAAGCTGCAAGGCACGATCGAGTCCTTTGACCAGTTCGTGATTTTGCTGAAAAACACCGTCAGCCAAATGGTTTACAAACACGCTATCTCTACCGTTGTACCAGTTCGTCCAATTCGCCTGCCTAGCGCAGCCGAAACGGAGCTGGGCGACGCTGAGCCAGGTAACGCCTGATAGGAGTCTGCTTTGTTCTTTGAGCGCCACGGTGGTGGTGAACGGGCTATTCTCGTTCACTTGGATGGTCAGGACCCTGAGGCGCGTGAAGATCCGCAGGAGTTTCAGGAGCTGGCAAATTCTGCTGGCGCCGAGACCGTCGCGTTTGTCAGCGTGCCGCGTCATCGGCCAACAGCTAAATACCTGATCGGCAGCGGCAAGGTCGAGGAACTTCGCGATCTGGTCAAAGCCGAGCACGTAGATATCGTGATTTTCAATCACGTCCTCACGCCTAGCCAAGAGCGCAACCTCGAACGTGTTTTCGAGTGTCGCGTGCTTGATCGCACCGGTTTGATTCTGGATATCTTCGCGCAACGCGCGCGTACTCATGAAGGCAAGTTGCAGGTCGAACTGGCTCAGCTTGATCACATGAGTACTCGTCTGGTTCGTGGCTGGACCCACCTGGAGCGACAGGGCGGCGGTATCGGCATGCGCGGTCCGGGTGAAACCCAGCTGGAAACCGACCGGCGTTTGTTGCGGGTGCGGGTGCGGCAGCTCAAGAGTCGCCTGGAGAAGGTCCGCAGTCAGCGGGACCAGGCCCGACGTGGTCGCCAGCGTGCCGATATTCCTTCGGTGTCGCTGGTGGGGTATACCAACGCCGGTAAGTCGACGCTGTTCAATGCGATGACCGATTCCAATGTGTTTGCCGCAAACCAACTGTTTGCGACCCTCGATCCCACCCTCCGTCGTCTCGAACTCGATGACTTTGGGCCGATCGTGCTGGCTGATACGGTAGGTTTCATTCGCCATCTGCCGCACAAACTGGTCGAGGCGTTTCGCTCCACGCTCGAAGAATCGAGCAACTCCGATTTGCTCCTGCACGTTATCGATTCTCATGAACCTGAGCGCATGGCGCAGATTGAACAGGTGATGGCGGTGCTGGGCGAGATCGGTGCGGATGGCTTGCCGATCCTCGAGGTGTACAACAAACTCGATTTGCTTGAAGGGGTAGAGCCCCAGATTCAGCGCGATGCCGACGGCAAGCCGCAGAGGGTCTGGGTGTCTGCCCGCGATGGTCGAGGGCTGGATCTGCTTAAACAAGCAGTGGCTGAGCTGCTGGGCGATGATTTATTCGTTGGCACCTTGCGCTTGCCTCAGCGTTTTGCTCGACTGCGTGCTCAGTTCTTCAAGTTGGGCGCAGTTCAAAGCGAAGAGCATGATGAGGAAGGCGGGAGTCTGTTGGCGGTACGTTTGCCGCGTGTTGAGTTCAATCGCCTGGTGAGTCGCGAAGGAATGCAGCCGCAGGAATTCATCGAGCAACACACTTTGCAATAAAAGCCTGAGAAAGCGGTTGTGCCGCGGACACAGGCATTCTGTAGCATTGGTCGGCGCGCCGTGGGCGCGTCTTTGCTTTATCAGATGGAGAGCGCTATGGCTTGGAATGAGCCGGGTGGCAACTCGAATAATCAGGATCCTTGGGGTGGTAAGCGCAAGGGCGGCGACCGCAAGGGGCCACCGGATCTCGACGAGGCCTTCCGAAAGCTGCAGGAAAGCCTGAACGGGTTGTTCGGTGGTGGTAAGAAACGTGGTGGCGGTGAAGACGGAGGTCAACGCAAGGGCGGCGGTTTAGGTCTGCTCGGCATTGGTCTGGTCGTCATCGCGGCTGTCTGGCTGTATAGCGCCATCTATGTCGTGGACGAGCAGGAGCAAGCCGTAGTGCTGCGCTTCGGCAAGTACTACGAAACTGTCGGTGCGGGTCTGAATATCTATTTCCCGCCATTCGATCGTAAGTACATGGAAAACGTCACGCGTGAGCGTGCCTATAGCAAGCAAGGGCAGATGCTGACCGAAGACGAAAACATCGTCGAAGTGCCGCTGACCGTGCAATACAAAATCACCAACCTGAAAGATTTCGTGCTGAACGTCGATCAGCCGGAAATCAGTCTGCAACATGCGACTGAGAGCGCCTTGCGCCACGTAGTGGGTTCCACTGCGATGGATCAGGTGCTGACTGAAGGTCGTGAGTTGATGGCCAGCGAGATCAAGGAGCGTCTGCAACGCTTCCTCGATACGTATCGCACCGGCATCACCGTGACCCAGGTGAACGTACAAAGCGCTGCGGCACCGCGTGAAGTTCAGGAAGCGTTCGATGACGTGATTCGCGCCCGTGAAGACGAGCAGCGTTCGCGTAACCAGGCTGAAACCTATGCTAACGGTGTGATTCCGGAAGCGCGTGGTCAGGCTCAGCGTATCGTCGAAAATGCCAATGGCTATCGCGATGAAGTCGTGTCTCGTGCCAAGGGTGAAGCTGATCGCTTTACCAAGCTGGTCGTCGAGTACCGCAAGGCTCCAGAAGTGATGCGTCAGCGTCTGTATCTGGACACCATGCAAGAAGTATTCAGCAACACCAGTAAGGTTCTCGTGACCGGTGGCAACAAAGGGCAGAACAATCTGCTTTATCTGCCATTGGACAAGATGATCGAAAGCGGTCGTAGCACCACTGCTCCGACAACCGGCGCACCTGCCGCTGCCAATGAAATCGGCGCACGTGCTGCGACCGAGGCTCAACAGCAGCACGATGCGCGTTCAAGGGAGAGTCGCTGATGAGCAATAAATCGCTGATCGCCCTGATTGTTTGTGTCGTGCTGGCGGTCGTTGCCTGGAATAGCGTCTACATCGTTGCTCAGACTGAGCGTGCGGTCTTGCTGCAATTCGGCCGTGTCGTCCAGGCGGACGTCCAGCCAGGTCTGCATGTGAAGGTTCCGTACGTCAATCAGGTGCGCAAGTTCGATGGGCGCTTGATGACCCTCGATGCACCGACGCAGCGTTTTCTGACGCTGGAAAAGAAAGCCGTCATGGTTGATGCTTATGCCAAGTGGCGAGTGAAGGACGCCGAGCGTTTCTACACTGCGACTTCCGGTCTTAAGCAGATCGCTGATGAACGTCTGTCACGCCGCCTTGAATCCGGGCTGCGCGATCAGTTCGGCAAGCGCACCTTGCATGAAGTGGTGTCGGGTGAACGTGATGCGTTGATGGCGGATATCACCGCTTCGCTCAACACGATGGCGAGCAAAGAGCTGGGCATTGAAGTTATTGATGTCCGGGTCAAAGGCATTGACCTGCCTAAAGAAGTGAACCGCAGCGTTTTCGAGCGGATGAGTACCGAACGTGAGCGTGAAGCGCGTGAGCATCGGGCCAAAGGTAACGAGCTGGCAGAAGGCATTCGTGCCGATGCCGATCGTCAGCGTCGGGTTCTCCTGGCAGAAGCCTATCGTGAGTCTGAAGAAGCTCGCGGTGATGGCGATGCCCAGGCGTCCGCGATCTACGCCAAGGCCTACGGTCAGGATCAGGAGTTCTACGCGTTCTACCGTAGCCTGCGCGCCTACCGTGAAAGCTTCGCGAACAAAAGCGACGTGATGGTGCTGGACCCGAGCAGCGATTTCTTCCGTTATCTGGAAAAATCCAAGCCGTAATCGGTTCACCCGCCGGGCGGCAAAAGCGCCTGGCGGGGTGATCGTTTAGGAAAACGTGTGTATGATGCGGCAGCCGGGAAAATCCCGGCTTTTTTGCGTCTGCACGATTGATTGGCCATGGCGTGGTAAAACGCTGGGCAAGGTTTTTCGAGGAGAGCGGTCTGTAAAGCGGGTCTCGGACCGCTCGTTCTGTTGGGCTTGCACGTAAAAGCACTCAGAATGTGACCGCACTCTGCTTCACTCAAGGCTCGCCCTCAGGGCTGGCCGCCCGGATCATAGGGGATTGGCGTAATGGCAACGGTTGACCGCTGGCTGCTACCAGATGGCATCGAAGAAGTACTGCCGCCGGAAGCGGCGCGCATTGAAGTGGCGCGCCGTCAGGTGTTGGATCTGTTCCAGAGCTGGGGCTATGAGTTCGTCGTCACCCCGCATATCGAATACCTGGAGTCGCTGCTTACGGGCGCGGGCCAGGACCTGGATCTGCGTACCTTCAAGGTGATCGATCCGCAATCAGGCCGACAAATGGGTTTCCGTGCCGATATCACGCCGCAAGTGGCGCGTATCGATGCGCACACCTTGCGCCGCGAAGGGCCGAGCCGCTTGTGCTATGCCGGCAGCGTGTTGCATGCGCAGCCGCGAGCCTTGTCGTCCTCGCGTAGCCCGATTCAGCTGGGCGCCGAGTTGTACGGCGATGCCAGCCCGAGCAGCGATGTCGAAGTCATTAGCCTGATGTTGACTATGCTGCAGTTGGCCGACGTGCCCGATGTGCATATGGACCTGGGCCATGTCGGTATTTACCGTGGCCTGGCACGTGCTGCCGGTTTGTCTGGCGAGGTCGAGCAGCTGTTGTTCGACGCTTTGCAGCGCAAGGCGATAGACGAAGTCATCGCGCTCACCGCTGATTTGCCAGCTGATCTGGCTGCAATGCTGCGCGCGCTGGTCGATTTGTGTGGTGGTCGTGAAGTGCTTGCGTCCGCTCGTGATCGACTGGCCCACGCGCCTGCTCCAGTGTTGGCTGCTCTGGATGATTTGCTGGCGATTGCCGAGCGCCTTTCCGCGCGCTTCCCGCAATTGCCGCTGTACTTCGATCTCGGTGAGTTACGGGGTTACCACTACCATACCGGCGTCGTGTTTGCGGTGTTCGTGCCGGGCGTCGGTCAGATGATCGCCCAGGGCGGTCGCTATGATGACATCGGCGCGGACTTTGGTCGGGCACGCCCGGCTACTGGCTTCTCCACGGATTTGAAAACCCTGGTCACCCTGGGGCGTGCGGACATCGAGCTACCGTCTGGCGGTATCTGGATGCCGGACAGTACTGATGCGGCACTCTGGCAGCAGGTCTGCCAATTGCGTAGCGAAGGCCATCGTGTGGTTCAGGCATTGCCTGGGCAGCCCGTGTCTGCCGCGCGCGAAGCTGATTGTGACCAGCAATTGATTCAGCATGATGGGCTTTGGCAGTTAGTGCCGCTGGCTTCTTGAGTTTCCCTGTCGGCCGCAGCCGGCACCAAGTTTGCGCGAATGAGGACAAGTGTTATGGGTAAGAATGTCGTAGTCCTGGGCACCCAATGGGGTGATGAGGGCAAAGGCAAGATCGTTGATCTGCTGACCGAACATGCTACCGCTGTAGTTCGATACCAAGGGGGCCACAACGCGGGTCACACCCTGGTCATCGATGGCGAAAAAACCGTATTGCACCTGATTCCGTCCGGTGTGCTGCGCGAAGGCGTGCAGTGCCTGATCGGTAACGGTGTGGTGGTTGCGCCTGACGCACTCATGCGAGAAATCATCAAGCTTGAAGAGAAGGGTATTCCGGTACGTGAGCGTCTGCGTATCAGTCCTTCCTGCCCGCTGATCCTGTCCTATCACGTTGCGCTGGATCAGGCGCGCGAGAAGGCCCGTGGCGAGCTCAAGATCGGTACGACCGGTCGTGGTATCGGCCCGGCCTACGAAGACAAGGTCGCACGTCGCGGTCTGCGCATCGGTGACCTGTTCCATCGCGAGCGTTTCGCGGCCAAGCTCGGCGAGCTGCTCGATTACCACAACTTCGTTCTGGTCAATTACTACAAAGAGCCGGCTATCGACTTCCAGAAAACACTCGACGAGTGCATGGAATACGCTGAACTGCTCAAGCCGATGATGCTCGACGTCACTGCTGCGCTGCATGAAATGCGTCGTGAAGGCAAAGACATCATGTTCGAAGGTGCCCAGGGTTCGCTGCTGGACATCGATCACGGTACTTACCCGTACGTGACCAGTTCCAACACCACCGCTGGTGGCATCGCGACCGGTTCTGGTTTTGGCCCGATGTACCTGGATTACATCCTCGGCATCACCAAGGCTTACACCACTCGCGTCGGTTCGGGTCCTTTCCCGACTGAGCTGTTCGACGATGTTGGCGCGTTCCTGGCCAAGCGCGGTCACGAGTTCGGTGCAACCACCGGTCGCGCTCGCCGTTGCGGCTGGTTCGATGCCGTCATCCTGCGTCGCGCAATCGAGATCAACAGCATCTCCGGTCTGTGCCTGACCAAGCTCGACGTGCTCGACGGTCTGGAAACCATCAACATCTGCATCGGCTACAAGAACGAAAATGGTGCAGTGATCGATGCTCCGACCGATGCTGACAGCTACATCGGCCTGATGCCGGTTTACGAAGAAATGCCGGGCTGGACCGAATCGACCTTGGGCGCTAAAACCCTGGAAGAGCTGCCAGCAAATGCCCGTGCTTATATCAAGCGTGTGGAAGAGTTGGTCGGCGCGCCGATCGATATCATTTCCACGGGCCCGGACCGCAACGAGACAATCGTGCTGCGTCATCCGTTTGCTTGATAAATCGTTGAAATAGTTACTGGAATGCGACAAAGGGCCACTTATGTGGCCCTTTGTCGTTTCTGCCTATCGGTTAGTGCTGGCGCGGCACGGCGCTTGCTGTAATTATCGTTCCAAAGAGTGCCATCATTTTAATGGCATCCGTAGTAGAGGAATAATCCCGTGTCTGCCGTCCTTTCTCTTTTACGTAGCCGCTTGTTGCGGCCTGTGTTCATTGCCCTGGGTGTCGCCCTTTTGGTGCAGGTGTTGGTCGCGGTTGCTCTGACCCGGAGCACGGTGACGGCGCTTGAGGCTGATTTGGCCACTCGACTAGGTGTAGATTCGCAACACTTGTCTGCGGAGCTTGAGCAAGCGAGTCGGGAAGTTACTTCCAGTCTGGATGCATTGTCATCCAGCACCCGTCAGCGCCTGAGTGCAGGCCTGTCATCGCGTCTGGAGGATGAGCAGGCGCAACTGCGCGGCACGCTCGAAAAAGATCTCAAAGACTCGGCCAATGATATGGCGCAGTTGCTGGCGGCGGTCGCCCCGCGTGCCATGTGGGATAACGATACGCCGACCCTGTCGGAGTTTGCCCGCCGCGCTCAGCGCAATCCGAATGTGCTGTTTGTCATCTATGACGATGCTCAAGGTGAGCACCTGACGCGTTATCTGAATCGCGATAGCCCGCAGATCAAGGCCTTGCTCGCCAAAGGGGAGGGTGATCGGGCGATGGATAAAGTCCTGAATGCCGCCAAGAATGATCCTTCGGTGTATTACGTCGAGGCCACGATCAGTCCCAATGGCGTCGAGATCGGCAAGGTGTTGATGGGGGTTTCCACGGCAGCGGTCGAGCAGGATCTTGCGGCTCTGGATAAACGCTTCTCCGCATTAATTGTCGGCGGCGAACAGTTGGTATCCGACAGTCTGGTAGGTGCGGCGGCCGATAGCTCCGCAGCGTTGCGTACGCGTTTACAGGCGGCTCAAACCGCAGCCACGGCAATGGCCGCCAACACCAGCATCACGGTCCAGGAGGCGGCAGCGACATTGCGCTGGAGGATTGGTCTGGGGCTGGCGCTGGTCGGTTTGGGCGTATTACTACTGCTGGCCGTGGTGCTCGGGCGTCGGGTCGTGAGCAAATTGCATCTGCTGATTGCAGCGCTGGATGATCTGGCTGCGGGTGAAGGCGACTTGACCAAGCGCGTGCAGCTCAACAGTAACGACGAAATCGGTGACATGGCGTCAGCGGTCAATCGCTTTGTCGACAAGCTTCAACCTATCGTGCGTGAGGCGGGGGATGTGGCGCAGCGTACCGGGGTGGAAATTGGCGCCTTGAGCCTGCGTAACGCCGGGTCGGGCAAGGCGGCTGAGTTGCAGCGAGACGAAGTGGCCGCCAGTCTCAAAGCCCTTTCGCAGATGGCGGATGAGGCTCAGGCAGAAAGTAATGCGATGCAGGCGGCCTTGAAGCAGGTTGTCGATATTCGAGTGGCAACCGACGAAAACACGCGGACGTCAACGCAGGTGGGTAACTTGATCGAGGCGCTGGCGGGGCAGGTCGATACAGGCGCCAAGGTCATTGAGCGTCTGGCCCAGCAAAGCGAACAGATTGAAGTGGTGCTGACGGTTATTCACGGTATTGCCGAGCAAACCAACTTGCTGGCCCTTAACGCGGCAATCGAGGCGGCGCGGGCGGGCGAGACGGGTCGTGGTTTTGCGGTGGTGGCGGACGAAGTGCGAGCGCTGGCCAGCAAGACCCAAAGCTCCACGGGCGATATCCAGGCTCATATCGGGGCCTTGCAGCAGGGTGCCAAAGAAGCGGTGGCGGCCATCGGTCTGGCGGGCAGGCAGGCCAGCGAGGGTCTGGCAGTGCTGCGCAACAGCGCCAAGCTGCAATTGACGGTGCAGGCATCGGTAGAGCAGGTTCATGCCGCCATAGGTCTTGCAACCGAGGCTGCCGCGCATCAGGCGCAAGGCGCACAAGCGGTGAGGGGTCGAGTGGAAGTTATTCACGCTCAGGCTCAGCGCGCGGCTCAGGCGGTTGTAGAAACCACCGCCAGCGGCAAGGTGCTTGATGGTCTGGCTGCACAATTGAAGGCAAGCCTGGGTCAGTTCCGCGCTTAACCAGGGACTATCGAATGCAAGGAGGGTGCGCCAGGCGCACCCTGAGGTGGCGGCTTTTGATGATTGATCTAGAATCTCAAACGCAGAAAACACAAAACCGAGCACGGGGCTCGGTTTTGTTTGAATTGGTGCCCAGAAGAAGACTCGAACTTCCACGACCTTGCGGTCACCAGCACCTGAAGCTGGCGTGTCTACCAATTTCACCATCTGGGCAGTTCGTTGGGTTCAACAGCAGCTGTTAAGCTATTGTTTACTTTCAACTACAACAACGTTTGCCGTCGTTGTGGGGCGCATCATACGGAGGAGCTTAGTACCTGTAAACCCCCGTTGTGAAAAATATTTTCGAAATAGCGAACGGAGATAGCAAATGGTGTCTTCGCGTTTCAATCCGGTATATGCCAAACTAAATATATATAGATAAGGTGAACTCATTCTAATGGCCGATTGGCAGTCCCTCGATCCCGAGGCCGCTCGTGAAGCGGAAAAATACGAAAACCCTATCCCCAGCCGTGAGCTGATTTTGCAGCACCTTGCCGATCGGGGGTCTCCGGCGAGTCGCGAGCAATTGGTGGAAGAGTTTGGCCTGACAACTGAAGACCAGTTCGAAGCCCTGCGTCGCCGCTTGCGCGCAATGGAGCGCGATGCTCAGTTGATATACACCCGCCGGGGCACCTATGCCCCTGTGGACAAGCTCGACCTGATCCTGGGTCGGATTACCGGCCACCGTGACGGTTTCGGCTTCCTCATCCCTGATGACGGCACCGATGACTTGTTCATGAGCCCTGCGCAAATGCGTCTGGTGTTCGACGGCGATCGTGCTTTGGCGCGTGTTTCCGGTCTTGATCGTCGGGGTCGTCGCGAAGGCGTGATCGTCGAAGTGATCTCCCGTGCGCACGAAACCATCGTGGGTCGCTACTTCGAAGAGAGCGGCATCGGCTTCGTCGTGCCCGACAATCCGAAGATCCAGCAGGAAGTCCTGATCACCCCTGGCCGCAATTCCAGCGCCAAGATTGGTCAGTTCGTCGAGGTGAAGATTACTCACTGGCCGACGCCGCGCTTCCAGCCGCAAGGCGATGTGGTCGAAGTCGTGGGCAATTACATGGCGCCCGGCATGGAAATCGACATTGCCCTGCGCACCTACGATATTCCGCACGTCTGGCCTGAAGCGGTGCTCAAAGAAGCCGCCAAGCTCAAGCCGGAAGTGGAAGAGAAGGACAAGGAACACCGCGTCGATCTGCGTCATCTGCCATTCGTTACCATCGATGGCGAAGATGCTCGCGACTTCGACGATGCGGTTTTCTGTGAAGCCAAGCCCGGCAAGCTGCGTCTGTTTTCCGGTGGCTGGAAGCTGTACGTCGCCATCGCCGACGTATCGAGCTACGTCAAAATCGGTTCGGCGCTGGACGCTGAATCGCAAGTGCGTGGCAACTCGGTGTACTTCCCCGAGCGCGTGATTCCGATGTTGCCCGAGCAGCTGTCCAACGGCTTGTGCTCGCTGAATCCGCACGTCGACCGCTTGGCCATGGTCTGTGAAATGACCCTGTCCAAAACCGGCGAGATGACTGATTACCAGTTCTACGAAGCCGTCATTCACTCCCATGCCCGTCTGACCTACAACAAGGTCAGCTCGATCCTGGAACAGCCGAAAACGGCCGAAGCCAAGGAATTACGTGGCGAATACGCTGGCGTCGTGCCGCACCTGAAGCAGCTTTATGCGCTGTACAAAGTGCTGCTGAGTGCTCGCCATACCCGTGGCGCGATCGATTTCGAAACCCAGGAAACCCGGATCATCTTCGGCACTGAGCGCAAGATCGCCGAAATCCGGCCGACCACGCGTAACGATGCGCACAAGCTGATCGAGGAATGCATGCTGGCGGCCAACGTGGCCACGGCTGAATTCCTGAAAAAGCACGAAATTCCAGCCTTGTACCGTGTGCACGATGGTCCGCCGCCAGAACGACTGGAAAAACTCCGGGCCTTCCTCGGCGAGCTGGGTCTGTCGCTGCACAAGGGTAAGGACGGTCCGTCGCCGAAGGATTACCAGGCGTTGCTGGCAAGTATCAAGGATCGTCCGGATTTCCACCTGATCCAGACCGTGATGCTGCGTTCGTTGAGCCAAGCGGTGTACAGCGCGGATAACCAAGGTCACTTCGGCCTGAATTACGAGGCGTACACGCACTTCACTTCGCCGATTCGTCGCTACCCGGATTTGCTCACGCACCGGGCTATCCGCAGCGTGATCCATTCCAAGCAAGACACCCCGCACGTTCGCCGTGCAGGTGCCATGACCATCCCGAAAGCGCGCATCTATCCATACGATGAGGCGATTCTGGAACAGTTGGGCGAGCAATGTTCCATGAGCGAGCGCCGTGCCGACGAGGCCACGCGCGACGTGGTCAACTGGCTCAAGTGCGAGTTCATGAAAGACCGCGTGGGCGAGTCGTTCCCGGGCGTGATCACGGCGGTTACCGGTTTTGGTCTGTTCGTTGAGCTGACCGACATCTACGTCGAAGGCTTGGTCCACGTCACTGCCTTGCCGGGCGATTACTACCACTTCGATCCAGTGCATCACCGCTTGGCGGGCGAGCGCACCGGTCGCAGCTTCCGTTTGGGCGACACGGTTGAAGTGCGAGTCATGCGCGTCGATCTCGACGAACGCAAAATCGACTTCGAGATGGCTGAAAAAACCATCAGCGCGCCGATTGGCCGCAAGCGTCGTGGCGCTGAACCGGCTGCGACGGAAAAAGCAGCTGCGCCAGCCAAAGCGGGGCGCCGTGGCGCTTCGACCAAGGCTGCGCCAGTGACTGAAGCCTATCGCCCAAGCGATGCCGTCGCGAAAAACGCGGAAGTGCGCAAAAGCCGTGAGCTGAAGCAAGCCTTGCTGGCAGAAGCGAAAGGTGGTGGAAAGGCGGCGTCGGGAAAGTCCAGTAAATCGGACTCCGATTCGTCGGCCAAACCAGCCAAACCGAGCAAACACCGTAAAGGCCCGCCAAAAGCGGGCTCGGCCCCTGCTGCGAAAAGCGGTGGGGTGCGTAAACCTAAGGCCAAGTCATGAGTCAGTTGGAAAAGATCTACGGTTTGCATGCCGTAGAAGCGTTGTTGCGTCACCACCCGAAACGCGTCAAGCAAGTCTGGCTGGCTGAAAACCGCAACGATCCGCGGGTTCAGGTATTGATCCAGCTGGCTAACGAGAACCGTGTGTCAGTGGGTCAGGCCGAGCGTCGCGAAATGGACGTCTGGGTCGAAGGCGTGCACCAGGGTGTGGTTGCCGAGGTCAGCCCGAGTCAGGTGTGGGGTGAAGCCATGCTTGATGAATTGCTCGACCGTACCGAAGGCGCGCCACTGATTCTCGTGCTCGATGGCGTGACCGATCCGCATAACCTCGGCGCGTGCCTGCGCACTGCCGATGCGGCCGGTGCGCTCGCGGTTGTGGTGCCCAAGGACAAGTCGGCGACATTGACGCCGACGGTCCGAAAAGTGGCCTGCGGCGCGGCGGAAGTGATTCCGTTGGTGGCGGTTACTAACCTGGCTCGTACCCTTGAGAAGCTTCAGCAGCGCGGCCTTTGGGTCGTGGGTACGGCGGGTGAGGCTGAGGTTGAGCTGTATCAGCAAGACCTGACCGGCCCGACGATTCTGATCATGGGTGCCGAAGGCAAGGGCATGCGTCGCTTGACTCGCGATCATTGCGATTACCTGGTGCGCCTGCCGATGGCCGGCAGCGTCAGCAGCCTGAACGTCTCTGTGGCGACAGGCGTGTGCCTGTTCGAAGCGTTGCGTCAGCGCAGCGTCAAGGCGGCCGGCAAGAAAACCTGAGGTAGGCGTATCCCTGTAGGAGCGGGCTTGCCCGCGATGGCGGTTTGTCAGGCACACAGCATCAAGCTGATCGCAGGCAAGCCAGCTCCTACAGGATTTGTGCCCTGTATTGCTCAAATAATCACCAATTGCCTTGCGCCCCACCAAGCCCTTCTCTACAATTGCGCCCCTTGCTGTCATGGCAGGCGCTCATGTGCCTGTCCCTGAGCAAGACAAACAGTGTCATTCACTCCTTGTCTGACCGCTTTTTAGTTAGCGGCAGGCTACAACCCGTAAGGAGCATTCATGCGTCATTACGAAATCATCTTTTTGGTCCACCCGGATCAAAGCGAGCAAGTCGGCGGCATGGTAGAGCGTTACACCAAGCTGATCGAAGAAGACGGCGGCAAAATCCACCGTCTGGAAGATTGGGGCCGTCGTCAACTGGCCTATGCAATCAACAATGTTCACAAGGCTCACTACGTGATGCTGAACGTTGAATGCACCGGTAAAGCTTTGGCTGAACTGGAAGACAACTTCCGTTACAACGATGCCGTGATCCGTAACCTGGTCATCCGTCGCGACGAAGCCGTTACTGGCCAGTCCGAGATGCTCAAGGCTGAAGAAAACCGCAGTGAGCGCCGTGAGCGTCGTGACCGTCCTGAGCACTCCGACAGCGCCGATGGCGATGACGGCGACAACAGCGACGCCAGCGATAACGCTGACGAGTAATCCACGGACCTTTTGAGGAGCCAATTACATGGCACGTTTCTTCCGTCGTCGTAAATTCTGCCGCTTCACCGCTGAAGACGTGAAAGAGATCGATTACAAAGATCTCAACACTCTGAAAGCCTACGTATCCGAGACCGGCAAAATCGTTCCAAGCCGTATCACTGGTACAAAAGCACGTTATCAGCGTCAGCTGGCCACCGCTATCAAGCGTGCCCGCTTCCTGGCCCTGCTGGCCTACACCGACAGCCACGGCCGCTGAGACCAGGCAGTCGACAAAGTAGTAAGGGATAGAACGCATGCGCGCCATGGCTAATTTCATCATGCGCGGCCGCGTGCAGGCCACTCTCGTAGTGGTCGGATGTGCGGCGTTGCCGCTGTTGTTCTGGTTGAGTGCTGCCGCGGGTTGCCTTGTGCTTCTGCGGCGCGGTTTGAGTGATGCCGTTGGCATCCTCGCCTGGGCTCTGCTACCAGCATTGGTCTGGTGGTATTTCGGTGAACCCCGCACGCTTATGGTGTTGTTGGGTTCGCTAGGGTTGGCAGCGTTGTTACGTGCCAGCGAGTCTTGGGTCCGCGTGCTGCTGGTCAGCGTGGCATTGGGTCTGTTGTATGCAGTAATCCTGGGAGCGGTTTTCCGCGAACCCATCGACGCGATGGCGCTGGAGTTGCAAAAACTCCTGCCGCAAGTCCTCGATGGTCTCTACCAGCAGTTATCGGTAGAAGAGCGAGCGCGTCTAGGGGCACTGATTGCACCGGTCCTTAACGGCCTGATAGCGGCTTTGTTGCAGATCGTCAGTGTGTTGAGCCTGATTCTTGGGCGTTACTGGCAAGCGTTGTTGTACAACCCGGGTGGTTTTGGCCGCGAGTTTCGCAGCATAAGACTCCCGCGAGTACCGGCGTTGGTGCTGCTGGTGTGCATGCTTCTGGGGCCGAATTTCGGTCCACAGATGGCGATGTTGACACCGTTGTGCAGCGTACCGCTGGTGTTTGCAGGGCTGGCCTTGATACATGGCCTGGTGGCTGAAAAGCACCTTGGCAGGTTCTGGCTGGTGGGGTTGTACGTAACGCTGTTGCTGTTTATGCAGCTGATCTATCCGTTGCTGGTGGTGTTAGCCATCGTCGACAGCCTGATTGATTTTCGCGGTCGTTTCGCGTCGAAAGACGTCGATAACGGTTCTGCGAACGGTGAAGGTTAAAAGTTAAGAGGATTTTCACATGCAACTGATCCTTCTGGAAAAAGTCGCCAACCTGGGCAACCTGGGCGACAAAGTGAATGTTAAGGCCGGTTACGGTCGTAACTTCCTGCTGCCGTACGGTAAAGCTACCGCTGCGACCGCTGCCAACGTGGCTGCGTTCGAAGAGCGTCGTGCTGACCTGGAAAAACTGGCTGCAGACAAAAAAGCTTCTGCCGAAACTCGCGCTGCCCAACTGGCTGAGCTGGAAGTGACTATCACTGCCACCGCCGGTGACGAAGGCAAGCTGTTCGGTTCGATCGGCACCCACGACATCGCTGATGCACTGACCGCCTCTGGCGTTGAAGTTGCAAAAAGCGAAGTTCGTCTGCCGAACGGCACTATCCGTAACATTGGCGAATTCGACGTAGCTGTGCACCTGCACAGCGACGTAGAAGCCACTGTACGCGTTATTGTTGTAGCCGCTTAAAGCAACACTCAATCGTCTGGCGACTTGCTCGTCAGACGGTTAACATCGGGCACGATCCTGTTCACAGGTCGTGCCTTTTGTCTTTTTGTTCCCCCTGATTCCGTGTGGCCATGAACGATATTTCCGCGCCCGAGCAATACGATCTGCAAACCGCTGCCCTCAAGGTGCCGCCACACTCCATCGAGGCCGAACAGGCTGTGCTCGGTGGTCTGATGCTGGACAACAACGCCTGGGAGCGCGTGCTCGATCAAGTATCGGACGGCGACTTCTATCGACATGACCACCGCCTGATTTTCCGCGCCATTGCCAAGCTGGCCGATCAAAACAGCCCGATTGACGTCGTCACCCTTGCCGAGCAACTGGACAAGGAAGGGCAGACCTCGCAGGTCGGCGGCCTGGGTTACCTCAGTGAGCTGGCGAAAAACATTCCGTCGGTCGCCAACATCAAGGCTTATGCGCAGATCGTTCGTGAGCGAGCGACCTTGCGTCAGTTGATCGGCATCAGTGCCGAAATCGCCGACAGTGCGTTCAACCCTGAAGGTCGCAGCGCCGCCGAGATTCTTGACGAAGCCGAGCGGCAGATCTTCCAGATTGCCGAAGCGCGTCCAAAAAGTGGTGGCCCGGTCAGCGTCAACGACCTGCTGACCAAAGCCATCGACCGCATCGACACGTTGTTCAACACCGATAACGCGATTACCGGCCTGTCTACCGGTTATACCGACCTCGACGAGAAAACCAGCGGCTTGCAACCGTCGGACTTGATCATTGTTGCGGGTCGTCCGTCGATGGGTAAAACCACGTTCGCCATGAACCTGGTAGAGAACGCGGTTCTGCGCAGCGATAAAGTAGTTCTGGTCTATTCGCTTGAGATGCCAGGTGAATCGCTGATCATGCGTATGCTGTCGTCGCTGGGTCGCATCGACCAGTCCAAAGTCCGCGCCGGGCGGCTGGAAGATGACGATTGGCCACGCCTGACCTCGGCGGTCAATCTGCTCAATGACCGCAAACTGTTCATTGATGACACCGCCGGCATCAGCCCTTCAGAGATGCGCGCGCGTACTCGCCGCGTGGTGCGTGAACACGGCGAAGTGGGTCTGATCATGATCGACTACCTGCAATTGATGCAGATTCCAGGTTCCAGCGGTGACAACCGTACCAACGAGATTTCCGAGATTTCTCGCTCGCTGAAATCCCTGGCCAAAGAATTCGCCTGCCCAGTGGTCGCCTTGTCTCAGCTCAACCGTTCCCTGGAACAGCGCCCGAACAAGCGCCCGATCAACTCCGACTTGCGTGAATCCGGAGCGATCGAGCAGGATGCCGACGTCATCATGTTCGTTTACCGGGACGAGGTGTACCACCCGGAAACCGAGCATAAAGGCATCGCCGAGATCATCATCGGCAAGCAGCGTAACGGTCCTATCGGTACGACGCGGTTGGCGTTCATCGGCAAATACACCCGTTTCGAGAACCTCGCGCCGGGCAGTTACAACTTCGACGACGAGTGATCCGCGTGAGGTTTGCTCGCGGCAAGGCTGCTTGATTACGAGCCGGTTTCGGCATGGGTCAGTGTCTCCCAAAGGTAGTGGAAATAGCCCCGTGCCGGGCGTCGCTCTAGCAGCCAGCGTTGTGTTTCAGGCAGGGCTTGCTGCTTGCGATTGGCGAAGTGGTTGTACGCTACCTCAAGCGTCCCGTTCAGATCCCCGACCAGCTTGCCGTTGCACAACCATTCCGGCGTGACCTTTTCGTTCCTGTAGCGCGTGTGGAACTCCATGCCGTCGCGCAGTCGTTGCGACTGCTCCTCATACAGATCGAGACCTTGGATGTAGGCCGTTTCGGCAACGTTGATAAACGCTGCGAAGCCATAAGCGGTGTGTTCAAGGTCGCGGCAGGTTTCTTGCGCGTGCCCTGTGACGAACACGGTCTGGCCTTCCCAGTAGGTGATCAGTTCCGCTTCTGTCTTGGCGCAATCAGCGGGTGCGACAGGCAATGGTCCGTCGGCGCTTGAGTAAATGAAGGCCGGAAGCCGTTTGCGCCAGTCAGCGATGGCGTTTTCGTACAGTTGGCGATCATCAAGGAATACGCCGATATTGAGTTGCGCCTCGATACCGCTCGCTTGCCAGTTGCCGTAATGACAGACGCCGATGCGCTGTGCTGCCCCGCGTTGTATGTCGGGTAAGTACTGGGTGAGCAGCATCTGTGAAAAGCGCTCGATATCGGCTTGCGCCCAGGCATCGGAACGATAGCGAATGATTTCCGCGGCCCGTGTCCAGAGTTGCGCTGACCATGAAGCTTGAAGCGGCGCGTTGGAGTGGGTATGCCCGCCTGCAAGTGTGCGAGCCCAGGCATTCATGATGGCGACTGCGTTCTCCGCATGCTTGCGTTCACCGCTGTAGGACCATGCCAGAGCCTGCGTGTAAGCCGCTTGCGCATCGCGCACCTCATCCGAACAACCCTTGTCTGGCTTGGAAAACGGACCGCATTCGACGGTTTTCCAGGGCGATGATCGATACTCCACAGCGGCCAGAGGATCGTCCATCAACAATGCATACGATTCTCGCCAGGGTGATCGTCCTTGTTCTATGGCCTCCCGAACGAAATCCAGCCGCTGACTGTTCAGCAGTACTCCTGGGTGAGTGAATGAGGCTGAGTCGGCGGCAAAGCTGTTCAGCGCGGCGCTGAACGTGAGTCCTGCGAGCAGGGCTGTGGAGCTGTGTTGTAGGTTCACGGTATATTCCCTGAGTGATGAAACCCTGCCGGGCTGACGATCCATGTCCTGCCGACCTGTCTGTCGGAGCAAAAAGCTCGTGACTTCGGGTTAATCAGGTATTGCCGCTGGAGGCAAGAAAAAAGCCGGGCTGCCAGATCAGCTAGTGTGGATGCGTGGCGTGGATCTATCGCTTAAAGCCGACCGTCGTAGTCGGAATTGGTTAAATTTTGTGCTATATTCCGCGACCGCGATTTTGTCGACAAAAATCGCCTCCCTGAACACCAACGCCGGTCATCGTCATGCAAGCAGCCAAGCCGTTATTTGACTATCCCAAGTACTGGGCCGAATGTTTCGGACCAGCGCCTTTCCTGCCCATGTGCCGGGAAGAAATGGATCAGCTGGGTTGGGATTCCTGCGACATCATCATCGTCACCGGGGATGCGTATGTTGACCATCCGTCGTTTGGCATGGCAATCATCGGCCGGCTGCTGGAGTCTCAGGGCTTCCGCGTCGGGATCATTGCCCAGCCGAACTGGCAGTCCAAAGACGACTTCATGAAGCTCGGCGAGCCGAATCTGTTCTTCGGTGTCGCTGCCGGCAACATGGACTCGATGATCAACCGCTACACCGCCGACAAAAAAGTGCGCTCCGATGACGCGTACACGCCCGGCGGCATGGCCGGCAAGCGTCCGGACCGCGCCAGTCTGGTGTACAGCCAGCGCTGCAAGGAAGCCTACAAGCATGTGCCGATTGTATTGGGCGGTATCGAAGCCTCGTTGCGCCGTATTGCCCACTACGATTACTGGCAGGATCGGGTTCGCAACTCGATCCTGATCGACGCCTGTGCCGATATCCTGCTGTACGGCAACGCCGAGCGGGCCATTGTCGAAGTCGCCCAGCGTCTGTCCTACGGTCACAAGATCGAAGACATTACCGACGTGCGCGGCACGGCGTTCATTCGTCGTGACACGCCTAAAGACTGGTTCGAAGTCGACTCCACGCGTATTGACCGTCCGGGCAAGGTCGACAAGATCATCAACCCGTACGTCAACACCCAGGACACCCAGGCCTGCGCCATCGAGCAGGAAAAAGGTCCGGTGGACGATCCGCAGGAAGCCAAGGTCGTGCAGTTGCTGGCCAGCCCTCGGATGACTCGCGACAAGACAGTCATTCGTCTGCCGTCCATGGAAAAAGTCCGCGCTGACGCCGTGCTCTATGCCCACGCCAACCGCGTGTTGCACCTGGAAACCAACCCGGGCAACGCCCGCGCGCTGGTGCAGAAGCACGGCGAAGTGGACGTCTGGTTCAACCCGCCACCGATTCCGATGACCACCGAAGAAATGGACTACGTGTTCGGCATGCCCTATGCGCGTGTTCCGCACCCGGTGTATGGCAAGGAGAAAATCCCTGCCTACGACATGATCCGTTTCTCGGTGAACATTATGCGTGGCTGCTTCGGCGGCTGTACCTTCTGCTCGATCACCGAGCACGAAGGACGGATTATTCAGAACCGTTCAGAAGAGTCGATCATTCGCGAAATCGAAGAAATTCGCGACAAGGTTCCCGGTTTTACCGGCGTTATTTCCGACCTCGGGGGCCCGACTGCGAACATGTATCGCATCGCCTGCAAGAGCACCGAGATCGAATCCGCCTGCCGCAAGCCGTCCTGCGTGTTCCCGGGCATTTGCCCGAATCTGAACACCGACCACTCGGCGCTGATTCAGCTGTACCGAAGCGCTCGTGCCTTGCCTGGCGTGAAGAAAATCCTGATCGCCTCCGGCCTGCGTTACGACCTGGCGGTCGAGTCGCCGGAGTACGTCAAAGAGTTGGTGACCCACCACGTCGGTGGTTACCTGAAGATCGCCCCGGAACACACCGAGGAAGGTCCGCTCAACCAGATGATGAAACCGGGCATTGGCAGCTATGACAAGTTCAAGCGCATGTTCGAGAAGTATTCGAAAGAAGCCGGTAAAGAGCAGTACCTGATCCCGTACTTCATCGCGGCCCACCCAGGCACCACCGATGAAGACATGATGAACCTGGCGCTCTGGCTCAAGGGCAACGGTTTCCGCGCCGATCAGGTGCAGGCGTTCTACCCGTCGCCGATGGCCACCGCCACCGCCATGTATCACTCGGGGAAGAACCCGTTGCGCAAAGTGACCTACAAGAGCGACTCGGTCACCATCGTTAAAAGCGAAGAACAACGCCGGCTGCACAAGGCGTTCCTGCGCTACCACGACCCGAAAGGTTGGCCGATGCTGCGTGAAGCCCTCATACGCATGGGCCGCTCCGACCTGATCGGGCCGGGCAAGAATCAGCTCATTCCGCTGCATCAGCCAGCGACGGATAGCTATGAAAGCGCCCGTCGCAAGAACTCGACGCCGGCTGGTAGCCACAAGGTTGCCAAGACCACGAAGACCACGCTGATTCAGACCCAGCATACTGGCCTGCCTCCTCGCGCCAGCGATGGCGGCAACCCGTGGGACAAGCGCGAAGAGGCCAAAGCAGCGGCGTTTGCCCGCAACAAGCAGGCGGCCAAAGAGCGCATTGAGGCCGCCAAGGGTGGCAAGAGCCAGCGGCCAGTGCGCAAGCCAGTGGTTCCGCGCTAGGCAGCACGCCCATGCACCACAACGCCAGCCTCAGGCGAGCGTTGTGGTCAGGCCGTCAGGCGTGTTTAACGTTTTCGGTCAAGGTAGCCGGCCTCCTTCGAACACCGTGAACGCCCCATCAGGCACTTTCGATTTAAGTGCCATGAGCCCCGCAGTGCAGGATTGGCAGGTCGGATAGGTTGAAAAAACCTCAATCGATTCCACTTTGGTGAAGTCAATTTTATCGGCGTTTAATGCGTTCAATATCATGTGCTCGCTGTCCATCATCCTGTGATTTCCTGACGCGTTAGCGGTCAGGTCGGGAAGGAAGAGGGCCTCGTGAGGGTCCGCTTTACGCGTGCCTACCGGGTTTTTAGTTCGCTGGGCATTGATGTAGTGCGTTTTCTCCGGTGATACCGCGATGCCGTCCTTGGTGATGTTCCAGTTTTTTAGCGTGGCGCCATCGCCTTTGTCGGTCTGTTTTGTCAGTGGGAAATCAAGACGAGACTTTTTTAAGCCAGACAGGCTGTAATAAACTTTCGTCGGTTGGCGGTCTGACTCTTTTGATTTGATTTTTACGTACGCGAAGTTTTTGTTTTCAGGGGTCAGGCGTTGTGTCGTTGCCCGCTGTGTAATGTTGTCTGCGGTAAATATTGTCTCTGACACGTGCAGCCTGTTCAGTTCAGTGGCAATCCCCGCTCTCGCAGTCAGCGGAGTGTTCAGGTCGAGCGACGTCCATGATGGCCTGTTAACACGAGCAGCTACAACCGCGCGGTCTTGAGTATATTTGCAAAAAAGTGCCGCCTGCTCAGGCGTAGTGCCCATGTCGAACGGCCCCCCTACAAATGTGCTGATGTAGGTTTCCTTTCCCGCAACGATGTCCCGTTTGATCGCGTTCAGGTCCGCGTCGATGACGGCGGGGCTGAGTTCTTTTATGTACCTGTTCGCATCGTAAGAGCCATTATAAATATAGATAAGATAGTGTTCATCTTTGAGGCGGGTTGCCGCGCCCACGTTATTAATGTTCACCTGTATTCGGGTTAAGGCCAGCGGCCGGTCGTCAAAAAAATGCCCCGAGTAATAAATGCCCTCGTCCGCTTGGGTAACGATTACTTTCGCGCCGCCGACTGTTCGTTTTGCAACAACAGCCGAAATGATACGGGTATCTTTTATACCCTCCACCAGACCGTCCTTGATCTCGATCTGTTTGAAAATATCGTTTCCCCCCGTGACGGTTGCCGTAATTTTCTGTTTGTAGTTTTTAGGCAGAAGTAACGCGGTTCCTGATTTTTTAATGAGCAGGCCGTTTTTTATCTCATGGACACTGCGTTGATGTACCAGTGTGCCCGTACCGTCGGTGGTCACGCGCCTGTCTGTAAACCAAGGCACGGCATCGATTCCCTTTTTCGTGACAGCGTCAACGTTACTATGTCCTTCATTCCTGAACGCATTCGGGGCACACTTAACAAGGTCGTCGGGCGATCTTTTAAGCCGGCAAGGCACTTTCAAGAGCGGGTCCAATTCATCTGCTTTGTTTAAAGTCCGTGTCCGCCTCAATACAGATTGCCCGTTCTCGCGGGTTATCATTTTATACGTAATGCCGCCGGCCTCCAGAAAGAGATCATCCCCCCATCGCGTCCACTGTTTAGTAAGGTTCGGTGTCGTGTCCAAAAGCGTCCAGCCGCCATTCTGATCATTAAGTGCGATGTCTGTGGGCACATGGCGACTGAGGCTGCCTTGGTCGTTGATACGCATCAATGGCGCGCCATAGGGCTGACGTGTCATGGGGTCGACAAGATAAGGCGTCGAACCTTTTGCCGATGAACGAAGGTCATGATAAGTCAGCACGTTTTGATGCTGATTGACCTTTCGCACGCGATAGCGGTTATCCGACATTATCCATGCGGCCGGTTGTTCGTCGGTGACCAGGCGTAAACCCTTATTGCCATGACGGACTATCATCAGCCGGTTTTTCAACTGTTTGACGCCAACCCGAAGTAAGTGCACGCCTGCATGATTCAGTTTAAGGACGACGTGTGTGCCGGATTTGAACAGCGTGAAAACGCCGTCTAACGGGTTAATTGCCGTCGCTGCGGTGGCAAGGTAGTTACCGGCAAGAGGCGCCAGGCGAGGCAGACTGGCTCTGAGGCCAAACGTCGCGGCATTGCGCACGAAGCGAAACGTAAGGCTACCCATTTTTGCCAACGGCGCTATTAGAGAAAGCACATCAAAAGCAAGTCCGATCGAGGCCATGATAATAGTGCGAAGGTCGCCCGACTTGATGCCCGAAACAAGATCTTCCAGTGGACCCCATAGAGGGATGACGTAGTTTTTCAGAAACGCCACCGCATCGACCGAACTGTCGAACGAGGTGACTCCCCTGGCCGCTTCGCGGAGTTTACTTTCGCTTTCGAAAAGATAACGTTGAGCCACGTCACGGCCTATCTGCACCGTTCGCAACGGTCGCCAGGTCTCCGCCATCGTTGTTGTGTGGCGAGCAGGAAGATACCCTTGGAGAAAGTGAACAACCGCCGTAGAGGTGGTGTTTAACAGCGGCGCAGCCCCTGTGGCATATGCGTTCAGGTCGAATGGCAGCAGCGTCCCGCGCCGCATATAGGCGCTGTTGCGGAGCTTGATTGCATTGGATATTGGTGCAAGAACGAGGTCATCCCTGCGACGGATAAACCCTGCATAAGGCAACACTTCATGAACGTTTTCTCGGCCTTCATGGGTGGCGTGGATGATGAATCCATACCGCGCCATCAGTGCCTGGAAATTGCGCTCATCATCGTCCAGCGCAATGTTGGCCGTAGGTTTACGCAACCCGTATAACTGAACGTGTCCGTGTTCAATGGCGTCGCGTTCTTGCCTGGGAAGATCGCTGATGAGCGCCACGATGATGTGTTCATAGGCAGCCTTTGTGCTTTTCAGCCATGCCCCGAAGTCGGCCTCAAATGCGGTGGGTATGTCAGGGAGACCTTTGTATCTTGCGAGCGGCGGAAGGAAAACGCCGGTTGCATTGTTATAGTTATAGGGCGGGATCCACGCAGGGTTATCACCCTTTAATTGGCCAGAGGCCAGCAGGTCCAGAGCCGAATAACTCGCGGGGCCGTTAGGCAAGTTTCTGTAGTCGATTGAATAGCGGCGTCTGTTGGCCTGGAGGGTCATGTCCAGGTTCGTCTCCGGAAAACTGATGAATTCAGTCTCTGGAGGCAAGTTCCATTTGGTCAGTGTTTTTCGTGTCATGTCCAGGCGTTGGGGGGCAGGTTGTTTAAGCTGTTGTATGGCGTTCTCTAGCGTTTCTTCGTGGTCGGTAAACTGCGCCATTGCTGTGTTGCGCTGTTCCGTTGAATAGCCTCCGCCTTCCGTTGGCTGGATCACTGTGTGCGCACTGGCCCACTGTAAGACTGGCGGTGTAAGTGTTGCCGAAATCAGTAGTTCTTGTTCGGGTGTCGCAGTACCGAGCAAGGTCGATGCATAGGTTGAGAGCTGTTGGTAACTCATCGTCAGCGCCAAGCCGGGCTCAATGGCGTGGGCAAGGTTGATGCCGTGTTGAAAATGCACCCACGCCGAACTCCATCGGTATCCAAGCTCGGGGGGCGAACCTTCAATCTGGAAGTCGACCGGGTAATGCGCTCTCAGCAAAAAACTGACCAGCACTGCCGTTTTGTCATAGGCCGCTATGCCACGCTGCTGGTAGTGCTTCTCAATGTCGTCACGCAGGGTGCCATAACTTTTCCCCGCGTTGTCTGGATGTTCGAAGTCATAGCCCAGCAGGTTTGAAGCCGGGTCCAACGCCTGCGCGAGCGCGTGACGTACCAGTTTTGCAACGATGGCCGGTGATGTCTTCTGGTGCGCGCGGGCTCCATACCAACCCAGGGCAGCTAGCAGGCTATTGGCAAGGCGTTGTCCTTCCGCTGACTCCACGATCTTTGCAAACGTGGTCATCGGATAGGCGCGAATGTCGGCGATCAGCGCCGACCGCAGAAAGGTCCCGCCGAGTTGATCCACCCAAGGCGTAGCACTGCCTGACATGAAGTGCTTGAGCGTCTCGATGACGAGTGCGCCGTCGGTGCCGTCGATGTTCTCGCCGATATCTACCGTTTCACGGGTGATGATTCGAAGTACTGCTTCTTGGGCGGCTTGCAGCGCGTCAATGCAAACCCGACTCTCTACCTGATTTGTTGGCGGCGTCAAACCATAGCGTTTCAGCAGTTGAAAGGGCTGTACCGTACCGTCGCCGTACAGTGCTCCACCCAACTGATCTGCGGTATCAAACAGTGCTTTCAGGGCGTCCCTGAGTTCGTCCGATGCCCGGATGATCAGGGTCAGATCGTGATCTGTCCGCTCAGCATCATATCCGCGCAGCCCCTGGGTCCTGGTAATACTGACCTCGGTAAGTGCCCCTATTTTTTGAGCTGCACAGACGTCGATAAATGTACGGGTGGCCGCCAAGGCATTCAACGTGTCGACTGCCGCGGCATAGTCCTTGTGAAAGGGCGTGCCGGGAGTGGGTTGAAGACGGGGTTTTTCGAAGTTGAACTCGCTGGCGGTTTTTTTTGCGGTGAGCACGTCCAGCAACAGTGCGAAGTCACCCAATTCAGGGCGGCCCCAATGAGTGAAAGGTGTGTGTTTGGTCAGTGCTGCTAATGAGGCTTCGATATTGGCGTTGAGCATGTCTATTGAGGTCGTCTCTAAAGATGTCATTTCCACGACTCGATCTATGCCCATGCTGGGGAAGTCTTGTTCGTGCCCGCCCATGATTAATGGGGGGGGGCCATCTAAGCCGGGAGCGCCAGGAAGCCTGCTTTACATAGTTATTGTGTGTGGGATTCACGAGGCGCAGGGCCGCATAGCGATTTTCTGAAGGAAACCGTTCAGTGCGCAGGTTTTTTTGGGCGCAAGCACTGTTTCTGTGCAACGCTTGCACCGCAGGTCAGACATGGCGCTTTAATGGTGCCCAGCGCTGCTGCTGTACCGAGGAACCGCCGTATTTGCCCGGATGGCATAAGTCTTGCGCGGTTCCATTACCGTCCAGGCTCGCAGGAGGCACGCCGTGTCGATTCATATCGCCTTGCACCATGTCACGCATTACCGCTACGACCGCGCGGTCGAGTTGGGTCCACAGATCGTTCGACTCCGTCCGGCGGCGCATAGCCGTACGCGGATTTTGTCCTATGCCTTGAAAGTCCTGCCTGAGCAGCACTTCGTCAACTGGCAGCAGGACCCACAAGGTAACTATCTGGCCCGCCTGGTCTTCCCCGAAAAGACCAACGAATTGCGCGTCGAGGTTGATCTGGTCGCCGAGATGGCGGTGTTCAACCCGTTCGACTTCTTTCTTGAGCCGTACGCGGAAAAAATCCCCTTTACCTACGCCAGCGACGAGCAGCGGGAGCTGGCGCCGTACCTTGAAAAACTGCCGCTGACCCCGAAGTTCTCGGCTTATCTGGCGAGCATCGATCTCACGCCATTGCCTGCCATTGATTTTCTGGTGGCGCTGAACCAACGCTTGAGTCAGGACATCGATTACCTGATTCGGATGGAACCTGGCGTGCAGACGCCGGAATTCACTCTGGAAAACGCATCCGGCTCATGCCGCGATTCGGCCTGGTTACTGGTGCAGTTGCTGCGTCACTTGGGCATGGCTGCGCGCTTCGTGTCGGGGTACCTGATCCAGCTCAAGGCGGATGTCGAAGCACTCGACGGGCCGTCCGGCACTGATGTCGATTTCACCGATTTGCACGCGTGGTGCGAGGTGTATCTGCCCGGTGCTGGCTGGGTCGGACTTGATGCAACGTCCGGTTTGTTCGCGGGCGAAGGCCATATTCCATTGGCGTGCAGCCCGGAGCCGTCTTCTGCGGCGCCGATCAGTGGCCTGGTCGAGCCCTGTGAGACCGAGTTCAGCCATGAAATGTCGGTCGAACGCATCTGGGAAGCGCCTCGCGTCACCAAGCCCTACAGCGAAGAACAGTGGCTGGCGATCCAGGCCCTTGGGCACAAGATCGACAGTGACCTGACCCGTGATGACGTGCGCTTGACCATGGGTGGCGAGCCGACGTTTGTATCGATTGATGACCGCGATGGCGATGAGTGGAACACCGCCGCCCTCGGCCCGGAAAAGCGTCGGTTGTCCGCCGAGTTGTTCCAGCGCATGCGCAAGCATTACGCACCAAAGGGCCTCGTGCACTTTGGGCAGGGCAAGTGGTACCCCGGCGAGCAATTGCCGCGCTGGTCGCTGAACTGTTTCTGGCGTCGCGATGGGCAGCCGGTATGGCGTAACAACGCCTTGGTCGCAGATGAAACCGAAGACTACGGCGCCGATGGCACGTTGGCCGGACGTTTCCTTGCCAGCGTGGCTGAGCGCTTGAAACTGCCTGCGCGCTTTGTATTCCCGGCCTATGAAGATAATTTCTATTACCTGTGGCGCGAAGGTGCGCTGCCGCTGAACGTCGAGGCCGAGGATTCGCGTCTGGCTGACACGCTAGAGCGTGATCGCCTGCGCAAAGTGTTCGCCCAAGGGCTGGACAAGGTCATCGGCCAAGTCCTGCCTCTGGCGCGCAATGCGGCAGGGGATCTGTGGCAGAGCGGTCGCTGGTTTTTGCGCGACAATCATTGCCGGCTGGTGCCGGGGGATTCGGCACTCGGTTATCGGCTGCCGCTGGCGTCGCAACCGTGGGTCAAGGCGGCGGAATACCCGTTCATTCATCCTACTGACCACAATCAGGCGTTTGCCGAACTGCCTGCCAGCGAGCAGTTACAGACGCAGCTCAGTGGCTTGACCGAGCACGCAAACCCCGACGCCGAGCGCGAGCCCAAGATCGATGAGTCGGCCGACTGGCTGACCCGTACCGCATTGTGCGCCGAAGCGCGGGAAGGGCGGTTGTACCTGTTCATGCCGCCGCTGGAGAAACTCGAGGATTACCTCGAACTGGTCGCCGCGATCGAAGCCACTGCCGAGGAACTGCACTGCCCGGTATTGCTCGAAGGGTATGAGCCGCCCAGCGATCCACGGTTGTCGAACTTCCGGATCACCCCTGATCCGGGCGTCATCGAAGTCAATGTGCAGCCTTCTGCCAGTTGGGATGAGTTGGTTGAGCGCACCGAGTTTCTCTATGAGCAGGCGCGACTGACACGCCTGACCACCGAGAAATTCATGATCGATGGTCGCCACACCGGTACCGGCGGTGGCAACCATTTTGTCCTCGGTGGCGCGACCCCGGCGGACTCACCCTTTCTACGGCGTCCGGATTTGCTGCGCAGCCTGCTCAGCTATTGGCACAACCATCCGTCCTTGTCGTACCTGTTTTCCGGCTTGTTTATCGGGCCGACCTCGCAAGCGCCGCGTGTCGATGAGGCGCGCAACGATTCGCTGTACGAACTGGAGATTGCCTTCGCGCAAATGCCGGAACCGGGCGAAGAGTGTGCGCCGTGGCTGGTGGACCGGCTGCTGCGAAACCTGTTGATCGATGTCACCGGCAACACGCACCGCGCCGAGTTCTGTGTCGACAAACTCTACTCACCTGACGGTGCGACGGGGCGTTTGGGCCTGCTGGAGCTGCGCGCCTTTGAAATGCCGCCTCACGCCCGCATGAGCCTGGCCCAACAGCTATTGCTGCGGGCGCTGGTTGCGCGTTTCTGGCGTGAGCCTTATGCACCCGCCAAGTTGGCGCGTTGGGGCACCGAACTGCACGACCGCTTCATGCTCCCGCACTTTATCGAGCAGGATTTTGCCGATGTCATCGTCGAGCTGAATGCCGCGGGTTATCCGTTGCGTGCCGAATGGTTTGCCGCGCATCTGGAGTTCCGTTTCCCGAAAGTCGGCGACTACGCGGTCAGCGGCATCGAACTGGAAGTGCGTCAGGCACTGGAACCCTGGCATGTGCTGGGTGAAGAAGGGGCTGCGGGAGGCGCGGTGCGTTATGTCGACTCGTCGCTGGAGCGCTTGCAGGTCAAGATCAATGGCTTGCCGCCGCAGCGTTACATGCTGACTTGCAATGGCATCGCGGTGCCGCTGCAGCCGACAGGACGAGTTGGCGAGTTCGTTGCGGGCGTGCGTTATCGCGCGTGGCAGCCCTCCAATTGTTTGCAGCCGACCATCCCGGTGCATGCGCCGTTGGTGTTCGACCTGCTCGACACGTGGATGCAGCGCTCGCTGGGGGGTTGCGAGTATCATGTCGCGCATCCTGGGGGGCGCAATTACGAGACGTTGCCGGTGAATGCCAATGAGGCAGAAAGCCGTCGTCTGTCGCGTTTCTTCCGCATCGGCCATAGCCCCGGCAAGCTGCAAGTGCCGTTGTTGAGCATTAATGATGAACTGCCGATGACCCTGGATATGCGCCGCCACTAGCAAGCCCATTGAGGGAGATGTCACGCGCCGGGTTTGCCTGCGCGTGTGACATTTTTCTGTACTCATTCGATGTGTTGTCTGCCGAGACTTTCATGCCTGACCTGCTTGACCGTTATCCGCTGACCGCGGGTACTTATCACGAGATGCTCGATGCCAGCGGCGCTGTTCGTCCGCATTGGCAGCGCCTGTATGAGCATCTGCAACGCAGCACGCCCGCGCAGTTGATGCAGCGTCAGGCGTTGCTGACTCGGCAGATTCAGGAAAACGGGGTGACCTACAACGTCTATGCCGATCCAAAAGGCGCAGACCGGCCTTGGGAGCTCGATCTACTGCCCCACCTGATACCGGCTCAGGAATGGCAGCACGTCGCCGCAGGCATCGCTCAGCGAGCGCGCTTGCTCAATGCAGTACTGGCCGACCTGTACGGCCCTCAGCAGTTGATCGCCGACGGCTTGCTGCCGGCGGAACTGGTGTTCGGGCATAACAATTTTCTGTGGCCGTGTCAGGGCGTGAAACCGCCCGAAGGCACGTTCCTGCACATGTACGCTGTGGATCTGGCGCGCACTCCCGATGGCCGCTGGTGGGTCACCGCCGACCGTACCCAGGCGCCTTCGGGCGCCGGTTTTGCGCTGGAAAACCGGCAAATCGTTTCGCGCGCGTTCCCGGACATGTACCGCGACTTGCAGGTGCAGCATTTGTCGGGCTTTTTCCGCGCCTTGCAAGAGACGCTGGTGCGCCAGGCGCCCAGCGACAACGAAGCGCCACTGGTGGTCCTGTTGACCCCCGGCCGCTTCAACGAAAGCTACTTCGAACACCTTTATCTCGCTCGCCAACTGGGTTATCCACTGGTCGAAGGCGGCGATCTGACGGTGCGCGACGCCACGGTTTATCTGAAAACGCTCAGCGGCCTGCGTCGGGTTCACGCGATCATGCGTCGGCTCGACGATGACTTCTGCGATCCACTGGAATTGCGCACCGACTCAGCGCTGGGTGTTCCAGGCTTGCTCGAAGCGGTGCGCCAGGGACGGGTACTGGTCGCCAATGCCTTGGGCAGCGGCGTTCTGGAATCGCCCGGTTTGCTGGGCTTTCTGCCGAAAATCAATCAGCACCTGTTTGGTGAAGAATTAATCCTTCCGTCCGTGGCGACATGGTGGTGCGGCGAACCTCCGGTGCTGGCCCAGGCGCTGGAAAAACTTCCCGAACTGCTGATCAAGCCGGCGTTCCCGTCACAAAGTTTCACGCCGGTGTTTGGCCGCGATTTGAATGCCGAGCAGCGTCAGGCATTGGCGGAGCGGATGCAGGCCCGGCCTTACGCGTATGTTGCGCAGGAGCTGGCGCAGCTGTCCCATGCACCTGTGTGGCAAACCGATGGCGATCAGTTGCAACCTCGGGCGATTGGCATGCGGGTGTATGCCGTCGCCAGCGCTGACGGTTATCGGGTGTTGCCGGGTGGATTGACCCGGGTCGCTGCCGAGGCCGATGCCGACGTGGTGTCGATGCAGCGCGGCGGAGCGAGCAAGGACACCTGGGTCTTGGGTGAGCGTGTCTATGGTGTCGAACCGTGGAAAGGTCAGCGTGCCCTGGGTGTGCGTGACTTGATTCGACGTGACCCTTATCTGCCATCGCGGGTGGTAGAGAATTTGTTCTGGTTCGGCCGCTACTGCGAGCGTTGCGATGACAGCGCACGGTTGTTGCGGATCATGCTGGCGCGTTATGTCGATGGCGACGACCCTTTGGCCCTGCAAGCAGCGGTGAAGCTGGGCGAGAGCCTGCACTTGCTGCCAGACGAGGAAGAGGGGGGCGAACTGCACGAGCGCTTGCTCGCCGGACTGTTGGGCGAAGACGGCGTATTCAGCCTGCGGGCCAACCTGCAACGCCTGCAGTGGGCGGCATCACAAGTGCGCGGCAAGCTGTCGCGAGAAAACTGGCAAGCGCTGGTTGAACTGCAGCGCGAAACCATGAGCCTGGAAACAGACGATCCCGACTTTGGTGAACTGCTGGACTTCCTCAACCGTCTGGTGATGTCGCTGGCAGCCTTGTCCGGCTTTGCCCTGGACGACATGACCCGCGATGAAGGCTGGCGCTTTTTGATGATCGGTCGGCGTATCGAGCGGCTACGGTTTCTCAGTACCAGCCTGGCGGCGTTCCTGCGCGATGCCGCGGTAAACGATGACGCGGGCCTGGAGTGGCTGTTGGAGCTGGGCAATAGCAGCATCACCTACCGCTCGCGCTACCTGGCCGTGCCGCAATTGATCCCGGTGCTCGACTTGCTGTTGCTCGATGAGCAAAACCCGCACGCGGTGTTGTTCCAGTTGAAGCTGGTGTCGAGTTCGCTGGTCCGTCTGAACGAAGACTTCGGCGCGCCTCGTGATACCAGCTTGCCGTTATTGATCAGGCGCCTGTCGGCCTTCGACCTCGGCAGCCTGGAGAACTCGTTGTTCGGCCAAGGCAGCGTGCGCGCTGTACTCGATGGCTTGGCCGATTTGCTGCAGAGCATCGGCGAGGCCAGCGGCCAAGTGTCGGACCGATTGGCCTTGCGCCATTTTGCCCACGTCGATGATGTCAGCCAGCGCACGGTGTCCGTCTGATGAGTGCTCATTACCAGATTTTTCACGACACTCATTACGAATACGACAGCCCGGTGTCTCTGGCGCAGCAATTGGCGCATTTGTGGCCACGGCCTTGTGCTTGGCAGCGTTGTATCGAGCAGCAATTGTTGATCAACCCGACGCCCACCAGCCGACGGGATGAGCTGGATGTATTTGGCAATCCGCTCACGCGCCTGGCGTTCGAAAGGCCGCATGATGAGTTGCAGGTCAACGCACGACTGCGGGTCGAAGTGTTGGCTCGGCCGTCGCTGGACTTTAGCCTGTCCGCCGATTGGGATGCCACGCGCAGCGCCTTGACCTACAGCGGGCGGCCGATGTCGCCAGCGATTCTCGAAGCGTGTCGGTTCCGCTTCGAGTCCCCGTATGTGCATTTGAAACAAACCTTCGTCGACTTCTCCGAAAGCTGTTTTCCGCACGATCAGCCGCTATTGCTGTGCGTACAGGCGTTGATGGAGAAGATTTTCAGTGAGTTCACCTTCGACGGTGAAGCCACTCAGGTGGCAACGCCGCTGGTCGAGGTGTTGGAAAATCGACGCGGGGTGTGTCAGGACTTTGCCCACTTGATGCTCGCCTGCCTGCGTTCGCGTGGCCTTGCGGCACGCTATGTCAGCGGTTATCTGCTCACCCAGCCACCGCCCGGCCAGCCACGCATGATTGGCGCAGATGCGTCGCATGCCTGGATTTCGGTATTTTGTCCGGTGTTGGGTTGGGTCGATTTTGATCCGACCAACAATGTGCAGCCAGCGTTGGAGCACATCAGCCTGGCCTGGGGCCGGGATTTCTCCGATGTATCGCCGTTGCGTGGGGTGATTCTGGGGGGAGGCAGTCATGACCCGGAGGTTCGGGTGACGGTGATGCCGGTCAGCGCCGAGGCCGATTGATCTTGGTGAATACATTCTGAAGGGGGAGGTGCCATGGTCTGCCGCATAAACGACAGACGTGGCGTACGGGCTTCGTCGATTGGCGAAGCCCCGCGGTTTCAGCTAGCAGGCGTTTGCTCTGGAGTCGCCTCAGCGTCGTCGGCAGGCTCTTGGCCTTCAACGGTTTCGCCTTCTGCGCCGGTTTCAGTCAAGGCAGCATTCTTTTTCTGCAGCTTTTCCTCTTTCTTCTGCTCTTTTGCCAGATCTCTCTGACGTTTGGCGAAGGAATAGTTAGGTTTAGCCATGGGCGGTCCTCTGTATAAGGCGGGAAATGCCTCTATTCTGCCTGAGAACCGGGTCGTGCACACGGCGTTGTGTGCTCAACGGTCTCTGCGAGGCATTTGACCGGCGGGTCAGGTCGGCTTTTGGTCTGCCCACTTCGGGGCTGCCAAGGGTTTCCAGGCCTCCAGGGCCTCTAGCAGTTCGCTCGGCGACTCGCTGACCTGGAGCATGCCGCGGTGCTGCTCGCGGACGAAACCTTCGCTGACCACGTGGTCGAGAAAGTCGGTCAGTTTGCTGTAGAAACCGTTCACGTCCATCAGCCCCAGCGGTTTGGCGTGATAGCCCAACTGGCCCCAGGTCCAGACTTCGAACATTTCTTCCAGCGTCCCCAGACCACCCGGCAAGGCGATAAAGGCGTCGCTCAGTTCCGCCATGCGCGCTTTGCGGGCGTGCATGCCGTCGACGACTTCCAGTCGGGTCAGACCTTTGTGGCCGATTTCCGCATTTTGCAGGCTTTCGGGAATGATCCCGATCACTTCGCCGCCCGCCGCCAATGCGGCATCGGCCACGATACCCATCAGGCCGACGGCACCGCCGCCATAGATCAGGGTCAACTTGCGTTCAGCCAAGGTACGGCCCAAGGCAATCGCCGCCTCACGGTACACCGGGTTGGCGCCGGTGCTGGCACCGCAAAATATACATACGGATGTTAAAGACATTGCCTGCTCCATGGTCATCGACGCCCACAGAGTAAGGGGTCGGGCACTCCAGTCCAAGCGCCAGTCGCGCCCGGGTTAATCGTAATGGTGTTCATAGGTACCGCTGGCGCCGCACGCATAAGCGGCAAACAAGCTGCGAAACAGTCCGTTGAGGTGCATGATGTACGCTCAAGTGAGTGATGATGGCCCCATGTTAGGGCGTCGCAACTCGCTTGGCTGGTTGATTGTTTCGATGACGTCGATAGCTGTAGACAGTGACATGCGTTGCGTTGACGCAGGTCATTGGAACTTGACCGCAGATCAGGCAGTCTTCCAACAGACAGTTTTTTCAAAAAATTACCCTGCCTTGGAGATTCACCATGCTTCGTAAACTTGTCGCTGTATCCCTGCTGACGTTGGCCAGTGGCCATTTGTTGGCGGCAGAGTGCAAGGTCGACATTGATTCCACGGATCAGATGACCTACAGCACTAAAGAAATCACTGTCGATAAAAGCTGCAAGACCTTCACCGTGAACCTGACTCACTCCGGCAGCCTGCCAAAAAATGTCATGGGTCATAACTGGGTGTTGGCCAAAGAAGCTGATGCGCAGCCCGTCGCTACCGACGGTATCGGTGCCGGTGTCGACAAAAACTACCTGAAAGAAGGCGATGCCCGTGTCATTGCACACACCAAAGTCATTGGTGCTGGCGAAAAAGACTCGGTGACGTTCGATGTTTCGAAGCTTGATGCTGCTGAGAAATACGCGTTTTTCTGCACGTTCCCAGGCCACATCAGCATGATGAAAGGCGCTATCGTCCTGAAATAACGCGTGCGCACAGTGTCATGGCTCGGCCCCGCGTCGGGCTATGACGCTTCAACCATCCTGAACGTCATGCGGATGGTTTTTCCCGCCAACTCATTACGGCTCACCGCGCCTCCCGGGCGACGTGGCCTGCGCTGATCGCCGATCAGTGTCCACTGCCGGTTCGCGGCATGACAGGTCATGAGCGATTGCAGGTTTTGCCTATCCGTCTGGGCATACGTCTGCCAACTGCATACGCCGCGATATTCCTTTTCCCCTGATTCGGGGAACCCCGGTACACCTTTTTGCAGCGCATCACGCACTGCGATTGCGCCGCTGGTCGTGCTGCTGCGTTGCGCGTGCCCGGCCCCATAAAATCCCTCCGTGACGAAATCCACTTCGCTCAACAGCAGCGTGCAGTCTGGAAGGTGCCACGCCAGCGGGACTTCAAAGCTGAATGTCTGCGGTAAATCGCTTGGGCGGGTGTCCAGGTGTAGCTGTGGGTGGTGATAAGGGCAGCCGCGCTGGCCCGGCATCGGATCGTATTGGGCCGTTCCCCGCAGGGCGGTGTTCGCGGGCATTTCGCCAATCAACATAAAGTGGGTGCTGCTGCGAAAACCGCTGTCGTTGGCGGGGGACTCGCAGGTGGCGATTGCGATCCAACTGACAACGCCGAGGCCAGCGAACAGGGGAAGAAACCAGGCGCGCTGAATCATCGACAGGTGTTGAAGGTGATAAGCCTTGTAGGCTCTGAGCATTCATCTGAATCCTTGCGCGAAACGTCTGACAACAGGTTGCCTCGGGTGCCGCACAGGTTCAATGGCTTAGCGGAAATCAGGAAGTTTCCTACTTCCGCTTGAAAATCCCTCGGGTTACTTCAGTTGTGTTGACTGAACGAACCATCCACCGTGCTGTAGCTTCTGGTTGTTCATGACGGGGACTCGCTGGGAAAACCAGCAGCGTGTCGGCAGGGTTAAATCCGCCGCACTTTGTCTTAGCGCGGGCCGATCTCCCGGCAAGTTGGACAAGTCGTTGCACAGGGATTCAATGTGATCCTTTGGCAAACCGCGGGTGATGAATACCAGCCGGCTACAGCCATCAGCAAACGCGCCTTCCTTTGGCCAGGCCGGCAGACGTACGGGCGGATACGCAACGTCTTGCACACACTGCACGACCAGTGGGCGCGAGTCATCTGCAGCCAGCATCAAGCCTTTGACGCGCAACAAGTGTTTGCCGTACTTGCGCAGTATGTGGCCCATCACCAGAGAGAACCCGAACCAGGGGACTTCCCGGGTAAATCGCACGACAAAACTGTGAGTCTCGTCGGTGTGATGCGGAGTGAGTGGGAGCGGACGAAGACGCTGGACGCTGCTTTGGTCTTGATCGTTATCGTGACTGACAGGCGTCAAATCGAGGTCTGCCACAAGCGGGATGTGGGTTGTTCCCATCCAGTTCGGCAGGCTGACGTTCTGAAGGTGCGAACGCCCATATAAGCCGTTGCCCGCTAATACGTCCAGAGGCGCCTGCCCCCTGCGCACCAGCGTTTGAGCTGCGTGTGCGTTGAGTCGTGAGAGGCTTGCTTGCAGCGCTTCCACTGCCTGGGTTCCTGCGAGGTCGCACTTGGTGATCAAGAGACGATCTGCCGCCACAATTTGCCGTGTGGTTTCTGAGTAGTGTTGCATTTGTTCATGCCCATGCATCGCAGAAACAGTCGTGACGACGCCATCGCACAGATAACGGGCTTTGACGAAAGCATCCTCCATCAAGGTGTAAATAATCGGCACCGGGTCGGCCAGACCAGTGGTTTCGATGATGACGCGAGTGATGGGCGCAATGTCCTGACGCGCGCTACGTTCGGACAAGGATTTTAGGGCGCCAACCAGGTCTCCTTGGGTACGGCAGCACAGGCAGCCTGAATCCAGAAGCACGATCTGCTCACTGACATGATCCACCAAGTGATGATCAATGCCGACGTCGCCGAACTCATTGACCAGCAGCGCAACGCCCGACATGCCGGGCTGACTCGCCCAGTGGTTGAGCAGTGTGGTTTTGCCCGAGCCGAGGAAACCGGTCAGCACGGTGACAGGAATACGGTCTATTGCTTCTTTTTTAGGGGGGGCGGTGACAAGAGAAAGAGCAGGCGTAGAGGTCTTCATGATTGGAATAGTCTCCAAAAGCCGATGATACGATTGTTGTTATTAAGGGCGTGTCCCCACGGACCCGACACCGGCCGGGCTCGTGGGGACACGCTGTATCGATGCCACTCAGGCCCGCTTGCGCAACAACTCCAGGGTCTCCAGTACTGACTCGGGATGCAGCCCGGGATCGACCGATGCAAAGTAAAACTCACCGTCGGCCAGCGGGTGGGGAGGGCTGTGAGTAAACTCGGCGCTGATGTCCCGTCCTTTGGACGACGCGGCAGTGTCACGCACGCCCTGCGCAATCACCGCGTCGAAGTCCTCCAGCCCGCTGCCGGGCATGGGCGTGCCCGGAGGCAAGCGCAGGGCGAGCGACCAGCGATAATGCCGTGCAACGTTGACGACAGAGCTGTAGCGCTCCAGGTCGGCGGCGCTGAAGGTTGTATCGCCTGCGGCTTCCTCGAGTAGCACACCGCTCACCGGCTTGGTGGAGACGGCGCGCAGCAGGTCGGCCAGATAGATGCTGGCATCCTCTACGGTGTTGGCATCGGGCGCTTCGTCCGGTTGATTGGCCAGGCGGTTGGCATGGCGCAGCCAATGCCGTGGCGAAGGCATCGCCAGCACGAGCGGCACTCGCCCACGCAGGTGGGCGTCGACCGCATCGATCACTTCGGCGAGCAAGGCTTTGGGCTCCTCTTCTGCCAACAGGGCGCGTAACGCTGCGGTGGGCCGACGGCGCTTGCCCAGGCGGCTTTCCAGCCCACCGTTGCGGGCGATCCAGGCGTCAAAAAGCTCGCCGACTTCAAGGATCGCCACCTCCGGTTTGAGCAGCCCGTGCGACTGGGAAAACCAGGCGAGAAAACTCGCCGCATGGGTCCAGACATCGGCCTCCGCAGAGCCTTGAAGCAGCCTCCGTGTATAGGCGGATGATTTAAGCCATAAGCGTATGGCCCCGTTGCCTGCCGGCTTGGGCAACTGCTCGGCAAATGGCGTGCTCATCTTTTTTCATCCATCGACGCCCCGACCGCTGAAAGCCGCGCCTCCAGTTCTTCGATACGTACATCTTTGGGATTGCGCATGTAGTTGGGCATGGGCTCGTTGGCCTGGCGGGTTTTTTCCGGGGTGCCCATGTAGAGTATGTCTGCATCGTCTCCCCAGCAGCCAAAGTAGGGCAGGTGAGCCGGTGGTTTGGGTTTGTTCCAGGTCTTGATGAACTCCGCATAGGGAATACCTCGGGAGAGCCGGTCCTTGCGTTCGTTATCGCGCAGCACCTGGGTGGCCTTCTGGTCGACAATCAGCGTATCGGGCGCAATCTTGACCTTGTACAAACGTTCGGCCACGCCATGTGAGATCAGGTCTTCTTCCAGGTCTTTAACGATCAATGCGGGGTCCCGTTCCAGCAGGTCGCCGTAGCCTGCGCCAGCCCCTTGGGCAATCATGAACAGTTCGCCCCGGTTGGATATTTCAAAGCCCATGCCCATGTGGTGCGTGGTGTAATCGGCCCCCTCGAAGGATTGCTCGTTCATGATTTCCTCGATGGAGTGCTTGAACTTTTCCGGCTCATTGAGCAGAACATCGTAAACGTCCACGCCTTTGACTTTGGAGAGCGGATAGGTGCCGCAGGCATACCCGCCGAAGAGTCCTTGGAGCGGCGGAACCTTGGCGCCCTGGGCGGTGGTCATGAAGCCCCACTCTTCACTGTCCTTGGTGGCCACGATCATGGTATAGCCCTGGCCACCACGGTATTTGCCCGGCGCGATGGCATCGCGGGTCATTTTCTTGGAGACCAGTTGCAGGAACGGCACGTCCTCTTCGTTGAGCTCTTGCTCGCCGACGTCGGCCATCGTGGCAAAGATAGGTTGCAAGCCTGGCTCGCCATCCATGTCCACGCGTGCTCCGCCGCCCATGCCATTGAGATCGGCACACAGGTTGCCGAGTGTTTCGCCATGTTGGCTGACGCCACCCCAGATAAAGGTGTTGATCATGTTGAAGCTCGGGGCATGGACCTTGGTGTACTTCTCCGGGCAGCTATAGAGGAATTTGGCGACGGCATGCTGGCCCGCTGTGAACCCGGTGAAGATGGACATCAGGCTCTGCGAGTTGGGCGCGTTGTAAGACGAGTTGAGAATGGAGTAGGGGTCGGTGATGACCTCGATAGGTGCAAAGGCCGCTTGTCCACGCGGCAGGTCGGGCCATATGTAGCACATGACCAATTGCGAGAGCATGCCCTTGAGCCCGGCCAGAACCGTGTTGGTGGGGCGGTTGGTAAACTCCGGCGCCGAACCCCGGAAGTCGAAGATCAGTCGGTCGCCCTTCTTGGTCAGTTGGCAGTTGATTTTAGCGATGCAGTTTTCGCGCAACGTGGAGTCTTGAATGATGTAGGTCCGCACGGTCATGTCCGGCCATTCGCTGATGCGGCGTTTGACTTCGGTGCGCACGTTTTCCATGGTCAGGCGCAGGGTCGCGATCAGTGCATCCGGGCCGTCAGTCTTGAGCACGTCTTCGATACGCTGCTTGATGCGCAGGCAACCGTAGAGTTTGACCTTCATGTCCTCATACTGGAGCTTGGGTTCGCGTACCGAGTTTTGCAGGAAGGTCAGCAAGTCGCGTTTTATCTGGTAGTTTTCAACTACCTTGAACGGGCTCATTTTCAGCCCTTCGTCACTCGGGCTTTCTGCCATGGACGGCATGCCGCCGGGTTCGATAGCACCGTTTTCCCCTTCATGAACCGTGGCGGCCACCCAGCACACCAGCTTGCCTTCATGGAAGATCGGCAGAATCATGCTCTGGTCGGTGTTATGCACGTTGCCATAGCGCGAATCGTTGTGAATAAAACCATCGCCCTCGCGTACGCCCACCGTGGGTTCGTTGATCCAGTTCTTGATAATGAACTTGATGGGGTGGTGTACCAGCGCTGAAAACAGCAGCACACCGCCGGCGCTGGCGATGGCCAGATCCCCGGATGCCGAGTAGACGCCGGTGATGACGTCACCCCATTTAGCACCGGGGGCGGCACCCATCTGTTCGACCATCTCGTAGCCTTCATCACAACCGGACTGGAGTCGGTCACGAATCTTGGCGATGGTGTGGGCATCGCAGTCTTTACGGATGCTGATGTCCTCTTGTTCCGAGCGAGGCATCAAATCATGGTTGTTCATGATTTCCGGGTCAGGGGCGAGGAATAGCGTCGTGTCTTCAAGGAATTTCTTGATGAGCGCCGCATCTGCTGCACTGGGTGTCAGGCTAGGGACGTTGATAGCAAGATCGTTCATGTCTAGATCCTTTCTCGAGTTCATAAAGTTTCAGCTGATCAATGCATCAATGCGTGAGTTGATCGCGAAGAAACCAAGAGGCGTTTTGCAGTGCGGCGACGAAGTTCCAGCCCGGGTTGACCAGGAAGGTGGTGACCTCAGAAGCCACAATGGCCGGGCCACGTATTTGCACCCCAGGATCAATGTCTGAACGATTCCATACCGGGGTGTCGAAGGCCTCCTTGTGGCCCGCGAAGTAGCATTTGCGAGTGGAGGAAGGTGCAGGGGGTTTTTTGCGTTGCTCTACAGGCACGGGCTTGATGTTGCCGAATTGCACGGTTTCATGGTGTACAAACGCGGCCACGCGAATAGTGTTGATGCGTATGCCGGCTTCCGGGGCCTGTGATCCTTCCCCGAAACGGCTGCCATAGTCGCTGGCAAACTGTTCTATCAACGCCAGGATATCGGCGGGGCCATGGACGGTGTGCTGAGGAATGACCGCCGTTGTCTGGACTAGCTGGTTGCCGTAGCGCATGTCCAGTTCCAGGTTATGACGGATGTCCTGGCGGGCAATGCCTTGGCGCAGCAGGTCCTGAGTGCCTCTCTCTTTGAGTTCGGACACGATATCGTTGAAGCGGTCGTAGTCGTTGAACAGGTGACGGGAATTGGAGTCGTACAGCACCATGTACAGCGATTTTTCGTGGATGTGCAGTTGGTGAATATTGCCCGCGCCCACGGCCGAGAACACCGAACTGAAAGGCGGCGCGAGAATTTTGTCGATGTTAAGGTTCTGCGCGATGCTGCAGCAGTGCAGCGGCCCGTTGCCCCCATAGGCCAACATGGTGAAATCTTTCGGGTCGTAACCTCGGGCGCGTAACTCGGTGAATAGACCGTTGGCCATGTTGTCATCCACTTTCTCGCGGATGAGCAACGCTGCCTCGATCACTTCGCACTCCAACTCTTCACAGATGGCGTCTTCGATCGCGGTGACGGCGCGGCGCGTATTCAGGGGGATGGAGCCTCCTGCATAGTTCTCTGCGTTGAGGTAGCCCAGCACCAAGTCGGCATCGGTCACCGTGGGCTTCAAGCCGCCACGATCGTAACAGGCAGGGCCTGGGTCTGAACCGGCTGACTCGGGCCCGCATTTGACCGTGTTGTACATGCGGTCATAGCTGGCCACTGAACCGCCGCCCGCCCCGAGCGTCACCAGGTGCACCATCGGCACGGACACCATCCAGCGGTCGATGACCGGGTTGAAGTCATAGTGTTTGACGCCGCCTTCTACCACGATGCCGATGTCATAGCTGGTGCCTCCCATGTCGGTGGCGACAACGTTTCCGAGATCGGCCTGCATGGCCAGATGCTCGGAGGCAGCGATGCCCGATACAGGGCCGGAGTGAATGGTTTGCAGTGCATCGGTGGAGTTGAGCTGGGCCATGCCGCCTGAGTTATGAATAACCAGCATTGGCTGTTCGTAATGGTGTGTGCGCAGATTCTGTTCCAGCGTCGACAGCGCGTGGTACATGGTGGAGTGAAGATACCCGTCGATGACCGCCGATGCAGAACGTACATATTCGCCCTTACGGCCCGATACCTGGTGCGACAGGATGATGGGAATAGCGCCCAGCAGGTGAGAGGGATATTCCTCCTGCAAGATCTCTTCGATGCGTTGCTCGTGTTCCGGGTTGACCACAGAATTGATCAGCGAGACGACAATGATCTGGGCGCCGCGATTCACCAGTTCGCGAATCTGCAAACGAACGTTGTCTTCATCAAGGGCCATGACGAGGTTGCCCTCGAAATCCAGACGCTCGCGCACGCCTCGAATCATGCTGGGAAGCACCAGCGGGTTCGGTCGGCTGGCGTTGGGTATGTCGGTCTGGCCCAGGATATCCAGGCCTTCGCCGTACCCGCGACCACGGCTCAGAGGGACGGTTGCCTCGTAGCCACAGGTGACCAGCATGCCGATCTTGGGCCCCTTGTGCTCGATCAATGCGTTGGTGCCCAGTGTGGTCGCATAGCGAACCGAGTCCACGCTGGAGAGGACGTCGGCCAACTCCAGGTCCAATATCTTGCAGCCTTTACCCAGCGCCTGATTGAAGCCCAGTGCCAGGTTGTGATGGGTTGTCAGAGCCTTGGTTTCGATGTATTTGCCATCCCAGACCACGAAGCAATCCGTGAATGTTCCACCGATATCGACAGAAACGCGTCTCATATCATTTCCCTTGTTCTTGTAGTGAGTGGAAGTGAATTGTTTAGTGTTTGTGGTCGTCTGAGCTGAGGGTTACAGCAGGTCCAGCTGCAACCTCGGTGACTTCGGTACGGCCCGCCCACTGCGCGCGCAAGGCCGGTAGATCAGGCTGCATGTCATGCAGGGGAGGGTGGCCAGGCGGGACGTATTCGGTTTCAACCTGGGTGCCACATTTCGGGCAGTAATACTCCAGGATGCGCACCCACTCCGGGTCCGGGCTGAAGGTGTAGCGGTATTTTTCCGGCGCGAGGATGGGCGGATGGATGTCCCTTGGATCGCGGTCATACACCAGCATGCCCTCCTTGTATCCGGTGTGAGCGGTGCCGATGATGTGGTCGCAAACACGGCATTCCCATAGCTCGGCGTCCAGGTCCAGACGCAGGTATTCAGTCATCTGTACTTTCATGGTCATGCCTTCCTGTTCAATAAGATGTCTTGGTGGTCGCTGATGGCAAACGTCCAACCGTCGAGCACCTTGCAGGTGAAGAAGTCCTCTTCGAGAATCGCCGGCCCCTGGGCATAATCGCCAGCCTTCAAATCCGCCAGTCGATAAACCGGGACATCGATACGGCCTTGGTCGCGCGTGAGTACATGGCGGGTAACGCTGCTTGTGGCGGCGTTGAGCGGCGTGAACTGAGCGGCTTGATGAGCGTCCTTACGCAGGCGCTTGATCGCCGTGACTTCCAGTTCGGCGCTGTGTGCGCCCTCGAATGCAAGGCGTACGTTCGACGTCTTGTCCAAGGGATGAACGAGTTCTTTGCCCTTGGCATCGGTGACGAACAGGCGTGATTCGATGTCGTAATCGCCCGGTTGAAAGCCTTCGGCAAACATGTCACGCCCGGCTTTGATACTGAGCTCTGCCAGTGCGGCATCGACACCCGCCTGGGTGCGTTGATCGGCGTCCAGCACAGCGCTGTAGCGGTGCGATATATCGCAAGTGCCAATGCCAAAAGCACTGAACACCGCCGCCATGCAGGGAACCGCGACACGACTGATTCCCGCTTTTTCAGCCACACCGCAGGCATTCAGTGGGCCTGCGCCGCCAAAAGCCAGCAGCACCGTCTCGTTACTGACCTGTGTAACGCGGAGGACTTCCTGAGCGATTTTGGTTTCATACGCGGTTTCCATCGCGCTCAGTGCGTCATCGGGTTCCAGCCCCAAGGGGGTCGCGATATGGATGGCGATGGCGGTTGCCGCGCGGTCCAGATCCAGCTGCATGCCGCCACCAAAATAGGATTTTGGATCGAACAAACCGGAGAGCAGGCTGGCATCGGTAATCGTCGCTTGCGTGCCGCCACGACCAAAGGCGGCCGGTCCGGGCACGGCGCCGACGCTGTCCGGGCCGATCACGATTTTCTTGTCGACCACCTTGAACACTGAACTGCCACCAGCCCCGGCGCTGGTGATTTCACTGAGGGGGAATGAAACGCTGATACCTTCGACACGACCGCGTCGCACTTCAGCCACGTTGCCGTTGATGCACTGGCCGATGTCCGTCGTCGTGCCACCGACATCAATCGCGACAACGTCGCTCATCCCATAGCGCTTGGCAAAAGACTTCATCCCCTCCATACCACCGCGCGGACCGGAGCTGTAGGTCTTCACTGCCACCGTCTTGGCGACGCGAGACGCATCGCCGTCGTTGCGAAAAATCAACAACGGGTTTTTGGTGTTGAAGGCACGCAAGCGGTTTTCTGCATTGAACAGAAACTGCTCCATTGCCGGATGAAGAAAGGAGTTGATCAGGGCGGTCCAGGTGCGGCGTACCGGGTCCGCATCCATACTCAGGTCGCTGCCATACAACGTAGGGACGGCCCCCAGCAGATGACGAGGGTATTTACGGAGTACTACTTTGCGGAAAATATTTTCCAGCGCTTCGAAGTTTTTATCCGCAAAACTGACGACGATGCGATTGGCACCCGCCGCGGTCAGCGCATTGATGGATTTTACAATCTCCATCTCGGCCTGTTCGACGCCCAGGGAGTCGGTGTCCAGCAAACTGACGCGTACCCCGACCAAGGCGTCATATAAGTCGGCGTCATGCTGCCTTAGTTGGTCTGAAAGTTCACGGTTGTTAAGGCTGGTAATCAACCCGAGCTTGGGGCCTTTTCGTTCACATATTGCGTTAGTGCCTTGCGTTGTCGAGTAGCGGATCAGGTCAACTTCCTCAAGTAACCGCTGCACATCGGGTTCGCCATAGAGCACGCCGGACGCTTTTTTCAACCCTTCAAAAAAGCAATTGCTTAAATCATAGGGCGTGGTGAGTACCTTGGTTTTCTTGACGTCGTTATCGGTGAGTATGCAGATATCGGTGAGCGTTCCACCGTTATCAATATTGATTTGTAGTGTCACGGGTCTATGTCCTTTTGTTTGTTATCAGTTGACCAGTGTTTGAACAACACAGTCTTCCGTATTGCCGTAACCGGCTTAGGCTCTTGAGCGTGTGACGCATCACTGTGTACGGCAGATTGTTAGGGCTGCCGAATAAGAAATAGCAAGCGGCATGCCAGTAAATTTATTATTTATAACTGTTTGATTTTTAAGTGATTAAATTATAAGTCCGATGTGTGTCGGGTTGTTTTATGCGTCGGGCGTTTGATTCTCGGACGGATGAGTGGATGACTTTCGTTCGGTCCCAATTCGTATAAACAGGGATGTCCTTGAGCCATGTTCAATACGTTCAGCCCAACGCCATTCGTCCTCTTCGTCTTTGGAGGGTGGTCGGGCGCCCAGGTGAAGAGGTACAGTCAGGACAAACTGCAATGTAGGGACATGGCCTAAAAGTGGCGTTCGCCGTTATATAGAGCGCTGAGCCCTTCGCTGTGCTGCCAGGCGGGCACATACATAATAAGAAAAGAGGATGTGTTGATGAATGCTTCGCACCTGGATTTCGTCTATCCACGACCAGAACACGACGGTCAGATACTGGCTGCGTGGGAGGGCGTCCTCAGCGGCGTCGAAACACCTGCTTCGGTATTGCGCTATCCGGTGGGGGACTCGTGGAGGCGCTGCCTGGACAAACGCGTCAACCCAACGCTTCGACATGCGCCGGAACCGGTAACCCAGGCTCAGCTCGCGGCGATCCGTGGGGGGCAGGCACGCCTTCTGGACGTCAGCGCAATAGCGATGGCGATGGCCAACCAGTTTCTTGCGCAGACGGGCACCGTCATCGTTTTAGCCGACAGCAGCGGCATGATTATCGAGACGGGCGGTGACCCCTATACGCTCAGGAGCGCCGAGCACATTCATCTGCTCCCTGGCAGCCCTTGGGGCGAAGACGTTTGCGGGACCAATGCGATTGGCACTGCACTGTTGCTGGAAGGCCCCATACAGGTTCACGCGGCAGAGCATTTCTGCGAAGGCATCAAGCAGTGGACCTGTTCGGCGACCGTCATCCGTGACCCTTCTGATGGTCAGATTCTGGGTGTTCTGAACGTTTCGGGAGAGTCGAAGACTTACAACCGCCACACGCTTGCCCTGGCGGTGACCACGGCTGACCGGATCGAGTCCGCATTAGCCAAGCAATACGCCGCCAATCGCTACCGGCTATTGGACGCCTCTGTCGATCTGTGGAGAGAAGCGGGTGAGGGGATCATGCTGTTCGATGCCAATGGTTTACTGATCAAGGCCAATGCTCAGGCTTATGGTGCGCTGACGGCCCGAGGCATCGATTTCAACGTCGCCAATAACTGCCGTCTACCGTCATTGTGCCTGGACGACTACGGACGTTTAATGGGCGTTTTACCACAGTGGTTATCTGCCGATTGGCTGCAGTCAATCAGCGCGCAAGGTGTGCGTTTAGGCACGTTGATACGCGTGCCGAGTAGAGCACTGGTCCGACCGTCTATCACCCCATTGGCTCGCAACGAAGACTGTGAAAAGCGCAGAGGGTTCGACAGCATCATCGGAGAGAGCCCGGCGCTTGTCGAGTCTCTGCGAAAAGCCAGACAACTGGCCAACTCTCACGTATCGGTCCTTTTGCACGGGGAAACCGGGGTTGGCAAGGAAGCTTTTGCGCAGGGTATTCACTATTCAGGTGTTGGCAAAAACGGGCCGTTTGTCTCCATTAACTGTGGGAGTCTTTCCAAGGACCTGCTCTCCAGCGAATTGTTCGGTTATGCGGACGGGGCGTTCACCGGGGCCCGCCGTGGAGGCATGAAAGGCAAGATTGAAGCCGCAGACGGGGGCACATTGTTTCTGGATGAAATCGGCGAAATGCCCCTGGAGTTGCAAAGTTACCTTCTTCGGGTGCTGGAAGAGGGGGAGATATACCGGCTGGGCGAGACAGAACCACGCAAAGTAAACTTTAGGCTGGTCGCGGCAACCCACCGTGATTTGCGCGAAGATGTGGCCAATCAACGGTTTCGGAGTGACTTGTTTTATCGGATCGCGGTGACCAGCGTAACGATTCCTCCACTGCGCGAGCGTAAGCAAGATATTCCTCGGTTGGTTGAACATTTGCTGATAAGCCGAGCCCATCGACACGGTGTTCAAGTTCCACACATGGACGACGACCTGCTGGGGCATCTAATGGCCTATGCGTGGCCGGGTAACGTCCGGGAACTGCGCAATGTGGTAGAGGGTATGTTACTGATGGGGGGCACAGTATTGAGACTTTCTGACCTGCCTTCCTATGTGCGGAAAACGGCTGTTCAGCAGAGCGAAAGTCTCATTGGCAGCCTGAAGGAAACAGAGTGCCAGGTCATTTCCAAAACGATAGAGCGGTGTCGAGGTAACCTGACGCAGGTGGCGAAGGAACTTGGCATCGCAAAAAGCACCCTTTACCTGCGTATAAAGCGTTATGGAATCAACCGTGAAGCGGGAGAGGCGGGGTCATCAACTTCAGGCTGAAGTCGGTGCGAATCGCGCCTCGAGGAACTGCACTTCCAGGACGCGTTCAGGCTACTGGCTGGCTGACGGTGATCATGTCGGTCTCGACTCGGTCATCTTGAAGATGGCCTGCGCATTGCTGCTGTCGAAGTTGAGGTCGAGCTTGTCGTCGATGGGGTCGAGCTTGCGCTGGATAAATTCGACAAACGAGCCGGGCACCTGATGCTCGTGCAATTGCCCGTTGGCGTCCGCCAGTGCGCGGTTTACGGTGCACGCTTTGTAGGCGGTCTGCATCACCCTGCCCGAAGCAGACACCTCGATGCTGGCCTTCATTGGCCGTTCTCTGCGGTTCTGTTCCGCCACCAGGGTCTCAAGGTCGGTGACCCGGTCGGTCAGGTGATTGAAGCTATTGCCTTCGGTGGCGATCCAGGCCATTTCCGCGCTCTCGCTCAGTACTTGCTGATAATCCGCGTGCTGCACCACGCCATGCTGGCGCCCGAACGCTTCATACAGCCCCGGCAGCAAGCGGTACGCTTCGGCCAAGGTGCAGTGGCGGGTCAGTTGCAGGCGGTTGAGGATGCTCAAGTGCTCGGCGTTCAGCGGATCGCGGCTGGAGCCGACTATGCGGCCTACAGCTGCCTGAAAGGCTGGGCTGAAACGACCAGGGTGTAGCTCGGAGACGAAGAACTGGGCGATATCTTCCGGCAGATCCTGCTGACGATAACCCCAGCCGGTCATGTTCAGTTTGGTCAGTGGATACGTGCGCACATCGGTAAAACCCAGCGGTTCGAGTAGCCGGGCAAACGCCAGGCGACCCCGCGGCAGTTCACCGTTTGCGACCCAGTCCACCGTCCTGATAGCGCCATGGTCGAACAGCACTTTGCGGCCTTGTCCGGCCTGTTCCTCGACATACATGCGGCCCACCGGCACAGCCTCCACCAGCTTGTGAAGCAGGCACAGGTTCAGCGCTTCAGCCAGCCACGCGCGGTGCAGCGCGGTCTCGCTCCAACTGAAGGCGTGCAGGCTTTCCGGTACTTCGACGTGGGATTCAAGCCACTGCGCAGCGGGTTGGCCGACGACGGAGGCGACGAGAGAGAAAAGGCCTTGGAACGAGGACATGGGCAGCGGCTCTGGCTGAATGAGAGGTGCCTATGAAAGCGTTGATCAGCCAGCCGGACAAGCGAAAAAAAACGGCAGGTTCATTCCGTTTTCTATTGTTGAAACGCGATCCCTCTGTAGGCGCGGGCTTGCCTGCGAGTCAGCTTGATACGGTGCGTCAGTTACACCGCAATCGCGGGCAAGCCCGCTCCTGCGTGGGATCTGTGTTGTTTTACGGCGCGAATGGCAGTTCGCGTTTGTGCTGCGTTTTTGCGTAGGTGTCGCGGATGATGTTGAACGCTTCTTCGCGGACCGGCTCGCCATGCAGGAACGCATCGATCTCGGCATAGGTCACGCCGTGGGACGCTTCATCCGGTTTGCCGGGTACCAGGTCTTCAAGGTCGGCGGTGGGGACTTTTTCCACCAGTGATTGCGGGGCGCCAAAACTGCGGGCGATGGCCCGGACCTGATTTTTCACCAGCCCGCTGAGCGGTGCCAGGTCGCAGGCGCCGTCGCCGAACTTGGTGAAAAAACCCATCACGGCTTCCGCCGCATGGTCGGTACCGATCACCAGCCCCTGACGCGCGCCGGCGATGGTGTATTGCGCGACCATGCGCATCCGCGCCTTGGTGTTGCCCATCACAAAATCCACCGCACTGGCGTGTTGGCCTTCGAACGCCTTGATCTGCGCTGCCAGCGCTTGCACAGACGGACCGATATTGACCGTGTGCGACTCGTCCGGCGCAATGAACTCCAGACATGCCTGGGCTTCGTGCTCGTCGAACTGGACCTGATACGGCAGGCGGACGGCGATGAATCGATAGCTTTCATCCCCGGTGCTTTTACGCAACTGCTCGACGGCGCGCTGCGCGAGCAAGCCGGCGGTCAGCGAATCGACGCCGCCACTGATGCCCAGTACCAGGGTCTTGAGCCTGGCGTTCTGCAGGCATTGCTGGATAAAGGCGACCCGTCGGGCGACCTCGGCTTCAAGTGCATTCTGGTCGGCGAAAGGTGGCTGGACCTTGAGCTGTTCAGCGATCTGGAGCTGTACGGCTTGCATGATTCACTCCTTAACAGGTTGTGCAGAAACGGAAGGGTTGGAAACCGGGCTCGCAGGCACTTCGAACACATGCCGCAGGTAGGCGACAAAGTTGGGGTCCTTGCATTGCGTCTTACCGGGTTCGTCGGAAATTTTCGCCACGGCCTGACCCGCGCAAGCCGTCATTTTAAGCACAATGCTCAATGGCTCTACACCGGGGATGTCGGCGGTGAGATTGGTACCGATGCCGAAGCTGACGTTGATACGACCCCGTAGCGCACGGAATATATCCAGCGCCTTCGGCAGGTTCAGACCGTCGGAGAACACCAGCGTCTTGCTCATCGGGTCGATGCCGAGCTTCTGGTAATGATCAATGCATTTTTCGGCCCACATGATCGGGTCGCCGGAATCATGGCGTAACCCGTCGAACAGTTTGGCGAAGTACAGATCGAAATCGTTGAGGAAGGCGTCGGTGGTGATGCAATCGGTCAGGGCAATGCCTAGCAGGCCACGGTATTCACGGACCCAGCAATCGAGCGCGGCACTTTGACTGTCGATCAGCCGCGGGCCGAGTTGCTGGTGGGCCATGATCCATTCGTGGGCCATGGTGCCGAGCGGTTTCAGGTCCAGCGTGCGGGCCAGTTGCACGTTGCTGGTGCCGACGAACTGGCCGGGGAAGTCGTGCTTGAGCACAGTGACGACTTCCTCCTGCACGCGGTAGGAGAAGCGCCGACGGGTGCCGAAATCCGCCACTTTCAGTTCGGCCAACTCATCGGCGGTGGCGTTGGCGTATAGCCAGTCGAATTTGCGATACAGCTGATCACGCGCCTGCACAAGCAATGTGCCGGGGTGGCGATGACGGTTGCGCACTTCGCTGACAATCGCCAGCAGCGGCACTTCGAACATGATCACGTGCAGCCACGGCCCGTGCAGACGGATGCACAGCTCACCGTTCTCGATACTGGTCTGCACATAGCGCATGTTGAAGCGGAACAAGCCGAGGAAGCGCAGAAAATCGGGCTTCATAAAGCTGATGCGCTCAAGAAAACCCAGCTGAGCGTCGCTCATGGACAGCTCGCAGAGCAGCTCGATCTGATGACGGATCTCGGCCAGATAAGGCCGCAGGTCTTCGCCATTGCGGCAGCGAAACTCCCACTCCACGTCGACGTTTGGGTAGTTGTGCAACACCGCTTGCATCATGGTCAGCTTGTAGAAGTCGGTGTCGAGCAGGTTCTGCACGATGCGATCGGAGAAGGCGCTCTCACTCATGTTGTCAGCTCTCCAGAGCAGCCGATGGGGTTGGGCTCGCAACGCTCGGGCAACGCTGTAAAGGCGCTGCTGACGTCCGTGCGGGCTGCTGGGCCGGCATTGTCGCCCCTAACTTGTCGGGTTATCCAACTGTTCCAGCATCCAGCGCACGAAATCGCGGATTTTCGGCACTTCTGCCGTGTGCTCAGGGTAGGCCAGGTAATAGGCGTCATGGCTGGGCAGCGCGTGGGGCCAGGGGATCACCAGCTTACCGTCCGCCAGCTCCTCTTCGACCAGAAACCGCGGGAGCAGCGCGACCCCGCACCCGACCTGTGCGGCGCGTATGCACATGTAAAACGTCTCGAAGCGCGGGCCGTGGTAGCTGTGTTCGGTGTGGTAACCCTGGCTGTCGAACCAGTCATGCCAGGCTTGCGGGCGTGAGGCGCTTTGCAGCAGCACCAGCTCGCTCAGTTGGGTCGGGTCGGTAAACGGTTTGTCCGGCAGGCTGCCGGGCGCGCAGACCGGAATAAGTTCTTCGCTGAACAATTTTACCGACTCGGCACCCGGCCGGGCGCCTTGGCCGAAATAGAACGCCAGGTCACAGCGGCCCTGAATCAGGTCGTCGGGTTCCTGTTCATCCATCAGGTCCAGGTGGATGTGCGGATGGCGCAATCGCCAGCCTTTGAGCCGGGGCACCAGCCAGCGGGCACCGAAGGTCGATGGCGTGGACACGCGCAGGACTTCGGTTTCCCCACCGTAGGACCGCAGGTAGTGGGTCGACATTTCCACCTGCGTGAGGATTTTGCGTACTTCGCCCAGGTACAGCGCGCCAGCCGGAGTCAATTGCAGGCGTCGGCGCACGCGGCGAAACAGCAAGTGTTGCACCAGTTCTTCAAGCTGGGCGACTTGTTTGCTGACGGCGCTTTGCGTCAGGTTCAACTCTTCGGCCGCGCGGGTAAAACTCAAGTGCCGGGTCACTGCCTCAAAGCATTGCAACGCGGTGATTGATGGCAGATAACGTTTGTTGAGCATGCTCAGGCCTTATGTTTTTCGAGGCTGCCATGTGCAGATGGGAGGGCAGCATGAATAAACGGAATGATATCTCGCCTAATGGTCGTTTGTTCGCACGTCTCAGGCCAGCTATTAGTAGAGCCTGACGCTTCACCCATCTTTCGATTTCCGTTTTTCATTTCAAGAATCAAGGAGACAACATGCTTACCGACTTGCTCAACCGCCTCGGTGTCGATCCCGCCCTGTACCAGAAAGGCGATCAGGCCGTGCACACGCCTGTCGATGGCAGCCGTATCGCTTCCGTGCATTGGGAAGGGCGAGCGGAAGTCGAGCAGCACGTCACCCGTGCCGAACATGCGTTCGACGCCTGGCGCAAGGTCCCGGCGCCTCGCCGTGGTGAGCTGATTCGTCTGTTCGGTGAGGCCCTGCGCAAGCACAAGGCCGAGCTGGGTGCGCTGGTGTCGTGGGAAGCCGGCAAGATCACTCAGGAAGGTCTGGGTGAAGTGCAGGAAATGATCGATATCTGTGATTTCGCCGTCGGCCTGTCGCGCCAGTTGTACGGTTTGACCATCGCTTCCGAGCGCCCTGGTCACCATATGCGCGAAACCTGGCACCCGCTGGGCGTCGTCGGCGTGATCAGTGCGTTCAACTTCCCTGTCGCGGTCTGGGCCTGGAACACGGCACTGGCGCTGGTCTGCGGCAATGCCGTGATCTGGAAACCGTCGGAGAAAACCCCGCTGACCGCACTGGCCTGCCAGTCGTTGTTCGAAGGCGTGCTCAAACATTTCCCTGATGCGCCTGCTTACCTGAGCCAGGTGGTCATCGGTGGGCGTGAAGCCGGCGAAGCGCTGGTCGACGACCCGCGTGTTGCGCTGATCAGTGCCACTGGCAGTACGCGTATGGGCCGCGAAGTCGCGCCGAAAATCGCAGCACGCTTTGCCCGCAGCATTCTTGAGTTGGGCGGCAACAACGCAATGATCCTCGGCCCAAGCGCCGACCTTGATCTGGCGGTACGCGCAATTCTGTTCAGCGCCGTCGGTACGGCCGGTCAGCGCTGCACCAGTTTGCGTCGCTTGATTGCTCACGAATCGGTCAAGGACGAAATCGTCAGCCGTCTGAAAACCGCCTACGCCAAAGTGCGCATCGGTCATCCGCTGGAAGGCAATCTGGTCGGTCCGTTGATCGACAAAAACAGCTACGAAAATATGCGGGACGCCCTTGAGCAGGCCCTGAGCGAAGGCGGTCGAGTATTCGGCGGCGAGCGCCAGTTGGCTGAGCAGTTCCCTGATGCCTACTACGTGTCCCCGGCCATCGTCGAAATGCCAGAGCAAAGTGACGTGGTGTGCACCGAAACTTTCGCCCCGATTTTGTACGTGGTCGGTTACGACGATTTTGCTGAAGCCGTGCGCCTGAACAACGCCGTGCCGCAAGGCCTGTCGTCGTGCATTTTCACCACGGACGTGCGCGAAGCCGAGCAGTTTATTTCTGCATTGGGCAGCGACTGCGGGATCGCCAACGTCAACATCGGCCCAAGCGGTGCGGAAATCGGCGGCGCTTTCGGCGGTGAAAAAGAAACCGGTGGCGGTCGTGAGTCGGGCTCGGATTCATGGCGCGGTTACATGCGTCGTCAGACGGCGACGGTGAACTACTCCCTTGAGTTGCCGCTGGCGCAGGGTATTACGTTCGACTGATAGTCCCTCATCGCGGGCAAGCCCGCGCCTACAGGTTCTGCGTAAATCCTGTAGGAGCGAACTTGTTCGCGAAGCGATGGATCAGCAACACAAGATTTTGCGCAGTATTTCAGGGGTTTTTGCGATGGCGCTACGCGAAGAATGTCTGTGGGAAAAGCTGACACCGCAACGGCCTGAGGCCAAGGCGCTCAAGGGCGAATTGACGGTCGATGTGTGCGTGATTGGCGCGGGCATCACCGGGTTGTCGGCAGCGATTCATTTGTTGGAGCAAGGCAAGCGGGTCGCCGTGCTTGAGGCCCATCGCACGGGGCACGGGGGCTCTGGGCGCAATGTCGGGCTGGTCAATGCCGGGCTGTGGATTCCGCCGGACGAGATCGAAGCCGGGTTCGGCAAGAACGTCGGCAGTCAGTTGAATCAGATGCTAGGTGCTGCGCCGTCTCTGGTGTTCAGCCTGGTCGACAAATACAACATCGATTGCCAGTTGCGTCGCGAAGGTACGCTGCACATGGCGCACAACGCCCGTGGCGAAGCCGATCTGCGCAGTCGCGAAGAACAATGGAAACGTCGGGGCGCGCCGGTCGAGTTACTCACCGGCAAGGCGTGCCAGGACGCTACCGGCACTCAGAAAATATCCGCAGCACTGCTGGATCGGCGTGCCGGCACATTCAACCCGATGGCGTTCACCAGCGGGCTCGCAAAAGCCGTGGGCAGCCTCGGCGGTCAATTATTCGATCACTCCCCGGTCACCCGCCTGGAACGCCAGGGCGAGCGTTGGTGCGTCATCACCGAGCATGGTGCCGTGCTGGCCGAGAAAGTGGTGATTGCTTCCAATGCGTACACCGAAGGCGAGTGGACGGAGCTGCGCCGCAACTTTTTCCCCGGTTATTACTATCAGGTCGCCTCTGCACCACTGACCGAAGAGGCTGCACAGCGGATTTTGCCGGGTGGGCAGGGTTCCTGGGACACGCGCCAGGTGCTCAGCAGCATTCGTCGCGACGCTGACGGTCGTCTTTTATTAGGCAGCTTGGGCAACGGCAATCAGAAGCCGGCCTGGTTCCTCAAGGCGTGGGCAGACCGCGTCCAGCAGCATTACTTCCCCTACCTCAAACCGGTGGACTGGGAATTCACCTGGACGGGCTGTATCGCGTTCACTCCTGACCACCTGCTGCGGCTCTTTGAGCCTGCACCGGGGTTGGTGGCCGTCACCGGTTATAACGGTCGAGGCAACACCACGGGCAGCGTCGTGGGCAAGGCGTTTGCCGATTACCTGTGCCATGGCAATACCAAGGCGTTGCCGATTCCGTTTGCGCCGATGCTGCCGTTGTCCGGTGTGGGGCTGCGCAGCTGCCTTTATGAGGCGGGTTTTTCCCTGTATCACGCGGGCCAGTGCCTGCGAATCGTGATTTGAGGAGAATTTTCTGGCAACGGGCGGCGCTTTTTCGCGCACCAACTAACCTCTAATGGTGCGTCCCGTAGCGGTCGCGCACCGCGGATGTGCACTTCGGTTACGCGCACTGTTACAGCTGGGTTGCACGGGGTCGTCTGCGTGGGTTGCAAGTTTTAAGGGGGAGGGTTGCTCTTTTATATAAGGAGGGTTGTACCTGTTCCGGTTTAGACGGTTGCACGCCCAATGAAAAAGGGCACAAAACGGTCGAATAACAACAAAACAACGACTTTTTTCAGAATAAAAAACCTATGGCACGCCACTTGCTCTGCGCTTGTAGCTGAATCAAAGCTTCCGCTGAAGTTGCTGTGCTAACTAAAACACCTCAGGAGCACCATCACATGTCGCAGACGTTTTACAGGAAAGGTTTTCTGGCACTCGCAGTTGCTACTGCATTGGGTGTTTCTTCGTTTGTTCAGGCAGATGTCAAAATTGGCGTGGCAGGTCCGATGACTGGTGCGAACGCGTCCTTCGGCGAGCAGTACATGAGAGGCGCCCAGGCTGCAGCGGACGCGATCAATGCCAGCGGTGGTGTAAACGGCGAGAAAATCGTATTGGTCAAAGGCGATGACGCCTGCGAACCGAAACAGGCGGTCGCTGTAGCCAACCGTCTGACCGATCAGGACAAAGTGGTGGGCGTGGTCGGGCACTTCTGCTCATCGTCGACGATTCCTGCTTCAGAAGTGTATGCCGATGCAGGCATCATCGTGATGACCCCGGGTTCCACCAACCCTGTCGTCACCGAGCGTGGCTTGAAAGCCATGTTCCGTATGTGTGGGCGTGATGATCAGCAGGGCATCGTTGCCGGTGATTACATCGTCGATGTGCTCAAAGGCAAACGCGTTGCTGTGATCAACGACAAAGACACTTACGGCAAGGGTCTGGCTGACGCCACGTCGAAGCAGTTGACCGCGCGTGGTGTTAAACCGGTTATTGAAGAAGGCCTGACCCGCGGCGAGAAAGACTTCAGCGCTCTGGTCACCAAGATCCGTTCAGAAAAAGCCGATGTCGTTTACTTCGGTGGCCTGCACCCGGAAGCCGGCCCACTGGTCCGTCAACTGCGTGAACAAGGCCTCAAAGACGTCAAGTTCATGTCCGATGACGGCATCGTGACAGACGAACTGGTGACCACTGCCGGTGGTGCTCAGTACGTCGATGGCGTGTACATGACCTTCGGTGCCGACCCTCGCATGCTGCCAGACAGCAAGGCTGTGGTTGAGAAGTTCCGCTCCTCCGGTTACGAGCCTGAAGGCTACACCCTGTATGCCTACGCGTCTGTGCAGGCCTTGGCTGCCGCGTTCAATGGTGCCAAGTCCAACAAAGGCGAGGCTGCCGCCGAATGGCTCAAAGCCAATACGGTGCCAACCGTAATGGGCAAGAAAAACTGGGACGGCAAAGGCGACTTGAAAGTCTCCGACTACGTGGTTTACCAGTGGGATGCACAAGGCAAATACCATCAGCTGGAAAAACAGAAGTGAGATAAACGCATCGCCGAGCCTGCGCCTCCCGACATAAGTCGTCAGACGCAGGCTCGGCTTTGGTAATGGGTTCTAATTTCTTCTGGAGCCACATGAACCCGGCCAGATGCGCCTCACAAGGGCTCATCGAAACCGGGTTCAACGTGGCCTCTCAAGCGTGTGAGAGTGCATGATGGACGGTATTTTCCTGCAGCAAATTATCAATGGCCTGACCCTCGGGTCGGTCTACGGCCTGATTGCCATCGGCTACACAATGGTCTACGGCATCATCGGCATGATCAACTTCGCCCACGGCGAGGTGTATATGATCTCTGCGTACCTCGCGGCGATCAGCCTGGCTCTGCTGTCCTCCTTCGGTATTCAATCCTTTCCGTTGTTGATCTTCGGGACGTTGCTGTTCACCGTCTTCGTGACGGGTGTGTATGGCTGGGTCATCGAGCGTATCGCTTACAAACCGCTGCGTAACTCCACCCGACTGGCGCCGCTGATCAGTGCCATCGGCGTTTCACTGATCCTGCAGAACTATGCGCAGATCAGCCAGGGTTCACGGCAACAAGGTGTGCCGACGTTGCTGGCCGGGGCGTTGAAACTGGATATCGGGACAGGTTTCGTCCAGATCACCTACACCAAAATCTTCATTCTGGTTGCAGCGTTTGCCGGGATGGCCCTGCTGACCTACATCATCAAGTACACCAAGCTGGGCCGCATGTGTCGCGCGACCCAACAAGACCGCAAAATGGCTTCGATCCTCGGGATCAATACGGACCGGGTCATTTCCTACGTGTTCATCATCGGCGCGGCCATGGCGGCACTGGCCGGTGTCCTGATCACCCTGAACTACGGCACCTTCGACTTCTACGCAGGCTTCGTGATCGGTATCAAAGCGTTCACCGCTGCGGTGTTGGGCGGGATTGGTTCGCTGCCTGGGGCCATGCTCGGCGGGATTATCCTGGGTATCTCCGAGTCGCTGTTTTCCGGACTGATCAACTCTGACTATAAGGACGTCTTCAGCTTCTCGCTGCTGGTACTGATCCTGATTTTCCGTCCTCAAGGCCTGTTGGGTCGCCCACTCGTGGCGAAGGTGTAAGTATGTCTGCAGCCAATAATAAACCTATCGATATCAAGAAAAGCCTGGTTGACGCCATTCTGGCCGGGCTGATCTCCTTGATTGTGTTCGGCCCGGTTGTCGGCGTGGTGCTCGATGGCTATAGCTACAACCTGCAACCCACCCGCGTGGCGTGGATGGTCGGGATTGTCATGGTCGGGCGTTTTCTCTTGAGCCTGTTTCTGCAAACCGCGCAGGGCCTGAAAGTGCTGCAAGGGTTTGAAGTCACCGGCTCCGGCGTGCATGTCCGGGCACCTGACCACAAGTCAAAGCTGTACTGGGTCATTCCGCTGCTGATCGTGATTGCCATCATCTTCCCGATCTTCGCCAACAAGTACCTGCTGACAGTGGTGATTCTCGGCCTGATCTACGTATTGCTGGGCCTTGGCCTCAATATCGTGGTCGGTCTGGCCGGTCTGCTCGACCTGGGTTATGTGGCGTTCTATGCCATTGGTGCCTATGGCCTGGCGCTGGGGTATCACTACCTTGGGCTGGGGTTCTGGACGGTCCTGCCGCTGGCGGCTCTCACGGCGGCGCTGGCCGGATGCATACTTGGCTTCCCGGTGTTACGAATGCACGGTGACTACCTCGCCATCGTGACCTTGGGCTTCGGGGAAATCATTCGTCTGGTGTTGACCAACTGGCTGTCCTTTACCGGCGGACCGAACGGCATGCCGGTGCCATCGCCGACCTTTCTCGGCCTGGAGTTCGGGCGTGTGGCCAAGGATGGGGGGATACCCTTCCACCAGTTCTTCGGGACCGAATACAACCCGAACCTGAAATTCCTGTTCATTTACACCGTGCTGTTCCTGGTGGTCCTGCTGGTGCTCTACGTCAAGCATCGCCTGACTCGCATGCCGGTCGGTCGTGCCTGGGAAGCCTTGCGTGAAGATGAAATCGCCTGCCGCTCCATGGGCCTGAACCATGTTCTGGTGAAGCTCTCTGCGTTCACTATCGGTGCGTCCACTGCCGGTTTGGCGGGTGTGTTTTTCGCCAGCTATCAGGGGTTCGTCAACCCGACGTCGTTCTCCTTCTTCGAGTCGGCGCTGATCCTCGCCATCGTGGTGCTGGGGGGCATGGGCTCGACCATCGGTGTGGTGATTGCGGCGTTCGTTCTGACCGTCGCCCCGGAACTGCTGCGCAGCTTCTCGGAATACCGTGTGTTGCTGTTCGGCATCCTGATGGTGTTGATGATGATCTGGAGACCGCGTGGCTTGATCCGTATCAGCCGGACCGGTATTACCCCGCGTAAAGGAGTGGCGCCATGAGCGATGAAGTCATTCTTTCGGTAGAGAACCTGATGATGCACTTCGGTGGGATCAAGGCGCTCAGCGACGTCAGCCTGAAGGTCAAGCGCAACTCGATTTTTGCCTTGATCGGGCCTAACGGTGCCGGCAAGACCACGGTGTTCAACTGCCTGACCGGCTTTTACAAAGCCTCGGGCGGGCGGATCGAGCTGAATGCCCGCGGCACTCGTACCAACATCATCCAGTTGCTGGGTGAGTCCTTTCGCGTCACTGATTTCGTCGCGCCAAAAGCCTTCGCCAGCCGTCTGTTCTACAAAATGTTCGGTGGCACGCACCTGGTGAATCGTGCCGGTCTCGCACGCACCTTCCAGAACATTCGCTTGTTCAAGGAAATGTCGGTACTGGAAAACCTGCTGGTGGCTCAGCACATGTGGGTCAACCGCAGCATGGTGGCCGGGATTCTCAACACCAAGGGCTATCGCAAAGCTGAAAGCGATGCCCTGGACCATGCCTTTTACTGGCTGGAAGTGGTCGACCTGGTGGACTGCGCCAACCGCTTGGCGGGCGAACTGTCCTACGGCCAGCAACGGCGTCTGGAAATCGCTCGGGCCATGTGCACACGGCCGCAGATCATTTGCCTGGACGAACCGGCTGCGGGCCTCAACCCACAGGAAACCGAAGCCCTGAGCAAAATGATTCGGTTGCTGCGCGACGAACACGACCTGACAGTGGTGTTGATCGAACACGACATGGGCATGGTCATGAGTATTTCCGATTACATCGTGGTCCTCGACCACGGCAACGTGATCGCCGAAGGAGGCCCCGATCAGATCCGCCACGACCCGAAAGTGATTGCCGCGTACCTGGGCGCTGATGAAGAGGAGTTGGTATGAGCGAACCGATCCTCGAACTGAAAGAGATCGATGTGTTTTACGGGCCGATCCAGGCCCTGAAAAAAGTGTCGTTGCACATCAACGAAGGTGAAACCGTCAGCCTGATCGGCTCCAACGGGGCCGGCAAGTCGACCCTGTTGATGTCGATTTTCGGCCAGCCACGCGCCGCCAATGGGCAGATCATTTATCGCGGCGTCGACATCACGCAGAAGTCTTCGCACTACATTGCCTCCAATGGCATAGCGCAGTCGCCAGAAGGGCGGCGGGTGTTCCCCGACATGTCAGTCGAGGAAAACCTGCTGATGGGCACCATTCCGATTGGCGACAAGTTCGCCACGGAAGACATGCAGCACATGTTCGACCTGTTCCCACGGCTCAAGGAGCGCCGCAATCAGCGCGCCATGACCATGTCCGGTGGTGAGCAGCAAATGCTCGCCATCGCTCGTGCACTGATGAGCCGACCCAAACTGCTGCTGCTCGATGAGCCGTCGCTGGGGCTGGCGCCGATCGTGGTCAAGCAGATCTTCCAGACCTTGCGTGAGCTGGCCTCCAGCGGGATGACGATCTTCCTGGTGGAACAGAACGCCAACCACGCGCTGAAGCTCTCTGATCGCGCCTACGTGATGGTTAACGGCGAGATCCGCCTGACAGGTACCGGGCAGGAGTTGTTGGTCAACGATGAGGTCAGGAACGCGTATCTCGGCGGTCACTGACCCGCACTCAAACAGGCTGTAAATACCAAGCGCGCCCCGGGTGAAATTCACTCGGGGCGCGCTTTTTTCAAATTGTGGAAAACAATTTTCACAAGCTCTGGAAGCGCGACATAAAGCCGCTGCAAATAGTTGTTTTGTCACGCTTTTGACTTGTCCAAGATTGCTGTGGAAGCGGCTGTGGGTAACATGGGAGTAGCTGGCTGGAGCCCTTGTTATACGTGGCCTGTAGAAGTTTGGTTATTTTTTGATCAGTGGTTTTTACGCGAGCTCTGGTGCGTTCTGTCAACGGTTTTATAGCTGGTTATTCGTACAGTTAATTTATCGGCGCAGCCTGTGGATAAGTCTGTGGGCAAGCACTGGAAAGGTTCGGCTAAGGGCCGTAGTTACTGGCATGGGGCCTTCACCGGCAGTTTTGGTCTGGCAGGCTGATTTGTGCCTGCTACATGCGCGGACCCCGGGGTCAAGTGAAAAACGTCCGAAATCTGCACGCAGGCCCTGCATTGGCGGGTCTGAGCTAATGTGCACTTGCCCCCAAAGACTGTGGGTCTGACTGTGGATAAGGTGGGTAAAACCCAGTGCAGCCCATATGGAACGTGGCTTTGCCTCGATAGAGTGTTTTTTGTACAGTCGCAGCCAGCGCAGGAGGCTGATTTATCCCCAAAGGGTTGCTGGAAACCCGCTTGGGCGGGCATTCTGCTGACCTGTTTCCCTTACCCGTCATCATGGCTGCGCTACGTTCAAGCCAAATCAGGAGAAAGACATGACTTCCACTGTGTTCATTACCGGTGCAACTTCCGGCTTTGGCGAAGCGTGCGCCCGTCGATTTGCCGACGCTGGCTGGTCGCTGGTGCTGACGGGCCGTCGTGAGGAGCGCCTCAACGCGCTGTGCGCCGAGTTGTCCAAGCAGACCAAGGTCCATGGCCTGGTGCTGGACGTACGCGACCGCAAGGCCATGGAGAGTGCCATCGAGGGCCTGCCGGCTGAGTTCGCGACCCTGCGCGCACTGATCAATAACGCCGGTCTGGCACTGGGCGTGGACCCTGCGCCGAAATGTGATCTGGATGACTGGGACACCATGGTCGACACCAACATCAAGGGCCTGCTGTACAGCACCCGTTTGTTGCTGCCACGGTTGATCGCTCACGGGCGTGGGGCCGGGATCATCAACCTGGGTTCCATCGCGGGCAATTATCCGTACCCGGGCAGCCACGTGTATGGCGCGTCCAAAGCGTTCGTCAAACAGTTTTCGTTGAACCTGCGCTGCGACCTGGTAGGCACTGGCGTACGTGTGACCAACATTGAGCCGGGTCTGTGCGAAAGCGAGTTCTCGCTGGTGCGTTTTGCCGGTGACAAGGAACGTTATGACGCCACGTACGCGGGCGCCGAGCCGATCCAGCCACAGGACATCGCCGAGACCATTTTCTGGGTGCTGAACACCCCTGCGCACATCAACATCAACAGCCTTGAGTTGATGCCGGTGAGCCAGACGTGGGCTGGTTTTTCGATTGATCGCAGCCGGGGCTGAGTCAGGGAGACGGCGGGGGCTTCTTCGCGAATAAATTGGCACACAGGGGTATACGATCTTCTGTGGAAGCGAATTCATTCGCGAAGGCGATTTATCAGATGTCGAAATACTCAACCAGTCCTGCATAGCAGGTCGCCAAATGATAAGGCGTGGTCGACGGCATATCGTTGCGGCTGACCTTGCCGTCGGCGTCCAGGCATTCATGCCAGCCTGCCGGGTGCAGAAAGCGTTGTTGCAGGGCCACCAGTTGGCGCGCCAGCAACGCATCGCTGTCAGGCCGTAGGGTCAATGCCCGCAGGTATTCGGCCTGCGCCCAGATTCGCTGGGTGCCATCGCGCACCGCGCCGTTCACGTCCAGCATTGCCTTGACTGCGCCTGTTTGCGGATCGACGCCGTGTCGCTCGGCAAACGCGAACGCTCGGCTCAGCGATGCGTGCAGGGGACTGCCACGCAGCAGTGGCGAGGACTCAAGCAAGAAGAACCATTCGAACTGATGCCCCGGCTCGAACCAGTTATCCACAGCCCCCAGCGGTTTTTCCAGCAACACGCCGTGCGCCGGGTCGATGAATTGCGCCTGCATCGCGGCGACCAATGCGGCCAATGCTGCTTGAGTGGGCAGGTCCTCGCGCACGGACACGGTGGCGAGGAAGGCCTCGGCCAGATGCATCAATGGATTCTGTAGCGGACCACTGTCGAGGAACGACCAATCCTGATCGAGACAGGCTTCGTAAAGCCCGTCGCCATTGGTGAAGCGCTCGGCGACCACGTTCAGGGCCGCATTGAGTACCGACTCGACCAATGGATCGCGCACCTTGGCCCAGTAATGAGCGCAGGCGAAAATGATGAACGCATGGGTGTACAGGTCTTTGCGCCGATCCAGAGGCCCACCTTGCGGATCGATGCTGTAAAACCAGCCACCGTACTCGGCATCATGGAAATGCTGCTGCAAAGAGCGGAACAGGGCTGCGGCATGGACGCGTGCATCCGGCGTCGAGGGCTGATCGATCAGGCTGGAGAACAGGTACAACTGCCGCGCACACGCCATGGCGCGGTAGCGCTTGGGAGGCAACGGCTGATGATCGGCGTCCACGGCCTCATACGGCAGCGCCAGCGCCGCATTCCAGCCAGAACCTAGCCAGAGCGGCACGATTACCTGCTGAAAATGTAGCTGCACAGCAGCGAATACAGGGGTCAATTCAGGCTTGGAGGCAGAGCTGGAAGCATCGGGCATCGGCTGGCGTCACGGCTAGGGCGTTTGCGCGACATGGTAACGCAACGGTGTATCAGGTACACCGTGTTGACCCATTGGCGAATAAATTCGATCCCACAAAAATGCGATCTGTGGGGGCGAGCTTATTCGCGGCAAATCACGCCGTCTGAGTCAGCAGGCCCTGGCGCTCGATGAAGGCAATGATTTGTTCGAGACCCAGACCTGTTTTCTGATTGCTGAAGACGAAGGGTTTTTCACCGCGCATCTTCTTCGTGTCTCGGTCCATTATTTCCAGCGATGCGCCCACCAGCGGGGCCAGGTCGACCTTGTTGATCACCAGCAAATCCGACTTGCAGATACCGGGACCGCCCTTGCGTGGCAGTTTGTCGCCGGCCGAGACGTCGATCACGTAGAGGGTCAGGTCCGACAGCTCGGGGCTGAAGGTCGCGGACAGGTTATCGCCACCGGATTCGACGATGATCAGGTCCAGTCCCGGAAAGCGCCGGTTCAGTTGGTCCACCGCTTCCAGATTGATCGAGGCATCTTCGCGAATGGCGGTGTGTGGGCAGCCGCCCGTTTCGACGCCGATGATCCGCTCGGGCGCGAGGGCTTGATTGCGCACCAGAAAGTCGGCGTCCTCACGGGTGTAGATATCGTTGGTGACCACGGCCAGGTTGTAACGGTCGCGCAGGGCCAGGCACAGGGCCAGGGTCAGGGCCGTTTTGCCGGAACCGACCGGGCCACCGATGCCGACGCGCAGGGGTTGGCTGTTCATAATGTTCTCCATTGAGCGCTACAAGGCTCTACACAAAAAAAGATCAGGACCGAAACAGTCGGCTGTATTGACGTTCATGGGCCATGCTCGCCAGCGAGAGGCCAAAGGCGGCGCTGCCGTAATGCCGGGGTTCGGTTGTCGTGGCCTGCTGTTGAGCCTGTTGCAGCAGGGGCAACAACTCGCTGGTCAGGCGTTGCGCAGCTTGCTGGCCCATCGGCAGGGTTTTCATCAGCACGGCCAGTTGGTTTTCCAGCCAGCTCCATAACCATGCGGCCAAGGCGTCTTGCGGGCTGATTTGCCAGGCCCGGGCGGCCAAGGCCCAACCCAATGCGAAATGCGGCTCTGGCAGTTGTACAAGGAATGCCCGTGCCGGTTGATCCAGTTCAGGCAGGCCATTGAGCAGTTGTTGCAGGGAATAGCCCATCTGCCGGCTTTCCTGATAGAACTCGCGGGTTTCTCGACTGGCGCGGTGTTCCTGGCTCAGCTGGAATAATTGGCCCCAATCGTCCTGTGCCGCTGCGGTGCAATGGGCCAGCAATAATGGCGCTTCGAAACGCGCCAGATTGAGCAACAGTTGATCACCTATCCAGCGTCGAGCGCTGTCTGAGTCGGCGACCAACGCTTGCTCGACCGCCATTTCCAGCCCTTGGGAATAGCTGTAACCGCCAATCGGCAGTTGCGGACTGGCCAGACGCAGCAGCGCCCAGGCGTTGTTCACGTACGCACGCCAAATTGGTGCATGCGTGGCGGGTAATTAAACTCTTCCTCGCCCGCCCGCGAATGGTGATGGCCGCCACCATAAGCGCCATGCTCGGGTTGGAACGGGGCCTCAATGGATTCGGTGGTTGCGCCGAGTTGGTCGAGCATGGCCTTGAGCACATAGTCATCAAGCAGGCGCAACCAGCCATCGCCCACTTGCAGGGCGACATGTCGATTGCCCAGGTGATACGCGGCGCGGGTCAGCTCATAAGCGTTGGAACAGGTGACGTGCAGCAGTTGTTCAGGCCGGGCGCACACGCGAACGATGCGCCCGTCCTCGGCTTGCAGGCACTCACCGTCGCGCAGGGGTGGCTGACCGCGTTCAAGAAATAGCCCGACGTCCTCACCCTCGGCACTGAAACACCGCAGGCGGCTTTTACTGCGCGCCTCGAAATTCAAATGCAGCTCGGCAGACCATGTGGCTTGAGGATCGATTCTTCGATGAATCACCAGCATCAGAGTGCTTCCAGCTAAGTGCGATGCAGTAGGCAGAGCAAGGGGCTTGCCAACAGTGATCGTGTGGGAGTTTGCTGACAGAGAGTGCTGCATCTGCGTGCAGATAGCACGCAGAGCGGCACCCTATTAGTGCGTATCGCTGATTGGAGCGCTATTGCGGGTCACTCGGTACTGCCAAGCCCTTGCCAATGGTTGGCACCGATAAAGATGAAGCGCAATTGCTGGGTGATTTTAGCCCGGGGCGTCAGGTGTTCGGCAAGGTTCTCGGCGGGTGGGTCGATCAGCTCTGGGAGCATGGCGAAGACGCTCTTCACCACCAGATCGGCCATGACAGACAGGTCATCAGGGTTGAGGTGCTGCAATTTAGGCATCCCCGCCAAGTCAGTGGCGAGGTCAGCGCTGATGCCTTCACGCAGGGCGCCCAGCGCCTGACGCACTTGAAGCGAGCCCCCATATTGTTCGCGGGCCAGAAACAGAAACTGTGAACGGTTGGCGGCGACCACCTCGAGAAAGATTTTCACCGACGCGTCAATGATTCCGGTCGCCACGAAGGTGTTGTGCCGCACCAGCCGAATGGTTTCGCGAAAGGTTTCGCCTACTTCGCAGACCAGGGTCAGGCCCAGTTGGTCCATGTCCTCGAAATGCCGGTAGAATCCGGTCGGCACGATGCCCGCTGCTTTGGCCACTTCACGCAGGCTCAGGCTGCCGAATCCTCGGCCGCTCTCCATCAAGCTGCGAGCGGCGTCGAGCAAGGCGTGACGGGTTTGTTGTTTCTGTTCGGCGCGGAGCAGCATGGGGCAGCAGATATCTGAAAGGAGACTGCTCGGCACTCTATCAAATGAACTTCGCATGCGTCGAATCGACCGCTGCAAAAGTGAGTTTCAGTAAACAGCAGAAATGCGCTGACAGTGAGCCAGCCAGACGACCAGAACCTCCCTCAGTGCGCGACCGAGTGGGTAGACAGGCGGTGGCATCATCGAATCGAATTCAGCTTATTTGCCACGTTGACCAAACCTGAACGGCTTTTTTCAGTCGAACAGCAAAGTCGTTCGGAGGCGCGCCCCTCTATACGTGGGCGTGTTGCCGCTATCAGGAGAATCGTGCAATGACGCGCGGCAGTAAATTTTTTAGCGGTATGGGTGCCACGCTGTTGGTGTTGTTCGCGGTTCTGGGCATTGTGATTGCGACGTTCGATTGGAATCGAATCAAACCGACCCTCAACGAAAAAGTCTCTGAGGCGCTGCATCGGCCCTTTGCAATCAATGGCAATCTCGCGGTGCTCTGGCAGCGTGAGTCTGATCAAGGCGGTTGGCGCGCGTGGTTGCCGTGGCCGCATGTCGTCGCTGAAGACCTGATGCTGGGCAATCCGGACTGGTCCAAAAGTCCGCAGATGGTCACCCTCAAGCGTGTTGAGTTTCGTTTGGCGCTCCTGCCATTGTTGCTTCAGCAGGTTGTAATCCCGCGAATCGATCTGACGGGGCCCGATGCGAAGCTGGAGCGCCTGGCTGATGGCCGCGCCAACTGGACCTTCGACCTGCCCAAGGCCGACGCCAGCGCCGAGCCTTCGAAATGGGTGATCGACATCGGCACGATTGGCTTTGATAAAGGGCTGGTCAGCCTCAATGACCAGCACCTCAACACGCAGGTCGATCTGGTCATTGATCTGTTGGGCAAACCCATCCCGTTCAGCGATATCGTCGGCAGTGGCCAGGCGAAAAAAATTCATAATCAGGGCGTCGCGCCGCAGGATTACACCTTTGGCCTGACGGTCAAAGGGCAGTATCACGGCCAGAAGCTCAGTGGCACCGGCAAAGTCGGTGGGTTGCTGGCGCTCAAAGACCCAGCACAACCTTTCCCGCTGCAAGCCGATCTGCAGATTGCCGACACCCATATTACGGTTGCCGGCACCCTGACCGACCCGCAAAACCTGGGTGCGCTGGACCTGCGCCTGAAACTCGCGGGCAGCAGCCTAGCTAACCTGTACCCGCTGACCGGCGTGACCTTGCCGGACTCGCCAGCCTATGCCACTGATGGTCATCTGGTGGCCAAACTGCATGAGTCCGATGGCGCGTCGTTTCGGTACGAGGGCTTCAACGGCAAGATCGGCAACAGTGATATCCAGGGTGATCTCGGTTACGTCGCCAGCCAGCCGCGTCCGAAGCTGACCGGGACGCTGGTGTCCAACCAGTTACTGCTGGCCGATCTGGCGCCACTGATTGGTGCCGACTCCAATGCCGCACAGAAAAAGCGCGGGGGCGACAGCAAGCAGCCTGCAGGTAAGGTGCTGCCAGTTGAGGCGTTTCGCACCGAGCGCTGGCGCGATATGGATGCCGACGTCGAGTTCACCGGTAAGAAAATTGTCCAGAGCACAGACTTGCCGTTCACTGACCTGTACACCCACGTGGTGCTCGACGACGGCCAATTAAGCCTGCAACCCCTGCGTTTCGGCGTGGCGGGCGGCAAGCTGGACGCGGACATTCGCCTGGACGGACGCGCCACGCCACTGCAAGGGCGGGCGAAGCTCACCGCACGTAACTTCAAACTCAAGCAGTTGTTTCCGACATTCGAACCCATGAAAACCAGCTTCGGCGAGTTGAATGGTGACGCGGACATCAGCGGGCGCGGCAATTCGATAGCCGCGTTGCTGGGGACGTCCAATGGTGATCTGAAAATGTTGGTCAACGACGGCGCGATCAGCCGTGGGTTGATGGAGATCGCCGGGCTCAACGTCGGCAACTACGTGGTCGGCAAGATGTTTGGCGACCAGACGGTGAAGATCAATTGCGCCGCAGCTGATCTGGGGATCAAAAATGGCCTCGCCACAACCCGGTTGTTCGTGTTCGATACCGAGAACGCGATCGTCTACATCGATGGCACGGCGAACTTCAGCAGCGAGCAGCTGGATCTGAAGATCAATCCGGAATCCAAGGGCATGCGCGTGTTTTCGTTGCGTTCGCCGCTGTATGTCCGCGGGCCGTTCGCCAAGCCTGATGCCGGTGTCGAGACCGGGCCGCTGCTATTAAGGGGGGCAGGGATGGTGCTGTTGGGGGTGGTCATGGGACCCGCTGCCGGTTTGCTCGCCCTGGTGGCGCCTAGCGGAGGCGAGCCGAACCAATGCGCGCCGTTGCTGGAACAGATGAAAGCAGGCAAGGCGCCGAAGACCGTGAAGTGATATCCGGAGCCCAGTAGAGCCACCCTGACTCCGTATGAGCGAACATTGTCCTTTTACAGCGGCGGTTATAGGGCTCTTGGTAGGTCGGGGGGGTAAAGCGATACACATTAACTGTATCCGCTCCATGTTTCCGACATTCAAAGACGCACGCTGATCGCCGATGCTGTGCTCCCTATACCTAGACCCATAAATGCACATCCTTACCCAAAGGGTCGTTTCGCGTCACTTACGTGTGGCAGGCGCTATAGGCGGTAATTCCGCACCTACGAATCTGTGCGGGGGTAACGGCCATTCCTGTCGAGACCCCTGCTCGTTGAGCGTGGCAGTCTGGATCAGACTCATCAGCATAACCGGACGGTTACAATGAATGTCCCTTTGGAACTTTACTGTATCTTTTCGAATAGCAGTTAGCAGGCTTGCAAAATTTAACTTAATAAAAAATCGCTTTTTAGCCAGCAACCATCATTATTATAATGTTCGCGTGGTAGTCTGCTGAAAGTTGCGGAATTCACAATGAGATCGCTCTTCAGGCGCAGGTTAAAATAATGATAAGCAACCTATCTGTAAAGGCCAAACTGAGTCTTAGCTTTGGCGTTATGACGCTCATAATTTTGCTGGTTTGCTTGCTTTCCCTCTTAAATCTCAGTGATGCCAATCAGCGTTTTTCCGATTATGTCGATGGGCTTAGCAAGCGCAAAGAAATAGCCACGAGTCTACTGTTTTTCGCTCAGCAACGGGCCATATCGGCACGTAACCTGGTTCTTGTTACCTCGGCACCTGAGCGGGAGTCCGAAAGTGCCACAGTGATTCTCGCCCACAAACGCGTTAGCAGTTTGCTGGCCGAGTTGAGTACTTCGATTGGTCGGTTATCATCGGTAGACAATGGGAGTGAAGAACACCGCTTGCTAACGGTAATAGAGAATATCGAGTCTCGTTACGGCCCTGTCGCGATGGACATAGTTAGTTTGGCAACGAAAGGAAACAAGGAGGCGGCAGTCCTCAAAATGAATACCGAATGCCTGCCGTTACTTAATCAGTTGGTCGCCGCCGTAAATGCATATACGACGTTTGGCACCCAACGTGCGATGGCCAGCCTGGAACGAGCCCGCGCTGAATATGCAGGACAACGTAACATACTGATCGCCGTCAGTGGTTTTGCAGTGGTGATCGCCTTGATCCTTTCACTGTTAATCATACGCGGTTTGGCTCGCGCCCTAGGCGCCGAACCCGCGGTGCTTTCCACTATTGCGCAGCGAGTCGCCTCGGGCGATATACGGCCTATCCCCGAAGTTAAAACCGCCGCCCGAGACAGCGTCCTGTTTTCGCTGGGTGAAATGCAATCAAGTTTAAGTCGCCTTATCGGTCAAGTGCACAGTTCATCGAATGTCATTTCAACGGCTGCGGAAGAACTCTCCGCCGCCACAGAGCAGAGCCGTATTGGTGTCGCGAACCAACGGTTGGAAATCGATCAGGTCGCGACGGCCATTCATGAAATGTTGGCCACTGCTCTTGAAGTGGCCCGTAATTCTGAGGACGCGGCAAATGCAGCCTTAAGTGCAGATATGCAGGCGCAGGCAGGTGGCGGAATGGCCAAGCTGGCAATCACTCAGATTACGCGTCTTGCAGATGAAGTCTCTAAATCTGCGACTGCCATGACCCGCCTCAAACAGGAAAGCGAACATATAGGTGGCGTTCTTGATGTGATCAAATCGGTAGCGGATCAGACCAACCTGCTCGCACTGAATGCCGCCATCGAAGCGGCTCGCGCTGGGGATGCCGGCCGTGGCTTTGCAGTGGTTGCCGATGAGGTTCGAAACTTGGCCAAGCGTACGCAAGGAGCAACCCAAGAGATAGAAAAGCTCACGACCGGCTTACAACAAATCGCCGAAGAGGCTGCGGGGATGATGGATGTCTGTCGCGGTCTTACCGACGAGACGGTGATTCAAGTTTCAAACACAGGCAATGCGGTGGCGGCCATCGCCGAGATGATTGCGAATATTCAACAAATGGTGAGACAAATTGCAACCGCAGGGGAAGAACAAAGTGCTGTCGCCGAGGAGATTAGCCGTAGTGTGACCTCTGTACGCGATATCGCCGACCAATCAGCGATCGCTAGCGAACAAACGGCTGCTTCCAGCACTGGCTTGGCAAATCTCGGCAGTGCTTTACAACACCAAATAGGTCGTTTCCAAGTTTAAAATAGTCGCTCATAAAAGAGCGGTTTCAGGATGGCATACGGATTACGACCGCTTTCGCAGGCAGCCTGCACCCACAGAATGACTCGATTCTCTGCGGGTGCAGCCTGCGAATGCGTCTAGGCGGTCATCACAAATCCTTCAAAATATCCGCCATGTCATCGGCGTGCTCTTCTTCTTGAGCGAGGATCACTTCGAAAATCCGCCGGGTGGTCGGGTCCTGTTCGCCGATGTATTGAATGATTTCGCGGTAGCTGTCGATGGCGATCCGTTCGGCGACCAAGTCCTCGTAGACCATTTCCTTAAGCGTGTTGCCGGCGACGTATTGCGCGTGGGAGTTTTTCGACAGGGTGTCCGGATTGAATTCCGGTTCGCCGCCCAACTGCACGATCCGCTCCGCCAGCAGGTCCGCATGCTCTGCCTCTTGCTGAGCGTGCTCGAGGAACTCGGTAGCCGCGACGTTGGCTTTCAGGCCTTTGGCCATGTAGTAGTGGCGCTTATAGCGCAGGATGCACACCAGCTCTGTGGCCAGTGACTCGTTGAGCAAACGCAATACGGTTTCACGGTCAGCGCTGTAACCCTCGGTGACTGCACCGTTTTCCACATTCACGCGCGCACGTTGGCGCAAGCTGCTCACATCTGATAATTGCTGCTCGTTGCTCATCATCAATCTCCAGGGCTAATCCGGTTTCCGTCTCGCTCTCGAGAGTTGCCCGTTTAAACCTTCAAATGGGTACTCCGGCGTGATCGGTACGTAGTTGTGAGTGATGAACAGCGAGAAAGTTTTATTGAAGTGGGCGTGGTTGGTCCATTGCCAGTTTTAATTGGACACGAGACAGTGGGCCCGCATTGCGCAGGTGCCGTCAGGGTTGAAGTCCTCTATGCAAAGGATCCGGGTTTATGACGCAAGAGTTGGCCACACGTTATCCGCTGGTGATGGTTCCGGGTTTATTAGGGTTTGTCCGGGTGGTGGTGTACCCCTACTGGTTCGGGATCGTGTCGAGGTTGCGGCAGGGTGGGGCCAAGGTCTTTCCGGTGATGGTGTCTGCAGTCAATTCCACTGAAGTGTGCGGCGAACAATTGCTGCAACAGATCGAGCGAATACTGCGCGAAACGGGGGCGGCCAAGGTCAACCTGATCGGCCATAGTCAGGGCGCGCTGACCAGTCGCTACGCCGCAGCGAAACGCCCGGATCTGGTAGCGTCCGTGACCTCGGTCGCCGGCCCGAATCATGGCTCGGAGCTGGCGGATTACCTGGGACGAAGCTTCCCTCTCGGCACGGTCCGGCGATGCCTGCTCAATGGCGCCATGCGCCTGATGGCCGGATTGATGCGCCTGTTGGAGACCGGCTATCGCGGGCCAAAGCTGCCGATCGATGTCGATGCGTCTCACCAATCGCTGACTACCGAGGGCGTGGCGCTGTTCAACCACCGCTGCCCGCAAGGCTTGCCCGAGGCGTGGGGCGGGCAGGGCGAAGAGTCGGTCAACGGTGTGCGTTATTACTCGTGGTCCGGCACGTTGCAGCCAGGGCGCAGTGATCGCGGGCGTAATCGTCTGGACGGTACCAACGTCACCTGTCGCCTGTTTGCCCGTACTTTTACCCGTGAAGTTGGGCATTGCGACGGTATGGTCGGGCGTTTCAGTTCGCACTTGGGAACGGTCATCGGCGATGACTATCCGCTCGACCATTTCGACATCGTCAACCAGACACTCGGGCTGGTGGGCAAGGGGGCTGACCCGGTGCGGTTGTTCACCGAGCATGCCGAGCGTCTGAAAGCGGCGGGGCTATAAGGCTGCTGATCGGGCCCGTAACGGTGTCTTCCAGCGTTCCGCCAGCACCACGCCACCCAGCGTCAGCGCACCGCCGAGCAAGTGGTACAGGGCCAGGCGTTCGCCCAGCACTGCAGCGGCAATCAGTGCGGTGACGATCGGCAGCAGGTTGAAAAACAACGTCGTGCGACTCGGGCCCAGACGGCTGATGGCGTGCATCCACATCAGCGGGGCCAGCATCGAGGTGGGGATGCAGGCATATAAAATCAAAGGGATATTGCTCGGGCTCAGCCCTGCTTTGGGCGACAGAACAAACAGTGGCAGCAGAACAATAATCGCCACCAACACTTGCAGGTACAGCAGTTGCAGGGGCGGCATGCGCAATTGCCACTTTTTGAGCAACGTGCTGTAGACCGCATACGCCAGGGTCGCGACCAGCATCATCGCGTCGCCCATGTTCACGCCCTGCTCGATCAAGGTACTCAGGTTGCCCGCTGAAATCACCACCAATACCCCGCCAAACGACAGCACCGCACCCACTAACGCCCCTGCTGTCAGGCGATTACCAAGGCTGGTTATTGACAGCGTCAGGGCCATCATCGGCATCAGCGACAGAATGATCCCCATGTTGGTGGCCGAGGTCAGGGTTGCGGCGAAGTACGCCAGGCTTTGATACACCGCCATGCCGAGCACGCCGAGGATGAAGACTTTCCCCAGGTTGGGTTTTATCGTCGTCCAGTTGGCCAGCACTGGTTTGAGCATGAAGGGCGTGAACAGGATCCCGGCCAGCACCCAGCGATAGAAACCGATCTCGGCGGGGAAGATCACCCCCACGGCCAATTTGTTGACGACGGTATTGCCGGCCCAGATCAAAATGGCCAATAACGGATACAGGTATTGCATAAGGACAACCACAACAGAAATGAGACTGGATTATCCCCTGTCTGGATCGATGGCTATACTCTGTTTCAGACAACATCCCCTTGAATACAGACAGCATGAACAACAAGCTTTTAAGCATTCCAGACTTTTCCGGGCTGCCGTCCCCGGTTTACCTGCGCCACGACGAATTCGGCGCGGACACGCACAGTGCGGCGCACAGCCACGCCTGGGGCCAGCTCAACTTTGTCGCCCACGGGGTGATGGAGCTGGAAATAGCCGGGCAGCGCTTTATCTCGCCGCCGCACTATGCCGTGTGGATACCCCCCACAACCGAACACAGTTGCTACAACCGTCAGGCTATCGTCTATCGGTCGGTCTATCTCGCCCTCGAGCATTGCGCCAGTTTACCGAGCGAGCCGTGCACACTGGTGATCAGCGACATTCTCAAGGCGATCCTCAATGACTTTGCGGAACGGGACGTGAAAATCCCTGAGCGCGAAGCTGATATCCGGCTGGCGCAAGTGGTGGTCGATCAATTGCGCGTGGCGCAGGTGCAAACGCGCTATCTGCCTTACGCGCAAAGCCCTGGGCTGCACAGCGTGCTCCAGGCTTTGCAGGCCGATCCCGGGGATAACCGGCCCTTGGTCGAATGGGCGCGTGAGGTGCATGTCAGCGAACGAACATTGGCGCGCCTGTGCCTGCGCGAGCTGGGGATGAGCTTCGGTGACTGGCGTCAGCGCATGCGATTTCTGGCGGCCATCGAGGCGCTGGAAGGACGTCGTTCGGTGCAGGAAATCGCTTTCGATATGGGCTACAGCAGTGCCTCGGCGTTTATCTCGATGTTCCAGCGTCTGGCCGGATGTACGCCCGAGCAGTATCGGCGGCAGGCAAAAAAGCCTGATAGGCAGATGCCATAACACATGGCGGAGCGTTGGCTACACTTCAACGCGAACCGTGCTGCCCGGTGCGGTAATCAGGAGAAAACTCCATGAAGATGCTGCATATACCTTTGCTGATCGTGGGTGTGTTGATGTGTGCCCAAGGCTTCGCTGCTACAGCACAACAGAACAAGATGGCAGCGTGCAATGCTGATCCCCAGGCGAAAACCCTAAAGGGCGATGAGCGCAAAGCCTTCATGAGCAATTGCCTGAAAGCGTCACCCGCACCGGCGGCCAAGGCGGTCACGCCTCAGCAGCAGAAAATGAAAGACTGCAATGCCGATCCTCAGGCGAAAGCGCTGAAGGGCGATGAGCGCAAAGCATTCATGAGCCAGTGCCTCAAAAAATAATCTACAACCGGCTGCCATGACAGGCGCAGCGGCACGTCCAGCGCATTTAAACCTGCGATTGCCGGCCTTGATTCGGGCTGTGATCGCAGGCGTTGTCGGCTGATCATCGGCACGGCTATCGGATCGCTGGTCCTCGACCCGGAACGCTGGCAGACTGCCCACCTTTTCGAGCCGTTCGTTTTGGGGCTGTCATGCCAACGTTTTCTCCGCGTCACGTGTTGTTGGCCAGTTGGATCATCATTTTTTGCGGTTTGTTACTGGTCTTGCCGCTCAAACTGCTGCCGAGTCTGTTGGCCGGGTTGCTGGTGTACGAGCTGGTCAATATGCTCACACCGAAGTTGCAGCGACTGATCGCAGGAGAGCGCGCGCGCTGGTTGGCGGTGGCGTTGTTGGGCACGCTGGTGGTCAGTGTGCTGGCCTTGCTGTTTGCCGGCGCGATCAGTTTCTTGCTGCACGAAGCAGAAAACCCTGGCGCATCGCTGGATAAATTCATGATTCTGGTGGACCGCGCTCGCGGGCAACTGCCGCCGTTCATCGACAGTTACCTGCCCGCCAGCGCCGCCGAGTTCCGTGTGTCGCTGGGTGCCTGGCTGGCGAAGCATGTGGGCGAGCTACAGCTGCTTGGCAAGGGCGCGGCGCACATGTTCGTCACGCTGCTGATCGGTATGGTGCTGGGTGCGATCATCGCCTTGCAGCAGGTGAGTGACGTCCATAAGCGCAAACCGCTGGCGGCGGCGTTGTTCGATCGTCTGAGCTTTTTGAGTCAGGCCTTTCGCAATATCGTTTTCGCGCAGATCAAGATTTCCCTGCTGAACACCGCGTTTACCGGGATCTTTCTGGCGGTGGTCATGCCGTTATTCGGGGTTCATCTGCCGCTGACCAAAACGCTGATCATCCTCACCTTCCTGCTGGGCCTGCTGCCCGTGGTGGGGAATCTGATGTCCAACACGCTGATCTTCATCGTCGGCATGTCGCTGTCGATCTGGGTGGCCGCAGCGGCGCTGGGTTATCTGATCGTGATCCACAAGCTTGAATACTTCCTCAACGCGCGAATCGTCGGCGGTCAGATCAGTGCTAAGTCATGGGAATTGTTGCTGGCGATGCTGATCTTCGAAGCAGCCTTCGGCCTGCCCGGCGTCGTGGCCGGGCCGATTTATTACGCGTATTTGAAAAGCGAGTTGAGAGGGGTAGGGCTGGTTTAGCGCGGTATCAGATAGACCGTTTCAGGCCATTCGCGAATGAGTTCACTCCCACAGAGGCATGCAATCTTCTGTGGGAGTTACCTGCCTGACTGAATCAGCCGTAGCGCTTCTTGGCTTCGATCGCCAAGCCGCTGCCGATGCTGCCGAAGATGTTGCCTTCCACATGGCGGGCGTTGGGCAGCATGGCCGAGACGCTGTTGCGCAACGCCGGAATGCCGCTCGAGCCGCCGGTGAAGAACACCGTATCAACCTGGTCAACGCTCACGCCTGCATCATTAAGCAGCTTCGACACGCTGTTGCGCACTCGTGTCAGCAATGCGTCGATGGCTGACTCGAACAACGCCCGGCTCAGTTCCACGCTCAAGCCTGGCTGAATCCGGTCCAGCGCAACATGGCGGCTTTCTTCGTGGGTCAGCTGGATTTTGGTTTCTTCCACCTCCATCGCCAGCCAATGCCCGGCGCGCTGCTCGATCAGCTTGAACAGGCGGTCGATGCCGCTGGTGTCCTCGATGTCGTAGCGCATGCTGCCTAACGCCAGCTGGGATTTCTGCGAGTACACGGCATTGATGGTGTGCCAGGTCGCCAGGTTCATGTGGTGGCTGGTGGGCATGTAGGCCTGACTCTTCATCCGGCTGCCGTAACCGAACAGCGGCATCACGCCTTGCAGGCTGAGTTGCTTGTCGAAATCAGTCCCGCCGACGTGTACGCCGCCGGTGGCAAGAATGTCGTCGTGACGGTCGGCGATGAAACGCCGGTCCGGCGACAGGCGCACCAACGAGAAGTCCGAGGTACCGCCGCCAATGTCGACGATCAATACCAACTCTTCGCGCTCGAGGGTCGACTCATAGTCGAATGCGGCTGCGATGGGTTCGTACTGGAAGGAGACTTCCTTGAAGCCAATCTTGTGGGCGACTTCCACCAGGGTGTCTTCGGCTTCCTGGTCGGCGGCGGCGTCGTCATCGACAAAATGCACCGGGCGGCCCAGCACTACTTCATCGAACTCACGCTCGGCGGTGACCTCGGCACGGTATTTCAGCTCGCCGATAAACAGCCCCAGGAGGTCCTTGAACGGCATGGCCGTGCCCAGAACGCTGGTGTCGTGTTTGATCAGCTTGGAACCCAGCAGGCTTTTCAGCGAGCGCATCAGGCGGCCTTCATAGCCTTCCAGGTACTCGTGCAACGCCATGCGGCCATAGGCTGGGCGGCGCTCTTCGATGTTGAAGAACACCACCGACGGCAATGTGATCTTGTCGTCCTCCAGCGCGATAAGCGATTCCATGCCAGGGCGCAGCCAGCCGACAGTGGAATTGGACGTGCCGAAGTCGATACCGCAGGCACGGGCTGGAGATTCGTTTTTCATGTGTTTCATGTTCCAGTTAAAAAACGGCCGCGCAGTGTATGTCAGTGCACCGCAGATGCGTAGGGCAAACGTCGGTTAGATGCAGTTAAATGCTGATTTTGAGGCTCGATCCGTACGCAAGGCTTGAACTGGCCGCACTTGCCCCCAATCTTGCGGGTATTGCCTGGCGCCTGAGCGGTTTATCAGCTGAACTCATCACGTGAGTCCGCTCGGCAGCCATTAAGCTTGCAACGTTAATCGATCCAAACGCGCCGAATAAGAGGATGCTATGCGCAGAGCATGGGCGTTTCGGGGCTAAGCTGGATAAATTTGGGGAGGGTGACCGTTAGATGGACTTCAAAGACTACTACAAGATTCTTGGCGTAGAGCCGACGGCGGACGACAAGGCGATCAAGACCGCGTACCGCAAAATGGCGCGCAAGTATCACCCTGATGTCAGCAAAGAAGCGGGCGCAGAAGCCAAGTTCAAAGAGGCTTCAGAGGCTTATGAAGTCCTCAAAAGCGCGGAAAAGCGTGCCGAATACGATGACCTGCGTAAGTACGGCCAGCAGGGTCGTCCATTCCAGGGGCCGCCTGGCTGGCAGGGTCGTGGCGCACCTCAAGGTGGTTTCGGGGATGAAGCCGGGGGTGATTTTTCAGACTTTTTCAGCTCGATCTTTGGTGGTCGGGCTCAGCAAGGCCGTGCGCACAGCGCCGGTCGCCGTGGACAGGATGTAGAGATGGAACTTCCGATTTTCCTTGAAGAAACCCTGTCGACCGAATCGAAACAGGTCAGCTTCAAGGTCGCGCAACACAGCGCTGACGGCCAGCGTTTGCCGGACATCACTAAAACCCTGAACGTGAAAATCCCGGCCGGTGTCGCCGACGGCGAGCGTATTCGCCTCAAAGGGCAGGGCGCGCCGGGTGTGGGCGGTGGAGCGAATGGTGATCTGTACCTGATCATCCGTCTGGCACCTCACCCGTTGTTCGATGTTGAAGGTCATGACCTGATCATCACCGTGCCGTTGACCCCGTGGGAAGCTGCGCTGGGTGCCAAAGTGGCGGTGCCGACCCTGACCGGCAAGATCCACCTGACCATCCGTCCGGACAGCCAGAGCGGTCAGCGCTTACGCGTCAAAGGCAATGGTTTGATCGACAAGAAGGGGCAGCGGGGCGATCTCTACGCCCAGCTTAAAGTCGTCATGCCCACGTTTTCCGACGAAGAAACCAAGGCGATTTGGCAAAGCCTGGCTGAGAAAGCCGCCTTTGATCCGCGGGTCCAATGGAGTAACTGATCATGAGCAGCACCCTGATCGTAGAGCTGGATATGAAGGAATTCTGTCAGGTAACCGAGATACCGGCTGCCTACGTGATCGAAATCGTCGAACACGGCATCCTCGAACCTCAGGGGCAAAAGCCGGATGACTGGTTGTTCGACGCCCACGCCCTGGCGGTCGCCAAGCGGGCGCTGAAATTACAGCATGACCTGGATCTGGAATGGCAAGGGGTGGCTGTTGCGCTGGATCTGTTGGGCGAAGTCGAGCTCTTGCGGGCCGAGAACCGTATGCTCAAGCAGCGCCTGGGGCGGTTTTTGCTGGATTGATCTCGTTCGATAGCGCTTGGCACACGGACTTCGCACGTTTATTCGCGAAGACGGCCTCAGACACACAACCGGTGTCTGACGCCTCTACCTTGGGCCAACTGCTGTTATTTCGCGACTTTGGGCAATACCACGGTAAACGTGGTGCCATCAGTGCTGTTTGAGCTGACCTTGATACTGCCCTGATGGGCATTGACCACTTCCCTGACGATAAACAGCCCCAGCCCAAGGCTGGTCGACGGTTGGCCGACGACTTCGCTGGCGCTGCGTACCATCGGGTCGAAAATCGTTGCGATCGCGTCCTCGGCAATAGGCTCGCCGAAGTTGTGCATGAGCAGGGTGACGTCGTGCTCATCGGCAGTGAGGGTCAGGCTGACTTTGTGGTTGTTGGAACCGTGCTGTAGCGCATTGCCAATCAGGTTTTGCAGCAATTGATCAATGCGTCCGCGATCCCATTCACCGTGGGTATCACCGCTGACCACAAGACTTGGGTCACAGTGCGGCTGACCGGCGCAGGCTTCTTCGATGGCCTCGCGACAGGCGCTGGCCATGTCCATGGGCTTGCGCTCGACGGGCAAGCTGGCGCCCAGACGGCTGCGCACGAACTCGAGTAGATCCCGAACCATCGCTCCCATGTGCCGGGTGCCCCCTTTAATGCGCGCCACATAGGCCTGTGCGCTTTCATCAAGGTCGAGCTTACGCACCAGCAGTTCTGTGGACATGCTAACGGCTTGCAAAGGCGCGCGCAGATCATGCCCCAGAATCGCCAGGAAGATATCCCGTGAGCGTGTCACCTGCTCGGCATAGGCCGCAGTGGATTCGGCCAGCGCTTCATCGATGGCTTCATTGAAGCGAATCATGTCTTGAAAGTACGTCAGATCTGGCGACTCCAGACTGGCGACCCATAATCGAATCACGCTGGCACGCAAATGACGAAATTCAGACGTCATCTGCACTAAATCAAAGCCTACGTTATGCCGCAACTCGCCATGGCTGGCGGCTGCCTGATCCAGTGTCGGGGATTTTTCCGGGCCTTCACCTTTTGCTTTGGCCGCCTGTTCGCCAGCGGTCTGCGAGGTGGTCATGTCCCGGGCGGCCGCCAGCAGAATCGTTTTGGCATGGTCACGTAGCTCGATTCGGTTCATCGAGTCGGCTGCAGGCTTTATGGTTTTTGCGAACTTTTCCCACTCATCGACGATACGGTCAACCTGTTGGACGATGAATTCAGAGAGGCGCATGGCCGGTTACCTTGCTGGGCAGCTATAAATGAGGTGGCGCATCTTAGCGTCTTTGTCTCGTTTCAAGCACTGCCAGGTTCCGGGCGGCCTGTTAATGTTTCAAAACAGGCCGCATCGGAACCTGCTGCATCAGAACAGAAAGTACCGTTGTGCCATGGGCAACACTTCCGCGGGCTCGCACCACAACAACACGCCATCGGCCTTGACCTGATACGTCTGTGGATCGACATCGATTTTTGGCAGGTAGTCATTGTGGATAAGATCGGTTTTTTTTACGTTGCGACAACCCTTTACCACGCTGATCTTCTTTTTCAGGCCCAGAGACTCAGGGATCCCGGCATCAAGCGCGGCCTGACTGATGAAGGTCAGGCTGGTGGCGTGCAGCGAGCCACCGTAGCTGGCGAACATCGGTCGGTAATGCACGGGCTGCGGCGTCGGAATCGAGGCGTTGGCATCGCCCATCAGGCTGGCGGCAATGGCGCCACCTTTCAGAATCAGGCTGGGTTTCACCCCGAAGAACGCTGGACGCCACAGCACCAGATCGGCCCATTTGCCCACTTCGATCGAGCCCACCTCATGGCTGATGCCGTGGGTAATCGCCGGGTTGATGGTGTATTTGGCGATGTAACGTTTGGCGCGGAAGTTGTCGTTGCCGGGGCCGTCTTCAGGCAGCGGGCCGCGCTGCTTCTTCATTTTGTCGGCGGTTTGCCAGGTGCGCATGATCACTTCGCCAACGCGGCCCATGGCCTGGCTATCGGAGCTGATCATCGAGAACGCGCCGAGATCATGCAAGATGTCTTCGGCCGCGATGGTTTCGCGGCGGATGCGACTTTCGGCGAACGCCACGTCTTCGGCAATGCTCGGGTCCAGGTGATGGCAAACCATCAGCATGTCCAGGTGTTCGTCGATGGTGTTTTTGGTGAACGGTCGGGTCGGGTTGGTCGAACTGGGCAATACGTTCGCAAAGCCGCAGGCCTTGATGATATCCGGGGCATGCCCGCCGCCCGCGCCTTCGGTGTGGTAAGTGTGGATGGTGCGGCCCTTGAACGCGGCCAATGTGGTTTCCACAAAGCCGGACTCGTTGAGCGTATCGGTGTGGATCGCCACCTGCACATCGTATTGATCGGCCACGCTCAGGCAGTTGTCGATGGCGGCCGGTGTGGTGCCCCAGTCTTCATGCAGCTTGAGGCCAATGGCCCCGGCTTTGACTTGCTCGATCAGGGGTTCGGGCAGGCTGACATTGCCCTTGCCGGTGAAACCGATGTTCATCGGGAAGGCATCGGCGGCCTGCAGCATGCGCGCCAGATGCCAGGGGCCGGGGGTGACCGTGGTCGCATTGGTGCCCGTGGCCGGGCCGGTGCCGCCGCCGATCATGGTGGTCACACCGCTCATCAAGGCTTCTTCGATCTGCTGCGGGCAGATGAAGTGGATGTGGGTGTCCACGCCACCAGCAGTCAGGATCATGCCTTCGCCTGCAATCACTTCGGTACTGGCGCCGACCGCGATGGTGACGTCAGGCTGGATATCCGGGTTGCCGGCTTTGCCAATGGCGGCGATGCGTCCGTTTTTCAGGCCGACATCCGCTTTGACGATGCCCCAGTGGTCGATGATCAGGGCGTTGGTGATCAAAGTATCGACAACCTCGGCCGCCAGCAATTGGCCCTGGCCCATGCCGTCACGAATGACTTTGCCTCCGCCGAACTTCACTTCCTCCCCGTAGGTGGTGAAATCTTTCTCGACTTCGATCCACAGCTCGGTATCGGCCAGCCGCACGCGGTCGCCAACGGTGGGGCCGAACATGTCGGCGTAGGCTTGTCTGGAAATCTTCATGGCGATCCCTTGGTTCGTTCGGTGCCTGTACCGGTCTCTTCGCGGACAAGTCCGCTCCTACAGGGTGAACGCAATCCACTGTAGGAGCGGGCTTGTCCGCGAAGGCGTCCGATCAGATGAAAAATATCTGTCTGGCGAAATGAATCATTTCAATCCAACTCACCCATAACCCGTCCGGCAAAGCCGAACACCCGGCGGTGGCCGGCCAGGTCGACCAGCTCCACATCCCTCGACTGGCCTGGCTCGAAGCGCACGGCGGTGCCTGCGGGGATGTTCAGGCGCATGCCACGGCTGGCCATGCGGTCGAAGGTCAGGGCGTCGTTGGTTTCGAAAAAGTGATAGTGCGAACCCACCTGAATGGGCCGGTCACCGCTGTTGGCGACGTTAAGGCTGATCGTGCGACGGCCGGCATTGAGTTCGATATCGCCGGGCTGGATCTGATATTCGCCAGGGATCATGCGGTCTTCCTCACCAGGGTTTTGTAGTAAATGGCAGTCGTTTTGTATTCGCCGTCAGGGTTACAGGCATAGTCGGGCAGCTTGCCAGCGCAGAGGTAACCCAACGAGCGGTAGAAGTTTTCCGCAGGCGAGCCGGACTCGGTGTCCAGGTACAGCAGGCCGCGCTTGTGTTGGTGCGCCGCCAGCTCGGCCGCACTCATCAACTGCCCACCCAACCCGCGCCGTTGCGCGGGTTTGAGCACCAGCAGTTTTTGTACCTCGGCGCGATTGAGGCCGTTCTGTTTCTGGCACAGGGCCAGTTGCACGCTGGCCAGCACCTGCTCTTCCTGAACGACTGCCCACAGCAGCACATTGCCTTTTTCCAGCTCTGCACGTACCCCGTCGAAATAGGTGTAGGCCTCGCTGGCCTGAAGATTGGCCATGAACCCCACCGATGCGCCTTGCTTGACGGCGTCCAGCAACAACTCGACCAGACCTTGACGATAGTGGGCAAAGCTTTCGGCAGTGACGCGTCGTAACTGGGCGGCGTTCATGACGGTATTACTCCTGATGGGGGGCGGGGGCATCCGGTGACAGGTTCAGTTGCATAAAGGTCAGGTCTAGCCAGCGACCGAACTTGGTCCCGACCTGCGCCATCTGGCCTGTGACCGCGAAACCCAGGCGCTCGTGGAGGTGCACCGAGGCGGCATTACCGCTTTCGATGGCGGCGACCATCATGTGTTTGTCGCAGGCCCTTGCACGTTCGATCAGTGCCTGCATCAGCAGCGGGCCGAGGCCGTTACCACGTTGGTCGGCGCGCACGTAAACCGAATGCTCGACGGTATGCCGGAAGCCGTCGAACGGACGCCAGTCGCCGAACGAGGCGTAACCCAGTACGCCGTCAGCCGCATCGACTACCACCAAAATAGGGTAGCCCTGAGTCTGGCGGGCGTCGAACCAGGCCTTGCGATTGGCGAGATCGACGGCTTGTTCGTTCCAGATGGCCGTGGTGTTGAGCACGGCGTCGTTGTAGATATCGCGGATGCCGGCAAGGTCGGCTTCCACTGCGTCACGAATGAGGTACGTCATTACAGGGCTCGCAGGGTCAAAAATCAGGCAATCGGTTGATGTACGGTGACCAGTTTGGTGCCGTCAGGAAAGGTCGCTTCGACCTGGATCTCCGGGATCATTTCCGGGATACCTTCCATCACCTGTTCGCGGCTGAGCAAGGTCGTGCCGACATGCATCAGCTCGGCAACGGTTCTGCCATCACGGGCGCCTTCCAGCAGAGCGGCAGAGATGTAGGCCATGGCTTCCGGGTAGTTGAGCTTTACCCCTCTGGCCAAACGCCGTTCTGCAACCAGACCGGCGGTGAATATCAGCAGTTTGTCTTTTTCGCGGGGTGTCAGGTCCATTGTTTAATCCGTTTGAAATGGGTTGTGGATCTCGGACTATCAGGTGCTCCATATTCTAGGTGCAACCGCTTCGCGCCCCAGCAATGCCGGGCGCAGCAGCGTCCATAATTCGATCAGCCAGGCGCGTGCGTGCAGGGCTTCGTCAGCCAGGCAGCGGGCGACCAACAGGCCGGGCAATTGGGTCAGGTTACCGCGTACCGGGTTTTGCAGGTTACGGCAGACTTCCAGCAACTCACTGCTGGCCTCGCCAGTCATCAGCAGCGTGGCAAAAACCGGTTTGCCGTCCAGGCCGATGGGCGAATCGAGCAAGCCATCACCGCCCATTATTCGCTGGCGTTCGTGCCACAGCCATTGGCCGTCGCGGCGGATATCCAGATGCGATTGAAAATGCCCCAGGTCGAAACGCTCGCCACTGGCCGGGCGACCCAGCGCCACCATGTCCCAGTAGCACAGCCGCGCATCGCCTTGCAGCTCAATATGCGTGGTCAACTCGGCCTGGGCGGCGCTGAAGACGATGGTTTCCTGCGGCAGCCACTCCAGCGTGGCGCCCGCTTCAACGCGCAGTTCCAGTTGCTGATATGCCGGGCTTGCGGCGCGGTACCACTTGGCTGCGCCGGGGCTGGTCAGTTGTACCCATGCGTCTTTACCGACGTTGGCGCAAATATCGAGTCGATCCCCGCCGGCAATCCCGCCCGGAGGGTGAACAATGATGTGCTGACAGACCTGCGGGCCTTCGGCGTACAGGTGTTTTTGCACCCGCAGCGGGCCTTGATGTCGACGCATGACCGGCCGTGTGCTGTCGCCGAAACGCCCATAGCCCAGCTCCAGCTCGGCATGCCAACTGGGGGTGAACAGCATGGTGTGGGCAGGAAGGTTCATTCGTCGTTATGTTTATGAGGTATGCCGGGAGACCGCACCTTAGCGGATTGGCGCATCAAATTGTAACCAGACCACGAACCCCTTGTGCTTCCATGTCCTCGCCACGGCCTTGCTGGACGATTTCGCCACGGGACATCACCAGGTATTGATCCGCCAGCTCGGCAGCAAAGTCATAGAACTGCTCCACCAACAGAATCGCCATGTCCCCACGTGCCGCGAGCTGCTTGATCACCGCGCCGATCTCTTTGATCACCGAGGGCTGTATGCCTTCAGTCGGCTCGTCGAGGATCAGCAGGCGAGGGCGACTGGCCAGCGCGCGGCCGATAGCCAGTTGCTGTTGCTGACCGCCAGACAGATCGCCGCCGCGTCGTTGTTTCATTTGCAGGAGCACCGGAAACAGCTCGTAGATAAACGCCGGGACTTCCTTGGCCTCGGAACCAGGGAAACGTGACAGGCCCATGAGCAGGTTTTCTTCTACGGTCAGGCGCCCGAAAATTTCCCGGCCCTGGGGTACGTAAGCGATGCCCGCGTGCACCCGTTGATGGGGTTTAAAACCGGTGATGGCCTTGCCTTCCCATTGCACCACGCCTTCCCTGGAAGGCAGCAGGCCCATCAAAACTTTAAGCAGCGTGGTCTTGCCCACGCCATTACGACCGAGCAGGCACGTCACTTCGCCGATCTTTACGTCGAATGACAGCCCACGAAGGATATGGCTACCGCCGTAATACTGGTGGAGCTTGTCGACTTGCAGCATAGGTAAGTTCTCAAGCAAATAGGGACAAGGAGCCAACGGTGGGAGCAGGGGTGTCGATCATCTTCCGAGATAAACCTCAATTACCCGTTCATTCGCCTGCACATCGTCCAGCGACCCTTCGGCCAGTACGCTGCCTTGATGCAGAACGGTGACGTGATCGGCTATCGAGCCGACGAAGCCCATGTCGTGCTCCACCACCATCAACGAGTGTTTGCCCGCCAGGCTTTTGAACAGCTCGGCGGTGAACTCGGTTTCGGCGTCGGTCATCCCCGCCACGGGCTCATCGAGCAACAGCAATTGCGGGTCCTGGACCAGCAGCATGCCGATCTCCAGAAACTGCTTCTGACCGTGGGACAGCAGTCCCGCCGGGCGATGCATCGAAGACGTCAGGCGGATGGTTTCCAGCACTTCGTGGATGCGGTCGCGCTGCTCGCCGGTCAGGCGTGCGCGCAAACTGGCCCACACTGATTTGTCGGTCTTCTGCGCCAGCTCCAGGTTTTCGAACACGCTCAAGGCTTCGAACACCGTTGGCTTCTGGAATTTGCGGCCGATCCCCGATTGGGCGATCTGCACTTCACTCATCTGCGTCAGGTCCAGGGTCTCGCCGAACCAGGCCTTGCCGTGGCTTGGGCGAGTCTTGCCGGTAATCACGTCCATCAGCGTGGTCTTGCCCGCGCCGTTGGGGCCGATGATGCAGCGCAGTTCGCCGACGCTGATATACAGGTTCAGGTTGTTCAACGCCTTGAAGCCATCGAAGCTGACGCTGATGTCTTCCAGGGTCAGGATCGTGCCGTGCCGTGTGTTAAGAAGGCCTTCTTGGGCACGCTGGCCGAGGCCGATGGCATCACGGCTGGTGCCCGCGTCTGAATTTGGATCGAGGATGGGTTCGAGCATGAAGGCGGGTGTCGGTGTGGTTTTCATTGCTCGCCCCTTTTCTTCAGCAGGCCAATCACGCCTTTGGGCAGGTACAACGTCACGCCAATAAACAGCGCACCGAGGAAGAACAGCCAGTACTCGGGGAAGGCCACGGTAAACCAGCTCTTCATACCGTTGACCAGTCCGGCGCCCAGCAGCGGGCCGATCAGCGTGCCACGTCCGCCCAAGGCGACCCAGACAGCCGCTTCAATGGAGTTGGTCGGCGACATTTCGCTGGGGTTGATGATGCCGACTTGCGGCACATACAGCGCCCCGGCCAGGCCGCACAGTACGGCGCTCAACACCCAGACGAACAGCTTGAAACCGCGTGGGTCGTAGCCGCAGAACATCAGGCGGTTTTCGGCATCACGCAGCGCCGTCAGGACCCGGCCGAACTTGCTTTGCGCCAGGCGCCAGCCGACAAACAGGCTGCCCACCAGCAGGACCACGGTGGCCAGAAACAAGGTCGCCCGGGTGCCCTGCGAACTGATGCTGAAGCCCAGAATGCTGCGGAAGTTGGTGAAGCCGTTGTTGCCGCCGAAGCCGGTTTCGTTGCGAAAAAACAGGAGCATCCCGGCGAAGGTCAGAGCCTGGGTCATGATCGAGAAATACACACCCTTGATCCGCGAGCGGAAGGCAAAGAAACCGAAAGTCAACGCCAATAAGCCAGGGGCCAAGACCACCAGGCACATGGCCCAGAGGAAGTGATTGGTCCCGGTCCAGTACCAGGGCAGTTCGGTCCACGACAGAAAGGTCATGAACGCAGGTAACTCATCGCCTGCCGCTTCACGCATCAGGTACATGCCCATGGCATAGCCGCCGAGGGCGAAGAACAGCCCGTGCCCCAGCGACAGCAGCCCGGCGTAACCCCAGACCAGGTCCAGCGCGAGGGCAACGATGGCGTAGCACAGGATTTTGCCCACCAGCGTCAGGGTGTAGGCCGAGACGTGCAGGCTGTTATCGGCTGGCAGTAACGACAACAGTGCCAGTGCGACCAGCAGCACGAGCACGACTGTGCAGAGGGCCAGGGTGATTTTCGGGCCGGCCTTTTGCGCGGCCGTCACCATAAGAGGCTGGTTCATCAGTCAATCACCCGTCCTTTCAGTGCGAAGAGCCCTTGCGGACGTTTCTGGATAAACAGAATGATCAGCGCCAGGATCAGGATCTTGCCAAGTACGGCGCCGATCTGAGGTTCGAGGATTTTGTTGGCGATGCCCAGCCCGAAGGCCGCCATCACGCTACCGGCCAATTGACCGACCCCGCCCAGCACCACGACCAGGAACGAGTCGATGATGTAGCTCTGGCCCAAGTCCGGGCCAACGTTGCCGATTTGACTCAAGGCCACGCCACCCAGGCCTGCGATGCCTGAGCCAAGACCGAAGGCCATCATGTCGATGCGTCCGGTGGGCACGCCGCAGCAGGCGGCCATGTTGCGGTTCTGAGTGACGGCGCGCACGTTCAGACCCAGACGGGTCTTGTTCAGCAGCAGCCAGGTCAGGACCACCACGAACAGCGCGAAGGCGATGATCACGATCCGGTTGTAGGGCAGCACCAGGTTGGGCAGTACTTGAATACCGCCCGACAGCCACTCGGGGTTGGCGACTTCAACGTTCTGCGCGCCGAACACCAGGCGCACCGTCTGGATCAGCATCAGGCTGATACCCCAGGTCGCGAGCAGGGTTTCCAGGGGGCGGCCATACAGATGGCGAATCACCGTGCGTTCCAGCGCCATGCCGATAACCGCCGTGACGAAGAACGCCACCGGCAGCGCGACCACTGGATAGAACTCCAATGCCCCTGGCGCATAGCGCTGGAACATCAGCTGCACGACATAAGTGGAGTAGGCCCCGAGCATCAGCATCTCGCCGTGGGCCATGTTGATCACGCCCAGCAGGCCGAAGGTGATCGCCAGTCCCAGCGCGGCCAACAGCAGAATCGAGCCCAGCGACAGGCCGCTGAAAGCCTGACCGAGGATCTCGCCGATCAGCAGTTTGCGTTTGACCTGCGCCAGGCTGGTTTCAGCCGCCGTGCGCACACCCGCATCGGTTTCGACAGCCGGGTCGAGCAGGGTTTCCAGGCGTGTGCGGGCCAATGGGTCGCCGGTTTCACCCAGTAAGCGGACGGCTGCCAGGCGTACGGCTGGGTCGGTATCTACCAGTTGCAGATTGGCCAGCGCCAGGCTCAAGGCGGTGTGTACGTCGGCGTTGGTTTCGCTCGCAAGCTGCCGATCAAGGAATTTCAGTTGCGCCGGTTTCGCGCTTTTTTGCAGGTGTTGCGCGGCGCCCAGACGCAGCTTGGCGTCGGCGGCGAGTAATTGGTGACTGGCGAGGGCGGTGTCGACCAGCCCGCGCAGTCGGTTATTCAGGCGAAGGACTTTGGTTTCACCGTCGACGGTAATCTGCCCCTGTTGCAGGCTGTTGATCAACTCGACACGTGCCGGATCGGGCTGTGCGGCCCACGCTTCAAGCAGTTTGGCTTGTTGCCCGGGATCGGCCGCAACGAAGTCGCCGGCATCACTGGCATGGGCTGCAAAGGGCAACAGCAGTATCAGGGCGAGAATGAAGCGGTAAAAAGCAGTAGGCATATCGGTGTCTCACGTTCATGCGCGGACTTTGTAGGAGCGAACGTGTTCGCGAAGGCCAGACAACGCGGTCGGTCAGGCACTCCGCGCCGCATGGCCTTCGCAGACAAGTCAGCTCCTACAAGGCGAGCTGAATCAGGAATAAAACCTACTTAGTTGCTCTTCACTGCATAGTCTGGCTTTTTGTCGTTGCCAGGGATGTACGGGCTCCACGGTTGCGCGCGGATCGGTTCCTTGGTCTGCCAGACCACGTTGAACTGACCGTCGTCCTGGATTTCGCCGATCATTACCGGTTTGTGCAGGTGATGGTTGGTCTTGTCCATCGTCAGGGTGAAGCCCGACGGTGCGGCGAAGGTTTGACCGGCCATCGCTTCGCGGACCTTGTCGACGTCGGTCGATTTGGCTTTCTCGACCGCTTGCGCCCACATGTGGATGCCGACGTAAGTGGCTTCCATCGGGTCGTTGGTCACCGCTTTGTCAGCGCCCGGCAGGTTTTTCTTCTTGGCGTAGGCTTTCCAGTCAGCGACAAACTTGGTGTTGACCGGGTTCTGTACGGATTCGAAGTAGTTCCAGGCAGCGAGGTTGCCCACCAACGGCTTGGTGTCGATACCGCGCAGTTCTTCTTCGCCGACCGAGAACGCAACAACCGGCACGTCGGTGGCTTTCAGGCCCTGGTTGGCCAGCTCTTTATAGAACGGCACGTTGGAGTCGCCGTTGACCGTGGAGATCACAGCGGTCTTGCCACCGGCAGAGAATTTTTTGATGTTTGACACGATGGTCTGGTAATCGCTGTGACCGAACGGGGTGTAAACCTCTTCGATGTCTTTGTCTGCAACGCCTTTGGACTTGAGGAATGACCGCAGAATTTTGTTGGTGGTGCGTGGGTAGACGTAGTCAGTGCCCAGCAGGAAGAAGCGCTTGGCGCTGCCGCCTTCTTCGCCCATCAGGTATTCGACTGCAGGAATGGCTTGCTGGTTAGGCGCCGCACCGGTGTAGAAGACGTTAGGCGACATTTCTTCGCCTTCGTATTGCACCGGGTAGAACAGCAGCCCGTTGAGTTCTTCGAACACCGGCAACACCGATTTACGCGAGACCGACGTCCAGCAGCCGAAGACCACCGCCACCTTGTCCTGGGTCAGCAACTGACGGCCCTTTTCAGCGAACAGCGGCCAGTTGGAGGCCGGGTCGACGACCACGGCTTCGAGCATTTTTCCGTTGACGCCGCCCTTGGCGTTGATTTCGTCGATGGTCATCAACGCCATGTCTTTGAGTGAGGTCTCAGAGATCGCCATGGTGCCGGACAGTGAATGCAGAATCCCGACTTTGATCGTTTCGGCTGCCTGGATAGTCCAGGTCATGCCCATTGCGGCAATCGAGGCGGACAGGGTGAAAGCTTTGATCAGACTGCGACGCTTCATAGGGCCATCTCCATTCACTTGGAATTTTTAGTAGGGCGAATCAGAACACCTGAAAGCTTCTTAGCAAAGGCTATGCCCAGCTCGGGAAATGAAGCATATGCGGGGGGTATATCGGCTGAATATGTCAGGAGTGCACCACGATGATGCCGTGCAAAACCCTTGGTGCGCGGTTGCGGGTGCAAACGGTGCGTAATCTGGGGGTGTCAGATGGCTTGATGCCAGGGGTAAGCAACCTGCAACGAGCGTTGCCTGCTATAGCAAAATGGGTCCTGAAACCGGGCGGGGGAGGAACTCATCAAAATCCCTCCCGCCAGGTATCAGGACCCACACCTGCAATCTAGGCTGTCGCGGCAGATTTGGCAAAGCGCGAAAGGACTAACCGATCGAATAGGCACATTCCCACTAATGAAGCTCCCACCAGCGGAAACGCGACACCCACGGCGATCATGATGATGATCGCGGTTTTCCAGCGAGGCAGGTCATGGCGCAGCGGCGGGACACCCAGGCCACCTTGCGGGCGACGCTGCCACCAGATCACCAACCCGCTGACGGCGCTGAGCAGCACCATCAAGCAAATCAGGAAAATGATGAGCTGGTTGATCCAGCCAAAGAACTTCCCTTCATGCAGCATTACCCCCATTTCCGTGGCGCGGGAAACCGTGCTGTAGTCTTTCCAGCCCACATCGGCCAGCACCTTGCCGGTGTACTGATCAATGTGCAGGGTGGCATCGTTGCGCGGGTCGTCGGCGAACACTGAGACGGTGAACACGCCATCGGCGGTGGCGGGTTGTGTGATGCTGTAGCCCGGCTCTATGCGGTGCTCGGTAGCGATGTCGACGACCTGTTGCAGCGACACCGTGGGCGCAGCGGGTGCCGACATGCCGCCGTGAGCCATGTGTTCGGCGTGGTCACCGGACAGTGGCATTGGGGTGTTTTCCAGGGCCCAAGGGACGGTCTGGCGGGTCGCGGTATTGAGCTCGCCGGCCTGTTTGTCGGACGTGGGGATATCGTTCCACATCGCCGCCGGGAAGGTGTTCCAGACGTCGGCGAATTGCTTGCCCCAAAAGCCGGTCTAGGTCATGCCGCTGAGCAGCATCAACAGCAGCAACAGGGCGCCCCAAAAACCGGTCACCGCATGCACGTCTCGCCACAGCGCGCGCCCGCGACTCTTGAACCGGGGCCACAGCACGCCTGCCCCGGATTTGCCCCGTGGCCACCACAGGTACAGGCCCGACACCACCAGCAGAATGCCCCAGCCAGCGGCCAGTTCAATCAGCCGGTCACCGACTTTGCCGATCATTAATTCGCCATGCAGGGCACGGGCGATGGCTTGCACGTTATTCCGGGCATCCTGCTCGCCAAGAATATTCCCGCTATACGGGTCGATAAACACGTTCAACTCGCGACCGTCCTGCTGCATCACGAATTGCGCGCTGCCTTGGGCGCTCAACGGCGGCAGGTACTTGCTGACATGCGCCTGCGGATAATCGACTTGCACCCACTGTTGCAGCACATCGGCGCTGAGCCGGTGCTGGCCTGGCGTCACGTACAGCAAATCGCTGTACATCAGGGTGTCCAGTTGAGGCTTGAACAGATAAATCATCCCGGTCAGGGACAGCAGGATCATGAACGGTGCGACGAACAGGCCGGCATAGAAATGCCAGCGCCATGCAAGGTTGTAGAAGGAGACATTTGATTTATTCATGTGTAGCGCTCCCGGCGACATCATTTACAACACGGTTCTGATGGAACAGAGGAGCAGGCATGCCCGCTCCTCTGGAGGCGCAGTGGTCTAGAAACTCATGTCGACTTTGGTCCACAACGTGCGGCCCGGTTCGTTGATCGACTGCGGGTCGTCTGAAGGGAAGCCAAAACCGGCGTTGCCAGCCAGGTTCAGGTGCTCGGCATAGGCTTTGTCCAGGAGGTTATCGACGCCGGCACTGACCTTCAGGTGCTTGTTGATCCGGTAGGCGCCATTCAGCGAGAACACGCCAAACCCCGCGCTGTCACCGAGGTCTTTGCCGACCACGTTGCCCTTGTTCAGGTCGACTCGGGTCTGCGCGCTGACCACCCGCCACAAGGCCCCGGCGCTCCAGGCGTCGCGGCTGTAGCTGAGGCCCAGACGGGTCTCGAGTGGCGGCATTTGCGGCAGGGCGGTGCCGTCACTGCTGTTCTTGCCCCAGGCGTAGGCCAGGGTCGCATCGGTTTTCCAGTTGGACGTCAGCTGGTACGCCGCGCCCAGTTCGCCGCCCATGATCCGGGCGTCGATGTTCTCGGCCTGAGAGGTCGTGCCCATCATGCCGGTGGTGTAGTTGAACAGAATGTAATCGCGGACCTGGCCCACATAGCCCGACGCCCAGGCTTGCAAGTCGTCATGCTGGTATTGCACGCCGAAATCCAGTTGCGTGGTTTTTTCCGGTTTGATCGCGTCGAAGGCATTGAGTGATCCGGCCGGGCCTGAGGTGGGGGAAAACAGTTCCCAATAATCCGGAAAGCGCTGCACATGGCCCAGGCCGACGTAGAGCGTGGCAGGCGTTGCGGCAAGGTCGTGCTCATAACGCACAAAGCCACTGGGCAGGGTGTCGGCGCGGGTCTCGTTGGCCGTAGGGTTCGCCTTGGCCGTCATTCCCGAACCGCTGCTTTTCCGGTAATCCTTGGCCGAGGCACGGTCTAGGCGCGCCCCTGTGATCAGTCGATTATCCTGCGCGACGTACCACGTCAGTTCGCTGAATACCCCGTAGTTGTGGAAGTCTGCATCCTTGGTCCACGGCAGCTCCTTATAGGCGTCGATGCCCATGGCACTGCGCTGGCGGTGCTCGTTGGTCTGCGCATCGATGCCACTGATCAACTGCACGTCGGCCCAGCGCCACGTGGCCTTGATCCGTGCGCCCAGAGTGCGGCGATCCACGTTCGATGCCATTGGCCCGGCCATCATTCCGGTGCCGGACGGCGTGCGCAGGCTGTAGTTGTCCATCACATGGTCGGCGTAGTTGTAGTAGACCTGAGCCTCAACCTTGTCCAGAACATCGCCGATGTTGGACTTCTCGAAACGCAGCCCCAGGCTCTCGCGCTTGAACTGCGACCCGTCCATGCCGCGCCCGGCATAACGGGCTTCACCGTCACCTTTGCCAGCGGTCAATTCCACCAGCGTGTCGGCATCCGGGGTCCAACCCAGCGCCACATCGCCGTTCCACTTGTCCCACCGCGACGGCACGGTATTGCCATTGCCGTCCTTGTAATCGTCGGAGTGGGACTGGTTGCCGATCACCCTCGCGTAACCCAATTCACCGCCGGCTGCGGCGTCTATCAGCTTGTCGAAACGGCCATTTGAACCGGCCAGTACGCTGGCGTTGACCCGGCTGCCCAGCTCGCCGAATTTCTCGGGTTCACGTTCGAACAGCACCGTGCCCGCCGAAGCGCCTGGCCCCCAGAGCACAGTCTGCGGACCCTTGATCACGGTCAGGCGGTCAAAGGTTTCCGGGGAAATATACGACGTGGGTGCGTCCATTCGATTTGGGCAGGCGCCCAGCATCATGCCGCCGTTGGTGAGAATGTTCAGGCGTGAGCCGAACATCCCGCGCAACACCGGATCGCCATTGGTCCCGCCCGCGCGAATGGCGGAAAACCCGGGAATGGTTTTCAGGTAATCCGCCCCGTCGCTGGCCGGAACCGGCTGACGTGGGTCTTTGGGGTTGGTCACTATCGTCAGCGGCGAGCTGGGGGCGATGGCCGTGATCACAGTCGGGCTGATCTCGGTGGCGTCTTGCTGAGGCACATCAAGGGTCGGCAGCGCAAACGCCAGAGGCGTGAACATGCAACCGCACAGTACGGCGACTGCGTGTTTCATGCGCAGCTGAGGTTCGTTCAGGGTAAAGCAGGGAGCCACTCGCATCGTGCGCAGGCGAGTCTTGGCAGTGGAGCTGGACATAAGCGTTCCATCATCAAACAATCAGGATCGTCACACCCTGCAACCGCTTCAGGCGGTGCATGCAGGTGTGGACAATAAGGGTGTCAGAGCAGGACTGAAGAGGGTGGCGCGCGGGTGCGGGCGTTGGGAAATGTGGTGTGCCGCGCATAACCCTGGCGGGCTGCTGCGGTAAAAAAGCCCGTCGGTTTTGGCGGGGTGGCGGCGATAAAGGCCAGCGCCTGCGGCAGTGCCGGGCAACTGAACAGCAGCGTGCAATAACCGCACTTGGCCCATATGACGTGATCGGTTGCGGCCGAGGGTGTGGCCTGTTCTGCGCTGTGGCACTCGGGGGCGTCCGCCGTCATGTCCATGGACGCGGACATCGGCATCGACATACCGGCGTGCTGATCCATCGGCATCGCTTGGGAAATCAGCGGGCCGATAAAGATCATCAACATAGCGAACAGGCTCAGCCATGCGCCTCGCGTCCCATTGGGACGAGGCTGCACGGAGGACCTGAAGCCTGGTGAGCGCCTGTGGCTCAACGCAGGTCAGTCAGTTACTGCATGTGCATATGCATGGGTTCGGCATTCTCGTCCGGTGCTTGTTTTTGCACCGCAACCTCGACCGTTACGTCACCGGCTTTTTCGAAATGCAGCGTTAGCGGGAAACGCTGGCCGTCGACGAGCGTCGACTTGTCCTTAAGCTCCAGCAGCATGACGTGATAGCCCATCGGCGCAAATACGACCTCGCCACCTGGGGGAATGTCGACGTTCTGCACTTGCTGCATTTTCATCAGGCCATTCTCATGCCGGTGCTCATGCAGCTCGGCTTTGCCGGCCACGGGCGTGCTGACACTGAGCAGGCGATCGGGGGTTTTACCGTTGTTGTGCACGACGAAATACGCGGCCACGGTAGGCGCGTTGGGCGGCAACTCCATGGACCACGGATGAGCGATGTGCAATTCGCCGACGGCGTATTCGTGGGCATTGGCAAAGCAGGCAGGCAGCAACAGTGCGGCCACAACAAGGATTTTCTTGATCATGGTATTTCTCCAGCGGGATCGAGTCCGATGCGCCCAGCCTCAGAGGCTATGGCGCTTATTCAACGGCTTGGATCAGACCTGTGGAGAAGCACGTGGATTGAGGCTCGGCCATTGCTGGCGTGGAGACAGCGGCGCGGGGGAATGAATCGAAAGGGTTTGCTGTGTTTCAATCCGAGAGGCGTACCACGTAGCAAAACTGGCTGGGATCGCCACCAGCGGCGCGGACCCACTGCAGCACCAGCAATGCTGCATGGTCGAATGATCATCGTTGTGCGGCGCGCTGTGATCGGCCTTGCCCAACGAAATCGCCACCAGCTTAGTGCCGCTGGCCGTACAGAAACTGCCCCACACCACTTGCTCGCTGGCCGTCTTTGGCGCCGCCCCGGAAAGCGGCATGGCAAGCATGTTGAACAGCACTGCAAAGCAGGCGATCCAGGCAAATGCCATCCGACGTTGGGACATGGGAGGTGCTTTCCGTTTCAGTAAGCGATCAATGGCGCTATTTAGCCTGAATGGCCGGGATAAGTAAAAAAACAGGCTGTGGTGTGATGCCGCAGAGTTTTGCGTGTGAGGCTCAGGTGTTACGCCACCGGCACTGCATGCACTTCAATGTTCACGCCAAGCTTTGAGCGCATAACGGTGAAAATTGCGGCCAAATTATCCATGCTGGGATTGCCACTTACCGAGAGCATGCGATGGAGGCTTTTGCTGGGTTTTGCCGTTTCTTTGGCGAGGCCTTCAAAGCCAACGGTGGCATTAACCAAATCGCGCAGAATGACTCGCGCAATCTCGGGTTCTCCATTGAGAAACAATGTGGCAGCTTCGTCCAGAAGTGCTTGGGCGAAGGCTGGGTCTCGCTGGGCCCGGTCGGCCACTGTTTGTTTGAAATTACGGGTGAGAGCCATGAGTTACCTCGCTCGTTTTGATACGTTTTTCCGGGTTTTGTAGTCGGTCATCAATGTCTTTGCGTGTTTGATATCAGCTTTCTGACCGGACTTGGTGCCTCCTGCAAATAGAATGATCAAGCGCATACCCTCCTGTACCAGGTAGATCCTGTAGCCAGGGCCCCAATCGATACGATATTCCCCCATTCCATCGAACCACTTGATGTTAGAGGTATTGCCCATCTCCATCCTGAGAATAGCTGTGGAGATTTTGGCGGCGGATTGGGCATCCAGCGTCGAAAACCAGCTCTTGAAAGGGCTCGTGTCGTCAGCGTTCAGATACTCTTCAACTGTGATCGTCATGCGGTGAAGGTAACAAATAAGTTACCTTTAAGGCAAATAACGACTGGCTATCCATTCGTCCTGAGCAATGAAGATGAGGATAACGCTATAAAAAACCGTGGTTGCCCAAGGTGATGAGTAGCCGATCTACATCTAAAAACTCCCGATCCACCCCCGGCAACACCGGCCTGCGCAGTATCAGCACCGGCACCCCTCGCTCCCGTGCCACTTCCAGTTTCGGTTCAGTCGCGCTGCTGCCACTGTTTTTGCTGATCAGGACGTCGATAGACCGACGTTCGAACAAGGTGCGTTCGTCGTCCAGCACAAAGGGCCCGCGGGCGCCGATCACTTCGCAGCGTTCGTTGCCTGGGTAGTCGTCCAGGGCACGCAAGGTCCAGAACTGGTGGACGGGGATTTCGTGCAGGTGCTGCAAGGGTTCGCGACCGAGGGTGAACAGTGGCCGCTTGAAGGGCTCGAGGGCGGTGATCAGCTCGGCCCAGTCGCCGACTTCGCGCCAGTCATCGTCAGGTTGTGCCGCCCAGGCCGGGCGTCGCAGGGCCCAACAGGGGATGTCGCTGAGGTGTGCGGCGGTCACGGCATTTTGGCTGATCTGTGCCGCGTAGGGATGCGTCGCGTCCAGCAGCAAATCGATGCGTTCATCACGAATGAACTGTGCCAGACCCTCAGCCCCGCCATAGCCGCCGACCCGCACCTGGCACGCCAGATCCGTCGGTACCCGGCCCACGCCTGCCAGGCTGTAGACATGCTGCGGCCCTAGTCGGCGCGCAATCGCCAGGGCCTCGGTGACGCCGCCGAGCAATAGCAGACGCTTCATTCGTTGACTCCCGCCTGACCGACGATCCCGCCTTGGCGGTCGATGGCAAACACTTCCACGTGAACCTGCGTCGGCACCACACTGAGGGCAAACGCCCGTGCATGACGGCACACCTCGTCGCCCAGGGCGATACCGGCCGCACTGGCCATCGCCAACGCTTGCTGGCTGGTGTTGGCCTCGCGGATGGCGTGTTGCAATGTTGCATCGGCGCCGAGGGTCGCGGCCCACTCGGCCAATTGAGGCAGGTCGATACTGGAGTGACGGCTGTGCAGGTCCATATGCCCGGCCGCCAGTTTGCTGATCTTGCCGAAGCCGCCGCAAATGCTCAGTTTATCCACAGGCACTTTGCGCAGATGCTTGAGCACCGCGCCGACAAAGTCGCCCATCTCGATCAAGGCGATTTCCGGCAGGTCGTAGACCCGGCGCATGGTGTCTTCGCTGGCGTTGCCGGTGCAGGCGGCGATGTGCAGATAACCATTGGTTTTGGCGACGTCGATGCCTTGATGGATCGATGCGATATACGCCGCGCAGGAAAACGGTCGAACGATGCCACTGGTGCCGAGGATCGACAGGCCACCGAGAATGCCGAGCCGAGGGTTCATGGTTTTCAGCGCCAGTGCTTCGCCGCCTTCGACACACAGGGTGACTTCGAAACCACCGGCGTATCCGGCCTGATCTGCCAGCCGCAGCAAATGTTCGCTGATCATCTTGCGCGGCACCGGATTGATCGCGGGCTCGCCCACATTCAACACCAGACCAGGACGGGTAACGGTGCCGACCCCGGGGCCCGCAACGAATTGCACGCCGGTTTCCGGTGTGAGTCGCACCCGTGAAAATACCAACGCACCATGGGTCACATCCGGGTCGTCGCCAGCATCCTTGATCGTGCCCGCTTCAGCGCCATCGGCAAATGGTCGGCAGAACTCCAGGCGCATGTGCACCTGTTTGCCTTTGGGCAAGACGATTTCCACCGCGTCACTTGCCTCGCCGACGAGCAGCAAGCGGGCCGCCGCCAGGCAGGTGGCTGTCGCGCAACTGCCGGTGGTGTAGCCGCTGCGCAAGGGGGCGGGTTGTTCGGCGGTTTCGGCGCGCATCAGGGTTTGATCGCTTCAAGCAGGGTGATGGGCAGCGCCTGGCGCCAGGTATCGAATTCGCCCAGTGGCTTGGCGTGGGCGATATGGATGCGGGTCAGTTCGCCGCCATGCTGTTCACGCCAGGTGATCAGCGCGGTCTCGCTTTGCAGGGTGACGGCGTTGGCGACCAGTCGTCCGCCAGAGCGCAGCTGTTGCCAGCAGGTGTCGAGGACGCCGGGACGTGTGACGCCGCCGCCGATGAAAATCGCATCGGGCGCTTCCATACCTTGCAGCGCCTGAGGTGCTCGGCCACGAATCAATTGCAGGCCCGGCACGCCCAACGCGTCGCGGTTGTGCTCGATCAGTAACTGGCGACCCTCGTCGGCTTCGACCGCCAGCGCACGGCAGCTTGGGTGCGCGCGCATCCATTCGATGCCGATGGAGCCGCAACCCGCGCCCACGTCCCACAACAGTTCACCGGGTGCCGGGGCCAGGCGGGCGAGGGTGATGGCGCGCACATCGCGTTTGGTCAGTTGACCGTCATGTTCAAAGGCGCTGTCCGCCAGCCCGGCCAGCAAGGACAGGCGTGGCGCATTGGGTTCAGCACGGCATTCGATGGCGACCAGATTCAGCGCCGCAATCGGCAAGTCGGTCCACTCACTGGCAATGCCTTCGACCCGGCGTTCAGCGTCTCCGCCCAAATGCTCCAGCACCGTCATCCGGCTCGGGCCGAAGCCACGTGCACGCAACAGTTCGGCGATGGCGGCGGGGCTGCTGCCGTCGTTGCTCAACACCAACAGGCGCAAACCGTTATGCAACTGCGCGTTCAACGCCGCCAGCGGTCGTGCAACCACTGACAAGGTGACCACGTCCTGCAATGGCCAACCCAAGCGCGCAGCGGCCAATGAATAAGAGGAGGGCGCAGGTAGCACCAGCATTTCATCGACACTGACCTGTCGCGCCAGGCTGGCGCCCACGCCAAACAACATGGGGTCGCCACTGGCCAGCACGCAAATTGGCGTGCCACGCTGCTCAAGCACCGGATTCAGGGAAAACGGGCTGGGCCAGGGGCTTCGCTCGGCGCGAATGCAGGCGGGCAGCAGATCAAGCTGGCGCTGCCCACCAAACACCTGCCCGGCTTGCAGCAATGCACGGCGAGCTGTCTTGCCCAAGCCTTTGAAGCCGTCCTCACCGATTCCCACGACTGTCAGCCACGGCGCCATGTACATTCCTCAGCCAACTAATGAGTACTTCCGACAGACCGGCTTTTCATGCCTGCGGACAAAGCAGGCATAATACCGCGCCCAATGGGCTATAGCGCCTTTTCAAATTCTGCCGGGTGACCCATTGAACGAGCCAATGCCTGCTCGCACGTCCTCAATCTCTTTACGCCCCTCGGCTTGTCCGGGGCTGCTGCGCATCGTCCCGGCACTGGACGGCGGTATTTGCCGGATCAAGCTGGCGGGCGGGTCGATCACTGCAGCCCAGGCGTGCGTGGTGGCCGATGCGGCGCAACGTTATGCCGGGGGTGTGATCGAGGCGACCAACCGCGCGAACCTGCAGATTCGCGGGGTCGGTGCCGATCAGGACGGCTTGATCGCCATTCTATTGGACGCCGGTCTGGGGCCGAGTAACCCTGCAAGCGATGATGTGCGCAACCTGATGCTCAGCCCGACGGCCGGCATCGACCCGCAGCAGTTGTTCGACAGCCGGCCGTTGGCCGCGCAGATTCTCGGCACCCTGGAGAGCGAGCCTCGTTTCCATGACCTGTCGCCCAAATTTGCCCTGTTGCTGGATGGCGGCGAAGCGCTGGCGATGCTCGAACACCCCCATGACCTGTGGTTGTCTGCACGGATGATCGACGGCGACGTCCTGATGGCGTTCGGCCTGGCCGGTTGCCCTGCCGAGGATGCGCCGCTGGCGGCTGTTCCGCTGAGTCATGCTCATGAGCTGGTGGTGGCGGTGCTGGACGCGTTCCTTGAACTGGCACGACCCGAGCAGGTGCGGATGCGCCATGTACTGGCCGAAATGTCGACCGAGGCGTTTCTTCTGGTGGTGGCCAAACGCATGACTGTTGAATTCTGTAGGCGCCAACGTGTTGGCGAATGGCTTGACACGGTTTGCCTGACACACCGCCTCGCGAGCAAGCTCGCTCCTACAGGGGGCCAATTGCCGTCCCCTGTGAATCGGCATCTTGGCATTTATCCTCAGGACGTGGCCGGTTTGGTGTCTGTCGGTGGCGCAGCGCCGCTGGGGCGACTTGACGCGTCGATGTTGCGCGCGGTCGCGAAATTGGCCGCCGAATGGGGCGACGGAACGTTGCGCCTGACACCTTGGCAGAGCCTGTTACTGCCGAACATTCACCGTGACCACGCGGCGAACGTGCTGACGGGCCTGCAGGCCGCCGGGTTGATCTGCTCGCCCGAACAACCGTTGGCCCACTTGATCGCCTGCACCGGCTCGGCTGGCTGTGGCAAAGGGTTGGCCGACACCAAGGCGGATGCCCTGCTGCTGGCCGCCCGACTCGAACACCTCGACCTGAAACTGGCGGTGCACCTGACGGGCTGTTCGCGTTCATGCGCGGCGGCCCATGTCGCCCCGGTGACCTTGCTGGCGGTGTCCGCCGGCCATTACGACCTCTATTTTCGCGACGCGCAGCAACCGGGTTTCGGTAGCTTGCGCGCGCGTGACCTTACTATTGAAGCAGTCGGCACGCTGTTAGCCGCCGACTCACGGAGCAGCACCGATGATTGATTACATCCGCGACGGTCAGGAGATCTATCGCAACTCCTTCTCGATCATTCGCGCCGAGGCCCGGCTTGATCAGATCCCTGCCGACCTGGAAAAGCTCGCGGTGCGGGTGATCCATGCGTGTGGGATGGTTGAGGTCATTGAAGACCTGCGCTTCTCCCCCGGTGCTGGCACGGCCGGGCGCATTGCGCTGGCCGCCGGTGCGCCGATCCTGTGCGATGCGCGCATGGTGTCCGAAGGGGTCACCCGCACACGCTTGCCCGCCAACAACCCGGTGATTTGCACCCTTAAAGACGAAGGCGTGCCGGAGCTGGCCCGCGAGCTGGGCAATACTCGCTCTGCCGCCGCGCTGGAACTGTGGCGCCCGTACCTGGAAGGCAGCGTCGTGGTGATTGGCAATGCGCCAACCGCGTTGTTCTACCTATTGGAAATGCTCGATGCCGGTGCACCTAAACCGGCCTTGATCCTCGGCTTCCCGGTCGGCTTTGTCGGCGCGGCAGAGTCCAAGACAATGCTCGCGGCGAACAGCCGTGGTGTGCCGTTTGTGATCATGCAGGGCCGTCGTGGCGGCAGCGCCATGGCCGCGGCTGCGGTCAACGCCCTGGCAACGGAGATCGAATGATGCAGCAACCCGGTCGTTTGATTGGCCTGGGCGTCGGCCCCGGCGATCCTGAGCTGATTACCGTCAAAGCCCTGCGCCTGTTGCGCGAGTCGCCGGTGGTTGCGTACTTCGTCGCCAAGGGCAAGAAAGGCAACGCGTTCGGCATCATTGAAGCCCACCTGCAAGACGCGCAGACCCTGTTGCCGCTGGTGTACCCGGTGACCACCGAAGCCTTGCCTGCGCCGTTGTCCTACGAGCAAGTGATCAGCGACTTCTACGATGACGCCAGTATGGCCTTGGCCGCGCACCTGGACGCGGGGCGCGATGTCGCGGTGATCTGTGAAGGCGATCCGTTCTTCTACGGCTCGTATATGTACCTGCACGACCGCCTCGCCGAGCGCTATGAAGCCGAAGTGGTGCCGGGCGTCTGCTCGATGCTCGGCGGCGCTTCGGTCCTGGGCGCGCCGCTGGTGTACCGCAATCAAAGCCTGTCGGTGCTCTCCGGTGTCCTGCCCCACGACGAGCTCAAGCGTCGTCTGGCCGATGCCGATGCGGCGGTGATCATGAAGCTGGGACGCAACTTCCCCAAAGTCCGGCAAGTGCTGGAAGAACTCGGCATGGCGGATCGCGCGTTGTATGTCGAGCGCGCAACCATGTCCAATCAGAAGATCGTGGCGCTGGATCAGGTCGAGCCAATGTCTTCACCGTATTTCTCCCTGATCATCGTTCCGGGCGAAAGGTGGCAAGGCTGATGATGGTTAAAACACCCGCCATCGTCATTCTGGGCAACGGCAGCCTGGCGACGGCACGCCGCATTCAACAGCTTTATCCGGATGCTTTGATCCATGGGCTGGCGGCACGGGTTGAAGGTGCCGACCTGACGTACACCGAGTTTGGCGCCACGTTGCGTCAGCTCTATCAGCAGGACACGCCGATCATTGCCTTGTGTGCTGCCGGCATCGTGATCCGGACGCTGGCGCCCCTGCTCCTGGAAAAAGGCGTTGAGCCGCCCGTGCTGGCCGTGGCCGAAGACGGCAGTGCGGTCGTGCCGTTGTTGGGCGGGCT
>NZ_LT607420.1:184395-264878 GCF_900095225.1 Pseudomonas sp. UMAB-08
ATTGCGACATGCCTGGGTGTCGCCGCAGCGATTACCACCAGCGGCGAACTGCGTTTTGGCACCTGCCTGCTCAATCCACCGAGCGGTTACGCGCTCGGCGATCTGGAGTTGGGCAAACGATTTGTCTCCGACTTGCTGTCCGGGCAACACGTGCGTATCGAAGGCGCCGCGCCTTGGCTGGCGCAAGCGCAGTTACCTGAAAATGAGCACGCACAGCTGGCGATTCATGTCGGTTGTGCCGAACGCGAGCCGGCGGCCAATGAGCTGCTGATCTACCCGCGCAGTGTGTTGGTGGCGGTCAGCGCGACCGTGCCGGATCTGGCAAATGCTGTCCGCGCGGCCCTGCACGATGCCGGGATTGCCGTTCAGGCGCTGGCCTGCTTGCTGGCGTCAGACCGTGAAATGGCCAGCCCTGCGCTGCGTGAAGCAGCATTGGCGCTGGGCGTGCCGCTGCGGTTTGCTTCGACAGCGGCGGAGGCTGATGTCAGCGAGTTGGCGCAGCAGGCCGTGCCACAGCTACTGCCACCCATCAGTGTGGGCAGTGGCATCGCCATTGCTGTCGCCGGGGAGCCGTTGGATGTGCAGCAGATCGGTCGTGGACGCGGGCGTCTGGCGGTTATCGGTCTGGGGCCTGGCGCTGCCGAATTGATGGTGCCAGCGGTCAAAGCTGAACTGGCGCGGGCCAACGATGTGCTGGGTTACGAAACCTACGTGCGCATGGCCGGGCCGTTCCGGGCCGATCAAGTGCAGCACTGCACCGACAACCGCGAAGAAATGCAGCGCGCCCGACATGCCTTCGAACTCGCGGCTCAAGGGCGTTCGGTGGTGGTGGTGTCGTCGGGTGATCCGGGCGTGTTCGCCATGGCCTCGGCCGTGCTTGAAGCACTGCACGAGTCGAGTAATGCCGCTTGGCACGCCGTTGAACTGGAAATCCTGCCGGGGGTGTCCGCCTCGCTGGCCACTGCCGCTCAGGCGGGTGCCCCGTTGGGCCATGACTTCTGCGTGATGTCGCTGTCGGACAACCTCAAACCGTGGGACGTGATTGAAAACCGTCTGGACCTGGCGTCTCAGGCCGATCTGGCGCTGGCGTTCTACAACCCCATTTCCCGTTCTCGTCCGTGGCAATTGGGGCGCGCGCTGGAAATCGTCCGCCAACATCGCACCCCGGAAACCCCCGTCACTCTGGGCCGTGATATAGGCCGTCCAGGGCAAACACTGCGGGTCATTACGCTGGGCGAATTGACCCCGGATCAAGTGGACATGCGCACCATGGTCCTGATTGGCTCGTCGACGACCTGCACCTTCCCCCGTGCCGATGGCGGCAGTTGGGTCTATACGCCTCGGTGGTACGGGGTGAAGCCGAGCGGTTGAGCCAGTGTCGTCAATTCCGGCATTTAGTTCGTAAGACAAGTCTCTGGTTGTGTGGGCTAACGCCGAGGTTATAACGGCGAAAGTCCACAAATGACCGTTGAATATTTACAGGGCCAAGTATTCCGGATGTTTGACGGTATGCACTTGAATAATCCCCGGCAGAGGAGTCAAAGTGGACGGCTGGAAACGATCATTGATGTGCGCTAGTTTGAGTGATGCCCAAGAAGGGTGATGACTCAATTAGAAAAGGATGTGCACATGAATGACGCTATTGAACCGACAATGATTATTGAAGCGTGTCGGGCTTATATTGCGGGTTGCGAGCTTCCTGCGGTGGCACTGTCTTCGGATGAAGTCGATAACCCTGTACCGGGAGAAATGCCCCGGTCCCTGACAGTCGACGAGAAAAAGGAAAGCGCCGCTGTCGTCGCTAACAGTATTGTTTCCTTTGTCGCGGGTATGTCCAGGCAGAGTAAGGACGATATCAAGAACTCCGTACTGTTCGCGACGCTGGTTGCCAATCGTGCACATCCCGAGATGCAAGGCCAGCGCTGGTATGAAAAGTTCATGGAGGTGATGTCCCGGGCATCTGGATGGTTCCCGAAGCGCAAGGATTACTCCAGATACACGACGGTCGAACAGCAGTTCACGATGGATCAGGTCGGCCTCAAGGTCCTCTCTTCCGCGGTTGCCGCCGCCGCACTTCCTGGTCCGACCTCCCTATTACTGCTGGGCGTGGCGAAGCAGGCACTTGATGCCCTTCAGGCCAGCGAAGAACCACTCAAGTTGTTTGAGGGTAAAAGCCGCTCTCATGAAGGCGGTACCTTCAGCATTGTCTCTTGCACCGAGTCGGCCGATGACGAAGTGGTCATGACCATGGGAACCGTCAGCTTCTCGTCCACCCTGGATGTCACGAACGTCCTGTTCTGGAACTGGAGCAATACGTCGGTGAGTATTTCCCGCGCCGAGTCGCATCTGGTGTTGAATCAGGGTGTTTACGCCAACGTGCGGGACGACATCCTTGCAAAACTGGGGAACAACGCGAAAGAGGCCGTTGCAGAGTACAGCATTTAATAATCCGGAGAGCCGCAGGTGCTGCGGCTCTCTGGTGCAGGTAACGTTATCAAGGAGAGCCCCGTGCGCAATGGAATGCAGGACGTTTATGTGAACGCAGGAAGTGTCGTTTTTTTTGACGACACCGTCAGTCATTCATTTAAAGAGGATGTACTTGATTCGCAGTTATATGTTCAGTTGGCTGCATCGAAGAAATATTCGAAGTTCGCTGAGTTTGAGGCGTGGCGTACAACATACCTCACGGCAATGGCAACGTTCGGCTGGATAGTTTCAGACCGTAAATACGACAGTCACCCAATAGCGAAAGATGAGCTGTTTGAACCGTGGTCGTGGATCGAACGTGAACTGGATGGCTGTGTACCGACGTCACTTGTCGCTCACGCTAAACGAGTATTGGCACCCGGCCCCGAGCGTTTCCAGGACCCTGCCGCACGGTTGCTTCTCGGAGAAAATACGCTGCAATCCGAACCGTGGCAGGCTGACGTGGATGACAGTTTTGCCGGCGATATTTCAGCACATGCGCTTAAGGTGCCACCCGCCACCCAATTGTTCAGCGTGGTGTTACAGCTGAGTTTTGTTCATGCCGCCCCTGCGATGACCTCGGTGTTAATCTCGTTCAAAACCGTAGAACCCATCGAGCCACAGTTATTGCTCCGGACATTCGACCCTGACCGAATCGTGGGCAATATCGCGGTTGCCTCCTGCTCGGTCGAATTGTCGGATATCCGTTACGCACAGTTTCGGGAGCCATTCATTACGGCTCTTGGCGCCCGAAGGACGTCAATGATCCTGCGGCTTGAGGACACGGAGCAATGATGGCTAAGAATTCTAGTGCTGCTTTGATAGGCAGTAGCCTGACATCGTTTTATTCCGGGATGTCGGAGCAGGAACGGCAAGATATCGAGGATTGCCTGCTGTACGCGGAGCTGTATGCCAGTGAGAAATTTGACCGGCAACAGCTCTGGACAAGCTGGATGAATCGTTATCAGCGCGGACTGTTGAAGCTCGGGTTCACATTGACGGGTTTCATTGTGGAAAACCCGATACAGATTGAGTCCTCGCGGGATTTCGACCGGGTTACTTTCGACGCGATGAGCAAGGTCGGATCAGCTCATCTTGTCGAACTTGCGCACACCTCGTTCAGCGCCATGAAAACCAGTGAGCATGCAAAGGTGTTTCTGGACAGTTGGTTCAGTACCGGACGCTCGGAAAGCTTTCAGGTTGTGCCCTGTGAAAACCTGCCCTCGGGAGAGTTACAGGTTCTGGTCTGTGGGCTGAATATGACTTCTCGCACGGTGGTGGAGGGGCCATTTTTCTGGAACAGCATCAACTCAGAGATGACTGTCCGAATCAATGGTGGCAGCTTTGCGTTCAACAGCACTGCCTATGCTGAACACCGGGCACGCGTGAGGACTGAGTTAGGCGATCAGGCCAAACGCTACATCACTGAAATAGAACTTTAGCGCGGCGGCGGGCTGATTCCACTACGGCACCAGGGGCACCAGGTACCCCTTCACCCCGGTAAAGATGATTTGCGCCGCCAGTGCGCACACGAACAAGCCCATCAAGCGACTGACGATCTGCAGGCCCTGATCGCCAAGGATGCGTTCAATGCGGTTGGAAAGGTACAGCACAATCCCGACGGTGAGGCTGGCAAGGGCGATGCTGAGGATCGCGGTGACCTTATCGTCCCAGTGCGGCTGGCTGACGCCCATGACCAGCAGGGCGCCGATGGTGCCGGGGCCGACCGTCAGGGGAATGGTCAGCGGCACGATGGTCACGTCTTGCTGAACGTTGTCGGTCTGGACTGCGGATTTACCTTGAGCCATGCCCAGTGCCGAGATGAACAACACACTGCCTGCGCCAATGCGGAAGGCATCCACGGTGATGCCGAACACGGTAAAAATCGCCCGCCCGAACAGGTACAGCAGAACACTCGAAATGAGCGTGGCCAGCGCGACTTTCCACGCCAGGCGACGACGTTCCTTGCTGGAATAACCACGGGTGAGGCTGATAAAACAGGACAGGACGAAGAACGGGCTATAGAGCACCAACATCTTCAAATAAACGCTGAACAACACGTGGAGCATGGTTTGAGCTCGCCCGACAGGTGGATGACGAAGAGAAGTCTATCAGGCGGCGCGCGCTGTCTTGTGGAGGAATATCAGTTTCATTGGCGTGTGGGTGAAATCAGCTGGTTTGGGCCTCGGCCTGACGTTGCTCACGCTTGGCGACCCAGTGCTCAATCAGCTCGCGCAATTGCGACAGCTCTACGGGTTTGGCCATGTGCCCGTCCATGCCTGCCTGAACGGCACGCTCTTTATGCTCCGTCAGGATATGCGCGGTCAGGGCGACTACCGGCGTGCGTACTCGCTGATTTCCGACCTCCCAGGCGCGCAGTTGGCGGGTGGCGGAAAACCCGTCAAGGACCGGCATCTCGCAGTCCATCAACACCAGGTCGTAGTGTTGGGCTTTCATCGCGATCAGTGCTTCTTCGCCGTTGCTGGCGGTATCCGGCTGCAGGTTGAGCTTGCCGAGCATGCCGCGAATCACTTTGGTCGAGATGCTGTTGTCTTCGGCGACGAGGATGCGGAAATCACTCGGGACGCTGATGGGCTTGCTGGCATCGGACGGCAAACTGAACGGGGACGCACCCTTGTTGCGTTGGTTGAGTTCATCGGCCAGGGTCGTCTTGAGCGTGTAGCCCGCCACCGGTTTGGCCAGGATGCGTTTGATGCCGGCGTTGCGCGCGATGATCTTGCTCGGCGCGTTGCTGATGCCCGTGAGCATGATCAACAGGATGTCGTGGTTCAGGCTTGGGTCTTCCTTGATCTTGGCCGCCAGTTGCATCCCGGTCATGCCGGGCATGTTCTGGTCGAGCAGGACCGCATCGAAATAATCACGCAGATGCGCCTTGGTCCGCAGCAGTGCGAGCGCTTCCTTGCCCGACGATACGGCACTGACATTCAAGCCCCAGGCGCTGCATTGCTGCACCAGGACTTTGCGGCAGGTGTCATTGTCGTCTACCACCAACACACGGGCGCCCTTGAGCGAACGGTCGAGGTCTGTGGTGGGTTGTTCCAGTCGATCCGGATCCAACGGCAATGTGAGCCAGAGTGTGCTGCCCTGATTGGTGCCGCTCTGGATGCCGAACTCACCGTGCATCAGCATGATCAATTGCCGGGCAATCGCCAGCCCCAGATTGCCGCCGAGCTTGGTGCTGGAGAGGAAATTCTTGCTGTGCAATTCGGTGTGCAGCAGCGCGTCGCGCTCCTTGGCCGCCAACGGCTCGCCGCTGTCTTGCACGGCAATCCGCAGGCGCGGTTTGCCGCTGCGCGAATCCAGTGCAACCACCAGCAGAACCTCGCCCTGGTCGGTTTTCTTCAGGGCATTTTCCAGCAGGCTGAGTAACGTTTGGCGGAGGCGCGTAGGGTCACCGCTGATCACGCGTGGGACCTGTGGCTGAATAAAACTGATCAGTTCGACGTTCTGCTGTTCGGCTTTGGCCCGGAAGATATTCAGACAGTCTTCGATCAGTGCGTTGAGGTCGAACTGCACATCATCGAGCTCGATTTGCCCGGACTCGAGTTTGGTGATGTCGAGAATCTCGTTGATCAGCGTCAGCAGCTCATTGCCAGCGCTGTGGATGGTCTGCACGTAATCACGCTGCTTGACTGAAAGCGGCGTGCCCAGCAGCAGCTCGGTCATGCCCAGTACGCCATTCATCGGGGTGCGGATTTCGTGGCTGATCTTCGCCAGAAACTCGGCCTTGGCATTGACTTCGGCGGTGCTGGCTGCCAGATCGCGGCTGGCGCTGAAGTGATCTTCGGTGATGCTGCGGTGACGCTCGCTGAGGGCAATGCTCATCAGCAGCCCCGAGATACAGAACACACCCAGCAGGGTAATGACCAGCCATTGCGGTGCGATCAGGGTCAGGCGGAGCAAGGCTGGCAGAATCACCAGGCAACCCAGATTGAACACGACCATCGCCAGGACAAATAGCCGGGCAGGGCTGTAACCCTTGTGCCAGTGGTAGGAGGCAACGAACAGAATGCTCAGGCTCGCCAGCGCCACCACGCCATAGGTGATGATATTCAGGGGCAGGGTATCGACGAACAACACCAGCAGGCCACACAGGCCGATGACCAACATGTCAGCCAGCAGGAAGCGGTTCAGGCCACTGGAACGCCGGGGCGCGAAAAATCGATAAGCGAACATCAGGCCGCTCAGGGCCGCCAGGATCAATGCCAGGTATGCGCCGGGCGTCTGCGCCAGGTGCCTGTTGGGCAGCCATGGAGCCAGCAGATTCAGCAGCAGCAGTGCACTCAAGGCCAGCATCGCCTCACAGGCCCCCAGCCACAGGCTGCTTTGTGCGCGAGTGTGGGCGAAACGCGTGATGTTCTGCAGGACCAACATCGCCAGACAACCGAGGAACAGGCCAAGCAATAACGGCTGCCGCTCGTCCGCAGCGCTGGCTATCGCCGATTGCAGGGTGATGTTGGGGCGTAATTTCTGTTCTGACACCGAGCGCAGGTAGATGTCCAGCGGGACATCGCTTTGTGGCAGGGGCAGGAGGAAGTCGGTGGAGGTTGGCAGTTTGTTGTTGCGCGGTATGTTATTACCGGCACGTGAGTGGCTGATCAGCGTATCGCCGTCAAGCACGTACAGGTCCAGGCTGGCCAGGTCGGGCGCGAAGATGCGCAGCAGTTGTTCGTGATCGTCGGGTTGCAGGCGATAGTGCAGCCAGACTGCGCTGTTGCGGTCGCCTGCGCTGACTTGATCGAGTTCGATTGGACTGAATTGATTCGAGTAGCGCGCCGAATGGACATCGCTTAATTGCAGGTCGGCCTTTTCATCCAGCAATGTAGACCAGCCACCGCTTTGCTCGGCATAAGCCGGGAGCATGCAGAGCAGGGTCAGCAGACTGACAGTGAAGCCTATGGCGATCCTGAGCCAGCGCACGGCGAAATCCCTTCGTAGTTGAATGCCAGATAACTATGCGCGGGGCTGGAATAAACAGGCAAGCACCAGCTGATAGGTGCCTGCCCGGTTGGCCGTCTAGCCTTATTCCAGGTCTTCACCACGCTCGCGAGCAATGGCACGGTAGCCAATGTCGTTGCGATAGAAACAACCTTCCCAATCAATTTCAGCCGCCAGTCGGTAAGCCTGTTCCTGGGCGCTCGCTACGCTTTCGCCTAGCGCGGTGGCACACAGGACACGCCCGCCGGACGTCACGACCTGACCATCCTTCAGTGCTGTACCAGCATGGAACACTTTGCCAGGCAAACCTGCCGCAGCGTCCAGACCCTTGATCACGGCATCTTTGGCGTAATCGCCAGGGTACCCGCCAGCGGCCAGCACTACGCCCAGACTCGGACGCGGGTCCCACTGAGCTTCAACTTTGTCCAGGGCTTGCGCCAGAGCGGCTTCGATCAGGAGCACCAGGCTTGATTGCAGACGCAGCATCACCGGTTGGGTTTCCGGATCGCCAAAGCGGCAATTGAACTCGATGACCTTCGGATTGCCTGCCTTGTCGATCATCAGCCCAGCATAGAGGAAACCGGTGTAAACGTTACCTTCCTCGGCCATGCCCCAGACAGTCGGCCATATGACCAGGTCCATGACACGTTGGTGCACCTGTGCAGTCACCACCGGGGCTGGGGAGTAAGCGCCCATGCCGCCGGTATTCGGGCCGCTGTCGCCGTCGCCGACGCGCTTGTGATCCTGACTGGTGGCCATCGGCAATACGTTCTTGCCGTCGACCATCACAATAAAGCTGGCCTCTTCGCCATCGAGGAACTCTTCGATGACTACCCGCGAACCGGCTTCGCCAAATGCGTTGCCAGCGAGCATGTCGCGTACAGCGTCTTCGGCTTCAGTCAGGGTCATGGCAACGATGACGCCTTTGCCCGCCGCCAGGCCGTCTGCCTTGATTACGATCGGCGCGCCGGTTTTTTGCAGATAAGCCAACGCAGGCTCGACCTCGGTGAAGGTCTCATAATCCGCTGTCGGGATCTTGTGACGCGCGAGGAAATCTTTGGTGAAGGCTTTCGAGCCTTCCAGCTGCGCGGCACCTGCGGTCGGACCGAAGCAGTCCAGGCCACGGGCACGGAACAGATCGACCACGCCAGCGACCAGCGGCACTTCCGGACCAACAATGGTCAGGGACACGTTCTTTTGTGCAAAATCTGCAAGCTGCTCAAGGGCCAGCACGTCGATGGCGACGTTTTCGCACTTGGCTTCAGTCGCGGTCCCGGCATTGCCCGGTGCCACGAATACTTTCACGACACGCGGGTCCTGTGCGACTTTCCACGCCAGGGCGTGTTCACGGCCACCGCTGCCAATGATCAAAACATTCATTTCAAAAACCTCGATGACGCTGAATTCTGTTTTAGAGCCTAAAGCGCTTTTCGCTGTAGGAGGTCGCAATGAAGTGGGTAGATGCAAGGCGGAGTCGCTTTCGATGAGCGGAGTTGCCTTTTGGCAATGAGCATCATCGGAAGCGGCTCCAACGCAGCAGATACCTGCTTCAGTGCGGCCGCTGCCAAGTTAGTGGCGGAAATGGCGCATACCGGTGAATACCATCGCAATGCCAGCTTCATCGGCTGCGGCGATCACTTCGTTGTCGCGCATCGAGCCGCCTGGCTGGATGACGGCAGTGATACCGGCCTTGGCTGCGTTGTCGATGCCGTCACGGAACGGGAAAAACGCATCCGATGCCATGACCGCGCCCTGTACTTGCAGGCCAGCGTGTTCAGCTTTGATCGCGGCGATGCGTGCAGAGTTTACCCGGCTCATCTGGCCAGCGCCGACACCGATGGTCTGACGATTCTTGGCGTAGACGATGGCGTTGGATTTCACGTATTTGGCGACTTTCCAGGCGAAGATCAGGTCGTGGATTTCCTGTTCGGTCGGCGCGCGCTGGGTCACGACTTTCAGGTCGTCGCTGCCGATCATACCGATGTCGCGGCTCTGTACCAGCAACCCGCCGTTGACGCGTTTGAAGTCCCAGGCAGGCATGCGCTCGGCAGCCCATTGCCCGGTGGTCAGCAGGCGAACGTTGGCCTTGGTGGCAATAATGGCTTTTGCTTCGGCCGTTACGCTTGGCGCGATGATCACTTCGACGAACTGACGATCGACAATGGCCTTGGCCGTTTCAGCATCCAGCTCGCGGTTGAAGGCAATGATGCCGCCGAAAGCCGATTCGGTGTCGGTGGCATAGGCCAGTTCATACGCCTGGCGAATGCCGCCTTCGTCGTCCGGGCTGACGGCGACGCCGCACGGGTTTGCGTGCTTGACGATGACGCAGGCAGGCTTGACGAAGCTTTTCACGCATTCCAGCGCGGCATCGGTGTCGGCTACGTTGTTGAAGGACAGTTCCTTGCCTTGCAACTGAGTCGCCGTGGCGATGCTTACTTCGGCAGGGTGGGCTTCCACGTAGAACGCCGCGCTCTGATGCGGGTTCTCGCCATAGCGCATTTCCTGAGCCTTGATGAACTGGCTGTTGAACGTACGCGGGAACGCGCTACGGCCTTCAGTGCTGAGGGTTTCAGCGCCTTGGTCGATGCTGCCCAGGTAGTTGGCGATCATGCCGTCGTAGGCGGCGGTGTGCTCGAACGCCTTGAGCATCAGGTCGAAACGCTGGGCGTACGTCAGGCCACCGGACTTGAGGCTTTCCAGCACGTTGCTGTAGTCGCTGGCGTTGACCACGATGGCCACGTCTTTGTGGTTCTTGGCTGCCGAGCGAACCATGGTCGGGCCGCCGATATCGATGTTCTCGATGGCGGTCGGCAGGTCACAACCTGGCTTGGCGATGGTCGCTTCGAACGGGTAGAGGTTGACCGCAACCAGATCGATCGGCTTGATCCCGTGCTCGCTCATGATGGCGTCGTCGATACCGCGACGGCCAAGGATGCCACCATGGATTTTCGGGTGCAGGGTCTTGACCCGGCCATCCATCATTTCTGCGAAGCCGGTGTAATCAGCGACTTCTACCGCAGCAATACCATTGTCCTTGAGCAGCTTGAAGGTGCCGCCGGTGGAGAGGATCTCGACGCCCAGAGCGGTAAGCTCGCGAGCGAATTCGAGAATCCCGGTCTTGTCGGAGACGCTGATCAACGCGCGGCGGATTGGCAGGCGGGTAGTCTGGTCGGTCATTTCAATTCCCATCTAAAGCAAAGGAGTCAGCAAAAAAAGGCGACCCAATGAGGTGGGTCGCCTCTTCTGTTTTAAATGCTTACAGCAGATCGTACTGCTTGAGCTTCTTGCGCAGGGTGCCGCGATTGAGGCCCAGTAATTCGGACGCTTTGGTCTGGTTGCCCTTGACGTAGTTCATCACGCATTCGAGCAATGGCGCCTCGACTTCCGACAGCACGAGGTTGTACACATCCGTGACGGCAGCGCCTTCCAGGTGGGCGAAATAATTGTGCAGCGCTTTCTCGACACTCCCGCGCAGGGTTTGACCCTCTTCGCTCGGGGTGTTGAGGTGCTGTTTCAAATTGACGTTGTCGCTCACGGGTGTTGTTCCACTCACTAAAGTCTCGGTCATCATCGTCATGCGGCCACCTCTTCTTCGTCCCTTGTTTCCGGGCTTTTGTAACGCTCGCTGAAAAAGTCGCGAACGTTGGCGCACTGTGCTTCCGTATCTTCCAAACGATTGAAGTGGGCGCGAAACTCCCTGGCGCCCGGCAAGGTTGCGAGATACCAGCCGACATGCTTGCGCGCAATACGCACGCCCAGCACATCGCCATAGAAGGTGTGCAGCGCCGCCAGATGCTCAAGCAGGATGCGTTCCACCTCACTCAACTGCAGCGCCGGTAATGTCTCGCCGGTGCGCAGGTAGTGTTCTATCTCGCGAAAAATCCATGGGCGCCCTTGGGCGGCCCGACCAATCAACAACCCGTCTGCACCGGTCGCCTGTAGCACGTACCGGGCTTTTGCCGGTGAATCGATATCGCCATTGGCGAAGACCGGGATCGACACTGCCTGTTTGATTTCGGCAATGGTGTCGTATTCGGCTTCGCCGGTGTACAGGTCTGCCCGGGTGCGGCCATGTACCGCCAGCGCCATTATTCCCGCCTGCTCGGCGATTTTCGCCACGGTCAGACCATTTTTGTTCGCCCGGTCCCAGCCGGTACGAATCTTCAAGGTGACCGGCACATCGACTGCGGCCACTACGGCCCGCAGGATCTCGCTCACCAGGTGTTCGTCTTTCAATAGCGCGGAGCCGGCAGCCTTGTTGCAGACTTTTTTTGCCGGACAACCCATGTTGATATCAATAATCTGTGCGCCCATTTCGACATTGGCGCGTGCTGCATCCGCGAGCATCTGCGGGTCACCGCCGGCGATCTGTACCGAGCGTGGCTCGGGATCGCCTTCGTGGATCATGCGCAGGCGCGATTTGCGACTGTTCCACAGGCTCATGTCACTGGTGACCATTTCCGAAACCACCAGTCCCGCGCCGAGTTGACGGCAGAGCTGACGAAACGGCTGGTCTGTGACCCCGGCCATCGGGGCGAGAATCAAGCCGTTTTGCAATGTATAGGGGCCGATACGTACCGCCGACATAGGTGTGCCTGTTGTGGGGCCGAATCAATGCATGTCGTGTGGAAACGACTGCGGGCCTGGCACGCAACGTTTCCACACGGGCCTGCTCGGATTCTGTCCATCAAGTGCTTGCGCGACTTTTCAGACCGAACCCAGAGTGTGAAAAAGGGTTGGCATGATACCCGCTCTCGATGACTGGATAAAGGCTGAATTGGATAAAATCTGAACAGTTATTTTCTTATCGCTGACGGTTTGGTTTTCTGCCACAACGTCATAAAAACGCCGTCAATCCCGGAAGGCTGGTCGCTTCATGCTCAGGCTTGAGGCTATCGGCCTTTTTTACCGGAGCGCTTGCTGAAGCGCTGCTGGCAGGCCGGGCTCTCCGGTCCGCGTGCGTTTACTCGGGAGAGCGGAAGCTCAAGCTGTAGTTCACAGCTTTGGTCCCTGGATCGAGGATGTCCAATGCGATGTGGATCGGCGTTTGGGGTGGCATTTCAGCTTTGCCTGCCATCTCGCCGCTCAGGTATTCGCTGGGTTTGAATCGACGACTGGCGATCAACTGGCCGTTGGGATCGGCGAAGCGCAACTCCAGCAGCGGAAACGGCTGAGAAAAGGACGCCCGGTTATAGATGATTGCGTCAACCACCAGTGCACCCTTGAAGTCGGGATGGCTGCGCACCACCAGATTGCTGCTCTTGAGCAGCTTGATATCGACTTTTGACGGCACTGTGCAGCCGATTTGCGGACAGACCTGCTGGAACCATGGACGGTATTGGTCCTGGCGCGCCAGTTCGTCGAAGTGATACCAAATGTATTGGCCGGCCAATGCAGCGCTCGCAAGCACAATCAGCAATCCCCAGAAAAAGCGCCGACCCCAGCGAGGCTTGGGCTTCTGCCAGTCGAGTTGCAGCGGGTCGTCGGTGAGATCCAGCAGTGGCTTGTCTCGCGCCCCCTCATCGAGCAGGCCGGGTTCACTGCGACCGCGTTTGAGCTTTGGCTCCTGACGCTCTTGCGATTCTTCGAGGGTGTCCGGTTCGTCGTCGATGGCCGACAAGCGCTCGGGGTTTTCTTTGGGCAGAGGGGCGCTCTGGCTTTCGCTCAGGCGTGGTCCCTGCGCCTCGGGTTCGTCGTCCAGTGCCGCGCTGTCGAGTGACAACGAAGGCTCGGTACGGTGGTGTGAAGTCGGTTCAGGCGTTTCGTTGGTCTCGGGCGCGGCGCTGGCTTCAACGTGGAGGTGTTCTTGCGCATCGTCGTTGAGCAGGCTGTCGACCCACTGCTCGTTTTCTATCTCGGCGCTGTCGCGACGTGCGCTCAGTGCCGAGTCGTTATGCCTGGAATGACCTTCACGCCCGAACGTTTCAGGCAGCTGGATTTCCCGTTGCTCAAGCCGGGCGAGTTCTTCGTCCAGGTCGAGGTCGTCCAGATCAAGGCTGTCGAGCTCAATTGCGCTGGCCTTCCACGGCTGGGCGGGCTTGACTGGTGCTTCAGCCTGTATGACCACTGGCTCGGGCGGGATGACGGGTGGGGCGGGAGGAGGCGCTTGCGTTTCTGCGGGCGACTTGCCTGACCGTTGTTCGAGCAGTTGCTTCGCCGCATTGAAGACCTGCAGGCAGGAGCCACACCGGACCACGCCCCGGGCCACGCTCAATTGGGCATGGCTGACGCGGAAACTGGTCTGGCAGTGCGGACACTGAGTAACGAAACTGTCGGTCATGCGGCTATCCGGTTTAGGCAGGCGCTCATCTTAGTCCATGGTTTCAAATAGCGGTTAACGGCGACGACCTGTGATACGGACCCAGCCATCACGATTGGCGATAGGATCCAGGTCGAACGTGTCGGCGTAAGCCGCGGCCACTTCTTCGCCTTGTTCAGCGAGGATGCCTGATAACGCCAGGCGACCACCGGTTTTGACCAGGCTTGCCAGGGTGGGAGCCAACGACACCAAGGGGCCGGCCAGGATATTGGCGACCAACACGTCGGCTTTTTCTTGCGGCAAGTCTTCCGGCAGGTACAGGGTGAAACGCTCGGGGGCGATAGCGTTGCGGTCTGCGTTGTCGCGCGAGGCATCAAGCGCCTGGTAGTCAATGTCGGTGCCGACGGCTTGTTTGGCGCCCAGCAACAGCGCCGCAATCGCCAGAATCCCGGAGCCGCAACCGAAGTCCAGCACGCTGCAGTCTTTCAGGTCCTGACCGTCGAGCCATTCCAGGCACAGCGCAGTAGTGGGGTGCGTGCCGGTGCCGAAGGCCAGGCCCGGATCGAGCAGCAGGTTGACCGCACCCGGCTCGGGTGCCGCGTGCCAGCTCGGGACGATCCACAGGCGTTGACCAAAACGCATGGGGTGGAAGTTGTCCATCCAGCTGCGTTCCCAGTCCTGGTCTTCGATGACTTCGCTCATGTGTTCCGGCAGTTCTGCACCGGTGAGCAATTGCAGGTGGGCCAGCACCTGATCGGCATTGGTATCGGCTTCGAACAGCGCCAGCAAGTGGGTGTGCGACCACAGCGGCGTGGTGTTGAGTTCCGGCTCGAAAATCGGCTGGTCTTCGGCGTCCATGAAGGTTACGGACACGGCGCCCACTTCAAGAAAAGCGTCTTCGTAGGTTTCGGCTTGTTCTGGGCTGATGGCGAGACGGACTTGCAGCCAAGGCATGGCGGGCACCTTTGAAAAATGACGATGTGCAGCAAGCAGCTGCGAGAAGCGCGCAAGTTTACTTGAGCGCGAAGGCGAAGGGCAAAAAACAACAAAGCCGCGGCTAAGCGGCTTTGAGGAGAAGAGCCAAAGACTGGCTCTTTCTGGCATGACAGATCAGACAGGGCTGGGCGACACAATGATTTTGACGTTGTGTTCCTTGTTGTTGACCAGTTCCTCAAACCCGCGACTGACAATGTCCTCCAGGCCAATCCGCCCGGTGACCAGCGGTGCTATGTCCAGGCTGCCGTCGGCGATAAGGGCGATGACGTCGGCGAACTCGCCGTTGTAGGCCAAAGAGCCCATGACCTGCTTTTCGGTGGACACCAGGTCGAAGAAGTTGAATTGGCTCGGTTCCTCGAAAATACCCACCAGCACGCATTTGCCAGCTTTGCGGATCACATCGATGGCGAGCTTGGCCGTGTGTTTATTGCCGATGCATTCGAAGCTCACATCGGCGCCCAAGCCCTGGGTGACCGCACGAATTTCCGCAAGCGCGTCGCACTCGGAAGGATCGAAGACCCGGGTGGCGCCGACTTCCAGTGCCTTGGCCTTGCGCGCCGATGACATTTCCAGGGCGATGACCTGTGCAGCACCGGCCGCTTTGGCGCACATGATGGTGCACAGGCCGATGGTGCCAGCCCCGACGACTACCACGGTTTGCCCGTGCAGGCTGCCCGCCTTCTTGACCGCGTGCATGCCCACCGCCAGAGGTTCGATCAGCGCCCCGGCCTCTTTGGGGAAGCCTGCTGGCAATGTGTACAGGAGGTTGGCAGGCACATTGACCCACTCAGCGAAGGCGCCGTTGTTCATCAGGCCGGTAAACGCCAGTCGTTCACAGATGTTGTAAAGGCCATGGGTGCAGTAATAACAAGTGCCGCAATGCTGGCAGGCATCAGCGGTGATCAGGTCACCCACGGCAAACCCCTGGACGTTGGCGCCGAGCTTGGTGATTTCGCCGCAGAACTCATGGCCCAGAATGCATTGGCCCTGGATGCCGGTCATCGGGTGCGGAGCGTCTACCGGAATGAACACCGGTCCGGCGACGTATTCATGCAGGTCCGAACCGCAGATGCCACACCAGTCCACGCGAATCTGCACCCAGTCGGCAGGCGGGTCGGAGGGCAGTGGCACGTCTTCTACGCGGATATCGTGGCGTCCATGCCAGACTGCTGCGCGCATGCTGGCGGTGCTTCTCAATGGAGTGCTCATCGTGTGTTATCTCCTCACAACAGTGTGGAAGCTCCGGCGAGCGTCGGGCAGGCCAGAGCCGCTGATTTTATTGGCCCTGCAGGAAGCCGAGGATCAGGCGGTTGACCTGCTCCGCCGCTTCCATCTGCACCATGTGGCCTTGCCCCGCCAACACTTCGACCTGCGCACTGAGCCCCTCGGCGTGAGCGGCAGGGATGATGGCGTCGTTGGCGCCCCAGATCACCAGGCTCGGCTGCTGCGCGACGACTGAACGCAGGTCGGTGTGCTGCTGTCCGCCTGCAAACAATTGGGTGGTCAGCAGGCGCAGGGCCGCATCGACCCCCTCCAGTCGTTTGAACTTGAGCATGTCTTCAAGCATTTGCCGATTCACCAGCGCCGGGTCGGAAAACAGCTGCACCAGTTGGGGCTTCAAGGCATTGCGGTTGGCGGCGTCGACGAAGCCCTGCAAGTACTCGCCATTGATCTGCGAGCCCAGGCCTGCGCTGGCGATCAAGGTCAGTGAGCGGACTCGATTCGGTGCAAGGCGGGCGGCGTTGAGTGCGACGGCGCCCCCCATCGAATGGCCGGCCAAGTGTGCGGACTCTATGTCCAGATGATCGAGCAAGCTCAGGACGGTCTGGCTCAGCTCGTCCAGGTCGCCGCGTTGCAGGGTTTTACCCGACTCGCCATGCCCTGGCAGATCGAGCGCGATAACGCGACGCCCGGCAGCGAGTGCGTCGTGGTTGAACAGCCAGTTGTTTAAATCTCCGCCGAAACCGTGAATCAACACCAGCGGACTGGCGCCTTCGCCACGGTCGAAAAAGCGCAGCGTGCGGCCTTCGAGCTGAATTTTCTGCGGCGCCGGACCGCTGTCTTCATCGGCATCGCCACCGGGGACGAACTCGGCCTGGAAGCGTTCGATCACCGCGTCGACCTCGTCATCGCTGGCATCCCCCTCGACGACGATGGCGAGCAGGGCGCCCACTGACAGGGTTTCATCCTGTTGCGCTATCCGGCGTCGCAACACGCCAGAAAAAGGGGTTTCGACGCTGCTGGAGATTTTGTCGGTTTCGACATCGAGCACCTGATCGCCTTTCTCTATGCGCTCTCCTTCCTCCTTGAGCCACGTGTCGACGCGTCCTTCAGTCATCGACAGGCCCCATTTGGGCATGGTCAGCGTATGAATCTGGCTCATGCAACCTTCCTCCCTTCGCAAATTTTATGCACGGCCGCTTCGATTTTTGCGGCGGTAGGGATGTAGAGGTCCTCCAGCGCATCGGAGAAAGGCACAGGGGTGTGCGGCGCGGTGACCATTTCAATCGGTGCTTTGAGGGCGAAAAACGCTTTCTGAGCAACCAGTGCCGAGATGTCGGTGGCCATCGAACAGCGTGGGTTAGCTTCGTCGATCACCACCAGACGGCCGGTTTTTTCTACACTTTCGAGGATGCTGTCCAGGTCCAGCGGGCTGGTGGTGCGCAAGTCCAGAACTTCACAGGCAATGCCCTGACGTGCGAGGTTGTTTGCCGCCTCCAGCGCCAGATGGACCATGCGACCGTAGGTCACGAGGGTCACGTCATCACCCTCGCGCAAGAAATTGGCTTCGCCAAACGGCACGGTGTACAGCTCTTCCGGGACTTCACCCTGCATGCTGTAAAGCATTTTGTGCTCGCAGAAAATCACCGGGTCGTTGTCGCGAATGGCCTGAATCAGCAAGCCCTTGGCGTCATAGGGAGAGGACGGGCACACCACTTTCAGGCCGGGAATATGGGTCCACAGGGAGGTGAGCATTTGCGAGTGCTGGGCGGCTGCCCGCAAGCCGGCGCCATACATGGTGCGGATCACCACGGGGGTGACGGCCTTACCACCGAACATGTAGCGAAATTTGGCCGCCTGGTTGAGGATTTGATCCAGGCAGCAGCCCGCGAAATCGACGAACATCAGCTCGCACACCGGCCGCACGCCTTGGGTGGCGGCGCCTATGGCGGCACCGACATACCCCAGTTCGGACAGTGGCGTGTCCAGAACCCGCCCGGGAAACTGGTGATAAAGTCCCTTGGTGACGCCTAGCACGCCGCCCCAGGCATCCTGCTCGCCGGGTGCGCCCGCGCCGCCAGCAACGTCTTCACCCATGATGAATACGGTGGGGTCGCGGCGCATTTCCTGGGCAAGCGCTTCGTTGATCGCCTGCTGATAGCTGATTTTTCTCGCCATGATAATTCTCCTGTTGTTCTTGTTTTTAGGTCGGCTCAGGGATAGGACACGTACACGTCGGTCAGCAGGTCGCTTGCCTGGGGTTTAGGGTCTGACTTGGCTCGGCGTACGGCGTCTTCGATCAGGTGCTCGACGTCTTGGTCGATCTGGTCGAGTTGAGCGACTTTCAGCAGCCCGGCATTCAGGCTGCGTTCGCGGAACTGCATAAGGCAGTCACGGGTGTCGCGAAAGTTCTTGATCTCGTCGGGCGCGCGGTAGGTTTGTGCATCACCTTCGAAGTGTCCGTAGTAGCGGGTGAGTTTCATCTCGATCAGCGACGGCCCTTCACCGGCCCGGGCCCGAGCGACAGCGGCGCCCGCCGCTTCGTGGACAGCGAAGAAGTCGAAGCCGTCTACCGTCACGCCGGGCATGCCGAAACCGGCTGCGCGGTCGGCGATATGGTCGCTGGCGACCGACCACACGGACGCCGTTGCCTCGGCGTAACCATTGTTTTCGGCGATGAACAGGCAGGGCAGGTTCCAGATCGACGCGAGGTTCATGGCTTCGAAAACCGCCCCCTCGTTTGAACCGCCATCGCCAAAGAAGGCCACCGCGACGCCTTGTGTGCCTTTGAGCTTGGCGGCCAGGGCGGCACCCGCAGCCAGCGGTGCGCCGGCGCCGACGATGCCGTTGGCGCCGAGCATGCCTTTCTCCAGGTCGGCGATGTGCATCGAACCTCCCTTGCCGCCGCAGACCCCGGTTTTCTTGCCGTAGATCTCGGCCATCATGCCGTACACATCGACTCCCTTGGCGATGCAATGGCCGTGGCCGCGGTGGGTGGAAGCGATGCAGTCATCGTCGGTAAGGTGGGCCATGACGCCAGCGGCCGAGGCTTCCTCCCCGGCATACAAATGGACGAAGCCGGGGATCTCGCCGGTGGCGAATTCGACGTGCAGGCGCTCTTCGAAGACGCGGATCGTGCGCATCACTTTGTAGGCGTGCAACAGTTGCTCATGGGACAGGTGAGTGGACATCTTGTTGTTCTCCTGGGTTGTCTCAACACGGAAGGTTTGCGGGGTGTTGCGGGTGCTCGCGGCCTATCGCCAGCAGACGATGGAGCGCGGCATAGGCCAAAACGGCTTCGACATCGATGCTGATCGGGCCGTAAGGGTCGAGGGTGACGGTGGGGTGGTCGTGGGCGCTGAACTCGATTTCACGTTCGCCGTCCAGGGCCAGGGTGCCGCTGGCCCGGCTGAGTGAATAAGCCACTCCAGGTTGCATCGAGCCGCTGGCACTGATGGCGCAGCCCTGGAGCAAACCTGGCGCCAGCGGCACCAGCACGGCATTGTCGGCGTTAGGGTCCAGGCGGACCCAGGCGCCCAGCGGTGATTGGCGCGAGACCGGGCACCACAATCCGCAGAGTGCCGAAAGGCCAATGGCATGGGGCTCGGCAAACGTCACGAAGACCTCCGCCAGGTCTTCGGCGTGGCAGATCGCACGGGCACCGATGAAGGGTTGCGACGAAACCGCGACATCGACCAACGCCCATTCACAAATGCCCCGAGCGTGCTCACGAACCAGCAAACGCTTGTTGCGCCGCAGGCCGATCCCGGGAGGAACGCGTCCGCTTGCGCAGAGCCCTCCGGCCAGCCCGGCACTGGTGGCTTCGCGCAGTTCAGGGAAGGCGTTGTTGGTGCCGGTCGAGAGTGTCAGCAGAGGAATGTCACCGACTTCGGCGGCAACCGCCTTGTGCGTCCCGTCGCCGCCCAACACAGCGATCAGTGCGACCCCTTGTTCGGCCATCATTCGTGCGGCCAGGCGTGTGTCTTCGACGGTCTGGCGCAGGGGCATGTCGAGAAAGGTCAGGCGTGGCCAGTGGCTTTCACGGGCGTTACGTCCCTGGCTGGCTTTGAGCACAGCGGCGGCGATGCCTGTCATGTCGGGCGCCAGCAAGACGTGCTGGATGCCGGTGGCGCCGAAAGCACCGAGCAGGCGCTGGACCACGGAGGCCTTCTCGGTACTCGAATAAACGCCGGCATTGGCCGTCAGGCGGCGCACATCGCGACCCGACGCCGGGTTGGCGATGATCCCCACGATCAGCGCGGGTTCAGTCATGGCACACCTCTGATTATTGTTTGTCTGTGTCAGAGCAAGGCCGGTGCCAACCCGGTTGATATGGCCGCAGAGGGCCGGTTTAGAGCGCTTCGTTCAGCAGCGTCGAGTGCCTGTCGGAGGGGCTGATCGAGACGCGTGGTTGCAGATGACCGGGTGTTTGAGCGAGACGCTGAGACGCTCCGTCTCAACGACGGCCCGCTAGCAGGAAGGGTTGTCGTGGGTAGGCAAACGGCGCTTAATAACGCGCATAACAACAATACGCCCAGAGGTGGACAGGCCATGTTTGCCGCACACTCCAAAGCTCATGTGGACTGCGTCAGCCGCGTGCTGAGGCATGCCGGTCGCCTGCCACAAGCCCCCGTGCCGGACTTGATTCTCGATTCCTGGCGACGCTCGATGGACCAATACCATTTGGACCCTGCCTCGCAGCAAGGTCCGCGCATCCTTTCTCACACTGTCCTCAAGGAATGCCGCGAGCGTGCCGACTTGTTCCTGCGAATTGCCGGCGAGGAAGTCGCGAGGCTGCACGGACGGGTTCGCGAAGCCGATTATTGTGTCCTGCTGACCGACGCACAGGGCCAGACCATCGACTATCGGGTCGAGTCGGGCATCCGCAACGATTGCCGCAAGGCCGGTTTATACCTGGGAACCTGCTGGTCGGAAGGCGAGGAAGGGACCTGCGGGGTCGCCGCCGTGCTCACGGGTAAGGCGCCGGTGACGGTTCATAAACGTGATCACTTTCGGGCAGCCTTCATCGGATTGACCTGCTCCGCCGCGCCGGTGTTCGATCCCCAAGGTGAACTGCTCGGCGTGCTGGACGTTTCGGCGCTGCAATCGCCGGATGATCGGCGCAGTCAGCATTTGATCCGACAGATGGTCGTGCAGAGTGCCCGCGTTATAGAAAATGCGTTCTTCATGCACAGCGCTCAGGGGCATTGGTTATTACGTGCACACAGCGCGCCGGGGTATGTCGACAGTCAGCCCGATTACCTGTTGGCGCTGGATAACGACGGCCGATTGCTGGCCCTCAACAGCATGGCGCGACAGGCGTTGCGTCAGCGTTTCGGTCGCCTGCCAGAGCACATCAACGAGGTGTTCGGCGCTGATGCCTTGCAGGCGGTAACGGATGAAACGCCGCAACTGCTGCGCTGGGGAGGCGATGACGGTGAATTGCATGTGCGACTCAGTGCGCCCCGCAGGCAGCACCCGATTCGAGCTGTGCCAACAGAGGAAAGCCCCGCCGCCCAACTCGATCCGCGCATTGCCCAGAGTTTGCAGTTGGCGGTCCGGGTCAAGGATTGCAACTTGCCGGTCCTGATTCAGGGTGAGACCGGATCAGGCAAAGAGGTGTTTGCCCGGCAGTTGCATGACATCAGCGCCAGGCGCAGCGGGCCGTTTGTCGCCCTCAACTGTGCGGCTATTCCGGAAAGCCTGATCGAGAGCGAGTTGTTCGGCTACGTCGCCGGTGCGTTCACGGGGGCGTCGAGCAAGGGCATGCGCGGGCTGTTGCAGCAGGCTGACGGTGGCACGCTGTTCCTTGATGAGATCGGCGACATGCCCTTGAGTTTGCAGACCCGTCTGCTGCGGGTCATGGCCGAAGGCGAGGTCGCCCCCTTGGGCGGTGCGCGGCGGCAAACGGTGGATATTCAAGTGGTCTGTGCGACACACCGCAACCTTGCGGCGATGGTAGCGGATGGCAGCTTTCGCGAGGATTTGTATTTCCGCCTCAGCGGTGCGCGATTCCAGTTGCCGCCTTTGCGCGAGCGCAGCGACCGTCTGGTGTTGCTCAATCGACTGTTCGAAGAAGAAGCGCGTTTGTGCGGCGGGCGGACGGGTTTGAGTACGTCGGCACTGGAATGCCTGCTCAGCTACGCGTGGCCGGGCAATGTCCGTCAATTGCGCTATGTCTTGCGTTACGCCTGTGCGGTGTCCGCAGGCATGACTGTCCAGTTGAGTGACCTGCCGGAAGATGTCCGTGGGGCACCTGGCGCCGAGCGTTCGTGGACCCATTCGGTTGAGGAACGCGTCAGTCCGCAACGCCAGCTTTTACTGGATGCGCTCATCCGTCATCGCTGGAAACCCGGTGACGCCGCCCGGTCGCTGGGGATATCGCGGGCGACGTTGTACCGGCGGGTGAATCTGCACGGCATTGAGATGCCGGGTAAAAGGCGCATTTAGGGCCAAAAAAAGACCCTTGCCGTGAGGCAAGGGTCTTTTTCAGGTGCTGCGAGTGGCTCGAGTAACGGAGACCGTTATTCGTTCGCCAATTTGTGTTCCAGGTAGTGGATGTTGACTCCGCCTTTGCAGAAGCCTTCATCACGAACCAGGTCACGGTGCAGCGGGATGTTGGTTTTGATCCCGTCTACCACAATCTCGTCCAGCGCATTGCGCATGCGCGCCATGGCTTCGTCACGGGTTGCGCCCCACGTGATCAGCTTGCCGATCAACGAGTCGTAGTTCGGCGGTACTTTGTAGCCACTGTAGAGGTGCGAGTCGACCCGTACGCCATTACCGCCCGGCGCATGGAAATGCTTGACCAGTCCAGGGCTCGGAATGAACGTTTTCGGGTCTTCGGCATTGATCCGGCACTCCAGTGCATGCCCGCGAATGACCACGTCATCCTGGGTATACGAGAGTTTGTTGCCGGCGGCGATGCTGAGCATCTCCTTGACGATGTCGATGCCGGTGACCATTTCCGATACCGGATGCTCCACTTGAACCCGAGTGTTCATCTCGATGAAGTAGAAGTGGCCGTCTTCGTAAAGGAACTCGAACGTGCCGGCACCACGGTAACCGATGTCGATGCAGGCCTTGACGCAGCGCGCTAGAACTTCCTGGCGTGCCTTTTCGTCGATACCCGGTGCCGGTGCTTCTTCAAGCACCTTCTGGTGCCGACGTTGCAGCGAGCAATCACGGTCGCCCAAGTGGATCGCGTGACCCTGGCCATCGGACAACACCTGAACTTCCACGTGACGTGGGTTGGTCAGGAATTTTTCCAGATAGACCATCGGGTTGCTGAACCAGGCTGCCGCTTCGGCACGGGTCTGCTTCGCCGCTTCGATCAGGTCTTCTTCGCGGTGCACTTCGCGCATACCACGACCGCCGCCGCCGCCAGCGGCTTTGATGATCACGGGGTAACCGACTTCGCGACCGATGCGCAGCGCGGTTTCTTCGTCTTCAGGCAGTGGACCGTCAGAACCTGGAACCGTTGGCACGCCAGCACGCTTCATGGCGTCCTTGGCAGAAACCTTGTCGCCCATCAGGCGGATGGTTTCGGCGGTAGGGCCAATAAAGGCGAAACCGGATTTCTCCACCTGTTCGGCGAAGTCGGCGTTTTCCGCAAGGAAGCCGTAACCCGGGTGAATCGCCGTGGCGCCGGTCAACTCGGCAGCCGAGATGATGGCCGGAACGTTCAGATACGACAGGTTGGCAGGTCCAGGGCCGATGCAGACGGTTTCGTCTGCCAGGCCCAGGTGCATCAACTCGCGGTCTGCCGTTGAGTGTACGGCGACGGTCTTGATGCCCAGTTCTTTACAGGCACGCAAGATGCGCAGGGCAATTTCGCCGCGGTTGGCGATCAGAACTTTTTCCAACATCGCAGGCTCTCCGTGGTTCAAACGATGGTGAACAGCGGCTGGTCGTACTCAACCGGCTGACCGTTTTCTACCAGGATGGACTCGATCACACCGCTGGTTTCAGCTTCGATGTGGTTCATCATTTTCATCGCTTCAACGATGCAAATGATGTCGCCCTTCTTCACGGTCTGGCCGATTTCGACAAAGGCTGGCGAAGTCGGAGCAGGCGTGCGGTAGAACGTACCGACCATCGGCGAACGAGCGATCGTGCCGTTGAGTTTCGGTGCGGCAGGTGCTTCTGCAACAACGGCAACGGGCGCGGCAGCAACAGGTGCAACCGGCGCAGCCATTGGAGCAGGTGCGTAGTACTGCTGAGCAGGGGTTTTGCTGTGACGGCTGATGCGTACGGACTCTTCACCTTCACGGATCTCGAGCTCGTCGATGCCGGATTCTTCCAGCAGTTCGATCAGTTTCTTAACTTTACGGATATCCATTAATCATCAACTCCCAAGGGTCGGTCAGGGGCGTATAGCTTGTTGTTCAAGCTGTTCCAGGGCGGCCTCCAGGGCCAGTCGGTAACCGCTGGCGCCAAGGCCGCAGATCACTCCCACCGCTACATCCGAGAAGTAAGAGTGATGGCGGAAAGGTTCGCGTTTGTGCACGTTAGAGAGATGCACTTCGATGAATGGGATGCTCACGGCCAGCAGCGCGTCACGTAATGCGACGCTGGTGTGCGTAAAAGCTGCTGGATTGATCACAATGAAGTCCACGCCTTCATCGCGTGCGGCGTGAATGCGATCGATCAGTTCGTACTCGGCATTGCTTTGCAGGTACATCAGATGATGGCCACGGTCTCGGGCCTGTTTTTCCAGATCCTGATTGATCTGCGCCAAGGTCACTGCGCCGTAGAGGCCCGGTTCACGTGTGCCGAGCATGTTCAGGTTAGGTCCGTGGAGAACCAGTAAGGTCGCCATCTGTTGTTCCTTATTGTGTATGCGAGCATCGATGCGCAGCGACTATGCCGTAAACCCCTGCGGACTGTCCAGTTAACTGCAATAGCCAGCACGATGAGCGATGTTCGCGCGAAGTTTATGACTCGTTTATTGAATTTGGTCATTTGCCTTGGCGATGCGCGCCGCGAAGGCTGTCGCATTGATTTCGCCGATCACCCGAAGGTCCGCAAGCTCCGCGCCGTTTTTGCCGAAGAACAGCAGCGCAGGCGGGCCGAACAGCTTGTAGCGGTCGAGCAAGGCGCGTTGTTCTGCGTTGCTGTCGGTCATGTCAAAACGAATCAGGCGATAACCGGTGAGCTTGCTCGTCACGCGGGGATCGGGCAGCACGTCATGTTCGATGACTTTGCAGCTGATGCACCAGTCGGCGTACCAATCCAGCAGCAGCGGTCGACCGGCATTTTTAGCGTCGCTCAGGGCGCGGTCGAGTTCGGCAGCGGTGCGGATGGTCTGCCACTGGCTGGTGGGTGCCACGGCTTCATTGGCCATCAATGCCGCTTGTGGTCGGCCCAGCGGACGCAAGGGATCGGTCTGGCCGCTCAGTGCGCCGTACCAGCAGGCCACGGCGTAGACCAGTAAAAACAGGCCAAGCAACTGATTAAGGCGCTGCGGACCGGACTTGTAGGTGAACTCCAGTGCGCCAAGAAACAGGGCAACGCCAGCCCCCAGCAAGCCCAGCAGGAGCAGGGTGATCTCGCCTGGGATGACCCTGCTGAGCAAGCCGATGGCCACGGCCAGCAGCAAGACACCGATGATATTTTTTACCGAGATCAGCCACTCGCCGCTTTTAGGCAGCCATGCCGCGCCGCCCGTGGCGACCAACAGCAAGGGCGTGCCCATGCCGAGTCCCAGCGCAAACAGCTTCAAGGCCCCACCCAGGGCATCGCCGCTGGCACTGATATAGAGCAGCGCGCCTGCCAGGGGCGCCGAGACACACGGCGAAACCAGCAGGCTGGAGACCACGCCGAGGACCGCGGCGCCCCATAACGATCCGCCTTCAGTACGCCCCGCAACCCGGTGCAGGTGAAAGCTGATGAAGTGCGGCAGGCGCAGCTCGAACAGCCCCAACATGGCAGCAGCGAAAATCATGAAGAACAGCGAAAAAGGCACCAGCACCCAGGCTGATTGCAGGCGCGCCTGTAAATTCAGCTCGGCGCCGAACATGCCCATCAACGCCCCGAGCAGGGAAAAACAGATCGCCATCGGGAGTACATAGGCCAGCGACAAGCTGAACCCGCGCAGCCCGCCGACCTGTCCGCGCAGGACCACACCGGACAGGATCGGTAGCATCGGCAGCACGCACGGGGTGAATGTCAGGCCGATACCCGCAAGGAAAAACAGCGCCAGTTCCTTCCAGCCCCAGGCGCCCTTGGTTGGCGGTGTGGCGGACAGGCCTGTACTCGCGGTCGCAACGTCGCCGATGTCCAGGCGCTCGGTTTCAGGGGGATAGCACAGACCTTTGTCGGCACAGCCTTGATAGGTGACGGCCAGAGTGAACGGTCGGTTGTCGCCGGGTGTGCGTGGCAGGTCGACATCGAGAATGCCGTGATAGACCTCTACGTCGCCAAAGTACTCGTCGTGTTTTTGCTCGCCTTGAGGCAGTTGCGCGGCGCCCAGGCCGATATCGGCAGGCTCGGTGCGGAACTGAAAGCGATGGCGGTACAGGTAATAGCCTTCGCTGGCGACGAAACGCAATTTGATCGATTGCGGCGTGGTTTCTATCAGGCTCAGGCGAAAAGCTTCGCGGACCGGCAGGAAGTCAGCGCTGTTGTTCAGCGATGCAGCGCCCAGTGTGGTGCTGGGGCGATTGTCCAGGAGGCTGGCACCGGAGGCGGGCAGGGCGAGGATCAATAACATCAGGCAGAGCAGGCGGCGCATAGCGGTCTCGCATGTCGAAAGTCCGCGCATGATAGCGGACTGCTCCCGGTCTTGCATGACACAGACCTTGTAGGCGCTTGCTCCTACAAAGGGCGGATCTACACCCTGAACGCCTGGACGGCGGTGTTCAATCGCCCGCCAAGTTGTTGCAGGTGTTGGCTCTGGCTGCGGCCTTCGCCGATGCGCAGGAGGTTATCCCCGCCCAATTGGTGGATGCCTTCGCTGTGATCGCGAATTTCGCTGACGGCACCGCTTTGTTGGGCGGTAACGTCGGCGATGCGTTCTGCGGTGTTGGCGATGGTCTGGATTGCGCCGACGATTTCATCCAGCGCGCCATCGGCGGCTTGTGCCTGATTGGCGGTGGTTTTGGCGTGTTCGACCTGGGCGCGCATGCCTTCTACCGACTCGCTCGCCGCTTTTTGCAGGCTGGCAATCAGTACCTGAATCTCGCCCGTGGCCCCGGCTGTGCGCTGAGCCAGGGAGCGTACCTCCTCGGCGACCACCGCAAAACCCCGGCCCATTTCCCCGGCGCGGGCGGCCTCGATGGCGGCGTTGAGGGCCAGCAGATTGGTCTGGTCAGCGATAGAGCGGATCACGGTCAACACGCTGCCAATGGTGGCCGACTCCACGGCCAGGTGTTCGATGGCCTGAGCGTTGTGTTGCACTTCGCCCACCAGGGCGTGCAGCCCGGTCAGGCTCAGGCCGATCACCCGTTGACCCTGTTCTACGGCGCGACCGGCATCGCGGCTGGCCTCTGCGGCCTGGCTGGCGTCTCCGGCCACCTGTTGAATGGTGGCCTCCAGTTCGCCCAACGAGTCGCGAATCAGCGCGGTATCACTGGCCTGGCGTTCTGCGCCGCCATGCAGGCCGGTGCAGAGTTCGGCCAAGGCATGGCTGCTGCCTTCAACCTGCTCGGCGTTCAAGCGGATAGTGCCGACCAGGTCCACGAGGTAGGCCCGCAGGCGATTCAGCGATTCTTCGATGTCGCGCAGTTCGCGGTTGGTCGCGCCCAGCTGGATGTCCTTGGCGAAATCCCCCTCGGCCCAGGTCGACAACGCGGGCGCAAGATTGGTCAGAACGCGGGACAGGCGCCGTTGCAGGGTGTCGATCAACAGCGCGATCAACAGGATCAGGCCGATCATCAGGCCTTGCATCATCCGCACATCGCCCTGGATAAGTGCGTGCTGTCCGCGCACCTCCGGTTCCAGGCCAGTGATTGCTTTTTGCAGCGTGTCGATTTTGAGTTGAGCGCTGGCGCTGAGTTCCGCGCGGCGCTGAATCTGGTCCCGGGTCCGGTTCAGCTCGGCAGGGTAACGGTTAAGCAGGCTGCTCAATTCACGTTTGTAGCCCACGCCGCTGTCTTCGGCGACGGCTTTCTCGCTATTGCCCAGGCCCATCATGGCGGAGAAGTCTTCAGTGCTCGACTCGGCACTGGCTGTGACGCCGAGCAATGGCAAGGCATCCAGCGCCTGCGCCTGGGTGCTGATGGCGGCGACTTCGCGTTCGACATCGGCGGCCAGTTCACTGCGGCCGCTGCTGACCAGTTTGTCCCGGGCCAGGCTCAGGCGTGCCAAGTGCTGTGACGCGCTCAGCAGCGGGCCTTGATAGCTGGGCGCCGCAGGGTTGGTATTGCTGGAAGCATAGTGCGTGAGCTGTTCGATCGCGGCGCCCAGTTCGCGTTCGGCCTGTAACAGCAGGCCTTGCGGATCACCCGCCAGCTTGCCCGCCGCCAGCAGGTCGTTGCTGCTGAACTCGCGCAGTTGGGAGAGGCTGGGACGCAGGCTGTCGGCCATCTGTGGCGGCAGTGCATCGAGTTCATGCTGGAGCTTGTCGATGGCCTGAATGGCATCGCTTTGGCGCAGGGCATCGCCGCTGGAGAGGTAATCTTCAATGCTGCGCGCGACTTGATTCTGAAACGCTTGAGACAGGCTCAGGTAACGCTCCATGAGTTGATAGGGGCGTTCCAGTGCCCGCTGTGACCACCAAAGCGTTATTCCTAACGCGACACAAACGGTGACCAGCAGTAGCGTATTGAGATTGGTAAGCAGCTTCAGGCGCATGAGGTCTCGACCCGACGACTATGGGTAAGCGCTTGAAGTTATTGCGTTTTGGTTACAGTGTTATGACCGAATCGGTCGATTCATGAATTAAAGTGGCACTTTGCCTCTGGCGGCCTGCGTGCACCTGATTACGTCCTGCATCTTTGGCCTGGTACAGCGCATCATCTGCCAGTGACGCCAGCATCAAGCTGTCGGCGCCTTCGTACAATTCCATAACGCCTGCACTGAAGGTGCACGACAAATCCACCGGTTGCGCCGGGTAATGAATCTCGGCAAAGCGCTGGCGGATCTCGTCCAGGACTCGGTGCGCGTTGTGCAGGTCGGTGTCCGGCATCACGATGGCAAACTCTTCGCCACCGTAACGGCCAATATAGTCGGTCTTGCGCAGACGTTGCTTGAGGAACAGCGCCAGGCTTTTGATCACCCGGTCGCCCATGGGATGGCCATGGCTGTCGTTGACGCGCTTGAAGTGATCGATATCGAGCATGGCAAAGCTCAGCGGCTTGCCTTCGCGGCGGGCGCGGAAGCTACAGTCTTCAAGCAGTTGCAGGATATGCGTGTGGTTATACAGGCCGGTCAGACTGTCGCGAACCATCCGCGCCTTGAGGCTGCGCGCTCGTGCCGCGCGGTTGCGCACGGTGGTGATCAAATGACGTGGCTTGATCGGCTTGGTCAGGAAGTCATCGCCGCCTTCACTCATGGCGTCGAGTTGCTTGTCCAGATCGTCTTCGGCCGACAGGTAGATGATCGGTACGCTGACATAACGGTCGTTATGGCGGATCACTTTGGCCAGCTCGGTACCGGTGCAGCCCGGCATGTACATGTCGAGGATGATCAGGTCAGGCTGGAACTCCGCGAGTTCGGCCATGGCCTGGATCGGGTCGATCAACGTGCGGGTGATGATTCCGGCACTGTTAAGCAAGCGTTCGGTGTGAGTGGCCTGCGCGCGGGAGTCATCGATGATCAGCACTTTATAGGGCTCGTATTGCGCCACAAAGGTGAGGACTTCGATTTTTTCCAGAAGGCTCGAGGCGTCGAGCGTGCCGGTGAGAAACTCCTGACCGCCAGCGCGTACGGCGGCCAGTCGGGTCGGGGTGTCAGTTTCGTTTTGGCTGAAAAACAACAGCGGCAGCTTTTGCTCCAGTCCGTCCTGCACCTTTGCCGCCAGTATCAGGCCTTCACCGGGGCCGCAGAAGTCGACGTCCATCACGATCGCTGCCGGGTAGCGCTCAGCCATGGTGGCGTGGAACGCGGCAATACTGTCCAGCGACAAGGCGCTCAGACCGAAGAATTCAAGTTGTTTGGCCAGTCGCTCTGCGCGCTCATGGTCCTGGAGCATCACGTAGATCGGTTTGCGCAGGGGCGGCAACGAGGTTTGGTCCAGGTGGTCACCGTGGCGCAGGCCTGTGCGTGACAAGCGTTGCATCAACCGGTTGAGTTCGGTGATCAGGCTGCTGCTCAGGCGTCCACGGTTGGCTTCGACCGCATCGAGTGCCCCACTGATACTGCGTGCCAGTTGTGCGTGCTCAGCCTGCTCAAAGCGCTCGGCGAAACGCAACAGGCGCAGATTGGAATCCGTGAGCTCCGCCATGTCGGCAGTTGACCATTCACTTTGCTGCAGGCGTTGCCAGACCTCAAGAATTTGACGTGCCTGATGAATTACCCGCTGGGCAAAATGATGCTTGAGACGATCACGACTCGGATCTTCTGGCTCGGTCATATCCTGGCTACTAGTGAAGGTGCAAACGTAGGTAGGCTGGTGGCGCTATGCTAGCACCTCTCGTCATCTTCCAACGTGCCGTAAGTCAATTAGCCCCTAAAGTATTGAGTCCTTTTATGACCCATCCGTTTGCGTGGGTGGTACAGAATAAAAGGGTTAAATTGGCGTTTTTTTGCAGATATTGCATCCGAAACAGGCTATGAGCAGGCAAGCCTGCGGACAGCTGAGAATTGGACGCAACAGGGTGGCGAAAACACCGGGATAGATAGGTAAGAAAGTTCTGATTTTTTGGCTCGGTGCTCTGAATGATTTGTGAGCTATCGCTGTAAGAACATTCTGAATTTTTAGCTCAAGGCTTCTGGCAAGCCTGCGCCTGATAGGGTTTCGACATCCAATCAGGGGCCACCTCAATGACTCAGTGCTTTAAAGATCACGAATGCGACAAACAGGTCTTGAATCAAAACACCAAGCCCATCGCTGAGTGCGCGAGTCACGTCGTCGAACTGTACGGATGCAAAACCAGGGTCACGGAGGTGCCGGTTCTGACCTGTGAGGGTGTCTGGCGCGTTTTTCAGCGGGAGGCCGAAGACGTTGTGGCCCCCGGCGGCATCCTGATTGCCGATCCCATCGAACGAAACCGCGCCATCAACGCCGCCTACGCCAGGCTGTGGCTGCACGAGCCGCGCTTCCAGTGGGCCGGACTGGCGGCCTTTGCTTCCAAGCAAGTCGGCTGCGGGCTATTGCATGCGGCGGGCTCTGTCGACGGCGTCCAGGCGGAGTACGACGCAGGGCAGAGATTGCTGGCCGGTAGTTCGGTCTCAAGTTCTGGCATTCCGGGCGTGTACACCATCAGCGATATGGATAAGCGGACGCTGCGCGATTACCAGCAAGCGAAGGACAGCAACCCCGTCCCCTCCCTGGATATTCGCCGTGAGGGAGAGCCGTTATCCCTGATGCAGCAGCAGTTCCAGCACGTCTACGAAATGCTGGCGCTGGGCAACACCACATTGTTCCTCGATATCTTTCCGTTGCATGCGTTTTATAAAAAGCGCGGGTTCTCGGAATTGAAGACGTGCCTGAAAACACGCGCGGGCATTTATGGTCATCCCAAATTCCCGGTGCTGTGGCCGGTTGGGCAGGAAATACTTCCTTTCGGAACCGCTCACCTGGAAATCCTGCAAGCCTTTGAGGCAATAGAGGAGGGGGATATTGCCAGGAGCGTTGAGCATTTTGCGTTGCACGAACAGCGGAACATCCTGCAACCGTCAATCTACGAAGACCGGCAACTGATCGCTCTGTTGCGCGGTAACCACGCGTCCTATGTCACCGGTCTCCCCTCCGGCGTGGCCCAAGCCATCGAGTTGACCCTCGCCAGCCAATGTCAGCGTGTCGAAGATGGCCGCACTATCGGCTTCGGCAGCAACCCGTTGGCGGACCTGTCTGACGTTGAACAGCGGATGGTCTTCGTGCTCAGAGCGGCGGCGCGCTTCGACGAGATGCTGAATGACAACAATCGTAGTGCGCTGGAACAGTCGATCAAGGATATCGCTGCGGGTGAGGGCGTGCGATGAGCGTGCAATCACGCGTCGGTGGCCGGCGTCGGCGACTGGGCGTTGTCCTGCTCGCCCTTTTGGCTGTGGCGCTGTTGCGCTGGGGTTTTCAGGCGCTAGCGGACGAACCGGAAATTGCCTTGGAGATGGGAGGCACTTACGAGGACCTGCGAGAGCGCTCTACGGCGAACTTTAGTCAGCTGATACCAGGGCATGTGTGGTTTGGCATACCCAAGACTGATGCGCGCCTACGGTTTATTGATCCGCAGTATGGGTTCGTGACCCCTCTGGCTCGTTTCTTCACCGTCGGATTTGATGACAACCTAATTGATGGCATTCGCATGTCCCCCCAAATCGAACCGCTGCTGCTCGATGACGCCCTTAAGGTCGTGCTGGACTTACAGGATCAATGGCGTCACAGCGGCTGGGTCGTCATCTGGCCGAAAGACGATCCACCCTTCGCCGATACACCCGAATGGCGCGCCCAATTGCAGGACGTGAACAAGGGCGGAACAACCTATTGGCAGGCTGGCGACAAATACCAGGTTTTGCTGCGGGTGCATCGATTCAAAGACAACAAACGTCCCAACGAAGAGCGCTACATGATCACCCTCAATCTCGGCAAACCATGGCTGCCCACCCATACCGAGCTCCCTGTGCTTGCACGCTGAGTGCTCGCCCCACGCCAGTCATCCGAATACTTTTTCTCGAAAAAAAATGGAGCATCCGAATGCCAAATCCCGCCTACATGACCATTCACGGAACTCAGCAAGGCCTTATCACTGCCGGTGCGCTCAGCAAGGACTCGGTTGGTAACGCATGGCAGCTGGGCCATGAAGATCAGATTCTGGTTCAGGCATACGACCATGGAATCGTTATTCCTGGTGGAGTAACCGGTCGTCGTATGCACAAACCGCTGATCATCACCAAGGCGGTCGATAAGTCCTCACCTTTGCTTTTTAATGCGGCAACCAGCGGTGAAGCGATCAAAACGTGCCGATTAGACTTGTATCGCCCCTCTAGCAATGGTGTTCAGGAACACTTTTACACTATTGAATTGAAAGGCGCTGTCATCGTCGCCTTCAATGCGACCATGCCCCACTGTCAGAACTTGAGTACTGCCCATTTCACTCAATTGGAAACGGTGCACTTTGCCTATCAGACCATTGTTTGTCGACACGAAATCGGCAAAACCAGTGGCTATGACGAATGGCAAGCAGGGAGTCAGTCGTGAAGTTAATCAGCGCGTTGTACCCGTCATTGTCGGAGGTGAAACATACCTATCCAGTTGACGAAGCGCTGGATATCGTCAAGCAGCATCTTGAAAGGAGGGCCGATATCGATGGGATGGAGCCGCTTCGTAACGTTCTGATGCTCCCGTTTGACAGCGAGGTGATGAAACAGGTCGAGAGTGGTGAATGGTTGTTGGTGAGGGACGAGGCGTATTACTTTGATCGCGGGCAAATTGATAAGTCGGTGGGTGCGAAGTTGTTTGAGCATCGGGTAATGGGATTGATGAATGCCCCTCCGCCCCAGGAAAAGCACCATCGCCGGATATTCCGCGTCACCGATAGCCAAACAGGAGAGCCGCTTATTAATCAAAGTTACATCGCCACCGTTGAGGGTGAGACGAGTAAGAGACGAACCGACGTTATTGGAATAGCCCATATACCCGCACCGCCAGTGGGCGCGAAGATTTCCCTGCACGTGCTATTTAGCTAACCCACGGACGTATGTATTGATGTATCGGGAAATATAATGACTCTTCATGACACAATATTAAGCCTGCTGGCACTTCAAGGCGTGATAGGCGCTTTCGATGTGATTTATCACCATGAGTTGCGCTGTGCTTTACCGCAACAACTGTCTGCGGCCTATGAACTTCGTTTGCACGCGATCCGCTCGTGTCTTTACGGGGTGGTATTCGCTGGGCTGGCCTGGTTCGTCTGGGGCGGAGCCTGGCTTTTTTTGCTGTGGGGCATTGTTCTTATCGAGGTGGTGCTGACGCTGATGGACTTCGTCGAGGAGGACCGGACGCGTCGACTGCCTCCCAGCGAGCGCGTCACGCATACGATTCTCGCGATAAATGGCGGTGTCTTGTTTGGTCTGTTGGGGTGGCTCTCGCTGGATTGGGCCGAGCTTGGCACGGGTGTGTACTGGACGCCGAGCGGCGGGTTGAGCATTGCACTGACCGTCATGGCTGTTGGTGTGGCTGCATCAGGGATACGTGACGGTTTTGCAAGTCGTGTGCTCAGTCGCTCAAAGGCTCCCGAACCCTTCGATTTTGGCTCTGCCGCGCAGACGTTTCTGATCAGTGGTGGAACCGGTTTTATCGGACAGGCCTTGGTCAGAGCACTGCTGGAGCAAGGGCATGCGCCTATTCTGTTGGCGCGTGACCCCTTGAAGGCTTCGATGCTCTTCCAGGGTCGAGTGCGTTGCATTACGTCTATGGATCAGCTCGACCCTGATAGCTGTGTCGATGTCGTCGTTAATCTGGCAGGTGAGAAAATTCTTGGTCGTCCCTGGAGCGCTGCACGTAAAGCCAGTTTGATTGAGAGCCGCGTGAGGACGACAGAGGCGTTGGTTGAATGGATGGGTAAAGCCAGGAAAAAACCGCGCGTGATGTTGTCAGCTTCGGCAGTGGGTTTCTATGGCGAACAGCACGTGGATGACGCGAGTGTCCTGGACGAAGCGAGTCCCGGCAAAGAGGGCTTTACCACTGAGCTCTGCCAGTCGTGGGAAAACTCGGCTCGCAAAGTGGTCGAGTTGGGCGTTCCTTTGAAGTTACTGCGACTCGGGCTGGTATTTGGCGGTGGTGGCGGTGCGTTGCCTCCCATGCTTCTGCCCATCCGTCTTGGGCTGGGAGGGTCGCTGGGCAGTGGTCGGCAAATCATGAGCTGGGTTCACCTGCATGACGTTCTCGGGGTAATGGCTTGGCTGTGTCGTGGTGGTGCCTCCTCAGGCAACGGTGCCAAGGCCTATAACGTGGTCGCCCCGGAAAATCCTTCGCAGCGCGAGTTCGTTGCTGTAGCGGCTCGCTTGCTCAGGCGACCAGCTTTTTTCAAGACGCCCGAAGGTCCATTGCGCAGGTTGTTGGGCGAGCAGTCCTGTCTGCTGCTCGACGGACAACGCGTCAGCCCACGGCGACTGCGGGAGGAGGGTTACGCGTTCCGTTTTGCAACCTTGTCATCGGCATTGGCTGACGTATGTGGCAAGACACCCGCATGAAAGGGCTTTATCAGCTGATTTTGGGTGACGACTTCCAGCGAATGGCGCCAGTCCTCAGAGCGTTGCACGACGGGCAGGGCGCTTTGGTACAGGGAGATTTAACGGTCAAATGGGCGCGCCCCATGTGGCAACGTCTGCTGTTGCGTCTTACCAAGATGCCGCGACAGTCCTTGTCATCAAAGTGTCACGTGCAAATTTCACCGCTGCCCCAGTGCTCGGAACGCTGGGTGCGAAGTATCGGGGCAAGGTCACTGACAAGCCTGATGCAGCCCGATGAACGCTCCAGGATCATCGAGCAAGTGGGCCTGATTACTGCGCATTTGACTACGTCGGTGGATGCGGAGGGGCGGTTGCAGCAGCGCAGTGACCGGATATATCTGCGCTGGCTAGGCTGGCCTTTGCCCGGACTGGTTATTACGGCGAGTGAAGAAGCAATTGATAAGCAGCGATTCCGCTGCCACGTAAATGTCAGTCTCGGCCGTTTCGGTACGTTGCTTTCATACGAGGGCGTGCTGTGTCTTCGGCAACGCTCCGAAATGGCGATCAAGGATTAATAAATGAAAAATCTATATTCGAATAACGACATACCTGCATGGATGACGTGGGTGTTGCGCATCGCTGCACTGTACAACCTGTTGTATGCCGTGCTGTTAACGATATGGCCTACACAAACATTTGAATGGCTGCAGATGCCCGTTACGCCAGAGGTAATGATTCGCTGCATCGGCATGATGGTCGGTATCTACGCGCTGGGTTATTGGATTGCGGCGCAGGATGTCTTGCGTTACTGGCCTCTGGTGGCAGTGGGTATTGTTGGAAAAACCCTTGGACCCATCGGCTTTTTGCAGGCCGCGCTGAGTGGAGCCCTGCCATGGCACAGCGGGATCATGTTGCTCTTCAATGATTTGGTCTGGTGGTTACCGTTCTGGATCATCGTTGTGCATTGCTTGCGTGTTTCGAAAAAAAGGGAAGGCGCGCGTGTGTAGGTAAACCTAGCCACGGAATCCGTGCAAGACCTTAGGGAATAAGCCCAAAGGCACCTTGCTGTAAGTCAGGGCGGTTGTACTCAGTTTCTGCAATCGCCCCGTTTTGTTTTTGGATGGATCATGAAAAAAATAATGGTTGCGGGATTTTTAATGTTGGTGGCTGTTCTAAATATGGGTTATTACAATTATGTCGAGGAATATGGTCCCGATTCAACCACTTTTTTTTGGAAAAAATCACTCACGCTCCAAGTGAAATTCGTTAATCCGTACGCGAATTGGGGGGGTATGATGTGTTGGATGACGAGCAGCAACAACAGCTTATTGATTACTGTAAGTATCGGCTTGGGATCAAAACCAATCTCGATCATCCAGATGATGCGAGGCGTTGTAGTAAGTTGTAAAGTGGTAGCGCGCATCAATGAGCGATTGTCTGTTGTTAGCTTGCGTGGGTCTATTGAATGAGTTTGGTCTGGTTTTTTCGTTTGTCGCAGAAACAGTGTTTCATGATGTGGGGGCTGGTTGATGTCGCTTTTATAGTTTTTTATTGTATCTATTGTCTGGGCTTGAATCGTATGCCCTATGTCTATGATTTTGAGGCTCTGCAATTGATGTGGAGGGGCAGCTATCCAGTAAGTCATTGGCTGTATTGGGCGGTCCGCCTGCTCGAGGCTTTTATGATATTTAATCTGTCCGTGTGGGTATCGTGTGTTCTTTTCTTTTTGAATTGCAAGTGGGTTCGATTTGTTGTGTATGCCCAGTTACCTTTTCGGCTAACAGGTTTATTGGTTTTGGGTGCGTCGGTGTTTTTAATTCAGTCATGGATGGAACAGGTATTAGGTTCTGCGGTGATTGTCTTATTGGTTCTGATTGAAGTATTTAAAGTGCGAAATCTTAGGGCGTTGAATTTTCAGGGTGAGGGCATCGGTGCTGGAGCCGCATCGGATCGTGAACGATAGCTTGTCGAGCCTTTAGGCTACGAAGCGAATGCCCCGGCTACACCCCCTCAACCCATTTCCACGCAACCTCCCTCCCACACCCAAGGCACCTTGCTGTAAGGTTGTGGTCGAACCATTGAATTTCGTGATTGAAAGGATATAGCCATGCTGGACTGGAAGAACCGCGCGGGCCGCGCACAGGACCGTGTCGATGACTCAGCGGTTGGAACCCGCCCCCGAGGCTACTGGGGTGGTGTTTTTTTTAGCCGTGCTCTAGGTGTTCTGGTCGGCCTGTATTTGCTGGTCACGCTAGTGATCGGCTGGTACTGGAGCCAGGAACCGGCGCTGTTTCCGGTTCAGCAAAACGCGCAGTTGGCCGCTGAGAGTCAGGGCAAGCAGATGGTGATCGGCTTCACCACCGTCGAAACCCTGAAGACGGTGGCATCGACGCTGCTCGATAAGAGCGGTGGCTATATTTCAAACGACCGCTTCCCGCCGGGGCTGTGGCTGGACAACATGCCGAGCTGGGAATATGGCGTTTTGGTCCAGGTGCGGGACATGAGCCGCGCCCTGCGTAAGGACTTTGCCCGTTCCCAATCCCAGTCGGCGGAAGACGGCGATTTGGCCCGCGCTGAACCGCGCTTCAACTTCGACAACAGAAGCTGGGTGTTGCCGTCGAGTGAATCCGAATACCGGGAGGGGATCAAATCGCTGACTCGCTATCAGGATCGCCTGTCCGACCCCAGTCAGAAAAGTGCGCTGTTCTATTCGCGCGCCGATAACCTGAACAACTGGTTGGGCGACGTCGCCACCCGACTGGGTTCGCTGTCGCAACGACTGTCTGCCAGTGTGGGCCGGGTCAAGCTCAACAGCAGCCTGAAGACCGAAACGGTCATGCCGGGCCAGGTGCCACAGGTCGATGAAGAAATCGTCGAGACGCCGTGGATGCAGATCGACAATGTGTTCTACGAAGCCCGGGGTCAGGCGTGGGCGTTGTCGCACCTGCTGCGCGCTATCGAAGTAGACTTTGCCGACGTGTTGGCGAAAAAGAACGCCACGGTCAGTGTGCGTCAGATCATTCGTGAGCTGGAAGCTTCTCAGGCAGCTGTCTGGAGCCCAATGATTCTCAATGGCAGCGGCTTCGGGGTGTTGGCTAACCACTCGCTGGTCATGGCCAACTATATTTCCCGGGCCAACGCTGCTGTGATCGACCTGCGCCAACTGCTTTCGCAGGGTTGATCGATGTCGTTTTCCTCTCAGGAGGCCGCGCACCGCGCCGCCTCCGACGCCGAACAGATCGCCTGGGTCGATGAGCAGGACACACAGCTGGGTTCTATTGAGCGGGCTCAATTACGCGAGCGCGGCCTGATTGGACGTGGCACCTATATATTGCTGTTCAACTCTGCCGGGGATTTGTGCGTGCATCGGCGCACCTTGAGCAAGGCTATTTATCCGGGGTATTGGGACGTGGCAGCTGGCGGCATGGTGCTGGCTGACGAAACCTACGCCGAATCGGCAGCCCGCGAACTGGAGGAAGAGTTGGGCGTCAGTGGCGTATCGCTGAGCGTGCATGAGCATTTCTTCTTCGATCAACCGGGCAATCGCCTGTGGTGCGCGGTGTTCAGTGCCATCTGGGACGGGCCGCTGACGTTGCAGCCTGAAGAGGTGCTGGAAGCGCGCTTCATTCCGGTTGCCGAGGCCTTGAGTGAAACGCTGCACAAGCCTTACTGCCCGGACTCCCTGGCGGCACTGAAGCGTTATTTGGGGCGGACAGGGTCTTAGGCGCAAAAGATCAAGAAATTGGCGCATATTTGCCCTTAGCATCTGCACTTTTTGCCGTTACACTGCGCGACCTTTTCAAACTGGGCCATTATTGGCTCAGTAGCGCTGCCCCTGCCTGAGTGGGGCTTCGCGGTCGGTTACCCGCTACGCCGGAACCGACCCATCTTTGTCCTCAAACAAGAGGATTGCTGGTGGCCAAAAAAGCCGCATCCTTCGCCGCCTTGGGCGGTCTGGTATTTTCCACCGACGCAGGACGGCATTGCCCCGACTGTCGTCAGCCCGTGGATGCCTGTATCTGCAAACAAACCGTTATCCCCGATGGAGATGGCATCGCTCGTGTGCGTCGCGAAAGCAAAGGTCGTGGCGGTAAAACGGTGACGACTGTCACGGGGGTGCCGTTGGCCGAAGACCCGCTCAAAGAGCTGGCGACTGCGCTCAAACGGCGTTGCGGAACCGGTGGTGCGCTCAAGGACGGGGTGATCGAGATTCAGGGCGATCACGTCGAACTGCTGTTGGCGGAGCTGGTGAAGCTCGGGATCAAAGCGAAGAAGTCCGGCGGTTAAGCCTCCACTTCTAAACTCTGTGCCGTGACACGGGTCTACTCCTCAACGCAGACGGGCGCCTGTCGACACAGTGCCAAATCGTCACTTCCATTCTTTACACTGCGCCAGCCCTGTTGCGGCTGACGCTATTTGACTTCTTTATAGGGGACTTCGATGTCCGTACGACGCACACGCAAAGACGATGGCAGCCAATGGACAGTTGCGGACAGCCGCAGTGTTTATGGGATTCGTCATTGGGGAGCCGGTTATTTTGCAATCAACGACGCCGGCCGCGTTGAAGTTCGCCCCAACGGTCCGAGCAGTGCGCCTATCGATCTGTATGAACAGGTCGACGAGCTGCGCAAAAGTGGTCTCTCTCTGCCGTTGCTGGTGCGCTTTCCCGACATCCTGCAAGACCGCGTTCGTCAGTTGACCGGCGCGTTCGACGCCAACATCGAACGCCTGGGCTACCAGAGCAAATACACCGCGCTGTACCCGATCAAGGTCAACCAACAAGAAGCTGTGGTGGAAAGCATCATCGCCACGCAGGACGTCTCCATTGGTCTGGAAGCCGGTTCCAAGCCGGAACTGATGGCCGTGCTGGCCTTGGCGCCCAAAGGCGGGACCATCGTTTGCAACGGCTACAAGGACCGCGAGTTCATCCGTCTGGCATTGATGGGGCAAAAGCTGGGTCACAACGTCTTCATCGTGATCGAGAAAGAATCCGAAGTGGCGCTGGTCATCGACGAGGCTGCGGATCTCAAGGTCGCGCCACAGATTGGCCTGCGTGTGCGTCTGTCGTCGCTGGCATCAAGCAAATGGGCTGATACCGGCGGTGAGAAATCCAAGTTCGGTTTGTCTGCAGCGCAGCTGTTGTCCGTGGTCGAGCGTTTCCGCGCGGCCGGCCTGGATCAGGGCGTGCGCCTGTTGCACTTCCACATGGGTTCGCAGATCGCCAACCTGGCTGACTATCAACACGGGTTCAAAGAGGCGATCCGCTACTACGGCGAACTGCGCAATCTGGGCTTGCCGGTCGACCATATCGACGTGGGCGGCGGCCTGGGTGTGGACTACGACGGTACTCACTCGCGCAATGCCAGCTCGATCAACTACGACATGGACGATTACGCCGGTGTTGTGGTCGGCATGCTCAAGGAGTTCTGCGACGAGCAGGAGCTACCACATCCGAACATCTTCTCCGAAAGCGGCCGCTCGCTGACGGCGCATCACGCGATGTTGGTGGTGCAGGTGACTGACGTCGAAAGGCACAACGACGAAATTCCGAAGATCGCTGACAAGGAAAGCCTGCCGGAAACCGTGCAATGGCTGGTAGACCTGCTCGGGCCGACCGACATCGAGATGGTCACCGAAACCTACTGGCGCGCCACGCACTACATGAGTGACATCGCCACGCAGTACGCCGATGGCAAGATCACGCTGGCGCAGAAAGCCTTGGCCGAGCAGTGCTACTTCGCGGTCTGTCGCCGTCTGCACAACTCGTTGAAGGCGCGTCAGCGTTCGCACCGTCAGGTGCTGGACGAACTCAATGACAAGCTCGCGGACAAGTACATCTGCAACTTCTCGGTGTTCCAGAGCCTGCCGGACACCTGGGCGATTGGCCAGGTATTGCCGATTCTGCCGCTGCACCGTCTCGACGAAGAGCCGAATCGCCGTGCGGTCCTGCAGGATTTGACCTGCGACTCCGACGGCAAGATCAAGCAGTACGTCGACGAACAGAGCATCGAGACCAGCTTGCCGGTGCATGCGCTCAATGAAGGCGAAGATTATCTGCTGGGGATTTTCCTGGTGGGCGCCTATCAGGAAATTCTCGGTGACATGCACAACCTGTTCGGTGACACCGACTCGGTAAACATCTATCAGAAACCGGACGGCAGCGTGTACCACGGGGGCATCGAGACTCACGACACCATCGAGGACATGCTGCGCTACGTGCACTTGTCTCCGGACGAGCTGATGACGCATTACCGCGACAAGGTTGCCAGCGCCAAGATCAGTCCGCGCGAACGTACCCAGTACCTGGACGCGTTGCGTCTGGGTCTGACGCGGTCGTCGTACCTGTCTTCCTGATCTAACTGCCTGATCGGCGGCGGCTGAGCTGTACACGAACGGGCCCTGAATGTGGCCCGTTCGTGTGTCTGGCTATCTGTCTGCCTTGTCGTGTTTTTTTGTAGGCTCTTTCCTGTTCTGCGTTCCAGCCCTCTACTCGGAGGGTTCTCTCGGCGAGAATCCCCGGTCGTACCCAAGTAGAGGAGCCGCCGATGTTGGATCCAGTCACCGAGCCTTTTTTTCGTCTGGATATCCCGAACCTGTCCCACAGGCTCAACGTGCTGTCGTTTACCGGCACGGAAGCGATCAACCAGCCTTTTGCGTTTGAGCTGGAGGTGGTCAGCGAGTCCTCCGACCTGAACCTGCAAAGCCTGATGTACCGCTCGGCCTGGTTGAGCTTCGTTGACACTAAAACCGGGATCAACGGGCAGATCCAGGGTGCAGACCAAAGCCGCCGGGGGCCGCATCTCGGCCACTACCGTTTAAGCCTTGGTCCTCGGCTCGCGTGCCTTGCCGGGCGTTCTAACCTGCGCATCTTTCAAGGCCTGTCAGCCCCGCAAATCATTGCCAGGGTGCTCAAGGAGCATGGCATTCGCGCCGATGCACACCGTTTTGAACTCAACGGTACGTACCGTGAACGCATGTATTGCGCGCAGCACCACGAGTCGGATTTGCAGTTCGTCCAGCGTCTGTGTGAAGAAGAGGGCATCTATTACCATTTTCAGCATTCAAAGCGCTGCCATATGTTGGTGTTCGGGGATAGCCAGGGCGGCTTTCGACGTGCGCCGACCTGTCCTTTTCAGACGGAACCCGCGCAAATAAAGCCCCGCCGGGTCGCGACCGAACGGCATGCCGTTACTCACTTTTCCGTCAGCGCCGCTGACGGCGGGCAGGACAGTCGCCGCGCTCTGGAGCAGGCCGAGGGCGAAAGTACGTCGCCTTATCTGGGCGCTGGACTGCTGTTGCCGTTGAGTGGGCATCCGCAAAAAGAGTGGAATCATCTCTGGCTGCTGACCGAGGTTCAGCACCGGGGTTATCAGCCGCAGGAACTCGATGAGCTGCTGGCCGCTGTCATCAGCGCCGACTCGCCGTACAGCAATCATTTCCAGGCGACGCCGTGGGAGGTCGGCTTTCGCCCTTCGCCTGCGGCGGTTCGGCCACCCATGCTGGGTGTGCAGCGCGCGCGGGTGGTGGGGCCCGTTGTCGATCAGGTTCACTGCGACTCGCTGGGTCGGGTCAATGTGCAGTTCGACTGGGGGCGTCAAGGCGAGGGCGCGCAATACGCCAGTTGTTGGGTGCCGGTGTCTTCGGTGCTGGTCGGCGAGGGCGATGACGAGAGCGCCCAACCGAGGGTCGGCATGGAGGTGATGGTGAGCTTTATCCACGGCGACCCTGATCAGCCGGAGATCACCGCGTACTTGCAACGTCAGGATGCAGAGTGCTTTGACCGCGCAGCGGGTGCCCATTCCGAGTCTGTTTCTGAACCTGCCGGGTCAGACGCGAATGGGGTGCTGCGTGAGGGTGAGCAGATTCTGCGGATGCGCCTCGATCAGCGAACGTTTGTCAGCGAGGGGCAAAAAATCGAATTGTCTGGCGGGATAACGCTGACGTTCGAAAAAGACAGCGACCTGTTGTTCCGCGTGGGGGGTAGCTCGGTTCATCTGGGGCGTGACGGTTTGAAGCTGAGCAGTGCGCAGATCATGTTCAACGTGGACCCTGCGCCGCAGTCTGCAGCCGACAAGCTCCGCGATGAAGCCGAGCTGCGCGCGCGCGCCAACGAACTGCTGGAGCTGTTTCAGGCCAGTCACCCTTTGATCCTCCTGTGTCAGCTGCCTTCGGGCGGAAGTTTTGCCCACTGCCAAAGGACGCCCTGCGCCTGTCGGGCGATGGCGCTAATCGATGGGGAGGGCGCGCCATGAAAGAATCCGATTTCAACGGCTTTTACGGGCCTCACAATAAATGGCTATTGCTCGATACGCCAAGCGTGCCCGGCCTGGCCAGTCAGTTCAAAAAACGCTTCGCCCGCACCCGCTACCACGAGCTGTTGGCGGACACGGAGATGCACCTGATCCGCAAACAGGGCCCGCTGCTGGTGTACCTGAGCCCCGATGAACCCTTTAGCGTTGTCTGCCAGAAGGAGGCAGCAGAATGGCCCGGCCTGACCATTTTTTGCTCGGCGCCCACCGATGAATTGTTGGCGCACCTGCGCTGCATGCTCACCGTCCGGTTCAGCGATCACTACAAAGGCTTGATCACCTATTACAACGCACAGACCGCCTCCTATTTTTTCGACTCGATGGACGTTCAGGAGTTGAGTCGCTGGTTGGGGCCGATAGACTCGATCAGTTGGGTCGGCGGCACTTGGGCAGACAAAGCCGATGACTATAAGGACCGGCTGTACCTGAACAATCCGAAGCTGGAGGTTCCGCCGTTGACGGCCGAACCCCAACTCAGCGTCCAGCAAGAGAAAAAGCTGCAACAGTGCCTGCTGGAACGCCATGCGTATTTCTGGAGCGGTGCGACAGACAACAGTTACCGCAAGACCCTGCGCCATCTTCAGGAAGGCCTGCGCCTTGGCTTCAATGATCCGCTGATTCTTGATGAATGGCTCGGGTTGAGGGCCAGGTTTCCGACAGCCCCGTTGCCCTCGAACCCGGCAGACGTGGGGCAGCAGGCACGTTTCGACAACGTGCGTACCTATTGGGAGGGCGGACGGTCGTAGTTTTACGGGCGCGGTCAGCTCAAGGAGTGGGGGTCAATGTCCGGTGCTGGAAAACCAGCTATTGCTGCGGTTCAGGCGCCTGGCGAGTATGCCCAGCGTCGCGCCGCGCAGCAGCATGAACACCATGAACGTCAGCCACAGTCCATGATTGCCCAGGCCTTGGGCGAACCAGGCCATCGGCGCCACGAGCACCACGCTGAGCACCATGGCATTGCGCATCTCCCGCGCACGGGTCGCGCCGATGAACAGGCCATCGAGCAGGTAGCTCCAGACCGCAACCAGCGGCAGAGCAGCCAGATAGGGCAAGTAGATAAAAGCGGTCTCACGCACGGCCGGGATATCGGTCTGCATCTGGATAAACAGATGCCCGGCGAACATGAACACCACCGCGAACGCGACGCTGGCGAGCAGTGACCAACTGGCGGCAACCGTCAGCGAACGGCGCAGCGCGGCTCGGTCATGGGCGCCAATGGCGTGACCACACAAGGCTTCCACGGCATGGGCCAGCCCGTCCAGTGCATGAGCGGTGAGCAGCAGGCCATTGAGCAGCAACGCGTTGGCGGCCACCGTGGCGTCACCCAATCGGGCTCCTTGTACTGTGATCAGGAAAAATACCGATTGCAGCGCCAGGCTGCGAATGAAGATGTCACGGTTGACCGCCAACAGTGGCCGCCAGCTCTGCCACAAGGCGAGTACCGCCCACGCGACCTTGCCGGGGTAGGCACGCAGTGCTTGTTGGGTCAGCGCCAGGCCGAGCAGGGCGCCGGTCCATTCAGCCAGCACCGAGGCCCGCGCTGAACCGACCACGCCCCACTCCAGGCCAATCACGAACCACAGATTGAGGGCGATGTTCACCAGGTTGGTGGTCAACAGAATCGCCAGCGGGGCACGGGCGTTCTGGGTGCCGAGAAACCAGCCGACCAGCGCGTAACTGGCCAGTGCAGCAGGCAGGCCAAACAGGCGGGTGTGGAAAAAATCCAGGGTCAGTTGCTTGAGGTCGGCCGAGGGCTGCATCAGGCTCAGCGCCAGTTGGCTGAACGGTAAGGCGAAGACGCCGAGCACCAGCGCCAGCAGCACGGCCAGCAGCAACCCTTGCAACAGGATTTGCCGCAGCGCTGCTCCATCGCTGCGCCCGGCAGCCTGTGCGGCAAACCCCGTGGTGCCCATGCGCAGAAAACCCATGGCCCAGGCGAGGAAGGTGTACAGGCTGGCACCCACTGCGACTGCGCCCAGTTGATGGGCATGCGGCAGATGGCCGATCACCGCACTGTCGACCAATGCCACCAATGGCACGGAAATATTGGACAGAATCATCGGTCCCGCCAGCGCCCAGACCCGGCGATGGGTAGGGCGGTCGCGCCAATCGTTCAGCAGTGTCGACATGAAAGCTCCCTGGAAGGCAGGCAGTGTAGCAATCCGAGAGGTTTATGCGAATCAAACTCGTTCCCGACTCTGGCAGAAGGCTGAACTGGACCTTGTTTTGCTGCGCAACATCGCGGTAACACCTATAGGTGGGCTCCGGTGACGCGGTTGCTCTATAGTTCACCCTCTCACTACCGCTGCCGATGAGTGACCCATGCTTAACAAAGGATTGTTTCTGGCCTGTGTGCTGACGCTGCTAAGCGCCTGCGATTCGTCCACTTCACACAAGGCTGCGCCGGCCTCCGCACCCAATCCGGCCGCAGCGGTCGTTGAGTCGAGCAAGCCCAAACCCGCACTGGATCTTCCCGCCCTGAGCCAACGCTATGCGGGCCGTGAACTGACGGTGGTCGATGTCTCGGAAATCCAGGTCGACGGCGCGAGCACCCTGTCCGTGAGCTTTTCCGTGCCGCTGGACCCGGAGCAGAAGTTCGCTGAAAAGCTGCACCTGGTGGACACCAAAACCGGCAAGGTCGACGGCGCCTGGGAGCTCTCCGACAATTTGATGGAGCTGCGTCTGCGCCATCTTGAGCCTCAGCGCAAATTGGTCCTGACCCTGGATGCCGGTCTGCTCGGGGTGAACAAGGCCAAGCTCGCCGCGGAATACATCAGTCGCCTGGAAACCAGCGATCTGCAAGCCACCGTCGGTTTCGCCAGCCGTGGCAGCTTGTTGCCGACCCGGTTGGCCGAAGGTCTGCCGGTGATCGCGTTGAACGTCGCCAAGGTCGATGTTGAATTCTTCCGCATCAAGCCCGAATCCCTGCCTGCGTTTCTCAGCCAATGGGGCCGTAGCAGCACCCTGCAGGGTTATGAATCCAAAGACCTGTTGCCGATGGCCGATCTGGTCTATGGCGGCCGCTTTGACCTGAACCCGGCGCGCAATACACGGGAAACCCTGTTGCTGCCGATTGCCGGTCTCAAGCCGTTGCAACAGCCAGGCGTCTATCTGGCGGTCATGCGTGCCTCGGGCACTTACAACTATTCCCAGCCTGCGACCTTGTTCACCCTGAGTGACATCGGCCTGTCGGTGCATCGTTATCAGAATCGTCTGGACGTGTTCACCCAAGCGCTGGAGGGCGGTAAGGCCCTGAGCGGTATCGAGCTTGAACTGTATGACGCCGATGGTCGCGTGGTCGGCCAGGGCAAAACCGATAACGCCGGGCACGCCCAATTACCGTTGCCCGCCAAGGCTGAAGTGCTGCTGGCGCATCAAGGTGAACAGACCAGCCTGCTGCGCCTGAACAGCGCGGCGCTGGACCTGGCCGAATTCGATATCACGGGGCCTAAAGCCCACCCCCTGCAATTCTTCGTCTTCGGCCCGCGTGATCTGTATCGCCCCGGCGAAACCGTGTTGCTCAACGGCCTGCTGCGTGACAGCGACGGCAAGGACGTGAAACCGCAACCGATTAGCGTCGAAGTGCGTCGACCGGATGAACAGGTCAGCCGCAAGTTCGTCTGGGAAGCTGATGCGACATCGCTCTATCAATATCAATTGCAACTCGCGGGTGAAGCGCCGACCGGGCGCTGGCAACTGGTCTTCGATTTGGGAGACGGCAAACCGCAGGTGTATGAGTTCCAGGTCGAGGACTTCCTGCCGGAGCGTCTGGCGCTGGAAATCAAGGGCAGCGACACAGCGCTCAGCCCGGCCGACAACGCTGATTTCAACATCAATGGCCGCTACCTGTACGGCGCCCCGGCATCGGGTAATCGCCTGACGGGTCAGCTGTATGTCCGGCCGTTGCGTGACGCAGTAAACGCCTTGCCCGGTTACCAGTTTGGCTCGATCACCGAAGAGGAACTGAGTCAGGACCTGGACCTGGAAGAAAGCACCCTCGACGCCAATGGCGAGCTGACCCTCGAGGTGGAGAGCAAATGGGCGCAGGCCAAATCGCCGCTGCAACTGATACTCCAAGCCAGTCTGCAAGAGTCTGGCGGACGTCCGATTACCCGGCGTTTGGTGCAACCGGTATGGCCAGCAGACCGTCTGCCGGGGCTGCGAGCCCTGTTCGACGGTGATCAGACCGATGGCAACGGTCCGGCCGAATTCGAGCTGCTGGTGGCTGACAGCGAAGGCCACAAACTGGCCGCCGATAACCTCAAGGTGCGGCTGGTGCGTGAGCGCCGCGACTACTACTGGAACTACTCGGAGAGCGATGGCTGGAGCTCTCGCTATAACGAGAAGTTCCTGAACCTCGACGAAGAAACCCTGAGCATCAAACAAGGCGACACCGTCAAAATCAGCTTCCCGGTAGAGTGGGGTCCTTACCGCGTCGAAGTCGAAGACCCGGCCACCGGGATGATCAGCAGCCTGCGCTTCTGGGCCGGCTACCGCTGGCAGGACAACGCCGAAGGCGGCGCGGTGCGTCCGGATCAGGTCAAATTGGCGCTGGACAAACCGGCTTACGCCGATGGCGATACGGTCAACGTCACCGTCACACCTCCGGCGGCAGGCAAGGGTTACTTGTTGGTCGAGTCCAGCGACGGACCGTTGTGGTGGCAGGAAATCGACGTGCCGGCCGAAGGCAAACGCTTCGATATTGCGCTGGATAAACAATGGACGCGGCATGATCTGTACATCAGCGCGCTGGTGATTCGACCGGGCGAACGCAAAGCCAATATCACCCCGAAACGTGCGGTGGGCGTGCTTCATCTGCCGCTGGACCGATCACAACGCAAGCTGGCGCTGACGGTCACGACACCCGAGAAAATGCGGCCAAAGCAGCCATTGACCGTCAAGCTGCAAGCAAAAAACGCTGACGGCAGCGTGCCCAAAGAGGTGCATGTGCTGGTGTCTGCCGTGGACGTGGGCATCCTTAATATCACCGAGTACCCGACGCCGGACCCGTTCGCCAACCTGTTCGGGCGCAAGGCGTATGGCGCTGATCAACTGGACATCTACGGGCAACTGATCGAAGCAGGGCGGGGCCGTTTGGCGAGTCTGGCGTTCGGTGGCGATGCAGCGTTGGCCAAGGGCGGTAAACGTCCTGAAACCAGCGTGAACATCGTGGCGCTGCAAAGCGCGCCGGTGACCCTGAATGCGCAGGGCGAAGGTGAAATCAGTGTCGATATCCCCGACTTCAACGGTGAGCTACGGATCATGGCGCAGGCCTGGACGGGCGAGCGTTATGGCATGGCCGAAGCGAAAACCGTGGTCGCCGCGCCGCTGATTGCCGAGCTGTCAGCCCCACGGTTTCTCGCGGGAGGCGATCAGACTCAACTGGCACTGGACCTGTCGAACTTGTCCGGCAAAGCACAAACGCTGAAGGTACAACTCAGTGCTGAAGGGCAACTGAGCGTGATCAATGCCGCCAGCGCCGGTCAGAGTGTTGAATTGGCCCAGGGCCAGCGCATCACGTTGCAGATTCCGGTACGCGCCGACGGTGGTTTTGGCCAAGGGAAAATCAAGGTGGTCGTGCAAGGGCTGGACTTGCCGGGGGAAAGCTTGCCAGCGTTTAGTCGCGAGTGGACCTTGGGTGTGCGGCCGGCCTACCCGGCGCTGCTCAAACACTACCGTGCGGTGCTCAAGGATCAAGCCTGGAGCCTGCCCGAGGGCGCGCTTGAAGCCTTCGAACCGGCTGGGCGCGAAGCGTTGCTGTCGGTGTCGAGTCGGCCGCCGCTGAACCTTGGCGAGCAGATTCGGGCGCTGAAAGCCTACCCTTATGGCTGTCTGGAGCAGACCGCCAGCGGCCTGTACCCATCGCTGTATGCCGATGCCGCGAGCCTGAAACGCCTGGGCCTGGAAGGCGAGCCTGATGCCGATCGCAAGCGCAAGATCGAGCTGGGGATCGAGCGACTGCTGGGTATGCAACGTTACAACGGCAGCTTCGGTTTATGGGGCGCTGATGGCGAAGAGGAATACTGGCTGACCGCGTACGTCACCGATTTCCTCCTGCGGGCCCGCGAACAGGGATTTTCCGTGCCACCTGAGGCCTTGAAAAAAGCCAATGAACGGCTGCTGCGTTACGTGCAGGAACGCAATCTGATCGAAGTCAATTACAGCGAGGATGCCGAACACACCCGCTTTGCCGTGCAGGCTTACGCCGGCTTGGTGCTGGCGCGTAGCCAACAGGCACCGTTGGGCGCTTTGCGCAGTTTGTTTGATCGGCGCACCGATGCGCGCTCGGGTTTGCCGCTGGTGCAGCTGTCGATAGCGCTGGAAAAAATGGGTGATAAACCGCGTGCCGAACAGGCGCTGATCGGCGGTCTTGCGGCTACCCGAAAAGCCAATGACTGGCTCGCCGACTATGGCAGTCCGCTGCGCGATCAGGCGCTGATTTTCGCATTGCTCGAAGAGAACAATCTGGCGGCAGACAAGCGCGAAGAGCGGCTGTTTGAGCTCTCGGATCAACTGGCGGCCACGCAATGGTTGTCGACTCAGGAACGCAACTCGCTGTTCCTTGCCGGGCGTGGTGTGCTCGGCAAGCCGGAAGCCAACTGGGCTGCGCAATTGAGCAGCGGCACGCAAACGCTTGAGTTGAGCAACCATCAGCCGGGCCTCAAGCTTGAAGGCGCAACCCTGGCATCGCCGCTATCGTTGCAGAACACAGGCAGCACGACCCTGTATCAACAGCTGACTATTTCCGGCTATCCACAGCAGCCGCCGCTGCCTGGGGGTGAGAACCTGAGCATTCGCCGCGAGTACCTGGGCATGAAGGGCCAGGGGCTGAACCTTAATGCGCTGAAAAGTGGTGAGCTGGTGCTGGTCCATCTCGAGGTCAAGGCCAAACAGCGGGTGCCCGATGCGCTGGTGGTGGACTTGCTACCAGCCGGTCTGGAACTGGAGAACCAGAACCTGGCGCAAAGTGCGGCGAGCCTGGCGGACGCCAGCAGTGAGGTCAAAGAGTGGCGTGAGTCGATGCAGAACGCCGGCCTCAAACATCAGGAGTTCCGCGATGACCGTTATGTGGCTGCGCTGAACCTGGACGCGTTTAACACGACGCACCTGCTGTACCTGGCGCGAGCGGTGACACCGGGCACCTACCGCGTGCCACCGCCGCAGGTTGAATCCATGTACCGGCCGAACTGGCAGGCATTGGGTGACGCGCCAGCGCAGATGGTAGTGAAGGGGAAGTAGCTTGTAATCGTTCACTTTGTAGGCGCTGCCGAAGGCAGCTTTCGGCAGCGCCTATAGGTGGGCGGCGTTTGCTAGTGAATTATCCAGCTCAATAACCACAGGCCCAGAATCAGATAGAAGATGCCGAACACGATCGAGGCGCGCATGAAGGCGCGGATGGCGGAGTACAACAGCATCAGGCCGATGATCAGCGCCAGGATGCTGATCAGCGACGTGTCCATCCCCAGCGTTCTGGACAGGCCTTCGACAAAATTGCCACCTGCATGAGCCAGCAGATTGAATAGCCCATCCAATCCATTCACGATAAATCGAATCACGGCGCCCAGCGCCTGGCCGAGCCATTCGAAAAAGCTTTCTACCTGCATGTCTGATTCCTGATGAGGCTGATAAAAGAACACCTGTGTTCGCTTGGGCTATCGGTCGTCTCGGCGAGTTCCCGAGATAATAGAGGCTCTTGCGTTTGAATCCCCGAAAACTTGCGCGCTGGACGATTGGCAGCCTGTTGCTGCTGATCGCCTTGCTGTGGCTGGCCGACCATCTCTGGCCGTTGCCGCTGCCCAAGGACGATCTGGCACGAGTGGTCCTGGCCGAGGACGGTACGCCGCTGTGGCGGTTTGCCGATGCCAATGGCGTGTGGCGCTACCCGGTGACGACTGATCAGGTGTCGCCGTATTACCTTGATGCTTTGCTGACGTACGAGGACCGCTGGTTCTATCAACATCCGGGGGTGAACCCGCTGGCGTTGGTCCGGGCGACCTGGCAGAACCTCAGCGGCGCACGGGTGGTGTCGGGCGGCAGCACGTTGTCGATGCAAGTGGCGCGGTTGCTTGACCCGCATTCGCGAACCCTGCCTGGCAAGTTGCGCCAGTTGTGGCGCACGGCACAGCTGGAATGGCACTTGTCCAAGGATCAGATCCTCGGCTTGTACCTTAACCGGGCGCCCTTCGGTGGGACGTTGCAGGGCGTGGCGGCCGCCAGCTGGGCATATTTGGGCAAATCGCCCTTGCAGCTGACCCGCGCCGATGCGGCGTTGCTTGCGGTCTTGCCTCAGGCGCCGAGTCGTTTGCGCCCTGACCGCCACCCCAAGCGAGCGCAGGCAGCGCGGGACAAAGTGCTCACGCGGCTGGCCGAGTTTGAGGTCTGGCCACCATCAGCGGTCGATGAGGCACTGGAAGAACCGCTGCTCCTGGCGCCGCGTCAGGAACCGAGCCTTGCGCCGCTGCTCGCCCGGCGCTTGAACCGCGCCGACAGCCCGCCGCTGATTCGTACCACTATCGACGCTACCTTACAGCGGCGTCTGGAGGATTTGCTGCTCGGTTGGCGCGCGCGCTTACCGGAGCACACGTCGGCGGCGATTCTGGTGGTCGAGGAAGAGACCATGGCGGTGCGCGCCTACCTCGGTTCGGTTGATATCAACGATGCCCGGCGCTTCGGCCACGTCGACATGATTAGCGCGCTGCGTTCCCCGGGCTCGACCCTCAAGCCCTTTCTGTATGGCATGGCGCTGGACGCCGGGCTGATTCACTCCGAATCACTGCTGCAGGATGTGCCGCGTCGCTATGGCGATTATCGTCCGGGCAATTTTTCCTCTGGCTTCAGTGGCGCGGTCTCGGCCAGTAGTGCGTTGGCGATGTCGCTGAACCTGCCAGCGGTGCAATTGCTCGAAGCGTACGGCCCGAAACGCTTTGCCGCCGAGTTGCGCAACGGCGGTGTGCCGCTGACCCTGCCACCGTTGGCCGAGCCGAATCTGTCCTTGATTCTGGGGGGCGCGGGCAGTCGCCTGGAAGATCTGGTCAGCGGTTACAGTGCCTTTGCTCGCGGCGGGAAAAGCGCCAACCTGCGCCTGCAACCGCAAGACACATTGCGCGAACGACGGATGCTGTCGCCCGGTTCCGCGTGGATCGTGCGGCGTATTCTCAGCGGTCAGGCGCGGCCGGATATCGACCCCCACGCCGACCTGGTCCAGCGCCCGGTGCTGGCCTGGAAGACCGGCACCAGTTACGGCTTTCGCGATGCGTGGGCAATTGGCGTGGGGCCAAGGTTCCTGATCGGCATCTGGATCGGTCGCCCGGATGGCACGCCGGTACCGGGGCAATTCGGCCTGGCGTCGGCGGCACCCTTGATGCTCCAGGTGCATGACATGCTGATCAACCGCGACAGCCAACGCGGCATTGCCGCCCCCGTGCAACCGGTGCCGATGAACGTGGGTGTCGCGGCGATCTGCTGGCCATTGGGCCAGCCCATGAGTAAAAGCGATCCGAACTGCCGACGTCAGCGTTTCGCCTGGACGCTGGACACCACCACGCCGCCGACCTTGCAGGCCGCCGATCAACCGCTCGGCCTGGGGTTGTTGGAGAAAGTCTGGGTCAACGGCAAAGGCCTGCGGGTTGCTGCCAATTGCCCCGACGCACAGCCTCGGGACATAGCATTGTGGCCTGCGCCGCTGGAGCCCTGGCTGCCCCGCCTGGAGCGCCGTGACGCCCGTCTGCCGCCGAGCGATCCCGAGTGCCCACCCCAAGCCTCAAGCCTGGCAGCACCTTTGTCGGTGGTCGGTGTGCGCGAGGGTGATCAGTTGCGCCTGCCGACCGGCAGTAAGGACCTGCTGCGACTCACGCTCTCGGCGTTGGGCGGCAGTGGTCGGCGCTGGTGGTTTATCGATGGTGTGCCCATGGCCGACACGGCTGACCAGGGCAGCTTCAACCCGACCCTGAGCCGGTTGGGACGCTATCAACTCAGCGTCCTCGATGAAGGCGGGCACACCGCGCGGGTTGAATTCAGCGTGGTGGATTGAATCGATCCCCTGTGCTTGATCCGCATCGTCGTGGCGACCTCACAGGGCCGGTCTGAAGGATCTGCTCAGCGTGGCGGATAGAGCATGAGCACCTTGGCCACGGTCTGCCGGATCGCTGTATCGCGGGCGGCCGGGTTGTTCGTGCCGGTGTCCACAATCTGTTCGGTACTGCCGCGCCACACCAGCTTGCCGTCTTTGCCGTCGAGCAAATCGATTTGCAGGGTGCTGACCTTGTAGTCGACGCTACGGGTTTCGCTCATGCCTCCCCATCCGCCCCAGCCATTACCCCATGGACCGGCGCCATAGTTGGTACTAATCATCTGCTGACGGTTCTCGACAATCAGGTAGGTTTGCACCTGGACATCAGCTTTGCCCCCTGTCTGTGCCATGCGCAGCCCGCGTTGATCGAGTTGCTCAGCCACTGCCTGGCGAATGCGTTGTTCAGTCAGGTCGCTTTTTATCCGAGGATCATCGGGGCGGTATTGAACCCCTGGCTCTTTCCAGCCCCAGGTTCGATAGGCGCCAAAGTCCCTTGAGGCATCGAAGTCGCGGTTGACCGGGGTTGCACAGGCACCGAGCAGCAACGCGAGAGACAGTACAGCCAAGGGGCGAAACATGATGGTTCTCCGGTAACGATTACGAGGGAGGGTACGCCTTCAGGGCTTGCTGCACCGCCTGACGCAAGGCCTTGCCACGGGCGGACTGGTCGCCGCCACTGGCCGTTTCGGCGCTCGCACTCCACACAGGTTGACCACTTTGGCCGTCGAACAGGCTGATGCGCACCACGATCACTTGCTCTTGATACGTACGCACGATGGGGACCGTTGCATACGCGCCATAACCGCCGCCGTGATAGCCGTCGTAATGGCTATAACCCATTCCACCCCCGTAGTAAGGATTGTAGGCGTCCTCACGGTATTGTCGCAGGCGTGTTTCCAGGCGCACATCGGCGCTCACGCGCACGTCTGCCGGTTGATTGTTCATCGCCGGGCGTAAGCCGCGCTGATCCAGGCCATTGCCGATAGCTTCAGCCAGTTGCGCCGAATCCGCCCATGCCGAACCTGTCGGAAGCTGGCCGTTGACCCAGGCCCAGTTGCGATAACGCCCATAATCGCGGGTCGGTGCCGGGTAGGCGCTCAGGTCCAGCGTATTGGCCGCTTGCGCCGGTGCCGGTGGTATAGGGTTGGCGCTGGCGACATAGGGATTGCTGCTCTGACAGGCGCTGAGGCCCAGGCAGAGCAGGATTAAAGCGAGGCGGCACGTCATGATGGTCTCCGCTATGAGCCTCTTGGCGATGAACAACTTACTGTGGCTTGCACATCCAGTGCAGATAGCGCCCCAAGCCTGCAAAGGCAGGGTGGCGACGGTGGGCCAGTTCCATTTCCAGCAAATCCGCGAGTTGGACCCTGGCCTGAAATTCAGGCGGCATATAGTCGTGGAAAACCCGTACGCCACTTTGGGTTTCGACCCGCCACAGAGGTTCAAGTTGCGCCGCTAATTCGCGCGGATCAAGGGGTTGTTGCGGGGTCAGGCTTTGCTTTTCTCCCGCCATGTCATTTTTGCGCATTTTGCGGAAATGACCTTTGAGCAGATTGCGATAAATCAAGGCGTCGCGGTTATAAAACGCCAGCGAGAGCCAGCCGTCTTTCTGGGTCAGTTGGTGCAGGACTGGCAGGATCGCGTGGGGTTCTGCGAGCCATTCCAGCACGGCGTGACAGATCACCAGATCATAAGGTTCGGTCAGTTGGCCGAGCAATTGTTGCCAGGAGGCCTGAATGAAAGTCGCGCTTTGCCCTGCATCGGCAAAGCGTTGGCGTGCGCTGTCGAGCATGGGTTCGGCCGGTTCGGCCAGCGTCACCTGATGCCCGCGTTCGGCCAGCCACAACGACATATGGCCCAACCCGGCGCCGATGTCCAGGACCCGCAGAGGCCGGTCAGGCAGCACCTCGATAAGGTCAGCCTGCAGAACGGCGAGACGGATGGCACCTTTGGCGCCGCCATAGATTTTTTCGGCAAAACGGGTCGCCAGCAGATCGAAATGACGGTCGCTCATTTGCTGAAACGCCGTTCGCTGTCGGCCAGTTTATTGCGCACCACTTGATCCATATCCAGCCCCAACTCGCTGCACATCAGCAGCAGATACAAAACGATGTCGCCCACTTCCTGCCCTGCATGCGCCAGTTGCTCAGCCGGCAGTTGTCGCGACTGGTCTTCGCTGAGCCATTGGAAAATTTCGACCAGCTCGGCCATTTCCACACTGGCAGCCATGGCCAGGTTTTTTGGGCTGTGGAATGGACGCCAGTCATTCTGGTCGCGGATCTGGTGCAGGCGTTGGGTGAGTTCGTCGAGGTTCATGGGGCTCTCCTGAAGGCGTGTAGCTTCAAGGGGATGACGGCCGGAAGCAAGTGCTTCGAACGGCTGGAGCCTCTGTGTGTGGCTTAGGCCACCGGCTGCCAACTCCCAAGCATGTGCACCAGGTTATTCGCCCCTGTCAGCCGCAGTTGCCCGCTGGAACCTGGCGCACTGGCTGATAGCACCACTTCGCTCGGTAGACGTACAGGTTTCTGAAATTGCACATCGATCTCGATATTCGACGCGGGCAGATGATCCAGGGCAGCGAGGGTCCGGGCCTCGAGCCACAGGCCATGGGCGATGGCTCGGGGGAAGCCGAATATTTTGGCGCTGGCGGCACTCAGGTGGATCGGGTTGTAGTCGCCAGAGACTTTGGCGTACTGCCGTCCGATATCGGCCGGTGCCTGCCAGCGTTCCACTTCCAACAGCGGCAACGGTGCAGGTTCGTAGTCGCCCGCCGGTTCGCCAGGCAGTTGCACGCTACGGCAGAGCATGGTGCTGTCCTCCTCCCACAGAGGGCCGAGGGCGTCTTCAATCTGGGTGATCAGGTTGAAGGTCGCGCCTTTGGCATGGGGCTGCAGGTTCACGACGTGTACGCTGACCCTGACCTGACTGACACCCCCCAACGGGCGCAAAATGCTGATGCGATTGCCCAGGTGGATCAAGCCCATCAGCGGGAAAGGGAAGTCCCTGGACGTCATCAGTTGCATCTGCAGCGAGAAAGCCAGCACATGGGGGTAGGTTGGCGGCAGCAGGCTGGAGTGAGTGAATCCACAGACCTTGCGATAGGCTTCCACCTGCTGGGGATTAACCGATACCCAGCAGCGCAGACCTTGATCAGGCAACTGCGTGCTTGTGATTTTGCGCCGTAAAGCGGCCTGCATGAACAGGCCTGGCAATGCCGGCGGTGTGGTCAGATAGCTCCACTCATGATCCATTGATGATCCCCCTGCTCTAGCACTAAAAAGCATACAACGAAGATCAGGCGCCGATAAGGCTCTGACCACATACCCGCAGGACCTGACCACTGAACGCACCCGTTCCCGGCTGACTCAGCCAGGCCACGGCTTCCGCGACGTCTTGCGGTAAACCACCCTGGCCCAGCGAACTCATGCGCCGGCCTGCTTCACGCAGGGCGAAGGGCAGGTCGGCGGTCATTTTGGTTTCGATGAAGCCCGGCGCCACGGCGTTGATGCTGATGCCGCGCTCATGCAACGACGGCGCCCAGGCCTTGGCCAATCCGATCAACCCAGCCTTGCTGGCGGCGTAGTTGGTTTGCCCACGGTTGCCTGCAATGCCACTGATGGACGCCAGCAGAATGACCCGTCCGTTGTCGTGCAGGGTGCCACTGTCGAACAGGGCTTTGGTCAGCACTTGGGGGGCGATGAGGTTGACACTCAGCACCGCCTCCCACAGTTCCGGCGTCATGTTCGCCAGGGTTTTGTCGCGGGTGATGCCGGCGTTGTGCACGACAATGTCGATGCCGTTGCCGTTGTGCCCGCTGAGGCCTTGAATGAGCTGGGCAGCGGCATCGGTTGCGCAAATATCCAGCGCCAGACTTTGCCCGCCCAGACGCGCAGCGAGTGCTTCGATATCGGCCTTGGCTTGCGGCACATCCACCAACACCACTTCAGCACCGTCGCGGGCCAGGGTTTCAGCAATCGCGGCCCCAATCCCGCGCGCAGCCCCGGTGACCAGCGCCCTGCGCCCGGACAGCGGACGACTCCAGTCCTGGACGTGGGTCGAGCAGGGCCTCAGTCGCACAACCTGGCCGGAGATGTAGGCGCTTTTCGGCGACAGGAAGAACCGCAATGCGCCTTCCAGTTGATCTTCTGCGCCGTCATCGATGTGCAGCAATTGTACGGTGCCGCCGTTGCGCATCTCTTTGGCGAGGGAGCGGCTGAAGCCTTCTATGGCCTGCTGAGTACTGGCAGCCAGTGGATCGCTCAAGGATTCGGGGGCTCTGCCCAGAATCAGCACATGGGCGCTGTGGTCAAAGCTTTTCAGGATGGGCTGAAAAAACTCGCGCAGTTGCTTGAGCTGGTCGGCGTGGACAAGGGTGCTGGCGTCAAACACCACCGCTTTGAGCTTGGGCCCTTGCTCCGCGACCCAAGCGGTCGCCCCCGGTTGATCGCTGCCAAAGCTGTACAGCGAATCGGTCAAGCGCTGGGCAAAAATCCTGACGTGATCAGCCAGCGGACCGGCACTGATCAACAGCGTCCCTTCGATGGGACGCAGACGCCCGGCTTGCCAGCGTTCCAGGTGGACCGGCACCGGCAGGCCAACCGCGCCGACCAGCCGACGGCCAATGTCCGAGTTGGCGAAGTCGATGTAGCGATCTGAAGACATGGAACGCTCTCCTTGAGCCGGGGTTCAAAGTAGTTGACCACAGCAAGACAGCGTTCGTTCTCGTCGGGCCTATGCTGTTTTTTAGCGATTTTGTCCTAAAAGGGAGTTGTTTATGAATCTGCCACGCCGGGTCGCCATTATCGGCGGCAACCGTATTCCCTTCGCTCGTTCCAATAGCGCCTACGCCACGGCGAGTAATCAGGAGATGCTGACGGCCGCGCTGGAAGGGTTGATCGAGCGGTTCAACCTGCATGGCGTGCGCATGGGCGAGGTGGCAGCAGGTGCGGTGCTCAAGCATTCACGGGACTTCAACTTGACCCGTGAATGCGTGCTCGGCTCGCGGTTGTCCGCGCAGACACCGGCCTATGACATTCAACAAGCCTGCGGCACGGGCCTGGAAGCGGCGCTGTTGGTCGCGAACAAAATCGCTCTGGGGCAGATCGAGTGCGGGATTGCTGGCGGCGTAGATACCACGTCCGACGCACCGATTGGGATCAATGACGACTTGCGCCACATCCTGTTGCAATTCAATCGCAGTAAAACCGTGGCGGAGAAACTCAAGGCCCTGTTGCAGCTGCGCCCGCATAACCTCAAACCCGAACTGCCGCGCAACGGTGAGCCGCGCACAGGCCTGTCCATGGGCCAGCATTGCGAGCGGATGGCGCAGACCTGGAACATTCCTCGGGAGGCTCAGGATCAGTTGGCGCTGGAAAGTCACCTGAAGATGGCGGCCGCCTATGCCGAAGGCTGGCAGGATGACTTGCTTACGCCCTATCTGGGGTTGAACCGCGACCAGAATCTGCGCCCGGACCTGACCCTGGCCAAACTTGCCAGTCTCATGCCGGTATTCGAGCGCAGCGCCAAAGGTACGCTGACCGCAGGCAACTCCACACCGCTGACTGACGGTGCTTCGTTGGTGTTGTTGGGCAGTGAAGAGTGGGCCAAAGAGCGCGGGCTGCCGGTATTGGCGTATCTGCGTGATGGCGAAGCGGCTGCGGTGGATTTCGTCAACGGTGCCGAAGGGTTGTTGATGGCGCCGGCTTACGCCGTTCCGCGCTTGCTGGCGCGCAACAATTTGAGCTTGCAGGATTTCGACTATTACGAGATTCACGAAGCCTTCGCCGCACAGGTGCTGTGTACCCTCAAGGCGTGGGAAGACGCCGATTACTGCAAAACCCGCCTGGGCCTCGACGCGCCGCTGGGGTCGATTGATCGCAGCAAACTTAATGTCAAAGGCAGCTCATTGGCGGCCGGCCACCCCTTCGCCGCGACCGGCGCACGCATCGTTGCCAACCTGGCGAAGTTGTTGGCAGTGGCCGGGCAAGGACGAGGGCTGATCTCCATCTGCGCGGCGGGCGGGCAGGGGGTCACGGCGATTATTGAGCGGTGATTGCGCGCTGTTCGCGAAGAGCGCCGAACGTTAAGCCGCTCGGGCTTCTTCCCGCGCAGCCTGCGACAGCTGTTTATGGTTGCGACTCGCGTAGTTTTCCGCGATCACCGAACAGACGATCAACTGCATTGGGTGATAAATCATGATCGGCAACAGGATCAGGCCCAGCCCAGGGTTGGCGCCGAAGATCAGTGCGGCCATCGGTGCGCCAGCGGCCAGGGACTTCTTGCTCGCGCAAAACACCGCTGCCACTTCATCGGCGTGATTGAAGTTCAGGGCGCGAGTCGTGCGCGTGGTCATGAACAGAATGACCGCCAGTAAGACGCCGCTGCCAATAAAGGCGCTGAGAATCACCGTATCACCTTGTTGTTGCCACATGCCGGACACCATCGAATTACAAAACGCGGCGTAGACCAGCAACAGGATCACGACTTTGTCGACGATATTCGTGTAGCGCTTGTGCCGGGCGAAAAACTTGCCGAGGAACGGACGCACCAGTTGCCCCAGCACCAGTGGCAACAGAAGCATTGCGCTCAAGTCGAGCAGGGTCGACCCCAGATCAATCCCGCCAGCGCCCGTGCCGACCACCAGGCTCACGAGCCAGGGGGTCATGAAGATCCCGAACACACTGGACATGCTGGCATTCAGAATGGCCGCAGGAACGTTGCCCCCTGCGCTGCCGGTCAGTGCAACCGAGGAGGAAATGGTCGAGGGCAGGGCGCACAGGTAGAAGAAGCCAAGCATCAACAAGGCTGGCATGTGTGAGCCGAACAGCTGGTTGCAGATCAGCCAGATCAGGGGGAAGACCACGAACGTGAAGGCCTGCACCATGATGTGCAGTTTCCAGTTTTTCAGGCCGTGGCTGATTTGTTCGCTGGACAGGTTCACCCCGTGCAGGAAGAACACCAGAAACACCCCGATGTTGATCACATATTCAGCATGCATCCCGCCGCCGGCACTGCCGAAGCCCGGGAAGAAATACGCGAGCAACGTGGCGATCAGCATGCCGCAAAGGAACCAGTCCGTAACGACGCGTTTGAGGTGCTTGAAGGCATGCATAAATAGGTCGGCCTGATGTTGTGGAGACGTTATGGAAAGAGGGACGCGTTATAAAAGAGTTTTGTAAAAAAAGATGACCGAAGGCTAACCTGCACGCGATGATGCCGTCTTGCGACATAAGGCCAATCGATAGCGACTAACGGACAATTTATGGGCTTTCGTCAGGGTAACGAGCGTCAGATACCTCTACTCAGTGCTTTGCCGCGCCCGGTCTATGCGCGGGCGGAAAGCCTGGGTGCGGGTTCCTGGACGCCGCCTCATCGTCATGACTGGGTGCAGTTCTCTTATGCAATCAGCGGCGTATTAGGCGTGCACACCGCGGAGGGTAGTTTTTTCGCGCCACCGCAGTGGGGCGTGTGGATTCCCGCCGGGGTCGAGCATGACGTGGCTACGTCGATGCGGGCGGAGATGCGCAGCCTGTATGTGCGCAAGGAGGACTGCAGTTGGGCGCCGGAGCGTTGTCGTGTGCTGGAGGTCACGCCGCTGGCCCGCGAGCTGATCAAGACGTTTTGCTTGCTGCCGCCAAGTTATCCACAGGGTGACAGCAGCGAGGCGCGGCTGGTGCAGGTGCTGCTCGATCAACTGGCCCATCTGCCGGAAGTCGGGTTCTCTCTGCCGCTGCCGCGTCATCCGCGTTTGCTTGGGCTGTGCAACGAATTGATCGAAAATCCCAGTCAGTCGATCACCCTGCAGGGATGGGCCGAGCGCCTGGGCATGTCGGAGAAAACCGTGATGCGTTTGTTTCAGCGCGAAACTGGCTTGAGTTTTCGTGGCTGGCGTCAGCGCGCGCGGTTGTTATCCTCGCTCAGCGCACTGGAAGAGGGCGAAAGCGTGACTAACACGGCCCTGTCCTGTGGGTACGATTCGACCTCGGCGTTCATCGCCGCGTTTAAAAGCCTGTTTGGCTTCACCCCGGGTGAACTGTTCAAGCCCTGATGCCTGCGGTCCGGTGTTTTTTGCAGGTCCGTCCTAGGGAATTTATGTTATCTGTAACGCCAATGGATAAAACTGCTTACAGCTTGCGTGGTCCCATCTGACTGGGCTCGGTTATGCTCTGCCCGGCATGGAAGCTGCTAAATAATTGAAGCCTTTCGTAAATCTCTGAAGGTCAAAGGTCGGCATCTACTACTCGCTGTGAGAGGATTGCCGTATAACGAGCAACAATCGCGTGTTTGGCAACGAAGGACCCACAATAAAAGCTGATGAAGACTCCAAAACGCATTGAACCCCTGATCGAGGACGGTCTGGTCGACGAGGTGCTGCGCCCACTCATGAGTGGTAAAGAGGCAGCTGTTTATGTGGTGCGCTGTGGCAACGAGCTGCGGTGCGCCAAGGTTTACAAGGAGGCGAATAAACGAAGTTTCCGGCAGGCCGCGGAGTATCAGGAGGGTCGCAAGGTTCGCAACAGCCGGCAGGCCCGAGCGATGGCCAAGGGCTCGAAGTTCGGTCGTAAAGAGACTGAAGATGCCTGGCAGAATGCTGAAGTAGCCGCGCTGTTTCGTTTGGCCAGCGCGGGTGTGCGAGTGCCCAAGCCGTACGACTTCCTTGAAGGCGTGCTGTTGATGGAACTGATCGCCGACGAGTTTGGCGACGCGGCCCCTCGCTTGAACGATGTGGTGATGGAACCGGATCAGGCGCGGGAGTATCACGAGTTCCTGATCAGGCAGATCGTGCTGATGCTGTGTACCGGTCTGGTGCACGGTGACTTGTCCGAGTTCAACGTGCTGTTGACCCCGGGCGGGCCGGTGATTATCGATTTGCCGCAGGCTGTCGATGCCGCTGGCAACAACCATGCGTTCAGCATGCTGGAGCGCGACGTCGGTAACATGGCTTCTTATTTCGGACGCTTTGCCCCGGAATTGAAGACGACCCGGTACGCGAAAGAAATGTGGGCGCTTTATGAAGCTGGCATCTTGCACCCGGGCAGTCCGCTGACCGGTGAGTTCGATGAGCCTGAAGACCTGGCCGATGTCGGTGGGGTTCTGCGGGAAATCGAAGCGGCCCGTCTGGACGAGGACCACCGTCAGGCTGTCCGCGCGGCAGATGACGCGCCACCGAGCAAAACCGAAGAGCCGCCTCCACCCTGGATGCAGTGATCCGCTAAATAAAAAATCCGGCTCAGGCCGGATTTTTTATTGGGTAGTCGGAATGCCTGCGGCCAGGATCAGTCGCAGCACCCACCAGACGCCAGGTCCTTGAGAATCGGACAGTCCGGGCGATGGTCGCCCTGGCAGTGCTCGACCAGCTCTTGCAAGGTATCGCGCAGGCTGGCCAGTTCGCTGATCTTCTGATCCAGCGCCGTGATGTGTTCACGGGCCAGGGCTTTGACATCGCTACTGGCACGCTGGCGGTCTTGCCACAGAGTCAGCAGTTTGGCCACTTCTTCCAGTGAGAAACCCAGGTCCCGCGAACGCTTGATGAAGGCCAGCGTGTGCAGATCTTCCGGCCCGTACAGTCGATAACCGCTGTCACTGCGGTGCGCGGCCTTGAGCAGGCCAATGGATTCGTAATAACGAATCATCTTGGCGCTCAGACCACTGTTTTTGGCGGCTTGACCAATATTCATCATGGCTCCTCAATCGATATCCTTCGGCTTCCAGGTTTTCAGCAGCAGCGCATTGCTCACCACACTGACACTCGACAGCGCCATCGCAGCGCCCGCCAACACTGGGTTGAGGAAGCCGAATGCGGCCAGGGGAATGCCGATCAGGTTGTAGACGAAGGCCCAGAACAGGTTCTGGCGAATCTTCGCATAGGTTTTGCGGCTGATCTCCAGCGCCGCCGGGATCAAGCGGGGGTCGCCGCGCATCAGGGTAATCCCGGCCGCATGCATGGCCACATCGGTTCCGCCGCCCATGGCGATACCGATGTCTGCCGCCGCCAATGCCGGCGCGTCGTTGATGCCGTCACCAACCATCGCCACCACCCCGGTTTTTTTCAGCTCGACAATGGTCGCCGCTTTGTCGGCGGGCAGGACTTCTGCGTGCACATCGCTGATACCCAATGCCTCGGCCACCACACGGGCGCTGCCGCGATTGTCGCCGGTGAGCAAGTGGCTGCTGATATGACGTGCAGTGAGTTGTTGGACCGCTTCCAGAGCACCGGGCTTGAGCGTGTCTCCGAAGGCCAGCAGCCCCAGCACCGAGGGCTGCGCGCCGCGCTCAATCAGCCAGGACAACGTGCGACCTTCTGCCTCCCATGCTTGCGCGGATTGCGCCAGGGTTCCCATGGTCAGGCCGCTTTCTTCCAGCAGACGGCGATTGCCCAGCGCCAGATCCCGACCTTGCACGGTCCCGGCAATGCCTCGCCCCGGCAGCGCCTGGCTGGCGGCGACCGCTTCGATGTTCAACTCGCGGGCCGTGCAGGCATCCAGTACGGCCTTGGCCAAGGGGTGCTCGCTGCCTTGTTGCAACGCGCCGGCCAATTGCAGCAGGACGTCTTCGTTGCCATCGACAGCGCTCAAGTGGGCGATGCGTGGTGTGCCGGAGGTCAGCGTGCCGGTCTTGTCGAAGACTATGGCCGTGACTTCATGGGCACGTTCCAGTGCTTCCGCGTCCTTGATCAAAATGCCGTAACGGGCCGCCACGCCAGTGCCTGCCATGATCGCCGTTGGCGTCGCCAGCCCCAGCGCGCAAGGGCAGGCAATCACCAGCACCGCCACGGCATTGATCAGGGCCGTTTCCAGCGGCGCGCCGGCCAGCAGCCATCCCGCCAGGGTGAAGACGGCGATCACCAGCACTGTCGGGACGAACACCTGACTGACTTTATCCACAAGCTTCTGAATAGGGGCTTTGCCCGCCTGAGCATCCTCGACCAGACGAATGATCCGCGCCAACACGGTTTCCGCGCCCAACGCCCGGGTCTTGACCAGCAAGCGGCCTTCGCCATTGATTGCGCCACCGGTCACCTTGTCACCGGGCTGCTTGGGCACGGGCAGGCTCTCACCACTGATCAAGGCTTCGTCGGCGTGACTCTGGCCATCAATCACTTCGCCATCCACCGGGAAGCGCTCGCCGGGCTTGACCACCACCAGATCGTTGAGGCGCAAAGCGCTGATGGCCACGTCCCGTTCTTGTCCGTCGATCAGTTGAATAGCACGTTCGGGGCGCAGGGCCTCAAGCGCGCGAATGGCGCTGGCGGTCTGGCGTTTGGCGCGGCTTTCCAGGTATTTGCCCAGCAGTACCAGCGCGATAACCACCGCCGAGGCTTCGAAATACAGATGCGGCATGCTGCCCGGCGCGGTGTTCGCCCATTGATAAAGGCTCAGGCCATAGCCCGCACTGGTGCCCAGCGCGACCAGCAAATCCATGTTGCCGGCACCGGCCCTGACAGCTTTCCAGGCCGCGATGTAAAACCGTGCACCGAGAATGAATTGCACGGGCGTTGCCAGGGCAAACTGCACCCAGGCCGGTAGCATCCAGTGCACACCGAATGGCGCCAGCAGCATGGGCAGAACCAGCGGCAGCGCGAGGGCAATCGCCAGCAGCAATGCCCAGCGCTCCCGGGTCAGTCGTTGTTGTTGGTTGTCGGCGTTGGCGCGAGTGTCTTCCAGCAGGCTTGCGCCATAACCAGCCCGGGTGACGGCCGCAATCAGCACGGCTGGGTCGATTGGCCCTGACGATTCGACGTGCGCACGTTCGCTGGCGAGATTGACGCTGACGGTTTTGACGCCGGCAACTTTGCTTAATGCGCGCTCGACCCGTCCGGCACAACTGGCGCAGGTCATTCCGGTTATGGGCAATTCGAGCGTGTTGGACATAGGCATGGGTAACTTCCCTGAAGGCTATGCCTCAAGGATTAACCTTGCCACACGGGTAAGGTCAAGCCCCTTTCAATATTCCAGGGCCGCCCGCTTCAGGTATAGGCCATTGGGGCCCATGGCGATCCGGTATTTGCTGACTTCGCCGGCCTTTATTTCAATGACCATGCTCGGAGGGACATCCATACCCGGCGCGCACCCTGAGACCTGACCGGGCAGGAGACGCAGGCGAATAGAGGTTTTACCCGGCGCGAGGTTGAAGGACGTTGACGTTTCCTGAAACAAACGCCCGACCAATTGATCCTGAAGATACAGACCGATTTCGCATGAGGTGTTCACCTCCAGCCGCTCCCGGGAAATGATCAGGACGCCGTAGTCTTGCGAGTCGGCGTTGGCGAAGGGTACTGTCGCCCATAGGCCGAGGATGCTCATTAGGCTCAATACTGACCAGCGCATCGCTGATACTCCTGCTTTTAATACGGTTATGACGCAGCTTGGCCGAGCCGCGAGACGAATACCAGCCCGGCAGAAAAAACAGGGCCTTGACCTTGCCATGATGGAAAGGTTGAACATGCCTGCAACCTTACCGAGGAGCAACAACATGCAACGATTCAATGTTCAGGGTATGACCTGTGGCCACTGTGTCCGGGCAATCACCCAAGCGCTGCAGAGCAGCGACCCGGCGGCTGATGTTCAGGTCGATTTGGCCAGCGGCGAAGTGCGCGTTGAAAGCTCACTCACGGCCGAGGCCATTATCAGTCTGATCAGTGCTGAAGGGTATGCGGTGCAGGTGATTTAAACGTTGCGCCGGGTGAAGGTGTCCCGGCTTTGCGTCGGCCCGATCAACTGAAAAATCTTGAAGTAATTTCCCCATCAAGACGCGCTAAGGATTCAGGACGGTTAGACTAGCTAATTGCGCTGGACACAGTTTTGGATGCCTGATGAACCTGAGAATAATCCTGATTCTTGGCGCTTTGAGCGCTTTTGGGCCGCTGGCCATTGATTTTTATCTGCCTGGTTTTCCGGCGATTGCCTTGGCGTTTGGCACCGACGAAAAACATGTACAACTGACCTTGGCGTCTTACTTTCTGGGCTTGTCCATCGGCCAATTGGCCTATGGTCCGGTCGCGGATCGCTTTGGTCGGCGCGTCCCGTTGTTGGTGGGTGTCGGACTGTTTACCCTGGCATCACTGGCGTGCGCTTTTGCGCCCACCCTCGAGTGGCTGATTGCTGCGCGCTTCGTTCAGGCGTTGGGCGGATGCGCCGGGATGGTGTTGTCGCGGGCCATCGTCAGCGATAAGTGCGACGCCGTGCAGTCGGCGAAAGTCTTCTCGCAATTGATGTTGGTCATGGGCCTCGCGCCGATTCTCGCACCCATGCTGGGTGGTCTTTTGGTCAACCTGTATGGCTGGCAGTCGATCTTTCTGGTGCTGACGGCATTCAGTGCCGTGTGCTCGCTGGCGGTTGCGCTGGGCTTGCCGGAAAGCATGCCTGCGGCCCATCCACGCCATCCATTGGCCGGCGCGTTGGGGCAATATCGACGGTTGTTGGCTGATCGGATATTTCTCGGTCACGCCTTGACCGGTGGCATCGCGATTGCGGGTATGTTCGCCTACATCGCGGGCTCGCCATTCGTATTCATCAAGTTGTATGGCGTGCCGCCCGAGCACTATGGCTGGCTGTTTGGTGCGAACGCAGCGGGTTTCATTCTGGTGGCGCAGGTCAATGCGCGCATCTTGGGCAGGCTTGGGCCGGCGCTTTTGTTGTCGCGCGCGGTCTGGGTTTACCTGGCGGCAGCACTGGTCTTGCTCGGCATTGCCGGGCTGCACACTCAGGCGCTTTGGCCGTTATTGATCCCGTTGTTCATCTGCATTGCCAGCCTGGGTTGCATCATCCCCAATGCTTCGGCCTGTGCCATGAACGGCCAGTGGGCGAGGGCAGGGAGTGCGTCGGCGTTACTCGGGTGCCTGCAATTCAGTGTCGCCGCAGGGGCATCTGCCTTGGTGGGGGTGCTGCACGATGGCAGCGCAGTCCCCATGGCAATGGTGATCAGTTTGTGCGGGATTTTCGCGGTAAGTGCTGCAGTATTGACCCGCCGTTTGCAGCGCACGCGCGATGCGAGTGTGGCTCAAACGGCCCAGGTCTGAGGCTGCCCGAGTTGCAGGCCAGCCCTGGCTCAGCCGGTGGCTTGCTGGCGACTTTCGGGTAATTTGTGCGGAGCCCGCAGGCGGGATTCAAGCGTGTTGACGAAGGCGCGTGCTTCGGCTTCAGAGCGAAAACTCACGACGTGCTGATCCATGCGGACCTGCCACGGACCCCCTTGGGATTTTGCTGATTCACGTACCAGGACTTTCATTGCTGACTTCCTCCTGTTGGTAAGGCTGCAATTGTAGACCTGGATCAGGCGAAGATAATGATCCAGGTCAAACCTCAGACTGACGGTCTTAAGTGATCAAAAACCTTCGAGAACGATCTTGCCTTTGGCCTTGCCGCTTTCCAGAAACGCATGCGCGCGACGCAGGTTGGCGGCGTTGATGGTGCCGAAATGCTCACCAAAAGTAGTTTTCAAGGTGCCAGCATCGATCAGCTCCGCGACGCGGTTGAGCAGTTTGTGTTGCTCGATCATGTCGGCGGTTTCGAACAGCGACCGGGTGTACATGAACTCCCAATGCAGTGACAGACTCTTGCGTTTCAGCTTGCTGACGTCAAGGGACTTGGGGTCGTCGATCAAGGCCAGCCGACCTTGCGGTGCCAGGGCTTCGACCAGCTGATCCAGATGCTGATCGGTCTGTGTCAGGCTGGCCACGTGAGTCACCTGTGGCAGACCCGCGCGGGTCAGTTCTTCGTTCAATGGCTTGCTGTGATCCAGCACATGATGCGCGCCCAGCTGGCGAACCCAGGCCTCGGTTTCAGGTCGTGAGGCGGTGCCGATAACGTTCAACCCCGTGAGCTGTCGGGCCAACTGAGTGAGCATCGACCCCACGCCACCGGCAGCACCGACGATCATCAGGCACTGTCCGGTGTCAGTGGCGTCTTCAGCAATTTGCAGGCGTTCGAAGAGCAACTCCCACGCAGTAATCGCCGTCAGCGGCAAGGCTGCGGCATGGGCGAAACTCAAGGATTTTGGCATGTGCCCGACGATTCGCTCATCGACCACGTGCCGCTCGCTGTTGGCGCCAGCGCGGGCGATGGAGCCTGCATAGAACACCTTGTCGCCCGGCTGAAACAACGTCACTTCGCTGCCGACCGCTTTGACGATACCGGCCACATCCCAACCCAGGACCTTGGCATCGCCGCCTTCGGGTTGGACGTTCTGGCGAACCTTGGTATCGACCGGGTTGACGGAGATGGCTTTGACTTCCACCAGCAAGTCCCGGGGGCCGGCAACCGGCTCGGCCAGCTCGATGTCCTGCAATGACAGGGGGTCACTGGTCGGCAGGGACTGGTAATACGCGATGGCTTTCATGGGGCGCTCCTGAGAAATAAGCCTGAATAAATGGCATGGAGGGATGATTGGCTATTTCTCTTAAAGATAAAACCCGCTAAAACTGCAGGCTCTTTCAATTTATTTTTGATAATGCGAGCAAGTGATGCTGCGTTTTGATGACCTGCAACTGTTTGTCCGGGCCACCGATCTGGGCAGCCTGTCCGCTGCTGCGCGGGTCATGGACATGTCGGCGGCGGTCGCCAGCGCCGCGCTCAAACGTATCGAGCAGCAACTGGGCGCGCGCCTGCTGGCACGTTCGACTCGTAGCTTGCGTCTGACGGCCGAGGGTGAGGGTTTCCTCGAATACGCCCGCGCGGCTCTGAGCAGTCTGGAAGAGGGGCAGCGTTTTCTGGCCAGGAGTCAGGATCAAGTCAGTGGCGTCCTGCAGCTGTCGGCGCCCTCGGATTTTGGCCGTAACGTGTTATTGCCCTGGCTCGACGAATTCCAGCGCCAACATCCGTTGCTCACGGTTCGCCTGCTGCTGGGCGACAGGATTGCCGATCTATTTCGTCAGCCAGTAGACATCGCTCTGCGTTATGGAGAACCGGAAGATTCGAGCCTGATCGCGTTGCCCATCGTCCCGGATAACCGTCGAGTGCTTTGCGCCGCCCCGTCGTATCTGGCCCGTCATGGTGAACCGCAACATGTGGAACAGCTGGCACAGCACAATTGCCTGCTGTTCATGCTAGGCAATCGGGTGCATGACCATTGGCGTTTCCATGACGGCAAACGTGAAATGAGTTTGACCGTGCACGGGGATCGTTTTAGCGACGATGCCGACGTCGTGCGCCTGTGGGCGTTGGCTGGTGTTGGCGTTGCCTATAAATCCTGGCTGGATGTTGCTGCCGATGTGCATGCCGGACGCCTGAAGCTATTGATGCCGGAGCTGCAAGGGGAACTGGCCCCGCTCAATGTGCTCTGTGCACACCGGGCGCAACTGAGTAAACCGGTCAATTTATTGTGCGAGATGCTCAGGTCGCGCTGTTCTGAATTGGCGCAAGGACATCCTGACAGCAAGTGACGTCAGGTCCATGTCGCGGTGGCTTACAGTTGCAATGGAATTGTCTGACAGTCGATACGCAGGCGTTCTACAGAAAAATGATTATCAAGTGTTTTAAGTGCAAACAACGCTGTTTTAAGGTCGTATTTTTTTGCCTGTTTTGTGTGTTTTTTCCGTAGGCATTTCCCTCGCGATGCACGCCAGACTTTTCCGACGATGACTGAGAGCGTCCGGCCAGCGCCGCTTTCACGGCAGCCGGGTAAATCGAGACAGGTTTTCGTTGGCCTGGGTGATGTCTGACTTTGCCTATAGCGTGTCGGCCAATCCTCTGCCGTGGTTTTAATCCCATTTCGTAATAGGGCACTGGGCTTATACTTGGCGCCAGCGGTCAGGTCCGCATAAGTCGTCAAGCCAGGTCTGAGGTGCAGGACGCTGCCAGGCAAGGCGTTATCAATGCAGATGTGAGTGGGGCGTCTGAGTCAGAAACGGTTGTGGCATGTAAGCGCTGCTAGATGACGTTCTGGGCGTACGAGGTCAAATACAGCCCTGGTTTTGGCGGCTTAGCGTCTTGGCTGAACCCGATTTGCTGTTCACTATGTCAGTGCAATAGACGAATGTTTCAACAGGGAGTGAATACATGGAATATGCACCTTGCATTAGCCAGATTGCCGCGTTGCTGGCTGACCCCAAGCGCAGTGCAATGATTTGGGCGTTGATGGATGGTACCGCCCGCCCCGCGGACGAGCTGGCTTTGATGGCTGGTCTATCCACTTCTTCGGCAGGTGCGCATCTGGCGCGACTGACTACCGGCGGGTTATTGAAGCAGGAGGCGCGCGGCAGAAAGCGTTTCTTCCGATTGGCTGCACCGGAAGTCGGCACTGCAGTCGAGGCGCTGGCCAATGCGTCGATGGTCAGCACCGATCACATCAGCAAAAGTGTGTCGCAAGCCATTCCACCCACACCGCTCTCGCCGTTGCGCCGTGCCCGGATTTGTTCTGACCATCTTGGGGGTGAGTTGGCGGCAGAGTTGTATCAGCGTCTGTTAGGTGCAGGCTGGATCGAACAACATGAGCTGCGCATCGAAGTCACCAGCAAAGGTGTCGCTCAATTTGCCGAACGCGGCATCTATGTTCCGGCGCTGGCCCATCGAAAGCTTAAGACCGTTTGCGCTTGCCCCGACTGGAGCGAGCGCAAGCCGCATTTAGGCGGCGCATTGGGTGCAGGGTTACTGCAATTGTTCATACAGTTGGGCTGGTTGCGTACGAGCGATGAGTCCACCGCCTTGCAGGTCTCGACCAGCGGGCAGCGTGAGATCAGCAGAATAGCCTCGGCTGCCTGATGGCCCCATCGTTCCCTCGCATTCATTGCGCGGGAACGATTACCGCTGTATCAAGATTTGACCAACCGTGCATCCAGGCTGTTTTGCGCCAGGCGTCGGGCCTGATCCTGGGTCATCCCCAGATGTGTGTGCAGCGCGTAAAAATTCTCGGTCACATAACCACCGAAATACGCGGGGTCGTCTGAGTTGACCGTGACTTTCACGCCGCGCTCAAGCATGTCGAGAATGTTGTGGTGGGCCATGTCGTCGAAGACGCAGAGCTTGGTGTTGGACAGCGGGCAAACCGTCAGCGGGATCTGTTCATCAATGATGCGCTGCATCAGCCTCTCATCTTCGATAGCGCGGACACCATGATCGATACGCTGAATCTTCAACAGGTCAAGCGCTTGCCAGATGTATTCGGGTGGGCCTTCTTCGCCTGCATGGGCGACCGTCAAAAAGCCTTCGTTACGGGCGCGGTCGAATACGCGCTGGAACTTGCTCGGAGGATGGCCCATCTCTGAGCTGTCGAGACCCACGGCAATAAATGCATCGCGAAATGGCAGCGCTTGATCGAGGGTCTTTTCAGCTTCTGCTTCGCTCAAATGGCGCAGGAAGCTGAGAATCAACCCGCTGGAGATGCCGAGTTTTTCCTGGCCATCTTTCAATGCAGTGGCGATACCGTTGATCACCACTTCAAAGGGGATGCCCCTATCCGTATGGGTTTGCGGGTCGAAGAAGGGTTCGGTGTGAATGACGTTCTGCGCCTTGCAGCGTTGCAGATAGGCCCAGGTCAGGTCGTAAAAATCCTGCTCGGTGCGCAGTACATCCGCACCCCGGTAATACAGGTCGAGAAACTCCTGCAAATTGTTGAAGGCATAGGCCCGGCGCAATGTTTCGACATCGGCCCAAGGCAAGGCGATCTTGTTGCGATCAGCCAGCGCAAAGAGCAATTCGGGTTCCAGCGAGCCTTCCAGGTGCAGGTGCAGTTCTGCCTTGGGCAATGCGTTGAGCCATTCGTACATGTGCTTTTCTCATCAGGTGCAGATAGTCGGCATTCTACAGAGGGATGTCCGCTTTGAGATCGCTTCCTTTACGTGGCATGGCCGACTTGCCGGTTGAAGCCGTAACGTAACGGTTTTGCTGTTACCGTTAGTCGCGAAACATTTACTGACAATGACACTTTTGACCCAAGGCATTCCAATGCTGACTTATTTGAAAGATGAAAAGTTTCTACTACTGGCTGTCCTCGGCGCAGTGGTCGCGTTCCCCTTTGAACATGCGTTGCTGAATAACGGTCAGGGTGTTGCGCTGGCGGGCGGGATTGCACTGGTGGTGGCGATTGTCTGCGCGTCGATGCGCGTGGCTCACCATGCCGAGCTGTTGGCGCATAAATTCGGCGATCCCTATGGCACGATGATCCTGACGCTGTCGGCCGTCTTGGTCGAGGTCGTGATTCTGGCGATCATGATGAGCAACGAGCCTTCACCGACACTGGTGCGGGACACGATTTATTCAGCGGTGATGCTCGATATCAACGGCATTCTGGGGCTGGCGGCGCTGATGGGCGGGCTCAAGCATGGCGAGCAGTCCTACAACGATGATTCGGCGCGCACGTACAGTGTGATGATCCTCACCGCGATGGGCGTTTCCATGGTGGTGCCAGAGTTCATTCCCGAAGGTGACTGGAAGGTTTATTCGGCGTTCACGATTGGCGCGATGGTGGTGCTGTACGCCTTGTTTCTGCGCATGCAGGTGGGGCCGCACAGTTACTTTTTCAGCTATAGCTACCCTGAAAAAATGCGCAAGAACTTGCCTGCCGAAGAGGCTCCATCGATCAATCTGGTGCGCTCGATAGGCACGCTTGTTTTTGGCGTAGTGGTGATCGGTGCGCTGGCTGAAGTGATGTCGAAAACCGTCGACCTCGGCCTGGAAGGGACAGGCGCACCGCCGGTCATGACGGCAATTCTGGTGGCGGCGATTTCCGCTGCACCCGAGATTCTGACGGCCTTGCGCGCGGCCTTGGCCAACCGCATGCAGTCCGTCGTAAACATCGCGTTGGGCGCCTCGTTGTCAACGGTGATCCTGACCGTACCCGTCATGGAGGCGATGGCGCTGTACAGCGGTCAGCCGTTCCAGATGGCGATGACCCCGGTGCAAAGCGTGATGATCTTCATCACGCTTTTGGTCAGCGCGATCAACCTGAATGATGGCGAAACCAATGCCATCGAAGGCATGACTCACTTTGTGCTGTTCGCGACTTTTATCATGCTGTCGTTGTTGGGGCTTTGAACCCGGCAGCACGCCAGGCTCGCTGCTGATCCAGGGGTCGCCGCGCTTCAGGTAGAAGCAGCGGCGAGGCCGAAGTTCATCAGGCCAGTTAATTACCAGGGAATCGTTTCGCCCTTGTAGTTGATGAAGTAATGACCACCCTTGCCGGCATAGGCATCAATCTGTTCGACCAAACCACGGGTGCTGGTCTCTACATCGATATAAGCATTTTCGCCGCCCATGTCGGTTTTCACCCAGCCCGGATGCAGGGACAGGACTGTCGGCTTCGGGTCAGCCAATTGTGTGACGAAGGAATTGGTCATGGAGTTCAGCGCGGCCTTGCTGGCTTTGTACAACGCCATGTCGTTGCCTTCGGGGCACATAACACTGCCCAGCACCGAACTCATAAACGCCAGGACCCCGGTGTCGGGACGAATCTGCTGGACCATTCGTTCGGCCAGACGAATGGGGGCAATGGCGTTGGTCATGAACAGCTGGCCGAGTTCATCGGCGGTAGCTTGCGCGGCGCTCTGGTGCTTTGGTCCGCTAACGCCTGCATTGACGAACAGCAGATCAAAAACCTGCCCCTTCAGCTTCTCGGTGAAGGCATTCAACGATGACAGCTCATTGATATCCAGCACTTCGACCTGCACCTCGGGGATCGTCTGGGGTCCACCGGCTTTGTGCAGGTCGCGCACCGTGGCGGTCACTTGCCAGCCTTGTTCGGAGAGGCGCTGCACCAGGCCAAGGCCGAGGCCACGGGAGGCGCCAATGATTAACGCGGTTTTGGTATGCGGCATGGATCGAGCTCCTTGTTCACAAAAAGTGGTTCAGGGAATGAATAGCCCAGAGGGAAATGGCCGCCTCAAGGACTTAATGGACAACGTTGACCCAAGCGGTGTTGCAACTCAAGGCGTAACTCGTTTAGTTCGGCGATACGAGCGTCGATGACGTTGAGTTTGTCTTCCTGCAGTTGAACAAAAAATGACCAGCTGAGCGCGCGCCATGATCTGTCTACGCCCGAGACAGGCTTGCACGGCTTATCCACAGGTTGCTCCACAGTTATTGTGCGCAAGCCAAAAGTGCGGGAATAAAGAGTGACCGGGAAGTGCCCAACTGCGATAAGTGACGATAACACTCTGTTTTAAGGAGGTTTTATTTCAGTAATGGGCGGATTGAGCAAAAAACAACCAGTCGTCGCAACGCCATGCGCAGCAAGGCCCGCAGAGGTGTGTGCTCAGCTTATCCACAGCCGGGTGCACAGTAGATGTGGGCAATTAACCGGGGCGTGCGCACGCGCGGATTCAGTCGTCCTTGTGCCGCTGCAAGATAATTCGTCCGCGACTCAGATCTGCCAGTTGTCGCTGCAAAATGTCGATGTGCTCCGGGCCCAGGGCGATCTGCAATTCGACGCCATTGGCGGTGAACGCTTCGTTCTCCAGCCGCCCATGCAGTTCGGCCAGACGCACCTTGACCAGCGCCAGTTCGCTGAAACTGCACGTACAGCTCAATTGCACCCGATGGATCAAGGGCAGGCGCTCGGCCTGGTGCAGGCATTTATTGGCGCCACCGCCGTACGCGCGCGCGAGGCCGCCAGTGCCCAATTGGATGCCGCCATACCAGCGGATCACCAACACCACGACTTGATCGCAATCCTGCGCTTCGATCGCTGCCAGAATCGGCCGTCCGGCGGTACCTCCGGGCTCTCCATCGTCGTTGCTGCGGTATTGATCGGCCAGTTTCCAGGCCCAGCAATTGTGCGTGGCATTCAGATCGCTGTGCTGCTCAATGAACGCTTGGGCCTGGGCAGCGCTGGTGATGGGGGCGGCGAGGGTAATAAAGCGGCTTTTGCGAATCTCTTCCCGGTATTCACAAGGGCCAGCAAGGGTAAAAGGCATGTGTATGTTCCAGCTATCGACGACGTGAACCACTGTTTCCGGTAACGGACCGCTCAAACAGCCGGAGGCGTCAGCCCACAACCTTTGAGGATGATGCGGATCAAATTGTCGCTGGCGGTTTCCATGTCCTGCTTGGTCAAGCGGGCGCGACCGGTGACCCGACAAATCTGCGTGGCGAAGTCAGCGTAGTGCTGGGTGCTGCCCCAGAGCAGGAAGATCAGATGCACGGGGTCGATGGGGTCCATTTTTCCGGCATCGATCCAGGCTTGAAACACGGCTGCCCGGCCCTGAAACCAGGCGCGGTAGTCCTGACTGAAATGCTCATTCAGGCATTCGCCTCCGCTGATGATTTCCATGGCGAAGATCCGTGACGCTTGTGGCTGACGTCGAGAAAATTCCATCTTGGCGCGAATGTAATGGCTCAGCGCCTGAGCGGGATCGTCGTCGACGCTCAACGCGTTGAACGTGCTGTCCCACAGGTCGAGGATGTTGCTCAACACCGCAATGTACAACCCCAACTTGTTGGTGAAGTAGTAGTGCAGGTTGGCTTTGGGCAAGCCTGCATTCCGCGCGATGGTATTCATGCTGGTGCCTTTGAAGCCGTGACGGGCGAACTCGTCCTCTGCGGCTTTGATGATTGCCTCTTCGTTCTTCTGACGAATGCGGCTGGCAGGTTTAGCGACGGCTTGGGCGCTATGGGCTGGGACTTCAAAGGTCATGGGCGGTTCCGTACGGATCATGGGCTGCAAGCGGAGAACAGATAACGCACCCGCGACGATCAGACAAGAGCCAGCAGCGCAAATTAATGCTCCAACGCTTCAGTTTTGGCTTCATGTTGGCTTGCGCGAGTGGTTTCTTTAGTGAGTTGGTTGCACACCACGGCGCAGGCTCCGAAAAGGCCTTAGCGCGTGGCGGCCAAGCTTTCAAGGAAGCTTTCCAACACCAGATGAGGGCGACGTCCCTTGCGAGTGACCGAGGCCAGACTCAAGTCATAAAAACGGGCTGTTGGTTTCAGCGCGCGCAGTCGACCTTGCTGAACCCACAGGCTGGCGTAGTGATCCGGCAGGTAGCCGATATAGCGCCCGGTGAGAATCAAAAAGGCCATGCCCTCACGATCCGAGGCGCTGGCGGTGCAATTGAGTGCCTGGTAATGCGCCTGAATGTCCGCAGGCAAGCGAAAGGTCGGGGCGATAGCGTCCTGAGCATTCAATCGTTCGTCGTTCAACGCGGCGTCATCCATATAGAAGAGTGGGTGGCCGACAGCGCAATAGAGTAGAGAGCGTTCGCTGTACAACGGCTGATATTCCAGCCCGGACAGGGCACTGGCCTGCGGCACGACGCCCACGTGCAAGCGCCCGTCGAGTACGCCTTGTTCCACTTCATGTGGCGCGATCATGCGGATCTGAATATGTACGTCCGGGCCGCGTTCCTTCAATTGGGCCAGGGCATGGGTGATGCGCATGTGCGGCAGGGTGACGAGGTTGTCGGTCAGGCCGATGTTCAACTCTCCGCGCAAATGCTGATGCAGGCCGTTGACCTCGGTGCGAAAGCTTTCTACTGCACTTAATAGCTGCAAAGACGATTGATAGACCTCTCGACCTTCTTCGGTCAGGGAAAAACCCGCGCGTCCACGCTGGCACAGGCGTAAGCCGAGTCGTTGTTCAAGATCGCTCATCTGTTGGCTGATAGCCGAGCGACCAATGCCCAGCGCGCTTTCGGCCGCCGAAAAGCCGCCGGACTCGACTACGCTTCGAAAGATACGTAACAAACGAATATCAAAGTCGCTGACTTGGGCCAGTGGATCGGGTCGACGGATGCTCATAGTTTAGTGATCGTCTAACTGAAGATTATAAATGTTGGGTTTTTCAGACTTTATCCCCGTGGCAACTTAGCTGCAACCACACAGCTCAATAAGCTGCCCCATCGCCCCGTGAGGTATTTGCATCCATGAATCTTCCTGAATCCGCCGAGAATTCTCTGGCCAGCCAATTGAAGCTCGACGCTCATTGGATGCCATACACCGCAAACCGTAATTTCCAGCGTGATCCCCGGCTGATCGTGGCGGCGCAAGGCAGTTACCTGACGGATGATAAGGGCCGCAAGATTTATGACGCATTGTCCGGCCTATGGACGTGCGGCGCGGGGCATTCGCGCAAGGAAATTCAGGAGGCGGTCTCGCGTCAGTTGGGCACTCTGGATTATTCGCCGGCGTTCCAATATGGCCACCCTTTGTCCTTCCAGCTGGCGGAGAAAATCACCGACCTGACACCGGGCAATCTGAATCACGTTTTTTTCACTGACTCGGGTTCCGAATGCGCGGACACCGCGGTGAAAATGGTGCGTGCCTACTGGCGCCTGAAAGGTCAGGCCACCAAAACCAAAATGATCGGCCGTGCCCGTGGTTATCACGGGGTCAACATTGGGGGCACCAGCCTGGGCGGTGTGAACGGCAACCGTAAAATGTTCGGCCAGTTGATGGACGTCGATCATTTGCCTCATACCCTGCTGACCAGCAATGCCTATTCACGCGGCGAGCCTGAGTTGGGTGGGATTGCGCTGGCCGATGAGATGCTCAAGCTGATCGAACTGCACGATGCGTCCAACATTGCGGCAGTGATCGTCGAGCCGATGGCGGGCTCTGCCGGTGTGATCGTTCCACCGAAGGGTTATCTGAAGCGCCTGCGTGAAATCTGCGATCAGCACAACATTCTGTTGATCTTCGACGAAGTCATCACGGGCTTCGGTCGCACCGGCTCGATGTTCGGCGCCGACAGCTTTGGTGTGACGCCTGACCTGATGTGTATCGCCAAGCAAATCACCAACGGCGCGATCCCGATGGGCGCAGTGATTGCCAGCAGCGAGATTTATCACACGTTCATGAACCAGCCGACGCCCGAGTATGCGGTCGAGTTTCCACACGGCTATACCTACTCCGCGCACCCGGTCGCCTGTGCGGCGGGGCTTGCCTCGCTGGAATTGTTGCAGCGGGAGAATCTGGTTCAGCAAGTCGCCGAGGTTTCGCCCCATTTCGAAAGCGCGTTGCACGGCCTCAAAGGCTCGAAAAACATTGTGGATATCCGTAACTACGGCCTGGCGGGCGCGATCCAGATCGCGCCCCGTGATGGCGATGCCATCGTGCGTCCTTTCGAAGCGGGCATGAAACTGTGGAAGGCGGGCTTCTATGTGCGCTTCGGCGGCGACACCTTGCAGTTCGGGCCAACCTTCAACAGCAAGCCGCAGGACCTGGATCGCTTGTTCGATGCTGTCGGCGAAGTGCTGAATCAGATCGACTGATTCGCTATGGGTTTAAACAGCAGGCGCGGCCGAGATCGCGCCTGTCCGTATTTTTTGGAGTTCTGTCATGAGCAACATCCCGCACCTGATCAATGGCGAGTTCGTTACCGATACCGGCCGTACTGCCGATGTGTTCAATCCATCGACCGGTCAGGCCGTTCATAAAGTCCCCTTGGCTAGCCGCGAAACCGTTCAACAAGCAATTGATGCTGCCAAGGCTGCGTTTCCCGCCTGGCGCAATACGCCTGCGGCCAAGCGTGCGCAAGTGATGTTCCGCTTCAAGCAATTGCTGGAGCAGAACGAAGCGCGTATCGCGCAGTTGATCAGCGAAGAACACGGCAAGACCCTGGAAGACGCCGCCGGTGAGTTGAAGCGCGGGATCGAGAACGTCGAATACGCGTGTGCCGCGCCAGAGATCCTCAAGGGTGAGTACAGCCGCAACGTAGGGCCAAACATTGACGCATGGTCCGACTTTCAACCGCTGGGTGTGGTTGCGGGCATCACGCCGTTCAACTTTCCGGCCATGGTCCCGCTGTGGATGTATCCACTGGCGATCGTATGCGGTAACTGCTTCATCCTGAAGCCTTCTGAGCGTGATCCAAGTTCGACGTTGTTGATCGCTCAACTGTTGAATGAGGCGGGGTTGCCCAACGGCGTGCTTAACGTCGTGCACGGTGACAAAACAGCGGTGGATGCGCTGATCGAAGCACCTGAGGTCAAAGCGCTGAGTTTTGTCGGTTCAACGCCTATCGCTGAATACATCTATAGAGAAGCGACTTCCCGCGGCAAGCGTGTCCAGGCATTGGGCGGCGCGAAGAATCACGCGGTGCTGATGCCCGATGCGGATCTGGACAACGCGGTCAGTGCGTTGATGGGCGCTGCGTATGGTTCTTGCGGCGAGCGTTGCATGGCGATATCGGTTGCTGTCTGCGTCGGTGATCAGGTCGCCGATGCGTTGGTGGCCAAACTGGTCCCGCAGATCAAGGCGTTGAAGATCGGTGCCGGGACTACCTGTGGCCTGGATATGGGGCCGTTGGTCACTGGACAACATCGCGACAAGGTCTGCAGCTATATAGAAGACGGCGTGAGCTCGGGTGCTGAGCTGGTGATCGATGGTCGCGGTCTGAGCGTTGCGGGCAATGAGGAGGGGTTCTTCCTGGGTGGCTGCCTGTTTGATCGGGTCACGCCGGAGATGCGTATCTATAAAGAAGAGATCTTTGGTCCGGTGCTGTGCATCGTTCGGGTCGATAGCCTGGAACAGGCCATGCAACTGATCAACGATCACGAGTATGGCAATGGCACCTGCATCTTTACCCGTGACGGTGAAGTCGCGCGTTTGTTCTGTGACGAGATTGAAGTCGGCATGGTCGGGGTCAACGTGCCGCTGCCGGTACCTGTGGCCTATCACAGCTTCGGCGGCTGGAAGCGTTCGCTGTTTGGCGACCTGCATGCTTATGGCCCGGATGGGGTGCGCTTCTATACGCGCCGCAAAGCTATTACCCAGCGCTGGCCGCAACGTGCCAGCCATGAGGCCTCGCAGTTTGCCTTTCCTAGTTTGTAAGGGATGAAAGAGGCGGGCCGTGAGGTCCGCCTCTTGCGTTTAGTGCCCTGTTTTAACGATGTGACATGTTTGTGAAATTAGGTGTTGACGGCCCGTCAAATCTCTCTATAATTCGCACCTCTTCCGGAGCAGATGAAACGGAAAACTCCTTGTAAATCAAAGGGTTATCCAGAGTAAGCGGCGAGGAAGGGGTTTTGATCTTCTGGATCGAAAGCGGTAAAAAAGAGGTGTTG
>NZ_LT607421.1:0-211013 GCF_900095225.1 Pseudomonas sp. UMAB-08
TAAGTCGGGGAAGCCGTTTGACCCAAAACTGGCGCTTGCTCATTGAGGGTCAAGACGGTATCTACCTGGACCGAGTTTCTACGCGACCGAGCGGCGTCGCGGCCCTCCTGCCAAACAACCTATAACCATGTGAAATAGAACATTATTTGTAGGAGCTGACTTGTCTGCGAATAAGCCTGGTACGGGCTTCCGGCAGGCTCGGGTTTGACCCTATAGCCATGATCTGAATCGAGGGGCGACAGGTAGACCGCGTTGAATGGTCTTCGCTGACGAGTCAGCTCCTATCTGGACCGAGTTTCTACGCGACCGAGCGGCGTCGCGGCCCTCCTGCCAAACAACCTATAACCATGTGAAATAGAACATTATTTGTAGGAGCTGACTTGTCTGCGAATAAGCCTGGTACGGGCTTCCGGCAGGCTCGGGTTTGACCCTATAGCCATGATCTGAATCGAGGGGCGACAGGTAGACCGCGTTGAATGGTCTTCGCTGACGAGTCAGCTCCTATCTGGACCGAGTTTCTGCGCGACCGAGCGGCGTCGCGGCCCTCCTGTCGAACAACCTATAACCATGTGAAATAGAACATTATTTGTAGGAGCTGGCTTGTCTGCGAATAGGCCCGGTACGGGCTTCCGACAGGTTTGGGTTTGACCCCATAGCCATGATCACCTGCTGGCGGGTGCTGGATCGAGGGGCGGCATCTCCTACAAAACCAGTATCAACCTCAAATCAAAGGCATAAAAAAAGGCGTCCCGAGGGACACCTTTTTTATTTGGCTTCGATGCGTATTGCATCTCGCCTTGATCTTCAACCCATGTGCAACCTGAGTAGAATATGGTCGGGGTAAGGGGATTCGAACTCCTGACATCCTGCTCCCAAAGCAGGCGCGCTACCGGACTGCGCTATACCCCGGTTGAAACTTTAAAGACACCTCAACAAGCTGTCTTGCGACCTGACACTCATGGCATCAGATCTATAAGATTCGGCTTCAAAGATTACTTTGAAGCCAAAAATGGTGGGTCGTGTGGGATTCGAACCTACGACCAATTGGTTAAAAGCCAACTGCTCTACCAACTGAGCTAACGACCCAAAAATGGTCGGGGTAAGGGGATTCGAACTCCTGACATCCTGCTCCCAAAGCAGGCGCGCTACCGGACTGCGCTATACCCCGATAATACAGCTACATCTTGATGAAAATGGCTCCACGACCTGGACTCGAACCAGGGACCCAATGATTAACAGTCATTTGCTCTACCAACTGAGCTATCGCGGAACTATGCATTTCAGACGTAACTTCTACAACTACTGCGCTGAATTTACTGCTTATTTCAGCCTCAATGACCCGTTTGCATCGCTACGTTCGCGTCTCTGAGGCGCGCTATTCTACAATTTTAAAAAAGACTGTCAACCCTTAAAACTGCATTTAAGACAATGATTTGCGATTTTTTTCGGATAGCCCCGCTTACGCCCGATATCCCAGTTTCTTGCCCCTAACGCCGCGCTGATAAAAAGGCCCTCACGAGGAGGGCCCTTCTATATAGAGGCAACGAATGAATCAGACAAAAGCAATCTCGTCGCCAACCACGGTACCGGTCACGGTGGCACCAGGCAGGAAGTGCCCGGACAGAATCAACTGCGCCAACGGGTTTTCGATCCAGCGCTGTATCGCACGCTTCAGAGGCCGTGCGCCGTACACCGGGTCGTAACCCACCGCGATCAGTTTATCCAGCGCCTCGGCGCTCAGCTCAAGCTTCAGCTCGCGCTCAGCCAGACGACCACGCAAACGGCCTAGCTGAATGTTGGCGATGCCAGCAATCTGATCACGCGCCAATGGTTCGAACACCACGACTTCATCGATACGGTTGATGAACTCTGGACGGAAGTGCGAACTGACTGCGTCCATCACCGCAGCACGCTGTGCCTCGCGATCACCGACTAACTCCTGGATCTGCACCGAGCCCAGGTTGGAGGTCATCACGATCACGGTATTGCGGAAATCCACCGTGCGTCCGTGGCTGTCAGTCAGACGACCGTCCTCAAGTACCTGCAGCAACACGTTGAACACGTCCGGGTGAGCCTTTTCCACTTCATCCAGCAAGATCACTGAATAAGGCTTACGCCGCACGGCTTCGGTAAGGTAGCCGCCCTCTTCATAGCCCACGTAGCCCGGAGGCGCGCCGATCAGGCGAGCCACGGAGTGTTTCTCCATGAACTCGGACATATCGATGCGCACCATTGCCTCTTCCGTATCGAACAGGAACTCGGCCAGCGCCTTGCACAGCTCCGTCTTACCAACACCGGTAGGCCCGAGAAACAGGAACGAGCCGCTCGGACGATCCGGATCGGACAACCCGGCACGCGAACGCCGCACTGCGTTGGATACCGCGACCACGGCTTCGTCCTGGCCAATCACGCGTTGGTGCAACAGGCTTTCCATCTTCAGCAGCTTGTCGCGTTCGCCTTCGAGCATTTTCGAGACCGGGATCCCGGTCCACTTGGACACGACCTCGGCAATCTCTTCTTCGGTCACTTTGCTGCGCAGTAACTGGTTTTCGCTTTTGCCGTGCTGATCGACCATCTGCAGGCTGCGTTCCAGGTCAGGGATGATCCCGTACTGCAATTCCGCCATCCGATTCAGATCGCCACGACGACGGGCCGCTTCCAGTTCCTGACGCGACTGTTCGATTTTCTGCTGAATCTGCGCCGAACCTTGAACCTCGGCTTTTTCCGAAGTCCAGATCTCTTCGAGATCGGCGTACTCACGCTCAAGCCGGGCGATTTCCTCCTGAAGTTTCTCCAGACGTTTGATTGCGGCTTCGTCGTCTTCCTTTTTCAGGGCCTGGGATTCAACCTTGAGTTGAATCAGGCGCCGCTCAAGACGGTCGAGCACTTCCGGCTTGGAGTCGATTTCCATCCGAATACGGCTGGCCGCTTCGTCGATCAAGTCGATGGCCTTGTCCGGCAATTGACGATCAGTGATATAGCGATGGCTCAACTTGGCCGCCGCGATGATCGCGCCGTCAGTAATCGCAACCTTGTGGTGGACCTCGTAGCGCTCTTTCAAGCCACGCAGGATCGCGATGGTGTCTTCTTCGCTTGGCTCATCCACCAGCACTTTCTGGAAGCGCCGCTCGAGGGCCGCGTCCTTCTCTATATATTGACGGTATTCATTGAGCGTGGTCGCGCCAACGCAGTGCAGCTCGCCGCGAGCCAGCGCAGGCTTGAGCATGTTGCCTGCATCCATCGCGCCTTCGCCTTTACCGGCGCCGACCATGGTGTGCAGTTCATCAATGAACAGGATGATCTGACCTTCCTGCTTCGACAGCTCGTTCAGCAGCGCTTTCAACCGCTCCTCGAATTCACCACGGAACTTGGCGCCAGCAATCAGTGCGCCCATGTCTAGCGACAGTACACGCTTGCCTTTAAGGCCATCCGGCACTTCGCCGTTGACGATCCTTTGGGCCAGGCCCTCGACAATCGCGGTTTTACCCACGCCAGGCTCACCGATCAGCACCGGGTTGTTCTTGGTCCGGCGCTGCAGCACCTGAATGGTCCGACGAATTTCGTCATCACGACCGATCACTGGGTCGAGCTTGCCTTCTTCGGCGCGCTTGGTGAGGTCGATGGTGTATTTATCCAACGCCTGACGCGACTCCTCGACGTTGGCATCATTGACCGCCGCACCGCCACGCAGGTTGGTAATGGCGTTTTCAAGCGCCTTCTTACTGACGCCCTGGCCCAGCAAGAGTTTGCCAAGCTTGTTGTTCTCGTCCATTGCCGCCAGCAGCACCAACTCGCTGGAGATGAACTGATCACCCTTCTGCTGCGCCAGACGATCAGCCTGATTGAGCAGGCGCGCCAAATCCTGCGACATATTCACGTCGCCGGTAGGGTTCTGGATTTTCGGCAGTTGGTCGAGCTCTTTGCTCAACGCCTTGCGCAGGCTGTTGACGTCAAAGCCGACCTGCATCAGCAAGGGCCTGATCGTACCGCCCTGCTGTTCAAGCAGCGCTTGCATCAAGTGCGCCGGCTCAATGCCTGAATGGTCCAACCCCACAGCCAGGGACTGAGCATCAGATAAAGCCAACTGCAACTTGCTGGTTAACTGGTCTATACGCATTAGTTACCTTCCTTATTAAGCAGGCCGGAGCGATGGAGACACCTATAAAGAAAACCTGCTGGACTGCCCATTAGATGTGGTCGATTTTGCAGGATTCAAGCGCTGCTTGATTGACGTAAGTCAGCAATTATGATGAGTGAGCGTAGTCGACTCAGTCAATCCAGACCAGAGAGGCGAAACGACCGGTGCGAGCGCTCCGGCGATAGGAATAGAAGCGTGGATCATTGACTGTGCAGAAGCCGCCGCCATACACCGCCGTCACACCACATGCCGCCAGACGCAGACGCGCGAGGGCATAGATATCGGCCATGAAGCGACCGGCATTGAGGCTTGGCACAAATGCCAGGGCGGTTTCGGGGTGAGTACTTATAAAAGCCTCACGAACTTCCGGTCCAACTTCGAACGCTTGCGGACCGATGGCCGGGCCGAGCCAGACCAGAATGTCGTTCGCCGGCACTGCCAAACGATCGACCGTCGCCTCCAGTACGCCAGCCGCCAGACCACGCCAACCGGCATGGGCCGCCGCGACACGACTGCCCGCACGATCACAAAACAGCGCTGGCAAGCAGTCCGCGGTCATGATGGTGCACGCGACACCTGGGGTCATCGTCCAACTGGCGTCCGCTTCGACAACACAAAGAGGATCGGCGTGAGCAACGACGACACCGTGCACCTGACGTAGCCAGGCAGGCTGGATATTCAGGCTGGATGTCAGACGCTGGCGATTGGCAGCCACCGACTCTGGATTGTCATCGACGTGATCACCCAGATTGAAGCTGTCGAACGACGCCTGACTGACGCCGCCCGCACGGGTGGTGACGCACGACTTGACCCCTGCCGGCGCAGGCCAGTCAGGGATCAGCCAGTCCGTCACGAACGTGTTCACCCGATGAACGCCTCGCGATCCTGCTTCAGCAGCGACAACAGCCAGACAAAATCGTCTGGCAGCGGCGATTCCCACTTCATTCGCTTACCGGTCGTCGGATGATCCAGCTCCAGGAAACGCGCATGCAGCGCCTGACGCGGGAAATGTTTCAACGATTCGACCATGGTCACGCTGGCAGCCGGCGGAATACGGAAGCGCCCACCGTAGGCGGGATCACCGACCAACGGGAAGTTGATGTGCGCCATGTGCACCCGAATCTGGTGAGTACGACCGGTTTCCAGCTTGACCCTTACATGGGTGTGGGAACGGAAACGCTCAAGCACCCGGTAATGACTCACCGCCTGCTTGCCGCCTTCCATGACCGCCATGCGCTGACGCTGCTGGCCGTGACGGCCGATCGGTGCGTCGATCTTGCCACCTGCGGTGACAACACCGATGACGATGCATTCATAGATCCGGCTGACGCTGCGATTCTGCAACTGCGTCACCAACTGGGTCTGCGCCTGGATTGTCTTGGCCACCACCATCAGACCGGTGGTGTCCTTGTCCAGACGGTGCACGATGCCGGCACGCGGAACATTGACGATGTCCGGAAAGTGGTGCAGTAGAGCGTTAAGCAGCGTGCCATCGGCATGACCCACTGCTGGGTGAACCACCAAACCGGAAGGTTTGTTGATCACCATGATTTGATCGTCCTCGTAGACGATATCGAGCTCAATATCCTGCGCCACCCATTCACCTTGGGCTTCCTGCTCTGCGGACAGTTGCAGAACAGCGCCGCCATGAACGATGTCACGTGGGCGCAAAACGCCTCCGTCCACAGTCAGGCAGCCGTCTTTTATCCAGGCGGAAAGGCGCGAGCGCGAGTGCTCAGCGAATAATTGTGCGGCGACTTGATCGAGGCGTTGACCGCCCAATTCGGACGGCACCTCTGCGCGGAGTTCTATATTCTCGGACATGCTCAGACTAGGCTGCGGCGTAGCCTTTGGTTTCGGCTGCGCGCTTGTGGTTAAATACGGCGTCTTTTGCCCCGGTGGTTTCACGGGGCGCCCATCATAACAGGACGGCCCCGCCCAAGACAGCGGGCCGTCATAGGGACGCTAGCCGCCATGCAAGTGAAACACCTGCTGCTGATCGCCATCCTCGCACTCACCGCTGCCTGTTCATCGAAAGAAGTCATCGACGAAAATCTGAGCGAAGTCGAGCTGTACCAGCAGGCGCAGGCCGACCTGGACAACAACAACTACAACAGTGCAAGCAACAAGCTTAAGGCACTGGAGTCGCGTTATCCCTTTGGACGCTATGCCGATCAGGCACAGCTGGAGCTGATCTACGCCAACTATAAAAACGGTGAGCCGGAGGCTGCAAAGTCTGCCGCTGAACGTTTTATTCGTTTGCACCCACAGCACCCCAACGTCGACTACGCCTACTACCTGAAGGGCCTGACCTCCTTCGACCAGGACGTCGGCCTGCTGGCTCGCTTCCTGCCACTGGACATGACCAAGCGTGACCCGGGCGCTGCCCGCGACTCCTACAACGAGTTCGCCCAGCTCACCAGCCGCTACCCCAACAGCCGTTATGCGCCGGATGCCAAGCAGCGCATGATTTACCTGCGCAACCTGCTGGCCGCCTACGAGATCCACGTCGCGGACTACTACCTGACCCGTCATGCTTACGTTGCAGCCGCCAACCGTGGCCGCTACGTGGTCGAGAACTTCCAGGAAACGCCGTCCGTCGGCGATGGCCTGGCCGTGATGGTCGAGTCTTATCAGCATATGCACCTGGACGAACTGGCTGCCACCAGCCTGGAAGTCCTCAAGCTGAACTACCCGAACCATCCGAGCCTGGTCGATGGCCAGTTCGTGCCGCAGATCGCCGACGAGGACAACCGCTCTTGGCTGTCGAAGGTCACCCTGGGCTTGATCGAAACCAACACACCATTGCCGCCAGGCGAAACTCGCGCCAACCAGGACGTGCTCAAACAGTACCAGGATGCCAAGGACGCGATTCCTTCGGAATTGCTGCCTGCCAATCAGGACGAGGTCGACGAGCAGAATCATCAAGCGGAAGGCAACAGCAAAGACCGCTCGTGGTTCAGCTACATGACGCTGGGTATTTTCGACTGATTCAGCCGTATTGAAAAAAGAGACCTTCGGGTCTCTTTTTTTATTGGGCATTTCTCCGCTGTGCGCCTGACAGCGCCTTGGCTACACTGCCGAATCTTCAATCAGAAAGCTGGTAGTCATGGTTCGCTTACTTTTGTGGGTCGTTTTAATCGGGGCCGCGGTGTACTTCTTCAAACGCATGGGTAAACGCTCTGCGCCAGACAGGAAGACTGAGCCACCTGAAATTGCTGCCGAGCCCATGGTCCGTTGCGCCCACTGCGGCGTCCATCTACCCCGCGACCGTGCGCTGAGCCTGGAATCGAACGTGGGGAAACAGTGGTACTGCAGCCAGACGCACATGGAACAAGGCCCAGGCTCTCGTGACCGCTGAAACACTCTCACTGAGCGGCAATCAGGCCCAGCGTATCCTGCGGCTTTATCACCTTTATCGCTTGGTCATCGGCATCACGCTGGTCCTGATGATCTCCAGCAATCTGGACGATGACCTATTGGAGCTGGCCAACCCGATCTTTTTTCGGACCGGTTGCTGGCTGTATCTGGTGTTTAATATTCTGGTCGTCGTGCTGCTGGACAGGCCGAACAACGCTGCACAGACATTCAGCCTGGCGCTGGCCGATGCCGTGATGCTTTCGGCGTTGTTCTACGCAGGCGGCGGCGCGCCCAGCGGCATCGGCAACCTGCTGATCGCATCGGTCGCCATCAGCAACATATTGCTGCGAGGGCGTACCGGGCTGTTGATTGCTGCGGTTGCAGCCATCGGGATCATTTACCTGACGTTCTATCTGAGCTTCGATCGACCGTCGGCGTACAACCACTATCTCCAGGCTGGCTCGCTTGGCGCCATGTGCTTTGCCGCCGCGTTGTTGGTGCAGGCACTGACCCATCGCCTGCACCTTAGCGAGTCGCTGGCAAAAGAACGCGCGGCAGATGTCAACAACCTCGAAGAACTCAACGCGCTGATCCTGCAACGCATGCGAACCGGCATTCTGGTGCTCGACGCCCAGCGTCAGGTGCTGCTGGCCAATCACGGCGCCCTGACCCTGCTGGGCCAGGAACACTTGATCGGCAAAACCATCGACGACTATTCCCCACAACTGGTCGACCGGCTGCAGCAATGGCAGATCAACCCGATGTTGCGCCCGCAGAGCATTGCGACGTCCGCACTCGGGCCTGTGCTGCAACCGAGCTTCATCGCCCTCAATCGCGACGAGCGGCGTCACACACTGGTCTTTCTCGAAGACCTGTCGCAGATCTCCCAGCAGGCCCAGCAACTCAAGCTTGCCGCATTAGGCCGCCTGACCGCCGGGATCGCCCACGAAATTCGCAATCCACTGGGCGCCATCAGCCATGCCGCCCAGTTGCTCAAGGAGTCAGAGGACCTGACGGCGCCTGATCAGCGCTTGGGCCAGATCATCCACGATCAATCGCGGCGGATGAACCTGGTGATTGAAAACGTCTTGCAACTGTCTCGCCGTCGTCAGGCCGAGCCGCAGCGGCTCGATGTCAGACGCTGGCTGGAGCCGTTTATCAGCGACTTTCGCAGTGCCGCCGCAGCCAACCAGCAGTTGCATGTCGACATCGGCATTGGGACCCTGACGACGCGCATGGACCCCGAGCAGCTGACGCAGGTGCTGACCAACCTGCTGCAAAACGCATTGCGGTATAGCGCCAAGGTCAATGAACGGGCGCAAGTCTGGCTAAAACTGTGTCACGATCCGATCAGCGACTTGCCGATCCTGGAAGTGCTCGACGACGGCCCCGGCGTGGCCAGCGAGCATCTGACGAGGATTTTCGAACCTTTCTTCACCACGGAAAACAAAGGCACCGGCCTGGGCCTTTATATTTCCCGCGAGCTGTGCGAAAGCAATCAAGCACATCTGGATTACAGTCCTCGAGAAGGTGGCGGGAGCTGTTTCCGCATCACCTTCGCCCATCCGCTCAAACTGAGTTGAACATGAGCCCACGGCAAAAAATCCTGATCGTCGACGATGAACCGGATATCCGCGAACTTCTGGAGATCACGCTGGGGCGGATGAAGCTCGACACCCGCAGCGCACGCAACGTCAAAGAAGCGCGCGACTGGCTGCTGCGCGAGCCTTTCGACCTGTGCCTGACCGACATGCGCATGCCCGATGGCAACGGCCTGGAGTTGGTGCAGCACATCCAGCAACGTCACCCCCAGGTGCCGGTGGCGATGATTACAGCGTATGGCAGCCTCGACACCGCGATCAATGCACTCAAAGCCGGGGCCTTCGACTTTTTGACCAAACCGGTGGACCTCACCCTCCTCCGCGAACTGGTGACCAGCGCCCTGCGCCTGCACCCCCCGACCCCATCTGACAGCAGCAGCATCGACAGCCGCTTACTCGGCAACTCGCCGCCCATGCGTGCGCTGCGCAACCAGATCAGCAAACTGGCCCGCAGTCAGGCGCCGATCTACATCAGTGGCGAGTCGGGCAGCGGCAAAGAGCTGGTGGCGCGCTTGATTCACGAGCAGGGTCCGCGCATCAGCCGACCCTTTATTCCGGTCAACTGCGGCGCCATTCCCACAGAACTCATGGAGAGTGAGTTCTTTGGCCATCGCAAAGGCAGCTTCAGCGGCGCGGTGGAGGACAAGCCCGGATTGTTCCAGGCTGCCAATGGCGGGACGCTGTTCCTTGATGAAGTCGCGGACCTGCCGCTGGCCATGCAGGTCAAACTGCTGCGCGCGATCCAGGAGAAAGCCGTGCGCTGCGTGGGTGGACAGCAAGAGTTGGTGGTGGACGTGCGCATTCTTTGCGCGACCCACAAAGACCTGAGCGCCGAAGTCGCTGCCGGGCGTTTCCGCCAGGATTTGTACTACCGCCTGAACGTCATCGAGCTGCGCGTACCGTCCTTGCGCGAGCGCCGGGAAGACATCGGCCAACTCGCCGACAACGTCCTCCGACGCTTGGCCGATGGCTCGGGCCAGCCCGCGGCGAAGCTCAACGCGCACGCGCTGGAGACCCTGAAAAGCTATCGATTCCCCGGCAATGTGCGCGAGCTTGAAAACATACTCGAACGCGCCTACACCCTGTGCGACAACGACCAGATCGACGCCAGCGACCTGCGCCTGGCCGACTCACCCAGCACCCACGACCCGGATGGCCCCAATCTGGCCGAGATCGACAACCTGGAAGATTACCTGGAAAGCGTCGAACGCAAACTCATTCTCCAGGCCCTGGAAGAAACCCGCTGGAACCGCACCGCCGCCGCCCAACGCCTGAACCTGACGTTTCGGTCCATGCGCTATCGGCTGAAGAAACTGGGGCTGGATTGACGGATTCCACGCTGTCGCGCAGCAACCTCGGTCAATTGTAGGAGCTGCCGAAGGCTGCGATTGGCCACCAAACGACAGCGCCCCGAATACACATAAAGGTCGTTCCGACCTTATCGCAGCCTTCGGCAGCTCCTACATGAAGCAGCCCGGCACCTCAGCCCACCAATCTTCCATCCGGCGCATACGGCGCAGCATCGATAATCGGCTCACGGTCGGACAACAGGTCCGCCAGTAGCTGACAAGACGCTGGCGCCAGCACCAGACCGTTGCGGAAATGCCCGCAGTTCAGCCACAACCCGTCAAACCCGGGCACAGGCCCGATGTAGGGGATGCCTTCAGGCGAGCCAGGACGCAGCCCCGCCCAATGCCCCACAACCTCAGCGTCCGCCAGTGCCGGGATCAGCTCAACGGCTGAGGCCTTCAGGCTCTCCAATGCAATGTCCGTGGTGGTTTTGTCGAAGCCCTCATATTCCAGCGTGCTGCCGACGAGGATGTGCCCGTCACGTCGCGGAATCGCGTAGCGACCCTTGGCAAGGATCATCCGAGGCAGGAAGTCCGAGGCGCACTTGTACAGGATCATCTGGCCCTTGACCGGCTCCACCGGCAGGTCCAGGCCAAGCGTCTTGAGCAGCTCACCACTCCAGGCCCCCGCCGCCAGCACCACGCGATCGCCGAGCACGTCACCGGCAGCCGTGTGGACGCCAAGCACCTTGTCGCCTTCGCGGATAAAACCACTGACTTCGCACTGCTCATGAAGCGTGACGTTGGGTAGCGCCAGCAAGGCCGCTTTCAGCGATTTCACCAGACGCGGGTTACGCACGTTGGCGACGTTGGCCATGTAAATCGCCCGCGAATACCCCTCGCCTAGCACCGGCACCGCCGCGTAAGCCGCCGAAATATCCACCGCACTCAACGGCCGGTTTTCCCGAACCGCCCACTCCAGTGCTTCTTTTTCATCATCCAGATCGAGCCAATACAGGCCGGTCGTATGCACCTCGGGATCGATGTCCGTGGCCGCAAACAAACGCTCGGCCAATTGCGGATAAAAATCCTGCGACCAATGCGCCAACGCAGTCACCGCCGGGCTATAGCGCCAAGGGTAAAGCGGCGAAACAATACCGCCACCGGCCCAGGACGACTCCTGACCGACATCGGCACGATCAAGCAAAACAACGCTTTCTACCTCGGCCGCGAGAGTGAACGCGGTCAACAGACCGATCACCCCACCGCCGACGATCACTACTTGCTGCTTTGACATCTTGGACTCGATACAAAAAGAAAAGGGTTAACGGCTCCAGCACAGCAGGGTTAGTGAGGCTAACGCTGCAGGAGAAGTAGGCACGGCAGGCATGCTCGCAATACTGCGTGCGCCAGTATTGGTGATAACAAAACTGCCACATTTGTCGCCGTCCATCATTGCACCTTGGATGGGGGCGGCGGTCAGAGTGAAGTCTTGTGCATCGCGGACGGGGGCAATAGTGTAATAAGTGTTTCCTGCGGAGATCACGAGGGCTACTGCAGCCGGACCGGTAACATTGGAATATTGCCCATTACGCGAATAAAACCGCTCAAGGATCTGTGCCTGCTCGGAGAGCAATCCGGCGATTTCCGAGCGATGGGTTTTCTTCACGTACTCCGTGTAGCTGGGATAAGCGATAGCCGCCAGGATGCCAACTATCGCGACGACAATCATCAGTTCTATCAGGGTGAAGCCCTTACTCTGTCTACGCATAAAGCCTCTTAATTACTGAATTTGTCGCCACATGGTACGCCGATTGAAAACACCGCCAAGTTCCGTCTGCGGCGCTGGAAACATCAGGTTTTGAGTGCCCGATGAGTTGCTGACAGACCCCGACAGGTTCGGCACCCCCCCGCTGAACATGATGCCACTGGTGATCGAGTCACTGCTATCGACCACTCGATCGCCCGTGGTATCCAGCACAGCATGATCGAGCATGGCGCCGCTGACCGCGTCGATATCCACGAATCGCCCAGAACCCGAGCTTGAACAGGGGTCCGCTGTGTCGATGATCGCAGTGGTGAAAAACAACCTACCAAAGCTTAATTGAGCCTGATAGAGCACCCGCTCACCGGCCAAAACACCACTCACCACCAACGGCAGGTAGAACCCTTTCTTGGTTGTGTAGTCAACGGGGGTCTTGCTGGTGGTGAAGTATTGACTGCCTGCCCCTGTAGTCCCTGTAATCGACTGTGCTTGAAGCTGGCTTTCGCCATAGCTGGCACTTGCACCGTCGTTGTCCAGGACGGCGTAGAAAGCCTGGCGAGCCGTGCTGGTTTTATCGGCGACCTCACTGAGCTTCCCGGTCCCGAAATACACGAGGTACCCAAGAGAAGGCAGGTTACCAATCACCGGCTGGGCCGTAATCGGTTGACTCGTGCCTCCCGGCGCGATGAACAACGGCGTGCTGGAGAACGAGATCCCGCTGGCTGGCGCACTACTGGTAAAGTCGAACTTCCACATCTGCCCTTTCAAGTCACCACCATAAGCGTACTGCACCACGCTCTGGGCATTGACCCGCAACTTCACCGAGCTCAGGCCATTACCGCCAGTGCTATCGACAATGATTTTCCTGATCAGAGAACCGTCGCGGATATCCACCACATATAACGCCGCTACGCCGGTGCTACTGCCATAACCGTTACCAATGAACGCCGCCCAGCGTCCGTCTGCCAGCTGCGCAACTTCAGGCTTGGCATAGGCGTAACCCAAATCATTGAAAGCATTAGCCGTGTTAGCGACATCTGGCGCACGAATCTCCCACAATGCAGTGATCGCGTTGCCTGCCGTCCCGTCGTACAGCTGAATAGCATAGAACGCCTTGCCGCCGGCTCCTACGCCGCCGATAGCGAGGGTTTTCCAGGCGGTACCGAGCCTAGCATCGACAATGGATATCTGGCCGTCGGCGAGGAACTTGTGGGTCACACCATTGATGTAGGCGGGGTCTGCGACATAATGCAAATTGTTCAGCACGCTCGACGGCATATAGGCATAACGTCGAGTGCCGTTGCTGGGGTCGATCACATTGACTAAACCATCGTTGGCATTGACCACCAGACTCGGACTCATGCCTGCCAATTTCTTATCCAGGAAAGCCGAATAACTGGTATCACCGGTGCCGTCCGAGGCGGTGGCGTCGTTCGGAGACGCATACATAAGCCGTGAGTTGACAATGTCGCCCAACAGCACCGTGCGCACTTTTAAGCCACTCTTGTTAGTGCCCTTGCTCCACTCGATCAAGTCGCTGCCGTTAGTCCCCGTCGGTAAATTGAGGGTAGCTTGCTGGGCAATAGAGAAGTTGCTATAGGCCAAGGTAATTGCGGCATTGGAGGTGGTATTCCACGACTGATAGGTCGGACTGATGCCTGGGACAATCGTCGTGTCGGTCGTCCAGCTAGGCGTCGTACTGACCGAACCATCCGTGTTGAAGTTGAATGCCTTGATCGTGCCACGCCAATCGGTGGAGTCATACACCGACGTATAGGTCTGGGAGGTGCTGGATAAGTTCGACGAACTGACTGCCCCGCCGCCACCCGAACCCGCCTTGGAGGTGATTTCGTTCAACGCTGATGAGAGCGCCGCGTTCAAACCTGCGCTGTCAGTGGCCTGATAGTAAGTGCCACGCCCATAACGCGCGGCATCGGACAGCATTTGGTTCGCCGCCGTAAAACCTACAGTGTAGGTAGACAGGTTCTGCGTGGGATAATCCACCGAATCCCAACTCTTCCCGGCGGCATCATTACCAGTGGAGCGCAGATCAATGTCATACGCGAACTTGGCAATGTCATCCAGGTACAGCGTGTCACCTTCGTTATCGCCACTCAGATTGACACCGTCATTCGCGCTGTTACCGTCCCAGTTGGGCAGCCTGCTTCCGCCCAACGGGTCGTTGGTTGGAAACGTACGATCATAGGTAGGCAGACCGTCGGTGATTACCACGCCGTAGTTTTTCTGACAGCGATACTGAATTGGGCTGGTGTAGGTACTCGGTGTCGAGTTATAAAAGGGCGTCATACCACGGAAGTAACGAGTGATCTCATAGTAGGTTTCGGCGAGTGGCGTGTTGGCGATAGCGCCCAGACCATTGATCGCGGAAATCAGTGCGTTGTAATTCGCATCGGCCTGGGTTTGAGTGACAGAGCCTGTGACCACCGACAAATCACTAATTGACCGGGTGATATTACCGCCGGGGCCCGAGTTACCACTAATAGGGGGGTTAAAGGAGCCCAGACCAATGCGCAAGTTGCGGTTGCTGGTGACCAGTGCAGAGGACACGTTACGTGCAACGTTGATCCGGTAGTCATTGGGGATCGAACCGTCGGTGTAGTCTTTCTTCAAGGTGGTCATCAACCCAATCAGATAGGCAATGTACCGTGTTGAAATACGCGTGTTACCACTGCCCACAGGGTCCGGCAGCTTGAGGCAGTACACGCTGGCGCTACCGCTGGTCGAGAGTTTGAATCCGTCATAACCCGTCGTACAGGTACCCTGATTCAAGGTATTGAGGAATTGATTTTCACTGGTCATGTCCAGCGCGACGAGGCTGAGGCTGCTGCAGTTGCTATTCGAACCGCAGTTATAGACTTGTGTTTGAGTCGCAGTCTGATCAAAGCCTGTCGCCCGAATCAGGTTGTTCATACTTCCTGAGTTATCCACTAACAGAATCACGTTTGGTGTCACTGACCCCGCACTCAACAGTGGCGAGTCCGAGGGGGTGAACGCGTAGGCGGGCGTGGCCAGGTACAGACCAAAAAACACGCCCGCAAGTAAATAACCAAATCGCGACTGAGACACGTTAAGCCCCACTTCTTTTCTTGACATAAATACTCTCAAGCACAGTCCGCGAATTGCCTTGAATGCCCACGCCGGTTAGCCGGAAAAAGGTCCAACGAGTATTAACGTCCAAGCCCCCGGTGTAGATGTTGGCTGGAGTTCCTACTGTCGTGCCCACTGATTGTATTGAGTAAAAACCATTACCCGTCGCCACCCAGGTCACCCCTGAAACGCTGCTTGCTCCCGCCGCCACAACAGTGCTTGAGTCCGATGGAGGTACACACAAGGGGGGGACGCATACGGCTTTGGCGTAAGTGCTGACTTGCACCAGCGTCTCGGCGGTGCGCAAGGCAGACTCGGCGAACTGGAATGATTCGTTGCGCAGCTTCACGCTCCCAGACATCTTTTCTTGCAGGGTGGCATTCTGCATTGACGAGATACCGATCAAGGTCAATAGCAGCAAAAATACCAAACTGACCAGCAGTGCCATACCCTGTTGCGCCCCGCCATTGAGTTCGGCAGGGACGCGGTCAAAATTTTTCATATTGATCCCCTTACCTGAGCCTGTTACGCAAGGCAACAACTACGTTGAACGTCTGATTCCTGACCTTGTTGGTCGGGTCAGTCAGTGTCATGGTCAGACGCACACTGCGGATCAATGCTGGATTGCTCGGGCTGGTGGAGTAGCTGGTCGCCACTGTGTCCGATGCCGAGTTGGCGATACCGAAGGAAACGCTGAAGGCGCTGACATTGTTCACCAGTGCCGATTGATTACCGGCCGGACCGAGAAATATCTGGTTGTTCTTGTAGGTGTAAACCAGCTTCCTGATTGGCATTGCTATCTGGCCACTAACTGGGGCCCGAACGCCAGTGTAGGCGGTGGAAGAAGTCAGACAATCCGAGACAATGCTCCAGGTCGGAGTGCCTCCATTTAAACCAACGTCAGCCGTGACCAACGTCAAAATCTGTTTGGCATTGTCCCAGCTGATCGGGGTAAAGGACGCCGCTGCAAAATCATTGGCGGTACTTGAGTCCTTGATCGTCGATGCCGACAAGCAGCCGAACATGCCCACCATACGAATTTCCTGAAGCATCTTGCTGAAGACAAAACGTGCATCCTCCTGCATGCCGGCCGAAACGGTCTGGTTTACAAAAGTAGTTTTAGTCGAGAGGAATATTTGCGTGATGCCTAGGACGACGATCAACCCGAGAGTCAGCGCCACCATAATTTCAATCAGGCCAAAACCCTTGGACAGCTTATTCATAACCCGCTCCACACGGTCGAGGTACCACTGACCAAGGTGAATGTTTGCAGGGTGCCGGCAACATTGGCCGCCCGTGAGTCATTCCAAGTGATGGTGATAGTGACTACACCCGCCGCTACGAAAATAGAGCCGTCCGCCCCAGTGCCAGCGAAGTTTTTCACATTGGTAGCAAAGTCGAACCAGTCCTGGTTTCGTATTGCGCCACTGGTGAACGACGTCGGGGCCGAAGCCAGAGACGCTAGCGCATAATCCGCTGCGGGATTCGAACAGGGGTTTTGCAGAGCATTCGAACATGGATTCGCACGAATCCGATCCATCATGTCGTACGCAATGAAACTTGCCTGACTACTCATCGTCGAGCTGTCGGTGTATTTCAAAGAGTTGAGTTGCAGGGCCGCGGCCCCAAGCAATCCGATAGCCAGAATTAGCACCGAGACGAGCACTTCAATCAAGCCGATTCCGGTCTGGGTGCGCCGGTTCCCATAAACCATTAACAACTTCCGCCCAAAACAATCCGTCCATTCAAGCAAGCACTCACGGTCTGAGTGATGTTCCCTAACGCGTAGGTCATGACTAGCGAAACGGCCGGTGCTGCCAGACCGCCCAGACTATTGAAGTCGATAGCGGCGATAGCGGCGATACTCTCGGGCGAAACTGTAACTGTTGCCCCACCGCTCATGGCCGATACGACACGCAGGGGCACGGTTGGGCTCGACACCAGCACAATCTGCAACTGGGTATTCCAGGCCGTGCCCGTGCTGGGCGTGATACGAGTACTAACCCCACGATTGATCGCCTCCATCCGCGCATAGTTGAGCGCGCGCTGCAAATCGCTGACCTCGCTGTCGGCCTTGGAATTCTGAATCGAACTCTGAAAGTTCGGCACAGCAATCGCCGCCAGTATCCCGACGACCGACACAGTGACTAACAATTCAATCAGGCTAAAGCCCTTGGAGCGGTGGCGCATTGGGTGTCTCCTTGACGACCTGACTATAAGGCAGCACTGCGACGCGAAAATCTACAGCTAGATGTACGGTTATTTAACAGGGATGAGCGCCCGGACGGCGCTCGACACCCCATTTCCAGGAAGGAAGCCCCACATGAAGCAAACAGGTTTTAGCCTCATCCAACTACTGACAGGGATCACGCTGATCGCGATTGTCGCCCAGTTTGCCGTTCCGGGGTTTGCTCAGTTGATTGAAGCCCAGCGTCGTGATGACGCAGCCCGGCAGTTGGCCAGCGGAATGCGCTCAGCACGCACCGAAGCGATCATGCGCAATCAGGTGGTGTTGATCCATGCGATAGACGATGACTGGAGTCTGGGCTGGCGGATTATTGTCGACCACAACGGTGCCGGTGCGGGAGACGAGAGTAATCCGGTGCTGGTGGAGCGGGCGAGCAGCGGGAAAGTCCCTATTGTCGGCAATACCCCGGTGAAGCGCTTTGTACGCTTCAACGGATTGGGGGCGCCACTGCATGCGAGTGGCGGCTTTTTGGCCGGGACGCTCCACGTTTGCGACGCGAAACAATCTGCCAGTTACTACCAGGTGGCGCTGTCGAAAACCGGGCGGGTCAGTCTCAGAAGCAACAAAACCGAAAATAAGCTTTGCCGCCCGGTATAGCACTCAAAGCAACGACTTCACCCGCAGTTCCTTGGGCATCGAGAACGTGACGTTCTCTTCACGGCCAACCAGCTCATCAGCGCCGGTTGCACCCCAGGCGTGCAGTTGCTGAATTACGCCGCGCACCAGCACTTCCGGGGCCGAGGCGCCCGCAGTGATGCCGATCCGCGCGACGCCATCAAACCAGCTGCGTTGCAGGTCTTCCGCGCCGTCGATCAGGTAGGCCGGTGTGGACATGCGTTCCGCCAGCTCGCGCAGGCGGTTGGAGTTGGAACTGTTCGGGCTGCCGACCACTAACACCACGTCGCACTCGTCTGCCAGTTGCTTGACCGCGTCCTGGCGGTTTTGCGTGGCGTAGCAGATGTCGTCCTTGCGTGGGCCGCCAATGCTCGGGAAGCGCGTGCGCAGGGCATCGATGACGCGACTGGTGTCGTCCATGGACAACGTCGTCTGGGTCACGAACGCCAGGCTTTCCGGGTTGCGCACTTGCAGGTTGGCGACATCATCTTCGTCTTCGACCAGGTAAATCGCCCCGCCGTTGCTGGCGTCGTATTGGCCCATGGTGCCTTCGACTTCCGGGTGTCCGGCATGGCCGATCAGGATGCACTCGCGACCGTCACGGCTGTAGCGCGCAACCTCGATGTGCACCTTGGTCACCAGCGGGCACGTGGCGTCGAACACTTTCAAGCCACGACCAGAGGCCTCGGTGCGCACGGCCTGGGACACGCCGTGGGCGCTGAAAATCACGATGACGTCGTCCGGCACCTGATCCAGCTCTTCGACGAAGATCGCGCCACGTGCACGCAGGTCTTCGACGACGAATTTGTTGTGAACCACTTCATGGCGCACATAAATCGGCGGGCCAAACACTTCAAGGGCGCGGTTGACGATTTCGATCGCACGGTCAACGCCCGCGCAGAAGCCACGTGGGTTGGCGAGTTTGATTTGCATGCGGTGCCTCGTGTCTACGCGCAGGAAAACAGGACGTTCAACCGGCCCGACCGAAGCCGGGCACAGGTTGGCTCTAGAAGATCAGAGCGCTTTGACCTCGAAGATTTCCACTTCGAAACTCAGCGTCTTGCCAGCCAACGGGTGATTGAAGTCGATGGTCACTTGAGCATCGTCGAACGCTTTGACCACGCCCGGCAGCTCAGTATTGGCCGCGTCGTTGAAGATCACCAGCAGGCCTTCGGACAGCTCCATGTTCTGGAACTGCGAACGCGGGATGATCTGCACGTTTTGCGGGTTAGGCTGACCAAAAGCGTTTTCCGGCAACACTTCGACGGTGCGTTTGTCGCCGGCCTTGAAGCCGAACAATGCCATTTCGAAACCCGGCAACAGGTTGCCGTCGCCGACCTTGAAGGTCGCAGGCGCCTTGTCGAAGGTACTGTCGACGGTGTCGCCGTTCTCCAGGCGCAGGGCGAAATGCAAGGTGACTTCCGTGTTCTGGCCGATGCGTTGCTCAACCAATAACTGCTCAGTCATGAACGGGTTCTCCGGACTTTTTACTTTTGAACATATCCAGCGCCAACATGACCGCGCCGACGGTAATCGCGCTATCGGCAACGTTGAACGCCGGGAAATACCAGCGGTTCTGCCAATGCACCAGAATGAAATCGATCACATGACCCAACACAATGCGGTCATAGAGGTTGCCAAGGGCGCCCCCCAATACCAGCGCCAGCGCCATGGCCAACCAGGTTTCGCCCGGGCCCAGGCGTTTGAGCCAGACCACCAGCACCGAGCTGACCACTACCGCGATCAACGCGAACAACCAACGCTGCCAGCCGGAGCTGTCAGCGAGGAAGCTGAACGCAGCGCCGGTGTTGTAGGCCAGGGTCCAGCTGAAGTAATCCGGTATCACGACAATTTGCTGATACAACGTCAGCCCATGCTCGAAATAGAACTTGCTGGCCTGGTCAATGACCAGTACCAGCACGCTCAACCAGAGCCAGCTCAGACGGCCGATACGGCTCGCCGTGCCCGCATTAGGCATAGTGACGCACCTCGCCCTTGCCGCTGATGTTGTCTACACAACGACCGCAGATTTCCGGGTGCTCCGGATCGACACCCACATCTTCGCGGTGATGCCAGCAACGGGCGCATTTCGCGTGCCCGGACTTGACCACTTTGAGCTTCAGACCGCTGACTTCGGTGACGACGGCATCGGCCGGCGCATCGAGCAGAGGTGCAACAGTGGCCGTGGAGGTGATCAGCACGAAGCGCAATTCGTTGCTCAGCTTCGACAAGTCGGTGACCAGCGAGTCTTCAGCATACAAGGTGACTTCAGCCTGTAGGTTGCCACCAATCGCTTTGGCTGCACGCAGGTTTTCCATCTCTTTGTTGACCGCGACTTTGACCGCCATGATCCGCTCCCAGTAGGCGCGATCCAGCTCGAAGTCTTCCGGCAATTCGCTGAGGCCTTCGTACCAGGTGTTGAGCATCACCGATTCGTTGCGCTCGCCCGGCAGGTACTGCCACAGCTCGTCGGCGGTGAAGGCCAGGATCGGAGCGATCCAGCGCACCAGCGCTTCGGAGATGTGGAACAGCGCGGTCTGGCAAGAGCGACGCGCGGTGCTGTCGGCCGCCGTGGTGTATTGGCGATCCTTGATGATGTCGAGGTAGAAACCGCCCAGCTCCTGCACGCAGAAGTTGTGCACCTTGGAGTAAACGTTCCAGAACCGGTATTCGCCGTAATGCTCTTGCAGCTCGCGTTGCAGCAGCGCGGCACGGTCAACCGCCCAACGATCCAGCGCCAGCATTTCTTCGGCCGGCAGGATGTCGGTGGCCGGGTTGAAGCCGGTCAGGTTGGAAAGCAGGAAGCGCGCTGTGTTACGGATACGCCGGTAGGCGTCCGCGCTGCGTTGCAGGATCTGGTCGGAAACCGCCATTTCGCCCGAGTAGTCGGTGGCAGACACCCACAGACGCATGATATCGGCGCCCAAGGAGTCATTGACCTTCTGCGGCGCAACGACGTTGTTCAGCGACTTGGACATCTTGCGACCGTTCTCGTCGACGACGAAACCGTGGGTCAGCAATTCGCGGTACGGCGCGTGGTTGTCGATGGCACAACCGGTCAACAGCGACGAGTGGAACCAGCCACGGTGTTGATCCGAACCTTCCAGGTACAGGTCAGCGCGCGGGCCGGTTTCGTGGCCCATCGGATGCGAGCCGCGCAGGACGTGCCAGTGCGTGGTGCCGGAATCGAACCAGACGTCCAGAGTGTCGGAGATCTTGTCGTACTTCGACGCTTCGTCACCGAGCAGCTCGGATGCGTCCATTTTGAACCAGGCTTCGATGCCTTCCTGTTCGACGCGCTGGGCAACTTCTTCCATCAGCTCGACGGTACGCGGGTGCAGCTCGCCGCTTTCCTTGTTCAGGAAGAACGGGATCGGCACGCCCCAGTTACGTTGACGCGAGATGCACCAGTCCGGGCGGTTGGCGATCATCGAATGCAGACGCGCCTGACCCCAGGCCGGGATGAACGCGGTCTCTTCAATAGCCTTTACGGCACGCTCACGCAAGGTGGCGCCCGTGATCGGCTGCTTGTCCATGCCAACGAACCACTGCGCCGTTGCGCGGTAGATCAGCGGCGTCTTGTGGCGCCAGCAGTGCATGTAGCTGTGGCTGATAATTTCGGTATGCAACAGGCTGCCGACTTCCGCCAGCTTGTCGACGATGTTCTGGTTGGCCTTGAAGATGAACTGGCCACCAAAAAACTCCAGCGAGTCGACATACACACCGTTGCTCTGCACCGGGCTGATGATGTCGTCGTTGGTCAGGCCGTAACTTTTGCTGATCACAAAGTCGTCGACGCCATAGGCGGGCGAGCAGTGAACCACACCGGTACCGGCGCTCAATTCGACGTAGTCAGCCAGGTACACCGGCGACAGACGATCATAGAACGGGTGACGGAAATTGATCAGTTCCAGCGCCTGGCCTTGAGCGGTGGCGATCACCGAACCTTGCAGGTTGTAGCGTGCAAGGCAGGACTCGACCAGTTCTTCGGCCAGCAGCAGCAGTTTGTCGCCGACATCGACCAGGGCGTAGGTGAACTCAGGGTGGACGTTCAGCGCCTGGTTGGCCGGGATGGTCCACGGTGTCGTGGTCCAGATCACGACGGAGGTCGGTTTGCTCAGTTCAGCCAGGCCGAACGCCGCCGCCAGCTTCGCTTCATCAGCGATCGGGAACGCCACGTCGATGGTTGGGGATTTTTTGTCGGCGTATTCGACTTCAGCTTCAGCCAGGGCCGAGCCACAGTCAAAACACCAGTTGACCGGTTTCAAACCCTTGAACACGAAACCGCCCTTGACCATTTCAGCCAGCGCGCGGATTTCCCCGGCTTCGTTGGCAAAATCCATGGTGCGGTAAGGGTTGCTCCAGTCGCCCAGCACGCCAAGCCGGATGAATTCGGCTTTTTGCCCTTCGATCTGCTCGGCAGCGTAGGCACGGCACAGCTCACGCGTCTTGTCGGCGGTCAGGTTTTTGCCGTGGGTGACTTCGATTTTGTGCTCGATTGGCAGACCGTGGCAGTCCCAACCCGGAACATAAGGCGCGTCGAAACCCGAAAGGGTTTTCGAGCGGATGATCATGTCCTTGAGAATCTTGTTTACGGCGTGACCGATGTGAATATTGCCGTTGGCATAGGGAGGACCGTCGTGCAGAACGAACTTTGGACGATCCTTGCCAATTTCGCGCAGCTTCTGGTACAGGCCAATGCTGTCCCAGCGCTGCAGAGTTTGCGGCTCGCGCTGGGGCAGGCCGGCCTTCATTGGGAAGGCGGTGTCCGGAAGGTTTAGCGTGGCTTTATAGTCGGTCATTTAAGGCTCTTAATTAGCGATTAGCGCTACTTATGTTACTGGCGCCAATGGGCACGGGCGGCGGCGACATCCGCATTGATCGCCGTCTTCAGCGCCTCCAGAGAGGCGAAACGCTGCTCATCACGCAGCTTTTGGTGGAAAGCCACCGTCAAACGCCGGCCATAGAGATCACCGGTAAAATCCAGAATATGTATTTCCAGGTGGGCACTGCCATCACCTGACACGGTCGGACGCACGCCAATATTGGCGACACCCGGCCATGTTTTGCCATCAATTTCCGTACTGACCAGATAAACCCCGGTCAACGGTACTCGACGACGTTTGAGCTGTACGTTGGCGGTGGGCGTACCCAACTGCCGAGCCAGTTTCTGGCCATGCAAGACCCGTCCGGCAATCTGAAACGGGCGACCCAGCAAACGTTCGGCCAGGACGAAATCCGCCGCAGCCAAGGCATCACGAACTTTGGTGCTGCTGACCCGAACCCCGCCTATTTCAACAGTCTGCGCCGCTTCTACAGTGAACCCTTGGGCCACGCCCGCTTGCTGCAGAAAATCGAAATCGCCGAGCCGATCACACCCGAAACGGAAATCGTCGCCGACTTCCAGATGCTGCACGCCCAGGCCGCCGACGAGAATCGTGTCGACGAACTCGGCGGCACTGAGCTTCCTCAGGCGCTGATTGAAGGCCAGGCATAACACCAGGTCCACGCCCTCACCTGCCAATAACTCGAGCTTGTCACGCAAACGTGTCAGGCGCGCAGGTGCGGTGTCGGGTGCAAAAAACTCACGCGGTTGCGGTTCAAAAATCACCACGCAGCTGGGCACGCCCAACTCGACCGCTCGCTCACGCAGGCGCGCCAGAATAGCCTGGTGGCCACGGTGAACACCGTCAAAGTTGCCAATAGTGGCGACACAGCCCCGATGCAGGGGGCGCAGATTGTGGAGGCCTCGAACCAGCTGCATAACACGCTTCTTGCTCATAAAGTGGCCGATTATAACCACACACAGCCCTGGACGACAGGCAACAGTCCGAGGCAAAACGCAAGCAGTCGGCCTTCAGCCCGAAAAACCGACGATTGCCCCCCCTCTAACCCCTTACATAATCGCCTTGCGAGCGAAGTCCTTCAGGCGAAAGCCAAGCAACAGCAACGCGCCGAAATAGACCGCGACACCCGCCGCCACCAACGCCCCAAGGCGGATAAGGCGTTCAAGCATGTGCCCTTCATCCCACGCCGGCATGACGTGCATCAGGCCGAGCAACACGCCGGACATCAACAACACCGCAACGACCAGCTTGAATAGAAATTTCGTCCAGCCTGGCTGCGGCTGAAAAAGTTCCTGCTTGCGCAGCTGCCAAAACAACAGCCCGGCATTGATGCAGGCGCCCACGCTGATTGCCAGTGCCAGCCCGGCGTGCTGCAGCGGGCCAATGAATGCGAGGTTGAGCAACTGAGTGACGATAAGCGTGAAGATCGCGATTTTCACCGGGGTGCGAATATTTTGTTGCGCATAAAACCCCGGTGCCAGGACCTTGATCACAATGATGCCCAGCAGCCCTACTGAATAGGCGATCAATGCACGCTGAGTCATGGCGGCATCCAGAGCATCGAATTTGCCGTACTGAAACAGAGAAACCGTGAGCGGCTCGGCCAGAATCCCCAACGCCAGGGTGCACGGCAAGACCAGCACGAAGCACAGACGCAGACCCCAATCGAGTATCCGCGAATACTCTTGACGGTCTTTGCTGGCGTAGGTTTTCGACAGGACCGGCAGCAGGATGGTGCCCAGCGCCACGCCAAGGACGCCGGAAGGCAACTCCATCAGGCGGTCGGCGTAGTACATCCAGGACACAGAGCCGGCAACCAGAAACGAGGCAAAAATCGTGTTGATGATCAGGGATATCTGACTGACGGAAACACCCAGAATCGCTGGCAGCATCTGCTTCATGACACGCCAGACACCGCTGTCGTGCAGATTAAGGCGCGGCAGGACCAACATGCCGATTTTTTTCAGGTGTGGCAGCTGATACAGCAATTGCAGGAGCCCACCGGCCAGCACTGCCCACCCCAACACCATGACCGGCGGATCGAAATACGGCGTCAGGAACAGCGCAAACCCGATCATGGCGACGTTAAGCAGGGTCGGAACGAAGGCCGGCACTGCAAAGCGGTTCCATGTATTGAGGATCGCCCCTGCGAGCGATGACAGGGAGATGAGCAATATATAAGGAAAGGTCACTCGCAACAGATCGGTGGTGAGCGCGAATTTTTCCGGCGTATCGGCGAAGCCGGGGGCGGTTACCCAGATCACCCAAGGTGCCGCGACGATCCCCAGCAGCGTAACCAGCGCCAGCACCAGGGTCAGCAAGCCACTGACGTAGGCAATCAGCGTGCGCGCCGCCTCCTCGCCTCGCTGGCTTTTATATTCGGCCAGAATCGGCACGAAGGCTTGAGAGAAAGCGCCTTCGGCGAAGATCCGGCGCAACAGGTTGGGCAGCTTGAAGGCGATAAAAAAGGCATCCGTCGCCATTCCAGCACCAAAAGCACGCGCAATAATCGTGTCCCGCACAAAGCCCAATACGCGGGAAAGCATCGTAATAGAGCTGACGGCGGCTAATGATCGAAGTAGGTTCATTGAAAGAGTTGTGCGCCTTGGCTAAAGGACGGGCCCTTAAGCTGCCCGTTTATGCGATACTCCGCGCCGCAGCAGCACAGAGCCAAAGTCCGCGAGTTTACAGGTCGTACGCTGGAAATAAATAACCCGGCGATATACCAGTACCACTCAGCGGAGCGCATCATCTGCCCTTGACAAGACATCAACTCGTCGGCATGATTCGCGGCCTTATTTGTTTGCTATTTCACAAGTCTTTCGAGGAGCTCGACGGTGGCCAACACACCTTCCGCCAAAAAACGTGCAAAACAGGCTGAGAAGCGTCGCAGCCACAACGCCAGCATGCGTTCCATGGTTCGTACCTACATCAAGAATGTAGTTAAGGCCATTGACGCAAAAGACGCTGAAAAAGCGCAAGCTGCTTATGTTCTGGCTGTGCCAATCATCGACCGTATGGCCGATAAAGGCATCATCCACAAGAACAAAGCTGCTCGTCATAAGAGTCGCCTGAACGGCCACGTCAAGGCTCTGAACCTTGCTGTAGCTGCGTAAGCGATAAGCTTGTTAAAAAACCGACCCCAGGGTCGGTTTTTTATTGTCTGCGATTTGATCAGCACACCGAACATTTGCAGGAGTGACCGGAACGCGCAGCCTAGCCTTCACAGACAAAACTACACGCCTTGATCTCTCTTACAGGACGAACGTCAGGCGCACCTTCAAGGCGCGCTGTGTGTCCACGGCAAAATCGGAATAGCTGTCACCGCATTCTGCGGGCTGCCTTCGATGATTCGGTCGCTATAGACCAAATACACCAGCGTATTGCGCTTTTTGTCGAAGAAGCGAACGACCTGCATGGTTTTGAAAACCAGCGAGGTGCGCTCTTTGAAAACCTCTTCGCCATCCCTCAACGGCTCCTGGAAGCGAATCGCCCCCACCTGCCGGCACGCAATGGAGGCTTCAGCGCGATCCTCTGCCAGACCCAGACCACCTTTCAACCCACCAGTCTTGGCGCGGGACAGGTAGCACGTCACACCTTCGACTTTCGGATCATCGAATGCCTCGACCACGATTCGATCATTGGGCCCGACAAACTTGAACACCGTCGACACCTGACCGATTTCTTCGGCCGAAGCCAGCAAGGGCAGCGCCAACAGTACGCCCAACACGCCTTTTATTACTCGCATCACACCTTCCTGCTTCTTAATAGGGGCCGGGTCGCAACCGTTCACACCAGAATCAGATTATCCCGATGCACCAACTCCGGCTCAGCCATATAGCCCAATACACGGACGATGGCCTCGGATGACTGGCCGATGATTTTTTGAGCCTCTAGCGCACTGTAGTTGCTCAAGCCTCGAGCAACCTCACGACCATCCGGCGCGACGCACACCACCATTTCACCGCGACGGAAGCTGCCTTGCACCAGCTTGACGCCCACCGGCAGCAAGCTTTTGTTGCCTTGCGCCAAAGCGACCACCGCACCCGCATCAAGCACCAGGGTGCCGCGCGTTTGCAGATGCCCAGCCAGCCATTGCTTACGCGCAGCCAGCATTTCCCGCTCAGGTGACAGCAGCGTACCCAGCCGCTCGCCAGCTTTAAGTCGCGCCAGCACACGCTCAATACGCCCACCAACGATAACGGTGTGTGCGCCGGAACGTGCAGCCAGACGCGCCGCACGCAGCTTGGTCTGCATGCCACCACGACCCAAAGCGCCGCCGGTACTGCCCGCGACAGCGTCCAGCGCCGGATCGTCGGCACGCGCTTCGTGAATCAGTTTCGCATCAGGATTGTTCCGCGGATCAGCATCGAACATGCCGTCGCGATCCGTGAGGATCACCAACAGATCAGCTTCAACCAGGTTTGCCACGAGCGCCGCCAGCGTGTCGTTGTCACCGAAACGGATCTCGTCAGTAACCACGGTGTCGTTTTCGTTGATCACCGGGACCACGCCCAGCTCGACCAAGGTGCGCAACGTGCTCCGCGCATTCAGATAGCGCTTACGGTCGGACAGGTCGTCGTGAGTCAACAGTATCTGCGCGGTATGGCGACCATGCTCGGCGAAACTCGACTCCCACGCCTGCACCAGGCCCATCTGGCCAATCGCAGCAGCGGCTTGTAACTCGTGCATGGCCGTGGGTCGCGCTGTCCAGCCCAAACGGCTCATGCCGGCAGCGACAGCCCCGGAAGAAACCAGTACCAGTTCGACGCCCGCCTCGTGCAACGCCACCATTTGCTCGACCCAGACACCCATTGCCGCCCGATCCAGACCCTTGCCATCAGCGGTCAGCAAGGCACTGCCGATTTTCACGACCCAGCGCTGGGCACCCGTCACTTTGCTGCGCATCATCTTCCAACCTTAGCCAGAGAATTTTGGTTAATACAAATCCTAGATACTAAAACGCCGCTATCAAAGCGGCGTTTAGTTTACTGCACCCGATCAGTCACGGACGTAAATGATTTCCGGACCATCTTCATCGTCCTCTTCATCATCGCCCCAAACATCTTCTTCGGCATCATGCACGCTCTTCACGCCGCTGCGGCGCAGAGCACGCTGATCGTCCAGCGCTTGCAGCTGCGCACGCGCCTCGTCTTCGATGTTCTGATCCAGCTCGGCCAGTTCACGGGCGAACGCCGGATCTTCAGCGATACGCAGGTTACGTTCTTCGAGGTAACGCATGATGTCGCGGCTAAGCTGCTCGGTGCCCTGCTTGGAGATCGCGGAAATGACGTAGACCGGACCGGTCCACTCCAAACGATCCACAATTTCCTTGACCCGCTCTTCGTGCTCTTCTTCGAGGATCTGGTCGCACTTGTTGAGTACCAACCAACGGTCACGCTCAGCCAGTGACGGGCTGAACTTGATCAGCTCGTTGACGATGACTTCAGCCGCGTCCGGTGCGCTGGTGTCATCCAGCGGCGCCATGTCGACGAGGTGCAGCAGCAAACGCGTACGCGCCAAGTGCTTGAGGAAGCGAATCCCCAGGCCAGCACCGTCGGAAGCGCCTTCGATCAAGCCCGGAATATCGGCTACCACGAAGCTCTTCCAGCGATCGACGCTGACCACACCCAGGTTCGGAATCAACGTGGTGAACGGATAATCCGCCACTTTCGGCTTGGCCGCGGACACAGACCGGATAAAGGTACTTTTGCCCGCGTTTGGCAAGCCCAGCAGACCGACGTCCGCCAGCACTTTCAATTCCAGCTTGAGGTCACGCTGATCGCCGAACTTGCCCGGCGTGGTCTGACGTGGCGCACGGTTGGTGCTGGATTTGAAACGGGTGTTGCCCAGGCCGTGCCAGCCACCGCTGGCCACCAGCAAGCGCTGACCGGCCTTGGTCAGGTCACCAATGATTTCCTGAGTAGCCGCATCGATCACCGTGGTGCCGACCGGCACACGCAGCACCATCTCTTCGCCTTTCTTACCGGTGCAGTCTGCGCTGCCGCCGTTGGAACCGCGCTCAGCATCGAAGTGCCGGGTGTAACGGTAGTCAACCAGGGTGTTCAGGTTTTCGTCGGCGATCATGTAGATCGAGCCGCCATCACCGCCGTCGCCACCGTTAGGGCCGCCGTTTTCGATGAATTTTTCCCGACGGAAGCTCATGCAACCGTTGCCACCATCACCTGCTTTTACTCGAATCGAAACTTCATCTACAAACTTCATAACGCACGCCTCCCGCCACAGGGACGAGCTGAAAAACACAAAGACATAAGACTCTTGCAAAAATGAGCGTTGCGATACCGATCAGAAACCAGCGACCCCAAGGGTCCACATCACAACAGCCCGCACAAACAGTTTTGCGAGAGACTCACCTACATCTACAAACAAAAAAGCCCCGTCGCAAGACAGGGCTTTTCCAGCAACCACGTAATTATGCCGCGACGACTACTGCAGCTGCAGTCTTCGGAACGATGCTTACGTAACGACGACCGAAGGCGCCTTTAACCTGGAACTTGATCACGCCTTCCACTTTCGCGAACAGGGTGTGATCTTTACCCATGCCAACGCCGTAGCCAGCGTGGAATTGGGTGCCGCGCTGACGCACGATGATGTTGCCCGGAATGATTGTCTGGCCGCCATACATCTTGACGCCAAGACGCTTGGCTTCTGAGTCGCGACCGTTACGGGTACTACCACCAGCTTTTTTGTGTGCCATGAGTTCAATACTCCAAATAGAGGATTAGGCTGAATTAAGCCTGAATACCGGTGATTTTGATCTCGGTGTACCACTGGCGGTGGCCCATACGCTTCATGTGGTGCTTACGACGACGGAACTTGATGATGCGGATCTTATCGTGGCGACCTTGGGAGATCACCTCAGCGACTACAGTGGCGCCAGGAACGACTGGAGCGCCGATGCTGACGTCGTCGCCGTTGCCGATCAACAGAACACGATCAAAAGTCACGGATTCGCCGGTAGCGATTTCCAGCTTTTCGATCTTCAGGTATTCGCCCGGGGCGACTTTGTACTGCTTGCCACCGGTAACAATTACTGCGTACATGGTATTTCTCCGTTAATCCTGCTCACCCAGCTCTTTATAAGTAGAGTATTGGCTGGCATGGCTGCATTGGGCTGGAACGGCCCGTTGCAATTGCGTAAGGCAGGTGCTGCCCAGGAAAGTTAGGGTGCGCGATTGTACGCAAGGCGCAAAAGCGATGCAAGTGCCTAATCAGCATACCTTGACAGGGTAAGGCCCTAGACCTAGCATGCCGCGCAACCCTTTTGGAGCGCCTGTCGCTGATGCAACCCCAAGCTTTCTACCGCGCGGTGGCGGACGACTTTAGTGCCGTTGACGTCATTATCAAAAAGCAGCTGGCGTCACGCGTGCCGTTGGTGTCGAAAATCGGCGACTACATTACCTCGGCCGGCGGTAAGCGCCTGCGCCCTCTATTGGTACTGTTGTGCGGCAAAGCGCTGGGTCGCGAAGGCGATGACCTGCGTCTGCTGGCCGCTACCATCGAGTTCCTGCACACCGCCACCCTGCTGCACGACGACGTGGTCGACATGTCCGGCATGCGCCGTGGCCGCTCCACTGCCAACGCCTTGTGGGGCAACGCGCCCAGCGTGTTGGTCGGTGACTTTCTGTACTCGCGCTCTTTCGAGATGATGGTTGAACTGGGCTCGATGCCCGTGATGAAAATCCTCTCCAAGGCCACGCGCGTCATCGCAGAAGGCGAAGTGCTGCAGCTGTCGAAAATTCGCGACGCCAGCACCACTGAAGAAACCTACATGGAAGTGATTCGCGGCAAGACAGCCATGCTGTTCGAAGCCTCGACTCACAGCGCTGCAGCCTTGTGCGGCGCCACCCACGAGCAAAGTGAAGCCCTGCGCACGTTCGGCGATCACTTGGGCGTGGCCTTCCAGTTGGTCGACGATCTGCTGGATTATCGCGGCGATGCCGAAACCCTGGGCAAAAATGTGGGTGATGACCTGGCAGAAGGCAAACCAACCCTTCCGCTGATCTACACCATGCGCGAAGGCACGCCAGAACAGGCTGCACTGGTGCGCCAGGCTATCCAGAAAGGTGGCCTCGAGGACCTGGAAAGCATTCGCGAAGCCGTCGAAAACGCGGGTGCCCTGGATTACACCGCGCAACTGGCCCGTGATTACGTCGCCAAGGCCATTGCCTGCCTTGATGTGCTGCCAGCGAGCGAATACCGCGATGCGCTGGTTGAACTGAGTGAGTTTGCGGTCGCGCGTACCCACTGACACACAGCATCAGCTCATTTGCAGACACGTCAGCTCCAGAATCGCGTACACCGCGATAGGTGCACCCGGCACAGATCATGTGCGGGAGCTGGCGTGTCTGTGAAAGCGACCTCGCTGACACCCCTCCAAACAAATATCCAATAGTCCCTTGCTATTATCTTAATAAGAATTATTCTCATCTAAACCCGAAAAGGAGATGAGACATGACTTATGTGATTGATGCATGGCTGGACCGCCCACACCCTTATCTGCGAATCCTCCATCGTGAAACGGGGGAAGTTTGTGCAGTACTGGAAGAGGAAGCGCTGGACGAATTGCGTGATCAGGGAGATCTGGACGTTACGGGGCTGAGTTCGAGCGAACCCGGCGTGCTGAAGGAGATGGTGCGAAACCTGTTTTTATTTTGCTATGCGCGGGCGCTACGCCCTGCCGGTGAGCTGCACTGAACATGCGCGCTGAGCACACCCTACCTGCCTGTCATGGTTGAACGGACCAGGACGATCCGTTCAGCCATCATCTGCTTACAACGCTACGATTACAGAACGTCCAGCAGCTCGACGTCAAATACCAGAACGCTGTGTGGAGGAATGCCGCCGACGCCTTGTGCGCCGTAAGCCAGTTCGCTCGGAACGTGCAGACGCCATTTGCTGCCGGCGTTCATCAGTTGCAAGGCTTCAGTCCAGCCGGCAATCACGCCACCGACCGGGAATTCAGCAGGCTCGCCACGATCGTAAGAGCTGTCGAACACAGTGCCGTCGATCAGCGTGCCGTGGTAGTGAGTACGAACCTGATCTTCGCGCGATGGCTTGGCGCCTTCACCGGCGTTCAGGATTTCGAATTGCAGGCCCGAGGCCAAGGTTGTAACGCCTTCACGCTTGGCATTCTCAGCCAGGTAAGCCAGGCCAGCACCCGCGGCTTGTTCAGCCTTGGCCGCTGCTTCTGCCTGCATGATTTCGCGGATGACTTTGAAGCTGGCAGACATTTCGTCCTGACCTACACGGCTTTCTTTGCCGTGAAAGGCATCGTTCAGGCCAGCCAGGATCGCGTCCAGGCTGATGCCCGGTGGCGGGTTATCACGCAGCTGGTCACCCAACTGACGGCCAATACCGTAGCTGACGCGGGTTTCGTCGGTGGACAAGTTAACTTCGGACATAACACTGCTCCGCTGAGGGGGCGCCTGGAAAAGGCCGGACGTGGGCACGCTGAGCGGCTAATCCACGGCTCGCCTGAAGACGCCCCGAACCAAAAGGGCAAGCAGCCTAGCACAGATGAGCAAGCGCTCCCTACCCGCAGGTATCACCACGCAGAGTGGAAGGCGATCGGCACACTCAGGGGTTGTTCGTCGACATTGTGCAGACCGCACATTTCGTCGTGAACCACGGCATGCACCAGATTGAACGGCACCTTTGGCAAGGCGTGCAGCAGATCCCGCGCGTGCTCCACGGAGCGCAAGTGCAGGGTTTTGCCGTTCAGGTCATTGAGCGGGTACGCCACGCCACGTACGCGGGCCTCCAGCAAATAGATACCCCCTTCCATAGAGATCAGATTCAATTCATCCACAAGCCCTGCATGGGCAAAAGCGGTCAGTTCCTGGAGATTCATGAGAAGGTCCTGTCACAGCTGTACCGATAAGTCGAAAGTATAAGTCTTGTACAGGACGGCGAAATCACAACCTGGAAACGGCACCGCCCGTCCATTTCCTCTCCGAAGAGCGTAATGGCCGGGCGGCTGATGGTCGGTGATCAAAGCGCTTAGTGCTTGGTCAGCTTGTCCAGGTAGCCCATGGCGAAAGCCGAAATAACGAACGTCATGTGAATGATCACGTACCACATGAGGTATTGCGGCTCGATGTTCTTCGCATCCATGAACACCCGCAGCAGATGGATCGAGGAAATGGCCACGATCGACGCCGCAACTTTCATTTTCAGCGAGGTGGAGTCCATCTTGCCCAGCCAGCTGAGCTTTTCCTTGTCCTCAGCGATGTCCAGTTGCGAGACAAAGTTTTCGTAGCCGGAAATCATCACCATGACTAACAAGCCGCCGACCAGCGCCATGTCGATCAAGGACAGCAGAACCAGGATGAGATCGGATTCGGCGAGGGAGAAAACATTGGGAATAACGTGAAAGACTTCCTGGAAAAACTTCAGCGCCAGGGCCAGTAAACCCAAGGACAAACCAAAGTAGATCGGCGCCAGCAACCAGCGCGAGGCGTACATCGCATTCTCGAAAAAGCGTTCCATTAATACTCACAAGTGGTTAAAAAATCGTCGCGAGTATATCAGTGGCCGCTTGTGCGAAATGGTTGATAGGTACTGTAGGAAAGGTCCACGCGAACAAAACTGTAACCAAACATGTACAAGCAGAGAGCACCCAAGGGCGCTCTCTGACACACATTGAAAACAACAGCACCCGACAAGAACGAGTAGCAAACCTCGTCAGCGCCGCGCACTCAAAACGGGGACATTCGCTGACAACGCGAGCCTTCTCCGTTTATGCGACGCAACTCGCCTTGCAGGTGCACCTGCCAAATGGGGACGTCTTCGGCCACCTGATAGCCGTGCAACGTCAGGCTTTCGGCGATGGCCATCAATACCGTTTCAGCGGCCAGTGGCCCATGGAAAGGCCCTTGAGCCTTGAGTGCGGAGGGTTGCTCGTCTGACATGCCGGCGGCGAACAGTAACGTCCACATACCGTTATCTCCTGAGAGCGGGCGAATCACACATTCGATACGGGTGACCAGACCCAGACATTGGCGGGTAAGACAGAGGCTGCGCGACATGGCGAGCTCCTCGATAGATACAGTGTTCGCCCCTCAAACCGCAGGAAGGAGCGCGTCAGTCCTTTTGACAACTGTGATATCTGTCCAGAGTAGAACAAAAGCAGAATTCGAAAAGTACCCATCGTGACTGGGCGCCGAATGGTCATGCCACCCCTGCGGCGCCCTGCCCTTTCAGTCCGCTTTTTTTGCCAAGGCCTTGAGTTCCGGCTGCAACTGCGCCGGTTCTTTCCCCAGGTCCTTGAGCTCTTCATCACTGAGTATCTCGGCGATGTCCCGCAAACGCTCAACCACACGGGCGTTTACACTGCCTTCCGGGAACTGACCGTCTTCGTCTGGCGCTCCGGCAGGCTCGCCAACCAACAGGCTCAACGCCTCGTCAGCCTGACGCACCGCGTACACATGGAACTGCCCGGCACGCACGGCTTGCAGCACACGCTCGTCGAGCATCAGGGTGGCCACGTTCGCCTGCGGAATGATTGCACCCTGCTCGCCAGTCAAGCCACGCGCCTCGCAGAGACGGAAGAAGCCTTCGATTTTTTCGTTGACCCCGCCCACCGCCTGCACTTCACCAAACTGATTGATCGATCCGGTAATGGCGAAACACTGCTTGAGCGGTGTTTTCGAGAGTGCCGAAATCAAGGTGCACGCTTCGCCCAGTGACGCACTGTCGCCATCCACATAACCGTAGGATTGCTCCAGAGCGATGCTCGCGGAAATCGCCAGCGGGAATTCCTGCGCGTAGCGGCTGCCCAGATAGCCCGTGAGAATCATCACCCCCTTGGAGTGGATCGGCTGACCCAGGTTGACCTCGCGTTCGATGTCGACGATACCGCTGCCTCCGGGATAAACCGTCGCCGAAATCCGCGCCGGTACGCCAAACGCCGAGTCGCCGACTTCCAACACCGTCAGCCCGTTGCACTTGCCCACGGCCGCACCGGCGGTGTCGATCAGGATGATGCCCGCGAGCATGTCGTCGAGAATCCGCGCCGACACCCGGCCCGTGCGCGTGGCCTTGGCCTTGAGCGCGCGCTCGATGTGCCCGGCATCGGTCTTGTCGTCATTGGCCAGTTGGCGAATGAAATCCGCCTCGCTGACCAATTGGAACAGGTCACCGATGCGCGCCGATAACCGGCCCTGATGTTCAGCCAGTCGGGCGCTGTACGTGGCCAGGCGGGCGACAGCGTCAGCGGTCAACGGCGCCATGCCTTCTTCGGAGGTGCGGGTTTTGAGCAACTGGGCGAACTGCTCCAGCGTCTCGTCGCCCATCGGGATGTCTTCATCGAAATCCACCAACACCCGGAACATCTCCTGGAAGTCCGGATCGGCGTCTTGCAACGCGTAATACAGTGAACGTGCACCGATGATGATGACTTTGACCTGTAGCGGGATCACTTGCGGGGTCAAGGTCACCGTCGCCAGACGACCCAACTCGCCGAGTGGCGATTCCATTTTCAACTTGCGCGATTGCAAGGCGCGCTTGAGCGCATCCCAGACAAACGGCTCGCTGAGCATTTTTTCGGCTTCGAGCACCAGAAAACCACCGTTGGCCCGATGCAGTGCACCGGGGCGCAATTGACGGTAGGTGGTGTATAGAGCGCCTTGATCGGTGCTGTATTCGATGCGCCCGAACAGGTTGTCGTAGGTCGGATGCGGCTCGAAAATCACCGGCGCGCCCGAATTGACCGGGTGGTCGACCACCAGGCTCGGGCAGTACTGTTCTTCGAGCAGCTTACGCGCCTCGGCGTCGGTCTTGCTGTCGTCGACCAACTGCTCGACCACGGTTTTCAGCAGGTAGACCTGCACCCCTTGCAGGTAAGCACAGACCCCGGCGTTCTCGTCGTACTTCTCGGACAACGGTGCCAGCAGCGGCTGCAAGGCCAGGGTGATGGTTTCTTCATTCAACTGACGCATCTGGTTGCTGGATTCACGCTTCCATTGCGGCAGGCTGGCCAGTTCCTCATTGAGGCGCTCTTCCAGACCGGAAATATCGGTATGAAAACGCTCGCGATCAACTTCAGGCAGCTGCGAAAACTCGGCCTCGTCCAGCGCCTTGCCTTCGCTCATCGGCGTAAAGGCAATGTTGGTGCTGTCGCGGTAGAGGGCGACTTCTTTTTCCAGGGCCAAACGCTCGATAACGTCCAGCGCGCGGTCATAACGTTGATTGAAAGCGCGGTCGATGGCGCTTTTTTTCTGCTGGTACGACGGGTGTTCGAACACCGCCGGGAAGGTCGCCAGCAGGTTATCGATCAGGCCATTGATGTCCGCAATGAACGCACCCGCGCTGCCAGGAGGCAACTCCAGTGCGCGGGGCTCGCGAGGCTCATCGAAATTGTTGACGTAAACCCAGTCCGACGGCGTCTCCATGCGCTTGCCTTCGGCCTTGAGGTAGCGCTTGACGAAGGAGAAGCGGCCGGTACCGGGCTCACCCATCACAAATACGTTGTAACCGGGGCGCGGCATGGCCACGCCAAACTGTAAGGCTTCGACTGCTCGCTCTTGGCCGAGCACACCGCGAAAGGGTTCCAGATCATTGGTTGTCGTGAAGCTGAACTGTTCAGCGGAGAAAGGACGTGTCAGCGCTTCAGGCGCAAGACGCAAGCTGGCAGCAACAGGATCGGGCATCGGACATCCTTACATCGAGCGGGGCAGATAGCGGCATTCTGGCGCTCGCTGTACCCCGCTGGCAAGGCACGGTGCGGCCGATTTTTTTGCACATAACCCTTCACTCTCCTTAATGGGAGAAAAGTCTCCAACCCTATAACAATTTGCAATAAATCACGGAACCCTTGGATCGTGCCTAAACTCCAACTTGCGCGGCCAGTCATAACAACTCTGGCTTGCCCTGGCGCAATGACCGGCCAGGAACCTTGACCCTTGGTTGATCACAAAAGAGACTAAAGCTATGAAACGGATTCTTCTTGGTACTCTCTTCACCGTCGCATCCCTCAACGCCATGGCCCAAGCGCCAGGCGGCCCGGATTGCGGCTGGGGCAACATGCTGTTCGAAGGCCAGCGTGGAACTCCAGCCCACTTTCTGGCTTCCACCACCAACGGCACATCGGGTAACGCCACCTTCGGCATGACCTCCGGTACGAATGGCTGCTCCACCAACGCGGCGTTGACCTACGGCGGCAAATCCTGGCTTGCCATGAACGGCATGATGGACGAGCTCTCCAAAGACATGGCCATGGGTCAGGGCGAAGCGCTGACCACGTACGCGGTCGTGTTGGGCGTTGCACCGCAAGACCGTGCGCATTTCGCCGCAGTCACCCACGAGCACTTCCAGCAAATTTTCAGCAAAGCAGACACGACCGCTGAAGATGTCCACAACAACACCCTCGCGGTGTTGAAAAACGACCCTCTTCTGGCGAAATACGCAACTCAGGCTTAAGCTCGCACCGCCTGCCCCCGCCTCTAGGGGGCAGGCCTCTGTTTACAATCCCGAACATTGATTGCCCTGCCTCCTGACTAGTTGCCCTCTATGCTCAAACGCCTTGGTTATGTGGCGCTCTGTGTCTGCGCCCCGCTGTATGCCACGCCGCATATCGACAATGATCGCTTGCAGCAACTGGCAAATACGCAGTTCTGGATATCCTTGGGTCACTATGAGACGGCCAAGCTGGGTGGTTGGCGCAGCTATGTAGATGACCCCAAATTTTTTCTTGCCGCCAACGGTGCCCACGATCCGGCAGCGGAACTGAGCGCCACGCTCGATGCGATTTATGCGCCCGTCAGCAGCAACGACACCCTGGCTCAAAACAGCCACGCCCAATGCGTTTATCCGGCACGGACCCGTTGGCTGCGCGACCAACTGCAACTGACCGACCTGCCCGCCGTGGACTGCAAAGAATTCAAGCAATGGTTCAAGGACGTGGCACCCGACAGCGCCGTATTGATCTTTCCGGCCGCTTATTTGAACAGCCCTTCCTCCATGTTCGGTCACACCCTGTTGCGCATCGACCAGGCTGACGTGCAGACCAATCACACCGCCCTGCTCAGCTATGCGATTAACTTTGGCGCGTACATCGAAGGCATGGACAACAGCATTCTGTATGCGTGGAAAGGCTTGATGGGCGGTTATCCGGGCCTCTTCGCGCTGGTGCCCTACCAGGAAAAACTGTCCGAATACCGTAGCCTGGAAAACCGCGACCTTTGGGAATACCGGCTGAACCTGACCCACGAAGAAACCGGGCGGATGGTCGAGCATGTCTGGGAGCTCAAGCAGATTCGCTTCAGTTATTTCTTCTTCGACGAAAACTGCTCGTATCGCTTGTTGGAGCTGCTACAAGTCGCACGACCCGGCCTGAACCTGACTCAGCACTTCCCGCTGACCGCGATCCCGACCGACACCGTACGCGCCGTGAAAGACGCAGGTCTGGTGGAGCGAACCGACTATCGCCCGTCCCGAGAGCGTGAGTTGCTCAGCCGCGCCGCGCCCCTTGAGAGCGAAGAACAGCAATGGGTGCTGAAGGTCAGCGCCGATCAGAAACAACTGCAAAACAACGATTACCTGGCTCTGCCCAAAGAACGCCGCGCGTTGATTCAGGACGCCGCCTACCGCCTCGAACGCTATCGCGCCAACGGCCTGGAACGCGATACAGAACGCTCGCAGCGCAGTTTCGAGCTGCTGCGTGCGATCAACCAGAACCCGCCGCCACCACTGGACATCGCACGCCCGGGTTTGACGGAGGACGGCCACGAGTCTCGTACCTGGCAATTGGGCGCGGGCAGCCGTGATGACAAAGGGTTCGCCGAATATGGCCTGCGCATGGCGTATCACGACCTGAACGACAACGCCTATGGTTTCCCGCTGGGCGCGCAGATCGAGATTCTCCAGCTCAAATTGCGCCAATACGAAGGGAATCACTGGCAGGTCCAACAGTTCGATCTGGCAACCATTCGTTCGCTGACGCCACGCAATGCCCTACTCCAACCCTGGTCCTGGCAAGTCTCCGGCGGACTGGAGCGGGTGCTGGGCAAACATGAAGATGAAACCCTGGTCAGCCACGTCAACGGTGGCGGCGGCGGCACCTGGCAACTGACCGACGACATGCTCGGTTTCGCATTGGGCACCGTGCGCATCGAACACAACGCCGACTTCGCGGCCCTGGTTTCGCCTGCTGCGGGCTTCAACACCGGCCTGCTGTGGCGCAACCCGCTGGGCAATCTGAGCCTGGAAGCCAAGGGTGATTACTTCACCAATGGCGAAGTACGCCGCAGCATCAGCCTGAACCAGCAATGGGAACTGTCACGTAACCTTGGCCTGCGCCTGAGCGCCCAACGCGAGTACAGCCAACTGGCTTCGCCGATCAACGAAGTGATGCTGGAAATGAAGTGGTATCACTATTGATCTTAAGCGTCTTCACCGACGCTTTCGCAGACATCACAGATTTATAACGCCGTTTTTACGCGGCACTCACACATGCCCCCCTAGACTCGATACTTGAGTCGAGGAGTGGGCAATGAAGTGGCGTTGGTCTGTGCTGTGCTTGATCGTGTTTGTCGGCGGTTGTCAGTCAACCCGAGAACAGCTGTTGGCTGAAGGTTACCCACCGGCCTTTGCCGATGGCTTTCAGGATGGGTGTAGCAGCGGTCGTCAGGCTGCTGGCGTTATCAGCGGAGCGTTCAAGAAAAACGTCCCGCGCTACCTGAAAGATCCCCAATACGCCGAAGGCTGGGATGATGGCTTTCGCCAATGCAAGGCGATGGTGGAAAGCCGGGACCGCAACGACTACCGCGACCATTACTGGAATGAGCGCGACCAGCGATGGCAGCGTGAAAAGGATCGCGATAACGCCAGGGCTTATCGATCGCAATAGGTCGCTCTCAAGCAACTGACGCCCCTCAATCAGGGCCATCATGGTCAAAACCCAATACAGGGAGAAACGCCATGAGCCGCGCCTTCGTCAATGAAGATCAAGCCGCCGCGCAAGCTGACCAACCGGTGGAACGACGGGTCAGCGAGCAGCCCAACTACGTCACCGCCCGCGGCCTCGTGCAGCTACAGACGCACGTGACCGAGTTGCAGGCGCAGTACAGCGAACAATCGGCCCTCGGGGATCTGGCTGACAAGCAACGTCAGGCCGACATCGAGCGCGACCTGCGCTACTTCAACCAACGGCTGCACAGCGCCCAAGTGGTCGCATCGGCCCTGTCGACCGAGAAGGTGCACATCGGCAGCTGGGTGACGTTTGCCGATGAGAACGGCGCAGAGCAGCGGGTACAGTTGGTGGGTGAAGACCAGGCCGATGCGGCCAGCGCCTTGATCAACTGGGGCTCACCGCTGGGCCGGGCGCTGCTGGGCGCGCAACCGGGCGATGAGGTGCTATGGAAGCGCCCGGCGGGAGATCAGTTGATTGAGGTGATCAGGATAGAAGCGGATGTTTGATTTATTGCGATCACTTCGTGACCGTTCGCAGACACGTCAGCTCCTACGCCCTACGGGCAGAATCGAGAACCCGTTTGCTCATCGAAGGTCAAGACGGTATCTACAGTTGATCGCATTCCCCTGTAGGAGCTGACTTGTCTGCGAAGACGGCATATCAGGCACAGGCAATTTGCCTGAACTAACCCCACATGAAAACGGAGCCCGAAGGCTCCGTTTTCATGGCAGATCAAATCACGCCAGTTTCTTGTGACGTACTCGGTGCGGCTGGGCCGCTGCTTCGCCGAGGCGCTTCTTGCGGTCGGCTTCGTACTCGGTGTAGTTACCTTCGAAGAACACGGCTTGCGAGTCATCCTCGTAAGCGAGGATGTGCGTCGCTACCCGGTCAAGGAACCACCGATCGTGAGAGATCACAATGGCGGCGCCCGGGAAGTCGAGCAACGCTTCTTCCAGTGAACGCAGGGTTTCCACGTCGAGGTCGTTTGACGGTTCATCGAGCAGCAGCACGTTGCCACCCTCTTTGAGCGTCAATGCCAGGTGCAAGCGACCGCGTTCACCACCAGAGAGGTCCTTGACGAACTTCTGCTGATCGCCCCCTTTGAAGTTGAAACGGCCGACGTAGGTGCGCGACGGGATTTCATAGTTGCCGATGCGGATCACATCGGAACCATCGGAAACCGCCTGGAACACCGATTTGCTGCCGTCCAGATCGTCGCGGCTCTGATCCACGCATGCCAACTGCACGGTTTCACCGACTTCAATCGTGCCGGAGTCCGGTTGTTCCTTGCCCATCAGCATGCGGAACAAGGTCGACTTACCAGCACCGTTACCACCGATAACGCCGACGATCGCGCCTTTAGGCATGGAGAACGACAGGTTGTCGATCAGCACGCGATCGCCATAACCTTTGGAAACGTTCTTGAATTCGATGACCTTGTCGCCCAAGCGTGGACCGGCCGGGATGTAGATCTCGTTGGTTTCGCTGCGCTTCTGGAATTCCTGCGATTGCATTTCTTCGAAGCGTTGCAGACGGGCCTTGGATTTCGATTGACGCGCCTTGGCACCTTTGCGAACCCACTCCAGCTCGTCTTTCATGGCCTTTTCATGGGCCGACTGCTGCTTGGATTCCTGGGCAAGTCGATCGGACTTGGCTTCAAGCCAACCCGAATAGTTGCCCTCGTAAGGAATACCGGCGCCGCGGTCGAGTTCGAGAATCCAGCCAGCGACGTTATCCAGGAAGTACCGGTCGTGCGTGATCGCAACCACAGTGCCCGGGAAGTCATGGAGGAAATGCTCCAGCCAGGCCACGGAATCGGCGTCCAGGTGGTTGGTCGGTTCGTCGAGCAGCAGCATGTCCGGTGCGGACAGCAGCAGACGGCACAGGGCCACACGACGCTTTTCACCACCGGACAGGAATTCGATCTTCGCGTCCCAGGCCGGCAGGCGCAGCGCATCGGCGGCGACTTCCAGTTGACGGTCCAGGTTATGACCGTCGCTGGCCTGGAGGATGGACTCAAGCTTGGCCTGTTCGGCAGCCAGCTTGTCGAAGTCGGCATCCGGCTCTGCGTATTCGGCATATACCTGATCAAGGCGCGCCTGCGCATTTTTGATCACGCTGACCGCTTCTTCGACCACTTCACGTACAGTCTTGGTCGGGTCCAGCTGTGGTTCTTGCGGCAGATAGCCGATGTTGAGCTCTGGCATCGGCCGAGCTTCACCGTCGAACTCAGTGTCGACACCGGCCATGATTTTCAACAGTGTGGATTTGCCCGAACCGTTCAAGCCCAGTACACCGATCTTGGCGCCTGGGAAAAACGACAGGGAGATATTTTTCAAAATTTCCCGCTTCGGCGGCACAACTTTGCTCAGCCGATGCATGGTGAAGACGTATTGAGCCATGGAAAGAAAACCCGGTGTCTGTAACTGTGATAAAGCGCGGGCTTAGAGCGCGCCTCGAAAATAGCGGTACAATTTTATTTATCTCCGGCGCTTGCCGCCAGAGAGATTGACGCTTTGATTGAACGTGCGCCGACCGGACATCGATTGCCGACATCACGTTATCTGGATATGGATCAATGCTTGCAGGCAGTGAAATCACTATCGTTAGAAACGGCCTAAACCGCACATCGGGCAAAGCTACCCGAATGCACCCGTCAGGGCAAACCATCCAGCCCAATGGGACTGGCACTTCGCCACACATCAAGGCATGCTAGCCGCCCTTTGGGCGTCCGGCTTATAGTGCATTTCGCATTCGCCGCTTCAGTCCCGTCTTCAGGATTAAAGTTTGTCCACATCACTGTCCCCTTCTCCCCTGCGCACCCCTAGACGCGTACCCACGGTGCATTTTCGCGGCTCAGTGAAAGCTGTGCTCGCAGCCTTGGTATTGCTGATGGTTGTGCTGTTGTTCTGGCAACTGATGGATCAATTCCAGCAGACTCAGGACCGCCAGCGTCAGCGTAGTCTCGACTACAGCGCCCAGCTGGCCGATCGTTTGAGCCTGAACATGGCACTCAGTGCGCAGGGCGCGCTCAACGTCCTGGATAACACGAAAGCGCAAACCCCAACCGCCGCACAACAAGCGCTGATGCTGGACACCCTGCGCCAGAACCTGCCGTCATTGCGCAGTGCTGTCTGGTTGAATGCCGAAGGCGAAGTGGTTAAAGACAGCACCCGCAGCGATGCAGGTCCATCCAGCGACGCGACCTTCCTCGCGCAATTGATGCAGCGTGGTCAGGCGCATCCTTATTATTTCGGCAACGCACCGGATGGCTCACAGGTTTATTTGTTGGTGCGTCAGCCTGGCGAGACGACAAAAGGCTATTGGGTACTGCGCCTCGCGCCTGACGTGCTGACAAAACTTACTCACCAGACAACTCAGGATTTCCAGCCCATGTGGCTGCTGGAAAACAGTGTCAGTCAAACGGTGATCCATCGCGATGCCGCCGGCATGGACAGCCCGGAAGACGCCAGCCGTGAGGGTATCCAGAATGTGTTGCTGTCACCGTTGACCCATAGCGACTGGCAATTGCGCGGCCTGTTCGATGCCAGCAAGGCGCGCCAAGAGTTGCTGCCTGCGCTGATCGGCAAATGCCTGATCGGGCTGTTGTGTTCTCTGCTGCCGCTGCTGGCCCTTGCCAGCCTGCGCCGTCGCCAACGACAAATGCTTGAGAGCAAACGTCGTTATCAGGACATTTTCGACGGCACCGGCGTCGCGCTCTGCGTGCTCGACCTGTCAGGGCTGCTGGGCTACCTGGGCAAGCTGCAGGTACACAGCCGCGATGATCTGGACCGTGTACTGACGACGCAACCGCAGCTGTGCCCGGAACTGCTACAACAACTGCGCATTACCGAAGTCAATCAGGTCGCGCTCGATCTGCTGAAAATCGAATCCGGCGCCCAGGCGTGGCAGCACCTGATCGAGGGCTGCCCGAGCACCCGGCAAGGGATTGGCCTGCAACTGATTCACGCGGTACTCACCCGGCAGAGTCAACTCGAACTGGAAATCCGTCTGGCCAGCCCGCAAGGCGACGATCAGTACCTGTGGCTGGTGATGCGCTTGCCGGAACCGGCCGACTATAAGGCCGTGATCCTCAGCATCAGCGACATCAGCAGCCGCAAGCGCGTCGAACTGTCTTTGGTCGAGCGCGAAGGTTTCTGGTCCAATGTGGTGCGTACCGTACCGGATCATCTGTACGTGCAGGACGTCGTCAGCCAGCGAATGATTTACAGCAACCACCATCTTGGCGAAACGTTGGGCTACAACAAGGCCGAGCTACAGAAGATGGGCGAGTACTTCTGGGAGATCCTGCTGCACCCGGACGACGCCGAACACTATCAAGCCATGCGCCGACTGCAACGGCAAACCGGGCATGCCGAGTTGCTGCAATGCCAACTGCGTTTCCGTGATCACAATAATCACTGGCGTCGCTTCGATATCCGCGAGCAAGCGTTGGTGCGTGACAAGAACGACGTTGTGACGCGCATCATCGGCGTGGCCAAGGACATTACCGAACAGCTCGAAGCCAGCGAGTCCCTGCGCGACAGCGAACAGCGTTACCGGATGCTGGCTGAAAGCATCAGCGATGTAATTTTCTCCACCGACAGCGCGCTGAAACCCAATTACGTCAGCCCGTCGGCGCAGACCGTCCTGGGCTACAGCTCTGAATGGATTCTTAAGCACGGCTGGCAATCAACCATCGCCAACCCGCAGCAATTGATCAAGATGAATGCGCTACTCGAACGTGTCGCCAGGGCCGTGGGCAGACCCGACGAGCTGGCGAAATTGCGCGCGGACCTGCCGACCCAGCTGTTTCTCTTCGACTGCCTGCGAGCCGACGGACGCAAGATCCCGATCGAACTGCGCCTGATTCTGGTGTGGGATGAGCACGGGACCTTCGAAGGCATCCTCGGTGTCGGGCGTGACATCAGCCAGCAACGTCGTGCCGAAAAAGACCTGCGCATGGCCGCCACGGTATTCGAACACTCCACGTCGGCGATCCTGATCACTGACCCGGCTGGCTACATCGTGCAGGCCAACGACGCGTTCAGTCGCGTCAGCGGTTATGACGTGTCAGAAGTACTCGATCAACTGCCCACCCTGCTGACCGTCGATGATCAGCAGGAAGCGCACTTGCGTTACATCCTCAAGCAACTGCACCAACGCAGCAGTTGGGAAGGCGAAGTCTGGCTCAAGCGTCGCAGTGGCGAGCATTACCCTGCGTGGGTCGGCATCACTGCGGTGCTCGACGATGAGGGCGACCTTGCCAGCTACGTGTGCTTCTTCAGCGACATCAGCGAGCGCAAGGCCAGTGAACAACGCATCCATCGGTTGGCCTATTACGACGCCCTGACGCACCTGCCCAACCGCACCCTGTTCCAGGACCGTCTGCACACCGCACTTCAGCAGGCCGAGCGTCAGCAGGCCTGGGTGGTGCTGATGTTCCTCGACCTGGACCGTTTCAAGCCGATCAACGACTCCCTCGGCCACGCCGCTGGCGACCGCATGCTCCAGGAAATGGCCTCGCGACTGCTGGGTTGCGTTGACGACGATGACACCGTGGCACGTATGGGCGGTGACGAATTCACCCTGCTGCTGCAACCGGGGGCCACTCGGCAGATCGCCCTGAACCGCGCGATCCATGTGGCTGAACAGATCCTCGGCAGCCTGGTGAAACCATTCGTCCTCGAAGGTCGCGAGTTTTTTGTGACCGCCAGTATCGGCATCGCGCTCAGCCCGCAGGATGGCAATGAGCTGAGCCAGTTGATGAAAAACGCCGACACGGCCATGTACCACGCAAAAGAGCGCGGCAAAAACAACTTCCAGTTCTACCAAGCCGACATGAACGCCACCGCCCTTGAGCGTCTGGAACTCGAAAGCGATTTGCGTCACGCCCTTGAGCAAGAAGAATTCACGCTGTATTACCAACCGCAGTTCAGCGGTGACGGTAAGCGCCTGACAGGTGCCGAAGCCCTGCTGCGCTGGAACCACCCTCGACGCGGTCTGGTGCCGCCGGGCGACTTCATTCCGGTGCTTGAAGAACTCGGGCTGGTCGTGGAAGTCGGGGATTGGGTACTGATCGAAGCCTGTCGCCAGCTCAAGAGCTGGCACCAGGCCAAGGTCCGCGTGCCCAAAGTGTCAGTCAACATTTCCGCGCGGCAGTTCTCCGACGGTCAGTTGGGCACGCGCATTGCCAACATTCTCAAAGACACCGGCCTGCCGCCGGCGTGCCTTGAACTGGAACTGACTGAAAGCATCCTGATGCGTGAAGTCAACGAAGCCATGCTCATTCTGGACGGCCTCAAGTGCTTGGGCCTGAGCATCGCGATTGATGACTTCGGCACCGGCTACTCGTCGCTGAACTACCTCAAGCAATTCCCGATTGATGTGCTGAAAATCGACCGGACGTTCGTCGACGGCCTGCCGTCGGGTGAGCAGGACGCGCAGATCGCTCGCGCCATTATCGCCATGGCCCACAGCCTCAACCTGTCGGTCATCGCCGAGGGCGTGGAGACCCATGAACAGCTGGAGTTCCTGCGCGAACATGGTTGCGACGAAGTTCAGGGCTACCTGTTCGGCCGCCCGATGCCACCTAATCGCTTCGAAGCGCAATTCAGCAATGACGCGTTGTTCATGTTCGATTGATGGCGGCGGTGACCCACGTGAAAACCGCTTGTCTCCGACATGACTGCCTTTCATATGCCAGATAAAAGCCGATGGGTTAGAATGCCCTCCTTTTCTACTGCCCCGATCCTTGAGGACCGCCATGTTCAGCCGTGATTTGACTCTCGCCAAGTACGACTCCGATCTCTTTGCCGCCATGGAGCAAGAAGCTCAGCGCCAAGAAGAGCACATCGAGCTGATCGCTTCGGAAAACTACACCAGCCCCGCAGTGATGGAAGCTCAAGGCTCGGTCCTGACCAACAAGTACGCTGAAGGCTATCCAGGCAAGCGTTACTACGGCGGCTGCGAATACGTCGACGTGGTTGAGCAACTGGCTATCGATCGCGCTAAAGAGCTGTTCGGCGCCGACTACGCCAACGTCCAGCCACACGCAGGCTCCCAAGCCAACAGCGCGGTCTATCTGGCGTTGCTGCAAGCGGGCGACACCATTCTGGGCATGAGCCTGGCTCACGGTGGTCACTTGACCCACGGCGCCAGCGTCAGCTCGTCCGGCAAGCTGTACAACGCCGTACAGTACGGCATTGACGGCAACGGCCTGATCGACTACGACGAAGTCGAGCGTCTGGCCGTTGAACACAAGCCAAAAATGATCGTGGCGGGTTTCTCCGCGTACTCGCAAATCCTGGACTTCCCGCGCTTCCGCGCAATCGCTGACAAAGTCGGCGCTTACCTGTTCGTCGACATGGCGCACGTGGCCGGTCTGGTTGCTGCGGGCGTGTACCCGAACCCGGTTCCATTCGCTGACGTGGTCACCACCACGACTCACAAAACCCTGCGCGGTCCACGTGGCGGTCTGATTCTGGCTAAAGCCAACGCCGACATCGAGAAGAAGCTGAACTCGGCCGTCTTCCCGGGCTCCCAGGGCGGTCCGCTGGAACACGTAATCGCAGCCAAGGCCGTCTGCTTCAAAGAAGCCTTGCAGCCTGAGTTCAAGACTTACCAGCAACAAGTGGTCAAGAACGCCAAGACCATGGCCAGCGTGTTCATCGAGCGCGGCTTCGACGTAGTGTCCGGCGGTACCGAAAACCACCTGTTCCTGCTGTCGCTGATCAAACAGGACATCTCCGGCAAAGACGCTGACGCTGCCTTGGGTCGCGCGTTCATCACCGTGAACAAGAACTCGGTGCCAAATGACCCACGCTCCCCGTTCGTGACCTCCGGCCTGCGCTTCGGCACCCCAGCCGTAACCACTCGCGGCTTCAAAGAAGCAGAATGCAAGGAACTCGCTGGCTGGATCTGCGACATCCTGGCTGACCTGAACAATGAGGCCGTGATCGACGCCGTACGTGAAAAAGTCAAAACCATCTGCGCTAAATTGCCGGTATACGGCGCTTAATCGCCCCGTATTACTCGCGACATAAAAAAGCCCGGCTCTTGAGCCGGGCTTTTTTTGCTATATAAATACAGTCAAGCCTACAGCTATAACACCCCATTTATTGTCGATCCTTATTCCAAAAGACTCTTGAAACCTGTCACTTCTGACAGTAGATGCCCCCCCCAACAAACCCTTATGATTTTTTCTCGCCCGAAAATTAATTGGTTAGGAGATTTATCATGAGCACGGAAGTAGAAAACTCGTTCTTGGCCACACTTACCTATGAGGCAGGCCTGGACGCACGAAACAACCCCATTAACGTACCTATTGACTTTTCATACACCACGTTAGTTAGCGACACTAACACTAGCGCTGTAAATTCGGCGGGCGATGTCAGCGCTCATTTCGAAAACATACCTGATCAATATTTATATGCGAATGTTCTTGCTGAAAATCCCGTGCTGCTTTATTTCCGATACATCGAATCGACAGGCTTTTATAACATTTGGGTGCGAGACGGAAAGCAATTTGGCAAGTCCATAGCAAAAAGCAATAACGGATACATATACGCCGATTCCGGCGGCAAGCGAGTCGGCGACTTCAACTTGATTAGAAAGGGACAAAAAATAACGCTAGGCGATATCGAAGGGGATTCAGAAGCATCCATTCACCTTCAGCTAATTGCAGGTGGCTCTGGGGTCAACCTAGAACTTTATAACCGGATAACACCCGACCCCCACGCCCCAGACAGATGGTATGCATACGTCGTCGACAAGGGGTTTGGCAACGCACATCTTACGCTTCACATATCAAAAAGGAATGTTGATTATATAAATCCGTAAGGCAATTTTTTATTTGAATCATGGTGATGCTCCACTGAAACCAATTTGTTGGCGAAGCGTTGTATCCGACACGTCGCCTCGCCAACAAGTCTCCTATAAGGTGTTTGAAATCACCCGCGAAAACCCTGCCCTGATCTTCTCTTCCGGCAGTTCATCCGCAATAAACACAATCACACTTTCGCGCTTTTCGCCTTCACCCCATTCAGTGTCCCAATCAAAGCCATACAATTTCAGTACGCCTTGAAACACCATGCGCCGGGGTTCGTTGGCGATGTTGAGAACGCCTTTGTAGCGCAGCAGTTGTTTGCCGTGATCTTCCAGCAGTTCGTTCATGAACTCGCTGAGCTTGTCGATATCCAGCGGTTTTTCGGTGCGCAGGACGAGGCTGGTGATGCGATCGATGCTGCCTGCGCTGCTCACCGGCTTCAGCGGACGCAGCATCATGCCGCCGCCCACGTCGGCGTTGAGGTTGAAGCCGCGTACGTCCAGCAATTCAGCCAGATCAATATTGCCGTGTTCAACCACTCGAATCGGAGCACGACGGTTGATCCGGGTCAGTCGTTCGCTCAGGGCATTAAACGCGGCGTCATCCACCAAATCGCGCTTGCTCACCAACAGGCGATCAGCAAAACCGATCTGCGCCTGGGCGATGGTTTGGGTCAGGTGTTGCTCGGCATGGGCCGCGTCGACCAAGGTGATGATACCGTCGAGGAGATAACGCTCGCGCAGCTCCTCATCAATGAAGAAGGTTTGCGCCACCGGTGCCGGATCGGCCAGCCCGGTGCATTCAATCACCAATCGGTCAAAGGCGATCTCACCGCTGTCGAGCCGCTCAAGCAGCAAGTACAACGCCTTGGTCAAATCGGTGTGGATGGTGCAACACACGCAGCCGTTGGACAGGGTCATGACCTGCACGGGCTCGGTGCCGAGCAATTGGGTGTCGATCCCGGCATCGCTGAATTCGTTCTCGATGACGGCGATTTTCAGGCCGTGTTCAGCCTTGAGCAGATGGCGCAGCAAGGTGGTTTTGCCCGCGCCGAGAAAGCCACTGAGTACAGTGACCGGAATGGGTTGCGAAACAGTCATGCGTACTCCTGCGTTTAAATGCGCTTCATAACCAGACCCCATAAACGAAAACGCGCCACGACTGGCGTGGCGCGCGGGATCAGAGATGACTATCCATCAGAGGCTCAGCAGCATTTCGGGCCACCTTTGCCGCCGTAACGAGCCTCTTGGCGTTCACGAAAGAACGCTTCGTAGGTCATCACCGGCTTGTCCGGGTGCCTGATCTGCATATGCTCGACGTAATTGTCATAGTCAGGCATCCCCACCATCAGGCGGGCGGCCTGGCCGAGGTATTTCCCGAGGCGACTCAGGTCATTGAACATGTGCAATTCCTCCGTTGAAGCCCGGGTTCATCGTGCGTTCGGCAGCGCCTGGAAAGGCGCCTCTTTGTCCGTACGCCCTTTGGTGCCCCATGCTGCCACACCGACCTTGATCGCATAGAACAGGATCGCGAACACCACCACCATGAACAGCGCGGTCAGGGTAGCGTTGGTGTAGGCGTTGAAGATCACGTGCTGCATCTGATCAATGCTGTTAGCCGGAGCCAACACCTGACCGGCGTCCAGAGCTGTGCGGTACTTGGTCGCCAGTGCCAGAAAACCAACCGCCGGGCTCGGGTCGAACAGCTTGATGTAGCCGGCCGTGGTGGTGCAGATCAGCAGCCACACCGCTGGCAGCATGGTGACCCAGATGTAGCGTTGGCGTTTCATTTTGATCAGCACAACAGTCGCGAGCATCAGTGCAATGCCGGCCAGCATCTGGTTGGAGATGCCGAACAATGGCCACAAGGTATTGATCCCGCCCAACGGGTCGATCACGCCTTGATAGAGCAAGTAGCCCCACATCGCGACGCAGCCTGCGGTCGCGATCAGGTTGGCAGGCCATGAATCCGTGCGTTTAAGCGACGGCACGAAAGTACCCAGCAAATCCTGAAGCATGAAACGACCAGCTCGGGTTCCCGCATCCACGGCGGTGAGGATGAACAGCGCCTCGAACAGAATCGCGAAGTGGTACCAGAACGCCATGGTGTCTTTACCCGGCAGCACCTGATGCAGGATCTGCGCGATACCGACCGCCAGGGTTGGCGCGCCACCAGCACGGGCCAGCACCGTGGTTTCGCCGATATCTTTAGCCACCGCAATCAGCGCTTCCGGGGTAATGGTAAAGCCCCAGCTGCTGACGGTTTGCGCAACCGTGACCGCGTCGCTGCCGACAATCGCTGCCGGGCTGTTCATCGCGAAGTACACGCCTGGATCGATCACCGAAGCCGCCACCATGGCCATGATCGCCACGAAGGACTCCATGAGCATGGCGCCGTAGCCGATGTAACGGGAGTGGGCTTCGCTCTCAAGCAGCTTCGGCGTGGTACCCGACGCAATCAACGCGTGGAACCCGGACACCGCACCGCAGGCAATGGTGATGAACAGGAATGGGAACAGCGCGCCTTTCCAGACCGGACCGGTGCCGTCGGTGAACTGAGTCAGCGCAGGCATTTTCAGCTCAGGCGCAATGATCAGGATGCCAATCGCCAAGGCGAGGATGGTGCCGATTTTCAGGAAGGTCGACAGGTAATCCCGGGGCGCCAACAGCAGCCAGACCGGCAGTACCGCCGCAACGAAACCATAACCGACCAGCATCCAGGTGATTTGTACGCCGGTGAAGGTGAAGGCCTTGGCCCAGACCGGATCCGCAGCAATCTGCCCGCCGGTCCAGATCGACGCCAGCAGCAGAATCACGCCCACCAACGAGATCTCGCCAATCCGACCCGGGCGGATGTAGCGCATGTAGACACCCATGAACATCGCAATCGGGATCGTCGCCAGCACCGTGAACATGCCCCACGGACTGCCCGCCAGCGCCTTGACCACGATCAGCGCCAACACCGCGAGGATGATGATCATGATCAGGAAGCAACCAAACAAGGCAATAGTGCCCGGCACACGGCCCATTTCTTCACGGACCATCTCGCCCAGGGAGCGACCGTTACGTCGGGTGGACAGGAACAGAATCATGAAATCCTGCACCGCACCGGCGAACACCACACCGGCAATCAGCCAGAGCGTGCCGGGCAGATACCCCATCTGCGCCGCAAGCACCGGGCCGACCAGAGGACCGGCGCCAGCGATGGCCGCAAAGTGGTGACCAAAAAGAATGTGTTTGTTGGTCGGCACGTAGTCCAGACCATCGTTATTGAGGACCGCAGGGGTGGCGCGATTAGGGTCCAGCTGCATCACTTTGGTGGCGATGAACAGGCTGTAATAACGGTAGGCAACCAGATAAATCGCGATAGACGCGACCACGATCCAGAGTGCGTTGATGGCTTCACCGCGACGTAAAGCCACGACCCCCAAGGCAAACGCTCCAACAACTGCAAGGATCAGCCAGGGCACATGACGCAGCAGGCTAGTATTGTTTTTCATTTTTTTTATTTTCCAGCGAGTGATCTAGGAACAGACCTCCGAGTTTAGACTCAACAGCGCGAAAGGCCACCCCCCGAACAGGGTCCAGCGCGGGTTTTCGGCGACGAAAGACCAAGAACAGCTCGCAATCAACCCGCAGGGAAAATGTCGGCAGGTACAGGCCGGTTTATGACGCTATAGTCAGCGCTTCAGAGGGTGAAACCATGACCGAATCCAACGCAGAGCGTCGACGTTTCAAACGCATCGCTTTCGACGCCAAAACCGAACTCAGCCAAGGCCCGAACCGCTGGCCGGTGCGGCTGCTTGACCTGTCCCTCAAAGGCCTGCTCATCCAGCGCCCAACCCCATGGCTCGGCGACCCGGATCAACCCTTCGCCGTCGACATTCACTTGAGCGAAGACGTCGATGTGCGCATGGACGTCCAACTGACCCACGAAGACAACCAACAGCTGGGATTTGTTTGTTTGCATATCGGGCTCGAGTCGATCAGTCACCTGCGCCGCTTGATCGAGCTGAATCTGGGAGATATGGAGGAGTTGGAGAGAGAGATAAAGGCATTGGTTGAGGGTTGAGGTACCGCTTCAAAGTACCTCAACTCCTCACTGAGGATTAGCACCCACCGAGGCGTGCCTCATCCCTTTTTCAGTCTGTGCCAAACTTCGGCGAACGCGGGCCGTACAGGAGACCTGCATTGTGCCCGGCGGACAGTAGGCGCTGGCTTGTAATGCCTGCAATGGGATGGCTGGCGTCTGTCGAACTGTTGATAATCTGTTTCACAGCAGCAGTGATCAACATGCCGACTAGCCCGCCGCCGCTATTGTTATTCCCTTCATCGCTCGACGCGGTTGCAGTCCCGGTCCAGAGCGTCGTTCCGGTTTTCAGGTCCACGAGTTTCGCGGTTGCCGTTACGACCGTCTGACTGCTGATCACTATATAGCTAGTGCCGTACTTGATGACGGAGATATACAAGGCTGCGTCAGCACCAAAAATCTCTCTCAGCTTGGCTGGCGCCACTTGATGAATATCATTCGGCGTGGTCAGGCCATTCTGCCGGAAGGTTTCATCCACCAGTGCCACCGGCATCACGTAATACCCAGCCTCAGCCAACGGATACGTGATTTGCGACAGCATGCTGTAAGTGGCCTTTACATCAGGCGACTCATTCAGCGGTGGCAATACCACAATGCTACTCGGCCGGCTCTGCTTGAATGCCGAGTAATCAATTGTTTTCTGGGGCGCGCAGCCAGCGACCACGGCCACGACCCATAAACCCATGCACAACTTGAGAAATCGCGACATCACGTCTAGCTTCCTTTCTTAGCGTTCTTCAGCAAAAAATCCATGTACGTTGCCGACTCAGGGAACAGTACCTTCTCGGTCCGAAACTCTTGCACCATCTGATCATCTTTACCGACACTCAGGTACAGCAGCCCCAACTGCGCGTGATAACCAGGTGGCGCCAAACTGTTGGTCGAACGGATCTTTTGTATGTCCCGTTCCAATGCTTCGATCTGGGCCTCTTTAGGGTCCCCTTCAAAGTATTGATACACCTGCGGCTGGTAGCTTTCCCACTGGTATAACGTTTTCGGTGCTGGCGCGCATCCCGCCAACAAACCACTGCCCATTACCCCGGCAACCATCACGCCCCACGACACAAACGCCTTGCCCATAACTTTCATCCTTGTTGTTGCCCGTTACTGGCTGCCTGGTTTCCAGGCGCCATTGTCGAGTGCATTGACCAGATTGTTCACTGCCTCACGCATGGCAAGATCGAGAACCTTTCCGTTGAGAGTCGAGTCATAGCTGGCGGTGCCGCCGAAGCCAATAATTTCGCGGTTCGACAGCTCATATTCACCCGCACCCTGGCTGGAGAAGACCACCTCAGACGTAGAGATATTGACGATATTCAGCGCGACCTTGGCGTAGGCCACCTGCGACTTGCCACGTCCTAGGAGGCCGAAGAGTTGACGGTCGCCCGTTTCCTTACGGCCAAACTCAGTGACATCCCCGGTCACGACATAATCCGCGCCCTTGAGCCGCTGCGCCTGGCCCTTGATCAGGGCTTCTTGCTGGATTTCGCCCATGTTGTCGCGATCAAGCACATTGAAGTGATTGGTCTGCTGCATATGAGTAATCAGGATGGTCTTGGCCTGCCCTCCGAGGCGATCAACTCCGTCGGAAAAAATCCCGCGCATATAGCTCGAACGGTTATCGAACTTGCCGACCGCAATCGGCGTGCGCATACCGCTGTAGGCGCGGCTGGCACTTTCAACCTTCAGAACAGGCAAAGCCCTGGCGCTTTCCGTGACGGAACAGCCCGCCAACATACCGAGCGCCACGGGGAGTGCTCCCAGCAACAACAGTCGTGTTGTTTTTCTCACTTAAATCTCCTTGAAAGGGCCCACGCTGAGCGCTGCTCAACCAGCCGAGGCGGGCGAATCGGGACGCCGACGGCTTTATCGTCCAATAGGGACAGGTTTACTTCCTGGACAAATAGGCCACAAAAGTAAACGAAAGCCTCTTGATATTATTTACGATTACAACGTCATTTAGTTTCTTTGGTAAGCGTGCCGAGAGAGGCCTCTTTGACGAAGTAACGTCCTTCCGTATCGCCCAACAGGCTCAGGCTGTTCCTTGCCATCACAAACCCGACTTCAACATCCTGCTTAACGTAGACAATCTCCCCTGCACGCACGTTTACTTTCAACTCGGCCCAGTTTTCAGCCTTCGAGTTGAGGGTATGCGAACCGGGTGTAACGTAGAAATAGATGTACTCATTTCCACGCGTATAACCCATTTCAGAATGGGCCTCTTGGTCATCCAGGAATACGTTAAAACGAACCAGCGGACCTGCCGAACTTGGACGAATCACATAAACCAGCCCCTTCTCCGCAACAGCGGGCTTTGGCAGCGAATAACCTGCCAACTCACCTTGCATCGTGCTAACTGATGGCGCAGACGCACAGCCATAAAGCAGAACAAGCGCGAAGACGACGAACATCCTGGAGATATTCTTTATCACTTAAAACTTCCCTATTTTGGTGGTAATTGTTGACGCTGAACATCGCCTGAGACTCAGGGCGCGAGGAAGGCAATCAAGACAAGGCATTGCAATAAAAGAGACCTGACTTATTGAAGTGCCTTGGGATGTAATTTATATAACCGATATCCTCTTCCGCCCCATAGACAGGGCCATAATCCGTCTAGCCGCCATAGATATCAATGTGCCATCCATGGTAATCCGACGGCTTTGTGACGTCAATTTATCAATCTCCGGGCGTAATTGATTGCCTGTAAACCATGGTTGAGGAGGATGGCAGCCTGCACTTGGCAGGCCTTGAGTCCGTGTAACCGCCTGCTCTCAGGTGCGAAAATGGCTGACCATGACCTGCAGCTCATTGCCCAAGCGTGCCAGTTCGACGCTGGAGGCTGCGGTTTCCTCGCTGGCGCCAGCGGTTTGCTCGGAGATGTCGCGCACATTGAGTACGCTGCGATTGATCTCCTCGGCCACGGCACTCTGCTCCTCGGCGGCGGCGGCAATTTGCTGGTTCATCGACTGGATGGTCGACACTGTGCGCGTGATACTTTCCAGTGATGTGACGGCGCGACGAGTCAATTCGACGCTGCTATCCGTAAGGATACGGCTGCTTTCCATTACAGCAGACACTTCCTGTGTACCGCTTTGCAGGCTAGTGATCAGCCCTTCGATTTCTTCGGTGGATTTCTGGGTGCGCTGAGCCAGGCTTCGGACTTCGTCGGCAACCACAGCGAAACCCCGTCCCGCCTCTCCCGCTCGTGCGGCTTCAATGGCGGCGTTGAGCGCCAACAGATTGGTTTGTTGAGCCACGGCCTTGATCACATCGAGTACGCCACCGATTTTTTCGCTTTCTTCCTTTAGATGGTTCATCGCGTTGTTGGAGTTGCCGACCTCGACAGCCAACAGTTCGATTTGATCGATAGCCTCGCCAATAACCTTTTCGCCTGCTCGCGCCTCTTTATCAGCGGCGGCGGCAGCATTTGAGGCTTCTTCGGCGTTACGTGCCACTTCTTGTACGGTGGCGGTCATTTCGTTCATGGCGGTCGCGACTTGATCGGTTTCGACTCTTTGGCTGTTCACACCCGCACTGGTCTGTTCGGTAACGGCAGACAACTCTTCCGCCGCACTGGCAATCTGGGTGACACCCTTGCTGATGCCTCCAATCAGCTCGCGCAAGCTCACCGTCATACCCTGCATGCTGCGCTGTAACTGGCCAAGCTCGTCACGCCGCTCGGTCTTGATGTCATGACTAAGATCACCCGCAGCGATGCGCTCTGCGGCTTTCAGGGTTTCCAGCAGCGGATGGACTATCTGCGCCGTGATGACCCAAGCCGCGAGGATGCCCAGGGCCAACGCCAGCAGCGTGCTGATCACCAGCCATTGGCGAGCACTTTGCGCTTCGCTGTCGCGTGCAAGGCTTTGGCTGTCTATGAGCTTCTGGCTAAGCGCTTCCAGACTGACGCCCGAAGCGGCCATCAGATCGAGCGTTTCCAGGCTGGTGTGTACTTGCGCAGCATAGTTCTGCACATCCTTGCGGTACTGTTGCAGCACGTGTTCCGCTTGCGTCAGGCTGCCCTGCTCTCGAGACCCGGTCGCGGCGCGGACCTTGATCAGTTCGGCGGTGACCTGGTCAATAGTCGCCAGGGTTCCTTGCTCTTTGTTCGGATCATTGGTGTAGATGAAGCTGTACACCGCTATGCGGGCCTGCTGGATATGCACGGCGAGCAGGCTGACGGCCTGGAACTGGCTTAGACGCAGAGAGTCATCTTGCCCTTCAATCGCCGGGGCGCTCACAAGGTCATGGGTGGTTTCATTTAGCGCCTCGGTAATTTCCGCAGCGCTCTGCACCAACTTCGCGAGCGCTGCTTCACGGTCTTTAAAGGTTCGCTCGAGCGTGCCGAACCGGGCCCGGTAGTCCTCGACGATGCGGCCTTGCTCCTCGATAAGTTGCAGGTCCACAGGATTATTCATCACGCCGTTCAGAGACCGCTGACTGTCCTGGATACGCTCCAGCACGCCTGTCACTGCGGCGCTGTTTTGTTCGTTGCGCTCAGCCTGATAGCGCAGGCGGTTAACGCGCAAATCTTTAGTCAGGGCACTCAGGTTAGCAATTGCACTGATCTTGTTGCTGCGGTCAACCATATTATTGGCGCTGTGCCAGCCGGTCAGCGCGATCAATAAGGTCAGTAGCACCAACAGGCCGAAGCCCAAACCAAGCTTGGCATTTACACCGACATTACCCAAGGTCTGACTAAAACGTTTAAACATTGTATTTCCTCAAAGGGCTGCGAACTGACGGCCACAAACAGATGTGACAGCCAATCGGCTGGATATGGCCGATATCGGCCGTGTCCATGAGGAACTGTAGGGTGTGGGATGAGCGACTTTAGTCTGCTTGTGCCAGTGCACCATAAGAAACTAAGGGGTGCCAGAATGCAGTGATAGCTGCTGCCGTGGGTCCCTTGGTTGACCACCTCGCCGGTGGCTTGAAACGCCCCACACTCCGGCTTTCGAATGCATGATTCAGCCCTTGGAAAACCCGCGCATGAACGCCTGAAAACACCCTTTAGTTTTTCTTCCTGATTAGCTTGTTCATGTAGTACTTAAGGCTTAAACGATCTTTAGGCCTTGGCTTGTAGTGGGTTTTGTTTCGCTGTGCAGGATCAACTGCAACGGTTGACGCGGTGTAGTAATAAAGCGCAATGGACTTGCGCGACAGGTGCACGGGCGTACTCAAGGGCTCTGGGTGCCCATGATTGCTGTCTTTGTCTGTATTGAAAATGACACAACGATTATACACGGGGAGGATTTTCTTCAGGCACGTCTTCATGTCGACGTCCCAAAGCTCCAGGTGTCCGCCATATTCCTCTTTCCAGTCTTTGTTCAGGTAAATGATGATATTCAGCCTGCGCTCAATATTAAGCTTTTTGTTCAGCCTGAAATCAGAGTGCACTCCCAGGAAACCACCCGTTTTCGTTTCATGCAATCCGCCACCGCTGAAATAAGGATCGGGTATCAGACCTTCGATGCCCGTGAGTTTTTCAAGAAATTGCAGCATGGGTGCCGAGTTGAAGGCGCTGAAAATATTTCTCAGAAAGGGATCGCATTGAGTGGGATTTATTTGCCTTTTGTGCTGCCCCTTGTAACCGCGCTCGTAGAGCATTTCATTGTGAGTGGGTTCGATTGGAAAGTGCGAGCAAATGCCTGCAATCAGGTCTTCCGGCAAAAAACTATCGATTACGATGTGCGGAAATGGCGTGGCCTGAGTGTAGCCACTGGCGAGCGAGTGACCAAACGCGCTGGCGGCGTCCAAGTCAAAATCAAGTTCCGGGGTGATGGCGATGGGCAGTGTGTGGGGGATGGATGTCATTGCCGCTCCAATAGACTAATAATAAACATCATGGATGACGTTAAGTAATATCGCACATACTGCTTACTCAGCGCCTGCAAAAATTACTCTTTGTAGCCACTCTTACTCAGACGCTTAAGTATATTATTGTACATCCTGGTTCGCCGATGAGTCTTTCCATAACTGCCAGCTGCTGCAACAGTGCCCGACTGAATGTGATCCAGATAGCTGAATATTTTACGGGGCGATAAAAACTCAACGGTATAACCCAGCGCGCTCATGCGGTCTTGCAGGGTATAACCAGGCACACGATCATCCATCAAAAAATGCATATCGTGTTGCTTGATCAGCTTGCAATTCCATAGCGTACAGAAGCTCTTCAAGTGGACTTCCCTGTAGGGTTTTGGCTCTTTTGAGCGCAAGCCAAGGGACAACTTCAGGCGTCTGTAGTGGTGTTTGAATAGTCGCGAACTAAAGCGCCAAAGGGTTCTTGCAGTGCCGCGGTTTATTTGCTCCACACAGCCGACCGCTACCACCTTTGGATTCTTTATGCACTTATTCAACATCATGGCAAACACATTCTTATCGAAAATGAATGTATCGGTGTGCAGCAGGAACAAATAGTCGGTTTCAACTCGATCCAAAACCATATCAAGTGCTTTGCCATGCGCAATATGACCCTGCTCTGAGTCGGGGGTGACTCGTTCGATCAGGTTGATCCAGTCAAGGGTGCGCAGATACTCAGTACTGTCGTCGGCGGAACCGTTATCAACCACCCACACCGGGACGTTGCTGTTGCCCACGTGCTGGTGCAGTAGCCCCAAGCATATCTTGGTCATTTCGAGTGTTTTGTAATTAACCAGAACAATACTGAACACTGGATTTTCTCCAGACAAAAAATCAGTGTTACTCATTGTTCTGACACTCCGTAATCGCCTGGAGACCGATGCACAACTAATCACGCTTGGCTCCAGCAGTTGTTTATCATTGCCCGCTTGCACTTTGCGCGGGCAATAATGGTAGCTTTTTTAAAACCGCCAGTCACTCCGAGAGCCATCATCGCCGGCCAAAACCCAACCAATAATTGTATCTGAAAATTTCATCGCATAAGACTCTCGCATGCTGTTTCTGGAACAACTTACTCTTTCATCAGCGCTCCCATCGCGGCGCGTGCTCGCTGGAGCTTGCTCAAAAGAACCCAGACAGCCCTGGCACCGCATGTAACACCTTGCGAAATCAATATGGGTCACATTGCCCATTAGTCACCTAAGAGAAATACACTCATCGGCACCTACGATAGTAGGGGTTCATGTATTCAATGGTCGTGGTTTTGCAACGAGGCATTGACAGCAATTTATGCGCCAGAGTTATATCTTTTAAACAACCAATAAACCCTCGCTTTCTCTATCATGCTTGCACCCGAATCCTGGGGCCATGCGCATTGATAATCGGGGCAAATGAATACACAGGGCAGACATGTACCCGATGTTAAAGCATGCACTTCTCTGCACTGTCTGCGTTTGCGCATCGATGACAGTGCACGCACAAGAAACGGAGCTTGCGCCGATTCACGTCATCGGTAGTTCCCCTGTAGCCGGCGATGCAATCGATCGGGACAAAGTGTCGACAGACACTCAATCGCTGATTTCTGACGACTTCGACCGCAATAAATCAACTTCCGTGCTGGATACGCTGGCTCAACAGACGCCTGGCATGGTGATCTCCGATGTACAGGGCAACCCGTTTTCCCAGGACATCAACTTGCGTGGCTTCAGTGCATCTCCCGTGCAAGGAACACCGCAGGGACTGGCCGTTTATCTCAATGGCGTCCGGGTCAACGAAGCGTTTGGCGATACCGTGAATTTTGATCTGGTGCCAACGGTGGCCATCGACCGCGCCGACGTGTGGACCAGCAATCCGGTCTTTGGTCTTAATGCCCTAGGGGGGGCGATCAACCTGCAACTTAAGAATGGGTTCACTTATGACGGATTAGAGGCGGAAGTCTCGGGAGGATCATTTGGACGAATCGGCAGTTCCCTCCAATACGGTGCCCAGAAGGACAACTGGGCTTTCTATACATCGGGTGAAGAAGTTCATGAAGACGGCTGGCGTGATCACTCCTCTTCTACCATCAAGCGGTTCTACACCGACCTTGGGTACCGAGACGACAAGAGTGAGTACCATCTGAGCCTCTCGGGTGCAGCGAATACGCTTGGCGTTATTGGTCCAACACCCGTTGAGGAGTTGTCCCGAAAATACGCCAGCGTCTACACGTTTCCCCAGACAACAGAAAATAATATGTTGATGGCAGCCCTTAACGGCAAGGTATCAATCAACGACAACTGGGCGGTGCAAAGCAATATCTATGTGCGTCATTTCGACCAGGAACATGTCGATGGCAACACCTCTGATGTGACGGCATGCGAGGCGGACTCAACGCTGTTGTGCCTTGGTACTGCCATTACGCAGAACGCATCGACCGGAGCGAATCTATCATCAAGCTTGCTGCCTGGCACCGGATTGAACCAAGGGATCGCCGGATCGATAGACCGGACTCACGTCAACTCCAACACGGTCGGCGGCTCTCTCCAGACCACTTATGATGGAGTGTTCCTCGACCTGAACAATCATTTCGTGGCTGGCGGCAGCATCGACTATTCCAGCCTGTCGTTTTCTGGAAAAAATGAACTCGGTACGATATCGGACACGACGATAGACCCTTATGTCGCGGGTACCGGAATCACTTACGAGACAACCGACGGATTGATTCAGCCAGTCAAGCTGAGAGCGAAGAACACTTATCAGGGGCTGTTTGCTTCCGATACGCTCGATGTGACAGATCGTCTGTCGGCCACTGTCGGCGCGCGGCTGAATATCGCCCAGATCAACTTGAACGACTCGCTGGGGACCTCCCCCGGGCTCACCGGCAACCACCACTACGCGCGATTGAACCCGCTCACCGGTCTCACGTACAAGCTGACCCCGGATCTGACGGTCTACGGCGGTTACTCGGAAGCCAACCGAGCCCCCACGCCGCTTGAACTTGGCTGTGCAGATCCGGCGAAACCCTGCCTGCTCGAAGGCTTTCTGGTATCAGACCCGAGCCTGAAGCAAGTCGTCTCAAGAACATACGAGGCGGGTCTTCGTGGGCACAGCGCGGTGGCCACCGACTCGATGATTGACTGGAAGCTTGGCGCATTTCTCACTAACAACACTGATGACATCGTCAGTCAGCCAAGCAGTCTGGTTCCGGGCTATGGCTACTATCTGAATGCGGGCAAAACCCGTCGGCAGGGTGTCGATGCCTACTTCCAGTACCGGACCACCGACTGGTCGGCCTACACAACACTGGCCTATGTCGATGCAACCTACCAATCCAAGCTGACCCTGACGTCGGCCAACAACCCTGATGCCGATGCAAACGGTACTATTTTTGTCACCCCCGGCAACAAGATCCCCGGCATTTCGCCCCTACAGTTCAAGTTGGGCGGCGACTATAAAATGACGTCTGCATGGACCTTGGGTGGGGACGTGATCGCCAACAGCAGCCAGTATTATGTTGGCGACGATTCAAACAAAAATGCCAAGTTGGGCGGGTATACGGTTTTCAATGTCCACAGCGCCTACCAGCTTACTGACACCATCAAACTGTTCGCCAAACTTGATAACGCCCTTGATCGGCAATATGCGACCTACGGTGGATTCGCCGCCGTTGGCGACATCCCCTCCCTTGGGCTATCAAACCCCCAAACAACCACCCCCGCGGCGCCTCGCGCGATGTACGCCGGGTTCAACGTCAAGTTCTGAGGCCTTCAAAACAGAAAGCCGGCTATTCGAACAACGCATCCAGCGCCTGTTCCAGACGGCTCACGGCAATGATCTGCAGCCCTGGCGGCGCTTCCTTGGGGGCGTTGCCTTTGGGGACGATGGCGCGTTTGAAGCCGTGTTTGGCCGCTTCTTTCAACCGTTCCTGACCGCTGGGCACCGGACGGACTTCGCCGGAGAGGCCAACTTCGCCAAACACCAGCAAGTCGTGAGGCAGCGGGCGGTTGCGCAGGCTGGACATGACGGCGGCCATCAAGGCCAGGTCAGAGGCGGTTTCCAGTACTTTCACGCCGCCGACCACGTTGAGGAATACGTCCTGATCATGGGTAGGAATCCCGCCGTGGCGATGCAGGACGGCCAGCAGCATGGCCAGACGGTTCTGATCCAGACCGAGCGTGACACGACGCGGATTGGCCAGATGGCTGTCGTCGACCAGCGCCTGAACTTCCACCAGCATTGGCCGGGTACCTTCCCATGTCGCCATGACGACACTGCCGGGCACTTCTTCCTGTGCGCGGGTCAGAAAAATCGCCGAAGGGTTGGAGACTTCTTTCAAGCCCTTGTCAGTCATGCCGAACACGCCCAGTTCGTTGACCGCGCCGAAGCGGTTTTTCACCGCGCGCAACAGACGCAAACGCCCGTCTGATTCGCCTTCGAAATACAGCACGGTGTCGACCATGTGCTCGAGCACGCGAGGACCGGCCAGTGAGCCTTCTTTAGTGACATGCCCAACCAGGAAAATCGCCGTACCGCTCTGTTTCGCGTACCGCACCAGCAGCGCCGCGCTCTCGCGCACTTGCGACACGCCGCCCGGTGCCGATTGCAGTTGTTCGGTGAAGATGGTCTGGATCGAGTCGATCACCATGACTTTGGGCTGCTCGATGCGAGCCGTGGCTATGATGGTTTCGATGCAGGTTTCGGTCATGACCCGCAGTTTGTCCTGAGGCAAACCCAGACGTCGGGCGCGCATGGCGACCTGTTGCTGCGACTCTTCGCCGGTGACGTAAAGCGCGGGCATACGCTCAGCGATGGCGCACAGGGTTTGCAAGAGAATGGTGGATTTACCGATGCCAGGGTCGCCGCCGATCAGCACCACTGACCCATCGACCAGGCCGCCGCCCAGCACACGATCAAGCTCGGCGGAGTTGGTGGAGAAGCGGGGGACCTCCTGGACGCTGACTTCAGCCAGGGTCCTGATTTGCGCTTGCTGCCCGGTCCAGCCAGAACGACCGCTCGGAGGGGTGGCAGCACCGTGTTCCAGGAGGGTTTCGACCAGGGTGTTCCAGGCGCCACATTCGCCGCACTGGCCCGCCCATTTTGGAAAAGTCGCACCGCACTCGGTACAGCCGAACATGCGCTTAGCCTTGGCCATAACCACCCCAGTCTAAAAAGGGGGCAATCATAACGCAGGTTTGCGCGCCTGCGACGGCGTGGAACATGAGTACGCTCATGGGATTCCTTTGCATGCATCACTTCCACCCAACCTGCACCGAGGCAGAAGTGACACGACGCTGCCGACTGAATCAGTCCGTTAGTTTTTTCGCTAGCGCTTTTACCCGAACGAGATCGCCCATCGCAACCTTGGTTACGCCGGTGCCATATTCCGGGTCTGCCTTGTAAAGGAACGAAAGGATGATGTGTTTGCTTTCATCGTCGGAGGAAGACAACGAGCCGCCGAAATTTTCAATCAGATCGGCCCGCTCTTTTTTGCTGTAGGAACGGTACAGCTCTCCCGCTTGCTTGAAGTTCTGCTCACGCTGGATTTTCGCTTGCTGGGTTGTACCTGCCAACGGTAGCTGACTGTAACGGGCATCCGCCTGCTCTTCACGCGGGCTGAGGCGGCTTGGCTGATAATTGACACCCGAACTGCTGTGACCTGCGTTCATCGCGCCATCCTGATTACCGTTATTGACCGGCACTTTTGGCGCATTGACTGGCAGTTGCTGCGCGTTTGCACCCAGGCGGTACAACTGCGTGTCGGAATACGAGAAGACCCGTCCCTGCAGCAGGCGGTCTTCGGATGGCTCGATGCCCGGCACCAGATTGGAAGGCGCCATCGCGGCCTGCTCGGTTTCCTGGAAGACGTTGCCCGGGTTCTTGTTCAAGACCATCTGCCCGACTTTACGCTGAGGAACGTCTGGCCAGATTTTGGTGGCATCCAGCGGGTCAAAGTCGAACGTTGCCAACGCTTCAGGCTTGAGCACCTGCACATACAGGTCCCATTTCGGAAAGTTACCCTGATTGATATGGGTCACCAGGTCGTTGGTCATGTGGCTGTAATCGCGGCCCTGCACTTCAGCCACCTGCTTCGAGTTGAGGTTTTTTATGCCCTGCAAACTCTTCCACTGAAATTTCACGTAGTGAACCTGACCTTCGGCATTCACCAGTTTGTAGGCATGCACACCGTTACCGTCCATTTCACGGTAGCTGGCCGGCGTGCCGCTATTGGAGTACAGCTCGGTCAACGTGCGGGTGGCCTCAGGGACATGGGAGAAGAAATCAAACCGACGGGAGTCGTCGTCAAGGTTGGTCCTCGGATCCGGCTTGAACGCATGCACCATGTCCGGGAACTTGATGGCATCGCGGATGAAGAAGGTCGGAAAGTTATTGCCTACCAAATCCCAATTGCCTTCACGGGTATAGAACTTGGTCGCGAAACCTCGCGGATCGCGCAAGGTTTCGGGGGAGTGATTGCCATGCACCACTGCGGAAAATCGCACAAACACCGGGGTCGTTTCACCGGCTGCGAAGACTCGGGCTTTGCTCAAGTTGCTCAGGTCGTCCGTTACCGTGAACTGACCATAAGCCCCTGTGCCGCGAGCATGCACGACACGCTCCGGGATACGCTCGCGATCGAACCGTTGAAGCTTCTGGATCAGCTGCACGTCTTGCAGCAAGACCGGGCCGCGCTCGCCCGCGGTTTGCGAGTTTTGATTGTCACCGACGAGTGCCCCGTTATCGCGGGTCAGGTTTGCGGCTTGAACGGAAACGGAAAGCAGGCTGACCGTCAAAAGGCTCACAAGTCTTCGGCGGGAAACAATTCCCAGCGCGAGGGTGGCGTTCATGCTTAACGTCCTTTTATTAAGATTTTTAGGCGCATTCAACTGCGCCCTTCAATCCTAAAAGCAACCGGCGCTTTTTTTCGCAAAAGTCACCCGATGAAACACATCACAAAACTTGTTTATTTTCAAATAGATAGCTGAATACAGAGTCCATCTGAAAACCCTGGTAAAACTAATCGGGCAATTTTCGGTCGATTGCCAAGTCGCAGGGCGCGATGCGTATAGCTGAATTACACTGCGTTAACCCACTCATCTGTAACAAGGAACAACCTATGAGCGTACTGAGCGAGTTCAAGGCATTCGCCGTCAAAGGCAACGTGGTCGACATGGCGGTCGGGATCATCATTGGCGCGGCCTTCGGAAAAATCGTTTCGTCGTTCGTCGGCGATGTTGTCATGCCACCGATCGGGCTGTTGATCGGCGGGGTCGATTTCAGCGATCTGGCCGTTACTCTCCGACCTGCAGAAGGCACTCTGCAGGCCGTGGTCGTGTCTTACGGCAAGTTTATCCAGTCGATTATCGACTTTGTGATCGTGGCGTTCGCCATCTTCATGGGCGTCAAGGCCATCAATCGCCTCAAACGCGAAGAGGCTGTCGCGCCAACGCTGCCGGCCGCTCCTAGCCCGGAAGAAGTGCTGTTGAGCGAGATCCGTGACTTGTTGAAAGCACAGAACGGCAGACCGCTGGAAAGTGTGATTGCCGATCCAACCCGGCTGGGTTGATGCGCCACTGATCGTTCCCCATACGCCATGCGGGAACGGTCACTTACCAATAATTTTCCACCGCCACCTGCCCCGGACGGCGGCTCAGGCTGAGTTGCAGGTCGCGCAGCTTGAGCATCTGGCGGGTGTCGTCGATCATTTGCGGGTTACCACACAGCATGACTCGCGAGTGCTCGGGGGTCATTTGCAGCCCGGCCGCCCGTTCCAGTTCGCCGCTTTCAATAAGCTGAGTAATGCGTCCACCCAATGCTCCGGGGTAATGCTCGCGGGTGACGGTCGGCAAAAACAGTAACTTGCCGGCGTAGTCGGCCAGATAGTCGCGCTCGGTGAGTCCGGCGATCAGTTGCTGATAGGCCAGCTCGCGGGCTTCACGCACGCTATAGACCAGAATGATGCGCTCGAATTTTTCCCACACCTCGAAGTCCTGCAGGATCGACAGGAACGGCGCAATGCCGGTGCCTGTGGATAACATCCACAGGTCACGCCCGTCGACGAAGCGGTCCAGGGTCAAGAAGCCGAATGCCTGACGATCGATCAGCAGCGTGTCGCCTTCACGCAGGCGGCTCAGTTCGCTGGTGAACTCGCCGTCCGGTACCACGATGGAAAAGAACTCGAGAAATTCATCGTGGGGCGACGACACCATCGAATACGCCCGCCAGACAATGCTGCCATCGGCCTTGGTCACGCCCAGACGTGCAAACTGACCCGCCCGAAAGCGAAAACCCGGATCGCGGGTGGTACGCAAGGTGAACAGATTCGGGGTCAATGACGTAACGTTGAGCAGCGTCTGGTGGGTGTATTTCTCTGCGCTGGCAGTCATGGGCGCTCCTGGCTCCTGCAATTAAAAAGAGGAGCGTCCAGTGTCCCGCAAAGCAACGTCGATAAACACCGGCGGTTTGTAGTGGCATTTAGAAGAAAAGAGCGTGTTGACCCTACACAAATGCTCTAAACACAAAAACGTATAACGCCACGCTGAATCATTCTGATCTGGACTTAACAGGTCTCACCCTCTTTTCGAAAACCTCGGTCGCGCCCCCGTACAAGCAGGGTTTTATGGAAAAACGAACCAAAAAAATATCGTTCGTTTGAATAGCGTGTAACGGCCAACCCATTCACCCGATCACTTGCCGGCCCTACTTACCTCACACTGTAGGAAAATTCCCCCTACACTGGGAATCATATGTATCGAGTATGGAAGCTCAATAATGGACAGCTTGAACCCGGATCAACTAGAGACATTAATGTCCACCGTGGAAGAATCCGTTTGGGAAAATGCCTTTTCCTCTCGGTTGAGACAGAGCGGAGTCCACTCTATTCAGGACCTTCGTGGCGTCAAAAAAAGACTGACACAGACACGTAATCACGAAACGACTTCATCCACAGAGTGCTACGAAAAAGTCGAACAAACGTTATGGCTGTGTAACCTGCTGCGCACCTTCATGACAGAACGGTTATCAACCAAAACCCCGCCTTCCATCAGCCCCCCACTGTCGATCAGGGAAACTGAAGTCCTCAAATGGTCTGCCAAAGGCAAAACCGCCGATGACATCAGCACCATCCTCAAGTTGAAAACACGCACGATCAATTTTCATATCGCCAACGCGATTAAAAAAATGGGCGCGACCAACAAAACCTCGGCAGTGGTGCAGGCCGCCTTGAGCGGCATACTCTGAGTGTTTTTATAGCCACTCGGAAATCCAGCAGGTGTCCGGGTGCAAAAGCACGTAAAATCGACGGCTTCTGCGCGCGTCATGCCATCAGAGACGTGCGCAATAGTCTCCGAAAACAGAGTTCCCCTGCCCATGCCCCTGCTTAACAGCCCTTTCGCTCAGCTCGATCTCATCCGCCAGCCTGACCAACAGAACGAGCCGTTGCAGGCGTTCGACGCAGCCGATGAATACCTGCTCAGTCATGTGGCGGAGCAGGGCCTGACTCCTGACAGCCGCGTGCTGGTGCTCAACGACAGCTTTGGCGCGCTGGCAGCCAGCCTGGCCAGCCACGCGAACGTGGTCAGTAGCAGCGACTCCTTTCTCGCCGCGCAAGCACTGGAGAAAAACCTGGTGCGCAACGGCCAGGCCTTTGATGCAGTGCCAATGATCCCGGCCAGTGACATGTTCACCGGACCGTTCGATTGGGTACTGATCCGTGTCCCGAAGACTCTGGCCTTGCTTGAAGAACAACTGATTCGCTTACAGGGCCAACTGGCACCGGGTGCGCAGGTGATTGCGGCGGCGATGATCAAACATCTGCCGCGCGCTGCGGGTGATTTGCTGGAGCAATACATCGGGCCGGTGCAGGCGTCATTGGCGGTGAAAAAAGCGCGCTTGCTGTTTGCCACCCCGCACATCAAAAGCGTGCAGCCCTCACCCTACCCGACCCGCTACACACTCGAAGACCCGGTCATCGAACTGGTGAACCACGCCAACGTGTTCTGTCGCGAAGGGCTGGATATCGGCACCCGGGCGTTTCTACCGCACCTGCCGAAAAACCTCGGTTCGGCACGTGTAGCAGACCTGGGCTGCGGCAACGGAGTGCTGGCCATTGCCAGTGCACTGGCCAATCCGCAAGCGCACTACACGCTGGTGGATGAGTCGTTCATGGCCGTGCAGTCAGCCACTGAAAACTGGCGGACCGCATTGGGTGAGCGCGAGGTTATTGTGCGGGCTGGCGACGGGTTGGCCGGTCAGGAAGCTGACTCGCTGGACGTGGTGCTGTGCAATCCGCCTTTCCATCAGCAACAGGTGGTCGGCGATTTCCTCGCCTGGCGTATGTTCCAGCAAGCGCGTGATGCGTTGGTGGTCGGCGGCGCACTGTACATCGTCGGTAACCGCCATTTGGGCTACCACAGCAAACTGGCGCGACTGTTTCGCGGCGTGGAGCAAGTCGCCACAACCCCGAAGTTCGTGGTGCTTAAAGCACGTAAATGAAGGCACCGCCGCGATGGCGGTGCCTCAGGCAAACCGCGGCGGGACGCGTAGTTGCAAGCGCGCTCCTGCAAGGAGCTTGCGCGAGCCCTCAGTGCGTAGTCAGCCCTGCCGCGTTCATGAACAACCGCATACCGTAAGCGACTATCCCCAACGCCATCACGCTGCCGGCGTAGATCGCAACCAGCCAGGCTACGCGCTGCCAGACCGGCTTTTTCAGCGCCGGGTCCGGCTCATGGGAAGATTCTTCAGCAGACATCGTCATCCCCTCCTCACTAGTGATAGCCGTCTTCGTGGGTGACCTTGCCACGGAACACGTAGTAGCTCCAGAAGGTGTAGCCCAGGATGAACGGGATGATGAACAGCGTACCCACCAGCATGAAGCCCTGGCTTTGCGGCGGCGCGGCGGCCTCCCAGATAGTGATCGACGGCGGCACGATGTGCGGCCACAGGCTGATACCCAACCCGCTGTAGCCGAGGAAGATCAATACCAGCGTCAACAAAAACGGCGTGTAGTGAGCATTGCGTGCCACGGCACGCAGCAGACCGTACATCGTCACCAGTACCAGAATCGGCACCGGCAGGAACCAGAACAGGTTCGGCAGGCTGAACCAGCGGGTGGCGATTTCAGGATGGGTCAGCGGCGTCCAGATGCTGACGATAGCGGTCACCGCCAACACCACCAGGGCCAACGGCCGAGCCAGATCGTGCATCTGTTTTTGCAGCTTGCCTTCGGTTTTCATGATCAGCCAGGTGCAGCCCAGTAGCGCATAAGCGACGATCAGGGCCACGCCACAGAACATCGTGAACGGCGTCAGCCAGTCCAGTGACCCCCCGGCGAACTGGCGATTGACCACCGGAATACCATCGATGAACGCCCCCAGCGCTACGCCCTGGAAGAACGTCGCGGTCAGCGAGCCGCCGATAAACGCTTTGTCCCACAAGTGACGCTTGTCATCTTTGGCCTTGAAGCGGAACTCGAAGGCGACCCCGCGAAAGATCAAACCGATCAGCATCAGGATCAGCGGCAGGTACAGCGCCGACAACACCACCGAATAGGCCAGCGGGAAGGCACCAAACAATGCTGCGCCCCCCAAGACCAGCCAGGTTTCGTTACCGTCCCACACGGGGGCCACGGTGTTCATCATCACATCGCGCTCGGAATCGTCCTTGATGAAGGGGAAAAGAATCCCGATCCCCAGGTCGAAGCCGTCCATGACCACATACATCATGATCCCGAAGATGATGATCACAGCCCAGATAAGCGGAAGATCAATACCCATGACTCAATTCCCCTTGCTCAGGCTGTGAGTGTCGTCACCGTCGGAGCCGTCTTCGGCAGCCGAGAGTGGACGTGCAGGCGTGCGTTGCTGGCCCGGACCTCCGGGGTTCTGCTCCTTGCCTTCGTTGCTCACCGGGCCTTTGCGCACCAGGCGCATCATGTAGCCCAGACCGACGCCGAACAGCGTGAAGTAGACCACCACGAACAACCCCAGGGTCAGGCTCATCTGCCCGAAACTGTGCCCGGACGACGCATCGGCGGTGCGCATCAGGCCGTAGACGACCCACGGTTGACGCCCGATTTCAGTGGTGAACCAGCCCGCCAACATTGCAATCAGACCCGACGGGCCCATCCACAAGGCCAGGTACAGGAACGCCCGCGAGTGATAAAGCTTGCCGCGCATGCGCAGCCACAGGCTCCACAAACCGGTAAAGATCATCAGGAAGCCCAGCCCGACCATGACCCGGAACGACCAGAACACGATGGTCGAGTTAGGCCGGTCTTCAGGTTTGAAGTCCTTCAACGCAGGCACTTGCTCGGTCAGCGTGTGGGTCAGGATCAAGCTGCCCAGGTAGGGGACTTCCACGGCGAAGCGGGTTTTTTCAGCCTTCATGTCCGGCCAGCCGAACAGGATCAGCGGGGTCGGCTCATTGCCGACATTTTCCCAGTGACCTTCAATTGCGGCGATTTTAGCCGGCTGGTACTTGAGCGTATTGAGGCCATGGAAGTCGCCGATCACTGCCTGAACAGGCGCCACCAGCAAGGCCATCCACATCGCCATGGAGAGCATGGTGCGAATTTGCGGTGTGTCGCGCCCGCGCAATAAATGCCAGGCCGCCGAGGAACCCACGAAGAACGCCGTCGCCACGAATGCCGCCGTGGCCATGTGTGCCAGACGGTAGGGGAACGACGGGTTGAAAATCACCGCCACCCAGTCCACCGGAATCAATCGACCGTCGACGATTTCAAAGCCCTGCGGGGTCTGCATCCAGCTGTTGGACGCGAGAATCCAGAACGTCGAGATCAGCGTGCCGATGGCGACCATGACCGTGGCAAAGAAGTGCAGGTTGCGCCCGACCTTGTTCCAGCCGAACAACATCACCCCGAGGAAGCCTGCTTCCAGGAAGAATGCGGTGAGCACTTCATAGGTCAGCAGCGGCCCGGTGATCGACCCGGCGAAGTCGGAGAACCGGCTCCAGTTGGTGCCGAACTGATAGGCCATGACTAACCCGGAGACCACGCCCATGCCGAAGTTGACGGCAAACACCTTGGACCAGAAGTGGTACAGGTCACGGTACACATCGTTCTGCGTTTTCAGCCACAACCCCTCAAGCACCGCCAGGTAACTTGCCAGACCGATGGTGATGGCAGGAAACAGGATGTGGAATGAGATGGTGAATGCGAACTGAATTCGGGCGAGATCGAGTGCCTCTAAACCGAACATAGGACTTCCTCTAATCAGGTGGTACAGGCTACTGACCCGAGGTCAGCAGCGACTGCCCCCATGGATATGGAGTGCTGCGGGTTGAAATTGTTCTGTTTTGTTTCGCAACGCGGGGATTCGTGCAGCCGATCAGCATGCAAAGCCAGAAAATGCATTGACGCAGATCAACCAGCGATCAAAGAGTAGCCCTGTTTTGCAGGGTGAACTGTGTGGTCGATTGTCGCGTGGCGAGTTGCCTCACCTTCGCAAAACCGGATTGCGGTGCGCCCATAGTGGCAAACAAATGTTACAAAGCACGTGATAATCTCTCGCATTCACCGCCGAGGCCGCCTTTCCAATGCCTGATCAAGCACCTGTGTTGCTGCGTCATCATCGACCCTTTCTGGCTTTCTGGTTTGCGCGAATCATCACCGCCAGCGGCTTTCAGATGTTGACCGTGGCCATCGGCTGGAACCTCTATCAACTGACCGGCAACGTTTTGGATCTGGGCCTGGTGGGCCTGGTCCAGTTCATCCCCCGGGTGATTTTCATGCTGCACACCGGGCATGTGGCTGACCGTTATGACCGACGCAAGGTCTCCGCGATCTGCCAGGCGGCCCAGGCCTTGATCGCCCTGGCACTGGTGATCGGCAGCACCACCAACAGCGTCACCCCGGAAATGATCTTCATCCTTTCGTTTTTGCTCGGTGCCGCCCGCTCTTTCGAAATGCCGACCACTCAGGCGCTTTTGCCTTCCATCGTGCCCAACTCGCTGTTTCCAAGGGCGGTGGCGGCGTCGCAGTCCGCTCAGCAGTCGGCAACCATTGTCGCGCCCGCGCTGGGCGGCTTTCTGTTTGCGTTCGGCAGCACCTGGGTCTACGGCCCGACGGTGCTGCTGTATGTCATTGCCTGCGCGCTGATGCTCAATCTGCCTGCGCGGCAGACGCCATTGAACAAAGCCAAGGCCACGCTGGACTCGCTGCTGGCCGGGATTCGTTATATTCGCAGCCGCCCGGACATCCTCGGCGCGATTTCGCTGGACCTGTTCGCCGTATTGCTCGGGGGCGCCACGGCGTTGCTGCCGGTATTCGCCAAAGACATTTTACTGACCGGTCCCTGGGGGCTGGGTCTGCTGCGGTCGGCTCCCGCAGTGGGTGCGCTGCTGATGTCGTTGTGGCTGGCGCGCTTCTCGGTCGAGCGCAACGTAGGACGGGTGATGTTCACTGCCGTGGGCATCTTCGGCGTCGCCACCATTGCCTTCGGCCTGTCGACTTCGTTCTGGTTTTCCCTGGCGGTGCTGGTCGTACTCGGCGCGGCGGACATGATCAGCATGGTGATTCGCGCCTCGTTCGTGCAGCTCGAGACACCGGACGAAATGCGCGGCCGGGTCAGCGCGGTGAACGGCTTGTTCATCGGTGCATCCAACCAGCTCGGTGAATTCGAATCCGGCCTCACCGCGCATTGGATGGGGACTGTACCTGCCGTGGTGCTCGGCGGCATCGGCACACTCGCCGTCACCGGAATCTGGATCAAACTCTTCCCCAGCCTGGCCAAGCGCGACCGAATGCGCGATCTGGTGGTAGAGCAAGAGAAACAGCCGGCCTGATAGAGGGCGCTGCCTTACACGACAGGCGACATTAGATAAGCAGCAACTTAGCCATGGCCGTCCGTTTACCTTTACCGCACAACTGCTCCACCAGCGCCAACGCAAACTCCAACGCTGCACCAGAACCTTGCGCGGTGATGCAGTTGCCATCGACCACCACCGGTTGATCGACGTAGGTACACCCCGACAACCGATCACTGAATCCCGGATGGCAGGTCATGCGCCGTTGTTTGAGCACGCCGTACACTTGCAGTGCCACAGCAGGCGCTTCACCGATGGCGGCGTAAAACCGCCCCGCCTTCACCTGTTCATTCACTCGCTGGGCCAACGGCTGATGATCGGCCAGATGCTGTGCGCCGGGCATGCCACCGGGCAAGACGATCAGGTCGAAGCTTTGCGCCAGCACATCGACCAGCATCGCATCAGCGGTCAACCGCGTACCACGCGCGCCCGTTAACATGCGTCGGGACTCGACGCTGGCGACCAGCACTTCAATCTCGGCGCGGCGCAGCACATCGATCAGGGTCACGCTTTGCAGGTCGTCGATGCCGTCGGCAACGGTGATCAGGGCTCTTAACGTCATAAACGAATCCTTGGCAGTGATGCGTTGAGTCTAGTCAGCTTTTATGGCCCGGCAGCTTTTCCCCTAAGCATCTGCTAGCCCCCATCCACACACGCTGCTGTTATGATGCGCGGCTTTTTCCGACCTACAGAAAATGTACAGGCCAGTGGCACAGTCTGTGCTTTGCTGCTTTAGTCGATTCATTCAAGGCGCAGGACGCGTCACGGGGAGCCAGGCATGCTGGAAAGGCTGTTTCAACTCAAAGCACACAACACCAATGTGCGCACCGAGATTCTTGCGGGCGTTACCACCTTCCTCGCCATGGCCTACATCCTGTTCGTCAACCCGAGCATTCTCGGCGAAACCGGTATGGACAAGGGTGCGGTGTTTGTCGCCACCTGTCTGGCAGCTGCCATCGGTTCGGCCGTGATGGGCCTGATCGCCAACTACCCGATTGCGCTGGCGCCGGGCATGGGCCTCAACGCCTTCTTTACCTACACCGTGGTCCTGCACATGGGCCACACCTGGCAAGTGGCGCTGGGTGCGGTGTTCATCTCGGCGGTGATGTTTTTCCTGCTGTCGATCTTCAAGATTCGTGAATGGATCATCAATAGCATTCCGTTGGCGCTGCGCTCGGCGATTGCGGCCGGTATCGGTTTGTTCCTGGCGCTGATCGCCCTGCACAACGCCGGTATCGTGGTCGGCAACCCCGCCACCATGGTGGGCTTGGGTGATCTGAAACAACCGGCGCCAATCCTCGCCACCCTGGGCTTTTTCCTGATCGTCGCGCTGGAAGCCTTGCGCGTGCGTGGCGCGGTGTTGATCGGCATTCTGGCCGTGACCATCGTTTCCATCGTGCTCGGTTTCTCCCCGTTCGGCGGCGTGATGTCGATGCCGCCGTCGCTGGCACCGACCTTCTTGCAACTGGACATCCGGGGCGCACTGGATATCGGTCTGTTCAGCGTGATCTTCGCCTTCCTGTTCGTCGACCTGTTCGACAACTCCGGCACCCTGATCGGCGTAGCAAAACGTGCTGGCCTGATGGGCAAGGACGGTTACATGCCGAAAATGGGCCGCGCCCTGATCGCCGACAGCACCGCCGCCATGGCCGGTTCACTGCTGGGCACCTCGACCACCACCAGTTACATCGAATCGGCAGCCGGCGTGAGCGCGGGCGGACGTACCGGCCTGACTGCCGTGGTGGTCGGGATCCTGTTTCTGCTGGCGTTGTTCTTCGCACCGCTGGCCGGTAGCGTTCCGGCGTTCGCCACGGCACCCGCCCTGTTGTTTGTTGCGGTGTTGATGATGTCGGGCCTGGCTGAAATCGACTGGGACGACATCACTGTTGCCGCGCCGGTGGTGATTACCGCCCTGGCGATGCCGTTCACCTACTCCATCGCCAACGGCATCGCCTTTGGTTTTATCTCCTGGACGGCTATCAAGCTGTTGTCCGGGCGCCGGCACGAACTGAATTCGGCGCTGGTGATTCTGTCCATCCTGTTCGTGATCAAGTTGGGTTGGTTTAACGCATGAGTGTCCCTTTCGACCCTACGAGCTATAGCCATCAGCTCGCAGAAAAAACCACGCGCTTGCGTGAATTGCTGGCGCCGTTCGATGCGCCCGAGCCGCAGGTATTCGACTCGCCGCGCGAGCACTATCGCCTGCGCGCCGAGTTCCGCTTGTGGCGCGAGAATCAGCAGCGCTTCTATGCGATGTTTGTCCCCGGCAACAACCACACGCCGATTCTGGTCGACGACTTCCCTATCGCCAGCCAGCGCATCAATGACTTGATGCCGCTGCTGCGTGAACGATGGGAAGCCAGCGCGACCTTGAACTTCAAGCTGTTCCAGGTGGATTTCCTGACCACGCTGGCAGACGATGCGATCATCACCCTCTGCTATCACCGGCCACTGGATGACGTTTGGCAGGCGGTTGCGGAACAGCTCGCCGCCGACCTTAATGTTTGCGTGATCGGCCGCTCGAAGGGCCAGCGCATTGTCATCGGTCGGGACTATGCGATTGAAGAGCTTGAGGTAGCCGGGCGCACCTTCAGCTATCGGCAACCGGAAGGCTCCTTCACCCAACCCAACGGCGCGGTGAATCAGAAGATGCTCAACTGGGCATTCGACGCCCTGGGCCAGCGCGACGATGACTTACTGGAGCTGTATTGCGGCAACGGCAACTTCACCCTGCCCCTGGCGACTCGGGTGCGTAAAGTACTGGCGACCGAGATCAGCAAGACCTCGGTCAACGCCGCCCTGAGCAACCTTGCCGACAACGGCGTGGACAACGTGACCCTGGTTCGCCTGTCTGCCGAAGAGCTAACCGAAGCATTGAATGAAGTTCGCCCGTTCCGCCGCTTGCGGGGCGTCGACCTGAAGAGCTACGAATTTGGAAGCATCTTCGTCGATCCGCCTCGCGCTGGCATGGACCCGGACACCTGCGAACTCAGCCGGCGTTTCGAGCGCATCCTGTATATCTCCTGCAACCCGGAGACCCTTGCGGCGAACATCGCGCAACTGCACGACACCCACCGCATCGAACGCTGCGCACTGTTCGACCAGTTTCCCTATACACACCATATGGAATCAGGGGTGATGTTGGTTCGGCGATAAATACAGGACAGAGGGCCATTGCGCGAGAGCCTGAAAACGCCACTGTCCTGCGAACTATTGGCTGAAATCTGTCTCTACATCCGCAACAAATCGCTGTTGATGCCCCTGAACGGACTGGCGCGGGGCATCGTCAACAGCGACACTCCTCGCTGGGTAAACAGAGGCTTCCCACATGCTATGGAAAAAAGGCAGACGCAGCGACAACGTGGAGGATGCACGTGATGACGCAGGAGGCGGTGGTGGGATGCGTTTTGGCGGAGGCAAAGGCCTGGGGATCGCCGGGATTGTGATCGTCGTCGCCTTTGGGCTGCTGACCGGGCAAGACCCGATACAGATCCTCAACCAGCTTACCGGTCAGATGAGCCAACCCTCGACGGCCGTCACTCCCCAGACCCGAAAAGCACCGCCAGCCAATGATCAGCAGGCCGACTTCGTGCGGGCCATTCTGGGTGATACGGAGGACACGTGGCGCTCGGTCTTCCAGCAGGGTGGCCGCCAATATAAAGACCCGACCCTGGTTTTGTTTCGCGGTCAGATAAACTCGGCCTGTGGCTTCGCTTCATCGGCCAGCGGGCCGTTCTATTGCCCGGCGGATCAAAAGGTCTATCTGGACATGGACTTCTTCCGCGAAATGTCCCAACGCTTTTCCGCAGCCGGTGATTTTGCTCAAGCCTACGTCATTGCCCACGAAGTAGGCCATCATGTACAAACCCTGCTGGGGGTCTCAGCCAAGGTTCAGGCCGCCCGCCAACGGGGTCAACGCATGGAAGGCAACAACGGTTTACTGGTGCGCCAGGAGCTGCAGGCCGATTGTCTGGCCGGGGTGTGGGCCTATAACGCACAAAAGCGTTTGAATTGGCTGGAGCCGGGTGATATTGAAGAAGCTCTGAATGCAGCAAACGCTATTGGCGATGATCGCTTGCAACAGCAGGGTCAAGGCCGCGTGGTACCCGATTCGTTTACTCACGGCACCTCTGCACAGCGCGTGCGCTGGTTCAAGACAGGTTTCGCTCAGGGCCAACTCAATCAGTGCGACACTTTCGCCGCAAAGAGCCTCTAATCACATGATAAAACCGCTATTGGTCTTGTTGTTGAGCACCCTCCTGAGCCTTACGGCGAATGCAGCGGATACTGCGGTGAAAGCCCTCAGCCCCCAGCGGCTGGCCATCAATGGCGGTCTGGCGACTGTCGGCCTGAGCAAAGACTGGAAAACGCCGCAGCCCAACACCCGACGCGCCGTGATCGTCATTCACGGTCGCTTGCGCAACGCGCAAACCTACCTGCGTAGCGCCGAACGAGCGGCCTATCGGTCCGGGTATCGCAGCACTACCCTGCTGATCGCTCCGCAGTTCCTGGATCGGAAAGACATCGTCAAACACCAACTGCCGGATTCGATACTGCGCTGGCACAAAGACGACTGGATGGAGGGTGACGCGGCTATCGGGCCGGTGCCGGTGAGCTCCTTTACGGTCATCGACGAGATTCTGGCGAAGCTGAGCGATCGCAAACTGTTCCCTGCGTTGCGCGAAGTGATTGTCGCCGGGCATTCGGGCGGTGCGCAGGTGGTTCAGCGCTACGTGTTGATTGGCAAGGGCGGTGTGGCACTGGAGAAAGCCGGAGTCACCCTGCGTTACGTGGTCGCCAACCCGTCGTCATACGCGTATTTCGATGCACAGCGGCCCGGACCGGTGGACAAGGCGTCTTGCCCGGGGTTCGATACCTGGAAATACGGGATGAACAAGTTGCCGCCTTACGCTGGCAAGCAAACCGTCGAGCAGATCGAACAGAATTATGTGAAGCGTGACGTCACTTACCTGCTGGGTCAGCTCGATACCGACATCGATCACCCGGCACTGGATAGAACCTGCGCCGCCGAAGCTCAGGGCGCCTACCGCCTGATTCGTGGTCACAACTTCTTCAACTATCTGCAACAGCGCCACCCTGAAGGGCTGAACCAGCGGTTGATTGAAGTGCCTGGCGTCGGGCATGACGGCGATGCGATCTTCACCTCACCTGAAGGGCAAGCCGCATTGTTCAGGCCGGAGTAAACGACTCAACAGGCCCGATTCTGCTCGGAGGGCGTAGCAGCTGAGTTCATCACGCCAAATGCGCGACTGCTGCGCAGCCGATTCGCAGACAAGTCAGCTCCTACAAATAATGTTCTATTTCAAATGGTTATGAGTTGTTTGATAGATGCTGGCTTAAAGCGCCAGCATCTCGCGCAATGCAAAGCAATCGCTGGCGTACCAGTCAGTCAGTTCCGGCCATGGATTTTCGGGCAGGTTGACCAATACGGTATGGGTGCCTGCCGCACGACCACAGTCGAGGTCGAAGCGGTAGTCGCCGACCATCACCATCTGTGAGGGGTCTACATTCCACGCCTGAGCCAGTTTCAGCAGCCCTCCGGGATCAGGTTTTGGCGGCGCTTCGTCGCGACCGAGAACGTCATCGACGGCAAAACAATCCGCCAGGCCAATCGCGCCGAGCGTTACGTGCGCCAACTCGCGGGCATTGCGAGTGAGGATGCCCAGCCGATATCCACGCGCCGCCAACTCACGCACCAGTTCGACCGCACCCGCCGCAGGCTGCGAAGCCAGGGCCAGCTCACGCTCGTGCTCCAGCAGCCAGGCATGCTTGGCCGCTGAAATATCGGGCGGCAGCGCGGCCAGATGACTGAGGATGTCATCCTGTTGCGGAATATCCAGGGCACGCTTGATCGCGGGAAAATCATGCACGGCCAAGGTCAGGGTGCCATCCATGTCGAACACCCAATGCCGAACCTGCGCCAGACTCACACCCAATCCTTACGATGACGGATCAAGCCTTCCTGGGTGACAGAGGCCACTAACTTGCCTGCGCGGGTATACACGCTGCCTCGCGAGAAACCACGAGAATTGCCGGCCCACGGGCTGTCCATCACGTACAGCAACCAGTCATCGGCGCGCAGATCTGCGTGAAACCAAAGGGAGTGATCAAGGCTGGCGACCTGCATGTCTTTCTGCCAGACCGACTTGCCGTGAGGCTGCAACGACGTCGTCAGCAGATTGAAATCCGAGGCGTATGCCAACAGGTACTTATGCAGTGCCGGCACATCCGGCAGCGTGCCGTCGGCGCGAAACCAAACGTATTTGATCGGCTCTGTCGGCAGCGGGTTGTAAGGATCAATGTCAGTTACCGGGCGGAACTCGATCGGCTTCGGGCACAGCAGTTTTTCACGCATGTGATCCGAGAGCAGGTGCGCGCGCTGCCGGGTCAACTCAAGTTCCGAGGGCAGGTTTTCTGGCCCGACGACGTCCGGCATCGTGGACTGGTGCTCATAACCCTCTTCGTCGTACTGGAACGATGCGCTGCACGTGAAGATCGGCTGCCCCTTCTGGATCGCCGTGACCCGACGGGTGCTGAAGCTGCCGCCATCGCGCACCCGGTCGACCTGATACACCACAGGCAAGGCGACGTCGCCGGGACGCAGGAAATAGCCGTGCAGCGAATGCACATGGCGCTCGTCTTCGACCGTCTGACTGGCTGCCGACAGGGATTGGCCCAGCACTTGCCCGCCGAACAACTGGCGAAAGCCAAGGTCCTGGCTACGTCCACGAAAGAGGTTCTCCTCAATGGGTTCCAGGGTTAGCAGTTCAACCAGATCATCCAGCACTTGGCTCATTCAGGGACTCCTCTCACAAAACTATGCTGCGCCTTCAAGGCTGCGGCGGGCGACGTATTCAGGCAGAAACAGAGGGTAACCCTAAGGTGTTGTCCCGGTCTGCGCGGCCAATGGCCAAATGATACAGAATTTGTCGGCGCCAGCCTTACTCATCCCTTCAGGGTTTGCAGCCATTGTTGCCGAGTGATTCGATACAACACATGAGGCTTCAACGGATCGCCGTCAGCCAGTTTCGGATGCTCGAAGTCATCCGCAAGATCATGCTGCATGCCGATGGCCTGCATGACTTTCTGTGACGCCAGATTGTTCTGCGCAGTGAACGACACAATCTGATCCAGTTCTAAGCGCTCGAAGCCGCAACGCAGAGCGGTCCAGGCCGCCTCACTGGCAAACCCCAAACCCCAATGTTCCCGCGCCAGACGCCAGCTGATCTCGACAGCCGGTGTGAAGTGAGCATCGAAGCTCACCACTTCCAACCCGGTAAAACCGATGAAAGCCCCCGTGTCCTGGCGTTCCAATGCCCACAGACCAAACCCCAGCTCGGCGAAATGCCCACGCATTCGTCCGATCTGGGCCGCGCTTTCCAGCCGGCTCATGGGTGCTGGAAAATAACGCATCACGTGCGGGTCGGCACACATCGCCGCGAACGCCGGCAAATCGTCATCTCGCCACTGCCGCATCAGCAACCGGGCACTGTTGAGTTCCAGTATCCGCTCCATCGGGCTGCTCCTATAACTGTCCAGTAAATGGCTTGCCAAAGTAGTACACCGCTCAGCAGCCCTCAATCAAGGTGCTGTGCGGGCAAGGACAATGCTGGCAACATTCAGCTTCGACCGCTGACCGGAAGCAAAATGCCCCTGCCGCTCATCTACCACGATGATTACAGCCCGGATTTCCCGGCTGAGCATCGCTTTCCGATGGATAAATTCCGTTTACTGCGCGACCACCTGATCGAAAGCGGCCTGACCACTGACGCCCAGCTGTTGCGCCCGGACGTCTGCCCAAGCGATGTTCTGGCGTTGGCCCATGATCCGGCGTACATCCAGCGCTACATGAGCGGTGACCTGTCCCGCGAAGACCAGCGCCGCCTTGGCCTGCCGTGGAGCGAGGCCCTGGCACAGCGCACAGTGCGTGCGGTGGGCGGCTCGCTGCTGGCGGCCGAACAGGCGCTGCAACACGGCATGGCCTGCCATCTGGCGGGCGGCACACACCATGCGCACTATGACCATCCCGCCGGCTTCTGCATTTTTAACGACCTGGCAGTGATCAGTCACTATCTGCTGGAAAGCGGTCGGGTCGGGCGCGTATTGATCTTCGATTGCGACGTGCATCAGGGCGACGGCACCGCGCGCATCCTCGCCAACACGCCCGACGCGATCACCGTTTCCCTGCATTGCGAAAAGAACTTCCCGGCACGCAAGGCTGAAAGTGACTGGGACATCCCCCTGCCCATGGGCATGGGCGATGACGATTACCTGAAAGTGGTCGACGATCTGTTGAACTACTTACTGCCGTTCTATCAGCCGGACCTGGTGCTGTATGACGCCGGGGTCGACGTGCACAAGGACGATGCCCTGGGTTATCTGCAACTTACCGACGCAGGGGTGGCGGCTCGCGATGAAGCCGTGCTGCGCCATTGCCTGCACCGGGACATTCCGGTGATGGGCGTGATCGGCGGTGGCTACAGCAAGGACCGCAAGGCGCTGGCGCGACGGCACGGGATACTGCACCACAGCGCGCAAAAGGTCTGGGTGTCTGCCGGACTGAACTGAGACTTTACCGCTGCCGCCCCGCCTTAACTGTCCACAATGGCTGTGGAACTGCCTGTGGATAACCTGAGCGAAAGCCTCTCCAGGCCCTATTCCGCGTGGCCTGGCGATAGCTGTATGTTTTTTGATCAAGAGTTGTCCACAGGCTGATCCTGCGCACAGCCCTGAACAGAGCGCCTGTCCTCCGGTAGAATGCACGGCTTACTTCGCCGACCCGCAGTGCGCCATGACCCACGTCCCTCCAGCTGTTGCTCATTCAGTCGCGATCATTGGCGGCGGCCCTGCGGGATTGATGGCGGCCGAGGTCTTGAGTCAGGCCGGGATCAAGGTCGACCTGTACGATGCCATGCCCTCGGTAGGTCGCAAATTCCTGCTGGCGGGCGTTGGCGGGATGAACATTACTCACTCCGAACCCTACCCGGCGTTTCTCTCCCGTTACGCTGAACGCGCGCCCTTCATCGCGCCGTTACTGCGCAGCTTTGGCGCCGATTCGTTGCGCAACTGGATTCACGAACTGGGCATCGAGACCTTTGTCGGCAGTTCGGGCCGGGTGTTCCCCACGGACATGAAAGCAGCGCCGCTATTGCGCGCTTGGCTCAAGCGCCTGCGCGAATCGGGCGTCACCCTGCATACCCGCCATCGCTGGCTGGGCTGGAACGTTGAGGGTGCATTGCGCATTGCCCATGCCGACAGCGAACAAACGATAAAACCCGATGCGGTGCTGTTGGCACTCGGCGGCGCCAGTTGGGCGCGGCTCGGTTCGGATGGCGCCTGGCTGCCCTGGCTGGAGCAACGCGGTATCGGCATGACGGCCCTGCAACCGAGCAACTGCGGGTTTGAGGTGGCGGGCTGGAGCGAACTGATGCGCAACAAATTTGCAGGCGCCCCACTGAAGAACATCGCCATCGGCCTGCAAGGGCAAACGCCTCGCCTGGGCGAATGTGTACTGACCGAGACCGGCGTCGAGGGCAGCCTGATTTATGCGTTGTCGGCGCACATCCGTGAGCAGATCAATCAGCAGGGCTCGGCAACCGTGGACATCGACCTTCTACCGGGCAAGTCGATCGGGAACGTCCAGGCAGCGCTGGCCAAACCACGCGGCTCGCGCTCGATGTCCAAGCACCTGCACAGTCAGTTGGGGATTGATGGGGTCAAGGCGGCGTTATTGCGCGAACTGGCGCCAGTTGAGTCGTTCGCCGACCCGGCGCTGCTGGCAAAGGCCCTGAAGGCCTTGCCGCTGACACTGGTCAAAACGCGACCGCTGGATGAAGCCATCAGCACCGCAGGCGGCGTGCCGTTCGAAGCGATGACGGAAAACTTGATGCTCAAACAGCTACCGGGAGTGTTCTGCGCCGGAGAAATGCTCGACTGGGAAGCCCCCACCGGCGGCTACCTGCTGACGGCGTGCTTCGCCAGCGGCCGCGCGGCAGGGCTGGGCATGCTGGAATGGCTTCACAGCAACTCCCTGTAGCCGCGCGCTTGCCCGCGATGGCGGGCAAGCGCACTGCTGCATCAAGGCTTTTTCTTGCGCGGCCCGGTATTGAACACCGGCACTTTACGCACCGCCTTGACCATCGGCACGTCGGCGGCGGTTTCGCCACTGTCGACCCATTTACCCAGGTTACGTTTGCCACCGCCTGACACTTTGGGTTTTTTCGGCTTCTTCGGCTTTTTCAGAATCTGGCCGCTGGCGTCAGTAGTCGGCACGCGATGCTCCGGCTCGAAATCCTGCTCTTCATGACGTTCCAGGGTCTGGCGAGTCAAGGTTTCGATGGCAGACAGCAGTTCCACTTCGTCGGCGCAGACAAACGAAATCGCTTCGCCCGTCAAACCCGCACGCCCGGTACGACCGATCCGGTGGATGTAATCCTCGGCCACAATCGGCAGGTCGAAGTTGATCACGGTCGGCAGGTCGTCGATGTCCAGACCGCGAGCAGCGACGTCGGTGGCCACCAGAATCTGGACCTCGCGGGCCTTGAAACGGTCAAGCGCGCGCTGACGGGTTGCCTGCGGTTTGTCGCCATGAATACCGTCAGCGTTGATGCCCAACCCTTGCAAGCGCTCGACCAGTTGATCAACACCCACACGGGTCTTGGCGAATACCAGCACCTGACTCCAATGCTGCTTTTTCAGCAGATGGATAAACAGTTCGGTCTTGCGCTTTTTATCTACCGGCACCACCCACTGCTTGACCGAGCTCGCCGCGACGTTGCGCGGGCTGACTTCGATGGTCAGTGGGTCATCGAGCATCTGCCCGGCCAGTTGGCGGATGGCGTCGGAGAAGGTCGCGGAGAACAGCAAGGTCTGACGACGCTTGGGCAAGGCAGCATAGATGTCACGCAGCTCTTCGGAGAAACCGAGATCGAGCATGCGATCAGCTTCATCGAGAACCAGGATTTGCAATTGATTAAACTTCAGCGCTTTCTGCCGATAGAGATCCAGCAGGCGACCTGGGGTTGCCACCAGTACATCGACCCCGCTGCGCAGCTTCATCATCTGCGGATTGATGCTGACGCCGCCGTACACCGCGTAAGTTTTCAGCGGCAGGTTTTCGTTGTACTGCTCAATGTTTTCATGAACCTGCTCCGCCAGTTCGCGGGTCGGCACCAACACCAGTGCGCGCACTGAGTTGGCCGCCACTTTCGGGCCTTCCATCGTCAAGCGTTGCAGCAGCGGCAAGGCGAAACCGGCGGTCTTGCCAGTGCCGGTCTGGGCGGCGGCCATCAAGTCGCGACCGGCCAGCACCGGAGGAATCGCTTGTGCCTGCACAGGCGTCGGAGTCTGGTAGCCGAGGGCCTCAAGGGCACGCAACAAGGGTTCGATCAGGCCGAGAGTGGCGAATGTCATGGGGATACCGTAGGGGAAATTCAGCGCAAGGCGCGCAGTTTACCCTGTCCGCACCGATCCAGCCTGTTCCTGTTTTAGTTCCGGCTGTTGTTCCAGGGCTGGTTGCTTGCGCCACTGTGGCAAACCGATCAGGACCACCGCGCTGATGATGACTGCCATCGCCAGGCACTCTTCGACGCCAATGTGCTCACCCGCGAACACAATACCCAGCAGCACCGCCACGGCCGGGTTGACGTACGCATAGCTGGTCGCCGCCGCCGGGCGCACGTTTTTCAGCAGGTACATATAAGCGCTGAACGCCACGATTGAGCCAAACACCACCAGATACGCCAAGGCGCCCCAGCCTGCTGCGCTCGGCATTGCGTGCAGACGCTCACCGCTCAAGGCGCTGCCGATCAACAGCACCACACCGGCGACGATCATTTCCGCACCGCTGGCGATGGGGCCGACGGGCAATGGCAGGCTTTTGCTCCAGACCGAACCGAACGCCCAGGAGGCTGCCGCGAAAATCACCAGCGCCGCGCCATACGGGCTGGACTGCAGATTGGAACCCATGTTGAGCAGGCCGATTCCGATCAAGCCCAGGAAGATCCCGGCCCATTCCAGACGGGTGTTGCGATGCCCCCATAACAGACCAAACAGCAGCGTGAACAAGGGCACAACGGCGACAGACAGGGCCGCGACACTGGATGTCACGCCCAGATGCTCGGCCACCGTGATCCCGCCGTTGCCGCAGGCGAGCAGCAAAAAGCCGATCATGCCCGCCGCCTTCCATTGTTTCCAGGTCGGTGCCGGGGTCCCGCGAAAGCGCATGAAGGCATAGAGCAGGCAACCGGCAATCAGAAATCGCACCCCAGCCATCATCAGCGGTGGCCAGGACTCGATGCCGATGCGAATCACCAGGTAGGTCGACCCCCAAATCACATACAGCGCAAAAAAAGCGCCAATCAGGAGCAATGGAAAGCGGCGTGAGTTCGACATACCAGGCTCTTAAGTCAGTTCTTATGATGACTTATCTTATGAAAGTGCCAGCGGAAAAATAAGCAGCAAACCCTGTTTGTTCGCACCTGATACTTTTCAAAGAACGGATGTTTGGCTTATAAACAGTACTTTCGAAAGCTGGCCAAAGGTGCGTGATGAACCTGGATAAATACGATCGAATATTGCTCGATGCACTGCTCGAAAACGGCCGCGCTTCTTTTGCGCAATTGGCGCGCCTGGTCAACCTGTCAGCACCCGCAGTGGCCGAACGCGTGGCCAAGCTGGAAGCCAGTGGGGTGATTACCGGTTATGAGGCAAAGGTGGACATGGCCAAGGTCGGCCTGCCGATTCAATGCGTGATCGAGTTGCGCCTGGCCAGCCATGGCAATCAGCAGACTTACGATGATCTGGTGCGGATTCCCGAGCTGACCCAATGCCACCGCGTCACGGGCGACCCGTGCGTGATCATGCAGGCGGCTGTGGGTTCGATGCCGGAATTGGAGAACCTGATCAACCGGGTGGCACAGTTCGGCTTCAGCAAAACCTCAATCGTGCTGTCGACATCAATCGAGCGGCGCATGCCGCTGGGTCATCTGGACGGTCACGGGAAAGCCTGAAAGGCGACGCTTACAAACCGCGCTGACGCTTCAGGGCTTCGCTGATTTTAGCCGCGGGGACTTTTTGCAAGGTGCACAGAAACTGATGGGACACCCCGGCGATGCCGTGGGTCTGGCGCAACTCATTGGCCAGGTGCGCCGTGAGATTGGCCGCCATCTCCGCATCGGCCATGGCCCTGTGCGCCTTGCCCGTGTGCGGCAGCTTGGCCCACGTGGTCAGGGTGCCCAGCTTGTGATTCGGTGCGCCCGGCATCAAGCGGCGCGCCAACAGCATCGAACAGGCGAAGCTTTGTTCGCGATTGCGTTGAATGCGCGACAGTTCGTAGTCCCAGAATTTCTGGTCGAAAGAGGCGTTGTGCGCCACCAGCGGGGTGGTGCCGACAAAATCCGCCACTTCATTCATGACCTGGGTCGCCGAGGGCGCCGTGCGCAGCATGCTGTTGCTGATGCCGGTCAGCCCTTCGATAAACGCGGGGATACGCACCCCGGCATTCATCAGGCTCTGGTAACGCTCGACAATGCGCCCCTGCTCCATGATCACCACGGCAATCTCGGTGGCCCGGCAGCTGTTGTTGGGGGAAATGCCGGTGGTTTCAAAGTCGATGACTGCAATACGTTCCAAACGCGATCCAACCCGTCAAAAATTTCAAATACAAAAAAGTCAGCTTTTCAGCAGCAGCGCGCCTTCGATCGGTACATAACGGCTGGCCGCGCGAATCAGTGAGTTGGCGGTCAACCCTGGCACGCCATACGCGATGGCCTCGACCCCGTGTTTGCTGATGATACGCTCGAGCAGCAGATCGAAGTCGCCATCACCCGAAGCCAGCACCACCTCATCGACATGCGGTGCGGCGTCCATGATATCGATGGTGATCCCCACGTCCCAGTCGCCCTTGGCCGAGCCATCGCTGCGCTGGATATAAGGTTTGAGTTTCACGGTAAAACCGAGATTGCGCAGAATTTGCTGGAACTGCTGTTGTTTGCTGTCACCACGATCGATGGCGTAGGCATACGCCTCGACAATCTGCCCGCGCTGGCTGATATCGGCCCACAGGGCAGCGTAGTTGAAGTGGCAACCATAAGCCTGGCGCACGGTGTAATAGAGGTTCTGTACATCGGCGAACACCGCGATTTTCTTCACCGGAAATCCTCATGGCGCAGGCGTGCGCAAGCTGGCAGCAACGACCCGGGAATTGGGTCGGTGCTCAGTATGCCAGCTTGGGGGATATTTGAAGAGAAAGGGTGTTACCCCTGTAGGCGCACTTTAATCAGACGAAGGAATCGTCATCGTCGGAAAACGAACCGCCGTCATCATTGCCGTAGTCGGTATCGGCGAAACCACCCTGGTCGTTGCCATAGCCGTTGTTGTCGGTCACGCGCTGATTGTCGTTACCCCAGTCATTATTGCTGCTGTTGTCACTGGCCTGGGTTGGCTCTTCCTTGATCACCTCGACCACTTCCTGCGGTTGCTGGTTGTGATGGAACAGGCTACTGATGCCTTGTGCCAACATCACGCCACCGGCCACACCGGCTGCCGTCTTCAATGCGCCGCCGAGAAATCCACTGCCCATAGGCGCGGCAGGTGCTTGCGGTTGAAACTGGCCTTGAGGCGGGGCCGCGTAATTGCCTTGTGGGGCGTTATAAGGTGGCGGGCTTGCCGAAGGTGCCGGTTCGCGCCAGCCACCGGAAGAAGGCTGCGCGGCTGCCGGACGAGGCTGCGAGAACGATTGTGGCTGAGCGTCGCGCGAGCCACCAAAGATGCTCGACAGGAAACCGCCGCCACTTGGCGCCGGAGCTGCCGCTGCAGCTTGGGCCTGCGCTTGTTGCAGTTGGGCCTGCAGTTGCTTGACCTGCTCGGCGAGCTGTTTGCCGTGCTCATCGAGTTGTTTGATCGCTGCTTCTTGCACCAGGATCGCCTGCGCCATGTAGTACGGGGCGGCTGGCTGCTGGTTCAGATGCTCCTTGATCCGTGCTTCAGCCTGGGCATCCCGGGGGGCTGAATCCGCTTCGGCTTGCCTCACTTTCGAGAACAGGCCATCGATCAGGGTTTGTTCTTCGCTGTTCATGGCGACCTCGTTAGATTGCCGTTAAAAAACATCGCCCAGTCAGATTGACCGGACGTATTCAAGGTAATGGGGTTGATCCACGCCGTTTCAATAGAGGTTTCAAAATGTTGCCTCACCCGTGGACAAGTCTCCGGGTAAAGTGCGCGGTTGGCCCGTCCCCGGCCATACGCTAAAGTGTGGCACCGCTTTTTGCCTTGCGATCCGATCAATGAATCCGCTGACCGTTCTACAAGACTCGCTGTACTTTTTCCGGCGCAACCTGAGCAGCATCCTGATGCTGTGCCTGCCGCTGGTGGTGGTCGAGGCCTTGAGTAAACAAATGCTCAGCAATGCGCTGGCCGCTGACGCCTCGCCTGCTTACGAATTACTCGTGGGCCTGCTGTTCTACCCGCTGTATACCGGCGCGCTGATTCTGTTCCTGGACGCCCGCACCCGCAGCGAACAACCGCGTAAACGCGACTTGATGGCCATGGCGTTGCGGCTGTGGCCGACCTTTGCCGTGCTCTCGGCCTTGAGCACGCTGCTGATCATGTTCGGCCTGTCGATGTTCATCATTCCCGGCATCTGGGTGATGGTCAAACTGGTGTTCTCCGAGTACCTGCTGGTCTTGCGCGGGATGACCCCACTGACGGCCATGCGCGAGAGCATCAAGATGACCCAAGGCCATTTTCTGCGGATCCTTGCCTGTGTGCTGTGCGTCTACGTGCCCTTGTCGGTGCTTGAAGGGGTCAGCCTGTTCATCCTGCCAGAACCGCTGAGCATGCCGGTTTCCTTGATCATCGACAGCGTCAGCAGCTTTTTGCAGTTATTTACCAGCGTCGTGATGTTCCGCTTGTTCATGCTGATAGAGGACGCTCCGGAAAAGGTTTGACCTGCCAGACCTCTGCCCCTTTGGCGACACCTCGGCTATGCTCAGGCTCATCTTGCAACGCGATTCAGTCATTGAACGTCCTGCGTTCTAAGTTGAGCCGATGACCCGTTTATTGCGCTACACCTTGATTGGCCTGCTGGCGATTGGCTTGATGTGCCTGCTGATCTACACCCTGACCTGGCATCCCGCCGCGCGCGAGTCGCTGCAGGCCAGCTGTAAAAACCCGGCACCGGTGTTGGTGCCCGGCCAGGCGCTGAAAGTCATGACCTGGAATATCCAGTACCTGGCCGGCAAGCGTTATGTGTTCTGGTACGACATGGCCGACGGCAGCGGCCCGGATGATCGCCCTACTCCGGAAGACACTGCCTATAACCTCGATGAAGTGGTCCGGGTGATCCGTGATGAACAGCCGGACATCATCCTCCTGCAAGAAGTGAACGACGGCGCCAAGAACACTGACTACGACAACCAGCTGGCGTTAATGCAAGAACGGCTCAGTGACCTGTACCCCTGCAGTTCGGAGGCGTTTTACTGGAAGGCCGACTTCATTCCGAGCCCGCATATCTTTGGCAGCGTCGGGATGAAACTGGCCACCTTGAGCCGCTACGAAATCGAACACACAGAACGCATCCAGCTACCGCAACCCTCGACCAACCTGATCCATCGCCAGTTCCAACCCAAACGCGCCCTGCTCGTGAGCTACCTGCCACTGCGCGATGGCGGACAACTGGCAGTGATCAATACGCACCTGGACACCTTCACCCCGAACGACGACACGCTGCAGCGCCAGATAGAGGCGACCGGCAAACTGCTGGATAAATTCGAGAGTCGCGGCACGCCGTGGTTGATCGGGGGCGATTTCAATCTGTTGCCCCTGGGCCAATACCAACGGCTCGCCCCGGAACTGCGCAGTGAGTACATGCCAGACAGTGAGCTGCACAGCCTGTGGGACAAGTACCCGATGATCCCGAGCAACGCTGAAGTCGGCGGTATTGATCGCGGCAAATGGCTAACCCACTTCCCCAACGACCCGCGCATCAGCGGCCCGGACCGGACCGTGGATTACTTCTTCTACAGCCCGCGACTCAAGCGCATCGACGCTCAGGTGCGAGGAGAAGACACCCTGCTGATCTCTGATCACTTTCCGGTGATAGCGCGGTTTCTCCTGCCGATGCTGCCTTAAGGCCGCATCGGGGCTTTCTGGCTCACTTCCGGGGTTTTATCCGCGCGGTCGCTTCGGCCACTAACGGGTCATCCGGCCAATAGTGTTTGGGGTAACGCCCCTTCAGGTCCTTTTTCACTTCGGCATAGGTGCTGCGCCAGAAGTTGGCCAGGTCTTGAGTCACCTGCACCGGGCGGCGCGCGGGTGACAGCAGGTGCAGTTTGATAATTTGTCGGCCGCCCGCAATGCGCGGGGTTTCGGCCAAGCCGAACAGCTCTTGCAAACGCACCGCCAGAATCGGTGGATGCTCGCTGTAGTCCAGACGCACTGAAGATCCCGACGGCACGCTCAAGTGATGCGGCGCCAGTTCATCGAGACGCTGTGGTAACGGCCACGGCAAGACGTTGTGCAGGATCGACGACAGGTCCAGGTTGGCGAAATGACTGAGGCGCGACACCTTCCCCAGATACGGTTGCAACCAGTGTTCCAGGCTCGCGAGCAATGCTGCATCACGTACATCCGGCCATTCGCTGTCGGCCTGTTTGTCGAGGTCCAGCTGACGCAGCAGCGCCACCCGCGCCTGCCATTGCCGCAGCTCGGGGGTCCACGGCAACAGCTCCAGCCCTTTACGCCGAATCAGTGCCAATAACGCCTGACTGCGGGCGGATTCGTCGAGACCAGTCAGTGGCTCGCGGCTGAGGATCAGTTCGCCCACCTTGCGCTGACGCTCGGCACGGAACACGCCTTCTCGCTCGTCCCACTCCAGATGATCGAGGGCAATCACTTGTTCTGCGAGCACGGAGTCGAAGAGCGCCGGATCGAATTCCGCCGCCAGGTAAATGCGCTCTTCACGCTGACCCTGACGACTGCCGAGATCGGCGACCACCAGCCAGGGTTGTTTCATCAAGGCATCGGCTTCCGCGAACAACGCGGCGCGGCCATTGGCCAAACGGTATTCAGCGCCACCGGCACGCCGCTGCTGTGCCACGCGATCCGGATAAGCCAGCGCCAGCAAGGCGCCCAGCCAGCGGGGGTGATCGGGATCGCTGACGGGGGTGCTCTTCGCCACGCCGCGCTGCTGCCGCTGTAAAAGACTTCGGTACTGCCGCGCCAGCTGTTTTGCCCGCTGCACGCCGCCCTGAGCGCCACGGGCCGCGCGTTCGGTGCCGGCCAGCAAGGTCAGTCGACTGTGCAGGTCCGCACCGCCGCCACGCAAGATGTCGCGCTCGCCGAGCAAAGCCGCAACGTCACACGCCAGCTCGCCCAGACCCAGCGCCTGACCGCGCAACAGTAAATGCGCGATGCGTGGATGCGCCGGCAGCTCAGCCATGGCCTGGCCGTGCCCGGTGAGTTTCCAGTCTTCACCCGATTTCTGGCTCAGCGCACCCAGCCGACCGAGCAGGTCCTGGGCCTGCGCATAGGCCGCCGCCGGTGGCTGGTCGAGCCACACCAGTTGCTCCGGCGTAACGCCCCAGCGCGCCAGTTGCAGGGCAAGCCCTGCCAGATCCGCCTGAAGTATTTCTGCCGTGCCGTAGGCGGCCAATTGATCGTGCTGGGCTTCGGACCACAGCCGATAACACACGCCCGGCTCCAGTCGCCCCGCCCGCCCGGCGCGCTGGGTCGCACTGGCGCGGGAGATGCGCTGAGTATCGAGGCGAGTCATGCCGCTGCCGGGATCGAAACGCGGCACGCGCGCCAATCCGGCATCGATCACCACCCGCACCCCATCAATGGTAAGACTGGTCTCGGCGATATTGGTCGCCAACACCACTTTGCGCGTGCCGCTCGGCGCGGGCTCGATAGCCGCGCGCTGGGCATTCAAGTCCAGCTCGCCATGCAACGGACACAGTAAAATATCGTGGCGCTCGCCCAAAGCCTCGGCCAATTGTTGATTGACCCGGCGAATCTCGGCCTGCCCCGGCAGGAACACCAGCACGCTACCCGACTCATCGCCCAGCGCGTCGAGTACGGTTTGCACCACCCGAGGCTCGATAAATTCACCGGCCTGAAACGCTCGCCCCCAGCGCATCGCCACCGGATACATACGCCCGTCACTGCGGACAACGGGTGCATCGCCCAGCAGACTGGACAGGCGCTCACCTTCCAGCGTCGCCGACATCAACAGGATCTTTAGCGGTTGCTCGTCCCGAAACAGGCCTCGTCCATTCAGGCTCAAGGCCAGTGCGAGGTCGGCATCCAAGCTGCGCTCGTGGAACTCATCGAAGATCAGCAGGCCGACGCCTTCCAGTGCCGGATCGTCCTGCAAGCGACGGGTGAGAATGCCTTCCGTGACCACTTCGATTCGGGTCGTGGGACCGACTTTGCTTTCCAGACGGATCCGGTAGCCGACGGTTTCACCGACTTTTTCGCCCAGCTCCCAAGCCAACCGCTCAGCCGCCGCTCGCGCTGCCAACCGTCGCGGCTCAAGCATCAGAATGGTCTGCCCGGCCAGCCACGGCTCTTGCAACAGCGCCAAGGGCACACGCGTGGTTTTACCAGCGCCCGGAGGCGCTTCGAGCACCGCTTCGTGGCGCACCGCCAAGGCATCGCGCAAGGCAGGCAGGACAGCATCGATTGGCAGAGAAATCATGGCAGCTCCAGAACAGGCTGCCGATTATACGGGGCCAGCGTCATCGCACGAAGGACGACTGCAATAGTCTTAGCCATGAAGCATTTGCCTTGTATAGTTACCCCCATCATTCAGGAGATCTTTATGCGCATTCCTTCCCGCATTATCGGCGGCGTTCTGGTCGCTGCCTTACTGACCCAAATGACCGCCTGTGGCAGCATTTTCTTCCCCGATCGCCGTGGCCAGATCGACGGCAAGGTCGACCCCCTGGTGATCGGTCTTGATGCCATCGGCCTGTTGTTCTACATCATTCCCGGCTTGATCGCCTTTGGCGTCGACTTTGCAACCGGCGCTATCTATTTGCCCGGCGGCAGCACTGCCCAGGTCACCCCTGAAAAGCTGCAACCTGCGATCAAGGCTGACGGCAGCGTCGATAACAGCAAGCTGCAAGCAATCCTAGAAAAAGAGCTGGGCCGTAGCCTGCCGCTCAATGACCCACGCCTGATCCAGCACCGTGGCAGCGTGCAACAACTGGCGATGTACGGCCTGCAACCGTCCGCCTGATTTAGGAAAGCACCATGACCACCCTCCCCGAACACGCGCGCCTGTTGCGTCTGGCGACCCGTGCCTCACTGGCTGTCGCGAGCATCCTGATCGTCACCAAAGGCATTGCCTGGTGGCTGAGTGGCTCGATCAGCCTGCTGGCCGGGTTGACCGACTCGGCGCTCGATGGCGTGGCGTCGTTCCTCAATCTGCTGGCGGTGCATTATGCGTTGCGTCCGGCCGATGACGATCACCGTTATGGCCACGGCAAGGCGGAAGCACTATCAGGCATTGCCCAGGCGTTGTTCATCGCCACGAGTGCGGCGCTGATCGCCTATCAAGCGGTCGAACGAATCCTGCACCCGGAGCCGTTGGGGGCGCCGGGTTTGGGGATTGCGGTGATGGTGTTGTCGATAGTGTTGACGGTGGCGCTGCTCATGCTGCAGCACAAGGTCATCCGCGAAACCGGCTCGACCGCCATCCGCGCCGACTCGCTGCATTACCGTTCCGACCTGCTGCTCAACGCCAGCATCCTGCTGGCGCTGATCCTTGCCCTGTTCGGCTGGCAACAATTGGACGCGTATTTCGGTCTGGCAATCGCCGTGTACATTTTGTGGAGCGCGGTCCAGATCGCCCGCGAAACCGTGTCGGTGCTCATGGATCAAGAACTACCGCCGGATGTCAGCCAGCGCATGCTGGACATGGCGTGCAGCGTGCCCGGCGTACTGGGCGCCCATGACATACGCACCCGGATATCGGGTAATCATTGGTTCGTTCAGTTACACCTGGAGCTGCCAGGGCATTTGACCCTGTCCGTTGCCCACGCCCTGTGTGACCGAGCGGCCGATGCCATTCAGGAAGAGTTCCCGAAGGCCGAAGTGCTGGTGCACGCCGACCCACGGGAAGTGCTCGAACCTAGCGTTTAGTTGACGCTGTAACCGCGCCCTGCAAGGCAAGCAGCCATCGAACGGCGGTAGATGTCCGCAACCGAGGCCGGAGGCGCATAGGCTGCGGCTGCCGGGTCAAAGCCGCTTTGGTTCACGCCCCACATATGGCAGTCGTACATATCCTGCTGTTGCTGCTCAGGACCTTGACCGTTGACGGGGTAAGCCACGGGATCATAGCCGTTGGCTTGCACCTGCTGCGGTGGCGGACCTGGGGCATAGATGGGCTCGACACCTTGCGGCGGGGTGGCGACAACGTAGTCCTGAGTCTCCGCTTGATACAGGTAATAGGTACCGGCGGCGAGGAAGAACAATGTGCTGCCCAACCAGACTTCCTGCGAAAACGACGGCAAGCTGCGCACACGAATCCCGTAGGGCGGCGTCACTATCACGTAGCGTGGGCCTTGTGGGCGATACCAGTAACCACCGGAATAAAAGTAATCCTGTCCACGCCAGCCAATGCGCGAATGGCTGCTGGGCATGCGGTTAATCTCATAGCCGGGACGGTACTGCGGGCCTGGGCCCCAACCGTTGCCATGCCCATCGGGCCGGCCTTGCCAGTGGTCATTGCCAGGTCGACCGTCGCCACCACCGGGACGCGGCGAGTTGCCGCTCTGCCAGTGTTGATTCTGGTTTGAATTGCCCTGACGAGGATTGTCCTGATAATAGCCCTGACGCGGTTGCTGGGTTTGCCGCACCTCGTCGGGGCGACTCTGGATCGGCAGGCGCTGTTGCTGCTGACGCTGTTGATCCTGCTGATGCTGTTGCTCTTGCTGCTGGCGCTGTTGCTGCTGCACCTGCTGCTGACGTTGCTGGTCTTGCTGCTGACGTTGTTGCTGCCCCTGCTGCTGGCGCTGTTGCTGCTGCCCCTGCTGCTGACGTTGTTGGTCTTGCTGCTGACGCTGCTCTTGCCCGGATTCTTGACGGCCCTGGCCCGAATTGCCCGGACGCTCATGATTATCGCCGTTACGGCCGTTACCGTTTTGGTTCGGCCCTGAATCATTTCGTTCGTCCGCCAGCACCTGAGCGTTGACACTCAAACACAGCAAACTTACACCTGCCAAACGCCAGATGCGCGATTTCATGCTTTCCTCACTATGGTGCAAATGCCCATTGATAAAACTGCTTTTTGGATGCGCCAGGAGCAGCACTTTAACAGCCCATTCGACACGTGACGGGCGCTTTTAGTTAAAGGTCACGCACAATAAAAAAGGGAGCCAGTGATGGCCCCCTTCGGGAATTTCGTCCGTGCTCAACGCTTTTGACGTTGGCTCACCTCACGCCGTCTTCTGGACAGTGTGTAGCCCGGGGGCCTGCCCAACCCTGTGGGGTTGGCGGCCGCGGCTGACCTGATTCGGAGAGCCGCGCTGGACGCTATGTCCGGGCAGTGATTCTGGTGTTAAGAATAGGCCTGAGGCAGCAGCAGAGGATTGCGAATATTGCTCAATAAAACATGACTTGCGCAATTTTTAACTTCAGATAGATAATTCAGCGCAATAGATATCATAAAGGGGCATTTAGTGAGCAAACTCGACAGATATGACCTGAATATATTGGCTGAGCTGCAACGTGACGCACGCATCTCCAACCAGGAATTGGCCGAGCGCATCGGCTTGTCGCCATCACCTTGCTCACGACGGGTCAAACAGCTGGAAGATGACGGCTATATTTCCCGCCAGGTTGCGCTGCTGGACCGCAAAAAGCTGGGCCTGAACCTGACCGCTTACGTACTGATCGGCATGGATCGACACACGCCCGAGCGTTTCGAGCATTTCGAGCAGCAGATTCGTACCCTGCCCCAAGTGCTTGAATGCAGTCTGGTGACCGGGATGGACGCTGACTATCAGCTGAAAGTCGTAGTGCCAGACATGGATCATTATCAGAAACTGCTGCTGGGCCATCTGACCCGTATCGACGGCGTCACCAGCGTGCGTTCGAGCTTTGTACTCAATCAAGTGCTGGCCAGTACGGAACTACCGTTGACGCACCTGCGCGGTTAAGCCTCACGCAGCGCCCCGGACTTTCCCGTATAATCGCCGCCCCATTGCCATCCGGTTGGAGATTAATGATGGATATCGATCCTGCGCTATTTGAAGAGTGGATGATGACGATTCTGGTCACCATCCTGGTCGGCTTCATGGGTTTCATCGTCTGGGATCTGGCGAAGAAGTCCAAAGCTGGCAAGTTCGGCACCTTTATTCTGTTCTTCGCACTCGGGCTGGGTATCTTCGCCTTTGTGGTCAAAAGCGTTGTGATCGCGTTTATTGAAGCCTGACCGGACAGTCGAGCAGCAACAAACCACGTCTCAGAGCGACGCCGGCACTTCCCGCCACTGCCCTTGATCCAGCCCTTCTATAGTCCAGTCGCCGATGCGCACGCGCACCAATCGCAGGGTTGGCAAGCCGACTGCCGCGGTCATGCGTCGAACCTGGCGGTTGCGGCCTTCCTTGATCACCAGCTCCAGCCAACTGGTCGGTATGCTCTGACGGAAGCGCACCGGCGGATTGCGCGGCCAAAGCTCAGGCTCGTCCAGTTGCCGCGCTTGCGCAGGCAAGGTCGGGCCATCGTTCAGTTCGACGCCCTCACGCAAACGCTGCAACTGCTCAGCCGTCGGCACGCCTTCGACCTGGACCCAGTAAGTCTTCGGCAGCTTGTGTTTGGGATCGGCAATTCGCGCTTGTAGCTGACCGTCGTTGGTCAGCAGCAACAAGCCTTCGCTGTCACGGTCCAGTCGCCCAGCCGGGTACACGCCCGGGATCGAGATGAAGTCCTTGAGTGTCGCCCGCCCTTCTCCGTCGCTGAATTGCGTCAGCACATCAAACGGTTTGTTGAACAGGATCAGCTTGGGTTCGGCGGGCGGGGCTTTGGCCACGCGCCGGGTATTCCCTGAGCTGTTGGCGGCTGGACGGCGGGACACTGGACGTTGAGTGCGGGGCATGACGATTCAATATTCGAAAACAGAAAGGGCCACTTTAGTGGCCCTTTGCGTAAATGACTAACCCAACCGATCAATTAACGGAACGGTGGCTCATCAAAGCTGCGCAGTTTGCGCGAGTGCAGCGAGTTGAGTTGGGTACGCAGCAGGTCGACTGCGGCGATACCAATTTTCAGATGCTGACTGACCGCGCGCTCGTAGAACGCGTTGGCCGAGCCGGGCAGCTTGATTTCGCTGTGCAAGGGCTTGTCCGAAACGCAAAGCAACGTGCCGTAAGGTACCCGCAAGCGATAACCCTGGGCGGCGATGGTGCCGCTTTCCATATCCACCGCAACGGCCCGCGACAGGTTGATCAGCGGCCGTTCCTGAGCCCAGCGCAATTCCCAGTTACGGTCGTCGTAGGTCAACACGGTGCCGGTACGCAGACGTTTTTTCAGCTCATCGCCGCGCTCGCCGGTGACTTGTGCTGCGGCTTCATGTAACGCGAGCTGTACTTCGGCCAAGGCCGGAATCGGAATATTCGGCGGCAAGACCCGGTCGAGAATGCCGTCGCGGCGCATATACGCATGAGCCAGCACGTAGTCGCCGATGGTCTGCGATTGGCGCAGGCCACCACAGTGACCGATCATCAACCAGCAATGCGGGCGCAGTACGGCCAAGTGGTCAGTGATGTTCTTGGCGTTGGACGGGCCGACGCCGATGTTGACCAGGGTTACGCCATGACCGTCGGTCGCGATCAAGTGATAGGCCGGCATCTGGTAGCGGTGCCAGACCACGCCAGCGACGATGGCCTGCGCCTCGCCGTGATCCATGCTTTTGTCGACGACCACGTTGCCTGGCAAGACCATGCGCACGAAGCGCGGGTCATCACGCAGTTTTTCCAGGCCATGGACGATGAACTGATCGACATAGCGGTGGTAGTTGGTCAGCAGAATCCACGGCTGCACATGACGCCAGTCGCTGCCGGTGTAATGCACCAGTCGGCGCAGGGAAAAGTCCACCCGCGCGGCATCGAACAACGCCAGGGGCAGCGGGTCGGTGTTGGCCCAGTCGTACAGACCGTCGGCAATACCATCGGTTGCAGCGGACAAGTCAGTACTCGGGAATACCCGCGCCAACGCCGCAGCAGTGACGCCGGAGCCAGCCAGTTCATCACCCTGCTCGACCACGTACGGATAAGGAATGTTCTGCTCGCTGACGCCCACTTCCACCGTGATGGTGAAGTCGTTCATCAACGGCACCAATTGCTCGAGCAAGTAGTTACGAAACGCCGACGGATGGGTCACGGTGACACTGTAGGTGCCCGGCAACTGGACCTTGGCGTAGGCCCGAGTCGTCAGTGGCACTTCGCCCTGGCACAGATACGTCAGGCGCAATTCCGGGTAGTGGAACAGTTCACGCTCAGCCGCATCCGGCTCGACCCGATCTTTGAGATAGCGCTTGAGCGCCTGACTCAGCGCGCTGGTTGCGCGCTCATGCAGTACAGCAAGCCGGTCCACGGCTTGCTCGGCGGTTTCAACGACAATAAAAGCTTCGGTCACGGTACGCATCCTGTCTGATCTTGCAGGCTTGTATCTTGCCTGCATCGCCGGACGAAGGCACTAAGGGCTTTTATGGACAACACGCTGAGCCCTGCAGGGACCACGCAGGATCACCCCACCTGCGGCGACGACCTTGCCACGAGCGCCTCGACATCAACCCCTCGCGGCAACGTGCCATACACCCGGCCCGAGGCTGCCAGTCGGCTGGCGATGAACCCGTCGCTGACGCTGGCATTGCCGGCTTCCAGCAAGAGCTTGGCTTGCAGCCCTATGGCGATGTCTTCAGTTAATTGTCGTGCGCGGTACTGGATGTCAGTGGTGTCCTTGAACGCCGCTTTAAGGTGCACGATGTGCGCAGCCAACCGTTTGTCGCCGTGGCCATCGCCCAGCTCGTCGAACAACGCGTCCAGTACGCCAGGCTCTTTGGACAGCGCGCGCAGGACGTCCAGGCATTGCACATTGCCAGAGCCTTCCCACGTCGAGTTGACCGGCGCCTCACGGTACAGGCGCGGCAAAATGGTCTCTTCGACATAACCGGCGCCGCCCATGCATTCGGCTGCTTCGTTGATCATTGCCGGGGCGCGCTTGCAGATCCAGTATTTGCCCACGGCCGTGACCAAACGGGCGAAGCGCCCTTCTTGCGAGTCTTGCAGATGGTCCAGCGCGCGCCCCATGCGCATCGTCAGCGCCAACGCCGCTTCGCTTTCCAGCGCCAGATCGGCCAGTACGTTTTGCATCAACGGCTGCTCGCTGAGCACTCGCCCGCCAACGCTGCGATGCGCGCAGTGGTGCGCCGCCTGAGTCAGGGCCTGGCGCATCAGGGCGCTGGAGCCGACCATGCAATCGAAACGGGTCATGGCCACCATTTCGATAATGGTGGGTACGCCGCGCCCTTCTTCACCGACCATCCAGACGAGCGCGCCTCGGAACTCGACTTCGCTGGAGGCGTTGGACCAGTTGCCCAGCTTGTTTTTCAGGCGCTGGACGTAGAACTGATTGCGGCTGTCGTCCGGGCGATGGCGCGGCAGCAAGAAGCAGGTCAGTCCTTTATCAGTTTGCGCCAACGTCAGAAACGCATCGCACATCGGCGCCGAGCAGAACCACTTATGCCCAACCAACTCATACGCCTGACCCGGCCCCGTCGCACCGACCGGATAGGCCCGCGTGGTGTTGGCGCGCACATCGGTGCCGCCCTGTTTCTCGGTCATCGCCATGCCGATGGTCACACCCGCCTTGTGGCTGATGCCGACATTGCGCGGGTCGTATTCGGTGGCAAGGATTTTTGGCAACCAGATCTCAGCCAGATCAGGCTGGATTTTCAGCGCTGGTACGCTGGCAAACGTCATGGTCAACGGACAGCCACTGCCCGCTTCAGCCTGACTGTGCAGGTAACTCATGGCCGCACGTGCGACGTGAGCCCCAGGTTGCGGATCGGTCCAGGGCAGGGACGGCAATCCATGCTCGACCGCCGTGCGCATCAGTTCGTGATAAGCCGGATGAAACTCCACCAGATCGATGCGATTTCCGTAGCGGTCATGGCTGACGAACACCGGTTTGTTCTGATTGGCGAGGAACCCGGCCGCCATCAGCGGTCCCCCGGCCAGCGCGCCGTAGGTGTCGATCCTCGACTGCGCCCAACCGGCACCGTAACGATGCGACCACTCTTGCAGGGGCAGGTCGATGCGGTACAAATTGATGCCGTCCAGTGAAGGCGGCTGGTTGGTGACCTCATGGGTCTCGGCGAACTGATGCAGGTTCATTCCTGAGCGCTCCTGTCTTCGCGGACGTACCAAAGGACACGCCCATGAAACTCAGTGAATCACGCACACAACCCTATAAAAAGTGACATATCCGACTAAGTACCGGCGCTTTCACCCTGCAATTCATCTCAACCCACTCACCACGGGCCGTGACTGACCATTGATCCGCATTGGGACGTTTCGGCTTCGCGCTGAAGTTCAAGCCGGAGCCTGAAGCAACTGCCCCGCCCCGGCTCGGATTCATGACTCAAACGGCCGCCCATTCGCTCAACCAATTGCCGGCAGATCGCCAGACCAATGCCCAAGCCACCGTATTCACGGGTCATGGAGCCGTCGACCTGGAAAAATGTCTGATACAAGGTCGCCTCATCCAGCCGATGAAAACCAATGCCGGTGTCGATCACTTCAATCAACAAACGCAGGGTTGCCACATCGTCTGACTGACCCGTCACCCGAACCATGATCGCCCCGGTCTTGGTGAATTTTATCGCGTTATCCAGCAGGCACCCGATGCATTGCTGCAATTTGCCGACATCGCCGAGCACGTTATCAGGCAGCTTCTCATCCAGCTCAATGGCGAAATCCAGGTGTCTGTCCTCTGCCAGGCTGGCGTACCTGCCGTGCACGCTGGCGAGCAGTTGACGCAAACTGAAGGGGCTATTCACCGCGCCAAGCCTGCCGGCCTGCAATTCAGTCAACGTCAAAATGCCATTGATCATGCCCATCATGTCCTGGGCAGAGTCGGCAGCGGTCTGTTGATAGAACGTCAGCTCGCTGTCCATCGGCACCGTTTGCATCAACTCCAACGAACCAATCACCCCATTCATTGGGGTACGCAGCTCGTGGGTGAGCGTGGCAAGAAACTCGTCCTTCAAGCGGTTACTGGTAGCCAACTGCTGATTCAAACGTTCGAGGCTTTGCCCTGCTTCAAGGAGGGTCTGCGCCTGCTGATCGCGCATCATGTTGATTCGGTCAGCCAGGGCCAGCGACAGCAGTGCCACTTCCAGTACCGAGCCGATCTGACTGGAATACATGGTCAGGAAGTTATTGGGCAAATAGCCGAGCAGCATGAACGCATTGATCAGGCCTCCGGTGAGAAACACCGACCAGGCAATGACGAAGTAGCGCGCAACGCGCAACCCGTGCAGCCAGGCCGTGATGCCGGTGGCGACCATCACCAGGGTAAACAGCAGCACCAGTGCCGTTGCCAGTCGTAGCGCCAAACCGTAGCCGGTAGCCACTGCCAGGACCATGACCGCCGCAGCAGAAGCCATCATCAACACGAGCAAGCGATCAAGCCAACGGCCCCAGGTGGGCGTCTGTAAAAAGTGCCGAGAGAACTGACTGGCGAATAACACCGACGCGCCCACCAGAAACGGGGTTGCCGCATTCGCCCACCACGGATTGTTCGGCCACAAGAACTCGATGCCCGCGCCATTCACCGAGATCTGATACAGCCCGAACGAGGCGATATAAAGGATGTAGTACAGGTAACTGGTGTCACGCACGCTGAGGTAAATGAACAGGTTGTAGACCAGCATCCCCAGCAACATGCCGTAAATCAGACCCAGCACGTAGATGCGCGCAGGCTGTGCTTCGATATAGGCGTGGCTGGACCAGAGGGCGAGTGGCGCCTGGATCGAGCCTTGGCTGGTCAGGCGCAGGTACACCGTCTGCACTTGATTGGCCGGCAGGTCGAGGGCAAAGAGGTAATTGTTCTGTTCAATCTGGCGACTGGAAAAAGGCAGCATATCCCCGGTCTGCCAAGCCACCCGAAAGCGACCGGAGGCGTCGGCGGTGAAGAAATCGACGTGGTCCATGGGTGGATAGGCCAACTCCAGCAGCCAATCCCGCTGAACGTCTGGACGTTTGGGGCGAAACTGCAGGTCCAGCTTCAGCCAGAACGCCGAACGTGAATAGCCCGCGTTGAGGGTATCGGCACCCACCGCACGAAAGAGCGCAGCCGTGGCCGGAGCGCTGACCTGATCGATGGTCGCCTCGCCCGTTACGTCTTCGAACACCTGCACCGCCCGCCCTAAAGGCAAGGTGCCGGTATCCTCGTCAAACTCGATGGCGCTGGCAAAAAGAGGCACCCAGGCGACCAGCATTATCAGCAAATAGCGCATACAACCCCAGCATGGCCTGTCCGGCTGATCGCAAAGCCCCCTCTCCCTGTGAGACACCGTCAACCTGCAGGTCCTGTTATTAGTATTGAACACGTCAAGGCCCGGTTTCACGCCGGCTGTCCATTGTGCGTGAGACCGTGTTTTTTGCAAATTTGCTTAGTTCTCGGCAACTGAAGCGCCAGCCAGGCATTGTTGCCTCGGTAAGGATGGCGTGAGCATAGCGGTGAATGGCCATGAGACACCACTCTTTTAGTTAAACGGAAGGCTCTATTCCGGGCCTTTCAGAAGAACTCGCGAGTAACCGTCGACGTGTTCGAGCCCTTCAAACAAGCGACGGGGCCGTTCAGTTGTATGAAAAATCCGACACCGGCTAGCGGCTCCGGAAAAAGTTTGGTGGTAAGCTCGCGCACCATGAATACCTATAGCTCCCGCCCCGTTGTCCTCTGTCTCTCCGGCCACGATCCTAGTGGGGGTGCCGGCCTGCAGGCAGATATCGAAGCCCTTCTCGCTCAAGGCTGCCATGCCGCACCGGCAATCACCGCCCTGACCGTGCAAGACACCGTCAATGTCAGCGATTTCCGGGTCCTGGACCGCGAGTGGGTATTGGCACAAGCCAACGCCGTGCTCAACGACTCGACCGTGGCCGCCGTCAAGCTGGGCATGCTCGGCTCGCTGGAAATGGTCGACACCGTTGTCGAGCTGCTCCTGGCGCATCCGCATTTGCCCCTGGTCTGTGACCCGGTGCTGCGTGCTGGCGGTGGCGGTCGTCTGGGCAAGGACGAAGTCGGTTACGCCATGCGCGAACGACTGCTGCCATTGGCGACCATCGCGACCCCGAACTTGCCTGAAGCGCGCATCCTTGCCGAACTGCCCGAAGGCACCGCCGACGAATGCGCGGAAAAGCTTCTGCCCTTTTGCCAGCACCTGCTGATCACTGGCGGTCACGGCGACGAAGAACTTATCCACAATCGCCTGTACATCCGCAACGGCGAAACCCGTACGTTCACCTGCCAACGCCTGCCCGGCAGCTACCACGGTTCTGGCTGCACATTGGCCAGTGCACTGGCCGGACGCCTGGCATTGGGGGAAAATCTGGTGAGCGCGGTGCAAACGGCGCTCAACTATACTTGGCGCACGTTGCGCGATGCCGAGCAGTTGGGCAAAGGCCAATACGTGCCGCGCCGTCTGCCCCTTGATTTTTGCTCGTAAGACCCTGTTTGCCCGTAACGCCGCGCCATGAGGTTTGACCGATGAAACTACGTGGCTTGTACGCCATTACCGACAGCCAACTGCTGGCTGGCAAGTTCCTGTCTTACGTCGAGGCCGCCCTTGAGGGCGGCGTCACCCTGTTGCAGTACCGCGACAAAAGCACCGACGAAACACGTCGCTTGCGCGAAGCCGATACCCTGCTCAGGCTGTGCGAGCGCTACAACACGAAACTGATCATCAACGATGATGCCGAGCTGGCTGCGCGCCTCGGCGTCGGCGTGCACTTGGGCCAGACTGACGGCTCGATGCCGGTCGCCCGTGCCCTGTTACGGCACAAGGCGATCATCGGCGCGACCTGCCATGGCCAACTGGAGCTGGCTGAAAAAGCCAAAGCCGAGGGCGCCAGCTACGTCGCGTTTGGGCGCTTCTTCAATTCCAGCACCAAACCCGGCGCGCCCACTGCGACCCTCGATCTGCTGGACCAGGCTCGCGCCCGCCTCCATCTGCCGATTGCAGTCATTGGCGGGATCACCCTTGAGAATGCCGCGCCACTGGTGGCCCACGGTGCCGACCTGCTGGCGGTGGTCCACGGCCTGTTCGGCGCGGACAGCACCCAGGAAGTCACCCGACGCGCCCGCGCATTCAACGCCTTGTTTAAATCCGCCTGACGCCGATTCAAACCTTTTTCCGATTCAAATAGAGACCCGACCATGTCCCGTTCTGAAATCCTGTTCGCCAACGCCCAAAAACACATCCCGGGCGGTGTCAACTCGCCGGTTCGTGCCTTCAAAAGCGTGGGCGGCACGCCGTTGTTCTTCAAGCACGCTGTCGGCGCCTACGTGACCGACGAAGACGATAAGCGTTATGTGGATTACGTCGGCTCCTGGGGCCCGATGATTCTCGGCCACAGCCACCCGGACGTGCTCGACGCCGTGCGCAAGCAACTGGAACACGGCTTGTCCTACGGTGCGCCAACGGCCATGGAAACCGAGATGGCCGATCTGGTCTGCGCCATCGTGCCGTCGATGGAAATGGTGCGCATGGTCAGTTCCGGCACCGAAGCAACCATGAGCGCGATTCGTCTCGCCCGAGGCTTCACTGGCCGCGACAGCATCATCAAATTTGAAGGCTGCTACCACGGTCACTCCGACAGCCTGTTGGTCAAGGCCGGTTCCGGCGCGCTGACCCAAGGTGTTCCAAGCTCGGCGGGCGTTCCTGCTGCGTTCGCCAAACACACGCTGACCGCACCCTTCAACGATATCGACGCGGTCGAGCAACTGCTCAACGAAGTCGGCCAGGAAGTCGCGTGCATCATCGTTGAACCCGTCGCCGGCAACATGAACTGTGTACCGCCAGCGCCGGGTTTCCTCGAAGGCCTGCGCAGGCTCTGCGACAAACATGGCGTGGTCCTGATTTTCGACGAAGTGATGACCGGGTTCCGTGTCGCACTGGGCGGTGCGCAAGCGTTTTACGGCGTGAAGCCGGACCTGAGCACCTTCGGCAAGATCATCGGTGGCGGTATGCCGGTCGGCTGTTTTGGCGGTAAGCGCGAAATCATGTCGCACATCGCGCCATTGGGCCCGGTCTATCAGGCTGGCACGCTGTCGGGCAACCCGCTGGCCATGGCCGCAGGTCTGACGACGTTGCGCCTGATCAGCCGCCCAGGCTTCCATGACGAACTGAGCAGCTTCACCCGCCGCCTGCTCGATGGCCTGCAACAACGCGCCGACGCTGCGGGCATTCCGTTCGTGACCACTCAGGCGGGCGGCATGTTTGGTTTGTATTTCAGCGGTGCAGACGACATCGTCACCTTCAAGGACGTGATGACCAGCGATGCCGACCGCTTCAAGCGCTTCTTCCACCTGATGCTCGAAGGCGGCGTGTACCTGGCACCGAGCGCATTCGAAGCTGGCTTCACCTCCATTGCCCACGGTGACACCGAACTGCAACTGACCCTCGATGCTGCTGAAAAAGCGTTTGCTGCATTGAAATAAGCCACAGCCGATCTCCTGTAGGAGCCGCCAAAACGCGGTTTTCTGGAAGAATCTTGACACCGGTTTTCGACCGTTTCACGGTTGATAGCGGGCAAGCGCGCTCCTACAAGGGGATTTATGGGGGTTTGATCAGCCTTTTCCCTCGCAAAATCAGGCACATCAAGCCCGCGCAGCAGAAAATCAGTAAAGACTTTGTAAGGTTGGCCCTGCTTATTTCATAATGTGCCGCCAGCACGTTCCGCTGGACGGGTACGCCCGCACCTTTTCAGAGGCAAGTCGATTCCCATGAACCGCACCGGCCGGGCCCTTGCTTTGGGCTGCCTGTTGCTTCTTCATCCCCTGCTGGCGAATGCAGGCGGCAACTCGTTGTTAATCCCAGCGGTGGGTCGTTGCACCCTCAATACTCAGCCAGACAATCTGCCTGAGGCGTTGGCGGCATGCCAAAAAGCTGCGCAAACCGGGGATGCACAAGCACAATTCGAGTTGGGCGAGTTTTACTACGACGGCAAAAACGCACCGCGTGATCTCACCCAGGCACTGAACTACTTCGAGCAGGCTTCGCTGCAAGGCCATGCCCAGGCGCAATATCGGCTGGGTTTGATGTTTTATCGGGGCGAAGGCGTGCAAGCCAATAACATTCAGGCTTATATCGTGCTGAAGATGGCGGCAGTCAATGGTGCAGAGGATGCGCTGGATACGGCCGATGAAGTATCTGCACAGATGCAGCGCGACGAGTTGGAAATCGCAACGCAGGTACTGGGACAGATTTTCCGCAATTACCTGCTGGAGCTGCAATCGGCTGAAGGTCGTACGCCGTTCGCGCCATTACCTTGATTTGAACCCTGAACAGCCTCTTACTTGTCCGGCATCGGCATCGGGAACGGCATGACATTGCTGGTGCCCCGGGCCTCGCTGATCTTCGGCGTGCCCATGCGCTCGACTTCATCGATGCGCACAATCGAGTGCATCGGCACAAAACTGCGCACCACACCTTCGAACTGAGCCTTGAGTTTCTCTTCGCTCGGGTCCACGACCACGGTCGTGCGCTCACCAAAGACGAACTCTTCCACCTCCAGAAAACCCCACAAATCGCTTTGATAGATCTGCTTGGCGTACATTTCGAACACCTGGCCCTGGTTGAGGAAAATCACCTTGTAAATTGGAGCATCACGTTTGGTCATAACGGGCGGGTAACAATCGGGGGATATAAAAGAGGGCGCAAACTATAGCATGTCCGCTGGACAGGCAACGCTAGGAACCGGAGGCTGGCGCCACTATAATGTGCGGTTCTTCGAATCACCTGATGATCACGCATGGCCAAGAAGCTTTATATCGAAACCCACGGTTGCCAAATGAACGAGTACGACAGCTCGCGCATGGTCGATCTGCTGGGCGAACATCAAGCCCTGGAAGTCACTGCTCGCGCAGAAGATGCCGACGTCATCCTGCTCAATACCTGCTCGATCCGCGAACGTGCCCAGGACCGGGTTTACTCCCAACTGGGCCGTTGGCGTGAACTGAAACTGGCCAAACCGGACATGGTGATCGCCGTCGGCGGTTGCGTGGCCAGCCAGGAAGGCGCAGCGATTCGTGATCGCGCACCCTACGTGGACGTGGTCTTCGGCCCACAGACCCTGCACCGTTTGCCGGAAATGATCGACGCCGCGCGCACCACACGCCTGCCTCAGGTCGATGTGTCGTTCCCGGAAATCGAAAAATTCGACCACCTGCCCGAGCCTCGCGTCGATGGACCGAGCGCCTATGTGTCAGTGATGGAAGGTTGCAGCAAATACTGCACCTTCTGCGTGGTGCCCTACACCCGGGGCGAAGAAGTCAGCCGTCCGTTCGACGGTGTTGTCGCCGAAGTTATGCACTTGGCCGAAAACGGCGTACGCGAAGTGACGCTTCTGGGGCAGAACGTCAACGGCTATCGCGGCGCGACGCATGACGGGCGCGTGGCCGATCTGGCCGAGTTGATCCGAGTGGTCGCGGCAATCGACGGCATCGACCGTATTCGCTACACCACCTCGCACCCGCTGGAATTTTCCGACAGCCTGATCCTGGCCCACGCCGAAGTGCCCGAACTGGTCAAACACCTGCACTTGCCGGTGCAATCGGGTTCCGACCGGATCCTGTCGGCGATGAAGCGCAATCACACCACCCTCGAATACAAATCCAAGCTGCGCAAACTGAGAGCCGCCGTACCGGGCATCAGCATCAGCTCGGACTTCATCGTCGGCTTCCCCGGCGAGACCGAAAAAGATTTCGAGCAGACCATGAAGCTGATCGAAGACGTGGGTTTCGACTTTTCGTTCTCCTTCGTCTACAGCCCACGACCGGGTACGCCTGCGGCCGACTTGAAAGATGAAACCCCTGAAGCGCTGAAAAAGCAGCGCCTGGCCGCCTTGCAGCATCGCCTGAATCAGCAGGGTTTCGAGATCAGCCGGCAGATGGTGGGCAGTACTCAGCGAATCCTGGTGACCGATTACTCGAAAAAAGACCCCGGCGAGTTGCAGGGTCGCACCGAGAATAATCGAATCGTCAACTTCCGCTGCGACAATCCCAAGCTGATCGGTCAGTTCGCCGACGTCTATATCGACGACGCACAGCCGCACTCGCTGCGGGGGTCATTGTTGCAATAAGCCGACGCACACAACTTTGTAGGCGCTGGTGAGTTCAACGAGTCCGCGACTGCTTCGCAGCGGGTCGCGGGCAAGCCCGTTCCTACAGTTTTGCGGTGCGAGCCAATCGCCCCAACCACCATTAGTAAGTGAAGGCTTTCCCACACAGATTTACGGGGTTATCCTTGATTCCATCTCCATTGCCATAGGGCGGCTATAAACGACCTTGAACGCACCCATAGCACCTCATCGTTTCATCCTCGAACCTTTTGAGGCCCATCGCTTCGCAAATCTGTGCGGGCAGCTCGACGAGCATTTGCGCTTGATCGAACAACGCCTGGATATCGAAATCCGCAATCGCGGTAATCAATTCGAATTGATTGGCGAACTTAAACACACCACTTCTGCCGAAAACCTGCTGCGCCGTCTGTACCGGGAAACCCAAGGTACGGATCTGTCGCCAGACATGGTTCACCTGTTCCTCCAGGAATCGGGCGTAGACGAACTGGACAACCACCCTGCTGCCGAAGTCGGCGTAGCCTTGCGCACGAAAAAGGGCATGATTCGCCCGCGCGGCTTGAATCAGCAGCGTTACGTCAAAGAGATTCTGAGCAACGACATCAACTTCGGTATTGGCCCGGCGGGTACAGGCAAGACGTATCTTGCGGTTGCCTGCGCGGTGGACGCACTGGAGCGCGAGCAGATTCGACGCATCCTGCTGGTGCGCCCGGCGGTCGAAGCGGGCGAAAAGCTCGGCTTCCTGCCCGGCGATCTGGCACAGAAAATCGACCCGTACCTGCGCCCGCTGTATGACGCGCTGTATGAAATGCTCGGCTTCGAATATGTCGCCAAGCTGATCGAACGTCAGGTGATCGAAGTTGCACCGCTGGCCTATATGCGCGGTCGCACACTCAATAACTGCTTCATCATTCTCGACGAAAGCCAGAACACCACCGTCGAACAGATGAAGATGTTCCTGACCCGCATCGGCTTCGGCTCCACGGCCGTCATCACCGGCGACATCACTCAGGTCGACTTGCCCAAGGGCACCAAGTCGGGTCTGAACCATGTCATCGACGTATTGAAAGACGTGCCAGGCATCAGCTTCACCCACTTCAAGCCCAAGGATGTGGTACGCCACCCGTTGGTGCAGCGCATTGTCGAGGCCTATGAGCGCTTCGAAGATCGCTTCAGCGACGAGCCGCCGGCCAGAGCCTCCTCCAACAGGGACAACCGCCGCGATGCTTGAGCTGGACCTGCAACTTGCCAGTGAAGCGCCTGCCCCCAACGAAACCCAGTTCCGCCAATGGTGCGAACTGGCGTTACGTCAACGCAGCGCTGATTCGGAGCTGACCATTCGCCTGGTCGACGAAGCTGAAGGCCGCGAACTCAATCACACCTGGCGCCACAAGGACTACGCGACCAACGTGTTGTCCTTTCCCGCCGACGTGCCTGATGAGTTCCTGGATATTCCGCTGCTCGGCGATCTGGTGATTTGTGTGCCAGTGGTGGTTCGCGAAGCCTCCGAACAGGGCAAGACACTCGATGCCCATTGGGCGCATCTCGTCATTCATGGCTGCCTGCATCTGCTGGGTTACGACCACATAGACGATGCCGAAGCCGAAGAAATGGAAGCACTGGAACGAACGTTGCTTGAGGAACTGGGCTACCCCGATCCTTATGCCGACGACGAAACCGCTGACCATCATCATCCAGAGACAACCAGCAAGGACCACGAGTAAGGGCTATGAGCGAAGACCGATCGAGCACCGGGCAAAAGTCATGGCTGGGGAAAATCACCCAGGCTTTTGCCCACGAGCCGAAAAACCGCCAGGAGCTGCTTGAACTCCTGCGCGAAGCCCACCAGAACAAGCTATTGGACAGCGAAGCGCTGGCCATCGTCGAAGGCGCCATTCAAGTGGCTGACCTGCAAGTGCGCGACATTATGGTGCCGCGTTCGCAGATGATCAGCATCAAGGCGACCCAGACCCCTCGTGAGTTTCTTCCTGCCGTCATCGACGCCGCGCACTCGCGCTATCCGGTGATTGGCGAAAGCCACGATGACGTGCTCGGCGTGTTGCTCGCCAAGGACTTGCTGCCGCTGATCCTCAAGGAAAACGGCGAAAACGAAAGCATCACCAATCTGCTGCGCCCGGCGACGTTCGTGCCTGAGTCCAAGCGTCTGAACGTGCTGCTGCGTGAGTTCCGCGCCAACCATAACCACATGGCCATCGTCATCGACGAATACGGCGGCGTGGCCGGTCTGGTGACCATTGAAGACGTGCTGGAACAGATCGTCGGCGATATCGAGGACGAGCACGATGTCGAGGAAGACAGCTATATCAAACCGCTGCCCAGCGGCGACTTCCTGGTCAAGGCCCTGACCCCCATCGACAGCTTCAACGAGTTCTTCGACAGCGAGTTCTCCGACGACGAATTCGATACGGTTGGCGGTCTGGTGATGAGTGCGTTCGGCCACTTGCCAAAGCGCAATGAAACCACGGAAATTGGTGCTTATCGCTTCCGTATCCTCAATGCCGACAGCCGTCGCATCCACTTATTACGCTTGAGTCCCATCTCCCGCTAAGGAATGTAAATGCGCTGGATCACCCGCCCCGGCTGGCCCGGTAACCTGCTGGCCATGGCGGCCGGCGCGATTACCACCCTGGCCCTGGCGCCTTTTGATATCTGGCCAGTGGCCCTCGTATCACTGGTCGTTTTTTACCTTGGTTTGCGTGAACTGAATCCCCGTCAGGCCTTGGGCCGTGGCTGGTGCTATGGCTTCGGCCTGTTCGGCGCAGGCACCAGCTGGATCTACGTCAGCATCCACACCTATGGCGGCGCGTCAGCCCTGCTGGCCGGTCTGCTGATGCTGGCGTTCATCGCGGCCATCGCCCTGTTCTTCGCCCTGCCCGCCTGGATCTGGGCGCGCTGGATTCGGCGCAATGAAGCGCCGCTGGCCGACGCCCTGGCCTTCGCCGCGTTGTGGCTGGCCCAGGAAGCCTTTCGCGGCTGGTTCCTGACCGGCTTCCCTTGGCTTTACTCCGGCTACAGCCAGCTTGACGGCCCTCTGTCCGGCCTTGCCCCGATGGGCGGTATGTGGCTGATCTCCTTTACCCTGGCCCTGACCGCCGCCCTGCTGTGCAACCTGCCACGGCTGCGGGCGCGCAAGGCGTTTCTCGGTGCGGGCGTGCTGCTGCTTTTGGCGCCATGGGTGCTGAGCCTTGCGCTGAAAAACCACGAATGGACATCCCCGTCGGGTCCGCCATTGAGCGTTGCAGCGATTCAGGGCAACGTTGAACAAAGCATGAAGTGGGACCCGGCGCAGTTGAACGCACAATTGGCCCTGTATCGCGACATGACGTTCAGCTCCAGACGCGCGGACCTGATCATCTGGCCAGAGACTGCGATTCCGGTACTGAAGGAGTCGGCGGAAGGCTTCCTGACAATGCTCGGCAAATTTGCGGCCGATCGCGACTCGGCACTGATCACCGGTGTGCCGCTTCGTCAGCAAGGCGGACGCGGCGAGTACCGCTACTACAACGCGATCACCGTGGTCGGCGAGGGTGACGGCACGTACCTGAAACAGAAGCTGGTGCCGTTTGGTGAATACGTACCCTTGCAGGATCTGCTGCGCGGACTGATCACCTTCTTCAACCTGCCGATGTCGGACTTTGCTCGCGGACCAAGCGATCAGGCACTGCTGCAAGCCAAGGGCTATCAAGTCGCACCGTACATCTGCTACGAAGTGGTCTACCCCGAGTTCGCCGCAGGCTTGGCCGCCCAAAGCGAGCTGCTGCTGACCGTCAGTAATGACACGTGGTTCGGCACCTCAATCGGCCCGCTGCAGCATTTGCAGATGGCGCAGATGCGGGCACTTGAGGCTGGACGCTGGATGATCCGTGCCACCAACAATGGTGTGAGCGGGCTGATCAACCCGTTCGGCAAGATCACCGCGACCATCCCGCAGTTCCAGCAGGGGATCCTGTATGGCGACGTAGTGCCGATGCACGAACTGACGCCCTATCTGCGCTGGCGTTCGTGGCCGTTGACGATTTTCTGTGTATTCCTGTTTGGCTGGGCCTTGTTGGCCGGTCGGATTGCCAAGACCGTCTGACGCCCTACGGCAGCTCCCACAGGCAGGCTGCGCGCCGCTGTGGGAGCAACTGTCTTCATCCGCGAAGGCGTCGTCATTGCAACGCCGGACCAGAAGCGCACCCTGCCCTACTGATACACCAACGGATACATCAATAATCCCACCGCTTCATTGAGCAACAGCCCACTCTGCCAAACCGCTTTGCTCTCTGGCAGCCAGCCCTTGAACGGCCGGGCATTGTCTACGCCAACAAACCCTACCGGCGCACTGATCACCGTAAAACCGGCCTGTTCGAAACTCCAGCGCGCCCTTGGCATGTGCCAGGCCTGCGTCACCAGCACCACCCGCTTGATGCCCAACGGCTGCAACACCGCAGCGGTCATCGTGGCGTTTTCCCACGTGGTCCGGCTGAGCCCTTCTTGCCAGCGCACGGTAACGCCAAAGTCATTTTGCAACGAGTCCGCCATGATCGCCGCTTCACTTGGCGGTTCGTCGTAGTGCAGGCCGCCGGTGGTCAATATCGGCAGCCCTGACGCTTTTGACATACGCGCAGCAAAACGCATGCGTTCCAGTGCCAGGCCGGTAGGGATGTCGCTGCCCCACGTAAGGTCTTTGCGCTCACGCCCGGACCCCAACACCACAATGGCATCGGCCTGTTGCCCAAGGGTCGCCCATTGGGCCTGCGCCAACGGCGGCTCTTGCTCAAGCGCGCGCGCCGCCCACTCCACGGCAATCGGCAGGCTCATCACCCATAACCCGACAAACCCCAGAACGAAGCACAGCCCGGCGAGGCGCGGGCGAGAACGACGAAACCACCAGGCAAGCAAAAGCAGCAGCAAAAGAATGCCGGGCGGCAGGAGCAATTGTTTGAGCAAGTATCGAATAGGCATCGAGCATCTCCAGAGATGCTCGAAGCCTAGAAGGATTAACGCTAAGCAACAATGCTTATCAAGCAGGCCCGCAGCCTGCGTAGGCTAACGTGCAACGGTGTAACGTTTGCTGACTATCACAATCACCTGAAAGACAACGATTTAACCTTTATCGAAACCTTGTCGCGCTTTTTATCCTTCAACCAGATGACCTCGGCTGAACGACGCGGCGTCGAAATCGACCCATCAAGCTCCGGTGCAGGAGAAGAACCCCTCCACACATCATCAGCCTTAAAACCAAAAGCGCCTGTGTCCAGATAGGCTTCGATCAACTCGAATTCAGCAGGACTCAGACCACGCAACTCCAGATCAACAGGTACTTCATCACGAAGCCAAACTGCTGTTTTGGCCACATCCAGGGCGATCCCCAGACGATTAATCAAGCGGTCGTATAGCTCGGGTTTTACTGCTGTTTGCTGCAACTCTGCCATCCGCTCACCTCATCGAAGATAAAACATGCACCCTCATTCAACAGCTTAGCGCTGCTCTCCGATTCAGCCCGATGCCGCGACCAACGGCCTCGGAGGGCATCGACGAAGCAATCAGGGTTTCCCTCGATAGTCGGCGCTCATGTATGCTACGGCGCTTCCTGTAATTCCACTTCCCGCTCTCCTGAGCCCGAACGCACCGCACAGGCAGTCTCAATCTTCCGGCAAGCGGTGCCGACCGATTCAGAGTTGCAACGAAGAGGTTAAGGTCACCCCTTTTTAGTAAAAAGTAGCCATGCACGAACTCTATCAGCCCCGCGAAATCGAAGCCGCCGCCCAAACCTTTTGGGACGAGCAAAAATCTTTTGAAGTCAGTGAACAGCCAGGCAAAGATACTTTTTATTGCCTGTCGATGTTCCCTTACCCCAGCGGCAAGCTGCACATGGGTCATGTGCGCAACTACACCATCGGTGACGTGATCGCCCGCTACCAGCGCATGCTGGGCAAGAATGTCTTGCAACCCATGGGTTGGGACGCGTTCGGCATGCCCGCGGAAAACGCCGCGATGAAGAACAACGTGGCCCCGGCCAAGTGGACCTACGAAAACATCGCCTACATGAAAACCCAGCTGCGAAGCCTGGGCCTGGGCGTCGACTGGTCACGTGAAATCACCACCTGCAAACCCGATTACTACCGCTGGGAACAATGGCTGTTCACTCGCCTGTTCGAAAAAGGCGTGATCTACCGCAAGAACGGCACCGTCAACTGGGACCCGGTGGACCAGACCGTACTGGCCAACGAACAAGTGATCGACGGCCGCGGCTGGCGTTCCGGCGCGCTGATCGAGAAGCGCGAAATCCCGATGTACTACTTCAAGATCACCGCTTACGCGGAAGAATTGTTGGAGGGTCTCGACGAATTGCCGGGCTGGCCTGAGCAAGTCAAAACCATGCAGCGCAACTGGATTGGTAAATCCCGTGGCATGGAAGTGCAATTTCCGTATCACCAGGCTTCGATTGGTGAAGCTGGCGCACTGAAAGTGTTCACGACACGTCCGGACACCCTGATGGGCGCGACCTATGTCGCCGTTGCCGCAGAACACCCGCTGGCGACCTTGGCGGCGAAAGGCAACCCTGAGCTGCAAGCGTTCATCCTTGAATGCAAAAGCGGCAGTGTCGCGGAAGCGGACATCGCCACCCAGGCGAAAAAAGGCCTGCCAACTTCCCTGTTCGTCGAGCACCCACTGACCGGCGAAAAATTGCCGGTGTGGGTCGCCAACTACGTATTGATGCATTACGGCGATGGCGCCGTAATGGCTGTCCCGGCTCACGACGAACGCGATTTCGAGTTCGCCACCCAGTACAACCTGCCGATCAAGGCCGTTGTGCGCACCAGCGCTGGCGATGAAACGCCTGCCCCGTGGCAGGATGCGTATGGTGAACACGGCGAACTGATCAACTCCGGCATTTTCGACGGGCTGGATTTCGCAGGCGCCTTCGACGCCATTGAAGTCGCCCTGCAGAAAAAGAGCCTCGGCCAATCACGCACTCAGTTCCGCCTGCGCGACTGGGGCATCAGCCGTCAACGCTACTGGGGCTGCCCGATCCCGATCGTGCATTGCGACACCTGCGGTGACGTGCCGGTCCCTGAAGACCAGTTGCCGGTTGTATTGCCAGAAGACGTCGTGCCCGATGGCGCCGGTTCGCCGTTGGCGCGCATGCCTGAGTTCTACGAATGCGCCTGCCCTAAATGCGGTGCACCGGCAAAACGCGAAACCGACACCATGGACACCTTCGTCGAGTCCTCATGGTATTACGCTCGTTATGCCTCGCCGCACTATGAAGGTGGCATGGTCGACCCGGAAGCAGCCAACCACTGGTTGCCGGTGGATCAGTACATCGGCGGCATCGAACACGCAATCCTGCACCTGCTGTATGCGCGCTTCTTCCACAAGTTGATGCGCGACGAAGGCCTGGTCACCTCCAACGAACCGTTCAAAAACCTGCTGACCCAAGGCATGGTCATCGCCGAAACGTACTATCGCCTTGAGGCCAACGGCAGCAAGACCTGGTTCAACCCGGCCGATGTCGAACTCGTGCGTGACAGCAAAGCCAAGATCATCGGCGCCACACTGATCAGTGACGGCCTGCCGGTCGAAATCGGCGGCACCGAGAAGATGGCCAAGTCGAAGAACAATGGCGTCGACCCGCAGTCGATGATCGATCAATACGGCGCCGATACCTGCCGTCTGTTCATGATGTTTGCCTCGCCACCCGACATGAGCCTGGAATGGTCCGATTCGGGCGTCGAAGGCTCGCACCGGTTCTTGCGTCGGGTCTGGCGTCTGGCTCAGGCGCATGTCAGCCTGGGCTCAACGGTCAAACTTGCCATCGCCGCCTTGAGCGACGAGCAGAAAGTCATTCGCCGCGCGATCCACCTGGCCATCAAAAACGCCAGCCAGGACGTCGGCCAGCACCAAAAATTCAACACGGCCATCGCTCAGGTGATGACGCTGATGAACGTGCTGGAAAAGGCCGCGCACACTACCGAACAGGACCGTGCACTGCTTCAGGAAGGTCTGGAAACCGTCGCCCTGCTGCTGGCCCCGATCACCCCGCACATCAGCCATGAGCTGTGGGGCCACTTGGGCCACAGCGGCGCAATCATAGACGCTGGCTGGCCGGTACTGGATCAGACCGCGCTGGTGCAAGACAGCCTGGTGTTGGTCATTCAGGTCAACGGCAAGCTGCGTGGACAGATCGAAATGCCTGCCAGCGCTACCCGCGAAGAAGTCGAAGCAGCGGCGCGCATCAATGAAAACGTGCTGCGTTTCACCGAAGGCCTGACGATCCGCAAAGTGATCGTGGTCCCTGGCAAGCTGGTCAATATCGTCGCAAGCTAATGGCATCAAGCGCCCGGTATCGATCGGGCGCTGAACACAACTTTCAGGGGACGCAACGTCGGCCCCTACGGATTCAAGGGGAGCATCAAATGATCAAACGCAATTTGCTGGTGATAGGTCTCGCCCTGTTGCTCGGCGCCTGTGGTTTCCAGCTGCGTGGCACGGGCACTAACCAGCTGACGATCACAGAAATCGATCTGTCTGCACGTAACGCTTACGGCGAAATCGTGACTCAGTTGCGTCAGACCCTGGAAGGCAGCGGCGTGCGGGTTCATTCCGGTGCACCGTACAAACTGATTCTGGTCGATGAAAACGAATCGCAGCGCTCCCTCAGCTACACCGGCGCGTCAGGTTCGGCCGAATATGAAATGACCGCCGTGCTCAACTATCAGATCCATGGCGCTCAAGACCTGTCGCTGCTCGACGGCAAGCTGCAAGTGCAGAAAGTCTACGTGCATGACGGCAACAACTTGATGGGCTCTGATCAGGAAATGGAGCAGGTTCGTAAAGAAATGCGCAACCAGCTCGTCCAGAACATGATGGTTCGTCTGCAACTGCTGACTCCGACCCAACTGGAGCAACTGCAGCAGACCGCAGACAACAAAGCAAAAGCGGATGCTGATGCCCTGGAAGCTGCGCAGAAAATCGAGAACGAGACACCTCGACAATCGCCTATTGAAATCCCTTCCCGATAAATGCCTCGGGGCCGGTTCGCTGGCCCCGGCATCTTCTGACCTATGAAGCTCACTCCAGCCCAACTCGGCAAACACCTCCAGGGCAACCTTGCGCCGGTGTATGTCGTCAGCGGCGATGATCCGTTGCTGTGTCAGGACGCGGCAGACGCCATCCGCGCGGCCGTACGCCAGCAAGGTTTTGACGAACGCCAGGTGTTCAGCGCCGATGCCAGTTTTGATTGGGGCACGCTGTTGCAGGCGGGCGCCAGCATGTCGTTGTTCGCGCAAAAGCGCCTGTTGGAGCTCCGTTTGCCTTCGGGCAAGCCCGGTGACAAAGGCGCGGCAGCACTGATCGAGTATTGCTCGCGCCCGGCCGAAGACACGATTCTGTTGATCAGCCTGCCAAAACTCGACGGCAGTGCGCAAAAAACCAAGTGGGGCAAGGCGCTGGTTGAGGGTCCACACACGCAGTTCGTGCAAATCTGGCCGGTGGATGCCAGCCAGTTGCCGCAGTGGATTCGTCAACGCCTGTCACAGGCCGGCTTGACGGCCAGCCAGGATGCGATCGAACTGATCGCCGCCAGGGTCGAAGGCAACTTGCTGGCCGCTGCACAGGAAATCGAAAAGCTCAAACTGATGGCCGAAGGTGGCCAGATAACCGTCGAAACCGTGCAAGGGGCTGTGGCCGACAGTGCACGTTTCGATGTTTTCGGTTTGACCGATGCCATTCTCAACGGCGAAGCCGCTCATGCGCTGCGCATGCTTGAAGGCCTGCGCGGCGAAGGGGTGGAAACGCCGGTGATTCTCTGGGCCCTGTGTCGTGAACTGCGGGTGCTGGCCAACCTGGCGTTGCAGTTCAGCCAGGGTATCCCGCTGGACAAGGCCTTCAGCCAAGCCAGACCGCCGATCTGGGACAAACGCAAACCGCTGATGAGCAAAGCCCTGCAACGCCACTCTGCGCAACGCTGGGGCCAGTTGCTGATGGATGCTCAACGCATCGATGCACAAATCAAGGGCCAGGCCGCCGGTTCGGCCTGGAGCAGCTTGAGCCGATTGGCGCTGCTGATGGCTGGACAGCGGCTGAATTTGCCTGCTGAGTAAACCCTGATCCCTGTAGCCGCTGGCTTGCCTGCGATAGCAGACATCTATTAGACAGATCCCTCCGTCAAGCGGATGATTTGCACCGATTCAACCCCCAATGAGAGAGTATCCGCCATGAGCAAGCCGTCCAGGCCCAACAAGGCCAAGTCCATCATCGCCCAGCCGTTGTTCCGCAGTCGTCAGGAACCCGCCGGCAAGGGCAAAGGCAGCTACCGCCGCGAAGCCTTCCAGTCTAAAAGCTGGGAGGCTTCTTACTTTCTGGCCGCCTGAACCGTCGCCACTCTTGCCAAGGCCCCTTCGAACGTACAGGCATGATAAGGTCTGCGTTTGTCGGTAATACCCTGGACCCAAGCATGCCCTCTAGTTTTTCCCGTCGTTGGCATTTTCGCCAACTGATCACCGCCTCCAGCTTCATCCTGTTAGTCGCCTGCGCGGAAAAACCGACCGCAGCAGACGCCACGCCTCTTCAAGTCGCTAACACCCCTGCGGCTGCCGCGTTGCCTGCGAGCCCGCCCGCCACTGTGCCCGGCGATAACGAATTCGATATTCAGCCCACCATGAGTTTCAGCGACTGGGAAGCCGGTTTTCGAGTCGAAGCGCTGAAGGCTGGCATTCGGGCCGATATTTTCGACAGAGCCTTTGCCGGCGTCGTGCCGGACATGACCGTGGTCAAATTTGATCGCAGCCAGCCCGAATTCACTCGCCCGGTCTGGGAATACCTGGACGGCGCCATGTCTGCGGTGCGCGTGCGCAAAGGTCAGGCCTTGCTCGTGCAATACGCCGATGTGTTGCAAAGCATTGAACAACGCTATGGCGTCGACCGCCAGGCACTGGTCGCGATCTGGGGCATGGAAAGCAGCTTCGGCCAGTTCCAGGGCACACAATCGGTGATTCGATCGCTTGCGACGCTGGCCTACGAAGGCCGTCGTCCAGGCTTTGCGCAAAGCCAGTTGCTGGCGGCGCTGGAAATTCTTCAGCACGGCGATATCGCGCCCGAGAACATGCTCGGCTCGTGGGCGGGTGCCATGGGCCAGACGCAGTTCATCCCCACCACCTATAACACCCATGCCGTGGACTTCGATGGCGACGGTCGTCGCGATATATGGAATACCCCGGCCGACGCTCTGGCCTCGACAGCTCACTACCTGCAAAGCTCGGGCTGGCAAAAAGGTCAGCCGTGGGGGTTTGAAGTCAAGCTGACGCAAGGCTTTGACTACGCACTGGCCGATGCCTCGACACGCAAAACCGTAGCCGAATGGCAGCAGATGGGGCTCAAGCTACCCAGCGGCAGCGCCCTGCCCGCCAATGTCGCGCAACTACAGGCTGCCCTGCTATTGCCAGCGGGTTACCGAGGCCCGGCATTTCTGGTGCTGGATAACTTCCGCACGATCCTCAAGTACAACAACTCGTCGTCCTACGCCATGGCCATCGGCCTGCTGTCCGAGCGTTTCAACGGCGGCGGCTATGTACTGGGCGATTGGCCGCGCGGAGACCTTCCTCTGAGCCGCTCTGAGCGCATAGAGCTGCAAACCCTGCTCTCGTCACGGCAGTACGACGCAGGCGCGCCTGACGGCATCATCGGCTCCAATACGCGCAAAGCAATCCGTAGCGCACAACAGTCGTTCGGCTGGCCGGCCGATGGTTACCCGACTCATGAACTGCTGGATAACCTGCGCAAGCCGTAACGGCCTCTTCGCAGGCAAGCCTGCGCCTACAGGTGATCACGTTCACCCTGTGAGGGCAGACACCACAAAAAAGGGCCGGATATCACTATCCGGCCCTTTTTTTGATCAGCGCCTATTCAGCTCAGATCATGGCCTTGATCGCGGCACCCGCCTGCTCATCGGCATGGTACGAAGAACGCACCAGCGGGCCTGAGGCGACGTTCTTGAAGCCCATTTTGTAGCCTTCCTCAGCGAACCAGGCGAAGACGTCAGGGTGCACGAAACGCTCCACTGGCAAGTGGCTGCGCGACGGTTGCAGATACTGGCCGAGGGTCAGCATGTCGATATTGTGCTCACGCATACGCTGCATGACTTCGATGACTTCCTCGTCGGTTTCGCCCAGACCCAGCATCAAGCCGGATTTGGTCGGTACGTGCGGGACCATCTCCTTGAAGCGTTGCAGCAAGGTCAGCGACCACTGGTAATCCGAACCCGGACGCGCAGCCTTGTACAGGCGCGGCACGGTTTCCAGGTTGTGGTTGAACACATCCGGCGGCTCTGCAGCGGTGATTTCCAGCGCGATGTCCATGCGTCCACGGTAGTCCGGGACCAGGGTCTCAAGCTTGACGTTTGGCGACAGCAGGCGAATTTCACGGATGCAATCGGCAAAGTGCTGGGCACCGCCGTCACGCAGGTCATCCCGGTCAACCGAGGTGATCACCACGTATTTGAGGCGCAGATCGGCGATGGCAACGGCCAGGTTTTTCGGCTCGTCGACGTCCAGGGCTTTCGGTCGGCCGTGGCCAACGTCACAGAACGGGCAACGACGGGTGCAGATATCACCCATGATCATGAAGGTGGCGGTGCCGCCGGAGAAACACTCGCCCAGGTTCGGGCAGGATGCCTCTTCGCACACGCTGTGCAGCTTGTGCTTACGCAGCAGTTGTTTGACGCGGTCTACTTCGGGAGAAACCGGGATACGGACACGAATCCAGTCGGGCTTCTTCGGCAAGTCGACGGTCGGAATGATCTTTACCGGAATCCGCGCGACTTTTTCCGCGCCGCGCAGCTTCACGCCGGCTTCCACTTTCGGACGGGCCGCATGCTCAGCGATGTCGAGCGTCGGGATAAGGGTTGGCGCAGTGTCAGTCGCAGTAGTCATAGTCAGTCGATTCCGCCCGTTAGGGTCGTCTGCTCAGCATAGTCGAGGTGTTTGACGAGCTGCGCGCGCAGCCGGGCACTTACCTCGGCAAATTCAATCGGGCCTGCATGGTCGCGTAGCTGGGTCATTGCCAGCCCCGCATACCCGCAGGGATTAATTCGTCGAAACGGTTCAAGGTCCATGTCCACATTCAGCGCCAGGCCGTGGAATGAACAACCGTTGCGAATCCGCAGGCCGAGGGAGGCGATTTTCGCTCCATCGACATAGACACCCGGCGCATCCGCTTTCGCTACCGCTGTTACGCCGTAGCTGGCCAACAGTGCAATCAGGCTACGCTCGATCCGGGTGACCAGTTCGCGCACGCCGAACCCCAGGCGCCGCACATCCAGCATCAGGTAGGCGACCAGTTGGCCCGGCCCATGATAGGTCACTTGACCACCACGATCGACCTGTACCACCGGAATATCACCCGGCAGCAACAGATGTTCGGGTTTGCCTGACTGACCTTGGGTAAACACAGGAGGGTGCTGCACCAGCCAGACCTCGTCACCCACATCGCGCGCACGCTCGTCGGTGAAACGCTGCATGGCGTGCCAGGCCGGCTCGTAAGCGACCAGCCCCAGGTCACGGAAGCCCAGGCTGCCGGACATCAGAGCACCATGTGCACGAAACCCGTAGCGCGCAACGCACTATTGATATCACGCAATTGTTCTTCGCCAGTCGCGGTGATGTGCAGCTGTACGGTGGTGTATTTGCCATTGCTGCTTTGACGCTCGGCGAGCGTGGCAATGTCGAGCGTGGCGTGTTTGGCCAGGGTCTCGATCACAAGGGCAGTGAAACCTACGCCGGTGTCGCCGATCACCTTGATCGGGTAGTCGAGGCAGGGAAATTCGATTTTATGCGACTTAACGTCGGTATCAGTCATGGCAGTAACGGCCTCGTAAGCCGTGACGAGCGGCACGCACCGCGCTCTGGGTCAGAGCCGGTGCACGCCGGTCGGCAATATCAGTTGAACAAACCGTAGAAGAACAGGCGGATGCTGTCCCACACGCGACGGAAGATTCCACCCTGGTCGACAGCGTCGAGGGCGATAAGGTCGGCAGTGTGCACGACCTTGTCGTCCATTTTCACTTCAACTTTACCGATCACGTCGCCCTTGGCGATAGGCGCAACCAGCTGTGGATTCATAGTCATGCTAGCGGCCAGCTTTTTCAATTGGCCTTTAGGCAATGTCATGGTCAGGTCATCAGCCAGACCGGCTTTGACTTGATGCTCGGCGCCTTTCCAGACAGCTGCCTGAGCCAGCTCAGTGCCCTTCTGATAGAACGTCTGGGTTTCGAAGAAGCGGAAACCGTAAGTCAGCAGCTTTTGAGTCTCGGCCGCACGAGCCTGTTCACTGTTGGTGCCAAACACCACGGCGATCAGACGCATACCATCACGCACTGCCGAGGACACCATGCAGTAACCCGCTTCGTCGGTGTGACCGGTTTTCAGACCATCAACGGTCTTGTCACGCCACAGCAGCAGGTTGCGGTTAGGCTGTTTGATGCCGTTCCAGAAGAACTCTTTCTGCGAGTAGATCGCATAGTGAGCAGGGTCTTCATGGATGATCGCGCGGGCCAGCACGGCCATGTCATGAGCCGACGAGTAATGCTCCGGGTTTGGCAGACCGGTCGGGTTCATGAAGTGGCTGTTGGACATGCCGAGGTCGCCGGCAGTTTTGTTCATCATGTCGGCGAAAGCATCTTCGCTGCCGGCAATGTGCTCGGAGAGCGCGACGCTGGCGTCGTTGCCCGACTGGATAATGATGCCGTGCAGCAGGTCGCTGACGGTGACCTGGGTGCCCACTTTGATGAACATCCGCGAACCGCCTGTGCGCCAGGCGTTTTCGCTGACGGTCACTGGATCGTTTTCACCGATCTGGCCGCGACGGATTTCCAGGGTCGCAATGTAAGCCGTCATCAGCTTGGTCAGGCTTGCGGGCGCCAAACGCTGGTCGCCGTTATTCTCGACCAGAACGTTACCGCTGGAGGCGTCCATGAGCACGTAGGCTTTGGCGGCCAGTTGCGGCGGCGATGGCATCATCTGTTCAGCCGCCCAGGCGGCAGGGGCGATGATAAGCGGGACTAGCAGGCACAGGCGTTTTGCAAAGGTGGTGATGTTCATCCGTCTCTCGAAATTGCTAATGGGCAAACATGCCCTCGCGGGCAAAGCTAATCTGACTGGCGAAAAAATGACGTTTTCATCCGGTCTGCGACGCCAGGCATTACCCCTGGCTTACAAAACAGCCTGATTGATCAGGCTGCCCTGTGAACAGTTGCATGTATCGCTTGCTCTGTCGGCAAGTCACCGTCGGACAAACAACTGCACATCAACCCTGAACCAACCAGGGTTGAATTATTAATCCGACGTCACCACGCTCGGCTGGCCAAGATTGGCCGACCGGACGCTGGCTTGTAATTGCTGGGCTTCACCCTGAGTGTCTATCGGCCCCATCCGCACCCGATACAGCGTTTGCTGACTGCGTACTGTCGAGCTGACGAACACTGGAGTTTGCACCATCCCGCTCAACTTCGACCTCAGGAGTTCCGCAGCGTCCGGGTTGGCGAAAGCGCCCACCTGGAGATACAGCCCAGAGGCTTGTGCGGAAGCGTTTTTTTTTGCATCAATTTGCATGGCCGGAACTGCCACAGCGTGCTGCTGGGGCGGTGGCGTATATTGCTCGACCGTTCCAGTGGAAGCCGTAAAGGCAGGCGGCGCAGCCTGGGCGATGACTTGCGGTTGTTCAAGCATCAGCGGCGCTGGACGTCCGCGCTGCGCCCACCATTCCTGCGGGTCGATACCTTCAACCTTGACCCGCGCAGTGCCGATTTCGGCGTAACCGAGCTTTTTCGCGGCCGCGTAGGACAGGTCGATAATCCGGTCGGAATAGAACGGCCCACGGTCATTGACCCGCAGGATCACGCTCTTGTTGTTGTCCAGATTGGTCACACGCACATAGCTGGGCAACGGTAACGTCTTGTGAGCGGCACTCATGCCGTACAGGTCGTATTTTTCACCGTTGGCCGTGTCCTGGCCGTGGAACTTGGTGCCATACCAGGACGCGGTTCCCGACGCTACGTAGCGCTTGGAGTCCGACAGCGGGAAATAGGTCTTGCCCAACACGGTGTAGGGGTTGGCCTTGTACGGGCCGTTATGCAGGGTCGGCACTGCATCCGGAATCCGCGAGACATCGACATCCCACCACGGCGCACCATCTTTGTGCGCACGGTTGATGTCCAGACCGGGGCCCGAACGCACAGTCGTGCTCTGTGGCGAGCGGCTGGTCGAGCAGCTGGCCACCAGGATGGTCAAGGCTGCAAAGGCCAGGAACTTTAGTGGTTTGCGAATCGGCAATGCCCGCATTACTTGACGCCCCGTGCTTGGACCAGCAGTTCAGACAGTTGATGCACGGCCATGGCGTACATCACACTGCGGTTGTAGCGCGTGATTGCATAAAAATTCTTCAGGCCCATCCAGTATTCGGGGCCATTTTCGCCATCGAGCCGGAAAGCGGTCACCGGCATATCATCGCGCAGCGCATCATGACTCGACCACCCCAACGCTCGCAACTCCCCAACATTCTTTACCGGATCGATTCCGGGGCTCAAACCTTCGTCGGCATGCTCACCGCGCACCGTCGCAAGGCTCACAACGGGCTCGCCCGCGACCCAACCGTGACGCTTGAAATAGCTGGCAACGCTGCCAATTGCGTCATCCGGGTTGGTCCAGATATTAATGTGACCATCACCGTCGAAATCCACGGCATACGCCCGAAAACTGCTGGGCATGAACTGCGGCAATCCCATGGCACCGGCATACGAGCCTTTAAGTGTCAGGGGATCAACTTGCTCTTCACGCGCCAGCATCAGGAACTCGCGCAACTCCTTGCGGAAGAAGTCGGCACGCGGCGGATAGTCGAAGCCCAACGTCGACAAGGCGTCTATTACGCGGTAGTTGCCGGTGTTGCGACCATAAAATGTTTCCACGCCGATGATCGAAACGATGACTTGAGCCGGTACGCCGTACTCCTGCTCGGCACGTGCGAGAGCCGCTTCGTGCTGACGCCAGAAGTCCACGCCACGCGCGATGCGCGCATCAGTGACGAAGATCGGCCGGTAGTCCTTCCACTGTTTTACCCGTTCGGCCGGACGAGAAATCGCGTCGAGAATGGCCTGTTTGCGTTCTGCTTCGCGGAAAACAGCCATGAGCTGTTCACCGGCAAACCCATAGTCGCGGGTCATTTCACCGACGAATTCAGCCACTTGCGGCGAGCCTTCGTAATCGCCTGCGGCCGCCTCCTGCACTGAACCAAGGATGCCCACCAGGCCGACCAACGGAGCATATCGAGCAGCCCAGCTACGCATTACTTGCATTGAGTTGTTCACCTTAATCAAACCTGTGCGATCCACTTACGATGGGTATGGACCGACATCAAAACCCCAAACGCTGACAGCAGTGTTACCAGGGAGGTTCCGCCATAGCTAATAAATGGCAATGGGACACCTACAACCGGCAACAGGCCACTGACCATACCGATGTTGACGAAAACGTAAACAAAAAACGTCATTGTCAGGCTGCCGGCCAACAATTTGCCAAACAGCGTCTGCGCTTGAGCGGTGATCACCAGCCCTCGACCGATCAGCAGGACATAGATCAGCAACAGGGCGCAAATGCCTACCAGGCCGAACTCTTCACCCAACACCGCAATGATAAAGTCGGTGTGGCTTTCCGGCAAAAAGTCCAGGTGCGACTGCGTGCCCAGCAACCAGCCCTTACCAAATACGCCGCCCGAACCAATCGCCGCCTTGGACTGAATGATGTTCCAGCCCGTGCCCAGTGGATCGCTTTCCGGGTCGAGGAAGGTCAGGATTCGTTGTTTCTGGTAGTCGTGCATGAAGAAAAACCACATGCCGACCGCCACCGGCACGGCGGCGGTGACCACGCTGATAATCCAGCGCCAGCGCAGGCCGGCCATGAACAGCACAAAAGTACCCGACGCCAGAATCAGCAGAGAGGTGCCCAGGTCCGGCTGACGCACGATAAGGATGAACGGAAGACCGATCAGCCCCAGGCTCAAGGCCACGTGCTTCAAGTGCGGCGGCAACGTGTGCTTGGCCAGGTACCAGGCGATGGTCGCCGGCATGATGATTTTCATGAATTCGGAAGGCTGGAAGCGGATGACACCGGGAATGTTGATCCAGCGGGTCGCACCCATGGCGTTGTGGCCCATGACGTCCACTACCACCAGCAGCATCAGCCCCACTACGTAGGCGGCCGGTACCCAGCGCGCCATGAAGCGCGGCTCGAGTTGCGCGATGATGAACATCGACACCAGACCGATACCAAAGGAAGTCGCCTGCTTGATCAGCAGATCCCAATTCTTGCCGCTGGCCGAATACAGCACGAACAAACTGCCAGCGGCCAGGGTCAGCAACAGGATCAACAGCGGCCCGTCGATATGAATGCGCTGAAGGAAACTGGCGCGACGGCGCATCACGTCTTCGCTGGAAAGGATGCGGTCGAAATTACTCTTCACGGGCCGAAGCCTCCGCATTTGAGGTGCTGGCGTACTCAGGTTTGAGCACGCCGTCCGGGCCGAGCAACCAGGCATCCATCACCTGACGGACCACGGGGGCCGCGACGCCGGAACCGGACTCGCCGTTTTCCACCATCACTGCCACGACTATTTTCGGGTTATCCGCCGGGGCGAAGCCGACGAACAGGGCGTGGTCACGGTGACGCTCCTGAATTTTGGTGCGGTCATACTTCTCGCCCTGCTTGATTGCCACCACTTGAGCTGTACCGCTTTTGCCGGCAATCCGGTATGGCGAACCGATCGCCGCCTTGCGCGCCGTACCGCGGGCGCCGTGCATCACTTGTTGCATGCCGTGGTTGACCTTGTTCCAGTCCGAGGCGTCACGCAGCACGATGTCCGGCATCGGGTTTTCGTCTACCGGCGGCAAGCCTTCGATGGTTTTTGCCAGGTGCGGACGATTCCACTTGCCCTTGTTGGCCACCAGCGCAGTCGCTTGCGCCAGTTGCAGCGGGGTCGCCTGCATATAGCCCTGACCGATACCGAGGATCAGCGTCTCGCCAGGAAACCAGGCCTGACGCCGGGTCATCCGCTTCCAGTCTCGCGACGGCATCAAGCCCGGTGACTCTTCGAACATGTCCAGCGAGACCTTCTGCCCGATCCCGAACTTGTTCAGGTACGACGACAGCCGGTCGATGCCGAGCTTGTGTGCCAGGTCGTAAAAGTAAGTGTCGTTGGAGCGCATGATCGCCGTGTCCAGATCGACCCAGCCATCACCCGTGCGGTTCCAGTTGCGGTATTTGTGGTCGTAGTTCGGCAATTGGTAATAGCCCGGGTCAAATACCCGGGTGGATGCCGTGACGACGCCACTGTCGAGCCCGGCGATAGCAACCGCCGGTTTGATCGTCGAACCCGGCGGGTACAAGCCACGCAGAATACGGTTGAACAAGGGCCGGTCAATGGAGTCCCGCAGCTCGGCATAGGCTTTGAAGCTGATGCCGGTGACAAACAGGTTAGGGTCGAAACTCGGCTGACTGACCATCGCCAGCACTTCGCCAGTACGTGGATCAAGCGCGACCACAGCACCGCGACGCCCGGCCAATGCAGCTTCGGCGGCTTCCTGCAGTTTGATGTCGAGGCTCAGGACGATGTCTTTGCCTGGCGAAGGATCGGTGCGTTTAAGCACACGCAATACTCGCCCACGGGCGTTGGTTTCAACTTCTTCGTAGCCCACCTGACCATGCAGCTCCGGCTCGTAGAAACGCTCGATGCCGGTTTTGCCGATATGGTGGGTGCCGCTGTAATTGACCGGGTCGAGCACCTTGAGCTCTTTCTCGTTTATCCGCCCCATGTAACCCACCGAGTGCGCGAAGTGCGCGCCCTGCGGATAGTGGCGAACCAACTGCGCAACCACCTCAACGCCGGGCAGCCGGAACTGGTTGACCGCAACGCGGGCAATTTGCTCTTCAGTCAGCTCAAACAGAATCGGCACCGGCTCGAATGGCCGACGCCCCTGCTTCATGCGCTTTTCGAACAGCATCCGATCATCAGGCGTCAATTCCAGCACGCTGACGATGACGTCCAGCACCTGCCCCCAGTCGCCAGAACGCTCGCGGGTCATGCTCAAGCTGAAACTGGCCCGATTATCGGCGACGACCACCCCATTGCGGTCGTAGATCAACCCACGGGGTGGCGGAATCGGCTGAACATGAACCCGGTTGTTCTCTGACAGGGTCGAGTGATACTCGTACTGGATGACCTGCAGAAAATACAGCCGCGCAATCAGCACGCACACCAGTACCACCACCGCCACAGCCCCGACCACGACTCTGCCGCGCACTAGGCGGGCATCTTTCTCGTGGTCCTTGAGGCGAATCGGCTGGGACATTTAGGGCGAGTTCACACGACTACTTGTGATAAGGGTGCCCGGACAGAACAGTCCAGGCGCGATACATCTGCTCACCAATGAGGATGCGCACGAGAGGATGCGGCAAGGTCAGCGGGGACAACGACCAGCGTTGTTCGCTGCGCGCGCAGACCTCCGGTGCCAGCCCTTCCGGGCCGCCGACCATGAGATTCACCGTGCGCGAATCCAGACGCCAGCGATCGAGTTCGACCGCCAACTGCTCGGTGCTCCACGGCTTGCCGTGCACTTCGAGGGTGACGATACGCTCGCCCGGCTGCACTTTTGCCAGCATGGCTTCGCCTTCCTGACGGATAAAGCGCGCCACGTCGGCATTCTTGCCCCGGGTATTGAGCGGAATTTCCACCAGTTCGAGCGCCAGTTCGGATGGCATACGCTTGGCATATTCATGCCAACCTTCCTCCACCCACTTTGGCATGCGCGAACCGACAGCGATCAAACGCAGACGCACAGCAACCCCTTACTCTTTGTCAGACGGCGTGTTGTCGAATGACATTTTGTCGGCTGCCATCGGGTCAAACGGGTTTGCATCGTGGCTGCCATGGCTTGCACGGCTTTGCTCGGCACCATGCCACAGACGCTCAAGGTCGTAGAACTGACGGGCGCTGGCGGTCATTACGTGCACGATGATGTCGCCCAGGTCCAACAGAACCCAATCGCTGTCGCCCTTGCCTTCTTCACCCAGTGGCTTGAAGCCCTGAGCCTTGACCTTGTCGCGCACGTTCTCGACCATCGAGGCGATGTGACGGTTAGAGGTACCGGTGGCGATGAGCATGTAATCAGTGATGCTGGTCTTGTCGCGCACGTCGATGGCCAGGATGTCCTGGGCCTTGATGTCTTCCAGTGCAGCCGTTGCCAGCTTGATCAGGATTTCGCTATTTTGCTTCGTCATAAAAAACTCATTCAGCTCGTGTGTATGAGGACCTGAAACGCCATCTAGAGAGGCTGTTTCAAAGGGTCCCCTGAGTGTTCGGCGCATGGTACAGCCCGTGCGCGTCGATATAGGCCAGTACCGCGTCTGGCACCAGAAAACGTACCGACTTCCCGCTGGCCAGCAGTTGGCGGATCTGGGTGGCAGACACCGATAACGGCGTCTGCCAGACGAATGTAATGTGTCCGCCCGGCCCTTTCAGGGCCTTCGGATCGCTGACTGCGCGCCCCGCCAGCAAGTTGCGCATGGCGTCAGGCGACTCGCTGTCGGCGTCCGGGCGTTGCAGCACCACGATATGGCAGTGCTCCAGCAGTTCTTCCCAGCGATGCCAGGTCGGTAGCCCGCAAAAGGCATCCCAACCCAATAACAGGAATAACTGGTCATCTGCGGCCAACTCGGCCCGCATCAGTTCCAGGGTGTCGATGGTGTACGACGGTTTGTCCCGTTGCAGCTCACGGTCATCCACCGTCAAAGGTGGCACACCGGCCACCGCGCACTTGACCATCGCCAGACGGTGCTGCGCACTGACGCTTGGCATGTCGCGATGAGGCGGCCTGGCACTGGGTGTCAGGCGTAACTCATCAAGCCCCAGCAGCTCGGCGACTTCCAGCGCACTGCGCAAATGGCCGATGTGCACGGGGTCGAACGTGCCGCCCAGCATACCGATACGTCTGGGCAGGCCTGGCGTCTGTTGCACCTGCGCAGCGGGTTTTTCGGGATCGGCCAAGTCAGGCAGGCTCCTGGCCACGCAACTGACCATCGCCGACCACGATGTACTTCTCGCAGGTCAAACCTTCCAGACCGACCGGACCGCGGGCGTGCAGCTTATCAGTAGAAATGCCGATCTCCGCACCCAATCCGTATTCAAAGCCATCAGCGAAGCAGGTCGGGGCGTTGATCATCACCGAACTGGAGTCTACTTCGGCCAGGAAACGCCGAGCCTGGCCCTGATGATCAGTGACGATGGCATCGGTATGGTGCGACCCATAGCGGTTGATATGTTCGATGGCCTGATCCAGATCCGCCACCACAAGGATCGACAAAATCGGCGCAAGGTATTCGGTGTTCCAGTCTTCTTCAGTCGCTGGCAGGGCGTCAATCAGCTCGCGGGTGCGTTCGCAACCGCGCAACTCGACACCTTTTTCGCGGAACTGTGCGGCCATTGGCGGCAAAAACTCGGCAGCGACAGCCTGATCCACCAGCAAGGTTTCCATCGCACCGCAGATGCCGTAACGGTAGGTCTTGGCGTTGAAACTGATGCGCTGAGCCTTGGACAGATCGGCGTGAGCACTGACATAAACGTGGCAGATGCCGTCCAGATGCTTGATCACCGGCACCCGCGCATCGCGACTGACTCGTTCGATCAGGCCTTTGCCGCCGCGCGGAACGATCACGTCGACGTACTCGGGCATGGTGATCAGCGCGCCAACTGCCGCGCGATCCGTCACTTCAACCACTTGCACCACGGCTGCTGGCAAATTGGCGACCGCCAGGCCGCGCTGAATGCAGGCGGCGATGGCACGGTTGGAATGAATGGCTTCAGACCCACCGCGCAGAATCGTGGCGTTACCCGATTTCAGGCACAGGCTCGCGGCATCGATCGTCACATTCGGACGCGACTCGTAAATAATCCCCACCACACCCAGCGGCACACGCATCTTGCCGACCTGAATACCCGACGGCCGATAGCTCATGTCGCGAATCGCGCCAATCGGGTCCGGCAGGCTGATCACCTGACGCAAACCTTCGATCATGCTGTCGATGCGTGCTGGCGTCAGGGTCAAACGCTCAAGCATGTATGGCGACAGGCCGTTGGCCCGACCGGCGGTCAGGTCCAGCTCATTGGCGGCAGACAATTCGGCGCGAGCGTCATCGAGAGCGTCAGCGGTGGCTTGCAAGGCGCGGTTTTTCTGCGCGGTGCTGGCGCGGCCGATCACGCGCGAAGCTTCGCGGGCGGCGCGACCCAAACGGGTCATGTAGTCAAGAACGGACTCAGTCATGGTCTCAGAGGTCTTGGCAGAGAGGAAAGCGGCCGATTATAGCTGTCGGGCCCGAGTAACGACAGCGGTGACAGGCGGATGGTCGATAACCCCCGCAAACTCGGAATAAAAAGCCCTCTGGAACACCCCATATTTCAATCCGGAGCCCAACACACCGTCATTCAGCTTTGATTAAGACAGTTGTTGTTATCATCGCCGCCCTGATTGCCATTCGACGACCGAAAGCACCGATGCCCAACCCCCTGCCGGACTCGTTTTTCAACCGCGATGCGCAAGTCCTCGCCCGGGCGTTGCTGGGCAAGGTGATTCGTCATCGCGTAGGGAGCGGCCAGGATTCGTTATGGCTGTCGGCGCGGATCATCGAGACGGAAGCCTACTACTGTGCAGAAAAAGGCAGCCACGCGTCCTTGGGTTACACCGAAAAACGCAAGGCGCTGTTTCTCGAGGGCGGGCACATCTATATGTACTATGCCCGCGGGGGTGATTCGCTGAACTTCAGCGCCGAAGGGCCCGGCAACGCTGTGCTGATCAAGTCCGCGTATCCGTGGGTCGACGAACTTTCCGACGGCAACAGCCTCGCGCACATGCTCTTGAACAACCCTGATGCCAAGGGCGCGCTGCGTCCGCCCGAGCGCCTGTGTGCCGGTCAAACCCTCCTGTGCAAGGCGCTGGGGCTCAAAGTCCCGACGTGGGACGCCAAACGCTTCGACCTTGAGCACCTGTTCGTCGATGATGTCGGTGCCGAGCCCAAGCAGATTATCCAGACCACACGACTGGGCATCCCCGAGGGCCGCGACGGGCACCTGATGTACCGTTTCGTCGACGCCACCTACGCCCGGTATTGCACGCGGAACCCGCTGCGACGCGGCCAGGTCGAAGGCCACGATTACTTTTTACTCAAGCAAGGAAACTGAGACATGGGCCCATGGCTCGATGGCATTACCGGCTGGCTGAGCGCAAACCCTTCGTGGCTGGGTGTGGCGATTTTTTTGGTGGCGTTCCTCGAATGCGTGGCCATCGCCGGGATCATTGTGCCGGGCACCGTGCTTCTGTTCACTGTCGCGGTACTGGCTGGCAGTGGCGCCTTGTCATTGGGTGAAACACTTTTACTGGGCTTTTGTGGCGGCTTGCTGGGTGACGGTCTGTCGTATTTCGTCGGCAGGCGCTTTCACCAGAACATCCGCCGCCTGCCAGGGCTGCGTCATCACCCGGAATGGATCGGCGGTGCGGAGCTCTATTTCCAGCGCTACGGCATCGCCAGCCTGCTGGTCGGACGCTTTATCGGGCCACTGCGACCCATGTTGCCCATGGTCGCAGGCATGTTCGACATGCCTTTCCCGCGCTTTGCGGCTGTCAGCGTGATCGCGGCCGCCGGCTGGTCCCTCGCGTACCTGCTGCCGGGCTGGGCCACCGGCGCGGCGATGCGCTTGCCGCTGCCCGAGGGCTTCTGGTCACAGGCCGGGATGATCGGTGGTGGGTTGGCGGTGTTGCTCGGCGTCAGTATCCATAGCAGCTTTGGCGGGAAGCGGTATGCAACCCCGCTGATCGCCGTGTTGAGCCTTGTCATGCTGGCCGGGGTATTTTTCGGCTGGCCCTACCTGACGCACTTCGATCAGGGCTTGATGACACTGGTGCAGGAGCATCGCAGCGAAGCGGCTAATCAGTTTGTGGTGATGATCACCCGGCTCGGCGACTTCAAAACCCAGGTGGCCGTCGTCACCCTGTTGCTGGTGCTGTTGTTGGCAACCCGGCAATGGAAACAGGCGATATTTGCTGGCGCAGTGACCGTAGGCTCGGCACTGGCCAATACCGGAATGAAATGGTTCTTCGCCCGCACGCGTCCCGACGTACTGATCGACCCGCTCACTACTTACAGCATGCCCAGCGGGCACAGCTCGGGGTCATTCGCGCTGTTTATGGCGTTGGCGATACTGGCGGGACGCGGTCAGCCGGTGCGTTTGCGCCTGACCTGGTTATTGCTGGGCGGTATTCCGGCGCTGTCGATTGCCATGTCGCGGGTTTATCTGGGGGTGCATTGGCCAACTGATGTGCTGGCCGGGGCCCTGCTCGCGTTCTGCCTCTGCGCCGCCAGCCTGTTCTTCATCCAGCGTAAAACGCCGCTTGAGCCCATGCCGGTGCGGGTGTGGTGGCTGATCCTGCCAGCGCTGGTCGCCTTATACGGCTTCTTCGCCCTGCATTCACTGTCCCACGCGGCGCTGCGTTATCAGTACCTGTCCCCCACCGGGGCGATTAACTAACCCGTCAGGCCTGCAACTCGCCCTGCATTTCATCGAGCAGGTCCTGAATCGCGTCCAGGCGCTCCTGAGCATCGCTGAGTTCCAGCAACTCGACCTTGTCTTCTTCGGTGAAGGGCAGCAGATAGGCCAGCTGATTGGCCAGCGATTGCTGGCCGCTGGCCGTTACGCCCATGTTCAGCGCGGCAACCATCGGGTGCTCGGCCAAGGCGGCAAGCAAGGCCACCAGATCGGCGTCTGCTTCCTGCAACGGGCGCTCTGGCAGCTCATCCAGCCACTCAACGTCAGCCAGAATCAGCTGATCGCGCTGCACCTCGGTACTGACCACGCGGAAACGTCGTCCACCTTCCACGCGAATCCCCAGCAAGCCGTTGTCCTGCTGCTGAAAGTCCCGCACCAACGCTTCGCAACCCACCAGCGCATAGCCCTCTGGCGCCTGCCCGACCTCTTCGCCGTCAAGAATGCACACCACGCCAAAGCCTTCGCCCTGCCTCATCACGCGACCAACCATGTCCAGATAGCGTGCCTCGAACAGCTGTAAATCGAGCATGCACCCCGGGAACAGCACTGCGTTGAGCGGAAATAATGGCAACATCATGGAAGCCTCCTTAAACGACCAGCGTAACGGCCAATGGCAAGAATACCGCCGTGCCGACGCCCATCAAACTCATTGCCAGCGCGGCGAACGCACCGCACTCCTCACTTTCCTGCAACGCCACCGAGGTGCCTACGGCATGGGCGGCCAAACCGAGGGCCATACCGCGCGCAGCCTGATTCTCCACCCCTATAAGAGACAGCAGACCGGGGCCAAAAATCGCACCGATCACCCCGGTAATCAACACGAACACCGCCGCAAGTGGCGCGACGCCACCAATCTGTTCGGCCACCAACATGGCAATCGGCGACGTCACTGATTTGGGCGCCATGGTCATCAGGATCATGTGATCGGCACCGAACAGCCAGCCCAGCGTCACGCCCAGGGATGTCGCCAGCACTCCGCCCACGATGAGCGTAGTAAAGGTCGGCCAGAACAGTTGGCGAATACGTCGCAGGTTCAGATAGAGCGGCACCGCCAGCGCAACCGTCGCAGGCCCCAACAAAATACTGAGGATTTCCGTGCTTTTACGGTACTCGGCATAGTTCAGGCCGCAGCTGACCAGAATGCCGACCACCAGCAACATCGAGATAAGCACCGGCTGCAAAAATATCCAGCGGGTTTTTTCGTAAGCGGCCAGCATCAACTGGTACGCCCCCAGCGTAATCGCAATGCCAAACAGCGGATGATGGATCACCGCGTTCCAGGCGCCATTCCAATCCATGCTCATGAGGACTCCCCGCGTCGCGACTGGCGCAGAACCAGCTTCTGCATCAGCCAGCCGACGAACGCCAGGGACAGCAACAACGACAGGACCAACGATCCGACAATGGCCCAGAAATCGGCAGCAATCTCGGCAGCGTAGACCATCACCCCCACGGCGGGCGGCACCAACAGCAGCGGCAGATAACGCAACAAGCTGCTGGCGGCCAGACTCAATGGCTCACTGACTTCGCCACGCGTCATCAGAAAAATCAGTAACAACACCAGGCCAATAATCGGCCCAGGCAGTATCGGCAAAAACAGGTGATTGAGCGCTGTGCCCACCAATTGGAACAACACCAGCCATGTCAGACCCCGTAGCAACATAAGAAACTCCAGCAAATTCGCGCCGCCATTATAGGCACGCTGTCGTGATGGCTGATAAATCAGCATTCGCCAAAGGCATACATCCTTGACCATCCCTAAAGCCCGTGCTGATCTTAAGCCTTGGCACGGTGAAAAATCCGACGCCCAAAAACACTGAACACGACAGCCATGCCTACAAAAAACCGATGACAACAAGGAGAGTATCTATGCCCTTTGTACCCGTTGCAGAGTTGAAGAACTATGAAGGCAAGGAACTGGGATGTTCCGAGTGGTTCACCATCGACCAAGAGCGCATCAACGTGTTTGCCGAAGCCACCGGCGACTTCCAGTTCATCCATGTCGATCCTGAAAAAGCGGCGAAAACCCCCTTCGGCAGTACCATCGCCCACGGTTTTCTGTCGTTATCGCTGATCCCGAAGTTGATGGAAGACCTGCTCGTAGTGCCCGAAGGGCTGAAAATGGTGGTCAACTATGGCCTGGACAGCGTGCGTTTTATCCAGCCGGTAAAAGTGAACTCACGGGTTCGTCTCAACGTAACCATGACTCAAGTCACCGAAAAGAAACCCGGCCAATGGCTGCTCAAAGCCACGGCAACCCTCGAAATAGAGGGCCAGGACAAGCCAGCCTTCGTCGCTGAACCCCTGTCGTTGTGCTTCGTGTAAGACCACTAAAAAGCGAAACAGCTGTTACCGGCTGTTTCGTTGCCTCTATAAAGCAACCACATAGCTGCGTCATACTGCTCGCGGCTGTGTGAAAGCGACTGTTCAGGGACGTCTTAAACACGCTTGGATTTTTATCTTCAGGATCGACCATGCGCGCGTTCGCCCCTCTTGCCCCTCTGGCACTCATTCTTTTACTCGCGGCTTGCGGCGAGGGCGAACCACTGTCGCCCCCAGACGCACGTCTGCCCGATGGCGGTCGTTACCGCGGCGATGTCGTCAATGGCCTGTTGCAAGGCCAGGGCCGGGTCGACTACCCCAACGGCAGTTGGTATGCCGGTCAGTTCCAGAATGGCCAGTGGCATGGCGCCGGCGAATGGCACGCCAGCAACGGCGACGTCTATCGCGGCCAATTCCAGAACGGTCTGTTTCACGGCTTCGGCACGTTGACCACCAGCACCGGCAGTTATGTCGGCGGCTTCAAGCTGGGCCGACGCGAGGGTGAAGGCACGCTCAAAGAGCCAGGCATGGCCTATCGGGGCGAATTCAAGGCTGACCAATACGACGGCCTCGGCCACCTCGAGCTTGATGACGGCAGCCAATATCAAGGCCTGTTCGCCCACGGCAAACCCAATGGCGAAGGCCAGCGCAGCGACGCCAGTGGCAATCAATTCAGCGGCAAATTTGTCAACGGTCAGCTGGAAGGCAACGGCAGCTTCAACAGCGCCGAGGGTGATCAATACGTCGGCGGCTTCAGCAACAACCAACTGCAAGGCAAAGGCCGCTACGAAAACAGCGACGGCGATGTCTGGATCGGGCAGTTCAAAGACGGCGCGCTCAACGGAAAGGGCGAACTGATCGGTGCCGATGGCAGCCATTACCAGGGTCAGTTCAGCAACTGGCGCTTCAACGGCGAGGGTTTTCTGTACCTGGTCGATGGCAGCACCTATCAAGGTCCGTTCGCCGACGACACCTATCAAGGCAAGGGCACCTTGACCCTGGCGGACGGCAGCGTTCAAAGCGGCACCTGGGTCAACGGTCAGCGTGTGCGTGACGCGCAAGGCAACCTGTTGCCCGATGCACTTGAGGTCGGCTTACTCGCCCAAGGCCCGCTGCTGGAAAAAGCCCTGGCCGCAGTGCCCGCCTCCACTTCCGCTGTCGAGTTGTACAGCCTGGTGGTGGGCGGTGACGGCAAGCAGAGCGTATTCATGCGCGAAGCGGATTACGTGAACAACCTGCTGGCCACGCGCTTTGGCGCCTACGGGCAGATCAGCCTGGTCAATCATCGCGACCACATGAACGACCGGGCGCTGGCGACCCGCGAAAGTATCAGCCGCGCGGTGCAGACCCTGGCGCAACGCAGCGGGCCGGAAGATCTGGTGTTCATCTACCTGACCAGCCACGGCACTCAAGAACATGAGCTAGTTCTTGATCAACCACGCATGGAACTGGCCGACCTGCCCGCCGATGAGCTGGCCGTCGTCCTCGCCCCGTTAAAAGGCCGCGACAAAATCATCGTGATTTCCGCCTGCTATTCCGGTGGTTTCATTCCGGCACTCAAAGACGAAAAAACCGTGGTGATCACCGCCTCGCGTGCGGACCGAGTGTCTTTCGGCTGCTCGGAAGAGGTCGACTTCACTTACTTTGGTGAAGCCATGTTCGCCAAAGCGCTGGTTGAAACAGACAACCTGCAACAAGCGTTCAACGATGCCAAATCGTACGTCGCAGCCCGCGAAATAACCGAAAGCTTCGAGGCATCCGAGCCGCAGATATGGGCGCCCAAGGGCGTCATCGCGCACTGGCAGCAGTTGCGCAAGAACCAGGCGCAGAGGGCCCTCACTACATCTTTGAGCAGCAAGGAAGCGAAGACCACGGGCAACCGCTAGACTGCCTTGTAGAATAAAAGGGAGAAACAGCATGTATTTGACGCCCCAACACATCTTGCTTGCTGGAGCCACCGGTCTGACCGGCGAACATTTACTTGATCGTTTACTCAACGAACCCACCGTCAGCCGCGTGCTGGCACCGACCCGTAAACCCCTGAGCAAGCACCCTCGCCTGGAAAATCCGGTGGGTGAACTCAATGCACTGCTGCCAACGTTGAGCGGGCGGGTCGACATCGCCTTTTGCTGCCTGGGCACCACGATCAAGCAGGCTGGCTCGCAGGAAGCGTTTCGCGCGGTTGATCTGGATCTGGTGGCGGCCTTCGGCAAGCGCGCTCGCGAACTCGGGGCACGGCATCTGGTGGTCATCAGCGCGGTCACCGCCGACCCAAAATCAAGCATCTTCTACAGCCGGGTCAAGGGCGAAATGGAGCAAGCGCTCAAAGCCCAGGACTGGCCGCAACTGACCATCGTCCGTCCCTCGTTATTGATCGGCAGCCGTAACGAGCAGCGCCTGGCCGAACAAATAGCAGGTCCCTTGGCCAAATTGATTCCCGGCAAATATCGCGGCATCGAAGCCTGCTGCCTCGCCCGGGCCCTGTGGCGCCTGGCGCTGGAAGAACAGGACGGGGTGCGGATCGTCGAAGCCGAAGAGTTGAACAAGCTGGGCAAGTGAACCCGACAGCACGCCAGATTCAGCCGTCTACAAGCCGCCGGTCGCCTGAAACCCCACACCCAACACGGTCAGCAGCGACAACGGTAAAAGCAGGGTGTCGAGCAAAGCGCTGGCGGGCAGGTCCACGCCTGGATAGCTCGGCGCCTCGGCACCAAAACGATCCATCTCGCAGCAACCACCCTGCATCGCATACCAATCCAGACGCGTACCCGAATACACAACGGGGGCCCCAGGTTTGGCGGCATCCAGCGTTCTGGCCGTGGCACACCCCGTCAGCTGTAGCACCAACAGGGTCAACAGCAGGCGCTTATTCATCGGCACTCAGGTGGTGCTCGCCCCAGCGCGGCAACATGTCTTGAGGGATATTCAGCACATTGAGAATCCGTGCGACCACAAAGTCGATCAGGTCATCAATGGTTTGCGGCTGATGATAGAAGCCCGGTGACGCCGGCAGAATCACCACACCCATGTTCGACAGTTTGAGCATGTTCTCCAGATGGATACTGGAAAACGGTGCCTCGCGCGGCACCAGAATCAATTGGCGGCGCTCCTTCAACGTCACGTCCGCCGCACGCTCGATCAGGTTGTTGCAGGCCCCGGTCGCAATCGCCGACAAGGTGCCCGTGGAACAGGGCACCACCACCATCGCGCTGGGCGAACCCGAGCCGGAGGCCACGGGCGACATCCAGTCTTCCTTGCCATACACCCGAATTTGCCCCGCCGCGGCGCCGGTGTATTCAGTCAGGAACGCTTGCATCATCAGGGTTTTCGGCGGCAGCGAGACATCGGTCTCGGTGGCCAACACTAACTGGGCCGCCTTGGAAATCAGGAAGTGCACTTCCCGGTCTTCACGCACCAGACAGTCGAGGAGGCGCAACCCGTACTGCGCGCCAGACGCGCCAGTCATCGCCAGGGTGACGCGTTCCGGACCGCTCATTTCAGCGCCTCAGCCAACTTGCCGTGCAGGCCGCCGAATCCGCCGTTACTCATGATGACAACCTGCGTACCCGATTTAGCCAGGCTTTTCACTTGGGCGATGATCGCCTCAAGGGAGTCGCAGACCACCGACGGCACCGTGCACAATGCTGTAGTGGCAGCCAGGTCCCAGCCCAGATTGGCCGGCGCGTACCAGATCGCCTGATCGGCCTGACGCACACTTTCCGGCAAGCCGTCGCGGTGGGCGCCGAGCTTCATGGAATTGGAACGCGGTTCGATGATCGCAATCACCGGCGCGTCGCCAACGTGTTTGCGCAACCCGTCGAGGGTGGTGGCAATAGCCGTCGGATGATGAGCAAAGTCATCATAAATAGTGATGCCGTTGACCTCGGCGACCTTTTCCATGCGGCGCTTGACGCTTTTGAACACGCCCAGCGCTTCGATCCCCTGCTTCGGCACGACCCCGACATGCCGTGCGGCCGCCAGAGTGGCCAAGGCATTGGCCACGTTGTGCTGACCGGTCATGTCCCACTCGACCACGCCCTGAACTGCGCCTTCAAAGATCACTTCGAAACGCGAGCCGTCGTCGCTGAGCAGGCGCGCCTGCCATTGACCGCCTTCGCCAGTGGTTTGCACCGGCGTCCAGCAGCCCATTTGAATCACTCGCTGCAACGCCGGCTCAGTGGTCGGATGGATCACCAGGCCTTCGCTTGGGATAGTCCGCACCAAGTGGTGGAACTGCCGCTCGATGGCTGGCAGATCGGGGAAGATGTCGGCGTGATCGAACTCCAGGTTGTTCAGAATCGCAGTACGCGGACGGTAGTGGACGAATTTTGAGCGTTTGTCGAAAAAGGCGCTGTCGTATTCGTCAGCCTCGACGACAAAAAACGGGGTCTCGCCCACACGCGCCGACACGGCAAAATTCTGTGGCACGCCGCCGATCAAGAAACCGGGGCTCATTCCAGCATGTTCCAGCACCCAGGCAAGCATGCTGCTGGTCGTGGTCTTACCGTGCGTACCCGCGACGGCCAACACCCAACGCCCTTGCAGCACGTGATCGGCCAGCCATTGCGGGCCGGAAACATAAGGCAGGCCTTTGTTCAATACATACTCTACCGCCGGGTTGCCTCGCGACAGCGCGTTGCCAATGACCACCAGATCCGGTGCCGGATCAAGCTGTGCGGCGTCGTAGCCTTGGGTCAGCTCAATGCCCTGCGCCTGCAACTGCGTGCTCATCGGCGGGTAGACATTGGCGTCCGAACCGGTAACCCGATGGCCCAGTTCTTTGGCGAGTACCGCCAGCGAACCCATGAAAGTACCGCAAATACCGAGAATATGAATATGCATGATCGACCTCGTAAACTATGGGCGCAGGTTAGCGTAGAGGGCGACAAATCACACCTCGAGTTTAAATGCGAAGTCGATTCAGAAAGATAGCGTTAAGCCATTCGCGAACGCGCGATCCCGTGCTTGCGCAATTTCCGGTACAGCGTATTTCGGCTGACCCCCAGCTGTTCGGCAGTGTGGGTCATGTGCCAGCGCTGGGCGTCCAGGGCTGACAGCAGGGCGATACGCTCGGCGTCGTCCAGCGGGTGTTCGCCCACCAGTGCAAGGGCCGGCGCGGATGCGCTTTGTCGAATGGCGTGCGGCAATTCATCGAAGCCAATGTGCTGGTCATCGCACAACGCAGCCAAGGTGCGCAGGACGTTGCGCAATTGCCGCAGGTTGCCCGGCCAGGCGAAGTCCAGCAGCGCCTGGCGGGCGTCCGCGTCGAGGATCACGGGCTGGCCGCCCGCCTCTTCTTCCAGGAGAAAATCCAGCAACTGCGATTTGTCGCTGCGCTCGCGCAACGGCGGTAACCCGATCTCCAGGCCGTTCAAGCGGTAATAAAGATCTTCGCGGAAGCTGCCATCAGCCACGCGTTCCAGCAAGTGGCGGTGAGTCGCGCTGATGATCCGCACATTCACCGCTTGCGGCTCACCCCCCAAGGGCACCACCAAGCGGTCTTCCAGCACCCGCAACAACCGGGTTTGCAGCGCCAGCGGCATGTCGCCGATTTCATCGAGAAACAACGTGCCGCCATCGGCCTGTTGCAGCTTGCCGCGCATGCCTTCCTTGCGCGCACCGGTAAAGCTGCCACCGCGATAGCCGAACAGTTCACTTTCGATCAGGCTTTCGGGAATCGCCGCACAATTGAGCGCGATGAACGGTTTGTCGCAGCGCACGCTGGCTTGATGCACCGCCTTGGCGAACGCTTCTTTGCCGGAACCTGTTTCACCGTTGATCAGCAAAGGCACATCGCGCTCGAAAACCCGCAGGGCGCGACGGAAATCATTCTGCAGCGCGGCATCGCCCAGGCAGATCCCACTCAAGCGCGGTGCCGCACTCGTCAGGCTGACCGGCAAGGCTGTCGGCACGCTATGCGGTCGACCGCGCAGCCGTGCGAACAAACGTCGGCCTTCGCGGGTACGTAACGGCCAACTGGCGCTGGCCTCAACGCTGGCACGGCCAAGCAGCTCATCCAGCGAGCAATCGAACAAGGTCTCGACTGATTGCCCGAGCAAACCGCCGCGCCCGAGGCCCAGCAGGTTCAAGGCACTCTGATTGACCGCACTGACCCGCCCCTCATCATCGAACGCCAGCAAACCCTCGCTGAACAAACCGGCGGACTCGACCTGCACGTGAAAACGCAACAGCCACTGATTGTCGAAGTGGCGCAGGAAATAGCAGCTCTCGATCATCTTTGCCGACAGATTGACCAGCGCCATGGTGTGGAACTGGCTTTGCCGGGACACATCATGGCGTGCCGACGAGACATCCAGCACTGCCAGCAAGTCGCCATGAGGGTCGAAAACCGGACTGGCCGAGCAGGTCAGCCCGGTGTGGCGTCCGCGAAAATGCTCCTCTTGGTGAATAGTCAGGGACTGGCGCTCGACCAGGCAGGTGCCGATGCCGTTAGTGCCTTCACAGGCTTCGCTCCAGTCCGCACCCAACCAGAGCCCGGCGCGTTCGAAAATCTTGCGTTCAGTGGGGGCAGTCACGCAGTTGAGGATCACCCCGCGCGCATCGGTCAATAAGACGGCATGCCCGGCACCCGACAACTGCTGATGCAGGCTGGTCATTTCGCCACCAGCAATGCTCAGCACTTGCTGCATGCGCTCACGGCTTTCCAGCAAACGGTCGTGTTCGAGGACAGTCGGCGCGATGGCCAGTGCGGGGTCGAGATGATAGTCCTCAAGACAACGCAACCAGGACCGCGCAATGGAAGGATCGCTGCCCGGCCCGCGCAAATGCGCTTTGCCTTGGGTGACCGTCAGCACTTGTCGAGCGTGCCGTGTCAGGTGATTGCTGTGCACTTTTTATTATTCTCCTTTTTGCGGCGCTTTTGCGGAGGTGCAGCCCAGCATCCTCCTCGCGACACGGCATTGCAATGTCGGCCAAACCGATGAATCACGCGCTGTACCGATAGCGGTACAAAGTGTCACATCCGCCGTATCGGATACGTGACAACACTGGCGTTTCGCCCTCACGAAAACCGCCAAAAGCCTTATAAACCGTGCCGTACAGGGCGCTGGCCCGACCTTTGCTCTACGCTTAAGGTAAGCGCTACAGCGCGTCTTCCCCTATAACCACAAAAGTCAGGAGACACTCACCATGCGTTACGCCCATCCCGGTACTGAAGGCTCTATCGTCACCTTCAAAAACCGTTACGGTAACTACATCGGTGGCGAGTTTGTGCCGCCGGTCAAAGGCCAATATTTCGAAAACACGTCGCCGATCACCGGCAAGCTGATCGCAGAATTTCCGCGTTCCAGCGCCGAAGACATTGAAAAAGCGCTGGATGCCGCCCATGCCGCTGCCGATGCATGGGGCGCAACCTCGGTGCAGGCGCGTTCGCTGGTGCTGCTGAAGATCGCCGACCGCATCGAAGCAAACCTGGAACTGTTGGCCGTCACTGAAACCTGGGACAACGGCAAAGCCGTTCGTGAAACCCTGAATGCCGATATCCCGCTGGCCGCCGACCACTTCCGCTACTTCGCGGGCTGCTTGCGTGCTCAGGAAGGCAGCGCTGCCGAAATCGACGGCAACACCGTGGCTTATCACATCCATGAGCCGCTGGGCGTGGTCGGGCAAATCATCCCATGGAACTTCCCACTGCTAATGGCGGCCTGGAAACTCGCACCGGCCCTGGCTGCCGGTAACTGCGTGGTGCTCAAACCTGCCGAACAAACCCCACTGGGTATCAGCGTGCTGATGGAGCTGATCGGCGATCTGCTGCCACCCGGCGTATTGAACGTGGTGCAGGGTTATGGCCGCGAAGCTGGCGAAGCATTGGCCAGCAGCAAACGTATCGCCAAGATTGCCTTTACCGGCTCGACGCCCGTGGGCTCGCACATCATGAAACTGGCGGCGGAAAACATCATTCCGTCCACCGTGGAACTGGGCGGCAAGTCGCCGAACATCTTCTTCGAAGACATCATGCAAGCCGAACCCGAGTTCATCGACAAAGCTGCCGAAGGACTGGTGCTGGCGTTCTTCAATCAGGGCGAAGTCTGCACTTGCCCGTCGCGGGCACTGGTGCAAGAGTCGATTTACCCGGAATTCATCAAAGCCGTGATGAAAAAGGTCGGGCAGATCAAACGTGGCGACCCGCTGGATACCGACTGCATGGTCGGTGCTCAGGCGTCGGAGCAGCAATTTGACAAGATCCTCTCGTACCTGGAAATCGCCAAGGGCGAAGGTGCCGAGCTGCTGACCGGCGGCCAGGTCGAAAAACTCAGCGGCGACCTGTCCACCGGTTACTACATCCAGCCAACCCTGCTCAAAGGCAATAACCAGATGCGGGTGTTCCAGGAAGAAATCTTCGGACCGGTAGTCAGCATCACCACCTTCAAGGACGAAGCCGAAGCCGTGGCCATCGCCAACGACACCCAGTTCGGCCTGGGCGCCGGTGTATGGACCCGCGACATCAACCGCGCCTACCGTGTCGGCCGCGCCCTCAAGGCTGGCCGCGTGTGGACCAACTGCTATCACCTGTATCCAGCGCACGCAGCGTTCGGCGGCTACAAAAAATCCGGTGTCGGCCGCGAAACCCACAAAGTGGCTCTTGAGCACTATCAACAGACGAAAAACCTGTTGGTGAGCTACGACACCAATCCGCTGGGTTTCTTCTAAACCCTTAGCCTCTCGTCACACCTTCTCCCCAGTCAGTTGCGGCGTGATCCGCAACTGGCGCGGGGGTTGCATGCGTGCAGTACCCATTACTGAAAGTCCATCAATCGAACAATAAAAACACACGCGAGGACTTATGACTTCTACAACACAGCTCAAACCGACACTCGGGACCCTGCATTTATGGGGCATCGCTGTTGGCCTGGTGATCTCCGGCGAATACTTTGGCTGGAGTTACGGCTGGGGCGCGGCGGGCACGCTGGGTTTCCTGATCACCACGTTGATCGTGGCAACGATGTACACCTGTTTCATCTTCAGCTTCACCGAATTGACCACCGCTATTCCTCACGCCGGCGGCCCCTTTGCCTACAGTCGACGGGCCTTCGGTGAAAAAGCCGGGCTGATTGCCGGGATCGCCACGCTGATCGAGTTCGTCTTCGCCCCACCCGCCATTGCCATGGCGATCGGCGCTTACCTGAACGTGCAGTTCCCGGAACTGGACCCGAAACACGCGGCGGTTGGTGCCTATTTCGTGTTCATGACCCTGAATATCCTCGGCGTCAGCATCGCAGCCACCTTTGAACTGGTGGTGACTGTTCTGGCGGTTGCCGAGCTGTTGGTGTTCATGGGCGTGGTTGCGCCGGGCTTCAGCTTCAGTAACTTCGCGCTCAACGGCTGGTCCGGCTCCGACACGTTTACCCTTGCGTCGGTGCCCGGAATCTTCGCCGCCATTCCTTTTGCCATCTGGTTTTTCCTCGCCATCGAAGGCGCGGCCATGGCTGCTGAAGAAGCCAAAGACCCGAAACGTACAATCCCCAAGGCCTATGTCAGCGGCATTCTGACTCTGGTATTCCTGGCCATCGGGGTGATGGTGATGGCAGGCGGCGTCGGCGACTGGCGGCAACTGTCGAACATCAACGATCCGCTGCCGCAGGCGATGAAAGCCGTGGTCGGCACTAACTCCAGCTGGATGCACATGCTGGTGTGGATTGGCCTGTTCGGCCTGGTCGCGAGCTTTCACGGGATCATTCTTGGCTATTCGCGGCAGTTCTTTGCTCTGGCTCGCGCCGGTTATTTGCCCAAAGGCCTGGCCAAGCTCTCGCGCTTCCAGACCCCGCACCGCGCCATTCTGGCGGGCGGCGTGGTCGGCATCGCGGCGATCTACAGCGACGGTCTGGTCAACCTGCAAGGCATGACCCTGACCGCCGCCATGATCACCATGTCGGTGTTCGGCGCCATCGTGATGTACATCATCAGCATGCTCAGCCTGTTCAAACTGCGCAAAACCGAACCACTACTGGAACGCACCTTCCGTGCGCCCGGTTACCCGATCGTACCCGGCATCGCCCTGCTGCTGGCGCTGGTGTGCCTGGTGGCAATGGCCTGGTTCAACGCGCTGATCGGCTTGATCTTCCTTGGCTTCATGGTTGTAGGCTTCATCTACTTCCAGCTGACCGCCAAGCAGCGCTCCGACGCCCCAGCTGACGCTATGCTCACCGGTATATAGGTTTTTGCTAGCGCTTCGCACTAGATCGCGGGCAAGCGCGCGCCCACACAGGCGGTGTGAAACCGTAGCGAGCGATGAACGATGACGCAGGATCGCGCCTACACATAAGTTGCACCTGCGCCGGGCTCGCGTCCGGCACAGGCACTATTCAGGTGCAGGCCAGGCGCTTTAGAGTGATCTGGTTAGAACCACAGGAGGACTCCGTCCATGGCTGCTTTTGCCCATACCGTCGGCGCCCAGACCCACCGCTTCGACAGCCTCAAGGACGTCATGGCCAAGGCCAGCCCCGCACGCTCCGGCGACTTTCTCGCGGGTGTTGCGGCGCTCAATGACGGCGAGCGTGTCGCCGCGCAGATGGCGCTAGCCGACATTCCGCTCAAGCATTTTCTTGAAGAGGCCCTGATCCCTTACGAAGACGATGAAGTCACCCGACTGATCATCGACACCCACGATAAACAGGCGTTTGCCATCGTCAGCCACCTCACGGTCGGCGGCCTGCGCGACTGGCTGCTCAGCGATCACGCCAATGAAGACAGCCTGCGCGCCCTCGCCCCCGGCCTGACCCCGGAAATGGCAGCAGCCGTGTCGAAGATCATGCGCGTGCAGGATCTGGTGCTGGTGGCGCAGAAAATTCGTGTCGTCACCCGTTTTCGCGGGACGATGGGCTTGCGTGGACGCCTCTCGACCCGACTGCAACCCAATCACCCCACCGACGAACCGGCCGGGATCGCCGCGAGCATCCTCGACGGGCTGCTGTACGGTAATGGCGACGCCATGATCGGCATCAACCCGGCCACCGACAGCACGTCATCCATCTGCACACTTCTGGAAATGCTCGACGCAATCATCCAGCGCTATGAGATCCCGACTCAAGCCTGCGTGCTGACCCATGTCACCACCTCGATCGAGGTGATCAATCGCGGCGTGCCGCTGGACCTGGTGTTCCAGTCCATCGCTGGAACCGAAGCGGCCAACGCCAGTTTCGGCATCAATTTGAATGTGCTGCAGGAAGGTTATGACGCAGGCCTGAGCCTGAAACGCGGGACGCTCGGGCACAACCTGATGTATTTCGAAACCGGCCAAGGCAGCGCCCTCTCGGCCAACGCTCACCACGGCATCGATCAACAGACCTGCGAAACCCGCGCCTACGCCGTGGCCCGACACTTCAAGCCGTTTCTGGTGAACACCGTGGTCGGCTTTATCGGCCCTGAATACCTGTACAACGGCAAGCAGATCATCCGTGCCGGTCTTGAAGATCACTTCTGCGGCAAGCTGCTCGGCGTGCCGATGGGCTGTGACATCTGCTACACCAACCATGCCGAAGCCGACCAGGACGACATGGACACCCTGCTGACGTTGCTGGGGGTGGCCGGGATCAACTTCATCATGGGCATCCCGGGCTCGGACGACATCATGCTCAATTACCAGACCACCTCGTTTCACGATGCCCTGTATGCGCGGCAGACCCTGGGTCTGAGGCCCGCCCCGGAATTCGAGGCATGGCTGGCAAAAATGGGTATTTTTACCCAGACCGATGGTCGCGTGCGTTTCGGTGACAACTTGCCGCCGGCCTTCCGCCACGCCCTGGCACATTTAGGATGAGTGAGCTGCCCATGGTCGAGCTACCCATAGATGGACTGCCTGAAGAGCAGACTGTTTTACCCGCCGACAGCCAGAACCCGTGGCTGGAACTGCGCCGCCTTACGCCCGCGCGGATAGCCCTCGGACGCACCGGCACCAGCCTGCCGACAAGCGCGCAGCTGGACTTTCAGTACGCACATGCTCAAGCCCGCGATGCCGTGCACCTGCCCTTCGACCATGCAGGGCTCAGCGTCCAAATGGCCGAACGCGGGCGTGACACTCTGCTGCTGCACAGCGCAGCGCTTGACCGCAACAGCTATCTACAACGCCCTGACCTGGGCCGTCGTTTAAACGAAGCCTCCGCTCAACAGTTGCGCGACTATGCCCTGGCCCACCCTGGCGGCGTCGATCTGGCGGTGGTGATCGCCGACGGCCTGTCGTCGCTGGCAGTCCATCGGCATGCCCTGCCATTTCTGGCGCGAATGGAAGAACAGGCCCTGGCCGAAGGCTGGTCACTGTCGCCAGTGATTCTGGTGGAGCAAGGCCGAGTGGCGGTGGCCGACGAAATCGGCGAGTTGCTTGGGGCAAAGATGGTGGTGATCCTGATCGGCGAACGCCCCGGTCTCAGCTCGCCGGACAGCCTGGGCCTGTATTTCACCTACGGCCCGAAGGTCGGCCTGACCGATGCTTATCGCAACTGCATTTCCAATGTTCGCGTGGAGGGTTTGAGCTACGGCATGGCCGCTCACCGCCTGCTTTACTTGATGCGTGAAGCCTGTCGACGGCAGCTTTCGGGGGTCAATCTAAAGGATGAAGCCCAGCTTCATACCCTGGAATCGGATGCACCACTCCCGATGAGCAGCAATTTCCTGCTGGCGAAGCCCAAAGACTGAAGGTCATTGGATTGCGCTTTCTAAATGCTTTAGGCAGCATCGAAAACGACTGGCTGAGCGACCCGTTCGCTGTCATCCCCCATTGTGAAGTTGAGGCCCATCGTATGCGGATCATTCAAGCCACCCTGGAGCACCTGGACCTGCTGAGCCCGCTGTTCGTCAAATACCGCGAGTTTTACGGCGAGCTGCCTTTCCCCGATTCATCCCGCGCCTTTCTGGAAAAACGTCTGCGTCGCAAAGAGTCGGTGATTTACCTGGCACTGCACGATGACGACGACAGCAAGCTGCTTGGCTTCTGCCAGCTTTACCCCAGTTTTTCGTCGCTGTCGCTCAAGCGTGTGTGGATTCTCAACGACATCTACGTCGCCGAAGACGCCCGCCGCCAACTGGTCGCCGACCATCTGATCCAGAAAGCAAAAAAAATGGCCAAGGAAACCCACGCGGTGCGCATGCGCGTTTCTACCAGCAGCAACAATGACGTGGCGCAGAAAGTCTACGAGTCCATCGGCTTCAAAGAAGACACGCAGTTCAAGAACTACGTGTTGCCGATCAACGAGGATTGATTCAAGCCCACTCACCGACAGGCAATCGCCCACAGATTCTGCGGGCGATTGCCTACGAACAAACTGATACGGTCTGATCGGCCTGCACCCGCTCCCCCTCCGCGCATAAAAAACATTCTATTGACATACTTCGCGACAAACTGACGGGGCATTAGAGGGTTGCCCCCCTATAATGCAGCCCATATCGCCCCAGCATTCCCCTTAGCACACGACCCAGAATCAGGTCATCTACACAGGTGCCGTACATGGACTTCAACCCGATCGACATTATTTTGCATCTCGACGTGTACCTCGACATGCTCGTCACCAACTACGGCGTCTGGATCTACGCGATCCTGTTTCTCGTCATTTTCTGCGAGACAGGGTTGGTGGTCATGCCATTCCTGCCCGGTGACTCATTACTGTTCATCGCTGGCGCGGTTGCAGCCGGTGGTGGCATGGACCCGGTCCTGCTCGCCGGCCTGCTGATGCTGGCGGCGATTCTTGGTGACAGCACTAACTACGTGATCGGCCGAACAGCAGGCGAAAAACTGTTCAGCAACCCGAACTCGAAAATTTTCCGGCGCGACTACCTGCAACAAACCCATGACTTCTATGATCGCCATGGCGGTAAAACCGTAACGCTGGCGCGCTTCCTGCCCATCATCCGCACCTTCGCCCCCTTTGTTGCGGGCGTGGCCAAGATGCCCTACCCGCGCTTTTTAGGTTTTAGCGTACTGGGCACTGTCGCCTGGGTCGGTGGGCTGGTCACCCTGGGTTACTTCTTCGGCAACGTACCGTTCATCAAGAAGAACCTGTCGTTGCTCGTGGTCGCGATCATTCTGCTGTCACTGATGCCGATGATCATTGGCCTGGTGCGCGGGCGTCTGGCCCGTTCAGCTGCTGCGCGCTGACACTTGATGTGGTCGCTTGGCGCCTGGCACAGAAGCCGGATTCTCGACCAGCATCCGGTCGATCAACAGGTCTGGGATCGCGTCCGGCAACGGCTGGCGATTCTCGACGGGTTAAATGCCGAGGAGGATCAGCGCCTGCGCGAACGCAGCGTGCTGTTCCTTCAGGACAAGCACTTGACCGCCCTGCCCGGCGTCGAACTGGACGACGAGCAACGTCTGTTTCTCGCCGCCCAGGCACAATTGCCGCTGCTCAACCTTGATGAGTTGAACTGGTACCAGGGTTTTCACGAACTGGTGCTGTACCCGGACGACTTCATCAGCCCGCAACGCCATCGCGACAGCAACGGCGTCGAGCATGAATGGAACGGCAAACACAGCGGCGAAGCCTGGTCCCAAGGGCCGGTGATTCTGGCGTGGCCGGGGGTGTTGTCCAGCGGTGGCTGGCACGCCTATAACCTGGTCATCCATGAACTGGCGCATAAGCTCGACATGCTCGATGGCGCCGCCAATGGGGTGCCGCCGCTGCACAGCGACATGCGCAGCAGCGACTGGGCCAGCGTCATGCAAACGGCTTACGACGACCTCAACCGACAACTGGATCACCACCCGCACGCCCAACCGGCCATCGATCCGTACGCCGCAGAAAACCCTGCAGAATTCTTCGCCGTCACCAGCGAGTACTTCTTCAGCGCGCCGAACCTGTTGATCGCGGCCTATCCAGCCGTCTACGAACAGCTGAAAGCCTTCTACCGGCAAGACCCCCTGGCACGCCTGCGGCAACTTCGCCATGACCATCCCGCCTACAAGACCCACTACTAAGGTCTATGGGCCAATCGCCACGCGTGGCAACCGGCTCTGAGTATGCCTATAATCGCCACCACTTTTTGGTCGATTCGACCAAAGCCTGACTGGTCAACTACGGGGGCAACGCCCAATGAGCTATAGCAAGATTCCGGCTGGTAAAGACCTGCCGAACGACATCTACGTCGCGATCGAAATTCCGGCCAACCACGCGCCGATCAAATACGAAATCGACAAAGAAACCGATTGCCTGTTCGTTGACCGTTTCATGGCCACCCCCATGTTCTACCCGGCCAACTACGGTTTCATCCCGAACACCCTGGCTGACGACGGCGACCCCCTCGACGTGCTGGTCGTAACCCCTTACCCGGTTACGCCAGGCTCGGTTATCCGCGCCCGTCCGGTCGGCATCCTGCACATGACAGACGACGGCGGCGGCGATGCCAAAGTCATCGCAGTCCCGCACGACAAGCTGTCCCAGCTGTACGTCGACGTTAAAGAATACACCGACCTGCCGCCCCTGCTGCTTGAGCAAATCAAGCACTTCTTCGAGAACTACAAAGATCTCGAAAAAGGCAAATGGGTGAAAATCGAAGGTTGGGGCGATGCAGAAGCCGCTCGCACTGAAATCATGAAGTCGGTTGCTGCCTTCAAGGGCTGATCGACGACGGTTGCTGCGCCAGTAGCACCGTGAAAGAGCCTTGGCTTCTTGATGAGAAGCCAGGGCTTTTTTTCGCCTCGAACTTCTGTTGTTTACCGGTCACGAAACACTGATGGAAACCCCCTACAAAGCAGCCTCACGCCTGTAGTACGCGCGCTCATTTCGCGATTTGACGCACCGCTCATTTGAACACCTCGTTTATTTAAACAAGCTCACGACCTCCGTAAACTCGGTGCTTATGAAGACATCAGGTGATCGCTTACGCGCCCTCCTTCGGGAGTGCCATCTCTCAGCCACGGACTTTGCCGCCAATCGCCAAGTGACGCCGCAGCACGTGAACAACTGGTTCAAGCGCGGCATCCCTATGGCCCGACTGGTGGAAGTGGCTGAATTATTGACCGTCAACCCACAGTGGCTGCGCTCGGGTGATGGGCCCAAACACCCGAAAGAACGCATCGAGAACACCTACAACAACAGCAGCACTTCAGTCGCCATCCGGGCAGACGCCCCGCTGTCCTCCGAAGACGTGCGCGTGCCATTGCTCAAGGAAATCGCATCCACCCACGGCCCTGGCCGAACCGTCGTCGCCGAAGCCCCCGGCCGTAAAGTCCGCCTGTCGTTGCACACCCTGCAAGCCATGAACATCGACCCCAGCAACGCCGTGTGTGCCGCGATCATCGGCAACAGCATGGCCGAGACGATCCAGGACGGCTCGATCATCGGCATAGACCGCGGAACGACACAGGTCATCGACGGCGAAATGTACGCCCTCGAACACGACGGCATGCTCCGCGTGAAATACCTCTATCGCCTGCCCTGCGGCGCCATGCGCCTACGCAGCCACAACAGCGCCGAATACCCGGACGAGTTTTTTAGCGCCGAACAAATCAAGAAACAAAACATTCGGGTCATGGGCTGGGTATTTTGGTGGTCAACATTAAACACCCGCCGACAAACGGCATCGTTTCGGTAATCGTGCTAAACCTCGTGCTCACGATTGAGCGGGCGCCCTCGATCACGTCCCTGACGCAGAACGAGAATGATCGGCCCAAACGCTGGGCATCAGGCACTAACCCAAGTATGCTACGCGCCTCGTTTTAGACGCCCCGAACGCTACGTTCGCGTCGCCCCCCATTCAGTCGCCCCCGTTGCGGGTCGCACATTTTGAAGGCGGTTGCGGTTTACCAAAAATAAACCAAAACCGTCCCCGAGAAGCCGGCCACAAGCCGGCTTTTTAATTGTCCGAAATAATCCCCAAAAAGTCCTGAAAAACCTCTTTATCGAGCCCGCCGCACGCAATCGCGGCTCGTTGGAATGCAACCTGTCATGCAGCGAAAAGAAAGTTTCAGGAACACATGTACCCCTGACGTGTCGTCGGCGGCGACGCGATACCGTGACGTGTCGCAAAAACTAAAAAACAGCGACACGTAAATCTCATACTCCTCCACTGACGCCATGAGTTGGAGCGCCCCACCGCTTCAAATGGATACCGCAAGGCCGTCAAGCAGAAACACGCACCGTCCTCAAGCGCGGCATCGAGGCGCGTACTGTCTTGGTCGAGTTGAAACAGGCGGTACCGTCGCACCGAAAGACTTTTCAATACTTTTTGTCCCAGATTCTGATATCGAGAGGCTCTGCACGAAAAAAAATGCACGAGGCAGGTGTTAAGGTGTGTCTCACCGTGAATCGGGGAATGTTTCTTAGATGATTTATAGCAGTCTGAATCCAGAGAAGGCTCTGATTTGGCGGATCGTCCACCGCGGTAATCTGCCCTGGATTCTGGACAACGGTCTGCATTGCGCCAGCTCCGAGGTGCAGGCGCCGCAGTACGTGAATATTGGCAACGCTGACTTAATCGACAAACGCCGCACTCGCAGTGTTCCTATTGCTCCTGCAGGCGTGTTGGCCGACTACGTGCCCTTCTACTTCACCCCCTTCTCTGTGATGATGAAAAACATTCACTCCGGGTGGAGTGTTCAGCAGCGCAGCAACGACGAGATCGTGATTCTGGTCTCCAGCCTGTACCGCGTCGAACAGCTTGGCCTACCGTTCGTCTTCACAAACGCACATGCCTACCCGGATTGGACAGACTATTACAGCGATCTGGCGAATCTCCGCGAGATCGATTGGTCTATCCTTCAACGGCGTGACTTTAAACGTGATCCTGATGACCCTCGAAAGATGGAGCGTTATCAGGCCGAAGCGCTGATTCACCACCACCTACCGATTACAGGACTCCTTGGCATCATGTGCTACACCGATGCAATGAAAGAACGCATAGAGCAGGACGTCGCCGCTAGAGGCCTGACGTTGTCTGTCCATGCGCGTCCGGGATGGTATTTCCAATGATCAGATTCACCCAAGGCAACCTTCTGGAAGCCAAGACCGAAGCCCTCGTCAATACGGTGAATACCGTTGGCGTGATGGGTAAAGGTATCGCGCTGATGTTCAAAGAGCGCTTCGCAGAGAATTACCGTCTGTACTCGGCTGCCTGCAAGGCTGGGGAAGTGGAGACAGGCAAAGTTCACGTAACCGCAGTCAACGAGCTGGAAGGACCCCGCTGGATCGTAAACTTCCCTACCAAACGTCACTGGCGATCACCTTCGCAGATGGCATGGGTGACGGAAGGCCTGCATGATCTGCGCCGTTTTTTGATTGAAAATCAGGTTAAGTCTGTGGCCGTTCCACCGCTGGGCGCCGGTAACGGTGGCTTAAAATGGCCTGAGGTCCGCGAACAGATTGTTGCTGTGTTGAGTGATCTGGATGTGGACGTCTTGGTGTACGAACCTTCCAGCCAGTATCTGAATGTCGCCAAACGTAGCGGAGTGGAAAAACTCACGCCTGCTCGCGCGCTCATAGCCGAATTGGTTCGACGCTATTGGGTTTTAGGCATGGAATGCAGCCTGCTTGAGATTCAGAAGCTGGCCTGGTTCCTGGAGCGCGCCATAGAAAAGCTACCAGGCGCCGAGAACCCTTTAAACCTTAAGTTCGTAGCTCATAAATACGGTCCGTATGCCAATCGATTGGAGCATCTGCTCAATAGTCTCGATGGTAGCTACCTGCATTGCGACAAACGCATCAGCGATGCGGGTATCAGTGATGTGATCTGGTTTGACGAAGAGCGTAAAGCCTTTTTGCAAACCTATCTCAAAACAGAAGCCAGGGAGTATTCCCAAGCCTTGGAGCGCACTGCCGAGCTGATCGATGGCTTTGAGTCGCCCTTTGGCATGGAATTATTGGCGACAGTTGATTGGTTGCTGAGCCAGGAAGGGGTTTCCCCGACCGTCCCTGCCGTGCGCGAAGCATTGAGGCATTGGGATGGTGGAGCCGGTGCTGCAGCTCGCAAAAGCAGGCTGTTCGACGACCAGGCGCTTGATATTGCGCTCAAACGCCTTACCTCCAGTAGCTTCAAGCCTGAGATGGCTACCTGCTAGGGGTTCGTGAGACGGCCCATAGCCCCGGCAGTAAGCAGGTCGTCAATCTTCGCCTTGGCCACCAACCCACTCAAAAAACCAGCTTACGCGTGTAAAACAACACCAAACCCATCCGAATAAATGCTACCCCCCTCCTGCGTCTGTTATCTTCTGCGGACTTCATCTCCTCCTCGCCTGCTTTTCTAGCGGCAATCTGTGAGCATGCTCTGCGGCGCTGCCTTTTCGGTTCGCTGGTGTGATTGTTTACGGAAAGAACCCAATGGACGAGAACAGTTCAGGCGATGGTGCGCGACTGTTGCGTGCCGAAGGTGTAGTCGAGTCCCGTAGGCAGGAGACGTTGCTCAAAACTGGCGCCCTGCAGGACGCTATCTTTAATAGCGCCTATTTCTCCAGTATCGCCACTGACGAAAAGGGTGTGATCCAGATTTTCAACGTCGGTGCGGAGCGCATGCTCGGCTATGAGGCGCAGGATGTCGTCAATCTGATCACACCGGCTGATATCTCTGACCCTGCGGAGTTGATCGCGCGCGCTGCCACGCTCAGCCTGGAGTTGGACACACCTATCACCCCAGGCTTCGAAGCCCTTGTATTCAAGGCATCGCGGGGCATCGAGGACATCTACGAGCTGACCTACATCCGTAAGGATGGCAGTCGTTTCTCGGCCATTGTCTCGGTGACTGCCCTGCGCGACGCTCAGGACGACATCATCGGCTATCTGTTGATCGGCACTGACAACACCGCGCGCAAGCAGGAGGAGGCAGCCCAGGCATTGCTCGATCAGCGCTTGCGTGATCAGCAGTTCTACACGCGCTCCCTGATCGAATCCAATATCGATGCGTTGATGATGACCGATCCCCAAGGGATCATCTCCGACGTCAATCAACAGATGATCGCCCTTACCGGTCGTACCCGTGATGAACTGATCGGCGCACCCTGCAAAAAATTCTTTACCGACCCGGTGCGCGCGGATGCAGCCATCAAGCGCGTGCTCAGTGAGCACAAGGTCAGCGACTATGAACTGACCGTGCGCGCGCATAACGGCACGGAGACGGTGGTGTCTTACAACGCCGCCACATTTCATGACCGCGACCGCAAGCTACAGGGGGTTTTCGCCGCTGCCCGCGACGTGACCGAGCGCAAACGCTTCGAGCGCACTCTGGAGGAAAAGAATATCGAGCTGGAGCATGCCAGCCGCATGAAGTCGGAATTCCTGGCCACCATGTCGCACGAATTACGCACGCCCTTGAACGCTATCATCGGTTTTTCCGAGGCACTCAAGGATGGTCTGGCGGGTGAAATGAGCGCGACTCAGTTCGAATATGTCGGCGACATTTTCACCAGCGGCCAGCATTTGCTGTCTCTGATCAATGACATCCTCGACCTGTCCAAGGTTGAGGCCGGGATGATGGCCCTGGAACTGGAAGCGGTTGACCTGCAGAGCCTGCTGGGCAATAGCTTGTCAATCGTCAGGGAAAAGGCGGCGGCCCAGCGCATCCGTCTTGAGCTGGAAACCGCTGAAGACTTCGATGTACTCGTGCTGGACCCGCGCAAGACCAAGCAAATTGTCTACAACCTGCTGGCCAACGCGGTCAAGTTCAGTGCAAGCGGTGGCCGTGTAATCCTCTCGGCCCGCCGGGTTGATCGCGATGTGGTAGGGACACTGGCCGGCGAGTGGCCGGTGTACGGTTTCCCCCTCGCCGACAGCGAACATACGCAATTTCTTGAACTCTGTGTGAGCGATACAGGCATCGGTATTTCCCAAGAGGACATGGCCAAGCTGTTCCAGGCGTTCAGCCAGATAGATAGCAGCCTCGCACGAAAATTCGAGGGCACGGGACTGGGGCTGGCGATGGTCAAGCAACTCGCCCAACTACACGGCGGCACCGTGGCCGTTGCCAGCCTGGTTGGGGCCGGCGCGCGCTTCGTCGTCTGGCTGCCATTACGTGATTCAGGACAAACCCCGCGACCGCAGGTAACAAGAGCGACAACGCCATGGCCCATGTACTGATCGTTGAAGACAATGCCGCCAACATGAAGCTGGCCCGGCTGCTGCTCAGCAATGCGGGCCATACCGTGTTGTGTGCGGTGGACGCGGAAACCGGACTGACACTCGCGCGCGAGAAACAACCCGACTTGATCCTGATGGACATTCAGTTGCCCGGGATGGACGGGCTTGCCGCTACCGCCTTGCTCAAGCAGGACCCTGCCACGGCCAATATTCCCGTCATAGCGCTGACGGCGATGGCCATGAAGGAGGATAAGGAAAAGAGTCAGATCGCCGGCTGCGACGGTTACATCGCCAAGCCTCTGCGCTACCGGGAGCTGTACGCTGCGATCGATACGTTGCTGACCAACCGCGCAGGACCGAGCGCCCCTCACACGACACCGCCCGAGCCCACCCCATGATCAGTTCATCTGCAACCGTATTGATCGTCGATGACGACCCCCATGTACGCAAACTGCTGGAACTGCTACTGCAGCACGAGGGCTATCGGACCCGCACCGCAGTGAGTGGCGAAAAGGCGTTGGCGACGATCAAGTACGCCCAGCCAGACCTGATTCTGCTCGACGTCATGATGCCTGGAATGGATGGCTGTCAGGTCGCCAGCCATCTCAAGGCCAATGCTGAGACCTCGAGCATTCCAATCATCATGCTCACCGCGTTGAGCGACCGAAGCTCGCGCCTGGCGGCCCTGGAAGCCGGCGTCGAAGAGTTTCTGAGCAAGCCCGTGGACCGAGCCGAACTGTGGCTGCGTGTGCGAAATTTGCTGCGGCTCAAAACGTTTGGCGATTTGCTTCGCAAACACAGCGCCAAACTTGAGGATCAGGTACAGCAACGTTCTGCGGACCTGCAGCAGTTTCGCACGGCGATGGACGTGACCGCGGACGCTATCACACTCATCAATCGCAGCACTTTGCGCTTCGTCGAATTCAATGCCAGTGCCTGCGACATGCTCGGGTATAGCCGCGAAGAACTGTTACAGATGTGCCCCGGTGAACTGGACGGCTCCTCCACCGCAGACTTGCAGGTGCTGTTTGACGATATTATCGCCGGCCAAAACGCCAATGAACTGACCGAAACCCAATTGCGGTGCAAGAACGGCTCGCACGTGCAGGTCGAGATTCGCCGTCAGGCTTATCGCTCGGGAGATGAATGGATCATCGTCGGGGTCGTGCGCGATATAACAGAGCGTAAAGAGGCCGATAAGCGCCTGCTGCACATGGCCCATTACGATGCCCTCACCGGCCTGCCCAACCGCACCCAGTTTTATGCCACCCTGCAAATCATCCTCGCTCAAGCCGCAGAAAAAAAATGGCAAGTGGCGGTCCTGTTCATCGATCTGGACCACTTCAAGAACGTCAATGACACCTTCGGGCACGCCATCGGCGACGAACTGTTACGCCAGCTCAGTAACCGTCTGGTGCAATGCGTGGACATCCGGGACACCGTCGGACGGCTGGGTGGCGATGAGTTTGCGCTCATCCTGATGACGCAGGACGGCCAGAAAGGCGCGACCTCGATGGTCAACAAAGTCCGCGAGGAACTGCGTGCGCCTTTCCACCTAAAGGGCCATGACGTCCCGGTGACCGCAAGCATCGGGATTGCCCTGTACCCCGACGATGACATCGTTCCGGACACACTGATCAAATTCGCCGACACCGCCATGTATCGGGCCAAGCAAGCCGGTCGCGACAGCTATCGATTCTTTACGGCTGAAATGAATGCCGAGGTGTTGGCCCGCCTTGATCTGGAAACAGCCCTGCGCAAAGCCGTGGAGAATGAAGAGTTCGTCCTGCACTATCAGCCCAAGGTACGCCTGAGCGACGGCCGCGTCTGCGGCCTGGAAGCCTTGTTGCGCTGGGAGCGTCCCGGCCATGGTTTGATTTCGCCCAATGCCTTTATTCCAGCCCTGGAAGAGACCGGGATGATCATCCCGGTCGGCAAATGGATAATCGCCGCTGCCTGTCGGCAGATCGCCCAGTGGCAACGCTCGGGCATCGGCCCGGTTCAAGTGTCGGTCAACGTTTCGGCCCGCCAATTCAATGAGGGCGAGCTGTGGACAGATGTCATCAGCGCCCTCACGAACAACGATGTTGCAGCCGATTTACTGGAACTGGAACTGACCGAAAGCTCTCTCATGATCAATACCGAGCGCACCATCGTCAGCCTGCAAAAACTGCGCGGCCTGGGCATCAAGGTGTCCATCGATGACTTTGGCACCGGCTATTCGAGCCTGTCCTACCTGCGCCGGTTTCAAATCGACACGCTGAAAATCGATATCTCCTTTATCCGCGAAGTCACCGTCAACTCGGAAGACGCCGCCATCGTCCTGGCCATCATCCACTTGGCCCATAGCCTGAAGCTGGACGTGATTGCCGAAGGCGTGGAAACCGTCGAGCAAATGGACTTCCTGCAACGCAACCACTGCGATCAGATTCAAGGCTATCTGTTCAGTCGTCCGCTGGGCCTGCATGCCATCGAGCAATTACTGCGCGAGGATAGACGCCTGACATTGCTGGACTCATGCAGAGTGGGCCAGCCGTTGTAAATTCAGCGTTACGACCGACGCCCAGTCAAACGCTAATCCTTTGTAGGAACAACTGTCTTCACGCCTCCAATTTCGTCGGCCCTTATCGCAGGCAAGCCAGCGCCTACGCGCTGAACTGCGCCCCAACTGTTGCCACGCAAACAGCCATGAAACACTTTGCCCGCACCGCAACAGACCGCCCTCCCCGAAAAAACATCTAATCCTATATAAATCAACAGGTTGTGCTTCTGGTACAACTTTTGCTCTTTCTTGGCTGTCGACGTTTTCTCACAGACTTGCCCAAGCAAGCCCCGATAACAAAGCCGTACTTGCCCTGCGTTGCACGCCCCGTCGCTCCTCACCTTGCTCGAGGCCAGTGACGCCCACCCCTGCAACGAGGATTATGTTCATGAGTCTCGATATTTTCTGGTTTCTGCCCACCTCCGGCGACACCCGGTACCTGGGCAAGTCCGACAGCGGTCGCCCGGCCACCAACGAATACATGCGGCAGATCGCTGTGGCCGCCGAGAACCTTGGCTATGACGGTTTGTTGATCCCGACGGGCAGCAGTTGCCTCGACCCGTGGATCACCGCCGCCAGCCTGGTACCGGTGACTCAGCGCATCAAATTGTTGGTTGCACTGCGCACCTCTCTCGGCAACCCCACTGCGTCTGCGCGACAGGCAGCGACCCTGGACCAGGCGTGCCACGGACGTTTGCTGCTCAACGTGGTGCCCGGTGGTGATGCCACTGAATTAGCCGCCGACGGCATTTTCCTCGATCACGACCAACGCTACGAAGCCGCCGATGAGTTCCTCACCGTCTGGCGCCAACTGCTCAGCGGCGAGACCGTGGATTTCGCGGGCAAGCATGTGCGGGTGGAAGGCGCGCAAAACTTCTTCCCGCCGGTCCAGCGCCCTCATCCGCCGTTGTATTTCGGCGGCTCCTCACCGGCCGCCCATGAACTGGCCGCCAAGCATGTCGACGCCTACCTGACGTGGGGCGAGCCGCCCGCAGCTGTGGCCGAGAAAATCGCCGACGTGCGTGCGCGGGCCAAAAAACACGGCCGTACGGTGCATTTCGGCGTGCGTCTGCATGTGATCGTGCGCGAAACCAACGAGCAGGCATGGGCCGCAGCCGAAGAACTGATCAGCCACCTCGACGACGACACCATCGCTGACGCGCAACAGAACTACGCGAAGATGGACTCCGAAGGCCAGCGGCGCATGGCCGCCCTGCATGGCGGGCAACGCGACAAGCTGGAAGTGTCGCCTAACCTTTGGGCCGGTGTTGGCCTGGTACGCGGCGGCGCTGGCACCGCGCTGGTCGGTGATCCACAAACAGTCGCCGCACGACTGCTGGAATACGCCGCCCTTGGCGTCGACCGCTTTGTTCTGTCTGGCTACCCCCATCTGGAAGAGGCCTTCCGCTTCGCTGAACTGGTGTTCCCGCTGCTGCCGGGCAAGCAAGCGGTCACCGTGAGCGATCAGGTATTGACCGGGGGAGCGTTCGACGTTCGCGCGGGCAAGAAACAGGCAAAAGATGAGGCCGCCGCATGAAAGTCATCGATTTGCGCTGCCGGCCGGCGTACCTCCACGACTTCTTCGGCGCCACACCCGGCTCCACGGAATACGCCACCGCACGCTGGCTCAATCGCCGAGTGGGCACTCGCGGCAACGATGAACACTTCGCCCGCTCGCTGACGCCCGAGGGTTTCCTCGACGAAGTACGCGATGCAGGGTTGAGCAAGGCGGTGGTGGTCGGCCGCCACACCCCAAGCCAGCATCTGCCCAACGACCTGATCCATGGCATCGTTCAGGGCCATGACGAACTGCTCGGCATCGGCAGTATCGACCCCGCCCTGCAAGGCATCGACGGTGCTATTGCCGAGATCGACCGTGCTATCAACCTGCTCGGCCTTTCCGGCATCGACCTGGAGCCGGGCTTCGGCGCGCCGGCTCGTCATCCGGACGATGCGCTGTATTGGCCGATCTACGAACATCTGCAACAGCGCGGTATCCCGCTGTTCCTGATGAGTGGCCCGACCACGCCCGACCCGGCGTTCAACAACCCAGGGCACCTGGCCAAAGTTGCTCAGGCGTTCCCGCAACTGTCCATCGTCTGCTACCACGGCTACTGGCCGAACGTGCAACAGGCCATCGGCGTCGCCTTCCGCTACCCGAACATTTATCTGGTCCCGGACATGTACCTGTTCCAGCCCGGCAGCGAAGCCTATGTCCAGGCGGGCAACAGCTTTCTTGGCGACCAGTTGCTGTTTGGCTCGTCCTATCCGTTCAGGCCGATCCGCCAGTCCATCGACGACGCCCAGGCCCTCGGCTTTAACGAATCGGCACTCGACAAGCTGTTCTACGGTAACGCGGCGAGGCTGTTCGGCCTGTAACGCAGCCTGGATAAGCGCCGGAGCAAGCACCTGTCTATCAACGGGGGATGCCCGGCGCATGAACCTCGGTGACGGCCTGCGCCCTAGCCAATCAAGGAGTCACCTGTGACCACCCCAAACGATCCCTTGCAGATCGCCCGTCGTCTGGCGGCCGGATTTGCCACGACCGCTGCCGAGCGCGACGAACGCGGCGGCACCCCCAAGGCCGAGCGCGACGCCCTGCGCGACAGCGGCTTGCTCGCCCTCAGTATTCCCCGCGAGTTCGGCGGCCTCGGTGCCAGCTGGAGCGAAGCCCTGAATATCGTTCGCGAGTTCGCCAAAGTCGACAGCTCCATCGCCCACGTCTTTGGCTTCCAGCACTTGATGCTGGCCACCGTGCGCCTGTTCGCCAGGCCAGATCAATGGCAGCCCTTGCTGGAACAGACCGCCCGCAAGAACTGGTTCTGGGGCAACGCCCTCAATCCTCTGGACACCCGCACGATAGCGACCCGCTTCGACGGCTGGCGCGAATTCTCCGGCACCAAGAGTTTCTGTTCCGGCTCCAGCGACTCCGACATGCTGATCGCCTCGGCGCTGGACGAAAGCCCCAGTGGCAAGCTGCTGATTGCGGCCATTCCCACCCACCGTACCGGCATCACGTTGCACGGCGACTGGAACAACATGGGCCAACGCCAGACCGACAGCGGCAGCGCCAGCTTTGAACGCGTGCGGGTCGAGGAGAACGAACTGCTCCTCGATCCAGGCCCGCTGAGCACGCACTTTTCCAGCCTGAGGCCGCTGCTGGCGCAACTGACCTTCGTCAACCTGTTCCTGGGGATCGCCGAAGGCGCCTTCGAAGAGGCTCGAGACTATACGGTTAATGAGGCGCGCCCCTGGTTCAAGGCCGATGTCAGCAAAGCCGTTGACGACCCGTACGTGCTGGCCCACTACGGGGAGTTCTGGGCGGGGCTGGAGGCCGTTCGCGCACTGGCCGAACGGGCCAATACACGGTTCGACCACGCCTGGAGTAGAGCCGAAAACCTGGAAGCCGAGGAGCGCGCGCAACTGGCCCTCGCCATCGGCAGCGCCAAAGTCTATGCCACGCGGATCGGCCTGGACGTGTGCAACCGCCTGTTCGAAGTCACCGGCGCCCGTGCGACCAACGCATCTCGGCGCTTCGATCGCTACTGGCGCAACCTGCGCACTCAGACCCTGCACGACCCGGTGGACTATCGCATCCGCGAACTCGGCGAGTGGGCGTTGAAGCAGACACCGCCTACTCCCAGTTTTTATTCCTGAGCCCCTGCCCACGCAGGAAATTGATTACCGGGCCGGGCTTGCTGCCCGGCCTCTCCTAGCGGCGAACCGGACTGTTGGATATCGCTCAATCAAACAGCAAAGTGTTGCCCGGCCAACACTTGCAGACGCTAAAAACAGCCAGACCCCTTGTATTACGCGGCTTTCCTGACTCGGCACGGACTGTGCAATCTCGACATAAACAATCATTCATGTGCCGCGTGCGCTTAATGAACCTATCGAGTAAGGAGTTAACCGACTATGGCATCTCGCATTATTCTCAATGCATTCGACATGACGTGCGTTAGCCACCAGGCCGCTGGCACTTGGCGTCACCCGGAAAGCCAGGCGTGGAAATACAAGGACCTCGACTACTGGGTCGACCTGGCCAAGTTGCTCGAACGCGGCTATTTCGACTCGCTGTTCATCGCCGACGTCGTCGGTGTCTACGACGTCTATCGCGGCTCGGTGGAAACTTCGCTGGTTGACGCCGACCAGGTGCCGGTGAACGACCCGTTCTTTCAGGTGCCGGCCATGGCCACCGTGACCAAACACTTGGGTTTCGGTGTGACCTCTGCGCTGACCTACGAGCAGCCGTATGCTCTGGCGCGCAAGTTCTCCACCCTCGACCACCTGACCAAAGGCCGCGTGGCCTGGAACGTGGTGACCTCCTACTTGAACAGCGCCGCAGTCAATCTCGGCCTCAAGCAGCAGATCTCCCACGACGAACGCTACGACATCGCCGACGAGTTTCTGGATGTCACCTACAAGCTGTGGGAGGGTTCCTGGGATGAAGACGCGGTGCTGCGCGACCGTGAGAAAGGCATCTTCACCGACCCGACCAAGGTTCACCCCATCGGTCACAAAGGTAAGTATTTCGACGTGCCCGGCATCCACCTGTCCGAGCCGTCGCCGCAACGCACGCCGGTAATTTTCCAGGCCGGCGCTTCCACCCGCGGTCGCGCCTTTGCCGCCAAGCATGCCGAAGGCGTGTTCATCAGCCCGGCCACTCCGGAACAGGCGCGTGAAGTCTCCGATGACATCCGCAACCGCGCCGTGGAGGCAGGCCGTACACGCGACTCGCTGAAAATATTCACGTTGCTCACGGTGATCACCGCCGAAAGCGATGAAGCTGCGCAAGCCAAATACCAGGAATACCTGGGCTACAGCAATGGCGAAGGCATGCTGTCGTTCTACGGCGGCTGGACCGGTATCGACTTCTCCGAGTACGACCCGGATCAACCCCTGGAAGCCATCGACAACGACAGCATTCGCTCGGTATTGGAGCTGCTCGCCACCGCCGACCCACACCGCAAATGGACTCCGCGCGACATCATCAAGCACCGCAGCATTGGCGGCCTTGGCCCCGTGCTGGTGGGCGGCCCGAAAACAGTGGCCGATGAGCTGGAGCGTTGGGTGGATGTCGGCGGTATCGACGGCTTCAACCTGGCCTATGCCATCACACCCGGGTCGTTTGTGGACTTCGTCGAGTACATCGTCCCCGAACTGCAACGCCGGGGTCGTGTGCGCACCTCCTATGAGGGCAGCACCCTGCGGGAAAACCTGCTCGACAGCGATTCAGCCTACGCCGCAGCCGACCACCCTGCCGCTCAGTATCGCGGCGCGTTCACGGAAGGGGCCAACGCCACCGACCGCACCAAACCGTCCAAGTTTTCCAAGCTGACCTGACGCGCAGTATCGCCCAAGAGGAGTTCAATCAATGTCTAGCCATCAACCGTTAAACCCCCTGTCCCTTGGTACCGACTACGAGCAGCTAGCTGCGCGTTTCAGGCCGATTTTCGCGCGTATCGCCGAAGGCGCGGTGGCGCGTGAACGCAACCGCGTACTGCCCTTCGAGCAAATCAAATGGCTGAAAGAGGCCGGTTTCGGTGCCGTGCGCATCCCGGTTGAACACGGCGGAGCCGGCGCCTCGCTGCCACAACTGGTCCAGTTGCTGATCGAGCTGGCCGAGGCCGACTCCAACTTGCCGCAAGCGCTGCGTGGTCACCTGGCGTTTGTCGAGGACCGTCTCAACGCCCACGCCACCCACTCTCAGGATGTCTGGTTCAAACGCTTCGTCGCCGGTGAACTGGTCGGCAACGCCTGGACCGAGGTGGGCGGCGTGAAGATCGGCCAGGTCATCACCCGCGTCAGCCGTCAGGGCGAGCAGTGGGTCGTGAATGGCACCAAGTACTACAGCACCGGCAGCCTTTTCGCCGACTGGATCGACCTGTATGCCCAGCGCGATGACAACGGCGCCGACGTGATCGCCGCCGTCAGGGTCCAGCAACCGGGCGTCCGTCAGAGCGACGACTGGGACGGCTTCGGGCAGCGCACAACCGGCAGCGGCACCTCGGTATTTGAGAACGCCGTGGTCGAAGAAGAGAACATCATCGACTTCTCCACCCGCTTCAAATACCAGACAGCGTTCTATCAATTGACGCTGCTGGCCGTGCTGGTGGGTTCCGGTCGTGCCGCCGTGCGCGACATCGCCGAGGAAGTGCGCACACGTACGCGCATCTTCAGCACGGGCAACGCGTCGTCCGCCAGCGCAGATGCCCAGATCCAACAGGTCGTGGGCAAGGCGTCGGCCCAGGTCTACGCCGCCGAAGCTGCCGCCATCCGGGCCGCGCACGCCTCGCAGCGGGCCTACCTCACCCGCTATGGCAAGGACGAACAAGCAGAGCGCGATGCCAACATCGCCGCAGAACTGGAGTCTGCCCAGGCGCAGGTAGCAATCGCCGAACTGGTGCTACGCGCCACCAGCGACCTGTTCAATGCACTGGGCGCATCGGCGACCAGTACCACCAAGCAACTCGATCGGCACTGGCGCAATGCCCGCACAACGGCTTCGCACAACCCGTTGATCTACAAGGAACGCATCATCGGCGACTGGGAAATCAACGGCACCGAACCACCTTATGTCTGGCAGATCGGAGGTGGCAGCAAGCAGACCGCCTGAAAAACCGGGTATCGCCCCACTGACGACAAAGGCCAGCGCTTGCGCTGGCCTTTGTCTATTCCGCGCCACGGAAAAACGACTGTCGGGCCAGCAACAGAACTTCATCATCACTGTCACTCGACAGACACTTGCGCGCAGCTATATCGACATAAAGTCGTTAAAAACCAACAACTTGATATCTGGCACAAAGCCTGCAAAAGGTCTGGTGCTGCCCTGCATACCGGATGTACGGACGTGGTGGAGCAAACCCTATCGGCGTTTAAAACGCTGTCCGTCACACCTGGAATCAAGGAAGTGCTTTATGCAGTATCGCTGGCTAAGACGTACAACCCTCGGGGCCCTGCTATGTGTCGCGGCGCCACTGGTCTACGCAGAAAGCCCGTGGCAAGTGCGCGTAGGTATCAGCGACATTGTGCCTACCTCCGACCCTGGCAACATCACGCCCGGGACCATAGACATCAATAGCTCTATCGGTCCCACGTTCAACATCGCCTACTTCATCACCCCCAACTGGGCCATCGATGTACTCGGCGGCCTACCGTTCAAGCACGACATCAAGCTCAACGGAGACAAGGTTGGCAGCACCCGCCACTTGCCGCCGATTGTTTCGCTGCAATACCACTTCTTGCCCGGCGCCAAAGTGCAGCCCTTCGTAGGCGTAGGCATCAATTACACCTACTTCTTCGATGAGCACCTGGACAACGGCGCCAAACTTGAACTCTCCGACTCATGGGGCGCGGCGTTTCAGGCCGGTGTGGATGTGGCCATCGACGAGCACTGGAGTCTGGGCGCTGACGTGCGCTACGCGAAGATCAACAGCGACGTAAAAATCGCTGGCACCAAGGTCGGCAGTGTCGATGTCGACCCCACCATCTACAGCCTCAACCTCGGCTACCGCTTCTAAAGGAAATCATCATGAGCTCATTACCTAAAGTCGATACCGCCAGCCCGAGCGATCCGTACCTGCAGATCCAGTCCAAAACACCCGCCACTCGCCTGGAAAGCGAAGCCCAGGCCATCGATGCCGCCAAGCAACTTGCCGTCCAGTTCGCCCAGGAAACCATCCAGCGCGACCGCGAACGCCGACTGCCATTCGCCGAACTGGACGCTTATTCGCAAAGCGGCCTGTGGAGCATCGTCGTGCCCAAACAGTACGGCGGCTTAGGGGCCAGTTACCGTACCGTGGCCGAAGTCTTCAAATTGATCGCGGCCGCCGACGCCTCGCTGGGCCAGTTGCCACAGAACCATTTCGTCATTCTCGTGCACATCGCACTGGACGGCACCGAGGAGCAGAAACGCTTCTTCTTCGACCTCGCGCTGTCCGGCACTCGTTTCGGCAATGCCTTCTCCGAACGCGGCGGGCGCAACGTTGCAGAGTTCCAAACCAAAATCAGCGCAGAGGGCGACGACTTTATCGTCGAAGGGCAGAAGTTTTTCTCCACCGGGGCCTTGCTGGCACACTGGATTCCTATCGTTGCGGTCAATGATGAGGGCTTGCCGCATCTGGCCATCGTCCCGCGCGATACCTCGGGGCTCAAGGTGGTCAACGACTGGTCCAGCTTCGGCCTGCGGACCACCGCAAGCGGCACGGTGCTGATCGACAAGGTGCGCGTACCGGCCAGTCATGTGATCCCGATCTGGCGCGCATTTGCCAACCCTACCGCTGCCGGGCCGATCTCCCAGTTTCTCCAGGCTGCCATCGACGCCGGCCTGGCCCGTAGCGCCCTGGAAGACACCCTGAAATATGTGCGCAGCTTCACTCGCCCCTGGATTGATTCGGGTCAGGAAAAGGCCACTGAAGACCCGTATATCCTGCAACAAATCGGCGACATTCAGGTGCGCCTGCGCGCCGCAGAAGCGGTCCTCGATCTGGCTGCCGACGCCATCGACCACGCCTTGCTCGAGCCGAGCGAAGACAGCGTCGCAGTGGCCTCGATCCGCACCGCAGAAGCCAAGATACTCACCACCGAGGCCGCCATCCTGGCCAGCAACAAGTTGTTTGAGCTGGCGGGCACCCGCGCCACGCTGGAGGAATACGGCCTAGACCGTCACTGGCGCAACGCACGCACCCATACTCTGCACGACCCCGTGCGCTGGAAATTCCACGCCATCGGCAACTATGTTTTGAACGAGATCAAGCCGCCGCGTCACCCCTGGCTGTAAGCCTTGCACCTCGTCAGCACAGTCGCGCTGACGAGGTGTATCCCCCTGAAAAAATCAACCCGACGCCGCACCCGCCCAGCCAACGCCGCTCATATCACGGAAGATTGCCAGACGAATCGGTACACCTTGGCGGGCGGCTCCGGGTTGCATTGACCATTGTCCGCATCGGGACCGACCAGGGACCAGTCGGCCCGCGACGTATTACCGAGCTGGCGGGCCTTCTCCGGCTGGAAGCATCGAGCCAGATCACCCGAGGGAACCAGGGCAAATGCCTGCGGATGACCTCTCAACCACAGAGCGGCCTGATCGACCGTAGACCCCGTCAGAAAGCCGAAATGTACGATGGGCTGTCGAGCGAATAACCAATGTCCTTCCCGCCATTGGGCCAGAACCAGGTCTGCCCCACCCGTCAGTTCGGCAGCCTGACGCATGATGGCTTCGTGCGGGTTTGGACCGTCGTTGATCGGCTCGATAAAGCCGCGAGCAAACCAGGCACCGAACCAGACCAACGTCAGCGCAAAAAATATTTTGCGGCCACGGGGGCGATGGACAAACCAGCGGTGCAGAAGCCACGGCACCAGAGGGGCCGCCACCAGCGCCAGGCCGGGCAAGGCCGGGTAGATGTAGATTTTACGCTTGCCGCTGCTCAGGCAGAAAAACAGGAGCACCAAAACGACCCAGCCAAGCAAGACCAAAACCCGACCGTCATGTTTAGCCAACTGCTTGCGCCATGCGGGCACGAACCACGGCAGCGCGAGGAACATCGGTAGCCAGTATTTAGGGATGACAATGACGAAGAAGTACCAGAACGGCTCCTTGTGCTCCCAGGCATTGGCATAGCGATTGGCGGTCTGGTGCAGAAGGATTTCTTTAATGTAAGCAATACCGTTTGCGTCACCTTGCAGCGTCACGCTCACCACCAGTGGCACGAGCCAGACCGAAACGGCCGCCAGCATCACCAACAGACCGAGCAGCCAGGAGAGTCCCCGGCCAGGCATCGCCACGACGCCTGGCCAACCCTTGCGCACGGCATAGAAATAAGGGATCAACATCAGGATCGGGACAAACCCCACCCCCTTGCTGATGATGCCAAAGCCCATGGCGGCGCAGGCAACATAGAACCAGCCCCACGCCGGGCCAAGGAGCAGATGGCGCACCAGGCCATACATTCCGAGGACGGTCCACAGGCAGAGGAAGCCATCGATCTGCCCGGTTCTGAGAATGCTGAAGGTCTGATAGGTCCCGAGGAACAGCAGCGCAGCGATGACCCCGACACGGCGATTCCACAAGCGCCGACCCAGGTCGTACAAGCACCCTGTCGCGACCACGCCGGCGAGCAGCGCGGGCAAGTACAGCGCAATCTTGGACAGGCCCGTCAACCGTGTAAAAAACGCCACCGCCCACATAAACAGAGGGGGCTTGTCCGGGTAAATTTCCCCGGCGCGGTGCGGAATAAACCAGGAACCGTCCTGCAGCATCTCCAGGGATACTCCGAGGAAACGCTCTTCATCCACATCAAGCGGTTGTCGCAAACCCAGGCCCGCGCCGATGAGCAGCAACGCCAACAGCATCAACCCCAGCTGTTCCATTCGGGGAGAAAGTACTCTACGCACTGGGCTAGTCGTCCTTCTGCTGTTTATGGCGGGCAATCAACTGCAGGTTACGCAGGTAAACAATGATGCCGAAGGACTGCCCGACAATGAATACCGGGTCTGCGCGATAAATTGCATACGCCAGCAGCAACAGGCTGCCGATGATGCTCAAGTACCAGAAGCTAACCGGAATGACGCTGCGCTTTTTGTATTCGCTGTAGAGCCACTGCAAGACAAAGCGACCCGTAAAAGCCAGTTGACCGATAAAGCCGACCGCCAACCACAGCGCTTCCCGGCTCATGTTCATCACTGCAACTCCTCCGGCGTGGCATCCAGTTTCGTGCGTTTGATCAGCCACCAGACGCCCATCAGATCAAGAATACCGACCAGCGCCCGGTCAATGTTTCCGTACTTGGAGACGCCTGCCACACGATGCCGGTGATTGACCGGATGCACGATCATTCGACCCTTGTGACGTTGAATCAGCGCCGGAATATAGCGGTGCATGTGATCGAAGTACGGCAACCGCAGAAAAGCCTCTCGCTCGATCACTTTGAGACCGCAACCGGTATCTGGCGTCGCATCCTTCAGCAGGCGACTGCGCAAGCCATTGGCAAACCGCGAGGCCCAACGCTTGCTGGCCGTATCGCGGCGGTTTACCCGGTGTCCAGCGACCAGCTTGATACCGCCAGCAAGCCCTTCACTGCCGCGCACCAATGAGAGCATGCCGGGGATGTCCGCCGGATCATTCTGCCCATCGCCATCGAGTGTCGCGAGCCAGTGACCACGAGCTACGGTTGCCGCGTGATAGATCGAAGTGCTTTGTCCAAGCGAGCGGGCATGACGGATGATTCGCAACTGATGGAAGCCGTCACGTTTCAGCGCACGCAACTCAGCGACGGTGTCATCCGTGCTGCCATCATCGACCACAATAACTTCATAGTCCTCGCCGACCAGTGCGCTACGGATCTCTTGCAGAAGAGGGGTCAGATTACTGGCTTCATTCTTTGCCGGAATCAGGACGGAAACATAAACGCTGTCGCTCATTGGTCACCCATGATCGTTATATAAGTGCTGTGAGGCTGGACCCGGTAGCAGCTAGACCTTGAAATAATCCCGGTACCAGTCGACGAAGTTCTTCACCCCTGTCTGAATGGTTACCTTCGGGAGAAAATCAATCGACTGTGCAAGCTCCGACACATCGGCCCAGGTTTGCAACACTTCCCCCGGCTGCATAGGCAAATAGTTCCTTTGCGCTTTGATTCCGATCTTATCTTCAAGGCACTCGATAAAGTCCAACAACTTCACCGGTGCGCCCCGTCCAATGTTGTAAACCTTGTTCGGGGCTGCTGGCCCAGTGACACCAACCATAGCAGAGGTCTCTGCTGACGGCGGGCGCAAGCGCACAATCCCCTCGACGATGTCGTCGATATAAGTGAAGTCGCGTGACATCAGCCCACTGTTATAAATATCAATGGGCTGCCTATTCAAAATCGCATGAGTGAATTTGAACAACGCCATATCAGGCCGCCCCCACGGCCCATACACGGTAAAAAAGCGCAGCCCTGTCGTTGGAATATCGTAGAGATGGGAATAGGTGTAAGCCATCAACTCATTGGCACGTTTGGTGGCCGCATAAAACGAAGCCGGGGCATCGACGGCGTCGGCCGTGGAAAACGGTACTTTGTCATTGCGGCCATACACGGAGCTGCTCGAGGCATAAATGAGATGTTTCGGTTTGACCTGCCGACACGCTTCGAGCACATGCAGAAAACCGCTCACATTGGACTCGGCATAGGCATCCGGGTTATCCAGCGAATGGCGCACACCTGCTTGCGCCGCGAGATGAATGACCTGGGTAAAACCATGGGTCTGAAAAAGTTCGAGCAGCGCGGCTTTGTTGATAATGTCCAGCGTCTGGAAACTGAAGTTGGGAACAGCCGCCAATTGCGCGAGACGTCCACGCTTGAGTTCCACGCTGTAGTAATCATTAAGGTTGTCGATCCCTACAACCTTCAGGCCCTGTTGGCAAAGACGTTTAGCCGTATGGAAGCCAATGAATCCAGCCGCGCCGGTAACCAATACCGTCATGCGTCCCTCGCAGGTAAAAATAGACAGGCTCTCGACACTTTCAAGCTCGACTACAGGGGATGCACGGGTCGTAAAATCGCCTCACCTCCAACAATCGCGAAGTGTAGACCACGTCAACCAAACGGCAACCAAGACCCGGACGCGCCTGTTATTTGCCCCAAAGCCGCCGCTCTGCTAGTGTCGCGCCGGTTTAACGTCTACCGAGATAGCCGCCATGGCCCGCAAGAAAGCTGCACCGGATTTCGAACAGTCCCTCGCTGATCTGCAAACGCTGGTTGAGCGCCTGGAGAACGGCGAGCTGTCGTTGGAGGATTCGTTGACCGCCTTCGAACAAGGTATCCGCCTGACCCGCGACTGCCAAGGCGCCTTGGCGCAGGCCGAGCAGAAGGTGCAAGTGCTGCTCGAACGCGACGGCGAACTGGCTGAAGAGCCCTTCGACGAGGATCAGCCAGAATGATTGCCACCTATCAGGCCCGCAGTCAGGCCCGCGTCAATGCGGCTCTAGATGGCCTGTTCCAGGCACCCAGCCTCGAATTGACCCGCCTGTATGCCGCCATGCGCTACAGCGTGATGAACGGCGGCAAGCGTGTCCGTCCGCTGCTCGTTTATGCGGCCTGCGAAGCCTTGGGCGCCAACCCGGAGCTCGCCAACGGCGCGGCCTGCGCGGTGGAACTGATCCACGCTTACTCGCTGGTGCACGACGATTTACCGGCGATGGACGACGACGATCTGCGCCGCGGCCAACCCACTACCCATAAAGCCTTCGATGAAGCCTGCGCGATCCTTGCCGGTGACGGCCTGCAAAGCTTGGCATTCAGTGCGCTGCTCGACTCCGCATTGTCGCCGCAAGACACCGAAACCCGCTTAAGCATGGTCAGCACCCTAGCCCTGGCCGCAGGCCCGGCGGGCATGGTCGGTGGTCAGGCCATTGATCTGGGCTCCGTGGGCCTCAAGCTCGACCAGGCCGCCCTGGCCTTCATGCACCGGCATAAAACCGGTGCCTTGATCGAAGCCAGTGTAAAACTCGGCGCCCTGGCCAGTGGCCGCGCCGAGAAAGCCGACCTCAAAGCCCTGCAAGTCTATGCACAGGCCATTGGTCTGGCCTTTCAGGTGCAGGACGACATTCTCGACGTCGAAAGCGATACCGCCACCCTCGGCAAACGCCAGGGCGCCGATATTGCCCGCGACAAGCCGACCTATCCGTCGCTGTTGGGCCTGGAAGCTGCCAAAGGCTATGCCCTGGAGCTGCGTGATCAGGCGCTGCACGCCCTGCGACCTTTCGACGCGGCGGCAGAGCCCTTGCGCGAACTTGCGCGTTATATCGTTGAGCGTCGCAGCTGAAATACACCGCAACAACGCGCTCACGGACAACCGTCAGATCTGAAAATCCACGAGATTAAAGCCACTGTCTGATCATCCTCTGCCGTGCTTCGTGGGCAGCTTGCGTTGCATCAGGTAAACTGCCGCCTCTTTTACTTATATCGATTCGCCTGATGCCCACGACGTTCAAAGAGATTCCCCGCGAGCGCCCCACTACGCCCCTGCTCGACCGCGCGGCAACGCCAGACGGTTTGCGTCGGTTGGGTGAGGCTGAGTTGGAAACCCTGGCTGATGAACTGCGCCAGGAGCTGCTCTACACCGTAGGCCAGACTGGCGGGCATTTTGGTGCCGGCCTGGGTGTCATCGAGCTGACAGTCGCGCTGCACTATGTCTTCGATACCCCGGACGACCGTTTGGTCTGGGACGTGGGCCATCAGGCCTATCCACACAAAATCCTCACGGGCCGTCGGCACCGGATGGGCAGCCTGCGTCAGAAGGACGGTATCGCAGCCTTCCCGCGCCGCAGCGAGAGCGAGTACGACACCTTTGGCGTTGGCCACTCCAGCACGTCAATCAGCGCAGCGCTGGGCATGGCCCTGGCGTCCCGCCTGCAAGGCAGTTCGCGCAAGTCCATCGCCGTAATCGGTGACGGCGCACTGACCGCCGGTATGGCCTTCGAAGCGCTGAACCATGCGCCGGAAGTGGCCGCCGACATGCTGGTGATCCTCAACGACAACGACATGTCGATCTCGCGCAACGTCGGCGGGCTGTCGAATTACCTGGCGAAAATTCTCTCGAGCCGCACCTACGCAAGCATGCGTGAAGGCAGCAAAAAAGTGCTGTCGCGCTTGCCCGGCGCGTGGGAAATCGCCCGTCGCACCGAAGAATATGCCAAAGGCATGCTGGTCCCCGGCACCTTGTTCGAAGAGCTGGGCTGGAACTACATCGGCCCGATCGACGGCCATGACCTGCCGACGCTGATCGCGACGCTGCGCAACATGCGTGACCTCAAAGGCCCACAGTTCCTGCACGTGGTGACCAAAAAGGGCAAGGGTTTCGCCCCGGCGGAAGCAGACCCGATTGGCTACCACGCGATCACCAAGCTGGAACCGCTGGACGCCCCTGCCGTTGCCCCGAAAAAAACCAGCGGGCCGAAGTATTCCGGTGTGTTTGGTCAATGGCTGTGCGACATGGCGCAAGCCGATTCACGTCTGGTCGGCATCACGCCCGCCATGAAAGAAGGCTCGGACCTGGTCGAGTTCAGCGAACGCTACCCGGCGCGCTACTTCGACGTCGCCATCGCCGAACAGCATGCGGTCACGCTGGCGGCGGGCATGGCCTGCGAAGGCGCCAAGCCGGTGGTGGCGATCTACTCCACCTTCCTGCAACGCGGCTACGACCAGTTGATCCATGACGTGGCCGTGCAGAACCTCGACGTGCTGTTCGCCATCGACCGCGCAGGTCTGGTGGGTGAAGACGGTCCGACCCACGCTGGCAGCTTCGATCTGTCTTACCTGCGCTGCATTCCCGGCATGCTGGTCATGACCCCCAGCGACGAGAATGAACTGCGCAAAATGCTCAGCACCGGTTTCCTGCATTCAGGCCCGGCGGCGGTGCGTTACCCACGCGGCACCGGCCCGAATGCGCCGATCGACAGCAGCCTTGAGCCGCTGGAAATCGGCAAAGGCGTGGTACGTCGTACCGGTCAGAACGTCGCGATACTGGTGTTTGGCGTGCAACTGGCCGAAGCCCTCAAGGTCGCCGAAACGCTGGATGCCACGGTCGTCGACATGCGTTTCGTCAAACCGCTGGATGAAGCGCTGGTTCGAGAGATGGCAGCCAGTCATGCGTTGCTGGTAACGATCGAAGAGAACGCGATCATGGGCGGCGCGGGGGCGGCGGTCAGCGAGTTTCTCGCCCGCGAAAACATCCTCAAGTCGGTGCTGCACCTGGGCTTGCCGGACAGCTACGTCGAGCACGCCAAGCCTGCGCAAATGCTGGCTGAATGCGGGCTGGATGCGCCGGGTATCGAAGCATCGATCGAACAGCGTCTGCACCTGATCGAACAGGCTTCACGCTAAGCCTGCCCCTCTGAAACGGCGCACACTCGTTAACCCGGGTCGTGCGCCGGTTTTGCCTTATGCGACCTCTATGACTCTGCGCCGCCTTGCCCTGACCCTTTCGCTATTGCCCGCCACGAACGCGCTGGCCGATACCCTTGAACGCGATGCCGCGCTGAAACTGCCGGACATGCTGATCAGCGCCAACCGCCAGGTTGAAGAGCGCAGTACCAGCAGCGCCGCGAGCAGCGTATTCACCCGTGAAGACATCGAGCGCCTGCAACCCGGCAGCGTCAACGACCTGCTCAGCCGCGTGCCCGGCGTGCAAGTCGCACCGAGCGGCGGGCGCGGCAGCCTCCCGGGGATTTTCATTCGCGGGACCAAGTCGGCGCAGAGCCTGGTACTGGTCGACGGACAACGCATCGCCAATGCCACCTCGGCTGACAGCAATCTGCAGTTTCTCAGCGTCGATCAGATCGAGCGGGTGGAAGTGCTGCGCGGCTCACGCTCGGTGATCTATGGCGCAGACGCGATTGGCGGGGTGATTCAGATCTTTACCCGGCGTGGCGCTGAGCAGGGACTGAAGCCACGGCTGAAGATGGGCTACGGCAGCAATAATAGCTGGCAGCGCAGCATGGGACTGTCCGGGGGCGATCAGCAGACGCATTTCAACCTTGGCGTCAGCCTTGATGAAACCGCCGGAATAAACCGCTCCCAGGAGTCTTTCGCCAGCGACGGCGATGACGATGCCTATCGCAACAAGTCGCTGAGCCTGAACCTCAGCCATCAACTCGACGACGATATCGAGATCGGCCTGAACCTGCTGGATAACCGCGGCAAAACCGAGTTCGACAACAGCTTCGGCCGCTATGACCCCGCCACGCAGAGCAGCGTCGGGCAAAAGCCGTACAGCAAGTTCGACCTGAGCAGCGTCAGTACCTATTTCGACGCGCGACTCAGCGACCACTGGAAGTCCCGCCTGGAGCTGGGCCACAGCGAAAACCGCGACACGTCCCTCGATAAGCTCAGCGACGACCGCAGCGTCTTCAATACCTACAGGGACTCGGCCAACTGGCAGAACACCCTGACGCTCAATGATCGGCACAGCGTGATACTGGGCGCCGACTGGTACGAGGACCGGGTCAACAGCAGCACGGTATTCGATGAAGACAGCCGCTGGAATCGTGCCGCGTTTATCCAGCATCGTTATCAGAGCGAACATTTTTCAACGGAGCTCGGGCTCCGTCATGATCAGAACCAGCAGTTCGGCGGACAGAACACCTGGAGCGGCACGCTGACGGTGCCGATTAATCCCGACAACGATGTGCTGCTTTCGTACAGCGAAGGGTTTCGTGCGCCGACCTTTAACGACCTGTACTACCCCGACTTCAGCAACCCCAACCTGAAGCCCGAGCATTCAAAAAGCTATGAACTGCAATGGCGCAGCCGCCTGACCGAGACCAGCCGCCTGGAAGCGTCGCTGTACCGCACCGACTTGCAGGACGCGATTGCGCTGGACAGCGACTACCGCCCGCAAAACCTCGCCTCGGCACGCATCAACGGCTTCGAAGCCGCGCTGCACCAAGAGCTGTTTGGCTGGCAAAGCAGCCTGGGGCTGGCGATTATCGACCCGCGCGACCGTGACACCGGCCACACCCTGAACCGCCGTGCCCGGCGCACGCTCAGCCTGGATGTGGATCGTCAATTCGACCGGCTGGGTCTGGGCGCCACCTGGCAAGCCTTCAGCCATAGTTACAACGACGAGAACAACCAGCAGCCCATCGGCGGTTACGCCCTGTTTGGCTTGCGCAGCAGTTGGGCGGCGAGTGATGAAATCAAACTGGAACTGAAACTCGATAACGCTCTGGACAGACGCTACAGTCGAACGCTCTACAACTTCGAAGGCAACAACTACGGCTATCGCGAAGAAGGCCGCACCTGGATGCTGAGCCTGACCTGGACACCTGAGTTGTAGCCACCACTCGCCCCTCAGCCAACTTACTCTCAAAGTTTGGAGGAGCAATGGAACCAAAACCAACATAAGCCTGATGTTGTTCCGCGGCGCCCTCCTCCTTCACTATATTCGGAAGCGTCCTACAGCCGGCTTGGCCCCCTTGGCAATAGACTGTCCAGCCGACGAAGACAAGGACTGGCACGTATGGCTAACCACGGTTACATGACCCTGGCAGGTAAGACTCAAGGACTGATTTCAGCGAGCTGTTCAACCCAAGAGTCCATGGGCAACAAATATCAGTCTGGCCATACCGACGAAATAATGGTGCTGTCCTACAACCACAACATGGTCAATATTGGAAATATCGATAGGCCAACCCACCACCCGATTATCATCACCAAAAACGTTGATAAATCATCGCCACTACTTGCTCAAGCGCTCTCAAGCAGAGAAGAAATAAACGGTACCATCAGTTTCTACCGCGTATCTCCCGCGGGGAAGCAGGAAAAATTTTATTCAGTGTCGATCAGTGGTGGGATTATTTCTGACCTGACGCTTGATATGCCGCATGTCATTTTACAATCCGATGCAGAACCTCAAGAACATGTCGCTATTCGCTACCGCGAAATCACCTGGAGGCACCACTTGGCGGGGACCAGCGGCCATAGCTTTTGGGGCGAAGAGGGATGAAACCCAACCGTTATGACCTCTGGGATGTCCACCAAGCCGCCGGCCAAGTGCTGGCGCAAGCCCATAGCCTCAGCGCTCGCCACCTTAGTCATGGCATCCCGCGTGTGCACTTCAATCGGGAAGTGGCCTATTACGCAAAGCGCATTGTCGATGATGTCGAGCTCGGTCATAAAACCCCCGAACAAGGCATACAGGCGCTGCGGCAAGAACGGAACGACCTGTTAAACCAGGCGCAGGCCGTGGTACGCAACGGCCACGTTGCAATAAGCGATGCGGTCAAGCGCATCCCGGCATACAGACTCACCCAACCCGTATTACAACCCGACCCCGAGCGCTTATTGCGCTTTGTCCATGCTCAACACCTCAACACGCCTGACGAGAAGGCTCAGCACACAACACAAGCGGCAGCCCCGCCACCTCCCGTCGAAACGCATAAGTTTTCCCCCCGAGAACAATGGCCAACGCCAATCGAGTTACACGACCCAGGGTTCTACATCGTCCCCAAGAGCACAAAGGCGGAACAGCTGGAAGCGCAGCTGTTCACCTCACGCAACCCGGCCGTGATTGCCAAATTCAGGGCCCTTAACCCTGGGTTGGATCAGGTAAAAGCGGGGCAGATGATCGTGCTAAGCGATCCCGAAAATCCGCGATGTACCCGAGAAGAAGCGCTGCTGATGGCAACGGCAAGCCGGGTGAATGAGGCGCTGGCGGACCTTAGCCCGGAAGAAGCCGATTTCATGGTCCACCACCGTGACGAAATCGAATCCTTCCTCACACATGGCGCCACTGCGGTCGGCGTAGGAACGGCGGTTTTCGGCAAGAACCTGGAAAGCGTGGAAGCCTCGCTGAAGGCCATCGAGTCCTTGCACCAACGCACCTTTCAGCGGGATGGGCATCTACGCTCAGCGGAGTTCTTTGCCGAACGCAAGCACCTGTTTACCCAACTCGATACCCAACTCACCTCGCTGACCAAAAAAAGCATCGGCTTTCCCGACCACCCGAAGCTGAAAACTGCTCTGGGTATTTCCAGCCGCAGCCTGGTGCATCGCGCAGGAAGAGCGGGCGGATTCGGCCAGAACCCCGGCTATGCCACTCGCCTGGCCGCAGTGGCCAAGGCCTCCAAGTACGTCCAATACGGCGGCTGGGTCGGCATCGCTGTCGGCGGTGGAGCTTCATACATGAAGGTTCAAGACGTGTGCACAGCGGGCAATACCGAGGCCTGCGAAAAGGTGAAATACACCGAAGGCGGAGGTTTTATCGGCGGAGTCTCGGGGGGTGTTATCGCGGGTGGGCTTTTATCCGCGGGTACGACTGGCGCTATCTGTGTTGCTCTCGGCGTGCCCACTGTTGGGGTAGGAACGCTTGTATGCGGCATTGTGGTGGTCGGAGGCGGTTCTTTGGTCGCGGGGACTCTCCTCGGCAAGACAGGTGAAAAGATAGGTGAACGAATTTACGAGGCCACTCAATGAGCTTGGGTACCGCTGACAAAATAATGCTCTGTGTCGGCTTAATTGGTTTTGGAGGTGTGTTCCTTTGGATTGGCATTGCGCTGCATCTCGCCTACACCAAGATGGATCTGATGCTGGACCATTTAAAAAACTGTCCCGCTGTTATGATCCGAGCCCCCTTTAAGAACGGCGGGCCTGGAGGAAGGCTGTTTGTACTGGGTGCAATAATGGGGCTAATGACAGTCCCTCGTCTCTATCTCCGCGATGGAGGGGCTAGCGCTGAGGATTTAAAGAGTTTCCCTTCCGACCTTAAACGCAAACTGATTGTATTGCACTGGGGCGGCTGCGTGCCTCTATTGGTATTGTTTGGACTTTTCGCAGTAGACGAATTCGGTCTTGTCTAGACTTTCGGGCATACGGCTGTTCACCGGAACCGGGGTCGCTTAATCGAGTCGAGATCGAGGCACGGGCTAGGCTAGCAACCTACAACAGCGATTGCGGCACAAAAACGGGACGGGATAGCCTACGGGGATCAGCGCTTGGTTCCGTTAGTGTAGAGCGCCATGCTTTCGCAAAGCTTTTCGATGGCATCGAGCATTTGCCCGCTCGGCCGCTCCAGACCGTTGTCCGGAATCTGCAACAATTGCCCATGAGCAACGGCCGCGACTTGCGGCCATACGCGCCAGGCATCGAGCTGTGCGGTGCTGCTTGCCAGGATGACATCTGGATTGCGTTGCAGCACCGACTCCAGGCTGATCTGCGGTGCCGCCAGCGGCAGGTCGGCGAATACGTTTTCACCCCCGCACACCTTCAGCGCATCGCTGATGATCTGCCCGCCGCCAACGGTGTACAGCGGGCGATCCCACACTTGGTAGAACACCCGCAACGGCACCTCTCGCCGGTAACGCTGACGCAGTGTGTTCAACCGGGTGCTGAACGCCTGAGCCATTCGTTGTCCGGCTTCCGCGCGCCCCAACTGCGCCGCGACTTGCTCAAACTGAGCCGCCAACTGGTCGAGACTTTGCGGTTCGACGGTATAGGTCGGGATACCCAGGTGCTTTAATTGCGTGCGTTGGGCAACCCCGACACTGCCGGGCCAGAGCAACAGCAAATCAGGCTTGAGGCTGAGCAGACGCTCCATTTCCAACTGGCCGTAGCGACCGACTGACGGCAGCCCGGCCACCTCGGCCGGGCGTTCGCCGCCATCGAGCACGCCGACCAGCAGGTCGCTCGCGCCCAGTTCGACAACGATTTCAGTGAGGGATGGTGCGAGGCTGACTACCCGTTCGACAGCCTGTGCCGGACTGACGAACGCCAGCAGCAGGCAAGCGAAGAGCCGGTTCATCAGCCCAATTGGCGGGGGATGCGATAGAGGTACAGCAGCACCACGCTGGAAAACGCCAGCAGGAACAACGGCACCGCCTCCAGCCCGACGAATACCGCCAAGGCGGAGATCCACGCAGGCAGGCCGGCAGCAAGAAACGCGCTGCGTCGACGGGCGGCGAGCTCGATCCAGGCAGCAGGCTCTTCAGGGCTATTCAGGGATTTTTCTGTGGCGATCAAGGCGCGCTTGTAGGCGCCAAAGAAGCGCAAGCTGACAAACATCGATGCGATGCCGGCAATGAAAATCGGCATCGCCAACACTGGAATAATGGCTTCGTTGCGGCCGAAAAACCCGTTGACCACCACCAGCGGCGCCAGCGTCAGGAACAGCTGCCACCACCAGGCAAGCGCCAGCCGACGACGCACATTACTGCGCGTCACGCGCGATCAACCTCGTCCAGATGCTCGTTGCCCATCATGTGACCGAGCTTGCCGGCCTTGGTCGCCAGGTACACTTTGTTGTGCGGGTTATGCCCGGTGTGCAGCGGCACGCGCTCGGCAACGGTAATCCCCATGTCGGTCAAGGCTTTGACCTTACGCGGGTTGTTCGTCATCAAGCGCAGGGATTTGACGCCCATGTGTTCGAGCATCGGCAGGCAGATCGCGTAATCACGCTGATCGGCGGCGAAGCCCAGACGTTCGTTGGCTTCAACGGTGTCGGCGCCGCCGTCCTGCAATTCATAGGCGCGGATTTTATTCAGCAAACCAATGCCCCGGCCTTCCTGTCGCAGATACAGCAATACACCACGGCCTTCAGCAGCAATGGCACGCAACGCAGCTTCCAGTTGCGAGCCGCAGTCGCAGCGCTGGCTGAACAGGGCATCACCGGTCAGGCATTCGGAATGCAATCGGCCCAGAACTGGCTCGCCATCAGCCACGTCACCGAGGCTGAGTACGAGGTGCTCACGCCCGGTCGCCTGCTCGAGAAAACCGTGCATGGTAAATTGCGCAAAAGGTGTGGGCAGCTTGGAAGCGGCAACAAAGACGACGGGCACCGTTGTGCTCCTGATCATATTGAGGACTGGAGATTCGCAGAGGCAGCATTGTAACAGCAGGTTCTGACAGACGCTTAGGCTGAATTATCACCTATCAAGATCGATAGACTTGATCAGTCACCCGCAGACGCCTGACACGTTTAAGCGAATGCCCACATGAGACCCTGCATCCCCAGCCAGGCAAAAACGCCGGCCAGCACATCGTCGAGCATGATTCCCACGCCGCCGTGTACGTTTTGATCGATCCAGCGAATCGGCCACGGCTTGAGGATGTCGAAGAAGCGGAACATCAAAAAACCCGCCAACAACCAGTACCATCCTTCCGGTACAAGCCAAAGGGTTATCCACATCCCGACCATTTCGTCCCAGACGATGCCTTCATGGTCGTGCACACGCAGGTCATCGGCGACCTTGCCGCACAGCCAGAAGCCGAACAGCATGGTGATGCCGAGCATCAGCCAATAGCCCCAATCGGGCAGCATCTGCCACAGAGGAATGAACGGCAGTGCGACCAGAGAGCCCCAGGTACCGGGCGCCTTGGGCAGCGTGCCGGAGCCGAAACCGAACGCCAGAAAGTGCCAGGGATTGGTCCACACCGAGGGTGGGACTTGATCCGCAGGGACCTGTTTTGGATGATCTGTCACGGAGTCTCCCTAAAATGTTGATAGCCCCGTGTCGACGGAGTGACGTCCTGCCCATCGCCATCGATCAAGACCACACCCTGCCCCGCCACGACCCGACCGACCACATGCACCGAGAATCCGGCGGCGAGCAACCCGGCCAGTTGCGACGCTGGCAGCGTGAACGCCAGGACATAGTCATCGCCCCCGCCAAGCGCCGCGTCCCGAGCCGCTTCCAGTCCGAGAAACGTCGTGAGCGAGACTGACAGCGGCAACGCATCGCGCTCGACCACCACACGCACACCAGAGGCCAAAGCGATATGCCCGCAATCAGCCAATAACCCATCGGAAATATCCAGCGCCGCCGTGGCCTTGCCCCGTAAGGCCAGGCCCAGCGCCAACTGTGGCTGCGGCGACCAGTATTGCGCCAGCAACGCGTGAGCGATAGAGGCCTCGGCACTGCGCTGGTTCAACACCAATGGCAAAGCACCCGCCGCATCGCCCAGTGGACCACCGACACACAGTAGATCACCCGGTCGAGCGCCACTGCGGGTCAGCGCCTGACCCGCAGGAACGCGTCCGAACACGGTCATGGTCAGGCTCAATGGCCCACGGGTGGTGTCGCCACCCACCAGGCTCAGCGAGCAGCTCTGCGCCATCAGATTCAGACCATGCGCAAAAGCTTGCAGCCAGTCAGGATCGACGTCGGGCAGTGTCAGGGCGAGGGTGAATGCCAGTGGGGTTGCGCCCATGGCGGCCAGGTCGCTGGCAGCCACCGCGAGGGCACGCTGACCCAGCAGAAAGGGATCGCAGGCGTCGGGGAAGTGCACCCCGGCAACCAGGGTGTCAGTAGAAATCGCCAGCTGTTCGCCGGGCGGCACCGCCAGCAAGGCGCAGTCGTCGCCGATCCCCAATACGACTCCCTCACCCGTCTGCGCACACGGCGCAGCGGCGAAAAAATTGCGGATCAGCTCGAACTCACCCATAGGATGCAGGCGCCGGGGATCTGGAATAGAAAGGTACCGAGCGATGCTCAGGCACTTCTCATCCAGAGCCTCTTAGCGCTTGAAAGCCTTCACTTCGGCTTCGCGCAAGCGAGGAGCCAGTTTGTCCAGTACGCCATTGACGAATTTGTGGCCGTCAGTGGAGCCGTAGACTTTCGCCAGCTCGATGCCTTCGTTGATCACAACACGATAGGGCACGTCGACGCGCTTGAGCAGCTCATAGGTGGACAGACGCAAAATCGCCAGTTCAACCGGGTCGAGCTCTTCAAGGGTGATGTCCAGGCAAGGCACGAGGGCAGTATCGATCTCGGTCTTGTTGGACGGTACACCGTGCAGCAATTCACTGAAGTACGTGGCATCGACATTGGTGAAATCGTTATCGACGCGAAACTGCGCCTCGATTTCATTGATCGAATGACCAGCCATGTGCCACTGATACAGGGCCTGAGTCGCCAGCTGACGCGCTTCGCGACGCTTGGCGCTTTTGCTCTTGGCGACTGCAGGATCTTTTTCGTCGCGCGGGTTGAACTGGTCGCTTTCGTCGGAAATCATTTGGCCTCCAGCTGAGAAAGCAGGCTGACCATTTCGATCGCGCACAGCGCAGCTTCGGCGCCTTTGTTACCGGCCTTGGTGCCGGAACGCTCGATGGCTTGCTCGATGGTGTCAACCGTCAACACGCCGAAACATACCGGCACGCCGAACTCCATGGAAACCTGAGACAGGCCTTTGACGCATTCGCCCGCCACGTATTCGAAGTGCGGCGTACCGCCACGGATCACAGCGCCCAGGGCGATGATCGCGACGTATTCGCTGCGTTGGGCAACTTTTTGCACTACCAGCGGAATTTCGAAGGCACCCGGCGCGCGGATGATGGTGATGTCGCTTTCGCTCACGCCATGGCGAACCAGTGCATCAACGGCACCGCTCACCAGGCTTTCGACGACGAAGCTGTTGAAACGGCCAACCACCAGGGCGTAGCGGCCTTGGGGAGCGATGAAGGTACCTTCGATGGTCTTCAGGGTCATTCGGGTGAGTCTCGTCTTAAAGAGCAAGCACGCCCGATCGGCGCGCTTTGAGGGATTTTAGGCCACCAATTGCAGACTGTCGGGCAGAAAGCGTGAAAGCCATCAGGTTTTCACACACTGCCCAACCGGTCTTTATTCGGAGGGCACGTATTCTACAACTTCCAGATCGAAACCGGATATCGCATTGAACTTCATTGGCGAACTCATCAGGCGCATTTTACGCACGCCCAGGTCACGAAGAATCTGCGAACCCGCACCGACGATGCTGTACGTGGTCGGGGTTTTCACCGGCACGTTTTCGGCAGTGTCACGAATATGCGCGAGCAAGACGTCACCATTGAGCGGGTGACCCAGCAACAGCACCACGCCACTGCCCGCCTCGGCGACCGCGACCATCGCAGCCCGAAGGCTCCAGCGGCCGGGCTGCTTGACCATCAGCAAGTCGCGCAGCGGGTCCATGTTGTGCACGCGAACCAGGGTTGGCTCTTCGGCGCAGATGTTGCCCAGAGTCAGCGCCATGTGCACGTCACCTTCGACCGAATCGCGGTAGGTCACCAGATTGAACTGGCCCAGTTCGCTGTCCAAAGGCTGCTCGGCAATCCGCTGAACGGTACGTTCGTGGATCATCCGGTAGTGAATCAGGTCGGCGATGGTACCGATCTTGATCCCGTGTTCGGCAGCAAAGGTTTCGAGTTCGGCGCGACGGGACATGGTGCCGTCGTCGTTCATCACTTCGCAGATCACGCCGCTCGGTTCGAAACCGGCCATGCGCGCCAGGTCGCAGGCAGCCTCGGTGTGGCCGGCACGCGCGAGGGTGCCACCGGCCTGAGCCATCAGCGGGAAAATATGACCCGGGCTGACGATATCCTCGGCGGTGGCATCCTTGGCGGCAGCGGCCTGCACCGTGCGGGCACGGTCGGCGGCGGAGATACCGGTGGTAACGCCGGTAGCGGCTTCGATGGAGACGGTGAACTTGGTGCCAAAACCGGAGTTATTACGCGGCGACATCAACGGCAGCTTGAGGATTTCGCAGCGTTCACGGCTCATCGGCATGCAGATCAGGCCACGGGCGTGCTTGGCCATGAAGTTGATGTGCTCGGCTTTGCAGCACTCGGCGGCCATGATCAGGTCGCCTTCGTTCTCACGGTCTTCGTCATCCATGAGGATGACCATCTTGCCCAGGCGGATGTCTTCAACCAGTTCTTCAATGCTGTTGAGCGCCACAAGGCACCCCCTTTCGGTTCAGGATTTGAGGTAGCCATTGGCGGCTAGAAAGCTTTCGGTGATGCCGCCTGATGAGTGGCTCGGCTCTGCGGCCTTGTCTCCCAGCAACAGACGTTCCAGATAACGCGCCAGCAAGTCCACTTCAAGGTTGACCTTACGACCCGGCCGGTACTCGGCCATGATCGTTTCAGCCAGGGTGTGCGGGACAATCGTCAGTTCAAACTCAGCGCCATTGACCGCATTCACCGTCAGGCTGGTGCCGTCGACGGTGATCGAGCCTTTGTGCGAAATGTACTTGGCCAACTCACGCGGTGCGCGGATACGGAACTGGATCGCGCGCGCATTTTCTTCGCGGGACAGAACTTCGCCGACACCGTCGACATGTCCGCTGACCAGGTGACCACCCAGACGCGTGGTCGGTGTCAGGGCTTTCTCCAGATTGACCGGGCTGCCGGTCTTCAGATCGACGAAAGCGGTGCAGTCGAGCGTTTCGCGGCTGACATCGGCCCAGAAACCGTCGCCGGGCAACTCGACGGCGGTCAGGCAGACGCCGTTCACCGCAATACTGTCGCCGAGTTTGACGTCGCTGAGATCAAGCTTGCCAGTGGCCACATAAACGCGGATATCCCCGCCTTTGGGGGTCAGAGCGCGGATGCTGCCGATCGATTCAATAATGCCGGTAAACATGTGGTCCTCCACGAGAACAAGGCCAGCGCTGTGCGATGGCCGGAAATTATACGCTGCCAGCGGTCACGGGGATGGCAATCACTCGCCAATCATCACCCACCGCACGCATTTCAACGATTTTCAGCGCTGGCGCCTCACTCATCTGCGCCAACGGCAGATCAAGCAGCGGCCGAGCCGTTGAACCGAGGAACTTGCCCGCGATAAAAATCTGATACTCATCGACCAACCCCAGCCGCGTGAACGCGCCGGCCAATCGGGGGCCTGCTTCGACCAACACTTCATTGACGCCACGGGCGGCCAGTTCGTGCATCAGCTTGCGCAAATCAACATGCCCACCGCTGTTGGCCAACGCCAGCATTTCATGGCCTTGATCGTGATAACGCTCACGCGCCTCAGCCGCCGCGCAGGTTACGACGAGCGTGTTGCCGGCCTGAAAGAATGGCGCGTCGAGGGGTACGCGCAAGCGCCCGTCGATCAACACCCGCAGCGGCGGCCGGGTGACGGCCAGCGCAGTCAGTTCGGCCCCCAGGCCCAGCTCATCCGGGCGCACCGTCAGGCGCGCACCGTCTGCCAACACCGTGTCGGCGCCGGTCAGCACCACACTTGATTGCGCACGCAAGCGCTGCACCGCTGAACGCGCGGCAGGGCCGGTGATCCATTGGCTTTCGCCGCTGGCCATCGCCGTGCGCCCGTCGAGGCTCATCGCCATCTTGACCCGCACGTAAGGCAGGCCGTGTTCCATGCGTTTCAAGAAACCTTTGTTCAGCGCCCGGGCTTCGCCTTCGAGCACGCCGCTCTGCACGGAGATCCCCGCCGCCATCAACCGCAGCAGGCCTTTGCCCGCAACTTCAGGATTGGGGTCCTGCATTGCCGCAACCACGCGCGCGACCCCGGCATTGACCAATGCATCGGCACACGGCGGCGTCCGCCCCTGATGGCTGCACGGTTCGAGGGTGACGTACGCGGTGGCGTCGCGAGCCTTGTCGCCTGCCTGTCGTAGCGCATGCACTTCGGCGTGCGGCTCACCGGCGCGAACGTGCCAGCCCTCGCCGACGATCTGTCCATCGCGCACGATCACGCAACCCACACGAGGGTTCGGGTGCGCGGAGTAAATGCCTTTGCGCGCCAATTCCAGCGCGCGCGCCATGTAATGCTGGTCCAGAGCGCTCTGCTCAGTCGATGGCAGGCTCACTCTTTCACCGGTTCACGGGCCAGACGGTCGATTTCTTCGCGGAACTCATTGAGGTCCTGGAAGCGCCGGTAAACCGAGGCAAAGCGGATGTACGCCACTTCGTCGAGCTTCTGTAGCTCACCCATCACCAGCTCACCGACCACCAGCGATTTCACCTCGCGCTCACCGGTTGCCCGCAGCTTGTGCTTGATCCGCGCCAATGCGGCTTCCAGACGTTCGACACTGACCGGGCGCTTTTCCAGCGCTCGCTGCATGCCCGCGCGCAGTTTTTCTTCGTCGAAGGGCTGACGACTGCCGTCTTGTTTAATCAGACGTGGCAGCACCAGTTCGGCGGTTTCGAAGGTGGTGAAACGCTCACCGCAGGCCAGGCATTCGCGACGGCGACGCACTTGCTCGCCCTCGGCGACGAGGCGCGAGTCGATGACCTTGGTGTCGTTGGCACCGCAAAAGGGACAGTGCATGGTGGCAGGCAACAAAAAAAGGGAGGCTCATGGTAGGGCGAGTCGTCATTTATTTCCAGCGCTGCAACTCATTGCGGCTTTCCTCTGGCGCATCCCGCTGGCAAGACAATACTTAAGGTTTGCGGTATATAGTCGCGCGGCAGGCGGTGTGAAATTTATACGGCTGGGCAATACTGCATGACGCGCCTCGGCCGCCCCCTGATTTTTTCTGTTTTGTTGGAGCTGTTCATGTCGCTACGACCGCTTGTTTTGCTCAGTCTTGTCGGCCTGCTGGTCGCCTGTAGCAGCGAGCCACCCAAACCTGTCGCGGCCAAATCACAAGCGACGCAAGTGATCAAAAACCCTGCCAGTCTTGGCCCCTTGCTGCCTTATCAACGGGAACTGAGTGGTCAACTGCTCGGTGTACCGGCTGGCGCGGAAGTCGAGCTGGCGCTGCTATTGATCGATGAGCGCAGCCGCCCGCAACGTTTGCTGGCCAGCACCAAGCTGATCGGCAACAACCAGTCCCTGCCGTTCCAACTGCGCTTCAACCCGGAATCCTTTCCGGCGGGTGCGCGCGTCGAGTTGCGCGGCCGTGCCAGTCAGTCCGGCCAGTTGACCCTGCACCTGCCTTCGGTGCGTATCAATGAAGCCACCACCCAGGCAATGGGCCCGTTGCAGTTCGTACCGGCGCCATGACACCTCCGCATGACCTGCAACGGGCGCTGAGCGAACTGCTCGGCGACGCGCAGCTGGTTGCCACTGCGCTGCCGGGCACCGCTTTGAAACTCTGGCTGATTGATGCCGACAACATGGATCGCGCCTTCAGCCCGGAAGAAACCCGGCGCACTCTTGAAGAACCGCCGTACTGGAGTTTCTGCTGGGCCAGCGGTCTGGCATTGGCCCGCTTTCTCGCCGAACAACCGCAGTGGGTGGCCGGCAAACGCGTCCTGGATTTCGGCTCAGGTTCTGGCGTAGCCGCCATTGCAGCGGTGAAAGCCGGCGCGCTGGAGGTGGTGGCCTGTGACCTGGACCCGCTGGCCCTCGCCGCGTGCCAAGCCAATGCCCGGCTGAATGACGTGCAACTGAGCTACTCGGCAGACTTTTTCGCCGAGACCGACCGCTTCGACCTGATCCTGGTCGCCGACGTGCTGTATGACCGCGCCAACCTGCCATTACTGGATCAATTCCTCAGTCGTGGCCGCCAGGCATTGGTTGCCGACTCGCGGGTGCGCGACTTCCAGCACCCGGCTTATCTCCGATTAGCGATGCTTGAAGCGCACACCCTGCCCGATCTGGCAGAGCCTGCGGAGTTTCGTAACGTCAGCCTTTATCACGCGTGCCGCGACCCGGCCTGACGCACACCGCTTTCGACAAAACGCCGCGACCTTTATAGTTGCCGCCATTGAACGACTTCCGAGACTAGCGATGAGCCAGGACACCCCGTACATCTTCGACGCCACCAGCGCCGACTTCGACCAACTGGTTATCCAGAAGTCATTCCTCACGCCGGTGCTGGTGGATTTTTGGGCTGAATGGTGCGCGCCGTGCAAAGCGATGATGCCGGTCCTCAAGCAAATCACCGAGGGTTACCAGGGCGAGTTGCTGCTGGCCAAGGTCGATTGCGACGCCGAGCAAGACATCGTCGCCCGCTTCGGCATCCGCAGCCTGCCAACCGTGGTGCTGTTCAAGGACGGCCAGCCGGTAGACGGCTTTTCCGGTGCGCAGCCAGAGTCGGCTATTCGCGCGATCCTGGAACCGCATGTGCAAATGCCGCCACCCGCCGCTGCCGATCCGTTGGAACAGGCGCAAACGCTGTTTGCCGAAGGCCGGATCGCTGACGCCGAGGCGGTGCTCGTAGCCTTGCTGAGCGAAGACAACACTAACGCGCTGGCGCTGATTCTGTACGCACGCTGCCTGGCCGAACGCGGCGAACTGGGAGAAGCGCAGAGTGTGCTCGAGGCGGTCAAAGGTGACGCCCATAAAGCCGAGCTCGCTGGCGCGCGTGCACAACTGACCTTCCTGCGCGAAGCCGCCGAACTGCCCAACGTCGCCGACCTGAAAACCCGCCTGGCGCAGAATCCTCAGGACGATGAAGCCGCTTATCAACTGGCGATTCAGCAACTGTCACGCCAGCAATACGATGCGGCACTGGATGGCCTGTTGAAGCTGTTCATCCGCAACCGCAACTACGCCGAAGGCCTGGCGCACAAAACCTTGCTTCAGGTATTCGACCTGCTGGGCAACGATCACCCGCTGGTCACCACTTACCGTCGCAAGCTGTTTGCTGCGTTGTATTAACTGACCCAGCTATAGAGCGGTGCATCTGTGCCGCTCACGACGTTGACCTCGGCACTGTGACGCATGCGCACCATCAGGCGTTTTCCCGCTGCCGTGCTGCCCGTCAGGCCTTCCAACTGGTTGAGCAAATCCGGCCCGCTCATTTGCCCGGCCTTGCGCAGTAATTCTTTGGCGACTTGCCAGACAGCGTCGTCCTGATTGACGGGCAGCGCAGCAGCCTGCTCAGCCGCAGGTTTCGTCGCCTGCAATTGCGCACCTAACCGGGCCCAGTCGCCGTCATCCAATTCCAGGGTCAAGTCCACCGGCCACTCGCCGAGGGTTCCACGGATACGCAACATGATCTCGTTACCTTTTTCAGTGAACACCCAGTGTAGGAGTTGGCTTGCCTGCGATAAAGGCCGAAGGACTTTCCGACGAAGGTGAATCCAGCCTCTTTTGCGACCGCTACGTGATCGATCGCGGGCAAGGACCGGGCGTCCCCACGCGCCGCATGGAAAACTCGGTGTGTCACGAAGCAACAAATGTTATAAGATCACATAACACTTTCCAACATCCATGCCGTGCCCGGAGATTCTTTATGCGCCGCCTGCTGCTCGCCCTGCCTTTTGCCCTGCTTCCACTGGCCATTGCTCATGCCGCCGAAGAAAAGGAGCATGCCAGTCTCGGCGCTCACGAGCACGGCGTCGCGCAGCTGGATATAGTGCTCGACGGCAAGGCGCTGGAATTCGAGCTGCGTAGCCCTTCGATGAACATCGTTGGCTTCGAACATCCCGCCAGCACCGATGCAGACAAGACCAAGGTCGCCGAGGCCCGCGAGCTGTTGCTGAAGTCGCAGGCGCTGTTCAATCTGCCGTTGGCGGCCAAGTGCGCAGTGCTGGCACAAAAACTGGAAAGCCCGTTGTTCGGCGACAAACCGGATGCCGACGATCATGACGACGACCATGATGATCACGCCAAGGGCGAAGGTGAAGAGCACCATCACGAGCACAGCGAGATCCATGCGCATTACCAATTCGTGTGCGACACACCGTCCGCACTGAAGAAACTCGACCTGACGCAACTCTTCAAGACCTTCCCCGCTACCCACAAAATTCAGGTACAACTGATCGCCCCGAGTGGTCAGCAGGGTGTTGAAGCAACGCCAGAAAACGCCACGCTGAAGTTCTGATAACCCCCGGTGAACACGCCTCAAATGACCCAAGCACTTATCGAGCTGTCCGATCTTGGCTTTTCCTGGCCCGGTCACGCACCGTTGCTGGATATCCCTGCATTTCGTCTGGAGCCAGGTGAAACCCTGTTCCTGAAAGGCCCCAGTGGCAGTGGCAAAACCACTCTATTGGGGCTGTTGGGCGGCGTGCAAAAACCCAACCGAGGCAGCATTCGCCTGCTGGGTCAGGAGCTGACACAGCTGTCAGCCGGAGGTCGCGACCGTTTCCGGGTCGATCACACCGGGTATATTTTTCAGCAGTTCAACCTGCTGCCGTTCCTGTCGGTGCGTGAAAACGTCGAGCTGCCCTGCCGCTTCTCCAAGCTGCGCACCGCGCGCGCGACCCAGCGTCATGGCAGTGTCGATCAGGCCGCCGCAACGCTGCTCGCGCATTTGGGTTTGAAAGACCCGGCGCTGCTGAGTCGCCGCGCAGACTCGTTGTCCATCGGCCAGCAACAACGGGTCGCTGCGGCCCGTGCACTGATTGGCCAACCGGAATTGGTGATCGCCGACGAGCCGACGTCCGCACTGGACGCCGATGCCCGCGAGGCGTTTATTCGCCTGCTGTTCGCCGAGTGCCGCGACGCCGGGGCCAGTCTGTTGTTCGTCAGCCACGACCAAAGCCTGGCGCCGCTGTTCGACCGTAACCTGTCGCTGTCCGAACTTAATCGCGCCGCCATCGCCGCAGAGGTCTGAGATGTATTTGTTTCGCCTAGCCATGGCCAGTCTGGCTAACCGCCGATTCACCGCCTTTCTCACTGCATTCGCCATCGCCCTGTCGGTCTGTTTGTTGCTGGCCGTCGAGCGCGTGCGCACTGAAGCCCGCGCCAGTTTTGCCAGCACCATCAGTGGCACCGACCTGATCGTCGGCGCCCGGTCTGGCTCGGTCAACCTGCTGCTGTATTCGGTGTTCCGCATCGGCAACGCCACCAACAATATCCGCTGGGACAGCTTCGAGCATTTCGCCAACGACCCTCATGTGAAGTGGGCGATCCCGATTTCCCTCGGCGACTCCCATCGTGGCTACCGTGTCATGGGCACCAACGAATCTTATTTCGAGCACTACCAGTTCGGTCGCCAGCAACATCTGGAACTGGCCGACGGTCGTCCGTTTGCCACTGACCCTTTCGAAGTGGTGTTGGGTGCCGAAGTCGCCGACGCCTTGAAGTACACGCTGGGCGATAAGCTGGTACTGGCTCACGGCGTCGCGGTCGTCAGTCTGGTCAAGCACGACGACAAACCGTTCACCGTGGTCGGGATTCTCAAACGCACCGGCACGCCAGTGGACCGCACGCTGCACATCAGCCTTGGCGGCATGGAAGCGATTCATGTCGACTGGCACAACGGTGTACCGGCTCATGGCGCCGGGCGCGTCAGCGCTGATCAGGCACGCAACATGGACCTGACGCCGACAGCGATCACTGCATTCATGCTTGGCCTCAACAACAAAATTTCGACCTTCGCCGTGCAGCGCGATATCAATGAGTTCCGGGGTGAACCGATGCTGGCGATTCTGCCCGGCGTGGCCCTGCAAGAGCTCTGGAGCCTGATGGGCACCGCCGAAAAAGCGCTGTTCGTGATTTCGCTGTTCGTGGTACTGACCGGGTTGATCGGGATGCTTACCGCAATCCTGACCAGCCTCAATGAAAGAAGGCGCGAAATGGCGATCCTGCGCTCCGTGGGCGCTCGCCCTTGGCATATCGCCAGCTTGTTGATACTCGAAGCCTTCGCTCTGGCCTTGGCGGGCGTGGTCAGCGGCCTGGTCCTGCTGTATGTCGGCATCGCGGGGGCTCAGGGTTACGTGCAATCCAGTTACGGCCTGTTCTTGCCGCTGTCGCTGCCCAGCGAATACGAGTGGACCCTGCTCGGTGGTATTCTCTGCGCCGCGCTGCTGATGGGCACTGTGCCGGCCTGGCGCGCGTATCGCCAATCGTTGGCTGACGGCCTGTCGATTCGTTTATGAGGACACCCATCATGTCGCGCCCGCTGCTTACGCTGTTGCTGCTGATCGCGCCCTTACTGGTCACGACGCCACTCTTGGCTGCGCCGCCGAAGGACTTGACCTGGGCGCAGATGATTCCGCCGGACGCCCCGGTAATCGCCCCACAAACGGCGCCGATCCATAACTTGTCCGGCATGGCCGATGCGTTGTCTGCCGAAGCCGCGCCTGCTGCAAAGCAGCAATCGCCGTCCGCACCCGTGGTCAAATCACTGGACGGTCAACAGATCAGGTTGCCCGGTTATATCGTGCCGCTGGAAGTCAGCGAAGAGGGTCGGGCCACCGAGTTTTTGCTCGTGCCCTACTTCGGCGCCTGCATCCACGTACCGCCACCGCCCTCGAATCAGATCGTCCATGTCACCAGTAAGGTCGGCGTAAAACTTGATGAGTTGTATCAGCCTTACTGGATCGAAGGCACGATGAAGGTCGAAGCCTCCACCAGCGAACTGGCCGATGCAGGCTACAAAATGGAGGCCGACAAGATTTACGTCTATGAGTTGCCTGAGTCCTGATATTTTTTTAGCTTCATGGCAATTTCATTGCGCTGGGTCAAAAGGCCTATTCCAGACGCCCCCTATCATTAGCCATCGCCACAACTAATGTCTAATGGAGCAATCATGCACAAGTCACTGCTCAGCGCGTCCCTGTTCGCGCTAGCGCTCAGCGCACCTCTCGTCCACGCCCACGAAGCCGGTGACATCATCGTCCGTGCGGGTGCGGCAACCGTTGCCCCTAATGAAGACAGCGGCAACCTGAAGCTTGATGGTGCCAAAGTTTCGGGCACGAAAGCGACCTTGGACAGCGATACCCAACTGGGTCTCGCAGTGGCTTACATGATCACCAACCACATCGGTATCGAGCTGCTGGCCGCAACACCGTTCAATCACACCGTTGCAGTCAAAGGCCTCGGCCCGGCACTGGATGGCAAACTGGGCGACATCAAACAACTGCCACCCACTTTGTCGTTGCAGTACTACCCGATGGAGTCCTCGTCCAAGTTCCAGCCTTACGCGGGCATCGGCTTGAACTACACCATGTTCTTCAATGAAGACCTGGACAGCACACGCAAAAGCGAAGGCTTCAGCAACCTCAAGCTGAAGGACTCCTTCGGTTTGGCCGGGCAAGTGGGCATGGACTACATGCTGACAGACCGGATGATGCTTAACGCATCGGTCTGGTACATCGATATCGACACCAAAGCAACCATGGACGGTCCGTCTGCCCTCGGCGTAGGCCGCACCAAGGTCAATGTTGATGTTGATCCATGGGTTTACATGGTTGGTATCGGCTACAAGTTCTAACGTTCCCCAACAGGCACGTACAAAAAAGGCACCTTCGCGGTGCCTTTTTTGCGTCGGCGAATTAACGCCCGAGCAAACGTGCCAGACCGACGCTCAGTGGCGTTGGCTCAGGGAACTTGAAGCGTTCGAGCAAGCGTTGATTGTTGGCCCGTGAGTGACGGATATCACCTGAGCGCGCCGGCAGGTAACTGATCGCAGGCAAGTCACCCACCACCTGAGACAACGCCATCAGTAGCTGATTCAACGTGGTGGCCTGATTGAGGCCGACGTTGATTGCCCCTGCCTGGACATCCGGCAGTTCCAGCGCCTGCACCAGTATCGACGCCAGATCACCGACGTAGACAAAGTCCCGGGTCTGTTCACCGTCGCCGAAAATCGCGATCGGCAGCCCTTTCTCGGCACGTTCGCAAAAAATGCTGATCACCCCGGAATACGGCGAAGACGGATCCTGACGCGGACCAAAGATATTGAAAAAGCGGAACACCACCGGTTCCAGACCATGCTGACGGCGGTAGAAATCCAGGTAGTACTCGCTCGACAGCTTGTCCGCCGCGTAGGGGGTCAAAGGTGCCTTGGGCGTGTCTTCGAGGGTTGACTCACCTTCACCGTTGTTGCCGTAAACAGCAGCACTGGAGGCGAACAACACACGCTTGATCCCTGCCTGCCGCATGGCCTCGCAAACGTTCAGGGTGCCGACAAAGTTACTTTGATGCGTGCGCACCGGGTCGTCCACTGACGCTTGCACCGATGCCACCGCTGCCAGGTGCGCAACCGCCTGGCAGCCGATGGCAGCGCGCGCGACCAATGCCGCATCGGCGACATCGCCTTCGATCAATTCGACGCGTGGATTATCCAGCGGCAGGTTACTGCGTTTGCCGGTGGACAGGTCGTCCAGAACGCGCACCGCATAACCCCTCTCAAGCAGGGCATCAACCAGGTGCGAGCCAATGAAGCCGGCGCCGCCGGTGACTAAGACAGGTGCATCAACCATGACGATAATAACGATCCAGTAGGCTTGGCAGACCGGCACGCCAAGCACGAGGCTTGATGCCAAAGGTATGGAGAATTTTCTTGCAGGCCAACACCCCATGTTGCGGCTCTTCGCTGGCATCGGGGCTGGCGGCGTGGGCTCGCGCGGTCGGGGCTTCGATGGCCAGTGGGTGCAACAACCTCGCCTCGGTCAGGATCGCCTGCCCCAACGCCAGTGGCGTGGTCGCTTCGTGGCCCGCGTAGTGATAGGTGCCCCACAGCGGCGCCGCACAATCGAGTTGTTTGAGCACGGAAATAATCACCCGCGCCGCATCATCGACCGGCGTCGGATTACCGCGACGGTCATCGGCCATCGGTATTTCTTCAGTCGATTCAGCCCGTGCAAGGAAACGCCCGAGCACACCATCACGGCTGTCATCGAGCAGCCAACCGAAACGCAGCAGCACATGCTGCGGGCAGGTCGCGCGCACACTTTGTTCGATGCGCCACAACGCCTGACCGCGCTGACCCAACGGTATCGGCTCGTCTTTTTCGCTGTAGGCGGTCGCTCGCGAGCCATCGAACACCCGATAGCTGGACGGCTGCAACAGCACGATATTGTGGTGCTGGCACAGTTCGGCAAGGCGCTCGATAGAGCGCTCCTGGCCAGCCAGACGTTGCTCGCTCACGGTCTCCGCCTGAAACCAGTCGAAGTAGTAAGCAAGATTGATCAAGGCATCGGGGCGGGTGTCGTCGAGCAGTTGCGTCAGGCTCGCAGCGTCCCAACCGGCTTCCGGTGGACGTGGCGCGAGGAAGCCAATGTCTTCCTCGGCACCCAGACGAATCAGCGCCTGCCCGAGGGCATTCCCGCCGCCCAATAGCATAAGGCGCATTCGCATAGAGTCAGCAGGCTCGGTGTCAGAATCAGTTCAAAAAGAGTCAAAAAACGTCTGCAAACATAACACGTTGGAACCTATCCCCCAAGAGGCGCAAGGCCTGCCGGGGTTTGCAGGCGCACCGCCCCCGACAGGTGATCCCGCAGATCGGGCCAATCCCGCGCCCTCTTGCATCTTGATCACGCCGCCCGCATAAATCACTGATGACTCTTCTCAGCCTTCCGGACCCGGTTCTGGGCGCGTTCCACCCCGCCGTCAGTGCCTGGTTTCACAGCACATTCCCGGCGGTGACGGCCGCTCAGGCGCAGGCGTGGCCGCTGATCAAGGCGCGGCGTTCGACCTTGATCGCCGCGCCCACCGGTTCCGGCAAAACCCTGACCGCCTTCCTTGCGGTACTCGACGATCTGGTGCATCAGGGCCTGGAGCATGGTGGTGAGCTGCCGGACCAGACGTTTGTGGTCTACGTGTCGCCGCTCAAGGCGTTGTCCAATGACATCCAGATCAACCTGCAAAATCCACTGACAGGTATCACCGAACAATTGGCGCGCATGGGCCTGCCCGAACTGCGCATCACCACGGCCGTGCGTACCGGTGATACGCATCAAAAAGAACGCACGGCGATGCGCAAGACCGCGCCGCATATTCTGGTGACCACCCCTGAATCGCTGTACGTGCTGCTCGGCTCGGACTCAGGTCGGCGCATGCTCGCCAGCACCCGCACGGTGATCGTCGATGAAATCCATGCGATTGCCTCAAGCAAACGCGGCAGTCATCTGGCGTTGAGCCTGGAGCGATTGCAGGCGCTGTGCCCCGAGCCGTTGCTGCGCATCGGTCTGTCCGCCACGCAAAAACCCATCGAGCGCATTTCACGCTTTCTGGTGGGCAGCGATCCCGTCAAACGGCCCTGTGCGATTGTCGATATCGGTCACGCCCGCCCACGCGATTTGGGGATCGAGGTGCCGCCCGTGCCACTGGGCGCGGTCATGGCCAACGATGTCTGGGAGTTGGTGTATGACCGGCTGGCGCAACTGGCCTGCGAGCATCGGACCACGCTGATTTTCGTCAACACCCGGCGCATGGCCGAGCGCATGGCCCGGCATCTGAGTGAGCGCCTCAGCAAACACGCCGTCGCCGCACACCACGGGAGCATGGCAAAAGAGCATCGGCTGGAGGCCGAACAACGCCTCAAGCGTGGCGACTTGCAGGTGCTGATTGCCACTGCATCGCTGGAGTTGGGCATCGACATCGGTGACGTCGATCTGGTCTGCCAGATCGCCTCGCCACGCTCCATCTCGGGGTTCCTGCAACGGGTCGGCCGCTCCGGGCATCAGGTCGGCGGCACGCCAAAAGGCCGCTTGTTTGCCACATCACGCGACGACTTGATCGAATGCACCGCACTGCTCGATTGCGTGCGGCGTGGCGAACTCGACACCGTGATCATCCCCCACGCGCCACTGGATGTGTTGGCGCAGCAGATCATCGCCGAAGTCAGTTGCCAGGAATGGCAGGAGCAAGCGCTGCTGGACATGATCCGCAGGGCGACGCCCTACGCCACCCTCGATGACCAACATTATCAGGCGCTGCTGCGCATGCTCGCCGAAGGTTACAGCGGCCGTCAGGGCGTACGCAGTGCCTACCTGCACCGCGATGCATTGACCCGCACCTTGCGCGGGCGACGCGGCAGCAAACTGACCGCCATCACCAGCGGCGGCACGATTCCGGACAACGCCGATTACAGCGTCATACTGGAACCGCAAGCCCTGAACATCGGCACGGTGAACGAAGACTTTGCCGTGGAAAGCATCGCAGGCGACATCTTCCAATTGGGCAATACCTCATACCGCATCCTGCGCATTGAAACCGGTCGGGTGCGGGTCGAGGATGCGCAGGGCCAGCCACCGAACATCCCGTTCTGGCTGGGCGAAGCGCCGGGACGCAGTGCCGAGCTGTCGTTTGCCGTGGCGCGCCTGCACGCGCAGATCGATGAACTGCTCAGCGCCAGCCCCGGCGACCTACAACCGTGCATCGACTGGCTGATCGACACCCTCGGACTCGATCTGGCCAGCGCCGGGCAAGTAGTGGATTACCTGGCGCGAGCCCGCTTGGCGTTGAGTGCCTTACCGTCGCAAGACACCCTGATCATGGAGCGTTTTTTCGATGAGTCCGGCGGCACGCAACTGATTATCCACACGCCGTTCGGCAGCCGCGTCAATCGCGCGTGGGGTCTGGCGTTGCGCAAACGCTTTTGCCGCACCTTCAATTTCGAGCTGCAAGCCGCCGCCAGTGAAGACGCTATCGTGCTGTCGCTATCGACCAGCCACAGCTTCGAGCTGGATGAGGTCTGGCGTTATCTGAACGCCAACAGCGCCGAGCATCTGTTGGTCCGGGCCGTACTCGATGCGCCGTTGTTTGGCGTCCGTTGGCGCTGGAACGCCAGCACCGCGCTGGCCCTGCCGCGCTACGTCGGAGGACGCAAGGTCGCGCCGCAAATACAACGGATGAAAAGTGAAGACCTGATCGCCACCGTGTTCCCCGACCAGATCGCGTGCCTGGAGAATGTGGTCGGTGAACGTGAAATCCCCGATCACCCGCTGATCGAACAAACCCTCGACGATTGCCTGCACGAGGCCATGGACTGCGAAGGCTGGCTGGCGCTCCTGCGGCGCATGGAACGGGGCCAGGTGCGTTTGATCAGCCGCGATCTCCCTGCGCCCTCGCCCCTCGCGGCGGAAATTCTCAGCGCGCGACCTTACGCCTTTCTTGACGATGCGCCCTTGGAGGAGCGCCGCACGCAGGCGGTACTCAATCGGCGTTGGAGCGACCCACAATCAACCGATGACTTGGGCGCACTGGACGCTGACGCGATTGTTGCAGTGTGTGAGGAAGCATGGCCACAGCCGCAAAACATCGATGAGATGCACGAGGCGTTGATGAGCCTGAGTTGCATCAGCGGCGCCGAAGCGCGTCAACATCCTCAGTGGCTGGCGTGGCTGGAAACCCTGGCAACTTCCGGGCGCGCAACACGCCTGCAGGTCAGCCCCGAGCACGCCTTGTGGCTGACCCTGGAACGCTTGACGTGCCTGCGCGCAGTTTATCCACGGGCCGAAATGCACCCGTCATTGCAGGCGCTGCCCGGTTTCGATGACCACTGGAACGAAGACGAGGCGACGCTGGAGGTCGTCCGCGCGCGCCTAGGTGGCTTCGGCCCGTTACCGCTGCACGAGATCGCTGAGCCCCTGGCGTTGCCCATCGCCAACGTGGCACAGGCGCTGGCTCGACTGGAAGGTGAAGGGTATGTTCTACGCGGGCGATTCAGCCCCGGCGCAACCGACGATCAATGGTGCGAACGCCATCTGCTGGCGCGCATCCATCGCTACACCGTCAAACGCTTGCGCCGGGAAATCGAACCGGTGTCGCTACAGGATTTCATGCGCTTTTTATTCGACTGGCAGCACCTGTCCAGCACTACCCGCAGCCAGGGAAAAGCCGCATTGCCCGAGATCGTCAATCAGCTGGAAGGCTATTCGGCGGCCGCCAGCGCCTGGGACAGTGACATTCTTCCGGCCCGACTCAAGGACTATTCGCTGACCTGGCTCGACGATTTGTGCCGCTCGGGCAAAGTGGTGTGGACGCGATTGGCGCCGCGCAATAAAACCGGCGCCGCGGCGTTGCGCAGTACGCCTGTCGTGCTGCTGCCCCGAAGCCAAGTGAACCTGTGGAGTGAGCTGACCGAGCAGCCATCGCCTTCAGCGCTATCCCTGCGAGCCCTGAAAGTCCACGCGGCATTGGTCAGTCATGGCGCGCTGTTCTTCGATGAACTGCTGCACGAAGCCCATCTACTGCGCACCGAACTGGAAAACGCATTACAGGAGTTAGTCGGTGCCGGGCTGGTGAACGCCGACAGCTTTGCCGGCCTGCGCGCCTTGATCACGCCCGCCAGCAAACACTCTGCACACACCCGCCGCCGTAACCGTGGCGCGTTTATTGGGGGCATGGACGATGCCGGTCGCTGGGCCTTGCTCCGTCGTTCACCTGCGCCAGCACCCAGTGACAACCCTCGACCGCAACAGACCGCCGCACCGACCCTGGAACATATCGCGATGACCCTGCTGCGCCGATACGGCGTGGTGTTCTGGCGTTTACTGGAGCGCGAGGCCGATTGGCTGCCCAGCTGGCGCGAACTCTTGCGCACCTTCCATCGACTGGAAGCACGTGGCGAGATTCGAGGGGGGCGATTTATCAGCGGCCTGGCGGGCGAGCAGTTCGCCTTGCCTGAAGCCATTCCGCTGCTACGGGAAATCCGCAAGCGCCCACTCGACGGTAGCCTGATCAGCCTGTGCGGTGCCGACCCATTGAATCTGGTCGGCACACTGTTACCCGGCAGCAAAGTCCCGGCGCTGGCCGGTAACCGCCTGATCTACCGCGATGGCATCCCGGCAGCGGCAATCATTTCTGGCAAACCACAGTATTGGCTGGAGCTGGATGCGCTGGCGATTGCACAGGTGAAGGATCGGTTGCTGCATTGACTTCTTGGCTCCCGGCGCAGATCAACTGTAGGAGCAGGCTTGCCTGCGATCCAGTGCGAAGCGCTGGCAAAATGGGTGCATTCGCCCCCACCGGAAGGTCCTTCGGCCCTTTTCGCAGGCAAGCCAGCGCCTACGGCCTTCGGCCAAAAGCAATGATCAGACACTTGCTGGACTCTCCGACCCATCACCGTTGGTCACTGTCGGTTTGGGCGGCACAGGCGGTTCATCCGCATTGGCTTCAGCGTGTGGGCTCATCACCACCTGTGGAAAAGTCTGGGCGAAACGCACATCAGGGGTTTTATCCACAAGCTTTTTCAGCCGTTCGTTGAAGGCGCGACTCACTCCATATTGGCCCCCCGACACGGTGCGGAATTGCGCGGTCAGCACAACGCCATTGAGGTCCATCCGATCCAGGCCAAACACTTCCAGCGGCCCTTGCAGATTGCCCTTGAGCAACAGGTCGTCGCTGATCGACCCCCCTGCCTCGCGAATCAGCGCGGTGGCAGAGTCGATGTCGGAGTCGTAGGTGAACTGGATGGCGAAGAAGGCATACGCAAACTGGCGCGATTGGTTGGTCACGGCTTTGATCTGACCGAATGGCACCGAGTGCACGAACCCTTTGCCGTCGCGCAGGCGCAGGGTGCGGATGGTCAGGCTTTCCACCGTACCGGAGTGGCCAGAGTCGAGCACCACCCAATCACCGATGGAAATAGTGTCCTCAATGATGATGAACAACCCGGTGATCACGTCCTGCACCAACTGCTGCGAACCGAAACCGATGGCCAGGCCAACCACCCCGGCACCGGCCAACAGCGGCGCGACGTTAATCCCTAGATTGGCCATCGTGGTGATCGAGCAAATCACCACCAGGATAATTTTTATCGCGTTGCGCAGCATCGGCAGAATGGTTTTTATCCGGGTGCTGGGCTGGCGTGAAGAACGTTTATTGAGCGGTGGTTTCAGGGCTTCCTGAATCGCCGTGTCGAGGACCACCCACAACAACCAGGTCACCAGCAGAATCAGGCCGATACTGCTGAGCGAGTCACTGATCACCCGACCGACCGTATTGCGCTGGGCGAACTCGAACAGCGAAAAACCCCAGATCCGCCCGAGCACTTCGATGAATACGACCGCGAGCGCAATTCGCAGCACGGCATGACACAAACTCAGCAAGCGCTCCTTGTAGACATGCCCACCACGCTCGGCGGCGGCATCGGCCGGCTTGAACAGGTGCTGAAACACCGTGCTCAAAAATACCGTGGCAATTAGTAATACGGTAGTCAGCAGGGCACAGCGCAGGGCTTTCTGGCTGTCCTCGCCGGCACCGATCAGATGGATCGCCGAGACCAGAATCATCAGCAGGATCGGCAAGTACCAGAGGCCGGAAAAAATCTTCAGCGATTCTTGCAGCGCCGGCTGGTGCAGGCGGCCACTCAAGGATCGATTACAGATCAGATGCGCCACAGGCCGACGCAGCTTGATCACCAGCATGCAGAACACCACCGAGGCGAACAGTCCTGTAAACACCGCAATACTGCTGGTGACGTTGCTGCCCAACTGCCGGGAAATCTGCGGGCTGGTCAGCGCGTCGCTCAGGGCCGCGAGAAAACCGATCAGAAACAAAGGCCGTGGGCTGTATTGGCGAATGATCCGTACCGCAGCGCGTTTGTGCCCGGCATTGAACATCACGATCACGCACAACAACACCGAGGTCGAAACAATCCCGCTGCTGGTCGCATAGGCAAAACACAGCGCCAACGCACGCCCTACCGACGCCGACATGAAGTGGCTGACATACAACGTCAGCGGCAAGCTGATCACCGCCGGAAGGGTATAGGGCACCACGTAGTTCAACAGCGCCTGCACACGGTAGCGCTCAATAAGAACCCGATGCCGATTGAGGCGCGAGGCTATCAGGCGACCCAGTGAAAACAGAATCGCGAACACACCGATCCACACCGCCGACAGCATCAGGAAGTCCCCGGCGATACTGACGTTCGAGCGTGAGGAACGCTGATTGACCAGATTATCTATCTCGTCGGCGGCTCGGCCCGCCCGCAAACGCCAGGAGTCGACCAGATCGTTGTTCAGATCAAGTTGGCCCTGGACGTTATCAATGCTGGAGCTGATGGCGCCGAGCAAACCGCCTTGCACCAGAATTTCCGGAGGTGTCGGGGCGGCAGGAGCCGGCGCGATGCTGGCAGGCGCCGCAGGGGCCACGGTCGCCGCTGGGGCAGCCGAGGCCGGCGCTACGGCAGGCGCATCAGCGGCCTGGAGGTTAAAACTGCCCGCGCAAAACAGGATGCACAACAGCGTCACGGTCTTGAACTTCAACAAAGCGCGGCCCCCCCTTACATTTGATTATCCAGTGAGTATGAGGCTTCTGGACACTGATCGACATTTGCCCTGCACGTTCGTTCTACTCGCAAAGTGAATCCACCTGCTGATAGAGCCAGTCGATCATGCAGTCACCAATAGCTATTGGATAAAAAACGGCCAGCCTTCTAGTCTCTGGAGACTCAGACCCTCCACTATGAAGGTCAATCCAACATCGCGCTCTTGAGTGCAGAGCAACGAGGTTCAATTGTCAGATCGGATCTTGATGGACAGCTTTTCTCGCAAGGTCGATTACCTGCGCATGTCAGTGACAGACCGTTGCGATTTTCGCTGCGTCTATTGCATGGCCGAAGACATGGAGTTCCTGCCGCGCCAACGCATTCTCACCCTGGAAGAGATTTACCAGTTGGCCGAGCGCTTCGTTGCGCTGGGCACGCGCAAAATTCGCCTGACCGGCGGCGAGCCTTTGGTGCGCCGCGGGGTGGTCGATTTGTGTCGGCAAATCGCCGCGCTGCCCGACCTCCGCGAGCTGTGCATGACCACCAACGGCTCGCAACTGAGCGCGCTGGCGGGGCCACTGTTCGACGCCGGGGTCAATCGGCTGAATATCAGCCTCGACAGTTTGAACCCCGAACGTTTTCGCGAACTGACCCGCACCGGCGATCTGACAAAGGTCATTGCCGGGATCGACGCAGCGAACGCGGCGGGCTTTCGGCGCACCAAGCTCAACTGCGTGGTCATGAAAGGCCGCAACGATCACGAGATCAACGACCTGGTCAGCTTTGCCATCGACCGTCAGCTCGATATCAGCTTCATCGAAGAAATGCCGCTGGGCACCATCCTTGAGCACAGCCGCGCGGAATCCTTTTTCTCCAGTGACCAGGTCCGCGAACTCATCGCCGAACGCTACACCTTGATCGACTCGACGGAATCGACCCAAGGCCCTTCGCGTTATTGGCGCCTGGCTGAAGCACCTGATATTCGTCTGGGCTTCATCTCGCCACACAGTCATAATTTCTGCGCGACCTGCAACCGTGTGCGTTTGACCGTGGAAGGCCGCTTGCTGCTGTGCCTGGGCAACGAACACTCGGTCGACCTCAAGGCCGTGTTGCGCGCTCATCCGGGGCAGCCGGAGAAGCTGGAAAAGGCCATCATCGACTCAATGCGGATCAAGCCCTACCGCCACAACTTCGACGTCAACGACGAGGTTCAAGTTGTGCGTTTCATGAACATGACCGGAGGCTAGCCGTTCCGGTCTGTTCTCAATCGCTTCAGTTGCTCCAGGACCCTCAGTCCATGATTGTCAGACCCAAACCGAACCTGCTGCAGATCCTGACGTCACTTAAAGGGTCCATCGCCAAGCACATCGTTGTTCGCAGCTTGCTGGTCACCCTGTTGGCCTCGGCCATCGTATGGGTCGAAACCCTGCACCCCGCCTACTTTTCCCGCGTCAGTGCCACACCCTTCACGCTGCTCGGGCTCTCGCTGTCGATTTTCATGAGTTTCCGCAACACCATGTGCTACGACCGCTGGTACGAGGGGCGCAAGTTGTGGGGGGAAATGATCATGGACATGCGCTCGATGATCCGCGAAACCCAGGTCATCAAGGACTCCGCCGAACGTGGGAGCATTCTGCGTAATCTGTGCGGTTTCTCACATGCGCTGAACGCCCACCTGCGCGGGGAAGACGAATTGGCTGAGGCCCGTCCCTGGCTGGACTTCGCGCCAGCGCCCGGCACCCCGAATATCAGTGAGCGCATCCTGCGTCATGTTGGCCAACAGTGTTCCGATCTGGCCGTGGCCGGCGACATCAGTGAATGGCGCTACACCCTGATGGAAACCCGCTTGAGCAACCTGACGCGAACCCTCACCGCGTGTGACCGGATCAAAACCACACCGCTGCCCTTCCCCTACACGCTGCTGCTGCACCGGACGATTTATCTGTTTTGTATCCTGCTGCCCTTCGCCATGGCCGAGCCCTTGGGCTGGATGACACCGGTTTTCACCGCGATCGTCAGCTACACCTTCTTCGGGCTCGACGCCATCGGCGATGAACTGGAGGACCCGTTTGGTCGTAACGAACACAACCTGCCCACCGACTTCATCGTGCGAACCATCGAACGTGAAGTGCTGGACGCGCTGGGCGAGACCAACCTTCCGCCCGTGCTCGAACCTGTGGATTACGTGCTGAGCTGACTGGCGCCTTGGCACTGTCCATGGGATCGTCGCCGTATCAATTTTTTGAGTGCTACGCATGAACGCTTCATCGAATGACCACGCAGAGCAAGGTGTGCCCTGCTCGATTCTGCTACTGGCCGGTGGGCGCGGGCAGCGCATGGGCGGGCAGGACAAAGGGCTTATTCTGTGGAACGACCAGCCCTTGATCGCTTATGTGCACGACGTTGTCAGGCCGCTGACCGATGACCTGATCATCTCCTGCAACCGCAATCAGGATCGCTATCAGGCGTTTGCAGATCAGTTAGTGGGCGATGAACAGCACGACTTTCCAGGACCGCTGGCCGGGGTATTGGCCGGGCTTTCGGTTGCGCACCATGCCTGGGTGCTGGTTCTGGCGTGTGATGCGCCGAGGATTGATCGCCCGCTGATCGAGCAGTTGCTGAGCCTCGCAGGTCCTGCGGCCTCACCGTTGATGGTGCGCCAGGCCGGGCAATGGCAACCGATGTTCAGTGTGATCCCCACAGCCTTGCTGCCTGAGTTGCGCAAGCGCTGGGACCAAGGGGAACGCAGTTTGATGCGGGTGTTATTGGCACATGATTTACGGGCGCTTGACTGTGCGCCCGATGATCTGCGGCTGACCAATTTCAACACCCCGGACTTGCTGACCTGACAGCCAGCAGCCCGCAAACATCAACCCAGCTCGGCCAGACACTTTTCTAAGATATCCAACCCTTCACTGAGCACATCAAGCTCGGTGGTCAGGGGCGGCAGCAGCCGGATGATATGCCGGGCCTTGCCACTGGGCATCAGCAGCAGTCCATTGTTTCTTGCGGTTTCAAGGAGCATGGCCAACTGGGCTGTCGCGGGCTTTCCTTCCGGTGTGATCAGCTCGATCCCGCGCATGGCGCCGACCCCGGTCAGACGCCCAAGGAAGGGCGACAATTTGCTGTCAAGCCAACCCTGATAACGACTCATGATCGCGTGTTCTTGTGCTTCGCCCCACGAGGACAGATTGGCGTCAGTCATCTGGTCCAGGGTGGCCAGGCCCGCAGCACACGCCATTGGATTGCCCGAATACGTGCCGCCCAACCCGCCTTTGGGCAATGCATCCATCAAAGCCTTTTTGCCCACCACCGCACCGAGCGGCATACCGCCAGCGATGCTTTTCCCCAACAGAAGCAAATCTGGCTCGATGCCTAGCCGGGAGAATGCAAAGCGCTGGCCGGTGCGTCCAAACCCGGACTGGATTTCATCGATGATCAGCAGAATGCCTTTTTCATCGCAAAACGTACGCAAGGTTTTGGCGAACTCGACGTCCAGCGCAAGGAAGCCGCCTTCGCCCTGGACAGGCTCCAGGATGAAACAGGCGACCTCTTCCGCGTCGATTTCGACGCTGAACAATCGATCCATGGCGCTCAATGCTTCTGCGGCGGTGACCCCGTTATCCTTGCTCGGGTAAGGCAAGTGGTACACCGGCCCCGGCAGCACGCCGACCTTTTGTTTGTAAGGTGCTACTTTGCCGTTGAGGTTCAAGGTCGCCAGCGTTCGCCCGTGAAATCCGCCATCGAAGGCGATAACCGCCGAGCGTCCTGTGTAAGCACGAACAATCTTCAGCGCATTTTCTGCGGCCTCGGCACCGCTGTTGGTCAGCATGCCGACGACGGGATAACTGACCGGAATGAACGCCGCTAGCCGCGCCATGAATTGTTTGTAAGGCGCGTGAGGTACAGCGTTGAAGCAGTAATGCGTCAGCCTGGTCGCTTGCTCGCGGATGGCGTCGACGATGCGCGCATTGCAATGCCCCAGGTTCAACACGCCAATCCCACCGACAAAGTCGATGTAGCGCTTGCCGTCGTCATCCCACACCTCGGCGTTCTTGCCGTGATCCAGGGTGATGGGGTGGACCATCGATATCGAACCGCTGATTGATGCGCTGCTCATGCGTGAAAACACTCGTCAAGAAATCCTCGGCCATCTAAGCGAGGAATGCGCATGTGCCACAAGCGAAATAAAATCGCGGGGTTATTCCTGATTTTCGGGATGTCTGCTGGCATCACGCAAACCCATGCAGGAGCTGCCGAAGGCTGCGATAAGGTCCGAAGGACCTTCGAAAAAATCAAACACGGCGACCGGTTACCGGCGTCAGCTCTGCCGCTACAAGGACAAAGTGGTGTTCCAGTCCCTGGCTTCATCGACCCAGGTCTCCACCCTGAAACTGCTCGGCGTGCCGGTTGAATACGCGCAACCCAAAGAAGGTGCGGTGGTACTCAACGTCACCGAATGCACCATCGCCCACAACAACCAACCAGCGCTCGCGCAAAAACTCGCCGCCTACCTCCTGAGCCCGGAAGCGCAGGCCCCGGCACTGGAAGAAGGCGACCAAATCCCCTCCAACCCAAAAGCCCCAACCACCGATAAAACCCGCACTCAGGTCGCAGCGATGAACGCCTACCTGGAGACGGCCATCTCGATTGATTGGGATCAGGTTAATCAGCAACGCCCGGAATGAAATGCCCGCTGGAGCCGGACGATCGAACGGTAGAGAGCAACACCATGTAAGAGCGCGCTTGCAACTATGCGTCCCGCCGCGATCGGCTAACAGAGACGGAAAAGTAGTGAATTCACTATCGCACCGGGCAGAGCCGATTTATCACAAGCAAGCGCGCACCTACACGTCACCAAGCTCTATATAACCGCACTTCCGATGACAGCGGGATCATCCTCACCTAATAACTCAACATACTCATAAAAACACTCAGCCGGAGAAAAACCATTACTCATCACTGCGCCTCGTATTCAACCCGTTCCTTGTACGGCACGTATAGCCGCCTTGAGTTCCCGCTCTGAATATACGTAGAATCTGTCACCCTTCTGATAAAGTATTTTTGTCGTCAACACGGCAACTGATGTGTCAGACATCTCAAGCCGATAATGTTTGTCGAAGTATAATTTTGGTGAAAGCAGACGCTGATTGGCCCATTCATCCAGCAGGGCGGCACACACCATACATAGAGTGCCAGTCACTATCATGGGCCCACGATTGAGGCTGATCAGATGCGAAATCATTGTGCTGAGTTTTGAATCAAAAATGATAGCGGTAGGGCTTACAAAGAAGCCTGTCACACCAAAAGCAATAACTACAAAGCCGATAGCGTACAAAAAACGCCACGGACAACAGGCGCGATCAAAATAGTCAAGGTAGTTCCGTTCAAAACCCTTTACTTCAAAATACCCTGGAAACTCAGAAATACGAACCTTAATTAGGTCACCTCTTCCCCACTCCATTTCCAACCGCCGCCTAAAAAAGAAAATCATAGCAAATGGCTGGTTTATAGCGGCGCATGTAATTATTAAAAATAATTTCCAGGAGTATTCCCACATGAGCCGTCCATCAATCCATGTTGACATAATTAGAAATTAACAACTTTTGCAGTAAGTGGCGCAGTATTTTAAGTAACCGTATAACTCTGTCATCCAGAAAACCAAGCCGAAACCTATTAGAGTAGGGCGGTTCCCGCCGGTAGATGGAGGTCAATGAATTGCAGACATAGGCTGCGCGCAAAACCAAAAAGGCCCGTAGCGTTAAACGCTACGGGCCTTTTTTACAGCTGAGGAACATATTCCCTAGAACGGGATATCGTCATCAAAGCTGTCGAAATCCGGAGCCGGTTGCGGTGCGGCCTGCTGCTGTGGCGCAGGACGCGATTCGCGTTGTGGCTGGGATTGCGGTTGGGACTGCTGTGGACGCGACTGTTGAGGGCGCGGCGCGGAGTTGGACATGCCGCCTTGACCCTGTGGAGCGCCTTCGCCTTGTGGACGACCGCCCAGCAGTTGCATGGTGCCTTGCATGTCGACGACGATTTCAGTGGTGTAGCGCTTGATGCCGTCTTTTTCCCACTCGCGGGTTTGCAGCTTGCCTTCGATGTACACCTGCGAACCTTTGCGCAGGTATTCGCCGGCGATTTCAGCAACCTTGCCGAACATCGAAACACGGTGCCATTCGGTCTTTTCGACCTTCTGACCGGTTTGTTTATCGGTCCACTGTTCGCTGGTCGCCAGACTCAGGTTGGTCACGGCGTTACCGTTAGGCAAGTAGCGAACTTCGGGATCCTGGCCGCATGTACCGACCAATATGACTTTGTTAACCCCACGGGCCATAACGTTCTCCTAGGCTTCGCACGCTGTCGGCGCCGGGTCGTTGACCAGGCGCTCAAGGGACGTGCGATCCAATAGTTCGGTGTCTAATTTGATATAGATGGCAGCTTCATCAGCCACCACCACTGCATCTGTTACTCCGGTGACGGCCATCAAACGCTCGATCAGGCCGGCTTCGCGCTGTGCTTCTGGCGTCAACGGCACACGCAGGCTCGTCACGTACGGCGGTTCGCGCATAGTAACAGCAAAGGCG
>NZ_LT607421.1:211054-251881 GCF_900095225.1 Pseudomonas sp. UMAB-08
CCGCCAAGGAACACAATGCTCAATCCTCCGTGCTGAAACAACCAGCCGCCAAGGATGCCGCCAGCCGCCGAACCGAGGAACTGACTGGTGGAGTAAACCCCCATCGCCGTGCCTTTGCCGCCTGCCGGTGACACCTTGCTGATCAACGAGGGCAGCGAAGCCTCAAGCAAGTTGAACGCGGTGAAGAACACCACCGTCCCGATCACCAAAGCCCGCAACGTATCGCCGAATGCCCAGAAGAATAGCTCAGTCAGCAGCAGCACGCTGACAGCGCCGAGCAATACACGCTTCATCTGGCGTTTCTTTTCGCCATAAATGATGAACGGGATCATGGCGAAGAACGAAATCAGCAACGCGGTCAGGTAGACCCACCAGTGTTGTTCCTTGGGCAAACCGGCTTTTTCGACCAACGCCAAGGGCAAGGCGACGAAGCTGGACATGAGCATCGCGTGCAACACGAAGATACCTAAATCCAGGCGCAGCAAGTCGGGATGACGCAAGGTCGGGCCTAAAGCCTGGCGCGCGACGCCCGATTCGCGATGCTGCAGCGGCCCGGTCGACTTCGGCACCATGAAGGCGACGATCAGAATCCCCACCAGCGCCATCCCGCCCGTGGCCAGAAACAGCCCCGACAGGCCGAACGCGCGGGTCAGCAGGGGGCCGACGACCATCGCAACCGCAAAAGACAGTCCGATGGTCATGCCAATCATGGCCATGGCTTTGGTGCGGTGCTGTTCGCGGGTAAGGTCCGAGAGCAACGCCATCACCGCCGCCGAGATGGCGCCAGCCCCTTGCAGGATACGTCCGGCGATCACGCCCCAGATCGAGTCCGCATTGGCCGCCAGCAAGCTGCCAAGGGCGAAGATGATCAAACCGATATAAATGACAGGCCGCCTGCCAATCCGGTCGGAAATCATCCCGAATGGAATCTGCAGCACCGCTTGGGTCAGGCCATAAGCGCCGATAGCCAGGCCAATGAGCGCAGGAGACGCGCCCGCCAGGTCCATGCCGTAGGTGGCCAGCACCGGCAAAACCATAAACATGCCAAGCATACGGAAGGCGAACACCAGCGCCAGACCGCTTGCTGCGCGGGTCTCGCTGCCACTCATGCGTTCGCTAAGGGGATCGTGCATGGAAAAACCTCGTGTGAACCGGCAGCGATTCTACCAGTCCCATCGATGTAGAGCACATACGCGACGCTTTGCCGCGTAATGGCATGGAGCCGTATACTCCCGTGTTTAAGCCCGCCAAGCGAGGCCGCAGTGGACAAGATCCTGATACGTGGGGCGCGAACCCACAACCTGAAGAACATTGACCTGACCCTGCCACGCGACAAATTGATCGTCATTACCGGTCTTTCCGGTTCTGGCAAGTCGTCGCTAGCCTTCGATACGCTGTATGCCGAAGGGCAGCGGCGCTATGTCGAGTCGCTTTCCGCGTACGCTCGTCAGTTCCTGTCGATGATGGAAAAGCCAGACGTCGATACGATCGAAGGGCTGTCGCCAGCGATTTCTATCGAACAGAAATCCACGTCGCACAACCCGCGCTCGACGGTGGGCACGATCACCGAAATCTACGATTACCTGCGCCTGCTGTATGCGCGTGTCGGCCAGCCTCGCTGCCCGGACCACGATATTCCACTGGAAGCGCAGACGGTCAGCCAGATGGTCGACCTGGTGCTGGCGCAGCCTGAAGGCAGCAAGCTGATGCTGCTGGCGCCTGTGGTTCGCGAGCGCAAGGGCGAGCACCTGGCGATTTTCGAAGAGCTGCGTGCTCAAGGCTTCGTCCGCGCACGGGTCAACGGCAGGCTATGTGAACTCGATGAACTGCCCAAGCTGGATAAACAGAAGAAGCACTCCATCGACGTGGTGGTTGACCGGTTCAAGGTTCGTGAAGACATGCAGCAGCGTCTGGCGGAGTCCTTCGAAACCGCGCTGAAACTGGCTGACGGTATCGCCTGGGTCGCGCCGATGGATGACGAGCCGGGCGAGGAAATGATTTTCTCCGCGCGTTTTGCCTGCCCGATCTGTGGGCACGCCATCAGCGAGCTAGAACCCAAGCTGTTCTCCTTTAATAACCCGGCTGGCGCATGTCCGACCTGCGACGGTCTGGGCGTGAAGCAGTTTTTCGACATCAAGCGCCTGGTCAATGGCGAGCTGACGCTGGCCGAAGGCGCGATTCGTGGCTGGGACCGGCGCAACGTCTATTATTTCCAGATGCTCGGCTCCCTGGCCAACCACTACGGGTTCAGCCTCGAGGTGCCGTTCAACGAATTGCCCGCCGATCAGCAGAAAATTCTTCTGAATGGCAGCGGCACGCAGAACGTCGACTTCCGCTATCTCAATGATCGCGGCGACATCGTCAAGCGTGCGCACCCGTTCGAAGGCATCGTGCCCAATCTCGAGCGGCGTTATCGCGAGACCGAGTCGGCCACGGTGCGCGAAGAACTGGCCAAGTTCCTCAGCACTCAGCCCTGCCCGGATTGCCGTGGCACCCGTCTGCGTCGTGAGGCGCGGCATGTCTGGGTCGGCGAAAAAACCCTGCCGGCCGTGACCAATCTGCCCATCGGCGATGCTACCGAGTACTTCAGCACGCTGAAACTGACCGGACGGCGCGGCGAAATTGCCGACAAGATCCTCAAGGAAATTCGCGAGCGCCTGCAGTTCCTGGTCAACGTCGGCCTGGATTATCTGTCCCTGGACCGCAGCGCCGATACCTTGTCTGGCGGTGAAGCCCAACGTATTCGCCTGGCCAGCCAGATCGGCGCGGGCCTCGTCGGGGTCCTGTATATCCTCGATGAACCGTCGATTGGCTTGCATCAACGGGACAACGACCGGCTGTTGGGCACGCTCAAGCACCTGCGTGACATCGGCAATACGGTGATCGTGGTCGAGCATGACGAAGACGCTATTCGTCTGGCTGACTACGTGGTGGACATCGGCCCTGGGGCCGGTATTCATGGCGGGCACATCGTTGCCCAAGGCACTCCGGCCGAAGTCATGGCGCACCCTGATTCGCTGACTGGCAAATACTTGTCAGGCCGGGTGAAGATCGAAGTGCCAGCCAAGCGCACGCCACGCGACAAAAAACTGAACCTGACCCTCAAGGGCGCGCGCGGCAACAACTTGCACAATGTCGATCTGGAAATCCCGATCGGTCTGCTGACCTGCGTGACCGGTGTTTCCGGCTCGGGCAAGTCGACGCTGATCAACAACACCCTGTTCCCGCTCAGCGCCACTGCTCTCAATGGCGCAACCACGCTAGAGGCAGCGGCGCACGACAGCATCGACGGCCTTCAGCACCTGGATAAAGTCGTCGATATCGACCAAAGCCCCATCGGTCGTACGCCGCGCTCCAACCCGGCGACGTATACCGGGCTGTTCACACCGATTCGCGAATTGTTTTCCGGTGTTCCCGAGTCGCGCTCGCGCGGGTACGGCCCGGGGCGTTTCTCGTTCAACGTGAAAGGCGGGCGTTGTGAGGCGTGCCAGGGAGATGGCCTGATCAAGGTCGAGATGCACTTTCTGCCGGACATCTACGTGCCTTGCGATGTGTGCAAGAGCAAGCGCTATAACCGCGAAACACTGGAAATCAAATACAAGAGCAAGAACATCCACGAAGTGCTGGAGATGACCATCGAGGAAGCTCGGGTGTTCTTCGATGCCGTACCTGCACTGGCGCGCAAACTGCAAACGCTGATGGATGTGGGGCTGTCGTACATCAAGCTGGGGCAGTCCGCGACCACGCTGTCGGGCGGCGAGGCGCAGCGGGTCAAGCTGTCACGCGAGCTGTCCAAGCGCGATACCGGCAAGACGCTGTACATCCTCGATGAGCCGACCACCGGTTTGCACTTCGCCGATATTCAGCAGTTGCTCGACGTACTGCATCGTTTGCGCGATCACGGGAATACCGTGGTGGTGATCGAGCACAACCTGGACGTGATCAAGACCGCTGACTGGTTGGTGGACCTGGGTCCGGAAGGCGGTTCCAAGGGCGGTCAGATCATCGCCTGCGGTACCCCGGAGGAAGTCGCAGAGATGAAGCAGTCTTACACCGGCCACTACCTCAAACCGCTGCTGCTTCGGGATAAAGCCGACGCAGTCTAGCCGGTGCGCTAACGAAAAAGCCCTGCCGCAGTTCATCTGTGGCAGGGCTTTTCTATGGGTGCGGTGCGGGAATCAGAACTGCGATTGCAGGTAATTCTCCAGACCGATCAACTTGATCAGGCCGAACTGCTGTTCCAGCCAGTACGTGTGATCTTCTTCGGTGTCGGCCAACTGAATACGCAGGATTTCACGGGTCACGTAATCCTTGTGCAGCTCGCAGAGCTCGATGCCCTTGCAAAGCGCGGCACGGACCTTGTACTCCAGGCGTAAATCGCTGGCGAGCATCTCAGGGACCGTGGTGCCTACGTCCAGATCATCGGGGCGCATGCGCGGCGTGCCTTCGAGCATCAGGATCCGGCGCATCAAGGCATCGGCGTGCTGGGTCTCTTCTTCCATTTCGTGGTTGATACGCTCGTAGAGCTTGCTGAAGCCCCAGTCCTCGTACATCCGCGAATGAATAAAATATTGATCGCGGGCTGACAGCTCCCCCGTCAGCAGCGTGTTGAGGTAATCGATTACGTCCGGGTGACCTTGCATCGCCCTCATCTCCCTGCTTGAAAGTCCGTAGTTTGAACCAACCCGCCGAGGAGGTCACTTCACAAAAAGCCAGAAAGTGTGAAAAACGGCGAAAGCGGGACAATCCAATACGAAAAACCGCCCCAATGAGGGCGGTTCTGGTTATCGCTTCGACTTAGACCTGGCTCAGTTGTACGTCGAGGGCTTTGGCGACGCCTTCGCCGTACGCAGGATCAGCCTTGTAGAAGTACTGGAGCTGACGTTGCACGACATCAGCCGTCACACCGGCCATCGCACCGGCGATGTTGCCGATCAAGAGTGCTTTCTGTGCATCGTCCATCAGGTTAAAGAGCGCACCCGCGTGACTGAAGTAATCACCGTCCTGACGATGATCGTAACGTGTGGCCTCACCGGTCAGTGCCAACCCTGGCTCAGCATAACGTGGCGCCTGTTTAGGGGCGTCAGCGTAGCTGTTGGGTTCGTAGTTAGGCGTTCCACCACCATTGCTTCCAAAGCTCATGGCGCCATCACGCTGATAGCTGTTAACCGGGCTTTTTGGCGCGTTGATCGGCAATTGCTGGTGGTTGGTACCGACACGATAGCGCTGTGCATCGGCGTAGGCAAAGACACGCCCTTGCAGCATGCGATCAGGCGACAAGCCAACACCGGGCACCATATTACTTGGCGCAAACGCAGCCTGTTCGACTTCGGCGAAGTAGTTTTGAGGGTTGCGGTTCAGCTCAAATTCACCGACCTCAATCAACGGGTACTCCTTCTGCGACCAGGTTTTGGTCACGTCAAAAGGGTTCTCGTGATGGGCAGCGGCCTGAGCCTCGGTCATGATCTGGATGCACACCCGCCATTTCGGGAAGTCACCCTTCTCGATCGCGGTAAACAGATCGCGCTGGGAATAATCCGGGTCAGTACCTGCCAGGCCAGCGGCGTCGGCAGGGGCCAGGTTCTTGATACCTTGCTGGGTCTTGTAGTGCCATTTGACCCAATGACGCTCACCCGTCGCGCTGATCAGGCTATAAGTGTGGCTGCCGAAGCCGTGCATGTGACGGTAGCCGTCCGGAATGCCACGGTCCGAAAACAGGATCGTGACCTGGTGCAGCGCCTCAGGCGAGTGCGACCAGAAGTCCCACATCATTTGCGCGCTTTTCAGGTTGGATTGGGGCAGACGTTTTTGGGTGTGAATGAAGTCCGGGAATTTAAGCGGGTCACGGATAAAGAAAACAGGCGTGTTGTTCCCAACGATGTCCCAGTTACCTTCTTCGGTATAGAACTTGATCGAGAAGCCGCGCGGGTCACGCTCGGTGTCTGCCGAACCTCGTTCGCCACCGACGGTGGAAAAACGCATGAAAATGGGCGTCTGCTTGCCCACGGACTCAAACAATTTAGCGCTGGTGTACTGCGTGATATCGCGATTAACCGTGAATGTACCGTGAGCGCCCGAGCCTTTCGCGTGCACGCGGCGTTCCGGGATGTTCTCGCGATTGAAGTGTGCGAGTTTCTCGATCAGGTGAAAATCGTCGAGTAACAGTGGGCCACGCGGGCCCGCGGACCGGGAGTTCTGGTTGTCAGCGACTGGAGCGCCACTGGCAGTCGTAATCGTTTTATTCTGGCTCATACGAAATCTTCCTCTCTAACGTGTCCAGCCGGCTAAACGGCTTGAGAGGAGTATTCGCCAAATTTATCACACCATCAAATTTATTAAATTATAAACATCGATAGATTATTACTAATAGTCCAGACACAAAAAACCGGGCACTAGGCCCGGTTTTTTGTACAGACTGACGTCTTATTCAGCAGCTTCTACAACACCACCAACCGGACGATCAACCAGTTCGACGTACGCCATAGGCGCGTTGTCGCCAGTGCGGAAACCGCACTTGAGGATGCGCAGGTAGCCACCCTCACGGGTTGCATAACGCTTGCCCAGGTCGTTGAACAGCTTACCAACGATGGCTTTCGAACGAGTACGGTCGAAGGCCAGACGGCGGTTAGCCAAGCTGTCTGTCTTAGCCAGGGTGATCAGCGGCTCGGCAACGCGGCGCAGTTCCTTGGCTTTCGGCAGTGTAGTTTTGATCAGCTCGTGCTCAAACAGCGACACCGCCATGTTTTGAAACATGGCCTTACGGTGTGAGCTGGTGCGGCTCAGGTGACGACCACTTTTACGATGACGCATGGTTCATTCCTTACCAAACACAACGTTCGGTGATTACGACGATCAGGCAGTCGCCTTGTCGTCCTTCTTAAGACTTGCAGGCGGCCAGTTGTCGAGGCGCATGCCGAGGGACAGACCACGGGAGGCCAGAACGTCCTTGATTTCAGTCAAGGATTTCTTACCCAGGTTCGGAGTCTTCAACAGTTCTACTTCGGTACGCTGAATCAGGTCGCCGATGTAGTAAATGTTCTCCGCCTTAAGGCAGTTGGCCGAACGTACAGTCAGTTCCAGATCGTCAACCGGACGGAGAAGGATCGGATCGATCTCGTCTTCCTGTTCGATAACCACTGGCTCACTGTCACCTTTGAGATCGACGAACGCAGCCAACTGCTGTTGCAGAATGGTTGCAGCGCGGCGAATAGCCTCTTCAGGATCCAGGGTACCGTTGGTTTCCAGATCAATAACCAGCTTGTCCAGGTTAGTACGCTGTTCGACACGGGCGTTTTCCACCACGTATGCGATACGGCGAACCGGGCTGAACGAAGAGTCAAGCTGCAAGCGACCAATGCTGCGGCTTTCGTCTTCATCGCTCTGACGCGAATCGGCCGGTTCATAACCACGACCACGAGCTACGGTGAGCTTCATGTTCAAGGCGCCGTTAGACGCCAGGTTAGCGATTACGTGATCGGGATTAACGATCTCGACATCATGATCCAGCTGAATATCGGCAGCGGTAACCACCCCCGAACCCTTCTTCGACAAGGTCAGCGTAACTTCGTCTCGACCGTGCAGCTTGATAGCCAGACCTTTAAGGTTCAACAGGATTTCAATTACGTCTTCCTGTACACCTTCGATGGCGCTGTACTCATGGAGTACACCGTCAATCTCGGCCTCGACTACTGCACAGCCGGGCATTGAGGACAACAGGATGCGTCGCAGCGCGTTGCCCAGGGTGTGGCCGAAACCACGCTCGAGAGGCTCGAGAGTGATCTTGGCGCGGGTTGGACTGACAACCTGCACATCAATATGGCGGGGTGTCAGGAACTCATTTACCGAAATCTGCATGGATGCACCTATTTTCTAGCCCTTACTTGGAGTAGAGCTCGACAATCAGGCTTTCGTTGATGTCGGCGGACAGATCACTGCGAGCTGGAACGTTTTTGAAGACGCCAGATTTTTTCTCAGTGTCTACTTCTACCCATTCTACGCGGCCACGTTGGGCACACAGATCGAGAGCTTGGACAATGCGCAGTTGGTTCTTTGCCTTCTCGCGAATAGCGACCACGTCACCAGGGCGAACCTGATAGGACGGTACGTTAACGGTTTTGCCGTTAATGCTGATCGATTTGTGCGATACCAGCTGACGGGATTCGGCACGAGTAGAGCCAAAACCCATACGGTATACAACGTTATCCAAACGGCATTCGAGCAATTGCAGCAGGTTCTCACCAGTAGCGCCTTTCTTGCCGGCTGCTTCTTTGTAATAACCGCTGAATTGACGTTCGAGAACGCCGTAAATACGACGGACCTTCTGCTTTTCACGCAGTTGGGTGCCGTAATCGGATTGGCGACCGCGGCGTTGGCCGTGGATACCTGGGGCTGCTTCGATGTTGCACTTGGATTCGATAGCGCGGACGCCGCTCTTCAAGAAGAGATCGGTGCCTTCACGACGTGCAAGTTTGCATTTTGGACCAATGTAACGAGCCATTTCTTACAGTCTCCTGGATTACACGCGGCGCTTCTTCGGCGGACGGCACCCGTTGTGCGGGATTGGCGTCACGTCGGTGATACTGGCGATCTTGTAGCCACAGCCGTTCAAAGCACGAACAGCGGACTCACGACCTGGACCTGGACCCTTGACGTTAACGTCGAGGTTCTTCAGGCCGTATTCCAGCGCAGCTTGACCAGCACGTTCAGCAGCTACTTGAGCAGCGAACGGGGTGGACTTGCGAGAACCGCGGAAACCCGAGCCGCCTGAGGTAGCCCAAGAAAGCGCGTTACCTTGACGATCGGTAATGGTGACGATTGTGTTGTTAAAAGACGCGTGGATGTGGGCGATGCCATCAACCACTGTCTTTTTAACTTTTTTACGAGGACGAGCAGCAGGTTTTGCCATGACTAAATTCCTGTCGTTGCGCTGGTGCGATTACTTGCGGATCGGCTTACGCGGACCTTTGCGAGTACGCGCGTTGGTCTTGGTACGCTGACCGCGTACTGGAAGACCACGACGATGGCGAAGGCCGCGGTAGCAGCCCAAATCCATCAAGCGCTTGATTTTCATGTTGATTTCGCGACGCAGATCACCTTCAGTGGTGACCTTTGCCACTTCGCCACGCAGCTGTTCAATCTGCTCGTCGCTCAGATCTTTGATCTTCACCGCTGGGTTAACCCCAGTGGTTGCACAAATTTTCTGTGCGGTGGTGCGACCAACACCATAGATGTAGGTCAACGAGATAACAGTATGCTTGTTATCTGGAATGTTAACGCCTGCAATACGGGCCATTCAGTGGGACTCCAATTGACAGCTACCTACGCCCCGGAAGCCAAGAAATAGGGCGCGAGATAATATCGCTGTAATAACAAATAATCAACCCAGCAGCGCACTAGCTGCCGGGCTTTAAGCACAAATCACAATCAGCCTTGGCGCTGTTTATGACGTGGTTCCGCGCTGCAAATTACTCGAACAACACCTTCGCGGCGAATAATCTTGCAGTTACGGCACAGCTTTTTCACCGATGCACGAACTTTCATCACCAACTCCTCGAACCTTATGGGTGCTTCAGCGCAGCATGCCGCTACCGTAGCCCTTCAGGTTGGCTTTCTTCATCAGGGATTCGTACTGGTGCGAAACGAGGTGCGATTGTACTTGGGACATGAAGTCCATCACAACCACTACGACGATCAGCAACGAAGTCCCGCCAAGGTAGAACGGTACGTTTGCCGCAACCACCAGGAACTGGGGGAGCAGACACACGGCCGTCATATAAAGAGCACCGAACATGGTCAAGCGGGTCAGAACGCCATCAATATAGCGCGCAGACTGCTCGCCTGGACGGATGCCCGGAATAAAGGCACCGGACTTCTTCAGGTTTTCCGCTACGTCTTTCGGATTGAACATCAACGCCGTATAGAAGAAGCAGAAGAAAATAATCCCTGCACTAAACAGCAGAATATTCAACGGCTGACCAGGAGCGATCGACTGCGAGAGGTCCTGCAACCAGCCCATACCTTCAGACTGGCCAAACCAGGCACCCAACGAAGCCGGAAACAGCAAAATGCTGCTCGCGAAAATAGCAGGAATTACACCGGCCATATTCACTTTCAGCGGCAAGTGGCTAGTCTGCGCAGCGAAGACCTTACGGCCCTGCTGACGCTTGGCGTAGTGAACAGCAATACGACGCTGACCACGCTCAATGAACACCACAAAACCGATAATCGCTACTGCCAGCAAACCGATGGCAACCAAGGCGAAAATGTTGATATCACCCTGACGTGCAGACTCGAAAGACTGCCCAATCGCTCTCGGAAGACCGGCGACGATACCCGAAAAAATCAACATCGAGATACCGTTACCAACACCGCGCTCGGTAATCTGCTCACCCAGCCACATCATGAACATCGCGCCAGCCACAAACGTGGATACCGCAACGAAATGGAAGCCAAAGTCACCAGTGAACGCAACGCCCTGCCCTGCCAGACCAATGGACATGCCAATAGCCTGAACAAGAGCGAGGACGACAGTGCCATAGCGGGTGTATTGGCTGATCTTACGACGACCAGCCTCACCTTCCTTCTTCAACTGCTCCAACTGCGGGCTGACGGCGGTCATCAACTGCATGATGATCGATGCCGAAATGTACGGCATGATCCCCAGTGCAAAGATACTCATCCGTTCCAGCGCGCCGCCGGAAAACATGTTGAACAAGCTAAGAATGGTCCCCTCATTCTGTCGAAACAGGTCCGCCAGCCGGTCCGGGTTGATACCAGGAACTGGGATGTGCGCGCCTATCCGGTAGACGATAATCGCCAGGAGTAGAAAACGCAGTCGAGCCCAGAGCTCGGATAACCCGCCTTTGCTGAGCGCTGAGAGAGCACCTTGCTTAGCCATTTATTCCTCGAACTTGCCGCCAGCTGCTTCGATAGCCGCACGCGCACCTTTGGTGGCAGCGATACCTTTGATGGTGACAGCGCGAGTAACCTCACCGGACAACATGATTTTCACACGTTGTACGTTTTGGTTGATCACGTTGGCATCCTTCAGGGACTGCACGGTGACGATGTCGCCTTCCACTTTAGCCAGTTCGGACAAACGCACTTCTGCGCGATCCATAGCTTTCAGAGAGACGAAACCGAATTTCGGCAGACGACGATGCAACGGCTGTTGGCCGCCTTCAAAGCCCGGAGCAATAGTGCCACCGGAGCGGGAGGATTGACCTTTGTGGCCACGGCCACCGGTCTTACCCAAACCACTACCGATACCACGGCCCGGACGATGCTTTTCGCGACGGGAACCCGGCGCTGGACTCAGATCATTGAGTTTCATCGATTAACCCTCGACTCGCAGCATGTAGTAAGCCTTGTTGATCATCCCGCGATTCTCGGGAGTATCCAGCACTTCTACAGTGTGACCGATGCGACGCAGACCCAAACCCTTAACGCACAATTTGTGGTTAGGGATGCGACCGGTCATGCTTTTGATCAGCGTTACTTTAACGGTAGCCATGATCAGAAGATCTCCTTGACACTTTTGCCGCGCTTGGCAGCAATAGATTCAGGAGATTGCATAGCTTTCAAACCTTTGAAAGTGGCGTGAACCACGTTTACCGGGTTAGTCGAGCCGTAGCACTTGGCCAGTACGTTCTGAACACCAGCAACTTCCAACACTGCGCGCATAGCGCCGCCAGCGATGATACCGGTACCTTCAGACGCAGGCTGCATGTACACCTTAGAAGCGCCATGAGCAGACTTCATTGCGTACTGCAGAGTGGTACCGTTAAGGTCCACCTGAATCATGTTGCGACGAGCAGCTTCCATTGCTTTCTGGATCGCAGCAGGCACTTCACGTGACTTGCCACGGCCGAAACCAACACGCCCCTTACCATCACCCACCACGGTCAACGCGGTGAAAGTGAAGATACGGCCGCCTTTAACGGTTTTAGCAACGCGGTTCACTTGAACCAGCTTCTCAATGTAGCCTTCGTCGCGTTTTTGGTCGTTATTTGACATAACTTAGAACTCCAGCCCGCCTTCACGAGCAGCATCAGCCAGCGCCTTGACGCGGCCGTGGTACTTGAAGCCAGAACGGTCAAAAGCCACTTGCGAGACGCCTACGGCTTTCGCACGCTCAGCGACCAGCTGGCCAACCTTAGTGGCCGCGTCGATGTTGCCAGTGGCTCCATCACGCAGTTCTTTGTCCAAAGTCGAGGCGCTCGCCAAGACTTTGCTGCCGTCGGCCGAGATGACCTGGGCATAAATGTGCTGCGAAGAGCGGAACACGCAGAGACGCACGACTTCTAATTCGTGCATTTTCAAGCGTGCTTTGCGAGCGCGACGCAGTCGGGTAACTTTTTTGACGGTCATTTGCTATGCCCTACTTCTTCTTGGCTTCTTTACGGCGGACGACTTCGTCCGCGTAACGCACACCTTTGCCTTTGTATGGCTCAGGACGGCGGAAGTCGCGGATCTCAGCGGCCACTTGACCAACCAACTGCTTATCGATACCTCGGATGAAGATATCGGTCTGGTTGGGAGTCTCAGCGGTGATGCCATTCGGCAGGTCGTATTCCACTGGATGCGAAAAGCCGAGAGCCAGGGACAGCACTTTGTCTTTTGCTTGCGCTTTATAACCAACACCGACCAGCTGGAGCTTACGCTCGAAGCCTTGGCTTACGCCTTGGACCATGTTGTTAACCAGTGCACGAGTGGTGCCGGCCATTGCGCGAGTTTGTTGATCGCCATTGCGAGCAGCGAAACGCAGCTCACCAGCTTCTTCAACAATCTCAATGGACGAATGGATGTTCAGATCTAGAGTGCCCTTGGCACCCTTCACCGAAAGCTGCTGGCCGACGAGTTTAACTTCGACGCCTGCTGGCAACTTAACGGGGTTCTTAGCTACGCGTGACATGCTTATCCCCCCTTAGAACACTGTGCAAAGAACTTCGCCGCCGACACCGGCAGCGCGCGCAGCACGATCCGTCATCACACCTTTGTTGGTGGAGACGATAGACACACCGAGACCGCCACGAACTTTTGGCAGATCATCGACGGACTTGTACTGACGCAGGCCTGGACGGCTAACGCGCTTCACTTCTTCGATGACTGGACGGCCTTCGAAGTACTTCAGCTCGATGGATAGCAGCGGTTTGATTTCGCTGCTGATCTGATAACCCGCAATGTAACCTTCGTCCTTCAGGACTTTGGCTACAGCTACCTTCAACGTAGAAGATGGCATGCTTACGACGGGCTTTTCAGCCATCTGGGCATTACGGATACGAGTTAGCATGTCCGCTAACGGGTCCTGCATACTCATGGGCTAGACGCTCCTGTTACAAAAATAATTAGCCTTGCGGCTACAGCTTGTCGCCGAGAAACTCCGGGCAAATGAAAGCACGGGCTCAGGCGAGCCGATCATTCTAGACACACCCCGGAAATGAATCAAGCCCCAAAAGGGGCTTGATTCAAAATCACGCTTCACACAGACCAATCTTTTACAAGATTGACCCGTGCGAGACGGGATGGACGCCTTACCAGCTAGCCTTGACCAGACCAGGAACGTCGCCACGCATTGCTGCTTCACGCAGCTTGTTACGGCCAAGGCCGAACTTGCGATAGACGCCGTGTGGACGGCCAGTGATGCGGCAGCGGTTACGCATGCGCGCAGCGCTTGCGTCACGTGGCTGCTTCTGCAGAGCTACTTGAGCTTCCCAACGCGCTTCTGGACTTGCGTTCAGATCAACGATGATAGCTTTCAGTTCTGCACGCTTCTTGGCGTACTTGGCAACCGTGAGCTGACGTTTCAGCTCGCGGTTTTTCATGCTCATCTTGGCCATTGTCCTACTCCAATCAGTTGCGGAACGGGAACTTGAAGGCACGCAGCAATGCGCGACCCTCGTCATCCGTACGAGCAGTGGTGGTCAGGGTAATGTCCAGACCGCGAAGAGCATCGATCTTGTCGTAATCGATTTCCGGGAAAATGATCTGCTCTTTAACGCCCATGCTGTAGTTACCACGACCATCGAAGGACTTGGCATTCAGGCCGCGAAAGTCGCGGACCCGAGGCAGGGAGATCGACAGCAGACGATCCAGGAATTCGTACATACGATCGCGACGCAGAGTGACTTTAACGCCGATCGGCCAACCTTCACGGACTTTAAAGCCAGCGATGGATTTCCGAGCGTAAGTCACAACGACTTTCTGACCGGTGATCTTTTCCAGGTCAGCAACAGCGTGCTCGATGACTTTTTTGTCACCGACCGCTTCGCCAAGACCCATGTTCAGGGTGATCTTTGTAACGCGCGGAACTTCCATCACGTTCGAAAGCTTAAGTTCTTCCTTAAGTTTCGGAGCGATTTCCTTCCGGTAAATCTCTTTTAGTCGTGCCATGGTCTTCTACCTAGCAGTGTTCAAGCATCAACCGCTTTTTGGGTCGACTTGAAGACACGAATTTTCTTGCCGTCTTCAACTTTGAAACCAACGCGGTCAGCCTTGTTGGTTGCGCCGTTGAAAATGGCGACGTTAGAAGCGTGCAATGGCGCTTCTTTCTCGACGATACCGCCCTGAACGCCCGACGCCGGGTTAGGCTTGGTATGACGCTTAACCAGGTTAAGCCCACCAACGACCAGACGGTCGTCAACGAGAACCTTAAGCACCTTACCGCGCTTACCTTTGTCTTTGCCGGCGATCACGATGATCTCGTCGTCACGACGAATCTTTTGCATGTCGGATCTCCTTACAGCACTTCTGGGGCGAGCGAGACGATCTTCATGAACTTCTCAGTACGAAGTTCACGGGTCACTGGCCCAAAGATACGGGTGCCGATCGGCTCTTGCTTGTTGTTCAACAGAACAGCAGCGTTGCCATCAAAGCGGATGATGGAGCCGTCAGCGCGACGAACACCATGGCGAGTGCGGACTACTACTGCAGTCATCACTTGGCCTTTTTTCACCTTGCCGCGCGGAATTGCTTCCTTGACGGTCACTTTGATGATGTCACCGATACCAGCGTAACGACGATGGGAGCCACCCAGCACCTTGATGCACATAACGCGGCGTGCGCCGCTGTTATCGGCCACATCGAGCATGGATTGAGTCTGAATCATATAATTTCTCCGACCCCTAGTCCTTAGACTTCCACAGCGCGTTCGAGAATATCAACCAACGCCCAAGACTTGGTCTTGGCCAGCGGACGAGTTTCACGAATCGTGACTTTGTCGCCGATGTGGCACTGATTGGTTTCGTCGTGCGCGTGCAGCTTAGTCGAACGCTTAACATATTTACCGTAGATCGGGTGCTTTACGCGACGCTCGATCAGAACGGTGATGGTCTTGTCCATCTTGTCGCTGACAACACGGCCAGTCAGCGTACGGACGGTTTTTTCGGCTTCAGCCATGATCACTTACCTGCCTGCTGGTTAAGCACAGTCTTCACGCGAGCAATGTCACGTTTAACTTGCGAGAGCAGGTGAGACTGCCCCAACTGGCCAGTTGCTTTCTGCATACGCAGATTGAACTGGTCGCGCAGCAGGCCGAGCAATTGCTCGTTCAGCTGCTGTGCTGATTTTTCACGAAGTTCATTCGCTTTCATCACATCACCGTCCGTTTAACAAAGGAGGTGGCGAGTGGCAGCTTCGCAGCAGCCAGGGCGAAAGCCTCACGCGCCAGCTCTTCAGTAACACCCTCGATTTCATACAGGACTTTGCCTGGCTGAATCTGGGCAACCCAGTACTCAACGTTACCCTTACCTTTACCCATCCGAACTTCGAGTGGCTTTTTGGTTACAGGTTTGTCCGGGAATACACGGATCCAGATTTTGCCGCCACGTTTAACGTGACGGGTCAGAGCACGACGCGCTGACTCAATCTGACGAGCGGTGAGACGACCACGAGCAACAGACTTCAGCGCATATTCGCCGAAGCTGACTTTGCTACCGCGCTGAGCCAAGCCACGGTTGTGGCCTGTCATCTGCTTGCGGAACTTCGTACGCTTTGGTTGCAACATTTGGCGTACCCCTTACTTAGCAGCTTTTTTACGAGGCGCTGGTGCTTGTGGTTTCAGCTCTTCTTGGCGACCACCAATTACTTCGCCTTTGAAGATCCAAACCTTTACACCGATCACACCATAAGTGGTGTGAGCTTCGTAGTTGGCATAGTCGATGTCAGCACGCAGGGTGTGCAGTGGCACACGACCCTCGCGATACCATTCAGTACGTGCGATTTCAGCACCGCCGAGACGACCGCTCACTTGGATTTTGATGCCTTTGGCACCAATGCGCATGGCGTTCTGAACAGCGCGCTTCATAGCGCGACGGAACATTACGCGACGCTCCAGCTGCTGAGCTACGCTCTGCGCAACCAGCATACCGTCGAGCTCCGGCTTGCGGATCTCTTCGATATTGATGTGCACAGGCACACCCATTTGCTTGGTCAGGTCCTGACGCAGTTTCTCAACATCTTCACCTTTCTTGCCGATCACGATGCCGGGACGAGCGGTGTGGATGGTGATACGTGCAGTCTGAGCCGGACGATGGATATCGATACGGCTTACGGACGCGCTTTTTAGTTTGTCTTGGAGATACTCGCGCACCTTCAGATCAGCGAACAAATAGTCCGCATAAGTCCGACCGTCTGCGTACCAGACGGAGGTGTGCTCCTTGACGATTCCCAGGCGAATGCCAATGGGATGTACTTTCTGACCCATCTCTTCGACTCCGTTACTTGTCAGCAACCTTGACAGTGATATGGCAAGACCGCTTGACGATGCGATCAGCGCGGCCTTTGGCACGCGGCATGATTCGCTTCAGCGAACGCCCTTCGTTGACGAAAACGGTGGAGACCTTAAGGTCATCAACGTCTGCGCCTTCGTTATGCTCGGCGTTGGCTACGGCCGACTCCAGCACTTTCTTCAGGATCTCGGCGGCTTTCTTACTGCTGAAAGCCAACAGGTTGAGCGCTTCGCCCACCTTCTTCCCGCGGATCTGGTCGGCGACCAAGCGGGCTTTCTGGGCGGAGATTCGAGCGCCCGACAACTTAGCGGCTACTTCCATCGTTCCTTACCCCTTAACGCTTGGCTTTCTTGTCTGCCACGTGCCCACGATAAGTGCGGGTACCGGCAAACTCGCCTAGTTTATGGCCGACCATGTCTTCGTTCACAAGAACTGGGACATGTTGACGACCGTTATGCACAGCAATGGTCAAACCGACCATTTGCGGCAGGATCATAGAACGGCGCGACCAGGTCTTAACTGGTTTGCGATCATTCTTTTCCGCCGCCACTTCGATCTTCTTCAGTAGGTGAAGATCGATAAAAGGACCTTTTTTCAGAGAACGTGGCACTGTCGTATCCCTCTATTTACTTGCGACGACGGACGATCATTTTGTCGGTACGCTTATTACCACGAGTCTTCGCGCCCTTAGTCGGGAAGCCCCACGGCGATACCGGATGACGACCACCAGAGGTACGACCTTCACCACCACCATGTGGGTGGTCAACCGGGTTCATGGCAACACCACGAACGGTTGGGCGAACGCCACGCCAGCGTTTGGCACCAGCTTTACCCAGCGAACGCAGGCTGTGCTCGGAGTTCGAGACTTCGCCAAGCGTTGCACGGCATTCAGCCAATACTTTACGCATTTCACCAGAGCGCAGACGCAGGGTCACGTAGACACCTTCACGAGCGATCAGCTGAGCAGAAGCACCAGCGGAACGAGCGATTTGCGCGCCTTTACCCGGCTTCAACTCGATGCCGTGTACGGTGCTACCCACTGGAATGTTGCGCAACTGAAGAGCGTTGCCCGGCTTGATCGGTGCCAAGGCACCTGCGATCAGCTGGTCGCCAGCACTAATGCCTTTAGGGGCAATAATGTAGCGGCGCTCGCCGTCTGCGTACAACAGCAGGGCGATGTGAGCAGTACGGTTTGGATCGTATTCGATACGCTCAACGGTGGCAGTGATGCCATCTTTGTCGTTACGACGGAAATCGACCAAACGATAATGCTGCTTATGACCACCACCGATGTGACGCGTGGTAATACGGCCATTGTTGTTACGACCACCAGTCTTCGATTTCTTCTCGAGCAGCGGTGCGTGAGGAGCGCCTTTATGCAGCTCCTGGTTGACCACCTTGACCACAAAACGGCGGCCAGGGGAAGTCGGTTTGCATTTAACGATTGCCATGATGCACCCCTTCCTTACTCAGCACTGCTGCTGAAATCGAGATCTTGGCCCGGTTGAAGGGAAATAATCGCCTTCTTCCAGTCATTACGCTTGCCCAGACCGCGAGCAGTACGTTTGCTCTTACCCAGAACATTCAGGGTAGTAACACGCTCTACTTTCACGCTGAACAGGCTTTCGACGGCCTTCTTGATTTCCAGCTTGGTTGCGTCTGTAGCAACCTTGAAAACGAACTGGCCTTTCTTGTCAGCCAGAACCGTAGCCTTCTCGGAAACGTGCGGGCCGAGTAGAACTTTAAATACGCGTTCCTGGTTCATCCCAGCAGCTCCTCGAATTTCTTCACGGCCGACACGGTGATCAACACCTTGTCGTATGCGATCAGACTAACTGGATCGGAACCCTGTACGTCACGAACATCAACGTGCGGCAGGTTACGAGCAGCCAGGTACAGGTTCTGATCAACAGCATCAGACACGATCAAGACATCAGTCAGACCCATGCCATTCAGCTTGTTCAGCAGGTCTTTGGTTTTCGGCGCTTCAACTACGAAGTCCTGAACCACGACCAGACGATCAGTACGTACCAGCTCAGCAAGGATGGAGCGCAATGCTGCGCGATACATCTTCTTGTTGAGTTTCTGGGAGTGATCCTGAGGACGAGCAGCGAAAGTGGTACCGCCGCCACGCCAGATTGGGCTACGGATAGTACCGGCACGAGCACGACCAGTACCTTTCTGACGCCATGGGCGCTTACCGCCACCGGAAACGTCTGAACGGGTCTTCTGGGCCTTGCTACCTTGACGGCCGCCGGCCATGTAGGCCACGACTGCTTGGTGAACCAGCGTCTCGTTGAACTCGCCGCCGAACGTCAGTTCGGAAACTTCGATCGCCTGAGCGTCATTTACATTTAATTGCATGTCAGCTTCCCCTTAACCGCGAGCCTTGGCTGCCGGACGTACAACCAGGTTGCCGCCAGTAGCGCCAGGAACAGCACCCTTGACCAACAACAGATTGCGTTCAGCGTCCACGCGCACCACTTCCAGGGACTGCACGGTCACGCGCTCAGCGCCCATATGACCGGACATTTTTTTGCCCTTGAATACACGACCAGGAGTCTGGCACTGGCCGATTGAGCCTGGGACGCGGTGGGATACGGAGTTGCCGTGAGTATTGTCTTGGCCACGGAAATTGTGGCGTTTGATCGTACCCTGGAAACCTTTACCTTTGGACTGACCGGTCACATCGACCATCTGACCAGCGGCGAAGATTTCTGCATTGATTACGTCGCCAGCCTGGTAGTCGCCTTCTTCAAGACGGAACTCCCAAACACCGCGACCAGCAGCAACGTTCGCTTTTGCGAAGTGACCTGCTTGAGCAGCAGTCACACGCGAAGCACGACGCACACCGACAGTGACTTGCACTGCACGATAGCCATCAGTTTCTTCGGTTTTGAACTGGGTGACGCGATTCGGCTCGATCTCAATGACCGTAACCGGAATGGAGACACCTTCTTCGGTGAAAATACGGGTCATACCGCATTTACGACCGACTACACCAATAGTCATGTTGTAAACCTCATGAGTGTACGGGGCTTTCACCCGCTATGGCCGCCCATTTCAGAGCGTTACACGACTAAGACCCGAGTCTTAGCCGAGGCTGATCTGTACTTCCACACCGGCCGCAAGATCAAGCTTCATAAGTGCGTCAACGGTTTTATCCGTTGGCTGGACGATGTCCAGAACGCGCTTGTGAGTACGGATCTCATACTGGTCGCGCGCGTCTTTGTTGACGTGCGGAGAAACCAGAACAGTGAACCGTTCTTTACGGGTAGGAAGTGGAATCGGACCACGCACTTGTGCACCAGTACGTTTCGCGGTTTCCACGATTTCCTGGGTGGATTGGTCGATCAGACGATGGTCAAAAGCCTTCAACCTGATACGGATTTGCTGATTTTGCATTGGATTTCAGACTCCCAGCTGCTATTCCCACCGGACGCAATACGCCCGTTAAAAGGAGGCGCAATTCTATAGACGGCCCAACCTAGTGTCAACCCAATAAAAAAGCCCCCGCAAGCGGGGGCCCTTTTATCAATCAACGCTTACGCGAGGATCTTGGCTACTACGCCAGCGCCGACGGTACGACCGCCTTCACGAATGGCGAAACGCAGACCTTCTTCCATCGCGATGGTTTTGATCAGGGTAACAGTCATTTGAATGTTATCACCTGGCATTACCATTTCAACGCCTTCTGGCAATTCGCAGTTACCGGTCACGTCAGTTGTACGGAAGTAGAACTGTGGACGGTAGCCTTTGAAGAACGGAGTGTGGCGACCGCCTTCTTCCTTGCTCAGAACGTAAACTTCTGCGGTGAACGTAGTGTGCGGCTTAACCGAACCTGGCTTGACCAGAACCTGGCCACGCTCAACGTCTTCACGCTTGGTACCGCGCAACAGCACGCCGCAGTTCTCGCCAGCACGACCTTCGTCGAGCAGCTTACGGAACATTTCAACGCCGGTGCAGGTAGTGGTGACGGTGTCACGCAGACCAACGATCTCGATCGATTCCTGGATCTTGATGATCCCACGCTCGATACGGCCTGTTACCACGGTGCCACGACCAGAGATCGAGAACACGTCTTCGATTGGCATCAGGAACGGCTTGTCGATCGCACGTACTGGATCTGGAATGTAGCTGTCCAGAGTCTCAAGCAGTTTAAGAACCGAAGTGGTGCCCATTTCGTTATCGTCCAGACCTTCCAGCGCCATACGCGCGGAACCGATAATGATTGGAGTGTCGTCGCCCGGGAAGTCGTAAGTGCTCAGCAGATCGCGCACTTCCATCTCAACCAGTTCCAGCAGCTCAGCGTCGTCTACCAGGTCAGCCTTGTTCAGGTAAACCACGATGTACGGAACACCTACCTGACGGGACAACAGGATGTGCTCGCGGGTCTGAGGCATAGGACCATCAGCAGCCGAGCAAACCAGGATAGCGCCGTCCATCTGCGCAGCACCAGTGATCATGTTCTTCACATAGTCAGCGTGACCTGGGCAGTCAACGTGAGCGTAGTGACGGATCTTGGTGTGATATTCAACGTGAGCAGTGTTGATGGTGATACCACGAGCCTTTTCTTCCGGCGCGCTATCGATGCTGCCGAAATCAGCTGCTTTACCACCAAACGCTTCTGCAGCCACTCGAGTCAGAGCAGCAGTCAGCGTGGTTTTGCCATGGTCAACGTGACCAATGGTGCCAACGTTGACGTGCGGGAGGGTACGTTCAAATTTTTCTTTAGCCACGACAATTAACTCCTAGCCTAAAGGGGCTGAATCAGCCTTGTTTTTTAGTGACAGCTTCGACGATATGCGCCGGAGCTACATCGTATTTTTTGAATTCCATAGAGTAGCTCGCGCGACCCTGGGACATGGAACGGACGTCGGTCGCATAACCGAACATCTCACCCAACGGAACCTCGGCGCGAATCACTTTGCCGGAAACCGTATCTTCCATACCCAAGATCATGCCGCGACGACGATTCAAGTCGCCCATCACGTCACCCATATAGTCCTCAGGTGTAACAACCTCTACAGCCATGACCGGCTCAAGCAGCACACCACCACCTTTAGTGGCCAACTGCTTGGTCGCCATGGAAGCAGCCACCTTAAACGCCATCTCGTTGGAGTCGACGTCATGGTAAGAACCATCGAACACGGTAGCCTTCAGGCCGATCAGCGGATAGCCGGCAACAACGCCGTTCTTCATCTGCTCTTCGATACCCTTCTGGATAGCCGGGATGAATTCCTTAGGAACCACACCACCCACTACTTCGTTCACGAATTGCAGACCTTCCTGACCTTCGTCAGCAGGAGCAAAACGAATCCAGCAGTGGCCGAACTGACCACGACCGCCGGACTGGCGAACGAACTTGCCCTCGATCTCACAGGCCTTCGTGATTTTTTCACGATAGGAAACCTGTGGCTTACCGATGTTGGCTTCGACGTTGAACTCACGGCGCATCCGGTCTACCAGGATGTCCAGGTGCAACTCGCCCATGCCAGAGATGATCGTTTGACCAGTCTCTTCATCAGTTTTGACGCGGAAAGATGGATCTTCCTGAGCAAGTTTGCCCAGAGCGATACCCATTTTTTCCTGGTCATCCTTGGTCTTTGGCTCAACGGCAACCGAAATAACGGGTTCCGGGAAGTCCATACGAACGAGGATGATCGGCTTGTCGCTCGAGCAAAGGGTGTCACCGGTGGTGACGTCCTTCATACCGATCAAGGCCGCGATGTCACCAGCGCGTACTTCCTTGATCTCTTCACGAGTGTTCGCATGCATTTGCACCATACGACCAACGCGCTCTTTCTTGCCCTTGACCGAGTTGATCACGCCGTCGCCGGAGCTCAACACGCCCGAGTAAACGCGCACGAAAGTCAGAGTACCCACGAATGGGTCGGTAGCAATTTTGAAAGCCAGAGCCGAGAACGGTTCGTCGTCGTTTGCATGACGTTCCATTGCGACTTCTTCGTCATCCGGGTCAGAACCCTTGATGGCTGGAATGTCGGCTGGAGCCGGCAGGAAATCGATAACGGCGTCGAGAACCAGGGGAACGCCCTTGTTCTTGAACGAAGAACCGCAGACAGCAAGAACGATCTCACCAGCGATAGTGCGCTGACGCAGAGCAGACTTGATTTCGTCGATGGTGAGTTCTTCACCTTCGAGGTACTTGTTCATCAGCTCTTCGTTGGCTTCGGCCGCAGCTTCTACCATGTTGCCGCGCCACTCTTCAGCCAGCTCAAGCATGTCCGCCGGAATTGCTTCGCGACGAGGAGCCATGCCCTTGTCAGCGTCATCCCAGTAGACCGCTTCCATGTTGATCAGATCGATCTGACCCTGGAAGTTATCTTCAGCGCCGATAGCGAGCTGAATAGGGACTGGAGTGTGACCCAGGCGCTGCTTGATCTGAGCGACAACGCGCAGGAAGTTAGCACCCGCACGGTCCATCTTGTTTACGTAAACAAGACGCGGAACGCCGTATTTGTTGGCTTGACGCCATACGGTTTCCGACTGAGGCTCAACACCCGAGGTACCACAGAACACAACGACAGCGCCATCGAGTACGCGCAGCGAACGCTCTACTTCAATAGTGAAGTCAACGTGGCCTGGGGTATCGATGATGTTGAAGCGATACTTGTCGAATTGCTTGGCAGAACCCGACCAGAAGGCCGTGGTTGCAGCGGAGGTGATAGTGATACCACGCTCCTGCTCCTGCACCATCCAGTCCATGGTCGCGGCGCCATCATGCACCTCGCCCATTTTGTGGTTTACGCCGGTGTAAAAAAGGACGCGCTCGGTGGTGGTGGTTTTACCAGCATCCACGTGAGCTACGATACCAATGTTACGGTAGCGGTTAATCGGAGTAGTACGAGCCATAAAGCCCTCGCAAAATTAGTGACGCTGAAATTAGAAGCGGTAGTGCGAGAAAGCCTTGTTGGCTTCAGCCATACGGTGCACGTCTTCACGCTTCTTAACTGCAGCACCTTTACCTTCAGCAGCGTCCATCAATTCGCCAGCCAAACGCAGGGCCATAGACTTTTCGCCACGCTTGCGCGCGAAGTCTACCAACCAGCGCATTGCCAGGGCGTTACGACGGGACGGACGAACTTCGACCGGAACCTGGTAAGTAGCACCGCCTACACGGCGCGACTTCACTTCGACCAGCGGAGCGATGGCGTCGAGAGCTTTCTCGAAGATTTCCAGGGGGTCGCTGTTCTTGCGTTCTTTAACTTTTTCCAGCGCGCCATAAACGATACGTTCGGCAACGGCTTTCTTGCCGCTTTCCATCACGTGGTTCATGAACTTGGCCAGAATCTGGCTGCCGTATTTTGGATCGTCAAGCACATCGCGCTTGGCTGCTACGCGTCTTCTTGGCATGGATAAGCCCTCAAACGGTCTTCAGGTTAGCTCGGGACCACAGCGCTCTTGCGAGGTGCGCCCGACCTTACTCTTATCGACTCAGAAAAATAGAAATCTGCAATTTATAGCAAAAAACGGCCGATTACTTCGGACGCTTGGTACCGTATTTCGAACGACCTTGGTTACGACCTTTAACGCCGGAAGTATCCAGGGAGCCGCGAACGGTGTGGTAACGAACACCTGGCAAGTCTTTTACACGACCGCCACGAATCAGTACGACGCTGTGCTCTTGCAGGTTGTGACCTTCACCACCGATGTACGAGGAAACCTCGAAACCGTTGGTCAGGCGCACACGGCATACTTTACGCAGTGCCGAGTTAGGTTTTTTCGGCGTAGTTGTATACACACGAGTGCATACGCCACGACGTTGCGGGCAGTTCTGCAGCGCAGGTACGTCGGATTTCTCGACGATACGCTTACGCGGCTGACGTACCAGCTGGTTGATAGTTGCCATCTACTAGCTCCACTGTTGTCTTGCGACGCTATTGTCTTACAAGAAAAGCAAAATGGCAGGACACGAGTCCCGCCAAATTTAGGGGTACAAGAGTCTAAAGAGGATCCTGCCCCCAGTCAAGACAAAGCCCCAACCTCCCCGACCATGAAGACAACAGCATAACGCTATTGTCTTTTGGCCGGGAGGGCCAGGGCTTCAATCTCAATTACCGCTTGAGTTCAACGCTTCGGTCAGTGCAGCTTCGACTTCACTGGCGCTAACACGCAACGGTTTGTCTGCTTCACGGCGACGTTTGCGCTCGCTGTGATAAGCCAGACCGGTACCGGCCGGGATCAAACGACCCACGACCACGTTTTCTTTCAGGCCGCGCAAGTAGTCGCGCTTGCCGGTTACAGCCGCTTCGGTCAGTACCCGCGTTGTCTCCTGGAAGGAGGCTGCAGAGATGAACGACTCGGTGGACAACGATGCCTTGGTAATACCCAGCAACACACGAGTGAACTTGGAAACGAATTTCTCGTCTGCACTCAGGCGCTCGTTCTCGACCAGCACATGCGTCAACTCCATCTGGTCGCCCTTGATGAAGGTTGAATCGCCAGACTCGGCGATCTCAACTTTACGCAGCATCTGACGAAGAATCGTTTCGATGTGCTTATCGTTGATCTTCACGCCTTGCAGACGGTAAACGTCCTGAATCTCGTTGACGATGTACTTGGCCAGCGCACTCACACCCAGCAGACGCAGGATATCGTGTGGATCGCTCGGGCCGTCGGAGATAACTTCACCGCGGTTCACTTGTTCGCCTTCGAAGACGTTCAGGTGACGCCACTTTGGAATCAGCTCTTCGTACAGATCGCTGCCATCGTTCGGGGTAATGACCAGACGGCGCTTGCCTTTGGTCTCTTTACCGAACGCGATGGTGCCGCTGACTTCAGCCAGAATGGAGGCTTCTTTCGGACGACGCGCTTCGAACAAGTCGGCAACACGCGGCAGACCACCGGTGATGTCACGGGTCTTCGAAGTCTCTTGCGGGATACGGGCGATAACATCACCGATCGCAACCTGCACACCATCCGCAACACCGACGAGGGCGTTGGCTGGCAAGAAGTATTGAGCCGGTACGTCTGTACCTGGCAGCAACAGATCCTTGCCGTCCACACCGACCATCTTAACGGCAGGACGGATGTCTTTACCGGCTGCAGGACGGTCTTTGGCGTCGAGTACTTCGATGTTGGTCATACCGGTCAATTCGTCTGTCTGACGCTTGATCGTGATGCCTTCTTCCATGCCCACGTAGGTCACGGTACCTTTCATCTCGGTGACGATTGGGTGAGTGTGCGGATCCCACTTGGCCACGATTGCGCCAGCGTCGACCTTGTCGCCTTCCTTCACCGAAATCACAGCACCGTACGGCAGCTTGTAACGCTCACGCTCACGACCGTAGTCATCCGCGATAGCCAGCTCACCGGAACGAGACACTGCCACCAGGCAACCATCAACTCGCTCAACGTGTTTCAGGTTGTGCAGGCGGACAGTACCGCCATTCTTCACCTGAACGCTGTCAGCAGCAGAGGTCCGGCTTGCAGCACCACCGATGTGGAACGTACGCATGGTCAGCTGAGTACCTGGCTCACCGATCGACTGTGCAGCGATTACGCCGACAGCTTCACCGATGTTCACCTGATGCCCGCGAGCCAGGTCACGACCGTAGCACTTGGCGCAGATACCGAAACGGGTTTCGCAGCTGATTGGCGAACGCACGATCACTTCGTCGATGCTGTTCAGCTCGATGAACTCAACCCACTTCTCGTCAACCAGGGTGCCAGCAGGAACGATGACATCGTCGGTACCCGGCTTGAACACGTCACGGGCGATAACTCGACCCAGTACGCGCTCACCCAATGGCTCAACAACATCGCCGCCTTCAATGTGCGGCGTCATCAGCAGACCGTGCTCGGTACCGCAGTCGACTTCTGTAACCACCAGATCCTGAGCCACGTCTACCAGACGACGCGTCAGATAACCGGAGTTCGCAGTTTTCAACGCGGTATCCGCCAAACCTTTACGAGCACCGTGAGTGGAGATGAAGTACTGAAGTACGCTCAAACCTTCACGGAAGTTCGCAGTGATCGGCGTTTCGATGATCGAGCCATCCGGCTTGGCCATCAAACCACGCATACCGGCGAGCTGACGAATCTGTGCAGCAGAACCCCGTGCGCCGGAGTCAGCCATCATGTACATCGAGTTGAAGGATTCCTGATCAACTTCGACGCCATGACGGTCGATGACTTTCTCTTTCGAGAGGTTCGACATCATCGCCTTGGAGACTTCGTCGTTGGCCTTGGACCAGAGGTCGATCACCTTGTTGTACTTCTCGCCCTGGGTTACCAGGCCTGAGGCGTACTGACTTTCGATCTCTTTAACTTCTTCGGTAGCGGCGTCGATGATGCGAGCTTTTTCATCAGGGATAACGAAGTCGTTAACACCAATGGAAACACCCGAAATAGTCGAGTAGGCAAAACCGGTGTACATCAATTGGTCAGCGAAAATAACGGTCTCTTTCAAACCAACCACGCGGTAGCACTGGTTGATCAGTTTGGAGATCGCTTTTTTCTTCATCGGCTGGTTGACCACGTCGTACGACAGGCCGGCCGGAACCACCTGGAACAACAGCGCACGGCCGACGGTTGTGTCGACGATACGGGTGTTCTTGACGCTGCCACCATCACGATCGTTGACGGTTTCGTGGATGCGGACTTTGACTTTGGCATGCAGCGCGGCTTCGCCGGCACGGAATACACGGTCAACTTCCTGCAGATCCGCGAACACACGACCTTCGCCCTTGGCGTTGATCGCTTCACGCGTCATGTAGTACAGACCCAATACAACGTCCTGCGACGGAACGATGATTGGCTCACCGTTGGCTGGCGACAGGATGTTGTTGGTCGACATCATCAGCGCACGCGCTTCGAGCTGGGCTTCCAGCGTCAGCGGTACGTGAACGGCCATTTGGTCGCCGTCGAAGTCGGCGTTGTACGCAGCGCAGACCAGCGGGTGAAGCTGAATAGCTTTACCTTCGATCAGAACCGGCTCAAACGCCTGGATACCCAGACGGTGAAGGGTCGGTGCACGGTTGAGGAGGACCGGGTGTTCGCGAATCACTTCAGCGAGAACGTCCCAAACCTCTGGCAACTCGCGCTCAACCATTTTCTTAGCGGCTTTGATGGTGGTGGCGAGGCCACGCATTTCCAACTTGCCGAAAATGAACGGTTTGAACAGCTCGAGAGCCATCTTCTTCGGCAGACCGCACTGATGCAGACGCAGAGCCGGGCCTACGGTAATTACCGAACGACCCGAGTAGTCAACACGCTTACCGAGCAAGTTCTGACGGAAACGACCCTGCTTACCCTTGATCATGTCAGCCAGGGACTTCAGAGGACGCTTGTTCGAACCTGTGATGGCACGGCCACGACGGCCGTTGTCGAGCAAGGCATCGACCGCTTCCTGCAACATACGCTTTTCGTTGCGCACGATGATGTCCGGAGCGGACAGATCAAGCAGGCGCTTCAAACGGTTGTTACGGTTGATCACTCGACGATACAGATCGTTAAGGTCGGACGTCGCGAAACGACCACCGTCAAGCGGAACCAACGGACGCAGATCTGGCGGCAGAACCGGCAGAACGGTCAGCACCATCCACTCAGGAAGGTTGCCGGAACCCTGGAAGGCCTCCATCAACTTCAAGCGCTTGGACAGCTTCTTGATTTTGGTTTCGGAGTTGGTTTGCGGAATTTCTTCGCGCAGACGGCCAATCTCGTGTTCCAGGTCGATAGCGTGCAGCAGTTCGCGGACAGCTTCAGCACCCATACGGGCGTCGAAGTCATCGCCGAACTCTTCGAGCGCTTCAAAATACTGCTCGTCGTTGAGCAGCTGACCCTTTTCAAGGGTGGTCATGCCTGGATCGATAACGACATAGCTCTCGAAATAGAGAACGCGTTCGATATCACGCAGGGTCATGTCCATCAGCAAGCCGATACGGGACGGCAGGGATTTCAGGAACCAGATATGGGCAACTGGCGAGGCCAGTTCGATGTGAGCCATACGCTCGCGACGAACTTTTGCCAGCGCGACTTCTACGCCGCACTTCTCGCAGATCACACCACGATGCTTCAAGCGCTTGTACTTACCGCACAGGCACTCGTAATCCTTTACCGGGCCAAAGATCTTGGCGCAGAACAGGCCGTCACGCTCAGGTTTGAACGTACGGTAGTTGATGGTTTCCGGCTTTTTAACTTCACCGAACGACCACGAACGGATCATCTCAGGCGATGCCAATCCAATACGGATGGCGTCGAACTCTTCGACTTGACCCTGGTTTTTCAGCAAATTCAGTAGGTCTTTCAAGGCCTTTCCTCCTGGCGGAGCAGGGAGCAGGCAATACAGCCCCGCTCCCAATTCGCGTCACGTGTTATTCGGTTTCCAGATCGATATCGATACCGAGCGAACGAATTTCTTTGATCAACACGTTGAAGGACTCGGGCATGCCCGGCTCCATACGGTGATCGCCGTCCACGATGTTTTTGTACATCTTGGTCCGACCGTTCACATCGTCCGACTTCACTGTGAGCATTTCTTGCAGAGTGTAAGCCGCGCCGTATGCTTCCAGCGCCCACACTTCCATCTCCCCGAAACGCTGACCACCGAACTGTGCCTTACCACCCAGCGGCTGCTGGGTAACCAGGCTGTAAGAACCAGTGGAACGCGCGTGCATCTTGTCGTCCACCAAGTGGTTCAGCTTCAGCATGTACATGTAGCCAACGGTTACCGGGCGCTCGAATTTGTTGCCGGTACGACCGTCGAACAGCTGCATCTGGCCGCTTTCTGGCATATCAGCCAGTTTAAGCATTGCCTTGATTTCGCTTTCCTTGGCACCGTCGAACACCGGAGTTGCCATTGGCACGCCGTTACGAAGGTTCTTCGCGAGATCCAGGATTTCCTTGTCGGTGAAGTCTTCCAGGTTTTCCTGGCGACCGCCGATTTCGTTGTAGATCTCGTTGAGGAACTTGCGCAAGTCTGCGACTTTACGCTGCTCTTCAAGCATACGGTTGATCTTCTCACCCAAGCCCTTGGCAGCAAGGCCCAGGTGGGTTTCGAGGATCTGACCGACGTTCATACGCGAAGGTACGCCCAGCGGGTTGAGGACGATATCGACCGGCGTGCCATTGGCATCGTGCGGCATGTCTTCAACCGGCATGATCACGGAGACCACACCTTTGTTACCGTGACGACCAGCCATCTTGTCACCCGGCTGGATGCGACGACGGATTGCCAGGTAAACCTTGACGATCTTCAGAACGCCAGGTGCCAGGTCATCGCCCTGTTGCAGCTTGCGTTTCTTGTCTTCGAACTTGTCGTCCAGAAGGCGGCGACGATCAACGATGTAAGCCTGAGCTTTCTCGAGCTGCTCGTTCAGAGCATCTTCAACCATGCGCAGTTTGAACCACTGACCATGCTCAAGACCGTCGAGAATTTCGTCGGTGATGTCCTGACCTTTCTTCAGACCTGCGCCGCCTTCAGCCGTACGGCCTACCAAAGCGGAACGCAGACGTTCGAACGTAGCGCCTTCGACGATACGGAACTCTTCGTTCAAGTCCTTACGGATTTCGTCGAGCTGGATCTTCTCGATGGACAGAGCACGAGCATCACGCTCAACACCGTCACGAGTGAAGACCTGAACGTCGATGACAGTGCCCTTGGTACCTGTAGGTACGCGCAGGGAAGTGTCCTTAACGTCGCTCGCTTTCTCACCGAAAATCGCACGCAACAGTTTTTCTTCTGGTGTCAGCTGGGTCTCGCCTTTCGGAGTGACTTTACCGACCAGAATGTCGCCAGCGCCGACTTCAGCACCAACATAAACGATACCGGCTTCATCAAGCTTGTTCAGTGCAGCTTCACCCACGTTCGGGATGTCTGCAGTGATCTCTTCAGGCCCAAGCTTGGTGTCACGAGCCACACAGGTCAGTTCCTGAATGTGGATCGTGGTGAAACGGTCTTCTTGAACAACACGCTCGGAAAGGAGGATGGAGTCTTCGAAGTTGTAGCCGTTCCACGCCATGAATGCGATGCGCATGTTCTGACCCAGCGCCAGCTCACCCATATCGGTGGACGGACCGTCAGCCATGATGTCACTGCGCTCAACCCGATCACCCTTGCTCACCAGCGGACGCTGGTTGATGCAGGTGTTCTGGTTGGAGCGGGTGTATTTGGTCAGGTTGTAGATGTCTACACCGGCTTCACCGGTTTCAACTTCATCATCAGCAACACGAACCACGATACGGCTGGCATCAACCGAGTCGATCACGCCGCCACGACGAGCCACGACGCAAACGCCGGAGTCACGGGCTACGTTACGCTCCATCCCGGTGCCGACCAGCGGCTTGTCGGAACGCAGGGTCGGTACCGCCTGACGCTGCATGTTCGAACCCATCAACGCACGGTTGGCGTCGTCGTGCTCGAGGAACGGGATCAGCGAGGCCGCTACCGAAACTACCTGTTTCGGCGAAACGTCCATCAGCGTCACGTCTTCAGGCGCCTTGACGGTGAATTCGTTGAGGTGACGTACCGCAACCAATTCGTCGATCAGGTGACCGGAGTCGTTCATCGTGGCCGAAGCCTGAGCGATAACGTGATCCGCTTCTTCGATAGCCGAGAGGAACACGATCTCGTTAGTCACCAGTGCGTCTTTAACCACACGGTACGGGCTTTCGAGGAAGCCGTACTGGTTGGTACGCGCATAGGCGGCCAAGGAGTTGATCAGACCGATGTTCGGACCTTCCGGCGTTTCAATCGGGCATACGCGACCATAGTGAGTCGGGTGTACGTCACGAACTTCGAAGCCGGCACGTTCACGAGTCAAACCACCAGGGCCGAGTGCAGAGACACGACGTTTGTGGGTGATCTCGGACAGCGGGTTGTTCTGGTCCATGAACTGCGAAAGCTGGCTGGAACCGAAGAACTCTTTGACCGCGGCCGCGACTGGCTTGGCGTTGATCAGGTCTTGAGGCATCAGACCTTCGCTTTCCGCCATCGACAGACGCTCTTTGACCGCACGCTCTACACGTACCAGGCCAACGCGGAACTGGTTTTCAGCCATTTCGCCAACACAACGAACACGACGGTTACCCAAGTGGTCGATGTCGTCGACGATGCCTTTACCGTTACGGATATCAACCAGCGTCTTCAGGACGGCAACGATATCTTCTTTGCACAACACACCCGAACCTTCGATCTCGGTACGACCGATACGACGGTTGAACTTCATCCGGCCGACCGCAGACAGGTCATAGCGCTCAGGGCTGAAGAACAGGTTGTTGAACAGCGTTTCGGCTGCATCTTTGGTCGGTGGCTCACCAGGACGCATCATGCGATAGATCTCGACCAGCGCTTCCAATTGGTTGCTGGTGGAGTCGATCTTCAGCGTGTCAGAGACAAACGGACCGCAATCGATATCGTTGGTGTACAACGTTTCGACACGGACAACCTGAGCCTTGGCGATTTTTGCCAGAATCTCGGTGTTCAGCTCTGTATTGCATTCGGCAATGATTTCACCGGTAGCTGGATGCACGATGATCTTGGCGGTAGTGCGACCCAGGACATAGTCCAGAGGCACTTCCAGCTCTTTGATCCCGGCTTTTTCCATCTGGTTTACATGGCGAGCGGTAATCCGACGGCCTTGCTCGACAATGACTTTGCCTTTGTCGTCAAGGATATCAATAGCCGCAATTTCGCCACGAAGACGCTGAGGAATCAGCTCCAGATTCAGGTTTTCACCCTGCACATGGAAAATGTTGGTGGTATAGAACGCATCGAGCACTTGCTCAGTCGTATAGCCGAGCGCGCGCAACAATACGGACGCAGGCAGCTTACGACGACGGTCGATACGAACAAACACGCAGTCTTTCGGGTCGAACTCGAAGTCCAGCCACGAGCCGCGGTACGGAATGATACGCGCGGAATAAAGCAGCTTACCGGAGCTGTGCGTCTTGCCGCGGTCGTGGTCGAAGAACACGCCCGGGGAACGGTGCAACTGGGAAACGATTACGCGCTCGGTACCGTTGATTACGAAGGTACCGTTTTCAGTCATCAGGGGAATTTCACCCATGTAGACTTCTTGCTCTTTGATGTCCTTGATCGCTTTGTTCGACGATTCTTTGTCGAAAATGATCAAACGGACCTTGACCCGCAAAGGCACAGCGTAAGTCACACCGCGCAGCACGCACTCTTTGACATCAAATGCCGGTTCGCCCAAGCGATAACCCACATACTCCAGCGCAGCATTGCCGGAGTAGCTGATGATCGGGAAAACGGATTTGAAGGCTGCATGCAGACCGACGTCGCGGAACTGATCTTTGGTAGCTCCCGCTTGCAGGAATTCGCGATACGAATCCAGCTGGATGGCCAGGAGATACGGCACATCCATTACGTCCGGCAACTTGCTAAAGTCCTTGCGGATACGTTTTTTCTCAGTATATGAGTAAGCCATCAGCGTTCCCCAGCTTGGTCACCTGCTTGTTTGGCTTCTCCCGACGGGAGCAGCCAGAAAATCGTGCAAACCCCTTGGTTTGCACCACCCGCATCGGGTGGCTCTTACACGTTACAGATGCTGACCAGGCCAGCCATCTATAACGGAAAAAGGCCGGTGGCAAGAGCCACCAGCCATCAGCCTTTCGCTTAACGCTTGGGCTGGATACGCAAAGTCGATGCTTATTTCAGCTCGACTTTAGCGCCTGCTTCTTCCAGAACAGCTTTGGCTTTGTCAGCAGCATCTTTCGATACAGCTTCCAGAACGATGCCAGGAGCGCCGTCAACTACAGCTTTGGCTTCTTTCAAGCCCAGGCCAGTCAGTTCACGAACAGCCTTGATCACGTTAACTTTTTTCTCGCCAGTTTCGGTCAACATAACGTTGAATTCAGTCTGTTCTTCAACAACAGCAGCAGCAGCAGCTGGGCCGGCCGAAGCAGCGGCAGCAGAAACGCCGAATTTTTCTTCGAAAGCTTTGATCAGCTCAACAACCTGCAGAACGGACATTTCAGCTACGGCGTTGAGGATATCGTCTTGAGAGATAGACATGACTCTAATTCCTGATTTGGGGACGGCCTACGCGGCCATCGAAATAAACAAAAATACGCGAGAAGAAGTGCTCAGCCTTAAGCTGCGGCAGCTTCTTTTTGTTCGCGAACAGCCGCCAGAGTACGAGCCAACTTGCTGGTAGCGCCTTGAATCACGCTCATCAGCTGAGAAATAGCTTCGTTACGGGTCGGCAGAGTTGCCAGTACGTCGATCTGATTAGCTGCGAGGAACTTGCCCTCGAACGCAGCTGCCTTGATCTCGAACTTATCCTGACCTTTGGCGAATTCCTTGAACAAACGGGCAGCAGCGCCAGGATGTTCGTTGGAGAACGCAACCAAGGTCGGGCCTGTGAACACGTCGTTGAGCACGTCATATTGAGTGCCTGCAACGGCGCGTCGCAGCAAGGTGTTACGTACAACACGTACGTACACGCCTGCTTCACGGGCCTCTTTACGGAGTCCGGTCATAGCGCTTACTGTCACACCGCGGGCATCAGCCACGACAGCGGACAGAGCTACTTTGGCAGCCTCGTTGACTTCAGCGACGATGGCCTTCTTGTCTTCGAGTTTAATTGCCACGGGTTAACTCCTGCTTGTTACCGTTTCATCCAACCGAGGTCGGATGTCGTTTTGGTGTCTGATTCGGTAAGGAACCGGGAGCACCATCTGCGTAGGCTTGAGGTTTAAGACTTTCGCCGCCTACGGTCTTGGATAGCCCCCGCCAGGCAGGGACCCCAATCTTTCATAGGTGCAGTCGCCTGCACCCATTTGTCTTACGCGTCCAGCGAGCCTTGGTCGATGACCAGACCTGGGCCCATAGTGGTGCTCAGGGTAACGCGCTTGACATAAATACCTTTCGAAGAAGCTGGCTTGATACGCTTCAAATCAGCGATCAGCGCTTCAACGTTTTCCTTCAACTTGACAGCGTCGAAACCGACTTTGCCAACGGAAGTGTGGATGATGCCGTTTTTGTCGGTGCGATAACGAACCTGACCAGCCTTGGCGTTTTTAACCGCTGTGGCTACGTCTGGCGTCACGGTGCCGACTTTAGGGTTAGGCATCAGGCCACGTGGGCCGAGGATCTGACCCAACTGACCAACAACACGCATCGCGTCCGGGGAGGCGATAACAACGTCGAAGTTCAGGTTGCCGGCTTTCATTTCGGCGGCCAGGTCGTCCATACCAACGCGATCAGCGCCAGCAGCCAGAGCAGCTTCAGCAGCAGGGCCCTGAGTGAACACAGCAACGCGAACAGTTTTGCCAGTGCCGTGCGGAAGCACGGTTGCACTGCGAACAACCTGATCGGATTTACGCGGGTCAACACCAAGGTTAACCGCAACGTCAACAGATTCGCTGAACTTGACCGTGGACAGCTCGGTCAACAGAGCAGCTGCGTCTGCGAAGTTATAAGCTTTGCCCGGCTCAATTTTAGCCGCGATAGCTTTTTGGCGCTTAGTCAACTTAGCCATTACACACCCTCCACGTTAAGGCCCATGCTACGAGCAGAGCCAGCGATGGTACGCACAGCGGCGTCCATATCACTTGCTGTCAGATCCGCGTTTTTGGTTTTCGCGATTTCTTCCAGCTGAGCACGGGTCACGGTGCCAACCTTAACGGTGTTCGGACGAGCTGAACCGCTAGTCAGACCAGCAGCTTTCTTCAGCAGAACCGAAGCAGGTGTGGATTTGGTTTCGAAAGTGAAGCTACGGTCGCTGTAGACAGTGATGATCACTGGAGTCGGCAGACCTGCTTCAAGACCCTGAGTACGGGCGTTGAAAGCCTTGCAGAATTCCATGATGTTCACGCCATGCTGACCCAGTGCAGGACCAACAGGTGGGCTTGGGTTAGCCTGAGCGGCCTTCACTTGCAGCTTGATGTAAGCGGTAATTTTCTTGGCCATGAGGCACTCCAATTACGGGTTCAGACGCCTAAAAAGGCTCCCCGGTTACTTGCGCGTTTATCCCAGTGACGACAAAACCCCACAGCCTAAGGCTGCGGGGTTGGGATTTTCGTTCAGCTATGCCTTTTCGACCTGGCTGAACTCTAACTCTACCGGAGTAGAGCGACCGAAAATAAGCACAGCCACTTGGATCCGGCTTTTTTCGTAGTTAACTTCTTCAACCGTGCCGTTAAAATCAGCGAACGGACCATCGGTGACACGAACAACTTCACCTGGCTCGAACAGTGTTTTTGGCTTCGGCTTGTCGCTACCATCAGCGACACGACGCAGAATCGCTTCTGCCTCTTTATCAGTGATCGGTGCAGGCTTATCAGCGGTACCGCCGATGAAACCCATCACACGAGGAGTGTCCTTGACCAAGTGCCAAGTACCCTCATTCATATCCATCTGTACCAGCACATAGCCTGGAAAGAATTTGCGCTCGCTTTTGCGTTTCTGGCCATTACGCATTTCAACCACTTCTTCAGTGGGAACCAGAATTTCGCCGAAGCCTTCTTCCATGCCAGCCAGCTTCACACGCTCAAGCAGAGAGCGCATGACATGCTTCTCATAACCGGAGTAAGCATGCACTACGTACCAACGCTTAGCCACGGGACACCCTTAGCCGACAATCAAAGAAACAAGCCAACCGAGCAGGGAATCTAAACCCCACAACAGCAGCGCCATAACCAACACAACAGCCACAACAATCAATGTGGTCTGCGTAGTTTCTTGGCGAGTAGGCCAAACGACTTTACGAATCTCGGTACGAGCTTCCTTTGCCAACACGAAGAAAGCTTTACCTTTTCCTGTCTGCAAACCAACAAACGCAGCAGCAGCAGCAATAGCAAGCAATACAAGCACGCGGTACAGGATCGGTTCCGCTGAGTAGTACTGATTGCCGACAACACCTACGACCACCAAAACGGCTACCAGGAGCCATTTAAGCAGGTCAAAGCGAGAGTCTTGGGCTTCAGCCTTGGGAGTCATCTACGAGGATCCTGTGAAAAGAAAGCCAGATTAACACCGAGTGAATCTGGCAGGTCAGGAGGGAATCGAACCCCCAACCTACGGTTTTGGAGACCGTCGCTCTGCCAATTGAGCTACTGACCTAAAAGCAAAATTAGGCCGACCATTATGCCGGCCCAACAAGAGTTTTTCAACAACTTACTCGATGATTTTAGCCACGACACCCGCGCCGACGGTACGACCGCCCTCACGAATAGCGAAACGAAGACCATCTTCCATCGCAATCGGTTGAATCAGGGTGACAACCATTTTCACGTTGTCACCAGGCATTACCATCTCAATGCCCTCTGGCAATTCACAGTTACCGGTCACATCCGTTGTACGGAAGTAAAACTGCGGACGGTAACCTTTGAAGAATGGCGTATGACGACCACCCTCTTCCTTGCTCAGAATATACACTTCGCCTTCGAACCTGGTGTGCGGCTTGACAGAGCCCGGCTTGGCCAGAACCTGACCTCGCTGAACATCATCACGCTTGGTGCCGCGCAACAGTACTCCGACGTTCTCGCCCGCCCGACCTTCATCGAGCAGCTTCCGAAACATTTCAACACCCGTACACGTCGTCTTTATGGTGGGAACGATACCGATAATCTCGATCTCTTCCTGCACCCTGACGATGCCACGCTCAACCCGACCCGTTACTACCGTACCGCGACCTGAGATCGAAAAAACATCTTCGATCGGCATCAGGAATGGCTTGTCGATTGCACGCTCAGGCTCTGGAATATAACTGTCCAGAGTATCAACCAATTTACGGACGGCAGTTGTGCCCATTCCGCCTTCATCCTGACCATTCAACGCCATCAAGGCGGAACCAATCACGATCGGGGTTTCATCCCCCGGAAAACCGTACGCACTCAGCAGATCACGAACTTCCATTTCGACCAGTTCAAGCAACTCTTGATCGTCGACCATGTCAGCCTTATTCAGGAAGACAACGATGTATGGAACCCCAACCTGACGAGACAGCAAAATGTGTTCACGAGTCTGCGGCATAGGACCATCAGCTGCAGAGCACACCAAGATCGCGCCATCCATCTGTGCAGCACCGGTAATCATGTTTTTCACATAATCAGCGTGACCTGGACAGTCGACGTGAGCGTAGTGACGGATCGCAGAATCATATTCAACGTGCGACGTGTTAATTGTAATGCCGCGCGCTCTTTCTTCAGGAGCATTGTCGATTTGAGAGAAGTCGCGAGCAGAACCACCGAATGCTTCAGCGCATACTTTGGTCAGAGCTGCAGTCAAGGTCGTTTTTCCATGATCAACGTGACCAATGGTACCAACGTTCAAGTGCGGCTTCTTGCGTTCGAACTTTTCTTTAGCCATCGACACCATCTCCAATAGAAGAATGAATCTTGACCGCTTAAAACAAAGGCAGATATTTTCATATCTGCCTTGGTAATGGAGCTCTTGAGCAGATTCGAACTGCTGACCTCACCCTTACCAAGGGTGTGCTCTACCAACTGAGCTACAAGAGCGAAACACATTGCACTAACAGCAAACCTGGAGCGGGTAGCGGGAATCGAACCCGCATCATCAGCTTGGAAGGCTGAGGTTCTACCGCTAAACTATACCCGCGGCGCTTGCTGCTAACGCTTAAATTTGGTGGAGGGGGAAGGATTCGAACCTTCGAAGTCGTAGACGTCAGATTTACAGTCTGATCCCTTTGGCCGCTCGGGAACCCCTCCTGAACGAGGCAGCATTTTCAACTCATGCTGCCCTTCTGTCAACTATTTTCTCATTAAAAACCTGAGGTTACATCCGCTGACAACAACTCTACAGGTGACGCGATTAACGCTACGCTGCGAAGCGGGCGCCATTCTATGCAAACTAATCCGCAGTTGCAATGCCTTCACAAGGCATTATTTTGTTTTTTAGCTGCGAGAAGTCCTGAGTGAGCTCACGAATCAGGCCTTCATCCACAAGCCGCCGACTCGAAGGGGCAACCTTCAACCAATAAGCAGCTGTAGAACCCGCACCCAGAGGCTGAAACTGCGCCTGTATATCGAGGCTCGTTAACCGCTGCTCAACCAGGCGCGCATCCTCCTGACGAACAAAACCACCCAGATACAGGCACTTCTCCTCCCCCTCACGGGGAGCCGAAGGGTTTTCCCGCGCCGCATCAGACTCACTCAGCAGATGAATATCCTGCTGCGAACCTCGATACAACGACAGGGAAATAACTTCCTTGGCCCGCAGAGGAGCTTCCTGCTGATGCCATATGTAATAGAAAGAATTAAGCATCAACAGCAAAAGAAATAGCCAACGCATAGCAACCTCAAGGCAATGGACAGGCCAGGGCCAGCCCCACGAAAACCAGATCAGGCATCATTCGCGCGTCCGGCAAAATCTCCCCAACCAAATCTGCGTCGCCGCCCGTAACAAAAACGGTGAAATCGTCCTTCCAATGGTCGCGAGCCATACTCAATTGAGTAAGTACAAAACCACGCGCCATCAGCGAACACCCACGCTCCACCGCCTCAGCTGTCGAACGCCCCGGGGCGAAGCTGATCAGTGCGCGCTCTGCAGCAGCATCGTCGTAGCGTATCCGTCGTGTATGTGTACGCAGCTGATTGCGCATCAAGGGCATACCCGGACAGATAAAACCTCCCAGGTGTTGCCCATCGGGCGCAACAAAATCTGACGTGATAGCAGTGCCCAGATCCAGCACCAAGCACGCGCCACGCGCCAGATGATACGCACCCACGATGGCAAGCCACCGATCCAGACCTAAAAGCTCATATTCGTCATAACCATTTGTTACACCAGCCATGTGCCTTGCAGGAGCTGCATACATGACATCTATAGAAAAGGCTTTGACCAGAACAGCGACCAACTGAGCAGTTTCCTCGCTGCTACGCACGCTTACCAATCTACAGCGAGCCAAACGCAGACCAGGTACCTGATGAAGAGCCTGTAGCAGCGCCTCATCACAATCGACAATACCTCCCACGACTACCGACAGAGCATCCTCGTGGGTTACCCGCCATTTGATGAAGCTATTACCGCAATCAAGCTCAAGAATCATCACGCAGCCTCAAACTAAGCTCGCCACCACTAAAAATTTTCTCCTCCGCACCCACCTTCAGGCGCAGTGCACCTTGCGCATCAACCCCCAAAACGACACCTTCAACGCTACCGGCTCCCGCGAGTAGCGTCACGGCTCGCCCTTGCCACAAGTGACCCCGCTCCCACTCAGCCTGAAAAGCGGGGAATCCACTTTGCTGATGAATACTTAAATAGCGCTCAAGTGTGCGATTCAGCCGTGCGATCAAGTCATTACGATCTGACAAGACGCCGGTTTCAAGTCGAACAGAAGTCCAAAGCTGGTCGACTTCGGACGCCGCCTGCATATTCACGTTGATGCCTATACCTATTACAACGTTACAGACATCAGCCGGATCTCCAACCAACTCTAATAGAACGCCGGCAATTTTACGCTGCCCGACCAGGATATCGTTCGGCCATTTCAGGCCGGCATTCTCGACACCTACTCCACGGAGGGTCTGCATCACCGCCAGCCCAACAAGCAGGCTCAAGCCTTCAAGCTGGCGCATACCGCCCTCAACCCTCAAGACCAGGCTGTAGTAGATATTCTCCGCAAATGGGCTTACCCATTTACGCCCGCGCCGCCCTCTACCGGCAGTTTGCCGCTCAGCGAGTACAAGCACAGGCATCTCATGGCCGCGCTCAATTGCGCGCAGAGCCTCTGCATTGGTTGAGTCGATTGAGTCGAAGGTCAGGATTGGCCACGCAGGAGAAGAGCCCGCGATTGAGATTTCATCCCGGTCCAGTAGAGATATCGGATCGGCCAGGCGGTAGCCTCGACCTCTTACTTTATGGATCTCAAGACTCAACTCCGCTTCAAGCTGCTGCAGCTGCTTCCATACAGCACTACGACTGACTCCAAGAGCATGGCCCAGGGCTTGCCCCGAATGAAAATTGCCATCCTTGAGAAGCTTCAATAACGTCAGCATGCGGATATCGCCTAACAATGAGGCACGCATAATAGCCACCCGGCCCGCTAATGCCTAGAAACGAAAAATGTTTATCAAGCGCATAAACAAAACCCCTGTCTGCATAAGCAGACAGGGGTTTCGGAATTTAATCTTGACGATGACCTACTCTCAC
>NZ_LT607422.1 GCF_900095225.1 Pseudomonas sp. UMAB-08
CGCCTTCCAGCGGGCCGGTTTTGTGGTGGGCGAGCCAGGTGTTGAAGCGGAGGGTGAGGGTTTCGGAGACAGCAAAGGCTTTGAATGTTTTAGCGTCCATCTCCAGCCATGGCTCGTCCTGTCTCTGTTCGTCACTGAGTGCAATCGAGGGTGCCTGCAACGGAGCGCCGACTGCGTAGGCTTCGGCGTACATATGCTGCAACGGAAGTTGCGACATAACATCCTGAGGGCCACCCAGCGACTTGCCCTGATCACCCGGCGGATACCCACCACCGACATCGGAGTGCATGCCGGGGTAGAGGTATTCGACCGTGTTAGTGCGGTAGGTCGAAGGGCAACTCGGGTCATCGGGGTCGTTCTTGCGCCGGATCGAGTCCACCGGGAAACAGGTGCGTTGCTCATGGGCGGCGACCAGATGCACGCAGCGCTCCAGAAACATCTCCGATGTCCGACAGGCGCATGGAGTCATCGGCCCACCCCATATGGCCCTCGGCGAACGGCATCGCGTAGGCCATGCCGGTGGAGGCCACGGTGTCGAACAGGCCCAGGAAGGCAATGCAGATCGGCAGGCCGGCAAACAGGTAACAGGTTTCACCCTCGATTTCGACTTGGGTCAGGCTCTCCAGCCAGGTGGCAAAGGCCCGGGCTTCGGCAGCGCCCCGGGAAAAGCCGTACACGTACAGGCGCAGGCCGATGATCCGCGGTTTGGTCTTGCGCACATGCACGAAGTCGACCTTTTTTTGCAGGGCCAGCAACGGCGCCTGTAAGGCCTCGCGCCGACGGCTGTCACCACTCTTGAGCAACGTCGCGCCGAGCATCTCTTCAGTGAACGAGGTGCCCATTTTTTGCACCAACTCGTAGGCAACGCCAGGATCCAGATACGGCTCGCCGCAAGCCCGGCCCACCGCATCCAGCAGGCGCGTAATGCCCCAATTGATCCGGTTCTCGCCGCCGACCGCGCCAATCAGCCCCAGGTCTTGTGGTTCGAACTCGCCGATTTCCTTGAACTCGGTGCCTACCCCTTGCATGTAATAACGATAGAAACCCATCTGGTTCGCCCGGCTCTGCTCTGTGCCTGAGTCGGCACCGACGCTGGCGTGGTAAAGCCGCGCGACGTTGCTGGTGCTCGGGGGTTGACCGAGTTTGTCCGAGGGCTCGTGGTTGTTGGTGCCGTCGAAGCACAGGGTGATGTTCAGCACATTGATGCACGGCGCACCGGCATACGTTTCACCCGCCGCCTTGGCGGCCCGTTTAGCCGCATAGGCCGCCAGCAGCTTGGGCCGATACTGTGTGCGGTAGTTAAGCGCCACATCCTCGGACGTGCGCGGCAGCAGCCCCTCTTTGGGGAACGGCGGGGTCGGCGTTAAAGGCGCCGGGGCCGGCCGTTGCGAGCCTGAATTCAAGGTAATGGACATTTGGCAGGGACTTCCATTTTGAGGGGGTAGTTGTAGGGGTGATCAGCCATGCCCAGATAGGTAGGGCCCGCAGAGATCTTTACCTGGTCGCAGGGCAGGAAATGCGCCGTGATTGCACCCAGCTTTTCATACGGTGCCACCTCCACGATGGCGCGATGCCGGGTGTTTTTAGACTCGTGTTCCTGCATTCGCTTGTTCCAAGCATCGCTGAACGGGCGCTCAGGCCAATTGCCGTAATCGTGTGGTTTCGGATCCTTCTCCCACTCCACCACCACGGTCAGGCCGGGATGCCACTGGCGCGGCATGCTCACGCAGCAGTTCTGGCTGCCGCCCCCGCCGTAAGGGCCGATGTTCGGCCCGCCGCCGCCGTTGACGATGAAGTAATTGATCGCCGCCGAGGTATGGCTGTACCCCTCGATGGGAATACCGAGGCGCTCGGGCAGTGATTTGCTGCAGGCTTGCAGCGCAAGGCAGGCGAGCGCAGCCGCCGCCCAAAGCGCTGGCCTTCGGCGTGGGGTGCCAGGTTTTAGGGGGCGGGACATACGGCAGGGACTTCCATTTTGAGGGGGTAGTTGTAGGGGTGATTGGGGCGCCCGTGGTAGCTGGGACTGGCGGCGACCTTGACTTGATCGCAAGGCAGAAAATGCACATTGACCAACCCGAGGTGCTCATACGGCGCCACCTCCACGACGGCGCGATGGCGGGTGTTGTTGAGCTTCTCTTTCTTCATTCGCGCGCGCCACGCATCAGTAAACGGGGGTTCAGGCCATTTGCCGTAGGCGTGCGGCGTCGGATCCTTCTCCCACTCCACCACCACGGTCAGGCCGGGATGCCACTGGCGCGGCATGCTCACGCAGCAGTTCTGCTTGCCGCCCCCGCCGTAAGGCCCGATGTTCGGGCCGCCGTTGCCGTTGACCATGAAGTAATTGATCGCCGCCGAGGTATGGCTGTACCCCTCGATAGGCGCACCCAATCGGTCGGGCAGGGATTGGCTGCAGGCTTGCAGCGCAAGGCAGGTCAGCAGGCAAAGCGCGAGCGGACGCCTCATGCCAAGCCGCCGTTCTGCGGCAGGTCTTCGGGCAAGTGTTGGGCCAGCCACTCGATCATAAATGCCCGGTGCTCCTCGCCCTCAAGGTGGAGGTCACTGGCGGCGAGGTGCCCCAAATACAGCAGGGATACCCGTTGTTCCTTGCCGACCCGGTAGTTTCGTTTCGACAGACCGTGGGTTTTCTCCCATTGCTCGGCTTCACTCCAGATGCACACGGACTCGACCTGATACGCGTCCATCATCAAGGGCGTACTGGGGCGGGTAAATTCGTGAAAGGGGAGGTAGTCGCCACCGATGATCTGCGCTTTGTGATCGNGATGATCTGCGCTTTGTGATCGCGGTCGGTCCAGTGCCAACTGATGACGGGCGCATGAAAGTCGCGAGCCGCGTCTTCGATAAACACGCCACTGATGTGCTTGAACAACCGGTTGTCGTAGTAACGCAGGATGCCGCTCTTGGCGCCTTTGTCCCAATGCGCCTGGGTGTAATAACGCAGGTGCTCGCTCAACGCGTCGAACGGCCAGGGGCTTAACAGCGACAGCACGCGGGACTGGCGTTCGAACGCCCTGACAAACGCGCCCAGCCAGTTCACCTGGGCCGTATGTGCCCAGAACACACGAACATGCACAGGGCCTTGTGCGGCCAGTGCGTGTTCAGGCGTGCCCTCAAGCAGTAGTGTGTGCAAGGGCGGCGGGTCGAGTTCGGCCAGCCGTTGCAGCAAGGGATAATCAAGCAACGTGGCGTTGATGATCATGTCGAGGTAGTCGAGGCTTGCTGCGTCTGCGTGTTGTTTCAGGTCGCGCAGACACGCGGGGATTTCAAAGCCCATGGCGGGCTGATGAGTCAGTTTCGGCATTCCGCTGCCCTGCCTTTTGTAAGGAAAGTTGTCCAAGGCATAGTCAGCGAAAGGTTTTTTATCGTCTGTAGGTCAAATCCGTTCGGTATTGCGGGAAAGGTCTGAAATGTTGACCCGCAAAAAAACCGCCGTTCGTGAGAACGGCGGTTTAGGGGGCATCAAGGCGTTATTTGGAGGAAATGGAAATAATAAAATGTGTACGGGCATTCGATAGCGATGCAACGTTGCACGAGTAAGGCGTGGTCGCTCCGCGGACTGTAGAAAATTTCTATCAGTTACAGCTAGCTTGATGGGAGCATTACTGGCTTTACCCCCGCCGCGCATTCTCAACAGAAATCTGGTCATTCAGCGTCCAGAAGTCATACAACACGCCCAGCAGAAAAAATCCGCCGGTGAATAGATAGATGATCCCGGTGATCCATTTGCCTTGATACATCCGGTGCACGCCGAACACGCCAAGAAATGTCAGCAGGATCCAGGCGATGCTGTAATCAATGGAACCTGCGTTGAAGCGCAAATCTGCCTCGCGATCCATGCTTGGGATCAAAAATAGGTCGATCAGCCAACCGATACCCAGCAGACCCAATGTGAAAAACCAGATCGTACCGGTCACTGGCTTGCCGTAATAAAAGCGATGCGATCCGGTAAAACCGACAATCCATAGCAGATAGCCGAGAATTTTGCTGTGGGTGTCCTGAGGTTGGACGTCCTGACGATAGCTGTTCATTCACTGCCTCTTTTAAGCTGATAGAAAAAAATATCCGTAAATTTTGTGACTTTAATGTGGCGCTCCGACGTATGGCAAAAACCTTAAAAGCCTGGCGCAAGCCCTTGTAATTAAGGGCTTTGCCAAAATCCATGTGACACATTACCGCAATAATGGGCACATTCGTTCCGCATTTGTTTCGACCAGCGGGGTCAGAACGACGCAAAAAGCTGTTATAAAGTTGCGCGCTGACCAATAAGAGCCCTGCCTAATGCGTCCAATTTTCAAGACATGGCTAACTATTTGCCTACTTATGCCGCTGGCCGCCCACGCCACCAACCGTGAGCAACAGTTACCGCCAAGCTTCAACGGTTTCACCGCAAAATCCCATTCTTCACCAACACCCGCTTTCACCGCAGCCACCGCTTCTATCGAACCAAAAGCTCCAACCCGGACAAGTCACCGTCCCGCTCACGAAAAATCCCTGAGCAAAACCGCAGCCAAAACCAAGAACAAAGGCAAAACCGGCACCGTCGCACAAATGCCAGTCAAGCAGAGCAGCGCCGTATTGAGCCGTGCAGTTAATGTGCTGGGTACTCCTTATCGTTGGGGCGGTAGCAGCCCAAGTAAAGGGTTCGATTGCAGCGGGCTGGTCAAATACGCCTTCCGCGACGTGAACGAAGCCGATTTACCGCGCACCTCGAATGCCATGGCCGCAGGTCACGGGCAGAAAGTTGAACGCAAGGATCTGAAGCCGGGCGATTTGCTGTTCTTCACGATAAAGAGCAGCAAGGTCAATCATGTTGCCATTTACCTGGGCAATGACCGCTTTATCCATGCCCCGCGCCGCGGTAAAGCAGTGTCTATCGACACCCTGAAGAAGCCTTATTGGGACGACCACTACGTGCTCGCCAAGCGGGTTCTGCCAAAGAACGATCCCGTCCTGCGCATCTCTCAGCGTTGACGGTATAGCCTGCATTAGCGCAGGCAATGCGCCGGAGTGTCCTTCGGCGCATCCTTCCCTCCCCCGCAAATACCTCGCGCTTAGAAGTTATCTGGTGTCTTGGCCTTCTCTCGAGCACCTTCGCGGGTGATCAGGCCTTTGCTCACCAGCTCTTTCAAGCTCATGTCCAGCGTCTGCATGCCCAACGAACCACCCGTCTGGATCGATGAGTACATCTGCGCGACCTTGTCCTCGCGAATAAGGTTACGGATCGCCGGTGTACCGATCATGATTTCGTGTGCGGCGACCCGCCCGCCACCGACTTTCTTGACCAGCGTTTGCGAAATAACGGCCTGCAACGACTCGGACAGCATCGAGCGCACCATCGATTTCTCTTGCGCAGGGAACACATCGACAACCCGGTCGATGGTTTTCGCAGCCGACGTGGTGTGCAGCGTGCCGAACACCAAATGCCCGGTCTCAGCAGCGGTCAGCGCCAGGCGGATGGTTTCAAGGTCACGCATTTCACCCACCAGAATGATGTCCGGGTCTTCCCGCAGGGCCGAACGCAAGGCCTCGGCGAAACCCAGTGTGTCGCGATGGACTTCACGCTGGTTGACCAGGCACTTCTTCGACTCGTGGACGAACTCGATCGGGTCTTCAATCGTCAGAATGTGGTGATGCTTGTTGCTGTTCAGGTAATCGATCATCGCCGCCAGGGTGGTGGACTTCCCTGAACCGGTTGGGCCGGTGACCAATACCAGACCGCGCGGCACGTCGGTAATTTTGCGAAACACTTCTCCCATGCCGAGATCGTCCATGGTCAGGACTTTAGACGGAATGGTCCGAAATACCGCACCGGCACCCCGGTTCTGGTTGAAGGCGTTCACCCGGAACCGCGCAATACCGGGCACTTCGAAGGAAAAGTCAGTCTCCAAAAACTCCTCGAAGTCCTTGCGCTGCTTGTCGTTCATGATGTCGTAGATCAGTTCCTGAACCTGTTTATGGTCCAGTGCTGGCAGGTTGATCCGCCGTACATCGCCATCGACTCGAATCATCGGTGGCAGCCCGGCGGAGAGATGCAAGTCCGACGCGCCCTGCTTGGCACTGAAAGCCAGCAGCTCGGTAATATCCATAGGGCTCCCCAATCACATAGAATGCCGCAGACTTTAGCCCTGCTGGCGCAAATCAATGTCCACGATAGCAGACAACGTTTCCCAAGTTGATGAGCGAATTCGCGCAGCAGCCCTTGCGGCGCAACGCGACCCATCGACCATCGGCTTGCTGGCCGTAAGCAAGACCAAACCTGCCGCTGCCTTGCGCGAGGCGTTCGCCGCCGGACTGCGTGACTTTGGCGAAAACTACTTGCAGGAAGCCTTGAGCAAACAGCTTGAATTAGCTGACCTGCCCTTGTGTTGGCATTTCATCGGCCCCATTCAGTCAAACAAGACTCGCGCTATCGCCGAGCACTTTGCTTGGGTGCACTCTGTGGATCGCTTGAAAATCGCTCAACGTCTGTCAGAACAACGCCCCGCCGAGCTGCCGCCGCTCAACATCTGCATTCAGGTCAACGTCAGTGGCGAAGCGAGCAAGTCTGGTTGCACACCGGACGACCTGCCCGCCTTGGCCGCCGCCATCAGCGCATTGCCGCGTTTGACGTTGCGCGGGCTGATGGCTATTCCCGAACCCACCGAAGACAGCGCCGAACAAAACGCTGCTTTTGCGACGGTACGCCGCCTGCAAGACAGCCTGCACCTGCCGCTGGATACACTGTCCATGGGCATGAGCCACGACCTGGAAGCCGCCATTGCACAAGGCGCGACCTGGGTTCGAATCGGAACGGCTCTTTTTGGTGCCCGCGATTACGGCCAGCCATAAATCCATTTTGCTAACAGGAACTCAGTCATGAGCAACACTCGCATTGCCTTTATCGGTGCCGGAAACATGGCCACCAGCCTGATCGGCGGGTTGCGCGCCCAAGGCGTGGACGCGGCGCTGATTCGTGCCAGCGATCCCGGCGCAGAGCAGCGCGCCAAAGTCGCCGCCGAGCATGGCATTGAGCTGTTCGCCGACAACGCCCAAGCCATCGAAGGCGCGGACGTCGTGCTGATCGCGGTAAAGCCACAAATGATGAAGGCCGTGTGCGAAGCATTGCGCCCGAGCCTCAAGCCCAATCAACTGGTCGTGTCCATCGCCGCCGGTATCACCTGCGCCAGCATGAACACCTGGCTGGGCGAACACCCGATCGTGCGCTGCATGCCCAACACCCCGGCACTCCTGCGCCAGGGCGTCAGCGGCCTGTACGCCACCGCCCGTGTTTCCAGCGAACAACGCCAGCAGGCCGGGCAACTCCTGTCGGCCGTCGGCATTGTGCTGTGGCTGGACGATGAAAAGCAGCTGGACGCGGTCACCGCAGTGTCCGGCAGTGGTCCGGCGTATTTTTTCCTGTTGATCGAAGCCATGACCGCCGCAGGCGAAAAACTCGGCCTGCCGCGCGAGACCGCAGCCCAACTGACCCTGCAGACCGCCTTGGGCGCTGCACTGATGGCCACTGGCAGCGATGTTGATGCCGCCGAGCTGCGCCGCCGTGTAACCTCCCCTGCGGGCACCACGGAAGCCGCTATCAAATCTTTCCAGGCTGGCGGCTTCGAAGCCCTGGTCGAAACAGCACTCACTGCTGCCGCGCATCGTTCGGCAGAAATGGCCGAACAGCTGGGCCAGTAACTTTTTAGGCCATTGAGGAGCACACCGATGATCGGACTGAGCACCGCTGCAATTTATGTTCTGCAAACCGTCGGCAGCTTGTACCTGCTGATCATCCTGCTGCGCTTCGTGCTGCAACTGGTTCGGGCAGACTTCTACAACCCTCTGAGCCAGTTCGCCGTGCGCGCCACCCAGCCGCTGCTCAAACCACTGCGGCGGATCATTCCGAGCATGTTCGGACTGGACATGTCCTCGCTGGTTCTGGCAATCATCGTGCAGTTTTTGCTGTTCGCCCTGATCTTTCTGCTGGCTGTAGGGTACATAAACAACCCGCTGCTGCTGCTGGTCTGGTCGCTGATTGCGGTCACCTCACTGTTCCTGAAGATTTTCTTCTACGCCCTGATCATCAGCGTGATCCTGTCCTGGGTCGCACCGGGCAGCCATAACCCTGGCGCAGAACTGGTCAATCAGATCTGCGAGCCTGCTCTGGCGCCGTTCCGCAAGATTCTGCCGAACCTGGGCGGTCTGGATATTTCGCCGATCCTGGCGTTCATGGCACTCAAGCTGCTGGACATGCTGGTGATCAACAACCTCGCCGCCATGACCTATATGCCTGAAGCCCTGCGCCTGCTGATCTAAGCCTCACTCCGCCATATGCAGGCACCGGCAAGTCCGGTGTTTGCTTGCTGCTAAAGGCCGCGGTCTTTAGACTTACGCCTCATTTATGCGAGAGCAGGGTCGATGCCCACGGTCTTTCCCCACGATTCTGTTGGTCTGGTCACGCCGCAGCTGGTGCATTTCAGCGAGCCGCTGGCGTTGGCCTGCGGTCGTTCGCTGCCTGCCTACGACCTGATTTACGAAACCTACGGCGAGCTCAACGCTGCCCGTAGCAACGCCGTGCTGATCTGCCATGCACTCTCCGGGCACCATCATGCGGCCGGCTTCCATAGCGTCGATGAGCGCAAGCCCGGCTGGTGGGACAGCTGCATCGGCCCCGGCAAGCCTATCGACACCAACACATTCTTTGTCGTCAGCCTGAACAACCTTGGCGGCTGCAATGGCTCGACTGGCCCCAGCAGCATCAATCCCGAGACTGGCAAGCCTTTCGGCGCCGATTTCCCGGTATTGACCGTGGAAGACTGGGTCAACAGTCAGGCACGCCTGGCCGACACCCTCGGCATCCAGCAATGGGCGGCCGTGGTCGGTGGCAGCCTGGGCGGCATGCAGGCGTTGCAGTGGACCATCAGCTACCCGGACCGCGTCCGCCACTGCCTGGCCATCGCATCGGCGCCCAAATTGTCGGCGCAGAACATCGCCTTCAACGAAGTGGCGCGGCAGGCCATCCTGTCCGACCCGGACTTCCATGGCGGTTACTTCCAGGAATACGGTGTGATCCCCAAGCGCGGCCTGATGCTGGCGCGCATGGTCGGGCACATCACGTACCTGTCCGATGACTCCATGGGCGAGAAATTCGGTCGTGGCCTGAAGAGCGAAAAACTCAACTACGACTTCCACAGCGTCGAGTTCCAGGTTGAAAGCTACCTGCGCTATCAGGGCGAAGAGTTCTCCGGGCGCTTCGATGCCAACACCTACCTGCTGATGACCAAGGCACTGGACTACTTCGACCCGGCCGCCAATCACGGCGACAACCTGGCACTGACCTTTGCCGGGGCCAAGGCTGATTTCTGCGTGATCTCCTTCACCACCGACTGGCGCTTCTCACCGGCCCGTTCGAGAGAGCTGGTGGATGCGTTGATGGCGGCGAAAAAGAACGTCTGCTACCTGGAAATCGATGCTCCGCAAGGCCATGACGCCTTTCTGATTCCGATCCCGCGCTACTTGCAGGCCTTCACCAGCTACATGAACCGAATTGCACTCTGAGGACACCATGAGAGCCGACCTGGAAATTATCCAAGACTGGATCCCTGCCGGCAGCCGGGTGCTCGACCTCGGTTGCGGCGATGGCGAACTGCTGGCCTGGCTGCGCGATAACAAGCAAGTCACGGGTTACGGCCTGGAAAACGACGCCGACAACATCGCTCACTGCGTCGCCAAGGGCGTTAACGTCATTGAGCAGGATCTGGACAAAGGCCTGGGCAATTTCGCCAGCAACAGCTTCGATGTCGTGGTCATGACCCAGGCCCTGCAAGCCGTGCACTACCCCGACCGGATTCTCGACGAGATGCTGCGGGTCGGTCGTCAGTGCATCATCACCTTCCCCAACTTCGGTCACTGGCGCTGCCGTTGGTACTTGGCCAGCAAGGGCCGGATGCCGGTGTCCGACTTTCTGCCGTATACCTGGTACAACACGCCGAACATCCACTTCTGTACGTTCGGCGACTTCGAAGAGCTGTGCCGTGGCCGCAAAGCGCGCGTCATCAACCGGCTGGCCGTCGATCAACAACATCGACATGGCTGGGCCAGCAAGCTATGGCCTAATCTGTTAGGAGAGATCGGGATCTACCGCGTCAGTAGCCCTGGCCTGCAAGATCACCAGATCGCGATTTGAACCACTGCCCAAGGAGAACGATCATGCGTCGCTTAGCTCTGTTCCTATGTGCTCTATGCCTGGCCCTGCCGGCCATGGCCGCTGATTACGCCAAGCCCGAACGCCTGGAAAAATTTGGCGATGTGACGGTGCACTACAGTGCCTTCACGTCCAGCTTCCTGCAGCCTGACATTGCCAAGGCCACCGGCCTCGTGCGCAGCAAGAATCAGGGCGTCATGAACATCGCCGTGCTCAAGGCCGACAAGCCCAGCGCAGCCAGCGTCACCGGCACGGTCAAAGACCTGACCGGTCGCAGCACCACCCTGACGTTCAAGCAAATCACCGATCAAGGCGCCGTGTACTACATCGCGCAATTCCCGATCGTGCAGCAAGAAACCCTTACTTTTACTATCAATGTTCAGGCTGGTGGCGCGACCAACAGCTTCAGCTTTAACCAGGAACTGTTTCCAGGCGAATGATGACGTTCACGCAACTTGTTCTGGCCAGCCATAACGCTGGCAAGCTGAAAGAACTCCAGGCCATGCTTGGTGACTCCGTGCACCTGCGCTCCATCGGTGAGTTCAGCCGTGTCGAGCCGGAAGAGACCGGCCTGTCATTCGTCGAGAACGCGATCCTCAAGGCGCGCAATGCCGCCCGGATTTCCGGACTGCCGGCGCTGGCCGACGACTCCGGGCTGGCCGTGGACTTTCTTGGCGGTGCGCCAGGCATTTATTCGGCTCGGTACGCCGATGGCCAGGGCGATGCGGCGAACAACGCCAAGCTGCTGGAGGCGTTGAAAGATGTACCCGCCGACCAGCGTGGCGCGCAATTCGTCTGTGTTCTGGCGCTGGTGCGGCACGCAGACGATCCGCTGCCGATCATCTGCGAAGGCCTGTGGCACGGGCGCATCCTGAGCGCTGCAAGCGGTGAACACGGTTTCGGCTACGACCCGTTGTTCTGGGTGCCCGAACGCGATTGTTCAAGCGCAGAGCTCAGCCCCGTAGAAAAAAACCAGCTCAGCCACCGCGCCCGCGCCATGACGTTGCTGCGTCAGCGCTTGAGCCTGCAATGACACCGGACACGCCTATACAACCGCTGTTTCTGGGTGAGACCGGTTTTTCCTCGGCCGCCCCTTCCACCCAAAGCCCCAGGGCAGGCCTGCCGCACCTGCCGCCCTTGGCGCTGTACATCCATATCCCGTGGTGCGTGCGCAAATGCCCGTATTGCGACTTCAACTCGCACACGGCCAGCCCGGTCCTGCCCGAGCAGGAATACGTCGACGCGTTGCTGGCGGATCTTGATCAGGACCTGCCGCACGTTCATGGCCGCGAGCTGAGCTCGATTTTCTTCGGCGGCGGCACGCCCAGCCTGTTCAGCGCCAACGCGCTGGGGCGTCTGCTCAAGGGCGTGGAGCAGCGCATCCGTTTTGCCAGTGACATCGAAATCACCCTTGAAGCCAACCCTGGTACGTTTGAACAAGCCAAATTCAGCGCGTATCGCGGGCTTGGCATCAATCGGCTGTCGATTGGCATTCAGAGTTTCCAGGAAGAGAAGCTCAAGGCGCTGGGTCGCATCCACAATGGCGACGAAGCGATTCGTGCAGCCGACATGGCGCGCCAGGCTGGTTTTGACAACTTCAACCTGGACTTGATGCACGGTTTGCCGGATCAGTCGCAGGAAGACGCACTGGGTGATTTGCGCCAGGCCATCGCGTTAGCGCCGACGCATCTGTCGTGGTACCAACTGACGCTGGAACCGAACACGGTGTTCTGGAACCAGCCGCCAACCCTGCCGGAGGACGACATCCTGTGGGACATTCAAGAGGCCGGACAGGCGTTGCTCGCAGAGCACGGTTACGCGCAATACGAAGTGTCGGCCTACGCCCAACCCGGCAGGCCTGCACGGCATAACCTCAATTACTGGAGGTTCGGCGACTTCATCGGCATCGGTGCCGGCGCGCATGGCAAGCTCAGCCATCCCGACGGGCGCATCGTGCGCACCTGGAAAACCCGCCTGCCCAAGGATTATCTGAACCCGAACAAGGCGTTCAAGGCCGGCGAGAAGCTGCTCAGCAACGAAGACATGCCCTTCGAATTCCTGATGAATGCCCTGCGCCTGACAAATGGCGTCGACGCGGAGCTATTTCGCGAGCGCACCGGTCTAAGCCTCGACACCCTGGCCAGCGCCCGGCAACAGGCCGAACAGCGCGGCCTTCTGGACACTGATCCGACACGTCTGGTCGCCAGCGCCCGAGGGCAATTGTTCCTCAATGACTTGCTGCACTATTTTTTGACCTAAGGACTTTGCATGGACTTTGTACTCGACCTGCTCGCGACCGTCTCGCGCTGGAGCCGCAGCAACCTTTCCGAAATCGCCCTGGCGTTGGTCGGTTGTCTATTGGTGTTGTTTGGGGCCGACATCAAAGGCTGGCTGGAAGGTCGTATCGGTGGCCTGGCGGGTGCGTTGCGCATACCGGTCATGGCCCTGCTGTGCACAATCGGCAGCGGCGCGGCACTGATCTACGCCACCCCGTGGGTTATCCGCGGGCTGAGCCAGTTCAACAACTACAGCCTTGCGCCCGTGCTGCTGGTGGTGTTGGTCTTGATTGGGGTTGTAGCGGATCGCCGCTAAAGAACACCTGTAGGAGCACGCTTGCCCGCGATAAGGTCGGCACGACCTTCAGGATGCAAGCGCGCGCCTACACGTTTTACGCCAGCTTCTCGAACTTCAAATCCCACACACCATGCCCGAGTCGCTCACCGCGACGTTCGAACTTGGTGATTGGCCGCTCGGTTGGGCGAGGCACGCATTTGCCGTCTTCGGCCTGGTTGCGATAGCCCGGCGCGACGTTCATCACTTCCAGCATGTACTCGGCATAGGGTTCCCAGTCGGTGGCCATGTGCAGAATGCCGCCTACCTTGAGCTTGCTGCGCACCAACTCGGCGAACTCTGGCTGAACGATGCGGCGTTTGTGGTGACGACTTTTGTGCCACGGGTCCGGGAAGAACAGCATCAAGCGGTCGAGGCTGTTGTCGGCGATGCAACGGTTGAGCACTTCGATGGCATCGCAATCGTAGACGCGCACATTGGTCAGCCCCTGGGTCAGCACGCCATTCAGCAGCGCGCCGACACCCGGGTAATGCACTTCGACGCCAATGAAATCGTGCTCGGGCGAGGCCGCCGCCATTTCCAGCAGCGAATGGCCCATGCCGAAGCCGATTTCCAGGGTACGTGGCGCAGAGCGACCGAATACCTGATCAAAGTCCACGGGCGCATCTGCCAGCGGCAGGACGAACAGCGGCCGGCCCTGATCGAGGCCGCGTTGCTGGCCTTCGGTCATACGTCCGGCGCGCATCACGAAACTCTTGATGCGACGGTGTTGGCGCTCTTCGCCCTGTTCGGGAACAGACGGCTCTTGGTTGGAAACGTGCGAATCAGTCATCAACGGGCTCTTACTTGATCAGACCATCCAGCGGCGAGGAGGCGCTGGCATAGAGTTTCTTTGGCATACGGCCAGCGAGGTACGCCAGACGACCGGCAACAATCGCGTGCTTCATGGCTTCGGCCATCATCACCGGATTTTGCGCGTGGGCGATGGCCGAGTTCATCAGCACCGCCTCACAGCCCAGTTCCATGGCAATGGTGGCATCGGAAGCCGTACCGACGCCCGCATCGACCAGAACCGGCACTTTGGCTTCTTCGAGGATGATCTGCAGGTTGTAGGGATTGCAGATACCCAGACCGGTGCCGATCAGACCTGCCAGCGGCATGACCGCGATGCAGCCGATTTCCGCCAGTTGGCGCGCAATAATCGGGTCATCGCTGGTGTAGACCATCACGTCGAAACCATCTTTGACCAGAATTTCGGCGGCCTTGAGGGTTTCGATCACGTTAGGGAACAGGGTTTTCTGGTCGGCCAGGACTTCCAGCTTGACCAGGTTTTTACCGTCGAGCAGCTCACGGGCCAGGCGGCAGGTGCGCACGGCTTCGATGGCATCGAAGCAACCGGCGGTGTTTGGCAGGATGGTGTAACGATCCGGCGGCAGGATGTCGAGCAGGTTCGGCTCACCCGGGTTCTGCCCAAGGTTGGTCCGACGCACGGCGACGGTGACAATCTCGGCACCCGAGGCTTCAATGGCCAGGCGCGTGGACTCCATGTCCGGGTACTTGCCCGTGCCAACCAGCAGGCGCGACTGGAAAGTACGACCGGCCAGAGTGAAAGGCTTGTCGGTGCGAACGTTGCTCATCGGAAATCCTCTTTAAGGTTGAGGTTCTTGCAGATTTGAATCGAAAGACTGACGACCCGCCAGATCGACTGAAGCGGCCTAGCCGCCACCGATGGCGTGCACCACTTCAACCTGATCGCCTTCGCGCAGGGCCGTGGAGACGTGCTGGCTGCGCGGGACAATATCCAGGTTGAGCTCGACCGCCACTCGACGCCCGGTCAGGTCCAGACGGATAAGCAACGCCGCGACGGTTTCACCGTCGGGCAGTTCAAAGGATTCACCGTTCAACTGAATGTGCATGCGATAAGCAGCCATCATTTTAAGGGCCAGCATTCTAGCCCGATCATTACGTATGACCAAGGCAAAGCCACGCCATTCGTCTCAAGTGGAGCCCAAGGGGCAGGCTCGTAATACGTCAGACCGTGCCCAGGCGCCATGCTGCCACGCCCAGCAACAGCCAGCCCGCCAGGAAGGCCAGCCCACCAAACGGGGTAATGATCCCAAGCCGGGTGACACCCGTCAGGGTCAACAGGTACAGGCTGCCGGAGAACAATACAATACCAACGACAAACGAGATGCCCGCCCACGTCATCAAACGGCCAGGGATCTGCACGGCAAGCAATGCAACGGCCAATAAGGCCAAGGTGTGGACCAACTGGTACATCACGCCTGTATGGAAAATCGCCAGATACTCCGCGCTCAGGCGGTCTTTCAGGCCGTGAGCGGCAAACGCGCCAAGGGCTACGCCGGTAAAACCGAAAAAGGCAGCAAGCATCAAGAAGCCACGAAACATCTCAAACTCCAGTCAACGATCATTCGATTGCACAGGGTCTGTATAATGGCCCGCTCAACTGCTCCGGCCAAGCCATCTCTTATGCTGCGTTTCCTCTTCAACCGTGTCGTCAAAGCCCTGTTCTGGTTCGCAGCGGCCAGCGTTGTGCTGGTATTGGTCTTTCGTTGGGTGCCGCCACCCGGCACCGCGCTGATGGTCGAGCGCAAGATCGAATCCTGGACCGACGGCCAGCCTATCGACCTGCAACGCACCTGGCAGCCCTGGGACAAAATCTCCAACGATCTGAAAGTGGCGGTGATCGCGGGTGAAGACCAGAAATTCGCCGAGCACTGGGGTTTCGATGTCGATGCGATTCAGGCGGCGCTGGCCCATAACGAACTCGGCGGCTCGGTACGCGGCGCCAGTACGCTGAGCCAGCAGGTATCGAAGAACCTGTTCCTGTGGTCGGGCCGTAGCTGGCTGCGCAAAGGGCTGGAGGCCTGGTTCACCGGGTTGATCGAGGTGTTCTGGTCCAAGCAGCGGATTCTTGAGGTTTACCTCAACAGCGTCGAGTGGGACGACGGCGTGTTTGGCGCCGAAGCGGCTGCGCGGCATCACTTCGGTGTGAGCGCTGGCGGGCTGTCGATGCAACAGGCCAGCTACCTCGCCGCCGTGCTGCCCAATCCCCGCCAGTGGAGTGCCAGCCACCCCAGCAGCTACGTGGCGCGCCGTGCCGGCTGGATTCGCCAGCAGATGCGTCAGTTGGGCGGGGATGAGTATCTGGTGGGGTTGAACCACAGCCGGAAGTTTTGATTCAGAATCATTGATATCCGGACTGACGCCTTCGCGGCTTATCTGACACAACAAAAAACGCCCCGATCACATGGTCGGGGCGTTTTTGTGTGTCGAGCAGCTGTTTACGCGGCGATCGACAGTTTCAGCTTGTTCATCGCGCTTTTTTCAAGCTGACGAATACGCTCGGCGGAGACGTTGTACTTCTGCGCCAGGTCATGCAGCGTGGCCTTCTCTTCAGACAACCAGCGCTGATAAAGAATGTCACGGCTACGATCATCGAGCACGTCCAGCGCCTGGTGCAGATTGGCGGTGGAGTTATCGGTCCAGTCGGAATCTTCCAACTGCCGTGCCGGGTCGTAACGGTGGTCTTCCAGATAATTGGCAGGCGACTGGAACGCGCTGTCGTCGTCCGCTTCGGCAGCCGGATCGAATGCCATGTCGTGGCCGGTCAGGCGGCTTTCCATTTCGCGTACTTCGCGCGGCTCTACGCCAAGGCTTTCCGCCACGCGATGGACTTCTTCATTGTTCAGCCAGGCCAGACGTTTTTTCTGGCTGCGCAGATTGAAGAACAGCTTGCGCTGCGCCTTGGTCGTGGCGACTTTGACGATGCGCCAGTTGCGCAGAATGAATTCATGAATTTCAGCTTTGATCCAGTGCACGGCGAACGACACCAGGCGCACACCCATTTCCGGGTTGAAGCGCTTGACGGCCTTCATCAGGCCAACGTTGCCTTCCTGGATCAGGTCAGCCTGTGCCAGGCCATAACCGGAATAACTGCGTGCGATATGCACCACAAAACGCAGGTGGGCGAGCACCATCTGCCGAGCCGCCCCTAGATCCTGCTCATAATAGAGACTCTCGGCCAGTTCACGCTCCTGCTCGGGCGTCAGCAAGGGAATGCTGTTGACCGTGTGCACGTAGGCCTCCAGGTTTGCGCCTGGGGCCGCTAATGCATAAACAGGTTGCAAAGAAGTGGTCATACGAAAAAAACCTCCGACTCACATAACTCGTGCAGTTCAGCACTGCGAAATTGACCGGGAACCAATAGACAAGTTCCCTAAACCGCTGAAAGCGTCAATATTAAAAATTAATTCTAACGAGGCGCCAGCTCTCTCAAGTGGCGTGCTACTGCAATCCAAGCACCGATATACCCTAACAATACCGCTCCAAGCAAGAGCGAAAAGCCATCAGCCAGCGGCACACCCGCCAAAGAGAAGTCGCTCCCGTACAGACCCGCCAACCCAACCACGGCATCGTTGAGCCAGTCTAGACCAAAAGCGAGCACACCCCAGGACAGAAAACCGGCCCCCAGGCCATACAGTGCGCCCATATACAGAAAAGGCCGTCGCACGTAGGCGTCAGTGCCGCCGACCAGTTTGATCACTTCGATCTCGACGCGGCGGTTCTCGATGTGCAGACGTATCGTGTTACCAATTACCAGCAGCAGCGCGAGCACCAGCAAGACGGTCAGACCAAAAACAAACCGGTCGCCCAGTTTGAGAATCGCCGCCAGACGTTCGACCCATACCAGATCGAGCTGAGCCTGCTGCACCTTCGGCAGCTCTGCCAAACGCGTGCGCAGCGCTTCCAAAGCGGGTTTATCGACTTCATTCGGCGTCACCAGCACAACGCCCGGAAGCGGGTTCTGTGGCAATTCCTTCAACGCTTCGCCCAGCCCGGATTGCTGCTGAAACTCAACCAGCGCCTGATCCTTGCTGATGTATTCGGCCTCCGCCACGCCGGGCATCCGCTGGATCTGCTCGCGCAGGGCGCTGCCCTCACTGGCACTGGCGTCCAGCTCCAGGTAAAGCGAAATCTGCGCTGCACGCTGCCACGAACCGCCTAAACGCTCGACGTTGTTCAACAGCAGCGACAAGCCCATGGGCAGGCTCAAGGCGATGGCCATTACCAGGCAGGTAAAGAAGCTGCCAATCGGCTGTTTGCCCAAACGGCGCACGCTGTCGAGCACGCTGGAGCGGTGTGCTTCCAGCCAGGCATGCAGCAAGGTGCCGAAGTCCGGACCGTCATCGTCGTCACGAGGCTTTTTCTTTTTCTGCGGTTGCGGTTCGGCCGCCTTGGGGGCGACGCGCTCCGACACTTTAGGGCTGCGTGTGGCGCTCATACGGCCTCCCCGTCGCCGATCAAGCGGCCACGCTGGAGCGTCAGCATGCGATGGCGCATGCGCGCAATCAACGCCAGGTCATGGCTGGCGATCAGCACACTGGTGCCTAAACGATTGATGTCTTCGAATACACCCATGATTTCCGCTGCCAGACGTGGGTCCAGGTTACCGGTCGGTTCATCCGCCAGCAGTAACGCCGGACGGTGGACGATGGCCCGAGCGATGCCGACCCGCTGTTGTTGGCCTGTGGATAAGTCACCGGGGTACAGATCGGTTTTGTCCGAGAGCGCCACGCGCTCCAGGGCCGAGTCGACGCGCTTGGTGATTTCCGCCTTGGACAACCCAAGAATCTGCAGTGGCAAGGCGATGTTGTTGAACACCGTGCGGTCGAACAGTAGCTGGTGATTCTGGAACACTACGCCTATCTGACGACGCAGGAACGGGATTTGCGAGGTGCTGATCTGGCCCAGATCCTGACCGGCCAGCAACAATTTGCCGGTGGTCGGGCGCTCCATGGCCAGGAGCAAGCGCAACAGGGTACTTTTACCGGCGCCAGAATGGCCGGTAACAAACAAAAACTCGCCACGACGCACTCGAAAGCTCAGCTCATGCAAGCCGACGTGTCCGTTCGGATAGCGTTTACCGACCTGTTCGAAACGAATCATGTGCGCTCCCGCTCGGCGAACAGAGCTTGAACAAAGGGTTCAGCTTCAAAGGTACGCAAATCGTCGATGCCTTCACCCACGCCGATATACCGAATCGGCAGGCCAAACTGCTTGGCCAGGGCGAAGATCACGCCGCCTTTAGCGGTACCGTCGAGTTTGGTCAGGGCCAGACCGGTCAAGGTCACGGTCTGATTGAACTGTTTAGCCTGATTGATCGCGTTCTGCCCGGTGCCAGCGTCCAGCACCAATAACACTTCATGCGGCGCATCGGCGTCGAGCTTGCTGATAACCCGGCGAACTTTTTTCAGTTCTTCCATCAGGTTGTCTTTGGTGTGGAGCCGACCCGCGGTGTCCGCGATCAGCACATCAATGCCGCGAGCCTTGGCCGCCTGCACCGCATCAAAGATCACCGAAGCCGAATCCGCGCCGGTGTGCTGGGCGATGACCGGAATGTGATTGCGCTCACCCCAGACCTGTAACTGCTCCACCGCCGCCGCGCGGAAGGTGTCGCCTGCGGCGAGCATGACTTTTTTACCTTCGAGCTGGAGCTTCTTCGCCAGCTTGCCGATGGTCGTGGTTTTGCCTGCGCCATTGACGCCCACCACCAGAATCACGAACGGCTTGTTCTGCCCAGTGATGACCAATGGCTTCTCGACGGGCTTGAGCAAGGCCGTCAGTTCAGCCTGCAACGACTTATAGAGTGCGTCGCTGTCGGTCAGTTGCTTGCGCGCGACCTTCTGGGTCAGGCTTTGAATAATCACCGAGGTCGCGTCGACGCCCACATCGGCGGTCAGCAGCCGGGTTTCGATCTCTTCGAGCAGGTCATCGTCGATCAGCTTCTTGCCGAGGAACAGACTGGCCATGCCCTCGCCCAGACTGGCGCTGGTTTTCGACAAGCCTTGCTTGAGACGAGCGAAAAAGCCGGCTTTACTGGCTTCTGCCGCTGCCGGGGTGACCGGAGCGGGCACGGGAGCAGGAGCAACTTCAGCCACTCGCGCGACCGGCTGGGGTACAGGTACTACAACAGGAACAGGCGCTGGCGCGACAATCGGCTCAGGGGTAATCCGTTCAGGAACAACCACCGGCGCAACCACAACAGCCTGATCAGGTACGACCACAGGCGCCAGCTCGGCAGGCATCGGCGGCACAACCGGCACGCTGTGCACCGGAATCGGCGGCGTCACGTGAGGCTCAAGCTCATCGATCAGCGCCACGGACTCTTCGGCCACCGGTAATATCAGCCAAGGCTGAGACTCTGGAGCCGATTGCGGCGCGCGTTGTGGCTCAACAGCGACCGACGCATGGTCGATGACCACCTCAGGCGCTACTGTGGGTAGGATTTGTGGCTGCTCGGCAACGGTTTCCTGCGGCTTCTTGCGCAGCCATCCGAACAGGCCTTTTTTCTCTGCAGCCGGAGCTGGGGTCTTCTTGTCGTCGTTGGAACCAAACATGGAGGACGGCTATCTCAAGGTAGCGACGCGCCAAAGCGGCGCCTCAGGAAAATTCTGTCAATGCAAAACAGACTGCTTTTGACCCGGCTTGTTCACCCGCGGCCCCGAAATTGTAGGCGTTCACCGGTACAAAAACGTCATTTCAACCCGTTTCAACCGTGCCAGACCAGAACCAATAGTTCACGTAACAGTTCTAGCCGTGGCCGCCGGCCACACGGACCCGTATCCTAACCCCCCCGCGCCCGCCGACGCTAAGTTCAAGCAGGCCGCCTAACAGGTTCAAAACGAATGAATGCTCTAGCCCGCCGCGCCGCAGGCCTGCTGCTCAGCACAGTGTGTCTGCCACTGTCAGCATTGGCTGCAGACCCGCAACCTACTCACGAATTCACCCTGGACAATGGCCTGAAAATCATCGTCCGCGAAGACCATCGCGCGCCCGTGGTGGTTTCGCAAGTCTGGTACAAAGTCGGCTCCAGCTATGAAACCCCTGGCCAGACCGGTTTGTCCCACGCCCTCGAACACATGATGTTCAAAGGCAGCAAAAACGTGGGGCCGGGCCAGGCCTCGCTGATTCTGCGTGATCTGGGCGCTGAAGAAAACGCGTTCACCAGCGACGATTACACCGCGTATTACCAGGTGTTGGCCCGTGATCGCCTGGGAGTAGCCTTCGAGCTGGAAGCCGATCGCATGGCCAGCCTGCTTCTGCCCCCTGAAGAATTCAGCCGCGAAATTGAAGTCATCAAGGAAGAACGCCGCCTGCGCACTGACGACAAGCCCAGCGCCAAAGCCTATGAGCGCTTCCAGGCCATGGCCTACCCCGCCAGCGGTTACCACACGCCGACCATCGGCTGGATGGCAGACCTGGACCGGATGAAGGTTGAAGAGCTGCGTCATTGGTACGAAGCCTGGTACGTGCCGAACAACGCCACATTGGTGGTAGTCGGCGATGTACAGCCCGACGACGTAAAAGCCCTGGCGCAACGTTATTTCGGGCCAATCCCGCGACGCGACGTGCCACCGTCGAAAGCCCCGCTGGAACTGGCTGAGCCGGGCGAACGCAAAATCACCCTGCACGTACAGACTCAATTGCCGAGCCTTATGTACGGTTTCAACGTGCCAAGCCTGTCTACCGCTGCCGATCCACGCTCGGTCAATGCACTGCGCCTGATTTCCGCCCTGCTCGACGGCGGCTACAGCGCACGCATTCCGACCCGTCTGGAGCGAGGCGAAGAGCTGGTTTCAGGCGCCTCGTCGAGCTACGACGCCTACAGCCGTGGCGATAGCCTGTTCATGCTCAGCGCAACCCCTAACACGCAGAAGAAAAAAACCCTGGCCGATGTTGAAGCCGGTATCTGGCGCCTGTTGAATGAGCTGAAAACCAAGCCACCGTCCAATGAAGAGCTGGAACGGGTTCGGGCGCAAGTGATTGCTGGCCTGGTCTACCAGCGTGATTCGATTACCAGCCAGGCCAGCACGATCGGCGAGCTAGAAACCGTCGGCTTGTCGTGGAAACTGATGGACGAAGAACTGGAGGCGCTTAAAAGCGTGACCCCGGCCGATATCCAGAAAGCCGCCCGCACCTATTTCATCCGCGAACGTCTCAGCGTTGCGCACGTTTTGCCCGAGGAGACTGCACATGAGTGAGCAAAAGGGTCCACGTTATGGGCTACTCGGCCTGGGAGCTCTGGGGCTGGTGGTCATGCTTGGCGCCTTTATCGCCCCCCAGGCCGAGGCTGAAAGCATCGCACCTGACAGCACCACGCTGAAGGACACCGTCCAGGCACTCCCTGACAACAACCTGCAATCGCTCAAAGAGCTCGACGGCAAGCCGCCCGCGCGGCGCACCTTGAACATCCAGACCTGGAAAACCGCCGAAGGCGCCAAGGTGATGTTCGTCGAAGCGCGTGAATTGCCCATGTTCAACTTGCGCCTGACCTACGCCGCAGGCAGCAGTCAGGATCAAAGCACCCCCGGCATCGCCGTGCTGACCAACGCCATGCTCAATGAAGGCGTGGCCGGCAAGAATGTTGGCGCCATCGCCGAAGGCTTTGAAGGCTTGGGCGCTGACTTCAGCAACGGCGCTTACCGCGACATGGCCGTGACCTCCCTGCGCAGCCTGAGCGCCGTGGATAAGCGCGAGCCGGCGCTGAAGCTATTTGCCCAAGTCGTCGGTAAACCGACGTTCCCTGCCGATTCACTGGCGCGGATCAAGAACCAGTTGCTGGCTGGCTTCGAATACCAGAAACAAAACCCCGGCAAACTCGCGGGCAATGAGCTGTTCAAGCGTCTCTATGGCGACCACCCTTACGCGCACCCGAGCGAAGGGACGGCCAAAAGCATTTCACCTATCAGCATCGCGCAGCTCAAGGCCTTCCACGCCAAAGCCTATGCCGCAGGCAATGCGGTGATCGCATTGGTCGGCGACCTGTCCCGATCCGAAGCAGAAGCGATTGCTGCCCAGGTTTCCGCTGCCCTGCCCAAAGGCCCGGCGCTGCCGAAAATCGAACAACCGGTCGATCCCAAAGCCGGTGAAACCCACATCGAGTTCGCGTCCAAGCAGACGCACTTGATGCTCGCGCAACTGGGGATCGAGCGTAACGACCCGGATTACGTCGCGCTGACACTCGGCAACTCGGTACTCGGCGGTGGCGGCTTCGGCAGTCGCTTAATGACGGAAGTGCGGGAAAAACGTGGCCTGACCTATGGCGTTTCTTCGGGCTTCACCCCAATGCAGGTGCCCGGCCCGTTCATGATCGCCCTGCAAACCCGCGCCGAACTCAGCGAAAACACCTTGAAGCTGGTGCAAGACATCGTGCGTGACTTCCTCGTCACAGGCCCGACCCAGAAAGAACTCGACGACGCCAAGCGTGAATTGTCCGGCAGCTTCCCGCTGTCCACGGCCAGCAACGCTGATATCGTTGGCCAGCTAGGTGCGATTGGTTTCTACGACCTGCCGCTGACGTACCTCGAAGATTTTATGCAACAGGCGCAAAGCGTGACGGTCGAGCAAGTCAAAGCGGCCATGAACAAGCACTTGAGCGCGGATAAGATGGTGATCGTCACCGCAGGCCCGACGGTGCCGCAAAAGCCGTTGCCACCCCCTACTGATAAACCTACTCAGCAACCTCTCGGGGTCCCGGAGCACTAATGGCCAATCCAAGACCAAAGGGCCATAACGGCCTGGGTCAACTACGCATCATCGGTGGCGAATGGGGCAGCCGTCGCCTGACCTTCCCTGACGCTCCAGGCCTGCGTCCAACGCCGGACCGCGTGCGCGAAACGCTGTTTAACTGGCTGGCGACGCACATCGAAGGCGCGCGCGTACTCGACGTGTTCACCGGCAGCGGCGCGCTTTACCTGGAAGCCCTGTCACGCGGCGCAGGCATGGCCCTGGCGCTGGACAACAACGCCGAGGCCCTCGCCAGCCTGCGACGGAACCTGGACATGCTCGGGTGCACGGTGGGTCAGGTATCACATACCGACAGCCTGCGTTATCTGGAAACCCAGACGCCTGCCCAGTTCGATCTGGTCTTTCTCGACCCGCCCTTCCACCAGAACCTGCTGCCTGCCGCCTGCGCCCTTCTTGAAGCGCGTCAATGGCTGGCGGAAAGTGCCTGGATTTACACCGAAAGCGAAATCTCGCCGTCGTCTGTCGGCTTGCCAGGCAACTGGCGCCTGCACCGGGAGAAGAAAGCCGGGCAGGTGTATTACGCGCTGTGGCAGCGGAGTACCGAGGTAGACGCCTGATCGCGGTGCCAGCATATGCATTCACTCCCGCAGAACCCGCAAGGTCTGCGTGGGGTGGATTCATTGACGAAGGCGTCATGAGTGACACGCAGCAGGCTTCAACCCCTACCGCTGACGAAAAACTCCGGCACGCCTGTCCGCAGTTGTGGCAACGTAGTGTTTATGCAGTAAACGTGAATTGCCGACGAGTTCGAACGTGCCTATCCAACTTGCTACGAACACGCTTCCAGACCCGTTCATCCCCGCTTTAGGACTGGCTAACCCGCACCTGCAAACGCTATGGGGACCCCTGTGGCGAAAAAAAGCAAAGCTTGAACGCCAGCGTGAACGTATCTGGTTGGCCGACGGCGACTTTCTGGATCTGGACTGGCACGGCCCGCATGAGGCAGACACGCCTTTGGTGCTGGTGCTGCACGGTCTGACCGGCTCATCAAACTCGCCCTATGTGGTGGGTTTGCAGCAGGCTTTGGCCTTTCAGGGGTGGGCCAGCGTGGCGTTGAACTGGCGGGGTTGCTCTGGCGAACCCAATCTTTTACCGCGCAGCTACCACTCCGGCGCCAGCGAAGACCTCGCCAGCGTCATTGCCCATCTGCGCACCTTGCGACCGCTGGCACCGCTATATGCAGTGGGCTATTCGCTGGGCGGCAATGTGTTGCTCAAGCACTTGGGCGAAGTGGGCAGCAACAGCTCGCTGCAAGGAGCGGTTGCCGTGTCGGTGCCCTTCCGTCTGGACCAGTGTGCCGACCGCATTGGCCAGGGCTTCTCCAAGGTGTACCAGGCGCATTTTATGCGTGAGATGTTGGTGTACATCAAAGACAAACAGCGGCGCTTTCAGCACGAAGGACTCAGCGAAGGCCTGGCGGAACTGGCGGCACTCGGCTCGCTAGAGAACATGCGCACCTTCTGGGATTTCGATGGCCGGGTCACCGCGCCCCTGAATGGTTTTGCCGACGCCGAGGATTATTACCGTCGCGCTTCCAGCCGGTACTTCCTGGGTGAGATTCGTACGCCCACGCTGATCATCCACGCCGCCGACGATCCTTTTGTATTCCCCCACAGCCTGCCAGAAGCCGACGAGCTGTCGCCCAGCACCCACTTCGAGCTGCAAGCACGAGGCGGCCACGTCGGGTTCGTTGACGGGTCGCTGAAAAACCCGAGCTACTACCTGGAGCGGCGCATTCCACTGTGGCTGAGCACCGCCCATCGTTCGGCCACCCCGTTGAAGTGAATGACAGACGTCGGCGACATTGCACAATCCTTCAAGACAGTCTCTCCCTGACTATTTAAGATGCGGGCTCAAGGAGAGACTCATGTCCCGCTATCAGCTTTATACCCGTGGCATACGCGACAGCGTGCCCATGTTGGTCGGCATCGCACCCTTCGGCATTATTTTCGGCACGCTGGCAGGCGCTGGCGGTTTGTCGTTGTGGCAAGCGCTCGGCATGTCGATGTTCGTGTACGCCGGTTCCGCGCAATTTATCGTCGTCAGCCTGATGGGCGCTGGCGCCAGTGCGGTGGTGATTCTGCTGACCACCTTTATCGTCAATCTGCGTCACGTGCTGTACAGCGCCACGCTGCAACCCCAGGTGAGCGCGCTGCCTCAACGCTGGCGGGTGTTGCTGGCGTTCTGGCTGACCGACGAGACGTTCGCCGTGGTTCAGCGCTTTTATATCGTGCACGGGCGTTCGCCGCTTGGGCATTGGTATTGGGTCGGCGTCGCCAGTGCGCTGTATGCCTGCTGGGTGAGCAGTTCGGTGGTGGGCGTGCTGTTTGGCCAAGCGGTGCCTGATCTGGCGGGCTGGGGGCTGGAATTCGCCATGCTCGCGACCTTTATCGGAATCGTCGTGCCTTTACTGCGCAATCAACCGCAAATCGCGGCGGCACTCGCCGCTGGCGCGGTGGCCTTGATGACGCACACCTGGCCTTACAAACTGGGCCTGATGGCGGCGGCATTCAGCGGGATCGCCGTAGGCGTTTTGCTTGAGCGGCGACGCTCTGGCGCCCGCGACGAAGCGTCAAGCCACGAGGTGCGCTCATGAGTTACTGGTGGCTGATTGGCGGCATGACCGCTATCACGTTCCTGATGCGCTACAGCCTGTTCGCCTGGCCGCATTTGCGCTTTCCGCCCGTGGTACGCCAAGGGCTGCACTATGTGCCGACGGCCGTGCTGACCGCGATTGTGGTACCGGGCATGCTGCTGCCCGATGGCGAGCATTGGCAATTAAATCCCAGCAACGCCTACTTGCTGGCGGGCCTCGCAGCCATCGCCATCGCCGCCTTCAGCCGCAACTTGCTGGCGACCATTGGCGGCGGCTTGCTGGTGTTCTTTCTGCTGCGCTGGGCGCTGGGGCAGATTTAGTTCTAAAAATCGCCAGCGCGGGCAAGCGCGCTCCTACAGGTCAGGGCCCGGTAGCGATGGCGCGCTTCGGATCGGTAATCCATTCGCTCCACGATCCGGCGTACAGCGAACCCAGTGGATACCCCGCCAGGCACAGCGCGAACAGGTTATGGCAGGCCGTGACGCCTGAGCCGCAGTAGGCCACCAGATCATCTGGCGAACGATTACCCAACACTGCCGCAAAGCGTTGCTTGAGCTGGTCTGCTGGCAGAAAACGGCCGTCGGCACCCAGGTTTTCGTTGAACGCAACACACTGCGCACCCGGAATATGGCCGGCGACCGGATCGATCGGCTCCACTTCACCACGGAAACGCGGTGCGGCGCGGGCATCGAGCAGCGTCATGTCTGGCTGGCCCAGACGCGCTTGCAACGCCTGGGCACTGAGCAGCAACGAATCATCCGGCTTACCGGTGAACGTCCCTTTCTTGTTTTGCGGCGCATCCAGACTCAACGGCAAACCCGCCGCATGCCAGGCCTTGAGGCCGCCATCCAGCAAGTACACGCCGTCACGCTTGCCCAGCCACGCCAGCAACCACCATCCGCGAGCAGCAAACGCGCCGGGACCGTCGTCGTACAGCACAACATCGCTGTCCTGGCTGATGCCCCACTCCTGCAATCGCTGAATCAGCACGTCCGGCTTTGGCAAAGGATGACGGCCTGTGACGCCCTTGATCACCTTGTCACTGAAATCACGCTCCAGATCAGCGAACCTCGCGCCCGCGATATGCCCTTCGGCATAACTGCGCTGGCCATAGTCAAGGTCTTCGAGGGCGAAGCGACAATCGAGAATCACCAGCCCCGGTTGCTGTTGGCGAGCGGCCAGTTGTTCCGGGCTGATCAGTTGCGCAATGGGCATGGCAGGTTCCTGTGAGAAAAATTCAGATCAATGTTATGACAAAAAAAACGTCAGGGCGTTTCCTCTAATGCCCGCCCCAACGGCACATAAAACTCTTCACACAGCGCATTCACCGCGTCCCGTGCCTCTGGCGTGACGTAACCCATCTCCAGCATCAGCACTTGGTACACGCCTCGGCGCATGGCTTCTTCACTGAGTCGCGTGGCGTCTTCGCGCGTGGTGCACAAAAACCGCACCCACGACGTAAGGATAATCCACACATTGAGGGTCAACGACTCAATCTGCACCTTGTCCATGCGCAAGATACCGGCCTCGACGAAGCCGCTGTAGATGGCCATGCCCTGAATCAGGCAGTGCTGGGAAAACCGTCGGTAACGCGCAGCCAGTTCTGGATCGGCGTCGAGCAGGTGCTCCAGATCGCGATGCAGGAAACGGTAGCGCCACATGCCGTCGAGCAGCTCCATCAAATAGAAACGCTTGTCCTCGACACTCGGCAGACGCCCCTTGGGCGGACGCAAAAAGCTGTCCACAAGGGCTTCGTACTCGGTAAACAGCTCGGCGATGATCGCCTGCTTATTGGGGAAGTGGTAATACAGATTGCCTGGCGACATTTCCATGTGTGCAGCAATGTGATTGGTGCTGACGCTGCGCTCGCCCTGCTCATTGAACAGCTCCAGGCTGTTTTGCACGATGCGTTCGCGGGTTTTGATGCGTGGTGCCATGGTTCAGCTCGACCGCTTAAACGTGTGGAGAATATGCCGCATCTTAGCGCAGGCGATGTCGGGTATCCCGCCTTCGCGCAGTTCAATTTGACTTTATAGAGCAATGACTCTAAAAACATAGCATAACGCTAATACGAGCCACGACCATGCCCGCCGAAATCGCCTATCAGCAAGAGTCCGAGCAAGCCTTCAATGAGCTTGAGCAACTGTTCAACAGCCAGCGTAAGGCCTTCGCGGCCAACCCGATGCCGCTCGCCGGGCAGCGTCTGCAATGGCTCAAGACCTTGCGCACGCTATTAAGCGATGAGCGGCAGGCGCTGGTCGACGCCATCAACAGCGATTTTAGCCACCGCAGCGCCGATGAAACCCTGCTGGCTGAGTTGATGCCAAGCCTGTTGGGCATCCAGTACGCCAGCAAGCATCTGAAAAAATGGATGAAGCCTTCGCGGCGACACGTTGGCATGGCGTTTCAACCGGCGTCGGCCAAAGTGATCTATCAACCACTGGGCGTGGTCGGGGTGATCGTGCCGTGGAATTACCCGCTATTTCTTGCCATCGGCCCGCTGGTCGGCGCGCTGTCTGCGGGTAACCGGGTGATGCTCAAGCTCAGCGAATCGACGCCAACCACCGGCCAGTTGCTCAAGCGCCTGTTCGCCCAAGTGTTCCCTGAAGACTTGGTTACGGTTGTGCTGGGTGAAGCCGAGGTCGGCATGGCCTTCTCGAAACTGCCTTTTGATCATTTATTGTTCACCGGCGCCACCAGCATCGGTAAGCACGTGATGCGCGCCGCTGCCGAGAACCTGACCCCGGTCACCCTGGAGCTGGGCGGAAAATCCCCGGCCATCGTTTCACACGATGTGCCGCTCGAGGACGCCGCCGAACGCATCGCTTTCGGTAAAACCCTGAACGCCGGACAAACCTGCGTCGCGCCCGACTACGTGTTAGTGCCCGAAGACCGGGTAGACGGGTTTGTCGACGCCTACCGAAAAGCGGTGCAGAAGTTTTATCCGACGCTGATCGACAACCCGGACTACACCGCGATCATCAACGACCGACAGTTGGCCCGACTCAATCGCTACCTCGACGACGCCAGCAGCAAAGGCGCGCGGGTGATTCCGCTGTTCGAGCAGGGCCAGGGACGGCGCATGCCGTTCAGTCTGCTGCTCAACGTCAGCGACGACATGACCGTGATGCAGGACGAAATCTTCGGCCCGCTGCTGCCCATTGTTCCCTACGGCCGCATTGATCAGGCGTTTGCCTACATCAATCAGCGCCCGCGCCCATTGGCGTTGTACTACTTCGGCTACAACAAGGCCGAGCAGCAGCGCGTACTGGAGCAGACCCACTCCGGCGGCGTGTGCCTGAACGACACGCTGATGCATGTTGCCCAGGACGACATGCCTTTCGGCGGCGTCGGCCCTTCCGGCATGGGCCACTACCATGGCCATGAAGGCTTCCTGACCTTCAGCAAGGCCAAGGGTGTCTTCATCAAGCAGCGCTTCAATGCGGCCCGGTTGATCTATCCGCCGTACGGCAAGGCGATCCAGCGGCTGGTGTACAAACTGTTCATTCGCTAGCCCTGACTGACAACCGCCACCCAACAGATCCGTAAGAACAGGGCCATAAAAACAATGAACGACAGCCTGTCTGAAAGCCCCAACCTGTCACGTCGGGGCGTGCTGAAAATCGGCCTGTGTGCCGGCGCCTTTCTGTCCACTGCCGGGCTCGCGGCGAGCCTGAGCGGTTGCTCGGCCAGCATGCCTGCCAGCGGTTTTGCCGTGCTGCGCAGCAGTGATCTGCCATTCCTGCGCGCACTGATCCCGGTGATGCTCAAAGGCAGCCTGGGCAAGATTGCGCTATCGAACGCCATCGCGGGCACCCTGCAAAGCATCGACGCCAGCCTTGATCGACTGTCGCCGGAAATGCTCAAGCTGACGCAGCAACTGTTCGATGTCCTGGCGCTGCCGGTCACCCGCGGTCCGTTGACCGGTGTCTGGGGCGGCTGGGAAAACGCCAGCCCGCTGCAAATGACGGCCTTCCTCAATCGCTGGGAAAACAGCGCGTTGAGCCTGTTGCGCATGGGCCATGGCGCCTTGCTGAAGCTGGTGACGATGGCCTGGTACAGCCGGTCGGAGTCCTGGGCGCATTGCGGTTATCCCGGCCCGCCGACTGTTTGAGTCGCACACGTCCCACCCCCCAACAAAAATAAATAGATCGAGGCCCTATGCCGGTTCCTGATGTGTTTCGAGAAGGCCTTGCCCGTGGCTGGAAAACCTACAACGGCGCGCAATTGACCCAAGACCTGACGCTGGAGGCGGATGTCGCGATCATCGGCAGCGGCGCTGGCGGCGGCACCACGGCAGAAATCCTCAGCGCTGCCGGCTATAAGGTATTGCTGATCGAAGAAGGCCCGCTGAAAACCAGCAGCGACTTCAAGATGCTCGAAGATCAGGCTTATTCCAGCCTTTATCAGGAAGGCATCGGCCGCATGAGCAAGGACGGCGCAATTACCATCCTCCAGGGACGAGCCGTCGGCGGCACCACGCTGATCAACTGGACGTCGAGCTTTCGCACCCCCGAACCGACTCTGGAACACTGGGCCAAAGAACACGCGGTCAAAGGCCACAGCGCAGCCGAAATGGCGCCGTGGTTCGCCAAAATGGAACAGCGTCTGGGCGTTGCCCCGTGGGTCATGCCGCCCAACGCCAACAACGACGTGATCCGCAACGGTTGCGAGCAGTTGGGTTACAGCTGGAAAGTCATCCCGCGCAATGTGCGCGGTTGCTGGAACCTGGGTTATTGCGGCATGGGCTGCCCGACCAATGCCAAACAATCGATGCTGGTCACGACCATCCCCGCGGCTCTGGATAAGGGCGGCGAGCTGCTGTACCTGGCCCGCGCAGAACGGCTGGTGATCAAAGGCGACAAGGTTGTCGGCCTGCAATGCCTGGGTATGGATGAGCGCTGTGTGGCGCCCAACGGTCGCAGTATCACGGTCAAGGCAAAGCATTACGTACTGGCCGGTGGCGGTATCAACAGCCCAGCCTTACTGATGCGTTCCGACGCCCCGGACCCGGACAAGCGCGTGGGCAAGCGCACGTTTCTGCACCTGACGAGCTTTTCCGCAGCGTTGTTCGACCGGGTGATCAATCCGTTTTACGGCGCACCGCAGTCGATTTACTCCGACCATTTCCAATGGACCGACGGTACCACCGGGCAGATGTCTTACAAACTCGAAGTACCGCCCCTGCAACCGGCGCTGGCCAGCACCTTGCTCGGCGGCTTCGGTCAGGAAAACGCAGCGCGCATGGCCCAGTTGCCTAACACCCACATGATGCTGGCCCTGATGCGTGACGGTTTTCACCCTGGCAGCCCGGGCGGCAGCGTGGAACTGCGCGGCGACGGCTCGCCAGTGCTCGATTATCAGGTGTCGTCTTACGCCTGGGATGGCATTCGCCGGGCTTATCACAGCATGGCCGAGATCCAGTTTGCTGGCGGGGCCAAGGCGGTGATGCCGGTACATGAAGACGCTGGCTACGTGAAAAGCCTGGCCGAGGCGCGATCAGTCATCGACGGTTTGAGCCTGGAAACGTACCGCACCCGACTGGGCAGCGCCCATGTGATGGGCGGTTGTGCCATGGGTGAAGAGCCAAAAACTGCGGTGTGCGACAGCCTTGGCCGGCATCATCAGGTGAGCAATCTGTCGATCCATGACGGCTCCTTATTTCCCACCAGCATCGGTGCCAACCCGCAACTGTCGGTCTATGGACTGACCGCGCAACTGGCGACTTTGCTGGGTGAGAGACTGAAGTCTGCTTAGATGCGGAGCACTGGCAGATGCTCTAAAAACCGGGGAAAACCCTCATTTGCGTAGGCAATAGCACCCCTGCTATCCATCAGCCGACTTGGCCCACCGGGATTGCTGCGCTACCATCCGAGTCCCCAACGGACTCCGACCAGGACGACGCGATGAACCGAGTGTTGTACCCAGGCACCTTCGACCCTATCACCAAGGGCCATGGCGATCTGGTCGAACGCGCCTCGCGCCTGTTCGACCAAGTGGTCATCGCCGTCGCTGCCAGCCCGAAGAAAAACCCGCTGTTTCCCCTGGAACAGCGCGTGGCGCTGGCCCGAGAGGTCACTAAACACCTGCCCAATGTCGAAGTGGTAGGTTTCTCCACCTTGCTGGCGCACTTCGCCAAAGAGCAGAACGCCAACGTGTTCCTGCGCGGGTTGCGGGCGGTATCGGATTTCGAATACGAGTTCCAGCTGGCCAACATGAACCGCCAATTGGCCCCAGACGTGGAAAGCCTGTTCCTTACTCCGTCCGAGCGTTATTCGTTCATTTCCTCAACGCTGGTCCGTGAAATTGCGGCACTGGGCGGCGATATCACCAAGTTTGTACACCCGGCAGTGGCTGAGGCATTGACCGAACGGTTCAAACGCTAAGGTGCATCGAACGGACTAATGCGGCACAATTCGCCGCATTAGTTTTCATATGCCCCGGCGCTGACCGTGGCAGGAGTGCTTCATGTCCCTGATCATCACCGACGACTGCATCAATTGCGACGTCTGCGAACCCGAGTGCCCGAACGAAGCGATTTCTCAAGGTGAGGAGATCTACGTGATCAATCCGAACCTGTGCACCGAATGCGTTGGCCATTACGACGAACCGCAGTGCCAGCAAGTCTGCCCCGTGGATTGCATCCCGCTGGATGAAACCCACGTCGAGAGCAAAGACGAGCTGATGGCCAAATACCTGATTTTGACCCACAAAGCCTAGCCCCTTCGACGCTCCTGCACTCGCCAGCCGGGCTGCACTGCCTGTCGACAAAAGCGAGTTCCGGATGACCCGTACGCTGAATCGTCTCCCCTCCCTGCTCGGCGCCCTGCTTTTGCTGTGCGCCCTTGCTGCTCAGGCCAAGGCACCGCAACAGGCCGCCGTCTCCAGCCCCCATCCGCAAGCCACAGCCGCCGGTCGGGAAATATTGTTCATCGGTGGCAATGCGTTCGACGCTGCCGTGGCGGTCAGTGCCGCGCTGGCGGTGGTCGAGCCTTACGCTTCAGGGCTGGGCGGTGGCGGGTTCTTCCTGCTGCGGCAAAGCGCTGAGCCGATTCGCTATCAGTTCCTTGATGCCCGCGAACGCGCACCCCTCCAGGCCAACCAGAACATGTATCGCCGCGACGGCAAGGTACAACCCACGCTGTCGCTCAACGGACCACTGGCCGCCGCCATCCCGGGCTTGCCAGCGGCGCTGGTCGAACTGGCCGAGCATTACGGCAAACTGCCGCTGAAAACCTCGCTGGCCCCGGCCATCCGCCTGGCGTATCAGGGGTTTGCCGTCGATCCCGTGTACCGGGAGCGCGCTGGCTGGCGTTTGTCCGCCTTGCGCGACGACCCGGAGAGCGCCCGGCTGTTTCTGCGCCACGGGGACATTCCGACGCTGGGCGAGATCATCAAACAACCGGAACTGGGGCTGACCCTTGATCGCCTTGGCGACAAGGGACGCGCCGGTTTCTACGAAGGCCTGACCGGTCAGGCGCTGGTCAGCGGGGTCAGGTCCGCTGGCGGCATCTGGACAGACGACGATCTGCAGCGCTATCGAGTGGTTGCCCGCGCGCCGCTACGCTTCCCGTTAGCGGATAACCGCGAGCTGATCAGCGCCCCGCCACCGTCCGCAGGCGGCATCGCGTTGGCCCAGAGCCTGACGATGTTGCAGCAGTTGCCGTGGCGTGAGGCCGACAAGGTGCAGCGTGCCCACTACGTGGTCGAAGTGCTGCGTCGGGCTTACCGCGACCGGGGCTTGCTGGGCGATCCGGATTTTGTCAGTAACCCATTGGCCCATGTGCTTGATCGCGACTATTTAAAGCAACTGGTCAGCAGCATCGACCCCCGCGACGCGACGCCCAGCGCCAGCCTGCCGCCTGCGCCTAAATGGCGTGAGGGCGATCACACCACTCATTTCGCCATTCTCGACAGAGATGGCAATGCGGTCGCTGCGACGCTTTCGGTGAATCTGCCGTTCGGCTCGGCCTTTAGCGTGCCCGGCACTGGCGTGATATTGAATAACGAAATGGACGACTTTGCTGCCGACCCGCAAGGCAGCAACGCTTACGGCCTGGCCGGCAGCCAGGCGAACGCCATCGCGGCGGGCAAGCGGCCGTTGTCGAGCATGAGCCCAAGCTTTATTGAAAGTCCGACCGAGTTCAGCGCCTTCGGCACACCGGGCGGCAGCCGTATTCCAAGCATGGTGCTGTTGGCGATCCTGCAATACCTGGACGGACAACCCGTTGCGACATGGCCTGCCGTGCCGCGCTATCACCACCAGTATTTGCCTGATGTTATCGAATACGAACCCGACGCCTTTTCTCCAGAGCAACTGACTGAGCTGCAAGCACGCGGCTACAGCCTCAAGGACACTAAGCGCGCCTATGGCAATCAGCAGGTGCTGTTCTGGAACAAGGACAACGCCAAGGTCGAAGCCGCGAGCGATCCTCGCGGGCTGGGGATTCCAGCAGTATTCGACCCGACAGTCAGGCAAGCCACGCCTTAGCGGTCATGGCGACGCCGGTTATTCGCGTTTGTTGTAGCCATCGCCCGTGCAACCCAGGCAGCGGACGAACGCCGACTTGCCAGGGTCCACCACCAACGCCTTGCCTGTGTCGCCAATGCCACCGCCAGTTGCGGTAAACGGCAGCGCCACCACGAACAGCACGGCACCCACCAGGGTTGCCGCGATCAGCAACGGCCGGGCAATCAACAGGTCGCCGATCATGGCGTAGGCCGGGGGCGCTTCGAGGGAGTAGGTTGGATCTCCGCTCCCGTGTGACTCAGCTTGAGCCTGTGCAGGCAGCACCTGCAATCCGAACAGCAAGGCCAAGGCAACAGCGAGGGTACGAAACGGACTCATGGCGTGATCCTTCAAGCTCAACGGTAGTAATGATCGTCACTATAAACAGCGGCGCTGGTTAAGCAAGGTTTGCAGCTGTCAGATGCCACTTCAGGCAGGCGCAGGCAAGCCCGCGCTTACAAGGTCTTTATGTCTGGCAACGCGGGCAGTACACGCTGGTACGTTGACCGAGTTTTACTTCGCGCAACTCAGTACCGCAGACCTTGCATGGCTGATTGCCGCGACCGTAAACGAACAGCTCCTGCTGAAAGTAGCCGGGTTGGCCATCGCCGCCGATAAAATCCTTGAGGGTGGTGCCGCCGCGCTCGATGGCGTGGATAAGAATCCGCTTGATCTCGATCGCCAGCTTCATATAACGCGCCCGGGAGATGCTCTTGGCCTCGCGACGCGGGTCGATACCCGCGGCAAACAAGGCTTCAGTCGCGTAAATATTGCCGACTCCGACCACCACCGCGTTGTCCATGATGAAGGGTTTGACCGCCATTGAGCGCCCACGGGAACGTTCGAACAAACGCTCCCCATCGAACAGATCGGTCAACGGCTCCGGCCCGAGACGAATCAGCAATTCGTGATTGAGCGGGTCGAGGCTCCAGAGCATTGCGCCAAAACGGCGCGGGTCGGTGTAGCGCAGGGCCATGCCCGACTCCAGCTCGATATCCACATGCTCATGCTTGGCCGCAGGCAATCCGGCTTCGACCAGACGCAAATTACCCGACATGCCCAAATGACTGATCAATGTCCCGACTTCGGCATTGATCAACAGGTACTTGGCGCGACGCGCCACCGATACAATCCGCTGCCCGGACAGGCGCACGTCCAGGTCCTCGGGGATCGGCCAGCGCAAACGCCGGTCACGAACGATCACGCGACTGACGCGCTGACCTTCCAGATACGGCGCGATGCCCCGGCGGGTAGTTTCGACTTCAGGTAATTCAGGCATTGGCGACCCGGACAAAGGAACGAGTGATCGGGCTAGCGGACGCCCAACTCGTGAATGGATTCTTTGAGGTTCTCAAAGTCGTAATCGGACAGCCCCACGTAATCCAGAATCAGATGACCGATGCTGTTCCACTCATGGTCTTCACCCTGATTGCCCAGCACCCGATGGGACGCACAGACATGTTCGGCCATTTTCAGGATCGCCAGCAAGTTCTTCAGTTGGCTGTTGTGACCCGACTCGTCCTGAAAGATTGCCAACGCATTGTGATGGTTGGCAATGGCGTTGCTGACATGCTCCGGCAAACGCCAGGACTTGGCGGTGAAATAACCGACCACCGCATGGTTGGTATTGAATGCATGGTTCTCTGTGTCCACCACACGACAGGTCGGGCTCGCCTTGGCGTAAGCGTCTTCCAGCACACTCATGTAGTTGGGGAAGCGCTTGAGCATCAGCGGAATACCACAGTCATGGAACAGCCCCAACGCATAGGCCTCGTCCACCGCTTGTGAGCCGGTGCGCTTGGCCAGCGTCAGGCTGGTCATCGCCACATCCTGCGCGGTGTCCCAGAAGCGGTTGAGGGTGACGATGGTTTCGTCGGTCATCTCGCCCTTGATCGACTGCGCGTTGATCAGGTTGATGATCGAGCCACTGCCCAGCAGATTTACCGCGCGCTCAATCGAGGCGATTTTATTGGTCAGGCCGTAATACGGTGAATTGACGATCTTCAACAATGCGCCGGACAAGCCCGGATCTTGTGCGATCAACCGGGCAATCGCCCCCAGATCCGGATCAGGCATGTATTGCTCCATCTGCAAGTCCACCATGATCTGCGGCTGAGGCGGCACACTGATGCCTTGCAAGGCCTGCTGAATCTGTTCGGTGGTTAGCGATTGGGACATAAGTACACACTCAGGACTAGGCGGCGATTTTAACCTCTGCGCGGGGGCATCCGACAACACTCAGAACGATGCAATAGACTCTGCCAGTGGTTTATTCCAGTGATCTGGGCCCCGAGCGTGGATGACGCGTTATAATCTCGCTCTTTTTTCCGGAGCGACGTCATGTCCCTGCCTAGCTTGCGCCTCAAAGCCAATGCCGACCGTCGCTTGCGCGCCGGCCACTTGTGGGTCTACAGCAACGAAATCGATGTAGCCGCCACCCCGCTCAACGGCTTTGCTGCGGGCGATCAAGCCATTCTGGAAGCCGCTGGCGGCAAGCCGTTGGGCATTGTGGCGATGAGCCCCAACAACCTGATCTGCGCACGCCTGCTGTCTCGCGACATCAAGGTGCCGCTGGATAAATCGTTGCTGGTACACCGCCTGAACGTAGCGCTGTCGTTGCGCGAACGCCTGTTCGACAAGCCTTATTACCGCTTGGTGTTTGGCGACTCCGACCTGCTGCCGGGTCTGGTGGTCGATCGTTTTGGCGACATCCTGGTGGTGCAACTGGCTTCCGCCACCATGGAAAACCATAAGGAAGACCTGCTCGCGGCCTTGATTCAAGTGATCAAGCCGAGTGGCATCCTGTTCAAGAACGACTCCGCCGCGCGCGATGCCGAAGGCCTCAACCGTTACGTCGAGACCGCCTTCGGCCTGGTGCCTGAGTGGGTTGCGCTGGAAGAAAACGGGGTGAAATTCGAAGCGCCGGTCATGGCCGGACAGAAAACCGGCTGGTTCTATGACCACCGCATGAACCGTGCGCGCATGGCACCGTACGTCAAAGGCAAGCGCGTCCTGGACCTGTTCAGCTACATCGGCGGCTGGGGCGTGCAAGCGGCCGCTTTCGGTGCCAGCGATGTCACCTGCGTCGACGCATCCTCTTTCGCGCTGGACGGCGTTGAACGTAACGCGGCGCTCAACGGTTTCACCGACAAAGTGGCGTGCATCGAAGGCGACGTGTTCGAAGCACTGAAGGAGCTGAAAAACGGCGAAGAGCGTTTCGACGTGATCGTTGCTGATCCGCCGGCCTTCATCAAACGCAAAAAAGACCTGAAAAACGGCGAAGGCGCTTACCGCCGTCTCAACGAACAGGCCATGCGCCTGCTCAGCAAAGACGGGATCCTGATCAGCGCCTCCTGTTCGATGCACCTGCCGGAGGACGATCTGCAAAACATCCTCCTGACCAGCGCCCGCCACCTGGACCGCAACATGCAGTTGCTGGAACGCGGCGGCCAAGGCCCGGACCACCCGGTGCACCCGGCAATTGCCGAAACGCGTTATATCAAGAGCATGACCTGCCGGTTGCTGCCGAACAGCTGATCACTGCTTCGCGGCCTATCGCGGGCAAGCCCGCTCCTACAGCAGGAGCGGGCTTGCCCGCGATAGCACCTTCACAGCCAAACAGCATCCCACAGCGGATAATCCCCTATCCTCGCTACCAGTCCGGCACGCACCGGGTTGGCAACGATATAGCGAGCAAACCTTTTCAGATCCTCTTCACGGCGCACAGCCTGGTCGTAATACCCCTTCTGCCATAGACAATCGCTGCGGCTCAGCGCTGCATTGACCGCCCTCGCACTTCTCGATTTGGTCCCTCGCATTAGATCAGGCAACGTCCCACTCTTCAGCTCGATCAACCAATGAAAATGGTCAGGCATGACCACCCATGCAAGCGAATCAGCCCAACCTTGATCCTGAGCGTCTCGAAATTCGCTCACCACTAATCGGCCTAACCGCCAATCTGCGAAGATAGATAACCGGTTATGAACGACCGAGGTAAGCAGATAAATGCGCCCGGTTTCCGAGAACCTTCCAACGCGCATTTGGTGACTACGATGTGAGTCAGGCATTCCATTGCCTCCTTCGTTGGGTCCTCTAAACCGAAGATTAGGTCAGTGCGTCTGCCTCCTCCCGCAAGACATTGACTCTGAATGTGTCTATTCGGACTACAACGCCCTCTAGGAGCAGGCTTGCCCGCGATTAAGGTCCGAACGACCTTCGGCATTCCTTCCTGGCGCCGCAGGTGTAGAATCTGCGCTATTCATCGCCAGTCATCCCCGGCGGGTTTATGAGCTCAGGCCGAGCGCGCGGCGATCCCGTGGCGTTATCGGTTCACCGCAGCATCCGGTCACTGCCGGGTGTTTGTGTCGTTAATAGAAGCTCTCCCCCCTTTCCTGATACCTGATTGCCGCCAGGAGCGCTCCATGCCTGATTACCGTTCGAAAACGTCCACCCACGGCCGCAATATGGCCGGCGCTCGCGCTTTGTGGCGCGCCACCGGGATGAAAGACGCCGATTTCAAGAAACCGATCATCGCCATCGCCAACTCGTTCACCCAGTTCGTGCCCGGCCATGTGCACCTCAAAGACATGGGCCAACTGGTCGCTCGTGAAATCGAACGCGCCGGTGGCGTGGCCAAGGAATTCAACACCATTGCCGTGGATGACGGCATCGCCATGGGTCACGACGGCATGCTGTATTCGCTGCCGAGCCGCGAGATCATCGCCGACTCCGTGGAATACATGGTCAACGCCCACTGCGCCGACGCCATCGTGTGCATTTCCAACTGCGACAAGATCACCCCTGGCATGTTGATGGCCGCCTTGCGCCTGAATATCCCGGTGATCTTCGTGTCTGGTGGCCCGATGGAAGCTGGCAAGACCAAACTGGCCAGCCACGGTCTGGACCTGGTCGACGCGATGGTGATCGCCGCTGACTCCGAAGCCAGCGATGAAAAAGTCGCCGAGTACGAGCGCAGTGCGTGCCCGACATGCGGCTCCTGCTCCGGCATGTTCACCGCCAACTCGATGAACTGCCTGACCGAAGCCCTGGGCCTTGCGCTGCCGGGCAACGGTACGCAGCTGGCGACCCACAGCGACCGCGAGCAACTGTTCCTGCAGGCTGGCCGCACCATCGTCGACCTGTGCCGCCAGTACTACACCGAGAACGATGAGTCGGTACTGCCGCGCAATATCGCCAACTTCAAAGCCTTCGAAAACGCCATGACCCTGGACATTGCGATGGGTGGTTCGACCAACACCATCCTGCATTTGCTGGCGTCGGCGCAGGAAGCTGAAATCGATTTCGACTTGAAGGACATCGACCGCCTGTCGCGCAAAGTGCCGCAACTGTGCAAGGTCGCGCCGAATATCCAGAAGTACCACATGGAAGACGTGCACCGTGCCGGCGGGATTTTCAGCATCCTCGGCGAACTGGCTCGCGGTGGCTTGCTGCACACCGATCTGCCGACCGTCCACAGCAAGACCATGGCCGAAGGCATTGCCAAATGGGACATCACCCAGACTGACGACGAAGCGGTACACACCTTCTTCAAGGCTGGTCCTGCGGGCATTCCGACCCAGACTGCATTCAGTCAGTCGACTCGTTGGGAAACCCTGGATGACGACCGTGAGAACGGCTGTATCCGCAGCGTAGAACACGCGTACTCGCAAGAAGGCGGACTGGCCGTGCTGTACGGCAACATCGCGCTGGACGGCTGCGTGGTGAAAACCGCAGGCGTCGATGAGTCGATCCATGTCTTTGAAGGCAACGCAAAGATCTTCGAAAGCCAGGACAGCGCCGTACGCGGCATCCTCGCCGACGAAGTGAAGGCTGGCGACATCGTGATCATCCGTTACGAAGGTCCGAAAGGCGGCCCGGGCATGCAGGAAATGCTCTACCCGACGTCGTACCTGAAATCCAAAGGCCTGGGTAAAGCCTGCGCCTTGCTCACCGACGGTCGTTTCTCTGGCGGCACCTCGGGCTTGTCCATCGGCCACGCATCGCCAGAAGCAGCAGCGGGCGGTGCGATTGGTCTGGTGCGCGATGGCGACAAAGTACTGATCGACATTCCGAACCGCTCGATCAATCTGTTGATCAGCGATGAAGAAATGGTCGGACGCCGTGCCGAGCAAGACGCCAAAGGCTGGAAGCCGGTCGAGAAGCGCCCACGTAAAGTGACGACGGCTCTGAAAGCCTACGCCCTGCTGGCGACCAGCGCCGACAAAGGCGCGGTGCGTGACAAGGCGATGCTCGATAAGTTGATGCCATAAGACCGTTATCGCGGGCAAGCCCGCTCCTACTGTAGGAGTGGGCTTGCCCGCGAGGCAGTCACCTCGGTTTTACTGAATTTCCTCCGGCTTCACGATCACCCAATTCTTGTCCGCCGTCACAGCCAGGCCTTCTTTGGCCTGGGCAGCCGCGTTGGTGGTCATCATGCCGTTGAGTTGAGTCATGTACTTGTCTTTGCGGTTGACCCACAGGTGAACGCCACCTTTGGCCACGTCAACGCTGTGAAACAGCATGTAGCCGTCACTGGTTGGGGTGTCGCCACCGACCAGCACCGGTTTTTTCCACTGGTCGATGTACGTCAGGATTGCCGCTTGTTTGCCTGCCATCCAGGTTGCAGGCGTCCACAGGTACGGCGTCAGCTCCAGACCCAGGTTGCTCTTCTCATCGTATTTGCCCGCCGTGATCTGCTTGCGCGCAGTCGTCAGTTCGCCTGTCGTGCGATTTTTCAGTAGCGTGGTCACGCCAATCACGTTCTGCGGTTTGACGTTGTAGCCGTACTTGGGATCAGCCGCGACCATGCGCACCAATTCCTCGGAAGCAGCGGTCATCACGTAGACCTCGATGCCGTTCTCCATCAGCTTGTTGTACAGCTCGGCCTGCCCGGTGAAGACCTTGGGTGGCTGGACGTCGATATTTTTGACCGTATCGCCATCGTAATACGTGCTCGGCACCGGTTTGCCCGACGCCATCAGCTCATCGACGTAACCCTTGAGTTCCGCGAGCGTGAACCCGGAGAACACCTGAGCCACCCATGGGTAGCACACCATGTCGTCGATTTCACACAGACGGTAGTAGTAGCTGAACAGGCTTTCCTTGTGGTCGGCCGTGTCCTTGAACGGGATCAATTTAAGAGAGGGATCGAGGCTTTCGCGGGTGATCAGGCCCTTGTTTTCCATGAACGGCAGCAGCGACTCTTCCAGATCGTAGCGATAGCTGGTGTTGTCCATGTCGAACACGGCGAAGTTACCCTTGTTGGCGTTGGCTTCGATCATGGCATTGAGCTGCTTGGCCGCAGGTGCAGGCCAATGGGTCAATTCGGTGGCAAACGTCTGGCTGGCAAGCGCTACGCTCAGTCCCAACGTCAGCATGGCGGCAAACAGTTTTGGCGCGAGATTCATAACGGGGTCCCTCCTCAAGGTTGAGGACTGACCGTAGCAAAATCTCGTGACATCTCTAGCGCATCAACGACCGCCCGTGTCGTGAAGACGTCATGCTGATAACGATTCGCGACACGCGCGTCAAAAACGACAAGGCCCACAAGGGATCTGTGCCTGGGTTTACATTTTTTCCCACACTTCAAAGCTGTAAGCCGGCTTGTCGTCCTGCGCCGGGTTAGGGGTGTTGGACACCAGCGTCCACTGCGCGGTATCGAACTCGGGGAACCAGGCATCGCCTTCAGGGCTGAGCGCCACGCGGGTCAGGTACAGGCGGTCTGCCTGCGCCAGGCCTTGCGCATACAGCTGCGCCCCGCCAATCAGCATCACTTCATCGACGCCCTGCTCCCGCGCCCATTGCTCGGCACGGACCACGGCGGCGTCGAGTGAAGTAAACACCTCCGCGCCTTCGAGCTGCAGATCGGCCTGGCGACTGACCACCAGATTCAACCGCCCCGGCAAGGGCCGGCCCAGAGAGTCCCAGGTTCTACGACCCATGATGATTGGCTTGCCGAGGGTCCTGACTTTAAAGTACTTAAAATCGCCCGGTAAATGCCAAGGCATGGAATTATTCCAGCCGATCACTCGGTTTTCACCGATGGCCGCGATAAGGCTGAGAGAGAGAGAGTTTTTCATGGCGGCGAGGATACCAAAGCTCCTGCCTTGCTGAAACGACCAATCTAACTAGTCGGCAGACGGCGCTTTTCTTTTAAGGATTCCCAACGGTTATGCTCTCCTCTTTCATCGCCAAAAGAGACGACGCGTGATTGCTGCTATTTCTCCTTCCCCAGATAAGTTGGATAGCCTCTGGCTGACTGAAGCCGTGCGCCTGCGCGAAGAACACGCGGGCCCTTTGGAAGACCTGGAGGCCAATCGCCGCGCCCGCGCCACCGCAGGTGACCTGCCGACACGCATTCAGAACCGTGCCCTGTGGCTGGCCGAGCGCGATGGTTTGCTAAACGCTCTGCATCACTGGAAACAAGGCGCGCGACTGGCGTTGATTGTCCTGGCCATGATGGTCGTGATCACCGGCGCCGGCTTGGCGTTTGCGGCACTGGGCAACGGGCAAGCGCCGGTCAATGTGTTCTGGGCCCTGGGCAGCCTGCTGGGGCTCAATCTGATCCTGCTGCTCAGTTGGGCGCTGAGCATGCTGTTCGCCGGGGAAAGCACTGCCAGCCTTGGGCGGCTGTGGTTATGGCTGAGTGAAAAGCTCGCCCGCGATGCCCAGGCGGCGCAACTGGCGCCCGCGCTGGTTCTGTTGCTGCAACGTCAACGGCTGAACCGCTGGGCGTTGGGTATGGTGGTCAACGGCGCGTGGCTGCTGGCGCTGCTCAGCGCGCTGGTGATTCTTCTGATGCTGATGGCGACCCGGCGCTATGGGTTTGTCTGGGAAACCACTATTTTGCGGGGTGATACGTTCGTCACCGTCACCCAGGCCCTCGGCGCGCTGCCCGCGTTGCTGGGGTTTAGCGTGCCGACTGAAACCATGATCCGCGCCAGCGGCGACAGTGCATTGAGCATCGAAAGCGCGCGCCAGGCGTGGGCGGGCTGGTTGGTCGGCGTATTGCTGGTCTACGGGATCGTCCCGCGTCTGCTGTTGGCCCTGGTCTGCCTGTGGCATTGGCGACGTGGCCGTGCCGCCCTCAGCCTCGATCTGAACATGCCCGGTTACAGCCAGCTCCGCGAACGCCTGATGCCCAGCAGTGAGCGTCTGGGTATCAGTGATGCCGCGCCCGAGCAACTGCACAGCACGCAATCAGGCACTGTAGCGCCCGACAGCGACGGCGCGTTGCTGGTCGCCATCGAACTCGACGATCAGCGCCCATGGCCGCCGAGTCTGCCGAAGAGCGTCATAGACGCGGGGATTCTCGACAGCCGCGAATCCCGACAAAAGCTGCTCGATCAACTGACCCGCTTTCCACCTGCGCGTCTGACCATCGCGTGCGACCCGCGCCGCTCGCCAGACCGTGGCAGCTTGGCGCTGATTGCAGAACTGGCCCGCTGTGCCGGGGCAACGCGGATCTGGCTGCTGCAAGCACCGCCCGGCCAGGCACTGGACGCAGAGCGTTTGGGCGACTGGCATTCAGCGCTGCAAAAACTCGACATCACCTACGCCGACAGCGCGCCGCTGAAGTGGCTGGAGACCGGCCATGACTAAAGCGCTCAAGCTGGCGGTGGTGGGCCACACCAATGTCGGCAAAACCTCGTTGCTGCGCACCCTGACCCGCGATGTCGGTTTCGGTGACGTCTCACACCGCCCCAGCACCACGCGGCATGTGGAGGGTGCTCGGTTGTCGGTGGACGGCGAGGCCCTGCTGGAGCTTTACGACACGCCCGGCCTCGAAGATGCCATCGCCCTGCTCGATTATTTAGAGCGCCTGGACCGTCCCGGTGAGCGTCTGGATGGACCGGCACGCTTGGCGCGTTTTCTCGACGGCAGCGAAGCTCGCCAGCGCTTCGAGCAGGAAGCCAAGGTGCTGCGCCAGTTACTGGCCTCGGATGCCGGCTTGTATGTGATCGACGCACGCGAACCGGTGCTGGCTAAATACCGTGATGAATTGGAGGTACTGGCCAGTTGCGGCAAACCGCTGCTGCCGGTGCTGAATTTTGTCAGCAGTGCCGAACACCGCGAAGCAGACTGGCGCGAAGCCTTGGCGCGTCTGGGCCTGCATGCGCTGGTGCGATTCGACAGCGTTGCGCCGCCGGAAGACGGCGAGCGCCGACTGTACGAAAGCCTTGCCCTGTTGCTGGAAAATTCCCGTGAGCAACTGGAACGACTGATTATCGACCAGCAAGCGCAACGTCTGGCACGCCAGCAAAGCGCGGCTCGCCTGATCGCTGAACTGCTGCTGGATTGTGCCGCCTGCCGTCGCAGCGTCGCCACCGGATCAGGTCAGGAGCAAATCGCCATCGACGCGCTGCGCAAGGCCATCCGCCTGCGCGAGCAACGCTGCGTCGAAGCCCTGCTCAAGCTGTACGCCTTCCGCCCGCAAGACGCTACTGCCACTGACTTGCCGCTGCTGGATGGGCGTTGGGGCGACGATTTGTTCAACCCGGAAACCCTCAAGCTGCTGGGCGTACGCCTGGGCGGAGGGATCGCCGCGGGCGCAGCAGCCGGAGCGGGCGTGGATTTGTTGGTGGGCGGGATTACCTTGGGCGCCGCAGCGTTGGTCGGGGCAATTGCCGGTGGCGCGCTGCAAACGGCTCGCAGCTACGGCTCGCGCCTGCTTGGCAAGCTCAAGGGCCAGCGCGAGCTGACGATCGACGATGCAGTGTTGCGCCTGCTCGCCCTGCGCCAACGGCAATTGCTCCAGGCCCTTGACCTACGCGGTCATGCAGCCATGGACAGGATCACGCTGAGCACCCCTCAGAACAAAGCCTGGCGCGAAGGGAAACTCCCCGACAGCCTGCAAAAAGCCCGCGCTCACCCGCAATGGTCATCCCTCAATCTGCATGCGCGCCTGACCCAGGCCGAGCGCCAGGAGCAGATTGAGGCGTTGGCCAAGTTGCTGACTCAGACCTGACAAGCGTCACTCAAACGACGCCGACAGTCGTATAAGCAATTTTTGCTTACGCGAATTCCGCCAGCCCCGGTATCATCCCGCGCCCGATACACCCGGAACCTGAGCACATGAAGCCCAACCTGATCGCCGCCGCAGAAATCGACCGAATCGATACCTGGGCCAAATACTCCAGCACCATGTGCGGTGGCTGCGTATCCAGCTGTTGCACCTTGCCGGTGGAAGTGAAGATCAAGGATTTGATCCGCATCGGCATCGTCGACGAATTCGAGCGCGGCGAACCGGCGAAGAACATTGCCAAGCGCCTGCAAAAGGAAGGGATCGTCGAGCGCTATAACCAGAAGTCGGAAATCTTCACCCTACAGCGCATGAGCAACAACGATTGCCTGTACCTGGATCGCAAAAGCCGACTGTGCACGATCTATGAAAAACGTCCCGACACCTGCCGCAACCACCCGAAAATCGGTCCGCGACCAGGGTATTGCGCCTACGTGCCAAAAACCCCTGAGCGCAAGGTCGCCGACAACACGCTGTACATTTTTTGACCTGATCGTCTTTCCCGGTCAGATGGCCTGCGTCTGATACGTCTACCCGGCCATCGCCCCTTGTGCCCACTCTCGCACCTGCGCGTAAGGGTAATTCTCGAGCGCGGCAAAGCCCCTGATGCCGCGCGCTTTGAGTTTGGTGAACAGCGGCACGCTGATCCCACAGAGAAACCGGGTCAGGCATTCGGCACTGGGGGCGCTGCCACTGTAGTCCTGATGCCTGTGCACGAACGCGTCGCATAGCCCATGAAAGCCTTCCTCAACCAGGGCCGGCAATGTCGGCGGCTCAGGCAAGCGGGCGATATGGCCGTGGCACACTGAACAGTGTCCGCACTGTTCAGGCGCCTGATAATCGCCAAAATAAAGTGCCAGGCGATAACTCAGGCATTGCTCGGTCGCAAACAGGTCGAGCATGGCGTGGATACGGGCGATTTCCGTGACTTCGTGCTGCTTGAAGTAATCGTGCAGCTCAAGGGCTAGCGCTTGAGGGTCGAAGTCGCAGATGAGCAGGCTATACACCTCGGTCATCTGTTTGCTTTCCAGCTCGATCCAGCCTTTCTCCTGGAAATAATCCAGCGCGGTAACCACCCTGCTCCGCTCGGCCTGGTGCTGCTGATACAACGCCTCGAAGCTTACCGTGGCCCACGTCCGCGCCCGACTCGAGGTCTCGATAATCGCCTCGACGAACTGCTTCCGCTCGCCTTCGAAGCGCTGCAATAACACCTCTGGTTCGATCAGAAACTTGAAACGGTATTCAGCAAAATAGGAAAAACGCGGCGCGATAATCCCGCGCAACTCCAACTGCACCAGCAAGGTTTTCAGCGGCAGTTGGCGGATATTGCTTTGATCGGCCAAGGGCCCAAGGAGCAATTCCCATTGCCCGTCCACGGCCGCCGTCAGCAACTCATCGAGCACGTTACGAATGCCCGCGTACTCCGGCGTATCGCCGTAAACGAAGTTCTCCAGCACGTTAAGGCTGTCGCGGTTGGCCAACACCAGGCAGTCAGACGGCTGACCGTCACGCCCCGCCCGGCCGATCTCCTGGCTGTAATTCTCGATCGATTTCGGCAGATCGAAATGCACGACATTGCGGATATCGCTCTTGTCGATGCCCATCCCGAAAGCGATGGTTGCCACGATGCAGTTCAACTGTCCCGCCATAAACTGCCGCTGGATGGACTCACGCTGATCGTGGGGCAAGCCGGCGTGATACGCGCTGGCCGTGATGCCGTTCTGACTCAGGTGCGCGGCGATCTGCTCGGCCGTCTTCTGCAGGGTGACGTAAACGATGGTCGGCTGACCGCCCCGCTCGCCTAGCCACTCCACCAGCCGCCGACGTTTGTCGCGGCCACTCACCGGTTCCACCAGCAGATTGAGATTGGGACGGTAGAACCCGGTGGTCACCACATCGTCCGGCGCGATGGCAAACTTGGCCTGCATGTCGGCGATCACCTGAGGCGTGGCTGTCGCGGTTAGTAACAGCACCTGCGGGATCTTGAACTGACGCTGGTAGTCCGGCAGCTTGAGGTAGTCCGGGCGAAAGTTATGGCCCCACTCGGAAATGCAGTGCGCTTCGTCCACCACCAACAACGAAATCGGCACCTGCGCGATGAAATGGCGAAAGCGCTCGTTTTTCAGGCGCTCCACGGAAATCATCAGAATCTTCAATTCGCCTGATCGGGCGCGCGCCATCACCTGCGCCACCTCATCACGACTTTGCGCCGAGTCGATACTCGCCGCCGCAATGCCATGGCGCTGTAAAAACGCCAACTGATCCTGGATCAATGCCAACAAGGGCGACACCACCAGCGTCAGGTGCGGCAGCAACAGCGCCGGCAACTGGTAGCACAACGACTTGCCCGAGCCGGTCGGAAAAATAGCCGCCGCCGAACGCCCCGCCAGCACCGCCGCAATCGCCGTTTCCTGCCCAGGACGAAACTGTGGATAACCGAAAACCTGTTCAAGACTTTTATACATAAGCTGCCACTCCATTGACCGCCGGGAAGGTGCCAGACCTTAACGCGAAGCGGTTGATTGCACACGCATGAGGGCGCACCTGGATCGTCTCGGGAAATTTCATCCTATTCTCCTGGCAAGCAGTGCTGGCAAACTGATATCAGCCGGTTTAACCTTTCTGAAACAACATTGCAGGAGGTCCGGCTGCCGTCGAAAATCAGAGCACACCGTGCTCGACGGCTCGCCCAACAAGCGAAATGGACAGTATGAAACAGCCGGATGATGACGGCCTCACACGTATTCAACGCTTAAGCCCTGAGCACTTCGATGTCGTACTCGGTGCCCACCCCGGCAAGCGTAAAGCCGCAGACCCACCCGCACCCAGATCCTTTGCCCGCCTGGCTATTTATCTCGTCGTGCTCGTGATCGGCACCTATCTGCTCGCCACCCAACCTCACGCCAGCAAACCGACCGTTAACGCAGCACCGGCCAAGGTCGCTCACGAGTAGCCATTGCCGCGAGCATCTGCGCCAAACCCACGGAACGACGAACGGATGCCATGAAACGCCAGAATCAGGACGATTTCACCCCTCATGACGACTTCAGTGCCGACTACAACGACGCCCCGCCCGGGCTTCGTCGTAAAAAAAACCTCACCACCTCGACCTTGTACCGCAATGTCTTCGCGCTGCTCGCTTTATTTACGGTCGTTATCTATCTCCTGACACACCGCCCTGACTTCAGCCTACCGCTTACCGCCAGATCAACCGGTGTTCAGGCCCCCATGACGCAGCCGCCGAGGCCACCCGGCGACATCGCATCAGTCACCCCCACCATTCAAACCATCAACGCCCCGGCCCGTGCCCCGCAAGCCCTCGCCGACTGCATCAAGCCCGGCAACGTCATCGACGCAAGCGTCGTCACCTGTCGCTATGGCGAATTCCCACCACCCAGCCAGAAACAGCATGCGCAAGGCATGGTCTCTGCTGAGTACCTGGCGCAATACGAGGCCGACAAAACCAACCGTCAAAATCGCCCACGCGGCAACGTCGATCAAGGCGTCAACCAGGCATGGGTCCGCCAATGGGACGGACGCGGCAGCTACCTTGCCCAATGGACAACCTACGGCAACCGCATCGACGGCAGTAGCGTCTGCGGCAACCACCGAAGCGGTTCAATCGACTATCGGGAATGTCGCAAGGGCGCGAAGGTGTACTTCAAAGAGGAGTGCAGAGCGTGGGGCAAGCGCTGGGAGAGTGGTCGAGCAGACTTGAGCAAGGCAATGGAGGAACGGTATTGCAGTGCGGCTAACGGGTTTAGTCCGATGGGATGAACCCGGCTATAGGCCAAACTCTGGAAACTCAGCCAAAAAAAACCGCCCCTGAAGGCGGTTTTTTTATTCATCCAGCAACCATCACATCAAAGCTGAGGGCCGGCATTTTTGATCGCGTCTGAAACATCAAACTTCTTGAAGTTCTCAACGAACAAACCTGCCAGTGCTTTAGCCGATTCGTCGTAGGCCGCTTTGTCCGCCCAGGTGTTGCGTGGGTTGAGCAGTTCGGTGTCTACACCCGGGACCAACTTCGGTACGTCGAGGTTGATGATGCCCAGGTGTTCGGTTTCTGCGCCGATCAGTGCGCCACTCTGGATGGCTGCAATGACGCCACGGGTGGTCGGGATGTTGAAGCGTTTGCCAACGCCGTAGCCGCCGCCGGTCCAGCCGGTGTTGACCAGGTAGACCTTCGAGCCGAAGCCACGGATGCGCTTGATCAACAGCTCAGCGTATTCGCCAGCTGGACGCGGGAAGAACGGTGCGCCGAAGCAGGTGGAGAAGGTCGACTTGATGCCGCTGCCCGAACCCATTTCAGTAGAACCAACCAGTGCGGTGTAACCCGACAGGAAGTGATAGGCCGCTTGTTCTTCGCTGAGGATCGACACGGGTGGCAACACGCCGGTCAGGTCGCATGTCAGGAAGATCACTGCGTTTGGCTCGCCACCGAGGTTTTTCGGTGCGCGTTTTTCGATCAGTTCACGCGGGTAAGCCGCACGGCTGTTCTGGGTCAGGCTGTCGTCGGCGTAGTCTGCTTTTTTAGTGACCGGGTCCAGTACGACGTTTTCCAGCACGGCGCCGTGCTGGATGGCTTTCCAGATAACAGGCTCGTTCTTCTCGGACAGGTCGATGCACTTGGCATAGCAACCGCCTTCGATGTTGAACACCACGCCCACGCCCCAGCCGTGTTCGTCGTCGCCGATCAGGTAACGGCTTTCATCAGCGGACAGGGTGGTTTTGCCGGTGCCGGACAGGCCGAAGAACAGCGTTACATCGCCCTCTTCGCCCATGTTGGCCGCGCAGTGCATTGGCAGCACGTCGACCGCTGGCAGCAGGAAGTTCTGTACCGAGAACAAGGCTTTTTTCATTTCGCCGGCGTAAAGCATGCCCGCGATCAGTACTTTTTTGGCCGCGAAGTTGATGATCACGGTGCCGTCGGAGTTGGTGCCGTCACGCTCAGGCTCACAGACGAAAGCCGGAGCATTGATGACCTGCCATTCGGTGTGGCCGGACGGGTTGTACTGTTCAGGGTTGATGAACAGGCACCGACCGAACAGGTTGTGCCATGCAGTCTCGGTGGTCATTTTGACCGCGAGGTAGTGCGCAGGGTCAGAACCTACATGAACATGGGACACAAAACGCTCGCGCTCGCCCAGATAGGCTTCAACGCGGTTCCACAGGGCGTCGAACTTGTCGGCCGGGAACTTGCGATTGATCGGGCCCCAGGCGATGGCAGCCTGAGTGGTTGGCTCTTCAACGATGTAACGGTCAATCGGCGAACGGCCAGTACGATGACCCGTTTGCACGACCAGCGCGCCAGTATCGGCAAGCACGCCTTCACCGCGATTCAGGGCTTCTTTAACCAGATCATCGATGCACAGATCGGTGTAAACGGCGTTATTAGCTTGCGTCATGAGGTTCCCCGTCGGCCACTGGCCGAGTGCTCCAAACGTTTTGTAGTAGAAATTCCCACACTACTACAGCGGAAAAAGTGGGCCGGATTATGCCAGAAACACCGAAAATAAGGTAGGACCCTCCTGTCAGAACAGCTGCGAAGCGTCCCGTACGGCGTTTCAAGGCGTGTTAGCCCATGTTTAATGGCGCGTATCAGATGGCGAATCAACACCCCCGCCAGAGAACAACTGCGCAACATCAGTGGCATCGAACAAGTAGCGTTGATTGCAGAACTGACAGTCGATTTCGATGCTGCCGTTGTGCTCGATCACCAGTTGCTGCGCGTCTTCCAGGCCCAGACTGACCAACGCATTGCCCGAGCGCTCTCGCGAGCAGCTGCAACGGAACTGTAGCGGCTGAATATCGAACATGCGTACCGCGTCTTCGTTGAAGAGGCGATGCAGCACGGTTTCATTGTCCAGGCTGAGCAATTCTTCGGCGGTCAGGGTGCTGGCCAGCGTCGTGACATGCTGCCAACTGGCGGCGCGGTCTTCCGGGTCGGTCAGACGGTCGGCGGGCAGTTGCTGCAACAGCAAGCCACGGGCGCGCGTGCCGTCCGCGTTGAGCCAGAAGCGCGTCTGCAATTGTTCGGACAGGGCAAAGTACGACGTCAGGCTTTCCGACAGATCAACGCCGTCCAAAGCAACGACGCCTTGATAGCGCTTACCCTGACGCGGGTCGACGGTCAGGGTCAGGGTGCCGTCGGGCATCAAGTCGCGCAGCCCTGCGTCGGGAGTAATCTGCTCAGCGTCGTAACGCGCAATGCCGCGTATTTCACGATCGCTGGAGCATTCCACCATCAGCAATGATACCGGCCCGCTAGAGCTCGCCTGAAGTACCAGCAACCCGTCGAATTTGAGTGTGCCTACCAGCAAGGCCGCGGCCGCGAGCAGCTCACCGAGCAACTGGGCGACCGGCTCGGGGTAGTCATGTTTGGCCAGCACGCCAGCGTAACTACGCTCCAGCGCGACCAGCTCGCCGCGCACGTCGCTTTCTTCGAAAATAAAACGCTGGGTGTAATCGTTGTCCGGAAAATCAGGCATAGGAGAAGGTATCTAAAGTGATGACAAAATAAGGAAAAGCGCTGACTGAACGCTATTTAGCACCTGATAACCAGATGCTGTAAGCCATGCCGACGGAAGGCATTTTATGAACAATCCCGAATTCTTCCAAGACAGATCGAACAGCATCGGGGCAACGGTGCGTTAAAGATGACGCCGAATTCAATCGTCACTGCCCGTGTCGCGAAACTGATGAAGCTGCCGACGCTGCTTCTTGGTCGGTCGCCCTTCAGTGCTGATGCCTAAACCGCCTGCTTTGCGCATGGCTGCAGCGTTTTCACGCTTGGCGATGCTTTCGGCTGTCTCGGCATAAAGCGCCTGCGCTTCTGGCGCACCACGGCGCACGGTCGATAATGCCTGAACCACCACCGTGCGCTCATCAAAACCTGCACGAATCTGAAACTCGTCTCCGATGTGCGGCTCCTTGCCGGGCTTGCACCGCTCTCCCCGCCAGTGAACCTTGCCATTTTCGATAGCAGCCTTGGCCAAGGCGCGAGTTTTGAAGAATCTCGCCGCCCAAAGCCATTTGTCCAGGCGAACTTTGTCGTCCTCTTCTGGTTTTTGTGCCATTAGAATTCCTCAATCGTGCAATAGTCAGAACTGTACTACGTCACGTCGAGCAGGCGCCAAACCAATCCCTGGATTAATATGCCGCCTATGTTGAAGGTCCATTTCGCACTGGAGTGCCACGTGACTGATTTCCCAAGCTCGTTGACCTCTCCTAAGGCGGGTTGCCAAGGATGTCAAAGCAGCCCCGCTCTGGATTTTACCTTTGCGTTTGCCTATCAACCGATTGTCGATCTACGCGACCGCTCGGTGTTCGCCCATGAAGCGCTGGTGCGTGGCACCAACGGCGAAGGGGCATTGTCGATCCTGAGCCAGGTCAACGAGCAGAATCGCTACCGCTTCGACCAGCGCTGCCGCACACAGGCGATTCAGGGGGCCGCGCAGTTAGGCATGAAAGAAAACTTGTCGATCAACTTTATGCCCAGTGCGGTCTATCGTCCCGAACTGTGCATCCGCAGCACGCTGGAAGCAGCCAAGGAACATGATTTCCCACTGGATCGGCTGATTTTCGAAACCCTGGAAAGCGATCATTTAGATAACAATCGCCATTTGACCAATATTCTGCGTGAATACCGCGAATTCGGCTTCAAGACAGCCATCGACGATTTTGGCGCGGGGTATTCCGGGCTTAATCTGCTGGCCGATTTTCAGCCCGATCTGATCAAACTCGACATGGCGCTGATCCGCGACATCGATCACGATCGCGTTCGTCAGATTATCGTTCGTGGGGTTGTCACAATCTGTGAAGAGTTAGGCGTTACAGTCATCGCCGAAGGCATCGAAACGCCTGGGGAGCGAGACTTTCTCGCTGACTGCGGGATTTTCCTGATGCAAGGCTTCTGGTTCGCCAAACCTGCATTTAAAGCCCTGGCCCAGATAGATCCTGGTGCTTGGCGGACTGTTTGAGGCGCACGGAATCGTTTTGAAAACATTTGATCATTTAACAGTCGTTGGCCTTCGCGAGTGGGTGGCGCTGCCTGATTTAGGGGTGGCAGGCCTGCGCGCGAAAATCGATACCGGGGCGAGCACCTCAAGCCTGCACGCGACCGAGATCGAGCCGTTCGAACGCGACGGGGAAAAGTGGGTGCGCTTCAACGCGCACCTCGGCACGGTGGTGCAACTGCGCCATCGCCGTTGCGAAGCGCAACTGGTCGCGATGAAAACCATAAAGAGCTCCAATGGCCAGGCACAGGTCCGCTACGTCATCCGCACCACCCTGGCGTTGGGTGATCGGGTCTGGCCGGTGGAGTTCACGCTGGCCTGCCGTAAAGCCATGCGCTATCGGCTGCTGCTCGGCTCAAACGCTTTGATCGACGGCCAATTGGTGGTCAATCCAGGCATTACATACGTTCAGGACAAGCCGGCATTCCCGGCCTCTACTACCTCTACCAAAGGTGCTGCATGAAGATCGCTGTGCTGTCGCGTAACCCGCGTCTGTATTCCACCCGTCGCCTAGTCGAAGCGGGCATCGAGCGTGGCCATGAGATGGTGGTGATCGACACCTTGCGCGCCTATATGAACATCGCCAGTCATAAGCCGCAGATCCACTACCGTGGCAAGCCGCTGGAAGGTTTTGATGCGGTGATTCCAAGGATTGGTGCTTCGGTGACGTTCTATGGCTGCGCCGTGCTGCGCCAGTTCGAAATGATGGACGTCTTTCCGCTCAACGAGTCGGTCGCTATCGCGCGTTCCCGGGACAAGTTGCGCTCGCTGCAATTGCTTTCTCGCCGTGGCGTCGGCCTGCCGGTCACCGGTTTCGCGCACTCCCCGGACGACATCCCTGACCTGATCCAGATGGTCAACGGCGCCCCGCTGGTGATCAAGGTACTGGAAGGGACTCAAGGCATTGGTGTGGTGCTGTGTGAAACGGCCACTGCCGCCGAATCGGTGATCGAGGCGTTCATGGGCCTGAAACAGGACATCATGGTTCAGGAGTACATCAAGGAAGCCGGCGGTGCGGATATTCGCTGCTTCGTGGTCGGCGACAAGGTCATCGCCTCAATGAAGCGTCAGGCCAAACCGGGGGAGTTTCGCTCCAACCTGCACCGTGGCGGCAGCGCCAGCCTGATCAAAATCACCCCAGAAGAACGCATGACGGCCATCCGCGCCGCCAAGGTCATGGGACTGAGCGTGGCGGGCGTGGATATCCTGCGCTCCAATCACGGACCGCTGGTGATGGAAGTGAACTCGTCACCGGGACTTGAGGGTATCGAAACCACCACCAACAAGGACGTTGCCGGGATGATCATTGAATACCTGGAAAAAAACAGTGGCCCGAACATGACACGGACCAAAGGCAAGGGCTGACAAGACGGATAAAACACAAGACCTGTCCGGAGTGTCAGGTCTTGTTAAGCAGGAAGGGCAACAAAGAGTCTTTGCAAATGAATTCGCTCCCACAATGGATGGATCGGGAGCGAAGTCAGTGCATAACGTTTAAACCGCATCCCTCGGCAGCATCAGCCCCAACGGTAAGCGCACTCGCGCTTCCAGGCCGCCTCCAGAACGATTTCGCAGCTCGACATTGCCGCCATGCATGGCCGCAATACGCTTGACGATCGCCAAGCCCAGACCAGTGCCTTTGCCGCTGCGCGCACGGTCGCCACGGATGAAGGGGTTGAAGATGCCCTCCAGCTCCGACGGATCGATCCCGGCGCCCCGGTCGAGCACACTCAGCACCACATAGGGTGCATTGGCGTCACCTGACACATAAGCAGCGACTTCAATGCCGTTACCGGCATGGTGCATGGCGTTGCCGATCAGGTTGTTCAGCAAGCGTTTCATCGAAACCCGACGTAACGGGAAAGGCGGAATCGGTTCCAGACACAACCTGATCTGCTCGGTCGGATGGTTGAACGGCGCCACCACTTCACGTACCAGATCGCTCAGGTCGACGTCTTCGACTTCTTCATCGCGCCCGTCGCGAATAAATGCCAGGAACTGATCAAGGATCGCGTCCATGTCTTCGATATCGCGGACCATGCCATCGGTCAGCTCATTCTCTTGCGTCATCAATTCAAGGGACAAGCGCAAGCGGGTCAAAGGGGTTCGCAGGTCGTGGGAGACCCCCGCCAACATCAATTCCCGCTCCTGCCCGGCCTGCTCGACATCCTCGGCCATCTGGTTGAAGGCGCGGTATACCTCGGCCATTTCGCTGGGCGTATCACTGATCGGCAATCGCACACTGCGCCCTTGCCCCAACTGACGGGCAGCAAAGACCAGACGCTTGAGCGGCTGATTAAGCTGTCGAACGAAGATCCACGCAGAGGCTGTGGACAACAAGCCAATGGCAAGGAACCAGCCCAGCACGCTCCAGATTTTCTGACCGCGCAGTGGGTGCGGGTACAACGGCACTTTCAGCCAACCGTCACCCAGGCTTGGGGCCCGCACCCACAGGGCTGGAGGCGCATGCACCCGCAGACGCACTTCGGTGTCCGCGCCCAACTCGGCTTGCATCTGACGCTGGTAAATCTCGCTGTACGGCCAATGTTGCTCGCCTTCGGGCACGCCGCCGCCGACCACCCGAATCAACCCGGCAGCCTCGGCAATCGCCTCGCGATCATGCTCATCCGCCGCCCAATAGGCCCGCAAGGTCAACGCAACGCCGTGGCTGTATTGCCTGTCGACCAGCACGTCCTCGTTCATCAATAGATAAACCAGGGTCAGTGCCTTGGAAAACAGCACGACAATCAACACCAGCCACAGGGTGCGAGAGAAGAAGCTTTGCGGGAACCAGAGCGGGGTTTTCATTGCAGTCGCTACACACTTTGCAGGCGCGAGCGAGGCTCGCAAAAATGGCGAGGCGCGATCGGTATCCGTCGCATAAACACCTCAACCCAAAACGTCGATAGCCCTGAACAGGGCTATCGAGTGTGTCAGCCAGGACTCAGCAGTCCTGGCTCGCGCCTACACAGCGCCAATCACTTGGTTCCGGCACCATCGGGAACAAACACATAACCTACGCCCCAGACAGTCTGGATGTAGCGCGGCTTGGAAGGGTCCGGTTCGATCAAGCGACGCAGGCGCGAAATCTGTACGTCGATGGAACGCTCCAACGCATCCCACTCGCGTCCACGGGCCAGGTTCATCAACTTGTCGCGGGTCAACGGCTCGCGGGCATGCATCACCAACGCCTTGAGCACCGCGAATTCGCCTGTGGTCAGCATGTGCACTTCATCGCCACGCTTGAGCTCACGGGTTGCCAGCGACAGTTCATAGTCACCGAACGTCACGGACTCATCTTCGCTGCCAGGCGCACCAGGAACAGGTACCGCCTGACGACGCAATACGGCTTTGACCCGTGCGACCAGCTCATCGGGGTTGAACGGCTTGGACAGGTAATCGTCAGCACCCAACTCCAGACCACGAATTCGGCTCAGCTCATCGCCCTTGGCGGTCAGCATGATGATCGGCACCTGATTGTTGGCAGCACGCAAGCGGCGGCAAGCGGACAGCCCGTCTTCACCCGGCAGCATCAAATCGAGGACAACGAGGTGGAAAACCTCGCGTGCGAGCAGGCGATCCATTTGCTCGACGTTGGCCACGGCGCGCGCGCGATAACCTTTGCTGGTGAAAAAACGCTCTAACAGGCTGCTTAATCCCGGGTCGTCATCAACGATGAGGATCTTTTCGCCTTCAGCAGGTTGTGCAGTACTGCTCATTAGATGCTCCTTTGATCTCGGTGCGCATTATGGCGTAGCTGCCGATTTATGTACTGTGTGCATTGTTAGCAGATTTTTCCTGAGCCGCCAGCAACGGTTGTTGATAGTGCTCGTGAACGGGCGCAATCCCCCTAATCAGAGATCGCTGGGTATAATGCGCCGCCTTGAAGTCAGGTAGCGCCTGACAATGGCCAATCGCGTTTTATTTGCTCACAATTTGCCAGGTGGTTTTATGGACAGCATCAACAGCCGCATCGCCGAGGAACTCGGTGTCCGCCCACAGCAGGTCGCAGCGGCCGTCGCTCTGCTGGATGAAGGCTCAACCGTGCCTTTCATCTCCCGTTACCGTAAAGAAGTGACCGGCAGCCTTGATGACACCCAGTTACGCCACCTGGAAGAGCGCCTGCGCTACCTGCGCGAACTCGACGAGCGACGCATCAGCATCCTTGCGAGCATCGAAGAGCAAGGCAAGCTGACCCCGGAACTGGCGCGCGATATCAAACTCGCCGACACCAAAACCCGCCTTGAAGATTTGTACCTGCCCTACAAACAAAAGCGCCGCACCAAGGGCCAGATTGCCCTGGAAGCCGGTCTGGGCGAGTTGGCCGACGGTCTGTTCAATGACCCGACCCTGAGCCCGGAAAGCGAAGCGGCACGGTTTGTCGACGCGGAGAAAGGCGTGGCCGATGTGAAAGCCGCCCTCGAAGGCGCTAAATACATCCTGATGGAGCGCTTCGCCGAAGACGCCAACCTCCTGGAAAAACTGCGCAGCTTCCTCAAACACGAGGCTGTTCTCAGCGCCCGTGTAGTGGCTGGCAAGGAAGAAGCCGGCGCCAAGTTCCGCGATTACTTCGAACACGACGAACCCCTGAAAAGCATGCCATCGCACCGCGCCCTGGCCATTTTTCGCGGGCGTAACGAAGGGTTTCTCAGCTCGTCCCTGAAGATTGGCGAAGAGCTGCCGGGCGCCATGCACCCGTGCGAAATGATGATCAGCGAGCGTTTCGGCCTGCAAAACCAGAATCGCCCCGCGGATAAATGGCTGGCCGAAGTGGTGCGCTGGACCTGGAAGGTCAAGCTCTACACCCACTTGGAAACTGACTTGCTGGGCGAACTGCGCGACGGCGCGGAAACCGAAGCGATCAACGTGTTCGCGCACAACCTGCATGACCTGCTGCTGGCGGCACCGGCTGGCCCACGCGCCACGCTGGGCCTGGACCCTGGTCTGCGCACCGGGTGCAAAGTGGCCGTGGTCGACGCGACCGGCAAGCTGCTCGATTACGCGACCGTTTACCCGCATGTACCCAAGAATCAGTGGGACCAGACCATCGCCGTGTTGGCTGCACTCTGCGCCAAGCATTCGGTTGACCTGATCGCAATCGGCAACGGCACCGCCAGCCGCGAGACCGATAAACTGGCCGCCGAACTGATCAAAAAATACCCAGGTCTGAAAATGACCAAAGTGATGGTGTCCGAAGCCGGCGCCTCGGTGTATTCCGCGTCCGAGATGGCAGCCAAGGAATTCCCGGAGCTGGACGTGACAATCCGTGGCGCGGTGTCGATTGCCCGCCGCCTGCAAGACCCACTGGCCGAGCTGGTGAAAATCGATCCGAAATCCATCGGTGTCGGTCAGTACCAGCACGATGTTTCGCAGCTGAAACTGGCGCGAGGCCTGGATGCGGTAGTCGAAGACTGCGTGAACGCTGTTGGCGTCGATGTGAATACCGCATCGGTTGCCTTGCTCGCCCGCATCTCTGGCCTGAACACCACGCTGGCGCAAAATATCGTCGCTCACCGCGATGAAAACGGCGCCTTCAAGACCCGCGCTTCGTTGAAGAAAGTCAGCCGCCTCGGCGAAAAGACTTACGAACAAGCTGCCGGCTTCCTGCGCGTAATGAATGGCGACAACCCACTGGATTCCTCGGCAGTTCACCCGGAAGCCTACCCGCTCGTACAACGCATCGCCGCTGAAACAGACCGCGATATCCGTTCGTTGATTGGCGACGCGAGCTTCCTCAAGCGCCTCGATCCGAAGAAGTACACCGATGAAACTTTCGGCCTGCCGACCGTCACCGACATTCTGCAAGAGCTGGAAAAACCGGGCCGCGACCCTCGCCCTGAATTCAAGACGGCCGAGTTCCAGGACGGCGTCGAAGAGCTCAAGGACCTGGAGCTGGGGATGATCCTCGAAGGCGTGGTCACCAACGTGACCAACTTCGGCGCTTTCGTCGATATCGGCGTGCATCAGGACGGTCTGGTTCACATCTCCGCGCTGTCCGAGAAATTCATCAAGGACCCGCGTGAAGCGGTCAAGGCCGGCGATGTGGTCAAGGTCAAGGTCATGGAAGTCGATATCCCGCGCAAACGCGTCGGCCTGTCGATGCGCATGAGCGACACCCCGGGTGAGAAAATCGACGGTGCTCGTGGCGCGCGTCCGGGCTCTGCTCCTCGCTCGCAACAACAAAACACGCCCCGCAAGGAAGCCCCGGTAGCAGTCGCAGCCCCGTCCAATAACGCCATGGCTTCGTTGTTCGCCAACGCCAAACAGTTGAAGAAGCGTTGATGGCCATCCCCGAAGGGCTGACCCAGAGCGCTTATTTCAAGATGCTCGGCTGCCAGTTGCAACGCCTGGACGACGGCGTTGCCGAAGTCAGCCTGGCGCTGGAGCCTCACCTGCGCAATCGCGGCAACGTGATGCATGGCGGGGCGATCTTCAGCCTGGTCGATATCGCCATGGGTCTGGCCTGCTCCAGCTCCCACGGCTTCGATCAGCAGAGCGTGACGGTCGAGTGCAAGATCAACTACGTCCGGGCCGTGTCCGAAGGCGAGGTGCTGTGCATCGCCAAGGTACTGCATGCAGGACGGCGCACGCTGGTTGTCGAGGCAGAAGTGCTGCAGGGCGACAAACTGGTCGCAAAAGCACAAGGGACGTTCGCAGTCATCTAGCTGTCGCACGTCGATTTGGGTTAATTTCGGCATTGTGAAAACAGTGTCGGAATTTTCTGTTTGGGTTGCAGCCAAACCAAGCAACGGGCATCGGCGTTTCAAACCAAAACCAGGCGACAACGCCAGTTCCTCTCTTCACCCTTGTAGACCGTCATTTCCACCCCCATATTGGGGCGACCGACGCGTGAAGGAATCCAACTTGAGCGAACTTCTCAACCGCCGCCTGGCTCTGCTTAGCGAGCGCACTAACCTCTCCCTGATGGAGCAGTGCCTGCACGGTATTGAGCGTGAATGCCTGCGCGTGACGGGCGAAGCACGCCTGGCGCAGACGCCGCACCCTGAACAACTGGGCGCCGCGCTGACCAACGAGCAAATCACCACCGATTACTCCGAATCGCTATTGGAGTTCATCACGCCCGCGCTGCCGCACACGGCCGATACCCTGTCCAGCCTGGACAAGATCCATCGCTTCGCCTACAGCAAGCTCGGCAACGAGTACCTGTGGAGCCCCTCGATGCCGTGTCCGCTACCGGCCGAAGAAGATATCCCGATTGCCTACTACGGCACCTCGAATATCGGTCAGCTCAAGTACGTCTATCGCAAAGGCCTGGCCTTGCGGTACGGCAAGACCATGCAGTGCATCGCCGGCATTCACTACAACTTCTCCTTGCCGGAAAAAGTCTGGCCGCTGCTCAAGCAGGCCGAAGGTTTTGTCGGCACGGACCGCGACTATCAGTCAGCGTCCTATATCGCCCTGATTCGAAACTTCCGCCGTTACAGCTGGCTGCTGATGTACCTGTTCGGCGCCTCGCCGGCACTGGATGCAAGCTTCTTGCGCGGGCGCTCGCATCAGTTGGAGCAATGGGACGCCGACACGCTGTACCTGCCCTACGCCACCAGCCTGCGCATGAGCGACCTGGGCTACCAGAGCAACGCCCAGGCCGGTTTGACCCCGTGCTACAACGATTTGACCAGCTACACCGACAGCCTGCGTAAAGCGGTGGCGACGCCGTATCCGCCGTATGTCGAGATCGGGACCCACAAGGATGGTGAGTGGATTCAGCTCAACACCAACATCCTGCAGATCGAAAACGAGTACTACTCCAACATTCGCCCAAAACGCGTGACCTACTCCGGCGAACGTCCGATCCAGGCGCTGGTGGCCCGTGGCGTGCAATACGTTGAGGTCCGCTGCCTGGACATCAACCCTTTCCTGCCTATGGGGATCGATTTGCAGCAAGCGCGCTTCATCGACGCGTTCGTGCTGTATTGCGCCCTGCAGGACAGCCCGCAACTGGCGAACAACGAATGCGCCAATGCTGCCTCGAACTTCCTGACCGTGGTCAAGGAAGGCCGTCGTCCGGGTCTGGAATTGCAGCGCAATGACACCACGATCGACTTGAAAGCCTGGGCCACCGAGCTGCTGGAAAAAATCGCGCCGTTGTCGCAGTTACTCGATCAGAGCCACGGTGGTGAAGAACACGTCAAAGCCCTGGCCGCGCAAATGGCCAAGGTCAACGATTCTTCACGGACGCCTTCGGCACAAGTGCTGGCAAGCATGACGGAACACAAGGAAGGCTTCACCGCATTCTCCTTCCGTCAGAGCCAGGCCCACGCTGAGTACTTCCGCAGCGAACCGTTGAGCGCTGAAGACCAGTTGCACTTCGAAACCCTGGCCCGCAACTCAATCGCCCAACAGGCCGAGCTGGAGCAAACCGAAGAAATTGTCGATTTCGATACGTTTGTCGGTTCGTATCAAGCAAGCATTCTGGCTATCAGTAACTGACGCCATCGCGGCGGGACGCGCAGTTGCAAGCGCATTCTGCCGCGATGGACACAGCCCCTACAGCGTCTTCTCGAAGATCTTCGAATTACGCTGATAGTTGTAAAGCGATGCTCGTGCGCTGGGCAGACGGTCGACGCTGCTCGGCTCAAACCCGCGCTCACGGAACCAGTGCGCGGTACGGGTGGTAAGGACGAACAGTGTCTTCAAGCCTTGCGCCCGAGCCCGGGCCTCAATCCTCTCCAACAGTTCATCACCACGTCGGCCATGGCGGTATTCCGGGCTGACGGCCAGGCAGGCCAACTCACCGGCATCTGAATCCGCGATCTGGTACAGCGCGGCACAGGCAATGATCAGCCCTTCGCGCTCGACCACACTGAATTGCTCGATCTCGCGTTCCAGTACTTCGCGCGAACGACGCACCAGAATCCCCTGCTCTTCCAGCGGCGTGATCAAATCCAGCAAACCGCCGACGTCTTCAATCGCCGCCTCACGCACCAGTTCAAACTGCTCTTGCGCAACCAGCGTGCCGCCACCGTCGCGGGTAAACAGCTCGGTCAGCAGGGCGCCGTCTTCAGCGTAGCTGACGATATGGCTGCGACCGACACCGCCACGACATGCCTCAGCCGCCGCGTCGAGCAATTCAGCCTGATAGTTGCTGCCCAGCCTTAGCATGTGCGCCGGGACTTGTTGCGGGCGCAGCTCACGCACCAACTTGCCTTGATCATCCAGCAGGCCGCGCTCGGCACCGAACAGCAGCAATTTATCGGCGCCCAGGTCGATGGCGGCACGAGTGGCGACGTCTTCACAGGCGATGTTGAACGTCTCCCCCGTCGGCGAATACCCCAGCGGTGACAGCAACACGATGGAGCGCTCGTCGAGCAGGCGGTTGATACCTTTGCGGTCGACCCGGCGCACTTCGCCGGTGTGGTGGTAATCCACGCCTTCGACCACACCAATCGGCCGCGCAGTCACCAGATTGCCGCCTGCCACGCGCAAGCGCGAACCCTGCATCGGTGAAGCGGCCATGTCCATGGACAGGCGTGCTTCGATGGCGACGCGCAGGGAGCCTACCGCGTCGATGACGCATTCGAGGGTCGCCGCATCGGTGACGCGCAGGTTACGGTGGAATTGCGGCGTCAGGCCGCGCGCCGCCAGACGGCTTTCAATCTGCGGGCGAGAGCCATACACCAGCACCAGTCGCACGCCGAGGCTGTGCAACAGCACCAGGTCATGGACGATATTGCCGAAATTCGGATGATCGATACCGTCGCCGGGCAGCATGACAACAAAGGTGCAATCACGGTGGGCGTTGATGTACGGCGAAGCGTGGCGAAGCCAGTTAACGTAGTCGGGCATGACTTGAAGAGCCTGTAAAAGATTGGACGAACGCGTAAGAACACTCACAGCACTGTGGTGGTTATCGTCGGAACAGGCTTGGCAACACGCGCATTCTCCTTCTATCTAGAGCCCAACGGCTTCGAGATCACTTGAGCTGACCCGACTCATGCGGGGGTCAGGCAATAATGTTCAACCAACTGACGTAGTAGACGCACCGTAGGCTGCAAGCGTGACATTTCAAGGTATTCGCCTGGCTGATGAGCACAGGCAATGTCGCCAGGGCCCAAAACCAGGGTTTCGCAGCCCAGGCGCTGAAGATAAGGCGCTTCGGTGCCAAACGCCACCGCCTCGGCGCGATGCCCGGTCAGACGTTCGGCGACGCGCACCAATTCGGCATCGGCGGCCTGTTCGAACGGCGGTACTTCGGGAAACAGCGGCGCATAGTCTATTTGCACCTGATGCAATTCTGCCAGCGGTTGCAGCTTCTGCCGAATCGCGGCACGCAACACCTGCGGGTCCATGCCCGGCAAGGGCCGCAAGTCGAACTCCAGCGAGCACTGACCGCAAATCCGGTTCGGGTTGTCACCGCCATGAATGCACCCGAAGTTGAGGGTTGGCTGGGGCACGCTGAACTGAGGGTTGCGGTATTCGCCTTGCCATTGCTGACGCAGGCCCTTCAATTCAGTGATCGCGTCGTGCATCGCCTCCAGCGCGCTGTGGCCCAGGCTCGGGTCGGACGAATGGCCGCTGCGCCCAAGAATATTGATGCGCTCCATCATCACGCCCTTGTGCAGGCGAATCGGCTTGAGCCCGGTCGGCTCGCCGATCACCGCCGCACGACCCAAAGGACGACCCGCTGCAGCCAACGCTCGAGCACCGGCCATGGAGCTTTCTTCATCGCAGGTAGCGAGGATCAACAATGGCTGCTTGAACGGTTGATCGAGCAACGGCTGCACCGCTTCGATGACCAAGGCAAAGAAGCCTTTCATGTCGCAACTGCCCAGCCCTACCCAACGCCCATCGACCTCGGTCAGTTTGAGCGGATCGGTTTGCCACAGCACGCCATCGAACGGCACGGTGTCGCTATGCCCGGCCAATACCAGTCCGCCTGGGCCGCTGCCGAAACTCGCCAACAGGTTGAACTTGCCGGGCGACACCTGCTGAATGTCACAGGCAAACCCCAGATCACCCAGCCAGGTCGCCAGCAGATCAATCACGGCACGGTTGGATTGATCCAGCGCGGGCTGGGTGCAACTCACCGACGGCGCTGCAATCAACGCGGCAAACTGGTCTTTCATGGACGGTAAGGGCATGAGCAATCTCCTCGTTTGAGCACCATCATAGGGCTATCGGCCCCCATGAATAAACATGTCCTGTACACTGTTCGGCCTCAGCAGCCACGTATTTGCAGGCTGCGCTCCCGTTATTAGCGATTAGCGCTTGGATTCCCCGGCCATGCAGAAAGAAACCGAAATCAAACTCCGCGTCAGCCGCGAAACCCTCGCCGCCCTGCGCGACCACCCACTGCTGAAAAAACGCAACAAAAGTGGCTGGGAACGCCTTGAGCTGTTCAATCAGTATTTCGACACGCCTGAACGCGACCTGGCAAACGCCAAAGTGGCCCTGCGCCTGCGCCGTGATGGCGACGCGATCATTCAGACGTTGAAGACTCGCGGGCAAAGCGTTGCCGGCTTGTCCGAGCGCAATGAATACAATTGGGATCTGCCCAAAGCCAAGCTCGACCTTAAAAAGCTCGATGGCGAATGCTGGCCGGAAGAGCTGGCCGAGCTGGATAAAAAGACCATCAAACCTGCGTTCACCACCGATTTCGTCCGTGAGCGTGCTGAAATTGCCTGGGGTCGTGGCAAGGCTAAAGTCGTGATCGAAGCGGCACTGGACCTGGGCCGGGTCATTGCCGGCAAGCAGGAAGAAGAAATCTGCGAGCTGGAGCTGGAGCTGCGCGAAGGTGATCCTTCCGCACTGCTGGAGCTGGCCGCTGAACTGGCTGCCACGCTGCCGTTGATGCCCTGCGACATCAGCAAAGCCGAGCGTGGCTATCGCCTGTTCGACGCCAATAGCTACTCGCTGAGCCTACCGGCACCAGAACTGACCGCAGAAATGCCGCTGGACGACGCCTTCGCCGCGCTGGCCTGGCATTTGTTGGCCAGCAGCCAGCGCTTGGCTGAGCAGTACCGTTTCAACGGTCACTGGCGTTTGTTGCAGGATTGGGTGGCGTTGCTGTCCGAACTGCGCGCGTTGGTTGGCAGTCTGGGTCAGGCCGCGCCACGCACCTCGACCCACGAGTTGCGTGCATCGCTGGACGCCTTGCTCGAAGACTGGCGCCCGCTGGTCCAGGCCGGTCAAGACGACCCCGACGTCCGCACCGAAGCGCCCGCCCAGTTCATCGAAGAGCTTACAGACACGCGTTGGGGCCTGTTCTCGTTGAACACCTCGCGCTGGCTGATGGCTCGCAGCTGGACCGCTGACCGTAACACCCGCGGCAATCGCCAGGGCGCTGCGCAACTGGCTAACTGGGTACCGCGCCTGCTGGCTGAAGAAGCGACTTCGCTGCAATTGGGTCGCTATCAGCAACAACCGGAAGACCTGGCGGAACAACTGCCGCGCATCGAACGCATTCAGGCCTGGCTGCATCTGGCCCGTGGCGTACTGGATTTGCCCGAGCTGGACCGCTTGTACGGCGAGCTGAACAAGCTTGAGCAATTGGCGCTTGAGCCAATCAGCGACGAAATCCTCGACGCACGCGTGCAACAGACCGTTGTGGTGTTCCAGAGCCGCGCATGGAAGACCTTGTTGCGTTTGTAATACCGACGTCACGCATGAATTCGCCCCGCAGGAATTGCCTGTTTTCTGGGGGAGCGAATTCATAGCGACAGGGTCGTCGCTCAGTCGATCCCGAAACGATTGCAAGCTGGCGCCATCGGATTTGGTTTGCCATTCGGTGTGGTGGCGGAGCGGACACCCAGTTTTGACCAACGATCTCTGAATCCCCAAACCGTTAGTGGGCATGTAGGTCTTTTTCTAAGCATCTGTCAGATTTAGACATAAAAACGGGTCGAGGTGAATACGAAAAATAGTGGAGATCCATTGATCCAGATTTATTTTCCCGCTCAAGGATTTACAGCCTCTGCGCACTGAAGATCCCCAATAATCCCTTGCTCCACCGGAACAACACATGCCCTTCTCTGCTATCCAGTTAGTCGTAAGGGAGTAATACTCAGCGTCAAGTGAACACCATCTTCGCCAATATAAATATCTTCAAAGGTCGCGTCTGCAACCTCATCCGCAAATGACATTCCTTCGAAAGAGCAAAATCGCTTAGACGACAATACTTGCCATGTCGGATCTTGCCTTAACGACTGCACATCCAAGCATGGCTCTGAGAAAAACTTAATGTATCGTACAACCACACTTCCTATTCGATGTGAGTCGACCCTAAAAACGTCCTTGTAGTTGACATCGCTTGATTGTGCGGATACTGATGAGAATAGCAACGCAAGGCCGATTATAAATTTATTCACAACAACTCACCTTAAATATTGAACGCGCTTATTACATCGATCTTCAGGCACATTCGATCGTTTTGCCCGGTCGGAAATAGTCTCCAAAAACCGTGCAAAATCGTTATCCGAGGTATACCTCTGCAGAAATCCTCTAAGAACACCCTATAAATTCTTTTTTTCAGAAAAGTATCAGGCTGGAGGCCACGTATGTCATGGCCTCACTTTTTTGGGATATGGCTTTTTCAGACCATCCCTAAAGACCAATAAAATAAATTACTGCAACCCTGGAGAAATATCGCTCAAATAATCCGTCCTCTCTTCACTCATTCTGGCCACACAGTTATTCACAACGACCTCATAAACTTGACTTCCATGCTCAATTTCAAACGCCTCCAAAGCGCAGTTACTATTTCTTAAATCTATCCATGCTAGTTGAGATTTTTTTACCACCAACAAATATTTCTCTCCTAATGGCTGATCTCGCTCAAATTGTGATTTAATTCTGGCCACCAGAAGACTGTAATTCTCATGAAGCCTATTATCTGCGTATTCTTTCTTATCTTTCGAACACTCAAAGACGCCTAAACTATCACGTATATTTTCGCATTTATCGCCATTAATTCCCGAGCCCAAGGCAGTGCTCATCCAAACGAGAAGCCCCACACCCACACAACATGCGTTTTTATATTTCATGGTATCTTACCTGTTATTTCTCAAATAGTTTGCTCTACGCCTACCAGGCTCATACTGACTCAATGCGGGGGTGCTTTCTATGTATCTGATCAGTAGGTCAATATCATTTGTCATGCCTGCCTTCATCGGGTTTGCACCTTGAGTAAAACCTTGATATACGAAATCGACTAAGACGTCTCTAATGACCTGCGCAAGATTGTCCCACTCAGTCCGTCCTGACTCGCCAGCTGTCCACTTATTGTAGTTTCGTACTGCCCTGCTTATATAATCAGGATATACGATATCGAATAACTCTCTCTGCTGTTCGTGGGTAATCTCCCCAATATTAAGCTTGTTGTTCGATACGAACTCTTTAACCGCACTGCCTTTAAGTCCATTGGCCTTAGCTATTTTTGAAGCTTGCACGGCATCTAAACCTGCCGCAATCATATGGCCGCTTACTTCGAATTGGCTCCTTGACCCCATGTCGTAACCACGACCTAGCGTAACACCTGAAAGTTCATTGCCCGGCCAGTGGATGACACGACTAAAATAGATCGAGCCCGGAGTATCGTTGCCTTCCGCGTCGAAAGTAATTCTCCCGACCGCTTTAGATTCCTGCGTAACACTCAGCCCCCCGACAAACTCCACCGGATGAAAATACGAAACCCGCCCATCCACCGGCAACTTCAACTTCAACTTCACCGCCACCTCATCCCAAAACACCAACTTATCAATCCGCTCACTCTCATGACGCAGCAGCTCAGGGTTGTGGCTCAATCGGTCCCGAAACGGTTGCAAGCTGGCGCCGTCGGATTGGGTTTGCCATTCGGTGTGGTGGCGGACAACCAGTTTTGACCAGCGGTCTCTGAACTCGGGATTTTTGAGGGTTTGCCGGAGTTCGTCGGCGGTTACTTGGCCATCGCTGTTGACGTCCGCCAGCGCGTTTAGTTGTGCATAGAACTGACAGACGCTCTCGTCGTTCAGCGGGCTGCAACTGTCGCGTTGGTGTTGTTCCACGACCTTGAAGCCAATGGCTCTCAGATCATGTTGGCTGATGACACGAACGCCGGTGCCATCTTCCAATGCGCTTTGTTTTCTGACCAGCGCATCCAGGGTTCGTAATGGGGTGTCGGGGGTTCTGGCTCGTTCCAGGACGCTGACTTTGTAGCAGTCTTCGCCGCTTTCATCTTTGACGACAGGGAGCTTCTTCAGGTCGAAGAGGTGGTCTTTGAACAGGTAGGTCGGGTGCGTTGTTTCCCTGTCGCGCCCTACGATGGCGTGTTGCAGGCGCAAGACTTCAAGGTATTGCTTGCCTTGCTTGAGACCGGCCTCGTTGTTGAGGAAGGCATCGAGTTGCGGGTCGCAGGTGAAGACCTCCAGATGGACCTGATGGCGGGTCTTTTTGCCGGCTCCGTCGGGCAGTTCGTAGAGGCCGAGGAAGCCGACGGGGTCGCCGGCCTTGATTGGGATGGGGGCCTGAGGGACGACGACCGTGTCTAGATGAACCGGTTCGTCAGGCGGATATTCAACGGTTTGATCGTCGATGAACGCCCAGAAGCTCAGGGGGATTGTGTCCCTTCTTGTGTGAGTCACTTCACGGGTACACGGGGCGGTACGAGCGATTCTGCCGTCGTCGAACTTGACCGGGATGGCCTGCTCACTGTCAAAGCGAAAGCGGTAATTCTGCGGCAGGCGTGGCTCCGATTCAGGCTTGGTGCCGAACGTCTTGTTCTGCGGCGGCAGGTACATCTCAAGCCCGTTCGGGTCCTTCACCACGGCATCTACCAGACCCAGCCAATACGTCGGTTTTGCCCGTCGAGACGTTATGTCCCACAAACGAAACCGGCCCTGACTATTACGAATCGGTTGGTCATCCTTTTCGCTGGCAAACCACACTTCAGCCCCTACGCCTTGTTGGCCCACTTGACCTTTAACGATCCGACCTTTGGAGAAGTAATAACCTTCCGGTGTAAGGCGACCGTCAATAACGTCAAAGACTACATTGTCCGGGATGTTGCCGAGGATCTTGCTGCCTGGCTCGCCCTTGGGTACATCCCGCGCGGGCCAGTCACCATGGGTGACTTTTAACCGCTTTGTGGGGTGGTCGTGCTGGTACTCCTCAAACGGCAGCAAATGCATGTACAGGCTGTAAAACGTCAGCTCGTTTTGTTTGCCAAAGTTCGGGCCTTCTTCCGGGTTAGGCGGCGATTGATAGTGATGCCGAACGAGGCAAAACGACGTGGAGTACTTTAGCCAAGGAGCATCAAGGCCCTCACCGACATAGGAGGTCAGGTAGTGCTTATTCAAGCGATACGCCACGACCTCACCATCGGCAATGCAGCGCACCGGCTCGTCAAAGACGCAATGCGGTGCGCTTTCATTACTGATGTGGATACCGCCGTGCCAGTAGCCACTGTTGCTCAGCAGGTAGCGGCCTGAGGTTTCGCTTTCCAGCAGTTTGTGAAGCTGTTCAGCGTCCTGGAATTGGCTGCCGTCAGCCTTGCGGATCGGGAATTGAAAGGTAGTCATGGAGAGCGTTCCGGCAGGTCAATCGGAGAACAGGTTCTTATTACGGGGGGTATTCGACAGGGTCTGAGCGGTGGATGCGTCGGAGCTGCCAGCGCCGCTGGTTGACGTCGAAGTACGAATCTTCTGGCGGTCTGACGGCGCCTCTATTTGCCCGGCATTCAACGGATCTACCTCGCCCGGTGACGAGGGACTGGCAGGTGTTCCTGGCATTGGTTTGCCGCCTGGGAGAATCATTGAGCTGCTGAAGATCCCCGCCGGATTGATGACGATGTGCTGACCATTGACCGACAGCGTCAGGCTGAGGCCGCCGTTGATGACGATGTTGTCGCCAGTGATGTGCATTTCTTGGCCGGCGGCCATCAATAAGTCGCCACCCACGCGAGTGTGGCTGCTGCCGGTGACGTCGAGGTGATCGTCAGCCAGCAACTGCACTTTGCGCGCGCCGGTGACGGTGACGTTTTCCTCGGCCTTGAGCACGGTGGTGCTGTTGCCTTTGATGGTTTCCAGACGCTGACCGCCGATTTCGATTTGGCTGTCGTTCTGGATCAACTGCTCCATGTCGCGTTGGGCGCGGAGGTAGATCCGCTCTGCACCGCTTTTATCTTCAAGCTGTAACTCGTTGAAGCCCGAACCTCCCCCGGTGCTTTTACTGCGCAAAACGGTTTTGGTCTTGTTGTCCGGCAGGTTGTAAGGCACTTGATGGGTGTTGTTGCTCAGGCAACCCACCACTATCGGCTTACAGGCATGCCCTTCCTCAAAGGCGACCAACACTTCCATGCCCACGCGCGGGATGGTGACCGCGCCATACCCGGCACCGGCCCAGCTGGAGGCCACGCGTATCCAGCAACTGGTGCTTTCGTTGTTTTCACTGCGGTCCCAGTGGAAACGGACTTTTACCCGCCCGTATTTATCGCAATGGATTTCCTCCTGCGCAAGGCCGGTCACCACAGCGGTTTGCATGCCTTGAATCTTCGGGATCGGATGCTTGAGGGCCGGACGAAACTGCACGGCCTCGCGGATGGCAATGAACTCATTGCGATAGCCCTGAGTGATTCGGCCGGTTTCCACCGGCTCGTCACCGACCGCGTATTCCTCTAATACAGCAGGCTGGCGACCCTCATGAAACACCCAGGTTGGCAGCCAGACCACGTTCCAGTTCCGCTCCGGGTGTTCTTCTATCTGTAACGGCGTGCCACTGCGCAATGCCGGCTGGTTGCTCTGACCTTGGGCCCGTTCAGCATCGCCGCGAAGCCGCTCCAGCGCCCGGCGCGTGCGCACCCGTCCTGCGTGCGCGGTATCAAATTCTCCGGGGTAGATGTACGCCTCAAGGTTCGGAAATACCTTGGAATCCCGGTCCGCCTCCAGCGAGATGTGCGCGTTTTTGAAGTCGTAATCACGGTGGATCACGCGGCTGGGGCGGGTGTTCAGGCCTACGCCGAACGCCTGGATCACCGGATGCTCCGACGCCATACCGTTGATCGGTCGAAACGGCATCGCCACGGTGGGGTTGCCCGCGTGATAGAACTCGGTTTCCTGATCGGCGAAGATCAGTTGGTGCCCTTGTGGCGTGTGTTTAAAGTAATAAAAGTAGCCTTCGGCTTCGCACAAACGGCTGACGAAATGCAGGTCGGATTCATCGTACTGAACGCAGTATTCGTGCGGGACCGGTTTCTCCGGACCGATGGTGAATTGCACGTCCAGGCCGCTCAGCACGCCATGCCCTTTGAGCACGTCACGGAGGATAGCTTCAGTGGTCAGGTTCTGGAAAATCCGCCGATTACTGGCGTGCTGCAAATAGCGCAGAAACGGCACCATCACCAATTGGTAGTGGCTCCACTTTGCCCTTCCGGATGGAGTAGATATGGCCGTGCAAGCCCTGATTGCCAAAGGCCAGGTAGGCTTCTTTGTGCAGCAGGCTTTCCAGCTCGCGCGGCGGTCGTTCGGTGACCACATCAACGGTGATCTCGAAGCACTCGCTGATGGCTTCTTCGCCGGAAAAGGCCAAAACGAGCAACTCGTGGTCCTGGTTTCCTTTGATGCTGAGCGTGAACGTCGGGGTGTTGGACATCGGCCGGTTTCCATATCTGAAGGACTCGGCAAGTGTCCAGCAGCAAATCGTATAGATATAGATTCCCTGGCTGACAGGGTGGGTAGGACGCTTCCCATTGTTTGGTGGGGATTTGCTTAAGGACAGTTATTGCGACTAAAGCGTCTTCCTGCGGCAATGCTCATACCTGTGCGCACTATCAAATCCTTGCCGAGGCAGAGCCCGACCCTTTATGCAGGGTGCTGAATCTGTTTGCGATGCTGTATTTGATTACGCAGCAGGTCAGCGTTTTGCAGCAGGATCAGATACTGATGATTGACGTCCAGCTGGACGGGTTGAGCTGGCATCGGGCACAGGTCATTGGCGAAAAAATGCGCAACTTGATCAATATTTGTTCAGCCACACTGGAACCCAACGCGATTCAGAACGTCTTACCGCAACAGGTAGTTCTGGCCGTCGGTTAGCGGTTCGGTAAATTTTCGCAACCCTTCACCTCGCTCCGGGTAACACATGCGGCGCGCCGGGGACTATTCTTGTCTTGCCATTAGCCGGTCAGAGCAGAACTGTCCCAAGGAGCCCGCATGTCCGTCCTCGCCTCAGTTACCCAAGACCGTTGGCTGGATCTCAACGATCTGCTACACGACTTGGTTGCTCAAGGGTTTACCGATCAAGAAAGCGCTGAATACGCGCTCACTCTGCGCCGTTCAGCGCTGAACATTCAATTGCACCCGCTGGAGTTCATCGCCGCCCAACAGCTCGATGATTTAAAGCGGCCTGGCAAGAAGCTCGACCTGGAAAGCCTCACCCTCTGGCTCGCGCAGCAGGTCGGTCAGCCTTACATGCGTATCGATCCGCTGAAGATCAACGTTGCGGCCATCACGCCGCTGATGTCGTACGCCTTTGCCCAACGACACAAGATCCTCGCGGTGGCTGTGGACCGCGAATCGGTGACCATCGCCAGTGCCCAGCCGTTCGTCAGCGCCTGGGAAGCAGACCTGATGCACGTCCTGAAATTGCCGATCAAACGCGTGGTCGCCAACCCGGCAGACATCCAGCGTTTGGCCGTGGAGTTTTTCCGGCTGGCGAAGTCGGTCAGCGGTGCCAACGCCTCTGATCTGAAAATGAGCAATCTGGGCAACTTTGAACAGTTGCTCAAGCTCGGCGCCAGCGACCAGGAACCCGACGCCAACGACGCGCACATCGTCAACATCGTCGATTGGCTGTTCCAATATGCATTCCAGCAGCGTGCCAGCGATATCCATATCGAGCCCCGTCGCGAACAAGGCACCGTGCGGTTTCGCATCGACGGCGTGCTGCACAACGTCTATCAATTTCCAGCGCAAGTCACCATGGCCATCGTCAGCCGTCTGAAAAGCCTGGGCCGGATGAACGTTGCCGAGAAACGCAAACCGCAGGATGGCCGGGTCAAGACCACGACACCTGAGGGCGGCGAAGTCGAGCTGCGACTGTCGACCTTGCCCACCGCGTTCGGCGAAAAGATGGTGATGCGGATTTTCGACCCGGAAGTGCTGCTGAAGAACTTCGATCAACTGGGCTTTTCTGGCGATGACCTGCGCCGCTGGCAGGACATGACGCAGCAACCCAACGGCATCATTCTGGTCACGGGCCCAACCGGTTCGGGCAAGACTACGACGCTTTATACGACCCTGAAAAAGCTGGCGACCTCGGAGGTCAATCTCTGCACCATTGAAGACCCTATCGAGATGGTCGAGCCGGCGTTCAACCAGATGCAAGTCCAGCACAACATCGACCTGACGTTTGCCAGCGGCGTGCGCGCACTGATGCGTCAGGACCCGGACATCATCATGATCGGCGAAATTCGTGATCTGGAGACCGCAGAAATGGCGATCCAGGCCGCGCTGACCGGCCACCTCGTGCTGTCCACCCTGCACACCAATGACGCCCCGAGCGCCATTAGCCGCCTATTGGAACTGGGCGTGCCCCATTACCTGCTCAAGGCCACCCTCCTCGGCGTCATGGCCCAACGGCTGGTGCGCACCCTATGCCCACACTGCAAAGCGCCCATCGAGCTGGAAGAAAGCGACTGGCAAACCCTGACCCGCCCGTGGCAAGCGCCCGTCCCGACCGGTGCCCAACATGCTGTCGGCTGCGTAGAATGTCGTGACACCGGCTATCGCGGCCGCGCCGGGGTATACGAAATCATGCTGATGTCCGACAGCGTCAAAGCCCTGATCAGCGCCGACCTCGACCTCACCGCCATACGCCGCCAGGCCTTCAAGGAAGGCATGCGCAGCTTGCGCTTGTCCGGCGCGCAAAAAATATCCGCCGGGCTGACCACGCTCGAAGAGGTATTGCGGGTAACGCCTCAGAGTGAGCAGCGGTGAAAACGGCAACCATCACACGGCGGCTTTGATATGGCGCCGTGTTAAAGCTTGTCCCAAATAGCGACCTTGAACCACGCAGGTATCTGCGCTGCATGCAGTTCCAGCTCTTTGCCGTCAGTGACTTCCGCCAGCCAGGTACTTTCGTGACTGGAGTTATCGAAAATGTAAGCGCGATCACTGTATCGAATGGCATCCATCAGCAAGTCCAGCGAGCGGGCGTAACGGCTCACGATCTTATCTTCCGGTACGGGATGCCCACCGAGACGAACCCTGTTCTAGACACGAGAAATGTTGATCATCGGATCGTCTGTGGCAACGAAATAGAGGTAGGTCCGAAAGCCTAGCTTCTGCGCTTTTTGTAGCAAAGACACTTTGTCGGGCGACGACATGACGGTCTCGAAGGTAAACGACGTGCCGCTCTCCAGTAGCTTGTGCCGCATGAAGTCAGCAACCACTGATGCGTAATAAGAGTTGACCGAGACTTCAGCAAAGCCCAAAACACCATCGCCGAAGTCCAAATGCTGTGCCTCATCCAGCAGGCCAGCTTTGGCTAACAATGTGGACCTCTTGAAAAAGCTCGATACCTCCTCGGCGGAGGTAGCAACCCCATACGTCTGAAAATCCAGCGCGCCGCACTCGCGGATGCTTTTTTCGATATCGTCAGGATTGATATAGACACCAAGCAACTCAGGGCTGATCACCGACTTGATGGTGCTTTTGCCTGAACCATTCGGTCCCGCAAACATTCGTAAACGAGGTATTGCAGTCATTTCAAGCGACGCTTTTCGCCGAGCGTGACAGTGGTCGGCGCCGCGATACTTTTTACTTTTTTCTGGCTGCCATCAGGGGACGTCTCATAGATTGCGCCATCACGACTTTCCAGTACGCTGTTACCCGAAGCCAGTGCCTGCCAGAACGCCTGAGTAACTGCCGAGGCGGCCATTTCAGGGATATGCGACTCCAAATAGCGCAGGGTTTTTTCTTGTTTAATCATGCTCAGCTCCTCTTCAGAGACTCAAAATAGCCGATGCACCCCAGCTATTGCCACCTATCGTAATACGAAGCCGTAACACGATAGGTGATTGACGCTTAGCAGCGCCCGCTACTGTGCCTCGCATCAACGAATGGGTTTTCGCCTCGAACTCCACGGCATGCTGGGCCGCAGTGAGGGGCTTAAGAAAGTATTTGCACACCTCGGCACATCTTGAACAAATCTATTCTGAGTTATATCGCCATCACCCTCGTATTTCTGCCTAAATGGGCCGTCCATCACCAGACAATCAACAACCAGACACCTCATAACCAAAACAGGGAACCGTTATGCAAATCGGTAGTGTGCTTTTACTTTTCGTCGGGCTGGCGATTGCCATTGTGTTCATGGGTTTCAAGGTCGTGCCGCAAGGTTATCAATGGACGGTGGAACGCTTTGGCCGTTACACCAATACCCTGAAACCGGGCCTCAATATCATCGTGCCGGTGATGGACCGTATCGGGCGCAAGATCAATGTGATGGAAAGCGTGCTGGATATTCCGCCGCAGGAAGTCATCACCGCTGACAACGCCACGGTACAGATTGATGCGGTGTGCTTCTTTCAGGTGGTCAACACCGCGCAGGCCGCGTATGAGGTGAACAACCTCGAGCACGCCATCCGCAACCTGCTGCAAACCAATATTCGTACGGTGCTCGGCTCCATGGAGCTGGATGCCATGCTTAGTCAGCGCGACGGCATCAATGAAAAGCTGCTGCGCACTGTCGATGAAGCGACCGCGCCGTGGGGGATCAAAATCACCCGGATCGAGATCAAGGACATCAGCCCGCCCGCCGATCTGATGGCCGCAATGTCCGGGCAGATGAAAGCGGAGCGGATCAAGCGCGCGCAGATTCTCGAAGCTGAAGGCCTTCGGGCATCGGCGATTCTCACCGCTGAAGGCAAGAAGCAGGCACAGATCCTCGAAGCCGAAGGCGGTCGTCAGGCAGCGTTTCTTGAATCCGAGGCGCGGGAGCGTCAAGCCGAAGCAGAAGCACGGGCCACCCAAGTAGTGTCCGAGGCGATTGCCAACGGCAACGTGCAGGCGATCAACTATTTTGTCGCACAGAAATACATTGATGCACTGGGCAAACTCGCGTCGGCCAACAACAGCAAAGTGATCTTGATGCCACTCGAAGCCAGTCAAGTGATTGGTGCCGTGGGCGGTATCGGCGAGATCGTCAAAGCTACCTTCGACACTAAAAAGGGCTGAGGCGCGACCCATGATCTGGGACTACCTGCAACACCTGTCGTTCTGGGATTGGCTGGGGCTGGGTACGGTGCTGCTGATTCTTGAAGTGTTCGGCGCTGGGGGCTATTTGCTGTGGATCGGCGTCGCGGCGGCAGGCGTCGGGGTTATCAGCTTTTTGATCCCTGCGTTGCCATGGACCCTGCAATTTCTGTTGTTCGGCCTGCTTTCGGTCCTGACAGCGTTGTATTGGTGGCGGCGTCAACGCAGCGTGGCTCGCCCTTCGGATCAACCGGGTCTGAACATGCGCGGGCAAGAACTGATCGGGCACACGTTTGTGGTCCAGAGTGCGATTATCGGCGGACGCGGAAAGATCAAGGTGAATGACGGCGTGTGGATGGTGATCGGCCCCGACTTGCCGGTGGGCAGTCAGGTGCGGGTAGTCAGTCAGGAAGGCGCTATTTTGAAAGTAGAAGCCATATCCTGAGTCAGGTACGGAACTCCGACGAGGCTTCGACAATCCAATCTTTCAGAACAACCACGTCGGAGTCACCCATAATGCGTCTTAAGCTTGCAGTATTTACATTGGCTTTGCTTTCACTTCCTGTCGGGTCAGCAATGGCCGACGGCCTCTTGCGAGACGTGCTTTCATCAGGCGCCACCACGGCTTCCACGTACCTGACTTTCAGACATGACCGTAAGCTGATCGTTGCCGCTCAGGATGATGCGGGCAGCTTCGTCGCCACCGAAGGTGGTATCCGCGGGCCTTTCCTGGAAGCCGCCATGGAACAGGTACGTACTGATAACCCAGGGCTCAAAGCCACGGACATGGAACTGGCCAACGCGATTCTGACAAAGAATCTGGTTGCCGCAGAATGATTCATGACTGACCGCTAGCGCACATTGAATGCCGCTCATCGAGCGGCATTTTTTATGGCCGCTGCTTAGCGATATTCATCCACTGGCACGCAGGCGCAGAACAGGTTCCGGTCGCCGTAAACGTTGTCTACCCGGTTCACCGCGGGCCAATATTTGTGCAGCCGCGTATGCAGGGTGGGCGTGACGGCCTGGGCGATGCTGTACGGGCGTTCCCAGACGCCGGTGATGTCAGCCAGCGTGTGCGGTGCGCCCTTCAACGGATTGCTTTCGCCAGGCCAACTGCCGTTTTGCACTTCGGTGATTTCCGCGCGAATACTGAGCATCGCCTCGATAAAGCGATCCAGTTCTGCCTTGGACTCACTTTCAGTGGGCTCGATCATCAGGGTGCCGGGGACAGGGAACGACATGGTCGGCGCGTGAAAACCATAATCCATCAGGCGCTTGGCCACGTCCTCTTCGCTGATCCCCGTTTGCGCCTTGATCGGACGCAAATCAATGATGCACTCGTGCGCGACGCGGTCATTGCGGCCGCTGTAGAGCAGCGGGAACGCGCCACCCAATTGCTGCGCCAGATAGTTCGCGCTGAGGATCGCCACTTCACTGGCATCCGCCAATTGCGGGCCCATCATCGCGATGTACATCCAGCTGATCGGCAAAATACTTGCGCTGCCCCAAGGCGCGGCGCTGACAGCCGTGTTCTGCGGGTTAGGCCCTTCCAGCGGGACCACCGGGTGGTTGGCCACAAACGGCGCCAAATGGGCGCGTACGCCAATCGGCCCCATGCCTGGACCGCCACCGCCATGCGGGATACAGAACGTTTTGTGCAGGTTCATGTGCGACACATCGGCACCGATGTCTGCTGGCCGGGCCAGCCCGACCTGAGCGTTGAGGTTGGCGCCATCCATGTACACCTGGCCGCCATGGCTGTGAATAATCTCGCAGATATCGCGAATGCCTTCTTCATACACGCCATGGGTAGAGGGATAGGTGACCATCAGGCACGACAACGTGTCCCCCGCTTCTTGCGCCTTGGCTTTCAAATCAGCAAGGTCAACGTTGCCCGCTTTGTCGCACTCAACGATCACCACATGCATACCGGCCATCTGCGCCGACGCCGGGTTGGTGCCGTGAGCCGACGAAGGGATGAGGCAAATCTCGCGCTTACCCTCATGACGGCTCAGGTGGTATTTGTGGATCGCCAGCAGCCCGGCATATTCGCCTTGCGCGCCGGAGTTGGGCTGCATGCAAACAGCGTCGAAACCGGTGATCGCGCACAGCCAGGCCTCAAGTTCGTCGATCATGGCGGTGTAACCGAGCGCCTGTTCACGCGGAACGAAAGGATGCAGATTAGCGAACTCGGGCCAGGTAATAGGGATCATTTCGCTGGTGGCGTTGAGTTTCATGGTGCACGAACCGAGGGGAATCATTGACTGGTCCAGCGCCAGATCCTTGTTCTCCAGCTGCTTGAGGTAACGCAGCATCTCGGTTTCGCTGTGATGCGAGCTGAACACTGGATGGGTCAGGTACGCAGAGGTGCGCAGCAATGCGCCGGGAATGCCTGATTCCAGGATTTCCGCGTCCAGTTCGGCGATGTTCAGCCCATGGTCGGCACCCAAAAACACATCGAACAGGCGCTCTACGGTCGCCTCGCTGCAACGTTCATCCAGGCTCAGCCCCAGCTTTCCGTCCCCAAGAATACGCAGGTTGATCTGTGCATCCCTGGCGCTGTCGAGGATCGCGCTCTGGCTACCACCGACATCCAGCGTCAAAGTGTCGAAGAACCGCCTGTTGACCCGCTGCAGCCCTTTACGCGCCAAACCCGCAGCGAGAATGGTCGTCAGCCGATGAACCCGCTGGGCGATGCGTTTGAGCCCTTCAGGCCCGTGATACACGGCATAGAAGCTGGCGATATTGGCCAGCAAGACTTGCGCGGTACAGATGTTGGAGTTGGCCTTCTCGCGGCGGATATGCTGTTCGCGGGTTTGCAGGGCCATGCGCAAAGCAACGTTGCCGCGCGCGTCTTTGGACACACCGATGATCCGCCCCGGCATTGCACGTTTGAACTCATCGCGACAGGCAAAATAGGCCGCGTGCGGGCCGCCATAGCCCATTGGTACGCCAAAACGTTGCGACGAACCAAACACCACGTCGGCGCCCATTTCTCCCGGCGGGGTCAGCAGCAACAGGCTAAGCAAATCAGCCGACACGCAGGCCAGCGCTTGCTGGACATGCAGTTGCTCGATCAACGGGCGCAGGTCGCGAATCTCTCCGTGGGTATCCGGGTATTGCAGCAGCGCACCAAAGACCTTGTGCCTGGCGAGATTGTCCACAGAATCGATGATCAGTTCGAAGCCGAAACCTTGCGCGCGCGTCTGAACCACGGAAATGGTTTGCGGGTGGCAGTTTTCGTCGACAAAAAACAGGTTGCTTCTGGACTTGGCGACACGCTTGGCCAGGGCCATGGCCTCGGCGGCCGCGGTGGCTTCGTCGAGCAAGGAGGCGTTGGCCAGCTCCAGCCCCGTCAGGTCGATGGTCAGTTGCTGAAAATTCAACAGCGCTTCAAGGCGGCCTTGAGCGATCTCGGGCTGATAAGGCGTGTAGGCGGTGTACCAGCCAGGGTTTTCCAGCACGTTGCGCACAATCACGGTCGGGGTGAGGGTACCGTGGTAGCCCATGCCGATCAGGCTGGTCCACACCTGATTCTGCTCGGCGTAGCCTTTGAGCTTGGCCAGCGCGGCGTCCTCGTCGAGCGCGGCAGGCAACTCCAGCGCCCGATTGAGGCGGATGGCCGGCGGCACAGTCTGCTCGATCAGTTCCGTTCGGCTGGTCACGCCGAGCGTTTCGAGCATAGCCTGCTGCTCCCTGGCATCCGGGCCAAGGTGGCGCCGCAGGAAGACATTCGGGTCTTGCAACTGGCTCAAGGACGGCAACTGGGACATGACGGCGCTCTCTTATAAGACAAAGCCTCGACAGGTCGAGGCTTATTGAGTCTAGGAAGAGATTGCCATTTGTGTAGAGAAACTCTCTACACACTGTTCACGCGGCCCTTCTTTTCGCTAAATCGTTACTCGCCAATCGCGCTTTTATAAGCCGCTGCGTCCAGCAGTTTTTCCAGCTCAGCGGTGTTGCCTGGCTTGACCTTGAAGATCCACGCCCCGTACGGGTCGCTGTTCAACAGCTCCGGGGCGCCACCCAGGCCTTCGTTGGTCGCAATCACTTCACCCGACACCGGCGAGTAAATATCCGACGCTGCTTTAACCGACTCGACCACGCCAGCTGTATCGCCAGCGGCAAACACTTTGCCGATTTCAGGCAGTTCGACGTACACGACGTCACCCAAGGCTTCCTGAGCGTGGTCGGAGATACCAACGGTCACCGTGCCGTCAGTTTCAAGGCGAGCCCATTCGTGGCTTTCGGCAAAGCGCAGATCAGCGGGGATATTGCTCATATAGTCATCCTCTACATCAGGTCAGCGGAAAAACCGCCAGAGAAAGTTAGATCAAGGCTTTGCCATGACGTACGAAATTAGGTTGTACCACGCGAACCGGATACCACTTGCCGCGGATTTCTACCTCGGCCCGATCAGCGGTCGCCATTGGCACACGCGCCAAGGCAATCGATTTGCTTAGCGTAGGCGAGAAACTACCACTGGTGATCTCTCCTTCGCCAACTTCTGCGATTCGGACGACCTGATGCGCGCGCAAAACCCCGCGCTCCTCCAGCACCAGCCCGACCAGCTTGAGCTTCACGCCCGTCGCCCGCTCTTTTTCAATCGCGGTGCGGCCAATGAAATCACGCTCGGCAGGCTCCCAGGCAATGGTCCAGGCCATGTTGGCCGCCAACGGCGATACGCTCTCGTCTATATCCTGGCCGTAAAGGTTCATGCCGGCCTCCAGGCGCAACGTATCGCGCGCGCCCAGGCCAATAGGCGAGATACCCGCGCCGACCAGGTCGTTGAAAAACCCTGGGGCTTGAGCCGCGGGCAGAATGATTTCCAGGCCGTCTTCACCGGTGTAACCGGTGCGGGCGATGAACCAGTCGCCTTCGCTACGCCCTTCGAAGGGCTGCAGATGCTGGATCAATGCACCGCGTGCGCTGGTCACCAGCTCGGCGATTTTGTGTCGCGCGTGGGGGCCTTGAATCGCCAGCATCGCAAGGTCGCTACGCTCGACCAACTGGACCTCGAAGCCCGCCAGATGCGCGCGCATCCAGGCAAGGTCCTTGGCGCCAGTCGCCGCATTTACCACCAGACGATAACCGCCGTCGGTGAGATAGACGAGCATGTCGTCGATCACACCGCCCTCGGTGTTGAGCATTGCGCTGTAGAGCGCTCGGCCAGGCTCAAGCAGGCGACCGACGTCATTCGCCAGTAAATACTGGAGCCAGGCCTTGGCCTGACTGCCGGCGATGTCGATGACAGTCATATGCGAGACGTCAAAAACCCCACAGTCGCGGCGCACTTGATGGTGCTCCTCGACTTGTGAGCCATAATGCAACGGCATATCCCAACCACCAAAATCGACCATCTTCGCGCCAAGTGCGACGTGCAGGTCAAAGAGGGGCGTACGCTGTCCCATGGGTTTCTCCTTCCGGGCGTGGCGAAGGTGCGGAGAGGCGCGACACCGGGTAAAGCCTCTAAAACAGAGGCTTCCAGCAGGTTTCAACGACCCGACGAGTCTGACGGACCGCACCGATTGCGGCGCATTGTATCCGTATGGGGATAGACCCGCACCTAGCCGATCTGACGGGCTGAACGCCGGATCAAACCGATAACAGGTAGCAACCCCACCAGAATCAGGGTCAACGCGGGCAACGCGGCTCTCGCCCACTCGCCCTCACTGGTCATCTCAAAGATTCGCACCGCCAGGGTGTCCCATCCAAATGGACGCATCAGCAAGGTTGCCGGCATCTCTTTCAATACATCGACGAAGACCAGCAGTGCCGCGCTCAAGGCGCCGGGCACCAGTAAGGGCAGGTAAACCTTGAAGAACAGCCGTGGGCCACTGACCCCCAGGCTGCGCGCGGCCTCTGGAAGCGAAGGCCGGATGCGCGCCAGGCTATTTTCCAGCGGCCCGTAGGCCACCGCGATGAACCGCACCAGATAGGCCAGCAGCAACGCCGCCAGACTGCCCAAAAGCAACGGCTTGCCAGCACCGCCGAGCAAAGTCGACAAGGGGATGACCAGCTCGCGATCCAGGTAGCTGAACGCCAGCATGATCGACACGGCCAGCACCGAACCCGGCAGCGCATAACCCAGATTGGCCAGGCTCACGCCAGAGCGGATTGCCCGGGTTGGCGCCAAACGGCGAGCGAAGGCCAGGATCAGCGCCACGCTGACAGTGATCAGTGCCGCCATGCTGCCCAGATACAGCGTATGCAGGATCAGCCCGGTGTAGCGCTCATCGAGATCGAATCGGCCGCGCTGCCAGACCCACACGATCAATTGCAGCAGCGGAATCACAAACGCGCAGACAAATACCAGACCGCACCAGACACTGGCGGCCAGCGCTTTCAAGCCGCGCAGGTGGTACAGCGCCTTGACCCGTGGCCGCTCATTGCTCGGGCGGCTTGCGCCACGGGCACGGCGCTCGCCATACAGCACGACCATCACGGCCAGCAGCAACAGGCTGGCTAATTGCGCCGCGCTGGAGAGGCTGAAGAAGCCGTACCAGGTTTTGTAGATGGCTGTGGTAAAGGTGTCAAAGTTGAACACGGCCACGGCACCGAAGTCCGCCAGCGTCTCCATCAGCGCCAACGCCACGCCGGCGCCTATCGCGGGCCTCGCCATGGGCAGCGCCACCCGCCAGAACGCCTGCCAGGGCGATTGGCCGAGGACTCGCGCCGCTTCCATCAAGCCCTTGCCCTGCGCAAGGAACGCTGTGCGCGCCAGCAGATACACATACGGGTAGAACACCAACACCAGGACGATGATCACCCCGCCGGTGGACCGCACGCGCGGCAGGCGCAGGCCGCTGCCAAACACCTCGCGCAGCAGGGTTTGCACCGGCCCGGCGAAATCCAGCAGGCCGACGAAGACGAACGCCAGCACATAGGCCGGAATCGCAAACGGCAACATCAATGCCCAATCCAGCCAGCGACGGCCGGGAAACTCGCACAAGCTGGTGAGCCACGCGAGGCTGACACCGAGCACGGTCACCCCGATACCGACGCCCACGATGAGCTGCAAGGTGTTGCCCAGCAGGCGTGGCATCTGGGTTTCCCACAAATGCGCCCAGATTTGCTGATCGATGGTTTGCCAGGACAGCAGCAACACACTCACCGGCAACAGCACCAGCGCCGCGATGGCAAAGACCAGCGGGTACCAACGGCGTTGTGCGGAATGGGCCACGGCGGGTTCTCAAAAAGGGGGAAAGACCAAGAGTGTCATCTCGGGCGACAAGGTTTGCCTGGCTAACTCAATTCCAGCCAGCGCGATCCATCATGCGGATGGCTTCAGCCTGACGCTTGCCTGCCACTTCGACGGGGATAGTATCTGCCTTGAAGGCGCCCCAGCTGGCGACTTCTGCCGATGGCGCAACGGCTGGGTTAGCAGGGAACTCCTGATTGATGTCCGCAAAGATTTTCTGCGCTTGCGGCTTGGTCATCCACTCGACCAATGCCTTGGCCGCGTCAGGATGCGGTGCATGCTGGGTCAAGCCGACGCCCGAAAGATTGACGTGAACGCCACGGTCCAACTGATTGGGCCAGAACAGCTCGACCGCCAGCTTCGGGTTCTGCTTGTGCAGACGGCCGTAGTAGTAAGTGTTGACGATGCCGACATCACACTGCCCGGCGTTGATCGCTTCCAGCACGGCAATGTCATCGGAGAACACGTCGGTCGACAGGTTATTGACCCAACCCTTGAGAATTTTTTCGGACTGCTCGGCACCGTGAGTTTCGATCAGGGTCGCTGTCAGCGATTGGTTGTAGACCTTCTTCGCCGTACGCAGGCACAGGCGCCCTTCCCAGTTCTTGTCCGCCAGCGCTTCGTAGGTGGTCAAGTCAGCCGGTTTGACCCGCTCGGTGGAGTAGGCAATGGTCCGCGCGCGCAGGCTCAGCCCGGTCCAGCTGTGGGTGGAAGAGCGATATTGCTTGGGGATGTTGGCGTCGATCACGGGGGAGGTAAACGGCTGGAGAATGCCCATTTGCTCGGCTTGCCACAGGTTGCCGGCGTCGACCGTGAGCAGTAGGTCCGCCGTGGCGTTCTCGCCCTCGGCCTTGATCCGTTGCATCAGCGGCGCTTCCTTGTCCGTGATGAATTTGATCTTGACCCCGGTTTCAGCGGTGTAAGCGTCGAATACCGGTTTGATCAGCTCATCGATACGCGATGAGTACACCACTACCTCATCGGCGGCCTGGGCGGCGCTGCCGAGCACTGTCAGTGCCAAGGCAGTCAGAAGACGCTTGCTTACCTGCATGGGAGTGGTCTCGTGTTAGAAAATTGAGTCGAAATGGTAGTGAATCCCATTTGCCTTCTCAACCAAACTAACAGCGGAGCCGTTACCGGATGTTGCGCCGCCCCTACAACCGGGCCAGTTCAGGCAGGTCACCGGACAATCCCAACGCCTGACGCACGAACATTGCTTTGGCTTCCGGCAGGTTATCGACCCACTTCAGGCCGGTGTTGCGCAGCCAGCGCAAGGGCAGCGGGTCGGCCTGGAACAGGCGTTCCAGACCCTCCATTGCCGCCATCAACGCCAGGTTGTGTGGCATGCGGCGGCGCTCAAAACGGCTGAGTACGCGAACATCGGCCAAGCGTTCGCCCCGACTGGCGGCATGCAGCAACACTTCGGCCAACACTGCCGCATCCAGAAAGCCCAGATTGACCCCCTGCCCGGCCAGCGGGTGAATGGTGTGCGCCGCATCGCCAATCAATGCCAGGCCTTCGGCCACGTAGCGCTTGGCGTGCCGTTGACGCAATGGCACGCACAACCGCGGGTCAGCGCTGAGCACGGTGCCGAGACGGCCTTCGAAGGCTTTTTCCAGGTCACGACAGAACTCATCGTCGCCCAGCGCCATCAAGCGTTGCGCTTCAGTCGGGGTCACCGACCAGACAATCGAGCACCAATGCTCACCTTCACGCTCCAGCGGCAGGAACGCCAGAGGCCCCTCCTCGGTAAAGCGCTGCCAGGCGGTGTGCTGATGCGAGTCAGCGGTGCGCACGCTGGTGACGATGGCGTGGTGCAGGTAGTCCCACTCCCGGGTCGCGCACCCGGTGAGGCGGCGTACCGCCGAGTTGGCGCCATCGGCGGCGATCACCAGCGGCGCACGCAACGTACGACCGTCGGCCAGCGTCAGCAACCAATCATCACCGGAGCGACGCATCTGTTCGAGGCGCGCGTTGGCCAGCAGCCCGATATCACTGTCATGCAGGCGCTCAAGCAGGGCCTCTTGAATCACGCGGTTCTCGACGATATGCCCCAGCACGTCGGCGTGCACGCTGGCCGCCGAGAAATGAACCTGCCCGGTGCCGCTGCCGTCCCACACCTGCATCTCGCGATACGGGCTGGCGCGGCGTGCGGCGATGCCGTCCCACACGTTCAAACGATCAAGAATGCGCTGGCTCGCCGCGGACAAGGCGCTGACCCTTGGCTCGAACGCTGACTGCGGATCGAAGGGCTTGACGCTCAGCGGACCGCCATCGAGCACCAGAATTTCCAGGCCACTGTCCTGTAACGCCAGCGCAAGTGCGCTACCGACCATTCCAGCCCCGACAATCAGCAGATCTGCGCGCGTTTCCATGCTTTAAATCGTTCTCGCTTGTGGCGTAAGCCGTGTTTTAAGAATCCGCGCGTCACACATCGGATCGAGTTCCCAAGCCCATGGCCTGACGGGCAAACCAGCGTTTGGCGGGCGGCAACAGATCCAGCCCCAGCAGGCCCAGATTACGTCCAGCGCCGACCAAGGGCTGGGAGCTGCCGAACAGTCGCGTGACCTGATCGGAGAAGCCCACGGTCAATTGCTGATCCAGTCGCTGACGCTCGCGATAGGCCTGCAACGTGGCGAAATCACCCGGCATGCTTTTGCTTGCCAGCAGCGCCTCGGCCAACGCATCGGCGTCGCGCAACGACAGGTTGAAACCCTGGCCCGCAATCGGGTGCAGGCTGTGGGCAGCGTTGCCCAGTACCGCCAGATGCGGCCGCACTTGCTCTTCGGCCTCGACCAGCGTCAGCGGATAAATATGCCGCGCCCCGACCTGACGCAAAGCGCCCAGGCGATAACCGAACACGCCCTGCAGTTCGCTGAGAAAACTACGATCATCCAGATTGGCCAAGCGCTGCGCATCCATCCCCGCACGGGTCCAGACTAGTGCACAGCGGTTTTCCGGCAACGGCAGCAGCGCCATCGGGCCTTCTTCGGTGAAGCGTTCGAACGCCTGGCCGCAATGGGCTTCGCTCGGGGTGATGTTGGCGATCAGCGCGCTCTGGTTGTAGGGGCGCTGCCGGACGCCAATGCCTAATTGCTCGCGCAGGCCCGAACGGCCGCCATCGGCAAGAATCGCCAGGTCGCACTCCAGCTCGGTTTCATCATCCAGGGTCAGCCGGTAACCATCCGTCAACGGCTGCATGCGCTTGACCTCGGCCGGGCAGCGCCAACTGATCACGTCTTTGTCCAGGCCTTGCCACAGGCATTGGCCCAGCCAGGCGTTCTCCACAACGTAACCGAGTGCCGGAACGCCTTCTTCGATCGCCGACAAGCGTGCTGCACCGAAACGCCCACGGTCGGACACCTGGATCTGCAGGATTGGCTCGGCACGGCGGCTGATCTGCTGCCACACGCCCAGACGCTCGTAGATTCGCCGGGCGCCAAACGACAGCGCTGACGAACGTGCGTCGTAGCTCGGCTGATACGCATCACCCGGTGCGAAGGGTTCGATCAGGACGATCTTCCAGCCACGTGCCTTGGCGCCCGCCTGAAGGGCCAGCGCCAGACTGGCACCCACCAGGCCGCCGCCCACAATGGCAAGATTGACCCGGCTCATGCTGCCTGGACACGTGCAGCGGCCATCAAGGCCTCGATCTCGGCGACGGTTTTTGGCACGCCACCCGAAAGAATTTCACAACCGTGTTTAGTCACCACAACGTCATCCTCGATCCGTACACCAATCCCACGCCATTTCTTCGCGACGGTCTGATTATCCGGGGCGATATAAATCCCGGGCTCCACGGTCAGCGTCATGCCGACTTCCAGCACACGCCATTCGCCGCCGACTTTGTATTCGCCGACATCGTGCACGTCCATGCCCAGCCAATGACCGGCGCGGTGCATGTAAAACGCTTTATAGGCCTCGTTGACGATCAAATCGCCAACGTCGCCCACCAGCAGCCCCAGCTCGACCAACCCGGCAGTAATGACCTGCACCGTGGCTTCATGCGCCTGGTTCCAGTGCTTGTCTGGACCGATGGCGGCAAATGCGGCGTCCTGGGCTTTGAGCACCAACTCGTAGATCGCTTTCTGCTCAGGCGAAAACTTACCGCTGACCGGGAACGTCCGCGTGATGTCGCTGGCGTAGCAGTCGATCTCACAAGCCGCGTCGATCAGCACCAGATCCCCGTCCTTGAGCACTGCATCGTTTTCCTGATAGTGCAGGATGCAGGCATTGCGGCCCGAGGCGACGATGGAGCCATAGGCCGGCATCTTCGCCCCACCCTTACGGAATTCGTAATCCAGTTCGGCTTCCAGACTGAACTCGTGCAAGCCGGCACGGCTGGCCTGCATCGCGCGGACATGGGCCCGAGCGGATATCTCGGCAGCGCAGCGCATGACTTTGATTTCTGCCGCTGATTTATACAGACGCATGTCGTGCAGCAGATGATCCAGCGCAACAAATTCGTTCGGCGGCTGCGCACCCAGATGCGCTTTGGAACGGATCACATTGATCCAGTCCATCAAATGACGATCGAATTCAGGGTTGCTGCCCATGGCCGAATACACCCGGTCACGCCCTTCGATCAGGCCCGGCAGGATGTCGTCGATATCATTGATCGGGAACGCGTCGTCGGCACCGAAATCACGCATCGCGCCTTCCTGCCCGGCACGCAGACCGTCCCACAGCTCGCGCGTGGGGTTGCGTTCACGGCAGAACAGCACGTACTCGCCGTACTCACGGCCGGGGATCAGCACAACCACGGCTTCCGGTTCCGGGAAGCCGCTGAGGTACTGGAAGTCGCTGTCCTGACGGTAGACATGCTCGACGTCGCGATTGCGGATAGCCACCGCAGAGGCTGGCAAAATGGCGATGCTGTTGGGCACCATCTGCGCCATCAGGGCTTTACGTCGACGGGCGTATTCCGACTTCGGGATATGGATCATAAGGCAGGTGAGGTCCCCTTTTGGGCGCCGCCGGCGATGCGCCTGGATCACAGGCTCAACGCCGGGAGCGCCAATGATGAGTAATCAATGCAAAGAAGGTTTCGGCTCAGGCACGGCGGGCTTGTTGCATTCGGTGAACAGTAGCAGGGGGGCGACGCGCAGGTACTCCATCACTTCCATGTAGTCGGTCTCGCCGTCTTCGGAGTCTTCCAGCGCGTCCTGCACTTGAGCGACAGCGGCCAGGTCCTGCAACACTTCCATGGCTTCGGTGCTGATCTCATTGTCGCGAGCCGTCAGCCCGAACCCAGCGAGGAAGCCCTGGCACCATTCGCCCAGCGCGATGGCGCGTTCGCCAAGCGGCGCGTCATCGCTGGGGAGCAAGAGCACAACCGTCATGTCGTCACTGGTGAGTTCACCCTTGACCATGTCCTGTAACCCGATCAACGCCTGACGTACGTTATCTTCAGGCGCGGCGCCCAGTACTTCGGTCGCGTCGACCATCCAGCCGTCGACATCGAAGCCGGCACCGGCACAACTGCGGCCCAGAAGAAAGCCGTGCAACTCGGCCGGAGACACGGAATGACCGCTGCTGTTGAGCAGGGTGGCAAAAGCTTTGTACGGGGAATTCTGAATAGGCATGGGTAACTAGGCGCCAAGCGGCGCAATGTCTAGAATGGAGGTCTTGTATCCTAGGGCGTGCGGTCATTTATTTCCAGCGATTGCACCCGCAGACTCGCCAAGACTGTCGAGGCCGCTGTTTTTAGCGTGTCAAAACGCCAGCCGCTGCGCCATTCATCAGAAAGTATTCAGTGGGACACAATGGAAGACACCGATTTGCAAGCGCTGATGGCTCGACTGGAGTTGCTGATTAAGCGTGTCGAGCAACTTAAAAGCGAAAATGGACTCTTAGTAGCTCAGGAAAAAACCTGGCGCGAGGAACGCGCTCACCTCATTGAGAAAAACGAAATCGCCCGTCACAAGGTTGAATCGATGATTTCGCGCCTCAAAGCCCTGGAGCAAGACTCATGAGTTCGAATAACAGCGTTACCGTTCAGATCCTCGACAAAGAATACTCGATCATCTGCCCTCAGGAAGAGCGCACCAATCTGGTCAGCGCGGCGCGTTATCTGGACGGCAAAATGCGCGAAATCCGCAGCAGCGGCAAAGTCATCGGGGCCGACCGCATCGCCGTGATGGCGGCACTGAACATCACTCATGACTTGCTCCATAAGCAGGCAGTGCCTGACGTTCAAGCCAGCGGTTCGACCCGCGAACAAGTACGCGATCTGCTGGAAAGGGTTGATCTAGTGCTGGCCACCGATCCGGAACCCAGCCAAAAGTGATTCTTGCGTAACGTTTCGGGTATACTTGCGACCGCTCCCTGGAGTGCTTGCCAGTCGGTCATGTCCCTGAGCCGATACGCACAACCACGGGGGTTGCACGTTGGGGACGGTGTGCATGTCCGCTTGACGGAAAGCCTTAAGTCCTCCTGCAATCTCCACCTTGAACTTTCGGGTTCAAGGGCTACACCGACAGCGGTTCGTCGGGGAGTCTTTTATTTCTGTCCATTGCCCGCTTTACTGCCTGGCAATGGTCACCACGAGTACGCTGCCGTGCCGTACTCGCTTCTGGATCAGCGCAGATGACCAATCCCGCGCCTCTTTCGCGCCAGCAGTTGCGCACTCAGTTGCGCAAGGCCCGTCGCGCCTTGAACCCCAGCCAGCAACGCCAGGCCGCTCGCGGCTTATACCGGCAGTTGGCGCAACATCCTCTGTTTCGCCGTGCCAGACACATCGCCCTGTATCTTCCCAATGATGGTGAAATCGATCCGCGCCTGATATTGCGTGCGGCTCAACGGCGCGGCAAGAAAACCTATCTGCCCGTGCTCAGCGCCTGGCCGCGAACCAAGATGGTTTTCCAGCAAGTGCGCCACGGCGAAAAATTCAGGCCCAATCGCTTCCGCATCCCGGAACCCCACATCAATGCGGCAAAGCAGCGCACGATCTGGGCACTGGATTTGATTTTTTTGCCACTGGTGGGCTTTGATGATGCAGGCGGTCGACTGGGCATGGGCGGCGGTTTTTACGACCGCAGCCTGGCCTATCAAGCGCGCAGAAAGGCGTGGCAGAAACCCGTGTTGCTTGGGCTCGCACATGAATGCCAGAAGGTGGAGCGATTGGCGCAAGCCAGTTGGGATGTGCCGCTACAAGGCACGGTAACGGATAAGCGCTGGTATTGAATGACTAAGCCGGCTCACGCCAGGCATGGGAACAATCAGTGTCGCTGCAATGGTTTTTGCTGTTGTTGCACGATTTCAACCGGAGCATCAGCGTTGTTTGCCCACAGGCTTTGCGCGTAACCCGTAGTCACCACACCCAAACCGAACAAGAAAGCCAATACCCACAGTACATCCGGTTTGCGTTTCATCGACTGCCCCCCCTTAGGCAAATCAATACGATGTCCGCTACGGTTTTTATAGGCCGTGCAACAGCGCGATGCTTAAAATCCCGGGCATTCTCCGACAACGCGAACTGACACGCAAATGATGGCGTCAACCGACCGTCGGTTAGTCATGAAATTGCTGAACAATGTGTCCATCACCCGATTCAGGAGCACAACCCATGGCCCACTGGCTGATGAAGTCCGAGCCGGAAGAACTGTCGATCAACGACCTCCAGCGTCTGGGCGAAACCCGCTGGGACGGGGTGAGGAATTACCAGGCGCGGAACTTCCTGCGGGCCATGGCGCCGGGTGATACGTTCTTTTTCTATCATTCCAGCTGTGCGGAGCCGGGTATCGTCGGCATCGGACGCATTGTTGACGCTGCCTACCCGGACCCCACTGCGCTGGACCCGAGCGGCGCTTATTTCGACGCCAAATCCAACGCCGCCAACAATCGCTGGAGCGCAGTGAATGTCGGCTTCGTCGAAGCGTTTCCGAAGGTTCTTAAAATAGGTTACCTGAAGCAGCAGAGCGCGCTGGAACAGATGCCGCTGGTGCAAAAAGGCACCCGGCTCTCGGTCATGCCGGTGACGCCTGATGAGTGGAACGCGATCCTGGCGTTGCGCTGATCAAGCAGAACCCGGCAGTCACGACCAAGCCACATGCAGCCCACGCCTAAACGGCGTACGCTTTGCCGACTGTTTGACTGACATCAAGGGAGCAAGCCCGTGGTCTGTCAGAATTGGATGTACTAAGCGCAGGAAGCACACATGCCCACGAATCGCCGCCGCTCCAGTCTTTTTGCTGTCGCCCTGATCGTATTGTTGGTCGCTGCCGGGGGCTTTGGTTACTGGAAATCTACCCATGATCGCCTGCCCGAAGGGCTGTACATGGGTAATGGTCGGCTGGAAGCCACCGAAGTACAGATCGCCAGCAAGATCCCGGGGCGTCTGGCCGAAGTCCGCGTGGATGAAGGCGACAAGGTGATCAAGGGCCAACTCCTGGCGCGCATGGACACTCGCACCCTGGAAGCACAGCGTGCCCAGGCCGAAGCCGAAGTGCTGCGTGCGCGGGAAAACTACGCCGCCGCCCAGGCCAATGTGCAATTTCGCCAAAGCGAACAACTGCTGGCCAACCAGGAGCTCAAGCGCGCCCAAACCATGTTCGAGCGCGGGTACGCCAGCCGCCAGCAGATTGACCAATTGCAAGCAAAGCTCGACACCTCCAACGCAGCAGTTGTCTCCGCCCGTGCTCAAGTCGGCGCAGTAGGCGCCGCTATCGGTGCCGCTCAGGCACAGGTTGCACAACTGACCAGCGAGATTGACGACAGCAGTTTGCGCGCGCCTCTGGACGGCATCATCCAGCTGCGTCTGGCCGAGCCGGGTGAAGTATTGGCTGCAGGCGGACGGGTGTTGCTGCTGATCGACCCCAATGATCGATACATGAATCTGTACCTGCCGACCTCGGTCACCGGCAAGCTGACCGTCGGCGACGATGCACGCATCCTGCTCGACGCACTGCCCCTCAAACCCTTGCCGGCACGCATCAGTTTTGTCGCGGACAAGTCGCAATTTACCCCCAAAGAAGTTGAAACCAGAGATGAGCGACAAAAACTGGTGTTTCGGGTCAAGTTGCGGCTGACCGACGTCAGCGCCATCCCTCAAGCCAAGTCGGGCATGCCAGGTGCGGGTTACGTACGCACCGCCACAGTGGATTGGCCGGCTAATCTGCAATGAGCGATATGGCGCTGCAAGCCAAGGGTGTCAGCCACCGTTATGGCAAACGGCAAGCCCTGAGCGACATCAGTTTCAGCCTGCCCAGCGGCACCCGGTGCGGGCTGATCGGCCCCGATGGGGCGGGCAAGTCCAGCCTGCTGGCGTTGATTGCAGGGGTGAAAAAGCTTCAGCAAGGCGACTTGCAGGTGCTCGGCGGCTCAATCGAGAAACGCAGCCATCGCAGCAGCCTCTACCCGCGAATTGCGTTCATGCCCCAGGGCTTGGGCAATAACCTGTACCCCGAGCTGTCCATCCGGGAGAACATTCGCTTCTTTGCCACGCTGTTCGGCCTGTCCCGGGCCGAGAGCGATCAACGCATGCTCAACCTGCTGGCCGCGACGGACCTGACGAGTTTCGCTGACCGCCCGGCAGGCAAGCTGTCCGGCGGCATGAAACAGAAGCTGGGGCTGTGTTGCGCGCTGATCCATGAACCCGACCTGCTGATCCTCGACGAACCGACCACTGGCGTTGACCCGTTGTCGCGTCGGCACTTTTGGGAGCTGGTCGAGCAGGTACGCAGTCAACGGCCGCAACTGACCCTGCTGGTGGCCACTGCCTACATGGAAGAGGCCGAGCAGTTCGAGCAGTGCCTGATGCTGGATCGCGGGAAGTTGATCGCCCAGGGTTTGAGCCGCGAGCTGGCAGGCGCCACGCCAAGCGGCAAACTCGACGAGGCATTCACTCACTTCCAGAGCGACAAGCGCCGCAACAGCGAGCCACTGGTGATTACACCACGCGTGGGCGACAACAGCGAAATCGCGATTGAGGCCCACGAGCTGACATTGCGTTTCGGCGACTTTACCGCCGTGGACAAGGTCAGCTTTGCCATCGGCCGAGGTGAGATCTTCGGTTTCCTCGGTTCCAACGGTTGCGGCAAAACCACGACCATGAAGGTCCTCACTGGCTTGATCCCGGCCAGCGAAGGCAGCGCCACACTGCTGGGCAAGGCCGTGGACGCCAAGGATCTGGAGACGCGCAAGCAGGTCGGCTTCATGTCGCAGAGCTTCTCGCTGTATGGCGAACTCAGCGTGCAGCAGAATCTGGAGCTGCATGCGCGACTGTTCGATTTACCCAAAGACCAAAGCCACGAACGGATCGCCGAGCTGATCCAGCGCTTTGACCTTGGCGATGTTGCCACGCAGCAGTCCGGCGACTTGCCTCTGGGCTTGCGTCAGCGTCTGTCATTGGCCGTTGCCGTGCTGCACCGCCCGCAAGTGTTGATCCTCGATGAGCCCACCTCGGGCGTTGACCCGGCCGCCCGGGATGACTTCTGGCGCTTGCTGATCGAACTGTCCCGCGAGCAAGGGGTGACGATCTTTCTTTCCACCCACTTCATGAACGAAGCCCAGCGCTGCGACCGTATCTCGTTGATGCACGCAGGCAAGGTCCTGGCCTGCGACACACCCGCCGCGCTGCAGAAGCAGTTCGGCGGTGAAACGCTGGAAGCCGCATTTGTCACCTGCCTGGAGCAAGCTCAGGGCAATACCGAAAAAGCACCGTCCGACAGTGAAACCATCCAAGGGGTTGAACCCACGGCGCCCAAGGCGACGAAACGGGGTTTCACCTTCGCGCGACTGATCGCCGTGGCCAGTCGTGAAGGCAAAGAGTTGCTGCGCGACAAGGTTCGCCTCGGGTTTGCGCTACTGGGCGCGATGTTCATGATGGTGATCTTCGGCTACGGCATTTCCCTGGATGTGGAGAACCTGGCCTTCGCGGTATACGACCAGGACCAGACGCCGCAAAGTCGCGCCTACCTGGAAGCGTTCCGCAGCTCCCGGTATTTCGACGAACGTACGCCCATTACCGATTCGGTCCAGTTGCACAAACGCCTGCAACGCTCGGAGATAAAACTGGCACTGGAAATCCCGCCCGGCTTTGGCCGTGACCTGTATGCCGGGCGGCAACCCGCCGTCGCCGCATGGCTCGATGGCGGCATGCCGTTTCGCGCCGAAACCAGCCGAAACTATGTGGAGCAGGTGCATCAGGACAACATGGTGCAAATGGCAGCACTGAGCAGTCGACCTCAAGGCCCCGGTGCCGCCGCGAAGCTGGAAACGCGCTTTCGCTACAACCAGGATGTGGTCAGCGTGAACGCTATCGGGCCCGGTGTCATGGCGCTGATCCTGGCGTTTATCCCGGCAATGCTCACCGCGCTGGGCATCGTCCGCGAAAAGGAACTGGGCTCGATCACCAACTTCTACGCCACACCCCTGACCCGCCTGGAGTTCCTGCTGGGCAAACAGGTGCCCTATCTGGTGGTCAGCCTGATCAACCTGGCCCTGCTGGTGGCGATGAACCTGTGGCTGTTCGGCGTACCGTTCAAGGGCAGCGGTCTGACCCTGGCATTCGGCGGGTTGCTGTATGTGCTGGCGACCACCAGCCTCGGCCTGCTCATCTCGGCGTTCACCCGCACGCAAATTGCCGCGATCCTCGGCACCATGATTCTGACCAGCCTGCCGACCATTCAGTTTTCCGGGCTGATCGTGCCGCGCTCCTCCCTGGACGGCGCCGCAGCAGTCTCGGGCATGTTGTTCCCCGCGGGGTACTTCCTCGACATCGCCGTAGGCACCTTTACCAAAGCGCTGGACCTGCGTGAACTCTGGCCACAGTGCCTGGCGCTGTTCGGGTTCTTTGTGGCCTTCACCGGGCTGAGCCTGGCCATGTTGAAAAAGCAGGAGGCCTGATGAACAAACTTGCACACATCTGGCGCCTGGGCCTCAAGGAACTCACCAGCCTCAGGCACGACAGCGTATTGCTGCTGTTTCTGCTGTACGCCTTTACCGTGGCGATTTACATGCCGGCCGCCGGCTCCGTGATCGGCGTTCACAATGCCAGCGTGGCGATCGTCGACGAAGACCACAGCCATGTGTCCCGACAACTCAGCGAGGCGCTGCTGCCACCAGAATTCCAGGTTCCGATGCCGTTGGCCTACAACCGACTGGATCAGACCATGGACAGCGGTCAGTACACCTTCGTCATCAACGTGCCGGCCAACTTTCAGGCCGATCTCCTGGCCGGTCGTCAGCCCACCGTGCAGGTCAACGTCGATGCCACCGCCATGAGCCAGGCGTTCATGGGCGCCGGTTACATCGCCCGGATCTTCCAGCGGGTGTTGCTCGAGTACAGCGGTCAGGACGCTGCAGCCAGTAGCGTGCCCGCGACCATGACCACCCGGGCGCTGTTCAACTCGAACCTGGAGGGCGGCTGGTTTCTGGCGGTGATTCAGATCGTCAACAACATCACCATTCTGGCGATCATCCTGACCGGCACCGCGCTGCTGCGCGAACGCGAGCACGGAACCCTCGATCACTTGCTGGTATTGCCGCTGACCGCGCTGGAAATCATGCTGGCGAAAATCGGCAGCAACGCACTGGTTGTGGTGGTGTGCACGTGGCTGTCACTGGAGGTAATCGTCAAGGGCGCGCTGGGCGTGCCGCTGGCCGGGTCCATGGGGCTGTTCCTGATGGTCACGGCGTTTTATCTGTTCGCCAGTACCGCACTGGGGATATTCCTCGCCACCCTCGCCCGCTCGACACCGCAGTTCGGTTTGCTGGCGATCCCGGTGATCATCCCCATGCTCCTGCTTTCAGGCGGCAGCACCCCGCTGGACAGCATGCCGCAGTGGCTGCAATGGGTCATGCAGATCTCGCCTTCCACGCATTTCGTCAGCCTCAGCGCCGCGATTCTGTTTCGCGACGCCGGGCTTGCCGTGGTCTGGCCGGATCTATTGGCGCTGATCGCCATCGGCTTGCTGTTCTTCGTGATCGCGCTGATGCGCTTTCGCAAAAGCCTGGCCTCGTAGAGGCCAGAGACGGGCGCGGTTACTGAATGATCAGGTTGTTGAAGAGCAAGTCCTCGACAATCGGCTTACCTTCTTCATCATTCATAATCTGCTGGGTCTGCTTGAGCGCTTCCTGACGCAGCTTCTCCTTGGCCTCGACGTTGCTCATGGTCTCAACCGTTTGCTGGGAGAACAACGCGACCAGCTGATTACGAATCAGCGGTTCGTTGCGCTTCACCGCCTTCTCGGCATCACCGCCAGTAACCCGCAGCGCGATATCGGCCTTATAGACCCGCAGCTTCGGCCCGCCATCCAGGGCGTAGTTGCCGACAAACGCAGGCGTCAGCGTGACATAAGCCACTTTCGTGGCATCACCCTCTTTACCCTCCTTGCCTCCTTCTGATGCCGCCACGGGCAATGACAACGCCAACAACATGATGATCCACGCTTTCACAGTTCACTCCTTATCCGATTTGCTGCGTAGCTTACTTCAGCTTGAGCCCGCTTATGCCTGCTTATCAGGCCGGGGCATGCTGATTGACCCACAAACCCACCTATCTACACTTATCGGCTATAACTCTAAAAGGAATAGCCCGATGAAAGCCGTGCTGTGCAAAGCCTTCGGCCCTGCCGAAACGCTGGTACTGGAAGAAGTCCCCAGCCCAGAAGCGAAGAAAAACGAAATCGTCATGGACGTGCATGCTGCCGGGGTAAATTTTCCGGACACGCTGATCATCGAGGGCAAGTACCAGTTCAAGCCGCCCTTCCCCTTCTCACCGGGCGGCGAATCGGCAGGCGTGATTTCAGCGGTCGGTGAAAAAGTCAGCCATCTTAAAATCGGCGACCGGATCATGGCCCTGACCGGCTGGGGCAGCTTCGCCGAACACGTCGCAGTGCCCGCCTACAACGTACTGCCCATGCCCGAAACGATGGACTTCACCACCGCAGCCGCGTTCAGCATGACCTACGGCACCTCGATGCACGCGCTGAAACAACGCGCCAATCTCCAGCCCGGCGAAACCCTGCTGGTGCTCGGCGCCTCAGGCGGCGTGGGCCTCGCGGCCGTCGAAATCGGCAAAGCCATGGGCGCCAGAGTCATTGCCGCCGCCAGCAGCGCGGACAAACTCGCCGTGGCCAAAGCCGCCGGTGCCGATGAACTGATCAACTACAGCGAAACCAACCTCAAAGACGAAATCAAACGGCTCACCAACGGTTTGGGCGCCGACGTCATCTACGACCCGGTCGGCGGCGACCTGTTCGATCAAGCCATCCGCGCCATCGCCTGGAACGGCCGGTTACTGGTGGTGGGGTTTGCCAGTGGACGGATTCCAGAATTGCCGGTGAACCTGGCGTTACTCAAAGGTGCTTCGGTGGTTGGGGTGTTCTGGGGCTCTTTTGCGCAGCGACAACCGCAGGACAATGCAGCCAACTTCCAGCAGTTGTTTAGCTGGTATGCGGAAGGGAAGTTGAAACCACTGGTGTCTCAGGTCTATCCGTTGGAAAAAGCGGCGGATGCGATTAATGCGCTGGGACAGCGGAAGGCTGTTGGCAAGGTGGTGGTGCGGGTTCGTTAGTACCCAATCCATAGGCGCTGACTTGTTTGGGCGGCGTCAAACACAAGTCGCTGACTGACACCGTTTCAGCCGCGCCTCCAGGTTCAGATCCGGCATGGCGTGGCTGCGCAGGGCGCTGACGGTTTGTTCGACGTAGTCGCGGGTGGTGCCGGAGCGGCCGCAGGCCGTGGCGAGCACTTGGCTCAGGACCGCGTCGGGCAGGTTGCCGGCGTAGCTGGGGAGGTGACGCTCCAGCACAAAACCCAATGCACGGACCCGGGTGCCATCTTCAAGACGGCAACTGAGCCAATGGGGTCGGTAAGAGGGATAAGGCATTTCGCGCTGCCAGAGCGCCAATAACGACTCTTGCAGGCAGTCTTCGGGCAGGCGATAGGCAAACCCGCTGCACGAGCCGCCGCGATCCAGGCCAAATACCAGGCCGGGAAGTTCGGGTGTGCCACGATGCTCGTGGGACCACAGGTACAAGCCACGATGATAACCGTGCACCCGACCGCGCTGCCGCTCCACGGCGGAGCATTCGGGGCGCCAGATCAAGGAGCCGTAGGCAAACAACCAGACAGGGCCACCCTGATGCTGCTTCATGGTGGTATGCATTGAGCTCATCAGCTGTTCGAGGGTCAATTGCGGCCCCAGATCAATCACTGGTGGGTAACCGAGCTCCAGGCCGGCATGCGCAGCCGTCATCAAACTATTGAATTCATTCCCCATTTGCTTCCCCCCTGGCCCTGCTACTGCCAGTTGTACCCGACCTTTACGCCGCAGAACATCCCCGCTGCCATCTGACGAGGAAACGCATCGACAACAACTTCGCCATCAGACGCTTAAGTATCAGACTGTGTCGGTGGCTTGCCCGTCACGTTGCAGCGCCAACACGCCTGAAAATATCATGCAATAAATAATCCACCGCCCCCGGCCCGCCTGCCTGAACCCACTCAAACGAACAGGTAAAAAACCTGTTCGTGACTCCCTCGGAGGAAAAAACAGGAACTTCCTATTCAAATCATGGACAATTTACCCTTTCAACCTATACGACACCCGCGTATAAAGCCGCTCCATGGCAATACCGGCTGAGAGAGTTAGCAATAATGAGTACTTCAGGAAAAAGCACGGTTTTGGCCGCGCTTTTGTTAATTTCGGCGACCTGCACGCAGGCTGCGGAAGAGTCGCAAGATAAAAAAGACAGTTTCTGGCTTGTTCAGGCCAGCGTCTACACCCGTCACTTTTCCTCCGACTCCGATCACAATGACCATCAACATCTGATCGGTCTGGAGCGCAACGAGGCCTCAGGTCTGGTCTATGGGGCGGCGAGCTTTCGCAACTCGTTTGAACAGGACTCTGCCTATGCGTATATCGGCAAACGCTATGAGAGCGCCGACTACCCGGTCTATGTGAAGATCACGGGCGGGCTGATTTACGGCTACCGCGGCGAATACCGCGACAAAATCCCTCTGAATCGCTTTGGCATCGCGCCAGCGATCATCCCGTCGGTGGGCGTCCACTTCGGCCCCGTCACAACCGAACTGGTTCTGCTGGGAACCTCGGCGACCATGGTCAACGTTGGCGTACGCTTCTAAAGCCTGCGCACAGACTCGCTTACGCCCTTGGGGCGTAGGCGAAGACATCGGCACGCATCTGATGCGCATCCATGCCCGCGGACACCAGAGCGTCGAGGGTGGCGTAGATCATCGCCGGAGAGCCGCTGCCATAAACGTATACCGACGACAAATCGCTGATGTCTTCGCACACGGCTTCATGGAGCATCCCGCAACGACCTTCCCAACCGCACAAATCACTGACCACTTTATGCAGGTGCAGGTTAGGTAATTGTTTCCACTCGTTCCAATGGGGCAGCTCGTAGAAATCTTCCGGGCGCCGCACGCCCCAGTACAGGTGCACCGGGTGCTTGAAACCCTTGGCGCGGCAATGCTCGATCAGGCTGTGCATCTGCGCCATGCCCGTACCCGCGGCAATCAGCACCAGCGGACCTTCGGGCAGTTCAGCGAGATGGGTATCGCCGTAGGGCATTTCGATGTGCACGATGCGATTGCGCTGCAATTGTTCGATCAGGCTCTGGGCGCTGGCTTCGCGCACCAGCACATGCAGCTCCAGATCGCGCCCGCTATGGGGAGCCGAGGCCATGGAAAAGGCTGATTTCTCGCCATTTTCGCGCTCGATCATCAGGTACTGTCCGGCGTGATAGCGCGGCGGCTTGCCAGCGGGAGCTCTCAGACCGACCCGCCACACATCGCCACCGACTTCGACGCACTCACTCACCTGGCAGGCCAGTTTGCGCACCGGCAGTTCTCCGCGCGCCAGCACCCCATCCCACATCACGATGCAGTCTTCCAGAGGCTCGGCCAGACAGGTGTAGATCTCGCCATGATTCAGCGTCACCCCTGCCTGCAGCACGCGGCCTTCTACCAACAACGCGGCACAAATATGGCAGTTACCGTTCCGGCAGCTTTGTGGGCATTCATAGCCAAGACGTGTCGCGGCGTCGAGTATCCCTTCGCCGGGCAACATCTCCAGTACCGCACCAGACGGCTGCAAGGTTACGCGCATCAATCTATTCCTAACTCATTCCAGATATCGTCGATCCGGCGTGTCACCGCCTCATCTTTGACGATAACCCGACCCCACTCTCGCGTGGTCTCTCCCGGCCATTTATGGGTAGCATCCAGGCCCATCTTCGACCCCAATCCAGACACCGGCGACGCGAAGTCGAGATAGTCGATGGGCGTGTTATCAATCATCACGGTGTCACGCTTGGGGTCCATGCGCGTGGTGATGGCCCAGACCACGTCGTTCCAGTCACGGGCATTGATGTCGTCATCCGTGACGATAACGAATTTGGTGTACATGAACTGTCGCAGGAACGACCAAACCCCCAGCATTACGCGCTTGGCGTGGCCGGGATACTGTTTCTTCATGGTCACGATGGCCATGCGGTACGAGCAGCCTTCAGGCGGCAGGTAGAAGTCAGTGATCTCCGGGAACTGCTTTTGCAGAATCGGCACGAAGACTTCGTTCAACGCTACACCGAGAATCGCCGGTTCATCAGGCGGCCGCCCGGTGTAGGTGCTGTGATAGATCGGTTTTATCCGATGGGTAATGCGCTGGACGGTGAACACCGGGAAGCTGTCGACTTCGTTGTAGTAACCGGTGTGGTCGCCGTAAGGACCTTCATCGGCCATTTCGCCGGGATGGATCACACCTTCCAGGACGATTTCCGCACTGGCCGGTACTTGCAGGTCGTTACCACGGCACTTGATCAACTCGGTGCGATTACCCCGCAGCAGACCGGCAAAGGCGTATTCAGACAAGCTGTCAGGCACCGGCGTGACGGCACCGAGAATGGTCGCGGGGTCTGCACCCAGCGCCACAGCCACCGGGAATGGCTGGCCAGGGTGTTTATCGCACCATTCCTTGAAGTCCAGCGCGCCACCACGGTGGCTGAGCCAGCGCATGATGACTTTGTTACGCCCAATCACTTGCTGACGGTAGATACCGAGATTTTGCCGGTCCTTGTTCGGACCCTTGGTAACCGTCAGCCCCCACGTGATCAGCGGGCCGACATCGCCTGGCCAGCAGGTTTGCACCGGCAACATGCCGAGATCGACATCATCACCTTCGATGACCACTTCCTGGCAGGGTGCGTCTTTGACGACTTTAGGTGCCATGGCAATGATTTTTCGGAAGATCGGCAGCTTCGACCAGGCGTCTTTCAGGCCTTTAGGCGGCTCGGGTTCCTTGAGGAACGCCAACAGCTTGCCGATTTCGCGCAGCTCGCTGACCGCTTCGGCGCCCATGCCCATCGCCACGCGCTGAGGCGTGCCGAACAGGTTGCCGAGCACCGGAATGTCATAACCGATGGGCTTTTCGAAGAGCAGAGCCGGCCCCTTGTTGCGCAGGGTCCGATCGCAAATTTCAGTCATCTCAAGCACCGGCGAGACAGGCACCTGAATGCGTTTCAACTCTCCGCGCTGCTCAAGCTGCTGCACGAAATCCCGCAGATCCTTGAATTTCATTAACCAGGCCATTCATCAAATAGACGCACATCCTACCTGCTCTGAAGGTCGGCGGCAGCTCATCAACGCGCAATAGCCTCGCTTAACGGGGATTTTCAGCAAAAAAAATGGTGCCCCGAGGGACACCATTCTTTTCACACGGTCCGACCTGTTATTTACGCTTCATCGACAGGAAGAACTCGTCGTTGGTCTTGGTCTGCTTCAGCTTATCGATCAGGAACTCGATAGCAGCGACTTCGTCCATAGGGTGCAGCAGTTTGCGCAGAATCCACATCCGTTGCAGCTCGTCATCAGCGGTCAGCAACTCTTCGCGGCGGGTACCGGAACGGTTGATGTTGATCGCCGGGAACACACGCTTTTCAGCGATCTTGCGATCCAGAGGCAGTTCCATGTTGCCCGTGCCTTTGAATTCTTCGTAGATCACTTCATCCATCTTCGAGCCGGTTTCAACCAGCGCGGTGGCGATGATGGTCAGCGAGCCGCCTTCTTCGATGTTCCGTGCAGCACCGAAGAAACGTTTCGGTTTCTCCAGGGCGTGAGCATCGACACCACCGGTGAGCACTTTGCCGGAGCTTGGAATCACGGTGTTGTAGGCGCGAGCCAGACGGGTAATCGAGTCCAGCAGGATGACCACATCCTTTTTGTGCTCGACCAGACGCTTGGCCTTCTCGATCACCATTTCGGCGACCTGGACGTGCCGGGTTGGCGGCTCGTCGAATGTCGAGGCAACCACTTCGCCGCGCACGGTGCGCTGCATTTCGGTCACTTCTTCCGGACGCTCATCGATCAGCAGAACGATCAGATGCACTTCCGGGTTGTTACGTGTGATGTTCGCCGCGATGTTCTGCAGCATGATGGTCTTGCCCGCCTTTGGCGGCGCAACGATCAGACCACGCTGACCTTTACCGATCGGGGCGCAAAGATCGATCACCCGGCCAGTCAGGTCTTCAGTGGAACCGTTACCGATTTCCATCTTCATGCGAACAGTCGGGAACAACGGTGTCAGGTTTTCGAAAAGAATCTTGTTCTTCGCGTTTTCCGGACGGTCGTAGTTGATCGTGTCGACCTTGAGCAGCGCGAAATAACGCTCGCCCTCTTTAGGCGGACGGATCTTGCCGACAATGGTGTCGCCAGTGCGCAGGTTGAAACGGCGGATCTGGCTGGGCGAGACGTAGATATCGTCTGGGCCGGCGAGATAGGAAGCGTCTGCAGAGCGGAGAAATCCGAAGCCGTCCTGGAGAATCTCCAACACACCATCACCGGAAATTTCCTCGCCACTTTTGGCGTGCTTTTTCAGCAGGGAGAAAATCACATCCTGCTTGCGCGAACGGGCCATATTTTCTATGCCCATCTGTTCGGCCATTTCGAGCAGATCGGTAATCGGCTTTTGCTTGAGTTCAGTCAGGTTCATATAGGAATGACGTAATCATGTATGGGAGGGGAAATTAAGCTTTTGGCTTAATGAGGCCGCGCCGCAGAGAAAGCGACAGGATCGCGTACTAATTCGAAAGGAGAGCGTCGGCGACGGCTAGCAGGGGACAACGGAGAAACCATTGCGGGGCCGAATGTAACACCTGACTTTCAGGGCGTCTAGTCCCGCACAATGAAAAAGCCCCGCAATCTGCGGGGCTTTTGGTGTCTCAGATATTTGCGTCGAGAAACGCCATCAACTGCGACTTCGACAACGCGCCCACCTTGGTGGCCTCTACGTTGCCGTTCTTGAACAGCATCAATGTCGGGATACCGCGCACGCCATGCTTGGCTGGCGTTTCCTGATTTTCGTCGATGTTCAGCTTGGCGATGGTCAACTTACCCTTGTAAGTCTCGGCGATCTCATCCAAAACAGGGGCAATCATCTTGCAAGGGCCACACCACTCAGCCCAGTAATCAACAAGTACAGGACCGGCAGCCTGGAGGACATCGGCGTCAAAGCTGGCATCGCTGACGTGTTTGATAAGGTCGCTACTCATGGAAAGTCTCCGAGGTCGTAGGCTAAAAACGTCGCTCATCATAGCGGGACTGGCTGCGTTCAGGAAGTCAGGGTTGATTGAGTCTAGCTATGGCGGTGCATGAGACAGGTTATGGCGACGAGCATCTCACCTCAATCGGGCTTTGATCCCCTTTCCCATTTCTCCGCACACACCTGAGCGTGGGGCGCGAATTTATTCGCAAATGGGCTGACGCGGGTGGCTTGACGCGACGCTTCGCGTTGGCGCCAGAGGTGGATCGTGGCACGATGGCCGGGTTATCGACCGAGATCATTGATCATGCTGCAGTCACCACCCAAGAATCTTTCCTTGATAGCCGCCATCGACCTGGGCTCAAACAGCTTTCATATGGTCGTGGCCAAAGCCAATCTTGGCGAAATCCGGATACTAGAGCGGCTGGGCGAGAAGGTTCAGCTGGCGGCCGGGATCACTGAAGAGCGCCTGCTCACTGAAGAATCCATGCAGCGCGGGCTCGATTGCCTCAAGCGCTTTGCCCAACTGATCAACGGCATGGAGCCTGGCTCCGTGCGGATTGTGGGCACCAATGCCCTGCGTGAAGCACGCAACCGCATCGAGTTCATCCGTCGCGCCGAAGAGATCCTTGGCCATCCGGTGGAAGTGATCTCCGGCCGCGAAGAAGCCCGCCTGATTTACCTTGGCGTGTCCCATACGCTGGCCGATACGCCCGGCAAACGCCTGGTGGCCGACATTGGTGGCGGCAGTACCGAATTCATCATCGGCCAACGCTTCGAACCGCTGCTGCGCGAAAGCCTGCAGATGGGCTGCGTCAGCTACACCCAGCGCTATTTCCGCGACGGCAAGATCACCCCGGCCCGTTATGCCCAGGCCTACACGGCGGCGCGCCTGGAAATCATGAGCATCGAACACGCACTGCATCGCCTGAGCTGGGATGAAGCCATCGGTTCGTCCGGGACCATCCGCGCCATTGGCCTGGCACTCAAAGCCGGCGGACATGGCACGGGTGAAGTCAACGCCGAAGGGTTGTCCTGGCTCAAACGCAAGCTGTTCAAACTCGGTGACGTCGAGAAAATCGACTTTGAAGGCATCAAGCCTGACCGTCGGGCGATTTTCCCGGCAGGCCTGGCGATTCTCGAGGCGATTTTCGATGCGCTGGAACTCAGCCGCATGGATCACTGCGAAGGCGCGCTACGTGAAGGTGTTCTCTACGACCTGATGGGCCGTTACCATCACGAAGACGTCCGCGAACGCACCCTCAGCTCGCTGATGGAGCGTTACCACGTTGACCTTGAACAGGCTGCCCGTGTCGAACGCAAAGCCCTGCACGCCCTTGAGCAGGTCGCTGTGGCCTGGAACCTGGAGGGCGATCTGTACAGCGAGCTGTTGAGCTGGGCCGCCAAGGTGCATGAAGTGGGGCTGGACATCGCTCACTACCACTACCACAAGCACGGCGCGTACCTGATCGAACACTCGGACCTGGCCGGTTTCTCCCGCGAAGATCAGCTCATGCTGGCCCTGCTGGTGCGTGGCCACCGCCGCAATATTCCCAAGGACAAGTTCGCCGACTTCGGCGATGAAGGCATCAAGCTGATTCGCCTGTGCGTGCTGCTGCGCTTTGCGATCCTGTTCCATCACATTCGTGGCACCCAAGAGATGCCGCAAGTGACCTTGCACGCGAACGGCCAGAATCTGGACGCACTGTTTCCGGACCACTGGCTGGAAAACAACCAACTGACTCAGGCCGACTTCGCGCAGGAAGCGGAGTGGTTGGCCCGAGTCGGTATCGTCTTCAGCGTACGCTGAGGACCGGGTTGCTCAGGCGCTCAAGCAGAGTGGCCTGGGCGCTGCGCGGGTTCTGGTTGCCGGTTGGCGTGCTGCGGACGTAACGACCGTCCGAGTGCAGGATCCAGGCATGGGTGTTGTCGGTCAGGTAACTTTCCAGTTCCCTCTTGACCCGCAAGATCAACTTTTTACCTTCCACCGGGAAGCAGGTCTCGACCCGTTTGTCGAGGTTGCGCTCCATCCAGTCAGCGCTGGACAGGTACATCTGCTCTTCGCCGCCATTGAGGAAGTAGAAGACCCGCGTGTGCTCCAGGAAACGACCGATGATCGAGCGCACATAGATGTTGTGCGAAACGCCGGCAATTCCCGGACGCAGGCAGCACATGCCCCGCACCACCAAATCGATACGCACGCCAGACTGACTGGCCTTGTACAACGCGCGAATGATCTTCGGATCAGTCAGCGAGTTGAACTTGGCGATGATGTGCGCCGGCTTGCCATCGAGCGCGAACTGCGTCTCGCGGGCAATCATGTCGAGCATGCCTTTTTTCAGGGTGAACGGCGCATGCAGCAGCTTCTTCATGCGCAACGTTTTACCCATACCGATCAACTGACTGAACAACTTGCCGACGTCCTCGCACAAGGCGTCATCGGAGGTCAGCAGGCTATAGTCGGTATACAGGCGGGCATTGCCAGCGTGGTAGTTACCCGTCCCCAAGTGTGCGTAACGGACGATTTCACCGGCTTCACGGCGCAGGATCAGCATCATCTTGGCGTGGGTCTTGAAACCGACCACGCCGTAGATCACGACGGCACCGGCCGCTTGCAGACGGCTGGCCAGTTGCAGGTTGGACTCTTCATCGAAACGCGCACGCAATTCGATCACCGCAGTGACTTCTTTGCCGTTACGCGCCGCATCGACCAGCGCATCGACGATTTCAGAGTTCGCGCCGCTGCGGTACAGGGTCTGCCGGACTGCCAGCACATGCGGGTCTTTCGCGGCCTGACGCAGCAGGTCCACCACGGGGGTGAAGGACTCGAACGGGTGCAGCAGCAGAATGTCCTGCTTGCTGATCACGTTGAAAATGTTCTCGCTGTTCTGCAACAGCTTGGGGATCGCCGGGGTGAACGGCATGTACTGAAGCTCAGGGTGGCTGTCCAGACTGGTGATGCTGAACAGACGCGTGAGGTTGACCGGGCCGTTAACGCGATACAGCTCGGTGTCGCTCAGGTTGAACTGCTTGAGCAAGTAGTCGGACAGGTGTTTCGGGCACGTATCCGCGACTTCCAGGCGCACTGCATCGCCATAACGACGCGAGAACAGTTCGCCACGCAGGGCACGAGCCAAGTCTTCGACGTCCTCGGTATCGACCGCCAGGTCGGCGTTTCGGGTCAGGCGGAACTGGTAGCAGCCCTTGACCTTCATGCCCTGGAACAGGTCATCGGCGTGAGCGTGGATCATCGATGACAGGAATACATAATTGTCCCCTGCCCCGCCGATCTCTTCCGGAACCTTGATGACGCGCGGCAACAGACGCGGTGCCGGGATGATCGCCAGCCCGGAATCGCGACCGAAGGCATCAATGCCTTCCAGCTCGACGATAAAGTTCAGGCTCTTGTTCACCAGCAATGGAAACGGGTGCGTTGGGTCGAGCCCGATCGGGGTGATGATCGGCGCAATCTCGTCACGGAAATAGCGACGAACCCAAGCCTTGAGCTTCGCCGTCCAGTAACGACGACGAATGAAGCGAACCTGATGTTTTTCCAGCTCGGGCAACAGAATGTCGTTGAGGATCGCGTATTGGCGATCAACATGACCATGCACCAGCTCACTGATCCGTGCCAGCGCCTGATGCGGCTGCAAACCGTCTGCGCCCGCCTGTTCGCGAGCGAAGGTGATCTGTTTCTTCAGGCCGGCCACACGAATCTCGAAGAACTCATCGAGGTTACTGGAGAAGATCAGCAGAAACTTCAGCCGCTCCAGTAATGGATAAGACTCATCCAGCGCCTGTTCCAGCACCCGAATGTTGAACTGCAATTGCGACAGTTCGCGATGGATGTACAGGCTGCTGTCGTCCAGGTTAGGGACGACGATGGCCTGCGCCACCGGTACGGGTAGCACTTCAGGGACGGGCAGCACTTCGATGCTTGGCTCAACCACCGGCTGAGCCTCCTGGACGGCGATCTGAACAGCTGCTTCGGTGAGTCCTTCGGTATTCATGGGTGTTCCTGATAGGGACTATTGCCCTTTTAACAGTTGAGCAGCACGAACGGCGAAATAAGTAAGAATGCCGTCAGCACCTGCACGTTTAAAAGCGGTGAGGGATTCAAGAATCACAGCCTCACTCAGCCAACCATTCTGGATCGCGGCCATGTGCATCGCGTATTCACCGCTGACCTGATAGACGAAGGTCGGTACTTTGAATTCGTCTTTGACCCGGTAAAGGATGTCCAGGTACGGCATACCCGGCTTGACCATCACCATATCAGCCCCTTCAGACAAGTCGGCCGCTACTTCGTGCAGCGCCTCGTTGCTGTTGGCCGGGTCCATTTGATAGGACGCCTTGTTGGCTTTACCCAGGTTCAGCGCCGACCCTACCGCATCGCGGAACGGCCCGTAGTAGGCGCTGGCATATTTCGCCGAGTACGCCATGATCCGCACATTCACGTGATCGGCAAGCTCGAGGGCTTCGCGGATCGCCTGAATGCGACCGTCCATCATGTCAGAAGGCGCAACCACTTGCGCGCCGGCAGCCGCATGAGACAGCGCTTGCTTAACCAGCGCATCGACGGTGATGTCGTTCTGCACATAGCCCTCTTCGTCGAGGATGCCATCTTGACCGTGCGTGGTAAACGGATCGAGGGCAACGTCGGTGATCACACCCAACTCAGGGAAGCGAGCACGCAGCGCGCGAGTGGCTCGCTGAGCAATCCCCTCGGGGTTCCAGGCTTCAGCACCATCAAGGGATTTTTTCTCAGGCGCCGTCACCGGAAACAACGCCAACGCCGGAATGCCCAACGCCACCCACTGCTCCGCTTCCTGCAGCAACAAGTCGATGCTCAGACGCTCAACGCCCGGCATCGACGAAATCGTCTCACGACGGTTTTCACCATCGAGTACGAAAACCGGAAGGATCAGGTCGTCGACGGTCAGTACGTTTTCACGGACCAGGCGACGGGAGAAATCGTCACGACGATTGCGGCGCAAACGGGTAAGAGGAAACAAGCGGTTGGCGGGGGTAAAGCTCACGGCAAGACTCCATAGCCCGCGCAGGCGGGCAAGCGTGACAGTTATAAGCCACCATTATGACCAATGTATGACATCTATGCGTAACGTGCGACGGTAGGACGCAACCATTGTCTCTGTAGGAATTCTTCACGTCGAGACACATATCCACACTTTCCTGAATGTCTTCTAGGCGTTAGGCTGCGCGTTCATTTCGCCAGCATCCAGACAATGCTCCAACAATTTTTGCAGGACTTTGGCTACTTTGCCCTTTTCCTTGGAACCTTTTTTGAAGGTGAGACGATCCTTGTTCTCGCCGGCTTTCTTGCGTTCCGGGGTTACATGGATATCAACATGGTCGTGGTCGTGGCCTTCTTTGGAAGCTACGCCGGTGATCAGCTTTGGTATTTCCTGGGGCGTAAGCACGGCCGCAAGTTGCTGGCGCGCAAACCGCGCTGGCAGTTATTGGGTGACAAGGCCCTGGAGCAAATTCGCAAACACCCGGATATCTGGGTGCTGAGCTTTCGCTTCGTCTATGGGCTGCGTACCGTGATGCCGGTGGCGATTGGCCTGTCCGGCTATCCGCCTGGGCGCTACCTGCTGCTCAACGGCCTGGGTGCCGGTGTCTGGGCGGCGGCATTGGGTGCGGCCGCTTATCACTTCGGTGCGCTGCTCGAAGGCCTGCTGGGCAACGTCAAAAAGTATGAGCTTTGGGTGCTGGGCGCCCTGCTATTGCTTGGCGCCGTTCTGTGGCTACGCAGACGAATCAAAGCCGCACGCATTGCCAAAGAGCTGGAAATGGCGTCCATCAAGGTCGCCACCGTTGACGTCAAGAGTCAGCCAAACGATTGAAATGTTCGCGAGCGCAATACAGCCCCATTGCGCTCAGCAGCACGTAAGTCAGTAAGGTCACCCAGCCCAGCGGACTCACGACCCAAAGCCCCAGCGCCTGCGCAAGTCCCATTAACGGCAGGTTCAACACCAGACGGGCGCACTCCAGCCTGATCGCCCCAGGCCGGTTCTCCAGCGCCACGCCGAGCACAAACAAACCAACCGTGACCCAGACCCAGCCGAGCACCAGTGCCGGCGGGGCCAAGCTGTCGCCCATCCCCATCAGGTAGCTGCCCAGCGCGGCATGGATCGCGAACTGCACGGTGATGTAGACCTGCTGCGAACGGCTTAACGGCACCTCGAATTTACGAAACTGGCTCAGGTCTGTCTTACCCAGCGGGTACTTGGCCGCGACATCCGCCGGGCGCCAGCCGGTGCGCATGAACCAGATCCGCAGCGCATCCCACAGGCTCTCGGTACGCCGTGCGTCGGCGGCCAGCTGTGCGTAAAACTGCACGTTTGCCCATAGTGGATTCCAGCTCGCCAGTGGCGTGGTGACACCGAAAATCACCGGGACACTGTCCAGCTCTTCCTGGAAAGAACCAAACAATCTGTCCCAGACAATGAACACTCCGCCGTAGTTGCGATCCATGTAAACAGGGTTCTGCGCATGGTGAACACGATGATTGGACGGCGTCACGAACACCCACTCGAACCCGCCCAGCTTGGGAATGTGGCGGGTATGCACCCAGAATTGATACAGCAGATTGAGCGCCGCGACGCTGATGAACACCAGCAATGGCACGCCCAGCACTGCCAGCGGCAGGTAGAAAATCCAGCTGAGCAGAAAGCCGGTGCTGGTCTGGCGCAGGGCCGTGGAGAGGTTGTATTCCTCGCTCTGGTGATGGACCGAGTGCGCCGCCCACAACACGTTGCGCTCGTGCCCCATGCGGTGCAGCCAGTAGTAACAGAAGTCGTAGAGTACGAACGCAAACACCCACACCCATGGGCTGTCGGGCGAAAGCTGCAGCAGCGACAGATGCTCAAGGGCAAATGCGTAGGTCAGCAAGCCGACGCCCTTGGTCAGCAAGCCGCTGGTGGTCGACAGCACGCCGGTGCTCAGGCTGTTGATCGAATCGGACAAGCGATACGTATTAACCTTGCGCCAACGGTCAGCTAACAGTTCCACGGCAATCAGCACAAAGAAGAACGGCACGGCGTACAGAATCAAATTCATGGGTTGCCACTCAGGAGGCCTATTACCAAAGATTAGGCCCGGACTGGCCAAAACCCTATGGCAGCGAATGACAAATTAGTGGACATTTAACGACATTCTTGTCACCGCATTTAAAGAAACGGCCAGCGTGCGAATCAGCCGATTCAGCGCCATGAACAGGAGCAAAACGCGATGCAAAAGAGAGTGGCAGTGATTCTTTCCGGCTGCGGTGTCCAGGATGGAGCGGAGATCCATGAGAGCGTTCTTACCCTGCTGCGCCTGGACCAACGCGGCGTCGAGGTGCAATGCTTCGCTCCTGACATTGCGCAACACGATGTGATCAACCACCTGACCGGCGAAAAAATGCCCGAGTCGCGCAACGTCCTGGTCGAGTCCGCACGCATTGCCCGTGGCGCGATCAAGGATATTCGCGAGGCCAATGCAGAGGATTTTGATGCGCTGATCATGCCGGGTGGATTTGGCGTGGCAAAAAACCTGTCCAATTTCGCCTTCGAAGGCGTCCATTGCAGCCTGCAGCCTGAGCTTCTGACGCTGGCCGAAGCCTTTGCCGAATCAGGAAAACCCATAGGGTTGATCTGCATTTCCCCCGCGCTGGCAGCGAAAATCTATGGGCCGGGCGTCACCTGCACCATCGGCAACGACCCGGACACCGCCAAGGCCATCTGCAAAATGGGCGGCAACCACACAGAGTGCGCAGTCGACGAGATTGTCGAGGACACCGCACGCAAACTGGTCAGCACCCCAGCGTACATGACCGCCCAGTCGATCAGCGAAGCGGCGGCCGGGATCAACAAACTGGTGGATCGGGTGATTGAGTTGACGCAGGAAAACGAAGATTAACGGTGAAAACCGCCCAATCCTGACTTAAGGGTATTCCCGCACCAGCCGCGTCAGGATCCGATCAAGGGCATTGGCGAACGCCTGTTTTTCGCGTTCGCCATGGGGCGCTTGCCCGCCGCCCATCTGGCCCTGATCACGCAGGTCAGTGAACAGGTTTCGCACCGCCAGACGATCACCCATGTTTTGCGGGTCGAACTCGCGGCCCCGAGGGTCGAGTGCCGCGACGCCTTTTTTGATCAGCCGATCCGCCAACGGCACATCGCTGCAAATCACCAGTTCGCCCGGCACTGCATGCTCGACCAGGTAATCATCCGCAGCGTCTGGGCCGCTGGGCACCACGATCAATTTCACGCACGCATACGTCGGCTTGACCTGGCTTTGCCCTGCCACCAACAACACCTCGAAATGACGCTTCAAAGCGAACTTGATGACTTGGTCTTTAGCCGCCCGGGGGCAAGCATCGGCATCGATCCAGACGCGCATACAGTTTTCCTAGACCGCCGGAATGCGGCGTTTCTCAGCCAGACGGCTACGGCCATACAACACCGCAATCGCTAACAAGGCAACGGCCTGTGCAGACAGCGAATACGCGTCGGCATGAATGCCCAGCCAATCGAACTCGAAGAACGGCACCGGACGCGTGCCGAAGATGCCGGCTTCTTGCAACGCCTTGACGCCATGCCCGGCGAACACCACCGACAACCCGCACAGCAGTGCTGCGTTGATGCTGAAGAACAGCGCCAGTGGCAGCTTGGCCGAACCGCGCAAAATCACCCACGCCAGACCGATCAATAACACAAGCGCTGTCGCGCCACCGGCCAGCACGGCGTTATGACCCGCAGGACCGGCCTGCAGCCACAGGGTTTCGTAGAACAGGATGACCTCGAACAACTCGCGATAGACCGAGAAGAAGGCAAGGATTGCGAAGCCAAAGCGGCCACCACCGCCCACCAGGCTGCTCTTGATGTAATCCTGCCAGGCAGCGGCATGACGGCGGTCGTGCATCCACACCCCGAGCCACAGCACCATGACGCTGGCAAACAAGGCCGTGGCGCCTTCAAGTAATTCACGCTGAGCGCCGCTGACATCAATCACATACGCGGCCACCGCCCACGTCGCGAGACCGGCGAGCAGGGCCAGACCCCAACCAATGTTGACGCTACGTGCCGCCGACTCCTGGCCGGTGTTGCGCAGGAACGCCAGAATCGCCGCCAGCACCAGGATCGCTTCCAGGCCTTCGCGCAGCAGAATCAGCAGACCCGAGATATAGCTCAGCGACAGGCTCAAGCCATCGCTGCCGAGCAGATCCGCCGATTGTTTGAGCAGGGCTTTAGCCGCTTCCAGCTTCTGTGCTGCCTGCGCCACCGGCAGGCCATCCTGCAACGACTGACGGAAAGCCATCAGGGATTTTTCAGTGGCCTTGCGAACGTTGGGGTCGACGTTGTCCAGCGAGCTTTCAACCAGCTCAAACCCTTCCAGATAGGCCGCGACCGACAGGTCATACGCTTGCTCGTGATCGCCTGCACGGTACGCCGCCAGGCTCTTGTCCAACGTCATGCGGGTGTATTCGAGCAGTTGCCCGGGGCCACGTTGTGCTTGCGGCGGCTGTGCGCGCTGGGCACGGAAGGTCGCAGCGACCTCAACACCTTGAGCAGCACCCACCTCTGCCGGCGTTTGCCGGGCCAGATCGGCCAAATTGAATACCGTGCCTTTGGCCGTTGCGGGATCAGCCGTGAAACTGGCGATATAGGTGGCCACGTCCCAGCGCTGACGGTCGTCCAGTTGGTCGGCGAAAGCAGGCATGTCCGTGCCTTGAACACCCAGGCCCAGCGTGTTGTAAACGTCATACAGACTTAAGTGGTCGAGCCGGGCCTTGTTACGCAGATTGGCGGGCGGCGGCGTCAAACCAATCCCGGCCGGGCCATCACCCGCCCCGGCGTCACCATGGCACACCGAACAATGCTGGGCGTACAGCGGCGCACCACGGGCAGGATCGGGGGTGATTGCCGGGGCTTGGCTGACTTCATACGTCACCGCCAGCTTGGCCGCCAACAGTCGAGCCTGGCGCGCTACAGCGGCGCCCTCCTGATGCTGACTCACGGCCTCGCGCAGGCTGACCACGCCCTGCTCCAGCTCAGTGCGCTCGGCACGGGTAGGCAAGGTGACGATCAAACCCTGCAAGACGGTCAGAAATTCCAACTGCTCGCGGTATTCAGATTCATCGATGACCTTCCCATCAGCAACGGTAGCGGGATAGTCCGCACCGATGTAACCCAGCATGTGTAACGCCTGAGCGGCGCCATCAACAGGGTCAGCCAGCAACTCGAGACTGCACAGGGCAAACACGGGCAGCATCAGCCAAGCCCAAAAACGGGAGGGGAAAGACATCAAGGAATCCCAAATAAGAATGCGTTGTATTACATTGTATCAATATTTCTCGTTCTCATGCAGCTGCGTTTGGGATGGACGGTGTGACACCACGCCGCATAGCCTGCTGAGCACGTCGAAATGTTGCGCTAATCCTTGCGAACAATTGACGTGTAGTGGTCGGCCATAAAGTCCACGAAAGCGCGCACCTTGGGAGCAAGGTGCTTCGCGTGGGGGTAAAGCGCGTAGTAGTGAAGCGGCCCTAACGTGTACTGCGGCAGGATGCGCACAAGGTGCCCGCGGTCGATATCGCACTGGACAGTCGCCTGCGTAAACGCTGCGATACCCGCCCCCGCCAATGTCGCCGCATACAGAGCACTGACCGTATCGACCTTGAAGCTACCGGTTGGCATCACACGAACAGGGTCGCCACGCGCAGTGCCGAGCTGCCATGCTGAGGCAGCACCACCGTGGCCCGAGTAAGCCAATAGCCGATGCGCCTCAAGTACCTGCACCGTACGAGGCAAACCCCGCTCTCGTACATAGGCCGGTGATGCCACCAGCACCTGCTCCGAAACAGCCAATGTCCGGGCAACCATTGTCGTGTCGGCAAGCGGCCCGGTAATGCGCAGGGCCACATCGAAACGGTCCGCGACAAGGTCGACAAACTGGTCATCACAGGACAGATCAAGCTGAATATCAGGATAGCGATGCTGGAAACCCGGCAACCAACCGCCCAACTCCAATGTCCCGATGACCAACGGCACGCTGACCCGTAATACGCCCGCAGGCCGTTGATGCTCCCCTGCCATGGCCCGTGCCGCAGCGTCCACACGCTCCAGAATATCGACGCAGGACGCGAAGTATTGCTCGCCTGCACTGGTCAGGCTGAACCGCCGGGTGTTTCGATTGATGAGCTGAACACCCAATTCGACTTCCAACTGCTGCAACTGGCGCGAGACCGTCGAGTGCGTGGTGTCCAGGCGCTCAGCCGCGGCCGAAAAGCCCCTGGCTTCGACGATGCAACGAAAAGCACGCATGGCAAGCAGTTGGTTCATGGAGTGAGCCACTCAAAGGTGCCGCTCAAAGACCGGCAATGGACATCAATGCAGCGGCAAATTGATGATTTGCGCAGTGGTCAACACATCACCGAAGGTGTCTTCGATCTCGGCAAGCGCGGCGCGATGCAACGCATCGGCACTGACAGAGTCACCATTGGCACGCGTGATGGTGCGCGTGGCCGAGGCATCGGATGCTACCACGACCCCATAACCCAGCGGCACCGCGTCCCGCGCAGCGCCCGCCACACAGGCATGCGTCATAAGGCCTGAGATGATCACGGTCTTGATACCGGCCTTTTTCAACTGGCTGTCCAGATCAGTACTGGCAAATACGCTGACCGTGCTTTTTTGCACCTGTTTGTCCTGAGCGCGCGGTTTCATGAGCGGGTGGAACTCGACACCCTCGCTCCCTAGCGCAAAGACTGCGGAGTCCTTCGGTGCAACGTGCTGGACATGGATCACCGGCAGGCTGGCCTTATCGGCGAATTGAATCAGGCGCCGGGTATTTTCCAATGCGTGCATACCGTCGGGTATGGGCATTTTCCCGGTGAAGTACTCGTTCTGGAAATCGATAACGACCAACGCCGTCGTGCGCGGATCAAGACGGTCGATCGGCGTCGCACCTGACAGTGCACGAATAGTTGGCTGTGCGTTCACGACTGGGGTCGCAGCGACGCTCCACTGTGCAGCCGACAAACTGAAGGTCGCCAAAAGCGTCTTTAGTAGCGAAGGAAAGAAACGGGAGGTTTGAACACGGTTCAGAGAGAGGCTCGACATATGGATTCCTGGGTCAGAGTGATTTCATTCCGCCCAGTCTATGAGCCCACCGACACCCCAACCACGCACCTATCAAGACATGTCCTGTGCAAAAACTGCACAAGACATGCTAAAGGGAATCAAGCCGTACCGCGATGGATCGTGGCCAGAAATGCCGCCGCGCCGACGAACAATCCGGCAAAGGTCCGGTTCATCCGACGCTGCTGCTTCGGCGTGCGCAGCAGGCGCAGCACGCGCGAAGCCAGCCCGGTATAACCGGCCATCACCGTCAGATCGACCGCGACCATGGTGGCGCAGATGATCAGGTATTGGACGAGCAGCGGCTGATGCGGGTCGATGAATTGCGGGAGGATCGCCAGCATGAACACCAGCGCCTTGGGGTTGCTGATATTCACCAGAAAGCCACGCATGACCAGGCTCAAGGGCCGGCCAATCGGGCGTACGGCAGCGTCATCGGCCATGTCGCTGGGCAGCGCGCGCCATTGTTTGATGGCCAGATAGACCAGATAGAGCACGCCAAACCATTTGATCAGGCTGAAGGCCAGCGCGGACGTCGCAAGGACTGCACCCACGCCCGCCGCAACAATCGCAATCTGCAACACCAGCGCCAATTGCAGGCCCAGAACGTTCCAGTAACCGCGCCAGAAACCGTATTGCAACCCGCACGACATGGACGCGATAGCGCCAGCCCCTGGAGACAGGCTGATAACCCAGCAGGCGGCAAAAAATGCCAGCCACGTTTCAAGCAACATCACACACCTCAGGCAAGACCGGAATGCCTTCTAAGCTAATGTTTGCGCCGAAAAATGACTATTCATTTTTTAAGGTCTGCTGGCAAACGCCCAGCAGGCCCATGCGTTGATCAGGACAAGGCTTCCAGCTCGGCCTGCATACCTTCAAGCAGTTCGAGGGCTTCCATCCAGGCTTCTTCAAGCTCGGCTTCACGCACCTTCAGTTTGGCTTGATCAGCCAGCAGGTCGCGCAACTTGTCTTTGTTCGCCGCCTCGTAGTTCGCACTGTCGGCCAATCCGGCTTCGACCTTGGTCAGCTTTTCATGCAGCGTGCCAAGGTCTCGTTCAAGCTTGTCAGCCTCGCGCTTGTGCGGTGCCAGCTGTTGACGCAAAGCGGCGGCCTGTTGGCGCTGGGCTTTCTTGTCGGTTTTATCGGCATTGACCGGCGTGTTGCTGACCGGTGCATTCCGCAAACGATAATCCACCAGCCAGCGCGCGTAGTCTTCCAGGTCGCCATCGAAGGTCTGTACCAGACCATCAGCCACCAACAAGAAGTCGTCGGTGGTGCTTTTAAGCAGATGCCGATCGTGGGAAACCACCAATACCGCGCCACTGAATTCCTGGAGGGCCATGGTCAAGGCCAGGCGCATCTCCAGATCCAGGTGGTTGGTCGGTTCGTCGAGCAGCAACAGGTTTGGCTTGCCCCAGGCGATCAAGGCCAACGCCAGACGCGCTTTTTCGCCGCCGGAAAAATTCAGTACCGGCTCGTCCAGACGCGGACCGCGGAAGTCGAAACCACCGAGGAAGTCGCGCAAGGTCTGCTCGCGCTCGGTCGGCGCAATACGTTGCAGGTGTAACAGCGGGCTGGCTTTGGAGTCTAGGGAGTCCAGCTGATGTTGAGCGAAGTAGCCAACAATCAGGTTTTCGCCACGCACCAATCGCCCGCTCAACGGCTCAAGCTCGCCCGCGAGGTTTTTGATCAGCGTCGATTTACCCGCCCCGTTAGGGCCGAGCAAACCGATCCGCGCACCCGGCGTAAGCTGTAATTTGACCTTTTCCAGTACGGCCCTTTCGCCGTAGCCCAAACGCGCATCAGAAAGATCGAGCAGCGGGCTGGAAATTTTATCGGACTCACGGAAGGTAAAGTCGAACGGCGAATCGACATGCGCCGCCGACAACTCTTCCATACGCTCAAGGGCTTTGATCCGGCTTTGAGCCTGACGGGCCTTGGTCGCCTGAGCCTTGAAGCGTGCAATGAATTTCTCCATGTGCGCGCGCTGCACCTGTTGCTTGTCGTAGGCCTGCTGTTGCTGGGCCAGACGCTCGGCACGGGCGCGCTCGAAGGCGCTGTAGCCCCCGCGATAGAGAATGATTTTTTTCTGCTCGACGTGAGCGATGTGATCCACCACCGCATCGAGGAAATCCCTGTCGTGGGAGATCAGCAGCAGGGTGCCGGTGTAGCTCTTAAGCCAGTCTTCGAGCCACAGAATGGCGTCGAGGTCCAAGTGGTTGGTCGGCTCATCGAGCAGCAACAGGTCCGACGGACACATCAGCGCTTGCGCAAGGTTCAGACGCATCCGCCAGCCACCGGAGAAATCTCCGACCTGACGTTCTGTCTGTTCATTGGTAAAGCCCAGCCCGGCAAGCAACTTTCGCGCTCGCGCATCGGCGGTGTAGCCGTCGGCACTGTCCAGCTCGGCATGCAAGCGCGCTTGCGCGGCGCCATCGTGCGCGGCTTCGGCGGCGGCCAGATCGCTCTGTACCTGGCGCAGGCGCAAGTCGCCGTCCAGCACATAGTCCACGGCCAGGCGATCGAGTGTGTCGACCTCCTGGCGCATGTGGGCAATGCGCCAATCGGCAGGCACAAGGCAGTCGCCGCCGTCCGGGGTCAGTTCACCCCGCAACAAAGCGAACAGGCTCGATTTGCCGGCGCCATTGGCGCCGATCAGGCCGGCTTTATGGCCGGGGTGCAGGGTCAGCTCAGCGTCTTCTAGCAGACGTTGCGGGCCACGCTGTAAAGTCAGGTTTTGAAGTCGAATCATAATGGCGGCGGAGTCTACCAGCTTCGTCCGGAACAAGTAGATGACTATGCCTTCTGATCTGTGGAGTTTCACCCTCATTCTTTATACCCGCCCGGGTGTGGAACAGGCGTGTTTGCGCCTGCAAGCCAGCGGCGCCAACGTTTGCACGCTGCTGTGTGGTGCCTGGCTGGGGCAACGCGGCGTGGTTTGCACCGCCGACCGTTTGCGGAAAATCAGACAATTGGCCACGCCCTGGCACGATGATGTGGTGCAACCCCTCAGGGCATTGCGCACCCGTTGGCGAGCAGCGGCGGTCAATGACGTCGAATGGGGGAAGTTGCGCGAGCAGGTAAAGGGTCTGGAACTGGAGGCAGAGCGCGAATTGCTTTCGCGGCTTGAAGCACTGACGCAGGACTGGTCAGCAGGGACACCGAAAGATCTGATGGCGTGGCTGGAAGGTCTGATGGCGTGGCTGGAAGGTCTTGCGGGCGACGCTGCCCACCAGAACCTCGACGCGCTGCACGTGCTGCGCGTCGAGGCGAACCAGCCTTAGGAAGCGCTGATAGGTGTGACGTTGCCAGTCGCTGGCACTGCTGCAGGGACAACGGCAGTCGGCGTGGTGGACGCTGACGGCGTTGCAGGTTTTGCAACAGGCTTGGCGGCTGGTTTCACTGCGGCAGGCTTGGCAGCCACTTTGGCGGGAGCCTTGGCAGTTGGCGCTTTAACCAGAGCAGGTTTGGCGGCTGGCTTGGCGGCGGCTGTTTTAACCGGTGCCTTGACCGCAGGTTTCACGACCGGCTTGGCAGCGGGTTTAGCGGCGGTTGCAGCAACTGCTTTTTTCGCGACAGGCTTGGCAGCAACTTTTGCGGCTGGCTTGGCAGCTACAGCAGGCGCTTTAGCAGCGGGTTTGGCAGGCGCCTTGACCGGAGCTTTTGCAGCCGTTTTTGCAGGGGCCTTCGCGGCGGCTGTTTTAGCCGGAGCTTTGGCGGCTGCAGGCGCGGAGGCTTTTACAGCTACCGGTTTCGCATCACGCAGGCTCAAGGTTTTACCCACGGCCTCTTTGACACGACCAATGCCCTGAGCCAGCTTCAGGCTCTCTTGAGCATCGCGCTTGAGCTGCAGAATGTAAGTGCGGGTTTCAGACTGACGAGATTTCAGTGCATCGAGCAACTCTTCAAGCTCAGACACGCCCTGCTTGGCTTTGGCTTGCGCCTTGGCTTTACCGGCGGTAGCGGCATCCTGCAATTTGATGCGGGATTTGTGCAGTTTTTCCTGAGCTTTACCGCGTTGCTTTTCCAATTTGGCGAGCAATTTTTCAGCATCAGCCATCGCTTGGGAGCAAGCGCTTTCAAGATGTTCGAGCAGGCTGCTCGAGAGCTGTTGGAGCAAATGCAATGGGGTGTTTACTGGCTTCTTTTGGGCCGACATGACTGACCTCCTGGCTGGCTTGATTGCGGCTCATACTAGACCTCTGCCTGCACCGCCGCTAGGCCATGTTGACAGTAACAATGGCCGTGCGTTTCACGACGGGGTGAAAGTGGGTAGAAGAGTGTGTGACAACCTCATGAAATTCCTTTCATGCCGAGCAACACCTTAGCGATTGCACTGGCATAATTGCCCTCTTCCCAGGCTGGAGAGCACCATGTCGCGTTACATATTAATGTCTCTGTTTCTCTTGCTACCACTCGCTCAAGCTGCTGAAACCGCCACCCCGGCTAATGACCATGACCTTGCCTACAGTCTGGGCGCGAGCCTTGGCGAGCGCCTGCGCCAGGAGGTTCCGGACCTACAGCTTCCGGCGCTGATCGAAGGGCTGCAGCGGGCCTATCAAGGCAAGCCGCTCGCGCTTAAAGATGAGCGCATTGAACAGATACTCAGAGACCATGATGCTTCAATGGCGCAGGCAGAAGACACGCCGCCCCCAGAGCCGCAAAGCGAAGTTGCCATGAGTACCGAGCAACGCTTTCTGGACAGCGAAAAAGCCAAACCGGGCGTTCGTGTCCTGGAGGACGGGATTCTGCTGACAGAGCTGACCCCGGGCAACGGTGCAAAACCGACGACTTCGGACCGAGTGCAAGTGCGCTATGTAGGTCGGCTGCCGGATGGGACCATCTTCGATCAAAACAGCCAACCCCAATGGTTCCGCCTTGATAGCGTAATCGCCGGCTGGACCAGCGCATTGCAAGGCATGCCGGTGGGTGCGAAATGGCGGCTGGTCATTCCTTCCGCGCAAGCCTATGGCGCAGAAGGTGCCGGGGATCTGATTGATCCTTACACACCGCTGGTGTTCGAAATTGAGCTATTGGGTGTCGCTCCGTAAGAGCGAGGGATCAGAAACCGGGGCGCAGGGCGCGCGCCCGGTAATGTCGAGGCTTCAGGCCTGGGCCACGTCTTTTATTTCATGAGAGGTGTGCAGCACTTCGATCAGACAGTCTTCAAGTTCGAAGCGCTCATGCAGCAGACCGCCCAGTTTCTTGAGCTCGACGGCAACGACTTCGCCATCGGAGCAATCGCCTTTGTCGCAGCGATCATTGAACGCCAACGCCACTTCAGTGATGACATCCAGACGCGGATAAATCTTCTCAGCCAACTCAAGGCCACGCTCATCGCCGAAGGCCTTGGCCTCATTGGTCAGCTGTTCGTAGACTTCGAAATGCCCCGCCGAAACGTAATCGACCAGAATTTCGCAGAATTTCTGCAGAGATACGCGGTCATCCGCCAACGCCTCGGGCGTTCCGCCGAGAGCACCGTAGGCTCGGACCAACTCGTGACGCTCCTTCAACCAGCGATCGATCAGCAGGTTGACCCCGCCCCAACGCTCCTGAGCATTCTGACAACTTTCCAACATGATGATCTCTCTTCCCTTCAGGGTCATGCTGCTCTGTACCCGCCTCCAGACTTTCTAATAAATCTCGATGCCAGAGACGGGTCTGATAAAGCCAGATAGGCAGCATATTTCCAATGACGCGTGCGGCCAAGATTATGCCCGCACGCTAACCCCATCAAGGTACGCAGGAGATAAAGTTCATACAAGCGTTTAATCCTTACCCGAATTTCAGGCCTCCTGTGCATCGTTCGCGCCGACGCCGACGCGCTGAAACAACGGGTAAGCCGCAAACAGAATCATGCCGGCGAACGCCAAAAGGCTCCATTCGGCAACGCTCATACCCAGCAGCGACCAATGGATTTCAATACAGCCGGCGGCGCATTTGAATACCTGCGCAAGAAGCAGGGGCACGGCCTCCTGTGCGGAGTTCGGCGCGTGCAGGCAGGCCGTTACGTCTTCCCTAAGCGGGCTTTGCAGCCAGACCTGACTCCCCGCCGCCACCGCCCCTGAAAGGGCGCAGAGCAAAGCCAAAAGCGAGTAGATCCGCCAACCGGCCTTACCGGGCGCATGTAAAACCGCGAGCAGGCAAATGACACCGAAGGTGATCAAAAAAACACGTTGAATGATGCACAGCGGGCAGGGGCGAAGCCCTACGCCATACTCCAGATATAACGCTGCGCAAGTGACAAGCGCACAGGCAATAAATGCCAAGAGGAACAGAGAGCGCGAGCGGGCCAGGTGCATGGCTAATCCGTAACAGAATGCGAGGTCTATTACGGTAGAGGAAAGCGCATAACCCTTTCAAGACGGGGGCGTAGCGATACTTCTGCAATCTTGTAGGCGTGTGCTGACGCAGTTGAGCGGATTTAATACCGCGCTCTGCAAGATCATTCCTGCGCCCTACGGAATGGTAGGGCACCTCCTACAAAACGGGGTCGGACACCCCCTCCAGACTAGGCCCGGCCTACTGCCGGAAGCGGACGTGCCAGCAAACGCTCGTCAAGCATGCCCAGGCCTTCTTGAAACAGCTGATTACTGCGTTCGGTCTCACCCAGTCGTGCCAACAATCGAGCCAGTTCGGCGCAAGCTTCCGGGTTACGTTGCTGGCCGAGACTGCTTTCCAGATAGTCCCGCGCCTTGCCCCACAGGCTGCTTTGCAGGCACAAACGACCCAGCGTCAATAACAGGCTCGGATCATCAGGATGACTTTTGAGCCAACCTTCAGCCGTTTGCAGTTGTCGCGCGGGATCGCGGCCCCGCAACAATCCATAAAGACGGGCCAGATGGCTGTTGTAGTCGCGCTTGAGCGCTGTACGCAGCGCCTCTTCCGCCTCGGCATCGGCACCCAGCTGGCGCAATTGTTCGGCATAGGCCAGGACCAACGGCGGCTCCTGACGTTGTGCCGAGGTCAGCTGTTGCCACGCTTTGTTGAGCGACTGCAGACCCGCTTCGCCCTCCTCCCCGCGTTGCGCAGCAAGGGTGAGATTCTCGCCCCAGGCACGCCGCTCCAGCTCAGCCAGCTCAGACGGCGGCAGCACTTTGTCCTTGCGCAGCTCGGGCATCAGTCGAATCAGTGACGACCAATCCCCACGCTGCTGATACAAACGTTGTAGCTGGCGCAACACCTGGGCGTTATGCGGGTGGCGATCATGCATCGCTTGCAAGGTCACCAATGCACTGTCGATGTCGCCGCGATCCTGCTGCAGTTGCGCGTGACTCAACGCAATCGCCAGCTCGGCTTGCGGCTGGCGCTCCAGCGCTCTCTCGAGCAGGTTGTCACAGTCCTCGTAACGGCCCAGTTCATTTGCCGCGCGTGCAGCGCCCAGGTAATACAACAGCGGCTGACGCTCAGCTTCAGCGGCACGCTGGAGATGGCGCTGGGCACTGGCCCAACGGCCCTCGGCGAGGTCCATCTGACCGTGCTCGATCGCCAGTTGCACACGGCGGCTGCGGTTATACCGCGACCACGGATTGACCACCCCACCCGACGCTGTCAGGAGATTGAACAAAGCCCGCAGCAGGAAAACCACCAGCCAGATCACCACCAGCAGCGCCAGCGTTGCCCATAGGCTCGATTCGTAACGGAAGTTTTGGTACGCGATCAACACGTAGCCCGAGTGCTCGGAGATAGCGACACCAATCAACGCCGCGACAACAATCACCGCGAACAGGATCAGGTAGGCACGCTTCATGGACGGGCCTCCTGCTTGGCAGGTGCGGCAGGCTGCTCGATAGACGCATGACGACGCTCAAGGTAAGCCTGCACGGCGCTCAGGCTTTGCGCCAGATCGGGTGTCATCACCGATACCGGCTGAGTAATCAGGGCTTGAAGGCGCTCATCCAGGAACTTGCTTTGCGGGTTGTCCTGATTGAAATTACTGAGCAGCACACTGCGCGCTTCAGTCAGGGCCTGGCTGTACACCTGCGGCTCGCCATTGAGCGCTGCCCACTGAGCTTGCTCCAGCGCCAGGGTCAAGGCCAGCCGAACCTGTGTCAAGCTCTGTCCGGCCAGCAGTGGACGAATGTTTTTGTCAGCATTGAAGTCGATACGAATGTAGTGCGAGAGTTTATCCCACCACTGCACCCAGCGACTGGAGTTGTCACTGTCGGAGGTCAATCCCAGCAACGACCCTCCCCTGTCTTCATATTCGGGCGCCAACGCATTGAGCTGCGCGGCCTGATCACGCAGGGCCGCCAATTGCAGAAACAGGCCGGTGCGATCAGGCTGCTCTACGCTGCGCAACGCAGCCAGGCTTTTGGCCAATTGCTCGCGCGCGGCAAAGGAACCCGGGTCATCCTGTTCGCGAAGGATTTCATCCGCACCCTGCACCAGCGCCTGAGCACTGTTGATATCTTGCAGCGCCGACAAGCGCAAGCTCGCCAGACGCACCAGATGCTCGGCTTCGGCCAGTCGCCAGTCTTTGCGGCTGGCACCCAGCACAGTTTCCAGACGCTGACTCAGACGCTGCTGATCGCCCTGAAGCTGGGCGACCAGTTGCCGACGATTTTCAAGTTCATCCGCTGCGGGCAACTGTGCAAGACGCGTCGCCAACTGGAGCTCGTTCTCTTTGAGCGTCTGAGTCTGCGCGCCAATATCCTGCAATTGCCCCGACTGTTGCTGATGGCCAGCCAGCAGAATGCGCACCTGCCAGACACCCCAGCCACCGGCAGCAACACCCGCAGCGCCCAGCAGTAACGCTAAAATCACCAGACTATTGCCACGACGCTTCGAAGGCTCGGTCGACGTTGGCGCAGGCGCTTCAAGCCGCGGTTCAAGATTCTCTTTAGGCAAGACTGTTTCGCTCACGTATCCATCCTTTGCATTAGGGCGCAGTCACATCAATGACGACTCTATTCTGAATGAGCCCGTCTTTGCTACGTCTAGAGGGCAGGCCCGGGGTGTTCCCGTAACGCCGCCAGCAAAGCCGCGGCGTTAGCGCCACGGCAATCCACAACTGTCTGGGCACCGGCGGCATGCGCCAACTCGGCAACCCGGGGGCTCGGTACAAACAGCGGTAACAGGGCCACGTCAGGCCAGGCATCGCCCGCCAATTCACGCAGGTGTTCAAAACCCTGCCCACTGCTGACCACCAGGCCGTTCAAGCGTTCCGCTTCGATACGGCGCGGCAGCTCCGAAACTGCATAGTGCGGCATATTACGTCGGTACAACGGCAGATAATCGACACTAGCACCTAGATCGCGTAACCGCTCGGCCAGTAGTTCTCGGCCACCTTCCCCGCGCAGAATCAATACGCGAGCTCCCGGCAGCGCCAACGCTTGCTGCAACTGCGGCAACGCGAGCAAGGCTTCGCTGTCATCGGCACGCGCGGGGTACGTGACGTCCAGGCCGTAGTCTTCAAGAATCTGCGCCGTCGCCGCGCCAACGCTGAACCATTGCTGTATCGGCGGTTGCGGCCAGAGTTCGTCGATCAACGCCAAACCCAGACGTGCGGCTGGCTTGCTGACCACGATGACCACCCGGTAAAGGTCCAGGTCGAAAATGATCGAACGCTGCGCTGGCGTAATCGCCAGCGGCTCGATGTCCAGCAACGGCAGGCTACTGCTGTAGATGCCGGCCTCGGCCAGCACTGCCGCCAGCGCCGCCGACTCCTGCGCAGGACGGGTCAATAGCAGTCGCCAACCGGTCACTCTTCGCCTGCCTCGCCATACACCGCTTGCAGAATGGCTTGCGCGCCCTGGGCCAGCAACGCTTCAGCGACCTGCACACCCAGTGCCTGAGCCTCGGATTGCGGGCCTCGGGCTTCGGCGTTGAGCAGCAGGCCTCCCGCAGGGTCGCCCACCAAACCACGCAACCAGACCTGTTCACCTTCAAGCACGGCGTAACAGGCGATGGGAACCTGGCAACCGCCATTCAGGTGTTTGTTCAAGGCGCGCTCGGCGGTAACCCGCACAGCCGTGTCGGCATGATGCAGCGGTGCGAGCAAGGCATGGATTTCAGTGTCCGCGCTGCGGCATTCGATACCGACCGCGCCTTGGCCACCGGCGGGCAAGCTGTCGTCGACGCTGATCGCTGAGGTGATACGGCTTTCGAAACCGAGACGAATCAAACCGGCGGCGGCAAGGATGATCGCGTCGTACTCACCGGCATCCAGTTTCGCCAGTCGGGTATTGACGTTACCCCGCAAGAAACGGATTTCCAGATCAGGTCGACGCGAGAGCAATTGAGCCTGACGACGCAGGCTCGAAGTGCCGACGACGCTGCCCGCAGGCAACTGATCCAGACTGGAGAACGTGTTGGACACAAAAGCGTCGCGCGGGTCTTCACGCTCGCAGATGCAGAACAAGCCAAGGCTTGGGGGGAAGTCCATGGGCACGTCTTTCATCGAGTGCACAGCGATGTCCGCTTCATGCTCAAGCAGGGCCGTTTCCAGCTCCTTGACGAACAACCCCTTGCCGCCAATTTTGGACAACGGCGAATCGAGCAGCTTGTCGCCACGACTGACCATGGGCACCAGCGTCACGACCAGCCCTGGGTGAAACTGCTCCAAACGGGCTTTAACATATTCGGCCTGCCACAGGGCCAGCGCACTTTTGCGGGTAGCAATGCGGATTTCGCGAGAGGACATGGGGTAAATCCGTACTTGAATAGATGTGACGGATAATAACAGCTCGGCCATGACCTCTGTAGACGCGCTTGCCCGCGCCGCTTTTACAGCTGTTGCATCATCTTGCGCACCCCGGCCACATGCCGACGGCTGACGATCAACGCATCCCCATTGAGGCCCTTGAGAAACAGCTGAAAATGGCCCAAAGGCGTACGCTGCAAGCGCTCGATGCGATCACGGGCAACCAGTGCATTACGGTGGATACGCACGAAGCGATCGCCGAACTCATCCTCCAACGCCTTGAGTGGCTCGTCCAGCAGCACCTCACCGCCTTCATGGCGCAAGGTCACGTACTTGTGATCCGCGATGAAATAAATCACTTGGTTGAGCGGAATCAGCTCAATGCCTTTGCGGGTTCGCGCACTGATATGGCTCCGCGGGCCAGTGCCGCTTTCGGCCGCAGGCCGGGTCAATGCCGCCAGTTGCACCCGATTGGGTCGCTCGGCTTTTTTCAAGGCTTCGAGCAAATGCTCGGCACGCACCGGTTTGACCAGATAGCCCACAGCGCTAACCTGAAACGCCTCCAGGGCAAACTCGTCATGGGCGGTGCAAAACACCACCGCTGGCGGCGTCTCGCGCTCGCACAATCGAGCGGCAACTTGCAGACCATCCAGGCCGGGCATACGGATATCGAGTAACACGACATCAGGTTTGAGACTGTCGATCAACGCCAAGGCTTCTTCACCATTAGTGGCGCTGGGTTCAAGGACTCGATAGCCCTCGAGTTCGCTGACCAGGCGGCTTAGTCGCTCGCGGGCCAGGGGTTCGTCATCAACGATCAGGACATTCATATTGCGTTGGCTTCCTGCGTAAGTCTCGCACAAGGATAGCGTAGACAGGTGAAGTGACGACCGTCACGGCGCTCCACGCTCAGACTGGCGCGGGGACCAAAAAGTGCCGCAATGCGTGCACCAATGTTTACCAGCGCCTGATGAGTACCGTTAGAAGTCTGCCTTTTGGCAACTTCGTCATAGGGATTGCTGACACACAATATGAACTCTCCCTTTTTATAGGTTGCTTCGACCCTTACTACACCGCCTTCGACCCGAGGAGCAATCCCGTAGATCAAGGCGTTTTCAAGCAGTGGTTGTAAGGTTAGCTGTGGAATCGGCAAGTCGTCTGGAATTGCACTCACTGCCCACTCCAACTGTAGACGTTCGCCAAGACGATATTGCTCAATCGATAAATAACGTTTCGCCAACTCCAGCTCATCATGCCATGTCACCAGACTCCCCGGTTTGGCAAGACTGGCACGAAACAGGTCGGAAAGGTCCAGCACCGCTTGCTCGGCCTTGACCGGATCGCTGGCCACCAGACTAGCAATACTGTTGAGCGTATTGAATAGAAAGTGCGGGCGGATCCGCGCCTGAAGCGATTCGATCCGGGCCCCCAGTTCGGCCTGTTGCTGTTTGCGCCACTGACTCTGCAAGTAAAAGTAACGCAGCATCAGCGCAGACATAATCAAGGCGATCAGCGAATACCGTAGATAACGCTCGACCATTGCGCCAACTGAAGGTGATCCATCCAGCTCACAATAGTCGGTCACCGCCGTGCACAGCAGGGTCAAGCCAACCACCAGCACACAACACAAAAGACCTGCGACACCCGCACGCAGGCGCGCCAGCCACGGCCGAAGGCCGCACAACAAGGCTGCCGAGAGCAGCACGATCCATTGCACGAACAGCGAAACCAACGCCAGCCGCACCCAATTGAACGCTGGGTACATGGGCTCGACCAACACCAGCACCATCACTAATAGCTCGGCCAGCACCACAAGCACCAATAACGCCTGAGGCAGGCACAGTTCGGGTAAGAAAAATTCTTTGCCGGGCGCTGGCGCTGCCCCCGGGTTCAAACGGTTATTTCGCATTAGGCCAGTCTCTGCGTCACGGGACCCAGCGGCAAGCCGGTCAAGGATAAAATAACAGCAACCCTGTTATTATCGCTGCGCCCATTTCAAAATCGGCCACGCCATATTTTTTTAAACAGCAGCCTGCAGACTAACGAGCGAACCCATGAGCACCGACAAGACCAATCAGTCCTGGGGCGGCCGCTTCAGTGAACCCGTCGACGCGTTCGTCGCCCGCTTCACCGCCTCCGTCACCTTCGATCAACGCCTCTATCGCCACGACATCCTGGGCTCCATCGCCCACGCGACCATGTTGGCCCACGTCGGTGTTTTGACCGATGTCGAGCGCGATACCATCATCGATGGCCTGAAAACCATTCAGACCGAGATCGAAGCCGGCAACTTTGACTGGCGTATCGATCTGGAAGATGTGCACATGAACATCGAAGCGCGTCTGACCGACCGCATCGGTATCACCGGCAAAAAACTGCACACCGGGCGTAGCCGTAACGATCAGGTCGCGACTGATATCCGCCTGTGGTTGCGCGACGAAATCGACGTGATCCTGGCGGAAATCACCCGCCTGCAAGAAGGTCTTCTGGGGCAAGCCGAGCGTGAAGCCGAGACCATCATGCCCGGCTTCACCCACCTGCAAACCGCGCAGCCGGTGACTTTCGGTCACCATATGCTGGCCTGGTTCGAAATGCTCAGCCGTGACTACGAGCGTCTCGTCGACTGCCGCAAGCGCCTCAACCGCTTGCCATTGGGCAGCGCGGCCCTGGCCGGCACCACCTACCCGATTGACCGCGAACTGACCTGCAAGCTGCTGGGCTTTGATGCAGTCGGCGGCAACTCGCTGGACAGCGTCTCCGATCGTGACTTCGCCATCGAGTTCTGCGCTGCAGCCAGCGTGGCGATGATGCACCTGTCGCGCTTCTCGGAAGAGTTGGTGCTGTGGACCAGCGCGCAGTTCCAATTCATTGATCTGCCTGATCGCTTCTGCACCGGCAGCTCGATCATGCCGCAAAAGAAAAACCCCGATGTGCCTGAACTGGTGCGCGGCAAAAGCGGCCGGGTCTTTGGTGCCTTGATGGGCCTGCTGACCTTGATGAAGGGTCAGCCACTGGCCTACAACAAGGACAACCAGGAAGACAAGGAACCCTTGTTCGACGCCGCCGACACCCTGCGCGATTCACTTCGCGCGTTTGCCGACATGATCCCCGCGATCAAGCCCAAGCACGCGATCATGCGTGAGGCGGCCTTGCGTGGCTTCTCCACCGCTACCGACCTTGCCGATTACCTGGTCCGTCGCGGCCTGCCATTCCGTGATTGCCACGAAATCGTTGGGCATGCGGTGAAGTACGGTGTGGAAAGCGGCAAGGACCTGGCTGAGATGAGCCTGGAAGAACTGCGCCGGTTCAGCGACCAGATCGATCAGGACGTGTTCGCGGTGCTGACCCTCGAAGGCTCGGTCAACGCCCGCAACCACATCGGCGGCACTGCACCCGCCCAGGTCAAAGCGGCCGTGGTGCGTGGCAAGGCGCTGCTGGCAACCCGCTAACTCAAAAACCTGCAGGCGCGCGGAGTTGCAAGCGCGCTCCTGCAGAGCCTTCTTTTTTCAGGAACATTTATGACCGACCAAATCAACAACAGCGACGATGACGAAGAATTTGCTGAGTCGACCCTGACTCAGGCCATCGAAAACCAGATCGAAAGCGACAATCCACCCGCCGCCAAAGCCACGTTCAACAAGCTCACCCTGGTGGGTTACGAGCGTGCAGAAATTCTCCAGCTCATGGCCCACGTGCTGGCGGTTGAAATTGATGCGTTGCTTGAAGAGGATCGCCCTTTCAATACCGAGTGGTACGAACAGGCCCTTCGCGCCTTGCCAGAGCTACCGCCCGAAGCCAAATGACGGCCGGCCAGAGATACATAGGCAAAAAAGCTACAGCCTGACTACACTGCAAAGGCCCCGCTGCCGCATGACCTCCGGGGCTGTCACGCCAAGCCGGCTTTATGGGTCCTCAAGAGCTCAATAAGCGCAGAACAGCTCGTTCCTGTGCCTTGACTCGAGACACTCCACAGACCTGCTGCCGCGTATTACTGGAAATGTCTGGAGTGCCTATGTCGTATACCCCTGATTTGGTTGCCGAACTGGAAATCCTCGCACTGTTCAATCTGGGCAATACCCTTGAGGGCCTGAAAGTCCATCACGTAGCTGCTCCCACCGCGATTGCAGCCGTACAGCGCCTCTTTGAAAAAGGGCTGATCACCCAACCCGATGGTGGCTATCTGACCAGTCTTGGGCTTGACGCTGCCGAGCACACCCAATCGCTGCTGACCATCCTGACCAGCCTGAATGTACCCGAAACGGCCTGAAGCGCGGCCTGGCTCGCGGGAGGTTTGGTTCGCCCTCAAAACCATTTCGCGAGCCCTTCCTCCTGCCCTTCACTTCCCCGAAGTGAAATCGCTTGAATTTTGACGTCAAAATAAAAAATCAGCTTAAAAGTACCTGATCACAGGCTGTAAACTGCTCGTCGCCCTGAGCCCTCCTTTCGAGCCTCGCCCGCCGGTTATTTGCGATGATGCGTACGTATGAAATTCGTCCCGACCTGGATGAGGGGATCGACCGCAAGGTCCTCAGCCAGTTGCGCGCCCGCTTTCTGTCCCTCAACGATGGGCGGCTGGGCCGTGCAATGGAAGGTCTGTCAACGCGGCAACAGGCCGTGTTGACGCTGCTGCCACTGTTTTTTCACGTCAATCACCCGCTGCTGCCCGGTTACGTTTCCGGCAGCACGCCAGCCGGGGTGACGAGCTATGAACCTGATGCCCAAGCGCTGGCCGAAGCGCAGCGACTGACCCGTTCGTTCTCTTACAAGCCGCGCCACGGCAATCCGCCGCAGCCGATCCACGGCCTGTTCCTGATGGGCAGCCTCGGCACGCTGGCCCAGGCCGAGCAGAGCGACATGGATGTCTGGGTCTGTCACGACTCCGAACTGGGCGAGGACGCCCTCACTGAACTGCGCAAAAAATGCCAGACACTGGAAGCGTGGGCTGCGACCCAGGGCGCTGAAGCACACTTTTTTCTGATTGATCCAAAACGCTTTGCCCTTGGCGAGCGCGACGCCCAACTCAGCTCGGAAGATTGCGGAACCACCCAGCACTATCTGCTGCTGGACGAGTTCTATCGCACCGCGATCTGGCTGGCAGGCCGCACACCCCTATGGTGGCTGGTGCCGGTCTACGACGAACAGCGGTACAGCGAGTACGCCCACACGCTGCTGTCCAAGCGCTTCATCCGGGCCGAAGAGATGCTCGACCTCGGTCATATGGCGCACATTCCACCTGGGGAGTTCATTGGCGCGGGCCTGTGGCAGCTGTTTAAAGGCATTGAGTCGCCTTACAAGTCGGTGCTCAAACTGTTGCTGATCGAGGTCTATGCCAGCGAACACCCGCACGGGCAGTGCCTGAGCTTGCGCTTCAAACAGGCGGTCTTCGCCAATAAGCTCGACCTCGACGAGCTGGACCCGTACATGGCTGTGTACCGGCGCATCGAAGAGTACCTCAATGCCCGGGGCGAACCGGAGCGTCTGGAACTGGTGCGGCGCAGCCTGTATTTGAAGGTCAACAAAAAGCTCACCGGCTCCGCACGCCAGCGCACGTCCCGTTGGCAGCACGTGCTGCTGGAGCGACTGACCAAGGAATGGGGCTGGGACGAACGCCACCTGGCGCTGCTCGACAGTCGCAGTCAGTGGAAAGTCCGCCAGGTCACCACTGAGCGCCGCGCGCTGGTCAACGAGCTCAATTACAGCTATCGGTTTCTCACCCAGTTTGCCCGCACGCAACAGGCGGTCAGCGTGATCAACAAGCGCGACCTGAACGTGCTCGGCCGTCGTTTGTATGCCGCCTTCGAGCGCAAGGCCGGCAAGGTCGAGTTCATCAATCCGGGAATCGCCCCGGACCTGGCCGAAGACACACTGACCCTGGTGCATTCGCCCAATCGCCGCGAGCCGGGCAAAACCCAATGGGGCTTGTTTAACGGCAGCCTTGGCGCGCAGGAATGGGAGCATTTTTCACCCATAAAACGCAGCCGGGAATTGCTTGAGCTGCTGGTCTGGTGCCATCGCAACAACGTGATCGACACCACCACGCGCCTGGCGCTGCACCCAGGCAGCAGCGATTTGACCGAGTTTGAGTTGTTCAACCTGATCGGCAGCCTGCAGCAGACCATAGAAATGCCCCTCGCCAGTGTCAGCGAAGAATCGCTGTTGCGCCCCAGCGTGCCCAGCGAAGTGCTGCTACTGATCAACGTCGGCATCGATCCGCTCAAACATCACCGGGACCTGAATGTCCTGATGACCACCGAGCGCACCGACTCGCTGAGCTATGCCGGCGTTCGGGAAAACCTGGTACTGACCCTCGACCAGATCACCCTCAACAGCTGGAATGAAATACTGGTCAGCCGTTACGACGGGCCCCATGCGCTACTCAACTGCCTGAGCGAATTCCTCAGCAACCTGCCCGAAGGCCGGGAACAACCGCATGTGCGCGTGCGCTGTTTCTGCCATAACCGCGCAACAGCCATTGCCCAGCGTGTCGAAGAGTTGGTGCACACTGCCCAACTGCTGCTCACCCGACGCCTTAATCACCGTTACCTGATCCAGGTACAGCAGCACTATCACGTATTGGAAATGGTGCCCGGACACGTCAATCACGTGGCACTGGCCAGCTTGCCGGCGCTGCTCGATTACTTGAGCGAAGAGTTACCGAGCTACAGCCCGTTGCACCTGGACACGAACGCACTGGATGAGCATGACCTGACGCTGATCCTGCCCCACGGTCAGCCGGAATGCATTCAGGTGTTTTACCGGATCAACGAACCCCACGCAGACCTCTATGTGCTCGATGAGCACAACGCGCTATGGCATCAGCGTTTGCCGTACCACGATGAATCAAGCCTGCTGGTGCCGCTGCAACGCTTCTTCCAGTCACTGGTGTATCGACGTGGCGCCCTGCTGCCGCTGGACAATCCGCTGGAACCGTCCGCGCTGGAAACCCTGTACTACCAGGTGCTGCCCACCGGCGCAGGCCGCGCCCGGCGAATCGAGCCCCGCGTGACGCCCGCCATCCCACTTGAAAAGCCGTTCTATGACGTGCAGGCAATCATCGACGAAGCGGCGCCAGGACAGGTGAATGTCACCTTGTACTGCAACCACCGAGAGTTTTCCGAACTGGAGTATGGCGAGCAGTTGTTCGCCGTGGTCGCCCAACAGATTCTCGAACAACGCAGTGAAATTCAGCGCTATCGCTGCTACATCACCGACCTTGATCTGTCCGGTTTACTGGGTGATGTACGCGGGCAAAGCATTCTGTTTCTGCGCTACAAAGCGGATCTGGAAAGAGCGCTGAACAGCGCCATGGATGCAGCCTGAGCTGCGACCACGGGCAGGCGTTCTACATGTAGACGGCTTGCCCGCGACCTAGGGCCTTACTGGTTGTACTCACCCGCCGCTTCCGGCTGATATTCCACTTCCAGTAACGTCAGTTTCAGCGTCTTGCCGCCGGGCGCGGGCCAGTCGATGTGTTGGCCGACCTGCAAGCCCAACAGTGCACAACCTACCGGAGCCAGCACCGACACCGTGCCTTCGGCGCCTGCGTCTTGCGGGTAGACCAGCGTCAGGTGGTAATCCTTGCCACTGCTTTCTTCGCGGCAATGCACGCGGGAATTCATGGTCACGACACCGGCAGGCACCTCTTCGTGACCTACCACGTGTTCGGCGCGATCCAATTCGGCCTGAAGCGCTTCAATGCCCGGCGTGCCCTCATCCAGGCTGTCGAGGAGACGCTCAAGACGTTGCACGTCGAGTCGGGTGAGGATGATTGAAGGTGCGATGCTCATGATCCTGACAGGCTCCTTTTATTCTGCCTGATAAAAGCAAAACCCCGCCGATTCGGGCGGGGTTTTGACGGGCCTCAAGCAAATGAGGCATGCCCGGACACTATCACAGCCTAATAAATACACAAGCCGACGAGGTTTCAGCGGGCAGCCACTCACTGTCCAGAGACGTCCAGCCTGCGCTGCTCGGCATCCGCGCAAATCTCCCGGCGTCGGTGATCATCCGCCGAGCGCCATTCGCGAATGGCTTCCACTGGACGCCAGCAGCCCTGGCAAACCTTTTGCTCATCGAGCCGACACACGCTGATGCAGGGCGACGGCACTGCCGGGCTGACATTGCTGAACAAGGGTTTCGCCGGTTTGACCGGCGCTGAAGCGGTGCTATCGGCCACTGTCAGATCTCGTCGAACTCAAGTTCGACGCCGGCCTGTTCCAGCGTGATGCGTGCGAGCATTTCGCTGAGCAACTCATCACTGGAGTCGCACACCCAACGCTTGTGCTCTTCGTCGTAGTCGAAATGGAAACCACCGGAACGCGCGGCCAGCCACAGCTGACGCAACGGTTCCTGGCGGCTGAAAATAAGCTGGGTCCCATTTTCAAACTTCACGGTCAGCACGCCGGCCGAGTTTTCCAGGTCCAGATCCAGATCGCTCTCATCGAAAATATCCTCCAGCGCTTGCTGGGTGGCATCGACCAAATCGTGAAAGCGGGCTTCAGTCAAACTCATTACGGGAACCTCAAAAAGTGTCTACCGGTGACGCAGCGCCGCAAGATACGGTCGCTTCCAGACAAATGCAAAGCATACCCGCCCAACAGCAGGCGGCAATGTCGATAATGCCTCATCGCGTCGGGACAAATCATCAGGGCCTTGCCCGGAGCCCCGCCAGACGGGTAGGCGGCCGCATAGGCAAGGCGCTGGGTGGCCGGTATACTCGTGCGCAATTAATGCTTTTACAAAGGATTTCGCCATGAAGCGCCTGATCTCTTCCCTTGCTGCGCTCCTCGCGGTCGCTTGCCTCGTCTCTGCCTGTGGTCAAAAAGGGCCGCTGTACCTGCCCGACGACAGCAAATCCCCTGAAGACCAAGCAAAGTCATCGCAATCGCAATCGCATAAGCACTCTACTTACTAGGGAACACCCATGGACGCCTTCAACTACCGCGACGGTGAACTGTTTGCGGAGGCTGTAGCGTTGTCTGCCATTGCCGAGCGTTTCGGCACGCCGACCTACGTCTACTCCCGCGCGCACATCGAAGCGCAATACCGTGCCTATGCCGATGCACTGGACGGTATGCCGCACCTTGTGTGCTTTGCGGTAAAAGCCAACTCCAACCTGGCTGTACTCAATGTCCTGGCGCGTTTGGGCGCTGGTTTCGACATCGTGTCCCGGGGTGAGCTGGAACGCGTCCTGGCCGCTGGCGGCGAGCCCGGCAAAATCGTGTTCTCCGGCGTCGGCAAGACCCGCGAAGACATGCGTCGCGCCCTGGAAGTCGGCGTGCACTGCTTCAACGTCGAATCCACCGACGAGCTGGAACGCCTGCAAGTGGTGGCCGCAGAGCTGGGCGTACGCGCCCCGATCTCGCTGCGCGTCAACCCGGATGTCGATGCGGGCACCCACCCGTACATCTCCACCGGGCTCAAAGAAAACAAGTTCGGCATCGCCATCGCCGATGCCGAAGACGTGTACATCCGGGCCGCGCAATTGCCGAACCTGGATGTGGTCGGCGTCGATTGCCATATCGGCTCGCAACTGACCAGCCTGCCGCCGTTCCTTGATGCACTGGATCGCTTGCTGGCGCTGGTCGATCGCCTCGGCGATTGCGGCATTCACTTGCGCCATCTGGATCTGGGTGGCGGTCTGGGCGTGCGTTATCGCGACGAAGAGCCACCGCTGGCCAGCGACTACATCAAGGCTGTGCGTGAGCGCCTTGACGGTCGCGACCTGGCACTGGTGTTCGAGCCCGGTCGCTTCATCGTGGCCAATGCCGGCGTGCTGCTGACCCAGGTTGAATACCTCAAGCACACCGAACACAAGGATTTCGCCATCGTCGATGCGGCAATGAACGACCTGATTCGACCGGCGCTGTATCAGGCCTGGATGGACGTGAGCGCGGTTCGCCCACGCGACGGCCAGCCACGCACTTACGACATCGTCGGACCGATCTGCGAAACCGGTGATTTCCTGGCCAAGGAGCGCGAACTGGTGCTGGCCGAGGGTGATTTGCTGGCTGTGCATTCGGCCGGGGCTTATGGTTTCGTCATGAGTTCCAACTACAACACCCGCGGCCGCGCCGCTGAAGTGTTGGTCGATGGCACCGAAGCGTTCGAAGTGCGCCGCCGCGAGACCGTGGCAGAGCTGTTTGCTGGCGAAAGCCTGCTGCCGGAGTAACCCCATGCTGCTGCGTTTTACCAAGATGCACGGTTTGGGCAACGACTTCATGGTTCTGGACCTGGTCAGCCAGCACGCGCACATTTTGCCCAAGCACGCCAAACAATGGGGTGACCGCCACACCGGGATCGGCTTCGACCAACTGCTGCTGGTCGAAGCGCCGAGCAACCCGGAGGTCGATTTCCGTTACCGGATTTTCAATTCCGACGGCTCCGAGGTTGAGCAGTGCGGCAACGGCGCGCGCTGCTTTGCCCGCTTCGTGCTGGACAAACGCCTGACCACCAAGCGCCAGATTCGCGTGGAAACCAAAAGCGGCATCATCGAACTGGACATCCGCAGCGACGGTCAGATCAGCGTCAACATGGGCCCACCCCGGCTGATTCCAGAAGAGATTCCGTTTCAGGCCGACGAGCAGGCGCTGAGCTATCCCGTCGAAGTCGATGGCCAAATCATTGAGCTTGCCGCAGTATCGATGGGCAATCCACACGCAGTTTTACGTGTCGAAGACATCAATAATGCGCCCGTGCACGAGCTTGGGCCGAAGCTGGAGCATCACCCGCGCTTCCCGGCCCGGGTCAATGTCGGCTTCTTGCATGTGGTTGATCGCCAACGCGCGCAACTGCGCGTCTGGGAGCGTGGCGCCGGGGAAACCCAGGCCTGCGGTACCGGGGCTTGCGCGGCGGCGGTGGCTGCCATCAGTCAGGGCTGGATGGATTCGCCCCTGTTGATCGACCTGCCTGGCGGGCGCCTGTCCATTGAGTGGGAAGGCCCAGGCCATCCCGTGATGATGACGGGTCCTGCAGTGCGGGTTTACGAAGGACAGGTTCGTCTATGAGTGAGCAAATCCGATGACCGATCAGCCTCAGATTTCAGCCGAAAAGCCCAGCGAAGCACCTGCCGACAACGCAGCGCCAGCCCTTGAGGCGGAGGCTATCGCCGCTTATTTGCGTCATCACCCGGAGTTCTTCGTTGAACACGAAGAACTCTTGCCAGCCTTGCGCATCCCGCACCAGCGCGGCGATACCGTGTCACTGGTCGAGCGCCAGCTCAAACTGTTGCGCGACCGCAATATCGAGATGCGCCACCGCCTTTCGCAACTGATGGACGTGGCTCGCGACAATGATCGGCTGTTTGACAAGACCCGTCGCCTGATCCTGGCGTTGATGGACGCCAGTAGCCTGGAAGAAGTGATCATCGCCGTGGAAGACAGCCTGCGCCAAGAGTTTCAGGTGCCCTTCGTCAGCCTCATTCTGTTCAGCGACAACCCCATGCCCGTGGGCCGCTGGGTCAGCAGTGCCGACGCGCAGAAAGCCATCGGCGGCCTGATCTCGGGCGACAAGACTGTCTGCGGCGCACTGCGTGAGCACGAGCTGACCTTTTTGTTCGGCCGCGAACAAGGCGAACAAATCGGCTCAACCGCCGTCGTCGCCCTGATTCATCAAGGCCTGCATGGCGTTTTGGCCATCGGCAGCCGCGACCCGCAGTACTACAAAAGCTCCGTCGGCACGCTGTTTCTCAGCTATATCGCTGAAGTATTGGGCCGGGTGTTGCCGCGCTTCACCCAGTCACTACGCTCGGTTCGCTGACCATGGAAAGGCAACTGGACGCTTACTGCACGCACCTGCGCAGTGAGCGCCAGGTGTCCTCCCATACCCTGGAAGCCTACCGCCGCGATCTGAGCAAAGTCCTCGCCTTTTGCGAAAAACAGCAGCTTAGCAGTTGGTCGGCGCTGGACATTCAGCACCTGCGCAGCCTGATCGCCCGTCTGCATCAGCAAGGCCAGTCCTCGCGCAGCCTGGCACGCCTGTTGTCAGCGGTTCGCGGCCTGTACCGTTACTTGAACCGTGAAGGCCTGTGCGATCACGACCCGGCCAACGGCTTGTCTCCCCCCAAGGGCGAGCGCCGCCTGCCGAAGACCCTCGATGCCGATCGCGCCCTGCAATTACTCGACGGTGCGGTCGAGGACGACTTTCTGGCTCATCGCGATCAAGCGATCCTGGAGCTGTTCTACTCGTCGGGCCTGCGCCTGTCGGAGCTGACTGGGCTCAATCTCGAACAGCTTGATTTGAGTGACGGATTGATTCAAGTCCTCGGCAAAGGCAGCAAGACCCGCGTGTTGCCAGTGGGCAAGAAGGCCCGTGAAGCCCTGGAAATATGGTTGCCGTTGCGCGCACTGGCCAATCCGGAGGACGATGCGGTATTCATCGGCCAGCAAGGGCGTCGTCTGGGACCCCGGGCGATTCAGTTGCGCGTGAAAGCGGCGGGCGAACGCGAGCTGGGGCAAAATCTGCATCCACACATGCTTCGCCATTCGTTTGCCAGCCACTTGCTCGAGTCTTCACAAGATCTACGCGCGGTGCAGGAGCTGCTCGGCCACGCCGACATCACCACCACGCAGATCTATACGCACCTGGACTTCCAGCATCTGGCCACGGTTTACGACAGCGCCCATCCCAGGGCCAAACGCAGCAAGGGCACTGATCATGATTAAACTGATTACCTTCGACCTCGATGACACCCTGTGGGACACCGCGCCGGTGATCGTCAGCGCCGAAGCCGTGCTGCGCGACTGGCTGGCCGAACACGCGCCGAATCTCGGCCCGGTGCCGGTGGAGCATCTGTGGGCCATACGCGCACAACTGGTCGAGGCCGACCCCACGTTCAAGCACCGAATCAGTGCGCTGCGTCGACGCGTACTGTTTCATGCGCTGGAGGAGGCTGGCTACGCCCATGCCCACGCGCAGGAATTGGCCGACAAAAGCTTCGAAGTCTTCCTGCACGCACGGCATCAAATCGAGATATTCCCCGAGGCTCAGCCGACGCTGGAAATTCTCGCCAAAACCTACACGCTGGGGGTTGTGACTAACGGCAATGCCGACGTCCGCCGCTTGGGGTTGGCTGATTATTTCGCGTTCGCCCTGTGTGCCGAAGAGCTGGGCATCGGCAAACCCGACCCGGCCCCCTTCCTTGAAGCGCTGAAGCGCGGCAAGGTCGACGCCAGCGCAGCCGTGCACATCGGCGACCACCCCGGCGACGATATCGCAGGGGCGCAGCAGGTTGGTTTTCGCGCCATCTGGTTCAATCCCGCAGGCAAAGCCTGGGAAGCCGACAAGCCGCCTGACGCCGAGATTCAAAGCCTGATGCAATTGCCGGAATTGTTGGCGCGTTGGGGCTGAGAGCAATTTTCAGACAAGAAAAAGCCCGCGGCGACAGCGGGCTTTTCTTTGTTCGATAAACGACCGTTTAGATAGGTCGGCTACCGTACTTGTTGTCAGGCTTCTTCGGCGGATCAGCAACCACGTTGGGCTCCACCTCGACAACCTTGCCGCCTTTGGAGAGGAACTCTTCCATCGCACGGGCCAGAGCGTCGCGCTCTTTGTTCTTGGCTTCTACGCTCGGCAGTTCATCTACCGAGACAGCGGCCTTGGCTTTACCCTTGGTGGGAGTGACCGAGGCTTCGATGCTGTCATCAGCGTCGGCGCCATCGTCTTCGGCAGCAGCAGCGAGCTCCTCACCGTCCTCTTCACCTTCCAGATCGTCTACCATTTCATCGTTGTCATCGTCGCTCATGTTCTACCTCATGACTTGCGAAAGCAGATTAGTTATAGCCCAGCTACGCCCACTGTCGAAGGCTGCCGGAAAAAAATCAACGACCGCTGAAAATCAGTGGTCATGCCTCATCACCGTACAAGGTGGCGAGGACTCTGCGAGCACCGCCAACATCTCGATGCTCACCCAGATAAACACCTTGCCAGGTACCCAGCGCCAATCGCCCCGCCGTGACCGGCAAACTCAACTGGCAGCCAAGCAAACTGGCCTTGAAGTGCGCAGGCAGGTCATCGGGGCCTTCGTCGTCATGTTCATATACGTCCATACCCTGGGGCACCAGACGATTGAAAAAACGCTCGAAGTCACGACGCACAGCCGGGTCGGCATTCTCGTTGATGGTCAACGAGGCCGAGGTATGCTGTAGCCACAGATGCAATAGACCGACCCGACAAGTGCGCAGCTCAGGCAAGCCTGCCAGTATCTCGTCGGTTACCAGATGAAACCCGCGAGGCCTTGCTCGCAGAGTAATCAGCGTCTGTTGCCACATACAGTTCTCCACGCTTCGGCGCGCATTCTAACGCGCTGGAGAAAAAAACAAAGCGCGTAATAGACCACCTTTTGTGTAAGCCGCCGCCCAAGAGCAAACAACCCTCTCCATCCTGCGTGTATCGACAAACTTCAGACAAAAAAATGCCCGGTCGCCCGGGCATTTTTTATGCGTCGACTTACAGGTTGTAGCCACGTTCGTTGTGCAGCGCAAGGTCGAGGCCGACAGCTTCTTCCTCGTCAGTGACACGCAGACCCATGACCATGTCCAGGACCTTGAGAATGACGTAGGTCACAATCGCGGTGTAGATGATCGTGAAGCCTACGCCTTTGCACTGGATCCAGACCTGTGCAGCGATGTCGGTCACGGTGCCGAAGCCACCCAGGGAAGGCGCTGCGAACACACCCGTCAAGATCGCGCCGAGGATACCGCCGATACCGTGTACGCCGAAGGCATCCAGGGAGTCGTCGTAGCCCAGTTTGCGTTTGAGGCTGGTGGCGCAGAAGAAGCAGACTACGCCCGCAGCCAGACCGATCACCAGGGAGCCCATCGGGCCAACGGTACCGGCGGCAGGGGTAATGGCAACCAGACCGGCAACCACACCCGAAGCGATGCCCAGGGCACTTGGCTTACCGTGGGTCAGCCACTCAGCGAACATCCAGCCCAGTGCGGCAGCAGCGGTCGCAATCTGAGTCACGAGCATTGCCATACCGGCAGTGCCGTTGGCCGCAGCAGCGGAGCCAGCGTTGAAGCCGAACCAGCCTACCCAAAGCATTGCCGCGCCGATCAGGGTGTAACCCAAGTTGTGCGGGGCCATTGGGGTGGTTGGAAAGCCTTTACGCTTGCCCAGCACCAGGCAGGCAACCAGACCCGCAATACCGGCGTTGATGTGAACCACGGTGCCGCCAGCGAAGTCGAGAACGCCCCAATCACCCAACAGTGCGCCCGGACCGCTCCAGACCATGTGCGCAATTGGCGCATAGACCAGCGTGAACCAGATGCCCATGAAGATCAGCATGGCGGAGAACTTCATCCGCTCAGCGAACGCGCCGACGATCAGCGCAGGGGTGATGATGGCGAAGGTCATCTGATAGGTGATGAACACTGCCTCAGGGAACAAAGCGGCCGGACCCGTGATGCTCGAAGGCGTCACACCGGCAAGGAATGCCTTGGACAGGCTGCCGAATATGGAGTTGAAGTTGACGACGCCCGCTTCCATCCCCGTCGTGTCGAACGCAATGCTGTAGCCATAAACGACCCACAGAATGCTGATCAGACCGGTAATGGCGAAGCACTGCATCATTACAGAAAGAATGTTTTTCGACCGAACCATACCGCCGTAGAACAGCGCCAGGCCGGGAATGGTCATGAACAGCACCAACGCCGTCGAGGTCATCATCCAGGAAGTGTCGCCGGAATTGAGGACAGGCGCAGCCACTGGGTCTGCCGCCATGGCCAGACCAGGGATTACAAGGGACAACAGGGCTCCTAGCCCTGCGAATTGACGCAGAGTCATATTGTTTTACTCCTGGGGCGTTGGGTTTGGCGGCTTAGATTGCGTCGGTATCGGTTTCGCCGGTACGGATGCGAATGGCCTGTTCCAGATTGACCACGAAGATCTTGCCGTCACCGATTTTGCCGGTGTTGGCAGCCTTGGTTATCGCCTCGATCACTCGATCCAGATCCTTGTCATCGATCGCAACATCGATTTTTACCTTGGGCAGGAAGTCGACTACGTATTCCGCGCCGCGATACAGCTCGGTGTGACCCTTTTGCCGACCGAAGCCTTTGACTTCAGTGACAGTGATGCCTTGCACGCCGATCTCCGACAGTGACTCGCGCACGTCATCCAATTTAAACGGCTTGATGATGGCAGTGACTAGCTTCATGAAACTTTCTCCCGAATTGGTGGACTTGCCCCAGGAAAACAAACCCGACTCAAGTCTAAGCGCAGTGCCTGGCTTTGTAACGTGTCGGTCGCCTTAACAGCCCCGATCAACCCCAGAAAACCGCTTCTGACGAAACACTTCCCCGCTTCGCCTGCCGCACTGCAATCGTCACAGCGACTGCATCAGTGCATGGGTCATATGCCACTAAGCAGAAAGCTTGCCATCTCGTGAAATCTCATTGAATACAGGGCCTTGGCCAAGAATCACTTTCCCGGCCACCGATTGCGGCGATCAGGACGCACAACAACAGTGCGCATGCGCCCGCCCCCATGCGCGAAAAGCGTGCAGAAAGGGCGATCTGAATTGACTATAGACGCTGCGTGATATACTGCCGCCCATCTGTTTCCGGAACCCTGACCATGCTCGCGCCCAAAGCCTTCCTCGACGCCCTGAGTGGCCACGCCTCTCGCTTGTTCAACGGCGAAACGCCTGTCCCGCGCAACGAATTCGAAACCCAGTTCAAAGCCCTGCTGCAAAGCGGCTTCAGCAAGCTTGATTTAGTGAGTCGCGAAGAGTTCGACAGCCAGATGACCGTCCTCGCCCGCACCCGCGCCCGCCTTGAAGCGCTGGAAGCAAAAGTGGCCGAGATGGAAGCGAAACTGACGCCACCGGCGGAGTAACAGCCGCGCGACTTCTGGACGTTCACCGTCCAATCCCGGTGGGAGCGAATTCATTCGCGAATAAGACTACGCGTCCCGATTGCTCCCACCCGGGACTATCCACTCACACCCTGTATCGATTCCCCTCCCCAGCTCCCCCTCGAATTCCCGCAGGATGCGGTTCTTCAGACATCAAGGAATGATCATGTCTCTCGCCATCGTGCTCAGCCGCGCTCAGGTGGGTGTGGAAGCGCCCGCCGTCACTGTCGAGTGCCATCTGGCCAACGGCCTTCCTGCGCTGACGCTGGTGGGCTTGCCTGAAGGTGCAGTCAGGGAAAGCAAGGATCGGGTCCGCAGTGCCATCCTCAATTCCGGCCTCGAATACCCTGCCCGCAGAATCACCCTCAATCTCGCACCGGCCGACTTGCCCAAAGACGGCGGGCGCTTCGATCTGGCGATTGCCCTGGGTTTGCTCGCCGCCAGTGGGCAACTGCCCGCTCACGCGTTGCAAGATGTCGAATGTCTGGGTGAATTGGCGCTCTCTGGCGCTATAAGGCCGATACAGGGTGTTTTGCCTGCCGCACTGGCCGCGCGTGCCGAGAGCCATACGTTGATCGTGCCTGCGGCCAATGCCGAGGAGGCGTGCCTGGCATCCGGGTTACGAGTGATTGCAGTCAATCATCTGCTGGAACTGGTGGCGCACTTCAATGGCCGGACACCGATTGTCCCCTACGAATCCAGCGGCCTTTTGCACCTGAGCAAACCCTATCCGGACTTGAGCGAGGTGCAAGGCCAGACTGCCGCCAAACGCGCATTGCTGGTAGCGGCGGCGGGCGCGCACAATCTTCTTTTCAGCGGGCCTCCCGGCACCGGCAAGACACTCCTCGCCAGCCGTCTGCCAGGCCTGTTGCCGCCACTGGATGAGCATGAAGCCCTGGAAGTCGCCGCGATTCAGTCGGTCGCCAGCCAGAGCCCTCTGACCAGTTGGCCACAGCGACCCTTTCGGCAGCCCCACCATTCCGCCTCAGGGGCAGCGCTGGTGGGTGGCGGCAGTCGTCCGCAACCCGGCGAAATTACCCTTGCCCACCATGGCGTGCTGTTTCTCGATGAGCTGCCCGAGTTTGATCGCAAAGTGCTGGAGGTGCTGCGTGAGCCACTGGAGTCCGGGCACATCGTCATCGCCCGTGCCCGCGACCGGGTGCGCTTCCCGGCGCGCTTTCAGTTGGTGGCCGCGATGAACCCCTGCCCTTGCGGCTATTTGGGCGAGCCCAGCGGTCGCTGTCGTTGTTCCACCGAGCAGATCCAGCGCTACCGCAACAAGCTCTCCGGCCCGCTGCTGGATCGAATCGACCTGCACCTGACCGTCGCCCGCGAAGCCACGGCGCTCAATCCGCCCCCCCACATCGGCGACGACACCGCCAGCGCCGCCGCCCTCGTGGCCCAGGCCCGCGACCGGCAACAACGGCGCCAAGGCTGCGCCAACGCCTTTCTCGACCTGCCGGGTCTGCGCAAACACTGCTCGCTGTCCAGTGCCGACGAAAACTGGCTGGAAACCGCCTGCGAGCGTTTGACCCTGTCACTCAGGGCCGCACACCGCTTGTTGAAAGTGGCAAGAACGCTGGCTGATCTGGAACAGGTCGATGCGATTGGGCGCAGTCACCTGGCCGAGGCGTTGCAGTATCGGCCGTCGAGTAATTGATGGGGTCACATGCAGAATAAGAGTCGCGCGCTACTGGATTTTCGGCGAACCATAGATCTGCTTCTGGCCGCCAGGCCGTAGGAGCGCGCTTGCCCGCGATCGACTACGTAGCGGTCGTAAAAGTGCTTGGTTTCATTGGCCCCTGAAGGCAGTGCCGACCTTTTCGCGGGCAAGCCCGCTCCTACAGGAGATCAACGTTGGGCTGAAAATTAAGTTTTCGGTGAACACAAACCTTGTATCACCGAAACCGATTGACCTCTTTGCGCAAATCCGCCGCCAGTTCGTCGAGTTCTTTCGCGGTGACAGCCAGGTGGGAGACGACTTCGCGCTGTTCGCTGTTGGCCAGGGCGATGCTTTGCAGGTTGCTGCTGAGCAAGGTAGCGGTGCTGCTTTGTTCTTGGGTGGCGGTGGTGATGGCCGCGAATTGTTCGCCCGCAGAGCGGCTTTGTTCGTCGATCCGGGCCAGAGCAGCCGCAACTTTTGCGTTGCGCGAGAGGCCTTCCTGCATGAGCGCGTTGCCCTGTTCCATGGTGCTGATCGCGTTACCGGTTTCTTGCTGAATGCTCACGATCATCCCTGAAATCTGGTCGGTCGCCTGACGGGTGCGCAAGGCCAGATTACGCACCTCATCCGCTACCACCGCAAAGCCACGGCCCTGCTCGCCAGCACGCGCGGCTTCAATCGCGGCGTTGAGAGCCAGCAGGTTGGTCTGCTCGGCAATCGAGGTGATGACGCCGACGATGCCGCCGATTTCCTGAGAACGCTGGCCCAAGGTATCAATCACCGTGGCCGTGCCTTTGAGCGAGGACGCGATTTGCTCAAGGGATGCCGAGGCTTCATCCATCGAGGTGCGGCCGATGCGCGTCTGCTGAGCGTTCTCCTGCGCCAGGCGCTCGGTGCTGCCCATGTTGTCGGCGATATTCAATGAGGTGGCGCTGAACTCTTCCACGGCGCCAGCCATGCTGGTGATCTCCCCGGACTGCTGCTCCATGCCGTCGTAGGCACCGCCCGACAAGCCGGACAGCGTCTGAGCGCGGCCACTGACTTCCTGTGCCGCGCTGCGGATGTGCGCGACCATGTTCGACAGGGCTTCACCCATCTGATTGAAGCTGCGTGCCAATTGACCGATTTCATCGTGACTGGAAACATTCAAACGCGCGCTCAGGTCGCCGGCGCCCAGGGCTTCAGCCTGACGAACCAGATCCGACAGCGGTTGCAACTTGCGGCGCAACAGCCAGATCGCCGCACCGACCGCGATCAACATGGCCAGCAAGCTGCCGATTGCCAATTGCGTGCCGACGCTCCAGGTCACGGCGCTGATTTCGGTTTTTGGCATGCTCGCAAACACTGCCCACGGGCCGCCAGCAAAGGGCACGGCGACGGTATAGAAATCTTGCGTGCCGTCACTCCAGAAATGACCTGTGCCTGGGCGCTTGACGAAGTCGGCCAACGTTTGCGTTGCCTGATCCAGCGCCTTGACCCCGGCAGGCGCCACCAGCCAGCGATTCTGCTCATCCAGCAGGGCCAGCGAACCCGTCGTGCCGATGCGGAAATTCTTCAGGTTCTCGAGTTGGGTATTTTGCGCACTGGTGTAGTCGAAGCCGACGAACAAGGCGGCAATAATTTTGCCACCGCTGTCACGCACCGGGCTGTACTGCGTCATGTAGTAGTGCTCGAACAACAGCGCCCGGCCGACGTACTCCTGCCCCGCCATCAGCCGGTCATAGGCCGGGCTCTTGTGATCCAGCAAGGTGCCGACGGCCCGCGAGCCATCCTGCTTGCTCAGCGACGTACTCACCCGAATAAAGTCATCGCCACTGCGCACGAAAATCGTCGCCACGCCGGCCGTCATTTGCTTGAAATTATCGACCTCGGTGAAGTCGTTGTTCAGTACATGGTCCCCCAACAACAGGCTCGGTGCCTGCACGCCCGCAACCGTCACGGGTTTGTCTGCCTGTAGGCTCAGGCCGCCGGTAAAGCGCTTCTCGAACAACCCATTCAAGCGCTGGGTGCTTTCACGCAGGGCGCTGTGAAACGTATTCAGTTGATCGGCCAGCAAGCGTGCTTCGCTGGCCATGTGCTCTTCACGAATTGCCAGGTTCGCGGCGTCCAGCGAGCGCAACGCGAACACGGTACTGCCGCTGATGACCACGGCCAGAATTACCGCCAGGGCGAGACCCAACTGCGAGGCGATACGAGCACGGGGTTCAGACATGGAAGCTCCTGGCCGAACAGCGGCATCGTTTTGATCTCGATGCCCTGTTCAGCAAAATTCAAAAATGGGGTCCGTTGAACCTTTTTTAAAAAGTCCGACTTATACGGATTCGGCCGACGTGAACAATACTTGAGTCCTACACTAGGATACTGACGAATAACCGCTCAACAGCCCGTGCCGCAGCTGTTTTTCAGGTCAATATCTCAACCGTTGGCAGGTCCATCGCCTGCACCTCGCCTTGAAGAAATTCGCTGAGCCGGCGCAGACGTTCGCCGCCCGGTCGGGTCTTTGGCCACACCAGATAGTAGTTTTCGCCGCTGGCCACGGCGGTGCGCCAAGGCAAGCTTAAACGCCCCTGCGCGACGTCCTCGGCGACCATCAGCAAGTCACCCATGGACACGCCATAGCTCCGCGCCGCCGCGATCATGCCCAACTCCAGGGTGTCGAACACCTGCCCGCCCTTGAGCGAGATCTGCTCCGACAGGCCCATCCGCTGTAGCCAGCTGCGCCAATCGCGGCGGTCGGGGGTTGGGTGCAACAGTTCGGCGCTGGCCAGCCGCGCGACATCCCAGGGCTGGTCCTGGAGCAACGTCGGTGCGCCCACTGGAATCAGCAGCTCAGGGAACAGGTAGGTGGCTTCCCAATCCGGCGGAAAATGCCCACGGCTGAGCAATACCGCGCAGTCAAACGGCTCCTGAGTGAAATCCACACTGTCGACATCCATCCAGGCGCTGGTCAATTGCACTTCATTACCGACCTGAAGATGGCGAAACCGGCTCAGGCGCGCCAGCAACCAGCGCATGGTCAGGGTCGACGGTGCCTTCATGCGCAAAATACCTTCCTCGGCGCGCAACGTGCTGCACGCACGCTCCAACGCCGAAAAACCTTCACGCACTCCCGGCAGTAGCAGGCGTGCCGCCTCAGTCAATTGCAGGTTGCGGCCATTGCGCTGAAACAAACGGCAGGCAAAGTGATCTTCGAGCGTGCGGATGTGGCGGCTGACGGCACTTTGGGTGATCGACAGCTCCTCGGCAGCGCGGGTGAACGAGCTGTGTCGGGCAGCAGCTTCAAATGCGCGTAACGCATAAAGGGGAGGAAGACTACGGGACATACACAACTCTCCTACGCAACAGTTGCGCTACTTTACCCCCAACGACTACACCCGATTCAGATGAGTTTTACTCATGCCAATCATCGGATTTATCCCTTTGTGCCCGCTGTGAGAAATGCCGAGAATCAGTTGCTCACGAAACCTCGTCCGCCGAGCGCCACGACCATGCGAGCTGCAACCACTCAACCCCCCTGGATCAGCGAACTGCGGATTATCCTGCGCTTGGCCGGGCCGCTGATCGCCTCGCAAATGGCGCACATGCTCATGGTTTTTACTGACACCGTGATGATGGGTCATCTGGGACCCGCTGCCCTGGCCGGCGGTGGGCTGGGCGCGGCCAGCTACAACCTGATTTCGTTCTTCTGCGTGGGGGTTATCGCCGCCGTCGGCACGCTGGTCTCGATCCGTCACGGTGCAGGCGACAACGTGGGCGCCACGCGGCTGACTCAAGCGGGGCTGTGGCTGGCGTGGGGCATGGCGCTAATCGCGGCCTTGGTGCTGTGGAACCTTGAGCCCATTTTGCTCAGGCTTGGGCAGAATGAGGCTAACGTGCACATGGCCGGGCAATTCTTGATCACCCTGCCCTTGGCCCTGCCCGGCTTTCTGTCGTTTATGGCATTGCGTGGCTTCACCAGCGCGCTGGGGCGTGCCGGCCCGGTGATGGTGATCAGCCTGGGCGGCGTAGCCATCAACTTCGGGCTTAACTATGCACTCATTCATGGCCTGTTTGGCCTGCCGCATCTGGGCCTGATGGGCATCGGTCTGGTCACGGCGGTGGTTGCCAACGGCATGGCGTTGCTTCTGGCCCTGCATATCCGCCAGCACCCGGCCTATGCGCCCTACCCCATTCGCCAAGGCCTGATGCGCCCCTCGCTGATTTATTTGCAAGAGCTGTGGCGCCTCGGCTTGCCGATTGGCGGCACCTATGCGGTCGAGGTTGGCCTGTTCACCTTCGCCGCGTTCTGCATGGGCGCGATGGGCAGTACGCAAATGGCCGCGCATCAGATCGCCCTGCAGTCGGTGTCGATGGCGTTCATGGTGCCCGTGGGGATTTCCTACGCAATGACCATGCGCATCGGCCAACACTACGGCGCGGGCAATCTGCTCCAGGCGCGGCTGGCCGGGCGCGTCGGCATTGCCTTTGGGGCAATGATCATGCTCGGTTTCGCGCTGTTGTTCTGGCTGGCGCCGTATCAAGTCGTCAGCCTGTTCCTCGACCTCGACAATCCGGCCTACCACGACGTGATCGATCTGGCCGTGAAGCTGTTGGCGATCGCCGCGTGGTTCGAACTGTTCGATGGCACGCAGACGCTGGCCATGGGCGCCATCAGGGGATTCAAGGACGCCAGGACCACGTTTGTCATCGGCCTCGCCTGCTATTGGCTGGTCGGCGCGCCTGCGGCCTGGGCTTTCGGTTTTTATGCACAGGGCGGCGCGATGGGGGTCTGGTGGGGGTTGGCCCTGGGGCTGGCCTGCGCGGCGCTCGCACTGACAGTGGCGTTCGAAAGGAAGACCTCACGCTTGTTGCGGCAAGCGCCAGTGAGTGCATCGGTCATGGTTTGAAGAGCTGAATCAGGTATGCCTACTGAACGTGCGCTTGCCCGACGTTATGCCGCTGTCCATACGTCAGGTACTCAATCAGCTCCGTGAATGGCAACGGCTTGCTGATCAGGTAACCCTGAATTTGATCGCAACCAAAATCACGTAACAGTGCCAGTTGTTCCGGGGTTTCGACACCTTCGGCGACCACTTCCAGGCTGAGGTTGTGCGCCAGGTTGATCATGGCGTGCACCAGCTTGCGGTTTTCTTCGCGCAACTCCATGCCGCCGACAAAGCTTTTGTCGACCTTGAGCAAGGCAATCGGCAGGCTGTTGAGGTGCACGAACGACGAGAAGCCGGTGCCAAAATCATCCAGCGAAAAACGCACACCCAGCCGACCCAGCGCATCCATCGTCTGTTTGACCAGATCGCTGCGGCGCATGACGGCAGTTTCGGTCAGTTCGAATTCCAGCCAGCGGGCATCGACGCCCCGCTCGGCGATCAAGCGGCTCAGGGTCGACAGCAATTGACTGTCCTGAAACTGGCGGAACGACAGGTTGACCGCCATGTGCAGTGCCGGCAGCCCGAGTTCGCGCAGCGCCTGCATGTCGCGCAGGGCGCGGGAAATGACCCAGTAACCCAAAGGCACGATCAAACCGCTTTGCTCGGCCAAGGGTACAAACTCGCTGGGTGGCAGCAATCCACGCTCGGCGTGGCGCCAGCGCACCAGGGCTTCAAGGCCAACGATGCGACCGTCGTTCAGTGACAGGCGTGGCTGGTAATGCAGCTCCAGCTCATCGCGGCGCAAGGCCCGGCGCAGTTCGCTTTCCAGATCGGCCAGGCTGCGGGCGTTGCGATTGATGCGCTCGTTAAAAATATGAAAGGTGCAGCCCTGAGTACCTTTCGCCTGCTGCATCGCGATATGAGCGTGCCACATCAACGGATCGGCACCGGCACCGACCCGTGCATAGGCAATCCCCAGGCTGCAGCCGATCAGCAAGCTTTCGCCATCGACCCAATAGGGCTCGGCCAAGGCTTCGGTAATGCGCTCGGCCATCCATTCGGCACGCTGCGGCGCACGGCGGATGTCGATCAACAACGCAAATTCGTCACTGCCCAGCCGCGCCAGTTGATCGCCCGCTTCCAGCTGGCTCTTGAGCCGCGAGACCACTTGCAAGATCAACCGGTCGCCGGCCTGATGACCCAGCGCGTCGTTGGCGTGGCGGAAATTGTCGAGATCCAGATGCCCAAGCGCGAGACCTCGGCCTTCATTTTCAACCAAACGCGTCGCCAATAAGGTCTGGAAGCCCTGGCGGTTGGCGATGCCGGTTAGCGGGTCTTGCTCGGCCAGGCGTTGCAGAGTGTTTTCCAGCACGCCGCGCTCGCGCACATGCCGCAGGCAACGACGCAGCGCATCAATGCTCAACGTGGCGAGCACCAGCCAATCGCTGACGCCCAGCGGGGGTTCGAGCGGTTCGTGCTCAAGCAGCATCACCACGGGCAACTTACAGCGCCCGGGCGCCGGCTGGAGCTCAGGCGTCGTCAGCAGCACGGCACTGCGCTCGTCGTCGAACAGGCTGCTGACATCGTCCCAACTCGGCGCACAGACCAGCGCGGCCGCATCTCCCAGAGGAGCCAGACACTCACGCAATAACGCCAGCCATTCCGGCTTTTGGGCCAGGAGCAACAAACGCAAGGGTTCGACAGGCGTAGACAAACTAGCTCCCTACTCGCAAAAAAATCGTTGGTGGTTCCGCCCTACTTCGGACATCCGGCGTAATCCACTGCGCATCCTGCGGGAAAGTAACAAAACCGGCAAATTTAGATCGCGCGCTACGTCACAGTGTCGGACGATGACCGCACAAATGCGTGAGCCTGTTAAAATGCCCACCCATTTCGCAAGCGACCCTTTTTCTGTCATGTCCCGACTCAATCCTCGGCAACAAGAAGCCGTGAACTACGTCGGCGGCCCTCTTTTGGTGCTCGCCGGTGCTGGCTCCGGCAAGACCAGCGTGATCACCCGCAAGATTGCGCACTTGATCCAGAACTGCGGCTTTCGGGCACAACACATTGTCGCCATGACCTTTACCAACAAGGCCGCGCGGGAAATGAAAGAGCGGGTCGGCACCCTGCTCAAGGGCGGCGAAGGGCGTGGCTTGACGGTATGTACCTTTCACAACCTGGGCCTGAACATCATCCGCAAAGAGCATGCGCGGCTGGGCTATAAACCCGGTTTCTCGATTTTCGACGAGACCGACGTGAAAGCCCTGATGACCGACATCATGCAAAAAGAATATTCGGGCGATGACGGCGTCGACGAAATCAAAAACATGATCGGCTCGTGGAAAAACGACCTGATCCTGCCGCCCGAGGCCCTGGAAAACGCGCGTAACCCCAAGGAACAGACCGCCGCCATTGTCTATACCCACTACCAGCGCACGCTCAAAGCCTACAACGCGGTGGATTTCGACGATTTGATCCTGATGCCCGTGAAGCTGTTCCAGGAACACGCTGACATCCTGGAGAAGTGGCAAAACAAGGTTCGCTACCTGTTGGTGGATGAATATCAGGACACCAACGCCAGTCAGTACCTGCTGGTGAAGTTGCTGATCGGTATGCGTAACCAGTTCACCGTGGTCGGCGACGATGACCAGTCGATCTATGCCTGGCGTGGTGCGCGCCCGGAAAACCTGATGCTGCTCAAGGATGACTACCCGTCGCTCAAGGTGGTGATGCTTGAGCAGAATTACCGCTCCACCAGCCGTATCCTGCGCTGCGCCAACGTGCTGATCTCGAACAACCCGCACGCCTTCGAAAAGCAATTGTGGAGCGATATGGGTCACGGCGATGAAGTCCGTGTGATCCGCTGCCGCAACGAAGATGCCGAAGCCGAACGCGTCGCGGTGGAACTGCTCACCCTGCACTTGCGCACCGACCGGCCCTACAGTGACTTCGCGATTCTCTATCGCGGTAACTATCAGGCCAAGCTGATCGAGCTGAAGCTGCAACACCACCAGATCCCCTACCGCCTGTCGGGTGGCAACAGCTTCTTCGGGCGTCAGGAAGTGAAAGACCTGATGGCCTACTTCCGCCTGCTGGTGAACCCGGACGACGACAACGCCTTCTTGCGCGTGATCAACGTACCGCGCCGTGAAATCGGCTCGACCACCCTGGAAAAACTCGGCAATTATTCCACCGAGCGCAAGATATCGATGTACGCCGCCACCGATGAAATCGGCCTGGGCGAGCATCTGGACAGCCGTTACACCGACCGCCTGCAACGCTTCAAACGCTGGATGGATGGCGTGCGCCAGCAATGCTCGCAAAACGACCCCATCGCCGCGCTGCGCAGCATGGTCATGGACATCGACTACGAAAACTGGCTGCGGCAGAACAGCTCCAGTGAAAAAGCCGCCGATTACCGTATGGCAAACGTCTGGTTCTTGATCGAAGCGCTGAAGAACACGCTGGAGAAAGACGACGACGGCAAAATGACCATCGAAGAGGCCATCGGCAAGCTGGTCTTGCGCGACATGCTCGAGCGTCAGCAGGAAGAAGAAGACGGCGCCGAAGGCGTGCAAATGATGACCCTGCATGCCTCCAAAGGCCTGGAATTCCCCTACGTGTTCATCATGGGCATGGAGGAAGAAATCCTCCCGCACCGCTCCAGTATCGAAGCCGATACGATCGAGGAAGAGCGCCGCCTGGCGTATGTCGGGATTACCCGCGCGCGGGAAACACTGGCCTTCACCTTTGCCGCCAAGCGCAAGCAATATGGCGAGATCATCGATTGCGCCCCCAGCCGCTTTCTCGATGAACTGCCGCCGGACGACCTCGCCTGGGAAGGCAACGACGACACACCGGTAGAAGTGAAAGCCGTTCGCGGTAACACGGCACTGGCCGATATTCGCGCCATGCTCAAACGCTGAATTGATCATTTATTGCGCACATGTGCGCAGCCTGAGGAATCACCGTGGAAGCACTGCATAAGAAAATTCGCGAAGAGGGCATCGTCCTTTCTGACCAGGTGTTGAAGGTCGACGCGTTTCTTAACCACCAGATCGACCCGGCCTTGATGCAGCTGATCGGCAACGAATTCGCCACGCTGTTCGCAGACTCGGGCATCACCAAGATCGTCACCATCGAGGCCTCGGGCATTGCCCCCGCGATCATGACCGGCCTGAAACTGGGCGTGCCGGTGATCTTTGCGCGCAAACACCAATCGCTGACCCTGACCGAAAACCTGCTGTCGGCGACCGTGTATTCATTCACCAAGCAAGTCGAAAGCACGGTCGCCATCTCTCCTCGACACCTGACCAGCAGCGACCGCGTGCTGATCATCGATGACTTTTTGGCCAACGGCAGGGCCTCGCAGGCGCTGATTTCGATCATCAAGCAAGCGGGCGCCAGCGTGGCCGGACTGGGCATTGTGATCGAGAAATCATTCCAGGGCGGCCGTGCCGAACTCGACGCTCAGGGTTATCGCGTCGAATCCCTCGCACGGGTGAAATCGCTGGAGGGCGGGGTGGTGACGTTTCTGGATTGATTGTGGCGGCCCCTTCGCCAATGTAGGAGCCAACTTGTTGGCGAAGGCGGTAGGTCAGACGCCAGAGATTGCCGTGGCCTGCAACCCCGCCAGCACCAAGCGCTGATACAGCTCTTCAAGCAGTCCCTGCGGCTGCAAAAGTCGCATGCGTTCAAGGTGCGCCGGGAAGGCTGTCGGTTCCGGTGCGTCGAGGGTGGCTTTGCCCAATTGCAGCATTTCGGTGAGTTTGAGTTTGCTTTTCAGCCAGTTCAACGCTCGCAACAGATCCCGCTCTTCAGCGCTGAAATCACAACCCAGTGGATACTCAGGGAACAACTGCGCGTAACGCGCCTGCAACGTCTGCAAACGTTCAGGGGTATTTTCGCTAAAGCGCGGATCGAGGCGGAAATCGCGGGGCAATTTGCCGACCTTTTGCGCCTGCTCGATCAAGCCCTCCTGGAAGCGTGAGTCACTGATATTCAGCAGCGCCTCAATCACCTTGGCGTCGGTCTTGCCACGCAGATCGGCAATCCCGTATTCCGTGACGATAATGTCCCGCAGGTGCCTCGGAATCGTGACGTGACCGTACTCCCAGACAACATTTGAACTGACCTCCCCGCCCGACTCCCGCCAGCTACGCAGCATCAACAGTGAGCGAGCACCTTCCAGTGCATGCGCCTGAGCGACGAAATTGTATTGGCCGCCCACCCCGCTCAACACTCGGCCGTCTTCCAGTTGATCGGCCACTGCGGCGCCCATCAGCGTCACTTTAAAAATGCTGTTGATGAATCGCGCATCGCGCCGTTGCAAGCGCTTGAGCTCTTCATTGCCGTACAGCTCGTTGATGTAGCTGATGGCGGTCATGTTGAAGCGCTCACGCTGAGCCAGTGAAAACTCGCGTAAACGTTGATAAAAGCTGCGAGGCCCCAGGAAAAACCCCGCGTGGACCATGACGCCATCGGGATGGGCCGATTCGTCCAGCGTGCCATCGTTGGCCTGCCGTTGCAGGGCCGCGTCGGGGTAAACCTTGCGCCGCACGATGCCGGCGTCCACCAGCACCAATAAACCGTTCACGAACATTTCGCTGCAACCGTACAGCCCGTGAGCAAACGGCTGCACCCCGCCTTCGCGCTCGATCAGCGCTTGCCACGACGTGGTCGCGTCCAGATCCGCGAGCAGCGCGCGGTAAGTGGCGTTATCCGCTTGCCGCGCCAAAAGCGCCGCTGTCAGCGCATCGCCCATCGAGCCAATACCGATCTGCAAGGTCCCGCCGTCGCGCACCAGAGTGCTGGCGTGCAAGCCGATGAAATGGTCCTGAAATCCGACCGGCATGTTCGGGGTAGAGAACAGGGTGCTGTGTTCTTCCTCGTCGAGCAGCACATCAAAGACGTCAGTGCCGAGCTCCGAGTCGCCGGGCATGTACGGCAAGTCAGCATGGACCTGGCCGAGCAACAGGATTGTTTCCCCGGCCGCACGACGTTTGGCGATCATCGGCAGCAGGTCGAGGGTGATGTCCGAGTTGCAACTCAGGCTCACGCGACCCGGACGCTGCGGATCACGGGCGACCAACTGCGCCACCAGATTCAGGCCATTGGCGTTGATGTCACGCGCGGCATGGCTGTAGTTGCTGCTGACGTAGTCCTGCTGCGCGGTGTGGCTGTTGAGCAGGCTGCCGGGCTGCAAGAAGAACTGCTCGATACGGATGTTCGTCGGCAGGCTGTCGCGCCGCAAGTCATCAAGGAAGTCCAGTTCGGGGTAATCGCCGAACACCCGCGCGACGAAGGGCTCAAGAAAACGCGCCTGCAAACCCTCGCCAAGCGGCGGGCGCCCGAGACAGAGGGCGGTGTACATCGTCAACTGTCGTTGGGGCAGCCCCTTGACCCGCGCATACAACGCGTTAACGAAGCGGTTGGGCTTGCCCAGCCCCAGCTGCAGGCCCATGTGAATGTGCGCAGGCAGTTGCGCCAGTACTTGGTCGACTGCTTGTTCAATGGAACACGACTGCGTCATCTCACCCTCCCGGAACATCCTTGATTTCAGGTTGGACCGAGATTGCCGGGTGTTTGCTGCAAAGGACAGGACTTCGAATCATTCGCGCACAAAAAAGCCGACACGAAGTCGGCTTTTTGTCATCGGGTCGAATTACTTCAGACCGGACATTTTCTGAATCGCGCTTTTCAGCTCTGCATCAGAGCAATCTGCGCAAGTGCCTTTTGGCGGCATCGAGTTGATACCGGTAATGGCTTTAGCAAGAATGCCTTCAAGACCGCCCTGCGTTTTGGCACGGTTGCCCCAGTCAGCCGCGTCACCGATTTTCGGTGCGCCCAGCAAGCCGGAACCGTGACATGCATTGCAATGGCCGGCGATGATCTCATCAGCGGACTTGGCACCACCGGCGCCGCCAGCCGAAGCTGCGACGTCCATACCGGCGCACTCTTTACCCTGCACACACACTTGACCCACTGGATCAAGGCGCTTGGCCAAATCGTCGCTTGTCGTGGCCTGAGCACCGACAGCCCAAAAGACCAATACGGCAGCTTGAACTGCCAGCATTTTATTAATTAGGTTCACGCGTACACCCTCATGGTGGCTAGTCACGCCCGCGGCCACGGTTTTGCGGGCGGGCGGAAGTATACCGGTTAGCCCGTCACACTGAAACAACCCTATAGTCGCAGGGGTATTTACCAGCTGTCAGGCCCTGCAAACGGGCACTTTGTGCTTTCATTTCTGAGAAGCAGCGCCTGTAAATGAAGCGTTCAATCAAAAATTCGCGGGTGTTGCCGCGCTGATCAGCCGCGCAGGCACATCGAACGGATTACGAAAACGGTGTGGCTTGGTACTCTCAAAGTAGTAGCTGTCGCCAGCTTCGAGGATGAACGTCTCAACGCCAACCACCAGTTCCAGCCGACCTTCGAGCAGGGTTCCGGTTTCTTCGCCTTCATGAACGAGCATTGCATCCCCGGTATCGGAACCCGGAGGATAGATCTCGTTGAGAAAAGTGATCGCCCGACCCGGATGGGCCTTACCGACCAGCTTCATGGTGACGGCGCCGTCCGAAATGTCGATCAACTCACTGGCTTTATAAACCACTTGAGTCAGATTTTCTTGCTCCAGCTCTTCCGAAAAGAACTCAACCATGGACATCGGAATACCGCCCAGCACCTTTCTCAGAGAGCTGATCGAGGGGCTGACGCTGTTTTTCTCGATCATGGAAATGGTGCTGTTGGTCACGCCCGCTCGCTTGGCGAGTTCACGCTGGGAGAGACCTTTAAGCTTTCGAATGGATTGCAGTCGTTCACCGACGTCCAATGCGGGAGTCCTCCTATTGATTAGTTATGGTCGTTATGAACGGTATGATGGCAACAGCGTTCAGTATTTACAACACTTCGACCCGTAACGTATTCGTAAAAGGACTAGCGGCTTATCGGTGTGGGATGAAATTTCGCCGACAGCTGCCGGCGACCGCCTGTCAGGCCCCGGAATAGAGCCTTGGCACGCGGCGCAGGTTACAAAATATCTGGTAAGGGATTGTACCGGCGTGCGCGGCAACATCGCTGGCCAGCACGTTCTTGCCCCATAACTCGACCTGGCTACCCAGCCCGGCGCGTGGCAAATCGGTCAAGTCCACGCACAGCATGTCCATCGACACACGCCCCAACAACCGGCTCGGCTGGCCGTCAATCGAGACCGGGGTGCCAGTCGGTGCCTGACGGGGATAACCATCGGCGTAACCCATGGCCACCACCCCTACACGCATCGAGCGATCCGTGATGAAACCACCGCCATACCCAATCGGTTCGCACGCCGGCAACTCGCGCACGCAAATCACCTTCGATTCCAGGGTCATCACCGGCTGCAAGCGCTCAGCCACGCTCTGGGGCTGATCAAAAGGCGTGGCGCCGTATAGCATGATGCCAGGACGGACCCAGTCACTGGGCACCTTCGGCCAGCCCATGACCGCAGGCGAGTTGCGCAGACTGACCTCTGCGGACAACCCCTGACGGGCCGCATTAAAGACTGCAACCTGTTCGTCGCTGCGTGAGCAATCCAATTCATCAGCGCGGGCGAAATGGCTCATCAAGACGATTTTTGCCACTTTGCCGCTGCTCAACAGGCGTTTATAAGCCGCTTGGTAATCGGCGGGGTGCAAGCCGACACGGTGCATGCCCGAATCCAGCTTGAGCCAGACGTTCAGCGGCTTGCTGATGCTCGCTTGCTCGATGGCGTCGAGTTGCCAAAGTGAATGCACCACGAACCAGAGGTCATGCTCGACGATCAGCGCCAGTTCGCTCGCCTCGAAAAAACCTTCAAGCAGCAAAATCGGCCCGCCAATCCCCGCTTCACGGAGTTCCAGCGCTTCTTCGATGCAGGCCACGGCGAACCCATCGGCCTGGGCTTCCAGAGCTTGCGCGCAACGCACCGCCCCATGACCGTAGGCATCGGCCTTGACGACCGCAAGCGCTTTGGCGCCAGCGGTTTCACGGGCCAATTGATAGTTGTGACGCAGGGCTTGGAGATCGATCAAGGCGCGGGCAGGACGCATGGCGGCAGGCTTCTAGGCATGATGGGAATAAAAAAGCCCGACACCCATTAACAGGCATCAGGCGAAGGTTCTTGCAGATTAAGGCAATGCCGCGACGACCGACAGCTCAACCAGAATTTCCGGTTCGCACAGCTTCGACTCGACCGTTGCCCGAGCGGGCGCAACGCCTTTTGGCAGCCATTTATCCCAGACACTGTTCATGCCGGCGAAATCTGCGTCGATGTCTTTCAGGTAGATGGTCACCGACAGAATCCGGGTCTTGTCGGTACCGGCCAGGTCCAGCAGACGCTCGATGTTGGCCAGCGTCTCCCGGGTTTGCTGTTCGATCCCGGCAGCCATGTCGTCACCCACTTGCCCGGACAGGTACACGGTGCTGTTGTGGACAACGAGCTGACTCATACGATCATTGGTGAGCTGGCGCAGGATTGCCATGTTTTACGATCTCCTGGGTTTTACCGTAGCGAGAAATATCAAGGCCTTCGGCACTGATCTGTGGTGTTTTAAAGGCCATCAAGTCGGCCAGCAAACGGCCGGAACCGCACGCCATGGTCCAGCCAAGTGTGCCGTGGCCGGTATTCAGGAACAGGTTGCGGAATGGTGTGGCGCCGACAATCGGGGTGCCGTCCGGTGTGGTTGGGCGCAGGCCGGTCCAGAAAGTGGCCTCCGTCAAATCACCGCCCTGAGGATAAAGGTCGCCGACGATCATCTCCAGTGTTTCGCGCCGACGCGGGTTGAGCGACAAGTCGAACCCGGCGATTTCCGCCATGCCGCCCACACGAATGCGGTTGTCGAAACGGGTAATGGCGACCTTGTAGGTCTCGTCGAGAATAGTCGACGTCGGGGCCATCGCCGGATTGGTGATTGGCACCGTCAGGGAGTAACCCTTGAGCGGGTAAATCGGCGCGCGGATGCCCAACGGCTTGAGCAACTGTGGTGAATAACTGCCCAGCGCCAGCACGTAGCGATCGGCGGTTTCCAGCTTGCCGTCGATCCACACGCCATTGATGCGATCACCTGCGTAGTCGAGGCGTTCGATGGACTGACCAAAACGGAACTCAACGCCCAACTTGACCGCCATTTCCGCCAGGCGGGTGGTGAACAGCTGGCAATCGCCGGTCTGGTCGTTCGGCAGACGCAACGCACCGGCCAAAATATTAGTCACGTTAGCCAACGCCGGCTCGACGCGGGCGATGCCAGCGCGATCAAGCAGTTCGTAAGGCACGCCAGACTGCTGCAGAACAGCGATGTCCTTGGCGGCGTTATCCAGTTGCTCCTGAGTACGGAACAATTGCGTGGTGCCCAAGCTGCGGCCTTCGTACGCGATACCGGTTTCGGCACGCAGCTCATCGAGGCAGTCGCGGCTGTACTCGGACAACCGCACCATGCGCTCTTTGTTCACCGCATAACGGCTGGCGGTGCAGTTGCGCAGCATTTGCGCCATCCACAGGTACTGATCAATGTCGGCGGTGGCCTTGATCGCCAGCGGGGCATGACGCTGCAGCAACCATTTGATCGCCTTGAGCGGCACACCAGGCGCGGCCCACGGCGATGCATAGCCTGGCGAAACCTGGCCGGCGTTGGCGAAACTGGTTTCCATGGCCGCCGCAGGTTGACGGTCGACCACGGTCACCTCAAATCCAGCCCGGGCCAGATAATAGGCGCTGGCCGTACCGATCACGCCACTGCCAAGGACCAGAACTCGCATGTTAAATCCCTCAATCGCGGATATCCGCTGACGTTTGTTGTATAGAGCCAAGATATGCGCAGTATAAAAAGCAATGGCCAGTGCTTTTCACTATATAAACACCTATATTTGGCGAGAATTCTCGGCAATAACGGCTTTAGTAGAGGGGGTTTACCCATGCGCACCCAGCACCAGTCAAAACGTGAGTTGGACAAGATCGACCGCAACATCCTGCGCATCCTGCAGGCGGACGGGCGGATCTCATTTACCGAGCTGGGAGAAAGGGTGGGATTGTCGACCACGCCCTGTACTGAGCGGGTGCGCAGGCTTGAGCGCGAAGGGATCATCATGGGCTACAACGCCCGGCTCAATCCGCAAAGCCTCAAGGCCAGCCTGCTGGTGTTCGTCGAGATCAGCCTGGACTACAAGTCCGGCGACACCTTCGAAGAGTTCCGCCGCGCCGTGCTCAAACTGCCGCACGTGCTGGAGTGTCATCTGGTGTCAGGTGACTTCGATTACCTGGTGAAAGCGCGGATTTCAGAGATGGCTTCGTACCGCAAACTACTCGGCGATATCCTGCTCAAACTGCCGCATGTGCGCGAATCCAAGAGCTACATCGTCATGGAAGAAGTGAAAGAGAGTTTGAATTTGCCGATTCCGGAGTGACCTCTACACCAACACCTGTCGCGTGGTCGCGATGTATTCGTGGATCTGCTTTTCCGCCTTGGGATGAATCATCTCGACCGGCCGACGGCCATTGGGGCATGGCAGGGTCGGCGTGGTGCCGAACAACCGGCAGATCAGCGGACGTTCTTCATACACCGTGCAGCCATTTGGCCCAAGGTGCACACAGTTCAGCTCATCCATCGCCGCCTCTTGCTCAGCGGCGGTTTTGCGCGGCAAGCGCGCCATCTCTTCGGATGAGGTGGTGACCGGGCCGCAGCAGTCGTGGCAGCCGGGCACGCACTCGAAGGACGGGATCTGCTGCCGAAGAAAGCGGATTTTCTGGCTGTTGCAGCTCATCGAGGCGTTTACCGAAAGAAAGACTAGCCCGTGATTTTGCATCACTTGAGCCCCAGGTGACAGCGCCGCCCGACCGAACCTTGCTGGGCAGCGCGGCTCACGTCTATGCTGCGTGAAATTTTCAAAACACAAAAATCAGGATAACCCTCATGAACGCTCGCGTTCAGCAACCGCTCGCCAACGACCAGCATGCCGCGTCCTATTACGCCGCCAGCAGCCATCCGCAACCGGATCATCCGCCGCTGGCAGGCGAGTTGAACGTCGATGTGTGCGTAGTCGGCGGTGGCTTTTCCGGGCTGAACACGGCCATCGAGCTGGCAGAGCGTGGCTTGAGTGTGGCGTTGCTGGAAGCGCGGAAAATCGGCTGGGGCGCCAGTGGGCGCAATGGCGGACAACTGATTCGCGGCGTCGGCCATGGCCTCGATCAGTTCAGCAACGTGATCGGCAGCGACGGCGTACGCCAGATGAAGCTCATGGGCCTGGAGGCGGTGGAAATCGTGCGCCAGCGGGTCGCCCGCTACCAGATCGACTGCGACCTGACGTGGGGCTACTGCGACCTCGCCAACAAGCCGCGCGATCTCGACGGCTTAGCCGAAGATGCAGACGAATTGCGCAGCCTGGGCTATCGCCATGAACTGCGCCTGCTGCAAGCGAACGAGATGCACAGTGTGGTCGGCTCGGACCGCTACGTCGGTGGCATGATCGACATGGGCTCGGGCCATCTGCACCCGCTGAACCTGGCATTGGGCGAAGCGGCCGCCGCTCGCACGTTGGGCGTACAGATCTTCGAGCACTCGGCGGTGACCCGTATCGAGTACGGCTCACGCGTGTGCGTGCATACCGCTCAAGGTTCGGTGCGCGCCGATACGCTGGTGCTGGGCTGCAATGCCTACCTGAATGATCTGAACCCGGAACTCAGCGGCAAAGTGCTGCCCGCCGGCAGCTACATCATCGCCACCGAGCCGCTCAGCGAAGCGCAGGCCCATGAGTTACTGCCCCAGAACATGGCCGTCTGCGACCAACGGGTGACGGTGGATTACTACCGGCTTTCCGCCGACCGACGCCTGTTGTTCGGCGGTGCGTGTCATTACTCCGGGCGCGACCCGCAGGACATCGCGGCCTACATGCAGCCGAAAATGCTGGAAGTCTTTCCGCAACTGGCCGGGGCCAGGATCGACTATCAATGGGGCGGCATGATCGGCATCGGCGCCAACCGCCTGCCGCAGATCGGCAGGCTCAAGGACCAGCCCAACGTGTTTTACGCCCAAGCCTATTCCGGGCATGGGGTGAATGCCACGCATCTGGCCGGCAAGCTGTTGGCAGAAGCCATCAGCGGGCAACACAGCAGCGGTTTCGAGTTGTTTGCCAAAGTGCCGCACATGACCTTCCCTGGCGGCAAACACCTGCGCTCCCCGCTGCTGGCGCTGGGCATGCTCTGGCATCGGCTGAAAGAACTGCGCTGACCGCCAGGCGTGGTTCAACCCCTCCAGAACGGCTTCAGGCCCTCGGCTCGGGCCTGCTCCAGGCTGATGCCAACGTCGCGCAACTGCTTGGCATCCAGATCAAGCAGCGCTTTGCGGGTCACCCAGCGATGGCGGAACACGCCCCACCGGCTTAGGCCCGGCGGGCAGCCCGCCTGCACGCAAGGCGCTCGCCCCTCATGCAGTTCCTGGCTATGCAGCATCAGCCGTACATCGCTCAACCCATTCATTTCCTGATCCCTCCATCACGCGTTCGTGTGATTTCATGATGACGGGCCGGGCAAATCCATTACAGATTCAAAAAAACCTTATTAACTCCATACAGACAGTCCCATCACGAGGCTGAATCCTGTATTTTGAGGGTATCTGTACTGGTCAACTGAATCGATCGCCATCGAGAGTACGCCATGACGCTTTACGTCAACCTTGCCGCCCTACTCGGCACCCGCATTGAAAACGGCTTTTATCGCCCTGGAGACCGGCTGCCCTCGGTCCGCGCACTGAGCCTGGAGCACGGCGTCAGCCTGAGCACCGTGCAACAGGCGTATCGCCTGCTGGAAGACAACGGGCTGGCATCGCCTAAACCTAAATCAGGTTATTTCGTCCCGTCTGGCCGTACGATCCCCGCCCTGCCGGTGGTGGGACGACCGGCGCAACGGCCCGTCGAAATTTCCCAATGGGAACAAGTCCTCGAGCTGATCCGCAGTGTGCCCAATGCCAATGTGATCCAGCTCGGGCGCGGCATGCCAGACGTCAGCAGCCCGACCCTGAAACCCCTGCTGCGCGCGCTGGCCAAGATCAGTCGGCGCCAGGACATGCCTGGGCTGTATTACGACAACATCTACGGCACCCAAAGCCTGCGCGATCAGGTGGCGCGCCTGCTGCTGGATTCCGGGTGCCAGCTCTCGGCCAACGATCTGGTGATCACCACTGGCTGCCATGAAGCGCTGTCCACCAGCATCCGCGCCATTTGCGAGCCGGGTGACATCGTGGCGGTGGACTCGCCAAGCTTTCACGGCGCCATGCAGACCCTCAAGGGCCTGGGCATGAAAGCCCTGGAAATCCCCACCGATCCCATCACCGGCATCAGCCTCGATGCGCTGGAACTGGCGCTGGAACAGTGGCCGATCAAAGCCATTCAACTGACCCCCAACTGCAACAACCCGCTGGGCTACATCATGCCCGAGGCGCGCAAGCGGGCCCTGCTGAGCCTCGCTCAACGCTTTGATGTGGCGATCATCGAAGACGATGTGTATGGCGATCTGGCCTACAACTATCCCCGACCGCGGACGATCAAATCCTTCGACGAAGACGGTCGCGTCCTGCTGTGCAGCTCGTTCTCGAAAACCCTGGCGCCAGGACTGCGCATTGGCTGGGTCGCGCCGGGGCGCTATCTGGAGCGGGTGCTGCACATGAAGTACATCAGCACCGGCTCGACCGCCACTCAACCGCAATTGGCGATTGCCGAATTTCTGGAGTCTGGGCACTACGAGCCGCATTTGCGGCGGATGCGCGGGCAGTATCAGCGCGGTCGCGATCAGATGACCGATTGGGTCATGCGCTACTTTCCGGCAGGCACCCGTGTCAGTCGGCCCCAAGGCGGTTTTATGCTGTGGGTTGAGCTGGCTGAGGATTTCGACACCTTGCGCCTGAACCGTGCCTTGCTCGACCAAGGCGTACAGATCGCCGTGGGCAGCATTTTCTCGGCGTCCGGCAAGTACCGCAATTGCCTGCGGATGAACTACGCCGCCAAACCGACGGCGCAGATCGAGGACGCCGTGCGCAAAGTAGGCTCGACCATCACCCGCCTGCTCGCCGAGACGGAACCGGCCCCCCACTGACGTCTGCCCCGCAGTGCGGGGCTAAGGGGCAGGCCAGAAAAAAGGGCTTTAAGCCACGACCGGCTGCGCACCGAACGCACCACGGCGCAGGGACAAAATCACCAGACCGAAGGAACCAGCGGCCATGAGCAATGGCAGGGCATGCCCACTGACCCATTGGCTGCCCGCGCCCGCCGCCAGAGGCCCGAGCAAGCAGCCTATCCCCCACAGCTGAGCGATGTGTGCGTTGGCACGAACCAGTGAGTCATCGCGATAACGCTCGCCGATCAGAATCAACGACAAGGTGAACAACCCACCGGCGCTGGCGCCAAACAACACCCAGACCGGCCAGATCAGCACCGTATCAAGCAGCAGCGGAATCGCCAGACTCGACAGCATGAGTAACAGCGCACAGCCCGAAAACAGCGTGCGCCGAGAAACCCTGTCAGCCAGCGCACCAATCGGCAATTGCAGCAGCGCATCACCAACCACCACCGTGCTGACCATGAACAAGGCGACTTCCGGGGTAAAGCCCTGACGCAGGCAGTAGATCGGCAGTAACGTCAGAATCATTGCCTCGAACGCCGCGAACAGTGCCACCGCCCAGGCAATCGCTGGCAGGCCTCGGCAAAAGCCGAACAGATCGCTGAAGGTCACATTGCAGGCTTCAGCGCTGGGCGCGCCGGTACGTCCCAGCAACAGCAGCGGCGAACAGAGCAGCAGCACGACGCCGACCCAGAAACCGTAATCCGCTTCGGCGCCGATGATGCCCAGCAGCAGGGGGCCAGCCAGTTGGCTCAGGGCATAACTGCTGCCATACAGCGCCACCAACCGGCCGCGCCAACGCTCGACCACCAGTTGATTGATCCAGCTTTCGCCGAGGATGAACACGATGGTCAGGATCACCCCGATCAACAGGCGCAGCCCTACCCAGACCCAATAGTTGGGCAGCAAGGCCAGCAAGCCGATGGACAACGCCCCGGCCCACAAGCACAAACGCATCAACAGTGGCGTTCCGAAGCGCGCGGCCAGACGGCTGGCAAAACTCGCCCCGACCAGCACGCCAATCGCCGGCATCGCCGCCATCACCCCGATGGCAAAAGAACCGTAGCCCCAGCTTTCCAGGCGCAAGGACACCAACGGCATGCTCACGCCCAAGGCCAATCCGACACTCAAGACGGAGGCCAGAACAGCGAAATAAGTACCCCAACGCATTGCCCACGCTCCTGTGGATAACGTGTACCGACGGTCAAAACAAAACAACCGGGCTTCCTGATGTGGAGAGCCCGGCTGCTTTTCGGTTGTCTTACACACCGCTTGCGCGAGTTTATTCGCGCCTACAGAGGATCAGAGCCCTGAGGGAGCGAATTCATTCGCGACCTCCCCGGATTACAACTTGATCCAGGTCGCCTTCAGCTCGGTGTACTTGTCGAACGCATGCAGCGATTTATCGCGGCCGTTGCCCGACTGCTTGAACCCGCCGAACGGTGCGGTCATGTCGCCGCCATCGTACTGGTTGATCCACACGCTGCCGGCACGCAGCGCCTTGGCCGTCAGATGAGCCTTGGACAGGTTGGCGGTCCACACAGCCGCCGCCAGGCCATAAGGCGTGTCGTTGGCGATCTGGATAGCTTCTTCGACGGTATCGAAGGCAATCACCGACAGCACCGGGCCGAAAATTTCTTCCTGCGCGATTTTCATCGCGTTGCTGACGCCGTCAAAAATCGTCGGTTCAACATAGGTGCCGCCCGTTTCCTGCAGCGTGCGCTTGCCGCCTGCGACCAACGTGGCACCATCGGCATGACCCGACTCGATGTAAGACAACACGGTGTTCAACTGCTGGGTATCGACCACCGCCCCCACATTGGTTTGCGGGTCCAGCGGATTACCTGGCTTCCAGGCCTTGAGCGCTTCGATCACCAGCGGCAGGAACGTGTCCTTGATCGAGCGTTCGACCAGCAGACGCGAACCCGCAGTGCACACTTCGCCCTGGTTGAAGGCGATAGCGCCAGCAGCCGATTCGGCAGCGGCGTGCAGATCCGGTGCGTCAGCAAATACGATATTCGGGCTCTTGCCACCGGCTTCCAGCCAGATGCGCTTCATGTTCGACTCGCCGGAATAAATCAGCAACTGTTTGGCGGTTCTGGTCGAGCCGGTGAAGACCAGCGTGTCGACATCCATGTGCAGGGCCAGCGCCTTGCCGACGGTGTGACCATAGCCAGGCAGCACGTTGAGCACACCCGCCGGGATACCGGCTTCAACCGCCAGTTGGGCGATGCGGATAGCGGTCAACGGCGATTTTTCCGACGGTTTCAGGATGACCGAGTTGCCGGTGGACAACGCTGGACCGAGTTTCCAGCAGGCCATCATCAGCGGGAAGTTCCACGGCACGATGGCCGCCACAACACCGATGGGCTCGCGCGTCACCAGACCCAGTTGGTCGTGGGGCGTGGCGGCCACTTCATCGTAAATTTTATCGATCGCTTCACCGCTCCAGCTCAGCGCCTGGGCGGCACCGGGGACATCGATGTTCAGCGAGTCACTGATCGGCTTGCCCATGTCGAGGGTTTCGAGCAGAGCCAATTCTTCAGCGTTCTGTTTCAACAGACCGGCAAAACGGATCATCGCCGCCTTGCGTTTGACAGGGGCCAGACGTGACCACACGCCAGAGTTGAACGTAGCGCGGGCACTGTCGACCGCATGCTGGGCGTCGGCAATGTCGCAGCTGGCAACCTGTGCCAGGACGCGGCCATCGACCGGGCTGATGCATTCGAAGGTGGCGCCAGAAACCGCAGCGGTGTACTCACCGTTGATGTAAGCACGGCCTTCGATCTTCAGATCCTTGGCACGTTGTTCCCAGTCAGCACGAGTCAGGGTGGTCATACGAGTGTCCTCCTGTTGTTTTTTGAATACGGATGGCATCAGCCAAGGGCAACCACCACCCTAAACCAAGTGACTGGGGAATTTCCAATATATTTGACACTTGAGGCCAAACGGCGTTTTGTTGTTCATTTTATTCAACATGAAACGCGTTAGCGGGGAGCGAATCACGATGAACATCGAAAATATTGTCGACTTCAGCCATGCCAATACCACGCCAGAGCACTACGTGCCCGCGCCAGAAAAAATCCTCAAGGGCAACCCCGAGCAAACCGTCTACAACCATTACAACAGCCCTTGCGGCCAACTCAGCGCTGGCGTTTGGGAAGGTGAAATCGGTCAATGGACGGTGAATTACACCGAACATGAGTATTGCGAAATCGTGCAGGGCGTATCGGTGCTACGCGACGAGGATGGCAACGCAAAAACCCTGCGTGCCGGTGATCGCTTTGTGATTCCTGCGGGCTTCAAAGGCACCTGGGAAGTGCTGGAAGCCTGTCGCAAGGTGTATGTGGTGTTCGAACAGAAGGTCTGAGTAGCGGCTGCTTTCGCTGAAATTCAGACACAAAAAAACCCGCCTTCTCAGGCGGGTTTTTTCGTAAAAAGCGAAATCAATTACTTGATTTTGGCTTCTTTGTAGATCACGTGCTTACGAGCAACCGGATCGAATTTTTTAATTTCGATTTTGTCCGGAGTGGTGCGCTTGTTCTTATCGGTGGTGTAGAAGTGGCCTGTGTTAGCGCTCGACACCAAACGGATCAATTCACGCATGATTATCTCCCTTAGACCTTAGCGCCATTGGCGCGAATTTCGAGAAGAATGACATCAATGCCACGCTTGTCGATGATACGCATGCCTTTGGCAGATACGCGCAGACGCACAAAACGATTCTCGGACTCGACCCAGAAGCGGTGATGCTGCAGGTTCGGCAGGAAACGACGACGGGTTTTGTTGTTTGCGTGGGAAATGTTATTCCCGGTTACCGGACCCTTACCGGTAACTTGACATACTCTCGACATGCCTCAGCCCTCTAAAACCACATGCCCAACCCGGCATGGGTTGGCCGCTTAATCTCTCAGTCATTTGGCGCCAGGCGCCGCGTTTCTTTAGGGGTCTTACCGGCCACACCTACAAACGAAGGAACCGGGCCCCTAGAAAAGAGCGCTGCTTTATATCAGAAACCCTGAGATGCAACAACAACACATGCACATTACCTTGTTTTGGCAGACCGTGTTTCGCCTTCAGGCTCAGTCCGTGCGGGCACGGCAAGAAATATACCGCTCGTCGCGCCAGACGGATTGTCCTGCGCCGATGCATAGTCTAGGGTAAGTCTCTCACCAGACTGCGCCCGCAGATGGGGCCCTCTCTGACAGGAATATCGCCATGCGTCTTACGCGTTTCGCAGCCCTTTCGCTCCTGCTCGCGCCCTTTTTCAGCACATTGCCGGCTCAGGCTGCGACCACCCTCAGCGTCTGCACCGAAGCCAGCCCCGAAGGGTTTGACGTTGTGCAGTACAACTCGCTGACGACGACCAACGCCTCCGCCGACGTGCTCATGAACCGCTTGGTGGAGTTCGATGCGCAGAGCGGCAAACTGCTGCCCAGTCTGGCTGAACGCTGGAGTGTCTCGGCGGATGGCCTGACCTACGACTTCAAACTACGCGCCGGGGTGAAGTTTCACCACACCGATTACTTCAATCCGACCCGTGACCTGACCGCAGAAGACGTCCAGTTCAGCTTCCAGCGCATGCTCGACCCGGCCAACCCGTGGCACAAGGTCGCCCAAAGCGGCTTTCCGCATGCACAATCGATGCAGTTACCCGCACTGATCAAGAATATTGAAGCACCTGATGCGCTCACCGTCCGCTTTACCCTCAACCACCCGGACTCGACCTTCCTGGCAACGCTGAGCATGGGGTTTGCGTCGATCTATTCCGCCGAATACACCGCGCAGCTGCTGAAGGCGGGCACCCCGGAAAAACTTAACAGCCAACCTGTCGGCACCGGTCCATTCGTCTTCAAGCGCTTCCAGAAGGACGCTGTGGTGCGTTACGCCGCCAACCCGGACTACTTCGGCGGCAAGCCCGCCGTCGACGCGCTGGTGTATGCGATCACGCCGGACGCCAACGTGCGACTGCAGAAAATCCGCCAGAACGAGTGCCAGATCACTCTTTCACCCAAGCCTCTGGATATTCAGGCCGCCAGCAAAGACCCACAGCTGAAAATCGAAAAAAACGCAGCGTTCATGACCGCGTTTGTCGCGATGAACAGCCAGCATCCGCCGCTGGACAAGCCTGAAGTTCGCCAGGCGATCAACCTCGCTTTCGATAAAAACAGCTACCTCAAAGCGGTGTTCGAAGACACCGCTGAAAACGCGACCGGGGTGTATCCACCCAACACCTGGAGCTACGCTAAAGACCTTCCCGGCTATCAGCATAATCCGGCCAAAGCCCGTGAGTTGCTGGCCAAAGCCGGTCTCAAGGATGGCTTCAAAACCACGATCTGGACGCGCCCGTCCGGCAGTTTGCTCAACCCGAACCCGAGCCTCGGCGCGCAATTGTTGCAGGCGGACCTGGCTGCCGTCGGGATCAAGGCCGAGATCAAAGTCATCGAGTGGGGCGAGTTGATTCGTCGCGCCAAGGCTGGCGAGCATGACCTGCTGTTCATGGGCTGGGCAGGCGATAACGGCGACCCGGATAACTTCCTGACACCGCAGTTCTCCTGCGCCGCCGTAACCTCAGGGACCAACTTCGCCCGTTATTGCGACCAGGGCCTGGACAAACTGATCAGCGCAGGCAAGGCCACCAGCGATCAAGCCGAGCGCAGCGCCTTGTATCTCAAGGCTCAGACGCAGATCCAGCAACAGGCCTTGTGGCTGCCGCTGGCACACCCGACCGCCGCCGCAGTGACGCGCAAAGACGTACAGGGTTATCAGGTGAGTCCGTTCGGTCGTCAGGACTTTTCCCACGTCATATTGAAATAGACGCAGGACGAAAATAACGCGCTGTACATTTTTCGTACGATAAACAGGCCGCGCCCCCGCTGTGCGCGGCCTGTGCCTCTCACATCAAACCGGCTTCGACCATCGACAACGGGTCGCCATCACCGATGATGAAGTGATCGAGCACCTTCACGTCGATCATGTCCAGGGCGTCCTTGAGCAGGTGGGTCAGCCTGCAGTCATCCTCGCTGGGGTCGGGCACGCCGGACGGATGGTTGTGGCACAGGATCAACGCCGCCGCATTGTGAGCCAGGGCGCGCTTGACCACTTGCCGGGGATGGACCTCGGCGCAACTGATCGATCCTCGAAACAACGCCTCGAACGCCAACACCCGATGCTTGGTGTCCAGAAACAGGCAGGCGAAAACCTCGTGCGGCTCATGCCGGAGCTGCGCCTTGAGGTAGTCACGCACACCTTGCGGGTTCTCCAGGCTTGAATCGCGCTTCAAACGTTCGGCCATATGCCGACGAGACATCTCCATCACCGCCTGCAACTGCGCGAACTTTGCAGGGCCCAGCCCCAACTCCAGGCAGAAGGTTTGCAGATCAGCCTCCAGCAACGACCTGAGGCTGCCAAATTGCTTCAGCAAATGTCGCGCAAGGTCCACGGCGCTTTTTCCGGCAACACCCGTGCGCAAAAAAATCGCCAACAGTTCGGCATCGGAAAGGCTCGCCGCCCCCTGCTCAAGAAGCTTCTCCCGCGGACGCTCGGCCGCAGGCCAATCACGAATACTCATAGCACCTCCATGTGTGTGGGGACCGCTGTTCCCGTGCGGTCGCTGTGCTATCTTAGCCCATCTTTTTTGCGCGGCGATCTGGCCTGGGGAGGCGTCATCGCCGTCGCGTTCACTCGACTAAAAGGCACGCCTATGCAGCGGCTGTATCGAAAACGCATTGTTCTCGGCGTCGGCGGCGGCATCGCCGCCTACAAGAGCGCCGAACTGGTCCGTCGGTTACGCGACCAGGGCGCAGAAGTGCGTGTTGTCATGACCCGCGGCGGCAGTGAATTCATCACGCCCCTGACCATGCAAGCCTTGTCCGGTAATCCGGTGCACATGGATTTGCTCGACCCGGCCGCGGAAGCCGCCATGGGCCATATCGAGCTGGCCAAGTGGGCCGACCTGGTGCTGATCGCCCCGGCTACCGCCGACCTGATCGCACGCCTGGCCCAAGGCATCGCCAATGACCTGTTGACCACCGTCGTGCTGGCCACTGACGCCTCTGTAGCGATTGCCCCGGCAATGAACCAGGCGATGTGGCGCGATCCAGCGACGCAGGCCAACACCCGACTGCTCGAAGAGCGCGGCATGCGCATGTTCGGTCCAGCATCGGGCAGCCAGGCCTGCGGCGATGTCGGCTTCGGCCGCATGCTCGAAGCGGACGAACTGGCGCAACGTGCTGCCGATTGTTTCCGCCGCGAGTCGCTGACCGGCAGGCATGTCCTGATCACCGCCGGCCCGACCCAGGAAAACATCGACCCGGTGCGCTACATCACCAACCACAGCTCGGGGAAAATGGGGTTTGCCTTGGCCGAAGCGGCGGTTGAAGCCGGCGCACGGGTGACCTTGATCACCGGCCCGGTCAATCTGCCAACCCCGGATCGCGTCACGCGGATCGACGTGGTCAGTGCCCGCGACATGCTCGCTGCCTGCGAAGCCGCGATCCCCTGCGATCTGTTTATCGCTTCCGCTGCGGTGGCCGATTACCGCCCCGAAGTGGTCGCACCGCACAAGCTCAAAAAAGACCCCAGCAACGGTGACGGCCTGCTGTTGCAGATGGTCCGCAACCCGGACATTCTTGCCACGATTGCTGGCCGCCCGGACCGTCCATTCAGTGTCGGCTTCGCTGCCGAAACCGAACATTTGCTCGACTATGCTGCACGCAAGCTCAAGGACAAGAACCTGGACCTGATCGTCGCCAACGATGTGGCTAACCCCAGCATCGGTTTCAATAGCGAAGAGAATGCGTGCAGCGTGATTGACCGGGCGCTGCACGAAACTTTTTTTGCCCAGACCAGCAAAGGCAAGATTGCCCGCCAGCTGATCACTTTTATCGCCGACCGTCTGAACCAGGTTTAATCACGCATGCATGCTTTACAAGCCAAAATCCTCGACCCTCGCATTGGTAGCGACTTCCCTCTTCCGGCCTACGCCACCGAGGGCTCCGCCGGTCTCGACCTGCGCGCGATGCTGCAAGAAGACACGACCATCGAACCGGGCCAGACCCTGCTGATCCCCACCGGGCTGTCGATTTACATTGGCGATCCCGGCCTCGCCGCGTTGATCCTGCCGCGCTCGGGCCTTGGCCATAAACACGGCATTGTGCTGGGCAATCTGGTCGGCTTGATCGACTCCGATTACCAGGGCGAGTTGATGGTGTCCTGCTGGAACCGCGGCCAGACCGCCTTCAAAATCTCGATCGGCGAACGCCTTGCTCAACTGGTACTGGTGCCGGTCGTACAAGCACACTTCGAGTTGGTCGAAGAGTTCGACGAAAGCCAGCGTGGTGCTGGCGGTTTTGGTCATTCGGGCAGTCACTGAAACAACGTCTAAAATGGCCACTTGAACCCTGACCCGGCCGTTTGGGCCCTAACGGACACCAAACGGCTCAGGAAAGACCCTTTGCGATTCAGGATGAATACCGGGGAGAGGTGATGTGAAAGGCTTTAACCGCACCGCCACAGCAAGCAATCACTCACAAACTCCCGACAGCCAGCCATCGGCTGCGCGTCAACCCATTCTTTCGCCCGGCCTTGTTTCGTCTGTCGCAGGGCTGCTCGCGGCCAGCGTGTTGTTGTGGCTGGCGTTATTCAGCCATCCACAACAACAGACCCGGCTCAGCCAGGCCTGGGGTTCAAGCCAGGCCGGCGCCTTGGGCCTGGCGCTCAAACAACTGAACGCCGAGACGCAAACCGCCGCGCTCGACGGCGCGCTTGCCCAGGCACTGCAAAGCAATGACCCCACCTTGATCAGCCAGGCTGAAAATCAGCTGCGCTATCACGACAGCGTGGTGGGCGCCCGGCTCAACCCTCTCGGCCGGACCGACGTGGATGCGCAAGGTCCCGTGCCGGTGAATTTTTCCACCCTGGACATGCTCAACAAAGCAGCACTCGGCCAGACGCCCTCCCCTGAAGCGCGCAAAGTCGGCGAGCGCTGGCTGGTCTATAACGTTGCACCGCTGCGGGCGAGCCCTGGCGCACCGATCACCGGCACCCTGTTGCTGGCATTCGACCTGCAACGGGTGCTGAGCGCGCTGCCGGTTTTGCTCGCTGATATTGGCCAGGTCCAGGTGACCCAACAGTTCGGCGTCAGTCCTGCGCAAGTTCTGCTGCAACGCGGTCAACCAGCAGCAGGTTCATCACAGACCTTCGACACCGGCCAACCCAACTGGAAACTCGACTTCACGCCGGGCCCGGCACTCGATTCATCAGTGCCCTGGCTGTTTCTGGCGCTGGCTGCGCTGGTCGCTCTAGCCGGTGTCGTGCTTGGGCTGTACCTCAACGACAGCGCCTTGCAGCGCCGCATTTCGGCAGATGCCCGACAGCTGGACCAACTGCTTCAAGAACTCTCAGGCGGAAAAGCCGTCAAAGCTTTCGGATTAAGCCTGCCGGCCCTGAACGGACTGGCACAGAGCTTGGCCAGGTTTTCGCTCCGCAATGCGCCATCGACCACGGTCCAGGGCGCATCAAGTGACAAGAACCGCTTCAATAACGACTTAGCGACAAGCAGTGCCCCAGCGTCGACTCAGCCCAATGCCCCGCGTACTGAGTGGGTCGATCCGCTGTTTCAAGATACCGACATTCTCGATATCGACTTCCTCGACGAAAACCAGGATTTCCTGAGATTGGAGCACCCCCCAGTTATGAGCAGTACAGCATTGGTGGCACCCAAATTTCCTGACACCATCTTCCGCGCCTACGATATTCGTGGCGTCGTCGGTGACACCCTCTTCGCAGAAACGGCTTACTGGATTGGTCGCGCCATCGGCTCCGAGAGTCTGGCCAAGAATGAACCTAACGTCTCCGTAGGTCGCGATGGCCGCCTGTCCGGCCCGGAGCTGGTACAGCAACTGATTCAGGGCCTGCACGACAGCGGCTGCCACGTCAGCGATGTCGGCCTCGTACCGACCCCTGCGCTCTATTACGCTGCCAACGTGCTTGCCGGGAAAACCGGTGTGATGCTGACCGGCAGCCACAACCCGCGAGACTACAACGGCTTCAAGATCGTCATTGCCGGCGACACCCTGGCCAACGAACAGATCCAGGCCCTGCACACGCGCCTGAAAACCAACGACCTGACCACCGGCAAAGGCAGCATCGAGAAAGTCGAAATCCTTGATCGCTACTTCAAGCAGATCACCGAAGATGTTGTCCTCGCCCGACGCATGAAGGTCGTGGTCGACTGTGGCAACGGCGCGGCGGGCGTCATCGCTCCGCGATTGCTCGAAGCCCTGAACTGCGAAATCATCCCGCTGTTCTGCGACGTCGACGGCAACTTCCCGAACCACCACCCTGATCCAGGCAAACCGGAAAACCTCGTTGACCTGATCGCCAAGGTCAAGGAAACCGGCGCCGACCTGGGCCTGGCCTTTGACGGTGACGGTGACCGCGTAGGCGTCGTTACCAACACCGGCAACATCGTGTTCCCGGATCGCCTGTTGATGCTGTTCGCCAAAGATGTGGTGTCACGCAATCCCGGTGCCGATATCATTTTCGACGTCAAATGCACCCGCCGCCTGACTCCGCTGATCCGCGAATACGGCGGTCGTCCGGTGATGTGGAAAACCGGTCACTCGCTGATCAAAAAGAAGATGCGCGAAAGCGGTGCGCTGCTGGCAGGCGAAATGAGCGGGCACATCTTCTTCAAGGAACGCTGGTTCGGTTTCGACGACGGCATCTACAGCGCGGCACGCCTGCTGGAAATCCTCAGCCAGGAGAAAGCCACCGCTGAAGAAGTCTTCGCGACCTTCCCGAATGATATTTCCACACCGGAAATCAATATCGATGTGACGGACGTGACCAAGTTCAGCATCATTGAAGCGCTGCAACGCGATGCCCAATGGGGCGACGCACAGTTGACCAGCATTGATGGCGTGCGAGTGGACTACCCCAAAGGCTGGGGTCTGGTGCGTGCATCCAACACCACGCCGGTCCTGGTATTACGCTTCGAGGCCGACACTGAAGCCGAATTGCAGCGCATCAAGGACGTGTTCCACGCCCAGCTCAAGAACGTTGCGCCCGACCTCCAATTACCGTTTTGAATGAACCCTTGTTTTCACTGGAGCCCTGAATGACCCTCGAACACGATGCCGCTGCTAATGTAGCCAAAGTTTTGTCCGAAGCGCTGCCCTACATTCGCCGATTTGTCGGCAAGACGCTGGTGATCAAATACGGCGGCAACGCTATGGAGAGCGAGGAGCTGAAAACCGGCTTTGCGCGCGATATCGTGCTGATGAAAGCCGTCGGTATCAACCCGGTAGTGGTTCACGGCGGGGGTCCGCAAATCGGCGACCTGCTCAAGCGTCTGTCCATCGAAAGCCACTTCATCGACGGCATGCGCGTCACTGACGCACAAACCATGGACGTGGTGGAAATGGTCCTGGGCGGCCAGGTCAACAAGGACATCGTCAACCTGATCAACCGCCACGGCGGCAGCGCCATTGGCTTGACCGGCAAGGACGCTGAACTGATCCGCGCGCGAAAGCTCACGGTCACCCGGCAGACGCCAGACATGACCAAGCCGGAAATCATTGATATCGGCCAGGTCGGTGAAGTGGTCGGGGTTAACACCGACCTGCTGAACATGCTGGTCAAAGGCGACTTTATTCCGGTCATCGCGCCTATCGGCGTCGGCCCTAATGGTGAGTCGTACAACATCAACGCCGACCTGGTTGCAGGCAAAGTCGCGGAAGCCCTCAAGGCCGAAAAACTGATTTTGCTGACCAACATCGCTGGCTTGATGAATAAACAAGGCGAAGTCCTGACCGGGCTGACCACCGAACAAGTCGATGGCTTGATCGCCGACGGCACCATCTACGGCGGCATGCTGCCCAAGATCCGGTGCGCACTGGAAGCGGTTCAGGGCGGGGTCAACAGCTCACACATCATCGACGGACGCGTGCCCAATGCCGTGCTGCTGGAGATCTTCACCGACAGCGGCGTCGGCACTCAGATCACCAATCGCAAGCGCCATTGATTGATCGATAAGCCGCGCAACTGAAAGGCCCCGTCCGGTTCACACCGGGCGGGGCCTTTTTTTTCGGGAGTCTGTCAGTGCTGCAACTGCTGAACCCGCACTCTATCAATCGCAAAATCGGCCTCAGCCTGTTTGCGCGAATCCTGATAACGCTCGACTTCAGCCCTCAGGCTTTGCTGATCGTCACGCAGGCTGTTCATCTGATCGAGTAGCGGCTGCGGCACAACACGCCCGGCCCGTTCCTGGGCCGCAGCCTGGCCCTGAAGCGTGCTCTGCTGAGAGATCAAGCCTTGCAGGTTGCCCTGTGCCACAGCAATCAAGGCATCCAGCTCGGCGAGCTTACGGGTCTTGGCCCGGTCGACATCGCTCACGCTGCTGTACAAATGCAGCAGTTGCGCATTGGCGTCGGCCTTGGCCTTGTCGGCCTGCTGACGCTGGATTTCCTCCGCCGTGGGGGCTGGCGGCACGACCTGTATCACCCGGCCCCGCTCATTGAGCACCTGGTAACCCTTGCCGACATACTCTGGCGGCACACCTTGACGGTCGAGAACGATCCCACCCTTGTTGTCGACGTAGCGATAGAGCAACACAGGCGTTTTATCCGCAGCCTGTACAGTCATCACATTCAACGCCAATAGCAGCCCAACGGTGCTCAGTTTGAGCATAAATGCAGCATCCTCAAATTCCGTACTGCGCCCGATAAGCCTCGACCGCAGGCAAATAATGCTTGAGTTGCGGGTCATCGGCCAAAAATTGCAGGACCTGATTCAAGGACACGATGCTGATCACCGGGATACCGAAGTCACGTTCGACCTCCTGAATCGCCGACAGCTCGCCGTTGCCGCGTTCCTGACGATTCAGGGCGATCAGCACACCGGCCGCCTTCGCGCCCTGGTCCTTGATGATCTGCATGACCTCACGAATGGCCGTACCGGCAGTGATCACGTCGTCGATGATCAACACATTACCTTCCAGTGGCGCGCCGACCAGGCTTCCGCCTTCGCCGTGAGCCTTGGCTTCCTTGCGATTGAAGCACCACGGCAGATCCAGTTGATGATGTTCAGCCAAAGCCACGGCCGTCGTGGCCGCCAGGGGAATACCCTTGTAGGCCGGGCCGAACAGAACATCGAAAGAAATGCCGCTCTCAACCACCGCCTGGGCGTAGAAACGACCGAGCTGAGCCAGGGCAGAACCACTGTTGAACAGGCCGGCATTGAAGAAATATGGACTGGTCCGTCCAGACTTCAAAGTGAACTCACCGAAGCGCAGAACACCGCGATCGATGGCAAAACGAATGAAGTCGCGCTGATATGCCTGCATGAAAAAAGCCCCAAATACCACGGATTTAGCTAATTAGGTAGAGCTCGGGTATCATACACGCACGTGATTTTTGGGGCCATTTATGCGGATCATCAGTGTGAACGTAAATGGCATTCAGGCTGCAGTCGAGCGTGGTTTGCTCAGTTGGCTGCAAGCCCAGAATGCTGACGTCATCTGCCTACAGGACACCCGCGCCTCTGCCTTTGAACTGGACGACCCAGCCTTCCAACTGGATGGCTACTTCCTTTATGCCTGCGAAGCTGAAGTCCCTGCCCAAGGCGGTGTGGCGCTCTACTCGCGGTTGCAACCAAAGGCTGTTATCAGCGGACTTGGCTTCGAAACAGCCGACCGTTACGGGCGCTATCTGCAAGCGGATTTCGACAAGGTCAGTATTGCGACCTTGCTGCTTCCTTCGGGAATGAACGGCGACGAAGACTTGAACCAGAAGTTCAAGCTTATGGACGACTTCGCGCGCTACCTGGATAAGCAACGACGCAAGCGTCGTGAATATATCTATTGCGGCTCGCTGTACGTCGCGCAACAGAAGCTCGATATCAAAAACTGGCGTGACAGCCAGCAATCTCCAGGCTTTCTTGCGCCAGAACGCGCATGGATGGACGAGATTGTCGGCACCATGGGCTATGTCGATGCCCTGCGTGAAGTCAGCCGTGAAGGCGATCAGTACAGCTGGTGGCCGGATAACGAGCAAGCCGAAATGCTCAACCTCGGTTGGCGCTTCGACTACCAACTGCTGACCCCGGGTCTGCGCCGCTTCGTACGCAGCGCTCGTCTGCCACGTCAGCCACGCTTCTCGCAACACGCTCCATTGATCGTGGATTACGATTGGACGTTGACCATCTGACGTCCCGCCGCCCACAAAAAAGCCGACTTCGTGTCGGCTTTTTCGTGGCTGCAAAGTCTTGCGTTACTTGATCAAGCGCCAGGTAAACGGATAGCGATAGGCAATCCCGTCGTTGGCCTTGACCCCACCGATAATGGTCAACACCAGCGCGCCGACGCCGACCAGAACCAACAGCGGGAAGCCGATAATCACGACCATCAACAGGAAGCAGATCATCGCGGCAATCGCCACGGTGATCTGAAAATTCAGAGCTTCCTTGCCTTGGGCATCAATGAAAGGATCGGTCTCTTTCTTGATCTGCCAGAGAATCAATGGTCCCAGCAGATTGCCGAAAGGGAAGATCAGTCCGAAAAACGCCGCAAAGTGACAGAGCATCGCCCATTGACGAACCTCAGCACTGGGGGTCGGTAGTGGAAGCTGGCTCTCACTCATGATGCTTATCCTTAGCAGGTGTGATGACTGAATCTATACCCGGGCCGATCAGTCGGCCAGTGCAGCACGTTGCAGCTCGAACAGTTCGGCCATGCCGATGTTCGCCAATGCCAGCATCGCGTTCAGCTCTTCCGGCTGGAACGGCGCGCCTTCAGCGGTACCCTGAACTTCGATAAAGCCACCAGCGCTGGTCATCACCACGTTGAGGTCGGTCTCGGCAGCGGAGTCTTCCAGATAGTCGAGGTCGAGCACGGGCTCGCCCTGATACATACCCACCGACACCGCAGCAATCATCTGCTTGAGTGGATCGCCGCCTTTGAGGCCGCCACGCTTCTTGATGACTTTCAACGCATCGACCAACGCAACCATGGCGCCGGTGATGGACGCGGTACGTGTACCGCCATCGGCCTGGATCACATCGCAATCGACATACAGTGTCACTTCGCCCAGCTTGGACATGTCTAACGCTGCGCGCAGGGAGCGGCCGATCAAACGTTGAATCTCCAGGGTACGCCCGCCTTGCTTGCCACGGCTCGCTTCACGCTGGTTGCGATCGCCAGTGGCGCGCGGCAGCATGCCGTATTCAGCCGTCAGCCAGCCTTGGCCCTGACCTTTAAGGAAGCGCGGCACGCCGCTCTCGACGCTGACCGTGCAAATCACTTTGGTGTCACCAAACTCGACCAGTACAGAACCCTCGGCGTGTTTGGTGTAGTTGCGGGTGATGCGGATCGAGCGGAGCTGATCGGCAGCGCGGCCACTTGGACGTTTCATTTGGGAATACCTGTACTGAGACGGAAAACTGCCGGGCATTATAGAGGTCACAACCCGAGCTGGGCACCTCTAATAAAGTTGCCGGGCCGATTCGAAGCCGCCAACAGCATTGCAACCGACACAAGAGCGACGTTCGGCAACACCGTAGGGTGTCGCCAGTTTGGGAGCATGCACTGCACTGCGCTACAATCCTGCGCCTTCGAAGCCTGTCGGCTATTTGTGACATTTATTGGGGCAGTCCTGCGCCCACGACAGCCTTTCACCGCCTGAACCCACGAGGTATTTCCCATGGTGCACAGCATGACGGCCTTCGCCCGAGTAGAACGGGCCGGCACCCAAGGCACGCTGAGCTGGGAACTGCGCTCGGTCAATCATCGTTATCTTGAGCCGCACCTGCGCTTGCCAGAGTCCTTTCGCGACCTGGAAGGCGCGGTCCGCGAAGCTCTGCGTCAGGGCTTGTCGCGCGGCAAGGTGGAGTGCACTTTGCGTTTCACCGAAGAAACCGCCGGCAAACCTCTGCAGGTTGATCTCGATCGCGCCGCACAATTGATCGCTGCAGCAGAGACCGTGGCCAGCCTGATCAAACAACCTGCTCCGCTGAATCCGCTGGAAGTACTCGCCTGGCCTGGCGTGTTGGTGGCCGATGCCAGCGACCCGCAGGCGCTCAATAACGATGCACTGGCCCTGTTCAGCGAGGCGTTAAGCGAGCTGAAAGCCGGTCGCGGCCGTGAAGGCGCCGACCTGGCCAAACTTCTAGACGAACGGTTGGTGTCGATCAACGAAGAAGTCGCGACCCTGCGCACATTGGTGCCGCAGATGCTCGCGACCCAGCGCCAAAAGGTAATGGATCGCTTTGCCGACATGAAGGCCGAGCTTGATCCTCAGCGCCTGGAACAGGAAATGGTCCTGCTCGCGCAGAAAAGTGACGTCGCCGAAGAACTGGACCGTCTCAGCACCCACGTCACTGAGGTGCGTCGCGTCCTCAAGACCGGCGGACAAGCAGGTCGGCGCCTGGACTTCCTGATGCAGGAACTCAACCGCGAAGCCAATACATTGGGCTCCAAAGCCTTCGACCCGCGCAGCACTCAAGCGGCGGTCAACCTCAAGGTGTTGATCGAGCAGATGCGTGAACAAGTGCAGAATATTGAGTAAGGCTACCCCAACATGACCCACAGTACCGGCACCCTTTATATCGTTTCTGCACCCTCTGGCGCGGGCAAAACCAGCCTGGTCAAAGCCCTGATCGACGCCCAGCCGCTGATCCGCGTTTCGGTCTCGCACACCACGCGCGCCATGCGTCCGGGCGAAGTCGACGGGGTGAACTATCACTTCGTCGACCGCGCCGAGTTCGTGCGGATGATCGAGCACGGCGATTTTCTCGAACAGGCCGAAGTCTTCGGCAATATGTACGGCACCTCGCAGAGCCGCCTGCAACAAACGCTTGATGAAGGCCATGACCTGATTCTGGAAATCGACTGGCAAGGGGCTGAACAAGTCCGCAAATTGCTGCCGGATGCGCGCTCGATTTTCATCCTGCCGCCGACCCAGCAAGCGTTGCGTCAACGTCTGACCAACCGCGGCCAGGACAGCGACGAGATCATCGAAGGGCGCATGCGTGAAGCCGTCAGCGAGATGAGCCATTATGTGGAATACGATTTCATTGTGATCAACGATGACTTCGCCACCGCCCTGGAAGACCTTAAAGCCATCTTCCGCGCCAACCAGTTAAAGCAGAAACCACAACAGCAGCGTTTCAGCGATTTGCTTCGTCAACTGCTGGCCTGAAAGACCGTTTTCGGGCATTTTAAACGTGCGTAAGCAACGTATTGGGGTGCCCCTGAAAAATCAGCGCTTCCCTAAACGCTGGTGTTTTTTTAAACTGTTCAGTCCGCTCGCCCATCCGGGCACCGCGCATACTGCATTTGCTACGAGGAATACCCATGGCCCGCGTGACCGTTGAAGACTGCCTAGACCACGTCGTTAATCGCTTTGAGCTGGTCATGCTCTCTACCAAGCGTGCTCGTCAATTGGCGACCGGCGGTAAAGAACCGAAGCTGCCTTGGGAAAACGACAAGCCTACCGTTATGGCTCTGCGTGAAATCGCAGCGGGCCTGATGGATTACGCAGTCATTGCAGAAGCTGAAATCGTTGAAGATGAGCCGTTGTTCGGTAATTTCGAGGACGAGTCCAACGAGGCCGTCTAAGTCTATGCCTGGTCGACGTAGTACGGCACAGGGCAAAAGCCATCGGCAGGGGGTAACACCTTGCCGAGCATAGACGCCCTCGCCGATCGTCTGTCGGCCTACCTCGGTAAAGACCAGGTCAATCTGGTCCGCCGAGCGTATTTCTACGCCGAACAAGCCCACGATGGCCAACGCCGTCGTAGCGGTGAAGCGTACGTCACGCACCCTCTAGCGGTCGCGAATATCCTTGCCGACATGCACATGGACCATCAAAGCCTGATGGCGGCCATGCTGCATGACGTGATTGAAGACACCGGAATTGCCAAGGAAGCGCTCTGTGCGCAGTTCGGCGAAACCGTGGCCGAACTGGTCGATGGGGTCAGCAAGCTGACTCAGATGAACTTCGAGACCAAGGCCGAGGCGCAAGCTGAAAACTTCCAGAAAATGGCCATGGCCATGGCGCGCGATATCCGCGTGATCCTGGTCAAGCTGGCTGACCGGCTGCACAACATGCGCACGCTGGAAGTCCTGTCCGGAGAAAAGCGTCGGCGGATCGCCAAGGAAACCCTGGAAATCTATGCGCCCATCGCCAATCGCCTGGGCATGCACAGCATTCGCATCGAGTTCGAAGACCTCGGGTTCAAGGCCATGTACCCAATGCGCTCCTCACGCATTGGCCAGGCGGTCAAACGGGCACGGGGCAATCGTAAAGAGCTGGTCAACAAGATCGAAGAGTCCCTGAGCCATTGCCTGGCCGTGGACGGTATCGAAGGCGAAGTCAGCGGTCGGCAGAAACACCTGTACGGCATCTACAAGAAGATGCGCGGCAAACGCCGGGCCTTCAACGAAATCATGGACGTTTACGCGTTCCGCATCATCGTCGACAAAGTCGACACCTGCTACCGCGTGCTGGGTGCTGTGCATAATTTGTACAAACCGCTGCCCGGTCGCTTCAAGGATTACATCGCGATTCCCAAGGCCAACGGCTACCAGTCCCTGCATACGACGCTGTTCGGCATGCACGGCGTTCCCATCGAAATCCAGATCCGCACCCGCGAAATGGAAGAGATGGCGAACAACGGGATCGCGGCGCATTGGCTGTACAAATCCAACGGCGACGAGCAGCAACAAGGCACGCATGCCCGTGCTCGCCAGTGGGTCAAAGGCGTGCTGGAAATGCAGCAGCGTGCTGGCAACTCGCTGGAATTCATCGAAAGCGTGAAGATCGACCTGTTCCCGGACGAGGTCTACGTGTTCACGCCCAAAGGCCGGATCATGGAGCTGCCCAAAGGCTCCACGGCGGTCGATTTCGCTTACGCAGTCCACACCGATGTCGGCAACAGCTGCATAGCCTGTCGGATCAATCGTCGCCTGGCACCGCTCTCCGAGCCGTTGCAAAGTGGCTCGACGGTTGAGATCGTCAGTGCGCCAGGTGCGCGTCCGAACCCGGCGTGGCTGAATTTCGTGGTCACCGGTAAAGCTCGCACGCATATTCGCCATGCCCTCAAGCTGCAACGCCGCTCTGAATCCATCAGCCTGGGCGAACGCCTGCTGAACAAGGTGCTCAACGGCTTCAACAGCACCCTGGAGAAAATTCCGGCCGACCGCGTGCAAATGATCCTTACCGAGTACCGCGTGGAGGTCATCGAAGACCTGCTCGAAGACATTGGCCTGGGCAACCGCATGGCCTACGTCGTCGCCCGTCGCTTGCTGACCAGCGAAGCAGAGCAACTGCCAAGCTCCGAAGGTCCATTGGCGATTCGCGGCACCGAAGGGTTGGTCCTCAGCTACGCCAAGTGCTGCACGCCGATCCCGGGCGACCCGATTGTCGGCCATCTGTCCGCGGGCAAAGGCATGGTTGTGCACCTGGACAACTGCCGCAACATCAGTGAAATCCGCCACAACCCGGAAAAATGCATCCAGCTGTCCTGGGCCAAGGATGTGACGGGCGAATTCAACGTCGAACTGCGCGTCGAGCTGGAACATCAGCGCGGCCTTATCGCCCTGCTGGCCAGCAGCGTGAATGCCGCAGACGGCAATATCGAAAAAATCAGCATGGACGAGCGCGATGGTCGCATCAGCGTGGTCCAACTGGTAGTCAGCGTGCACGACCGTGTGCACCTGGCCCGCGTGATCAGAAAACTGCGCGCCCTGACAGGGGTCATCCGCATCACCCGCATGCGCGCGTAGCCAACCACTTCATCAGGAGTTCTTCATGACCAAGACCGTTATCACCAGCGACAAAGCACCTGCAGCCATCGGCACTTACTCTCAGGCGATCAAAGCTGGCAATACCGTCTACATGTCCGGGCAGATCCCGCTGGACCCGAAAACCATGGAACTGGTCGAAGGCTTCGAAGCCCAGACCGTTCAGGTGTTCGAAAACCTGAAAGCCGTGGCTGAGGCAGCCGGCGGTTCGTTCAAGGACATCGTCAAACTGAACATCTTCCTGACTGACCTGAGCCACTTCGCCAAGGTCAACGAGATCATGGGCAAATACTTCGACCAGCCTTACCCGGCCCGCGCCGCCATCGGTGTTGCTGCGCTGCCAAAAGGCTCGCAGGTCGAAATGGACGCCATCCTCGTTATTGAATAACCCCCCCCCGGCGGAGCGCTGGCCGTTCCGCCCACCCTGCAAAGGAAGGAATCCGCTATGCGCTTTGCGCTTGCCCTCTCGCTGCTCGCCACGCTATTGAGCGGCTGTGCCAGCCACGCCGACCGTAACCCTGACGGCATCTGGATCAACCAAACCGCTATCGATGCCGCCTCCAAGGGTGGAAATCTGCGCCAGGCGCTGCTCGCTAACGGGCCTAACCTGGAATGGCACGTCGACACCAAAGCCAAGCAGGCTGCCTTCTCTAACGGCTTCGAGCTGAGTGAAGGCAAAATCGTCAGCGCCGCCGATGGCAAATGGCACGTCGATTTCTACGGTAACTTCTTCGAAGACCTGAGCCTCAAGGGCGACGAACTGGTTCAAGGCGTCAGCGACACGAGCCCGGAACAACGCTTCGTGCAGCCCGAAAATCCCGCACCTGCCGACGCACCGCCGGGCAGCAGTTTCGAGAAAGCCCTGTACAGCGCCTACATGGGCGGTAAATGGAAAATTGTCGACGGCGAAGGCACGGGCGGCGTCGTTCAGTTCCAGCCTGATGGCAGCATTATCGGCTTGCCGGGCAATGACCGTTACGCGCTATGCCTGGCCGGTGATTGCGCAGCCATGAGCGGCGAACACGACAGCCTCTGGCTGGAAAAAGCCCAGCAAGGCAACGCCTGGATTTTTGTCCGCAAAGACAAGCAGATGGAAATACTCCAGGCCGTCAATCAGGCCAAAGCCGACGAAATGCCAGACCTGCGCCCTGGTGCACGTCACTGGTTGCTCGAGCGGAACTGAAGCCACGCGACATGCCCTCCGCTCCCACTGTGAGAGCGGAGGCATTCGCGATACAAGCTTGTCAGGCAATACAGGGTTCAGCCCTTTATTTCTGCCCTTCAAGAATCGCTGCATACCCCTCGCGATAACTCGCATAACGCGGCACCCAGCCCAAGGCCCTGGCCCTGGCATTGCTGCAACGCTTGCTACCGGCGCGGCGCACGCTGGCCTCAGCCGACCACTGGGTAACCCCCAAGTACTCACGCAGCCAGGCAACCACCTCGGCCAAGGGCGCGGGTGCATCATCGACGCCGATATAGCACTCATCCAGCGCCACGCCACGGGCATCCGCTTGCACCAGATACGCCAATAGCCCTGCGGCATCGTCGACGTGAATGCGATTGCCATATAAAGGCGGCTCGACCACGACGCGATAACCCTGACGAACTTGCGTCAGCAGCCATTCGCGGCCCGGCCCATAGATACCTGTCAGGCGTACCACGCTGGCGGGGATGCCACTGTGCAACGCCAGGTGCTCGGCCTCGAGCATCAGCCGACTGGAATAACCCGTCGCCTGGGTAGCCGATGACTCATCGACCCACTCTCCCTGTTGTTGCCCATACACACTGCTGCTGGACACGAACACCAGACGCTTGGGCTTCTGCCCGTGTTGCTTGAGCCAGCTCAATACATTGCGCAGGCCATCCACATACGCTGCCCGGTAACCGGCCTCGTCATGATCGGTCGCCGCAGCACTGTAGACCAGGTAATCAATCGGCGAGGTCGGCCAGGCGTTTGGGCAATTAGCATCGAACAGGTCACCTGCAATGCCCGTTACCCCGGCAGGCAGGCGCGCAACAGACCGGCGCAAGCCATACACGGTCCAGCCCTGAGCAAGCAACTGGCTGGCGAGACGGCTTCCAACATCACCACAACCAGCAATCAAAACAGACGGGGCAGACATGTCGGAGCTCCACAATAAACGTGCGACAACGGCGCGGTAAACAGCCGAAAATGGCGTCTGAATTTAATCAGAAACCTACCGCCAACAGGGAAAAGATACTGCACCACTTGTTGTTAACAAGAATTATTTGCAATAATGCGGGCCCGTTTGCTCTGCCCTTCCGGTCATATGCCTGGCGCGAAGTGGCAGAACGAAGCCCCCTTTTTTCTCTCAGGTCAGGCCAGCATGACACGTATTCAATCCCCCGCTTCGCCCACCAAGCCTGCCAGCCTGCCGCGCGCATGGCGCGGCATTGCTGCGTTGATGCTCAGCCTGATGCTGGCTCCCGGCGCTTTTGCCAATGAACCGGTCGCCGCTGCTTCGCCCGCCGTCCAGGCTGTCGCTGCCGCACCCGCCAATGGCGCTGTCGCCCCTGCCGCAGTCCCCGCCGACGCCACTCCGGTTGTCGAGCAAAATGAAGGCGCAGCCGTTGTCGATGACAACAGCCTCGGTATGGCCAACGACCTGTCGCCTTGGGGCATGTACCAGCATGCCGACATCATCGTGAAAATCGTCCTGATCGGTCTGGCCATCGCCTCGATCATCACCTGGACAATCTGGATCGCCAAAGGCTTTGAGTTGTTGGGCGCCAAGCGTCGTCTGCGCGGCGAAATCGTCAACCTGAAAAAGGCCCGTACCCTCAAGGAAGCCAGCGACAGCGCCAGTAAAGAAGGCACGCTGGCCCACCTGTTAGTGCATGACGCCCTCGAAGAAATGCGCCTGTCGGCCAACAGCCGTGAGCGCGAAGGCATCAAGGAGCGGGTCAGCTTCCGTCTGGAACGCCTGGTTGCAGCCTGTGGCCGCAACATGAGCAACGGCACCGGCGTGCTCGCGACCATCGGTTCCACCGCGCCCTTCGTCGGCCTCTTCGGCACCGTATGGGGCATCATGAACAGCTTCATCGGCATCGCCAAAACCCAGACTACCAACCTTGCCGTGGTCGCCCCCGGTATTGCCGAAGCCCTGCTGGCTACCGCGCTTGGGCTGGTTGCCGCGATTCCGGCCGTGGTGATCTACAACGTTTTCGCCCGCTCCATCGCGGGGTATAAAGCCCAGGTTTCCGATGCCTCGGCACACGTCCTGCTGCTGGTCAGTCGTGACCTCGATCACCTGCCGGCCGAGCGTAGCCAGCAGCCTCACGTGGTTAAAGTGGGGTAAACCATGGGCCTGCATCTGAACGAAAACAGTGGCGACGATCTCGTCGAGAACCACGAAATCAACGTCACGCCGTTTATCGACGTCATGTTGGTGCTGCTGATCATTTTCATGGTGGCCGCACCGTTGGCGACGGTCGATATCAAAGTCGACCTCCCCGCCTCCACCGCCAAGCCGGTTGCTCGGCCCGAAAAACCGTTGTTTCTCAGCGTCAAGACGGATCAGAGCCTGTTCCTCGGCGAAGAAAAAATCAGTCGTGAACAGCTTGGCCAAGTGCTCGACGCCAAGACCAAGGGCAAGAAGGACACGACGATTTTCTTCCAGGCCGACAAGGGCGTGGACTACGGCGACCTGATGGAGGTGATGAACGCCTTGCGCGGTGCTGGCTACCTGAAAGTCGGCCTCGTGGGCCTCGAGACGGTTGGTAAGAAATGACGACTCTGCGCCAAAAACTGACGCGCTATAGCGGTAGTCTGTTGTTGGTGCTCGCCGTTCACGCCATCGCGATTATCGTCGCGATGCGCTGGTCGGCACCCCAGGCAATCGAACTGCCTCCTGCTGCGATGATGGTCGAACTGGCGCCGTTGCCAGCGCCCGCACCACCACCGCCGCCCAAGGTCTTGCAGCCGCCGCAACCACCGACGCCGGTGGAAACCCTGCCGCTGCCGAAGCTCGCTGAAGCGCCGAAGCCGGAAATCGCCATTCCCAAGCCGGTTATCAAGCCAAAAGCCAAGCCACAGCCGCCCAAACCGCAGAAAAAACCGGAGCCGCCGCAAGAAAAGCCGGCCGAGGAAAAACCAGTGGATACGCCGCCGACGGACGCCAAACCTGAAAAAGCCGCCGCAGCGCCGCAGCCATCCAGCACACCGTCAGACAGTCATGCGAAGCGCAATTGGCAATCCGACTTGCAGCAGCATCTGGCCAAGTACAAACGCTACCCCGAAGACGCTCGCCGTCGCGGCACCCAAGGGACGGTCAGCCTGCGCTTTGTCGTCGATGCCGAAGGCCGGGTCCTGTCCTTTTCGCTGGCGGGCAACTCCGGGAGCACCGCGCTGGACCGAGCCACCCTGGAAATGATCCGACGTGCGCAACCGTTGCCCAAGCCACCTGCTGAGGCACTGACTAACGGCGCAGTGGAAATACTCGCCCCTTTCGTTTATTCCCTGGATAAACGCTGAAATCGTAATTTTGATTGACTGGAGTACAGCTGATAACGTGCGTCTATCGATTGCAGCCGCTATGCTGGGGTCGCTACTTCATGGACGCACGCTATGACCCTTACAGAATTGCGCTACATCGTTACGCTCGCCCAGGAGCAACATTTCGGCCACGCGGCCGAGCGCTGCCACGTCAGCCAGCCAACCCTCTCCGTGGGCGTGAAAAAGCTGGAAGATGAACTTGGCGTGCTGATTTTCGAGCGCAGCAAGAGCGCCGTTCGCCTGACCCCGGTCGGCGAAGGGATCGTCGCTCAAGCGCAAAAAGTGCTCGAACAGGCTCAAGGCATCCGCGAACTGGCCCAGGCCGGCAAGAACCAGCTGACCGCGCCGCTCAAAGTCGGCGCGATCTACACCGTTGGCCCGTACCTGTTCCCGCACCTGATTCCGCAACTGCACCGGGTCGCCCCGCAAATGCCGTTGTACATCGAAGAAAACTTCACCCATATCCTGCGCGACAAACTGCGCAACGGTGAGTTGGACGCGATTATCATTGCCCTGCCGTTCAATGAAGCCGATGTGCTCACCTTGCCGCTGTACGACGAGCCGTTCTACGTACTGATGCCTGCGGACCACCCCTGGACCCAGACAGAGTCCATCGACGCCGCTGCGCTGAACGACAAGAGCCTGTTGCTGCTCGGCGAAGGTCACTGTTTCCGTGATCAGGTACTCGAAGCGTGCCCGACACTGGCCAAAGGCAGCGAAGGCGCCAAGCACACCACCGTCGAATCCAGCTCGCTGGAAACCATTCGGCACATGGTCGCTTCAGGCCTGGGCATCTCAATCTTGCCGATGTCCGCCGTCGACAGCCATCACTATGCTCCTGGCATCATCGAAGTGCGTCCGCTGACCCCTCCGGTGCCGTTCCGCACCGTGGCGATCGCCTGGCGCGCGAGCTTCCCTCGGCCCAAGGCGATCGAGATTCTCGCCGACTCCGTGCGCCTGTGCTCGGTGACCCGGCCTAAAGTAGAAGCGAGCTAAGTCGCAACATGAGCGAGTTGTCCCACGTCTCCGTCACGGCGCTTAAAGGCGTCGGCGCGGCCATGGCCGAGAAACTGGCCAAGGTAGGCCTCGAAAATCTTCAGGACGTCCTGTTCCACTTGCCCCTGCGTTATCAGGACCGGACCCGCGTCGTGCCCATCGGTGCGTTGCGTCCGGGCCAGGACGCAGTGATCGAAGGGGTGGTCAGCGGCGCCGATGTGGTCATGGGCAAGCGCCGCAGCCTGCTGGTGCGCCTGGGCGACGGCACGGGCACGCTCAGCCTGCGCTTTTATCACTTCAGCAATGCGCAAAAGGAGGGAATGAAACGCGGCACCCATTTGCGCTGCTACGGTGAAGCCAGGCCCGGCGCGTCCGGGCTGGAAATCTATCATCCGGAATACCGCGCACTGACCGACGATGAGCGCATCCCGGTAGAACAGACCCTCACGCCCATTTATCCAACCACCGAAGGCCTGACTCAGCAGCGTTTGCGCCAGCTGTGCCAGCAAAGCCTGGCGCTGCTGGGCCCCAAAAGTCTGCCTGACTGGCTGCCTGAAGAGCTGGCCCGCGACTATCAACTGGCGCCGCTGGATGAAGCCATTCGTTATTTGCACCATCCGCCCGCGAACGCCGACCTGGAAGAGCTTGCCCTCGGCCATCACTGGGCCCAGCACCGCTTGGCATTCGAAGAGTTGCTGACCCATCAGCTGTCGCAGCAGCGCCTGCGTGAAAGCTTGCGGTCGCAGCGCGCACCGGCATTGCCCAAGGCCACAAAGCTGCCACCACAGTTCCTCGCCAACCTTGGTTTTGCACCCACTGGCGCGCAGCAACGGGTCGGCAACGAAGTCGCTTATGACCTGAGCCAGCCAGAACCCATGCTGCGTCTGATTCAGGGCGATGTCGGCGCGGGCAAAACCGTGGTCGCGGCTCTGGCCGCCTTGCAGGCACTGGAAGCGGGTTATCAGGTGGCGCTGATGGCGCCGACCGAAATTCTGGCTGAACAGCATTACGTCAACTTCAAACGCTGGCTCGAACCCTTGGGCGTTGATGTCGCGTGGCTGGCTGGCAAGCTCAAGGGCAAAGCCCGGGTCGCCTCGCTGGAGCAAATTGCTGGCGGTACACCCATGGTAGTGGGCACCCATGCGCTGTTTCAGGACGAAGTGCAGTTCAAGAATCTGGCGCTGGTCATCATCGATGAACAGCACCGCTTCGGCGTGCAACAGCGTCTGGCCCTCCGCAAAAAGGGCGTCGGCGGTCTGATGTGCCCGCATCAGCTGATCATGACCGCAACGCCCATCCCGCGCACCCTGGCCATGAGCGCCTACGCCGACCTCGACACCTCGATCCTCGACGAACTCCCACCGGGCCGCACACCGGTCAATACTGTGCTGGTGGTCGACAGTCGCCGGGGTGAAGTCGTCGAACGCGTTCGCGCGGCCTGCGCTGAAGGGCGTCAGGCCTATTGGGTCTGCACCCTGATCGAAGAGTCCGAAGAGCTCACCTGCCAGGCCGCCGAAACCTCATTCGAAGAGTTGACCAGCGCCTTGGGCGAGTTGCGCGTGGGCTTGATCCACGGGCGCATGAAACCCGCGGAAAAAGCCGCCGTCATGGCCGAGTTCAAACAAGGCGCCTTGCAACTGTTGGTGGCAACCACGGTGATCGAGGTTGGCGTCGATGTACCCAATGCCAGCCTGATGATTATCGAAAACCCCGAACGTCTGGGCCTGGCGCAATTGCACCAGTTGCGCGGGCGCGTCGGACGGGGCAGCGCCGCGAGTCATTGTGTATTGCTCTATCATCCACCCCTGTCGCAGATTGGTCGGCAACGACTGGGCATCATGCGCGAGACCAATGATGGTTTCGTCATCGCTGAAAAAGATTTAGAACTGCGCGGCCCTGGCGAAATGCTCGGCACCCGGCAGACTGGCTTGCTGCAATTCAAGGTCGCCGACCTGATGCGCGACGCAGACCTGTTGCCAGCCGTCAGGGACGCCGCACAAGCCTTGCTCGAACGCTGGCCCCAACATGTAAGCCCACTGCTGGAGCGCTGGCTGCGTCATGGCCAGCAATATGGACAGGTATGAAGAGTGTGCGTCGATAACGACGCCGGATAACTAAGCTGGTTATACTCCCTAAATTGTAACAATCTGGATACAAGTCATGACAGAAGTTGCCTTCGCCGATGCAACCCCGCCCGCTCCGTCTGTCATTCGGGCGCTGTTCGGCAAATTAGCCGTCAGCTACCGGGAAGTCATGGATGACACGAGCCTTCCTGCCTCGCAGAGAGTCCAGGCCGTACTCCTCGGCGACGCCGTTGGCGCGCTGCTGGTCCTGTTTCCGCAGAGCCATCTGCTGGACCTCAACCGTCTCGCCGAGTTGACTGGACGCACGCTGACCGCCATTCCTCAAGAACGCCTCGATCGCATGCTCGGTAAATTCAACCAGAGCATGCTGCCTGGCCTGCCTGCGCTGAACGGCTCACCGTGCCTGTACGAAGAGCGATTGCTGGAAGAGCCGACGCTGCTGATCAATTCCGGCGAACCGGGCCTGTTGCTGGAAATCTCCAGCGAGGCCTTCAAAGGCATGATGAGCAAAGCCAGCGCGGCAACGTTCGGCGAACCATTGAGCTTGATCCGGCCCAACCTTGACCGCCCGGACGATGACCGCGAGGAAATCATCCAGGCGATGCACGCCTTCACCGCACGTCGCATTCAGCAACGTCTGGAAGAGACGCTGGAAATTCCACCGCTGGCCGAGACCGCGCAAAAAATCATCAAGCTGCGGGTCGATCCCAACGCCACGATTGACGACATCACCGGCGTGGTCGAGACCGACCCGGCGTTGGCGGCACAGGTGGTCAGCTGGGCCGCTTCGCCTTACTACGCGTCGCCCGGCAAGATCCGCTCGGTGGAAGACGCCATCGTCCGCGTGCTTGGCTTCGACCTGGTGATCAACCTGGCCTTGGGTCTGGCGCTTGGGAAAACCCTGAGCCTGCCCAAGGACCATCCGCAACACACCACGCCTTACTGGCAGCAGTCGATCTACACTGCGGCCGTGATCGAAGGCCTGACCCGCGCCATGCCTCGGGCACAGCGTCCGGAAGCCGGTCTGACGTACCTCGCCGGTTTGCTGCACAACTTCGGTTACCTGCTGCTGGCCCACGTCTTCCCACCGCATTTCTCGCTGATCTGCCGCCATCTGGAGGTCAATCCGCACCTGTGCCACAGCTACGTCGAGCAGCATTTGCTGGGCATCAGCCGCGAACAGATCGGTGCCTGGCTGATGCGCTACTGGGATATGCCTGAGGAGTTGGCCACGGCGCTGCGCTTCCAGCACGATCCGTCCTACGCTGGCGCTCATTGCGAGTACGCGAATCTGGTGTGCCTGTCGGTGCGCTTGCTGCGTAAAAACGGCATCGGTTCAGGGCCGGAAGAGGACATCCCGGACGAACTGTTCGAACGCTTGGGTCTGCCGCGCGAAAAAGCCGAAGAGTCGGTGAAAAAGGTACTGGAAGCCGAAGTACTGTTGCGCGAACTGGCGTCGCAATTCGCTTAAACAGTCACACCCTGCAGGAGAGACCCCGTTTGCTGCGCGACAGCGCAATGTCGAAGACGGGGCAACATCTCCTGCAGGTGATCTCAGACCGCTTTCTTCTTCGGCTTGAGGAACTTGGTCAAGCCCTGAAACCAGATCACCAGGCCCGGATTACCCGTGATATGGATGTCCTTGTCCTGAATCCCCTGCATAAACGCCAATTGCTTGTTTTTAGCCCGCATCGTGGCGAAACCGAACGCAGCATCCTTGAACGAAATCGAGAACGCTGGCTCAGCGATCACGCCTGGACGGCTGATGAGGCGCTGGCCGCTCACGACGAAATGGCGCGCGACCGTGCCGTCGAACGTCTGCAGCTGGAAGGTCAATTCTTTACCGGCCAATTGATTCTGAAAAGCGGGATTGTTGCGGCTGGCTTTGGCCATCATTCGGCCGAGCATCCACAGGAGAAAACGAAATTTCATGCACACAGCCTCAACGGGGACGCCGCTCAGGTCAAAAGCGGCCAGCGGCGCAGTGTAGCGGTTTGCAGCACCTGCAACAGTAGTGAAATGTTACTCGATCGGCGAGGATCGCTACTGGAACCAGATTGTTCGACAATTTCAGGTCAGCACACCCCACCTTTTTCAATGCAAAAAAATAGGCACCCAACCTGCCAACCCGATTGGTATGCCCATTTTTTGCTGCTGCTCGCCTCCCGCTGAGGCGTCGAGCAGATTAAGGATTAACGCTGTCTTTCAAAAATTTGCCAGGTTTGAAGGCCACGGTGTTGCTCGCCTTGATTTTGACTGGCTCACCGGTTTGCGGGTTTTTGCCGGTGCGGGCACCGCGGTGACGCTGCAAGAAGGTGCCGAATCCCACCAAGGTGACGCTGTCTTTACGATGCAGTGCGCCGGTGATCTCTTCAAGCACTGCGTTGAGTACCTTGTTGGCTTGTTCTTTAGTGAGATCCGCTTTTTCAGCAATGGCGGCTGCGAGTTCTGGTTTACGCATATAAAGCCTCTTTGACGTTTTTTTGTTGTTATGTCCGTGCTGTTCTTCCCGAACAGCGACCAAGGCGCCGCAACAGCTCTACTATGCGGCAGACGAGAATGAGGATGGCATGCCGTCGGGGCCCGCGCCAGCCTGTGCGCGACGTTTGTAGAAACAAAAACGGGGCTTATCCGACAGAACGACCCGTATTTACGCCAAGAGGGGCGGCAAACCTTTGTTCAGGGCCATTTTTTCCATAACGGCGGTGCCGGTCAGGGCGTAACCCAGCAGGTTGCCGCTGGCGTCGCGGCACAGGGCCTTGATATCGGCACCCTGCCCTTCAACGGTCCAAACCCCTTCCATGCCGCGCGGTACGGGTGAAACCACCAATGGACACACCGGGGTTTTTACGGTGATCGGCATAGGGCCATAACTGACCGCAGTCGGGTTGCCGGCAAGGGTTTGCGCCAGTGCACGCGCGCAGCTCATCAGCGGCATGACGTAGAGCAGATTCAAGCCATCGACTTCCGCGCAGTCGCCCAGCGCGAAGATATTGGCGTGGGATGTCTGCAAATGACGATCGACCACAATCCCGCGACCGGTCTGCAATCCTGCTGCAGCGGCCAGATCGACACGCGGACGCAAGCCAATGGCTGAGACCACCACGTCACACGGGAGCACTTCTCCATCGGAAAGGTGGGCCTCCAGCCCCTGCTCGGTACGTAGCAGGCGCGTCAGCACCGGCCCCAGGTGGAAACGCGCACCCAGCTCTTCCAGGCCTGCTTGCACCGCAGCAGCGGCTGCCGGGTGAAGTAACGTCGGCATGACTTGCTCACAAGGCGCAACCAGGTCCACTTCATAGCCACCGATGATCAGGTCGTTGGCGAACTCGCAACCAATCAAACCGGCGCCCAGCAGCAGCACCCGATGTTTGCCTGCGGCCGCAGCGCGAAACCGTGCGTAATCCTCAAGATCGTTGATCGGGAATATCGCGTCACTGGCATCACCCTCTACAGGGACACGCACGGTTTCAGCGCCCCAGGCGAGGATCAGGTCGCGGTAGTACACGGCCTCTTCGCCAATCCACAGGCGCTTGTGCCCCGGATCGATGCCGCTGATACGCGTATGAGTGCGCACTTCGGCTTTCAATTGCTCAGCCATGGCGCCGGGTTCGGCCATGCTCAAGCCATCGGCTTCCTTATTCTTCCCAAAGCCGGTGGAGAGCATTGGCTTGGAGTAGGAACGTCCGTCATCCGCGGTAATCAGCAGCAGCGGCGTTTCGCCATCGAGCTTGCGAAATTCCCGGGCGAGGTTGTAGCCCGCCAGGCCGGTGCCTACGATTACGACAGGTGCGTTCATTCGGTTCTCCTGATTGAGGTGCAAAAGGTCGAACGGCAGATCAGCCGATTTCGATCATTTCAAAATCCATTTTGCCCACACCACAGTCCGGGCACAGCCAGTCCGCAGGCACGTCTTCCCAGCGGGTTCCCGGCGCGATGCCGTCGTCCGGCCAGCCGTCAGCCTCGTTATAGATCAAGCCACACACAATGCACTGCCACTTCTTCATCGGTAAATACTCTCGGTTCTCAGGCTGTCCTGGCCCAGGCGGTCGATGGGTAACGCGATTGCCGCCAGGCTCAGGGCGTTTTGTACTGATCGGGGCGTCCAGATGCAAGCGCGATCGACGCAACAGGGCTGTCCTCAGGGGTCAGGCCCCGCAATCAAACATGCTAAGCTCGCCGCTTCGACTGTTGCCAATAATTACCCACCGTGTCCCACCAACGCCTTCTTCTTGTTGCCCCCGACTGGCTCCAGCAAAATCAGCTGATGGAGTTGCCCGAGCCTGTAACCCTCGATTGGCTATTCAATCAGGACTCGCTGACCCGCCGTCTCACTCGCCTCTCTGCCAATGGTTTCAGCGTGACCCCGCTGTTCGAGGGCTGGCAAACCCTGCGCGCGGACGAATGCGCAGCGCTGGACTTGCCCGTTCAAAGCCTTGGCTGGGTGCGCGAGGTGTATTTGCGCGGCAATGCCCGGAAGTGGGTCTTTGCCCGTAGCGTCGCGGCACAAAGCGCCCTGCTGGAAGGCGGGCTGAATATGGATGAGCTGGGCACGCGGTCACTGGGCGAGCTGCTGTTTTGCGACGCGGCGTTCGAACGCGGCGCCCTCGAGGTGTGCCACTACCCTGCCGCGTGGCTGCCCGCTGATGATGCTGTCGAAGGCTTATGGGGCCGACGCTCATGTTTCAGCCGTGGCGCCTTGAGTCTGTTGGTGGCCGAGGTCTTTCTGCCGAATCTGTGGCACGCGATTGAAGTCGCCGGGCCCGTTGTTACGGAGCGTCATTGATGTACCTGAGCCTGCTTAAATCGCTGAACCGCCTGAATCCAAGGGCCTGGGACTTTATCCAGCTGACCCGCGTCGACAAACCCATCGGCATTTACCTGCTGCTGTGGCCGACCCTGTGGGCGCTGTGGATCGCGGCCAAGGGCGTGCCGTCTTTGAGCAATCTGCTGATTTTCGTGATCGGCGTGATTCTGATGCGTGCCGCCGGTTGCGTGATCAATGACTTCGCCGACCGTAAAGTCGACGGCCACGTCAAACGTACCGAGCAGCGCCCGCTGGTCAGCGGCAAGGTCAGCTCGCGTGAAGCGTTGGTGTTGTTCGCGGTGCTGGTGGGCTTGAGTTTTCTCCTGGTGTTGCTCACCAACTCGCTGACCGTCTGGCTGTCGTTCGGCGGTCTGGCACTGGCGGCGTGCTACCCCTTCATGAAGCGCTACACCTACTACCCGCAGGTGGTACTGGGTGCAGCGTTTTCGTGGGGCATGCCGATGGCGTTCACCGCCGAGACCGGCGACCTGCCAGCAGCGGCCTGGTTGCTGTACATCGCTAACCTGCTGTGGACTGTGGGCTACGACACCTACTACGCGATGACCGACCGCGAAGACGACCTGAAAATCGGGGTCAAATCCACGGCAGTGCTGTTCGGCGACGCCGACCGCGTGATTATTCTGGGTTTGCAGGGCCTGGCGCTGGGCTGTCTGCTGCTGGCCGGATCACGCTTTGAGCTGGGCACGTGCTTCCACCTGGGTCTGCTGGTGGCCGCCGGGTGCTTTGTCTGGGAGTTCTGGTACACGCGCAATCGTGAGCCGCAACGCTGCTTCAAGGCGTTTTTGCATAACCATTGGGCGGGGCTGGCCATTTTTGTCGGCATCGTCGCCGATTATGCACTGCGTTAACCGCCAGAATTCAAGCAGACGGCTAACGCAACAGCCTGGCGCTTAATGCTTGGCGGCGTGCCACATGTCCATTTTGCCGTCGCCCATCATGTCTCCCGCTTTTTTGTCCATTTTGAAGGTGTAGAGCGGTTTGCCGTCGTAGGCCCACTGCATCTTGCCGTCGTCACGCTTGATCATTGTCCACTCGCCAGCAGCCTTGCCATCGGCAGGCGCCATCAGGGGTGGCCAGCTTTCAGCGCACGAGCCATTGCACATTGACTTACCGTCAGCGTCCTTGTCGAAGGTGTACAGCGTCATCCCCTTCTGATCGACCATCATTCCATTCTTGACCATGGCAGGGTCCGCAGCGAACGCCATCCCGGACGAAGCCAGGGCCGCCGCGGTGAACACGCCAAGCAAGGTTTTCGAGATTTTAGTCATTTGGATGCATCCTCTTTTTGTTTTAAGAGCGAGCTCTAAGCTTAGACCCAAAATACGCAGGCATACTGGCCATCCCCAGGCTGTCACACGACTGCAATAATTCCGTTATCTAATGCGGCTCAAGACAGTTAAATGACAAGAGGACCGAGCATGGCTGGCAGGAGCATTCTGATAGTTGACGACGAAGCGCCTATTCGCGAAATGATCGCCGTTGCGTTGGAAATGGCCGGCTACGATTGCATGGAAGCCGAAAACTCCCAGCAAGCCCATGCCATCATCGTTGACCGCAAACCGGACCTGATTTTGCTCGACTGGATGCTGCCTGGCACTTCGGGCATCGAATTGGCCCGCAGGCTCAAGCGCGACGAGCTGACCGGGGACATCCCGATCATCATGCTTACCGCCAAGGGTGAAGAGGACAACAAGATCCAGGGCCTGGAAGTCGGCGCCGACGACTACATCACCAAACCGTTCTCACCCCGCGAACTGGTCGCACGCCTCAAGGCTGTGTTACGCCGCGCCGGGCCGAGCGATGTCGAAGCACCGATTGAAGTCGGCGGCCTGTTACTCGATCCGATCAGCCACCGCGTCACCATCGACGGCAAACCCGCGGAAATGGGCCCGACCGAATACCGTTTGCTGCAATTTTTCATGACCCACCAGGAGCGTGCCTACACCCGTGGTCAATTGCTCGATCAGGTGTGGGGCGGCAACGTGTATGTCGAAGAGCGCACCGTAGACGTGCATATCCGACGCCTGCGCAAAGCCCTCGGCGACGCCTACGAGAATCTGGTTCAAACTGTTCGCGGCACTGGTTACCGTTTTTCTACCAAGAGCTGATCCCGCGCGTCTTTAGCGCGTTGGCTGCTGACAGGCCTGATTGACCGCCCACTCGACAAGGATGCGTTTTAATTGAACCAAAACTGGCATGGCACCCTGATCCGTCACATGCTGCTATTGGTGACCGGCTGCCTGGTGATCGGTTTGATCAGCGGCTATTACGGCTGGAGCCTGGCGATTGGGCTGGCGATTTACCTGACGTGGACACTTAAACAATTACTGCGCCTGCACCAGTGGCTACGCCAGCATAAACCCGACGAACCACCACCTGACGGGTACGGTTTGTGGGGCGACGTGTTCGACAGCATTTATCAGCTGCAACGCCGCGACCAACGCGTGCGCGGCCGGTTGCAAGCGGTGATCGACCGCGTTCAGGAGTCCACTGCGGCCCTCAAAGACGCAGTGATCATGCTCGACAGCGACGGCAACCTGGAGTGGTGGAACCGAGCGGCGGAAACCCTGCTCGGCCTGAAAACCCCGCAGGACAGCGGTCAGCCTGTGACCAACCTGGTGCGTCATCCACGCTTCAAAGAATACTTCGAGCAGAACAATTACCTTGAGCCGCTGGAGATCCCCTCGCCGATCAATGATCGCGTGCGCGTGCAGTTGCTCATCACCCGCTATGGCAACAACGAACACCTGATGCTGGTCCGCGATGTGACCCGCATTCATCAGCTCGAGCAGATGCGCAAAGACTTCGTCGCCAACGTCTCTCATGAGCTGCGCACGCCACTGACGGTGATCTGTGGCTATCTGGAAACCTTGCTCGATAACGTTGAAGAGATAAACCCGCGCTGGGCTCGTGCCCTGCAGCAGATGCAACAGCAAGGCGCGCGCATGCAAACCCTGCTCAATGACTTGCTGTTGCTGGCCAAACTCGAAGCCACCGACTACCCGTCGGGTAACCAACCGGTCGTCGTATCAACGCTGTTGCAGACCATCAAAAATGACGCCCAGGCATTGTCCGGGCAGCGCAACCAGCGCATCACCCTGGAAATCGACAGCACACTCGGACTCAAGGGCAGCGAGCCCGAGCTGCGCAGTGCGTTTTCCAATCTGGTGTTCAATGCGGTGAAATACACCCCGGCCGAAGGCGCCATCCACATCCGCTGGTGGAGCGACGAGCAAGGTGCGCACTTGTGCGTACAGGATTCAGGCCCCGGTATCGAGGCCAAGCATTTGCCGCGCCTGACCGAGCGTTTCTACCGCGTCGATTCCAGCCGAGCCTCCAATACCGGTGGCACCGGGCTTGGCCTGGCCATCGTCAAGCACGTGTTGTTACGCCATCGCGGCACGCTGGATATCAGCAGCGTGCTGGGCAAAGGCAGCAGTTTTACCTGCCATTTTGCCCCTGCCCAAGTGATCAAGCTCTGAGCAAACCCCTAGGCAAGCTGGCCGGTAGCCGCTACATTGCCCCTCTTATGCCCGCCACTTTGGCTGCGGCAGCCCCCTAGATAATACGGAACCTTTAAAACTCCACCATGGACCCTTCCCCTAGTTATAACCTGGCTTCACTTTTTGCCGATTTCGGCATGATTCTTTTTGCAATGGTCCTGGTTCTGCTCAACGGCTTTTTCGTTGCCGCCGAGTTCGCTATGGTCAAGCTGCGTTCGACCAAGGTCGAATCCATCGCCGTTAAAAACGGCTGGCGCGGTCATATCCTGCGCACGGTCCACAGCCAGCTGGACGCCTATCTTTCAGCTTGCCAGTTGGGTATCACCCTCGCCTCCCTTGGCCTTGGCTGGGTCGGTGAGCCGGCGTTTGCCCACTTGTTGGCACCGCTGCTGGACATGGTCGGCGTACAGTCGCAGGAATTGATCAAGGGCATCTCCTTCTTCAGTGCGTTTTTCATCATCTCTTATCTGCACATCGTTATCGGCGAGCTGGCCCCCAAATCCTGGGCGATCCGCAAGCCCGAGCTGCTGTCGCTATGGACGGCCGTGCCGCTGTATATGTTCTATTGGACCATGTACCCAGCGATCTACCTGCTCAACGCCAGTGCCAACGGCATCCTGCGCATCGCTGGCCAAGGCGAACCCGGCCCGCATCACGATCATCAGTACAGCCGTGAAGAACTGAAGCTGATTCTGCATTCGAGCCGAGGCCAGGACCCGAGCGATCAAGGCATGCGCGTGCTGGCCTCCGCCGTCGAAATGGGCGAACTGGAGGTGGTCGACTGGGCCAACTCCCGCGAAGACCTGGTGACCCTGGACTGCAATGCGCCGCTCAAGGAAATCCTGGCCCTGTTCCGCCGTCACAAATTCAGCCGCTACCCGGTCTACGATGCAGAGCGCGGTGAATTCGTCGGCCTGCTGCACATCAAGGACTTGTTGCTGGAACTGGCCGCGCTGGACCATATCCCCGAGTCGTTCAACCTCGCCGAGCTGACCCGGCCGCTGGAGCGCGTGTCCAAACACATGCCGCTGTCACGCCTGCTGGAGCAGTTCCGCAAGGGTGGCGCGCACTTCGCACTGGTTGAGGAGGCCGACGGCAAAATCATCGGTTACCTGACCATGGAAGACGTGCTGGAAGTATTGGTCGGCGATATCCAGGACGAACACCGCAAGGCCGAACGCGGCATTCTCGCCTACCAACCCGGCAAGTTGCTGGTACGGGGCGATACGCCGTTGTTCAAGATCGAGCGCCTGCTGGGTATCGATCTGGACCACATCGACGCGGAGACACTCGCCGGATTGATCTACGAAACCCTGAAGCGGGTGCCTGAAGAAGAGGAAGTGCTGGAGGTCGAAGGCCTGCGCATCATCATCAAGAAGATGAAAGGGCCGAAAATCGTCCTGGCCAAGGTGCTCAAGCTGGATTGACCTGGAAAGGCCTGTTCGTTCCCACGTGACGAACTGCGCAATCTACTGTGCGGTCTGGGTGATCCCGACCGCCTCAGTTCCCGCCCACCGCAAAGTTCGGCAGGCTGTCGACGCGCTCAGCGAAACGATAGGGAATCGACTCCAGCCCCAGCCCGCCGTTGCGCTGCACCACGAAATGTAGATGGGGTCCGCTGCTGTTGCCGGTATTGCCGGAACGCGCCAGCGCGCTGCCGACAACGACGTGCTGACCTTCCTTGACGCTCACTGAACCACGCATCAGGTGCAAATAGACACCCATGGTGCCGTCGTCGTGCAGTATCCGGACAAAATTGCCTGAAGGGTCCGCGCCGTGGCCCGATTGGCCATTCTCGGTTTTAACCACCGTTCCCGCCCGCGCGGCAATGATCGGCGTGCCTTCGGGCATGGCGATGTCCATCGCGTAACGGCTTTTAATACCAAAGTGGCTGAAGGCGCCATTGGGACCCTGGCTCAGGCGAAAAGGGCCACCCTGCCAAGGCAGCGGATAACTGTAACCCTGAGGCTGCCGCCCAGGGTCGCCCAACGAGTAGCGCAGCTTGGGCGTGTAACTCAGCGCCTTGCCCGCTTGCCTAGGGCTGAGCACGGCCAGACGCAACGCGCTGCGGGCGGGAATGACACGGTGGATCGTCTGCTCCGTGACGCCCAGCACGTTCTTCAGCGCCGTGACCTGCAGCGCTACCTCGACCGGCGCATACGTATCGTTGCGCACAAACAGGCTGTGCACACCCTTGTCCTTTTTGATGTTCAGGTGCACCTGTTTTTCAAGGTGCTCGACGATCCGCTCGCGCGGCACCACCACCGTAGCACCTGCCGTCGGCCTGTCAGTAAACGAGACCACGCCATTGGCATCGGTGAATTTATAGATGGTCACCGCCGCCGCCGATTGCGCGGTCAGCAACAGAGCACACAGGAGTAAGCAGCGCTCGAGCATCGTGATTGATATCTGGGTAGTGGGAGGCAGGGAGAGCGTAGCAGCGATTTGCCGCCGTTTGGGGGTGGCGGTATCAATCAGTAGCAAAGAGGCGGGGAAATCAGACAAACCGCATCAGCGCCTCCGCAGGCAAGCCTGCAGAGGCGCTGATGCCAAGGGATCAACCCCCCGGTACGAAGTGCTTTTGCGCCGTGCCACGGGCGATCAGACGGGACACGTAATCGAGCTTCTGCGCGTCCTGGTCGACAAAGCGGAAGGTCAGTTGCAGCCAGTCGCTGTCCGGTTTTGGTTCGTAGGCGACGATGGCGTGCAGGTAGCCGTTGAGACGGGCGACTTCGGCGTTCTCGCCTTGTTCCAGGTCGAGTACGGCGCTGTCGAGTACCTGCGGCAAGACCTCACCGCGACGCACCACCAGCAGCGCTTCCTTGAGGCTCAGCGCCTTGATCACGCATTGCTGGTTACCGCTGGGCAACCGCAATTGGCCTTGACCGCGACCGCCAAGGGCTGACGCAGCAGCAGGTGCAGAGGCGTTGGCCGCCGGATTGATCAAGGGTGCCGCTTTGGGCCCGGTAGCTGGCGTAGCGGTCGGTCTGACCACTTCCGTCTTGCCACCGGTAAGGGCGCTGAGAGAGTCGTTTGCAAATGCCGAGTTCATCTTGGTTGGCGCACTGGCCAACAGGGTGTCGAGCTTGCCGACTTTAGTCAGCGCCTTCTTGACCTTGGTCAGCAGTTGCTCATTGGTGAACGGCTTGCCAATAAAGTCGGTGACGCCAGCCTGAATCGCCTGGACCACGTTCTCCTTGTCGCCACGGCTGGTGACCATGATGAAAGGCAGGGCTTTGAGGTTGTCCTGCCCACGGCACCAGGTCAGCAGTTCCAGCCCGGACATCTCTGGCATTTCCCAGTCGCACAACACCAGGTCGAACGTCTGACGCTCCAGCAACACCTGAGCCTTGCGACCGTTGACGGCGTCTTCGATGTGAATACCGGGGAAGTAGTTACGTAACCCTTTTTTCACCAGATCGCGAATAAACGGCGCGTCGTCCACCACCAGCACACTGACTTTACTCATTGATCTTTCCCTTTAAAATCCCGGCAAGCATAGCGCTGGTTGATGGCCAATTGCCAAACCGATTAACGACGCCAGGACTTTTCGTTCGCGGGCGGCTTGAGTTCAACGCCCGTAACGAAAACGCCCGACAATGAGCCGGGCGTTTTTTTGCAGGCAGTCTTATTTATCGTCAGATTTGCCCAGAACATTAGCGCTATCGCTGCTGACGCCCTGCACTTCTTCCTTCATGCGCTTGAGGCCCATATGGCGGACGTCGGTACCGCGCACCAGGTAGATAACCAGCTCCGAAATATTACGGGCATGGTCGCCGATACGTTCCAGCGAACGCAGCACCCAAATCACGCTCAACACCCGCGAGATAGAGCGCGGGTCTTCCATCATGTACGTGACCAGCTCGCGCAGCGCGGTTTTGTATTCGCGATCGATGGTCTTGTCGTACTGGGCCACGGACAGCGCCAGATCGGCATCGAAGCGAGCGAACGCATCAAGTGCATCACGGACCATGTTGCGCACCTGATCGCCGATATGCCGCACTTCAACGTAACCACGCGGCGATTCGCCTTCTTCACACAGCTGAATGGCGCGCTTGGCAATTTTGGTGGACTCATCACCGATGCGCTCAAGATCGATCACAGACTTGGAGATGCTGATGATCAAACGCAGGTCGGAGGCCGCTGGCTGACGACGCGCAAGAATGCGCAGGCATTCTTCATCAATGTTGCGTTCCATCTGGTTGATCTGGTCGTCGATGTCACGAACCTGCTGGGCCAGGCCCGAGTCGGCTTCGATCAACGAGGTCACCGCATCGTTGACCTGTTTCTCGACCAGGCCACCCATCGCCAGTAGATGGCTGCGCACCTCCTCGAGTTCGGCATTGAACTGCTGGGAGATGTGATGAGTAAGGCTGTCTTTATCGATCATGCTTATTGTCCTTGGAACGTCCAGTTAACTACGAGACCGCAGCAGTACTTCAGGGCCAACCCGCCAGGCCCTAGCCGTAACGGCCGGTGATGTAGTCTTCTGTCTGTTTTTTCGCCGGGTTGGTGAACAGCGTGTCGGTATCACCGAACTCGACCAGTTTGCCCATGTACATGAAGGCGGTGTAGTCGGAGACCCGCGCCGCCTGTTGCATGTTGTGGGTCACGATGACGATGGTGTACTTGGCTTTCAGCTCGTAGATCAGCTCTTCGACTTTCAGCGTCGAGATCGGATCGAGTGCCGAGCACGGCTCATCGAGCAGCAGGACTTCCGGCTCCACGGCGATAGTACGTGCAATCACCAACCGTTGTTGCTGACCACCGGACAGACCCAGTGCCGACTCGTGCAGGCGGTCTTTGACCTCCTCCCACAGTGCCGCACCCTTGAGCGCCCACTCGACCGCTTCGTCGAGTACACGTTTTTTGTTGATGCCCTGAATACGCAGGCCGTACACCACGTTTTCATAGATGGTTTTCGGGAACGGGTTAGGCTTCTGGAACACCATGCCGACACGGCGACGCAGTTCAGCCACGTCTTCGCCCTTGCGATAGATGTCATGGCCGTACAGGTTGATGGCGCCTTCCACGCGGCAGCCGTCAACCAGGTCGTTCATGCGGTTGAACGTGCGCAACAGGGTCGACTTGCCGCAGCCGGACGGGCCGATAAAGGCAGTCACGCGTTGTTTCGGGATGTTCATGCTGACGTCGAACAACGCCTGCTTGTCGCCGTAGAACAGGCTCAGACCCGGCACTTCGAGTGCAACGGTTTCATTCGCCAGGTTCAGGCCTTGCTTATCGCGTCCCAGGGCGGACATGTTGATGCCGTGGGTATGGGTTTCGTGCTGCATAGGGTTACTCCATACGCTAACAATTCGTTTCATCGAACCGCCCTCCTCGCATGAGTGGGCGGCGCTTTTCAAATCAGCTGTCCAGCGCTTTGTACTTCTCGCGCAGGTGGTTACGAATGGCCACCGCAGACAGGTTGAGCAAGGCGATCACCAGCACCAGCAGCAGCGCCGTGGCGTACACCAGCGGCCGCGCGGCTTCGACGTTCGGGCTCTGGAAGCCGACGTCATAAATATGGAAGCCCAAGTGCATGATCTTCTGGTCAAGGTGCAGGTACGGGTAGTTGCCGTCCACTGGCAGCGACGGCGCCAGTTTCACGACACCCACCAGCATCAACGGCGCCACTTCGCCAGCAGCACGGGCGACCGCCAGAATCATGCCGGTCATCATCGCCGGGCTGGCCATGGGCAGCACGATCTTCCATAAGGTTTCAGCCTTGGTTGCACCGAGCGCCAACGAACCTTCGCGAACGGTACGCGGAATACGCGCCAGACCTTCTTCCGTGGCCACGATCACCACGGGGACGGCCAACAGTGCGAGGGTCAGAGACGCCCAGAGCAAGCCTGGCGTGCCGAAGGTCGGTGCTGGCAAAGCTTCAGGAAAGAACAACCGGTCCACCGAACCGCCGAGCACGTAAACAAAGAAGCCCAGGCCGAATACCCCGTACACAATCGCCGGCACCCCGGCCAGGTTGTTCACTGCGATACGGATCAAACGGGTGACCGGGCCTTGCCGTGCGTACTCTCGCAGGTACACCGCAGCCAGGACGCCGAACGGGGTGACGATCATCGCCATGATCAGGGTCATCATCACGGTGCCGAAAATCGCCGGGAAGATCCCGCCTTCGGTGTTGGCTTCACGCGGGTCTTCGCTGAGGAACTCCCACAGTTTCTTGAAGTAGAAACCCAGCTTGGTAAAGGTGCCCATGGCATTCGGTTGGTAAGCGTGAACCACTTTGCCGACGCTGATCACCACTTCGTTGCCGTTGGCATCGCGGGCCGTCAGGCTGTCGCGATTGAACGCCTCATGCAGCGAGCCCAGTCGCCCTTCAATTGCCTGGTAACGAGCATCCAGTTCGGCGCGCTCGCTATCCATGTCCGCTTGAGCGGCAGCATCGAGCGTGCCGTCGAGTTCCAGTTTGCGTTTGTGCAGACGCAGACGCTCGATGCCATGGTTGATGGCGCCGATGTCTTTTTTCTCGAGTTTGCTCAGCTCACTGGCCAGGGTTTCGACGCGCTTGATTCGCTCTTGAAGCATCGGCCAGGCCGCTTCACCTTCGGCGATGACCTTGCCGTCTTCCTTGAGATTGACCAGATAGCCGTAGTAGTTACCCCATTCACGACGCTCCAGGGTCATCAGCTCGGCAGGCGTGCTCTGTTCCGTCAGCCACTCGCCGACAACCCAGGTGAAATCGCTTGGGTTGGAATCACGGTTACCGACCTTGAACAGCTCGCGAGTCATGAACTCCGGGCCGACATCGGGTACGGGCAAGCCTGCACCCTTGAGGCGAGCGCGAGGCACTTCTTCGGCCTGCACCACTTCACCGATCAATACATGGTTAGCCTGATTGGGCACGTTGTACTGCGCACGCACCACATCAGCCGGCCAGAAGTGGCCCAAGCCACGGACGGCGATCACTGTCAGCAAGCCCAGGGTCATGATCACCGCGATGGACACAGCGCCCGCGCTCATCCAGACGCCGGGGGCACCGCTCTTGAACCAACTCTTGAGGGAGTTCTGTTTCACAGACTTCTACCTTCCTTAGAGAGACGAATATTTCTTGCGCAGACGCTGACGAATCAGCTCCGCAAGCGTGTTCATCACGAAGGTGAACAACAGCAGCACCAGCGCCGCCAGGAACAGCACCCTATAGTGACTGCCGCCGACTTCGGACTCCGGCATCTCAACCGCGACGTTCGCCGCCAGCGTACGCATGCCTTCGAACAGGTTCATGTCCATGATCGGTGTATTACCGGTGGCCATCAGCACGATCATGGTCTCGCCGACAGCGCGGCCCATGCCGATCATCAAGGCCGAGAAGATGCCAGGGCTGGCGGTGAGGATCACCACCCGCGTCATGGTCTGCCACGGCGTCGCACCCAAGGCCAGCGAGCCCAGGGTCAGACCGCGCGGCACACTGAATACGGCATCTTCAGCGATGGAGTAGATGTTCGGAATCACGGCGAAACCCATGGCCAGCCCGACCACCAGCGCGTTGCGCTGATCGTAGGTGATGCCCAGGTCGTTGGTGATCCACATGCGCATGTCGCCGCCGAAGAACCAGGCTTCCATATACGGGCTCATGCCCAGCGACAACCAGCCCACCAGCAACACCACAGGAATCAGGATTGCGGCTTCCCATCCATCCGGCACCCGCAGGCGGAATGACTCCGGCAAGCGGCTCCAGATAAAGCCCGCCAACAGAATGCCGATCGGTGTCAGCAGCAACAGACTGAAGATCCCCGGCAAATGTCCTTCCAGATACGGCGCCAGAAACAGGCCAGCGAAAAAGCCGAGAATCACGGTCGGCATCGCTTCCATCAACTCGATCACCGGCTTGACCTTGCGGCGCATGCCCGGGGCCATGAAGTAAGCGGTGTAGATCGCAGCAGCAATCGCCAGGGGCGCCGCCAGCAGCATCGCGTAGAACGCCGCTTTCAAGGTGCCGTAGGTCAATGGCGCAAGGCTCAGCTTGGGCTCGAAGTCAGTGCTCGACGCGGTGGACTGCCAAACGTACTTGGGTCCGTCGTAATTTTCGTACCAGACCTTGCTCCACAGCGCGCTCCACGAAACTTCCGGGTGCGGGTTGCGCAGGCTCATAGGCAGCAGCTTGCCGCCCTCTTCGACGATGATCTCGTCAGCACGTGGCGACAGTCCCATGACACCTGGGCCCTGAGCCACCTGATCGACCAACAGCGTGCGATGCGCGGTGCTATGGAACACCCCGAGCTTGCCGGAAGCGTCGAGGGCGACGAAGCCTTTACGGCGTTCTTCACCGGTGATCTGTACGATCGGCGTGGTGCCCATCTGGAAGTCACGGATGTGCTCCAGGCGCAGCTCGCCGTCGGTATCGCGGGCCATGAACCACTGAGCCAGACCGCCCGTGGAGCTGCCGATAATCAACGACACACCGCCGACCAATTGCGTACTGGCGGAGACTTCAGCGTTACCGTCTTCCAGCAGCTTGTAGCGGCCATTGAGGCTGCGATCACGCAAACTGAACACGTCGGCCTGAGCGCGACCGTTGATCACGTACAGCCACTGTTGGCGCGGATCGATATAGATCGCCTTGACCGCTTCGGTCATGTGCGGCAATTCGATGCGGGTCAGCTCGCTGGTGGTCTCCCCGGTCATCATGTTTTCTTCCTGGGACAGGGAGAGCACATGCAATTGGGAGCCGGTGGAACCCGCTACCATCAGGGATTTGTCGCTGGCGTTGAGGCTGACGTGCTCCAAGGCCTGGCCTTGTTCGTTCAGGCTCAGCGCCGCTTCACCAAATGGATACGTGATGGTCGGGCTGATGGTCTTGACGTTGTCCGGGTAGGTGATCAGGTAGTTGTGTTTGAACACCAGCGCCTGACCGTTGGACAGACCCAGCACCATCAACGGGCTGCCTGGCTGATCTTTACCGATAGCCGTCACAGTCGTGCCCGCCGGAATCGGCAAGGCGACATGCTTGAGCTCGGTCCCGTCGTCGATGCGGAAGAACAGTGCCTCACCCTTGTCGGAAACCCGCAGGCCAACCTTGTTCTGCTCTTCGATGGCAAACATCAACGGCTTGCCAGCATCCTGCATCCAGGCCGGATTGAGCGCCTTCTCGGTGGTCAGTTTCGCACCTTGGAACAAGGGCGCGACCACGTAAGCAAGATAGAAGAAAATCAGCGTAATGGCGGCCAGCACTGCCAGACCACCGACCAGTACATACCACTGGGTCAGACGGTCTTTAAAGGCGCGTATACGGCGCTTTCGCTTGAGTTCGGGCGTATTGAAGTCAATTCGCTCGGGAGGGGAATTTTGAGTCATGGTGGAATTGGCCAGATCATTCATGCGCTCACCCTAGCGGTCCTTTATTACAAAAACATGACAGTGCAGTGACGCAAAAAATCCGCCGCCCAAAAGTACTGGCAGCGGACTACGAAATTAGTAGCGGGACCCCGTTGAATCAGGTCCCGCTCAGGGATTGAGATCGGGGCAAAAAAGCGCGTGCCCCGCGTCAATCCTTACTTGGCAGCGCCTTCCTGCAAGCCCAGGTCAGCCAGTGCTTTGGCAGCAACCTTGGCTGGCAACGGGATGTAGCCGTCTTTGATCACGACTTCTTGACCCTGTTTAGACAGGACCATTTTCACGAACTCGGCTTCCAGCGGTGCCAGAGGCTTGTTCGGCGCTTTGTTCACGTAGATGAACAGGAAGCGCGACAGTGGGTATTTGCCGTTCAGTGCGTTTTCTTCGCTGTCTTCGATGAATTCAGTGCTGCCTTTCTTGGACAGGGCAACCGTCTTCACGCTGGACGTTTTGTAGCCGATACCTGAGTAACCGATGCCGTTCAGCGAGCTGCTGATCGAGCTTACAACCGAAGCAGAACCTGGTTGTTCGTTAACGTTAGCGCGGAAGTCGCCTTTGCACAGGGCTTCTTCTTTGAAGTAGCCGTAAGTGCCGGATACCGAGTTACGACCGAACAGTTGGATCGGTTTGCCAGCCAGGTCGCCGGTCACGCCGACATCACCCCAGGTTTTGGCTTCGGCTTTGGCGCCACACAGACGGGTCGCGGAGAAAATCGCGTCCACTTGTTCCATGGTCAGGTGCTGAATCGGGTTGTCTTTGTGTACGAAAATAGCCAAGGCATCGACCGCGACCGGGATTGCAGTTGGCTTGTAGCCGTACTTCTGTTCGAAAGCCGCCAATTCGGTGTCTTTCATTTTGCGGCTCATCGGGCCCAGGTTCGAGGTGCCCTCAGTCAGCGCAGGTGGCGCGGTGGCCGAACCGGCGGCTTGAATCTGGATGTTCACGCTTGGGTATTCTTTTTTGTAAGCCTCAGCCCACAAGGTCATCAAGTTTGCCAGGGTGTCAGAGCCGACACTGGACAGGTTACCCGAGACACCGGTGGTCTTGGTGTAGCCCGGAATAGCTGGGTCAACAGCAGCAACCGCAGTGGCGGTGGCAACGCCTGCGGCGACGAAAGTCAGGGCCGCCATCAATCGCTTAAGTCTCATGCCTTGCTCCTAGCAAAATTGGATAGGTATTGGATCGACGCCAAGTATCTAAGGGCCGTATGAACACTCTATGAAAGCAATGTGACAATTAGATGAAAGGCCATCATCGATTTTCAATGATGGCCTTTCAGTTCAGGAGGGAGGGTGCAGCGGCATTCGCCCGGCAGGCCGGGCGATTCAACACTCAGCGTTGCCTGCGCAACAGATGAACACCAATCAGCATGCCCATGACGCAGAGGATTGCCACGTACCAGGCCGGCCCCATAGGACTGGTCTTGAGCATGAGGGTCACCACCATCGGTGTCAGACCGCCGAATATCGCGTAGGCCAGGTTGTACGAGAACGACAGCCCCGAGAACCGCACGGCTGCCGGAAAGGCCCGGACCATGACGAACGGCACCGCACCGATGACCCCGACAAACAGCCCAGTGATGGCGTACAACGGAAACAGCCAGTCGGGGTGCGCCAAAAGGCTGTGATAGAACGTCCATGAACTGACGAGCAATGCCAGGCAACCGAGAATAAACACCCAGCCCGCGCCAAAGCGATCCGCCAGAGAACCCGCGCCGACACAGCCCAGGCTCAGGCAGACAATCGCCAGACTATTGGCCTTCAGCGCCGTCGCAGGGGAGAAACCGTAAACCGTCTGCAATACCGTTGGGGTCATCAGGATCACGACGATGACGCCGGCCGACAGCAGCCAGGTCAACAGCATTGATAACAGGATCGCCCCGCGATGGTCGCGCAACACGGCCTTGAGCGGCACCTCTTCGGCCAGCGCCTTGCGCAACTGCAGCTCGGCGAAAACCGGCGTCTCATGCAGCCAGCGGCGCAGGTAAACAGACAGCAAACCAAATACGCCGCCGAGCAAAAACGGAATCCGCCATGCGTAATCGAGCAGCTCCTCAGCGCTGTAGAGGCTATTGATCAGGGTGGCGACCAGCGAACCCAGCAAGATGCCCGAGGTCAGGCCGGCGGTCAGGGTGCCGCATGCGTAGCCAATGCTGCGCGGCGGCACGTGTTCGGACACAAATACCCAGGCGCCAGGCACCTCACCGCCAATCGCCGCCCCCTGAATAACCCGCATCAACAGCAGCAGGATCGGCGCCCACAGGCCAATCTGCGCGTACGTCGGCAACAGGCCCATGATCAGGGTCGGTACGGCCATCATGAAAATGCTCAGGGTGAACATTTTCTTGCGCCCCAAAAGGTCGCCGAAGTGCGCCATAACGATGCCGCCCAGCGGGCGCGCCAGGTAACCGGCAGCAAAAATGCCGAAGGTCTGCATCAATCGCAGCCACTCCGGCATGTCCGCAGGGAAAAACAACTTGCCGACCACGGTGGCAAAAAACACGAAAATGATGAAATCGTAGAACTCCAGCGCTCCACCCAGGGCAGAAAGCGACAAGGTCTTATAGTCGCTGCGGGTCAGCGGGCGCGAGGGCTGCACGGTACTTGAGGACACAGTGGGCATGACAAGGGCTTCTCTTGGGATTGCTGAGCCTCAGCAACGCTGGCTGAGGCTTGACGGCCTGCACACTTCATCACTCAGGAAAACGCTGACATGGGCATCAAAATTGCCCTTTATAGAGAGAAGTACAGAGCCGATCGGGTCCGGCAAGATAGCAAATTCTCTAAAAAGCACACAGTCAGGCGCTTTACCCGGTCAAAATGAGAACCGAGTGGTCGTCGCATGGCCCATCGATCGATATACTTGCAGACCGAAAGAAACAACCCAGCGTACGCCGGGGTTGCTGTGCGAAATCGCCGCTGAGCCCAATCCAGCCGCTTTCGCAGAGTTTCCCCTTAAGGCATCGCTGAAAGCGGATGAACGCAATTAGTTCATGAACATCGTTTTCACTGAGGCCTGTTAACCGCACCAAAACTTTAAAGAGTCATGGGTCGAGGCACCCTAGGCATGATTGAACTCGAACAAGAAGATCCGATACCGCAGGGCGACCTTGCGTTGCAAATCACTGCATTGCCCCGCGAAACCAATGGTTTCGGCGATATTTTCGGCGGCTGGCTGGTCTCGCAAATGGACCTGGCGGGCACTGCCATGGCGAGTAAAGTCGCTGGCGGCCGCGTTGCGACCGTGGCCATTGATCGCATGGCATTCCTGGTCCCGGTCGCGGTCGGCGCGCAATTGTCCTTCTATACCCAGGCCCTGGACATCGGCCGCAGCTCGATCCAGATGATGGTCGAAGTGTGGAGCGATGACCCACTGTCCAGCGAATGGCGCAAAGTCACCGAGGCGGTGTTTGTGTTCGTCGCCATTGATGGCAGCGGCCGCACTCGCTCGGTACCGGCACGGCGATAAGCCTGGGTATTGGTCTGCTGGGGTAAACTCGTTGACTGTCGCACGGTCTACTTTTATCACTGTACTTGAGTGAGCACCCCCGCATGCCAACGCCCCATGTCGAATCCGTCAAACTCGATGAGCTCAACTGCTGGCGCATCCGCCACGGTCAGGCCGAGTTACTCGTCGCCCAGCAAGGCGCGCACATCCTCAGCTATCAAGTGGACGGCGAGCCGCCACTGATCTGGCTAAACGACAAGGCTGTCTTCAAACAGGGCAAGCCGATCCGCGCCGGCATGCCGATTTGCTGGCCCTGGTTTGGCAATCTGGAGCGCAACCCCGCCAGCGTGCAGGCGATGCGCAACAGCAGCGAACCGGCCAAGGCCCACGGCGAAGTCCGGGCACTGGACTGGGAACTGCTGGGCATCGGCAATGATGGCGACGCGCTACTGGCCGAGTTCGTATTGCCCCAGGCCGAAGGTCATTTGCCTGGCTGGCCACATAACGTCGCCCTCAAACTGAGCATTCGTCTGGACGAGCAGTTGCACGTCAGCCTGCTCAGCTACAACGCGGGCACCGAAGACGTCACCTTCAGCCAGGCATTACACAGTTATTTCGCGGTCAGCGATGTACGGCAGGTACACGTCCAGGGCCTGGACGGTTCGCGTTACCTGGACACGTTGAAAAACTGGGAAGACGAGCATCAGCAGGACGGCGACCTGCATTTCACGGCAGAGACGGACCGCGTATATCTAGACACGCCGCATCACCTGAGCATCGTCGATCCGGGCTGGCAACGACGGATTCAGATCATGACCAGCGGCTCGAAGTCAGCGGTGCTCTGGAATCCGTGGGTCGACAAGACCAAAACCTTCAGCGACATGGCCGAAGACGGCTGGCAGCACATGGTCTGCGTCGAAACCGCCAACGTCCTGTCCGATGTCGTCACGCTGGCGCCAGACGCCATGCACACCTTGAGTGTCAGCATCTGGGCCGAGCCGCTGGCGGCGTTGCCAGAAGCGGAGGCGTAACCGTTACAGGTCCGCTTCGACCACGACGCGGACCTTCGACGCATCCAGCGCGTAGGCCGCATCGGCCAGGTTATTGCTGACCGCCTCGACCTTCAGCGTGCCGATCACCCACAGCGGCGTGTAGATATCGTCCAGCTTCAGGCCTTTTGGATAACGCACCAGCACCAGTTGATTGGGTGGCGGTGGCGGCACATGGATGCATGCGCCCGGGTAAGGCACGAGGAAGAATAGGGTGCTGCGGCCTTTCGCGTCCGTTTCCAGCGGCACGGGATAACCACCAAGACGGATATTTTTGCCATTCATGGCGGGTACGGTCTTGGCCGAATACATCACGGCAGGCAAGCCCTTGCTCTGCTTCAAACCGCCTTTGCTATCGAACGTCCCCTGCGCTTCCGGGGAGTTGTGATCGATTTCAGGCATGGCTTCGAGGGCTTTTTGATCCGACTTTGGCATCAGTTCGAGCCAATCGGTTTCTGGCAGCTCGGCGCGGGCCAGCCCGGAGGCCAACAGCAGCGCTATAAAGAGGAGACGACGCATGAGGGAGCTCGGCAAAGTGGGTGGTAATCAGTGCCGGGCATTCTAGCTCTCTGCGCAGCAATAGCGCAGAGAGCCGATGAATAACTGTCAGTCTTTTTTGAGCATGCCGTAAAGCACCAGCAGCACCACCGCGCCCACCAATGCGCCGAGGAAACCCGCGCCCTGGCCAGCCTGATAAATGCCCAGCGCCTGACCGCCATAGGTCGCAGCCAACGAGCCGCCGATACCCAGCACAATGGTCATGATCCAACCCATGCTGTCATCGCCTGGCTTGAGGAAGCGCGCCAGCAAGCCCACGATCAAACCGATAAAGATGGTTCCGATAATACCCATGCCTTTTCCCCTGTATTAATTGGACAAACCAAGGCCTGATGATGGCATTAGCGTCCTGTCATCAGAGAACCGCTGGCAGGATTGGTTCCGCGCACGTCTATTGCAGCTATTACGGCTTGATCAGCGCTTCGACTTTTTTGATCTGCTGATCAAGGGTGGCGCGATCAGCACAACGCAAGGTGGCATGACCCACTTTACGCCCGACCTTGAACGCCTTGCCGTAGTGATGCAGATGGCAGTCATCGATGGCGATGACCTTGCTCACAGCCGGCACTTCGCCAATGAAGTTGAGCATGGCGCTTTCGCCGACCTTGGCAGTGGAGCCCAACGGCAAACCGGCCACCGCCCGCAGGTGGTTTTCGAACTGGCTGCACTCGGCGCCTTCGGTGGTCCAATGCCCCGAGTTATGCACGCGGGGTGCAATCTCGTTAGCTTTCAAACCACCATCGACTTCAAAGAACTCAAAACCCAGCACGCCGACGTAATCGAGTTGCTTGAGTACGCGACCGGCGTAATCCTCGGCCAGCGTTTGCAGCGGATGCGCGGTACTGGCGATCGACAGGCGCAAAACCCCATTTTCGTGGGTGTTGTGCACCAGCGGATAGAAGCGCGTTTCGCCATCGCGGCCGCGCACGGCAATCAGCGACACTTCGCCCGTGAAGGGCACGAAACCTTCCAGCAAGCAGGCAACACTGCCCAGCTCGGCAAACGTGCCGACCACATCAGCCGGGGTACGCAGCACTTTCTGGCCCTTGCCATCGTAACCGAGGGTGCGGGTTTTCAACACGGCAGGCAGACCAATGCTGGCCACTGCGGCGTCCAGATCGGCTTGCGACTGGATGTCAGCGAACGTAGGCGTTGGAATGCCGAGGTCCTTGAACATGCTTTTTTCGAACCAGCGATCGCGGGCAATCCGCAGCGCTTCGGCGCTTGGATAAACCGGCACGAACTGCGACAGGAACGCCACGGTTTCTGCTGGCACGCTTTCGAATTCGAAGGTCACCAGATCGACTTCATCGGCCAACTGGCGCAGGTGATCCTGATCGCCGTAATCGGCACGCAGATGTTCGCCCAACGCAGCGGCACACGCGTCTGGCGCAGGGTCGAGAAAAGCGAAACTCATCCCCAGCGGGGTCCCTGCCAAAGCCAACATGCGACCCAACTGGCCGCCACCGATTACACCGATCTTCATGGAAAAACCTCAGGCGTCGCGTGGGTCTGGATTGTCCAGGACGCTGTCTGTCTGCTCAGCGCGGAATTTCTTCAGCACTGCATGGAATTGCGGGTGCTTGGCGCCAAGAATGCTGGCCGACAACAATGCAGCATTGATTGCGCCCGCTTTGCCGATGGCCAGGGTCGCCACAGGAATCCCGGCAGGCATCTGCACGATAGACAGCAGGGAATCAACGCCCGACAACATCGACGACTGCACGGGCACGCCCAGCACTGGAAGATGAGTCTTGGCCGCACACATGCCCGGCAAATGAGCTGCACCGCCAGCACCGGCAATGATCACTTCAATGCCACGGGCTTCGGCCTGTTCGGCGTACTGGAACAGCAGATCCGGCGTCCGGTGGGCTGACACCACTTTGACTTCGTAAGGGATGCCTAGCTTTTCCAGCATATCGGCGGTGTGGCTAAGGGTGGACCAATCGGACTTGGAGCCCATGATCACGCCAACCAGTGCGCTCATCGTCGTGCCTCTTCTATCGGGCGCCCGCAGGCGCGTCAAAAAACAAACAAGCCACGCGGGAAAACCGGCGTGGCTTGCTGGATGAATTATGGCCGGTCGAACCGGCCAAAGGCCGCGCAGTATACCTTAAAGCGCAGGGAAGACAGCCCCCTTGGTGACCACCTGTCCGCAGGGCCTTGGCGAGGTCTGCGCACGGCACCCGCGACCGAAATTCCCCAAGGCAAAAGGTCCTACATCGCCTGTACGCCATTTACTACTTTATGTGACGCCAACAGCAACTAACAAATCGCAACCGCTTCGGCTTAGCTGTTTTCATGCCTGACATGAACACATGTTCCGGGTAGATCCCGTCATCCAGTACGGACATTAATCAACGAAAACTACCGCCATCGAGACACCCATGCTCATTTATTTAAGAACACTCGCTTTAACACTAAGCACCCTGCTTATGATCATCATTCCACCGGCTTCCGCGGATGAAAAATTCACGAAGACGCCGCTCCATTTTTATGTATTTCTGCACGACGATATTCCGCAAGCCGAACGCGAAAACATTTCCAAGGACTACTTCTCGTGGCTGCGCAAGGACCTTGAAAGCTTCACCCATCGCCGGGTTTACGTGAACTTCATAGCGCATGTCGCGCCCATAACCCAGTATCCGTATCAAGGCGAAAACCTGGCAAAAATACTGGACGGCTGGCAACGAGAGGTAAATGACTACATCGACAAAAACAATCTACCCATGAACAGCAGAACCAAGTATTTACTGTTAACCAACGAAAAAATAAACGGGATGACTTTGGGTGTCGCCAGAGACAAGAGTTATGCAGGCATTGCATCGCTGGGTAGTTACCCTGCCGCCGCGCATGAAATAGGTCATCTGCTCGGCGGGAGACATGAGCACTCAGAAGTTTTATTCAAAGGCAGTTGGTGGTGTGAAACCAATATATTCCCGACACGCATCAACGTAAGAGCGAACTGCTACCACTACAGCGACAAAAACAAAGAAGCCATCGCCGCTTATTTGAGCGAATCGCCTTAAGCACTCAAGACGCACCCTGTGCCGCCCCGCCTTCCAGCTTGCGCCACAACAACCGCACGTTGGCCTTGCGCACCAACGCGCAACGGTACAAACGAATTTCCAGCGGTACGTGCCATTGTGGGCCGCCACACACCACCAACTCACCCCGCGCCAGTTCAGCACGCACGCTGAGCTGGGGTACCCAAGCGATGCCCAAACCTTCGAGCGCCATGCTTTTCAGGCTGTCCGCCATGGCTGTTTCGTAGACCGTGGTGAAGCGCAAGCTGCGCTGACGCAGCAGCAGGTTCACCGAACGCCCCAGAAATGCGCCGGCGCTGTAGGCCAGCAACGGCACACTGGCATCGCCTTCAAGGTCGAATAACGGTTGACCGTTGGCGTCTGCCGCGCAGACGGGCAGCATCTCCGTATGCCCAAGGTGCAGCGAGGGGAAAATTTCAGCGTCCATCTGCAGCGCCGCATCCGGGTCGTAGAACGCCAGCATCAGATCGCAACCCCCCTCACGCAACGCATGTACCGCATCGCCAACGTTGGTCGCAACCAACCGCGTGGCAATGTTCAGCCCTTCGTTGCGCAACTGGGCGATCCAGCGCGGGAAAAACCCCAAGGCCAAAGAGTGCGCCGCCGCGACTTGCATGACTTCGCCTTGCCCACCCTCCAGGTGATGCAGATGACGCAGTACCTCGCCAAGCTGTTCGACAACGGTACGCGCTGTCACCAGAAACAGCTGTCCGGCAGCCGTCAGTTCGATCGGCGTGCGTGAGCGATTGACCAGCGTCAGCCCCAGCGCCGATTCAAGGCTGCGAATCCGGCGGCTGAAAGCAGGTTGCGTCACGAAGCGGCGCTCGGCCGCCTGGGAAAAACTGCGGGTGGCGGCCAGGGCACTGAAGTCCTCCAGCCATTTACTTTCCAGGTTCATCATGTCCTCCGATCACTGCAGGAGCGGACTTGCAACTACCCGTCCCGCGCCTGTCAAAAAGCATCTGCGTCATGTTCATACGCTCGTCACAATCGTAACGTCACATCGACATTATGCCGTTTGTGCATAGGGCAGCGCTTAACAGCATTGGCCCCAAATTGCCCACACGCCTAGCATCAGTGGCGTTCCGGCATTGTTCGTGCCTTTCTTGAGACTATCTCTATCATGTCCTCCGCTGCATCATTGCGCATCGAAAAAGACCTGCTTGGCGTCCTTGAAGTACCCGCTGAAGCGTACTACGGCATCCAGACCCTGAGGGCGGTGAATAACTTCCGTCTCTCCGGCGTTCCGATTTCGCACTACCCGAAGCTGGTCGTGGCCCTGGCCATGGTCAAGCAAGCCGCCGCTGACGCCAACCGCGAGCTCGGCCACCTCAGCGAAGCCAAGCACGCCGCCATCAGCGAAGCCTGCGCCCGCTTGGTTCGCGGCGATTTCCACGAGCAGTTCGTGGTGGACATGATTCAAGGCGGCGCTGGCACTTCAACCAACATGAATGCCAACGAAGTCATCGCCAACATCGCGCTGGAGGCCATGGGCCACAGCAAGGGCGAATACCAATACCTGCACCCGAACAATGACGTGAACATGGCGCAGTCGACCAACGACGCTTACCCGACGGCCATCCGTCTGGGCCTGCTGCTCGGTCACGACGCCCTGCTCGCCAGCCTCGACAGCCTGATTCAGGCATTCGCCGCCAAGGGCCAGGAATTCAACCACGTTCTGAAAATGGGCCGTACCCAATTGCAGGACGCCGTACCGATGACCCTCGGCCAGGAATTCCGGGCCTTCGCCACCACCTTGGGCGAAGACCTCAATCGTCTGCGCAGCCTCGCGCCGGAACTGCTGACCGAAGTGAACCTGGGCGGCACCGCCATCGGCACCGGCATCAACGCCGACCCTCGCTACCAGCACCTGGCCGTATCACGTCTGGCGCTCATCAGCGGTCAACCGCTGGTGCCTGCCGCCGACCTGATCGAAGCCACGTCCGACATGGGCGCCTTCGTCCTGTTCTCGGGCATGCTCAAGCGCACCGCGGTCAAGCTGTCGAAGATCTGCAACGACCTGCGCCTGCTGTCCAGCGGTCCACGTACCGGCATCAATGAAATCAACCTGCCGGCACGTCAGCCAGGCAGCTCGATCATGCCCGGCAAGGTCAACCCGGTTATCCCGGAAGCGGTCAACCAGGTGGCTTTCCAGATCATCGGCAACGACCTGGCACTGACCATCGCCGCAGAAGGCGGTCAATTGCAGCTGAACGTGATGGAGCCGCTGATCGCTTACAAGATTTTCGACTCGATCCGCCTGCTGCAACGCGCCATGGACATGCTGCGCGAGCATTGCATCGTCGGTATCACCGCCAACGAAGCACGCTGCCGCGAACTGGTCGAGCACTCGATCGGCCTGGTCACCGCCCTGAACCCGTACATTGGCTATGAAAACGCCACCCGTATCGCCCGCATCGCCCTGGAAAGCGGCCGCGGCGTACTGGAACTGGTGCGTGAAGAAGGCTTGCTCGACGACGCCATGCTCGACGACATCCTGCGCCCGGAAAACATGATTGCGCCACGCTTGGTGCCATTGAAGGCCTGACCTTCAGCCCCTGGCAGCAACACGCTCACCAGGCTGAGAGACTAGACACCTCTCACCCTTTTGAGGGCCCCGAGATCATTCTCCGGGCCCTTTTTTTTGCCAGCTTGTTTTTACTTTTCACTAGACACGCCATAGCCTTGGCCGATCACCCAAAGGAGAAGTGCCATGAATCGCGAAACCCCGCCACCCGCTCAGCAGGTCATGGTGCTCTACACCGGCGGCACCATCGGCATGCAGGCCAGCGCCAATGGCTTGGCTCCGGCTTCGGGATTCGAGGCGCGGATGGCCGAGCAACTGGCTGCCCAACCAGAGCTGAAGGTGCCGAACTGGCAGTTTCGCGAACTGCTGCCGTTGATCGACAGCGCCAACATGACCCCCGCCTACTGGCAGCGTCTGCGTGAAGCGGTGATCGAGGCAGTGGAGGTGGATGGCTGCGACGCGGTATTGATCCTGCACGGGACCGATACCCTGGCCTACAGCGCGGCGGCGATGAGTTTTCAGTTGCTCGGGCTGAGCGCACCGGTACTGTTCACCGGCTCGATGCTGCCCGCTGGCGTCGAGAACAGTGATGCCTGGGAAAATCTTAATGGCGCCCTGCTCGCCCTGGGCCAAGGCTTGGCGCCGGGCGTGCAGCTGTACTTTCATGGCGAGTTGCTGGCACCGACCCGCTGCGCAAAAATCCGCAGCTTTGGTCGTCATCCGTTCGCCGCATTGCAGCGCTCGCGGGGGGGGGAGTCGGCGCAGCCTGTACCAGCGGCGCTGGATTATCGTCAGCCGAAAAGCATTGCCAACGTCGCCGTGCTGCCCTTGTTTCCCGGCATCAACGCGCAACACCTGGAGGGTTTACTCGACAGCGGGATTCAGGCGCTGATACTGGAATGCTTCGGCAGCGGCACCGGCCCAAGTGATAACCCACAATTTCTCGCCAGCCTGCAACGCGCCCGGCAACGCGGCATCTGCGTGGTCGCCATCACCCAGTGCCATGAAGGCGGCGTCGAACTGGACATCTACGAAGCCGGCAGTCGCCTGCGCGGCGTCGGCGTACTGTCGGGTGGCGGCATGACCCGCGAAGCGGCATTCGGCAAATTGCATGCGCTACTCGGCGCAGGGCTTGCGCAAGATGAAGTACGACGCTTGGTTGAGCTGGATGTGTGTGGTGAGTTAGGGGACTGATTTATTTTTCACGCTGCGGGAGGACTCGCCGCGTCCTCTACGCTGCACTGTCGCGCAAACTGTGTCTCGATTCTGCCCGGCGTAGGAGCTGACTTGTCTGCGAAGACCATACGGCGCGGTCCACCTGCTGCCGCTCGATCTAGATCATCGCTGCTGGGTCAAACCTGTCGGAAGCCCGTGCCGGGCTTATTCGCAGACAAGTCAGCTCCTACAGATTGGAGAAAATCCACCTTATATTTCAATCAGTTACATCTAGTTTGATGGAAGGCCTCGCCGCGTCCTCTACGCTGCACTGTCGCGCAAACTGTGTCTCGATTCTGCCCGGCGTGGGAGCTGACTTGTCTGCGAAGACCATACGGCGCGG
>NZ_LT607423.1:0-4262 GCF_900095225.1 Pseudomonas sp. UMAB-08
GATTTCCGAGTTGCTGCCGCATAAATGGCAACCCGTTTAGTTACGCAAGACGGGATGCCCGGACGCATACAGACAAAGATCTTCTCCCCTCCCTGCTCTTCAAACTCAACGAGAATCAGATCACCCTGGAGGCTGCCATCATGGAGCTTGTGCTGTGTGTTGAGCAGCGCGGATCGACAGATGTAGGCAGGAACGTAGGCGGGGCGCTGAGCACCATTGAGGACAATCTTGAGTTTGTGACGCTCGGGATCGCTGAGCTTATGGGACTGAAACGATAGATTGAAATGAGGAAATAGACCGTCCCGGACTTTCCATTTCGACGCACGACTATCGCTCAGACGTGATGATCCAGATACTCGCTCAGCGCCTTTCGGGTCAGGTCATTCAGGGAAATGCTTTGCCGAGTGGCGACAACGCTGGCAGCCAAGTGTAGGTCGTGCCCTACCCTCACGTTGAATGATCCCTTGCATGGGATCTCGGGCTCTTGGCTCAAAGAGGCGCAGGTGTCGAGGTAATCATCCACCGCGTCGTGGAATGCCTGGGTTAGCTCGCTCACCGTCTCACCCTCATAGCTCACCAGGGCACGAATGAATTGCAGCTTACCAAACAGGCAATTATCTTCGGGACTGGCCTCTATAGAGCCGTAGTAGCCCCGGTGTTGCAGTAGCGTACTCATTAAATCAATCCTCCTGCCTTCAGGTGCTCGACAACCTGACGTTTGACGTAGGCTTTCAGCTCGTTACCGGGGTGCGGCTTGTGCAGGTTGATCATCGCCTGCGGATTGCCGTTACTGAACTTCACTCGGCTGCCTTCACCCTCGATCTGACTGAATCCCAGCCCTTTTAACAGCGAGACCAATTCCGGCCAAGTGAGCCCGGCCTGCTTGTTCAGTAGCTTGGCAAGCAGCTTTTCTTGCTTGGACATTTGGACTCCTTGTATGCGACTAACTTTAGTCGCACGCGGTCTGCTGGTCAATCACCCTTCCCGCATGACCTGATCCATGAGCCCGCCTACTGAGCGGGCTTTTGCTGCTTTTTAACTCAATTGGCATGCCAAAAAAACTGGTGAAGTCAAAATGCCATTATTTGATGTAGGATTTACCGAGTCAAAGCCCAGAAAGGGCTGAGAATGGATCGGCACTAAAGGAATTTTGAATGCTTGTACTTCGCAATTTTACCGCAGCCACGCTCATAGCATTGACCGCAGGCTGCGCTACAGGTCTTAACTCGTCTCAAGAGTCGGAGCTCGCAAGCTATCGCGCCAATAACCTAGCAGTGGAAGAGAAAAATCCTGGGCTTGCAGCTGGACTCGGCCTTCTGCCTGGTGGAGGCTCCTTTTATGGTCGCTCGTATGGCTATGGTGTAGCGAACCTATTGCTTTGACCAATCTCCATTCTTTGGGATCCAGTAAGCGGGTACGATGCGGCGGAGTCCATCAATTATCAAGCAACCAAAGCTCGCGTCACCAGCTTGAGAAGGCGCGAGATAGATGCGCTTGATACCAAGCTGGCTTCGGATGAGATCGACTTGAAGCGATATACCCTTGAAAAGCGCAAGGTTGATGAAAAGTACTCGTACAACCTTTGATCAATAAGGATCCAGCCACTCACGCGGCGGATCGCTTGCCCACTTCAAGTTGCTCTGCCACTCCCTGACTGATAATCAGGGATATCCTCCAAAGCCCGCCACTGAGCGGGCTTTTTTACGTCATCAAAACGGTGCAGCCTCCTCCACCTGGTCGTCTACAGCCTCGACAGGACGATCATCGTCCGTCAACGCCTCCCACTCTCGGTCGCCGTCCGTATCCAGGTGATGGATCGTCACCCAGCGCTGAGCCTGCGCTGCGGGGTGATTGATCATCGATGAGACGCGTAGCCCTAGGCGCTCTAACCGTTTGCATGGGGTTGTTCATCGTCATGGGTGCATATCCATGATCAGCAACCACACCAGCATCGTCGAACATAACCGATCAGAGTCGGCCGGCCTGGCTGCCGCTATGGCTGCATTTCTTGCGCGTGATGGGCGGATCGTTCAGGCGAAAAGCATCGAGCCCGAACCCAAACCTGCGCGCTCCGGAAGGGTTGACCCTGAAACGGTCCTCAAGCGCCGGCGCCGCTCTCCCACAGTGGAAGAACGCAAGATCCTGCGGACACTTGCCGATCCACGACGCGGACGATGGTCCTGTTTGCTGGTGGGCGCGGCGGGTAGTGACACCGTGATCGCCCTTGCCTACATGGCATGGCGCATCTACTCGGGATCGCAGTGATGAAGGCCCGCATCGAGAAGAAGCTCAGCAAGCGCCTGGTAGAAATGGCTCCATCGATATTCGCTGGTGTCTGGATCGACAAAGACGAGTCGAGCGAGCTTGCGTACAAGCAGCGCACCCGAGTGAGCCACGTATGAGGGAGGTTGTACTGTAGTGCCTACGATCTCCTATCGTCTCTCCATTTCTCATCCATTACAAAACGAAGTCCCGGCGGCGCGAACAAGTGGCAGCCAAGGAGCATTGGTCATCAGTCACGCCGGACTATCTGACCAAAGAGTTCACCAGGGCAAGAGACGCCGCGCATGCTTACGATTACATCGTGCCGATTGAGCGACCCACTTTCCACGAAATTCGCGCTTTGGGCTCATGGCTTTACGAGCCGCAAGAGTTTCCTGAGGAATACGTCCAGGCACTTCTAGGGCATTCGGATGCGAAGATGACGCGGCATTATCAGGAGGGGCACACCGAGAAGACTATCGAATACCAGACCGTCGGAGCAGACTTGAAATACTGATACCGCTGGTTCATTTTTCCAAAGCTTTTCCAAGCGCCAACAACAAAAAAGGGCCAACCTTTCGGTTGACCCTTCTAGACCGCCAGCAGGAGCGGATTTTGTTTGGTAGGCGCGACTGGACTCGAACCAGCGACCCCCACCATGTCAAGGTGGTGCTCTAACCAACTGAGCTACGCGCCTGCTGTGGGTCGGCATTCTACGGATATATGGATGTGTGTCAACACCTTTTTCGCGCTAACTCCATGAATATGCGTATTTTTTACGGATCGTCCTCTGCCTGTGACCTCACGGCTCACTGGTCGAGGTTTTTTTTCTCAGGTAGCATCTCGGTATCCGTAAAAAATATAAAACAGAGGTTGCAGGATGGCGAACACTCCTTACCCACAGTCTTATTACGCAGCGTCTGCGAACGCGGTGCCTGAGCGCCCTCGACTGGAAGGTGAGGTGGAAACCGATGTCTGCGTGATTGGCGCAGGCTATACCGGGCTTTCCAGTGCGCTGTTTTTGCTGGAGCACGGGTTTCGTGTGACGGTGATTGAGGCTGCCAAAGTCGGCTTTGGTGCATCGGGGCGTAATGGCGGACAGATCGTCAACAGCTATAGCCGCGACATCGACGTGATCGAGCGCACAGTCGGGCCCAAGCAGGCGCAACTGCTGGGTCAAATGGCATTTGAAGGTGCCACGATCATCCGTGATCGGGTGGCCAAGTATCAGATTCAATGCGACCTGAAGGATGGCGGCGTGTTTGCAGCCATCACCAACAAGCAGATGGGCCATCTGGAAGCGCAGAAGAAGCTCTGGGAGCGATACGGGCACACTCAGCTGGAACTGATGGACAAGCGCCGCATTCATGAGGTGGTGGCCTGTGATGAGTATATCGGCGGCATGCTCGACATGAGCGGCGGCCACGTCCATCCCTTGAACCTGGCGCTGGGCGAGGCTGCGGCGGTGGAGTCGCTGGGCGGTGTGATTCATGAGCAGTCGGCGGCGATTCGAATCGAGCGCGGCGCCAATCCAGTCGTGCATACCGAACACGGTCGAGTCCGAGCCAGGTTTGTCATCGTCGCCGGCAACGCTTACCTGGGTAATCTGGTGCCGGAACTGGCCGCCAAGTCGATGCCTTGCGGGACTCAGGTGATCACCACCGAGCCGCTGGGTGAGGCGCTGGCGAGGACGCTGTTGCCGCAGGACTATTGCGTTGAAGACTGTAATTACCTGCTTGACTACTATCGACTGTCCGCTGACAAACGCCTGATTTTTGGTGGCGGCGTGGTGTACGGCGCGCGGGACCCGGCCAACATTGAAGCGATCATCCGGCCGAAGATGCTTAAAGCCTTTCCGCAGCTCAAGGACGTAAAAATAGATTACGCCTGGACCGGAAACTTCCTGCTGACGCTGTCGCGCTTGCCACAAGTCGGTCGTCTGGGCGACAACATCTATTACTCGCAAGGCTGTAGCGGTCACGGTGTGACCTATACCCACC
>NZ_LT607423.1:4295-16789 GCF_900095225.1 Pseudomonas sp. UMAB-08
TCCCCGGCGGCCAGTTGTTGCGCACGCCGTTAACGGCGCTGGGCGCTTGGTACTACGCCCTGCGGGACAAGTTTGGCTTTTGAGCAGCCTTCTAACAAAAACGGCGCCGAGGGCGCCGTTTTATTATTTCAGTCGGTGCGATTCATCGCGCCTTTAATGCCTTGGTCGCTTCGCCGGCCGCTTGCGCCTGTCCAGCCTGGGTCAAATCATTCGCCGCGTTCAACCAACGCGGCTGATCGACTTGCGCCGGGATCTGCCGCGGACCTTGCACCAGCACAGCCCAACTGCCTGCGTCCTTCCAGGCAGAAGTAAAGCTGCTGAAACTCATCAACTGACGACGGTTCATGCCCGAGTGCAGCAGGACCGTCTGTTTGTTGCGGTTGTAGCCTATCAGCACTGCGTAACGGGGTTCCGCCCACCAGGCCGAACCATCGGTGTAACGCAGCATGACGGGGTATCCCGCCGACACCTGAGTCAGCAGGTCCTGTAATTCCCCACCGAGGGGATAGACCATAAATCCGTACCCACGCGCCACGGCCTGCATGTTTTGCTCAAGCTTGGCCTCGCCACCAGGCAAATGCAGGGGCTTGTCCAGCAATCCAGGCGTGATAATCACCCCTTGTTGCGACAACATGCTGGCCAATACCCCTGGCCCGCTTTGGTAAACGTTACCTTTGAAAAACGGTACCGAATTGAGCTCAACCCGATCGGGTAAACGCTGGATCCCGGGGGCCACGCTGCCAGCACAGGCAGTCAAGGTCGATAGAAGCGCAAGGGCCAGGTACATCCGCTTCGAGCGAGCGGCAAGAACTCGAGGTAATACCAGCAGCATTTTCACTCACTTCAACAAGCGCCGGGCAACCCACGACCCGGCTCGGACCCTGATCATAGGGCGGCTCAAGCCTTCGGCATAGCTCATTTAGTGCAGACTTTTGCCTTGCATAGATCAAATCGATCATGCATTGGAGACCATTAGTCAATTGTTGGAAACATGCGCAGTACTAGACTGTCAGTCGGATGCACAGAGACGCTGAAAACAGCGGAGGCACGTATGGGCCCGGAAATAACAATTGCAATGCTGATAGCCGCCTGGCTGGCAGTCGCCTCAGCCATGCTGTGGGGAGTGATGCGCATTTCTCGTCGGCACCATCACCGTGAAGCCGAACACGAAAACCCCACAAATACCGAAAGCCGGCACGATCACTCCACTTCAAACTCCTTCCGCCTGCGTTGAAAAAAGGCCGGTAATGGAAAACTCCACACCGACCCTTGGACTTTCACCCGCAACAAACCCTCACACTCAGACAGTCACGGCCTTCAACTTCGCCTTGAGCTTCGACCTGCGCGACAGCATATTCAGACCTTCGATTACCGCTGAGAACGTCATCGCCGCGTAGACATAGCCCTTCGGAACGTGCGCACCAAAGCCCTCGGCGATCAGTGTCATGCCGATCATGATCAAGAAGCCCAGCGCCAGCATCACCACGGTCGGATTGTCATTGATGAACTTGGCCAACGGCTCTGCCGCAACCAGCATCACCACAACGGCAGCCACCACAGCGATGACCATGATCGGCAAGTGTTCGGTCATGCCCACGGCAGTGATGATGCTGTCGATGGAAAACACCATATCAAGTATCAAAATCTGGCCGATGGCGGCAGCCAAGCCTAGTGTCACGCCTGAAGAAGCCACCTTCTCGTCTTCATGCCTAGCTTCCACGTTGTGGTGAATTTCGGTCGTCGCTTTCCATAACAGGAACAGACCACCGGCAATCAGAATCATGTCTTTCCAGGAGAACACCTGCCCAAACAGTTCGATAACCGGCTCAGTCAACTGCACGATATAGGCGATGGTGCTGAGCAAGCCCAGACGCAGGAACAGGGCCATGCCGATCCCCAGACGCCGCGCTTTGGCCCGCTGATGCTCTGGCAACTTGTTGGTCAGGATCGAGATGAAGATCAGGTTATCGATGCCCAGCACGATTTCCATTACCACCAGCGTCGCCAAAGCGATCCAGGCGGTAGGGCTTGCAGCCAGTTGTAATAGATATTCCATGTGAGTGAGCCCTGATTCAGCCTGAAACATTGAATGAGTTGCCGGGTGCGTAAGGAGACTCGGCGATAGCGCTGCATTCTAGGGAGACAAACACATCAGAAAAATTCGTATTTTTGCCATGTATACTTCGGTTTTTACGAATCGGGCTGCTCATGCTTAATTATCGACAGCTGCATTACTTCTGGGTCGTGGCCAAAACCGGCAGCATCGTAAGGGCTAGCGAGCAACTGAACCTGACGCCGCAGACCATCAGCGGGCAAATCAGCCTGCTGGAGCAAACCTTTGGTGTCGACTTGTTTCGCCGGGTGGGCAGGCAGTTGGAGTTAACCGAAGCAGGTCGCCTTACCCTGCCCTATGCCGAGCAAATGTTTCAGCTCGGAGGTGAGCTGGAAGCGCTGCTTCGCGCCCAGCCCAATGAGCAGCAAATCCTGTTTCGCATCGGGGTTGCGGATGTGGTGCCCAAGTCGATTGTGTACCGGCTGATTGCGCCGACCATGGCGCTGGCTGAGCCAGTCCGCATCACCTGTCGCGAAGACAAACTCGAGCGCTTGCTGGCCGATCTGGCCATCCAGCGCTTGGACCTTGTGATCTCCGACAGCCCAATGCCTTCGCACCTGGACATCAAAGGCTATAGCCAGAAGCTGGGCGAATGCGGGATCAGCTTTTTCGCGACTCAGGCGTTGGCCGAGCGCTATGGACCGAATTTCCCTCACGGTTTGCAAGGCGCGCCGCTATTGATTCCGGGGCAGGAAACCGTGGTCCGCAACCGCCTCATGCGTTGGTTTGCCGAGCAAAACGTGCAACCGCGGATTATCGGCGAGTTCGACGACAGCGCGCTGATGAAGGCTTTCGGCAAATCCGGCAGCGGAATTTTCATCGCCCCTAGCGTGATTGCCGATGAAGTTCAGGCGCAATACGGGGTGCAAATGATCGGTCAGACCGACGCCGTAACCGAGTCTTTCTACGCGATTTCGGTCGAACGCAAGGTCAAGCACCCAGGCATTGTTGCCATTACCGAGGGCGCTCGACGCGGGTTATTCACCCACTCTGATTAAGCACAAACAGGTACGGGCCTGGCGGACATCAACAGCAGCGCCAGCAGAATCGACAGTAAAATAATCCCCGCCGCCGCAAAGCCCAGACTGCCCAGACCGAAACTGTCGATTACCTGCCCACCGATGATCGCGCCAATGCCAATCCCCAGATTCGCCCCGGCAATGTTCAACGAAGCCGCAAAAGCGGGCGCATGGGGGGCCGCCTTCATCAACCGAACGTGGCTGACGAGGAACAACGCTGCCTGCGTGATACCCCAGACGGCCAACGCCAGGCCAAGGCCTAGCGTCGAATGCATGCTAGGCACCACGGCCACCATGCCGGTGATCATGAACGCACTGAAGAACAGACTGGCAATCAGTGGGTGGTGGTCAACCATGCGCCCACCCAACGAGTTACCGAGCAGGCCTACCGCGCCAAACCCCATCAGACACCAGCCCACCACCGTGCCATTGAACCCGGCCAGACGCTCCAGCATGTCCGCCAGGTAGGTATAAGCCGTGAACATGCCGCTGAACACCAGCACCGACAACAGCACATGGCCGAGCATCAATGGACTACGCAGGATTTTGAACTGCCCCAGCAATGAAACCGGCTCTTTGTGCTTATTCGTCGTGGGCAGGTAGATCAACAACAGCAATGCTTTGGCGAACGCTACCACCGCCAGGATGGCGAACGCGCTACGCCATCCCCAGGCATCAGAAATCAAGGTCCCGACCGGGATGCCGAACACCGTCGCACAGACGATGCCGAAGCCAATCTTTGAAATCGCTCGCCCGGCGTATTCCGGCCCCACAATATCCACCGCTGTCTCACTGGCCAGCGCCCAAAACACCGGCAGCCCCAGCGCGGGAATCAGTCGCGCAACCGCCATCACGGCAATGTTGGGTGCCAATGCCGCCAACAGGTTGGAAAAACCGAACATGATCAAAATGGTGATGAACAGGCGCTTGCGCTCAAAGCGCGAAAAATACGCCGTCAGGAAAGGCCCGAAAGCGGCCACGGTGAACGCAAACAACGTCACCAACAAACCGGCCTGAGACACCGAGATACCCAGGTCGCGGGCTATCGCAGGCAACAGGCCAACGATGACGAACTCTGTGGTCAGTACCGTAAAACCGGCAGCCGACAACAGCAAAATAGGCAACAACATGAAAACTCCAGAACAACGAAGCAGATCAGGCCATAAGGACCGATCTGTCGGTCAATACATCTACGCGTGACACGAAGCATAAAAAAGCCGCTGCACGAAACATCTCGTGCAACGGCTCGGCGTCAATCCAACAGGTCATTCAACGAATCAGTACGCGCCCATGTAGTCACGCTTGCCGACTTCAACGCCGTTGTGGCGCAGGATGGCGTAGGTCGTGGTGACGTGGAAGAAGAACTGCGGCAGACCATAGCCCAACAGGTAGGTCTGAGCGTCGAAGCGCTTCTCTTTAGGTGTGCCCTGACGCGTGATGATTTCGCGATCTTCCTGGCCATTGATCAGCTCAGGGCTGACGCTACCGATAAAAGCCAGGGTCTTGGCGATCAAAGCTTGCAGGTCGGCGAAGGTTTTTTCAGTGTCGTCAAACTTCGGTGGTTCTATACCCGCCAGGCGGGCCGATACGCCTTTGGCGAAATCAGCGGAGATTTGAACCTGACGGATCAATTGGAACATATCCGGGAACAGGCGAGCTTGCAGCAAGGCGTCAGGCTCAATGTTTTTTGCTGTGGCATGGGCTTCAGCCTTGGCCAATACGTCACTCAAAGCAGTGAGCATTTGTTTGAAAACCGGGACGGAAGCGGCGTACAGGGAAATAGTCATGGCAGATCCTGGATTGAAGGTGGCGTGATTATAGTCATGGAGGGCACACGAAAGCGGCTTGTCTTTTATATCACCAAGCCCCTAGGCTAGTTGCCTTCAAACGCCCAGGGAAAGCGCCATGTCTACCGAGCCCGTGTCTACCGACTCCGCCGATAAGCTGCAACTCAACAATGTGGAAGTTCGCATCCTCGGCTGCCTGATCGAAAAAAAGGCCACCAACCCCGAAACCTACCCTTTGACCCTTAATGCGCTGGTCACTGCCTGCAATCAAAAAACCAGCCGCGAACCGGTGATGAGCCTGACTCAGGGCCAGGTCGGCCAAAGTCTGCGCGCCCTCGAAGGCCGTGGCTTGACACGGCTGGTGATGGGCAGCCGTGCTGATCGCTGGGAACATCGCGTCGATAAAGCCCTGGAGTTAGTACCCGCACAGGTTATCTTGAGTGGTTTGCTGTTCCTGCGCGGCCCGCAAACGGTCAATGAATTGCTCACTCGCAGCAACCGCATGCACGACTTTGAAGATATCGAGCAGGTCGCCCATCAACTGGAGCGCTTGATCGCCCGAGGGCTGGCGACGCTGTTGCCGCGTCAATCCGGCCAGCGTGAAGATCGATATATGCACTCACTCGGTGACCCGGAAGACATCGAGGCTATTCTCGCGGCTCGACAAAATCAGCCCGAACGCGCCAGTGGCGGGTCCGCCTCGACAGAGCGTCTGGACGAGCTCGAAGCGCGGATTACGGCGCTGGAAGAGCGCTTGGCAAAGCTGGAATAACCCTGCCCTGCGGCTTACAGAATGGCCTTTGCCAACGCGGGCAAGTCCGGGATAATAGCCGCCGGACACACTTACACAATCTTTACTCACGCGATTCGCAGATTTCTCCGAAACCGCTGTCTTAGTAGTATCCCGTGGCAGTGCCTGAGCGTAACGCAGGCTCGCGACAACGGGGTTGAAAGCCGAGGAATACTCATGATTCGTCACATCCCCAAGGTTGCCTTGTTGTTAGGTGCCCTAGCCATCGCAAGCCAAGCGTCAGCCGACGGGCGCGGTTGGGGTGGTCCAGGTCTAGTGGTAGGCGCCGTGGTCGGGGCCGTCGTGGCTGGTGCCGTGATGTCATCCAACCAACCCCGGACAGTCTATGTGGAACCGCAACCGGTCTATGCACCACAACCGGTTTACTATCAGGCACCGCCGCCACCTGTGTACTACCAACAGGTCGTAGTGGCGCCAGCCCCGGTTTATTATCGTCCTGGGTATTACGGCCCACCGCCAGGCTACTACGGTCGTCCTCATGGCTATTATGGTCATGACAGGGATGAACGGGGCTACCGGGGTGACGGCCCAGGGCGCTGGTAACATTCTGAAAAACAGCCCTGCCCCCAAAAAGGCGGGGCTGTTTTTTTAGCGTCTACATCAGTTCGATGGAGGTCGCTGGGGGGACAGCGTGTTTGCTTGAGTCCGTCATTATTGACGTCATCGTCGTGAATCCGGTGCTCTTCAGCAACGCTCGTTCAGCGACACCAGCCTTCATAACAATAAGGACGCCCTTATGCCAACTCAGCATCCCCATCATGCGGAGGGATTGTGCACATCGGACAAAGTGTATTGCGCACTGACCGAACTCAAGAGCCTGGAAGGTCATCGCAGCGCAAAGTTTTTGTCCTTGCTGGCACAGAATCTGGTTGAAAAAGGTCTTCTGAACAATCACGAAGTGATGGCAATGCTCGACCAGGTCGTCGACTGATCAGTCACGGACGCGCAACGGCAATAACCGTAACGAACCTCGTTATCATCAATGTCCACTATCGAGAGCAGTGATTATCACTTGCTCGCAGGGCGCCGTAGAGTAGCGCCATAGATTGATGGAGGTATTTATGACCAAGGTTCAAATCATGTCGGTAGTCGGTAGCGCAGTTCCAGCCCCGCTCAGAGCGTGCGGCCTGCTTGCCTGCTGGTACCTGGTACAGGACGGCGAACCCATCAGCGGCCCCTTTGCCTCCCTGCCAGCGGCCAAGGCGTTGTCCGAGAAGTTCGACACGGGCCAGATGAACGCCTGATGCTGGTTGCCTGATTTTAATACCCGTTTTAACGAATAGTGTTGCCCTGACATCGTGCGTTGCTCCGCACATCCCCTTGCCCGCATCCCTGATGTGGGCTTTTTTATGCGTCGCAAAAAGCCTGATCAGAGACGTTCAGCCATTGCCGCATTGACCTGAGTCCGGTGCGCCAGTTTTTGCAGGCGTTTATCCAGGTTCATCATGACCACCCGGTCTGCACGGCCGCTCTCAAGCTCATCGACCAGCTCGTTAGCCACCTGCCGCAGTTCGTGAGCAATCACCACACGGTCATCATTCAGATCACGCTTATGCGATTCGAATAAGCGATGCAGGAAATCCTGAAGGGTATGTTGCAGGCGATGCCTGTCGGTGGCGCGAAGATGCGTCAGGTTAATATTGATTTTTGCCAGCAGCTCATTGAGCTCGCCGCACAAGTATTGCAGTCGGCGAGCGTACCCCACCTCCCGCTCGCGCATCAGTTTGTGCTGGCTCGAGGCGTCCTGCTTTTTCTGAATGCCCGGCACCGCTATCGCCACTATCAAACCAACGATAAGACCGGTCGCCTGAATCCAGCCCGCCCAATCCGCAGATTTCTGAAAAAAACCGACCCCAAGCAAGAGCACTGCAACCATAGCCGCTACTATTACCAGTGCGAGGTAATCCTTGCTGATAAAATCCTTGGGCATTGCGCGACTCCTGAGTCGTTTGAGAACACGTGGCATTAACTGCACAGAATGCTAATCGGTGTGCTCGTCAGACACCATGTCTATTGCTGGTTTTGGTTAGCAATCGTGGTTTTTTCACCTATAAAAGCGCCTGGCAGCTTTAAACCTCAATTCAACTGACAAGACCCATCGACAGCGCCCGGAGCGTGCTCATAAAATGAAGTGTTTTCGTAGAGACCCCGTGCTAAACGGCATATTCCATTATTAGTGAGCCCAGCTCGTGAAAATTCGTCATTCCATTCTGAGCCTATTATTTGTATGTACAGGCGCCGCACTCTCTCAGAGCGCGTTAGCAAATGAACCCGCCCCTCTTAATCGTGACCCTTCACAACTTCACCTGGCCTCGGGCAGTTCCATGGTGGTTGACCTGCAAACCGACAAAGTACTGTATTCGAGCAACCCGGACATCGTCGTTCCTATCGCCTCAGTGACCAAACTGATGACGGCCATGGTGACGCTGGACGCGAAACTGCCCATGGACGAAATGATTCCGGTGTCGATCACCAACACCAAGGAAATGAAAGGTGTGTTCTCCAGGGTCAAGCTCGGCAGCCAGCTGGACCGCAAGAACATGCTGTTGATTTCCCTGATGTCCTCGGAAAACCGGGCCGCTGCGAGCCTCGCCCACAGTTATCCGGGTGGCTATAACGCCTTCATCCTGGCGATGAACGCCAAGGCCAAGGCGCTGGGCATGAAGCACACGGTCTATGTCGAGCCAACCGGTTTGTCCATCTACAACGTGTCCACCGCCCGCGACCTGACCAAACTGGTACTCGCCTCACGCAAATACCCCATGCTGAGCGAACTGAGCACCACCCCCGAAAAAACCGTGACATTCCATAAGCCCACCTACAGCCTGGGCTTTAGCAACACCGACCACCTGATCAGAAAATCCAACTGGAACATCACCCTGACCAAGACCGGATTCACCAATCAAGCCGGCCACTGCCTGGTGTTGTTGACCACGATGGCCAATCGGCCGGTGTCGGTGGTGATTCTCGATGCATTCGGCAAATACACTCACTTCGCCGATGCGACTCGTTTGCGCAATTGGATGGAAACAGGGAAAAGCAACCCGGCCCCGCAAGTTGCCGTGCAATACAAGAATCAGAAAAACCTGACCATGAGGCAGGCCGGGCTTCAGTCGAAAGAGTAATCAAGGACACTTGCGAACTCGCCGGCCGTGCTTGTTTCCTCTCAATAAAAGCCCGAAACAGCGTGGGGTTCGGGCAAAATCTCGAACAGTAAGATACGACTCGAATACCCGCTGTTGGATGGATTGCTTTCTTATCGTCATGAATGGAGATTCACAACCATGCTCTTCAAATGGTTCCTGGCAACACTGCATCTGCTGGCATACGGCGTTGCACTGGGAGCAGTACTCAGCCGTGGAAGATCTTTGCGCCGGCTCAGCCGCACCAATCCCTCCAAGCTCAGGGATGTGTTTGTGGCCGACAACTTCTGGGGTATCGCTGTAGCCGTGCTGCTGGTAACCGGGGCGTTGCGTGCATTTGGCGGGCTTGAAAAGGGAACCTTCTACTATCTGCATCAACCGCTGTTTCACCTGAAAATGACGGCGTTCATTGCAATCATCCTGCTTGAAATCGCGCCCATGGTTGCCCTGATCAAGTGGCGCAATGCGTTTAAAAATGGCACCCCTATCGATACACGACGCGCGCTGCTGTACTCCCGAATCAGCCACATCGAAGTGGGTCTGATCATCGTCATACTCGTGGCAGCCGCAGGCATGGCGCGCGGAGTGTTTATCAGTTAGCCATCGCTGAAAAAAGAGAAGAAGATGGCTGCCTTTAAACCTGCGCAAGGCAGCCACATGAAGATCTGCGGTATCGAAATCAAAGGCAGCGAAGCCATTTTCGCTGTCGCCACGCTTCAAAATAACGCGTTTGAACATCTGCCTCTGACCACAAAAAAAATCGCACTTGAGGACGATGACGAGTCGTCGAACGTCAAAGCGTTCGCGGCCCTCGTCGAGGCGTTTGTTCGTGATAACGGTATCGACCACATCGCGATCAAAAAACGCAGCAAAAAAGGCGAATTCGCGGGTGGCCCGACCACCTTCAAAATCGAAGGGGTTCTACAGCTCCTGAATCAGTGCGAGGTGTCCCTCGTGTCGCCGCAAACCGTCAGCGCTCAATATAAAAAACATGACTTTGCATTGGCCGCCTCGCTGAATAAATATCAGCACGAGGCCTATAAAACCGCGTGTGCGGCACTGATGAAAGCTGGCGTCTGACACTGCGCCCTGCCACATAAGGCATCCCGGCCCAGCGTTACCCGATACGGGATGCCAGCGCCAAACTCACTCAAATCATTTATACGCATGACGCATCAATGAATGCGAACTATGCATTTCTCAACTCAGTCCCTCTCAGACACTATTCGCTCCTATAACAATCGTGCACGCCAGGTGCATGCATAAAAGTGTCGGGAGACAAGTAGATGGGCTCAACTCAAAGCGTAACAGCGTCCGCCCGCTCCAAAGCAGGTGCGGTTTTCCGGGTAACGTCAGGCAACTTTCTCGAGCAGTTCGATTTCTTCCTATTCGGTTTTTATGCCACCTATATCGCAGCCGCCTTTTTCCCGGCGAGCAGCGAATTTGCATCGTTGATGATGACCTTCGCCGTGTTCGGCGCGGGGTTTCTCATGCGCCCGATGGGTGCAGTCATTCTGGGTGCCTATATCGATGACGTCGGCCGCCGCAAGGGACTGATCGTCACGCTGTCGATCATGGCCAGCGGCACCATTCTGATCGTGCTGGTACCGGGCTACGAGAGCATCGGACTGCTGGCGCCAGCCCTGGTGCTGATCGGGCGTTTACTTCAAGGTTTCTCTGCAGGCGCAGAACTGGGCGGCGTTTCGGTGTACCTGGCCGAGATGGCGACCCCCGGTAAAAAAGGCTTTTTCACCAGTTGGCAGTCGGCCAGCCAGCAGGTCGCGATCATCGTCGCTGCCGGGCTAGGCTTCGCCTTGAACCAGTGGATGCCGTCATCGATGATCGCCGATTGGGGCTGGCGCGTGCCCTTCCTGATAGGTTGTCTGATCGTCCCGTTCATCTTCGTCCTGCGCAGCAAGCTTGAGGAAACCGAAGAGTTCTCTGCGCGCACACACCGCCCGACCATGCGTGAAGTGTTCAATACCTTGATGCAGAACTGGGGGACCGTCGTCGCAGGCATGCTGATGGTCGCGATGACCACCACGGCTTTTTACCTGATCACCGTCTATGCGCCTACTTTCGGCAAGACCGTACTCAACCTGAGCACCGCCGATGCCTTGATGGTGACGCTGTTGGTGGGGGTCTCTAACTTCATCTGGCTGCCCATCGGCGGCGCGCTGTCTGACCGCGTCGGGCGGCGACCGGTGCTTGTGACCATGGCCGCGCTGGCCATCGTTACGTCCTACCCTGCCCTGTCATTTCTGGCCCAGGCGCCCAGCTTTGGCCACATGCTGGAAACGCTGTTGTGGCTGTCCTTTCTATACGGCATGTACAACGGCGCAATGATTGCGGCCCTGACCGAAATCATGCCCGTTGAAGTTCGCGTCGCCGGTTTTTCCTTGGCCTATAGCCTTGCCACTGCGGTATTCGGCGGCTTCACTCCGGCCATTTCCACAGCACTTATCCACCTCACTGGTGACAAGGCAGCACCCGGCTACTGGATGAGTTTTGCCGCCGTCTGCGCGTTGTCCGCGACCCTGTTTCTGTACCGTAGCAAAGCCGTGCAACTGCGCCTTGCGGTGTAATAGCCCTTACGTCCCGGCGTGGAGAAATAGTTTATGAAAGCACTGTGTATGAAGTTTGCCGCATGGGTATTGCTCGGCAGCCTGAGCATGACGGCGGCTGTACACGCCGCCGAAATCCACGTAATGACGTCCGGCGGTTTTACCGCTGCCTATAAGGCACTTAGCCCAAAATTCGCCGCAGCCACAGGCAATACGCTGGATACCACACTGGGGCCATCCATGGGCAAGGCGCCTGAAGCCATTCCCAATCGACTCGAGCGCGGTGAACAGGCTGACGTGGTGATCATGGTCGGATATGCACTCGATGATTTAATCAAGCAAGGCAAAGTGATACCTGGCTCACGGGTCGAGCTTGCTGATTCGAGAATCGGGGCCGTTGTGCGCGCCGGGGCCGACACGCCGAAAATCGCGTCCGAAGACCAGTTCAAGGCGGCCTTGCTCAAGGCTCGCTCAGTCGCTTACTCCGACAGTGCCAGCGGGGTGTACATCCAGGATCAACTGTTCAAGCGCCTGGGAATCGAAAGCCAATTGCAGCCCAAATCCACGATGATTCCGAAAACCCCGGTGGCCTCAGTGGTCGCAACAGGCGACTACGAACTGGGATTCCAGCAGGTCAGCGAACTGCTGCCGGTTTCCGGAGTGACCTTCATTGGCAAGATCCCGGAGTCACTGCAGTCGGTCACGCGCTTCGCCGCAGGGATCCCTGTCGATGCCCAGTATCCGCAGCAAGCAAAGGCCTTGCTCGACTACCTTGCATCACCTGGCGTCCAACCAGAGGTGCGTGCGACCGGGCTTGATTCCGTTAGCCATAACTGACGGCTCGCAGTCTTAATGCGCCGCCGTTGGCCCCTGGACTGACGGCGGCAGCGCTTTCATCTCGACAATCAGCCGCTCCAGCTCCAGCGCTGCTGGCGTCAACGTGCGCCCCCGGCGCTTGATCAAGCCGACGCTACGCGTCACCTGCGGCTCGGTCAGCGGCACACTCATTAAAATCGGATGCCCGGCGGTAGGCATCGCCATCGCTGGCGCGGCAGCA
>NZ_LT607423.1:16819-82794 GCF_900095225.1 Pseudomonas sp. UMAB-08
CATCGTCACCACATGCCGTGTTTCGCAGACACTCGGCCGCGCCGGTTTAATGTGAATCAGCGACTGATCGAGCAGGAAGCGATTGCCTGACGTTTTATCCACCGCAATGTAATCGTGCTCAAAAAACTCGCGCCACGTCACGCTCTCCCGACTCGCCAAAACATGGTCGCGGCGGCAGGCCAGCACATAGGTGTCCTGTACCAATAACTCAAACTCAAGCCCGACATCCAGATTACCCATGAAACTGAGGCCCAGGTCGGCCTCGCCACTGACCACCGCGTCGTGTACGTCGTGAGCGCTGGCGTCGAGCACCTTTACTCTGATTTTCGGGTAGAGCTGGTGATAGCGAGCGACCACCCGCGGCATGAAGTAATAAGCCGCCGACGGCACACACGCGACTGTGACATGGCCCAGGCGTGTCGACGCGACATCGCTGATACCCAGCAATGCGTCGTCGAGGTCATCGAGCAAACGCTCGGCACGCGGTGCGAACGCCCGCCCTACCATGGTCAGGCTGACGCGGCGTGTGGTGCGTTCGAACAGCTTGACGCCCAACGCTTCCTCAAGCTTTTCGATACGTCGGCTAAGGGCCGGCTGAGAAATATGAATCGCTTCGGCAGCCTTGCCAAAGCTGCCTTTTTCCACCACGGCGCGGAAAGCCTGGAGATCGTTCAGGTCGAAGTTGATAGCCATGGAGCACGCACGCCAGAGGCAATTAATAGGTTGAATACGTCGCGGCAGGGAACAGGGTCATGGATGCATGGTTTCAGGACTCGCGTCTTTCACCTTATTGCGGCGGCGAAACAGGGTACCAAGGAATTGCATTCAGCGAGACCAAAAGTGGACTGAGCGTCGGGCCCCTCTGAACCGGAGCCCAGAGGAAACGTGAAGTGCCAACAAGCACATTTCAATCCGCGCTTTTCAAGTAATTCGAGGGGAAAAGCGCACGCCTCGCCTGTTCATCCAACTCTTTCTTGAACGCATGGTCCTTGCCGACGGCTCGCGCTCGAAGCACCGCCGGGCGAGCATCGATTGTCTGGAACCATCGTTTGAGGTTTGGAAAAGCAGCCAGCGGATCGGCTTCGCCTTTCATCACGCGGGGCGCTCGATCCAGCCAACCCCAGGCTGACATATCAACGATCGAATAATCATCACCCACGATGTAGTCGCGCCCGCTCAGACGGTCATCCAGCACCTGATAGTGCCGCTCGATCTCGCGGCGATAACGATTCACTGCATACTCATTGTCATCCGGCGCTGCGTATTGAAAATGCACAGCCTGGCCCGAGAATGGCCCCAGGCCCGTGCCTATGAAAAACAGCCACGACAGCAGCTCGGGACGATCAACAGGCGTGCCGATAAAGCGTCCGGTTTTCTCACCGAGGTAGAGCAAGATGGCGCTCGAATCGAACACTCTGGCATCGCCGCCACCCGGTCCTTCGGTGTCAACAATGGCCGGTACCTTGCCATTCGGATTGATGGCGCGGAACTCGGGGGTGTGCTGCTCGCCTTTGCTGGTATCAATCGGCACGACTTCATAGGCAAGGCCCAGTTCTTCAAGCAACAGTGCGACTTTGGCCGGGTTGGGTGTCGGGTGGAAATAGAAGCGGATCATGGCGTTCAGCCCTTATGGAGCGTGCGAGGGGTAGTTTTCAGCGACGCTATCGCCACACAGCAATCACCACGTTAATCGCGAAGATTACCCATTGCAGCACGCTAGATGCCTCGCCTTTGCGTTTTAGAACGATTGATTTAGAATAGTTCGGAAAGGACAAAGGGGCAACGGCTTTGTCCGCCTGATGCAGAGGAACAGCGAGATGGCTCGACCAAGAGAATTTGATGAAGCCGCCGTGCTCGATGCAGCCGTGCAATGCTTCTGGGTACGGGGGTATGAAGCCACCTCGATTCGCGACCTTGCCCAGAAAATGGGGATCACGGGCGCCAGCCTTTACAACGCGTTCGGCGATAAACGTTCACTGTATCGACGCGCGCTGGACCACTACCTGGAGCAACGCCTGGTTGAACGCATCAATCGCCTGGAGAAGCTGGCCCCACGTGAAGCGATTGGCGCATTCTTTAGCGAAATCATCGAACGGTCCCTGAACGATCCGCAGAACAAAGGCTGCATGCTAGTGAACGGAGCGCTCGAAGCCTCCCCCCTTGACCCGGGGTTCCAACGTGCCATTGCCGACGTTTTCACGCAGATAGAGGCTTTTTTTCACCGCTGCGTGATAACGGGTCAGCACACCGGGGCAATTTCCACCTCACAGCCTGCCGATGACTTGGCACGCCTGCTTCTGGGCGTCCTGCTGGGCATTCGCGTCCTCGCCCGCGCACGGCCAGAGCGAGACCTGCTGGAAGGCTTGGTGCGTCCAGCCCTTGCCCTACTCGACCATCACACCACTGCAATGGGAAGCATCCGCCATGATTGAGCTCTATTACTGGCCCACCCCCAATGGCCATAAAATCACCCTGTTTCTCGAGGAGGCCGGGCTGGACTACACCCTCCACCCGGTCGATATCAGCGCAGGCGATCAGTTCAAACCAGAGTTTCTGGCTTTCTCGCCCAACAACAGAATGCCCGCCATCATCGACACTGCACCTGCAGATGGCGGTGAGCCGATAACGATTTTCGAATCTGGCGCCATCCTGATGTACCTCGCGGAGAAGACCGGGCTATTCCTGCCCAGCGACGTTCGCGGTCGTAAAACCGTGTCTGAATGGCTGTTCTGGCAAGTAGGTGGCTTGGGTCCCATGGCCGGACAAAACCATCACTTCGGCCTCTATGCGCCCGAGAAAATTCCTTACGCGATCAACCGTTACGTCAACGAGACGAAGCGGCTGTACAGCGTGCTCGACCGTCGGCTGGCCGGTCGGGAGTTTATTGCCGGCGAGCACTACACCATCGCTGACATGGCATCCTACCCTTGGGTTGTCCCATGGAAACAACAGCAACAGAACCTTGACGACTTCCCCAACCTGCGCCGCTGGTTTGAAGCCGTGCAAGCCCGTCCGGCGACGATACGGGCTTACGCCAAAGGCGAACCCTTCTCTAGCCGCCCCGCCGTCACCGAGGACGGCAAGAAAATCCTGTTTGGGCAAACGGCGCCAGAGCGTCCCAAGGGTCAGTAAACCTATGGACCGCAGGAGCGAAGCCGGCCGGTCATCCTCAAACCATCGGCGATGTGCTCACTACCCGTAACGCGAGGCCTTCATAAGCGTCCAGGGTGATGGTGAATTCGCCTTGCTCGGTCAGATCCCCCTCGACTCGTTCATTGATGATATCAACGACCGGGCCGGGGGCGATGTCGGGCAGATGCAAGGTCTCGACGACGGGTTCAGCACTGAAGTTCAGTGCGGTGATCTGGGTGCCCTTCCCGGCTGGCAGTTCGTGAACCATGATCAGCAGACCTGGATGCTGCACGTCAGGGATCAAAATCTGGCGACTCGCGGCGATGTCGTACGCGCGCCGCACAGCCAGTATTTTCTTGAGCTGAGAAACAAAGGAGTCCGGCCGCTGCAATTGATCGACCAGGCTGCCGTACAGCGTCTTCGGACGCGGCATGTTGCCAGCCGAAAACTCCGCGTCAGGGTCGAGGTCGACCAGATCGTAAGCCCCCCGATGAATCCAGCGCGTATCGCCATCCTGCATCAAATGTTGCACCTGCTCGGCTGGCAGCGTCAGCGCGCCCACCAAGTCCCAGCCGGACAAGGCGAAAACACCCGGCTGCATCGCGTTGTACATCACCAACAACAAATGAATGTGCTGGATCTGCTGAATGTCGGCATCTGTGATCGCCTCAAGATCGCGAATACCCAAGGCTGCGGTGATAATGCTGGCCGTGGTGCAGGACACGCCGTTCGTAACGAACTTGAGATTGTAGGGCGCGTGTTCCCCTGCCAGCCGTTCGTACATTTCTTCGCGGATGTGTTCGCGCAAGATGTTTCCAGGGAAGGTCTGCCCCTGATAGTGATAAGTATCGTGGGCGTGCAGCGTCCAGAAGTGCACCAGTTCAAGGGTCAACTCATCATGGTTTTGCAGCGCGTGAATCAGCGAAGCAGGATCAATCCCGAACACATGGACCTGACGCAGCATCAGCCGCAAGAACTCAGTATTGCCGGTCAGTAACGCGTGCTGGTAAGCCGGTCGGGTAATGAAGTCGTAGGACAGATCGGCGCCGCCGTGGGACATGGCAGCGATGTCATCCAGGGTCAGGTTCAGCTCCTGAAAGCTGAAGCCTCCCGCCTTGCGAATGGCGCCGCCCAGCAGTTGATTACCGGTGATCGACAACGGGTGACTCTCTGACCAGGCATTGCCTTCGGCCCTGCGTTCGACCCCGAGAAAACCATTGGCGTCGAGACGTAATACCCGTGCGCCCATGACATCGATGGCATGCAACGCATCGCCGATGATCATCTGTTGTGCGGCAAAGCTTGGGTCCAGCCAGTTGAGTGATGGCTGCCCTTCTTTGAAATAGTGCAGATACACCCAGCGCCGGTCCTTTCCGTCCACGCCCTGAACCACCGGTGTGGCACTCCAATCGGTATCCTTGATGCCCGGTTCGAAGAAAATAACCCGCTGCAACTGCCCCACGATGTAATGCTTGTCTCTGAGACAGTCGACGATTTCCGGCGTGAGGTTCACCGCATCCCGACCTTGCGGAATGTCAGGCAACAGGTGCCAGTCCTCCTCCCTGATCTCGACCATGTGGTAAAGGCCTGGATAGTCTTCGTAGGCCATTTCAGCCAGACGAAAATCAGCGCCTTTGCCCGTGTGAGAAGGAATCACATCGTCGATGATGACGGCGTTGTGCGCAGCGGCGATGCGGCTCAAACGTTGAAATTGCGCGTCGGTGCCCAGCTCTGGGTCGATCTCGAAACTGATCCTGTCGAAGTTGCCATCAATGCTGGGCGTACGAAGACGCCCTTGCAAACCACCGGAGGTTTTGAGTGGGCCGTTGTGAATGCCCTCAATACCGATTTCGGACAAGGCGTGCCACAGCGTCTCATCGGCAAGCGCCTCCAACACAGAGCCGCCCTCACGGGTCACAATGGATGCCGGGTAAGCGGTGAACCAGACCGATGCAATGGCCGAGGCATCTCGGGGGCGAGTCTGCGCATAAGGCCTCTGCCAGAGCCTGCCCTGCCCCGAATACAATTTGGCGCGCTGCTTGGCGGCATTGAGCATCGACTGCTCGACCAGCCACTCCACATACTGCTTGTCCGGGGTCGTCATCTGTTCAGTCACTCCCTCTTTAAGGTGGATTGGAGAAGAACGCCTAAAGCGATATGAGCATCCTCAAGCCAATCCTGTCTGCGCTATTGCCTACCTCTATGAGCGCCAGCAGCGGCAAACGTTGCATCGTTTGCCTATTTCTCCCGTCGCAGTGGTTTCGGTGAGGTCGCCCGATCACCCGTTTTTTAGGACCCGCGTCTCAGTCAAGCCAAGCTATTTGGCTTTACGGCGCTTACGGGTGGTCGCGGCCTTGGGTGCAGCTGCACTGCGCTTCTTCTTCCAGGGCGTATTGCCGCGACCCGCCGGGCTCGCGGGTCCGGCAATGGTCAGGCCCAAGCCAGCGCAACGACCCACTTGTTTGCTCATCCAGGCTGACTGTTTGGCCACGAAGTCCTCCAGGCTCATCTCGCCGCTCTGGACCATATCCAGCGCCTGCTCCCAGATGGCGGTGGTTCCGGGATCGGCGATGGCTCGGGGCACGGCGTCGATCAGGCTGAAGGCTGCCGGGGTGGCGGCTAATGCCTTGCCCTGCTTGATCAGATAGCCCCGATTGAGCAATCCCTGAATGATCCCGGCACGCGTCGCCTCAGTACCGATGCCGGTGGTGTCCTTGAGTTTCTGCTTGAGTCGGGGATCGTCTACCAGTTTGGCGACGTTCTTCATCGCCTTGATCAGATCGCCTTCGGTGAAGGGCTTGGGCGGCTGGGTCCAGAGGTCTTTCAGCGTTACGTCCGCCACGTCACACTCTTGCCCTTCGGTCAGGGCCGGCAGGATTTGGGCCGGAGGCGCTTCGCGGCCTTTGGCGGGCGCCACGGCTTGCGGAAGTGCACGCCGCCAGCCGGGCTCGACGATCACCTTGCCTACTGCGCGCAACGCCTGCCCGGCGCAGTCAAAATCCGCTTGGGTTCGGTCGTATTCGTGGTTTGGTAGAAACTGCGCCAGATAGCGCGCCCGAATCAAGGTGTAGACCGCCCGGTGCTTACCTGCCAGGCGCCCAAGGTCTATCGCTGCGGCAGTCGGGATGATGCCGTGGTGGGCGCTGACCTTCGCGTCGTTCCACGCCCGCGAGCGGCGCTTGGGGTCTATGTGTTTCAGCAGGTCTGCCAGGTCCGGATCGGCACGGCCCAAGGCAGCCAGAATCCCTGGTGCTTCGCTGTGCTGGCTCAGCGGCAGGTAGCCGCAATCACTGCGCGGGTAGGTAATGACTTTATGGGTTTCGTAAAGTGCCTGGGCGATGTCCAGGGTTTCTTGAGCGCCAAAGCCCAGTTTTTTGGAGCACACTTCCTGCAGAGTCCCCAAATCGAACAGCAACGGCGGTGCTTCGCGCATGCGCTCGGTGCGCAGCTTGATCACCCGTGCGCTGGCGGCCTTGGCCATGGCGGCTGCAGCCTCTTGAGCCAGCGCCTGGTTCAAGCAGCGACCGTGCTCGTCACACGTGTCTTCGTGCGCGCGCCACTGGGCGGTTAAATACGCGCCGTCGCAGAGTAGCTGCACATCAATCGCCCAATACGGGACCGGCACGAAATCGGCAATGCTGCGGTCGCGGTCCACGACCAGGCGCAGGGTCGGTGTCTGTACCCGCCCCACTGGCAGCACGCCTTGATAGCCGGACTGGCGCCCAAGCAAGGTGAACAAGCGACTCATGTTCATCCCAATCAACCAGTCGGCGCGCGAGCGGCCCAGCGCCGAATGATAGAGACTAAACGTCTCGACACCGGGCTTGAGCGCCGCCAGCGCCTTACGGATCGACGCATCGTCGAGGGCTGATAGCCAGAGCCGTTGGATCGGCCCACGGTACCGACAATACTCCACCAGCTCTCGGGCAATCATTTCACCCTCACGGTCGGCATCCGTCGCAATGACCAGCTCACGGGCCTCACCGAGCAAACGTTTGACAGCCTTGAACTGGCTTGCAGTCTTCGGCTTGACCAGCATTTTCCACTCTTTGGGTACGATCGGCAGATCGGCCAGGACCCAGCGTTTGTACCGGGCGTCATAAGCGTCCGGCGGTGCCGTTTCCAATAGATGACCGATGCACCAGGTCACCGTGACGTTCGATCCCACCCAGCAGCCATCGCCGCGCCTGTCAGCGCCCAGTACCTTGGCAATGTCTTTGGCCTGGGAAGGTTTTTCACACAGGAAGAGCCGCATGGTCATCATCGTTCATTGCGTCGGGGGATGAGGTGCAGCATGCGCAGTGTTGGGGGTTGAGGCAACCTTTATCTGTATGGATGTACAGCCTTATCGCGCATCTGTTGGCCTGGAGCCTGTTCGGGATCATCAGCGCCGCGAACATCTGGTTGCTTGCGCAACTGGCTATATTAAGGTTGATCCACATCAAATACTGCGCCACGACCTGGAGCATGCTTGCATTAAGCGGCTACCATCGGTGGCAACTAACGACTTTTTCGCCGGGGTGCATCATGACCAATCAACAGCGACTCATGCTCATTGTTCCTCCTTTGCTGGAGAAAACCCCGGCGTTTGAGCGCGCCGCAGCATTGGCAAAAGCCAAAGGTGCTGCCTTGCACATTGTTGCCTTTGATTATCTGGAAGGCTTGGCGACCGCCGGACTGGTCAACGCGCGGGCACTGGAGGAAATGCGCTCCAGCTATGTCGAGCGCCATCGTCAATGGCTGGAAGAGCAAGCGCATCCGCTACGTCATTTGGGCATAGAAGTCACGACAGCAGTGGTCTGGGCTGAACATCCCCTGAAGGAAATGCTCACGTACTTGCACGAAATGCCTGTTGACCTGGTGATCAAGGATTTGCAACACGAGTCCTTACTAAAGCGCGCTGTATTTACCACCCTGGACCTGCAACTGCTTCATGAGTGTCCCTACCCTTTGCACTTTGTTGCAAAAAGCCATAACCCTACGCCTCGCAGAATCGTTGCAGCGGTTGATCTACTGCATCCCGATGATCAGTATTCCGGGTTCAATGACACGATCATTCACGAAGCGTTGAAACTGGGTACTCAATGCAACGCTCAGGTGGATGTGGTGTATGCCTATGACCTGTCAATGATTGATGCGGCGGATTATAGCTACGCCAGTGCCTCAATGATGTTCGATTCAAACCTGGCACCGACTACACCGACCTTGTACGAACTGGAAAATGTAGCCTTCGATACATTGGCTGAACGCAACGGTGTTCCCGTGGAGAACCGTCACTTTATGCTGGGAAGCCCTTCCAAGGTATTAGCCCGCTTTGCCGAGAGCCAAGACATCGACGTTATCGTTATGGGCCGGCTACACCACCGAAGCTTGGGGCATCTGCTGGGAAGCACGGCAGAGCGCATCCTTTACAAGATGCCGGGCAGTGTTTTGATACTCAATCCAGACACCTCGATTTAAGGGCGTTGGTTGAACGGGCACGAAGGCCCCACTTGACGCATTCGAACCAGATCAGGCTCAAAGTCGAGACGCCGAGCGCCGCTGCGAGCAACACAGGCGTTGGCGTCACGAACGAAAACAGCCGGCTGATGGCGGGTACGAAAAGCACCCCACACAGCATGGCGATCGTGCCCACCGCGATCCAGCCGAATTGCCGATTGGAGGCACTGCTGCTGTGCCAGGTGCTGTGAACCCAAGAGCGATTGGCCTGTATCAGGGCGAGGTTCGATAGCACCAGCACGACAAATGTCAGCGCTCGCGCCATGTCATCACGACCGGCATCCTCAGGCACCACCAAGTGCGCACTCGCGTAAGTCCCCAGCAACAACACCAGCAAACCACCCCCCTGCCACACGCCACGCACCATCAAGGCCCTGTCGAACAGACGCTGATCCGTGCGCCGTGGCGCAACCTTCATCGCATCCGCCTCCAGCGCCTCGGCTTCGAACACCACCGAACACGCGGGGTCGATAATGAGTTGCAGGAAGAGGATGTGTACCGGCATCAGCAGCATCGGCAAGCCGATCAATACAGGCAGGATTGACAGTCCGACGATGGGGACATGCGCCGCCACCACGAAGGCAATCGCTTTGCGCAGGTTGGCAAACACCCGACGACCATAACGAACCGCCGTCACGAGTGAGGCAAAGTCGTCGTTCAATAGCACCAGCGCGGCCGCCTCGCGCGCGACCTCGGTGCCTCGCGCGCCCATGGCGACGCCAATGTCGGCGGCCTTCAGCGCCGGAGCGTCGTTGACGCCGTCGCCCGTCATCGCGACCACATCGCCCCGAGCGCGGAATGCCCGTACGAGGCGCAGCTTCTGATCGGGCTGCACACGGCAGAAGATATGCGTATCGGCAAGGCGCGCCGTCAGGGCCTCATCGCTCAAGGTGGCGAGCTCAGTCCCGGTGATGACTGGCGCCTCAGCACTCAAACCCGCCTGCCGCGCTATCGAGATCGCAGTGGCCGGGTGGTCGCCCGTCATCATCACGACACGTATGCCTGCGGCTTTGCACTCCGCGATGGCCTGCGGCACGTCGGGCCGCACCGGGTCCTCCAGAGCAACCAGTCCGAGGAACTGAAAATCGAAGTCATGCTGCAGTTTCGGCAGCGCCTCTGTATCAAACGTGGCCTGCGCGACACCCAGCACGCGCAGGCCGTCGCTCGCCATCGCCAGGACCTGTCTGGCGATCGCAGCACTGCGCGTGGCGTCCAGGTGACATAGATCGACGATGGCCTCCGGCGCGCCTTTGGCCGCAATGAGGCGAGCAGGCGAGCCCTTGTCCGGGCTTTGCCATACTCGGGACATTGCCAGCATTTCGGGTGATAACGGGTAGTCGTCGACGAGCGTCCAGTTGCCGTGCAGGTGTTCGGTGTTGGCCAGCAGGCGCTGGCCGGCTTCACCGATGGCCAACTCCATCGGATCAAACGCACGGCGATGACTCGCCAGCACCGCATACTCCAGCAGGCCATGCAACGCCTCCTGCAGCGGTGCAGCTCCCGCCTGCGAGGTGTCGTAAGTTGCCTCTTCGGACCACAGGCGCCGCACCGTCATTCGGTTTGCGGTCAGCGTGCCGGTCTTGTCGACGCACAACACCGTCGTCGCCCCCAGCAACTCGATGGCGGGAATGCTGCGGGCCAGTACTTTCTCGCGGGCCAGACGCCAGGCTCCCAGCCCCAGAAAAAGCGTCAGCACAACCGGCAGTTCCTCGGGCAGGATGGCCATCGCCAACGTAAGCCCGGCCAATAGACCCTGCAGCCAGCTGCCGAGGATGAGTGCGTGGGTAACGGCGAGGGAAGCGGCCAGTGCCAGGCCGACGAGCGCCACGCGTTTGACAACCCAACGCGTCTCCTGCTGGATCGGTGTGGTCTCGACCACGATCCCTGCGAGCGATTGGCCGATGCGCCCCAGCGCGCTGCGCTCGCCAGTAGCGATAACCCGCCCACGCGCAGTGCCGCGCGTGACCAGCGTGCCCGAAAAGGCCCGCGACAGATCCGCTGCATTCTGTGCGATGGCCCCATCGTCATCGATCACGTTCAAAGGCGACGCATGCTTGTCCACCGATGTCGACTCCCCTGTCAGCAGTGACTCGTCGACCGCAAAATTCGGTGCGTCGATGAGCTGCAGGTCGGCAGGCACCCGGTCACCTTCAGCGAGAAGCACGATGTCACCCAGCACCAGCTCTCGGGCCGCGATCCGGCGTAGCAGGCCGTCGCGCTGGACCTGGGCTTGCGGGCTGGACAGATCGCGCAGAGCGTCCAGCGAGCGCTCGCTACGACGCTGCTGGACAAAGCTCATGCCCATGACCACAAAGACGAAGCCCAGAAGCATCAACGCTTCCTGCGCATCCCCCAGCACCATGTAGAGCGCACCACACGCCAGCAACAGCAGAAACATCGGTTCAGTCACGACCTGGCGAACCAGACGCAGCACGCTTCGTGGTTGCGAAACCGGCATCTCGTTCGGGCCATCCCGGCCAAGACGAAGTTGAGCCTCACACTCGCTCAGACCCACCTCAGCAATGACGTGCGCCTCCAGAGGCGAGAAATCTTTCATCGTGTGTCCTGCATGACAGGCTTTTCATGGTTGAGGTCGGTTCGGGGCCACGGATCGACACACACAACAAGAAGCATCCCCGAGGTCAGCCGTGCGGCGGTCTCGAAACGCCGGTGTCTGCAGGGGGTAGTTGTCGTGCTTGATCTGACCATCCGCTTGACTCTACTCGTCAAGCGGAGTTTGCGTCCGTGCGTCACGTGAACATATATCGGGTGGCAGTGAGTGGCTTGATTTGGGTCAAAAAAAGCAATGGAGCATGGAGTGAGTGGACTCATTACTACGGAGTGCTAAAGTCGGCATTTTCAGGACGAGGAAACATAATGCGGATGCTAATAGGTGCCCTGACCTTGGGGGTGTTGGCTGGATGTACAGCGCCGGCCATGAATGAGGCCAGATCCCAAGGCCCGTACAAGACGTTTTTATCTCAGAAGTCAGGCCAGCTCGTCGCCCAATGTATCCAGTTCGCCTGGCAGGATGAGTCAGTCTTTGGCGTAGAAGGTGATGCATTTATACATTCCGGTAGCCAGAAAGATCTCACGGTCTACACAAGGGGCTCGGAGTACTTCGTTGATGTGCTCGGTGGGGCGTCCGGCACAACTGTCAATTATTACCAGACACTGAGTAATTCGATTGCAGAGCGCAGGCTTAGCGCGCTGGCGACCTGTCTCTAAACATTCGCGTCAGGTTAAAGGGGATTTAGATCCATCAGATCCCCTGCAAAAAAAATGAAAAGAGCTCCGTCCACTTCACACTCCCCCACCAACCTACCTTTTCAAGCAACGGTCAATGCGACGTTCCTCTGAGCGCCCTGTCATATAACTGTCATGTCCTTGTTTCCTAATGCGTTTCGAAATGTTGCAGCGCCAACGGTGTTAACCGCCCGCGCTGCCATGCCGTGGCTGACCGGCTGTGCCGGGCTGCCCCTGCATAAGTAGTTTGAAATACTCCTGTGAACGAGACCCATGATGATCAAGAAGCTCAACAAACCCATTGTCGGCGCCTTGCTAGGCAGCGTGATGATGTCTGCTCAAGCAGACTTTATTGACGACAGCCATGCCGATCTGACGTTGCTCAATCGCTACCTTAATCAGCAAGGCCGCGATGTGGCGGGCAGCAGCGCCAAGGCCAAAAGCTACCGTGACTGGGGTCAGGGCTTTCAGCTCAACTTCAAGTCTGGTTATACCGAAGGCACGGTGGGCGTTGGTCTGGACGTGGAGGCGTTTTATGGCCTCAAACTCGACTCTGGCGGCGACTTGAACAACAAAAACCATCAAAGTCGTTACCCAGGCAGCATGTTCCCGCTGGACGATGGAAAGTCTGCCAGCGACTTCGCTGTTCTGAGCCCCACCTTGAAAATGCGCTTCCTGAAAGACGAGCTGCGTATCGGCACGCTTTATCAAAACAACCCGATGCTGGCCAACACCGATGGGCGTCTGTACCACCAGACCAATACCGGGGCGCAGTTGGTGTCCAAGGATTTGTCCGACTTCACCTTTACCGGTGGCGATATCATCCGGACGAAAATCCGCAATGAGACCAACGACAGTGACATGACCACTGGCGGCGGTAACAAGCTCAGCGACCGCTTCCTCTATGGCGGTGCCGATTACACGGGGATTGCCGACACAACCTTGAGCCTGTGGTACTCCAACCTGCAGGATTACTACCAGCAAGCCTTTATCGGCGCCAAACACACCACTCAGCTACCTGTCGGCAGCCTCGCCAGTGATTTTCGTGCTTACCGCAGCCTGGGCATCGGCGCCAACTCAGCCGGGGACAGTGACTATGCAACCGCCGGTTACTACGGTGATGGCCTGAAAAAGGGCCAGATCAACCAGTCGACCATCAGCTTGATGGAAAGCTATAGCCTGGCAGGCCATACCTTGGGCCTGGGTCTCCAGAAAAACACCGGCGAAAGCGACTTCCCCTACCTCGACTCAGGCCTGAACAGCGGTGACGCACGTCAGGGTCCAGGCGCAGGCGCTGATACCCCGGCGCTGACCAACCTGCAATTGAATAAGTTCCAGCACGCTGGCGAGCGCACGTGGCTCGCGCAGTACAAATATGACTTTGGCCAGTTGGGTGTCAAAGGTCTGGGCTTCGCAGCCACTTATGGCCACGGTGACCAAATCAAGGTGGCCAGCGGTGGTAGCAGTGAATGGGAGCGCGACCTTGCGCTGGCCTATCAAGTGCCAGAGGGGAAACTCAAGGGGCTGGGTGTCACCTGGAAGAATGCCCGGGCCAATCCAAGTATGACTGGACAGACGATGCAAGATGAGAATCGCTTCTACGTGAGCTATATCGTGCCGCTGTGGTAATGCACGACCGGACATGAACGCTGTCAGGGCGAAGTAATCTGGCTTACCCATGCTTCGCGTGGGTAAGTCGCCTTAAAATGAACCGGTTGACTGTTGGCGCAACCACGAAAAATCCCGCTCGAAAAGCAAGGAGTCCTTGAAGAGGCATTCGTCGAATTCAAATCCCCTGGGCTTTGCCTCATACTCCGCGCTGAGATATGACGATACCAGCACCTTGACCTCACGAATCATCCCAGGGAGCCCGATACGCTGATGCTGCCTTCCCCCTTTAAAAACCTTACCAATCCCGCACGGCTGCACACACAGAAATGGCGTGGGCGCGTTGGCCTTTGTCTGGTTGCCGGCCTCTCGGTATTGGCAGGCATGACGGACGCTATCGGCTTCATGGCAACCGGCGACTTCGTATCGTTCATGAGCGGCAACACCACCCGCCTGGCCGTGGCCATCAGCGAAGGCGACTTCGGGCTTATGCTGCGACTGCTTGTCGTCGTTGCCACGTTTATCGGCGGCAATACACTGGGCATTGTCGTAAGCCGAATGACAGGGCGACGCGCCCTTCCCTTGCTGCTGTGCATCGCTGCGTTGCTGAGCGCTGCGGCAGCCTTGCCATTGACCGCTCAACTGCCGGCACTGTTGGCCGCTATTATCGCCATGGGCATGCTCAACGCCGCCGTCGAAGAGGTCAATGGCTTCCCCATTGGCCTGACTTACGTGACAGGTGCACTCTCACGATTCGGCCGAGGATTAGGCCGGTGGATGCTGGGGGAACGAAGAAATGGATGGCGAGTTCAGTTGATACCCTGGACCGGCATGTTTGCAGGCGCAGTGATCGGCGCATTGCTGGAGCAGCAACTGGGTATGAAAGCTCTATTGTTCAGCGGCTTGCTTTCTGCCGTCCTGGGGTTTGCCGCACTGAAAATCCCACGTCGCTGGCAACTGGCTTATATGCCTAAATAAGGGCAATCAGCATTCCCCCCGCTTTTCCAGACTGCGCAGCAGCTTGCGGGGGGAATAGTCATGCAATGTCGACTCCATCACCCACGACCTACCTTGCCCCAAATGAGGGAACCGGGAAACTTATCCGCACCCTTCTGGTTCAATGTGCTCATTGGCAATTGACCCGATCACGTTGCCAGGTCTGTAGAGAGCACCTGAAAAAGACCCGCCGTATAGCGCTTCAACCCTCCCCTGCTTAGCGATCCCTGGATCGAAAGACCTCCCGCCGGCACTGGCATGAAACCTGCTTTAGTCCTGACAAACCTGTAGAAATCTCCGACAGGACATCCTTGCGTGGTCACCGACGACCACCTGCCAGCACTGGCGCAGGACGGGTGAACCAGGCAGCGCGGCCTCGGTTAATCACCCCACCACACATCCATGAATACCAGGCAAAGACGCCTGGAGCTGTCACACGGCTCCAGGCGTTTTTTTTGCTTTTTTTTCTGGCCATGCCACGGCAGCGGCTTCGACTGAGGAAAGGTTATGAACGCAACCGCCACCCCGATCAAGAGCGAAACACTGGTCGTCATCGGCAACGGCATGGTCGGCCACCATTGCGTCGAGCAGTTGATCGAGCATGGCGCGCTCGCTCACTATCACGTGCATGTGTTCGGTGAAGAGCGGCAGCGTGCCTACGACCGCGTACATCTTTCCGAGTACTTCGGTGGCCGTGATGCAGAGTCCCTCGCACTTGGCGAGGCCGATCTGTATGCCCGCCACGGCGTGCAGCTGCACCTCGGCGTGCAGGTGCTCGAGATTGACCGCGAGCGTAAGGAAGTGGTCACCAGCGCCGGACGCCAGGCTTATGACCGCCTGGTTCTGGCCACCGGCTCCTACCCTTTTGTGCCGCCGATCCCCGGTGCTGAAGGCCGCTCCCGGTTGGTCTACCGCACCCTGGACGACCTCGACGCCATCCGCGAAGCCGCCACCAACGCCCGACGCGGCGTGGTGGTAGGCGGCGGTCTGCTTGGCCTTGAAGCCGCCAACGCATTGAAGTCCCTGGGGCTGGAAGCCCATGTCGTTGAATTCGCCCCACAACTGATGCCGGTGCAACTGGACAGCTCAGGTGGCGAAGCACTGCGGGCACGGATCGAGGCCCTGGGCGTCGGCGTGCACCTTTCACGAGCAACCCAGGAGATCGTTATCGGTGAAGAGTATGCCTATCGCATGAACTTCAACGGTGGCGAATTCCTTGAAACCGACCTGATCGTATTCTCTGCCGGCATCCGCCCGCAGGACGCTATCGGCCGCAGCGCCGGGCTGGACGTGGCGCCGCGTGGCGGCCTGGTGGTGGACAATCATTGCCGCACCAGCGACCCCGATATCTTCGCCATCGGCGAGTGTGCATCCTGGAACGGCAGCATTTTTGGCCTGGTCGCGCCGGGCTACAGCATGGCGCGTAACGTTGCCGCGCAACTGGCGGGGCAGCATTACGAGCCCTTTACCGGCGCAGACATGTCGACCAAGCTCAAACTGTTGGGCGTCGATGTCGGTTCTATCGGCGACGCTCACGCGGCGACTACCGGCGCCAAGAGCTACCGTTTTATCGACGAAGCCAGCGCCAGCTATCGCCGTCTGGTGGTCTCTGCCGATGGCAAGCATGTGCTGGGCGCGGTACTGATCGGCGATAACAGCTATTACGACACCCTGCTGCAATACGCACAGAACGGCATAGCGCTGCCCAAGGACCCGTCCAGCCTGATCCTGCCGCTGTCAGACGGCGCACCGACACTCGGTGCCGATGCGCTGCCGGACACCGCCACTATTTGCTCCTGCCATAACGTCACCAAGGGCGCGGTGTGCTGTGCGGTCGACGCGGGTTGCGTCGACCTCGGCGAGCTCAAGGGCAAGACCAAGGCCGCCACCGGCTGTGGCGGTTGCAGCGCACTGCTCAAGCAGGTCTTCGACCACGAACTCAGCGCCCGCGGCGTCGCCGTCGACAAAAGCCTCTGCGAGCACTTCGCCTATACCCGTCAGGAGCTGTACGCCCTGGTGCGTGTGGAAGGCATCATCAGCTTCGACGAAATGCTGGCCAAGCATGGACGCGGCCACACTGGCTGCGATATCTGCAAGCCTGCGATGGGTTCGATTCTAGCCTCATGCTGGAACCAGCCGATCATGGACCCATCGTTGGTGCACCTGCAGGACACCAACGACACGTTCATGGCCAACATGCAGAAGAACGGCACCTACTCGATCATCCCGCGCATCGCCGCCGGCGAAATCACCCCGGACAAGTTGATCGCCTTGGGCGCCGTTGCGAAAAAGTACGACCTCTACACCAAGATCACTGGCGGCCAGCGCATCGACCTGTTCGGCGCCCAATTGCATCAGTTGCCAGACATCTGGGGCGAACTGATCGAGGCCGGTTTCGAGACCGGTCACGGCTACGGCAAGTCTTTGCGCACGGTCAAATCTTGCGTCGGCAGCACGTGGTGCCGCTATGGCGTTCAGGACAGTGTGAGCATGGCTCTGCTCCTCGAGAACCGCTACAAGGGCCTGCGCGCGCCGCATAAATTCAAGCTTGCGGTTTCCGGCTGCACCCGCGAATGCGCCGAAGCGCAGAGCAAGGACGTCGGGGTGATCGCCACCGAGAAAGGCTGGAATCTCTATGTCTGTGGCAACGGCGGCATGCGCCCGCGTCACGCCGAACTGCTAGCCACGGACCTGGATGACGCAACCCTGCTGCGCTACGTCGACCGGTTCCTGATGTTCTACATCCGCACCGCCGACAAATTGCAGCGCACCTCCGTCTGGCGCGAGAGCCTGGATGGCGGCCTGGACTACCTCAAGGACGTCATCATCAACGACAGCCTGGGGCTTGGGGCGGAGCTGGAGTCGCAGATGCAGTTGGTCATTGACCGGTACGAATGCGAATGGGCCAACGCTATCAATGACCCGGAAAAGCTCAAGCGCTTCCGGACCTTCGTCAACGACGAGCGCGGTGACCCGGATATCCATTTCGTCAAAGAACGAGGCCAGCGCCGCCCGGTGCATGCTAACGAACTCCACCTGATTCCCGTTACCCAGGAGGTGCTCTGATGAGCCAGTCAAACGTCGTCCGTATCGAACCCCGCCACGCGATTGAAAGCCCTGCGCAATGGCGGATGCTGTGCAGCCGTCAAGACCTGGTGGCCAATTCCGGTGTCGTCGCCTGGCTCGATGGCGCCCAGGTCGCGCTGTTCCACCTGCCCGACAACCAAGGCAAGACCCTCTACGCCATCGACAACCGCGACCCGAAGTCAGGCGCAAATGTTATTGGTCGAGGCATCGTCGGTAATCTTAAGGGCGACCTGGTTATCGCCTCGCCGCTGTATAAGCAGCACTTCCGTCTCGAAGACGGCAGCTGCCTGGAGTATCCGGAACAGAACCTGCGAGTCTGGCCGGTGCGTTTGAACGGGGATGCTGTGGAGATTGGAGTGAGTGCAGCGCTTTAGCGTTAAACAGTGAGAACAGTCCTGATGCTGCAGCCTGCACCGCAGCGCCAGGGCGGTTCGCGGCCACCTATAAGAATGATAGTGGAGAAACCCTCATGAAGACCGTTGCACAACTGCTCAAGCTAAAGGCCATCCACAACCAGCACGTCCACACCATCGGTCCAGACCAGATGGTGCTGGAGGCGCTGCGGGTGATGGCCGAGAAAAATATCGGCGCTCTACCGGTGATCGAAGAGGGTCAAGTGGTCGGCGTTATCAGCGAGCGCGACTACGCACGCAAGATCGTTCTCCAGGGCAGATCCTCCATCGGCACGTCCGTCAGAGCCATCATGAGCTCGCCCGTCGTGACGGTGAACTCCCACCAAAGTATCGAGACGTGCATGGGGGTCATGACCGATAGCCACCTGCGTCATCTGCCCGTCGTGGAAGACGGACAACTGCTCGGCCTGCTGTCCATTGGTGACTTGATTAAAGAAGCGATAGCCGAGCAGGCTGACCTTATCCGGAAACTGGAACAGTATATTCGCGGACATTAAACTGACCGCTTTTCCGACAGATCAAAAAGCAAAAAGAATACAACCGGACTCAACTGATGACAGAGCCGTCTTGGGCCTCAGGTCATCGTTGGCTAATGTTTGTAGATTATATATTTGCCGCGCCCGGTCTTTTTAGCTTGATACATCACTCTGTCTGCGGCGCGCAGGAGATTATCCGCAGAGCTTTCCCTGTCCCACAGTGCTATACCGATTGAAACGCCGACGATGCACGATGTGCCGAAAATAAAAAATGGCGTTTTCAGTGCATCGATACACTTAGCGGCGACAGTGCTGACGGCCTCTTCGGCATTGTCGTCCTCAAGGTCACTTAGCAGCAAAACAAACTCATCGCCACCAATACGCGCGAGGGTATCGGACTCCCGCAACGTATTGGCGAAGCGCTTCGCAACCTGCCGCAACACCTCGTCACCGGCCTCGTGGCCGAGCGTGTCGTTGATATTCTTGAAACCATCGAGGTCCATGAACAATAGGCCGACCTGCGTTTCATTGCGGCGTGCGAGCGCTAATACCTGGCGAAGCCGCTCAGAAAGATGCGCTCTATTGGGCAAACCCGTCAGCGTATCGTGATGAGCCATGCGGGTCAGTTCAGTTTGATGGTCATTGAGTTTGATCAACAAACGATTGAACGCCGATATCAAGTGCCCTACTTCATCATCGCGGACGACAGGCAAGGGTTCGAGCGGCAACTCATCCCGCGTCATGCGGTCGGCGTGCTCTGCTGCATAAAACAAATGACGGAGGACGAAATACAGCCCGATCGAGGAGAGAACAGCGAATACCAAAATGGCGAAGACGGCATTTTTAATCAAAAAATGCTGCATCCGCCCCACCGTCGCAAACGCCTCGCTGCTCGGCACACGGCCGACGACAAACCAGCCCGTGCTCGGGACAGACACCATTGCCGCGACCTCTTCGACACCCTGCTCATCGACCGTGATCCCGGCACCGCGAAAGCCCGCCATGGCCCGATCATGAAGCACATCGACGCCGGGGGGCGGTGTGGGTTTGAGCACCTTGTCGAGATCAGAAGAGGCGACAAATAATTTATCTCTCGGAGAGACAAGCAAGAATCCACCCGTTGCATTACCAATACGACTCTGGAGTAACGAATCAAGAAACCCAGGGGCAGCCAGTGCCGTAACGCCAACCAAAACAGCTTGAACCACACCGCTTTCATTTCTGATCGGAGCAGAAATCGGCAGAACCGGCTCTTTTGCAGCACGGCCAACCACAGGACGACCGACAAATGAAGCACCGCCTAATCCAGCCTTAACATAGTCACGGTCAGCATAATTGATCGTCAGCGGATCGCGCAGAACAGGATAGTCCGCGATTGGAACGCCATTAGGCGTTACCACGAATAGACCCGCTGAGAACAACGTTTGGAAGTCGAAGTGCTCTTTCAGCCACGCACGTAGTTGCTCAGGCTGCGTAAGCAAACGCGTCGGCAAGGAGGCGGCAAGGCGTTCAAGCAAGACCTGGCGCTGAACAATTTTTCCATCAATATCGTGGGCAACATAAGTCGCCAACGCTAATTGTTGGTTTTCCACTACCGCGCTCAAATCCTCACGCAAAAAATGAGTCAGCACGAAATAGCGAAGGACAGAACCAGAGATAACAATGCACAGCGCCAGTACCAACAGTCGAGTAACGACACTATTGAAGATACGGGGAAGGCTTGTGCGCCCATAATATTTTTTTGGCATCCCGGGAGTTTACCCGAGGAGCAGCGTTTTTTGTGCACTGGAACAGGCGCAAAGGCGGACTTTACTGTCAGTTCGCCATTAAATATCCAGGACTTATGCTCTCTCACGGCCTCGGTCGAAAACAGAGACCGCGATGCGGCAATGAATCGCGCCAAGGAGCATCGGCGCGATAGCATTGTTTAACCGTTGACAGGTTCCCTGTATTCAGCGGTAGCGCACATTAGAACGCATCACCGGGCACACGGACCCATCCTTCCATCAGCACGCGAGCGCTGCGGCTCATGATGGCTTTGGTCACCGTCCATTCGCCATTTACCTGACTGGCTTCTGCCCCCACACGCAGGGTGCCTGAGGGGTGGCCGAAGCGTACAGCGCTACGCGCGCCACCGCCAGCAGCGAGGTTCACCAGCGTGCCCGGGATCGCCGCAGCGGCACCGATGGCCACGGCGGCCGTGCCCATCATGGCGTGATGCAGTTTGCCCATCGATAGCGCACGCACGAGCAAGTCAGCGTCATCGGCAGTCACACGCTTGCCGCTGGAGGACACGTATTCGGCCGGTTTGGCGACGAAAGCGATTTTCGGTGTGTGCTGACGCTTGGCGGCTTCATCAAGGTCCTGAATGAGGCCCATACGCAGCGCGCCATAAGCGCGAATCGTCTCGAACATCGCCAGTGCCTTGGGATCGCCGTTAATCGCGTCCTGCAGCTCGGTGCCCGTATAGCCGATGTCTTGCGCGTTAACGAAGATAGTCGGGATGCCGGCATTGATCATTGTGGCCTTGAATGTGCCAACACCCGGCACTTCAAGATCGTCCACGAGGTTACCGGTGGGGAACATCGAGCCGCCCGCGCCCTCTTCGTCGGCCGCCGGGTCCATGAATTCCACCTGCACTTCGGCAGCGGGAAAGGTCACGCCATCAAGTTCGAAGTCACCGGTTTCCTGGACAGCGCCATCGGTGACAGGCAGGTGCGCGATGATGGTCTTGCCGATGTTGGCCTGCCAAATGCGCACGGTCGCCATACCGTTATGCGGGACGCGGCTGGCATCGACCAGACCACTGCTGATGGCGAACGCGCCGACAGCGGCAGACAGGTTGCCGCAGTTGCCGCTCCAGTCAACGAACGGCTTATCGATGGACACCTGACCGAACAGGTAATCGACGTCGTGATCGGGCTTTGTGCTCTTGGACAGGATGACCGTCTTGCTGGTGCTCGAGGTTGCCCCGCCCATGCCGTCAATCTGTTTGCCGTAAGGATCGGGGCTGCCAATCACGCGCAACAACAGCGCATCGCGCGCCGCGCCGGGGACCTGTGCGGATACGGGGAGGTCTTGCAGGTTGAAAAAGACGCCTTTGCTGGTACCGCCACGCATGTAGGTGGCGGGGATCTTGATCTGGGGTACGTAAGCCATGGAAATAGTGTCCTGATAAGACTCAGGCGCAACGTTGCCGTCGCGCCTGAGTATGGTGCTTAGACAGCCGCAGTCGATTCAAGGAAGTCCTGGGCGAAACGCTGCAGAACACCGCCCGCCTCGTAGATCGACACTTCTTCGGCGGTGTCGAGACGGCAGGTGACTGGCACCTCGACACGTTCGCCGTTTTTGCGGTTGATCACCAGGGTCAGCGTGGTACGCGGGGTACGCTCGCCGATGACGTCGTAAGTTTCGCTGCCATCGATAGCCAGGGTGTGGCGGTCGGTGCCCGGTTTGAACTCCAGCGGCAACACGCCCATGCCGACCAGGTTGGTACGGTGAATGCGCTCGAAGCCTTCGGCCGCGATGGCTTCCACGCCAGCCAGACGCACGCCTTTGGCAGCCCAGTCACGCGAGGAACCCTGACCGTAGTCAGCACCGGCGATGATGATCAACGGCTGCTTGCGTTCCATGTAGGTTTCGATGGCTTCCCACATGCGCATGACCTGGCCTTCCGGCTCGACGCGGGCCAGGGAACCCTGTTTCACCTTGCCGTTTTCCAGCACCATCTCGTTGAACAGTTTCGGGTTGGCGAAGGTGGCGCGTTGCGCGGTCAAGTGGTCGCCGCGGTGGGTGGCGTAAGAGTTGAAGTCCACCTCTGGCAGGCCCATTTTGAACAGGTACTCACCGGCTGCGCTGTCGAGCATAATCGCGTTCGACGGCGACAAGTGGTCGGTGGTGATGTTGTCCGGCAGCACGGCCAGCGGGCGCATGCCCTTGAGCGGACGAGCGCCAGCCAGCGCGCCTTCCCAGTACGGCGGACGGCGGATATAGGTGCTCATCTCGCGCCAGTCGTACAGCGGCTTGACCTTGGGACCCGTGTCTTCCTCGATGGCAAACATCGGGATATAGACCTGGCGGAACTGCTCCGGTTTTACCGAGGCCTTGACCACCGCGTCGATCTCTTCATCGCTCGGCCAGATGTCCTTCAGGCGAATTTCCTTGCCGTCGGCATCCAGGCCCAGCACATCCTTCTCGATGTCAAAACGGATGGTCCCGGCGATGGCGTAGGCCACCACCAGTGGCGGCGATGCGAGGAACGCTTGCTTGGCGTACGGGTGGATTCGACCGTCAAAGTTGCGGTTGCCCGAGAGTACCGCGGTGGCGTACAAGTCGCGGTCGATGATTTCCTGCTGGATCACCGGATCCAGCGCGCCAGACATGCCGTTACAGGTGGTGCAGGCAAACGCCACGATACCGAAGCCTAATTGCTCCAGTTCGTCAGTCAGGCCGGCTTCATCCAGGTACAACGCGACGGTCTTGGAACCGGGTGCCAGGGAAGACTTGACCCAAGGCTTGCGGGTCAGCCCCAGCTTGTTGGCGTTACGCGCCAGCAGGCCAGCAGCGATGACGTTGCGTGGGTTGCTGGTGTTGGTGCAACTGGTGATAGCCGCGATGATGACCGCACCGTCCGGCATCTGGCCGGGAACGTCGTCCCACTGGCCGGCAATGCCCTTGGCCGCGAGGTCCGAGGTGGCCACTCGGGCGTGGGGATTGCTCGGGCCCGCCATGTTGCGAACCACCGAGGACAGATCAAAGGTCAGCCCACGTTCGTATTGGGCGCCCTTCAGGCTGTCGGCCCAAAGGCCGGTCAATTTTGCGTAACTCTCGACCAGTTTCACCTGCTCGTCTTCACGGCCGGTGAGCTTGAGGTAGTCGATGGTTTGCTGGTCGATATAGAACATCGCGGCGGTGGCGCCGTATTCCGGGGCCATGTTGGAGATGGTCGCGCGATCACCAAGGGTCAGTGCCGAGGCACCTTCACCGAAGAACTCCAGCCAGGCGCCGACCACCTTTTGCTGGCGCAGGAACTGGGTCAGTGCCAGCACCATGTCGGTGGCGGTGATGCCCGGCTGCAACTTGCCGGTGAGTTCGACGCCGACGCTTTCCGGCAGACGCATCCAGGAGGCGCGGCCAAGCATGACGCTTTCTGCTTCAAGGCCACCGACACCGATGGCGATTACGCCCAACGCATCAACGTGCGGGGTGTGGCTGTCGGTGCCAACGCAGGTGTCAGGGAACGCCACGCCATCACGCACCTGGATCACCGGAGACATTTTCTCCAGGTTGATCTGGTGCATGATGCCATTGCCCGGCGGGATCACGTCGACGTTCTTGAAGGCTTTTTTGGTCCAGTTTATGAAGTGGAAGCGGTCTTCGTTGCGGCGATCTTCGATGGCGCGGTTCTTTTCGAACGCCTCGGGATCGAAGCCACCGGACTCAACGGCCAACGAGTGGTCGACGATCAATTGGGTCGGCACCACCGGGTTCACTTGCGCAGGATCACCACCTTGCAGCGCGATCGCATCACGCAAGCCAGCGAGGTCGACCAGCGCGGTCTGGCCGAGAATGTCGTGACACACCACACGGGCCGGGAACCACGGAAAGTCGAGATCGCGCTTGCGCTCGATGAGCTGGTTCAGCGATGCGGTCAACATGGCCGGGTCGCAACGGCGCACCAGGTTCTCGGCCAGCACGCGCGATGTATAAGGAAGTGTATCGAAGGCCCCAGGCTTGATTCCGTCCACCGCCGCGCGCGTGTCGAAATAATCCAATCGGGTGCCAGGTAAAGATTTGCGGTATTCAGTGTTCATGGCGTTGGGACTCAATCACGGAATGTTCAGGGATGGGCGGGGAGCACCGAAGATCATGGTCCACTCCCCTTTTCCCAATCAGCGTTGTTCGATGGGCACGAACTTGCGCTGTTCGACGCCGATGTATTCGGCACTCGGGCGGATGATGCGGTTATTGCCACGCTGTTCGAACACGTGAGCGGCCCAGCCGGTCAGGCGTGAGCAGACAAAGATCGGCGTGAACAACTTGGTCGGGATACCCATGAAGTGGTAGGCCGAGGCGTGGTAGAAGTCAGCGTTTGGAAACAGTTTTTTCTGTTCCCACATGGTTTTGTCGATGGCTTCGGACACGGGGTACAGCACGGTGTCACCCACTTCATCGGCCAGTTTTTTCGACCAGCCCTTGATCACCTCGTTACGCGGGTCGGACTCTTTGTAGATCGCGTGACCGAAGCCCATGATCTTGTCCTTGCGCTCAAGCATGCCCAGCGTGCCTTTAACGGCTTCTTCGGCAGAACCGAAACGCTCGATCATTTCCATCGCGGCTTCGTTGGCGCCGCCGTGCAGCGGACCGCGCAATGAGCCGATGGCTGCGGTGATGCAGGAATACAGGTCCGACAGCGTCGAGGCACAAACGCGGGCGGTAAAGGTCGAGGCGTTGAATTCATGCTCAGCGTACAAAATCAACGAAACGTCCATCACCTTGCGGTGCAGTTCGCTCGGTTTTTTATCCAGCAGCAGGTGCAGGAAATGCCCGCCGATGGACTCTTCGTCCGTCACGCAATTAAGGCGTACGCCGTCATGACTGAACCGATACCAGTAGCACATGATGGCCGGGAACGCCGCCAGCAGGCGATCAGTGACGTCGTGCTGCTGCGCAAAACTCGCTTCTGGCTCCAGGGTGCCGAGCATAGAAGCACCGGTACGCATGACGTCCATCGGGTGGGTCTCGGCAGGAATGCGCTCGAGCACTTCCTTCAAGGCTTGCGGCAGATCACGCAGACCTTGCAGCTTGCTCATGTACGCCGAAAGTTCGGTCTTGGTCGGCAGCTCGCCGTAAAGCAGCAGGTAAGCCACTTCTTCAAAACGCGCCTCGGCGGCCAGTTCACGCACGTCGTAACCACGGTAGGTCAGGCCGGCTCCGGCTTGCCCAACGGTAGACAATGCGGTCTGCCCCGCCACCTGGCCTCGCAGGCCAGCCCCGCTCAACACTTTTGCTTCAGCCATTGCTTTCTCCAATCTTGAATTTATTTGGGAAACGGCAATCCGGTCCAGGCGACGTTACGCCTGGACCGGCACCCAGAATCACTTCTTCTGCGCGAACAACGCATCGAGTTTCTGCTCGAAGATGTGGTAATCAATGGCGTCGTAGAGCTCCATACGCGTCTGCATGGTGTCGATGACATTCTTCTGCGTGCCGTCGCGACGAATCGCGGTGTAGACGTTCTCTGCAGCCTTGTTCATGGCGCGGAACGCTGACAATGGGTATAGCACCAGAGAGACATCGGCCGACGCCAGTTCATCAGTGGTATACAGCGGGGTAGCACCGAACTCGGTGATGTTGGCCAGGATCGGCGCGCCAACCTGGGCAGCAAACAGCTTGTACATCGCCAGCTCGGTGATCGCTTCCGGGAACACCATGTCAGCGCCCGCTTCAACGCAAGCCGCAGCCCTTTCCAGTGCCGACTCCAGGCCTTCGACTGCCAGTGCATCGGTACGCGCCATGATCACGAAGCTATCATCGGTACGCGCATCGACGGCTGCCTTGATACGGTCGACCATCTCTTGCAGGGAAACGATTTCTTTGTTCGGGCGATGGCCGCAACGCTTGGCGCCGACCTGATCTTCGATATGAATCGCTGCTGCGCCGAACTTGATCATCGACTTGACTGTACGCGCCACGTTGAACGCGGACGAGCCGAAACCGGTATCCACGTCCACCAGCAGCGGCAAGTCGCAGACATCGGTGATACGACGTACGTCGGTCAGCACGTCATCCAGGCCAGTGATGCCCAGGTCCGGCAAGCCGAGCGAACCTGCTGCCACGCCGCCACCCGAAAGATAGATGGCTTTGAAGCCGGCGCGCTTGGCCAGCAGTGCGTGGTTGGCATTGATCGCGCCTACCACTTGCAATGGATGTTCGCTGGCGACGGCATCACGGAAACGTTGACCGGGAGTAGTTTTGGCGGAACTCATTTTTCACCTCGGGCTGTCGGTTGGGGAGCGGCCTGATAATGGCGCTCGATGTTGCGTTTGGATGCGCTGATATGGCGGCGCATTAACAATTCGGCCAGTTCGCCGTCACGCTCGGCAATGGCATCAAGAATACGGTGGTGTTCGGCAAACGCCTGACGCGGACGATTGGGCGTCGCAGAGAACTGGATGCGGTACATGCGCACCAGTTGATAAAGCTCGCCACAGAGCATTTGGGTCAGCGTGCGGTTGCCGCTGCCTTGAATGATCCGGTAATGGAAGTCGAAATCGCCTTCTTGCTGGTAGTAGCCCACGCCCGCCTTAAAAGCGGCATCTTGTTCGTGGGTATCGAGAACGCGGCGCAATTCGTCGATCTCTTCGACGGTCATGCGTTCGGCGGCCAGACGACAGGCCATGCCTTCCAGCGATTCGCGAATTTCATACAGCTCGATGAGCTCGGCGTGGCTCAGGGAAACCACACGAGCGCCCACGTGGGGAATACGCACCAACAAACGCTGCCCTTCCAGGCGATGGATTGCTTCACGCAGCGGTCCCCGGCTGATGCCGTAGGCGCGTGCCAGCTCTGGCTCGGAAATCTTGCTGCCGGGCGCGATCTCACCCCGCACGATGGCCGACTGGATACGCCGGAACACATGCTCGGAGAGGGTGCCAGACTCCTCGCCTACAACCTGGGTTTCTGCAAGATCTTCCATTACATTGTCGACACATTGGCAATTAGATGGCGGAAAATTACGACCAATCCCCATAAATGTCAAATGTCATTAGACTATTGTCGACAATGCGCCGCACCAACACCGAGACATGGATTAGATCATGCACCGGCTTCAGTCAAGGCCGTGTCGACGGTTATCGAGAGGGCTTCGGGGCCTCGTTTTGCCACGTCGCCGCATCGGAAAATCCTACACGCGGCAACGCCAGAACGGACGGATCTAAAGGCTGATTCAGCGCGCGCAGCACGGGGGAGTCGTACCCGTACACGTCAGGTTTAAACGTCACTCGACCATCATCACCCAAGCCCACTGTCCAATAGGCCAGCAGCACAGGCACCTTCACGGGGAGCCTGATATTTTCTGTAATGCCGTTGGCCAACTGAGCCTGAATACCGGCGGCGTTCCAGCGAACCGGGTCGTTAAACAACAACTCTACCAACTGAAGCGGGTTTTCAACCCTGATACAGCCTGAACTTGTCGCGCGGCGTGCCTGGGCGAACAACTCTCGATGTGGCGTGTCGTGGAGATACACCGAATACTCATTTGGAAACCGTATGGCAACCTGGCCAAGAGAGCTGTCCGGGCCAGCATCCTGGCGCAGTGTGATGCCGCGCGGGTTATGCCAATCAACGGTTGATGGATTCAGGACAGTCCCTTGACGGTCAAGGACGCGAATACGGTTTGCGTCAAGGTAATGAGGGTCCTTTAGAATCTTGGGAAGAACATCATTAGTAAGAATGGTCGGTGGAACTGTCCACGTGGGGTTAAACGTTACATGCGTAATCTCGGATTGAAAGACCGGCGTACTGCGGAAAGGTTTACCGACCTGCACACGAGAACGCCAGATAACCTTGCCGTCACGGTAGAACGCAATCTTGTACCCGGCGATATCAACAACGACGAACGTGCCCTGAAGTTTATACAATAGCCAACGCGCCCGTTCCATGTTCACGCGGACTTGGTCTATACGCGCGCCTATGGGTATATTCAACGCCGCAAGTGTTGCCGCACCGGCGGTGCCATCCACGGGAAGGTAGTGCTCGGACTGAAACTGTTTAACCGCAGTTTTAACGACGTCGTCGTAGTCAGTCCGCGTTGCCACTTGCTCGTCCAGATAACCGCCTGCCGCCAAACGGGCTCGCAGCGCTGCGACTGAAGCACCGGCAACGCCTGGCTTGAGTGCCTGCCCGACAGGAACCAGCGGCCAGCCACCCGAGTCTCGACGCTGGCGAAGTTGTGCCAACCCCTCTCGCAGCCGGCTGTAAATCGCATCTTGTGGCGGCGCCTGATTGAATGCACGTGCGACGTCATGGTTTTCGACGGCAACAAACAAGTCTTTGAGATCTTCCCGCGGGTCGACATCGACCGGGTCGAAGTTCCAGTGTATTTCCAAACGAGAGGGATCGACTTTGCCGCGCCGCAGCTGGAGCAGCGCTGCGATGTAGGCACGGGTAGCCGCAATATCAAACATGGCGCGTTGCGCCGGGGACGGCGTTGCTGCGTGCATCAACCCTGCAGCCCTGGCCAGCTCATCAATGCGGAAATCACGAGGGTCCAGGCCGTCTGCCTGAATGTCGTTCAGACTCTTCAACAGCTGCGCGACGTCGCTAACATTCGTCCAGGCAGCACGAAAGTTACGTTGAGCATAAAAATCGACGACCGCACGACTGACCTCCAGCCGTTGGTGGCGGGGTGGCGCGGCGGGCAGAGGGGAAGAAGGCGTTGCGCCCGACGGGGCGAGCGCGGCCTGGATCGTCTGTGCCACCTCGTCGGCTGGCGCAACGTCACTGACGCTGTGTGCTATGGTTGTCGCCGAGACAGGCAAAGGCTCTGCCGTCGCTGAGTTGCTTATCAGGACTCCCATAAAAAAGACGCGGCTTAACATGGATAAGTTTGATAGTTGCAGCATGGACGTCCTTAGTTTCTCGTATCAATGGAAAGCTAGCATTCCTAACACTGCTAGGCTCGTATAAATAGCCATGAGACAACCCACATGACGCTCGACCGCTTTGGCTTTTTAATGGCCTTCATGCTTCTGATATCCCTCTCTGCCGAGATAGCGTACGCCGATTCGCTTGAGGTCGCGCTGGTCAAAGCCGCACCCGATGCTAACGCCAAGGTTATTGCGCTGGCTGTCCATGCCTCTCAGTGCAGGCGGGCACAAGGCGAATCGCCTGCGCAAAGACTCGCCGTCATTGATTACTCACTGCCCTCCACCGAACAGCGACTGTGGGTGTTTGACCTGCAACGCCGCACATTACTGTTCCATGAACTGGTTGCGCACGGCCGGAACAGCGGCGAAAACATGGCCCGTCAATTTTCCAACCAGAATCAAAGCATGGCCACCAGCCTGGGCCTGTACAGGACGCGTGCGACGTACCTCGGCCATAACGGTTACTCATTGCGCATGGAAGGGTTAGAACCCGGCTTCAATGATAATGCCCTCGACCGAGCGATTGTGATTCATGGAGCACCCTATGTCAGCGGTGATCTGGCGCGTTCGAATGGCCGTATTGGCAGAAGTTTAGGTTGCCCGGCCGTGCGACCGGCAATTGCTCATCAACTCATCGATTCAATGAAAGATGGCCAGTTGCTATTCTCTTATTACCCCGACCCGCGCTGGCTTAATTCATCCTTGTTTATCAATTGCGATAACGCCACCGTGGCGGAAGTGTCAAAACCGGTTAGAACGTTTCAATGAGTTAACGCGGGGTAACATGGGACCGTAGTACCGTCCGCGCCCTACCCCGCTTATGACACAACGACGTTATTGCTACTTCACCAGCACCACCGGAACCGATACCTCGTGAATGACCCGGTTCGCTACCGAACCCAGCAGTAATCCGCCGAAGCTGCCCAAGCCTCGCGTCCCCATGACCACGGTATCGCACCCCAACCGCTTGACTGCCTCATTGACCTGCTCCGCCACATTGCCGAGGGCCGCGTGGGTTTCATGGGCAACGCCAGCAGCCGACAATAAAATAGCAGCCTCTTCAAGCACACTGTTGGCCTTGGTCAAAAGCCCTTCGTTTACATCTTCGACCATGCCGCTCGTAAAGTAATCCCCGTACATAACCGGCCCATACTGCGCATTAAAAACATGAATTTCCAAGGGCCGCGCACTGTCGCGAAAAAGGTCGATCACGTACTGCAGAGCACGCTTTGAAGGCTCCGAGCCATCAAACGCAACCAGAACTTTATGCATGTCAAATCTCCCTTAATGTGTGAAACAACCATAGACCATTCCACACATCGAGGGACTTACACCTTAGACATCATTGAGGTAGCTAAGGCGGCATCAATCGCTGAAGTCAGCGTACTCGGCGCCCATCCTGCCGCTACGCTTGACGTGGTAGAGCAGCCCATCGACTTTCTCGACGAATAGCAGCGCCGTCTCATCGTGCTTGGGGGTCGTGGTGCCAACCCCCAGGCTCAGGGTCAAGAGTGCTGAAACGTCTGACTTTGGGTGGCTGATCTGCTGTTGGCGGATCAATTGCAGGCATTTCTCCGCCACACCCCTAGCCTTTTCGGCAGTGGTGTCAGGCAGTAACCAAACGAACTCTTCGCCCCCAATACGCGCGATGAAATCCCCTGGGCGGTTCGCTGCTTGCGACAGGGTCTGGGCCACTCGCCGCAGGGCTTCGTCGCCCTTCACATGCCCATAGTGATCGTTGTACTGCTTGAAGTAATCGATATCCAGAATAATCAAAGACAGCGGGCGTTGATTCCGCTGTGCACGACTCCACTCGCGTTCAAGGACTCTATCGAACATGCGTCGGTTGGCGATCCCGGTGAGTCCATCCTGAAAGGAATATTCTTCAAGCTGCTTTTGCAGGCGAATCAGATGCTCTTCGGTCTTCTTGCGTTCGCTAATGTCAAACATGAAGCCGACCAAGGCTTCAACTTCGCCATCCTTGCGCACAACGTGCACCACATCACGTATCCAGACGTACTCGCCATCCTTGGTCAATGCTCGATAATCCGCCTCATGGTCAACGCCGGCTTTGGACTGCGATACGCAGAAATTAACCACATAGTCACGATCATCCGGGTGCATGCGCGCAACCCAGTCATCAACCCCGACCCAGCTGTCCGGCGTCCACCCGAGCAGCCCTTCGATCTGCGGTCCTATGTAGCTGAACGTCATTGTTTTCCAGTCGATCCGCCAAGGGATTGCCTTGGTCGACTCAAGCAGGGTTTTATAAACAGCGCTATCGGTTTCAGGAGGGAGTTTGGCGGTGCTCATATCGACCATGCTTCGATGGGGGCGGTACGTAATAGCATGTTGCTACTATCGATACGAAGCAAGGTCGAATTCATTGAAGCGATGCGCGGCACTTCGCAGTGTTTGCTGAACGCTCCAGGGCCAATCACAGGTGATATCAACGGCCTGAGAACACACTCAAATGAGCGCTTTGAGTGCTTGCTGGAATTGTTCGATGTTCTGCTCGTGGCGCTTGTAATACGTCCACGGGCCAATGCGCTGCGACGTTACCAGTTGAGCCCTTTGCAGCGCGGCGAGGTAAAGCGAAACCGTTGATTGCGATAAGTTGGCCCGCGCCTGAATGATGCTCACGCAAACACCGACCTCATCGGCATTGACCTCTTGCTCGGGGAAGTTTTTACGGGGCTCTTTGAGCCACGCAAGAATGGACAACCGAGTGGGGTTGTCCAGTGCCTTCAGGGCTTCGCTGATATCAATACTCATAGGTCATTCGCATCTGCTTTTCGAGATATTACGATATCTACACCGAAAATACAGCGCGCCGCCCCTCGCGACGCGTCCGATGCTTAAACGCTGTGGCAGGGATAGTCGGTATACCCCATCGCAGTGCCGCCATAAAGGCTGGCGGGATCAGCCAGATTCAGCGGCCAGCCATTGGCGATGCGCTGCGGCAAATCCGGGTTGGCGATAAAGGGGCGTCCAAATGCGATCAGGTCACTCCAGCCCTCGCCGATAGCTTTCTCACCGCGCACTGCCGTGTATTTGCCTGCGTAGATAATGCGCCCACTGAACGCAGCGCGAGCCGCGTGACGAAAACTCGCCGGTAACTGCGGTGCGTCGTCCCAGTCAGCCTCGGCCAGCGACAAGTAGGCGATGCCGATGCCTTCCAGTACCTTGATCGCTGCGATGTAGGTTGCATGAGGGTCGTCTTCAACCAGCCCGAGGTAGACGCGCGCTTCGTCGGTGCTTTGAAACAGCGGCGAGAAACGCACCCCCACACGATTTTTGCCCACTCGATCGGCTACCGCTTGAGTCACTTCCCTGAGAAAGCGCAAACGATTGTCCAGGCTACCGCCGTATTCATCCTCACGCTGGTTGCTGTGCTTAGAGATGAACTGGTTGATCAGATAACCATTGGCACTGTGGATCTCAACGCCATCAAAGCCCGCATCCATCGCATTCTGTGCAGCTTGCGCATAGAACGAAACCAACTCTGCGATCTCTTCACGTGTCAGCGCTCGGGGCTGGGACGGCGCGCTTAACTCACCCGTACCCGGTCCTGTTTCGACAAATACGCTGACCCCTTGTGCGGCAATCGCCGAGGGCGCTACCGGCGCGCCACCGTCTGGTTGTAGCGAAACATGCGAGACCCTGCCGACATGCCAGAGTTGGGCGAAGATGACTCCGCCGTCGGCGTGCACCTTGGTTGTCACCTTGCGCCAGCCCTCGATCTGTTCTGCAGTGTGGATGCCCGGTGTCCAGGCGTAACCCTGCCCTCTTGGTTCAATCTGGGTACCTTCAGTGACCATGAAGCCCGCACCACTGCGCTGGGAATAGTAGGTCGCCATGAGGTCATTCGGCACATTGCCTGGCTGCGAGCTGCGGGAGCGGGTTAACGGTGGCAGGACCACACGGTTTTTCAGGGTATAGGGGCCGAGTTCGGTGCTGCTGAATAGAGTCGAGTGTTTCAACGTGGAATCCTTATGAATCACGGGTACTGATTAATAACAGCGGCCACCATAATATAGATATTGAGATATCTCAATATCTATATTCGAACCCGCCACCTCTCAGGGTGGCGGCTATCGGATTTTTCGTGTCACATCAACAGCACTTAGAACGCGAGACAGATTTTCCCCAAGTGAGCACCCGACGCTTCATGGGCAAAGGCCCTACCGATATCAGTCAGCACGAAGGTGCTGTCGATCACCGGTTTGATACCCATCGCTTCAAGCCCGCGCACCATGTCCCGCTGGTTCTGCCGGCTGCCCACGATCAACCCCTGCAGACGTTGTTGTTTGGCCATCAATGCCGCCGTCGGCACCGGACCTTCCCATCCTGTGAGAACGCCGATCAGGGCGATATGCCCACCGATACGGCACGCGATTATTGATTGAGGCAACGTGCCCGGACCGCCGACTTCGATGACGTGGTCCACCCCTCGGCCGCCGGTCAATTTGAGCACTTCGTTGCCCCACTCGGGCTGATGGCGGTAGTTGATCGTATGGTCTGCACCCAGCTCTCGAACCTTGGCCAGCTTGGCGTCTGACGACGAGGTGGCAATCACCGTTGCGCCCATCGCCTTGGCCATTTGCAAGGCGAAAATCGACACGCCCCCGGTGCCCAGCACCAACACACTGTCACCCGCCTTGAGCCCACCATCGACGACAAGCGCCCGCCAGGCGGTAAGCCCTGCCGTGGTCAATGTGGCGGCTTGCACATGGCTGTAACCCGCAGGCGCCAGCGTGAACCAGTGACTTGGCTTGACCACTACCTCGCGGGCATAACCATCCACGCCATCACCGGGTGTCGTGCTGAAGTCGGCAATCGCGGCACCGCCGGTTTCCCAGCTCGGAAAAAAACACGAGACGACATGGTCGCCGACCTTGAACTCGCCGACACCCTCACCCACGGCCTCCACCACCCCCGCGCCATCGGCCATAGGGATACGCCCATCGGCGGTCGGCATCATGCCGGTCACTACCGCGTAATCGTGAAAATTCAATGAGCACGCATGAATGCGCACACGAATCTGCCCGGCAGCGGGTTGTCCAGGATCGGGTAGCTCGACCAGTTGAAGGTTTTCCAGCGACGCAGGCAGCGTGATCTTGATAGCTTTCATTAAGCGATTCTCCAAAAAAGAGGCTTCGATAAGGCTCGCGCACCGCGAAAAGCCAACACTGACATGAGACAGACACCCGAGCGGCGGAAGAAATTCGACCTTCACCCCGAAAAACCGAGAATAGCACCCCGCTCCAGCGCCGACGGTACGCGGGCGGTATCGCTGAGCGGTGGCTGAATATTCAAACGCTATCCGACGCCTTAACACCGCCCGGCCGTCTACTATCATGACTCTACCGAACAGCCTGAAGACAACGACAACGACAATGGAGGTTGAACTTGAATCATCTGATGATCGCGTCAGTCGTTTTCATCTGCCTGTTCGGTAGCGCGCTGCTGGGTTCGTATCTGCGCGGGCGGCTGCCCTCTCAACACCTGAGCGATGAATCCATCAGCGTAGTGAAACTCGCCACAGGCCTGATCGCGACAATGGCCGCCCTGGTGCTCGGCCTTCTGGTCTCGTCAGCCAAAGGCACTTTCGATACGACCAGCGCCGAGCTCGTGGGAACGGCGGCCAAGGTCGTTCAATTCGACCGTGTGTTGTCCCGATATGGGCCGGACACCCAAGAAATCCGCAGCCTGCTCAAGCATAACTACGCGGGCGTCATGCAGGTGCTTGCATCACGCGATGCGTCACAGATCGCAAAGCTCGACAGCCCCGAGGCGATAAACCGTTCTGAAGAACTGCAGCGCAAGGTGGAAGCCCTTTCCCCCGGCAATGATGCTCAGCGTGCGCTCAAGGAACGTGCCTTGCTGGTCATGGATGAAGTGTTTGCTACCCGCTGGCTGGCACTCCTTCAGGCAAATGGCTCGATCCCGTTTACGATGCTTGCGATTCTAGTGTCGTGGCTGTCCATTATCTTCGGCACCTTTGGCCTGTTCGCGCCCCGTAACGGCACCATTTTGGCCGTACTAATGATGTGCGCACTATCAACCTCCGCGGCGATTCTTCTGGTCGAGGAACTGAACAGACCGCTCGATGGTTTGATCGGCGTATCACTTGAGCCCATACGCGACACACTGGGCAGACTCGGTCAGTAGCCAAATCCAGGGCGAGCACCTGTGTGGGAGAGAGGCGCCCCTAGTTTTTCCAATTTGCTTTTAAGCTGATCTGAATCAATGGCCCATGACCGACGGCGCTATAAACAGTACGTTTGACTGAGCAAGGAAATAGCCGAGTTATGTGTAGCTCCAGCCCGCCGGCCCGGATTATCTGCAATGACCACGTACTCGCCAACACGCTGCGCGGCCAGATGGCAACCATAGCCCCCAACTGCGAAGTGCTCAGCGCGCCGGATGATTGCAGTCATGCTCCTTTTTGCCGCTGGCTCGGCGAATCGCACCTTAGCAACGCCGGGCGGGTTCAGGCCGCGCTGATTGAGGCCATCGAAACGCTGGAGCGCTCACGACACGCCTTTAAATCCCGTGAGCTAGGACTACTAAGACAGCGACTGGTCGTTCTTTCGCGAGAGTTGTCAGGCAGTTCGGAATAATGTATTTATGCCACTACTAGTAGGTTCCGCTCGCTGCGGGGACCGGCTTTGCCGAGCAGGACAATGGGCCTGAAAGACGAAGCGCCATGACGCCAGTTCTTAATTGGAACGCGCCGTCATGGCGTTTTTTTTTGGCCTAAAAAGCCCACTTTGGGGACTCAAGGGACAAGGATGAAAATAACAAACGATCTTGCCGAGTTGCTGAAACGTACCCGTCTCGATCCTGAGGAGATCGCCGAACGCTTCCGTTTTCTCGACTGGCAAGAGGAGGATGCCAAGCGCCTAAGCGCAGCAGCACAGCGGATGGCACCAGCGCAGCAAGCGTTCGTCGATCACTTGTACCGCCACTTGGAACAGTTCGCCACGCCGTCCGCGCTGCTGCGCATGCCAGAGGTCACTGCCCGTCTGAAGCAAAGCCAGATTGAGTATTACCAGCGCTTATGGGCCGGCCCTTATGATGACGACTACGTCAACGGCCGACTGCGTATTGGAGTGATACATCAGAAGGTCGGTCTGGAATTAAAGTGGTACCTCGGCGGTTATCGCCTTTACCTCGACGACATGCTATCGAGCTTGTTTGACGATGACCGCAGCATCACCCTCTACTCCAGCCTGTTGAAAGCGGTTTTTTTCGACATATCCCTCGCCATCGACACTTACAGTGCCGCTCAGCACAAGGCTCTGGAAGACAGTGAGGCTCGCTTCGCGCGGGCTCTGCGCGGCGCCAACGACGGGCTCTGGGACTGGCATGTCGACCAGGATCGACTGTATGTTTCCGAGCGATGGGCAAGCATGCTCGGTCTCAGCCGAGACAGCATCGGCGAGACCAGCGCCAGTTGGTTCAGCCGAATACATCCAGACGACCTGCCAGACTTTCACCAGGCCATCGACGCACATTTAAAGGGGCAGACGCCCTCTTTTCATCATGAATACCGTATCCGCCAGCACGACAGTAGCTATATCTGGGTGCTGGTACGTGGCGTAGCAGACGCGACCACACCCGGCCAACTGCGCATGGCGGGCTCGCAATCCGATATCAGCGCATACAAAGGTGCGGAGCAGCGCCTCAAGCATACCGCCCGCCATGACTCGTTGACCGGCCTGGCCAACCGTATGCGCTTTGACGAGCAGTTGCAGTCTGCCCTCTTACGCCAGGGCAAAAACGGCACACGTGAAGCTGCGCTACTGTTCATTGATCTCGACCGCTTCAAGCTGATCAACGATAGCCTCGGTCACCGCGCCGGTGATCACGTATTGGTCGAGGTGGCGAAACGCCTGAATGGCTGCCTTCGCCCTGGCGATCAACTGTTCCGCTTCGGTGGCGACGAATTCATCGTGCTACTTGACGACCTCGCCTGCAGCAGCGATGCCGAGCATGTGGCCCAGCGCCTCCTCGACAGCCTGCGTCAGCCACTGCACCTGGATAATCGAACCTTGGTGGTCAGCGCCAGCATCGGCATCACGCCGCTACAGGACGAAGGCACAACGCTGGACACCCTGCAGGCCGCCGACCTTGCGCTCTACCGCGCCAAAGCGGCCGGGAAGGCGCAGTTCGCCCGTTACACTGAGGGACTGCAGATCGTCGCACAGCACCATCTGGAACTGGAGTCATCTCTGGGCCAGGCGCTGCAAAACGACGAGTTCGAACTGCATTACCAGCCGATCTGCCGAATTGATCAGGACCACGTGCACCTGACCGGGGTCGAAGCACTATTACGCTGGCGGCGTGGCGAGCGCTTGATCTCGCCACTGGAGTTCATCCCTGCGCTGGAGGAGTCTGGAGAGATCATCCACGTCGGTGAATGGGTATTGCGCCAAGCCTGCCGACAGACGCGTGCCTGGCAACTGACCGGCCAGGGAGGCCTGCGCTGCTCGGTCAACATCTCTAGCCGCCAATTGCAACAAGCCGATTTCGTCCCCCGGCTGATAGACATCCTGCAAGACAGCGGCTTGCCACCCTCCAGCCTGATTCTGGAGATTACCGAAAGCCTACTCATGCATGACAACGCGGAGACGCTGTCCTGTCTGAACGAGTTGGCCAGCCTTGGCGTGCAGTTGGCACTCGACGACTTCGGCACCGGTTACTCCTCCCTCGGCTATCTCAAACGCTTCCCGCTGCACATCCTCAAGGTGGACAAAAGCTTCATCGGCGGCACCCCGGACGATAGCGAACTGAGCACGATCAGCCGAGCAATCATTGGCCTCGGCCGTAGTCTCGGCATGGAGGTGGTGGCGGAGGGTGTCGAAAGCGACGCACAACTCGACTTCGTTGTTGGTGAAGGCTGTCACTACGCCCAAGGCTACTGGTTTAGTCGACCAAGACCCGCCGCCAATCTGCAACAGTTGTTCAGCGGAGAGGACTGTTTCGAAGGTCTGTGGTGCCTACTGCCGGACGCGCAACAGACACCCATTTATGACCCCGCAGCTACGGAGGCAGAACAATGAAAATCAATCTCCCGGTAAGTGGTCGCGCAGTCGAATTCAGCACCAGCGCGAATATTCTTTCCACAACCAACCCCAAGGGCGCAGTCACCTACGTCAACCCCGACTTCATAGATATCAGCGGCTATAGCGAGGCCGAGTTGCTCGGCGTCAATCACAATATCGTGCGCCACCCGGACATGCCGCCGGAGGCCTTCTCGCACATGTGGCAGACGCTCAAATCCGGGCGCTCGTGGATGGGAATGGTCAAGAATCGTTGCAAAAACGGCGACCACTACTGGGTCAGTGCCTACGCGATGCCCATGTTGCGGAACGGCGAAGTCGTTGAATATCAGTCCGTACGTACACAACCAAAAAAGGAATGGGTAGACGCCGCCGAGCGCCTCTATGCCGAGCTACGCAGCGGTGGAAAGCCACGCTGCCTGCGTCCGCCAAGGCTGTCCGTGGGCTTGCGCCTGGCGCTTACTGTGGCCGGGCTGAACCTGCTCGGCTTTGCCGCTCTAGTCCTCGTCGGGGCCTTATCCTGGATCAATGCGCTCGTCGCGGCTCCGCTATTCAGCCTGCTGCTCGGTGGGTTGTTGCGCTACAACCTGCAGCCCCTCGACGCCCTCGCCCGCAAGGCTCATAACATCGCCGACAATCCGCTGAGCCAGGCCCTGTATAGCGGCCGCCGCGATCAATTTGGACAAATTGATTTCGCCCTCCATATGCTCGACGCTGAAACCCGCGCCGTCGTCGGGCGCATCGCCGACTCGGCCAGTCAATTGAACAAGGAAGCAGGCGAGCTAGTCGCCGCGGTGGACGGCAGCAGCAAAGCCACCCTCCAGCAACAGGGAGAAACTGCTCAGGTGGTCAGCGCGGTCTCCCAGATGTCCAACAGCGTGCAAGAAGTGGCGCGCAATGCTCAGCTAACCGCCAGCGCGGTCAGTTTAGCCGATCAAGAAACCAACCTTGGTCTGCAACTGGTCGAGCAAACCTGCCAACACATCAACCACCTGGCCGACGAGGTGCAGCAGACCAGCTCGACGATCAACCAACTGGAACTGCAAAGCCAAGACATAAACCGTGTGTTGGAGGTGATCCAGAGCATCGCCAAGCAAACGAATCTGCTCGCCCTTAATGCTGCCATAGAGGCAGCCCGCGCTGGCGAGGCTGGACGCGGCTTCGCTGTTGTCGCTGACGAAGTGCGTGGGTTGGCCTCACGCACCCAGCACTCCACCGAAGAAATCCAAAGCATCATCGACACCCTACGCTGTTCGACCGGCGATGCTGTGGCCGCCATGCAACGCAGTCACCGGATAGCCGGGGTCAGCGTCGAACAGGCACTACTGGCCACCAAGGCGCTAGACGGGATCAACCAGCGGGTTAGTGATATCAGCGAGATGAGTGTGCAGATAGCTGCCGCAGTGGAGGAGCAAAACGCAATGGGTGACCATATTCAGTCCAGTCTTGATGGCATTCGCATGGCTACCGACAGCAATGTAGTCGCCAGCACCCAGAGCCGCACCGCCTCTGACCATGTCGCCGGACTGGCCAAGCATCTGCAACTGTTGTCGGAACAGTTCTGGGGCCGCCAACACAGAAATTGAGCGCAGCGGCGTAACGAAGAACACCTCCATTCGATCATGTCCATGTGGAAACCTCGTGATCGTCACCTAGACTCACGCAATTACGTTCAGCGAGGAGGTGCTTGATGTGGCTCATCCATGGTCCGGGGAAAGGGCGACTAAAACAGCGAGCCGGGCCCTCCCATGCGCTCTGCCTTGAAACTGATCTGCCTACTGCTGCTTGGCTTGGCATCCGGGACGCTTCCTGCCGCTAACATCGCGGATACCTCGGTAACGTATGAGGAGGCGTTTACATCAGCAGTTCCCCAAAGCGACCTGCAAACACTACGGCTCCGACTGAACACACTCAAACAACAAGTGTCGGTCACGACCAATTACACTCAGTTGGTAGGGCTTCAGGACCCCGTACAAGACCTGGTCAGTGACATAGACCAACGGGTCGCCTCGCTACTTCCTGAACAGGCAAAGATACAGGCTCAACTGGACGTATTAGGACCCGTACCCACCGATGACGCGACGATGGAAAAACCTGACATCGCACAACAACGGTCCTACCTCACCGCTCGAAAATCCCTGTTAGACGGCGACTTGAAACTGCTGGAAGGCATCAAAGAGAACGCCGTTAATCTCAGCATCCAAATTGCCGGTATCCGTCGAAGTCAGTTGGGAACTGAACTGGCGTTACGCACCGGAAGCATCCTGGGCTCCCGGTTCTGGTCACCGTTATTCGCCCCCCTTGCCGAGGACAAGCAGCACCTGAATGCTTTCCTTGAGCAGGCCGCGTCTGCCATACGGGTAGCGTGGCAGCCGGAGCAGCGAACGATGTCCGTTACACTGCTGCTGTTAGCCCTGGCGGTATGGACCTTGGGTCGCAGGTTGGCTGAGTGGGGGCTGACGTGGGTTTGCATCCACTGGTTACCCGAAGAGCGGCTGCGGCGCAGCTCACTGGCGCTGACAACAACACTGGCGACCGTATTGACCACCGCCTGTGCGGTTCAGCTCGTGTATTTTGTCCTTACCCGACAGCATCAATTGACGCCGACACTGCAGAGTTTCTCTGACGAACTCGAAAAGCTGGCCTATACATGCGCCATGATTACCGGCCTGAGCCGAGCCTTGTTATCCACTCGGCATCCATCCTGGCGCTTACCCTCTATTGCCGATCCGGTGGCGCTGGCCATAAAGCCTTTTCCACGCAGATTGGCAGCTCTGCTCATGGTGCTCGTTTCTCTGGTACAGATGAGCAACGTGGCCGACATGAGTTCACAGGTCATCATTTTTGGGCGTGGCGTGGTGGCGATGGGCGTAGCGCTAATCATTGGCGCGTTGCTGCTGCGTGTAAATCACATCCGAAGAATGATGGCGGCGGCAAGTGAACCGCCTGAATCAAGTACTCTCTTCGCCGGACTGATTTATGCCAGCGCGAGCATCGTCGTCGTGCTGTCGCTGCTCTCCTTGTTGATTGGCTACACCTCTCTGGCAAGGTTTCTTACTTACGAACTGGTGTGGATTTATATTGTCCTGTCCAGTTTCTACCTGCTGACACAACTGCTCAAAGATACCTGCGATAACGTTTTTTCGCCCAAACACTCAAGTGGCAAAGCCATCAAGCAACTATTGGGAATTGGTGACGTACGCCTAGAGCAGGTAGCGATCGTTTTGTCGGGTGCAGGTAGAGCACTGCTATTGTTGCTCGCGGTCATTGCGCTGTTCGTGGGTGGGGTCGGTAGCACGCTTGGACAACTGGTTCACAGCATCTTCGGGGTGCTCGGTGGCGACGGACTGCGCAAACTGAATATTATTCCGGCACACCTCTGGCACGCCGGCCTGGCCCTTGCCATAGGCGTTTATATGGTTCGAACGCTAAGCAAGTGGCTAGACACAGAGCTATTGCCTAAAACAGATATGGACCCAGGCATGTGCGCCTCGCTGAGCACGTTGTTCAGCAACATTAGTTACGCCGTGGTCATTCTGCTGACCTTGTCTACCCTTGGGGTCGAGTGGCAAAGTCTTGCCTGGATAGTCAGTGCCTTGTCAGTGGGCATCGGCTTCGGCCTGCAGGAAATCGTCAAGAATTTCGTCTCTGGAATCATTCTGCTCACCGAGCGCCCAGTCAAAGTCGGCGACCTGATAAGCATCAGCGGAGTCGAAGGGGATATCCGTCGGATCAACGTGAGGGCCACAGAAATTCAACTCAGCGATCGGTCGATCGTTATTGTCCCCAACTCCCAATTGATCTCACAAAACCTGCGCAACGTGACCATGGGCGGTAGTTCTCTAGGTGTAGCCACACTTGAGCTCATCTTTCCACTTGATATCGATCCGGAACAAGTCAAAAGCCTGTTACTGGCTGCCTATGACGAACACAAAATCATTCTCGACAAACCCGTACCTTCGGTAAGATTCAGCAAACTGACGCCTGATGGCATCACGTTAACCATCACCGGTTATGTCAGTAGCCCTAGAATCGTTAGCGCGACCAAGAGCGACCTGCTTTTTGAAATCCTCAAGCGACTGAGCGTTGCCGGCATTCCCTTGGCCAGCCCTAAACCTTGATACCTATGAAATTTTCCAGTCGGATGGATTGTTTAAATGCAGTGGGCCCGTTTGTATAGATAGGCACATGGCTGCACGGATCTGCCTCCCCACCTTCCGACGCCATTCCTGATAAACTTTCGTCTCCCGCCTCACCCACCTAGATACCCAATGCCCCTAAATCTCGCCACGGCAACACCCCAATCCGTCTCCCGCCGCTTCTCCGTGGCTCCGATGATGGATTGGACCGATCACCATTGCCGCTTTTTTCTGCGGCTGTTGTCGAAAAATGCCCTGCTGTACACGGAAATGGTCACGACCGGCGCGCTTCTCAATGGGGATCACGCTCGTTTCCTGCAGCACGACGAAGCAGAGCACCCGTTGGCTCTGCAGTTGGGCGGGAGTGTTCCTGCCGACTTGGCGGCCTGCGCGCGTATGGCTGAAGCCGTAGGCTATGACGAGGTCAATTTGAATGTGGGCTGTCCGAGTGATCGAGTGCAGAACAATTTGATTGGCGCGGTGCTGATGGCACATCCGGGCTTGGTGGCGGATTGTGTCAAGGCGATGCTGGATGCGGTGTCGATCCCGGTGACGGTGAAGCATCGGATCGGGATCAATGGTCGGGACAGTTACGCGCAGTTGTGTGATTTTGTCGGACAGGTAAGCGAGGCGGGTTGCACGAGTTTTACCGTGCATGCGCGGATTGCGATTCTTGAGGGATTGTCGCCTAAGGAGAACCGCGATATTCCGCCGCTGCGCTATGACGTGGCCGCGCAGTTGAAGGCGGATTTTCCTGATCTGGAAATCATCCTCAACGGCGGGATCAAGACGCTGGAGCAATGCCGTGAGCATTTGCAGGTATTCGACGGCGTGATGTTGGGACGTGAGGCTTATCACAACCCTTATATGTTGGCCGAGGTCGATCAGCAGCTATTTGGCAGTACCGCGCCGGTGATTTCCCGGGCGGAGTCGCTGGCGGCGTTGCGGCCTTATATAGCTGCGCATATTGCCAGCGGCGGCTCGATGCATCACATCACTCGGCATGTGCTGGGGCTGGGCACGGGTTTTCCAGGGGCTCGGCGCTTTCGGCAATTGCTGTCGGTCGATATCCATAAGGCGAAAGACCCGCTGGCGTTGCTGGATCAGGCGGCGCAGTTGCTCGAAGGTCGGTAGTTACAGCGTCGCTTGGGGAACAACCAGTACGGATCGGGTTCAAAGGATTCTGGATCGCTTATCCGCCTCTTGGAGCGCCGATAAGGATGCGCCCTTGAGTGGCTGGCAGCGCTCGGGTAATGTCTTCTAACCGCACAGGACAGAGCACGCTCATGACTTCCAAGCTGGATCAACTCAAGCAAATGACTACTGTGGTCGCTGATACTGGCGATTTTGATGCCATCGCCCGCCTCAAGCCGGTGGATGCGACGACCAACCCTTCCCTGCTGCTCAAGGCCGCCTCCAGTTCGAACAACGCCGGACTGCTCGCCGATGCTTTCAGCGGTAGCAAAAACGATATTGGACTCGCTTGCGACCGGTTTGCCGTCGCGATCGGGCAAAAGATTCTTAACGTGGTACCTGGCCGCGTTTCCACTGAAGTGGACTCCCGGCTGTCATTCGACACTGATGCCATGATCAAACGTGCAGAGCGTCTGGTTGGCCTTTACGATGATGCCGGCATTGGCCGCGACCGGATACTGATCAAGCTGGCGTCGACCTGGGAAGGCATTCGTGCCGCCGAGAAGCTCGAACGCGATGGTATCCAGACCAACCTCACGCTGCTGTTCTCGTTTGCTCAAGCGGTGGCCTGCGCCGAGGCTGGCGTGTTCTTGATTTCGCCATTCGTAGGGCGGATTTACGACTGGTACAAAAAGTCGGCTGGCCGTGATTTTTTTGGTGCTGAAGACCCTGGCGTGCAATCGGTCACCCGGATCTACAACTACTACAAGTCCAATGACTACAAGACCGTGGTCATGGGTGCGAGCTTCCGCAACCTCAGCCAGATCGAGCTACTTGCCGGTTGTGATCGCCTGACCATCAGCCCGGACTTGCTGGAGCAGCTGTCGAATGATAACGGTACGCTGGAGCGCAAACTGGCGCCGGGCAATGCCGGTGAGAAACGTCAGAGCTTGAGCGAAAACCAGTTCCGCTGGGCCTCGAACGAAGATGCGATGGCCACCGAAAAACTGGCTGAAGGCATTCGTCAGTTCGCACGGGATCAGGAAAAACTCGAAGCATTACTCGCCGCCAAGGCCTGAATGCATCAAAGGGCGGCACCTTCACAGGTCCGCCCTTTTTAATTTCCGCGCATCAATGGCTTCAGCCGTGTCGCTATCAGTGCCGCTCTAGGGCATTGACCAGGTCGTGAAACGCTTCGCGATTAGAGTCGTTCAAGCCCATCAGTATCTTGTGCGCTTCCAGCACTTTGGCCTTCACCACTTCTTCGGACTGATCCTGCGACGGCAAGTCGGTCAGGCACTCAGGACACGGAATCGGTCGATCCACTATGTTGAATACTTGATCAAAGCCCATCGACTGCAACAGTCGAGTGATGTCTTCGTGGGTGGTGACAACCGTCGGCAACAGCCCTACTTTTTGGCGCGACAAGATGGACAACTTGGCCAGCAAGCCGAGCGTCGTGCTGTCAATGCTGCGAGTTTCGGTCAAATCGATGACGATTGCCGAAAAATTCCGCGCAGTGAAAATGCGTTCAATAGTTGCATCCAAAGCCGAACAGAGCGTCAGGCGCACTTCGCCAACGAACTTAAGGACAAAAGTGCCTGCTTGCTCAGCGAACTGGATTCTACCGGTACTCATTAAAGGTTCCTGCTCAACACCAACAAGGCGATATCATCCGGCATCTCTCCTAGCGTGGCCAATCCAAAAACTTGACGCAGACCATCCAGGCTGCCGCCGGCCTTTTTTACCAACTGAGGTAAAATGGCCTCTTTCTCTTTGAGTGTATCACCGGGCAAAAGGTCCAAAATCCCATCAGAGAGTAAAGTCAGGCTGAAGGTCTCAGGCAAGTCCAGTACGTGATCTTGATAGGTCGCCTCATTGAACAGCCCGACCGGCAGGCCACGGCCTTCCAGATAATGGACATCCGTGGGCGTGTACAAGATCGGTAGCGGTAAATGGCCACCGATACTGTAGGTCAATTTCCCGGTTTCTTCGTCGATGACACCACCTACCATGGTCACATGCTTGCCCAGGTTGCAGTTGATCAGTCCACGGTTGATATGGCCCAACACTTCCGAAGGTTTGAACTCCGGCAATGTACCGCTACGTTTGAATTCGAACAACAGGCGCGTGGTCATGAACTTCAGCAGCACCGTGACAAAGGCTGAAGAAGCACCATGCCCGGACACGTCGGCGAGGTAAAACGCCACGCGGCGCTCGTCGACCCGAAAGTAATCCACGAAGTCGCCTGACAGGTACAGCGAAGGGATGATCTCGTGAGCGAACTGGAACTGATCGACCGCCCATGGATTGACCGGCAACATGTTCATCTGCACCTGTCGACCGGCGTTCTGGTCTTCCTGGAGCAAATGCAGGCTGGCTTCGAGTTCGCGGTTGGCCGTTTCGAGCTTCTGACGATAGCGCTGGTTTTCCAGGAGCAGCCGCGCACGATCCAGGGCTCGACGCACTGAGTGCTCGAGCACCGCCAGATCTTCTAGGGGCTTGACCAGGTAATCGGCGGCCCCCAAGCGCAAGGCTTCGACGGCGTCGCTCATGACCCCTGCCCCGGAAACGACGATCACTGGCGTTTCAGGCGCGAGGTTAGTTACCTGACGGATAAGCTCGAGGCCGCCCACCTGAGGCATACGCAGGTCGCAGATCACAAGGTCGGGCTTTTTTTGCTCAAAGACCTGAAGACCCTGCAAGCCATTGCTCGCTTGCAGGACGCTGAAGCCACTGTCTTCCAAATAGGCGGCGATGCTCGCTCGCACTACTTCGTCGTCATCGATTATCAGCAGCGTGGCACTGGTTTTCTGCATGTGGGCAAACGGCGCCAGAGTAGGTTGGCGTAGGCGGCTCGGTTTTTTACCGGGCTCGCATACTGGATTCGCTTCTAGCCTCTCTAAAACAGCAATCACAGACTTTTGGTCGTGCGCAGCGCTGTTCAAAGGTGCCCTTCAAGGCGCAGACGGTACTCCCATCCGCCGGGCGTTTCAAGCTCACGCCGATGGTCACGGGATGTCTTTACATCGCAAATCACCCGGAGTTATAAGAACAGGTAAATCAGCAACGAAATCGAAGGACATGTCATGAGCCAAAATGATCGGAACTACGCAGAAAAGAGAGATTACATCCGCATGCGTGTGGATGCCGACGTGACCCTGTTGTACGCCGGCCAGATCATTCCAGCAGTCTGCGTGGACCTGTCAAGCTCGGGCATGCAAGTGGAAGCGCCTCGCGCGTTCAAGATTGGAGACAAGCTGAGCGTGCGAATCGATTCCGACCATGCGGCGCTCAAGGGACTGGAGGCCGACACCGAGGTTGTGTGGCTGACCGATCAAGACGAAGGGGGTCAGAAACTGGGCCTGACTATTCTTTCAATGAATTGAACCGATTTTTTCGAGAGAAAAATCAAATAAAAAAGGCGACCTGAAGGTCGCCTTTTTTGCAGGTCGGAAGACTAGAAATCGTCTTTGACCTTACCGTCTTTCACCTTGAACTCGCGATTCTGCATGTAGGCGTTACGGATGAACGTGTATTTGTCACCACGGATCAACTTCTCGGCTGACAACAGGCTCGCACGGGTGTCGACAATATCCACGCCCCACATGGTATTGCGGGCCGGTATATCGTTCATGTAGCGGTACGGCGAGGTGTACGTGTCAGGGTACTTGGCGAAACCGTCGCGCACGTTGCTAGGACCGAGCAACGGCAGCACCACATACGGGCCGCTTGGCAAACCCCAATAACCCAGGGTCTGACCGAAGTCTTCATCGTTACGCTGCAAGCCCATTTTGGTACCGACGTCGAAGAAGCCGGCCAAACCAAATGTCGTGTTGAACAGCAGACGGGCCGTGTCGACGCCAGCGGCCTTCGGCTTGGCCTGCAAGACATCGTTGGCGAAGTTGCGAACGTCACCGATGTTATTGAACATGTTGTGGATGCCGTCTTCAAGGAACTGCGGCGTAATGTACTGATACCCCTGCGCCAATGGCTTCAGGGCGTAGGTATCGACTGTATCGTTGAAGCGGAAAATGACTCGGTTGACGCCTTCCCAAGGGTCTTCATCAGCGGCTTGAGCAACCATGGGAACCAGCGCAATACCGGCACAAATACACAATTGAGCCAGACGATCGATAAAGCCTGCACCGGTCACGGGCATAGCAGACACTCCTAGAGACAGTAATGGGGCGGGCGCTATGCCCTGCAACTCAAGACGCGCAGTATAAAGCCTTCTACGACTATTTAGGCAGCTTAGTGGATCCAGATGCTGCCAAAGTACAAATCAACGGCCCATCCTCGTTACCAAAATGTCATGCGACTGTCATCTGCCACCCGTAGCGTGTGAGGATAATTCAGGGACGTGACCATGCCTGCGCCACACGCCACACCCGCACCCTCTCCTTCGCCAATCTTCACTGCGCTGCTCTTCGGCCTCAGTGGCTGCCTGGTCGACTTTGGTGCTCGCGCCCGAGCGGTGTCGGCTAGAAGCGCACTCGGCGCGCAACCGCAGGATATTCAACTCGAGATGAGCGAACAGGCCCGCGTCACACCGGGCGCTCTGGATATTCTGCAAACCCTGAGCCGACAAGGCATACCTTGCGCCTGGCTGGATGACCTTCCCTCCACGGTCAGCCAACGCTTGGCGGCGCCACTGCCGGAATGGGTTCAACCGACCAATCACGCCATTGCCTGCGCCGCTTGGCCCGCACCCGATGCTTGTTGGCAGGCGTTAATGGCCTTGAAGGTGAAACAACTCGATGGCTGCGTGCTGGTCAGCGGTGAACCACACCTGCTGCAGTCCGGGCTCAACGCCGGACTCTGGACCGTCGGCCTGGCGTCTTGCGGCCCCCTCTGCGGATTGTCGCCTAGTGAATGGCGAGCGCTGAACAGCGCCGAACGTGAACACCGACGCGGCCAAGCAACCCTGCAGCTGTATGGCCTTGGCGTGCATTCAGTGATCGATCACCTCGGGGAACTCGCTTCCTGCCTCGCCGATATCAGCTTGCGCCGCACCAAAGGCGAGAAACCCTGATCGCGACCCGTTGATCAAGATCATGCATGCAGCTTCGGAGTGGATTAGTCTTATACTTATCAAGGACCTTTAGCTCAGCGCTAAGGTCCATGCCAGAGACTATCCATAAAGGGAGCACGCTATGCCTGCCCGCGAACTGCAAGAACAACTCAACACCCTGCGCGAGCAACTGGAGCAGAACCCGCCGCTGTCTGAATCGGAACGCGAGCACCTGCATGAATTGATGCAGAAGATCGAACTGGAGCTTCAACTGGAAACCGTGACTCAGGACTCGAGCCTGTCTGACAACGTCAATCTTGCCGTCGAACGCTTTGAGCTGGAACATCCAGCCATTGCCGGAACACTGCGCAGCATTGTTCAGACCTTGGGTAACATCGGGATTTAAGCCCACCCGCGAAACACATCGGTTACGCACCACAAAAAACCCGTCTGATTAGACGGGTTTTTTCGTTTACTGACGTGCCAGCCTGCGATTTTCCAGGCTGATCGCCTCAGTACTGCGATAAGGATTGATGTCCAACCCGCCGCGTCGCACGTAACGTGCGTAGACCGTTAACTTCTCTGGCTTGAGCAAGTGTTGCAGATCGAGAAAAATCCGCTCGACGCATTGCTCGTGAAAGTCTGAGTGCTGACGGAAGCTGACGATATAGGCCAACAAACTGGCGTGATCCAGAGCGGAACCGCGATATTCCACGGCGACGCTGCCCCAGTCAGGTTGACTGGTGACCGGACAATTGGATTTGAGCAGATGGCTGTGCAGGCTTTCTTCGATCACCCGCGAGTCATCGCAACGCAGCAGCTCTGGGCGCGGCGTCTCGTAGCTGTTGATGCTCACGTCCAGCTCATCGATGCAAACGCCCGGCAATGCAGCGATACCCTCCGCTTCAACGTCACTCAGGCTACGAATTCGCACGCCCACCGGCTTGCCAGCGGCGGCAGACAGATCCGCTTGCAACGTCGCGACCAAGCTGGCTCGATCCGGGAACGGGGTCTGGTTCAGCGAATTGAGGTAAAGCTTGAACGATTTAGACTCAATGATATTCGGCGAGTCTGCCGGGATGGTGAATTCACCAATGGCCACCACCGGTTTGCCCGACGGCAGCAGCCAGGACAACTCAAAGCAGTTCCAGAAATCGACACCTTGATAGGGCAGCGTTTCAGCCGTGAGCCCAAGCTCGGCCCATTTCGCCGCACGCGGGATCGGGAATAGCAGGGACGGCGTGTAGGTGGCAATGTATTCACTGGACTTGCCCAGCGGCGAATGTTCGGCTGCGGGATGCATGGTGGGGACCTGGCTAAATAATCCCCACGAGTTTATAGGGTTTGCCCGCAGCTTTCAGCGCCTAGTCGACGATGTTGATCTTACCGACCATCCCGGCCTGATAATGCCCGGGAATATTGCAGGCAAACTCAAGGTCGCTGGCCTTGCTGAAAGTCCAGGTCAATTCGGCGGTTTTGCCCGGCTCGACCAGCACGCTGTTGGGGGCGTCGTGTTTCATGGGTTTATCATTATTCATTGCACCTTGCATCATGCTGTCATGACCCATACTGCCGTGATCCATTGCCTCATGGCTCATTGCCTCATGACTCATACCCGTCGGCGAGAGCATGCCGCCTTGCTGCATCGCGAGCATTTCCTTCTGATGTTCAGCGTGCATGGCCGCGTCGCCAAGGTTGAACTCGTGCAGCAACTGCCCCTTGTTGATGAGGACGAAGCGCACCGTCTCACCCGCTTTGACCTGAATAGCCTTGTCCTCGAAAAACATATCGCCCAAGGTCAACTCGACTGTGCGGGTAGCCTGAGCCGCCGGAGCAGCGTGACCGAAGTTCAGTGTATGGGCAGACGAAGCCATTAGCGGCAGGCTCAACCCCAGCAGCCCCGCGACCACGGCAATACGAACAAGCGAAACCATAGACTTCTCCAAATAAGCGACAATCAATCACCCTACTGTAGAGAGGCAGCGCTGGCAGTTAGCTGACCGGGAGATTACAACTTTGTCAGCTTCGGCCTTGAATCTGCCATTCGCGTTATAAAGTACCGCTGCATAAGCTCCTCCGCGGTCGCCACGAGTCGCCCATGAAATTACTAATCGTCGAAGATCAACCGAAAACCGGCCATTACCTGCGCCAAGGCCTGAACGAGGCCGGTTTCATCACCGAACTGGTGGCCGATGGCACCACGGGACAGCACTTGGCGTTGAGCGGCGACTACGCGCTGCTGATCCTTGATGTGATGCTGCCCGGCCGCGATGGCTGGCAGATACTCCAGGCCGTGCGCAGCGCCGGACTGGAGACGCCTGTGTTGTTTCTCACCGCCCGCGATGCAGTGGAGGATCGGGTTCGAGGCCTTGAGCTGGGCGCCGATGATTACCTTGTGAAACCCTTCGCCTTCTCTGAACTGCTCGCCCGGGTGCGCAGCCTGCTTCGTCGTGGCAGCAGCGTCGCGCAGGAAACTCATCTGCAACTGGCCGATTTGCGCCTCGACCTGCTGCGTCGGCGAGTAGAACGCAATGGACAACGCATCGACCTGACGGCCAAAGAGTTTTCGCTGCTGGAACTGCTGTTGCGGCGCCAGGGTGAAGTGCTGCCTAAATCGCTGATCGCATCACAGGTCTGGGACATGAATTTCGACAGCGACACCAACGTGATTGAAGTCGCCATCCGCCGCTTGCGCTTGAAGGTCGATGATGATTACCCAAACAAACTGATCCATACCGTTCGCGGCATGGGCTATGTTCTAGAAGAGCGCCCCCTGTGATGGCTCGTCTGTCCCTCAGCAGTCGTCTGGCACTGCTGTTCGCAGCCTGCACTGCCGTGGTTTCGTTGACCGCGGGCGTGCTGTTCAATCGAGCCAGTGAAGCGCACTTCATCGAACTGGACCAACAATCACTCGACAGCAAGTTGCAGACATTTCGCTCGGTATTGAAGGGTGTTGCGAGCCAAGCCGATCTCAGCGCTCGACAAGCGACGCTGCAAAGCGAACTCAGTCATCAACCGGACCTGGCACTGCGTCTCAGCGGCAGTGACGGCGTCATCTGGTTCGACAGCCTGCCGACGCTCCCGGCGACATTGCCCACTCCGCATGGCCTGCACACCTTGCACAGCACAGAGACTGACTTTCGAACGTATAGCGCCTTGCTCGAGCCTGAGGCCGTTAATTCACCGCAACTGACGCTGTTGCTGGACGTGACCCATCACCAACACTTTCTTCAGCGCATGCAGCACTTGATCTGGCTCACGGTCGGATTCTCCGCCCTGGCCACGGCACTGCTGGGTGCCTGGGCGGCGCGCAGCGGCCTCCGACCACTCAGACAAATGAGCGAAATCGCCGCCAGCGTCTCGGCCAGCTCGCTGACGACACGCCTGCCGCAGACGGAAATGCCCGCTGAACTGGCGGAACTGACGCACGCCTTCAACGCCATGTTTGGACGCCTCGACGACGCCTTTCAGCGGCTCTCGGCATTCTCTGCGGACATTGCTCATGAGCTGCGCACGCCGCTGTCCAACCTGCTGACCCACACACAAGTCACCCTCACCCGCCCGCGCTCGACCGAGGACTATCGCGAAGCCTTGCTCGGCAATCTTGAGGAACTGCAATGGATGGCGCAGATGATCAACGACATGCTGTATCTGGCCAAGGCCGAACACGGCCTGCTTAACCCGACGCGGGAAACCCTGCAACTGGAAGACGAAGCGGACGCAGTACTGGAGTTTTTCGCACCCTTGGCCGAGGACGCGCAGGTGCGGCTGTCACGCGAAGGCAACGCCACACTGGCTGGTGATCGCAATATGCTGCGCCGCGCTATCTCCAACCTGCTGGACAACGCGCTGCGCTTCACCCCGGCAGGCGGACAGGTCGCAATGCGCATATCCCGCTCGGATCAAGGGGTGCAACTGAGCATCGAAAACAACGGAGCAACCATTCCTGCACCAGCGTTGCCCCATGTGTTCGATCGGTTTTTTCGCGCGGACCCTGCACGCAGCGAAGGCAGCAGCGAGCACGCAGGGCTGGGGCTGGCGATCACTCAGTCAATCATCCGCGCCCACGGCGGGCAGATTCGCTGCGAATCGGCGGACGGCTGGACACGCTTTGTGATTGAGTTGCCGGCCTGAATTAAACCGTGAATCACCGCACGGAAATCACTCGTAGCGCAGCGCATAGGCCGGCTGGATCTGTGCCGCACGCCAGGCTGGGTAGAGCGTCGCGAGAAAACTCAGGATAAATCCGGCGCTGCAGATCAACACAACATCCTCCCATTGCAGTTGGGATGGCAGGTTATTGATGAAGTACACATCGGAACTGAAGATGTGCTGCCCGGTGACGCGCTCCAGCCAGCCCACCATCTCGCTGACATTGATTGCAGCGATCACGCCGAGAACACCACCGATAATGGTGCCCACGATCCCGATGACGGTGCCCTGAACCATGAAGATGGTCATGATCTGCCCAGGTGTGGCACCGATGGTGCGCAAGATGGCGATGTCAGCGCCTTTGTCGTTTACTACCATGATCAAGGTGGCGATGATGTTGAACGCCGCCACAGCGACAATCATCAGCAGCAACAGGCCGATCATGGTCTTTTCCATTTTCATCGCACTGAACAGACTGCCCTGAGTGTGAGTCCAGTCATCGGCGCGGTAATCAGCACCGAGGCCGGCAACAATGGCAGCCGAGACCTGCGGCGCTGTGTACAGATCCTTCAGCGCCAGACGTACGCCTTGCACTTGATCAGGCTTCCAGCGCTGCATTTGCGCAGCGTCGGCGACGTTGATCAGGGCCATGGAGCCATCCAGCTCGGCACCGACCTTGAACACGCCGACCACCGTCAGCCGCTGCAGGCGCGGGGTAATGCCGCCCGGCGCGTTACTGACTTCCGGGACGATCAGAGTCAGCTTGTCGCCGACGTTCAGGCGAAAACGTCGAGCGGTGATTTCACCAACCACCACACCAAACTCACCGGCTTTGAGGTCTTCCAGGCGCCCCTGAGTGATGTGCTGGGCAACAATCGAAACCTTGTGCTCCAGCGCCGGATCAACGCCGCTGATCTGGATAGGCTGCATCGAACCCTTATAGGAGAACATGCCTTCCATCTCGGTGAACGGAACGGCAGCGGTCACCTCGGGATTCTTCATCGCCGCAGCGGCTGCGGGCTTCCAGTCGTCAAGCGGCGTCACGCCGGCGATGACGGCGTGGGGCACCATGCCCAGAATCCGCGAGCTCATTTCACGCTGAAAACCATTCATCACCGACAGCACCACGATCATTGCCAACACGCCCAGGGCGAGGCCAATCATCGAGGTCATCGAAATAAACGAAATGAAGTGATTACGGCGCTTGGCGCGGGTATAGCGCGCGCCAATAAAAATTGATAACGGTCTGAACATTCGCGGAGCACCGTAGAAAAAATGAAAACCCCGACGCCGTGACAACCGGCGCCGGGTTGATTGAATCAATCAGCGACCAAATGACCATCTTCGAGGCGCAACACTCGATCCATCTGCCGGGCCAGAGCCATGTCGTGGGTCACGACCAGAAACGCCGTTTGCGATGAGGTACTGAGCTCCAGCATCAAATCCTGAATGCCCTGCGCCGTGTGATGATCGAGGTTACCGGTCGGCTCGTCGAGCATCACCAGTCCCGGCCGGTTGACTAGCGCCCGGGCAATCGCCACGCGCTGACGCTCGCCACCAGACAATTCCGATGGTTTATGCGCCAGTCGATGCCCCAACCCTACCCGCTGCAACAGCTCGGTAGCACGCTGACGGGCTTCCGGGATCGCCGTACGGCCGATCAACAGCGGCATGCAGACGTTCTCCAGAGCGGTGAACTCAGGCAACAGGTGGTGGAATTGATACACAAACCCCAGCGCCCGGTTACGCAACAGACCCCGGGCTTTTTCGCCCAACGCCGACAATTCTTCACCCGCCAGCCACACGCTGCCTTGCGAAGGCGTATCCAGACCGCCAAGCAGATTGAGCAAGGTACTCTTACCGGAACCCGAACTGCCGACAATGGCGACGCGCTCGCCGGGGTGCAACTCCAGTTGCAAGCCCGAAAGGACCACCACCGACTCCGGGCCTTCCTCGTAGGATTTGCCCAGATTGCGGCAACTCAGTACTGCTTTATCACTCATGCCCGACTCACTCATAACGTAGCGCCTCCGCAGGCTGGGTGCGCGCAGCACGCCAGGCTGGATACAGGGTGGCGAGAAAACTCAGAATCAATGCGGCACCGCAGACCAGCAGCACGTCTTCGGCCATCAATTGCGACGGCAGGTAGTCGATGAAGTAGACGTCCGCATTGAGAAACTTGTGCCCGAGCAAACCTTCCAGCGCGGAGATCGCAGCACTGACATTGAGCGCGGCGAAAATCCCCACCACGGCGCCAATCAGCGTCCCGACCACACCAATGACCGTGCCCTGCACCATGAAGATCGCCATGATCTGCCCCGGTGTAGCGCCCAGGGTGCGCAGGATCGCGATATCACCCTTCTTGTCGTTGACCACCATCACCAGCGTGGAAATGATATTGAAGGCAGCGACCGCAACGATGAGCAACAACAGCAAGCCGATCATGGCTTTTTCCATACGGATCGCCTGATACAGATTGCCCTGCGTCCGGGTCCAGTCACGGGCATAGAAATTATGATCACCCAACGTCTGCGCGATTTCCCACGATACGCGGGGTGCCTCGAACAGGTCGTCGAACTTCAGACGCAGCCCTTGCACCTGATCCGGTTTCCAGCGATGCAGACGCGCCAGATCGGTGAGATTGGTCAAGCCGAGGTAGCCGTCCAGTTCGCCAGCGCCGACATGAAAGATGCCGACGACAGTAAAACGCTTCATCCGCGGAAATATTCCAGCGGGGGTAACGGTCACTTCCGGGGCGACGAAGGTCAGTTTATCACCGAGACCCACGCCCAGCTTGGTGGCGGCCTTGTCGCCGATAACGATGCCAAAGCTGCCGGGGGCCAGATCATCCAGGCGCCCCTTCAGCATGAAGTTATCGATGATCGAAACCTTGCGTTCCTGCGCCGGATCGATGGCGTTGAGCAACACCTTCTGCACCTGACCGTTGCTGGTCAGCAAACCCTGCATTTGGGTAAACGGCGCAACCGCGACAACCTTGGGGTTTGCCTTGACCTTGTCGCCCAGGCTTTGCCAGTCGCTGATCGGCTGATCGGACTCGATGGTCGCGTGGGGCACCATGCCCAGCACACGGGTGCGCATCTCATGATCGAAACCATTCATGACCGATAACACGACGATCATCACGACGACGCCAAGGGCGAGGCCGATCATCGACGTCAGGGAAATGAAGGAGACAAAATGATTGCGGCGTTTTGCACGGGTATAACGCGTGCCAATAAATACAAAAAGAGGTCTGAACATGTCGGGGCTTGTTCGGAGGAAAGGGAACGTCCTTGTGGCGGGGCTCAGCGAGCAGCTTTACACTCAGAACACCGCCGCTACCATGGGTTCGCCATGTCGACATTAAATGAAGAAGATCGCCGCGAATACTACCGTATCGAGGACACGATCGCACTGGAAATTAACCACCTGTCCGGCACCCACGCGACCCATCAGACGCCTGCGCAGGACACGTCCACGTTGTTCAACCTGCTCAGCGAACTGCATGTCAGCGAGTTCGAGTCCCAACATTTGCTACGCCAGCTAGGCGATAACGACCGCGCGCTCGGTAGCTATCTGAAGGCCCTGAACAAGCGCATCGATTTGCTCGGCCAAGTCGTGGCACACACCGTCCTGGGCAAGATAGGCGAGCCACAGCTGGTGATTCTCTCCGAAGGCGGTGTGCAGTTTCATCATCCGCTGCCGATTCCCGCAGGCACGAAACTGTCCATCAAGATGGTGCTGATGCCACAAGCACTGGGCTTGATGATGAACGCCAAGGTCACGCACTGCGACGCTCGCGAGATCGGAAATTTCGAGATTGGTACTGAGTTCGAGGACCTCCCGGATGCCCAGCGACAGCTGCTCGCCCGTTACATCTTGCAACGACAATCCCAGCAACGCCGTCTGGCGCGAGAGCAAAACAATGGCTCAGAGGCGTGATACCTGACAAATCTGGCTATCCCGTGAAAACCTCTGAGCCCAGGTAACGAAGACGCTTAGGCAACAAGCAGCGCTAAAACCCACAAGGAGTAAACGTGACCCTTATTTACGGCCACCGCGGCGCTAAAGGCGAAGCACCGGAAAACACCCTGACCAGCTTCCAGGAATGCCTCAAGCACGGCGTTCGCCGCTGCGAGCTGGATCTGCACCTGTCCCGTGATGGCGAACTCATGGTAATCCATGACCCGACGCTAAAACGCACCACGGATCGGCGCGGCAAAGTCATCGAGCAGGACGCTGCAGACCTGGTGACTTTTGATGCGCGCAAAGGCGGCCCAGGCTGGGTTCATCCCTGCCCGATTCCACGTCTGGAAGAATTGTTCGAACAATGCGCCTTCGATCATTGGCAACTGGAAGTCAAAAGCGCATCCCGCACACGCGCTGCGACCACCGTGTTGGCGATTCGGGAATTGGCTCAGCGTCACGGCCTGCTGGACAAGGTCACCGTTACGTCGAGTTCGCGGGAAGTATTGCGCGCAGCACTGGAGCTGACACCCGACCTGTCACGCGGACTGGTGGCTGAATACGCCTGGCTCGACCCTCTGAAGGTCGCGCAAAGTTATGACTGCAGGATTCTGGCGTTGAACTGGACACTGTGCACCCCCGAGCGCTTGCAGAAAGCCCAGCGTCAGGGATTGCACGTATCGGTATGGACAGTCAACGAACCTGCACTGATGCGCAGGCTCGCCGACTTCGGCGTAGATAGCCTGATTACAGACTTTCCCGGTTTGGCCACTGCCACTCTCGGGAATTGCTGAAATCGGTCTCCCCGGCCGGCTCAGGCCACCGGCCGGAGCCGCTCAAAAAAGCCGGTTGAGGCCGTCGTAAGCCGCTACCCGATAGGCTTCTGCCATGGTCGGGTAGTTAAAGGTGGTGTTGACGAAGTACTTGAGGGTGTTGGCCTCGCCCGGCTGGTTCATGATCGCCTGACCGATATGCACGATCTCTGACGCCTGGTCACCAAAGCAATGCACGCCCAGCACTTGCAGCGTCTCGCGGTGGAACAGGATCTTCAGCATGCCGACCGGCTCGCCGGAGATCTGCGCCCGGGCCATGCCCTTGAAGAAAGCCTTGCCCACTTCGTACGGTATTTTCGCCTGGGTCAGTTCGTGTTCATTCTTGCCGATCGAACTGATCTCCGGAATGGTGTAGATCCCGGTTGGCACATCGTTGACGAAACGCCAGCTGCCATTGTCGACAAGGCTGCCCGCCGCTGAACGACCCTGGTCATAGGCCGCACTGGCCAGGCTAGGCCAACCGATCACATCGCCCGCACCATAGATGGTCGGTACGCTGGTCCGGTAGCTCTCATCGACTTCGATCTGACCACGGCTGTTGGCCTTGATCCCGACGTTTTCCAATCCGAGCTTGTCGGTGTTGCCAGTCCGGCCATTACACCAGAGCAAGGCGTCGGCCTTGATCTTTTTACCGGACTTGAGGTGCAGGATCACACCATGATCCAGGCCTTCGACCTTCTCGTACTCTTCGTTGTGGCGAACCATCACGTTGTTGTTGCTGAAGTGATAGCTCAACGCCTGAGAGATTTCCGAGTCCAGGAAGCTCAGCAGTTGCTCACGGTTGTCCACCAGCTCGACCATCACACCAAGACCGCTGAAGATCGAGGCGTATTCGCAACCGATAACACCGGCACCGTAGATGATCAGCTTGCGCGGGGTATGCCCGAGGCTGAGGATGGTGTCGCTATCGTAAATTCGTTGGTGGGTGAAATCGATATCGACCGGGCGATAAGGACGCGAGCCGGTGGCGATGATGATCTGATTGGCCACCAGCTTTTCCAACGTACCGTTGGGGCATACCACGTCGATGCTGTGCTCGTCGGCAAAACTGCCCGTGCCTAAAAACACATCGACACGGTTACGGGCGTAATAGCCGGTACGCGATGTCACTTGCTTGGCAATGACTTTTTCAGCGTTTTTAAGTACGTCCGGGAACGAGAACCAGCGCGGCTCACCAATGGCCCTGAACATAGGGTTGGTGTTGAAGTGCATGATTTGCTTGACCGAGTGACGCAGCGCCTTGGACGGGATGGTGCCCAGGTGAGTGCAGTTGCCGCCGACCTGACGACGGCTATCGACCATCGCTACTTTGCGTCCTGCTTTAGCGGCGTTCATCGCCGCGCCTTCTCCCGCCGGGCCTGAACCCAGCACCACTACGTCGTAGTTGTAGACAGCCATGCGTACTCCTTTAGAACAGGCCGAGGCGCCACTCTGGCGTCTCTGGCTAAATCATGCCGCGGCCAGCGGCATGAAGGATCGAAACAGGTGCGCAGTCTAACCAAGCGCGGAAGCGGCGAACATTAACCCTTGGTCGCGTCGTAGGCCAATACTGTCTGCACTACATCGCACACAAGGGCGATAAATCGCTGTCGGGCTACTGCGATTTATCAGAAAACAACCTGTCGAACGCCGAATTGCTGCGGATGATAAAACGCTTGTCGACACGAATCACAAAAAAAGCGGCAATTTTATGCTCTTCAGCGAAAGCCCAACCCCGTTCCGGGCCGAGAATCAGGAGCAAGGTAGAAAATCCATCGGCCATCAATGCCGACCGATCAATGACCGTGACCGATGCCAGCGCGTGATCAATGGGCGCACCGGTCAGCGCATCAAAGGTATGGGAATAGCGCCGTCCGTCTTGCTCGAAATAATTACGGTAGTCGCCAGATGTTGAAACACCATAGCCATCGAGTTCGATAATTTTTTCGGCAATCTGCTGATCATCTCGGGGCGCTTCGAGTGCAACACGCCAAGGCGACCCATCGGCTTTTTTGCCCACGGCCTTGAGCTCACCTGTCGCCTCGACCAAAAAACTGCGGATACCCAACGCCTGCATCCGAGCGCTGATGCGGTCCACCGCATAACCGGCTGCGATGCTATTGAAGTCCACCTGGACCGGGGCATCCTTGCACAGCTGGTCGCCGTCGATGCGCAAGTGGTCATGCCCCACCCGCTGGCGTACCACGGCCAATTGCTCGGCCGTCGGCACGTGTTCGACCCGGGCCTGCGGGCCAAAACCCCACACATCGAGCAAGGGTTCCACCGTCAGGTCATATGAGCCCTGACTGTCGATGGACAATTGCTCGCCCACCCGCACCAACGCCAACACCCCTGCGGGCATCGACTGACAACTGTCCGCTGGCAGCCCATTGAACCGCTCAATGTCCGAATCACTGCGGTAGGTCGACATCTGCTGATCGACTTCAGCCAGAATCGCTTCCACCTCCGGCTGAACGTGCGCAATGTCTGGCCCGGAGGGGCCGCGCACGTATTTCACCGAATACGTACTGCCCATAGTCGGACCGCCAAAACTTTCCAGACCGTCACCCGAGCCGCACGCGGTCATGGAACCCATCAGCAGTACAGGCATACAACGCCTGATGAGCCTAACGCTGCACTTAAACGCGCGTGACTCCGCTATCAAATCGAAACACATTTATTGCTCGCAAGCCCGGCATCGAGCAAAAATTGACTTAACCTGTCAGTAGGCATTCAACGAAGCGCGTCCATTATGCGACATCTGATGATTTACCTGCTGCTGATATTCAGTCCATTGGCACTGGCTAATCAGGCAGAGCGCCTCAAGGAAGCAAACTTCCCCGCGCAGCTCAGCGACCACTCACCTGCGCTTGAGCGCAAGAGCCAGGCGGTACTGACGTATCTATGGGTCGACGTTTACGCTGCTGCCCTGTTTGCTGAACCTTCGACCAGTGTCCAACAGGCGGTGTCCGCCCAAAAAACGCAGCGCCTCGAATTGTATTATTTTCGCGACATTGATCGTCAGGACGTGATCAAAGCCGCCAGTGCCACGCTCGAACGCCAGCAAAGCAAAGCAACCCTCGCCCGCCTGCAGCCACAACTGGATCAGCTCAACCAGAGCATCCAGAGTATTCGTCACGGAGATCGGTACGCCTTGACCTGGCAGCCCGGCCAAGGGCTGAAAATGGAGTGCAACAACAAGGTCATCTTCAGCAGCCTGGACCACGAATTGGCCCAGGTATATTTCTCGATCTGGCTGGGGGCTCAGGGGGTATCAGACGACTTGCGAGAAGCCTTGCTCACGCAGAATTGAACAAGGCTGCAGTGCTTCTTATCAGCGCGTTAATACCGGATAGCCAAATCGCGTCCAAAAAAATGCCCCGCACTGAGTCGGGGCACTTTTCAACCTGTTACTTGGCCTAGCGGTTACTTCTTAACGCGGGAAAGCAGGCGGGTTGACCCCGGACATGTCTTCCATCACGCGAACAACCTGGCAGCTGTAACCGAATTCGTTGTCGTACCAGACGTACAGAACAACACGGTTGTCATTGCAGATGGTCGCTTCAGCATCCACTACACCGGCGTGACGCGAACCCACGAAGTCGGTGGATACCACCTCCTGCGAATGCACGAAATCGATCTGCTTGTGCAGGTCCGAGTGCATAGCCATGTAGCGCAGGTACTCGTTGATTTCGTCGCGGCTGGTTGGCTTCTCAAGGGTCAGATTGAGAATAGCCATGGACACGTTTGGCGTTGGAACACGGATCGCGTTGCCGGTCAGCTTGCCAGCCAGTTCAGGCAGGGCCTTGGCAGCGGCGGTAGCAGCACCGGTTTCAGTGATAACCATGTTCAACGCAGCGCTACGGCCACGACGATCACCCTTGTGGAAGTTGTCGATCAGGTTCTGGTCGTTGGTGTACGAGTGAACCGTTTCAACGTGACCATTGACGATACCGAACTTGTCGTTGACGGCCTTCAACACCGGCACGATGGCGTTGGTGGTGCAGGACGCCGCCGAAACGATCAGGTCTTCAGCCGTGATCTGGTCATGGTTGATGCCATGCACGATATTCTTCAGCTTGCCTTTGCCTGGCGCGGTGAGAACCACACGCTCGATACCTGCGCAGGTCAAATGCTGGCCCAGACCCTCGGCATCACGCCATACGCCGGTGTTATCCACCAGCAATGCGTCCTTGATGCCGTACTGGGTGTAATCCACCTCGGTCGGGTTCTTCGCGTAGATCACCTTGATCATGTTGCCGTTGGCGGTGATGGTGCTGTTGGCTTCATCGATAGTGATGGTGCCATTGAACGGGCCATGTACCGAGTCACGACGTAGCAGACTGGCACGTTTGACCAGGTCATTGTCGGCGCCTTTGCGCACGACAATGGCGCGCAGACGCAGGCCATCGCCCCCACCGGTTTTCTCGATCAGAATCCGCGCCAGCAGGCGACCGATCCGGCCGAAACCGTACAGCACGACGTCCTTGCCTTTACGAGCAGTGGCGCTTTGTTGACCGACGACATCGGCCAGCTCTGCACGTACGAACTGCTCAGCAGTAAGGCCTTGGCCTTCTGCCTTGAATTTCACGGCCAACTTGCCCAGGTCCACCGAAGCGGCACCCAGTTTGAGTTCGCTCATGGCTTTGATAAGCGGGAATGTTTCGTGTACGGACAGCTCACTGCCATCGGCCTGGCGATGACGAGCAAAGCGATGGGCTTTGAGAATCGCGATGACTGAACGGTTGATCAGACTGCGGCCATAGATCGAGCTCACCACATTGTTATTGCGGTAGAGCTGACCGATGAGGGGGATCATCGCCTCGGCGAGGGCTTCACGATCGATCCATTCACCAAGACACTGGTCGGGCTTCTGAGTCACGGGAACCTTCCACATGTAGGGGCTGAAAAAAGGGGCTACATTATGCCGCCGCCTTTGTTTATGAGCAATGCACGGCTATCAGATTACACGGCACTGCATTTTCCGGCGCGCTGAAAACTGACAGCGCCTGCCTCCGCCCGTTACAATCGCAACCCCTGTTGTAACGCTTGGAGCTCAACCTCCCGTGCCTGTCCTGCGCCTACCGCTACTCCCTGCCGCTGCAGGTAAACAGCACTGGGGCAACTTGCCTGGTGCCGCCCTGAGCCTGGCTATTGCCGAGGCTGCCAGCGCCGCCAAGCGCTTCACGCTGCTGTTGACCGCCGACAGCCAGAGTGCCGAGCGCCTTGAACAAGAGCTTAGCTTCTTTGCGCCTACGCTGCCGGTTCTGCATTTTCCGGATTGGGAAACCCTGCCCTACGATTTGTTCTCGCCGCACCAGGACATCATTTCCCAGCGCATCGCCAGCCTTTATCGGTTGCCGGAACTCGCGCATGGCGTTTTGGTAGTACCCATCACGACGGCGCTACACAGACTGGCACCCACCAAATTCCTGCTCGGCAGCAGCCTGGTGCTGGACATCGGCCAGAAGCTTGATGTCGAGCAGATGCGTACCCGGCTTGAAGCCAGCGGCTATCGCTGCGTCGACACGGTGTATGAGCACGGCGAGTTCGCGGTCCGTGGCGCCCTGATCGATCTGTTCCCGATGGGCAGCAAACTGCCGTACCGGATCGACCTGTTCGACGACGAAATCGAAACCCTGCGCACCTTCGACCCGGAAAACCAGCGCTCCATCGACAAAGTCGAATCGGTTCGGCTGCTGCCGGCGCGAGAGTTTCCGCTGCAAAAAGATGCCGTGACCCGCTTCAAGGCCCGCTTTCGCGAGCGCTTCGACGTGGACTTCCGTCGCTGCCCGATCTTTCAGGACCTGAGCAGCGGCATCACACCGGCCGGCATCGAGTACTACCTGCCGTTGTTCTTTGACGAAACCTCCACCCTGTTCGATTACCTGCCCCAGGACACTCAGGTGTTCTCGCTGCCCGGCATCGAACAAGCGGCGGAAAACTTCTGGAACGACGTCCGCAACCGTTATGAAGAGCGGCGCGTCGACCCTGAGCGACCGTTATTACCGCCCAATGAATTGTTCTTGCCAGTAGAAGACTGCTTCGCTCGCCTGAAAAGCTGGCCTCGCGTGGTTGTCAGCCAGCAGGACGTCGAACCTGGTGTTGGCCGCGAACGCTTCCCGGCGCTGCCGTTACCGAATCTGGCGATTGAATCCAAGGCCACACAACCGTTGGCGGCGCTGTCGACATTTCTCGAAGGATTCCCAGGGCGCGTGCTGTTCACCGCAGAATCCGCCGGACGCAGGGAAGTCCTGCTGGAACTGCTTGAGCGCCTGAAACTGCGACCGAAAACCGTGGACAGCTGGCCGGACTTCGTCAGTGGCAGCGAACGCCTGTCGATCACCATTGCCCCACTCGATGAGGGCCTGCTGATTGAGGATCCATCTCTGGCGCTGGTGGCCGAAAGCCCACTGTTCGGTCAGCGGGTCATGCAGCGTCGACGCCGGGAAAAACGCACCGACGGCGGCAACAATGACGCAGTCATCAAAAACCTTACTGAACTGCGCGAAGGCGCGCCAGTGGTGCATATCGACCATGGCGTCGGCCGCTACCTGGGCCTGGCGACGCTGGAAGTGGAGAATCAGGTCGCCGAATTCCTGATGTTGGCCTACGCCGAAGACGCCAAGCTGTACGTCCCGGTCGCCAACCTGCACTTGATCGCCCGCTACACCGGCAGCGATGACGCCCTTGCGCCGCTGCACCGACTGGGTTCGGAAACCTGGCAGAAAGCCAAACGCAAAGCGGCCGAGCAAGTACGTGATGTCGCCGCCGAGCTATTGGACATCTACGCACGACGTGCCGCCCGTGAAGGGTATGCCTTCGCCGACCCGAAAGCCGACTATGCGACGTTCAGCGCCGGCTTCCCGTTCGAAGAGACCCCGGACCAGCAAACCACCATCGATGCCGTGCGTGCCGACATGCTCGCACCCAAGCCGATGGACCGCCTGGTGTGCGGCGATGTGGGCTTCGGCAAAACCGAAGTGGCAATGCGCGCAGCCTTTATTGCCGTACATGGCGGACGTCAGGTCGCGATCCTGGTGCCGACCACCCTCCTCGCCCAGCAGCACTACAACAGCTTCCGCGATCGCTTTGCCGATTGGCCGGTGAGCGTGGAAGTCATGAGCCGCTTCAAGTCCGCCAAGGAAATCAACGCGGCAGTCGCGGACCTGGCAGAAGGCAAGATTGATATCGTCATCGGCACGCACAAGCTGCTGCAGGACGATGTGAAGATCAAGAATCTGGGCCTGGTCATTATCGACGAAGAGCACCGTTTCGGCGTGCGTCAGAAGGAGCAACTCAAGGCCCTGCGCAGTGAAGTCGATATCCTGACACTGACCGCAACCCCGATCCCGCGCACGCTGAACATGGCCGTATCGGGCATGCGCGACCTGTCGATCATCGCCACACCGCCAGCTCGCCGCCTGTCCGTGCGCACCTTTGTCATGGAAGAGAACAAAAGCACGGTCAAGGAAGCACTGCTCCGGGAACTGCTGCGTGGTGGCCAGGTTTATTACCTGCACAACGACGTGAAAACCATCGAGAAATGCGCCGCCGACCTGGCCGAACTGGTGCCTGAAGCCCGTATCGGCATCGGTCATGGACAGATGCGCGAACGCGATCTCGAACAGGTGATGAGCGACTTCTATCACAAGCGCTTCAACGTGCTGATCGCCTCGACCATCATCGAGACGGGCATTGACGTGCCCAGCGCGAACACCATCATCATCGAACGTGCCGACAAATTCGGTCTGGCTCAACTGCACCAATTACGTGGCCGGGTCGGCCGCAGTCACCACCAGGCTTACGCCTACTTGCTGACCCCACCCCGGAAACAGATCACCCCGGATGCCGAGAAGCGCCTGGAAGCCATCGCCAACACCCAGGACCTCGGCGCGGGCTTCGTGCTCGCGACCAACGATCTGGAGATCCGTGGTGCTGGCGAACTGCTGGGCGACGGGCAGAGCGGGCAGATCCAGGCCGTGGGCTTCACCCTGTACATGGAAATGCTTGAACGCGCGGTCAAGGCCATTCGCAAGGGCGAACAGCCAAACCTCGACCAACCCCTGGGCGGCGGCCCGGAAATCAACCTGCGCTTGCCAGCGTTGATCCCCGAAGCCTACCTGCCCGATGTCCATACACGCCTGATTCTGTACAAACGCATCGCCAATGCCGCCGACGAAGAGGGCCTCAAGGACCTCCAGGTCGAGATGATCGACCGCTTCGGCCTGCTGCCCGAGCCGACCAAAAACCTGGTGCGCCTGACACTGCTCAAATTGCAGGCCGAGCAGCTAGGCATCAAAAAAGTCGACGCCGGACCGCAGGGTGGACGAATTGAATTCAGCGCCGATACCCAAGTTGATCCGCTGGTGCTGATCAAGCTGATTCAGGGCCAGCCCAACCGCTACAAATTCGAGGGTGCCACGCTGTTCAAGTTCATGGTGCCGATGGAGCGCCCGGAAGAGCGATTCAATATTTTAGAAGCGCTGTTCGAGCGCCTGACTCCAAAAACGGCTTAAGGATTCACCCATGCGTGTGCTCCACTCATTGATTCTGCTGCTGACACTGGTCGCACCGGCAG
>NZ_LT607423.1:82822-167990 GCF_900095225.1 Pseudomonas sp. UMAB-08
ATGATCCTGTTCCGGCAGATTGGCCAACCCGCCACGACCAACCAGCCCTCCCCCGAAGCCTGGGCCGCCGGGGCACAGAAAATCAGCCCCGAGAATGAACGCAGCCCGGCGCTGACCGGAATGGCCGGTAAGCTGGACGCCAGCGGCAACTACAACGTGCTGCTGCATCGGGCCTGGCAGCAGAATCTGAGCGCTGACCCGAGCAAAATGGCGGTCAGCAGTGGTCAGGAGCAGTTCGGTCACTTTCCCATTGAGGGCACCGTCACCTTGAGCCTGGCGCGGTTTACCGATATCACGGCAGACTTTTGGGTCAATCAGCTCGATGCCTATGGCGTAGTGCGCACCAGCGAGCGAATGACCCAGACGACCCGGGTGAAGAATGGCGAATTGACCTATATGGACAATGGCAGCCTGGCCATGCTGATCAAGGTTTCACCTCTTTAAGCATCCAGGGAGCGCGTTGCGCTCCTTGCCCTTTGAGCATCGCTGCGGCGTCGGGCTGTACTGAACTGTGTCGTCCATTCTTGAAAAAGTTCTAGCCTCTTCGTGGGCACAAGTCTTCAAAGCTCAAAGCCTTGAGCGAGGGCGCGACTATGCCCAGCAGCAACGCATCAAGTTGCAGCACCTGAGTCCCGAGCTGGTCAGGACGGTGTGCAGAGGCTCGAGTCTGGAAATCTACACGCAAACCCTCACTTTCAAGGACCCGGCCGAGCATAAGCAATTCGTGGTGTGTAAATGCACCTGCCCCGTGCGCAACAATTGCAAACATTGCGCCGCTGCTCTTTTCTTTCTGCAGGACCCGGAAAACAAGGCCTCGATCCTCGCCGCGCTGGGTGCGCCAGACCGTACGCCTGCGCCAGCACGAGCCGAGCCCAAGCCCAAGCCCGCATTGCCTGAACGCTTGATAGACACCCAACCTGTGCCTCGGCTGATTCTTGCCAGCTTCGAGTTCAGCGCTTACGAACCCCGCAATGGCCGTATGCAACGTCATATCCAGCATCGCGCCGCGCTGGCGTTTGGCTACGGCGAGCATTACGCGACAGGGAGCAAAACCACCGACGTCCTGGAACACTTCGACACTGAAGCCGTGCGCATACGCCGCTATCCGGAGGCAGAAAAGCACTGGCGACAGGTTATTCAGGACCTCGGTTTCAGGCTGGCGACCCGGCAAAGCAAGGCCTTGCCCGACAGCGCCGGGGACATGTTCGAACTGCCGAGCGACAAGGCCTGGCTGAACTTCATGACCAACGACTTGCCACAGCTGCGTGAGCAAGGCTGGGAGATCGACGTCGCGGAAGATTTCGCGTTTGACGTCACGCCTGTAGACGACTGGTACGCGGTCATCAATGAGCAGCCAGAGCGCGACTGGTTCGACCTGGAACTGGGCATCATCGTCAATGGTGAGCGCCTGAGCCTGCTGCCGATTCTGATCAATCTACTGCGCAGCCACCCCGAACTGATGAGCCCGGCCGGGATCGCCAAGCGCCGGGACGATGAGCAACTCTTGGTCCAGCTCAATCACTTCACCCAGCGAGGTGGCGGCCCGATCCAGGTCGCCCTGCCCTACGGCCGTCTAAAACCCGTGCTGGCAACCCTGGGTGACTTCTATTGGCGCGACGACGGCAATAACGCCCTGCGCCTCAATACCGCAGACGCCGCACGCCTGACCCAACTGGACGATATGCCGCTGACCTGGGAAGGCGGCGAACGCCTGCGTCAATTCGGCGAGCGCCTGGCGGACATCAAAAATTTTTCAGTGACCGTACCCGACGGTTTGAATGCAACCCTGCGACCCTATCAGCTCGAAGGTTTGAGCTGGATGCAATCGCTGCGCGAGCTGGAAGTTGGCGGCATCCTGGCCGATGACATGGGCCTGGGCAAAACCCTGCAAACCCTGGCCCACCTGCTAGTGGAAAAGCAGGCCGGTCGCCTTGATCGCCCGTCCCTGGCCGTGATGCCCACCAGCCTGATTCCCAACTGGATGGATGAAGCCGAACGTTTCACCCCTCAACTACGTGTATTGGCGTTGTATGGGCCAGGCAGGCGCCAGGATTTCGCCAACCTGCAGGATTACGACCTGATCCTCACCACCTATGCGCTGCTGCCGCGTGACGTCGAGTTGTTGGCGCAGCAGCCGCTGCATGTGCTGATCCTCGACGAAGCGCAGTACATCAAGAACCCCAACAGCAAGGCCGCTGAGGCCGCGCGCAGCCTAAACGCCCGTCAGCGCCTGTGCCTGAGCGGTACGCCGTTGGAAAACCATCTGGGCGAACTCTGGTCGCTGTTCCACTTCCTGATGCCAGGCTGGCTGGGCGACAGCAAGCAGTTCAACAGCAACTACCGCACCGCCATCGAGAAGCTGGGCAACGAAGAACGCTTGCAGCACTTGAATGCGCGGATCAAGCCCTTCCTCCTGCGTCGCACCAAAGAGCAGGTCGCCACCGAACTGCCGCCCAAGACCGAAATCATCCATTGGGTCGAGCTCAACGACGCCCAGCGCGACGTGTATGAGACGGTACGCCTGGCCATGGACAAGAAGGTACGCGACGAAATCGCCCGCAAAGGCGTTGGTCGCAGTCAAATCATCGTTCTGGAAGCGTTGCTCAAACTGCGTCAGGTCTGCTGTGATTTACGGCTGGTCAACAGCGCACCTGCAACGGGGCGCCATGGCAGCTCGGCCAAGCTGCACAGCCTGATGGAAATGTTTGAAGAGTTGCTGGCCGAAGGTCGAAAAATCCTGTTGTTCTCGCAGTTCACCTCGATGCTGACCCTGATCGAAGCCGAGCTGAAACAGCGCGGCATCGAATACGCGCTGCTCACCGGGGCAACCAGAGACCGCCGGACACCGGTACAGGACTTCCAGAGTGGCAAGCTTCCGGTTTTCCTGATCAGCCTCAAGGCCGGCGGCACCGGCCTGAACCTGACCGCAGCCGACACGGTGATCCATTACGATCCCTGGTGGAACCCGGCAGCCGAAAATCAGGCCACCGACCGTGCGTACCGCATCGGCCAGGAGAAACCGGTCTTCGTCTACAAGATGATCGCGCGCGGCACGGTGGAAGAGAAAATCCAGCGTTTGCAGCAGGAAAAATCAGCGCTGGCGTCAGGCGTACTGGATGGCAGGACCGCAGGTGACTGGAAGTTGGGAAGCGAAGACATCGCCGCCCTGTTCGCGCCATTGCCAGCGCCGGTCAAAAAAATAAAGCATTGAGTCAGACACCCTAATGAAATGGTTGCCCCCAGGTACGCGGGGTAACCATTGATGCAGGAGCGGGCTTGCCCGCGATGGCTGCATGTCCGACTCAATCGCATTTTTCAGCCCGAAACAAGCACCCGCGCCAAAGTCGCCTTCACCTTGCCCATCCCGTCATGCAGTGCCTGTTCAATTTCGGCCATGGTAATCACTGCCGACGACTTGCCTGCCGCAGGGTTGACCACCAGCGCCAGACAGGCGTAATCCAGTTCTATTTCGCGGGCCAGTGCCGCTTCAGGCATACCGGTCATGCCGACGATATCGCAACCATCACGCTCCAGGCGAATGATCTCCGCCACGGTTTCAAGGCGCGGGCCCTGAGTGCAGGCATACACGCCCTGGTCGCTGTAAGCACAACCTTCAGCCGCCAGCGCTGCAATAAGTCGCGTGCGCAGCGCTTCGCTGTAGGGATAGCTGAAGTCGATGTGGGTCACCTGCTCCAGATCATCGGCAAAGTAGGTGTGCTCGCGACCGCTGGTGTAGTCGATCAACTGGTGCGGCACGCAGAAATGCCCGGTGCCCATGGCCGGATGAATCCCACCCACAGCATTCACGGCCAGGATCGCCTCGGCCCCGGCCTGCTTCAATGCCCACAGATTAGCCCGGTAGTTGACCTGATGTGGCGGTAGGCGATGGGGGTGACCGTGGCGCGCCAGAAACAGCACCTCACGCCCTGCATACTCGCCAATCTGAATCTCGGCCGACGGCGCACCATAAGGCGTATTCATCGGCAGGGACTGACGAATATTCAAGCCATCAAGTTGGGTCAGGCCAGTGCCGCCGATAATCGCATAAACAGTCATTAATACATCCTTCAGTCGATCAGTTGGGCGGCACGCAGTGCATCAAGGGCCGCCAGCCAGCGTGGGTGCTGACGATATTCAGTAGTGGCGTATGCCTGGCCTCGCATCCGCGCAATGCGTGGCGATGGTTTTACCTTCAGCCGTTGCGCGGCACTGAGTGCCAGCTCGGCAGCAGCCCGGTCGTTGCACACCAGGCCCATGTCACACCCGGCGCTCAAAGCAGCCTCGATACGACTTGCGGCATCACCGACCACATGGGCGCCGGCCATGGACAGGTCATCGCTGAAAATCACGCCATCGAACCGCAACTCGCCGCGCAGGATATCTTGCAGCCAACGCCGGGAGAAACCGGCAGGCTGGGCATCGACTTGCGGATAAATGACGTGGGCTGGCATCACGGCTGCCAGTTGCTTGCTCAGGCGAGCGAACGGCACAAGGTCCTTGGCGCGGATTTCGTCGAGGCTGCGCTCGTCTGTCGGAATCGCGACATGAGAATCGGCTTCAGCCCAGCCATGGCCAGGAAAATGTTTGCCGGTTGCCGCCATGCCTGCGGCGTTCATGCCACGAATAAAGGCACCCGCCAGCAACGCCGCACGTTCGGGATCACCCTCAAAAGCCCGGCTGCCGACCACCGCACTGCGCTGATAATCCAGGTCGAGAACCGGTGCGAAACTCAAATCCAGCCCGACCGCCAACACTTCAGTGGCCATCAGCCATCCGCAATGTTCAGCCAGCGATTCGGCATTCAGGTTGTCGGCAATCGCCCGCATCGCCGGTAATCGGACGAATCCCTGACGCAGACGCTGTACCCGCCCGCCCTCCTGATCCACCGCCAACAGCAACTCAGGTCGTATCGCACGGACAGCGGCACTGAGTTCACGAACCTGGCGCGGATGCTCAATATTGCGGGCGAAAATGATCAGACCACCGACTTCGGGCTGACGCAAAAACTGGCGGTCCTCAGCGGTCAGCCAAGTACCGGCGACATCCACCATCAACGAGCCTTGCAGGCCAGAACTCATATGCAATTCCTTAACTCAACGCAGCCGACACCCGATCCGGGCGTGGCATCAAAGCGCAGTGAAGACAGCCAGACGCACACACCGCTGCCGATCGGCGGAGCCGGACAAATACGGAGTGGCGTGGGAGACATGAATAAATCGAGGGTACGCATGGGCGGCTAGCTTAGCCGATGAAAGCTGCCACGCCCACCCATCAACGATCAAACCTTGGCGACGGCGACCGTACTTTTGCTGCGCGGTTTGAGTTGTGCAGAGACCATGGCCGCGTCGGTCACGCCGGTTTCGGCGCGCATGCCGGCTGCCAGGAACGGCACCATCAGACGCATCACCTGCTCAATGGAGGTATTGACCCCGAAATCAGTCTCGGCAATCGCCCGCAACGCTTTGATCCCGGACATGCTGAACGCTGCGGCGCCGAGCATGAAATGCACGCGCCAGAACAGTTCGATCGGTGGAATATTCGGGGCTGCTTCATTGACCAGTAACATGTAGCGGCGAAACACCTTGCCGTACATGTCTTCCAGGTAACGACGCAGGTGTCCTTGGCTCTGACTGAACGCCAAGCCCAGCAAGCGCATGAAAATCGACAGGTCGTTACCGCTCCGCGGCTGCACCACCAACGCTTGCTCGACGAGGATTTCCAGCAGCTCTTCAAGTGTCGGCTTGTGTTCAGGCTTGGCCTGACGGCGCTCCAGCTCTCGATCGAGGCTGATACAGAACGGACCGAGGAAGCGCGAGAAAACCGCCTGAATCAGGGCCTTCTTCGAACCAAAGTGATAATTCACCGCGGCCAGGTTGACCGAGGCTTTGCTGGTGATCAACCGCAACGATGTTTCGGCAAAGCCTTTTTCCGCGAACAACTGCTCAGCAGCATCGAGGATACGTTCAACTGTTTCCGACTGGGCCATGATTCTTCTGCCTGACAAACACTTGTTTGAAACATACGTTTCAGCCGGGCTATTTGTCAAGTCTGCCCGTTCGTTTTCTGGCTGACCAGTCATGCATTTAATCATATAACCCGGGGCCTGTAGCCACCGCGTGACTTATCGCCTCGGATCACCTGCCAGCAGCCCCCTGCACACCGTCCAGCGGCCTGAGTAAAAAGGACGATTGCCAAGACGCAATCACTGTATATAATCCCAGTCACTGTATAAAAAGACAGAGCGATCATCATGATAAAACTGACGCCACGCCAAGCTGAGATTCTGGGCTTCATCAAACGCTGCCTTGAAGACAACGGCTACCCACCGACCCGTGCGGAAATCGCTCAGGAACTGGGCTTCAAGTCGCCCAATGCGGCGGAAGAACACCTCAAGGCTCTGGCGCGCAAAGGCGCTATCGAAATGACGCCGGGCGCCTCGCGGGGTATTCGTATTCCTGGCTTCGAAGCCAAGTCCGAAGAACGCAGCCTGCCAATCATCGGTCGCGTCGCCGCTGGCGCACCGATTCTGGCGCAGCAACATGTCGAAGAGTCCTGCAACATCAACCCGTCTTTCTTCCATCCGAGCGCAGACTATTTGTTGCGCGTGCATGGCATGAGCATGAAGGACGTCGGCATCCTCGATGGCGACTTGATTGCCGTCCATACCTGCCGCGAAGCCCGCAATGGCCAGATCGTCGTGGCGCGAATTGGTGATGAAGTCACGGTTAAGCGCTTCAAGCGTGAAGGCAGCAAGGTTTGGCTACTTGCCGAGAACCCGGATTTCGCCCCTATTGAAGTGAACCTCAAAGATCAGGAATTGGTGATCGAAGGCTTGAGTGTCGGCGTCATTCGCCGCTAAAGGAGACGTTATGCAGTTCCCCCAAACACCACAGCAAGCACAACTACCACTGTTCGAGGCATTCATGGCACAGCCCATCGCCCCGCTCCTCAAAGAAGTAGTCGAAACGCCCTGGAACACAGCGCCAGACGCTTTTAGTGAACTGTCATTGCGCGGCGCAGCCGGGAACTGCCTGAACCTTCTGGCGCCGATTTTGCGGGAGCTGAGTCAGGACCAGGACGCACGCTGGCTGACATTGATCGCGCCACCTGCAAGTCTGACTCAGACCTGGTTGCGTGATGCGGGGCTTAATCGTGAACGGATTCTTCTATTGCAACCACGCGGTACACAAAGCGCGTTGCAATTGACCTGCGAGGCTCTGCGGCTGGGTCGCAGCCACACGGTTGTCAGCTGGCTCAACCCGATCAATGCCGGGGCACGCCAACAGCTAATCAGCGCTGCCAGGACGGGTGATGCGCAGAGTTTGAATATTCGGCTGGGCTGAAGATCAGCCCGTGATCAATGAAGAACGCGCGGGCCATCGTGTTTATCAAAGTCGCCTTCCGCAAGGCGCCCAGCCATCTGAACGCCGACGCTCAGCATGGCTTTAGCGATTTCTACGTGCTGACCTTGCAAAAAGGCTTTGGCATCAGCAGAAAAATCCAGGGTAACCAAGGAGCCCTCGTCCTCAGCACGGCGCAGTTCGATGCGGCCGTCGGGCAGCTCGACAATTTCTAAAAAGGACGTTGGCATAGGATCTGTTCTCCACGAAAGGGCAGCATTGTATCAGCCCGTCGACTCAGCCCCTAGCCCATCGATCAATCAGCACTCGCTCAGCCCTTCGCGAAAACGAATCGTCAGGCTCTTGAGCTGCTGACGCCAACTTTCCATTTCCTCACGGCCCAACTCAGGCTCAGGCTCGTCATCCAGGCTGACAGCAATAATCATTGGCTGCGTAACGTCGCCCTTGGCTTTCCTTGGCGCACGCGGCGGCAGGAACAACGCGTTGTAGGCCGCCAGCAACTGCGCCAGCCAGGTTTCCCGGTTCTGCGCGAGCTCGATCAGCTCGGCCATTTCCGGGATCGCGATAGCGTCCAGCACCTCTTTGGTCAACAGCAGTTCTGCGCGCGGCGCATTGGCCTGGGGCAAACGGTAAAACCCTGCGATCTCATGGCACAAACCGAGCAACGCGCCATACAGGTGAAACAGGACGGACTCACGCTCAGCCTGAACCAGCGCGATAGCATTCATCGCCCGGCTTTCCTGAGCCTTACCCAGCGCCTCAAGAGCGAGCCCTGCAAAATAAATCTTCTGGTTGGTACGGGTATAGAGTTCATGGGCCATGGTGGCACTCTCCATCACAAACAAAAAAGAACGGCTCTACTCAAAGCAAATCTGGCTCGCGCAACGCGCTTTGGGCGCACCGGGCGAGCCAGCATCAGACAACCGATGGGCGCCTGACGGGTGACGTCAGGCGCAATGTATCAACGTTTGTCTTCGACCTTCCAGGCCTTGCCATCGTAGAACGCGCGCCAGCCTGTCGGCTTGCCTTCCACTTCGGTCTGCACATATTGCTCTTTGGTTTTGCGGCTGTAACGAATCACCGCAGGGTGCCCGTCTGGATCTTTCTTCGGTGCTTCGCAGAGGAAGTGGTACTTCGGATCGATTTCGTCTTTGTGCGGCACAATCTCGATCACCAGCGGAGCACGGGTCTCGCGGTTTTTCGGGAACTGACTGGCCGCCAGAAACAACCCAGAGGCACCATCACGCAGGATGTACGTGTCGGTGACCTTCTCGCATTTGAGTTCGGGCATCTTCACCGGGTCCATTTTCGGCCCCGCCGCTTCACCGCTTTTCAGCAGCTTTCGGGTGTTCTTGCAGTCAGGGTTGGTGCAACCGAAGAACTTGCCGAAACGACCGGTCTTGAGCTGCATCTCGGAGCCACACTTGTCGCACTCCAGGCTCGGACCTTCATAACCCTTGATCCGGTAGGTGCCCTCTTCGATCTCATAACCCACGCAATCGGGGTTATTGCCGCAGATGTGCAGCTTATGCTTCTCGTCCAGCAAGTACGCATCCATGGCCGTACTGCAAATATGGCAACGGTGCTTGCCACGCAATACGCGTGACTCGGACTCACCCTCATCATCCTCGGCAATTTCGTCGCCGGGCGTGAGGTTGACGGTCGCCTTGCAGCGTTCTTTAGGCGGCAGGCTGTACCCGGAGCAACCGAGAAACACCCCGGTCGACGCCGTACGAATCTGCATCGGGCGACCGCAGAGCTTGCACGGGATGTCCGTCATCACCGGCTGGTTGGAACGCATGCCGCTGTCTGGCGCTTCGGCTACTTCGAGTTTCTTCTTGAAGTCACCGTAGAACTCGTCGAGCACGTTTTTCCAGTCGCGCTGACCTTGAGCGACGTCATCGAGATTCTCTTCCATACCGGCGGTGAAGCCGTAGTCCATCAGGTTCGAGAAGCTTTCGGACAAGCGCCCTGTAACGATATCGCCCATTTTTTCAGAGTAGAAACGGCGGTTATGCAGCGCGACGTAACCACGATCCTGAATGGTCGAAATAATCGCGGCGTACGTCGATGGACGACCAATACCGCGTTTTTCCATTTCCTTGACCAGGCTCGCTTCGGAGTAGCGCGCAGGCGGCTTGGTGAAGTGCTGGCTTGGATCAAGTTTGTTCAGCTTCAGGTTGTCGCCCTGAGCCATGTCCGGCAACACATCGTCGTCGCCCGGCTTGGCCATCTGCGGCATGACACGGGTGTAGCCGTCGAACTTGAGGATGCGGCCTTTGGCACGCAGCTCAAAGGTGCCAGCAGCGACGCTGACGGTGGTCGACAGGTATTGCGCCGGTGGCATCTGGCACGCGACGAATTGGCGCCAGATCAGCTCGTAGAGGCGCTCAGCGTCACGTTCCATACCCGTCAGCTTGCTCGGGTGGGTGTTGACATCGGACGGACGAATCGCTTCGTGCGCCTCTTGTGCACCTTCTTTGCTGCTGTAGACGTTTGGCGATTCAGGCAGGTACTTCTTGCCGAACTCGGTTTCGATGTAGCTGCGCGCCATGGTGACCGCGTCGACTGACAGGTTAGTCGAGTCGGTACGCATGTACGTGATGTAGCCCGCTTCATACAAACGCTGGGCCATCATCATGGTTTTTTTCACGCCAAAGCCCAGGCGGTTGCTTCCCGCCTGTTGCAGGGTCGACGTGATGAACGGCGCAGAAGGCTTGCTGCTGGTCGGCTTGTCTTCACGCTTGACGATGCTATAGCTGGAAGCTTTGAGCTTCTCCAGCGCAGCCATCGCGTGGGTTTCATTCAACGGTTTAAAGGCTTCGCCGTTTTCGCGAGCCACTTCAAAGCGTACGTTGGCGCCTTTGGTGGTGCCCAGATCAGCGTGAATTTCCCAATATTCTTCGGGGTTGAACGCACGAATCTCGCGCTCACGCTCCACCACCAGCTTCACGGCAACCGATTGCACACGGCCTGCAGACAAACCACGGGCGACCTTCTGCCAGAGCAGCGGTGACACCATGTAGCCAACGACACGATCGAGGAAGCGACGTGCCTGCTGGGCATTGACCCGATTAATATCCAGCTCGCCTGGCTTGGAGAAAGCTTCCTGAATCGCTTTCTTGGTGATTTCGTTGAACACCACGCGCTTGTAGCGGCTGTCGTCACCACCAATGGCTTCGCGCAGGTGCCAGGCAATGGCTTCCCCTTCGCGGTCCAAGTCGGTTGCGAGATAGATGATGTCAGCATCCTTGGCGAGCCGGCGCAGCTCCTCGACCACCTTCTCTTTACCGGGAAGGATTTCGTACTTGGCTTTCCAGCCGTGATCAGGATCGACACCCATGCGCGAGACGAGCTGGCGCTTGGCTTTTTCCTTCGGCGTAAGCACAGGCGCATCACCAGCGGCAGCCTTGCCACGCTTGGCAGCGGGCTCTTTGCTGGCGCTAGCGGAACCGCTAGTGGGCAAGTCTCGGATATGGCCGATACTCGACTTCACCACGTATTGGTTACCCAAGTACTTGTTGATGGTCTTGGCCTTAGCCGGGGATTCCACAATGACCAGCGATTTGCCCATGGATCAGAAAATTCCTGAATTCTAGAAATGAAAGGCGGTTGGTGCCTGTCGAGGCCCGCTATATATAGTGGCAATCAGGTGAGGTCAAGCACAGGTTACTGCGCGATCTCAGCTCAAGGCCTTGAAAACAGACTGGGTTCAACCTGAACCAAAGCAAAGCGAGGCACCTGTTCACCGTCAACTTCGACGGATTCAAGGAACATGCTCAAAGGGCGCACCCACAGGCCATAATCGCCATAGAGCGCTTGGTAGAACACCACTTCTTCTTCGGTTTCAGAATGTCGGGCAACGCTGAATACACGGTACTCAGGGCCCTTGTAATGGCGATAGAGTCCTGGCTGTAACTGCATGCTGCTGCCCTCGTAAAATAAATCCGAAATAAAAGGTTTCAAAAACAATTCTTCAGAAAAACAAAAGCCGGGGCACAAGGCCCCGGCGTCCATCACTCGAACCTTTTAGACGCGTTCGAAGACGGTGGCAATGCCCTGACCGAGGCCGATGCACATGGTAGCAACCCCAAGGTTACCGCCATTTTGCTTCATGACGTTCAGCAACGTGCCGGAGATACGCGCGCCAGAACACCCAAATGGATGACCCAGAGCGATCGCGCCGCCGTGCAGGTTAACCTTCTCGTTCATCTTGTCGAGAACTTTCAAATCTTTCAGCACTGGCAGGGCCTGTGCAGCGAAAGCTTCGTTGAGCTCGAAGAAGTCGATATCGGCAATACTCAGGCCGGCACGTTTCAACGCTTTTTGCGTTGCCGGCACTGGACCATAGCCCATGATCGCCGGGTCAACACCTGCCACTGCCATCGAGCGGATAACCGCCATAGGCTGGATGCCAAGGTCTTGAGCGCGCTGTGCGGACATGACAATCATGCACGATGCACCGTCGGTAATTTGCGAGGAAGTCCCCGCCGTCACGGTGCCGCCTTTCGGGTTGAAAGCAGGCTTCAAGGCGGCCAGGCTTTCCAATGTCGTTTCTGGACGAATGGTCTCGTCGTAGTCGAACATTTTCAGGAAGCCGTTCTCGTCATACCCTTGCATCGGGATGATTTCGTCCTTGAACTTGCCTTCAATCGTGGCCTTGTGTGCCAGCTGATGCGAGCGCACACCGAAAGCGTCTTGCGCTTCGCGGGTGATGCCGTGCATTTTGCCGAGCATTTCTGCAGTCAGGCCCATCATGCCGGAAGCCTTGGCCGCGTGCAGTGACATATGCGGGTTCGGATCCACGCCATGCATCATGCTGACGTGGCCCATGTGCTCGACACCACCGATCACGAACACATCACCGTTGCCGGTCATGATCGCTTGCGCAGCAGTGTGCAAAGCGCTCATGGACGAACCACACAGGCGGCTGACCGTCTGTGCTGCCGAGGTGTGCGGGATCGGCGTCAGCAGCGACACCATGCGAGCGATGTTCCAGCCCTGCTCCAGGGTCTGGTTCACACACCCCCAGATTACGTCTTCCACTTCCGCAGGATCGACCTTGACGTTACGTTCCAGCAGCTTGGTGATCAGGTGCGCGGACATATCTTCAGCGCGGGTATTGCGGTGCATGCCACCCTTGGAGCGGCCCATCGGAGTGCGACCGAAGTCAACAATCACGACATCTCTCGGATTCAAGCTCATAAATTCCTCTCAATCGTTGGGCGCTTAACCGAAGAAGCTCTGGCCATTCTTGGCCATCTCACGCAGCTTCGCGGTGGGTTGGTACAAGGCGCCCAGATCAGCGTATTTGTCAGCCAGCGCGACGAATTCAGCGACACCTACGGAGTCGATGTAACGCAGCGCACCGCCACGGAATGGAGGGAAACCGATGCCGTAGATCAAGCCCATATCAGCTTCAGCGGCTGTTTCAACAATGCCGTCTTCCAGGCAGCGTACGGTTTCCAGGCACAACGGAATCATCAACCAGTTAATGATGTCGTCGTCGGACACTTCGCGCTGCTCGTAGACAATCGGCTTGAGTACTTCAAGCACGGCGGCATCGGCGACTTTCTTCGGCTTGCCTTTCTTGTCCATTTCGTAGGCGTAGAAGCCCTTGCCGTTCTTCTGACCCAGACGATTGGCTTCGTAAAGCACGTCCACAGCCGAACGACGATCGTCCTTCATGCGATCCGGGAAACCTTCAGCCATCACGTCGCGGCCATGGTGGCCAGTGTCGATACCGACCACGTCCATCAGGTAGGCCGGGCCCATTGGCCAACCGAATTTTTCCATGACCTTGTCGATGCGAACGAAGTCCACACCCGCGCTGACCAATTTGGCAAAACCGCCGAAGTACGGGAACAGGACACGGTTGACCAGGAAGCCCGGGCAGTCATTGACCACGATCGGGTTCTTGCCGATTTTCTTGGCGTAAGCCACAGCCGTCGCAACCGCGACTTCACTGGACTTCTCACCACGAATGACTTCGACCAGCGGCATCATGTGCACAGGGTTGAAGAAGTGCATACCCACGAAGTCTTCCGGACGCTTGAGGGCCTTGGCCAACAAACTGATGGAAATGGTCGAGGTGTTGGACGCCAGAATGGTGCCTTCCTTGACCTGACCTTCGACTTCAGCAAGCACAGCCTGCTTGACCTTAGGGTTTTCGACCACGGCTTCGACGACGAAGTCGACGGTGCCGAAATCACCATAGGACAGGGTTGGACGAATTGCGTTGAGGGCCACAGCCATCTTCGCCGACGTCAGGCGACCTTTGTCGACACGGTTGCCCAGTAGCTTGGACGCTTCGTTAAGACCCAATTGAATGGCGTCTTCGCGGATGTCCTTCATCAGGATCGGCGTGCCTTTGACAGCCGACTGATAGGCAATGCCGCCGCCCATGATGCCTGCGCCGAGTACCGCCGCCTGCTTCACGTCTTTCGCGACTTCATCGTAGATCTTGGCTTTTTTCTTCAGTTCCTGATCGTTCAGAAACAGACCGATCAGACTATGCGCAGCCGAGGTTTTGGCCATTTTGACGAAACCGGCAGCTTCGATTTCAAGCGCTTTGTCCCGACCAAAGTTGGCGGCTTTCTGGATGGTCTTGATCGCTTCGACCGGCGCCGGGTAGTTCGGGCCAGCCTGGCCTGCAACGAAGCCCTTGGCGGTTTCGAATGCCATCATCTGTTCGATGGCATTGAGCTTGAGCTTGTCCAGTTTCGGTTGACGCTTGACCTTGAAATCGAACTCGCCGGAAATGGCGCGCTTGATCAGGTCCAGCGCTGCTTCACGCAGTTTTTCAGGGGCAACCACCGCATCGACAGCACCGACTTTCAGGGCATCTTCAGCACGGTTTTCCTTGCCCGATGCGATCCACTCGATGGCGTTGTCGGCACCGATGATGCGTGGCAGACGCACGGTGCCGCCGAAACCAGGGTAGAGGCCCAGTTTGACTTCAGGCAGACCGACCTTGGCGCTGCTGGACATCACGCGGAAATCCGCTGCCAGGCACATCTCGAAACCACCGCCCAGGGCGATGCCATTGATGGCCACGACGGTTGGAACGCTGAGGTCTTCAAAATCGCTGAAGATTTTGTTGGCTTCGAGGTTACCCGCCACCAGCTCTGCATCCGGCAACTTGAAGTTGTCGACGAACTCGGTGATGTCGGCGCCGACGATGAAGACGTCCTTGCCGCTGGTGACAATCACGCCCTTGATCGAACCATCTGCCTTGATGGTGTCAACGGCCTGACGCAGGTCGTTGAGGGTTAGACGGTTGAACTTGTTGACGGACTCACCCTTGAGATCGAAATTCAATTCGACGATGCCACTTTCAAGAGCCTTAACCGTGATGGCTTTACCTTCGTAAATCATCAACTGATCTCCACGATATGGAAGCTGAACAATACACGTCGGACACTGGAGGCCGGCGTGACTACGACGTTTCGTCAATGCTAACGCCAAACCGCCAGACACATCCGCCGACGTGTTAGCCGGGATTCTGTAGGAGCCTTCTGACAATGCAAACGCTCAATTCATACGACCGTTTGATTTGGGTAACACACCTTCACGGAAATCCTGGCAATTGTCAAATCAACAAAACGCCAATAAAAGCGGCGAATTATGGGGGTGCATGATCATTCATCAGCACCCATCACAGGTTTGATACACGATTGATGGGGAAGTATTCATGCACGTTATGACGAACAGACAGACGCAAAGTGTCAGGCAAACCCTGCACGGTTGAGGTGACGGGCAGCTTTTGCGAATAAAATGATGGGCGCGACAGCGACAAACGCTTCGGGAGCGACTACATTCAGCGCACTGAATGTTTCAGGCCGAACACGTCCGGCCGAAACATCGCGCAGCACAGTGCCTTCCCAGTCTCGTCACAGGGATCGCTACAAATTATCGGCCTGCCTGGCCACCCCGGCCCGATGTTGTTGTCGGGCTTTTTATTGCCTGGATTTTGAGGTGTGGCTGATTGCCAACACCGTCAGAATCGTCAAGCCAGCGCTTTAAGGACGGCGGAGATGCGTTGCAATATTTCGGGTTCGCCGCGCTCGCCCCAGTACAAGGCGATCATTTGCTGAGCTGCCTCGACCTTGAACACATTGGCTGGAAGCGTACTGAACTGGGCCATCAGTTGCGCATCCTCGCAGGGCTCGCGCCATTGGTTGAGCCAGACGCCCGGAGTGGTTTGCCAATAGACCCAGCACACGGCCCGTTCGCTACGGCGCGGTCGATGGTATTGCGCGCAGGGGCTTGGCGGCTCTTCTGGCAGCCAGTGCGGCCATTCCTGAGGCGCCAGTTGCATGCCAAGTCCAATACGCCGTGCTTCCATGCGCAGGGCCATCTTGCCGCTCTGGTGGCGCGAAGGTCGCAGCCACGCCAAAGGACTCAGGACCAGCGCAAGGATTGACAACACTATCCAGACCGTCATATTTCTTATTCCCAGAAGTAATTATCAATTTAACCGCGCACCCAGCCCTGGGTGAAAAGAGCCATACTTACAGCTATCGCAATCCTAAAGAGGAGCTCCTCATGCCATACGAACACATTTTGGTCGCTATAGACCTCACTGAAGAGTGCGATCCTGTTATCCGCCGCGCTCGCGAACTCGCCGTCAGCAATGGTGCCAAATTGTCCCTGGTGCATATCGTTGAACCCATGGCCATGGCCTTTGGTGGCGATGTACCGATGGATCTCTCCCAATTGCAACAGCAGCAGTTCGACCAGGCCAAAGAGAAACTCGAAGCCTTGAAGCTGAAATACCCGGAAGTCCGGATCGGCGACAGCCACCTCACCTATGGTCAGCCCCGACAGGAAATCCATCAACTGGCCAAGGCGCAGGGCTGCGACCTGATCGTTGTCGGCAGCCATGGCCGGCATGGCTTGGCGTTGCTGCTCGGTTCGACTGCCAACGACGTCCTCCACGGTGCGCCGTGCGACGTTCTTGCCGTGCGCCTGAAGCGCCCTGAGTAACCGGGATATAAATTGAAGGCAGGTGCGACCCGCCTTCAGTAAAAAGCCCGGGCCATTTGCAAATGGCCCGGGCTTTTTTATTCAGCTCAGCAAAGCAAAACGCATTACGCGTCCAGCTCGGCCCAGCGCTCCAACAATGCATCGAGTTGCGCTTGCTGGCTTTCCATTTGCGCCAGCACTGCAGCAGTCTGCTCGGCTGGGCGCTGATAGAAACCGGCATGAGCCATTTCAGCCGTCAGAGCAGCCATCTGCGCCTCGACATCGTCGATTTGTGCAGGCAGCCCTTCCAGCTCGCGTTGCAGCTTGTAGCTGAGCTTCTTCTTGGCCACTGGCATTTCCTGAGCCGCCACAGGCGTCGCAGCAACAACCGCAGTCGCCAGTTCGGCTTTACCGGATTTATTCTCGGTCACACCCAGCAGGCGCGGCGAGCCGCCCTGGCGCAGCCAGTCCTGATAACCACCGACGTATTCACGAACCTTGCCTTCGCCTTCAAACACCAAGGTGCTGGTCACAACGTTATCGAGGAATGCCCGGTCGTGACTGACCATCAACACGGTGCCTTTGAAGGTCAACAGCACTTCTTCAAGCAACTCGAGGGTTTCCACATCGAGGTCGTTGGTAGGTTCGTCGAGTACCAGCAGGTTGGCTGGCTTGCTGAACAGTTTGGCCAGCAACAGACGCGCACGCTCGCCACCGGACAATGCCTTCACTGGCGTACGAGCACGCTGCGGGCTGAACAGGAAGTCGCCCAGATAGCTCAGTACATGCCGGCTCTGACCGTCGATATCGATGAAATCCCGACCTTCGGCCACGTTGTCGATAACGGTTTTTTCCAGATCGAGCTGGTGACGCAACTGGTCGAAATAGGCCACTTCCAGACGCGTACCCACTTCCACGGTGCCGCTGGAGGGTTGCAGGTTATCAAGCATCAGCTTGAGCAAGGTGGTCTTGCCGGTACCGTTGGCGCCCAACAGACCGATACGGTCCTCGCGCTGCAGGACCATGGAGAAATCCTTGATCAGGAACGGACCGCCCGGGTGAGCGAAGCTGACGTTGTCCAGAACCATCACTTGCTTGCCCGACTTGTCGGATGTATCCAGCTGAATGTTGGCCTTGCCTGTGCGCTCACGACGCTCGCCACGCTCCACACGCAACTCTTTCAAGGCGCGTACGCGACCTTCGTTACGGGTACGACGAGCCTTGATGCCCTGACGAATCCAGACTTCTTCTTGCGCGAGGCGCTTGTCGAACAGCGCGTTGGCGGTTTCTTCCGCGGACAACTGGGCTTCTTTGTGGACCAGGAAGCTGGCGTAGTCGCCATCCCAGTCGATCAGACCGCCACGGTCCAGCTCAAGAATGCGGGTGGCCAGGTTCTGCAGAAAGGACCGGTCGTGGGTAATGAACAGAACCGCGCCCTGGAAGCCCATCAAGGCCTCTTCGAGCCAAGCGATCGCGCCGATATCCAAGTGGTTGGTCGGTTCGTCGAGCAGCAGCAGATCGGGCTCGGAGACCAACGCCTGGGCCAGCAAGACCCGACGACGCCAGCCACCGGACAGCTCAGCCAGGGTTTTGTCGGCCGGCAATTGCAGGCGGCTCAAGGTGCTGTCAACCAATTGCTGCAGACGCCAGCCGTCGCGGGACTCAAGGTCGTGCTGAACATGCATCAGCTTGTCCAGATCCTCGGCGGTGACGATGTTCTGGCTCAGGTGGTGGTACTCGGCAAGCAATGCGCCGACGCCATCCAGGCCTTCAGCGACCACGTCGAACACTGTCCGATCGTCGGCCACCGGTAATTCCTGCGGCAGCTCGCCGATTTTCAGGCCCGGGGCACGCCACACAGAACCGTCGTCAGGCTTTTGTACGCCCTTGACGAGTTTCAACATACTGGACTTGCCAGTGCCATTGCGGCCGATGATGCACACCCGCTCACCACGGGCGATCTGCCAGGACACCTTGTCCAACAACGGCATAGCGCCGAAAGCAAGGGACACATCGCTGAATTTGAGCAGGGTCATGAGTTTCTCCAAAAACTGGGCGCGCATTCTACCTGAGATACCCAGGCTATGTCGGCATTCAATGACGAACAACCCGCCGCGACTGAACGCAAATCCCTGATTTGCTCCCCATAAAAGAGGCGGATGAATATTTCTGTCACACGTCGCATAGTCGGCAATGCTTTCACCCGGAGCTGGCAAAGGGCTAAGCTAGTAGTACCTTTCACGGTTCATCTGCACGGAAGTCTCATGCGCAGTCGTTTGTTCAGTTTTTTATCCTGCCTGCTTCTCTCTGCGACCGCTGCGCAGTCGGCACAAGCAGCAGATCTCACCCTTCAGCGTCAGTATTACGACGAGGCAAAGCGCGCACTGGCCAAAGGTGATTCCGGCCCCTACGTGCGTTATAGCCAGGCGCTCGCCGATTATCCGCTGGAACCTTATCTGGCCTACGACGAACTGACCGCACGACTCAAGACCGCGACCAATCCGGAAATCGAACGGTTTCTCTCGGCTCACGGCGACCTGCCTCAGGCTAACTGGATGAAGCTGCGCTGGTTGCGCTGGCTGGCCGAACGTGGCGACTGGCAGACATTCGCCCAGTATTACGACCCCAAGCTCAACTTCACCGAACTCGACTGCCTCTACGGCCAATACCAGCTGAGCCACAACCTGCGCGCACAAGGCTATGCCAACGCCGAGAAGTTGTGGATGACCGGCAAAACTCAGCCTGCCGCGTGCGATGCTTTATTTTCGAGCTGGGCGGCCGAGGGCCAGTTACCGGAAGAGAAACGCTGGCAACGTGCCAAGCTGGCCGCACAAGCACGCAATTACAACCTGGCCAATTCCCTGGTCGACAGCCTCGTTACGCTGGCCCCGCAAGGCAAGCTGCTGATCGCGGTCGCGCAGAAACCTGAACTGCTCAACGACCCTTCGCGCTTCGCGCCGGTCGATGAAGCCATGTCCGACGTGGTCGGTCTTGGCCTGCGACGCCTGGCCAAGCTGGACCCGCAGAAAGCCATGGACATGCTCGACAGCTACTCGGCGAGAATGCATTTTTCACGCGATGAGCAAGTGGAAATCGCCAAGGAGATCGGCCTGACGCTGGCCCGCCGCTTCGATGGTCGAGCGCTGGAGGTCATGACCAAATATGACCCGGACTTGCGCGACAACACGGTCACCGAATGGCGTTTGCGCCTGCTGCTGCGCTTGGGCCGTTGGGACGACGCGTACCAGTTGACCCGCAAACTGCCGCAGGACCTGGCGATCACCAATCGCTGGCGCTACTGGCAAGCGCGCTCTCTGGAGCTGTCCCAACCGACTAGCCCGTTGGTGCCAACGCTCTACAAAGCGGTCGCCAAAGAGCGCGATTTCTATGGTTTCCTTGCCGCCGATCGTACGCAGACCGCTTATCAGCTGAACAACAAGCCGCTGATGCTCAGTCAGCAACTCATCAACAAGGTCCGCACCACGCCAGGCGTACGTCGGGCACTGGAGTTTCACGATCGTGGCCAGGTGGTGGACGGTCGGCGCGAGTGGTACCACGTCAGCCGCCTGTTCAGCCGCGATGAGATGGTCGCTCAGGCCAAACTGGCCTACGACATGCACTGGTACTTTCCGGCCATCCGCACCATCAGTCAGGCGCAATACTGGGACGACCTGGATATCCGTTTCCCGATGGCCCACCGCGATACGTTGGTACGTGAAGCCAATGTCCGTGGCCTGCACTCCAGCTGGGTGTTTGCCATTACGCGCCAGGAAAGCGCCTTCATGGACGACGCGCGTTCCGGCGTCGGTGCCAGTGGCCTGATGCAATTAATGCCGACCACTGCCAAGGAGACCGCTCGCAAATTCAGCATTCCGCTGGCATCGCCCCAGCAAGTGCTCGACCCGGATAAAAACATCCAGCTGGGCGCTGCCTACCTGAGCCAGGTACACAGCCAGTTCAACGGCAACCGCGTACTCGCATCGGCCGCCTATAACGCTGGCCCCGCCCGCGTTCGCCAATGGCTCAAGGGCGCGAACCACCTGGCATTCGATGTGTGGGTTGAAAGCATCCCCTTCGACGAAACACGTCAGTATGTGCAGAACGTACTGTCTTATTCGGTGATCTACGGCGAAAAACTCAACTCACCGCAGCCTCTGGTGGATTGGCACGAGCGGTTTTTCGACGACCAGTGAGGACTGAAGGTGTCAGGCAGCTCTTCGCTGCCTGACACCTTGCCTTATCGCGACTGAACTCGCTGACAGTCGATGTGTGTACCCGCTGCGACCTACTCCAGCACCGTCACCGGCATCCCGACGTCGAGAATGCCCGGGCCGTCGCTGACCATGTTTTGTCCAAACCAGACTTCCCCTTCGCGCTCGCGATAGGTCTTGAGGGTGGTCAATGGTTCGCGATCCTGGGTACGCTCACCGGTCTTTGGGTCGATGGTCGTGAGTATGCAGCGCGAGCAGCCCTTGAGCAGACGAAACTCGATGTCGCCGATACGGATGCGCTTCCAGCCGTCCTCGGCGAATGCTTCGCTGCCCTCGACCACCAGATTGGGCCTGAACCGGAGCATCTCCAGCGGCCAGCCGACCTTTGCCGACAAATCATCCAGCGAAGCCTGACCGATCAGCAGCAAGGGGAAGCCGTCGGCAAAACCCACCTTGTCTTCAACCGTGCCGTAACCGCTGGGCAACCAGCGAGCACGGTTGTCGGGCACATGAACCATGCGTGTCGGTTTACCCATGAACTCGCTGAGCCACTGCGCCGCCTCATCTCCCGCATCGGGTACACGCAGGGTGTCGCGCCACACGGTCACACCACGCAGCGACGCTTCAGTGTCTTCGGGCAGGGGCACATCGAGGGCCTGGAAGCCGGGGGCATTGAGGGTCACCCCGCCGCCGGCATTCCACAACACCGACAACTGTGACATGTGCGGCATGGCTCGCTGTGTGAAGAAGCGCCCGGAAGCCTCTTCCACCAACATCCAGCGTCGATCTCCAGCCAAGCCCAGCCCATCGAACCGGGCCTGCTGCAGAGGTTCGGCCATGCCAGATTTGAGTGGAAATCGATAAAGCGCGCTGAGACGCAACATGGTCAGCTCCGTAATGGGCAAAGCGTCAATCTATACGAATTACTACTCCGTACGACACCCCAAACCCACCCCGAAACCAAAAATCCGTCAGGCCTGATCCAGCATCAGACGCTCACGCACCACGTCGACCAATTTGTCCGGCTGGAACTTGGAGAGGAAGTTGTCGCAGCCGACCTTCTTCACCATTGATTCGTTGAAGCTGCCCGACAACGAGGTATGCAGCACCACATACAGACCGCGCAAGCGGGGATCGTTGCGGATCTCGGTGGTCAGGCGATAACCATCCATCTCCGGCATCTCGGCGTCGGTGAACACCATCAACAGCTTGTCAGTCATGACTTCGCCGGTATCAGCCCATGCCTTGAGCATATTCAACGCCTTGAGCCCGTCACGGGCGATGTGCATCTTCACCCCAAGCTGAGACAAGGTGTCACGCAGTTGCGCCAACGCCACATTCGAATCATCCACCAACAGCACTTCGCGACCACGGGCAAGTTCCAGGACGGGATCCTGAAGTTTTTCACGGGAGACTTTGGCGTTGTAGGGCACGATTTCAGCGAGGACTTTTTCGACGTCGATAATCTCCACCAACTGATCATCGACTTTGCTGATGGCGGTCAGGTAATGCTGGCGGCCAGCACTGACAGGCGGTGGCAGAATCGCTTCCCAGTTCATGTTGACGATGCGATCCACCCCCCCAACCAAAAACGCCTGCACCGACCGATTGTACTCGGTGACGATGATCGTACTGGTGGGCCCCGGTATCAGCGGACGCATACCAATCGCCTGGGAAAGATCGATGACCGGGAGCGTCTGACCACGCAGGTTGACCACACCACAGACAAAGGGATGACGTTGTGGCATCAGGGTCAGCTTGGGCAGCTGCAAAACCTCCTGAACCTTGAAAACGTTGATCGCGAACAGTTGTCGCCCGGCCAGGCGAAACATCAGAATTTCCAGGCGATTCTCACCCACCAGCTGCGTGCGTTGATCTACCGTGTCGAGAATGCCAGCCATTAATGACTCCTGGGGGATAGTTCGTATTGAGAGCGCTCAACCCGTTATCGGCCGAAGTGAGCGGGACCTTAATCGCAACAAAATGCCACGTAACGCCCTTGATGTCACATCAACATCACTGTTTGGGTCATTTGCCTTTCCGAAAATAGCCTCTGCCCGTTACGACGCGAAAGAGATTCGCCAAGCACATTGCAGAGCAGATGCAAATAGACGCTATGGACTCGCCGAGTGAACCCGAAAAAACATTCGGAAACGGACTACAGACATCCGTTTGATTTCAACATTAACTTGGAGCCACTCGCCGAGTGCGACCTACGATCGCTGTCCATGAGTTGCGGAGATAAAACATGTTGAACAGCAATGAGTGGCAACATTCGCTCCCTGATTTTCTGACTAAATCGCAAACACTTCTCGCCAAGGCGGAAGAGTGCCTGAGTCATCTGGAATGGTTCATCAACGACAGGGACGCCATCGAGTGCCTGCTCGATGCCCTGTCGACCATCACCGACGAGGCGGATGCCCTGTCGCTTGAGAGCATCGCTGATTTCTCCCGCCATATTCGTCACCTACTGGAGCTTGCCCATCCCCAGACTTGCCTTCAGGGCGATGCGCTGTCCAGCCTCAAGCGCTGCTTCATCCTCCTTGCCTGGCAGCTTGAACTGGTCGATACCGGCACGGGAATGCTGTTGCTTGATGACTGCGAGCAACAGGAGCTGCTGAACGCGTTCGCGGCCATCGTCGGACTTGAAAATCAACGCTCGCGGTTTATGCCCGACAAGCGTTGGTCGACCGCCCCGAATCACTCAAACATCTAGGCAAGATCGCCGCCCCTGCTGCCCCGTGCGCGAGCGCGACTCATCAACCTCAATCACCGACCTGCTCACCGGTGCCGAGCAGTGGCGAATGCGCGGGTAAATGCACGCGCAAGGCCGCAGGACGGACGACGAAGCGCATGCTTTCGCCAGCCATGGGTTCACCGTCGAGATTGATGTCCAGCCCCTGCGCCGACTTGATTTCGACCCAGGGCAGCCGTGCGCGTACAAACATGTTATCGATCCCCAGCCCCCCTTCAAGCAATCCCTTTAGCGTGCTCACTACGTCTTGCGGCGCAGGCAGAATACTGATGTCGAGCAGGCCGTCATCGGCCAAGGCTGTCGGGCACAGGACATGCCCGCCTCCGGCTTGACGACCGTTACCAATCCCCAAGGCCAGCAGATCGCCGCGCCAATGGAAGTCTGGCCCGGTCAGTTCACCGTAGGCTGCACTTAATTCACTAAAGCGCGACAGGCCTGTGAAGAGATAAGCCGCCCCCCCGAGGATTTTTTTCAAATCCTCTGACGTACTGGCTGTTACCTGACTGCCGAAGCCACCGGTGGCCATGTTCAAAAAAAGTTGGCCGCCGACTTCACCCATATCGACCCTGCGGGGTGGCACATCAAGCAAGTCCAGCGCCTCTTTCATTGTTAACGGGACGCCTGCAGCGCGCGCAAAATCATTGGCGGTCCCCATTGGTAACAACACCAGGCTGGCCTCATCGCTCAGTGGGTGACCGGCCAATGCCAGCGCCTCGGCGATTTCACGCAGCGTTCCGTCTCCACCGCCGGCGATAATTTTCCGATGACCCGCCGCCAGCGCTTCGGCGACCAGACGCTGAGCATCGCCAGCCTCCCACGTCACTCTCACTTCCAGCTGCCACCCCTCGTCACGCTTGGCGCCCACGGCCGAACGAACCTCTTCATTGAGGGCCTGCTTGCCGTGCAAAATCAAAAATGCCTTGCGCAGTGTCATTGCTGTCTTCTCCCTCTCGAAACTCAATACCAATGCGGCTTGTGAAGACTATTGACCATCCGGCAGGCAAAAAGACCCCATCAACCAGAAAAAATGATTACCCCCTTAACTCCACCACAAAACGACACCCTCTGTTTCACCTGACTCACACCACAAAATCAATTCAGTTGGATTGATCTCGGAGGTAAAAACAGAAAGGCCAGAAATATTTTGTAGAAAAAAACTGCCCAGCTGCAAATTGCCATTGAAATGCAATCAGGGCCTGTGTTTAATTCGACAGAATATTGGCTATCTCGAAAAATGAATGCGCATAAGTCATTTTATTGACTTTGCTAATGAATATCCGTCTCAGTACCGCGGGATTTGGCACTGAATTCATGGCTTGAGGGATGGACAGTTATGCGCCTGCAACCTGTTGACAGTCTTCTGCTTACGCGCTCCAGCCTGGTCGAATACTTTTTGTTCGGTATTCGCCTCGTGCACGGCGTGACCTGCATTCTCCCGGGATTATTGATTCTGGCGTTCTGGCAAACTGACCACCCCATTGCACTGAAGAGCTATTTAGCGGTGCTGATGTTCTTTGGTTTCATCAGCGTATTGATCTTTCAGGCCATCGGGGTCTATTCGGAATCCATCTTCAGCAACCTGTTGCGCTTTCGCCTGACCCTGTTCGCCTGGTCTTCGGCGTTCTGCCTGCTGCTGTTCATGCATCAGGCATTGTCTCTGTTCAACTACATCTCCGATGTGCAACTGATCCTCTGGTTCACGACTAGCTTTGTGCTGTTCGGCGTCGAGCGTCTTTTCCTGCTGATGATGTTCCAGCGCCTCATGCAAAAAGGCTTCTTCCTGCAGAACGCGATCATTCTCGGTGCAACTGAAAACGGTCAGCGCCTGGCCGAGTACCTGGAGCAGAACCAGGACATCCGTTCCGGGGTTTCCGGGTTTATCGACGACCGTATCGGGCGCATGCCTAAAACCGTGGCCAATCTGTCAGTGCTGGGCAACTCCGGCGATCTGGAAAGGCTGATTCGCGAAGAGAAGGTCACTCAGGTGCTGGTCGCCCTGCCCTGGACCGCAGAAAACCGTATGGATTACATCATTCGCGAGCTGCGCAGGTTGCCCGTCAACGTGCTGCTGGTCCCAGACATGGTTGCGTTCCGGCATGCTCACAACCGCCTCACCGAAGTGGCTAACCTGCCGATGTTCAACGCATCCGAAGTACCGCTGCGCGGTTGGTCGCCTTTTTTCAAACGACTGGAGGACATGGTGCTGGCAAGCTTTGCCCTGCTCCTGCTGTTACCGGTGATGGTGCTGGTCGCCATTGCGATCAAGCTCGACTCCCCAGGCCCGGTGCTGTTCAGGCAAAAGCGCTACGGCTACAACAACCGGCTGATCGAAGTCTGCAAATTCCGTTCGATGTACCAGCATCAAGCCGATGCGACCGCCGAGACGCAAACCACTCGCGGTGACGCCAGGATCACCCGGATTGGACGCTTTATCCGCAAGACCAGCCTTGACGAGTTGCCACAACTGTTCAACGTCTTCGCCGGCAGTATGTCCATGGTCGGGCCGCGTCCGCACGCCACTGCAACCAAGGCCGCAGGCATTCTTTTTGAAGAAGCGGTCAAAGAATACACGGCTCGCCATCGGGTCAAACCGGGCATTACTGGCCTTGCGCAAATCAACGGCTATCGTGGTGAAACGGACACGTTGGAAAAAATCGAAAAGCGCGTCGAATTCGACCTCGAATACATAGAAAACTGGTCGGTCTGGTTTGATCTGTACATCCTTTTCCGCACTGTTCCTGCAGTGCTATTCACTCGTGAGGCCTATTGATGAGCACTCTCATCCCTTGCATTATCGCTGGCGGCGCCGGCACCCGACTGTGGCCGGTTTCCCGCGAAGCCATGCCCAAGCCCTTCATGCGTCTTCCCGATGGCGAAAGCCTGCTGCAAAAAACCTTCGTTCGGGCCGTCGGATTGGCCGACGTCGACCGAATCCTGACCGTGACCAACCGTGACGTGTATTTCCGTACGGTGGACGACTACCGCCAACTCAATAAGGGCCACGTGAGCCTGGACTTCATCCTTGAACCGTTCGGGCGCAATACGGCCCCGGCCATCGCGGCGGCGGCGCTGCATGTCGCTCGTTTGTACGGCGACGATGCTCACTTGCTAATTCTTCCAGCCGATCATTTGATCAAGGATGTAGAGGCGTTCGCTCAAGCCGTGAACGCGGCTCGAACACTGGCTGACCAAGGCTGGATGGTGACATTTGGCATCGTACCGACCAAGGCTGAAACCGGGTTTGGTTATATCGAAAAAGGTCAGGCCTTGAATTCGACAGCCACAGCCTATCAAGTGGCCCGTTTTGTCGAAAAACCAGACGCTGACACCGCCCAGGGTTACCTCGACGGTGGATTGCACCTGTGGAACGGCGGCATGTTCTGCATGCGCGCCGACACGATCTTGCGCGAGCTGGAAGAGCACGCACCGCAAGTATTGGCCTCGGTCAAAGCTTGCCTGGAGCAAAGCACGAGCAAGGAAGGCAATCACGAATTGCAGCTGGAACTGGACAGTGAACTGTTCGCTCTGGCCCCGGACATTTCCATCGACTACGCCGTGATGGAGCCCTCGCAAAAAGTCGCGGTGGTGCCGTGCCAGCTAGGCTGGAGCGACATCGGCTCATGGCAGGCCATGCGTGAACTGAGCCCGGCCGATACCGATGGCAACCAATGCAACGGCCAGACCGTCTTGCATGACGTGACCAATTGCTACATCGACTCGCCACGACGACTGGTGGGCGGCGTCGGCCTGGATAACCTGATCATCATCGATACCCCCGACGCGCTGCTGATTGCCGACGCGAATCGTAGCCAGGACGTCAGAATCATTGCCAAGGAACTCAAGCGCCAGGGCCATGATGCTTATCGCCTGCACCGTACCGTCACCCGCCCGTGGGGGACCTACACCGTGCTTGAAGAAGGCAAGCGCTTCAAGATCAAACGCATCATGGTCCGCCCTCAGGCATCGTTGTCACTGCAAATGCACCATCACCGCAGCGAACACTGGATTGTGGTCAGCGGCATGGCGCGGGTAACCAACGGCGACAGTGAATTTCTACTCGACACCAATGAGTCGACGTTTATCAAACCTGGCCGCACTCATCGCCTGATCAACCCCGGCGTGGTCGATCTGGTCATGATTGAAGTACAGAGCGGCGAATACCTGGGTGAAGACGACATTGTTCGCTTCACCGACGTTTATGGTCGCGTGCCCGTGGAAACGCTCAAGGCCTAGCAGGTCGCATCACCCTCGAGAGAACAGCAGGCAGTAGCGGCAGCTGTACCCGCTCAGACCTGCTCGGAAATTTCGATCAGGTTCAGGTCCGGGTCGCGCACGTACACCGAGCGAATGGGCCCGGTGGCGCCCGTGCGCATGATCGGGCCTTCGACAATTGGCCAGCGGGCCTCAGCCAGGCGCTCAATCACCTGCTCCAGCGGAATCGACGCAATAAAGCACAGGTCCAGCGCGCCCGGAACCGGCAGATGCGCCTTGGGCTCGAATTCGTGCCCGCGTATGTGCAGGTTGATTTTCTGGTTGCCAAACGTGAACGCCATACGTCCGGCACCAAAGGTCTCCAGTTGCATGCCGAGCACGCGGGTATAGAAATCCCGAGTGGCATCGGCATTGCTGGCGGTCAGGACCAAATGGTCAAGATGGTCGATCATGGGTTGAGCTCCTTGAACAAGGTCGAAGGCACTTGCTGGTGCATTTTAATGACACGGAATGGAATTGGGTGCCCGAGCACAATGACCCGAATGCCTTGCAGAGGCTGACGAAGTCGACTGAGGCTTTAGGGATGTTTAAGCATTGAATGGCCACGCTCAGTCAACCGATACATCTGCACAGGGCTGCGGGGTGAGTCGGGATCGGTCATTTCTACCAGCCCTGCCGCCAATGCCGGGTTGAGGTACGTGCGACGAAATGATTGCCGATGCACGAGGCCCAATTGCTCCATCAGCTCGCCGGACTTGAACGAAGGATGGCTTGCGAGAACCTTGAGTAGTTTTTTTACCGGGTCGGTTACTTGTGCGGTTACTTGTGCGGTCTGATCCACGTCGCTCAGAGCCTGCTTCAAGGCACCCAACATGAACTCAACGAAAGGCGTCGCTTCGGCTAACTGATCTGCCGCGGATAGCGCACCGTAATACGCGTCCTGCTGATCACGAATGACCGTTTCTACCGGCAGATACGCCAGCACTGGACGCCACTGACTCAGGATCAGGGTTTGCCAGAGTCGACCCATTCGTCCATTGCCGTCCGCAAAGGGGTGGATGAATTCAAACTCGTAATGGAACACGCAACTGGCGATCAACGGGTGCAAATCGCCCCCCTCCAGCCAACCCAGCAAGTCATCCATGAGTGCCGCGACGCGACTGGCCGGAGGAGCCATATGCAGGAATCGGTCACCGCGATAAATCCCCACCCCGCCCCGACGAAACCGACCGGCGTCATCTATCAAGCCGTGCATCAATAGCGCGTGAGCCTGCAACAGGTCAGAGCGGACATCGGCTTTCCATCCGGGCATAGCTTCGTAAGTAGCGAAGGCATTGCGCACTTCCTGAATCTCACGAGGCAGACCAAGCACTCGCTGCCCGTCCAGCACCGCAGTCACCTGTTCCAGGCTCAACGTGTTGTTCTCGATAGCCAGCGACGCCTGAATGGTACGAATGCGATTGCCACGCCTCAGCATTGGGGTCTGCGTCGTTTCCCGCAACGACGACAAGCGACCGACCTGTTCGCTGATATCTGCGACGAGGGCGAGCATCCGTGGGGTCAGTGTCAACGGTGGCTGGTATTTCTTCATTTACTAAAGTCCATGATCAATCTTCATGTTACAGAGTGGGTCTCTCACTGAAATCCTTTACGTGTTCGATAAAACGCGCCACCGCCGGAGCCTTTTCAAAACGTCGATAGACCAGCGACAAGAATGACGAAGGTTGGCAGTCTTGAATACGCCGGTACACCACATTGGGCAACTTGATGTGGTCCACCATCGACTCCGGCACCACGGCCACACCCTGGCCGAGGGACACCAGCGCCACAACAGCGACCAACCCACCCGGTTGAGGCCCAAGCGTTGGCGCATAGCCGCCTTGCGCAGCGACCTGCAAGGTGCCGGATATCTGCTCGGGGAGAATGAAGATTTCATTCTGCAAATGCGCCGCATTGATTTCTTTCAGACGACACAGCCATGAGCTGCCTGGCAGCGCCAGCGCAAAGCCTTCTACCAACAGACTGATGGTGCTCAGGGCTTCGGGTAAATGCATGGGCGAGCGGATGTAACCGACATCCAACCGCCCTTCCTCGATCAATCCTGGCAAAACCGGCATCAGGTTCTCGCTGATGGTGAAGCCAATGTCCGGATAACGCAGGCGAAAGCTGCTGACCTGTTTTTGCAGCACCCCGGAAAACACCGCCGAAGCCACATAACCCAGCTCAATGTGGCCGGTCTCACCGCGCCCCGCTCGCTGCGCATTGAGCTGCGCGGCTTCGAACTGACGCACGGTCAGCTCCGCCTCTGCCTGCAAGGCCCTGCCCGCATCCGTCAGGCTGACCTCGCGTTGCAGGCGCAGGAACAAGCGCGTGCCCAAGGCGCTTTCCATGTCCTGAATCTGTCGCGTAAGCGTCGGCGGAGCAATGCCCAGTTGTGCTGCGGCACGGCTGAAATTCCTGTGCTTGGCGACGGCCAGAAAGTAACGAAAGTGGCGTATTTCCATGACTGCATTAGCTCAAAGGTAATGAAGTGCTCAAGCCCAGGTAACAAAGCGCCTAAGGCAGCGCAATAAGCTTGCTGGCACGTTACCCATAAAGCAATCGTGTATCTGCGAGGAATGACATGAAAACGCCCAGCCCGCGCATGACCCTGTTGACCGCCTCGGCGGTCTGCTCGCTTATCGTTCTGGACACCAATATTGTCGCCGTGACCTTGCCCAGTATTGCCCGTGACCTGGGGGCTAATTTCGCCGACATCGAATGGGTGGTCAGCGCCTACATGCTGGCCTTCGCCGCACTGCTATTGCCCGCCGGCAGCATTGCCGATCGTTTTGGCCGGAAGAAGACCCTGCTCTGCGGCCTGGCGCTGTTCATTCTGGCCTCACTGGGCTGTGGCGCGGCGCCAAACATCCTCTTCCTCGACATTGCCCGAGCGATCAAAGGTGTAGGGGCCGCGCTGTTGTTGACCTCGGCACTGGCGACTATCGGCCATGCGTTCCACGACGAGACTGAACGGGCCAAAGCCTGGGCGTTCTGGGGGGCCTGCATGGGCGTAGCCATGACCGCCGCGCCCACCGTGGGTGGTCTGATTGCCTCATTCGTGGGCTGGCGCTGGATTTTCTACCTGAACCTGCCGCTGGGCTTGCTGCTGGTGAGCATGGTATGGCGCAACATCGACGAGTCGCGCAACGAACAATCGGCGCGGCTCGACCCATGGGGCAGCCTGGCGTTTAGCAGCAGTCTGCTGTGTCTTATCTGGGGCCTGATCGAGGCCAATCGCATTGGCTGGGACAATTCATTGACCACCCTGCGCTTGCTGGCCGGCGTACTGTTGATGGTCCTGTTCGTGGTGGTTGAGCGGCTACAGCTTCGGCCTATGGTCGATCTGCAATTGTTCAAACACCCGCGGTTCGTTGGTGCGCTCCTGGGCATGTTCGCTTACGCAGGTTGTGCCCAAGTAATGATGACGCTACTACCGTTCTACTTGCAGAATGGCCTGGGGTTCACTGCCATCGCCTCCGGGCTGGGCATGTTGCCGTTCGCCCTGACCATGCTCATCTTCCCGAAGATCGGCACGCGGTTGTCTCGTCGGTTATCGCCAGCCAGCATGATGGCCCTCGGGCTGACTCTGGTCGGTTGCGGCAACCTGCTCAGCGCCTGGGCGGTGTCTATGGGCGGCTACCTGAGCGTTGCCTGCGCCATCGCCGTCACCGGGGCTGGCGCCGGACTACTCAATGGCGATACCCAGAAGAACATCATGGCGTGCGTACCGCGTGACCGTGCAGGCATGGCGTCCGGCATGAGCACCACGATGCGTTTCAGCGCGATCATGCTCGCCATCGGTGTGTTCGGCGCCTTGTTGGCCAGCCACTCGCAACAGGCCTTGACCCGTAGCCTGCGACTCAATGCTCCCGGCTGGCTGGCTCAGACTGATCACATCGTGTCCCGCGTGGTGGCCGGTGACATGGTCGCGGCGATGCAGCCGCTGACGGAGAATGCGCGGCTGATCGTCCAGCCGCTGGCGCAACAGGCATTTGTTTCAGGCTTCAGCACGGTCCTGTGGGTGGCCGGACTGATGGCGCTGCTTGGCGCCCTGCTGGTGGGCACCCTGATGCGCAACCCGATACCGGCGGTCGAGTCGTGGCGATCACCGCCCAACCGGCCATGGCCGAGTTCGTGAGTTTCACTCAAGCTCAGGACGTCAAACGGCTGTGGGCGACCTGATCTATCATCAGCCATCCAGCGAGATGAAGGAGATCACCATGGACGTCACGATCAAACAATTGCCGCCCGCACGGGTCGCCTACATGCGCCTTACGGGTCCGTACGGCCCGGCTATCGGCGTATTCTGGCGTGAAGTGTTCGGTGTTTGGATGGAGCAGAATGGCCTATTGCAACGCGTTCGCTATGGCATCGGCCTTGACGATCCCACCATCACGCCGCCCGCTGAATGCCGCTACGACGCCTGTGTCGAAGTACCTGAAACCTTCGACGCTACCTCGCAAGTCCTGGTTCGCACCCTGCCCGGCGGTCAGTTTTCCTGTACAAGATTCGTCGGTACCGGCGCGGAAATCGGTGAGGCCTGGAACCGACTCTTCCGTGAACTGCCCACCCTCGGCATGCGAGCGGACGGTGGACCTTATTTCGAACGCTACGCGCAAGACTCCCACTACGACCCGCTGACCGGGGTGATGGAGTGTGAGCTGTGCATTCCGGTCCAGCCGCTGTAGTTCATGTTGGCGTTACACAGAATCCCTGTAGGAGGCCTCGCCGCGTCTTCGACGCTGCGCTGTCGCGCAGCAAACCAGGTTGTGATTTGTGTGTCGTAATCAGTGGTGGCGTGTCAGATGAGACGCCTTCGCGAATAAATTCGCTCTCACCGGGATCTTGATTTGCCTTTGGTTTTTGAGTGAATTGACTGCCGAATTACGGCGAGGCCCCGTTTCCAGAAGGCCGAGCGCAGGCGTTGCGCAGGGGGTGACGAGGCAAGGACGCCGAGTAAGCCGCACGGGGCCAGGGACGGCCCCTTGCGGCGCCCCCCGGAGCAACGCCGGAGCGAGGGTAGTCGGAGCCATGGCGAGGACCCGTATGGAGGGGCAAGCGTTTTCGGTTACCTTTTAGTGGTCCGGCATTCCGGCGTTTGTAAAAGGTGACACGCTGTAAGAGCGGAACCGTAATTCCAGCACACCCAAATGCCGGATATACACATCAAGACCAGCGCCAACTCATTGTTTTTAAATAATTAAAAATTAGTTTGATGAGAGCGCGACGCAGCCAACCGCCAGACCCGCGCCAGATCACGGGCTCGATCATGCAACAAGCTCGCGGCGTTGCGACAGGCATAACCGAGCGTCATTGGACCGCTGGTCAACGCAAACGCCGCACTGATGCCATGCGCGTACAGGTCGGCATAGCCCTCCCCCAACGTCCCGGCCAACACGATCACTGGCACCCCCTTGCGTTGGGCAATGCGGGCGACACCGAACGGGGTTTTACCCCGCAGCGTCTGGGCATCAAAACAGCCTTCGCCGGTGATCACCAAATCGGCACCGTCCAGCGCGTAGGCCAGGCCCACAAGATCGGCCACCACTTCTACGCCTGGGCGGAAGGTCGCATTCAGGTAAGCCTTCGCAGCGAAGCCCATACCTCCTGCCGCCCCGCAACCGGGTTGGTCGCGCACGTCATGACCCAGCACCTGGGCCGAATGATCGGCGAAATGCTCCAGCGCGGCATCCAGTTCCAGCACTTGCTGGGGGGATGCCCCTTTTTGTGGGCCAAAAATATGAGAGGCACCCTGCGGACCGCACAGAGGGTTGTCGACATCCGCAGCAACCTCGAAGCACACGTCGCGCAAACGTGCATCAAGACCGTCCAGTTCGATCCGTTGTACCTGCGCCAAAGCCTGACCACTCGGTGTCAGCGGCTGATCATTACCGTCGAGAAAACGCGCACCCAACGCCGACAGCATGCCACTGCCCGCATCATTGGTCGCGCTGCCGCCAATCGCCAGGATGATCCGTTGCGCGCCAGCGTCCAGCGCCGCACGAATCAACTCGCCCGTGCCATGCGTGCTACTCAGGCAAGCGTCCCTTTGCTCTAGGGTCAGTAACTGCAAGCCGCTGGCCATGGCCATTTCAATGATTGCGGTCCGGGTCTGCTCCAGCCAGCCCCACTGTGCCTCGACCGCAACACCCAGCGGTCCACTCACAGAGGTGCTCATCCACTGCCCATCACAGGCGGCCAGAACCGCTTCGATGGTGCCCTCACCCCCATCAGCCATCGGGCATTGAACCAACTCGGCGTCAGGCCAGACTTCTGCCAGGCCCCCGGCAATAGCATTGGCGACAGCCTGAGCACTCAGGCTGTCCTTGAAAGAGTCGGGTGCGATGACGATTTTCATGGGGGTCTCCTATCCGTAATGAGTGGATGTTCTCACCCTCGCCGAGGTTTTCCGCCTGACCTTCGCACAAGGAACGTCGGCGGTTATTGGTCATTGGACCAAAACGCCGTACTGGATTTTAGTCCGTGACGATTCGAGGCGTCATTTGCACGCCCAGATACAAGCGCAACAAATCGTCGGTTTTGTAGGGATCGCAGCCGCTGAGTTCAGCAACCTTTTCCAGTCGATAGCGCAGGCTGTTGCGGTGAATACCCAGCGCGTCTGCACAGGCCTGACTTTCACCGCTGTAGTCGAACCAACTGCGCAGGGTTTCCAGCAACTGCCCGCTGTTGCTTTTTTGCAGCCGGATAATCGGGTCGGCCACGCCTTGGGCGAGCCAATCGTTGCGATAACGCCAGAACAACACGGCCAGAAGATGAACGGCCAGGCGTAATAGCCGCTGCTGCGGATGGACATGCCGGGCATAGTCGAGCAAATCACGCCCCGCGGCACAGGCCTGGCGCAACGTCACCAGATCAGCCGATTGCTCGACCGTGACCATTCGCACCACGGGCCAGCCCTGCTCGTCGAACTGCTCCAGCAGCAGCGTATCGTCGCGTTCGTTACCTGCGGCGCGGCACCAGTGCAACAATGTCGGCTCGCGCACCACACACCAACTGTGGGCATAACGGGCGTTCAACCAAGTGGCAATCTGGTTGGCCGCAGGCGTTTGCGCAGGCAGCTCGATCAATACCGACTGACGCGGCAATTGCGGTTGCAGCCCCAGATGCTCGGCTTCGTCGACCTGGCTGTCAGGGCAGTCGACCAGCAACAACCGCGACAGCAGGTCCTCGCTGCGCTGATGCCGCCACTGTTGATCCGCCTGCTGGCGACGGTGCTCCATGAGCATCTCGGCAGTCATTTTCACCAGTTCGCCATAGACCCGGACCTCGTCCGGCTCACCGGTAATCCCCAGTACGCCCACCAGTTTCTGGTCAAGCATCAACGGCAGATTGACCCCCGGACGCACACCATTCAGATGCTTGGCCGTGTGCGAATCAATCTCCACCACCCGGCAGTTGGCCAACACCAACTGCGCGCCTTCATGCCGTGTATACAACCGATCGGCCTCGCCACTGCCGATGATGATACCCAGATAGTCCATCACATTGACGTTGCACGGCAGAATCGCCATGGCACGGTCGACGATGTCCTGCGCAAGGTCGTGATCAAGAGCGAACATGGCGAGCTCCGGGGAGAGTGGGGTTGTGAAGAGCCTGCCTGAGATACCGCATTCGCGAATGGACCAACGCGACATCTCATCCCGCCTACTCAATCGGCGCCAGACGTTCGCGACTGTTGGTCAAGTGGGTCCACATGGCGGCGCGGGCGGCGTCCGGGTCCTGGCGGCGAATCGCGTTCAGTAGCGCTTCATGTTCGAGGTTGGCCAGATAACCATGGTGAGCGAGGGTGTTACCGGCACGTTCGCTCGACGCAATACGGCTGCGCGGAATCATGGCACTGCCCAGGTGCTGCATGATCTCAATGAAGCACGGATTGCCAGTCGCTTCGGCGATCAACAGGTGAAAACGTCTGTCCGCCTCGACGCAGCTGTCGTCCTTGGCCAACAGGTCCTGATAATCATCCAGAGCCTGACGCATGGCGACCAGTTGCTCATCCGTACGGCGCCGGGCAGCCAGCGCCACCGCCTGAGTTTCCAGACCGATGCGCAGTTCGATGATGTCACGCACGCTGGCGGCGGTTTCCACTTTCAGACGCAAACCGGTCTGACCTTGATGCTCAAGCACAAAGGTGCCGATGCCATGGCGGGTTTCAACCAGCCCTGACGCCTGCAACTTGGAAATCGCCTCACGAACCACGGTGCGACTGACGCCGTGCTCGCGCACAATTTCATTTTCCGAAGGCAGTTTTTCCCCCGGATTGATCTTGCCCAGCAGGATGCGCTGGCTCAGTTGCGTCACCAGATCGGTGGCCAGGCTGTGCGAACGCTGTTTGGGGGCGACACGGATTGGGTCGTGCATGCGGATGATGTCCAGATAAAACGTTGAACGCTGCGATAGCGGGATCATACCACCAGCCAAGGGGGCAAGAACCTGCAACAGAAAGCGCCGTCCACTCGCGAAAAACCTCACGCCAGCTTGTATGACAACCTGTTAAATACTTCCTGAATCTCTATCCACCCCCTTAAAGCACGACCCCTGGAAAAGCGCATAAAACAGCGCAATTACTCACCAACAACCTCTTGCAGAGTAAAATTTTACTTGTATGATGACTTCCAACCAGGCGCATGACCTTGGTGCAACTCAACCCGCATAAAAATAACGAGTGGGAGATCCAACTGTGACTACATCCAATTCCAGGGTGAACGAGGGCGCGAGCTCGGCGCTGCTTTCGGCCGTGTCGAAAGTGAAGCGCCATGTACTGCCGCTGTTCGTCATCATGTTCATCGTCAACTACATCGACCGAGTCAATATCGGCTTCGTTCGCACCTACATGGAACACGACCTGGGCATCGGCGCTGCCGCCTACGGTTTGGGCGCCGGCTTGTTCTTTATCGGCTACGCGCTGTTTGAAGTCCCCTCCAACATTCTGCTGCAAAAGGTCGGCGCGCGAATCTGGCTGACCCGCATCATGCTGACCTGGGGCCTGGTGGCTGCGGGAATGGCGTTTATCCAGAACGAAACCCACTTCTACATCCTGCGTTTTCTGCTCGGCGTCGCTGAAGCCGGCTTCTTCCCTGGCGTCATCTACTACTTCACCCGCTGGCTACCAGGGGTCGAGCGTGGCAAGGCCATTGCTATTTTCCTCAGCGGTTCGGCGATTGCATCCCTGATCTCTGGCCCGCTGTCGGGTGCGCTGCTCCAGGTGAGTGGCTTGGGTTTGCATGGTTGGCAGTGGATGTACTTCATTGAAGGCATGGTCTCGGTCTGCCTGTGCTTCTTCGTCTGGTTCTGGCTGGACTCCAAGCCCCACGATGCCAAGTGGCTGAGCCGCGACGAGCAAGATGCGCTGGTCAATGCCATCGACGCAGAGCAACTGGAGCGCGAAGCCGCCACACCGATCAAGCCGTCGCTGACCACCTTGCTCAAGGATCGGCAGATCATCCTCTTCTGTGTGATCTACTTCTTTATCCAGCTGACCATCTACGCCGCCACCTTCTGGCTGCCCAGCATCATCAAGAAGATGGGCGACCTCAGCGACATGCAGGTGGGGCTGTTCAACTCCATCCCGTGGTTGCTGTCGATTATCGGCATGTACGCCTTCGCCTCGTTCTCGGCGAAATGGAAACACCAGCAAGCGTGGGTTGCCGTAGCCCTACTGATCGCCGCTGCCGGGATGTTCATGTCCACCACTGGCGGGCCGGTCCTCGCCTTCGTCGCGATCTGCTTTGCGGCACTGGGTTTCAAATCGGCATCGTCGCTGTTCTGGCCCATTCCGCAGGCCTATCTGGATGCGCGGATCGCTGCCGGGGTCATCGCACTGATCAACTCGGTCGGCAACCTCGGCGGGTTCGTCGCCCCGACAACCTTCGGCTGGCTTGAAGAACACACAGGTTCAATTCAGGGCGGCCTGTACGGCCTGGCCGGGACCTCGATCATTGCCGCGATCATCGTTTTCGCCGCACGCAACACACCCAAGGGAGCACCCGCCACGATTGCAGGAAAAACGGCGCCGACCCACTCCTGATGCTAATGGCAGCGCGTCGAGACTGATCGATTCAGTGCTCGGCGCCGCCCCGAAACGACCGAATACCTATTTTTACAGGATCACACCATGACCACCTTGAACTCCGAAGTTGTGGGCAAAGCCCCCGTCATCACCAGCATGCAGATCGTTCCCGTGGCCGGCCACGACGGAATGCTCCTGAACCTGAGCGGCGCTCATGGGCCGTTTTTCACCCGCAACATCGTGATCCTCAAGGACAACGCAGGGCATACCGGCGTCGGCGAAGTACCGGGCGGCGAACGCATCCGCCAGACCCTGGAAGACGCCCGCTCGTTGGTCGTCGGCAACCCGATTGGCACGTACCAAAAGATTCTCAATCAGGTACGCCAGACGTTCGCCGAGCGTGACTCCGGCGGCCGAGGCCTGCAAACGTTCGACTTGCGCATCACCATCCATGCCGTCACTGGCCTGGAAGCCGCCATGCTGGACTTGCTCGGCCAGCACCTGGACGTGCCCGTCGCAGCCCTGCTTGGCGAAGGCCAGCAGCGCGACGAAGTGAAGATGCTTGGCTATCTGTTCTACGTTGGTGACCGCAACAAGACCGACCTGGCCTACCGCAGCGAACCTGACGCCGACAACGATTGGTTTCGCGTGCGCCATGAACACGCCATGACGGCTGAAGCCGTGGTGCGCCTGGCTGAAGCGGCCCACGCAAAATATGGCTTCAAAGACTTCAAACTCAAGGGCGGCGTGTTGCGCGGCGAAGAGGAGATCGAAGCGGTTACCGCCCTCGCCGAACGCTTCCCGGACGCACGCATCACCCTGGACCCCAACGGCGCCTGGTCGCTGAAAGAGGCGATCCGTCTATGCCGCGACCAGCATCATGTGCTGGCCTACGCCGAAGACCCCTGCGGCGCGGAAAACGGTTTTTCCGGTCGCGAAGTCATGGCCGAGTTTCGTCGCGCCACGGGCATGAAGACCGCCACCAACATGATCGCCACCGATTGGCGCGAAATGGGCCATGCGATCCAGTTGCAGTCAGTCGACATCCCGCTGGCCGACCCGCATTTCTGGACCATGCAAGGTTCCGTCCGCGTGGCGCAGATGTGCAACGAATGGGGCCTGACCTGGGGCTCGCATTCGAATAACCACTTCGACATCTCCCTGGCAATGTTCACCCACGTCGCAGCGGCGGCACCGGGCGACATCACTGCCATCGACACCCACTGGATCTGGCAGGACGGGCAACGCCTGACCAAAGCCCCGCTGCAGATCGTCGACGGCTGCGTGCAAGTACCGAAAAAACCGGGGCTGGGCGTTGAGTTGGACATGGACCAGCTCGCTCAGGCTCACGAGCTGTACAAGGGCATGGGGCTGGGCGCGAGGGATGACAGCGTGGCCATGCAGTTTCTGATTCCAGGCTGGTCGTTCAATAACAAGCGTCCGTGCCTTGTTCGTTAAGTTGCAGAGGCGATAAGTTGCACGTGCGGTAAGGCTATTGCCAACGTGGCGAACGGCGCGGAATCACTTCCGCGCCGTTTTTTCTTCTGGCGCAGAGGCCGTGCTAAGGTTCGCGCAGACCCTGACTGCGATGCCCTCCGATGCCCCATCTCGTCCATACCCACCCTCGCCTGACCGCTGCGGCACTGCTCGGTTGTGTCGGTGGTTTTCTTTCCAGCTACGTTGTTCCCGACCTCGCGCCCACCACTCAAATATTGATTGGCTGGAACGCTGGGGTCTGGACCTATCTGATCCTGATGATCTGGCTGACGTTTCGCGCACAGGCAGAGGATGTCAAACGCTTCGCTATTATTGAGGACGAAAATGCCGGGCTGGTGCTGGCGACGGTATGCGTGGCAGCGATTGCCAGCCTTGCCGCCATCGCTCTGGAGCTGGTCGGCAGCAAGGACTTGAGTGCCCATGACAAGGCTCTGCACTACGGTTTTACTGGCTTGACCGTCGTCGGCTCCTGGTTGCTCACCGGCGTGATTTTCAGCCTGCATTACGCGCGCCTATTCTACACCGCCACCACCAAGGAACCCCCTCTGCGCTTTGCCGATGGCGAGAAAAAACCGGACTATTGGGACTTTCTCTACTTCTCGTTCACCATCAGCGTCGCCGTACAAACAGCAGACGTTGGCGTCGCAAGCAGAGACATGCGCAAAACCGTGCTGGCTCAGTCACTGATCGGCTTTTTGTTCAACACCGCTATTCTGGGGTTCTCGATCAACATCGCAGCAGGGCTGTTTGGTTGAGTGGAGCCCTGTTTCGATCGCAGGCTACCCGGCGGCACGGCTAGTCCCGCGAATAATCCCACTGTGTTTTTGACGAGGAAAACCTCAATGACTGAACATTCCCTCTTACAGATCGCCGTGCTCGATGACTGGCAATCGGTGGCGAATAACGTGGTGGACTGGACCGTTCTCGACGCCATCGGCAAAGTCCGTTTCCTGCATGAGTTCCCGGCAGATACCGCCAGCATGGTGGCGCGCCTGGAGTCGTTTGACGTGGTGTGTGTCATGCGTGAACGCACCCTGTTCAACGAAGCCTTGTTGAGCCAGTTGCCGCGCCTGAAATTATTGGTCACTGGCGGCATGCGCAATGCCGCCATCGACCTCCCGGCGGCCGCACGATTGGGCATTCAGGTGTGTGGCACTGACAGCTACAAGAACGCCGCCCCGGAAATGACCTGGGCCCTGATCATGGGAATTACCCGCAACCTGGTGGGCGAAGCCAATTCGTTGCGCGAGGGCGGCTGGCAGATCGGCCTGGGCGGCGATTTGTACGGCAAAACCTTGGGGATTCTCGGCCTCGGCAGCATCGGCAAATGGATTGCACGCTATGGCCAGGCCTTTGGCATGCGGGTTATCGCCTGGAGCGAAAACCTCACGGCCGAGCGCGCAGCGGAATCGGGCGTGACGTACGTCAGCAAGCAAGCGCTGTTTGAACAGGCGGATGTATTGTCGGTGCACCTGGTGCTCAGCGACCGCAGTCGTGGGATAGTCGATGCACAGGCGCTGAGCTGGATGAAACCCACCGCGTACCTGATCAACACCGCACGCGGACCGATCATCGACGAAGCGGCATTGATCAACGCGCTGCAACACCGCCGAATCGCCGGGGCAGCGCTGGATGTGTATGAACCGGAACCCCTGCCCGCCGACCATCCATTCCGGCACATGGACAACGTGCTGGCGACCCCGCACATCGGCTATGTCACCGAGAACAATTACCGGACCTTCTTCAGTCAAATGATCGAAGACATCCAGGCCTGGCACGGTGGCAAACCGATTCGGGTGTTTGATTGATCATGACGGTCGGGACAAGCGTGCGCAGCACCTACTCGCCCAACGCAAAACTCTTCAGGGTTTCGCCATCCAGCCGGTAGCGAACCCACTCATCCTGCGATGCGGCGCCGATGGCTTTATAAAAATCGATAGCCGGCGTGTTCCAGTCCAGCACGCTCCATTCGAAACGACCACAACCGCTGTCGTACGCCAGTTTCGCCAGATACCGGAGCATTTTTTTGCCCGCCCCGCCACCACGATGGCTGGCCGAGATGAACAGGTCTTCCAGGTACAAGCCCTTGCGCCCCTGCCAAGTGGAATAGCTCAAGAAGTACACGGCGAAACCAATCGGCTGATCGTCTGACAGGCAGATCAAAGCCCGTGCTGGCGACGGCTCATCGAACAGGCTGCGCTCGATGTCCGCCACACTGGCCAATACTTCGTGCTCGGCCTTCTCGTAGATCGCCAGTTCAGTGATAAAACCCAGAATAACCCCGGCATCGGCCCTGGTCGCTTCGCGGATATGGATGCTCACGGTCACGCTCCTGAATTGAAAGGTTCTACTTAACGAAATGCTCTTACCCCGAAGGGCGAACGCTCAGCAGCGGATTGTGTCTTAACCCTCAGTGCCGTGCAGCATTCGATGCACGACTTAGCGATGTTATTGAACTCGACCCGAGGCGCTTATGGACCGTAAAGAAGATGGCAAGACCCCAGGTCTGTCCGCTGAAGAAGAAAGAGAGGTCGACAAGAACCAGCCCCCGCGTGCCGCCGTGCTGCACGAAACCATTCGCCTCCAGGGTGATCAGGAGCTGGAACGCAGCATCGCCGCCCTTTGGTGGTCGGCCCTTGCCGCCGGTCTGACCATGGGTTTGTCACTGATGGCCATGGGGCTGTTCAATGCACGGCTGCCCGCCAGCGAGGCCAGCAAAGTGATCGCCAGCCTGGGGTATTCGGCGGGGTTTCTTGCGGTAATTCTGGCGCGTCAGCAGTTGTTCACCGAAAACACCCTGACCGCCGTGCTCCCGGTGATGACCAAGCCAACACTGGGCAACTTCGGTCGGCTCTTGCGTTTGTGGGGCGTGGTGCTGGTCGGCAACCTGACCGGTACCCTGCTGGTGGCCTACGTCATGCTGCACTTGCCGATTTTCGATGCAAAAACCGATGCAGCGTTTCTCGATATTGGCCGCAAGGTCATGGAAAACAGCGCGAGCCAGATGTTTTCCAAAGGCATCATTTCCGGCTGGATGATCGCCACCATGGTCTGGATGATCCCGTCCATGGAGAGCGCGAAAATCTGGATCATCATCCTCATCACCTACCTGATGGCCTTGGGCGATTTCACCCACATCGTCGTCGGTTCGGCCGAGGTTTCATACCTGGTGTTCGCCGGTCAACTGCCGTGGAAAGACTTCTGGCTGATCTTTGCCGGGCCGACCCTGGCCGGCAACATTATCGGCGGCAGCTTTATTTTCGCCCTGATCAGCCATGCCCAAATCCGCAGTGAAAGCGGTCCGCCCAAACAACAAGGAAGCAAGGACCGGGGTCAGCCTGACAAACACAAGAATGAAGAGATCAAGCGCGGATAAGAACGCGCGCCTATCTGGAAACGGAACGTCGCGCCTCAACGCTGCTAACGGCAAATTGTTAGGCAAAGGCGGCGCGACCGAGCTGTTGGGGCTTAAACCGACGACATTGGCTTCGCGGTTAAAGCGGTTGGTTATTGAGTTGGAAAACGGAAATAAAGGGCAAGTACCCCATCATTATTTTCAGGAATAGTCGCTATCACCCTCGCACCCCTTCTTACTTCGCGGCAGAACAATTAGCCTGCGCGCAATCTATTACCAGACAGCCTTTCGCGCGCGTGTTGCAGGCGTGTTTGGCTCACTTGTCCGCCCGAGAACGCTTTTCTTATGAGTACCACGACCCAAACCCGCCACGCCGAGGCCCCCACGATGACGCGAGGCATGGTGATGCTGTTCGCGTTTTGCTGTGGCGCTATCGTCGGCAATATCTATTACGCCCAGCCCATCATCGAGCTGATTGCGCCGGACATCGGCCTGTCCAGCACCATGGCCAGCGTGATCGTGTCGCTGACCCAGATCGGCTATGCGCTTGGGCTGTTCTTCCTGGTGCCGCTGGGTGATTTGCTGGAGAACCGACGGTTGATGATCATGACTTCGCTGTTGGCCATCATCAGCTTGTTGGGCGCAGCGTTCAGTCAACAACCGAATGTGTTTTTGCTTGCGTCGTTGTTGGTGGGGTTCAGTTCAGTGTCGGTGCAAATCCTGATCCCGCTGGCAGCGCATCTGGCACCGGAGGAATCCCGAGGTCGGGTCGTTGGCGGGATCATGGGCGGGTTACTGCTGGGGATTCTGCTGGCGCGGCCACTGTCCAGCGTGATCGCCGACCACTTCGGCTGGCGAGCGGTGTTTGTCTCGGCATCGGTACTGATGATGATCATCAGTGTGGTGCTCGCCACCACCATGCCCAAACGCCAACCTGACCATAGCGCCTCGTACGGGCAACTGCTGTTTTCGCTGTGGACCTTGCTGCGTACGCAACCCGTGTTACGTCAGCGGGCGTTCTACCAAGGGTTGATGTTTGCTGCGTTCAGCCTGTTCTGGACCGCCGTGCCGCTGGAGCTGGCACGCAACCATGGCCTGTCGCAGACACAAATCGCCTTGTTCGCACTGGTCGGGGCCATCGGCGCGATCGCAGCGCCCATCAGTGGGCGTCTGGCCGATGCCGGCCACACCCGCGTTGCCAGCCTCGGGGCATTGGTCCTGGCGGCCTTGAGTTTCCTGCCGACGCTTATTCACCCTGTTTACAGCGTGATCGGGCTGGCTGTGACCGGTGTGGTCCTGGACTTCTGCGTGCAGATGAACATGGTACTAGGCCAGCGTGCGGTCTACGCCCTGGATGCCACCAGCCGCAGCCGCCTGAATGCGCTGTACATGACCAGTATTTTCATCGGCGGGGCCTTCGGCTCGGCGATTGCCAGTGTGCTGTATGACCACGGCGGCTGGCTGTGGATCGTCGTTGCCGGCAGCGCGTTCCCGGTGGTAGCGCTGCTCAGTTTCCTGAAAAACGCGTCAGGCGAACGGCGCGACGCTGTCATCGCTGGCTGATCAGCGCATTGACCCGTCCTGAAAATGAGGGGCGCCCGGCTCGAAGCCTTCGCGCACTAAACTGCGCGTACCGGGGCGCCCCACAGGTTCAGATCGTCAGAGATGCAACGCATGCCCCAACGCACGCAACGCCGCTTCCTGGACCGCTTCGCCGAGTGTCGGGTGAGCGTGGATGGTGCCTGCGATGTCTTCCAGGCGAGCGCCCATTTCCAGGGATTGGGCAAAGGCCGTGGACAGCTCTGACACGCCGACCCCAACTGCTTGCCAGCCGAGGATCAGGTGATTGTCACTTCGTGCGACCACTCGCACGAAACCGCTTTTCGATTCCAGAGTCATCGCCCGGCCATTGGCCGCGAACGGGAAGTTGGCGACCAGCACCTCCAACCCTTCGGCCTTGGCCTCCTGAGGCGTCTTGCCGACCACCACCAGTTCTGGATCGGTGAAGCACACGGCGGCAATCGCCACGGGATTGAATTCGCGCTGTTTGCCGGCGACCAGCTCTGCAACCATTTCGCCTTGAGCCATGGCGCGGTGAGCGAGCATCGGCTCCCCCGCCAGATCGCCGATGGCCCAGACATTGCGCATGCTGGTCTGGCAACGCTCGTCGATCTTGATTGCCGCGCCGTTCATGTCCAGCGCCAAGGCTTCGAGGCTCCAGCCTTGGGTATGCGGACGACGACCGACAGCGACCAACACCTGATCAGCTTCCAGCGCCAGCGTCTCGCCCTCTGGATTGCACACCTGCAAGGTCTGCGTGGCCGGGTCGAAACCTTCGACGCTGTGCTGCAGGTACAGCTTCACACCGAGGGTTTTCAGGGTCTCGGCAATCGGCTGGGTCAGTTCCTGATCGTAAGCCGGCAAGATCCGGTCGCGGGCCTCGACCACGCTGACGTCGGCGCCCAATTTGCTGTAGGCAATGCCCAGTTCCAGACCAATATAACCGGCACCGACCACGATCAAGCGCTTGGGGATGGCGCTGGGTGTCAGCGCTTCAGTGGACGAAATGATCGGCCCACCGAGGGGCAGCATCGGCAGATTGACCGAGGTCGACCCGGTGGCCAGCAGCAGGTGCTCGCACTGAATACGCATGCCAGCGCCTTCAACCTCGACGGTCTTGCCGTCAATGATGCGCGCCCAGCCGTGAATGACCTGAACCTTGTTTTTCTTCAGCAAGGCCGCGACGCCCGAGGTCAAGCGGTCAACGATGCCGTTCTTCCAGTTCACGCTTTGGCCAATGTCCAGCGTGGGCGGCTGGACACTGATGCCCAGCGACGAGCCTTGACTGAAGCGCGTGGTCTGATGGAACTGTTCAGCGACGTGGATCAGCGCCTTGGACGGTATGCAGCCGACGTTCAGGCAGGTGCCACCCAATGTCTGGCCTTCGATCAAAATAGTCGGTATGCCCAACTGCCCGGCACGAATCGCCGCGACATAACCGCCGGGGCCGCCGCCGATGATCAGCAAGGTGGTGCTCAGAGTCTGCTGCATGATTACTCCACAAACAGGGTGGCGGGTTGTTCGAGCAAGCCACAAATGGCCTGGATGAATTGCGCCGCGTCCATGCCATCGACCACGCGATGATCGAAGGAGCTGGAGAGGTTCATCATTTTTCGAATCACGATCTGGCCTTTAATCACCATCGGCCGCTCGACGATGCGATTGACGCCGACGATGGCCACTTCCGGCAGATTAAGTACCGGCGTACTGACGATGCCGCCCAATGCGCCGAGGCTGGTCAGGGTAATCGTGGAACCGGACATCTCCTCGCGACTGGCTTTGCCTGTACGTGCCGCGCTGGCCAGACGGGAGATTTCCTCAGCGTTGGCCCACAGGCTGCGGGCTTCGGCGTGACGGACCACGGGCACCATCAGGCCGTTATCGCTTTGGGTCGCGACACCGACATGCACCGCGCCGTGACGGGTGATGATTTGCGCCTCATCGTCGTAGCGGGCGTTGATCTGCGGGAAGTCGCGCAGGGCCACCACCATGGCGCGCACAAGGAACGGCAACAACGTCAGCTTGCCGCGACTGGCACCCCATTTTTCATTGAGGTGAACACGCAGTTCTTCGAGCGCAGTGACGTCCACTTCTTCGACATAACTGAAGTGCGCCGCGCGGCGTGTCGCGTCTTGCATGCGTTGGGCAATTTTGCGCCGCAGGCCGATCACCGGAATCTGCTGTTCATCATTGCGCTCTGCGTAAGCGGCTGCGGGGGCAGCGCTGGCCTGCTGGCTCTGCTCGATATACGCGTCCAGATCTTCATGCCGAATGATGCCGGCCGGACCGCTGCCCTGCACAAAACGCAATTCGATACCCGCATCCAGAGCCCGCTTGCGCACGGCTGGCGAGGCTAACGGACGATCATCGGCCTGACGGGTAGACCGGGCTTCAAGCGAGCGCTTTACACCGGGGACAGGCGCGGCTTGAGGTTTGGCTTCAGCCACGACGCTGACATCGACCTTGGGCGGAGCGACAGGCGTTGGCTGATGAGCAGGTTCAGCCACGGCAGTCGAGGCAGTCTCCTTGAGGTTACCGGCGCCTTCGACTTCGATCCGAATCAGCTCACTGCCTACAGCCATGACTTCACCGGGCTGCCCACCAAGAGCAATCACCTTGCCGTGTACCGGGGACGGGATATCGACCATCGCCTTGTCGGTCATGACATCGGCCAGCACCTGGTCTTCAACGACCATATCGCCGACCTTGACGTGCCACTGAGACAATTCGACTTCTGCAATGCCTTCACCAATGTCCGGCATTTTAATAACGTGCGTGCCCATTCAGACCTCCATGACCCGTTTCAAAGCCGCACCCACTCGGGATGGACCGGGGAAATACGCCCACTCTTGAGCATGAGGATAAGGGGTATCCCATCCGGTGACGCGCTCGATAGGCGCTTCCAGATAGTGGAAGCAGTGTTCTTGTACCAGCGCGACCAGTTCGGCGCCAAAGCCGCAGGTGCGCGTGGCTTCGTGAACCACCACACAGCGACCGGTTTTCTTCACCGAATTGACGATGGTTTCCAGGTCCAACGGCCATAGGCTGCGCAGGTCGATGACTTCAGCGTCGACGCCGGTCTCCTCGGCCGCCACTTGAGACACATACACGGTGGTGCCATAGGTCAGCACGGTGACGTCGTTGCCGGGACGGGCAATTGCCGCCACGTCCAGCGGCACTTTGTAATAACCGTCAGGCACAACGCTAGCCGGGTGTTTCGACCACGGCGTTACCGGCCGGTCGTGATGACCATCGAACGGGCCGTTATACAGGCGTTTGGGTTCAAGAAAAATAACCGGGTCATCATTCTCGATGGAGGCGATCAACAGGCCCTTGGCGTCATAGGGGTTGGACGGCATGACCGTGCGCAAACCGCAGACCTGGGTGAACATTGCCTCAATGCTTTGGCTGTGAGTCTGACCACCATAAATGCCGCCACCGCAGGGCATGCGCAGGGTCAATGGGGCGGTGAACTCGCCGGCCGAGCGATAACGCAAACGTGCGGCTTCAGAAATGATCTGATCCGACGCCGGGTAGACGTAATCGGCGAACTGAATCTCGACCACTGGCCGCAATCCGTAAGCCCCCATGCCCACCGCGACGCCGACGATCCCGCTTTCGGAGATCGGCGCATCGAACACTCGCGAGGTGCCGTATTTGCCTTGCAGGCCTTCGGTGCACCGAAAAACCCCACCGAAATAACCCACGTCCTGGCCAAACACGACCACTTTATTGTCGCGCTCAAGCATCACGTCCATGGCCGAGCGCAGCGCCTGGATCATGGTCATGTTGGTGGTGGTCATGGCGGTGTCCAACTGGATGTCGTTGTTGAAATCGTTCATGTCAAATCCCCAGTTCCTGACGTTGGCGACGGAGGTGCTCGGGCATCTCTTTGTAAACATCGTCGAACATCGTTGCGGCGCTAGGCATTTGCCCGCCAGCCAAGGTGCCGTAGCGTTCGGCTTCTTTCTGCGCGGCGATGATTTCGGCTTCGAGTTCAGCGCTGGTGGCCGCGTGTTCCTCTTCGGACCATTGGCCGATGCGGATCAGGTGTTGCTTGAGGCGCACAATCGGGTCGCCCAACGGGAAGTGACTCCAGTCATCGGCAGGACGGTATTTGGACGGATCATCCGACGTCGAGTGCGGGCCGGCGCGGTAGGTCACCCACTCGATCAGAGTCGGACCCAGGTTGCGCCGGGCGCGTTCAGCCGCCCAGGCCGAGGCCGCGTAGACCGCGATGAAATCGTTGCCATCCACCCGCAGCGAGGCAATCCCGCAGCCCACACCGCGACCGGCAAACGTCGTTGCTTCGCCGCCGGCAATGGCCTGGAAGGTAGAGATTGCCCATTGATTGTTGACCACGTTGAGGATCACCGGCGCGCGGTAGACGTGGGCGAACGTGAGGGCGGTGTGGAAATCCGATTCGGCGGTGGCGCCATCACCGATCCAGGCCGACGCAATTTTAGTATCGCCCTTGATCGCCGACGCCATGCCCCAGCCGACCGCCTGAACGAATTGAGTGGCCAGGTTGCCGGAGATGGAGAAAAAACCGAAGTCACGCACTGAGTACATGATCGGCAGTTGCCGTCCTTTGAGGGGGTCGCGTTCGTTGGACAACAGTTGGCAAATCAGATCCACCAACGGCACTTCGCGAGCCATCAGGATGCTTTGCTGACGATAGGTCGGAAAGCACATGTCGGTCACGTTCAACGCCAAGGCCTGGGCGCTGCCAATGGCCTCTTCACCAAGACTCTGCATATAGAACGACATTTTCTTCTGGCGCTGGGCGACGACCATGCGGTTGTCGAAAATCCGCGTCTTGAGCATGGCACGCATGCCTTTACGCAAGATTTCGACAGAAACGCCTTCAGCCCATGGGCCGAGTGCCTGACCTTGATCGTCGAGTACCCGAATCAGGCCTTTGGCGAGGTCAGCGGTATCGGACGGTTCGACATCTATCGGGGGCTTGCGGACGAGACCGGCATCGTTCAGATGCAGGTACGAGAAATCGGTTTTACAGCCTGGACGGCCAGAAGGTTCAGGAACGTGCAGGCGCAGGGGTTCGTATTCGTTCATGGGCTTTCTCTACGCTCGCTTTTGTCATGTGTTTTTGTTGGGCGCTGGAGCTTGTTCAATCACTGGACGCCGATATTCCCTTTGGAAAATCTTGTCCTACACAAATCATAGGCCTGAGCGTGGAGAATATTTTTCTCAACTTCGTTGCGTGCAGAGCCATTTAAAGATATTTATTCTGAATAAATAGAATAAACAGGCGTATTTGTCTCATGAGAAAGCTTGATCGTACTGACATAGGGATTCTCAACAGTCTTCAAGAGAATGCCCGGATCACCAATGCCGACCTCGCACGCTCCGTCAATCTCTCCCCTACCCCGTGCTTCAACCGGGTCAAGGCGATGGAAGACCTCGGGCTCATCCGTCAACAAGTCACCCTACTGGACCCGGAGCTATTAGGGCTGCACGTCAACGTGTTTATCCATGTCAGCCTGGAAAAGCAGGTCGAGGAAGCCTTGCACGAGTTCGAAGAGGCCATCGCCAATCGTCCCGAAGTGATGGAGTGCTATTTGATGGCGGGCGACCCGGATTACTTGATTCGGGTGCTGGTGCCGACCATTCAGGCGCTGGAACGGTTTCTGCTCGATTTTCTGACCAAAGTGCCAGGAGTGGCCAACATTCGCTCCAACTTCGCGCTCAAACAGGTGCGCTACAAAACGGCGTTGCCGTTGCCAGCCAACGGGATGAGTCTGGAGCGCTAGTGGGCCTGGTACGGACGCTTGTCAGCCATCGCCGTGTTACTATCGCCGCTCATTCGCAGCCGCCTGGCATCGTCGTGAAATCTTCTCTTCTCTTCTTTTTTTCCCCATGACCTCGACGTCCGATACCCAACCCGACTTGCCGACAATTCTTGTTGTCGATGACGAGTTACGCTCGCGGGAGTCGCTGTGTCGGGTGCTGAATCAAGAGTTTGAAGTGCTCCTCGCCGACTCGGCGATCGAGGCTCGCAAGCTGCTCGAAGAGCACCCGGTCTCGGTGATTATCTGCGACCAGCGCATGCCCGGCATGAGTGGCATCGAGTTCCTCCAGGAAGCGCGCGAGCGCTGGCCGGAAGTGGTGCGTATAGTCCTTTCCGGCTACACCGATTCGGAAGACATCATCAACGGCATCAACCTCGCCGGGATCTATCAGTATCTGCTCAAGCCCTGGTTACCGGAGCACTTACTGAGCACTGTACGCAACGCGGTGGAAAGCCAGGCCCTGCAAAATCATATGCAACGACTGGACCTGGAGTTGCGCGCTGGCACTCCGGTGCTGCGACGGCGCAACCAGGAAACCCTTTCCCGGGTCCGTGAAACCTTCGATTTTTCACGCATTGTGCGTGCCGTTGGCGGACCGCTGGATGCGCTCTGTGAAATGGCCGCGCGCGTTGCACGTTATGACCTTTCAGTGCTGCTGCTGGGTGAGTCGGGCACCGGCAAGGAACTGCTCGCTCGCGGCATTCACTATGCCAGCCCGCGAGCAGCCAACGCGTTTGTCATGGAGAACTGCGCGGCGCTGCCCGACACCTTGCTTGAGTCCGAGCTTTTCGGTCACAAGCGTGGCGCCTTCACCGGCGCCCACCAGGATCACATCGGCCTGTTCCAGCGGGCAAACGGCGGCACCCTGCTGCTCGACGAGATCGGTGACACCTCACCGGCGTTTCAGGTCAAGTTATTGCGGGTTCTGCAGGAAGGCGAGTTACGCCCGGTCGGCGCGTCCAGCACAGTACGAGTCGACGTTCGGGTCATTGCTGCGACCCACCGCGATCTCGAAGAAGACGTGCGCGCCGGGCGTTTCCGTAGCGACCTTTATTACCGGCTGGCGGGTGTCAGCCTGGCGCTGCCGCCCCTGCGCGAACGCAGCGCTGACGTATTACCGATTGCCAACAAGTTACTGGATGACGCCCGCCAGGAACTCGATCTACCCGAATTGAACTTCGCCAACGATGCCTTGGCCAGCCTGATCGGCTACTCCTGGCCCGGCAATATCCGCGAACTGCGCAATGAGATCTACCGCGCCGCTGCCTTGTCCGATGGCGCGCAAATCAACGCGCGGGCCTTCTCCTGGCGCGTTTTGCAAGGCCAGGCCAGACTTGCCCTGTCCACCAGTACACCGACCTCAAGCCCGACCGGAACACTGCAAGAGCAACTCGACGCCATCGAGGCAACCCTGTTAAAAGAGTCGTTGTTGCGCCATCGCTGGAACAAGACCCACGCGGCCCGTGAGTTGGGCCTGTCTCGCGTAGGCTTACGGCAGAAACTGCGCCGCTTCGGTTTGGAGGAGTCCTGATGAAAGACAACGCGTTCAACGTGCTTTGGCTCCAATCGGGTGGCTGTGGGGGCTGCACGATGTCGCTGCTGTGCGCCGATACTCAGGACTTCGCAGGCATGTGGCGCAGTGCCGGAATCGAACTGCTCTGGCACCCGTCGCTGTCGCTGGAAACCGGCGACGAAATGGTCAGCATCCTCAACGACTGCTTGCAAGGCCGTACCCGTCTCGACGCTCTGTGCATCGAAGGCTCCATGCTTCGCGGCCCCAACGGCACCGGGCGCTTTCACATGCTGGCCGGCACGGGTCGGGCAATGATCGACTGGGTTCGGGACCTGGCCGGGGTGGCCGAGTACACCCTGGGCATCGGTACCTGCGCCGCGTATGGTGGCATCACCGCTGCCGGCAACAACCCGACGGACGCCTGCGGCCTGCAATACGACGGCCATCGCCTGGGCGGCTTGCTGGGTGCCGATTACCGTTCACGTCGCGGCCTGCCGGTGATCAACGTCGCCGGATGCCCGACTCACCCTGGCTGGGTCACCGACACACTCATGTCGCTGGCCGCCGGCCTGTTCGCCGAGCCCGACCTGGATGTCCTGGGGCGGCCGCGCTTCTACGCCGATCAACTGGTTCACCACGGCTGCACGCGTAACGAGTTCTACGAATACAAGGCCAGCGCCGAGAAACCTTCGGACCTCGGCTGCATGATGGAGAACCTCGGCTGCAAGGGCACCCAGGCCCACGCCGATTGCAATACACGCTTGTGGAATGGCGAGGGTTCCTGCACCCGTGGCGGCTATGCCTGCATCAACTGCACCGCCCCTGGCTTCGAAGAACCGGGGCATGCGTTCAACCTCACGCCCAAGGTGGCAGGCATTCCCATCGGCCTGCCAACCGACATGCCCAAAGCCTGGTTTGTCGCCCTGTCAGCGCTGTCCAAATCGGCAACGCCCAAGCGGGTCAAGCAGAACGCCACGTCCGACCATCAACTCATCGCGCCCGTTGTGCTTATCCCACGGCGTTAGGAAAGCCTTATGTCACGTCTGGTGGTAGGTCCTTTCAATCGTGTCGAAGGTGACCTCGAAGTGCAACTTGAAGTGGAGGATGGCCGCGTGCGTTCGGCGCAGGTCAACGCCACCATGTTTCGCGGCTTCGAGCAGATACTGCTGCAACACGCCCCGCTTGATGCGCTGGTCTATGCCCCACGCATCTGTGGCATTTGCTCGGTATCCCAGTCGATTGCCGCCGCCCGTGCACTGGCCTCACTGGCCGGTGTGCAACCGCCTGACAACGGTCTGCTGACGATCAATCTCATGGCGGCGACAGAGAATCTCGCTGACCATCTGACTCATTTCTATTTATTTTTCATGCCCGACTTCGTGCGCCCGGCGTATGCAGGACGACCGTGGTACGCAGCCGCTCAGGCGCGCTTTACGCCGGGCCAGGGCAGCCAGCAACGTCTGGCGGTGTCCGCCCGCAAACGCTGGCTGGACCTGATCGGTACCTTGGGCGGAAAGTGGCCGCACACTGGCTCCATCCAGCCCGGCGGCTCGACCCGAGCCATTGATGCGGCCGAACGTCTGCGTTTGCTGACACGGGTTCGCGAGTTCCGCCAATTTCTCGAAACGGAGCTGTTCGCTACCCCACTGGAGCGCATCGTCGGGCTTGGCAGCGAAAACGAACTCTGGGCCTGGCAGGCAGAAGCGCCGGGCCAAGGCGATTTGCGCCAATTCCTCGACATCGCGCTGGACAGCGGACTGGAACATCTCGGTCCGGGACCGGGGCTCTACCTGTCTTATGGCGCCTATCCGCAGCCCGACGGGCACATGGTGTTCCCACAAGGTCTGTGGAACGCGGTCACGCAGCGAGTAGAAAGCCTGGACCTGGCTGATATCAGCGAGGACGCCGCCCACGCCTGGCTGGATGACAGCGGCGGCCCCCTGCATCCGGCCCAAGGCCAAACCGAACCGCTGGCTGAAAAACCTGCCGCCTATACCTGGAACAAAGCCCCACGACTGGCAGGCGCGGTACTCGAAACCGGGGCCTTGGCCCGTCAACTGATCGCTGGCCAACCGTTGCTGCGCGACGCCGTCGCCCGCTGCGGAGCAACCGTCTACACCCGCGTGCTGGCCAGGCTGATGGAGCTGGCCCGCGTGGTACCGCTGATGGAGCAGTGGCTGATGGCCCTGCGCCCCGGCGAACCCTATTATCGCGCCGCAGAACTGCCCGACAACGGCAGCGCCGTGGGCCTCACTGAAGCGGCGCGCGGCGCCCTCGGCCATTGGCTTCGGGTCGAGCACGGACGCATCGCCAGCTACCAGATCATCGCGCCGACCACCTGGAACTTTTCCCCGCGTGACGCCCAGGGTCGGCCCGGCGCACTGGAGCAAGCCCTTGAGGGCGCGCCCGTGCTGCCCGGCGAGAAAACACCGGTTGCGGTGCAGCATATCGTTCGTTCTTTCGACCCGTGCATGGTTTGCACGGTGCATTGAACCAGGAGAACGTCATGGCGCGCAAAGCAGCGCCCGGCAACCTCGACGAGGACGCCTGGCTGGAAGTGATCGGCAAGATGGATGAAGTCTATTCACAGCTGGTGCAGGACGAAATCGCCCTGGAAGAAAAAAATGCCGAGCTGGAGCAATCGCAGCAGTTCATCGCAGGGCTGCTGTCGTCCATGTCCGACGTGCTACTGGCCTGCGACCCGGACGGGCGCATCGAAGAATCCAACAATGCCCTGCGCACGCTGGTAGGACGCGACGAACAGACGCTGCTTGGCAGCCCGGTCTACGCCTTGCTGGCCGATGCGCGAAGTGACGAACAACTGCGCAAGACATTGGCCGGCCTGCGCAGACCCAATGCCAGCGCCAGCCTCGAACTGAACTTCAAGGACGCCCTTGGCGCGCCACTGCCCGTAGACATCAGCTGCACCGTGCGCAGTACTGGCAACGGACGCTGCATCGGTCACGTGCTCGTGGGGCGCCCGCTGGGTGAGCTGAAACACGCCTACCGCCAGTTGCACGAAGCCCACGAAGCCCTTAAGCGCACCCAGCAACAACTGCTGCATGCGGAGAAAATGGCCTCCCTCGGTCGGCTGGTCGCCGGGGTCGCCCACGAACTGAACAACCCGATCAGTTTCGTGCTCGCCAATGCCCATGTTCTGGGGGGTTACCGAGAGCGTCTTGAGCAGTATCTGGAGGCAGTCAACGCCGACGAACCACGGGAGATACGCGAAGCCCTGCGCCGACAGTTGCGCATCGACCCACTGCTGGCCGACCTGCCGTCGCTGATCGAGGGCACTCTGGAAGGCGCGCAACGGACCGCCGACATTGTCAGCGCGCTGAAGCGTTTTTCGGCGGTGGATCGCGAGACGCTGGGCGAGGTTGCGCTGAACGAAGTGGTCGAGCGAGCTATTCACTGGATCACCCGGGGCATCGCACCGGACCTGCGCGTGCACTGGCACCCCGACAGTGCACCCTGCGTGCACGGCAACAGCGGACAGTTGCTGCAAGTGCTGATGAACCTGATGCAAAACGCCTACGACGCCGCCCAGGCCGCCGAGCGCGAAACAGCGGAAGTGTGGATAAGCGTCGAACAGGAGCCCGGCTGGGTCACCCTGCGCCTGCGCGACAATGGCAGCGGCATTGCCGCAGAGCATCTGACCCAAGTGTTCGATCCCTTCTTCAGCACCAAGCCGGTCGGCAAGGGCACAGGCCTGGGGCTGTCGATCAGCTACAGCATTGTCGAACGCTGCGGTGGCCGCCTGATCGCAGGCAATCATCCTCAAGGCGGGGCCGAGTTCACCCTGATCATCCCCAGTCAGTTCGCTGACTAAGCGCAGACGCGCCGAGTGCCACTGCAAAGTGAGTGTCCATTTACCCACGAACAGTGCAAAAGCAGTGTCCAGCGCACGCCACACAAACACGGCTGCTACGCGGTCGAACGGGGCTGGCACAGGGTTTGTATGACATTCTCTTTGATTTCCAGCCTGCCCCCCCTTCCTTGCGGAGTACTCATGCCTGTATCCAACGCCGCCGGAACCGCCAAAAGCGTGGCACCTTTGATCTTCAAGCGCCACGTGGTGATGATTTTCGGCGGCCTGCTCGCCGTCAATCTTATGGCCTGGCTCTGGGCCTTCATTGCCTTTCGCGACTACCCGTTGCTGCTCGGCACCGCGTTCCTCGCCTACAGCTTCGGCCTGCGTCATGCCGTCGATGCGGACCATATCGCCGCCATCGACAACGTCACTCGCAAGCTGATTCAAGAGGGTCAACAGACCGCCACCGTAGGCCTGTTCTTTTCCCTGGGGCACAGCACCATCGTGATCCTCGCGACCTTGGTCATCGCCCTGACCGCCTCGACGTTCAAGGCGGACATTGAAGCGTTCCACGGTATCGGCGGCCTGATTGGCACCTCGGTTTCCGCCGTCTTCCTGCTATTGGTGGCGCTGATCAACCTGATCATCCTGCGCTCGGTGTACCTGGCTTTTCGCCGGGTCCGGCGCGGCGAGCGGGTCGGCGAACAAGAGATGAATGCACTGCTGGCGGGCGGTGGCCTGATTGCGCGGCTGGTACGCCCACTGTTCGGCCTGATCAGCCGCAGCTGGCACCTTTACCCACTGGGCTTTCTGTTTGGCCTGGGCTTCGATACCGCCACGGAAATCGGTTTGCTGGGCATTTCAGCGGCACAGGCTTCGCAGGACTTGCCCATCTGGTCGATCCTGGTCTTCCCCGCGCTGTTCACCGCAGGCATGGCGCTGGTCGATACCGCCGACAGCGTGATGATGACCGGCGCCTACCACTGGGCGCTGATCAAACCTGCGCGCAAGCTCTACTACAACCTGACCATCACCTCGGTCTCGGTGTTGGTGGCGCTGCTGGTGGGTGGCCTGGAAGTGCTGCACCTGATTGCCTCGCGCCTGGGCCTTGAAGGTGGCGCATGGGACGTTATCGCGTCCCTGAACGACGACTTCGGCTTGATCGGCTACCTGATCATCGGACTCTTCATCCTCACGTGGACCCTCTCCCTGCTGTTCTACCGCCTTAAAGGCTACGACCGGCTGGACCTGGATTACCCCGCGGCTTAAAGCGGGTCCCAGCCTGACAAACAGGTCGGAGCGTGAGGGGCAGCGCTGTCTGAGCGACAGCGCTGCCCCTCACCGATCAGCCCGTTACCAGTAAAGCAGACCAGTGGAAACCAAGTATCCACCGCTGCGCGTTCAACCCTAAAGCGCAATGCCCGAACACGAATAAAAACTCCTTAAAAAACAACCACATACATGAAATTAAGCGCTACCCGGCAAGACCGCGACGAAATGGCACAGGTCTTGTAGTTACCAGGTATTACTTTCAGTACGCGGCGTGCAACCCCACTCGAAGAATATTCCTGGGGAGGAGAAAACAGGTGACCGAAACATTTTATGAAGTGATGCGCAGACAGGGCATCTCACGTCGGAGCTTTCTCAAGTTCTGCTCCCTAACCGCGACGTCACTGGGGCTTGGCCCTGCGTTCATGCCAAAAATCGCCTGGGCGATGGAGAACAAGCCGCGCACGCCGGTGCTCTGGCTGCATGGCCTGGAATGCACCTGCTGTTCCGAGTCGTTCATCCGCTCCGCGCACCCGCTGGCCAAGGACGTGGTGCTGTCGATGATCTCCCTCGATTATGACGACACCCTGATGGCTGCTGCCGGGCACCAGGCCGAAGCCATCCTCGACGAGGTCATGACCAAATACAAAGGCAACTACATCCTCGCCGTTGAGGGCAACCCGCCGCTGAATCAGGACGGCATGAGCTGCATCATCGGCGGCAAGCCGTTCATCGAACAATTGAAGCGTGTTTCCCGCGATGCCAAGGCGATCATTTCCTGGGGCTCCTGCGCCAGTTGGGGCTGCGTGCAAGCGGCCAAACCCAACCCGACCCAAGCGGTGCCGATCCACAAGGTCATCACCGACAAACCGATTATCAAAGTACCGGGCTGTCCGCCGATTGCCGAAGTCATGACGGGTGTAATCACCTACATGCTGACCTTCGACCGCTTGCCTGAGCTGGATCGTCAGGGTCGGCCGAAAATGTTTTACAGCCAGCGTATCCACGACAAGTGCTATCGCCGTCCGAACTTCGACGCCGGTCAGTTTGTCGAGGCCTGGGACGATGACGCCGCACGCAAGGGCTACTGCCTTTACAAAGTTGGCTGCAAGGGCCCGACCACCTACAACGCTTGCTCGACCGTGCGCTGGAACGGCGGCACCAGCTTCCCGATTCAATCCGGGCACGGCTGTATTGGCTGTTCCGAGGAAGGGTTCTGGGACAAAGGTTCGTTCTATCAGCACCTGACCGACGTCAACGCTTTTGGTGTGGAGGCCAATGCCGATCAAATCGGCCTTGCCGCAGGTGTCACGGTCGGCGCTGCAGTCACTGCGCATGCCGCAGTGACCGCCCTCAAACGCGCCAGCAACGGCAAAACGCCCACTGCACCGCATGACGCCCCAGCGACAAGACAGGAATAACCATCGATGAGCAACTATTCGACCCAGGGTTTCGACCTGAACAACACTGGCCGACGCATCGTCGTTGACCCTGTCACTCGCATCGAAGGCCACATGCGCGTAGAGGTCAACCTCGACGCCAACAACATCATTCGCAACGCGGTCTCCACAGGCACCATGTGGCGCGGCCTCGAAGTGATTCTCAAGGGCCGCGACCCGCGTGACGCCTGGGCCTTCGTCGAGCGCATCTGTGGCGTGTGCACAGGCTGCCACGCGCTGGCCTCAGTGCGTTCGGTCGAAGATGCTCTGGGCATCCGCATTCCGCCGAACGCGCACCTGATCCGCGAAATGATGGCCAAAACCCTGCAGATCCATGACCACGCGGTGCACTTCTATCACCTGCATGCGCTGGACTGGGTGGACGTGGTGTCCGCACTCAAGGCCGACCCCAAGCGCACCTCGGAATTGCAGCAACAGGTCTCGCCGTCTCACCCGTTGTCGTCGCCTGGCTATTTCCGCGACGTGCAGAATCGGCTGAAGAAGTTTTTCGAAAGCGGCCAACTCGGACCGTTCATGAATGGTTATTGGGGCAACCCTGCCTACCAATTGCCGCCTGAAGCCAACCTGATGGCGGTCACCCATTACCTCGAAGCCCTCGACCTGCAAAAAGAATGGGTGAAGATCCACACCATTTTCGGTGGCAAGAACCCGCACCCGAACTACCTGGTGGGCGGCGTGCCCTGCGCGATCAATATCGACGGCGACCTGGCCGCCGGTGCCCCGCTGAACATGGAACGGCTGAACTTCGTCCGCGCCCGCATCGATGAAGCGCTGACCTTCTGCCGCAACGTTTATGTACCGGATGTGTTGGCCATCGGCACCATCTACAAACAGAAAGGCTGGCTTCATGGCGGCGGCCTGGCGGCGACCAACGTGATGGACTATGGCACTTACGCCAAGGTCAATTACGACGACAGCACCAACCAACTGCCGGGCGGCGCGATTCTCAATGGCAACTGGGACGAGATCCTTCCGGTTGACCCTCGCGATCCGGAGCAAGTGCAGGAGTTCGTCACCCACTCTTGGTACAACTACCCGGACAACGATAAAGGCCTGCACCCGTGGGACGGCATCACCGAGGCCAATTACGAGCTGGGGGCGAAGACCAAGGGCACCCGCACCGCCATCGAAGAAGTCGACGAAAGCGCGAAGTACTCTTGGGTCAAATCGCCTCGCTGGCGCGGGCATGCCATGGAGGTCGGGCCACTGGCTCGCTACATCCTGGGGTATGCCCACGCACTCAAAGGCAACCCGCACTGCCAGCGGGTCAAAGAGCAGCTTGAGGGCGCATTGCAGGCGGTCAACCACAGCCTGCCCAAGACCCTCGGCATGCCTGAGACCGACTACAGCGCCAAAATACTGCTGCCAAGCACCATCGGCCGCACCCTGACCCGCGCGCTGGAGGCCGAATACTGTGCGGAGATGATGGTCGACGACTGGAACGAGCTGATGACCAACATCCGCAACGGTGACCGCTCCACCGCCAACGTCGAGAAATGGGACCCTGCCACCTGGCCGTCCGAAGCCAAAGGTGTCGGCATCGTCGCCGCACCGCGTGGCGCGCTGGGCCACTGGATACGCATCAAAGACGGCCGCATCGAAAACTATCAGTGCGTCGTGCCGAGCACCTGGAACGGCAGCCCGCGTGACGCCAAGGGACAGATTGGGGCTTTCGAAGCCGCCTTGATGAACACCCCCGTGGCCATTCCTGATCAGCCGGTGGAAATCCTGCGCACCCTGCACTCCTTCGACCCTTGTATGGCCTGCGCCACCCACGTGATGAGCGAGGACGGCGCAGAGCTGAGCACCGTCAAGGTGAGCTGAGTAATCAAGGCATCCGGCAGGTGCGACAAGGCACCTGCCCTTCCAAAGGTGAAGATATGACCCTCCAGACCGAAACACCCATGGGCCTGCCGGAGTACGTTTACGAGGCACCGGTGCGCCTGTGGCATTGGATCAATGCCGCCTGCATTCTGGTGCTGGCGGTAACCGGGTATTTAATCGGCTCACCGCTGCCCTCCCAGCCAGGCGAGGCCAGCGCGCACTTCCTGATGGGCTACATCCGCTTCGCGCACTTCAGCGCAGGGTATGTGTTTGCCATTGGCATCTTGGGCCGCGCCTATTGGGCGCTGGTGGGCAACCATCACGCCCGCGAGTTGTTCTCGGTTCCGGTGTTTAGCAAAGCCTACTGGACCGATTTCCTCAGTTGGCTGCGCTACTACCTGTTCATCGGGCCTACCCCGGCGCCCACATTCGGGCACAACCCACTGTCGCGCTTCGCGATGTTTTTCGTCTTCCTGCTGAGCTCACTGTTCATGGTGCTGACCGGTTTCGCCCTATACGGCGAAGGTTCGCAAATGGGCTCATGGCAGGAACGGATGTTCGGCTGGGTACTGCCACTGCTCGGGCAATCCCAACAAGTCCACACCCTGCATCACTTGGGCATGTGGGTCATCGTGGTGTTCATCATCCTGCATGTGTACGCCGCTGTGCGCGAAGAAATCAGCGGTCGCCTCAGCCTGATCGGCGGGATGATCTCCGGCTACAAGACCTTCAAAAAATGAACACACCGACAGAGTCGCACATGAACACTTCAGAATCGCCCCGTCCGCGCATCACCGTATTGGGAATCGGCAACCTGCTGTGGGCCGATGAAGGCTTCGGCGTGCGCTGTGTCGAGGCCTTGCAACAACGCTATGAGTTCGCCGACAACGTCGCGCTGATCGATGGCGGTACCCAGGGCCTGTACCTGATCCAGCATGTGCAGGAAGCTGATTACCTGCTGATTTTCGACGCCGTCGATTACAACCTGGCCCCCGGCGAATTGAAATTCATCGCCGATGACGAAGTGCCCAAGTTTCTCGGGATCAAGAAGCTCAGCCTGCACCAGACCGGCTTTCAGGAAGTGCTGATGCTCGCCCAACTGACCGCTCACTATCCTCAACGAGTCCTGCTGATTGGTTGCCAGCCGGAGCAGATGATGGACTATGGCGGCAGCTTGCGGCCCAGCGTCAAGGCGGCCATGGAAGGCGCACTGGACGAAGCCGTTCGGGTGCTTGAAACCTGGGGTGCCGAGCCGCGCAAACGTGCTTCGCCGCTGACCGGGGACGAAGCCGTGACCCTGCCGCATCTGGAATTGCAACGCTACGAAGGTGAACGTCCGTCCGCGCAGACCGCCTGCCGGATCGGTGACGAACGCATCCTCGCCAGGCGCACCTGATATGTGCATCGGACTGCCCATGCAAGTGGTTGCCGTAAACCCTGGCTCAGCGCTGTGCCGGGACCGCCACGGCGAGGAACGGCTCATCGATACAGTGCTGGTCGATACCTGCACTGTGGGTGACTGGTTGCTGATCTTCCTCGACGCGGCGCGCGAACGCCTCGATGCACAGCGGGCGGCGGAGATCGATTCGACCCTCGCCATGCTCGAAGCCGCGATGTACGGCACCCCGCCAGCGCCCGACAGCGCGCCCGGATTCAGTCTGCCCTCCGCGATGAGCACCGAACAGCTCGCCGCTCTGCTGGGCCAGATGCCCCCCGTTGCTGCGCCTACGCGGCCTAACCTCAAGGAACCCACATGAGTGAATCCGCCGCCTTCATGGCGCCCATTCCCGTCACCCCTGCTATCCCGCCACTGATCACCCGTCTGGTAGAGCAATTCGATGCCACCTGGATTGGCAGCGACAACCTCGACGCCTGGCTCGCTGAAGGCGGTAACTGCCTGTTACTGCTGTGCGGTGACCCGGTGCGCCACCCTGAATCGCTGGATGTGGCAGTGGTGTTGCCCGAACTGCGCCAGGAAGTTGCCAGGCGCCATGGCTGCACCCTGCGGTTGGGCGTGGTCCATCGCGCCGAAGAAGAAGCCATCGCTGCACGCTTCGCCCTGCGCCGTTGGCCAACCCTGGTCTGGCTGCGCGACGGTGGCTACGTCACTACCATCGACGGCATGCATGACTGGGACGAATACCTCAGTCTGGCCGACAAGGCCTTGAACCTGAGCAATGCCCGCATCCCCTTGTTCGCCGAAACGCCCAGCGGCGCTACCGGCGGCTGCCAGTGAATAGAGGAACGCCCATGGCCCCGCAAATGTACATCCCGGTGGTCGATCTAGGCCCAGGCTCTCAAGTGGAAGACGAGGTCCTCGAATACATCAGCATGCCGCAAGGTATGTACACCCACAGCGCCCCGATACTGCCCGAACCGGAAGAACTGGACACGCTGCCCGGCGCCCGTCAGGCCTTGCAAGACCTGCTGCAAATGCTCCACGCCTGCAATCGCGGTGAAGTGACCCGGAGCCTCGACCTCAGTGGGCTTGAGGCTGGCGACCGCACGCTGCTCGATCAACTGCTCGGTGAGGGCGAAGTCAGCGTACGCGTTGTCGTGCAACCTCCGTTGCGCATCCAGGAATCGATCTTCGCCGGGGTCTGGCGAATTTACGGCGAGGGCCACGACTATGTCGAAGTCGGCGCCGCCCCTGTGCAACTGCGCACTACCGCCCATGCTGCGGCCCGACCCGCTGCGTTTGACCTGCCGCCACAACTACCGCCTGGCGTGATGAACGCTCCGGCGATTCTCACCGAGGTGGAAGACCAGACCCGGCGCTGGAAAACCGGTAGCCCCGCGCACGTGATCAACCTGACACTGCTGCCGCTGTCCGAACAAGACATTGCCTTCCTCGACGCTTATTTGCCGGTCGGCCCGGTGCGGGCGCTGGCTCGCGGTTACGGCAATTGCCGGATCAGCAGCACCCTGGTGCACAATTGCTGGCGCGTCACCTATTTCAATTCCCAGGACGCACAAATCCTCGACACCATTGAGATCACCGACTTGCCAGAAGTGATTTGTGCTGCGCCGGAAGACCTCAGCGATTCGCTGGAACGTTTCGAGGATGTCATTCAATGGTTCGAAGGACAGTGACATGAGCGACAGACCCAGCTTTGAAGGCAGCTACAGGGGCGACTCAGCCCGCATCAGCGATGCCACCCGCCTGGAGTGCAAAATCTGCTGGTGGGTGTACGACCCGAGCGAAGGCGACCCCGTCTGGCAAATCGAGCCTGGCACGCCGTTTTCAGCGCTGCCGGACCATTGGTGCTGCCCGAACTGCGACGGCGCCGCCGAGCAGTTCATGGTGCTCAATGACGCCGTCTGAATCGCCAGCCTCCCCGACGCTTCAGGGTGAGGAACTGGCTGCCCACTTTAGAGATATCGCCGACACCCGCATGCGCGGCCTGCCCTTTCTCAACCCAAGGCTGGACGTCGAGGCGGTAGGCTTCGCCGTGCAGGTTGCCGGTGAAGATGCGAGCTCTGGCGTACTCGGCATTCTGATCACGCCCTGGTTCATGAACCTGATGTGGCTGGCGCCAGCCCTGAGTGCGCCGCTGGCCCAAGGGGCCTCCCGTGAACACTTTTTCGGTGGACAGCGTCTGACATTCATAGGCGCAGTCGACGAGGCGTTCGGGGCTTACCAAAGCTGTTCGTTGTTTTCCCCGATGTTCGAGTTCGCCGATCAAGCGGCGGCCCGCGCTACCGCCGAACAGGTGCTTACTCTGTTGCGCGATCCCCCCAAAGAGGAAGAGCCGCAACAGCCGGCGCTCAGTCGCCGCGCCCTGCTCTTCGGGCGTCGGCCGGGTGCCCCGGAATGAATGCCTCAAGCAGTTTTTCGCAACTTGGCGGATCGCTGAGAGTGCGCCCCGGTCAGCAACCGGCGATCATTGGCAGTCGGCCATTGCTCGCCGCCCGGCTGTTGCGAGGCCAGCCACCCGAGGCCGCAGCCCAACGACTGCCTCTGCTCTACAGCCTGTGCGGTCAGGCCCATCGTTTGACTGCACAACTGGCCATCAGCGCAGCATTGCAGGGCCAGACGAACACCCACGTAGCCGCCAGCCAGGCGTTGCTGGCAGAAACTCGCCGTGAACACTTGCGACGCGTCTTGCTGGACTGGCCGCCGCTGCTCGACCCAGGCGCTCCGCGCCCCTCTCCAGGGGAACTGCGCGCGTGGGATCAGGCACCCGAAACGGCCATGACTTTCTGGCTTGGCGGCCCGATACGCGCCTGGCTACAGCAGTGGGAAGACGACCCTCATCACGCCTTGCTGGAATGGACCGAGCGCAACGAACACTGGCTGAGCCGCATGCTTGCCAACTGCCGCAAAGACGCAGACGCCTTGCAATTGCCGGTGCATGCACTGCAACTGATCACCGATACGCCGGCGCTGCACGCCGTGGCCGATCACCTGCGCCGTTCCACCGACTTCGCCCTGCGCCCTGAGCTGAATGGCCAGCCGTGCGAAACCGGCAGTTGGACCCGGTTCGGCGAAACACATCCGGAACGCTACACCAGCGCCTGGCTGAGGCTGGGTGCGCGGGTCGCCGAGCTGGCACGACTGTCTCTGCCCGATGCTCGCCCACCGGCGCTCGGGGTGATGGCATTGGGTCAGGACGAAGCCCTGGCCTGGAGCGAAACCGCTCGCGGTCTGTTGCTGCATCGGGTATGTCTGGAACGTAGCGGCAGCAACGTGCTGATAGCCGACTATCAGATCGTCGCCCCCACCGAGTGGAATCTTCATCCGCAGGGCGTTCTGGCCCTGGCGCTGTCATCGCTGTCGAGCGCCGATCCACGCAGCCAGCGCCAGGCTGAACTGTTGATGGCGGCCTTCGATCCCTGCATCGCTTTTACGCTGGAAACAGGCCCGAAAACAGCGCTGGAAACAGACAAAGACAACCACCAAGGACAATCAAGTCATGCATGAACTGAGTCTGGCGGGCGGCATTCTCAGCGCCGTGGAAGCAGCGGCTGCCGCTGATCCGTTCGTGCGCGTCAGCCGTTTGCGCCTGGAAGCCGGAAAGTTGGCAGGGGTCGAGGTACACGCGTTGCGTTTCGCCCTGGAGGCACTGGCACCGGGCACCTTGCTGGCCGGTGCGCAGATCGACATCGAGGAGCCGCACGGTCAGGCCTGGTGCCTGGATTGCGCCGCCACTGTGCCATTGGTCGAGCGCGGCGCACCGTGCCCGACCTGTGGCGGTTTCTGGCTGCAACCTACCGGCGGCACCGAATTACGCATCCTCGACCTGCAGGTCGAGGATCACTGATAGTTGATTTCTGATTTGAAATCTGGAGGAACGCCATGTGTGTCGTTTGCGGCTGCGGTACCGGCCATTCACACGAGCAACACCCAAGCAACGAGTCAACCACCGATAGCGACGTGCGGGTCGACGCCACGGGCGATCTGCATTACGGCGCGGGCGAAGCGCGGGTCTCGGTACCCGGTTTGAGCCAGGCAAGGACGATCCGCATCGAGCAAGATGTGCTCGGCGAGAACGACCGCCATGCCGCGCGTAACCGAGAGAATTTCATCGCCCACGGCGTGCTGGCCCTCAATCTGGTGTCCAGCCCCGGCTCCGGTAAAACCACCCTGTTGTGTGCCACCCTCCTTGCCCTGCGCGAGCGCCGCGCCGGACTGCCAATTGCGGTGATTGAAGGCGACCAGCAGACCCGCAACGACGCCGAGCGCATTCGCGCTACGGGGGTTCCTGCGATCCAGATCAACACCGGCAAGGGTTGCCACCTGGACGCACGGATGATCACCGAGGCCTACGCGCGCCTGCCACTGCACGACGCACTGCATGCCGCAGGGCATGGACATCACCACCCAAAGGCCCCGCTGCTCTCCAACCATCATCACCACGCCGCCCACGATCATCACGCTCAAGGCGCAGGCGAACCGGCGGGCATTCTGTTCATCGAGAATGTCGGCAACCTGGTGTGCCCGGCAATTTGGGACCTCGGCGAGGCCGGTAAAGTGGCGATCCTGTCGGTCACCGAGGGCGAGGACAAGCCGCTCAAATACCCGGACATGTTCGCCGCTGCAAAGCTGATGATCCTCAACAAGATCGACCTGCTGCCTCATCTGGACTTCGACGTGCAGCGCTGCCTGGACTATGCCCACCAGGTCAATCCGCAGTTGCAGATCATTCAGCTCAGTGCCCGTGACGGCACCGGCCTGGACGCCTGGCTCGACTGGCTGCTGGCCGGTGCGCCGGAGAGTGATCGCAAGGCCGCACGCATCGCCGCACTCGAAGCCGAACTGGCAGCGCTGAAGGCGCCGGTCAAGGAGGCCTGACGTGCATAGCCAGAAACTCCCCAATGCTAATGTCTGGCCGCCCGTACTGGCCTGCGGTGCCTGGCTGAAAAACGCAGCCTGTCTGCTGCAACGCGATCAAGTGCTGTGGTCGCCGGTGCATGGCGATTTGGGCGATCCACAAAGTTGTCTGGACCTCGAAGCCTCGCTGGAACGTTTGCTCGCGCATGCCGACGCTACCCCGCAGGCTATCGCCCATGACCTGCACCCGGACTTCTACAGTTCCCAACTGGCCGTGAGCCTGGCCGCTCGGCTGGACGTGCCCGCGCTGGCGGTCCAGCACCACCATGCGCATATCGGCGCACTCATGGCCGAACATGGGCTCGACGGCCCGGTGCTGGGTCTGGCGCTGGACGGCGTCGGCCTCGGCAGTGACGGCGCGGCATGGGGGGGTGAGTTGCTATGGGTCGCGCCCGACGCCTGGCGCCGACTCGGGCATCTGCTGCCACTGCCACTGCCGGGCGGCGACATTGCCGCCCGTGAGCCTTGGCGTCTGGCCGCAGCCGCGCTGCATCTACTGGGCCGCAATGAAGAAATCATCACTCGCCTCGGCGCGCTGGTCGGCGAGCAAAGTGCTGGCACCGTTGCAGGCATGCTCCGCCGTAACCTCAACTGCCCACCCAGCAGTGGCGCGGGACGCTGGTTCGATGCCGCCGCCGGTATTCTCGGGATCAGTGTGCGCCAGCAAGCCGAGGCAGAAGCCGCCATTGCCCTGGAACGTCTGGCCAGCGACTATCTGGCAGCGAATGCCGAGCCAACGGTCGAAGGCCTGTGGCGCATCCGCGCTGACGGCGTGCTTGATCTACGGCCGCTGCTCACACGTCTATTCGATCTGGCCGATCATGGCCGTAGCGCCGAAGGTGCCGCACTGTTCCACCTGACACTCGCGGCGGCCCTGACCGACTGGGTGCTGCAACAGCCCGCAAAACTGCCGGTACTGCTCGGCGGTGGCTGCTTCGCCAACCGACTGCTCAGTGCGCGCCTCAGCCACCTGCTCGGCACCCACGGCGTGCCGGTCTTCAGCGCACAGAGCGTGTCCTGCGGCGATGCCGGACTGGCCCTCGGCCAAGGCTGGATCGCCGCCCACTGGCCCGAACTTGAAAGCCAAGCGGCGTTGCCGCTGGAGGAACCCCTGTCATGTGCCTAGCTATTCCCGCCCGTGTGGTCGAACTGCGCAGTGGCGACACCGCGCTGGTCGATCTCGGCGGCATCCGCAAAGAAATCTCTATAGCGCTAGTGCCCGAGGCACAGGTTGGCGATTACGTGGTTATCCACGTCGGCTATGCCTTGGGCCTGATTGATCCAGAAGAAGCCCAGCGCACGCTGGACATGTTCGACGAGTTGAACCGCACGCAACGGGAAGCCTCATGAAGTACATCGATGAATACCGCGACGGCGAGCTGGCTCAACGCATCGCCGCACGCATCCGCGAAGAAGCCCATCCCGACCGCTCTTACCGTTTCATGGAGTTCTGCGGCGGCCACACCCATGCGATATCCCGCTATGGGGTCAGCGAGCTGCTGCCCGACAACGTGCGCATGATCCACGGTCCCGGCTGCCCGGTCTGCGTGCTGCCGATTGGACGCATCGACCTGGCGGTGAAGCTGGCCCTGGAACACGGAGCAATCCTGTGCAGCTACGGCGACACCTTGCGCGTGCCTGCGTCTGAAGGGCTTTCCTTGCTCCGCGCAAAGGCCCATGGCGCCGACATCCGCATGATTTATTCGCCGCTGGACGCACTGAAAATCGCCGAAGCGAACCCGGAACGGCAGGTGGTGTTCTTCGCCATCGGTTTCGAAACCACCACACCGCCCACGGCACTGATTATTCGCGAAGCGGCGGCACGCGGCCTGGATAATTTCAGCGTGCTCTGCTGCCATGTCCTGACTCCGGCTGCGATTTCGCACATCCTCGCCGCGCCGGAAAAGGACGCCGCGTCGGCGGTGGAACTGGATGGTTTTGTCGGCCCGGCGCATGTCAGCATCGTCATCGGATCGGCGCCTTACGAAGCCTTCGCCCGCCAATACCACAAGCCAGTGGTCATCGCCGGTTTCGAGCCGCTGGACGTGATGCAGGCGATCTTGATGCTGGTGCGCCAGGTCAATGAAGGTCGGGCCGAAGTCGAGAACGAATTCATCCGCGCTGTCGGACGCTATGGCAATACGGGCGCCCAGGCATTGATGGACGAGGTCTTCGAGTTACGCCCCAGCTTCGAATGGCGCGGGCTCGGTGAAGTCCCCCTCAGCGCCCTGCGCATTCGCCCGGCTTTCGCCCGCTACGACGCCGAAGTGCGCTTCGACCTGGAGTACCAGGCAGTGCCGGATCACAAGGCCTGCGAATGTGGCGCCATCCTCCGGGGGCAGAAAAAGCCCACGGATTGCCGCCTGTTCGGCACCGTGTGTACGCCCGAAAATCCAATGGGTTCGTGCATGGTGTCCAACGAAGGCGCTTGCGCCGCGCATTACGCCTACGGGCGCTACAAAGACATTGAGGTAGTGGCTTTATGAACGCTGGTTCCCCCGTCAAGCGCGGCTATGTCCGCCCCCTGAACCTGCGAGACGGACGCATCGACATGAGTCACGGCGCTGGCGGCCGTGCTTCGGCGCAATTGATCGAAGAACTGTTCGTCGCCGCCTTCGACAACGCCTGGCTGCGCGAGGGCAACGACGGCGCGGTCTTCACTCCCGAACTCGCCCCCGGCGAACGCATGGTTATGGCGACGGACGCGCATGTGGTTTCGCCGCTGTTCTTCCCCGGCGGCGACATCGGCAGCCTGTCCGTGCACGGCACCGTCAACGACGTCGCCATGACCGGTGCGCGGCCGCTGTACCTCGCCGCCAGCTTCATTATTGAGGAAGGTTTCCCACTCGCAGACCTGAAACGCATCGTCGAGTCCATGGCCCGCGCCTCCCGCGAGGCGGGCGTACCCATCGTCACCGGCGACACCAAGGTGGTCGAGCGCGGCAAGGGCGACGGCGTGTTCATCAGCACCACCGGAATAGGTGTGGTCGCAGCCGGGGTGAATACCGGCGGCCACCGAGCTCGCCCTGGCGATGCCATTTTGCTGTCCGGGAGCATTGGCGAACACGGCGTGGCAATCATGTCCAAGCGCGAGGCGCTGGAATTCGACACCGAGATCCTCTCCGACAGCATCGCCCTGCACGAACTGGTTGCCCATATGCTCGCGACCGCTCCCGGTGTGCGCGTGCTCCGCGACCCGACACGTGGTGGCCTCGCGACAACGCTGAACGAGATTGCCGGTCAATCCGGGGTTGGCATGCTCCTCGACGAAGCCATGATCCCGGTGCTGCCACAGGTCGAAGCCGCGTGCGAACTGCTAGGCCTCGACCCGCTGTACATCGCCAACGAAGGCAAATTGGTCGCCATCTGCTCCGAGGCCGACGCTGAACCGCTGCTGCACGCCATGCGCCAGCACCCCCTGGGGAAAGACGCGGTGCGCATCGGCACCGTGTTGGATGACTCGCACGGTTTCGTGCAAATGCAGACCCGCTTCGGTGGGCGCAGGATAGTAGACTGGCTGACCGGAGAGCAGTTGCCTAGAATCTGTTGATCATAGGGTTCGAGCTGCCGGACAGCCCATGACTGAACGGCCTCGACCCACAGACCAAGAGCATCATTGAACCGATGTATGACCTCCGATCATCGCGACTCCCTCCGCTTTTACGCAAACTCCTGCGACCGCTGCTGGATCCCTATCGACGCTACCGCAACGCCCGGCTTATCCACGCTGTGCGCGTATCGCTGGGGTTGCTCGCGTCGATCTTGTTGACCACCGGCATCAACCTGCCCCACGGGGAATGGGCCTCGGTCACCATGCTGGTGGTGATCGGCGGGCTGCAACACCACGGCAATATCGGCAAAAAAGCGGCGGAACGGGCCTATGGCACGCTGATCGGTGCCGCCGTCGGCCTGTTGCTGGTCGCCCAGCAAGCGTACTTGGGCATACCGTTGCTCACGTACCTGGGCATGTCCACGGTGTGCGGCTTTTTTGCTTATCACGCGATCGGCAAAGGCGGCTACACGGCGCTGCTGTCGGCGATCACCGTGTTCATCGTCGCCGGTCATGGCGATAACCCGATATCTGATGGCCTTTGGCGCACCGTCGATATTCTCATCGGCATCGTCCTGGCCTTGGCGTTCTCCTTCGCCCTGCCGCTGTATGCGGTGTTTTCCTGGCGCTACAACCTGGCGAGCGCACTGCGTGATTGTGCCGCGATCCACAGCCGCATCATCAGTGGCCAATCGGTCAGCGACGACGACTACCTCAAGCTGATGAACCGCCTGACCGGCGCCATGGTGCAACTGCGTTCGTTGATGCCATCCGTGTCCAAGGAGGTGCGGATATCACTCCATAAACTCGACGCCATCCAGCGCAATCTGCGGCTGTGCATCAGCACCCTGGAGATCCTCGCCAACACCCGGCCCGCCGCCAACGACGAACAGGCCATGGCCTTGTTGCAACTGTCCCTCAAAGCCGAACACAAACAGATACGCGTACAGCTGATTGCGATGGCGCGCGCACTGCAAACCGGTGTCTCGGAGAGGATCGAGCGCCCTGTCGGCGGGCACGACAATACGGCCGCGTTGAGTGCCCCAGTCTACTCGGCGCTGGACGGCTACCGACTGTTGACCCTGCAACTTGCCGCCACCGTCGACGACCTGCGCCAGCAACTGGCGAACACCGCAGGTAAATGGAAGATCTGACGGTTGCTCGTTGGGCCGCGAAAACGCTCTCCACGATGAATCAATACACCTGCGACTCTAAAAAGGTGCCCGCACTAATCCGACAGAATGAGCCGTGTTTTTCAGGGCCCCTCCTATACTCCACTGCGCACGCCATCTAACAGCAACACCATGCACGCCTTGTTTTTCATCTATTGAATAACGAAGGGAGCAGACTGTGCGACCCACTCTCCTTGATCAGATTCGCGCAGGGGCCTCGCGCTGGTGGCAAGAGTCCTTTATTGATCGCTATCGTCTTTGGCGCGCCCGCGTTAACGGCATTGAAGTGACACAGTCGATCCAGTATTACCGAGCTGCCGAACACTTAACCGACAGCGCCGACCGTGGACCGGATAACGCGGTCCAGTTGGTGGCGTACAAAGCCGCCTGGGTTCGGGTTTATGTACGTTCCGGGTTATTAAGCGCCGTTGCCAATGTCACTGGTTCGCTGGACCTAGCGCGCCGTAACCACGCCTTGAACTATGACGCCGTCGCGACTTACGCCGCTCAAGGTGCGGCGACTGTCACGGCTGAGCAAACCGTTGATTACGCGACCGAGCGCAACAACATAAACCGTACCTTGAACTTTCTGATTCCTGCCCAGGAGTGTCATGGCACGTTACGGCTGACGGCGCGCCTGCAAGGCATTGAAGGTTCAGACAGCAGCGTTATCATCAATACGAACCTGGTTCAGACCCTGCGTGTGCGTGCGATTCTCGTCGCGTACAACGGCCCCAGTTCCGCCAATACACCCGCACCCGGTCAACCGGCCATTACCCAACTCACGCTTCCCGCGCCGACACTCGCGGATTTGCAAACCAATGCATCGATGGCGTTCGCTGCCATGCCCGTGCAGGCCACCGGATCGTTCGCCAGTTGCGGCACCTTGAACTGGGCAACCCCACTGGACGACGCGCGCTCCGGGCCGGGAGGCTGTTCAACCAATTGGGGCACCCTGCTCAACTGGCTTGCGCTGCTGCGAGACAACGATGGCAACCGCGCGGACGTTGTGTATTACGGGTTACTTCCCGCTGGCATCCCGCTCAACGTGCCAGGTTGTGGACAGGATGGCCTGGGCGCCGGAGCCGTGGGTAATCAACTGACGTTCCTGCATGAAATCGGCCATGGCTATGGTTTCCAGCACACCCCGTGCGGTGCGGCGGGTGCGACCGATCCAAACTACCCCACTTACGAACCCTATGCCTCGGCGTCCATTGGCGAATTCGGGCTCGATATTCGCAACGGCGCGGTATACGACCCGACGACGGCGCGGGACTACATGTCCTATTGCAATCCACGCTGGATGTCGCTGTACCAACACGACCGCTTGCTTCAGCACCCGCGACTTGAGCCCCGGTGGTTGAGAGAGCGTTCGATTTTCGATGATTACCCTTTGGAAAGGGCTTTTGACGTCGAGCACCTCTGGTGGCCCGATCCACCATGGCTACAGGACGAACTGCAGGGTCGAACGATGAATCCGGTCATTTCCATCGTGGGTCATGTCGAGGAAAACGGTGAGATCCAGGTTCAATCTGTCGCACGTATCCCTGTAACCGCGTTGCCCACGGGCGTGCAGACCCGCTGGGTTGCGCAACTCATGGACGAGCAGGGCCACGTGATTGCAAGTGGATCGCTGGTGCGCTCCGACTTCCAGGGTGGATGCGGCTGTTGCCAAGGCCACGGACACCCTAACCAAGACCCCGACCGCCCACCGTTCATGTTCAAAGTCTACCTGCCTGACAGGGCGCCCGGCTCATCGCTGCGCATCGCAGGTCCGGCAGAGCACATCTGGACACGCCAGGCGCCTGCGCGTCCTCCGCAGTTCGTCAGCGCCACAGCCGACGTGACATCGACACAGCAACTGGCGCTGAGGTGGCAGGTCGACGCCGAAAGCGATGTCGACGTCTGGGTGCAATGGACTGTCGATAAAGGCGAGCGATGGCACGGCTTGGCCGTTGGCCTGCGGGGTGGTGAAGCTGAGCTGCCGCTGACCGGTTTACCCGCAGGACAGGTCCAGTTGCGCTTACTCGGACATGATGGATTTTTCACCGCACAATCGCCAGCACTGGTCGTCGACTTGCCCGAACGTGCGCCTGAGGTGGCGATTCTTTACCCGCAGAACGGGCAGATGCTGCGAGCCGATCAACCGATACAGGCGTCGGGCAATGCGACCGACTCCGCAGGGTATCCACTGTCCGATGAGCGACTCACCTGGATGCTCGACGACAAGGTTGTAGGGCGGGGGCGCGAAGTGTGGATCTCCCCTGCTGCCGGTCGTCATGAACTGGTACTCGACGTCGACTGGAGCCAAGGCCGGGTTCAAACGGTCGTGGTTTTTAATACGGCAAAAGATCAGGGCCGAACGGGTCCTCACGCCCAGTGAGAAAGGCCCCTGCTCAGGACTGTATTCGACCGAAAAAGCACCTACACACGTGGGCCGACTCATTAAGCGTGTCTGTGCCCACCGCTTACAGGCGATAATGCCCCGCAATCTTGTTATCCACTCAACAAAGGGGCGCTGCAGCAGTGATGTTTGAGATCAAGCAATTCAATCCTGAAACCTATCGACGGCAAACACGACGCAGTACGCTGATCATTATTGTGATCTTTGCGCTGCTGTCCATGGTGCTGTCCAGCGTTGCCGTGAAGCTGTTTGGCGAACCCGGTGGCGATAATTTTCGCTTGAATGCGGCGGGCGTTATTGCCGCGTTGGCACTGACCGTGACAGTGGTGCGGTTCCAGTTCTGGTCGCAGGCATGGATGGCACCGGCCGTTTATGGCTGGCAGCTGAAACGCAGCCTAATGAGCATTACCAACGTCATGCATTACGTCACCGAGGGCGTACAGGCCAGTGACCCGACGGCCATGAAACTGCTGCGCTTTTATCACCTGGGGCTCACGCAGATGCACCAGTTGGATGGCAACTCCGGCGCTGCAAGCCAGACGGTGCGAGAGGCCGACCTGCACAAGGCGCGCATGGAAGCTCTCGGCATTGATACCGACCAGCATCGACTGGATCCTGCCTGGCTTGCGGCGGCGAAGAAAGCCAGTGTGGCGAAGGCGAAGTAACACCCTCGCGATACAGCCATCGCCCCAACGACACGTTGATACCTGAGCGTTGGGGCCAGGCCCGGAGCAATGACAGCCCCGAGCCTTTCAGGCTGTTCTTGACGCCCAGACAGTCACTACGGACAGGTCACATCCGGTTTTTACGTGACCACCTGATAACAAGGCACATAGGCTGCGCCGCCTGGCAGCTTCATGCGGTGCTGCTCGACGAACGATTTCAACAAGCGGTCCAGAGGCTGCATCACCGCCGCGTCGCCACGGATCTGGTAAGGGCCATGCTGCTCGATCAGGCGAATGCCCTTGTCTTTCACATTGCCCGCAACGATGCCGGAAAAGGCACGCCGCAGATTGGCCGCCAGCTCATGAGGAGGCAGGTCAAGACTCAGCTTGAGGCTGGCCATGTTGGCGTGGGTGGGGTCGAACGGGCGCTGAAAGCCTTCCTCGATCCTTAGCATCCAGTTGAAATGGAAGGCGTCATTCCGGTCTCGGCGGAACTGCTTAACCGCTTTTAGCCCCGCTGTCATTTGCCTTGCCACTTGAACGGGGTCATCGATGATGATCTCGTAACGCGTCTGCGCGACCTCCCCCAGCGTAGCGCCGACGAACGCGTGCAACTGATGCAGGTAGGGCGCGGCACTCTTTGGCCCGGTCAGGATGACAGGGAGCGGCAGGTCCTTGTTGTCAGGGTGCATCAGGATCCCGAGCAGGTAGAGGAACTCCTCGGCTGTGCCGGCGCCGCCTGGAAAAATGATCACGCCGTGACCGACGCGCACGAAGGCCTCAAGGCGTTTTTCTATGTCAGGAAGGATCACCAGCTCGTTGACAATCGGGTTAGGCGCCTCGGCAGCGATGATTCCCGGTTCGGTCAGGCCCAGGTAGCGGCCGCCAATGATTCGCTGCTTGGCGTGAGCAATGGTGGCGCCCTTCATCGGCCCTTTCATTACGCCAGGACCGCAACCGGTGCAGATGTCCAGGCTGCGCAGGCCCAGTTCGTGGCCGACCTTCTTGGTGTACTTGTATTCCTCGGTGTTGATCGAATGGCCGCCCCAACACACCACCATCTTCGGTTCCAGACCAGGACGCAGGGTGCGAGCGTTGCGCAGCAGGTGGAAGACGTAATCAGTAATCCCCTGGGAGCTGCTCAGGTCGATGCGCTGGCTGTCCAGCTCACTCTCGGTATAGACGATGTCGCGCAGGGCGCTGAACAGCATTTCGCGGGTGCTGGCGATCATCTCGCCGTCGACGAAGGCATCCGCCGGCGCGTTGAGCAGTTCGAGGCGCACGCCACGATCCTGCTGGTGAATGCGCACCTCGAAGCTCTGGTAGGCCTCAAGAATAGTCTTGGCGTTATCTATGTGGGCGCCTGTGTTGAGGATTGCCAGGGCGCACTGGCGGAACAGTTTGTAGATGCTGCCTGCCCCGGCTTCGCTCAGTTGCTGTACTTCGCGTTGGGACAGAGTCTCCAGGCTGCCCCTTGGGCTTACCGAAGCGTTAATTACATGTCTTGGGGCCATTCTAGGTTCCTGAGAGCGATGCCACCGACCCCGTCAGGGTCAGTGGCATCAGGAGGGTGAGTGCCAAATACAGTCGCGCGTTACGAGTATTTTCTCCGGCGACCGGACTGAAAAGCAAACGTTGCGGTGAGACCCTCCGGGTTCGAGCGCCTTCACCACAACAGAGAAAGCGGCAGCTAAAGGCCAATGAGCAGTTTCGTCATCTTACCCCGGCCTCGCATGGAACGGCGCGAACTCATGGGATCGCTGGGTTTTCTTGCCCTCCTTTTCACCACCTATACTCAAAAGACCATGATCTGAGGCGCTGAACGCCCCCTTCCGATGAGGAAAGGACAAAGCAGCAAAAGCCCCCCACACCGTGTGTCAGAAGGATAGCCGCGCACTGAAGCTTGCGATGCAAAAAAGGCGTGGAGTGTTTGCTTGAAGCTCATCCGATGCCGGGTGAATCAACGCGGTCGAATCTATTTAGAGGACTGCGACCTTGAACCTGCGTTCCTTGATCGTCGCCTTGATCGTCGCCTTGATGATGGCGTTGGCAGGGTGCGCCACGAAAGATCGCGCCCCCGACCAGACCCCGCCGGTTCTGGTTTCGGAGGATACCTGGCGGCAGGTCGACTGGGATATTGTCACGGCGTCGGTGGCTGCGAAAGAATCGGTCAAGGACTATGCGCGCCGCTCCATGGCGAACTGGAGGGACCTCGCCTACCAGCGCACCGAGGCAGACTTCATTCCGTGGTTTACCGGCTACTGGACCCAGCAATGGCTGACGCTCAAGGTGGCCTGGTACAAGGTGAGCACAGGGAAAGAGACAGATCCGGCCAAACGAATGGCTAACTATCTGCAGGAGCAATACCACGATCGCGTGCTGGGCCCTGTCGCCAAACAGATCAATCCCGGCGTAGTCATGGAGCAGGCGACAAAACTGTACGTCCAGCTCCTCGGCACGCAACTTCAGGGCATTGCGCCACGCTACGGTGTACCTCTAGACCAATTCGACCGGCGACTCAAAGACATTCCAGCAATCGCGCTGGCGCCACCTCCCGCACGCAACGCTTCGCTCTACCAGATCATCCACACCGATCCTGTCGCCAAGCTGCCGGCGTATGTGGCCCTGGTCAATCAGATCCACACTACCGCACGGGATGTGGGAGCCGGGCCATCGGACGCAAGCATATCGTCAGTGGCAAAACGGACCAGCGAAAAACTGGAGGCCACGCTCCCCACCCGAGGTGTCGCAAGCGCTGTCGCAGCGGCGGTTGGCCGGGTAGCAGGCACGATGATTTCCCTTGCTGTGTCGGGTTTCGGCGCCATGGCGCACGAGAGCGAACGGTCCGAAATGGTGGAGCAGCTTCGGGTAATCCTGAACGTCGCCCTGGATGATGAACGACGCAGTTTGATGGACAATCCCACCACCGGGGTAATGGCAGGGGTTTATCACTTGTCAGGACATATCGAGGGAAGCCTCGTCAAAACCTTTACGCCGCCAGTCGAATTGGAACCGATACCCCAAGACCTTCCCTCGCCAGGCGAGCAACCGCTCCTGGACGACAAACATGATGAGCAAGCGACCGACAACGGGAACGCGACTGAATAACCCCGCAAGGGTCGTGTCGCGTCATTTCATTGCGGTGGCACTCAAGGAAGATAAATAATGAATTGACCGCCGCCCAACTTGCCGCCGTTGGCCAGTTCGATATGCCCATGCACGCCATTGCGCTCATGCCGTTTGGCAATGTGCGCAGCGAAATAGAGGCCCAGACCCGTGCTGCCGCTGCTTTGATTGATGCCCTGCACATAGTCTGACTGACGTTCGATCATCTGTGCTGGATACCCGGGGCCGTCGTCATTGATCGTCAATACGAGTTGATCGCCCTCCTCGTGGGCGCTGATCAATACCGCATGGCGCGCATAGCGGATGGCATTGATAATAATGTTCGCCACCACCGAGCCTATGAGTTCACGGTCGAAGAAGCCGAGCACATTAACGCCCTCGAGTTCGTAACTCGCGACGATCCCATGACTGTTCAAGACATCCTGATGGCACGCCAGTTGTGCTTCGATGAAATCATCGAGTTCATGATAGTCAGGGCGCAGGGGCAACTGATTGACGCCCAGCTTGTACAGCCCGAGCAGTTGCACCAGCATCCCGTTGAGGTGGGCGAACTCGTACTCGATCGCCCCATGCTCGGGGGTGCCTTGCTGCACGTCGGGCAGCCGCATCAGCCACTGACTGTGAGCGTGCATCAACGTCGCCAGGGAGTTCTTCATGTCATGCACGATGGAGGCGATCACCATCGAGAAGTCGAGGCCCTCATCGGTAGTACTCATGCGCCAAACGCCCTGCTCTGCAACTTCTGATAACGCTCATAACGGGGATCCGTGTCAGGCATCATGCCGATCATGTTCAGGCACACTCGACATTCTTCAAGCCGTGCAGCATCTGGAGCCACGCCCTTCGCTGGCAACAACGATTGCACCATGTTCAGCGCGATACTGATGTTCTTCGATTGCAACGCCAACGCGCGACGGAAGAAATCCTGCGCTTCGGCGAGATTACCGGCCTTGTAACTGCGTACGCCTTGAAGGTTGAGGTCAGCGGCGGCCTTGCCCGCACCAAGGATCGCCGGATCGTCGGTCAGACGGGAGATGCCCTGCATGACTGCGGGGTCATCGCCGTAGATTTCTGCGCAGTTTTTCAATACCCCTGCTCCAGCGTCCTCATGACCCAAGCGCTGAAGCTGGGCGGCAACCGCCAGTGCCGCGTCGGCACCCAGAAAGTTCTCCATCCCCTTAAGAACTTCCAACGCCTGCTCGGTCAGCTTCGCAGCGGCCTCAGGATCCGACTGCTGCAGGCTGGTTGCTTTCATCAGACGAGTGCGCAATTGCAGCCCCTGATCGTTGCCGTATTCCTTAGCGACTTCACCCAGCGTCTGGTTGATCTCCACCCGGGCCCTGGCATCCAGGCCCTTATCACCATTCTTGCTGATCAGTGCTTGTGCCAGGCCGAGGTTGCTCTCTGGATCCTTGAAGCGAGAATACTGCCCTTGGGACACGGCATGACGATAAGCCTTGGAGGCGCTTTCAAAATCATCGTTACCCATCGCCAGCTTGCCCAGCAACCTTTGCCGACGCACAGCCAATGGCGATAAACGCACGGCATCCTCGAGCACGCTTTGAGCGCGTCGGGCGTCACCACGGGCAACCAATACATCAGCCAGACCATCGTAGAGCGTCGGGATCATCGGGAAAGCAATCATTGCCCGCTCGTAAATCGCCTGAGCCTCGCTGGCCTTGCCGCGTTTGAACAGTAATTTGCCAAGCGCCGCATAAGCCCAAGGCGTGGCGCGGTCGGCCAGGATCATCTTGAGAAAGCTTTCCAGCGCATCATGCTGATTAAGATCGCGCAGCGCATCAGCCTTGTAGCGTTGGCAGAGGGGCGCAAAGCGCTGGTCCTTCTCGGTAAGGCTGGTACAGGCAGCCAATACTTCGGCAGGCTTGCCGCGATCAAGCGCCTGGAGAATCGGTTTGAGCAACGTCTTACGCTGGTCAAGCTTTTCAAGGCGCTGGGCCAGGCCCGCACGGTTGAACGGTTTGGTCAGATAGGCATCCGGCTCCCATTCCAGGGCGCTCATCACCATGGCCTGGCTGTTCTCGGCGGTGACCATGACGAAAACACTTTCATGGCTTATCAGCTTGTCGGTCATCAGGTCTTCAAGCACCTGCTGACCATTTTTCTTACCGTCACCGAAATTGAAATCATGCAGGATAAAGTCGTAGCGCTTCTGCGCGCACATGAGTAGCGCCTGCTCACCCGTATCGGCGGTATCTACTTCCACAACGCCCAGTTCCCGCAGCATGGACCTGACCGAACTGCGAAAGTCGGAGAAATCATCGACGATAAGAAACTTTTTTTTGTTGTACGCCAGCATCGAGATTCCTGTCATGGGAAGTAAGAGTAGGAGCCCAAAAGCAAATACCAATGCAAGGACGGGTTGAGCTTTGCTGCCCATTTCGGCGCGCACATAATAGCCAAGCGTAATAGGTCATCAAGCGACTTTACATAACAATGCTATCCTTCTTGCTTGCCGCATCGCAATGGCCATGATCCAAGCGTTTTCAGACGTTCAGGCGAACGCTATAAGGGCTTAAGCGGCAACCGGATTTTTGGTCAATTCGGATAGTCGAAAGATAGTCTGCTATCGACCCAAAACAAGGAGTCGCAGCAGGCAGAAATCGGCAAGGACGAGACGATGGACAAGAACCGTAATCAGGCGACAAACAGGGCAGAAAGATTACGCATATTTGTCGTCTACTTAGGGTGAGTGGCGAACAGGAAACTTTTGCCTTAATACACTAAACGCAATGAGTATTCTTTACCGCGAGAAGTGTTATCTGACCTGCGCCTTTGGAGAATATTTAAATAGCCGGGTTAAGTATCATCTCTGATCAATAGCCGAGGCATTTGTTTGATCGTCCAAGGACACTGACCATGGCAAACATGTTGCCAGCAGTGATCAGCGATGTTCAATCAGGAGGGCGACTCGCAGCGGTTTTCACCCGCGTCCGACAGGTCGAATGAGTAGGTATTGCGACCCGACTTCTTGGCTGCGTACATCGCGTGGTCAGCGTGCTGGACCAAGGCTTCGATATCGTTGCCATCGCGCGGGAACATGCTGACACCCATGCTCGCATTGACTCTCACTTCATGACCATCAATGAACAGGGGAAGCTGGAAGCGGTTATGCAGCTTCTCCAGAATGGTGACAATATGCTGGGTATCCTCAACCGCCTCGAAGAAGATGACGAATTCATCCCCCCCAAACGCGCCACCGAATCGTTTTCGCTGGTGGCAGAACGTAGCAGGTTGGCCACCGCCTTGAGCACATGATCACCGAGGCTGTGGCCGTACCGGTCATTAATGCTCTTGAAGTGATCGAGATCGACAAACAGCACCGCCAAGTGCTTGCCGCTACTCTGTGAATTGATCAAGGCACGCTCAAGGCGATCAAAGAACACCCGACGGTTCGGTAGACCGGTCAGTGGATCATGTCGAGACAGGTGTTCGAAGGCCGTGCGGCTGTGCGTGAGATCCTCCAGTTGACTGAGGATTTCCTCCTGCATTTCGCGAAAACTCTGGGCCAGTTGGCCCAATTCGTCCTGACGCGAGGGCAGTTCGCTGATCTTGCGTTCACGGGAAAATAGTTGCACGGCTTGGGTCATGCTTTTCAGCGGACGGATGACCGCACGCGAGGTGATGATCGCCGTGAGCAGGGCCAGCAGACTGAACAGCAGGACGATCTGGACGATCTTCTGGCCCACCCGCGAGGCCTCGGCGAGTACGAGGCTTTGTGACTGACCGAGACCGAGGACGATGAAAGGTTCCGAGGTCTGCGCATTGTTTGAGATGCGCACGAACGCTGCAACCAGCCCATCTTGCTGCTCCTGCGCGACGCTACGGCTGATCAAATGGTCCTTATGCTTCTCACCAAGCAGTCTGGCGACTTCCGGGAACTCGTCCTGGATGAACAAACGGCGCCCTTGGTCAAATCCGAAAGTGCGTTGGTGGTCTGGGTGGACCAGCAGGTCGCCCCAGCGATTGCTCAGATACACCTGGTATTGCGCGGGCAAATCCCCCTGCAGTTGATTAAAGAGCTGGTCGAGGTCGACGTTGATCACCAGCAGGGCGAATACTTTACCGCTGGCATCCGCCACTGGCGTGGACACATGCAGGGTCGGCTTGCCCAACCCGGAGTGAGCGCCCTGCTCATGGTTAATCACGATCGGGGACAAGCGTGTTTCACCGGGCGCCAGGCGCAAGGTGTCGAACACGTAGGCGTAATGAGCCTTCTCCTGCAGATCGGCACCGCTGACGCGTAACAGGCGCTCACCGTCGCGATCAACCCGCACCAGTTCGAGGCCATGGTCGACAGCGCTGATCAGGCGGATCTGCATATAGTCGGGGTGCACTTGCAACATGGCGCGGAACAACTCGGCAAGGTTGTCTTGGGCATGTAAACGCACGCTCTGGCTACTGGCGCCCGGAAGCTCGCGCACCTCCGGGCCGTTGGCCAACAGTTGCGCATCGAGACCGATGTCGTCGAGATTGCCGTGCAGGTTGCGCCCGAGCACCTGGACGGAAGTGAGCAGGTCGCGCTCTGCGGCTTTAAGCAGAATGTCGCGACTACTGGTGTAGGAATAGTATCCGGCCAGACCGGTGGGCAGGATGCCGAACAGAGCCATCAGGCACCCGAGTTTGAGGGCAATACTGAACCTCATCGCGCCTCCTGCAGGGGCGAACGGTCGCCAGACATGATGCGCTGCCACAGCGCAGTACGATGTGCATCGTCCTCGACAGGACGCAGCCAAATCAGTTGTGCCGATGGGTCCATGCCAACCGGCTCTACCAAGGTGTTGGACAAGCCCTGGCGCTCGCTCAGAGCGCGACTGACATGGGGCTCAAGAGTAAAGTTGATCCAGGCTTCGGCCAACACTGGATCGCGCGCGTTGCGACTGATCGCCCAACAGTCGAGCCAAGCCAAAGCACCTTCTCGCGGAATCACATAGCCGACATCGGCGCCAGCGTCCTGCAACTGCTTGAGCTGCTGCCGGCCATAGTTGGCGAAGAGCAGAGCCACCGAGTGTTCACGGAATAGTTCGGCAGCTTCCTCGGGCAGAGAATAGAAGGTCAGCACGTTGCGGCGCAGCGCGACCAGCTGATCAGCGACCAAGGGGAAATCAGCGGCGGCGATGTGGAACGGGTCGCCACCGCGCGCCAGGCTGGCCAGAGAGAAGTTATGGCTGCTGGTGTTGAAAGCCAATACACGGCCTTGGAATTTGGGGTCCCACATGCTGGTGATCGACTGCGGTGGCTGACTGAACTGCTGTCGGTCATAGATCAGCCCCATGTCCGAATAGGTGTAGGGGATCGCGTAGACATTGCCGCCGGCCATAATCCCGGGGATCTTCGAGTAGTCGCGAAAGCGCAAGAGTTGGCGCGAGGTGTTAGTTATACGCGCAGGTTGCAATGGCTGTAGCAGTTGCTGACCTATGTAGTACTCGACTTCCGCGGTGTTGGCAGCGATCAAGTCGTAGTTGCCACCCTGATTTTCCGCCAGCTTGCTGCGCAGCACTTCGTCGCTACCAACCAGGGTTACTTCGACCTTCACTTCGTAACGCGCCTCAAACTCCGCGACCAGGTCGCTGTCGGCATAGCCAGGCCAGGCAAGCAGACGTAGCGTTTGGACGCCAGCCTGCGCCAGCGTCGGGGCCAGGGTGGAGAGCAGGACGAGCAAAAATGGGTAGAAATGCTTCATCGACAAGGCCAAAAAAAGCGAGATTTTGAGTATATAGATGGCTATATGCCTTAGTCTTTAATACCACGCCTAACTTTCGCCGTTGGTCGGAAACAGTCTATTGCGGAGATCGATGAGAGCGACCCGCCTGTGTCGAAACCGAAAAGCTGCTCACCAGAACCCGATCGTGTTTAATTCGAACCATAACAGAGCATTGTGGCTCAGCAATTCCCACGGCTGGTGCGTTAATCGCGCTTTCTGCCTTCGCCGTAAACATCGGAATAAAGCCTGAGAAGAAAATAGGTAAGCCCGTTCCTCTCCTTGACCTGTTTTTTCCTGCAAGCGCGTTCCGTGCCTGGCCCATCGCTCATCAATAGCAATTGAACAGAGTCACCCTTCTCACTGCGTGGGCGACACGCTTGCTTGTGGCCGACGGCAAAGACTGGCAAGCAACTTGCTTGGCCTGATCACACTTGAGCCATCAACGACGATGGTTTCACAACTATTACGGGCAACGGCGTCCGCTCACCTCCGCATTTCGGCAGGTGAGCGTGCGCCGTTTTTGCGTTCACCCCGGTAAAAAGGAAATCCTATTGCCCGCTCAAGGAATCCTCCCAATGGGTCATGCCACCACAACGCTGCACAGGGACGCAGGCAAGCGCCGTCCTACTGGCACATCGTTTGGGAAAGCATTATTCAAACCAGGCATGGTCCTACTGGAACGCAGCGGGATCAACCTCTGGTTACCGCTCGGTCTTGCCCTTGGCGCCTGCGGTCTCGCGCTAGCCGAACAGCCTGCCAGCGCACTGGCCCTCATCCCTGGCGTTCTCTATCTAGGCTGTGCCTGGCAATTGCGCGAGCGCGATCAACGCCATCTACAGACATTCTGGAACACCGAACTGGCACGACTGCTGCGCAGCTCCCGGGATGCCGACCCCGCGACGCTGCTAGTGACCACAAGCACTTCGCTGCGCAACAGCGAACGCATGCGCAGCGAAGTGCAGTTCGCCAGCCGCGCGTTGGAACAGATGGCCCAGCAGGCCAGCGACCAGGGTGAGGAACAGAGCCAACGGATCGCCATGATCGCCGCTGCCAGCGAGCAGATCGACCAGACCCTGCACAGCATCGACGCCTTGGCCCAGGATGCATTGGCGGCCTTCGCCGACGCCCATGCACGGAGTGACGCCGGTTGCCTGGAGGCTCGTGCCGTGGGCGGCAGCATGCTCGCCATCCAGCACAGTCTGGGCAATACCGCGCAGGCTGTGGAAGCTTTGCTGCAGCGCACCGCAGCAGTCGAAAAAACAGTGAATAGCATCCAGGCGCTGGCCAAGCAGACCCAGTTGCTGGCACTCAATGCGTCCATCGAGGCAGCCCGCGCAGGCGAGCATGGCCGCGGTTTCGCCGTGGTGGCAGATGAAGTCCGCAGCCTGGCTCAGGCTACCGACCAGGCGACCCACGAAATCACCAAGGTCGCGACGGCGATCGCCATGGCAGTCCGCCAGGTAGATGGCGAGGTCAAAGAACACCGCCACCTGCTGGAAGCCGGCAACCAGCAGAGCGAGCACCTTGCCACCAACCTCGATGACCTGGCTCAACGGAGCCAGACCAATCTGCAACAACTCGGCGCCATGCAACAGGCGCTCAGCGAACACCAACAAGCCAATCATGCTCTCAGCGAACAGCTGCAACAGGTCAATGGGGCCGTACAGGTGCAGAGCACACAGACTCATGCGCTGCACGACCTGACTCGCTATCTCAACCAGCTCACCGCCGGAAGCCGCACATGAACCTACAACCCGCCATGGCATTCGATCTGATCCAGCCGCCGCAGGGCGACCCGGCACTGCTGCGGGCACTGTTGCAGGGCATCGACCTGCTGCAAGGCCTGCAGCAGCATCGCGGTCTCGGCGGACAAACCACCAGTGAAGCACGGCAGCGATGCCAAGCGCTGGGCTCCTCGCTCGACCACCGCTGGAAGGAATGGCCCTATGCTGAACAGCGGCAGAACTGGCAAGCGTTACGCCGTGCTCCCGCAGATTTCGATGGCCATTGCCGTTTGCTGCAAGACCTGCTCGGCACTATCCAGCACCTCGAACTGCACCGCTGCGCGCTCAATCTTGAGCCCCCAAGCATCGCCGAACGCTGTTGGGAACTGGAAGACCTTGGCCGGCTGCGGGGTCTGTCAGTACGCGCAGCCGCCCACCGAACCTGCCCTTTGGAAATGCTTATCCAGTTGCAGTATTTGCATGAACGCTTACTCAGGCATGCCCCCCGCTCGCTGCACAGTGCTCTCGATCAGTTGCAACGCTGCCTCATCGGTACGCAAATAGTGTCCATCGCCCCTGCGGAGTGCTACGCCCTGCTCACCCCATTGCTCGACGAGCGTCTGGACGCAATCCGACGAGATCTGGATTAAGTCGGATCTCCGCCCGAGTTAGCAACGGAACGTTGCAGTCGTATGCGAGCAACTCTTGAGCCCTTTTTTCTGCGCACAAACAAAACCCCTGTCTGCATAAGCAGACAGGGGTTTCGGAATTTAATCTTGACGATGACCTAC
>NZ_LT607424.1:0-31575 GCF_900095225.1 Pseudomonas sp. UMAB-08
ACCGCTTTCGATCCAGAAGATCAAAACCCCTTCCTCGCCGCTTACTCTGGATAACTCTTTGATTTACAAGAAGTTTTCCGTTTCATCTGCTCCGGAAGAGGTGCGAATTATAGAGAGATTTGACGGGCCGTCAACACCTAATTTCACAAACCTGTCACATTGGTAAAACATGCCAGTAAACGCTAATGGATAGCCTTAAATCAGCCCTCTATATATAGCTATATAGCTACAGCACACCTGCCTGGCGCAGAACTGCTACAGCGTCGGCATCCAGACCCAGGACACGCTCTAATACCTCCAGCGTATGTTCACCCAACAGCGGCGGGGCAAGACGATACTCAACCGGCGTCTCAGACAACCTGATAGGGCTGGCGACCTGAGGCACACTCCCGGCCAGCACATGCGGCATAGTAATCGCCAGACCGCGCGCTTTAACCTGGGGATCAGCAAACACCTGCGCCAGGTCATTGATCGGCCCGCACGGCACTCCCGCCTGCTCAAGCGCAGCCACCCATTCAGCGGTGGTCTTGAACACCGTTGCCTGACGGATGAGCGGAATCAGCTCGGCCCGATGGGCAACGCGCAGGTTATTAGTCAGGAATCGCGGATCTTCAGCCCACTGCGGTTGCCCGGCGACCTCGGCGAACTTTCTGAATTGGCCATCATTACCCACCGTCAGGATGAAGTTGCCATCAGCCGTCGGGAAATCCTGGTACGGCACGATATTGGGATGAGCGTTGCCCAACCTGCGTGGCGCCACCCCAGTCGTCAGGTAGTTCATCGCCTGATTGGCCAGACAAGCCACCTGCACATCAAGCAACGCCATATCGATATGTTGACCAACGCCGCCCTGATCCCGATGGGCCAGAGCCGCCAGGATCGCAACCGTAGAATAGAGCCCGGTAAGAATGTCAGTCAGCGCTACACCGACTTTGACCGGCCCAGCGCCCTCTTCACCTTCCGGACGCCCCGTAAGGCTCATCAAACCGCCGAGGCCTTGAATCATGAAATCGTAGCCGGCCCGTTTGGCATAAGGGCCGCTTTGACCAAACCCGGTGATCGAGCAATAGATAAGCTTGGGATTGATGGCTTTTAGCGCCTCGTAGTCCAGGCCATACGCCGCCAACCCACCGACTTTGAAGTTCTCGATGACGATGTCGGACTTGGCAGCCAGTTCCCGCACCAACTTCTGACCCTCAGGTCGGGTGAAGTCGATGGTGACTGACTGCTTATTCCTGTTGGCCGACAGGTAATACGCCGCTTCACTGGTGTTCTCGCCCTCGGCATCCTTAAGGAAGGGAGGGCCCCAGGCGCGAGTGTCGTCGCCATTGCCTGGGCGCTCGACCTTGATCACCTCGGCACCGAGGTCAGCAAGAATCTGTCCGGCCCAAGGTCCAGCAAGAACCCGTGACAAGTCGAGGACCCGTAGGTGTGAAAGCGCGCCCATCGGCTGACTCCTTTTCCTTATAGATAGAAAGCTGAAAGCCGCTACTTAATAGAAGGCTTGAATGCCAGTCTGTGCACGACCCAGGATCAGCGCATGGACGTCATGGGTACCTTCATAGGTATTCACGACTTCCAGGTTGACCAAATGCCGGGCGACGCCGAACTCATCGGAGATGCCGTTACCGCCCAACATGTCCCGCGCCATCCGTGCAATGTCCAGGGACTTGCCGCACGAGTTGCGTTTCATCATCGAAGTGATTTCGACCGCAGCGGTGCCTTCGTCTTTCATCCGACCCAAGCGCAAGCATCCTTGCAGGGCCAAGGTGATTTCAGTCTGCATGTCAGCCAGTTTTTTCTGGATGAGCTGAGTCGCCGCCAAAGGGCGCCCGAATTGATGACGATCCAGGGTGTATTGGCGTGCGGTGTGCCAGCAGAACTCGGCAGCCCCCAACGCGCCCCACGAAATCCCGTAACGTGCGGAGTTAAGGCAGGTGAAAGGACCTTTCAAGCCGCGGACGTCCGGGAAGATGTTTTCTTCGGGTACGAACACGTTGTCCATCACGATCTCGCCAGTGATCGAAGCACGCAGACCCACCTTGCCGTGGATAGCCGGCGCAGTCAGACCCGCCCAGCCTTTTTCCAGAACGAAACCGCGAATGTCGCCCGCATCGTCTTTGCCCCAGACAACGAACACATCCGCAATCGGGCTGTTGGTGATCCACATTTTGCTGCCAGACAGGCGATAGCCGCCTTCAACCTTCTTGGCACGGGTAATCATCGCGCCTGGATCGGAGCCGTGGTTAGGCTCGGTCAGGCCGAAACAGCCAATCCATTCGCCGGAAGCCAGCTTTGGCAGGTATTTCTGTTTCTGTGCTTCAGTACCGAACTCGTTGATTGGCACCATCACCAGAGAGGACTGAACACTCATCATGGAGCGATAGCCGGAGTCGACGCGCTCAACTTCGCGAGCGATCAAGCCGTAGCACACGTAATTCAGACCGCTGCCGCCGTATTGCTCAGGGATGGTCGCACCCAGCAAACCGATTTCGCCCATTTCGCGGAAAATGGCAGGATCAGTGTGCTCATGGCGAAAGGCTTCAAGAACACGAGGGGCCAGCTTGTCACGGGCAAACTGCTCAGCGCTGTCACGCACCATGCGCTCTTCTTCAGTGAGTTGTTGATCCAGTAACAGTGGATCGATCCAGTTGAAGCTTGCTTTGCCGCCCATGAGCGAGTCCTCGTGAAGATAGGTCAAAAGTCGTGAGATTGATCCTAGGCTGGCTGGAGGAATACGGCAAACGACGATTTTGCATGCTGTTGTGCTAATTTCTCACTCCGTGATGATCCGAAAAGGCTTTTTTTGGCGATCGACTAGTGAGGTAGAGGTACATGCGCAGAAAGATCCCCAGCACAACCGCACTCATCAGCTTCGAGGCAGCAGCCCGACACGAGAGCTTTACCAAGGCGGCGCAAGAGCTTTCCCTCACTCAGGGCGCTATTTGCCGACAGATCGCCGGTCTGGAGGAGTTCCTTAATGTCGAACTCTTCAGACGCTCACGCCGCGGCGTCAAACTCACCGAAGCCGGGCTTTCTTATAGTCGTCGCGTGGCAACCCAACTGGATGCGGTCGAGCGTGACACGCTGTCGGTCATGGGCCAGCAGGGCGCTAACGTGATTGAGCTGGCAGTCGTGCCGACCTTCGGCACTCAGTGGTTGCTGCCGCGACTCAAGGATTTCCAGCAATGCCATCCTGACGTAACGGTCAATCTCACCAACCGCACCCGTCCATTTCTGTTCGCAGACACCGACTTCGACGCAGCGATCTACTTTGGTGACGCCGACTGGTCAGGTACCGAATCCCATCGACTGATGGGGGAAAACCCCATGCCGGTGTGCAGCCCTGATCTTCTGGGCAATTCCGACACGCTAAGCGCGCAGGCAATTGCTGAATTACCTTTGCTGCAACAGACCACGCGACCCTATGCCTGGCGCCAGTGGTTCGGCTCTCTGAACCTGAATATTCCCCGCGACATGACAGGGCCGCGTTACGAGCTATTCTCCATGCTTGCCCAGGCGGCCATGCACGAGATGGGGATTGCCTTGATTCCGCCCTTCCTGATCCAGCGCGAACTGGCCGAGAAGCGCTTGGTCATAGCCAACACCCACGCACTGTCGAGTATCAAGGCCTATTACCTGATGATTCCGGAACGAAAAGTGGAGTCAGCGTCTTTACGCGCATTTCGTGACTGGCTCGTAGGGCAGGCTCATAGCTACGCACTAATCACTGAGCGGCCTGCAGCCATTAGCTGACCTTGTAGTCAACTGTTACTGACGCCTACAGATGTACGAATATGTCGCTTTTACATCAACTGTACGGATGGCACCGATAATGGCTCAAAAAGCCTGAAACCGCGGGCTGCAGCTTGAGCTAAAGCACCGTAGAATTATTCACACCGCGAATCCTGAATTTTATTAAATCTCACCAAAAGTCCTCACGGGCCCAGCAATCATAAGCGTTAGCCCTAGCCTTGCGACATTCAGTCACAGGGTGACTTGTAGTTAATATTCAGTCACAGTTCAGAACTTGTTGAAGGGATCAAACTTCGCCTGCAAAATGCCGCCCCCGCCTTTCACGGCGGGATCGCGCTGATCTGACGCCCCGGCAGCACCATCCGTAGTGCGCTGGCCTATTTAAAATAGATAACAAGATAAAAAGATTACGCAGGAGATATAACGTGCACATTGGTATTCCTCTCGAAACCCATGCGGGTGAAACGCGGGTTGCCGCAACCCCGGAAACCATTAAGAAGCTGATCGGCCAAGGCCATCGGGTCACTGTGCAAAGCGGCGCAGGCGTCACTGCCAGTGTTCCGGACAGTGCCTATGAAGCGGCGGGCGCCACCATTGGTAGCGCCACGGATGCCTTCGGTGCCGAGCTGATTCTCAAAGTTGTCGCACCCAGCGACAGCGAGCTGACCCACATAAAGAGCGGCACGATCGTCGTGGGCATGCTCAATCCGTTCAACAGCGAGACCATTGGCAAGATGGCCGAGTGCGGCATCACCGCCTTCGCCCTTGAAGCCGCGCCGCGTACCTCGCGCGCGCAGAGCCTCGACGTGCTGTCCTCGCAAGCCAACATCGCCGGCTATAAAGCCGTGCTGGTGGCCGCGCATCACTATCCGCGCTTCATGCCGATGCTGATGACCGCTGCCGGTACCGTGAAGGCTGCCCGCGTACTGATCCTTGGTGCCGGTGTAGCGGGACTGCAGGCGATTGCCACCGCCAAGCGTCTGGGTGCCGTGATCGAGGCATCCGACGTGCGTCCTGCGGTGAAGGAACAAATCGAATCCCTCGGCGCCAAGTTCGTCGACGTGCCTTACGAGACTGACGAAGAGCGTGAATGCGCGGTCGGCGTCGGCGGTTACGCCCGGCCGATGCCTGCCAGCTGGATGCAACGCCAGGCCGTAGCGGTCCACGAGCGCGCCAAACTGGCCGACATCGTGATCACCACCGCGCTGATTCCGGGTCGCAAGGCGCCTGTGCTGCTCAGCGCCGAGACCGTCGCACAGATGAAGCCAGGGTCGGTCGTCATCGATCTTGCGGCGGCTCAGGGCGGCAACTGCCCGCTGACCGTGGCCGATCAAGTGATCAGCGCGCACGGCGTGACCATCGTCGGCTATACCAACCTGCCTGCGATGGTCGCGGCGGATGCCTCTGCGCTCTACGCACGCAACCTGCTGGACTTCATGAAGCTGCTGTTCACCCCTGAAGGGCAGCTGCAGATCAATCTCGAAGACGACATCGTCGCCGCGTGCCTGATGTGCCGCGACGGCCAAGTCATCCGCAAGAACGGCTAAGGATAAAAATAATGGAAGAGCTGATCTCCCCCGGCATCTACAACCTGATCATCTTCGTGCTGGCGATTTATGTCGGTTATCACGTGGTCTGGAACGTAACGCCTGCACTGCACACGCCACTGATGGCCGTGACTAACGCCATCTCGGCCATTGTCATCGTCGGCGCCATGCTGGCCGCCGCGCTGACCGTAACGCCTCTGGGCAAGACCATGGGCACCCTGGCGGTGACTCTGGCTGCCGTGAATGTGTTCGGTGGCTTCCTGGTCACCCGGCGCATGCTGGAAATGTTCAAGAAGAAAGCACCCAAAGCCAAGGTTGAGGTGCAGAAGCCATGAGCATGAACCTGGTCACTACGCTGTACCTGATCGCCTCGATCTGCTTCATTCAGGCGCTCAAGGGCTTGTCCCACCCCACCACATCGCGACGCGGCAACCTGTTCGGTATGCTCGGCATGGCGCTGGCAGTGATTACCACCGTCGGTCTGGTCTACAAACTCGGCTCCGAGATAACCGCCCCCGGCATTGGCTACATCATCTTTGGCCTGTTGGTCGGCGGCACGGCCGGTTCGATCATGGCCAAGCGCGTTGAAATGACCAAGATGCCGGAACTGGTCGCCTTCATGCACAGCATGATCGGCCTGGCCGCTGTGTTCATCGCCATCGCGGCCGTCGTCGAGCCGCAATCGCTGGGTATCGTTCGGCACCTGGGTGACGCCATTCCAGCAGGCAACCGCCTGGAACTGTTCCTCGGGGCCGCCATTGGCGCCATCACCTTCTCCGGTTCGGTGATCGCTTTCGGCAAACTCTCGGGCAAGTACAAATTCCGCCTGTTCCAGGGCGCACCGGTACAGTTTGCCGGTCAGCATAAACTGAACCTGGCCATTGGCCTGGCGACGCTGGCCTTTGGCGTCATCTTTATCGTGAGCGGCAATCTGAATGCGTTCGCCCTGATGCTGGCGTTGGCGTTCGTTCTCGGCGTGCTACTGATCATCCCTATCGGGGGCGCAGACATGCCCGTCGTGGTGTCGATGCTAAACAGCTACTCGGGCTGGGCAGCGGCAGGTATCGGTTTCTCGCTGAACAACTCGATGCTGATCATCGCCGGTTCGCTGGTGGGTTCTTCGGGTGCAATCCTCTCGTACATCATGTGCAAGGCGATGAACCGCTCGTTCTTCAACGTGATCGGCGGCGGCTTCGGCGGTCATGCGGACGCGGCAGGCCCGGCGGGTGACAAAGAAGCGCGGCCGGTCAAATCCGGTTCGGCAGATGATGCCACCTTCCTTCTGAGCAACGCTGACACGGTGATCATCGTTCCAGGCTATGGTTTAGCTGTGGCTCGGGCACAACACGCGCTGAAAGAGCTCACAGAGAAGCTCACCCATCGTGGCATCACGGTGAAGTACGCCATTCACCCGGTCGCCGGGCGGATGCCGGGGCACATGAACGTCCTGCTGGCCGAGGCAGAAGTGCCTTACGACCAGGTGTTCGAGATGGAGGACATCAACTCCGAGTTCGGCCAGGCCGACGTGGTTCTGGTGCTGGGCGCCAACGACGTGGTCAACCCGGCGGCGAAGAATGACCCGAAATCGCCAATTGCCGGGATGCCGATCCTTGAGGCTTACAAAGCCAAGACCGTGATCGTCAACAAGCGTTCGATGGCCAGCGGCTATGCCGGTCTGGACAACGAACTGTTCTACCTGGACAAAACCATGATGGTGTTCGGCGATGCCAAGAAAGTGATCGAGGACATGGTCAAAGCCATCGAATAACGCTTCGATACTGGCACGTTGCAAGTGCACGCTTCAAAACAATCCCTGGCGCCTCCAACGCCGGGGATTTTTACATCTGCCACAACGGTGTTTTACATCACGCACTATAATTAGAGCACGTGAATGCGACCATGGTAGCGGGACGAAAAATGTTCAACTCACTAGACTGCAGGTCTTGCTTCCACCGCCCGAGATGAAAATCCATGTACCGTGACCGTATCCGCTTGCCTTCTCTGCTCAACAAGGTGATGAGCGCGGCAGATGCCGCAGCCCTGATCCAGGACGGTATGACCGTCGGTATGAGCGGCTTTACCCGTGCAGGCGAAGCCAAGGCTGTGCCTCAGGCACTGGCCGAGCGCGCCAAAGTGTCTCCGCTGAAAATCAGCCTGATGACCGGCGCCAGCCTCGGCAATGACCTCGATAAACAATTGACCGAAGCCGGTGTGCTGTCCCGCCGCATGCCGTTTCAGGTCGACAGCACCCTGCGCAAAGCAATCAACGATGGCTCGGTGATGTTTATCGACCAGCATCTGTCCGACACCGTTGAACAGTTGCGTAACCGCCAGATCAAAGCCGTTGACCTGGCTGTGATCGAGTGCGTGGCCATCACCGAAGAAGGGCATCTGATCCTGAGTACTTCGGTCGGCAACTCGGCCAGCTTCGCCATTCTGGCCAAAGAAGTGATCGTCGAGATCAACCTTGCTCAGCCACTTGAGCTGGAAGGCCTGCACGACATCTACATCCCAAGCTACCGTCCAACCCGCTTGCCGATCCCGGTACTGAAGCCTGACAGCCGCATCGGCAGCCACGCCGTGCAGATCGACCCGGCGAAGATCGTCGGCATTGTGATCAGCAATCAACCTGACTCGCACTCGACGGTCCTGCCACCCGACGAAGAAACCCAGGCTATCGCCAGCCACTTGGTGGAGTTTTTCAAAAGCGAAGTGCGCGCAGAACGGCTGACTAACAGCCTGATGCCACTTCAGGCAGGCATTGGCACCATCGCCAACGCAGTGATGCACGGTCTGCTGGACTCACCGTTCCATGACATGACCATGTACTCCGAAGTGCTTCAGGATTCGACATTTGACTTGTTCGACTCAGGCAAACTGATCTTCGCCTCTGGCAGCTCCATCACCTTGTCTGCCGCAAAGCACGACGAAGTGTTCAACAAGCTTGAGCACTACAAGCCACAGCTGGTGCTGCGTCCACAGGAGATCTCCAACCATCCTGAGGTCATTCGCCGCCTGGGGATCATCGGGATCAACACCGCACTGGAATTCGACCTGTACGGCAACGTCAACTCCACGCACGTCTGCGGCACGCGGATGATGAATGGCATTGGCGGTTCGGGCGATTTTGCCCGTAACGCGCACTTGGCGATTTTTGTCACCAAGTCCATTGCCAAGGGCGGCGCGATCTCCAGCGTTGTACCAATGGTCAGCCATGTCGATCACACCGAACACGACGTGGATATCCTGGTGACCGAGCAAGGTCTGGCTGACTTGCGCGGCCTGGCACCACGGGAGCGCGCACGAGTGATTATCGACAACTGTGTGCACCCGGATTATCGTGAAGCACTCAACGCCTACTTCGCCGCAGCCTGCAAAATAGGTGGTCACACTCCACACGTACTGCGCGAAGCACTCAGCTGGCACATCAATCTGGAAGAAACAGGGCGGATGCAGCCTCTCTGATTTTGGAGTGGGTAGCTGACAACGATTTTTTCGTGCTGTCAGCTACCCCACTGCTTCCCTTAAATCAGAAAACTGTACTGCTGTACCGGTCATTTCCAGGTTTTCAAATCGAAAACCCCCCCTGATTAGCACGAAAATGCGCCATTAAAGTGCAGACCAGTACAGTTGCCCCAAATACGAACAAAACAGTCCCTATAAACAGTTAACTGGACCAGCACAATTGAAGTGAACTGTGTCTGGAGGGACTGGCCAAGAGGGAGGAAGATTGGCACCAGTCAAGCCACTATCTAAACCCGCCACAAGCGGAAGGAAGTCATCATGGAACGTACACTCAGTTCCGACCTGTTCTACGAAAACACCGCTTCAACCGCTAAAGCTGCATGGCCTCTTCGCGCTTTCGCCAACCTGATGCTTTGGCAGCGTCGCATCTCCAGCCGCCACCAACTGGCTCGTCTGGACGCACGTTTGCTGGCTGACGCCGGGATTAGCGAATCGCAACGTTACGAAGAGTTGAGCAAGCCGTTCTGGCGCTAAGCTAGCGCTCGCTGGTCTCAGACCACAGGTCTCCCTCCAGCACCCCGAATTGCTCCATACAAGACCCGTCGCAGGTAACTGCCGACGGGTTTTGTCATTTCAGAGATCCGGAATCAGACTGAGAAGCGAACGACCAGGCAGCCTTCAAGTACAGTTTGCACATAACCGAAAACTACCACTACAGTTGTTTTTTGCTTACTTCTCAACCACATAACCCCCCACAGAAGCGCCGATTGTCGCTAAATATGCACTGGAGCTGACGCAGGATGGTGCGTACCGCGTTGCTGCGATAGGCTTGTGGGTGCTTGGCTCACCTCTTTTAGTCATTGGAGTTCATCATGTCCCGCCTACGCCTGCTTAGCGCTGTAGTCCTGCTGGCTGTTGCTACCGGCGCCAGCGCTTCGAGTTTTGTCGTCACCACCGATGCGGTAGTCCGCGCGCTCGATGCCTCCAGCAATGCGACATCCAAAGTCTCGTCGTCGCTCAAGGATGACAAGATCGTTCTCGCGGCACGTGACGACGCAGCCAGTTTTGTCGCCAGCCAAGGTGACATCCGTGGTGTACACCTGGAAGGCGCCCTGGCGCATATCCGCCAACAGGCTCCTCAGCTCAACGCCACCGATACACAGCTGGCTCAAGCGATTCTGGCCCTTTAACGAGCGTCGTTCGAGGCTCATCGGCTAGCCCGCAACTGTCGGGCTGGCTCTGCTCCGGGCATTACGCTAGTCTTGGCCGCTCGAATTACTGGCTATTCAGACCCATGCGTTTTCTGTCGCTACTGTTCGTTGCCTTGGCCTGGAGTCTCCAGGCACAGGCGTTTGACCTGACCACGCAAAATCTGGTCGCCAGCGGATTTGTCAGCAGCAAAGTGACCTCCGCCCCCTTCGACAATAAACTGATACTTGCCGCCCAGGATGATGCTGCAGCGTTTATAGCCAGTGATGGCCAACTGCGAGGAGCTCAGCTTGAATCGGCGTTAGCTTTTTTACGTGAAAAGCACCGTCAGACCCAGCCAAAATTTCGTGCCAGTGATCTTGAACTGGCACAGGCAATCCTCGTCCAATAATCATGTTGTATCTTTTGTATTCCGGAGACATTTCATGCGTACCTCGCTCATTGCTACCGCCCTCGGCCTCTTGTTGTTGGCTGGTGTAGCTCAAGCTCAAACTGTGAAGGCCACCAGTAACATTGTCGTCCGCGCCTTCGGCCGCAGCATTGATTTCACCTCTGACACCACCACCTCGACCCGCGACTCAAAAATCGTGATCCAGGCCAAGGATGACGCCGCCAGCTACGTTGCCAGCCAAGGCGATATTCGCGGAGTGCAGCTTGAGGCCGCATTCGACACCTTGCGTGCCCGCCTGCCCGAAGCCCGAGACGCCAGTGACCAAACGCTGGCCGAAGCCATTCTTGCTCTGTGAGGCGCCTCACGGGTTGGTTGCTGACCTCGATGCTGTTGCTGGTCAGCAACAGCGCCGCAGCCGCATTGAGTCTGTCGCTCAACGCTGACAGCCTCACCCCGGCGCAGCAACACGCCAGCCAGACACTGCTCGATGAAGCCCTGCTGGCCTTGCCGCCGCGCTTTATCGAGCAACTGGACCGCCGTATCGACGTTCGTTGGTCTGCAGACCTGCCGAGCAACGCATACGGGCAAGCGTCAGGTCCCTATCAGCTCGACTTGAACAGCAATCTGCTGGCCGGTCTGACCGATGGCTCCGCGGCCACCCAGAAAACCAATCGCCCCCATGGCACCGTGCGCCGGGAAATGCTCGCCACGGTGCTGCATGAACTCACCCATATTTATGATCGCGCCACGCTATGGCCGGGTGCCGAGCGTTCGCTGATCCTCAATTGCCAGCGTCAGGCCAATAGCCTGGGCAAGATCGGTTTGCCCGACCGCTGTCGTGGCGAAACGGCCCGGCGCTTCACCCTCAGCGACGATCCCCGACTGCTCGACCTCGCTGGCTGGCAGCAATACGTCGGCCGCAGGGGCGAGCGTGAGGAACACAATCGCCAGGTCGCCCGTAGCCCGGACATCTACGAGATCAGCAACCCGCGTGAGTTCGTCGCGGTCAACATGGAGTATTTCCTCCTCGACCCGGACTACCCCTGCCGTCGTCCCGCGCTGTACGCGTACTACAAAGAACATTTCGACTGGGCCCCCGCAGCCAAGAGTGAGTGCCGGACATCCTTCCCGTTCCTTAACGCCGGCAGCGACTTTGGCCGTCAACCACTGGGCACAATCGACCCCGAGCGCGTGTACGCCGTCGATTACCTGCTGGCCGAAGCCAACCAGAACTGGGTCAGCCGCTGGGGTCACAGCATGTTGCGGCTGGTGATCTGCAAACCCGGACGCCCGCGTGGGCCGGATTGCCGTTTGGACCTGGATCAACACCTGGTGTTGTCTTACCGCGCCTTCGTCGGCGACGTACAGCTTTCCAGCTGGGACGGCCTGACCGGCGTGTACCCGTCGCGCTTATTCGTCCTGCCGCTGGGGCAGGTGATCGATGAATACACCAAGACCGAACTGCGCAGCTTGGCCTCGGTGCCCATGAATTTGACGCGGCCGCAAATCAACGACCTGGTCGAGCACGCGGCCGAGATGCACTGGAGTTACGACGGCAACTACTACTTCATCTCGAACAACTGCGCGGTGGAAACCCTGAAACTGCTGCGCAGTGGCACGGATGATCGCCGCCTCAAAGGCCTGGACAGCATTATCCCCAATGGGTTGCTGGAAGTGCTAGATGCACGTGGACTGGCCGACACCAGCGTGCTGAAAGACCCGCGAGAGGCATTGCGCCTGGGGTATCGTTTCGATTCCTATCGCGAACGCTATCAGGCCATGTTCGACGTACTCAAAAAGCAGCTGCCGATCAAACAGACCACGGTCGAAGACTGGCTGGAAGTGCCCTCCAGGGAACGGCGTGAATGGTTTGCCAGTGCCAACTTGCGCACCAGCGCAGCGATGCTGTTGCTGGAGCAAGCCAGCTTGCGTCGAGAACTGTTGCTGGCCCAAGAGGAGGTCAAGCAGCGCTACCTCAGTGCCAGGGAGCAGAAGGACGGCGGCGTCTCCAAGGCGACCGGCACCTTACGCGAAATTCTCGCCAGCAGCGGCTTCCTCAGTCGCCCGGCAGAATTGCTCGACAGCGGCGGCTACGGCTTGCCTCAAGCCAGCGAATGGCAGCGCCTGGAAGACGAAAGCAGCCAGCGCCAGAAGCAATTGCAGCGTTTGACCGGTGACCTGGACAAAGAAGTCCGCGCACTGCTCGAACCGGGGCGGGCCGCAGAAATCGCCGCCAACGAAGACAACCTCAAACAGATCAGCGAACACCTGCGCACGCTGCACAAGGCAGCGGGTGGGCTGGAACTGCCTTAGTCCTTTCAGCACCCGGCTCTCGCGACAACCGACCGCTACCTCTTTATTGATGCAAAAAGTGACCGGCCGCTTGTCCAACGAAAGCTGGCTGAAAGCTTACCCCTTTAGGATCGCCCCACCACCGGCAATAGACCGGTCAGCCAGGGCATGCGTTTTCAACGCCGCCCGGCCCAGTAAACAACAATAAGCGTTAACAACCATGGTGATTCTGATGCCCTCTACGACCCCTCGCTTCGCGCAATTCCCCCCTGTGCTCCACGCGCCGCCCACCCAGCACTGATCCGCTCGGTTCGCCTTCCTCACGTCGCGCTACACCTGGAGTATCTTTATGTTGACCTTCCTCGGCTTCGCCATGGTCGTCACGTTCATGTACCTGATCATGAGCAAACGCCTGTCAGCACTGATTGCGCTGATCCTTGTACCTATCGCATTTGCCTTGTTCGGTGGTTTCGCTGCCGGCATTGGCCCCATGATGCTCGAAGGCATCACCAAGCTGGCGCCAACCGGCGTGATGTTGATGTTCGCCATCCTGTATTTCGCCTTGATGATCGACTCGGGCCTGTTCGACCCGGCAGTGCGCCTGATCCTCAGACTGGTCAAGGGCGATCCGGTCAAAGTCTCGGTCGGCACAGCCGTGCTGGCGCTGGTGGTGTCCCTCGACGGTGATGGTGCGACGACCTACATGATCTGCGTGGCCGCCATGCTGCCGCTGTACGCCCGCGTGGGCATGAGCCCGCGCATCATGGCGGGCTTGATCATTCTGGCTGGCGGCGTAATGAACATGACCCCGTGGGGCGGCCCAACCGCGCGCGCGGCCAGTGCGCTGCATGTCGACCCTTCGGACATCTTCGTGCCGATGATCCCGGCCATGCTGGTGGGCGTCCTGGCTATTCTGCTGATCGCCTACGCTTACGGTAAACGCGAACGCGCTCGTCTGGGTGAACTGCACCTGTCGGACGATGACGTCGACCACAGCGAAATCAGCGTTTCGCAGTTCCCGGAAGCGCGTCGGCCCAAGTTGATCTGGTTCAACGGCGCCCTGACCCTGGCCCTGATGGCGGCCCTGATCGCCGGCCTGTTACCCCTGCCGGTGCTGTTCATGGTTGCGTTCAGTATTGCCATGATCGTCAACTACCCCTGCCTGCAAACGCAGAAAGACCGCATCGCAGCACACGCGGGTAGCGTTCTGGCGGTGGTCGGGCTGATTTTTGCGGCAGGCATCTTCACCGGTATTCTGTCGGGCACCGGCATGGTCAACGCCATGTCCAAAAGCCTGCTGGCCGTCATCCCCGATGCCCTCGGCCCTTATCTGGCCGTCATCACCGCGCTGGTCAGCATGCCGTTCACATTCTTCATGTCCAACGATGCTTTTTATTACGGGGTGTTACCGATTCTCGCCGAGGCGGCCAGCCACTACGGCATCAGTCCAGTGGAAATGGCCCGCGCGTCTATCGTCGGCCAACCCGTGCACTTGCTCAGCCCGCTGGTACCTTCAACCTACTTGCTGGTGGCACTGGCCGGCATTGAATTCGGTGACCATCAGCGCTTTACCTTGAAGTGGGCAGTGCTGGTTTGCCTGTGCATAATGTTTGCCGCCTTACTGATGGGGATTTTCCCGTTCTTCAGCAGTCTATAACGCACACGATTCATCCCGTTGTTACCCCTCACCGCCGGGACTGGCCCGTGAGGCGGGGTAACATTGGGGTATTAACCGCATAAAGGAATACCTATGGAATGGCTGACCAACCCGGAAATCTGGGTTGCCTTCTTCACACTGACTGCCCTGGAGATCGTCCTGGGCATCGACAACATCATCATGATCTCGATCCTGGTCAGCCGCATGCCCAAAGCCATGCAGCCGCGCACCCGGATTTTCGGCCTGGCGCTGGCCATGGTCACGCGAATCCTGCTGTTACTGTCGATTGCCTGGGTCATGCGCCTGACCGCAGAGCTGTTCGAGGTCTTCGGCAAGGGTTTTTCCGGCCGCGACCTGATCCTGTTCTTCGGTGGCCTGTTCCTGCTGTGGAAAAGCTCCCAGGAGATCTACCACGGCCTGGAGGGTGAAGACGAAGTCACCGACGTGCCTAAAGGCAAAGGCGGCCAGTTCTTCTACACCATCATCCAGATCGCAATCATCGACATCGTGTTCTCGCTGGACTCGGTGATCACTGCGGTCGGCATGGTCGCTCACGTGCCTGTCATGATTGCCGCCATCGTCGTCGCCGTACTGGTAATGATGGCGTGCGCAGGTGCCATCAGTGACTTCATCGACAAGCACCCATCACTGAAGATGCTGGCACTGTCCTTCCTGACCGTGGTCGGTACCGTGCTGATTGCCGAATCGTTCGGCGTGCATGTACCGAAAGGCTATGTGTATTTCGCCATGGCGTTCTCGCTGGCGGTAGAAGCCATCAACATCAAGATGCGCACCGAAATGGCGAAAAAGAAGAAACAAAGCGAGCCGGTCAAACTGCGCAAGGACATCCCTGGTCAGTAACTGCAGCGCTTGAACAAAACGGGGCATTCAATGCCCCGTTTTTTTTTATGAGATTTCAATCTACTGATTTATGACAGTTTTGTTTCAAAGCTTGTATTGCCTATGCGATGCTGGCGCCAAGGCCATAAGCCGACTAAAGCTTAGGTGAGCGCTAAAACTCTTCAGCTACATCGCTTCGCTCGCTACACGCTGTGCTTTTAATCCTCACCCGGCTTGGGTGACCTCAGGGGGCCTTTGTATGCTAACCCTGCTCGATTTGCTTTCTGCCGTTGCCTTGCTGATCTGGGGCACGCATATCGTCCGTACCGGCATCCTCCGCGTATACGGCTCCCAATTGCGTCGCGTACTTAGCCAGAACATGTCCAGGCGCCCGCTGGCCTTCGTCGCCGGTATCCTCGTCACTGCGCTGGTGCAGAGCAGCAACGCCACGGCGATGCTTGTCACTTCATTCGTCGGCCAGGGGCTCATGGCGTTGACCCCGGCGCTGGCAATCATGCTCGGTGCGGATGTCGGCACCGCCCTGATGGCACGGGTGCTGACGCTCGACTTGTCCTGGCTCTCGCCACTGCTGATTTTCCTCGGCGTGATCTTCTTTCTGTCGCGCAAACAAACCCGCGCCGGACAACTCGGGCGGGTAGGCATCGGCCTTGGCTTGATCATCCTGGCCCTGCAACTGATTGTCACGGCGGCGTCGCCCATCACCCAGGCCGCAGGCGTGAAGGTCCTGTTCGCCTCATTGACCGGCGATCTCATGCTCGACGCCCTGGTCGGGGCGATGTTCGCGCTGATCTCCTACTCCAGCCTTGCCGCCGTGCTGTTAACCGCGACCTTGGCCGGCGCGGAAATCATCAGCCTGCCGGTCGCGATCGGTTTGGTGATCGGGGCAAATATCGGCAGCGGCCTGCTGGCATTCCTGAGCACCAGCATGCAAAACGTCGCAGGGCGCCAGGTTGCGCTTGGCAGCTTGCTGTACAAGCTGATCGGCCTGCTGCTGATCATTCCCGTACTGGACCCGCTGGTGAAGTGGATGGATACGCTGAACTTCAGCGCCCAAAGCCTGGTGATCAGCTTCCACCTGACCTACAACACCCTGCGCTGCCTGCTGATGCTACCCAGCGTCAGCCCCATGGCCCGGGTGTGCGCGTGGCTATTGCCTGAGCGCCCCGACACCAACGGCGTGGCAAAACCCCGGCATCTGGACGCCACGGCATTGGCAACGCCAAGCCTGGCGCTGGCCAATGCCGTGCGCGAGACCCTGCGCCTGGGCGATCTGGTCGAAAGCATGCTCGACGCCATGCAAGGGGTGCTGCGCGGTACGCAAACGGCGGTCACCCTGGAAATGCGGCGCCTCAATGACGATGCCGAAGCGCTGTACAACGCGATCAAACTCTATCTGGCGCAAATGCCCCGGGAAGACCTGGGCGAGCAGGACAGCCGACGCTGGGCAGAAATTATCGAGCTGGCGATCAACCTCAAACTGGCCAGCGATCTGATCGAACGCATGCTGCGCAAGGTCCAGCAACAGAAGACCTCGCAACGCCGCTCGTTCTCTGACGTGGGCCTGGAAGAGCTGACCGGGCTGCACAGTCAATTGCTGTTGAATTTGCGCCTTGGCCTGTCAGTCTTCGTCAGCGCCGACCCCGAAAGCGCCCGCCAATTGCTGCGTGAGAAGCGCCGCTTCCGCGCTCAGGAGCGACGTCTGGCCCATGCTCACGTCAGTCGCCTACAACGCAAGGTGGTGCAAAGTATCGAAACCAGTTCGCTGCATCTGGAGATGATTGGCGACATGAAACGGCTCAACTCGCTGTTCTGCAGCAGCGCCTATGCCGTCCTCGAAACTGCGGAAACGGGCGCACTGTCCAGCGAGCTCTTGCCCGACCAACCGATGTGAACGACCTCGGCTCATTGAAGTCTGTTAAACATACCGGCCCGCAAGGAAGCTCGTTTTATGCGTTGTCTGCTGTTTGTTTGCCTGCTTCTGACTGCCAGCCCGTCAATAGCTTTCGACCGCTATCAAGTCGAAGGCTATGACCTGCCCAATGGCCTGCAATTACTGCTCAAACCGGGCAATGAAAAGGGCCATGTCGCCATTCGACTGGTCGTCGGTATTGGCTTCGATGATTTCAATTGCGCCAACAAGGAATTACCGCACCTGCTCGAACATCTTTTGTTCAGCGGCATCGATGATCAAGGGGAAGGGGGGCTTGAGGAGCGCATGCAGGCCTTGGGCGGCGAGTGGAACGCCTTCACCAGCAGCGCCGACACGACCTTTGTGATCGAAGCGCCCGCGAGAAACCAGCGCAAGGTGCTTGATCTGCTGATGGCCGTGTTGACCCGCAGTCGCATCGATGAAAATGCCCTGAACATCGCCAAACGTATCGTCGAGCGCGAGGACGGCGGCCATTACTCGCACCTGCAACGCTGGCTCGATCATCAAGACCTCGGTCACAACGCCAGTAAACAACTGGCAGTCGAATTAGGCCTCAAATGCGCCGAACGACCCGACGTCGAATCGCTGACCCTCAAGCAGGTCGAAAAAGTCCGCAGCAGTTGGTACGCCGCGAATAACATGACACTGATTGTCGTCGGCGATCTGGACCGGCTCCTGCCGGCCTATCTGGTGCGGACCTATGGCCAACTCATCGCAGCCGAACCGAGCGAACACATCCCGCTTGCGCACATCAGCCATACCGCAGAAACCGAACGCAGCCTGATCAAAGGCTGGGTGGGTGAGGGTGCGCGGCTGCACTGGTTCTTCCCTGAGCCGCAGCTTGAACAGCAGCACGATGAAACCTGGGAGTTGGTCAAAAGCTATCTGGATTGGTCGCTCTACCGCCAGTTGCGGCTCGAGCACAGCCTGTCTTACGGCCCCTGGAGCGAACGGGAAGTCTTCGGCGACACCGGTTTTCTCAGCCTGAACGCGGACCTTGGCCGTGATGATGTCGATCAGGCAGAGCGCGTGATGCGTGAGTTGAGCGAGCACCTGCAAAAAAACGGGCTCGACCCCGCGACCTTCGCCCGCCTGCAACAGGCTGCCATCGACAAGCAGGCGTGGGCGGCTCAGGGTAATAGCGCGCTGGCCGATTACTATTGGGGATCGTTGAACGACTACGAGGACGGGCACCTGACCGATCCCGCGCGGCAGATCAGGGCCGTCAGCCTCGACACCGCCAATCGGGCGATGCGTCAATTGCTCGCGCAGCCGGGCTATCTCCGTGTGGAAAAACCGTTGCTGGGTTACAACGGGTTGTATGGGGTGATGGCGGGGATCCTCGCGTTGTGTGCACTGTTACTGTTGTTGTGGCGATACCGGGCGGTCCGCGCTCGCGAATGAGTTTGCTCACGGGGATTGAGCCTGGAGTTTTCACATAGCCTGCACGGGGATGACCGCTGACCTGACAGCATTGGTATCCTGTCGAGGATTTTTCCTACATACACAGTGAACTGCCGAATGCCTGACTGGAACCGTTACGTAACGCGAATACTGGATTTGATGAAGCGCTATCCAGGATTGATTGCGCTCTTCGGTTTTGCGTCGGGTATCAGCAGCTTCATTCTGGTCGATCGTCAAGAAGCCCTGGCCACCTGGATTGCGGTCATCATGCTGGTCAGCTGGCTGTGGCTGATGTTCGAGAACAGCGTGATGAAGCTGTTCACCAAAATCTTCAAACGCGAAATTCCACCGCCGCTGTTGCGCTACGGCACTCAGATGATCCACCAGGAAAGTCTGTTTTTCGTCTTGCCGTTTTTCTTCATCACCACCACCTGGAACAGCGGCCAACTGGTGTTCACCAGTCTTCTCGGCGCGGCAGCACTGATTTCGATCACTGACCCGCTGTATTACAAATGGCTGGCGCCCAAGCGCTGGTTGTTTCTTGCGCTGCACACACTGACCTTGTTCGCCGCGCTGCTCACCGCGCTGCCGATCATTTTGCACCTGACCACTGCCGAGAGTTACAAGCTGTCATTGGGTATCGCCATGCTGCTGTCATTTCCCAGCCTGGCGTCGAGCTTCCCGATCAACCATTGGCGACGCGGCCTGATATTGCTGGCGGTGACGCTGGCCATCGGCGGTGCAGGCTGGTTCCTGCGTTCGTGGGTACCCCCGGCGACCTTGTGGCTGACTGAAGTCGCGGTCAGCACTGATTTTGACAACCAGAACCGGACGCCGGGCGAAAGCCTGAAAGTGGTTAGCGCCCGCCAGGTGCGCAACAGCGGGTTGTATGCCTACACCGCAATCAATGCCCCGCGCGGGCTGGACGAACGGATTTACCATGTCTGGCGACACAACGGTAAAGAGGTCGATCGAATCGCCCTGGACATCCACGGCGGGCGCAAGGAAGGCTACCGCGCCTGGACCCGCAAACAGAATTTCCCGGCCGACCCCACCGGGCGCTGGCAGGTGAGGGTGCTGACCGAGGATGGTCAGATGATCGGTGTGCTGCGGTTTCTCGTCACAGACACAGACCAGGCACCTGTCACGCACTCGGCTGGCGACCCTGTGGGTATAAAACCCTCGGCCGATGATCCAGCGCAATCCAATCCAGGGCAAACCTACTAAGCTCGGAGCTTATGACCACACCCTCTCAGGCTGACAGTGCACGTTCTCTGGCTGACAGCGCACCGTCTCTGTCCGGCAGCGCGCCGTCTTTGGCAGGCAGCGCGCTGGTCGACACCTCGAGCAACCCGGCGAGCCTGCGGATCTCGGGCGACTGGACGCTTGCGCATTACCATGACCTCAAGCAGCAGACGAGCGCACTGTCAGGGCAATACGACGCCACGACCCCCGTCGACCTGACGCTTCTGCGCGCCCTCGACACCGCAGGCGCTTCATTGTTGGTGGAATTGCTGGGCGCAGACCGGCTGGGACAACTGGCCGTGGACGCGCCGGAACTGCCAACCGCCAGCCGCGCCTTGCTGCAAACCATTCAGGCCTCAATGCATGATTTCTGTGTGCCCGTCAAAGAGCCGGAAGAGGCGGTGGGCATTCAGTTGCTCATGCGCATCGGCAGAGCGGTGGATGCTATCTGGCTGGACACCCTGCAACTGCTCGGTTTTGTTGGCCTGGTGCTAGAGACACTGGTGCTGAATTCGTTTCGCCCGAAGCGCTGGCGGATGACCTCGGTGATCTCGCACATCGAGCAGACCGGCCTCGATGCCGCGCCTATCGTGGCGCTGCTGACCTTCCTGGTCGGCGCCGTGGTGGCGTTCCTTGGCGCGACGGTGCTGCAAAAGTTCGGCGCCAGCATCTTTACCGTGGATCTGGTGGCGTTCTCTTTCCTGCGAGAGTTCGGCGTGTTGTTGACCGCGATCCTGATGGCCGGACGCACGGCCAGTGCCTTCACCGCGCAAATCGGTTCGATGAAGGCCAACGAGGAAATAGACGCTATCCGCACCCTTGGTCTGAGCCCCGTAGAGCTGCTGGTGGTCCCTCGGGTATTGGCGCTGTTGGTCTCGCTGCCGATCCTGACCTTTCTCGCGATGCTCTCCGGGATTATCGGCGGTGCCGTGGTGTGTGCGGTGTCGCTGGATATCTCACCGGCGATGTTCCTCTCGCTGCTGCAATCGGACATTGGCGTTCGACACTTCCTGGTGGGCATGGTCAAGGCGCCGTTCTTTGCCTTCCTGATCGCCTCCATTGGGTGCCTGGAAGGCTTCAAGGTCAGTGGCAGTGCCGAATCAGTCGGTGCTCACACCACGTCCAGCGTGGTGCAGTCGATCTTTGTGGTCATCGTGCTGGATGCCGTGGCCGCGTTGTTCTTCATGGAGATGGGCTGGTGAGACCCCAATGACAAACCCTATTGCAACCCCAACCCCGAGTCCGCCGTGCGAAGTGGTGATTGAGGTGCGCGGCCTGTGCAACCGGTTCGGTAGCCAGAGCGTGCATGAGAATCTCGACCTGGACTTGCGGCGGGGCGAAATCCTGGCCGTGGTCGGCGGCTCGGGCAGTGGCAAGTCCGTACTGCTGCGCAGCATTATCGGGCTGCGGCGACCGAATGAAGGCACTATTCGAGTATTTGGCCAAGACCTGCAACACCTGTCAGACAAAGACCGCTCCTTGCTCGAGCGACGTTCCGGCGTACTGTTCCAGAAGGGCGCGTTGTTTTCTTCCCTGACGGTGACGGAGAACGTTGCGCTGCCATTGATCGAGCACGCCGGCCTGAGCCGTGATGACGCGGAGCACTTGGCGAGCGTGAAACTGGCGCTGGCCGGGCTGCCATTGTCGGCCGCGCACAAATACCCGGCGGCGCTGTCTGGCGGCATGATCAAACGTGCCGCGCTGGCCAGGGCCCTGGCTCTGGACCCGGACATTTTGTTTCTCGACGAGCCGACAGCAGGTCTCGATCCGATTGGCGCCGCAGCGTTCGATCAATTGATCCTGACCCTGCGCGACGCGTTGGGCCTGAGCGTATTTCTGGTCACACACGACCTGGACACGCTCTACACCATCACTGATCGGGTCGCGGTGTTGGCGCAAAAACGTGTATTAGTGGTCGATCGAATCGATAAAGTCGCCGCCACAAACGATGCCTGGATCCATGAGTACTTCCATGGCCCGCGCGGCCGAGCGGCCTTTTCAGCCGCCACACAGCAGAACGAGGTCTAACGATGGAAACCCGTGCCCATCATGTGCTGATTGGCTTATTCACCGTCATCGTGGTCGCCGCAGCGCTGCTGTTCAGCCTGTGGCTGGCAAAATCCAGTGTCGACACTGAGTTCAAAGAGTATGAAGTTGTGTTCAACGAGGCCGTGACGGGCCTGTCGAGCGGCAGTGGCGTGCAATACAGCGGCATCAAGGTCGGCGACGTGGTGCAGTTGCGCCTGGACCCCGAGGATCCGCGACGAGTGCTGGCGCGGATCCGCATCGCGGGCGAAACCCCGATCAAGGAAGACACCCAAGCCAAGCTGGCCCTGACCGGGATTACGGGCACCTCGATCATCCAGCTCAGTGGCGGCACGCCAGAAAGCCATGTGTTGCGGGGCGTCGACGGCAAACTTCCTGTTATTTTCGCCAAGCCATCGCCCATCGCCCGGCTGCTTAACGACACCGGCGACCTGATGAGTGGCGTTAATGAATTACTGCACAACGCCAACCAAATGTTCTCGCCCGATAACGTGCAGAGCCTCAGCCGGACCCTCCAGCATCTGGAACAAACCACCGGCGTCATCGCCGAGCAGCGCGATGATATTCGCCAGACCCTCAAACAACTGGCGCAGGTCGGTAAGCAGGCGAGTGCAACGCTGGAGCAAACCGCCTTGTTGATGCGCAACGCCAACGGCTTGCTCAGCAGTGACGGCAAACAGATGTTCAACAGCGCCGAGCAGGCGATGAAATCCATCGAGCAAAGCAGCCTGACCATCAGCAACCTGCTCAAGAATAACCATGATTCGCTCAACAGCGGCATGCAAGGACTCGGCGAACTAGGCCCGGCCGTGCGCGAGTTGCGCGACACGCTGACCTCGTTCCGGTCGATTTCCCGCCGCCTGGAAGCCAATCCGAGCGGTTACCTTCTGGGCCGCGACAAGAACAAGGAGTTCGAGCCATGAGGCTTGCCCATCATTCACTCAGTCGATTCGCCGTTGCCGGGGCATTGCTGCTGTCGAGCGCCTGCTCGATCCTGCCGCAAGCTGAACCGTCCGATGTGTACCGATTGACCACGTCGCAAACAGCACCGCAAACCGCCCACGGAGCACCGCTTGCCTGGTCGCTACGGGTGGCCCGCCCCAGAGCCAGCGAGGCGCTGGACAGCCCGCGCATCGCCGTGGTGCCTCAGGGGGACCTGATCAGTAATTACAAAGGCGCGCGCTGGAGCGATCCGGCCCCGGTGGCACTGCGCAATAGACTGCTCGACGCCTTTACGCGCGATGGCCGCGTGCAGTCGCTCAGCACCGATGACAGCAACCTGCAGGCGGACTTTGAACTGAGCGGCGAGCTACAGGCGTTCCAGAGCGAATACCATGGTCAGGTCATCGACGTGGTCGTCCGCCTGGATGCGCGACTGGTCAGCGAGGACAAGCGCATCGTCGCCAGCCGCCGTTTCGACGTACACCAACCGGTCAGTGACAAGCAGGTGCCTTCGGTGGTGGCAGGCTTCAGTCAGGCCAGCGACACGCTGGCGGCGCAACTGGTGCAATGGACCCTCGAGCAGGGTCAAAAGCATTACGCCATGGCGCCGAAGAACCAGTAGCAGACGAAGATAGCGGCGATGACCCCGGCCAGTTCCGCCAGCAGCGCGCAACCCACCGCATGCCGCGCTCGCTGGATGCCGACAGACCCGAAGTAGACCGCCAGCACATAGAAGGTGGTTTCAGTGCTGCCCTGAATCGTCGCGGCCACCAGCGCCGGGAAGCTGTCGACGCCCTGAGTCTGCATTGTCTCGATCAGCATCGCGCGTGCGGCGCTGCCGGAGAACGGTTTGACCAGCGCAGTGGGCAAGGCATCGACGAAGCGGCTGTCCAGCCCCGCCCATTGCACCAGATGCCGAATACCATCAAGACCGAAATCCAGTGCCCCCGACGCGCGTAGTACGCCGACCGCACAGAGCATCGCCACCAGATACGGCAGGAGCGACTTGGCGACATCAAAGCCTTCTTTCGCGCCCTCGACAAAGGCTTCGTACACCTTCACTTTCTTGAACGCGGCAATGATCAGAAACACCATGATCAGGCCAAACAATGTCAGGTTACCGAGGATCGACGACAGACTCGCCAACGCGGTGGCCGAGAGCCCCGCCAGGAGCGTCATGAAACCGCCCAGCAGCAGGGCACCGGGAATCAGGTACGCAAGCACCACAGGGTCCCACAAGCGCAAGCGCTGCATGAACGCCACCGACAACAGCCCGACCAGGGTCGAGGCACTGGTCGCCAGCAAGATCGGCAGGAACACCAGCGTCGGGTCCACCGCGCCTTGCTGAGCGCGGTACATGAAGATCGTCACCGGCATCAGGGTCAGGGACGACGCGTTGAGGACCAGAAACAGAATCTGCGCGTTACTGGCCGTGGTCTGGCTGGGGTTCAGCTCTTGCAGCGCACGCATGGCCTTGAGACCAATAGGTGTGGCGGCGTTGTCCAGACCCAAACCATTGGCCGCGAAGTTGAGGGTGATCAGCCCCAGCGCCGGATGACCGGGCGGGACGTCAGGCATCAGGTGACGAAACAACGGACCCAGGACTTTGGCCAGCCAATCAACGATCCCGGCCTTCTCGGCAATGCGCAGAAACCCGAGCCAGAGGGTGAGGGTGCCGAACAGCAGGATCATCACATCGACCGACAACTTGGCCATGGCGAAGATGCTTTCCACCATCGCTGCAAAGATCCCGGCATTCCCGCCAATCAGCCACTGCGCCAGCGCCGAGACCGCCGCCACCACAAAAAAGCCAAGCCATAGGCCATTGAGCATCAGTAAGTCCCTCAGAAGATGCGGCGATGATAGCGGCGACAGGGGTTAACAACAAATGGGGCTGGCCGTATTGCGGCGGGAGGGCCAAAAAGACAAAACCCCGGAAATCCGGGGTTTTGTCAGTGTGGCGCGTCAGTGATCAGTCAATGACGGTTTCACCCGCTGGCAGCGGCTCTTTGCTGCGCCAGTGCGGAAGGGAGTTCCAGTAGCGCTCGCCCTTGGCATCGTCGTACATGCCTTCCCAGCGCGAAATCACCAACACCGCCAGGGCATTGCCAATCACGTTCAGCGCTGTGCGGGCCATGTCCATGATCCGGTCGACACCGGCGATAAAGGCCAGACCTTCCAACGGAATACCCGCGCTACCCAACGTTGCCAGCAACACCACGAAGGACACGCCCGGCACACCCGCAATCCCTTTGGACGTGACCATCAGGGTCAAGACCAGCATCAATTGCTGCCCTATCGACAGGTCAATGCCATAAAGCTGAGCAATGAAGATCGCCGCAATGCTCTGATACAGGGTCGAGCCATCAAGATTGAACGAGTAGCCGGTCGGCACCACGAAGCTGCAAATAGCTTTGGGTGCGCCGTAGGCTTCCATTTTCTCGATCACACGCGGCAGCACGGTCTCGGAGCTGGCGGTGGAGTAGGCGAGTACCAGCTCATCTTTAAAGATGCGCATCAGCTTGATCACCGAGAACCCGAACAGACGGGCAATCAGGCCCAGCACCATGAAGGCAAAAAAGGCGATGGCGAAGTAAACCAGGATCACCAGTTTGGCCAGCGGCAGCAGGGACGCAAAACCAAAGTTGGCGACCGTGACTGCGATCAAGGCAAATACACCAATCGGGGCGTAGCTCATGATCATGTGGGTGACTTTGAACATGCTTTCCGAGACGCCCTGAAACATCTTCACCAGCGGCTCACGCAGGTCAGATTGCAGGCTGGACAAGCCGAGGCCGAACAGTACCGAGAAGAAGATGATCGGCAGCATGTCACCGCGCGCGATGGCGGCGAAGATGTTCGACGGGATCAGGTTGAGGATGGTCTCGATGAACGCATGCTCGTGCCGCACCTCGGAGGCCGTCTGCTGGTACTTGGAGATATCGACGGTGCCCAATGTACTCATGTCGATGCCAGTGCCCGGATGGAACACATTGGCCAACACCAGACCTACCAGAATGGCGATGGTGGTGACGACTTCGAAATAGAGAATGGTTTTGAGGCCGATGCGCCCCAATTTCTTCGCATCACCCACACCCGCGATACCAACGATCAGTGAAGACACCACAATCGGGATCACGATCATCTTGATCAGGCGGATGAATATGTCACCCGCGGGTTGCAGTACGTTGCTGATCCACCAGGCTTTTTCAGCACTGAAATGGTTGAGCAGTGCCCCGATTGCAATCCCCAGAACCAGACCGATGAGGATCTGCCAGGCGAGGCTCAGCTTTGCCTTCTTCATGTCATTACCCTTATATCAAGTGGCGTGGACATCCCCCATCAAGGTATTTGACTTGGCTTTTTTTGAAGGCCGCATCGAGGACAAAGATGGCTTAAGGGCTGTCCAGTAGAAGGTTTCCGCAGTTGGGCGTCCCAGCTCTTTAGCAGGCGAAAAAGGGCGCAACTATTCCGAGGACAAGACGTGACGTCTAATGCCGTAAACGCCTACCTCATGCCGAATCGGCATGAGGTACGTCAAATGAAACCCGGGTTTCAGATCGAACAAGGTCATTTATGCGGCGGGGATAAATATCGATTTTCGGCGCAAGGCTGGCTAAAACGTCGCCTGTAGCGAAAAGCGATTTAAGGAACTAACGCGGGGCATGAACGAATCCGAAGGTAATTCGGTATTAAAGCGGGGGAGTTTTCTGCTGGGAATTTCTAGATCGGTGGTCGATAAACAAAGCGCTCGGCAAGCCCGCGGAATTCATTTCTGAATGAAAATCACGGACTTGCGTCACAGCATCCTCCTGATTCGACCCCTGACCGTGTCGCGGCGTACAGGTGTGAAGAACCGCTTCAACCCCGACCGCGACGACCAAACAAGAACGAAGCGACAAAAAGCACCAGGAACACGATAAAGAGAATCTTCGCGATACCCGTAGCGGTGCCAGCGATACCACCGAAGCCCAATACGGCAGCGACGATAGCAATGATCAAGAACGTGATTGCCCAACTCAACATGGTGATTCTCCTTACTTTGCGTTTTTTCTTGCGTACGTTTCAGGCTTCCAGGACAACACGCCTAGAACACCCAGCTTTGTGGATGAGGTCGTTCACTGACAGGGGTTTCACCCTCGACCGGTTGCAAGCTCAGGGCGACGTCTTTCGGGGCTGCGGCGCTCACGTTGGTGTAGGCGCTGCCGGTCATGAAAGGCTGTTTGATCTGATGCACATTCCGGTGACTGTCCCAACGCTCGAATTGTTGCCCGACAATCAAGGTGACGAGCAGCGCCAGGCTGACAAACAAACCCTGCTGAATCTGCAGAGGCGAAATACGCAGTTGAGCGATACGCGAGCTGTTCATCCTGAAACTCCTCCACCTGAGTGGCTGTTCGATCTTGTTGGGCGAGCGCACTGCTCAGCCGTTGTTACGTAATCTAGTGCAGCCTGCATGCCAGCTTTTTAATCTTTAAAAAACCTTATATATCAATTGCTTAGACAAATAACCGTCGCATACCTGCAAGCATCCTGCACGACGGACCTATTGGCGTCGTGCAGGATGCACGATGAAACTACCCCGCCGTCCGGGTGATGACTTTCAACGCATCGGCATCGACGCCGCGTACGCCACGAATATTCCGCGCGATTTCAACCGCCAGTTGTTTTTCGGCGTAATTGGCGACCACCCCGTTCAGGCTGACCATGCCATCCTTGGTATCGACTTTGATGTTCAATCCATCGAGGTTGCGGCTGTAGATCAAACTGGATTTAACCTTGCTGGTGATCCAGAGATCGCTGATCACTTCTCCGGCGTTCGTCGCGCCAGGCTGGACCTTGGCTGCCGACGGGTCACTGGCACTCAGGCTGATCAGGTTATTAACCTCGGTCACCCCATCGGTGTTGCTCGCCAGGCTGCCGGCAAGCTCCTTGGCTTCGGCGCTTTGCGCCTGGCCTTTAAGCGTGACCACCCCGTCTTTGCTATCCACTTGAATACTCAGCGCCTGGGTCACGCTGTTCCACAGCAGTTTGGATTTCACTGTCGCGGTGAGTGTTGCGTCTTCAAAGCGCTGAGCGATTCTGGCTTTTGTGCCTGGCTCAGCCGCGACGCCAGGGTCTACCTCCAGCTGGTTATCGACCTTGTCTATGCCTTTGGTGTCGAGCGCTATCTGTTCAGCCAACTCACGATCGACCTCATTTTCGACCTTGCCCTTGAGCACCGCAGTCCCTTTCTCGACGGTGACGTCGATCTTGAAGGGGCTCAAATGGCGGTTAAGGGCGAATGCGGTCCAGATCGAACCTTCCTGTCGCGCCTGGGTCAGCTGAGTAGACAGATCTTCCTGAGCCGCTTGCGCGAACATCGGGGTCAACCCCAGTACTGCGGCCGTAGCGGTGGCCAGGGCAATCTTCTTCAGCGGGTGCATAACGATTCTCCATCAATGTCTGCGCAGGTCGTTTGTGACGACAGTCGCCGGAGTGTCGCAAGCCCCGTGCCAGCACGTTTAAGACGTTGAAACGCATATAAATCAGGCATATGACGACATCAGTAACAGATAGCTACCATGCAGACCGCCGAATCAAGCAGAATTAACCATGCAACTTGCCCGATTTTTCCGGGACTAACTAAGAACATTCGTAAAGGAGCGTAGGAATATGGACACAGCCACTGAGCATCAAGGCCGTATTCTTTTAGTGGATGACGAGTCCGCGATCCTTCGCACCTTTCGCTATTGCCTTGAAGATGAAGGCTATACCGTCGCCACCGCCAACAGCGCGGCCCAGGCAGATGCGTTGCTTCAGCGCCAGGTGTTTGACCTGTGCTTCCTGGACCTGCGCCTGGGCGAAGACAATGGCCTGGACGTGCTGGCGCAAATGCGCATTCAGGCGCCGTGGATGCGCGTGGTGATCGTCACCGCCCACTCCGCCGTCGACACCGCCGTCGATGCGATTCAGGCGGGCGCGGCCGACTACCTGGTAAAACCTTGCAGCCCGGATCAACTGCGACTGGCCACCGCCAAACAGCTTGAAATCCGCCAACTGTCCGCGCGGCTTGAAGCGCTGGAAGGCGAAGCGCGCAAGCCAAAGGACGGTCTCGACTCTCACAGCCCGTCGATGATGGCCGTATTGGAAACCGCGCGTCAGGTCGCAAACACGGATGCGAATATCCTGATTCTCGGCGAGTCCGGCACCGGTAAAGGCGAGCTGGCGCGTGCGATTCACGCATGGAGCAAGCGGGCGAAGAAGTCCTGCATCACGATCAACTGCCCCTCGCTGACCGCCGAACTGATGGAAAGCGAGCTGTTCGGCCATAGCCGTGGTGCATTTACCGGCGCCAGCGAAAGCACATTGGGCCGGGTCAACCAGGCCGATGGCGGCACCCTGTTCCTCGACGAGATCGGCGATTTCCCGCTGACGCTGCAACCTAAACTGCTGCGCTTCATCCAGGACAAGGAGTACGAGCGCGTCGGCGACCCGGTCACGCGCCGCGCCGATGTGCGCATTCTGGCGGCAACCAACCTCAACCTTGAAGACATGGTGCGCGATGGCCGTTTTCGCGAAGACCTGCTGTATCGCTTGAACGTCATCACCCTGAATCTGCCGCCACTGCGTGAGCGCAGCGAAGATATTCTGGCCCTCGCAGACCGGTTTCTTGCCCGCTTCGTCAAGGAGTACGCCCGTCCCGGGCGCTGTTTCAGCGAAGAGGCGCGGGCGGCCCTGCTCAATTATCGTTGGCCCGGCAACATTCGGGAGCTGCGGAACGTGGTCGAACGGGCCAGCATCATTTGCCCTCAGGAACGTGTAGAGGTGAGTCATTTGGGGATGGCCGAGCAACCGACCAATCATGCTCCACGGGTCGGCGCTGCGCTGAGCCTGGACGAATTGGAGAAAGCCCACATCGGCGCCGTTCTGGCGACCAGCGACACACTTGACCAGGCGGCTAAAACCTTGGGTATCGATGCCTCGACGCTGTACCGCAAACGCAAACAGTACACGCTATGAATCACAACTCATGAAGTTCGCGATGAAGTTGCGTACCCGGTTGTTCCTGAGCATCTCAGCGTTGATCACGGTCGCGCTGCTGGGACTGCTGCTCGGGCTCGTCAGCGTAATGCAGATGGCAAAAGCCCAGGAGTCGCTGGTTCAGCAAAACTTCATCACCCTCGATTTGGGCCTGAAGTTGCGCCAGAACCTTGGTGATCAACTGGTCATGATGCTCAAAGGACAACCCGATCAAGCTGCCATCTTGCAGGCACGCCAACAGTTTCAAGCGCTGTTGGCCCAAGGCATCGAAAACGATACGCAAAACAACCTGCAAAACGGTTTTACTCAGGCGCGCGTCGATTATCAGCGGTTTATTCAGGATTTCGAGCAGTCGCAACGTCAACCCGCCGAGATGCGCGACAATGTTGCGCTGACTAACAGTTTCGATGTCCTGCGCAACGGGTTGATCGACGCCCACAGGCAAGCGCTGGAAAACATCAATCAAACCCAGAGTACAGCCCGAGAAAGGGCTCTCTGGATCGCTGCGCTACTGGGATTGGTGGGCATCGCCGTCCTGGGTATCGGTTTTGTTACCGCCCACGGTATTGCCCAGCGTTTCGGCGCACCTATCGAGGCACTGGCCAAGGCAGCCGACAATATCGGCAAAGGCAATTTCGAGGTCACGCTGCCGATTTCTTCGGCGGCGGAAATGAACCTGCTGACTCGACGTTTCGGGATCATGGCCGAAGCCTTGCGCCAGCATCAGGCGACGAATATCGATGAGCTGCTCGCGGGTCAGCAGCGCCTGCAAGCCGTGCTCGACAGCATCGATGACGGGTTGCTGATGATTGACCGGCAAGGCCGTCTGGAGCACCTTAATCCAGTGGCCCAGCGCCAGTTGGGCTGGGACGAGAACCGACTCGGTCAAGGGTTGGGCGAGGCCTTGCAGCGCCCTGAACTGGACGAACAGCTGTACCTGACGCTGCGCGGCGGGAGCCTGGATCGTGTCCCCGACGACCTGGCCATTGAGGTCGACGGCGAGTCACGGCTGCTGACCTACAGTTTGACGCCCGTCAGCCATACCAAGGGCCATATCCTTGGCGCGGTGATGGTGCTGCGCGACGTGACCGAACAACGGGCGTTCGAGCGGGTACGCAGCGAGTTCGTGCTGCGCGCGTCCCATGAATTGCGCACCCCCGTGACCGGCATGCACATGGCGTTCGGCTTGCTTCAAGAGCGCGTGCACTTTGCCGCGGACTCGCGTGAAGCCGACCTGCTTAATACGGTCAATGAAGAAATGCAGCGTTTGATGCAGTTGATCAACGATCTACTGAATTTCTCGCGTTACCAGAATGGCCTGCAAAAACTCAGCCTCGCCCCCTGCGCCCTCGACGACCTGCTCGAACACGCGCGCCAACGCTTCGCCGAACAAGCCGACGAGCAGAATATCGCGTTGCTGATCGAGATTCAGGAGCCGCTCCCACGCCTGAACGCCGACAAGGCGCAGCTTGAGCGTGTGCTGGATAACCTGTTGGATAACGCGCTACGCCATACCCCGCAGGACGGATTGATTCGCTTGCAGGCCCGGCGCCACGGCGAGCGTGTGATCGTCAGCATCGAGGACAACGGTGAAGGCATCGCTTATGGGCAACAAGGGCGGATCTTCGAACCCTTCGTTCAGGTCGGGCGCAAGAAAGGCGGGGCAGGGTTAGGCCTGGCCCTGTGCAAGGAAATCGTGCAATTGCACGGTGGCCGGATGGGCGTCTATTCGCGACCCGGGCAGGGCACTCAGTTCTACATGGCGTTGCCGATCTAGGTGCGCGGTCTCAGGCCTCATCATCGTTGC
>NZ_LT607424.1:31596-179712 GCF_900095225.1 Pseudomonas sp. UMAB-08
ACCAGTTCGGTGAATTTGGCCGCACTCAATGGCCGCGCAAACAGCCAGCCCTGGCCATAGCTGACACCCTCACTGCTGAGCAGCACTGCCTGCGCCTCGGACTCGATGCCCTCGGCGATCACGCGCAACTGCAGGGCGTGAGCCATGCGGATGATGTGCGGCGCCACGCCGCTGCTCGCCGCATCGTGCCCCAGTGCGTCGATGAACGCCTTGTCGATTTTCAGGCAATCCACAGGCAGGGTTTGCAGGTACGCAAGGCTGCAATAACCGGTGCCAAAATCGTCGATCAATACCTGATGGCCGACGTCGCGCAGTGCTTGCAGGTGATCGCGTGCGACCACGACATCGATCAATCCACGCTCGGTCACCTCGAACGCAATCTGACACGCGGCCACCCGATGCAGCGTCAGCAATCTGGCCGCTACCCGACCGATGCGTGGTGCCATGACATCACATGCGGCCAGGTTCACCGAGATGTACAAATGCGGATTCGCGCGCAATAACTGACCTAACTGTTCCAGTAATTGCTGAAGGACGAAGTCGGTGATTTGTCGAATCTGTCCGGTGTTCTCCGCCAGCGGAATGAACAGATCCGGGCTGGTCAGACTGCCATCCGGCCGACGCCAGCGCACCAAGGCCTCGGCACCGACACAGCGGCGGCTGTTGAGGTCGAATATTGGCTGATAGAGCACCTGCAGTTCGCCCCGACGCAACGCGCCATGAAGCTCACCGCCCAATGACTGGCGCTGACGCACCAACTGCAACACCAACCCACCGATGCAAAGCGCAATCAGGAGACTGGCCGGGATCAGCAACCACCAGGCACCACTCGTTTGCGGCTGCAGACCTGTGCGCGAGGTGATGAGTACAAGCTGGTATTCCGGGCTCTGCGTGGGCATCCGGTAAATAAGTTGGGTGGGGGTGGTGACCAGGGTTTGCACGGTGTCGGACGACCAGTCCGGTGTCGGTGGCCATGCCTGCGCTGGGCCCAAGACCGGTATGGCCCTGGCACCTTTATCCAGCACCACAAGGAGACTGCCATCGGCGGGCAGATCAACCACATCGGTGAGGTGTCCCCGAGAGGTCGACACCCGGAAATCGCCCCGCCCCAGCATCAGCGCAGCCAGGTTGTCATCAAGCTGGGCAGACGTATTGAGCCAATAGTCATAGGTAGGCCCGCGAATGTCCGGAGCACGCGGGGAATCGACCAGATTTTGCCGCACCCGACTCGAACACGGCTGCGACCCGCCGACAAACGACGCTTCATACACGAACCGATAGCTGACGCTGACCTGACGCAGCAGTTCCAGCATTTTCGGGCTACAGCTGCGCAAAGGCTGGGCCTCCAGCTGATCGAGACCTTCGCGCAATTGGCCGAACATTTGCTCCAGTCGCACCAGAAAACGCTCGCCCTGAGCATTCATCTGTTCTCTTTCATTCTGCCTGGCTTGATGCATCACCAAGCCAAAGCTGCCGACCAACAACAAGACAGCACTGAGCAATGCCGCCAGTAACGCCAGCAGCCAGGGACGAAAGATCAGAGTGCGTGCAGCAGCCATCGACATCAATGTCTATCCAAATGAATATCACTGAGGTATAGCAACAACTCAGAAAATAACCTGCCCTATCAGACGGGCCGGCGGTTTTTAGCGTTGGTGATTGAGCACTTGCAGGATAGCTGCACTCTGCACATCCGGCTGACCATCGAATCGCTCCGGGCGATAGTGCATCTGGAACGCCGCTAACACGTGACGCGTGGCGACATCGAGCTCGCCCGTTTGGGGTGTCCCGTAACCCAGCTGCGCCAACTGCTGCTGGAACCATGTGACGCTCGGCAGGTTGTCCATCATCGACGCCTGTCGCTGAGCCACCGCATTGGCATCAGGCCAGATACCCAACCCTTCATCTGCCAGACGCTTCCAGGGGAAGAGCGGCCCCGGATCGACTTTGCGTAATGGCGCGATGTCGCTATGGCCCACGATGTCCCGGGGGTCGATGTTGTTGCGTTTGACGATGTCCTTCAGCAACACAATCAACGCCTGAACCTGGCCCTCGGTGTAGGGATACCAAAGCTTGCCGGTGGGCGTGTCACGATAGCCGGGGTTAACGATCTCAATCCCGATGGAGCTGGAGTTGAGCCAGGTACGGCCTTGCCACTCGCTTTCGCCGGCATGCCAGGCGCGAAGGTTTTCATCGACCAGCTTGTAGATCGTCGGCGGCTCGGCGCCGATCAGGTAATGGCTGCTGACCTCACCATGGGTCAACAAGGCCAGGGAGTGCTCCAGCGTCGTAGAGGTGTAATGCAAGACAACGAACTGAATCCGGCTGTCATGGTTGACGGAGGGGTGACTGGTGTCGAGCTTCGGACCGCTGCTGGTGCACGCGGTCAGGAGGATGAGCAATACCAAAGCGGTGAGCAATTTCATGGAAGGTCAGAATACGCATAGGCAAGTAATGCAATAGCATAACGTAATGCCGGCGAAGCGCTTTAGTAAAGCCGGGTTACGCAATATTTAGTCATTAATCGGCCCAGGGCTGTCAGCCGCGCTCGATGCGGTTTCTGCCTTCATCCTTGGCGCGGTATAACGCCTCGTCCGCTCTCTTCAACACCCACTCGCTGCGCTCACCCACCCCAAAAGCAGTGATCCCCACGGAAATGGTGACTGTCACCGGCTCGCCCTTGAAGTGAAACGGGCAGGCCTCGATGGCCCTGCGCAACTTGTTCATCAACGCCATACCGTCAGGCATGGAGGTGTGCGGGATCAGTAGAACAAACTCTTCACCGCCAAAACGGGCGATAAAATCGCCGGGCCGCAGACGCTTGCGCAGTTCCGTGGCGATGATCTTCAGTACCTTGTCGCCCGCCAGGTGGCCGTAGTTGTCATTGATCCTTTTGAAGTAATCGAGATCAAGCATCCCCAGCAGCAGTTCATTGCCATTCTTTTGCCGAAGACCGACCTCCTGCTCCAGCCGCTCACTCCAGGCTGCACGATTGGGCAGGCCCGTCAGTGGATCGACCAGGGCCTTCTGCCGTTGCTCCTCAAGGTGCACGCGAAAGCCCTGAGCCTCTTGCTCCATGGTCGCGACCCGGTTCGCCAGGCCTTGCAGCCGTGCCGCGACTTCCTGCTCACGCTCGTCACGCTGCTGCTGATGCTGATCCATCGTGCCCAGCAGGCCCTCCAGACGATTCTCCAGGACGTGCTTGAGGCTATCCAGGTCGGCTGCGTCCTGCACGCTGCTTTGCAGGCCATCGACCTGTTCACGCAGCTCGTTTTGCATGTCGCGGGCAACAGAGCAGCTATCGGCCTGGCCTTCACTGGCCGCCTGCAAGCTGCTCTGAAATGACTCAAGCCGTTCGTTGAGTTGCTTGAGGTACACCTCGAACTCATGCTGTCCGCTGTCAGTGATCGCCAGCATCAGCACGACCAGGTCATCCAGAAGCGGCAACAACTCGTACCAGTTCAGGCCCTTGGCCAAGCGCTCGCGCATCGACTGTGCTTGAGGCTGGTGACGCTCCGGCAAGGTCAGGTCGTCAAGCAGGCCCAGCAGTGTTTCTTCAATATGTGCCGCTACAGAGCTGTAGGTTGGCTCAGGAGTGGCGGGCAGGTCGTAGGTGACATCTTGCTCGACGTTCTCTTGATCGAGCTGTGGCACGCTCTCAGCCGCCGACTCAACGGCCAGCGCGCCTGTATCGATGGCCGCCTCTGACGGGTGTTCAGACGACGCTACTGGACGTTGCTCAATCAGCTCCGGTGCAACAAGCAACTCTTCGACAACGGACGCAACCTCAACCTCTGCGGCAACTGGCGCCTCGGTTGGCGCCCGGGCATCAGGGGCTGCAGGCGCCACGACCGTCAGAGTCGGGCTGACAGCCACTGGCACTGGCACAGCTATGGCGGCAGGCTCAGGCGTGTCTTCTACCGGGTCATCAATACGTTGAGCGGTTGCAGGGGCAGCAGCCGGCACGGGTGAGGCGACCTGCACCACTTGAACGTGCTCAGGGGCTTTTGTGCTTTCAATGTGCGTTTCGACAGGCTGCATCACCGGCGCCAATACCGAGCCTATCGCAGCCTCGGGCATCGGCTCCGTGCCGGTATTGGCAGCCTCGCGACCACCAAACAACCGCTGCAAGAGCCCCGGCCGTGAGCTTGTCTCATCAGCGTTTTCCAGCTGGGTCAACGCTTTGCCCTGTAACCCGCTCAACTCGGCGAGCAACAGCGGCAGCTCACGCGCCTGAGAAACGCGCTCATCCAACTGCTTGGCAAAACGCTTGAGCGGTCGACTCACCTCTCGAGGCAAGGGCAGGCTCTGCAACTGAGCAACCAATGCGTTCAAAGCCGTGCCCATCTGCCCGACTCGGGTTTCGCGGCGTTGCTCCGAATCGAGCACAGCTTTTTCCAGCCGGGGGAGAAGCGCTGCGAGGGCCGCATCCATGTCATCCTTGCGAACGACCTCTCGCATTTCTTTCATGCACTGATCGACGGCGCGATCAGTGCCTTCAGCGGCCAGACTGCTGCGCACCAAGCCACGCCGCAGCAGGTCGAGTCGCGCATTCCAGCGATTTTCAAGCTTTTCCTGTTGTTCGAGACTTTTCAGGTACTTTTCTTTCCAGCGTTCTGCTTCTTCGCTCATGCAAGGGTTCCACGAAGAGGCGTGCTGGGCACAGGCAGCGAATCACCCGCTAACGAGGCAGGCAGGCGAATCTCCACGGCAACGGGCAAATGGTCGGAGATGGGCTGAGCCAGGACCTGCACTCGCTCCAGCGTCAGGGTGGGGCTGAGCAAAATATGATCAAGACAGCGCTGAGGGCGCCAACTGGGAAAGGTCGCTTCGATCTGCGGCGCCAACAGGCCCAAATCCCGGAGCGGAGAGTTTTCCAGCAAGTCGGTGGCATGAGTATTCATGTCGCCCATCAACACCTGGTGGCGATAATCACCAATCAACTCGCGAATGTAAGCCAGTTGCCGGGTGCGAGTACGCGCCCCCAGTGCCAGATGCATCATCACCACGACCAGCGCTTCCGGCCCTTCGCCAAACCGAACCAGGATGGCCCCGCGCCCGGCAGGACCGGGCAATGGGTGATCTTCTATCGCCCACGGCCGCAAACGGCTGAGCACACCGTTGCTGTGCTGGCCAAAACGCCCGAGGTTACGATTGAGTTGCTGATACCAGTACGGGAAGGCCCCGAGCTGGGCAAGGTGCTCGACTTGATTGATATAACCTGATCGCAGGCTGCCACCATCGGCCTCCTGCAGGGCGACCAGATCGAAGTCACCGAGCAGATCACCGATCTTTTGCAGGTTGCCTGCTCGCCCGGTATGCGGCAGCAGATGCTGCCACCCGCGCGTCAGGTAGTGCCGGTACCGCTCAGTGCTGATACCGACCTGAATGTTGAAGCTGAGCAAGCGCAACCGACCATCGGCCGGCAAGCCGCTTGTTTGCAGGTGGTCTTCGTTGACATGCGCGTCGTGCCTGCCAACAACGCGTTCCGTTCCCCAGCGTCGCATGGCTAGCGCCTCTTATTTGCCAGCAACAGCAGCGCGCTCTTTGGCGATCAACTGGTCGGCGACTTGCAATGTTTGCTCAGGACCGCCAGCAGAACCCAGGTCAAAGCGGTATTTGCCGTTGACGATCAAGGTCGGAACGCCAGTAATCCCGTACTTCTTGGCCAGTTCTTTGGCTGCAACGATTTGGCCCTTGATCGCGAAGGAGTTGAATGTCGCCAGGAACTTGTCCTTATCAACGCCTTGAGTCGCGACGAATTCAGCCATTTCGTCTGGAGTGGTCAGCTTTTTGTGTTCTTTCTGGATCGCATTGAACACGGCAGAGTGAACCTTGTTTTCAACACCCATGGATTGCAGGGTCAAAAACAGTTGGCCGTGAGCGTCCCACGGGCCGCCGAACATGGCGGGGATACGCACGAAGTGCACATCGGCAGGCAGTTTTTCTGCCCATGGGTTGATGGTCGGCTCAAAGGCATAGCAGTGGGGGCAGCCGTACCAGAACATTTCAACTACTTCGATCTTGCCAGGCTCGGAAACAGGGACGGCGCTGCTCAGCTCGACATACTGTTTACCGGCTTCGATAGGCTCGGCAGCCTGAGCGGTCATCCCGAACAGGCTGGCGGTAACGAGAGCGGCGCTGAGAATCAGATTACGCATGCTTTACTCCTGGGCAAATAAAGTCGCCTTGGCGCGACCAGTGTTGGACCGGGCGGGCGGGCTTGAGTTCGCTAGTGTAACGCTGGCAGCCACGAAAAAGGGCAGCCTTAGCCACCCTTTTTGACCCTGCATCCATGCAGGAGAGCCTGAAATCATTGCGAAAGGTGTAAGCCGTTCGCAGACTGATCAGGCAGCGATCAATGCAGACCTTGAATGTAGGCCGACAGTGCCGCGATGTCCTTGTTGCTCAGCTTCGAAGCAATGGTACGCATGACCATGGTATCGCCGTCGTTGGTGCGATCACCTTCACGGAACGAGGTCAGCTGTTTTGCCACGTAAGTAGCGTGCTGACCACCCAGGTGCGGGAAGCCGGCAGCCGCGTTACCTGCGCCATTAGGTGAATGGCAACCGAGGCAGGAAGGCATGCCCTGATCCAGTTTACCGCCACGGAACAACGCTTCGCCTGCCGCAACCAACTTCGGATCAGCAGCACCTACGCTGCCTTTCTGGCTGGAGAAGTAAGCTGAAATATCAGCCAGGTCCTGGTCTTGCAGGTTGGTCAGCAGACCGGTCATTTCCAGGACCGTGCGCTTACCATCCTTGATGTCATGCATTTGCTTGAGCAGATAGCGTTGCCCCTGACCTGCCAGTTTCGGAAAGTTAGGCGCCATACTATTGCCGTCCGGGCCATGACAAGCGCCACACACAGCCGCTTTTGCCTGACCGGCAGCAGCGTCGCCAACAACACCGGTAACAGCACCGGCGGCCTGGGCCATACCAGAGATGCCCAAGGTCAACAGCAGACTCACGATTAATTTGTTCATCAGCTAATCCAACTACGGCTAAGGGTGAAAGAGTTATGTATCGGGGTTACTCGCTCATCCACTGGATGATTGCACGGTAATCCTCGCTACTGCAGTCCATGCACAATCCACGCGGCGGCATTGCCTTGAAACCCTGGGTAACGTGTTGCACCAGCGTATCCATACCTTGCGACAGTCTAGGCGCCCAAACTGCCCGGTCGCCAGGTTTCGGCGCCATTGGCAATTGACCGGCATGACAAGCCACGCAAGCACGGTTGTACATAGCTTCCGGATCCTGTGTAGCCTGAGCGCTGAAAAACGGCATCAAGACACCGGCAGCTAGCAGCCATTTCTTCAAAAACGACCTTTCAGGGTTGGGAACGTGCTGCGTTCTAATGCGCAATTCAAACCACTCGTTCCCGTGAACTTCATCCTACGGTGGGACAAAGCGCACACAAAATCTGCGGCATTATATACTGGCGCTACTGAAACGGAAACGACACTGCTTGCCGCGCTCTTGCCGGCACCGCCCTCATCGGAAATCCCATGCAACTCAAGAACCCCATCCTCGGCCTGTGCCAACAGGCAACTTTCATGCTCAGCGCGGCCAAAGTCGATCAATGTCCCGACGACGAAGGCTTTGAAGTGGCCTTCGCAGGGCGTTCCAACGCCGGTAAGTCGAGCGCACTGAACACCCTGACTCACGCCAGTCTGGCGCGTACATCGAAGACTCCAGGGCGTACACAGCTGCTGAACTTCTTTAGTCTCGATGATCAACGTCGCCTGGTGGACTTGCCCGGTTACGGCTATGCCAAGGTACCAATCCCGCTTAAATTGCACTGGCAGCGTCACCTGGAAGCCTATTTGGGCAGCCGCGAAAGCCTTAAAGGTTTGATTCTGATGATGGATATCCGTCATCCAATGACCGATTTCGACCTGCTGATGCTCGATTGGTCCGTCGCCAGCCATATGCCTATGCATATTTTGCTGACCAAAGCCGACAAACTGACGTACGGCGCAGCGAAAAATGCCCTGCTCAAAGTGCAGGCCGAGATTCATAAAGGCTGGGGCAATGCGGTGAGCATCCAGTTATTTTCAGCCCCCAAGCGCATGGGTCTGGAAGACGCCTACACTGTATTGGCGGGGTGGATGGAGCTGGCAGACAAGGGTGCAGAGCCCTCCGCGACGTAGAATCGCAGGCAAAAAAAACCCCGGACTTCTTATGGGGAGGGGGAAGTTCGGGGTTCAAGGTCTAGACCATTAGGGCGTGGTCCAGATATCTGCCAACACTTAACACAACTAGAGCATTGAAGGGCTTCACCAGCCATTCCCAATCTCTGACCGGGAGTTCACCGATTTAGTTCCTGAGTATCTAGATGCGGTTCGCTATAGCGATGCTTCATTTCAGGAATAAGCTGAATAACCGGGGTTAAAACACCTGCCGGACTGCGACGTTAAGTCGCAGTCCGGGCGGGTTTATTCAGCACATCAGTGAGCTTCGTCCCAGTTGTTGCCAACACCGACTTCGACGAGTAGCGGCACATCGAGTGTCGCTGCCCCGCTCATGTAGTGCCGAATCTCCTCACGCACCTGCTCGACGAGGTCTTCGCGCACTTCCAGCACCAATTCATCGTGAACCTGAAGAATGACCCTGGCATCCAGACCGGAGTCAGTCAGCCATCCATCGACCGCAATCATGGCTTTCTTGATGATGTCGGCTGCGGTGCCCTGCATGGGCGCGTTGATCGCAGTACGCTCCGCGCCTTTGCGCAGGGCCTGGTTCTTGGCATTGATGTCCGGCAGATAGAGCCGACGCCCGAAAAGGGTTTCTACAAAGCCTTGCTCGGCCGCCTGCGCGCGCGTGCGCTCCATGTAATCCAGCACACCGGGATAGCGCGCAAAATAGCGGTCGATATACGCCTGCGACTGTTTGCGGTCGACACCGATCTGTTTCGCCAGACCAAACGCACTCATGCCGTAGATCAAACCGAAGTTGATCGCCTTGGCCTTGCGGCGCATGTCGGTGGTGACGTCCTCCAGCTCGACGCCAAACACTTCAGCCGCCGTCGCACGGTGCACATCCAGGTTGTTGCGGAAGGCATGCAGCAACCCTTCGTCCTTGGCCAGGTGCGCCATGATTCGCAGCTCGATCTGCGAATAGTCCGCAGCCAGCAGCTTGTAGCCCTTGGGTGCGACGAAAGCCTGACGAATCCGGCGCCCTTCGGCCGAGCGGATCGGGATGTTCTGCAGGTTGGGATCACTGGACGACAAGCGCCCGGTCGCCGCAACCGCTTGATGGTAGGACGTATGAACGCGCCCGGTGCGTGGGTTGATCTGCTCCGGCAAACGGTCGGTGTAGGTGCTCTTCAGTTTGCTCATGGAGCGGTACTGCATCAGCACTTTAGGCAGCGGGTAATCCAGCTCCGCCAACTCGGCCAACACCGCTTCTGCGGTAGACGCCTGGCCTTTGGCTGTCTTGCTGAGGACCGGCAGACCGAGCTTTTCGTACAAAATGACCCCGAGCTGCTTGGGTGAGCCGAGATTGAACTCCTCGCCGGCGATAGCAAACGCCTCTCGCTCCAGAGCGATCATCTTCTCGCCCAGCTCGACGCTCTGAATGCCCAGCAGCTTGGCATCGACCAACGCACCCTGACGCTCTATTCGTGCCAACACTGGCACCAACGGCATTTCGATGTCGGTGAGTACCGGCACCAGGCTCGGTGTCAGGCCAAGTTTTTCCATCAAGGCTTCATGCAACCGCAGGGTTACATCCGCGTCTTCGGCGGCAAAGTGCGCGGCTTGCTCCAGCGCGATCTGATCGAAGGTCAGTTGTTTCACGCCCTTGCCGGCAATGTCCTGCAGGCTTGTGGTCGTATGGCCCAGGTATTTGAGGGCCAGGCTGTCCATGTCGTGCCGGGTCGCGGTGGAGTCGAGCACATAGGATTCGAGCATGGTGTCGAACGCCAGGCCCCGCACGGTGATGCCTTGGCGCTGATCACCGCCAATGGCGCAGTTGGCGAGGATATTGATATCAAACTTGGCGTGCTGACCGACCTTGACCTTACCGGAGTCCTCAAGCAGCGGCTGAAGCGCCTTGAGCACGGTGTCTCGGTCCAGTTGCTGCGGCACGCCCATGTACGAGTGCGTCAGCGGGATATAAGCCGCTTCGTTGGTCTTGACCGCAAACGACATGCCGACCAACTGCGCCTTTTGTGCGTCTGGGCCATTGCTTTTGGTGACGAAGGCAAACAGCTTGGCGTCGCTCAACTTCTTCAGCCAGGCCTCGAACTGATCCTGTTCAAGAATGGTTTCGTAGCGCGCCTCGGTGACCACTGGCTCCGGTGCAACGACGATTTCCTCACCGGCGCGCTTGGCTTCGCGCTGCAATTCGTCGATCCAGCTTTTAAACTCCAGCTCGGTGTACAGCTCGACCAGCTTCTCGCGATCCGGTTCGCCACAGTGCAGGGCGTCCAGTTCAACGTCCAATGGCACGTCGATCTTGATCGTCGCCAGCTCGTAGGACAGGAACGCCATGTCCTTGTGTTCTTCAAGCTTGGCCGACAGGGTTTTCGCCCCGCGAATCGGCAGCACGGCAACCTTGTCCAGGTTTGCGTACAGCTCGACAAGACCACCGCCGATACCGACCAGCAGGCCGACCGCGGTTTTTTCACCGACACCCGGAACGCCCGGAATGTTGTCAACTTTGTCGCCCATCAGCGCCAGGTAATCGATGATGTGTTCAGGACCGACGCCAAACTTCTCTTTCACGCCAGCCACATCCAGCACGCTACCGGTCATCGTATTGACCAAGGTAATGTGCCCATCGACCAGTTGCGCCATGTCCTTGTCACCGGTGGAGATAACCACCGGGCGGTTGGCGGCAGCGCTGCTGCGAGCCAGCGTACCGATCACGTCATCGGCCTCGACGCCTTCGACGCAGAGCAGCGGATAGCCCAAACCTTTGACGCAGGCGTGAAGCAAGTCGACCTGCACCCGTAGATCCTCGGGCATGCTTGGGCGATTGGCCTTGTATTCGGCGAACAACTCATCGCGGAACGTGCCGCCTTTGGCGTCGAAAACCACGGCAAACGGGCTTTCAGGGTACTGCCGACGCAGGCTTTTGAGCATGTTCAGCACGCCCTTGACCGCACCCGTAGGCAATCCCCTGGACGTAGCGAGCGGCGGTAGCGCGTGAAAGGCACGGTAAAGATAGGAAGAACCGTCCACCAGGACGAGGGGTGCTTGGTTCATGAGCAAGATCAACCTTTTCAGCGGGGTCGGCGCTAGAATGCGAGGACCAATGACGACAAAAGGACAAGGTTATCATGCGCACAACAAATCGCCTGTTGCTGGCCAGCCTGTTGGCACTATGCCCGCTGGTTGCAGTTGCTGCTGATACGGGTGCTCCTTCGGCGGATCCAGACGTTACCATCCGCACCGAAGGCGACAAAACCATTCAGGAATACCGCCAAAACGGATTTCTTTATGCAATCAAGATCACGCCAAAAATTGGCAAACCGTACTTCCTGGTGCGCGCCGATGGCACACAGGCCAACTTCATTCGTTCGGACCAACCGGACATGCTGATTCCAGAATGGAAAATCTTCGAGTGGTAGTGCCTAACATTCACCTTATTTACTGGCAGTTTTGACCATGTCCGTGTTTACCCCACTGGCTCGACCTGAGCTGGAAACGTTTCTCGCCCCTTATGGGCTCGGCCGTCTACATGATTTTCAGGGCATTGCTGCCGGCAGCGAGAACAGCAATTTCTTCGTCAGCCTGGAGCAGGGCGAGTTTGTCCTGACCCTGGTCGAACGCGGACCGGTCAAGGATTTGCCGTTTTTCATCGAGCTGCTCGACGTGCTGCACGACGCCAATCTGCCGGTGCCTTACGCGCTACGCACCACCGACGGCCACGCATTACGCGAGCTGGCGGGCAAGCCGGCACTGCTGCAGCCAAGGCTCCCGGGCAAACACGTGAGCGAACCGAATACCCAGCATTGCGTGCAGATCGGCGAATTGCTGGGGCATTTGCACCTGGCCACGCATGAGCATGTGCTGGAACGCAAGACTGATCGGGGGCTGGACTGGATGCAGGCCGAAGGCGCGACGTTGATGCCGCACCTGGACACGACGCAAAGCGCACTGCTGCAGGCGGCACTTGAAGAGTTTGAGCGGCTCACGCCGAGAATCATGGCCTTGCCACGCGCCAACCTGCACGCCGACCTGTTTCGCGACAACGCCTTGTTCGAAGGCACGCACCTGACCGGGCTGATCGACTTCTACAACGCCTGCTCCGGGCCGATGCTTTACGACCTGGCCATTGCCCTCAATGACTGGTGCTCCGAAGAAGACGGTCAGATCGACGGCGCCCGCGCTCGCGCCTTGCTCGGTGCCTACGCCGGTTTGCGTCCGTTCACCGCCAGCGAAGCCGAACTGTGGCCGACCATGCTGCGCGTAGCCTGCGTGCGTTTCTGGCTGTCACGCCTGATCGCGGCGGAATCCTTTGCCGGGCAGGACGTACTGATCCATGACCCGATGGAGTTTCAGCAACGTTTGGCCCAGCGCCAGCACGTGCATACGCCGCTGCCGTTCGCCCTGTAATCAGCGGCGGACGCTTCACGAATGAGTTCGCTCTCCCTCTGTGGGAGCGAACTCACTCGCTTGAAAAGCAATGGCCCAGACACCGCCATCAAAGCGACTCCAGACACCCTGCCAAATCATTACCCAGCTTTTCCATCATCTGCTCATAACCCTGAGCGGTGGCAGCGGTGTAGCCACCCAATCCATCGAGCTCCGCCAGTTTGACCGGCAGGCCCGCAGTCAGGGTTTCGGCCAGACGCGGGCGCAGCGGCGGCTCGCTGAACACGCAGGTCTTGCCCACTTCGCTCAACCGCGTGCGCATGGCGGCAACGTGCTGCGCGCCGGGCTGCACTTCAGCAGCGACGCTGAACACGCCCGTATGCTTAAGGCCGTAGGCATCCTCGAAGTAATCGAATGCTTCATGGAACACGAAGAACGGTTTGCCTGCGACACCCGCAACCCGAGCCTTTACCCGCGCATCCATGGCGTCGAGGCGCTCATCGAACACCTTCACATTGCTTTTATAGCGCGCCGCGTTGGTGGGGTCGGCCGCGCTCAAATCAGTGGCCATACGCGCCGCAATCACCCGCGCATTGACCGATGACAGCCATAGGTGAGCATCCAGACTGCCGGGGCTATGGTCATGGTCATGCTCGGCGGGATCGGCAGCCTCATGGGACTGGCTGTCCGCCGCGAAGTGACGCAGGCGCAACTCCGGCAACGATTGCACCGTCACCACCGGCAACGTTCGGCCTTGCAACACACGCGGCAGGAAGCTTTCCAGGTCCGGACCGATCCAATAAAACAAATCGACTTCACGCACGCGCCGTACGTCGGACGGGCGCAAGGCGTAGTTATGCGGCGACGCACCGGGCGGCAAGAGCACCTCTGGCGTGCCCACTCCGTCCTGCACCGCAGCGGCAATCAGCTGCAGCGGCTTAATGCTGGTCAGCACGCGAACCTCGGCATGAGCGGGGCTGATCACCAGCAAACTGGCACTTAAAGCAATAAAAATGGCAAAAAGACGGGACACGATGACCACTCAAGGAGGCAGGAACAGGTAACATAATAACGTCTCTCACAAAAGTCGTCGCCGCCCATGCCCATAACACCGCTGGCCAGTCGCCCCCATGATCACTCACATTGCGTGCGCACCGCGCTCTCCGAGGCTGATGCGCTGTGCGCGAGCCAAGGTCTGCGCCTGACCGCTTTGCGTCGCCGCGTGCTGGAACTGGTCTGGCAGAGTCATAAACCGTTGGGCGCCTACGACATCCTCGCGGTTCTCAGTGAAGAAGACGGCCGCCGCGCCGCGCCGCCAACTGTGTACCGCGCGCTGGATTTCCTCCTGGAAAACGGCCTCGTCCACCGCATCGCCTCGCTCAACGCCTTTACCGGCTGCAACCACCCGACGCACGCGCACCAGGGCCAGTTCCTGATCTGCCGGGAGTGCCGTGCCGCTATCGAGCTGCAACACCCGGCCATCAGCCAGGCGATCATCGACGCCGCGGCCGAGGTAGGTTTCACCGTAGAAGGGCAAACGGTCGAAATTGTTGGCCTGTGTTCGGGCTGCAAGGCGGCCTGATGAGCACTGCATTGATCCGTCTCGATCAGGTCACCGTCACGTTCGCCGGGCAAAACGTGCTGGAAAACATTCAGCTCAGCGTCAAGCCGGGCGAAATCGTGACCCTGATCGGCCCTAACGGCGCAGGCAAGACCACGCTGGTACGAGCCGTTCTGGGCCTGCTCAAGCCGAACTCGGGCAGCGTCTGGCGCAAGCCGAAGTTGCGTGTCGGCTACATGCCACAAAAGCTGTATGTAGACCCCACATTACCCCTGTCGGTCCTGCGTTTTCTGCGCCTGGTCCCCGGCGTTGACCGGCCACGAGCGCTGGCGGCGTTGATCGAAGTAGGCGCCGAGAAAGTCATCGACAGCCCGCTGCAAGGGATATCCGGCGGCGAGATGCAGCGCGTGCTGCTGGCCCGGGCTTTATTGCGTGAACCCGAGCTACTGGTCCTTGATGAGCCCGTGCAAGGCGTCGACGTGGCTGGCCAGGCTGAGCTGTACAGTTTGATCACCCGCCTGCGCGACCGCCACGGCTGCGGCGTGCTGATGGTGTCCCATGACCTGCATCTGGTCATGAGCACCACCGACCAGGTGGTTTGCCTGAACCGGCATGTGTGCTGCTCGGGCCACCCGGAGCAAGTCAGCAACGATCCGGCGTTTGTCGAGCTGTTCGGCAAAAACGCGCAAAGCCTGGCGATCTATCACCACCACCACGATCACGCCCATGACTTACACGGCGCAGTGGTCGAAGAGGCTGCATCAGCGCCCGGCACACACCCTACTCATGTCCACGGAGACAACTGCAAGCATGGCTGACTTTTTACTCTATGCCTTGCTCGCGGGTCTGGCGCTGGCAATAGTCGCAGGCCCTTTGGGTTCGTTCGTGGTCTGGCGGCGCATGGCTTATTTCGGCGACACCCTGTCCCATGCGGCCTTGCTCGGCGTGGCGTTGGGCTTTGTGCTGGATATCAGTCCGGCGCTGGCGGTTACCGTCGGTTGCCTGCTGCTGGCGATCCTCCTGGTGACGCTGCAACAGCGCCAGGCGCTGGCATCGGACACGCTGCTGGGGATTCTCGCGCCCAGTACGCTGTCACTGGGGCTGGTAGTCCTCAGCTTCATGCACAACGTTCGTATTGACCTGATGGGTTATCTGTTCGGTGACCTGCTGGCGATCAGCCCCACCGATCTGGCCTGGATCCTCGGCGGCAGTGCGGCGGTACTGGCGTTGATCGTCGCCCTGTGGCGGCCACTGCTGGCCATTACGGTGCATGAGGAACTGGCGACTGTCGAAGGCTTGCCCGTCGCGGCCTTGCGCATGACATTGATGCTGCTGATCGCGATTGTGATTGCGGTGGCCATGAAAATCGTCGGCGTCCTGCTGATCACCTCACTGCTGATCATTCCTGCCGCCGCCGCGCAACGCCACTCTCGCTCCCCCGAGCAAATGGCGTTGGGCGCCAGCGTGCTTGGCGTGGTTGCAGTCTGTGGCGGGCTGGCCTTATCGTGGTTCAAAGACACACCGGCTGGACCGTCTATAGTGGTATGCGCCGCCGCGTTGTTCTTGTTGAGTTTTGTCCTCCCTCGGCGAGCGGTGTAGACTTGCTCGTTTTTTGCGCAATTAGAGAATCGCAGGAATGAAGCTGTTCGCCTCCCGTTATCTGCTCCTTGCCGCATTTTCCATCCTGTTGGGCGCCTGCCAAAGTGCGCCGACAGTCGAAACACCCGCGCCTGCCGCCGAGCCCACGGGTTTTGAGCTGCTTGAGCAAAGTATCGCCAGCAGCGAACTGGCCACCGCTGAAGACCAGTTGCTGGCCCTGCAAACGCAGACGCCAGACGACCCGCGCATCGAGCAGTACCAACGCCAGTTGGCGGAGGCGTACTTGAAGCGCAGTCAAATCGTCCTGCAAAAGGGCGATGTGAACGCTGCGGCCACCGCATTGAGCCGCGCTCGGGCGCTCATGCCCAAGGCCCCGGCGCTGACCAGCGGCGTGAATGGCGCGATTGCCCAGGCACGTAAAGCCGAACTGGACAAAGCCGAGGCCGAGCTGAACGCCGCTGAAGCCAAGCGTATCGCGAAGGTAATCGACCCCACTGCAGAAAGCACCACCATCGCCCTTAAAATCGGCGATATGGCGCAACTACGTCGCCAGTTTGACGCGATTGCCGCAGACGTGGCAGCTTTCAATTGCCAAGTGATCCTGCAAGTGCCACGCACAGATGATTACCCATGGCTGGCAACCTTGCTGACCAAACGGGTCATCAAAATCAATCCTGATTTTGAATTACAGCTGGAGCGGCAGATCGATCGCAGCCAACCTGCGCATATCGTTCTCAAACCCGCAAAACTGTAGGAGCGCGCTAGCCCGCGATGGACCGCGAAGCGGTCCCAAAAACGCTGACGGGTTACGCGATTTTGCAAGCGCGCTCCTGGAGTTACAGTTGACCGTGTGTCATCACGCCGGAACAGCCTTGGCTTTAGGCTCACGCGCCCACACCCGATGCTGGGCCATCGCCGCGAAAAACGCCTTGAACGCCTTGCTGTCATTGCCGCCGACCAGCAAGCCTTCATCAGCCGACAGATGCAGCACGTCCAGCAATTGTTTGGCTTCCCCATTCAACGCAATAGCCTTGAGGTGCTTGTAGGCCTCGAGCACGAAGTGCAATGCCACGCCATTGGCGCTCAGTGCTTTCACCGACTCGTCCCCGCCCGCCACAAACACCGCGTCGAAAGCGATCGACGGCATGCCCTCCATGGAGGCATCCACCGCGAGGTGCTTGCCATCCGCCGTGGTGACTGGCGCCGAGGTAGGCCCTAGCAGCCTGGCGTGCGCACCTTCGACTTCAAGGGCCTTCTTCAGCGCAGCGATGGCAGCACCATCGACGCCGTTGGCTGCAAGGATGGCCACTTTGCGCGAAACAATGGTGCCAGACAGCAAGTTGACCTGGCTCAGCGCAGGGGATTGAGTCACCGCCGCCTTTCCGGGCACGGTACCGGCAGTCGGCGCAGGCAAACCGAGGTTTTGTGCCACGCGCGCGGCCAGCTTCAGGTCGATATTGGCCAGAATCTCATTCACCTGACGCTCACGAATCCAGGTGCGCTCCACCTTGCCCAACTCAAAGCTGTAGGCCGCGATGATGTGTTCTTTCTCATGGTCGCTCATGCTTTGGAAGAACAGGGTCGCTTGTGAAAAATGGTCGGCGAACGATTCACTACGACGACGAACCTTGTGCGCCTCGAGGCGCTCTGGATAGGTCTCGAAACCGCCATCCTGAGCACCTGGCGGCGTCTCTTTCGGCCAGCCACCATCAATGGAGTTAGGCTCGTAAGACGCGCGCCCCTTGTCGAGGGTGGTGCGATGTTGCGCGTCACGTTGCCCGTTGTGGTTGGGTGCGACAGGACGGTTGATCGGAATCTCGTGGAAGTTCGGTCCCCCCAGACGGCTGATCTGCGTGTCGGTGTAGGAAAACAGTCGACCTTGCAGCAGCGGATCATTGGAGAAGTCGATGCCCGGCACGATATGCCCAGGGCAGAACGCAACCTGCTCGGTCTCGGCGAAGAAGTTATCCGGGTTGCGGTTAAGCACCATTTTGCCCAACGGCGTCACTGGCACCAACTCCTCGGGGATGAGCTTGGTCGGGTCGAGCAGGTCGAAATCGAATGTATGCTCATCCTCCTCCGCGACAATCTGCACACCGAATTCCCACTCGGGGTAATCGCCGGTTTCAATCGACTCCCACAAATCGCGACGATGAAAGTCGGTGTCCTTGCCTGCGAGTTTCTGCGCCTCGTCCCAGAGCAGCGAGCACACGCCAAATTTGGGCTTCCAGTGAAATTTGACGAAGCTCGACTTACCGTCCGCGTTGATCAGGCGAAAGGTGTGGATGCCAAACCCCTGCATGGTCCGCAGGCTTTTCGGGATGGCCCGGTCGGACATCGTCCACAGCACCATATGCGCCGATTCCGGCACCAGCGAAACGAAATCCCAGAACGTATCGTGAGCGGAGCCGCCCGTGGGCATTTCGTTATGCGGTTCGGGCTTTACTGCGTGAACGAAGTCCGGGAACTTGATCGCGTCCTGAATGAAGAACACCGGCATGTTGTTGCCGACCAGATCAAAGTTGCCTTCGTCGGTGTAAAACTTCACCGCAAAGCCGCGTACGTCACGCACGGTATCGCCCGAGCCACGCGGCCCCTGGACGGTGGAAAAGCGCGCGAACACCGGGGTCTTTTTCCCCGGGTCCTGGAGGAAACCGGCCTTGGTCAGGGCTGCATGGTTTTCATAGGTCTGAAAGTAACCGTGCGCCGCCGTGCCCCGCGCATGAACGATGCGCTCGGGAATGCGTTCATGGTCAAAGTGGGTGATTTTTTCACGCATGATGAAATCTTCAAGCAAGGACGGACCGCGATCACCGACCTTGAGCGTGTTCTGGTTATTGGAAATTTTTACGCCCTGATTGGTGCGTAGCGCCTGCTCGGTGGCATCGGAACGGAACGGCTCCAGACTGTCCAGCTTGGCGTTGGTATTGCCACGGTCCAGGGTGTCAGTGCCTGCCAGTTGGCTGTGGCTGACATTGGAACTGGCGCGGGTCGTGGCAGTGGGTGTGGTCTTCTTGGTAGCCATCAGACTAAAACTCCTCGGTTGCGGGTGGCCCTGACGCGGGTTGAATCGCGGGGCCTGATCGGCAAAACCTCTCCTGGTACGGTACTCAGGAAAATCGAGACGCTTAATTACTGACTGAGGCTTAAAACAGCCGTTCCGTGTTTTTCATGACCTTTGGTCTAACCAACAGGCAAACCACTGCAATCCGCCGCCACCGACCCCGTTATTGCCGTTTCGCAGGTTTGCCATCAAATAAATGCTAAGAACCTCCAGCTGGACAGGCTAAAATGCGCGCCCGGCTTATCCAGCCGGTGTCCGCTGGTAGTAAGAACGCCTGAGCATCCGGCCACTTCCACCACCCTTTCTTACCGCGCCCCCACAAGGTTCGCTACGTGATCGAGTTTCATAACGTCCATAAAACCTATCGGGTCGCAGATCGGGAAATTCCCGCCCTGCACCCCACCAGCCTGCGTGTCGAAGACGGCCAGGTCTTCGGCCTGATTGGTCATTCCGGCGCGGGAAAAAGCACGTTGCTGCGCCTGATCAATCGGCTGGAAACCCCGAGTGGCGGTCAGATCATCGTCGACGGTGAAGATGTCACTGCGTTCGATGCCAACGCTCTGCGAGGCTTCCGCCAACAGGTCGGGATGATTTTCCAGCACTTCAATCTGCTGTCCTCCAAGACCGTCGCCGATAACGTTGCCATGCCGTTGACCCTGGCCGGTGATATGTCACGCAGCCAGATCGATCAGCGCGTGGCCGAACTGCTTGAGCGCGTGGGCCTGTCCGATCAGGCAAAGAAATACCCGACCCAGTTGTCTGGCGGGCAAAAGCAGCGGGTAGGTATTGCCCGTGCGCTGGCGACCAAGCCGAAAATCCTGCTGTGCGACGAAGCCACCAGCGCCCTTGACCCGCAAACCACGGCATCGGTCCTGCAATTGCTGGCCGAGATCAATCGCGAGCTTAATCTGACCATTGTCCTGATCACCCACGAGATGGACGTGATCCGCCGCGTCTGCGACCACGTTGCCGTCATGGATGCCGGGAGGATCGTCGAGCAGGGCAGCGTGACGGATGTGTTCCTGCATCCCAAGCACCCGACCACCAAGCGTTTCGTCCAAGAAGACGAGCAAATCGACGAAGGTGAACTGCGCGATGATTTCGCCCATGTGCAGGGCCGCATCGTGCGCCTGACGTTCCAGGGTGATGCCACCTACGCACCGCTACTGGGCACTGTCGCCCGGGAGACCGGGGTCGATTACAGCATCCTCGCCGGGCGCATCGACCGGATCAAAGACACCCCCTATGGGCAGCTGACCCTGGCCATTACCGGTGGCGACATGGAAGCAGCCTTCGCCCGCTTCACCGCCGCGGATGTTCACATGGAGGTGCTGCGTTGATGGATGCCCTGACCCACCTGTTTTCCAACGTCGACTGGTACGAAATCTGGATCGCCACGGGCGACACCCTGGTGATGCTCGGCGTTTCCCTGGCCTTTACCGTGCTCCTGGGGCTGCCGCTGGGCGTGTTGATGTTCCTGACCTCGCCGCGCCAGTTGCTGGAAAATGATCGTCTGTATTCCGGCGTGGCATTGATCGTCAACCTGCTGCGAGCGTTGCCGTTCATCATTTTGCTGATCGTGATGATGCCACTGACCGAAATCATCACCGGCACATCGCTCGGGGTCCTCGGCACCTTGCCGCCGCTGGTGGCGGGCGCAACACCGTTCTTCGCCCGTCTGGTCGAGACCGCACTGCGGGAAGTGGATCGCGGCATCATTGAAGCGACCCAGGCCATGGGCGCAACGACCCGGCAGATCATTATCAAGGCACTGTTGCCCGAAGCGCGGCCCGGCATCCTGGCGGCCATAACCGTCACGGCCATCGCCCTGGTGTCATTCACCGCGATGGCAGGTGCAGTCGGTGCCGGCGGCTTGGGCGACCTGGCTATTCGCTATGGTTATCAGCGCTTCCAGAACGATGTGATGTTTGTCACTGTCGTATTGTTATTGGTGCTGGTACAGATCCTGCAAACCATCGGCGACAAGCTGGTGGCGCACTTCACCCACCGATAACAGCAATCGCTAAACACAGTGGCGGGTCGCCGATCCGCCAAGGCCCGACCGGCCAGAGCCGCCTCGTCAGCAGGCGGCCGTTTCAACGGAGTTGGTGCATGAAAAAGCTACTCGCCGCATTGGCTGCAGTTGTTGCTCTGGGCGCGCACGCCGATGAAACCTTGACCGTCGGCGCCTCGGCTACGCCCCACGCGGAGGTCCTTGAGTTCATCAAGCCGATGTTGGCCAAGGAAGGGATCGACCTGCAAATCAAGGTGTTCAGCGATTACATCCAGCCCAATGCGCTGCTCGCGGATAAAAGCCTCGACGCGAACTTCTTCCAGCATCAGCCGGCCCTCAATGAGTTCAACAAAAGCAACGGCACCGATCTGATTGCCGTGACCAAGGTTCACGTCGAGCCCATGGGCGCTTACTCGAACGGCCTGCTAAAAAAGATCGGCGACCTGCCCGATGGCGCCAACATCGCCCTGCCCAACGAACCCGCCAACGAAGGACGCGCCTTGCTGTTGCTGACAAAAGCCGGGCTGATCTCGCTTAAAGATCCGGGCAACATCCTGTCGAAGCCTCAAGACATCGCCGAGAACCCGAAAAACCTGAAATTCCGCGAGCTGGAAGCGGCCACACTGCCGCGCGTGGTCACTCAGGTTGACCTGACGTTGCTCAACACCAACTACGCGATGAGCGTCAAACTGGACCCTACCAAAGATGCGTTGCTCATCGAAGGCAGCGACTCGCCCTACGTGAATATCCTCGTGGCGCGTCCGGAAAACAGAGACTCGATTGCCATGCAAAAACTGGTCGTCGCCTTGCACAGCCCGGAACTGAAGCAATTCATGCTGGAAAAATACCAGGGTGCTATCGTTCCGGCATTCTGATCAAACACCACCACGCGCCATTGGCCTAGACTCAGGACACTTTCACTCCCTGAGCGAGGATGTTTGTCATGGCGCTGACCCCCTTCCACCTGGCGGTACCGGTCTATGATCTGGCGGCTGCCCGGCATTTCTACGGCGATGTATTCGATTGCAGCGAAGGCCGCAGCAGCGAGCATTGGGTCGACTTCAATTTCTTCGGCCACCAGTTAGTGATTCACCACCAAGCCAAAAGCACATCACAAGAGCAAGCCCTGAGCAATCCGGTGGACGGCCATGATGTGCCCGTGCCGCATTTCGGCGTGGTGCTGGAATGGGATCAATGGGAGGCGCTGGCCGATCGACTCAAATCCCGGGAAACCACGTTCGTTATCGAGCCATACATTCGCTTCAAGGGCCAGGTGGGCGAGCAGACGACCATGTTCCTACTCGATCCGTGTGGCAATGCGCTGGAGTTCAAAGCCTTCAAAGACATCGGGCAGTTGTTTGCCAAGTGATGTCGCCTTCGCGAATGAATTGGCTTCTATCAAACTGATTTTTAACCCTTTAAAAACAATGTGTTGGCGCTGGTCTTGATGTGTATATCCGGCATTTGAGTGTGCTGGAATTACGGTTTCGCTCTTACAGCGAGGAACCTTTTTCAGACGCCAAAAAGGTACCCCAAAACGCTTGCCCCTCCATACGGATCCTCGCTTAGGCTCGGATTTCCCTCGCTCCTGCGTTGCTCCGGGGGTCGCCGCAAGGGGCCGTCCCTGGCCCCGTGCGGCTAACTCGGCGTCCTGCCTCGTTACCCCCTGCGCAACGCCTGCGCTCAGCCTTCTGGAAAAGGGGCCTCACCGTAATTTGGTAATCAATTCACTCCAAATCCCAAAGGCAGATCAAAACCTCTGCAGGAGCGAATTCATTCGCGAAGCGGCCATCCGCGTCCGGTTACTCCCGCATCAACAACCCCGGCAATTGCGCGATCATTTTCTGGTTATTCAACGGCGACCGGATAAACCCGCGCTGGGTGCCGTCCGGGCCAAGCAGGGCAAGGTTGCCGCTGTGGTCGACGGTGTAGTTGGGCTTACTGGTGTCGGCAGGAATGAATGGGATGCTCACTGCGTTGGCGAGTTTCTGGATGTCGTCGACGGGCGCGGTCACGCCCTGGAACTCGGGGTCGAAGTAGCCCAGGTATTGCTTGAGCTGCTGCGGTGTATCGCGATTGGGGTCAACACTGACCAGCACGATTTGCAGCTTGCCCACGACGTCCTTGGGTAATTCGCTTTTGATCTGGCGCAGCTGGGCGAGGGTGGTTGGGCAGATGTCCGGGCAAAAGGTGTAGCCGAAAAACAGCATCGTCCATTTACCCTTCAACTCATTCATGACGACCGGCTTGCCGTCCTGATTGGTCATCTTCACGTCAGGCAGGCTGCGGCTGGTGGGCAGCAGGATGATGCCTGCATCAATCAGCGCCGTCGGATCGCCCTGTCCTCTGCCAGACAGCACCTTGTTGACGGTAAGGCCCAGGACCAACGCCACCAGGGCGACCAGAATAAAAACGGTTTTCTGAACTCGAGTCATAGATTCAACAATAAGTAGTGGTCGACAAGCAGCGCGATAAACAGCAGGAACAAGTAGTAAATAGAGTACTTGAAGGTGTTGATCGCCGCGTGCGGCTTGGTGCCACGGTACAGCACCCAGGCCCATTGCAGAAAGCGCGCGCCCAACCCCAGGGCACACAGCAGGTACAGCATGCCGCTCATGTGAATCACGTAGGGCATGAGGCTGACCGCGAGCAGGACGAAGGTGTACAGCAGAATATGCACCTTGGTGTAATGCTCGCCGTGGGTGACGGGCAGCATCGGGATGTCTGCCTTGGCGTATTCCTCTTTGCGATGGATCGCCAGCGCCCAGAAGTGCGGCGGGGTCCAGGCGAAGATGATCAGCACCAGCAGCAACGGTTCGGCGCTGACATGCCCGGTGATGGCGACCCAACCCAACAACGGCGGCGCGGCCCCGGCCAGGCCGCCGATCACAATATTCTGCGGTGTGGCGCGTTTCAAGAAGCCGGTGTAGATCACCGCGTAGCCGAGCAACGAGGCCAGCGTCAGCCACGCCGTGAGCGGGTTGGTGAACGCCAACAGCAAGGCTTGCCCGGCCACCGCCAACAGCAACGCAAAGGTCATGGCCGACACAGGTGACACGCGTCCTTCAGCGATTGGCCGCTTGTGGGTGCGGGCCATCACGGCATCAATGCGTCGATCCACCACGTGATTGACCACCGCCGCGCCGCCCGCGCAAAAAGCGATCCCCATGTTGCCAAACACCAGTACCGTCCAAGGCACTCCAGCGCGTGTGGCGAGGAACATGCCGACCAGTGAGGTGATCAGCATCAGCACCAACACTTTGGGCTTGGTCAGTTCGAGGTAGTCACGCCAAATAGCCTGGCTGTGTCGCTCGCTGATTAGAGTAGCCATGGCGTCTCTCCTTCTCGTTATTATTCTGTGCCAGGTTATTTGCCGGGTTGAAGCTGCCCGTGGGCCGATCCCTGACCTTCAAAGCGGTGTCGGCGTTTCGTCTTGGTCGCCCAGCCAAGGGATGAACGTGTACGGTAATTCACCAGTGTCAGGGTCAACATCAAAGCCGCACCACCGGCGTTATGGGCCACGGCAATCGGCAGCGGCAGGTGAAGAGTCACGTTGCTGATACCCAGTCCCACCTGAGCCGCCAGGGCCAACAACACCAGGGTGGCCATGCCTTTGAGCCCGGCTCGTTGAAGTTGCCAAGCCAGCGCCAGCAATACCAACGTCACCACGACTGCGCCGATGCGATGCGTCAGGTGGATCGCGGTGCGGGCATCACTGTCCAGTTGCCCGCCCAGATAGTTCGGGCCTATGTGCTGCGTGAGGTGAAAGCCATTGGCGAAGTCTGCCTTGGGCCACCATTCGCCATGACAGGTGGGCAAGTCGATACAGGCCACTGCGGCATAGTTGGAGCTGACCCAGCCGCCGAGGGCGATTTGCCCAATCACCAGCACCAGTCCCAGCGCCGCCAGACGGCGTAATCGAGAGGGTAACTGCGGCAAGGGTGCGAAGGTCCCGGACAAACGCAGCGTCAGCAAAAACAGCAGGCTCAAGGTCGCGACGCCGCCCAGTAAATGCGCCGTAACCACCTGCGGCCACAACTTGAGGGTTACCGTCCACATGCCGAACGCGGCCTGAGCGATGACCACGCAGAGCATCAGCAGCGGCAATTTCAGCGGCTGCCCGGCGTTATGGCGACGACGCACGGCCTGCGCCGCCAGCGCCATGATCATCAACCCCAGCGTACCCGCGAAGTAACGGTGGACCATCTCGTTCCAGCCCTTGTGGGCTTCGACGGGCGCCTCGGGAAAGTGCAATTCGGCATGCGCCAGTTGCGCCTCGCTGTTGGGCACACTGATAAAACCGTAACAGCCAGGCCAGTCCGGGCATCCCAACCCTGCGTGGGTCAGCCGGGTGTAGGCGCCGAGTAACACCACAACCAGCGCAAGCAGCGTGGCAAGCAAAGCGAGGCGAAATCCAGGTCTGGCCATGACGATGCCCTATCCGATGTTCGACAGTTTCAACAGTTGGCGTAGATCGTTGAGCAGGTCCTTGCCGTCGACCTTGGCGTCGTAACGCAGCACCAGGTTGCCGTGGGGATCAACGATCCAGAGGTGTGGCGCTTCAACGCCGGGTGCAAGGGTGTTGTACCGCGATAGATCCAGCGGGTAGCGCTGCAACTGCGGGTATTCGCGCGCGAGCTTCGCCGAGTAATTGGCCTCCAGCGGTTGGGCGGTCGCCAGCGCGTGGCTGGCGCGAGTCGCGTCACGGCCCAGACCGATCTGTACCTGCCGCGCCAGATAGACCAGCTGTTGGCAGTCTGCCGCGCAGCCCTGCGGCGCACTGACCAGCAGTTGCCAACGGGGCTCGTCGGCCGGCACCCCGAGGTCGGCGCGACCTTGCCCGTTACCGATCAGCTCGCCGTGGTAGCTGCGGCCGTCCGGCACCCAGAACTGCAGTTTGTACATGCCGGTCGCCAGAAGGATCGGGCCGAGGGCCACCAGCAACACCAGAATCAGTTGCAAACGTCCCTTGCGGCGACTCTGCGGTGCGCGTGTTTCAGACATGTTGTGTGGATTCATGGCCGCTCCCATGGGTTTTCTCCTTGGCGTTGTGTAATCCGAGGTACAGATAAAGGCCGAACAGCGCCGCCGCCATGGCGAACCACTGAACGGCGTAACCGAGGTGTTTTTCCGGCCCCATCGCCACCACCGGCCAATCGAGCTGATATGCAGCGACGCCAGGCTCAAGCCGCAACTCATCGGCAAACCCTTGGCGCCCCAGTTCGGGCCAGAGCGTTGCCGGATCCACCGCTGTGACCAAACGCGGCCATGGGGCACCCGCAGGGTCGGGCGCCAATTGGAAGGTGGCGCCAGACGGCACATACACCCAGGCGTTGAGGTTCAGAACTTGGCTGGGGGTGGTGAATACCGGCGGCGTGCGGCGCTCTGGCCAAGGCAACCAGCCGCGATTGACCAGCAGCCACAACCCGCTGGCCTGATCGTGAAACGGCTGGATCAACTCGACACCGGCTCTGCCGCCACGGGTGCTGTTGTCCAGGAGCAGGGTGTGTTCGGCGTCGAACTGGCCGCGCAACTGCACGCGACGATAGGCGGGGTCGACTGTTTGTTCGAGGTGAGTGCCGGGCATGGGTTCAGCCGCGCGGCGCTCGGCGTAATGGGCCAGCAGTACGCGCTTTTCCTCGCCCCGATCAAGCTGCCAGAAGCCGAGAAAAATCAGCATCGGCAGTAACAGAAACACCACCACCGTGGGTGCCCGGCCAGGTTGGAAGCGCTTCATGGCATGCCCCAATTGCGGGTAGCTATACTGCAATACATCGCCTATACCTCCCCCAACGTCATGGAGTTTCATCATGCTCAAAGCGGCGATTGTTCTATTGCTTATTGCCACGATGATCAGTCTGTTCAGCGGCCTGTTCTTTCTGGTCAAAGACGACAGCAGTTCCACCCGGGTGGTGAGGGCCCTGACCGTGCGTGTCAGCCTGGCCGCCATCACCGTCATCCTGATTGCGTGGGGCTTCTACAGCGGTCAATTGGTCTCTCACGTCAGCTGGTAAGCCTTGCTTCTACAAGACGTAGACAAAGACAAACAGGCCGATCCACACCACGTCGACAAAGTGCCAATACCAACTTGCCGCCTCGAAACCGAATTGATGATCGGCATCAAAGTGCCCGCGCATCACCCGCATCAGCATCACAAACAAAATGATCGTGCCGATGGTCACGTGGGCCCCGTGAAACCCGGTGAGCATGAAGAAGGTCGCGCCGTAGATGCCCGAGCCGAGGGTCAGCCCCAGCTCGTGATAGGCCTCGATGTATTCAGTAGCCTGCAACGCCAAAAACCCCAGACCCAGCAAGACCGTCAGCGCCAGCCAGACTTTCAGGGCGCCGCGATGGCCTTTTTTCAGCGCATGGTGAGCGATGGTGACCGTGACACTGGAGCTGACCAGCAGAATGGTGTTGATCAGCGGCAAGTGCCACGGATTGATGATCTCTTTAGGACCCGGGAAAAGTTTTGGGTCCGGGGTATTCATCAGCGGCCAGGCGTATTGGAAATTAGGCCAGAGCATATGCGCGATGCCCTTGGAGCCCTCGCCGCCCAGCCAGGGACCCGACAGGTTGCGCACGTAAAACAGGGCACCAAAGAAGGCGATAAAGAACATCACTTCAGAAAAAATGAACCAGCTCATGCCCCAGCGGAACGAGCGATCCATCTGCGCGCTGTACAGACCGCTGCGGCCTTCCTTGATCACGGTGCCGAACCAGCCGAACAGCATGTAGGCCAGTAGCAGGCCGCCGACGAAAAAGATCAGTGGCCCGTGGGAGTCGGGCCGTCCTGCCTTCATGTCGTTGAACCAGGTGCCCAGGCCGAACATCGTGACGAACATGCCAACCGTGGCGATGATCGGCCATTTGCTTTGCGCGGGAACGTAGTAATGCTCGTAAATTGCCATCTTATTGTTCTCCTTATCGGGCGCCCTGGATGAATCCAGGTCCTAACCGCCATTGCTTGCCACTTTTGCAGCCGGTGGTTGGCGAGCGGTGATATCGAACAGCGTGTAAGCGAGCGTCAGTTCTTTCTGGTTCTTGGGCAGGTCGCGATCAACGATGAAGCGCACCGGCATTTCAATGCGTTCCCCCGGCTGTAGCACTTGCTGGGTGAAGCAAAAACATTCGGTCTTGTGGAAGTAAACCGCGACGTCGCCCGGCGAAATGCTGGGGACGGCCTGCGCCGTCATCGCCTTGTTGGTCGGGTTATGGGCCACGAACAGCATCTCGTTGACCGCACCGGGATGCACAATCAGCTCCTCAGCCTTGGGGTAGAAGTCCCAGGCCATGTCGACGTTGTTGCTCGAGACAAATTGCACCCGCACCTGGCGATTCAGATCAACCACCTGCGACCCTTCATATTTATCGCCGGTCTTGCCGTTGATACCGAGCGTTTTGCACATCACGTCGTACAGCGGCACCAAAGCAAAACCGAAGGCGAACATCACGACCACCAGCAATAACAGGCGGATCACCAGGCGTTTGATCGAGCGCGCTTCGCTCATGTCATTTCACTTCCGGGGGCGTCGTGAAGGTGTGATAGGGCGCCGGTGAAGGAATGCTCCACTCCAGGCCCTCGGCACCGTCCCACGGTTTGGCCGGTGCTGGCGGACCACCACGAATGGTTTTGATCACGATGAACAGGAAGAAAAGCTGCGTCGCGCCAAAGGTGAAGGCACCGATGGACGACACCATGTTGAAGTTGGCGAACTGCAGGTTGTAATCCGGAATCCGGCGCGGCATGCCCGCCAAACCAAGGAAGTGCATCGGGAAGAAGGCCATGTTCATGCCCACGAACGACAGCCAGAAATGCAGCTTGCCGAGGGTTTCGTCGTACATGTGCCCGGTCCATTTCGGCAGCCAGTAATAGGCCGACGCGAAGATCCCGAAGATCGCACCCGGCACCAGTACATAGTGGAAATGCGCGACCACGAAGTAGGTGTCCTGATACTGGAAGTCCGCCGGGGCTATCGCCAGCATCAACCCGGAGAAACCGCCGATGGTGAACAGGATCACGAACGCCACCGCGAACAGCATCGGGGTCTCGAAGCTCAGCGACCCCTGCCACATGGTACTGACCCAGTTGAACACCTTGACCCCGGTGGGCACCGCGATCAGCAGGGTGGCATACATGAAGAACAACTCGCCCACCAGCGGGATACCGACCACGAACATGTGGTGGGCCCAGACGATGAACGACAGAAAGGCGATGCTCGCCGTGGCATAAACCATCGACGTGTAGCCAAACAGCGGTTTGCGCGAGAAGGTCGGGATGATTGAGCTGACCGCGCCGAATGCCGGCAGGATCATGATGTACACCTCAGGGTGCCCGAAGAACCAGAACACGTGCTGGAACAACACCGGGTCACCGCCGCCCGCCGCACTGAAGAAGCTGGTACCGAAGTGGATGTCCATCAACATCATGGTCACGCAACCCGCCAGCACCGGCATCACCGCAATCAACAGGAAGGCCGTGATCAGCCAGGTCCAGACGAACAGTGGCATTTTCATCAAAGTCATGCCGGGCGCACGCAGGTTGAGAATGGTCGCGATCACGTTGATCGCGCCCATGATCGAGCTGATGCCCATCAAGTGGATGGCGAAGATGAAGAAGGTCACGCTTTCCGGCGCGTAGGTGGTCGACAGCGGGGCGTAGAAGGTCCAGCCGAAGTTCGGCCCGCCACCCGGCATGAACAGGGTCGACACCAGCAACAGGAACGCCGCCGGAAGCAACCAGAAACTGAAGTTGTTCATCCTCGGCAGGGCCATGTCCGGTGCGCCGATCATCAACGGGACCATCCAGTTGGCGAGGCCGACGAACGCGGGCATCACTGCACCGAACACCATCACCAGCCCGTGCATGGTGGTCATCTGGTTGAAGAAGGCCGGCTCGACGATTTGCAGACCCGGCTGGAACAGCTCCGCACGAATGACCATGGCGAAAGAGCCGCCCAGTAAAAACATGCAGAAGCTGAACCACAGGTACAGCGTGCCAATGTCTTTGTGGTTAGTCGTCAGCACCCAACGCATCAGGCCTTTTGCGGGGCCGTGAGCGTGCTCATCATGGCCGGCGTGGCCATGGTCATCGATCACTGCACTCATGTCCTGTCTCCTGCAAAACGGGGAGCGAAACACGCCAGGGCGAAACGAGAGGAATAGGCAATTGAAGGGATCATTTGCTGTCCGCCTGTTTCAGAGCCAGCACGTCTTTGGGGGTGACCATGTCGCCTTTGTTGTTACCCCATGCATTACGCTCGTAGGTCACCACCGCCGCGATATCGACCTCGGAAAGCTGTTTGCCGAACGCCGCCATGGCTGTGCCTGGCCGGCCATGGAAGACCGTGCTCAAGTGGTCTGCCTTAGGCCCGGTGGCCACTTTCGAACCCTTGAGCGCCGGGAACATCGGCGGCAAACCCTGGCCCTCGGCCTGGTGACACGCCACGCAGGTGGTGTGGTAAACCTTGTCGCCACGGGCGACCAGTTCATCCAGCGTCCACTCTTTGGAGGTCAGTTCCTTGAGTTTGGCAGTCTCGGCTTTGCGGCCCGCCAGCCAGGTATCGAAATCGGCCTGGGACTTGGCCTCGACCACAATGGGCATGAAACCGTGGTCCTTGCCGCACAGTTCAGAGCACTGGCCGCGGTAGATGCCAGGCGTCTCGACGCGGGTCCAGGCTTCGTTGACGAACCCCGGGATGGCGTCGCGCTTGACCGCAAAGGCCGGCACCCACCAGGAGTGGATCACGTCGGCGGCAGTCACCAAAAAGCGTATTTTCACACCCACCGGAACCACCAGCGGTTCGTCAACTTCCAGCAGGTAGTGTTCGCCCTTGGCTTCTTTGTTATGAATCTGATCAGCCGGAGTCGCCAGGTTGCTGAAGAACTCGACGTCTTGCCCCAGGTATTTGTAATGCCATTTCCACTGATAACCGGTGATCTGAATATCAAGCGCCGACTCACTGGTGTCGTACATCTTGATCAGGGTTCTGGTCGCCGGAATGGCCATTACGATAAGGATCAGGAGGGGCACAATCGTCCAGAGAATTTCGACGGTCGTGCTCTCATGAAACTTGGCTGCCACCTGGCCGGTGGAGCGACGGTGGACGATCATCGACCAGAACATGGCGCCAAATACCACAACGCCAATCACCACACAGATCCAGAAAATGGTCATGTGCAGGTCGAATACTTCGTGACTGACTACAGTCGCTCCCGGCGCCATATTCGTGGTCCAGGCGGCTTGTGCCTGGCTGAATACCGACCACAACAGGAGGCCCATCCAGACATGTGGATGTCGCATCATTGCGGGTTCCCCTTATCGTTCTTGTTATCCCGCCGGCTTTCACCTGCGGCCAAGGGAGCGGCGGCCAAGAATGGGGACTTGGCGGTCGGGGCCAGGGCTGCAAATGCAGTCGGGCGTCACCAGCTAATCTTCCTTCAGCCCCGAGTATAGACAGCGACTCAGACCTCGCAATGCGATGTGGGAAAACTAGTTAGCTGGCTAAATTGTCGATTCGGGGCTATATCGGGCGCGAAATGTGTAACGCAATCGGACGCGTCTTAGATCTCATTCACATAAATGTGAATTTGTTATGACAAATGCGTCTTAGCAAATTTTATAAGCGCGCTACCGTATGACTTCGTTTTCTTTTCAATCCTGCTTCACTGCTTTCAGGAGCCTTCATGAACACCGCCGCTTTGCGCGAGCAGATTCAACGTGCGCATCAACATGAGGCCGAAACCGGCCAATTGTCGCGTCAGCTGGAAACTCAATTGCCTCACCTTCACCCTGCCATTCACCTACCTGAACTGGACGCAAAGGGTGTTCTGACACGTTTTGTTGCAGCTTATATCGAACTGGTTCCGGACTTGCTCGACGCCGCCCACGAGGTTGCGCTCGAAGCCGGTATCGAGGATCAAATCAAACCCGTATTGAAGATCGCCGAACACTTTTTTCTTCAGCCGCCGAGCATCATGGCCGGCCACGAGGGCCTGGACAGCCTGCTGGATGAAGCCTATCTGGCCCATCGTCTGGTCGAAGAAGTGAATGACCTCTACATCAAGCACTTCGGCCAACCGCTGATTCCATCGAATACCACCGTGGCCAGCGTGATTGCCCACCAGTTGATTGGCGAAGCGTTCGCCAATCAACTGGACGAAGCGGTCCATCATGCCGTAGACGAAATGCTCGACGATGAAAGCTTCGCGCTCGATTCCGTCGAAGCCTATCGCGACCGCCTGATCAGCCCGGACACCGAAGCCGCGTGGAAGCGTTGGCCGTGCCTGTCGCGCCAGCTGGGCGTCGGGCTTGATCTAGAGCAAACCCGCGCCGTCTGACATCACTGCTTGCAGCGCACCGCCACACTGCGCACGACTCAGGCCGAACCGACGCCTGCCGTTGTGCGCAATCTCCCCTCCAGTCGACGCTTAAGGCCACGAGGCTCGATAATCAACCGCGAGCCTGTCGCCGCATTGGCGCGTCCCCACTCTTCAAGCAGCTCAAGACACGAGTGGTCGATATAACTCAGGTTATTGAGCGGCACATGCACCGTGCTGCCGTGCGGAACGGTGCCCAGAATCCGGGTCAACGCCGGGACTTTGAGAAAGGTCGCAGCGCCCATCAATCGCAGCTCCATTTCCCCCTCGGCATCCAGATCAACCAGGCTGACCTTTAAACGCGATGCCTTCCACGCCAGTTTGGCCAGGGTCAAACCAAAGCCAATCAATACACCCGTCAACAGGTCGGTGAAGATGATCGCCACTGCGGTTGCGGCGTAGGTGAACATCGGCATCCGCCCATAGCGACCCAGCCCGCGAAAGGCCTTGAGGTCGACCAGTTTCAACCCGGTATAGACCAGAACGCCCGCCAGGCTGGCGACCGGGATGCTTTGCAGCACACTGGACAGCAGCAACACGAAGGCCAATAACCAGACGCCATGAAAAACCGCCGACAGCCGGGTGCGAGCGCCGGCCTGGACGTTGGCCGAGCTGCGCACTATCACGCCGGTCATCGGCAGCGCGCCGAGCAAACCGCAGAGCATGTTGCCCACCCCTTGGGCGGTCAGTTCCCGATCGAAATCCGAACGCGGGCCGTTGTGCATGCGATCCACCGCAGCAGCGGACAACAGCGTCTCGGCACTGGCGATAAATGCCACCGCGAAGGCCGCGATCAAAATACCCGGATCCGCCAGACTCAGCAGGTCGGCGGGGCGCAACCAGTCAATGGCTTCGGCGAGATTGGCCGGCACCTCGACGCGCTTGATTTGCAGGGCGAACGCCAGGCTGACAAGGGTCGCAAGACCGACACCCAGCAACGCGCCCGGTACAAAGCGCAACGCCGTTGGTCGCCATTTGTCCCACAGCCACATCACCATAATCGTACCCAGCCCGAGCATCCCGGCCTGTAAGCCGGTGCCCGGCCCGATGGCCTGAATCAAGGTCGCGGGGAACCCGATCAGGTTATCCAGCCCAGACGGTTTGGGTCCGCCATCAAACATCACATGCACTTGAGACAGGACGATCAGCACGCCGATCCCGGCGAGCATGCCGTAGACCACCGCAGGCGCGGTGACCCGAAACCAGCAGCCCAGCTTGAAGCGTCCCGCCAAAACCTGCAGCAGACCCGCCAGAAGCAGGATCGGTCCCAACATCGCCATCCCGTGCTCGCGCACCACTTCAAAGACCAGGACCGCCAAGCCTGCGGCCGGACCGCTGACCTGCAACGGCGAGCCGGCCAGCCAACCCACCACCAGACCACCGATGATGCCAGTGATCAGCCCTTTGGCAGGCGGCATGCCCGAGGCAATCGCAATACCCATGCACAAGGGCAGGGCGACGAGGAACACCACCACGGAAGCCAATAGCTCCCGAGGCAAAACGGATTTCAGTTCTGCAGTACCCATGATGACTCTCCGGGATTCTTCAGACGTGACAAGGCCCGCCAGCGCATAGGAAGCGCTGCCGCTAAAGGCCCAAGAAGGATTTTATGAAAGTCAGCTGTGAATCAGACGCGAGCGCCTAAAACCGTGCTCTGGGTGTTGCCACCGGTATCGGATGGGTGCCATCAAGCGGCAGAAACCGGTCTTGCGAGGCATCGTAAGCCAGGATTTCGCTGGTTTCGATGCTGTAGACCCAACCGTGGATGAACAAGTGACCGCTGGCCATCTTCGACGCCACCGAAGGGTGCGTGCGCAAATGCTGCAACTGGGCGATGACGTTTTCCTGGGTCAACACGTGCATGCTTTCTTGCTCGTTGGCGCAATGACAGTTGTCTTCGACCACCGTCTTGGCGACTTCGGCATGCCGCAGCCACGCCTTGACCGTGGGCATTTTCTCCAGGGTTTGAGGATTGAGGACGGCGCGCATGGCGCCGCAATCGGAGTGCCCGCAAATGATGATGTGCTGCACGCCCAAGGCGATGACCGCGTATTCAATGGCGGTGGAAACGCCGCCATTCATCTGGCCGTAAGGTGGCACGACATTCCCGACGTTGCGGGTAACGAACAGGTCGCCGGGGGCGCTTTGGGTGATCAACTCAGGGACGATGCGTGAATCGGCGCAGGCGATGAACATGGCCCGAGGACGCTGGGCCGTGGCGAGCTTTTTGAAGAGTTCTTCCTGCTGCGGGAAGATCTCATGACGAAAATGCAAAAAACCGTCAACGATATGCTGAAGCGCTGCCTCGGCATTTTCCGTCTCTGGCGAGGCGCTGGCCGACGCAGCTGGAGGCTGTTTATCCCTGTCACTCATGTCTGGTTCTCTCTGACGGATTGATGTGGATTTTCCTGCTGCTCCTGGAACGCGACTGATCAGTCACTCCAGGGTCGACAGTAGCCGTCCAAGCTTAATTGAAACTTAATATAACGCTCTAGGCCGCGGTTCCCGGGGCCAATGGGGGCTGCCTCACTACAACAACGACATCTGCCCCCCTGGTGGACAAAACGCCTCGCAATCCAGATCAAAGCCTTCGCGCCGGTTCAAGCCCAGCCGCTTGATCGCCACACTGTAACGCCGGGCCAGCAAATCTGCGAATGGTCCTTCACCGCGCATTCGTACGCCAAAACGACTGTCATACACCTCGCCGCCGCGACTCTGTCGAATCAGGCTCATGACATGCGCTGCCCGCTGTGGATAGTGCGCCTGAAGCCACTCCTCGAACAACGGGGCGACCTCCAGCGGTAAACGCAGCATCACGTAGCTTGCGCTCAATGCACCGGCCGCTTTGGCTTCGGCCAGCAAGCTTTCCAGCTCACTGTCGTTGATCATCGGGATCATGGGCGCGCACAACACGCCAACGGGAATGCCCGCCTCACGCATCACCCGAATCGCCCTCAGCCGCGCCTTGGGCGCCGCCGCACGAGGCTCAAGGATACGTTTGAGCTCATCATCGAGGGTCGTCAGGCTGATAAACACCGACACCAGCCGCTGCTTTGCCAACTCGGCGAGCAGATCAAGGTCACGCAGAATCAACGAACCCTTGGTGATGATCGTCACTGGATGACGATAGCGCAACAACACGTCCAGGGTCGCGCGGGTGATTTTGTATTCACGCTCAATCGGCTGATAAGGATCGGTATTGGACCCCAGCGTGATCGGCGCGCAGCGGTATCCTGGCTTGGACAACTGCTGCTCCAACACCGCAGCAGCGTTGGTCTTGGCGATCAGCTTGGTCTCAAAATCCAGCCCCGGCGACATGTCCCAATAGGCGTGGCTGGGCCGCGCATAACAATAAATACAGCCGTGCTCACAGCCCCGGTAAGGATTGATGGAGCGGTCGAAAGGGATGTCCGGCGAAGTGTTGCGCGTAATAATGGTTTTCGCCGTCTCGCTACGCACCTCGGTGCCTTGGGTCAGCGGCACTTCCTGATACCAGCCGTCATCCTCCGCGACCGAGCGGTTGGGCGCGAAGCGATTGTGTGGATTACTGGCGGTTCCGCGCCCGCGGGGAGGCAGAGCAGTGGACATGAGGGCTCTCCAGATACTGTGTATGCATACAGTATCTGCGATCGACTCTTTTGCCTAGCACCACCGGGCGAGCGGTTCCCTTCCCACACACATTTATCAACCCGCCTTGCGGATGCTTGCGACATCTTCCGCCTTGACCACGCTGGCCTGATTCCCCCAACTGCTGCGGATGAAATTGACCACGTCAGCCACTTCCTGGTCCGACAGACGCCAGGCGTAGGCAGGCATGGTGAAGGTCGACGGCGCGGTATGGGTCGCCGCCAGCGTGCCGCCTTTGAGGACGATGTGAATCAACGAGGTCGCGTCTTCGGACTGCAACACCGGGTTGCCCGCCAGTGCCGGGAACACGCGGGTATAGCCATGACCGTCGGTGCGGTGACAGGCGGCACAGTTATCGATGTAGACCGCAGCGCCGGCTTTGCTGTCATCGCCTTTCCACAGCGCTTTGGCGACCTGCTCATCGTATTGATGGGGCTGATCGTCAGGGTTGTTGGCGGGCAGGGCTTTCAGGTAGCGGGCAATGGCGGTCAAATCTTCATCGCTCATGTATTGCATGCTGTGCACGATCACATCGGTCATACCGCCGAACACGGCGCTGTGGTCACTGCGGCCGGTTTTGAGGAATTGCACCAGTTGCGCCTCGGACCAGCTCCCCAGGCCATCTTTATGATCGCCACGCAGGCTTTTGGCGATCCAGCCTTCAAGCGGTGCGCTGCCGGACAGGAATGTGTTGCCTTCATTCGCGCTCAAGGCTTTTTCCTGCATGCTGATGGCCCGTGGTGTGTGGCACGCGCCGCAATGGCCAAGGCCTTCAACCAGGTAGGCGCCACGACTGACCACGGCATCTTGCGCAGCCGGTGCCTGATAGGCCTCGACCTTCGGCGCGAACATCCAGCGCCAGCCCGTCAACGGCCAGCGCATGCTCAATGGCCAAGGGATGTCGACGGCCTTGTTGTCCTGAGCAACGGGCTCTACACCTTTCATGAAGTACGCGTACAACGCCTGCATGTCGGCTTCGGTCACTCGCGCATACGACGGATACGGCATGGCGGGGTACAAGGTGCTGCCGCTTTTGGCGACGCCCTGACGCACGGCATTGTCGAAGTCCTCGAAGCTGTAGGCGGCTATGCCGGTCTTGTCCGGGGTGATGTTGGTCGAGTAAATCGTGCCAATGGGCGTTTCCATGGGCAGCCCACCGGCGAATGGCTTGCCATCCTTCGCGGTGTGGCAAGCCACGCAGTCACCGGCACGCGCCAGGTACTCGCCCTGTTTGATCAACGCCGGGTCCGGGTTATCAACAGCAAAAGCAGGGACGCCGAAACACAGGGCCAAGGTCGCGATAAGCAGATTTTTCATGATCATCGCTCCTTATGCCTGAACCAGCGGGCCTGGGTTTTTCAGGTACTGCTCGCGAATCGCCTTGGCCGACCAGTAGGTCAGTGCAGCCACCAGACCTGTCGGGTTGTAACCAAGACCTTGTGGGAAAGCGGACGCCCCCGGGACGAAAACGTTATGCACGTCCCAGCTCTGCAGGTAGCGATTGATCACACTGGTTTTCGGGTCGGTGCCCATGATCGCGCCACCGTTAAGGTGGGTGGTCTGGTAAGCGGCAGTGTTGAAGTGCTCGCCCACTTTTTTGCCCAGCAAGGCGATGGCTTTGGGGTTCATGGCTTCGGCAATTTTGCTCATTTTCGAGACCATGAACTGGTTCATCTTGATGTCGTTTTCCTGCCAGTCGAAGGTCATGCGCAATAAAGGCTGGCCGTAGGCATCGCGGTAGGTCGGATCGAGATCCAGGTAGTTACCCCGGTAGGATTGATGCGCGCCGTGGGCGTCCATCGACACTTGGTGCGAATAAAAATCGGCGGTGGTGCGCTTCCAGGCGCTGCCCCAGGCTGGCGTGCCCGGCGGGTTGGACGTACCGGCAATCGGCCGGCTGCCCGCCTGGTTGACCCACATCGGTGAGCCCCCGACGAAACCGTGCGGCCCGTGATCGAAGTTGTCCGCGTTGAAGTCATCAATCGCAACGCCCGCGCCACCCGCACCGATGAAGTTGTTGGTGTACACGTCTTTGTCGAAGAACGCCTTGATGGTTGCCATGTTCTGGTAGGCGAAGTTTTTGCCAACCACGCCTTCTCCGGTTTTCGGGTCGTAAGGCTTGCCGATCCCGGAAAGCAGGAGCATGCGCACGTTATTAAACTGAAACGCACCGAGGATCACCAGATCCGCCGGCTGCTCGATTTCCCGGCCCTGCGCATCGACGTAGGTCACGCCGGTGGCCTTGGTTTTGCTGCTGTCGAGGTTGATCCGCAGCACATGGGCGTTGGGCCGTAGCTCGAACGTCGGGGTCTGTTTGAGCGCCGGCAGAATGTTCACGTTGGGCGATGCTTTGGAATACATGTAGCACACGTAACCGCTGCAAAATCCGCAGAAATTGCACGGCCCCATCTGCGCGCCATAAGGGTTGGTGTAAGGCCCTGAGGTGTTGGCCGAGGGCAGGTCATACGGCTTGTAGCCCGCGACGCCGGCAGCTGTGTGAAACATCTGCGCGGAGTAGGTTCTTTTCTGCGGCACCAGTGGGAAATGATCGGAGCGATCAGGTGCATATGGATTGCCACCTTTGCCCTGGCCGACATTTTCGCCCTTGACCGTCCACGCCTGACCAGAGGTGCCGAAGACTTTCTCGGCGAAGTCGAAGTGCGGCTCCAGCTCTTCATAGCTGACGCCGAAATCCTGAATGGTCATGTCCTTGGGGATGAAGCTTTTGCCGTAGCGCTCTTCGTAATGACTGCGCATGCGAAGCTCGATCGGGTCGACCCGAAAATGCACACCGGACCAATGCAAACCCGCGCCGCCCACACCATTGCCAGGCAGAAACGCACCGAGCTGGCGGTTAGGCAGGGCCACGTCATTGACGCTGTGACGGATGGTCACGGTTTCCTTGGAGATGTCCTGGAACAGCTTTTTGCGCACGCTGTAGGTCAGTTCGTCGATCACCTGGGGATAGTTGCCGTCCGGGTAGGTGTCTTGCATCGGTCCGCGTTCAAGGGCGAGCACATTGAGCCCGGCTTCGGTGAGTTCCTTGGCCATGATTGCGCCGGTCCAGCCAAAGCCGATGATCACTGCATCGACCTTCTTCATGATGGTTGCCATGCTCAAGCCCTCTCGCCGCGAATAGACACTGCCGGGAACGGGTAAGGCTCGTTGCGTTCGACCCAATCCATGAAATCGGCGCGAGCGCCCGGGAAACCGACCATGGTCCAGCCGACCAGGCCCTTATTGCCACCGTGGATCGGGTCGCAGAAAAACCCCTCCTTGGTGTTTTGCAGCAACAGATTGAAAAACAGACTCGGCGGCACGCTGTCGAACGTCGCCTTGCCTGCTTCCAGCTGCTTGAGTGCCTCGTCCTGCGCAGACGGGCTCAACTCAGCGAAGACCTTGCCGTGTTGCTGTTTGCACCAGACGTCGCAGGCAGCGATGCCCAGACGGTAGATGTCTTTGGGCACCAGCTTGCTCTGCCAACCCATTTCCTTCGGCGCGTCGGCCACGAAAGGCCCTTGCATGAACCACAGCGCACCGTTGGCATACGGCGTGTTCATCTGCCGATCAATGTATTCCGGCGCCCCGGCTTCAAGGGCGCCAGGGCCTTGTTCGTCATCCGGAATCAGGCGCGCGACCGCCGCATTGATGAAGGCCCATTCTTCAGCCGTGAAATAGCTCGGCTCATACACCTTATTACTGGCAGGGGCTTCGGGCGGCGGTGTCGCGGTGGTCACGGCCGGTGGTTGAGCCAGCACGACGCTGCTGCCCAGACCGAAGCCCGCACTGGCGACCGTTACCACGGGGATCAACGTCAGGGTTTTGCGCAGAAACTCACGCCGCGGATTGTCTTGCTCAGACATGGGATGCCTCATCTTGCGATCACGGTTAAGGAGCCGCTCTTGGGCGGCCAGTCTTTTCGGGGCTGTTGGGTCGCACAGACAAGGTGCCACGACTTTAAGTACAGAACGCGCCGGCGAACTTAAGTTACAAATGGTAGCAGGCTAACGATAAGAAAAATCGATTCAGCATCAAAAAATCAGATCATTCCGACAAATGAAACCGGTATCAGTCTGCAAATCACAGTTCTTTGACATCTTTCTCACACAGCGTTGACCCCCAAAACCTCAGTCTCGCCGGTCAACCATGCCCTGTCAGACGGTTCTCCCGATGCCTAATAAGCTGCTCCTTACGCTGTGCCTTGCTTTCATCGCCCCGCTGCTCGCGCCATTGGCGCAGGCTGACGACGCCACCCCAGGATTGAGCCCACGTCCAACCCAATGGGCGCAATCGATAGACCCTAAATACAACCTCTACAAAATGACGCCCACGCTGTATCGCAGCAAGTTGCCTGACGCACAGGCTCTCCCGTTGCTGCAGAAGCTGGGTGTGGTGACCGTGATCGACTTCCTCAAGGAAAGCGATTCGAGCTGGTTGTCATCGCCAGAAATAACGCAAGTGCAGATCCCGCTGCGAACCGTCCATATCGATGACGCCGACATCCTGACCTCGCTGCGGGCGATTCAGGCCGCTGAACTCAAAGGTCCGGTATTGATTCACTGCAAACACGGGCTCGACCGCACCGGGATAGTGTCGGCCATGTATCGCGTGGTCGTGCAGGGGTGGAGCAAGGAGGCCGCGCTGGATGAAATGACCCAAGGCGGTTTTGGCGATATAGCGCAGCTAAAATACGCCATCAAATACCTTAAAGGTGCCGATGTAGACGCGCTGCGCAGTGCGCTGGCCAGTGGTGCATGCAGCACCAGCCCGTTTGCGATTTGCGCGATGAAAGCGTTGTTCAAGTCCGCTGGCGCGAACTGAGAGATAAAAGCGTCTGTAGGCGCTGCCATCGGCAGCGCCTACAGAAAGGTCAGCTCGGGTCGACTGGCTTTTTCAGCTTGGGATTAGGGAAAAACTGCACACCCTGCACCTTTGGATCTGCCGGTTTTACCACCGGTTTGTTAACCCGCGTGCCGAGCTCTTTAGGCACGGACAGCCCCTGCTCGTTGAGGGTATCGGAGTAACCGCAGCCCACGCATTCGCGGTGAGGGACGTCGTTCTCGCTCCACATCATCAACTTGTCAGGCTCGCTGCACGCCGGGCAGACAGCCCCGGCGATAAAGCGCCTTTTGGTGATCGTTACCGATGCCTCGGTCATAGTGCCGCTCCCTCACTCAAGCCTGAATGGCGCAAGAGTGCGTCAATCGTCGGCTCACGTCCGCGGAAGTCGACGAACAGCACCATCGGCTCCTGTGAGCCGCCGCGCGCCAGAATCGCTTCGCGGAACGCGCGACCGGTGTCGGAGTTGAACACCCCTTCTTCCTCGAACTTCGAGAACGCATCGGCCGACAACACTTCAGCCCACTTGTAGCTGTAGTAACCCGCCGCATAACCGCCGGCAAAGATGTGCGCGAAGCTGTTGGGGAAGCGGTTATAGGCCGGCGGACGCATCACCGACACTTCATCGCGAATGCCCTCAAGCACTTGCAGCACAGTGCGACCGTCGCCATGGGTGGCGTGCAGTTCGAAGTCGAACAGCGAGAATTCCAGCTGGCGCACCATCATCAGCCCGGACTGAAAGTTCTTCGCAGCGAGCATTTTTTCCAGCAAGTCCTGCGGCAGTGCTTCGCCGGTTTCGTAATGCGCTGAGATCAGCGCCAGACCTTCAGGCTCCCAGCACCAGTTCTCCATGAACTGGCTCGGCAACTCGACCGCATCCCATGCCACGCCGTTGATACCCGACACGCCCGCGTGTTCGACGCGGGTCAGCAGGTGATGCAGGCCATGACCGAACTCGTGGAACAGGGTGGTCACTTCGTCGTGGGTCAGCAGCGCAGGCTTGCCACCGACCGCTGGTGTGAAGTTGCACACCAGATTTGCTACCGGGTTTTGCAGCTGACCTTTAGCGGTGCGGCGACGATCCCGTGCGCCGTCCATCCAGGCGCCGCCACGTTTGTTGGCGCGAGCATAGAGGTCGAAGAAGAAGCGCCCGACGTGTTGGCCGTTTTCTGTGATTTCGAACAGGCGAACATCCGGGTGCCAGGTGTCGAAACCTGTTTGCTCGGCGATTTCGATGCCATACAGGCGTTGCACGATAGCAAACAGACCGGTCAGCACTTTATCGATGGGGAAGTAAGCGCGCAGGGTTTCCTGGGAGACGCTGTAGCGTTGCTCACGGAGTTTTTCCCCGTAGAACCCGCTGTCCCAGCTTTGCAGATCGGCGCAGCCTTGCTCGGCGGCATAAGCCTTGAGCTGTTGCAGGTCTTGAACGGCGAACGGCTTGCTGCGTTTGGCCAGATCACGCAGGAAGCTCAATACGTGATCGCTGGTCTCAGCCATCTTGGTCGCCAGGCTCAACTCGGAGAAGCTGGTGAAACCAAGCAATTGGGCCAGTTCGTGGCGCAGGTCGAGGATGTCGACCATGACCGGACCGTTGTCGTTCTGACCGGCATTCGGGCCTTGATCGGACGCACGGGTGCAATAGGCCGCGTAAATCTCTTCACGCAGGGCACGGTCTTCGGCGTAGGTCATCACCGCGTAGTAGCTCGGGAATTCCAGGCTGATCAACCAGCCATCGAGGTCCTTGGCCTTGGCGGCAGCGGCCATCTGCGCTTTGGCCGAATCCGTCAGGCCGGCGAGGGCGGCCTCGTCGGTGACGAGCTTGGTCCACGCCTGCGTCGCGTCGAGCAGTTGGTTGGAGAAGCGGCTGCCCAGTTCAGACAATTTGCTCTGCACCTCGGCATAACGCTGTTGCTGTGCAGGCGGCAAATCGATACCCGACAGGCGGAAATCACGCAGCGAGTGCTCGATAATGGTTTTTTGCGCCACATCGAAGCTTGCGGCTTCCGGGCTGCTGGCCAATGCCTCGAAGGCCTGGAACAGCTCGCGGTTCTGGCCCATCTCGGTAGAGTAGGCACTCAACGCTGGCAGGCAAGACTCATAGGCCTCACGCAATTCGGCGCTGTTGCACACGGCATTCAGGTGGCTGACCGGGCTCCAGGCCGCGCCCAGGCGGTCATTGAGCTCGTCCATGGCCAGGATCAGGCCGGCCCAGGTCGGCTGTTTGGCCTGGGTAACGAGGATCTCGGCAATCGCGCTACGGTTGTCGGCAAGGATCTGGTCAATCGCCGGTTTGACGTGCTCGGCGCGGATCGCCGAGAAGAGTGGCAAGTCATACGGCTGCAAAAGAGGGTTGTTCGCGCTCACGGTTTAGCACCTTGGCTGGAAGAATCACTGGCACATCTTAATTACAATCGACGCTGACCGCAGCACTCAGACCCATCTATAAGTCTCAGAGAAGGAACCTATCGTGGCTATTCGCAAGTATCAGCACCACATTCCAGTGCTCGCCGAGCGCGCATTTGTCGACTATTCGGCGGTGGTGATCGGCGATGTCGAGATCGGCGCCGACAGTTCGATCTGGCCGCTGACGGTGATTCGCGGCGACATGCACCGCATCCGCATCGGCGCGCGCACCAGCGTCCAGGACGGTTGCGTGCTGCATATCACCCACGCAGGCCCGTTCAACCCGGACGGCTTCCCGTTGCTGATCGGTGATGAAGTGACCATCGCCCATAAAGTCATGCTGCATGGCTGCACAGTCGGCAATCGTATTCTGATCGGCATGGGCAGCATCGTCATGGACGGTGCAGTGGTCGAGGACGAGGTGATCATCGGCGCGGGTAGCCTGGTACCGCCTGGCAAGCGATTGGAGAGCGGCTTTCTGTACGTCGGCAGCCCGGTGAAACAGGTGCGGGCGCTGACAGACAAAGAACGCGCGTTCTTCAGCTACAGCGCCAGCAACTACGTGAAGCTCAAGGATCAACACCTGGCCGAAGGTTACGATCAGCCGCTGTGAATGACTCGTTGAGTTATCCACAGGCCACGTCCACGCATTAGAAACGGGAAGACCATGCATTACCAAAATATTCTGTTCGACCTCGATGGCACCCTGACCGACCCTCGCCTGGGGATAACGCGCTCGATCCAGTTCGCCCTGAGCCGCTTGGGTATCGATGAGCCGGACCTCACCAGGCTCGAGCACTTTATCGGCCCACCCTTGTTGCAGGCATTCATGCAGTTCTACGACTTCGACGAAGCCAAAGCCTGGGAAGCGGTGGGGTTCTATCGCGAGCGCTTCAAAGTCACCGGTCTCTATGAAAACCAGGTATTCGACGGTGTGTTCGGGCTATTGGAAACCCTCGCCAGCCAGAACCGTGCGCTGTACATCGCGACCTCAAAACCGTGGGTATTCGCCCATGAAATCGCCCGGCATTTTGACTTCGCCAAGCATTTCAAAGTGATTTACGGCAGCGAACTGGACGGCACCCGCACCGACAAAGTCGAACTGATCCGCCATCTGCTGGCCGAAGAAGGTCTGGACCCCGGGCAAACGTTGATGATCGGTGATCGCAAACACGACTTGATCGGCGCCCAGCGTAACGGCCTGGACGTCGCCGCCGTAGGTTATGGATTTGGCAGTCATGACGAGCTGGTGGCCGAGTCGCCGACCTATCACTTCGCGACGTTGGCCGAGTTGCATGCGGCGTTTTTGAAGACGAAGTAACTGCCGCAAAACCTGCGGTGACATGAATGAGTGCCGGGAAGTGTGTTGATCGCAAATCCTAGGAGCTGTCGCCCCGTCTGCGACGCCGCGCTGTCGCGCAGCAAACCGGGTCCCCGTAGGAGCTGCCGAAGGCTGCGATAAGGTCGGTACGACCTTCAGCGGTCTCAAGAAAGCGACCGGTTCCCGGTCGATCGCAGCCTTCGGCAGCTCCTACAGTCATGTGTCTGATCCAGCCAGCCTCCGCAACGCCGCCTTGCGCTGTTCCATCGGCAGCGCTCCCAGCTTCTCCACCGCGCTGTAGAACGCGGGCCAGTCACCGTTGACCTGCTTGAACAGCGCGGTGAATGCCGGCACCCACTGGTCGTAGAGCCCAAAGGGCAGCAGTTTGGCGTTGTTCATCGGCGCATTGATCCAGGGATCGAAGCGTTTATCGCCTGCCCATTGAGCATCGCGCATCTGCCGATAATCACGGCGCAACCGCTCGAACTCCGCCGCTTTGCGCTCACGCATTACCTCCGCCGCGAGTGGCTGACCGTACAGTGTTTTCAAGCGTTCCCGCACATCCAGAACCAACTGAATAAACTGATCATTCTGTTTCGAAGCCGCCAGGCTTTGCGGGGCCAGCCCTCGTGCCACGCGCCATTGGCGGGCGCCTTCCTGCTCGACGAAGTTGGCGTAGGACTCGTTGAACTCAGTGTCGTCCTTCACATAAAAACGCTGATGCGCCAGCTCATGAAAAATCAGCGCGGCCATGCGCTCGTCACCTCGGCTGAGCATCGAGCTCAGAATGGGATCGTCGAACCAGCCCAGCGTGGAATACGTTTCTACCCCGCTGACGTAGACATCCATGCCTGCCTGACGCTGCAACGCGGCCTCGCCTCTGGCTGCGCCCTGGCTGTAGTAACCGCGATACGCGACGCACCCGGCGACGGGAAAACAATGGGTGACCGGGTCCAGCGAGAACGCCCCTGTCGCGAATACATTCCACACCACATAAGGTCGGCCGACATCGACATACAGGCGGTAGCTGGGGTTATCCGGCAGGTGCAGCTGACGACTGGCGAAAGCCCGAGCCTGCTGCGATTTGATCAGATGCTCGCGCAATGCCGGGGCGCTATTGGGGTCGGCGATGACCTCGGCCACCGGTTCACGGGCATGCAGCAAGCGCCATTGGCCGCTGGCCAGTTGGCTGTAGTAATCGATGCTGGAGCAGCCACCAAGCAAGAGCAACATCAGTAGCGCAAAACCATGGCTGAGAAACAACCTGTCGTGTCGAATCATGCCCCGGCCTTAATGTCTTATTGAGTACGCGTTATGCCGGACAGTCGACCCCTGACGCAACTATCATCAACACGTGTTCGATCACGGAGCCTGCCATGCGCCAGCCACTGTTGATATCTGCCCTGATTGCCCTCGCCGGGTGCGCCAGCCCTGTGCCCCCCGCTGACCCGCAACAGGCGTGGGTCGAGATGTTCACCTACACCGGGAACCTGGTGATGGCCGACAAGCTCGACGGCAAGCGACTGGACGACGGGCGTTACTTTCAAGTGCCTCCCGGCAGCCATGAGTTGCAGATGCGGTATGACTACGAGATCTATGGCGGCGGGTTTGGCGGGATGTTCGAGAGCACGCAGCGGACGTGTTACATCGTCGTGCGTTATGACCACTTCGCTCCAGGGCAACGTTACCGGCTCGAAGGACGCTCGGCTGGCATCACCATCAGCGGCCGCCTGTATGACGCCCAGCGCCAGATGGTCGCCGAAGACCACGAGGTCACCTGCCTGTGATCACTTGTCGTTCTTTTGGTAGATGATTTTTTTGCTGCCGCCCTCGCACGTGCCAACGACCATGTTCTGGTCATGCACTTCGTCATTGCTGACAATTTCCAGGGTGTAGGAACTCACATTATTGGCCTGGATTCGGGACTCGATCTCGGCCTTGAGTTCCTCGCAGGGTTTGACTGCCGCCAGCACACTGGTGGCCGATACGGTACAGATAACAGCTAAAACGAAACGTTTCATGCTCGACTCCTTCGATACGGCGCACAGAGTACTGCGCTAACGCTGCAACGATCCATTCGACTTTCATTACGTCGGCCACGTGTGACGTCAATAGCGGCTGAATACGGAGGGCAGAGCGAGTGAACAACCCGCACAGGCTGAGCTGTGCGGAGTTGGTCGTGGCAACGAGGTCGATTAGCTGACCAGCGTTGCGTCCAGGGTGATTTTCGCGTTCAGGACTTTGGACACCGGGCAGCCTTCTTTGGCTTTCCTGGTCAGTTCGTCGAACTGCTGCTGCGTGGCGCCCGGGATCTTCGCTTTAAGGATCAGGTGCACGGCAGTGATGGAAAAACCGTCAGCCAATTGCTCCAGGGTCACTTGGGCTTCAGTATCGATGCTGTCGGCTTTCAGATTGGCTTCGCCGAGAATCATCGACAGCGCCATAGAGAAACAGCCCGCATGAGCCGCGCCGATCAGCTCCTCCGGATTGGTGCCCTTGCCGCCTTCGAAGCGCGCCTTGAAGCCGTAGGGTGCTTTGTTAAGGACATTGGTTTCGGTGGAGAGGCTACCAATACCGCTCTTCAGATCGCCTTCCCAATGTGCCGATGCTTTCTTGATTATGCTCATGGTCTCTCCTCATGACAGTGTGCGAGGGGGTTCGCACAGGGACAAAGGTTCTGAGGATAGTCGTCTCAATAAAGTTCAACTGTCGGAAAAACCCAGTGTTTTAGTAGGTCTTTTCCTGCCCAGCCATTGAAACTCAGAGATTTGCCCACACTCATTAGAGATCAGGATGGGTTTTGGTCATCATCGGATTTCACCGGTCAAGCCTGCAAGACACACTCCAGAGGCTATTTAGCGGCTTATGAAACGTTTAGCGGATATCAAAATATCAACGCTCGACCTGGTGCCCGTGCGCCAGGATGCCGGCCCGGCACAGTCTCTGCGTAACTCGCTGGATTTGGCGCAGCATGTTGAAAAGCTCGGTTACAACCGTTTTTGGGTCGCTGAGCACCACAACATGGACGGCATCGCCAGCTCGGCGACGGCGGTGCTGCTCGGCTATCTGGCCGGCGGCACCTCGACGATTCGGGTCGGGGCGGGCGGCGTCATGCTGCCGAACCATGCACCGCTGGTGATCGCCGAACAGTTCGGCACCCTCGCCAGCCTGTACCCAGGCCGGATTGATCTGGGCCTCGGTCGCGCACCCGGTTCCGACCAAATGACCGCTCGCGCCCTGCGTCGTGAGCGATCCGGCAGCGCCGACGATTTCCCTGAAGACGTCACCGAGCTTCTGCGCTATCTCGGCCCGCGCACACCTGATCAAAAAGTGATCGCTGTGCCAGGTTCGGGCACTAACGTTCCGGTCTGGTTGTTGGGTTCCAGCTTGTTCAGCGCGCAACTGGCAGGGGAGCGCGGTCTGCCGTACGCCTTCGCCTCACACTTCGCGCCGCGTTACATGCACGAAGCCATTCGCGTCTACCGCAACCATTTCAAGCCCTCGGCCTATCTGGAAAAGCCGTATGTCATGCTCGGCGTGCCCTTGGTGGCGGCCGATACCGACGAGCAAGCTGATTACCTGGCAACCTCGGTCTATCAGCGGATTCTGGCGTTGATGCGCGGCCAAAGCCTGATGCAGCGCCCGCCGGTCGAGACCATGGACGGCCTGTGGTTGCCCCATGAGCGCGAAGCGGTCGCGAGTTTCCTCGGCTTGGCGATGGTCGGCGGCCCGCAGAAAATCCGCGCCAAGCTGGATGTGCTGCTGGAGCAGACCCAAGCCGATGAGCTGATTTTCACCTGTGACCTGTATGAACACGCGGATCGACTGCGCTCGTATGAAATTCTCGCGCAAACCGTGCAGGGCTGAGGCTCACCCCAAAAAAGGGTAGGGGGAAAACCCTTTCACTGGACATAAAAAACCGACGCCATGTGCGTCGGTTTTTTATGAATCAGTGATAAATCAGCCGCGTTTGTACACGATTTCCTTGGTGCCGCCTTCACAGGTACCGACCACTTTCCCGTCGGCCGCACTGCCTTTGGCGACGACTTCCAGCGTGTAGGTCGAGGCGCCTTTTGCCTTGATCTTCGCGTCGATTTCCGACTTCAAATCATCACAGGACTTGCCCGCCGCCATCGTGGTTCCCGCCATGCTCAACAAACCAACCGCCAGTAGAAACTTCTTCATCGGTCACACTCCCTCGTTAGGTTAACTGGGTTGAAAAACAACCCAAGTCATTAACCGCGCCAACGGTTTCGCGACAGCGGGTTCTCTGTATGTAGCGGAGATTATGGCAATCGGCCAGCGCGAAAGTTCAGCGCGGTCAGCTATTCTCAATCCGGAAGCCGACGTTCAGGGTGACCTGATAGTGCGCAACCTTGCCCTCTCTGATGTGGCCTCGGGTTTCCAGCACTTCGAACCATTCCAGATGCTTGATGCTCTTGGCGGCTTCAGTGATTGCATTATTGATGGCGTCTTCAATCGTTGTGGACGATGAGCCGACCAGCTCGACTTTCTTGTAGGTATGGTGATCAGTCATGGTAGTTCTCCTGAAGGTGTCCGTAAGAGCGTAGCAGTGAAATTGCTCGCAGCTTTGTGGGCAAATTCTTTTGAAATGCTCATCTACACTGCACTTTCCTCGAACCCCGCAGTCCGAAAGAACACACGCCTCTCATCAATGCAGGAGATCCACCATGGCCAACACTTCTTTACGTAAAGCCTCGTTGCAAAGCATGGAAGCCGAGATCGAAAGCCTTCTCAAGTCCCTTGAGAGCCTTAAGTCCGATGCCTCGGAAGAGTCGCATAAAACCCTGAAAGCCTTGAAAGCCAACGCCGAAAGCGCACTGAGCCATTCACGCCACCTGCTCAGTGATGTGTATGAAGACGTCAAAGAAAAGACCCGTGAAACCGGTGTCGCTACCCGCGATTACGCTCAAGAACACCCGTGGACCACCGCAGGTGTGGCCGTAGGCGCTGTCGGTCTGCTGGCAGCCTACCTATTGTGCAAACGCGCTCATTGATCAGCCGCTGGCAGCACGCTCAAGCTCAGTCTTGAGCCACTGCGCCAACTGCTGAGCACGCCCGTCTGCGGCGCGTTTAGGTACCCATAACGCCAGCTGCGCCGGGGTTTCACTAAAGCCCCAAGGCGCAGCCAGGCGTCCAGCGCGCAAGTCATCGGCAACCAGGGGTTCCGGGGCAATGGCGATGCCCAGCCCGGCGACGGCTGCCTCCAGCAAATAATACAAATGCTCGAAACCCTGCCCGTAATGCAAAGCCGCAGGCTCGATGCCGTTTTGCTGCGCCCAAAGAGGCCATGCTTGCGGACGCGACGTCGTTTGCAGCAATGCCTCACTCAGCAACGCTTGAGCTGGCGCTTGGCGCAGGTGCTCGAAACGCGCAAACCGTGGGCTGAGGACCGGGCCGATACGCTCGCTGGCCAGTTCATAGACCTGCATGTCCGCAGGCCAAGGCGGCTCGGCGAAGATCAATAACGCGTCCAGACCTGGTCGACGCGGGTCTAGATCGCCTTCGCCCGCCGACAAGTGCAGACGAAGATCCGGCAGCTCGGCATTCAGTCGCCCCAGGCGCGGGATAAACCAGCGCGCCAGCAGGCTGCCCGAACAGCCGAGAACAAAAGGCGCATCGGCCTTATCGTGGGTCAGCTCCGCACACACGGTACGCAACCGTTCAAATGCCTCGGCACTGGCATCTCGCAAACGAATGCCGGCATCTGTGAGTTTAAGGCCGCGCCCATCCTTGACGAACAAGGCCAGCCCCAGATGCTCTTCAAGCACTTTAAGCTGGCGACTGACCGCCCCGTGGGTGACGTGCAGCTGCTCGGCAGCCTGACTGACGCTGTTCAAACGCGCCGCCGCTTCGAAAGCGCGCAGGGCGTTGAGAGGAGGGAGATCGCGGCTCATGGTATCTGTGAGTTTTCCTGACAGGTTGCGTCGATCTTATCGGTTTTCATCGATGCTCGTGCTGGTTAAAGTGGGCTCATTGCCTGATTGGCTAATCCTTTTCGTCAAATCACCTGGAGGTCCCATGACCCAGACCAAGTTCAGCAGCGGCCCTGATGCCAACGGCCTGTTTGGCTCATTCGGCGGCCGCTACGTGGCTGAAACCCTGATGCCACTGGTACTCGACCTGAACCGCGAGTACGAAGCCGCCAAGATTGACCCTGAATTTATTGAGCAACTGGCCTATTTCCAGCGCGACTACATCGGCCGTCCAAACCCGCTGTATTTCGCGGAACGCCTGACCGAGTATTGCGGCGGCGCGAAAATCTACTTCAAGCGCGAAGAGCTGAACCACACCGGCGCGCACAAGATCAACAACTGCATTGGTCAGGTGTTGCTGGCCAAGCGCATGGGCAAGAAGCGCCTGATCGCTGAAACCGGCGCTGGCATGCATGGCGTGGCCACCGCCACCGTCGCGGCCCGCTTCGGTCTGCCGTGCGTGATCTATATGGGTGCTACCGACATTGAGCGTCAACAGGCCAACGTGTTCCGGATGAGGTTGTTGGGCGCGGAAATCGTCCCGGTCACCTCCGGCACCGGCACCCTGAAAGACGCCATGAACGAAGCCCTTCGCGACTGGGTGACCAACGTCGACGACACCTTCTACATGATCGGTACCGTGGCCGGCCCACACCCGTATCCAGCGATGGTCCGCGACTTTCAGTCGATCATCGGCAAAGAAACCAAAGTACAACTGCAGGAAAAAGAGGGCCGCCTGCCAGACAGCCTTATCGCATGTGTCGGTGGCGGTTCCAACGCCATGGGCCTGTTCCACTCGTTCCTCGATGACGCCAGCGTCCAGCTCATCGGCGTCGAAGCCGGTGGTCACGGGGTTCATACTGGCAAGCACGCCGCCAGCCTGAATGGCGGTGTTCCCGGCGTATTGCACGGCAATCGCACCTATCTGCTCCAGGATGCCGACGGTCAAATCACCGACGCGCACTCGATTTCAGCCGGCCTGGATTACCCTGGCATTGGCCCTGAGCACGCTTATCTGCACGAAGTGAAGCGCGTTGAATACGTCAGCATCACGGATGACGAAGCCCTCGAAGCCTTCCACCACTGCTGCCTCCTGGAGGGCATCATCCCCGCTCTGGAGACCGCGCACGCCCTGGCCGAAGCCATGAAACGCGCAACCAATCTGCGCGATGACCACTTGATGGTGGTCTGCCTCTCGGGCCGTGGCGACAAAGACATGCAAACCGTGATGGACCATATGGCCGCCGACGCCAAGACTCAGGAGAAACGGGTATGAGCCGCCTGGAACAACGCTTTGCCGAGTTGAAAACCGAAGGCCGTGCGGCACTGGTGACCTTCGTCACTGCTGGCGACCCTGGCTACGATGCATCGCTGGCCATTCTTAAAGGCCTGCCGGCAGCGGGTGCTGATGTGATTGAGTTGGGCATGCCCTTCACCGATCCAATGGCCGACGGCGTGGCAATCCAGCTGGCGACCCTGCGCGCGCTGGACGCCGGGCAGACGCTGGCAAAAACCCTGAAAATGGTTGGCGAGTTCCGCGTCAATGACCAGACCACACCGATTGTGCTGATGGGTTACTACAACCCGATCCACCGCTTTGGCGTCGAAGCGTTCGTCGCTCAAGCCAAAGAAGTCGGGGTCGACGGTTTGATCATCGTCGACCTGCCGCCAGAACATGACACCGAACTGGCAACCCCGGCCCAGGCCGCGGGCATCGACTTCATTCGCCTGACCACACCGACCACCGATGACGCGCGCCTGCCACGCGTACTCGAACGCAGTTCCGGCTTCGTTTACTACGTGTCGGTCGCGGGTGTCACCGGGGCCGGTTCCGCGACCTCGGATCAAGTTAAAACCGCCATCGAACGTCTGCGTCGCCACACCGACCTGCCAATCAGCGTCGGTTTCGGTATCCGTACCCCAGAGCAGGCGGCCGCGATTGCCAGGCTGGCTGACGGCGTTGTAGTGGGCTCGGCACTGGTGGACAAGATTGCGACCGCCGCGTCACCGGAGCAGGCAATCGACGACGTGTTGAGCCTGTGCTCGGCCTTGGCCGAAGGCGTGCGCAAGGCCCGTGTCAATTAAGAGTAAAGATTGGACTGACGAGGAATCTATACCTCGGCACGCACACTAAGTAGTTAGGCAAAAGGGGTTCAGTGCCAATGGCACTGAACCCCTTTTTGCTTTCCGAATTTCCAGGAGCGACACATGAAAGTACCAACCCGTTTGATTGCAGGTCTGGGTATCTTGATGATCAGTGCCAGTCCGTTGTTGCAAGCAGCTCCACAAGATCAGCGTGGCCCTGATGATAATCGTCCAGGCCAACAGCAAGGCGCTGATCATGGCAAGGGTCCGCAAAACGGTGGCAACGATCAACACGGCAACGACCGGGGTCCCGGTGACAATCATCAGCAACCGGACCGCCAGGACAACCACAGTGACAACCGCGGCGACAATCGTCAGCAGCAGGGCCATCAGGACAACCGTGGTGGCAACCGTCCGCCACAGAATTTCGACCAGGTTCGTCAGACCTTTCATCAGCACCGCGACATGATCGGCCGTGGTCAGCCGCTTCCGCCAGGCATTTACATCCGTGAAGGTCATCCGCTACCTCGCGGTTACGGCAAACGCCTGGACAGCCGCTCGCTGCAATACCTGCCGCGTTATGACGGTTACGAATGGCGTCGCGTGGGCCCCGACGTCGTGTTGATCGCGGTGGCCACCGGTGTGATCTACACCATCCTCAATGGCGTGTTGAACTGATTGATTCTCTGCAGGAGCCAATACGACTGCCCGTCGCGGTTGCTCCTGCAGATTCTTCGCGCTAACTAACCTTCTGATCGCTTGAACATCGAAACATCCAGATCCCGCACCGCCCCCATCCAGATCGCATGCTCCGTGTGGTCAGCCAGCTCATCGCCCGTCAGCGGGTGCAGCAACACCACCAACCCCTTGCGATTAAGCGCCAGCCACAGCAGCACATCCGCCAACTGGGCGTGATCAAACGCCAGCTGGCAGCTCCAGTTCGGGTGCGGACCCACCCGTTTTTCATGCATCCGCCCCATCTTCACCCCAAAACGCTGCGCAGCCTCTTCGCACACTGCACGGGCCTGATCGATGGTCTGTTCGTCGAAATAAACGTGGGCGTGGTAGCCCTCAACACCGTGCATTGCTCAATCTCCAAATAACCGCTGCGCGGACGCGAACTGCTGCGGGATAAAAAGGGTCAGAACCTTAGAGAGACGTTATCCACAGACAAGGATTACTCGCCATGAAGAATGCCGAAACTCCGGTTCTGAAGCTGGTTTTGTACGGTGCCATCAGCAGTTTTGGCAGCGCCTTGATGGCAGAATTCCTGCGGCGCCAGCATGAAGTCATCGCCATTCTCGATGATTTGAACGCCTTGGCACCGCGTCCGGGTTTGCGCACCAAAGTCGGCAACCTGTTCGACGCCGAGCGTGTCAGTCAAAGCGTAGCCGGCTGCTCGGCGGTCATTTGCCTGCTGGACGCCCACGTATTGCCGGTGGGCAGCGGTGCAACGCGACCCGCGATAACGCCGGGGCCAGTAGATCAAATCAGCGCCACCCGGAACTTGATCCAAGGCATGCAACGCATGGGTATCAAGCGACTGGTGCTGGCGGGCAACTTCGCCGTGCTTGACGAGGCGCCTGAAACTGACGAGCAACAGCGAAACGCGGCGGAAACAATCGTCGAGTTATTGCGCGACAGTGACCTGAACTGGACGCTGGTCAACGCTCCCCAAGGCGTGCTCGGGCTGAGCATCGAGCACTTTAGCCAGATCAGCGACACCCTTGAACCGGGCCTGGCTGAACCCCTGGAGCGGCTGGCTCGAGTGGCCGCAGGCATCGCTGATGAATTGCTCTTGAACCTGCATGTGCGAGAGCACGTGAATTTTGTGTGCTAAATGAAATGTGCAGGCGACTACCGGATCACACCGCAATCGATGGCAACGGCCTGCCCGCCAGCAAGTCTCCACTCTGCGCCTGCTCGGTCGCCAGCCAGTCGACGAATTGCTGCACCAGTTGCACTCGCCGTTTTCGCTGGGGCAGTACGACGTAATAACCGTGGGCCGAGATGGCGGTGGCGGCGATGGGGCGACAGAGCAGCCCTTGCTCCAGCAGCGCGTCGACCAGATGCCGCCAACCGATGGCCACGCCCTGACCGGCAATTGCAGCCTGGATCAGCAGGGTGTAATTGTCGAAGCGCAATTGGCCGGGGGCAGGTGCCTGCTGAATATTCAGCGCACGGAACACGCCGTTCCAGTCGAACCAGTTGCTGCTGCCTTCGCCGCGCAAGTGCAGCAGCGGAAGCTCCAGTAGCGCTTCCGTGGGCAAGGGCAAAGAACGCCCAACAAGCAATTGCGGGCTGCACACCGGGAACACTTCTTCGCTGAACAACCAACGGCTTTCGCCCTGCTTGAAACGCCCATCGCCGAACAACACCGCGACGTCGACATCGGCGCGCAACATGTTGTAACTACGCTCACTGGTGACCAGGCTGACGTCCACGTCCGGATTGGCCTGGTGAAACCGATGCAGACGCGGCATCAACCAATAGGCGGCAAACGCAAAGTCAGTGGCGACCTGCAGCACCTCATGTTGGCGCTGGGCGGTGACGGCATTGAGCCCGCCGTCGATGGACTGCAACCCGGCTTGCACATAACCGAACAGCACCTCGCCCGCCTCTGTCAGCTCGATGCCCCGGTAGATGCGGTCGAACAGCCGGGTCGCAAGCTGCTCTTCCAGGCGTTTTATTTGCTGGCTGACGGCTGGCTGCGTGGTGCCCAGCTCGACAGCTGCCGCCGTAAAGCTGCGCAGCCTCGCGGCGGCTTCAAAAGCACGCAGCAGATCCAGTGAAAGATCACCAAGAGCGTCATACATAAGCTGAGCTTATCCTAGGTATTGTTTTGCATGGGCTTTACCGCTAAACCTGTGGGTCGCATCCTCAAGCGCAGCACTCTCGCATAAATATCCACTATGGAATGCCGCGAATACATGAAGCGCAAGAACATTCTTTTCATCATGGCCGATCAAATGGCCGCGCCGATGTTGCCGTTTTACGCCTCATCTCCTATCAAAATGCCCAATCTGAGCCGCCTCGCCGCCGAAGGCGTGGTGTTCGATGCTGCCTATTGCAACAGTCCGCTGTGCGCGCCCTCGCGTTTCACCCTGGTCAGCGGCCAACTGCCGAGCAAGATCGGTGCCTATGACAACGCCGCTGATTTCCCGGCCGATGTACCGACCTACGCCCATTACCTGCGCCGTCTCGGCTACAAGACCGCGCTGTCCGGCAAGATGCACTTTTGCGGGCCGGACCAGTTACACGGCTACGAAGAACGCCTGACCAGCGACATTTACCCGGCTGACTACGGCTGGTCAGTGAACTGGGATGAGCCAGATGTGCGGCCGAGTTGGTATCACAACATGGCGTCGGTGCTGCAAGCCGGTCCCTGCGTGCGCACCAATCAGCTGGATTTCGACGAAGAGGTGGTGTTCAAGGCCCAGCAATATTTGTTCGATCACATCCGCGAAGAGGGCGATCAGCCGTTCTGCCTGACCGTGTCCATGACCCACCCTCACGACCCGTACACCATCCCGAAAACCTTCTGGGACATGTACCGCGACGAAGATATTCCGCTGCCGCGACCGCATGCCGATCAAGCCGGGCAAGACCCGCATTCGCAACGCCTGCTCAAGATCTACGACCTGTGGGACAAGCCGCTGCCTGTGGATAAGATTCGCGATGCGCGCCGCGCCTATTTCGGGGCGTGCAGCTACATCGACAGCAACGTCGGCAAGCTCCTGCAAACCCTCGAAGACACCGGCCTGGCCGACGACACCATCATCGTGTTCTCGGGCGATCACGGCGACATGCTGGGCGAGCGCGGCCTCTGGTACAAAATGCACTGGTTCGAGATGTCAGCCCGTGTGCCGCTGCTGGTCTACGCGCCTGGGCAGTTCAAGGCGGGTCGGGTCAGCGCTGCGGTGTCCACCGCCGATTTACTGCCGACCTTCGTTGCGCTGGCCGAGGGCGAACTGGAAGCCGGTTTGCCGTTGGACGGGCGTTCACTGGTCCCACATTTGCGGGGTGAACCGGGGCACGACGAAGTGTTTGGCGAATACATGGCCGAAGGCACGACCAGCCCGTTGATGATGATTCGACGCGGCGCCTATAAATTCATCTATTCGGAACAGGACCCGTGCCTGCTGTTCGATGTGAACAATGATCCACAAGAACGCGAAGAGCTGAGCCAGTCACCGGCTCATCAGCAACTGTTCGCTGATTTTCTGGCCGAAGCACGGGCCAAATGGGACATACCGGCGATACACCACCAGGTGCTCGCCAGCCAGCGTCGGCGGCGCTTTGTCGCGCAGTCGCTGGCTATCGGCAAGCTGAAGAGCTGGGATCACCAGCCGCTGGTAGACGCCAGTCAGCAATACATGCGTAACCACATCGACCTTGACGATCTGGAACGCAAAGCACGTTATCCACAACCCTAACCCTGCCAAGACTAAAAAACCAAAGGGGCACATTCATGATGAAGTTATCCACAACACTTGCGGTCGGTTTCATGGCATTGGGTAGCGTTTCCGCTTATGCCGAGCAGAGTTGCAGCACGGTAAAGATGGCAGATCCGGGCTGGAGCGATATCGCCGCGACCAACGCTATCGCTGGCGTCTTGCTGGACGGCATGGGCTACAAGGCCAAGGTCGACACGCTGGCGGTACCGATTGCATACGGTGGGCTCAAGGATGGCCAGGTGGATGTCTTCCTCGGCAACTGGATGCCTGCGCAACAAGGCTTTTACGACAAGTTCGTGGCCAATGGCGATGTCACGCAGTTGGCCAAGAACCTGGATGGCACCGAATTCACCCTCGCCGTGCCGGACTATGTCTGGGACGCGGGTGTGCATAACTTTGCCGACCTGAACACATTCGCCGACAAGTTCGGCAAGAAGCTATACGGCATCGGCTCCGGCGCACCGGCCAACCTTTCGCTGCAAACGATCATCAAAAAGAACGAGTTCGATCTGGGCCAGTGGAAGCTGGTTGAGTCCAGTGAACAGGCAATGCTGGCTGAAGTCAGTCGCAACGTGAAGAAACAAAGCTTCGTGGTGTTCCTCGGCTGGACCCCGCACCCGATGAACGTGCAGCTGAAAATGCACTACCTCAAAGGTGGCGAGGCTTATTTCGGCGACACCGGCAGCGTCTATACCCTGACCCGCAAGGGCTACAGCCAGGCCTGCCCGAACGTAGGCAAGTTGCTGACCAACCTGAGCTTCACCCAGGAAATGGAGAACAGCATCATGGCCGAAGTGGTTAACAAGAAAATCACCAACACTGAAGCGGCCAAAGCCTGGATCAAAGCCAACCCGGCAGTCCTGGATAAATGGCTCGACGGGGTGAAAACCATCGACGAGAAGGATGCACTGGCGGCCGTGAAAGCCACGCTTTAACGCCCTTTGGGCTTATCACGGGCTAGCGCGCTTCTACAGTAGATCGCATTCCCCTGTAGAAGCGCGCAGCGGTCACCTTCGCTTGCACCCTTATCGCTAAAACCTCACCCTTACGCCTCTGCAAAATTACCGAGAGATTCATGGGTTGGCTCAATCGCCACACATTCTTACCGTTTCTCGAATGGCTACCCCGGCAGACCCGCGCCAGCGTCGGTCGTGATGCCGTGGTGGGGCTGAGCGGAGCGATTCTGGCGCTGCCGCAATCCATTGCTTATGCGTTGATCGCCGGCTTGCCGCCTGAGTACGGTCTGTACGCGGCCATCGTTCCGGTGCTGATCGCCTGCCTGTGGGGCTCGTCGTGGCATCTGATCTGCGGACCCACTGCGGCGATCTCTATCGTGCTGTACGCCAGCATCAGTCCCATGGCGGTGCCGGCCAGTCAGGACTACATCACCCTGATCCTGTTGCTGACCTTTCTCGCCGGGATCTTTCAATGGCTGCTGGGGCTGCTGCGCTTTGGCGCGGTGGTGAACTTCGTTTCACATTCGGTGGTGCTGGGCTTTACCTTGGGCGCCGCCGTGGTGATTGCGTTGGGGCAACTGCCTAATTTATTCGGCCTTGAACTCAGCGGCCAGACCACCGCGCTTCGAAGCCTGATGACGTTGCTTGAGCATCGGGGCGAGATCGACCACGCATCGTTGACTCTAGGCGCCATAACCCTGGCCCTGGGCGCATTCCTGAAATACCTGGTGCCTCGTTGGCCGACGCTGCTGATCACCCTGGTGGCCGGGAGTGTGTTGGTCTGGCTGTGGCCCGCGATGTTCGGTCACGTCAAGTTGGTCAGCGCCTTCGTTGGGCATTTGCCGCCGTTCAGTGCATTGCCGCTGGACCTGGAGCTGGCTCTGAAACTCCTGCCCAGTGCCGTGGCCGTAGGCATGCTCGGGCTGGTCACCAGCTTGTCGATTGCCCGCTCGCTGTCCGCACGCTCGCAACAATTGCTTAACGCCAATCAGGAGCTGCGCGCCCAAGGCCTGTCCAACATGGTGGGCGCCTTGTTCTCGGGCTATCTGTCCTCCGGCTCCTTTACCCGATCAGGCCTGAGTTACGAAGGCGGTGCTCGCTCACCATTGGCCGGGGTGTTTTCGGCGCTGTGGGTGGCGTTGTTCGCGGTGGCTGGGGCGTCGTTGATCGCACACATCCCGATCCCGAGCATGGCGGCATCGATCCTGTTGATCTGCTGGGGATTGGTCGATCATCGCGGCATTCGCGCACTGTTCCGCGTCAGCCATCCCGAGTTCCTGGTGATGGCGCTGACCTGCCTGGCGACCCTGCTGCTGGAACTGCAAACAGCGATTTACGCGGGCGTGCTGGCGTCGCTGTTCTTCTACCTCAAGCGCACCTCACAGCCACGGGTCCAGCAGTGGCGCGATGGCGACGACGATATCCTCCGCGTCGGCGGCTCGATCTTTTTCGGCGCCAGCCATTACCTGCAAGTCATTCTGCAACGCAGCAAGGGGGCGCGCGTGGTGATCGATGCGCAACACATCAACTTCATCGATTATTCAGGTGTCGAAATGCTCCACCAGGAAGCCCGCCGCCTGCGTACCCAAGGCCGCAGCCTGACCCTCAGGCGCGCCCGGCCCCAAGTGATCGAGGAGCTGCGCAAGCTCGAAGGGCCAGAGAAATGCCCGATTCTATTCGAGGATTAACGGTGACCGGGCGAGCGCCCAGGCATCAGGCGCTGGCCAGCTGCCGTCGTAATTCAGCCAACACCGGTGCGGTGTCCGGACGAACGCCGCGCCATAGATAGAACGCTTCCGCAGCCTGCTCGGCGAGCATGCCCAGACCGTCCAGCACGTGGGCCGCACCGTGCTCGGTGGCCCAGCGGCAGAATGGCGTCGGCTCTTTGCCGTACATCATGTCGTAGCAGACGGTATGACCCGGCAGAATAAGGCTTGGCGAAATCGGCGGCAGTTCACCCGCGAGGCTGGCGGAAGTGGCATTGATGATCAGGTCTACCGGCTCCGCCAACCAACTGAAGCCTGCGGCGGACACGGGCCCCAGATCGGCGAATTGATGGGCCAGCAACTCGGCTTTTTCCACGGTGCGATTGGCGATCACCACCGCCAGCGGCTTTTCAGCCAACAGCGGCTCCAGCGCACCCCGTACCGCACCGCCCGCGCCGAGCAGAAGGATGCGTTTGCCCTGCAGGCTGACACCGGCGTTCACCTTCAGATCCCGCACCAATCCCGCGCCATCGGTGTTATCGCCGAGCAGTCGACCATCGGCACCCTTGCGCAACGTATTCACGGCACCCGCACGTTGTGCGCGCTCGGTCAGGCTGTCGGCCAGGCGAAAGGCCTGCTCCTTGAACGGCACAGTGATGTTGGCGCCCTGCCCGTGTTCAAAGAACGCCTGAGCGCAACCGATGAAATCGTCCAGCGGCGCCAACAAGGCGCTGTAATCCAGCTGCTGACCGGTCTGCTCGGCGAACAGACGATGGATCAACGGCGATTTGCTGTGGCCGATGGGGTTACCGAAAACGACGTAGCGGTCCATGAGGGTTCCTGAATGCGGATGTGTCTGCTGATCGTCTTCGCGTTTGACCCGGTATCAGGCCTGCGCCAACCAATCGCGATCCTGCAAAAAATACTCGGTCAGACGGGCTTCTTCGGTGCCTGGCTCGGCTTTCCAGTCGTAGCCCCAGCGCACGTGCGGCGGCAGTGACATGAGGATCGACTCGGTACGCCCGCCCGATTGCAGGCCGAACAGTGTGCCACGGTCGTAGACCAGATTGAACTCGACGTAACGGCCGCGACGAAACTCCTGAAACTCCCGCTGTTGCGCGGTGTACGCCGTGGCCTTGCGGCGCTGAACGATCGGCAGATAGGCCTCGATGTACGCATCGCCAATCGCGCGCAGGAAGGCGAAGCTGGTGTCGAAATCCCACTCGTTCAGGTCATCGAAAAACAAGCCGCCAACGCCGCGTGGCTCATTGCGGTGTTTGATATGGAAGTAGGTGTCGCACCACGCCTTGTAGCGCGGATAGATATCGGCGCCGAACGGCGCACAGGCCTGCTCGGCAACACGGTGCCAATGCACGCAGTCTTCTTCTACCGCGTAATACGGCGTCAGGTCGAAACCGCCGCCGAACCACCAGACCGGCTCTTCGCCTTCTTTTTCAGCGATGAAAAAACGCACGTTGGCGTGTGAAGTCGGTACATGCGGGTTGTGCGGGTGGATCACCAGCGACACACCCAATGCTTCAAAACCACGCCCTGCGAGCTCGGGCCGATGGGCGCTGGCTGACGGTGGCAGGCCGGTGCCGAATACGTGGGAGAAGTTAACCCCACCTTTTTCGATCACTCCGCCATTTTCGATGACTCGGGTACGCCCACCGCCGCCAGCCGGGCGAGTCCAGGCATCTTCGACGAAGCGGGCGCTGCCGTCTTCGGCTTCCAATGCGTTGCAAATCCGGTCTTGCAGGTCAAGCAGGTAGGCTTTAACGGCCTCGGTGCGGGTAGTCATCGGGTCACCTTGAAACATCACTGAGCCACTGGGGTTACGGGGGAGTGGCAAATCGGCGCGTAGCATACCACCGGCGTTATGGCCGCCGCAGTTGACGAGGATCAAGGGAGAGAGCCCGATGGCTCTTTTCGTAGTAGTCTTTTTCCGTATTTTTTGTTTCCACTCATCACCGGAGATGAACAGATGGCAAAGCGTATCCAATTCAGCACCGTGGGTGGCCCTGAAGTCCTTGAGTATGTGGACTTCGAACCTGCGGAACCGGGCCCACAGCAGGTCTGCGTGCGCAATAAGGCGATTGGCCTCAATTTCATCGACACCTATTTCCGCAGCGGTCTGTATCCAGCGCCATCCATGCCGTCAGGCCTGGGGACTGAGGGCGCGGGTGTGGTTGAAGCGGTCGGCAGCGACGTCAGCCAGTTCAAGGTAGGCGACCGCGTGGCATACGGCGTTGGTCCACTGGGGGCGTACAGTGACGTGCACGTGATTCCTGCCGCGAATCTGGTGAAGTTGCCGGAGTCGATCAGCTTCGAAGACGCCGCCGCAGTGATGCTTAAAGGCCTGACCGTGCAATACCTGCTGCGCCAGACGTATGCGGTGAAGAGTGGTGAAACGGTGCTGTTCCATGCCGCCGCTGGCGGCGTCGGTTCGCTGGCCTGCCAATGGGCCAAGGCCTTGGGTGTGAAGCTGATCGGGACTGTCAGTTCGCCGGAAAAAGCCGCTCATGCCAAGGCACTCGGCGCATGGGCGACCATCGATTACAGCAAAGAAGACGTGGTCAAACGGGTTCTGGAATTAACCGACGGCAAAAAATGCCCAGTGGTATACGACGGCGTGGGGCAAGACACGTGGCTGACGTCGCTCGATTGCGTGGCGCCACGCGGTTTGCTGGTCAGCTTCGGCAACGCATCAGGGCCGGTGGCCGGGGTTAACCTGGGAATCCTCGCGCAGAAAGGCTCGTTGTACGTCACTCGTCCGACACTGGCCACTTACGCCAACCCCGAAAACCTGCAACACATGGCCGACGAGCTGTTCGCGATGCTTACCAGCGGCAAGGTCAAGGTGGGTGACGTCCAGCGCTACGCTTTGAAAGACGCAGCCAAGGCGCAAACCGAGCTCAGCGCCCGGCGCACCACAGGCTCGACGATTCTGATTCCATAAGCCTAAAACCCTAGCCTGGGCGAACGGTCTCGCCGGTCACCAGGTCACGGATCAGACTGGGGTGCTTGCGCCCGCCCAGCAGGCCGCCGAGCACCCAGTCGATGTCCCCGCGAAAATACTGCTCAACCCGAATACGCGTCCGGGCAGCCGGGCGCCCGAGCGGGTTGGCGGACGTCGAGATCAACGGTCCAACCAGCGAACAGAGTTCACGCACCTGCGGGTGATCGCTGACGCGCAATGCCACCGTGTCGTGAATACCAGTGATCCACTCGGGCAGCAGGTTCTGATGCGGCACCAGCCAGGTATTGGGACCTGGCCAAGTGCTGGCCATACGGTCGATCCAGATTTCAGGGAAGTCCTCCATGAGGAAGTCGAACTGGCGGATGTTGTCGGCCACCAGAATCAGGCCTTTGTCCACAGGACGGGATTTGATTGCCAGCAACCGATACACCGCCTCTTCATTCCATGGATCGCAGCCCAGCCCCCATACCGCCTCGGTCGGGTAGGCAATTACCGCACCGGCTCGAATTTCTCGTGCGGCTTGCTGCACACGCCAACTGCTGACCATTGTTCTCTCTCCGGGTAAACGCTACGGGCAGTTTAACCTCAGCGCGCACGGCCAAACCATCGTCCTGCCTCACTGCTGATGCGCCCCTCCAGCTCGAGCTCAGTCAATGCAGCCAATACTTTTGGCAACGGCCAGCCGCTGGACAGTGCCAACCCTTCGCTGGTGTGGGGCGCTGCATGTAACAAATCAAGCAGGGGATGGCTGGCAGCGGTTGTTGTCGGCAAGGGCGCGACAAAGGCGGCCGCAGGGCTGGCAATGTTCTGCCAGCCACGCAGGGCTTCAAGAATGTGTTCGACGGTTTCGACCAGCACCGCACCGTCACGAATCAGTTGGTGACACCCGCGGGCGCCGGGGTGATGAATAGAGCCTGGAATCGCGTACACCTCGCGGCCCTGTTCTGCCGCCAGGCGTGCCGTGATCAACGAACCGCTGGCGACGCTGGCCTCGACCACCAACACACCCAGTGACAATCCACTGATGATTCGATTGCGTCGCGGGAAGTTGCTCGCCTGCGGCCCGGCGTCCAGAGGGAACTCGGAAACCACGGCACTGCCCTGGGCACTCATGGTCGCTGCCAGCTGACGATGGCGCTGTGGATAAAAATTTTCGATGCCCGTGCCCAAGACGCCAATTGTCTGCCCGCCAACGTCCAAAGCACCTTGATGCGCGGCGCCATCGATGCCCAATGCGAGGCCGCTGGTGATGACAAAACCAGCGCCCGCCAAGCTTCGGGCGAAGGCTGTGGCCGTGTCCAGTCCAGGCTTCGAAGCGCGTCGACTGCCGACCATTCCCAGCTGCGGACGCTCAAGAATGCTCGGGTCACCGGCCACAAACAGCAATGGCGGTGCATCGGCAATTTCAGCCAGCAGTGCAGGGTAGGTGGGGTCGTCCCACATCAGTAAATGCTGGCCGGGACGCTCAAGCCAGGCCAAAGCGACACTGGCGCCATCGCGGACTTCCGGGCTGCGCCGGGCTTCGGCGCTGGCGCTTGGCAAGCCCAAGGCACGCCAGGCGCTGGCAGGAGCGCTGAGTGCGGCCGAGGCCGAACCAAAGGCATTGATTAGCTTATGAAAGCGTTTGGGCCCCACCTCCGGCAGACGATGCACGCGTAGGCGCGCTTCAAGTTCGGCAGGTGAGGAAGCAGCAGTATCGAACAGCGGCATAGATCTTCCTTGATCTGTAGCGCCCCGTTAACAGCCCGGACAACCTGTGGATAACTCTGTTAGTAACTATTTGATAAGTTCATGCCCGGTGGACAAACATGACCCTATTTCGACACATAGCTTTACGGGTTCCGCACCTTGTCCATGACCGCTAAAGAACGCGTGGCATTGAGTACCAAACCATAGCTGAGCTTTTCATAAGTGCGAAAAACCATCACCAATCCCGCGCGCTCATCCGGGACCTTCACTTGCTCACCCGTCACCCGATCACGGACAACTTCGCCGGTCTTGTAGATGGCCAGCACATTGCCTTCGGCCAGCCCATCGCTTTTGCCCCGATCCAGCGTCACCACATCGAGCTCACCGATCTGGGTCACTCCGCGCGGCACATCGATGATCAGGCCGTTAACCTCGGTTTGAGGCGAGCTGGGCATGAACGTCGAGTTGATCGGCCGCTCTTCGCTGATGAATAGCCGGTCGCCAAGGCGCACTTCCTGGGTCGAACGCTGCAACACCAGGGTCGCGACATCGCCTTCATGGGCAACGATTTCACCGCCACCGATGTCATCGGCGTTAATCCCGAGAAACTGCCCGGTCAACGGGTCCGTGTAGGTTTTGCCCTGACGGAAAATGTTATAGACGGTGTGCTCAGGGTCTAATTTTCCACGCGCGTAGATCCGGTCACCCATGCCGCTGAGCACGCGTTCAGCGTTACCGGCGACAATGTACGGGGCTTTCTGGAAGTCGGCGGGGTCATCGATGATGCGGTTGTTGAGCAGAAAACTATTGATCGCGGCCAGCGGAATGCTTGGGATCGCTTCGGCCATCGGCGTGGTACGAATCCGGGGCGACAGCTTGATGGTGCCACGTGAAGCGCCACGGTTGAGCACCATCTGCGGCTGGCCATCGACATACACCAGGGACAATAAGTCGCCCGGATAGATCAGGTCAGGGTTGGCGATCTGCGGATTGGCCTTCCAGATTTCCTTCCACTTCCATGGCTCGCGCAGAAATTTGCCGGAAATGTCCCAAAGCGTGTCACCTTGGACGACGGTGTAATTCTGTGGATGTCCTTCCCTGAGCTGCACTTGCGCCTGACAAAGGCCGGTAGAGGCCAACAACAGCAGGGCGAGTAGTGATTTCCTCATGCGGTGAATCCCTTTATCATGTGGCTTCGCGTGAAACACTAAGAGCCCCGGAGGCTCAGGTTTTGCAAGGTTGCCAGCTCTAACCGACGAAACCTGGCAGCTGATTTTGGACTTTACCCTACAAGTGCAGCTCTAACGTATATGGCTATTTTAAACATCCTCGAATTTCCCGATTCGCGCCTGCGCACCATCGCCAAACCTGTGGCAGTGGTAGACGACGGCATTCGCCAGTTGGTCGACGACATGTTTGAAACCATGTACGAAGCGCCAGGTATTGGTTTGGCCGCGACTCAGGTCAACGTACACAAGCGTGTCGTGGTCATGGACCTCAGCGAAGATCGTAGCGATCCACGGGTGTTCATCAACCCCGAGTTCGACATCCTGACCGACGAGGTGGAGCAGTATCAAGAAGGCTGCCTCTCAGTGCCAGGCTTCTATGAAAACGTCGACCGCCCACAGAAAGTCAAAATCAGGGCTCTGGACCGGGACGGTCAGCCCTACGAGCTGATCGCAGAGGGTTTGCTGGCGGTGTGTGTCCAGCATGAGTGCGATCACCTGAACGGTAAATTGTTCGTCGATTACCTGTCCACCCTCAAGCGCGACAGGATCAAGAAGAAGCTGGAAAAGCTGCACAAGCAGAACGCCTGACACCACTCAAATCCTTCAATCTGTAGGCGCTGACTTGTCTGCGAACCAGGCAACGCGGTCCATCAGCCACACCGGGTTGCGGCCTTCGCGGGCAAGCCCGCTCCTACACGTCTGTGTATTTCCTTTATCGAGAAGCCCATGACTGAGCCACTGCGCATCGTCTTCGCCGGCACCCCGGAATTTGCCGCCGAACACCTCAAGGCTTTGCTCGCCAGCCCCCATCAAGTGATTGCGGTCTACACCCAGCCTGATCGCCCGGCTGGCCGTGGGCAAAAGCTGATGCCGAGCCCGGTCAAACAGCTGGCTGAACAACACGGTATCGCTGTATTGCAACCGCCAACCCTGCGTGATGCTGGCGCTCAAGCTGAACTGGCCGCGCTCAAGCCCGACGTGCTGGTGGTGGTCGCCTACGGCCTGATCCTGCCGCAAGTGGTGCTCGACATTCCACGCCTGGGCTGTATCAACAGTCACGCTTCGCTGCTGCCACGCTGGCGCGGTGCCGCACCGATTCAGCGTGCGATAGAAGCTGGCGACGCCGAGAGCGGCGTGACCGTAATGCGCATGGAAGCAGGCCTGGACACCGGGCCAATGCTGCTTAAAGTCACGACCCCGATCACTGCCGAAGACACCGGTGGCAGCCTGCATGACCGGCTCGCCGAGCTCGGCCCACCCGCGGTGATTCAAGCCATCGCCGGGCTGGCCGATGGCACGTTGCAGGGTGAAGTCCAGGACGACACCCTGGCGACCTACGCTCACAAGCTGAACAAAGACGAAGCGCGCGTCGACTGGAGCCGTCCGGCTATTGAGCTGGAACGTCTGGTGCGTGCGTTCAATCCTTGGCCGATCTGCCACAGCACGCTCAATGGCGAAGCCCTGAAAGTGCTGGCAGCCAGTCTCGACGACGGGCAGGGCGCACCGGGTGAAATCCTCGGCGCCAGCAAGGACGGCTTGATTGTCGCCTGTGGCCAACAGGCCTTGCGCCTGACGCGCCTACAATTGCCGGGGGGCAAAGCGCTGAACTTCGCGGACCTGTTCAACAGCCGTCGTGAGAAATTCGCTGTCGGCACGGTGCTGGGTGTCATTGCGCCCGAGCAGACGGTGCACGGCCAATGAACCCGCGTCTCGCTGCCGCCAAAGCATTGGCCGCCGTCCTCAACGGCAAAGCCTCGCTGAACAGTTCGCTGCCCACCCAGCTGGACAAAGTCGAGGCCCGTGATCGCGGTTTGACTCAAGACCTGGCCTTCGGCACCGCTCGTTGGCAGCCACGGCTGTCCGCACTGGCGGCAAAACTCCTGCAAAAGCCCTTCAAAAGCGTCGATGCCGATGTCGAGGCATTGTTGTTGGTCGGCCTCTATCAGTTGCTCTACACGCGCATCCCGGCCCACGCCGCCATCGGCGAAACAGTCGGGTGCGCCGACAAGCTGAAAAAGCCTTGGGCCAAGGCGCTGCTGAATGCCGTACTGCGTCGCGCCCAACGGGAAAGCGAAGCACTCCTGGCCGAGCTGGAACATGACCCCGTGGTCCGCACTGCGCACCCACGCTGGCTGCAAAAGGCGTTGAAGGCGTATTGGCCAGAGCAGTGGGAAGCGATCTGCGCGGCCAACAATGCCCATCCGCCGATGATCCTGCGGGTCAATCGCCGTCACCACGGCCGCGATACGTACCTGCAGATGCTGCAAAATGTCGGGATCGAAGCCCGCGCCTGTGTCTTCAGCCAGGACGGTATTGTGTTGAACGAACCGTGTGATGTCCGCAACCTGCCCGGTTTCGCCGAAGGCTGGATCAGCGTGCAGGACGAAGCCGCGCAATTGGCTGCCGACCTACTGGAATTGGTCCCCGGCCAACGCGTACTCGACGCATGCTGCGCCCCTGGCGGCAAAACCTGCCATCTGCTGGAAGTACAGCCATTGCTCGCGGGCGTGGTCGCGGTGGATCTGGAGGCCAAACGCCTGGTCCGCGTTCGGGAAAACCTGGACCGCCTGGGCCTGAACGCCGAGCTGATCGCTGCCGATGCCCGTGACACTGGCCAATGGTGGGACCGTAAACAGTTCCAACGCATCCTGCTCGATGCGCCGTGTTCGGCCACGGGCGTGATCCGTCGCCACCCGGATATCAAGCTCACGCGTCAGGCTGACGACATTCCCGCGCTCGCCACGCTCCAGGGCGAATTGCTCGACGCACTGTGGCCGACGCTGGAAGTCGGCGGCATCCTGCTGTACGCCACCTGCTCGACGCTGCCGATGGAAAACACCGAAGTGATCGAGGCATTCCTGGCTCGCACACCCGGCGCGCGCGAACTGGACATCGCCGGTCAGCTCGGGCAACAGCCGCCCGGCCTGAAACAACCGCACGGTCGCCAGTTGCTCGCCCAGGAAGGCGGCCACGATGGCTTCTACTATGCCAAGCTGATCAAGATCGCCGCCGCACACGGCTAAATCCGCATTGTAGGAGCGCGCTTGCCGCGCTAACTCGTTTCAAGGAGTGAACGATGAAAATCATCATCCTCGGCGCAGGACAGGTCGGCGGTACGCTGGCTGAACATTTGGCCGGTGAAGCGAATGACATCACCGTGGTCGACACCGATGCCGATCGCTTGCGCGATCTGGGTGATCGCCTTGATATCCGTACCGTTCAGGGCCGCGGTTCGTTCCCTACGGTGCTGCGCCAGGCCGGCGCGGATGATGCCGATATGTTGGTGGCGGTGACCAACAGCGACGAGACCAACATGCTCGCCTGTCAGGTCGCTTACACCCTGTTCAAGACCCCGACCAAAATCGCCCGCGTGCGTGAAGCGGCCTACCTGACCCGCGCCGGTCTGTTCAATAACGACGCGATCCCCGTGGACGTGCTGATCAGTCCGGAACAGGTGGTGACCAACTACATCAAGCGCTTGATCGAATACCCCGGCGCGCTGCAAGTGATCGACTTTGCTGGCGGCAAGGCCCAGCTGGTGGCGGTCAAGGCCTACTACGGCGGGCCGCTGGTCGGCCAACAGCTGCGTCAGTTGCGCGAACACATGCCTAACGTCGATACCCGGGTTGCTGCAATTTTCCGCCGTGACCGGCCGATAGCCCCCCAAGGCGACACCGTCATTGAAGTGGATGACGAGGTGTTCTTCATCGCGGCCAAAGCAAACATCCGCGCCGTCATGAGCGAGATGCGCCGCCTGGATGAAAGCTACAAACGCATCGTCATCGCGGGCGGCGGGCATATTGGTGAACGGCTGGCCGAAGCCATCGAAAGTCGCTATCAGGTCAAAATCATCGAGATGAACCCGGCCCGCTGCCGTTACCTTTCGGAAACCCTGGACAACACCGTGGTCCTGCTGGGCAGCGCGTCGGACCGGGATTTACTGCTGGAAGAAAACATCGCCGAAGTCGATCTGTTCCTGGCGCTGACCAACGATGACGAGGCCAATATCATGTCCTCGCTGTTGGCCAAACGCCTCGGCGCACGCAAAGTGATGACCATCATCAACAACCCGGCGTATGTGGATCTGGTGCAGGGCGGCGAGATCGATATCGCGATCAGCCCGCAACTGGCGACCATCGGCACCTTGCTGACTCACGTTCGCCGTGGCGACATAGTCAGCGTGCATTCATTGCGTCGTGGGGCAGCCGAAGCCATTGAAGCCGTCGCCCATGGTGATGCCAGGTCGAGCAAGGTCATCGGTCGCGCCATCCGTGACATCACACTGCCGCCAGGGACCACCATCGGCGCAATCATTCGCGCCGAAGAAGTACTGATCGCCCACGACATCACGGTGATCAAGTCCGGCGACCATGTGATTCTGTTCCTTGTGGATAAAAAATATATCCGCGACGTAGAGCGGCTGTTCCAGGTTGGCTTGAGCTTTTTTTAATCAGCGGTACCGATCAATTGGAGGGGACCGGTACGGGACACTCCCATGATCGAATCACTGAAAACAGGCTCACCCCGGCTGTGGATAACTTCAATTGCAGCAGTTATCCACAGCTGACAGCCTTCAATACCAGCGCTTTTCGCCCGGTGGACGCTTTTTGAAACGCTTCATCGTCCACATGTATTGGCTCGGATAAGCCCGCACGTACTTCTCGACAACCTGACTCATGGCCGCCGCCGACGTTTGCGTGTCGGTGCTGTACATCGCCTCGGGTGCCGCTTCGAGGATCACCTTGTAACCGGAACCATCGGTCAGGCGGATCGCATGCAGGAAAACGCCCACTGCCTTGCCTCCGGCCAACATGTTGGGCACGAACTTGCTGGTCAACGCCTGGGTCGCGCAGAAGGGCACGAACAGACCTGCAGACTCAGCGGGCTCGGGATCGGCCGGAATACCCACTGAGCCGCCTTTGCGCACTTCCTTGATAACGCTGAGGATGCCTTCTTTGGTAGAGGCCGCCACGCGATTGCCCAGTTGCACACGCTGCTTGCGCAGCAGATCGTCCACCGCCTTGAGTTTCGGCGGCCGGTAAAAAATGATCGGTTTGCACTGGCTGCAATAGAAGTGGTTAAGCACTTCCCAGTTGCCCAAGTGGCTGGTGATGCCAACCACGCCCTTGCCCGAAGCCAGCGCGGCTTCCAGCACTTCAAGCCCTTCGACTTCACGCACCAGATCGATTGATTTCTGGGCGGGCCAGATCCAGGCACAGGCGCTTTCGGTGAACGTCTTGCCGATGTCCATCAGGCTGCGGCCCACCAGGCGCTCGCGTTCGGCAGCGTCCAGTTCAGGGAAACATTTAGACAGGTTGATGCGCGCTATTTCGCGCGAGCGGTTGGGCAGTTTCCACATCAGCCAGCCGATGGACGTACCGACCCACTGCACCACTCGCCATGGCAACAGGGCAAATAGCCGCAAAAGCCCGACCAAAAGGGCGCCTTTGAACTTATCCACAGATCACTCCCGAATTCGCAAGGTCGCTATTGTAACCATCAGCGGCTCAAGACGGCGTATCGATCACACTCAAGGGTGTGATCCATGACCATGCCTGCGGCCTGCATGAAGGCGTAGCAAATCGTGGGTCCGACGAACGTGAAGCCTGCTTTTTTCAGGGCTTTGCTCATCGCTTCAGCCTCAGGAGTGACAGCCGGGACCTGGCTGCGACCCTCGAAATGATTGATTTTTGGCTGCCCGCCCACAAACGACCAAAGCCATTCCACCGGGTCTTCCAGGGCCTGCCAGGCCTGGGCATTACGCCGTGCGGCATTGAGTTTGAGGCGGTTACGAATGATGCCGGCGTCGAGCATCAGCGCTTCGATTTCAGCGTCGCTCATCTGCGCCACGCGCTGCACATCGAAGCCGAACAAGACTTCACGATAGCGCGCGCGTTTCTTTAAAATCGTGATCCAGGACAGGCCGGCCTGGAACCCTTCGAGCAATAACAACTCGAAGAGTTTCTGCGCATCGCGCAACGGCACGCCCCACTCTTGATCGTGATAAGCGATGTACAGCGGATCTTCGTTGCACCAAAAGCAGCGTGGCATAAGGCTCCAAGGGTGGAGGTGCGGCCGAATCGGGTATACTCCCGCTCTTTAAATCGCAGCCCCAGCACAGGTGAATTTCGTGAGCCAGCCTACGCCAGCCGTGCGTACCTTCCAAGACTTGATCCTCGCCCTTCAACAATACTGGGCCGAGCAAGGTTGTGTGGTGCTTCAGCCCTACGATATGGAAGTCGGCGCCGGCACATTCCATACCGCTACGTTTCTGCGCGCCATCGGCCCGGAAACCTGGAACGCCGCTTATGTGCAGCCCAGCCGACGCCCGACTGATGGCCGCTACGGCGAAAACCCGAACCGCTTGCAGCATTACTACCAATTCCAGGTGGTATTGAAGCCTAACCCGGACAACTTCCAGGAGCTGTACCTCGGCTCCCTCAAGCACGTTGGCCTTGATCCGCTCGTGCATGACATTCGTTTCGTCGAAGACAACTGGGAGTCGCCAACGCTTGGCGCCTGGGGTCTGGGATGGGAAGTCTGGCTGAACGGCATGGAAGTCACCCAGTTCACCTACTTCCAGCAAGCAGGCGGCATTGAGTGCTACCCGGTGACCGGTGAAATCACCTACGGCCTGGAACGCCTGGCCATGTACCTGCAAGGCGTGGATTCGGTCTATGACCTGGTCTGGACCGACGGCCCGTTCGGCAAAGTGACCTACGGCGATGTGTTCCACCAGAACGAGGTGGAGCAATCGACTTACAATTTCGAACACGCCAACGTTGAAAAACTGTTTGAGCTGTTTGATTTCTATGAGAGCGAAGCCAGTCGCCTGATTGAGCTCCAGTTGCCATTGCCAAGCTACGAAATGGTCCTCAAGGCCTCGCACACCTTCAACCTGCTGGATGCACGTCGGGCGATTTCGGTCACCGCGCGTCAGCAGTACATCCTGCGGGTACGGACGTTGGCCCGTTCGGTAGCGCAGAGCTATCTGCAAGCCCGAGCCAAGCTTGGCTTCCCGATGGCACCCCCCGATTTACGTGATGAAGTGTTGGCTAAGCTGGAGGCTGCACAATGAGTGCTCAAGATTTCCTGGTTGAATTGGGCACCGAAGAACTGCCACCCAAAGCCCTTGGCGCCCTGGGTGACGCGTTCCTCGCGGGCATCGAAAAAGGCTTGCAGGCCGCGGGTCTCAGCTACAGCGCCAAGCAGGTCTACGCCGCGCCGCGCCGCCTGGCCGTGCTGATCACTCAACTGGCGACGCAACAAGCAGATCGCAGCGTCAACCTCGACGGTCCGCCACGCCAGGCGGCATTCGATGCTGAAGGCAATCCGACTCAAGCCGCGCTGGGCTTCGCCAAGAAGTGCGGCGTAGAGCTGAGCGAGATCGATCAGAGCGGGCCGAAGTTGCGATTCAGTCAGAACATCGTCGGCAAGCCGACGATGAGCCTGCTGCCAACCATCGTTGAAGACTCCCTGAACGATCTGCCGATCCCCAAGCGCATGCGCTGGGGTGCGCGCAAAGAAGAATTCGTGCGTCCAACCCAATGGCTGGTCATGCTGTTTGGCGATCAGGTGGTCGATTGCACCATCCTCGCTCAGACCGCAGGCCGTGACTCCCGTGGTCACCGCTTCCATCACCCGGAAAGCGTGCGCATCACCTCGCCTGCCAACTACCTGCAAGACCTGCGTGGCGCCCACGTATTGGCTGACTTCGCCGAACGTCGCGAACTGATCAGCAAGCGCGTCGACGAGCTGGCAACGCTGCAGGAAGGCACCGCGATTGTGCCGCCAAGCCTGCTCGATGAAGTCACCGCGCTGGTCGAATGGCCTGTGCCGCTGGTGTGCTCGTTCGAAGAACGCTTCCTCGACGTGCCGCAAGAAGCGCTGATCATTACCATGCAGGACAACCAGAAGTATTTCTGCCTGCTGGATGCCGACGGTAAGTTGCTGCCACGCTTCATCACCGTGGCCAACATCGAGAGCAAAGACCCGGCGCAAATCATTTCCGGCAACGAAAAAGTGGTTCGTCCACGGTTGACCGACGCCGAGTTCTTCTTCAAGCAAGACAAGAAGCAGAAGCTGGAAACCTTCAACCTGCGCCTGCAAAACGTAGTGTTCCAGGCCCAGTTGGGCAGTGTTTTCGATAAAGCCGAGCGCGTATCAAAACTGGCCGCCTTCATTGCCCCACGCATTGGTGGCGATGCCAAGCGTGCCGCGCGTGCAGGCCTGCTGTCCAAGTGCGATCTGGCGACCGAAATGGTCGGCGAATTCCCGGAAATGCAGGGTGTTGCCGGTTATTACTACGCCCTGGCCGACGGCGAGCCTGAAGACGTCGCACTGGCACTGAACGAGCAATACATGCCTCGTGGTGCTGGCGCCGAACTGCCAACCACCCTGACCGGTGCGGCCGTCGCCATGGCCGACAAGCTCGACACGCTGGTCGGCATCTTCGGTATCGGCATGTTGCCCACCGGCAGCAAAGACCCGTATGCACTGCGCCGCGCTGCGTTGGGCGTGCTGCGGATCCTGATCGACAAGAAGCTGGACCTCGATCTGGTGCAGACCGTAGCCTTCGCCGTGGCTCAGTTCGGTGCGAAGATCAAACCTGCCGGCCTGGCCGAACAAGTGCTGGAGTTCATCTTCGACCGCCTGCGTGCGCGTTACGAAGATGAAGGTGTCGAAGTCGCTACGTATCTGTCGGTACGGGCGCTGCAACCGGCTTCAGCCCTTGATTTCGATCAGCGGGTTCAAGCGGTTCAGGCCTTCCGCAAACTGCCGGAAGCTTCTGCCTTGGCTGCAGTGAACAAGCGTGTGTCGAACCTGTTGAGCAAAGCGCAGGGCAACATCGCCAGCACCGTCGAACCTAAATACTTCGATAACGCGCACGAGTTTTCGTTGTACTCGGCGATTCAGCAAGCGGACCAAGCGGTGCAACCGATGGCCGCAACGCGTCAGTACAGTGAAGCACTGGCACGTTTGGCTGCGTTGCGCGAGCCAGTCGATGCGTTCTTCGAAGCCGTGATGGTCAATGCTGAAGATGCCAGCGTACGTGCCAACCGCTATGCCTTGCTGGCTCGCTTACGCGGCCTGTTCCTGGGCGTTGCCGACATTTCGCTGCTGGGATGACGTTGAAGGGGCAAGGCTTGAAGCTGCTGATTCTGGACCGGGACGGGGTGATCAATCATGACTCCGACGCTTACATCAAGTCGGTGGAGGAGTGGATTCCCCTCCCGGGCTCGGTCGAGGCTATTGCACGCCTGAGCAAGGCCGGCTGGACGGTGGCCGTCGCCACTAACCAGTCCGGCATTGCCCGCGGGTTTTACGATGTCGCCACACTCGAAGCCATGCATGCGCGCTTGCGCGATCTGGTGGCAGAGCAGGGTGGTGAAGTCGGCCTGATCGTTTTTTGTCCACACGGCCCGGATGAAGGCTGCGATTGCCGCAAACCAAAACCGGGCATGCTCAAAACGATTGCCGATCATTACGCGGTAGATCTGGCGGGCATCTGGTTTGTTGGCGATAGTAAGGGTGACTTGGAGGCGGCGCTGGCCGTCGACTCTCAGCCAGTTTTGGTAAAGACCGGCAAAGGTCTCAAAACAATGGGTAACCCTTTGCCCGCAGGCACTCTGGTTTTTGACGATCTGGCGGCGGTTGCCGCAGAACTTATCCACACTTGTAAATAGACGGGCATCGCCCGCAACGGTAAAAGCTCCTATGTCGATCATGCAGGCAATCAGAACCTTCTTCTTTTACCTGCTGTTGTGCACCACTTCTCTTCTGTGGTGCACACTGAGTTTCTTTGTCGCCCCGTTTTTACCTTTCCGCGCCCGCTACCGTTTTATCAACGTGTACTGGTGCCGCTGTGCGTTGTGGCTGACGCGGGTGTTCTTGAACATTCATGTCGAAGTAAAAGGTCAGGAAAATATCCCGCTAGAGCCTTGTGTGATTCTGTCCAATCACCAGAGCACCTGGGAAACCTTCTTCCTCTCGGCGCACTTCGAACCTTTGAGCCAGGTGCTCAAGCGTGAGCTGTTGTACGTCCCGTTCTTCGGTTGGGCGATGGCGATGCTTCGGCCGATTGCGATCAACCGTGACAATCCCAAAGCAGCACTCAAGCATGTCGCCAAAAGAGGCCATGAACTGCTCAAGGATGGCGTCTGGGTGTTAATCTTCCCGGAAGGTACGCGCGTTCCTTTTGGGCAGATTGGCAAATTCTCCCGAGGCGGCACAGCGTTGGCCGTGAATGCAAACCTGCCGGTTCTGCCCATTGCGCACAACGCAGGCAAGTACTGGCCAAAAGAAGGTTGGGCGAAAAAGCCGGGCACCATTGAGTTAGTTATTGGCGAACCGATGTACGCCGAGGGCACAGGCCCACGCGCCATTGCAGCGCTTAATGACCGGGTCGCGGCCTGGAATGAAGCAACGCAACGCGCCATGGGCTCAGTGGTTGCACCAGCACCGAGCGAAGAAAATGCGGTTGTTTAGGATCTGTGGATAACCTGTGCACCATTTTTTCGATTCTTTAAATAAATCGCGCCAACTCGTTAATTTATATACTTATTTCTTAAGCTGATTAATGAGCAAAAAAAGTGCATAAGTTTTCAGGATTGTGACGAAGCCGGCCCATGAGGCCGGCTTTTTTATGGTCGATTACATCGCGCCTGACTCAGGCTATCCCCGTTGGGGTGAAGTAATGGCTGTTCAAAAAGCATCTGTTTATTTTTTACAGACAGTCAAACAATTGACTTTATTCTGCTGCTATTTTTGTTGTTGGCGGTAATTTGACAAGCCCATTGCTTAGTGTATGGTTTCTTTGAGTTCAGCCAATAACATCAAAAATAGTGCGGTTTTTCAGCCGCTCATCTCGGGCGCAGAGACCGCTGGAACCGGATAACCGCGTTTTACCTTGGGTTGCAGAGGGAAGGGATATGAGTACGTTAGGTGAACTGGCGTGGATTTTCCTGATTTTTATCTTGAGATCTTCATGCCGTTCATTTTTTGATCGTTATCACCAACCGAGTAATTATTTTTACGACAGAGGCATTGAGTAAGTAGTGCGACTAATGCGCACCTTTCGGGCTCTTTGGGAGCGGCTGAAGGAGCACCCGCTGTCGCGAATCGGGCCCGGGCTCATTACCGGTGTGGCGGACGACGACCCGAGTGGTATTGCTACGTACTCCCAGGCTGGCGCGCAATTTGGCCTTGATATGCTATGGACGATGCCACTGGCCTATCCTTTGATGGCCGCCATTCAATCGATGTGCGCGAACATCGGCCGAGTCACAGGGAAAGGACTCGCTGCCAATATCAAGGATGCGTTCCCGCCGATCGTGCTTCCGTGCGTTTTGTGTCTACTGCTCGTGGCCAACACCCTGAATATTGCCGCAGATGTCGCTGCCATGGGGGAGGTTGCAGAGTTGGTCTCTGGCATCAACCGGCATCTCATGACCGCTTTTTTTGTGTCAGCGACTATCCTGTTGCAGCTGTTCATCCCTTATCACCGTTACGTCTTCATCCTGAAGTGGCTGACGGTCTCACTACTGGCCTACGCCGCCGTATTGTTTACGGTTCATGTTCCCTGGGGACAGGTCGCAACACACACTTTCTGGCCAAAAATAACCCTGGACTCAAGCACCGCCGCCATGGTCGTCGGGGTTTTCGGCACGACCATTAGTCCATACCTTTTTTTCTGGCAAGCCTCAGAAGAAATCGAAGACATGGAAGCGCACCCAAGCAGCAAGCCACTCCTGTGCGATGCACCTTCCGCCGGACCGGAGCTCCGGCGCATCCAGTGGGACACCTGGAGCGGCATGCTCTACTCCAACGTCACGGCCTACTTCATCATTCTTGCGACCGCCGTAACGCTCCACGTGTCTGGCGTTACCGATATCAACACGGCAGCACAAGCAGCAAGTGCTCTGCGACCGCTCGCCGGTGACTTTGCCTACATGCTCTTCGCTCTCGGCATTCTTGGTGTGGGCATGATCGGCGTGCCTGTGTTGGCCGGCTCTGGAGCCTATGCTCTTTCCGAAGCAATGGGCTGGAGGAAAGGCCTCGAACGAAAAGTGAATGATGCGCGTGGGTTCTACGCCATCATCTCCGTCAGCGTACTTGCCGGACTCGGCATCCAGTATTCGCCAATCAGTCCAATGAAAGCGCTGTTCTGGAGCGCTGTCATCAACGGTCTGGTCGCCGTGCCCCTGATGGTTGTCATCATCATTCTGGTTTCGAAGAAATCTGTAATGGGCGCCTTTACAGCAAGTCGACCTCTGCTCGTCCTTGGCTGGATAGCGACGGCAGTCATGGGAGCGGCAGCCATTGGGATGTTCATCCCTGGTTAAATTTTCGTTATAAAAAAAGCCAACGCTAAGCGTTGGCTTTTTTATCAGCAGAGTGGCCTTGTCGATGGGCATATTAAGTGTCATGGCTACCCTAGGTAAAATCAGGGTTCCACGTGGAACATGGGCACCATAAATGTCGCATTTGAGCCACGATAAGTGTCGTACTGCGGTTATTTGACCATATTAAATGTCGTTTCCGGAACCAGCATCCTCACCGTATGAAGGAGCTTGCTGGCTGCATCCAAAATCGAAATCCAAAGGGACCGACTGTGCTGCTAGAGCAAGTCCATAGTGGCTAGAGAGTCAGCCATTCGGTACCCCATCGCTTTGTACCCCGCCTGCCGCTTATCCCACATCCTCATCAACGCGACATTACCCGCGTCAACGAAGTCGATCACTCGCACGTCGGCCTTATCGGCATGCGCTCGATGCAATCGGCCTGCGTATTGCTGAAGAATTCCTTTCCAAGAGATAGGCATTGCCAACACCAATGTGTCCAATGCTGGATGATCGAAGCCTTCATCAACTAGCTTCCCAGTTGCAACGAGGACGCGTGGAGAATCAGGCGGCAGTGAGTCAAGCTCGTGAATCCGGGAGATTCGCTGCTTTTTTAGCACACGCCCATGAAGTGTAAAAAGGTTATGCACGCGCCCCTTCAATTCAGCCTCAAGAGCATCCACATGTTCAGTACGCTCAGTCAGCACCAAAATCTTCCTACCTTGGCTAAAGGTTAGCTCAACCTCGGAGACAATTTTGGCTGTGCGCTCGATATCGTCAGCCAGGCATCGAAACACGTCCTGAATTCCTGAGTCGTCGGGGACGACAATAGGCTTGGAATGTAATCGAGGTACTACAGACAAATCATGAGGGGCACTTGCCGGTCGAGCAGCAGAGTGCCGGATCGGTCCGCATTGCATAAAGATGATAGGTTGCTGCCCATCACGCCGCACCGGAGTTGCTGTAAGTCCCACCACATATCGCGCGGATGCGCTCCTCAGTAACCCCTCGAACGAAACCGCGGACACGTGATGGCACTCATCTACGATGATCTAGCCGTAGTTTTTCACCGTATCGCTGACCTCACCTTTTCGCGATAGAGACTGCATTACAGTGATATCGATGACACCTGTAGGTTTTGCCTTTCCACCACCGATAGTGCCCACGACTTCATTACCGACACTTAAAAATGCCTGCAAACGCTCTTGCCATTGCCGTAGCAGCTCAGTCCCATAAAGCACTCAAATACGCTTGGCGCAGTCAACCGCTAGCGGTAGAGCGCAGAGCTAGCGGGCCGTTTAAAACTCAAGCGCCTAGTGCTATCTTCAGCAGAGGCACAACGATTGAAAGACGTCGATTGAATGAGATCCGATCCGAGCCGTCGAGGATACTGATCGCGGCGAGCATGCCAATAATTGCACTGGGACAAGCACATGCCAACCGCCTTGCTTAGTTCAAAGGGTCGAATCACGATACCAAGCGCCGTACGACGTTCGCTAGGCTTGAATCCTGGTGACGTCATTGAATTCACCGATACGGGTAACGGGCGATTTGTCCTCTCGATCCAAACAGGCCACTCGAACGAACTCAAAGGATTGGTCCGCAGAAAACAGCTGCCGGTCAGTGTCGAGGAGATGAACGCTGCGATTGTCGATGCCGCTAAGGCTCGTAACGACCGTACCTGATCCGGCACCGCAAGCGGCTGCCCACTTCCCCGCACATGCGACCGCCATAGCTTCCTGCCACTGCTATAGATCAGCCTCGTGTCGAAAAGTCTGAAGGCCATTCGACAACCATTGACACGCACAGCATCGAACGCATGCGACGTGATCACCATTGAAAGTCCGTGCGGACTTCCACTAGTCCACGTAGTCCTGATCAGGCAGCCCTGTGGCTCTTTCAACCATCCATTTATTACCTGCATAGTAGCGCGGGGCGCTGGTGACGAGCAAAACGAGCGATTGGTTTTCCTAAGGTGCGTCAGCCGGACGACCGGGTATTTCCATGGCGGTGAGACAATAAACAACGATCAATCGCTTCCAATGCATTCGACAACTCATTGCGCAGCGATGAAAGCGTAATGGCAACCGCGACTTCGTCACGGGAGCACATACACAGGAAGCTCACCAACACCCGGTCTGAATGCTGAATCAAACGGGCAAGATATTCTCCCCTGGGGCCGCATGTCCCACTCAACCAATTTTTCGCTGTGCGCTCATTCGCATCCGTCCATTTCATCAGTGTCTTCACGGCCTGATGCGTTGTACCTAGCTCCTCTTTTAACGCCGCCGCCAACCCAGACGCGTAAGCCTGCCGACTTGGAAAAGTATTGCCCTTTTTAGGAAACATTTTTCCCTCCTTGATCCTCTATGGTTGGTATGACACATCGTTCGCTTGAGTAGCTAGTAGAATGGGTACGCCTCAGCGGCGAACGTCCAGTGTGGATGCAAGCAGGGGCAATTGCGTATGCGCGGTCGTAAAAAATCCCAATCGGGCGACACCAACCAAGAGCAGCACTTGGCAGCCGCTTATGTCCGCATGTCCACAGAGCATCAGCAGTACTCGACTGAAAACCAGCTCGACACAATCAAACTCTACGCAGCCGCTCACGCCCTCGAAATAGTAAAAATTTACACCGATGCCGGAAAAAGTGGCTTACGTCTCGAAGGGCGCGATTCGCTTATTCAGCTGTTCAGAGACGTTGAAGGCGGCCAAGTTAGCTTCTCGACCATCCTCGTGTACGACGTTAGCCGCTGGGGCCGCTTTCAAGACCCGGATTTAGCCGCCAGTTTTGAGGTGCGTTGCCGACAGGCAGGTGTCTCAGTTCAATACTGCGCGGAACAATTTTCCAATGACGGCTCTCCCGTGTCTCACGTTGTCAAAAGCCTGAAGCGAATGATGGCCGGAGAATACAGTCGTGAGCTATCCGTCAAAGTGTTTGCGGGACAGTCACGCCTCATCCAACTGGGGTATCGACAGGGCGGAGTCGCAGGCTATGGGCTCAGGCGTCAACTGGTGGATGCCGCTGGGAATCCACGAGCGGAACTAGCCATTGGCGAACACAAAAGTATTCAAACGGACCGCGTTAAGCTTATTCCTGGACCTGCGGAGGAGGTTGCAACCGTTCATTGGATCTACCAACGATTCGTTGAAGCCGGTTACACCGAAACAGAAATTGCGGAGCAGTTAAATTATCGCGGGATCCTGAGTGACTTGGCCAGGCCATGGACCAAGGGTACTGTCCACCAAGTATTAACCAACGAAAAGTACATTGGTAATAACGTCTGGAACCGCTCCTCTTTCAAGCTCAAAGATGAACACGTCCATAATCCTCCGGACCAATGGGTACGCGCCGATGGTGCATTTCCAGCCCTAGTCGACCACGTACTGTTCGCCGCAGCACAAGAAATTATTCAGTCTCGAAGTTATCGGATGCCCGACTCCGAAATGCTGGAGAGGCTCAAAAAGCTGTACGAGAAAGCCGGGTATTTATCGGGCCTGATCATCAATGAGTCTGACGATTGTCCCTCCAGCACCGCCTATCAACATCGATTCGGCAGCCTTCTGCGCACGTACTCTCTCATCGGCTACACCCCATCGCGTGACTATGATTACGTCGCAGCCAACCATCAGCTTCGACTGATGCACCCGCTGATGCTGGCTCGGACGGTAGAGCATATTCAACAAGTCGGAGGTCGAGTCGCCATCGATCCAACCAGTGATCTGCTCCTGATGAATGAGGAGCTGCTGATTTCTCTCGTTCTTTGCCGCTGTCAGCGCAGTGGCTCGGGAGCAAAACGTTGGAAAATCCGCTTCGATCTGGGGTTGTCACCGGATATCACGGTTGCCGTAAGGATGGAGCCCGGCGAAGAAGTCGCCCGCGATTACTACATCCTACCGACGCTCGATATTCAGCAGCCGAATATACGACTGAGCGAGTCGAACGCATCCAATTTGGAAATCTATCGCTACGACAGCCTCGAAGCACTCGCGCAACTTTCGCGGCGGACTGTCGTTGGGAGAGCCGCATGAATATGCCGCAACACCCTCGAAGCCCGCACCATGTAGGGGAAGCTACGACGATTCAAATGGTCAGTCTGGATCGAATACGCATCCTCAACCCCCGAGTGCGTAACAAGCAGGTGTTTGCCAAGCTGGTCGAAAATATTTCAAGCCTGGGCCTGAAGCGGCCGATTACGGTCACGCCCAGCGATGAGCACCAAAACACTGGAGTATTCGAGCTGGTCTGCGGGCAAGGCCGGTACGAAGCTTTTTGTGCACTGGGAGAACGAGAAATTCCTTGTGTGGTCGTCAGTGCCAGTGAAGCCGACCGGTTTCTCATCAGCCTGGTAGAAAATCTTGCTCGCCGTAAACATTCGAACAAGGACTTACTCTACTCCATTCAAATACTGTCCGAACGCGGTTACACCACCAAACAGATCAGCGTGAAGACTAGCCTAGATCCTACCTATATAAACGCTATCCTGATGCTGCTACGCCAAGGCGAGGAACGGCTCATCGCCGCTGTGGAAAAGGGCTGGTTACCGCTCAGCGTAGCGACCGAGGTCGCCAGATCCAGTGATACCGAGGTTCAAGTAGCCATGGTGAACGCCTACGAGACAGGTGTTTTGAAGGGCGAGCAATTGATTAAAGTCAGACGTTTAATCGATAGACGCCGGTTCCTGGGAAAAAGTTATGGCCAACGGCGATTGGCCGACGACCAGCCCACGACACCTCAAAAACTCCTGAATACTTACCAAACCGAAGTCAGGCGCCAGCGAGTCATGATCAAAAAAGCGGACATCAACGAGCAACGCTTGTTGATCATGGTAACCGCCATGCGTCGACTGCTGGCGGACGACTACTTCTGTACGCTGCTTCGCAGCGAAAGTATTCAGGACATGCCTAAGTCGTTGGCTGACCGTATACACGGGGAGGGGTAACCATGGGCCAGGTAAAACATGCTTTTGAGCGGCAGATCATCCCGGTTCCGCTCGACCGAATTCTCCCCACCCGAACCCTGGATAGGGATATAGAGCAGAGTAAAAAATACACCACGATCCTGACCTCCATTCGGGAGCTGGGTGTCATTGAGCCGCTCGCGGTCCATCGACAACACACCAATGTGGATGGCGCAGCAGCATTCGTGTTGCTTGACGGCCATCTTCGCTTATATGCGCTAAAAGCACTCGGTGCCAGCGAGGCGCTCTGCCTACTGTCGACGGATGACGAGGGGTTTACGTACAACCGGCAGATCAATCGCCTGACGCCAGTGCAAGAGCACAAGATGATTCTTACCGCCATCCATAAGGGTATTTCTCCTGCCCTTATTGCGAAGGTATTGGGCATCAACGTGGAGCGCATCCATGAGCGGCAGCACTTACTTGATGGCATCGCACCCGAAGTGGTGGAAATGCTCAAAGTCAAAATGGTCAGCCAGGACGTGTTCCGGACGCTAAGAAAAATGAAACCCATGCGCCAGATTGAAGCGGTGGAGCTAATGGTTTCCGCCAATTGCTTCACCCAGACCTATGCAAGCATGGTGCTCGCCGCTACACGCCCGGAAATGTTAATTGAGAAAAAATCCAAGCTCTCCGCCGAGGTCAGTGTCGAAGAAATAGCGAGGATGGAACGCGAGATGGAGAAGCTTTATCACGATTACAAAGTCGTTGAGGACACGCTGGGGGAAACGATGCTGATCCTGGTGGTCGCGAAGGGTTATATCGCCCGACTGCTGCGTAATGAAACCATATCGGGCTACTTGAAGCGCTGCCACGGCGAACTCCTGGATGAGCTAACCGCGATCATGGAGGCAGTCAGCTCCGACGCTAGAAAGCCTGAACGGGAGTGACCCATTCATGAGGGTGGAACTTTTTAGTGACCATCCGGTGGTTTGGGTACAAACCGCCGAGACTGGCCAAATTGCGCGGCTATTTCATCACAGCGGGCACTGAGGTGTTCATCAACCCGTGCACGCTCATCGTCACTCAATGATGCGTACCAGATTTTCCAGTCCTTCAGATCGCTGAGTTTTTGAGCCTGATTGTGGGTCTTGAGTGCGACCAGCTCATTAAAAGCCCGGCACCTAAGCTGAGCCGTAGAGTCGTCTTTGGGTAAGTCCGTCATCCTGGCCTCCAGAGGTTAAAAAGGGACCACGATCTTTTCGTCGAGAATATCGTCGATGCCCGGCTTGAGCGGATCAAGCCAGTCCGCCTTGGCCCGTCCCCATCGAAGGTTTTCCAGCTGTTCCGGCGAGAGATGCCCCCTGTCTGCCGCCTGCTCCAATGCACTGAGATACTCGCGGATGGCTTGAGCGCGGCGCCAGTTCTGCGCATTGACTTCAAGTGTCGCCAGCCGCTGCTTTTCCAAGTCTTGCCGACGTTTGCGCTCCAGCACAATGTCGCGAACTCGCTGGCGCTCCGCGTCTTCAATCGCCTGACGTTCATTGCGAACCAGAAACCCGACCGCTCTGGTGGCCATCAGACGAATGAGTTTGTTGAGCTGTTGCTCCACCGAGTGACGATCCGAATCCGTGATTTTTCCGCCATAACCCTCATCGGCCATCACCTGGAGTCGACCCGAAGGCGTAAATTGCCATTTCGGCCAATAGCTCCAGCCGCTCTTGGCTTTTTCGGCTAACTGAGCAGCCGATGGCACATAATCCGAACGCAAAGATGGCTCATAAAAACGCAAGCGCAGCGCATCACCAAACATCACGACCTCGACTTGGTGTTTCCCTTGTTCAACGGTATACCCACGCTTCTCCAAAGCTTTCAGCAGCGTGTCCGCCACTTTCAGTGCGCGACTCTGTAATCCGGGAGAAACCGAAATATTCAGCCCATTGCCGCGTGTCTGAGGCATTCCGCGCTGATCGATGATCGGGCGGACCAATGCCTCGCGCGCAGCCGCCACAACCGGATGCCACCCCTTGATGCGCTCCAGTACCACAATTTGGTTTTCCGGCTGTTGCTCAAAGATCAGCACCTGCTGAAGTCGACTGTCCACGACTTCGGCGGCCTCGACCGGTTGGATCGGTTGCACTGTGGGGCGGTATAAATAGCTGGGATGGCCCACGTACTCACGCAGCTTGGGACGGGGGTGGACGCGTTTACCTGCCTTGACCTTGGCCCAATAGCCGCGCGGCGGCGTGCCGATTTGCAGGCGCGCGCAGAGCTTTTTCAGGCCGACGTCGGACAGGTTGTAGCGTGGCGCCACCAGCACCATCGGTTCGGACCAGATCTCATTGAGCAACTGGGCACGGTCATACAGTTCGGTCATGGCAGGCGTCCAAAGTGGTACCGAAAGGGCGGGCGGTAGTGCTCTCTCCCTGACGCGGAGTTAACGCGTTACGACTCACCCCAAAAATCATCACGCGCGACGCGGCCAAACTCCGGACCATCAGCCGCTGGTGCTTCATCAAATAAGCGGGTAATTCGCCGCTCTTGGCGCAGGCCCGCCAGTGCCTGGAAAAAACACGCCTCACACAACCGCACGTGATAGCACTCACCATCATGCGTGGCGCCGTAACCCCAGGTAGCTTGCAGCGTACCGAACTGCTGACCATAGCCGGGTATTCGAGTGGCGCCGCCACAGACATCGCAGAAGACGTCGGCACTGCTCTGAGTAGGATCAATCATTGGCTTCACTCCTAAGTGTGTGGGGCGCTGGATATCGCAACGGAGACCTTCAAAGATTTAACCAAACCTCGATTATGCGCAGTGCGGTTCGACTCCACCGGCCCCGCGCACGGCATGGCCTGCAACCCATCGATGTCCCCATACCCACCCGTCCGGCACCGTGAAAAAAACCAATGCCCCGCGAAGACGACCAAGAACGAGGGGGGTGATGTTTACGTCTTGATGTCCTCGGGCGTGGTTTACGCGGCCGGTTGTCCTGGAACCAATGAATTAACCGTTCCGATCCCTTAAAGGTTCAAGACCGAATGGCCCACTGCGCGCCCTCACAGCCTCAGCTCAAGACCCCGTGCTCGATTTGCCCCACCAGCGTGAGTAACAGATTTCGTTCCACCGCTGTGCCCAGCAGCTCGTTCGGGCAACGGCCACCCAGGCCGTACTGCGGCGTGTCCATCCACTCATTGGCGTGGGCAACGTCGCCCCCCCACAACTCGCACACGTGGCTAAAAACCTGGACGAATTGAAAGATCTGATCACTCTCGCCGGGCGTAAAGTGCCCCGACTGCCGTCGGCGGCGCAGCGTTGAGGAAGGCATCGACAACCGCTCCCGCAATTGCCGTGGCGTCAGTTGAAACACCTCACCCAATCGTTCAAAGACGCAGAAGGGGAAGCCGCTTCGAATCAGGGCAAGAAGCGCCTCGCCTTGCGCCGGAATACCTAACCGCGCCCAGAACGCGTCCTCAGTACTGCCGTCAAATACCCAATGGCGCATGTTCAGCCCTCTGCATGGGTTGATCCTGCTTCAGTGCAGGCAAGAGCGCGAACCGAGCGTTGCGCCAGATTTGAATACGCACACCAGATACCGCGTGTCTCGCGTGTCTGGATAAGTCCGTGCGTGCGGGTAGAACGGGTTCCTTTTTCATGGACGTGGGCGCCACAAACTGTCGCGCGCGCTTCTTGACCGCCCCGGTGCTGAAACCAGCCTTACTGGCGAGTGCAGAAGGGGACACCCCTTGGTTAACCATTATCCATCCCTCTCTCCGATTCCTTTCGTTTATTCCATTGGGCTGCTGCAAGTAGCTGATCAATACTGAGCAGCAGGCCCCGCTGAATACCGGACGTAGCCTCGCCCGCCACGGCTTTCACATTCGCCGGCATCAATGCACGCAACAACCAAGGCGATTTCGTTCCCGTGCGATTTGCCAGGTCTGCCAGCACGGCATACTCAGCCATGAAATCGAGCAATGCAGACAACGGGATACGCGTTTGCAACGGCCCTCCCTGAGCAACAGAGGCGGTTTTAAGCAGACCTTGTCTGATCCAGCGTACGATATTTTCGTGTTTCCACCCGCGCAGCTTTACCAGCTCAGTAACGGTCAGCATGGGCTCTTGTGGCTCCTCATGAAGTTCGTGCTTGATCTCTGCCCAATCAAACCTAAGACCCGCCAGCCCATGAAGAGCCTGATTGTTCTCAACGGGTCGAATCTCAAGCGCCAGGATCTTTTGCAAGACGGAACAAATACGGTCCGAAGAAATACCGCGACGTACCGTAATGTCATGCAAGCCGATCAAGTGTTCGTCCGGTATCGTGCGTCCACTTACCGCGCCGGTGAGGCGCCCAATCAGCAAATCCACGTCCCTAACGAGAAATTCACCCGAGACCAACGCAGGACGTTCTTTCTTGGTCTGCTTGCGCAAAGCCCCTGCTTGCATTAACCGTTCAAAGAGGATCTTCGACACCCCGAGCTGTTTGCGGGTTGCGGTCGCATCATAGTGGGCAAGGCGATCACGACGCACTCGCTGCACCACCTCTTTATGAATTGAAACGAAGCGATTTTTGCCTCGCACGGTGAGCTTTCCATCGATTTCTCCCGTTGTAACCGCAGACCGGACCAGCTCAGAACCAATACCAATTAACCGCCCGGCCTCTTCTGAGGTCAGCCAACACTTTTCTTGAAGATGCTGGGGATCAATCGTGGAAAGCCTGAGGTTCAAATGCCCGTCAAAATTACGAGTCAGGTGCTGGACCAATGCCTCCCTCAGACAATCATGTGCAGGATCGATATACAGTTGATGCAGTGCCCGGTACCAACCGCCGAGTCGTTTGGCCAACCCAGGCCCTTCGGTGCTCGCCAATCGAGCACCCAACGCTTCATTAAAGCGAGTTGGCCATTGCAGCAGCAGATCAAAACCCGCCTGGCCCCATGCGATAACGTCATCGTCAGCCGCTCTGCCTCGTGAAGGCTTGGGCAAAAGCCCCCCCCGGCTCTCCTGGATAAAATGCTTACCGAGCAGACAGAGGAGGTCGACGGTATCGCTGGACGGCGCTCCGGTGCTCCAGGTGGGCGGTAGCGATTGCCGGGCAACGTGCTCAACGCCAAGCAGCAGCGCAGACAGCGCCAGTGCTTGATCACTGGCGGGTAGGGTCGGACCCTGAGCATAGGGTTGACCACACGCGCAGTGATCAAGCGGACCATCGGCGCTGACGCCTTGACCACAGGCCGCGCAGTTTGTCATGAGAAGAATGCCGTGGCGCGGGCATGCCGTCACCAGGATATGCGCCCAGCCAATGCGTTGATAAGGTTGCTCCCCCATACACGCGGAGCAGACTTTGCCATACTCAACGCTCTGGTATTTCAGGCGAAGCATTGGATTGTGATTGTCGGCGGAACATTGGCGAATGCCCAAGTCAGCAGCGTCGATCCTCAAGACACCGGCGAGCCGGGACAACTCGGTTTCACTGAAGGTCGGCCGGAATTTTATCCCGGAACTGCCCAGGAAAGCCTTCACTCCCGGCGCCAAGTTGCGCTCGCTGACACGTCGCAAAAAACCGTGCAATGACTCGTCCGTATAGGGTGTGAGACGAACGATCAGGTTCATGCGTGCTCCCTTTTTTGTGCGCCTTTGGGCACCGGTAGGCGTGCCTCGGTCAACATCCTGGCATACCCTTGGCCCAGCAGGCTTTCTACCGGGGGCTGGCCTTCAAAAGGGTTGAATTCGAGAAAGCCCGTGTTCACCGCCTCGGCATAGGCGCGCGCCATGGTTTTCTCGGTAATCAGGCGACCTTTTGCCAAATGCTCAGCGGCTTTAAACAACTTCACGAGCATGCCAAAGCGTCCGAGACACGCACCGTAGACCCGTCGGCCATAGTCAAGGTCCGAGGCATCGGGTGTCGTCCAGCCCGCCTCGGTAAAGGCCTCGGTCAGCGACAGGAGCGCGCGGCGAAATTCAAATTGCTCACCCTCGTGGTTCCAGTTATACGGCCTAAAATTAAACACGGCTTCTGAACGGTCACGCAGTTGCTCATTGCGCAGCAGCACCTCGTTCGCCAACGGCGATCCGGTCAGGACCAGCGTCAGGTTCATTTCTTCGGCCAGCACTTTTAGCCAGTCAGCCGCTTCGCGGGTCGCGGCCAAAGAACCGCGCTCAACAAAATGCTGCATCTCATCCAGAACGAGGATTTTGGTGCGTGTGATCTTGAGCAACTCGCGCACCATTCTGGTCAGTTCTTCCGAGCTGGAGCGGTTGTAACGCGGCGACTTGAGCGCCTCCAGCACCGCGATAGGCAAAGACCTGCGGGTCGGGTTAACGGGTGACATAACCCGGAGTATCGGGATATGCCGGACCCCATCAATAACCGTTTCCGGATTATCAGCCAATACCGTTTTGATCAGCTCGGACTTGCCGACGCGCGTCGGGCCGAAGATGGGCAAGATCAACGTTTCGCCGTTGAGGCCACGCTCAACCGTGGATTCAAATCGGTCCAGCGCTTGCTTAAACGTCGCATGTTCAATCAACGCGTATTTCGTTATCGAGGTCATTTGGCCTCTCCTTGAACTGATTTTGAACGGCGCGGCGCTGCCGACAACGTTGCTGTCGTCAATTGGATTTCATACACTGGGTCGATGACTTGTCGAGTAGGTTCTTGACGCTGGGTCTCCGACCGCTTGCGTTCGCGCTCTTGGCTTCGAGCGGCACGGTTGCGGTCTTTCATGCTCCCACCGACAGCTCTGGCGCCGCTTTCACGGAGCATTTGCACATGAGCAATCTGGTAATCCTCACCCGACAGCTCAGCATCCGATTTCCGGTGCGTGCTGCGAATCTTGCGCGCCTCTTCAAAACTGATCAGAGGCATCGCCGCAAAGCGGTTAAACGCTTCGATCAACACCCCGGCGTCGGCGGGATCCTCCACAAAAACGGCCCGGCAATCGAGCGGATTGAACCGCACCTTGACCTTGGTTTTCTCGCCCCGACGAGCATAAAGCTTGGCCAACGCCGGGCTGTTGTAAGTCATGGTGTCGAGGCCTACGCCTTCTCGACTCAACGTCATTTCGCGAGCTTGGTAGCGCAGGCAAGCATTCCTGAACTCTTCAGGGCCCGGTGGCGGCAAGACTACGTAGCGGTGTTTCAACAATTCCATTGCCCGTGCAGGCGAGCAACCGGGCTCGAAGCGATACTCCAGTCGTTGAAGCGGGGTGCGCATGTATACGTTCGCTATCCAGCGGATGACCAAGGCCTCCAGCTCTGAAACGGTGTACAAGCGCTCTTTCATCGCGCGTCCGATGGGGTCACGCTCATACTTCGACTGGGACTTCGTCGATCCTTGTAGTGTGTTGATCAATCCCAATTTCAGCGTGCCGAAGAACCGCTCGATAAAAGGCTTGGCTTGCGGTTTTCCAGCCATGGGGTAATCAATGGTGGTGTGCAGATAACGCAGTGCGTTAAGCACCAGTGCGCCATGATGTTCCTGCGCATTATCGAGCACCATGGTTTCAATCGCCGCTGGAGCCAACCAAGGATGATTGAGTTGATAGCGCTCGCTGAACGCCTGGCCCTTGGGCGAGAAACAAAATTCAAGCGCCGAGAGCACGAAATCCTGTGACGGTTTTTCGATACCGACCCGCACCATGACTATTGCGCCGGTAGCCGCATCCACCCCCGCATAGCAGGTAGCCTTACCTATCGGTTCGCCGTGCTCATCACAGCAAAAAATATCGAGCGGTGTCGCGTCGACTTCCACACGCTCGTAAGGGCGTTCGACCAGCAGCTTGCGGATTGCTGTTCGCATCTCCTGATCCCGAGTAGCTTTCGATACCCGGCCACAACTGATAAGCGTTTGCTCCAAAGCGCTAATACGGCGACAAACACTACGACGCGAAATGCCCCGAAATACAGTATTAAGTTGAGCCGCCCGGTCCCGGCATTGTTCATTGACCAGTTTGGTGATCTGACTGACGTTGAACTTGTCGGTGCTGAAATACCGCTGAAGGATTTCATCCGTCACGGTTTCATCAAAAACCAGGTCCTCTAGGGTGCGGAGCTGGCGTTTGTTTCCCCTCGCACTGAAACGGGGTGCCAATTGATCCGTTGCTCCTGAGAGAGCAGACGATTTTCGCCAACGCTGAATCGTCCGAGTAGACGGTAGCGGCAGATGACGTTCAACGCAGCGCTCCTTGAGGCGTTCAATCGTTGCCTTCCACGAACAACCGTCATGAATTTCTTCAACGTATTCGAGTAGCTCTAGGCGTTGGTCGAGCGAGCTGCGTTCGGTCTGCGTCAGGTTGCGCACCGGCATCGGTTGCATCGCGGAGGCAATGGGTCCGTAACTTGCTCGATATTGGCCTTGTGCGACGCGTTGCTGGAACTCGTCGGTGGTCAAGACAAACTCTTCGCCCTGGCTTCCCTGCAAGACGATCTGAGAAATTTCAGGACGAATGGAGACCACTCGGCGCACCTGATCGCGCTCAAGGAAGATGCTGTCGACTGCAAGAGCACGGCTCATACTCGCACCTTCAACAATTGAAGATGAGACAGGTCACCATGGGCGGCACAAACTTCGCTGGCAGATGAGAATAGCGGCATCGATAGATCCGCCTTCAGCAGCCCAGCAAGGAGCCCAGCGAGCAAGCCAACCCGGCCCGAGGACAGGCGCGAAGTGAGGTCCTCGGTCATCCAACGGGGGCAGGACGCGAGCAACACGTTGAGTTCTGCTTCCGCAGCTGAACGGATCGGCGCCAGATATCCCGCCCGCAACAAGTGAAGACTGCCCACCGCCCCCATTACTGTCAGAGACACCACGGTATCGGGGATAACCATGAAACCGATACCGTGTTGGCGCAGACAGGCCTCGACAGCCTTTCGCTTGGTCTCAAACTCTTCGACGAAGTTGGAATGCTTGGCATCGATAGCCACCAGGCTCCCGTCATCAAGCTTGCACAAAAAATCAGGCGTGTAGAAACGCGCCTTGATGCCTGCCCGTGGTCGATAATGCTGACGAGAAGGCAACATCTCGTTGCTCTGTAATTCGAGCGAGAAGGGTTGCGCCGTAAGCTCGATGACACGTGGATCGATATCGAGCATCAGGCCGATATCGCGCTCCAGCGCGCTTTCAACGCGCAAATCTCCTCCTGGACATTTATTGGATTTAAACACAAGTGCACGCCTACCACGCCGAGTTCGGCGGGAAACATCTCTTGCGAAGTTAGAACTATCAATGTCTCGGATCATGCGGGTGTGCTCCTACGATGCACGGGAAAGTGTTATTCGCCGCAGGAGAAAGTCAAATCGACTTTAATAGATAAGTAACTGTGAATATTGTAACTTTTGTCAATTTATTATGTAACTAGACAAATTATATGGGGCATTTCAACCAGTTAGAAAAACCATAAAATTACAGGCTTATATAATAAACCACAAAGGTAGTCGCCATTTCAGACCAGCGGCCTACAACTAGCGTATATGAAGCTAAGGCTATCTATGCTGACCACTTTTACGAGTGGCCCGTTTAAGCATCCAGCATAGCGGGGCCATAAAAAGTATGCAATACTTTATTTTTGAAAAGCTCTGCCCCCTTGGACGCATATGAACGATCACGAAATTTTTCTAAGGCCCGCAGCGGCGCTGTTACCCGCTATGCCCGCCTACGATATGGCTTTGATCACCTTGACGGTAGTCGCTTGGTTACGGGCTTCTCGTGATAAGCAATTACCGGTGGAGCTGCGATTGCTGGATGTTGTAGGCCAACCCGATCGCGTTCTAAGCGCCTTCGACGCTATCCGAAGCCTATGGAGAGTGGATGAAAGCCTTCGTGTTGGAGAGGACGCATTGATGGTGATCGTCCAGGCAGCGCTGAAGCTTGAACGGTTGGGACAGTTGGCCGAATGGGAGTCAGAGTCGGACCTCGTATTCGCGGCAAATCTTCCATCACCGACGATCAGCCTTGCCCCTTACGTGGCCCACATCGTCACAGTCATTGGGCTCTCGGAAAATCCGACAACCGTTTACGTTCCCTTTGAAACCTCTGGTCAGCTTGCCTCCCGACTGTACAAGAGAGACGTGGATATATGGGTGGCATCGACCGGTCCACAACTGGTTCAGCTAGGGCTTATAAACGCTGGCATCCATGAATTACCGCTGCATCCGGTTGATCCCGTCACCGATTCAACCGCGCTCGATGAAAAAGGGTTTACTCCGTTCGGAGCCGCTGTGGCAGCACTCGACTTCAAAAACAACTACGCCACCGTGAAGCACGGGCCAGATTTACTCAGTCCGTATGGCCATCCGTCAGCGGTAGGGCCGCTGGCGGCGGTGTTCCATATGTTGACCCGTACCACCGGTAAGGTCGTGCTGGTGGTGCCGGACAGCGTGCTCTTCAGCCCAGGGGCTGAGCGAGGGTTACGCCAGCACCTTTTAGAGAATCGACTACTGGAAGCGGTGCTGAGCCTCCCAAAGGAGGCCGTTCACGGGATGAACGGCACAGCTTCCATTTTGGTTATGAACACAGCCAGGACATCTGAAAACGTCCTGTTCCTAAAAGTTGTCCCGGAGCTTTTGGGAACTTCGCAAGGAGGCGATTCAAAGCCTCATCATGTACTGGGCCAGTTCCGAAACCGACAGTCAGGACAATTCAGCACACTGGTCAGCGCAGCCGACTTGCTGACTTCCGCTGATTTGAACTTAGAGCCAGGGCGACACCAGGAAAGCCGTCCGGCGAAGGGCGGACATGGTGGCGAACCGCACGTAGCCATCGACGAGCACTTTGAACTGATCAGACCGCGCCAGCATCACTCTGGCTTGACCGGGGTACCTGTCCATGAGCTTCAAGCCTCAGACATTCCGAACTACGGACTGGTGCAAAGCGCTTGCAAACCATCCCAGCACGAGTTGAATGGACCTAACGCTCAGGAATATTTCTTGCGGGAAAACGATGTGGTTATCTGTATCAAAGGTGCGGTTGGGAAGGTCGGATGCGTTGCCAAGGCACCACCTATAGGCGCAGGAGGATGGGTGTGTGGGCAGTCCATTGCCGTGCTCCGCGCTCGGGGCGAAAGCTACAACCCCCAAGCGCTCATGATGTATTTGCGGTCCCCCCTTGGACAAGCGCAGCTCAATCGCCTGGTGGTTGGAACCAGCGCTCCGACGATCCAGGGCAAGGCTCTAAAAGGCTTGGAAATTCCTGTCCTTACCCCCGTTCAATCCGACATGGCAGCAGAAGCGCTGGAAAAAGAGGTCGCCATTGAAGCTGATATTCTGCGATTGAGGCACAAGCAGTCGCAGATCAGTGGCTTTCTTTGGGCCTACCGAGCCTAGAGAAAGATCATTTGTAGGCAGCTTGGTAGCCGTTGTCATTGCGTGAGCAGGTGTGTTCTCGACAGGCGCAATGCCAAAAGGCTGACTAACTAAGCCCAGCAAACAGAAGTAGAACCAATAAAAACAAAACATCAAACTACTGGTAACTTTTAGTTTACAGGTTGCACTTGGAAGCGTAGATTTGCGCCTGTCGCCATCTGACCCGGAGTTGCAATGCTTCCTTACCCATCATCCCCTGAATTCCCTGCCGCGCTGAAAGCCCGCAGAGAGTTCCTCGGTCTGAGTCGTTCTGCACTGGCCCGAGCAGCGAATATTCATGTCGTCATGCCTCGCCGATACGAGGAGCCCGACTGCGGCGAGTTCGCACGACCCCGTGCAGACAGCACATGGCTGGCTTTGAACAAGGCGCTCGGCTATGAGGTTCCTGCTGAGATCCTGGCGGCATTAGCTCAAGACGACCCCCTGAATACCACCGGTATCAGCGCCGGGCTAGAGCCTCAGAGCGTGATCAGAGGACTGACCTTAGCCGAAGCGAAAGAAGGCTTAGCGGCCACCTTCGGCGTCTCCATCGAGTGCATCGAAATCACCATCCGTGGCTGAAACACAGAAGCGTTTGCTTACAACTAAGTTACAACTTATTTGAGGACGTCAGAATGGATAGTTTGCAGAACAGCGTTTGGGACAAAGCGTCGGAAAAGCTGAAACAAAGCGTTGCCGCAATGCCAGCAGGAAAGGAGAGCAAGATCCGCGACCTGATTGGGGAGGTGACGTGGGCTCCCCTTGAACGGAAAACCCGTCACCGCTTGGGAAAATACGTACGGGCCAACATGGATCACTACGGGCTGGTGTTCGTACGTAAGGCGGGGAGCATCGCCGTTTATAAAAAATCGACAGTCTGAGTTTTTCCAGATATCGGATTGCCCACTACTGCGGATCCACTTCAACCATCAACTCGCCTTGGCGAATGGGCATCGGCTTGAGCAAACTGGCCAAATGATCCTGCTGCTCCACCAAAAAAGGCGCATCTTGAACTCTCGTGTAGAGATTAAGCAGGCGCTTTTCAGCACGAAGCAAAATGGTCTCATAAAGCATTGGGATGATCTTGACCTCCTCCCCGTGGGAGGTTGGTTCATCTTCACCTTGCGCAATGACACTACCGAGGAGGAAACCGTCCACCCGTGTGTGCTGCCTAATATGTCCCTTCGCTTTCAGCTCCTTCACATACCTCCAAACCTGATCCTTTTCACGGGAACCCAGCGGCAGCCCAGTGGTTTTGAGGTCCACGATCACGACGTGCGCTACTCCGCCGACCCCATGATTTCATAGCAAATAATTTGCATGGTAGTTAGGAATGCTCGAATGCCCAGGTGTCGGCCAGCAATTCGGCTTGAGCGATAATCTTCTCAGTCGCCTCAAGAGCCTTGTCCGGTGGGTAGCGGTGCTTGGCCAGCAATACTTTGACCATAGCGAGCATCTTGGCTCGGGCAGATTGCCGGTTCTGCCAGTTAATCGTGGCCGATTTGCGCAACTTATCGGTCAACTCAAGAGCAAGCGCACGCAGTACCGGGTCGCCCAATTCCCTAACCGCCGATTCGTTCTCCGACAACGCTTGGTAGAAAGCGAATTCTTCCTCGCTCAATCCTTCCGGCGGCTTGGCCTTGTTTATCTCCTGAGCCAGCCGGATCAACTCTTCGATCACCTCAAGCGTCGTTAGACCACGGGTCTGATAGCGGTTGATGGCCTCTTCCAGTTTCTGAGTGAACTGCTTGGCCTGGGTAGCGTTCTTTTGCCCTCGTGCCTTCACCTGATCGGCTACCAGACGCTCCAATAATTCTGCTGCCAGATTCTTGGTCGGCATCTGACGAATCTGCTCAAGGAAATCCTCATCAAGCAGTGAAATATCGGGTTTGCTTAGCCCCAAAGTAGCGAACACATCGTTTACGCCATCGACCAGCACGCCCTTGGCCACAAGCTGGCGCAGTGCCGCCTCCTTTTCGAGCTGAGAACGGCTTTCCCCGGAATGCGTAAGCTTTACCAGGCAGACGCGCACAGCCTGGAAATATGCTATTTCCTCGCGCACAGCCATCGCTTGCGCAGCGGTACCAGCAAGCGCCTGTGCTTTGGTTAGCTTGACGACTTGATCCAAATAGGAGCGTACGCCCTTGTTGCGGCCTTTTTCGTCAGGTTCCGGGTTGATTTGTAATAAGTGCTCCATGGCCCCACCGAGCAACGCCAAGGCCTTTTTGGGCTCCTCAAAGCCACTGTAGTCAAACTTGGCGAAAAACTCCTTGCGGATCACATCTAGCGTATCCAGCAGGATTTTGAGCGCTTGACCGCTGGTATCAACAGGTTCGCGGTCATCGCCAGCTAGTTTGGTATAGCGTTTAATGGCCTCGCGCAACTCATGACCAATACCAATGTAGTCCACAACTAAGCCACCTGGTTTGTCTAGCCAGATGCGGTTGGTGCGCGCGATGGCCTGCATTAGCCCATGCCCCTGCATCGGCTTGTCAATGTACAGAGTATGCACGGGCGGCGCATCGAAGCCGGTCAACCACATATCCCGAACAATCACGATTTCCAGCGAATCGCTGTCGTCCTTAAAACGCTTTTCCAGCATCTTCCGCTCCGACTTGTTCGTCCGATGTGGCTGGTAGTAATCGGGGTCTGCCGACGAGCCGGTCATGATGACCTTGATACGGCCGGTGTTCAGGTCGTCGCCTTTCCAGTCAGGGCGCAGCTTCACAATCTCATCAAACAAGCGAACGGCCGCCTCACGAGAGATTGCCACTATCATCGCCTTGCCCGATATTGACTCCTTACGAGCCTCCCAGTGAGCGACGAAATCCTCCGCCAGAGTTGTCAGGCGGCCGTCTGCCATAGCTAGCGCCTCTAGCCTGGTTAGACGGCTGGAAGTCTTGTTCTGCTCACTCTCATCCTCTGTTTCGGTCACGTCCAAGAACTCATCCATGAGCGCCTGCTTTTCGGCTTCGTTGAAACGAAGCTCAATGATGCGCGACTCGTAGCTGATAGGAACGACCGCCCCATCCTCTTGGGCAGCTATCATGTCGTAGATATCTACGTAGCTACCAAAGACATTCTCGGTATCTCGGTCATCGTCGCTGATTGGTGTACCCGTCATGCCGAGATAGATCGCTTTTGGTAACGCGTCGTGCATGTATTTGGCTAGGCCGTACTTGGTCATGCCCGTCTTGGTGTCTAGCGAGGCCTTGAAACCGTACTGTGTGCGGTGTGCTTCGTCCGCGATTACGATAACGTTCGACCGTCCGCACAGCTCGGGAACGCTGGTATGGCCAGGCTCGGGGGCGAATTTGTTGATCGTGGTAAAGAATACGCCACCTGCCTCCACAGACGAGAGCATATCGCGTAGATCGTCACGACTGTCGGCCTGCTTGGGGGTCGTCCTCAATGACCAGCGGCAGTCCGCGAATGTCTCAAATAACTGCCCATCTAGATCGTTGCGGTCGGTTACTAGTACTACAGTGGGATTCTTGAACTCGGGCCGGGCCCGCAACGCCATCACGTAGAACAAAGCCAGTAGCGACTTGCCGGAACCCTGAGTAAACCAGATAACGCCCCCCTTACCGTCCTTGCGTTGTAACAGGGCGCCAACCGCACGCTCTACTGCTTTGAGCACACCGCTGTACTGGTGCCACTGGGCAATGATCTTGAAGGCCGCGCCGCCGTTGGTGCCACCGTAGGCAACGAAGCCCCAGAAAAACCCTAGCAGGGTTTTGGGTTCGATTAGACCTCGCACCATCGCTTCCAGCTCAAGAAGCGATTTGGGTGCGAGTTCCCCATCCACTAGGCGCCAGCGTGAGAAACGGTTGAACTTGGCTGTAAGCGAGCCGTAGCGCGCTACAACGCCATCAGAAATGATGTTGAGAAGGTTGAAGTAGAATAGTTGAGGGATGTCAGTCTTGTAGTTCTGAATCTGGTTGAAGGCCGAAAGGATGTCCGCGTTTGGGTCGGCAGGGTTTTTTAGCTCGATCACCACCAGCGGCAGGCCATTCACGAACAGAATGATGTCGGGCCGTCTTATGTGCTGGCCATGCACGGTGAACTGCTGGACGGCCAGTAGATCGTTCTGGCCGGAAAAATCGATCACCTGAACTCGGAGGATGGAGCGTGTTCCATCACTCTCGATCCGCTCGACAGGCACACCATTGCGCATCCAGTCGTAGACTTCTTTGTTACCCTCGACAAGCGATTGGGCACCATAGAGAGCCAGCCGGGTTACTGCATCGTCAACCTCCGTGCTACTGATGTCGGAGTTGAGCCGTTCAATGGCATCCCGAAGACGATTTTTCAGCACTACCTCGGAATACTTATCACGACTCCCTTCAGCCCCGCCAGGGGATACCACATCCCCTTTCAGACTTGCGAATCCTAGGCTTTCCAGCCATTCCAGGCACAATTGTTCCAGATGATTCTCTTTCATTCCGCGCACAATCCTTCGGCAGATCGCGCCATTCAGGGCAGCGTGCAATGGCGCTTAATATCAAAGGGGTATGGTTGCAGCAAAGGGCTATGAAAACAATTCGATTTGCTCTGAACCTGTAGTACTCGCTACTTGCTGCCTTATAGAAAACCCTCTATCGGACTATCTACCAGCGTATAGCAATCCAGATCGACTTCTTTTTGGGAGTATTCTGACTCTCGACACCATCCTTCAATAGTTGTGGAGGGCTCTAGGCAAGCCCTTAGTCACGCATTCATGATAGCCCTGACGATCAAATCGGCTTCCGGCAAGCGAACTTGGCCAGAAATGAGCTTAGGCAGCAAGGTGTCGCGAATTTCAGTGAGCAACCTCAGCTCCTGCTCGTTAAGCTTGATGGCAACATCTAGGGGGGCAACAGCTTCCTCGAATAATCTCAGAACAGCTTCGCTGGGTAGAACAATTGGAAGAGTTTGAAAATCTTTTTTATTGATTGAGCCAAACACTGTTCCTTCACCGTCATAAAGTTCAAAGTGTTTCTTCAAACCCCTGATTGAGTAAAAGGCAAAGCTTTGATGGCCTTCTGGGTGGCGAATACCAGCCACACCACGACCAAGCGCGCAGGACTCTAGAGCGATGTTCACATCCCCGACTGGCGCACGGACGCTGATGAGAGTGTCCCCAGCTTCTGCAAGTCGAGTTGGAGCACTACAGAAAACTCGCTGTTCAGGGAATCTGAAGCCAAAGTCAGTACGCCCTTGATAAAACGGCAATCCATCCCCTGTTTCATTATAGGTGCTTCCGGGCGGAGATTGGCCCATCGTCAAAATGAAGGATTGTCCAATAGTGGAGTACCTCCATCCCGTCGGTATAAGCCCTAATTCTGTCTCATCAAAGCTGTCAGGAAACAGTGATGCCGTCGCCCCATCTATCAGATCAGCCTCAAGCCCTTCTACCTTGGCACGCACAGGGTCAAAATCGACGAACCATGACTTGAAGATGGCCTGAGCAATGGATTCTAGGGTAGTGTTCGTTTCACGCAAAATGGCAATGCAGTCGTCGAGTGCGCCTAGAACAGCAGTAATCTCCTTTCGTTCAGATGCTGTCGGTAGGGGGATTGGGAGTGCTCGAAGATCTTTCAGATTGATCGTTGTTTGAACCGTAGTATTCGCCCGACTTCCGAGAAGATGCTGCGACAATGGTGATCTGAGGCATAATGCAATCCATTCTGGCTCGACCTCATCCACTGGATGAATAACGGCAACAGCCCTAGCAACATTGAAGCCATTTAGCGCTTTAGGTACGACTGCAACTTGCCCAACACTACCAACCAACGTCAACAGCACTTCACCCCCCTTCAAGCGTGTACGGCTGTATCTCGCTTCAATTGCAGGGGCAATGCGCATTAGATCAGCAACTTCAATGCGACCATCATTAAAGTTGTTCACTCGTACGATGGGAACCCCTTCACTTAAAGCGGCCCCAGGCTGCACAACGCCATAAGTTACAGAGTTCTTCTGCGCCAATTGATCGAGCGGGACGTAACGCCAGTTTTCAGGCAGGACCGGCAGGTCAAAATTCATGCCCAGCCCCCCCCAACTTTTGCAAAATTAATTTTTCTATAGCATTGCGTTCAGCAATTTGCTCAGCCAACTGCTCGGTCAGACGATCCATTTTATCGGCGAAAGGCTCATCGTCTTCCTCGACTTCTTCCGCGCCGACGTAGCGACCAGGCGTGAGGATAAAGCGGTGCTTCTGCACGTCTTCGTAGCTGGCTGAGTAGCAGAAGCCCGGTACGTTTTCGTATAACTCGCCATCGCCGAACGCCGTGTTCCGCCAGCGATGGTAGGTTTGCGCGATCCGTTCCATATCCTCTTCGGCGAACTCAACCTGAGTACGGGAGATACGGCCGGAGGCTGCTTTACGAGCGTCAATAAAGAGAATTTGGCTACTGCGGTCGGTCTTTCCATTCAAGCCGACACGCTTATCTTTGGATAGGAACCACAGGCAAGCCGGAATTTGGGTATTGGAGAACAACTGCCCTGGCAAGGCAACCATGCACTCCACGACATCCTTAATCACCATACTCTGGCGGATTATGTCTTCGCCAGATTGTTGGGAAGACATCGAGCCGTTGGCAAGGACTACACCTGCGCGACCGCGACTGGAAAGCCGGGCAAGTATGTGCTGCAACCAGCCATAGTTGGCATTCCCCTTCGGCGGAATCCCATGCGTCCAACGCGGATCATCTTGAAGCTTCTCACCTTCCCAGTCGGAAATGTTGAAAGGAGGGTTAGCCAGAATATAGTCGGCGCGCAGTGTCTTGTGCTGATCGTTGGTGAAAGTCGAGCCATAGGTTTGACCGATATTGCCATCCAGACCATGCACCGCCAGGTTCATCAGGCACAGACGGCGGGTTTCAGCCATTTTCTCTTGCCCATAGATAGGCAAGTCACCCTTACTGCCCAGTTGTTTTGCATGGGCATCCTTGAACTTGGCCGACTGCACGAACATACCACCCGAACCGCAGGCGGGGTCATAAATGGTTCCCTTGAATGGAGCGAGAATTTCGACCAGTAGGGATACCAGACTTTTCGGGGTGTAGAACTCGCCTGCGCGAGCACCTTCATTCAATGCAAACTGACCAAGGAAGTATTCGTAGACCTCACCGAACACATCGCGACTGCCGTGTTGCTTGGGATCGAATTTCAGTTTGGCAATCAGTTCGAACAGCTCACCGAGCTTGCCAGCTTCGAGTTCCAGGCGCGAAAACTCTCGGTAAAGAACACCTTTCAGGCTGAGGTTTTCAGTTTCGATCAGGCCCATCGCCTTGTCGAGTAATTGGGCGAAATTCGCCGCGGCTGCGCTCTGAAGTAGCGTTTCAAACTTAGCTTCGGCAGGCACCCAGAACACGTTGTCTTGGGTGAAAAATGTTTTGTCCTCTGAGAACATGGCTGCGCTCTCAGCACGCAATTCCTCGTCCTCGATGTATAGCTCCGAACTCGGGTCAGCCAACCGGTCAAGGATCACACCGGCCTGTGTGTCGTACAGATCAGACACATACTTGAGGAACACTAGACCAAGCACGGGGTATTTGTATTCAGCTGCTGAAACTGACCCGCGTAGTTTGTTAGCCGTGTCCCACAATGTTTTCTTGAATTCTTCGCTGGTCATCTACTTAGTCCTTCAACTTACCTTTCCATTTGAGGACGCGTCCGGCACCGCCATACGTACTGCGGAGGCCTATCGCCCTAGAGAGCCGAGGCGGCATTTAGCGTTACGCAGGAGCCGCCCAAATGGCTAGCGGCTTCGGCTTTTTTATGAGTGGCGGCAGAGCATGAGGCCCCACAAAGCAAAACCCCGGGCATAGGCCGGGGTTTTGCGCTAATGGGCGACAATTACCCGCCCACTTGTGACACTTAATGTGCCCATCGACAGGCCTCTTAGAAATCGAGGTTTGACACCGCCAAGGCATTTCTTTCGATGAAGTCACGGCGAGGTTCTACCGCGTCGCCCATCAGGGTGTTGAAGATCTGGTCAGCGCCAATGGCATCTTCAATCGTGACCTTGAGCATCCGGCGCACACTTGGGTCCATGGTGGTTTCCCACAGCTGATCCGGGTTCATTTCACCCAGACCTTTATAGCGCTGGATGGTATGGCGTTTGGTGCTTTCCGCCATCAGCCAGGCAAGGGCTTCCTTGAACTCGTTGACCGGCTTCTTGCGTTCGCCGCGTTGCACGTAAGCGCCTTCTTCAAGCAAGGTGCTTATTTGCGCGCCCAGAGCAGTCACGGTTTTATAGTCGTTGCTGCCGAAGAAGTCGCGGTTGAAGGTCACGTAGTTGGACAAGCCGTGGGAGATCAATTCGACCTCTGGCAGCCAAACATTACGTTCGCGATCTTCACGCAGGCTGGCTTTATAGACCAGACCTGACTTCTCACCAACGCGCAGGCGCGCGTCAAACAGCGCCAACCATGCCTGCATGCCTGCATGGTCGGAAAGCTGCTCAAGCGAAATTGGCGGCAGGTAAACGAAATGCTCGGTCAGTTCCTGAGGATACAAACGCGACAAGCGCTTGAGCGTCTTCATGACCATACGGAAATCGTTAACCAGACGCTCCAGCGCCTCACCAGAGATCCCGGGAGCCGATTCATTGAGGTGCAGGCTGGCATCTTCCAGAGCCGACTGGGTCATGTACTCTTCCATGGCCTCGTCGTCTTTGATGTATTGCTCTTGCTTGCCTTTCTTCACTTTGTACAACGGCGGTTGAGCGATGTAGATGTAGCCACGCTCTATCAACTCAGGTAGTTGACGGAAGAAGAAGGTCAGCAGCAACGTACGGATGTGCGAACCGTCGACGTCAGCATCGGTCATGATGATGATGTTGTGATAGCGCAGCTTGGCGATGTTGTATTCATCGCGGCCAATACCGCAACCCAGCGCCGTGATCAAGGTGCCCACTTCTTGCGAAGAGATCATCTTGTCAAAACGTGCTTTCTCTACGTTGAGGATCTTGCCTTTAAGCGGCAGGATCGCCTGAGTCTTACGGTTGCGTCCCTGCTTGGCGGAACCACCAGCAGAGTCACCTTCCACGAGATACAGTTCGGAGAGGGCAGGGTCTTTTTCCTGGCAGTCAGCGAGCTTGCCTGGCAGACCGGCAATATCCAGTGCACCTTTACGGCGAGTCATCTCACGGGCTTTACGAGCCGCTTCACGGGCGCGTGCAGCATCAATCATTTTGCCGACAACCGCTTTCGCTTCGTTCGGGTTTTCCAGCAGGAAATCGGAGAAGTGTTTACCCATTTCCTGTTCAACCGCAGTTTTCACTTCGGACGAAACCAGCTTGTCCTTGGTTTGCGAGCTGAACTTTGGATCAGGCACTTTGACCGAAATGATTGCGGTCAGACCTTCACGCGCATCGTCACCGGTCGTGGCGACTTTATGCTTCTTGGCCAGACCTTCCTGTTCGATGTAGGTATTCAAGTTCCGCGTCAGAGCAGAACGGAAACCTACCAGGTGAGTACCGCCGTCACGCTGAGGAATGTTGTTGGTAAAGCACAACAGGTTCTCGTTGAAGCTGTCGTTCCACTGCAAAGCGATCTCGACAGCAATGCCATCGTCGCGTTGGATGTTGAAGTGGAAGACCTGATTCACCGGCGTCTTGTTGGTGTTCAGATACTCAACGAACGCGCGCAAACCACCTTCGTACTTGAACAGTTCTTCCTTGCCGCTGCGCTCGTCTTTTAGAACGATGCCCACACCGGAGTTGAGGAATGAGAGTTCACGAATACGCTTGGCCAGGATGTCCCAGCTGAAGTGAATATTCTTGAAGGTCAGATCGGATGGCTTGAAGTGAATCTCGGTACCGGTGGAGTCACTCTCACCAACGATGCGCATGGGTTCCTGTGGAACACCATGGATATAGGTCTGCTCCCATACTTTGCCACTGCGACGCACGGTCAACAGCAACAACTCGGAAAGCGCGTTAACCACGGAAACACCTACACCGTGGAGACCGCCAGATACTTTATAAGAGTTGTCATCGAACTTACCGCCAGCGTGGAGCACGGTCATGATGACCTCAGCTGCCGACACGCCTTCTTCTTTGTGCACGTCTACCGGAATACCGCGACCATTGTCGCGGACGGTGATCGATTCATCCGGGTGGATAACGATGCTGATTTCGTCGCAATGGCCAGCCAAAGCTTCGTCGATCGAGTTATCGACCACCTCGAACACCATGTGGTGTAGACCGCTGCCATCGTCGGTGTCACCGATATACATACCGGGACGCTTGCGTACGGCATCTAGCCCTTTCAGCACTTTAATGCTGGAGGAGTCGTACGTTTGATTTTCGCTCATGCCTTCACTCCCGGTGGTCGTGGGTCTGGGTGATACGGCCTTGTTCCACGTGGAACAAAGCGACTGGCGTTTCCGTCTGCCAGCCTTCCCTCAATAATTCATGGTCTACACAGGTGATAAACACTTGGCAGCGTAAGTCTTCTAACAAGCGACAAAGGGCGCGGCGATGATGCTCGTCCAGTTCAGACGGCAAATCGTCCACCAGATAAATACACTGGCCGCGCCGTGCCTGGCTGACCAAATGTCCTTGAGCAATGCGCAAAGCGCAGACCACTAACTTCTGCTGGCCACGAGATAGAATTTCAGCGGCATTATGAGCGCCCAATCTAAGGCGCAAATCAGCACGTTGCGGTCCAGCCTGCGTATGCCCCATTTGCTGATCGCGGTGGAGAGAAGACGCGAGCACTGTACTCAGCTCTTTCTCCTTGTCCCAGCCGCGGTAATAGCTCAGGGTTAAACCTTCAAGCTCAACCAGCTCGCTCAAGGTCTTTTCAAAAACTGGCTTTAGAGCCTTGATGTAGGCTCGACGATATTCATCGATGTCAGCGCTGGCCAGGCATAACTCCCGGTCCCAAGCCGCTTGCGAAGCGACGTCAAGTGTACCATGCCGCAGCCATGAGTTCCGCTGCCGCAGGGCCTTCTGCAAGCGTTGCCACGTCGACATAAAGCGAGGTTCCACGTGGAACACTCCCCAGTCGAGGAACTGACGCCGGATCTTGGGAGCGCCTTCAAGGAGGCGAAAGCTGTCGGGGTTAATCAGTTGCAGAGGTAATGCTTCAGCCAGCTGTGCTGCGCTTCGCGCATTCTGCCCGTCGATACGGATCTGAAACTCCCCCTGCCGATCCCGCGACACACCCAGACTGCTGTGCCCACCTTGAGCCAGTTCAACCTGACCAAAGACCGTACAGGCGGGTTGCTCATACTGAATCACTGGCAGCAATCGTGCGCTGCGAAATGAGCGAGCAAGACCGAGCAAGTAAATGGCTTCCAGGACACTGGTTTTGCCACTGCCATTCGCGCCGTGAAGAATATTTATGCGGGGGGAAGGAGAGAGGGTCACCGGGTGCAAATTGCGCACCCCGGTGACAGAGACGCGGCTGAGGGACATCTAGGCTCTGCTGGACATTGGAAGTTACAGACGCATCGGCATAACGACGTAAGCGGAATCATCGTTATCCGATTCCTGCACCAGCGCGCTGCTGTTGGAGTCAGACAAAATCAGACGCACCTGCTCGGTGGTCATCACGCCCAACACGTCGAGCAGATAGCTCACGTTGAAACCAATTTCCAGCGGGCCGCCGTTGTAATCGACGCCGACTTCTTCTTCTGCCTCTTCCTGTTCAGGGTTGTTCGCCTGAATCTTCAATTGACCATTGGCCAACTGCAAACGGATACCGCGATACTTTTCGTTGGACAGGATCGCCGTGCGGCTGAACGCTTCACGCAATGCCTGACGATCACCCAATACCAACTTGTCGCCACCTTTAGGCAGAACGCGTTCGTAATCAGGGAACTTGCCATCGACCAGCTTCGAGGTGAAGGTGAACTCGCCTGTCGTAGCACGGATGTGATGCTGGCCCAGGACGATGCTCACAATCCCATCCTGCTCGGTCAGCAGACGCGCCAGTTCAAGGATGCCTTTACGCGGCACGATCACTTGATGGCGGTCAGCTTGCTCGATCTCGGCCGTCATGGAGCACATTGCCAGACGGTGGCCATCAGTGGCGACGGCGCGTAGCACGCCAGCGTGCACTTCCAGCAGCATACCGTTGAGGTAATAGCGAACGTCCTGCTGCGCCATGGCGAAGCTGGTGCGCTCGATCAAACGGCGCAACTTGCTCTGCACCAGGTTGAACGTCAGCGACCCAGGACCTTCTTCCACTGTAGGGAAGTCATTGGCAGGCAATGTGGACAAGGTAAAACGGCTGCGTCCCGCTTTTACCACCAGTTTCTGCTCATCGACTTTGATATCGATCAACGCGTCATTGGGCAGGCTTTTGCAGATATCCATCAGCTTGCGCGCAGGAACAGTGATCTCCCCTGGCTCTGCGGGCTCTTCCAACTGAACACGGCCTACCAGCTCGACTTCCAGGTCGGTACCCGTCAGCGACAACTGCTGGCCTTCTACAACCAATAGCACGTTGGATAACACTGGCAAGGTCTGTCGGCGTTCAACAACGCCGGCGACCAGTTGCAGAGGTTTCAACAAGGCTTCGCGTTGAATGGTGAAGTGCATGGTCTAGTCCCTTGCCTTAATAAGCTGCGCTGGTGTCATCAGGTCGTGAGTGTCCGCAGCAGGTTCTTGTAGTCCTCGCGAATATCCGCGTCGGATTCCTTAAGCTCGTTGATTTTTCGGCACGCATGCAAAACGGTCGTATGGTCGCGTCCACCAAACACATCGCCAATCTCGGGCAAACTGTGGTTGGTCAATTCTTTGGACAGCGCCATCGCGACTTGTCGCGGACGTGCAACCGAACGTGAGCGTCGTTTGGACAGCAGGTCAGAAATTTTGATCTTGTAGTACTCAGCCACGGTGCGCTGAATGTTATCCACACTGACCAACTTGTCCTGCAACGCCAACAAATCTTTCAGCGATTCACGAATCAATTCGATCGTGATATCGCGTCCCATAAAGTGCGAGTGAGCGATCACCCGCTTCAGGGCGCCTTCGAGCTCTCGTACGTTGGAACGAATACGTTGTGCGATGAAAAAAGCAGCGTCATGGGGCAGATCAACTTTCGCCTGATCCGCTTTTTTCATCAAGATTGCCACGCGGGTCTCAAGCTCCGGCGGCTCAACGGCAACCGTTAATCCCCAGCCAAACCGCGATTTCAACCGCTCTTCAAGGCCTTCAATTTCTTTCGGGTAACGGTCGCTGGTCAAGATGACCTGCTGACCACCTTCAAGCAAGGCGTTGAACGTATGGAAGAATTCTTCCTGGGAACGCTCTTTACGGGCGAAAAATTGAATGTCATCGATCAGCAATGCATCAACCGAACGATAGAAGCGCTTGAACTCGTTGATGGCGTTTAACTGCAGCGCTTTCACCATGTCAGCCACAAAGCGCTCCGAATGCAGGTACACAACCTTGGCATTCGGGTTCTTCTTTAATAGATGGTTACCCACAGCATGCATCAAGTGGGTTTTACCCAGACCCACCCCACCATAAAGGAACAACGGGTTGTAACCATGCTTGGGGTTATCCGCAACCTGCCAGGCCGCTGCGCGGGCCAACTGGTTGGATTTACCCTCGACGAAATTCTCGAAGGTAAAGGTCCGGTTCAAGTAGCTGGTGTGCTTGAGCGCGCCCTCGACCTGGACGGTACGCTGCTCGGCACGCGCTGGCGCCTGCTGAGAGCTTGCGCCGGCCATTGGATCAAAGCTCGCACGCGAAGGCTCGTCATTGACCGCAATCGTTTGGCTAGGCGCTGGCGAAGAGGCCTGCTGAACCGGTAACGCGGCAACCTGATTGACAGTAACCGCGTGGGACGCAGCCGCCGCCAGTGGCGCATTGGGCGCTGCACGCGGTGCAGAGCTGCGTTTGCTGCCTATTAATAAGGAAAGCGCAGGCGCGAGTCCTTGCCCATGCTCGCCAAGCAGTTCGAGCAAGCGACCCAGGTATTTTTCATTGACCCAATCGAGAACGAAACGGTTCGGTGCATAGACACGCAACTCGTCGCCTTCGGCTTCGACCTGTAGCGGACGGATCCAAGTGTTGAATTGCTGGGCAGGCAGCTCATCGCGCAAAAGCTCCACGCACTGCTGCCAAAGTTCCACTGACACGGATATCCCCTAAGTTGAAAGCCGGTGAGGCAAAAACAGCCGCCATTGTAACGATCAGCGCCCGACTTATCCACATGTAGGTTGCTCTGAGATCACGAAGAATCAAGGCTTTATCCAGAAATTACACGACCAACGGCGTGTGCATAAGCTCTGTGGATAAGCGTGCTTCAGCCCATTGCATAAGTCGGGTCTGAACTCTGTGGATAACCTGCCTGTGGATAAGAGGCCATTTCATGCACAGCTTATCCGACAGTGCAGCACAGGTAGAGCACCGTTTCTCAACCGTATTATCATCCTCTGTACACACTGAGTTTAAAGGGCTAGAGGCAGTTATCCACAGAAGATGCCTTCCCTAGCTTTTATAAGCATTACAAAAGAGCTTTAAATACTTTCCTTCTTTATTTCTATATTTGATCACAGGGTCCGTCCTGGTTTCTCAGACAAAAAACGACGCGCTCAGGAAAAGGGCTGTTGAGAAGTAAATGAAGGAAACGCTGGTTGGAAATTGACCTAGAGGCTTGCTTTCTCTAGAATCCCCGGTCTCTTAAAACGGGGGCCATTCCGGCCCGTTGTGGACGAACCAGGTAACACGCCATGAAACGTACTTTCCAACCCAGCACCATCAAGCGCGCTCGCACCCACGGTTTCCGTGCTCGCATGGCCACCAAAAACGGTCGTGCAGTCCTGTCGCGTCGTCGCGCCAAGGGCCGTAAGCGTTTGGCAGTTTGATAACTCGGCACAGGTGGTGAGTCGAGACTTCAGTCGGGAAAAACGTCTTCTGACACCCCGACACTTCAAGGCAGTCTTTGACTCCCCCACCGGCAAGGTTCCGGGGAAAAATCTCTTGCTCCTTGCGCGCAACAACGACCTGGATCACCCCCGCTTGGGGTTAGTGATCGGTAAAAAGAGCGTAAAGCTCTCCGTTGAGCGCAATCGCTTGAAACGCCTAATGCGCGAATCCTTTCGCCTGCACCAAGATGATTTGGTCGGCTGGGATATCGTAATCGTCGCGCGCAAAGGTTTGGGTGAGATAGAAAACCCCGAATTGATTCAGCATTTCGGCAAACTCTGGAAACGTTTGGCACGCAGCCGACCGGCTCCAGAACTTAAAACCGAAACTGTAGGGGTAGACAGTCCAGATGCGTAAACTGGCACTCGTTCCGATCCAGTTCTATCGCTATGCCATTAGCCCGCTAATGGCCAGCCACTGTCGTTTCTACCCCAGTTGTTCCTGCTACGCGTATGAAGCCATCGAAAATCATGGCCTTCTACGCGGTGGCTGGCTGGCCTTTCGTCGTTTAGGTCGCTGTCATCCGTGGAATGCCGGTGGTTTTGACCCGGTTCCACCCGTTCCTACCTCCCGTTCCTCTTCGATGGCCGAGTAATCATGGATATAAAACGCACGATCCTGATCGTCGCCCTGGCAATCGTGACTTATGTCGGGGTCCTGAAATGGAACCAGGACTATGGTCAGGCTGCCCTGCCGACTCAGAGTGTTGCTGCCAGTACCACCGCTTCGGGTATACCGGATACGGCGACTGGTTCGAATGCTTCTGCAAGTGCCGATGTTCCGAGCGCCAATACTGACGCCGCTGCTCCGGCTGAAACACAAGTCGCCATCAGTAAAGATCTCATCCAGGTAAAAACGGATGTGCTCAATCTGGAGATCGACCCGGTAGGTGGTGATGTCGCGCAGCTGCGGTTGCCCCTTTATCCACGACGTCAAGACCATCCAGAGATTGCGTTCCAGCTGTTCGATAACGGCGGCGAGCGGACTTATTTGGCACAAAGCGGTCTGACAGGTACCAACGGTCCGGATGCTCGTGCATCGGGTCGACCTGTTTACACCAGCGTACAAAAGACTTATCAACTGGCCGATGGCCAGAATGAACTGGTCGTTGACCTGAAGTTCACGGACGCCGGCGTCAATTACATCAAGCGCTTTACCTTAAAGCGCGGCCTGTACGATCTGGGTGTCACTTACCTGATCGACAACCAGAGCGGTCAGCCATGGGCTGGTAATCTGTTCGCACAACTCAAGCGTGACTCGAGTGGCGATCCGTCTTCGACCACCGCGACCGGTACTGCGACTTATTTGGGCGCCGCATTGGGTACACCTGCTGAACCCTACAAAAAAGTGTCGATGAAAGACATCGACAAAGCCGCGCTAAAAGAAACCGTTCAAGGTGGCTGGGTTGCCTGGTTGCAGCACTACTTCGTGACTGCCTGGATTCCGAACAAGAACGACAGCAATGTCGTGCAAACGCGTAAAGACAGCCAAGGCAACTACATCATCGGCTTCACTGGCCCGGTTTTGACCGTTGCTGCCGGTGCAACGGCTCAAACCAGCGCTACGTTGTACGCGGGTCCAAAAAGCCAAGCGGTGCTCAAGGAGTTATCCCCAGGTCTGGAACTGACTGTCGATTACGGCATTCTGTGGTTCATTGCCCAACCGATCTTCTGGCTGCTGCAACATATCCACAGCCTGGTCAGTAACTGGGGCTTCTCAATCATCTTGCTGACCATGTTGATCAAAGGGATTTTCTTCCCTCTGTCGGCAGCCAGCTACAAATCCATGGCCCGCATGCGTGCCGTCGCACCGAAACTGGCTGCGTTGAAAGAACAGCATGGCGATGACCGGCAGAAAATGTCGCAAGCCATGATGGAGCTGTACAAGAAAGAGAAGATCAACCCGTTGGGTGGTTGCTTGCCGATTCTTGTGCAAATGCCGGTTTTCCTTTCGCTGTACTGGGTTCTCCTGGAAAGCGTGGAAATGCGTCAGGCTCCATTCATGCTTTGGATCACTGACCTTTCGATCAAGGATCCGTTCTTCATCCTGCCTATCGTTATGGGCGCGACGATGTTTATCCAGCAACGTCTGAACCCGACTCCGCCGGACCCGATGCAAGCGAAAGTAATGAAGCTGATGCCAATCATCTTCACTTTCTTCTTCCTCTGGTTCCCTGCAGGTCTGGTTCTGTACTGGGTCGTCAACAACTGCCTGTCGATCTCGCAGCAGTGGTACATCACACGTAAGATCGAAGCCGCTACCAAGAAAGCGGAAGCTTGATCTAACCTGTTAGTAAGTCATGCAAAGCGCCCCCTCGTGGGGCGTTTTGCTATCCGCTATTTGTCTAGAGAACCTGGCCATGAACGTCCCTCGTGAAACCATTGCTGCGATTGCAACCGCCCAAGGCCGAGGCGGTGTGGGCATCGTGCGCATCTCCGGCCCTTTGGCAAGCCGTGCAGCGCAAGCCATCATCGGTCGCGAGCCAACACCGCGTTATGCCCATTACGGCCCATTCAGCGATGAGACGGGGCAGGTGATCGATGAAGGCATTGCCCTGTATTTCCCGGGTCCGAACTCATTCACCGGTGAAGACGTGCTTGAGCTTCAGGGGCACGGCGGCCCCATCGTGCTGGATATGTTGCTGCAGCGTTGCCTGCAATTGGGCAGCCGTCTGGCTCGACCGGGGGAATTCAGCGAACGCGCGTTTCTCAATGACAAGCTCGATCTGGCGCAGGCCGAAGCGATCGCTGACTTGATCGAAGCCAGTTCCGCCCAGGCTGCACGTAATGCGCTGCGTTCTTTGCAGGGTGCTTTTTCCCGGCGTGTGGATAACTTGACGGAAAAGCTGATCAACCTGCGGATCTACGTAGAGGCCGCTATCGACTTCCCAGAAGAGGAAATCGACTTTCTTGCCGATGGCCATGTGTTGAGCATGCTCGATTCGGTACGCGAAGAGTTATCCACAGTCTTGCGTGAAGCAGGCCAAGGTGCGTTGCTGCGTGACGGCATGACGGTCGTTATTGCTGGCAGACCCAACGCTGGCAAATCGAGTTTGTTGAATGCGTTGGCCGGCAGAGAAGCAGCGATTGTTACCGAGATAGCGGGAACTACCCGGGATATCTTGCGCGAACATATCCACATCGATGGCATGCCGTTGCATGTCGTTGATACGGCCGGGTTACGTGATACCGACGACAAGGTCGAGAAGATTGGCGTGGAACGGGCGCTGAAGGCGATTGGTGAGGCTGATAGAGTCTTGTTGGTCGTGGATGCGACCGCACCTGAAGCGAATGACCCGTTTGCCTTATGGCCTGAATTTCTGGAACAGCGTCCAGATCCGGCAAAGGTCACGCTGATTCGTAACAAAGCTGACTTGAGCGGTGATCCCATCGTCCTGGAACGCAGCATCGATGGCCACGTGACGATCAGCCTGAGTGCAATGGCCGCGGGTGAAGGTCTGGAACTGCTACGCAATCATTTGAAAGAGTGCATGGGCTATGAGCAGACCTCTGAAAGCAGCTTCAGCGCTCGCAGGCGACATCTGGAAGCATTGCGTCACGCCAGTACGTCGCTTGAGCACGGCCGTGCTCAATTGACCCTTGCCGGTGCCGGTGAGCTCCTCGCTGAAGATTTGCGTCAGGCACAACAGGCCTTGGGCGAGATTACTGGAGCTTTCAGCTCAGACGACCTGCTGGGGCGCATTTTTTCCAGTTTCTGCATCGGTAAATAACACTCCCTGCTTCGCAGGAATGCGCTTGCCCGCGATAGCTGTGTGCTGACACAGCGCATCGAACGGATCGCTGGCAAGCCCGTTCCAACAACCCACTCCACCGCTCATTTATCCAACCGAACAGAAATACTCTGGCCTCGGCTGCCCACCTGCACCTTTTTTTCAGCGAGCAGCACGCTTTTCTGTGGATTAAGCCCTGTGAATAACTGCCCTTCAGCCCAGTTGATAAGTAGGCCTAAAAACAGAGGATAAAGTGCCCTGTGGACAAGTGCCCCTTTAATCCACAGGCTTAACCTACTTATCCAAGGGCCTCACAGGTACATGACCACAGACTTTTGAATCGCTGTACATATTGAATATAAAGGCCTACAGGATCTTATCCACAGAAATGTAGCTCAGTAGAAATAAACATAAAAACAAAGATTTATAAATTTCTTTCTTTTTAATTTCTATATCCGCCAGTCATCCACAGCTGGTTAAATTTTGTGCACGAAGGTTCCTTCAGGGGGGGGAAGTCCCTATACTTGCCGACTGCCCTGATTTCCCATTCCTATTTTCCAAAGAGCAGGCACGAGGTGCGTGGTGCAATTCCCTTCCCGTTTTGAAGTGATCGTCATCGGCGGCGGTCATGCCGGTACCGAGGCCGCACTGGCGTCGGCACGTATGGGTGCAAAAACCCTGCTGCTCACGCATAACGTGGAAACCCTCGGCCAGATGAGCTGCAATCCCGCGATTGGCGGCATCGGCAAAAGCCACTTGGTCAAGGAAATCGATGCCCTTGGCGGCGCCATGGCCATTGCCACTGACAAAGGCGGCATCCAGTTCCGTGTGTTGAACAGCCGTAAAGGTCCAGCCGTTCGTGCTACTCGCGCTCAGGCTGACCGCGTGCTGTACAAGGCGGCTGTTCGCGAAATCCTCGAGAATCAGCCCAACCTGTGGATATTTCAGCAAGCCTGCGATGACCTGATCGTCGAACAGGATCAAGTCCGCGGTGTAGTGACCCAGATGGGTCTGCGTTTCCTGGCCGATTCGGTTGTTTTGACGACAGGAACCTTCCTCGGTGGACTTATCCACATCGGGATGCAGAACTATTCCGGTGGACGTGCGGGCGATCCGCCGTCGATTGCTCTCGCTCAGCGGCTACGTGAATTACCGTTACGGGTCGGTCGCTTGAAAACCGGCACGCCGCCACGCATCGACGGACGTTCGGTGGATTTCTCGGTGATGACCGAGCAACCAGGCGATACGCCTATTCCCGTCATGTCGTTCATGGGGTCCAAAGAGCAGCATCCTGCTCAAGTCAGCTGCTGGATCACCCATACCAACGCCCGGACGCATGAAATTATCGCGGCCAACCTTGATCGCTCGCCCATGTATTCCGGGGTGATCGAGGGTATTGGTCCACGCTATTGCCCATCGATTGAAGACAAGATTCACCGCTTTGCCGACAAGGAAAGCCACCAGGTCTTCATCGAACCCGAAGGCTTGACTACCCACGAGCTCTATCCGAACGGCATCTCCACTTCACTGCCTTTCGATGTTCAGTTGCAGATCGTGCGGTCGATTCGCGGGATGGAAAACGCCCACATCATTCGTCCTGGCTACGCCATCGAGTACGATTATTTCGATCCTCGAGATTTGAAATACAGTCTGGAAACGAAAGTGATTGGCGGCCTGTTTTTCGCAGGTCAGATCAACGGCACAACGGGCTACGAAGAAGCCGCTGCCCAGGGTTTGCTCGCGGGCGCCAATGCCGCACTGCGCGCTCAAGGCAAAGACAGCTGGTGTCCGCGACGCGATGAGGCGTACATCGGTGTACTGGTCGACGACCTGATTACCTTGGGAACGCAAGAACCCTACCGGATGTTCACATCTCGAGCCGAATACCGGTTGATCCTGCGAGAAGACAACGCTGACTTGCGCCTGACCGAGAAAGGCCGTGAGCTGGGACTGGTCGACGATGCGCGCTGGGCAGCTTTCTGCACCAAACGTGAAAGCATCGAGCTGGAAGAACAGCGCCTGAAAAGCACGTGGGTACGTCCCGGCACCGAGCAGGGAGATGCTATCTCCGCGCATTTCGGCACGCCGCTGACTCACGAATACAATTTGCTCAACCTGCTGACACGTCCGGAAATCGATTACGCCAGTCTGGTAGCGATTACCGGTGATGGGTGTAGCGATCCACAGGTCGCCGAGCAGGTTGAAATCAAGACCAAATACGCTGGTTATATCGACCGTCAGCAGGACGAAATCGCCCGGCTGCGCGCCAGCGAAGACACCAAATTGCCAGAAGACATCGACTACGTCGGTATTTCCGGCCTGTCGAAAGAAATCCAGAGCAAGCTGGGGATAACTCGTCCCGAGACCCTCGGACAGGCCTCGCGGATTCCTGGCGTCACCCCAGCGGCGATCTCGCTGTTGATGATTCATTTGAAAAAACGCGGCGCGGGCCGTCAGTTGGAGCAAAGCGCTTGAGTTCTATGGTCACCCCGCAACATGCCGAAGAGTTATCCCGAGGTGCCCGGCAACTCGGTATCGACTTGAGCGACAGCCAGCACAGCCAGTTACTGGCTTACCTGGCGCTGTTGATCAAGTGGAACAAGGCTTACAACCTCACTGCTGTACGCGACCCGGATGAAATGGTCTCGCGGCATTTGCTCGACAGCCTCAGCGTCGTGCCCTTCATCGCTGGCGATCGCTGGCTTGATGTCGGCAGTGGTGGCGGAATGCCCGGTATTCCGTTGGCGATCCTGTTTCCTGAAATGAAAGTCACGGTGCTCGACAGCAACGGCAAAAAAACCCGCTTTTTGACTCAAGTGAAACTCGAGTTGAAGCTGGATAACCTGGAAGTTATCCACAGCCGTGTGGAAGCGTTCAAACCTGAGCTACCCTTCACCGGAATCGTTTCCCGAGCGTTCAGCAGTCTGGAAGACTTTACGGAGTGGACCCGGCACCTCGGCGACACGGATACGCGATGGTTGGCGATGAAAGGGCTGCATCCCGCCGATGAGCTGGTAGCATTGCCGACAGATTTTCACCTCGATAGCGCACAAGCCTTGACCGTTCCAGGTTGTCAGGGCCAACGCCATCTGCTGATACTGCGCCGCACGGCATGATTGGGAACACAAGCAAGAATGGCTAAGGTATTCGCGATAGCGAACCAAAAAGGTGGTGTGGGTAAAACCACCACCTGTATCAACCTCGCAGCGTCACTGGTCGCGACCAAGCGCCGTGTGTTGTTGATCGATCTCGACCCGCAGGGCAACGCCACGATGGGCAGCGGTGTGGATAAACACGCGCTTGAATATTCGGTTTATGACCTGCTGATCGGCGAATGCGATCTGGCCCAGGCCATGCAGTTCTCCGAACATGGCGGGTATCAGTTGCTGCCAGCCAACCGCGATCTGACGGCGGCCGAAGTGGTCCTGCTGGACATGCAACTGAAGGAAAGTCGGTTGCGCAACGCTTTGGCGCCTATTCGCGAGAATTACGATTACATCCTCATCGACTGTCCTCCGTCGTTGTCGATGCTCACCTTGAACGCTCTGGTTGCCGCTGACGGGGTCATTATCCCCATGCAGTGTGAGTACTTTGCGCTTGAAGGGCTGAGCGACCTTGTGGATAACATCAAGCGCATCGCCGAGCTGCTCAACCCGCAGCTAAAAATCGAAGGCTTGCTGCGCACCATGTACGACCCGCGACTGAGTTTGATCAACGATGTTTCCGATCAGCTCAAAGAGCATTTCGGGGAACAGCTCTACGACACGGTCATCCCACGCAATATTCGTCTGGCTGAAGCACCGAGTTTTGGGATGCCAGCGCTGACGTATGACAAAACATCGCGTGGCGCCCTGGCCTACCTTGCCTTGGCCGGCGAGATGGTTCGCCGTCAACGTCGCAACTCGCGCACCGCTCAGGCAAATTAAGGAATCCGCATGGCCGTTAAGAAACGAGGTCTCGGACGTGGGCTGGATGCACTCCTAAGCAGTCCGACCGTCAGTGCGCTGGAAGAACAGGCTGTTCAGGCCGATCAACGTGAACTGCAGCATTTGCCACTGGACCTGATCCAGCGCGGCAAATACCAGCCACGCCGCGACATGGACCCTCAGGCGCTTGAAGAGCTTGCTCTGTCGATCAAAGCCCAAGGCGTGATGCAGCCAATCGTGGTGCGTCCGATTGCCGACAAGCGCTTTGAAATCATCGCCGGTGAACGTCGCTGGCGTGCAGCCCAGCAGGCTGGGCTTGAAACCATTCCGGCTATGGTCCGCGATGTGCCCGATGAGACTGCCATCGCCATGGCGCTGATCGAGAACATTCAGCGCGAAGACCTCAATCCTGTCGAGGAGGCGGTCGCTTTACAGCGTCTCCAGCAAGAATTCCAATTAACCCAGCAGCAAGTCGCTGATGCTGTGGGTAAGTCGCGGGTTACTGTGGCCAACCTGCTGCGTTTGATTTCCTTGCCTGAAGTCATCAAAACCATGCTGTCCCATGGCGACCTGGAAATGGGCCATGCACGTGCATTGCTCGGTTTGCCCGAAGAACAGCAGGTTGAAGGGGCGCGACATGTTGTCGCACGCGGGCTGACTGTGCGCCAGACTGAAGCACTGGTTCGGCAGTGGTTGAGTGGAAAACCAGCCTCTGCCGGGTCCTCTGAACCGGCCAAATCCGACCCGGATATCAGTCGCCTGGAACAGCGTCTGGCCGAGCGCCTAGGCTCTGCGGTGCAGATTCGCCACGGTCAGAAGGGTAAAGGGCAGTTGGTGATTCGCTATAACTCGCTGGATGAGTTGCAGGGTGTCCTTGCTCACATCCGCTGAAACAATTGCTTTGTAGCGGGTAGTCGGAAATCACTACCTAACAGTTGAATAGGGGGTAAACCGCCCCTATACTCTGCGCGCATTTTGTCGGCACAAATGATGCCAAGTTATTGATTTTGGCGGCCGGCATTCGAGGAGCAGTTGTGATGGAAAGCCGCACGCAAAACCGCCTGCCGTTCCATCGCTTGGCGGTTTTTCCGGTACTGCTGGCTCAATGTGTAGTCCTGCTGCTGGCAGCTTTGGCGCTGTGGCAGTGGCACGGAGTCGTAGCCGGGTACTCAGGCCTTTGCGGAGGTTTGATAGCTTGGCTGCCCAATTTGTATTTTGCTCATAAGGCGTTCCGGTTTTCCGGTGCTAGAGCAGCGCAAGCCATAGTCCGGTCTTTTTATGCCGGCGAGGCTGGCAAACTGATTTTGACGGCAGCGTTTTTTGCGCTGACCTTTGTAGGTGTGAAGCCACTGGCGCCGCTGGCTGTATTCGGCGTGTTCATGTTGACCCAGTCGGTCAGCTGGTTTGCTCCCCTGCTAATGAGAACAAGACTTTCGAGACCTTAGGGCGTTTGAGGCAACCATGGCAGCAGAAACCGCTTCGGGCTATATCCAGCACCACTTGCAGAACCTGACCTTTGGTCAATTGCCAACCGGCGGTTGGGGCTTTGCCCACTCCGCAGCTCAAGCCAAAGAAATGGGCTTCTGGGCTTTCCACGTCGATACCCTCGGCTGGTCGGTAGCATTGGGTTTGATCTTCGTATTGATTTTCCGCATGGCGGCTAAAAAGGCGACCTCTGGTCAGCCGGGCGCCCTGCAGAACTTCGTCGAGGTCCTGGTGGAATTCGTTGATGGCAGCGTTAAAGACAGTTTCCACGGTCGTAGCCCTGTCATTGCGCCATTGGCACTGACCATTTTCGTCTGGGTGTTCATGATGAACGCCGTCGACCTTGTACCGGTCGACTGGATTCCGAAACTGGCCGTCCTGATCACTGGCGACTCGCACATTCCGTTCCGTGCGGTATCGACAACAGATCCTAACGCGACCCTGGGCATGGCCTTGTCGGTGTTCGCGCTGATCATTTTCTACAGCATCAAGATCAAGGGCATCGGCGGTTTCGTCGGCGAAATGACCCTGCACCCATTCGGCAGCAAGAACATTCTTGTTCAGGCGCTGTTGATTCCGGTGAACTTCCTGCTTGAATTCGTGACGCTGATTGCCAAACCGATTTCGTTGGCACTGCGACTGTTCGGCAACATGTACGCTGGCGAGCTGGTCTTCATCCTGATCGCGGTCATGTTCGGCAGCGGTCTGCTCTGGCTCAGTGGCCTGGGTGTTGTGCTGCAATGGGCGTGGGCAGTTTTCCACATCCTGATCATCACCCTGCAAGCGTTCATCTTCATGATGCTGACCATCGTCTACCTTTCGATGGCTCACGAAGAGAACCATTAAGACTCGCCTGGCGTGTCTGATGACCCTCTTGCCTTGGTGAGAGGGTGCCCGCAAGGGCTGCTGTAAAAACGATTTTGCTTTACCGCTTTAATCTAAAAACCTAACCAATACGACGTAAAAGTCGGGAGGAAAGATGGAAACTGTAGTTGGTCTAACCGCTATCGCTGTTGCACTGTTGATCGGCCTGGGCGCACTGGGTACCGCAATTGGTTTCGGCCTGTTGGGCGGTAAGTTCCTGGAAGGCGCAGCTCGCCAACCAGAGATGGTCCCAATGCTTCAAGTTAAAATGTTCATCGTCGCTGGTCTGCTCGACGCCGTGACCATGATCGGTGTTGGTATCGCTCTGTTCTTCACCTTTGCGAACCCCTTCGTTGGTCAACTGGCTCACTAATTACTCGGTTTTTCGAGTTGAGCAAGTGTGATGGACAACGAACGAGCGAGGTGTTGGCGTGAACATTAATGCAACCCTGATTGGCCAGTCCGTTGCGTTCTTCATTTTTGTACTGTTCTGCATGAAGTTCGTATGGCCTCCGGTCATCGCGGCTTTGCACGAACGTCAGAAGAAGATCGCGGATGGATTGGACGCTGCTAGCCGAGCAACTCGTGACCTGGAGTTGGCCCAAGATAAAGTGGGTCAGCAACTGCGCGATGCTAAAGCTCAGGCAGCTGAAATCATTGAGCAAGCAAAGAAACGCGGTAATCAGATTGTCGACGAAGCCCGTGAACAGGCTGTTGTCGAAGCTGACCGTGTGAAGGCTCAGGCTCGGACCGAGATCGAGCAGGAACTGAACGGCGTCAAAGACGCGCTACGCGCCCAATTGGGCAGCCTGGCAGTCAACGGTGCCGAGAAGATCCTGGGTGCCACAATCGATCAAAACGCGCACGCGGAGCTGGTTAATAAACTGGCTGCTGAAATTTAAGCGAGGGCGATCATGGCAGAACTGACCACGTTGGCCCGACCTTACGCTAAGGCAGCCTTTGAGCACGCCCAGGCCCACCAGCAACTGGCCAATTGGTCAGCCATGCTAGGCTTGGCTGCAACTGTGTCGCAAAACGACACAATGCAGCGCGTACTCAAGGCCCCGCGACTGACGAGCGCAGATAAGGCCACCACTTTTATCGAAGTGTGTGGCGACAAGTTTGATGTCAAAGTACAAAATTTCATCCACATCGTTGCCGAAAATGACCGTCTCCCGCTATTGCCGGAGATCGCCGCACTGTTCGACCTGTACAAGGCTGAGCAGGAAAAATCGGTTGATGTGGACGTCACCAGTGCTTTTGCATTGAACGAAGAACAGCAAGACAAACTCGCCAAGGTTCTCAGTGCACGGCTCGGCCGGGAAGTGCGCCTGCACGCTGCGGAGGATGCCACCCTTATAGGTGGTGTCATCATCCGCGCCGGCGACCTGGTTATCGATGGCTCAGTTCGTGGCAAACTCGCGCAACTGGCCGAAGCATTGAAATCTTGAGTTTGAAGGGGCAGCAGAGCAATGCAGCAACTCAATCCTTCCGAAATAAGTGAAATTATCAAGGGTCGCATCGACAAGCTCGATGTAACCTCCCAAGCCCGTAACGAAGGCACTGTCGTCAGCGTATCTGACGGCATCGTGCGGATTCACGGTCTGGCCGACGTAATGTACGGCGAGATGATCGAGTTTCCGGGCGGCGTCTTCGGTATGGCGCTTAACCTTGAGCAAGACTCTGTAGGTGCTGTGGTATTGGGCGCTTACACGACTCTGGCTGAAGGCATGAGCGCCAAGTGCACTGGCCGCATCCTTGAAGTTCCGGTTGGTCCGGAACTGCTGGGTCGCGTAGTCGACGCATTGGGTAACCCAGTTGACGGCAAAGGCCCTCTGAACAACGTCCTCACCGACGCTGTCGAGAAGGTTGCTCCGGGTGTGATCTGGCGTAAGTCGGTAGATCAGCCTGTGCAGACTGGCTACAAGGCTGTAGATGCCATGATCCCTGTCGGCCGTGGCCAGCGTGAGCTGATCATCGGCGACCGTCAGATCGGTAAAACCGCTCTGGCGATCGATGCGATCATCAATCAGAAAAACAGCGGCATCTTCTGCGTCTACGTGGCAATTGGTCAGAAACAATCGACCATCGCCAACGTGGTTCGCAAACTCGAAGAGAACGGCGCGTTGGCTAACACCATCGTCGTTGCTGCCAGTGCTTCCGAATCTGCTGCGTTGCAGTTCCTTGCTCCGTACTCCGGCTGCACCATGGGCGAATACTTCCGTGACCGCGGTGAAGACGCGCTGATCGTTTATGACGATCTGTCCAAGCAAGCAGTGGCTTACCGCCAGATTTCCCTGCTGCTTCGTCGTCCACCAGGCCGTGAAGCTTACCCAGGCGACGTGTTCTATCTCCACTCCCGTCTGTTGGAGCGCGCATCGCGTGTTTCCGTAGAATACGTAGAGAAGTTCACTAACGGTGCTGTGACCGGCAAAACCGGTTCCTTGACCGCGCTGCCGATCATCGAAACCCAGGCTGGCGACGTTTCCGCGTTCGTTCCGACCAACGTGATTTCGATCACCGACGGTCAGATCTTCCTGGAATCGGCCATGTTCAACTCCGGGATTCGTCCTGCTGTGAACGCCGGTGTTTCGGTATCCCGTGTGGGTGGTGCCGCTCAGACCAAGATCATCAAGAAGCTTTCCGGTGGTATCCGTACCGCTCTGGCTCAGTACCGTGAACTGGCGGCATTCGCCCAGTTCGCTTCTGACCTGGACGAAGCCACTCGCAAGCAGCTTGAGCATGGTCAGCGCGTTACCGAGCTGATGAAGCAGAAGCAATACGCGCCGATGTCTATCGCTGATATGTCGTTGTCCCTGTATGCCGCTGAACGTGGCTTCCTGGTGGACATCGAGATTCCAAAAATCGGCAGCTTCGAGCAGGCTCTGATTGCTTACTTCAACCGCGATCACGCCGATTTGATGGCGAAGATCAACGTGAAGGGTGACTTCAATGACGAAATCGACGCTGGCCTCAAAGCCGGTATCGAGAAGTTCAAGGCCACCCAAACCTGGTAAGCCGCAGCGGGGGCCGAGAGGCTCCCGCTTGCTAACCTGATAGGTGTTACATGGCAGGCGCAAAAGAGATTCGCAGTAAGATTGCGAGCATCAAAAGCACGCAAAAGATCACCAGCGCCATGGAAAAAGTGGCGGTCAGCAAAATGCGCAAGGCTCAAATGCGTATGTCCGCTAGCCGTCCTTACGCGGAGCGCATCCGCCAGGTAATCGGACATCTGGCCAACGCCAACCCGGAATACCGCCACCCGTTCATGATCGATCGCGAAGTAAAGCGCGTCGGTTATGTCGTTGTGAGCAGTGACCGTGGTCTGTGTGGTGGCTTGAATACCAACCTGTTCAAGGCTTTGGTCAAGGACATGGCGGTAAACCGTGAAAACGGCGTAGAGATCGATCTGTGCGTGGTCGGCAGCAAAGGTGCGGCATTCTTCCGCAACTTCGGCGGTAACGTCGTCGCTGCGATCAGCCACTTGGGCGAAGAGCCGTCGATCAATGACTTGATCGGCAGCGTCAAGGTGATGCTGGATGCCTACCTGGATGGCCGTATTGATCGCCTGTCCGTGGTATCCAACAAGTTCATCAACACCATGACGCAACAGCCAACGGTGGAGCAGTTGATTCCGCTGGTGGCAACCCCGGATCAAGGACTCAAGCACCACTGGGACTATCTCTACGAACCCGACGCCAAAGAGCTGCTTGACGGCCTGATGGTGCGCTACGTGGAGTCGCAGGTGTACCAGGCGGTTGTCGAGAACAGCGCAGCTGAACAAGCCGCGCGGATGATCGCAATGAAGAACGCCACTGATAACGCCGGTGATTTGATCAGCGATTTGCAACTGGTCTACAACAAGGCGCGTCAGGCTGCGATCACCCAAGAGATCTCGGAAATCGTCGGCGGCGCTGCCGCGGTTTAACGGTTCAAATATTCAGAGGATCCAGCTAATGAGTAGCGGACGTATCGTTCAAATCATCGGCGCCGTGATCGACGTGGAATTCCCACGCGAAAACGTACCGAGCATCTACAACGCGCTGTTGGTACAAAGCGCGGCCGGGACCACCCTGGAAGTTCAGCAACAGCTGGGCGACGGCGTGGTCCGCACCATTGCGATGGGTTCCACCGAGGGCTTGAAGCGCGGTCTGGAAGTCAAAGACACTGGCACAGCCATCTCCGTACCGGTCGGTAAAGCGACCCTGGGCCGGATCATGGACGTACTGGGCAACCCGATCGACGAAGCGGGTCCGATCGATACCGAAGAGCGCTGGGGCATTCACCGTCCTGCGCCAACTTTCGCGGAACAGGCAGGCGGCAACGACCTGCTGGAAACCGGCATCAAGGTTATCGACCTGATCTGCCCGTTCGCCAAAGGCGGTAAAGTCGGTTTGTTCGGTGGTGCCGGTGTAGGCAAAACCGTAAACATGATGGAACTGATCCGTAACATCGCCATGGAACACAGCGGTTATTCCGTGTTCGCTGGTGTGGGCGAGCGTACCCGTGAGGGTAACGACTTCTACCACGAGATGAAGGATTCCAGCGTTCTCGACAAAGTGGCGCTGGTATACGGTCAGATGAACGAGCCGCCGGGTAACCGTCTGCGCGTAGCACTGACCGGCCTGACCATGGCCGAGAAGTTCCGTGACGAAGGTAACGACGTTCTGTTGTTCGTCGACAACATCTATCGTTACACGCTGGCCGGTACTGAAGTATCCGCACTGCTGGGCCGTATGCCTTCTGCAGTAGGTTACCAGCCGACTCTGGCTGAAGAGATGGGCACGCTGCAAGAGCGCATCACTTCGACCAAAAACGGTTCGATCACCTCGATCCAAGCGGTATACGTACCTGCGGATGACTTGACTGACCCGTCGCCTGCGACAACCTTCGCCCACTTGGACGCCACCGTCGTACTGTCCCGTGACATCGCCTCCCTGGGTATCTACCCAGCGGTCGATCCACTCGATTCGACTTCGCGCCAGCTGGACCCGAACGTTATCGGCCAGGATCACTACGACACCGCTCGTGGCGTTCAGTACGTGTTGCAGCGTTACAAAGAACTGAAGGACATCATTGCGATCCTGGGTATGGACGAGCTGTCGGAAGTCGACAAGCAGTTGGTAAACCGTGCTCGTAAGATCCAGCGCTTCTTGTCGCAGCCGTTCTTCGTGGCTGAAGTCTTCACCGGTGCTTCGGGTAAATACGTTTCCCTGAAAGACACCATTGCTGGCTTCAAAGGCATCCTCAACGGTGACTACGACCACCTGCCAGAACAAGCGTTCTACATGGTAGGCGGCATCGAAGAAGCGATCGAGAAAGCCAAAAAACTGTAATCCCGGCGCCCGGCAACGGGCGCTAATCAGGTTGAGGCAAGCAAATGGCTATGACAGTCCATTGCGATATCGTTAGCGCGGAAGGAGAGATTTTCTCCGGTCTGGTCGAGATGGTGATTGCGCACGGCAACCTGGGTGATATTGGTATCGCTCCAGGCCACGCGCCGCTGATCACTGATCTGAAGCCAGGTCCGATCCGCTTGATCAAACAGGGCGGGGAAGCTGAGGTGTATTACATCTCAGGCGGTTTCCTCGAGGTTCAGCCGAACATGGTCAAGGTACTTGCCGACACCGTGCAACGTGCTGCCGACCTGGACGAAGCCTCCGCTCAGCTGGCTGTTAAGGCTGCTGAGAAGGCGCTGCATGAAAGAGGCGCAGATTTCGATTATGGCTCTGCGGCCGCACGTCTGGCCGAGGCTGCAGCTCAGCTGCGCACGATTCAGCAAATTCGCAAAAAATTTGGCGGTTAATCCCGTCGGCTTTCTGCGCGATTGAGAAAAAGGGTAGCCTCGGCTACCCTTTTTCTTTTTTTGAAAATCACCCCCCGGTCACAGCCGCTGACCACCCAGGATTGGTAGCCAGTCATGTCACTCGATATCGTTATTCTCGCCGCAGGCCAGGGCACTCGCATGCGTTCCGCGCTGCCCAAGGTTCTTCATCCGGTGGCCGGGGATTCCATGCTCGGCCATGTTATCCACAGCGCCCGTCAACTTAATCCACAGAGCATCCATGTGGTGATCGGTCATGGCGCCGATATCGTTCGTGAACGTCTGGCCGCAGATGACCTGAACTTCATTTTGCAGGAGAAGCAGCTGGGCACCGGTCACGCTGTTGCGCAGGCGCTGCCTGAGCTGACCGCCGAGAACGTGCTGATCCTGTATGGCGACGTGCCGTTGATCGAAGTGGAAACCCTGCAACGACTGCTGAAAAAAGTCAGCGCCGAGCAGTTGGGGTTGCTGACGGTCAATCTCGCCGATCCCACCGGCTATGGTCGTATCGTGCGTGATGAGCAACAGCGTGTCAGCGCGATCATCGAGCATAAGGATGCGACCGAGGCGCAGAAAGCCATCACTGAGGGCAACACCGGTATTCTCGCGGTGCCTGGCAAGCGACTGGCAGACTGGCTGGGTCGCCTGTCGAACAACAATGCACAGGGCGAGTATTACCTGACCGACGTCATTGCCATGGCCGTGAATGATGGCCTGGTGGTTGCCACTGAGCAGCCCCTCGATGCCATGGAAGTCCAGGGTGCCAACGATCGCAAGCAACTGGCCGAGCTGGAGCGTCATTACCAGCAACGGGAGGCTCGGCGCTTGATGTCTTTGGGGGTGACCTTGCGTGATCCCGCACGTTTCGACGTGCGAGGCGACGTCAGTGTGGGGCGCGACGTTCTGATTGATATCAACGTGATCCTCGAAGGCCGTGTGTTCATCGAAGACGATGTGGTTATTGGTCCGAACTGCGTGATCAAGAACAGCACCCTGCGCAAAGGCTCGGTCATCAAAGCCAGCAGCCATATCGATGGCGCGGTCTTGGGGGAGGGCAGCGATGTTGGTCCCTTTGCTCGTCTTCGCCCAGGTAGCGTGCTGGAAGCGCGCGCGCATGTGGGTAACTTTGTCGAGCTCAAGAACGCGCATCTGGGTGAAGCCGCCAAGGTTGGGCATTTGACTTATCTGGGGGATGCCGAGGTCGGAGCGCGCACCAATATCGGCGCTGGCACCATTACCTGTAACTACGACGGCGCAAACAAATTCAGGACCGTGCTGGGTGAGGACGTATTCATCGGTTCCAATAACTCCCTGGTCGCGCCTGTGGATATCTCATCCGGCGCCACCACGGCGGCGGGTTCCACCATCACTCAAGACGTTGCTGCAAAACAGTTGGCAATCGGCCGTGCACGTCAGCGCAATATCGATGGCTGGAAGCGACCCGTAAAAATCAAGAAAGACTGAAGTTATCCACAGGCGTGGGCATACCCATATCGTTGTAGGAGCTGCCGAAGGCTGCGATAAGGTTGGAACAACCTTAAAAAAATCAAACGCGACGCCAGGTTTCTGAGTGACCGCAGCCTTCGGCAGCACCTGCAGAGTTATCCACAGTTTTTTCAGCTTGACGGAAATACACCAATAGGTTTTGATTGCTTTCGTTATCTTTCGAATCGAAACTTAAACTACCATGTCGAAACGTAATACCCCCCAGCGTCGTCACAATATTCTGGCCTTGCTCAACGAGCAGGGCGAAGTCAGTGTCGACGAATTGGCAAAACGCTTCGAGATCTCGGAGGTGACGATTCGAAAGGATCTTGCCGCGCTTGAAAACAATGGTTTGCTGTTGCGTCGTTATGGCGGTGCCGTCACCATGCCGCAGGAATTGATGAGCGACAGCCAGCCCGTGTCCAAGTACAAGCAAGCCATCGCTCGTGTAGCGGCGTCCTGTATTCGCGAACATGCACGCATCATCGTCGACAGTGGCAGTACCACGGCCGCGCTGATTCCTGAGCTGGGCCGACAGCCCGGGCTAGTGGTGATGACCAACTCTTTGTATGTCGCGAGTGCCTTGAGCGAGCTTGAGCATGAACCGGTGCTGCTCATGACCGGCGGCACCTGGGATCCCCATTCCGAATCGTTCCAGGGACAGGTTGCTGAGCAGGTGTTGCGCTCATACGATTTTGATCAGTTGTTCATTGGCGCCGATGGCATTGATTTGAGCCGCGGGACTACGACGTTCAACGAGCTGCTGGGTTTGAGCAGGGTCATGGCGGAGGTCGCGCGCGAAGTCGTCGTGATGGTCGAAGCCGACAAAGTAGGTCGCAAGATTCCTAACCTGGAGCTGCCCTGGAGCAGCATCCATACCCTTATTACCGATGATCGCTTGCCCACCGAGGCACGCGAGCAGATTCAAGCCCGCGGCATAACCTTGATTTGCGCCGCCGTTTGCTAGGAGAGAACCATGTGTGGAATCGTCGGCGCCGTTGCTGAGCGCAATATCACTGCCATCTTGCTCGAAGGCCTGAAACGCCTTGAGTACCGTGGGTACGACAGCGCAGGCGTCGCTATTTTCAGCAACGCCGGCAAACTGGAGCGTTGCCGTCGTTCGGGCAAGGTCGTTGAGTTGGAGCAAGCCCTTGCTGGCGAGCCATTGGTTGGCCGTTTGGGTATCGCTCATACCCGCTGGGCAACCCATGGCGCCCCGTGCGAGCGCAATGCCCACCCGCATTTCTCCGCTGATGAGTTGGCGGTCGTGCACAACGGTATCATCGAGAACCACGAAGCGCTGCGCGAGCGCTTGAAAGGGCTGGGTTACGTCTTCACGTCGGACACCGACACCGAAGTCATCGTCCACTTGCTGCACCATAAGTTTAAAGACAGTGGCGACCTGACCGTCGCGCTGAAAGCCGCCGTCAAGGAGTTGCACGGTGCTTACGGTTTGGCCGTGATCAGCGCCAAACAGCCTGACCGCTTACTCGCTGCCCGCAGTGGCAGTCCGTTGGTGATCGGTCTGGGTCTGGGCGAGAACTTCCTGGCATCCGATCAGCTTGCACTACGGCAAGTAACTGACCGGTTCATGTACCTGGAAGAAGGCGATATTGCCGAAATTCGCCGCGACAGCGTGCAGATCTGGGCCGTTGACGGTCTGCCGGTCGAGCGTGAAGTGGTGCAATATCGTGAAGACGCCGAAGCGGCGGACAAGGGCAAGTTCCGTCACTTCATGCTCAAGGAAATTCACGAACAACCTAAAGTCGTGCAGCGCACCCTGGAAGGTCGACTTGGCCAGCAGCAGGTGTTGGTACAGGCGTTCGGCCCGCAAGCGGCTGAATTGTTCGCCAAAGTGCGCAATGTGCAAATCGTTGCCTGCGGCACCAGCTACCACGCCGGTATGGTGGCGCGTTATTGGCTCGAAGGTTTGGCCGGCATTCCATGCCAGGTCGAAGTTGCCAGCGAATTCCGCTACCGCAAAGTCGTCGTGCAACCGGACACGCTATTCGTGTCGATCTCACAGTCGGGCGAAACGGCCGACACCCTTGCTGCCTTGCGTAACGCCAAAGAGCTGGGCTTCCTCGCCAGCCTCGCCATTTGCAACGTCAGCATCAGCTCACTGGTGCGTGAGTCCGATCTGACCCTGCTGACCCAGGCCGGTCCGGAAATCGGCGTTGCCTCTACCAAAGCCTTTACCACGCAACTGGTTGCCCTGCTGCTGCTGACTCTGGCGCTTGGGCAGGTCAAAGGCACCCTCGAAGACGGCGTTGAAGCTGAACTGGTTGAAGAACTGCGCCGCCTGCCGACCCGTCTGGGCGAAGCGCTGGCCATGGACAGCACCGTCGAAAAAGTCGCAGAGCTGTTCGCCGACAAGCACCACACCCTGTTCCTTGGCCGTGGCGCGCAGTTCCCGGTGGCCATGGAAGGTGCGCTCAAGCTCAAAGAGATCTCCTACATCCACGCGGAAGCCTACCCGGCCGGCGAACTCAAACACGGTCCGTTGGCGCTGGTCGACAGCGACATGCCCGTCGTCACCGTCGCACCCAACAACGAGCTGCTGGAAAAACTCAAATCCAACCTGCAAGAAGTCCGCGCACGCGGCGGTGAATTGATCGTCTTCGCTGACGAGCACGCCGGGATGAGCAACGGCGTAGGCACCCACGTCATCGCCATGCCGCACATCATCGACACCCTGGCGCCGATTCTCTACACCATCCCGCTGCAACTGCTGTCTTACTACGTCGCCGTACTCAAAGGCACCGACGTCGACCAACCGCGTAACCTCGCTAAATCGGTGACTGTGGAATAAGTTATCCACAGGTGGATAAAATTTTTTGCTTTTGACAAAGCCCGCATTAGCGGGCTTTTTCATTATGCGCCAGGCATGTCGCGTTGCGCGTAAGCACAACCAGTTTGGCGGTGGTGGCATGTGGCGGCGGGACACCGTTGCTGTCGAATATCCTGCTCGGCGAACTCGACCGAGAGTTGGAACGGCGGGGTCATCGCTTCGTGCGCTATGCCGATGATGCGAACATTTATGTGGGAGATGTCGTGCTGGCGAGCGAGTGCTGTACAACATCGAGTGCTTCCTGAGTCAGCTTCTGAAATTGACGTTGAACAGGGGAAGAAGCCGCACCCGGCTCAAAGAGGCGCTGCACGAAGTGCGAGAAGTGCACCGTAATAGTTATAAGTATAATGACGTCATTTTATAACAGTCACAAAAGCTATGGGTGCGACTAGAACATACAAGCCCTATTAAATGCCATTCAGGCCATTGAATAAACTCCAGTTTCAGATTCGCATGAAGGAAGTTTCCTACAGACTTTTGCGAACTTAAATGTGCGAAGTTGGAGGTAAGAAACCGGTCACCATTCCATCAGACGTTTCCGTATGAGTGTGGTGGAGTTTTCCTACATACGCAGAAACTGTCGCCTCTTAAGATCGCCGCCATTGTCCGAGGTAGCTGATTATGGTGTGCGATAAAAGGAGTGTGCTCAGCGCGCCTTCATGGAGTTGTTTTAGCGCACCTGCATTAGTAGGTATTCATGCACCGATGCGCGTTTCGTGTGGCGCAGACGGGGCGTGCCTCGGATGACGTACTCACGCGAGTTGTCTGCTCGTTACCTCGATCTCGCGAAAGTGCCTGTCTCCAAGGAGCACTTCGCCGGGGACGATATTCGCTTTTCCAACGAATACGAGGCATTGGAAACTGAGTTGGGCAAGGCCTACTCACTGCATGAGAACAGCCAGATCGACTGGCAAAAGGTCCTCGATGACAGCGAATTGATCTTGCGTGATCACTCCAAAGACCTGCGTGTGGCGGTTTGGCTGGCGTGGGCCCTGTACCAAAAAGATTCGTTTGCAGGCTTGTTGGCAGGGTTCGGTCTGCTTCATCACCTTTGCAAAGATCACTGGGCGCTCCTGCACCCGCTCAAACCGCGTACCCGTATCGCTGCCTTCAATTGGTTGCTGCCGCGCCTTGAGCAGGTGTTGGCGGAGAGCGTGCCGATCAAAGAACAGTTGTCCCTGTTCAGGCGTCTGGTGGAGCACCTTGAGGGCCTGGATGCCGCGCTGACGCTGCACCTGGGCGACGATGCCCCGTTGTTGTTACCGATCCGGCGACGGCTGGCAGCCATGGTGCAGCGCGCAGCGAACAACCAGCCTGAGCCAGGGGCGATGGGTGCGGTGTTCGCTCAGGTGAAGCAGGCGGCCACTCAACTCTTCACCCCGGGTTCGCCCATCGACAATGAAAGGGATGCGCAAAAAGCCCTGCGCGTGCAGCTGGAAAATGCGCGGCCTTTGTGCGCCTGGTGGTTACGCCAGAAAGCCACCGACCTGCGTGCCTTGCGCCTTAATCGGACCCTGCTATGGCTGACGATTGAGGCGCTCCCGGAGCGCAACGCCGAACACATCACCGTTTTGCGCGGGCTGCCTGCGGACAGGCTGAAAAACTATCAAGAGCGCCTGGATCAAGGGCAGTACGCCGATTTGCTCGTGGATCTGGAGGCCAGCCTTGCCGTCTCGCCGTTCTGGTTCGACGGTCAACGCATGGTGTGGGAGTGCCAGCAGCGGCTCAATGCCGATTTGGCCATGCGCGAAGTTGAAGTGCAGCTTTCGCTGTTGCTGCAGCGCTTGCCAGGAATAGTCGACCTGCGCTTTCACGACGGTGTGCCGTTTGCGGATGACGCTACGCGTAGCTGGATCAGTGCCCATGTGTTGGTGCATCTGCAAGCTGTCAATGCGCCCAGCACGGCGCAGAGCGATAGCAGTCAAGCCGTCTGGGAAGACGCATTGCAAGACGTTTTGCCCGTTTTGCGCCGTGATGGCCTCAAGGCAGCCGTGCAGATTCTCAAGCAGGGCCTGCAGAGCGCCCATGGTGGAAGGGTGCGATTTTTCTGGCAATTGAGCCTCGCTCGGCTGTGTTACCAGGCCAAGAAGTACGAGCTGGCCAAGACCCAGTTAGAGACCCTCGATCAACAATTACGGGATGCAGGCCTTGATGCCTGGGAGCCCGACCTTGCGCTGCAAGTGCTGCACCTCCTGTATAGCTGCTGCGAACTGTTGCCGCAAAACCAAGTGGTGCGAGAGCGCAAGGAAGATGTTTACCACCGGTTGTGCCACCTCGATCTTGAAGTAGTACTTCCCTAGGCCCTCGGGTCATAACCGCAAGGAGAAACACCATGGCCAAAGAAGGCTCGGTAGCCCCTAAAGAACGCATCAACGTCACTTTCAAGCCCGCGCTTGGCAATGCTCAAGAAGAAATCGAGCTGCCGCTGAAGCTGCTGGTACTGGGTGATTTCACCCAGCAAGCGGATGAACGCAAAGTTGAGGATCGCAAGCCGATCAGCATCGATAAAAACAACTTTGACGACGTGCTGGCCAACCAAAAACTGCGCCTGACGCTGAGCGTACCCAATCGTCTTCAGGAGGAGGGCGGCCCCGATGAGTTGGCGATCAACCTCGAGGTCAACTCGATGAAACATTTTGGGCCGGCCAACCTGATTGAGCAGATTCCAGAGTTGAAAAAGCTCATGGACCTGCGGGACGCGCTCGTGGCCCTCAAAGGCCCCTTGGGTAATGCGCCTGCCTTCCGAAAGGCTATCGAAGGTGTGCTCGCCGACGATGAAGCGCGCGCCCGTGTTCTGGGTGAACTGAACATGAACGCCGCCGCATCGCCGGACGCTTGAGACCTCATCAGCAAAGGAAGCCACCTCTATGAGCACTAAAGCTGCACAGCAAAAAAGTACTGAAACACTCGAAGGCGGCATTCTCGACCGCATCATCGCCGAGACCCGACTCAGCCCCAATGACGATGCGTACTTAATCGCCAAGCGCGGTGTATCGGCCTTCATCGAAGAGCTGCTCAAGCCGCAGAACAACGGCGAGCCTGTAAAGAAAGCCATGGTTGATCGCATGATCGCCGAGATCGATGCCAAGCTCAGCTGCCAGATGGACGAGATTCTGCACCACGCTGAATTCCAGGCGCTGGAAGCTTCATGGCGTGGTCTGCTGCTGTTGGTTGAGCGCACCAACTTCCGTGAAAACATCAAGATCCAGGTGCTTAACGTTTCCAAGCAAGACCTGCTGGATGATTTTGAAGACTCGCCGGAAGTTATGCAGTCGGGTCTTTACAAGCATGTTTATACCGCTGAATACGGTCAGTTCGGTGGCGAGCCCGTCGGCGCAATCATCGCTAACTACTTCTTCTCGCCAAGTTCGCCCGATGTTAAAACCATGCAGTATGTTTCCAGCATTGCATGTATGGCGCACGCGCCGTTTATCGCGGCGGCGGGTCCGAAGTTTTTCGGTCTGGAAAGTTTTACTGGCTTGCCCGATCTGAAAGACCTTAAAGATCACTTTGGCGGTCCGCAATTCGCCAAATGGCAAAGTTTCCGTCAACAGGAAGACGCGCGTTATGTCGGCCTGACGGTGCCGCGCTTCCTGCTGCGTAATCCTTACGACCCTGAAGAAAATCCGGTGAAGACCTTTGTCTACAAAGAAAATGTCGCCACCAGTCACGAACACTATCTGTGGGGCAACACGGCCTACACATTTGCAACCAAGTTGACCGACAGTTTCGCCAAGTTCCGCTGGTGCCCGAACATCATCGGTCCACAGAGCGGGGGGGCGGTCGAAGATCTGCCGCTGCATCACTTCCACAGCATGGGTGAAATCGAAACCAAGATTCCAACTGAAGTATTAGTTTCTGACCGTCGTGAATATGAGTTGGCGGAAGAGGGCTTTATTTCCCTGACCATGCGCAAGGGTAGCGACAACGCTGCGTTCTTCTCGGCCAGTTCGGTGCAGAAGCCGAAGTTTTTTGGCAACAGTGAAGAAGACAAAACTGCGGAGCTGAATTACAAACTGGGTACCCAGCTGCCTTACATGTTCATCATCAATCGTCTGGCGCATTACCTCAAAGTGCTGCAACGCGAACAACTGGGCTCCTGGAAGGAACGTACCGACCTTGAGCAAGAGTTGAACAAATGGATTCGTCAGTACGTCGCAGACCAGGAAAACCCGAGCTCTGAAGTCCGTGGCCGCCGCCCGCTGCGTGCCGCAAAAATCGTCGTGAGCGACGTTGAAGGCGAGCCTGGCTGGTACCGCGTCAGCTTGAACGTGCGCCCGCACTTCAAATACATGGGGGCGGATTTCACCTTGTCGCTGGTCGGCAAGTTGGACAAAGAGTAAACGGAGCGACGTCATGACGGCATACGGCAGCCTTTTCGAGCGCCTTGGCGGCGACACCCATAAGCGAAGTGAATCAAGTCGCGAGGACTGCGCCATGGACTCGGTGGCTGCCCACTTGGCAAAAATGCTCAGTACCCGTGCGGGCAGCGTGCAGACGCTGCCCGACTACGGGCTGCCGGACCTGAACAATATGAGCTTGAGCCTGCATGAATCCTTGAGTCAGGCCAGCTCGGCCATAGAGGGCTTCGTGAACGCGTATGAGCCGCGCCTGGCCGATGTGAAAGTCCATTCTCTCCCGAACGAGAACGACCCCTTAAGACTGGCATTCACTATTGAGGGCTTGCTTGAAGTGAATGGCATCAAGCGCCGGGTGAGTTTTTCCGCGCGCCTGAACAGCAATGGACAGGTCACGGTTAAGTAGCAAGTCTCCTTTTTTATCAGCGAAAGCATGTGTTCCACGTGGAACATTTTTTATCTGAAGCGGCACTGTCGCACCCGCAAAACTCAACCACGCAGTGTGCGTGCAGGAAGGTTATCGCCCGTGTCGTTTAATCAGTACTACCAAAACGAACTGAACGCACTGCGTCAGTTGGGCGGCGCTTTCGCTGAGCGTAACCCGGCGTTGGCGCCTTTTCTCGGGCAGAGCGGGCGTGATCCAGATGTGGAACGTCTGCTTGAGGGGTTTGCGTTTCTCACCGGACGTCTGCGACAGAAACTCGATGATGAGCTGCCCGAGCTGACCCATTCGTTGATGTACCTGTTGTGGCCGAACTACATGCGGCCGTTACCGGCGTTCAGCATGTTGCAGTTCGACCCATTGAAGCAGGCGGGTCCGGCACTCTTGGCTGAACGCAATATGCATGTTGAAAGCCTGGCGCTTGATGGCGTGGTGTGTGGTTTCAGCACGTGCTACGCCACCGAGGTATTGGCCCTGAAGTTGGGCGCGTTGAACTATTCGGAAAATGGCGACGGCGCCCTGCTGACGCTGCGGCTGGATATGACGTGTGACGGGCACCTTGGCGAGCTTGAGCTAAGCCGTCTTCGTCTGCATTTTGCGGGCGAACCCTACATCAGCCAAACGCTTCACCTCAGCCTGCTGCGCCACCTCGACAGTATCGAGGTGATTCCGCTGGACGCTAAACATGAGCACATGAAAGGCGAGGGTCACGACACGTTGTCATTCATGTTGCCGAGGGAAAACGTCCAGCCCGTCGGATTTGCCGAAGATGAGGCATTGATTCCTTACCCGCTGAACACCTTCCGCGGTTATCGGTATTTGCAGGAGTACTTCGCGTTCCAGGACAAGTTTCTGTTCGTTGACCTGTCCGGGCTGGATGTTCTCGGAGGTTTGCCAGAGGCCACACTCAAGCAAGCGCGGGGTGTCCTGCTGCGGTTCACCATCAATAAAAACGGCATGCAGCGCCAGCGCCCTACGCTGAATAACGTGAAGTTGTATTGCACGCCCATCGCCAACCTGTTCAAGCACCATGCGTCGCCGATCAGGTTTGATGGCAGGGAAGACGAGTACCTGTTGCTACCCGATGAAAAGAATCGGGGGAACTATGGTGTGTTTTCCGTTGATCGCGTGAGCGCCAGTCACAAAGGCGAAGCTGATGCGAAGGTGTTCGTGCCCTTCGAGTCCTTCGAGCACGACCCCAGCTTCGATGTGCTACAGGCCCGTCCGCATTACAGCGTCAGGCAGCGTCAATCATTGCTGCACGAGGGGCTGGACACTTTCCTGAGCTTTGGCGTTCAGGGCTCGGACTGCTCTGACACAGTGTCCATCGAGCTGACCTGCACCAATCAGAATTTGCCGCGTCGGCTTAAGAGTGGGGATATCTGCGTGGCGGCGCCGGGCGCGCGTGAGTCCCTGACTTTTCGCAATATCCTCAGCCCGACGTCGAGTTATCCACCGCCCCTGGACAGCGACTTCTTGTGGAAGTTGATCAGCAACATGTCGCTGAACTACGTGTCCCTCGTCAACGTCAATGCGCTCAAGGTGATTCTCGAAACCTACGACCTGCCGCGCTATTACGACCAACAGGCACGTAACGCCAGCAAAACCCGCCTTAACGGTTTGAAGTCAATCAGCCACCAACCCGTTGACCGTCTACACCGCGGCTTGCCTCTGCGCGGTTTGCGCACGGAACTGGTCATGGATCCTAAAGGCTACGTTGGCGAAGGCGACATGTTCCTCTTCGCATCGGTGCTCAACGAGTTCTTCGCGCTCTACGCCAGCCTCAATTCGTATCACGAACTGCACGTGAAAAGCACACAGGGAGAGGAGTACCAATGGACGCCACGAATGGGCCAGCAGCCCTTGCTTTAAGCGGGTTAAGCAAGGCCATACGCGAGTATTCGATCTTCCAGGCGGTGCCACAGATCATGGAACGGCTGCGTCAATCCAATGCCCCGATGAATGACGAGCAGTTGTATGACCTGCTGGAATTTCAGGCCAGCCCAAGTTTTGGTTTTCCTGGCAGCGATATCGACCGCGTGCAGTTCTTTGAAGAGCACGGGGTAATGCGGGCACGCCTGCGTCTTAACCTGGTCAGCCTGATGGGGTCGGCTTCGCCGCTGCCAGCCTTCTATGGCGAGCAAGCCTTGGGTGATCGCGAAGAAGGCAATTCGACGCGTGATTTCCTCGACCTTTTTCATCATCGATTGCAACGTTTGTTGCTACCGATCTGGCGCAAATATCGCTATCACGCGCGTTTCGAAAGCAAGGCGCGGGACCCGTTTTCGGCACAGCTGTTCGCCTTGATCGGGCTGGGTGGTGAGGCCATTCGCGAGGCCGAGGAGCTGAACTGGAATCGGTTATTGCCTTACTTGGGCTTGCTCAGCCTGCGTGCTCATTCGGCGGCGCTGATTGAGTCCGTGCTGCGTTACTACTTCAAGCACGCCGAGCTGGTCATTGAACAGTGCGTCGAGCGCACCGTGCGGATTCGTGAAGAGCAACGCAATCGTCTTGGCGCCGCCAATAACCGACTGGGCGAGGACCTTGTGCTGGGCGAGCGAGTGCGCGATTGCGGCGGCAAGTTTCGCGTGCACGTCCGTGAACTGAGTTGGCAGAGCTTTCACGACTTTCTCCCCATTGGCACTGGCTACCAGCCGTTATGCGCGCTGGTGCGTTTCACCCTGCGAGACCCGCTTGATTACGACATTCGACTGGTACTGCGTCATGAAGAAATTCGTGAGCTACGCCTCGACCCGCAGAACGACTGCCGTCTTGGCTGGACCAGCTGGCTAGGACGCGAACGCGCCGACGGCATCGTCACCCTCGGCAGCAAAATTCATTAAGGACGCCTGATTATGATCAACGTAGACCTGCAACAACTTATCCAGGCGTTGGACGCCGAAACCCGCCGCGATCTGGAAGGTTCTGCCGAGCGTTGTGTGGCCCGTGGCGGCAGCATGATTCTGGTCGAAGACCTGCTGCTGGCGCTGCTTGAACGGCCGCAGGGGTTGTTGGCGCGGGCACTGTTGGACGCACAGGTCGATGCCGGTGAGCTGGCTGCTGCATTGCAACCGCGAGTCGAGCACAGCGCTTCGCGCAATCCAGTGTTTGCGCCCGAATTGGTGCAATGGCTGCAAGACGCCTTACTGGTTGCCAATCTGGAGCTGGGCCAGAGCCAAGTGGAGCAGGCCGCGTTGATTCTGGCACTGCTGCGTAACCCGATGCGTTATGCCGGCAGTCGTTATCAGGCACTGCTGGCCACGTTGGACGGTGATCGCCTGCGGGACTTTGCGTTGTCAGAAAAAGCCGAGCCGGACGCCGCCGGTAAACCCGCCGTAACAGGTGAGTCACTGCTTGCACGCTTCACTCACAACCTGACTCAGCAAGCCCGTGACGGCAAGCTCGATCCGGTGTTGTGCCGTGATGGGGCTATTCGCCAGATGATCGATATCCTGGCTCGTCGGCGGAAAAACAACCCCATTGTGGTGGGTGAAGCGGGGGTCGGCAAAACCGCCATCGTTGAAGGGCTGGCCTTGCGCATTGCGCGGGGCGAAGTGCCGCAGGCCCTCAAGGGCGTCGAATTGCTGTCGCTGGACATGGGCTTGCTGCAAGCCGGTGCCAGCGTCAAAGGTGAGTTCGAACGGCGCTTGAAAGGCGTGATTGATGAAGTCAAAGCATCACCCAAACCGATCACCCTGTTTATTGATGAGGCCCACACCTTGATCGGCGCGGGAGGCCAGGCGGGAGGCTCGGATGCCGCTAACCTGCTCAAGCCGGCGCTGGCCCGTGGTGAGTTACGCACCATCGCCGCGACCACCTGGGCCGAGTACAAAAAGTATTTTGAAAAAGACCCGGCATTGGCGCGACGTTTCCAGCCGGTACGGCTGCATGAGCCGACGGTCAGTGAGGCAATCACTATTCTGCGTGGCCTGGCGCCGATTTATGAAAAGAGCCACGGCATCTATCTGCGTGACGATGCGGTCGTGGCTGCGGCCGAATTGTCGGCGCGTTATCTCTCGGGACGACTGCTGCCGGACAAGGCTGTTGATGTGCTCGACACCGCGTGTGCCAGGGTGCGCATCAGCCTCGCCGCCGCGCCGGAATGTCTGGAGAAGGTGCGCAGCGAGTTGGCCGAAGGAGGGCGCCAACGCATTGCGTTGCGTCGCGATGCCGAGGCAGGACTGCTGATTGATCAAGACGCACTGAGCGTATTGGAAGAGCGCCTTGAAGAGGCCGAGCACGAACAACAAGCGCTGGAAAAAAACTGGGGCGAACAACGGCAACTCGCTGAGCGCCTGCTTGAGTTGCGTCAGCAGTTGGCGCTGGCGCGTGCCGTGGAAAGCGATGACGTCGGTGCAACCACTGAGGATGCAGCCTCCGGTATAGCGGCCCTCGAAGCCGAATTGCAGGCAACCCATCGCACGCTGATTGAGGCGCAAGCGCTGGAACGACTGGTGAGTTTTGAGGTGTGCCCGCGCCAGGTTGCCGAAGTGATCAGCGCCTGGACGGGCGTGCCTTTGGCGCAGCTGGCGCGTGAACACAACGCCAGGGTTGCCAGCTTTGCCACCGATTTGCGCGCGCGGATTCGGGGGCAAGAGCAGGCGGTGCATGCACTGGATCGTTCGATGCGCGCTACCGCAGCCGGGCTGAACAAACCGGATGCACCGGTCGGGGTCTTCCTGTTGGTCGGTCCTAGCGGCGTGGGTAAAACCGAAACCGCGCTGGTGCTGGCGGACCTGCTATACGGCGGTGAGCGTTTTCTCACCACCATCAACATGTCTGAATTTCAGGAGAAACACACCGTTTCCCGCTTGATCGGTGCGCCACCTGGCTATGTCGGTTATGGCGAAGGCGGCATGCTAACCGAAGCCGTTCGGCAGAAGCCGTACTCGGTGGTGCTGCTCGACGAGGTCGAAAAAGCCGATCCCGACGTCCTGAATCTGTTTTACCAAATATTCGACAAGGGCATCGCCAATGATGGCGAGGGGCGTGAAATCGACTTCCGCAACACGTTGATCCTGATGACCTCGAACCTGGCCAGCGAGCGTATCAATGCGCTCTGCAGCAACGGCAATCGTCCCACTGCCGAAGCGCTGGAAGAGGCGATTCGCCCGGTGCTCAGCCAGCACTTCAAACCGGCACTGCTGGCGCGGATGCGAGTGGTGCCTTACTACCCGGTCAGTGGCCCGGTATTGCGCGAACTGATCGAGATCAAGCTGCAACGTCTGGCCGAGCGTCTGACGCGACGCCGACTGGATTTCAGCCACTGTCAGGCGCTGGTCGATCATCTGGCCGAGCGCTGTACCCAGAGCGACAGTGGCGCGCGCCTGATCGACTACTTGCTCGATTCCCACGTGCTGCCATTGATTGCCGACCGCCTGCTCGACGCCATGGCCGCAGGGGAATCACTCAAGCGGGTGCACGCGACCCTCGATGGTCACGGTGCTGTCGTGTGCGAGTTTGCGTGAGGTGGGCGTGATGTTCACATAGGTGCCGCAACCCTTGCGTTTCGCTCAGGCGCTGTTGGCGCAGTTTACCCAGCTGTCCCGGGCTGACGATGGGGCGACCTTGCTGGGCGATTTCGTGCGTGCGTCCGCCGAGCTCAGCGCGTGTGAACTCAGTCAGTTGTATCTGCTGGATGCCACGCATACCCGGCTCGTTCTGAATGCCGAATATTGGCAGGGACTTTTACAGCCAAGAGCCGCCACAAGCCTGCCTGCGGATTACGATGGCGAGCAGCTGCTGCAATACGCGCTGTGCCAAAACAAAGTGCTCAGCCTGTGCGAGTTGAATGCCAGCCTGCACGAGACCGGTTTTCTGCCACCGGGCGCAAAGCCTTGGAAATCACTGCTGTGCGTGCCACTGCTCGATCAACACAAGGCCGTCCGTGGTTTGTTGGTCTGCGCGAGTCGTGACCATCGCGAACTCGCGGGATTCGCCGATTCGCTGGGGCAACTGGGTTCGTTCGCCCTCGGGCAGATGCGCCTGCTGCAGCCATCGCGCCGATCACCCGGCGCGTCGCCTTCGTCGGTCGACGTGGTGCCGGTCGCCAGTGGCTTCGGACTGATCGGTAAAAGTCCGGCCATGCGCCAGACCTGCAAGCTGATCAGCAAGGTGCTGAACAACCCTTATACCGTGCTGCTCATGGGCGAAACCGGCACCGGCAAGGAGGTCGTGGCGCGCGCTATTCATGACAGCGGGTCGCGGAGTTCCAAAGCATTCATTGTGCAGAATTGCGCGGCGTTTCCTGAGAGCTTGCTGGAAAGCGAGCTGTTCGGTTACCGCAAAGGTGCTTTCACCGGTGCTGACCGTGACCGCGTGGGCCTGTTCGATGCGGCTGATGGCGGGACCCTGTTGCTCGATGAGATTGGCGACATGCCCCTGTCGCTGCAAGCGAAGCTTTTGCGTGTGCTGCAAGAAGGCGAGATCCGCCCGTTGGGTTCCAACGACACGCACAAAATCGACGTGCGCATCATCGCCGCGACTCATTGCGACCTTATTGCCCGGGTGGCCGATGGTCGCTTTCGCGAAGACCTGTATTACCGCTTGGCGCAATTTCCCATCGAGCTGCCAGCGCTTCGGGACCGTGGCGGTGACGCGTTGGACCTTGCGCGGCATTTCGCCCGTCAGGCCTGCACCTTTCTCAAGCTCGATCAGTTGGACTGGTCCGACGCCGCGCTCGACCACCTGTGCGGCTACGCCTTCCCCGGCAATGTCCGCGAACTGAAGGGGCTCGTCGAGCGCGCCATTCTGCTGTGCGAAGGCGATGAGTTACTGCCCGAGCACTTTGCCCTGCGGCGTGCGCCAGAGCCGGCTGACGGTGGGCTGAACCTGCGCGCACGCCTGGGGCAGATCGAACGCGGTCTGTTGCTCGATTGCCTGCGCAAGACCGATGGCAATCAAACCATCGCCGCCCGCCAATTGGGACTGCCACGTCGCACCCTGCTGTATCGCATGGCTCGTTTGAATATCCGCGCTTGCGATGTGGGGAGTTGAGCCGCGCATGTCGATCCCGTTTTTGCACCCATCCCGTTCCTTGCAGCATTGCCTGCACTCACTCATGGAGACCCTCTGATGTCCGTTCGTCACTGGCCGGCTGTCTTGCTGGCGCTGCTCATTTCAAGCGCCCTTGGCGGCTGTAGCGGCAACTACAAATTCAACGACGACACCTATCGTCCCCTGGGTGACCCGCATGTGGTCAATCGCGGCAAGTGACCGCAAGGAGAGCAGCACGATGGAACTGGTTCTGGAAATACTAAACAGCGAACAGTCGGACCCTTCGCAGGTGAACCGCAAAGTGTTCACGGTGGCGGGCGGTTCGATTGGCCGCAGAGGGAACGCCGACTGGCTGATTATCGACTCCACCAGCCAAGTGTCTCGCCGACACGCGCTGGTCAGCTATTGCGGCAGCCATTTTTGCCTGACCGATCTCAGCACCAATGGTACCTGGGACAACACCACTGGCGAGCGGATGACGCGCGGGGATGAGCTGCGCATCGTAGACGGTGGTGTGTATCAGATGGGCCGCTTTGAAGTCCGGGCGCAGGTGCTGCGCGATTCCGTCGAGCCTGCCGCCGAGGTCAGCACTCCGACACCACCCTCGGGCAACCGGATGACCATTCCCGAGGATGCCTATTTCGGGCAGATGCCAATGGCTTCTGTGGATCAACCCTTCGCTTCGAGCATGCCTGCGCCAGAATCGCAGCAGTGCGCGGACTACGCGCCCATCGAGAGGGAGCACGTGCGGACCCCTACGTTGGTGGCGCCGACGCCAACTGCTGAGCCCATCCCCGAGCCGCCACCGGCACCCCCCGCACATCAGGGCGAAGTGTTCTGGCAACAATTTGCCCAGGCGCTAGGCATCGACATCGACGATCTGGACCCTGAGGGCAGAGAAGCCTTGGCGGTCAACACCGCCCGTTTGTTCAAACAGTGCATCGGTGGCTTGCAGCAGAGTTTGCGCACCCGCAGTGAGCTGAAAAACGAACTGCGCCTGGCACTGACCACTGGGCAGTACATCCACAAAAACCCGCTCAAGCATGCCGTGAGCGCCAGCGAAGCCGTGAACAGTTTGCTGCTCGCCAGCAAACCTCAGTTAAGCGCGGAACAGGCGATCAGCAGGACGTTCCATGACCTGCAAGCGCACCAGGTGGCCTTGCTCAGCGCCAGCCGCGCGGCCCTGCGCAGCACTCTGGAGCATTTCGCGCCGCAGCACCTGACCCTGCGTTTCGAACGTGATGGACACAACCCGCTGTTTGCAACTGCTGGCAGCCAGTGGCGCGCGTATGGCCGTTATCACCAGGCATTGAGCCAGGACGATGACTGGAGCGAACGCCTGCTGGCGCGCGACTTTGCCCACGCCTACGAAGAACAGGTCCGGCTGGTCGACAGCCTCCACACCGATTACCAAGGATGATGCAGATGTCCGGCTTGAATATGTCCCGTTTCAAAACCCTGGGCGCCATCGCCATCCTGTTGCTGCTGGCGGGGTGCTCGACGCTGTCGCCGTATTCCAAACTGACCAAGCTCGATTTGAAGCTGACGGCCAGCGACCGACTCAACCCCGACCTCCACGGTCGACCTTCGCCGATTGTGCTGCGCTTGCTGGAGTTGAAGAACCCGGTGGCGTTCGAAAATGGCGATTTTTTCAGCTTGTATGAACGGCCCAAGGAATCGTTGGCGCCCGATTGGGTGGCCAGTGAAGAGCTGGAGTTACGGCCGGGCGAAAGCCTCGACCTCAAGCTCAGCGTCGACAGCGGCAGCCGCTATGTCGGCGTGCTGGCGGCCTATCGTGACCTGCCAGAAACCAAATGGCGCTATGTGATCCAGCTGTCGCCGACCGAGCGGACCTACGCCGAGCTGCGCCTGGATCAGGCCGGTATCCACAACGCGCTTAATCCACTCGCCACGGCAGGAGACTGACCATGAACGCCCATAAAGTGATTTGGCGCGAAGGCATGCTTCTGCGCCCGCAACACTTCCAGCACAACGACCGTTATTACGATAACCAGATGAAAACCCGCACCCAGTTGCTGGGGCGTTACATGTGGGGGTTTCTTGAGCTGGAGATCGAGGTAGAACCTTTAAAAATCGGCAAGCTGGTACTCAGTCGCGCAAGCGGCATTCTCCCCGACGGAAGCTTGTTTAACCTGGAGGGTCTTATCGAGCCGTTGATGGTGCAAGTGCCGCACAACATCGGCAAAACCTCGGTCTACCTCGGGCTGCCACTGATGACGGGCAACTACATCGAAGCCCGAGAGGAGAAAGATAAAGACGTGCTGGCGCGCTACACCATCTACGACAAGTCGATTGCCAATTCAAATGCCGGGGAGGGCATTGAAAGTCAGGTGCACTGCGGCCGACCGAATTTTTGTTTGCTGCTGGGCGAGCAACAGAGCGATCAGGTCTTTGTGACGCTGAAGGTGGGGGAGATCACTGATTGCACGGAGGATGGCGGGGTCACGATGAATGACAGTTACTCACCGACGGTCATTCATTCGAAGGCTTCGAAGTATTTGCTGAGACGTTTGGACGAAGTGATCCGGTTGGTGGACACCCGTTGTGCGGCCTTGGCCGAGCGCCTGAGCTCCAACGGCAAGATGGGTGGCTCTGAGGTGGGTGATTTCATGCTGATGCAGATGATGAATCGCACGCAGTTGATCCTGCTTCATTACAAAGATCTGCAACACGTTCACCCCGAGGAGTTGTACCGCACGCTACTGACGGTGGTGGGTGAGTTATCGACTTTCGCCAGCGCTAACAGGCGCGTACCCGTGACGCTCAACTATAGACACAGCGATCTGAGCCTGAGCTTTGAAGCCCTGTTGAATGTTTTCCGCCAATTGATGGCGATGGTGCTTGAAGAACATGCGACGCCGCTGCCGATCACTGCCCGCGATTACGGTGTTCAGGTCGCGATAATCGCCGACCATCAACATTTCGACAGCTCGACCTTCGTGCTGGTAGCCAGCGCCCATTGCACGGCTGAAGAACTGCGCAATCGCCTGCCTGCCCAGCTCAAGATCGGCACGGTCGAAACCATCCGCAATCTGGTCAATCTACACCTGCCGGGCTTCAAGCTCAGACCGCTGCCCGTCGCCCCCCGGGAACTCGCGTTTCATGCCGACAAGGCCTATTTCATTCTTGATCTGGACACCGAGGAATCGGCGCAACTGAAGAAATCCGGTGGTTTTGCGTTCCATGTGTCCAGCGAAATCGCAGCCCTTGAACTCGATTTTTGGGCGATCAAGAAATGAGTGATCTAACGACAGATAAACAACTCGGCGCGGATGATTTAACTGTTTACAACGGTGGATCTGGCCCAGGGCCCGGCATGGAGCCTCTGACGGGAGCGACAGCTTCGACCCGGGCCCAGGATCTGGAAGCCCAAAAAAACCAATCCGCCCAAAGCCATTCGCTCGACACCTACAGCGCGAGTATCAACCCGCTGGTCGCCGCAGCCGCTCATGCGCTGTCGGCCGTTGCGGGGCTCAAAAACCTCGACAAGAAGGCCAACCTCGAAATCCTGCACAGCACGTTGTTGACTGACCTAAGGGCGTATCAAGCACATGCGGAAAAGCTCGGCGCCGAGCGTCATCTGCTGAATGACGCGTCCTATGTGCTCTGTACCTTTGTCGATGAAGCAGTGCTGCAAACCGAAGCGAGCAAGGCCAGTAATTGGTCCAAGAATACGCTGTTGAACGCGCTACATCATAAAACCTCCGGAGGTGAAACGTTCTTTGAGATATTGACGAGCCATAGCATGAATCCGATCAAACACCTGCACCTGCTTGAACTGATGTACCTGTGTATGGCATTGGGATTCAGGGGTAAATACGGCGTCGATGGCCAGGAAAAGGCCGAGTTGGAAGACATCCGCGATGGCGTTTACCGAACCATTCGCCACCTGCGCGGCGACGTCCCGCGTGAGCTGTCACCCCATTGGCATGGCCTTCAGGACAAGCGCCGGAATCTGGTGCGCATCGTCCCGTGGTGGTTGGTCCTCCTGTTCACCCTGATGTGTCTGGCGGTCATGTATTCCGGGTTCGCCTGGGTACTGAGCGAACAGCGCGAGACCGTTCTTGAACCTTACCGTCAGCTTGATGCGGCAATGACTCAATCGCCGTTGCAGGACAGGGATGCACGATGAAAATACTCTTTAAAAAGCTGGCGACCTTCCTCGGAAAGACCTGGGTCTGGACGCTGCTGCTGGTGCTGTTGGCCGCGCTTGCGGTGTGGTTTTTGGGGCCGCTGCTGGCCGTTGACGATTACAAGTTCTGGGAAGACGCGAGCGCTCGATTACTGAGCATCAGCGCGTTGTGTCTGGCGTGGGGTTTGTTCGTCGTTTATGAAAGCTGGCGGAGCACTCAGCGTAAACAGGAGGCCGAAGGAAGCGAAGACGGCAAAGCCCGACAGCAGCGTGAGCAGGACATCGCGGATAAAAATAAGCGCCTGCGCAAACTGTTCAAAAAAGCGCTTCGCACCCTGAAAACCGCCAGCCTGTATCGCGGACGCAGCGAGCGCTGGCGCAACGAGTTGCCGTGGTATTTGTTGATCGGCCCGGAGCAGAGCGGCAAGAGCAGCCTGCTGAAGCGCTCGGGTCTGGCGTTTCCACTCAACGACGTCGACACCAAGGCAGAGCCGAGCCCAACGTTTTACGAATGGTACTTCGGCGAACAGGGTGTGTTGATTGATACCGGTGGGTCCGTTCTGGATTCGAAGGACGATGCCGATCGACACACCTGGAAAACCCTCCTCAGCCTGCTGCGCACGCGGCGTCGAAACCGACCGCTCAATGGGGTCATTATTACGGTTCCAGCCGAGCTGTTGGGTCGCAAAAAAACCGACAGGCAGGATGATCTAAAACACCTCTCACTGACATTGCGCGACCGCTTGAAGGATATTCGTCAGCAGTTACGCGTTGATCTGCCGGTGTACCTGGTGCTGAGCAAAACTGATGAGATTGAGGGCTTCGAGGAGTTTTTCGATCAGCTCACAAAACAGGAGAGCGATCAGGTATTGGGTGCAAGCTTTGCCGATGATCAGAACGGCAATGATCTCAGGGTATTGCGCCAGGAATTTGAAGTGTTGCTGCAACGCCTCAACAGCCAGGTGATCCCGCGCATGCATCAGGAGCGCATGCCGGAGAGAAGTGCCGTTATTCTCGATTTCCCGCATAAGTTGGGCGCGATTGGCCCAGGCTTGTGCCAGTTCGTGAACGACACATTGGGCGGTAATCGCTACCAAAGTGCCAGCCGACTTCGCGGCTTCTACCTGACCAGCGCCACTCAGTCAGGCGTCCCGCTCAAGGGCGCTGAAAAAAGCGAAGCCGCCCTTCCGATGTTCACCGGCTCGGCCCGCTTCATCAATCACCTGCTAAGCCACGTGATCTTCCCCGAAGCTGAACTTGCGGGCCTCAACAAGCGCGAGCGCCGCCGTATCCATTGGGGGCAGCGTGCGTTGTACGTGATGGCATTTTCTGCACTGGGAGTGTTCGGCCTGCTCTGGGCCCTTGGCTTTTCTGCCAACCACAGCCGTCTTGAGCAACTGCGTGAGTTCGCGCAAAACCTGACCAAACAGCACGCCGAGTTGGCGCCTCAAGATGACGCCATGGCCGCGCTTCAGCTGTTGGACACGGGCTACGCCGCAAGCCGCGTATTCCCTGCGCTCAGTGATGTGCAGTTGCATGAACGCAACGGGCTTTATCAGGGCGAGCCGAGTTACCCGGTGCTCGACGATGCTTATCAGCGTGAATTGAAAGAACAACTGTTGCCACGCGTCGCCCGCACCCTTGAAGCGCATGTGCGCGCCAACATGAATGATCGCGAGCGGCTCTTGGGCAGCCTGCGCGCCTACCTGATGCTCAACCTCACCGAGCGCCGGGATTCGACCTGGCTCAAGGAGTGGGTCGCAGCCGATTGGTCGCTGCGCTACATCGGCAACACCCCGGTGCAGAACGGCTTGAACGAGCATTTCAATCGTCTGCTCACACACGGGTTTGTCTATCCACTTAACGATGGTTTGGTGGCCCAGGCACGTCAGGTCCTGAGGGCCGAATCGCAATCCGCCGTGGTGTATCGCGCCCTGCGTGAACAAGCCAACAGCTTGCCGGAATACCGCCTCAGCCAGCACCTCGGCCCACAAGGCGCGTTGTTCAGCGGCACCGATTACCTGATTCCTGGCTTCTATACCCAACGCGGTTCTCAGCAATTTTTCACCACCCAGGGTGCGAGTCTGGTGAACGAAATCCTGCGTGATAACTGGGTACTGGGTGAAAGCACCGGCATCAGCGGCATGGACTTGCGCCGCTTGATGGTCGAGCTGGAGCAGCTGTATTTCCGCGACTACGCCAACCATTGGGGCGAAGCCATCGGCCAGTTGGGCTTGCAACCGTTCAGCAGCGCGGGTGAGGGCGCTAGCCAGCTCGCCGGCCTGACCGCCGCCAATTCACCGCTGCTGCAACTGTTGGTGGAAGTGCGCGACAACACCCGTTTCCCGGACCTCAGCGAAAGTACCGAGCAACTGGCCGAAGCGGTCGGCGATGCGGGCGGCAAATTAGGCGCTGTAGGTAAAGTCGCCGCTGCGGCAGCGGGTAAGGCGCAAGGCGCACTCGCCAAAAGTCTGCCGGACACTGCAAAGAAATCCATGCAGCGTCGTTTCGAACCGCTGCATCAACTGCTGGACGCCAACAACGGTCCGGCGGCAGAGCTGATGCCGACCTTGCAAGCGCTCAACGACCTGCAATTACAGGTCGCGAGCCTGGCGCGTTCCAGTCAGCCGGAACAGGCGGCTTACGAAATGGCGAAACTGCGCATGAACGGCCAGCGTGATGCGCTGAACAGCCTGCGCGGTGCAACCAGCCGCTTGCCACGCCCCGTCAGTGGCTGGCTGGACGTGCTGGCCGAAGACACCTGGATGCTGGTGCTCAACGATGCCTATCAGTACCTGAATCAGCGTTATCAGAGCGAACTGCATGCGTTCTACAGCAAGGGCCTGCACCAGCGCTACCCGTTCAATGCCCACAGCACCAGCGACGTCGCCATCAGCGATTTCCGCGAGTTCTTCAAAGCGCAGGGCGTGGCGGATCGGTTCTTTGACACCTACATGCGGCCCTTCGTCAGTGGCACTGCGGGCAACTACCGCTTGCGCAGCATCGACGGCCGCAGCTTGCCGATGTCGCGCTTGTACCTGACGCAAATGGGCCACGTGCAGGTCATTCGCCAAAGCTTCTTTGCGCAGA
>NZ_LT607425.1:0-44980 GCF_900095225.1 Pseudomonas sp. UMAB-08
GTAGGTCATCGTCAAGATTAAATTCCGAAACCCCTGTCTGCTTATGCAGACAGGGGTTTTGTTTGTGCGCCAGGAAAACATCCTCCCATCGAAAAACTCCAGTCCGAAGGCATCGGGAACCTGTACTCGCATGCGGTGCCAAATTTGCGCGGCTATTTTTTGGGTAGACCACTAGAATGGGCCGCTATCCTTTCGTCTTTGAGTCTCCAGTTCTATGCCCGATCAAGCCAACTCCAGCGGCCTGACCCAGGTGCCGCTAGATGAGTTGCCGCTCGATGATTTGGTGGCTTGTCATGAATGCGATCTGCTCATGCGCAAGCCCGTGTTGTCCCGCGGCGAAAAAGCTCAGTGCGTGCGCTGTGGCTACGAGCTCTATGCCCAAAGGCACAATGTCGTTCAGCGCAGCCTGGCATTAGTGATCGCGGCATTATTGCTATACATCCCCGCGAACTTTTTGCCCATCATGCATCTCAATCTACTGGGCCAAACCTCGGAAGACACGGTTTGGACGGGCGTGCTGGGATTATTCGATACCGGGATGCAAGGCGTCGCAGCGGTGGTGTTTCTGTGCAGCATGGGTATCCCGTTACTCAAATTGCTCTGTCAGTTGGCTGTTTTGTTAAGTATTCGTTTGAATGTTGGCCGGAGCTTTGGCCTGCTGCTCTACCGTATTTACCATCACCTTCGTGACTGGGGCATGCTTGAGGTATATCTCATGGGCGTGCTGGTCGCGCTGGTCAAGCTTTCCGACCTCGCTGAGCTGACTCTGGGCTTGGGGCTGGTATGTTTCATCGGCTTGTTGTTGATTCAGGTCTGGCTTGAAGTGGCCATGTCACCCCACCAGATTTGGCAGGCGTTATCAGGGGAAGATGCAGATGCGGGCGATTGATGCAGGGATTCTGATTTGTGCGGAATGCCATGAACTCAACAAAGCTGAACCGGACAATGACGAGCTGAGGTGCTCTCGCTGCGGAGCCCAGGTACACCCTCGTCGCCCCGATAGCATGAAGCGCACGTGGGCATTGCTGGTGACCGCCGCCATTTTGTATATCCCTGCCAATATGTTGCCGATCATGACCGTCAGCTCATTGGGGCAAGGCGATCCCTCGACCATCATGTCAGGCGTCATTCAGCTGATGCAGCATGGGATGTATCCGATCGCCATTGTGGTGTTCGTGGCCAGTATTCTAGTGCCCACGTTCAAATTGATCGGTCTGAGCCTACTGCTTTTCTCGGTACAGCGTCGTCAGCCCTTGTCAGCGCAACAGCGCATCATCATGTACCGCTTCATTGAGTTCATCGGTCGCTGGTCCATGTTGGACATATTCGTGATCGCCATTCTTGTGGCCATGGTGAATTTTGGCCGAATCGCCAGTGTCGAAGCCAATCTTGGCGCGGTCGCTTTTGCCAGTGTGGTGATTTTGACGATGCTCGCCGCAATAACTTTTGATCCCCGACTTATTTGGGACAACACGGAGTCGGATGACGACCATGAGTGATTTGCCTACCGCTAAAACCCGCCCTGCGTCCAATTGGTCTGCGATCTGGATATTGCCCTTGATTGCGTTGATCATCGGCGGGTGGCTCGGCTGGCGAGCGTATAGCCAGTCAGGCATCGAGATTGAGGTCCGCTTTGAAAGCGGCGAAGGTATTCAGGCCAACAAGACCGAAGTGGTCTACAAAGGTATGTCTATCGGCAAGGTCAAGGCCTTGGCGCTGGATGATGAAGGCAATACCAAAGGCGTTATTGCAACCATTGAAGTGAACAAAGACGTCGAGCCGTCCCTACGGGCCAACAGCCGTTTCTGGCTGGTAAAACCGAGTGTCACGTTGGCCGGGATCACCGGTCTGGAAACGTTGGTGTCGGGTAACTACATTGCCGCAAGCCCTGGTGATGGCGAGCCAACACGCAAGTTCAAGGCGCTGGCAGAGGCGCCACCGCTGTCGGACAGATTGCCGGGTCTGCACTTGACCCTCAAGGCTGACCGTTTGGGTTCGCTGAACCGAGGCAGTCCGGTGTTCTACAAGCAGATCCAGGTCGGGCAGGTCAAAAGCTATGTCCTGTCGGAAGACCAGGGCACGGTCGAGATTAAAGTCTACATCCAGCCGACCTACGCCAATCTGGTGCGCAAACACACACGCTTCTGGAACGCCAGCGGCATTAGCATCGACGCCAACCTGTCTGGAGTGAAGGTACGCAGCGAATCGCTGGCTAGCATCGTTGCCGGCGGTATTGCCTTCGCGACGCCAGAGCACCGCAAAGACAGCCCACCCACCGACCCAAGTCTGCCTTTCCGTCTGTATGAGGACTTCGACGCCGCTCAAGCCGGAATCCGGGTCAAGCTCAAGCTGAGCGACTTCGAAGGTTTGCAGGCTGGCCGTACGCCCGTGATGTACAAGGGCATTCAAGTCGGCAACATGAAAACGCTCAAGGTTGATCCCGATCTTTCCAGCGCCACGGTCGAATTGGCCCTGGACCCTTTGGCCGAAGACTATCTGGTAGAAGGCACCCAGTTTTGGGTGGTCAAACCTTCAATTTCGCTGGCGGGTATTACGGGGCTGGAGGCATTGGTCAAAGGTAACTACATCGCGGTTCGCCCCGGCGATTTAGGTGCGCCGCCCAGACGCGATTTCGTCGCCAGAGCCAAGGCGCCGCCGCTGGACCTGCGCTCACCAGGTCTGCATATGGTGCTGTTCAGCGACACACTGGGCTCGCTGGATGTCGGCAGTCCCATCCTCTACAAGCAGGTGAAGGTCGGCTCAATCCAGAGCTATCAATTCTCCCGCGACCAGAAGCAAGTCGTGCTTGGCGTGCATATCGAGAAGGAATACGAAAATCTGGTCAATGGCTCGACGCGCTTCTGGAATGTCAGCGGCGTCACGCTGACGGGGGGCTTATCGGGTATTGAGGTCAAAAGCGAGTCTCTGCAAAGTTTGCTGGCGGGGGGAATATCCTTTGAAACACCGCTGGCCAAATCGCCGCTGAAAAAACGTATCCCTCGCTTCCGCTTGTTTGCCAGCCGTGATCTGGCCACACAGCGCGGGACCGAAATCACGATCAAAGTCGACCGTGCAGACGGTCTGCATCCCGGTACGGCAATCCGCTTCAAAGGTCTGGATGTCGGTAAGGTCGAAGACGTTGATCTGACCAGTGATTTACAGGCAGTGATGCTGACGGCGCGGATCACCGAAGTCCCCGACAAAATTGCCCGCGTGGGCACCGAGTTTTGGGTGGTCAAGCCAGAAGTGGGATTGATCAAAACCTCGAATCTCGAGACCTTGGTCACCGGCCAATACCTGGAAGTGTTGCCGGCCAGCAAAAGCACGGGACCGCAGAAAAGCTTTGTTGCGTTGAAAGACCCTCCGAACGCTTCTGCACGTGACGAGGGATTGAGCGTAGTCCTGAGCGCGCCACGTCGTGGCTCAATCAAGCCGGGTGTGCCGGTGACTTACCGTGAGGTGACCGTAGGCAAGGTGATGGGCTACGAGTTGGGCCAGACAGCGGATCGTGTATTGATCCACATCCTGATCGAGCCGCGTTATGCGTCGTTGGTTCGGGGCGGCAGTCGTTTCTGGAACAGCAGTGGCTTCGGCGTCGACTTCGGCTTGTTCCGAGGTGCAACCGTTCGTACGGAGTCGCTGGAGACGCTGATCGACGGCGGCATCGCGTTCGCCACACCGGAGGGGGAGCGCATGGGGGTTCAGGCGCGACCTGAGCAAACCTTCCCGTTGTTCGACAAAGCCGAGGATGAATGGCTGCAGTGGGCGCCCAAGATTTCTCTCGGGAAATAGAACAGCCAACGCGGTGTGCCAGGCACACCGCGTTGGCTTCTTTAGCTGCACATCAGGCCAGCACGGTCTCTGCTTCAGGATCTGCCGCCACCGCTTTCACCTCGTCATGGCGACGGATATATTTCCAGTCGGCCTCGTCGATGTAAATGCCGTTAGGTCCGCTACCGCCTTCCAGATCAATCGCAACGTGTGCCGAGACCTGGGGTTTGACGCTGGCCAGAATCGGCACAAAGCCCAGCTGCAAACTGGTCTCCAGCAAGGCAGCCTGGTTTTTCTCGTCAATGTCGGCCGCTTCGTCGAGGTAGTAAGGCAGACGAATGCGCCCGGCTTGATCGCGATCCATCAAGTGCAGCAACAAATACATGTTGGTCAGCGCTTTGATGGTCATGGTCGTACCGTTGGACGCCGCACCATCGATGTCGGTATGGATTACCGGCGGGCCGTTAACCTTGGTGATCTCGAAGGCCAGTTCGAACAAATCCTTCAGCCCTAGCTGGTTATGATTCGCCGCCACCAGCCGCGCCAGATACTCCTTGGCTTCTTCGTTCTTGTTGTCCTGATCGGCACTTTGGCTGAGGTCGAACACCGACAACGTTTCGCCTTCTTCGTACTGACCCGCGCTGTGGATGATCTGGTCGATGTGTTTGAGTGCTTCCTTGTTCGGCGCCAGAACGATGCGGAAACTCGCCAGGTTGGACACCTGACGTTTGTTGATCTCGCGGTTGAACAGCGCCAGTTGATGCTCAAGGCTGTCGTAGTCGCTGCGAATATTACGCAAGGTCCGGGCGATATCGGTCACTGCCGCACGCCGTGCCTTACCCAGGGTCAGTGCTTCGTCCTGGCGATGTGCGTACGCGTTGATCAGCAAGTGCAGGCGACGTTCCATGTCATCTTCACTGTCGAACTTGGCCACGCCCTTGAGGCGTACTTGAGCGTAAAGCGCTTCAATTTGGCCATCACTGCGCTGCAAACCCTGCCAGCTGTCCTGATAGTCATTGAGCAGTGGCAGCAGGTTCTCCAGCGAATCATCCACCGACTCCATGAACGGCGTGCCGAACGGCATATCTGCAGGCAACAGCTGACGACGACGCAGGGCGTCATCCAGCGTGCGTTGTTTGGCTTCCATGTCGCCGATCTGCCGCCCGACCAGTTGCAGCTTTGCGGAGAGCTGTTGTACGCGTTCGGTGAAGGCATCGCTGGAGCGTTTGAGCTCGTCCTGCGCGGCTTCCATCTGCGCCAGCTGTTCGAGTTTCTCCGGCTCTTCCGCACTCAACGTCTGGCTGCGACGGAAGTCTTCCAGCGCTTTTTGCGCGTCCAATACCTGCTGGTACAGCGCTTCGGTCTGCGTTTTGCTCGCCGCCCGGTCCGACGCAACGGCCTGTTGGACTTTCAGCTGCTTGAGTTCTTTTTCCAGGCGCTCTTTCTGATCACGCAGTGCCGCACGGTCAGCCAGGGCTTGCAGCGCGGGCGGTTCAATGTGGGAAAGATTGATCGTCAGGCCCGGGACTTCGAAGCGCTCGCCTTTAAAGCTGTCGAGGATCAGCTCCAGTGACTTGACCCACGCGTCGCCATCATCGAGTGCAATACCCTGCTCACCGAGTGGCAGACTGAATAACGCGCTATTGAACAAGCGCATCAACCGCTCGACATCCGGCTGCGAGAACTCTTCGCGCAAGCGGGCATAGCTGTTGTTGTCAGCGTGATCAAGTTGTTGCTTGACCGACTTCAGGCGTTTTTCCAGATCGCGCAGGCGCTCATCCAGGTCCTCGGCGCTGAACTGCCGGGACTGGGCCAGCGCACCGGCCAGTTCATCGTGAGCATCCTTGGCGGCCAGCAGTTGCTGCTCCAGGACCATGACGTCATCGACCAGCGCAAAGCGATGCTTGAGTACCGACAGCTCGCCGATCCAGCGCTGAATGCCGCTGATTTCCCGCTCCAGGCGCATCAGCTCCTGAGTCCCGCCACGCTGATCGTTTTGCAGCGAGTCCTGCTCGTTTCGGTAATGCTCGGCCTGGATCACCAGCTCTTCTTTGCGCGCATTGGAATAGTCCTGCCATGTGCCCAGTAGCGAATCGAGCAGCGGTGACAGGCGGTGCAGTTTGCCGCGCAGCACTTCCCGCTGCTTGACGCCAGAGGACAGGGCTTCGACCAGTGGACCGGCGAGGACGAGTGCGTTGTAGTCCTGTTCCATACGGCGCACGTCGCGGAAGGCTTCTTCGCACGCGGCGATGTAATCAACGCTGCCGGACCGCAAGCTGTGTTCAAAGGCATCAAGGAACAACTGCTTGAGTTTAGCCGCCGTGATTTCGCGCATATGCAGCAAGTTGATGAACAAGGCCCGGAAGGTTTTCAGGCTCTGTTCGCTGGTGGAGCGCAGCGGGATCAGGGTCAGGTCCAGCGGGATTGACGTATGACCACCCACCAGCAGGCGACGCAGTTCGTCGGGCTTCAGCTCGTAGGCTTTCAGGCCCTGGCTTTCCAGGTTGCTGAAAAGCTCTTTCTGCCGCAAGCAGGTGTCATTTTTCTGATAGTGCGCCAGGTCCAGTTTGCCAGCGTAAGCAAAAAACTGGTGACCGAAACCACCGCCTGGCCCGCGCCCGACCACGCCAATCACATGCGGGCCGTGGGGCAGCGAGACTTCCACCAGGATGTAACTGGTGTCGGAGGCGAAATAGAAGCGCCGCGACTGTTCCAGGCTGTACTTGCCGAAACTCATGTCCGACATACGCGCCAGAATCGGGAATTGCAGGGCGTTGATCGAGGCGCTTTTGCCCAGGTTGTTCGCGCCGTACACCGACAAGGGGTGTTCCAGCGGGAACAGGCCGAGGCTGTAGCCAGCCGTGTTCAGCAGGGCAAAGCGGCGGATGCCGTAGCGTTCCTGGCTCATGCGTCCATCTCCTGTTGCTCGGCGGCAATGGCGCGGGTCAGCGCCTGCGCTTCGGTTTCTTCAGGTTCGTCGAACTCGGCGAGATCCAGCGGGTCATCGGTTTCCAAGAGTTTTTCGTCGCTGTCGCTGTCATCGTCGATCAGGATCGGCGTGGGCAGTGGCAACACGCTGTGCAGGCTGGCCGCCAGATCACGGTCCTGTTGCACCGACAGGCAGACGTCGAGGAAACGGTGCATCGGCGGCAGGAAACGGTAGATGCCGTTTTCTTCGTTGGCAAAACCAAGCTGGGTCATGCGGCGCATAATTTTCTCTTCCAGCTCTTCCTGGGTTTGTACTTCGGCCTGCACAAATAGGTCGCGGTATTTTTCCAGCAACGAAGGCAGCTCATCACGGCCCAGGCTACCGCCGTCGAGCACGGCGACCGGGTCGCGGCCCTGATCGGCCAAATGCTCGACGATGATGAAGGTGAACAGCACCAGGCGTTGCGCGGTCTTGTTTACCTGCGCGGCGGCCATTTCCGGGACGAAGTAATAGAAGCCGCGGGTGTCGCAGACCAGCTCAAAGCCCAAGGCCTTGAACAACGTGCGGTACTGGTCCTGGCAATTGGACAGCTGCGCATACAGCTCTGGGTCGCGGCGGCTGATGTGGTAACCCTTGAACAGCTCGCGAAAGATCGGCGCCAGCTGGGACAGTTCGGATAGATCAAGATGCATGAGGGGTGCTCGCGGAATTCTCTAGGTGCTCGTCTCGACTAGAGAGCAGGGCGAAGGAGCGCAGGCTGACCTGATGCTCCTGCGTGTTGTAATCACGACGTTCCAGGCGCTCACGGGCAAAACGCTTGTCCCGCGACAGGCGTGAGAACCAGTACAGCAATTCGTCGGTGGCGCCGTCAGGTTCTTGCTCCAGCAGCCAAACCATCAAATCCGGCATCGGCAGGGCGTCTTCGCAACGCTCCAGCATTTCTTTGACCGTGCGGGGGGCGCGCGGCGGCTCGCCTTTGCGTGTGACGTTGGCCTTGGGGAATTTCGCCGGTTTTGGTTCGAAGCGTGCCAGGGCATACACGTAGGCTTCAACCTGACTGGCGCTGCCCAGGAACGTGCTTTGTGGTCGAGTGAACATCGACATAGCCGCTTGCGGCACGGCATCCAGCCCTTTACGGCGGATAGCAGAAAGCGCCAGCGCCGCACCACGGGTGACTGCGTTATGTCGGCGGGCTTCCTCACGCAGCGGCAGCAGCAGCTCGCGGGCGTGACGCAGGGTCAGTTGAGCGCTGGTTTGCATTTCCAGGATGCGCGCGTGGGTACGCAGCAACATGTCGTCATCGACCAGATGGCCCAGGCGCTGCTGTTCGGTGAGCAGGCGCAGCAGAACATTTTCCACCTTGCGCACGCCCTGTTCGAACGCCCCATCGGCGTTGACCAGCTGGATCATCGGTTCGATGTACTCGTCCCAGGTCGCCAGCACCTCGGCATAGCGCTGCCGCAGCGGAATCTGCCGGTCACTGGTCTTGGCCCGGTCCGCCACGGCGACCAGCGCCTGTTCATCATTGGCCAGCTTTTTCAGAACATCGCGCACGCGCATGTCCAGCAGGCGCAATTGCCGCGCCAGGTCGTTGGCATCGCGGATGTCGAACGCGTCCTGGATGTAGCCTGCCAGACGCTCCAGATGACGTAGATAGGCTTCGATCTCCAGGCACAGGCCAAGGCGATGCTCACGCCGTAGGTAGGACAGGAAGTCATGGATCTGTGCGTTCAGTTCAAAACGGTTAGGGCTTTTAGCCACCGGAACCAGAATATCCAGACGAATCCACACGTCCAGCAGGCTGGTGATGTCCTGTGGTGTGCTGTCCAGTTGCTGGGCGGCCAGTTGCAGGCGCAGTTCGCTCAGGCTCAAGGTGCCTTGGTCGAAGTGTTCGCACAGTGGCTCAAGGAGCGCCCAGTGTTCGGCAAGGGCGCGCAAGACGCGCTTAGGTTCGATCATGGGAAGGCCGGTTGGTTGGCAAATAAAAGCAGCGATTGTACTGCATCGGCTACCTGAGATTTCACCTCCGGGCGATCAACTGCGGCGGGAATCGGCGAAGGGCGGTAGAATCGCCCCCTTAACTTATCCACAGGTGGCTGACCTTTGCTTAACGAGTCCCGCCGCCGCGCTTATATGACCGCCATGCAGGTGGTCAATTGGCTGCCGCGCACCGAATTGCCCTTTGCCGCACCTTCGCGCCCGGAATTGCTGGCGCCCTTGCCGCTGCCGGTCGAACAGACCGTTGCTGCGCCTGCGCCCGCTGCTGTTGTTACGCCAGTCGCCGCGCCTGTAGCGCGTCCGGTTGTCGAACGGCCGAAAATCGAAGTGCCCCGTCCGTCGCTTGCCCGCACCCGAAATGGTGCCGTGGCCGACGCAGAGGTCGCTGCACCTGCGCCAATCAAGGTCGTTGCCGTTCCTCCTCCACGCTTTGCCTTGCAACTGCTGCGGGCCGGTCGTTGCCTGGTGCTGGTCGAGTTACCCACAGGCGAGGCATTTCAGAGTCGCGACCCGTCCTATATGTTGCTCAAGGACATGTTGCGTGCCGCCGGGCTGCCTGACAGCCCGCAAATCATCGGCGAGCCGGTGCGTTGGCCATTGTTGGTCCGTGGTCAATTGGACCAGGGCCCCGCAGCCGCGCGTGATTTCGTGCAGGGATTTGTTCTCGCCCGACTGGAAGATGAGCCCTGTGCGTGCCTGTGGCTGATCGGCTTGCCTGCGGTACGATTTGCTGGCGAAGCCAGTGCCGAGTCCTACAATCGAGAGTTGCAGATCGACGGTCTGGGCAGTGCCTGGGCGCTGCCCGGTCTGGAATTATTAATGGATGAGCCGCAGCGCAAGGCCGATGTCTGGCAAGCCATGCGTCGGCTGATGACACGCTGGAAAACGATTGATGACTGACGTTTCAATAAAGAGCCCCTCAATGAGCGACGCTGTAACTTTCCGCCCGATGACCGAAGCGGACCTGGACGCTGTCCTGAAAATCGAATACGCAGCGTTCAGCCATCCCTGGACCCGAGGCATCTTTCTCGACGGGCTTAAATCCTACGAAATCTGGCTGATGTTCGAAGGCGCTCAGCAAGTCGGCCACGGCGTGATCAACGTCATCATCGACGAAGCGCACCTGCTCAATATCACCGTCAAGCCAGAAAGCCAGGGCCGTGGTCTGGGCTTGCGCTTGCTGGAACACCTGATGTCGAGGGCTTACCAGATGAACGGCCGCGAATGTTTCCTCGAACTGCGCGCGAGTAACCAGGCGGCGTATCGCCTGTATGAGCGCTACGGCTTTAACGAGGTGGGCCGCCGTCGGGATTATTATCCAGCGGTCGGCGGGAGCGAAGACGCGCTGGTCATGGCCTGCACCCTGTTTGAATAGTCGTTACTCTGGCTTGCCGTCGAGCGGATCGTGGCGAGCCAGTTCAGCTTCATCCAGGCCATCGCCACCCCCGATGTCATCTTCATCGACGACACTCAAATCCCAATCGGCAGGGCGGTTTTCGCCGGCTTCATCCGCTGAACGAGCGCCATCTTCGTCGATCATATTTTCCGGGTCCAGATCATCGTCGGTGGAGTGGTGATCCGGGGTTGACGCACCGGTCATGCCCGCTTCACGAACCCGCTTGTCCGGGAACTCATGTTCGAGTTCGTCTTCTGGCACAAGATCACCGATGCGGCCGGTGTCCTCGTCTTCGTCGAAGTGCAATTCTTCCATCGAGCCCATACGGTCTTCATTGTCATCGATCGGTTCAGGCTGTGGGGCACCGTAGGGGCGGCGTGATTCAGTCATGGCAATTCCTCATGTTTTGGGGCCTTATAAAGATTGACCGGCCGCAACGATGAAGATTCCTTTTGTCTCCTCAGCCAAAGTAGTGGCACATAAGCGTGACCCAGACAGCCGGGCGCCAGTCAAAGCTGGGCATCATCTTCGAGGCTTCAACGCATGAACGAACTACAAGATCTGATTGATAACAACGAGCGCTGGGCCGACGCGATCAAGGAGAAAGATCCGGAGTTTTTCGCCAAACTGGCCCGCCAGCAAACGCCGGAATACCTGTGGATCGGTTGCTCAGACGCACGCGTGCCAGCCAACGAGATCGTCGGCATGTTGCCGGGCGACCTGTTCGTACACCGCAACGTCGCCAACGTCGTGCTGCACACTGACCTTAATTGCCTGTCGGTGATTCAGTACGCGGTGGACGTGCTCAAGGTCAAGCATATCCTGGTCACCGGCCACTATGGCTGTGGCGGCGTACGTGCAGCGATGCAGGATCGTCAGCTTGGCTTGATCGATGGCTGGCTGCGTTCGATCCGCGATTTGTATTACGAAAACCGCGTTCCCTTGGCCCTGCTACCGACTGAGGAAGAGCGTGTTGACCGGCTGTGCGAGCTGAACGTGATCCAGCAAGTGACCAATGTCGGCCATACCAGCATTGTGCAAAATGCCTGGCATCGGGGGCAGAGCCTGTCGATTCACGGCTGCATCTACGGAATCAAGGATGGTCGTTGGAAAAGCCTGAATGCGACCATCACTGGCTTCGAGCAGTTGCCGCCGCAATACCGGCTGCGCCCGTTGGGTGAGTGATGGGCGAGGCGACTCACTCCTTGAGTCGCCTCGTTTCTGCCTTTCTTAACGCGGAGGCTGAACCGCGCCGAGCCAATCGGCGGCTGCGCGTGGGTCAGTCGGCGTCGCACTGGCTGGGCTCAGCCTTCGTACGGAAGTGATTACCGCCATTCCTTTTCGCGAAATACATGGCTTCATCGGCGTGCTTGAGCAACTGTTTCTCTTCTATGCCATGTTCGGGATAGAGCGCGATCCCGATGCTCAGCAGAGTGCACAAACCTTGACCTTCCATGTTCAGCGGGTCACTAAGCTCGCGATGGATTTTTTCAGCCACCCGCAAGGCGTCTTCCGGTAACTGGATGTTGTGCAGCAGCACCAGAAACTCGTCACCGCCGATGCGCGCAACCGTATCGGTTTCGCGCACACATTGTTTGAGGCGCTGCGCCACTTCTTGCAGCAACCGGTCGCCTGCCGCATGGCCGAGGGTGTCGTTGACCTGTTTGAACTTGTCCAGATCGAGGTAGAGCAGGGCGAACTGGCCTTGTTCGCGCCGGGCCATCGCGAGTGCAGTCTGCAGCCGATCCTGGAACAGTCCGCGATTGGGTAACTGGGTCAGTTGGTCATATTGCGCCATGTATTGCAGTCGAGCGTGCAGTTGTTTGCGCTCAATGGCAGCGGCGACTTGGGTGGAGACGAACTGCAACAGCTCTTGATCCTTCACGGTATAGCGTGTGCCGCCGGAGTAACTCTTGACCACCAAAGCACCGATGGTGCCCCGGTTCGAGTGCAACGGTACGCCCAGCCAGCACAGCGAATCGGTGTCGAACTCTGCGCGTAAATATTCCGGGAAGGTGGTCAGTGTCTCGGGGGTCAATAGCAGCGGGAGCCCTGTGCGGATCACCTCTGCGCTCAAAGAGTCGGTGACTGTCCTTGGAGCGGGTGCCTGGTCCTGCTCATCCACGTGGTAGGCAAAGCTCAGTTGGTCATTTTTTTCGTCATACAGCGTCACGGAAAAATTCAGCGCGGGCAGCAGTTCGCCAATGATCTGATGAATGCGATGAAACAGGGCGGGCAAATCCTCGGCCGCGTGGGCAGCTTCAGAAATGGAGTACAGCGCGGCTTGCACCAGCTCTGACTGTTTGCGCTCCGTGATATCACGTGCAACCCCTACCCGTAGTTGATCGACTTCCGACCAGCGGGCCGACCACATGATGTGCACGATTTGTCCGTCTTTGCGCACATAACGATTTTCGAAATGGGGTTTAGGCTGCCCGCCGATGATTTCGCTGGCGGCGTGCAGCGTCCGAGCTCGATCTTCTGGCAGCACCATGTCCATCATGACCCGGCCGATCATTTCCTCGGGCGTGTAGCCGAAAATGCGTTCACACGCAGCGCTCACAAACACAAAGCGACCCTGAGGGTCCACCACGCAGACAGCGTCGAGCATCAGGTCAACAAAGTTGCTCAACTGTGCGTAGGGGTTTTCCATAAGGAAGCGCTTGCCTGGAAAAATTAATGGTCGATGACCGACAATCATACCGATAGGCTGCTACAGATAGTGGCCAAAGCATAGCGTGATTTCAATTCAATGGGATGAACCCGATTATCAGCACGTCACGCTACCGATGATGGCGTGACGGCAGGAGGCTGACTCGAAGGTTTCGAGACGCTGGCCCTCCGGGTGATTGGAGGGTCTGAAGCGATCAAATGAGAGCAGATAGCACGTCACTTTGAAACTACCGTGCTATCTGCGAGGGCGGTGTTACTTCAATGCAAGTTTGTAAATGACTTGAGTCGCGTCCATCGGATCGCGGTGGCATTCAAAGCCTAACTGTTTAGTCAGCTGATGCATGTGAGTGTTGCTTGTCGAATCGATCGAAACCATCTGCGCAAAACCGTTACGCCGTGCGGCGTCGATCAAATGCCGCATGAGTAACGTCCCCATGCCCAGGTTTTGCCAGTCATCGGCAATCACGACCGCGCATTCGCATTGCCCTTCCTCTTCCAGCGCGGCATACCGACTCACGCCGATTTCGATCAACTCGCCGTCTTTATGGGCCAACGCGACGTAAGCCATTCGCTTTTTGTTATCAACGTCCATCAGTTGATCGAGCAGGGCAATGCTGGGTTCATTCATTGAACCGAGAAAGCGAAAGTGCCGCGACTCTGGGGAGAGTTTTTTGATGAAGTTAAACTCGCGGTCCCTGTCGTGAGGTGCCAAAGGCCTGATCAGGATGTGGGTCCCGTTGCTCAGCAAATCGATCCAGTGTTCACCGTTGACGCTTGGAAACGCGGCGCTGCCGCTGACATTGCTTGTTGGACTTATGGTCATGTTGATGCTTCCGTCGCAAGAAATGGGAGGGACTCTAAGCGTGGAACTTTGAACCTCTTGTACGCCTCGGAAGGTATTGCCAACTGATCTAGATCAAAAGTCCATGCCGAGGAAGATCCCGGCTGACAAGCGGTGAGCGGATATTTGGGGAGCCGTGCCTGCTTGCGTGCAGGCACACGTCAGTCTTTCGCTGATTATTGCCCGCTCAGGCCGAGCCAGCCATGTATGCCCACATACAGCCCGACACCGATGATCAAGAGGCTTGAGAGGTAAGGTGCGCGGCGCGCCACTGCGCCCAGCCACGGCCAGCGATTGGACGCCTGCTTTGCACCCACGGCCGCAGCGACACCGACGCTGACCAGGGTGATCGCTAAGCCGATGCTGAAGCACAGAACGAGTACGCCGCCTAAAGCGACCTCTTTAACCTGTAGGCACAGCAACAAAACGGTAATGGCCGCCGGGCAAGGGATCAGGCCGCCGGTCAAACCGAACAGGATGATCTGGCGTGTGGTGACTTCGCGGTGGGTGAAGCGTTTGCGAATGTCATTGGCGTGCGCCCGTTCATGGGCATCCTGATAGCCGTCTATCGATAACTCCAGCCCTTCCAGCTCGGCGTGAACGTGGTCGTGATCATGCTCATGGAAGTCCAGATCATAATCATGAGTGTGACGGGCATGCCCCAGACTCAAGCGCGCGTTGAACTGATGAGGCTCGGGGATTTCGGCCACTGACTCCAGATAGTCGCCGCGATCGACGAATGCGAACTGTTGGGTCAGTCCGTCTGGACGCGTCGTCGACACGCTGACCTCGGCAGCAGGCCATGCATGCCCGCTCAACGGTTTCAGCCGCCAGCGTGGCGGTGTGCCTTCCTCAAAAATCGACAGCTCGATGTGCCCATGGCCGGTATCGATGCGACGAGTTTCATCATGATGATCATGCTCACCATGGTGGTGATCGCCATCTTGCTCGAACTTGAACATCTGTTCGCCACGCCATGTGCGCCAGAGCATCCACAGCGCAATCGCGATGATCAGCCCTGATGAGACCAGCTGAAAGTACGGTTCAGTGGTTTGCGCATCCAGCCCTTTGCCCAGGTACATACCGCCAATAGCAACCAACCACACCACTGCGGTGTGCGAAACCGTCGCTGCCAGGCCCAGCAAAATCGCCTGTTTGACGGAGCCTCGAACGGCCACGATAAAAGCGGCCATCATGGTTTTCGAATGCCCTGGCTCCAGGCCGTGCAAGGCCCCCAGCAAAATGGCACTCGGGAAATATAGCCAGGCGTGAGTTCCGCCCTGTTGCAGCAGTTCAGCAAAATTTGGCATGACAGGCCTACAGGTACTTGGTGATTTGCTTGAACTCTTCCAGTGGCGCGCGGGCCCCATTGGCAAGTGCGTCCACGGTGTGTTCCAGGCAGTGATCGATGTGATCCTGAATAAGCGTTCGCTTGGCCTGACAAACCGCTTTCTCAACGGCGTGCAACTGCTGGGCGATATCCACGCAGGCCCGCTGATCTTCGATCATGGTGATGATGCTGCGCAGATGACCCTCGGCCTTTTTGAGCCGCTTAACAATCGCATCATGAGTCTGGTGCGTGTGAGGGTGAGGGTGCGTGTGAGGATGTGAATCGTCGCTCATGGCGATGGGCGTCCTGGTTCAGAGTGTCGGCATAGTATCCCCCCGGGGGGGATAAAGTAAGCCTGCCGATAAACCCTGAAAATGCGAGGACGCTGTGTAAGCGGTGAATCGGTGTTCTGATGAAGAACCGAATCAGGTAAGGCTTGAGTCCGTATTTTTAAGCGGGAGAGACTTCTTGTTGGGGCGACCTGATCGTCGAACCAGCGCCGTGATAATGATCAGCGTCGCCAGATACGTCAGCACCTGAATCCCCGAAGGTTGGGCGCTATAACCGATGAGGGTGTGCAGCATTTTGCCAACGATGCTGCTTTCTTTCAGCAGCCAAGAGCTGTCCCACAGTGTTTCACCCAGCGCAGGCAACCAGTTGGCGCTGACCAGAAAGGCTACTCCCTGACTCGCCATGCCCGCCGCCAACAGGATAATCATCCCGTTTGTCACCTTGAACAGATGACGCATCGCGACGCGTAGCAAGCCGAAGTAGAGCGCAATACCCATTGCCACACCGCTGGCGATGCCCAGCAATCCGCCCATTAGCATTTGCCAGGTCTGGTTTGGGTCGCTGGCCGCGATCCCGTACAAAAACAGTACGGCTTCGGACCCTTCGCGCAGCACAGCGACAGCCACGACGATGGCCATCCCGCTTAATGCGCGGTCTCCACTGCTCACGGCTTCACCAACCTCGGTGAGCTGCACCGCCATTTCGCGCCCGTGCTTGCTCATCCAGATGCTGTGCCAGGCCAACATCAGCGCCGCGATAAACATGACGCCCGCGTTAAACAGTTCTTGCCCGGCACCGGAGGCCCAAGCGCTGATGGCGTCCGCAAAGACCGCCACAAGGCTTGCGCCCAGAATGCCGCCCACAACGCCCCACGCCACCCAATAACCTCTGCGGTACACACCTTTGGTGGCGGCGAGGATGATGGACACCACAAGCGCAGCTTCGAGGATTTCCCTGAAAACAATGAGCGCTGTCGATAGCATGGGGTTTACTCCGAAAGTGGGTTATTTAACGATCAACCGAGCTTTCGAAATGCTTTCTTTGTATTCGTCATGAAACTCATAAGTGCCGGCTTTCAATGGGCCAATGAAAAAGCTCACGGTTTTGCCTCCGGTCACCAACTTGCCACCTTTGAAGTCATCGCTCATAAATTCGGCGGTGGTTTGATCACGGTTTTCAAGGGTGACCTTGACCTTCGTGTCGGCAGGGATTTCCAACGGATTCGGTGTAAACAGATGGTCTTTGATGACCAGTGAAACCTCGGCCTCAGCGGCAAGTGCGGGCTGTGCCATGGAAATAAAAGCGAGGGCGGCGGCAGCGCTGACAGTTTTGACCAGACTGGAAATACGAAGTTGCATGCGTTTGATTCCGTTTAATCATTGGATCTCGGCAATATGACGTCACATTTGTCAAAAATACGTTCAGATCGCGTGAAAAAAATCTTAAAAATGGGCGGTTCGTCTTTGCTGCAGCGCTCTCCAATCAAGGGGGCTGCAGCGCTGACACATTGAGGGCTTCGTTTCAGAGCGATCAGTGAGTGGTTTTACTGTCGATTTTGGCGAGCAGGGTTGTCAGGGCCGAGGCGCAGGCTTTAGGGTCCGGGCTACCGGAGCGCAGTTGCGACAAGGACCGGTCGATGGACTTATCCACAGCGGTCCAGTCACTGGGGCTCATCGGTTGAAGCTTTTCTTCGCCTTGGTCCCAGGCCGTTTCCAGATCGGTAATGCGTGAACGTGCAGCGCTCATGTCACCGGTATTGACCAGCGCAGAGGTGTCCACCACGATTTTGCGGTAGGCGGAGAGATCGCCCAGAGGACCGCCAGCAGGGCCCCCTCGCGCCGCGACCTGGCCTTGTTGGCTTGCGAACTTGGCGATCAGGGTTTGCAACGCTTCATCGATGGCGGCCTTGTCCGGGGTACCGGAGCGCAATTGCACGAGGGCTCGATCAATGGATTTATCCACCGATGTCCATCCTTCCTGGCTGCGTGCCTGAAGTTGCTTGGCCGAGGCGTCCCATGCGCTTTCCAGGTCCTTGATGCGGGCTTTCCCTCCTGCGATGTCACCGGCTTTTACTTTGCCGAGGGTGTCGCTGGCGATGGCCGAAAATGACGAGAGGTCGCCCAGAGATCCTGTGGTTACTAGCGTTTGAGCGCTTGGCGATGCTTGAGGGGTGAGTGTCGGTATCCAAAACCAGCCGCCCAACCCGATGACGCCCACGGCCAGCAGGAGGCTGAGAAAGGGGCGCGACGTCAGACGGGGAGTGGTCGAGCGCTTATCGGGACTGCGCAGGGACCGACTGTGCAGCGTGACCCAGAGGGCGCTGGAGATGAAAATCGACGACACCGCGCCACACATCAACCCGATCACCAATGCCAGCGAGAACATTTGCAGCGGTTCGCAGGCGAATAAATAAAGACTGCTCGACGCCATCACCACGGTGAGCACCGTGTACAGGGAACGCCCCAGGGTTTGCTCGATGCTCTGATTGACCATGCTTAACAAGGATGCTTCGTCTGGGGTTTTGGTCCGCTTGAGGTTCTCGACGATGCGTCCGAAGATCACGATTTTATCGTTCAGCGAGTAACCGATGATGGTCAGCAGCGCGGCAACGTAGGTCACATCGATTTCGAACTTGAAGAGCGCGAAAACTGCCGAGACAAATAGAAGGTCGAGGATGATCGGAAGGACGGTGGCCACAGCAATGGCCCAGGAAAACCGAAGCCCGATGTACAGGGCAATGCTGATGAATGCGGCCAGGACGGCATAGATTGCGCGGGTCGCGAAGTCGCGTGCGATGCCCGGGTCCGCCGTATTCTCTTCGTACTCGATCTTCTGATATTTTGCCTGGAAGGCTGAAATCACCTGCTTCAACTCAGCGGGCTTGAGAACTTCATCGAAGCGGGCCGCTATGTGTTCGTTCTGCGTACCACCTACCGCGAGCGTCGCCGGAACGATCCCGGCAGCGGTCATAATCTGTGTGGCCTCGCTCTGGGTTGTCGGGCGATCAATATCGATATCCAGCGCAGTGCCAGCCGTGAAGTCGATATCAAGATTGAGTCCGTGCGCACGGTAGTACAACGCACCACTGGCGATGGTCAGCACCGAAAGAAGGATTGCTGTTTTGCCGAACTTCACGAAGTCGAAAAAGTGTTTGCGCGCTTTGCGCGGCTTGCCGCCACCGATCAACCAGGTCTGTGGCAACCAACCCGAATCCACCAGCCACAAGGTCAGTGTGCGCACCAGGAAATAGTTGGTGCAAATACTGATCACGATGCTTGCCAGCAAGGTCAGCGAGAATCCCTGGATCGGTCCGATGCCTGCGGCAAACAATGCGATCATCGCCAGTGCAGTGACCAGATTGGCGTCGCGAATGGTCGAGAATGATCCATTGAAGCCATTCACTACCGCTGTTCTCAGGTCGTGACCCCGCGCGAGCTGTTCGCGGGTGCGTTCGAAGCAAATGATGCTGGCATCCGCCGCCATGCCGATCCCCAACACAAATGCGACCACCGCAGAAAGCGACAGGGTCGCGTGTGATGCGTTGAACAGAATGATCAGCAGCCACAGGTAGACGACGGTGCAGAATGCGGCGATCAGCCCGGCCCCTCGGTACAGCACCAGCAGCAAGAGGAAGATACAGGCGATGCCGATAACTCCTGCGGTCATGGTTTCAGCCAGAGCCGTCTTGCCAAGTACGCTCCCGACCGTCTGGGTGTACTTCTCGGTGAGTACCGTCGGCAGCCCGTGGGTGTCGCCCAGCAGTGAGCGCGATTCATCCGCTGACGTCAGTCCCGCCAGCTTCACGCGAATGTGATCGTCACCCTCAAGACGGATATCAGGCTCAGACATGCCAATGCTGTCGGCCCGTTGGCGCAGGATGTCGACGGTCTTGAGCACATCCTGTTTGGACAGCGTCTGTTCGCCTGGCTGCGGTGTCACAACGTAGTAAATCTCGTAACCGCCGCGAAACTCCAGGCCGAATCGCACCTTTGAAGCAAGGGGCGCGAACGACAAACTGATCAAGGCGGCCAGCAGGCCCACCAGCAGCACAAACAAAATGCGTTGTTTCGATTGAGTCATGATCGTTGTACCCAGACATGCGTAATTGCCGGGCAGTCTATTGAGGTGCGAATGAATGGATCATTAACGATAGAAAACGACGCAAAGCGGGCTACTTTATGGCTAAGTGCGAATGCGGTAGCGTGTCGCGAACGATAAGGCGAGGTGATCAATGAAGGCGCTTGTGGTCGAGGACAATGTACTGCTCGGCAAGAGCGTCAGACGTGGTCTCGAAGAGGGGGGCTGGGTCGTCGATCTCGCCCTGGATGGCAAGGAGGCACTTTATTTCGTCGAGTCCAGCGAATACGACGTGATCGTGCTCGATTGGATGTTGCCCAAGTTGTCGGGCCTGGATTTCGTCAAGACGGTGCGTGCGCAGGCAAGAGAAGTGCCCATCATCATGGTCACCGCCAAGGGCGATTTGCGCGACAGGGTCGAAGGTCTCGATCAGGGGGCCGATGATTATCTGGTCAAGCCTTTCGACATGGTCGAGCTGATTGCCCGGGTCAACGCGCTTTACCGGCGATCCACGGCTCGCGGGGCAACGCTACTGGAACTGGCAGGCCTGAATATCGACCTCGCAACCATGAGCGTGACGATCAACCAAACCCCCTTGGTGCTGACGGGCAAGGAATATGACTTGCTCGTGGCGCTTGCCAGTAAAGCCGGGCAGTTGGTCAAGCGCACGGCTATCACCGGATTGCTGTACTCCCTGGACATGGAGCCGGACAGCAATAGCCTTGATGTGCTGCTCGCGCGCCTGCGCAGAAAACTGATGGGGTCGGGCGTAGAGATTGAAACCTTGCGCGGCAAGGGGTTCACGCTTCGTGTGGCTTAAGCTTTCGCTGAATATCAAAATAACGATTACGTTATTCGTTGTGCAGGCGAGCGTGTTGGCGCTGAGTGTCCTTTGGTTGAGCCATTGGGTGGAAGCGGCTCGGCTGGATGAGTTGCGCCATCATCTGGATACTCAGTCAGACGTCATCGAGGCGCTGATCCTCCCCGAGGCAGGTCAACTGGTCTATCAGCGCAGCGGCGAGTTTGCGCAAGAGCTGGATCGTGACCGTGACGTCTATTTTATCGCGGGGGACGAAGCAGGCCCGCCGATGTTTGAGTCTCAAGGCCCCCCTGAGAAAATCCGCAACACCTTGCGCCCGCGCATGACGACCTTGAAGGTGACAGGCGAAGCATCCCGGTTGCTGACCACTGAGTTCGGCAAATGGCTGGTTCAAAGCGGGCAGATAGAGCGTCAGTCCGGGGCGGCCACGCTTCAGACGACGGTCACGGTGGCCCTCAATGCTCAGCCCGTGCTCGACGCAGTGAGTGAATTCAAACGGCTGGCCACTCTGGCGGCGATGGGCATTCTGCTGCTGACGGCACTGGGTAGTTTTCTGGTGGTGTCTTATTCCACACGAAACCTGCGCAGTTTTTCGCGGCAGTTGCGCTTGCTCAAACCCCCAGAATTTACTCAGCGCGTGGTGTTTACACCCCATTCGGCAGAGGAAAAGCTGCTGTTCGACAGCTATGCCGAGATGGTGCATGCGGTGCGCACGGTTCTGGAAAGCCAGCGTCTGTTTATTGCCAACGCGTCTCATGAGTTGAAAACACCCATTGCCGCAGTGACATCTGCATTGGAGGTTATTCTCATGCGCCCCCGTGAGGCGCAAGACTACGCAGACACTTGTCGAGATGTTCTGGCGGAAATGCAGGTGTTGAAACGGTTGTCGTCGGCGCTAATGGACCTGGCACGACTGGACGAAGCCCAAATCGCCGGGATCAATAGTGAATGTCGGCTGGATGATGTCGTTCGCGTGGTAGCCGCCCGTTGGCAGCGACAGGCTCAGGCCAAAAATGTGGCGCTTTCGGTGCAGATCGACGCAGACGCGCGTTACGAGACGCCCGGCTCGCTTGAGCAGTGGGAAGTGGTGCTTGGAAACCTGGTCGACAACGCGATCAAGTACACGGCGACGCAAGGTCATGTGCGGGTGAAGTTGAGCACATCGCCGGACGGCGGTTGGCAGTTGTCGGTCGAAGACGACGGTATAGGGATGTCATCGACGGATCTGGAGCAGTTAGGGCAGGTCTTCTTCCGAGCGGATACTGCGCGCTCGGATGGAAGCTCATTCGGCCTTGGTTTTGCCCACGCCAAGCGCATCGTTGAACAACTGGGCGGGAAGATGAGTGTGCAGAGTGTCAAGCATTCGGGCACCTGTGTGACGTTATGGCGGAAGACATCGCACGTGCTGGCCGGCTAACCCCTGAGCGCACCAGAAACACCGCTCCTGACCACTCACATCGGCACGGGTTGATTCGGCTTGATATAGGCAACTGATCGACGTATCCGCTCGGCGAGGGAGCTGTCTGCATGCTGGTTGTGGTAGTGAAAGACAGCGGTTACGCGCAAGGCATTCGCGTCAGCCGGCAGATTGGTGTGCAGTGAACGGTAGCCCCAGAACAGGTAGAGGTCGCCCGGTCGCATGTGGACTCGGGTGAACCGCTCGGGGTGGTTCGCGTACTCTTTTAGCCGCCGACGCTGTGCCCAGCGGTTGTCGACGCGCAGCTTGTCGAGCAGGTTAAAGGCATAGGTTTTCCGGAGGGGGCGGTGGTTTGGCAGCATGATTAAATCGCCAGGATTATCCGGCATACAGACTGGCATGATGGTGGTCAGCACGAAGGAGTCATAGTGGAAAATCGAGGACTCACGTTGACCTTGCTCGCCGGTCAGGCAACGCAACACCTGGTACAGACGCTGCTCGGTTGAATGCTCCCCCGTCGCGGCCGTAACGATACGCTTGCATAGATCGACGAAGTACGGGGAGCGGCCCCATTCGTCCAGAAGCGAACCGGCAACGGCTTGGTGCCCGGTCAGGGCAACATAGCTGTTACCCGCCGCTACGACGGCCTCTGTGGCCAGGTTCTGTAACTCGGTCAGCTCTGTGCTTGTGGCCCAGCCAGGTAGCACGGCATAACCGTTGATATTGATAGCCTCGATGAGAGACTTTATCTGTTCATCTGAAAACGTTGTGTATTGCATGGCTACATTCCCGACTTTCTTGAAATAGAAGGGGCGTTAGCAGGCACTCATCACAACATGGTTAACGGCGTTGGGTGATCGCCCACTCTCGCGTGGGTAGCGCACGGTTGATAATGCCGAGGGCACGTTTAATAGTGCGTCGATTCGTTCAGCGCTTTTAAACTATTCGATTAACCGGTGTAGCAAAGCTTGTCGTCCGTGAGAACAGAGGCCACACCGACCTGCCAGATAACGCGAAATCCGTTGTCTGGCAGTTACTCTTTGAGGCAATCCATGTGCATCGCCGTTTTATAGGCGTGCTAACGGATCCAAAATCCAGCGTAGCAGCTACTAAACATTACGCTGGCCGTGCCGAAAAATATTTTTGCGTTGAGCTGCACGCTCAGTAGCTTGCGTGCGCGATGGCTGCTGAGTAGTGTCTAATGGCCTCCTCACATGCCCTGGCAGATGATGCCGCTTTTGTGCACGCAGGCGGACGGGGCCACAATCACGTTTTACCTCTACCGGTAACCTCAAATGAAACAGATCACCCCGGCTGACCTGGACACGCTAGGTGCCCAAGCCCAGCAATCCCCGCGCCTGCGCGCTAACCGCAACCTGCACGATGAACTGGCTGACCCGATCCAGCGCTTGGCTATCGCCATGGAGCCAGGCACGTATGTGCGTGCCCAGCGTCATCCCCATACCTGGGAGTTGCTCTATCCTTTGCGCGGTCGGTTTGTGGTGTTGAATTTCGACGACGCGGGTACCGTCACCGAACGCACGGTATTGGGCGAAGACTGCGCAGTACTGGAAATTCCCGCGGGCTGCTGGCATGCAGTGCTCTCTCTGGATGAGGGCGGCGTGATCTTTGAAGTGAAGCACGGGCCGTATATGCCCGTTGCTGAAGCGGACTTTGCCGCGTGGTCCGGCGCCGAAGGCAGTCCCTTGGCGGCCACGATTCTGAACGGCTATGCCACGGCGCAAATCGGTCAGCGTCTGCCCGGCCTTTAAGACAAGCGTATTTTTTGGCTGATGCCCGGCTGGTCGGAAACGACGGCGCGGGCCGGGTGATTTGTTCGCAGGGGAGAGCAGGCGCAACAGCGCTTGTTTTCCGTGGGACGCGTCGCCGTTCAGGGCTATTTTTAGCATGATCCAAGTCAGTGACGACGCTCGTCTGTTCGGGTATTCTGCGCGGCTTCGGCGACCCCTACCCCCCCAAAAGTAAGGGCCGCACGTCATTTGACGGACTGGAGCACTTGCATGACCGATAGCCCCGTCCCTGTTTCGACCGAACCCGCCAGGCTCTTCTCCACGCTGCGTGAACGGATCAACTACAGGGTTGCCATTCTGGATCTCCAGGGGCGCGGTTTAGTATTGATCGGTGGGCTCATTGCCTTGGCATGGGTCACGTCGGGCATTTATAAAGTGCAGCCGGACGAGCAGGGCGTAGTGCTGCGTTTTGGTCGTTGGGCGGACACCACCGAATCAGGGTTGCACTACCACCTGCCCTATCCCTTTGAGGCGGTGCTGCTGCCCAAGGTTACCCAAGTCAATCAGCTGCAGTTAGGCAGCGCCAGCAGTGCCCTTACCACGGGTAACAGTGGTTCGCGTGACAAGCAGATGCTGACGGGCGATGAAAACATCGTCGAAGCCGACTGCACGGTTTTTTGGCGAATCAAGGACGCTGGACAGTACCTGTTCAAAATCAGCGATCCCGAGCGCTCGATAAAAATCATTGCCGAAAGTGCGCTACGCGAAGTCATCGGACGCACGCCGATCCAGTCCGCCATGTCCGACAAGCGAGCGCAGATCGCGGATGAAACACGCGAACTGCTGCAACAGCTATTGGACAGCGAGAAGGCTGGCATCCTCATCACCCAGGTTCAGCTGCAACGGGTCGATCCGCCGCCGCAGGTTATCGATGCCTTCAACGATGTGCAGCGCGCACGCGCGGATCAGGAGCGCGCCCGTAACGAAGCAGAGGCCTATGCCAACGATGTGATCCCTCGTGCGCGAGGCGATGCGGCGCGAATCACTCAGGATGCCGAGGCCTACAAGTCGCAGGTTGGCAACCTGGCAGAGGGTGAGGCTAAGCGTTTTCTGTCTGTTTACAACAGCTACGTGCAAGCCAAGGACGTCACCGCCTGGCGTTTGTACATGGAGAGCATGGATGAGGTGCTGAAGAAGGCCTCAAAAGTCATCATAGATTCTTCGGGGAAGGGCATGTCTGGCGTGGTGCCCTATATGCCGCTATCTGATCCAGGCAAGTCTGCTCAGAAGGACGCTAAATCATGAGCTCCGCGCTCAAATGGCTGATCGCCGGGGTCGGCATCGTTACGTTATGGGTGTTGGCATCGTCGGTCTACGTTGTCGACGAAACGCAGCAGGCGTTGATCATCCGCTTTGGCGCGCCGATGGGCGTGGCCGGTGAGCCGGGTCTGAAGTTCAAGGTTCCGTTCAGCGACTCCCTGGTGTTCTATGACAGCCGACTGCAGACGCTGACCTCGCCCGCCGAACAGGTCATTTTGGGCGATCAGAAGCGCATTGAGGTCGAGACCTACACGCGCTTTCGCATCAGCGACCCGCTGCGCTTCTACCAGGCGGTAGGTACGCTGGACCAGGCCAGCGCACAACTGACGCAAATGGTCAGTTCTTCGTTACGGCGTGAGTTGGGTCAGGTGACGCTGCGATCATTATTGTCGCCGGAGCGTCAGCAAGAAGTCGCGATCATCGAGAAAGACGTGGCCAGCAAGGCTGTCGGACTTGGGATCGAAGTGAGCGAGGTTCGCCTGCACCGCGCCGATTTGCCATTCGAGGCCAGCCAGGCGATCTATGACCGGATGAAGTCCGAGCGTCAGCGCGAGGCAAAGGAGCTGCGTGCACAGGGCTTCGAATGGGCTCAACAGATCCAGGGTAAGGCCGACCGGGATCGTACGGTCCTGTTGTCAGAGGTCCAGCGCAAGGCAGCGATCACTCACGGCGAAGCGGATGCCGATGCTAACCAGATACTGTCGGCCGCGTTCAGCAAGGACCCGGTGTTCTACAAGCTGTACCGCTCGCTGCAGACCTACCGGCAGGCGCTGGCAGAGAGCCAGCCGATGCTGGTGCTGACGCCGGACGCTGAGTTCCTCAAGCAGTTTCGCACGGGGCCTGCTGCAACGGGCTCGAAGTAAAAATGCGAGTCATCGACCTTCCTTCTGACGATAAAGCGTTTCGGCAACGGCTGGCATGCTTGTTTATATGACGCATCTCCTTGCCTGGAAACAGCCCCATGGTGTTTGAAGGTTTGCTGCACGCGATTGGGATGATCTTTCAGATATTCCTGCTGGACCTGATTTTGTCCGGTGACAATGCGTTGGTGATTGCTCTGGCGTGCCGTGGTTTGCCAGCAAATCAGCTGAAACAGGCCGTGATGATCGGTACGGGCGTCGCCATCGTGCTGCGTGTGCTCCTGACCACATTGGCGGGCTGGTTGCTGCTCGTGCCTTTTCTCAAACTCATCGGTGCGGGGTTGTTGATCTTTATCGCCATCAAGCTGCTGATCGAAGATCAGGTGGACGAGGAAGATAATCCTGTTGCAACTACCCCGACCACGCTGGCAGGCGCCGTTACGACTGTATTGATAGCCGATCTGGTCATGAGCATGGACAACGTGGTCGGGTTGGCGGCTGTGGCGCAGGGCAGCATCTTTTATCTGGTGCTGGGATTACTCCTAAGCGTTCCGCTGTTGATGTTTGGGAGCGTGCAGATCACCCGGCTGCTTCAGCGTCAGCCTTTTCTGGTCTCGATTGGCGGCGCGCTGCTCGGCTATGTCGCGGGTGATATCGCCGTTTCAGATCCGGCCGTGGTGGGCTGGGTGAACACCCAGTCGCCTGCGCTGAACGTGATGGTGCCGCTCCTGTGCGCGGCTTTTGTGGTCCTGCAAGCGCGCATTATTCATCGACAGCGCGCGAGGGTTCCTCAGCCCGCACCCAGGCTTCGAAAGGCGCTGCTGTCCGCATCGGAGACAATACAGCCGCGCGTTGTAGCTGAAGTTGCGCGTGATAACGTGGCGGTCGTCGTTGCTGTCGCGGACAAGGTTCCAGACCCCGTTTCCGCCCCTGGGCGTCGACCTTTCGGCGGCCCCGTACGGGTTTTGGCGGGATTAGGGATTATCAGTGTTGTGAGCTGGTTTCTGTACAGCTTCATTGGCAGCATCGCGGGTGGCTTGCTGCCCAGGCCCGTGGCTGACAGCGCCTATGTTTGCCCCGGTGCGATTGCCACCGTCTACTATCGGCCCGGCGGCAGTGCGATACGTATTGTCACCGGGAACGGAGAAGCGGCAGGCTACGTGAGCCTTAAAAAAATTCTTTGGGAGAACCCCGCGGCTGCGGTCAGCGCGCTTCACCTCACGCCTCCCAGTGAGATAGAGAAGACCAACAGCAATGTGGTGACGCTCAGCGGCGGCAGCTTCTCGCAAATTCAGTGCGCGCGCGCCCACTAGAGCGCCGGTTCATTATTAGTAGCATCCAGTGAACTGGCTTTTGCCCCGGAATAGCGCTCCTGCGCGACCCTGACCACATCATCCACGCTCAGCGCACACAGCATATCGATGGGTAGCCCCGGAATCTCTGCTCGAACCAATACCTGTTGCACCCGGGTTTTTAAACGGGCGAGCATCAAGTGTTTGTTCTGGTCGAGGACCACTTTGCAAAAATCCTGTAACGCTTCCACGCTTGAACTGTCCAGGTCCGGTGACTCTTCCAGGCTCAGGATAACGGTGTGCACGCTACCGCCAGCGACCGTAATGTATTTTTGTACCTGCGCAAACACCCGCTCGGCATTCGCAAAGAAAAGACCGGTGTGTGGGCGCAGGATCAAAATACCGGGGACTGCTTGCGCCTCTGGATGAAGGGTTGTGCTGACGAAATCATGGCCATGATTGAGCTGGCCAAGGATGGTCACCGATGACTCGGACAACCGCCGCAACAGCATCACCAGGCTGACAGCGATGGCAGCCAGCAAGCCATCCAATACCCCTAATAAAAGCACGGCCAATACCGCAGCAATGACGACCAGTCGGTCGCGGTGCAACGTGAAATAAGGAGCAAAAGTCGAGGGGCGAAGCGTATGGCTGACGGCATGCACGACAATCGCCGCCACCACCGGTTCTGGGGTCAGGGCGATGGTCGGCAGAAGCGTCATCACGATGATCAAGAGCGCAAAGGCCGCAGACCAACCCGCCAGTCGCGATAAAGTCCCCGATGCCTCGTTTGCCGACGTCGCGGAGTAACCGGCGCCCACCGGCATGCCGTGGAAAAGTCCAGACACCAGGTTGGCGGCACCGAGGGCAAGCAAATCACGGTTAGGCGAGACACTGTCACCATGCTTCATCGCAAAACTGCGGATCGAGCTGTAGGACTCTGCGTAGAGAATCAGCACCATGGCGATACTGAGCTCTCCTACTCGTAACCATTCTGTATACAGCAGCGTCGGGACCGTCGGTGCGATCAGTTGCAGGTTTATGGAGCCAACCAGGCTAATGCCATACTGCGAAAAATTCAGCCATTCACCAGCCGTGATGCCGATGACAATCACCAATAGCCCTCCGGGCAGATGTGGCACACGGGCAAACAAGAACAGCAGCAACCACGCAGCGACGGCCACCGCCACGGCGGCCCAGTTCCATGATCCTGTCTGACTGAATAATTCGGCCATGAATCGGATAAGGTCGGTGTGCTGGGGGTGGACGCCAACCACGTGAGCGATCTGCTTGAAAATAATCACGATGGCCAGGCCGAAGGCAAACCCGCGCAAAACCGGTTTGGCGATAAAGGCTGACATGCTGCCTAATCGTGCAAGTCCCGCAACCGTGAAAAACAAACCGGTCAGCATGACCAGTGCGACGGCAATGACCAGCCGGAGCGTATTGTCCGGGCCCGCCATCGTCGCGGATGCAGCTGCCAGCACGGCGGCGGACGATGACGTTGCAGAGACGATCGCGAAGCGGCTGGTGCCGATCAATCCGTAGCAAACCAGTCCGGCAAACAGGGCGATGACCCCGGCCTGAGGCGCCAGATTAGCAATGCTTGCGTAAGCGACTGCCTCCGGTAACAGCAATCCCGCCAGCGACAAGCCGGCAATGATATCCAGCCAGGACACACGGTCGATCAGCTTTGTTTTGACAGGCCCGGACTGCGGGCTTGGTGTTGACATCGGTGTCGCCTCGATCATGTCGCATGGGCTCTGGTCCCGGATAAAAAAACAACCTGGGTTTACTCTTCTAATCAGGCTAAACGTACTGCCCCACTGATGTATCGATCATAACCACGATTCGACAACACGGCGGTCCAGCTCTTCCCAGTCAGCCATGCCCAACACCCTGGTCGTATTAAGGCCTCGCAGGTAGCCCCTGAGCTGATTGGCCGATGCGCGCAGGTCGTCAGACTGGACGTTATCGTTGTGTAGAGCCTCTTCGTAGAGGCTCAGGTACTCGGCAACCCGGTCGCGATACTCCGGCAACACTGCCTCGCGGATCCGGTCAAAGGTTCGCAGCTTCTGATGGGTATTCACGATGACATCCTTGCTGAGTTCGAGGGCTGCTGCCTGGGTGGGAGGATCAGATTTTAATGTACCTCATACGAGGTGGCCTACTGGGCATGTAGTTGAGTAAAAAGGGAAAAAGAGATCAGGTTTACTGCGCCCGCAATAATATAAACAGCGGTGGGCATCATCAATGACGTTTTGCGCGCTCACTGTTCTCTACTGACTAAAAAGGCCTACCTTTCGGTAAGCCCTTTTTAGTGCGGGTGTCCGCAGTGATTAGTAAGGTATGAAAGGCGAGAGAACAGAACGAATTATTTTATTCGGTCATTCATCAGGAGCGCGCTGGGGGGCTCTCGGCGTTCGCTTCGGTCATGTTTTTTATCCGGCTTTCGACCATGTGGCCGATCTTCGAGGCGAAAAAGTCTGCCCTGCGGCTGATCGGCAAAATAACCCCGCAAACCTTGTCACTTGCTCTCAATGAGCTGAGTGTTCTTTCGTTAGCGCTCAGGCTCGAAAGTGCTTCACGCAATTCAAGCAGATTTGCGATCATTTTTGGCAGCGGGTCGTCATGGGAGCGGAGTTTGCGCATGGTTGATTCTCGCGGTTGAACCCCTAGCATACCCAATGTCAGGGGCCTACCCGAGATCAGGCGATGACCGGGGCGCGAGGCAAGCTGCCAGTGTGCCATTCAATGCCGCTAACAGAGAGGGCAGAATGATCACTCGTCAAGCATTGCCGCTTAGCGATAGCTGAACAACGCACCCCGCTTGGTCAGCCGTATGTGATCCGCGGCGACGAGCAGCAGGCCAAGCGGATCACTTAGGCGGCCGTAGGTAAAGTCGCCAGAAATCATATCGAGCTGAATCAGATCCCTCAAGCCCATAAGGTTTCGCTCCGAGTTGCCCATCAGGGCAAGCGAAGACCTGAACTCGGCAATCGAGAGCTGAGAAATCAGGGATTGGAGCAGCGCGGAGTTGTTTTCGATGTACATGGAATGACCCTGTGTGCACAGCGAACAGAGTGGAACGCCATAAACGTAAGAAGTCAGTGAAGTCGGTTCGTTCAGTCTATTTGGATTTAAGCCTCCAGGCGGTACCTCACGGGTCCCTCCGCAAATCGTCAGCCCTTCGCCCTACGCCCTCGGGCGTTTGGCATCGCCGTATGCTTTGGAGGCCTGCTTATACTAAGTCGCGATAAATTATCCCGACTAAAAACATGAATCACGCCACCTTACTCGGCTTTATTCCTGACGATCCGTCCAGACTTGATCTCATCGACATAGGCTTTTAATCGGTCTGAATCCTTGTATAAGCGATTCATCAGGTGCAGCACCGCAACAACATCCACATCGTTAATTCGCTCGGCGAGCCGACTGATTTCGCCTGCCGTTTGCTCCAGGTTGCAGGCCACATTATTAAGGTCGCGCTTCAATTCCTGCGCTGACTTCTTGATTCCCACGATAACCCCCTAAAAAAACGTCGCGCCAGGAGCCCGCTACGGTCCCGTGATCGCCTTGTACTGCTTCTGACGCTCATCATAAGGCAAGTGCTGCTGCATAAGCGTCTGGATTGGGATTCAGTCAGACCTTCCTGCGATTAAATCCCGGTCAGCATTCGCGCCAGCACCCGGACTTGCAGCTTGCCTGTGATCGGGTGGGTATCAGAAGAGACCGCACTCCACTCGACCTTATAGTCAGGTTGGCAAGGGCGGTCAGGCTTGCGCGGAGATTGAACAGGGTTTGTTATCTGGCAGCTCCGACGGGCGCCATGTGTTCAGCCCCAAAGGTCATCGTCAATTGCCGGGGTAATCCGCGATCACCCGATCAGTGCCGGAGTCAGTCAGACCTATCACCTGATACGGCTGTTTGGTCGAGCCATACTCCATGCCGGGCGAACCCGATACCATACCGGGCACCGCGACCCCAACGAGGTCGGGCTGATTCTTCAGATCGAGGATCTGTGCCACTGGCACATGCCCTTCGACGAACTTTCCGCCAATCATCGCGGTATGACAGGAGGCCAGGCGCGGAGCCACGCCGAGGCGCTGTTTGACTTCGCTCATGTTGGGTTCGACATGGTCGCGCACGCTAAAGCCCTTGGCTTCAAGGTACTTGATCCACTCCTCGCAGCAGCCACAGTTTGGGTCGCGGTAAACGTCGATGACCTCAGCGGCTTGTGCTGCGCCGGCCATGAAGAGTGCAGCAAGAACAGCGATACGAAGCTTGGTATTCATGGGAGTTCTCCTATTTAAAAAGAGCGATTACCGGCAGCAGCAACCACCGCCTTTTCCGCCACAACCTGAGGTTTCTTTACTGGCTACACTTTCGGCTGCCGCCAGATGTGCCGGATAGCCCGCATCCTGCAGGGCTGCAAGCAGCGCATGGCTGCCCGAATCGCCGCTGACCTTCACTCGCCCGGATTGTAGATCCACTGCCACGTCACTGACGCCTTCAAGTGGGCGCAGCGCTTCGGTGACATGTTTGACGCATGAACCACAGCTCATGCCCTGGACTTGCAGTTCAACAGTTTTCATTGGTGACGCCTCACAAACAATGATCGTGGAAGGACGGGTGTACACGGCTTTTCTGTGGCCTTGGATTTATTCTCAACCTTGCTGCTATGGCAAGGTCAAGCTGCCGTCGTCACTCCATCAATCGAAGCCTGGCGCAGGGGTAAAGCGTTGAATGCCACCGACGCCGATCAACGCGTCACCAGGCCTCATATGGTCGTGGTGTTCTCTGGCCAGATAGAACAGGGCGATCGCCAGCAGCATGCCCAACGCTACGCCGGATTTCATCCTTGCCACGTTGGCCAGGGTGAAACCGCCGTTGCATTTACAACGCTACCTCGGGATCACTTGTTCATGGGCATCGCCATCATGCTCGACTGCTGATCCATCATTTTCATCATCATGTTCATCATGCCCATGCCGTCTTTGTTGCCGGACATGCCCATGCCGTTACAGTTGTTCTGCATCATGCCCATGCTGTCTTTCATCGTTTTCATGTTCTCTTGCATGGCGGCCTGTCGTTCGGCAGGGGTTTTGGCGGCCGCCGCTTTGTCGTGTGCCGCCTGCATTTTTTGCATTTGTTCGGTCATGGCTTTGTTCTGCATGGGCATTTCGCTTGTTTGAGCTGACGTGGTCGACGACGGCTCTGGTTGTGGTTCATCGGCGGCCGAGGCCATGAGTGGGCTAGTGATGAGCAGGGCAGTGAGGATCAGTTTCAATGACATATGCATGGCAATCTCCAAAGGGTGGGGACAACACAGGGAATACAAAGCCGCGCCAGAGTGGCGCAGCAAGAAGTGCGGCCGGAATTCGGCGCGCAGAAGGTCGGTCTAAATGTTGAAGCGGACGAAAATCAGGCGAGCGGGCGGCCTGGCGGGCGCAGGGTGCCGCAATGCAAGAAAGGCAAAAGCAGAGGGGATGACGGGGTAAAAAATCAGCAATGCAGGGATCAGTAACAGGAACGTCCAACTGGACAGGTCAAACAGCTGAAGAGGCGATGACGGACTCACTGCAATCGCCGCATCGGCGCAGTGTTCAATGCAGCCAAGGGGGTGGGCGTCGTGGCTATCGTCATCTTGCGCGGTATTGAGCGAGACGTGGGTTGTCGAGGGAGTGTGGCTGGGCTGTGTCAGGCATCCCTGGGTCGCGGCCATACCAAACGCTAACGCCCACAGCACGATGGTGAGGCGTATGAACGCTGATTGGTGATAGCGAAACCAGAACATGGAACATCCCCGGCAATAGGTCAACGGGTGGTCGCGCACTCAACATACATCAGTCCGACGTGCCACCCTTGATCCGTATCAAGTAAAGCACAGCCAATGGTGTTCAACCCCGAGCCGGGACCGTCACCTCCTTTTTTTCTCCCAGCATTTTGCCTGCCAATCCGCCTAAAACGCCTCCGGCAAGGGGCGCCAACCAGAACATCCAGAGTTGGGAGATATACGCGCCACCGGCGAAAAGAGCGGGGCCGGTGCTGCGGGCAGGGTTAACCGATGTGTTGGTGATCGGTATGGAAATCAGGTGAATCAGGGTCAGGGTCAGCCCGATAGCCAGCGGTGCAAATCCCACCGGTGCGTGAGTGCTTGTGACCTTCACGATAATGAAAAGAAAGAAGAAGGTGGCGAGCGCTTCAGTCAGCAGGCAGGCCGCCAAGCTGTAATGACCGGGACTTAATTCACCGTAACCATTGGCTGCAAATCTACCCACTTCGAACCCCGGCGCACCTGTGGCAATGAAGAAAAGAACCGCGGAAGCTGCAATCGCGCCAGCCACTTGAGCAACAATGTACGGGATAACGTCTCCCTTCGGAATTCGCTGGCCCGCCCAGAGGCCTGCAGTGACGGCAGGATTAAAATGCCCTCCCGAGATAGAACCCACCGCATAGGCCATGGTCAAGACGGTCAGACCAAACGCGAGCGATACGCCAGCCAGTCCAATGCCTAGTTGGGGGAACGCTGCGGCAAAAATCGCGCTGCCACATCCCCCAAACGTCAGCCAAAAGGTTCCAAGAAACTCAGCGGCCATTTTCTTCTGCATAGCGATTTCCTCCGGAGTGGTCATGTCCATGAGTGGAACGACACCTGACCACTTCGAAAGAACAGGCTGGGCTTAGCATAGCAAGGCCCCGGAACTTTCAACGGGCCCCGGCATTATGTCGACCAGCGGAAATAATCAACGTTAGATAACTTTTTTGTGCCTGGATAGTTGCTGTTGGCGTTGAGGATAAATAAGGGTATGGATTAAATTATGTAGTGTTAAGTGGGTATTACATATGACTCATTCATGAAGCACGCTGATCTACTTATCTGTTAATTGTTGCCTCGGGTCGTTATATCGTTCAGGGTCGTATTTACCGTCTTCCGTTCATTCTGAGTCTATGCTGACTTTACCGATTTCATACCTTTGCAACGCTCTGCAAGGAGGCAATCAATGGAGCCCACGCTTAACTCCGAGAAAGCGTTTTCCCGTGGTCTGCTCGATGTACTGATTCGTGCCGGGCTGATTGCCGTGCTGGTGATGTTCTGCTTCCGGATATTCAGTCCGTTCATCGATTTGATGCTTTGGTCGGTGATCATGGCGATCACTCTCTACCCGCTGCAAGGCAGGCTCATGGGTATCATGGGTCACAGCGAGGGGCGCATCGCGACGCTGATCGTGTTGGTCTCCATCGGTATCCTCATGGTGCCGATCTATCTGTTGGGCACCTCGATCGCCGACTCGGTGGCGAGTGTCGTCACCCTGGTCAAAAGCGGCAGTTTTCATATTTCTCCACCGGCCGACTCGATAGCCGATTGGCCGTTGGTGGGCAAGCCGTTGCATGGCCTGTGGCTGCAAGCTGCCACCGACCTGCCCGGCCTGACGCAGAAGTTCATACCGCAAATCAAGAATGTCAGCCTCGCCTTGTTGAGTAAGCTCGCAGGCGTCGGCATGGGCTTCCTCATATTCTTCTGCGCCCTGATCATCGCCGGTATCGTCATGGCGTATGGCGAGGGGGGGAGCCGCAGTGCGGTGCAGATCGCTTCGCGCATCTCCGGTCCCGTCAGGGGGCCGCAAATCACCGAGCTGTGCACCGCAACCATTCGTGCGGTGGCGCTGGGAGTCGTGGGTATCGCCTTCATCCAGATGCTACTGATCGGCGTTGGCTTCGTGCTCATGGGCATCCCCGGTGCGGGTCTGCTCGCCTTGGCGGTGCTGCTGATCGGCATCATGCAGTTACCGGCCACGCTGGTTACCCTTCCGGTGATCGTCTACGTTTTCGTCACTCAGGGCGCCACCACGGCGACCATTGTGTTCGCCATCTATATTTTCGTTGCCGGCCTGGTCGATAACGTGCTCAAGCCACTGTTGCTGGGGCGGGGCGTCAATGTACCGATGCCGGTGGTGCTGATCGGTGCCTTGGGCGGTATGGTCGCCAGCGGCATCATCGGCCTGTTCATCGGCCCGGTAATGCTCGCGGTCGGCTATCAACTGTTCTGGCAATGGGTGAGGGACCAGCCGCAAGGCAGCGGGCCAGACGATCAGGGGCAGACCTGAGGCGATGGGCTCACCCCCATCCATGTGCCCATCATTTCACCGAGGCCAGCGACTCCTGACAGGATCTGCAGAAACAAAAAGCCCGCACGATGGCGGGCTAAAAAATCTATCACGAGAGAGTAGCCTGCAATTTGCGTTCTACGCCGTGAAAGTCTCGTGAAAGGGATGTCGCAGATGTGGTAAGTCATGAATAAGTCAGGGGTCTACGCAATATACGTTATTGCACCATCAATCCTGCCGGTGGGCCACCGCCGCTCAGGGTGTGGTCAATGGCCAAGTGGCAATGTGAGGTGGGGGATGAAAAAGCCCTGCACGGCTTAACGTTCGGTCGAACGGATCGCTACTTTTGCGTATGAAGATAATGCTGTATCGCATCCACTTCAGCCTTGGTGGGTGCTGTGCCGTTGTCCGCTGTAAAGCTGGCGGTTTTCCAGTGAGGCATCGGTGCTTTTAAGGGCTTGCCATGGTCGTCAATGCCGCTCAGCACAGCCCGCTCAAATACCTTTGATTTCCATTCGCTCGCGTCGCCAGCCAGCTTGGGTGCTGATCCGCCTGCGCCCTTGGGACCGTGGCAGGCGCTACAGTTATCTTGAAAAAGCGCGGCTCCATCGGGAGGCGCAGCCATTGCAAATGAGCACAAAGACATCATCGCTGTAATTGCAAAAAATGCGTGTTTCATTTTGGGCGCCTTGGCTGTCGAACTGCAGGTTAGTCATGCAGATCAATAGCTACCGCTGTCGTTCAGGCTCATGACTCACTGAAGCGTAGCAGAGAGCTCCGGTGGCAGTAGCCCTGATATCAATACGGTCCATCCAGCGCTGATCAGCCGCTCAGAGCACAACGCATGGCATGAATCGCAATGACTCATTCGCCTCAATCGAAGATGGACCTTTTCCTTACGTTCTCTGCGCTGGCCCTTCAGGGGTTGGCAGAGTGATGCCTGTGGCTACGCGTATTGGTTGATGAAAAAATCGGACGGCGGCACTCCAGGGTCCGCAGCGAGCGTCATGCCTCTGAGGACTCATCGGAATGAGCGACACAATGCATGCCTTCGATTGGGCCTCGAGGGCGGGCCAAGGGAGTTCTTCAAAGGAGTAGATGGAATTTAGCGAGGCTGGCGTGAACGCGTCGTGAAAAACATGTCGCAGGAGTGGGGAAAAAGAGCGGGGCTGGACAAGTAGCTCAACACCCCAAGCCCGACTTCAGAAACTCCACTCTTGCCCGTTGCCTCAAGCCTGTGTCGGCAGCTAGTCCGCGTTGAAAGTGCAGTGCCTGCACCATTTGTCGGGCGCTGTATTTACGACCAGGCAAACCTGGCACAGCAACTAGACTCAGCCTGAAGAGCAGTAGATCGCTGGCAGATGATGACCGAGAGTACTGCCATGTTTAGGTGACGGTGATCATGGCGTTCTTGAGCCAGGCTTTCAAGGTAGTGCGGCCCCCATGGCGCCGGACTATTTCCCTGAGGTTACGGAGCCTGTTTATTGCCTGCATGGGCGCTGTTGCCACATCCCTTCTATCGTGAACATAGGAGTACAGCAATGACAACGTCAGTCCGCTTCTTCCTCTCGATCATCCTTGCGACCGTATCGCTGGCATCGGCGACTCTGCTGAATAGCGCAAGCGCTGCCACTGCTGAGGACTTGGACAAAAGCTCCCGCCAGGCCCTGCAAACACTCTACAAAACTCATCCATCTGCTGAGACCATTTCGCGCAGTGCCAAGGCTGTGCTCGTATTCCCCAATATTGTCAAAGCGGGCCTTGTGTTTGGTGGCAGCTATGGCGAAGGCGAATTGTTGAGAGGCTCGAAAGTGGAGGGCTATTACAACTCCGTGACTGGATCATGGGGGCTACAAGCAGGCGCGCAGTCATACGGCTATGTGATGTTCTTGATGACCGAAAAAGCGGTGAACTATGTGCGCGAAACCAAGGGGTGGGAAATTGGCGTAGGGCCAACCGTCGTCCTGGTTGATGAGGGGCTCGCAAAGAACCTGTCGAGCTCGACGCTGAAGGACGATGCTTATGCATTTGTGTTCGATCAGCAAGGGTTGATGGCTGGCGTCAGTATTGAAGGAACCAAGATCTCTCTCATCAAACGCTAATCTGGCTATGACACTGAGGGGTATTCATTGTGACAACTGTCCATGGGTTAACGCCTTCAAGAGTTGTCCTTGTCATGTTGTTGACTTTCTCTCCTGTGGTCCTGCAGGCCGCCAACGAAGTGCCGATTGATATGTCGGCGGTACAGTTGGAGCCGAAGGAGCAAAACGGCATCACCTATCTGTCAGGTGGCATTGGCCAGGACGAGTCGCAGGCCATCCAGCAGGCCAAGGGTTATAACCTGCATATCACCTTCTCCATAGGGCCGGGCAATGAGTACCTCAGTGGTGTTGACGTTGTGATTCAGACTGCTAAAGGCCGCTCCCTACTGTCGTTGAGTCAAGCGGGTCCCATTGTTTACGTTAAATTGCCAGCAGATAAGTACCTCATCATCGCCAGCCAGAATGGCCATGAGAAACGAAGTACAGTCGTACTGGAAGGTTCGTCGACCGGTACGGTGAATCTTCACTGGAGTGATCAGCCCTGAGTTTTCTGATGGGTAAAAGACGTAAAGATTAAGCTGCATGATAATGATGATGACGGGCCGAAAAGCCTGCATGAGGGTGGGCTAAAAAATCATTTTAGGGTGTGCTGGATGACAGGGATTTGTGGACGCCACAGAGCGCTAGCGTCTAGTCGCGATACCCCAGACACAAGAAAGCCCGCACTAGGCGGGCTTCTTGAGGTGGTTTATAGACTGCTGTAGACGTCTGTAAACCGGTACTTGGTGGCTACACAGTCATTTGAACTGGATCTTTAAGCGCCTGTATTTAAAGGGTTTTTATCGGTGCGTGTTTTGTAGGGATACACCAGGGGATACACGGCGCTCGCTGCTGGGCCATTTTGACCCGCTTTAGCTCTCTGATCGAAACCCCCTCAAAATGAGGATGGATCAGATTTGAGCTATCGGATGAGCGGCCCGATTTGGCCTATTGAGATACCGTCAGAATTTGCGCGGCTGCCTTATGCCCCAACTCTGGGGAATGGGCCTCTGGCTGAGTAAGGTTTTCGCTATCGAGTTCTTGAGGCGTTACCGGGGCCACTCGGTCAGCCAGCATCAAAGCCAGAACCAGGGCGACAAAACCCAGTATCACGGGGAATGATCCGCGCCAGAACACGATGCGTTGGCGGCGCTGGTGTGCGTTCATTTGTGCCGCCCCCTCTCAGTTCCGACTAGATTATTTTTTTCGCCTGGTTGTGCCGCTTCAATGTAGCGTCAGCCGCCGATGTTCGCCAGCCCATGAAAAGTTGCGGGGGATATTCCGTAATTAGCCTGGCCTCCCGTTTTGGTATGGCGGGTGCTGCGACACTGGGCGGTCTTGTGTGGCGATCTGGGGTTGTCCGATTTCAAATCTGAGAACTACCCGGATCTTGGGTAGTTTGTCCGCGACACAATCCGCGCACAACGAAAACGTGTCGCTGGCTAGATGCCGGAAAGTTTGCCGGTATCTACAGCCGCATTTCCCTGATGATCTGTCGCGGCTCCGAACCCTGCGAGAGTGCGCGCCTGGCGTCCTTGGTTAGCTGGTCGAGTGCCTGGCTCTCGAATGCCTCGGCCATGGCTGCGGCCTTCCTCACGATCAGCAATGCCAGCTCGGGCGGAAACATCACCTTGTCGGCGGGCAGGTAGTCGCAGTCGATAACGGACATGGGATGGCCCTCGGTGGGTGCGGTCATGCTCAACAGGCGCTGAACGGGTGTTCGATTATCTGATAACTGCCGCGATCCCGGTAGTTTGCTGGCGCCTCGACTCGCCATATTTGGCTTGTCCTATCGCCTGTTCCGGCCTGCGTTACAGGGTGGTGGCGTTACAGGGTGGGCATTTCACCCACCCCTATGGATGAACGATTCGTTCACCCCCTATGGCATAGCGATTCGCTACCCCGTTGAAATGACGGGGCAGGTTTGGCGAGTCGGGAAGGGTCAGATCTCAAATCGAACCCTTGCCCAGATCTCAAATCCAGCCAAGTCAGGTTTAAAGTCCAGCCTGGCGCTGGCGCCTGGTCTATGGTTACAGCTCACCACTTGAGGATTGGAAACAATGTTCAGACTGAACAAAGGTGCGAACGCCACCCATAGTGGGCGACTGCTTTACTGGACCAACATCTGGACGCTAAGCGGGGACTTCTTGGCTTGTAATGAATGCCAGTCCACCCAGACAGTTCGACAGGCCGAAACTCCTTTTACGCATCGCCCAGGATGTTCTGGCGCCAAAAATAGCGCTAATCCATGGGAAGAGTTGAGGGACATATTGGACAGCTTGCCACTCAGCCCCGCTAGAGCGCCTGCTTGATATTCAGCAGCTCCGTGGATGCCAGTCTGGATAACACCGTGTCGATTCCTACACGGCGTGTCGATTTCAACACACCGCCAACCATAACAATTGATAACAGCCGAAAGCGCAGCTACCCATCAAAACTTAACATTCTGTTGGTGCGAAAACCTGACAAAACCTGACATTGGAACGACTGGCGAGGGTCATTCATGGGGTGTTTCCGCAACGGGGTCATTCGACCTCGCTTGAGTGTGTTTCGACCTCATTCATGGGGTTATTTCACAACACGTCGTTCGACCTCGATTTGGCGTGTTTTTGCTTCATTCATGGGGTTCGGTTTTCGCAGAACTGGTTTCATTCATGGGGTTGGTTTTCACAACGCTCATTCAACGTCGTTTTCGCGTCATTCCGCCTCGTTCATGGGGTTAATTCCACAACACGTTGTTCGACCAGTGAAAAGCACTGCGATACCGTGGAAACCTCAGTGGAAACCAGCGCTTTATGGGCCGCGCAAAGGGGCGGCTTTCGGTGGCAACCAGCGTGGCAACCTCACGCTTGGCAACCGCCCGAACTGGTAACCATTGGTGGTAACCGAACTGGTAACCACCGCACAGGTTCGCGCCAGCCTCGCGTAAGAGGGTGCGAACCAAAGGTGCGAACCTCGCTGCGAACTTGCTGCCGGTACGCACTCGGCAATGCGTACCGTAGGTGCGTACCAGTCTGCGTACCAATGCCGAACAATTCTGTCTCAGGGACAGTTTCGCGCACTCCAGGATGCGTGAAATGTGTGCGTGAAGTGCTGCGTGAAACAGCACGTTTTGCTGTTACACCTTCTGTTACAGCCTGCCTAATTGGTCGCTTTCCTGGCCTGCTCGTAGGTCTTTCCGTTGCCGAATCCTGCGGCCTTGGCGGCGATGTCTCGGGTTTGGCCTTGTGGTAATTCAGGAAAATTTTCCTTAGTTTCGGCGGATGGACGTCCAGCCCTTCCCTCAAGCTCATGCTTGACGGCCTCGCCTATCGAGGCTGGTTGCGAGCGTCAATTCTTCCTTGACGAGCCCACCGAGAATTTTTGACGGGTCGCACTCATTGTCGACCCGATAAGTAAGCGCCAGCCCTTATAGATCAAGGCGTCCATTCTGATGCTTGCGCGTGGTCGTCTCGCGATCCGTCTAACCCTGTCAAAAATTCCGTCAAGACTGGTCATGGATTTAGGCATTCTTGACTGGGTGCTGGCGCTGGTATCCGGCTCGCAATGCCCTAAAACCGTGGATACCAGACTGGATACCGGGCGCTCTGATCGGCGCTAGCGACTTAACAAAACTTAACCTTTTTTCAGCGTGGAAACCCAACAAAACCTGACATTGGTTTCGGGCGAAAACCTGCCATTCGGCACTTGACTCGGCTCATTCATGGGGTTGTTTTCATAAATGGGGATTTGATGCTTTTGTGACCTGAAAAATGGTAAAAAACTACGGGTTAGTGAGGCGCGTGGGCGAGGGCCGATTTCCGGCAAAACGTCGGCTGAGCTTTCAACCCGCCCCCTCCCAACCTCAACGCTACTTACCTAGGATGCGCAGGCCGGACAACTCTCCAGTCGCTCACCCGATCAGGTTGAGCATGATGGCTTCGCTTTCCTCCATGTCGTTGCGGTCACTTGATACCAGGTAGCGGAACACGGCAAGCGCCTCGGTCTTGTCCCGTGGCCGTATCTCTGCCAACAGACCGAACACAAACCAATCACGCGCCGTTGCCTCTTGTGGCCCGTCGCTGGCGTATCGGTCTGCTGCGTTGCGCAGCCAGTAGAGTTGACACCAATAATCCAGTTCATACAGGCAGTCGGCCAGCGTGTTCGGCATTAGGTCGGGGTGGGCGTTGAAGCGGGCGGCGGCTTCCTTCTTGTCGAGAAATATTTCCCCCTTGGTAGTCTTCATTCCGCGCAGGGCCTCGATACAGAAAACCTCTGCGTCGGTGTCATTCATCAGGGCGCTACCAAAGCGGGCGATTCCCTCCATCCGTTCCCGGTGCTGCTTGATGGCCCGACTTGCCAATGACTCCAGGTCAGCAAATCCAAACGATCCGAAGGTGGCGAACACGTTGCCATTGCAGTTGGCGAGCAGGTGGTCGCTGTAGCGCTTCTCCAGATCTTTGAGCGGCGTCTTGATCTTCTTCGACGCTTCCATGGCCCGCTCGATCAATGCGGCCTGGCCGGTGTTGATGATCGAGCGCAGCCACAACACGGCGTCCACTTCCTTGTCGCCCGTCACCCGCTGCTGTGGTGGCAGCTCTGGCACGCTGGGGAGCGTTTCAGCGCTGGCCTTGATCGGCGGCAAGGTGAATAGGGCGCGGTGGGCCTCGTTGTCACGGAATGCCCCCGAACGACTAATAATGGTCTTCACCGTCCCCAGTGGTAGGCCGGTTGCCTCGGCTACTTCGCGCAGTGAGTGACGGCGGCGCAGATCCAGCACTTGGCGGCGCTGGTCTTCTGAAACCCGCTGTTTCATTTTCAGGGATGAATCCCCCAGTTTCATATCTGGCGTGGTCATGGCTTACACCATCCTCAGCTTTGGCGGCAACTTCGGGCCGAACACTTCACCAGGTGCGAACGGATCGGGCAGCAGATGCTCGGGGCATTCCTTGATGAAGTTTGCCATGGCCGCGTGGCAGGCGTTGAACAGTGGGGCGTCGCTCCAGTCTTGCCCTCGACGTTCAGCGCTGTCCTCTAGCACATGGATAAACACTAGGTTTTCCAGGCTGCTGATGCCCTCCTGCCTGGCCTGCTCACGCTCCACGGTATTGACGTTCAGTAGGTCGCAGATCCGGTCGAACCCCAGCGTATCGGCCAGCCCTTCGCGGTCGAACATCAGCGAGCGGCCAAGCTCAGCCAGTACATTGCGCGCCCCACTGCGCTCAGCCTCCCGGTGTTCCTGCGCTCGCTGCTCCAGGTCTGCAATGGCTTGCCGGGTGAATGGCATAAACGCTTTCAATTTGCCCGCTTCACGGCGCATGGCGCTGCGCTCGCTGCGGATTGAGTCGAGTTGATGAGCAATGGCCCGACAGGTGCGCCGGACAGTGATGAGCTGCGTGCTGGCACTGGCGTTCGGCTTGCTGGCGATCTTGCACAGGGCAAGGATGAGGCTCGGCTTCATTGGTGCGACTCCATAGGTGTGCGGTCATAAGTGGCGCGCAGGTCAGCGCCAGCAGGTGCAATGACGCATTTGCAACAGCCATTAAAAGGGGCAAGTCATAAGGTGGCTGATGTACTGGTCACGGGTATAGCGCCACTCAGGCGTTGCATTGGCGGCGCTCATGTATGGCGACGTAACCATTAGGCGTAACCATTAGACGTAACCATCTAGGTGCGCTCATGCTCAGGCCACTCCACGACGAACTCTGGTGGCTCATTGTTCTCGGCAAACATGGTCACAACGAACGGAGTGGCGGCCTTCAACAGGTCGAGTCGGCTATAACAAAGGTCGGGGATGGCGCCAGACGCAAGCAAGGCGTCCTCCACGTTCGCCATCATCACGACAAGCAAGTCGGACACTAGGTTGGGTTCAAAGTGGCGTGGCGGCACTACCAGACGCTTAGGGGTGGGTTTCATGCTGCCCGGCTGGTGCGATTTGTTTTCGGTGTTGGTGTTGGTGTTGGTGTTGGTGTTGGTGTTGTTGTTGGTCATGATTCGGTTCTCAGTATGGTTATTTGTCGAGGGGACAGAGGGGACAGAGGGGACAACCGCTAACGGCGCGGGTTGTAGCTGTCCCCTTAGTGTTTTTAAGTGAGGGGACAGAGGGGACAAAACCGCCCGTGCGTCCTATATGTCCCCTCTGTCCCCTTGGTGTTTTTGGGGGTGGGGACAGCTACAGGCCGCGTATTTACTGGCTGTCCCCTCTGTCCCCTCTGTCCCCAGCAGAAAAAGCAAAGTGCGTTTAGATTTCTGGCTCCAGCTTTGCTGGGTCGATGAAGTACAGCTTTGGTCTGGTGCCGTCTGGCAGTCGCTTGGTTGCCTGCGCTCGGCCTGCTTCCCGCTTGGCAATGGCCCCGACTGAATCCAGCGCCAGCACCACGCGGCTCAGGTCGTAACCCTTGGCGGCTTCCTCCAGACCGGGGCGGTTGAACAGGAACAGACGCCCACTTGGCGAGCCTTCCCAGTAGCCCGCTCGATCCCTAGCTTCACCGTGCGGATCGTCAGCACCTGAAAAGCGGGTGTCTCCATGCTTGGCGAGGAAGTCGGCAATGCTCTTGAGAATCTGGCGATCCTCGCTTGGGCCTTCACCGCGACCAGCACGCCACACGCCGAACAGCTCCAGCATGGCAACTTGTACGGTTCCCGCTGGAATGCTCAGAATCCCGAACTTTATAGCCAGTTCGCCCGCCAATGAGACCAGGGCAAAGCGTTCTGCGGCTCGGCCTTCCTGGCCGTTGGTGCTGGGGAACTTGGCGCCAATGGAAGCTAACCACTCAGGCAGCTTGCCCACGTCACCAGACGCCAACAGTTGGCGGACGAACTCAGGCCCAGCGTGGCCGTAGTCCGTCACGCTGGCGCGCTGGATAGCGTCGGAAAACTCCCGGCCCCCGGCCATTCCGTGCAAGTTGTCCCAGGCTCCAAAGGCACGGCGCGCTGGAATATCTAACAGTCGGATTTCCTGACCGGCGCGGCTGCGTTTGCCTCCTTCGGACATCAGCGCGGACAATCCCAGCTCGCCCGATGAAAACAGCATGACGCGCCAGCGCTTGGTAGCCCTTGCGGCGCCGTTGCGGCTCGCTCTGGCCTTGCCGGTGCCGTTTGCCATGGCGTAGACCACAGCGCCAATCTCGCGTGGGTCTGCCTCCCCTATTTCATCCAATGCCAGTAACGTGTCATTGCGCTGACTAGCGATCCCTTCCAGGCCGTTACCAGTGGCGCGCCATGTGCGCTTGAAGTTTTCACCGTGCCCCCATACCGAAGCACCGGCCAGAATGGCGGAACTCTTGCCGGTACTGGAGTCGCCGACGATGTGAAACCCGCCACCTTGGCGCTGGACATGAAACAACAGCGCCCCGGCCAGTGAGGCGCAGACGCTCAGCACCAGCAGCGGGTTTCCCTCACAGAGTGCGCCAATGTTCGACCGCCATCCGGCCAAGGTGCCGCCATGCCGATAGTCGTCACCGTTGGCGGCCTCGCTCTGAAATATGGCGTCACCCGTACCGATGTTCTGCCGGGGCATGATGAACAGATCTGGCGTGTGCCAGCCGGTAGACGTGGCAGCGATAACCCGGCGTTTAGGGTGCTGACTGGCGATGTACTGGCAAATCTGGTTCCGGCGCTTGTAATCAACCTCAAGGCCCATGCCCAACAGTACGGCCAAGATTGAATCAGGTCGTCCGGCTAGCAGTTCATTGGGCATGGCCCAGGTAAGCCAGCGATTGTCGGAGTTGCGAAAGCGCAGCAGACGCCCATAGTCACTGTCTTGACCTTCGCTGCGAGTGATAGCGTCCACATGCAAAGGCCCGCAAAGCCATTCGTTGAACGGTAAGTCATCGCCGGTTTCATGGTCTTTCTTGTTGCCGTGATGCCAAACGCCAGCGCGCAGCTTGGAGCCATCCAGGGTGATGGTGTGGTCGTAGACGCGATGCTCTGGTCGGTTGATTGGCGCAGCTTCGGCCTCGGGAATTATCGGTGTTACGTTTGAGGCACTCATCGGCAAAGCTCCCGCCATTGGCGTAAGTCGTTAAAGTCCGAACATGAGGCGGG
>NZ_LT607425.1:45043-140097 GCF_900095225.1 Pseudomonas sp. UMAB-08
CCGCAACCAAGCGTGGCGGCTGCCTTGATGGCGTAGCTGCGCCCCGGATTGCCCTCGGTCTGTCGATCATCGTCACCGGCCACGATCAGCACGGCGTCGGGGTGCTGGCGCTGGAGTTGTTGACCAACCTCAAGAAGGTTTCCGGCATTCATCGCACAGGCCACGGGGGCGCCAGTTTCGGCATGGATCGTCGCGCCGGTCGCCCACCCCTCACACAAGTACAGAGGCTGGTCGGCGGCGATGATGCCCAGCGGTGAATAGCTCGCCTTGACCTTGCCCCCGAACAGAAAGCGCTTGCCGCCGTCCGGGGCGATCCTTTGCAGGTTGACCAGTACGCCACCGGAATACAGCGGCACCAGCAATTCGTCACCGCGCTGGCGCAGACCGTGAGGCCGGACGCCTTTAGCGATTAAATAGGCGTGGTCGGGATCGGCGCGGCGGGCATCACGCCACCAGCGCTGTGCAACGGTTGCCGCTTCAAGCTGGCGCTTACGTTGCTCGGCTTCACGTTGCTGGCGCGCTTGGTCGATGCGCTGGCGTACCTGCTCGGCTTCGCGGTTATTACTCGGTTCTCGGCTGCTCCAGGTGTTGGTGCCGCCAGTCTTCCAGCTACCAAACGCGCCAGAGGCGATGCCGTCCGCAAACAACGTGTACCACCCATTGAGGGTGCCGGATTTGTCGCCGGGGACGTGGAAGCGGTGAATAGTGCCGTCAGGGTCGGGGAGCCAATCAAGCGGGCCATAGACCGACTGGAGCGCGTCACGGAAAAGAATTGTCACGTTACTCATGGCGCGGCCCTCCAGCATTCACCAGATCCGCCCAGACGGCTCCGTCGAAGCGTTGCAGACGCATGTCGGCCAAAGGCGCAGCACCAGCAATGGCAAACCAGTTGATAGGGGAGCCGCCACGCTTGCGTCCCACTGCCTCCAGCTTGCGGCGGGCGGTGCTGGTGATGCCCGCGTACTTACAGGCGTCTGCCCAGTTCATCAGGCGCGAATCGTCGTCAGGAAGGGAAAACCGGACGCAGCCAAATTCGGCAAGCTGTTCGGCAAAGGTCAGCAGGCGCAGGCCGCTTTCCCCCTGAATCATCTTGGTCGCGGTGGCTTCCCAGCGTTGCGCCTTGGAGAACCACAGCAGCGGCGGCTCATGCTCTGCCCCGGCATTGCTTGGGCGCAGCTCTCCAGATTCCAGAATCAGCGGCAGGTGATGGCGCTCAGTCGTGTAGTGATGAACCATGCTCATTGGTTGGCCCCTTGGCGTTCAGCGCCAGCAAAGGCCCGGCAGATAGCCCCGTTATTGACGGCCTGCCAGTGGGTTAGCTCGTCGATACCGTCAACTAGCGAAGAGGTCACTACGGCATCAGCGCTACGCATGACGGCTAATCCATACGTTGCAGCCTTGTGGCTCAAGAACGGCCCCAGCAGGGCTTTGGGCACCTTTGGATGTGTTATGAAAAACAGTTCGGTGACTTTCTTCGCGCAAGCCGGTAGCGCGCCCGCTGTGTTGCAGGGTTGGTTGTTCATGGTGGGTTAAGCCCCTTTCTTGATGCCGCGATACCGTGAATGGGTGTCTGCTCGGCCTTCGAGATTGGCCGCGTGCGAACTGAGGTTGCCCAGGCTTTGCAGCAGCCAGCCCAGATCGACCAAGGTATCTGCGCCCAAACTGTCATCGTTCGTCGCGGCACCGGCCAGAATCACGCCAATAGCAGATATGCCACGACTTATGGTCATACCAAGGTCATTCGCGGAACTGCCTATGTCTTCCAGCTTTTCGGTGGGCAGGCGGTCGAAACTTTCAGGGTCAACCAGCAGGTGATTTAGGATGTTCATAGGGCTACCCCATTCGACTCAATCACGCCTTCGAGCAGTTCAGCCCAGGCCATGGCGGTGTGCTGCGCCATCACAGCCGTGACGCGGGCAACGATGATCGGCGTGGTGGGCGAAGCGATGACGGCAAGCGCCAGTGCGAGCATGACAAGAATTTCTTGCACGTCGCGCAGATCGTCTAGGTGGCTGTCGGCGGACGATTCGGCGGATTGGATAGGGCAGGTCACAAGGCACCGCCGATAGCTTCCAAATTTCGAGCGATTTCGACGTGATGGTTATATCGCTTGAGGCGGACGCTCAATGAGCTGTCGGCATGAAGTGCGGCGATTGCCATAGCGCGGTGCGCGGCGGCTTTGCCGGATGTTGCGGACGGATTTTTGGCGTGATTCGACATCAGGTCGGTTCCATTTTGAATATAGGAACCGCCACGAACCCTTCTACAGGTTTGGGTGGCGGAACGTGCGGCGTTAGAAGTCGGGTTGCTCTCGGTCAAAATGGAAGCCGAAAGGCCCGCACCGCACGTCCCACCATAAAGAGAAACTGAGGGCGTAAAAAAACCCCAGCTCTTACAGGGGCGCGACTGCGCCATTTTGATTGAGATATTGCCCCGGCTTCTACACCGGGCCATGACTTGTGCCATGACTTGGGGCGGACGATACATGCGGCCAACCTTCTGTGCAACCCCCTGTTTCAGATTGCGTTCATGGCTTGCTGGGTGGGCGGTGGTCTTCATGCCGCCACCTTCTGGCGTTGCTTCAAGGGCTTACTCAGCATTAGCAACACGTTGACGGCGCGGCGGCGCTCGCTGTCTGGCAGGTTGTAGCGGGTCACGGTGCAAGGTTCGCCCCAGTGGTTTGGTACGCGTTCAAGCTGGCGCTCAAATTTCAGGCCGTAGCCATTCGCCAGACTGCTGATGGTCGAATGTAGGCAGTGGTCGCCCAGACGTTCGGCTTCAAACCGGATCAGGCTACCGTCATACAGCATGTGTTCCAGTACGCGGGCGATCTTGCTCGGTGCTTTGGGGGTGGTAATATCACCGTGCGAGGGGCTGACCAGCTTGGATAGGGGTTGGCTCTTTTTCATTTCAGGCCACCTCACGCAAAGCGATGCGCTGGCGCACCCAGATATAAACCTCAGCCAGCACCCAGCCCACAGGCGAACCACGCGACTTGCTGTTGCTCAGCGGCACAGGGCGGGGGAAGGTCGGATCGTCTTTGAGGCGCTTGTAGATCGTTGGGCGGGCGTAGCCAGTGATTGCCGACAGTTCGCTGATGCGGATGATTACGGTGGCCGGGTCGAACTGGCGAATATTCGCAGCGGATGGCTGCATATGAGCTGGGGTGGTGTGCATGATTCTGTATCCCGTGATTGCTGTAGGTGACGGGATACAGAATGGATGAGTGCTTTATCCACAGGATAGGTCACCCATTATTGGTAATAGGTCACCTATCTTTTGTTTTTTATCCACTGTTAAACCTAGAGACCCAATGCCCACTGGGGTTTGCAATGGGTGATCTATTATTTTGACCTGATAGCCCCGCTCCCTGCCTTACGCCAACCAATAATCACCGAGAGGCGTAAGGCCTTTGCACTCGGTTTTTTAGGCGTGCCTACTTCCTTCTCTCCGCGCTCGCTGAGCCAGTTGAGAACGAGAATAAGAGCGCCGCGCCCGCCTGGCCCCGAAGGGTTGTATGTCCCATTGCGTGTAAGCGCGATCCAACACTCTAGCGCCTCATTCAGTGATGCCGGGTGAAGGGGGGAGTGCGGGTTAAAGCAGGCAGCAAATACTGTCAGTCGCTCCCTAAGGCTTTCGATCTCCAAATCCCTGTCCTGTATTTTTCGATCCTTTGCAGTGAGTTCGTTGTAAAAACTCCTGTTTTCATCAGATAACACTTTCTCCTTGGCCCTGGCTTCAGCAAGCAGGGCTTCTGCCACCGCCAAGCGTTCTTCAGCGTGGCGTCGAACGATGGCGTCTTTACTGGCGGCCTCTTGCGCTTTTCTCTGGTCACTTTGAATGGCTAGTTTTTTTTGGAGTTCTTGGTGGCCGAGAGAATCTAGGGGGGCTGGCTGGTCTTCAAAAAAGCTGTGAAAACTAGCGTTTGCCATTTTAAGAATTTGCGAGCTGCGGACAGTTTCGGCTTCGGCCGTATGGATTTTTCCAATCCTCTCCTTGGCTGCCTCAATTCTACCGCTGAGCCAATCACGGCTGACCATCACGGTGTGCGATTCGACAACCTCAAATGGAGTCTCGAAAAGCACTGGTACGAACTTGCCAGTGGCCTTTCTCAAATATGCTGAGACGTCAAAGTAGGTTATTGGGTGGCGAGTTTTAGGATCGGAAATGCCGCTGACGTAAATGGTGTCGGGGTAAAATTCAGACATTTGGTCTGAGATAGAGCGAAGCTGCTCGGCTAGTGTTCCTAGCAAGGCTGGGTTCGTGAATTTCAGATGAGAACAGCAGCTCTCCAGCGAGACATAGCCGGTTTGGTTTTTCATACCGCCCCCCAAGGCGATCCCGTATTGAATAGATCGGCTGGTCAGGCGGATGGGAGGTCCGCTTTTCACTCCGTCGAGCTAGGCCAGCCAAAGCCGTTATCTGTAAGGATGCTGTCTATCCGAACAGTGATGGCGTTTAGTCTATATCTATCTACGCCGACAAAGGAAGGCCCGCATCAGGCCCGCTTGATCGACACGACATTGCCCTTTGCCAAGGTGTCTTGATGGTCGGCGTACCATTGCATCATGGTCGCGCGCTGGGTCAGGTACTGGGCTTTGTTGTAAACACCGGCTACGCCTTCCTTGACGTGTGATAGCTGCGCCTCGATGTGGTTTTCGTCGAATCCGTGTTCGTTGAGGATTGTTGAGGCAATGTGGCGGAAGCCGTGTCCGGTCTGGCGACCTTCGTAGCCAAGGCGGCGCAGGGCCATCAGAAACACGGTGTTGCTGCGGGGCTTGGTGGTGTCACTGCGTCCAGGGAACAGTAGCGGATAACCTCCAGTGAGATTGCGCAGATCGCATAACAACTCCACGGCTTGGCGGGGCAGGGGCACCAGGTGTTCGCGGCGGCGCTTCATTCGTTCGGCTGGGATTGTCCATAGCGATTTGTCTAGATCGAACTCAGACCACCGGGCCTCGCGTAACTCAGACGGGCGACAGGCGAGCATGGAAAGCAGGTGTAGGCCGATCCGAACATCTATGGCGCTGGGGTATGCCCGGATGGCGCGTAGCAGTGGCGGCAACTCATCTACCGGGACGTGGGCGTAGTTCTCTGATGGCTTGGTCTGGAGAAACTTGTGAAGCCCTTCCAGCGGGTTATGGGTGGCGCGGCCAGTGACGCGGGCGAGGTCGTAAATCTCCTGGCACCGGGCGCGTACTCGGCTGGTCTGCTCGATGATGCCCTTTTGTTCCATGCTGCGTAGAAAATCCATCCACTCCATGGGCAGGATCTCGGTGTATATCCGCTTACCAAATACCGGGAACACATGAAGCTCCAGCGCGCCGATGGTTCGGATTGCCGTTCCGTCTGTCCAGCTTTTGCGCTTGGCGGCATACCACTCCCGCGCCAAGTGTTCGAAGGTGTTGTTTGTCGCTTCGATCTCTGCGGCCTTTCTGGCTCGTTTGGTGGCGAGCGGGTTTCCGCCTTTTGCTGCGTCCTCTCTAAGCACGGCTGCTTTCTGTCTGGCCTGCGAGCCGGACAACTGATGGTCGCCAGTGCCGTAGCCGCCAAGGCCAAGCCATGACCACTTGCCGTCTGGCTTCTTGTAGCGCAGTTGCCACGACTTACTACCGTCCGGGCGCACGCGCAGATACAGGGCGTTACCGTCCAGTTCCCGGTACTCCTTGGCTTCTGGTTCCAGGGTGATTAGCACGGTGTCGGCTAAAGGGCGGCGTTTGATCTCGCTGCGCTTCATTTTCCTTGTACCCCTCAGTTTCAATTATTTTACAAGGTACATGAGGGGATACACGAAGGGAAGATATAGGGGTAGACAAGGAGATACAGCCAGAAACAAGAAAGCCCGCACTAGGCGGGCTTCTTGAGGTTGTTTATAGACTGTTGTAGACGTCTGTAAACAGGTACTTGGTGGCTACACAGGGACTTGAACCCCGGACCCCAGCATTATGAATGCTATGCTCTAACCAACTGAGCTATGTAGCCAAGTGGCGCGCATTATTCGCGGATAACGAATATGTGTCAAGCGTTGTTAGTGAAAATTTATGCGTGTGATCAAGCGGTTAGGCTGCAGGGCCTGTAAAACGGGTGTTTCTGGGGGCTGGCTTAGCGTTCAATGAGCAACGCGATGCCTTGGCCTCCGCCGATGCAGAGGGTGGCGAGGCCTTTTTTGGCGTCGCGTTTGACCATTTCGTGCAGCAGGGTGACGAGTATCCGACAGCCTGATCCGCCGATAGGGTGGCCCAAGGCGATGGCGCCGCCGTTGACGTTGACCTTGTCGCGGTCCCAGTGAAGTTCGCGTCCTACGGCCAGGGCTTGGGCTGCAAAGGCTTCGTTGGCTTCGATGAGGTCGACATCCGCCAGCGTCCAGCCAGCTTTCTTTAATGCTTTGCCGGTAGCGAATACGGGGCCGATGCCCATGATCGCCGGATCGACGCCTGCGCTGGCGGCGGTGACGATCCGCGCGAGTACCGGCAAGCCCAGTTCGGCGGCTTTGTCTGCGCTCATCAGCATGACGGCTGCGGCGCCATCGTTGAGTGACGACGAGTTACCCGCCGTGACAGTGCCGCCGGGCTTGAAGGCCGGCCGCAGTTTGGTCAGGGTTTGCGCGGAGGTGTTGGGACGGGGTTGCTCATCCTGTTCGAAGCGCACGCTTTCAGCGTTGCGCTGGGGGATCTCGATGGCGGTGATTTCATCCTGGAAGCGCCCGGCGTTGATGGCAGCGCAGGCCCGCTGTTGCGAGGTCGCGGCGAAGGCGTCTTGTTCTTCGCGGCTGATGCCGTATTGCTCGGCCAGGTTCTCGGCGGTGATCCCCATGTGGTAATCGTTGAAAGCATCCCACAGGCCGTCCTGGATGATGCTGTCGACCAGTGTCGCGTGGTTCATGCGCAGCCCTGTGCGGGCGTCTGGCAGCACGTAGCCGGCCATGCTCATGTTTTCCTGGCCGCCGGCAATGATGATCTCTGCATCGCCACAGGCGATGGCCTGATAGGCCAACTGAACCGCTTTGAGGCCGGAGCCGCAGACTTTGTTCAGGGTCATTGCCGGGACGGTATGTGGCAGTCCGGCTTTTAGCGTGGCCTGGCGTGCCGGATTTTGCCCGGCACCTGCGGTCAGTACTTGCCCGAGAATCACTTCATCCACGTCTTGCCCTGGTAGGCCGGTGTCGGCCAGCAGGCGGCGGATCACCGCAGCCCCGAGTTCCGGTGCGGGGATGCGGCTCAATGAGCCCTGGAATGTGCCGACCGCGGTGCGGGTGGCGGCGACAATTACAACTTCACGCATTCAATACTCCATAGGGCGAATGTCACCCCAGCCCTCGCCAAGTGGGCGAGGGCAGATCGATAAAAAGACGCGGACACCTAACCAGGCTGGCGCCGCGTTACGCTAAATCGTCAGAACTGTTCGGCATCCAGGCCGTATAGCGATGCGCTGCCCGCCCGAATGGATTGTTCAAGGCTCAAGGTGCGAGGCAGCAGGCGGCTGAAGTAGAACTGGGCGGTGGCGACTTTCGCGCCATAGAAGGCTTCGTCTTCGCCGCGCTTGCTCTCGGCGACCTGAGCCATGCGCGCCCAGAGGTAGGCATACGCGACGTAGCCGAACAGGTGCAGATACTCGACCGACGCTGCGCCGACTTCGTTGGGGTTGGTCTTTGCCTGTTCCTGCAGCCAGTCGCTGAGGTTTTCCAGACGCTCTACGGCGTCGAGCAATGGCACCGAGTACTTGGCATCGGGCTGGTCGGCGAACACACGAATTTCGTGAGTGAACTGACGCAGGGCGACGCCGCCGTTGGCGACTACTTTGCGCCCGAGCAGGTCCAGTGCTTGAATGCCATTGGTGCCTTCGTAGATCTGTGCGATACGCACATCACGCACCAGTTGTTCCTGACCCCACTCGCGGATATAGCCGTGGCCGCCGAACACTTGCTGACCCAGTACGCAACTGTCCAGGCCGCTGTCGGTGAAGAATGCTTTGGCGACGGGGGTGAGCAGGGCGACCAGGTTTTGCGCGTCGCTCCGCTCCTGGGCGTCATCGGAAAACTTGGCCAGGTCCAGTTGTTGCCCGACGTAGCTGGCGAAGGCTCGGCCACCTTCGGTCATGGCTTTCATGCTGAGCAGCATGCGGCGCACGTCGGGGTGGACGATGATCGGGTCGGCTATTTTATCTTTTGCCACTGCCCCGCTCGGTGCACGGCTCTGAATGCGTTCGCGGGCATAAGCGACGGCGCTCTGGTAAGACGCCTCGGCACAACCGATGCCCTGGATGCCGATGGACAGGCGTTCGTAGTTCATCATAGTGAACATTGCGGCGAGCCCTTTGTTGGCCTCGCCGACCAGCCAGCCGCTGGCGCCGTCGAAGTTCATCACGCAGGTGGCCGAGGCCTTGATGCCCATCTTGTGTTCGATCGAACCGCAACTGACCGCGTTGGGCTGGCCGAGCGAACCGTCGGCGTTGATCAGCACCTTGGGCACTACAAACAGCGAGATGCCTCTTGGCCCTGCTGGTGCGTCCGGTAACTTGGCCAGAACCAGGTGGATGATGTTTTCGGTGAGGTCTTGATCGCCACCGGTGATGAAAATTTTGCTGCCGGTGATGTTGAAACTGCCGTCGGCCTGAGGTTCGGCACGGGTGCGGATGATGCCCAGGTCGGTGCCCGCATGGGCCTCGGTCAGGCACATCGAACCGGCCCAGCGACCTTCATACATCGGAGGCAGGTACAGGTTTTTCAGCGCTTCGCTGGCGTGGGCATCAATGGCCAGGCAAGCGCCCGAGCTCAGGGCCGAGTACAACGCGAAGCTGGAGTTGGCCCCGTAGAGCATTTCTTCGAACTGGACGGCGAGCATCTTCGGCATGCCCATGCCGCCGAAGTCCGAGTTACCGGAAAGGCCGACCCAACCACCTTCGATGTAGGTGGCGTAGGCTTCTTTGAAGCCGGTTGGCGTGCTGACCTGACCGTCGAGCCACTGTGCGCCTTCCTCGTCGCCGCTGCGGTTGAGCGGGGCGATCAGTTGTCCGGTGACCTTTGCAGCTTCTTCGAGAATGGCATCCGCAGTGGCCGCGTCGACGATCTCGGCCAAGGCCGGCAGGCGTGCCCACAGGGCTGGAGCGTCGAACACTTCTTGCAGAACAAAGCGCATGTCGCGCAATGGGGCGTTGAATTCAGGCATAACGTGAACCTCGTTGGAACAGCGTATGGATTGCACGGCACTGTTTGGACGACCGTGCCACTTTGGCGCGCAAAGCCCGGGAGCGACAAGTTTGACCTGTCGCTGGGTAGGGGCCTTATCGAGGGTTAAAGGGCCGAGGGTTAAAGATTCTTGGCCATGTCCCGCAGGACAAACTTCTGGATCTTCCCGGTGGAGGTTTTCGGCAGTTGGGTGAAAACCACGGTGCGCGGCACCTTGAACCCTGCCAGATGCTCGCGGCAAAAGCTGATGATGTCGGCTTCGCGAACGTTCTGGTGGTCAGCCTTGAGGGTGATGAACGCGCAGGGCGTTTCTCCCCACTTCTCATCGGGGCGTGCAACCACGGCCGCTTCCAGCACGGCCGGGTGGCGGTAGAGCACGCCTTCAAGCTCAATGGTGGAGATGTTCTCGCCACCCGAGATGATGATGTCCTTGAGTCGGTCCTTGATCTCGACATAACCGTCGGGATGACAGACCGCAAGGTCGCCGGTGTGAAACCAGCCGCCTTCGAACGCTTCTGCGGTGGCGGTCGGGTTCTTCNCATGCCAGGCACAAATCGTGACCGGGCCGTAGGTCTCGGTCAGGCCGTAGACGTGCGTGACCTTGATGCCCATCTCTTCCACGGCGCCGATCACTTTGGCTGGCGGCGCAGCGCCTGCGACCATGGCATTGACCGGATGATCGATGGCAGCCTTCGCCGACTCAGGCATGTTGACCAAGGCGTTGAGCACGATCGGTGCGCCACAGAAGTGGGTGACCTGATGTTCGCGAATCAGGGTCAGAATCTTTTGCGGGTCGACGCGGCGCAAGAACACATGCACCCCGGCCATCGCGGTGATGGTCCACGGGTAGCACCAGCCGTTGCAGTGAAACATCGGCAAGGTCCACAGATAAACCGGATGGTTACCCATGTTCCAGGTCATCTGGTTGCCCAGCGCGTTCAGATAAGCGCCGCGATGGTGGTAGACCACGCCTTTCGGGTTACCGGTGGTGCCGGAGGTGTAGTTCAGCGAAATCGCCTGCCACTCGTCGTCCGGCCATTGCCAGGCGAACGCTGGATCGCCTTCGGCCAGCAGTGCTTCGTAATCGAGGTCGCTGACGGCCTGGCCTTCGCCATACTCCGGGTCATCGACGTCAATCACCAGCGGCGGGTGGTCCAGCATGCTGACCGCTGCGTGGATCACGTCATGGAACTCACGGTCAGTGATCAGCACCTTGGCCTCGCCGTGCTGGAGCATGAAAGCAATCGCTTCGGCATCCAGGCGCACATTGAGCGGGTTGAGCACTGCGCCGATCATCGGCACGGCAAAGTGGGCCTCGAGCATGGCAGGGATGTTAGGCAACATCAGTGCGACGGTGTCGTTCTTGCCAATACCGCGACCAGCCAGCGCCGAAGCCAAACGGCGACAGCGCGCATAGGTTTGCGCCCAGGTGCGGCGGATAGAACCGTGGATCACGGCAGGGTAGTCAGGGTAAACGCTGGCAGTGCGCTCAATAAAGCTGAGCGGCGACAAGGCAATATGATTGACAGCCTTAGGGGCTAGCCCTTGTTCAAAAATCGACATGTAGAGGTACTCGGTGGCTGATTGTTAGCTCTTTAGGTGTGACCTTGCAGCATAGACTGCTGGGATCAACTTATGTCCGGCGTGTTTTATATAACAACTCTAGATAAATATGGAAGTAATACCTTAACAGTATAGTAAATGTACTATACGTAATTTGCGGGCCTGAAAATTGATCCCAAGCGCGCGCCGAGGCGGGCGTCTACGGTCCAGATATTGCTTCGATATCGACTCTGAAAATGGCGATCTGCCAGTTTTGCATAAGCACCCTCCATGACCACAAGTGATGACAGGGTGCCCAGATGAGAGGTTGGACATGCAGGCACTTTTGTCACCGGGGATTCGCCTGCTTGGGCGTTTTGGATTTGCTCGCAAGTTTCAGCTGCTTTTTTTACTGTTCATGCTGCCGTTGGTCGGCAGTCTGTGGATGATTGGTTCGGATTATCGCGACAAACTTGCTGTAATTTCGGGGGAAAGGGGGGGAGTTAGCCAGTTATTGGCGCTGGAAACGCTGGACGACCTGCTGACCGCTCAGCGTGACCGTGCAGCCCGCTGGAAGGCCGCCGACATTCTTCATGATCCGACCCCTGCGGCACGCGAAGCCATGGGCGCGCTCGACGCAGCCAACCCCGGAATCGGACAGGCGCTAACGTTGATAGGTGCGCAATTGCACCGTGACGGAGCGACGTCAGATACGCTAGACCGTTACCAGAAGCTACAAAGTGCGGCCACTGGACTGGATTCTGCGGCCCTGCGCACGGTTGGCTGGTGGCCGGACGGTTATGAGCGCTTTACGAGTGCCTTGAATGCGCTGCAAACCTTGCGCGAACAAATCGCTCAGGGCAGCGGGTTGATCCTCGACCCTTGGCTGGAAACCTATTTGTTGATGCAGATGTCCACGCAGCAGGCGCCCGAGCTGATCGAGCGTGTCGGACGTCTGGCCAGCGTGGGCCAAACGTCGGTAGCGTCTGGTCAGTTCAGCTTGCAAAGTCGTTTGCAGATGCGTGATCTGCGCAGCCGGCTTGGCGATGCTCGCGAGCAATTGAATAAAACCGGGGTCTCCCTGGAAGCCAGGCTCTCGCCCGATCTGCAGCCGTGGGCCGATCAATACCGCAAGAGCCAACAGCGTCTGGACAGCGAGTTCAAGGTGCTTGATGACGGTCTGTTCGGTGGCAGCATCAACCTTGATACCGGCAGTTTCGAACGTAGCGTCGATGCCTTGCTGGGTGATTTGATAGCGCTGCGCCACCAATCCCTGGTCTCGCTGGACAAGCGTCTTGCCTATTACCATGACCAGTCGGTGCGTCAATTTATCCCCGTGGCGACGATTCTGGGTTGCTTGCTGTTGGCGGCGCTTTACCTGTTTGTCTGTCTGCAGACGTCGATCCGACGCAGTGCCAGCGGCATTACAATGCTGGCGCAGTCGTTACGCGACGGTAATCTGTGTGTACAGGTGCCGGTTGAAGGGCGCGATGAGCTGGCAGCGATCAGCACCGCACTCAACGCCGCCGTGGTGCAGTTACGCACAAGCCTGTTGGGCGTCGATCACGAAACGCTGCAGTTGAGTGGCGCGGTTCTGACCCTCAACACCCAGTCCAACCGCACCCTCGATGAGGTCGAGGAGCAGCAGCAACAGATCAGTCAGATCGCCACGGCGGCAACGCAACTGGCCGCCACCTCTCAAGGCGTTGCGAAAAGTTGCGAGCAGGCGTCGACAAGCGCCCAGCACACTCGGCATGTGGCCGAAGAAAGTAGCCGTGACAGTCAACGAACCACGGCCAGTATTCAGCAACTCAACCTGCGCTTGAGCGACACCGCCGCAGCGCTGGGCAGGGTCAGCGAGCAGGGTCAGCAGATCCAGTCAGTAGTGGACGCGATACGCGGCATTGCCGAGCAGACTAACTTGCTTGCGCTTAACGCGGCCATCGAGGCAGCGCGGGCGGGTGAGCAGGGCCGAGGGTTTGCCGTGGTTGCCGATGAAGTGCGTAGCCTGTCGCAACGCACGCAGGCGTCTACTGCGCAGATCGCGGGAACCGTGGACAGCCTGCGCAACACGGTGAGTCAGGCAGTGGACTTGATGGCTGCTGCGTGTGGGCAGGCCGAGACCGATGCGGCTTCGGTGACCGGGTTGGGCCTGCGACTGGGAGAAATCGCCAGTGCCGTGCAGGGTGTGACCGATACCTTGGCGCAGATCGCCACCGCCGTAGAAGAGCAGGCTGCCACGGCTGACGAAGTGAGCGGCAATATCCAGCAGGTCGATCAGGCGGCAGGGCGCTTGCTGGACGGTGCGCGCGCAGTGAATCAAGCGGCCGATACGCTCAGCAAGGGCAGTCGAGCGCTGAGCGATAACACCGCACGTTTTCAATTGAGCTAAAGGTTTGAAGCATGCCCCGGTCGGCTCATCAGCGGCCCGGGGTCAATGTCATCAGCGAATGAAGTCATCCGGCATCCCGCCAGATAAATAGGCTTCCATATCGAGCACATGACGTTGCTCTTTCAGCCAGCTCTTCAGGGCTCTCGGGTCTTCCAGCGCTTCACGCTGCTCCTTTAATGTCTGAATTTCAGTGCGCAATTCCCGAAGTTTTTTCGGGAATTTGCGTGTTACGTTGGCGGGCGTGATGTTATCGCCCGGTGGCAGATTGAACTGCCTCTTGAACGCCAGCGTCAGCTCGGACACTTCGTGCTGCAATTCATCGAGTTGATTGATCAGGACTCGGTTGTAGTGCTTGAGTTGGCCTTCAGCAATCGAGTTGATATGGCTATGGTCGATCTGTTCGATCTCGAGTTGCAATTGCAGCAGAGCAAGCAGGTTGTTGTCGGTATAGGCCTGGTTGACCCGCTGCATCATCACGGTCTTGCGCTCTCGTTCGACAGCGTCGGTTTCGCGATCAGGGTGCAGCGCACTCACCAGTTTGCGGTAAATCTCGCGCACTGATCGGCTGGCGTTGGCGTGCTCTTCTTCCTCACGGATCTGTTGTGCGGATTTCTTGCGTGGCTTGGCGTTGCGCGTTCGCTGTTCCGCTTCCTCGGCCTGCTTTTCAAAAATATATTGAGTGATGTCCTCCAGCGAATCCAGATCGACGTCATCGTCCATCTTGAACCCGAACGTCTCTTCGAACGACGTCTTGAAATGCTCGGCCTCCTCAAGCCTGTCGGCGTCGAAGTGACTGCCCGCGTGCTTGTTGTAAATCGCCTTCAATGTTTCGTCATGTTCTCCGCCCATCAGGGAAGTGACCAGGCCGCAGATGATCTCTTGCAGGGTCTGCCGATCGTTTTTGCTGAGTTTTACTCGATCACTGGCATCGTCGAGGAAGTGCAGCATCTCGCTATCAAGCTGGTCAAACTCATCGAGCAACGGCTTGAAATCGGCGTTCCAGCGCTGCTGACAGCGAGAGGTCGTGTTTTGCCAGGCTTCCAGTAATTGACGTTGCGTTTCGATTTTCTTGAGCAAGGCGTTGAATTTCTTTTGCCCGGCCGACAGGTGCGGCTTGCCTGCCTGTAAGGCGATGCTGAGTTTCGGCGCCTGCTGTGTCATGGGAGTCCCGCTGAGTTTGAAAATAGGGGCATTTTAAGGGGTGGACGACAGTTTTTGTAATCGCCTGCGGAATGTGCGGGAGATCACCCGCAGGTACAGACCGCAGTTGAGGCTCCACGCCGTGGAAAATGTGCTCAGGTGCACTAGCGATCATTCATGTTGGCAGCGACGCAGCTACGCTCAGACAGTGCATTACGGGCCTTGGGCTATGAGCATGAAAATTCATCAGCTGTCGGTCGCTGACGCCTTGGCCAGCGTGCAAGCCACTGAACAGGGGCTTTCTCCGGCTCAGGTTCAGCGCCGTCAGCGCGAGTTCGGCCTCAACCGAATGGCCCACGCTCGACGCCGCAGCTGGTTGCGGGCGTTGCTGAAGGAGTTTGTGCATTTTTTCTCGATTGTGTTGTGGCTGGCGGCGTTGCTGGCGTTCATTGCTGAGTGGAAGTCTCCGGGGCAAGGCATGGCTCGCCTCGGTTATGCCCTCATCGCGGTCATTCTGGTCAGCGGTCTGTTCTCATTCTGGCAGGAGTATCGGATCGGGAAAGCGCTGTCTGCCCTGCGCAGATTACTGCCGCAGCAGGCTCATGTGCTGCGCGATGGTTCGGTACTGCGGGTCGCGACCGAGGCGCTGGTGCCCGGCGATATCGTACTGTTCGCCGAGGGTGACCGGGTGCCGGCGGATTGCCGGGTGATCGAGGCGTTCTCACTGCAGGTCAATAACGCGCCCCTGACCGGCGAGTCGACGGCCGAAGCCCGTGACGCCCAACCCAGTGGTGCCGAGGACTGGCTATACGCGGGCAATATCGTGCTGACGGGCACTGCGATCATGTCGGGCAAGGGCCGCGGCGTGGTCTTTGCCACGGGCATGCATACCGAGTTCGGGCGCATCGCCCATTTGACCCAGGCCAGCGGTGCTGAAACCTCGCCACTGCGACGCGAGGTTGCCCACCTGAGTCGCAGTATTCTGATACTGGCGCTTGGGATCGGCGTGATCTTTTTCTGCCTGGGGATGTTGCTGGGCATGCCCTTCTGGAGTGATTTCATTTTCACCATTGGCCTGATCGTCGCAATGGTGCCGGAAGGTTTGTTGCCGACCCTGACGTTGTCGTTGGTTCTGGCCACCCAGCGCATGGCGAGGCGGCAGGTGCTGATTCGTCATCTTCCGTCCGTCGAGGCGTTGGGCTCGACGACGGTGATCTGCACCGATAAGACCGGCACCCTCACCCAAAATCGGATGACGGTGACCGCGCTTTGGCTGGATGGCAGTCTGTATGGCGACCTTGAGCAAGGCTTGCCCGTCGGCATTGCGCAGGCCAATGCGCCGTTTTTTCAGGTGGCCGGGTTGTGCCACGATCTGCAGCAAACCGGCTCCTGTGAATCATTGGCCTACCTGGGTGACCCGATGGAGCAGGCGATGCTCCAGTTGGTGAACCGTATCGCGCCTCAGACGTGTCCGTTAGCACGCTTGCATGAGCTGCCGTTCAATGCGGAGCGCATGCGTATGTCGGTGGTGTACGCGATGGAAGGCGGGTCTCGACTGTTGTGCAAGGGCGCGCTGGAAAAGGTATTGCCGCTGTGCACCGGGCAATGGCGCGATGGTGTGGTCACGCCGCTCTCGGACGAATCTCGAGCCCTGACCCTGGCGGCGCAGACGTCGATGGCCGACCGTGGCTTGCGGGTCCTGGCCCTGGCGTGGCGCGACGTGGCAGCGGGGCAGGTGCCTGGCGAGCAGGCGCTGGTCCTCGCGGGGCTGGTCGGGTTGCAGGATCCGCCCCGACCAGAGGTGCCGGGGGCGATTAGCGCCTGTCAGGCGGCAGGCATCAAAGTGATCATGGTCACGGGAGATAACCCGCACACGGCGCTGGCAATCGCGCGCGAGATTGGCTTGGTACGCTCGGATGCGCCGCAGGTGCTCACCGGCGCACAGCTTTTGCAGTTGTCCGATGCGCAGTTGCAACTGGCGCTGGACGCCGCCGAAATCATTTGTGCACGCATCGCGCCAGAGCAGAAGCTGCGGATCGTCGAAACGCTCAAGCGCAAAGGCGAGATCGTTGCCGTGACCGGTGATGGGGTGAATGACGCACCGGCCCTCAAGAGCGCCCATGTCGGTATTGCGATGGGGTTGTCGGGCACCGATGTGGCCCGCGAGGTGGCCGACATGGTGCTGCTGGATGACAATTTCGCCAGCATCGTCAATGCCGTCGAAGAGGGGCGGGCGGTGTTCGACAACATCCGCAAGTTTCTCACCTACATCCTGGCGCACAACATGGCGGAGCTGATTCCCTATCTCGGCTTTGTGCTGGTCAAGCTGCCGCTGGCGATCACGCCCTTGCAAATGCTTGCCATCGACATGGGCACCGACACCCTGACCGCGCTCGGCCTCGGGGTGGAGCGACCAGACCCGCAGGTCATGCAGCGCCCGCCGCGTCCTCCGAGAGAACGCTTGTTCAACCTGGGGGTTGCCCTGCGTGGCTATGTGGCGTTGGGCTTGTTTGAAGCGTTTGCAACCGTGTCGACGTTCATCGTTGTCCTGCACCGTGGTGGCTGGAGGTTCGGCGACACAGTGGCTTTTTCCGATCCGCTTTATCACCAGGCAACCACCGGCAGCCTGGCGGCCATTGTGGTACTTCAGGTGGTCAACGTCTTTCTCTGTCGAAGTGCGACCCGCTCGGTTTTCGACACGGGGTTGCGCGGCAATCCCCTGATTCTTTGGGGCGTGGTGCTGGAAATCGTCTTGATCCTGTTTTTTACTTACAACAGTTGGGGCAATGCGCTCTTGGGTACCGCGCCACTGCCGTTCGAAGTGTGGCTGTTCCTGTTGCCGTTCGCCCTGCTGCTGATTGGGCTGGAGGAGGCGCGCAAGGCGCTTGTCAGGCGCCGATGCGCCGGTCCATGAACACGTGTCACTTCAACCGGAGGAATTTTCTGAGTATTTGCCGTTGGCATGATCCTGATCATGGAACCCAAGCGGATGGCTTTGGATAATTGTCAGGACACTACTTCAATTAGGAGCTTTTATGTTTCCAGAATACCGTGACCTGATTACTCGTCTTAAAGCTGAAGATAAGCACTTTTCACGTCTTTTCGATGAACATAATCAGCTGGATCAGCGCATCAAGAACATCGAGGCACGCATCGAATCGGGCACTGAGCTTGAAACCGAAAATCTGAAAAAAGAAAAGCTGACCCTGAAAGACCAGCTTTACGTGATTCTCAAGAAAGCTGAGACCGTATAGTTCTCAAGTCAGGGATGTTTGTAGATTCAAGGTTAACCTGGCGTGTCCGGATTTCTCAGGTCAGCGCGGCCAGTCCCTTTTCGAGGAGCCTGGCGAGTTGATCGGCTGGAACCGGACGGCTAAACAAATACCCTTGAGCCTCATCGCATCCTGACTCGTCGAGGAACGCCAGTTGGGCATCGATTTCCACACCCTCAGCGATCACCGTGAGTTGCAGGGTGTGCCCAAGCTGGATGATGGCTTTGACGATTGAGGCGCCATCGGGATCGGTCAGCATGTCCTGCACAAACGATTGATCGATCTTGAGTTTGTCGACCGCCAACTGCTTGAGATACGAAAGGCTGGAATAGCCGGTTCCGAAATCGTCGATGGACAGCTTCACACCCATGGCTTTCAAGCCGCGCAGGGTTTCTATCGTGGCATCCACGTCCTGCAGCAGAATAGATTCGGTCAGTTCCAGTTCCAGCCGGTCCGGTCGCAACCCAGACCTGGCAAGCGCCGCAGACACCACTTCCAGAACGTTCCCGCGTTTGAACTGCAAGCCCGAGAGATTGACGGCTATTACCGGTGCTGGCGAATATTGGCTCTGCCAGATCCTGGCTTGACGACAGGCTTCGTTGAGCACCCATTCGCCTATCTGGACGATATGGCCGCTGCGCTCGGCCAGAGGAATGAACTTACCCGGAGGTACCAGCCCGTCGACCGGGTGCTGCCAGCGTATCAGCGCTTCCGCGCCGATGATCCGACCACTGCGAATGTCTATCTGAGGCTGATAATGGAGCACGAATTCGTGATTTCGCAGGGCATTGCTTAATCCCCCGGTGAGTCGAACTTGCTCAATCAGACCGATATTCATTTCACGCGTGAAGAAGCGATAGGTATTGCGACCCGCCTCCTGGGCACTATTGACTGCCGTGTGGGCGTTATTGAACAGGGTGTCGAAGTCCTCTCCGTCATTCGGGAACAAGCCAATGCCGATGGAGAAAGAAATACTCAGTTTATGGCTGTCGACTTCCAGAGGTTCAACAAAGACCTCCTGGATAGCGTTCGCGAAGCCAATAATTTCCGCAACGTCGTAATTTCCCGTGAGCAAGACAACAAACTCGTCACCGTTAATTCGACTGATCGTTGCGGTCATCGGGATGCACTGCCACAGCCGTTCAACGACCATGACCAGTATCTGGTCGCCGACAGCGTATCCCAGGCTGTTATTGATCCGCTGAAAATGATCCAGATTGAGGTAAAGCACGGTGAGCGTGGTGTTTTCGCTCCTGCTGGCGAGTACCGCGTGCTCAAAGCGGTCGCGCAGCAGCAGACGATTGGGCAGGTGGGTCAGTGGGTCGTAATGGGCCAGGAACGCCAGCGTTTCCTTGGCGGCGGCATGCTCTGCACGGGTACGCAACGCCATGATGCCGTAAGCCAGTTCGTTGGCCAGCTCCTGCAGAAGCTTCAGCTCTTCCGGGTCGAAGGCGTGCGCTTCGCTTGCATAAATGGTTAACGCACCCAGCACTTTGGCGTCGCAAATGAGCGGCAGGGCCACACTGGACTGGTAACCATGCTGGTTTGCCGCCTCGCGCCACGGCGCCATTCTTGGGCTGTTCAGGATATCCTGGCTGATATTCAGCTGACCGTTGCGGATGGCCATACCGGTCGGGCCTTGACCGTTCTCGGTATCCGCCCAGGAGATATTGATCCCATCGAGGTACCCGTTGTCATAACCGGCTTGCGCTATAGGGCGCACCCTTTTGGCTTCATCCTGCTCCGCATAGCCCACCCAGGCCATCAGGTAATTGTCCCTGTCCACACACAAACGGCAAATTTCAGCCAGCAGGGTGTACTCATCTTCAGCGTGCACCAGTGCTGTATTGCAGCGACTGAGCAGCCGTAAGTCGCGATTGAGCTTCCTGAGTACCGTTTCGCTGTGCTGTAAAGCGGCGGTCATGTCTTTGGCAATGACCAGCGCCCGTACTCGACCGGTCACCAGCAGCCAGCCGATCAGGGCCAGCAGGACGCTGGCAACGGTACCGGAAACTGCAATGATGTCGGCTTTTTCGCTTTTCAGTCGGGCGTCGAAGGGTGCCAGTGAGCTGACCACTACCGTCCACTGATGGCCAAAAAGAGGGACAAGCCGGGTGGTGTGAAACTCGGGAGTCGTGCTCTCGCTATGGCTTTTCGAGCTGAATATCAATGCGCTCTGTTCAACCGAGTCACCATCGTAGAGGTCTAGACTCAGTGTGGTGCTGGCTTCGCCAAAGCGTTGTCCCGGGATCCCGACCATCAGGTCATTCATGCGGAAGGGGGCATAGACCCAACCGATCAGGTTTGCCCGGCGTTCGTCGATTGTCTGATGGGGAGCCTGCAGGCGATAGACCGGGTGGTACATCAGGAATCCTGCCTGAACGTCATGATCGGTTTCCTGCAGCAACCGAACCTTGCCCGAGATAGTGGTAATTTCCTCATCCCTCGACTGATTCAGCGCCACACGACGAACCGGCTCGGAATACATGTCGTAGCCAATCGCGCGCTGATTGCGCGAGTTGAAAGGCTCCAGGTAGATGACGGGGGTGTAGAGGTCTCGGTTACCGCTGGGGTTGATGGTGTAATCAACCAGGCCCTCTGCGCGTACATCGGCGATGTGTCTGGACTTGTCCTCGGGCAACACCCGCGGAGCAAATCCTAATCCCTGAATGCCCGGGTACTTGCCTTCGAGTTTAAGGGCTTCAACGTATCTACCGAACTCGCTGCGCGTGACAACGAGCGACGTTGCGAACAGGCCAGACAGGCCTTCCATTAGTTGCTCGTAACGTTGCAAGCGCCTGTTGGTGTTCTCGATGATTTCGTTGGTGCGGTAGTCGAACTCATCGTGGAGCGCCTGTCGGGCAGACTCGCGGGGAATGTCCTGAAGTGCATAGGTCAGCGTCAGCCCCAGGCAGAGGAAGACCCAGGGAATGAATCGAAGGCGATTGGAAAGGACTTCATAGTTAGGCATTGGCTAAATTCCCTAGATGTCCTATGACGACTCTAGATGCAAAAAACCCCCTGTTTCAGGGGGCTTCAGGTTTTCATTGGGTTTCAGGCATTTCCTGCAGCCCAATGAAATAGCAGTAGCGACTTATACGTTGAAGCGGAAGTGCATCACGTCGCCGTCTTTGACGATGTAATCCTTGCCTTCCAGGCGCCATTTGCCCGCTTCTTTAGCACCGGCTTCGCCTTTGTACTGGATGAAGTCTGCGTAGGCGATGACTTCGGCGCGGATGAAGCCTTTTTCGAAGTCGGTGTGGATCACGGCTGCGGCTTGTGGTGCGGTGGCACCCACGCGGACGGTCCAGGCGCGAACTTCTTTTACGCCGGCGGTGAAGTAGGTTTGCAGGTTAAGCATTTCGTAGCCCGCGCGGATCACGCGGTTCAGGCCAGGCTCTTCAAGGCCCAGTGCCTCAAGGAACATGTCCTTCTCTTCGCCGTCATCGAGCTCGGCGATTTCTGCTTCGATCTTGTTGCAGACGGGCACTACGATAGCGCCTTCTTCTTCGGCGATGGCGCGGACCACGTCCAGAAGCGGGTTGTTCTCGAAGCCGTCTTCAGCAACGTTGGCGATGTACATGACCGGCTTGATGGTCAGCAGGTGGAAGCCGCGAGCCAGTTGCTTGTCATCGGCGCTCATGTTCTTCACCAGGCTGCGCGCGGGCTTGCCTTCGGAGAAGTGGGCGATGAGTTGTTCCAGAATGGCTTTTTGTGCAACAGCTTCCTTGTCACCGCCTTTGGCATTGCGCGCGACTTTTTGCAGCTGTTTTTCACAGCTGTCGAGGTCGGCGAAGATCAATTCCAGGTCAATGATTTCGATGTCGCGTTTCGGGTCGACACTGTTGGATACGTGAATCACGTTTTCGTCTTCGAAGCAGCGGACCACGTGGGCGATGGCATCGGTTTCGCGGATGTTGGCCAGGAATTTATTGCCCAGACCTTCACCTTTCGAGGCGCCAGCAACCAGGCCGGCGATGTCGACGAATTCCATGGTGGTCGGCAGTACACGTTCCGGGAGAACGATGGCCGCCAAAGCGTCCAGGCGTGCATCCGGCATCGGCACGATACCGGTGTTCGGCTCGATGGTGCAGAAGGGGAAGTTCTCAGCCGCGATGCCGGATTTGGTCAGGGCGTTGAACAGGGTGGACTTGCCGACGTTGGGTAGGCCGACGATGCCGCAATTGAATCCCATGATATTTCCCCTTGGAGTTAGTCAGGCCTTCTGGCTGTGCAGGTTTTTCATCGCACGGTTCCATTCACCGGCGAAGATATCCGGCAGCACGCCGAGGGCAAAATCGATACTGGCATCCAGTTTTTCCTGTTCAGCGCGTGGCGCTCGACCCAGAACAAAATTGGAGACCTTGCTGGCATCACCCGGGTGGCCAATGCCAAGCCGCAGGCGGTGAAACGTATTCTGATTGCCGAGCTGCGCGATGATGTCGCGCAGTCCGTTATGACCGCCATGGCCGCCGCCTTGCTTTAGCTTGGCAACGCCGGGAGGCAGGTCAAGTTCATCGTGTGCCACCAGTATGGCGTCTACCGGAATGCGATAGAAGCCAGCGAGCGCCGCTACGGCTTGGCCGCTGCGGTTCATGAACGTGGTGGGAATCAGCAGACGAACATCCTGACCCTGGTGACTGAATCGCCCGGTCAGGCCAAAAAATTTTCGCTCGACGGCAAGATTGACGCCTTGCGCCGCAGCAATACGCTCAACAAAAAGAGCCCCTGCGTTATGCCGGGTCTGTTCGTATTCGGCGCCTGGATTTCCCAGGCCAACGATCAGTTGTATGGCAGTCACGACAGGGGCTCTTCCTTGGAGTTGTGGATAACATCGCTATGCGTAGCGGCAGAAGCGGGCGAAATGTGCTCATTTACCATGATGTAAACTCCGCGATCTCGCCCGCTTTGCCTGACTATCGCTCGCGACGCTTTCTGAGCAACTCCGACGTTACCAAGCAATTAATTACTCGGCAGCGGTTTCTGCTTCAGGTGCTACACGTGGTGCGTGAACGTTGGCAACAGCCAGGTCGTTACCGTGTACCAGTGCAACGAACTCAACGCCTTTAGGTGCTTTGAGGTCGGACAGGTGAATGATGTCACCCACTTCAGCAGCATTCAGATCGACTTCGATGAACTCAGGCAGATCTTTCGGCAGGCAAGTCACTTCGACTTGGGAAATAACGTGCGAAATTTCGCCGCCTTTCTTGATCGGTGCTTCTTCGTTGATGAAGTGCACAGGTACGTGAGCGATCAGTTTCTGACCAGCGATAACGCGTACGAAGTCAGCATGCATCACGTGGCCTTTGGCCGGGTGACGTTGCAGTGCCTTGATCACGACGTTCTGCTTGGTGCCACCAATGTTCAGTTCGATAACGTGGCTGAAAGCAGCTTCGTTTTCCAACAGTTTGGCAACTTCTTTAGCCAGCATGCTGATCGATTCAGGGGCTTTTTCGCCACCGTAAACGACCGCTGGAACCAGGCTTGCGAGACGACGCAGGCGGCGGCTCGCACCTTTCCCCAGGTCGGAACGCACTTCAGCATTCAAAGTAAAATTATTCATGTTGTTTCTCCAAAATAACCACATTCGCCCAGCGGTTGCGACCAGCGCTCAGACGATATGGGCAAAAAAGCCCCGCCCCAACAATAGGTTGGGGCGGGGCGCTTTTCGACAGCGTAATGCAACCGTGGGCAGAGCCCTTAGCGGAACATCGCGCTGATCGATTCTTCGTTGCTGATGCGGCGTACCGCCTCAGCGACTACCGGTGCAATATCCAGTTGGCGGATACGTGAACAGGATTGTGCGGCAGCGGACAACGGGATGGTGTTGGTCACCACCAGTTCGTCCAGCATGGAATTTTCAATGTTTTCGATCGCCCGACCCGACAGCACAGGGTGTGTGCAGTAGGCAAAGACCTTGGCAGCGCCATGCTCTTTCAGGGCCTTCGCCGCGTGGCACAGAGTGCCGGCGGTATCGACCATGTCATCGACCAGAATACAGGTACGCCCTTCGACATCACCGATGATATGCATCACTTCAGAGTGATTGGCTTTCTCACGGCGTTTGTCGATGATCCCGAGATCGACGCCCAAGGATTTGGCAACAGCCCGTGCACGCACGACGCCACCGATATCCGGGGAAACAATCATCAGGTTTTCGAAGCGTTGATCTTCGATGTCATCCACCAAAACGGGGGAGCCGTAGATGTTATCTACCGGAATATCGAAGAATCCCTGAATTTGGTCCGCATGCAAATCAACCGTGAGAACACGATCGATCCCCACCACGGTCAGCATGTCAGCGACAACTTTCGCGCTGATAGCTACACGTGCGGAACGCGGACGGCGATCCTGGCGGGCATAACCAAAGTATGGAATCACCGCAGTGATCCGGGACGCTGAGGAGCGGCGGAAGGCGTCTGCCATCACAACCAGTTCCATCAGGTTATCGTTGGTTGGGGCACAGGTTGGCTGGATGATGAAGACGTCTTTACCGCGGACGTTTTCATTAATCTCGGCACTGATTTCGCCATCGGAAAATTTGCCGACGGAGATATCACCTAGAGGGATATGCAGCTGGCGTACGACACGCCGAGCTAGATCGGGGTTAGCGTTCCCCGTAAAGACCATCATCTTGGACACGCGCACTACCTGCCGGCTGAGGGTATACCTGGATGAGTATAGAAAATGGCAGGGGCGGCTGGATTCGAACCAACGCATGGCAGGATCAAAACCTGCTGCCTTACCGCTTGGCGACGCCCCTGTAATGTTTCACCTTGAGTGCCCAGCACTCAATTCTTAGAACAGATTTTGTAACTTGCGATGCAACATCGAAACGTTGCTTCCCTTTGCTACAAACCCTGTAAGGGTCTCTGTAAGAAGGGCCGAGACTTTATCAGCTTCGGCTTGGTTTGGGAAGGCCCCAAACACACAACTTCCAGTTCCGGTTAATTTTGCTTCGGCAAATTTGCCTAACAATTTCAAAGCGTTACGAACAGCTGGGTAACGCCTCTCTACAACCGGTTGGCAGTCATTTCGACTGTTTCCCTCGAGAACGGGGCGCACTTTAATGGGAGGAGTGTCTCGTGTCAACAGTGGATCTGAAAAAATTTCTGCTGTACTTACAGATACTTGCGGTACAAGCACCAGATACCAAGGTTCTTCGGGGTTTACAGGGGTCAGTATTTCGCCGACACCTTCAGCAAATGCAGCATGCCCACGCACGAAAACCGGGACGTCCGCGCCTAATGTCAGGCCCAATGCGGCCAGGCGATCTTCATCCCAGCCAAGTTTCCATAGGTGATTCAGGCCGAGCAATGTGGTGGCTGCATCGGAGCTTCCGCCGCCGATTCCTCCGCCCATGGGCAGACGTTTTTCCAGCCAGATGTCTATTCCAAGGATGCAGCCGGACTGTTTTTGCAATGCGCGAGCGGCTTTTACGATCAGGTTACTGTCGTGGGGCACGCCGGGGATTTCAGTTTGAAGGCGGATTTCTCCGTCATCGCGTACGGCGAAACTGAGTTCGTCACCGTAGTCGAGAAATTGAAACAGCGTCTGCAACTCGTGATAGCCGTCTTCACGACGGCCAAGAATATGCAGCATCAGATTGAGTTTGGCGGGTGCAGGCAACGTCAGGCGAGGAGGGGTCATGATTACTGCCCCAATTTGCGTGGTTGCCAGTCCTTGATCACCAGCGTGACGTCAAGGTCCTGACCATGCAGCTTGATGCGCTCAGGCAGCCAATAGCCGTTCTGTTGCGTGTAGCTCAGGTATTCGACTTGCCAATCGTCCTGCTCGAGGCTGGCAAGGCGACTATCGCCATCCAGGTTCAAGCGACTCTTGCTGCCGGGAGCGGGTAGGCCGCGTACCCACCAGACAAGATGCGACACCGGCAACTTCCAGCCCAGTTGTTGCTGGAGCAGGTCTTCGGGGTTGGCAGCTTCGTAGCGGCCCTGATTGGCCACTTCCAGGGCCACGCTACCCGGTCGCCCGGTCAAACGTGCTGCACCGCGTCCCAGAGGGCCTGAGAGGCGGATATCGTAGTAGTCCTGACGTTGCAGCCAGAACAAGGTGCCGCTGCCCGAATCCTTCGGGGCGCGAATACCGACCTTGCCGCTGATTTGCCACCCGTCGAGGCTGCTCAGTTGCGCTTTGTGTTCGCGCCATTGCGCGGGGTTGCCTTGGCCCTGCAGGGCTTCGCGGGAGGTAAAACCGGCGCAACCGGTGAGCAGGGCGATCAGGCTGAAAACGATAACGTGGCGCAAAAACATAAAATTAGAGAGTCTCAGATCCGGTCAGGCGCCGCAGAGTGCTGCGCAAAATAGGGCTATCAGGTTGTTGCTCGAGGGCTTTGCTCCAGACTTTCCGGGCTTCGCGCTGCTTGCCGTTGGCCCACAGTACTTCGCCCAGGTGAGCGGCGACTTCGTGGTCCGGGAAGCGTTCCAGCGCCTGACGCAGCAGGCGTTCGGCTTCATCGAGGTTGCCCAGGCGGTAATTTACCCACCCCAGACTGTCGAGTACGGCCGGGTCTTCCGGGTTCAGTGTGTGCGCTCGTTCGATCAGTGCCTTGGCTTCGGCGTAGCGCGTCGTGCGGTCTGACAGGGTGTAGCCCAAGGCATTCAAGGCCATGGCGTTGTCAGGCTCGCGCTTGATAATCGCGCGCAGGTCTTTTTCCATTTGCGACAGGTCGTCGCGTTTTTCCGCGAGCATGGCCCGGGTATACAGCAGGTTCAAATCGTCGGGATACTGCTTCAACGCCTGTCCCAGCACTTGCCAGGCTCGATCACTCTGGTTGTTGTTTGCCAGGGTTTCGGCTTCGATCAGGTACAGCTGAATCGCATAGTCGGGCTGCGCTTCGCGTGCAGTAGCCAGGCGTTTCGAGGCTTCGGCCACGCTGCCGTTGCTCATCAGTATGTCGCTTTGGCGCAGTTGCGCCGGCAGGTAGTCATTGCCGGGGCCGACCTGGGCATATTCGGCCAGGGCGTTTTGCGGATCGTTGCGCTCTTCGTAGACACGGCCGAGGTTCAGGTGCGCCGAATCAACGTGGCTGCCGCGAGCGATCAGGTCTTCCAGGTAGCCGACGGCTTCATCCCAGGCTTTGGCCTCAAGGCAAACCAGCGCCAGCGAATAACGCAACTCGTCGTCATCCGGGAACTGTTGCACCAGGCTGGAGAACTCGACTTTGGCGTCGTCCATGCGGTTCTGTTCGACCAGCATGCGGGCATAGGTCAGGCGCAGGCGTTTGTCGTCCGGGTATTGGCGAATGCTTTTTTCCAGGATCGGCAAGGCCTCTTTGCCTCGGTCCATGCCCTGCAGGAGGCGGGCGCGCAGCAGGATAGGGGTCACGTCGCCATCGTTGGCCGGATTGTCTTCCAGCAGTTTCAGGGCGCCTTGGGCATCACCGTTCTGCTGGAGGAGCAAGGCTTTGCCGAAGATCAGCTGGCCGTTTTTCGGGTATTTCTTGAGCAGGCGATCAAAGCTGGTCAGCAGACCGTTGCGGGTACCTGCATCGGTTTCGGCGGCAGACAGCGCCAAAAAGTCAAAATGCGTATCGCCCTGTCCTTGCAGGACCTTCTCCATGTACGCCATGGAGTCGTCGTAACGTCCTGCACGGGCCAATTGAATCGCCGCCGCGCGTTGTGCTTCAAGATTGGTCGGGTCGTTTTTCGCCCAGATCAGCGAGGTATCCAGCGCTGCCTGATCGGCGCCCACGTACTCGGCAATGTGGAAAGCGCGTTCGGAAATCCCCGGATCCTGAGTATTGATCGCTTGGGTGACGTAGTTATCCAGCGCGATGTCGAATCGGTTGCGCTGACCCGCCAGCTCCGCACTCAACAGGCTGAACACTGTGTCTTCGGTGAACGAGCTATAAACCTGCGGTTTCGGGGCAGGTGCGGGCGTCGTGTCTGCGGCCGGCGGCGTAGCATCCGGTGAAACGGGGGCTATAGCCTGGCAACCATTCAGAAAGACAAAGGCGAGAAATAACGCGGAGGATCTATTCATATATAGGGAGAGGGCGACTTACCTGCGGTCGGATCATCATGACACAAGCCTAGGAGCAAACCCACAGCCCATGCGAAAACTACTCAGTTGGCCTTCTTTGGGGTCAAAACACGCCCGATAAACGGCTTCAACTGAGTCGCTCAATTCGGACAATATTCTGCGGTGGTTGTTCTCACTCTGGCGAAGTAGGACAATTGCCGGCTTCACGTCACCATCAGCGACCTTGAATGGCCTTCCTTGCACTTGGTATTAACCATAAGACTGCGTCAGTAGACGTCCGCGAGCGCGTGGCATTTACGCCTGAGCAGTTGGTTGAGGCCTTGCAGCAGCTCTGCCGTCTAACCGACAGCCGCGAAGCTGCGATCCTCTCGACTTGTAACCGTAGCGAACTGTACATCGAACAGGACCACCTGGCGTCCGATGCCATACTGCGCTGGCTGGCCGATTATCATCACCTGAGCCTGGACGAACTGCGCGCCAGTGCTTACGTGCATGAAGATGAGGCGGCCGTTCGTCACATGATGCGGGTCGCCTCAGGGCTTGACTCGCTGGTGCTTGGCGAGCCACAGATTCTCGGCCAGATGAAGTCTGCGTACGCCGTTGCGCGGGAAGCAGGGACCATTGGCCCGCTGCTGGGCCGGTTGTTCCAGGCCACCTTCAACGCTGCCAAGCAGGTGCGCACCGATACCGCCATCGGTGAAAACCCGGTGTCGGTGGCGTTTGCTGCCGTCAGCCTGGCCAAGCAGATTTTCAGTGATTTGCAGCGCAGCCAGGCATTGTTGATTGGCGCGGGCGAAACCATCACGCTGGTTGCCCGGCATCTGCATGATCTGGGCGTGAGGCGTATCGTGGTGGCCAACCGTACTCTTGAGCGGGCCAGTATTCTGGCTGCGGAGTTCGGTGCCCACGCGGTTTTACTGTCCGATATTCCGGCTGAGCTGGTCAAAAGCGACATCGTGATCAGTTCCACCGCCAGTCAGTTGCCGATCCTGGGCAAGGGCGCGGTGGAAAGCGCCTTGAAGCTGCGCAAGCACAAACCGATCTTCATGGTCGATATTGCGGTGCCTCGCGATATCGAGCCGGAAGTCGGCGAGCTGGACGACGTTTACCTCTACAGCGTCGATGACCTGCACGAAGTGGTCGCCGAAAACCTCAAGAGTCGCCAGGGCGCTGCGCAAGCGGCTGAAGAACTGGTGAGTCTGGGTGCCGATGAGTTCATGTTGCGCCTGCGAGAGCTGGCGGCAGTGGATGTGCTTAAGGCCTATCGTCAACAAAGCGAGCGCCTGCGTGACGATGAATTGCTCAAAGCCCAACGCATGTTGGCCAACGGCAGCAGCGCCGAAGACGTGCTGGTGCAATTGGCGCGAGGGCTGACCAACAAATTGATGCATGCTCCAAGCGTGCAGTTGAAAAAGCTGTCTGCCGAAGGTCGCCTCGATGCGTTGGCCATGGCCCAAGAACTTTTTGCCCTCGGTGAGGGCTCGACGGATAAACCCCCGCAATGAAAGCTTCACTGCTCAATAAGCTGGACATCCTCAATGATCGTTTTGAGGAACTGACCGCACTGCTGGGTGATGCCGAAGTCATTTCCGAGCAAACCAGGTTTCGCGCCTATTCCCGGGAGTACGCCGAAGTAGAGCCTATTGTGGTGACCTACAACCAGTTGCTCAAAGTGCAGGGCGATCTGGAAGGTGCACAGGCGCTGCTCAAGGACAGTGACCCGGACATGCGTGAAATGGCCGTCGAGGAAGTCCGCGAAGCCAAGGAACAACTGATCGAGCTGGAACGTCAACTGCAACGCATGCTGTTGCCCAAGGACCCGAACGACGGGCGCAATGTGTTCCTCGAAATTCGTGCGGGAACCGGTGGTGACGAGGCCGCTATTTTCTCCGGCGACCTGTTTCGCATGTACTCACGCTACGCTGAACGTCGCGGCTGGCGCGTGGAAATTCTGTCGGAAAACGAAGGCGAGCATGGCGGCTATAAAGAAGTCATTGCGCGCGTCGAAGGCGATCACGTCTACGGCAAATTGAAATTCGAGTCCGGTGCCCATCGCGTGCAGCGCGTCCCGGAAACCGAATCCCAAGGGCGTATTCATACGTCTGCCTGCACCGTGGCGGTATTGCCTGAGCCCGATGAGCAACAAGTCATCGAGATCAACTCATCCGATTTGCGTGTCGACACGTACAAGTCCTCCGGCGCCGGTGGTCAGCACGTGAACAAGACCGACTCGGCGGTGCGCATTACTCACCTTCCGACCGGCATCGTTGTCGAATGCCAGGAAGAGCGGTCCCAGCACAAGAACCGGGCCCGGGCGATGTCCTGGCTGTCGGCGAAACTCAACGATCAGCAAACCAGCGCGGCGGCCAATGCCATCGCCAGCGAGCGTAAATTGCTGGTGGGGTCGGGTGATCGCTCCGAACGAATTCGGACCTACAACTTTCCTCAGGGTCGTGTGACGGACCATCGGGTCAACTTGACGCTGTATTCCCTTGATGACGTTATGGCCGGTGGAGTCGATGCAGTGATCGAACCGTTGCTGGCCGAGTTCCAGGCTGATCAACTTGCGGCATTGGGTGAGTAAATGACTATTATCGCCAGCGTGTTAAGAGCCGCCGAGCTACCGGATTCGCCGACCGCGCGCCTGGATGTGGAGTTGTTGTTGGCTGCCGCCCTGGGCAAGCCCCGTAGCTATCTGCACACCTGGCCCGAGCGGATTGTCAGCAGCGAAGCGGCGCAGGTGTTTGCCTCCTATCTGCAACGCCGTCGTGCGGGCGAGCCGGTGGCCTATATTCTGGGCCAGCAAGGGTTCTGGAAGCTGGACCTGGAAGTGGCGCCACACACGCTTATCCCGCGTCCCGACACAGAGCTGTTGGTCGAAGCAGCGCTCGAACTGCATGCGGCAACGCCAGCTCTGGCGCCTGTCACCGTGCTTGATCTGGGCACAGGCACCGGCGCCATTGCCCTGGCGCTGGCCAGTGAACGTCCGGCCTGGAACGTAACGGCTGTAGATCGCATCCTTGAAGCCGTTGCGTTGGCCGAGCGCAATCGTCAGCGCCTGCACCTGAACAACGCCACTGTGTTGAACAGCCATTGGTTCAGCGCACTTGAAGGTCAGCGTTTCGACATGATCATCAGCAACCCTCCTTATATTGCCAGCGCTGATCCGCATCTGGCGGCAGGAGACGTACGTTTCGAACCGAGCAGTGCCTTGGTGGCGGGCGTCGACGGGTTGGACGACCTGCGCGTCATCATTACCCAGGCGCCGCAGTACCTCGATGTTGGCGGTTGGCTGTTGCTTGAACACGGTTACGATCAAGCCGCCGCCGTGCGCGACCTGATGGCAAACCAAGGCTTTGAACGTGTGCACAGCCGCAAGGATTTGGGCGGCCACGAGCGTATTACTCTTGGGCGCCTCCCGTGCTGACCGACCAGGAACTGTTGCGCTACAGTCGGCAGATTCTGTTGCAGCACGTGGATATCGACGGTCAGTTGCGCCTCAAACACAGCCGGGCGTTGATTGTCGGCCTCGGCGGCCTGGGTTCTCCTGTGGCTCTGTATCTGGCTGCTGCCGGTGTCGGCGAGTTGCATCTGGCCGACTTCGACACCGTGGACCTGACCAATCTGCAACGGCAGATCATCCATGACAGCCACAGCGTCGGGCAGAGCAAGGTCGATTCGGCCATTGAACGCCTGACCGCGATCAATCCCGAGGTGAAACTGATCGCTCATCGCAGCGCACTGGATGCCGACAGCCTGGCTGCTGCGGTAGCCGATGTTGACGTCGTACTCGATTGCTCTGACAACTTTTCCACCCGCGAAGCGGTAAATGCGGCGTGTGTCGCGGCGCGTAAGCCGCTGGTCAGTGGTGCAGCGATTCGCCTGGAAGGGCAATTGTCGGTGTTCGATCCACGGCGCAATGACAGCCCGTGTTATCACTGCCTGTACGGGCATGGCAGCGAAGCTGAACTGACGTGCAGCGAAGCCGGTGTCCTCGGGCCCTTGGTGGGTCTGGTCGGCAGCCTGCAAGCACTCGAAGCACTGAAGCTGTTGGCGGGGTTTGGCGAGCCGTTAGTGGGGCGTTTGCTATTGATCGACGCGTTGACCAGTCGCTTTCGCGAGTTGAGGGTCAAGCGCGATCCAGCCTGCAGTGTGTGCGGTCTTGCCCATGACTAACACCCATGAAGCGCCGATTGGGGTCTTTGATTCCGGAGTGGGCGGTTTATCGGTGCTGGGTGAGATTCGCAGCCTGTTACCCAACGAGTCCCTGCTGTATGTGGCCGATTGCGGCAACGTTCCTTATGGCGAGAAAACCCCCGAGTTCATTCGCCAACGCTGTGCGGTGATTGCCGATTTTTTCCAGAAGCAGGGCGCCAAAGCACTGGTGCTGGCCTGCAATACCGCGACGGTGGCAGGCGTTGCTGATTTACGCGAACGCTATCCTGACTGGCCTATCGTCGGCATGGAGCCTGCCGTCAAACCGGCAGCAGCGGCCACCCGCAGCGGTGTGGTGGGCGTGCTGGCGACCACAGGTACCTTGCAGAGCGCCAAGTTTGCGGCCTTGCTCGACCGGTTTGCACTCGATGTGCGGGTCGTCACCCAGCCGTGTCCTGGTTTGGTCGAGCTGATCGAAACCGGCGATCTGGTCAGCCCGACGATCAGCAGCTTGTTGCGCAGCTATGTCGAGCCTTTACTGGCTGCGGGCTGCGACACCATTATTCTCGGCTGTACGCACTATCCTTTCCTGAAACCACTGCTGCGCCAAATGGTCCCGGAGTCGATCAGCCTGATCGATACGGGCGGCGCAGTCGCCCGGCAACTTCAGCGGTTATTGACCCAGCGCGAGTTACTGGCGACGGGGCCGGCTCAGGAAACGCAGTTCTGGACCAGTGCAGATCCGGAAAATTTCAGAAAAATCCTACCGTTGCTATGGAAATCATCGGGCTGTGTGCGATTCTTCCCTCAGTAAAAAAAAACACGAAGAGCTCAGTTTTGAGCTGAACTAACGTGTAACGGCGAATGTTTATAACGCGTCGGCGGATAAGTAAAAAATTTCTACAACTGCATTCGAAAATAGGATGTTTCTGATGAAGCGACTGTTTTGTTTGGCTGCGATTGCGGCCGCACTCATGGGGCAAAGTGTTATCGCTGAAGCGGCGGGCGTCGAGTTATCGGTCGGTCAGACCGGCGAGTCGACAATGACCTATCGCTTGGGCTTACAGTTTGATTGGGATAAAAGCTGGTTACAGAGTGACGTGGGTCGCCTGACAGGCTACTGGAGCGGGGGGTACACCTACTGGGCCGGCCGCCACGGCTCCAGTAACAACAGCCTGTCGTTCTCGCCGGTATTGGTTTATGAGTTCGCGGGTCAAAACGTCAAGCCGTACGTGGAAGCAGGTATCGGCGTCGCGGTGTTTTCCGGCACTCGGGTAGAAGATCAGCAGTTGGGCACGTCTTTTCTGTTCGAGGACCGGCTTGGGTTTGGTCTGCGCTTTGCTGGAGGGCATGAGGTCGGGGTTCGTGCGACGCACTATTCCAACGCCGGGCTCAACGACGTCAACTCCGGTGTAGAAAGTTACGCCCTGCACTACACGATGCCCTTCTAACGGCGTGATGCCGTTTCAGAGATACGCCGTGGCAATCCCACGGCGTTCATTCAGGCAATCCGTTTCGCCTGTCTCGAACTCGCGGCAAATCAGCGGGCGTTTTTCATAGATGCTGCACATCATGGTGTTGCGATCCAGCGCCGCGCACCAGCCGTCATCCAGACGCAACATGACCTCGCCGCCCCAATCGTCGGTATCGATGTAACGTTCAGGCACGCCGGTATCGGTGATCAGCATCACTTCCAGCTGGCAGCAACAGGCTGCGCAGGTCGAACACGTGACGGCCGGTTCTGCGTCGATGGGGGTCAATGGAATGTTGGTGGTTGTCATAGGCGCGCAGTGTATGCCAGTGCGCAGCACCCGTGTGAATCCCCTGACAGAACACCGCCTTTTGCACGCCTGCGTGGGACTGCATTTATTCGCGAAGGCTGCGTGTCAGGCGCAGAAAGTGTGCCAGACCTTGCAGCAACGGAAACAAAACGGCCCAGATCAGCCCCAGCAACAACAGGCTGGGCCACACCCCCAATGGCAAATGAACCCCCGCCATCTGCGAACCTGCGCAGTACGACAGCGGTCCGCCGACGGCGCCGAGCAGGCTGGCGCGCCACCAGGGTTTGGCGGTCCAGGCCAGGCAGTGATTGAGCGTGGTCGCCAACACGGCCCATAACAGGATCAACCACAGCGGGATTAACGGCCCGCCACTGTCGAAACCAAATACACCCAGCGCCTGCAAGGCACTGTCGAGCAAGGTGCCGACCAGCGTCACGCTGATCAGCAGTTTACCTTCCGTCTGCCATGAACTTATCCACAGCAGATGCACGCACAACACGCCCGCCGCGATCAGCAACCACAGGCTGTTACCGCCCAGTACGCAGGCGAACCAGCCAATCTGGAACAGCAGCGCGTTGGCCAGCTGTTTACGCATCGAAACGCCCGAGTAACGGTTGCGGCAGCGCGTCGGGTTTGGCCAGCAGTAATTGCGCTGTACCGATGGTCCGTTCAAGGAAGCCACCTTCGCAGTAGCACAGGTAAAACTCCCACAGCCGCAGGAAGTAATCGTCGTAGCCCAACTCCGTCAAGTAGCCGTGGGCGTGACGAAAGTTGTCGTGCCACAGGCGCAGGGTTCGCGCGTAGTGCAGGCCGAAATCCTCCATGTGCAGCATGTTCATGTCGGTGTCACGGCCGACGATCTCCAGCATCCGTTGCACCGACGGTAAAGCGCCGCCGGGGAAAATGTAGCGCTGGATAAAATCGACGCTATTTTTGGCTTGCTCGTAACGTTGCTCGCGGATGGTGATCGCTTGCAGCAGCATCAGCCCATTGTTTTTCAGCAGTTGCGCGCACTGTTTGAAATAGGTGGGTAAAAACCGATGGCCCACCGCTTCGATCATTTCAATGGACACCAGTTTGTCGTATTGGCCGGTCAGGTCGCGGTAGTCCTTGAGCAGCAGGGTCACCTGGTCCTTTAAGCCCATCTTGGCAATGCGCTTCTCGGTGTAAGCGAATTGCTCTTTTGACAGGGTGGTGGTGGTGACTTTACAGCCGTAATATTGCGCCGCATAAATGGCCATGCTGCCCCAGCCCGTGCCGATTTCCAGTAAATGATCGGTGGGTTTGAGGTCGAGTTTCTGACAGATACGCTCCAGTTTGTTCAGTTGCGCCTGTTCCAGGGTGTCATCTGGACTGAGGAACTGCGCCGCGGAATACATCATGGTCGGGTCGAGGAACTGTTCGAACAGCTCATTGCCGAGGTCATAGTGGGCCTCGATGTTTTTCTGCGACCCTTTGCGCGTATTGCGATTGAGCCAATGCAGGGCCTGAATGAAGGGTCGCCCCAGTTTGGCCAGACCACCCTCCATGGCGTCGAGGACTTCCATGTTGCTGACGAAGACCCTGATCACCGTGGTCAGGTCGGGCGTGCTCCAGTAACCGTGGATAAACGCCTCACCCGCGCCGATCGAGCCGTTGCTGGCGATCATGCCCCAGGCGGCTGGGTCGAGAATATGGATCTGCGCTTGCTGTACGGCACCGGTCGCGCCGAATACCTGACGCTCGTCGCCCTCGATGACCACCAGTTGCCCGCGCTGCAATCGGGCAAGCTGGCGCAATACGCCGCGCCGCAGAATACCCGCTGTGAGGCTGTTGGTGCTCAAGCTGGCCGATACGCTACTGCTTTTCATGGCGAGATTCCTTGGGTTGCACGGCGGCAATGCGGTAGGCGCCGTCGGCGGCCTGATGAGAGAAAATCGGCATTCGTTTGATCAGCAGGCGCAACGCTTGCCAATAGATCGCCAGGCAGGTTTTGGCGGTCATCCACGGAAATTCGAGCAAATGACGATGCAGGCTGGCGCGGTTCAGGGCCTGGCGTTGCAGGTTGAGCGTGGCGTCAAACACCTTGAACTCGCCCTGCCAGTCGGCCATGTGCACGCCGAGCTTTTCGGTCGGCGGGCTGAAGCTCATGCGGTATTCCAGATCGCGTGGCAGAAACGGCGAAACGTGGAAGGCCTTGGCCACCGCGAAGTGCTGATGGCCTGTTCCGTTGGCCGGCAGGATGTAGTGATAACGCTCGCGCCACGGCGTATTACTGACCTCGCAGAGGATCGCGGCCAGTCGGCCGTCGCTCTCGTGGCAATAAAAAAAACTCACCGGGTTGAAGGCCAGGCCCCAACTGCGGGCTTGGGTCAGCAGGCAAATCGAGCCTTGGGGTGTGTGGCCCAGGGCGGCACCGACCAGCTCACGCACTGCATCGATCAGGGGCACGCCGCGCCCGGTGTAGGCGTGCAGGTAGTCGCTTTGGCGAAACGAAAACGGCGCAAAACGGCTGCTGCCGGCCAGAGGTGACAGGCCAAGCACTGCGTCTTGTTCGTCCAGGTCCAGATACAGCAGGCCGATCCGATAACGGAAGTCATGGGGTTTGGGCGAAAACCGCCGATGGGCGATCCAGCCGCTGTACAGGGCGCTGTTCACAGCGATTCACCGAAGGCCTGGGCCACTCGCAGGCCACTGACCACGCCATCTTCATGAAAGCCGTTGGCCCAGTAAGCGCCGCAATAATAGGTGTGTTTGTCGCCATGCAGTTCTTCCCAGCGCGCTTGCGCCGCAACGGCGGCCAGGCTGTATTGCGGGTGCGCATAGCGGTAGCGAGCGAGGATCTTGCTCGGGTCGATGGCGGCGGTCTGGTTCAGGCTCACGCAAAACCGGGTGTCGCTGTCGATCCCTTGCAGGATGTTCATGTCGTATGTCACGGCCGCGAGGTGCTGGCCAGCATTGCCCAGGCGGTAGTTCCAGCTGGCCCAGGCCAACGGACGCTTGGGCAACAACTGGATATCGGTGTGCAGCACCACATCATTGTCGGCGTAGGGCAGGGCGCCGAGGATGTCCTGTTCGGCCAGGCTCGGTTGTGCCAGCAGACGCAGGGCTTGATCGCTGTGGCAGGCAAATACCACCTTGTCAAAACGCTCGCTGCCCGCTGCGCTGTGGATCATCACACCTTCGTCATCGCGCTCGACTCGGGTCACAGGGCAGTTGAGGCGAATTTTTTCGCGAAACGAGGCGGTCATGGGTTCGATGTAACGGCTTGATCCGCCTTCGACCACACACCACTGCGGCCGGTTACTGACAGAGAGCAGGCCGTGATTCTTGAAGAACCGAACAAAAAATTGCAGGGGAAACGAGAGCATGTCGGCCAATGACATCGACCAGATCGCAGCCCCCATTGGCACGATGTAATGCTCGGTGAAACGTTGCCCGTAACCCCCGGTTTTCAGGTAGTCGCCGAGAGTTGTATCGGCGGCAATACGCTGGCTGTACAGATCGTTCAGCGCTTCGCGGTTGAAGCGCAGGATGTCGCGCAACATCCCCCAGAACGAGGGCGAACAGAGGTTGCTGCGCTGGGCAAACAGGCTATTGAGGGTATTGCCGTTGTACTCGGTGCCCGAAACAGGGTCGCACACCGAAAAGCTCATTTCCGTGGCCTTGAAGGTCACGCCCAGCGTGGTCAGCAAGCGAATGAAATTCGGGTAGGTCCAGTCGTTGAACACGATGAAGCCGGTATCAATGGCGTGCTGTTGGCCGTTGACGGTCACGTCCACGGTATGGGTGTGGCCACCAATCCAGTCAGCCGCTTCAAACACACTGATCTCATGGTTGCGATTGAGTAAGTACGCGGTGGTCAGCCCCGCGATGCCACTGCCAATGATCGCGACTTTCATGGGGTGTTCCTCTCCGTGCTCGATGAGCGAACCATGCATTTGCCAAGCGCGAGCTGCAGGCGTGTGGGCAGTAGTGCCAGTAGGCGCAGGGTGAAAATGAATGCAGCAGGGAAGGCGATCTCCAAGGGCCGACGCGGGCGTTGAAGGCGCTCGGCAATGTGCCGGGCGGCCTTGTCCACGGGCCAGCGCATGGGCATGGGGAAATCGTTTTGGGCGGTCAGTGGTGTGTCGACAAAGCCTGGGCTGACGAGGGTCACGTCGATGCCTTCGTGGGCCAGGTCAATGCGCAAGGCTTCGAACAGATAACGCAGGCCTGCCTTGGAAGCGCCGTAGGCTTCCGCGCGGGACAGTGCCAGATAGGTCACTGAACTAGAGACGGCCACGAGGTGCGGTTTTCTACCCTCGCGCAGCAGTGGCAGCGCTTCCTGGACGCAGTAACTGCTGGCCAGCAGATTGGTCCGCACCACGCGCTCGATCACGGCGGCATCGAACTGTTTGCAGTCGACATATTCACAGGTGCCAGCATTCAGGATCACGGTATCCACGGAACCCCATACCTGACCAATGCGCTCGCCGATGGCTTTGACCTGTTCGCTGTCGGTGATGTCGCCGGGCGCCAGCAGAACCTGTCGTGGGTAACGTGCATCAAGGGCCTCTAGCGGCCCCAGCGTGCGGGCAGTCAGGGCCAGTCGGTGGCCAGACTTGAGCAGTTCTTCGGCCAGCGCCAGACCGATGCCACTGCTGGCGCCGGTCAGCCAGATACGTCGTGCGTCAGGATGCGTCATACCAGTCTCCTTTTTAGCCAGGCGATGGCTTGTCCCATGACCGGCACGTGCTCATAGAGCAGGGCGCCAGCGTCGAAGAAGTCGCGGTGCTGGTAAACCTTGTCGTGCCACAGCAAGTGTGAGCAGCCCTCAACCCGGATCAGCTGACCGGCATTTAATCGCGGGTGACAAAAACTCATGGTCCAGCGCAGGTAGCCTTTGCCTTCGCCTATTTGATCGAACGCATAGAAATCGAAGCGCAGTTGGTTGACGTTGGTATACAGCTCGCTGAAATACCGACGTACATCCTTGAGGCCATGAACGGCATGCAAGGGGTCGGTAAACACCACGTCGTCGCTGTACAGCTCGCCAAGCCGATCCAGGTTGTGCTTATCCAGTGCGGCAAAGCGCTGGGCAAACTGGCGCAGAAAGTCACTCATAGCCGCCACCCACAGGCTGCCTATGCGGCAGGCCTTTAAAGGCAGCCAGTGCACGCTCGCGGCTTGCTCTCAAATCAACCATGGGTTTCGGATAGTCGCCCACGCCGAACAGACCGCCCATGGTCGCCGGGTTGTGGATATCTTTTTTGTTCAGATTCCCCAGTTCGGGCAGCCAGCGCTTGATGAAGCGACCTTCACCGTCGAATCTCTCCGACTGACTGAGGGGGTTGAAAATCCGGAAATAGGGCGCCGAGTCGGTACCCGTGGACGAACTCCATTGCCAGCCGCCGTTGTTTGCCGCCAGATCACCGTCAATCAAGTGCTGCATGAAAAACCGCTCACCCAGGCGCCAATCGATCAGCAGGTTTTTGGTCAGGAACATGGCGACGACCATCCTTAGCCGGTTGTGCATCCAGCCTGTTTCCAGCAGTTGGCGCATGGCGGCATCAATAATGGGCAGGCCGGTGCGGGCTTCTTGCCACGCCGCCAATTCTTCAGGCGCGTCGCGCCACGGCACTGCTTCGGTTTCCGGGCGAAAGGCGCGGTGCCGGGAAACCCGTGGAGAGCCGACCAAGGTATGTTTGTAAAATTCACGCCAGAGCAGTTCGTTGATCCAGGTGACGCAGCCGACGTTGCCGGTCTCGAATTCGCCGTGGTTGCTCATCAGCGCGGCGTGCAGGCACTGGCGGGGAGATATCACCCCGGCAACAAGGTACGCAGACAGCTGGCTGGTGCCCGGTTTTGCCGGAAAGTCCCGTTCGCTCTGGTAGTAACCGATCTGTTCCTCGGTGAAGGCGTCAAGACGCCGACGCGCCTCGTCTTCTCCTGCGGGCCAAAGCGTGCGCAACGCCTCTGTCGGTGGGGCGAAACCCTCGACATGGTGCGGCACGGCATCACTGTGGATGCTCAGCCTGTGTTGCGCTTCAGGTGCGTGGACCAGGCGCGGCATGGCTTCGTGCAGACGCGAATAGCAGACTCTGCGGAACTGACTGAAGACCTGGAAATAACTACCGGCTTTGGTCAGGACGCTGCCGGGCTTGAACAGCAACTGATCCAGGTAGCGGTAGACATTAATCCCGGCCTGCTCCAGGGCTTCGGTGACGGCGCGATCCCGATTCGTTTCATTGATGCCGTATTCGTCATTGAGGTGCAGGCCCTCGATGGTGTGCTCTTTGCACAGATCGAGCAGCACCTTGGGCGCCTGATCCCAGGTGTCGGCATGGCGGATCAACAGCGGCACATTCAGTGCGCCCAGCGCGTTACCCAGCTCAACCAGGTTGCGCAACCAGAAGTCGACCTTGCAGGCGGCATCGTCATGGGCCTGCCACTGCCCAGGGCTGATCAGGTACACCGCCACCGTCGGGCCGCGCTCCATGGCGGCGGTCAAGGCAGTGTTGTCATGCAGGCGCAGGTCGCTGCGCAGCCAAATCAGTTGCATGGTCGTTCCTTAGATGAGCCCGAGTTGGTGCAGCGCGGCTTGGGCTGACAGGGGATCTTCGGCGAGGGTCAATCCGTCGATCTCAGTGGTAGATACGGACAGCTCGGCAAAGTGGATGCATACCGTGGGTCCGGTCAGCAGCTTGGGGCAGGCGATGTTGCTCAAAAGCTTGGGCAATTGGCTGAGGTTCAGTGCCTTGCTGGAATACAGCAGCAGGGCGCGGGCCTGCAGGTACTCCACCGCGAGCGCCAACTCGCCGTTCGGCAGCGGCCAATCGAAGACCTGCACCGGGCAATCGGCGCTGCTGATCAGCCAGGCAGTCAGCCACAGGTGCGGTTCCAATGGCAGGTCGGACTGATTGACCAGTAACAGAGGAGCGCCGCTGAGTTGGCGGTTGTTGTAGTAGATCCGTGCCCCCAGCTTGCTGCGCAGCCACGAGTAAAAAAACACGCGCTCCAGCTGCGCGCCGAACTGTCCCTGCCAGCGCTGTTCCAGCTCTGCCAGCAACGGCAGCAAAAGCTGCTCGCAAAGGGTGCGAGGCGGGTACAGCGCCATGGCCTGATTGACGGTTTCGTCAACCTTGCGTTCGTCCAGTTGGCTGATCGCCTGCATCAACGCCTGGCGCAACGTGTCCCAGTCGTTTTCAGGGTTGTTCGCGACCGGCTGTTGAGAGTCGAGCAGGTGTTTGACCTGGCTGACCGAGACGCCCCGGTTGAGCCACGTCAGGATCGTCAGGATGCGTTGCACATGCTCGGCCGAATACAGGCGATGGCCTTTGGGCGTGCGCTGTGGCACCACCAGTCCGTAGCGCCGTTCCCATGCGCGCAGGGTGACGGCGTTGACCCCGGTTTGCCGGGCGACTTCGCGGATCGGCAACCAGCCCTGTTCCAGCGCCAATGCGTAGGCATCGGGCCCGGATTCCGGGGCATCGTCGAGTGCATCGCAGCTAGAATCGTTCATGGGTTAGATCGCATTTCGCAGGCTGAGATTTTCCGGGTGCGGTTGCAGGTAAATCTGCTGGGCCACGTACGGGTCGGGGTTCTGGCGCAAGTGATGCTTGAGCAAGGTCAAGGGCACCACCAGCGGCACGATGCCTCGGCGGTATTGAGCAATCAGGCGCTGCATTTCCTGGCTGTCCCCAGGACTCATGGTTTTTTTGAAATAGCCGTTGAGGTGCTGCAAGACATTGGTGTGGGTGCCACGGGTGGCGCATTTTTTCAGCGCGCTCATCAACGCGCTGAAGTAGCGCGGGCCGACTTCATTCGGATCGGCTTTGGCCATGGAACCGAGCATTTTCCCCAACACCCTGTACTGCGCCGGGTGGTTGGCCATCAGTTGGTATTTGTAGCGCGAGTGGAATTCGGTCAGCCCGCGACGGGTCAGTCCGTTGCGCAGCAAGGCTTGCCAGTCGGCGTAGGCAAACACGCGGGTGATGAAGTTTTCTCGCAGCACCGGGTCATTGAGGCGACCGTCTTCTTCCACCGGCAGATTCGGGTGCCGAGCGCAAAAAGCCTGGGCATAAATCCCACGACCGCCGTCCGTTGCCGGTACGCCGTTGTCCTGGTAGACCTTGACCCGCTCCAGACCGCATGAGGGGGACTTTTGCATAAAGATGTAGCCGCAGATGTCGTCCATTTCGGTCGCCATGTGCGTGCCGTAATCTGCCAGCGCCTGGGTCACGTTCAATTCGCTGTGCACGCTGCCGACCGCCTGTGGATTAGCGGGGTCACCGATCAGGCGAATGGCTTCGCGGGGAATGCCCATGCCGATGGCCACTTCCGGGCAGGCCGGTACGAAGTCGAAATGCTCATTCAGGCTGCGGGTACACAGGTGCGACTCTTTGTGGCCGCCGTTAAAACGCACTTCGACGCCCATCAGGCAGGCGCTGACGCCGAGCTTCGGTTTGTGGATGGCGGGGGTGCTGGTCATAACGAACCTCTGAGCTGGACTTGTACAGATACTGTTTTCTGTACAACTTAGGTCCATCATAGGTTCGCGCTTGTACAAGTCAAATTATTTGTACAGGAATTGTCACGGATTGGCAGAAAGAGGGCTTCCGTGACGAGGTCAGGTAAGGGTTAGGAGAGGTGTTCGGCGCGACGCTATTTCCAGCCGAGACACCAGGCTTCAGTGTTTTGCAGGGTTTGCCAGGGAAAGCGTTCACTGCGCTGGGTGAGCACGGCTTGTAATTCGATATCCAGGACGTTGCCTTCTTCGTCGCAGAACAGTTCGGTGACCAGAAAATGCTTTTCACGGTGTTGAGGATGGGCTGCTGTCCACTTGGACAGCAGCAATTTACGCGGATTGAAGCGGTTCATTCCAGATGCTCGATCAGTCGGCGCGCAGCCTCTTGACCGCTGAGCCATGCACCTTCGACACGGCCTGACAGGCACCAGTCGCCACACACATACAAGCCCAGATCCGAGTCGGACAATGCGCCCCATTCGTGGGCGGTTGCCGGGCGTGCGTACAGCCAGCGGTGTGCCAGCGTGAACGCGGGGGCGGGCATGGCGCAGCCGACCAGTTCAGCGAAAGCTCCGTGCAATTGTTCGATCACGGCTTCCTTGGGCATGTCCAGGTGCTGCTTGCTCCAGGCGCTGGTGGCATGCAAAACCCAGGTGTCGAGTGCGCTGTCACGTCCCGGTTTGCTACGGTTGCGGGCCAGCCAGTCAAGCGCGCTGTCCTGCACGAAGCAGCCCTCCATCGGGGTTTGCAGGGGGGTGTCGAACGCCAGTGCCACGGCCCAGGTCGGCTCCATCTGCACACCGGCAGCGACGCCAGCGAGTTTCGGCGCGGCGGCCAGCAAGGTTGTCGCTTGCGGTGCGGGCGTGGCGATGACCACGTGGCTGAAGGGGCCGTAGGTAATGCCGTCGGCGTCCTGCAGATTCCAGTGTTCTTCGCCGCGAAAGACTTCAGTGATCCGGCAAGAGAAGGTGACCGGCAGATCGCCGCGCATCGCTCGGGTAATCGCGCTCATGCGCGGGGTACCGACCCAGCGCACTTGTTCATCCGGCGACGGACTGAGCTTGCCTGCGTGGTAGTTGTAGAGCAATGGCTTCCATTCAGCGACGTGGCCTTTGGTTTGCCATTGCTGCACCGCGTCGACGAAGCGGCGGTCGCGAGCAGTGAAATACTGCGCGCCCAGATCCAGAGAGCCTGCATCGCTGCGCTTGCTGGACATTCGGCCGCCACTGCCGTGGCTTTTATCGAAAAGATGAACCGCATGCCCGGCGGCGTGCAGGGCTTGGGCGGCGGAGAGTCCGGCGATGCCGGTGCCGATGATTGCGATGGGTACAGTCATAGGGGCCTCGTTTACCTTGTCCGTACAGACTACGCCGTAGTTAAAACCTGTACAATATTGTTTTTTGGTATAACTTGCTGCCTCATGCTGATCGTACGGCTCGACAGCTTGAGTCTGGCGCCCTGATGGGTTCTTTCAACTACCCGAACGGGTCATGCAGCGTCACCGCTTTCAGGGGTAGCCTATTGTTAGGTCAACGGCGGCGAGTAAAAGCGCCGGGCTGTAATTAATAGACTAACGATTTGCGACGAACGCCACGCGAGGGAGATGTCATGCACATATTGCTGACCGGCGGTACTGGTTTGATAGGACGTCAACTCTGCAAGCACTGGCGGGCTCAAGGTCATCAGCTCACCGTCTGGAGTCGAAGGCCTGGAGAGGTCGGTAAACTCTGCGGCGATTCGGTCCGCGGCATTGCGCGTCTTGACGAGTTGGGGGCCGAACCGGTTGATGCGGTGATCAATCTGGCAGGCGAGCCGATTGCCGACAGGCCCTGGACCCGCAAGCGCAAGTTACTGCTGTTGAGCAGTCGCATCGGCCTCACCGAACAGCTGCTCGCGTGGCTGGAGCGGCGTGAACAAAAACCTCAGGTGTTGATTTCTGGCTCGGCGGTGGGTTGGTATGGCGATGGTGGCGAGCGTGAGCTGGACGAAGACGCGCAGCCAGTCATCCGCGATTTTGCCAGCCAGTTGTGCGAAAGCTGGGAAGAGACCGCGCAACGTGCGGAGGAGTTGGGCATCCGTGTGGTGATTGTGCGCACGGGGTTGGTGTTGGCCAATCCTGGTGGCTTTTTGCAGCGCCTGTTGCTGCCGTTCAAACTCGGTCTGGGCGGCCCCATCGGCAATGGCCGGCAATGGATGTCGTGGATTCATTTGCGCGATCAAGTTGCGCTGATTGATTTTCTGTTGAACCAGCCTGACGCCCGAGGTCCTTATAATGCCTGCGCGCCACACCCTGTGCGTAATCGCGAATTCGCCAAGACGCTGGCTGACGTGCTGCACCGTCCAGCGTTCATGCCATTGCCGGCCCCTGTGTTGCGCGTGCTGATGGGCGAAATGTCCGAGATGTTGCTGGGTGGTCAGCGCGCGCAACCAGGTCGATTGCAAGCGGCAGGTTTCACTTTCCAATTCACTGATCTGCACGCGGCCCTGGATAATTTACTGGGTCGCCACTGAAATAGGATGTTGCATGACCGATCACGCGCTGTTGCTGGTCAATCTGGGTTCACCGGCGTCGACCAAGGTGGCGGATGTCCGCAGCTACCTGAATCAATTTTTGATGGACCCCTATGTTATTGACCTGGCTTGGCCCATTCGGCGCTTGCTGGTGTCACTGATCCTGGTCAAGCGTCCCGAGCAGTCGGCGCATGCCTACGCTTCGATCTGGTGGGACGAAGGTTCGCCGCTGGTGGTGCTGAGTCAGCGTTTGCAAAAAGCCATGGTCAAGGAGTGGACCCAAGGTCCGGTCGAGCTGGCGATGCGGTATGGCGAGCCGTCAATCGAGACGATGCTCACGCGCCTGGCGGCCCAAGGTATTCAGAAGGTGACGCTGGCGCCGCTGTACCCGCAGTTTGCCGACAGCACCGTGACCACGGTGATCGAAGAGGCAAAGCGGGTCGTGCGGGCGAAACACCTGAAACTACAGTTTTCGGTGCTGCAACCCTTTTACGACCAACCCGAATACATTGATGCGCTGGCGGAGCATGTCCGGCCGCATCTGCAGCAGGAACATGACCATCTGCTGCTGAGCTTCCACGGCCTGCCAGAGCGGCATTTGCACAAGCTTGATCCGACCGGCAATCATTGTTTCAAGGGTTCTGATTGCTGCCAGATGGCGTCTGCGGAAGTGCTTGCCACATGCTATCGCGCTCAATGCCTGCGCACGGCGGCGCTGTTCGCTGAGCGTTTGGGCTTGCCCGAAGGCAAATGGTCGGTGTCGTTTCAGTCACGGCTGGGCCGGGCCAAGTGGATCGAACCGTACACGGAGGCACGACTTGAAGCCTTGGCGCAGCAGGGGGTCAAAAAGATCCTGGTGATGTGCCCGGCGTTTGTCGCTGACTGCATCGAGACCCTGGAAGAAATCGGTGATCGTGGCCGCGAGCAATTTCGCGAAGCCGGTGGCGACGACTTGGTCCTGATCCCTTGTCTCAATGATGACCCGAATTGGGCAGCGGCGCTGAATGCGCTGTGTGAGCGTGCGCCGTTGATGCTTTGATTGGCGAGATATGTGGGGTGGGCTCCGTCTTCGACGCCGCGCTGTCGCGCAGCAAACTGGGTGTTTGGTTCACTCTGAATTCCCGTGGGAGGCTTGCAACTATGCGTCCCGCGGCGAAAGCGTTAGATAAGGTTCAAATACTCCGCAAGTCATGACGCTCTTCGTTACACGATGGGCCTCTTCGCAGGCAAGCCTGCTCCTACAGGGTTTTGATCTGCCTTTTGGATTTTGTGTGAATTGACTATCGAATTACGGCAAGGCCCCTTTACCAGAAGGCCGAGCGCAGGCGTTGCGCAGGGGGTAACGAGGCAAGGATGCCGAGTAAGCCGCACGGGGCCAGGGACGGCCCCTTGCGGCGACCCCGGAGCAACGCTGGAGCGAGGGAAATCCTCGCCTAAGCGAGGATCCGTATGGAGGGGCAAAGCGTTTTGGCGGGACCTTTTTGGCGTTTGAAAAAGGTTCCTCGCTGTAAAAGCGAAACCATAATTCCAGCAACCACACATGCCGGATATACACCCAAGACAAAGCGCCAACGCATTTTATTAAATAATAAAAATCTGTTTGATAGGCGCGGACTCATTCGCGAAAGGCTTAACGCGGAGCAGCAGAATTACCGTAGCAGCCCATTCGCGAATGAATTCACTCCCACATAACCTGCACAAAGAGTGTGCCTTGCGCAGTCCCTTGCGGGGACGAAGCGAAAAACTAAAGCATCTCCTCCAGCTTCTTCTTGTGCTTCCAGCTGTCATTGCCTGGCAGCAACAGGTTCAGCGCAATCGCGACCACGGCACACAGGGCAATGCCCTTGAGGCCGAAGTCGTCAGGGCCGGAGCCTGTACCGATCAATACCCCGCCGATACCAAACACCAGCGTCACCGACACAATCACCAGATTGCGCGCTTCGGCGAGGTCGACTTTGTGCCGGATCAGGGTGTTCATCCCCACCGCCGCGATTGAGCCGAACAGCAGGCAGAGAATCCCGCCCATCACCGGAATCGGGATGCTTTGCAGCAACGCACCGAACTTGCCGATGAAAGCCAGGCTGATGGCGAATATCGCCGCCCAGGTCATGATCTTCGGGTTGTAGTTCTTGGTCAGCATCACCGCGCCCGTGACTTCGGCGTAGGTGGTGTTCGGTGGTCCGCCAAACAGGCCGGCCGCTGTTGTCGCAATACCATCACCGAGCAGGGTGCGATGCAGACCTGGCGCTTTCAGGTAATCGCGCCCGGTCACGCTGCCGACCGCAATTACCCCGCCGATATGCTCGATGGCCGGTGCCAGGGCAACTGGAACGATGAACAGAATCGCCTGCCAGTTGAACTCCGGTGCGGTGAAATGGGGAAGTGCCAACCAAGGGGCGGCGGCAATTTTCGCGGTATCGACCACGCCGAAATAGAACGCCAGAGCAAAGCCGACCAGGACCCCTGAGATAATCGGCACCAGACGAAAAATCCCTTTGCCGAACACAGCGACGATCACGGTGGTCAGCAGGGCCGGCATCGAGATCAACATCGCGATGCGATAAGGGATCAGTTCCGCGCCGTCACCGCCTTTGCCCATGGCCATGTTCGCGGCAATCGGCGCCATGGCCAGACCAATCGAGATGATCACTGGGCCGATCACCACTGGCGGTAACAAACGGTCGATAAAACCGGTGCCTTTGACCTTCACTGCCAGGCCCAGGAACGTGTAAACGAAGCCTGCCGCCATCACGCCGCCCATGGTCGCTGCCAGGCCGAACTGACCCTTGGCGAGAATGATCGGGGTGATGAAGGCGAAGCTCGATGCCAGGAATACGGGCACCTGACGTCGGGTCACGATCTGGAACAGCAGTGTGCCAAGCCCGGCGGTGAACAATGCGACGTTAGGATCGAGCCCGGTGATCAGTGGCATCAAGACCAATGCGCCGAAGGCCACAAACAGCATTTGAGCCCCCGACAGAACCGTACGCCAGAGTGGATCGTTGAACTCATCCGGCTTCATCAGGCGTCCTTCTGCTTGGTGCCGAATATTTTGTCGCCGGCATCGCCCAGGCCCGGAATGATGTAGCCGTGTTCGTTCAGGCATTGATCGATGGACGCGGTGTAGATCATCACGTCAGGGTGCGCTTTATCCACGGCAGCGATGCCCTCTGGCGCGGCAACCAGGACCATGGCGCGGATTTCCTTGCAGCCGGCTTTTTTCAGCAGGTCGATGGCGGCGATCATGGAGCTGCCGGTGGCCAGCATCGGGTCGATGATCATCGCCAGACGCTCGTTGATTTCCGGGACCAGCTTTTCCAGATAGGTATGCGCTTGCAGGGTTTCTTCGTTGCGGGCCAGGCCCACGGCGCTGACCTTGGCGCCCGGAATCAGGCTGAGTACACCGTCGAGCATGCCGATGCCGGCGCGCAGGATCGGTACCACCGTGATTTTCTTGCCCGCGATTTTCTCGACCTGCACAGTGCCGGCCCACCCCTGGATTTCGTAGTTTTCCAGCGGCAGGTCTTTGGTCGCCTCGTAGGTGAGTAGCGCACCGACTTCCTGAGCAAGCTCGCGGAAGTTCTTCGTGCTAATGTCAGCCCGGCGCATAAGGCCGAGTTTGTGGCGGATCAGCGGATGGCGGATCTCACGGATAGGCATAAGGAAAGGCTCCGGCGTGGGGCAAAAAAACGGCCTAGATTAATCTATTCAACCGTTACTGTCCTAAGACATCCGGAACGTTAGTCCAGAAATGCTTGCTCTGACCGAAACGGATGCGTACCTTTGCCGGTTTTTATTCCACCGCACCCCTTGGAGAGCGCTATGTCTGCTGATCTCGAGCATATCCGTCAAATCATGCGCGAGGCTGACTGCCTTTATACCGAAGCTGAAGTCGAAGTGGCTATCGCCCGTGTCGGTGCACAGATCAATGCCCAACTGGCCGACAGCAATCCCGTGGTGTTCTGCGTGATGAACGGCGGCCTGATTTTTTCGGGCAAGTTGTTGACCCATCTGAACTTCCCGCTGGAAGCGTCTTACCTGCACGCCACCCGCTATCGCAACGAAACCACTGGCGGCGACCTGTTCTGGAAAGCCAAGCCGGAAGTCTCGTTCATGGACCGCGATGTGTTGATCATTGATGACATCCTCGACGAAGGTCATACCCTTGGCGCGATCGTGGATTTCTGCAAGCACGCGGGTGCGCGCGCTGTGCACACCGCCGTATTGATCGACAAGGATCACGACCGCAAGGCGCGTGCTGACCTGAAAGCCGATTTCGTCGGCCTGCCGTGCATCGACCGCTACATCTTCGGTTACGGCATGGATTACAAAGGCTACTGGCGTAACGCTGCCGGCATCTATGCGGTTAAAGGGATGTAATGATGAGCGCACCTCGTTTTCTCGACCAGTCGCTGTTTGCCGATCTTGCCGAGAAAGCGGCGGCCAGTCCGCGTGGCCGGCAGCACCACAATTTCCATCAGATGGAAGAGCCGTGTCACCGCTTGGCGGTGGGTATGCAGCCAGGTACTTACATCGCGCCACATCGCCACCTGAGTGCCGACAAGGCTGAATGCCTGTTGGTGCTCAAGGGCGCGCTGGGCCTGTTGGTGTTCGATGAGGACGGCCAATTGCTGAGCAAGCGGCTGATGCAGGCAGGCGGCGATTGCCTCGGTGTGGATTTGCCTCCGGGCGTTTTTCACGGCCTGGTCGTGCTGGCGCCGGACACCCTGATGTTCGAATGTAAAGCCGGTCCCTATCACCCACTTAGCGAAGTTGAGTTCGCCCACTGGGCACCGCGCGAAGGCGAGGCGGGAGTGGCTGAATATCATGCCTGGATGCGTGCGCAGTTCGAGTAGCGGCAGCAGCAAGACCCCGCGTCGCCCCCTTCGTAGGCTTGCCTGAGAAGGGGGGCTTGCACGCACTCAAAACATCTATCGCGCGTCATCCTGACCCAGCCAGCGCAACGCTTTTTCTCGTGCCTGGTGCAGGTCGCGCACGTAAGTCAGTTGCCCTTCAAGCCGATGCACGCCGGCCCGGCGTAATTTCAAGCGCACCCTCGGCGTGGTCCCAACCAGGATCAGGCCGACCCCTGCACTGCGGTATTCAACCAACACGCTGTCCAGTGCTGCCAGTGCGGTCATATCGAGCATGGGCACCGCGCTCATGTCCACCACCACGACCTTGACCCCCGAGCTGAACTTACGCAGCACGCTGAGGGCTTTTTCCGCTGCGCCGAAGAACAACGGCCCGCGAATCGCGTAGCTCTGCACCTGGTCGGGCATGTCGTGCAACGCTTGGTGGTAGCTGCGCGGCAGTTCGGCGGTGTCGGTCAGGTCGCTCATGCGCTTGATAAACAGCCCTGCCGCCATGAGCAGCCCGACGCCGACCGCCAGCACCATGTCGAACAGCACCGTCAGGCTCAAACAGGTCAGCAGTACCCATACATCGCTACGTGGCGCTATGCGCAGGGTGTGGATAACGTGACGGGCTTCGGCCATGTTCCAGGCCACCATCACCAGCAAAGCTGCCATTGCCGCCATGGGCAGGTAGCTGAACAGCGGCGCCAACAGGACAATCGAGATCAGCACCACGGCGCTGTGAATGATCGCCGCCAGGGGCGAAAACGCACCGGCGCGGATGTTTGCCGCACTGCGGGCGATGGCTGCCGTGGCGGTGATCCCGCCGAACAACGGCCCAACCAGATTGCCCAGGCCTTGGCCGATCAGCTCGGCATTGGGGTCATGTTTACTGCCTGTCATGCCATCGCCGACCACCGCGCATAGCAGTGACTCCATAGCGCCAAGCATCGCGATAGCGAACGCCGGGGCCATCAGTTGGCGGATCAAATCATAGGACAGGGTCAGCGATTGCCCATCGGCGGCGGGCAGGTTCCACGGCCAGGTGAAGGTCGGCAGGAACGGCGGGATGCCGGCATGACGGATGCCGTCGACGCTATAGCTGAAGCGTTCACCCAGGGTTGCGACTGACCAGCCCGCGGCCTCCATCAGCAATCCCAGTAGCGCGCCTACCGCCAGCGCAACCAGATGCCCCGGGACTTTCGGCACCCAGCGTGGCCAGACAATCAGCACTGCCAGGCACACCGCACCTACCACCGCATCGCCCAAATGAGCGCTGGGCAGCGACTGGATCAATACGCCTACTTGCTCGACATAGTGCTGCGGTTGGCTGATGAGGCTCAGGCCGAGCAAGTCCTTGAGCTGCAAGGTCGCGATCACAATCCCGATCCCGGCGGTAAAGCCCAGGGTGACGGGGTAGGGAATGTACTGAATCAGCCGACCTGCGCGGATCAGGCCCAAGGCGATCAGGATTACCCCGGCGAGCATCGTGCACAGCAACAGGCCACCGAGTCCGTACTGCTGGGTGATGGGCAGCAAGATCACCACGAAGGCGGCGGTCGGCCCGCTGACGTTGAACCGCGAGCCGCCCGTCAAGGCGATCAACGGGGCGGCCACCAGCACGGTATACAGCCCATATTGGGGGGCGACGCCCACTGCGATGGCCAAGGCCATTGCCAGAGGAATGGCGATGACCCCTACCGTCAAGCCGGCGCTGAGGTCGCCGCGCAAGGCGATCCATGAGTACCCGGCACGCCAGGTTTGGCGCCAGGCAGAAAAAACGGGCGGAAGAGAGAAAGACATGGCAACTCCAACAGTGAGCGCACAGGTCCGCTCGATTGATTCATTATTTTTATTCGTGCAGCCGCTAATGGTTTCAGACAGGCCCATTCAAGTATGAACTCGGTACGCGCCGTGCGCCTTGATCCGAATCATCGAGCCTCATGCTAGAGTGCTCTCCAGCTTTTTGAGGCGTCAATATGACCTTAGTAATCCGTAGTGCAGCAGCCTTGATCCTTTTGCTCAGCCTGCCGCTGGCTGCCGCGCCAAGCCAGGGCCCTGGCACCTCTACACCCATGCACGCGCACTATTTGCCGCCGGATGATCTGGCGGTGCGCGAGGGTCAACCCGAGCAGCAACAATTGCTGCAAATCACCGAATACTCGGTGGTAATTGGCAGTCAGCGCCAGTCCAATCAGCAGCCGATACCGGTGACCTTTCCGGTTTTACTGCGTTTGAAAGGCAAGCCAATGAATAAAGGCGCCACCGTATCCGAGGTGCTGATTCACTTCGACGGTGAAAGTAAAAGCCTGAAAAAGCCTACCTTCGATGACCATACCCGCACCTTGACCCTGTATTACCCCATGACTGAGTACCGGGCTGTGCTCGACCTGTTGCGCAACGAGAAGGTGTATTGCCAGTTTTTGAGCTACGCCAATGGGCATGTCTGGGCAGATCTGCACACCATGGCCGTACGCGCGCGTTGAGCGTTACGGTGGGCGAGGGGTAAACTGCCTGCCCGTGAAATATCCGCAAGTCAGTTGGAGTCAGCAATGCGTAAAGATAAGAAGCAGTTGATTGGTGATGAGATCGGCGATGCGCAGATCAAATTGTTTCTCGACTTCGAACCGGTCGATGCAACTTCACCGTCGCTGCACAAGCTGATCAAGGCGTATCGAGGCCTGCGGATCAATGATTTCGAGCGTTTCCTGGTGTTCTTCCTCGAAGCCGGTTACGACCTCGATGGCAAAGATGAGCACGGAAAGGATTTCATCGCGCTTATTGCAGACCAGCGTCATGCCGATGAATACATCGAGCTGATCGAAAAAGCTCGCGGCTGAGACGGACGCGTCAGCCCATAAAAAAACGCCCCGAAGGGCGTTTTTTTATGGCCGGTGGAGAAAGCGCGCTACCTCAAGCGAAGCTTTTGGTCTCGCTGCTCTTCTCTACCAACTCCAGGCTTTCATTGTTCTGGGCGTTGATGCGCTGATACAGCTGCGCGTCGGTTTCCAGAGCCTTTTCCCGAGCAGGGAAAATTTCGTTGAGCTTGGCGGCCCATTCGTTGCGAGCCTTGTCCGCGAAGCAGCGTTCGATCAAATCCAGCATGATCGACACTGTCACCGAGGCACCAGGGGACGCGCCGAGCAGGGCAGCCAGAGAACCGTCCTTGGCCGAAACCAGTTCGGTACCGAATTGCAGGACGCCGCCTTTCTTCGGGTCTTTCTTGATGATCTGCACGCGCTGACCAGCCACTTCCAGGCGCCAGTCTTCAGCCTTGGCTTCAGGGTAGAAGCGACGCAGCGATGCAAGACGTTGCTCCATCGACTGCATCACTTCGCTGACCAGGTACTTGGTCAGGTCCATGTTGTCGCGGGCCACGGCCAGCATCGGCCCGATGTTGGCGGCGCGAACCGACAGGGGCAGGTCAAGGAACGAACCGTGCTTGAGGAACTTGGTAGTGAAACCGGCGTATGGCCCGAACAACAGAGAGGTCTTGCCGTCGACGACGCGGGTGTCGAGGTGCGGCACCGACATCGGTGGAGAGCCCACGGCGGCCTGGCTGTAGACCTTGGCCTGGTGGCGCTTGACCACTTCCGGGTTGTCGCAACGCAGCCATTGACCACTGACCGGGAAACCACCGAAACCTTTGCTTTCTTCGATGCCTGACATCTGCAGCAACGGCAGCGCCGCGCCACCTGCGCCAAGGAACACGAATTTGGCATCGACTTCGCGGGTATTGCCGGTGTTGACGTCCTTGATGCTCACGCTCCAGCCCTGACCCTTGCGGCTCAGACCGGTCACGCGCTTGCAGTATTTAACCTGGGCATCCGGGGTGCTGGACAGGTGCTTGAGCAACTGATTGGTCAGGGCGCCGAAGTTGACGTCGGTGCCTTGCATCACGCGGGTGGCGGCGATCGGCTCGTCAGCAGGCCGCCCCGGCATCATCAAAGGCATCCACTCGGCCAGTTTGGCCTTGTCTTCGGTGTATTCCATGGCCGCGAAAGCATGATGCTTGTGCATGGCTTCAAAGCGGTGCTTCAGGAACGCGACGCCTGCTTCACCCTGGACGTAGCTCAGGTGCGGAACCGGGGTGATAAAGGACTTCGAGGAGCCGAACGTGCCTTTCTTGGCCAGGTAGGACCAGAATTCCTTCGATACCTCGAACTGGGTGTTGATGTGCACCGCTTTCTTGATGTCGATGGAGCCGTCGGCTGCTTGCGGCGTGTAGTTCAGCTCACATAGCCCGGCGTGGCCGGTACCGGCGTTGTTCCACGGGTTTGAGCTCTCCGCGGCACCAGAATCCATCAGCTCAACGACTTCCAGCTTAAGGCTGGGGTCGAGCTCTTTGAGCAGTACTGCAAGGGTGGCACTCATGATGCCTGCCCCAACCAATACCACATCGACTGCTTCGTTATGCGCCATTAACGCGTCTCCAAAATCTGCAGCACCAAATTGACGGCATACGATCCTGAGGTCAGTTGCCAAGTGTTTGCGGGGCGTGTATCCGAAAGTGCCCCTGGTAACTCATGGCCAGGATCGCCATGTCCGATTCTTCGCAATTTTTTGCATCTTCAGCGGACACCACCAATCGGGCTTTGAATTCGTATGAACTCATTTTCAGGCCCGGTTAGCAATTCGACTATCGTCAAGGCATCCGGTTGTGCAACCAAATCCGTAGCGGACAGGCTTCAGACTCCAGTCATGGAGGCTGCGCAGCAGTCAGTCCTGTTTAAGGGGGCTGGGTCAGACATTAATGGTGCATGTACAAACGCAAAACTATTCATTTGCTCGCCACACTCTTGTGAAGTAGTGAAAACCCGTTTTTTTCACGCTCTTTTGGAGACGTGAACCTCAAAAAAGAACCGACGCAATGGCAGTTCCGGCAGATCGGATGCAGGCAAGAGTGAGAGGCTGGGGGGCGAGAAAGGTTCGAAACGATTCGAGCTATTCGACACCGGACCAGCAAGCACTGACGCTTGCAAACGACCTGTGTGGGCGGCTCTCTGTGGGCGGTGCGGGGGAGCTAATACAAGGTATTAGCGATGCTGCGAGGCCCGATCAGGAGACGTCCTTATAATCGGGGGAAGATTATAGCGATGAAACGTGCGGAATTGATCTTATTAACTGACTTTTATTAGCGCGTCAGTCAGTTCGTCAGGAGATGGCGGTCACCGGGGTGTGCCGCGTGCGGGCTGACACGTGCGCTGGCGGGGAGGGGCTGGTGCAGCCAAGTGAGCCGGGCTTCGTTGATTTCTACCCACCCAAAACCGATCGGCGGCGTGGCGCAATGCCGAAATGCCTGGCACAGCCCTGATTTATCCAGCAGCGCGTAGTGACGATGCTGAGGGCGCAAGCTGAACAATGACCAGAGAAAGTCCATGACGGGGCTCCTGTTGAGTGGGCAGGGGAAGATTGCCCGAAGGACGTGACATCCCGGTGACAGTCCCGTGGCGAAGGCGTTTCATAAGGAACTGTGCCCCGTCATGTCCGGTCCTATTTTCAACTAGTGAGCGGGCCGTTGGCACCGCTATACTGCTGCATCTATTGTGTCTGGCCCCTGGAGAGATGAGCATGTTGCATCGCCTGTTGTTCGGTTTGCTTGCTGTTGGCAGTTTGACCCTGGTCGGCTGTGCCCACAGCCCGCAACAACTTAGCCCGCAACCCAAACTCACCAGCCAACTCGCTGCGGTGGGTCACGGTCAGCCGGTCGTGGTTCGCGTCGTCGACGGTCGCCCATCGCCAACCCTGGGAACCCGTGGTGGTCTGTACCCGGAAACCAGCGCCATCAGCGTCCAGGGTTCTGACTTGCTGCCTAAACTGCAAGCTCAGACCGAAGCCGCTGTACGTCTTCTGGGCTTTACCCCAACCACCAACGGTGGCAACGCGCCGCAGCTGACGGTGACCTTGGTGGACCTGAAGTACCAGTCGCCCAAAGAAGGTCTGTACGTGACCGAAGCGACCATCAGCTCGACGTTCCGCGCTGACGTGCAAAACAATGGCCGTAGCTACAGTGGTCGTTATGCCGCTTCGCTGGACCAGCGCTTCGGCATGGCGCCGAACCAGGAAACCAATACCAAGCTGGTCAGTGATGTGCTCAGCGATGCCCTGACCCGGCTGTTCCAGGATCAAACTATCGGCAGGGTGCTGGGCCAGTAATACGGTCTGTTCGCTGCAAACAAACTGTGAACAAAAAAACCGGTTTCTTTAGCGAGAAACCGGTTTTTTTGGGTCTGTCTGGCGACACCCATCACTCTGTCGCCGGTCATGCGGCTTCGTAGTAGAAATCCAGAAAACTCAAGCCTGTCTGCTGATCCAGGTCTGGCAGGTCGTGGTGCTGATGGCCTCCCAGCGCGCAGTAAACCAGCCAGTGGCGGTCTTGCACATTGAATGACAATGCGTCGATCAGCGCTTCCTGCTCGTCGCTCTGGGTCACCAGATACAGCCGATCCTGATTCTGTGCATGCAGCATGACAAGGTCTCTTTAGGTGTCGAGGTGCAATACAGTGGCGGGTTCAGGTTACGGTTAGGTGACCGGGGCAAAAAAAAATGGCGCCCGAAGAGGCGCCATCTTTATGAGTCAGACGTTTAAAGCGCTCGTCCGGCCTTGACCCGATACTGATTGCGCACAGGCATTGCGTATTGCAACACCAGATACGGACGGTGTTCGACAGGGCAGCTCTCCAGACGGCGCTGCCACTCTTCCTTGGCCCGGGCCAGTTCGTCAGCGGGAAATACGTCGGCGGCACTGGGTACATCCAATGTCGGATCGGCATCCTCCCATTGCGCGTACGCCAGGTAATGCGCCGGAAACAGGCGATAACCACCGAGAATCTGCCGGTCCATCTCAATCGCCAATTGCTTGGTGTCTTCGAACACCCCGCTGATCGGCGTAGCGAAATTCACGTGCACCCGGCCTTTGTAACCCGTGATGCCCAGCGCGATGCTGACATCATCCTCGCCCGGTGCCTTGGTGTAGCTGCCGGTGGTGGCGCGGATATACAGTTCGCGGGCCTTGGCGTGATCGCATGGGTCGTATTCGTAGCTGATCGACACCGGCGTCAAGTTCAACGACTTGATCACCTCGGAGAATGGCTCGTCCTTGCGGCTCATGTGGAACATCTTGAGAATGGCCGATTCGGTGCGATCGTCGCCATCTTTGGCACGACCTTCAGCCTGGGCGATCCAGATCGATTGGCAGTCTTCGCGGATCGAATGATTGATATAGGCCGACAGTTGCAGGTACGCCGCCATCTTTTCCCGGCGCCCGGTGATGGAACGGTGCACGATGAAACACTTGTTCAGGCGCATCAGGTCGCTAACGAAGGGCTTCTGCAGCAGGTTGTCACCGATGGCGATGCGCGGCGTTGGCAGGCCCGCGTGATACACCGCATAGTTGACGAAGGCCGGATCCATTGCGATGTCGCGGTGGTTGGCCAGGAACAGATAGGCGCTGCCGGACTTGAACTGCTCGACACCGGTGTAGGTCACACCGTCGGTAGCACGCTCAATGGTGTGATCGACGTAAACCTCGACTTTGTCCTGCAGCGAGGCCACCGAGTGGACCTCGGCGAACTCGCGACGTAGTCGATGTGTGATTAGAGGTTTCAGCATCCAGCCAAATGCGCCTGCCATGCGAGGGAAGCGAAAGTGGGTGAGTGTTTTGAGGAGTGCCTTATCACTGAGCAGGCGTGCAATGACGGCTGGGACTTCGGCGTCGTTGTAAGGTCGGATGGCATCGAATTCGCCCATCATGCTCTCTTGTTGGAAACGGCTAGGGTAAAGGCAGGCCGGTCTGAAAAATGCGATCAGATCACAAGCCATGCTTCAAATAGACGGCGATTATACGCATAACTCACTCCGGAGACTTCGATGCAGGAAATAGAGCGTTACGACTGCCCTTACTGTGGCGAGTCAGTTGAGGCCGTGCTGGATTTATCCGGCGGTGATCAGTCCTATATCGAGGATTGCCCGGTATGTTGTCGACCGATTGTGTTCGATTTGCAGACGGACGGCGAAGAATGGACCCTGGACGTGCGCAGCGAGAATGAATGATGCAAAGAGTCTACGAGCCGGAAAATTTGATGGAGGGCGAATTGCTGCAAGGCATGCTTGCCAGTGAAGGCGTCGAAGCTCATTTGACGGGTCGTGATTTGCTCGGCGGCGTGGGCGAACTCCCGGTTTTTGGCCTGTTAGGGCTGTCGGTGGACAATGATCAGGCCGAACAGGCACGGCTGTTGATCGCCGAGTACAATGCGGCACTGCCGCTGTCGGGTGATGAACCCGACAATTTTCCCGACGTACTGGAGTGTTGACGTGCGTTTGGCCCTGCTTTCAACCGCCGACTTTTAAAGCCTGCGTCTGAAAAAGGGTTTTTCAAAAAAGAGAGTGTGTTGCCCTTATGTGTGGACGCTATGCCCTGTTTCGCTGGACGCCCGCGTTTGCGGCCTTACCCGGTTTCCCTGCTGACCAAAAAGCGCAATGGAACATCTCGCCGGGCGACTCGGTGTTGATGATGCGCGGCGGGGACGCCCAGCGCGAACTGGCACGGGCACGTTGGGGGCTGACACCGCCATGGTTGACCGACCTTTCCCGAACGCCTGCTCACGCCCGCGCCGAAACCCTGGCCGAACAACCGATGTTTCGCGAGGCTTTCCGGTTGCGCCGCTGCCTGTTGCCGGCCAATGGTTTTTACGAATGGCGCGGCACCACGCGCAAGCGGCCGTTCTGGCTAACGCCGGGGGAGGGCTCTGCGCTGTTTTTTGCCGCGATTTGGGAGGCTTATCCGGTAGAAGGCCACACATACCTGAGTGTCGCCGTCGTTACGCAGGCGGCAGCCAGTCAACGGCGCCCGCTGATCCTTGATGCCGCCGGGCAGGAAGCCTGGCTGGCCGCTGATACGCCAACGTCCACCCTGCAAGCACTGCTCGCCAGCCCCCAGGCGGCGCTGCGCGAGCGAGCATTGGCTAACCTGGTGAACGATCCAAAACTGAATGCGCCGGAATGCCTGACGCCGCTTTGAGCTGAAGACGCTTCGCAGGCAAGCCTGTGATCATCTGCTGCGGAGGCTATCTATGGGAATGGCAACTGGCTTGTATCTAGCTTCGCGGCCGGACATTGCCTAGGATACCGGCCATGTTTCCAGGGAGATCCACCATGCGTCAGTCATTTGCTCTGTGTGCCTTGAGCGCGAGCTTGTTGCTCAGCGGTTGCCAGTCCGTCAATACCACCAGCGGCGGTGCGGTGGGCGTCGAGCGCAAGCAGTACATGTTTAGCATGCTGTCGACCCAAGAGGTCAATCAAATGTATGCGCAGTCTTATCAACAGACGGTAGGCGAGGCCACCACTAAAGGTGTGCTGGACAAAACCAGTGCCGACGCCAAACGGGTGAAAGCGATTGCTGATCGGCTGATTGCGCAGGCGCCGATTTTTCGCCCTGATTCGGCGCAGTGGCAGTGGGAAATCAATCTGATCAAAAGCGATGAGCTCAACGCCAACTGCGGGCCCGGTGGCAAAATCATTTTCTACACCGGGTTGATCGACAAGCTGAAACTCACTGACGATGAAATCGCTGCGGTCATGGGGCATGAAATTGCCCACGCCTTGCGCGAGCATGGGCGTGAAGCAATGTCCAAGGCTTATGGTATCGAGATGGCCAAGCAGGGCGCGGGTGCGTTATTGGGATTGAGTCAGGACAGCCTTGCGCTGGCCGATACGGTGGTCAATTACAGCCTGACCTTGCCTAATAGCCGCAGCAATGAAAATGAAGCGGATCTGATTGGGCTGGAGCTGGCGGCGCGCGCTGGTTATAACCCCAATGCCGCCATCAGCCTGTGGCAGAAAATGACCCAGAACACCGGGGGTTCACCGCCGGAGTTCATGAGTACTCACCCTGCCTCGGAAAGCAGCATCGCATCGCTGCAAAGCGCCATCCCGAAGGTGATGCCACTTTATCAACAGGCTAAAAGACCCTGAGTGGATCGGGTCGTCAGTGACGACCCGATCCCCCTGATCTTGAAAGCGTCGTTTAAACCCAGCCACTCACCTGCATTGCCTTGTACACCGCAACGATGGCCAGGACGAAAAACGCGCCGGCCGCCAAGCGACGGATCAAGGTGAGCGGGAGCTTTTCAGCCGCGAAGTTACCTGCCAGTACCACTGGAACGTTGGCGATCAGCATGCCCAGTGTGGTGCCGAGAATCACCAGCCACAGGTAGGAGTACTGGGCGGCGAGCATCACGGTGGCGATTTGGGTCTTGTCGCCGATTTCAGCGATGAAGAACGTGATCAGCGTGGTCACGAACGGCCCGAACTTGCGCGCAGTGCTGGCTTCGTCGTCATCCATTTTGTCGGGCACCAAGGTCCACAGCGCGGTGGCGGTGAAGCTGGCGGCCAGAATCCAGTGCAGGGTGGCATTCGAGAAGAAACTCCCGAACCAGGCCCCGACTGCACCTGCTGCGGCGTGGTTGGCCAGGGTTGCGACGATGATGCCGGCGATGATCGGCCAAGGCTTGCGAAAGCGCGCAGCGAGAATCAGGGCGAGGAGTTGGGTCTTGTCACCGATTTCGGCCAAGGCAACAACAGCGGTGGGGACGAGCAGGGATTCCAGCATCAGGTTTTTCCTAAGGGGCGGGTCGACACGGCTATGACACGTACAGCCTTCCCGCCCCGGGTAAGGTGTTCGTGTCATAGGTCTTGTCAAACCACCGATCCGACTGAGCGGATCTGGGTCGCACGCACCATGGTCTGTTGACCAAGTATGTTGATACGTGCCGGACGAGCATGGCGCTCGTGGGAGACTACTCCCCTAGGACGGAGCGGATTCTGCCTACACCGAAAGCATTCGGCAAGTGCTTATTTTTTTTCGCGTTTGGCGCGATAGACACGAAAGCCTTGCCCTTGTGCCTTCACCGCACACACACCCAGATGCTCTTCGATCAGTGGCTGATAGCGAAGGAAAGCATTGGCGACCAAGCGGAGTTCGCCACCGTTTTTTAGATGTTGGCGAGCTTTTCGCAGCAAGTTCTCGGTTGCCAGGTAGTCGGTATGCACGCCGACGTGGAACGGAGGATTACTCAAAATAGTGCTCAAACCCATGGGCGCGGCGTCGATGCCGTCACCGGTCAACACTTCACCCTCCAGGCCATTGGCGGCCAGAGTCAGGCGGCTGCTGGCGGTGGCAAAGGCATCGACATCCAGCAGCGTGACATTGTTATGCGGGTAGCGACGCTTGACCGCAGCCCCCAACACCCCGGCGCCACACCCGAAGTCGAGCACCTCGCCGCTGGGCAGTTTGTCCAGATGCTGCAGGAGCAGCGCCGAACCGCGATCCAGTCGACCATGGCTGAAGACGCCGGGCAGGCTGACCACGGTGAGTGGGCCGTCTTCCAGGTCGACTTCATAGCGTTGGGCCATGCTTTCCAGGGTCACCGCTTGCGGTGCGTTCTCGACAGTCACCAGCCAAAGCTGGCAGTGGCGGGCGCTGTCGACTTTGCGGGGCTTGCCGAAGGGGCTCAGTTGTTTGGCTGCGGCTTCGATGCCGCTGCGTTTTTCGCCGACCAGGTACAGCTCGCGTCCGGCCAGGCGCGATGCCAGGGCGTTCAATACGTAATCGGTCAGGTCGCGGGCTTTGGGCACAAACAGCACGGCTGTTTCGAACGCCTGCTCTGGCACATTGACCCCAAAGTGGCAGCGGCCTTCGAAACGCGCGTCCAGCACCGCTTGATCGCCGGCATGCCAGCACCAACCGTGGGCATTCGGCAATTTCCCGAGCAGATCGTCTGCAGGCAGCCCGGCCAGGAGCACGGAGCCCTGAAACAATTCGGCCTGACGGAGTAACACTTCACTGCGCGGGTCCATCTTTGGCTCCTGAAAAGTGGCGAAGTCTAACAGAGCTTGTCAGCTCACGACCCGTCGCGGTGTGCCCGCGAAAAACGCGTGGGCATTTTCGCTGAGTTGGCCGACGATCCGCTGCCGGGCTTCGCGACTGCCCCAGGCGTTGTGCGGGGTGACGATCAAGCGCGGAATGTCGCCCGCCAACAGCGGATTGCCGTTCACTGGCGGCTCGACGGTCAGCACATCCGTTGCGGCGCCGCCCAGATGCCCGTTGCGCAAGGCATCGGCGAGCGCTTGTTCGTCAATCAGGCCGCCACGTGCGGTATTGATCACAAAAGCGTGGGGTTTGAGCAGGCCGAGCTCATAGGCGCCGATCATGTTCCGGGTGTGTTCGTTGAGCGGGCAGTGCAGGGTCAATGCATCGACTTGCGGCAGCAGTTCTTGCAGCGGCACACGGTCATCACGCTCAGGGCGGCCGGGTATCTGCCCCAGTAGCACGCGCATGCCGAAGGCTTCGGCCAGCTTCGCGACGGCGCCGCCGAGTTCGCCATAACCCAGCATGCCGAGGGTTTTGCCTTCCAGCTCGACGATAGGGAAATCCAGCAGGCAGAACTGTTTGGCGTGCTGCCAGCCCCCATGCTGCACCGCGTTTTGATAGTCCGGCAGGCGGGTCGCCAGCGCGAGCAGCAGCATCAGCGTGTGTTGCGCCACGGAGGCAGTGCCATAACCCTGGCAGTTGCTGACCACAACCCCATGTTCACGGGCCGCGACCAGGTCGACGTTGTTGGTGCCCGTGGCGGAAATCAGCACCAGCTTCAAATCGGGACACGCCGCGAACGTGCTGGCATCTATCATGATTTTGTTGGTAATCGCCACCTGCGCGCCTTGCAGACGTTCGATCACCTGTTGCGGTGTGCTGGTGGTGTGCAACTGCAAATCGCTGAAGTGTTCACGCAGCTCGCTGAGGTCAAGATCACCCAGGTCCAGAGACGTATGGTCGAGGAAAACTGCTTTGTGATGATTGCTCATGGGATGAGGCGCCTTATTGAAAATATAAGGTCCAGCCCGAAATGGCTGGAGGCACTGGAAAGGTATCAATTTCTGGTAGTCGACGCGACCGTCTGGGGGAGGTGTCCGTATTCGGCGGCACGCGCAACTGTTCAGCCACAAACAGTCGCGCAACAGCTTGTGCAGTGAGAAGCACACTCGGGTATTTCGATATTCTGTTAACTCATTGTTTTTTATTGATATTTATCTTTGGCACGGTTGCTGCTCTATCACTGTGGACGGTGCTGAGTCGGCACGTGGGCGGGGAAAGGCAATGTCTGAGTTCACAGAAAATCGGGAGACGGTTCCCACCACGCTTCCAGAGTGGCTGTTGTTGCAAGCAGGGCAACACCCAACAGGCATCGCCTTGCGCCATAAACATTTGGGTGTGTGGCAAGTGCGCAGTTGGTCTCAGGTCGCCACGCAGGTGCTCAGTCTTGCCACGGCATTGCACCTGCGCGGTTTTACCCCTGGCGCAACGCTGACCCTGTTAAGCCGACCACGGCCCGAAGCCTTGCTGGCGACGTTGGCTGCTCAGTGGCTCGGCGGCGTGGCCGCGCTGCTCGACCCGCTGGATGCTGCATCAGAGCAAACAGCCTTGCTGGAGCAACTGCAACCCGACTTTATCTTTGCCGAAGGGCTGGAAGAACTTCAGCGGGTGGACGCCGCGCACCTGGCCCCGCAGCTGGTGTTCTATGCCGACGGCCGCACGGTCACAGGCAACGCCGATGGGCAGGGCAGGTGGGTCGCCTACGCAAGCCTGGTGGAGCAAGCACCGAATCTTGAATTGCCGGTTCGAGGGCATTCCCAGCACACGGCCTTTGCATTTTATCGGCGTGGTGAGGGCGGCGTCCTTGAGCAGCAGCGAATCAGTCACGCCGAACTGTTGAATGAAGGCCGACATCTGGTTGAGGTTCAGCAGTTGGGTAGTCATGAGGAAGCATTGGCCGCCAGGGCGTTCGCCGCGGGTGGGCAAGCCCGCTATCTACTGGCTCCCTGGCTGATTGCAGGTTTCCGTTTGAATTTTCCGGAGAGCCTGGCCACTCGGGATAACGACCGTCGCGAACTCGGGCCGACCCTGGTGGCGGGCACCCGCGAAACCTATGGCCGCCTGCATGCGCTGGTCTTGACCCGGTTGCCGCCCGTGGGCAGTTGGCAGCGGCATCTGGTCGAGTGGGCGTTGGCCAGCAGGCCGGGTGTTGTCCGCAGAGTGCTGGGCGATTGGTTGATCCGCAGGCCGTTGCGCGATGTCCTCGGCTTTAGCCGTACGCACGCCGCGCTGCTGGTGGGTGACGCGTTACCGGAAAACACCAAAGCATTCTTTGCATTGCTGGGTATCAACATCCAGGGGTGGCCAGACCCGGGTCAATGGCAACCCCGGCCCCGAGCGTCAGCAGAGCGGGTCGATGGATGGATTAATGACGGCCCGCAATTGGCCTGATCAGGAGCACGACGATGTCTCAGGCTACTCGCGCAGTACCGCAGCCTTTGCTGGAACTGGAACATATTTCGCTGTCGTTCAAGGGTGTTAAAGCCATCACCGATATCAGCTTCGCCGTCGCCCCCGGTGAGATCTGTGCCTTGATCGGCCCCAATGGTGCCGGCAAGAGTTCGCTGCTCAATGTGATCAATGGTGTTTATCAGGCACAGGAGGGGCGGATCAGTTTCAACGGTGAAGTTCACCGCCGCATGCACCCGCACGCCGCCGCGCAACGAGGCATTGCCCGGACGTTTCAGAATATTGCGCTGTTCAAGGGGATGAGTGTTCTCGACAACGTGCTGTGCGGTCGCAATCTCAAACGCCGCAGCACGTGGGTCGAACAAGCACTGCGCCTGGGGCGTGCAGCGGCTGAAGACGACCGCCAGCGTGAAGCCGCCGAGCGCGTGATCGAGTTTTTGCGGATCCACGCCTGGCGTGATGCGATCGTGGGCAAGTTGCCTTACGGCTTGCAAAAGCGTGTCGAGCTGGGTCGTGCATTGGCCGCTGAACCCACGCTCCTGCTGTTGGACGAGCCCATGGCCGGGATGAACGCCGAGGAGAAGCAGGAAATGAGCCGCTTCATCGTCGACATCAACCGGGAGTTTGGCACCACCGTGGTGTTGATTGAGCACGATATCGGCGTCGTGATGGGCATCTCGGACCATGTGGTGGTGCTCGACTACGGCAGCAAAATCGGTGATGGCACCCCAGAGGTGGTACGCCGTGATCCCAAGGTAATCGCCGCGTATCTCGGCACCCGACACTGACACCCAGGCATGAGTCGGCTCCCTCGAATGACCCGGGGAGCAGGTCAGCGTATGCCGAACAACAGGTGATTTAGCATGGAATTTTTCTTCGAAGTACTGATCGGGGGGCTGCTGGCCGGGGTGATGTACTCGCTGGTCGCCATCGGTTTCGTCCTGATCTACAAGGCTTCGGGCGTGTTCAATTTCGCCCAGGGGGCCATGGTGCTGTTCGCTGCCCTGACGTTTGTCAGCCTGGTTGAGCGCGGCATTCCGTTTTGGCTGGCGTTCGTTATTTGCCTGGCGGTGATGGTGGTGCTGGCGCTGTTGGTCGAGCGGATCGTGTTACGGCCGCTGGTCAATCGCCCGCCGATCATCCTGTTCATGGCCACGTTGGGTCTGTCTTACGTCATCGAGGGCTTCGCCCAGTCACTCTGGGGCTCCCAGGTGCATGGCCTGGAGTTGGGCATTAGCGACGAGCCTCTGGAAATCAAAGGCATGCTCCTGTCGCAGTTCGACCTGTTCGCCTCCGCTACCGCAGCCCTTTTGGTGGTGGTGCTCTCGGTCCTGTTCAACAAAACGCGGGTTGGCTTGTCGCTGCGGGCAGTGGCTGACGATCCGCTGGCAGCCCTGGCGGTAGGGGTGAAGCTGCCACGTATCTGGGCATTGGTCTGGTCGGTGGCCGGTTTTGTCGGGCTGGTCGCCGGGCTGCTGTGGGGCGCGCGCCTGGGGGTCCAGTTCTCGCTCTCCTTGATCGTTCTCAAAGCGTTACCCGTGTTGATCATCGGCGGCTTTTCCTCCATCAGCGGCGCGATCATCGGCGGGCTGATCATTGGTGCGTCGGAGAAGTTGGCAGAGGTGTATCTGGGTCCCCTTATCGGGGGCGGTCTCGAGAACTGGTTTCCCTATGTGCTGGCCTTGCTGTTCTTGCTGGTGCGGCCAGCGGGATTGTTCGGCGAACGTGCCATCGAGCGGGTTTAAGGAGAACACATATGTTCTATAAAGAAGCCGGCCAGTTCAGCACGACCTATGCGGCGGACCGTCGTGTGTTTCGTCTCAGGCAGGACCGTTATGGGCTGGTCCTGCTATTGGCCTTTGCGTTTATCGGTGTGCCCTTCATCGGCAACGACTATTGGTTCAGTGCCATTCTCATTCCATTCCTGGTGCTGTCGCTGGCCGGGCTGGGGCTTAATCTGTTGACGGGCTATGCCGGTCAATTGTCGCTGGGGTCAGCGGCCTTCATGGCCGTTGGTGCGTTCGCCACTTACAATTTTGAACTGCGCATATCGGGTCTGCCGCTGCTGGTCAGTATTGCGCTGGGCGGTGTCACCGCCGCACTGGTTGCGGTCGTGTTTGGATTGCCCAGTTTGCGCATCAAAGGCTTTTACCTGCTGGTGTCGACCCTGGCCGCACAGTTCTTCGTGGAATGGGTGCTGACTAAATTCGACTGGTTCTCCAATAACAACGCGTCCGGTGTCATCACTGCGCCGCCGCTGAGCATCCAAGGTATCGATTTCAGTACGCCGGTCGGTCGCTATCTGCTGACCCTGGGCATCGTGGTCGCGATGTTCTGGCTGGGTAAAAACCTGGCGCGCAGTGAGCTGGGGCGCAACTGGATGGCGGTGCGGGACATGGACACTGCCGCCGCAGTGATCGGTATTCCCATCCTCAAGAGCAAATTACTGGCCTTTGCCATCAGCGGGTTTTTCCTCGGCATCGCCGGCTCGCTGTGGGCGTTTACGTACCTGGGAACGGTCGAGCCCCACGGCTTTGATCTGAACCGGTCGTTCCAGATCTTGTTCATCATCATTATCGGCGGTCTGGGCAGCATCCTCGGCAACCTGCTGGGTGCTGCGTTTATCGTCTTGTTCCCGGTGCTGCTCTCCAACCTCGTCAGTTTGCTACCGGTGGGCCTGATCGATTCCGGGCAGTTGGAAAATGCTCAGAAAATGATTTTTGGCGCATTGATCATCATCTTTCTGATCAAAGAACCCGAGGGCCTGGCGCGCCTCTGGCAACGATTTCGCGAGCGCGCACGGCTCTGGCCGCTGCGCTACTGAGTGAACCCCCGCGTGACCGGACGCTCGTCCATCTCAACCCTTTAAACCTGCTAATCGCCCTGATTCGATAAGGATAATTCCGATGCTAAAACGCACCTTTGTCAGAAGCCTCGCTTTGGCGCTGAGCCTGACCGCTACAGCCATGACTGCGCATGCCGACAACGAGCAGTACTTTCCCTTACAGAGCTACCGGGTCGGTCCCTACGCAGCCGGCGGTACCGGCTTTTTTGGTGGGTTTATCGACTACATGCAGTACGTCAATGCCAACGGTGGCGTGAACGGGGTCAAGCTGACCTGGAGCGAGTGCGAGACCGAGTACGTGGTAGAGAAGGGCGTTGAGTGCTACGAGCGTCTGAAAAAAGGACTTAACGGCGCGCCTGCTGCGGCGACCAACCCACTGTCGGTGGGGATCGCCTACGCGACGCTGGAGCGCTCGACCGCAGACAAGTTGCCGTTGATTACCATCAACCACGGCCGGACCGACTCCACTGACGGCAGCGTCTTCCCCTACGTATTTCCGTTGCAACTGAACCCTTATTCAGAAGTGTCGGCCATCATCAACTACATCGGTCAGCAAGCCGGCGGGCTGGACAAGCTCAAGGGCAAGAAGATTGTGACCCTCTACCACGGCTCGCCGTACGGTAAGGAAACCAATGAGGTGTTGCAGACCCTGGCCGACAAGTACGGCTTCGAGCTGACCCTGGCTGAAGTCCCGCACCCAGGCAACGAGCAGCAGTCACAGTGGCTGAACATTCGTCGGGCCAAGCCTGACTGGGTGATCCTGCGTGGCTGGGGGGTGATGAACCCGGTTGCGTTGAAAACCGCGCAGAAGGTCGGCTACCCGGCAGACCACATTATCGGCAATATCTGGAGTAACTCAGAAGAGGATGCCGCACCGGCGGGCGCTGCGGCCAAAGGTTTTATTTCCATCACCACTCACCCGTCAGGCACTGACTTCCCTGTGCTGCAAGGCATTAAGAAGTCAGTACTGGATGCGGGTAAAGGCAACCTGGAAGACCCGAAACGGTTTGGCACGGTGTACTACAACCTCGGTGTGGTAAACGGCATCCTCAACGTTGAAGCGGTGCGGATCGCTCAGGAGAAATTTGGCAAAAAACCACTGACGGGTGAACAGGTCCGTTGGGGTTTCGAGCACCTGAACATCGACGAAGCACGACTCAAGGCGCTGGGGGCCGAGGGCCTGGTACAGCCGTTGAAACTGTCCTGCTCGGATCATGAGGGCGGTGGTGCCGTGCGCTTCCAACAATGGGACGGCCAGAAATGGAACCTGATCAGTGATTGGGTGCAGGCCGACCGTGCGTTGTTGCGGCCGATCATCGAGGCCTCTTCGCATAAGTACGCGCAAGAAAAAGGCATCACGCCACGCGATTGCAGCAAGGAGTCTTAAGCCGTCTATGGCCGAAGAGGGCTGCATGCGCTTCGGCCTCGTCACCCCTGGAGAGCGTTATGGCTGATACACCCATCCTGCAAATCGACAACATTGAAGTCCTGTATGAAAAAGCGATTCTTGCCGTCCGGGGCGTGTCGCTGAAGGTGCCCGAAGGTGCCGTCGTGGTCCTGCTCGGTGCCAATGGCGCGGGCAAGAGCACAACCCTCAAAGCCGCTTCTAACTTGATCAGTGCCGAGCGTGGGGAGGTGGTCAAAGGGCAGATTCTCTATCGAGGGCAGAACATCACCCGCAGCTCGACCAGCCATTTGGTGGCCAATGGTCTGGCGCAGGTGCTTGAGGGCAGGCACTGCTTCGCGCACCTGACCGTGGAGGAGAACCTGTTGATTGGGGCGTTTGTGCGCAAGCCGTCGCGGCAGGCATTGAAAGCCAGTCTTGAGCGCATTTACGCCTACTTCCCACGGCTCAAGGAGCGGCGCAAAAGTCTGACGGGCTACACCTCAGGTGGTGAGCAGCAAATGGTCGCCATCGGTCGTGCGCTGATGGCTGAGCCACGCCTGGTGTTACTGGATGAGCCTTCGATGGGGCTGGCACCACAGATTGTCGAAGAGATTTTCGAGATCGTCGATCAGCTCAATCGTCATGACGGCGTGAGCTTTCTGATCGCCGAACAGAATATCAACGTCGCTTTGCGTTATGCCCAGTACGCCTATGTGCTGGAAAGTGGCCAAGTGGTGAGCGAGGGACCGGCGCACATCCTGGCCCAGCGCGAAGACATTCATGATTTTTATCTGGGCGGAAAGGGCGCTGCCGTTAATGGCTAGAGACACCTGGTCGTGGGCGGCGAACACCTGAAAGCTACGGCGCAAAGGATTGTGCGGGTACTCGATCACCCAACTGTATCTTTTGCACGGTTGGACGAAGGCGTAATGTGGCCAGCACTAATAGAGTGCTTATTGCTCACATGCTCGATATGGAGGCCCCATGTACTGGACGGAATTTCTGACTGTTGCCCTGATACACCTGCTCGCTGTCGCCAGCCCCGGCCCTGACTTCGCCGTGGTTGTGCGCGAAAGCGTGACACACGGCCGCAAGGCAGGCACCTGGACCGCCATGGGCGTCGGCACGGCGATCTTCGTGCATGTGGGTTATTCGTTACTGGGCATCGGCCTGATCGTGTCGCAGTCGATCGTATTGTTCAACGCCCTCAAATGGGCGGCGGCCGCGTATTTGCTGTACATCGGCATCAAGGCCCTGCGCGCCAAACCGGCCAGCGCCACCGATGCGCCCGTCAGCCTGCCCGTGGGCGAACGTACCGCACGCGGTGCCTTTACCAGCGGTTTCGTTACCAATGGACTCAACCCCAAGGCGACGTTGTTTTTTCTGTCGTTGTTCACCGTTGTCATCAACCCGCACACCCCGTTGATGGTGCAGGCCGGTTATGGCGTGTACCTGGCCGTCGCGACAGGCGTCTGGTTCTGTCTGGTGGCGCGGTTGTTCAGCCAGGAGCGCGTACGTGCAGGGTTTGCACGGATGGGCCACTGGTTCGATCGGGCGATGGGCGCGGTGCTGGTTGCGCTGGGCGTGAAGCTGGCCTTTACCTCGATTAATTGATGTCGGCGTCGTTTGGCCCGGGTCTGCTCCCTCTCTGCGGGAGCAGGCGTGCAATAGGCCACACCCCTGATAATCCCCTGATACGGATCACTGCTTGATGGCGCAATGCCTGCATTCCGGCCCGTCCGCAAATCATCCCTTTGGCTGATTTGGCTGGCTGGCAAGGTCTCTAAAGTGCATATTTTTAAGCCAAGACTGTGCACTCAGAAAAGGGACTCCTATGTTGCAGACTCGCATCATTCCGCCAGCTGATGGCGCCTACCAGTACCCTCTTTTGATCAAACGGCTATTGATGTCGGGTAGCCGTTACGAAAAAACTCGCGAGATCGTCTACCGGGACAAGCTGCGCTACAGCTACCCGACCCTGAATGAGCGCATTGCCCGTCTGGCTAACGTCTTGACTGCTGCGGGGGTCAAGGCCGGGGATACCGTGGCCGTAATGGACTGGGACAGCCATCGTTACCTGGAGTGCATGTTCGCGGTGCCGATGATTGGCGCGGTCATCCACACCATTAATGTGCGCCTGTCACCCGAGCAGATTCTCTACACCATGAACCACGCCGAAGATAAGTTCGTGCTGGTCAACAGCGAGTTCGTGGGGCTTTATCAGGCTATTGCCGGGCAACTGACCACGGTCGAGAACACCATTCTGCTGACCGATGCCCCGGAAAAGACCGCCGATCTGCCCAACCTGATCGGCGAGTACGAGGACCTGCTGGCGGCCGCGAGTACGCAGTATGAGTTCGAGGACTTCGACGAAAACTCGGTCGCCACAACCTTCTACACCACCGGCACCACGGGTAACCCCAAGGGTGTGTATTTCACCCACCGGCAATTGGTGCTGCACACCATGGGGGTGGCGACGATCATGGGCTGTATCGACAGCGTGCGGCTGCTCGGCACCAATGACGTGTACATGCCCATCACCCCGATGTTCCATGTGCATGCCTGGGGCGTGCCTTATGCCGCGACCATGCTCGGGCTCAAGCAGGTCTATCCCGGTCGTTACGACCCGGAATTGCTGGTTGAGCTATGGCGCAAGGAGAAGGTTACGTTCTCCCATTGTGTACCGACCATCCTGCAGATGGTGCTCAACGCCAAAGCCGCTCAGGGCACGGACTTCTCCGGCTGGAAGATCATCATCGGCGGCAGCTCTCTCAACCGTGCGACCTATGACGCAGCCAAAGCCAAAGGGATTCAACTGACTGCGGCTTACGGCATGTCTGAAACCTGCCCGCTGATTTCCGTCGCGCATTTGAATGACGAGATGCTGGCCGGCAGTGACGACGAACGCATCACCTACCGGATCAAAGCCGGCGTGCCCGGGGTGTTGGTGGATGCGGCGATCATCGATCTGGACGGAAACTTCCTGCCGGCGGATGGCGAGTCTCAGGGCGAACTGGTGCTGCGCGCGCCCTGGCTGACGGAGGGCTATTACCGCGAGCCGGAAAAAGGCGCCGAACTGTGGGCGGGTGGCTGGCTGCACACCGGCGATGTCGCGACGCTGGACAGCATGGGCGTGATCGATATTCGGGACCGGATCAAGGACGTGATCAAGACGGGCGGCGAATGGGTGTCCTCGCTGGCACTCGAAGATTTGATCAGCCGGCATCCAGCGGTACGTGAAGTAGCAGTCGTCGGTATCGTCGACCCGCAGTGGGGTGAACGGCCTTTCGCGTTACTGGTGATACGCGAAGAGCACAACATCGGCGCCAAAGAGCTGAAGGAACATTTGAAGCCCTTTGTCGAACTTGGGCACATCAATAAGTGGGCGATTCCAAGCCAGATTGCCCTTGTTACTGAAATTCCCAAGACCAGTGTCGGCAAGCTCGACAAGAAGCGTATCCGCCTGGATATCATCGAGTGGCAGAAGACCAACAGCACCTTCCTCTCGACCCTCTGAGTGCCTTTTGCCGTGCTCGCTGAGCACGGCAAGCCCCCAAGCAAGCGCTTGTCTTGCCAAATCCTGAAATTACGCCATTCTCCCGGTGCCCGCCGTGACTGGTCGGTCGAAATAGCCGTGCCAGAGGGTTTGCCGCTGTAAATCACACTTTAGAGGGATCAAGTGCTAGTACCTGCTGGCTATAGTCGGCACAGGGTCTTAGTAAGAGCGGATATAACGCCTCCCTCGTATTGCAGTCTTCCGGGCTGCCCGATGGCGTTAACACTCAAGAGCACTTGAGCCGGTCTGGAAAAGCCCACTGCCATAACAATAAAAGCACATGGAGTAGCGTCGATGACATCAGTTAACCAGTTCTGGCGCCGGGCGAAATTGCCTCTGGCCGTCAGCCTCGCCTCTACGCTCGCCGGTCCGGCATTTGGCGTAAGTTTCAACATCGGTGAAATCGAAGGTCAGTTCGACTCGTCGCTTTCGATAGGCGCCAGTTGGTCTACGCAGAATCCCAACAAGAATCTCATCGGCTCCAACAACGGCGGCCACGGCCTGTCGCAGACCTCCGATGATGGCCATTTGAATTTCAAGAGCGGGGAAACGTTCTCGAAGATCTTCAAGGGCATTCACGATCTTGAGTTGAAATACGGCGACACCGGTGTGTTTCTCCGGGGCAAGTACTGGTATGACTTCAAGCTCAAGGACGATGATCTCAACTTCAAGAACATCAGCGACAGTGGCCGCAAGGAAGCCGCGAAAGCGTCGGGCGCCGAGCTGCTCGATGCATTCGTTTACCACAACTACTCCATCGGTGATGAGCCCGGTTCCGTGCGGTTGGGTAAGCAAGTCGTCAGTTGGGGGGAAAGTACCTTCATCCAGGGCGGTATCAACAGCATCAACCCGGTCGACGTGTCGGCCTTCCGCCGTCCTGGTGCGGAAATCAAGGAAGGCTTGATTCCAGTCAACATGTTCTACCTCTCGCAAAACATCACCGAGAACCTCTCGGCCGAGGGTTTCTACCAGATTGAGTGGGACCAGACGGTCGTCGATAACTGCGGCACCTTCTTCTCGCAACCGGACGTGATCGCCGACGGCTGCAACAACAACCTGGCCGTACTGAAAACCAAAAATGGTCTTAATAGCGCGTTGCCAGCCGGTTTGCGTACACCCGTGTCCAATAGCCTGGCGGCCCAGGGCGTTACCTTCGGCAACCCGGATGAAGGCGTAATCGTGCGTCGTGGTCCTGACCGTGACGCCCGCGACAGCGGCCAGTTCGGCCTGGCCACGCACTACATGTTCGATCCACTGGACACCGAGTTCGGTGCCTATTTCATGAATTACCACAGCCGCAATCCGATCTTCAGTGGTAAAGGCGCCCCGGCGAGCGCTTATAGCCCTGCAAACCTGGTCGGTTCGCTGGCTCGCAATGGCATACCGCTCGGGACTGCTGCGGCTTTGGCACCTACCCTGCTGCCGTTGGTCGTGGCCGGCAACTCCAGCTATTACGTTGAATACCCGGAAGACATTCGTCTGTACGGCCTGAGCTTCTCTACCACCCTGCCTACCGGTACGGCGTGGAGTGGTGAGGTCAGCTACCGTCCGAACGCGCCGGTGCAACTCAACACCACCGACATCTTGTACTCCGGTCTTACGCCTTTGAACCCGAACGTATCGCTGCTGCAAGGCAAGCCGGGTGCTGACCAGTCGGGTTATCGTCGCAAGGAAGTCACCCAGTTCCAGACCACCTTCACCCAGTTCTTCGATCAGGTGATGGGCGCCGAGCGACTGACTGTCGTGGGCGAAGTCGGCTGGACTCACGTCGGTGGGCTGGAAAGCACCTCGAAAGTCCGTTATGGCCGTGACCCGAGCTACGGCCCAGGTCCTCTGCCTAATGGTCAGTGCGCCACGCTCAACGCCAGCACCCTGGCCGGCGGCGCCCAGAACAACGTCTCGCGTTATTGCGAAAACGATGGTTTCACCACGGCTGACTCCTGGGGCTATCGTGCTCGTGCGATCTGGGATTACAACAGCGTGTTTGCAGGTATCAACCTCAAGCCAAGCGTGGCCTGGTCGCATGACGTCTCCGGCTACTCGCCGGGTCCTGGTGGCAACTTCGAAGAAGGGCGCAAGGCTGTCAGCCTGGGCCTGGATGCCGAATACCAGAACACCTACACCGCGAACCTTTCGTACACCAACTTCTTCGACGGCAAGTACACCACTGTGGATGACCGCGATTTTGTTGCGCTCAGCGTTGGCATGAACTTCTAAGAATACGGTTTTTTTCAGGACGACTATGAACATGAAAATGACAAAGGGTCTGTTACAAGTCGGTGTACTGGGTCTGTCATTGCTGGCGACCGGGGTGATGGCTGCAGTGTCGGAATCCGACGCCGCCAAACTGGGTACAACCTTGACGCCGATGGGCGCCGAAAAGGCCGGCAACGCCGCAGGGACGATCCCTGCCTGGAGCCCGCTGCCGAAAAACGCGGGCGCTGTGGACAGCAAGGGTTTCCTGGCTGACCCCTATGCTCAGGAACAACCGCTGTTCGTGATCACCGCGCAAAACGTCGATCAGTACAAAGACAAGCTGGCGCCAGGGCAAATAGCGATGTTCAAGCGCTATCCGGAGACTTTCAAAATGAAGGTCTTCCCGTCCCACCGCGGCGCGACTGTGCCTGATGATGTGTTCGCAGCGATCAAAGGCAACGCGACCAAGACCAAACTGGTCGCGGGTGGTAACGGCCTTGAGAACTTCAAGACCGCGATCCCATTCCCTATCCCGCAAAACGGTTCTGAGGTGATCTGGAACCATATCACCCGTTATCGCGGTGGCAGCGTTCAGCGTCTGGTAACCCAGGCCACGCCGCAGGCCAACGGCTCCTACAACCTGGTTTACTTCAAGGATCAGTTCGTTTTTCGCGATAACGTGAAAAAATCGGGCGCTGACGACGCAAAAGCCAAGTCTGGCGATGAAGACGAGAAAACCGGTGACACCAGCAACATCCTTTTCTACTTCAAGCAGGAAGTCACCGCGCCAGCGCGTCTGGCCGGTGGGGTACTGCTGGTGCACGAAACCCTCGATCAGGTTAAAGAACCGCGTATGGCCTGGGTGTACAACGCCGGTCAACGTCGCGTACGTCGCGCGCCACAAGTGTCCTATGACGGGCCGGGTACCGCAGCAGATGGTTTGCGTACCTCGGACAACCTGGACATGTACAACGGCGCACCTGATCGTTACGACTGGAAACTGATCGGCAAGCAGGAAATGTACATCGCCTCCGACAGCTATAAGCTCGACGATCCGACCCTTAAATATGCCGACATCATCAAGGCCGGTCATATCAATCAGGATCTGGCTCGCTATGAACTGCGTCGTGTCTGGCACGTGACCGCCACCTTGAAGGAAGGCCAGCGCCACATCTATGCCAAACGTGACTTCTTCATCGATGAAGACACCTGGCAGGCAGCGGTGATCGATCACTACGACGGTCGTGGTCAACTGTGGCGTGTGGCGGAAGCTCACTCCCAGAACTACTACAACGTACAAGTGCCGTGGTACACCCTGGAAACCCTCTACGATCTGCAATCGGGCCGTTATCTGGCGCTCGGTATGAAGAACGAAGAGAAGGCGGCTTATAACTTCAAGTTCGAGGCGAGCGTCAGCGACTTCTCTCCTTCGGCCTTGCGTCAGTCTGGCGTACGGTAACGATTCATCGCTAAACGCACACTGAAAACGCCCCGACTGTTCGGGGCGTTTTCTATTGAGAACCCCTTGTTCACGGGGAGCGATGCATATTGTTTTAATCTTTTTCTAAAAAAGCGCCAAATTCCTTCAAAAGGGCCGACTTACCCGCTAGTCTGCGGACATCTGCAATGCCGATAACAGCACTTTAATAAGAGCCGGCTATGACTGATTTGTCCCGTCTACAAGGGTTTGACAGCCACGCGGTTACCGCGCTGGAAGGCCGTTTTTTTCGACCACCGTTGCCCGAAGGTTATGTACTGCGTCCACGTTTGTGTGAGCGCTTGAGTGCAGGCCTGGCGGGGCGGCTGCTGCTGGTCTGCGCCCCGGCAGGTTTTGGCAAGAGTTCGCTGGCGGTAGAGTTTTGCCAGAGCCTGCCGGCCCAGTGGCAAAGTCTGTGGTTGGGGCTGAGTCATCGCGACAATGATCCGGGGCGGTTTCTCGAGCGTTTGCTTGCCGGTCTGCAACAATTCTTCCCGCAACTGGGTACCCAGGCGCTGGGTTTGTTGAAGATGCGCCAGCGGCATCAACCTTTTGCATTCGAAGAGTGGCTTGATGGTCTGCTTGATGAGCTGACCACGCACCTGATGCTGAGTAAGCCACTGCTGCTGGTGCTGGACGATTACCATCTCGCTCAAGGGCCGGTGCTCGACCGCTGTCTGCAGTTTTTCCTCAATCACTTACCCGCCGGGCTGATCGTGATGGTCACTAGCCGTCAGCGTCCGAACTGGCACTTGGCGCGGCTGCGACTGTCGCGCCAATTGCTTGAGCTCAATGAGCAGGATTTGCGCCTGACCAACGCCGAGTCGGTGGCGGTGCTCGATCAGCACTCTAATTCGCTGGACAGCGAGGCGCTGCAAAGCCTGATTCAGCGCAGCGAGGGTTGGGTGGCCGGGTTGCGCTTCTGGCTGTTGGCCGCGTCTGAAGCAGGCAGTGACAACGCGTTGCCGCAAGCGCTGCATGGCGGGGAAGGGCTGATTCGCGATTACCTGCTCGAAGAGGTGATCGACTTTCTACCGAGCGATGTCCAGGCATTTTTGTACGATACCGCCTGCCTGGAGCGTTTTTGCAGCGAGCTGTGCGACGCCGCTCGCGAAACGTATGACAGCGCCGAAATGCTGCGTTATCTGCAAGCGCATCAGGTGTTCCTGGTGCCGCTGGATGAGCATGGCCGCTGGTTTCGTTATCACCATTTGTTTTCCGACCTGCTGCGCACCCGGCCCGGCGCCGAGACCGGTCCGCAGCAAACTCGTCTGCACCTGAATGCCTGTCGATGGTTCAGCGACCAGGGCCTGCTTGATGAGGCCGTCGAACAAGCCTTGCGTGCGGGGCATCTGGATGTCGCCGCCAATCTGGTACAGAACCTGTCCGAAGAGCAGCTGCTGGCGGAGCAGAACGTCGGCATGCTGCTGCGTTGGAAAATGGACTTGCCTGACAGTCTGCTGATCAGCACGCCACGCTTGATCGTGCTCTATAGCTGGGCGCTGGGCCTGGCGTGCCAGCTGGATGCCGCTGAAGAGCTGGCCAGCCACTTGAGTCGCTTTCTGCCCGCCCCCTCGGCGACAGCGCAGAAATCCATGCTCGCCCAGTGGCTGGCGCTCAGCGGGATTATTGCCCGAGGGCGTGGCGACAGCGCCAAGGCCCATCTCTATTGCAACGAAGCGCTGCGCAGCCTGCCGCATAAACGGTACGGTCAACGGCTGACGTGCCTGTCGACGCTGGCTAATCTGGCCATTGCCGAGAGCGACCCCCTGCGCGCCCGGGTACTCAATCGCGAGGCGCTTGAGTTGGCGCAGCGGGTCGCCAATCCGCTATTTGAAGCCCTTGCCCATTATGATCGGGCGCGGGTGTTGCAGGCGCGTGGCGAGGTATTGCGTGCGCTGGACGAAGTCCATCAGGGCCAGGAGCGACTCAAGGGTTTGCCGGCCCAACGGCTCTATGCTGTTCGTGCGCGACTGACACTGTATGAAGGCTATCTGCTGACGATGCGCATGCAGCCTGAAGCGGGGCGTGCGCGGCTGTTGGCCGGGTTGACTGAAGCACGAGCCTGTCGTGATATCAGCGTATTGATCGGCCATTGTGTGATCGCCGGGCTTGACGGGCGCGACGGCCGTTTTGCCGAGGCCTTTGCCGAGCTGGGCGAGGCCGAGCGCTTGATGCACATCTGGGACGTGCCGCCGATCTACTACCTGGCCATGATCACGCTGGTCAAATGTGAGCTGTGGTTGTTGCAAGGCCGCATCGACCTCGCCGAAGCCTGGTTGGTGCGGTTGGCGCAAACCTATGGCGGTGATCAGGCCGCTGCCGCACCGGAGTGTCATCCGCAACTGCCGCAGCACATCGAATTACAGCGCGCAGTGCTCGAACGCATTCAAGGGCTGCTGCCCGAATCCGAGCAACGGCTGCTCGCCCTTGAACAGCAGGCACAAAATACCGGTGCCCACTCTATTTATGTCGCCGCGCTGACCCAGCAAATCCTGCCGCTGTTGGGCACCGCGCGCGAGGCACAGGCACGGACACTGCTCACCCGTAGCCTGCAAGCAGCCACCGGGGGCGCACTTCTGCCGTTCTACTGGCTGGTGAGCGGGCACCCCGATTGGTTGCGAGAACAACTGCTGCAAAGCGCACCGGGCGTTGTTCGCGATTCGTTACTGGAACTGTTACCGCCTGCGGTCGCCTTGCGCGAACCCAGCGAGCCTCTGCACTGCGCAGAACAACTCAGCGCCCGCGAACTCGCCGTGCTCCAACTCATCGCTCAGGGCTGCTCCAATCAGCAAATCAGCGAACAGCTGTTCATCTCCCTGCACACCGTAAAAACCCACGCCAGCCACATCAACAGCAAATTAGGGGTCGAACGGCGAACGCAGGCGGTGGCGCGGGCGCAGGAGATGGGGCTGTTGGGGTGAGGGCAATCCGGCGGTGCAAGCAGTTAAGGGTGGAGTGCGCGATGGAATCGTGGCATTGCGCAGGCGTTAATTAACCCGTTGAAGAATATGCTTCGAGCCCTACCCCGAGTCGTGCAACTCCAACTTTTGGCGACCCTGTGCAATAGCGCAGGCGGTATCGTCAAGCTCTTCATGCCTTTGTTTTTTTACGAGGCTTATGGGTTTGACTTCACTGTGATTGCTTTGCTCATGGCGGCCTATGGCGCTGGGTGCATCGTCGGTGCTTACTCAGGCGGGGTTTTATCTGAATACGTTGATTGCCAGTGGGTGGCGGGTTTTTCGTTGCTGTTCAGCGGCCTGTTTGCCGCTGCGCTTGCCCTGCATTTGCCTTTGGCCTTGCTGTTTTTGGTAGTGCCCTTGGTGGGGCTTTTCGATGGCGCGTTCCGCCCTGCCAATTTACGGTTGGTCATGGACGCCAGCCCGAAGCAGTTGCAGATTCGTGTGCAGGGTTTACATCGGGTTGTGTTCAATCTGGGTGTTGCCCTGGCGGGCGTCATGGCAGGTGCACTGGTCAGTCTAGGGTATGGCTACGTATTTCTTTTCCAGGGTGCGGTGAATGTGCTCGGCAGCGTGTGTCTGGTGGGCTACGCCTTGAAACATGCAGGCCGAGTTCGATTGCATGTCGAGGTGGCGACCAGCGACCTTCAGCGGGAGGTCTTGGCATTAAAAGGCTCGCCCTGGAAAGATCGACTATTTCTGGTGTTCATCGTGGGGCAACTGTTAGCGCTGGGTGTGTTCGATCAAATGTACGGCACGTTTGGACTTTTTTTACGCGAGCACGCTGCCGCTGGCCCAGAATGGATTGCTTATCTTTTTTCCATGAATGCGTTGCTGGTGGTCTTGCTGCAGATGCCGGTAACGCGGTGGATTGAGCGTCACGGGGTGGTCATCGCTTCGCGGCTTGGCGCTTGTCTGCTCAGTTGTGCTTTTTTGTTTCTTAATGCGGGCAGTCATATCGGCTGGGCCATCGTGACGATGCTGACAATCACGGCGGCAGAACTGCTTTTGACCCCCGCGTGGACGTTGGCGGTGCTAGAACGCTCTCAGCATCGTCAACGAGGTAAGTACCTGGGGATATTCAGTGCCGGCTGGCTGGGGCACTCGCTTTATGGTCCCAGCGTCGGTGCCTGGTTATACGGAGCCTATGGTGGACCGACACTGTGGTGGATCTGCGCGTTGGTGGGCGGGACGGTGTTCTTGCTTCACTATTCGACAATCGCGCGTCTGAACGCCCCTCCAAATGCCGTGATCCTGCCGGAACGCATCGGAGTTCCTTAGCGTTCAGGACGTCAACCGAACAGGTTGCCTTCGGCTAATGAGAGGCCAGACCAAAGTTCTTCAGCGTTGGTGATGCCCCAGTCCTCAGCCAGCTCGATTTGCACAATTTTGTCTGGTTCCTCGAGGCAGGCAAGGTCAATGACCTTGTGTGGAATCGCCATTTTGCTTTGCGTCGACAGGAATACTTTAACTTTGGGTGTCAGAAGGGACTGTTCATTCTGCTCAATGACTACGCCCATGCGACCGCTTTGCAGGCTGACTAAAGCGCCGATGGGGTAGATGCCGATGGTTTTAACAAAGTTCTGGAAAACTATTTCATCGAAATGCCCTTTCCAGGAGGCCATTTCGCGAATGGAGTGTGCAGGACCCCAGCCCTTTTTATACGAGCGCTCGGACGTCACCGCGTCATACACGTCGCACACCGCGCCCATCCTGGCAAACAGACTGATCTGGTCCCCAGCCAGGCCATGCGGGTAACCCAAACCGTTAATTTTTTCGTGGTGATGCAGGCATACGTCAAGCACGTGAGCACTGGCGTCCTCGCTCCTCTCCAGAATTTTCAGCCCCTCTTCAGGGTGGCTCTGGACGAGTTTGAACTCCTCGGGTGTCAGCTTTCCGGCCTTATCGAGGATGGCGCTTGAGATCATCATCTTGCCGACATCGTGCATGAGGCCGGCCATCCCTGCTTCACGGACTTGCTCCTCGCTCATCTGCAGTTGTCGAGCCAGGGCAATCATCAATATACACACGGCTACGGAGTGCATGTAGGTGTAGTCGTCAGACGTTTTCAAGCGCGCCAGACTGATAAGCGCATGGGGATGGCGAAGTATGGAGTTGGTTATTTCATCCACTAAAAAAGCGCCATCCTCCACTTTTATAGCTTGGCCCAGTCTTGCGTCACTGAACATGGTGACGACGGCTTCTTTGGCTCGCACACAAATTTTTAAGGCCTGGGACAGCTCCTCATCCAGACTGACCCTGGAGGGGATGGTCGTGGGCTCTACGACGGGAATGGGTGGAGAAAGCGGAAGGACAGGTGCCTCGAGGTGTTGAGAGGTATCGTCAGTTACAGGAGGATGACCTTTGCTGGTGTCCACCCACACGTCTGTAATGGTCGACTGTTGGATCCGTACAATATCCAGAGCATCTTTGAGTTCAAAGCTGCCTTTCCAAAAGGGATGCGCAACCCACGGACCACAAAATTTATGGATGTACATGCCAAGGGCAAGTTCAGAGGTAGGGATTTTCTTCAGCATCGCCAGTTTCTCAGTACCGCCAAGCCTTCCTGCAAGTAGGCCGGCCCTATTCTTGTGACCACGAAAACAAAACCCGTCACGACGCCTGATATTTTAGGTGAGCAGTCGACATTGCTTCACCCTGTAGAGCGTGCTTAATGGCGTGATCGGCTCGCGATGATTGCATAGTGCCATTATAGCCTGCCCCTTCCCGAAAAAGCGTGCAAAGCGAAACGGTGGTCATATTTTATTTCTTTAAAATTTATACGATATAAATCAATTAGTTGCCGTGATTGCTCTTGAATTTTCAATTGTAACCACTGCGCGTGTCGGGTGTTTCGTGGAAAAACATCAGTAAGTTTTCTGATGTTTTTCCTAGGCCCCGCCCATGCTGGCGGCCTCGGGCAATCGGATGCAAACCTCGGGTCTGTAGGCGAGGTACTCAGTGTGAATAGGGTGAAAGCCGACGCTCGACGGCATGGCCTCTACAATTCAAACTCACGTCTATCCATCTCCCGGGAGGCCCCATGCAAGTCGTCAAACCGTCACTCATCCGCGAAACCTTCCCCGTCGGCCCGTTGCAGTGCAACTGCACGATCATCGGCGATCCCGTCACCAAGCAAGCGATCGTGGTCGATCCGGGTGGCGATCATGAGTTGATTCTGGCTCGGCTGGACGCATTGGGGCTGCGGGTGGTCAGTATTATTCATACCCATGCGCACCTGGATCATTTTCTGGCGTCCGGGTTGATGAAGGAGAAGACCGGGGCGACGTTGCATTTGCATCGGGAGGACAAGTTCCTCTGGGACAACCTGGAAATGCAGTGCCAGATGTTCGGTGTGCCTTATACGCCGGTACCGCCACCGGATTGTTGGTTGGCCGATGATGAGGCGTTGCCCTGTGGCTGCGGCGTGGCGTTGCACACCCCTGGGCATACACCCGGTTCGATGAGCTTCTGGTTTGCCGACGACAAGCTGTTGATTGCTGGCGACACGTTGTTCAAGCGTGGGATTGGGCGCACGGATTTGTGGGGTGGCGATCAGGCGACTATCGTTCGTTCGATCAAGCAGCGCTTGTACTGCCTGGACGAAGAGGCGACGGTGATCACCGGTCATGGCCCAGAGACACGCTTGGGCGACGAGATGCGCCAGAACCCTTACGTTCGGGCGTGAAACTTGTTACATCGGAATTATGGAATTTTTTCCTTAAGTGAGGCTCTAATCGCCGCACGGTCTGCATCTGACGTTCGTTGCGTTATCGAAAGCAGCCATAAAAAGTAGCCCTAGGAAGTTAAACAGGAGTTCCTCAATGTTCACCTCGCGTCGTTTGATTCTTGTCGCTACTGCTGTTGCCTTGTTGTCCGGGTGCGCGTCACCTAATCCTTATGACAACCAAGGACAGGCTGATAATTCGGGTGGTGTCAGCAAGACCGCCAAATACGGGGGGCTGGGTGCGCTGGCAGGGGCCTTGGCCGGTGCTGCGATTAGTCACGATAACCGTGGCAAGGGCGCGCTGATTGGCGCAGCGGTTGTCGGTGCCAGTGCTGCCGGTTACGGTTATTACGCTGACAAGCAAGAAGCCGAGTTGCGCAAAAGCATGGCCAATACCGGGGTCGAGGTGCAGCGTCAGGGGGATCAGATCAAGCTGATCATGCCGGGCAACATCACCTTCGCTACGGACTCTTCAGCCATTGCCAGCAGCTTCTATTCGCCGCTGAACAATCTGGCCGGCTCTTTGAAGCAGTTCAACCAGAACATGATTGAAATTGTGGGCTACACCGACAGCACCGGTAGCCGTCAGCACAACATGGACCTGTCCCAGCAGCGTGCGCAGAGCGTAAGTACTTACCTGACTTCGCAAGGCGTCGACCCTTCCCACCTGTCCGTGCGTGGTGCAGGTCCGGATCAGCCGATTGCGAGCAACGCCGACGTGAATGGCCGGGCGCAGAACCGTCGGGTTGAAGTCAACCTGAAGCCTATTCCAGGTCAGCAATACCAGCAGCAGCAGCCGCAGCAGTAAGTCAGTATTTTCAGATCTGCCGCTAACCTGGCAGGAGCGAATGAATTCGCTCCTGCCGTCAGGTTGCGATCAACGCTTTTGTGGATACTCCTGATGCAGGCGATCCAGCAATAAATCCTTGTCTTCCCACAGTCGGTTGATCCACTGCTGGAATTCCAGGCGGTATTCACCGTCCTGGTCATAATTGCTGCCGATGAACTGTGCCGGGATTTTGATTTCTTCGAAATGCGCGACCACTTCCCTGACGTTACCGCACAGCAGATCCCAGTAACCTGGGCGCCCGCCAGGGTAGTGGATGGTCACGTTGACGATGGCCTCCAACTGATCGCCCATGGCGTCGAGCACAAACGCGATGCCGCCCGCTTTGGGTTTGAGCAGGTGGCGAAAGGGCGAATTTTGCTCGGCGTGTTTGCTCTCGGTGAACCGCGTGCCTTCCACGAAGTTAAAGATGCCCACCGGGTTATTGCGGAACTTGTCGCAAGTACGCTGCGTGGTTTCCAGGTCTTTGCCCTTCTTCTCCGGGTGTTTGGCCAGGTACGCCTTGGAGTAACGCTTCATGAACGGGAAACCCAGCGCCCACCAGGCCAGGCCAATAACCGGTACCCAGATCAATTCCTGCTTGAGAAAGAACTTCAGCGGACGGATGCGCCGATTGAGCACGTATTGCAGGACCATGATGTCGACCCAGCTTTGATGGTTGCTGGTAATCAGGTACGAGTGTTGATAGTCCAGGCCTTCGAGCCCGCTCAGGTGCCAGCGGGTGTTGCGCACCAGCTTCATCCAGGTTCTGTTGTTGCTGATCCAGGCTTCGTGGATGTGGCTCATCAGCCAGTCGGTCAAGCGTTGGGCGGCAGGGAAGGGCAGGCACAGCTTGAAGATGGCGACCACGAACAAAGGTGTGCAGCAAACGATTGTATTAAGCGCCAATAGCAGCGAGGCAATCACGCCTCGCAATGGGGCAGGTAAAAAGTCCATGCGGGGCAGGGCTCCAAAAATAGTTCAAGTTCCGCCGGACTTCCCGGCGGCTGTTATTGGGGTCAGGAAAGGTTGTCAGCCTGAATCGCCGTAAGGGCGATGGTGTAGACGATGTCATCGACCTGAGCGCCGCGTGGCAGGTCGTTCACCGGTTTGCGCAGGCCTTGCAGCATCGGGCCGAGGCTGACGCAATCTGCGCTGCGCTGCACGGCTTTGTAAGTGGTGTTGCCGGTATTGAGGTCCGGGAACACAAACACCGTGGCGCGTCCGGCGACCGGGCTGTTGGGCGCCAGTTGGCGGGCGACGGTTTCGTTGGCGGCGGCATCGTACTGCAGCGGACCGTCGATCAAAAGATCGCTCTGGGCCCGATGCGCCAGTTGCGTGGCTTCACGGACTTTTTCCACTTCTTCGCCGCTGGCCGAATCGCCGCTGGAGTAACTGATCATCGCCACCCTTGGCGCAATGCCGAAAGCCACTGCCGAATCGGCACTTTGCAGGGCGATTTCAGCCAGCTCGTTGGCGCTGGGGTGCGGGTTCATGATGCAGTCGCCGTAGACCAGCACCTGCTCCGGGAACAGCATGAAAAATACGGACGACACCAACGTGCAGCCCGGCGCGGTCTTGATCAACTGCAACGCCGGACGGATGGTATTGGCGGTGGAGTGGATGACCCCGGAAACCAGACCGTCGACCTCATCGAGCGCCAGCATCATGGTGCCGATCACTACGGTGTCTTCTAACTGCTGCTCGGCCATCGGCGCGTTGAGGCTCTTGCTTTTGCGCAGCTCGACCATGGGTGCGATATAGCGTCCCCGGATCAGGTCCGGGTCGAGAATTTCCAGCCCTGCCGGTAACTCGATGCCCTGGGCCTTGGCCACGGCATAGACTTCTTCTGGCTTGGCCAGCAGCACGCAACGGGCGATGCCGCGCGCCTGACAAATGGCTGCCGCCTGGATGGTCAGCGGTTCGCTGCCTTCCGGGAGGACGATACGCTTGTTGGCGGCCTGTGCGCGCTGGATCAATTGGTAGCGAAAGACCGCCGGGGACAGGCGCATTTCCCGAGGCGTGCCGCAACGCTGGTGCAGCCATTTCGCGTCCAGGTGCCCGGCGACAAAGTCGGTAATGATTTCCGCGCGTTCGCGGTCATCGATAGGGATCTCTTTGTTCAGTTGGTTCAACTGGTTCGCGGTGTCATAGGAGCCGGTGCTCACGGACAGTACGGGCAAGCCTCCTTGCAGCGCGCCACGGCACAGTTCCATGATCCGCGGATCAGGCACGGTGTCGCTGGTCAGCAGCAGGCCAGCCAGTGGCACGCCGTTCATCGCAGCAAGGCTGACAGCGAGGATGATGTCATCGCGATCGCCAGGTGTTACCACCAGCACGCCTGGTTTAAGCAGCGATACTGTGTTGAGCACGGTGCGTGCGCAGAGGATGACTTTGGACATGCGCCGTTGTTCGTAATCGCCGGCATTGAGTACCTGTGCGCCAAGCAGATCGGCCACATCGCGGGTCCGCGGGGCGTTCAGGTCAGCCTGAAACGGAATACAGCCCAGCAGGCGGAAATCACCGTTACGCAACAAAGGCGAGTGTTCTTTGAGTCGCGCAGCGAAGGCTTCCATGCTTTCGTCGGTGCGCACTTTGTTCAAAATTACGCCGAGGACTTTCGGGTCTTTTGGGCCGCCGAACAGTTGCGCCTGCAATTCGACTCGCCCGGACAGCTCGGTCAGCACTTCATTTTCCGGCGCGGAGACCAGAATCACTTCGGCATCCAGGCTTTTTGCCAAATGCAGATTGACCCGCGCGGCGTAGCTGGCATGGCGGGTAGGGACCATGCCTTCGACGATCAGCACGTCCTTGCCTACCGCAGCCTCTTGATACAACTGGATGATTTCTTCCAGCAATTCATCCAGCTGGCCGTCGCCGAGCATCCGTTCGACATGGGCCAGGCCCAGCGGTTTAGGCGGCTTGAGGCCGTGGGTGCGAGCAACCAGTTCGGTGGAGCGCTCTGGCCCCAGATCGCCCGGATGAGGCTGGGCAATGGGTTTGAAAAAGCCGACCTTGAGCCCTGCGCGTTCAAGCGTGCGCACCAGGCCCAGGCTGATGGAAGTCAGACCCACACCGAAGTCAGTGGGGGCGATAAAAAAAGTCTGCATGCGGGCTTCTCAATTGAGCAGTGCAAGGGCGGCGCGGATCAGCCCGCCAAAATACCGGTTTACGTCACTGATTCTTTTTGTACATTACGGGCACGCTATCGATTCTTGGTGCCTTGGTTGGGCGTAAGACTATCGTTATCCGGGCCCTGCGCACACCAGCCACAGCTAAAGCATTTACCTATTCGTTGTTGCCGTTGCGCTGGATCAAGCACCCAGGGCCGCGATTGCCATGGCGGTTGATGGCGCAGATGCTGAGTGTGGCCGCAGGAAAGCACGGCAATCCAGTGCCCATCCTCGTCCTGACGAAACTCAAGGAGTGTCGGGTTTTCCAATCTGGGCCGTCCGTCAGAGTTGCGTTCGCTTTCGGGCGATTGCTTGGTTAAACTCGATCGTTCTTCAATCTTAAGCAAAAGGTCTTGCCCCATGACGATCGCCGCCAACAAGGCTGTCTCCATTGACTATACCCTGACCAACGACGCTGGTGAGGTCATCGACAGTTCCGCCGGCGGCGCGCCGCTGGTCTACCTGCAAGGTGCAGGCAATATCATTCCGGGCCTGGAGAAGGCTCTGGATGGCAAGAACGTCGGTGACGAACTGAAAGTGTCCATCGAGCCGGAAGACGCCTATGGCGAATACCTGGCCGAACTGGTCAGCACCCTGAGCCGCAGCATGTTCGAAGGTGTCGACGAACTGGAAGTGGGTATGCAGTTCCACGCGTCGGGCCCGGACGGCAGCATGCAGATCGTGACCATCCGCGATCTGGATGGCGATGATGTGACCGTTGACGGTAACCATCCTTTGGCGGGTCAGCGTTTGAATTTCGAGGTCAAGATCATTGAGATTCGTGACGCCAGCCAGGAAGAAGTCGCTCATGGTCACGTGCATGGCGAAGGCGGCCATCACCATTGATTTGTGCTGCTAAGCTCTGTTAGCTGGCAAGGCGCCTAGGCAGGTACGTGAAGACGACGTGTTCGTTTCCACAACCTGATACGGGCGCCTTTTTAGTTCGCTAGTTATATGGGAGTTCGTCATGAGTGTTTTTCACGACACGACATTAAAAGCTCTGGATGGCCAGGAATTGCCTCTCGCGCCCCTCAAGGGCAAAGTCGTGCTGGTGGTCAACGTCGCCTCCAAGTGTGGTCTGACGCCGCAATACGCGGAGTTGGAAAAACTCTATCAAAAGTACAAGGATCAAGGCTTCAGTGTGCTGGGTCTACCGTGCAATCAATTTGCCGGCCAGGAACCTGGCTCCGAAGCGGAGATTCAAGAATTCTGCACCCTGAATTACGGAGTGACATTTCCGTTGGGCAGCAAGCTTGAAGTGAACGGCGCTCATCGTCATTCGCTGTACCGTCTGCTGGTCGGTGAAGGTGCCGAATTTCCCGGAGACATTACCTGGAACTTCGAGAAATTTCTGGTGGGTAAAGATGGCCGCGTCCTCGCGCGGTTCTCGCCAAGCACGTCGCCAGACGATCACGCGGTGGTTCAGGCTATTGAAAAAGCCCTGAGCTGATCCACCGGCTTCGCCCGCCGGGTTGCCATTCGAGCACGCCCGGCAAGCTTTTCCCCTTCAGGTTCTGTGCATTGAACCCCGCTATTTGCCTTTACTCTCTCCCCGACTTTTACTGCTAAATCACCCAAATCAATAGTGCTGGCAGAAGCGAGACGACCGGTCATATGCTTCGCGCCATGAGCACATCCATTCGACTCGACAAGCGTGATCTGATCCTCGCCAAAGGCGCCCACCTGATGACCCGCCGCGGTTATCACGGCACGGGCGTGCTGGAGATTGTCCAGGCCGCAGGTATTCCCAAGGGGTCGTTTTATCACTACTTCGCCAGCAAAGAAGACTTTGCCGTGCAAGCGCTGGAGTATTTGTACGCGCCGCGATTGCAGCGTTACGCCGCCGCGCTGGCAGACCCGGCGCAGAGCCCGCGTGAACGGGTCCTGAGTTACTACCGCGACCTGCTCGAGCATTTTTCCCGACAAGAGAAACCTGAGTATCACTGCTTTATCGGCAGCTTGAGTTTCGAAATGGCGGATGGCTGCCAGCCCATCGCCCGTCAGGTGGAACAGATCCTTGAGCGTTCGGTGGCGATTCTTGCCCAGTGCCTGACGGCCGCCCGTCAGGCCGGTGAGTTGCCTGGCAATACCGACTGTGCCGCGCTCGCTGAATTTATCGCCAATGCCTGGGAAGGGGCGTTGATGCGCATGAAAGTGGGAGGCAGTGTCGCCTCCCTCGACGTTTTTCTGAACCAGCTTGAGCGTCTGTTGGCGCCTGGCCCCACTGATACCGATTGATCCCTGAGGAGCGTCACATGCCAGTCAACGCCTTGTTCAAACCCTTTCATCTGGGCCATTTACAATTGCCGTCACGCGTGGTCATGGCGCCCATGACCCGCTCGTTTTCCCCAGGTGGCGTGCCTAACTCCAAAGTTATCGAGTATTACCGTCGGCGCGCTGCCGCAGGCGTAGGTCTGATCATCACCGAAGGTACGACGGTCAATCACAAAGCCTCTAACGGCTACCCGAACGTCCCGCAGTTCTTCGGTGAAGCGCCGTTGGCCGGTTGGAAAAAAGTCGTGGATGCGGTGCATGCCGAAGGCGGCAAAATCGTCCCGCAACTGTGGCATGTGGGCAGCGTTCGGCGCGTCGGCACGGAACCTGACGCCAGCGTTCCGGGTTACGGGCCAACGGAAAAACTCAAAGACGGTCAGGTCGTGGTGCACGGCATGTCCAAACAAGATATTCAGGACGTGATTGGCGCCTTCGCTCAGGCCGCCAGGGACGCCAAAGCGATTGGTATGGACGGCGTTGAAATCCACGGCGCTCACGGTTATCTCGTCGATCAGTTTTTCTGGGAAGGCACCAATCAGCGCACGGATGAATATGGCGGCGATCTGGCCGGTCGTTCGCGTTTTGCCATCGAGTTGATCCAGGCAGTGCGTGCTGCGGTCGGCCCTGACTTTCCGATCATCTTCCGTTTCTCGCAGTGGAAGCAGCAGGACTACAGCGCACGTCTGGTGCAGACGCCGGAAGCGCTGGGTGAATTCCTCAAGCCGCTGTCAGACGCTGGCGTGGATATCTTTCACTGTTCGACACGTCGCTTCTGGGAACCTGAGTTCGACGGCTCTGATCTGAACCTGGCCGGCTGGACCCGCAAGCTGACCGGCAAACCGACCATCACCGTGGGCAGCGTCGGGCTTGATGGCGAGTTCCTGCAATTCATGGTTAATACCGACAAAATCGCCCAACCGGCGAGCCTGGACAACCTGCTGCAGCGTTTGAACAATGACGAGTTCGACCTGGTCGCGGTAGGCCGTGCGCTGCTGGTGGACCCGGACTGGGCGGTGAAGGTGCGTGATGGCCGCGAGCAGGACATCCTGCCGTTCAGCCGTGACGCCTTAATGACGCTGGTCTAAAGCCTGTAGGTGCGTGGGGGACACCCCCCACGCGCTTACAATAATTGCCCCATGGGCAACGCCTTGTTGCTCATCTCGCGCGCATTGCGTAATTGCCTTTCGAACAGGTCGATAATCGCCCCCCAGCCCTGACGACTGGCGTGTTGCCGCGCATTCAAGCGGACTCTGCGCAGCGTTTCGCTTTCTTCAAGCAACCAGCGTGCGGCATCGATAAACGCCTCTTCATCCCCCGGCATCGCTAGCGCACCATTGTGCCCGTGACGAATATGCTGAGCCGCAGCGGCCTGGTCATAGGCAATCACGCCCAGCCCGGACGCCAAGGCCTCAAGCACCACATTGCCAAAGGTTTCGGTCAGGCTCGGGAAGACAAACAGATCCCCCGATGCATAGTGCGTCGCCAGCATTTCACCCCGTTGCGTGCCGCAGAAAATCGCGTTCGGCAGTTGCTGTTCCAGCGTCGTTCGTTGCGGGCCATCGCCGACGATAATCAACTTCAGCGTTTGTCGAGGATGTGCCGCTTGCAGGGCGTCGAAGCTGGTTTTAAGCAGGCCCAGATTTTTCTCGGGAGCGAGCCGGCCCACATGCAGCACGGCAATATCGCCCACACCCAACCCCCAGCTCTCACGCAGCGCCGCTGAACGTTTCGACGGATGAAACAACTGACTGTCGACGCCCCGCGACAGCAGTTCAACCCGCTCAAAACCTCGACGCTCCAGCTCCATTTTTTGGCTGAGGCTGGGCACGACGGTGATCTGTGAGCGATTGTGAAACCAACGCAAGTAATGCGTCAGCAGGCGGGTGACAAACCCGAACCCGTATTCGTGAGTGTACTGCTGGAAGTTGGTGTGAAAACCACTGACCACGGCAATTCCCAAGCGCCTGGCCGCGCGCAATGCGGACAATCCCAGCGGCCCTTCGGTGGCGATGTACAGCACATCTGGCCGTTGCCGCGTCCAGCGCCGCAACAGCTTGTGCATTGATGATTGCCCCCACTGCAAACCGGGATAGCCCGGAATCGGCCAGCCACGGCACAGCATTAGATCGTCTGCGGCGACAAGCCCTGCATCTTCACTCTGGCGCGGACGTATCAACTCGACACGGTGACCGCGCAGACGCAGGCCGTCGCACAACCGACCAAGGGTATTGGCCACGCCATTGATCTCGGGCGGGAAGGTTTCGGTAATCAGGGTGACATGCAAGATCGTGCTCATGACGTCAGTCTCGGCTGAGGCCATGTCGCTTATGTGGTGATTTGATGATGGATTTGTGACAGTGATGGGCGCGGAGTTTACCAGTTCGCCATTTCACGGAACTTCTGTGGTAATCCATCATTGAAATTCAGCATTTTCTCCAGGATTGTTGCTGGAGGTGTACCCTTTGCTTGTTCTGTTTCATACAGTTCAATTCGTTCTTTTCTTATCGAGAACATTGTTCTCTCAAAATATGAGGTTGTGGTATCAGTCACAATTTCGCCGGTCGAGCTATAGCGAATAATAGGGTAGTCAGTAAGATCATGCATTTCTCCGTTGAGAGAATTGTAGGCATAGCTATGAGCCAGCCGCGCAGCCTCTTGCTGGTCGTTGTTGGCTCTGTCCAAAAGAAAACTTCTGAGCGATACGCTTTTAGCACTTTTAGTGTGTTCTTTGTGAGTTTCGGATGCTGTGACTGCCTCGTTAAAGTTCTGCATGAATGACTTGCCTGCGCTATCGAGGGTCCGTAACGACGTTGCATCTTTAGCTTCTGGTCGAGTTGTTTCAATCGGGCGGGTTGAATTGATCGATGTCTCAATACGCATAATGTTTTCTCGCGAAAGGTGTTCGACGCCGAATGACCGGTAGTGCTGGCCGACGAAGGCTGGCTTTCCATCAGTTTAATGGCGCTGAGCGAGGTACTGCTATCCTCTCCATTGCTGCCGCGGCGGGTGTATGGCTTTTATCTTGATTCGGGGATTTGTCGCGTACATCATTCTGCATGAACACTGTCGAGCGGGGCAGGACGAGCGTTGTAAGTGTCGCTGGGGCCGATTGATATGTTTTATCTTGAGTCGAGTTATATTCGCTCATTGCACTGGTTAACGTGTGTGCGAATCTTGAGCGAGGCTCGACTAATCTCTCGATGGCTGCGGGTGCGGAGCTATCGATGATTTTCTGAAAATTTGAAACAGTTTGAATTGAATTGATGCTGGATTCAATGGGCATAATGCCTCCTGGTTTTTTAGTGTTAGGAGAGCAATAAAGATGCCGGTTTTTATTTGAGGGCGAGCGGCGCGGAGGATGAGTCAACTGTTGCAGCAATTCTGCGCGCTGGAATAGTTGTCCTACAGAAAGTTCCTACAAGTGGTTATTTGTAGAACGTGGCAAAGGGTTGCCCCTATCGGCAAGGGGTTGCCTTCCGGTTAATCGTCTCTGTTCGGACGCCAAATAGTGCCTTGGTTGTTTTCATTTTTTTACGGGGTAAACATGTTCATCCTTTTTACAGGATGAACATGCTCTGGTTAATGCCGCAATGACTTTCCGTCAGGGAAATGCGCGGTGCTATTAAGCCAGGGTATGAATGATTTCAGTAATGATGCGGCTCAGGGTTTCAGCGTCAGGCCCCTCCACGCGGTGTTCATCGGCGAACGAGTAAGCTACCGAAAACAGACCTGCGTTTACATAGGAGTACGAAGGCAGATCTTTTTCGAGGGTTTTATCTACGGCTTCTTCGGTCAGTGAAATGGAAGCAATGACCAGGCGTTCGGTCATGTTGTTGACGCCGTTGAAATACACGGCGTCCGGGTTCAGGTTCCAGCTTTCCAACGCAGCATTCAGCAGGTTGCGCGCTTTTTCACGAATGATTTCAGTGCTCATGGTGATCTTCCTTTATCTAGCGTCCCCGCCGTTGAGCATCATGCTCATCGTGGTATGCAGAGGGACAGGTTGTTTGGAAGATCCATTAGAAAGGATCAGGCGGGGTGACAGCACATACATAGTTATGGCAGTGAAATTCATCGGGCGTTAGTGCGTGCTTTAGATAACAGCCGGTGCGTGGCGGGAACAAAAAACCGGCTGTTATCGGCGAGCTTTAAAGCGTGTTACCGGGCGTTGCCTCTGCTCCGCGCTCACGCACCCAGAACAACGTTGCCCCGGCCACGGCGGCGGGCATCATCAAAATGTTGACCACCGGAATCAGCAACGCCAGATAGACGATGCCGCCGAAGCTCAGGCTCTGCCAGCGTTTGGCGCGCAGCCAGGCGAGCATTTCGTTCCAGCCCATTTTATGGTTGTCGGCGGGGTAGTCGATGTACTGAATGGCCATCATCCAGACGCCGAACAGCAGCCACAGTGGCGCAGCGACCAGATTGACCACCGGGATGAAGGACAGGATCAGCAGGCCGATCGCGCGGGGCAGGAAGTAGCCAAGCTTGCGCATCTCCCGGCTGAAGGTGCGCGGGACCATGGCGACCAGTTCGCCCCAACTGAAGGTCGGGAAGTCATCGGTGCCGCGTAGCACCACTTCGACTTTTTCCGCGAGAAAACCGTTGAACGGCGCGGCAATGATATTGGCGATCATGGTGAAGGTGAAGAACACCATCAGCAGCACCAGCACCACGAACAATGGCCAAAGGATGTAATTGAGAAAGCTCAACCAGACTGGCAGGGTTGGCATGAAGGTGTCGACCCACATGCCGAACTGATGCATGGCCAGGTAAATCAGGCCGCCGAATAGCACCAGGTTGATCGCCAGCGGCAGCAGAACGAACAGGCGCAAGCCGGGGCTCAGGACCAGTTTCAGGCCTTCACGCAGGTATTGCGGACCAGAAAGAACAGGGGCAGGCATGGCAGGCTCCGAACGGTGGGAAACGCGCCGACCTTACCGGCTTTGCAGGGTGTACGAAAGTGCGGACATTCGCGGTAACAAACCCGACGGCGTAAAGTCTATGGTCAAGCGTTGATACAAAGGTTATCTGGATAGACCCTGCCTATGAGGTGGATTGTGAAACGATATTTCCTTAATCTTCGCGACCTCGATAAGCTTCTCGGCAACTTATCAATCTCTTCCTGAAATTTTAATCTCCAAGGAGTCATCATGAGCGTACTGGTAAACAAGCAAGCCCCGGATTTCGACGCAGCAGCAGTATTGGGTGACGGTTCCATCGTCGACAGCTTCAAGCTGTCCTCCCTGCGTGGCAAATACGTGGTTCTGTTTTTCTGGCCTCTGGATTTCACCTTCGTTTGCCCGTCTGAAATCATCGCCCACAATAACCGCATCGCGAAATTCCGCGAGCTGGGTGTTGAAGTGGTCGGCGTTTCCATCGACTCGCAATTCACTCACCACGCATGGCGCAGCACCCCTGTTGAAAAAGGCGGCATCGGTGAAGTCGAATTCACCATGGTGGCTGACGTCAAACACGAAATCACTCGCGCTTACGGCATCGAGCACGAAGCTGGCGTCGCTCTGCGCGCTTCGTTCCTGATCGACAAGGAAGGTGTGGTTCAGCATCAGGTTGTTAACAACCTGCCACTGGGTCGCGATGTCGACGACATGGTCCGTTTGGTTGAAGCTCTGCAGTTCACCGAAGAGAACGGCGAAGTCTGCCCAGCCGGCTGGCGCCCAGGTCAAAAAGGCATGAAGGCTGACGCCAAGGGCGTTGCCGATTACCTGGCCGAAAACGCTAAAAACTTGTAATACCCCGGCTGCGGCTCCGGCCGCAGCCTCATATTTTCAGGACTGCCGTGTTGTAAGCCTTCCCCAAGTGCTTGTGCGGTCCTTTTTTATTCCAGCCGGTACACCGGCGTTCCGACCACGCGTAACGATGGCCGGTCAATAGGAGTGTGTCATGTCTGATGTACGTCATTCCCGAGTGATTATTCTCGGCTCCGGTCCTGCCGGTTACAGCGCAGCGGTCTACGCGGCACGTGCCAACCTCAAGCCTCTGTTGATTACCGGCATGCAGGCAGGTGGTCAATTGACCACCACCACTGAAGTCGATAACTGGCCTGGTGATCCCCACGGCCTGACCGGCCCGGTGTTGATGGAGCGGATGAAGGAACACGCCGAGCGTTTCGAAACCGAAGTGGTGTTTGACCACATCAATGCGGTGGACCTGGCTGGCAAGCCGTTCAGTCTCAAAGGCGACAACGCGACGTACACCTGTGACGCCTTGATCATCGCGACCGGTGCCAGCGCTCGTTATCTGGGCCTGCCATCAGAAGAAACTTTCATGGGCAAAGGCGTATCCGCCTGCGCGACCTGCGATGGTTTCTTCTATCGCAACCGTGAAGTCGCAGTCGTCGGTGGTGGTAACACTGCCGTGGAAGAGGCGCTGTACCTGGCTAACATCGCCAGCAAAGTGACCCTGGTCCACCGTCGCGAAACGTTCCGCGCCGAGAAGATCCTGATCGACAAGCTGCATGCCCGCGTTGCCGAAGGCAAGATCGTGCTCAAGCTCAACGCGACCCTGGAAGAAGTGCTGGGCGATAACATGGGCGTGACCGGTGCTCGCCTGAGAAATAATGACGGCAGCGCTGACGAGCTGAAAGTCGATGGCGTGTTCATCGCTATCGGCCACACGCCGAACACGTCGCTGTTCGAAGGCCAACTGACCTTGAAAGACGGTTACATGGTGGTTCAGGGCGGCCGTGAAGGTAATGCGACTGCGACCAATGTCGACGGTGTTTTCGCGGCGGGCGATGTGGCTGACCACATCTATCGTCAGGCGATTACCTCGGCGGGAGCGGGTTGCATGGCGGCACTGGACGTCGAGCGTTACCTCGATGGTCTGAAGGATGCTGCGCTGTAAAAGCCTGCTTGCAGTTGCAAAAAAAACCGGCCTCGCAGACTGTGTGAAAACCTAGCAATCTGCACAAGGCTCAACGAAAATGCTCCGTACCGAAAGATACGGGGC
>NZ_LT607426.1:0-87978 GCF_900095225.1 Pseudomonas sp. UMAB-08
TGATCAGTCGAGAACTATCGCTCGTTGAAAAGCGATAGTCGAGATACAAGGAGCTGACTTGTCTGCGAATCGGCCCGGGGTCGCGTCCGACCGAAGCAGTCGCAAAATGGCTGACGTCACCACCGCATGAAGGTCCTCCGGCCCTTTTCGCAGACAAGTCAGCTCCTACGCCCTCCGGGCAGAATCGAGATCCAGTTTTCTGCGCGACAGCACGGCGGCGAAGACGAGGTGGGGCCTCTTATAGCGCTACCGCCTGCTTGGTCAACAACTCAACAAACGCCTTGGCCATCGGTGAATGCTGATCCCGGCGCTGCACTAGCCAAACCGCCGTATTGGCCTCCGCATCGAGCAACGTTCGGTAGACCACGCCGTCGATGCGCATGCGCTGGTAAGACGCTGGCAACACCGTCACGCCAAGCCCCGCTGCGACCAACCCGATAATCGTCATCGGCTCGCCCGCTTCCTGGGTGATCAGCGGACTGAAGCCAGCCTCGCGCGCCAGGTTGATCAGTTGTGCGTACAAACCGCTGCCGTAAGAGCGCGGGAAGAACACAAAGGGTTCAGCCGCCAGCGCCGAAAGCTGCAGGCCTTCTTCACTGCCCACGGCCAATGGATGATCGGCACGGATAATCGCCACCAGCGGTTCGCGGAACAACTCCACGGCGACCAACGATTCCGGCAAGGGCAAGGGACGCATGATGCCAACCTGCACCGACTCATCCACCAGTGCCTCGGCCACTTCCTTGCTGCTCATTTCCTGTAGCGCCAGGTGAACCGCCGGGAAAGCCTGACGGAACGCAAAAATCGCCTGCGGAATGCTTGAGTTGAAGGGCGCCGAGGAGGTGAAGCCGATTTTCAGCTCGCCTAACTGCCCCAACTGCGCACGCCGCGCCACGTCGGCAGCTTTATCGACCTGGGCCAGCACCAGACGGGCCTCGGCCAGAAACAGCCGACCGGCTTCACTCAGCTCGACTCGACGATTGGTGCGCTCGAACAGCCGCGCGCCGATCTCCTGTTCAAGCGCCTGAATTTGCTGGCTCAACGGCGGCTGGGAGATGCCCAGTACTTGCGCGGCCCGGCCGAAATGCAGCTCTTCGGCCACCGCGATGAAATACCGAAGATGTCGCAGTTCCATGGACTCACCATTAGGTCGTTTTAGATATCAAACAGGTCGAACAATATATTGGAAAGAATCGTTAGCGAGCTATATTCTTTTTACATTGCCCGACCCGCCGCCCCACCGAGGTCCATTGTGAAAACTGCTGCTGCCCCGCGCGCTAACGACATCGAGCCTTCGCCCACCGGCGATGTCGCGAAGGCGTTGAACGAGATCTACATCGAAAAAGGCACGCCGATGTTCATGCGCACGGTGCTGGCGTTGTTCTCTGGCGGCTTTGCAACCTTTGCCCTGCTGTACTGCGTGCAGCCGATGATGCCGGTCCTGTCCCATGAGTTTTCAATCAACGCAGCGCAAAGCAGCCTGATTCTTTCGGTGGCCACCGGCATGCTCGCGATTGGCTTGCTGATCACCGGGCCCATTTCGGATCGGCTTGGGCGTAAACCTGTGATGGTGACGGCGCTGTTTTGCGCGGCGCTGTTCACCATGATCAGCGCACTGATGCCGACCTGGGAAGGCATCCTGTTGACCCGCGCACTGGTCGGCCTGTCGCTCAGCGGCCTGGCAGCGGTCGCCATGACCTACCTCAGCGAAGAGATCCATCCGCAGCACATTGGCCTGGCCATGGGGCTGTACATCGGCGGTAACGCCATTGGCGGCATGAGCGGTCGTCTTATCACCGGGGTTCTGGTCGACTTTGTCAGTTGGCATACGGCGATGCTGATCATCGGCGGCCTGGCGTTGATCGCCGCGGCGGTGTTCTGGAGGATTCTCCCCGAGTCGCGCAACTTCCGCCCACGCTCGCTGCACCCACGCAGCCTGCTCGACGGCTTCACCCTGCAGTTTCGCGATGCTGGCCTGCCGTGGCTGTTTCTCGAAGCCTTCCTGCTGATGGGCGCCTTCGTCACGTTGTTCAACTACATCGGTTATCGCTTGCTGGCTGAGCCTTACCACCTGAGCCAGTCGCTGGTCGGACTGTTCTCCGTGGTGTACCTGTCCGGTATCTACAGCTCGGCGAAAATCGGCGCACTGGCCGACAAGCTCGGGCGGCGCAAAGTCTTGTGGTCGGTGATTGTGCTGATGCTGGCGGGCGTCGCCCTGACCATGTTCACCCCGCTGCCAGTGGTGATCGTCGGCGTGCTGATGTTCACCTTCGGCTTCTTCGGCGCCCACTCGGTCGCCAGCAGCTGGATCGGCCGCCGCGCGCTCAAGGCCAAAGGCCAGGCGTCATCGCTCTATTTGTTTAGTTACTACGCGGGCTCCAGCGTGGCCGGTACCGCAGGTGGGATGTTCTGGCACTACGCTGGCTGGAATGGCATTGGCCTGTTCATCGGCGTATTGCTGCTGATCGCCTTGGCGGTGGCGTTGCGCCTGGCCAGGTTGGAGCCGCTGGTGACTCGCAACTGAAAGCATCGAAGGCAGGCGTTCCTACAGGCTTGTAGGCGCGCTTGCCCGCAATGGGTCGCTAAGCGGCCGCTGCCAGCTTACTGGTGATATTGCGCCGAGAACTCGTGCACAGCTTCCATGAAGACGCCAGCATTGACCGGGTCGACTTCAGGGGTGATGCCGTGACCGAGGTTGAAGACGTGTCCGGTGCCGCTGCCATAGCGGGCGAGGATGCGGGCGACTTCGGCGCGGATGGCTGTAGGGTTAGCGTAAAGCACAGTAGGGTCCATGTTGCCTTGCAACGCGACTTTGTTGCCGACGCGTCGACGTGCTTCTCCGATGTCGCAGGTCCAGTCCAGACCCAAGGCATCAGCACCCGCATCGGCGATACTTTCAAGCCACAGGCCGCCGCCTTTGGTGAACAGGATGACCGGCACTTTGCGCCCGTCGTGTTCACGGATCAGGCCGCTGACGATCTTGCGCATGTAGGCCAGGGAAAACTCCTGATACGCGGCGTCTGACAGGCTGCCACCCCAACTGTCGAAGATCTGCACCGCTTGCGCGCCCGCGAGAATCTGGCCGTTGAGGTACGAGGTCACCGACTGCGCCAGTTTATCCAGCAACAGGTGCATGGCTTGCGGGTTGTCGTAGAGCATGGCTTTGGACTTGCGGAAGTCTTTCGACGAGCCGCCTTCGACCATGTAGGTCGCCAGGGTCCACGGGCTGCCGGAGAACCCGATCAACGGTACACGGCCGTTGAGTTCACGGCGGATGGTGCTGACCGCGTCCATCACATAACCCAGGTCTTTCTGCGGATCAGGAATCGGCAGGGCTTCGATATCGGCCAGGGTGGACACGGTTTTTTTGAAGCGCGGACCTTCCCCGGTTTCGAAGTACAGGCCCAGGCCCATGGCGTCGGGGATGGTCAGAATGTCGGAGAACAGAATCGCTGCGTCCAGTTGTGGATAGCGGTCCAGCGGTTGCAGGGTGACTTCGCACGCGAACTCCGGGTTCATGCACAAGCTCATGAAATCACCGGCCTTGGCCCGACTGGCGCGGTATTCCGGCAGGTAGCGACCGGCCTGACGCATCATCCACACCGGGGTGACGTCGACGGGTTGCTTGAGCAGGGCACGAAGGAAACGGTCGTTCTTCAGGGCAGTCATGTCGGCATCCGGTTAAAAAGTGCGGGTATTTTCTCAGAGCGCAACGCAAAAGGCACGGCATGAGCCGTGCCTTTTATGTATCGAGGCGATTTGTCGCAGGAATCAGAGGCCGCTGCACCCAGTCAGGGTGATCACAGACCCAGGTAATCCAGGATCCCTTCGGCAGCATTTCGGCCTTCGAAGATCGCCGTCACCACCAAGTCAGATCCGCGAACCATATCGCCACCGGCGAAGATTTTCGGGTTGCTGGTCTGGTGCTTGAACTGCGCCTGTTCCGGAGCAATCACGCGGCCCTGGCTGTCAGTCTGGATGCTGAATTCCTCAAACCACAACGACGGGCTTGGACGGAAACCGAATGCGATGACCACGGCATCGGCCGGGATGATCTCTTCGGAGCCCGGGATTGGCTCGGGGCTGCGACGGCCACGGGCGTCTGGCTCGCCGAGACGAGTCTCGACCACCTTCACGCCTTCGACCTTGTCTTCGCCAACGATAGCGATTGGCTGACGGTTGTAGAGGAATTTCACCCCTTCTTCCTTGGCGTTCTTCACTTCTTTACGCGAGCCGGGCATGTTCGCTTCGTCGCGACGATAAGCACAGGTCACCGATTTGGCGCCTTGGCGAATCGCAGTGCGGTTGCAGTCCATCGCGGTGTCACCACCGCCGAGTACCACAATCTTCTTGCCCTTCATGTCGACGAAATCTTCCGGCGCCTTTTCGAAGCCCAGATTGCGGTTGACGTTGGCGATCAGGTAATCCAGCGCATCGTGCACGCCAGGCAGGTCTTCACCGGCAAAGCCACCCTTCATATAGGTGTAGGTGCCCATGCCCATGAACACAGCATCGTATTCTTCAAGCAGTTGATCGATGGTGACGTCCTTGCCGACTTCGGTATTGAGGCGGAACTCGATACCCATGCCGGTGAAGACTTCGCGACGATTGCTCAACACGCTTTTTTCCAGCTTGAACTCCGGGATGCCGAAGGTCAGCAAACCGCCGATTTCCGGGTTCTTGTCGAACACCACCGGGGTCACGCCACCGCGCACCAACACGTCGGCACACCCCAGGCCCGCAGGCCCGGCACCGATCACCGCAACACGCTTGCCGGTCGCTTTGACCTTGGACATGTCCGGGCGCCAGCCCATGGCGAACGCGGTGTCAGTGATGTACTTCTCCACCGAACCGATGGTGACCGCACCAAAACCGTCGTTGAGGGTGCAGGCACCCTCACACAGACGATCCTGAGGGCACACCCGGCCACAGACTTCCGGCAGGGTGTTGGTCTGGTGTGACAGCTCGGCAGCCGCCAGGATATTGCCTTCGGCCACCAGCTTGAGCCAGTTGGGAATGAAGTTGTGCACCGGGCACTTCCATTCACAGTACGGGTTGCCGCAACCCAGGCAGCGGTGGGCCTGATCGGCCGACTGCTGGGGTTTGAACGGTTCGTAGATTTCTACGAACTCTTTCTTGCGTTGACGCAACAGTTTCTTCTTCGGATCTTTGCGCCCGACCTCGATGAACTGGAAGTCATTATTCAGACGTTCAGCCATGTTAAAACCTCATCAAACACTTCAGGCGCATATCACTGCGGGTTGGCACGGGTGCTGGAAAGCAACGATTTCAAGCTGGCAGCCTTAGGCTTGACCAACCAGAACCGACGCAGATAGTCATCAAGGTTTTCGGTGAGGTGACGACCCCACTCGCTGTTGGTTTCCTCGACGTATTCGGCCAGCACGCGTTGCAGGTGGCTGCGATAAGCCTCCATCGTTTCGCCGCTGATCCGTTGGATTTCCACCAGTTCGTGGTTGACCTTGTCAACAAAGGTGTTGTCCTGGTCCAGCACGTAGGCGAAACCACCGGTCATACCGGAACCGAAGTTATAGCCCGTTTTACCCAGTACACAGACGAAACCGCCTGTCATGTATTCACAGCAGTGGTCGCCCGTGCCTTCAACGACGGTGTGGGCACCGGAGTTACGCACTGCAAACCGCTCGCCAGCGGTACCGGCCGCGAACAGTTTGCCGCCGGTTGCGCCGTACAGACAGGTGTTGCCGATGATGGCGCTGTCCTGAGTCTTGTACGCGCTGCCGACTGGCGGAACGATGACCAGCTTGCCGCCGGTCATGCCCTTGCCGACGTAGTCGTTGGCATCGCCTTCCAGGTACATGTTCAAGCCACCGACGTTCCACACGCCGAAGCTTTGCCCGGCCGTGCCTTTGAAGCGGAACGTGATCGGAGCCTTGGCCATGCCCTGGTTGCCGTGCAGCTTGGCGACTTCACCAGAAATCCGCGCGCCGATGGAGCGGTCGCAGTTACAGATATCCATGGAGAAATCAGCGCCGCTGAGGCCAACGATTGCAGGCTTGGCCATCTCGACCATTTTCTCGGCCAGCAAGCCTTTGTCGAACGGCGGGTTGCGTTCCACCTGGCAGAACTGGGGCTTGTCCGCCGGGATATAGTCGCTACCCAATAGCGGCGTCAGGTCCAGGTTCTGCTGCTTGGCGGTTTCGCCTGGCAGGATTTCCAGCAGGTCAGTACGCCCGATCAGTTCTTCGAGGGTGCGCACACCCAGCTTGGCCAGCCACTCGCGGGTCTCTTCGGCGACGAAGGTGAAGAAGTTCACCACCATGTCGACGGTGCCGATGTAGTGATCTTTGCGCAGCTTCTCGTTCTGCGTCGCCACGCCGGTGGCGCAGTTGTTCAGGTGGCAGATGCGCAGGTATTTGCAGCCCAGGGCGATCATTGGCGCGGTGCCGAAGCCGAAGCTTTCAGCGCCGAGGATGGCTGCTTTGATCACGTCCAGACCGGTTTTCAGACCCCCATCGGTCTGCACCCGGACCTTGCCGCGCAGGTCATTGCCGCGCAGGGTCTGGTGAGTTTCAGCCAGGCCGAGTTCCCACGGAGCGCCCGCATATTTGATCGAGGTCAGCGGCGAAGCACCGGTACCACCGTCGTAACCGGAGATGGTGATCAGGTCGGCGTAAGCCTTGGCTACACCGGCCGCAATGGTGCCGACGCCCGCTTCCGCCACCAGCTTGACCGAAACCAGCGCAGCCGGGTTGACCTGTTTCAGGTCAAAAATCAGCTGCGACAAGTCTTCAATCGAGTAAATGTCGTGGTGCGGCGGTGGTGAAATCAACGTCACGCCAGGCACCGCATAACGCAGCTTGGCGATCAAGCCGTTGACCTTGCCACCGGGCAACTGCCCGCCTTCGCCGGGCTTGGCGCCCTGAGCGACTTTGATCTGCAGCACTTCGGCGTTGACCAGGTATTCCGCGGTAACGCCAAAACGGCCAGTCGCCACTTGCTTGATCTTCGAGCTTTTCACCGTGCCATAACGCACAGGGTCTTCGCCGCCTTCACCGGAGTTAGAGCGTGCGCCCAAGCGGTTCATCGCTTCGGCCAAGGCTTCGTGTGCCTCAGGCGACAGCGCGCCGAGGGAAATACCGGCGGAGTCAAAGCGCTTGAGAATTTTCTCCAGCGGTTCGATTTCTTCAATCGCCAACGGCTGATCGAGGGTCGTGACCTTGAGCAGGTCGCGAAGCATCGACACCGGACGGTTGTCGACTAACGCGGTGTATTCCTTGAACTTGCTGTAATCGCCTTGCTGCACGGCGGCTTGCAAGGTGCTGACAACATCAGGGTTGTACGCGTGGTATTCACCGCCATACACAAACTTGAGCAGACCGCCCTGCTGGATCGGCTTGCGCGGGCTCCAGGCTTCGAGGGCCAGCAGCTTCTGTTCGGCTTCGAGGTCGACGAAACGCGCACCCTTGATCCGGCTTGGCACGCCACGGAAGCTCAGGTTGACGATTTCATCGGCCAGGCCGATGGCTTCGAACAACTGCGCACCACGGTAAGACGCGACGGTCGAAATGCCCATCTTCGACAGGATTTTCAGCAGCCCTTTGGAGATGCCTTTGCGGTAGAACTTGAACGCTTCGTCCAGGTCCGCAAGGACTTCGCCGGTGCGGATCAGGTCGGCCAGCACTTCATAAGCGAGGTACGGGTAGATCGCCGACGCACCGAAGCCCATCAACACTGCAAAGTGGTGCGGGTCACGAGCGGTGGCCGTTTCAACCAGGATGTTGCTGTCGCAACGCAGGCCACACGCGGTCAGACGGTGGTGCACGGCACCCACCGCCAGCGAGGCGTGAGCCGGCAACTTGCCTGGCGCGATGTTGCGGTCACTCAGCACCAGTTGGGTCTTGCCGGCACGCACGGCTTCTTCGGCCTGATCGGCGATGTTACGCACCGCGGTTTCGAGCCCGACGCTCTCGTCATAGTTGAGGTCGATGAAGTGACGTTCGAAACCTGGACGATCCAGGGTCATCAACGAGCGCCATTTCGCCGGAGAAATGACCGGCGTGCTGAGGATCACACGTGAAGCGTGCTCAGCCGATTCCTGGAAGATGTTGCGTTCGGCACCCAGACAGATCTCGAGCGACATGACGATCGCTTCACGCAGCGGGTCGATCGGCGGGTTGGTCACCTGCGCGAACTGCTGACGGAAATAATCGTAAGGCGTACGTACACGCTGGGACAACACGGCCATTGGCGTGTCGTCACCCATCGAACCAACGGCTTCCTGGCCCTGTTCAGCCAACGGACGCAGCACCTGATCACGCTCTTCGAAGGTGACCTGGAACATTTTCATGTATTGCTTGAGCTGGTCGGTGTCGTAGCTGGCCACGCCCTGGTCGTCGACCAGCGTTGCCTGGATGCGCAAGGCGTTCTTGCGCAGCCACTGCTTGTACGGATGACGCGACTTCAAGCGGTTGTCGATGGCGTCGGTATCAAGGATCTGACCGGTCTCGGTGTCCACCGCGAAGATCTGCCCCGGGCCGACTCGACCCTTGGCGATAACGTCTTCAGGCTTGTAGTTCCAAACGCCAATCTCTGACGCCAGGGTGATGAAACCATTTTTGGTGGTGACCCAGCGCGCCGGGCGCAGACCGTTGCGGTCGAGCAGGCACACCGCATGGCGACCATCGGTCATGACCACGCCAGCCGGGCCGTCCCATGGTTCCATGTGCATGGAGTTGTATTCGTAGAACGCGCGCAGTTCGGCGTCCATGGTCTCGGCGTTCTGCCACGCTGGCGGAATAAGCATGCGCACGCCACGGAACAGGTCGATACCGCCGGTGACCATCAGCTCAAGCATGTTGTCCATGCTCGAGGAGTCGGAGCCCACGCTGTTGACCAACGGGCCGAGCTCTTCCAGATCGGGGATCAACTCGTTGGCAAACTTGGTGCGACGGGCCTGCGCCCAGTTGCGGTTGCCAGTGATGGTGTTGATCTCGCCGTTGTGGGCAAGAAAACGGAACGGCTGAGCCAGCGGCCATTTCGGCAAGGTGTTGGTGGAGAAACGCTGGTGGAACACACAAATCGCGGTTTTCAGGCGTTCGTCACTGAGGTCCGGATAGAAGGCCGTCAGGTCGGCCGGCATCATCAAGCCTTTGTAGATGATGGTCTTGTGCGAAAAACTGCAGATGTAGTGATCGCTGTCCGCGGCGTTGGACACCGACGAACGGCGACGGGAGCTGAACAGTTTGATCGCGAACTGTTGATCGCTCAGGCCTTCGCCACCGATGAACACCTGCTCGATTTGCGGCAGGCGTTCCAGGGCCAGGCGGCCGAGTACGCTGGTGTCGATCGGCACTTTGCGCCAACCGATCAGTTGCAGGCCCGCAGCCTGGATTTCGCGATTCATGTTCTCGCGCGCAGCTTCTGCCTTGGCGGTGTCCTGGTTGAAGAACACCATGCCGACGGCGTACTGCTTGGGCAGGTCGATACCGAAGTGTTCGTTGGCCATTGCGCGCAGGAATGCATCCGGCTTCTGTATCAGCAGGCCACAGCCGTCGCCGGTCTTGCCGTCAGCGTTGATCCCACCACGGTGGGTCATGCAGGTCAGGGCTTCGATAGCCGTTTGCAACAGGTTATGACTGGGTTCGCCTTGCATGTGCGCAATCAGGCCGAAACCACAGTTATCCTTGAATTCATCTGGATGGTACAGACCTGCTTTCATAGACACTTTCTCACCAGGCTGCCTCTTGTCGAGGCAAATTTCTTTTCAATTCAACCACTTACCAACCGCGCCGAACGTATGCCAGCTTTGCGGGGGCAAAAGGGAGGTCATTGTACACACCGACACAAAAGCTCACAAACTTAACGACCAACAGCCGTAAATCTATGTCGCATTAATGAAAGGTTTAAAGCCAGATAATGTGCTAGTCAAAACATTTTTACGAGCCCGGCCTGCGAGCCCAGGAACATTTATGACGTCTGGGACGCAGACACCACAAGGCGCGCTGCTCGAAAGCAGCACGCACATGCGATATTCCGGGGGAGCAGTGCAAGCGGCCTGGATAAGGCCGCTGCGACTTCAGTGCGTTGCAGCCAGTTCCTGTTGGACGCTGGCGACAGTACGAGGCCAAGGTTTACCAGCCTGAACCTTGGCTGGCAATACCTTGATGGCTGCAAGGGCAGCAGCGCGGTCAGAAAAGTTACCGTAGGTCACCACGTACAGCGGTTTGCCTTGCAGATTTTTCTTGAAATACCGGTACTCGCCACCGTTCTCTTTAACGATTGCCTGGGCAGCGGCTTCCGAGCTGGTACCCACAATTTGCACGACATAGTGGCCTGACGGCTGACTGGCGTACCAGCTACCACCCGACGCTGGCGCGGAGGCGGCGGCAGGTTTTTCCGCTACTTTTGGCGCTGGCTTGGCTGTCGCAACCTGAACGGGCGCTGGCTTGACGACTGGCGCTACAGGCTTGGCGGCGGCAACAGCTGCAGCCGGACGGGCTGGCGCTGGAGTCGGTGCCGGACCTGCCGGCACACCCACTGGCGGAGCCGTGGTGGTGACGGTAGGCGGCTGAAGCGAGGTGCCGCCAGCGGGACCCGGCTCATCATCCTCTGTATTGCCCGCTGCTTCGGCCAATGGCCCACGCATGACGGGTTGCGATTTACCTACCAGCGGCAAAGGCATCGGCTGCGAGTTACCAGCAAACTCAATGGCCGGACCGCCCTGATTATTCGATTGCTGAGCAGTCGGCTGCCCCTGACCCAACGGCAGTTGTGCTTGCGCATTCGCCGGCGGCGTTGCGGGCGCGGTGGCGCTGTTGTTACTGCTCCGGCCTGGCATCAACCATGCGGCCAGTATCCCGACCACGACTACTGCACCCAAAGCCAACACATGTTTCTTCGGCATTTTGAACCCCATACTTGGACGCTTGACCGCAGTGCGGCTGGCGATCATCGCTTCGATCATTGCATCGCGGGCGACCTGGTTGATCGCGCCCGGCCAACCATCTGAGCGTTCATGAATATCGGTGATCTGATCAGCCGTGAACAGCTCGATGCCTTGACCTGCACCGTCCAGGCGCTGAGCCAGGTACTCGCGGGTTTCTTCTTCGGTGTACGGTTGCAGCTCAATGACGTGAAATCGTTCTTCCTCGGCGCTGAGCTGCTCCAGACGGTCGATCAATGACGACTCGCCGAACAGGAACACATGCGGGCGACCTTCAGGCGTACCTGCTGCCAACCCGAGCAAAGCTTCGAGTGCGGATTCGCCGAGTTGTTCGGCGTCGTCCACCAATAAATAGACCTCCTGTCCGGTCAGCGCCAATTGCACGACCTGAGACAGGATCGCGCGCATTTCCGGCTGAGCCACGTTCAGGGCCTGAGCGACTTGACGCATGACACCCGCAGCGTCGCTGGCGCCACGCGCAGAAACCACGACACTCTGCACCGATTGCTTGTTGGTACTGGCGACCAGCGCCTGGCGCAGCAACGTTTTACCGCTACCTTGCGGACCAGTCACTACAAGCAGCAACTGGCTATAGCGCGCCAGGTGATGAAGCTGACCGAGCACGGGTTTGCGCTGGGCCGGGAAGAACTTGAAGCCAGGTACCCGCGTCGCAAAGGGGTCATGACTCAACTGGTAATGGCCGAGGAAGGCCTCGTCGGCGTGCAAACTAGTCATGGATTTTCATTAACCTCTAAGCTGATCCACCAAGGCGCGGTAGTCCGCTCCCAGCGTGGCCTGTAATACTTCTTTTGGATAATCGGCAGTCACAACGGCTTCGCCGATCCGCCGCAGCAAGACCAGGCGCAAGCGACCATCGATCACCTTCTTGTCAATTGCCATGTGTTCGAGGAAGTCATCCTCGGTCATCTCTTCTGGCGGCACGACGGGCAGCCCGGCGCGCTGGAACAGGCGAATACCACGATCACGTTCCTGCTCGGTGATCCAGCCGAGGCGCGCAGACATCTCAAGCGCCATCACCGTACCCGCCGCCACGGCTTCACCGTGCAGCCAGACGCCATAACCCATGTGGGTTTCGATAGCGTGGCCAAAGGTGTGACCCAGGTTAAGCGTCGCGCGCACACCCGTCTCACGCTCATCGGCACCAACCACCGCAGCCTTGGCCGCACAGGAGCGCTCGATTGCAACCGTCAGGGCCGCCTGATCAAGGGACCGCAACTGATCGACGTTTTCTTCCAGCCAGGTCAGGAAAGGCTCATCGCAGATCAGGCCGTACTTGATGACCTCAGCCAGCCCCGCCGACAACTCCCGCGCAGGCAGGGTATTGAGCGTCGCCGTATCAATCAGCACCACATTGGGCTGATAGAAGGCGCCGACCATGTTCTTGCCCAGCGGATGGTTGATTCCGGTCTTGCCACCCACCGACGAATCCACCTGGGACAACAAGGTGGTGGGCACTTGGATGAAATCCACGCCGCGCTGATAGCAGGCCGCAGCAAAACCGGCCATGTCGCCAACCACCCCGCCACCCAAGGCGATAACGGTGGTGCGACGGTCATGCCGAGCGGTGAGCAAGGCATCGAAAATGGTTTGCAGGGTTTCCCAGTTTTTGAAGGCTTCGCCATCGGGAAGCACCACGGGCAGCACGTTGTAAGTGCTCAACGTGCGGGTCAATCGCTCAAGGTAGAGGGGCGCGACAGTCGCATTGGAAACAATCGCCACTTGTCGTCCGGCGATGTGCGGCGCCAGCAGATCAAGCCGATCCAACAAGCCTTCGCCAATGTGAATCGGGTAGCTTCGCTCGCCAAGCTCGACCTTAAGTGTCTGCATGTGTCCCCACGTTGTTTAACAAGTGCGCGTGTCGCGCCATCGCTGAATTCTGGTTATAAAATCATGGCCTTACGCCACGCTGCGGCGCTGCCTTTGTGTGCCGGAGGATAGCGCATTTCAACGCGCACATTAACGAGGAGCAAGCTCGGCCAACCGCGTGAGGATATCCAGCACCACCATCCGCGGCGGCCGCTCATCGGTTTCCACCACAAGATCGGCGATTTCCCGGTAGAGCGGATCACGGATTGCCAGCAGGTCGCGCAATACCCGCGCCGGGTCGGCGTTACGCAGCAATGGCCGATTGCGATCGCGGGCTGTACGCCCGACCTGCTGCTCGACCGAGGCGTGCAAATACACCACACGCCCTCCGGCATGCAGCGCCTGACGGTTTTCACTGCGCATCACTGCCCCGCCACCGGTCGCCAACACGACACCGTCGGATTCGCACAGCTCAGCAATCACCGCCTGCTCGCGGTCGCGAAAGCCCGGCTCGCCTTCCTTATCGAAAATCCACGGGATATTGGCGCCGGTACGCAGTTCAATTTCCTTGTCGGAATCTTTGAACGGCAGTCGCAGCTCTTTGGCCAGCAAGCGACCGATGGTGCTTTTGCCCGCCCCCATCGGTCCAACAAGTATCAAATTTCGCACAGAATCAACGACTCACAGCAATCGCCTGGTTGTTCATGATACGCGGAGTCAGGAATACCAGCAGCTCGGATTTCTTCTCTGAAACAACGTCACGCCGGAAAAGCCGGCCAACATACGGCACATCGCCAAGAAATGGCACCTTGTCGACGATTTTACTCTGCGTATTAGAGAAAACACCGCCAATGACGATGGTTTCACCGTCGGCCACCAGCACCTTGGCGTTGACTTCGTTTTTCTTGATTGGCGGTACACCCAGCACGGTATTGATGTAATCCGGCTCATCCTTGGTGACCTTGACCTCCATGATAATGCGGTTATCAGGGGTGATCTGCGGCGTCACCTCCAGGGACAGCGACGCCTCTTTGAAAGACACCGACGTCGCGCCACTGGAACTGGCTTCCTGATACGGGACTTCAGTACCTTTGAGGATCTTCGCAGTCTCTTTGTCGGAGGTCACGACCTTGGGCTGGGACACGATCTCACCGTTACCGGTTTTCTCCATGGCGCTCAACTCAAGGTCCAGCAGCACGTTATCGGTCACGAAAGCGATACCGATGCCGGACGTCGCATTGGCAGCGCCCAGATCGACGAAAGGTGAGTTGGAGTTAGTGACGACACCATTGGCGCCTGTCACCGTGCCTTTGCCGCCGACGGTCGCATTGCTGCCACCGCTGCGATTGCTCGAACCGCCCCAGCGTACGCCCAGCGCCTTGTCGTAATCGACGTTGGCCTCGACGATACGCGCCTCAATCATCACCTGACGCACAGGGATATCAAGCTGCGAAACGATCCTGCGCAGCTCATCAAGACGGTCCTGAGTCTGGTAGGCAATGATGTTGTTCGTCCGGTCATCAACGGTGATCGAGCCGCGCTCATCGGCCTTCGTCTCAGCGCTGGTCACCGACTGGAACAGCTTGGCGATGTCGGCCGCCTTGGCGTAATTCACTTGCAGCAGCTCGCGGCGCAACGGCGCCAACTCGGCAATCTGCTTCATCGACTCGAGTTCCTGACGTTCGCGAGCAGCGATTTCATCCGCAGGCGCGACCAACAGGACATTGCCGATCTTGCGTTTATCCAGGCCTTTGGTTTTCAGTACCAGATCCAGCGCCTGATCCCACGGCACGTTCTGCAAGCGCAAGGTAATCCCGCCCTGCACGGTGTCACTGGCCACCAGATTGAGGTTGGTAAAATCGGCGATCAGTTGCAGGACCGAGCGAACATCGATGTCCTGAAAGTTCAGCGACAGCTTTTCCCCGGTATAGATCGGTTTGTCTGCGTTTCGGCGATCCAGGTCTTCGGACGTCAACGGCCGCACGCTGATGGTCAGTTTGTTATCAGTCTGATAGGCCGAATAATCAAACGCGCCGATCGGCTCGATACTGATACTAGCCTTGTCACCCGCTACGCTGGCATTGACGAACTGCACAGGTGTGGCGAAATCCTTGACGTCCAACCGAACGCGCAAGGGGTCCGGCAGCTGGGTTTTCGCGAAATTCACCCGGATTTTGCCACCCTGTTCCTGAATGTCCGGAGCAATGCCCGGATCACTCAGTTCGATAATGACGTTACCTTCACCCAGCTCACCGCGCTGGAAATCGATGTTCTTGATCGCTTTGCCCACGGCGACATAGGGCCTGACAGGTGTTGCGGCCGGAACTGAAACCCGTGCAACCGTGGGTGCCGCGCCTGGCTTGGTCCCCTGAGCAGAGGCTGCGCCCTGACCCACGACCACGAACAGGTTATTGCCCTCGACCCGCGAGCTGTAGGGCGCAAGCACCGTCATATTAATAATGACCCGCGTGCGGTCTTTGGCCTCGACGACCACCACACTGCGAGCATTGCCCACGCCCAAATCGCGACTTTTGGTCGCCAGCTGGCTGGTCACACCGGGCAAATCCAGAGCAATTCGCGCGGGCTGCTCAGTGGTATAGCCACGCGGCGCGGGGATTGGGCCGTCGAAGGTCAGCTTCAACTCGACCCGATCTCCTGGCAAAGCGGCGACATCCAGAGCTTTCAAGTTAGCCGCCTGGAGCATCGGCGAAACCATCGCTATCCATAGCGAAATGCCGACAACCGAGAAAATCCTAGTCATTATCAATTTCCGTTGTGCTGACCCGAGGGTGTTGTAAATGTTGGCCCCGTCCGTCTCCGGACGAGTGAAAACTACTGCGCTCGGCAATACTGCGTGTTCGCACATTCCGCTCATGAGCGTTCCTTGAGGGAAATGCTGCGCGGCCGTTCAAGCCATGCACCCTCGCCATCAGGCACTATTTCGACGACATCGACCTGCGAGTCGCTGATTGAAACGATGCGCCCATGATTGCGCCCCAGATAATCACCGACTTTCATGCGGTACACACCACCGCCACCGTGCATCAGGGCAAAGGTCCCCGAGTCGTTGGCCATCGTGCCGACCATTTCGAATTGCTCGATATTGAAACCTTCGAGGAACTGCTTGACCCGTGTTTCATCCGGCTTGACCTGCTGCGAGCCCTTCTGCCGGCGGACCAGATCAATCTTGACGGGCGGCTGGAACGGGCTACGCAGTGTGGCGGCGCTGTAGGTGAAGGCTTCGTAAGGGCGAAACTTTGGCAATGGCTCAATGACGCCCGTGGGGCGCGCACGTACTTCATCCATGTAGGTCTGCAAGTCGCCAAACTGATTGCCGTTATCGCAACCAGACAGGCCGATCAAAGCCACACTCATGCACAACAGTCGAGCGGCCCTCATTGCTGCAGCCCTTTATCGTTATAACGGTAGGTCTTGGCCAGAATGCTCATGCGCAGCTTTTGCGTATTCCCAGGCTCCACAGGTTTGATCTCGAAATCATGCAGAGTCACGATGCGCGGCAGGCTGGCCACGCCACTGACAAAGGTCGCGAGGTCGTGATAGGCGCCGACCACTGTGATTTGGATCGGCAACTCGATATAGAACTGCTGAGCCGCTTCCGGCAGCAATTTGATCTCTTCGAACTCAAGGCCACTGCCCAGACCGGTGCGAGTGATGTCTTCGAGCAACCCCGGGACTTCCGTGTCGCTGGGCAGTTGCCGCAACAGTGCGCCGAAGGACGTCTGCATTTCCGTCATCTGCGCCTTGTAGGCGTCCAGGTTCGCGGCCTTGAAAGCCTTCGTCGCAAATTGCTCTTTGAGCGAAACTTCGGTCGCTCGCGACTGGTCGAGCTGATCCAGCAAGTCTTTGAGGTAAAAGTTGTAGCCCAGCGCCAGGACAATGATCAACACCATCGCCCCGGCGATGGATTTGACCGCCGCTGGCCATGAGCCAAGGTTATTCAGGTCCAGATCGTTGATGTCTATCTTGCGCAGGCTGTCCAGCCATTCCTTTGGGTTCATGGCTTGGCCCCTTCAACCATGGGTTGGGTCTGACGCACCGATAACTGGAAGGTGTTTGCCTGATCGACCGCACCCGCCGTAGTGGCCTTGACCTCGTTGAGGCTTGGCGCCTCGAGCCAATCAGAGGCGTCGAGGTTACGCAGCAGATCCGAAACACGGTTGTTCGATTCAGCGGCGCCGCTGATGCTAATAATCTTGCCGGTCATTTTTACGTCAGAGAAATACACGCCATCAGGCAAGGTACGCGCCAACTGATCGAAAATTCGTCCGATGATCGGCCGATTGCCTTGCAGGTCCTGGATGATTTTCATCCGTTCCAGCAATTGCTTGCGCCGCGCCTTCAACTCGCTGATTTCTTTAATCCGGTCATCGAGCAGGGCAATTTCTTTCTGCACATACGCGTTGCGTGCCACTTGGTGGTCGACCGCATTGCTGATGTATTGATCGCCGAGGAAGATCACGCCGACGGCAATGATCAACACCCCGACAAGCGCCGTCAGAAAACGCTTCTTTCGCTCTTCGCGGAGCTGTTCGCGCCACGGTAACAGGTTGATCCGTGCCATTAGTCGAAGCTCCTTAGCGCCAGACCACAGGCAATCATCAAGGCCGGAGCATCACTGGCCAGCGCCCCCGCGTTGACCTTGCTGCTCAGCGCCATGTCGGCGAACGGATTGGCCACCAGCGTGGGCGTGCCCAGGCGTTGCTGAATCAAATGGTCCAGGCCTGCGAGCGAGGAGGTACCGCCCGCCAGCATGATGTAATCCACGGTGTTGTACTGACCGGCCGCAAAAAAGAACTGCAACGAGCGGGTAACTTGCTGAACCACGGCATCCTTGAACGGCTGCAGCACCTCGCTGACATAGTCATCCGGCAGACCGCCCTGCTTCTTCGCCAGGCCCGCTTCTTCTACCGCCAGGCCATAACGACGCTGAATTTCTTCGGTCAGTTGACGGCCGCCGAACAATTGCTCGCGGGTGTAAATAATCCGGCCATTGTGCAGCACGCTCAAGGTGGTCATGGTGGCGCCGATGTCGACCACGGCCACGGTCAGTTGCTCGTGATCGTTGCCCAACTGCGCAGAGAGCAGGCCGAAAGCGCGCTCCAGCGCATACGCTTCGACATCCACGACCTTGGCATTGAGGCCCGCCAGCGCCAGGGCGGCTTCGCGAACCTCTACGTTTTCCTTGCGGCAGGCGGCGAGCAGGACTTCAACACGCTCGGGGTTGCGCGCCGAGTAGCCCTGCACTTCAAAATCGATGGCGACTTCTTCAAGGGGATACGGAATGTACTGATCAGCTTCAATCTTGAGCTGACTTTCCATGTCATCGTCCGACAGGCCAGCGTCCATCTCGATGGTCTTGGTGATCACGGCAGAGCCGGCCACCGCCACGGCGACGCTTTTGACATTCGTCTTGGCCTTGACCAACACCCGTGACAATGCCTGACCAACCCCGTCGAGATCGGCGATATTTTTTTCGACTACAGCGTTGGCGGGTAGCGGTTCGACCGCGTAGGACTCAACTTTGTAGCGAGTGCCGGAACGACTCAATTCAAGGAGTTTTACCGAGGTGGAGCTAATATCGATCCCTAGAAGGGCATTGGCCTTCTTACTGAAGAGTTCGAACACAACCGATTCCCTATGAGTTTCCGTCACTTACGGATTATTGAGTGTCCAATGTCTGTGCCAGCCGCCTTGACAGTAGCGCAAATCACGCTCCGACACGAAAAATGCTTATAATGCCCGAGCATTTTTTCGTAAAGCCAAGCTTCAAACCGTGTTCATTTGTAGATGCCTGCGCTTAACCCATTCTTTTATCTGGAAATCCAAAAGCCTTGATACGCCTGCTGAAGTTTTTCTGGTGGTCATTCGTCGCTGTGTTCTGCGGGCTGCTGCTCGTTTTGAGCGGTGCATTCTTGTACCTCAGCCCGGGCCTGCCTTCCGTCGAGTCGCTGAGAAGCATCCAATTGCAAATTCCGCTGCGGGTTTTCAGCAGCGATGGCAAGTTGATTGCTGAGTTTGGCGAAATGCGCCGCTCCCCTATCCGCTTCGCCGACATTCCACCCAATTTCATTAACGCCCTGTTATCGGCAGAAGATGACAACTTCGCCAATCACTACGGCGTTGACCCCAGCAGCCTGATGCGCGCCGCCTCCCAACTGGTGAAGAGCGGCCATATCCAGTCCGGCGGCAGCACGATCACCATGCAAGTCGCGAAAAACTTCTTTTTGACCAGCGAAAGAAGCTTTTCCCGAAAAACCAACGAAATCCTTCTGGCCCTGCAGATCGAGCGCGAACTGAGCAAGGACGAAATCCTTGAGCTGTACGTCAACAAGATCTACCTGGGCAACCGCGCTTACGGCATCGAAGCCGCGGCGCAAGTGTATTACGGCAAATCGATCCGCGACCTGAGCATTGCACAGATGGCGATGATCGCCGGTCTGCCCAAAGCCCCTTCGCGCTTCAACCCACTGGCCAACCCTGTGCGAGCCAAAGAGCGTCGCGACTGGATTCTGGGGCGCATGCACAAATTGGGCAAGATCGATCAGAGCGCCTATGACGTCGCCCTGGCCGAACCCATCAACGCCAGCTATCACGTCCAGAGCCCGGAAGTAAACGCGCCCTATATCGCCGAAATGGCCCGCGCCGAAATGGTCGGCCGTTATGGCAGCGAAGCGTACACGGAAGGTTTCCGCGTCACCACTACGGTACCCAGCAATCTTCAGGAAAATGCAAACACCGCCGTCCAGGAAGGCTTGATCAGCTATGACCAGCGTCACGGCTATCGTGGCCCGGAAAGCCGTCTACCCGGAAAAACCCGTGATGCATGGGCGCTGGAGCTGACCAAACAGCGCTCCATCAGCGGCCTTGAGCCGGCGATTGTCACTCAAGTCGATAAAGCCGGCCTGCATGTGCTGACCCGCAACGGCGAAAAAGAAGAAACCGTATCCTGGGACAGCATGAAGTGGGCCCGACCGTTCCTTAATACGAACAGCCTGGGTGCACGCCCACTGCAGCCATCCGATGTCGCGCAAGTGGGCGATCTGGTCCGGGTACAGCGCCAAGGGGACGGTAGCCTGAAGTTCAGCCAGACCCCGGCAGCGCAAAGCGCACTGGTGTCGCTGGACCCCCAAAATGGTGCGATTCGTGCGCTGGTCGGCGGCTTTGCTTTCGAACAGAGCAATTACAACCGCGCCATGCAGGCCAAGCGTCAACCGGGCTCGAGCTTCAAGCCGTTCCTGTATAGCGCCGCGCTGGACAACGGCTACACCGCCGCCAGCCTGGTCAACGACGCGCCTATCGTGTTCGTCGATGAGTACCTGGACAAGGTCTGGCGTCCGAAAAACGACACCAATACCTTCCTCGGCCCGATCCGTTTGCGCGAAGCGTTGTACAAGTCGCGCAACCTGGTGTCCATCCGCCTGCTGCAAGGCCTGGGCATCGACACCGCGATCAACTACATCACGCGCTTCGGCTTCAACAAGCAGGACCTGCCACGCAACCTGTCGCTGGCCCTGGGGACTGCAACGCTGACGCCGATGGAAGTCGCCACTGGCTGGAGCACCTTCGCCAACGGCGGTTACAAGATCAGCCCGTACCTGATCCAGCGCATCGAAAACCGTGACGGCGCGACCCTGTTCGTCGCCAATCCGCCGAGCGTACCGGCCAATGACGCCAAACCCGCGGCCAACACCGCTACCTTTGCCGTCAATGAAAGCCCGAGCGTGGTGCCCGCCTCGTCGACCTCAACGGCCTCAACGACCAACGAGCCACAGGCGCCAGCCGTCGCCGAGCGCATCGTCGATGGCCGCACCACCTACATCCTCAACAGCATGCTGCAGGACGTAATCAAGCGCGGTACCGGCCGCCGTGCCCTGTCGATGAACCGCCCCGACATCGCTGGCAAGACCGGTACGACCAACGAGTCTAAAGACGCCTGGTTCACCGGTTACAACGCGGACTACATCACCAGCGTCTGGACCGGCTTCGATCAGCCGGAAAGCCTGGGTCGCCAGGAATTCGGCGGCACGGTCGCCCTGCCGATCTGGATGAACTACATGAGCGCCGCCTTGAAAGACAAACCACCGCATGTCCAGGCCGAACCGGAAGGCATCCTCAGCCTGCGAGTCGACCCGGTCAGTGGCCGCGCCGCGACACCAAGCACGCCCAACGCGTACTTCGAGCTGTTCAAAAGCGAAGACACGCCACCCAGCGTGAACGAAGTGGGCGGCGGGAATGCACCTAACAGCCCGCTACCTGCGGACGAATCGGCGCCCATCGATCTGTTCTGACGCCCCCATCACTCTGTAGGAGCGGGCTTGCAACTACGCGTCCCGCCGCGATGGCGGCCCGCCTGACACACCGAGTCAGGCTGATCGCGGGCAAGCCCGCTCCTACAGGGAATGGGAATTGACTCATTCCCACAGATGATCGTCAGGATTCTCACCCACAAAAAAACCCTGCATCGCTGCAGGGTTTTTTGTGGATCGCTACCAGGACTTAGCCGTTGAAAACGTCATCGACGCTCTTGAGCGGGTAGTTCTTCGGATACGGCAGGGTGGCTACGCCGGTTTCGATGGCGGCTTTAGCCACGGCATCGGAGATCACACCCAAGAGGCGCGCATCCATTGGTTTCGGAATGATGTACTCACGACCGAATTCCAGCTTGATACCACCATACGCGTCGCACACTTCCTGAGGCACCGGCAGCTTGGCCAGTTTACGCAGGGCGTGGGCGGCAGCGATTTTCATCTCTTCGTTGATACGCTTTGCACGAACATCCAGTGCGCCACGGAAGATGAACGGGAAGCCCAATACGTTGTTGACCTGGTTCGGGTAGTCCGAACGGCCAGTGGCCATGATCACGTCATCGCGAGTGGCATGAGCCAGTTCTGGCGCGATTTCCGGGTCCGGGTTCGAGCACGCGAACACAATCGGATCCTTGGCCATCAGCTTCAGGTTATCAGCGCTCAGCAGGTTCGGACCGGACAGACCCACGAACACATCAGCACCCTTGAGGGCGTCGGACAGTGTGCGTTTTTCAGTCGTGTGGGCGAACACGGCTTTGTACTGGTTCAGATCGTTACGGCCGGAGTGAATCACGCCAGTACGGTCGACCATGAAGATGTTTTCGATCTTCGCACCCATGCTCACCAGCAACTTCATGCAGGAAATGGCTGCTGCGCCTGCGCCCAGGCAAACGATTTGGGCGCTGTCCAGGCTTTTGCCGACGATTTCCAATGCGTTGATCATGCCGGCCGCGGTAACAATCGCCGTGCCGTGCTGGTCATCGTGGAACACCGGAATGTCACATTGTTCGATCAGTGCTTTCTCGATCTCGAAGCACTCTGGCGCCTTGATGTCTTCAAGGTTAATGCCGCCAAAGGTGATGGAGATGCGCTTGACGGTGTCGATGAACGCTTGTGGGCTTTCTGCATCGACTTCGATATCGAAAACGTCGATCCCTGCGAAACGCTTGAACAGCAAGCCTTTACCTTCCATCACTGGCTTGGAAGCCAATGGACCAAGGTCACCCAAGCCAAGAATGGCGGTGCCGTTGGAAATGACCGCGACCAGATTACCCTTGCCGGTGTACTTATAGGCAAGTTCAGGATCACGGGCAATTTCGCGCACCGGCTCGGCAACGCCAGGGCTGTAAGCCAGGGCCAGGTCGCGAGCAGTGGCGGTAGGCTTGGTTATCTCGACACTCAGTTTCCCGGGGCGAGGCTTGGCATGATATTCGAGAGCGGCAGTTTTCAAATCTGACATGTGGGCATTCCGCTTTTTTACTGTTGGACTGACGGACCGCCGAGGATACGCAAGAAGGAAAGTCCTCACAAGACTGACTAGTCACTTCTGTCAAGGCCCGGCCTCTACGACTTTACGCCAAGGGGTGCGGAACACAAGGCAAGGACTGTCCACAATTGAACAAGCGAACTGTCCACACTTTCTATTGATCGAGAAAATTCAGCATCGCGGGATGAGTAATGGGCAACATCCAGCGCGCCTGCCCGGACTTGAGCCCGCCACGACGCGAACGATCAATCACCCAACCACGCGCTTCGAGGGTCCGGCCTTTAAGGCGCTCCAGCCGAGAGACGTCGAACTGACTCACCAGGTTCGGCGCGATCCGCAACACCAACGAGCCCTGCAATTCAATCCACACGCCGCCAGCATTGCGCTGCACGTCACTGACCTGTCCGGAGATCAGGGCAAAGCCGCCGTTATTGATGTGTCCGACCGCCTGTACCGGCGACGTGCGCCACACCCCTAGCCCAGCCTGACGCGCACTACGCTCCGCCCGCTGCTGGCAGTCGAGCAAGGCGACATTGGGGGCGATCACCACTTGATAGGCCAAACCCTCGGCCAACAACTGCGCCTCAAGGTTTTCGCCCTGACGGCCATAGACGTTGGCCAGCGTACGGCCGTAATGATCCTTGGGCTCTTGACCCACCTGCAGACTGACCCGGCCATCGTTTTCGTCGACCAGACGTTGCAGGCGGCGCTTGGCAGCTTCGGCAAAAGGCTCGGCGGAACGACCTTTCTTGCCGGTCTCAGGCGCATTCAGTCCAATCATCCGCACACTGCGGCCATCGCTCAGGCGCAGGGTGTCGCCGTCCACGACCCGCTGGACCGCAAATACGGGCAGGGAGTCGGGTGCCGGGCACAAGGCCTGGGCTGCCGTCAGCCAAATCGCGGACATAAAAAAGGCGCCCGCGAGGGACGCCTTTTTAAGCAGCCTGGAGTAGTCCAATGGACCTTCCAGAACGGCCAGTCTTACTCAGCAGCAGCTTCAGGAGCTTTGGCTGCGCCGAAAGCACCGAAACGCGATTTGAACTTGTCGACACGGCCGCCGATATCAAGAGTCTTCTGCTTGCCGGTGTAGAACGGGTGGCACTCGTTGCACACGTCAAGGCTCAATGGCTTGGCGAGGTTGGAGCGAGTGTGGATCACGTTGCCGCAGCTGCAAGTTGCGACAATGGCTTCGTAAACTGGATGAATATCAGCTTTCATGGGTACTTCTCCGGGCTAGCGTGCCGCCGCGCAACACTATTGTTGAACACCGCACGTAATTAGGCTGCGGATACTACCAGACATCGCCAACGACGCAAGCGAACGTTAAAACCGGTCGTCTGCTAAGATCGCCGCTTCGTCACAGACCGTTACAGAGAACCCTCCGCGTGCCCGACGCCATTTTGCGCCTCGCTCTGCCCTCGCCGCTCAGACGCTTATTCGACTACCGCGCACCCGCCGGGGTGCTGCGCAGTGCGTTACAGCCCGGCATGCGCGTGCGTGTGCCGTTCGGTCGCCGCGAGATGATTGGCATTCTGGTGGAAATCACTGACCACAGTGAAGTCCCGGCTGAAAAACTCAAACCGGCCGTGGCCATCCTCGATGAGCATCCGCCGCTGCCGCCTTCGCTGTTCAAGCTGTGCCTGTGGACATCGCAGTATTACCAACACAGCCTCGGCGACACCTTGAGCTGGGCCTTGCCGGTGCTGCTGCGCCAGGGCGAACCCGCTGAAGCGCGTCAGGAACGATTCTGGCAAGTGGCTCCCGGCGCCAGACTCGATGACCCGCGCATCGCCCGCGCACCGAAACAGCGTGAGGCCCTGACCACCCTCGCCCAGCATCCGCATGGCGTGGCCAATCAGTTACTCAGCAAACTGATGCTCAACCGGGAAAGCCTGAACCTGTTGCTGGCCAAGGACATGGTCAAGGTCGAAGTGCGCCGCCATGCGCCGAGCGAACGCCATGAGCGCTGGCTGGCGCAACCCGAGTTGCCACTCAACCCCGAACAACGCGCTGCGTACGAGGCCATTCGTGCCGGCTTCGACACCTTTCATGCGTTTCTGCTGGCAGGTGTTACCGGCAGCGGCAAAACCGAAGTCTATTTACAGCTGATCCGCGAAACCCTCGAAGCCGGCAAGCAGGCGCTGGTGTTGATCCCGGAGATCAACCTCGGCCCGCAAACGCTGGCGCGCTTCGAGCAGCGTTTCAACGCACGTATCGCTCTGGTGCACTCGGCGGTCAATGACCGGGATCGACTGGATGCCTGGCTGGCGGCGCGCGACGGCGAGGCCGACATTATTATCGGCACCCGCTCCGCGCTGTTCACGCCAATGAAGAATCCCGGCCTGATCATTATTGATGAAGAGCACGACGGCTCTTATAAACAGCAGGAAGGTCTGCGCTACCACGCCCGCGACCTAGCGTTGGTCCGGGCCCGGCAGGAAAACATTCCGATTGTGCTCGGCTCAGCCACGCCATCTCTGGAAAGCCTGCACAACGCCTACACCGGGCGCTATGGCCTGCTGCGCCTGAACCAACGCGCGGGCGGTGCGCAACAGCCGCGCTTCCTGCGGCTGGACGTGAAGAGCCGGCCACTGGACAGCGGTATTTCCGGACCGATGCAGCAAGCCATCGCTCAGACCCTGGCCGCAGGTCAGCAGGTCCTGGTGTTCCTCAACCGTCGCGGCTTTGCGCCGACCTTGCTTTGCCACGACTGCGGCTGGCTCTCGGAATGTCCGCGCTGCGATGCGCGCATGACCGTGCACCAGCGTTCCGGCGAGTTGCGGTGCCACCATTGCGGCCATGTCGAGCGTGTCCCGCGCCATTGCCCGGCGTGCGGCAAGGTCGACCTGCGCCCTGTGGGTGCGGGCACCGAGCGTGCCGAAGAGCGGCTGGGGATTTTGTTCCCGGACTTCCCCGTGCTGCGGGTCGACCGCGACAGCACCTCGCGCAAAGACGCGATGAACCAGCTGTTCGCCACCATTCAACGCGGCCAGCCGTGCATTCTGGTCGGCACCCAAATGCTCGCCAAAGGGCACCACTTCCCCCGCGTGACCCTGGTGTCGATTCTGGATGCCGACGGCGGTTTGTTTTCCGGCGATTTCCGCGCCAGCGAGCGCATGGCGCAGCTGATCGTTCAGGTCGCAGGGCGTGCAGGACGGGCCGAGGAGCCGGGTAAAGTGATCATCCAGACGCATCTGGCCGACCACCCTCTGTTAATTCAGCTGACCGAGCAAGGCTACTTCGCCTTTGCCGAACAAGCGTTGAGCGAACGCCGTGCCGCTGGTCTGCCACCGTTCTCGCACCTGGCGCTGCTGCGCGCCGAAGCGCACAAGCCGGGACAGGCCGAAGGTTTTCTCGACAACGCCTGCGCCGAGGCCGAACGCTTACTGGCTGAAATGAATCTGGGCGCCATTGAGTTACTGGGCCCGGTCCCGGCGCCGATGGAGCGACGCGCCGGCCGCTACCGCGCGCAATTGCTCCTGCAAGCCAGCGCCCGCGCGCCCCTGCATCGATTGCTCAGCGCATGGCTGTTGGTGCTTGAAAACATGCCCAGCGGGCGCCAGGTACGCTGGTCGCTGGACGTGGACCCGGTGGATTTGTATTAAGGGCCAAAGCCGGCATCTTTAAGACCGCATGTCCATCATGGTTGGCAAGCCTGCCCTCGCAACGGATAATGCCCAGTTTTTCCACCAGCGCATCCAGGCGCCGCCGCGCTTGCGGTCGAAAGAGAAGACCATGAAAGACACCATTCGCCAGTTGATCCAACAAGCCCTGACCCAACTCGTCAACGAAGGCGTCCTGCCGGAAGGGCTGACACCGGCGATCCAGGTGGAAAACGTGCGGGACAAAACCCACGGTGACTTCGCCAGCAACATCGCGATGATGCTGGCGAAGCCTGCCGGTTTGAAACCCCGCGATCTGGCAGAAAAACTAGTTGCCGCGCTGCCCGCCGACGCACAGGTCAGCAAGGTCGAAATCGCCGGCCCCGGCTTTCTCAACTTCTTCCAGAACACCCAGGCCCTGGCGGCACGTCTCGATGCCGCGCTGATCGACCCACAACTGTCAGTTCGCAAGGTCGGTCCTGTACAACGCGTGGTGGTCGATTTGTCCGCGCCCAACCTGGCCAAAGAGATGCACGTCGGCCACCTGCGCTCGACCGTTATCGGCGACGGCGTGGCCAATGTGCTGGCGTTCCTGGGTGATACGGTAATTCGTCAGAACCACGTGGGCGACTGGGGCACTCAATTCGGCATGCTCCTGGCGTACCTCCAGGAAAAACCGACGACCAGCGATGAGTTGTCGGACCTGGAGAACTTCTACCGTGCGGCCAAGCATCGCTTCGACGAATCCGAAGAATTTGCCGAGCGCGCCCGGGGCCTGGTGGTCAAACTGCAAGCCGGTGACCCGGAATGCCTGGCGCTGTGGGAACGCTTCAAAAACATATCGCTGTCCCACTGCCAAACAATTTACGACCGTCTGAACGTCAACCTGACCCCGGCCGATGTCAGGGGCGAAAGCGCCTACAACGATGACCTGGCCAACGTGGTCAGCGACCTCAAGGCCGCAGGCCTGCTGGTCGAGAGCAATGGCGCCCAGTGCGTGTTCCTTGAAGAGTTCAGGACCGCTGAAGACACGCCTCTGCCGGTGATCGTGCAAAAGGCGGGCGGCGGTTATCTGTACGCCACCACCGACCTGGCCGCGATCCGCTACCGCAGCAATGTATTGAAAGCCGACCGCGCTCTGTACTTCGTCGATCAACGTCAGGCCCTGCATTTCCAACAGGTGTTCGAAGTCGCCCGCCGTGCCGGTTTCGTGACCAATGGCATGCACATGGAGCACATGGGCTTCGGCACCATGAACGGTGCCGATGGCCGTCCGTTCAAGACCCGCGACGGTGGCACCGTCAAGCTGGTAGACCTGCTCGACGAAGCCCAGGAGCGCGCCTACACCCTGGTGAAAGAAAAGAACCCGGAAGTCGCTGAAGCCGAATTGCGCAGCATCGCCAATGCAGTAGGGATCAGCGCGGTGAAATACGCCGACCTGTCCAAGCATCGCACCAGCGACTACAGCTTCAACTTCGATCAGATGCTCAGCTTCGAAGGCAACACTGCACCGTACCTGCTCTACGCCTACACCCGTGTAGCCGGTGTGTTCCGCAAGTTGGGCAAGCCGTTCGACATCAGCCAAGGGCATATCGTGCTTGAGGCGCCTCAAGAGCAGGAACTGGCGGCTCGCCTGGCGCAGTTTGGCGAAACCCTGAACAACGTCGCGGAAAAAGGCACGCCACACGTACTGTGTGCCTACATCTATGATCTCGCTGGCCTGTTCTCCAGTTTCTACGAGAACTGTCCGATCCTCGGTGCCGAGAACCCGGAACAACAGCAAAGCCGTCTGCGCCTCACCGCACTGACGGGCCGCACCCTCAAGCAAGGCCTGGAACTCTTGGGTCTGGAAACTCTGGAGCGTATGTAAGTTGGCTGCGAAGAAAAAACCTGCTCCCAAGCGCGGCGCCAGCCGTTATCAGGCACCCGCGAAGAAGCCGATTCCAGGATGGTTGTGGCTGGCTATTGGCCTGTCCGTCGGGGCCTTCATCGTATTTTTGATGAAGCTCGATCCGGGCAGCACTGATATCAAGCGGGTTAAAGAAGACGCCAAGGCCGCGAAAATCGCCGAAGCGAACAAAACGCCACCCAGCCCGCAGGCACCGGCGAAGCCGAAGTACGACTTCTACACCTTGCTGCCGGAATCCGAAGTCATCGTGCCGAACGAAGCCGTGCCCGAGAAAACGCTGCCAGCGGTCGTAGCACCGGTTGCGCCGGTCACGCCTGAGCAAGCGGCGAAGATTGACACCGCACGCGCCCAGGCTGCACTCAGCGGCCTGACGCCCCCGCCAGCGCCACCGGTGGCCAAGCCGGCTGCGGTGACGAAGTTCTTCTTGCAGGCCGGCTCGTTCCGCAAGCAAGCCGACGCGGACAAGGTCCGGGCGCAGATCATTCTGCTGGGGCAAACCGTGCAGGTTGAATCCGGCACCGTGAAGGATGAAATCTGGTACCGGGTGCTCGTCGGCCCGTACAGCAACCGTGAGCAACTGACCATCGCGCAGAAACAACTGGCAGGCAGCGGCTTCAGCAATCTGCTGTTACAACAGCGTCAGGGTAAGTGATCCACCTGTAGTCCAGGTCAAAGCGGCGTGTCGGACACGCCGCTTTGACGAATAGGTTCACTCCCCCAGTGGATCATCCGCGCTCCGCGGGGGCGGTTTCGTGCGCGAAAGCGATCTGTCCAGACAGCCCGCATCCAGATATCGCCATTCATCCTCTGACGCATCCCATGGTTGAAATGTCAGCCACCACCCCCATATGAGTTTCCACTAGGGCATTTTCGCCCCGCTGCGTGGAGACGCTCCCTTGACCACCATCGTTTCAGTGCGCCGTAACGGCAAAGTCGTCATGGCTGGCGACGGCCAGGTTTCTCTCGGCAATACCGTCATGAAAGGCAACGCGAAAAAAGTGCGTCGCCTGTATCACGGCGAAGTGATCGCCGGTTTCGCCGGAGCCACCGCCGATGCCTTCACCCTTTTCGAACGTTTCGAAGGCCAACTTGAAAAACACCAGGGCCATCTGGTTCGCGCGGCCGTTGAACTGGCTAAAGAATGGCGCACCGACCGCTCCCTGAGCCGCCTCGAAGCCATGCTGGCGGTCGCCAACAAGGATGCATCGCTGATCATCACGGGTAACGGCGATGTCGTTGAACCTGAAGACGGCCTGATTGCCATGGGCTCCGGCGGCCCCTACGCTCAAGCTGCCGCCCGTGCCCTGCTGATGAAAACCGAACTCTCGGCCCGCGAAATTGCCGAAACCGCACTGGGCATCGCTGCCGATATCTGCGTGTTCACCAACCACAACATCACCATTGAGGAGCAGGACCTCGCCGAATAAGCCGTTACCCATGCCGTTTGCATAAACAGCCATGCGCGCTTTTTTCAGCTAGAGGACCGCCACTATCATGTCTATGACTCCCCGTGAAATCGTCCACGAACTCAATCGCCACATCATTGGCCAGGACGATGCCAAGCGCGCCGTCGCCATCGCTTTGCGTAACCGCTGGCGCCGGATGCAGTTGCCTGAAGAACTGCGCGTCGAAGTCACGCCAAAAAACATTCTGATGATCGGCCCGACCGGTGTCGGTAAAACCGAAATCGCCCGTCGCCTGGCCAAACTGGCCAACGCGCCGTTCATCAAGGTCGAAGCGACCAAATTCACCGAAGTCGGCTATGTCGGCCGCGACGTCGAGTCGATCATTCGTGACCTGGCCGACGCCGCGATCAAGCTCCTGCGTGAACAGGAAATGACCAAGGTCCGCCACCGCGCCGAAGACGCTGCCGAAGAGCGCATCCTCGACGCCCTGCTGCCGCCCGCACGCGCAGGCTTCAACGAAGACGCGGCACCGAGCACCGATTCCAATACCCGTCAGCTGTTCCGCAAGCGCCTGCGTGAAGGTCAACTGGATGACAAGGACATCGAGATCGAAGTCTCCGAGTCCGTCGGGGTCGATATTTCCGCGCCGCCAGGCATGGAAGAGATGACCAACCAGTTGCAAAGCCTGTTCGCCAACATGGGCAAGGGCAAAAAGAAAAGCCGCAAGCTCAAGGTCAAGGACGCACTGAAGCTGGTCCGCGACGAAGAAGCCGGGCGTCTGGTCAATGAAGAAGAGCTGAAAGCCAAGGCGCTGGAAGCGGTTGAGCAGCACGGCATTGTGTTCATCGATGAAATCGACAAGGTCGCCAGACGCGGTAATTCCGGTGGCGTCGACGTGTCCCGCGAAGGCGTGCAACGCGACCTGCTGCCACTGATCGAAGGCTGCACCGTGAACACCAAACTGGGCATGGTCAAGACCGACCACATCCTGTTCATTGCTTCCGGCGCGTTCCACCTGAGCAAACCGAGCGATCTGGTGCCTGAACTGCAAGGTCGTCTGCCGATTCGCGTTGAACTCAAGGCCCTGACACCCCAGGACTTCGAACGCATCCTCAGCGAGCCGCACGCGTCGCTGACCGAGCAATACCGCGAGCTACTCAAGACCGAAGGCCTGAACATCGAGTTCTTGCCCGACGGCATCAAGCGCATCGCCGAGATTGCCTGGCAGGTCAACGAGAAGACCGAGAACATCGGTGCGCGTCGTTTGCACACCTTGCTTGAGCGCCTGCTCGAAGAGGTGTCCTTCAGTGCTGCTGACCTGGCCAGCGCGCAAGATGCAGAGACCATCCTGATCAACGCCGACTACGTCAACAGTCACCTGGGCGAACTGGCCAAGGACGAAGACCTCTCGCGGTATATCCTTTAAAACGCACTTAACTGGAACCGGCAGGGCCGCTCGCGGCCCTGAACCTCATGGCTAATACCAAGCTCCCCAGCGCAATCAATCTGCACAAAGCCTCGAAAACCCTGACGCTGAAATACGCGCCCGACGAGGAGTACCACTTGAGCGCCGAGTTTTTGCGGGTGCATTCCCCATCGGCCGAGGTTCAGGGTCATGGCAAACCGATCCTGCAATTTGGCAAGCTTGGCGTGGGCTTGAGCAAAATCGAACCGGCCGGGCAGTACGCACTAAAATTGACCTTCGACGACGGTCATGACAGCGGATTGTTCACGTGGGACTACCTGTACCAATTGGCGCAACGCCAGGAACAGCTGTGGACCGATTATCTTGCCGAGCTCAAAGCCGCTGGTAAATCCCGCGACCCCTCCGAGCAAATCATCAAGCTGATGCTCTAGCTCAACCGTCTGACCTTTTAGGGCGACCTTTCTAATTCTGTTTGTTTCAATATTCCTCGCAGAGGCCAACGGCTGGCCCTGCTTGCGATTTTTTGAAATCTCGGGTAACCAATAGATCTGGCAAGTTCCCTGCATTCAATCCGTGCAGAGCTGGCGCGTGCGATGACGCAACAGATGAGATCCTGCTGCCGCGAAAATGGCAGGACTCACCTTTGCGCAAACACCTGCCGGGAGCATGTGGTTTAGCCATCATCGGTCACCCGAGCAGTAGTACTGGCAGGCGCCTGTGTCACTGATCCACAGGGATGTCCGGTACTCGTCTCAGGACAATGGAGCGTCGTAGATGAGTAACAAGAACAACGATGACTTGCAGCGCCAAGCCTCTGAAAACACCCTGGGCCTAAACCCCGTGGTTGGCTTGCGAAGTAAAGATTTGCTGACCACTGCCCGGATGGTTCTAACCCAAGCCCTCAGGCAACCGTTCCACAGCGTCAAGCATGTCGCTCATTTCGGTATCGAACTGAAGAATGTACTGCTCGGAAAATCCAGGCTGCAACCTGCCGGGGACGACCGTCGATTTGCTGACCCTGCCTGGAGTCAGAACCCACTGTATCGCCGTTATCTACAGACCTACCTGGCCTGGCGCAAGGAATTACACGACTGGATCGGTGACAGCAATCTGTCAGAACAAGACATTAATCGTGGTCACTTTGTGATCAATCTGATGACCGAAGCCATGTCGCCGACCAACAGCGCCGCCAACCCGGCTGCGGTCAAACGGTTTTTCGAAACCGGCGGCAAAAGCCTCCTCGATGGGTTGTCACACTTGGCCAAGGACCTCGTGCATAACGGCGGCATGCCGAGCCAGGTCAATATGGACGCCTTCGAAGTCGGCAAGAGCCTCGGCACCACCGAAGGCTCAGTGGTCTTTCGCAACGACGTGCTCGAACTGATCCAGTACAAACCGATTACCGAACAGGTGCTTGAGCGGCCGTTACTGGTCGTTCCACCGCAGATCAACAAGTTCTATGTGTTCGACCTGAGCCCGGATAAAAGCCTTGCACGCTTCTGTCTGCGCGGTGGCGTGCAGACGTTTATCGTCAGCTGGCGCAACCCGACCAAGGCACAGCGCGAGTGGGGCCTGTCGACCTACATCGACGCGCTCAAGGAAGCGGTGGACGTGGTCCGCGCTATCACCGGCAGCAAAGACATCAACATGCTGGGCGCCTGCTCCGGCGGTATTACCTGCACTGCGCTGCTCGGTCACTACGCCGCGCTGGGCGAGCAGAAGGTCCATGCCCTGACGTTGTTGGTCAGCGTGCTGGACACCACCCTCGACAGCGAGGTCGCGCTGTTTGTCGACGAAAAGACCCTGGAATCGGCCAAGCGCCACTCCTATCAGGCGGGCGTACTGGAAGGCCGTGACATGGCCAAGATTTTCGCCTGGATGCGCCCCAATGACCTGATCTGGAATTACTGGGTCAACAATTACCTGCTGGGCAACGAACCGCCCGTCTTCGACATCCTGTTCTGGAACAACGACACCACCCGCCTGCCCGCCGCATTCCATGGCGACCTGATCGAGATGTTCAAGAGCAACCCGCTGATCCGCGCCAACGCCCTTGAAGTGTGCGGCACGCCGATCGACCTGAAGCAGGTCACCAGCGATGTGTTTTGCCTGGCAGGCACCAACGACCACATCACGCCCTGGGGCTCGTGCTACAAATCGGCCCGTCTATTCGGCGGCAAGACTGAATTCGTACTGTCCAGCAGTGGCCATATCCAAAGCATTCTCAACCCGCCGGGCAACCCCAAATCACGCTACATGACCAACCCCGAGCTGCCGGTCGATGCCAAAGAGTGGCAAGAAAACTCGAGCAAACACACCGATTCCTGGTGGCTTTACTGGCAAAACTGGCAAGCCGAGCGCTCAGGTAAATTGAAGAAGGCGCCGAGCGTGCTCGGCAACAAAGCACACCCGGCCGGCGAAGCTGCACCGGGCACTTACGTACACGAACGCTAAACAACAAAACAGGGTGCTGATGGGTCTCTGGAAGTGCCATCAGCCTTCGACGCGCGGTCATGTGACGAGCAGTAATACGAGGATCACCTCGACCCATCTGGCAAAGCTCAGGACGGCTTGGCCAGCGGTTTAACCCATAGGGCCCGCGCATGTCGAAACCGTTTGTTTTCCGTACCATCGACCTGGATGGCCACACCATCCGCACGGCCGTCCGCCCAGGCAAGGGTGATATGACACCGCTGCTGATTTTCAATGGCATCGGCGCCAACCTGGAACTGGTCTTCCCGTTCGTCGACGCGCTTGACCCGGACATGGAAGTGATCGCCTTCGATGTGCCGGGTGTCGGCGGCTCTTCCACGCCCAGTCGCCCCTTCCGCTTTCCCGGGCTGGCCAAGCTGACCGCGCGGATGCTCGATTACCTGAATTACGGCCAGGTCAATGTGATCGGCGTGTCGTGGGGCGGCGCGTTAGCGCAACAGTTCGCCTACGACTATCCCGAGCGCTGCAAAAAACTGGTGCTCGCCGCGACGGCCGCCGGTGCGGTCATGGTGCCGGGCAAGCCTCGCGTGCTGTGGTTGATGGCCAGCCCTCGGCGATATATTCAGCCGTCCCATGTGATACGCATCGCGCCAGAAATCTACGGCGGCGCCTTTCGTCGGGATCCTCACTTGGCCGCTAATCACGCCGCCAAGGTCCGATCGTCGGGCAAGCTGGGTTATTACTGGCAGCTGTTTGCCGGGATGGGCTGGACCAGCATCCATTGGCTGCACAAGATTCGTCAGCCGACATTAATCCTCGCGGGCGACGACGATCCGCTCATTCCTTTGATAAATATGCGCATGCTGGCTTGGCGGATACCCAATGCCCAGCTACACATAATCGACGACGGTCATTTATTTTTGATCACTCGGGCCGAAGCGGTGGCGCCCATCATCATGAAATTTCTGCTGGAGGAGCGGCAACGCGCGGTCATGCACCCGCATCCGACCCCGATTCATCGATAGGTAACAGGTTTTAGTCATGGCCTGACGAAGGAGTGTTGCCCCCATGCGAGACAAGCCAGCGAAGGGCTCTGTGCCCACCCCGGCCACATTCATCAATGCGCAAAGTGTCATCAGTGGTTTGCGCGGGCGAGACGTGTTTTCCACGCTGCGCAGCGTGGCCGTCCAAAGCCTGCGTCACCCGGTTCACAGCGCACGTCATGTGCTGGCGCTGGGCGGTCAGTTGGGTCGCGTCATACTGGGTGACAACCTGCACACACCCAACCCCCGTGACAGCCGCTTCGCAGATCCGACGTGGCTGCAAAACCCCCTCTATCGACGTGGGCTGCAGGCCTATCTGAGCTGGCAGCATCAGCTCAAGAGCTGGATCGATGACAGCGAGATGTCCGAGGATGATCGCGCCCGCGCGCACTTCATCCTCTCCTTGCTCAGCGATGCCCTGTCACCCTCCAACACCCTGCTCAACCCGCTGGCGGTCAAGGAGCTGTTCAACTCCGGCGGCAGCAGCGTGTTCAAGGGCATCAGCCACCTGGTCGATGACCTGATGCACAACAATGGCCTGCCCAGCCAGATCACCAAAGATGCATTCGAGGTCGGCAAGACTGTCGCCACCACCCCCGGTGCCGTCGTGTTTCGCAACGAGCTGCTGGAGCTGATGCAGTACAAGCCGATGAGCGAAAAGCAGTACGCCCGGCCACTGCTGATCGTTCCGCCGCAAATCAACAAGTACTACATTTTCGACCTCAGCCCGACCAACAGCTTCGTCCAGTACGCGCTGAAAAACGGCCTGCAAGTATTCATGATCAGCTGGCGCAACCCGGATGTGCGTCATCGCGAATGGGGGTTGTCCAGCTACGTCGAAGCCATCGAAGAAGCGATGAACGTGTGCCGCGCCATTACTGGCAGCCGCGAAGTGAACCTGTTGGGTGCCTGCGCTGGCGGCCTGACCATGGCCGCACTGCAAGGCCATCTCCAGGCCAAGCGGCAAATGCGCCGGGTCTCCAGCGCTACCTATCTGGTCAGCCTGCTGGACAGCCAGATCGACAGCGCAGCGACCTTGTTCGTCGATGAAGAAACCCTGGAAGCCGCCAAGCGCCGCTCTTACCAACAAGGTGTACTTGATGGCCGCGACATGGCGAAAATCTTCGCCTGGATGCGCCCCAACGATTTGATCTGGAATTACTGGGTCAATAACTACCTGCTGGGCAAGGCGCCGCCGCCCTTCGATATCCTCTACTGGAACAACGACAGCACACGCCTGCCGGCCGCCCTGCATGGCGACTTGCTGGACTTCTTCAAATACAACCCACTCAGCCACCCCGGCGGCCTGGAAGTGTGCGGCACGCCCGTTGACCTGCAAAAAGTCACCGTGGACAGCTTCAGCGTGGCGGGGATCAATGACCACATCACGCCATGGGACGCGGTCTATCGCTCGACCTTGCTGCTCGGGGGCGACCGGCGCTTCTTGCTGGCCAACAGTGGTCACGTGCAAAGCATCCTCAACCCGCCTGGCAACCCCAAATCGAGCTACATCGAAAACAGCAAACTCAGCAGCGATCCCCGAGCCTGGTACTACGATGGAAAAACCGTCGAAGGCAGCTGGTGGCCGACCTGGCTGGACTGGATTCAGCAGCGCTCCGGCGCACAACGAGAAACCCACATGGCCCTCGGCAACCAGAACTACCCACCGATGGAGGCCGCGCCTGGAACCTATGTGCGCGTTCGTTGAAGTCTTGTCTTCACCCGCCCCTGTAGGAGCTGACTTGTCTGCGATCCGGTGCGAAGCGCCGGCAAAAAACAGGCGAACTCACTACCGCCTGAAGGCCCTCCGGGCCTTATCGCAGGCAAGCCTGCTCCTACAAGTTGACGTGTATTCCTGAAACCCCACACAAGAAGACTGGATGAAAACCCGCGACCGGATCCTTGAATGCGCCCTGCACTTGTTCAATCAACAGGGCGAACCTAACGTCTCGACCCTGGAAATCGCTAACGAACTGGGGATCAGCCCCGGCAATCTCTACTACCACTTTCATGGCAAAGAGCCGCTGGTCATGGGCTTGTTCGAGCGTTTTCAAACAGAACTGTCGCCGCTGCTCAATCCACCGGCCAACGCGCAATTGGCGCCCGAAGACTACTGGGTGTTTCTGCACCTGATCGTCGAGCGCCTGTCGCACTACCGCTTCCTGTTCCAGGACCTGTCCAACCTCGCTGGCCGCCTGCCAAAACTGGCACGCGGTATCCGCAACCTGCTCAACGCACTCAAACGCACCCTCGCGTCATTACTGGCACAGCTGAAAGCACAGGGGCAACTGGTCAGCGACACACAAGCGCTGGGGCAACTGGTGGAACAGATCAGCATGACCCTGCTGTTCTCCCTGGACTACCAACGCATCCTCGGCAAAGAAGGCGAAGTACGCGTCGTTGTCTACCAGATCATGATGCTGGTCGCGCCCCACCTGATCCCCGACTCGCGGCAGGGGGTAGAGAAGCTGGCGATGCATTATCTGGAGGAGTAGCCGAAACCGACCACTCCATCCCACAACGACTCGTCACATGCGGCACTTATGTCCCCGTAACAGGTAACGCACAAACGAAAAAGCCCGACCTTGCGGCCGGGCTTTTGGCAGTTCCTGAAAATCAGGACTGGCTGGCGGGCGTCGACGCAGTGGTCGTTGCTGGCGCTGGGGTTGCCGCTGAAGCAGCAATGGCCGTTGGCGTTGCTGCTACTGCCGGTTTGGCAACTGCGGGCTTGGGTGCTGCTGCTTTTTTCACTGCGGGTGCTTTCGCTGCTGCGGGCTTGGCGGCGGCTGGTTTAGCTGCCGGTTTCGCGGCAACAGGCTTGGCAACCGGTTTAACGGCTGGCTTGGCGGCTGCCGTTTTGGCCGGGGCTTTAACCGCGGGTTTGGCCGCTGCCTTGGCCACGGGTTTAGCAGCAGGTTTTGCAGCCGCTTTGGACGACACAGAAGCCACCGACGCACCGGTCAGTTTCTCGATTTGCTTGGTCAGGAGATCGACCTTGCTGTGCAGTGCCTTGACTTCGTTGCGGCTCGGGACACCAAGGCGCGAGATGGCGCTGTTCAGGCGTTTGTCGAAAGCACCTTCGAGCTCACTCCATTTACCCAGCGCAAGGTCCTTGACGTCGCCGACTCGGGATTTTGCCGATTGCGCTGTTGCCTTCGCTGCATCGACTTGTTTGTCGACGCCGCTCTTGGTCTGCTTTTCGGCCTTCTCGCCGTCTTTGACCAGGGTTTCGAAAAGCTTACTGCCGTCATTGCTGATTTTCGAGTAAGCGCCTAAACCAGCCAGCCAGATTTGACGGGAGTATTTTTCAACCTCGCCAATCCAGGAGCTGCCTTCTTTTTCAATTTTCTTTTTGCCAGCCATCCCGATCTCCTTATTGTTTATGCGCGACACGTTCAAGCAATGCCGTCAGCCCATCGAGCTTAGCAGAGAGTGTCTCAACATCATGTTTAGACGCAATGCCAAAACGATTCAAGGCGCGGGCAACACGGTGGTCAAAAGCCTTCTCGACTTTATGAAGTTGCACTTCGAACTTGCCCTTGACGCCTTTCACGTCTTCTTTGATCGTGTCGATCTCGCTGTTGGCTGCATCGAGCTGCTTATCGACGATTTTCTTACCCTTTTTTTCAACTTCTTCGCCGGTCTTGATCAAGTCTTTTACGTACTCGGCGCCTTCCTGGCCGGCCTTGGAGTAGGCACCCAGGCCAGCCAGCCAGATTTTGCGGGCATACAGTTTTACTTCGGAAAGGGCCGTGGCTTGCTCGGCATCAACTTTCTTCTTCAGGGCTACTTTGGCCATGGTGCACCTCACGCTCAAAAAGGTTGGAGGAACTGCCCACGGGGTTGATGGGCATGAACACAAAGTAATCAGAAAAATTAGAATGCTCACCCTAGGTTGGTGGCTATTTTGCGGGGCGACGGGCTGTGGAGGGGTAACGCGTTTAATCGATAAACATCACACAGCCGCGAGGGGATTCAGGGATTCAAGCCTGCAGTTCTTTGTCCAGGACCCTCTCGACCTCGGATTTGATCGCGCCGCTCATTGCCGACAGGAAGAAGTTAAGCTCGATGCTGACCCTGATCAATGTGTCTTCGACCTCGATTTTCCCCTTGGCGCCCTTACCCTCGAGTTCCACCACATCGCCTGACCATGTCGGTTTCAGCGCATATTTATCCGCCAGTTTGAGCACCAGGTGCTCGGCCTTTTCCCGCGCAGCTTCGCGGCCAAGGGCGTGTTCACGTTCAACAGTTATTTGGGCCATGCAAGGACTCCTTGGTCGGTTTCGAGCCACATTCTATATCGCGCCACCATGAGCAGCGAGACCAAGAGGAAACGTCAACCATGAGCCTTGTCAAGACAAAGGCTGCCCCGACGATTAGAATGGCCGCACTTTATTCCGGTGACAGCGATATGAACGATCCGCGCAAAGGCAGCGATGCCGAACCCACCACTCACTTCGGCTACAAAAACGTACCGGAAAGCCAGAAAGCCGAGAAAGTCGCTGAGGTTTTCCACTCCGTTGCGGCCAAGTACGACTTGATGAACGACCTGCTGTCCGGTGGCATGCACCGGCTGTGGAAGCGCTTTGCTATCGAGTTGTCTGGCGTCCGCACGGGCAACCGCGTGCTGGACATCGCTGGCGGTACTGGCGACCTGGCAAGAAAGTTTTCGCATCTGGTCGGCCCGACCGGCGAAGTCGTACTGGCGGACATCAACGCCTCGATGTTGAAGGTCGGTCGCGACCGTCTGCTGGATCTGGGTGTGGCGGGCAACGTCAAGTTCGTCCAGGCCGACGCGGAAAAGCTACCGTTCCCGGACAACCATTTCGACTGCGTGACCATTGCCTTCGGTCTGCGCAACGTGACGCATAAAGAAGACGCCCTGCGCTCGATGCTGCGTGTCCTCAAGCCTGGTGGTCGCCTGTTGGTCCTGGAGTTTTCCAAACCGACCAACGCGCTGATGTCCAAGGCCTACGACGCTTACTCGTTCGCGTTCATGCCGTTGATGGGCAAACTGATTACCAATGACTCGGAAAGCTACCGCTATCTGGCGGAGTCGATCCGCATGCACCCGAATCAGGAAACCCTCAAGTCGATGATGGTAGAAGCCGGTTTCGACCGCGTGACCTATCACAACATGACCGCAGGCATCGTTGCCCTGCATCGCGGCATCAAACCCTGATGTTACTCAGCGGCTTGCTCGCCAGCGTCGAGCTCGGCATCAACCGTGTGCTGCGCATGGACAGCACTGCCCTGCCACGCCTTGAACGCCTGGCAGGCAAGATGATTGCAGTCGATTGCCGTAACCCGGCCTTTCAGCTGTTCATTTTGCCCAGCGATGAAGGCTTGCTGTTGGCGGCCCACTGGGCCGCCGAGGCTGACTGTACCCTGCGTGCGCCAGCCTCGAGTTTGCTGCGCCTGGCCCTGAGCCAGGACAAAACCGCCGTGTTGCATGGCCCTGAAGTCGAGCTTGAAGGCGACAGCGCCGTGCTGCTGGAACTGGTCGGCGTACTGCAAGACCTTGAGCTGGACTGGGAGTACGAACTCTCGCGCTGGCTCGGTCCGGTCGCCAGTTCGTTGCTCGGGGGCCAATTGCGCAGCAGCGCCCGCTGGACCCACGACAGCCTGGCCAACCTCACGCACAACCTCGCCGACTACCTCAGTGAGGAGTCGCGCACCCTGGTGGGTCAACGTGAAGCCGAAGCCCGCTTCGCTGAACTGGACCAGACCAAGCTCGACCTTGAACGTCTCGAGGCGCGCTTCGAGCGCCTTGCCCTCTCCCTCAAATCCAGCGATAACGCATGAAGCTGCTTGCCGTCCGCCGTCTGTTTCGCATCCAACGCGTCGTGATCCGCTACCGTCTCGATGACTTGTTGTTTGCCCTGCCGTTACCCTGGTGGATGCTCGCCCTGCGTTACGCCATGCCGTGGCGCTGGTTCCCGCGTAAAACCCTGGAGCTGAGCCGTGGCGCACGCTTGCGCATGGCACTGCAGGACCTGGGCCCGATTTTCATCAAGTTTGGCCAGTTGCTTTCCACCCGCCGCGATCTGCTCCCCGAGGACATCGCCGACGAGTTGATGCACTTGCAGGACCGCGTGCCACCGTTCGATTCGCAGCAGGCCATCAACCTGATCGAAGAACAACTCGGCGCAAAAATCAGTGCCGTGTTCAGCCGCTTCGATGTCGCACCGCTGGCCTCTGCCTCTGTGGCGCAGGTGCATGCCGCGCAGCTGAAAACCGGCGAAGAGGTGGTGGTCAAAGTCGTGCGCCCCGGCCTCAAACCGATCATCAGCCAGGATCTGGCGTGGTTGTTCATACTGGCCCGTGTGGCCGAACGGCTCTCGGCCGATGCACGTTTACTGCATCCGGTGGAGGTGGTCAGCGATTACGAAAAGACCATCTACGACGAACTCGACTTGTTGCGCGAGGCCGCCAACTCCAGCCAGCTGCGACGCAACTTCGAAGGCTCGCCGCTGCTCTACGTGCCTCAAGTCTATTGGGACTGGTGCCGCCCCAAAGTACTGGTGATGGAGCGCATCTACGGCATTCAGGTCACCGACCTCGCGACCCTGGCCGATCAGCGCACCGACATGAAAATGCTCGCCGAACGCGGCGTGGAGATTTTCTTCACCCAAGTGTTTCGCGACAGCTTCTTTCATGCCGACATGCATCCCGGCAACATTTTCGTCAGCACCGTGCAGCCCTGGAGCCCGCAGTACATTGCCATCGACTGTGGCATCGTCGGCAGCCTGACGCCTGAAGATCAGGACTATCTGGCGCGTAACCTGTTTGCGTTCTTCAAGCGTGATTACCGCCGCGTGGCCCAGTTGCACATCGATTCGGGCTGGGTGCCAGCACATACCAAACTCAACGAATTCGAAGCCGCGATCCGTACCGTTTGCGAACCGATTTTCGAGAAGCCACTTAAAGACATTTCGTTCGGTCAGGTGCTGATGCGCCTGTTCCAGACCGCGCGCCGCTTCAACATGGAAGTCCAGCCACAACTGGTGCTGCTACAAAAAACCCTGCTCAACATCGAGGGTCTCGGCCGCCAGCTGTACCCGGAACTTGACCTGTGGAGCACCGCTCAACCGTTTCTGGAGCGCTGGATGCGCGAGCGCGTCAGCCCGAAAACCCTGCTGCACAACCTGCACTCGCAGGTTGAACAGATACCCCACCTGGCCAACATGACCCGCGACCTGCTGGAGCGCATGTCCAAGCCCCACGCCTCTGCCCCGCAGCCCGCGTGGCGTGAGCGTGGCGACGGCTGGGCGCTGCGTCTGACTGGCGCGGGTTTACTGGCAGGCGGCGCGGTACTGGGCTCGACCCTGGCCGCCAGCGGCACGGCCCTGGTCTCGCTGGGCGCGTGGCCAGCCTGGATCATGTTGGTGGCAGGTCTGTATCTGGTCGTGCGCCGATAGCCAGCAGCGCAGGTCGCTGGCACACTATTCAATCGCCGAGGCCTAAAGGCCCGGCTTGCGGAGTCGACGATGAAAGACTGGCTGGACGAGATTCACTGGAACAGCGATGGTTTGGTGCCTGCGATTGCCCAGGACCATGAAACCGGACGTGTGCTGATGATGGCCTGGATGAATCGCGAAGCGCTGAGCTTGACCGCGACCGAGAACCGGGCCATTTATTGGTCGCGTTCCCGTGGCAAACTCTGGCGCAAAGGTGAAGAATCCGGGCATGTGCAAAAGCTCCACGAAATGCGCCTGGACTGCGATGCCGACGTGATTATCCTGAAGGTCGAACAGATCGGCGGGATTGCCTGCCACACAGGTCGTGAAAGCTGCTTCTACCGGGTGTACGACGATGCCAGCTGGAAGGTCGTCGATCCGGTGCTCAAAGACCCGCACGCTATCTATCAGGCAGGACACACACATGACTGACACCCTGGCCCGTCTGGCCGAAGTGCTTGAAGCACGCAAGGGCGCCGCTGCCGACAGTTCTTATGTCGCCAGCCTGTACCACAAGGGTTTGAACAAGATTCTGGAAAAGGTCGGTGAAGAATCGGTCGAAACCATCATCGCTGCCAAGGATGCCGCCATCAGCGGTGATTGCAGTGATGTCATCTATGAGACGGCGGACCTGTGGTTTCACAGCATGGTGATGCTTGCAGCTTTGGGTCAGCATCCGCAAGCTGTACTCGATGAACTGGATCGGCGCTTCGGGCTGTCCGGGCACGCTGAAAAAGCCGCACGCTCTGCCGACTAAACACGCACCTCGAGGAGGAAAGTTTCATGGGTATTTTTGACTGGAAACACTGGCTCATCATTTTGGTTGTCGTCGTATTGGTGTTCGGCACCAAGAAACTCAAAGGTCTGGGTACGGATGTTGGCGAATCGATCAAAGGCTTCCGCAAAGCCATGAACGATGAAGAAAAACCTGCTGAACAGCAGCCGCCGATGCAACCGCAGCAGGCGCCTCAGGGTTCGACCCTGCATGAGCCACAGACCATCGACGCGCAAGCACATAAAGTCGAAGAGCCAATCCGCAAAGACTAGGTCGTGTTGAATGTTTGGTATCAGCTTCTCTGAACTGCTGCTCGTTGGTCTCGTCGCCCTGCTGGTGCTTGGTCCCGAGCGCCTGCCGGGTGCGGCGCGTACGGCTGGCCTTTGGGTCGGGCGGCTGAAACGCAGCTTCAATGCGATCAAACAGGAAGTTGAGCGCGAAATCGGTGCCGATGAAATCCGCCGACAGCTGCACAACGAGCACATCCTGTCGTTAGAGCAGGAAGCCAAAAAGATTTTCGCGCCGCAACAGACACCGGTCGAGCCCGTCGCTACGGTCAGCCCGCCAGTCGAGGCCCAGACCATCGCGCCGCCGACACCGGCATCGCTGCCCGAAACGCCCGTCGTCGCGGCTGAACCCGTTGCCGTTGTCCCGGCCGCTATTGCTCCAGCAGCTCCAGCCGAGGCTGCCCCGGTCGCACACGTCAGCCCGGTGCCAAGCGCACCGCCCGTCAACGATTCATCTTTGCCACCGCGAGCCCCATGAGCGCTGATATCCCGGAAAACGATCAGCAAATGCCGCTGATCTCGCACCTCACCGAGCTGCGCACACGCCTGTTGCGTTGCGTTGTGGCAATTTTCCTGATCTTTGCCGGGTTGTTTTACTTCACCCAGAAGATCTACACCCTGGTCTCCGCACCTCTGCGAGTGTATTTGCCCGAAGGCGCGACGATGATCGCCACCGACGTGGCCTCGCCGTTCCTGACACCGTTCAAGCTCACCATGATGTGCTCGCTGTTTCTGGCGATGCCGGTGATCCTGCATCAGATATGGGGCTTTATTGCACCCGGCCTGTACAAGCATGAAAAACGTGTCGCCGTACCGTTGCTGGTTTCGAGCATTATCCTGTTCTATTCAGGCATGGCCTTCGCGTACTTTTTGGTGTTCCCGCTGATTTTCCACTTCTTCGCCAGCGTGACCCCGGAAGGCGTTTCGATGATGACTGACATCGCCAGTTACCTGGACTTTGTCATGACCTTGTTCTTCGCCTTTGGTGTCGCTTTCGAGATCCCGGTGGCCGTGGTGCTGTTGGTGTGGATCGGCATCGTCGACGTCGCCTACCTGAAAAAAATGCGCCCGTACGTGGTCATTGGCTGCTTCGTGGTCGGCATGATCCTGACGCCGCCGGACATCTTTTCGCAGACATTGCTCGCGGTGCCCATGTGGCTGCTGTTCGAGATCGGCGTGCTGTGCAGCGGCTTGATCGTCAAGCGTGGCGATCACCCGGATGACCAGCCGGATGAGGACTCTGACAAACAAGACCAGCCGCCTGCGACCCAGCCGTGAACCTGCTGCTGCTCGAAGAAGCTGACTTTATCGCAGCTGACAGAGTCATCCTGCGCGACCGCCGCCTCAAGCACATGCAAGAGGTGCATCGCGCAGTGGTTGGCGACAGCCTGCGCGTAGGCCGCATCGGTGGCTTGCTCGGCACTGGCGAGCTGCTGCGCCTGGAAAGCCATGAAGCCGAATTGCAGATCAGCCTTGACCGCGCGCCACCGGCCAAACTGCCCCTGACCCTGCTGCTGGCCTTGCCCAGGCCGAAGATGCTGCGCCGGGTGTTCCAGACAGTCGCAACCATGGGCGTGCCCAGGGTGATTCTGCTCAACAGCTATCGGGTGGAAAAAAGCTTCTGGCAAACACCGTTTCTGGAGCCCGAAGCCATCCGTGAACAGCTTGTATTGGGTCTGGAACAGGCACGCGACTGCGTCCTGCCAGAGATTCTGATCGAAAAACGCTTCAAGCCGTTCGTCGAAGACCGTCTGCCTCAACTGGTTGAAGGCAGCCTCGGCCTTGTCGGTCATCCGGGTGACTACCCTGCCTGCCCGCGAGGCACTGATCAGTCCGTCACGCTGGCCATCGGCCCGGAAGGCGGCTGGATCCCCTACGAAATCGACTTGCTGAGCAAGGCTGGCCTCCAGCCGGTCCAGCTCGGCGAACGTATCCTGCGAGTCGAAACGGCTGTCACGGCCCTGCTCGCTCGCCTGTTCTAAAAAGATTCCCGCACCCGTCCGCAAGACTCGATTACGACGCAGCATGGAGCAATGGTCGAAATCTCCTACGTAATTAGTCCGACTTTATCGACCAACGCGCTTCAGTTCCGATCCCGGCGGCCGATGCAGGAGGACGCTACAACACGTTCACCCCAAGGAGCCGTCATGTACAGCTGGTTAGTCCGAAGCCTCGGAAATATAAGTGTCAGCCTGAAACTGGGCATCGGCTTCGGTCTGGTGCTGTTGCTCACAATCGTTATCACCCTTACGGGCTGGCAGGGCATGACGTCCCTGATTGAGCGAAGTGACAAACTGGCGTCCATCACCCAACTCAATGACTTGAGCAGGGACCTGCGTGTCACCCGACAACATTACGAAGTGCAACTTAACGCTGAATCCGCAGCTGCAGTAACTGGCGTTCTCGACAAGGTCGAGCAAAATCTGCGCACTGCAAAAACCAAAATCCAGAACAAGGCTGACCAGGACATGCTCGATGAGCAGACCCAGGCCACCGCAAGTTACCGTCGCGCTTTCGCTGACATGACCCAAGCCGTTCAAACCCGCGAAGCGAGCCGAGTGAATCTGGACACTACCGCCGACCGGGCCGCGGAGCACGTCTCTGGCATCGAGGAATCGTTGCTCAAAGGCGATAGCATTCTGGCGTTCAACAGTGTTGTGGAGCTGAGCAAGCTGATCCAGCAGGCGCACCTTCAGGTGCGCAGCTACACCTACAGTGGCAAGCCTGAATTCGAGAAAAACGCCAACGCCGCCATCGACGCAGCGCTGACCGGGCTTAACACCCTGCCCGGCTCGATACCGTCCGAATATCTGGGCAAGCTCAAAGACGCCAGCGATGCCCTCAAGGCCTATCGCAGTGCAGTGGGCCAATACCGTGATGCCCAACTGCTGAACCAGCAAGCGCTGGCGAAAATGTCGGGGCTGGGAGACCGCCTGCTGACACTCAGCGCCCAACTGTCTGCTTCACAAAACCTCAAGAGCGATGCTGACAGCGCTAAAGCCCGCTCCATGCTCGGCATCGCAACGGCACTGGCACTGCTGTTCGGTGTCATTGCGGCCTGGGCTATCACCCGCCAGATCGTCACCCCGCTGCTGCACACGCTCCACGTCGTGGAGCGCGTCGCTTCAGGTGATTTGAGCCAGGATTTACACGTCGAGCGCAAGGACGAGATAGGCCAGTTGCAGAACAGTATTCAGCGCATGACCATCAGCCTGCGCGCATTGATTGGAGGCATCAGCGACAGCGTGACGCAAATCGCCAGCGCCGCTGAAGAGTTGTCCGCCGTGACCGAGCAAACCAGTGCAGGGGTTAACAGCCAGAAGGTCGAAACCGATCAGGTGGCCACCGCCATGCACGAAATGACGGCGACCGTTCAGGAAGTCGCGCGCAATGCCGAAGAAGCGTCTGAAGCCGCCGTTGCCGCCGATCAACAGGCGCGTGAAGGCGACCGCGTGGTCAAGGAAGCCATCACCCAGATCGAACGTCTGGCCAGTGAAGTGAGCAATTCCACCGACGCGATGACTGAACTCCAGCGAGAAAGCGACAAGATTGGCAGCGTGCTCGACGTGATCAAATCTGTCGCCCAACAGACCAACCTCCTGGCGCTCAACGCCGCCATTGAAGCCGCACGTGCCGGGGAAGCCGGTCGTGGTTTCGCCGTGGTAGCCGATGAAGTGCGCAGCCTGGCCCAGCGCACGCAAAAATCCACCGAAGAGATCGAGGAGCTGATCGCTGGCCTGCAAAAAGGTACCCAGCAAGTGGCGACGATCATGGACAACAGCCGCAGCCTGACCGTCAGCAGTGTCGAACTGACGCGCCGCGCTGGCAGCTCGCTGGAGAATATTGCTCGCACCGCGTCGGCGATCCAGGGCATGAACCAGCAGATCGCCGCCGCCGCCGAGCAACAAAGCGCCACCGCCGAAGAGATCAACCGCAGCATACTGAACGTACGCGACGTCTCCGAGCAAACCTCCGCCGCCAGCGAAGAAACCGCAGCGTCCAGTGTCGAACTGGCCCGACTGGGTAACCATCTACAAATGCTGGTGGGTAAGTTCAGGGTGTAAAACAGCACAGATCTGTAGGCGCTGCCGCAGGCTGCGACAGCGCCTACAGATTTTGTAATAGACCCTCCCCCTCGATTTTCAGACTTTTCCTACGACCTGTTCAGGTCCAGCGACCCCTTCCCCTGCCGATGCGTTAACCAGGCACAACGATGTTTTGCCTTCTTTTCGCATCCTTTGCAGGAGAACTCCCATGTTCCGACCCCTGACCCAGGCTCTGGGCAATACAAGCGTCAAGCTTAAACTCGCACTGGGCTTCGGCCTGGTCTTAATGCTGACCCTGGCGATTACCCTGACAGGCTGGCATGCACTCGACACACTGATCGACCGCTCCGAAAAGCTGACGGCCATCGGTCAGTTGAGCAACGCGAGCAAGGACCTGCGGGTTGAGCGGATTACGTTTCGCGTGGAAAACACGCCGGAAAGCGCAGTTGCAGTGCTCAAACGCCTTAACGAACTGGAAGCACAGCTCAATGCGTTACGCAGCACCATGGACGACCCGGCCAACGTCGCGCTGCTGTCGGACCAGAGTGAGACCGTGCGCACGTTTGAAAAGACCTTCACCGAACTTGGGCAGACATTGAAGGAACGCGATAAAACCCGTGAACAGCTTGATCAGCACTCCGAGCTGGCGATGAAAACGGTGGCGCAGGTGGAAACCGAAGTGCTGAAGGCGGTCAGTCAGGAGCAGGACAGCAGCGAACGGCTGGGCGAGTTCACCAACATCGCGCAACTGCGTCAACAGATCGAGACTGCCCGCTATCACGTGCAGGCTTACTCATTCAGCGGTCTGGAACAGTACGAACTGGCGGCGATTGCAGCCATCGATGAAGCGCTCAAAGAGGTCAGCCAGATAGCTGAGGATCAGGCTGACGCTAATGTCTCCGGGCTGCAACAGGCCAATCAGGCCTTACAAAACTATCGCGAGAAACTAGGTCAGTTCAAAGACATTCAGATCAAGGCCGAAGCTGCGCAAGAGACCATGGAAGCGCTGGGCAATACGTTGCTCGCCTCCAGCGCTGAGTTGAGTAGCCGCCAGACCATCAAGCGCGATACCGAGGCGACGCAGGCACGTACCACCTTGACCAGCGTTGCCGCTCTGGCGCTGCTTCTCGGGCTGTCGGCCGCCTGGGTGATCACTCGGCAGATCATCGCGCCCCTACAGCAAACACTGATAGCGGCCGGGCGCATCGCTCAAGGCGACTTGAGCAAAGACCTGGTTATCGAGCGCCGCGATGAAATGGGCCAACTGCAAGTCAGCATGCAGCAAATGACCCTGAGCCTGCGCGAGCTGATCGGCGGGATTGGCGACGGTGTTGCGCAGATCGCCAGCGCGGCAGAACAGTTGTCTGCGGTGACGGCGCAGACCAGTGTCGGCGTGAATGGTCAAAAGGACGAAACCGATCAGGTCGCCACCGCCATGAATGAGATGACAGCAACCGTGAGGGAGGTCGCCCGTAACGCCGAGGCAGCGTCGAACGCCGCAGTCCAGGCCGATCAGCAAGCCCGTGAGGGCGACAAAGTGGTGGCTGAAGCCATCACCCAGATTGAGCGTCTGGCCGTTGAGGTCGGCAACTCAACCTTGGCGATGAACCAACTCAAACTGGAAAGCGATAAAATTGGCAGCGTGCTCGACGTGATCAAATCAGTGTCGCAGCAAACCAATCTGCTGGCCCTGAACGCTGCCATCGAAGCCGCTCGCGCCGGGGAAGCGGGCCGTGGTTTCGCAGTGGTCGCGGACGAGGTGCGCAGCCTGGCGCAACGCACCCAGCAATCCACCGAAGAGATCGAAGAGCTGATCGCTGCCTTGCAAAACGGCACCCAGCAGGTGGTGACCACCCTCGACAATAGCCGCGCCCTGTCGGACAGCAGTGTCGAATTGAGCCGTCGGGCCGGCGGTGCCCTGGAACACATCACGCTCACCGTCTCGACCATCCAGAGCATGAACCAGCAGATCGCGACCGCAGGAGAGGAGCAAAGCGCCGTCGCCGAGGAAATTACCCGCAGCGTACTGAACGTACGTGATATCGCCGAACAGACGGCAGCGGCCAGCGAGGAAACGGCAGCCTCGAGTGTCGAACTGGCGCGACTGGGAAGTCATTTGCAGGGGCTGGTAGGACGGTTTCGGGTGTAGGAGCTGGCTTGCCAGCGATCGGCTGCGGAGCGGTCGTAGAATGCCTGTACACGGTTTTGCTGAAGCGTTTGGGAATACCGACTTGCGACCACTTCGTGGCCGATCGCAGGCAAGCCAGCGCCTACAGATTATGTATTCCACTCCAAAAAAAACGCCCTTGAGGAGTGACCTCAAGGGCGCTTTTTTATCACACTATCAGGCGTTAGCCAGTTGGTGCGGGGCAACGTGGGTGACAGGTTGCAACGGCAGCAGAGGCGCATGCGGATCGGCTTCGATCGACTGGCGCCAAGCGGCGAGCCACTCAGGATGGCCTTCGCTCCAGACCTGCTCATGCAGTCGCGCCAAGGCTACCGGGTCACTCAGCAGCATCAGGCGTTCCTGGTTACTGAGTTTGTCCGGCCCGACTTTCATCGCCTGACGAACCCGCTCGATGCGCGTCCATTCAATCGGCTCGGACTGGGTGTGCCGCGACGTCGCCAAGGCGCATGCCAAGGCATTCTGCTGCGGATCGACCACCGCCCGGATGAAGCCCTGTTTCAATGCATGCCAACGGTTTTCATGGGTGTAATGATCGGTCGCGACCAGCTCTTTCGGCGGCGAGTACTCTTCAGGGATCAGGAAGAGTTTCTCGTCCCGCGCCTTGAGGCCCAAACCGACCCGGCTGGAAATCACCGAGACCGGAATCGACAGCATCAACGAGCCGACAATCGGCGCCAGCCACCAAAGGAAGCTTGGGTTCAGCGAGGCGACCAGCAGGCCCCAGCACAGACCCAGAAGCGTTTGCGGACCATGGCGCTTGACCGCTTCGCTCCACGGAGTGGAGTCATCGTCACGCTGCGGCGAGTTCCAGGTCGCGGCCCAGCCGAGGAACGCGGCCAGTACGAAGCGCGTGTGGAACAGCATGCGGACCGGCGCCAACAGCACCGAGAACAGCATTTCCATCAGCATCGACAGGGTCACTTTGATGCGACCGCCAAAACCGACCGAACCCTTGGCCCAGATCAGAATGATGCTGAGCAGTTTGGGCAGGAACAGCAACACGATGGTGGTCGAGAACAGCGCGACAGCCTTGTCCGGGTGCCATTGTGGCCACAACGGGTACAGCTGGCGTGGCTCCATGAAGTACTGCGGCTCCATGAGCGTGTTAACCGCCAGCAAGGCAGTCGACAGCACAAGGAAGAAGAACCATAGCGGGGCCGACAGGTACGACATCACCCCGGTCAGGAACACGGCACGGTGTACCGGGTGCATACCCTTGACCAGGAACAGCCGGAAGTTCATCAAGTTACCGTGACACCAGCGGCGGTCACGCTTGAGCTCATCCAGCAGGTTAGGCGGCAACTCTTCGTAGCTGCCCGGCAGATCATAGGCAATCCACACGCCCCAACCGGCACGGCGCATCAGCGCGGCTTCAACGAAGTCGTGAGACAGGATCGCACCGGCGAAGGCACCTGTACCGGGCAACGGCGCCAAGGCGCAGTGCTCGATGAACGGCTTCATGCGGATGATCGCGTTGTGCCCCCAATAGTGGGATTCGCCCAACTGCCAGAAGTGCAGACCGGCGGTAAACAGCGGCCCGTACACGCGGGTAGCGAACTGCTGCATGCGTGCATACAGCGTGTCCATGCCCGATGCGCGTGGCGCGGTCTGGATAATGCCGGCGTCCGGGGTGGCTTCCATCAAGCGCACCAGACTGGTCAGGCACTCACCGCTCATGACGCTGTCGGCATCGAGCACGACCATGTAGCGGTATTCACCGCCCCAGCGACGGCAGAAGTCATCGAGGTTGCCGCTTTTGCGTTTTACGCGACGACGACGGCGACGATAGAAGATCTTGCCGAAGCCTTCGCTTTCGCGGCAGACCTCAAGCCAGGCCTGCTGTTCGGCGACGGCGATATCGGAGTCGTTGGTATCACTGAGGACGAAAAAGTCAAAGCGATCCAGGTCACCCGTGGCGGCTACCGATTCAAAAGTAGCGCGCAGACCGGCGAACACACGAGGAACGTCTTCGTTGCAGATCGGCATCACGATGGCGGTGCGAGCACCGGCTTCGATGGGTTCGTTGCCCGCGCTGGCCCCGGAAATACGGTATTTGTCATGCCCGGTGAGCAATTCGAGAAAGCCCATCAACGCAGTCCAGAAACCGGCCGATACCCAGCAGAACAGAATCCCGAACAACAACAGGATGCTGGTCTGCAAGGCGTAGGGCAGCACTTGCACCGCAGTCTGGAACAATGTCTGGTGAGTGATTTCATCCAGTGAAACGAAGGACCAGCCTTGATAAGGCATGATCCCTTTCATGTACCAGGTCGCCACGACAGTTTGACCCAGCATCAGCACCAGCAAGATGTAACGGCGCAGTGAGCCGACAAAACGCCAGCGTGCCGAAGGCAGCTCGCGTTGGGGCGGCGTGGGAAGGTTCTTGCGACCCATCAGACGGCGCCAGCCACGCACCAGGATATTGGTGCGCCATGGTTCAGGGATGACTTTGGTACGACGAATCGGCGGCGTGGCTTTCAGGCAGACCCGACCACTGGCGTCGAGGACGAGCATTTCAGCTTCTTCCAGTTCGTCAGCGGTGGTCAATGTCAAACGACGGCCAACCGAAGCCTGAGCGGCCTCGGCGCTGTCGGTGAACTGCTGCGTAGAAAGACGCTGGTGCAGCTCGGTGAACGAGGTGCAGCTGGCGAGTTCCGCCCGCTGCTCATCGCTCATCGGCAAATGTGCCAAGTACTCGGTCAGAGACTCTGGCACAGACTGGACATTACTCATCGGCAGGCAACTGATAGCTCCAGGTCTCGGTCAAGACTTGTACATTCTTGGCCGGTTCCGGATTAGTGGGGGCAGTCTCGGCTTCAGGCTGCGGGGTCTGTTTGCCATCTTTGTCTTTCGCGATGTCGGCCTTCGCTACGTCTGCCTTTGCAGCGTCTGCTTTTGTCGATTCGCCTTTCGCCTCAGCGGGTTTGGCCGCGTCAGCTGGCTTGGCCGTATCAGCCTTGACTATGACGGTTTTCTCTTCTTTCGGAGCCACTTTGCTCTCGACCTTTTTCTCAACTTTCTTATCTGCTTTGTCAGCAACAATCGCCGCAGGTTCCTTACCAGGCTCGGCAGGGACTTCACGAAGCAGATAAGCGCGCATGTCGATCGACTTGCCCGAATCTTTGGCTTTCAGGCGCAACGTCAGACGCCAGCCTTTGGTCACCGGGTTGTAGCGCAGATTGTTTTCGACCAACTCGGTGTTGTCGTCAGTGGTCACTTGGCTACGGATCGCCGGGTCTTCACCCAGTTTTGCGAGCACCGGGCCTTCAAAATCAACCAGGAAAGCCACGCTGCCGTCAGGCTGACGGATCAGATTGGACTGTTTGACGTCACCGGTGGAGCGCAGGGTCTGTTTGACCCAGCCCAGATCAGGCGAATGGATGGAGCTTTCGTCCATGGTCCAGTGCAGGCGATAGTTGAACTCCATCGGCTGGCCTGGCTCAGGAATGACTTCCGGCTTCCAGAACGCAACGATGTTGTCGTTGGTTTCGTCGGCAGTCGGGATTTCTACCAGATCAACGGTGCCTTTGCCCCAGTCGCCTTTCGGTTCGATCCAGGCACTTGGGCGTTTGTCGTAGCGATCATCCAGGTCTTCGTAGTGGCTGAAGTTACGGCCACGCTGAAGCAGACCGAAGCCACGCGGGTTTTCCACCGAGAAGCTGCTGACCGCGAGGTGTTTCGGGTTGTTCAACGGACGCCAGATCCACTCGCCATTGGCGGCTTGAATCGACAGACCGCTGGAGTCATGCAGTTCGCGGCGATAGTTCAGCACTTTGGACGGCTGATTGGCGCCGAACAGGTACATGCTGGTCAGTGGTGCAACGCCCAGCTTGCCGACCTTATCGCGCAGGTACATACGCGACTTGACGTCGACGAGGGTGTTGGTGCCCGGACGCACGGTCAGTTGATAGGCGCCTGTCGCACGTGGAGAGTCCAGCAGTGCAAAGATCACCAGATGGTTGTCATCCGGTTGTGGACGCTCGATCCAGAACTCGGTGAACCGCGGGAACTCTTCACCCGATGGCATTGCAGTGTCGATCGCCATGCCGCGCGCAGACAAGCCGTAGACCTGACCTTTGCCAACGACGCGGAAGTAACTCGCGCCCAGCATCGTCATGATCTCGTCGTTCTTGTCATCTTTGTTGATTGGGTAAAGCACACGAAAGCCTGCGTAACCGAGTTTTTCGGTAGCTTTCGGGTCGAACTTCACGTCGCCAAAGTCGAACCGGCTAGGGTCGTACTTGAATTCCTGTACGTCAGTCGCCGTGACTTCATTGATTTTTACCGGCGTGTCGAAGTGCATGCCCTGGTGATAGAAGGACAGCTTGAAGGGTGTCTTATCCCCAACCCACACGCCCTTTTCTTGAAGAAAGCGGATTTTTTGATAATCCGCGAACTTCATGTCGCGAAATTCGTTCGGCAGATTGCTCTTCGGAGCTTCGTACTTCTGCCCGGCCATGTCTTTGGCCTTGGCCGCAACATCGTCCAGGCTGAACGCCCAAAGCTGGCCTGCGCTGAACAGACAGATCAGTGCAGAGCCTGCCAACAGGGCACTACGTAACCGTTTACCGGGTGTCATTGGAGCAATACAGGGACTAACAATCACGAGCAACCCTCGCCGAAAAACAGATCATAAAACCAACGGCCAGCTATCAAGTGCCGGGTTGGCGAGCATTGTTCCGACTCCGAAAGGGCCTAATGATTCCCTAAACGGCGACGGACCAGCCTCTGGCTATATCAATCGGGTCAACGAACGCTGATCCCCGTAGCGCGCGATTATCTAGTAGCCCGCGTTACAACGCATCAGGTCCGATGAAGTATTTATTGCTTTTTCACCTGATAAATCCGGGCGGCCCAGGGTAATCGCCTGTTTAGCTCTCAAGTAAAAATGTCACAGGGCCATCATTGACCAGATGAACCTGCATGTCCGCACCAAATTGGCCCGCCGCCACATTATCGTGCACGCTTCTCGCCTGCTCTAATAGATAGCTGAATAACTCGGCGCCCAGCGCGGGCGGTGCGGCTTTGGAAAAGCTCGGGCGCAAGCCGCTCTTGGTGTCAGCGGCCAAGGTGAACTGCGACACTAGCAGCAAACCACCACCGACATCCCTGAGCGACAGGTTCATTTTGCCTTCGGCGTCGCTGAACACCCGATAGTTCAGCAGTTTGCTCAGCAACTTATCGGCGCTGGCGCGCGTATCTTGCGGCTCGACGCCGATCAATACCAACAAGCCCTGATCAATGGCACCTACGATCTCACCCGCCACGTCGACATGCGCGCCACTCACGCGCTGAAGCAACCCCTTCATACCGGGCCTTTCACGCTTCTTCGGGCGGCAGATCAAGCAACCGACGAGCAATCTGGCTCGCAGCACGCACCAGCGCATCGGTAATGCCCGGCTCGGATGCCGCATGACCTGCATCGCGGATCACCTGCAGTTCACTGTTGGGCCAGGCTTGATGCAGCTCCCACGCATTGTCCAGCGGGCAGATCACGTCGTAGCGGCCGTGCACGATGATGCCCGGCAAATGAGCGATCTTGGGCATATCGCGAATCAACTGATTCTCTTCGAGGAACGCGTTGTTGGTGAAGTAATGGCATTCGATGCGGGCGATAGACAGCGCGCGCTGCGGTTCCGAGAAGCGATCCACCACCATCGGATTCGGCCGTAGCGTCGCCGTGCGCCCTTCCCAGGTGGACCACGCTTTGGCGGCGTGCATCTGGGCGATCTGATCACTGCCCGTCAGGCGTTTGTGGAAGGCGCCCAGCAAGTCGTGGCGCTCATCCTGCGGAATCGGCGCCAGGTAGTCTTGCCAATAATCGGGAAACAGGCGGCTGGCACCCGCCTGGTAAAACCAGTTGATTTCCTGTGGCCGGCACAAAAAGATGCCCCGCAGGATCAAGGCATGGACGCGTTCCGGATGCGTCTGAGCGTAAGCCAACGCCAGGGTCGAACCCCAGGAGCCGCCGAACAGGACCCATTTTTCGATGCCCAGGTGCAGACGAATCCGTTCCAGGTCTTCGACCAAATGCCAGGTGGTATTGTTTTCCAGGCTGGCGTGGGGGGTGGAGCGCCCGCAACCGCGTTGATCGAAGGTAATGATGCGGTACATATTCGGGTCAAAAAACCGACGGCTCTGGGCATCGCAACCCGCGCCTGGCCCGCCGTGGATGAAAACCACTGGCAAACCTTCGGGAGAACCGCTTTCATCGACGTACAGCACATGAGGCTTTTCCACGGCCAGATCGTGCCGGGCGTATGGTTTGATCTGCGGGTACAAAGTCTGCATAGGTGCTCCAAAGGGGCGGTCAGGGGCTTCTATTTATTTTGCCGTGGAGCATCATAAACCCGAATCGAAGAATGATCATGCCCCCAGAGAGAGAAGGGGTGTTCGGCATGGAACGATCAATGCAGGGTTTTTATCAATTGCAATTACCCGCGAACCAGAAAGACGGACCCGTGTCGAACCATCTAGAGTTAATCATCCAGCTTCCTATTCGTCTGCTCGTTAGAGGTCGTATTGATGTCAGAGGAACCGCTTGTTCGTGACGCCGAGGTGGCCGCTTTCCGTGCCGCTGTACTCGAAAAACTCACTTATGCGGTGGGTAAAGATCCAGATCACGCGTTTGACCATGACTGGTTCGAAGCCATCGCCCTGGCCGCTCGCGACCATATGGTCGAGCATTGGATGGACCACACTCGACAGATTTACCGCAAAGGCCAGAAACGGGTTTACTACCTGTCTCTCGAGTTCCTGATCGGTCGACTGCTGTATGACAGCCTGAGCAACCTTGGCCTGCTGGACATCGCTCGTGAAGCACTGACTGAGTTGGGTGTGGACCTGGAGCGCATTCGTTTGCTCGAACCGGATGCTGCACTGGGCAATGGTGGCCTCGGTCGTCTGGCCGCCTGCTTCATGGAGAGCATGTCGACCCTCGGTGTCGCGTCCCATGGTTACGGTATTCGTTACGAGCATGGCTTGTTCCGTCAAGCCGTGGTCGATGGCTGGCAACAAGAGCAAACCGAGAACTGGCTGGACTTCGGTAACCCTTGGGAGTTCGAACGTGCCGAGGTGATTTACCCGATCGGCTTCGGCGGCAGCGTCGAGACCCTGGTCAATGAAGCGGGCGAGCAACGCCAGGTCTGGCGCCCGGCGGAAGTTGTGCGCGCCGTTGCTTACGACACCCCGGTGGTCGGCTGGCGCGGATCGAGCGTCAACACCCTGCGCTTGTGGCGGGCACGGGCGGTCGAGGACCTGCACCTTGAACGCTTCAATGCTGGCGATCACTTTGGTGCGGTGGCCGAAGTCGTTCGCGCAGAAAGTATTTCCCGCGTGCTGTACCCCAACGACAGCACCGAAGCCGGTCAGGAACTGCGTCTGCGCCAGGAATACTTCTTCGTTTCCGCGTCGCTGCAGGATTTGCTGCGACGCCATCTGAACATGCATGAATCCCTGTATTCGCTGGCCGATCACGCCGCGATCCAGATGAACGACACGCACCCCTCGATCGCCGTTGCCGAGTTGATGCGTGTGTTGATCGATACCCACGGCATCCCGTGGGATGCGGCCTGGAAGATCACCGTCGACACCCTGGCCTACACCAACCACACCTTGCTTCCCGAGGCGTTGGAGACCTGGTCGGTTGGCCTGATGGAGCGGATGCTGCCGCGGCACATGCAGATCATTTACCTGATCAACGCCCTGCACATCGACGAATTGCGAGCCAAAGGCATTCACGACTTCGAAGTGCTGCGCGCCGTCTCGCTGATCGAGGAGGACAACGGCCGCCGCGTACGGATGGGCAACCTGGCGTTTCTGGGTTCGCACAGTGTGAATGGCGTGTCGGCGCTGCACACCCAATTGATGCGCAAGACCGTGTTCGCCGAGTTGCACAAGCTATATCCCGAGCGGATCAACAACAAAACCAACGGCATCACCTTCAGGCGCTGGCTGCATCAGGCCAACCCGCCACTGACCCGCATGCTGGTCAAAGCCTTGGGCGCAGACGTTCTGGATAATGCTGAATCACGCCTGATCGAGTTAGAGCCATTCGCCGAGAAGGAAGCGTTCCGCCAACAATTTGCCGAGCAGCGCCTGAAGAGCAAGCAAGCCTTGGCGACCCTCATTCATGAGCGGCTGGGAATCATGGTCGACCCGACGGCGATGTTCGACGTTCAGGTCAAGCGCATCCATGAATACAAACGCCAACTGTTGAACCTGTTCCACACCATCGCCCTGTATCAGGCGATGCGGGCCGAACCGGAGACTAACTGGGTGCCGCGGGTGAAGATTTTCGCCGGCAAGGCGGCCGCCAGCTATCACACGGCCAAGTTGATCATCAAGCTGACCAACGACATCGCACGCACCGTAAACAATGACCCGACTGTGCGCGGCTTGCTCAAAGTGGTGTTCATACCCAACTACAACGTCAGCCTGGCAGAAAGCATTATCCCTGCCGCCGACCTCTCGGAGCAGATCTCCACCGCAGGCCTGGAGGCCTCGGGCACCAGCAACATGAAATTCGGCCTCAACGGCGCACTGACCATCGGCACCCTTGATGGTGCCAACGTGGAAATGAGCGAGCGAATCGGGCTTGAGCACATGTTCATCTTCGGCCTGACGTCGCAGCAGGTCGAAGCACGCAAACGCGCCGGCGATTACAGCGCCACTGGAGATATCGGCAGTTCACCGCGGCTCAATGATGTGCTGGAAGCGATCCGGGGCGGCGTGTTCTCACCGGATGATCCAAACCGCTATGCCGGCCTGATCGATCAGTTGATCGCTTACGACCGCTTTTTGGTGTGCGCCGACTTCGAATCCTATTGGGAGGCTCAAGGCAAGGTCGAGGCACTGTGGCACGACCCTAGACAGTGGTGGCGCTCGGCGGTGCTCAATACGTCACGGATGGGCTGGTTCTCGTCGGACCGAACCATTCGCGAATATTCGAACGACATCTGGAAAGCGCTGGAGGAATAAATCTGTGAGGTGGACTCACTCGCGAATGGCCTGACACGGCTTACCTGTCGCGCCGCTTTCGCGAGTGAATTCATCGCCGACCTCCGTTACAAATTATGTCCCCGACGGCCTGGACCGATATACTCCAGGCAAGCCGTATAAAGGGATGTCGACGCGTGCAATGGATTCTCCTGCTGGTCGGGCTCGTGCTGGGTGGTTACCTGGACGAGTCTTTGGTGGGCGCTGCAATCGGCGCACTCGCCGGGCTTGGCCTTGGACAGGCCATTCGCATGACCCTGCTCGGCCGTCAGCTCGAGGCTGTTCAGCAACGCCTTACCCTCCTCGAATCCGCTCCTGGCAACGCTCTAGCCCCAACGCCTGCGGCTCAACCCCTTGTCAGTGCGCCCCCCGCTCTTGAAGCAACCGTCGAATTGACGTGGGATCTCCCCATCGACGACGAATGGACCCAACCGGCAGCAACGCCGAACCCGGTTTCCACACCCGCAGCCCCAACCATTATCGAGCGCGCATTGGCTGGCGCACGCAACTGGCTGCTGGGCGGCAATACCGTGCTGCGGGTCGGGGTGGTGCTGCTGTTCCTCGGGCTGGCCTTTTTGCTGCGCTACGCCACTGAAGGCGTGGTCATTCCACTGGAAGCCCGCTACGCCGCCGTTGCCGCCTGCGCCTTGGCATTGCTGGCGCTGGGTTGGTGGCTGCGACAGCGCAACCGCAATTACGCATTAATCCTGCAGGGCGCGGGGATCGGCGTGTTGTACCTGACAGTATTTGCCGCCATGCGTTTGAATGCGCTGCTCGACCCGAATATGGCGTTCGGCCTGCTGGTGGTGGTGACGGTGTTCTCGGCGATCCTCGCGGTAAAACAGGACGCCTTGGGTCTGGCTGCGGCGGCGGCACTCGGCGGATTCGCCGCACCGCTACTGACGTCTACCGGCGCTGGCAGCCATGTGGCCTTATTCAGTTACTTCGCACTGCTGAATGCCGGGATTTTTACCATCGCCTGGTTCAAGGCCTGGCGCCTGCTGAACCTGATCGGTTTTGTCGGCACCTTCGGCATCGGTTTCGTCTGGGGCCTACAGGCATACACGCCCACATTGTTCTGGAGCACCGAGCCGTTTCTGATCCTGTTTTTCCTGATGTATCTGGCGATTGGGCTGCTGTTCGCTCGACGCAAACTGCAAGAACTGAGCACCGCGCCCGAAGACGATAGCCGCGAAGCAATGTTGCGCTGGTCGGCTCGCCAAGGTGACTACGTCGACGGCAGCATCCTGTTCGGTCCACCGATTGTCGGTTTCGGCCTGCAGTTCGCGCTGGTCCAACACATGGAGTTCGCTCCCGCCTACAGCGCGCTGGTAATGGGAATGCTCTATATAGGCCTGGCGCGCCTGCTGTCTGGCCGGGCACCGGGACGCGCCTTACTCCTGGTGGAGACCTGCCTGGCGCTGGGCGTGGTATTCGCGTCACTGGCGATCCCTCTCGGGCTGGATGCACGCTGGACATCGGCCGCGTGGGCGCTGGAAGGCGCGGCCGTGTTCTGGCTGGGCTTGCGCCAGCAACGATTACTGGCACGCGCTTTCGGGCTGCTGTTGCAGGCGGGAGCAGGCCTTGCGCTGTTCGGCGACCTGCAGGACGACCTGTATCGAACCGACACCACCTTACTGGCCCATCGCGATGTCTGGACGCCGATGGTCGTCGCGCTGGCCGCGATGCTCAGCGCGTGGCTCCTGCAACGCCTGAGCCCAGTCAATCCAAGCCCCATGAAAACCGTGAACCTGGAGCGCCTCGGCGCATTGCTGCTGGCGTGGGGAGTGGGCTGGTGGGCCGTGGCACTGGTCAACGGCGCGCAGCGATTCGCCCCGGTCGAATTGCAAATACCTATGTTGCTCTGCCTCGCCGCTGTCAGCGTCGCGCTGTGGACAGTCCTGGCCCTGCGACTGCGCTGGTCGGCACTGGCAGTGCTTTGCACCCTACTGACTCCGGCCTGCACCCTGCTATTGCTGGCCGCGTTGAACGCCAACTATCACCCGGCAGCCCACTGGGGTTGGCTGGCGTGGGGCGCGGTGTTCGTCGTGCATCTGCTGTCGCTGCGGCACCTGGCGGGTACGCTGCCAGGTTGGGCGCTCAGCGCGGCACATGTCCTGGGTTGCTGGCTGATCATTGGCGTGTTGGCGCTGGAGTTGCGCTTCGGCTTGATGGCATTGTCCGAACACTACAACGCGTGGCGCTGGCTGGGCTGGGCATTGCTGCCGAGCGCCTATTTGCTGTTGATGGCAGCGCCCCGTGCACTGCCGTGGCCAATCGAGGCCTATCCCCGGGAATACCGGGTCTGGGTCGCTGCCCCGTTGGCGCTGCTGATGTTGATCTGGTTCTGGCTGGCGAACATCGTCAGCGACGGTGCCGCCGCACCGCTGGCCTACCTGCCACTGCTTAATCCGTTGGAGTTGGGCCTGTTGCTCGCATTGGCCGGGGTGTTCGTCTGGGCACGCAGCCGATTGCCCCAGCTCGGTATCGCCCACGATCGCGCGCAGCGGATGGCACAGGTGGTGGCAGGGGTCGGCTTATTCGCCCTGTCCACTGCAATGGTCATGCGCACGGCCCATCATTGGAGTGGCGTGCCCTATCAGCTGGATGAATTGCTGGACTCGATGAGGGTGCAAGCCGGTCTGTCGATTGTCTGGACCTTGATGGCCCTGGCACTGATGGTTGGCGGGCACCTGCGGGGCCGGCGTGAAATCTGGATCGTTGGCGCCGCACTGATCGGTGTGGTGGTCGCCAAGCTGTTTTTCGTCGAACTGAGCAACCGCGGTGGGCTGGCGCGTATCGTGTCGTTCATCGGGGTTGGCGTGCTGCTATTGGTGGTGGGATATTTCTCTCCCTTGCCGCCCAAACCGTCGTCGCCGATGCCTTTGCCCTCTAAAAAATCTACGCCCGATCCGACCAGGACCATCGTATGAGGAACACGTTCTTGAGCTGTCAGTTAACCTTCACCCGCGCCGTATTTGGCGCGGCGTTATGTGCGGCCTTCCTCACAACGATGTCCGCCCATGCGCTGGACAAACCGGCTGATTTCGCTAGCCAGGTACCGTTGACCTTGAGCGGCAATGGCCCGTGGTATCGCCTCGAACTACCGCTGGCGGTACAACTGGGTGCGAGCCAGACCGGTCTGGGCGACGTACGCGTGTTCAACGCCGAGGGTCAGGCGCTGGCCTACTCATTGACCCATAGCGACGTTCAGCATCGGGAAGACCAGACGCCGATCCCGGTGAAGTGGTTTGCCCTCTATGACACCGCCGATGCCAGTGATGCAGCGCCCAAGATTCGGGTCGAGCGCACCGCCAGCGGCACGCTGGTCGAAGTGCAACCGCAAGGCGAAATCGAAGCCGGCGAAGAAGTACTGCGCGGTTGGCTGCTCGACACCAGCGAGATCAAGGCCCCGCTGGAGCAATTGATTCTTGACTGGAACACCGAACGGGAAGGTTTTCAGCGCTTCAGTATCGAAGCCAGTAACGACCTCCAGCACTGGCAATCCTGGGGCGAGGGTCAGGTTGCACGACTTTCGTTTGCCGATGAAGTGATCGAACAACGCGAAGTCACTCTGCCCGGCCAACCAGCGCGTTACCTGCGCCTGCTCTGGAACACCCCGAACTCCGCTCCCACACTGACCTCCGCGCAATTGATCAGCGCCAGCCCCGACCACCTGCCGCTGCCGTTGGTCTGGTCACAACCGCTGGCGGGCGGCACCGTCAAACCGGGCGAATACAGCTGGCAATTGCCCACCGATCTAGCGGTGGAGCGAATAAAAGTCGACATCAGCCAGGCCAACAGTCTGGCACCCGTCACCCTGTCGGGACGCCTCGACACCAACGCCCCGTGGCAAATCATGGGCGGCGGCTTGTTGTATCGACTGACGCAGAATGGTCAGGACGTGCTGCTGGATGAGTTACAACTGGCTGGCCGTACCGTGCGGCAACTCAAAATCGATGTGGATGAGCGTGGCGGCGGTCTAGGCACTACGGCACCGCAGCTACGTTTCGCGGTCCGCGCCACGCAACTGGTGTTCCTGGCCAAAGGTGCAGGGCCGTATACCCTCGCCATTGGCAACACAGCGGCGAAGGCGGCGGACTTGCCGTTGTCCACGCTGATCCCTGATTATCAACCGCAGGTGCTCGCGTCACTGGGCACTGCACAACTGGCGGCCTCGCCCGTGGTCATCGCAAGCCCGCCAACACCGGCCGCGAAAGGCACGGACTGGAAGCGCGCCGGTTTATGGGCCGTGTTGCTGCTAGGCGTCGTTTTCCTTGGCTGGATGGCATTGAGTCTGTTGCGCACGCCCTCGGCAAAATCTTGAGCAGGGTCACCTGCTTGTTGCCGTTTTGAGGCTACTCTCAACTGGCATGTGAACTCTATGGGCCAGAACCCGGTCTGACTGGAGTATTACGTGTCCACTCGCGTTAAACTGCGCGGGTTTTTATCCCCCACTTCGGAGCTCTCCATGTCCCGCGTTACCCTAAGTCGCTATTTGATTGAGCAGACCCGCAGCAACAACACTCCTGCCGATCTGCGCTTCCTTATCGAAGTGGTAGCACGCGCATGCAAGGAAATCAGCCACGCCGTCTCCAAAGGCGCGCTGGGCGGTGTGCTCGGCAGCATGAACACTGAAAACGTACAGGGCGAAGTGCAGAAAAAGCTCGACGTGATCTCCAACGACATTCTGCTCGAAGCCAACGAATGGGGCGGTCACCTGGCCGGCATGGCGTCCGAAGAAATGGACAATGCCTACCAGATTCCCGGCAAGTACCCAAAAGGCGCCTATCTGTTGGTATTCGACCCACTGGACGGTTCGTCGAATATTGACGTCAACGTGTCGGTCGGCACCATCTTCTCGGTACTGCGTTGCCCTGAAGGCCACCTGAGCCAGAACGACAGCCTGAGCGAGAAAGCGTTCCTGCAGCCGGGCACCCAGCAAGTGGCTGCCGGTTATGCGATCTACGGCCCGCAAACCATGTTGGTCCTGACCCTGGGCGACGGCGTCAAAGGCTTTACCCTTGATCGCGAACTGGGCAGCTTTGTGCTGACCCACGAAGACATGCGGATCCCTGAGACCACCCAGGAATTTGCCATCAACATGTCCAACTCGCGTCACTGGGAAGCCCCGGTCAAACGCTACGTCGACGAACTGCTGGCTGGCGAAGACGGCCCGCTGAAAAAGAACTACAACATGCGCTGGATCGCAGCCATGGTCGCCGACGTGCATCGCATCCTGACCCGTGGCGGCATGTTCATGTACCCACGTGACAGCCGTGACGCATCCAAGCCAGGCAAGCTGCGCCTGATGTACGAAGCCAACCCGATGTCGTTCATCGTCGAACAGGCAGGCGGCATGTCCACCGACGGTCATCAGCGCATCCTCGACATCCAGCCTGAAGGCCTGCACCAGCGTGTTGCGGTTTTCTTGGGTTCCAAGGAAGAAGTCGAGCGCGCCACGTCTTACCACAACGTCTAAAGCCATGTACGCGCCCTGGCATCCGCTGCTTGAATGGTGGTTCGGTTCAGCCGAATCACCAACCGACGTGGTAAAGGCCAAGGGTGCGCTTTGGTTCGGCAAGAAGAAAAGCCAGGACAGCGATGCGCGCGAGCGTTTCGCTGTACAGGTCGAACACGCATTGGCGGGAGGGCTGTCCGAATGGGCCGAATCCCCTCAAGGCTGGCTTGCACTGGTGCTGCTCCTCGATCAACTCCCGCGCATGATTTATCGCGATACGCCCAAGGCGTTTGCGGGCGATCAACGCGCCCAGGCATTGGTCGAACACGGTCTGAAACTGGGCCGCGACCAGCATTTGCTGCCGATCCAGCGATCATTCATCTACCTGGTGCTGGAACACAGTGAGCACCTGGAGATGCAGGATCAAGCCGTCGCCCACTTTACCGAACTGCTCCACGAACAATCGGCCACGGATCATGAGGTCTTCGCCGACCAACTTGATTACGCCAAAAAGCATCAAAGGGTCATTGCCCGTTTCTCGCGCTTCCCCCACCGTAATCAAATCCTTGGCCGTACATCAACGGCTGAAGAACGGGTGTTTTTGAAAGCGCCTGGGTCGCGATTTTAAGCGAGATATAAATCCCTGCCGTCCACGGGAACCAGATCGCGTATTTCTCTTCTAACCTATTGGCAATTCGCCAGCGTCCTACACGCTGTAGCGCCGCCCCCTACTGTTCAGGAGCTTCACTCATGTCTCTGCGTACCCTCGCGTTGTTGTCGTTTTGTGTGCTGTTGGCTGCTTGCAGTAAAATTACTCAGGAAAATTATTCGAAAATCTCCTCCGGGATGCCCAAGGCCGAAGTCGAAAAGCTGCTGGGCAGCCCGACTGATTGCTCCGGCGCGCTGGGCATGTCCAGCTGCACATGGGGCGATCAGAAGACCTTTATCAGCGTGCAATACGCAGGTGACAAGGTGCTGATGTTCTCCGGCCAGGGCCTGAAGTAAGCCTGAGAGGAGAGCCTTATGCGTTTATGGATAGGGATGCTGGCGAGTCTATTGCTGGCGGGGTGCGCCAACCCCTCTAGCGAGCTGATCGAGCCCAAGACGGTCGATCATGTTGACCTCAAGCGTTACCAGGGGACCTGGTACGAGTTGGCGCGGATGCCGATGTTTTTCCAACGCAACTGTGCGCAGTCCGAAGCCCATTACATCCTTAAAAACGATGGCAACGTTGGCGTGACCAACCGTTGCCGGACGCTTGAGGGGCAGTGGGAAGAAGTGCACGGCACAGCGTCGCCGCAAGTCCCGGAGAAAACCGACAAGCTCTGGGTGGAGTTCGACACCTGGTTTTCCCGGTTGCTGCCGGGCGTCGCCAAGGGTGATTACTGGGTGCTGTATGTCGGCGATGACTACAAAACTGCGTTGGTAGGTAACCCGAATCGCAAATACCTGTGGCTACTGTCGCGCAACACGCGGGTGTCCGATGCGACGCGCGAGGAGTTGCTGGCCAAAGCACGTCAGCAGGGTTACGACACCACCAAGCTGATCTGGCGCGTGGATGATTCGAAAATCGCCAAACCTGTCGACAAATAGACCGTGTGAACCGCTTCGCGGAAAAATCAGCTCCCACAGAAACCGGGCACCTTGTGCAGGCTCTGTGCGAGCTGATTTATTCGCGAAGTCGGCATGACAGACGCGTACGGTCAGCCTGACTACCCCAGCAATTCCCGCAACACCTGCGCAAACGCCTTGCTGCTTTCGTCTTGGCCCGCATGACGCCCGTCTCGCACCACCCAGCGACCATTGACCATCACATCGCGGATCTGCCGATCGCCCCCAGCGAACAGCCAACGATTGAGAATCGCGTCGCCACTGGCCGTCGCCAGATAGGGATCGTTGCCATCCAGCACCAGCCAGTCCGCGCGCTGCCCCACCTGAAGCGAGCCAATTGCCTGCCCCAAGGCCTGCGCCCCGCCACCAAGCGCCGCATCGTACAAGGTTCGCCCAACCATTGGCTGATCACTGCGATGCAACCGATTACGTCGCTGATCGCGCAGACGCTGGCCATATTCCAGCCAACGCAATTCCTCGACCACGCTCAGTGACACATGGCTGTCCGAACCGATCCCCCAGCGCCCACCTTGCGCGATAAAGTCCACTGCGGGGAAGATTCCGTCGCCCAGATTCGCTTCAGTGGTCAGGCACAAACCAGCCACTGCACCGCTTTCAGCCATCAGTGCAACTTCATCCGGGTTGGCGTGGGTGGCGTGCACCAGGCACCAACGCGGGTCCACCGAGGTGTTTTCGTACAGCCATTGCAGCGGACGCCGTCCGCTCCAGCTCAGGCAGTCTTCAACTTCTTTCTGCTGCTCGGCGATATGAATGTGCACCGGACACTGCTTGTCGCTGGCGGCCAACACCTCACTGATCTGTTGTGGGGTGACGGCGCGCAACGAGTGGAAGCACAGACCCAATGCCTGCGCGGGCTGCCGAGCCAGAATCGGGCCCAAGCGCGCCTGTAGATCCAGATAACTATCAGTGCTGTGGATAAAGCGACGCTGGCCTTCGTTAGGCGCCTGACCACCGAAACCGGAGTGGCTGTACAGCACCGGCAGCAGGGTCAGGCCAATACCCGCGAAGCTGGCAGCCTGGCTGATTTGCAGGGCCAACTCAGCGGGGTCGGCGTAAGCTTTGCCGGACGTGTCCTGGTGCACGTAATGGAATTCAGCGACCGAGGTAAAACCGCCCTTGAGCATTTCGATGTACAGCTGGCGAGCAATGACGCCGAGCTGTTCCGGGCTGATCTTCCCGACCAGACGGTACATCAGGTCGCGCCAGGTCCAGAAACTGTCGTTCGGGTTACCTGCCACCTCGGCCAAACCGGCCATGGCGCGCTGAAAGGCATGCGAATGCAGATTCGGCATACCCGGCAACAGCGGCCCCTTGATAAACTCGGCACCCTGCGCATCGGCATCGGCCTGGACACCGGTCAGCAGGCCATCGGCGCTGACGTCGAAACGAACATTGTTGGCCCAGCCACTGGGCAATAATGCGCGCTCGGCAAAGAAGGCGGACATGGCTCTACACTCCATCGTGTTTATTTGTATATACATATACAGACGTTTGCCTGCTCGGTAAACTCCGGCAAGCTTGTCGTCGGTCGGATCAATGGTTAGCTTGAGCGCATCTGCGCCATGGACCCACTTCCCGAATCATCACCTATCGAACAAGGATTTCACTGTGCCGACTCCGCCTGCCGTCTCTTCGCTGGCTGCCCAAATGGGCGACAGTCCGGCGCCTCTGTACGCCCGCGTCAAGCATATGATCGCCCAGCAGATCCAGAGCGGAACCTGGGCGCCACATCATCGCGTGCCATCAGAAAGCGAACTGGTGACCCAGCTGGGCTTCAGCCGCATGACCATCAACCGGGCCTTGCGTGAACTGACCGCCGAAGGGCTATTGGTGCGCATGCAGGGCGTGGGCACCTTCGTCGCCGAGCCCAAGAGCCAGTCGGCGCTGTTCGAAGTGCACAACATTGCCGATGAAATCGCCTCGCGAGGCCATCGCCACACCTGCAAGGTCATCATCCTCAATGAAGAGGCCGCAGGCTCCGAGCGCGCCCTGGCCCTGGACATGCGTGAAGGTCAGCGGGTGTTTCATTCGCTGATCGTGCACTTCGAAAACGATATTCCCGTGCAAATCGAAGACCGCTTCGTCAACGCGCTGGTTGCGCCTGACTACCTCAAGCAGGACTTCACCCTGCAAACGCCCTACGCCTACCTGTCGCAAGTCGCACCGCTGACCGAGGGCGAGCACGTGGTCGAAGCGATTCTGGCCGAGCCGCTGGAATGCAAACTGCTGCAAATAGAACCCGGCGAGCCGTGCCTGCTGATTCGCCGCCGGACCTGGTCCGGGCGCCAGCCAGTGACCGCCGCACGCCTTATCCACCCAGGCTCCAGGCATCGACTGGAAGGACGTTTCAGCAAATGAGTCAGCTCACTGTTTTGCGCGCGGCCAGCTACCCGCGCATGCCGTGGAAAAACGGCGGTGGCAGTACAGAGGAAATCACTCGCGATGCGGGTGTTGGCCTCGACGGCTTCGGCTGGCGCCTGTCGATTGCCGACATCGCCGAGTCGGGCGGTTTCTCCACCTTCGCTGGCTATCAGCGAATCATCACCGTGCTCCAAGGCGCGGGCATGACCCTGCACGTGGACGGTCAAACCACTCGGCCCCTGCTGCCCATCGACCCGTTCGCTTTCAGCGGCGAAAGCCAGGTGGCCTGCACGTTGCTCGGTGGCGCCATTCGTGATTTCAACCTGATCTATGCACCGGATCGTTACACCGCTCGCCTGCAATGGATCGACAGCCCGCAGCGGTTTTTCACCTCGGCAGGCACTGTGCTGGTGTTCAGCGTGGCAGAGGGCTTGAGCGTCAGCGTAGGGAGCACCACCGAAATACTGGGCAAGCATGACTGCCTGCAACTGGACGGTAACAGTGAACTGCTGGAAATCTCGGTCAGCGGCTCATGCTGTTTGATTGAACTGACAGCGACTGATCGGTAGAGCGCCCCTCTACCGTTTCGCTTCGCGCACCCTCCTCTCGCAAATTGTTACCAAACGCCCCAATACCGCGCAAAACCGCCTCGTAACAACAGCCCCACGTCCTGACAGAAAAAATCTCATCTTTTTTTCGTATCCGCCCAGCCCTTCTATTTCGAGGCTCACAGCGGTTTTAAAGATTTATTGCCGACCCGCAAAGCGAGTTGGTCTTCCGATTGCATATGCTTGTATGTACAAGTAAAGATGTGTGCGCAGGAGAGAGCCGGTAACCACCCCAGCCCCCGTGCACATGCCTTGCCCCATTTACCTGCTAAACCTGTTTCGTCTGTTTCGAGATGCTCGACACAGGCCTGCTTGCCCACTGCCTGGGCTGGTTTGGATTGATCGCTGAGGAGTTTTTTCGTGACTGAGAATACCCAACACTGGACCCCGGGAAACTGGACCAAACACCGTGACGTCGAAGTCCGCGCTGCCCGTGGCACCAAGCTGACGGCTAAAAGCTGGATGACCGAAGCACCGCTGCGGATGTTGATGAACAACCTCGACCCCGAAGTCGCCGAAAACCCGAAAGAACTGGTGGTTTACGGTGGCATCGGTCGCGCCGCGCGCAACTGGGAGTGCTACGACAAAATCGTCGAAAGCCTGACCAACCTGAATGACGACGAAACCCTGCTGATTCAATCCGGCAAACCGGTCGGCGTGTTCAAGACCCACAGCAACGCCCCGCGCGTCCTGATCGCCAACTCCAACCTGGTACCGCACTGGGCCAGTTGGGAACACTTCAATGAACTGGATGCCAAGGGCCTGGCCATGTACGGCCAGATGACTGCGGGCAGCTGGATCTACATCGGCAGCCAGGGCATCGTTCAAGGCACCTACGAAACCTTCGTCGAAGCCGGTCGCCAGCACTACAACGACAACCTCACCGGTCGTTGGGTACTGACTGCGGGTCTGGGCGGCATGGGTGGCGCTCAGCCATTGGCTGCAACCCTGGCCGGTGCTTGCTCGCTGAACATCGAATGCCAACAGGTCAGCATCGATTTCCGCTTGAACAGCCGTTATGTCGATGAGCAAGCCACCGACCTAGACGACGCTCTGGCCCGCATCGCCAAATACACCAAGGAAGGCAAGGCAATTTCCATTGCCCTGCTCGGCAACGCGGCTGAAATCCTGCCAGAGCTGGTCAAGCGCGGCGTGCGCCCGGACATGGTTACCGACCAGACCAGCGCCCACGATCCGCTCAACGGCTACCTGCCAATAGGCTGGACCTGGGAAGAGTACCGCGCTCGCGCCAAGACCGAGCCTGCTGCAGTGGTCAAAGCCGCCAAGCAATCAATGGCTATACACGTCAAAGCCATGCTCGACTTCCAGAAGATGGGCATTCCGACCTTCGACTACGGCAACAACATCCGTCAGATGGCCAAAGAAGAAGGCGTGGAAAACGCCTTTGATTTCCCAGGCTTCGTACCGGCTTACATTCGTCCACTGTTCTGCCGTGGCGTAGGACCGTTCCGTTGGGCGGCGCTGTCGGGCGATCCGCAAGACATCTACAAGACAGACGCCAAGGTCAAGGAACTGATCCCGGACGACGCCCACCTGCACAACTGGCTGGAAATGGCCCGTGAGCGCATCGCCTTCCAGGGTCTGCCAGCCCGTATCTGCTGGGTTGGCCTGGGCCAACGCGCCAAGCTCGGTCTGGCGTTCAACGAAATGGTCCGCAGCGGCGAGCTGTCGGCGCCGATCGTGATTGGGCGTGACCACCTGGACTCCGGCTCGGTCGCCAGCCCGAACCGCGAAACCGAAGCGATGCAGGATGGCTCCGATGCCGTGTCCGACTGGCCATTGCTCAATGCTTTGCTCAACACCGCCAGCGGCGCGACCTGGGTGTCCTTGCACCACGGCGGCGGCGTCGGCATGGGCTTCTCTCAGCATTCAGGCATGGTGATTGTCTGCGACGGCACCGATGAAGCGGCCGAACGCATCGCCCGCGTGCTGCACAACGACCCGGCCACCGGCGTCATGCGTCACGCGGATGCGGGCTATCAGATCGCGATCGATTGCGCCAAAGAACAGGGCCTGAACCTGCCAATGGTTAACCGCTGATCGCATAAACCTGTGGGAGCGGGCGTGCAACTAAGCGCCCCGCTGCGAAGGCGTCTGGCCTGATACACCGAGCCGACCCTTTCGCAGGCAAGCCTGCTCCTACAGAGATCTTCGCATTCCCCCATAGAAGGTGGTCGCATGGCTGTTCCAAATGATCGTGGTGCAAACAAATCAATGATCGAAAGGCGTTCGATCGATTACATCCCCGACGGGGAAAGACATGGTCGTCTGTTCAGTCAATTTACGTTGTGGTTGGGTGCCAACCTGCAAATCACTGCGATTGTCACCGGGCATTGGCCGTGGTGCTGGGCGATACCGATATATCCTGGATCATTGGTCTGGTGGTGCCTGCCGTCGCGTACTACCTGATCGCCAAGAAATGGCACAGCGCGATCCCAGATCGCCTGATTTTGCCGGTAGACAACGACACGGCCGAAGGAATGCCATCGGATTTGCGATCCCAGGCCGCACTGAACTGACGGTCGCCAATGCACTCGTTAGTGGGAGAGACCGTGAACACTGAAGCGCGGCGATCCTCAAGAACAATGAATACCTACAGCCGATGTTCGCGAACTTATTGTGAACACCGCCTTTCCAAGATAGCCGATGCACACGCCCACAAGGCCCAGCCGACAAGCGTTGGCTTCAAGCAGCCGGCATTAATCAACACCCACAAGGGAGTATGAATGTGACTGAGTTAAACCTGACCCCCGGCCAACTGTCCCTGGCGCAACTGCGAGCGATTTACCACCACCCGGTAACCCTTCGCCTGCATGAAAGTGCCTCGCAACAAATTGAAAACAGCGTGGCCTGCGTCGAGCAGATCCTCGCCGAGAACCGTACCGCCTACGGTATCAACACCGGCTTCGGTCTTTTGGCGTCGACGCGCATTGCCAGCGAAGACCTGGAAAACCTCCAGCGCTCGCTGGTGCTGTCCCACGCAGCCGGGGTCGGCCAGCCGATCAGCGATGAACTGGTACGCCTGATCATGGTGCTCAAGGTCAACAGCCTGAGCCGTGGTTTCTCGGGCATTCGCCGTCAGGTGATCGACGCCTTGATCGCGCTGATCAACGCCGAGGTTTACCCGCACATTCCGCTCAAAGGCTCGGTCGGCGCATCCGGTGACCTCGCACCGTTGGCGCACATGTCCCTGGTATTGCTCGGCGAAGGCAAAGCCCGTCATAAAGGCGAATGGCTGCAAGCGACTGACGCCCTGGCCATCGCCGGGCTGAAACCCCTGACCCTGGCGGCCAAGGAAGGTCTGGCGCTGCTCAACGGCACCCAGGTCTCCACCGCGTTTGCCCTGCGTGGCCTGTTCGAAGGCGAAGACCTGTTCGCCGCCGCGCTGTCTTGTGGCTCTTTGACGGTCGAAGCGGTGCTGGGTTCGCGCGCGCCGTTCGATGCCCGGATTCATGCCGCTCGCGGTCAACGCGGACAAATCGACGCCGCCGCCTGCTACCGCGACCTGTTGGGCGAAAGCAGCCAGATCTCCAACTCCCACATCGACTGCGACAAGGTTCAAGACCCGTACTCGCTGCGCTGCCAGCCGCAAGTCATGGGCGCATGCCTGACCCAACTGCGTCAGGCCGCTGAAGTGCTGGCCGTCGAATCCAACGCCGTTTCCGACAACCCACTGGTGTTCGCTGCTGAAGGCGAAGTGATCTCGGGCGGTAACTTCCACGCTGAACCGGTCGCCATGGCGGCGGATAACCTGGCCCTGGCCCTGGCGGAAATCGGCGCCCTCAGCGAGCGTCGCATCTCGTTGATGATGGACAAGCACATGTCGCAACTGCCGCCGTTCCTGGTGGCCAATGGCGGCGTGAACTCCGGTTTCATGATCGCGCAGGTGACTGCGGCCGCATTGGCCAGCGAGAACAAGGCATTGGCCCACCCGCACAGCGTCGACAGCATCCCGACCTCTGCCAACCAGGAAGACCATGTGTCCATGGCCCCCGCTGCCGGCAAGCGTCTGTGGGAAATAGCTGAGAACGTTCGAGGCATTCTCGCCGTAGAATGGCTGGCGGCCTGTCAGGGTCTGGATTTCCGCGATGGCCTGAAAACCTCGCCCAAACTCGAACAAGCCCGCGCCGCTCTGCGCAGCAAAGTGCCGTTCTACGATAAGGACCGCTTCTTCGCGCCGGACATCGAAGCCGCCAGCCAATTGCTGGCATCCAACTGCTTGAACACGCTGGTGCCCGCCAATCTGTTGCCAAGCCTGTAAATCACTGCCGAACCTGGACGGGTTCGTTATGGGAGAAGTGCTGCGAACCCGGAGGCCGGGATTCGCACCACTTCTCGCCATACAACAAAAATAAGGGATGCGATATGAAGCAACACCCAACCGGCCTGACGCGTGGACTCTCCGCTCGGCACATTCGATTCATGGCCCTTGGCTCAGCCATCGGCACCGGCTTGTTCTACGGTTCCGCGTCAGCGATCCAGATGGCGGGTCCAGCCGTGTTGCTGGCCTATCTGATCGGTGGCGCAGCGGTGTTCATGGTCATGCGCGCCCTCGGCGAAATGGCCGTGCATAACCCTGTCTCTGGCTCGTTCGGCCAATACGCCAGCACGTATCTCGGGCCCATGGCAGGCTTTGTCCTGGGCTGGACCTACGCCTTTGAAATGATCATCGTCTGCCTCGCCGACGTGACCGCATTCGGTATTTACATGGGGTTCTGGTTCCCCGATGTGCCGCGCTGGATCTGGGTGCTGAGCATCGTATTCCTGATCGGCGCGCTCAATCTGTGCAGCGTCAAAGTCTTTGGTGAAACAGAGTTCTGGCTGTCACTGCTCAAGGTCAGCGCCATCGTCGCGATGATCCTCGGCGGCCTGGGCATCATGCTGTTTGGCATCAGCTCGTCCGGCGCCTCCACGCCTGAAACAGTCGCTGGCATCAGTAATCTCTGGGCTCATGGCGGCTTCATGCCCAACGGGATCGGCGGCCTGATCGCCTCGTTCGCGGTGGTGATGTTTGCCTTCGGCGGCATCGAAATCATCGGTATCACGGCCGGCGAAGCCAAAGACCCGCAGCACGTGATCCCCCGTGCGATCAATGCCGTGCCATTGCGCATTCTGTTGTTCTACGTGCTGACGCTGTTCGTGCTGATGTCGATCTACCCTTGGCCACAGATCGGCACCCAAGGCAGTCCGTTCGTGCAGATTTTCGACAAGTTGGGCATTTCCTCGGCCGCGACCATTCTCAATATCGTGGTGATTTCAGCTGCAGTATCGGCGATCAACAGCGACATTTTCGGCGCCGGACGCATGATGTATGGCCTCGCCGAACAAGGCCAGGCGCCAAAAAGCTTTGCCCGACTGTCGCGTCAGGGCGTGCCATGGATGAGCGTGCTGGTCATGGGCGCATCCCTGCTCGGCGGCGTGGTCCTCAACTATGTGATCCCGGAAAACGTGTTTCTCATAATCGCGTCCATCGCGACCTTCGCCACGGTCTGGGTCTGGCTGATGATCCTGTTTACGCAGGTCGCCATGCGTCGTTCAATGGACAGCAAAGAGGTCGCGCAACTGAAGTTTCCGGTGCCGTTCTGGCCCTATGCCCCGGCCGCCGCAATCGTGTTCATGCTGTTCATTTTTGGCGTGCTGGGTTACTTCCCGGACAGCCGCGCGGCACTGATCGTTGGCGCGGTATGGATCGTGCTGCTGGTGATTGCCTACCGGATCTGGGTCAAACCGGGCACACCCAAGCCGCGATTGGTGTCCGAACCTTCTCCCTTCTCACCTCACTGACCTCGGAGGCCGTAGATGAAAACGCTCTGGCAACACTGTCACGTTGCGACCATGGCGCAAGGTAAGTACTCGATCATCGAGGAGGCCGCGATCGTGACGTCAGGCGAGCACATCGAGTGGATCGGCCCGCAGGCTGAACGACCCGCGCACGACTATGCCAGCGTCGTCGACCTGGGCGGTGCCTGGGTCACGCCAGGCCTGATCGACTGCCACACGCACACGGTTTTTGGCGGCAACCGCAGCGGCGAGTTCGAGCAGCGCTTGCAAGGTGTGAGCTACGCAGAGATCGCGGCGGCCGGTGGCGGCATCGCCAGCACCGTGCGCGCCACCCGTGCCGCCAGCGAAGATCAACTCTTCGCCAGTGCAGAGCAGCGGCTCAAGCGCTTGCTCAGCGACGGTGTGACCACGGTGGAAATCAAATCCGGCTACGGCCTGGACCTGGCCAGCGAACGCAAGATTCTGCGGGTGATTCGCCGGCTGGGTGCCGTGCTCCCGGTCACGGTGCGCAGTACGTGCCTGGCCGCCCACGCACTGCCGCCGGAATACGCCAACCGCGCTGACGACTACATCGACCATATCTGCAACGAGATGTTGCCAGCACTGGCGGCGGAAGGTCTGGTGGACGCGGTGGATGCGTTCTGCGAGTACCTGGCGTTCTCGCCCGCGCAGGTTGAGCAGGTGTTTATCACTGCGGCTCAATTGGGCCTGCCGGTAAAACTGCATGCCGAGCAGCTGTCATCGCTGGGCGGCTCCAGCCTCGCGGCGCGCTATCACGCGTTATCGGCGGACCATCTGGAGTTCATGACCGAAGACGATGCCCTCGCCATGGCAGCGTCTGGCACCGTCGCAGTGCTGCTGCCGGGGGCCTTTTACTTTCTACGGGAAACCCAATTGCCACCCATGGACGCGCTGCGTAAACACGGGGTCAACATCGCGATAGCCACCGACCTGAACCCCGGCACCTCGCCGGCCCTGTCGTTACGCTTGATGCTGAACATGGCGTGTACGCTGTTCCGTATGACCCCGGAAGAAGCCCTGGCGGGCGTCACCCTCAACGCGGCTAAAGCGCTGGGGCTGGGCGATACCCATGGTTCGCTGGAAGTGGGCAAAATCGCCGACTTCGTGGCGTGGAAGATTGAACGGCCAGCGGACCTGGCTTACTGGCTGGGCGGCGATCTGGACAAGCGGATCGTGCGTCACGGCGTTGAATCACTGGTTTGATACTCAGGAGGTAGGTGTGAATAAGGTTCTGGATTTCAAACGCGGCCGGCTGCCCTTACTGATCAGCATGCCCCACGCTGGATTGCGCCTGACCCCAGTGGTCGAGGCGGGTCTGGTGGACGCAGCACAAAGCCTGCCAGACACCGACTGGCACATCCCGCAGCTGTATGATTTCGCCAGCGAACTGGGGGCCAGCACCCTGGCGGCCGAGTATTCGCGTTTCGTCATCGACCTCAATCGCCCGGCCGATGACACGCCGTTGTATGCCGGCGCGACCACAGGCCTGTTCCCGGCGACGCTGTTTGACGGCTCACCGCTGTTCCGCGAAGGCCTGGCACCCAGCGCTGAAGAGCGCGCCCGCTATCTGGCGCTGATCTGGACCCCGTATCACCAAAGGTTGCAGCACGAACTGGCGCGGCTGCGTGACGAATTCGGCTATGCGCTGCTGTTCGATGCGCATTCCATTCGGGGCGAGATTGCGCACCTGTTTGAAGGCCGCCTGCCGGACTTCAACCTCGGTACGTTCAACGGCGCCAGCTGCAGCACAACGCTGGCCCTCGAGTTGGAAGCGGTCTGCGCATCAGCCACCGATTACACCCATGTCCTCAACGGACGCTTCAAGGGCGGCCACATCACCCGCCATTACGGTGACCCCGCGAACAACATCCATGCCGTGCAGCTGGAGCTGGTGCAAAGCACCTACATGGAAGAGTTCGAACCCTTCAAGTACCGTCCGGACCTGGCCGAGCCCACACAAGAGGTGCTGCAAAACCTGCTGCAAACACTGATCGATTGGGGACAGAAGCGCTACCCAGGCTGATACCGCGAAAGCCTCATGTCAGGCGACCGCTACTTCCTGAGCAACCGCAACCCGTTGAACACCACCAGCAAACTGACGCCCATGTCGGCAAACACAGCCATCCACATGGTTGCCATGCCGGCGAAGGTGACGATCAGGAACACCGCCTTGATCACCAGCGCGAGAATAATGTTCTGCTTGAGAATCGCAGACGTCTGACGTGACAGGCGAATAAAAGCCGGAATCTTGCGCAGATCGTCGTCCATCAAGGCGACATCGGCGGTTTCGATTGCAGTGTCCGTCCCCGCCGCCGCCATCGCGAAACCAATCTCGGCGCGGGCCAGGGCTGGCGCATCGTTGATGCCGTCTCCGACCATGCCCACGCGATGGCCCTGAGCATAAAGTGCTTCGATGGCCTGCAGTTTGTCAGTTGGCAACAGGTTGCCCTGCGCCTGATCGATGCCGACCACATCAGCAATCGCCTTCGCGGTATGCGGATTGTCGCCGGTGAGCATCATGGTTTTGATGCCCAGCGCGTGCAATTCGCGAATGGCCTCACGGCTGCTTTCCTTGACCGTATCGGCAACCGCGAACAGCGCTATCGGGCCGAGTGAATCACACAGCAGCACCACGGATTTCCCCTGGCGCTCCAATGCGTCGAGCTTTAGCTCAAGCTCCGGCGAACACTGGCCAAGCTCTTCTACCAACCGATGGTTACCCAAGTGATAAAGCTGACCGCCCACCTCACCGCGCACACCACGCCCGGCCAGGGCTTCGAACGCCTGGACCTCATGCAGGGTCAATTGCTGCTCAGCCGAGGCTTTGGCAATGGCCTGCGACACAGGGTGCTCGGAACGGCTGGCCAGACTGGCCGCGATGCTCCGCGTGATGTCGCTGATCCCCGGGGCATCAGGGCCTAACGCCAGGTAGTCAGTCTGCACGGGCTTGCCGTGGGTAATGGTCCCGGTTTTATCCAGCGCCAGGTAATCGAGCTTGTGCCCGTTTTCCAGGTACACCCCGCCCTTGACCAGAATGCCTTTGCGCGCAGCTGCCGCCAGCCCGCTGACGATGGTCACCGGGGTGGAAATCACCAGCGCACAAGGGCAAGCGACCACCAACAGCACCAGCGCACGGTAGATCCAGTCGAACCAGACAGCGCCCATCAATAGCGGCGGAATCAACGCCACGGCCAAAGCCAACAGAAAGACCGCCGGGGTGTAGATTTTGGAGAAGCTGTCGACAAACCGCTGAGTCGGCGCGCGCGAACCTTGAGCCGCTTCGACCGCATGAATGATCCGCGCCAGCGTTGAGTCATTCGCCGCAGCCGTCACCCGATACTCCAGCGAGCCTGCCTGATTGATGGTGCCCGCGAAGACTTTGTCCCCAGCGGCTTTTTCTACCGGCAGGCTTTCTCCGGTGATCGGTGCCTGGTCGATGGTCGAGTTGCCCGAGACCACTTCACCGTCCAGCCCGATTCGCTCGCCCGGCCGCACGCGCAACAGCGCGCCCAACTCGACGGTTTTCACCTCTTGCTTGAGCCATGTACCGTCGGCTTGCTGCACGGTGGCCGACTCGGGGGTCAGCTGCATCAAGCCACCGATGGCGTTACGTGCCCGATCCAGAGACTTGGCTTCGATCAACTCAGCCACGGTGAACAGAAACATCACCATGGCCGCTTCCGGCCATTGACCGATCAATACTGCACCGGTCACGGCGATACTCATCAACGCATTGATGTTCAGGTTGAAGTTTTTCAGGGCAATCCAGCCCCTTTTGTAGGTGCTCAGACCGCCACTCAAGATCGCGACCAACGCCACCAGCGCTACCACCCAGTTGGGTGCCAGTTGGGCAAAATGGATCACTTCAGACGCCAACGCCGCCACGCCCGATAAAGCCAGCGGCCACCACGGTTTTTTCACCGGCGCAGGAGCAGTCGCATCGGCACTGGCGCCCTTCTCAACCGGCTCGGCGTGCATGCCCAGCGAGCTGATCGCTTCGCAGATCGGGTCGGTAGACGGCAACTCATGCCAGACGCCCAGCAAACGGTTGATCAAGTTGAACTCAAGCTTGTGCACCCCCGCCAGCTTGCCCAGCTTGTTCTGGATCAGGGTCTGCTCGGTCGGGCAATCCATTTGCTCGATGCGGAAGCTGCTGAACTGCGCCGAGGGCGAAGTGGATTCGCTGAACTGGACGACCGCAGGCGCAGCGGCTGACGAACAACAGGTGTGCGCATGATCAGCCGCCGCATGGGGCTTGGCGTGGTGATGTTCAGAATGGTCGTGTTCGGAGTGATTGTGTTCGGAATGCGGATGTTCAGAGCGGCTCATCATCGAGTCCTTGAAGGTGCTTGTTGCCAAGTGAACACCCTGTAGCCACTATAGGGTCAAGCACGTAAACGAGATTAATCCCCATGAAGATTGGCGAGCTGGCGAAACTGACGGATTGCCAGGTAGAAACCATCCGCTATTACGAACGCGAAGGCCTGCTGCCGCCGCCCGCACGCAGCGACGGCAACTATCGGGTCTACACCCAGGCGCATGTCGAACGACTGACGTTCATCCGCAACTGCCGCAGCCTGGACATGACCCTCGAAGAAATTCGCAGCCTGCTAAGCCTGCGCGACAGCCCGCAAGACCAGTGCGAGAACGTCAATGCGCTGATCGACGAGCACATCCAGCACGTCAACGCCCGGGTGGCGAGCCTGCAAGCATTGCAGGCGCAGCTATTGGAGCTGCGTCAGCGCTGCATCGATGGCACCCTGGAGCATTGCGGGATCTTGCAGCAGCTGGAAGCCAGCGGAGGGGTTGTGGCGGCAGAGAGTGAACACTCTCATGTGGGAAGAAGCCACGGTCATTGATCGCGGCGCTTCAAGGCACACCGCGTCGAGACATTCACGAATGAGTTCACTCCCACAAAGATCTCGAAAATCCTGTGGGAGCGATCAGGCTCAACGCCTCAAACAGCCATCGGCGCCGTCATCGCCGGATGGTGCTCGTACCCTTCCAGCGTAAAGTCGCCTGGCTCGATCAGCTCCAGCCACTCGGGCTGATACACACCGGTCTGGGCGAACGCTGGCACACGCTCGGAGATCACCAGTTGCGGCGCCGGGAATGGCTCGCGCTTGAGCTGTTCGTTGAGCATGTCCAGGTGGTTTTCATAGACGTGGGCATCACCGATGAAATAGGTGAACCAGCGCGGCGTGTAGCCGGTCAGGCGACCAATCAACGACAGCAAGGCCGCGCCTTCGGTCAGGTTGAACGGCGTACCCAGCCCGAGATCGTTGGAGCGGATGTACAGCGTCAGGGAGATCTCGCGAGTCTCCTGGTTCGGGTGGAACTGGTAGAGCAGGTGGCACGGCGGCAGCGCCATTTCATCGAGCTGGGCGCAGTTCCAGCCGTGGAACAGAATCCGGCGACTGCCTGGGTCTTTGATGATGGTGTCGACGCACTGGCGAATCTGGTCGATGGCCTTGTACAGCACGACGTAGGGCTGGCCGTCTTCTTCGGACTGAGCGATCTGCTGATAACCCTGGCTGATTGCCAGTTCGATGGCCGCAGGATTGCTGGTCTCAATCCTTTTGTAGGCTGGCCATTTGCGCCACTGCACACCGTAGATTTCGCCCAGATCGTCTTCGCCCTTACGGAACGGATTGTCCAGCCACTGCGCATTTTCGTTGGCGTTCTGGTCCCAGACCTTGCAGCCCAGCGCGCGGAATTCGGCGGCATTGTTCACGCCACGCAGAAAACCGACCATTTCGCCTATGGCCGACTTGAAGGCCATGCGCCGGGTGGTGATCGCCGGGAAACCTTCCTTCAGGTCATAACGCAACATCGCGCCGGGAAAACTGATGGTTTTCACCCCGGTACGGTTGGCCTGCAAGGTCCCGTTCTTGATCACATGGGCGACTAAATCCAGATATTGCTTCATAAATTACCTGTATCGGTGAACTCGCCGGGCAGTAACCCCGGCGTTTCAGTGTTAAACCGCAGCGTTTTTGGCCGAGGGAGCGCGGTGATAAGCCAGCCAGATCAACAACAGACCGCCGATAATCATCGGCAGGCTAAGGATCTGACCCATGGTGACCCAGCCCCAAGCTAGGTAGCCCAGCTGCGCATCCGGCACGCGGACGAATTCGACGACAAAGCGGAAAATCCCGTAAAACAGGGCGAACATCCCCGAAACGGCCATCGTTGGGCGTGGTTTACGCGAGAACAGCCAGAGAATCAGGAACAGCGCCACGCCTTCCAGAGCGAACTGATACAGCTGCGACGGATGACGCGCCAACTGCGCCGGATCGCTGAACGGCGGGAAGACCATCGCCCACGGCACATCGGTCGGCTTGCCCCACAACTCGGCGTTGATGAAGTTGCCAATGCGCCCGGCGCCCAAACCAATCGGCACCATGGGTGCGATGAAATCCATCAGTTCGAAGAACGACTTGCCGTTGCGTTTGCCGAACCACCAGGCCGCCAGCATCACGCCGATAAACCCGCCGTGGAACGCCATGCCGCCTTTCCAGACTTCGAAAATCAACAGCGGATTGGCGATATACGCGCTCAAATCGTAGAACAGCACGTAACCCAGTCGGCCACCGACGATCACACCCATGGCGAGCCAAAAGATCAGATCGGAGAGCTTTTCCTTGGTCCAGGTCGGGTCGAAACGGTTCATGCGGCGTGAAGCGAGCAACCAGGCACCGCCAATACCAACCAGGTACATCAAGCCGTACCAATGGATTTTCAGCGGGCCAATGGCCAATGCAACCGGATCAATCTGCGGGTAAGGCAGCATTGCGACTCCTCAAATAAAACGCTCTAGTCACTAGAGCTACTGAACCAGAAAGCTTATACCCACGCACAGCAGCAGCGTGGCGAACATTCGTTTCAACAAGCGTGGCGACAGTTTATGCGCCAGCCGGGCGCCGAAGCGCGCAAAAATCATACTGGTCAAGGCGATGCCCAGCAGCGCCGGCAAGTAAATGAAGCCCAGGCTGTGCGCAGGCAGCCTCGCGTCATGCCAGCCCAGGACCATGAAGCTCAGGGCGCTGGCCACCGCAATCGGGAAGCCACAGGCCGACGAGGTTGCCACTGCCTGCTGCATCGGCACGCTGCGCCAGATCAGAAACGGCACGGTCAGCGAGCCGCCACCGATGCCGAAGATGGCCGAGGCCCAGCCGAGAACAGTGCCCGCGAGTGTCAGACCCACCTTGCCCGGCACGCCGCGACTGGCCTTGGGCTTGAACTCGGCAAGTAACTGCAACGCCACCAACACGGCGAACACGCCAATGATTTTTTGCAGGTGCGGGCCGGCGATGGCTTTCGCCGTCAGCGCGCCAAACCCGGCACCCACGAGAATACCCACGGTCATCCAGATAAAAATCGGCCAACGCACCGCACCGAGACGGTGATGCTCTCGCACCGCGTTGATCGAGGTAAAAATGATGGTTGCCAGCGATGTGCCAACGGCCAGGTGGGTCAATATCGACGGATCGAAGCCTTGCAACGTGAAACTGTAGACCAGCACCGGAACGATGATGATCCCGCCACCCACACCAAACAGCCCCGCCAGCACGCCGGCACCAGCGCCCAACAGCAAATAGAGCAGGAATTCCATGGGTGTCCCTCAAATCAGTCCGGCATGGTAACGGAAGCACGGCACTCAGCTCTAGCGGCGAGCGATGTGATGTACGCTTGATCCGTAAGGTAGAGTGAAGAAAAAAGGAGTCCCGCATGTGCCTGATTGTCTTCGCCTGGCGCCCCGCCCACCGACAGCCATTGATCGTCGCCGCCAACCGCGATGAGTTCTATGCCCGCCCGACCCAGCCGCTGGCCCAGTGGCCTGAGGCACCCGGCGTGTATGCCGGCCGCGACCTTGAGGCTGGCGGGACCTGGCTGGGCATTGGCGCTCACGGACGCTTTGCCGCCTTGACCAATATCCGCAATCCGAATCAGCCGCTGGGGCGTCGTTCTCGCGGCGAGCTGGTGGCGCAATTTTTGTGTGGCGAACAATCGATGGAGGGCTATCTGGCCGAAGTGGTGGGCCGCTACGATGAATACGCAGGCTTCAATCTGTTGCTCGGGAATGCCGAAGCGCTGTATTACCTGAGCGCTGTGAATCCGCACCCGCAACGCCTGGAAGAAGGCGTCTATGGCGTGTCGAACGCAAGCCTGGATACGCCGTGGCCGAAACTACAGAAAGCCAAGGCCGCCCTCGTCGCGCAACTGGATGACCCGCAGCCGTCGTGGCTTCTGACCTTGCTGCGAGATCCGGCGACAGCGCCGTTCGCTGACTTGCCCGATACCGGCGTGGGCTTGGCCACAGAGAGTTTACTGTCGAGCGTATTCATCGCCAGCCCCAGCTACGGCACCCGCGCCAGCAGCGCGCTGATCGTCAACGCCGACGGCAGCCGCCATTTCATCGAGCACAGCTTCGGACCCTATGGCGGGCACTTGGGTGAGGTTGAGTTGCGGGTTTAGGGCGTTGGCGTCACTCCCTTGTAGGCGCTGCCGAAGACTGCGAATCGGGCCGGGTTCCGGCCGAAGCAGTCGCAAAATGGCTGGATTCACTCCCGCATGAAGGTCCTCCGGGTCGAACGCGACCCCGGCCTTTCGCAGGCAAGTCAGCTACGGCCTAGCGGGCAGAGGCCGAGACCGTGTGGGCAATACTTTTGCACGGGCTTCCGAATGGTCTTCGCAGACAAGTCTGCTCCTACGGCCTAGCGGCCAGAAGCGGAGACCGTGTGGGCACAATGCTTTTGATAGGTAGGAGCTGACTTGTCTGCGAATAAGCCCGGCACGGGCTTCCGGCAGGTTTGGGTTTGACCCTAATTGAGGGGCAAGACGGTATCTACAGTAAGCCGCGGCACCTTGTAAGAGCATGGGGACGCCCAGTCCTTACCCGCGATGGCTGAGTGTCAGACGCTGAAGGTCAGTGCCCTTTCACCGAAGCCGGGTTGATCATCCGCGACAGGCCCAGGTTTTTCAGGGCCAGTTGCAGGGAGCTGTGGATCACTTGCGGGTTGTCGATGGTCATCAACTGCGCCAGCAGTTCCTTGGCTTTGCTCAGGTTGATCTGACGCAACATCCACTTCACTTTCGGCAGGTTGGTGGCGTTCATCGACAGGCTGTCGAAGCCCATCGCCATCAACAGCACGGCCGCCGCCGGGTCGCCCGCCATTTCACCGCAGATGCTGACCGGTTTGCCTTCGGCGTGGGCATCGCGCACCACGTTTTGCAGGGCTTGCAGCACGGCCGGGTGCAGGTAGTCATACAGGTCGGCTACACGCGGGTTGTTGCGGTCGACCGCCAACAAATATTGAGTCAAGTCGTTGGAGCCCACTGACAGGAAGTCCACCTGACGCGCCAGTTCGCGCGTCTGGTAAACCGCTGCCGGGATTTCGATCATCACGCCAATCGGCGGCATCGGCACGTCGGTGCCTTCGTCGCGCACTTCACCCCAGGCGCGGTGGATCAGGTGCAGCGCCTCTTCCAGCTCATGGGTGCCCGAAATCATGGGCAGCAGGATCTTCAGGTTGTTCAAGCCTTCGCTGGCCTTGAGCATCGCCCGGGTCTGCACCAGGAAAATTTCCGGGTGATCAAGGGTGACGCGAATCCCGCGCCAGCCGAGAAAGGGGTTGTCTTCCTTGATCGGGAAGTACGAGAGCGATTTGTCGCCACCGATGTCCAGGCTGCGCATGGTGACCGGCAGCGGATGAAAGGCCGCCAGTTGCTCTCGATAAATCGCCAGCTGTTCTTTTTCGCTGGGGAAGCGCTGATTGATCATGAACGGCACTTCGGTGCGGTACAGGCCCACCCCTTCGGCGCCACGCTGCTGAGCACGGGCGACATCGGCCAGCAGGCCGGTGTTGACCCATAATGGCATGCGATGCCCGTCCAGGGTCACACACGGCAGCTCACGCAGGGCATCGAGGCCCTGGGACAGTTGCCGTTCTTCTTCAACCACCTCAGCGTACTGCTTGCGCATGATCTCGCTGGGGTTGGTGAAGACTTCACCGTGGTAGCCGTCGACGATCAACTGAATGCCATCGACCTTGGAGTACGGCAGATCAACCACGCCCATGACCGTCGGAATACCCATGGCTCGCGCCAGAATCGCGACGTGGGAGTTGCCGGAGCCAAGTACCGAGATCAGGCCGACCAGCTTGCCTTCCGGCACTTCACCGAGCATGGCCGGTGACAGCTCTTCGCTGACCAGAATAGTGTTATCGGGGTAGACCAGCGTCTGCTGGCGCGCCTCCTGGAGATAGGCCAGCAGGCGGCGACCCAGATCTTTGACATCGGACGCGCGCTCACGCAGGTAAGCGTCGTCCATCAATTCGAAACGTTTGACGTGCTCGCTGACCACTTGGCGCAACGCGCCTTGTGCCCACTGCCCGGTCTTGATCACGTCGGTCACTTCGCTGCCCAGCGAAGCGTCGTCGAGCATCATCAAGTAAACATCGAACAGTGCGCGCTCTTCGGGGCGCAACTGGGTGGCGAGCTTGGCCGACAGCGAGCGCATGTCGCCGCGCACGCCTTCCAGGGCATTCTGGAACAGGGCCAGTTCGGCTTTGATGTCGCTGACGGTTTTGTCCGGCACGACTTCAAGATCAGCTGGCGGCAGCATAACGAAAGCCGTCCCCACCGCTGCGCCCGGCGAACCCGGCACACCGACGAATCGGGCTTCCTGAATGCCTTTGCCCTGACGGCCCAGCCCACGGATCGAACCGGTGGCCTCAGCGTGGGCAATAACCCCCGCCAACTGAGCGCTCATAGTCACGAGGAAGGCTTCTTCGCCCTCGTCGAACTGACGCCGCTCCTTTTGCTGGATGACCAATACGCCGACCACACGACGGTGGTGGATGATCGGCGCACCCAGGAAGGACGCGTAGCGCTCTTCGCCCGTCTCGGCAAAGTAGCGATAACGCGGGTGATCAGCAGCGTTTTCGAGGTTCAGCGGTTCTTCGCGGGTGCCCACGAGGCCAACCAGGCCTTCGTTGGGCGCCATGCTGACCTTGCCGATAGAGCGCTTGTTCAGGCCCTCGGTAGCCATCAACACGAAGCGGTTGGATTCAGGATCGAGCAAATAGACCGAGCAGACTTGGCTGCCCATGGCCTCTTTGACGCGTAACACAATAATCCCCAACGCCGCCTTGAGATCCTTGGCGGAGTTAACTTCCTGGACGATCTTGCGCAGCGTATTGAGCATGGCTCGGGGTCGAACTCCGTCGTCAGTCGCGCGCTAGCAGGCGCGGGGCAAGCTCTTTAAGGGCGCGTCGATACACCTCGCGCTTGAATGTCACCACCTGGCCCAACGGATACCAATAACTGACCCAACGCCAGCCATCAAATTCCGGTTTACCGGTCAAATCCATCCGCACCCGCTGCTCGTTGGAGATCAGGCGCAGGAGAAACCACTTCTGTTTCTGGCCGATGCACAGCGGTTGACTGTGGGTACGGACCAAACGTTGCGGCAAACGATAACGCAACCAGCCCCGGGTGCAGGCGAGAATTTGCACATCATGCCGTTCCAGCCCGACTTCTTCATTCAATTCGCGGTACAAAGCGTCTTCCGGCGTCTCCTGAGGGTTGATTCCACCTTGAGGAAACTGCCAGGCATCTTGGTTGATTCGCCGAGCCCATAAGACCTGGCCAGCATCATTTGTCAGAATAATCCCGACATTAGGGCGAAAACCATCGGGGTCGATCACGGCAACAACCTCGTAAACGCATGTTGCCGCATTGTTCCACAAAGATTATGAAAGCAGCAACGAGGCTGCGCAGCTTATGTGCACTCTTGTGAAAACGCCGTATTCTGGTGGCCTTTTTTCAGCTATTTCAGTGAGTAACTCCATGCGCCTGGCTTTATTCGACCTTGATAACACACTTCTGGGTGGTGACAGCGACCACGCCTGGGGCGATTACCTGTGCGAGCGCGGCATTCTTGACGCCATCGCCTACAAGGCGCGCAACGACGCGTTTTACCAGGATTACCTGGCGGGCACGCTGAACCTGAACGATTACCTGAACTTCAGCCTGGAAATCCTCGGCCGTACCGAGATGGCCCAGCTGGATCAATGGCACCGCGAGTTCATGCGCGACTGCATTGAGCCGATCATTCTGCCCAAAGCCGAAGCGTTGCTGGCCAAACACCGTGAAGCAGGCGACAAACTGGTGGTAATCACCGCGACCAACCGCTTTGTCACGGCGCCGATAGTGACGCGCCTCGGTGTGGATACCCTGCTTGCCACCGAATGCGAAATCATTGATGGTCGCTACAGCGGCCGCACCATCCATATACCCTGCTTTCGTGAAGGCAAAGTGACGCGCCTGAACCTATGGCTTGAAGAAACCGGCTTAAACCTGGACGACAGCTATTTCTACAGCGACTCGATGAACGATCTGCCACTGCTGGAAAAAGTCGCCAACCCGGTGGCGGTCGACCCTGACTCACAACTGCGCGCCGAAGCCACAAGTCGCGGCTGGCCGGTGATTACGTTACGGAAGTGATGATCCGGACGCCATCGCGGGCAAGCCCGCTCCTACAGTAGATCGCATTCCATTGCAGGAGCGTGGGGAACGCCCAGTCATTGCCCGCGATAAGGTCCGAAGGAGCTTCCAGCTAAACCGGCTTGGCGCCCATCAACCCTGCAATCGCGATAAAACACACGCCGCTGAACACGGCGAGTGCGACGGTGAGTTTCGGGTTACCTGTTGCCCCCGGTACGCGCAGGCGGTTCAGTCTCACCAGCAGCCACAACCAGCTCAGGCTGCCGAACAGATACAGCACCTCTGCGGTCAACAGCCAGGTCTGACTGAGCGGCCAGCCACCGTAATGCACCAGCCACCAGCCGCTAACGGGCAAGGTCAGCAGGCACACGCCCATCAAGGCCCAGACGAGCACCCAAGGCCGTTGCAACGTACGGTTCTGGACCAGCGTGTCGCCCGCAAAACGGCCGCGAATGACCCAGCCCGCGAGCCCCAGGGCACTGAGCACAAACAGCACCGTTGCCACGCTGTGCACGATTTTTAGGGCGGTGAAAGTTTCCATATTCTTTAAATCCCTGTCAGATCATTTTCGTCAGCGTAGCAGCGCGCCCCTCATCCCAGCGCTTTATCCCAGGAAGAGTTTGTACGCCGGGTTATCCGTTTCATCCCAATACGGATAACCAATCTCGGCCAGCGCCGCAGGGATCAGGTGACGTTCGTCCTCCGGCACCACCAGCCCCGCCATGACCCGGCCATCCGCCGCACCGTGGTTGCGGTAGTGGAACATCGAGATATTCCACTGGCCGCCGAGCTTGTTGAGGAAGTTGAACAGCGCGCCGGGGCGTTCGGGGAATTCAAAGCGGAACACCACTTCATCGCTGACCCGCGCCGCGTGGCCGCCGACCATGTGCCGGATGTGCAGCTTCGCCAGTTCGTTATGGGTCAGGTCCAGCACCGGAAAGCCCTGTTCGGTCAGGCTGCTGAGCAGCGCGGCGCGCGGGTCGTTTTCCGGGTGGGTCTGCACGCCGACGAAGATGTGCGCTTCGCGATCGGTGTGGTAGCGGTAGTTGAATTCGGTGATCTGGCGTTTACCGATGGCTTTGCAGAACGCTTTGAAGCTGCCCGGCTTCTCGGGAATGGTCACCGCGATGATCGCTTCGCGGCCTTCGCCCAGCTCGGCGCGTTCGGCGACGTGGCGCAGGCGGTCGAAGTTGACGTTCGCCCCGGAGTCGATGGCCACCAGGGTCTGGCCGCTGACGCCGTACAGCTCGACGTACTTCTTGATCCCGGCCACGCCCAGTGCGCCGGCAGGTTCAGTGATCGAGCGGGTGTCGTCGTAGATGTCCTTGATCGCCGCACAGATTTCATCGGTACTGACGGTGATCACGTCGTCGACGTAATCCTTGCAGATATCAAAGGTGTGCTTGCCGATCTGCGCCACCGCCACGCCGTCGGCAAATAGCCCGACCTG
>NZ_LT607426.1:88007-118035 GCF_900095225.1 Pseudomonas sp. UMAB-08
CAGTTTCAGGGAAAACGCCAGCGCCTCGGGGAACGAATCGCCGTGCAGCACCACTTTACCGCCGCGTGAACGCACGCCTTCGACCTTGATCTCAGGGGTGGTTTTGGGCATGACGATGGTGGCTTTGACCCCCAATACCTTGGCCGCCAGCGCCAGCCCCTGCGCGTGATTGCCGGCCGACGCGGTGACCACGCCCTTGGCCCGTTCGGCTTCGCTCAGTTGCGTCAGCTTGTTGTACGCGCCGCGAATTTTGAACGAGAACACCGGCTGCAAGTCTTCGCGCTTGAGCAATACCTGATTGCCGAGGCGCTCGGACAGCTGGCGGGCCTGCTGCAAGGGGGTTTCAACGGCCACGTCGTAGACGCGCGAGGTGAGGATTTTCTTGACGTACTGTTCAAGCATCGGGAAAGCATCACTGGCGAATGGGGACGAGGTCGCGAAGTTTAACCCAGCGCTCAGATACACGCCCACACGAATGACAGGGTTTTACGCCTGCCATGCCGCTATAATGCGCGTCCTTTTGCACACCTTTGGCACCGTGGAGCACGCATGACCCAGGATCAACTCAAACAGGCCGTGGCCCAAGCCGCTGTCGACTTCATCCTTCCAAAACTCAACGACAAGAGCGTTGTGGGTGTGGGTACAGGCTCCACGGCCAACTGCTTCATCGATGCGCTGGCCAAACACAAGGGCGCATTCGACGGTGCTGTCGCCAGTTCCGAAGCCACTGCGGCGCGCCTCAAGGGCCACGGCATTCCGGTGTATGAACTGAATACCGTCAGCGACCTGGAGTTTTACATCGACGGTGCTGACGAAGCCGATGAGCACCTGCACCTGATCAAAGGCGGCGGCGCTGCGTTGACCCGGGAAAAAATCGTTGCGGCCGTGGCCCAGACCTTCATCTGCATCGCCGATGGCAGCAAGCTGGTGTCCGTGCTGGGCGCCTTCCCGCTGCCCGTCGAAGTGATCCCGATGGCGCGCAGCCATGTGGCCCGTCAGTTGGTGAAACTGGGCGGCGATCCGGTGTATCGCGAAGGCGTGGTGACCGACAACGGCAACATCATCCTCGACGTATTCAACCTGAACATCACCGACCCGGTGGAGCTGGAAACCCGGATCAACGCCATCGTCGGCGTGGTCACCAACGGTTTGTTCGCGGCTCGCCCGGCTGACTTGTTGCTGCTCGGTACTGCGCAAGGCGTGAAAACCCTGAAGCGCTGACAGTGCCTGCAGGGGCTGTGTCAGCCCCTGCGGTCACTGCTTGCGGAACACGTAGAACAGGTTCGGTTCGCTGACCATGTACAAGGTGCCGTCGTCGTCCATGGCGATGCCTTCGGCTTGCGGCACACTCTTGCGCAAGCCCAGTGTGCCTTTGGTCAACGAGACATTGCTGATCGGCCGTCCCTCGGTATTCAGCTCAACCACCTGCTTCGACTCATCGGACAGCGCCAGCAAGTGACCGCTGCGCGCATCGAATTGCAAACTGGACAGATCGCGCACGAACAAGCTGGCATCACGTTTCTGGTCGGACGCCACCTCGACGACCTTCGGCGTGTCCACGCTGGCATTCGGAAACCCGCGAATTTCAATGATCCGCATCGGCTTGCGCTCTTTGGCAACAAACAGCCGCTGGCCCTTACGGTCATAGGCCAGGCCTTCGAAACCGTTGTTGGTGCCCGCGTCGATACCCAGCGACAACTGTTCGGCATCGGCCGAATCGAGACGCAAGGTGTGCTCATCCACCTGCACCTTGATCAGGCGCTGCTGATGCTCATCACTGATGACATAGGTGCCGAGACTGATGTATTCGACTGCTTCAGCATCGCCGAAATTGATCAACGGAATACGCCGCAGGATTCGGCCATCAAGGCTTAGCTCGACCAGTTCCGAGTCTTTGTTGGTCACGGTGAACAGGCTTTTGCGGTCCGGATCGTAACTCAGCGCCGAGACGTTATCTTTCAGCCCGTCGATAACCTGCGCCTCGATCACCACTCTGTAGTCCTGAAGCCCCAATGTGTGGGTGTCTTGCGGCTGCCAGAAGGTATCCCAGTGGAACCAGGCACGCGCGACGACCCGATACTCGCGCCCAGCCAGAACCAATAGCAGCACAGCCAACAGAATGACGGCGCAATACACAACTCTGGCGGGGAAGAGGCGACGCATGAGAGGCAGCTCTGATCAAAGGAGCCGATGTAATACCACGGGGCCATTAATTAAAGCTGAATATCTGACTTGAGGGTTTCCTGCACCGGCCATACAGGCCTTCGCGCGGACACGCCAGCCGCCACCGTTTTGCGTCTTGTGACGTCTAACGGTGGGAGCCAGCGTGTTGGCGAATGAAGCGACTTGGTGTGTCTGCGGGGCCGTTATTGCTTACGGAACGAGTAGAACAGGTTCGGTTCACTGACCATGTACAGCGTGCCAGCCTCGTCCATGGCCACGCCTTCAGCACGGGGAATGGTTTTGCTCAGGCCGTTGAAGCCGCCCAGCAGCGCGATGAAGCTGACCTGTTCGCCCTTGTCATCCAGCTCGAGCAGCAGGTGCGAATCAGCTGACATCACCAGCATGTGCCCGGTACGCGGGTCGATGGACAGCGCGGAAAGGTTGCGCATGTCCAAGGCGTTGGTTTTGACTTTTTGCTTGTCGCCTTTAAACGCAGCGCTGCCATCGCTTTTCCAGGTGAACAGCGCGGGTGGACGCTCCTCGCCGAACAGCATCTGTTGCCGACGCGGGTCCCAGGCTACGCCTTCGAAGGCTTTGTTCTGATCCTTCGACGGGCCAAGGTCGTACTTCGGAAAGTCAGCAATGTTCAGCGTCCGGGTATCCGCCGTCACAGTGACGATGGTCATCAGGTGCTGACGTTCATCGACGATTGCCATCAGGCCGTTTTCCAGCACCGCCACGCCTTCCGGGTTGCTCCAGCCGACCAGCGGAATCTTGCGTAACACGTCACCTTTGAGCGTCAGCTCGACCAGAAACGCATTTTTGCCCATGACCGAGAACAACGTTTTGGTCACCGGGTTGTAGCTCAGATCGGACGCTTCGTCCTTTTCCATGCCCGGCAACAGCTTGGCGTCGATGTCTACCCGGTAATCCGGCAGCCAGATGCTGGCGCTGCGTTCGGCCGGGCTTTTGAGTTGCTCCTTCACCCAGAGCACACCACGGCTATCCCAGTGCATGAAAAAAGCCACTACGTAGGCAATGACACCCACCAACAGCAGCCAGAAATACCAACGACGGTGCAACGGCCGTGATGCACGGCCATCCAGGGCGTCAGTTTGAGCGCCAATAGCCATCGGTCAACGCACGCTGCTTTCGAAACGACTCTTACCGGTCAACTCCAGCACGATTTCATCGCCCGCATTGAGCGGACCGACGCCAGCAGGGGTTCCGGTCATGATCACGTCACCGGCCTGCAAGGAGAAGTTCGACGCCATGTACTGAATCATTGGCACGATAGGGTTGAGCATCGCGCTGCTGTTACCGTCCTGGCGCACTTCACCGTTGATGGTCAGGCGAATGCCGATATCGGTCAGGTCTTCATAGGCGTCAGCCGAGACGAAGGGCGCCAATACCGCAGCGCCGTCGAACGACTTGGCGATTTCCCATGGCAGGCCTTTTTCCTTGAGCCTGGACTGAACGTCACGCAAGGTCAGGTCCAGACCCGGAGCGAAACCGGTAATCGCATCCAGCACTTCTTCGCGCGACGGGTTACGCGTCAGCGGTTTGCCGATCAACACCACGATTTCGGCTTCGTAGTGCACCGAGCCACGGTCGGCCGGAATGGTGAAACCACCGTCCAAAGCCACCACGCAACTGCCGGGCTTGATAAACAACAGCGGTTCGGTCGGCACCGGGTTATCCAGTTCCTTGGCGTGTTCGGCGTAGTTACGACCGATACAGACGACTTTACCCACCGGGAAGTGGATCCGCGTACCGTCTACATACTGGTGCTGATAGCTCATGGACGACTCCTGGGTCTCTCTATACGGCCCGTTCAGGCCAACGGATCAAACAGCGAAAATTTTGCCAGGGTTCATGATCCCGTTCGGGTCGAACACCGCTTTGACTGCTTTCATGTACTCGATTTCTACCGGCGAACGACTGTACGTCAGGTAGTCACGCTTGGTCATGCCCACGCCATGCTCGGCAGAGATGGAGCCGTTGTATTTCTGCACGATCTCGAACACCCACTTGTTGACCGTGGCGCACTTGGCGAAAAACTCATCCTTGCTCAGGTTGTCCGGCTTGAGGATGTTCAAGTGCAGGTTGCCATCGCCAATGTGGCCGAACCAGACGATTTCGAAGTCAGGATAGTGTTCGCCGACGATAGCGTCGATTTCCTTCAGGAACGCTGGCACTTTCGACACCGTCACCGAGATGTCGTTTTTGTAGGGCGTCCAGTGCGAGATGGTCTCGGAAATGTACTCGCGCAACTTCCACAGGTTCTGCAACTGCTGGTCACTCTGGCTCATTACGCCATCAAGTACCCAGCCCTGTTCAACGCAATGCTCGAAGGTTGCCAGTGCCTCGTTGGCCACGTCTTCGGAGATCGCTTCGAATTCCAGCAACGCGTAGAACGGGCAATCAGACTCGAAAGGCGCCGGTACATCGCCGCGAGCCAGCACTTTGGCCAGCGCTTTGTCGGAGAAAAACTCGAAAGCGGTCAGGTCGAGCTTGTTCTGGAACGCATGCAGTACCGGCATGATCGCGTCGAAATCACTCGTACCCAAGACCATGGCGGTCAGGTTTTTCGGCGCACGATCAAGGCGCATGGTGGCTTCGACGACGAAGCCGAGCGTGCCTTCGGCGCCGATGAACAGCTGACGCAAGTCATAGCCGGTGGCGTTTTTGATCAAATCTTTGTTGAGTTCGAGCAGATCGCCTTTGCCGGTAACGACTTTGATGCCCGCCACCCAATTGCGGGTCATACCGTAGCGAATGACCTTGATCCCGCCGGCATTGGTGCCGATATTGCCGCCAATCTGGCTGGAACCGGCAGAAGCGAAGTCGACCGGGTAATACAGGCCGTTCTCTTCAGCCAGGGTCTGCAGCTGTGCGGTGATAACACCCGGCTGGCAGGCCACGGTACGGTCAGTGGCATTGAATTCCAGCACCTGGTTCATGTAGTCGAACGCAACGACCACTTCACCATTGGCTGCAACGGCCGCAGCGGAGAGCCCGGTCCGTCCGCCGGACGGTACCAGCGCAACGCGACGTTCATTGGCCCAACGGACAATGGCCTGTACCTGCTCGGTGCTCTTGGGGAAAACAATGGCCAACGGCGCAGGCGCAAAGTGCTTGGTCCAATCCTTGCCGTAAACGTTGAGGGAGTCGGCATCGGTCAGCACCTTGCCAGGCTCAACCAGGGTCTTCAGCTCATCTATCAAAGCAGGATGGGTCATCGAAGGAACTCTCGAACAATTCATGGTCATCCTGAGAACGCTTCACGTCCAGGAATGGGTGTTTCGCGGGGTGCATATGCTAGCATACGCCCCCCGCTAATCGTGCCTACGGCCGATCTGCGACCCCTGCCATTTTCTCCGGGACACAGGTTTACGCAGATGAGCAAGACTTCTCTCGATAAGAGCAAGATCAAGTTCCTTCTTCTCGAAGGCGTCCACCAATCCGCCGTGGACGTCCTCAAGGCGGCCGGGTACACAACTATTGAGTACCTCACCGGCTCTCTGCCGGAAGCCGAGCTGAAGGAAAAGATCGCCGATGCACATTTCATTGGCATCCGTTCCCGCACCCAACTGACTGAAGAAGTATTCGATTGCGCCAAGAAACTGGTCGCGGTCGGCTGTTTCTGCATCGGTACCAATCAGGTCGATCTCAATGCTGCCCGCGAACGCGGCATCGCTGTTTTCAACGCCCCCTACTCCAACACCCGTTCGGTGGCGGAGCTGGTACTGGCTGAAGCGATCCTGTTGCTGCGTGGCATCCCCGAGAAAAACGCTTCCTGCCACCGTGGTGGCTGGATCAAAAGCGCGGCCAACTCCTTCGAAATTCGCGGCAAGAAACTGGGCATCGTCGGCTACGGCTCGATCGGCACTCAGCTTTCGGTGCTGGCTGAAGGTCTGGGCATGCAGGTGTTTTTCTACGACACCCTGACCAAGCTGCCGCTGGGCAACTCGACGCAGGTCTCCAGCCTGAAAGAACTGCTGGGTCTGGCTGACATCGTCACCCTGCACGTTCCGGAAACCGCTGCGACCCAGTGGATGATCGGCGAAAAAGAAATCCGCTCGATGAAAAAGGGCAGCATCCTGATCAACGCCGCTCGCGGCACCGTGGTCGAACTGGATGCCCTGGCAGACGCCATCAAGGACAAACACTTGATCGGCGCGGCCATCGACGTCTTCCCGGTCGAGCCTCGCTCGAACAACGAAGAGTTCGAAAGCCCGTTGCGTGGCCTGGACAACGTGATCCTGACCCCGCACATCGGTGGTTCGACAGCCGAAGCTCAGGCCAACATTGGTCTGGAAGTGGCTGAGAAGCTGGTCAAGTACAGCGACAACGGTACGTCGGTGTCCTCGGTCAACTTCCCGGAAGTGGCGTTGCCGGCTCACCCTGGTAAGCACCGTTTGCTGCACATCCACCAGAACATCCCGGGTGTGATGAGCGAGATCAACAAGGTCTTCGCCGAAAACGGTATCAACATCTCCGGTCAGTTCCTGCAGACCAACGAGAAAGTCGGTTACGTGGTGATCGATGTCGACGCCGAGTACTCCGATCTGGCGCAAGAAAAGCTGCAGACCATCAACGGCACTATCCGTAGCCGCGTGCTGTTCTAGGTTTTTCCGATGTCAAAAAAGGAGACCTTCGGGTCTCCTTTTTTATCGCGGCGAGTTCAGGTTATTTGACGGTTACCGTGATTTTTTTCGACTCGACCGGCGGGTTCAGCGGGATGTGGCTCTTGTCGCCCACCAGCAATTGCAGGGTGTGCTTGCCTGGCGTCAGGGTCAGTTCGGTTTCGGTCTGGCCTTTGCCGAAGTGCTTGATGTTGTCGGTCACTGGCAGTGGTGCATCCATCGCGGGCTGATCTTTCACATCAATCAGCAGGTGATGGTGGCCGGTGTCTGGAATATCGACACCCGCAGGTGCAACACCCATGCCTTTAAGGCCGAACTGGACCTTGAAGGTCTTGCCGACGGTGGCGCCATCTTTGGGCGAAATAATGTACACCTCGGCACCCGCAGGTGAGGCGGTGCGCGGAACATCGGCAGCGTTAGCCACTAAAGAAGCGCCTAACAAAGAGCCTCCCAATAACAACCCTGCGATAGCCGTTCTTGAAAATAAGGTCTTCATGGTTTCTCCAGGTAATTTTTTTACAAAAAATCGGACCTGAAACAACAACTTCAGTTCATTTAAGTGTCCAAAGCTGCGGCCGACTAAGCTAAACACCATAAAGCATAGCGGTTGTGATTTCTTTTACCTTAGGAGCGCCCATGCGTTTTGTGCCTGGCCTGTTATTTTTATCTGCCTGTCTGAGCCCCTTGGCTCATGCCGATTTGATCGACGAAGTGAATGATCGTGGCGAGTTGCGTATAGCCATGGAGGCAAACTTTGCGCCTTTCAGTTTCATGCAGGACGGCAAACTGACGGGCTTCGAAGTCGAGCTCGGCCAGCTGTTGGCCGATGAGCTGGACGTGCGCGCGTCGTTTGTCACTACCGACGCGGCCGACCTGCTGTCAGGCGTCGAAGGCGACAAATACGACATCGCCCTGAATCACATTGCGGTCACCCCGGAACTCAAGGCGCGCGTCGATTTCAGCGAGCCCTACAGCTATTCCAACGCGCAGCTGATTGTGCGCAGTGAGGAAAAGCGCCCGCTGAGCACCCTGGACGCCCTTAAAGGTCTCTCGCTGGGCGTCGCCCAGAGCAGCCAGTTCGCCGAAGAGGCGCGTACCCGTGAAGGCATCGACCTGCGCAGCTACCCGGATGCACAGCAGCCGTTGAAGGCGCTGGCCGACGACCAGCTCGACGCCGCCATCAGTGATCGCCTGCTGGTGCCTTTTGCGATTCGTGACAGCCATCTGCCCGTCAAGCCCGGCAATGACGTCGGACCGCCCCTGGTCCTGGCAATCCCGTTTCAGAAGGGTAATCCGGCATTTCAGGGCGTGCTGGACGGGGCATTGCAGCGAATCAAAGCCGATGGCCGGTTAAGCGCACTGTCTGAAAAATGGTTCGGTATTGATGCGAGCAAGCCGTCCAAACCGTAACCCGATCAGAACGGATCATCCCCGCGTCGCCGAAACCAGCCCGTCAGGGACAGGCGTTCGCGGGTCGACGGCAGTACCTCATGGGGGATTTCACCAGAGAGGAACACCACCAGGCAGCCGCCCTTGGGCTGCACGTCATAGTCGACGCCTTCTTTTAGAAACATGCGCAACTGGCCACCGTACTCGGGTAACCAGCCTTGATTCAGATAAAGCACCGCCGAGACCGTGCGCCGGTCATCGTCGCGGAAGCGGTCGACATGCTTGAGGTAGAACGCACCCGGTGGGTAGAGCGCAAAATGGCTCTCATAATCTTCCAGCCCGAGAAATAACCCTCGATTAAGCGCTTGGCGCAGGCTGTCCATCAGCCCCAGATAACGGTCGCAGGCTGCGGACTCACCCGCTTCCAGCCATTGGATGTGGTCACCACGAACCCCCTCTCGCACTTCCTGAGTCGAGCCGCGCCCCACCGCCGCCGGCGACAGCTCGCCCTCGGCCGCACGCTCGCGGCACTCAGCGGCCAACTCGAGGGTCAGCGCTTCTGGCAAGAAAATATTCTGCTGTGACCAGCCATGAGCGGCCAGGTCATCGACGATTCGTAGCAGTAGCGGGTGATCAGAGGGTATTTGCATGTCGCGCATAGTATCCATACGTCTTGAAAACCGACAGCACCGCCGAGCGAACGAAGTGTTAACTCGACAAGTCCCCGCCACCGCATTGAGAATAGCGGCCTGCTGACAGGAGTCCTTATGCGCCGTTTGTTTGTTTTGCTGTTGATGTTCTGCACGATGCCCGCTTGGGCAGACGGCCACGACCAGTTGTACACGGTCGCCGGCTGGCCAGAACAACGCGCGCATTTCAACGCGGCCTTGACCGCCGCTCAGCAACGCTACCGCAACAGCTTGCCGCCAGCGGTCTATCAAGCATTGGTCAACAACAGCAATCAGCGCTTCGCTCCGCAGGCCATGGATCAGCGCGCCGAGCAGCATTTGCGACAAGCCCTGAAAGACCCGGCGCCAGCGCTGCAGTTTTTCCAGTCGCCCCTGGGCCGCAAGATCGTCACCGCCGAACTGACCGCGACCCGCCCTGATCAACTGGCGAAAAACGCTCAAGGCCTGCCACACATTGAAGCCAGCGCAACCCGTCAACTACTGATCGGCCATTTGGCCCAGGACCTGCCCGCCCGTGAGGCGGGAGCCGAGGTCAGCCTCGCCATCGCCGGTGTTGCAGCCGACAGCCTGAGCCAGATGATCCCCGGCCTACTGGGCGGTGGTCAGGCCCAAGGCATGCTGGATGGTCAGCGCGAACGCTTGATGGCGCAGATTGGCAACGACATGAACAACACCCTGCTCTACGTCTACCGTGACCTTTCAGACCCGGAACTGGAAGAGTTCGCCACCTTCGCCGAATCCCCCGCAGGCAAAGCGTATTACAAGGCCGCGCTGGCAGCGATTCGCGCCGGGCTGGCGGTTGGGCAAAGCACATCGAGCCTGGCACCCGCAGGGCAGCCGGGGAGTTAAGCGTTGGGTGAAGAACGCGCCTGACCCATTCGCTCACTCAAAAACGCAAAATAACGCTCACGCATCGCGGGCAGCTCATTGGCCAGGTGATGCCGTGCCCCGCTCAACATCAAAATCTGCGGCTGGGCGAATTTATCCTTGAGCACTTCAAGGTTGTGGCCCCAGTCGACGGTCATGTCTGCGTCCCCCTGAACGATCAATGGGCTACGGGTACTGCGTGGCGCGGCCTCGATACGTTTGATCCACGCGGCCAAAGCGCCTACCCAGGCGGTCGGCAGGCGTTGTGGTTGCAGCGGGTCCGCCAACAGAAACGGCAGGAACGCAGGGTCGTTGGAGTTTTCGCTGAAGCGCCGGGCGATGCCTTTGACGAAGGGGTTGAGCAGGTAATAACTGAGTTTCGACCAGCCCCAGGCCCGCGGTCGGATCAACGGCGCCAGCAAGATCGCCTGCCCTTGCGCAGGGCTGTCGATGCCGTGGTTGAGCAGATGGTCGATCACAATCGCCCCGCCCGTACTTTGCCCGCACAGATGCCAGGGTTGCGGCAACTTCAGCCCCATCGCTTCGGCAAACAATGCGTGCAGCACCTCCTGGTATTCGGCGAAATCATGGATGCTCGCGCGAGCGCCGCTGGACAAGCCATGCCCCGGCAGATCGCAGGCAATCACTGCAAAACGCTGATTCAGCGCCCACTCGATGACATGCCGATACAGGCCCATATGGTCGTAGAAACCGTGGATCAAAAATAAGGTTGCGACAGGCTGTTCCGGCAGCCAGACCTGGCTGACCACTTGGTAACCACCGATGTCAAAGCGCCCCAGCCAACTGCGCACTGGCGCCGCGCGCTCGGCAAACGTCAGGCCATAGAAACGCTGATACGCCAGCCCTTGGCCGGACATCGGCTGCGCGGCGAGCAAAGGTTGCAGGCTGGATCGTAAAGAATCAGGGTCAAACGTGGCAGACATGGGGCATCCAGGCAAAAACGGAGGTCATTTTCATCCGAACATGACAATGAGTTGGCTGCGATATTCATCTGTCTCGTCAGGCATGGCAAGCTACGCCTCCCTCAACCGAACTGTCCCGCATGAACTCACGCCATCGCCCTACCCTCCTCGCGTGCCTGCTTGCCCTCCTATGTGCGGTCGGGCTGTGGGCGGCATACGATTGGTTCCAGGGGCGCTATATCCGGCCATTCAGCGACCAGACGGCGCTGTTCGCCGGTGACGTACTGAGCCTGCCCGCCGAACTGGCCGGACCAGGGCGAATTCGCCTGGTGCATTTCTGGGACCCGGCCTGCCCGTGCAACGTCGGCAATCAGCAGCACTTGAGCGAACTGGTCGAGCACTACGGCGGCGCACAGGGCGTGGACTTCTACTCGGTGCAGAAACCGGGGACCCACGGCCAATTACCCAGCACCCTGGACGCGATCAAACCGCTGGCCAGCCTGCCCGGTGCCGAGCGCATCACTGCCAGTCCCGCTGTCGCGATCTGGGACCGTGAAGGCCGCCTGGCCTACTTCGGCCCCTACAGCGAAGGCGCCACCTGCAATTCCGGCAACAGCTTTATCGAGCCGATTCTCAAGGCCCTGAGCGCCGGTCGCGCAGTCAATGCCACGCACACCATGGCGGTCGGTTGCTATTGCCCTTGGCGGGGCGGGCTGTGATCCGACATTCCGGACACTGATCAAGGCCCCGAGGCCGCTACACAGGCCTAAAGCAACTCTGTAGCCTGCATACCCCGGCCTGAATCGTTCACGAGAATGCAGATGAAGCGCAGCCTGACCGCCGTCACCCTCGTTATCACCCTCATCGCGGGCGGTGGCGCCTGGTATATCCACAGCAAGCAGCCCGTGCGTCAGGGCGAGATGACCCTGGTCCATCTGCAAGCACCGGTCACTGTGCGTTACGACGAGCGCGGCGTGCCGCACATCCGCGCCGAAAACGAGGCCGATCTGTATCGCACCCTGGGCTATGTCCACGCGCAGGACCGGCTGTTTCAGATGGAGATGCTGCGGCGGCTGGCGCGTGGCGAACTGGCCGAGGTGCTGGGCCCCAAACTGCTGGACACTGACAAACTGTTCCGCAGCCTGCGCATTCGCGAGCATGCCGACACTTACGTCGCCCAACAGGACAAACAAACGCCTGCCTGGAAGGCCCTGGAAGCGTATCTGGACGGCATTAACCAGTATCAGGACACCCACGCCAAACCCATCGAGTTCGACCTGCTGGGCATCAAGAAGCGCCCGTTTACCGCTGAAGACACCCTGAGCGTCGGCGGCTACATGGCGTACAGCTTTGCCGCAGCGTTTCGCACCGAACCCTTGCTGACCTATGTGCGCGACCAGTTGGGCGCCGACTACCTGAAGGTCTTTGACCTCGCCTGGCAGCCACAAGGCGCGCTGGGCCAGGCACCCGCACTCGCCAGTGCCGACTGGAAAGGCTTGAACGACCTGGCTCGCCTCAGCCAACACGCGCTGGAAGAGGCCGGCTTGCCGCAGTTCGAAGGCAGTAACGCCTGGGTGGTCTCCGGCACCCGCACCCAAAGCGGCAAGCCGCTGCTGGCCGGCGACCCGCATATTCGGTTTGCCGTGCCGTCGGTGTGGTACGAAGCGCAATTGTCGGCGCCGGGGTTCGAGCTGTATGGCCATCACCAGGCGCTCAACCCATTCGCGTCGCTGGGGCACAACCGCGACTTCGGCTGGAGCCTGACCATGTTCCAGAACGACGATCTGGACCTGATCGCCGAGAAGACCAACCCGGACAACCCCAATCAGGTCTGGTATCACGGGGCCTGGGTCGACATGATCCAAAGCGAGCAGCAGATCCTGGTCAAGGACGCGCCTGCCGTCACCCTGCACCTGCGCCAGTCGCCTCACGGCCCGATCATCAACGATGCATTGGGCGCGACAGCCGGCACCGCACCGATCGCGATGTGGTGGTCATTTCTAGCGTCCGAGAACCCGATTCTGCAAGGCTTCTATGAAGCCAATCGCGCCGACACCCTGAGCAAAATGCGCGCGGCGGCCGAAAAAATTCAATCCCCAGGGCTGAATGTGGTCTGGGCCAACGCCAAGGGCGATATCGGCTGGTGGGCCGCCGCGCAACTGCCCATCAGGCCCGAGGGCGTGAACCCCACCTTCATCCTCGACGGCAGCACCGCACAGGCAGACAAGGCAGGCTTCTACCCCTTCAGCGCCAACCCGCAGGAAGAGAACCCGGCACGCGGCTACATCGTCTCGGCCAACTTCCAGCCGGTGTCACCGACGGGCATGGAAATTCCCGGTTACTACAACCTCGCAGACCGCGGCCAACAGTTGAACAAACAGCTGAGCGACCCGGCCGTGAAGTGGGACCTGGAGAGCAGCAAAAAACTGCAACTGGGCACACAGACCGACTACGCGCCACGGGTATTGAAGCCGCTGATTCCGGTCTTGCGCAGCGCCGTGGATAACCCCGAAGAACGGGCACTGGTCGAGCGCCTGGCCAGTTGGAAAGGCGACTACTCGCTGGATTCAGTCGGGGCGACGCTGTTCAATCAGTTGGTGTCGGACCTGATCCGGGAAGCGATGCACGATGAACTGGGCGATGGCTTTTTCGACACGTTGCTCTCGAGCCGCGTGATCGACGCGGCGCTGCCGCGATTGGTGGCCGACGCCAACTCACCGTGGTGGAGCAATCGCAATTCACCCGCCGAAAAGAACCGTGCAGACGTGGTCAAAGCCGCGTGGCACGTCAGCGTCTCGCACCTCAAATCCCTGTACGGCGCCAACCCGGATGAGTGGCGCTGGGGCAAGGCACATACCCTGACCCATGGTCACCCGCTGGGTATGCAGAAACCGTTGGACAGGCTGTTCAACGTCGGCCCGTTTCCGGCACCGGGCAGCCATGAAGTACCAAACAACCAATCCGCCCGCATCGGTTCAGCGCCGTGGCCAGTGACCTACGGCCCCTCGACCCGACGCTTGATCGACTTCGCCGACCCGGCCCACAGCCTGGGCATCAACCCGGTCGGGCAAAGTGGCGTGTTGTTCGATGAGCATTATTCGGATCAAGCCAAAACCTATATCGAAGGCGGCTATGTGCAGGAGCATTTCGATGAAGGGGATGTCGCGGCAAATACGCGGGGGACGTTGAGGTTGGTGCCGGCCAGATAGCGTTCGCTGGCGCTGCCGGTCTCTCAGCAAAAGCCAAATGCCAGACGCCGTTTATAACGACGTCCGGCACAATCAATCACGCGACTTCAGACACCGACGCCCGACGTGGATCGGGTTGTTTCCAGGAGTCAGCGGCGGCTTCATCGATGGCGAGCTGGATAGCGCGCTTGCGCTGATCTTCGGCCCGACGGCTGAAGAACCAGACCAGGAAGGTCGCTATCGAGACGGCCAACAGGATCAAGCTGGCGATGGCGTTGATTTCCGGTTTAACGCCCAGGCGCACGGCGGAGAACACTTCCATCGGCAAGGTTGTCGAGCCAGGACCGGACACGAAACTGGCGAGAACCAGATCGTCCAGCGACAGGGCGAAAGACATCATCGCGCCCGCAGCCAGTGACGGCGCAATCATCGGGATGGTGATCTGGAAGAACACCTTCCACGGCCGCGCACCCAGGTCCATGGCCGCTTCTTCGATGGACAGGTCCAACTCACGCAAACGAGCCGAAACCACCACCGACACGTATGCAGCACAGAACGTTGTGTGAGCGATCCAGATGGTGACGATCCCGCGCTCCTGCGGCCAGCCGATCATCTGCGCCATGGCCACGAACAGCAGCAACAGCGACAGACCGGTAATCACTTCGGGCATCACCAGAGGGGCCGTCGCCAGCCCACCGAACAGCGTCCGGCCTTTGAAGTGAGCGATGCGCGTCAACACAAATGCAGCCATGGTGCCCAGCGCCACAGCGGCGATCGACGTATAGCACGCGATCTCCAGCGAACGCATGACGGAACCCATCAGTTGGGTGTTATCCAGCAGGCCGACGTACCACTTGATCGACCAGCCACCCCACACCGTTACCAGCTTGGAGGCGTTGAACGAGTAGATGACCAGGATGAGCATGGGGGCGTAGATAAATACCAGGCCCAGTATCAGCATCATGTTCGAGAATCTGAAGCGCTTCATGCTTTAGCCTCCAGTTCTTTGGCCTGGCTACGGTTGAAGAGGATGATCGGCACGATCAGGATCGCCAGCATCACCACCGCCAGAGCAGACGCTACCGGCCAGTCACGGTTGTTGAAGAATTCTTGCCACAGCACTTTACCGATCATCAGCGTCTCGGGACCGCCCAGCAGTTCCGGGATCACGAACTCGCCCACGACCGGAATGAAGACCAGCATGCAGCCGGCGATGATGCCGTTTTTAGACAACGGCACGGTGATTTTCCAGAAGCTGTTGAAGGTCCTCGAACCCAGGTCCGAAGCGGCTTCAAGCAGGCTTTGATCATGCTTCACCAGGTTGGCGTACAGCGGCAGGATCATGAACGGCAGGTAGGAATACACCACGCCGATATAGACCGCCAGGTTGGTATTGAGGATCTGCAATGGCTCGTTGATGAGCCCCAGCCACATCAGGAAGCTGTTAAGCAGGCCGTTGTTGCTGAGGATGCCCATCCACGCGTAAACGCGAATCAGAATAGCGGTCCAGGTCGGCATCATGATCAACAGCAGCAAGACCGTCTGGCTCTCTTTACGCGCCGTGGCGATGCCGTAGGCCATGGGATAGCCGATCAACAGGCACAGCAGGGTGCTGAAAAACGCCATCTTCAGCGAGCCCAGATACGCAGCGATGTACAGCTCATCATCGGTGAGCATCGCGTAATTGCCGAGGTTGAGAATCAGCTGCAGTTTCTGTTCGATGACGTTGAAAATTTCGGTGTACGGCGGAATCGCAACGTCTGCCTCAGCGAAGCTGATTTTCAGCACGATGATGAACGGCAGCATGAAGAACAGGAACATCCAGATGAAAGGGACCCCGATGACCAGCTGACGGCCACCGGGCGTTATTCGATTGAGCGCGCGCGTTATTTTTCGCATTTTCATGAGCGTAATACCACGCCGCTGTCGTCTTCCCACCAGACGTAGACTTCATCGTCCCAGGTCGGACGTGCACCACGGCGTTCGGCGTTGGCAACAAACGACTGGACCATTTTGCCGCACGGCAACTCGACATAAAACACCGAGTGGCCGCCCAGGTAAGCGATGTCGTGTACTTTGCCGCGCGACCAGTTGTGCTCGCAGGTCGGCATCACAGTTGTGACCAAGAGCTTTTCCGGGCGAATCGCATAGGTGATGTGCTTGTCTTCAACCGAGGTACTAATACCGTGGCCGACGAAGATATTGCGTTCCAGTTCCGGGCTTGCGATCAGCGCGTAACCTTCGGCGTCATCGACGACTTCGCCTTCGAACAGGTTGACGTTGCCGATGAATTCGCAGACCAGTCGGCTGGTCGGGGTTTCATAGATATCGATCGGGCTGCCGATCTGCGCAATCCAGCCCAGGTGCATGATTGCAATGCGCTGGGCCATGGTCATGGCCTCTTCCTGATCGTGGGTCACCATGATGCAGGTCACGCCAACGCGCTCGATGATCTCCACCAATTCCAGCTGCATTTGCGAGCGCAGTTTTTTGTCCAGTGCACCCATGGGTTCGTCGAGCAGCAACAGCTTCGGCTTTTTCGCCAGCGAGCGCGCCAGGGCGACCCGTTGACGCTGACCACCGGACAACTGATGCGGCTTGCGCTTGGCGTACTGGCTCATCTGCACCAGCTTGAGCATCTCGGCCACGCGGGCGTCGATCTCCTGAGCAGAAATCTTGTCTTGCTTCAAACCGAAGGCGATGTTCTGCGCCACGGTCATGTGCGGGAACAGCGCGTAGGACTGGAACATCATGTTGATCGGCCGCTCGTAGGGCGGCATATCGGTGATGTCCACGCCGTCGAGGTAGATACGCCCCTCGGTCGGCCGCTCAAAGCCTGCGAGCATGCGCAGAAGCGTGGACTTTCCTGAACCAGAGCCGCCGAGCAAGGCGAAAATCTCGCCTTTATTGATTTGCAGGGACACATCGTCCACGGCAATCGTCTCGTCGAACTTCTTCGTGACCCGGTCGATTTTGACCAGCACCTGTTTAGGTTGCTGATCACCTTCGAGGGCTTTCTTATAGGCGCCGGAGGCAACTGCCATGTGGTGAAACTCCCAACAAAATTTGCAGCCCGACCAGTACAGCCGGGCCTGGATTTTTCTTATTTACCCGACTTGACCTTAGTCCAGCTGCGGGTCATTAAACGTTGCACCTTAGGGGGCAACTCAGCATTGACGTAAAGCTTGTCCAGAACCTCTTGCGGTGGATAAACCGCGACATCGGTGCGTACTTTCTGATCCATCAACCCGTCAGCCTTTGGGTTCGGGTTGGCGTAGCCGACAGTGTCACTGACCTGAGCAATCACCTCAGGCTTGAGCAGATAGTTAATGAAGGCATGGGCCTCTTTGACGTTGCTCGCATCACGGGGGATCGCCAGCATGTCAAACCACAGGTTGCCGCCTTCCTTGGGGATGACGTAAGCCACCTTCACGCCCTTGCCGGCTTCTGCCGCGCGGGCTCTTGCCTGGAACACATCACCGGAAAAGCCGGCGGCCACGCAGATGTCGCCGTTGGCCAGGTCGGTGATGTATTTGGAAGAGTTGAAGTACGTCACGTAGGGCCGGATGGCCAGTAATTTGGCTTCCGCTTTTTTGTAATCTTCCGGGTCTTCACTGTTAGGTTTCAGGCCCATGTAATTGAGCATGGCGGGAATCATTTCATCGCCAGAGTCGAGAAACGCTACGCCGCACTTGGAAAGCTTTTTGATGTTCTCGGGCTCGAACAACATTGCCCAGGAATCGATCTTGTCGACACCGAGTACCGCCTTGATTTTATCGACGTTGTAACCAATGCCATTGGTGCCCCACAGATACGGCACGGCGTACTGGTTGCCCGGATCGTTCTTCTGCAGGCGCTTGAGCAGCGCCGGGTCGAGGTTCTGCCAATTGGGCAACTGAGCCTTGTCAAGTTTCTGGAACGCCCCGGCCTTGATCTGCTTGCCCAGAAAGTGGTTGGACGGCACGACCACGTCATAACCGGTATGCCCGGCGAGCAGCTTGCCTTCAAGGGTTTCGTTGGAATCGAATACGTCATACAACGGTTTGATCTTGGTGGCCGCTTCAAAGTCCACCAAGGTTGTCTCACCGATATAGTCAGACCAGTTATAAATATGCACCGTTGAAGCAGCCTGAACACTGACCGCCAGGGTCACGCTCGCGCCGACCAACAATGCTTTGTGAAAATAAGAAATAGACAATGGGTGGTCCTCTTCTATTGTGGGCCTTTCGCCCGTGTCAGACGGCAGGAAACCTGCCGGACAACCAAATCGGCGTGTAACTTACCTTCAATAAACCCATCCAGCCAAAAAACACTTCAATAGCAAGGGTGCGATCCCCTGCAGGAACCAACGTATTGGCGAAGGCGGTGTATCCATCACACCGCGTTGCGTTCTTCGCCAACCCATCAGCCCCAACAAGTGATCCACACCGGTCTTACACGAGCATTACTTGCCCGATTTGATCTTGGTCCAGCTGCGCGTCAGAAGTCGCTGTGTTGCGGCATCCAAATCGCTGATGGCGTACAGTTTTGCTTGCACTTCGGTCGACGGATAAACACCCGGGTCGGTACGGATTTCTTCGTTGACCAACGGTGTTGCCGCTGCGTTGCCGTTAGGGAAGTGCACGCTGTTGGTGATTTCAGCCATGATTTCCGGCTTCTGCAGGAAGGTCATGAATTTGTAAGCACCTTCGACGTTCTCGGCATCCTTGGGAATCGCAACCATGTCGTAGAAGCTACCGGCCCCTTCCTTAGGAATGCTGTAGCTGACCTTGACCTTGCCACCGGCTTCTTCAGCACGGGCTTTGGCCTGGTAAACGTCACCCGAGTAACCGACTGCAACGCAGATGTTGCCGTTGGCCAGGTCACCGATGTACTTGGAAGAGTGGAAGTAAGTGATCGATGGGCGGACTTTCAGGAACAAGTCTTCAGCTTCTTTCAGCTGCTTTTTGTCCTTGGTGTCGGTTGGATAACCCAGGTAATGCAGGGCCACCGGAATCATCTCGGTTGGCGAGTCGAGGAAGCTGACGCCACAGCCCTTCAGCTTGGCTGCGTTCTCAGGCTTGAACAGCAAGTCCCAGGAATTGACCGGCGCATCAGCACCCAAGGCTGCTTTAACTTTTTCGGCGTTATAACCAATGCCGATCGAACCCCACATGTACGGGAAAGCATGCTTGTTGCCCGGGTCGCTTGCAGCGCCCACGGTTTTGAGCAGATTCTCGTTCAGGTTTTTCCAGTTAGGCAGTTTGGAGCGGTCCAGTTCCTGATAAACGCCAGCTTTGATTTGCTTGGCCAGGAAGTTGTTGGACGGCACCACGATGTCGTAACCGGATTTGCCGGCCAACAACTTGGCTTCCAGGGTTTCGTTACTGTCAAAGACGTCATAAACGACCTTGATGCCCGACTCTGTTTCAAATTTCGCGATGGTGTCCGGTGCGATGTAGTCGGACCAGTTATAGACGTGCAGAACTTTGTCATCGGCCTGAGCAGCAGCGGCCACTACGCCCATAAGGGACAAGGCGAGGAGGGTCTTGCCAAATATCTTCATGCGTACAACTCCGTTGTTTGAACACTAACCGTTGGGTAGCGGCGACTGAATCCGCCATGCGTCTGGCAAGATCCGGGGCGGGCTTTCAAGACCACATGGCCCGCCTTAATACTTATCCACTGCATACATCAAAAACCAGCCCTGTTTAAAGTGAGTGAAAACCGTTGAACGTGCTACGGCGTCACTCACCTCAATCAAGCACTTTCCCACCTGATCCTAGCACTTAGCCTTGTATGGCACGTAAGGTCAGGTCCAGGCACGTACGCGCCTTGGTCACCAGCTCATCAATTTCAGCAAAACTGATCACCAGCGGCGGCGCAATGATCATGGTGTCGCCCACCGCGCGCATGATCAGGCCGTTATCGAAGCAGAACTGCCGGCAAATCATCCCAACGCCCTTGCCGGTATAACGCTCACGCGTGGATTTATCTTTTACCAGTTCGATTGCGCCCAGCAGTCCTACGCCCCGAACTTCACCTACCAGCGGGTGATCATTCAGTTCACGTAAACGCTTTTGCAAATAGGGTGCCGTTTCTTCATGGACGTGCTCGATAATTTTTTCATCGCGCAAAATACGGATGTTTTCCAGAGCCACGGCGGCGGCAACCGGGTGACCGGAGTACGTGAATCCGTGGTTGAAATCGCCGCCTTCGTTAAGCACGTCGACCACTTCATCACGCACGATCAAGCCACCCATCGGGATGTAACCCGAGGTCAGGCCTTTGGCGATGGTCATCATGTCCGGTTTCAGGCCGTAGAAATCGCTGCCGAACCATTCGCCTGTGCGACCGAACCCGCAGATCACTTCATCCGCGATAAACAGGATGTCGTACTTGGCGAGGATCTCTTTGATCTTCGGCCAGTAGGTGTCAGGTGGAACGATCACACCGCCCGCGCCCTGGATCGGCTCGGCAATAAAAGCGCCCACGTTGTCGACGCCCAGCTCGAGAATTTTCTTCTCCAGTTCCTCGGCAGCCCAGACCCCGAATTCATCCGGGCTCATGTCGCCGCCTTCGCCGAACCAATACGGCTGTGCGATGTGGACGATGCCAGGGATCGGCAAGTCGCCCTGCTCATGCATGCCAACCATGCCGCCCAAGCTGGCGCCAGCAACGGTCGAACCGTGGTAGCCGTTGATCCGGCTGATGATTATTTTCTTCTTCGGCTGGCCTTTGATCGACCAGTAGTGACGCACCATGCGCAGCACGGTGTCGTTGCCTTCAGAGCCGGAACCGGTGAAGAACACATGGTTCATGCCTTCTGGCGCGATATCGGAAATGACTTTGGCCAACTCCAGGACCGGCGGGTGAGCGGTCTGGAAGAACAAGTTGTAATACGGCAGCTCGCGCATTTGCTTGCTGGCAGCATCGGCCAGTTCGTCACGGCCATAACCGATGGCCACGCACCAGAGACCGGCCATGCCGTCGAGAATCTTGTTGCCTTCGCTGTCCCACAGATAAACGCCCTTGGCGCGGGTGATGATGCGCGGGCCTTTTTCTTTCAACTGCTTGAAGTCGCTGAACGGCGCCAGATGGTGATCGTTGCTCAGGGCCTGCCAGACGCGTGTTTGTGGATTGTTGTTACTCATGCCGCTCTCTCCGTATTCAAAGTGGCGCGGCCGACCATAGCCGCGCCCATCATAATCAGACCGCGAACAGCAGGAACTCACGTTCCCAAGAGCTGATCACGCGCTTGAAATTCTCATGCTCGGCACGCTTGACCGCAACGTAACCGACGATGAATTTCTTACCGAGGTATTTTTCGATTGTCTTGCTGTTTTCCATTCGCTCCAGCGCGTCTTCGATGGTCAGAGGCAGACGCAGATTGCGCCGCTCATAACCACGACCCACGACCGGCGCACTGGGGTTGATTGCTTCGACCATACCGATGTAGCCGCACAGCAGACTCGCTGCGATGGCCAGATACGGGTTGGCGTCGGCACCCGGCAGGCGGTTTTCCACCCGACGGTTTTGCGGGCCGGCATCTGGCACCCGAAGGCCCACAGTCCGGTTCTCTTCACCCCACTCCACGTTCACCGGCGCCGAGGTATCGGGCAGGAATCGGCGGAACGAATTGACGTTCGGCGCGAACAATGGAAGCAGCTCGGGGATGAATTTTTGCAGGCCACCGATGTGGCACAGAAACAGCTCACTCATCGAGCCGTCTTCGTTGGAGAAGATGCTCTTGCCAGTGGCGATATCGATCACGCTCTGGTGCAAGTGCATGGCGCTGCCTGGCTCGCCGGTCATTGGCTTGGCCATGAACGTCGCCGCAACGTTGTGCTTCAGCGCGGCTTCACGCATGGTCCGCTTGAACACCAGAATCTGGTCGGCCAGCGACAACGCGTCACCGTGACGGAAGTTGATTTCCATCTGCGCCGTGCCGTCTTCGTGGATCAGCGTGTCCAGGTCCAGGTTCTGCAGTTCGCACCAGTCGTAAACATCCTCGAACAACGGGTCGAATTCGTTGGCAGCTTCTATAGAGAACGATTGGCGACCGGTTTCCGGGCGACCGGAGCGACCAATCGGCGGCTGCAACGGGAAGTCCGGGTCTTCGCAACGCTTGGTCAGGTAAAACTCCATTTCCGGGGCCACAATCGGCTGCCAGCCCTTGTCGGTATAGAGCTTCAGTACTTTCTTCAATACGTTGCGCGGCGACAGCTCGATCGGGTTGCCTTGCTTGTCGTAGGTGTCGTGGATCACCTGAGCCGTCGGCTCGATAGCCCAAGGCACCAGGAACACCGCGTTCTGGTCGGGGCGGCAGATCATGTCGATGTCCGCCGGGTCCAGCAGTTCGTAATAGATGTCATCTTCGACATAGTCGCCGGTGACCGTTTGCAGCAACACACTCTCGGGCAAGCGCATGCCTTTTTCGGCAATGAACTTGTTGGTCGGTGAGATCTTCCCGCGAGTAATCCCGGTGAGGTCGGCAATCATGCATTCGACCTCAGTGATCTTGTGCTCTTTCAACCAATCGGTGAGCTGGTCGAGGTTGGTACTCATAAATACCTCAGGAGGTAAACACCCGGCCCCTAAGGGGTCAGGCACTTTTTGACGCGGCTGCGTCGCGTTGAATTGCCCGCTTTCTACAGGCATCGCCAAATGCCTGGAAAATCGCAAGATAATGCGGGTTCGAGGTCACTTGCCACTCGGGGTGCCATTGCACACCTAAAGCAAAACCCGCGCCTGCCGTGACCGAGACCGCCTCGATCAACCCGTCAGGCGCCAGAGCCTCGACACGCAGGCCCGGCGCCAGACGCTCAACGCCCTGACCATGAATCGAATTGACTTGAATGTCGCTTGGCAGGCCAAGGCCCGCGAGCACGCCGCCCGGCTGGATATGCAGGGTATGGCTTGGCCCGTACTGGACGTCGAGCGGCTCGTTGTCCTGTTCACGGTGGTCCATGAATGTTCCAACTTCATGAACACGCTGATGCAGGCTGCCACCGAACGCCACGTTCATCTCCTGAAACCCCCGACAAATTCCCAACACCGGTACGCCCGCTGCCACAGCAGCACGAATCAGGGGTAGAGTAGTGCGGTCACGATCAGGATCATGAGCGGTGCCCGGCGCGCTGGCTGGACCGTCGTAATAAGAGGGGTCGACATTGGAGGGCGAACCGGTGAACAAGAGTCCATCGACGCTGGCGAGTATCTGGGCCGTGTTAAATAATTCAGCCAGTGACGGCAATATCAGCGGCAAGCCCTTGGCAGCGATTGCGACTGCGCGGACGTACTTGTCGCCACTGATGTGATAACTGTGCAGACCTATCTGCTTGGTGCAGGCGGTCACGCCGATTAACGGCAGGCGAGACATGGAACCCCCGAGTATTATTGGTGTTATGGGTTGCAATCGAGCTTAGCCTTGTTCATTTTTTTTCACAACACCCCCGTAAAAAATAGAACACAGCCCGCTCAAGCTCGCAGATCCCAAGGCTGTCAAAACGCAATACTTGCCCTAATTTGCGGCAAAAACGGCCTCTTAGCGCTTTTTGAGTGCAAAAAAGAGCTCTATTGACTTCATGATGGCTTTCGGATTGACTGAATCCCACGAAGCTCGATGATTGATATTTTTAACAACAAAGGTGTTGCATCATGTCGGTACCCCCGCGTGCCGTTCAGCTTAACGAAGCGAACGCGTTCCTTAAGGAACATCCTGAGGTTCTGTACGTTGACCTTCTGATTGCAGATATGAATGGTGTGGTGCGCGGTAAGCGCATAGAACGCACCAGCCTCCATAAGGTTTACGAGAAAGGCATTAACTTGCCGGCCTCTTTATTTGCCTTGGATATCAATGGCTCAACGGTGGAAAGCACCGGCTTGGGTCTGGATATCGGTGATGCTGACCGAATCTGTTATCCGATCCCTGGCACCCTGTGCAATGAACCATGGCAAAAGCGCCCAACCGCGCAACTGCTGATGACCATGCACGAAATCGAAGGCGAACCCTTCTTTGCCGACCCCCGCGAAGTACTGCGTCAGGTCGTCAGCAAGTTCGATGAAATGGGCCTGACTATCTGCGCCGCATTCGAACTTGAGTTCTACCTGATCGATCAGGAGAACGTGAACGGTCGTCCACAACCTCCGCGCTCGCCGATTTCCGGCAAACGCCCTCATTCGACTCAGGTTTACCTGATCGATGACCTGGACGAATACGTCGACTGCCTCCAGGACGTTCTGGAAGGTGCCAAGGAACAAGGCATCCCGGCTGACGCCATCGTCAAGGAAAGTGCCCCGGCGCAGTTCGAAGTGAACCTGCACCACGTTGCCGACCCGATCAAGGCATGCGACTACGCGGTACTGCTCAAGCGTCTGATCAAGAACATCGCTTACGACCACGAAATGGATTCGACCTTTATGGCCAAACCCTATCCGGGTCAGGCGGGTAATGGTCTTCACGTCCACATCTCGATCCTTGATCGCGATGGCAAAAACATCTTCACCAGTGAGGATCCCGAGCAGAACGCCGCATTACGTCACGCGATCGGCGGTGTGCTCGAGACCCTACCGGCATCAATGGCGTTCTTGTGCCCGAACGTTAACTCCTATCGTCGTTTCGGCGCACAGTTCTACGTGCCGAACTCGCCGTGCTGGGGCCTGGACAACCGGACGGTCGCGTTGCGCGTTCCGACCGGCGCTCCCGATGCCGTGCGTATCGAACACCGCGTAGCCGGTGCCGATGCCAACCCGTACTTGCTGCTGGCCTCTGTGCTGGCGGGCGTGCACCACGGCTTGACCAACAAGATCGAGCCAGGCGCCCCGGTAGAAGGCAACTCCTACGAGCAGAACGAACAAAGCCTGCCCAACAACTTGCGTGATGCCCTGCGCGAGCTGGACGACAGTGAAATCATGGCGCGCTATATCGACCCGAAATACATCGATATCTTCGTCGCCTGTAAGGAAAGTGAGCTGGAAGAGTTCGAACACTCCATCTCCGACCTCGAATACAACTGGTACCTGCACACCGTCTAACGCTGTGCAATAAAAAGAACGCCGTCAGCCGCAAGGTTGGCGGCGTTTTTTTGTGGCCGCTGCCCTGCAACCCGTACAATGGCCGCAGCCCAAAACAGGAAATCACCCATGACGCGACCCGCCGCGCCCCGCAAACCCCGCGCACGCAGCCAGGCCCGGATCGACTCGATTCTCGATGCCGCCCGCACGCTGCTTGCCGCCGAGGGGGTGGCCAGTCTGTCGATCTACAGCGTTGCCGAACGCGCGCAAATACCACCGTCTTCGGTCTATCACTTCTTTGCTGGCGTCCCGGCCCTGCTCGAAGCCTTGACCGCAGACGTCCACGCCGCCTTCCGCGCCTGCCTGCAAGCGCCCATAGAGCACGAACAACTGACGAGCTGGCGTGACCTGTCACGACTGGTCGAGCAGCGGATGCTGAGTATCTACAGCGCCGATGCCGCCGCCCGCCAACTGATCCTCGCGCAACACGGCCTGACCGAAGTCACCCAGGCCGACCGGCAGCACGATATCGAGCTCGGCAATCTGATGCACGCGCTGTTCGCCCGGCACTTCCAGCTCCCTGCCCTGCCGGACGATGTCGACGTGTTTGCGCTGGCGATGGAACTCGGCGACCGGGTTTACGCCCGTTCGGTGCAGCTCCACGACCAAATCACCCCGCGCATGGCCGAAGAAGGCATGCGGGTGTTCGATGCGTACCTGGGATTGTATTTACCGCCGTATCTGCTCAAACGTGTCCTCTGATAGACACGATCCCCTGTAGGAGCAGGCTTGCCTGCGAATAGCTTCACCTAAAAAACCCCGAAGGGCTTTGGCCGTCCGGGGTTGTCTGCAACGCATCGATTACAACTTGGCGATCGACACCTCAGTGGATTTGACGAAGGCGATCACTTCGCTGCCAACCACCAGTTCCAACTCTTTGACCGAGCGGGTAGTGATCACGGAAGTGACGACACCCGACGCTGTTTGTACGTCGATTTCCGACAACACCGGGCCTTCGAGGATTTCTTTGATGGTGCCTTTGAACTGGTTGCGGACGTTGATAGCTTTAATAGTCATGATGTTTTTCCTGTAGGAGTTAGGGTTTCAAACGGTATCGGTACGAATCGGTTATTGGGCCCAACGCAACTGCGTGGGCAACGGTGAAACAGGTTCCGGTTCAGGCGGCGAGCCGGGTATCTGCAGCACCCGGTTCAGTACCTGAGTTTCCAGCGCGGCCAGGCGATGCGAGCCGCGTACTCTTGGACGAGGCAGGTCTATCAGCACGTCGAGGCCGACCTGGCCCTCTTCGATCAGGATCACCCGATCAGCAATGGCCACGGCTTCGCTGACGTCGTGGGTGACCAGCAGAACGGTGAAGCCATGCTTTTGCCAAAGCCGTTCGATCAGTTGCTGCATCTCGATGCGGGTCAGTGCGTCCAGCGCGCCGAGCGGCTCATCGAGCAGCAGCAGACGCGGTTGGTGGATCAGTGCCCGAGCCAGGGCCACGCGCTGCTTTTGCCCGCCGGACAAGGCTGCCGGCCATTCATCGGCGCGCTCCGCCAGGCCCACGGCATCCAGTGCTTCCAAAGCGCGTGGGCGCCAGTTGCCCTCCAAGCCAAGACCCACGTTATCGATGACTTTTTTCCAGGGCAGCAACCGCGCTTCCTGAAACATCAAACGGGTGTCCTCCAATGCATCACTGAGCGGTGCCGACCCCGCCAGCAGTTCACCGCCCGTTGGCTTATCAAGACCGGCCAACAGACGCAGCAAGGTGCTTTTGCCACAACCGCTGCGACCGACCACCGCGACGAATTGCCCCGCCGGGATATGCAGATCGATATCGCGCAGTACCTCGCGCTGACCGAAGGTTTTGCGCAGCTTGCGTACCGCCAGCGGAATACCGCGCAGCAGGTGAGGCGGCTGTTGCTGTTTAAGACTGCTCATACCGCACCGCCTTTTGCTGTTTGATACGCCGGATGCCAGCGCAGCCAGACACGCTCCAGACCGCGCGCCGCAAGGTCAGCCAATTTGCCGAGCACCGCGTACAAAAGAATCGCCAGGACCACTACGTCGGTTTGCAGAAACTCCCGGGCATTCATTGCCAGATAACCGATCCCGGAACTGGCGGAGATGGTTTCAGCCACGATCAGGGTCAACCACATAAAGCCCAGAGCGAAGCGCACCCCCACCAGAATCGAGGGCAATGCGCCCGGCAAAATCACCTGCCTGAACAACGCGAAACCGGACAGGCCATAACTGCGCGCCATTTCCACCAGCGCCGGATCAACGTTGCGAATCCCGTGATAGGTGTTCAGGTAAATCGGAAACACGGTGCCCAACGCCACCAGAAAAATCTTCGCCGACTCATCAATGCCAAACCACAGGATCACCAGCGGAATCAGGGCCAGATGCGGCACGTTGCGAATCATCTGCACCGAGCTGTCAAGCAGGCGTTCACCCCATGTCGACAGGCCTGTGATAAAGCCCAGCGCCAGGCCGAGACCACCGCCAATGGCGAATCCGATCCCGGCACGCCAGCCACTGATTGCCAGGTGCGTCCAGATTTCGCCGCTGCGCACCAGGCTTATGCCTGCTTCGATGACTGCGCTCGGCGCTGGCAGGATGCGGGTCGAAAGCCAGCCCGCGCTGACCGAGAGTTGCCAGACCGCCAACAACAAGACTGGAAGTGCCCAAGGCGCCAGCCTGTGAATGATTTTTTGCGAAGCACTGAGGCTCATGGAGTTGTCTCCTCTAGGGGCCTATTGATTACTGAGCCGTGGCTACTTTGGCCGGGGGCGTCCAGATCACGTCTTTAATGCTCAGCGGCTTGGGAATCAACTTGAGCTGGTAAAAGGTGTCAGCGATTTTCTGCTGTGCCGCGACCACGTCAGGGCTGATGAACAGCGCCCCGTAGCCCTGGCGTTTAACGGCAGTGCGGGTGATGTCCGGCGACAGGCCGAGCAATGGCGCGACCTGTTGGGTCACTTCATCGGGGTTGGCCTTGGACCACTCGCCGACGGCGCGAACTTCCTCAACCAATGTCTGAATCACTTGCGGGTGCTTTTCAGCGTACGGCTTGGTTGCCAGATAGAACTGATGGTTGTCGACGATGCCGGTGCCATCACGCAGGGTGCGTGCTTGCAGTTGTTGCTCGGCGGCCGCCTGGTAGGGGTCCCAGATAACCCAGGCATCCACACTGCCGCGCTCGAACGCGGCACGCGCATCGGCCGGCGGCAAGAATACGGTCTGGATATCGCTGTACTTCAGGCCGGCATCTTCAAGCGCACGCACCAGCAGGTAATGCACGTTGGAGCCTTTGTTCAGTACAACTTTTTTGCCTTTGAGATCTTTTACCGACGTGATCGGTGAATCCTTGGGAACCAGGATTGCTTCACTGGTCGGGGCAGGCGGCTCATACGCGACATACAGCAGGTCGGCACCGGCCGCTTGGGCGAACACGGGCGGCGTCTCGCCGGTCACGCCGAAATCGATGGAGCCAACGTTCAGCCCTTCAAGCAATTGCGGGCCACCGGGAAATTCAGTCCATTGCACTTGCACGTTTTGCTCGGCGAGGCGCTTCTCCAACGTGCCTTTGGCCCTCAACAAAACCAACGTGCCGTACTTCTGATAACCGATGCGCAGGGTTTCTGCCTGGGCTTGAGTAATGGCGCCGAAGGTGACAGCCGCAGCAAACAGAGCGACCAAGCTTCGACGCAAAATGACAGTGCGCATGGCGCTCTCCTTTGCTGTAGCTATGAAGTTGCACCTGCTTGCCCGTTGGCGGGTGAGTAAGGTGGGGGTTAGCGATTTCGCTAAGTGGACAGACATTAACAGGTGTTTTTTATATCCATAAATCTTATTTATTCATTTGTTTATTCTTAAATTGCATATGAGATTTGAGCGCATGAAATCAGCACACCTGCACATCGCAGACGAAAAAAAGGGCCGATTCAACGGCCCTTTTTTGGTACATCACCTGTAGGAGCGTGCTTGCCCGCGATAGCAGCGTATCTGACACACCGCCATCGCAGGCAAGCGCGCGCCTACAAAGGATTCGCGGCGGATACAGATGTTCAGCGATTAGGTTGCGGCGTCAGACGCAGATAAGGCGTCACGGCTTTATAGCCTTTGGGGAAGCGTTTCTTGATTTCGTCCTCATCCTTGATCGACGGCACGATCACCACGTCATCGCCATCCTGCCAATTGGCCGGCGTTGCGACTTTGTAGTTATCGGTCAGTTGCAGTGAGTCGATGACCCGCAGAATTTCATGGAAATTGCGCCCGGTACTGGCGGGATAGGTGATGGTCAGACGAATTTTTTTGTTCGGATCGATCACGAACAGCGAACGCACAGTCAGGGTGTCGCTGGCATTGGGGTGGATCAGGTCGTACAAGTCCGAAACCTTGCGGTCGGCGTCGGCCAGGATGGGGAAATTAACGATCGTGTTCTGGGTGGTATTGATGTCATCGATCCACTTGATGTGGGAATCGACCGAGTCCACCGACAGCGCAATCGCTTTAACCCCGCGTTTGGCAAATTCATCCTTGAGCTTGGCAGTGAAACCCAGCTCAGTGGTGCACACCGGCGTGAAGTCGGCCGGGTGGGAAAACAACACACCCCAGCTGTTCCCAAGCCACTCATGGAAATGGATTTTTCCTTCGCTTGATTCCTGTTCGAAGTCGGGGGCGATGTCGCCAAGTCGTAGGCTCATGGTGCGGCTCCTGGGCTGAGTATGGTGTGCTCACTCTGCCTCTTCCCCGGATATTTTAAAAAGAATAAATATCAACTTATCTATGCTTTTTTGGAATATATGGATCTGCTCTTTATTCTGCTTAAACCAGACCTGAATGACGCCCTTCATTCAGCACATTGCTCATCTTGCGCCTTCACTGTATTTAAATTTTCACTCCGCTTTCACCATCCGTTTACTTTTGGACCTGCACAATTGCACCCGGTCACGACAGGCGCATGACGCTTATCCACAGGCGCTCCCCGTCCGACTTTCTTACATTCATCTGTTCGTTGCATAACGATCGCCGACGGTGCCGCAGGAGTGGTTTCATCATGGAGTACAGACTGTGGCTGACCCGGACCCGGCGTTCGGTTTATTCAAGTGCACTCGCTAAATACAAAACCGGGCTGGCCGCACTGCTTTGCATTGGCG
>NZ_LT607426.1:118085-157981 GCF_900095225.1 Pseudomonas sp. UMAB-08
GACTGACCTCTCCCAAGGTCATAACGCAGCGACCGCAGGCTTGAATTTGCATTGGGCCAAGGGTGACATGATCGTCCTGGTGCGCCACGTGGAGCGCTGCGACCACTCCACCGCGCCTTGCCTGAGCGGGACAGACGGCATCACGGTACGCGGCAAGGATGTGGCGCAACAGGTTGGGCTGCAATTCCACACCCTAGGGCTGGAAAGAACAGACATCTACAGCAGCCCCGTGACCCGAGCCGCGCAAACGTCGACCTTTATGTTCAATTACGCCAGCGCCAATGAAGAATGGCTGTCCAACTGCCGCCAAAACATCGTGCGCGATGCCCTTCAACACAAAGTGAAAGACCGTAATCTTATTCTGGTCACCCACAGCGAATGCATCAGCCAGTTCGAGAAAGACATCAAATTGCCAGCGTCCGGAACCCCGGGTTATGGGTCTGCACTCTTCGTCACCGTGGATGAAAATGCCCCCCTGCCGCACGCACTCGGCTTTATTGATGCCAATGATTGGTCTAAAGTCCTGCGCAATTGAATTTGCATCAGGAATAAACAGTGGTTTTGCCTTCTCGCTCTGAGTTTTATCTGTGGAATATCGGCCTGCCGATAGTGTTGGCCATTCTGGTGTTCATGGTGTTCGACATGACCCAGATCGATGTGACGTTAAGCAATTTACTTTACGACCCGGTCAACCACACCTTTCTGTTCGGACATAACGCGTTGTTTGAGCGCATCACCCACAAATGGGCGCGGATCATCCCGGACTGGGTGGGTGAAACGGTCATTATCGGCTCGATTCTTTCGTTCATATGGCCGCTCTTCAACGCCGAGAAACATGCCCGGCTGATCGGCTTCCTGGAAAAAATCAAAGTCGCGCCAGTGCTCAGGTTTGCAAGGCGGCACAGGCGCGACTTTCTGTATCTGCTGGTTGCCTTCTCCATCAGCACAGGCTGCATCCATTACCTGAAAAGCCACACCAGCGTGTACTGCCCGGTCGAGACCACGTTATATGGTGGGGAAATCGAGAAAAAGGAATGGTTCGAGAATTTCACCCTCACGCAAAAAGCGGGTGACGGACGTTGCTGGCCCGGTGGCCATGCCTCCAGCGCCTTGACCCTGATCGCCCTGTATTTCGTTGCACGACGGTACCGCTGGCGGCACGCGAAAAAGCTGCTGGGCTGGATTCTATTTCTGGGTTTCGTCTACGGCACAACGCGCGTCTTGCAAGGCTGGCATTACATGTCCCACACCTTCTGGTCGGGGATTTTCATGTGGCTGACGTCGTTACTGACCGGGCTGGCGTTCTATGGCAGCGCAAGGCTTTCACAACCTGTTCTGCAAACGGATCCGGCAGTTCAAGCGCTGCGTCCTGAGTGAGCAGGCCTCCCTACTGAACGGGGAGCCCTTAAGAAAACGCAGACCATAAAAAACCCCGCATTTGCGGGGTTTTTTTGTACTCAATACACTTACAGGAAGCTGTAGGTGTAGTTGAAGATCAGACGAGTCTGGTCTTGCGAAGCAATACCAGTGCCGTCGCCACGGTAAGTACCTTGACGCAGGGTAGTACCGAAGCCTTTGAGGTAACCGGTCTGGATGACGTAATCCACACGCATGTCACGCTCCCACTCGGAGTGCTCTACGCCGCTGAGTTTTGCATCCTTGATATTGTCGCCACGCAGGTAGGAAATCGATGCTTTCAGACCTGGGATACCGGCCCGTGCGAAGTCATACGAGTACTGACCGAACGTGGTGTCCTCGCCAGCGCGAACGAAACCGTTGATCACGGAGTCAGTGAACAGGTAGAAGCTAGGGCCGCCGTTACCTTCGTTAGTGCCAGCGGCGTTGCCAGTTGTCGTAACGCTACCTTGGTTCAGGTAGACGAAGCCGCCGTTGGAGCTAACACGCTGGTGACCGAGCAGGAATGCGTTTCCGCCCAGCTGGTACGTGAACATCGCACTCCAGGTGTTGTTATCGACTTCGCCTTTGTTCTTGGCGTAACCACCGTTGTTGTTGAAGGCGTAACCAGCGGTATCGCTGCTGTTTTTGCCATCGGAGCTGCTGTTGAAGTAGCGCAGGTCAGACTTGAACGACTGATCTTCACCGATTGGCATTACGTGTACCAAACCGAGGAAGTGCTGCTTGTAGAAGTCTTCCAGGTTTGCGTAGTAGTACTGCAAGGTCAGGTCTTTAGTGACCTTCCAGTCAGCACCGCCAAAACGGAACTGGTTGCTGTCCATCGTGGCGCCGTTAACCGACATGCCAGTGCTGTTGGTTGTTGCACGACCGGTGGTGTGCTCCAGCTGACCGCCGACAAATGTCACGTTGTCGAGATCTTTGGAGGTGACGATGCCACCTTCGTAGTTCGCCGGCATTACACGGCTGTCGTTAGCCAGCAGAATTGGCAGTTGTGGGAACAACGCGCCACCCACGTGCAATTCTGTTTTGGAATAACGGAACTTGACGTTTGCACCACCACGGGTCAGAGAGTGGACAGCAGAGCCGTCGTCGTCGCTTGGCCAGAAGGTGTTGTTGTCTGGGTGGTGGCCTGGGCCGCCATCGAGGTGAAGACCGTAAATCGCCTGAGCATCAACGCCGACGCCAATCACACCTTGTGTGAAGCCGGAAATGTAGTCGAGCTTCAGGGCTTCAGCCGTTTCGCGCTGGTCAGCACCGCCAGAATGGTTGTCGTTGTTGAAGAAGAATGTGCGCGAGCTGAGGTTCAGCTTGCTGTCTTCCAGAAAACCAGCAGCACCGGCTTGTTGGGCCAAAACCCCTACTGCGATGGCCAAAGCCAAGGTGGACTTGTTCATTGTTTCGCTCCTCGTGTATCTAATTTTTGTATTTCCACGGGTCTTGAGACAGACGGCTCAAGCCCGCAGATGCGCGATTAGCGCCAGACCCGACCTATTGAGTCAATGGTTACTGGTCGCTTCGAGACTAATTGATTAGACCGCGTGTGCGGTTCACTGCACGGTAATCAAAAATTCATCAACCTAAAAGGTATTACTCAATATTTTTTAGATCATCGAGCTATAAGTGACAAACTGTTTCCGCTCGTCGAGCCGGAGTGTATCGACCTCACAACTTAATTCCCAAAAATATTTCGGCGCGTTTTCCGGCAGGGCATCAGTTTTTTCCCGCCGAATCGTCGACGCTCAGACCGACTGGTCACCGAATGGCCAAGCAAGACTAAAGGATTAGAAGTTTTTGCTCCCGCCCGGACTCCCCGACCAGCCACACATAAAGTCACACTTTTATGACTGGATGATGACACCTGGCCACTCAGCCACCTTTCTCAGAGCAACTCCCTTCATAAGCTAATGCCAATAAGTTATTTACTTAATGTTTCTTAGATCATTTAGTCTCGATTTCAGTCGAACCCCGGCCGCTGATCTGGAGCTTTTTAAATGAAACTACACACCTCTTTACGCGTGTTGGCGGCCTTGACCCTGGCTGGCGCAACTTTTTTTGCTCACGCTGCGGACTTTACCGTCGCCTACCAAACCACCGTCGACCCGGCCAAAGTTGCGCAGGCCGAGGGGGCTTATGAAAAGGCCACCCACGCCAAGATCGACTGGCGCAAATTCGACAACGGTGCCGACGTCATCACCGCCATCGCCTCGGGCGACGTGCAGATCGGCTACCTCGGCTCAAGCCCGCTGACCGCTGCGGCTACGCGTAAATTACCGGTCGAAACCTTTTTGATCGCCACCCAGATTGGCGCCGCTGAAGCGTTGGTCGTGCGCAACGGTTCAGGCATCAATTCGCCCCAGGACCTGATCGGCAAAAAAGTCGCTGTACCGTTCGTGTCCACCGGCCACTACAGCCTGCTGGCGGCGTTGAAACACTGGAATATCGACCCGTCCAAGGTGCAGATCCTCAACCTCGCTCCACCTGCGATAGCGGCAGCCTGGAAGCGCGGCGACATTGACGCCACCTACGTTTGGGACCCGGCGCTGGGTGTTGCCAAGGAAACCGGCAAAGTGCTGATCACTTCCGGCGAACTGGCCAAGCTCGGCGCCCCGACGTTCGATGCGTGGATCGTGCGCAAAGACTTCGCCGCCAAGCACCCGGAAATCGTCAGCGCATTCGCCAAGGTCACCCTCGACGCCTACGCCGACTACCGCAAAGACCCGGCCGCCTGGCTCGCCAACAGCGGCAATGTCGACAAGCTGGTGAAATTGTCAGGCGCAAAACCTGCTGACATTCCCGTGCTGCTACAAGGCAACGTGTACCCGCTGGCGGCTGATCAGGTTGTCGCGCTGGGCGCACCGACCATCGACGCGGTAACCAAGACGGCTGCGTTCCTCAAGGAGCAAGGCAAGGTCGATGCCGTACTGGCCGACTATTCCCCCTACGTAAGCGCCAAGTTCATCACTCAATAATCAGTCAGGGATTCTTGTCATGGCCTTATTAGAGCTGGAGCGCATCAGCGCACAGTACCCCGGCGCGGTCGAGCCGGTACTGGCGGATATTTCCCTGAGTCTGGGCCCGCAGCAGTTGCTGGTCGCACTCGGTCCGTCCGGCAGTGGCAAGACTTCGCTGTTGAATTTGATCGCCGGCTTCGTCGAGCCCAGCACCGGGCGCATTACCCTTGATGGCGTTGCCGTCAAAGGCCCGAGTGCCGAGCGCGGCGTGGTGTTTCAGGACGATGCCCTGCTGCCTTGGCAGAATGTCCTGGCCAACGTTGCCTTCGGCCTGCAACTGGCGGGAGTGCCACGCACACAACGTGAATCCAAAGCGCGGGAAATGCTGGCGCTGGTGGACCTCGCCGGGTTCGAGCAGCGGCGTGTCTGGCAGCTGTCTGGCGGGCAAAAGCAACGCGTTGGCCTGGCCCGTGCCTTGGCCGCCGACCCGCGAGTATTGCTGATGGACGAACCCTTCGGCGCCCTTGATGCGTTTACCCGCGAGCAGATGCAGGAGTTGCTCCTGCAAGTCTGGCAACGCACCGCCAAACCGGTGTTCCTGATCACCCATGACATTGAAGAAGCGGTGTTTCTCGCCACCGATTTGATCCTGCTGGCACCCCATCCGGGGCAAATCGTCGAGCGCCTGCAACTGGACTTCGGTCAGCGTTACGCGGCGGGTGAATCGGCGCGCGCAATCAAATCCGACCCACGATTTATCGAGACCCGCGAGCACGTCCTGTCCCGGGTCTTTTCTCAACGCAGTATCCCGACATGGGAGCAGCGCGCATGAGCAGCTACGAATTACCGGCCCTCGCAAAGGCCAGCAATAGCCCCTCCACCCTCGTCCCCCTGCGCCGCAGCCTGAGCACCCGATGGATCAGCGTTCTGACCCTGGTCACCCTCCTGACGATCTGGTGGACGGTCACAGCGGCCGAGTGGATCGAACCCTTGTTCCTGCCGCCACCGTCGGCGGTGCTGGAAAAAGGCTGGCTGCTGGCAACCAAGGGCTACATGGATTCCACGCTCTGGCAGCATCTGGGCGCCAGCCTGCAACGCATCGGCCTGGGTCTGGGTTTCGCTGTGCTGACGGCCATTCCAATCGGCATCGCGATCGGTCATAACCGGATCGCCCGAGGCATCTTCGATCCGCTTATCGAGTTCTACCGGCCCATTCCACCGCTGGCGTACCTGCCATTGATCGTGATTTGGTGCGGCATTGGCGAGCTGTCCAAAGTGTTGTTGATCTATCTGGCGATTTTTGCGCCGATTGCGATCGCCACCGCTACCGGCGTGCGCACCGTAGACCCGGCGAAAATCCGCGCCGCGCAATCGCTGGGGGCAACGCGCTGGCAGCTGATTCGTCATGTGATCCTGCCCAGTGCCCTGCCGGACATTTTGACCGGCGTGCGCATCGGTCTGGGAGTGGGCTGGTCAACGCTGGTTGCGGCTGAACTGATCGCCGCCACCAGTGGCTTGGGCTTTATGGTCCAGTCGGCCGCGCAGTTTTTGGTCACCGACGTGGTGGTGCTGGGCATTCTGGTGATCGCGCTGATCGCTTTCGCCATGGAAATGGGCCTGCGCGCCCTGCAACGCAAGCTGGTGCCATGGCACGGTCAGGCTCACTAACCCGTAGGAGATAAGCCGCTTTAAGGCAGGAATACTGCGTGACGTCATGCGCGAAGGGCGGGAAATGCATCACTTTGGGAACTTGCAGCGCCTGGATGCGCAAATTATGTGCAGGAATACCGATGAAGAAACCGACCGCAACTTTCCGCACCCTGATTCTAAAATCACGAAAAACCCCGGTTTTAAAGGCCTGAACAACGAAAACCAGCCTTTCCACTCAAACTGGCACGCCACCTGCAATAGGTTAAGTAACACCAGTTTTGGGGACCTTGGTACAGGCAGGCCGGGGATTCCCCTCTTTTATTCCTCCCGGAGACTGATCTCCAGTCTCCAGCGCCCGTCCACCTTTGCACCGCGCCAGTCGCCGTGCAATGGACGGGCCGCCAGCAGGTTCAGCAACAAACCCTTGTCACTGCGTTGTACCCTCCAGCGAACATCCTTCCCGTTAAGCTTGAACGCCCCTCGCTGCGCCACGCCGTGCACGTTGAACAGCAATGCAACCGCCCCCTCGATCTCTTCGCCATGCACCTGCGGCTCGTCGTTGAACCACACGGCCAGCCCGTTGGGCAGCGGCTCGATTTGTTGCAGCTCCAGCGGGTCGGGAGCGGTCAAACGGCCGATCATCAGACCCACCATGACCCCGACAATCGCCATAGACCCAAGAACTCGCGGCCAGAGCTTCGGTCTCGGGTCCTCTTCAGGGGTAGAATGCAGCCCGTCTTTCAGTTCGGAGCCGTGCATGTTTCACGTCATCCTTTTTCAACCAGAAATTCCGCCGAATACCGGCAACATCATCAGGCTGTGCGCCAATAGCGGCTGCACCCTGCATTTGATCGAGCCGTTGGGCTTCGAACTCGACGACAAGCGCCTGCGCCGGGCCGGACTCGATTATCACGAGTACGCCACCCTGCATCGCCATGCCGACCTGCCCAGCTGCCTGGAAAGCCTTGGGCACCCACGGCTGTTCGCTTTTACCACAAAAGGCTCACGCCCTTTCCACCAAGCGGCCTTCGAAAAAGGCGACGCCTTTCTTTTCGGCCCGGAAAGCCGTGGCCTGCCAGCGGACATACTCGACGCCCTGCCAAGCGATCACCGCCTGCGCCTGCCGATGCGTGAAGGCTGCCGCAGCCTGAACCTGTCCAACACCGTGGCCGTGGCCGTGTACGAAGCCTGGCGTCAGCTGGATTTCGCCTAAGTACGCGCCATAAAAAAGCGCCCCGAGAGGCGCTTTTTCAATCCTGGCGTATTCGCTTACTGCACAGTCTGGCCTTCACCCGACTCTTGCATACGGGCCAGCTCTTGCGCGTACAACGCGTCGAAGTTGACCGGTGCCAGCATCAGCGCAGGGAACGAACCACGCACGACAAGGCTGTCGATCGTTTCGCGAGCATACGGGAACAGGATGTTCGGGCAGAACGCGCCGAGCGTGTGGCTCATGGCGGCTGCGTCCAGACCCTTGATCAGGAAGATCCCGGCCTGCTGCACTTCAACGATGAAGGCTACTTCGTCGCCGTTATTAACGGTGACGGACAACGTCAGGACCACTTCATGGAAGTCGCCTTCCAGAGATTTTTGACGGGTGTTCAGATCCAGGCTGACGCTTGGAGTCCATTCCTGGCGAAAAATCGCCGGGCTTTTCGGGGCTTCGAACGACAAGTCACGAACGTAGATGCGCTGCAGGGAAAACTGCGGAGCTTCATCTTCGGTTGCTACACCGCCGTTGGTCGGTTGGTCAGTCATCTTAGATCCTTCTTACTTTTAAGGTCTTGTAGGGTTTCGGATTCAAGCCTGAAGCAGCGCATCCAGCTTACCGGCGCGCTCCAGGGCAAACAGGTCATCGCAACCGCCCACATGCAAGGCGCCAATCCAGATTTGCGGGACTGACGTGCGCCCGGCTTTCTTGGTCATGTCGGCACGAACTTGCGGCTGGCCATCGACTTTGATTTCTTCGAAGGCCACACCTTTGTTCTGCAGCAGCTGCTTGGCGCGCATGCAGTAAGGGCACCAGTCGCTTGAATAGACGATGACATCAGCCATTTTATTTCACCAAAGGGAGGTTATCGGCGCGCCAGGAGGAAATACCACCCGACAGCTTGGCTGCAGTGAAGCCGGACTTGAGCAATTCACGCGCAGTGGCGCCAGCGTGCTGGCCCATGGCATCGACAATGATCAGGGTCTTGGCCTTGTGTTTTTCCAGCTCGGCGATACGAGCGATCACCTTGTCCTGCGGGAAGTTCAGTGCGCCAACGATATGGCCTGCCGCGAAATCCTTGGCGTTACGCACATCGATAACCACGCCCTGATCGCTGTTGACCAGCGACGTCAGCTCACGGGTACTGAGGCTGCGGCCGCCTTTGCTCAGCTCGTATGCGATCAGCAGAGCCAACAGAACGACGAAAGCGCCAGTGAGCAAATAGTGGTTAGTGGCAAATTCAATCAGGTGAGCAACCATCAGTAGGTTCCAGGGCGTTAAAATGTCGGCCAGTATACACAGCACCCAAGGTCGGCCAAAGCCCGTAAGGCAGTGACGCCGTTTGAACTTGTCCTTAAAATGCCGATCTTTTTAAAGTTACTTCACTAGCCACGAGTGGGTTCTTATGACTGCCACACCAAAACCTTTGGTCCTGATCATCCTGGACGGCTTCGGTCACAGCGAGAGCCACGAGGGCAACGCCATTTATGCAGCAAAGATGCCGGTCCTCGACCACTTGTACGCGACCCGGCCCAACGGCCTGATTTCAGGCTCAGGAATGGATGTCGGCCTGCCGGACGGCCAGATGGGCAACTCTGAAGTCGGGCACATGAACCTCGGCGCTGGCCGGGTGGTGTATCAGGACTTCACCCGCGTGACCAAAGCGATCCGCGATGGCGAGTTCTTCGAGAATCCGACCCTCTGTGGCGCAGTGGACAAAGCCGTCAGTGCGGGCAAAGCCGTGCACATCCTGGGGCTGCTGTCCGACGGTGGTGTACACAGCCATCAGGACCATCTGGTCGCCATGGCCGAATTGGCAGCCCAACGCGGCGCTGAAAAAATCTACCTGCACGCCTTCCTCGACGGTCGCGATACACCGCCGCGCAGCGCCACGTCATCACTGGCGCTGCTGGACTCGACGTTCGCCCGCCTGGGCAAAGGCCGCATCGCCACGATCATTGGCCGCTACTTCGCCATGGACCGCGACAATCGCTGGGACCGCGTCGCCTCTGCCTACAACCTGATCGTCGACGGCCAATCCGAATTCCAGGCCGCGAACAGCCAGGCCGGGCTTGAAGCCGCTTACGAGCGTGGCGAGAACGATGAGTTCGTCAAAGCCACCCGCATTGGCGAGCAGGTCAAGGTCGAAGACGGCGACGCCGTGATCTTCATGAACTTCCGCTCCGACCGCGCCCGCGAACTGACCCGGGTTTTCGTCGAAGATGACTTCAAGGACTTCGAGCGCGCACGCCAGCCGAAACTGGCTGACTTCGTCATGCTGACCCAATACGCAGCGAGTATTCCGGCGCCCTCGGCCTTTGCCCCCGGCAGCCTGAATAACGTGCTCGGCGAATACCTGGCGAAAAATGGCAAAACCCAGCTGCGCATTGCCGAAACCGAGAAATACGCCCACGTCACCTTCTTCTTCTCGGGCGGCCGCGAAGAACCGTTTCCTGGCGAAGAGCGCATCCTGATCCCGTCGCCACAGGTCGCCACGTATGACTTGCAGCCAGAAATGAGCGCGCCGGAAGTCACCGACAAGATCGTCGATGCCATTGAAAACCAGCGCTTCGACGTGATCGTGGTCAACTACGCCAACGGCGACATGGTCGGCCATAGCGGGATCATGGCCGCCGCGATCAAGGCAGTGGAATGCCTGGACGTGTGCGTTGGCCGGATCGTGACGGCGCTGGAGAAGGTCGGAGGTGAAGCATTGATTACCGCCGACCACGGCAACGTCGAACAAATGTCGGACGAATCCACAGGTCAAGCGCACACCGCCCATACCACCGAACCCGTGCCGTTCATTTATGTGGGCAAACGCGACCTTAAAGTCCGTGACGGTGGGGTGCTGGCCGATGTTGCACCGACCCTGTTGCTGTTGATGGGCCTGGAAAAACCGGAAGAGATGACCGGTCATTCGATCCTTGTTCCCCGATAAACAGCAGCAAAAGGCTCTAAACCGGCGCGTTTAAAAACCACATCGCCGGTTAATTGTCCGAAACGCCTCAAAGCAGTCGCCTTGAGGCGTTTTTTTTGCGGCTCGCGGCGGGCATACTAGGCTTTGTTCATCCTCTTTCCTTGGTGTCGCCCGCCCCATGCTTCGCGCCCTGATCGTCCTTGCTCTCACGTGTTTGCTCAATCCGGCGTTTGCCGATGAGCGCGCGCAAACCCAACAACAGCTGGATGCTGCGCGCAAGGATGTTACCGAGCTGAAAAAGCGCCTCGGTGAATTGCAGCAGGAAAAATCCGGCGTGCAGAAAGACCTGCGCGGCACAGAAACCGAGATGGGCAAGCTGGAAAAGCAGGTGGAGGCCCTGCAAAAGGAACAAAAAAAGACTGAAAGCGAGCTGCAACGGCTCGACCAAGAGAAAAAAAAACTCCAAAGCGCACGCGTTGAACAACAACGATTGATCGCGATCCAGGCCCGAGCCGCGTATCAGAGTGGCCGCGAGGAATACCTCAAGCTGCTGCTCAATCAGCAGAATCCGGAAAAATTCGCGCGCACCCTGACCTACTACGATTACTTGAGCCAGGCCCGCCTCGCTCAACTGCACGGTTTCAATGAAACCCTGCGCCAGCTGGCCAACGTCGAAAAAGACATCGACCTGCAACAGGCACAGTTACTGGTGCAAAGAAGCACGCTCGACAGTCAGCGCGAAGAACTGGACAAGGTTCGCCAGGAGCGCCAACAGGCGCTGGCCAAGCTCAACCAGGACGTGAAAGCCCGCGATCAGAAACTGCAGACTCGCCAACAGGAACAGGCCGATCTGGCCAATGTCCTGAAAACGATTGAAGAAACCCTGGCCCGACAGGCGCGCGAGGCTGAAGAAGCCCGACAGAAAGCCTTGATCGCCCAGCAGGAAGCGGAAAAACAGCGCCAGCGTGAAGAGCAGGCCCGCGCCCTGGCGAAAAACAGCAGCAGCAAAAAAAGCGCTGAAGACGATGACGAGGCCCCGGTAAAACGCCCGGTCAAAGCCCCTGGCGTGCTGGTTTCCAGTGCTGGCGTTTCCTACGGCGGACCTTTTGCCGAGGCTCGCGGCAAACTTCCATGGCCTGTCGATGGTCGACTGTTGGCGCGTTTCGGTGAAACCCGCGGCGATGACGCTCGTACCAAGTGGGATGGCGTAATGATCAGCGCCGCGGCAGGCAGCCAGGTGCATGCCGTGCATGGCGGCCGCGTGGTGTTCGCCGACTGGTTGCGCGGTGCGGGGCTTCTGGTCATTCTCGATCACGGCAACGGCTTTTTGAGTTTGTACGGCCACAACCAGAGTCTGCTTAAAGACGCTGGCGACATTGTTAAAGCCGGCGAAGCTATTTCCACTGTAGGCAACAGTGGGGGCCAGGACACACCGGCGTTGTATTTCGCTATTCGTCAGCAGGGTCGCCCAAGTGATCCAGCGCAATGGTGCCATGCTCAAGGGTAAGCACTACTTTAGGTTTAGGAGTACGTTAGACATGCTGCATTTGTCCCGCCTCACCTCGCTGGCCCTGGCTATTGCCATCGTTATCGGTGCTCCTCTGGCGCAAGCCGCCGAAGCCGTCAAGCCCGCAGCCGCCGCCTCTTCGGCAGGCGCCAAGGCACCGTTGCCGCTCGAAGAGCTGCGCACCTTCGCTGAGGTCATGGATCGGGTCAAAGCCGCCTATGTCGAACCCGTAGACGACAAGACGCTGCTGGAGAACGCCATCAAAGGCATGCTCAGCAACCTTGATCCGCACTCCGCTTACCTTGGCCCGGAAGACTTCCTTGAGCTGCAGGAAAGCACCAGCGGCGAGTTCGGGGGGCTGGGTATCGAAGTTGGCATCGAAGACGGCTTTATCAAAGTGGTCTCGCCTATCGACGACACGCCCGCCTCCAAGGCTGGCATCGAGGCGGGCGACCTGATCGTCAAGATCAATGGCGCGCCGACCCGTGGTCAGACCATGCAGGAAGCGGTCGACAAGATGCGCGGCAAGATCGGTGAAAAAATCACCCTGACCCTGATTCGCGAAGGCGGCAACCCATTCGACGTGACCCTGGCGCGGGCAACCATCCAGGTCAAGAGCGTCAAGTCGCAGATGCTGGAAAGTGGCTACGGCTATATCCGCATCACTCAATTCCAGGTGAAGACCGGCGAAGAAGTCAGCAAGGCCCTGGCCAAGCTGCGCAAAGACAACGGCAAGAAGATGAACGGCCTGGTCCTCGACTTGCGTAACAACCCTGGCGGCGTGCTGCAAGCGGCCGTGGAAGCGGCCGACCAGTTCTTGACCAAGGGCCTGATCGTTTACACCAAAGGCCGTATCGCCAACTCCGAACTGCGCTTCTACGCCGACCCGGCCGACGCCAGCGAAGGCGTACCGTTGGTGGTCTTGATCAACGGTGGCAGTGCTTCAGCCGCTGAAATTGTTGCGGGCGCTTTGCAGGATCAGAAGCGCGCCATACTGATGGGCACCGAAAGCTTCGGTAAAGGTTCGGTGCAAACCGTCCTGCCGCTGGCCAATGACCGCGCGATTAAAATCACCACCGCGCTGTATTACACGCCCAATGGTCGCTCGATTCAGGCTCAGGGCATCTTGCCGGACATCGAAGTGCGTCGCGGCAAATTGACCAGCGAAGTGGATTCCGAGAACTACAAGGAAGCCGATCTGGCGGGTCACCTGGGTAACGGCAATGGCGGCGCGGACAAACCGACCACCAAGGCATCGGCCGGGAAGAAAGCGCGTCCACAGGACGATGACTTCCAGCTGAACCAGGCACTGAGCCTGCTTAAGGGCTTGAGTGTCACCCGCGGCAACTAGTGTCATGCGCTTATGGCTGCTACTGACGCTTTCATGCAGCCTGATCGGCGTTGCCCACGCAACGCCGGTTGAGCCTGAAAAGCCCCCCGGCCCACCGAGTGTTGCCTACCTCAGCCTGATCATCGATGACCTCGGGCAGAATCCGGTACGCGATCATCGGGCCCTGACGCTTCCAGGCCCGGTCACGCTGGCCGTCATGCCGGATACACCCCACGCTGCCGACTTTGCTCGCGAGGCCCATCGCGCGGGCAAAACGGTCATCTTGCACATGCCCATGGACCCGGCGACCGGGCCCTTCGCCTGGCATCCCGAACTCCCGCTTGCCGAACTGGAAAAGCGCCTGAGCGCGGCGCTCCTTGCCGTGCCTTACGCGGTGGGGATCAACAACCATATGGGCAGCCGCATGACCGCCGAACCACAGGCCATGACGTGGCTGGTGGCTGAGCTGCAACGCCGTCATCTGTTTCTGCTCGACAGCCGCACCAGCGCCAACACCGTGGCCGCCGCCGAGGCGCAACGCATCGGTCTGGCCAGTCTTTCGCGGGATATTTTTCTCGACGATGAACGCACAACCGCAGCCATCACCGCTCAGTTCGAGGCGGCAATCAAACTGGCGCACAAACAAGGTTCAGTGGTGATGATTGGTCACCCCTACCCGATGACCCTCGACGTCCTGGAACGCGAGCTGCCACGCCTGAAAGCGCAAGGCATCCAATGGATCGACCTGCGGCGGATGATCAGCGTGCGTGGCAATCAGGCGACGGCCGCGCACGGCAAGAATGGGATCTATCGCTGACAGCGCACCTGGCCCGTCGCGATAGCGGCCGTTACAAATAGCGCCCGAAAATCTCGCCAATCAGCCCTTCGGCGCGCATCTGATCCAGCGCTTTCTGCAGTTTGGCAACGATTTCATCAGGGACGTCTTTGTTCAGCGCCAGGAACAACTCGGCGCTGTTGAAGCGCAGCACGGTTTTGAGACCGGTAACGCCTTCCTCACGAGCCAGATAGCGACCCGCAGGATCACCCGTGGCCCACAGGTCAATCTGCCCGTCGACCAGCTTCTTCGCGTTGTCCTGATCGCGTAACACCACGATAGGATTCATGCCCTCGGCGGTTAGCTGTTCGGCAATCGCGTCACCCTTGTAGGCGCCGATCCGGTACTGCTTCGCTTGCGGCAGTGTCGTCAGCTCAATCGGGCTGTCGCCGCGAGCGAGCATGATCCAGTCGTCCGGGCCGATGGGGCCGACCCATTTGAAGAGCTTTTCACGCTCGGGCAGGCGCGCGGTGACGAACACGCCGTAACCGGGTTTTACCATCGCAAGCTTGTAGATACGGTCCCACGGGAAGCGCAGGGTCATGCTGTAGCCAACCCCTGCGCGCTTGAAGGTCTCGCGCAGAATCTCTGCGGCAATGCCCTTGATCCTGTCTTCGGGAGCGAAGTTCTTGCCGTCGACCGCCATGTTGTAAGGCGGGAAATTTTCGGTCAGCAAGACCACTGAATAGGCGGAGGGATCCCTACCGGAGGCGCCTTGAGCCGGGGCGGCCTCACCGTGGGCGAGACCTGCCAGCAAAGCACCAGCACTTACGAACGCAACAAGAAGACGTTTCAACACGTGCATCACCCCTATCCTTGGCAACGCCCAGAGTGCAGTGCGTCACGGCTGATGTCCAGTGGACATCAGCCGGCTGGCTTAGCGGACCACGATACCGCGCTTGGCCATATAGGCTTTTGCTTCCGGAATAGTGTATTCGCCGAAGTGAAAGATGCTCGCTGCCAACACCGCGCTGGCGTGCCCTTCCAGTACGCCAGCGGCCAGATGCTCCAGATTGCCGACACCGCCAGACGCGATCACCGGAATACCCAGCGCGTCGCTGATCGCCCGCGTCACACCCAGGTCGAAACCGTTTTTCATGCCGTCCTGATCCATGCTGGTCAGCAGGATCTCACCAGCACCGAGGTCTTCCATCTTTTTCGCCCACAGCACGGCATCCAGACCCGTTGGCTTGCGCCCGCCGTGAGTGAAGATTTCCCAACGCGGCGTTTCGCCCGGCAAAGAGACTTTTTTGGCGTCGATGGCAACCACGATGCATTGCGAACCGAAGTGCGCGGCCGCTTCGCCGACGAAATCCGGGTTGAACACCGCAGCCGTGTTGATCGAGACCTTGTCTGCACCGGCATTCAGCAGGTTGCGGATATCCTGCACGGTGCGCACGCCGCCGCCGACGGTCAACGGGATGAACACCTGACTGGCCATGCGCTCAACGGTGTGCAGCGTGGTATCACGCCCGTCGACACTGGCGGTGATGTCGAGAAAAGTGATTTCGTCCGCGCCCTGCTCATCATAAAGACGGGCAATTTCCACCGGGTCACCGGCGTCGCGGATGTTTTCGAACTTGACGCCTTTGACCACTCGACCGTTGTCGACATCGAGGCAAGGGATGATGCGTTTCGCCAGCGCCATGAGTTGCTCCTTAGCCTTGGTAGCTGTCGCAGAAGGCTTGAGCCTCTGCTACATCGAGTGTGCCTTCGTAGATCGCCCGTCCGGTGATTGCACCGATGATGCCGGGGGCTCTGGCGTTGAGCAGGGTCTTGATATCGCCCAGATTATGGATGCCGCCCGAAGCGATCACCGGAATCCGCGTCGCCGCAGCCAGCGCCGCCGTGAAGGTTACGTTGCAGCCCTGCATCATGCCGTCTTTGGCGATGTCGGTATAAACAATGGCAGCCACGCCGTCCGCTTCAAAGCGCTTGGCCAGATCGATCACCTGAATGGTGCTGATTTCAGCCCAGCCGTCAGTGGCGACGAAGCCGTCTTTGGCATCCAGACCGACGATGACTTTGCCGGGGAACGCGCGGCAGGCCTCGGCAACGAACTCAGGTTCTTTGACTGCCTTGGTGCCGATGATCACGTAGCTGACGCCAGCCTTGATGTAATGCTCGATGGTTTCCAGCGAGCGAATGCCGCCGCCAATCTGGATCGGCAACTGCGGGTAGCGCTTGGCGATTGCAGTCACCACCTCGCCGTTGACTGGCTGGCCTTCGAACGCGCCGTTCAAATCGACCAGATGCAAACGACGGCAGCCACCCTCTACCCACTTGGCAGCCATGCTCACCGGGTCATCGGAGAACACCGTGGAGTCTTCCATGCGGCCTTGGCGCAGACGCACACAGGCACCGTCTTTAAGATCGATAGCGGGGATAATCAGCATCTGGAAAACCTTCAAATTCAGTAGTTCAGCATCGCTCGGAAATCAGTTTTTCTCGAGCGCCCACACGTCGCTTTCGATGCTCTCGAACCTCTCTTTGAGGTGCGTCTGCACATCGAAAATCGCCCTGTTGTAATAATGCGGAGCAATTTCGCGGGTAAACAGTTCGAGGATTTCACCTGCCTCGAACGAACCAAGATCCAGCTCGAAGCGCTCCTCCATGAAGCGCTTGATCTTGTGATTCGCCTCACGTTCCTGTTCGGGCGTGAGGGTCAAGATCGGCGGCTTGGTCTTCTTGCTCATTACCAGCGACCATCCCAGGCGGCGAAGTTCTGCAACAGTTGCAGGCCATGGGTATGGCTCTTCTCCGGGTGGAACTGCACGGCAAACCGCGAACCGTCAGCCAGCGCGGCAGCGAAATCGACGCCATAGTGCCCGCGCCCAACGACTTGCCGCTGGTTGGCGGCATCGATGTAGTAGCTGTGCACGAAATAGAAACGCGCCATGTCCGGGATGTCATGCCACAGCGGATGATTCACCGACTGAGACACTTCATTCCAGCCCATGTGCGGCACTTTCAGGTGCTCGCCGTCTTCATGCAGGTCCTTGCCGAAGAAACGCACCTGGCCTGGAAACAGACCGATGCAATCAACGCCGCCGTTCTCTTCACTGCGATCAAGCAAGGCTTGCATGCCGACGCAGATGCCGAGGAATGGCCGATCCTGACTGACTTCGCGCACCAGCTCATCGAAACCCAGGCGACGAATTTCCGCCATGCAATCGCGGATCGCGCCGACGCCGGGGAATACCACCCGGTCAGCCTCGCGAATCACCGTGGCATCGCTGGTAATCAGCACCCGGCCGGCGCCGACATGTTCCAGTGCCTTGGCAACCGAGTGCAGGTTGCCCATGCCGTAATCGATAACCGCGACCGTCTGCATCAGAGCACGCCCTTGGTCGAAGGCATCTGCCCGGCCATACGGTCATCAAGCTCTATCGCCATGCGCAGGGCACGACCAAAGGCTTTGAACACGGTCTCGATCTGGTGGTGGGTATTGTGCCCACGCAGATTGTCGATGTGCAGCGTGACGTTGGCGTGATTGACGAAGCCCTGGAAGAACTCCTGGAACAAGTCCACATCGAAGCCGCCCACGGTGGCGCGGGTATACGGCACATGCATCTGCAAGCCAGGGCGGCCGGAGAAGTCGATGACCACGCGCGACAGTGCTTCATCGAGCGGCACATAAGCGTGGCCGTAACGACGAATGCCTTTCTTGTCGCCAATCGCTTTGCTAAAGGCCTGACCCAAAGTGATACCGACGTCTTCCACCGTGTGGTGGTCGTCAATAGCGAGGTCGCCTTTGCATTCGATATCCAGGTCGATCAGCCCGTGTCGGGCGATCTGGTCGAGCATGTGCTCAAGGAAGGGAACACCGATATCGAATCGGGCCTTTCCGGTGCCATCCAGGTTGATCGAGGCTTTGATCTGGGTTTCCAGAGTGTCGCGCTCGACGGACGCCTTACGTTCGGCCATCACCAACTCCGCAAAATCATTGGGCGAAAAAGGCGAGCATTATAGGCCCAGAACCGGCTGGCATGAAGCAAACAGAAGCAGGGAAAGGAATATCACGGGTGCAACCGGTCGGATGCACCCGATCAACGCGCGCTCACAGGTAGCATTCAGCCCTGTGAGCGCGCGTTTACAGTCGGCTGTCAGTGAAACAACACAGCCGTTTTTTGCAGGGTGACCCAAACGCCCCACGCCAGCGGAATGCCTACCGCCAACCAGGCCGCGACGACCAGAGGCTTGCTGGCAGGCGACGCTGCCCACTCCAGGACGGTGGTGTGATCCGCGCCGACATCGTGACCGTAGGATTGCTCGACAGCCAACGCCTCGTCAGTCATGAAATGCTTGTCGGCCACCGGACGAATCAGCAGGTTGCAGATAAAGCCCAGCACCAGCAGACCCGCGAGGATGTACAGGGTGATGTCGTAGGCGTCAGCGCGTGCAACGCCGATGCTCAACTGATACTCACGCAAGTAGGTGACCAACACCGGCCCCAGTACGCCAGCGGCAGCCCAGGCGGTCAGCAGGCGACCATGAATCGCGCCGACCATTTGCGTACCAAACAGATCCGCCAGATAAGCCGGAACAGTCGCAAAACCACCGCCGTACATCGACAGAACCACGCAGAACGCGGCCACAAACAGCGCAATGCTGCCCACGTGACTCAACGACGGCACTGACGCGTAGAGCAAAAAGCCCAGAAAGAAGAACACGAAGTACGTGGCTTTACGGCCGATGTAATCGGAGAAGGTCGCCCAGAAGAAACGCCCACCGATGTTGAACAGGCTCAGCAACCCGGTAAAACCCGCAGCGATGGCAGCGATCTGCCCCAGTTGAACGGCGTCCAGTTGGCCATACGCCAACCCGTTGCCGAGCAATTTACCGGCGAACACTTCCTGCAGCAGGGGCGAGGCCATGCCGAGGATACCGATGCCCGCCGACACGTTCAGGCACAGCACCAGCCACACCAGAACGAACTGAGGGGTTTTCCACGCCACGCTGACGTGCACATGGCGGTGAGTAATCATCGCGTTGCTGGCTTTCTTTTCCGGAGCAGTCCACCCCTTGGGTTTCCAGCCGGTCGGTGGCACGCGGTAACCCAGGGCACCACCGATCATGAAGACAAAATAGATCGCCGCCATCACCAGGAAGCTCTGCCACACGCCAGCACCTGCGGGCGAAGCAAAATGGCCCATCAAGGCTGCGGCCAGCGGTGCGCCGACCATTGCGCCGCCACCGAAGCCCATGATTGCCATGCCAGTCGCCATGCCGCGCTTGTCCGGGAACCACTTGATCAGCGTCGAGACGGGCGAGATATAGCCCAACCCCAGGCCGATACCACCGATCACCCCAGAGCCCAGCCACATCAGCCAGATCTGGTGGGTGTAAATGCCAAACGCAGAAATCACCAGCCCGCCGCACCAGCACACCGCCGAAACGACGCCTGCCTTACGCGGACCGGAATGCTCCAGCCAACCGCCCCAGATAGCCGCGGAACAGCCCAGGAAGATGAAGAACAGGGTGAAAATCCAGCTCAGCATCGAGATCGGCCAGTCGCAATCCGATGCAAACACCTGGGCCAGGAAGCTCATGTTCGGCGCGCAAGCCACTGGCGCGGCCATGCCAATGGCTTTGGACAGCGGCAACCAGAACACCGAAAAACCGTAGGCCATGCCGATGCACAGATGGATGGCCAATGCTGCCGGGGGTACCAGCCAACGGTTGAAACCGGGCTTGGCGATGATGCGCTCTTTGGACAAGAACGCGGGCTGCGCGACAATGCCGCTCAGCGTAACGTGTGTGCTCATTATTATTTCCCCGAATCGAATGTAGCTCGCAAGGCAATTACGTGTTCTACCCACAACCTTCCATGCACGCAGGCGACGCTTCTTTTATCGGCAGAGATCCCCCGGACGTGACAAAAGGACGCAGGAGGACTGACGAGGGACGGGAGGTTACCATCGCAGTCAATATCGAAGGCTATCTGCCATCACCTTTATTCGCGCTGTCTGGCCCTAATGCCACTACGCTCTACACCACGCACGGTTGATCGAGGAAACGTAATGCCCATCGTCATTGAGTCCGTACATTCAGCCTCTTATCAGGATCAAGAAGATCTGCAGAAGATTTATCGCGATGCACCGGAGTGGCTGCTTGCACCGTTTGGCGATAGCCAGGCGCTGATCACCGCCGGCCTGAGCAATGGCAGCTTGCTGGCTGCACGGTTCAATGACCGCCTGCTGGGTGCCGCTCGCGTGCAACGCCAGGCCAACGTCTGGCAATTGTCGCAGCTGTGCGTGCGCAAACTCACCCGGCGCCGGGGTGTGGCCGAACGCTTGCTGGTCGAGGCGCAAAGAATGGCTCATGAGGCGGGGTGTGAACTGCGCCTGCTGGCGCCAGTCGGACAACTGGAGGCTCAGGCGCTGGCGGCTAAACTCGACTTGCAACTGGACACGCAACAGGCCCTGAACCAAGGGTAGGTCACACCCGGAGGCATCGGCAGCCCGGTTGTTGTTTGTGGAGGCTATACTCGCGGGCTAAATTTTGAATGATTCAATTACAAGGACTCGCCCATGAAAGCGTTCGGCAAAATCCTGGGTCTGGTTATTCTCGGGCTGTTGCTGATCATCGTGGCTCTGGGCTTTGCTCTGAGCCATCTGTTTGATCCCAACGACTATAAAGACGAGATTCGCCAGCTGGCACGCGACAAGGCCCACCTGGAGCTGACACTCAACGGCGACATCGGCTGGAGCCTGTTCCCCTGGCTTGGCCTGGAGTTGCACGACGCCAGCGTGGCGACCCTGACCGCCCCCACCAAACCCTTTGCCGACCTGCAGATGCTCGGGCTCTCCGTGCGCGTCCTGCCGTTATTGCGCCGCGAAGTGCAGATGAGCGATGTCCGCGTCGAAGGCCTCAACCTGACGCTGAACCGCGACGAAAATGGCCATGGCAACTGGGAGGACATTGGGCGTCCGGCACAGCCCGCAACGCCACCCCCGGCTGAACCAGGCGCAGCCGGTCAGCCTGCACAGGTCGCGACAGCAACGCCGGAAAAAACCTCGCAGCCGATCAAGCTGGACATCGACAGCCTGACCGTCAACAACGCGCGCATCGACTTCAACGATGCCAAGAATGGTCGGCAATTCAGCGCCGAAAGCATTCAACTGAGCACCGGCGCAGTGCATGAAGGGACCAACATCCCGGTCAAACTCACTGCGTTCTTCAGTACTAACCAGCCGGTGATCCGCGCCAAGACCGAACTGGCCGGGCAACTGCGTTTCGATCGTGTGCTCAAACGCTACCAATTCGAAGACATGCGCCTGTCCGGCGAAGCATCGGGCGAACCGCTGGACGGGAAAACCCTGACCTTCGCCGCACAAGGCCAACTGCTGATGGACCTGGCCGCCAACGTCGCGGAGTGGAACGGCTTGAAGCTCTCGGCCAACCAACTGCGCGCCTTGGGCGAGCTGCATGTTCGTGACCTGGACAAGACACCGCAACTCAGTGGCGGCCTGTCCATCGCGCAGTTCAACCTGCACGACTTCCTCGAAGGCATCGGTCAGCCGGTACCAGAGATGGCCACTGGCAGCCTGAGCAAGTTCGAAATGGTCAGCCGCCTCACCGGCAGCCCGACCAGCGTGGCCTTCGAAGACCTCAACCTGAAAGTCGACGACAGCACCTTCACCGGACGCCTCGCCGTCGACGACTTCGCCAAACAGGCGCTGCGCGTCCAGCTCAAGGGCGACACCTTCGACGCTGACCGCTATCGCCCAGGCAAGTCCGAAGCCGCCAAAAGTGCCGGTGCAGCACGTAAATCCGAAGTTGAAAGCACCCAAAACCAGGCCTTTGCAGCGAGTGGCGGCACGACCCCGCTGCCGAACGCGCCGACGCAAGGCGCATGGAGCAACACCCAGCTACTGCCGCTGGAGCGCATGCGCAAACTCGATGTCCAGGCTGATCTCAACTTCGGCACGCTGACCCTCAACAAGCTACCGATCCAGAATGCCGTACTCAAAACCCAGGGCCTCGCCGGACAGATCACCCTTGAAAGCCTGCGTGGCGATCTCTACAACGGCAACTTCGAAGTCAAAGGCAACCTCGACGTGCGCCCGGACATCCCGCTGATGAGCGTGCAAACCCGCATCGCCAAAGTGCCCGTCGAACGCTTCATCCAGAGCAAGGACCAAACGCCGCCGGTCAAAGGCCTGCTGACCTTGAACAGCGACCTGACCAGCAAAGGCAACAGCGAAAAAGTCCTGATCGACGGTCTCAACGGCACCGCCAGTTTCATGCTCAACGACGGCGTGCTGGTCAACGCCAACCTGGAACAACAGCTTTGCCAGGGCATCGCCAAGCTCAACCGCAAAACCCTCGACAGCGAACCGCGCGGCAAGGACACCCCGTTCCAGCAACTCAACGGCAATCTGGTCTTTCGTAACGGTGTCGCCAGCAACCCGGACCTCAAAGTGGGCATTCCGGGGCTCACGGTCAAAGGCGATGGTGACGTAGACCTGCGCGTCCTGGGCATGGATTACCGCGTCGCCATCATCATCGAAGGCGACAAGAGCGAGATGCCCGACCCGGCGTGTCAGGTCAACGAGCGTTATGCCGGTATCGAATGGCCCGTGCGCTGCCGTGGTCCTCTGGAGCTGGGCGCCAAAGCCTGCCGCCTGGACAACGAAAAACTGGGTCAAGTCGCGGCGAAACTGGCCGGCGACAAGCTCCAGCAGAAAATCGAAGACAAGCTCGGCGACAAAGTCAGCCCACAACTCAAAGACGCCCTCAAAGGTCTGTTCAATCGATGAAACCCGAGCAATTTTCAGCGGCCGTACTGGAATGGTATGAGCGTCACGGTCGGCATGACTTGCCTTGGCAACAGGGCATCACGCCGTACCGGGTGTGGGTTTCGGAGATCATGCTGCAGCAGACTCAAGTCAGCACCGTGCTCAATTACTTTGACCGGTTCATGGACGCACTGCCGACGGTCCAGGCCCTGGCCGATGCGCCGGAGGACGAAGTACTGCACCTGTGGACCGGGCTGGGCTACTACACCCGCGCACGCAACTTGCAGAAAACCGCAAAAATCGTCGTGGCAGACCACGGCGGCGAGTTTCCCCGCGATGTCGAAAAGCTCACAGAACTGCCGGGGATCGGTCTTTCTACCGCCGGTGCCATCGCCAGCCTGAGCATGGGCTTGCGTGCGCCGATCCTCGACGGCAACGTCAAACGCGTTCTGGCGCGCTACACCGCCCAGGAGGGCTACCCCGGCGAGCCAAAGGTCGCCAAACAGCTGTGGGCCACGGCCGAGTGCTTTACCCCACAGTCACGGGTCAATCACTACACCCAAGCGATGATGGACCTGGGCGCGACCCTGTGCACCCGAAGCAAACCGAGCTGCCTGCTCTGCCCACTGGAAAAAGGCTGTGAAGCGCACCTGCTCGGACTGGAGACTCGCTACCCGATCCCCAAACCGCGCAAAACCATCCCCCAGAGGCGCACGCTGATGCCGATGCTCGCCAACCGCGACGGAGCCATTCTGCTTTACCGGCGCCCGTCCACGGGGCTCTGGGGCGGCTTGTGGAGCCTGCCGGAGCTGGATCACTTCAGCGATCTGGAGCATCTGGCGAATCAACATGCGCTGGAACTGGGCAAACACCACGAACTGCCAGGCCTGATCCACACCTTCAGCCACTTCCAGCTGAGCATCGAACCGTGGCTGGTACAGGTCGAAGAGTCCAGCCACCACGTGGCCGAGGCCGACTGGCTCTGGTATAACCTCGCCACCCCGCCGCGCCTGGGCCTTGCTGCCCCGGTGAAGAAGCTGCTGAAACGCGCAGCCGACGTATTGAACGCAGGAGAGTTGTCATGACCCGCACCGTGATGTGCCGCAAGTACAAAGAAGAACTGCCAGGCCTTGAGCGCCCTCCGTACCCAGGTGCCAAAGGCGAGGACATCTTCAACCACGTCTCACTCAAAGCCTGGGGAGACTGGCAGAAGCACCAGACGCTACTGATCAACGAGCGTCGCCTGAACATGATGAACATCGACGACCGCAAATTCATCCAGGGCGAGATGGACAAGTACCTGTCCGGCGAAGAATACGCCCAGGCCGAAGGCTACGTTCCCCCCGAGAAATAAGCGTTTCCAGCAGGTAAGGGTCGTAAGCGACGGTAATAACTGAAATTTTTTTAACAACACGCTTGACGACCCCCCGAAAAACAAGTCTAATGCGCCCCGTTGCCCAGATAGCTCAGTCGGTAGAGCAGGGGATTGAAAATCCCCGTGTCGGCGGTTCGATTCCGTCTCTGGGCACCATAAATACCGAAAACCCCTGCATCGAAAGATTCAGGGGTTTTTTATTGGGCGCCATTTACAGGTCGATGGCACAGAGCTCGACGCCGGCACCTTGGCTATTCAAAAGGGATGCGCTTCAATAGCCCCCAATGACTCCCCTGCCTGCAAAAGGACCCAAGCCCATGGCCTCGTCAGACAAACAGCAGAAACGCGCCAAACGGGCGAAGACCAAGGCCAGGCAGAACCGCGTGGGCAAGCCTGCGCAGAGCGTCGTCCATCCGGTTCTCGCGTCACCTCTGATCAACCAGCCTTTCGATGACGTCGACATTGACCTGAGCACGTTCGACTTCAAGGACATCCTTGAAAACGGCTTCGATCCGGCCGACTTCGACGACCTGTTCCAGGCCATGAAAGCCGCCGAAGCGATTAGCCAACTGGCAATGTGCGTGGTCTTTCTTCAATACCCAGTACTGGAGCTGGTCATTGCCGAAGAGGAAGAAGAAGACGCCACCGACTTCCTGATGAGCCTGCTCATCGCGTACCGGGCGATGTTCTACGACGAAGACGAAGACGCCGCCGTTGTATGGATGGAAGGCCCGACGTTCCAGACCGACTACAACGAGGCATCACGGATTCTGCAGGAAATGAATAAAACCTCGTTTCACTGAGATTTATCCAGCGGCGGGCAACGCAAACACCCGCACGCCTGATCAGTTTTCTGTCAGGAGCTCTTTTGCCAGGCTTTGGTTTTCCGGTCACACCCGATACCCCCAAACAAAAACGGCCGCAATCATCACTGATCGCGGCCGTTTTGTTTTATCGAGCCCTACAACAGCCCTGCCTCATTAACTCAGTACAGGTTTGCCCTGCCGTATCGCGATGTTGCGGCGTCGTGCCACCAGCAACCCTGCTGCGATGACCAACGCGCTCAACACGCCAGTGGCGAGGATTTCGACGCGGTGTTCTTCCTGGAACAGCATGATGGTCAGTACACCGACGATGAAGACGATGACGGCCCATGTCAGCCCAGGGAACAGCCACATGCGGAAGGCAATGGTCTCGCCATTGGCGGTGCGCTTGTGGCGCAAGCGCAACTGGGAGATGGCGATGACCAGGTACACCAGCAGCGCAATGGCGCCGGAGCTGGCGAGCAGGAAGTCGAAGACCGCCGCCGGTGCGACGTAGTTGGCGAACACTGCCAGGAAGGCCGCCGAGGTGGACAGCATGACCGCCCAGTAAGGCGTGCCGCTGCGGTTGGTGCGTCTTGCAACAGCAGGCGCATCGCCGCGTTTGCCGAGGGAGAAGAGCATCCGCGAAGCGGTGTACAGCGCCGAATTCAAGCAACTGGTTACGGCGACCAACACAACCAGATCGACGATCAGTTTGGCGTTAGGAATGCCCATCATGTCGAGCACGGTCTGATAAGAGCCCAGCTCGGTCAGACGGCTGTCATTCCACGGCACCAGGGCGACGACGAGGAAAATCGACACCAGATAAAACAGGCAAATCCGCCAGATCACCGAGTTGGTGGCCTTGGTGATCTGCTCAGCCGGGTTCTTCGATTCAGCGGCAGCAATCGTAACGATCTCAGTGCCCATGAACGAAAACATGGTGGTCAACATGGCCGCCAGCACAGCGCCCATCCCGTTGGGCATGAAGCCGTGAGTGTCGACCAGATGACTGACGCCGCTGACCTGACTACCAGGCAACAGACCGAAAATCGCCAGAACGCCCAAGATGACGAAACCGATAATGGCCAACACCTTGATCAGGGCAAACCAGAACTCGAACTCACCGTAATGCTTCACGCTGAACAGGTTGGTTGCCGTGAGGAGCAAGGTGATGACAAGCGTGAACGCCCAAATCGCCATGCCGGGAAACCAGGCATGCAGGATTGTCGCGGCGGCGTTGGCTTCAAGAGGGATAACCAGCACCCAGAACCACCAGTACAGCCAACCAATGGTGAAACCGGCCCAATGGCCGATAGCGCGGTCCGCGTAAGTAGAGAACGAACCGGTGTCAGGTGAAGCCACTGCCATCTCGGCCAGCATGCGCATGACCAGAACCACCAGCGTGCCCGCCGCCAGGTAGGCCAACAGCACAGCTGGGCCAGCCTCGGCGATAGCGTGCCCGGAGCCGACGAACAAGCCGGCGCCAATAACGCCGGCGATCGAAAGCATGGTGATGTGTCGCGATTTGAGCCCCTGATCGAGGTCGTTGGAGTTTTGCGCACTGCTCATTAAAACTACCTTTGCAAAGAAGCGAGATTCAGTTCGTCGTACACGTCGCGCACCCCGTAAAAAGAAAGCAACGACGCTGTTCCTTATTTTTTACGCAAGATTTGCGCCAAAATGTGTCGATAACGACGTCGCCCACGGATATACGCGTTCGCGCCACGTTCCATAAGCGTTTGATCGGAATGGCCTTTTGCCATTTTTCAGAATTTGTTACTGAACGCCTCACCCACTTAACGATGGCGTGCATGACAAATACACACAGGGCGCTTTTGTTGCCCCGATGTGGTGCGCGGGCGAAAGGACCCAGAGGATTGCCCCCGAGGCATTAAACCTTTCAACACCCTCTCGAAACTGGCACCATCGCGGCCCTTTTTTGCCCCACCGTCGCTTGACCAACGCACCTTCTGAGGCCCGGTTTGTATCCGCGCGACAGTCTGCGTTAGCAATGCGACAACCCTTCGATAGCCGGAAGCTTGCTTCCAAACGCTATGCTAGCTTGGCGCTCGCCAAGGAAGGCCGCCAACAGCAGGAGCACACAGAACACAATGAGGACCGCACATGGCTGAGGCCACGCCCGCGCTGGAAATCCGTAACTTGCACAAACGCTACGGTTCGCTTGAAGTACTCAAAGGTATTTCGCTGACCGCCCGCGATGGCGATGTGATCTCGATCCTTGGCTCTTCCGGTTCCGGTAAATCCACCCTGCTGCGCTGCATCAATCTGCTGGAAAACCCGCATCAAGGGCAGATTCTGGTGGCCGGTGAAGAACTGAAACTCAAGGCCGCCAAGAATGGCGATCTGATCGCCGCCGACAACAAGCAGATCAATCGCATGCGCAGCGAAATCGGCTTCGTGTTCCAGAACTTCAATCTGTGGCCGCATATGACCGTACTCGACAACATCATCGAGGCGCCGCGTCGCGTACTGGGGCAAAGCAAGGCCGAAGCCATCGAAGTCGCCGAAGCCCTGCTGGCCAAAGTCGGCATTGGCGACAAGCGTCATGTGTACCCGGCCCAACTGTCCGGCGGCCAGCAACAGCGCGCGGCCATCGCCCGCACCCTGGCGATGCAGCCTAAAGTGATCCTGTTCGACGAACCGACCTCGGCCCTCGATCCGGAAATGGTCCAGGAAGTGCTCAACGTGATTCGTGCCCTCGCCGAAGAAGGCCGGACCATGCTGCTCGTGACCCACGAAATGAGCTTTGCCCGCCAAGTGTCCAGCGAGGTAGTGTTCCTGCATCAGGGCCTCGTCGAAGAACAGGGATCGCCGCAACAGGTGTTTGAAAACCCCCTGTCGGCGCGCTGTAAACAATTCATGTCCAGCAACCGTTAACGGAGCAACACGAATGCAGACCTACAAAAAATTTCTCCTGGCCGCTGCCGTCACCCTGACATTCGCGACCAGTGCCTTTGCCGCAGAAAAAATGAAAATGGGCATCGAAGCCGCCTACCCTCCATTCAATAACAAAGATGCCAGCGGCCAGGTCGTGGGCTTCGACGTCGACATCGGCAACGCCCTTTGCGCCAAGATGAAAGTCGAGTGCGAGATCGTCACGTCCGACTGGGACGGCATCATTCCGGCCTTGAACGCGAAGAAATTCAATTTCCTGATCTCCTCGATGTCGATCACCGAAGAACGCAAACAAGCCGTCGACTTCACCGACCCGTACTACTCCAACAAACTGCAATTCGTGGCGCCCAAGGCCACCGATTTGGTCATCGACAAGGCCACCCTCAAGGAAACCCTGAAAGGCAAAATCATTGGCGCCCAGCGTGCGACGCTGGCGGGCACCTGGCTTGAAGACAACCTGGGCGACACCGTCACCATCAAGCTCTATGACACCCAGGAAAACGCCTACCTCGACCTGACCTCCGGGCGTGTCGATGCACTCCTGGCAGACAAGTTCGTCAACTACGAATGGCTTAAAAGCGATGCGGGCAAAAACTTTGAATTCAAAGGCGACCCGGTGTTCGACAACGACAAGATCGGCATCGCCGTGCGCAAGGACGATCCGTTGCGTGAGGAGCTGAACAAAGCGCTGAAAGAAATCATCGCCGACGGCACCTACAAGAAAATAAACGACAAGTATTTCCCGTTCAGTATTCTCTGACCTGCCCGACGGGCACCGCCGCTTCTTGTTTCAGTAACAGCGTCGCGGTGCCGGTCCCTAGCAAAGCCTGCCTATGAACATTGATATCTACGGATTCGGCCCGGCCCTTGCGGCTGGCGCGCTGATGACCGTCAAACTTGCCCTGTCGGCGTTATGCCTGGGGCTGGTGCTCGGTCTGCTCGGCGCCTTGGCAAAAACATCACCCTACAAGTCCCTGCAATGGCTTGGCGGTACCTACTCGACGCTGGTGCGTGGCATCCCGGAATTGCTCTGGGTCCTGCTGATCTACTTCGGCACAGTCAACCTGATGCGCAGCATCGGCGAAGCACTCGGCAAACCCGACCTTGAGCTGAACGCCTTCGCGGCCGGGGTGATCGCGCTTGGCTTGTGCTTTGGCGCGTATGCGACCGAAGTGTTCCGAGGGGCCATCCTCGCCATCCCCAAAGGTCATCGCGAAGCCGGGATGGCGCTGGGCATGTCCACCTCGCGGATCTTCATCAAACTGATCATGCCGCAGATGTGGCGCATCGCCCTGCCCGGCCTGGGCAACCTGTTCATGATCCTGATGAAGGACACCGCACTGGTGTCGGTGATCGGCCTTGAAGAAATCATGCGCCACTCGCAGATCGCCGTGGGCTTCACCAAACAGGCGTTCACCTTCTATATGGTCGCCGCCTTCATGTACCTGGGGCTGACAGTCCTGGCGATGATCGGCATGTACCTGCTGGAAAAACGCGCCGCACGCGGTTTCTTGAGGAGTTCGTCATGAACTGGGAAGTCATCATCAAATGGCTGCCAAGGCTGGCTCAGGGCGCAACCCTGACCCTGGAGCTGGTCGCCATCGCAGTGGTCGCCGGGCTGATTCTGGCGATACCCCTGGGCATCGCGCGCTCGTCACGGCATTTGTCCGTACGTGCCTTGCCGTACGCGTACATTTTCTTCTTCCGCGGTACGCCACTGCTGGTGCAGTTGTTTCTGGTCTATTACGGGCTGGCGCAATTCGACTCGGTACGGGCGAGCGCGCTGTGGCCGTATCTGCGCGACCCGTTCTGGTGTGCGACCGTCACCATGACCCTGCACACGGCAGCCTACATCGCCGAGATCCTGCGAGGCGCGATCCAGGCCATCCCGCCGGGCGAAATCGAAGCGGCGCGGGCGCTGGGCATGTCCAAGTGGAAAGCCCTGTTCTACATCATCCTGCCGCGCGCCTCGCGCATCGGGCTGCCGGCCTACAGCAACGAAGTGATTCTGATGCTCAAAGCCAGCGCGCTGGCCAGCACCGTCACCCTGATGGAACTGACCGGCATGGCACGCACCATCATCGCCAGAACCTACCTGCCGGTCGAAATATTCTTCGCCGCCGGGATGTTCTACCTACTGATGGCTTACGTTCTGGTACGCGGTTTCAAGCTACTGGAACGCGTACTGCGCGTGGACGCCTGCCAAGGGCGCTGATACAAACGCGCGGGTGAATGGAGCAGCCTGAATACTCCACTCATCCGCGCCGCGCCTGTGGATAAGTCTGTTAATAACAATTCGAGAAACGCACGAAAACCGTAGCGTGCTAGCTAAATCAGCCATTGATCAATTTTCGATCACACCTTAAACCAACGAAAAAACAGCAAGTTGCGACAGTTGAGAACGGTTCCACAAAATCAGCCTTTCGCGCTCCATCCCTAGCTCCGATTGTGCATAAGCATTCCAGCAAAAGTGAATATGGCCCACAAAGCCATTGCTTTACCGGCAGTACATAGCCAACCACACCTGCACACCCCTTGATCAAAACAAGGGAAAAACCCCGACTGGCTGGGGAGGATCAGGGAGGCCGTAGGACAGAAGCCGCGAAAAAGCCCACCGCTGAAAGTTTTTGCAATCGAATCAGTCAGCTAGGGGTTTACAACCCAAAAAATCTGGATATACTCTGCGCCCATCACGCCGGTATAGCTCAGTTGGTAGAGCAACTGACTTGTAATCAGTAGGTCCCGAGTTCGACTCTTGGTGCCGGCACCATACGAAACACCAAACGAGGCTCACCGAAAGGTGGGCCTTTTTTGTTTGCGCACGGAAAAGAACGTCCATATTCCGTCCACGCTGCTTGACGCGAAACCCGTGGGAGCGCACTTAGCCACGACGGCGTCTTCGCTGACCCACGCGCGACGACCCATTCCGACAAACCGCAGGCTGAATAGCTATCAAGCTTGAGACAGGTCACCGGATCTTACGGGCGTAATTTGCGCGGACAAATCGGCCTATGTAGCTGTTCAGCCCCCTTCCAGCACGAGCTAGGCTCTGCAGCTCGGCAACAGATGCTGCGCCAGGCCTTGTTGAGTCGTACAGATATTGGGATCGGTCTTTGAACTCAACCACGATAAACCCCGCACCTATCTCGTAGCCAACAACCCCCGAATCTCCGCTCAAATTACTATAGTGCTCCATACTTCCTTCCCTAGTCAGCGCGATGGCAATTCGCCAGCCAAAGGAACTTAGTCTGGATACCTGTAATTGTCGAACCGGGGAGCTGTTTCAGTCTTATTATTTTCTGAGGCCATGCGCGCCCAAGGTCAGGAGCGCTCTGGCGCAGGGCCTACTGTGAACTTTGGCTGATGGTGCGGCAGCCGACAGAATCGACTGCACCAAGCTGACAGCCAGGCATGCCCCGGTCATCGCGTCACTACCTTCACCTGACTCGGATCTCGCGGCGTAGCTCTCGTCAGCCAGCGCAGCCTCCACCCGCCCACGTCTTCGGAAGTGTTCAGGAGGCCAGATCATGAGATGCCCAAGCTCCCGGGATGCGCTCCCCGGTCGGAAAGAGCCGTCAGTCCCGCGTTAGTGGACAACCCTCACAGGTCGCAGGGACCTTGATCCCTGATAACACTCAACATTCTTGGCGGGATGACGTGGGGAAAGGCTTCAACGGTTTGGCTTCGCGAGGAGTTTGATCATGGCATTGGCGGGTAGGCAGGATGGGCGCAATTTTGGCTATGGTCGGCAATTGAGTTATGCCGGGCCCCAGGCGCTGCAGGACATGTTTGGCGGTGGGCATTACGGCACGGTCAAGGCGCACAGTGATCGCTGGCAGGCGTTTGTAAGCTGGTGTCGGTTGGAGGATGGGGCAACCCGGTGTTGAGCGTCTGGCGTGCATGGCCCATGCGCGACGCAAGTTCGTGGACGCGCAAAAAGTGCAGCCCAAGGGCAAGACGGGACGTGCCGATATCGCGCTGACGATGATCATCAAGCTGTATGGCATCGAGCGTGAACTCAAGGATGCCCGCGATGAGCAGCGTTTTACTGGCCGTCAGGAAAAGAGCCTACCAATCCTGAGCCAACTAAAAAACTGGCTGGAGAAAACGCAGTCGCAGGTGATGCCACAAAGCGTGCTGGGCAAGGCCGTTAACTATCTGGCCAGCAACTGGAGCCGGCTGGAGCGCTACGTGGAGGCTGGGTTTTACCGATCGACAACAACGCCGCCGAAAGAGCGATAAAGCCGTTTGTGATCGGGCGCAAGGCATAGCTGTGCAGCGACACGCTCAAAGGCGCGACTGCCAGCGCGCAGATCTACAGCTTGGTCGAGACCGCCAAGGTCAACGGCCAAGAGCCCTATACGTGGCTGCGCCACGTACTGGAAAAGCTGCCACATGCGCGGTCGGTAGCGGATTACGAAGCGTTGTTGCCGTGGAACTGCTCGCCAGAGATGCCACGGTAAACGAGGCGGCAGTCTGGCGGTAGGTGTAGTTCATGGATCAGATACTTTCGACCGGCTCATGTTTTTTGAACCTCAAGTAGCGAGGGCATGAAAAAACGGTGGGTACTTCAGACCTTTCCCAGGCAAGTCCTGGCGGCTCAAGCACTAGACGAAAGTCTCCATCCATAGCAGATAACAAGTGAGGAGCCCCTGCAGAGTAAGACCTACGTAACACCGTCACCACCAAAACGCTCGGAATCCTGAGTGTACTCAACCAACAGCTAAATATCTAAGCTGCTTGAGCAGTGTTACGGATAAAATATTTCAAGAAATTTTTTATCCGTAACAGACAGCTAGAGCAACCTTTAAACATAAATGTTAGCTGGATAAACAACTATCCTCATAATAACTGACCGCCCAATCATTACAGAATTTCGTAACTTGCCATGACTCCAAGCTGATAATCGACTGATTTGACATCGTAATTGGAATCTGCGAAATGGTGGCCTCGATTTTATTGGCCTCCCCAGGCATATCGTTCTTCCAAATATTTTTTGCATGCAGCAAAAAATATAAGGATTCCTGCAAACGTTGCTGCAATGCTAAAATATCACCAATCCATTTCGCAGCATAACCCAAATTGTGCCGATTAAAAAAATTCACCTTATCATCATTTAAAGCTCTATATGACTTAACAGTAAAAAATAGCGCGTCGTCCTGTTGATTTAAGTAAAGAAGGCATCGTCCTATATTTCCATATTTAGAGGTGTATGCAGAGTCATTTTTGTCTTTACGCAATTCATCTAAGCTTTTTGATTCACAGAAATATCTTAAAGCTTTTTCGACATTATCAGCTTCTCGGGAATCTCTGAGCGAAAGATGGTAACGGTGTTTTCCTGCCCAGCTATCGGTTTCGCCGAGCATATCGATTAGATCAGATGCGCTTCTCCCCTCCCGTATAGCCTGCTGAAAGTCTCCGACTGACCATTGCTTGTAACAAATCGCAGACTTTGCAAGTATCATATTGGCGTCAGGAGAGTTGAAGACCTTCAAATATTCAGCCATATACTTATCAAACAGCGCATAGCTGCCAAAATCGATAACTCTCGTAAAGAAATTATCTATAAAGTCAAAGAAGCCGTGAATACCAGTGACTTTTTTATGCGTCCAAACAACTTTATTTAAAAGTATATCTGCCAGCCGCAGAAACTCCTCACAATAACCCGATATTTGAAAGGAGTCACTTGTCGTCCTCAATTCATTCACAGCATCTTGAGTCTTGCCAGTATTTATTAAAATCTCAATTTTTTTAATGATTACGTCGAGATCCTCAGACCCCAACACCATCCCAAATTTGTTTTTAAGCAGGACGATAAACCCGTCCAGATAGCTCACATACAATGCAATGTAACTCTCCTGCTCCTCCTTCCCGTAATTAACCTTAATAAATTCCCTTACTAGAGGGTGAAGCTCTACATTTCTGGTACCCTCCTTAACGACTATTAAATTTAGCGCCGTTAGTGCTTTAAGGGCTTTTGCAAACTGATTGTAATTGATCTTCTTAGAAACTATTTTGGATAAATCTTCCTCCGCCTCCGAGATATTGGCTATAGATAGGGTGCGAAGGATTATTTTTTCACGCTCTTTTAGTCCTGACCAAACATTCTCCAAAATTGTTTCGGATATAATGCTTGATATATTGCTGTTATTTCTAGTTTCGGGAACGTGTTGACTCTCAATTCTTTTTAGAAGCGAGTCAATTTGTGTAATATCCGTCCTAGACTGGGCCAAAATAAGTCCCATCCATAGAGGATGTCCTTTAGTCGCACTATTTAAACGAAGAGCTATATCATGGAGCTCTTGATGATGCAGTTTTGGGTGGTACTTCCCTATAAGTTCCTTAACATCATCAAACTCCAGCCCTTCAAGTTGCACTTGATAAAAACCTATACCCGCAAAATGAATAAATGGGCGACAAGTAAAAATGAATTTAGAATTATGAGGCGTTTTCAAGGCCTTGTGGAAAAATATTGACATATCTCCAGAAGGAGTAAACTTCTGAAGGTCAATGTACTTATCTATATTATCAAAAACGAAAATTCCTTTTTGAGAGCCCAGCTCATCAAAAAAAGCATTTACAAGAGCTTCTGTTTCCAAACCAATTAACTGACGAGTTTTAAGCTTACCGCCTGAAACTATTTCAATAAGCTGGAAAAGCTTACTTTGTAAATTTAAATCCTCTTCTTTGAAGTCACGCCAATCACAGAATACATAATCTGATTTATCAGTTTCAGCTAGCACCTTTGAAGCAAGCGCAGATTTTCCTTGTCCTCCGATCCCGGTAACAAAGCAAACTTTATGCGTACTCATTAACGACTTTAGTTCTTCGGTTCGGCCAGTCCAATGCTCGATTTTTGGAGGTGTATCATTGCCAATATGGAGCTGTATTCCTGTTTCAGGAAGAAGACTTTCCATCTTAATAGAATTTTCACTACTTAACTCTGTCAACGCAACACCAATGGCAGCAGGCATTTCTGGATATGTTGACTTATATGTAGCAAGCTGTTTTAACAGATTAGGCAGATCTGTGTGAGATTCAATTTTAACAACATCAACAAAGTCATGGTCGACCGGGCCACTCGACACGATAAAGTGCTCTTTTCCTAGCCCTTTATATATCTGATTTAATCTGTCAAATAAGTTAGCCACATAGTTATCACTCATGCTAAAACCAATAAATAAGCATGAATACGAGGAAACAAGCTTCTCTAATTGAAATTTGGCCAGCTCATTTCCTGCCCCATACAACTTCTCGTAATCCGAAGTAAATATCACAGCATTATCGATTGCCGAGCATGATCCATGAATTTTTAGTACAAATTCGTCTAGTTCGTCAGTTTTTTGCAAGCTATATGGGCTTGAGGTATCGATAGCTTTGATACCTGTATTGTGCTCTAATAAATTATCATAATTAGTCGTTATGACTTTCCTACTGATACAAGTAATACTTTTATATATCTCGCTCTCGATTAGCTTTGAGGTCTCATTTTCAAAGTGCCTATAAATTTCCCGGCAGTTAACTTGTTTTATCTTATCTAAGGCTTCGAGAGGGGTGATAACTTCCGCTTCCAAGGCAGATATAAAGTTATTCCCCTTAGCAATCGCCGGATCCATCAATGTGGTAATTACAATATCCTTCCATAATGGAAGGCCCGCACTTCTAGAAACCCCCGCCCCAATAAATATTAATAATTTATCGTCTTTTATTGCTTTTTGTAGGTTGTATGGTATTTCAAACTGCATAAATATTCTCTTATGAGGACATTAGCCAATTTTCAAGTTTTCCCACCATGCAGCGCTACAGCTAAATGAGGGCAGAGTACGTCTGTGGCGACGTTGAGTACATAGGAACACCAAAATCCAGTATTTTTGGCCTTTCAGGACGAGACAGGAAAAGTAAATTGCAATTTCTTGCATTTTAAACAGGTCCATCGTCGCTGCATATTAATCAGGTGTATGCAGCCTAGGCGAAGGCTAGCAAAATGCCATCGTTCGGTCTACAACGCTCTTCTTGGTTAGCGACACAAAAGATCGCGCCATTGAGAATGGCGGTCATAAGCACGGCTTTTCATTACCGTCCAATCTGTTATCCAACATAAGAGATTCGGATGGCCATGAGAGGTGCAAAGAATATCAACTGTTCTAGTGCATGTAAGCTATGCAGACCAAGGCAGTGTGTAGCGGCAGGTCTAGTCAATCCTCAACAAACTAATAACTCGTATTTTCAGAAACTAACCTACAGACTTCAGAAAAAATGGCTCGATTTTCGGTCAGCGGCAACAGCTATAGGTCATCTAGCGAAACCTTAACCCGCTGCGGCGCTGCGAGGCGCTCGCGCACCGTTGCGATCAAGGCTTCATCATCTTCGGTCATGAGGACCGGCTTGAAGGGCAACTGCCCGCGCTCGGCCACATACTGCAAGGCTTGGCGCATCAGTTCGGAAGGGGTCACGCCGAGTTTTTCAAGCTCGCGGTACGCACGCGCCTTGAGGTCGTCGTCGATACGGACATTGATGGACGCCATTGGATAGCCCTCACTGTAATGACATTGGTCTTTACAGTGAGGGCAAATGTTCGGTTCGGCAAGCCTGCTCGCAGCTCACCTGTCGGGTACGGAAAGCGCTCGATGCCCATCGATGCCGGGTTCGATTCCACGAAAAGATATAACTAGCTGATTTATTTATAGTTACTAATTGGAGGACGCCAAACGCTTCATCTCGGCCACCGTACGGGTCAGTTCATCGGCGAGCGGGCTTGGCAGGCGAGTCTGGAAGACGCTTGCCAGTTGATCGTAGTACCACAGGGTGCCGTCCTTCCCCGCGTTGAAACGAGAGAACATCTTGGGGCCATGGGTATTGAGATCGCTCACGATTGCGCGAGCGTTGTGCAGTTTGTCGCAGCCGGAGACCAGCAAGGTCTCCGCAGACGCATCGTGCAGGTGGTCCAAATAGCGCTGCTTCCGGGTATGCCAATCACCCTTCTCGCCATGTTCATCCGGTACGCCATCGGTGCAGCCGAGCACGATGCGGGTGACCCGCTCGCCGAACTGCGCTCGGATCTGTGCTTCGGCATGCGTGCCGGCATCTTCCACTGCATCGTGGAGCAGGCCCGCGATGGTCTGATCTTCATCCCCGCCGTGCTCCATCACCAGGCATGCGACACCCATCAGGTGGGACAAATAGGGAATACCGGTGGCCTTGCGGGTTTGATCGGCGTGAAGTGTTGTCGCCAGGGCGACGGCGTCTGCGACTCGACGTGAAGGCTGGAAATTCGGACTCATTGCGACCCTCAAAAATATAGTTTTTACACATTTAAAGACTACGGTCATTAATAGTCAGGCCTCATCCACAGGCCTGACTTCGCCCACCAGTAGCCTAGTATGCACAGCACGTTCGTATCAGTTCGCGGGTACGGTGATCACCGGCGCCTGCGGCGGTACGCCGGTTTCGGCCAGGGAGAACAGCACGAGAATGAACAGGAATTCAGATTTGGATTTCATATCACGGTCGTCGATCCAGAACCAATAGTCACGATAGCGAACGGCGGAATACGCATCGGCGGGTCGCTCCGCGCTTGAGTGGATACGTACCAGTGGGTCGTCCCACGGGCTTGGGTTATCGGGTGCGGCAGCTGCCGGGCTTGCGCGTCCTTCCTTCAGATGCTGGGGAGGCACCTCGATCGTCGCGGCGAGTTCCAGGAATATTTCCGACATGGAGCGCGTGAGCAGGGCGACCTCCGTATCGCCCCTCGACACCATACCGAAGGTCAATGTCAGTTCACTCGTGTCGGGACGCAGGTGAAGGGTTTCTCGCACGTAACGGCTGTCCTTCAGGACGTTTTCGGGAACGCCCTGATTGATCATGACCAGAACCGCGTCTTCGCCAGCGCCGGGATTAATTCGCATGCCCAGCGATTCCGACCGCTGTATCCGTCTTAGCGTTTCAAGCACCTGATAGAAACGTGGGTCCGCAGCCCGGGCACGGGTGGGCGATGCGGATCGGTTGTAGACGCCGTTAATCGCGCGGGTCGTCAATTGCAGCACGCGATCCACGGGATAACCCGCCTGGACAAGGGCGAACACGGAAGCCGGAGACAGCGGGTGCAGCAGGTAGCGTGAGAATTTCTCCCCGGAGAGCGGTGTGTAGCTGATCGTCGGACGGTCCGTGTAACGACCGTATGCACCGATGGCCTGGCTATCTCCATCGTTAGGCCACCCCGAAAACCAGCTCGCGCCCAGGCTGACCTGACTCTCCATCGCGGTGGAGCTGATCATCGACGTGACATCCAGGTACACCGGCACGTCCCCATAGCGCAACTTGACGACATTGAGCAGCGTCTGTTCTTTCCAGGTCGTGGAAAGAACACCGCCATAGTCTGTGCGATCGCGCTGAATCGAGGTTGGTCCCATCGTCCCGCACCCACCCAAGTAGCAGGCTGCGGTGAGCAATGCTACACAGCGGATCGGCGTCATCAATCTTCCTCTATCAGCGCTTTGATCCGTCCGGACTTCTCTGCGGCCACCAGCGCCGCGTGGTCTTTTGCATTCTGGTCTGCATAGGTCAGGGCAAATTCGCCGATGGCCTGGTCGAAGGTGTCCGATTTGCCCAGGTAGCCACTGATCAACGCCGCATCCCCGGATTTGGCGTGGGCACGGGCCAGGGTAAGACCGCACAGCTCGGCGTACATCTTCATTTGTTCGGCCGATGCGCCTTCTATAGGCGCGGACATTTTCATGTCCCGTAACTGGCGCACAAAGAAATCCCGGCCTTTTTGGCCTTGCGTCCAGCCCAGAAAAATATCGCTGGAGGACTGCATCAGCCGCTGCCCCGTGACAACGCGCTGCCCGTGATTTTCATAAACGCTCTTGCCCGCATAAGGCTCGAGTACGGAGGGACAGGCTTCCTTGAATTGCAGGAGCAACGGGTGGTTTTCTGCGGAAAAAAACAGACCGACAAAGCAATAGGTACCCACGCTGCCGATGCCGACGGCTTTGAGGGCGATGTCTTCCAGGCGGTAACGATCGAAGAGCACACGGCGTTCGTGCGGCAGGGATAATCGATAATCCTCCAATGCCATATAAACGCGCTGCTCGAAGTCCTTTTCATATATGTGAAAGAGTATGGGCGGTTGATCGATCAGGCGCCGCCGCCCCCCGACTTCGCCACTGATCGTGGGATAAAGGTAATCGCCAACACGCGTCTTTGCTTTTTCAATCAATTGCTCCCGCGTCTTTTTGACTTTGGCATTGGGGGCCATATCGACAATCGTTTGGGCATCCAGACGGTCGTACCAGACCTCCAGTGGACTCAGTTTCGAACATTCGCGCAGACGCTCGCGGTAAGCACGCACACATTCGACGGCGCTCGCCTCGGCCTCCTTGTCGGTGAGGCGGTTACCGCGTGCGGCCACGGCAAAACTGATCGCCAGACGCTTGATATCCCACTCCCACGGTGCGGGCGTCGTTTCGTCGAAATCGTTAATGTCGAAAATCAGATTGCGCTCAGGGGTCGCAAACAATCCGAAGTTCAATAGGTGGCAATCCCCGCAGGCCTGTACCTGAATACCCGTGTTCGGGGTGGCGGCCAAGTCATAAGCCATCAACCCTGAAGAGCCGCGCAGAAAAGTGAATGGACTGCGCAACATACGCCCGTAGCGGACAGGCACCAGACTGGGTAACCGATACCGGTTGGACTCTTCAAGGATGTCGATAGGATCGCGGTGTTTGCGCGGTGGTTTCCATACGGCGTGACTCGAATGTGGCATGCCTTCAAGCAAGCTCTCGCCTGCATGCAAGCGTTCTTTGCGCGAGCGAAAGACCGGCTCGAAAATTCCGAATTCCTCTGCTTTCGTTTTACTTTTGGTCGTCTTTTTCTTGTCGGCAGACATGTCCACTCCTTTGCTCAACGAAATTCAACTCGCTAGGGCGCCAGAACTAGTCAAACCACGGCCAGCCATTAGGCTTAGTGCTTACTGGGTAAGCTTATTTATTGTATTTTCCAACGCGTCTAAATAACTGACGCGAACAATCCTCTCCGCCGTTTTTCCAGCGGAATCATGGCAAAAAAACAATGAATAATCGTCACTGAGACAAGCGTAGCAGCTGCAATCCGGGGTGCTGGCGGCTCTGCGATACGCTCGCTCGAATGAGGTCGACGAGCGTGGAAGGAGTGGCTCGGCTTGGGCGCAACGGCTCAAACCGGCAGGCCCCTCTCAACCTCTGAGGGGCCACGGCTTG
>NZ_LT607427.1 GCF_900095225.1 Pseudomonas sp. UMAB-08
GCAACTTCGATAACCTGGTGCTGCCAACCGCACCCACGACCACCAACGTCAACGACACCATCGACACCACTTACATCGGCATCCAAGGCTCGACGACTGTGGCAGAGGGTGCCGCCGCAACCTATACGCTGACACTGACGAACGCGGCTCAAGCTAATCACCCCGTGACCGTCACCTTGAACTACAGCGGTACCGCCGCCAATGGCACGGATTTCACCGGCCAGACCACCGCCACCATTGCGGGAGGCTCCAGCAGCGTCAATTTCACTATCCCGACTATCGACAATGGGCTAGCGGGCACCAGTAAAAACCTCGTCATTACCCTCTCCAATCCAGTGGGCGGCAACTTTGAGGCCCTGGCCATCGCCACCGGCACCATCTCCACTACTATCACCGACCACGCGCCCGCACCGGCGAACGGCCACATCCTTGGTACAGAAGATACCCCCCTGGCTCTAACATGGGCCGGTTTCAGCACCAACATCGACCCGAACGCGGTCGGTGCTGGCATCACACTGACCAAACTGCCGTTAGATGGCACGCTGACTTACAACGGCAACGTCATCACGTCGTTGGACCCAAGCCATCCTCTGTTCATCAGCGCAGCCGATCTCAGCAACGGCCATCTGATTTTCACACCGGCACTCAATGCATCGGCCATCCCTGCTGATGGCGCTACTGCCGGCACCCTGGGCAACAATAAAGCTGATTACGCACAGATCGGGTTTGAGCCAACAGTAGGTACAACAGTCGGCGCTGCGTCGACCGTTATCGTCGATATCACACCTGTAGCTGACCTGCCGACGCTGAGCATCGGCACTGCCCTGCCGCCTGCGACGGGTTTGATCAAAGAAACCTGGAGCAGCTCGAACAGCACGACCGACTTGAGCAAGCTGGACGGCTCCGGCGGCGGAGCTTCGGCTAACCTGTTGCAGACCGTTATCGGCGGCGCCACCCACAACACGGCCAACCAAACCACCGTCACTAACGTGGCCGAAACAGATGTGCCAGTAGGTATTGCCTCGAAAACGTCCGGCTTGATCTACCTCGAAGCCGGCCATTCGTACACCTTCACCGGCACAGGTGATGACAGCCTGCTGGTGACGGTGGGTGGCAAACAGGTTGCGTCCGACACATGGGCAGGCGGCGACATACTCAAAGGCACCTATATCCCGACCGTGAGCGGTTATTACACGCTGGATATTTTCCACTACAACCAGAACGGTCCTGGCAACTACGACGTGAACCTTTCGGTCGACGGCAAGGCTGCGACCGACCTGAGCACCTCGGGTGTGCCGATCTATACCTCAGTCGCTAGCCTGACGGCAGCCGGCATGCACATCAGTGACCTTCAAACCAGCGGCCTCGGTGGTACTGGCGAAGGTTACTACCAGGGTTATCAGCTCAACGAAGGCGTGGAAAACGGCAAGGTATACTTGTCCGAGGTCGTCGCAAAACTGACCGACACGGACGGTTCTGAATCGCTGAAAGTCAGCTTCTCCGGTATGCCGGCAGGTTCTGTGTTGAGCGACGCTGCGGGCCATACGTTCGCGGTTGATGCTTCGGGCGTTGCCACTGTCACCGGTACTCCCGGTGTCAACCTGGACCTGAACACGCTGGTCCTGACGCCGCCGACGGGCTACACCGGTACGTTCAACTTGATCGTGACCGCAACGTCGACCGAAAACGCCAACGGCAACACCTCTACACCAGTGGTTGGGACTATTCCGGTGAGCGTTTCCGCCCCAGTGGTTTCTGAGGTCAGTATTCACCACAGCACGAGTAGTACGACCGTTAGCGAAGGCGGTACTGCAGGCTTCGACGTAACACTGTCGCAGGCGGCGCCGACCGGCACCACGGTCAACCTGGTTTACACCGGCACCGCCAGCAGTGGTGCGGACTACACCGGTGTGGCGTCGGTGTTCATTGCTGCGGGTTCTACCTCTGCCCACTTCGACATCGCGACCATCGCTGATCACATCGTCGAAGGCAACGAAACCCTCACCATCGCGATTAGCTCGATCACGACCGGGCAGTTCGAAAGTATTGTGCCAAGCACCACAGCAAGCAGCGTCACCACTACGATCATCGACAATGATCTTCCCGCAGCGACTGGCCAACACGTTCCCGGTACAGAAAGCACTCCTCTGGCGCTGACATGGGCCAGCTTCGGTACCAATATCGACCCGAACGCGGTCGGTGCGGGCATCAAACTGACTCAACTGCCGGTCGAGGGCACGCTGTCTCTCAACGATAAAGGGTTGACCGCTACAGACGTGGGCACGGTCATCAGCAAAGCGGATATCGACGCAGGGCATCTGGTCTTCACGCCAGTAGCCTATGCATCGAGCATCCCTCTTGCTGCAGGTAGCAGCACTGTCGGCCTGGTAACTTCAGTCGACCCTACGCATCTGGGCAACAACCAGGCGGATTACGCGGCGATTGGCTTTGTGCCAACGCTGGGTACAATTGTCGGCAGTGCAGCGAACCTAGTGATCGATATCACGCCAAAAGCCGATATGCCGGTGCTGACCATCGCTAGCGGGTCCAACGAAGGCGCAGAAAACAGGACGATTTCGCTTGCCGCCATCACCACGAAATTAATCGACACTGATGGTTCCGAAACGTTGACCGTCAAAATCGGCGGTATGCCACCAGGTTCGGTTCTTACAGATGCCGCAGGCCACACGGTAACCGCCGACGCCTTGGGCAATGCCAACGTGGTAGGTGTTCCCGGCGTTGCCGATTTGGACCTGACTACCCTTACCATCAAACCGCCAGCTTATTACAGCGGTTCGTTTGACCTTACCGTGACGTCGACCTCTACCGAGCATGCTAACGGCTCTACGATCAGTACCGCACCCGCCACCCTCCATGTGATTGTGGACCACGGTACTTTCACGGGGATTACCGGCACCACAGGCAATGACGCCATATCGGTCACCAGCAGTAACAACATCATCGTCGGCGATCCTGGCTTGCCAGTAGTCTCAGGCCAGAACTACAACATCGCGTTTATCGTCGACTCCTCTGGAAGCATGGGCACGGCAGCAATGACCGCTGCCACCAATTCACTGAGCACGGTGTTTGATGTGCTGTATACCAGCCTCAATGGTACTAACCACGGCACTGTGAATATCTTCCTGACCGACTTCAATACTCAGGTTAAACACTCGCTCACTGTTGACCTGTCTTCGCCGAATGCGTTGTCAGCGTTGAAAGCTGCCTTACGCACTATCGTGTCGTCTGGCAATACCAACTACGAAGATGCGTTCAAGACCACATCGAACTTCTTTGACAGTGCAACCGCCAAGAACAATGTGGGCGCGACTAACCTGACGTACTTCATTACTGACGGCCAGCCAAACACCCATGAAGTGAACGTTCTCAGTAATCCACTGGTCATCGACTATAAGTCCACCTCTGCGACCGACTTGACGCTGGACACGTTGATCAACGTGAATAATTACACCCTCGGCACTGCGCTGACCATGCAACTGAGTAAAACTGGCGGTCCCCAGACAATTATTGACACTTCGGGTCATGTACTCCTATGGACTGAAAATAGCGCTGGTGACTGGAGCAGTAAACCATTGGATGGGACCCTGCACTACGAGGGTGATCACCTTACGTACGAGCTGTCCACAGCAAGCAAAAACGGTTACGGAACTGGCAGCGACACAACAGCTGCGTTCAACGTGTTAGCCGCACAGTCACATGTTCAAGCCATCGGTTTGAACGGCCAGAGCCTGACCGCTCTGGTTCCGTATAACAGCCACGGCACTGGTGATGCGCCACTGGGTAACATCGACCCTTCGAACCTGGCTAGTGCGATTCTTTCGCACAATGGTTCTGCCGGCAGCGATACCATCACCGGCGGCAGCGGTGACGACATCATCTTCGGCGACTTGGCGAACCTGCCAGGCACCACTAACGGCGGCTATGCGGCACTGCAAGCTTATGTAGTGGCAAATGGCGGGGCTAACACTGTCGAAGGTGTGCATCAGTACATTACCCAGCACGCCAGTGCGTTTGATATTTCGGGTACCAGCGACGGTAAAGACCATCTGTTGGGCGGCGATGGCAACGACATTCTGTTCGGTCAGGGTGGCAACGACATTCTTGAGGGCGGCAACGGTAACGACACGCTGATCGGTGGTTTGGGCGCCGACACCTTCGCCTGGAAGTCGGGTGATATCGGTAACGATGTGATCAAGGACTTCAACGTAGCGCAAGGTGATAGCATCGACTTGACCGACCTTTTGCATAACGAAACCGCAAGCACGATCGATAACTTCCTCAAGCTCGCCAGCGCCAGCGACGGTTCGGCGGTGCTGCAGGTCAGTTCTGCAGGAAATCTCAATGCTGCCGGTGGTGTCGCCAATGCGGACGTGACGATCAAGCTTGAAGGCGTCAGCTTCTCCGGCTCCAGCATCAACTCGCTGATTGCCGGTGCCGACCCAACGATCAAAGTCGAACCCCACGGCTGATCACGACTGAGCCGGCAGCCGTTCACGCGGTTGCCGGCGACGTGCATACTCGCGCCAAACGCCTATGTTGCCGAGACTCGACGCAGTCGCCGCGCACTCCAACGAGGGATCTTCAATGTTCTACGTTCAACGTGATGCCCAAGGTTTGCTCGTGCGCGTAGAAGCAGCACCTTATGCCGAGTCAACCGACATGCTGCTGGCCGATGATCATGAGATCCAGGCCTGGTACGCCAATGAAGTGGTAGAGAACAGCCTGAATCAGCTCAAGCAAAGCGACATGGAGATGATTCGGGTACTTGACGACTTGATTCAGGTGTTGACCCGCAAGGGCGTGATTCGCGTGACCGACCTGCCCCCTGCCGCACAAGCCAAGCTGATGGATCGGACCCAGGCCCGTGAAGCGCTGGGCGGCTTAAGCCATTTGATCAATGATGATGAAATGGGGCTGATTTGAATCTGCAACATGTGACACGCTGACACTTATAGGCGCGGGCTCGCTCGCGATAGTAGCAACGCGGTATCCAATTAGACCGCGTCGTCTGCTTCCCGATGAATTCGGTCCTACAGGCTCCACGGCCCCGGTTGACCAAACAACTGGCCCTGTACGCCTTGTACACCCATTTCTCGAATCACCTGGAATTCCCCCTCAGTTTCTACACGTTCGGCGATCAACGGCAAATCAATGCTGTGCGCGGCGCGCTGGATGGCTTCGATAAACAGACGCTTATGGCTTTCTTCATCGATGGCTCGGATGTAGCTGCCGTCGATTTTAAGGTAAGCGAGCCCCAGATGAGCCAAATTGCCGATCATGCTGAAACGGCCACCGAAGTGCTGCACCGCCAGTGAGAACCCAAACTCGCGCAGGCGGCGGGTAAGTTGCTCAAGTACTGCCTGCTCGGGCAGTTGCTCTTCACCTATTTCCAGCGTGAGCCGGTTGCCCAATCGCGAATAACGCTTGAGCGTTTCAAAGACCTGATTCAGGGCTACCGGGTCGGCCAGGGTCGCCGCTGAGAGATTCAACGCCAGCGATTGGTTATGCAGCGTCATTTGCTGCAGAACCAGTTCAAGCATGAGTTGGTCGAGCCGTGTCGACCAACCAAAACGCTCCAGCCACGGCAGGAATCGGCCAGCAGGGATGGTTTGCCCCTGGTCATCCAGCAAACGTGACAGTACCTTGTAATGCAGCACGTATGCTGGATTACGGCTATCCACCACGGGCTGAAAGAACAACTGAAAACGTCGCTGGGTCAGCGCCTCATCAAGCAGCTTGTTCCAAGTGTGCTGGTCATCACCTAAGGTGACGGCTGCACTGTGTTCGATGCAGCTCCAGCTGCGCTCACCCTCGATTTCCGCTTGGGACAATGCTTGATCGGCAAGACCCAGCAACGTTTGCGGCAAATCACCCGGGTTGTACGGAGCCAGTCCGATGTAAGCCACCGGGGTAACATCCGACGCCCCGGTGGCCTGTAGGCTGAGCAGGGAGTTTTCAAGATTTTGCGCCAGCAATAGCGCTTCTGCGCGCATCAGGCCAGGCGCCAATACGGCAAACTCTCCCCCTCGGCTGCGGGTGATCAAGTTGTTGGTTTCCGGATGGCGTGCGCATTGGCGAACCAATTGTTCGGTGATCGCCTGAAGCAGTTGATCGGTACGTTTGCCGCCTAGACGCTGGTTCAACCCTGCCAGATCTTTCACCCGCACCAACAGTAGGTAACCCGAACTGGCTTCTTCTTGGTTACTGACCCGAGCATTGAGCTGCATTTCGAAATAACGACGGTTGGCCAGGCCGGTGAGGCTGTCCTGATAAGACTCGATGCGTAGTTTTTCACTGCGCTCAGTATTTTCCTGAAACAGTGCTTTGAGTTTTTCGACCATCTGGTTCATGGCCTGAACGACCCGGCGTAACTCAGGCGTACTGGGTAGCTCAGGCAAACTAAGAAATTCGCGTCGGGCGATAGCCTGAGATTGCGCGACCATGTAATCCAGAGGCTTTAACTGTCGGCGCAGTAACAAGGCGCCAAGAACCGCGCTCACCAGACCACACACTACTAACCAGCCCAGGCTGCCGAGCGCGCTGTTCCACAATTTAGCCAGTGCAAACATCGGGTGGCTGACCACTTCAACACGTGCCGCCTGCTGCCAGCCGCGGCTGACAATTGCATCGCCTCCGGCCGCGTCGAGGCCGATCAGTTTAACGAACCAACCCGGAACACTTCCGCTATCGGGAGCACCTGAACGCTCGACGATGACTTTGTTGGTGGTGATGTCGATAACCCGAATGCTTGAATAATAGCCACTGTCAAAGATTGAGCTGACCATCAATTCGACCATCGTTGGGTCGTCAATATTGGGTGTCAGCGACAGTGCCAACGAAGTCGCCGCGTCTTGCGCGTGTGAGCGCAACTGATTGACGTATTGCGCGCGCGAGGTCTCCACGCTGACCATGAAGCTGCCGCTGAAGGCGACGACCAGGAACAAACAGATCGCGAGCAATAACTGTTTAAACAGAGACATCAGAACTCCTAGAGATCAGGCTCGGCCGGGAAGCCTTCGGCCTGCATCTTTTTCAACACATCCTGCCAGCGTGACAGTCGTTTCGTATCACCCACTCGTTTATTGCCTGTCGCACCCGGCAACCACAATCCTTCGCCGTTGAAGGCATAGACCGGTAACAGGTCTGTTCTTTGGCTGGCCGGTTTGATTTCATTGATAAGGCTGTCAAGTACCAACGGTTCAGCGCTCGAGCTGGAGTAGTACGTCAATACCATGTGTGCACGGTTGAGGCGTAAGGCTTTGACATAAGTGATCAACAGTTTATCGTTTGGTACCCCTAAGTGCCGAAGGCTGAAGTACTTGGCGATTGCATAATCCTCACAATCGCCAGCACCTTTCCAAAGCGATTCTATAGGCGTCGCCCAATAATCCTCTACGTGCCAGTTATCAATGTCTTCTACATAGCGGATCTGGTGATTAAAGAACTGATTGACGACCTCGAGCTTTTCTTTCTCGCTGACCTGCTTCTCGGTCGATAGCAAGCGTTGCCAAGCGTCGATTCGAACGCGACCCTCGCCTAAAGGATCATACAGGGCCTCGGCTTTTCGGCTGATAACGGAAAAATCCCAATCGGCATTCAGGCTGCCTGCCAGCGCTATACCGGTCAGTAACAGCGTGAATGAGAGCCAATACCCTAAATAACGGGTTCGCTGCGACCGATTAAAAGCAAAACGTACCGCCACTGAATTAGTCCGTTCGGTCATCCGAGAACCGGTCGATGGTGCGGGTTCAATCCGGGAAAAACAATGGCATTCTGCAATCATACCCACTAAATATCTGGTGTGCCTGTTGCGTTTAAAAAGCTATGCCTGCGTTAAGTGTTGCACAGGCTCATGTCTGAGTGACTCCCTCAATAAATTAATGGATTGATTTAGTTTCCATAACGTTCAAGCAGGCGCTGCCAGCCCAGGTAATTGGCCAGATACTTGGGGGCTACACCATGGAATGGATGCAACCAGCCTTTCAGGCGGCAGTGATAGGCATTGACGTTTAGGAGGCGGATTTACATCCGCCGTCCTCTCACATACTTGGACGTACGGTTCCGTATACGGCGGTTCATGTTATACGACTAAGCCGGTTTACCGTATCCAATATCGAGATCAGCCCAAGTCGCTCCCAGAGCTTCTTCGGGAGCGCCTGACTCATATGTTACGCATCCATCCATCAAGCTCCGCACCGATCGCAGTCACCTGGGGACCGATGAGCACCCGCTGCTCATCATCCCTGGCATGGTTGCTTCGGTCGACATCATCACCGGCAAGAAAAGCATCCTCAGCTACCTGCTAAAGCCCGTGCTTAAAGCACGCGCTGAAGCAATGCACGAGCGGTAGCGGTGCGACAGTCACCTACAAGACATCAGCCAATCAGCGCACCACCCGGCCCGAAACAAAGTGCGCGATATCGTTGTAACCCGGTGTTGATGAGTGCCCCGGTGTGACCAGCGAATCAATAAACGCTTCGTCTTCGGCAGTGATTTTCACGTCCATAGCTTTGATGTAGCCATCCCACTGTTGCTCGGTGCGCGGCCCGACAATGGCGGAAGTGACGGCCTGGTTGTTCAACACCCAGGCGATGGCGAACTCGACGATGCCGACGCCTTTGGCTTGGGTGTACGCCTGGATTTTCTGCGCAATACGCAGGGACTCGACCCGCCATTCGGTTTCCAGGATACGTTTGTCCTGACGCCCGGCGCGGGTGCTGCTGTCGGGGGTGACGTCGGGAGCGTATTTGCCGCTGAGCACACCGCGCGCCAGAGGGCTGTAAGGCACCACGCCTAAACCATGAAAAGCCGCAGCGGTGATTTGCTCTATCTCGGCCATTCGGTTGGTGATGTTGTACAGCGGCTGGCTGATCACAGGTTTGTCCACCCCCATGCGCTGGGCAACATTTACGACTTCGGCGATGCGCCAGCCGCGATAGTTGGACAGGCCCCAGTAGCGAATCTTGCCTTGGCGCAGCAGGTCGCCGATGGCCGACACCGTTACTTCCAGCGGGGTGTCGTGGTCTTCGCGGTGCAGGTAATAGATGTCTACGTAATCGGTGCCCAGCCTGTTCAGGCTGGCCTCGATGCCATTGAAAACATGTTTACGGCTCAGCCCACTGGAGTTGGGCGCACCTTTGGCGGGACCATAGCCCACTTTGGTCGCTACCACCCAGTCATTGCGCCGTGACGCGATGGCTTCCCCGACGATTTCCTCGGAACGCCCACCGCCATAAACATCCGCCGTGTCGATGAAATTGACGCCCTGATCCCAGGCCTTGTCGATGATGCGCAGGGACTCTTCAGTACTGGTCTGCTCGCCGAACATCATGGAGCCGAGGGTCAACGTAGAAACCCGCAGGCCGGATTGGCCAAGAATGCGATAAGTCATGCTCGATATCCTTTTCAATGAGTGGAAGGGGAAAACAGAACCGTCAGCAGCGACTCTTCCTGGCTACCGTCCTCAATCTTCTGATCGTTGTCAAACACAAGCGAGTTGAGCAGACAAAGTGACCGTTCCGGCACCTGATAAAACTTTTCCATCGCCCAAATTTAAGCCCGGCAAAAGCCGGGCTGAAAGGACCTGCATGAGGTGTTAGCTCATGCGGTTTGCACCGACGTGATCAGCGCCATCAGCGGCGACACGGTTTGCACCGACGTGATCAGCACCATCAGCGGCGACACGGTTTGCACCGACGTGGTCAGCGCCATCGGCGGCTACGCGGTTTGCACCGACGTGGTCAGCGCCATCGGCGGCTACGCGGTTTGCACCGACGTGGTCAGCGCCATCAGCGGCTACACGGTTTGCACCGACGTGGTCAGCACCGTCAGCAGCTACATGAATCGCGCTGGTATGAACCGAGCCGTTTTCGGCGAAAGCAGGGAGGGCGAAAGCGCTGCTGGCCAATACCGAGAACGCTACGCCGAAGATCAGTTTTGAAGTTTTCATGATGTTTGCTCCACAAGGTTTATAAGTTGTCTGTTGCTGTGGAGTGAATTTTACGCGGCTCCCTTTTATTAAGAAGTTAATTAGGCTGCTATCGATTATCGTTGAAATTGATAGTGCTGAAAAATCATATAAATCATAGGGTTAATGATTTTTTAGGGGCGGGGCGAGGGAGTATTGCGAGGAATATGGTTTTTTTGATGTTCGCAGCGTTCTATTTTTTAACCGAAAACGCGGCAGGAAAGTGCAACAAGGTCGGCTGCAGCGGCCAGTCATTATTAGCCGTTGCAGCCTGTTGTAACCGTCGGGGCTCGATGCCCTCCTTTATTCCACGACCGCGGTCAGCTCGGGTGTACCAAAGCCTTTGAGTTCGGCGTGCGAGCGCTCAAAGTAGCCTGTCCAGAAGCTTTGCAAGTTCTGGATCAGTTTGCCGGAGCGGTAGCCGTTCTTGTTGTCTTGAGGTACGAACGCCGCACCGTGAACGTAGACGCGGGCACCCGCGAAGTCGGCAAACAGATTTTGCTTTTCGACCTTGGCCAACTCAGCTGCGGGGTTGATATCGCGTATCCGGTTAGCCGCATAGAAACTGCCGAAATCGCTGTATTCGAGCATGTCGGACATCAAGAAAATGACCTGTTCGTTGGCGTCTTTGGCATTGCGCAAGTCGGCAGAAATTTCCCGCAGGCTGAACAGGATCTCACTGCGCGGAATGTCCGTGCTGGAGGTGCCCATGGTCGCTGCGAATGCCTTGCCGAAGTTCTGCCAGAGCACCTGCGGTTGAGCTTTCAGGCAGTTGCCCAGTTTGCGCGCCGGCATCATCGGCACATCGCCAATCACACTGTCTTGCAACGGATTTTCCAGGGTGCCGGAGAATTGCAGCCGGGTGTAGTGCCCTTCCAGGTAGGCGCTGAAGCTGTAAAGCCGCAGCTTGTCCCCAGGCTGTATGAACCGCTTGATGTGGCCCCAGGCAGTCTGCTGCAGTTCCTTGGTCAGCGGCGTGGTCTGGTCGATGATGACCGTCAACAAACGCCCCGAAGAGGGCGCCTTGAACTCGGTCAACTTGCTTTGCTCATAGCAACTTGGCACGTCGTTGCGCTCAGCGCCCCATGCGATGACCGGGACAAAGGCCAGCACAGCGATCAGTGTTTTGATCATCATCAGCTTTCCTGCTCGTCCAGCATCTGGAGGTTGTAAGCACGGCGGATCAGCGCTTCGTCCACGCCTTTCTTGCCTGCGACATAGGCCAGGTCGTCCTCGTCATAACCGGTCAGTTTGCCCCAGGCGTGCGGGTCGAAACCGGCAGCCTTGGTGGGGACCCGTGCGATGGGCTCTGGCGTGACATCGACCACGGAGGTCACCACAGAGGCTTGCCGTGTTTCAGCCGCGACGGTGTCGGTGGCGGCCGACAGGTGTTCGGACTTTTTATTTTCGACGAAGCGCTCAAAGGTACGCGCGTGCTTGTTCGATTCCTTCTCGCTGTGATCAGTCCCAGAGATATGGAACTGGGCCGACAGCAGCGCTTGCAGCGTGCTCAGCGCCTGTTGTGCGTCAACCGCAATGGAGCTTGCGAGGCGGCGGTGATAGGCCACATATTCATCGGCGTTGGCAAAACCGACGGTCTGCTCCCAGGCCTCTTTCGATTTGCTGCCAACAAAACCTCGGGAGTACGCCAGGTAAGTGCTGGTGAACTGAATGAACACGAACAGTGCGCTGAGCACGCCGAAAGTGATCATCGACGCGCGGTGCATCGAATCGATCTGGTCCTGGGCGCTTTTGGTTTTCGAATCGTTGCCCAGCGACTTCATGTCGTCGGTGATAGGGAAGTCGTTCGAGGACGGGAAGTCATCGGCAGAAGCACTGATGGCCGGAGGGTTGGCGATCAACTCGGCCTCTTGGGCTTGCAGGGTTTCAGCCCGCACCCAGAAGGCTGCAACCGCCAGAATCAGGATGAAAACGCCATAGGCGACAGTGATGCCGAAGGACTTGGCTGGCGTTTGCCTGCTGTAGTTGACCTTGATGCGGTTGAGCATCTGCTGATACGCCGGGCGATCATTGTCATCGTAGGTCTTGTCGATGTTGAGCCGGTCTTTTTTGATGAAGTCGCCTTCCTCACCTTTCTTGCGCATGGTGGCGTAGGCCATGATCTGTCCGACCATGTGGTTCAGGTACAGTTGGCGACCGGTCAGTTCAGACAGCAGCAAGGCGATGATCGAAATAACCAGACCAATACCAAACGCACCCGCCAGCGCGGTGTTGGGCGTGGCAAGTGTCATGGCGTATGGCGACAACGCGTAGCCGAACGCAGAGGCTTCGATCACCATCAGCATGATCACCAGCATCCACAACCACATGCTTTTTTCGGTGCGGTGATCCTCGCTGACTTTCATCAGATAATCTTCGCACTTCTGAAAGAACTGACCGTTTTTTACATGCCCCACGTAGTAGTGGTAGTAGGCGCTGCACAGCTGGGTTTCGGCGTCGAGGAAGTGGTTTTTCGGGTTCTGTTCGCCCGGATGATTGACCCAATGCTTGATCTTCCCGAACAGCGGGACGTTGTGCCGGGCCAGCATTAAACCGTAACGCACTTTGTTCCAGTAGATGACCACCGGAATCATGAGAAAGAGCGTCGCCAGGATAGGCACGACGATGTACCAGTAGGCGATGAAGAACGCCTGAATTGTCTGCAGCATGTTATTTCCCTATTTCATCTGGTTAGCGACGAACCGGCTCGAATTCAGCGACGAAAGCCTCGCCTTGTTTTGGATAGAACAGTTCCCCGGCTGTCGCGGTGCCTGTTCTTTTGTCGAACACGATGTCCATGCAGGACACCGGTGACTTCGATGCATCGACCGCGAAAACCCGGTACAGCACTTTGGTTTCACCGTCGAAGGTGTTGGCAATCGACTGAATCTTTTCCGACTGCTTTTTTGAAGTCTTGTAGTCAGGGATGAATTGCATGAACGGCTGCACTGCCACCGTCGCGTCTTCTTTGAGAATGGCGACTGGCCCGACCAAGGCGACATGCCCGTTGATGGCCTGGCCCCAAGGGCGACCGTTCATGCCTGGCAGGTAGTCAGTGGTGGCGATATCCACCAGCGCTCGATCAGTGGCCAGGTTTTTTACTTCGCCCGCCATACGGGGCATATCGGCGACGCAGGAACCTACCGGAGCCGAGGCGTAGGCCGGCGAAATAACGCTGAACACCGACTTCTTGGGCTCGATACCGCGCGCCAGTGCCGACTCCATGCTAACGACCTGATGGCCGCCAAAATCGATACCGCCTTTGCCCTGAACCGGAAAGCCTGTGGAGGGTGCAGGTTGGGCTGTTACAGGCGAGGGCTCGGCTTTGTCGGCTTTGCTTAATGTCGGTGTTTTGACCGGTGCGCTGGCAGTCGTTGCCGCCGGGCTGGTCCGGGTACCGTGTTCCAGGTATTTGGGGTTGTTGCGCTCGGCGCGCACGCGGGCAACCAACAGTTGCTGGTTATCGACCTGGGTCAATTCCACTCGACGGTTTTGCGCCCGACCTTCGGTCGTGATGTTAGCCGCCACAGGTCGCGAGGCGCCGGCACCCTGGTAATAGATGTCTGCGGGCTGCAAACCGGCCTGGGCGAGGATTGTGCTCACGGCGCGAGCACGCTGTTCCGAAAGCCGCTGGTTGAGCTCGGCGTTGCCGGTGGAGTCGGTATGGCCCACTACCAGAATTTTCTTCGGCGACGTTTGTGTACCGCTCTGGCCTTCCGCAAGTACCGCAGCCATCTTGCGCAGCTGACGTTCCCCATTGGCGGTCAGCACGGCAGAGCCAGTGGCAAACATTGCACTGTCCTGCACTTGTGCCTCTATGCCCACGGGTTGCGATTGGGGGGCGCTTTTGCCTTGAGTGGGGGCCTGGGCAGTTGCAAGCTCCTTGATCTGCATGCTCATGCCTTCCTCGGTGGCAATCGCCTGCAGACGCTTGACGCGTGCCTGATACGCCAACGTCGCACCGCATCCGACAGCGGCACCGGCGATTGCACCGCCCGCAGCGTTCTTGCCCAGGGCAACCGCCACACCCGCGCCCAGCACGGCACCCAACATGCCGCCAGCCACGCATGCTGAGGTCTTGTCCATTCCGCCTAATTGGTTATCGACGCTGGCGCAACCGGTTACACCGAGAGCAATGGCCATAGCCAGTGCTGTCGGGCGCACATTCCTTGAGTTCAACATCCCTTGCTGATTCCTTTTTTGTCCTTGGCACCTGACAGACTTGTCGGTGTGCCATACCACGCAAAACGCGTTGCTATCCCGTGTCATCACACAACGAACGCGACCCTGCCAGAGTGGGCGGCCCGACGGTTAATCAGGTTGGCGTGGCATCCGAGAGTGCGTGCTTTGACGGGTGTTACAAAATGTCGGGGGATAGTAGTGGCATTTCGATGTCAATAAAACAGTCGACGACCACTTTCATTGAAGCCGGGGCAACGACGTTGCCCCGCAATCGATGCCTGCCAGAAACACGCTCGCAGACGTACGGTGTCGCGCTTCAAAACGCCGGCAACCCCCATGCTTCAAGCGGGAAATCCAACAGCGACTCAAGGCGCAGATCGGCGTGAACGTATTGCTCGATAGGCATATGAGCGTCCGGCACGGCCACGGCAGACATGCCTGCAGCCTTGGCGGCCGTCACGCCGAAGGGCGAGTCTTCGAACACCAGGCAGTCCTTGGGGGCAATGCCCAGGCGGCGGGCGGCGACCAGGAAGATATCCGGTGCGGGTTTGGCGGCGCCCACTTCCGAGTCGTCAGCCGTTACCACGGTATCGAACAGCTCGAACCATGCTCGATGCAGGGTGGTTTTGGCCTTGAAGTAGTGGATCGAAGAGCTGGTGCCCACGGCGATGGGGATATTGTGCGCGGCCAAATGCCGGACCAATGCCTCCGCGCCCGGCATTGCCGGCGAACGTGGGAAGCGCTCATCCAGCATGGGTTCGCGAGTGGTCAGAAACTCATCAATGGACAGCGGCAACTCCAGCGCGCCGATCACGTAACCGGCGAAATCCCGCGCCCCACGGCCGATGGTGTTCTGCTTGATCGTCCAGTCAAACGTCCGGCCGTAACGACTGGCAATAATATGAGTGACTTCGGTATAGATACCCTCGGTATCCAACAACAAGCCATCCATATCGAAAATAACGGCCTTGATCGGGCCGAAAACGGTACGTTGCTCACTCATCTCGTTTGATCCCGTTTTCAAATTCGAACATCAGCCTACCGTCTAAGGGAAGACCGTGGCTAGCGGCGGATGATAATCTCGGTCGATTATGGACAGCGAAGTGGGGCGGAAGATGAGCAAATCAGCAAACGTTGCAGTGGGCGTCGTCATTGCGGTGGCGGCACTGGGCACCGCTGGTGCGTGGTACACCGGGACTCAACTGGACGGTGTTTTGCGCGATTCAATCGACAATGCCAACCGGCAGTTCAAGTCGTCTTTTAGCGGAACCGACGACAGCATGAGCGTCGAGCTGGTGTCGCTTGAGCGCCATCTGTTCACCAGCACTGCGCACTATCGTGTGAATGTTCAAAGCAAAAGCCTGGGCAAAAACAACGAAAAAATCGAGCTGTTGTTCGTGGATAACATCGAGCACGGCCCGTTGCCTTTTTCGCGATTGAAGTCGTTGAAGCTGCTGCCGGTCATGGCCGCCAGCAACTATGAAATCGAGAAAAACGCCTTCTCCGAAAAGTGGTTTGCCCTGACCAATGGTGCTGCGCCGCTCAAAGGCAGTGCGAGCATCGGCTACGACCGCGCTACCGAAGGCACCCTGCAACTGCTGCCGCTGGACATCAATGACAAAGACGGCATGTTCAAGTTCTCCGGCCTTGACCTCGCTGTGGCGGCCAGTGCCGATGCAGAGAAGCTCAAGGTCACCGGCAATATGGACAACCTGCAACTCAACGTAGCGTCGGAACAAGGCCCTGTGAGTGTTGAACTCCACGGCGTGACCTTCGACACCGGTGGTACCAAAGGCGCCTCTGGTTTCTACCTCGGGCATAGCAACCTCAAGGTGGCCAGCTCGCTGTTCCAGATCGGGGACAAGCCACCGGTGCGGTTCAAGGACTTTGTGAACACCAGCTTGATGCAAGAGGCAGACAGTAACCTGTCGGCGCAAGTGACCTACGACATCGGCATGATCAACTACAACGGCAAGGACGTCGGCGCCTCGCAGATGCTGTGGAAGTTCAGTAACTTCGACGTTGCGTCCACGCAAGCACTGCTCCATTTCTTCCAGGAGAAAGTCCAGCCTCAACAACAGGCTGCCGCGCAGGCTGGCATACCGTTCAAGTTGAAACTGAGCGTTGCCGATCAGGCAAAGATGAATGCCGACCTGGCTAAACTGCTGACCGCCCAGCCGCACATCGAACTGGAAAAAATATCGCTCAAGACCGCCAACGGCGAAAGCCATTTCAGCCTTGCGGTGGACCTGAAAAATCCCGGCCCGCTCGACCAGGCGCCTGCCGAAGTGGGCAGGAAAATGATCGGCGAACTGAACGCCAAATTGCTGCTGTCTCAACCTATGATCAAGGACGTCGCCAGCCTGCAAGCCAGCCTCAACGGTCTGACCGATCCCAACGCTATCGCTGAACAGGCGCAGGGCGCGAGCGACATGGTCAGTGGCATGGCGGTGATGACCCAGTTGGCCAAGGTCGAGGGCGAGAACGTTGTCTCGAACCTTCACTATGCCAACGACATCGTCGACTTCAACGGCCAGAAAATGACCGTGCAGCAGTTCTTCAGCATGGTGATGAGCAGACTTGGCGGGTTGAGTGGAACGGATCAGTAAGTCGCTGAGTTAACAAAGAGGGGCGAGTTTATTTATCGAAAATAAACTCGCCCTTTTTTCTGCATGTTTACGGTCAGCGATGCCGACGAGATCAGCGCTCCGATGTATGCCATTCCATAGGGTTAGACGAAGGGCTGACCATGAAACCCTCGAGGGAGTCGCTGCGGTCCGGGCATATCCGTGAGCCGCTGTTGCCAGGAGGCACGCCAGTCGCTCGATGCATGAGCAGTCCTCGCTTTCCTCGCAGCTCTGCGTGCTGCGTTTCGCACGGTTTTCCTCGCCTCTTTGAAGGCATCGGTATTACGGCAGTTGCGACACTTCACACGTCCAAGTTCGGTGGTGGAGATGATGTTGTCGCCATGGCGGCCGCAGGCAATGTGCCCGGCGAGCCTGTAGTGAGTGACCATCGGTAAATCTCCTTCGCAGTGGTTGCGGTACAGGAGTAAAACAAGACGGATTTATCTATTAAAAGTAGATCCGTCTTGTTCAATTTGCAACGTACCGTTGGCCCCAACAATCTGCGCCACCCGCTCCAATGCGATCTTCAATTGCGCTCGATTGCTGGCTGCACACAGGCTGATGCGTATGGCGTGGGTATCGTGTTCCTTGACCGCGAAAACCTCAGCAGGCACCACGTCGACCTGCGCTGCCCGGCAGGCCTCAGCCAGCTTCATGGAGGGCAGTGAGCTGGTGACCCAAATGTGAGGAGACGGGCTTTGTGCCTGATACAACGCCGAGCCGAGGGTCTTCTTTGCCAAGCGCCAGCGCTGGGTGGTTTCTTCGGTCTGCCACGCCAGACGACGTTGTGCAGTTCCATCGTTTATCCATTGGCAGGCGATGCTCAGGCACAGCGGTGAAACGCCCCAATGCGTGGCCTGCGCGTGGGGGTCGATACGTTCAAGCACGGACGGTTCGGCCGTGATCCAGCCAACCCGTAAACCGGGTGCGACCGTTTTCGACAGGCTTGTCACCAACAGGCCATGCTTGCCCAGCAGACGCGTCAGTGGAGGTGAGGAGGTCAGCGCGCCATAGACATCATCTTCGATAATCAGCAGGTCATGCTGTCTTGCGACTTCCGCGATCTCGCGTTGCCGTTGGGGCGACATGATCGTCGACGTCGGGTTCTGCAGCGTGGGCGTCAGCACGACGATTTTGGCCCCCGTGGCCCGCGCCATCCGGTCGAGTTCTTCAGGAAGAATGCCGCATCGATCAAGCGCAACGCCATGCATGGGCAAGCGCAATTGGCGGCAGGCCGCTTTGATCCCTGGCGCAGTGAAGGCCTCCACGATGACCGGTTCGCCGGGCTGACACAGCGACAGTAGCGCGGTGAACACCCCCTGCTGGGCGCCGTTGCACAGCATGATGTTTTCCGTTGGCACACTCAGGCCCCTGGCTTGCAGCCAGGCGGCACCTTGAGCCCGGCCAACTGCCAGGTCGTCAGCCGTGAGATAGCGTTGCAGGCGCTGTGCTTGTCCGCTATTGATCAGCGCAGAGAGCGCCAAGACTTCGTCCTGACTGTCCTCATCGGTCACCGGCACATTGGTGCAAAGATCAATCAGGGCAGGGCGCTCGCTTGGCTGCTTGAGCCGGAACAGCGTCGCCTCTTTGCTCCCGGCCAATACGTAAGTGCCGCGTCCCACTTCACCCGAAACCAAATGCCGTCGCGCGGCCTCACGGTAGGCCTGCATCGTCGTACTTGGGTTCAGGCCCAGGCTCCAGGCGAGACGTCGTTGCGGTGGCAGCCGCTCACCGACCTTTAGTTCGCCGCTTTCTATCGCGCGTGTGATCGCTTCAACCAAGGCCAGGTACTTCGGCTGCGCACTGTCGTTGAGCGTCGGCGTCCACATTTATTGTTGCTCATGCAATATAAGGTTTAACCCATACAATGCCCCGGCCCTAAGATCAGGTCAAACCCACCCACAACCCGGTGACCTGATGTTTGACCTCGCCTCGTTGCGCCGCGCCGCGCAAACCATTCGCCCGCTGGTTCCGCCTACCCCGCAATACGCATGGCCGCGTTTGGCCGAGCGCCTGGGTTGCGAGGTCTGGGTCAAGCACGAAAACCACGCACCGACCGGTGCCTTCAAAGTTCGTGGTGGCCTGCTGTACGTACAGGGATTGCTCAAGCGCAAACCGAACGTTACCGGGCTGGTGACTGCCACCCGAGGCAATCACGGGCAGAGCCTTGCAACGGCCGCACGCAACGCCGGGCTGCCGATCATCATCGTTGTGCCCCTCGGTAATTCTCAGGAAAAAAATGCCGCGATGCGGGCCATGGGCGCGCAACTGATCGAGTACGGGCAAGACTTCGACGAGGCCCGCACCGAGGCCGCACGCCAGGCCGAAATGCAGGGCTACCAGAGTGTCCCGGCGTTTCATCCTGACCTCATTTTAGGCGTCGCGACCTATGCGCTGGAATTGCTGGAAGCGGTGCAGGATCTGCAGACCGTCTACGTCCCCATCGGCATGGGTTCTGGCATTTGCGGCCTGATCCAGACGCGCAACTTACTGGGCCTGAAAACTGAAATCGTCGGCGTCGTATCCGAACACGCCGACGCCTTTGCGCAGAGCGTCGAACAAGGCCGAATCGTCACCACCGAAACCGCCAACACCTTCGCCGACGGCATGGCCTGCCGCATGCCATTACCGCAAGCGTTCGACATCATCCGCCACGGCGCGGCACGAATCGTCCGGGTCAACGATGACGAAGTCGCCAACGCGATCCGCATCTTCCACGAAGACACCCACAACACCGCCGAAGGTGCCGGCGCTGCGGGCCTGGCGGCGCTGATCAAAGAGCGTGAGCGGCAGCAAGGTAAGAAAGTGGCGGTGATTTTGAGCGGGGCGAATATTGATCGGCAGGTTTATGCGCGGGTGCTTGGGGGGTGAGTTTTCCGATAATCATTTGAAATAAAACATTATTTGTAGGCGCTGACTTGTCTGCGAATAAGCCCGGCACGGGCTTCCGGCATGTCCTAATGCACCCACATCACCGCATAGCCCAAGGTCATCAGACCCCAGGCCACCAGCGGATGAAACACCACTTGCCACACGCGTGCACGCGGGTCGAAGCCCACCCCGTGCACATACCCCGCGGCCACGCCCCACATGACCAGCATCAGCAGGTTGTGGTTGTAGTGCCCTTGGGCGTTGAGGATGGTGATGGGGTGGATCAGTAGAATCAGGCTCAACGGAACGGCCAGCAACAGGGACAAGGCCCTGCTGCTGGCGCGTCGCAACCGCGGTGTGGCTTCAGAGGTCACCCGCCGGCTCCTTATCCAGCGTGTCGGTGGCTTCGAGCCACATGACGTTGATGATGCCAAAGCTACAGGCCAATAAGACGCCGAGGATCCAGGCGAAATACCACATAGTGTGTGCTCCTCAGTAAAGGCTGTGGGGGTTGGCGTCGATGTGCTGGGTGGTCACTTTGCCCCACATTTTGGCGTAGCACCAAAGGGTGTAGCAGAGGATCAGCGGCACGAAAATCGCTGCGGCAACCAGCATGATATTGAGTGTCATGCGGCTGGAAACAGCATCCCACACGGTCAGGCTAGAGGCAGGGTCGATACTCGACGGCATGACAAACGGAAACAGGGCGAAACCGGCTGTGCAGAGTGTGCCAACGATGGCCAGGCTGCTGCCCAGGAATGCGCAGCGACTGTGACCGCCGCTGGCCGAGAGCAGGGCCAGCAGCGCGCCGACGATCCCGACGACCGGCGCGATGATGGTCAGCGGGTATTTCCCGTAGTTCGCCATCCAGCCAGGGTTGGTCGCGGCCACGGTTTTGCTCAGTGGATTCAGGGCTGTACCGGGGTCGAAGGCTGAGGTGATGGTTTGCCCTTCAATGCCGCCCAGCAAGAGCCAGACACCGGCACCGATGAAGGCGAGCAGGTAAACCGCCGCGAACAGTTGAGCTGCGCTGCGTGAACGCCGGGCGATGTCACCCTCCGTACGCATCATCAACCACGTGCCGCCGTGCAGGCAGAGCATGCTCAAGCTGACGACGCCGGCGAGCAGCCCGAATGGGCTGAGCAATTGCCAGAAGCTACCGTGATAGCTGGAGCGCAGGGTATCGTCAAACTGGAAGGGCACGCCCAGGAGCAGGTTGCCGAACGCCACGCCGAATACCAGCGAAGGCACCACACCGCCAACAAACAGGCCCCAGTCCCAGCTTTGCCGCCAGCGGGTGTTGCTCAGTTTGCTCCGATAATCGAAGCCTACGGGGCGAACAAACAAGGCAAACAGCACCAGCAGCAGGGCCCAGTAGAAGCCCGAAAACGCGGCGGCATACACCAATGGCCAAGCGGCGAATAACGCACCGCCAGCGGTAATCAGCCAAACCTGGTTGCCATCCCAATGCGGCGCGATAGTGTTGATCACCACGCGTCGTTCGTTATCGTTGCGGCCGACGAAGGGCATCAGCGCGGCGGCACCGAGGTCGAAACCATCGGTCAGGGCGAAGCCGATCAGCAAGACGCCAACCAGGACCCACCAAATCAGTTTGAGGCTTTCATAGTCGAACATTATTTGCTCCTCAGACCAGGGTCGGCTGTGTGGCGTGGGCGTGTGTTGTCTCGCGTTCCAGGTGATAGCGCCCGGTATGCAGACTGCTCGGCCCGAGTCGGGCGAACTTGATCATCAGGTACATCTCGATCACCAACAGCACGCTATAGAACGCGACCAACGCCAGCAGAGAACCCCAGACATCACCGGTCGAAACGCTTGAAGCGGACAGATGAGTCGGAAGTATTTCACCGACAGACCACGGCTGACGCCCATGCTCCGCGACAAACCAGCCGGTCTGCGTGGCAACCCACGGCAGCGGCAGGCTGAACAGGGCCCACTTGAGCAGCCAGGGTTTGCTCATTTCGTTCTTGCGGGTAGATGCCCAGAACGCACAGACGAACAAGGCCAGCATCAGGAATCCGCTAAGCACCATCAGGCGAAAGGTCCAGAAAATCGAAGCCACGCCGGGGATGGAATCCAGCGCAGCCTGTTTGACTTGCTGGTCGCTGGCATCGACTACCTTGTCCGTGTATTTCTTGAGCAACAGACCGTAGCCCAGATCCTTTTTCACCGCGTTGAAGGCAGAGACTGTCTGCTCGCTTTTATCCCCTGCGCGCAGTTGCCGAAGCAGGTCATAAGCAACCATGCCATTGCGAATCCGTACCTGATGCTGGGCAACCAGGTCCTTGATGCCTGTCACCTTCGTGTCCAGCGAGCGCGTGGCAATAATCCCCATGACATAAGGGATTTTCACCGCGTAATCGGTACGTTGCTCGGCCTGGTTCGGCAGCCCGAACAGGGTAAAGGCTGCAGGTGCGGACTCGGTATCCCACTCGGCCTCAATCGCCGCGAGCTTGGTTTTTTGAACATCGCCGATTTCATACCCGGACTCGTCGCCCAGAATGATCACCGAAAAAATCGACGCCATACCGAAAGCCGATGCGATGGCAAAGGAGCGCCGCGCGAACCCGATGTCGCGGCCCTTGAGCAGGTACCAGCTCGAAATAGCCAAGACAAAAATCGCGCCGGTCACGTAACCGGACGCAACGGTATGGACGAACTTGACCTGTGCCACGGGGTTGAACAGCAAGGCGCTGAAACTGGTCAGCTCCATCCGCATAGTGGTGAAGTTGAACTCTGCGCCGACCGGATTTTGCATCCAGCCGTTGGCGATCAAGATCCACAATGCCGACATGTTCGAACCGATTGCGACCAGCCAGGTAACTCCCAGATGCTGCACTTTGGTCAGGCGATCCCAGCCAAAAAAGAACAGACCGATGAAGGTCGATTCGAGGAAGAACGCCATCAAGCCTTCAATCGCCAGCGGGGCGCCGAAAATGTCACCGACGTAATGGCTGTAGTACGCCCAGTTGGTGCCGAACTGGAACTCCATGGTCAGGCCGGTGGTGACGCCCAGGGCGAAGTTGATGCCGAACAGCTTGCCCCAAAAGCGGGTCATGTCCTTGTAGACCTGCTTGCCGGTCATCACATAGACCGACTCCATGATGGCCAGGAGGAAGGTCAAGCCGAGGGTCAGAGGGACGAACAGAAAGTGATACAGCGCCGTCATGGCGAATTGCAGTCGAGATAAGTCGACGACTGATTCCGAGATCATTGGGGATTCTTCTCAGGAAGTGCGGGAGGGGGGCCAAGCACGTGTTGGCCTACTTTGACGCCGTCATCCATGACCTCAACCGGAGCGCTGAACCAGATGCTTCGGATCCCCAACAACAAGACGAGCTTGATAAGCAATATCAGGCCAATTTCCTTCATTAATGGTTTTTTTAGAAAATCGAAGGGGCCTGGCATGACGGGTACTCGCAGGGATGGCGGAATTGTCCCGACGGCAAAGGCGGCTAATATTGATCCAGATCAATACTTTTGGCAGCGAAGGGAGTGACGGAACGTCACACCCGGACGGCGGCGTTACTCACTCATGCCTGGCGCGAAGACGGCGATAGAGCGTTCGCTCACTCAACCCCAACGCCTGGGCCAGTTCACTGCGTGAGCCTTGAAAGGCGCTGGCCACCTGCGCCAGTCGTTCCAGGTCCGCCTGCCCACGACGGCGCATGACGGGCACTGTTTTCTCGCCAGGGTCGCGCAGTTCTGCTGGCAGGTCTTTAGCCCGTATCACGCTGTCATCGGCGAACAGTCGCGCCCGCTCGAGAATATTGCGTAACTCCCGAATGTTGCCCGGATAGGCGTAGCGGCTCAGCAGCTGCATCGCCTGATCGTCGACAATGGGCGCCGCCACGCCGGCCAGTCGCTGCAACAGGGTGTTGATCAACAGCGGCAAATCTTCGCGGCGCTCTCGCAACGACGGTAAGTGAATCGGAAAGGCACTGATCCGGTAGTAGAGGTCCTGCCGGAAGCTGCCTGCCGCGACCATTTCCTTGAGCGGTTTATGGGTGGCCGAGACTAGTCGAAAATCAGAATGCACGGTTCTTAAACTACCGACTGGGCGAAAACTGCCGGACTCGATCAGCCGTAGAAGTTTGACCTGCATCGCCAAGGGGACTTCACCGATTTCGTCGAGGAAGAGCGTGCCGCCATGCGCCGTTTCCGCCAAGCCAATCTTGCGTTGCGTGGCGCCGGTAAACGCCCCCTTCTCATAACCGAACAGCTCGCTTTCAAGGAGTGACTCGGTAAGCCCGGTGCAATCGACCACCACCAGCGGACCGTTGGCGCGTGGGCTGCTGGCGTGCAGCGCGCGGGCAAAAAGCTCCTTGCCCGTGCCCGACTCGCCCTGGAGCAATACCGGGATTTGCGACGGGGCTGCGCGTTGCAATGCAGTCAACGCGTCCTTGAACGCACCCGAACTGCCGACAAGACCGTTCTGTTGCGGCTGGACTGAGGCGGCGACGACGGTACTGAGGCGCTCGACATAAGCAACCACATCGCCCTGCTCATCAATAATGGGGCGCAGTTCGACATCGACATGCTCCGGGCCGCGCGGCGTGTGGTGGATGTGCAACATGCGCTCCGGGGCGTGAGACGCATGGGCTTTGCGCATCGGACAATGCTCGCCGGCCTGATCACAGGGAACCGAAAACTGATGCGATACGCGATAGCACTTGGCGCCGATATGAGGCTTGCCTTTGACGCCGAACTGACGCTGATACGCCGGGTTGGCGGCTATGATGTTGTAGTCGGTGTCCAGAATGATGGTCGGCTGTTTTTCGTGTTCGAGATACGACACCAGCGCTTGCACGTTCGGGCTGGAAATATCAGTGCGGGATGTGGACATGTCAGCCCCTTCAGTCGAGCGCAGGATTGGCGTAATGCGCAAGATACTGCCATAAGCTGCCACTGACTGCCAAAACACTGCCATAGGTACTGCCAGTTCGTGCCATTCCCAGCTTGGCGTATAAATAAAACTCAATAAAAACAGCTGGTTGTCAGTTTATTCAGATAAAAGAAAATTGGCATGCTTATTGAGATGAATACAGGTGGCCAGTCGCGTGTCACCCCATCATCAGGAGAGCAGCAGTGATCATCGGTGACCAACTGCAGGTAGAAGCGTTCTTCGACAGCCATACGTGGACAGTCAGTTACCTGGTGCTGGACCGCGCGACGAAGCAGTGCGCGCTGATCGACAGCGTGCTCGATTACGACCCTAAGTCAGGACGCACCCGTACCGATTCGGCCGATCAATTGGTCGCGCGGGTTCGTGAGCTGGGCGCATCGGTAGAGTGGATACTGGAAACCCATGTGCACGCCGACCATATTTCCGCCGCGGCCTACCTGAAGAAAACGCTCGGCGGAAAAATCGCCATCGGTAGCCTGATAACCGTCGTGCAGGAAGTGTTCGGCAAGCTCTTCAATGCCGGCAGCGATTTTGCCCGCGATGGCAGTCAGTTCGATGTACTGCTCGATGATTGCGCGCGCTTCAGCATTGGCTCGCTGCAGGCCAAAGCGATACACACACCGGGGCATACACCGGCGTGCATGACCTATGTCGTCGAAGTCGAGGGCGAAACCGTCGCGTTCGTGGGCGATACCCTGTTCATGCCGGACTACGGCACTGCACGGTGTGATTTTCCGGGTGCCGACGCACGAACGATGTATCGCTCGATCAAAAAGATCCTGAGTCTGCCTCCACAGACCCATCTGTTCATGTGCCATGACTACTTGCCCAATGGCCGCGAACTCAAGTACCTGACGACCGTCGCGGAACAGCGCGCCAGCAATATCCACATACACGAAGGCGTCGATGAGGATGCCTTTGTGAAGATGCGCGAAGCTCGCGACGCCACTCTGGAAATGCCTGTCCTTATCTTGCCTTCGGTGCAGATCAATATGCGCAGCGGCTATTTGCCAGAGCCCGAAGACAATGGCGTCCGTTATCTGAAAATTCCGCTTAACGCGATTTGAATACGGACTAAGGCGCAAAAATGAATGAGCACAGTCTGCTCGGGATTGGGCTAGGCGCAATCATCGGGGCGATTCTGGCGTTGACCGGGGCAGGCGGTGGCATTCTGGCCGTCCCTCTTTTGGTCTTCGGCCTGGGCCTGTCGATGGTGCAAGCCGCACCGATAGGGCTGCTGGCCGTGGGTCTGGCCGCCGGGGTCGGTGCATTGCTCGGTTTGCGCCAAGGCGTGGTTCGGTACCGAGCCGCTGCGTTTATCGCGGGCATCGGTATTGTTGTGGCGCCGTTAGGCCTATGGCTGGCGCATCGTCTGCCAAACCTGCCGCTGACCTTGGCTTTTTCTGCGCTGCTTCTCTATGTAAGCACACGCATATTCACTACCGCCCTGCGCGAGCTGCGTCATGGTCATGCCGCACCGCGCGCAGAGGTCCTGCCGTGCGTGCTCAATCCTCTGCAAGGCCGCCTGCGCTGGACCTTGCCTTGCGCTCGCGCGCTGGCGTTTACCGGCATGCTCTCGGGTTTGCTCTCAGGCTTGCTGGGCGTGGGTGGGGGATTTGTGATCATCCCGGCGCTGACGCGTTATACCAATCTGGACATGAAAAGCGTCGTCGCCACCTCCCTGGCCGTGATCGCACTAGTCTCGGCAGGCAGCGTCGCAACGGCCACGTTGGCCGGCGTGATGTACTGGTCCGTCGGGGCACCTTTCGCGGGTGGCGCGGTGCTCGGCCTGATCGCCGGTCGCCAGATCGCCGGTTACCTTGCCGGGCCACGGCTGCAGCAGATGTTTGCAATCGTTGGGGGGATCGCCGCACTGATGCTGGCGCTCAGTGCATTGAGGATTTTTGCTTGAGGCCATTCAGAATGATGAGCAGCAGCAATACTGCTGATACAACCTGCTGCACCGGAGAGGCGCAATGATGATCGACTGGTTAAATTTCACGCCCTGGACTTCGTTGGCCGGAGGCGCACTGATCGGATTGGCCGCCAGCCTGTTTGTTCTGGCCAATGGACGGGTTTCCGGGATCAGCGGCCTGCTCGGCAGCCTTCTACAGCCCGGCAGCGAAGGCCGCAGCGAAAAGGCACTCTTCCTTCTGGGTCTATTGATTGCGCCGCTGGTGTGGGGACTGTTTGCCGCCTTGCCGCTGATAGCGTTCAAAAGCGGTTGGTTTGGCCTGGCGGTGGCGGGGCTGCTGGTGGGCGTCGGCACCCGCTACGGGTCGGGCTGCACCAGTGGGCACGGGGTGTGCGGGATTTCCCGGCGCTCCCCGCGCTCCATCGCGGCCACCATCACCTTCATGTTCGCGGGATTCATTACCGTCTTTGTTCTGCGTCATCTTCTCGGGAGCTAACCATGCGCAAACTGACAGCCTTTATTGCCGGCCTGCTATTTGGTATCGGCCTCTTGCTCGCCGGTATGGCCACCCCGGGCAAAGTGCTGGGGTTTCTCGATCTGGCAGGCGCTTGGGATCCGTCGCTGGCGTTTGTGATGGTCGGCGCCATCGCCGTGGCGAGCGTGCCGTTCAGCTGGGCCGGCAAACAATCGAAATCGTTGCTGGGGGCGCCGATGCAGTTGCCCGTCAAACGCGAGCTGGATGTGCGCTTGATCGGTGGCAGCCTGCTGTTCGGTATTGGTTGGGGCATCGCCGGGATATGCCCGGGACCGGCAGTCGTCCTTCTGCTGACGGCACACTGGCAAGCATTTGTTTTCGTGTTGGCCATGCTGGTCGGCATGCTGTTATTCACCGCGCTGGAAGCCCGGCGCGCACATTGATCGGGAGATCATCATGAACGCAAACGTTGGAACCATCGACCGCGCGCTGCGCGTCGCACTGGGCATTATTCTCATCGGACTGACAGTGTCCGGCGCCATTGGCGTGTGGGGCTGGATTGGCGTAGTACCACTGGCGACCGGCATCTTCCGCTTCTGCCCAGCCTATTCACTGCTGGGCCTTAATACCTGCAAACGTGATTGATGCTTCGTCCGCTTGACGGAAATCCCGTCAGGCCTTGAACGGCTCAAGTCACCTTGATGGGGTTATTCGTTTTTGAGCTCCTGGACTGACGCCAGGCGCCAGGCGCCAGTCCTCAGCTTCAAAAAGTTACCGGAGAACCGCAGCCTCCAGGGCTTGGGAGAGGTCGCTGAGGATATCGTCGCAATGTTCGATGCCGATGGAGAGTCGGACCATGTCCCTCGGTACGCCGGCTTTTTCCAGCTCTTCGTCGTTCAACTGGCGGTGAGTGGTGGAAGCAGGATGGCAGGCCAGTGATTTGGCATCACCGATGTTGACCAGGCGCACCACCAGTTTCAAGGCATCGATAAAGCGTGCCCCGGCTTCCTGTCCGCCCTTGATGCCGAACGACAGGATCGATGCAGGCTTGCCGCCGGTATAACGTAGAGCAAGTGCATGCTCTGGATGGTCAGGTAACCCGGCGTATTTCACCCAGGCTACTTGGTCATGAGCATTGAGATAGTGGGCGACTTTGAGCGCATTTTCTGTGTGGCGCTCCATGCGCAGCCCAAGCGTTTCCAGGCCTTGCAGGATCAGGAAAGCGTTGAAAGGCGACAATGCAGCACCCGTGTTGCGCAGTGGCACTACCCGGCAGCGGCCGATGAAGGCTGCTGGGCCGAAGGCTTCGGTGTAGGTCACGCCGTGGTAGGACGGGTCAGGCGTGTTCAGCAGGGGGAAACGTTCTTTGTTGTCAGCCCATGGGAATTTGCCGGAGTCGACGACGATGCCGCCGATGCTGGTCCCGTGTCCGCCGATGTACTTGGTCAGCGAGTGCACGATGATATCGGCACCGTGCTCGAAGGGGCGGCAAAGGATGGGCGTGGCAACGGTGTTATCGACGATCAGCGGCACACCATGCCGGTGGGCGGCATCGGCCAGTGCCTGAAGGTCAATAATATTGCCGGCCGGGTTGCCAATGGATTCGCAGAAGACCGCCTTGGTCTTGTCATCGATCAGCGCCTCAAGCGCCGCGATGTCGTCATGGGCAGCGAAACGCGTCTGGATACCAAAGCGCGGCAGGGTATGCGCCAGCAGGTTGTAAGTCCCGCCATAAAGCTTGGCCACCGAGACAATATTGTCACCGACTTCGGCCACGGTCTGGATCGCATAAGTAATAGCGGCCATACCAGAGGCCACCGCCAAGGCACCGACACCGCCCTCCATGGCGGCAACGCGCTTTTCGAGCACGTCGTTGGTAGGGTTCATGATGCGCGAGTAAATATTGCCTGCGACTTTCAGGTCAAACAGGTCGGCACCATGCTGTGTATCGTCGAATGCGTAGGATGCGGTTTGGTAGATCGGCACCGCTACTGCTTTAGTTGTCGGGTCGGGGCTATAGCCAGCGTGGATAGCCATGGTTTCCAGTTTCATGCTCTCTCGTTCCTTCAGGAGTCGTGGGTGTACCTGAAGAATGTGTCGAGCAAAGGCGGTAGTCAAGTCAGGGGAGGAGGAGTTCGACTATGTCGATTAGGCGCCGTCCAGCGTTTGATTTCCGAATAGGTAAGACGCTCACGTTAGCGATGGTGCCGGAGTTGAAGTCGTGCCTCTGTTATCGTTCGTGTATCGCGCTCGCTTAGCCCTTCTCAAACCGTCGTAATAGGACCTCTCATGCAGCCTGTAGTCCCTCACAACGTCCTTCATGCCGTAGCGCATGCCCAGGCGTCAATCGAACGTGTGGCGGACCATTTCGCAGGTGCACTATGTTGATGCAATCCGTGGAGTCCCTGCTTGCAGAGCTGCGCGCACTTGACGAGCATCCGCGCATCGAAGCCAAGCGTGCCGGGCAGGTCGGCAGCTCGGTGATGCAGACCATCTGTGCTTTCGCCAACGAGCCTGGATTGGGTGGCGGTTATCTGCTGCTGGGCGTGTGCGAGCCGAACGAGCTGGATGATAAGTTCTGGCTTGAAGGCGTGGCCGATATCGATAAGCTGCTGAATGATATTCAGTGCAATTGTCGCGAGCAGTTCGAGACGCCAATTCCGGTGCAATGCGAGACAGCATTGCTGGAAGATAAACGGGTCGTTGCGGTTTACGTGCCAGAGCTGGATGCGGCGGCGAAGCCCTGTGTGTTCAAGGGCAAGTTCGACAGCAAAAACAAGCGTAAGACAGGCGTCTGGCGGCGTAGGCTCAATGGTGACTACGAGTGTTCGCAACAAGAGCTTGAACCGTTGCTACTGGCCAAGTCAGGGTTGAGTTTCGAGCAGGTTGTCCTCCCGGACGCCGAGTGGGATGACCTGGATGTTGGTGCGATTTCGCTGTATCGCCAGTTGCGCGCACGGGTGCGCCCGCAGGCCGAGGAATTGCTGGCTACCGATGAGGAAATGCTGCGTGCGCTGAATCTGGTCAAGCGAGTCGATGGTCATTGGCGACCCAATGTTGCGGGTTTGCTGCTGTTAGGTAAGCCACTGTCCCTGCGTCGTCTTCTACCCGCAGTACGGGTGGATTATGTGCGCATTCAGGGTGTGCAGTGGGTACAGGATCCGTCGCAACGTTTTGCGACGACCCAGGATTTTCGTGAGCCGCTGATTCGGTTGATAGCGCGGCTGGAAGCAACAATTCTCGACGATATGCCCCGGCATTTTCGTTTGCGCGAGGGAGAAACGCAGCGCTCTGATCAGCCGCTGCTGCCGCAGAAGGTGATTCGCGAGGCTGTTGTGAACGCTCTGATGCACCGGGACTATCAGGTAAACCAGCCGACACTCGTGGTGCGTTACAGCAATCGACTGGAAATCCGCAACGCGGGCTACTCACTCAAACCTACGGCGATGCTGGGTGAAATGGGATCGCTGTTGCGCAATCCGGTGATTGCCAGCGTGCTCTATGACCTGGATTTTGCCGAAACTAAAGGCACCGGTATCCGCACCATGCGCCGCCTGCTTCAGGAATTGGGATTGACGGCCCCGGTGTTCAGCAGCCATCAGTTGGAAAACCAGTTTACGGCTATCTACCTGCTTCATCAGCTATTGGGAGAGGAACAGTTACGCTGGCTGCATCAGTTCAGCCATCTACACCTGACAGACGACGAGGCCAAAGCGTTGATATTGGCGGCGGAAACCGGCGCGGTGGATAATGCCGCGCTACGGGCCATCAGCGGGCTCGATACTCTGGCGGCCAGCCAAACGCTGCGGCGACTGCATCATGATCGCGGCTTGCTGGTGAAGGGCGGCGGCGGACCTTCCACTTACTATCAACTCGCCGAATTGCCAGTACTCCCGCTTTTTGACGCGCCGCAGGCCTCCTCGCCGTGCGAGCTCAATGCGACTTCAACCCTAAATGCGAGTGACCCCGGCGCAAATGCGAGTGACCTCGGTGCAAATGCGAGTGACCTCGGTGCAGATACGAGTGAGCTACCACCGCCACTGCTTGCTGCCATTGCTGCGCTCTCGCCCAAGCCACGCAAGGAAAAGCTGCGCCCATTAATACTCTGGCTTTGCGCCATCCGTCCGCAAAGCGCCGAGCAATTGGCCAGGCAATTAAACAGGCAAGTGGTCCCGCTGAAGACCGGGCATGTAAACCCGCTGCGTGAACAGCAAGGCTTGCTGGAATACGTGCACCCCGAAGTGATCAATCACCCGCAACAGGCCTATCGAACCACCGAGGCCGGCCGTGCATGGCTTGCAGAACAGGGGGTGGTGCTGTGAGAGGGACCGGGTGTTTGTGAGTGATTTCGATGCAGTGGTGAAGACGCTGGCCGAGCCCACGACAGCCGAGAAAAACAAAACGGGTGATGAATGACAACGAAGAATGAAACTACCTGAAAATGCCCGAGTTGTGGTTTCCGGAGTTTCAGGGGGTAAGATCGGAACGACCTTCGCGATATCGACTGATCGCAGCCTTCGGCAGCTCCTACAGTCAATCGGTAGCAAGACGAAAACAAGAAAGCCCGCACGGGGCGGGCTTCTTGGGGTGTTTCGTAGACTGTCTGAGACAGGTCTAGACTGCTATTTGGTGCACCAGGCGGGATTCGAACCCACGACCACTGCCTTCGGAGGGCAGTACTCTATCCAGCTGAGCTACTGGTGCAATGCGGGCGCCATGATACTCATCTGGCTGGCGGGCGTCCATGCTGGCGAGTGCTGTTGTTGATTTCGCACGTAACAGGGTGTGAATGTGACGTTGATCTGAAATTAATCGGCAAAACTCCGTTTTCGTTCTTTTTTTCGAACAGACTATTGTCCTTTACCCCCGCAGACCCTAGGATTCGTTTGAGATTTCAAACGCTTTTGGCTGGGTGCTGAACCGCACGTTCTACGATCAGTGCGCTATTTGTGCTTGAGTACGGTGAATGATTTCCTGACGGCAGCCTTTATAGGCGCCTTTGAACAAACAAAAAAATTCGCTCCGCGCGTGCGCGGTGCTGTTTAGGAGACCGACATGCAGCTTAAAGACACCCAATTGTTCCGTCAGCAAGCCTTCATTGATGGCGTTTGGCTGGATGCGGACAATGGTCAGACGATCAAGGTGAACAACCCGGCTACCAATGAGATCCTCGGGACTGTTCCGAAGATGGGTGCTGTTGAAACCCGCCGTGCGATCGAAGCTGCTAACAAGGCCCTGCCGGCCTGGCGTGCGTTGACCGCCAAGGACCGTGGGAACAAGCTGCGTCGTTGGTTCGAACTGATTATCGAAAACCAGGATGACCTCGCTCGCCTGATGACCCTGGAACAGGGTAAGCCGCTGGCTGAAGCCAAGGGCGAAATCGTTTACGCCGCGTCGTTTCTCGAGTGGTTCGCTGAAGAAGCCAAGCGCATCTATGGTGATGTGATTCCGGGTCACCAGCCAGACAAGCGTCTGATTGTGATCAAACAGCCCATCGGCGTGACGGCGGCGATTACGCCGTGGAACTTCCCGGCAGCGATGATTACCCGTAAAGCGGGCCCGGCGTTGGCTGCTGGCTGCACCATGGTGCTGAAGCCGGCTTCGCAGACTCCGTTCTCGGCGCTGGCGTTGGCTGAGCTGGCGCACCGCGCTGGCATCCCGAATGGTGTGTTCAGTGTTGTCACCGGCAGTGCTGGCGACATCGGCGGCGAGCTGACCAGCAACCCGATCGTGCGTAAATTGTCCTTCACGGGCTCGACTGAAGTCGGTCGCCAACTGATGGCCGAATGCGCCAAGGACATCAAGAAAGTGTCCCTGGAGTTGGGCGGCAACGCGCCGTTCATCGTGTTCGACGACGCCGATCTGGATAAGGCGGTCGAAGGTGCAATCATCTCCAAATACCGTAACAACGGTCAGACCTGCGTTTGCGCCAACCGCTTGTACGTGCAGGACGCCGTCTATGACGCGTTCGCCGAGAAGCTGAAAGTCGCGGTGTCCAAGCTCAAGATCGGTAACGGACTGGAAGTCGGCACCACCACTGGCCCGTTGATCGACGGAAAAGCCGTGGCCAAGGTCAAGGAACACATCGCTGACGCCATCAGCAAAGGCGCGACCGTACTGGCTGGCGGCAACAGCCTGGAAGGCAACTTCTTCGAGCCGACCATTCTGGTCAACGTATCTAAAGATGCGGCTGTGTCCAAGGAAGAAACCTTCGGCCCGCTGGCTCCGCTGTTCCGCTTCAAAGATGAAGACGAAGTGATCGCGATGGCCAACGACACCGAATTCGGTCTGGCGTCGTACTTCTACGCCCGTGACCTTAGCCGCGTGTTCCGTGTTTCCGAGGCGCTGGAATATGGCATGGTTGGCGTTAACACTGGCCTGATCTCCAACGAAGTCGCGCCGTTTGGCGGCATCAAGGCGTCGGGTTTGGGCCGTGAAGGCTCGAAGTACGGCATCGAAGATTATCTGGAAATCAAGTACCTGTGCCTGGGCATCTAATTCTGTCAGCACAGTAGCGACACGTAATTTCACCTGTAGTTGGAACGTTGCAGCAGTCGATCATCGTATGCTGCTGCAACTGCCACCCGACTGCTTAATCCTTGAACGACGCCGCCCGATGAGCGGTGAATGAGGACATTATGAGCCAGACCAACGAATCCTTGATGCAACGCCGCAATGCCGCTGTTCCGCGCGGCGTGGGCCAGATCCACCCGATCTTCGCGGCTTCCGCCAAGAACGCTACTGTTACCGACGTTGAAGGTCGTGAGTTCATCGACTTCGCAGGTGGTATCGCGGTACTGAACACCGGTCACCTGCACCCGAAAATTATCGCGGCCGTGCAAGAACAACTGACCAAGCTGACCCACACCTGCTTCCAGGTATTGGCCTACGAACCGTACGTTGAGCTGTGCGAAAAGATCAACGCCAAGGTGCCAGGTGATTTCGAGAAGAAAACCCTGCTGGTCACCACCGGTTCCGAAGCGGTAGAAAACGCTGTGAAAATTGCCCGCGCCGCCACTGGCCGTGCCGGCATCATCGCGTTCACTGGCGCTTACCACGGCCGTACCATGATGACCCTGGGTCTGACCGGTAAAGTCGTGCCTTACTCGGCCGGCATGGGCCTGATGCCAGGCGGCATCTTCCGCGCGCTGTACCCGTGCGCACTGCATGACGTGACGGTTGACGACTCCATCGCCAGCATCGAGCGCATCTTCAAAAATGACGCCGAGCCACGTGACATCGCTGCAATCATCATTGAACCCGTTCAGGGCGAAGGTGGTTTCTACGTCGCGCCGAAAGAGTTCATGGTTCGCCTGCGTGCCCTGTGCGACAAGCACGGCATTCTGCTGATCGCGGACGAAGTACAAACGGGCGCTGGCCGTACCGGTACGTTCTTCGCAATGGAACAGATGGGCGTTTCTGCCGACCTGACCACGTTCGCCAAGTCTATTGCTGGCGGTTTCCCGTTGGCTGGCGTGTGCGGCAAAGCCGAGTACATGGACGCCATCGCTCCAGGCGGCCTGGGTGGCACTTATGCCGGTAGCCCGGTTGCTTGTGCTGCTGCACTGGCCGTGTTGGAAGTGTTTGAAGAAGAGCACCTGCTGGACCGTTGCAAAGCGGTTGGCGAGCGTCTGGTAACGGGCCTGCGTGCTATTCAAGCCAAGTACCCGGTGATCGGTGACGTTCGTGCCTTGGGCGCAATGATCGCTGTCGAGCTGTTCGAAGGCGGCGACCCGCACAAGCCTAACGCCGCTGCTGTGGCTCAGGTTGTAGCCAAAGCGCGCGACAAGGGTCTGATCCTGCTGTCGTGCGGTACTTACGGCAACGTGCTGCGCGTTCTGGTCCCGCTGACGGCTCCTGACGAGTTGCTGGACAAAGGTCTGGCGATCATCGAAGAGTGCTTCGCCGAACTCGCATAAATGTGAGTCAGTAAACAAAAAAACCCGCTTCGGCGGGTTTTTCTTGTTTTAGGACAAGCATTTGCGCTTCGCGGCTATATCCCCACGGTTTGTTTGGATAAAGTGCGGGTATCGCTGTCGGAGAGTTTGGAATGACCGTTGTTGAACTGCCCACTGCACCCCGTGTTTTGATCGCCGAGGCTGACCCTTGGGTGCGCGACATGCTGACCGAATTAGTCCTGAGTGTGCGCAGTGATGCTGATCTGAAGGTGTGCTCCGAAGGGTTGGAGGCGCAAGACTGGTTGAGTCATCAGCAACCCGATCTGGTGATTGCCGGTTGGGAGCTGCCGGGCTCCGATGGCTTGAGCCTGCTGCGCGGGGTGCGTCAACAGCGTCGTCAGCCAGCGTTGCCTTTTATCCTGCTGAGTAGCCGCAATGACAGCGCCAGTGTGCGCGAGGCATTGCCGCTGGCCCCCACGGCTTACTTGACCAAGCCCTTGAATATGGACGGTCTGCGTCAACGCCTGGAGGATTTATTGCTTCAAGCGAGTGAGCCGGTCGCTGTTGAGATTCCGGCATTGGCACCTGGTTTGAGCTTGTCGCAGTTCCTCGAAAGTCGCCGGGAAAGCGCGGATGGCGCGCCCTTGTGGGTGGATGTGCATAAGGCGCTGAGGAGCAGTCAAGGTGCGACCGGCGCGGATTTGAAGCTGCTGGAGCAAGAACTGCGTGCTGACCCACATATCACGGCAGTATTGATCGCTGCCGCTAACAGTGCGGCGCAGCACCTGGGCAAAGGCGTACAGACCTTGCCGCAGGCGCTGCAGGCGCTGGGCCCGACGCAGAGCGTCAATCTGCTCCTTGGCCTCGCCATGAAGCGCGGGGCGAGGCTGACGGACAAAGGGCTGATCACCCACGCCCAGCGTTTTTGGGAGCAATCGCGTAGCACGGCTGAATATGCACGCTCGCTCGCGCGGTTGCTCGACCTGGACCAGGAGCGTTGTTTCTGTGCCGGGTTGCTGCACAGTCTGGGGGATTTGACGGTGTTGCGTTGCTTGCAGGACTGGATGCTGGCCGGCGGTGAGCTGGATGAGACGGCGGTCAGCGAGTCGTTGGCGCAATTCGGTGCGGGGTTCGGCTCGGCACTGCGCACACGTTGGCGCTTGCCGCTGGAGCTGCGTGAGTTGATTGCGGCGGTCTATCACTTCGGTGGCGGCGTCTACTCGCGCGAAGCCCTGGCGATGAACGTGGCGGCGCAACTGGCGCTGCTCGGCCCGGAAGAGGGCGTTGAGGCCTTGGCCAACAGCAAATCGGCCCGCTTACTGAAGGTCGGGGCATCGGAGCTGGGGCGGTTGCGCAAGGCGTAAGCCTTTGTTGGTCGACAAGCCGTTTTCGCCAATGAGTTCGCGAAAGGACTGCATCTGGCGCAGAAAACCTTCAGACCAAAACAATCTGATTCTTGCCCTGACGCTTGGCTTGGTACATCGCAGCATCGGCCCGTGCGTAGAGAACTTCCAGGCCAGGGTCGTCGTCGCGCAGGTTGGTCAGGCCCTGACTGACGGTGATGCCGAATGCCGTGTTGTTGCACTGGAAGCTCAAGCGCTGGATTTCCCGTTGCAGCCGTTCGGCGATTTGCTTGGCCATGTCCGGTGAGCACCCTGGGAGCACGGCGGCAAACTCTTCCCCGCCGATACGTCCGAACACATCGCCTCGACGCAGTGCCGAACGTCCACTCTCGGCGATACGTTGTAGTACCTGGTCGCCTTCCTGATGGCCGTATGTATCGTTGACCAGCTTGAAATCATCGATGTCCAGGAGCAAAAACGCCAAGGGTGTTCCCTGCAAGCGAGCCTGTTCGAATTCATGCTGAGCGCATTCGAAAAAATGCCGACGGTTACTGCTCTGGGTCAGTACGTCAGTGGTGGCGAGACGTTGAAGCTCACCTTCAAGCTGCTTCTTTTCGGTAATGTCTTCGGCGATACCCACCACAATCAGGCGCTGTCCGCGTTCCTGGCGACTGATAAAGCATTTGTCACTCAGCCAGCGAACCTGCCCGTCTGAACGGATGATCCGGTATTCGCGGTCTTCGATGGCACCCTTGTCCAGCACCTGGGTCAGGCTGCGTTCGGCGTAGTCCAGGTCGTCGGGGTAAATGCTGTCGCGCCACTCGTTGTAGTCGGCGAGCAGCAGGCCGGCCGAGCGTCCGAAAATCTGCTCATAGGCCGGGCTGACGTAAATCATTTGCTGGGTTTCCCAATCGAACGCCCATAACACCGCGTTGACGCTGACCAGCAGCGAACTGAAAAGCTGTTCGCGCTCGCTCAGGCGTGCGACTTCTGCTTGGGCGTGCATCAACGCCAGGAGGGTTTCCGCGGAGGGCGGCAGATCGGTGGGGGACGGCTGGTTAAAGGGTGTCTGTCTGTCCATGAGCACTGCATCTCTAGAAGATGTGCGGCGCACAGCCACAAGTGAACCCACCGAAATAGTGAGCTATTCATTCAGATAGAAAGTAGGAGATGAAGTTCCAGCAGGCGCGCTCCCGGGCGGGGCGCGCCGATCAACGGTGTCAGGCGGCGACAGGCCGTAGCGAGTAGGTTTTCAGTTGGCTGGCGAAATCACGCAGTGACTGGATGCCACTGGCTTCGGCTTCATGGACCCACTCTTTAATCGCGGCGAGCATGTCGTGACCGTTGGTGCTGGTTTTTAGCCAGATATGTTGCAGTGCCAGACGCTTCTCGTAGATCACTCTCAGTGCCTGGCTGTGTTCGAGCATGGTCTGTATGTGCAAATGGTGTTTGTCTTCAAGCAGGCTGGTTTCTCGAGAGAGCAGGCGTTTGGCGCGATGGAACTGATGACGTACCGACGCATCGGCCTTGGCCAGCTCTTGTTTGACCAGCGGCGCGATCACCAATTTGCGGTACTGGGCCATGATCTGAAAGCGATTGTTGAGGATCGCCATGGCGGTATCCATGTCCACATGACCCTTGCCTTCAACCCGGTGGGCGATAGGCGCGACGCGCTGAACCTTGGCCAGGCGGAAGAAGCTGAAGACCTTGATCCAGGCCCAGCCCATGTCGAATTCCCACTTCTTGACCGACAGCTTGGCTGAGTTCGGGTAGGTGTGATGGTTGTTATGCAGCTCTTCGCCGCCGATCAGGATGCCCCATGGCACCAGATTGGTCGCCGCGTCACGGCACTCGAAATTACGGTAGCCCACGGCATGACCAAGACCATTGACGACGCCAGCGGCCCAGAAGGGAATCCACATCATCTGTATCGCCCAGACGGTGATACCGATCACGCCGAACAACGCGAGGTCGATCACCGCCATTATCGAGATTCCCAGAATCGGGAAACGCGTGTACAAGTGGCGCTCGATCCAGTCGTCTGGACAGTTTTTACCGTAGATGCGAAGTGTGTCCGGATTCTCTGCTTCAGCGCGATATAATTCTGCGCCTTTGCGCAGTACAGTAGACAGTCCTTTGATCACTGGGCTGTGCGGATCATCGACGGTTTCGCATTTGGCGTGATGCTTGCGGTGAATGGCGGTCCACTCACGCGTGTTCTGGGCAGTGGTCAGCCACAGCCAGAAGCGGAAAAAATGTTTGAGCCCGGCGTTGAGTTCCAGTGAACGGTGGGCAGAGTAGCGATGTAGATAGACCGTGACGCCGACAATGGTCACATGGGTCATCAACAGGATGGCTACCACCAGTTGCCAAACTGATAGATCAAGAAGACCGTTGTTCCACATAAAATGTGTTGCCCTCAAAAATGCTCGATGAATATAAAAGCAGCAGCAGGCATTATCACTGACTCAGCTGATAAAACCAGTCGCACTTTTAGATATGAGTCGCCGGATGTTTCTACCCTATAATCCGCGCATTCCGTAAGGTTTTTTTTAATTTTATGTCAGTTTCTTCTCGCAATGCGCTGCGGACGGCCCTGCTCTACGCGCTGGTGTCGGCTTTGTGGCTTGAGATCAGCAATGCCTCGCTCCGGCATCTGATCCAGGATCAGGCTAGTTTCGACCAATGGCAGTTGGTGAATGCCTACGCATGGCTGATTTTCAGCGCCGTGCTGATTTTTTTCGCCCGTACCCGGCTCCTCGGCTGTATGGCCGCGGCTGCGCGCGCAGGGCTGAAAAAGCAGGACCAGGAGCGCTTGAGCCAAGCGGAGGCGGTGTTCGATTGCACGCGCGAAGGCGTCGTGGTCACTGACAAGCAAGGTTCGATCGTGCATGTGAACCGGGCCTTCATGGAAATTACCGGTTACCAGGAAAACGAAGTGCTCGGGCTTAACCCGAAAAAATTCAAGTCTGGCCGCCACGGGCCTGATTTCTACCAGACCATGTTTCAGGCGTTGAACGCCAGCGGTCAATGGAGCGGCGAGATCTGGAACCGTCGTAAAAACGGCGAGATTTTTCCGCAATGGCAAAGCATCCGTGTCATCAAGGACGAGAACAGCGAAATCAGCCATTACGTGGCGGTGTTTTCAGACATCTCTGCCATCAAGCGTTCGCAGCGCGAACTGGTGCACCTGGCGCACTTCGATCCGCTGACCAGTTTGCCTAATCGTCTGTTGTTTACCGACCGTACCGAGCAAGCTCTGGAGCATGCCCAGGCCAACAAGCGTGGCTGTGCGTTATTGCTGATCGATCTGGATCACTTCAAGAACATCAACGACAGTCTTGGGCATAACGTCGGCGATCAGGTCCTCAAAATTGTGGCTGAGCGGCTGAATACATTGTTCGGTAACGGCATCACTCTGGCCCGGCTCGGGGGGGATGAGTTCGCCGTGTTGGCAGAAAACTGCCAGCAGGTGGCTCAGGCCGCAGAACTGGCTCAAAGAGTTATTGAGGGTTTGAAAAAGCCGTTCGTGTTCGAGGGCCATCAGTTGTTCATCAGCGCGAGCGTGGGTATCAGCCTGTTCCCCAGTGACGCCCTGAATGCCGAGCAACTATTGCGCAACGCCGATTCGGCGCTGTTCAAGGCTAAAAACGAAGGCCGCGAAGGTTATGCCTTATATACCGAAGAGCTGACCGCGCATGCGCAGCAGCGGGTCGAATTGGCCAGTGAACTCCGTCGCGCCATTGAGCACGAGGAGTTGCGGGTGTTTTATCAGCCGATACATGACCTCTCCAGCGGCCGTATGTCCGGGGTCGAAGCACTGGTGCGCTGGCAGCATCCTGAACGCGGCCTGGTGTCCCCTGGCGACTTTATCCCGATTGCCGAACAAAGTGGTTTGATCGCCGATATCGACATTTGGGTGCTCAAGCACGCCTGCCAGCAGATGAGTGATTGGCAAAAGGCCGGGATCACCCTTGAATTTGTCGCGGTGAATGTTTCCAGTCGAATGTTTGGTCGCAGTGATTTGTATCAGCATGTCGCGGAGGTTCTTCGCGACACAGGGCTTGATTCGCGTTTTCTGGAGCTGGAGGTCACTGAAAGTGCGGTTATGGAAGACCCGGACATGGCCATCGAGCAACTGCATCGCCTGCGCGAGTTGGGCCTGCGACTGGCCATTGATGACTTTGGCACGGGCTATTCGTCGTTGCTGCGGCTCAAGCGCATGCCGGTGCAAAAATTGAAAATCGATCAGGGCTTTATCGCCGGCTTGCCCCATGACGAGGATGATGTCGCTATCGTTCGAGTGATCATCGCGCTTGCGCAAACGTTGGGCATGCAGGTGCTGGCCGAAGGCATCGAGCGTCCCGAGCAGGCGAGTTTCCTGCTGGAAAACCATTGCGAGCAGGGCCAGGGCTACTGGTTTGGTCGTCCACAGCCGACTGAAAAGCTGGATTTACACCATGTGGTGACGTTGTCCTGAGTCCCCGAATGTCACGTTGCTGGAAACGCGCAATGCGTTTCCTTGCCGGGAAATGCCTCTAAATTCTTTTTGGTTATATCTGCATTCTTAAATAGTATTTTTAAGAATAACCGCGCCTCTCTAAGATTGCCTCCACGCCACAAGCAGTTGCCCGCGAATCGCTACTGCAGGCACTTCTTATCAAGGAGCAGAACCATGAGCGCATCTCTACGCAGTGTTGACGGCCAGGACGAAGCAAGCATCCTGCGCGAAATTCAGAGTGCGTTGCGCGACCTGCGCTTCGGTGCAGTGGAAATCACTGTGCATAACGCGCAAGTGGTTCAGATCGAACGCAAAGAAAAATTCCGCCTGCAGGCCCCGAACAACAAGACCAGTTGATCTGCGGACCCAGGCGTTCGCCAGCTCCCACAGGGAGATGAGCTCGACCCGCCAAGCAAAAGCCAACAATCAAAGAATTGTCCAGGAGCTTCACCATGTCTATTCGTCGTTTTGCCTTGGCTGCGCTTGCCAGCGCTGTTTTTGCAGGTTCCGCCGTCGCCAAGGACATTGAGCTGCTTAACGTGTCCTATGACCCGACGCGCGAGCTGTACCAGGATTACAACGCGGAGTTCATCAGTTTCTGGAAGAAAACCCACGCTGATGACACCGTGAAAATTCAGCAATCCCATGGCGGCTCGGGCAAGCAGGGGCGTGCGGTGATCGACGGTCTGCGCGCTGATGTGGTGACGTTGGCCCTGGCTGGCGACATCGACGAAATCGCGAAAATCGGCAAGACCTTGCCCGAGAACTGGCAAACCCGCCTGCCGGATGCCAGCACGCCATACACCTCAACCATCGTGTTCCTGGTACGCAAGGGCAACCCTAAAGGCATCAAAGACTGGGGCGACTTGATCAAGAATGATGTGTCGGTCATCACCCCGAACCCGAAAACCTCTGGCGGCGCGCGCTGGAACTTCCTTGCCGCGTGGGCTTATGGCCTGAAGGCCGGTGGTAGCGAAGCCAAGGCACGTGAATACGTGCAGGCCTTGTTCAAGCATGTGCCGATTCTCGACACCGGCGCTCGCGGTTCGACCATTACCTTCGTCAACAATGGTCAGGGTGACGTGTTGCTGGCGTGGGAAAACGAAGCCTTCCTGGCACTGAAAGAAGACGGCGGTGCCGACAAGTTCGACATTATCGTACCTTCGCTGTCTATCCTGGCCGAGCCACCGGTATCGATTGTCGACAAGAACGTCGACAAGAAAGGCACCCGTGAAATCGCCACGGCTTACCTGGAGCATCTGTACAGCCCGGCCGGTCAGGAAATTGCCGCGAAAAACTTCTACCGCCCACGTAACGCAGAAGTGGCGGCCAAATATGCCAGGCAATTCCCGAAACTGGACCTGGTGACTATCGACAAAGACTTCGGTGGCTGGAAAACTGCGCAACCGAAATTCTTCAATGATGGCGGCGTGTTCGACCAGATTTACCAGGCGCAATAGCCTGTGCAGCGCTACGTTGAAAAGCGTGTCGCCTAGTTTGGCCTTTAGCCCGGATTTATTTCCGGGCTTCGTGCGTTAACCAAGGACTTTTATGTCGCGTCGTATTTCCCCCGTCATACCCGGCTTCGGGCTGACGCTGGGCTACACCTTGGTGTACCTCAGCTTGATTGTGCTGATCCCGCTGGCTGCCATGTTCATCCATGCTGCCCAACTGACGTGGGATCAATTCTGGGCAATTGTTACTGCCCCGCGTGTGGTTGCTGCCTTGAAGCTGAGCTTTGGCACCGCATTTTATGCCGCCATCATCAATGGTGTGATCGGCACACTGCTGGCCTGGGTGCTGGTGCGTTACACCTTCCCTGGGCGCAAGATTATCGATGCGATGATCGACCTGCCGTTCGCGCTGCCGACCGCTGTCGCCGGTATCGCCCTGACGGCACTGTATACGCCGACAGGTCTGGTAGGGCAGTTCGCTGCGGACTTGGGCTTCAAGATTGCCTACACCCCGCTTGGCATCACCCTGGCACTGACCTTTGTCACGCTGCCGTTCGTGGTGCGCACGGTGCAGCCAGTGTTGGCCGATATCCCGCGTGAAGTCGAAGAGGCCGCTGCCTGCCTGGGCGCGAGGCCGTTGCAGGTGTTCCGCTATATTCTGGTGCCGGCCCTGCTCCCCGCATGGCTGACCGGGTTCGCCCTGGCGTTTGCCCGTGGCGTAGGCGAGTACGGATCGGTGATTTTCATTGCCGGCAACATGCCGATGAAAACCGAGATTCTGCCGCTGCTGATCATGGTCAAGCTCGATCAATACGATTACACCGGCGCCACTGCCATTGGCGTGATGATGCTGATGGTTTCTTTCGTCTTGCTGCTGCTGATCAACTTGTTGCAGCGCCGCATCGAAACCCCATCCTAAGGAGGCGTGCATGTCTTACTCAACTGTTTCTGCTGCCGCCTCCGCCAACGCTGCCCGTCGTGGCAGCGCAGTGTCTCGACGGATTCTGATCGGCCTCGGCTGGCTGGTTTTCATCCTGTTTCTAGGGCTGCCGTTGTTCATTGTGGTCTCTCAAGGCCTGAAAAACGGACTGGGCGCGTTCTTCTCCGCGATCTTCGAGCCGGACGCATTGTCGGCGCTCAAACTCACCGTGATCGCCGTGCTGATTTCGGTACCGCTCAACGTCGTGTTCGGCGTCAGCGCTGCCTGGTGCGTGAGCAAGTACTCGTTCCGTGGCAAAAGTATGCTGGTAACCCTGATCGACTTGCCGTTTTCGGTGTCACCGGTGATCGCCGGTCTGGTCTACGTCCTGATGTTTGGCGCTCAAGGCTTGTTCGGGCCGTGGCTACAGGATCACGACATCCAGATCGTGTTTGCCTTGCCGGGTATCGTGCTGGCAACGATTTTCGTCACCGTGCCGTTTGTTGCCCGCGAGCTGATCCCGTTGATGCAGGAGCAAGGCACGCAGGAAGAAGAGGCGGCGCGGTTGTTGGGTGCCAACGGCTGGCAGATGTTCTGGCACGTCACGGTCCCGAACATCAAGTGGGGTTTGATCTACGGCGTGGTGCTGTGTACCGCGCGGGCGATGGGTGAGTTTGGCGCGGTCTCGGTGGTTTCCGGGCACATTCGCGGCGTCACCAACACCCTGCCGCTGCACGTCGAGATCCTTTATAACGAATACAACCACGTCGCAGCGTTTGCCGTGGCGAGCCTGTTGCTGATCCTGGCGCTGTTCATCCTGCTGCTCAAGCAGTGGAGCGAGTCGCGCATTACCCGTCTGCGCCAAAGTGCGGCGGAGGAATAATTCATGTCGATCGAAGTCCGTAACGTCAGCAAGCGTTTCAACGCCTTCCAGGCTCTGAACTCAATCAATCTGGACATTCAAAGCGGTGAGCTGGTGGCCCTGCTGGGTCCGTCAGGCTGTGGCAAAACCACCTTGTTGCGCATTATTGCCGGCCTGGAAACCCCTGATCAGGGCAGCATCGTTTTCCACGGAGAAGACGTCTCCGGGCACGATGTGCGGGATCGCAATGTCGGGTTCGTGTTCCAGCACTACGCATTGTTTCGCCACATGACGGTGTTCGACAACGTCGCGTTCGGTCTGCGCATGAAACCGAAAAACCAGCGTCCGACCGAAAGTCAGATTGCGGTCAAGGTTCATGAGCTGCTGAACATGGTGCAGCTCGATTGGTTGTCGGACCGTTACCCGGAGCAACTGTCCGGCGGTCAGCGTCAGCGTATCGCGCTGGCCCGTGCGTTGGCGGTCGAGCCTAAAGTGCTGTTGCTCGATGAGCCATTCGGCGCGCTGGATGCCAAGGTCCGTAAAGAGCTGCGCCGCTGGTTGGCGCGCCTGCACGAAGACATCAACCTGACCTCTGTTTTCGTGACCCACGACCAGGAAGAAGCCATGGAAGTGGCAGACCGCATCGTGGTGATGAACAAGGGCGTGATCGAGCAGATCGGCTCACCGGGTGAGGTGTATGAAAACCCGGCCAGCGATTTCGTCTACCACTTCCTGGGTGACTCCAACCGCCTGCACCTGGACGACGATAACCATGTGCTGTTCCGTCCGCATGAGGTGTCGTTGTCGCGGCATGAGCTGGAAGACCACCACGCGGCCGAAGTGCGTGATATCCGGCCGTTGGGCGCCACCACTCGCGTGACCTTGAAGGTCGAAGGTCAAAGCGAACTGATCGAAGCCGAAGTGGTGAAAGACCACGACAGCCTGATCGGTCTGACGCGCGGGGACACCTTGTTCTTCAAGCCGAAGGTCTGGCAGAAACAGGCGGGTATCTGATTTGTTTGACGCGGCGTGTCAGGCACGCCGCGTCAAACCTTTCACCTGTGCAGGCTGCGCGGAGCCAGTTCATCCGCGAATGACGTCAATCAAACCAGCGCTTTCTTCCCGCGAACACCGGTAGGCCCGACACGCTCTTCTATGGCGTGCTTGAGTGGCTGCCGCAGCCCCAGCAAAAACGCGGCTTCGGCCACCACGAACAGGGGCCCGACGATCAGCCCCGACACATCGTCAACAAACGCCGGTTTACGCCCTTCGTAAAAATGGCCGACAAATTGAATCGCCCAACCCACGACAAACAAACCGACGCCGCTGCTCAGCCAGACCAGCGTCGACTGCACGGCGAGCATGTGACCTGGCCAAAGGGATAGGCCGAGCAGGGCGCCCATCACCACACCGAACCGCATGTCCAGGCGCAAATAGAACCCTGTAGACGCCAGCGCCAGCAGGGTTGCGGGCGAAAGCCATACGCCGCCTATCACGGCGCCGGGGCGCGAAAGGAGCACGGCCACCGCAATGACAATCAGCGGAATGCCGATAAAGTGACTGACGATGTTGCGTGTGTCGCGATGGTAGGCGGCGTATTGACTGAGATGATCAACGAGGTTTTTCATTGTTATTCCTCCTGTGGAACGATGATCATGCCTCGGGATTTGAAAGGGCTTTGTCTGTTACCCGACAAAGTCTGCAATTAAGGAGTTCATATGAGCGGAGCCGTATGGCGGACCCGACTGCTGACCGGGTACTGGTTCAGCAATCTGCCGGCTGGTTTACAGGACAGCTTGCTCGATGCCGCGAAAACGCGACGCCTGACGCCAGGCAAGCCCTTGTTCCGGCGCGGCGATCCGCCGTGCGGGTTGTATGCGGTGCTCGAAGGCGCGATTCGTATTGGCTCGGTCAGCGAGCAAGGCAAGCAGACGTTGCTGTCGCGGATCGAGCTGCCTTACTGGTTTGGCGAAGTGTCGTTGTTCGACGGCCTGCCGCGCACCTATGATGCATTTTCCGAAGCCCACAGTATTCTGTTGCAGGTCCCGCAGTCGGCGCTGGTGACTCTGCTGGAAAAAGAGCCTCAGTATTGGCGCCATTTCGCTTTGTTGATGAGTCAGAAGCTGCGCCTGACGTTCGTTCACCTCGAGCAGCAAAGCCTGTTGCCCGCTGCCGCCCGCGTGGCCTGTCGCTTACTGTTGATCGCCGAAGGGTATGGCGAGATCAATCGCTCGCGAGAGGTGATCGAGCTGCCCCAGGAGCAGTTGGCGCAAATGCTGTCGATGTCTCGCCAGACCATCAACAAAATCCTCAACGATTTTCAGGCTCAAGGCATCCTGGACATCAGTTATGGCGAAATCAGGATTCTAGACCTGGATAAACTGCGTGCGGCGGCCTCGTAATCAGCCTAGCCTAGACGCACGATAAATGAGGTGCACCATGCGTTTGCTGTTAGTGGAAAACGATCTCAGTACCGCCAATCACTTGGCCAAGGGGCTTGGCGAGTCGGGGTTTAGGGTCGACGTCGCGGAAAACGGCCTGTCCGGCCGCCATTTCGTTGAAGAGAAGGCCTACGACCTGATCATCCTCGATGCCATGTTGCCGGGCCTGAATGGCTGGCAACTGCTGCAACTGGTCCGTCAGCGCGGCAACACGCCCGTGTTGTTCCTGACTGCCCGCGATACCATGGAAGACCGGCTGCGCGGGCTGGAACTGGGTGCCGATGATTACCTGCTCAAGCCCTTTACCCTTGAAGAACTGCTGGTCCGGGTGCGGACCTTGCTGCGACGCGGGCCAACCGGCACTGCCGACAGCTACTCTATCGCCGACCTGGAAATCGACGTGCCACTCCAGCGCGTTAGCCGTGGCGGGCAACGGATCTCGTTGAGCGATCAGGAGTTCGAACTCCTGCAGTTGCTGGTCAGCCGTCAGGGCGATGTCATTTCACGCACGCTGATCGCTTCGCAGGTGTTCAACAATGACATCGACAAGGTCGAAATCGCCATCCATCGCCTGCGCTCGAAAATCGATGAGCGCTACCTGCCTAAACTGATCCATACCGAAGGTGTTGTGGGCTATCAGTTAGCGGTGCTGGAAGACTGATTGAGCCCTGTTGGCTGGCTCCTGCAGAACCCCTGTAGGAGCCAACTTTTGGTGATCAACCGATATTGAGCGTGTGTGGGTTATCGCTAATTATTCTAGAAACCTGTTACTTTTGACAGTACCTAATAAAAACAAAAAGCTTTATATTTTGTTTTCGCAAACATTGGATGGCGAAATAATAAAACCTGCTATTGAACAAGGATGTAACCGTATGCCAGTCTCAATCAGTACCATTCTCCGCAGTCATGTGCTCAACGGTGACTTTATCAAAAGATTTGCCGATTAGAATACTCCGAATATAAAGCTTATCAAGCGGGCCCCTTCGTGGCATGGCCATGCTGCTATAAGGTTTAGTCCGGGCGCTCAGAACGAACAGCTAATATAAAATGCCCCACAGAACATGTTCATCGTGAAACTCAGTGTACGAGCCTCCGATCTTAAAGTCCCTGACGAAATCGAGCTTTACGGAGTGCTACTTGCCGGGGGGAACCGGAAACGAGCGCTTTATAGTGCCTTTAGTAGGGCGCGCGTGCAGCGAATGGTCCAGCCTAGAGTACGAATTCACTCCGCCGGCTGGCTTGCTGTCGGGTTTCTAACTAGACGCCACGTCGGTATCCCACCCCTTGAGCGAGAAATCCATAATCGTAAAGCGGGTGAACCTGTTATCCGTCCCGTAGCAATTGAGTTCGATAGCGTTGAAGTTAATGATTAACTAGATAAGCATTGAAATGCAGTGAGGGGTCTATTAACAAAATGATGGGCCTCTCAGAAAAAATAAATCGACGGGAGCAATCAAAATGGAATGTGGCGCTACCATCGTTCCAACAAGTTGTCCTGAAAATACCCTGCCGTGATCCATTGGAGAATATCGCATGCTTATTTTTATAATAACACTTGAAGGAAAAACGCTTGAATTAAACGTGGAGCCCATTGACTCCATCGAGCATGTTAAAGCTACAATTGAGAAAAATGAAGGCATCCCCGCCATTCGCCAACGCCTTATTTGTGCCGGAAAACAGTTAGAAGACGGCCGTACGTTGTCCGATTACAATATTCAGAAAGAATCAACATTGCATCTAGCACTTAAGCTCTAAAATCTGTAGGCGCCAACGTGTTGGTGAAGGGCTTGACGTTATCTATCTGCCCAACCCCTCCCGGTAGAACGGCCCCTTCATCACTACGTGTTGAAGGGGCCGTTCTATGTCCGTCAGATGGCTGCGCCTGTGGCGCACAAAGTGATTGCGGTTAACGACATTGGGGCAGCCTGACTGCCCGGTAACGTTTCTGTCACAGCGTGTGGATAAGCTCGAATTGTAAGTTTATTTATGGGCCGCTCCTTAGGCAGGGGGCGGCCCTTTTTTTTGCCTGCCGAATCGCCAATCCTTATATTCTTTTAGGGTCTTAACAAATAGCTTCTTATTCCTTAACGAATATATGTCGCGTCCTTATACTTTGCCCATGAACGCAAACAGGCAGGAGGCGCACCCCATGCGTAACGAGTCGATCCGCTATCTGATCGTGCCAGGCTGGCAGGGGTCGCCTGACGACCATTGGCAAACGCATTGGCAGAACAGTTTGCCCAACAGCGCGCGCGTGGAGCAGGCCGACTGGCTCAAACCACGGCGCGAGGATTGGGTCGGTGAATTGCAGCGCTCGATTGCCGCTGACAGCACACCGGTGATCCTGATCGCTCATAGCCTGGGGTGCATCACCGTTGCGCATTGGGCCGAGCTCGCACCTTTGCAGTCGCTGCGTCAGGTGCGCGGTGCCTTGCTGGTGGCGCCGGCTGACGTTGAACGGCCGAACTGCTCGCCTGCGTTACGTAATTTCGCACCGATTCCAGGGCACCTGCTGCCGTTCCCGACCCAAGTGGTCAGCTCGGATAACGACACGGCGGTCTGTACTCAGCGCGCACTGGAACTGGCCCATAACTGGGGCGCCGAAGCCGGCATTCTCAGGGGGGCTGGGCACATCAATGTGAAGTCCGGCCATCAGCGCTGGGAGCAGGGCTTCGCCTATCTGTACCGCCTGCAAAACCGAATGGAACACCACGCTCTGCGTCGCGCTTGAATTCAATCGGCGCGGCAGATGTCGCGCTTCACTCATCGACCTCAATAATTTTTACGCCGGGCCCTTGGGCCCTATTGTCTATTTTTAACGCGTGAGTCGTCGCAAGGGCTCAGGCGGGAGTTTGCCATGAGCCTTCACGAAACCTTTGGTCAGCCGTTATTGACCTTCCCCGATGCGGAAAAAAGCCCGCTGAGCATTCGCGCCAAGGCGCTGGTGTTCGTCGACCCACGCTCGCGTCAGTTGCGCGAAGAGCTGGAGCAACTGGCGCCGCGCTCGTTACCGGTGCTGATCCGGGGCGAAACCGGCAGCGGCAAGGAGCTGCTGGCCCGGCACATCCACCGCGCCAGCGACCGTGGGGGCTTGTTCGTGTCAGTGAACTGCGGGGCGATCAGCCCGACGTACGCTGATGCCGAGCTGTTCGGCTATGCCGCCGGCGCTCACAGCAGTTCCGCCAGCAGCCGTGCGGGATGGTTTGGCTCGGCCAATGGCGGGACCTTGTACCTGGATGAAATCGGCGATTTGCCGCTGCCGATACAGATCAAACTGTTGGCTGCGCTGGAGAACCATGAAGTGACCCGCGTTGGCGCCCAGCAACCCAGCCCGGTGGACGTGCGCCTGGTCGCCGCCACCAGCATCGATCTGGCGCAGGCGGTGGCCGTCGGTAAATTTAACGAGCGGCTCTATCACTACCTCAGCGAAGGTCGACTGGACCTGCCCGCGTTACGCGAACGAGTGGGTGACATCCTGTCACTGGCCGAATATTTCCTCGGCATCTACAGCCAGCGTTTGAGTTTGCCGGTGCCATTGATCAGTGAAGCCGCGCAACAGGTATTGGAGCGACACAGTTGGCCGGGCAATACCCGCGAGCTGGAGAACGTTATTCACTTCGCGCTGTTGGTCAGCAGTGGCGATGAAATTCTCCCCGAACACCTCAATCTGCCCGACAGTACCAACCCTCTGACGCAGATCGAGCAACAGGTTGAGCAATTGCTCGCTTTCGCGCGTCCCGGTCAGCTGTCGGAATTGCAACGATTGCTCGAGCGCCTGAGCCAACGCGTGTCGCAAGCCCCACGTTAGACGCTGTGTTTCGTGCCGAGAATGGTGCTTGACCCTAATCAGCACAAAAAAGCATAAGCAGTCGCATAAAAAATATTGTCATGGAATAAGAAATATCGGTAATGTCCGTTTCACGCCGCTGAGTCATCAGGTTCAACCGATGAGCAGCGGCAACTCACTGATAAGCCGTCGTTTGTGACGACCGCGATTTTCGCTAAGGACACCGCATGAAAAAGACGTTGTTGTTGACCGCCCTCGCTGCTGCGCTTTCGATTGGCCTGGCCCACGCGGGTGAAAAACTGGTCGTCGGCGCTACACCGGTTCCGCACGCTGAGATTCTTGAGCTGATCAAGCCTGAGCTGGCAAAAGAAGGCGTGGACCTGGAAATCAAAGTCTTCAACGACTACGTGCAGCCGAACCTGCAGGTTTTCCAGAAGAAGCTCGATGCCAACTACTTCCAGACCAAGCCGTACCTGGATGGCTTCAACAAAGGCAAGAAGGCTGATCTGGTCACCGTCGTCGGCGTTCACGTCGAACCGTTCGGCGGCTACTCGTCCAAGTACAAATCCCTGGCTGACCTGCCGGACGGCGCAACTGTTGCCATTCCAAACGAAGGCAGCAACGCTGGCCGCGCACTCCTGCTGTTGGAGAAAGCCGGTCTGATCACCCTGAACGACCCGACTGACGCACTGGCAACGGTAAAGGACGTCAAGACCAACCCCAAGAACCTGAAGTTCAAGGAGCTGGAGTCGGCCATGTTGGCGCGCGCTTACAACCAGGTTGATCTGGACATGATCAACACCAACTATGCGTTGGAAGCCAAGCTCAACCCGAAGAAGGATGCACTGATTCTCGAAGGCGCTGATTCGCCTTACGTGAACTTCCTGGTGGCGCGTCCAGACAACGCCCACAGCGATGCAATCCAGAAACTGGCCAAGGCGCTGACCAGCCCTGAAGTCAAAGCATTCATTGCCAAGAAGTACGACGGCGCGGTACTGCCGGCGTTCTGATCTGAATTCAAGCGTTAACGTTTTTTACGCCGGCGGCTTTCATTAGCGTCGGCGTTTTTGCGTTTGGAGCAGGAGGTTATCTCCATGACCTGCGCAGCCGGATCGCTAGCGTGTTCAGTGATATCAATATTCCTTAACGGTATTTAAATTAAGTTTCTTATACCTATAAAGTTCTGACTCTTGTTACCCAGCACACCTGGAGTCGGAGTTCTCATGCCAGCAGCCTCCCAAGCGTCCTCATCTGCATACCTAGCCGATCAAGCATTCGACATACGCCCCTTCGCCGAAAAAGTGGGTGCGGAAATCATCGGCCTGGATCTGTCCCGGCCTCTCAGCGATGCGGACTTCGCCCGTGTCCATCAGGCGCACCTGGACTACCACGTCGCGGTGTTTCGCGATCAACACATCACCCCGCAGCAGCAGATTGATTTCAGTCGGCGTTTCGGCGTCCTGCAAATCCATGTGCTCAAGCAGTTCCTGCTAAAAAATCACCCGGAAATTCTTATCGTTTCGAACATCGTCGAGGACGGTCAGCCGATTGGCCTGGGTGATGCCGGCAAGTATTGGCACTCGGACTTGTCCTACAAGGAACTGCCGAGCCTCGGTTCGATGCTGCACGCTCAGGAGCTGCCTGACGAAGGCGGTGACACGTTGTTCGCCAACCTGCACCTTGCCTGGGATACGTTGCCGCACGCCCTGCGTGAGGCGGTCGAAGGCCTCTCGGCGGTGCATTCCTACACCTCGCGCTACAGCGAAGGCAAAAATGCTGCGAACTGGCGCCCGACGCTGACGTCCGAGCAGCTTGCACAAGTGGCTGAAGTGACTCACCCGATTGTGCGCACCCACCCAGAAACCGGGCGCAAGGCGTTGTTCGTCAGCGAAGGATTCACCACGCGCATCGTTGGCCTGCCGGAGGACGAAAGTCGCCAGCTGCTGGATGAGCTCTACGCCCACAGCGTGCGTCCAGAGCATGTCTATCGGCACCAATGGCAGCCCCATGATCTGGTGTTCTGGGACAACCGCTCGCTGATCCATTTGGCTGCGGGTTGCCCCACTGAACTGCGCCGCAAGTTGTTCCGTACCACCATTCAAGGTGATGCGCCGTTCTGATCGAGGGTCTGTTTCATGAATGCCGTTTTGCAGGGCCACACGGCCAGCGATAGCTTGATCGCAGACAAGGTCAATCAGCGGACCGCTGAGCCCTTGTTGCAAGTACAGGGCGTGAGCCTGGAGTACCGCACCCCCGAGCGGGTGGTGCGGGCGACCCATCAAGTGAGTTTTGAAATCGACCCGGCGGATCGCTTCGTGCTGCTGGGGCCCTCGGGTTGCGGCAAATCCACCTTGCTCAAAGCGGTGGCCGGCTTCATTCAGCCCAGCGAAGGGCAGATCCGTCTGGCGGGCGTGCAAATCAAAGAACCTGGCCCGGACCGGATAGTGGTGTTCCAGGAGTTCGATCAGTTGCCGCCCTGGAAAACCGTGATCCAGAACGTGATTTTCCCGTTGGTGGCGTCTCGCACCCTCAAGCGTCGCGAGGCCGAAGAGCGTGCGCGTTACTACCTGGACAAAGTCGGCCTGAGCGCGTTTGCCGATGCGTATCCGCACACCTTGTCTGGCGGTATGAAAGCGCGGGTGGCGATTGCTCGCGCCTTGGCCATGCAGCCAAAAATCCTGTTGATGGACGAACCCTTTGCCGCCCTCGATGCACTGACCCGACGCAAGATGCAGGAAGAGCTCCTGGCGCTGTGGGACGAGGTGCGCTTTACCTTGCTGTTCGTCACCCACTCCATCGAAGAAGCGCTGGTGGTCGGTAACCGGATTTTGCTGCTGTCGCCCCATCCGGGCCGCGTTCGGGCTGAAATCAACAGCCATCAATACGACCTGAATAGCCTCGGTGGTGTCGGTTTTCAGACCGCCGCGCAACGTATTCATCGCCTGCTGTTCGATGAGGCCGGGACCGAACCGACAGACCGCGAACTGAGCTTCCAGGATGTGCGCATAGCGTACTGAAACGCCGAGTTCCTAAACATGATCCACAAAGAGAATTCGAGCATGAGTATCCGAGAGGAATACGAAATCACCCTGGCGCCTTTTACCCAGGCGGCACTGGCGCGTGATATCCCGCTGACGCAACGTATCTGGCAACTGAGCTGGGTGCGCAAAAGCGTGATCCTGATCGCCCTGGCGGTGATCTGGGAACTGGCTGCGCGTGTGCAAAACAATGACCTGCTGCTGCCGAGTTTTTTGCAGACCGCCGCTGCTTTCTACGACGGCATCATCACCGGTGAATTGCTGAGCAAGGTCTGGATTTCCTTGACCGTGCTGGTCAAGGGCTACCTGATCGGGATCGTCCTCGCGTTCGGCTTGACGACGCTGGCGGTGTCAACGCAATTGGGCCGCGACCTGCTCAGCACGCTAACCGCGATGCTCAATCCGCTGCCGGCGATTGCCTTGCTGCCGTTGTCGTTGCTGTGGTTTGGCCTGGGTGAGAACAGCCTGATTTTCGTGCTGGTGCATTCGGTGCTGTGGGCGCTGGCGCTGAATACGTATGCGGGCTTTCTCGGCGTCTCGGAAACCCAACGCATGGCCGGGCGCAATTACGGTCTCAAGGGGCTGCGCTTCGTCTGGTTCATTTTGATCCCTGCCGCGCTGCCATCGATTCTGGCCGGGCTGAAAATTGGCTGGGCCTTCGCCTGGCGCACGTTGATCGCCGCAGAGCTGGTGTTTGGTGCGTCGTCGGGCAAAGGCGGATTGGGCTGGTACATCTTTCAGAATCGCAACGAGCTGTACACCGACAAAGTATTCGCCGGATTGGCAGCGGTGATTTTGATCGGCTTGCTGGTGGAAAACCTGCTGTTCAACAACATCGAACGCCTGACCGTAAAACGCTGGGGCATGCAGCGCTGACAACACGCCGTATGGACCGGACCACCGGACATGTCGCCTCTCTTATTACCTTCTTATCTACAGTGTGAGGATTTCATGGCCACTTCTTTCAAGCGTCCGGCGCTTACAGCACTTGCGACGGCATTCGGTTTATTCGGGGCACTCCTGAGCAGCGGCGCGCAAGCAGAAGGCAGCATCAGCATCGCCCAACAATTCGGTATCGGTTACCTGATTCTCGACGTGGTGCGCGATCAGCAGTTGATCGAGAAACACGGCAAACAGCAGGGCCTGGACATCAAGGTCGACTGGAACAGCATCTCGGGGTCTACGGCCATGAACGAAGCATTGCTGGCCGGTGCGCTGGATGTGGTCTCGGCCGGGGTTCCTCCGATGTTGACCCTATGGGACCGGACCAAGGGCAAACAGAACGTCAAGGCCATCGCTTCGCTGGGTTCGATGCCCAACTACCTGCTGAGCAACAATCCGAACGTGAAGTCGTTGAAAGACTTCACTGACAAGGACCGTATCGCCGTGCCCGCCGCAGGTGTCGGCTTCCAGTCACGCACGTTGCAGATCGAAACGGCCAAACAGTTTGGCGATGCCGACTTCAAACGCTTCGATACGATCTCCGTCAGCCTGCCGCACCCGGACGCCACCTCGGCATTGATCGCCGGCGGGTCTGAAATCAGCTCACACTTCTCCAGCCCGCCGTTCCAGTATCAGGAGCTGGAAAACCCGAAGGTGCATAAGGTGCTCAGCTCTTATGACGTGCTCGGCGGTCAGGCCACGTTCAACGTGCTCTACACCACCGAAAAATTTCACGATGAAAACCCCAAGACCTACAAGGCGTTCTATGACGCCCTGGCTGAAGCCGAGCACATCATCAAGGTCGACAAGCCTGCCGCCGCCCAAACCTACCTCCGGGTAGAGCAATCGAAATTGCCATTGGCCTTCGTCGAAAAAATCGTCGCCGACCCGGAAATCGATTTCACCATCACCCCTCAGCGCACCTTCATCTACGCCAGCAAATTGCACGAACTGGGCGTACTGAAAAACAAGGCTGACAGTTGGAAAGACTTCTTCTTCGAAGAGGCACATGGCACGCCGGGGAGCTGACACAGGCGCGCTGTAAAAACCTAGCATTTCTGCTAGCTAGACGACGTGAACGAAGCCGCCCACTCTAATAGTCCGTTGTTCCAAAGCCGAAAATTGCTATGGCTGCACAGAATAATCAAGTGAGGGATCGGGTCAGCTGCGCGTTGATGACCACTGACCAGCAGAGCTCTGTGCTGAACGCGGTGACTGCCGAACAACACCTGCGCATGGCCTACTCCCCCTACGGTCATCACGACGTTGTCGACGCGGTGCCAGGCTTACCCGGCTTCAACGGCGAACAACCCGATCCTGTGACGGGGCACTATTTGCTCGGCAACGGCTATCGGGCCTACAACCCGGTGTTGATGCGCTTCAACAGCCCCGACAGCTTGAGTCCGTTTGGTGAGGGTGGATTGAATGCTTATGCGTACTGCATTGGAGATCCGATCAATAGCCGTGATCCAACCGGGCATGCGGCCGACAGGAATAAAATTCTGGGGTTTGTCTGGGTTGGCGTGGGGTTCGCGGGGGCGGCGCTAGGTCTTTATGCGGCGGTGCCCGCCATGAAAGCGGTCACGAAAGCGCTAAAAAGCGGGGCTCCTGTCCCTACTGCGCAGATGCTTGCCGCTGTGGGGGCGACTGCACAGGTGGTGGCCAGCACTGCGTTTACGGCGAACCGGATTATTAACGAAATGAAGCCTGGCTCTGCTGCGCTGGAACCGCTCATGTGGGTCGCGGTGGGTTTTGGCGTTCCGTCCCTGGGATTGCGTATTTCAGCGCAGGTGGTCACCAAAGTAGGGCAAAGGGCAGCGGCTGTGCAGGCCAGGATCGCAACAAAGACTGCGATTAATAAAAATATGCTGTCGCTTTTTAAGGTTGCCAACGGAGTCATAAAAACCGGTCAGGAAATCCGCAGTGACTTACAGGTTACGCGGCTTTAAAACCTCCCGCTCTGTCCGGCCGATGCACGCTGGCTCATCAAGCATCACTTGCGCCACACACTCGCCAACCACGGCTGTTTCTCGCGGGGCAGGCCCTCGGGGCGGTAGTAGTGTTCGAGCTCGGTGAAGCCTGCGTCATTGAGCAGTTCGCGCCAGGTTTCCAGGTCGTGATAAGCGCCATAACGGCTGCCGTTCCAGCCTTCCTGGTTCTCGCCCCGTGGATTGGAGCTGAACAGCACCCCGCCCGGTTTCAGCGTTGCGTGCAGTTCGCGCAAGACCCGTGGCAGCTCCTGGCGGGGGACGTGGAACAACACCGCGTTGGCGAAGATGCCGTCGAAGCGCTCGGCCGGTAGATTGAGTTCGAGAAAGTTCTGCTGCAAGACTTCACAGCCGGTCTCGGCGCGGGCCATGTCGGCGAAACGCTCAGCGCCGTCCAGACCCACCGCAATATGGCCCATGGCGCTGAAGGTTTTCAGATCGCGCCCCGGTCCGCAGCCAAAATCGAGGATATGCCACGGCGCCTCGCCTTCGATATGCCGCAGCAGCGCGGCTATGTTCTGGCTGACGTCGTGGTCACGGGTGCCTTCGCGGAAGTCGTCAGCCACTTCGTTGTAGTGGCCGACGGTGGTGGCGGTGATTTTGGCGAGGTCCTGCGGGGCGAGTTTCATTGCGGGTCTGTCTGGGCGTGGGTAAGCGTTAAATATACCCCCGCCCAGCCGTTGTTCAATCACTCAACGTTTGTTCAGCACCTGAGCCAGCCGATCACCGCCAAACTGAATCACTGCGACCAGCACCACCAACAAGGCAATCACAGTGAGCATCACCTGGCTGTCGAAGCGCTGATAACCATAGCGGTAGGCGATGTCACCCAATCCACCTGCGCCGATAGCCCCGGCCATGGCCGACGAGTTGATCATCGTCACCAGCGTAATGGTGAATCCGCCGACGATACCCGGCAGCGCTTCGGGCAGCAGCACATGCCAGATGATGTGCCACCGGCGGCAGCCCATGGCTTGCGCGGCTTCGATCAGGCCATGGTCGACCTCGCGCAGGCTGACTTCAGCGATGCGTGCAAAGAACGGCGTCGCTGCGATGGTCAGCGGTACCACGGCCGCCCAGACGCCGTAGGTAGTACCGACGATCAGCCGGGTGAACGGAATCAGCGCGACCATCAGGATCAGGAACGGAATCGAGCGGAACAGATTAACGAAGCCGCCCAGCACGCGATTCAGAGTGGGCGCTTCATAGATCCCGCCTTTGGCGCTGGTGACCAGAATCACCGCCAGCGGAATCCCCAGCAGCAGGGCAATCAATGACGACACACCGACCATCAAAAACGTATCGATGACGCCTTGAAGCAGTCGATCAAACCACATAACCCAATACCTCCGCGCGTTGCGCCAGTGTGCGGGCGCGATTGAGTAATTCGTTTCGGTCATGGGGCGAGTGGGCGACCTCGATCACCAGATGCCCCAGTGCACGGCCCTGGATGCGCTCAACCCCACCCTGCAACAGGCTGATCCGCCCGCCAAGGGAATTGAACAGCGCGGCCAGGTCCGGCTCTTCGCCGCCAACGCCAGTGAAATGCAGGTCCAGTACCACCGCAGCCGTGGGGTGCTGTGGCTCGGGGTTCAAGCGTGCTTGCACGTCTTCGGGGAGCCCGTGTTGCAGCGGCGCCAGCAAGGTTTTACTGACGTCGTGCTGAGGGTTGCCGAACACTTGCCACACGGGGCCGTGCTCGACGATTTGACCGTGTTCAAGCACCACCACCCGGTCGCAGATATCGCGGATGACCGCCATCTCATGAGTAATCAAAATGATGGTCAGGCCTAACCGTTTATTGATCTCGCGCAGCAGGCCGAGGATTGATTGCGTGGTCTCCGGGTCGAGCGCCGAGGTGGCCTCGTCGCACAGCAGAATCGCCGGGTCATGGACCAGGGCGCGGGCAATCCCCACGCGCTGTTTTTGTCCGCCCGACAGTTGCGCCGGGTAGGCCTTGTGCTTGTCTTGCAAACCGACCAGTTCCAGCAGTTCGGCGACTTTGCGCTGGCGCTGTTCACGTGGCACGCCAGCGACCTTGAGCGGCAGCTCGACGTTCTGCCACACGGTCTTGGCCGACATCAGGTTGAAGTGCTGAAAGATCATCCCGATGCGTCGCCGCAGCTGCACCAGATGGTCTTCGTCGAACTCGCTGATGTCCACCTGATCGATCAGCACCCGACCACTGCTCGGGCGCTCCAGACGGTTGATGGTCCGAATCAATGATGACTTGCCCGCGCCGCTGCGGCCGATGATGCCAAACACTTCGCCGCGTTGAATCGCCAGGTCGATGTTCTGCAGTGCATCCACCGGCCCGTGCTGGCTGTCATAGGTTTTGCCCAGGTTGATAAAGCGCACATGGGCCCGATTCAAGTCAGGGTGCAGCTCCGAGGGCTGCTCGGCCTTGGGGGACTCATGCGGTAACTGGCGTTGGGCAGTCGCGTTCATGTTCAGCCTTCCCAGCCTGCTTGATAGAGTTTGCCGTGGGCTTTATCCAGGGCGGCGCGAACAACCGGCGAGTGCTGATAGATGTCGATGAACTTGGCCAGACGCGGGTCATTTTTGTTCTCGGGCTTGATCACGAACTGGATCACGTATTCCTTATGATCCAGCCCGTCGAACAGCAACGCGGAACCGGCATCAAAGGTTTTCGACAGACGAATATAGGCCGGGTAGCCCTGCACCAGATCGGCGTCATCGTAGGCGCGCACCAGTTGCACGGCTTCGACCTGAATCAGTTTTATTTTTTTCGGGTTGGCGATGATGTCTTCTTCGGTGGCCTTGTAGCCGACGCCCGGTTTGAGGGTGATCAGCCCGGCTTTGGCCAGCAGTTGCAGGCCGCGTCCGCTATTGATTGGGTCGTTGGCGATGGCCACGGTGGCGCCAGTCGGTAGCTCATCGAAGCTTTTGTATTTCTTCGAATACAGCCCGACGTTGTTGATGATCCCGGACGCGTAAGGCACCAGATGGAAGCCCGCTGCGGCGTTGGCATTTTCCAGGAACGGGACGTGCTGGAAGTAATTCACGTCGATATCGCCGGCCGCGAGGCTGACGTTCGGGGCTATCCAGTCGCTGAACTCCACCAGCTCGATCTTCAGGCCTTGCTTGCCGGCTTCTTCGACGGCTGCTTCCAGCGGGATGGCAAAGGCGGCGGTGGTGCCGACTTTGAGCGGTTTATCGTCGGCGTGGGCGTTGAGGGTGAAAAGCGCGAGGGCCAGGGTGATGAGGGTTTTGGTCATGGCTGAAATCCTGGGAGTAATAAGGGCTGGAGTTTGATGTCATTCGATAGGCCGTCATCGCGGGCAAGCCCGCTCCTACAAGGACCTCGATCATTTGTAGGAGCGGGCTTGCCCGCGATCGACTGCGCAGCGGTCGCCCCGATATTCGGAGACATGCCGGTAGCCTGCTCCGGGGTGTTGCCCCGGCAACCGCGCTCCACCCTCGGGAAACAGTTTCTCCCGCAGGGTGCCGCTGTCATAAGCGGTTTTGTAAGAGCCACGGCGTTGCAGTTCCGGAATCACCAGATCGATGAAATCCGCATAGCTTTCCGGGGTCACGGTGCGGGTCAGGTTGAAGCCGTCGAGGCCGGTTTCGGCGATCCAGGATTCCAGCTCGTCAGCGACCTGTTCAGGCGAACCGACCAGGGTGACGTAGCGTCCACCCAGCGCGTGTTGATCGAGCAGTTTGCGGCGGGTCCAGTCGTTGTTTTTCAGGTTTTTGGTCGCCGACTGGATCGCGTTGCTTTTCACGTACTGGATCGGCTCGTCCAGTTTGTACTCCGCGAAGTCGATCCCGGTAGAGGCCGCAAAGTGTGCAACGCCTGCTTCGGCGCTGGCGTATTCCAGATACTCCCGCTGCTTGGCGCGTGCCAGCTCCTCGGTGGCGCCGACAATCACGTTCAAGCCCATGAACACCTTGATGTCCTCGGGGTTACGCCCGGCGGCCTTGGCGCTGGCGCGAACCTTGTCCACTTGCTCGCGGGTCGCGACCTTGTTTTGTCCGCTGATGAACACGCACTCCGCATGGCGTCCGGCGAACTGCAAACCGCGATCAGAAGTGCCTGCCTGAAACAACACCGGCGTGCGCTGCGGTGACGGTTCGCAGAGGTGATAACCCTCGACCTGATAGAACTCACCCTTGTGCCGAACCTTGTGCACTTTTTCGGGCTGGGCATAGATCCGTTGCTGGCGATCATTGATCACCGCGTCATCTTCCCAGCTGCCTTCCCAGAGTTTGTACAGCACCTCCAGGTATTCATCGGCCTGATCATAACGACGGTCGTGTTCGACCTGTTCGCTCAGGCCAATGGCCTTCGCCGCACTGTCCAGGTAACCGGTAACAATGTTCCAGCCCACTCGGCCACGGCTCAGGTGGTCGAGGGTCGACATGCGCCGGGCAAACAGATACGGCGCTTCATATGTGAGGTTGGCGGTCAGGCCGAACCCCAGATTCTTGGTGACTGCGGCCATGGCCGACAGCAGCATCAGTGGGTCATTGACCGGCAACTGGATCGACTCTTTGAGCGTTACATCCACCGAGTTCTGATACACGTCGTACACGCCGGTGATATCGGCGATGAACAAGCCGTCGAACAAACCGCGCTCCAGCAGTTGCGCCAACTCAGTCCAGTATTCGAGGGTCTTGTACTCGGTGGAGTTGTCCCTGGGATGCGTCCACAGGCCATGGTTGATATGGCCAATGCAGTTCATGTTGAACGCATTAAGGAGGATCTTTTTCTTGGTCATCAGAGGGTCCCCCGCAGCGGCGGGTTTGTATCGTTGAGGTAGTAATTGCCGATGGCGTGATATTTCCAGCGCACCGGGTCGTGCAGGGTGTGCACGCGGGCGTTGCGCCAGTGACGGTCCAGGCCATGCTCGGCCAATGTGGCTTGACTGCCAGCCAGCTCGAATAAAGTGCTGCCCGCTGCAAGAGAGATTTCGGTACTGATGGCGCGTGCTTCGGCCACCGCAATGGACGCGGCGGCGACGTATTCAACGGTGCTGTCGGCCTGAGCGCGATCAAGGAACTCACCGGCACGTTCCAGCAGCGCTTCGGCCGCGTGCAGGCGAATGCCGAGCTTGCCGAAGCTGTGCAGGGTCAGCGGGTCGTCCACGGCTTTTTCGATACCGGAATCAATCCATGGCCGGGTGCGCGTGCGGACGAAGTGCAACGCGTCTTCATAGGCTGCGCGGGCGATGCCGGTGTCGATGGCCGCATGAAGAATCTGTGCCAGCGGGCCTACGGTGGTCGGCCGTTCGAAGGCGGTTTGAAACGGCACTACGTCATCGGCGCTGACAAACACGTTATCGAACACCACCGAACCGCTGCCGGTGGTGCGTTGGCCGAAGCCGCTCCAGTCATCGATCACCGTCAGGCCCGCTGCGTCACGCGGGACGAAGGCCAGTTGCTGCACACCCTGTTCGTCCACCACCGAGGTCGGTATGCGCTGCGCATACAAGGCGCCGGTCGCGTAAAACTTGCGGCCGTTGATGCGATAGCCATCGCCGTCCCGGGTCAGGCGCGTAGTGCGGTCGTGGGCGGTTTTGGTGCCCAACTCGGCCAGTGCATTGCCGAAGCGTTGCCCGGCCAATACGTCTGCGTAGAGGCGTTTTTGCTGCTGAGCGCTGCCATTCACGCGCAGCACCTCAAGGGCATAGAAATGGTTCTGAGGAATCTGTCCGAGGGACGAGTCAGCCTCGGCGATCAGTTGTGTGACCTTGGCCAGGGTGACGGTGGAAACACCCGCGCCGCCGAAGGCTTTCGGCACGCTGATGCCCCACAGGCCAGAGCGGGAAAACAGTTCCAGTTCCTCGTGCGGCAGACGGCGTTCACGGTCACGCAGGGCGCTGTCGCGCTTAAAATGTTCAGCCAGCTCGGCGGCCACGTTCAAGGCTTGGGCGTCGCTGTCGATCACTGCCGTCTTTTGCGGCAGGTGCGATAAAAGGCTCATACGTTCTCCAGTGGTCTGGTCAGATCCAGGAATGCCGGGCCGGCACAGTGCCGTTCAGGTGGTAGGCGCCGACGGCGTGGTATTTCCAGCGCACCGGGTCGTGGAGCGTGTGAACGCGAGCGTTGCGCCAGTGGCGGTCGAGGTTGAACTCGGCCAGGGTGGCGCGGCTGCCTGCCAGCTCGAACAGCTTTTCGCTGGCGAGCAGGGAGATTTCAGTGGTCAGGACCTTGGCTTCTGCAACGGCAATCGAGGCGCGAGCGGCAGAGGCTACGTCCACGGGCGCGGCGTTGACCTCATCCAGCACCTGACCCGCTTTGCGCAGTAATGCTTCGGCGGCGTGCAGTTCGAGTTTCAGTTTGCCGATGTCGGCGATCACGTACAGATCGTCGCTGGCGCGTTCGACGTTGGCATCGATCCACGGACGCGAGCGCTCGCGGACAAAACGAATGCTGTCGTCGATGGCTTCTCGAGCGATCCCGACATCGATGGCCGCCTGGATCAATTGCGATACGGCCCCCTGAATGTTCGGCGTTTGTGCCAGGCGCCAGTTCTCGACGATGTGCTGGGCTTCCACCGGCACGTTATTGAGCAGCACCGTACCGCTGGCGGTGGTGCGCTGGCCAAAGCCGGACCAGTCATCGACGATGCGCAAACCCGGCGTGCCACGCGGGACGAATGCCAGCACTTGTTGACCGTCATCGTTCAGCGCCTTGACCGCGACCCAATGTGCGAACAGTGCGCCAGTGGAGTAGAACTTCTGGCCGTTGAGGACAAACCCGTCGCCCTTGGCGGTGATTCTCGCTTTGATATCCAGGGTGTTTTTGGTGCCGCGTTCAGGCCCGGCATTGCCGATGCGCCAGCCATCCAGCACGCTTTGAAACAGCTGCTTCTTTTGTGTCGGGCTGGCACTGCCCAGCAGTGAATGGAGAATGCCGACCTGGTTCTGCGGGATCTGCCCCAGCGCGGGGTCGGCGGCGGAAATGATCTTGAACACCTCCGCCAGGGTCACGAATGAAACCTGCGGGCCGCCGTATTCACGGGGGATGGAAATGCTCCCCAGCCCGCTGCGGGTGAAGTGTTCGATTTGGGCCCACGGCAATTTGCGCTGACGATCACGTTGTGCCGCCTGTAAGCGCGCGAGTTGCGCCAGCTCGTGAGCGGCGGCGATGGCTTGGGCGTCGTTACTCAGGACCTTCGCTGGCAATAGCAGCGGGGCGATGTCCAGATCGCTCTGGAGGGGTGTAGCCACGAGATCCGACATCAGCGCCGCTCCGTGGCGGTACGCAATGCCCTGGCGATCTGCACGGGGGTAATTGTGACAGTGACCATTCCAAACCTCACATCGACATAAGCCGCGTCTCTGCGGCGAAAACAAACTGACGGTGGTCCGGTGGTCCGGTCTATATACCCTAAGCGTGTATAAAAATTAAATAAACTTACTTTTTGGAATAAGCATAGACGGGAGAGTTGCAGGTCGTGATTTAAAGCTCCGTTGTATATTTAATCAGCGGCGCCACTGACGTTAAGTGCGCGTGGTGGCGCCCAGCGTGACGTGTTGCCCACCCGGTCGATAATGCAATAAGTCACTTCCAGCTGATGGTCTTCGCCGCCTTCCAGAATCAATGCTGGCGGAACATTCAATGTAATGGGCCTGCCAACATCCTTGGCATCGATGGCCGGTAGATCCATGCGTACATCCCCCCAGCGCAGGGTGATTTCATCTTTGGCGGCCATGTTTTGATACGCCTCGATGGTCAGCTCGATACCCCGTCGCCGCTGTGTTGCAGTCAACCCGTGGCGCAGCAGGGCGTCGGGTACAGCCAAGGGCGCGAGGCTCTGGTTTTCTTCCGGGCTCAACGGGTTGGGGTGACCACCAGGGCAATCGAGCTTTACCCATACATCCACGCTCGCGGAGAGCGACGGCGCACTGCCGACCTTCTGGATCTGGTACCAGGTTTTGACCTTGCCGCTCTGTAAAAAACTTTCAGGCACACGCAGGGCCAGGGTCTGGCCGATATCGGCAGTCGTCAGCAGCTTGGACGCAACGTAACGGCCACCCCAGAACAGTTCAATCAGATCGCCCTCGTCCATGGCCGCATAAGGCTTGATAGTGACCCGCAGATGCGCGGCGGCACTCACGCCGATACCGTGTTTGTTTGCCTGGGGCAAATAAGGGGCATGCAGTTTGATCTGATGGGACGTTGGGGTCTCACAAGCCATGTTGAATACTCCTCATGATCAGCGGCTGACACGCGGTGCCGCGGATACCTCTATGAATGGATGTTGATGAATCTTGATAGCCAGCTAAGAGAGGATGGGAACGAGTGTCAAGGCAGTGCGCGAGTGAAACGCGAGCGTCGGATGGAATCAGACGGTTCCTACATTTGTACGGCTTGTGGGTTACTTGGGCCTCAGTACTGCGTCCTACTCAGCAACCCTAAGAAATGTCAGGCGCAAAAAAAAACAGCGCTGCATGGGCGCTGTTTTTTTGTTATCTGCAGGGCTGATCAGTTCCTGCTGCGTTCCAGAAATTGGCGAGTCCGCTCTTCCTTGGGGTTGGCAAACAGCGCCTTGGCGTCGCCTTGCTCAACGATCACGCCCTTGTCGATAAAGATCACCCGGTTGGCCACATCCCGCGCAAAACTCATCTCGTGAGTCACGATGACCATGGTGCGTTTCTCTTCCGCCAGGGCGCGGATGGTCGTCAATACTTCACCCACCAATTCCGGGTCCAGCGCAGAGGTGGGCTCATCGAACAGAATCACCTCAGGCTCCATGGCCAAGGCGCGGGCAATCGCTACCCGCTGTTGCTGGCCGCCGGACAGTCGCCGTGGGTACGCGTCTTCCTTGCCAGCCAGGCCGACCTTCGCCAGCAGCTTACGCGCCAGCGCCTCGGCTTGCGGGCGTGGCATTTTTTTTACCACCAGCGGGCCTTCCATCACGTTTTCCAGCGCAGTGCGATGGGGGAACAGATTGAAGTTCTGGAAGACGAAACCCACGTGCTGGCGCAGTTGCCGAATCAAGCCTTGCTGCTGACTCAGCGGGCGACTGCCATCGATCTCGATGTCGCCGACGATGATCTTGCCGCTGGTGGGTTCTTCGAGAAAATTGAGACAACGCAACAGGGTGGTTTTGCCGGAACCGCTGGGGCCGATGATGGCCACTACCTCGCCGGCTTCGACGGTCAAATCAATGCCGTTGAGCACCGTTTGCCCTTTGAATTTCTTGGTCAGTTTTTCAACCACGATCATGCTTCAAGACTCCTGATCATGTCGGTTGACCCTCGCTTCCAGGCGGTGCTGCAGGTGCGCGAGCAGGCTGGCAAGGATCCAGTAGATCAGTGCGGCGGCAAGGTACATGGTGAAAATTTCGAAGGTCCGCGCAGTGATCAGCTGTGCCTGACGGAACAGCTCGGGCACCTGAATGGTTGCCGCCAACGCGGTGTCCTTGACCAGTGAAATGAAGCTGTTGCCCAACGGCGGCAAGGCGGTTCTCGCTGCTTGCGGGAGAATCGCCCGACGCATGGTTTGCGCACGGGTCATGCCGATGCTGGCCGCTGCTTCCCATTGCCCGCGATCCACTGCGCCAATGGCTGAACGCAGAATTTCGCAGGCATAAGCGCCCATGTTCAGGGAGAAACCGATCAGGGCTGCGGGCAACGGGTCCAGTTCAATCCCCAGTTGCGGCAGGCCGTAATAGATCATGAACAACTGGACGAGCAACGGTGTGCCGCGAAAGAACGACACATACACCCGCGCGATGCCGCTCAGCAGTTTGAGGTGTGACAAACGCATCAATGCCAGGCCGAAGCCCAGCAGCAAGCCGAAGAACATCCCGCCCAGACTGAGGATGACCGTGAAATACGCGCCCTTGAGCAGAAAGGGCGCGGAGTCCAGCGCTAGCTTCAGACTCTCTTCAATCATTGGGTCACGTCAGAGCCAAAGTACTTCTGCGACAACTTGGCGAGGGTTCCGTCGGCACGCAGTTTGTCGATGGCTTTGTTGATGGCGGCGACCAACTCAGGCTCGCCTTTGCGTATCGCGATACCGGACTCCTGGCGGGAAAACGGCGCGCCGGACACGGCTAGTTTGTCATTGGTTTTCTTGACCATTTCGAATGCGGCAAGACGGTCAACGAGGATCGCGTCAGTGCGGCCTGCGATCAGGTCCTGGAATTTGGTAGGGTCATCGTCATAGGTTTTGACGATGGCTTTAGGTACGTTTTCCTTGAGCCATTGTTCGTAGTTGGTGCCCAGGCCGACGCCGACTTTCTTGTCTGCAAGGGAGTCAGGTGTCGGGAACTTGCCTGCGTCCTTCTTCTGGGTCAGCGCTTGAATCCCGGAGATTGTGTAGGGCTCGGAAAAGTCGTACTTCTTCTTGCGCTCTTCGGAGATGGTCACCTGATTGATCACCACATCGAGGCGTTTGGATTCCAGCGCCGCGAGGATGCCATCCCATTTGGTCGGTTGCAGTTTGGCTTTCACCCCCAGCTCTTTGGCCAGGGCTTGGGAGAACTCGACTTCAAAGCCGTTGAGATCACCTTTCTCGTCCACGAAGCTGAACGGTGGATACGTGCCTTCAAGGCCGACATTGATCGTGCCGCTGTCCTTGATTTTTTGCAGCTGGTCCCCGGCGACGGCTTGCCCTATCAGGCTGGAGCCGAGCACAAGGCTCAATGTGGAAAGAAGAAATGTCCGGCGGATGGCAGCAATGTTCATGACGAGCCCCTTATGGTGTTTTGAGCGTCAGGCAAGAATCAGACCCAACGAACGCTACTGCGGCCTTGAAACTTAATCCAGCTATTTCAGGCGACCTTATTCCCTTCGTGAACCTTCACAGGGCGTGGCTGATCCTGCACGCCGTGTGACTATAGGGGCTGTTGCATATGAATTAAAATAATTAAAAATGATTTATATATTTCTAATTGATCTATAAAGGCCGGCTAGAAAATCAGCCCGAAAAGACGTCGGGATAAGCGAACAAGGCCGGCGCGCCGCCTGTGTGCAGGAAGATGAGCGGGCCCTCATTGAAGCGCTGGCGACCGATACCATCGAGCAGGCCTGACATGGCTTTGCCGGTATACACCGGATCGAGCAACAGGCCTTCCTGGCTGGCGACCAGCTTGATTGCGGCCAGGGTGCCCGCGTTAGGCGCGCCGTAACCCGGTGCGAAATACTCATCCCACAGGTCGATCTTGAAGCTGCTCGGCAGGTTGATGCCCAGCAACTCTGCGGTTCTCTGCGCCAGTCCTTCGACTTTCGGCCGCTGGGCTTCTTCGCTACGTGACACGGTAACGCCCACCACCGGCAACTGGGGCAACGCTTCACTGAGTCCCAAGGCCAGGCCGCTTTGCGTACCGGCACTGCCCGACGCGAGGACCACGGCGGCAAATGTCAGCCCGGTCTGTTCGATTTGTTCGGCCAACTCCAGCCCTGCACGCACATACCCCAGCGCGCCCAACGCGTTGGAGCCGCCAATCGGCACCGAATAAGGCTTTTTGCCGCCAGCCCGCAGGCGGGCGGCGAGGGCATGCAGTTGCTCATCGGCGTTATCCAGGTTCTCGACCAGCTCGACCTTGGCGTCGAACAGGTCCAGCAACAGGCGGTTGCCATTGCTCAGGTAACTGGTGTCGGTGCTGGCGATGGGGTTTTCCAGCAGCGCGACGCAACCCAGGCCCAGACGTGCCGCCAGCGCGGCCGTCTGGCGCACGTGGTTGGACTGGATTCCGCCGGCGGTAATCAAGGTGTCAGCACCTTGGGCCAACGCGTCGGCGGCCAGGTATTCAAGCTTGCGCACCTTGTTGCCGCCCAGTGCCAGCGTTGTGGTGTCATCGCGTTTGACATAAATATCCCGGCCGGCCCAGGCAGACAGACGCTCCAGTTTTTCCAGTGGAGTGGGGGCGCCGAGTAGTTCCAGACGGTTAAAACGAGCGAGCTGGTGTTTAATCATGGTGGTCAATTGGCCGGGAAGTAAGTCGATGGACTATAGGCAACCGACAGAGCCCTGCGCAACATTTGCAGGAATGGACGGTGTTCGGCAAAGGCCCTACGGAAATTGTTAATTTTTCGGCGCAAAAGTTTGCCGTAGAGTGGGGGCATCAGCGGCCGTCATCTTGACCGCGATCCTGGCTCTTACCTTGAAAGCAGAAGGAGTAGTGAGCGTGAGCGATATTCCAGAGGCATCGGCCGACAGCCGTACCGATAACTGGCAGTTGCAGCAAATCGTCAACCAATTGCGTACAGCCCGTGATGACTGGCGCACGCGTAATGGCCGTGTGAGTGGTGAGCATGGCGGTCGTGAACTGCCTTCACGAGCGGCCATGCGCGATATTCTCGAAGCGCTGTGTGGAGCGTTGTTCCCGATGCGCCTCGGCCCGGTGGACTTGCGCGAAGAGAGCGAGGACTTCTACGTCGGCCATACCCTCGACGTGTCGCTCAATGCGCTGTTGGCGCAGGCTCGCCTGGAGCTGCGCTATGTGGCGCGTCAGCATGGCGAGAACGTCAGTGCTGCCGACACGCACGCGGTGCAGCTGATTCAGGATTTCGCCAGCGCCTTGCCGGTGATTCGCCGTTTGCTGGACACCGACGTACTGGCGGCCTATCACGGCGACCCGGCTGCGCGCAGCGTCGACGAAGTGTTGCTGTGCTATCCCGGCATTCTGGCGGTCATTCATCACCGCTTGGCGCACCACCTGTATCGCGCTGGTCTGCCGTTGCTGGCACGGATCAGTTCGGAGATTGCGCACTCGGCCACCGGCATCGACATCCACCCCGGCGCGCAGATCGGCCAGAGCTTCTTTATCGATCACGGGACAGGTGTGGTCATCGGCGAAACCGCGATCATCGGCGAACGTGTGCGCATCTATCAGGCTGTGACCTTGGGCGCGAAACGCTTCCCGGCGGACGAAGACGGTCAATTGCAAAAAGGCCACGCCCGTCACCCGATAGTCGAAGACGACGTGGTGATCTATGCCGGCGCGACCATTCTTGGGCGCATCACCATCGGTGAAGGCTCGACCATCGGCGGCAACGTCTGGCTGACCCGCAGCGTTCCGGCGGGCTGCAACCTGACTCAGGCCAACCTGTTGCAACAGGATGATGGGTGTCAGAAGTAGGGCTTGATCACACCCATAGAATCTCCCACAGAGATTGCGATCTTCTGTGGGAACGATCAGTGCCCTCCATGCGTCAGACCTCCATGCCAAGCGAGCGGCAACCCGCCTGCGATTAGTCCTCGCGGGGCCATTCATGTTTAACTTGACCGTTCGTTCAAGTTAAACCCGGTGGTTCGCTGCCCGCTCACAACAGGAGGCTTACCCCTTGAGTTCGTTTTTCCCCGTTACTTCCCTCTTCCATGAGGCGCAGTCCTTATGAGTGCGCCCACCCCGCAGGTCAGCAGCCAGGTCCGGATGAATCCGCCGGTTTTTTACTTTGCGGCGGGTTTTATTCTGCTGTTCGGGCTGCTGGTGATTGTCTTTCCGCAACGCTCCGGCGAGTGGTTGCTGGCGGCGCAAAACTGGGCGGCCAACACGGTTGGCTGGTATTACATGCTGGCGATGACCCTGTATCTGGTCTTCGTGGTGGTCACCGCGTTGTCTGGCTACGGCAAGATCAAGCTCGGTGCCGACCACGACGAACCCGAGTTCAGCTATTTGTCCTGGGCCGGCATGTTGTTCGCCGCGGGGATCAGCATCACCCTGTTCTTCTTTTGCGTTTCAGAACCTCTGACCCACATGCTGCAACCGCCGCAGGGCGAGGGTGGTACCACCGAGTCGGCGCGACAGGCCATGCAGCTGCTGTTTCTGCATTGGGGTTTGCACGGTTGGGGGGTGTTCGCGTTTGTCGGCATGGCGCTGGCGTATTTCGCCTATCGACACAATTTGCCGCTGGCCTTGCGCTCGGCGCTGTATCCACTGATCGGCAAGCGCATCAACGGCCCGATTGGTTATGCGGTGGATGGTTTCGGCATTATCGCCACGGTGTTCGGGCTGGGCGCTGACATGGGCTTTGGCGTACTTCACCTTAATTCAGGCCTCGACTACCTGTTCGGTGTGCCGCATACCCAATGGATTCAGGTGGGGTTGATCACCCTGATGATGGGCGCGGCGATTCTGGTGGCCATCGCGGGCGTGGACAAGGGCGTGCGGGTCATGTCCGACATCAACATGTTGCTGGCCTGCGCGCTGCTGCTGTTCGTGTTGTTCGCGGGCCCCACCCAGCATTTGCTGAACACGCTGGTGCAGAACATCGGTGATTATCTGGGCGCGTTGCCCACCAAGAGTTTCGATGTCTATGCCTACGACAAAACCGGCGACTGGCTGGGTAGCTGGACGGTGTTTTATTGGGCGTGGTGGATCGCGTGGTCGCCCTTTGTCGGGCTGTTTATTGCGCGTATTTCTCGTGGCCGCACCATCCGTGAGTTCGTCTGCGGCGTGCTCCTGATTCCGCTGGGTTTCACTTTGGCCTGGATGTCGATTTTCGGTAACAGCGCCATCGACCAGGTGCTCAATCACGGCATGGTCGCGCTCGGGCAGTCAGCCATCGACGACCCTTCGATGACCCTCTACCTGCTGCTGGAAAACTACCCCTGGAGCAAAACCGTCATTGCCGTGACGGTGTTCATCAGCTTTGTGTTCTTCGTCACCTCGGCGGATTCCGGCACCGTGGTGCTGTCGACTCTGTCCGCGCGCGGCGGGAGTGCCGACGAGGACGGACCGAAATGGCTGCGGGTGTTCTGGGGCGTGGCGACGGCGTTGATCACCAGCGGGTTGTTGTTTGCCGGCAGTATCGATTCGCTGAAATCGGCGGTGGTGCTGACGTCGCTGCCGTTCTCGCTGATTCTGTTGTTGATGATGTGGGGGCTGCACAAGGCTTTCTATCTAGAGTCGCAGCGGCAAATTGCCCAGCTGCATTCGCTGGCGCCGGTGTCCGGTTCGCGCCTTGGGCGTGGCGGATGGCGACAGCGCTTGACCCAGGCGGTGCATTTTCCGTCACGCGACGAGGTTTATCGTTTCCTTGAGCAGACGGTGCGTCCTGCCATTGAAGAGGTCACGGCGGTGTTCGTCGAGAAGGGCCTGAAGGTGGTGACCCAACCCGATCCGAGCAACGACAGTGTCAGTCTGGAAGTCGGCCACGGCGAAGAGCGTCCGTTCATCTATCACGTGATGATGCGCGGTTATTTCACGCCGACCTTTGCTCGCGCCGGCATGGGTTCGAAAGGCATGAACAATCGGCGTTACTACCGCGCCGAAGTTCACTTGAGTGAAGGCAGCCAGGATTACGATCTGGTCGGCTACACCAAGGAGCAGGTGATCAACGACATTCTCGACCAGTACGAGCGGCACTTGCAGTTCCTGCACTTGGTGCGCTGAGGCAAAAAACGCCTGAATGCCCTGATGATCGGGCTTCAGGCCAGCCCGCCGTTGGCGCGCAAAATCTGCCCGTTGACCCAGCCAGCGTCCGGGCCAACGAGGAATGAGACGACGTTGGCGATGTCTTCGGGCTGACCCAGACGTTGCAACGGTGGCATCTTGGCGAACTGCTGGATCTGCTCTTCGCTTTTACCGTGCAGGAACAGCTCAGTCGCAACGGGCCCAGGCGCGACGGCGTTGACGGTGATGCTGCGGCCGCGCAGTTCTTTGGCGAACACATGGGTGAAGGATTCGACGGCCGCTTTGGTGGCGTTGTAGATCGCGTAGCCCGGAAGTTTCAGCGCCAGGGCGGTGCTGGAGAAGTTGACGATACGACCGCCGTCATTCATCCGTGTACCGGCTTCACGCAGGGTGTTGAAGGTGCCGCGCGTGTTGATCCCGAAGGTCTGTTCGAACAGCTCGTCGCTGGTGTCGGCCAAGGGAGTGGGATTCATCACGCCAGCGTTATTGACCAGCACGTCGACGCGGCCCAGTTGCTGTTCGGTCACGTCGAACAGCGTGCGCACGTCGGCAGCGTTCGACACATCGGCCTTGATGGCGACGGCCTGACCGCCGCTGGCGACGATCCGGGCGACCAAGGTATCGGCTTCGGCAGCGCTGTTAGCGTAGTTGACGGCAATGGCGAAGCCGTCGGCAGCCAGACGTTTGGCGATTTCAGCGCCAATGCCGCGTGATGCGCCGGTAACGATGGCGACTTTGCGCGCGGGAGTGTGAGTGGCCTGGTTCTGAGTAGTAGGGATCATGCGGCACCTCCTGACTGAATGTGGTTGTAGATTCACATGTTTATTCAGGGCGATAAATGGCCGTAAATTGCCTTTACTGTTCAATAAATCTCAACAATAAAGCGCCATGCTGGACATCTTGATTAGTCGGACTATTGAGTGTCGGGCGCTTGCGCGTATGCTCGGCCAACTCGACTGGCTCAGATGAAGCGATCAGTGCGCATAGAAAGCAGGAACTGCGAGCTGCTTTCAGGGGTCGCACCCATGCACCTTTAACGAAAGAGGATTCGATGACTTATATCGCTGCCGAAAACCGTTATGAATCCATTCCGTACCGCCGCGTCGGCCGTAGCGGCCTGGTTTTGCCGGCCTTGTCCCTCGGGCTTTGGCACAACTTCGGCGATAGCACGCCGATGGACACCCAGCGTTCACTGCTGCGCACCGCGTTCGATCTGGGCATCAACCACTTCGATCTGGCCAACAACTATGGCCCGCCCTATGGCAGCGCCGAGATCAACTTCGGTCGTCTGCTGCGCGAAGACTTCAAGCATTACCGAGATGAGCTGATCATCTCCAGCAAAGCCGGTTGGGACATGTGGCCGGGGCCTTATGGTCAGGGCGGCGGCTCGCGCAAATACGTGCTGGCCAGCCTAGATCAGAGCTTGCAGCGCATGGGCCTCGATTACGTCGATATCTTTTATTCGCACCGCTTCGACACGCTGACCCCGCTGGAAGAAACCGCCAGCGCCCTGGCAACCGCCGTGCAGCAAGGCAAGGCCCTGTACATCGGCATCTCGTCTTATTCCGGGGCGAAAACCCGCGAAATGGCGGCGTTGCTCAAAGAATGGAAAGTGCCGCTGTTGATTCATCAACCGGCTTACAACCTGCTCAACCGCTGGGTCGAAAAGGACCTGCTGGACGCCACCGAAGAACTCGGCGCAGGGGTGATCGCCTTTACGGCGCTGGCGCAAGGTTTGTTGACCGACAAATACCTGAATGGCGTGCCGAAGGATTCGCGGGTCAATCGCCCGGGCGGTGGGTCATTGCAGGCGTCGCACCTGTCCGAGAGCAACATCGCTCACGTGCGTGCCCTCAATGAAATCGCCCAGCGTCGTGGCCAGAGCCTGGCGCAAATGGCGCTGGCCTGGACCCTGCGTGATCCACGCGTGACCTCGGCGCTGATCGGCGCCAGTCACCCGGAGCAAATCATCGAAAACGTTGGCGCCTTGAAAAACCTGACGTTCAGTAGCGAAGAACTGGCCGAAATCGACCGCTTCGCTGTTGAAGGCGGGATCAATCTTTGGGAAAAACCGTCGACTGATCAGTAGCGGGGATTGTGTAGCGGTGTGTCTGACACACCGCTACACCTGCTTCCCGAATGAATTCGTTCCCACAGAGACTAAGAACCCTCTGCAGGAGCATGGTCACAACTCAGGCGTCGTCGCCTTCGTCCTCGTCGCCGCCGTCGACCTTCATCCCCAATTCCTTGATCTTGCGGGTCAAGGTGTTGCGGCCCCAGCCCAGCAACACGGCGGCATCGCGACGGCGGCCAGCGGTGTGCTTGAGGGCGGTTTCGATCATGATCCGCTCGAACGTCGGCACCGCGCTGTCCAGCAGGCTGGACTGACCACGTGCCAGCGCCTGATCGGCCCATTGGCGCAACGCATGTTCCCAGTTGGTAACCGGTGCGGCGTCATGCGGCAGGCTAAGCAGCTCCGGCGGCAGGTCGCTGATGTGCACCTCGCGCCCGGACGCCATGACGGTGATCCAGCGGCAGGTGTTTTCCAGCTGACGGACGTTGCCCGGCCATGGCAGGTGCTTGAGGTATTCCTCGGTTTCGGCTTTGAGCAGTTTCGGCTCGACCGACAGCTCTTGCGCGGCACGGGCGAGGAAGTGCTTGGCCAGGGTCGGAATGTCTTCGCGACGGTCGGACATCCGTGGAATGTGGATGCGGATCACGTTGAGGCGGTGGAACAAGTCCTCACGGAATTTACCCGCTTGCACCAGAATTTCCAGGTTCTGGTGAGTCGCGGCGATGATGCGTACATCGACCTTGACCGGGGTATGCCCACCCACACGGTAGAACTCGCCATCAGCCAGTACCCGCAGCAAGCGCGTCTGGGTGTCTGCCGGCATATCGCCGATTTCATCAAGGAACAGCGTGCCGCCGTCCGCTTGTTCGAAACGGCCGCGGCGCAGGTTGGCCGCGCCGGTAAAGGCGCCTTTTTCGTGGCCGAACAGTTCGGACTCCATCAAGTCCTTAGGAATCGCTGCCATGTTCAACGCAATGAACGGCGACGCGGCGCGCGGGCTGTGGCGGTGCAATGCGTGGGCGACCAGTTCTTTACCGGTGCCGGACTCGCCGTTGATCAGCACGGTGATGTTGGAATGGCTCAGACGCCCGATGGCGCGAAACACTTCCTGCATCGCCGGTGCTTCACCGATGATTTCCGGGGTTCGGGTCAGGGTTGGCACAACCTGCATGCCTTGTTGTTCCTGGGCATGCTGATTGGCGCGTTTGACCAGCGATACGGCCTCATCGACATCGAACGGCTTGGGCAGGTATTCGAATGCACCGCCTTGATACGACGCTACCGCGCTGTCGAGATCCGAATGCGCGGTCATGATGATGACCGGCAAGCGCGGATGCAGTTCGCGGATTCGGGCCAGCAACTCCAGGCCACTGGCGCCCGGCATACGAATGTCGGAAATGATCACATCAGGCTGCTGGCGGGCCAGGCGGCTCATCACTCCATCGGCGCTGTCGAAGCTTTGCGTGGTCATGCCTTCTTGTTGCAGGGCTTTTTCCAGCACCCAGCGGATAGAACGGTCGTCATCGACGATCCATACAGTTTCACTACGGCTCATGTCGACGCGGCTCCTTGTTCTAGCGGCAGGAAGATCGAGAAGGTGGTATGGCCAGGATGGCTGTCACACTCGATCAGGCCCTGATGCTGACTGATGATGTTCTGGGTAATCGCGAGGCCGAGCCCGGTGCCATCTGGGCGGCCGCTGACCATGGGGTAAAAAATGGTTTCCTGAAGCTCGGCCGGAATGCCCGGGCCGTTGTCGATGATCTCGATCTTGCACACCAGGCGGTGGCGAACGTGGCCTATGGTGAACTGGCGCAAGGCGCGGGTGCGCAGGCTGATCCGGCCCAGGCGCAGCTCGTTCTGACCACTGATGGCCTGCATGGCGTTGCGTACGATGTTGAGGACGGCCTGAATCATTTGCTCGCGGTCGATCAATACGTCCGGGATGCTCGGGTCGTAATCGCGCACCAAGGTGATGCAACCCTGGCTTTCGGCATCGACCAGGCTGCACACGCGCTCCAGGACCTCATGCACATTGGTCATTGCCAGCGAAGGCAATTTGTTGGAACCCAGCATGCGGTCGACCAGGTTACGCAGGCGGTCGGCTTCTTCGATGATGACGTTGGTGTAATCCTTGAGGCTCTCTTCAGGCAGCTCCCGCGCCAGCAGTTGGGCGGCGCCGCGAATCCCGCCGAGCGGGTTCTTGATTTCGTGGGCCAGGCCGCGCACCAGCATTTTGGTGGTTTCCTGCTTGGACAGCTGAGCCTCTTCCTTGGTAATTCGCAGCAAGCGATCACGTGGGTGGACTTCCAGCAGGAGCATGGTCTCGCCGCCGCTGAGGATCGGCGTGACGGCGTAGTCGACGGTCAAGGTTTGCCCGGTCAACGCCGTGAGCATCGCTTCGCGCTTAGTGAACGGGTGAGCCTGTTCGACAGCCTGCCGCAGCGAGTTCAGTGCTTCAGCCGATTCGGTGAACAGCTCGCTGATGAACTGTCCATGGCTGCGTTGGCCGCTGATGGCCAGCAGCATTTCCGCTGCTGGATTCATGTACTCAAGACGCAGATTCGAGTTGAGTAGAATGGTGGCAGTGGTCAGGTTGTCGAGTAAAAGCCGGTGCAGCGCGTCACTGATAGTCATTACTTGTCGTTGACCTCTTTTGGCACATTGCAACCCCAGGCGGGCCCGGATCGCAGGCGCTGGTTGGTCTTCGCCAGCATGGGTTTAGCCGCTGATACGGAACAGATAGTACGAATCTGCAAAAACCAAACCAAGGCTCCGAAAAGAAGCGCCAAACCCGCAAAATCGGGCTTTTTTCGGACATTGGGTCGTCTCGGGCCGCTCTCCGCAGGGATTTTCGAACCAAAATGGGTGGCGTCGTCGATCACGCTGCAAGCTATCGCACCAATATAGTGCCTTGCGCTGTTGAGTGGTCAGAAGAAAGGCAGGAGGCTGCTTTTTTTCTCTGCGGGCTTGTCAGCAAGGGCGCATTCGGGGCGTACGCCGTAATCCGCTTCTTTGCACGGCTGCGCCAGACGCTTTTGCGCCAGGGTGATGCGCAACATATGGAAGGGCTGGTTGGGTGTTCGCTCTACGATGCGATCCGTTTCATCCAGAATTTCGACGGCCAACTGGTGCGTGCCGCGATCAATGTTAATCAGCGGGAACACCGGGCTGCGACCTGCTTGCCCGTACGGTTGGCCGTCGACCAGCAAGCGATACGTGTGACCGTTCTGCAGGGCCGGGTCGTTGCTGACGCTGACGATCAGTTCGCCCGTCATGCTGCGCACCGTTGCGTCCGGCTCGGGCACCAGGATCCGCAGGAGTTGGTAGCGGAATATGGGCGCGGGTTTTGCGGGGGCGTGGGCTTTCTGCACGGCGTGCTTGCGTGGCTGGGAGCTCATGTTGCTGGGCGGGATCTCGACGCGACGCGCGTTGCCAGGGTGCGCCTGGTCGGTGAACACCCGATTGCCTTGCGAATCGACGTAGGTATAGACATCGGCAGCTGCTGGCAACGCGATCAATAGCAGGCACAGCAATAAGAGGCTGCGCACAGGGTTTGGTCGGGAGGGCATCTTAAGGTTTACCGAGATGGACGCGCTGCACGGTGATCGTGACGGTCGGGCTTTGCTGGATGATCTGCTGGTCGTTTATTACGCGGACCGCCAGGCTGTGTTCCCCTCGGTCAATGTTCACTACCTGGAGCCGTGGGACGTTGCTGGGTTGTCCGTAAGCGTTGCCGTCGAGCACCAGTTGCAAGAGGTGCCCGGGTTGCAGGCGCGGTTGCAGCTGGACGCCAATCGTGAAGGTGCCGTTGTTGGCGCGCAGTGCTTCATCGGTCGGCAGGTCACTCAGCGTCAGCACGCCATAGGCGTCGGATGACTGGCCCTGATTGGCGCTGGTTGTGGGGCTATTTTGCTGAGCGGCAGGCTTCTTGGTATCGACACTGTTCAGCGGCGGCAACTGCACGGTTTCACTTGGCGTGCCGTCGGGTGGTTGATTGCTGTAGGCGGGATTGCCATTGGCGTCGATGTATTTATATATCTGCGCTGCGGCGGGCAAGGCGATCAACAGCAGCAGAAATATAAGGCTTCGATGCATGGAATCGTCCAATGGCAATAGCGCGGGTTTTAGTTGGCGGGCTCCACCGATATCGGCATGCCGGGGGTGCCAGCATAGAACACAATGAGTTCGGTGGGGCTATTGCCACTGAGGCCGCGATGAACAATGTTCTTCATTTCAGGTAAAACCTGTCCGGCTGTCAATGTTACGGTTTTATCGCTATCCCGCGCTTGAACGATCAGCTCGCCCGAGACCACATAACCGGCCGACGGCATTGGGTGGGAATGCCAATCGAAGCTGCTGCCGGGTGCCATGGTTACTGTTTCGAACAGTCAGCTCTGGTTGTCCCTGTGGGTAAGCAACATAGGGCGTGCCGTCCCAGGATGATGTGGTTTTCAGCAGAATCTGCGAATTGATCGCTTCGGCCGGTTGCGCGTGGGCGATACCCGCCATCATCAGGCCCGCAATGGGAAGTAGAGCGTATTTGATCATTCCAAACGTCCTTGTGTTGTCAGGGACGAATGTCCCGGACGTCGCCGAGTTAACGTTATGTGGTGGATCAAGCACCAGCCTTTGACGGTTTCAAGAAAATTCGGAAACAGGGCCTTACGAACGGCTCTATTTTATCGTTCGGTTTATCGCGGGCATAAAAAAGGCCTCCCGAAGGAGGCCTCTATTACGTCGATGCGGCTGACGTAACTGGATTAGCAGCTGTAGTACAGCTCGTATTCCAGTGGGTGTACGAAGGTGCGTACTTTGATTTCTTCTTCGCTTTTCAGAGCGATGTAAGCGTCGATGAAGTCATCGCTGAATACGCCGCCTTTGGTCAGGAATGCACGACCTTTGTCCAGCTCTTCCAGGGCTTCTTTCAAGCTGCCGCAAACTTGTGGGATCTCTTTCGCCTCTTCAGGCGGCAGGTCGTACAGGTTTTTGTCAGCAGCGTCGCCTGGGTGGATTTTGTTCTGGATGCCGTCCAGGCCAGCCATCAACAGTGCAGCGAAGCCCAGGTACGGGTTAGCTGCTGGATCCGGGAAGCGAGCTTCGATACGGCGAGCTTTAGGGCTGGACACGTAAGGAATACGGATCGAAGCGGAACGGTTGCGAGCCGAGTAGGCCAGCATTACCGGTGCTTCGAAACCTGGGACCAGACGCTTGTAGGAGTTGGTCGACGGGTTGGTGAAGCCGTTCAGTGCTTTACCGTGCTTGATGATGCCGCCGATGAAGAACAGGGCGGTATCGGACAGGCCGGCATAGCCTTCGCCTGCGAAGGTGTTCTTGCCCTCTTTGGAGATGGACATGTGTACGTGCATACCTGAACCGTTGTCGCCATACAGAGGCTTAGGCATGAAGGTAGCGGTACGGCCGTAGGCATCGGCTACGTTGTGTACGCAGTATTTCAGGGTCTGAACTTCATCAGCCTTGGCAACCAGGGTGTTGAATTTCACGCCGATTTCGTTCTGACCGGCAGTCGCCACTTCGTGGTGGTGAACTTCGATGACCAGGCCCATTTCTTCCATGGCATTACACATGGAGGTACGGATTTCGTGGTCGTGGTCGAACGGTGGAACCGGGAAGTAGCCGCCTTTGATACCTGGACGGTGGCCACGGTTGCCGCCTTCGACGTCCTGGTCGGACATCCACGAGCCTTGTTCGGAGAAGATCTTGAACATGGAGCCGGAGATGTCGGACTTGAACTTCACTTCGTCGAAGATGAAGAATTCTGGTTCTGGACCCACGAAAACAGTGTCGCCGATGCCAGTGGACTTCAGGTATTCCTCGGCGCGGCGGGCAATGGCGCGTGGGTCGCGGTCATAGCCTTGCATGGTCGAAGGTTCGATGATGTCGCAAACCAGGATGATGGTTGGCTCTTCGGTGAACGGGTCGAGCACGGCAGTGCTGTCGTCAGGCATCAGGATCATGTCGGACGCTTCGATGCCTTTCCAGCCAGCAATGGAGGAACCGTCAAACATTTTGCCGATTTCAAAGAAATCTTCATCCAGCGCATCGCGAGCCGGCATGGTCACGTGGTGCTGAGTGCCTTTGGTATCAGTGAAGCGCAGATCAATCCATTTAACGTCATGATCTTTGATGAGTTGAACCGACTTCGACATGGTGTCCTCCGGGTGGCTTCGGGCCACGTAGTGGTTTGGCCCTTAGAATTTGGGTGATGCCGGCGCGAATACTCTGCCAAGGCAACCTGCCTCACAAGGGAGCAAATTGCATGCCAGTGCCCCGACTTGGGTTTTTCGCGCCAAACGCAGGCATTGCGCGCATTAAAGCTGATAAATCGAAAATTAGATGCACCGATATGATGCGCATTGCCGGGCGGACGGTCTTTTTTGGTGCGTGCAATATTGACTGTACGATAACTGGTTAAACCTTGAACAATTTCCGCTATAATCCTGCCCCCTCTTTTTCGGCTGGCACCTCGCGCGTTTTTTACATGAAACTAATCGTAAAAGTCTTCCCCGAAATCACTATCAAAAGCCGGCCGGTGCGTAAGCGTTTCATCCGCCAGTTGGCCAAAAACATCCGTACCGTGCTCCGTGATCTGGACCCGGCATTGGTGGTGGGAGGCGTGTGGGACAACCTTGAGGTTGAAACCAGGGTTAGCGAGCCGAAAGCCTTGCAGGAGATGATTGAGCGCCTGAGCTGCATGCCGGGCATCGCCCATTTTTTGCAGGTCAATGAATACCCGCTGGGCGATATGGACGACATCGTCGCCAAGTGTAAAGAACACGTCGGCGCATCGCTGGCCGGTAAAATGTTTTCGGTGCGCTGCAAGCGTGCCGGCAAACACAGTTTCAGCTCCATGGATGTCGAGAAATACGTCGGTAGCCAGCTTCGTCAGCAGTGCGGCGCTGCCGGAATTTCCCTGAAAGCACCCGAAATCGAAGTGCGCATGGAAATTCGCGACCAACGGTTGTTTGTGATTCACGGTCAGCACAACAGCATCGGCGGTTATCCGCTGGGTGCGCTCGAGCAGACGCTGGTGCTGATGTCCGGCGGTTTCGATTCGACTGTCGCGGCCTACCAGATCATGCGCCGTGGGCTGATGAGCCACTTCTGCTTCTTCAATCTCGGTGGTCGCGCCCACGAATTGGGGGTGATGGAAGTCGCCCATTTCCTGTGGAAGAAGTACGGTAGCTCGCAACGCGTGCTATTTGTCAGCGTCCCGTTTGAAGAAGTACTGGGAGAAATTCTCGGTAAAGTCGATAACAGTCATATGGGCGTGGTGTTGAAGCGTATGATGTTGCGCGCAGCAACCCGTATTGCTGATCGGCTCGAGATTGATGTGCTGGTAACAGGCGAGGCGATCTCACAGGTCTCCAGCCAGACCCTGCCCAATCTGTCGCTGATCGATTCGGTCACGGAAAAGCTGGTTTTACGTCCACTGATCGCCAGCCACAAGCAGGACATCATTGATCAGGCTTACGATATAGGCACTGCCGATTTCGCCAAGCACATGCCCGAGTATTGTGGGGTGATTTCGGTCAACCCCAAGACCCACGCCAAGCGCAACCGCGTGGAGTATGAAGAACAGCAGTTTGATATGGCGGTACTCGAGCGTGCGCTCGAGCAAGCCAAGCTGGTGCCGATCGATCGCGTTATCGACGAATTGGGCCAGGACATTGAAATCGAGGAAGTCAGTGAAGCACTGGCCGGTCAGGTCATCGTCGACATCCGTCATCCGGATGCTCAGCATGACGAACCGCTGGAGTTGCCTGGCATTGAAATACAGACGCTGCCGTTCTATGCATTGAACAGCCGCTTCAAGGAACTGGATGAAACTCGCCAGTACCTGTTGTATTGCGACAAAGGCGTGATGAGTCGCCTGCATGCCCACCATTTGCTCAGTGAGGGGCATGCCAATGTGCGCGTTTATCGACCGAGCTAAGTGCCCGGGGCTGTTTGCCTGTGGCTTGCGTCACCGGCCCCCCGACGCCAGTCGTCAAGCCGTCATGGCTTTCGCCGACTCTACTGTTAATAGCTGCCTACAATAGGTAGCTGACCGAATCCTCTGATCGAGATACACAAGTGATCGAAAATCTACGTAACATCGCCATCATTGCTCACGTTGACCATGGTAAAACCACCCTGGTAGACAAACTCTTGCGTCAATCCGGCACTCTGGAGCGCAACGAGCTCAACGACGAGCGCGTGATGGACTCCAACGACCAGGAGAAAGAACGCGGTATTACCATTCTTGCCAAGAACACCGCTATCAACTGGAACGGCTACCACATCAACATCGTGGATACCCCGGGCCACGCCGACTTCGGCGGCGAAGTTGAACGCGTAATGTCGATGGTTGACTCCGTTCTGCTGCTGGTTGACGCTCAAGACGGCCCTATGCCGCAAACCCGTTTCGTGACCAAGAAGGCTTTCGAAGCCGGCCTGCGTCCGATCGTCGTGATCAACAAGGTTGACCGTCCAGGCGCACGTCCGGACTGGGTTCTGGACCAGATCTTCGACCTGTTCGACAACCTGGGTGCTACTGAAGAGCAACTGGACTTCCACGTCGTTTACGCGTCTGCACTGAACGGTATTGCCGGTCTGTCGCACACCGATATGGCTGAAGACATGACCCCGTTGTACCAGGCCATCGTCGACCACGTACCGGCTCCAAAAGTCGACCGTGACGGTCCGTTCCAGATGCAAATCTCCGCTCTGGACTACAACAGCTTCCTGGGCGTCATCGGTGTTGGCCGTATCGCTCGTGGTCGCGTCAAGCCGAACACCCAGGTTGTGGCTATCGACATCGACGGCAAGCGCCGTAACGGTCGTATCCTCAAGCTGATGGGTCACCACGGTCTGCACCGTATCGACGTTGACGAAGCAGCTGCCGGCGATATCGTCTGCATCAGCGGCTTCGACCAGCTGTTCATCTCCGACACGCTGTGCGACCCACTGAACGTCGAAGCGATGAAGCCGCTGACCGTTGACGAACCAACCGTTTCCATGACTTTCCAGGTAAACGATTCGCCTTTCTGCGGTAAAGAAGGCAAGTTCGTCACCAGCCGTAACATCAAGGAACGTCTGGACAAAGAATTGCTGTTCAACGTTGCTCTGCGCGTTGAAGAAGGCGACTCGGCTGACAAGTTCAAAGTCTCCGGCCGTGGTGAGCTGCACCTCTCGGTACTGATCGAAACCATGCGTCGCGAAGGCTTCGAAATGGGTGTTGGTCGTCCAGAAGTGATCATCCGTATGGTTGACGGCGTTAAGCACGAACCGTACGAAAACGTCACCATCGACCTGCCGGAAATTGCGCAAGGCGCGATCATGGAACAAATCGGTATCCGTAAAGGCGACCTGACCAACATGGTTCCGGATGGCAAAGGGCGCGTTCGCCTTGAGTACAACATCCCGGCTCGTGGCTTGATCGGTTTCCGTAACGAATTCCTGACCCTGACGTCCGGTGCCGGCATCCTGACCAGCATCTTCGACCGTTACGATGTAATGAAGTCCGGCGACATGTCCGGTCGTCAGAACGGCGTATTGGTTTCGGTTGCTACCGGTAAGGCTCTGACCTACTCGCTGGAAACTCTGCAGGCGCGTGGCAAGCTGTTCCTGGGTCACGGTGAAGACGTGTACGAAGGTCAAATCGTCGGCATCAACAGCCGTGACAACGACCTGGGCGTTAACCCAACCAAAGGCAAGAAGCTCGACAACATGCGTGCTTCCGGTAAAGACGAAACCATCGCTTTGGTTCCGCCTATCCGCTTCACTTTGGAACAAGCGCTGGAATTCGTTCAAGAAGACGAACTCTGCGAAGTAACGCCGAAGTCGATCCGCCTGCGTAAGAAAATCCTTGGCGAAAGCGAGCGTACCCGCTCTGCCAAGAAAAACGGCAACTGATTCATTAGTTAGCTGTTAAAAAAACGCCCCCGACCGCAAGGTCGGGGGCGTTTTTGTTTGTCTGGGAAATGTCAGAAAGGCTGTAAGAGTGGCGCGTCAGGTTTGACGGAGTTGGCCTACTCGAACGCCAATTAGACTGTATATGACCGACACGGCTCCCCAGCGGGCAGGCGACCGGTGTTGATTGAAGGGTTGGTTTTAGCGGACTTTAAAGCAGCGCTGGCTGCAGGGGAGTGCAGCCAGCGGCAATGTAGCGACACGTGCGATCACTCAACGGCGACGATCGTGATCCCAATGTTTGCGATGACCATAGGCATGGCCACGACCGCGATGGTCGCCACGGTAATCACGACGGTCATCGCGACCACGGTAGCGGCGGTCGTCACGACCATCGTCGCGGCTTTCGTTGCCCATGTAGTTACCAAGAGCACCACCTGCGCCGCCACCGGCTGCTGCGCCGATCAGGCTGCCGGTAGTGCCGCCGACGCTGCGGCCAAGCACGTTACCGCCTGCTGCGCCCAAGCCACCACCGATAGCTGCTTCACCACGGTTGCGACGGTCTGCGCCCACTGCGCCACCTGCCGCACCGCCTAGGCCAGCGCCAATCGCTGAACCTGTGCTGCCGCCCAATTGTTGGCCGACAACGGAACCGAGTACCCCACCCAATGCACCGCCCACGCCGGCTTCAGCGGTGCCGCCAGCTGAGGCAAAACCACTGGCCAGGGAGAGAGACAACAACAGAATCGAGGAATACTTCATGTATGGAACCTCATAGGGATGACGGCGCGATCCTGAGGCCATGTCAGTATTGCTACAATCTAAATCCGACGAGTAACACGTATTATAAGAAAACACTAACATGCTGTTTTTTAACGGGAACTTTAGTTGTAAATAGCACTCTGAGCTTACTTGGCATACATGCCGTTAGTCGCTGTATGCCATTGTTCCTTGTCAGTTTACATAATCCGTCCGTCGTCACTTGCTGTTTCCAGGCGGATAGCGATGAACTTTGACGTTGGTGTATGGCTGCCGTCACCCACGCTTTCGAGTGGCACTAACGGGTTCACTTCCGGGTAATAAGCGGCTGCTTGTCCGGCGGGAATATCGAATGCCAGCAGGGTGAAGCCTTTTACGCGGCGCTCGCGACCATCGTCCCAGATCGACACCAGGTCCGCCTTCTGCCCCGGCTTGAAGCCCAGGCGAATAATATCGGCCTCGTTGACGAACAGCACATCCCGCTGACCTTTGACCCCGCGATAACGGTCGTCCAGCCCATAAATAGTGGTGTTGTACTGATCGTGCGAGCGCATGGACTGCATGATCAGGTCGGGAATCCGGCCGGTAGAGCGTACGTTCTCATGCACCAGGTCCAGCGGCAGGACGTTGGCCTTGAAGTTGGCTCGGGCGGTGGGTGTGTTCCAGCGGCGCTCACTGGCCGCGTTGCCGAGATAGAAGCCCCCCGGATTTTTCAGGCGCTCATTGAAGTCCTTGAAGCCGGGGATGGTGTCGGCGATCAGGTCGCGAATGCGGCTGTAATCCGAGGTCAGCCACAACCAGTCCACAGGCTGCGTGCCCAAGGTCGCGGCAGCGATACCGGCGATGATTGCCGGCTCCGAACGCATCTGTCTGGACAAGGGCTGTAGCTGGCCGTTGGACGCATGGACCATGCTGAACGAATCTTCCACCGTCACCGCTTGCGGGCCTTCGGCCTGGATATCAATATCGGTGCGGCCGAAGCACGGCAGGATCAGCGCTTGTGCGCCGTGAGTCAGGTGGCTGCGGTTGAGCTTGGTGCTGATCTGCACCGTCAGGTCGCAGTTGTTCAAGGCTTCAACGGTGCGTGTGCTGTCTGGTGTGGCTTGGGCGAAGTTGCCACCCAGGCCGATAAAGACCCTGGATTTGCCCGCGAGCATCGAGTGGATGGCTTCCACCACGTTATGACCCGGTGCGCGTGGAGCTTTGAACTGGAAGCGTTTTTCCAGTGCATCAAGGAAGAACGCAGGTGGACGCTCATTGATGCCCATGGTCCGGTCGCCCTGCACATTACTGTGACCGCGCACTGGGCACAGGCCCGCGCCAGGCTTGCCAATGTTGCCGCGCAGCAGCATCAGGTTGGCGATTTCCTGAATGGTCGGCACCGAATGGCGATGCTGAGTGATGCCCATCGCCCAGCACATGATGACTTTCTGACCCTTGCAGTACATCTTTGCCGCTTGCTCGATATCGGCAAGGGGCAGGCCGGACTGCTCAATGATCGCTTCCCACGAGGTGTCATCGACGGTCGCCAGGTAATCAAGCACGCCGTGGGTGTGTTCGTTGAGGAAGGCGTGATCGAAGACCGACGGTGCGTTGTTGGCCTGAGCTTCGCGTTCCCATTGCAGCAGGTACTTGGCCATGCCGCGCAACAGCGCCATGTCGCCACCCAATGCCGGGCGGAAGTACGCGGTGTTGGTCGGTTCCGAGCCGTTGGTGAGCATTTCCAGCGGGTGTTGCGGATGCTGGAAACGTTCCAGGCCGCGCTCTTTGAGCGGGTTGATGCACACCACTTGCGCGCCACGTTTGACGGCTTCACGCAGCGGTTCGAGCATGCGCGGGTGGTTGGTGCCAGGGTTCTGGCCAAGGACGAAAATCGCATCGGCGTGTTCGAAGTCATCGAACGTTACCGTGCCTTTGCCGACGCCAACACTTTGCGCCATGGCAACACCGCTGGCCTCGTGGCACATGTTCGAGCAGTCGGGGAAATTGTTGGTGCCGTAGGCGCGCACGAACAGTTGATACAAGTACGCTGCTTCATTGCTGGCCCGGCCCGAGGTATAGAACTCGGCCATGTCCGGGCTTGGCAGGTTGCGCAGATGCTTGCCGATCAGGGCGAACGCGTCGTCCCAACTGATCGGCGTGTAACGATCGGTTTCAGCGTTGTAGCTCATCGGCTCGGTCAGACGACCCTGGTATTCGAGCCAGTAGTCGCTTTGCTCACGCAGGGCGCTGACGCTGTAGCGGGCGAAGAACGAGGCGTCTACGCGGCGCTTGGTGGCTTCCCAGTTGACCGCCTTGGCGCCGTTCTCGCAGAACTTCACGATGCCACTTTCCGGCGAATCACCCCACGCGCAGCCTGGGCAGTCGAAACCGCCGTTCTGGTTGGTCTTGAGCATCATGCGCAGGTTCTTCAGTGCGTTATCACTGCCCAGCCAGGCCTGCGTCACACTGACCAGTGCGCCCCAGCCGCCCGCCGCGCCTCTGTACGGTTTGTAGCGGGGTGTCGGGGCTTTGTCGGTTTGGTGACGAGTGCTCACGCTTGATTCTCCATCGCAGGGCTATAGACCCGCGGCGCACTGTGTTGCGGCAGGTGGATTAAATTGAGGTTGTGTCGGCGAGCCCATTGCAGGGCGAGGCCGGTGGGTGAGGACAGGCTGACCAGCGTCTGGATCCGGGCGCGCAGTACTTTCTGGATCAGTTCCAGGCTGCAGCGGCTGGTGACGATGGCAATCCCGCCAGTCAATGGAATGTTCTGGCGGGTCAACGCACCGATCAGTTTGTCGAGGGCGTTGTGCCGGCCAATGTCTTCGCGGCCCAGCAGCAGCTCTCCAGTACTGTCCATGAACAGCGCGGCATGTACCGCGCCGCAATGCTGGCCCAGCGGCTGGAATGCGCTGATGCGTTGGCGCAGCCCTTCCAGCCAGATCGCCGGCGGCAATGGCGCGCCCGGCAATACATCGAGTTCGGGTAACGCTTGCTCGACCGCTTCCACGCCGCACAGGCCACAGCCGCTGGTCCCGGCCAGTTGGCGACGCTGCTGCTTGAGGTTCCAGAAGGCACGGCTGGCGATCTCCACCTGCGCGTGCTGCGCAGAACCCGAGCCGCTGAGCTTCAGGTCATAGATTTCGTCGGGAGAGGCAATGATGCCGCTGCCCAGACTGAAGCCGACGATGAAGTCTTCAAGGTCGGTCGGGCTGACCAGCATCACCGCCTGGCTGATGCCATTGTAGGCAATGGCCAGCGCCACCTCTTCAGCCAGCGCCGTGCTCCCCGAGTCTTCGCGCTCAAGGTTTGAGTAGCTGTAGGTGTGGCTTGCGGCGGACGCTGGCGAGTGCAATGCGGGCGCCGTGCTGACCGTGCGCTTGGCGGGCATGGGAAAGTACCGGCAGATTAGTAGCCTTTAGCCTAGGCCTGTCGTCCGATAACGTCTAATCGCTAGTGCTGATGCCTTGATAGATGACGTCGATCAAGATGCCTCGATGATTTTCTGGTAAGCAGCGAAGCATGCTTCGGCCAGTGCGGATCGCGGCGCGCTGCGACGCATGATCAAACCCAGCCGGGCCAGGGTCTTGGCATCCGCGATGGGGTGCAGGCGCAGGTGCTCGGTCAGGGTCTCCAGACCGCCATCAAGCGGCATGATCGCGCAACAGAAACCGCCATGCACCGCTTGCAGCAATTGATGGACCGCGTCGGTTTGCAACAAGGGCAGGGGGTTAAGGCCGCGACTGTGGAAATTGTGGTCGATGGACTGACGGAAGTGCATGCCGCTGGTCAGCAGGCCGAGGGGCAGCTCGATCAGGCTTTCCCAGCTGAGTGGATCTTCACCGAAGCTGAAGTGACGGTGATCGTAAAGCAGGCCCATGCGTGTTTGTGCGAGTGCCAGGGAATCAAAGCGCTCGCCGTCGAGCCTGTCCAGATATGACACGCCCAGATCCAGCTGATTGCTCGCCAGTTGCTCCAGAATCTGCTCGGAGCTGAGCGCCGACAGTTCGAAGCGCAGGTTGGGGTGCAACTGATGCATGCGTTGCATCAGTTGCAGTGGATCGAAACTCGACAGCGGCACCACGCCCAGGCGCAACGTGCCGACCAGATGCCCCCGACACGCTGCCGCCTCTGCATACAAGCCGTCATAGGCGGCGAGTACCGTCCGCGCCCAGGCCAGTACCCGTTCACCCGGCGCGGTAAAACTTTCGAAGCGCTGACCACGATTGACCAGCGGCAATTCCAGCTCTTCTTCCAGGCTGCGCAGGCGCATCGACAGGGTCGGCTGGGTAATGTGGCAGCGCGCCGCCGCCTGGCCGAAGTGCCGGGTCTCGTCGAGGGCGATGAGGAATTTAAGCTGTTTGATGTCCATCTACGCTCCGGGGGCGTTATGCAGGCAGTTCATCCCGTAGGAGCTGGCTTTCCTGCGATCAGGTTGACGCGGTGTCTCAGTTAAAACGCCATCGCGGGCAAGCCCGCTCCAGTCCGCGCAGCTAAAGCCCCGCAATCAATGCCCGATAATCCGCTACCGCGGCAAACTCTTCGGTGTTCTTCGGGCCTTTGCGGCTGTCGGGTTGGCTGACGGCCAGCAGATGGGCGACCCCGAATGTCCGGGCGCTGCGCAGGATCGGCAGGGTGTCATCGATAAACAGGCTGCGACCCGGTTCGAAGGCGATGTCGGCGTGCAACGCGTCCCAGAACTGCGCGTTCTCTTTGGCGAACCCATAGTCGTGGGAGCTGATCATGCGTTCGAAGTAGGGCGCCAGTTGCACCCGCTCCATCTTTAATGACAGCGAGTCGCGGTGGGCGTTGGTGATCATGATCACGCGTTTGCCGGCCTGCTTGATCGCCATCAGAAACGTTTCGGCATCCGGGCGCAGGGAGATCAGGTGCGCAGTTTCCAGTTTCAGCTCGCGCAGCGGCAGCTTCAGTTCGGCGCTCCAGAAGTCCAGGCAGTACCAGTTGAGCGTGCCGGCGTTCTGCTCGAACAGCGGCGCCATTTCCAGTTCGGCCATGGCGCGGCTGACCCCGTGCAGTTCGGCGTAGCGCTGTGGCAGGTGTTCCATCCAGAAATGGTTGTCGTAATGCAAGTCGAGCAGGGTGCCGTCCATATCGAGCAGAACGGTATCAATGTCGCGCCAGGGTAAAGAAGGCATTCAGGTCTCTCGGGCGGTGAATGAGCCACGTCAGCATATCCGACACAGACAATCGGGAAAGCCACGGTATAGTACTCCGTCCACGCCAAGGAGCTTGCCATGCGACAGAAACCCACCATCCTCGCCCGCGAAATCGTCGCCAGTAGCCATCTGTTCCGTGTCGAAGCGTTGCAGTTACGTTTCGCCAACGGCGTTGAGCGCACTTACGAGCGTCTAGTGGGCAGAGGCGTTGGTTATGGCGCAGTGATGATCGTCGCGATGCTCGATGCCGACCACGCGGTGTTGGTCGAGGAGTACTGCGGGGGGACCGACGAGTACGAGTTGTCCTTGCCCAAGGGCCTGATCGAACCGGGTGAAGACATTCTGGCCGCTGCCAATCGTGAGCTCAAGGAGGAGGCCGGGTTTGGCGCTCATCAGCTTGAGCATCTGACCGAGCTGTCGCTGTCGCCCGGTTACATGAGCCAGAAGATTCAGGTGGTATTGGCCACTGATTTGTATGAAGAGAGCCTGCCGGGCGATGAACCAGAGCCGATGCGCGTCGACAAGGTCAATCTGCGCGAACTGTCCAGCCTGATTCAACACCCCCAGTTCAGCGAGGGCCGTGCGTTGGCGGCGCTGTACCTGGTCCGTGACTTATTGACCCAGCGTGGAGTATTCCAGCCATGACTCAAGTGTTCGCCCATCTGCCGCATCCGTTGTTGGCGCCCGTGATTGAACTGGCCAGACGTGCCGGCGAAGTGATCCTGCCGTATTGGCGCGCAAATGTGGCCGTTGTCGCCAAGGCCGATGCATCGCCCGTCACCGCTGCGGATATAGCGGCCCATCATCTATTGGTCGCGGGTTTGCAGGCGCTGGCGCCTGACATTCATGTGCTGTCCGAAGAAGATGCCGACATTCCCCTCCGTGAGCGCGCCACCTGGGAGCGATGGTGGCTGGTCGATCCACTGGATGGCACCAAGGAATTCATTTCCGGCAGCGAAGAATTCACCGTCAACATCGCCCTGATCGAACAGGGGCGTGTGGTGTTTGGCGTGGTCTCGATGCCCACCAACAATCGCTGCTACTTCGGCGGTGCAGGGTTGGGCGCGTGGCGCAGTGACGATGAGGACCATGCTGCGCCGATCCGCGTGCGAACGGCGCCAGCACCCGGCGAAGCGTTTACCGTGGTCGCCAGCCGTCGTCATACCAGCCCGGAACAGGAACGCTTGTTGGCGGGATTGTCCGAGAGCCTGGGTGATTTGCAACTGACCAGCGTGGGCAGCTCACTGAAATTCTGCCTGCTGGCCGAAGGTGCCGCCGATTGTTATCCGCGCCTGGCGCCGACGTCGCAGTGGGACACCGCCGCCGCTCAAGGTGTACTCGAAGGCGCAGGCGGCGAAGTGCTCGACCTGGCAGGCGAGACGTTCAGCTACCCGTCGCGTGAGTCGCTACTCAATACCTCGTTTCTCGCGTTGCCGGCGAATGCGCCGTGGCGCAGCAAGCTGTTGGCGCTGGCCAAGTCCGGGCTATAGGGCTTAACGGTGCAACACAAACTGCCCGCTGAAACGTACTGCCGCGTCGTCGCTGCCCTGATTGAAAATGTGCGTCGGCAAGGTCAAGCGGGCGCGGCCATAGCGGCGGTATGTGCTTAGAAACTTTTCCCATACCGCATCCTCCGGCGCCTCGCACGTGGCGATGGCATCGACGGTGACCGGTAGCGGATAGCTGATCTGCCCTTCCTGAATCACGATGTGCCCGTCTTCGATCCCTTCTTCGCGCAGGCGCAAATGCAGCCAGCCCCAACCTGCCAGCACGGCCGCGCAGTACAGGCTGCCGCCGAACATCGTGCTTTTGTGATTGGTGTTGGGGGCCAGGGGTAACTGCAGACGCAGCTGTCGCCCTTGCCAGCTGAGCACCTTGAGGCCCATCTCGCGGGTCAGCGGAATGTCGTGGTGCAGCACCTTCTGCAAATGATGGCTGTCATTATTCATGCGGGCTCCTTTCAATCAATCGAGTTCATCGGCAGCGCTGCCGCTGCTGTCACCAAAGCTCAGGCCGTGTTTGCGCAACTTGTCGTGCAGGGTTTTGCGTGGCAGCCCCAGGGCTTCGGCGAGGCTGCGCACGGAACTGTGAGGCCGGGTCAGCTCTGCTGCGATCAGAGACCGTTCGAAGCTTTCAACCTGCTCGCTGAGCCCGCCTCCGGTGGTTGGCATGTTAGGGACTTCATTGCCTTCAAGGGCCAGTTCCAGGCCAAGGGCAAAGCGCTCGGCGACGTTTTGCAGTTCGCGCACATTGCCCGGCCAGGTGTGCCGCAACAGCAGGGCGCGTTGGCCCGGTTGCAGTTCGTGTTTGGGCAACCCGTGGCGAGTGCTGGCTGAGTCGGCGAAGTGCTGGAACAGCATCAACGCGTCTTCGCCACGCTCGCGCAGCGGTGGGATTTTCAGCGGCGCGACATTCAGCCGGTAATACAAGTCGGCGCGGAAGCGTCCTTGATCGGCAGACTGACGCAGGTCTTCTTTGGTCGCGGCAATTACCCGGATATCCAGTGGAATCTGCTGATTGCCGCCCAGGCGCTCGACCACGCGCTCTTGCAGCAAGCGCAGCAATTTGACCTGTACCTCCAGGCTCATGCTCTCGATTTCATCGAGAAACAGCGTACCGCCGTTGGCGAATTCGAACTTGCCGATCCGGCGTTTTTGCGCGCCTGTGAACGCCCCCGGTTCATGCCCGAACAGCTCGCTTTCGACGACGGACTCGGCCAGAGCGCCGGCGTTGATCGCGACAAAAGGACCGGCACGGCGGTTGGACAGGTCGTGCAAGGCGCGGGCAACCACTTCTTTGCCGGTGCCGGTTTCGCCGAGTATCAGCACGTCGGCCTTGGTCGCGGCCAAGGCGCCGATCTGTTCACGCAGACGCAACATTGGCGCGGACTGGCCGACCAGGCGCGTACTCAATTGCGTACGATCACTCAAGGCCAGGCGCAGGCTGCGGTTGTCCAGCACCAGGCTGCGCAGATCGAGCGCGCGGCGCACGCTGTCGAGCATCGCGTCGCTGGAGAACGGTTTTTCCAGGAAGTCATAGGCACCGGCGCGCATGGCTTGCACCGCCAACGGCACGTCGCCGTGACCGGTCATCAGCAGCACGGGCAGTTCCGGGTCCTGAGTATGCAGTTGCGTGAGCAGTTCGAGCCCGTCTATGCCCGGCATGCGGATATCACTCACCACCACGCCCGGCCAGTCGCGCTCAATGCGACTCGCCAGGCCCTTGGCGTCGGCCAACGCCAGAACGTGCAAGCCGGCAAGGTCCAGGGTCTGGCTGAGGGCGCCTCGCAGATGTGGGTCGTCGTCGATCAGCACCACCTGAATCCGGCTGTCGATGGCGTGGTCCGTACTCATGCAGATAGATCCTCTGGCGGTTGAAGATTGACCCCGGACGCCCCGGCCCGCAGGTGCAGGGTCAGCAGGGCGCCGCCGTCAGGATGATTGGCGAGCAGTAACTCGCCGCCCAACGCGCGCATCAGCGTATCGCAAATCGCCAGGCCGAGGCCCAAACCCTGGGTGCGGGTCTTGGTGGTGAAAAACGGCTCGCGGGCACGGGCCAGTGCTTCTTTGGAAAACCCCGGGCCATTATCGCGGATATACAGATTGACGCCTTCGGGGGTCTGTTCGGCACTCAGCCAGAGTTTGCGTGGCGGACCTTTTTCGGTGAGCGCATCAAGGGCATTGGCCAACAGGTTACCGAGTACCTGACGCAAGCGGGTTTCACCGGCCTGAACCCATAATGTCGCGTCCGGCAAGTCGCGGATCAGTTCGACCTCCATCGCCCGACGGCGTTTGGACAGCAGCGCCAAGGCATCGTCGAGCGCCGGTTGCAGGGCGACACTTTCCGGTGCATGCCGGTCGCGTCGGGCGAAAGCGCGCAGGTGGGCGATGATCGAGGCCATGCGTCCGGTGAGTTCGCTGATCAGCTTGAGATTGCCCCGAGCGTCTTCGGTGCGTTCGTGATCGAGCAACACTTCGGCGTTTTCCGCATAGCTGCGGATCGCCGCCAGCGGTTGATTGAGTTCATGGCTAATGCTCGCGGACATGGTCCCGAGTGCCGAGAGTTTGCCGGCCTGCACCAGTTCGTCTTGCGCGCGGACGAGTTCCTGCTGCGCCTGCTCGCGTTCCAGCACTTCTTGCTTGAGTCGGCTGTTCAGGCCTTCGAGGTCGGCGGTACGTTCGATTACGCGCATTTCCAGCTCGCGACGGGCCTTGGCTTCGAAGGCAATGCGGTCCAGGTAATGGCGTCGGCGTTGCATCATCAGACCCAGCAGCAGCATCAGCACCAACAGGGTCGCGCCGCCGACAGCGACGGCGGTGCGCACCGGTCGGTCGATCAGCCCGCGAGGGGCAAGGATGTTCACGGTCCAGCCGGTCTCGTCGATCTGCTGGGTTTGCGTCAGCCAGGCCTTTGCGTCGAGGTTCAGCGGCTTCGGGTTCCGGGTCGGATAGGGCTGGATGGCGTTGATGGCTTGCTGTTCGTCCTGGTTCAACGGACGGGTCGCACGAAAGCGCCATTCCGGGTTCGAGGTCAGGATCACCACGCCATTGTGATCGGTCAGAAGCAATTGCTCCGGGGTCTTGCCCCACAAGGTCTCGGTGCGATCCAGATCGACCTTGACCACCAGCACACCGATCACCTTGTCGCCATCGTGCACGGCACCGGCAAAGAAGTAACCACGTTTGGCCGACGTCGTGCCCAAGCCGAAAAAACGCCCCAGGCGGCCGGCCATGGCTTCACTGAAGTAAGGGCGAAAGGCAAAGTTGCGGCCCACGAAACTGTCGTGTTTGTCCCAGTTGGACGCTGCCAGCGTATTGCCGCTGGGGTCCATCAGGTACATCACCTCTGCCCCGGTCTGTTCGCATATATCCTTGAGCAACCGGTTGGCGTCTTCCAGGGTGACCTTTTGCTCCGGGTTCGCCAACACCGCGCGCAGGGCTGGCAGATCGCCGAGAATTTGTGGCAATACTTCATAGCGATGCAGGGTGCCGAGCAGGTTGGCGACGTAGAGATCAAGCGTCTGGCGGTTCTGGCTGACCAGCTCATTGCGGTAATAGCGTTCGGCCAGATGCTGCAGTGGCCACAACAGCGGCGCAAGACAAAGCGCCAGCAACGCAAGGCTACGCCAGCGGGGGCGTCGGGCAACGGTGGACGTCGTGATCATAAAAATGCGCCAGATGATGTTCGCCTGACACGGATTATTGGCAGGCGCTGACGTGTCTGCGAACGCGGTGCCTCAGGCACTCCGCGTGACGCCGTTCGCAGACACGTCAGCGCCCACGCCCTCCGGGCAGAAGCTGATCAACCCATTATGCCTACTGCTGACCGGCTAAGCACTCCAGCAACGCGTGATGCCAATCAGGCTGCTGCACCTGCCATTCGCGGTGCAGAAGACTGCAATCGAGGCGTGAGTTCAGCGGGCGTTCGGCGGGAGTCGGGTAGGCGCTGGACGGAATCGCTTCCAGCGTCGCGCAAGGCTTGCCTTGTTTGATCAGTTGCTCACCAATGGCCTGAGCAAAACCGAACCACGACGTCTCGCCGCTGGCGGCCAGGTGATACGTACCCCAGGCGCCAGCCTGTCCGTCGCGCCAGCGTTCGATCAGCAAACGCGTGCTGTGGGCGATGGTGCCAGCCCAGGTGGGTGCGCCGATCTGGTCCGAGACGATGCGCAACTCTGCCCGCTCTTGCAGCAGGCGTTGCATGGTCAGCAGGAAGTTGCGCCCGTGCAGGGAGTAAACCCAGCTGGTGCGCAGGATCAGGTGTTTGCCCCCCCCCGCCGCAATCGCCTGTTCGCCTGCCAGTTTGCTACGGCCATACACACCCAGCGGGTTCGGCACATCCTGCTCGGTATAGGCCGAGTCTTTTTTGCCGTCGAACACGTAATCGGTGGAGTAGTGAATCAGGGGGACGCCCAGCCGATCAGCCTCTTCAGCGAAAATGCCGGGTGCCGTGGCATTGATCGCGAAGGCCAGCTCGGGCTCGTTTTCAGCCTGATCAACGGCGGTGTGCGCTGCCGCATTAATGATCAAGTCCGGACGTAGTGCACGCACGTGGTCACGAATGGCCTCGGGCTGGCCAAGGTCCAGTTGATCGCGCCCCAGCACGTGCAGTTCGCCGAGATCAGCCAGGCTGTTCTGCAGCTCACGTGACACCTGACCGTGCTGTCCGCTGATCAGTATCTTCAGGGGTGGTGTGGAGGATTGCGTCATGAGAACAGCTCAGCCTCGTTCAGGCTTCTACCGTTTTGATCCTTCTCCGACAGTTTCGGGATGTCGGTGAGCTGCCAGTCGATTGCCAGGTCCGGGTCATCCCAGCGAATGCAGCGCTCGGCACGAGGCTGATAGTAATCGGTGGTCTTGTAGAGAAATTCGGCGTAGTCGCTGAGTACCAGGAACCCATGGGCAAAGCCTTGCGGGATCCATAACTGACGGTTGTTTTCGGCGGAAAGCAGGACGCTGGCCCAGCGTCCGAAGGTCGGCGAGCTGCGGCGAATATCCACCGCGACATCCAGCACTTCACCCGCCGTGACCCGAACCAATTTGCCTTGGGCTTGTTCCAGTTGGTAATGCAGGCCTCGCAACACGCCCTTTTGCGAGCGTGAATGGTTGTCCTGAACGAAGTCCGCTTCTATGCCTGTGTCTTGTTTAAAGTCGCGCGCATTGAAGCTTTCATAGAAAAACCCGCGCTCGTCGCCAAATACTTTGGGTTCCAGAATCAGGACCCCTGGCAGCTCAGTCGGTACCACCTTCATTATTGATATTCCCCGGCAAGCTTGAACAGGTATTGACCATAGCCGGTCTTGCCGAATGCATCGGCGCGATTGAGCAGGTGCTCGCGGTCGATCCAGCCGTTCTGGAACGCGATCTCTTCCAGGCAAGCCACTTTCAGGCCCTGACGATGTTCGATGGTCTGAACGTATTGCGAAGCTTCCAGCAGGCTGTCGTGGGTGCCGGTATCAAGCCAGGCAAAACCCCGACCGAAGCGCTCGACCCGCAGATCGCCGCGTTCCAGGTAGGCGTTGTTGACGTCGGTAATCTCCAGCTCGCCACGGGGCGAAGGTTTCACCGCTTTGGCGATCTCGATAACATCGTTGTCGTAGAAATACAGACCGGTCACGGCATAGCTGGATTTCGGCTTTTTCGGTTTTTCTTCGATGGACAGCGCACGGCCACTCTCATCGAAGTCAATCACGCCAAAACGCTCTGGATCCTTGACCCAGTAACCGAAGACCGTTGCGCCTTTAGGGTGCTCGGCGGCACTTTGCAGCTGCTCGCTGAAATGCTGTCCGTGGAAAATATTGTCGCCGAGAATCAGGCACACCGGGTCATCGCCGATGAATTCTTCGCCGATCAGAAACGCCTGGGCCAGACCGTCCGGAGTGGGCTGTTCCTTGTAGTGAAAATGCACGCCAAACTGGCTGCCATCACCCAGCAGGTTGCGATATTGCGGCAAGTCCTGCGGGGTGGAAATGACCAGAATTTCACGGATGCCGGCCAGCATCAGCACCGAGATCGGGTAATAGATCATCGGTTTGTCATAGACCGGCAGCAATTGCTTGGAAACACCAAGGGTGATGGGGTGCAGGCGCGTGCCCGAACCGCCAGCCAGAACGATGCCTTTCATCATGCGATCAAATCCTTTAGGTCAGTGAATCCCAGTCGTTCGCCTTGGTAGCTGCCGTCCTGGACCCTGCGGCACCAGTCTAGGTTATCCAAATACCACTGCACGGTTTTGCGCAGACCCGATTCGAATGTTTCTTCAGGGGTCCAGCCCAGCTCGCGTTCGATCTTGCTGGCGTCGATGGCGTAGCGCATATCGTGGCCCGGGCGATCGGTTACGTAGGTGATCAGATCAGCGAAATTCGCTACACCTGGCGGGTGCTCTGGCGCCAACTCTTCCAGCAGCGCGCAGATGCCGCGCACCACATCGATATTCTTTTGCTCGTTGTGGCCACCGATGTTGTACGTCTCGCCGACAACACCCTCGGTGACCACTTTAAGCAGCGCCCGGGCGTGATCTTCAACATACAGCCAGTCACGCACTTGCAGGCCATTGCCATACACCGGCAGCGGTTTACCGGCCAACGCGTTGAGGATCACCAGCGGGATGAGCTTCTCCGGGAAGTGGAACGGCCCGTAGTTATTGGAGCAGTTGGTGACAACCACCGGCAAGCCGTAGGTGCGATGCCAGGCCCGAACCAGGTGATCGGACGCCGCTTTGCTGGCCGAATACGGCGAGCTGGGTGCGTAAGGCGTGGTTTCGGTGAACAGGTCGTCGACGCCGTGCAGGTCGCCGTACACCTCGTCGGTGGAAATATGGTGGAAGCGGAACGCAGCACGTTCGGCTTCAGGCAGCTTGCCCCAGTAGGCGCGCGTGGCCTCGAGCAGGCTGTAGGTCCCGACGATGTTGGTCTGAATGAATTCCGCCGGACCATCGATAGAACGGTCAACGTGGGACTCAGCAGCCAAATGCATAATCGCGTGGGGCTTGAAGCGTGCCAGCACAGCGCTGACAGCGGCCTGATCAACGATATCGGCCTGCACAAACTCATAGCGGGTGTTGGTCGCAATGCTTTGCAGCGACTCCAGATTGCCGGCGTAGGTCAGTTTGTCGTAATTGAGGACTTCGTGATCGGTGTTCTGAATCAGGTGACGGATCAGCGCCGAACCGATAAAGCCGGCACCGCCTGTAACGAGTATTCGCATGGGTTTGCCTTCTTCCTTGGATGGACGTTAAGCGGATGAGACATAGCTTGTCGGCAGGAGAGGGTCGGTGCAAGTGCGATTGATCGAGAAACGGCTACAAAGCCATGAAAAAAACACATGGGGAGCGGGCGGTGCGCCATAAAACTGTCGCGGCTGAAGTCGGTGACCATAAACGCCTAAATTTTTTGAGTTTTCCCGCGAGTTAAGTGCGGCGAAAAAAACGCTGAAGATCGCCGACGATCCTGTAGATACCGTATTAACCCTTAATGAGCATGCCCCCTACGTCCTCTCTGCCGTTCATAGAAGCCGTCCATTTCTTCCTCATTGTGGTTTTTTCTGAACACACCCCTTGCGCATCGCCCAGCCAACTGGCGATATAGGCCGCTAACAAGAACCGTTGAGGTCGTTATGCCGCTCGCCACGTTGATTCATCGTTCCAGTCTGCCGTGCCCGGAAGTCAGCGCCGAGCAGGCGTTGCTGTTGCTTGAACAGCATTACGGGTTGAGCGGGACGCTCAAGGAGCTGGGCAGTCAGCAGGACCGTAACTACCTGCTCGACAGCGCTCAAGGGCGCTATGTCTTGAAGATTTGCCACGGTGATTATTCGCTGCGCGAGCTTCAGGCACAGCACGCGGCGTTGGGGCATTTAGGGGCGGAGCCAGGGGTGCGTGTGCCTCGGGTGATGGCGGCCAGCAACGGTGAGGAATTGCTCTCGCTGGAGATCGGTGGTCGGGCTGTGCAGGCGCGGTTGCTTGAGTTCATCGACGGCCAGTCGTTGGCCCATTTGCCCCACCTGAGCCGCGACGTGGTGGTGGGGTTGGGCGAGCTGTGCGCTCAGGTCGATCGGGCGCTGGTGAGTTTTCAACACGCGGGCCTGGAGCGAACCCTGCAGTGGGACCCGCGGCATGCCGATGCACTGATCAAGCATCTATTACCGGTCATCAAAAACCCCGAAGAGCGCGCCTTGCTTGCGCACGCTGCCGAGCAGGCGCAGCACCGCTTACGGCCGCTGGTGGCGAAGCTGCCGGTGCAGGCGATTCACCTGGATATCACCGAATACAACGTGGTCTGGGAGCGCGATCAGCAGCGCCAATGGCAGTTGCAGGGCTTGATTGATTTCGGGGATTTGGTCACGACCTGGCGAGTTGCCGATCTCTCCGTGACGTGCGCGGCGTTGTTGCACCATGCCGATGGCAATCCGCTGTACATCCTGCCGGCGATCCAGGCGTATCAGGCCATCAACCCGTTGCAACCCGAAGAGTTGCAGGCGCTGTGGCCATTGATCGTCGCGCGGGCGGCGATTCTGGTGCTCAGCAGCGAGCAGCAGGCCAGCATCGAGCCGCACAACACCTACATCCAGGCCAACTTGCAGAGCGAGTGGGGCATCTTCGATGTGGCCACTTCGGTGCCTCTCGAATTGATGGAAGCGGCGATTCTGGCCAGCGTCGGGCTGGCTCAACCAGAGACCGGTGTTGAGTCGTTCTTGCCCTTGCTACCGAGCCTGAGTGGTCGCGAATTCACCCCTGTCGACCTGGGTGTACTCAGCGCGCACTTCACCGCTGGCAATTGGGAGCAGCCCGGTATCGATGAGCAGTTGTTGCTTGAAGCGGGCATCAAAAGCGGGCTGGCCTCCACCCGATACGGCGAATATCGCTTGTCGCGCACCGTCCCCGACAGCGCTAAAGAGCCTGACACCTGCGCCTTGCATGTCGAACTGCATGTGCCTTCAGGCACTGAGCTGCATGCGCCATTCGGCGGTACGTTGCGCCTGACCGCTGATGCTGCGCTGTGGCTGGTCGGCGAGCAGATGAATCTGCGCGTGTGGGGCGTGACCTCGGCGCTGGACTCAGGGTGTGCCGTGCGTGCAGGTCAGGAGATTGGCCAGAGCAGCGGCTCGTTGATGGTCCAGCTGTGTCGCGTGGCCGATATCAGTCCGCCGTTGTTCAGTACGCCTTCGTGGGCGTCGGCCTGGCAAGTGGTGTGCCCTTCGCCCGCCGCGTTACTGGGATTCGATTGTGATGCGCCGCCGATTGAAGACTCGGCGAAGCTGCTGGCACGTCGCGATGCCAGCTTTGCCCGGTCGCAGAAGCACTATTACCAGGATCCGCCGCAGATCGAGCGGGGCTGGCGCAATCACCTGATTGATATGCAGGGCCGGTCTTATCTGGACATGCTCAACAACGTCGCGGTGCTGGGGCATGGGCATCCGCGCATGGCCGAAGAATCGGCACGCCAGTGGTCGTTGCTAAACACCAACTCGCGCTTTCATTACGCGGCCATCGCCGAATTCTCCGAGCGCTTGCTGGAACTGGCGCCGGACGCCATGGACCGGGTGTTTCTGGTCAACAGCGGCACCGAAGCCAATGACCTGGCGATTCGCCTCGCCTGGGCTTACAGCGGCGGGCGCGACATGCTCAGCGTGCTGGAGGCGTATCACGGCTGGTCGGTGGCGACCGATGCCATCTCCACCTCGATTGCCGACAACCCGCTAGCCCTGAGCACCCGGCCTGACTGGGTGCACCCGGTGACGGCGCCGAATACCTATCGCGGTGAGTTCCGTGGCAGCGACAGCGCGCCGGATTACGTGCGCAGCGTCGAGCACACGCTGGCGAAGCTGGCCGGGCAGGAACGTCAGGTGGCCGGGTTCATCTGTGAGCCGGTGTACGGCAACGCGGGCGGAATCTCGTTGCCACCGGGCTATCTGCAGCAGGTATACGCCAAGGTCCGCGCGCAAGGCGGGGTGTGCATCGCGGACGAAGTGCAGGTCGGTTACGGCCGTTTGGGCCATTACTTCTGGGGCTTCGAAGAGCAGGGCGTGGTGCCGGACATCATCACCATGGCCAAGGGCATGGGCAACGGCCAGCCATTGGGCGCGGTCATCACCCGTCGGGAAATTGCCGAAGCGCTGGAGGCCGAGGGTTATTTCTTCTCATCGGCGGGCGGTAGTCCGGTCAGTTGCCGCATCGGCCTGGCCGTCCTGGATGTGATGGACAAGGAACAGCTGTGGGAAAACGCCCGAGTGGTGGGCGGTCATTTCAAGGCGCGCCTCGAAGCCTTGATCGATAAACATCCATTAGTCGGTGCGGTGCATGGCTCTGGCTTCTATCTGGGCGTGGAGCTGATCCGCGACCGTGAAACCCTCGAGCCGGCCACTGAGGAAACCGCCTACCTGTGTGATCGTCTACGTGAGTTGGGGATCTTCATGCAGCCGACCGGTGACTACTTGAACATCCTCAAGATCAAGCCGCCGATGTGCACCACCCGGCAGAGCGTGGATTTCTTTGTGGATACGGTGTCGAAGGTGTTGGACGAGCTCGGCTGAGTCGAATTCATTCGCGAGGCGGGAGACAAGGAAATCAAGCCTGATAATCGATTGTTATCGACCTAAAAGGCTGATTATTTTGGCATGTCGTCTAATCGCCCTTCCAAAGCCGATTTTTATCGGCTATAAAGTTGCCAAGATTGTCACGGGCCGTCTGCTAAGGTGATGGCCCCACCGCATTTTCCCAGGAGGAGATTTCCATGAGCCGTATCGTTACCGTCGCCGCCACCCAGATGGCCTGTTCCTGGGATCTTGAAGCAAACATCGAAACCGCTGAAAAGCTGGTGCGCGAAGCCGCTGCCAAAGGCGCGCAGATCATCCTGATTCAGGAATTGTTCGAGACCCCGTATTTCTGCCAGAAGCCGAACCCGGACTATCTGCAGTTGGCCACGTCCATGGAAGAAAACGTTGCCATCAAGCACTTCCAGAAAATCGCCAAAGAATTGAAAGTCGTGCTGCCGATCAGCTTTTTCGAACTGGCGGGACGTGCACGCTTCAATAGCATCGTGATCATCGACGCTGACGGCACCAACCTCGGGATTTATCGTAAAAGCCACATCCCGGATGGCCCTGGCTATCACGAGAAGTACTACTTCAACCCGGGCGACACCGGCTTTAAAGTCTGGCAAACCCGTTACGCAAAAATCGGCGTGGGCATTTGCTGGGATCAGTGGTTCCCGGAATGCGCCCGCAGCATGGCGTTGCTGGGTGCGGAAATCCTGTTCTACCCAACGGCCATCGGCAGCGAGCCGCATGACAAAACCATCAGCTCCCGCGACCACTGGCAGCGTGTGCAACAAGGCCATGCCGGCGCCAACCTGATGCCGCTGATCGCCAGCAACCGTATCGGTAACGAAGAGCAGGACGGCTACGACATCACGTTCTACGGCTCGTCGTTTATCGCTAACCAGTTCGGCGAAAAAGTCGCAGAACTCAATGAAACAGAAGAGGGCGTGCTGGTCCATAGCTTCGACCTCGACGAACTTGAGCACACCCGTAGCGCGTGGGGCACTTTCCGTGATCGTCGCCCTAACCTGTACGGCGCAATCAAAACGCTCGACGGTTCGCTGGAGTCCTGATCGCCATGACCACGCTGAAAAGCACGCCACGCGCCGATGGCTTCTACATGCCGGCCGAATGGGCGCAGCAGACCCAGACCTGGATGATCTGGCCCGAGCGCCCGGACAACTGGCGCCTGGGCGGCAAGCCGGTACAGAGCGCCCATGTCGCGCTGGCCAAAGCCATCGCGCGTTTCGAACCGGTGACCGTGGGTGTTTCTGCCGCGCAGTACGACAACGCTCGTGCGCGCCTCGATGTGCCGAACATTCGCGTCGTTGAGATCAGTAACAACGATGCCTGGATACGCGATACCGGGCCGACCTTCGTCATTAATGACAAGGGCGAAGTGCGCGGCGTCGACTGGGGCTTCAACGCGTGGGGTGGTTTCGACGGTGGGCTGTATTCGCCGTGGAACCTCGACGAGCAGGTGGCCAGCAAGGTGCTGGAAATCGAACGCAGCCCACGCTATGTGACCGAAGGCTTTGTGCTTGAGGGCGGCTCGATTCACGTCGACGGCGAAGGCACGCTGATTACCACCGAAGAATGCCTGCTCAATCGCAACCGTAATGCGCACCTGTCTCGCGAAGAGATCGAAGCGGTGCTGCGTGATCATCTGGCGGTAGAGAAGGTCATTTGGTTGCCGGACGGCCTGTACAACGACGAAACCGACGGCCATGTGGATAACTTTTGTTGCTACGTGCGTCCCGGCGAAGTGTTACTGGCGTGGACCGATGATCCAAAAGACCCCAACTACCCACGTTGCCAGGCGGCAATGCGTGTCCTGGAGCACGCGCGCGACGCCAAGGGCCGCCCGTTTATTGTGCATAAAATGCCAATCCCCGACCCGCTGTTCGCCACCGAAGAAGAGTGCGCAGGCGTCGATCAGGTGCACGGCAGTCAGGAACGCAACCCTTTTGTGCGGCTGGCCGGCTCTTACGTTAACTTCCTGATCGTCAATGGCGGCCTTATTGCGCCTAGCTTCGACGACCCTCTCGACGAAACGGCGCGTGAGATTTTGCAGCGTTTGTTTCCGGAGCATGAGGTCGTCATGGTGCCGGGTCGCGAACTGTTGCTGGGTGGCGGGAATATCCATTGCCTGACGCAGCAGCAACCGGCCCCGCACAAGGGCTGAGTTGGTCTTGTTCTTGCTTTCTAAAGCCCATCAATCGATGGGCTTTTTGTTGGCGTCAAATCGCTGACCTGCACTGTCCTTCGCGGCGCTGTCATAAAGCACAGGTACATTTAGCCGCTCAAGACTCAAGAGGTTGTCCCCATGAACGCAGGTATTGAGCAGCCCCTTGCTCGTAGTTTGTCTGCAAGTAGCGAATCACGCCAGTTGATGGCGGACTGGTTAAGGACAACCAGAAGATCCCAGGCGCCGGAGCCTGATTCACGACAATTGCTGCAGGCTCGCTACCCGGTTGGGCTGATCAGCGACGCCGAGCTGGATGTATTGATACTGATTCTGGATCACTGAGTTTTCAAAATTGACACCCCGGCCAACCCACGGCTAGGATTCGCGCCCGCCTGTGGCTACCCGCCATGTACGTAGCATCAGTAGTCCACTGCGATGATTTCGTGCGGGCCTTCTGAGTCGGTCCGATTGACCAGACTCAAAGGCCGCAACCCCTGTTCGGCCAAGGCCACAGCGCGTGATCAACTCGTATTAAGGAAAACAAGATGTTGAATGTACGTATTGGCGTGATCGCCTTGGGCGTCATGTGCGCCACTCAGGCTATGGCCGATGGACAAGCGGATTCCAAAGGGTTTGTCGAAGACAGCAGCCTCAACCTGCTCTTGCGCAACGCTTACATCAGCCGTGATTACAAGAACGGCGTTCAGGACAAGGCCGAATGGGGCCAAGGCATTACTGCCGATTTCGCATCCGGTTTCACCCAAGGCACTGTCGGCGTGGGCGTCGATGCATTCGCGCTGTACGGCGTTCGCCTGGACGGCGGCAAGGGCAAAAGCGGCCGAGCCGGCATCGACTTCTTCAAGCAGGGCGACAGCGGCGAAGCGGCTGGCGACCTGTCCAAAGGTGGCGCAGCGATCAAGGCACGTTTCTCCAATACAGTGATCAAGTACGGCGATCAAATGCCGTCGCTGCCGGTATTGAGCTACGACAACTCGCGCCTGCTGCCGGAGAGCTACACCGGCACGCTGATCACGTCCAAGGAAATCAAAGGCCTTGAACTGAACCTGGGTCGATTCACCGCTGAATCTCGTAAAAGCGCCGAAGGCCATGACAGCGGCGATCTGAAGAAGATCGACGTCTACGGCGGTAGCTACAAATTTACCGACAGCTTCAGCGCCGCGTTCTACGCGTCCAACGATGAAGACGTACTGAAGAAGCAATACCTCAACCTCAACTACGTGGTTGCACTCCAGAACGATGAGTCGCTGACGTTCGATTTCAACGGGTACAAAACCCGGCTGGACAAAGACTTCGCCGTTGACGACGCGCGCGACAACAAAATCTGGAGCCTGGCGGCGACCTACGCCCTCGGTATCCATTCCTTCACCCTCGCTCACCAGCGCAGCACCGGCGATACCGGCTACAACTACGGCGGTTATCGCAACGCGGGCGGTACGGGCGACGGCGGCAACACCATCTACCTCGCCAACTCCTACTGGTCTGACTTCAACGCCAAAGACGAACGTTCCTGGCAACTGGGTTACGGGATCAACCTGGGCACGCTCGTGGTGCCAGGCCTGACCTATAAAGTCGCCTACGTACGTGGCGACCACATCGACGACGGCACTGGCCGCGGCAATGGCGAAGAGCGCGAAATCTTCAGCCAGCTGCAATACGTCGTACAGACTGGCCCGGCGAAAAACCTCTCCGTGCGCCTGCGCAACTCTTTCTTGCGCGTCTCGGACAACGCCAGCGCCTACAACGACGAAGGTAACGAAACCCGTATCTTCGTCGACTACCCGATCAACATTTTCTGATGCTTGAACGTGTGAAGCGCTGATAAAACGCCTCGAGTTGATCGGGGCGTTTTTGTGTGTGGGGTGTATCAATGCAGGGAAACTGGACCGCCGCCTGCGGTATTAATAGGGGTAGAATGCAGCGTTTGCATCGTCTACGCTTCAATGTTCCAGGATCCAACAGAGCGCCTATGTCCAAAGCTAATCGATACCGTCTGATCAATGCGATTGTTTTCTTTGCAGAGAACACGCAGTGCTGCGGCAAGATAAAGCTCTTCAAACTGCTATATCTGCTGGATTTCGAGCACTTCAAACAGACGGGTAAAAGCGTCACAGGTTTTGAATATCAGGCTTGGAAATTCGGTCCGGTACCCGTGGATCTTATGGAGGAGTGGGAGGACTTGGGGGCAGACCTCGCTCGGGCGATTCGCATCGTTCCTGAGAAGGTTGTGGACTTTGAACGTCTGACGGTTGAGGTTAATCCTGCTGTCCAGTTCGATCCTGATGACTTCACCACTCGTCAGCTAAATATTATGCAAGCGCTGGCAGCCCGTTACAAAAGTACCTTTTCTCCGAAAATGATCGATGTCACCCATGAGCAAAACGGTGCATGGGACAAGATTTGGAATGGTGGCAGGGGGAGTCATAAAGTCATCCCCTATTCGTTGGCCATAGCAGAGGATATGCCTGACCGTGATGCATTCCTCAAAATCGCTTCCGAGCAGGCTATGTATCAATCCGCGTTAGATGCCGCGCGTTCGAGCCTGGAGGCTTGATGCCTAAGGTTGTTGCTGTCGCGGGGCAAATCTGGCGAGACGATTGTTACTACTTCGACTCGAACACAGGCGAATGTAAGCGTAAATATGTACTGATCCTCGCGGTGGATCCTCAAACAGGGGATGCAGTCACTGCCGTATTCACCTCAAAATCCAATGGCCTGATCGAAAATCCAGCCTGTTTCCTTGGCCCGCCGCGCGCTGGATATTACGTGGGCGTTCAAGGGAGTGATCTGCCATTGCAGAGCTGGGTTGAGTTCAGCAGCGTCGAAACGTTGGATGTTTTTGACTTGGCGCTTCATGCCAATGCAGGTCGCAAACGCCTGATCACTCAAACCCTTCCCAGTCCCGTGTTTTGCGCCGTGCTTCGCTGCGCTCTTCAATCCGAGGACTACATTACTCAGCGACAAGCACGCTGGGTGGGTGATACGGCCGCCTTTTTAGGCTGTGCTTAGTTTGGGTTGGCGTACTCGCAGCTTGCCTTTAAGCGCGTAGATGCAGCCATCACGCATTGATGGCGACAACTCATGGCGCTCGTTACCATGCGCACATCCTCTCGCTCCCGGTCACCGCAATGGCCCTCGCTGCACCGCCCGACCTCAGTGACACCGCCGTCCCCGTGCAGCCTCTGGCGCGGACGTACCCGCGTGGCCTGTACATCGAGCCGCACGAGCATGTCTGGGGGCAAGTGCTGTACGCCATGTCCGGCGTCATGTGGCTTGAAACCCCGCACGAAGCGCTGGTCGTGCCGCCGCAACGTGCGGTGTGGTTACCGCCGGGCGTGGTGCATGGGATTCGGGTGGTGTCGGACCTGGAAATGCGCAACATCTACCTGCGCCCGGCGATTGCCGCGACGCTGGAAAGCACCGTGCAGGTCATCGAAGTCGGGCGCCTGCTGCGTGAGCTGATCCTCAATCTGGTGGGGCAGGCTCAGGCTCAAGAGGGGCAGGATCAACAGGGCCAGGACTATTACGACGCGGTTGTAGGCCTTGCGTTGCTGGAGTTGAGGCGAGCCAGGCGCACCGTGCTGAAAATCCCCATGCCCGATAGCTCTGACCGTCGTCTGATCAACCTGTGCCAGGCGGTAATGGCGTCGCCGTCGCTGGATGTGTCCTTCGAGCAGCACGCGGAAAATGCCGGCGCCAGCGTGCGTACGCTGGCGCGTCTGTTTCAAGCTGCACTGGGCATGGGCTTCGCTGAGTGGCGGCGACAGGTGCAATTGGCAACGGCGATCGCCGAGTTGATTCAGGGGGTGCCGATCAGCACCATCGCGCGTGATCTCGGTTATTCGCCCAGCAGTTTCAGCGATATGTTCCGTCGTGAACTTGGCATGAGCCCTTCGCAGTACCCGGTCGGCGAAGGTGCGGTCTGACGACGGTCTGCGCGATTGTCTGACGTTGTTTGGCAGTAAAGCAGAAGCAGTTGACCGACAGCTATCTGCGCTCCCTCCTACACTCTGGACACCTAAAACGCGGTCGCTCAACCCCATAGCGCAACGCGACACCCAGAGATGGAGCCCTCATGAATGCCCTGCAATTTGCCAAAACCGGTGACCTCGCGGCCCTGCACTACCTCAACGTGCCCAAGCCCACTCCTGCTCAGGGCGAAGTACTGATCCAGGTGAAAGCCGCCGGCCTCAACCCCAGCGACGTGAAAAATGTACTCGGGCGCTTTCCCTACACCACCTTGCCGCGCATCCCTGGTCGGGACTTCGCCGGTATCGTCGTGGAAGGTCCGCAGGCACTGATCGGTCAGGAAGTCTGGGGGACCGGTAAAGAGCCGGGCTTCTTCCGCGACGGTTCGCATGCGGAGTATTTGACTCTGCCCGCCAAAGGCGTCGCCCTCAAACCCAAAGCCTTGAGCTTTGCCCAGGCTGCCAGCCTCGGCGTCCCGTTCACCACTGCGTGGGATGCACTGGAACGTAGCCTGGTGACCGCTGACACGCGCCTGCTGGTGATCGGCGCCAACGGTGCAGTCGGCAGCGCCGCCCTGGCCTTGGCAAAAATCCGTGGTGCCCACGTGCTCGGCGCGGTGCGTCGCCCCGAGCACGTTAAAGCGCTCAACGACCAAGGCTTCAACGCCATCCAGCTCGACACACCCGAAGACCTCGCCGCCAGCGTCAACACAGTCTTCACCGGCGGCGCCGACGTCATCTTCGACACCACGGGCTTCTGGCTCCCTGCCGCCGTCACTGCCCTGGCCCCTTTCGGCCGCATCGCCATCATCGCTGCGCCTGCGGATGGGCACGTGCACCTGCCTGCGTTGGCGCTGTATCGCAAAGGAGGGTCTGTTGTGGGGATCAACTCATTGCTCTACGGGACAGAAGCGTGTGCCGGAATGCTCGATCAATTCGGGCGGTTTTTTGATGAAGGATTATTGCCCTTGCCGACCGGGTTGTTTGAGTCGCCATTGAGTGAGGGGCTGGCGCGGTATGAGGAGGTCAATAAGGGGAGCGGGAACAAGGTAGTTCTGCTGCCTTAAGACGGGGGCCAGAGGCCGGTTTGCCGGCCTCAAAACGCTGCGCCAGGGATTGTTACCGTTTCGGTAAAGAACATTATGCTTCTTTTGGGTATAACTAAATAACCATCCTTGTAAACTACGCACATTCCCTAGCACACGAACCCCGCAGGGATGGTACTTCGTGTTAGACCTAACTCTAAACGGTTTAACAACTTCTTCCGCCTCCTCGGCAAGTGAAGTCAGTCAGTTGTGATTGATTTAAAGGCCTGTAAATAAAATGAAAAGCTTAATCGTACTTGCGTTGGTCGGTTTCTCTACAATCGCCGCTGCTGACGAAGTGCAAGCTGTTAACAACGCAGCTGTTGAACAATACACGTACTCCATGAAACTTGATGTTGCTAAAGTTATCAGCATGGATGCGGTTCCGGATACCTGCGGTGTTGTTCCAGTGCACATGACTTACGAAGACCATCAAGGTCAGCGTCACACCCTCCAATACAGCGTGATGGGTAACGGCTGCTCAAACGGCT
>NZ_LT607428.1:0-37081 GCF_900095225.1 Pseudomonas sp. UMAB-08
ACCGCTTTCGATCCAGAAGATCAAAACCCCTTCCTCGCCGCTTACTCTGGATAACTCTTTGATTTACAAGGAGTTTTCCGTTCCATCTGCTCCGGAAGAGGTGCGAATTATAGAGAGATTTGACGGGGCGTCAAGGGCTTATTGTGACCTTTGTTACAGCGGGTGCCTTTTGAGCCTTTAACCGAGGGATCCGCCTGGCAATTGCCGGGATTCGCAGGACTAACAGCAATGCTCCAATAACTGCGTAGACAGCCCACTCTTTAAGGTCTGCGCGAACTATCCAGAGCATATGCAGCAATCCCAGCCCAAGAATCACGTAAACCAATCGGTGAAGCTTCTTCCAGCGAGCGCCTAATCGGCGCTGACTATAGCGATTGGAAGTGACCGCCAACGCCAGCAGACAAACAAACGCCAGGCTGCCGACAATAATGTAGGGCCGCTTAATCAACTCTACCCCCAATTGAGCCCAATCCAACCCGAGGATAAAGACCGCATAGGCACTCAGGTGCATGACCACATATGCAAAGCACCACAATCCAAGCTGCCGACGGACCGCGATCCATCCCGCCCAACCGCTCAACCGCTGCATCGGAGTCATCGCCAACGTGATCAGAAGCAAAATCAAGGTACCCAACCCCAGGCGATCGACCAGGATCTTGCCGGGATCAGGCCCCAAAGCAAAGCTCCAGGCCTGATACAACCAAAGAATAGGGGCTACGCACGCTGCAACGAAGACGCCCACGCGCCAAAAGGGATAACGCATCAGTAGTTCTTCCGCAGATCCAGGTTGCTATATAAGGAGGCAACCTCCTCCCCATAACCATTGAACATTTCCGTCCGCCTGATATTCGGGCTGAACAACCCGCTCGGCAGGCGTCGCTCTTGCGCTTGCGTCCACCGAGGATGATCCACAGTCGGATTCACATTGGCGTAAAAGCCATATTCACTCGACGCGATGCTCTGCCACGTCGTTTTTGGCTGCTCGCTGACCAGACTGATCCGCACAATCGACTTCACGCTTTTGAAGCCGTACTTCCATGGCACGACCAGACGCAAAGGCGCGCCGTTCTGATTGGCCAGCTCCCGCCCGTACATACCCACCGCAAGAATAGCCAAGGGGTTCATCGCCTCATCCAGACGCAAGGCCTCGACATAGGGCCAATCGATCAGGGCAAAGCCGGAGCGCTGGCCAGGCATGCTTTTAGGATCTTGAAGTGTTTCGAAGCGGATGTACTTGGCCTTCGAAGTGGGCTCCACCTGCTTAAGCAGTTCCGATATGGGAAAGCCGATCCAGGGGATGACCATCGACCAGGCCTCTACGCAACGCAGTCGGTAGATTCGCTCTTCCAGTTGATAGGGCTTCATGAAGTCTTCGAGCGCATAACGCCCAGGTTTTCCAACCTCGCCATCGACCACCACACTCCACGGCTCGGTTTTCAAGGTGCCCGCATTTTTCGCAGGGTCACCCTTGTCGGTCCCGAACTCATAGAAGTTGTTGTAGTGAGTGGCGTCCTTGAATGGCGTAATCGCCTCACCCTTGACGGTGACGGCCTGCCATTTGGTATCAGGCAGTTTTGCGTTGAACCATGCAGGCGCAGAACCCGGTTCTACCCCCGCATAGGGAGAAGGATCAGCAGCACTGGCCCAGCGCGGCAGCGCACTGATGGCCAGTCCGGCGATGGAGCTACCGAGCAATGCGCGACGGGAGATATAGAATGATTCAGGCGTAACATCCGACTCTTTACAGGCGGATGCCGTAGGTAGCTTGATTAGCATTGATGACTCCACAGCTATAGGAACTTATGCACCAGTAGACTGTGGAGTATGGTGGAAATTACAGATCACTCAGCCGATTTGTGACGACGCAGTCGTAACAAATATTGCACTGGCCCCGAGGCTGCATAGGCGAGGAAAACGAGCAGGAGGATACGAGGCGGATCACTGAACACAACCGCAAAAACCAATACCACAGCAAGAATGGCGACAAAAGGCACGCGCCCCTTGAGATCCAACTCCTTGAAACTGTTGTATTTAATATTGCTGACCATCAGCATGCCCGCGGCGGCCACCAGCAAAGCGACCAGGAACGACATTTTCGAACCCTGGATGCCGTAGTCACTGAAGGCCCAGACCGTTCCCGCCACAACACCCGCAGCGGCCGGACTGGCCAAGCCGATAAAGTAGCGCTTGTCGGCCTTGCCTACCTGGGTGTTGAACCGTGCCAGACGCAGTGCAGCACCGGCGACATAGATGAAGGCGACCATCCAGCCGACCTTGCCCATATCACCCAATGCCCAGCCAAACGCCAACAGGGCGGGTGCGACACCAAAGGCAACCATGTCGGCCAGCGAGTCGTACTCGGCACCGAAGGCGCTCTGAGTATTGGTCATGCGTGCGACACGGCCATCAAGACCGTCGAGTACCATCGCGACGAAAATGGCGATCGCGGCAAAGGCAAAATACTTGCTCGCCCCAACAGCATCGCCAGCACTCAACGCGCTCTGAGCGCTCATCGAGCTGATGATGGAATAGAAGCCAGCAAAAAGGTTCGCTGTAGTGAACAGATTAGGCAGCAGATAGATACCACGATGCCGGACCTTACGCCCTTCGGCATCATGCCCTTCTTCAATGTGCTCATCGATCGGTAGCAGGCTTTCGGCGTCAGAGGCCTGGTTTGGCTCTTCGGGACGTTCGCTCATGGACAATACCTTGCAACGGTGTGGAGAGTTTCGACAGATGTTTGCGACGAGGGTTCGTCATCAAACGATGCAGCTTTATACCAGAAGCGTGCAACCAAAACGAAAAAACGCGGCCGAAGCCGCGTTTTCCGAAACAAAAATCCTGGAACCAGGTATCAGTTCTTGGCTTTGTCGACGATCTTGTTCGCTGCAATCCACGGCATCATGGAGCGCAGTTTTTCACCGATGATTTCGATGCCGTGATTAGCGTTGTTACGACGCTTGGCAGTCATCGAAGGGTAGCCAGTGGCACCTTCACTGATGAACATCTTGGCGTACTCACCGTCCTGAATGCGTTTCAGGGCGTTGCGCATGGCCTGACGCGATTCAGCGTTGATGACTTCAGGACCGGTCACGTATTCGCCGTATTCAGCGTTGTTCGAGATCGAGTAGTTCATGTTGGCGATACCGCCTTCGTACATGAGGTCAACGATCAGCTTCAATTCGTGCAAGCATTCGAAGTAAGCCATTTCCGGCGCGTAGCCCGCTTCAACCAGAGTTTCAAAGCCTGCTTTGACCAGTTCAACGGTACCGCCGCACAGAACAGCTTGTTCGCCGAACAGGTCGGTTTCGGTTTCGTCTTTAAACGTGGTTTCGATGATACCGGTACGGCCGCCGCCAACGCCCGAAGCGTAGGACAGTGCAACGTTTTTGGCGTTGCCGGATGCATCCTGGTAGATAGCGATCAGGTCAGGGATACCTGCGCCTTTGACGAACTCGGAGCGCACGGTGTGACCCGGTGCTTTCGGCGCGATCATGATCACGTCGAGGTCAGCGCGAGGCACGACCTGGTTGTAGTGGATCGCGAAGCCGTGGGAGAAAGCCAGGGTTGCGCCTTTCTTCAGGTTCGGCTCGACTTCGTCACGGTACAGCTGGGACTGGAATTCATCCGGGGTCAGGATCATGACAAGGTCAGCAGCAGCAACAGCGGAAGCAACGTCAGTCACTTTCAAGCCATGAGCTTCAGCCTTGGCGACAGTAGCCGAACCCTTGCGCAGACCAACAGTGACATCTACGCCGGAGTCTTTCAGGTTGCACGCTTGAGCGTGGCCCTGGGAACCGTAACCGATGATGGCCACTTTTTTGCCCTGGATGATCGAAAGGTCGCAGTCTTTGTCGTAATAAACTTTCATGAAATTCCCCTGTTATCCTGGCCGTTCAGGCCATTTGCGTAATGAGTTAAATGCTCAGCACTTTGTCGCCACGGGCAATGCCCGTCACGCCACTGCGTACTGTTTCCAGGATCGCCGAAGTGCCGATAGCCTGAATGAAGCTGTCCAGTTTATCGCTCGTCCCGGTCAGTTGCACGGTGTACACGCTACTGGATACGTCAACGATTTGCCCACGGAAAATATCCGTGGTGCGCTTGATCTCGGCGCGCTGGGCGCCGGTGGCCTTGACCTTGACCAGCATCAGCTCGCGTTCGATGTGCGCGCTTTCTGACAGATCGACCAACTTGACCACTTCAATCAATTTATTGAGGTTCTTGGTGATCTGCTCGATCACTTCATCGTGCCCCACGGTGGTCAACGTCAGACGCGACAGGGTCGGGTCTTCAGTCGGCGCCACAGTCAGGCTTTCGATGTTGTAGTTGCGCTGCGAAAACAGGCCAACAACCCGTGACAATGCACCAGGTTCGTTTTCCAGCAAAAGAGAAATGATGTGCCGCATGATTAAGTCCGCTCCGTCTTGCTCAGCCACATATCGCGCATGGAGCCGTCTTTGATCTGCATCGGGTAGACGTGCTCACTGGTATCAACCTTGATATCAAGGAACACCAGGCGGTCCTTCATGGCGAAGGCTTCTTCCATCATCGGCTTCAAATCTTTCAACTCAGTGATTCGCATCCCGACATGACCATAGGCTTCGGCCAGTTTTACGAAGTCGGGCAAGGACTCCATGTAGGAATGTGAATGACGAGCGCCGTAGTTCATGTCCTGCCACTGACGCACCATACCCAGCGCGCCGTTGTTCAGGTTGATGATCTTCACCGGCAAGTCGTACTGCAGGCAGGTGGACAGCTCCTGGATGTTCATCTGGATACTGCCTTCACCCGTCACACACGCGACATCCGCTTCTGGGAAGTTCAGCTTGACGCCCATGGCCGCCGGAAAACCGAAGCCCATGGTGCCCAGTCCGCCTGAGTTGATCCAGCGGTTAGGCTTGTTGAAGCGGTAGTACTGCGCTGCGAACATCTGGTGCTGACCAACATCGGAGGTCACGTAAGCATCGCCACGCGTGACTTCGCTGAGCGTCTCGATAACGGTCTGCGGCTTGATGATGCTGCCGTCACCCTTGTTGTAAGGGAACATATCGCGATCAGCGCGCCACTCATCGACCTGCTTCCACCAACTGGCAACCGATTCCTTGTTAGGGGTTTCGCCGATGTCCTTGAGGGTGGCGACCATTTCGGTCAACACGCTTTCTACCGGGCCTACGATTGGGACGTCGGCCTTGATGGTTTTGGAGATCGAAGCCGGATCGATATCGATGTGGATGATCTTGGCGTTCGGGCAGAACTTTGCCGGGCCGTTGATCACACGGTCATCAAACCGCGCGCCGACCGCCAGGATCACGTCAGCGTGGTGCATGGCCAGGTTGGCGGTGTAGCTGCCGTGCATGCCCAGCATGCCGAGAAACTGTCGGTCGTTGCCCGGGTAAGCACCAAGACCCATCAAGGTATTGGTGACCGGTACGTTCAGCAGTTGTGCCAGTTCGGTCAATGGCGCAGAGCCGTGACCCAGAATGACGCCGCCACCTGCGTAGATGATCGGCCGTTTGGCCGCCAACAGCATTTCCACTGCCTTGCGAATCTGCCCCGAGTGACCACGCACAGCCGGGCTATACGAGCGCAGCTTGGCTTTTTTCGGGAAGACGTATTCGAACTTCTCGGCCGGGTTGGTCATATCTTTCGGGATATCGACCACGACTGGACCAGGACGACCGGATTGCGCCAGATAGAAGGCTTTTTTCAGGACCTCAGGGATTTCCGCAGCGCTTTTGATCATGAAGCTGTGCTTCACGATCGGCCGGGAGATACCGATCATGTCGGTCTCCTGGAACGCGTCGGTGCCGACCATGGTGCTCGGAACCTGGCCAGACAGGATCACCATCGGGATCGAGTCCATGTAGGCGGTTGCGATGCCAGTGATGGCATTGGTCGCGCCAGGGCCCGAAGTCACCAGTACCACACCGGCTTTACCGGTGGCACGGGCATAACCGTCAGCCATATGAGTTGCTGCTTGCTCATGACGAACCAGGATGTGAGTCACAGCCGGTTCTTTGAACAGCGCGTCGTAAATATGCAGGAGGGCACCACCAGGGTACCCATAGATATTCTTAACGCCTTCGTCACGCAAAAAGCGGACGACCATTTCAGCGCCAGATAAAAGCTCCACGTTGTTCACCTCTAAAACGCCAGAATACCGCCCACCAAAAAGGGACGGGTCTTAATAGGTTTACTGCTAGCAGAGCATGAGCGACGGTGGTCGCCGACTACGTCAGCACTGACTGAGCAAGTATTGGGAGGTCCCCAAAGTGTTTGCGGGGCTTTCCCACCCAGCGCGAGGTAACGCGTTGCGGGTGTTACAGGTCGACGCGGATGTGCGCCTCATGATCTACCGAGAGGGTCTGCTTCTGGCAGTCCGTCTACAGCGAACGTTGGATTGTTGTGATTAGACCTCTTCAAGTCAAGTCATCCGTGCGCTTTCTTCCGACTAACAGCATGAAAAGTCACTGAATGACGGCTGCCGGCATGCACTTATGGTAGGTTGCCGGTGCACAGCCATCGAAGGAAGCACCATGCGCTACAGGACCTTAGCGGCCGCTCTTTTGTTTACAGTGAGCGCCACCAGCCAAGCCGGGCAGATCTACAAATGGGTCGATGCCCAAGGCCAGACTCATTTTGATGCACAACCGCCAGCCGGGCAGCCGACGCAACAGATTGATGTGCAGAAGGCTCCGCCAGCCCCTCCCCGCCCTTCCCCGGCGGCAGGCAGCGTGCAGGGCGACCAGAAAGCAATCGAAAGCAAAGTCAAAAAACAGATTGCGGTGCAGGAAGCCAAACGGGCGAAGTATTGCGAAGACGTAAGGACCAATCTGGTCCAGCTTCAGAACAACCCGCGCCTGCGTGAGGAAGTGAACGGAGACGTGAGGCGTTTGACCGAGGAAGAGCGTCAGACCCGAATAGCCGAAACCCAAAAAGCCATTAGCGACAACTGCCAGTAACCGCGCCTGGCAAAGAGCCGAACGTCAACTGACCTCGGTGATCAGTCGATCGAACTGCGCCAGCAGCTGCTGAAGCTGTCGAGCGTCACTCTGCCGGCTTGCATAGACCATCTCGGCCATTTCCAGAATGCCCGACGCATTGGGCAATGGTAGATCCTGTTCGAGGATGACTTTCATCCGCGGTAAAAAAATCCACTGCAACCACTGGTGGAACTCCAGCGTATCCACGGAAAAAGGCTCGCGACTGGCCAACGCCTGCGCGCTGGGTGGCAGATCACTCCACCAACCCAGCACACGCAGTTCACGCTCGATCAGCAGCAATTGCTCTGCGATCTGAGGGAAACGCCTATCCATCAGGAGCTGACCTTGGCTTTTTGGCGGGCCAGTGCTGCGCCAGCCGGATCGCCCTGCTTCTCACGCGATTGGGCAATCAAACCCCACAGGCTTGCCTGCAGGCTTGGCCGCCCATTGGCGTAAGTCAGGCCACGGCGAGCGAGCTGTTCGGCCTGTGCCGCGTCCCCTTGAGCCAGACGCACTTGTGCCAGACGGTAAAGCACTTGCGGCTCACGCGGCGCCACACGCTGGGCACGCTCCAGGCTCGACGACGCGCCATTGAGGTCGCCGCTGGCTTGTTGCTGCTGAGCAGTAGTAAGCAACGACAACACCGGGCCATCCAGCTGTTCGTCCGCAGACAAGCCGCCACTACTTGGGATACCGCTTGGCATCACAGGCGCAGGCGCGTTGTAGCTGCCGGTATTGGCAGGCGCCGTATTCATGGGTGCAGAGTTGATCGGCGACGGGCTGATCGGCGACGTATCGATCGGGCTGGTGCCGATCGGCGCAGTGTTGATCGGCGCCGCATAGCTCTGGATCGGCGCAGAACTGCCACCGCCACCAGGCACCATCACCACGACGCCTGAGTCTTGCGGAATCGCTTGCCGCTGCTGAGGCTGGGCAACATTGGGCCGATAAGCGCCCTTGTTATTGGCAGAGATACGCTCACTGTTGGAGACCTTGCTACCGGAGTCCACCACCGGAATTGAGCCACGCTGAACGCTGGCACAGCCATTAAGCAAAGCCAGAGCCGTTACCGCAGGAATCCACCACTTATTCACATCACATCCTCTTTGCTTAATTCAACCAGCCCTTGACCCAATCCATCACCGCATCGGCCGGTGCTGGATTGACACCGCCACAGGCTGCGCCGGGTGCCGGTTCACTGCCGCGAATATACGGCATCTGGACCGCATTCGGGCAGGTCGAATCGGAGCCTTGACCTGTACTGGCATTGATCCAGACCTGAACCACATTGTCCGGCTGCGGCATATCCAATGGAAGTGGGTCTGCCTTGCGCATGAAGCTTGTCCAAATCTGCAACGCGCCAGTAGCACCGGTAAACGGAGTCTTGCCGTTATCATCGCGGCCCAGCCAGACGACAGCCAGCAAGTCCTGACTGAAACCCGCGAACCAACTGTCACGCGAGTCGTTGCTGGTGCCTGTTTTGCCCGCCAGATTCAGAGAGCTCGGCAGTTGGCTGTAGACCGACTTACCCGTGCCTTCGCGCATGACACGCTGCATCGCGTTCTGTACCAGATAAATCGAGCCCGGATCGAAACGCTGCTGAATCTGGAACGGATAACGCTTGAGCGGCTCGCCCTCGGCAGTCAGTACGCTGCGGATACCGCGCATCGGCGTATTGAAGCCACCGTTGGCAATGGTCTGGTACATGGTCGCCACTTCCATCGGACTGAGCCCGCCCGCGCCCAGCAACATCGACGGATACGCAGGCCATTCACGGGTTACACCCAACTTGGCTAAGGTTTTGAACACATTCGGTACACCCAGTTCAAGCCCCAGTTTGGCCGTGGACAAGTTGTAGGAATGCGCCAACCCCTGGTACAGGAAAATGTTCCCGTGAGCTTTACGGTCGTAGTTCTGAGGCTTCCATATCTGACCGTCCGCGCCCTTGACCGAGAACGGTTCGTCAGCCACCCAACTGGTCAGCGTGTACTGGCTTGGGCGCTCGAGGGCCGTGAGATAGATGGCCGGTTTGACCAGCGACCCAATCGGGCGCACAGCATCAATTGCCCGGTTGAACCCGGCATACCCTGCCTGACGGCTACCGACCAACGCCTGGACTTCGCCGGTTTCCGGATTGGTCACGACCATCGCCGCTTCCACATCCTCGGAACCCTTGCGACCCGCCAACTTCTTGAATGTTTCGTTGACCGCAGCCTCAGACTTCATCTGCAGGATCGGATCAAAACTGGTGAAGATGCGCAGACCTTCTTCGGTCAAGTCTTCGTCGCGATAGTCTTCACGCAACTGACGCTTGACCAAGTCCAGAAAACCGGGAAACGAGCTGTCCGCCAGGCTGCCAGTCTTGGTCACGCCCAGCGGCATCTTCTTGGCCGCAGCGACGACTTCCGGCGTTGCCACGCCCTGCTGCTCCAGAAGGTCGAGCACCAGGTTGCGGCGCTCCAGCGCGCGCTCGGGATAGCGGCGCGGGTTGTAATAGGACGGGCCTTTAACCATGCCGACCAACAGCGCTACCTGATGCAGCTTGAGTTCGGACAGCGGCTGGCTGAAGAAATACTGGCTGGAAAGACCGAAACCGTGGACCGCTCGTTGCCCGTCCTGCCCGAGGAAGACCTCGTTGAGGTAAGCCTCGAGAATTTCCTGCTTGCTGTAGTGCGCCTCCAGCAGCAGGGCCATCATGGCTTCGTTCAGTTTCCGGTTAAGGCTGCGCTCATTGCTCAGGTAGAAGTTCTTGACCAACTGCTGGGTCAGCGTACTGCCGCCCTGACGCATCTGCCCGGCAGACGCATTGACCCAGAACGCCCGGGCAATCGACTTGGGCGACACACCGAAGTGGTGATAGAAATCCCTGTCTTCGACCGTGATCAGGGTATCGAGCAAATATGGCGGCGCCTGATCGATCTTGATCAGGATGCGGTCTTCGAGATTTTTCGGGTAAAGCCCGCCGATCAATAACGGCTCAAGCCGCGCAACCGACAATTTCGAACCATCGGTCGCCGATAACCCGGCCACATAATCGCCCGAAAAACGCACGCTGACTTGCTGTGCCGGGTCCGTGCCTTCATAGAACTGGAAACCACGGGTATTGAGATCGACCCTGGTACCACTCACTGCGGCCGCGCCCGGCCCATTGGCGACGCTTTCACGGCGGTAACCCAAGGCATCGAGTTCAGTCAGGAAGTCGACCTGAGAAAGCTTTTGTCCGACGAACAGCTCCAGCGGGCGGGCGTAAACCTTGGCCGGAATCGTCCAACGCTTGCCAGAAAACTTTTCCTGGACGATAGCGTCGAGATAAACCGCAAAGCCGGCGAGCACGACAAGGCCAACCAGTCCGAGCTTCAAAGCCCAGCCAAACCAGGTGCGAAGACCGCCAGAGGCGCGTTTTTTGGGGGTACGGGGAGTGCGGGTACGAGTCATGGCGGCGGATTATACGCACTTTATTCACGACCGACAGGCGCCCTCTGGCGGTTTGCAGCGCAGCCATGAATCGCCATAATGGCTGCCTTGATTTTCAACCCCTTTAAGGATCGCCTGTGAGCCAGTCCCTGATTGCCGCGCTGCAAAACCCGGCCCTCTATCCGCATCCGGTAGAAGGTTTCCAGGTCATTGAGACGCACATCTCGTGGGTGCTGCTCACCGGCCCCTACGCGTACAAAATCAAGAAGCCAGTCAACTTCGGCTTCCTCGATTTCACCACCCTGCCGGCCCGCGAGCACTTTTGTCGCGAAGAGCTGCGCCTGAACCAGCGCCTGACTGACGATTTGTACCTGGATGTCTTGCCGATTACCGGCAGCGTTGAAGCACCGCAATTGGGCGGCGATGGCGAGGTCATTGAGTACGCACTCAAAATGCGCCAGTTCCCGCAAAGCCAGTTGCTCAGCACGCTGCAGGCCAATGGCGAATTGACACCGTCGCACATCGACGAAATGGCCAAGCAAATTGCAGAGTTCCACATCAACGCACCGCGCGTTCCGCTGGAACATGCGCTAGGCACACCTGAAAGCGTGATGGCGCCGGTTCTGCAAAATTTCGAACAGATCCGTCCATTGATCAGTGAAAAGGCTGACCTGCAGCAGTTGGATGCGCTCCAGGCGTGGGCTGAATCCAGCTTCGAGCGGCTTAAAGACCTTTTCGTACAGCGCAAGGCTGCAGGTTTCATTCGCGAGTGCCATGGCGATATCCACCTGGGCAATGCCACGCTGATCGACGGCAAGGTGGTGATTTTCGACTGCATCGAATTCAACGAGCCCTTCCGCCTGACTGATGTCTATGCCGACATCGCGTTCCTGGCGATGGACCTGGAAGACCGCGGCCTGAAATCCCTGTCACGACGCTTCATCAGCCAGTACCTGGAACTGACCGGCGATTATCAGGGTCTGGAGCTGCTGAATTTCTACAAAGCCTATCGCGCACTGGTGCGTGCCAAGGTTGCATTGTTCAGCCTGCCAGAGCACGCCGATCCCGTGCAGCGCGCCAGCACCCTGCGCCAATATCGCAACTACGCCAATCTGGCTGAAAGCTACAGCGCCATCCCATCGCGGTTCCTGGTCATTACCCACGGTGTTTCCGCCGTTGGCAAGAGCCACGTAGCCATGCGTCTGGTAGAAGCATTGGGCGCGATTCGCTTGCGCTCTGACGTCGAACGTAAACGTCTTTTCGGTAAACACAGCGAGAACGGCGGCATTTATAGCGCTGACGCCAGCGTTGCCACCTATACCCACCTGCATCAACTGGCTGACAACGTATTGCGCGCAGGCTTCCCGGTCGTGATTGACGCGACCTACCTCAAGCGCGAACAACGCGACGCCGCGGCAAAAGCTGCCGAAGCTTCGGGGGCGCCGTTCCTGATCCTCGATTGCAACGCGCCACAAGCGGTGATCGCGGGTTGGCTGGCGCAACGTCAGGCGCAAAATGTTGATCCGTCCGACGCGACCATGGAAGTGATTGAAGCTCAGCAAGCCCATCGTGAAGCCTTGGGCGCTGATGAGATTCTGCGCAGCAAACGCGTCGAGACCAACAACAGCAGCGATCTTGATGGTCTGGTTGCCCATATCCGCCAGCGCCTGCCAGGGCTGTAAACGATACTTTGTGCCGTGACGCAGTTAATGCTTCACGGCACAAAAATAGTGGCACTATACTGGCGTCACAATTCCAACAGGAGATGCCCCATGAGCCAGCCTAAACAGCTCGACTCCCCGCTCTACGCTCTTCTGCACCAAGACGACATCACGGCTTTCAATGAGCAGAAGCCAAAAACAGGTACCGTCGATCTTGTCGGCGGAGATTTCCGCGGCCTTGATCTGCGCAGGCTGGACGCCACTGGTGTCGACTTCACCGATGCCTATTTTCGTGCAGCTGATCTACGAGGTGTGGACCTGCGTCACACCGCACTGGAAGGCGCCAGCCTTGGCCATGCACAGATCTCCGGGACTTTTTTCCCGGTGGAACTGACGGCGGATGAAATTCTGATGTCTGTCAACTTTGGCACCCGGTTGCGCTACAAAACCAAATGATCGCCCGATAATCTGGCCCCGCACGCTCTATCGTGCGGGCCTGATCGTGCTGCCTGTGTCCCCTACGCAGACCTGCACTCCCTCCGAACTTGCCCCTGTCGAATGACGCCTTCCCGGGCGAGCTTTAGCCTGCCGGATCAATAGCCCGCGCTTTTGCCACTGCCCGCTACACTCCTTTCAGATTTGCTCACACCGCAAACACAGTGCAGTGCTCAGCCATCGCAAGGAGGCACGATGAACGATGAACTGCAACACTTGAAAAACCTCGGCAAGACGTCTGCTCAATGGCTGCATGCCGTTGGTATTCACAATGCTTCCGACTTGCGTCGGCTAGGCCCTGTGAACGCTTACAAAGCAGTACGCGCTCGAGGTTTTCGGGCATCGAAAGTGCTGCTTTATGCCATAGAAGGCGCGCTGCTGGACATGCATTGGAATGACATTCCGGTCGAGCGTAAGCAAGCCCTGAACCAGCAATTTGAAGCCCTTGCGCCGAACCTGAGGCACTAGGAGGCAGTCTATTGAAATTAGTTTTGGATCAGGCATTGACACGCTAATGAGAATCGTTATTATTGGCGGCAACTGGTCGCGAGACTGGTCGATGGTTTGAAAGACCAGTGGTTCGGACTCTCAGATTATCTCCTCATCAGGCTAATCACGGTTATTGACCCGGCTTTTTGCCGGGTCTTTTTTTGCCTGTATGAAAGCTCCTCTATCACACTCGGCTAGTGCCCTGGCGCCAGCACGCCTAGCCGGGTCAGTACGTCGTCGAGCAGACTCGAAGCCCCTAGCCGCACACGATTAACGTTGACCCAATGCGGGCCGAAGCGGGCGCGGGCCAGATCGAGATAGAGCCGTGCATCCTCGAACGTGCGAATCCCGCCTGCTGCTTTGATTCCGGCCTGCCCGCCTGTCTCGGCAATCACCTCCAATATGATGCGCCCGGCCTGGGGCGTGGCATTGACGACGACTTTTCCAGAACTGGTCTCAATGAAATCAGCCCCCGCCGCCAGAACGTCAACACAGGCCTTACGGATGATCTGCGGGTCTTTCAATTCACCGGTTTCCAGAATGACCTTGAGCACCGCCCGTTCGCCACACGTCGTTTTGCACGCTGCAACCAGGTCCATCGCCGCTTGCTGATCGCCGGTCAACAGGGTGCGATACGGGTACATCAGATCAATCTCATCGGCACCGGAGGCCAGAGCGGCCCTGGTTTCAGAAACAGCAGACTGGATGTTGAGCCCGCCGTACGGGAAGTTGGCGACGGCGGCGACGCGCACCGTCTCAGCGTGCAATTCATCCAGGGTACGCCGCGCCAATTGCACAAAACGCGGATAGACACACACTGCGGCGACCATCCCCACGGGCGTTAGCGCTCGCTGGCAAAGGGCGATAATCCGCGCCTCTGTGTCATCGACGTTGAGCAGGGTCAGATCAAGCAATCCGATCACTTGACGCGCCAACTGCTCATCCTGCGGAGTCATTTCGTTCATTCTGTCCTGTCCCTTACACAACAGTCAGAACAATAAACGAGGCCGATGCTCCAGGCTCGATCAAGCGTCGAACAGGGACATGGACTACACAACTAAGGGAAGAGTCCGAATCAAGACGTGCCCAGGCGTGCGATGAAAACGATGATCAAGGTTTTTTAGGCTGGGCCCGCCATTGTGCGCAGTAATCCTGTTCAGGCAATGCCGGGGTGTACCAGACGTAATCGGCAGCCCCTTGTGACACCGGCGTGCCGACTTGCGCCAGAAGCAGCACAACGGTGCCTTGGCTGACACCCAGATCCAGAAGGTGCGTGGGCACACCGATGTCCTTGCGCGCATGGTAAGTGCCGGCAAACAGTAGCGCGGGCGAAGGTGCGTCGAGCAGACTCTGGGCCATGCGCCGGTCTCGCTGCTGCTGAACCGCGAGCATCGCAGGCATGTGTTCTTCCGGCAGCAATCCGCAATGGGATTCACGAATCTGATTCAGCAATTGCTCGCGCACTGCCGGAGCGGTCGAATGCACGCCGGTCAGCGTCGGTGCTTGCGTGTAGATCGCCGTGACGTCGCTGGCATCCAGGTTCGCCGACAATAATGGATAGGGCTGTCCCAGCGCATAGCGCACGACAGGCCCGTAAAGAGCCCAGTCCCAGCCCTTTTGCCACGCCAAAGCGGCTGGCAGATCATCAGGAATATCCGACTTTCTGACCTCCGCCTGGGCCGCATCAACCTTCGTCTGCTGGTCAGGGGTGAGCATTTCCAACAGCAGGCTGCCTTGCGCACGCTGATCGGCCAGTACCTGCAAAAGCCATAGCTGCAACGCATGATGATCGGGGTTGTCGTGCTGCTCGCCGACCAGGACCCTCGGCGCCTGCGCTAAACGCTCAACCAGTTGCTGCGGCGTCAGTTCCCGGCCGCTGCTCAGATCACGGATCACCCCGACATCCGCCTGCTCATGCCCAGACGGGCTTTGCCAGGCCGGTACCTTTCGTACGGGGGGCGTGGTTTGGCAAGCACTCAGCGTACCCAGTAACCCGGCAAGCAACATAATCAAGAGCAAACGAAGCATCAGGCCTGCCTTTTATCGCGCGATGATCAGAGGATGGCCGCGCTCAGGGTGAGCTTGCACCAATACCTCCAGGCCAAAGACCGCCTTGAGGGGCTCAGGCTGGAGAACGACGGCGGGGCTGCCCAGCGAATGGGCATGACCGCTCGCCAACAACAGTAAACGATCACAGTAGCGCGCAGCCAGATTCAAATCGTGCAGGATGACCATCACCGCCGCCCCGCGATCGGCAAACTCGCGGACCGCTTGCAGGGTGGTGTGCTGGTGAAGCGGGTCGAGCATCGAGGTGGGCTCATCGAGCAATAACGTCTGACCACTTTCACCCGGCCATAGCTGTGCCAGCACCCGCGCCAAGTGAACGCGCTGGCGTTCGCCACCGGACAACGCCATATAACTGCGCCCCTGTAGATGTGCCGCGTCCGCAGCGATCAAGGCGGCACGAATGACCTCTGCGTCGCGCACCCGGCCACTGTCATGGGGCAAGCGCCCCATCGCCACCACCTCCTCCACCCTGAAAGAAAAACTCAAGGTCGAGCTTTGCGGCAGTACCGCCAAACGCTGCGCCCGCTCCGGACCGCCCCAGTCGGCCAACCTTTTTTGATCCAGCCAAACCTGTCCCTGAGCGGCTTTCAGCTCACCGCACAACGCCCCCAGCAAGGTACTTTTGCCGGCGCCGTTGGGGCCCAGTACGCCGAGAATCTCACCTGGGCGAAGGTCCAGTGTGATGTCCGTCAACACCGTTTTTGTACCGCGTTGAATGTGCAGGTTTTCACTGCGCAGCATCAGGTGCGCCCTCGTAACGGCATCAGGTACGCCCACGTACTTTTCATAAGGTACGCCCACGTACCAACAGGTACAAAAAGAACGGCGCACCCAAAAATGCGGTCACTATGCCGATCGGCAGCTCCGTTGGCGCCAATACCAAACGCGCAAAGATATCCGCAAACAACAACAGGCAGGCCCCCGCCAACGCCGAAGCGGGTAACAGCACTCGATGATCAGGCCCCGTCAACAAGCGCACCAGATGCGGCACGATCAGTCCGATAAAGCCAATCATGCCCGCCGCCGTCACCGCTGCACCGACACCCAAAGCGGTGCAAAAAATCAGTTCACGCTTGAGCTTTTCGACATCGACGCCCAAATGCCGGGCTTCAGATTCCCCCAACAGCAAGGCATTCAACGCTTTGGCCCGACGCGGCAGCCACACGATGATCAGCACACAGACCAACAGCAACGGCCACAATCGGGCGTAGCTGGCGCCATTGAGGCTGCCCAGGTTCCAGAATGTCAGGGTACGCAGGGTGGCGTCATCGGCCAGGTAGGTGAACAGGCCGATGGTAGACCCCGCCAATGCGGTCAGTGCGACGCCGGCCAACAGCATGACCGCGACGCTGGTCTGCCCATCGCGCCGCCCCAATCGATAAACCATCGCGGTCACGCCCAGTCCACCGATGAACGCACACAGCGACAACACATAGGGCGCGAGCACTTCCGGCACGCCGCCAAAAACCGAGCCGCCGACAATCGCCACCGCGGCGCCCAAGGCTGCACCGCTGGAAACACCGACCAGTCCCGGATCAGCCAGCGGATTGCGAAACAGGCCTTGCATGGCAACGCCAGTCAACGCCAGCACCGCACCGACAACCAGCCCAAGAAGGGTGCGCGGCAAGCGGATCTGGCCGAGAATCAGTTCGGCCTGCTCCAGGCCTTCGCCCGACACGGGTACGCCCAGCAGACGCAACCCGGCTCGCACGATGTCCATCAGCGGCAAACTGACGGGGCCCAGCGCCAGCGATAGCCAAAACGCGATAAAGCACACCCCACTCAAGCCAATGAACAGCGCGCGCGGCGGCACGGAACCGTTCATTGCGGCGGCAGCCCCGCCATAGAACCTTCGGCCACCCGAGACGTCGGGTTACAAAAGGATTCGGCACAAAGACCGAGACCGCTGGCACGAAGGCCCATATCGAGGTTCCCTTGAATATTGACCGCTAGCCACTGTCAGGAAGCAGCATCCAGCGGCCAGAGCTGCGACACTGTCGAGCGTTGAACTCGTCATCTGTTCGATAATTGTCTGCATTCTTGCACAAGCTCAATCACCCGCTCAGGCCATTACGCGTCCGGGTGGTACTTACTGGCGATCGGAGCCAAGCATGAAATTTCTCTGCGCAGCAGATTACCTGACTGAATCCCAAAGTCGGGGTTTTGATTTGGACGGTCTCAAACTGCTGGCGATACGCCGGGAAGGGCAAGTCTTTGTCTACCGCAACCGCTGTCCGCATCGAGGTGTACCGCTGGAGTGGCAGCCGGATCAATTTCTCGACACGAGCGCAAGCCTGATTCAGTGCGCAACCCACGGCGCCCTGTTTCTGATTGAAAGCGGAGAGTGTGTGTCCGGGCCTTGTGCAGGACAATCGTTAAGCGCAATTGCCTGTCGCGAAGACCCGAGCGGGATCTGGATCAGTCTGACCTAGCCACTTTCACGGTGCTAAATGCACCTCAAGTCGACGGTCGATGCGAACCTCATCAGGGGTCAACTGCACCCCGTAGGCCAAGACCTGGACACCTGCCGCAACCGCGTCACTCAGGGCCGCAGCATACGCGGGGTCAATCTCTTCGGCCGGGCGCACTGCGTCGATCCCGGTCAGGTTGACGCAATACAACAGCACCGCACGCACACCTTCCCGAGCCAGGCTCGCCAACTCTCGAAGATGGCGAGCTCCGCGCTGGGTCACTGCGTCTGGAAAAGCAGCAATCCGCGAATCGTCAAACCCCAGGGTCACGCTTTTGACTTCGACAAAGGCTGGCCCGCTTGAATAGTCCAGGCGAAAATCCACCCGACTGTTTTCCTGGCCGTAAGCCACTTCGCGCTTGAGGGCGGTAAAGCCGTTCAGCTCGGTGATCACCCCAGCGCGCAAGGCCTCTTCCACCAAGTGATTCGCCCGTCCGGTGTTGACACAGGCGAAGCGCCCTTGCGGGGTTTCACTGATCTCCCACGTCCCCGGTAGCTTGCGCTTGGGATCGTTGGAACGACTGAACCAAATACGCCCACCCGGCGCCATGCAGTTGAACATCGAACCGGTATTGGGGCAGTGAATAGTCAGCTTTTCGCCACTGGACGTTTCAATGTCGGCGAGAAAGCGCTTGTAGCGAATCAGTAGGCGTCCTTGCTCCAGCTCAGGAGAAAAACGCATCAGCCCTGCCAGCTCCGCAGGCCACGGGCAATCCGCTCAACCGCTTCCTGCAAACGCGGCAGGCTCTGGGTATAAGCAAACCGTACGTGATGCCCCGCCTGAAAACGGCCAAAATCCAACCCTGGGGTGATGGCGACGTGCTCGGTTTCCAGAAAGTGCCGACAGAACGCGAACGCATCGCCGCCAAAGGCGCTGATGTCCGCGTAAAGGTAAAACGCCCCCTCTGGCTCGACGGCGATGCCAAAACCCAATTCGCGCAAGGCCGGCAACAGAAAGTCACGCCGACGCCCGAACTCGGCACGCCGCTCTTCGAGAATCGCCAGGGTCTGCGGTTCGAAACAGGCCAGCGCCGCATACTGGGCCATGCTCGGCGCGCTGATGTAGAGGTTTTGCGCGAGTTTTTCCAGGTCCGCCACAGCATCTTCGGGGGCGACCAGCCAACCCAAACGCCAGCCGGTCATGCCGAAATACTTGGAGAAGCTATTCAGCACGAAAGCATCATCATCGACTTCAAGCACGCTGGCTGCATCGCAGCCGTACGTCAGCCCGTGGTAGATCTCGTCCACCACCAAATGACCATTGCGTGCTTTCAACGCCGCGGACAACGCGGCCAGCTCATCGCGTTGCAGCAAGGTACCGGTCGGGTTGGCTGGCGATGCGACCAGCGCGCCGACGCTGTCCTGGTTCCAGTTCTGCGCCACCAGGTCCGGCGTCAGCTGATAACGAACCTCCGGCCCCACCGGCACCAGTTGCGCGGCCCCCTCAACCAGCCGGAGAAAGTGCCGGTTGCACGGGTAACCTGGATCGGCCAACAGCCAGTGTTTGCCGGGGTCTACCAGCAGGCTGCTGGCAAGCAGCAAGGCGCCCGAACCACCGGGGGTCACAAGAATTCGGTGCGGATCGACAGTCACCTGATAACGCTGGGCATAGAAACCGGCGATGGCTTCACGCAACTCGGGCAACCCACGGGCAGCGGTATAACGGGTTTTGCCCGCAGCCAATGCCGCCTGACCGGCTGCAATGATCGGCTCGGCTGTAGTGAAGTCCGGCTCGCCGATCTCCAGATGGATGACATCGTGCCCCTCTGCCTGCAGTTCATTCGCCCGCGCCAGCAAAGCCATCACATGAAAAGGTTCGATAGCGCGACTGCGTGCACTGTAGGGCTGAGCCATAAGTCTTCCTTTTAGCGGGGAGCGTCGAAATATTAATCCCGCGATTCTACCCAAGCGCCCGCGCAAGAGCCCGTTTAATGACGCGTTTACTGTCGAGCGGCGCCTAAACCTGATCGAAAATAAAACCCGGCAGGCGCCCTTGCGAGGACTAAAATTAGATTTTCGAACGTGTTTTTACGCCCAATGTCCAACTATCAGGGCTTTTAAAGCCAAGCAACGACTGCACGCTCGACAACAGAGAGTGGCGCGCTCCGATTCGATCTGGTAAGTTCGCCCGCTTGCAGCCGCAGGGCCGGCAGGTGTCGGTGATGGATCATTCCTGCGCAATGGATTAGAAGAGTAAGAGGCGGTCCATTCATGCCCAATAAAGCACAGCAACAGAACAGCCAACTGATTCGCGGCTTTGTACCCTACGTTGAGAGTAAGGGCGAGGAGTACATGGGCGTTCGAATGCGCGCTCACTTCACCCATATTCTTGGCCAATGGAAGAAGGAACTGATGCAAGAGGTCGACCGGACCGTGCATCACATGCAGGATGAAGCTGCTAACTTTCCTGATCCTTCAGACCGCGCCAGCCAGGAAGAAGAATTCAGCCTGGAGCTGCGTGCCCGCGACCGCGAGCGTAAGTTGATCAAAAAGATCGACAAGACGCTGCAACTGATCGAAGACGAAGAATACGGTTGGTGCGAGTCATGCGGTGTAGAGATCGGTTTGCGCCGACTGGAAGCCCGTCCTACGGCCGACCTGTGCATCGATTGCAAAACACTGGCAGAAATCAAGGAAAAACAGGTCGGCAAATAACCTGTCTTGAACTTGAACAAGGGGCGCTTCGGCGCCCCTTGTTGTTTCTGGCGATTTGATTTGCAGTGGATCGTGATCAACGAGTTCCAGTAACATCGCCCCATGAAATCCCCTTCCTACATTGGGCGCTTTGCGCCAACCCCCAGCGGTTACCTGCATTTCGGCTCATTGGTTGCGGCCCTGGCCTCGTACCTTGACGCCCGCGCCGTGGGTGGCCAATGGCTTATGCGCATGGAGGATCTCGATCCACCGCGCGAAGTCGCCGGTGCGCAGCTGGCGATTCTACAAACCCTCGAGCGCTACGGTTTCGAGTGGGACGGCGAGGTCGTCTACCAAAGCCTGCGCCATGAGGCTTATGCCGAAGTGGTGAATCGCTGGTTGAGCCAGGGCCTGGCTTACGCCTGTACCTGCTCGCGCAAACAGCTGGAAGACTTCCACGGTATTTATCCGGGTTTGTGCCGCAACGTCGGGCATGACCCCGAGCACGCGGCCGTACGTATCCGCGTGCCGGAGCTGGAATACCGTTTCAAGGACCGCGTGCAAGGCGAGTTTTCTCAGCATCTGGGGCGAGACGTCGGCGATTTCGTCATTCGTCGGCGTGATGGTCTCTATGCCTATCAATTGGCGGTAGTGATCGACGATGCCTGGCAAGGGGTCACCGATATCGTGCGCGGCGCCGACCTGCTCGATTCCACGCCCCGCCAGCTCTACTTGCAAGAATTGCTCGGCCTGCCGCAACCCCGTTATCTGCACGTACCGCTGATCACTCAGCCCGACGGCAACAAACTGGGCAAGTCGTACCGCTCGCCGCCCCTGTCGAGCGATCAGGCCATCCCACTCCTGCTGCGAGCCCTGCGGGCATTGGGCCAGCCAGTCAGCGATGAACTTGAATATGCCAGCCTCAGAGAGTTACTCGACTGGGGAATTCGCCATTGGGACGCCGCGCTCATCCCCCGCACCCACAGCCTTGAAGAGGCTCTATTAAGCTGAATTAGCCTGCCAAGCGCACTCAAGTTCTGACCGTTATTAAAACGCCACTTGCAGCTTGGCCACCATCCAGTACCATCGCCGCACCTTTTTAGTGAGGGACCAGCATGTATATCTATCGATTGGTCCTGCTCCTGGTGGTGGGGATATACCTTTTTTCTCCGGCCATCATGGACTGGTGGATTGAGCCGACAGGCGCGTGGTATCGCCCGTATTTACTCTGGCTGATTCTGATCGTCGTGACCTTTATCCTGCAGAGTCAACGTGATGCCGATGAGCTTTAGCCTGACCCAGATGATCCTGATCAGTGCCACCTATTTGCTGGTGCTGTTCGGCGTCGCCTGGGTCAGTGAGCGCGGCCTGATTCCGCGCTGGATCATTCGTCACCCCCTGACCTACACCTTGTCTCTCGGGGTGTACGCCAGCGCCTGGGCTTTTTATGGCACCGTTGGTCTGGCGTATCAGTACGGTTACGGCTTCCTTTCCAGCTACCTGGGTGTGTCCGGGGCCTTTCTGTTGGCGCCGGTGTTGCTGTACCCGATTCTGAAGATCACCCGCACATACCAGCTTTCATCACTGGCCGACTTGTTCGCCTTCCGCTTTCGCAGCACCTGGGCCGGTGCGCTGACCACCATTTTCATGTTGATCGGCGTGCTGCCGTTACTGGCCTTGCAGATCCAGGCCGTGGCCGACTCCATCAGCATCCTGACCCGCGAGCCGGTGCAGAACCGCGTTGCACTGGCGTTCTGCGCACTGATCACCCTGTTCACTATTTTCTTTGGTTCGAGGCACATCGCGACCCGGGAAAAGCACGAGGGCCTGGTGTTCGCCATCGCTTTCGAATCCGTGATCAAGTTGATCGCAGTCGCTGGTATTGGCCTATATGCCTTGTACGGGGTGTTCGACGGCCCGCAACAGCTGGAGCAGTGGCTGCTGCAAAACCAGGCGGCACTTGCCGCCCTGCACACCCCATTGCAGGAAGGCCCTTGGCGCACCCTGCTGCTGGTGTTCTTTGCCTCAGCGATTGTCATGCCGCACATGTACCACATGACCTTCACCGAAAACCTTAATCCGCGTTCGCTGGTCAGCGCCAGTTGGGGTTTGCCCCTGTTTCTGTTGCTGATGAGCCTGGCCGTGCCGCTGATTCTCTGGGCCGGCCTTAAACTTGGCGCCACCACCAGCCCTGAATACTTCACCCTGGGCATCGGCATTGCCGCCAACAACAAAGCCCTGGCGCTATTGGCGTATGTCGGCGGGTTATCGGCAGCGAGCGGGCTGATCATCGTCACCACCCTGGCGCTGTCCGGGATGGCGCTCAACCACCTGGTGTTGCCGCTGTATCAGCCACCTGCCGAAGGCAATATCTACCGCTGGCTGAAGTGGACCCGCCGCGCACTGATCGTCGCGATCATCATGGCCGGCTACGGGTTTTACCTGTTGATTGGCGCGCAGCAGGACTTGGCGAACCTGGGCATCGTGGCCTTCGTCGCCACACTGCAGTTTTTACCGGGTGTGCTGTCGGTCCTGTATTGGCCGACGGCCAACCGTCGCGGCTTTATCGCCGGGTTGCTGGCCGGGATCATCGTGTGGATGGTGACCATGCTGTTGCCGTTGATCGGCAACTTCCAGGGCTTCTACATCCCTCTGCTGAACATGATTTACGTGCTCGACGACACCAGTTGGCACATGGCGGCCATCGCTTCGCTGGCGGCCAACGTCCTGATATTCACCTTGATTTCGCTGTTCAGTGATGCCAGCCCGGAAGAAGCCAGCGCCGCCGAGGCATGCGCCGTCGACAACGTACGGCGCCCGCAACGGCGCGAGCTGCACGCTGCCTCACCCCAGGAATTCGCCACCCAACTGGCCAAACCCCTCGGGGCCAAAGCCGCCCAAAAAGAAGTCGAACAGGCACTGCGCGACCTCTATCTGCCCTTTGATGAACGTCGACCTTATGCCCTGCGCCGCTTGCGCGACCGGATCGAAGCCAACCTGTCCGGACTGATGGGCCCCAGCGTCGCTCAGGACATGGTCGAAACCTTCCTGCCGTATAAGTCCGGCAGCGAAAACTACGTCACCGAGGACATCCACTTTATCGAGAGCCGTCTCGAGGATTACCACTCCCGGCTGACGGGCCTTGCCGCCGAACTCGATGCCTTGCGCCGCTATCACCGCCAGACCCTGCAAGAACTGCCAATGGGCGTGTGCTCCCTGGCCAAGGATCAAGAGATCCTGATGTGGAACAAGGCCATGGAAGAGTTGACCGGCATCGCTGCGCAGCGCGTAGTGGGTTCGCGACTGGAAACCATCGCCGACCCATGGAAACAATTGCTGCAGGGCTTTATTGATTTGCCCGACGAACACTTGCACAAACAACGCTTGGGGCTCGACGGTCAAACCCGTTGGCTGAACCTGCACAAAGCGGCCATCGATGAACCGCTCGCCCCCGGCAATAGCGGCCTGGTATTGCTGGTCGAAGACTTGACCGACACCCAGATGCTCGAAGACAAACTGGTGCACTCCGAACGCCTGGCCAGCATCGGTCGTCTGGCGGCGGGTGTCGCCCACGAAATCGGCAACCCGATCACCGGCATCGCCTGCCTGGCGCAGAACCTGCGCGAAGAGCGCGAGGACGACAGCGAACTGACCGAAATCAGCAGCCAGATCCTCGAGCAGACCAAACGTGTTTCGCGCATCGTCCAGTCGCTGATGAGCTTCGCCCATGCCGGCGGTCATCAACATTCCGACGAACCGGTTTGCCTGGCCGAAGTTGCGCAAGATGCCATCGGTCTGCTGGCGCTGAACCGGCGCAACTACGAAGTGCAATTCTTCAACCTGTGCAACCCCGAGCACTGGGTCGATGGCGACCCACAGCGGCTGGCGCAAGTGTTGATCAACCTGCTCACCAACGCCCGTGATGCGTCCCCTTCGGGCTGCGCGGTGCGGGTCAAAAGCGAAGCATCGGAACACACGGTCGATCTGATCGTAGAAGATGAAGGCAGTGGCATTCCAAAAGCGATCATGGACCGATTGTTCGAACCATTCTTCACGACCAAGGATCCAGGGGAAGGCACCGGACTGGGCCTCGCACTGGTCTATTCCATCGTGGAAGAGCATTATGGACAAATCACCATCGACAGCCCGGCCGACCCCGAGCACCAACGCGGCACCCGTATTCGGGTGACATTGCCGCGTCATGTCGAAGCGACGTCCGCTGTGAACTGAGACCGTCGAGAGTATCGAATCAATGCCGCACATTCTGATCGTCGAAGACGAAACAATTATCCGCTCGGCCCTGCGACGCCTGCTGGAACGCAACCAGTACCAGGTCAGCGAAGCGGGTTCGGTGCAGGAAGCCCAGGAACGTTTCAGCATCCCCTCGTTTGACCTCATCGTCAGTGATCTGCGCCTGCCTGGCGCACCCGGCACCGAGCTGATCAAGCTGGGTCAGGGTAAACCTGTCCTGATCATGACCAGCTACGCCAGCCTGCGCTCCGCCGTGGACTCAATGAAAATGGGGGCGGTGGACTACATTGCCAAACCCTTCGACCACGACGAAATGCTCCAGGCTGTCGCGCGCATTCTGCGTGACAGACAAAGCATCCAAAGCTTGCAGGCCGAACGTAGCGCAGCCGCGTCCAAACCTGCTGGCGCTGGTGGCACCGACAAAGGCGCGGTCGACAACAGTAACGGCGAAATCGGCATTATTGGCTCGTGCCAACTGATGCAGGACCTTTACATCAAGATCCGCAAAGTCGCGCCAACCGACTCCAACGTCCTGATCCAGGGCGAGTCAGGCACCGGTAAAGAGCTGGTGGCCCGAGCCCTGCACAACCTGTCCAAGCGCGCCAAGGCACCGATGATTTCGGTGAACTGTGCCGCGATCCCGGAATCATTGATCGAGTCCGAGTTGTTCGGCCACGAAAAAGGGGCGTTCACCGGTGCCAGCGCCGGCCGGGCAGGTCTGGTCGAAGCGGCTGACGGCGGCACCCTGTTTCTCGACGAGATCGGCGAGTTGCCGCTCGAGGCTCAGGCGCGGCTATTGCGCGTACTCCAGGAAGGCGAAATCCGTCGCGTCGGCTCGGTGCAATCGCAAAAGGTCGATGTGCGCTTGATTGCGGCCACCCACCGTGACCTCAAGAGCCTGGCCAAAGTCGGCCAGTTCCGTGAAGACCTGTATTACCGTCTGCACGTTATCGCCCTGAAATTACCAGCCCTGCGCGAACGGGGTGCCGACGTCAATGACATCGCCCACGCTTTCCTGGCCCGGCAAAGCGCGAAAGTCGGTCGTACCGACCTTAAATTCGCCCCGGATGCCGAGCAGGCCATCCGTCATTACACGTGGCCCGGTAACGTTCGCGAGTTGGAAAACGCCGTCGAGCGCGCCGTGATTCTGTGCGAGAGCCCTGAAATCTCTGCCGAGCTGCTGGGCATCGATATCGAGCTGAGCGACCTGGATGATGACGATTTCATGGGCCTGGCCCCACAGCAAGGCTCGTCCAGCTCCACGAGCCACGAGCCAACCGAAGACCTGTCCCTGGAAGACTACTTCCAGCACTTCGTTCTCGAGCATCAGGACCACATGACTGAAACCGAACTGGCCCGCAAACTCGGGGTCAGCCGTAAATGTCTATGGGAGCGACGTCAGCGCTTGGGTATCCCGCGTCGCAAAACCGGGATCGCCAGCGAAAGCTGAGGTCGCAATGGGCCGCGAGGCTCTGGCACGCGGCGCTCCTGCCCTTGGGTAAACTGTTACCCCCTTCATTTCACGTAACAAAAGCCGGGTCTTATGGTAACGAAGACCCGGCTTTTTTATGCCTGCCAAAAACCGCCATTCCCCGCCAGCCCCCGGTTTTAAAGGGATTTCAAAAGTTGGCACAGGTCCTGCTATATGTCTTGTACAAGAACAATAACAAGCAATGCAAAAGACAATAAAAATAAGACGAATCGACTCACGCACAATAAAAACAACACGGCGGAGGCGCAGCTAACTGATTCTTTTGGAGAGGAGTTGTATTTGGGGCTTGCCCCGCAACCAGGCCGAGAATAATAAAAAGCTACCCTAAGGTAGAGCCTGAACTGGTTGGATCGAACGATCATTGCAACGCAGCGACCAAAGCAATCCGTTTGCTCTTGACTCCCGACTGGGAGGTTTCACAGGCGAAAAGCTTGTGGATTGGGCACTCAATAAAAACAAAAAGCCCGACTCGATAATAAAAATAAAGCGCAAACACTTTGGGGGAGCTTCGGCTCCCCCAGTAGCTTCTGCAAAAAACCCCTCATGGTCTAACGCTCAAGCGCCCGATACAGCCCCCTGCGCGCAGCTTCCTACACCATCCCCCGACTAAATGCTAGAATCCCCGCCCATCATGCGGTCATTCTTGTTTTTTGGCCGAATATCCCTTCAAACAGTGCATCCCATGCTGAAGAAGCTATTCCAGTCATTCCGTTCCCCCGTGCGTCGACCGCAACATATTCGCAGCACGCCTGAAGTGCTCACCAGCAGCCAACACTCGCTGCAGCGCGGCCAGTTCAGTCGTTACGCCGTCAGTATTGTCGAGCGCTTGCAGAACGCCGGCTATCAGGCCTATCTGGTCGGCGGTTGTGTGCGCGACCTGATGCTGCATATAACGCCCAAGGATTTCGACGTCGCCACCAGCGCCACGCCGGAACAAGTCCGCGCAGAGTTCCGTAACGCACGCGTCATTGGCCGTCGCTTCAAACTGGTTCACGTCCATTTCGGTCGTGAAATCATTGAAGTCGCGACGTTTCGCGCCAACCATCCGCAAGATGATGAAGAAGAGGACAGCAACCAGTCCTCCCGCAATGAAAGCGGACGCATCCTGCGCGACAACGTTTACGGCACCCTTGAAGAAGACGCCCAACGTCGCGACTTCACGATCAACGCGCTGTATTACGATCCGGTCAGCGAGCGTGTCCTCGACTACGCCAATGGCGTGCATGACATTCGCAATCGCTTGATCCGCCTGATTGGCGATCCCCAGCAGCGTTACAAAGAAGATCCAGTGCGCATGCTGCGGGCCGTGCGTTTCGCCGCCAAGCTGGATTTCGGCATTGAAAAACACAGTGCCACGCCGATTCAGCAATTAGCGCCCATGCTGCGGGACATCCCTTCCGCACGCCTGTTCGAAGAAGTGTTGAAGCTGTTCCTGTCCGGCTACGCAGAGTCCACCTTCGAAATGCTGGTCGACCTTGAGCTGTTCGAGCCACTGTTCCCGGCCAGCGCCAAGTCTCTCGAACTGAACCCGACGTACACGCACACGCTGATCAGCGAAGCATTGGCCAATACCGACCTGCGTATTTCGCAGAACAAACCGGTTACCCCTGCCTTCCTGTTCGCCGCACTGCTCTGGCCTGCCCTGCCGGCCAAGGTGATTCGCCTGCAGGAACGCGGCATGCCGCCGATTCCGGCCATGCAGGAAGCCGCCCACGAACTGATCACCGAACAGTGCCAGCGCATCGCCATTCCGAAGCGCTTCACCCTGCCGATCCGCGAGATCTGGGACATGCAGGAGCGTCTGCCTCGTCGTACCGGCAAACGTGCCGATCTGTTGCTCGATAACCCGCGTTTCCGTGCGGGCTACGACTTCTTGCTGTTGCGTGAAACCGCGGGCGAAGAAACCGACGGTCTTGGCGACTGGTGGACTGATTATCAGGAAGGCAACGACAGCGAACGACGCAACATGATTCGTGATCTGGGCAGCAAGCCCGATGCCACAGGTGCAGCACCGCGCAAACGCCGTCGCAGCACCGGCAGCAAACGCAAGCGCGCCGACGCACCGACCACTTCAGACGACTGATGGAGGGGCGATTGATCATGGAGCGTGTCTATATCGGCCTGGGCAGCAATCTGGCTGACCCGGCCGAGCAACTGCGCAACGCCCTCAAGGCTCTGGGGCAATTGGCCCACTCCAGGCTGGTGGGCGTGTCTTCCTTTTATGCCAGCGACTCGTTGCTGCCCGGCCAGCCGCGCTTTACCAATGCGGTCGCCGCGCTTGACAGCGAACTTGAACCCTTGGCTTTGCTCGACGCATTGCAGGCCATCGAGCTCGATCAAGGCCGCGAACGCCACGAGCGCTGGGGCCCGCGCACGCTGGACCTGGATATCCTGCTATTCGGCGAACGCCTGATTGATGAGCCTCGCTTAAAAGTGCCGCACTATCACCTGCATGCCCGACCCTTCGTCCTGTATCCCCTGGCCGAACTTGCGCCTGAGTTACTCCTGGCTGACGGCCGATCCCTGGATCAGCTACTGGCAGACTGCCCATTCGTTGGGCTTGAGCGCCTCTAGCGTCAGGGCCCGACAGCAGAGCTGCGGATATCCCCGGTCCTGAGGGCATTTATTCGCGATATTAGCGACCCGGTTTATCTGCCCGGGAACGCCTGATCGGAGCCGCGCGCCGTAACACCTAACGCTCAATGAGCGGTAACAGGCACACAAAAACGGTAACACCTGTAATTGACTTCACGCCCCCTCCTCACGAAGATAGGCGTCCCGCTGTCCCCTACCGGGCACAAGGGCGCAAATCAGGCCATGGACAAACACCGCCAAAGACGGTGTGCCTGTTTTTTCAGATGATCTCACGCGTTGCTCGCAGTAGTTTTCACAGCGCCTGAACGAGGACTTTTTCATGCCAGAAATATCCCTGACGACCCTGCAAGGCCTCAAGCAGAAAGGTGAAAAAATCACCATGCTGACCTGCTATGACGCGACCTTTGCTCACGCAGCCAGCCAGGCAGGCGTCGAAGTTCTCCTGGTCGGCGATTCTCTGGGCATGGTGTTGCAGGGCCATGACAGCACCCTGCCCGTCACCAATGCCGAGATGGCCTACCACGTTGCCTGCGTCAAACGCGGCAATCAGGGGGCATTGATTCTCGCCGACCTTCCTTTCATGGCCTATGCCACCCTTGAGCAGACCTTCGCCAACAGCGCGCAGTTGATGCAAGCCGGTGCGCACATGATCAAGGTCGAAGGCGCCGCGTGGCTGGCCGAATCGATTCGGTTGCTGGCCGAACGTGGTATCCCGGTCTGTGCGCACATGGGCCTGACACCGCAATCGGTGAACATTCTTGGCGGCTATAAGGTGCAAGGTCGCCTGGAAGCTCAAGCCCGCCAGATGCGCGCTGACGCCATCGCACTGGAACAAGCAGGGGTCTCCATGATCCTGCTTGAGTGCGTCCCCAGCGAACTGGCCCAGGAAATCACCCACGCCGTAAAAGTCCCGGTCATCGGGATCGGCGCAGGCAGCGGGACTGACGGCCAGGTACTGGTATTGCATGACATGCTTGGCCTGTCCATTACCGGCCGTGTGCCCAAGTTCGTCAGGAACTTCATGACCGGCCAGCCCGATATCCAGTCGGCGTTACAGGCGTATGTAGCCGCCGTCAAAGACGTGAGTTTCCCGGCAACTGAACACGGATTCTCGGCATGAACACAGTAAAAACCGTACGTGAATTGCGTGCCGCCGTTGCTCGAGCACGTAGCGAAGGCAAACGGATCGGCTTGGTCCCAACCATGGGTAACCTGCACAGCGGCCACGCTGCATTAGTCGTCAAGGCCGCCCAACGTGCCGATTTCGTGGTGGCGAGCATCTTCGTCAACCCGCTGCAGTTTGGCCCGACCGAAGACCTGGCGACCTACCCGAGAACACTGCCCGCCGATCAGGAAACGCTGCTGCAGGCCGGTTGTCATCTGCTGTTCGCACCGTCGGTCGAAGAAATGTACCCGCATGGCATGGAAGACCAGACCCTGGTCAGTGTTCCGCACTTGTCTGAAGGGCTGTGCGGCGCCAGTCGTCCCGGCCATTTCGATGGCGTGGCCACGGTGGTCAGCAAGCTGTTCAACATGGTTCAGCCCGATCTCGCGATCTTCGGCCAGAAGGACTTCCAGCAACTGGCAGTGATTCGCGCGCTGGTTCGTGACCTGAACATGCCGATCCAGATCATCGGCGAACCGACCGTACGTGCGGCCGATGGCCTGGCGCTGTCGTCGCGCAACGGCTATCTCAGCGAAGAGCAACGTGCTGCAGCGCCGGCGCTGTATCGCGTGATAAAACACATTGCCGAGGCTATCCACATCGGTGAGCGCGATTTGAACCTCCTGCTCGCCAACGGTGTGGATCAACTCAAAGCCGCCGGGTTTCGCCTCGATTATCTGGAAATTCGCAACGCAACCACCCTTCGCCCCACCACAGCGGAAGATCACGACCTGGTGATTCTGGCAGCGGCCTATATGGGTTCAACACGCTTGATCGACAATCTGCACCTGACCAAGGAATAAAAATGCACGCAATCATGCTCAAGGCCAAGCTGCACCGTGCCGAAGTCACTCACGCCGTACTCGACTACGAAGGCTCTTGCGCCATCGACGGCGAATGGCTGGACCTGTCAGGGATTCGCGAATACGAGCAAATCCAGATTTACAACGTCGACAATGGCGAGCGCTTCACCACCTACGCCATTCGTGGCGAAGAAGGGTCACGCATGATTTCCGTGAACGGCGCCGCCGCCCATAAAGCGAAGGTCGGTGACCGTGTGATCATCTGCGCCTATGCTCACTACAGCGAAGCAGAACTGCTCAATTTCAAACCGCGCATGCTGTACATGGCCGCCGGTAATGAACTTAGCCACACCAGCAATGCCATACCCGTGCAGGTTGCCTGAGTTATCCCTGAACACGTAAAAATGACGACCCACTGGAAGGCCCGGCCCTTGACGTGTGAAAGCGTACCGCGCGAAAGCAAAGCAGCGCGCAGACGGGCCGAGCAACTCGCGTTAGAGTTCAGTTATCCGTCTACGCTCACTGACAGAGCATCGATGTCTTCACACCCACCGTCCGGGCTTGTTTAGCGCCCGAAAAGGCAGTTCAAGTACAAGGAAACCCTCAGCGATGGCGTACTACCGCACTCCTATTGACGCGACTACCCTGCCCGCCTGGCAGGCGCTGAATCAACACCGCGAAGCCATGCAGGATTTCAGCATGCGCGAGGCGTTCAATGCAGACCCGCAACGTTTTACTCAATTTACCCTCAGCAGCTGCGGGCTGTTTCTCGACTATTCGAAAAACCTGATCACCCACGAAACCCGCGACCTGTTGGTGGGCCTTGCTAACGAAGCAGGCTTGCAGGACGCGATCAAGGCATTGTTCTCCGGCGAACTGGTCAACGCATCCGAAGGCCGCCCGGCCCTGCACACTGCGCTGCGCCGCCCGGTAGGCGACAAGCTGTCGGTGAATGGCGTCAACGTGATGCCTGAAGTGCACAAAGTGCTCAACCAGATCACCGAGCTGGTCGGTCGTATTCATGACGGTTTATGGCGCGGTTACACCGAAAAGCCCATCACCGACGTAGTCAACATCGGCATCGGCGGCTCCTTCCTCGGCCCGGAACTGGTGTCCGAAGCGCTGCTGTCTTACGCGCAGAAAGGCGTGCGCTGCCACTATCTGGCGAATATCGACGGCAGTGAGTTCCATGAGCTGTCGCTCAAGATTCGCGCAGAGACCACCCTGTTCATCGTCTCGTCAAAGTCATTCAACACCCTGGAAACCCTGAAGAACGCCCAGGCCGCACGCGCTTGGTATCTGGCGCAAGGCGGTTCCGAAGCGGAGCTGTACCGTCACTTCATCGCTGTTTCCAGCAACAACGCTGCGGCGGTGGCTTTCGGGATCCGAGAAGAAAACATCTTCCCGATGTGGGACTGGGTTGGCGGTCGTTATTCGCTGTGGTCGGCCATCGGCCTGCCGATTGCCCTGGCCATCGGCATGTCCAACTTCAAAGAGCTGCTGTCCGGCGCCTACACCATGGACCAGCACTTCCAGAGCGCACCGTTCGAACAGAACATGCCTGTGCTGCTGGCCCTGCTCGGGGTCTGGTATGGCAACTTCTGGGGTGCGCAAAGCCACGCGATCCTGCCGTACGACCACTACCTGCGCAACATCACCAAGCACTTGCAGCAACTGGACATGGAGTCCAACGGCAAGAGCGTACGCCAGGACGGCTCACCAGTGTCCACCGACACCGGCCCGGTTATCTGGGGCGGCGTGGGTTGCAACGGCCAGCACGCTTATCACCAGTTGCTGCACCAAGGCACACAGCTGATTCCGGCTGACTTCATCGTGCCGATCGTCAGCTTCAACCCGGTGGCCGACCACCACCAATGGCTATACGCCAACTGCCTGTCGCAAAGCCAGGCGCTGATGCTCGGTAAAACCCGCGCCGAAGCTGAAGCCGAGCTGCGTGACAAAGGCATGGCCGAAGAAGAAATCCAGAAACTCGCGCCGCACAAAGTGATTCCGGGCAACCGCCCGAGCAACACCCTGGTCGTAGAGCGCATCAGCCCACGCCGTCTTGGCGCGCTGGTGGCGATGTACGAGCACAAAGTGTTCGTCCAGAGCGTCATCTGGGGCGTCAACGCCTTCGACCAATGGGGCGTGGAACTGGGCAAGGAGCTGGGCAAAGGCGTCTACAACCGCCTGACCGGCAGCATTGAAGAGCCGGCAGACGACGCGTCGACCCAAGGCTTGATCAATTACTTCCGTGGTCGTCACCGCGGCTGATCCATCCTCCGCCACACCTAAAAACCCGCCCCCTCGCAAGAGGCGGCGGGTTTTTTAATGCCCCTGCCCATACTCCACATAGCGTGCCATCAGGTTCGGGCGGCGGAAGGTGTCGATCTGATCGATCTGGCCGCGCATGTGGTAGAGAGCCCCTTCAAACGTTTCGTCGTCCATGTCGATCCACAACCGTGGATTTCGGCCGACTTCGCGGTCGTATCGGGCCGTCACAGGGTCGAGGTTGCGGAATTCTTCGTAACGTGGCAAGTCGGGCAACGGGCGGCGGGTGTCCATGTAGTTCTGCAAAAAATCCCACAGGGCACAGCACAACTCGCCAGCGCCCGGCGGAACCAGCGCGCCGAAGTTGATGACGATGTCACGATAGCGGTGGGCGATGTACAGCACATTCATCGGCAAGCCCTGACGGTCCGGGGTCGTGGCGATATAGGCGTCGAACTCGTAAAACGGCGCGGTCAGTTCACCGATGGTGCCGTTCTTTTTGTATTCACCGTTATTATCGTAATCAAACAGCGTGACAAGGCCGGTGCGACGGTTGATCTCCCAGATCGGACCTCGGGAGGGTTTGACCCAGAGATGGGGGAAGTAGCGGATGACTAGGTGACCCATTAGCCAGCAGGCTAAAGGCGTGACTACAAGCACGTAAATCATTGACAAATAAGACGCAACCAGTGTTAGCCACGGATCCTGACTATCAACGAGTTCGGTTAAGTACACCAAGGTCAACAACAAAGACATTAGGAAAAATAAAAACCGCCCCCCTCCTGTCAGATAGATCCAAAAGTGAGACCGTTTGGACCATAAGGCAAACCTGATGTGCACATGGTCTTCTCGGTGATGAAAGTCCACGTGCTCATAAGGGGCTGGAACGTAAGTGCCCAGTACCCGTTTCTCTTCCCTCTCCTTTAATAAAAGTTCTTGGCGACGAAGGGTGCCTGGTTTTCTTCCGGTCATGAGGTTGTCAGTGGCAACCTCCTGCGTCATGCCCCAAGGCAGACGCACCTTGGCAAAACGTCGAATCCACGAACGCTCTGCCGAAGGCGGTTGTTTGGGGATCTGATCAGAGCGATAGGCTGTAGGCGCGTAATAAGATGAGTTCATGGCCGTCATTCGCCGCTCTGCGCTTTATGGGTGATTTCGTCGGCCCAGAACAGTTGTTCGACTTTCTCGAAGTTCGGCTTGGCGTAGGTCATCTCACTGGAGCTCAATCGACATACTCCGCATACCGCGCCATCAGATTAGGACGGCGGAAGGTGTCGATCTGATCGATCTGGCCGCGCATGTGGTAGAGAGCCCCGTCAAACGTTTCGTCATCCATATCGATCCACAGTCGCGGATTTCGGCCGACTTCGCGGTCGTATTGCGCGGTGACGGGGTCGAGGTGGCGGAATTCTTCGTAGCGTGGCAAGTCCGGCAACGGGCGGCGGGTGTCCATGTAGTTCTGCAGGAAATCCCACAGGGCACAGCACAACTCGCCAGCGCCCGGCGGAACCAGCGCGCCGAAGTTGATGACGATGTCACGATAGCGGTGGGCGATGTACAACACGTTCATCGGCAAGCCCTGACGATCCGGGGTCGTGGCGATATAGGCGTCGAACTCGTAGAACGGTGCGGTCAGCTCACCGATAGTGCCGTTCTTTTTGTATTCGCCGTTGTTGTCGTAATCGAACAACGTGACAAGGCCGGTGCGGCGGTTGATTTCCCAAATCGGGCCTCGGGAGGGTTTTACCCAGAGTTTAGGGAGGTAGCGGATGACTAGTGAGGCGAGTGCCCAGCAGAGTAGAGGGACGCCTAACAACCAAGAGTAAAATCCTAGAATGAGGTCGTCCGCTAGATCGCTCCAAGATTCTTCCAACGATAGTCCGGCGACAGTGAATGCAAATAAGCTCAACGGAAGAAGAAACAGAAAAAAGCCTTTTCCAAATATAAGTAGATATACCCAGAACTGCGACCGTTTCGACCACAAGGAAAACCTGAAGCGCTCATGATCTTCGCTATCATGAAAGTCCACATTTTCGTATGGCGCAGGAACATAAGTACCCAGGACCAATTGTTCTTGTTTTTTCTGCTGACCCTTTTCCACGCGACGCAGATTCCTCGGTGACGCTTCTCTCAAAAAGTCGTCCGGGGCAACTTCCTGGGTTATTCCCCAAGGCAGACGCACCTTGGCAAAACGTCGAATCCACGAACGCTCTGCCGAAGGCGGTTGTTTGGGGATGCGGTCGGAGCGATAGGCCGTGGCCGCGTAATAAGATAAGTTCATAGCCGTCATTCGCCGCTCCGCGCTTTATGGGTGGTTTCATCGGCCCAGAACAGGTGTTCGCCTTTTTCAAAATTGGGTTTGGCGTGAGCCGGACCGAACGGGGTCGGGTCCTTGGGCGGCGGCGCGGGGAACACCCATGTGCAATTGCCATCGTTAAATGACAATTGAGCACGGACCAGCCAGCGATAGATCTCGGCCGGCCGGCTTTTTGAGGGTTCCGCGGGCTGGTTGCGCGGCAACGTGACAAATAACTCAATCCCGTTGGGCATTGAGCGATAGGCGACAGGTTTCTCTCGCGTGAGCGAATTGCGCTCGTGGCTCCATTCATGGCGCAACGTGTAATGCGCTTCCGTCAGTTGCTGCCTGCATTCAATCAGGGTATTGAGTTCCTGACTCAGTAGCCCCGGCAGATTGCTTTCGATGAGGATGCAGGTGTTGGCCTTTCGCACGTCGAAGGGCACTGGATTCCCGTCATTGATTTTGGGGGCGAATTCGTGGTCCGGATTAGGGCGCGAGCTGATGCGGATATCGGCAAACAAGCTGACCAGATAGTAGAAGGCCTTTTCCGGATCTTGCAGGTGTGGAATTCGGTCGCTGAAGGGACCAAAGGGGCCAGCGCTGAGCCAGTCTTCGACCGCGTTACTGCTGAGCCAGTAGGCGATGCCCGCACCGACGCTGATCAATATCAAGCTGATCCAGCCCATTGGCCCCAAGCCGAGGAAGGTGCTGCCACCGACCATCAGGGTGCCTGCGATGCTGGTCAGGCCGCCTGCGGCCATCAGTAGATGGCCCCACATGGCATCATCTCCCCATTGATAGGCATGCCAGGCGTCGTAGAGGTTTAGGCCGACAAAGATCGATCCAGCTACGATCTGGCCGAGTAAACGGGTAGTAACTTTATCGACGAGGCGCTTGGCTAGCTTTGCGCCTAATACTCGAGCGCTAAAAGCTTGAGGGATGATAAAAAGGGTTTTGCGAGCGACGGCCAGAACAGATTTGCTACCCGCAAGTTTCACAGTAAGTGCTTCCATCGCGATCACCAAATCAGCACCCGCGCCAACAGCTCCTCCAGACGCTCTGTAAGTTCCTTTCTCCCGACTTGTTTGCTGGAATGAATTGAGCTCATTCCTTAAATTCCACAGCTCCAACATCCCCACCGCCGCCGCAAACGGCGTCGAGTTCAGCGCCCGATACATCCACTCGCTCTGCAATGCATTCCGGTTCTTCACCGCACCCTGTATGGCCGTTCCCTTGGTGGTGACCTGCTCGGCCATATTCAGTTGCCACGCCGCATTGACCCGTTGGTTCACACCGCTGATCAGTCGCGCCATCCGATGATCGCGGGGCATGGCGATGACGACGGTATTGGCTCGCAGGTCGCCTCCGGTGCGGTAATGCTCCTGGCCAACCTTCGACAACCCGGAGGGGCCTCGATAGTCGAGGTGAGGCCGTCGCAGGCGTTCTGGCATCTCCGGCAGGTCGGTCAGGCCGAACACGTAGTAATTCTTGTTTCTCGCCTCTTGGTGGCGCATGAAGTGTGCATCGCCAAAGGCCCCCGGCAGCATGCTGCGCAGTTGCGCCAAGGCCCGCTGAAGTTGGCGCATGTTCAGCGCCGGGGCTGGGCGTTCGGTGCCAGGGACTGGAATGTGATGGGTTGCGTGCAGCGCCTGCTCCGCCACATCCACTGAGCCTTGCAGGTTTTCGTGGAAGCTGATCAAGGTCGCCGCGACGACTTTCAGAGTGCCGGTCAGGGTGTTGTTGAGGCTGCCGCTGTCCAGCAAACCCGCCAGTAAATGGGCGTCGAGCGTATTGAGTTGCTTGGCATCGACGGCGTCACTGTTGATGGCCCTGAGCAGTTCGTTCGGCCGAAACAGACCATTGCCGCCATTGATGTCTGCGACCGTGGGCTGAACATACGGCGCTTCCATATCTTGCTGTGCGAGGTCAGGCCACAGCATTTGATGCAGCGCATGCCCTTCTTCATTGGCAATCCGACTGATCAGTTGT
>NZ_LT607428.1:37230-104988 GCF_900095225.1 Pseudomonas sp. UMAB-08
CTCAACAGCGCCTGACTCATGTCCAGCTGGCGCCAGAGTTGCGCTCGTTCGCCGGTGGCGGTGAAGCGGTTGATGTCGATCCGGCCCTGCTCCTTGAGCTTCTCCATACCTTGGTGCAGCGGATTTTTCTGCCCACCCAAGGTCTGCGGCACGATCAATTGTTGCACCAGAAGCGCGCTGGCGTGATGGGCGTAATGGCTGGCGCGCTGGGCGCACAGGTTCAGCAGGTGTTGCTGGTCGTGAATCCGCGTCTGTACGTGACGCAGACGATAGTGCGCGTCGTGCAGCAGCACGCCGTACAGCTCGCGTTTTCGTGCACTTAACAGCACATCAGCCACCGCCGGCTGCGCTTGCCAGAACTCATCGGCGATCTGGGTTTCGGGATTGCACACCTGTTCCAGCCAATGGGCCCAGGCGCCGGTTTCCACGGAGGTCGGCTGATAGGCAGTTTCACCCTTCTCACAGCGAACCACATGCTGGCGCGCTGCGCTCAAGGCAATGACCGGGAACTGCCCGCTCAGGTCGCACAGGTAGCGGCCCGGTTGGTCGAGCAGCCATTCGTAACCAGGTTGGCGGGCGCGTTGCGGGGCGACCAGGCTGACCGGAAAGGCGTGCGAGCTGAGGTTGAGCCTGGCGACATGCGCCGCGCCCGCCGCAGACTGGTTGGCCGCGTCATAGGCGTCGAATGCGCTGAACGCTTCGAGCATTGCCACGCCGTCCGGTTTATCGCGGAACACGCGTTTGAACTTATCTTGCGAGCTGCGCAAGTCCGGGCTTTGGCAGCGTTGGGCGCGCAACGCCGGGTCTTGCTCAAGACGGCGCAAACGCGGCCCGCTGAGCTGCACTTCGCTGAAACAGAGCTGCGGCGACACCTGTTGATCGTTCCAGCTGGACGGCAACCAGATGTCCTCCAGCGCCTGCCCGCTGGCCAGTCGAAGGCCCTCCTCAATCTCGTCGCCCATGCGATAACGGTTCAGGTCGATGTCGTGGTAAGTGGTGTGTTCGTCTGCGACCCGCACCTCCAGCTCGCGCCACAGCCGGTTGCCCAAAAAGACATAAATGAACCCTGCGCGGCACACCACCGGAGTGCCGTGATCGTGGGCACTGTTGGCACCGGGCAACGCGACGAAGGGCACCACTGGCACGATCTGGTTCCACTGCGCGTCGAACTGGCGCAGGGTGATCGCGACCTCGGGTAGGAGCAGGCGAATGGGACTGCCGTCGACCGAGTCGATTTCCAGCCACAGGCGGTGGGTGTAGTGATTTTTCCAGCTCCAGACGTGCAGGGCGCTGTCCACAAAGTAGGGCTTTTCCAGCGTTTCAGGCTTGTCTTCGGCAGTCAGGGTGTCCAGGCGTTTTCCGGCTTGGTCATAAAACGCCAAGCGCTGACTGGGCGGATGGTTGTTGCCGGTGACCTGTACGATCAATTTATTGATTTCGCAGCATGGGCCGCGGCTGAGCATGCTCTGGGCCATGTCAGGACTCCTGTCCGTTCGCAATGTACTGCTCAAGGGCCACGCTTTGCTCTGCGCTAAGCACCAAGAGGTGGTTGGAGGTGGCTGGAAGCCAGGTGGTGGCGTGAGGGTTGTCCAGGCGTTGCCATCCGCTTTCACGCGACGCATACCAGTTCAAACGACTGATCGGGCCAAGCCAGCGGTTGAGGTTTTCATCGGTGCAGGCGGGGAAAAAACACTCGGCAACGGCCGGATTCCAATAATGCAGCATGCCTTTGCGGGTCTGTTTGAAGCGAATGATCAGCAGATGCCGCAGGTGTTCACGTACCGCTTCGGCGCTATGTTCACTCTCGATCACCAATCCCGGCCAGTGGATGGGTGCTTCCTTGATCGCCTGTAGCAGTGTCCCGTCGCTGTCGTCTTTCACCAACAACGGGCTGAACTGCGAATAGATCATCAATTCAGTTGAATCAAACAGGCGCACAAAATCCGGACGACCCATCTGCCGGAAAAGAGCAGGCAGCAAATGGTCGGTGTGTTCCAAGAGCATCCAAGTGGTCATGAGCGTGCTCCCGGATTCATAGCCTCGCGGCAACCGCAGTCCTCAAGCGGGCAGTCCATGGGTGTACCCCCTTCTGGCATTTGGCACATCTCGACAATGGGCTCACCGCCAAGGAGCTGCTGTTGGAACGTTGGGCTTGGTGGCAAAACGTCAGCTTCGAGTGCTTGAGTGTCGCCCGGCGCCAACGGCGTCGCTGGCATACCCGTCATCGCCATACCGCCTGACAGAATCGGTGTACTGCTGAAAATGCCAGCCGGATTAAGGACGATATGTTGGCCTCCGGCGCTCAGCGTCAGGCCTAGACAGGCGTGGACGACGATGTCGTCACCGGTGAGGTGTACGTGTTCGGCCTCCATCACCAACACCTGACCCACACGGGTGTGACTGCTGCCTGCCACCTGCAGATGATCGCCCGCCAGCAGCTGAACCTTGCGCTCGCCGGTGAGGGTCCGGTGTTCCTCACCGTTGAGTACCGAGGTGCTGTTGCCCTTGATGGTTTCCAGGCGCTGACCGCCAATTTCAGTCCGGCTGTCGTTCTGGATCAGCTGCTCCATGTCGCGTTGGGCGCGCAGGTAGACCCGTTCCGCACCGCTCTTGTCGTCAAAATGGACTTCGTTGAAACCGGTGCTCGCACTGGAACTCCGGCTGCGAAAGACGCTTTTGGTCTTGTTTTCAGGCAGCCCATGCGCAACGGGATTCAGGTTATTGGCAAGGCAGCCCACGATAACCGGCCTGTCGGCGTCCCCTTCAAGGTATGAAACCAGCACCTCCATGCCCACCCGGGGAATGGTGACGGCGCCATACCCATCGCCCGCCCAACTAGAGGCGACCCGCACCCAGCAGCTGGTTGTTTCATCGTCCTGTTCGCTACGGTCCCAGTGGAATTTGACTTTCACCCGGCCGAATTTGTCGCAGTAGATTTCTTCATTCACAGGGCCGGTGACTCTGGCGGTCTGGGTGCTGTGGATTCGCGGTTTCGGGTGCTCCAGTGCCGGACGGAACTGGACCGCTTCCGCAATGGCGGTGAAGGTGTTGCGATACCCCTGAACGATGCGCCCGTCTTCAACCGGGCTGCTGCCGGTCAGCTCTTCGAGCACCTGCGGCTGTCTTGCGTCATGTTGCACAAAAATCAGCACCCAGTGGGTTTCGGGGGCGTAATCCTGAACCAGGTGCAAGCGCGATCCACTGCGCAAAAGCGACGCATCACTCTCGCCATCCGCCAGGCGAAAACCGGTTTGATGGCGCTCAAGCGCACGCTTGGATAGGACGTCACCGCGCCGTCTCTCCTCGAAATTCCCGGGATAGACGTAATCCTCCAGGTAGGGACCGTATTTGGGGACTTCGCCGCGCTCCCATTGCGCCTGGGTTCGCGCGGGGTCTTGTAGGCTCTGCAGCGGAATATGGGTCTGTTTGAAGTCATGATCGCGCAGGGCGACATGGTTGGTTTGGGCGGTCAGACGCACGCCGAAGGCCTTGACCGCCGGACCTTCTGCCACCAGGCCGCTCCCCGGCTTGAACGGCAACACCTGCGGGGATTGCTGCGGGAATCGGGTTTCATCGTCGGCAAAGATCAGGTGATGACTGTCAGGCGTGTGCTCAAACCGGTAGAAAATCCCCTCTTCCTCGCACAGCCGGCTGAGAAAGTGCAGGTCCGACTCGTCGTACTGCACGCAATAGTCGCGCGGCGCCATGACCGCCGTGATGCGGTCGAACGATGCATCGGTGCCCTTCAGCATGTGGTGCCCTTNAATGCCCCGCCTGTTTTGCCTTGGCGGATCGCATAAATATGACCGTGAATCCCCTGCCCTTGCGCCCCGAATCTCAGGTAGGCCGCTTTATGCAGCAAGCCGTCCAACGCGTGGGATGAGCGCCGGCTCACCAGTTCGATGTTGATTTCATAGGGTCGGCTCAGCGCCTCGGTCCCGTGAAAACTCAGCACCTGCAAGTCAGCTTGCTGTTGCCCGTTGATGTCCAGACAGAACTTCGGGGTAAGGCCGGGATGAGACATGCGCGGATCTTCGTGTTGGAAGGGGGCACGCAGTGTCATTGACGATGTGCGCCCACACAGCCAGCCAGCACCTCTGGATCATGTAGGACAGTTCTGGTGATTGGGTGGGCTTGTACTGACGGACTTAGCCAAACATGGATGCAGTTCCCGTCCCCTTGAACCAATCCCCACCAAAGCGCACCCTGATGACTTGTTGCATCAACAAGAATAAGGATCAACCCATGTTCGATATCAGCGTTTTCCCGAAAGCCGACGCCGTGCGTAAAGCTGCGCAGCTGAGCCCCGCTGACTATCAGCGGATGTATCAACAATCAGTGGAACACCCCGATACCTTCTGGGCCGAACAGGCCAAGACGTTTCTCGACTGGTCCAGACCTTGGCAGCAAGTGCAGCACGCAGACCTGAACACGGGCGAGGCCAGCTGGTTCAAGGGCGGCGAGTTAAATGTCAGCTACAACTGCATCGACCGTCATCTGAAAGAGCGCGGTGATCAAATCGCGATCATCTGGGAAGGCGACAATCCGGGTGAGTCCGCTGAAATCACCTATAAAAAGCTGCATCACAACGTCGCCCGCCTGGCGAACGTACTCAAAAGTCGCGGAGTGAAAAAAGGTGATCGCGTCTGCATCTATATGCCGATGATCCCCGAGGCCGCTTACGCGATGCTGGCCTGCACCCGAATCGGTGCCGTGCATTCGGTGGTGTTCGGCGGGTTCTCGCCAGACGCGTTGCGTGACCGGATTCTCGATGCCGACTGCCGCACGGTGATCACTGCCGATGAAGGGGTGCGCGGGGGTAAATATGTCGCGCTCAAGAAGAATGTCGACAAGGCGCTGCAAAGCTGCCCGAACGTCAGCACCGTACTGGTGGTAGAGCGCTCTCAGGGCGACGTGGAATGGGTCGAAGGTCGCGACATTTGGTACCACGACGCCGTGCGTGGCATGAGCGCTGACTGCCCGCCCGAGCCAATGGATGCGGAAGACCCGCTGTTCATCCTCTACACCTCAGGCAGCACCGGCAAGCCCAAAGGTGTGCTGCACACCACCGGCGGTTACCTGCTGCAAGCCGCAATGACCTTCAAGCACGTGTTCGACTACCAGGACCGAGAAATCTTCTGGTGCACCGCCGATGTCGGCTGGGTCACCGGTCACAGCTATATCGTCTATGGCCCGCTGGCCAATGGCGCCACCACGCTGATCTTTGAAGGCGTACCGAACTACCCGGACGCTTCACGCTTCTGGCAGGTAATCGACAAGCACCAAGTCAACATTTTCTATACCGCCCCCACTGCCCTGCGCGCCCTGATGCGCGAAGGGCCAGGGCCGCTGCAAAGCACGTCACGCGAGAGCCTGCGCGTGCTCGGCAGCGTCGGCGAGCCAATCAACCCTGAGGCATGGGAGTGGTATTTCCATCAGGTCGGCAAGGAGCGCTGCCCCATTGTCGATACCTGGTGGCAGACCGAAACCGGCGGCATCATGCTGTCACCGTTGATCAGTGCCAGCCACCTCAAGCCGGGCTGCGCGACGCGTCCGTTGTTCGGGGTACAACCGGTATTACTGGACGAGCAAGGCAAGGAAATCATCGGTGCGGGCAGCGGTGTTCTGGCGATCAAGGCCAGTTGGCCGGGACAGATTCGTAGCATATACGGCGATCAACAGCGCATGGTCGAGACCTATTTCAAACCCTATCCCGGCTACTACTTCACCGGCGACGGCGCTCGCCGCGACGAGGATGGCGACTACTGGATCACTGGCCGCGTCGACGACGTACTCAACGTGTCTGGACACAGGATCGGCACCGCAGAAGTTGAAAGCGCACTGGTGCTGCACGACAGCATCGCCGAAGCCGCAGTGGTCGGTTATCCCCACGACGTCAAAGGTATGGGGATTTACGCCTTCGTCACGCCGATGAAAGGCGTCGAAACAAATGATGCGTTGAAAAAAGAACTGCTGGCCCACGTCGGCCAGGAAATCGGCAGCTTCGCCAAACCGGAATTGATTCAGTGGGCATCCGCCCTGCCGAAAACCCGCTCAGGCAAGATCATGCGCCGGATTTTGCGCAAAATTGCCTGCAATGAACTGGACAGCCTGGGTGATACGTCGACCCTGGCTGACCCGAGCGTGGTCGAAGGCCTGATCGATAAACGCCTGAACCGTTGAACGTGTTGGGCGCAGCCCTCCCTGCGCCCGACTCAGATGTTGAGAGCCCATGGAATTCATTCGTAGCCGTATCGAAACCCAAGTCATGAGTCTGACTGGATTGTCTCTGGGTCAGTTGGACCTGGAAAACCCTAAAGGTGATCCCGGCCTGTTCGGTCCAGAGGCGATCTGCTGGCAGGTGCATGGCGACTTCAGCAGCATGCTGATCGGCGGCATCAGCGCATTGATGCTGCAAGCCCTGCACCCATTGGCGCTGGCCGGGGTCTGGGATCACTCGACCTTCCGTCAGGACATGCTGGGCCGCCTTCGCAGGACCGGCCAGTTTATTTCAGGGACAACCTTCGGTTCGACCCGCGACGCCAACTGGCTGATAGACAAGGTGCGCACCATCCACTTGCAAGTGACTGGCACTGCGCCCGACGGACGCCCCTATGCTGCCAGTGATCCGGACCTGTTGACGTGGGTACATGTGGCCGAAGTCAGCAGTTTTCTGGCCGCCCATTTGCGCTATCGCAACCCCGAGTTGTCGGGTGACGCACAGGATGCGTACTACGCAGAAGTCGCCACCATTGCCGAACGGCTCGGCGCACGTGAGGTGCCGCGCTCAAGGCAAGCCATTGCCGACTATCTCGACCGGATGCGCCCGCAGTTGATCTGTGATGAACGCAGCCGCGAGGTACTGCGCTTATTGCTGAATGCCCCGGCTCCGAGCAGGCTGGCCAAGCCATTCGGTGCCTTAATGATGCAGGCAGGCATCGACCTGTTACCGGTCTGGGCCAGCGATTTGTTCGAGATCCATCAGGGCCTGCTGCAACGCACATTGATCCGCGCCAGCATCAGACGTAGCGTGCCCCTGTTACGCTGGGCGGTGCGCAACGGCTCAGTTCAGCGCGCCCACCGACGGTTGGGGCTATCCTGCTGACCGACCTGAAGCACACACGCGACCGTCAGTTTGTCGTTGGAACCTGAACGGCCATGTGTGACACCATGCGCACCATTGTCATCGTCATAGCCACCGCCACAGCGAACAGGGCCAGCTGAATCAGGCCCGACGCAAAACCCAATAATAGTGAGGACCTTTGCCATGCAAGACGTCGTTATCGTTGCCGCCACCCGTACCGCTGTCGGTGCGTTCCAGGGTGCCCTGGCGAATATTTCCGCAGTCGATCTTGGCGCTGCTGTCATTCGCCAACTGCTGTCTCAAACCGGGCTGGATGTTACTGAAGTCGATGAAGTGATCATGGGCCACGTATTGACCGCAGGCGCCGGGCAGAACCCTGCACGTCAAGCCGCGATCAAGGCGGGGCTGCCTTTCGCGGTACCGGCAATGACCGTGAGCAAGGTCTGTGGCTCGGGCTTGAAGGCCCTGCATCTGGCCGCTCAGGCGATTCGCTGCGGCGACGCGGAAGTGGTCATCGCGGGCGGTCAGGAAAACATGAGCCTGTCCAATTACGTCATGCCCGGTGCGCGCACCGGTCTGCGTATGGGCAACAGCACCCTGGTCGACACGATGATCAGCGATGGTTTATGGGATGCGTTCAACGACTACCACATGGGCATCACTGCCGAAAATCTGGTGGAAAAGTACGGCATCACCCGCGAAGCACAAGATGCGTTCGCCGCCGCGTCGCAACAGAAAGCCATGGCCGCCATCGAAGCCGGGCGTTTTGTCGACGAAATCACCCCGATCCTGATCCCGCAGCGCAAAGGCGACCCGCTGTCGTTTGCCACGGACGAACAACCGCGCGCCGGGACGACCGCCGAATCGTTGGCCAAACTCAAGCCAGCGTTCAAGAAAGATGGCTCCGTCACCGCGGGCAACGCTTCGTCGCTGAATGACGGCGCCGCCGCCGTCATCCTGATGAGCGCCGCCAAAGCTGAAAAGCTCGGGCTGCCGGTTCTCGCGCGCATCGCTGCTTACGCCAACGCAGGTGTCGACCCGGCAATCATGGGCATCGGCCCGGTCAGCGCCACGCGTCGTTGCCTGGCCAAGGCCGGCTGGTCGCTGGAGCAGCTTGACCTGATCGAAGCCAACGAAGCGTTTGCCGCGCAAGCTTTGTCAGTCAGCAAGGAGCTGGGCTGGGACATGAACAAGGTCAACGTCAACGGCGGCGCCATTGCCCTTGGCCACCCGATTGGTGCGTCAGGCTGCCGCATTCTGGTCACGCTGCTGCACGAGATGATCAAGCGCGACGCCAAAAAAGGTCTCGCAACCTTGTGCATCGGTGGTGGTCAGGGTGTGGCATTGGCGCTTTCCCGCTGAGTCTGCTGCGCCTGATCTGACGTGATCGCGGGCAAGCACGCTTGCCCGCGATCAATGCCCGCGCTTAACTGTTAAACTGCCGCGCCCATTTCCAACCCAAGGCGCTGTGCATGTCCTCCTTGAATCAGGCGCTAAGCGTCGCCCTCGATAACCGCGAACCACTGCTTGCCGAGTTGCATCAACACGGCACGGATTGCTATCGGCTATTCCATGGCAGCCAGGAAGGTGCCAGCGGCCTGACCATCGACCGTTATGGCCCGCAATTGCTGGTGCAGAGTTTCCACCACGCGCTGGAACGCGAGGTCCTGCTGGAACTGCACGCGGCCGTCAATACGCGCCTGGGACTCGAAACCCTGCTGGTCTACAACGACCGCTCCCAAGGCAACTCGCGAATAGACCGTAACGACGCCGTATACAAAGCCGAAGATGCAGCACTGGTGGATATGATCGGTCACGAGTGGGGCCTGAACTACCGTGTACGCGGGCGCCATGCCGGGCAGGACCCGCTGCTGTTTCTCGACTTGCGTAATACCCGTGGCTGGATAAAGCAACACAGCGCCGGCAAGACCGTGCTGAACCTGTTTGCGTACACCTGTGGCGTTGGCCTGAGTGCGGCGGCGGGCGGCGCGCGGGAAGTGTGCAACCTGGACTTCGCCGAAGGCAATCTGGCGGTGGGTCGCGAAAATGGCGTCCTCAACCCTCAATTGAAAGCCATGAAGTTTGTGCAATCCGATTACTTCCCGGCGATCCGCCAACTGGCAGGCTTGCCCATCGCCCCACGTCGCGGGAATAAGTTGCCCGAGTATGTGCGCCTCGAACAACGGCAATACGACCTGGTGTTCCTTGATCCGCCTGCGTGGGCAAAAAGCGCATTCGGCACCGTCGATTTGCTGCGCGACTACCAGAGCCTGCTCAAACCGGCGGTATTGACCACGGCCACCGATGGCGTGTTGATCTGCTGCAATAATCTGGCGAAGGTCAGCATGGAGGACTGGCGCGAACAGGTGCTACGCTGCGCCAGCAAGGCCGGGCGCCCGGTACGCGACTGGCAGGTTCTGACGCCGGGCAGCGACTTCCCGTCTCAGGACCAGCAACCACCGCTCAAAACGCTGATACTGCAGCTCTGACGCCCGACGCAAGAAAGGAATCTTCCGACACGCACTGAGGGTACTTCTGGGGAACCAGATTCGCGTGCCATACTCCAAGGACCTCCGACAGAGAGACGACGCCTCACATGCCCAAAGGATTGATACGCGCTATTTGCGCCTTGCTGACCGTCATCGCGCTTTATAGCTTGCTGGGGTTCTTGATTCTGCCCGGCATCGCATTGCGGATCGTCAATCAACAACTGGCCACCTATTCCACGGTCCCGGCAACGCTTGGTCGCCTGGAAATCAACCCCTACACACTGGAAGTCACCCTGTGGGGCCTGAACATCGGCACGCCGGGCCAGGAGCAGGTCGGTTTCGAACGGTTGTACACCAACCTGCAGATTGACAGCCTGTGGACCGGCGCCCTGCATCTGGCGGCTGTCGAGTTGGACAAACCCAAGTCCGAACTTCTCTTCAGCAAGGACGGTACGCTGAACCTGGCGCAGTTGTTCAAGCTACCGGCCAGCGCGCCGGCGAAGGACGCGCCACCCGGCAAGCCTTTCCCGATGCGGGTCGACTACATCAAGTTGGCTGACGGTTATGTCCACTTCCAGGACCTGCGCCCCAGCGAACCGATTGAATTCCTTTACGACAAACTAAGTCTGGAACTGAAAAACCTCAGCACCCTGCCCGAAGACAATGCCGACATGACCCTGGTTGCAGTAGGTCCTGGAGGCGGTCGACTCGACTGGGTCGGGCGCATCAGCCTGGTGCCGATTGCCTCCGAAGGTAAGCTAAAAATCACTGACGGCAAGATGAAAGTCTTTTGGCCCTACGTGCGCGATGCGCTACCGCTCGTACTGCAAGACGGCATTCTGAACTTCAGCACCGACTACACGCTCAGCCTGGCCAGCGCAACCGAATTGCAACTGACCAATACCGCCTTGAGCGTTGCGCCCTTCGCGATCAATGCGCCGGATGGGCGACCATTGGTGCGTCTGGAACGACTGGACGTCACCGAGACCTCTATCGACCTGGCCAAGCAGCAAGTGACGGTCGGCAAGATCCGCAGCAACAAACTTGAAACCTGGGCGACGCGCGAAGCGGATGGCGAGCTCGACTGGCAGAAGCTGTTCGCCAGCCAACCAAAAAAACCCGCTTCCGCAGCCGCCATCAAGGCTCCGGCGACCGCAGCAGGTAGCGCCCCCGAAGTCGCCCAGCAGCCCATCGCCCCCAGCAAACCCTGGCAGGTGCTGCTGCGTGACGTGCAACTGCGCAACTATCAGATTCACCTGGCTGATCGGGTCCCCAAGGAACCCGTTGCGCTGGAAGTAGGCCCGCTGAACCTCGACCTGCAGAATTTCGACAGCCTCAACAAGTCGCCTTTCAGCCTCAAGCTTGACACCGGACTGGGCAAACAAGGGCATATCACGGCAGCAGGTGACGTCAATCTGAGCCCGGTCAGCGCCAAACTGCAGGTCACCACCAAAGACATCGACCTGCGTGTCGCGCAGTCTTATATCAGCCCGTTTATCCGTCTTGAACTGCGCAGCGGCATGCTTGGCAGCGACCTGGCGGTCAATCTGAAGAGCACGGAGCCGCTGGCTTTCAGCGTCATGGGCAAGGCCCAGATCGACCAATTGCACACCCTCGACACCCTCAAGCAGCGCGACTTTCTCAAGTGGCAGCAGGTGATGCTTGAAGGACTGGATTATCAACACGGCAACAGCCTGACGATCGCCAAGGTCAATCTGCAGCAACCGTATGCGCGCTTCATGATCAACGATGACCGCACCACCAACATTGATGATCTGTTGATTCCACAGCCAGCCGACAGCGGTAAACCAGCGACTAAACCAGCGGCAGGCAAGGCCTCTGCAAGTAGTGAAAAACCGATGGGAATTCGTATCGGTGAAGTGAATATCAACGACGGCTCCGCCAACTTCGCCGACTTCAGTCTCACGCCCAACTTTGCCACCGCCATTCAACAGCTCAATGGCAAAATCGGGACGCTCGACAACCGTCAGTCAAAACCTGCAACAGTCGATATAAATGGCAAGGTCGACCGCTATGCGCCGGTGACCATCAAAGGCAGCCTCAACCCCTTCGACCCCTTGGCCAGCCTGGACATCGCGACCAGTTTCAAGCGCGTCGAGCTAACCACACTGACGCCGTACTCCGGGAAGTTCGCCGGCTACCGCATTCGCAAAGGGCGCCTGAATCTCGACCTGCATTACATGATCGTCAAAGGCCAACTCAAGGCCGAAAACAAGGTGGTACTCGAACAGCTACAGCTGGGTGAGAAGGTCGACAGCGCCAGTGCCGTCGATCTGCCGATTCGCCTGGCCATTGCCTTGCTGAAGGACACCGATGGCAAGATCTCCATCGAACTGCCAATCTCCGGCGACTTGAACAACCCACAATTCAGCGTGATGCCCATTGTCTGGCAAACGCTGCGCAATTTGGTATTGCGTGCGGCTGAGGCGCCCTTCAAGTTCATTGGGGGGTTAATCAGCGGCGGCGAATCTCAAGACCTCGGCAGCATTGCGTTCACCCCCGGCTCGAGCGACTTGACCAGCGACGCCCAATCCGCCCTGAACAAGCTCTCCGCCGCACTCAAGGAGCGCCCGGCGTTGCATCTCGAGATCGAAGGCACCAGCGCTGTCAGCAGCGATGGCCCGCTGATCGCGGCACAACGTCTGGAGCGCGAGTACCAGAGCACGTACTACAAGATTCTTCAGCGTCGCGGTGACAAAGTCCCGGCTCAAGCCTCACTGTTGCAAGTGCCGGAAAACGAAAAAACACCCATGCTCGAAGGTATTTATCGCACCCTGCTGAAGCAACAACCGCCTGCCGAGTGGACAGATCTGGGCAAGGAAGAGCGGGCCGCGAAAATGCGCGCAGACGTGATCAAGTCCTGGAGCAGCAACACCGCATTGCTCCGCCAGTTGGGCCAGGCGCGCGCCGGCAGCATCAAGGACTATCTGGTCGATAAAGGCAAACTGGCTGATGATCGGGTCTATTTCATCGACACCAGCCTTGGTGAGGCTCAATCAGATGGCCGTGTCGTCACTCAGCTGCATCTGGACAGCGAATAATCCATGCGAACAGGCGGTTTAGTACTTTTGGCAGTCGCTTGCCTCGCAGGCCAGGCACAGGCAGATACCTTGCGTTGCGGCAGTCAATTGATCAGCGTGGGTGATCGGGAGTTTGAGGTGCAGCAGAAATGCGGTGAACCTATTGCCCGAAATATCATTGGTTATAAGCGCAGCGTGAACAGGCGCGAAGAAGTCCAGATTGATGAATGGATCTACGGGCCCAATAACGGAATGTATCAATACCTGCGTTTCGAAGGCGGCCGACTACTGCGCATAGACAGTAAGCGCGGTAGCTGACGGCTGCGCCGGGCCTTACCCTTCAAATCCCCCATCCCCACAATAGAACAGGCCCCGGCGCGAACGCAGGGGCCTGTAATGACCACATCCTTATGGTCTTTCGCATGAACCTTTAACGAGCCAGCCGACACCGTCCAGCGTTATCAGCGGGCTCCTTATCCATGATCATCGCGAGAGGGTAAAACGTTACTCGGATTTCAGGCCATCAGCCGACACTGCTTGAACGCCTTTGATTTTCTTGGCGATGTCGACAGCCAGCTTTTTCTGAGCTGCGCTCAATGTAACGGTCGATGACAGGGAAACCACGCCTTTGTTGGTCTCTACCTTGATGTCAGTACCTGGAATGCCTTTTTCGGTGACCAGATCGGCTTTGACTTTGGTGGTGATCCAGGTATCAGAGGTTGCTTCTGTAGCTTTGGTCATTTCGCCAGCAGCAATAACCATAGGTGCTTGAGTGGTTTGTTGAGCAAATGCCGCGTTGGCCATGGTGAAGGTCAGTGCAGTGGCAGCAGCAGCGGCAATAGCGAACTTATTCATATTCATACGAGTCACTCCTGTTTTTCAAAAATCTGCGCCAGCATCACTGGCAGCAGGGTTACAGGATATATCGCAAGGGCTGTGCCAACCTCTAGCTGGATATAATTGCATTATAAAACAATAACTTAAGCTCCATCCTTAAATTGGTTATCGTGCAGATTGCACGTTCCTCCCCCTGTGCTGCGTGCAAGATGCATGCAGTGCGCAGCGAAATGACTGGCTGCCCGTATAAGCGCTTAAAAGCGCTCATAAAAAAAGGACCCCGAAGGGTCCTTTTTCAGCGTATGGCAATCAGGCTAATTACACGCCTGATGCTTTTGCTGCTGCAACGTCTTTGATCGACAGCTTGATACGGCCGCGGTTGTCCACGTCCAGTACCAGAACTTCAACTTCCTGACCTTCTTGCAAGATGTCAGTCACTTTCTCAACGCGAGCGTCGCTCAACATGGAGATGTGAACCAGGCCGTCTTTGCCAGGCAGGATGTTGACGAATGCGCCGAAGTCGACGATACGCTCAACCTTACCGATGTAGATCTTGCCAATCTCGGCTTCAGCGGTGATACCCAGAACGCGCTGACGTGCTGCTTCAGCCGCTTCCTTGGTTTCGCCGAAGATCTTGATAGTGCCGTCGTCTTCGATGTCGATCGAAGCCTTGGTCTCTTCACAGATCGCACGGATCGTCGCGCCGCCTTTACCGATGACATCACGGATTTTGTCGGTGTCGATTTTCATCGCGATCATGGTCGGAGCGTTTTCCGACAGTTCAGTACGCGATTGACCAATGATCTTGTTCATCTGACCGAGGATGTTCAGGCGCGCTTCCAGGGCTTGGCCCAGAGCGATCTCCATGATTTCTTCGGTGATGCCTTTGATCTTGATGTCCATCTGCAGCGCGGTAACACCTTTGGCGGTACCCGCTACTTTGAAGTCCATGTCGCCCAGGTGATCTTCGTCACCCAGGATGTCGGTCAGGATGGCGAACTTCTCGCCTTCTTTAACCAGACCCATGGCGATACCGGCCACTGGCGCCTTCATCGGCACACCAGCGTCCATCAATGCCAGGGAAGCACCACAGACCGAAGCCATGGAGCTGGAACCGTTGGACTCGGTGATTTCCGATACCACACGAATGGTGTACGGGAACACGTCAGCAGCAGGCAGCATGGCTTGTATGCTGCGACGAGCCAGACGGCCGTGACCGATTTCGCGACGACCAGCACCGCCCATACGACCACACTCGCCCACCGAGAACGGAGGGAAGTTGTAGTGCAGCATGAACGGGTCTTTGCGCTCGCCTTCAAGAGTGTCGAGCAACTGTGCATCACGTGCGGTACCCAGAGTGGCAACAACCAGCGCCTGGGTTTCGCCACGGGTGAACAGTGCAGAACCGTGAGTCTTCGGCAGAACGCCGACTTCGATGTTCAGCGGACGTACAGTGCGGGTATCACGACCATCGATACGCGGCTTGCCGTTAACGATGTTCTCGCGCACGGTGCGGTATTCGATTTCGCCGAAAGCAGCTTTGACTTCGCTGGAAGTCGGCTGACCTTCTTCACCGGAAAGCTTGGCAACGATCTGGTCACGCAACTCACCCAGACGGGCATAACGCTCGTGCTTGACGGTGATGGTGTAAGCCTGGGAAATCGCATCGCCGAACTCAGCGCGAATCGCGCCCAGCAGTGCGGTGTTTTCTGGTTGTGCTTTCCAGTCCCAAGTCGGCTTGGCAGCTTCGGCAGCCAGCTCTTTGATGGCCTGGATAACAACCTGGAATTCGTCGTGGGCGAACAGTACGGCGCCCAGCATCTGGTCTTCGGTCAGCTCTTTAGCTTCCGATTCAACCATCAATACCGCTTCCGAGGTACCGGCTACAACCATGTCCAGGCTCGAAGCCTTGAGTTGTTCGTAGTTAGGGTTCAACAGGTAGCCGGTGCTTTCGTGGAAAGCAACGCGCGCAGCACCGATAGGGCCGTCGAAAGGAATACCGGAGATCGCCAGTGCAGCCGAGGTGCCGATCATGGCAGCGACGTCTGGATCAGTCTTTTTGCTGGTGGACAAAACGGTGCAGACAACCTGCACTTCGTTCATGAAGCCTTCTGGAAACAACGGACGGATCGGGCGGTCGATCAGACGCGAAGTCAGGGTTTCTTTCTCGGAAGGACGGCCTTCACGCTTGAAGAAACCGCCGGGGATTTTGCCCGCAGCGTAGGTTTTTTCCTGGTAGTGAACGGAAAGTGGGAAGAAGCCTTTGCCTGCGTCAGCGTGCTTGGCACCGACCACAGTCACTAACACGCTGACGTCGTCGTCAACGGTGACCAATACTGCGCCGGAAGCTTGACGGGCGATACGGCCTGTCTCGAGGGTGACGGTCGATTGACCGAATTGGAATTTCTTGATGACCGGGTTCACGGTTTCCTACCTTCTTTGTGGCTCTTGGGGAACTGGTTTCTTGCGAATTCTTGGGCAGTGACAGGGATCGGACCCATCGACCGTCCAGATAAAACTTGAGGCTGGGAGCCTGCCACGGCTCATCAGGTAAACCCGATGAGCCGTGACAAACAACCAACCTCGAGCAACGTCGTTATTAGCGACGCAGACCCAGACGAGCGATCAGGGCGCTATAACGGCTAACGTCCTTACCTTTAAGGTAATCCAGCAGCTTGCGACGCTGGTTTACCATACGGATCAGACCACGACGTGAGTGGTGATCCTTACCGTTGGCCTTGAAGTGGCCTTGCAGTTTGTTGATGTTGGTGGTCAGCAGTGCAACTTGCACTTCTGGCGAACCAGTATCACCAACAGCTTGCTGGTAGTCGGCTACGATCTGAGCTTTTTCTTCTACGCTGAGTGCCATGTGGGCAATCCTTTATTCGAGAAACCGCTCCAAAGAGACAGTTTCAATGGGCCGAGGACAAATCCTCGTATTTTTAAATGAGATGTGACCGTGCCCATTGACAGCCACCCTCGTCCGGTCATTCTGACCGAATCAATCGACGCGGCGCGATCCGCCCGTCTTCACTCACTTCACCGATTCCGATGAAGCGACCTTCATGATCTTGCACGCGAACCATGCCAAATTGTGGCGCGTCCGGTGCTCTTACGGGTTGACCATGCAACCAGTAAAATGAACTGTGTTCCGAGAACTGCAGCAGCGGCCAATCCAGCAAACCGCTGTCCGAAGGCATCAGGAAGCGATCAACCGCTTCGTTGCCACCCTCGGCGTGTACCTGCTCCAACTCTTCCAGCGTAACCGTCTGAGCCAGGCTGAAAGGTCCGGCCTGCGTACGACGCAACTCTGCGACATAGGCGCCACACCCAAGCTTTTCACCAATATCTTCCACGAGGGTACGAATATAGGTGCCTTTGGTGCAGTCCACTGCCAAGCGCGCAGTATCGGCGTCACATTCGAGCAATTCCAGGCGCGTGATAGTAACAGAACGCGGTTCGCGCTCCACCACTTCCCCCGCTCGGGCCAGCTTGTACAGGGGCTGACCATCACGTTTGAGCGCTGAGTACATCGGCGGTATCTGACTGATTTCACCGCGAAAAAACGGTAAAGCCGCTTCGATATCGGCACGACCAACGGTCACTGGACGAACGAGTAAAACATCACCTTCAGCGTCTGCCGTGGTGGTGGTTTTACCCAATTGCATCTTGGTTTCGTACGCTTTGTCCGAATCGAGCAAGTATTGGGAAAACTTTGTCGCTTCGCCAAAACACAACGGTAATACGCCCGTCGCGAGTGGATCGAGGCTACCGGTATGCCCGGCCTTTTCCGCATTGAGCAGCCAGCGCACTTTCTGCAAGGCGGCGTTGGACGTGAAGCCCAGCGGCTTGTCGAGCAGGATGATCCCGCTGACGTTACGGCGTATACGTTTGACCTGCGCCACCCGCATTACTCCTTGTTGCTTTCTGGCTTGTCGCTTTCTGCCAGGGAGTTTTCCTGGGTAGCGTCTTCTGCCTGCACATTGTCCGGGTGATGGCCATCTTCAGCCACAGCACGTTCGATCAATGCAGAAAGATGAGCGCCACGCACGACGCTTTCGTCGTAATGGAAATGCAACTGTGGAACGCTGCGCAATTTCATCTCGCGAGCCAGCTGCATGCGCAGAAAACCTGCCGCAGCGTTAAGCACCTTGATGGTCTGGGCAATTTCTTCAGCACTGTCCTGACCCATCACGGTCATGAAAATCTTCGCATGACCAACGTCACGGCTGACATCGACAGCAGTGATGGTGACCAGGCCGACGCGCGGGTCTTTGATTTCGCGGCGGATCAGCTGTGCCAGCTCGCGCTGCATCTGATCGCCAATGCGTTGGGTACGGCTATATTCTTTTGCCATGTCTACTACCTGTCACTGACCCGGGGCGAAACCCGTACGGTCTGAAAGCGGCAAACGCCCGGCCTGACAAAATGTCGGACCGGGCGTTGCGTTTAGAGCCCATGACGGATCGCGGTGCATTTGCATGCGACGACCCGTCATGGCTCTTACAACTCGCGACTTAGAGGCTGCGAGCCACTTGGACTTTCTCGAACACTTCGATCTTGTCACCGGCTTTGACGTCGTTGTAGCTCTTGACGCCGATACCGCATTCCATGCCGGCACGCACTTCGGACATGTCGTCCTTGAAGCGGCGCAGGGACTCGAGTTCGCCTTCGAAAATAACGATGTCTTCGCGCAGTACACGGATCGGACGGTTGCGGTGAACCACACCTTCCAGAACCATACAGCCAGCGATCGCACCAAACTTCGGCGAACGGAATACGTCACGGACTTCGGCGATACCCAGGATGTTCTCCCGAACGTCGCTGCCAAGCATACCGGTAAGGGCTTTCTTGACGTCTTCGATGATGTCGTAGATTACGTTGTAGTAACGCATATCCAGACCTTCCTGCTCGACAATCCTGCGAGCGCCAGCATCGGCACGCACGTTGAAGCCAAACAGCACAGCGTTGGAAGCCAGTGCCAGGTTAGCGTCGCTTTCGGTGATACCACCGACACCGCCGCCGACTACGCGCACTTGCACTTCGTCGTTACCCAGGCCGCCAAGGGCGCCCTGCAGAGCTTCCAACGAACCACGAACGTCAGATTTGAGGACGATATTAAGCGTCTTCTTCTCTTCCTGGCCCATGTTCTCAAAGATGTTTTCAAGCTTGCCGGCATGAGCGCGAGCCAGTTTGACTTCGCGGAACTTGCCTTGACGGAACAGAGCGACTTCGCGCGCTTTCTTCTCGTCAGTCAGTACGCTCAGCTCGTCGCCAGCGTCCGGTGTGCCATCAAGACCCAGGATTTCGACCGGAATCGAAGGACCCGCTTCTTTAACAGGCTTGCCGTTCTCGTCGAGCATGGCGCGGATACGGCCGAAGTTCGAACCGACCAATACCATGTCGCCTTGACGCAGCGTACCGTCTTGGACCAGAACGGTTGCAACCGGACCACGACCTTTGTCGAGACGCGATTCAACCACGACACCACGACCAGGAGCGGACGGGGTCGCTTTCAGTTCCAGCACTTCGGCTTGCAACAGAACAGCTTCGAGCAGTTCGTCAACGCCGGTACCTACTTTCGCAGAGACTAGAACGAACGGAGTCTCACCGCCCCACTCTTCGGAAGTAACACCGTGGACAGACAATTCGCTTCTGATGCGATCGAGATCAGCACCTGGCTTGTCGATTTTGTTCACTGCTACGACCAGCGGAACACCCGCGGCCTTGGCATGCTGAACAGCTTCAACGGTCTGCGGCATGACGCCGTCGTCCGCAGCAACAACCAGAATCACGATGTCGGTCGCCTTGGCACCACGAGCACGCATTGCGGTAAACGCAGCGTGACCCGGGGTGTCGAGGAAGGTGACCATGCCACGATCAGTTTCAACGTGGTAAGCACCGATGTGCTGAGTGATGCCGCCGGCTTCGCCAGCTGCAACCTTGGCACGACGAATGTAGTCGAGCAGCGAGGTTTTACCGTGGTCAACGTGGCCCATTACGGTCACAACCGGTGCACGGGAGAACGTCTCACCTTCGAACTTCAGCGATTCGGCCAGAGAATCTTCCAGGGCATTGTCGCTGACCAGTTTGACCTTGTGGCCCAACTCTTCGGCGATCAACTGGGCAGTTTCCTGATCCAGTACCTGGTTGATGGTCACCGGGGTGCCCATCTTGAACATGAACTTGATCACTTCAGCCGCTTTGACCGACATCTGTGCGGACAACTCGCCGACAGTGATGGTCTCGCCGATGGCAACGTCGCGAATGACCGGCCCGGTAGGGCTCTGGAAACCGTGAGCGTTACGCTTTTTCAGCTTGGCCTTGCCGCGACCACCACGACGGAAGCTGTCGCTTTCTTCGTCGGTAGTACGAGGCGCAACACGTGGCGCTGGCGCTTTCTCTTTAACAGAAGCACGGTGCGGCGCGTTCTTGCGATCGCCGTCACCACCACCGCCGCCACGACGACTGTTGTCATCGCTGCGTGGTTTGTCCGGGCGACGCTGTTCGTCTTTCTTGCGGGCATCGGCAGCCGGTGCAGCAGCCGCGACCGGTGCTTGACGCACAGGTTCGGCAACAGCAACAGGCGCGGCAACAGCTTCAGTACCGTTCGATTGCGCAGGAGCAGGCTGGCTACGCGCTTGTTCTTCGGCGCGACGCTTGGATTCTTCTTCAGCCTTTTGACGTGCAGCATTTTCTACGGCGCGACGTTCGTCCACTTCGCGTTTACGCTCGGCTTCGATTTCTTCCGGGCTGCGCTGTACGAAAACTTTCTTCTTGCGCACTTCAACGCTGATGCTTTTGCTGCCAGCAACGCGAAGTGTGCTTGTGGTTTTGCGCTGCAAAGTGATCTTGCGCGGCTCTTCCACTTTGGCCTTGTGACCGCTTTTCAAATGCGTCAACAGGGCTTGTTTCTCTATGTCGGTCACAACTTGCTCGGCGGCGGTGTGCGGCAAACCTGCCTCACGCATCTGCTGTAACAGGCGCTCTACCGGTGTGTCGACCACTGTGGCCAGTTCTTTCACCGTGACTTGCGTCATGCACTTCTCTCCTCAGGCCGCGCCTACTTACTCGAACCAATGGGCTCGGGCGGCCATGATCAACTTGCCGGCACGAATATCGTCAATGCCGTCGATGTCGAGCAGGTCGTCAATAGACTGCTCGGCCAGGTCTTCGCGGGTAACTACGCCGCGCACCGCCAGTTCCATCGCCAAATCCTTGTCCATACCCTCAAGCGAGAGCAGGTCTTCGGCCGGATGGGCGTCTGCCAGCTTTTCCTCAGTAGCGATGGCTTTAGTCAACAAACGATCTTTGGCCCGAGCGCGAAGCTCGTTGACGGTATCTTCGTCAAAGCCATCGATGTTGAGCATTTCTTCCAACGGTACGTAGGCAATCTCTTCCAGACTGGTGAAGCCTTCATCAACCAGTACCTGTGCCAGATCTTCGTCGACTTCCAGCTCGTCGATGAAGTTGCGCAGGATGTCACCGGTTTCTGCTTGCTGCTTAGCCTGGATGTCCGATTCGGTCATCACGTTCAGGGTCCAGCCAGTCAACTGGCTGGCCAGACGCACGTTCTGACCGCCGCGACCAATGGCCTGAGCCAGATTGTCTGCGCCAACGGCGATGTCCATTGCATGGGCATCTTCATCAACGATAATTGCCGCCACTTCAGCCGGTGACATGGCGTTGATGACGAACTGCGCCGGGTTATCGTCCCACAGGACGATGTCCACACGCTCGCCGCCCAGCTCGCCGGAAACAGCTTGAACGCGCGAACCACGCATGCCAATGCAAGCGCCTTGCGGATCGATTCGTTTGTCCTTGGAGCGAACAGCGATTTTTGCACGCGAACCCGGGTCACGGGAGGCAGCCATCACCTCGATGAGACCTTCGGAGATTTCCGGCACTTCAATCCGAAACAGCTCGATCAGCATCTCTGGCGCAGTACGCGACAGGATCAGCTGAGGGCCACGGTTTTCGGTGCGGATTTCTTTAAGCAGTGCACGAACGCGGACACCCACGCGGAAAGTCTCCCGCGAAATAATGTCTTCACGCGCCAGCAGCGCTTCGGCATTGTTACCCAGGTCGACGATGACATTGTCACGCGTAACCTTTTTAACAGTGCCAGAAATAATTTCGCCAAGACGCTCACGATAAGCATCAACGACTTGAGCACGCTCGGCTTCGCGGACTTTTTGCACGATGACTTGCTTGGCAGTCTGTGCAGCGATCCGACCGAATTCGATAGAGTCGATTTTAATTTCGACAACATCACCGGCTACGGCACCAGGCTGTTTTTCCTGAGCCTGATCGACAGCCAGTTCGTGTGCTGGATCGTCCAGATCTTCGTCTTCGACCACTGTCCAGCGACGGAAAGTCTCGTAGTTACCGGTCTGGCGATTGATCTCCACACGCAGCTCAACTTCATCTTCGAAACGCTTTTTGGTAGCAGTGGCAAGAGCCAGCTCCAGCGCTTCGAAAATCACACCTGCCGGTACGCCCTTTTCATTGGACACCGACTCAACAACCAGCAGTACTTCTTTGCTCATCGTACGCCTCGCCTTTCGCAAGCCATTGGATCCGCGGGATCCGCGTCTCAGTCAAACTTGGGGATAATGTTGGCTTTGTCGATCAAGTCGATCGGCAACAAGTATTCGTGGTCTTCTACCTGCACCACGATGTCTTGCTCCTCCACCCCGCGGAGAAGGCCCTGAAAGTTGCGACGACCATCGAAGGGCGAACGCAGCTTTATCTTCACTTGTTCGCCGGCGTGCAAAGCAAACTGCTCAAGCGTGAACAGTGGGCGCTCCATGCCAGGAGAAGAGACTTCAAGGGTGTATTCAACGGCGATCGGATCTTCGACGTCCAGAACACCGCTGATCTGACGGCTGACTATTGCGCAGTCATCCACCAAAACGCCGCCTTCTTTATCGATATAAATACGCAACAGTGAATGGCGACCTTGAGCCGAAAACTCAATTCCCCAGCATTCATAGCCAAGGGCCACGACCACCGGGGCCACCAAGGCCTGCAACTGTTCTAGCTTGCTCGACACCTGAACCCCCTCGTGCATGCAATGCAAATAAAAAATGGGCGAAACGCCCATCCCTGAAAACGCCGTTGAATAGCGGCGCTATGACTGTCCAGCTAACAAAAAGCCCCTAAAAAGGGGCTCCGCTAAAACTGGTTGCGGGGGCTGGATTTGAACCAACGACCTTCGGGTTATGAGCCCGACGAGCTACCAGACTGCTCCACCCCGCGACAAAGCTGGGGCGGAAGTATACGACCGATCCCTCACAGGGTCAATCGAACCTCCACCGACAAGAAAGCCCGCTACTGCGGGCTTTCTTGATAATTGGTACCGAGAAGGGGACTCGAACCCCTACACCCTATGGGCACAACCACCTCAAGGTTGCGTGTCTACCAATTCCACCACCTCGGCAATACAACTCTTTAGCGGCTCAACATCAACCGCCCTATCCCGTGTTACTTTTGCTGTGGCGCTTGAGGTACGTCAGCAGGTTTAGCCGCTGGCTTTTGCGCTTCGAGCACCGGTACATCTTCTGTAGCCGGCTTTTTCTGCGGCACTTCCAATACTGCTGGATCAGGCAAACCTACTTGAGTCAGCTGATGAGCTTTCTCTTTAGCAAAGTAACCTAACCCCAAGCTGGTTATGAAAAAACCTGCGGCAAGTATAGCAGTAAACTTACTAAGAAAGGTAGAGGAACCTTGGCTTCCGAACACAGTATTTGAAGCACCTGCACCGAAAGACGCACCAGCGTCCGCACCCTTACCCTGCTGCAGCAATACCAGAGCGACAACGCCCAACGCACCCAACAGATGAAAAACGACTACGACTGTTTCCAGCATTTTTTCAGTTTCCCGCGGCGCGACAAATCGCACCGAACTCATCTGCATTCAGGGAAGCTCCACCAATGAGCCCCCCATCGATATCCGGCATGCCGAACAGTTCAGCCGCATTGGCCGCCTTCACGCTGCCGCCATAAAGAAGTCGCACACCTTGTGCAACCTCAGCATTCTCTGCCGCCAACTGCGCACGAATGGCTGCGTGCACTTCCTGCGCCTGTTGGGGCGATGCAGTCAGTCCGGTACCAATGGCCCAGACAGGCTCGTAAGCAATGACTGCATTTACAAAAGCACCGACGCCCAGCTCTTCGATGATGCTGCCAAGCTGACGCGCGACAACTTCAAACGTCTTGCCCGCTTCGCGCTGCTCCAGGGTTTCCCCTACACACAACACCGGCGTCAAACCACACGCCTGAGCTGCCGCGAACTTGCGATTAAGGACGTCGTCGCGTTCGCCCATGATCTGGCGACGCTCAGAGTGCCCTACCAGCACCAGGGTACAGCCCGCATCAGCCAGCTGACTCGGTGAAGTCTCACCGGTCAACGCACCCTGCACTGGCTCTACCGCAGAATTCTGCGCACCTACGGCGATCAACTTGCCATCAAGGCCGTCAATCACCTGATTGATGTACAAACAAGGCGGAAACACCGCTACATCAACACCGCTCGGCAAGGCCTGATTACGAAGGCCCTTGATCAGCTCAGCGACGCTGGCGCGGGTACCGTGCATCTTCCAGTTACCAGCTACCATTAGGCGACGCATGCTGTACCTCGTCGGTCAAAGTGGGCGCAGATGTTACCCAACCGCATCAACACTGGCAAGCCGAAATCAGGCGCAAACTTCAGTAACCAGTTTTGCCAGCTCATCAGCGTAACCACGAACCAGGATTTCGTCGTCGCCTTCGACCATGACACGCACCAATGGCTCAGTGCCAGATTTGCGCAACAGCACACGCCCACGACCACCCATAGCCACGGTAACGCGCTCGCAAGCCTCTTTCACGGCAGGATGCTGGACCGGGTCCACACCGCCTGCGAAGCGAACATTAAGCAGCACCTGAGGACACTTGCGCAGCGCTTGTCGCGCCAACGCCAGGCTTTCGTCGCGACGACGCAGTGCAAGCAGAACCTGCAGCGCAGCAATAATGGCGTCACCGGTCGTGGTGTGCTGGAAGCAGATAATGTGACCGGAGTTCTCACCACCGACCTGCCAGTTACGCTCAAGCAACTCCGCAACCACATAACGGTCGCCAACGCCCGCACGCACGAACGGAATATTCAAGTCCGCAAATGCCAGCTCAAGCCCGAGATTACTCATCAGCGTCCCAACGACACCGCCTTGCAGCTTGCCACGCTCATGTAAATCACGCGCAATGATGAACAAAAGGTCATCGCCGTCGACGATTGCACCCGTGTGATCGACCATCAGCACCCGGTCGCCATCGCCATCGAAGGCGATGCCCAGATCGGCATGCCCTGCCAGCACGGCAGCCTGCAAGTTGCCCATGTGGGTCGACCCGCAGTCTTCATTGATGTTCAAGCCGTTAGGCTCAGCCGACAACACTGTCACCTGAGCGCCCAATTCACGAAAAACGTTAGGCGCGACTTTGTAAGTGGCGCCGTGAGCGCAATCGATGACCAGCTTCAAGCCTGCAAAATCGGTACTGCTCGGAACACTGCTTTTACAGAATTCGATATAACGCCCGGCGGCATCGTTGATACGCGAAACCTTGCCCAGCTTATCGGACTCAACCACCGTCATCGGCGCGTCAAGCAGCTCTTCGATCATCATTTCCACTTCGTCAGGCAACTTGGTGCCCTGGCCAGAGAAGAATTTGATGCCGTTGTCATGATGGGGATTGTGCGACGCACTGATCACAATGCCAGCTTCAGCATGAAAGGTACGGGTCAGATAGGCGATGGCAGGTGTAGGCATCGGCCCCAGGAGCATGACGTCAGCGCCAGCAGCCGAGAGACCGGCTTCCAGCGCCGATTCGAACATGTAGCCAGAAATGCGCGTGTCTTTACCGACCAGAACCCGGCAAGCGCCCAAGCGGCGGAACGCCATCCCTGCGGCCCAGCCGAGCTTGAGCATAAAATCCGGAGTAATCGGAAATTGGCCGACCCGGCCACGAATGCCGTCGGTACCAAAATATTTTCTAGTCATGGATGCTCCCTCATTCTTATTCAGCCGATTCGACAGCAGCGATCATTCGCACCACGTCGACGGTTTCGGCCACATCGTGCACACGTAAAATGCGTGCACCCTTGATCATGGCCATGGCAGCCAAAGCCAGACCACCAGAAAGCCTCTCGGCAACCGGACGCCCAAGCACCTGGCCAATCATGCTCTTGCGCGACACACCCACCAATAACGGTCTGCCGAGCGCATGCAAGGCTTCCATATGCTTGAACAGACTCAGGTTGTGCTGAAGGTTTTTAGCAAAACCAAATCCCGGGTCGAGAATAATCCGCTCACGAGGTATGCCGACTGCGGCGCACTGCTCCATACGCTCGAGCAAAAACGCGGAAACCTCACCCACAAGATCCTCATACTGCGGATTATCCTGCATATCGCCCGGCTCGCCGCGCATGTGCATCAGACACACAGGTAAACCTGTGGCTGCAGCAGCGTCCAGAGCACCTTCACGACGCAAAGAGCGCACATCGTTGATAAGGCCCGCACCGAGGCGCGCCGTCTCACGAATGACCGCTGGCGTTGAAGTATCGACCGAAATAATCACATCAAGTTCGCGACTTAGCGCCTCGACGACAGGACCTATTCGCTCAAGCTCTTCGACAGGAGAAACTGCGCGCGCACCGGGCCGCGTGGATTCGCCACCGACATCGATCAACGTCGCACCGGCAGCCACCATCGCTTCAGCGTGGCGCAATGCCGCGTCGCGCTGGCTGAATCGGCCGCCGTCCGAAAAGGAGTCTGGCGTTATGTTCAGGATGCCCATCACATGCGTATGGGCCAAATCAAGAACCCGGTTGCCACAAGGCAACCGGGTTGGGTACAGCGCAGAAGTCATGTCAGGCCTTAGAGTTCAGCAGCCGGACCGCCGATAGGGGTTTCTGGACGCGGGCCCAGAGGCGCTGCCGGAGTAGTACCGGAGCCACCTTCCCAATCACGCGGTTCGCGAGGAGCGCGACCGGCCATGATGTCATCGATCTGTTCAGCATCGATGGTTTCATATTTCATCAGCGCATCAGCCATCGCATCCAGTTTGTCACGGTTGTCCGTCAAGATCTGCTTGGCGCTGCCATAGCACTGATCAATGATGCTACGAACTTCTGAGTCGATAAGCCTTGCCGTTTCGGCAGACACGCTGGAGTGCTGACCACCGCCGCCGCGACCGAGGTACATTTCACCCTCATCTTCGGCATACATCAACGGACCGAGTTTTTCCGACAGACCCCACTTGGTCACCATGTTCCGGGCAATTTGACTTGCACGCATGATGTCGTTGGATGCGCCAGTAGTCACGCCGTCGAAGCCCAGGGTCATTTCTTCAGCGATCCGCCCGCCATAAAGCGAGCATATCTGACTGATCAGCGCGCGCTTGGACAAGCTGTAACGATCTTCTTCAGGCAAGAACATGGTCACACCCAGCGCACGACCACGCGGAATGATCGACACCTTATAAACCGGATCATGCTCAGGCACCACGCGACCCACGATGGCGTGACCCGCTTCGTGATAAGCCGTGTTCCGTTTCTCTTTCTCGGACATGACCATTGATTTGCGCTCGGCGCCCATCATGATCTTGTCTTTGGCCAACTCGAACTCTTTCATCTCAACGATGCGCTTACCAGTGCGCGCGGCAAACAGAGAAGCTTCGTTGACCAGGTTAGCCAGGTCAGCACCGGAGAAGCCCGGCGTACCACGAGCGATCACGCCCGGGTTGACGTCTTCACCCATTGGCACTTTGCGCATATGGACTTTCAAAATCTGTTCGCGACCACGAATATCCGGCAGACCCACCACCACCTGACGGTCGAAGCGACCTGGACGCAGCAGCGCTGGGTCGAGTACGTCCGGACGGTTGGTAGCGGCGATGACGATGATGCCGTCATTCACTTCGAAACCATCCATCTCCACCAGCAACTGGTTGAGCGTCTGCTCACGCTCATCGTGACCACCACCCATGCCAGCACCACGATGGCGACCGACCGCATCGATTTCGTCGATGAAGATGATGCAAGGCGCATGCTTCTTGGCTTGCTCGAACATGTCACGGACGCGGCTTGCACCAACGCCTACGAACATCTCGACAAAGTCGGAGCCGGAAATCGTGAAGAACGGCACCTTGGCTTCACCCGCAATGGCCTTGGCCAAAAGGGTTTTACCGGTACCAGGCGGGCCAACCATCAGCACGCCGCGTGGGATCCGGCCGCCCAGACGCTGGAACTTGCCCGGATCACGGAGGAACTCAACGAGTTCGCCCACTTCTTCTTTGGCTTCATCGCAACCGGCGACGTCGCCCAGCGTGGTCTTGACCTGATCCTCGGACAGCAGTCGCGCCTTGCTCTTGCCAAAACTCATCGGCCCGCCTTTACCGCCGGCACCACCTTGCATCTGCCGCATAAAGAACATGAAGACAGCGATGATCACCAGGATCGGGAAGCTTGCGACCAGAAGCTGAGTCCAGATGCTCTGCTGCTCAGGCTGCTTGCCTTCGATCACTACATTGTTGTCGACCAGATCTCCGATCAGACCATTGTCCTGAATCGCCGGACGAATAGTCTTGAAGGAGTCGCCATCGGCACGCTTGCCGGTGATGACATAACCGTCGACGGCAACCTTCTCGACCTTGCCATCCTTAACCTGCTGGATGAACTCGGAATAGTTGAGGGTTTGCGGCTCGTTTGGGCTGGAGAAGTTGTTCATCACTGTCACCAGGACAGCGGCGATGATCAACCACAGGATCAAATTCTTTGCCATATCGTTCAATTAGCTACCCTCTGAAGCAAGCTCCACGCAGGAGCGTGCCTCGCATGATATTCACCGGCCTAACTTACTACATTACCTACGGGTGTGGCAGGCGCCGTCTGTAACCCTTTGTGAAACGTTGACTACATCATGTTCGTTTATGCTTCGTTGGCAAGGCTATTTAATAAAACCTATCGCCTCTACATCAAAGCCGCTCAACGCTTTCAGCGCCCTTGATGCCGCGAAACCCTCGACCCAGCAAATACTGCTCGCGAGACCGATCGCGTGAAGCCGCCGGTTTGCGCATCTGGACCTTGTCAAACACTTGGCGAACCGACTTATGGAACGCGTCGAAACCATCGCCCTGGAAAATCTTGACCAGAAAATCACCACCTGGACGCAATACACGACCCGCCAAATCAAGCGACAGCTCGCAAAGAAACATAGCGCGAGGCATGTCAACAGCAGCCAGTCCACTCATATTGGGGGCCATATCGGAAATCACAAGGTCTACTTGAGTATTACCGACAGCCTCGAGGATTTGAGCCAGCACCGTATCTTCAGTGAAATCGCCCTGAATGAAGGTCACATCAGGGATGCTGTCCATTTCGAGAATGTCTGAGGCGATCAACCGACCCTGACCACCAATCAGACGACTGGTGACCTGCGACCAGCCTCCTGGCGCGGCGCCAAGGTCGATAACGGTCATGCCTGGGCGGATCAACCGGTCCTTTTCCTGGATCTCCAGGAGCTTGTAGCTGGCACGCGAACGATACCCGTCTTTTTGCGCCATTTTGACGTAGGGGTCGTCGAAATGTTCTTTCAACCAGTTATGGCTTGTTTTGGAACGGGCCACAGGGCACCTCAAAAATAAACGAGTCGTGATTAACTGGGCGGTCCCGGACTCGCTCGGGTAAACTGGCCGCCGCTTTTTACAAGATCAGACGCAGGGGTCAGATTATGCCGCTCACTCAGGAGCAGAAGAAACAGTACAAATCTATTGGCCACCATCTGAAACCGGTATTGATTGTGGCTGACAATGGTTTGACTGAAGGTGTTTTAGCCGAACTTGAACGCGCATTGGGCGATCACGAGCTGATTAAAATCAAACTCAACATCCTCGACCGCGAAAGCCGCCTGGAGGCCGTTGCAGCGTTGTGCAAGGCCGGCAAAGCGGATTTAGTGCAAGTCATCGGTAAAATGGCGTTGATTTATCGCAAGAACGCCAAGGTAAACAAGCTGTTGTCCAACGTCCACCGCTTCCACGCATAACCAAGCGGTCAGGGGCGCGCAATGCGCGCCCCGCCACTTCCACCCGGCACAGGCTGGATAACCAGCAGCAGTCCGGACAGCGCAAGCATCAGGTAGCTCAGCAATTGCCAACGCACGGCATCTGGCAGCCATTGGTACAGCACGTAATAACTCGCTGAAGCCAACGTCGCGATCAGCAGCAATTGCCCGCGCACATCAAGCCAAAGACTCGACAGGCGCTCGGCCTGTACCAGCACCACCATCTGCAATATCGCGCAAAAACCTGCAAACGCGACCAGCAACGTCCCTGAAAGATTGGCAACCTCATCAATCAGCAGTGGCGCCAGACCTGTTTGCTCCAGCACCGTCAACATCGCAAGATGCAGCAATACCAGGCCGCCCACCCATAACGTCTGGGCGAGCTGCCAGATAATTGCGCCCGCACGATACGGGCGACAGCTGTTAGATATGGCTGACTTCGACAATCTCGTACTCGATCACACCACTTGGTGTTCTGACTGTCACCACTTCACCCTCTTCCTTGGCAATCAAGGCACGAGCGATAGGTGAGCCGACCGAAAGTTTGCCCTGCTTGATATCCGCTTCGTCTTCACCAACGATCTGATATTTCACGCGCTCATCGGTTTCGACGTTAGCAATCTCGACAGTCGTGCCGAATATCACCTTGCCGGTGTGCACAATCGTCGTCACATCAATGACCACTGCGTTCTGCAGTCGGCCTTCAATATCACGAACCCGCGCTTCCACCATGCCCTGCTGCTCGCGAGCAGCATGGTATTCGGCGTTTTCCTTGAGATCACCCAGCTCACGTGCAGTGCCGATGTCCTGGCTGAGCTTGGGGCGGATCACCTTAGTCAGGTGAGTCAATTCTTCTTCCAGGGCGCGAGCGCCCCGAACAGTCATTGGATATTTAGTCATACCTTTAATCCTGCATGTAGATCCTGCAAGCGCCGTACAGTCTTCTCTGGACCGAACTTCAGCGCTTCACAGATGGCTTCACCCGCAGCGATGGTGGTCGTGCAGTAGATTTTGTGCTGCAAGGCATTACGACGAATAGAGTAGGAATCAGCGATCGACTGACGGCCCTCAGTGGTGTTGATGATCAGCGTGACTTCGTCATTTTTGATCATATCGACTACGTGTGGACGACCTTCTGTCACCTTGTTGACGCGACGCACTTTCAGGCCCGCAGCCTCAATCAACTGAGCGGTTCCGGCCGTCGCGACAATTTCGAAGCCCAGATTGATCAGGTCACGCGCGACACCGGCCACGAGCGGCTTGTCGTCATCACGAACGCTGATGAACGCAGTGCCACCGGTCGGAAGTAGCTCGCTGGCACCCATTTGAGCCTTGGCGAAGGCTTCACCAAACGTATCACCCACACCCATGACTTCGCCGGTGGACTTCATCTCCGGGCCGAGAATCGGGTCAACACCCGGGAACTTGGCAAACGGGAACACCGCTTCTTTCACGCTGTAGAAGTTTGGAATGATTTCTTTGGTGAACCCAATTTCCTTCAGGGTTTTACCGGCCATGACGCGCGCAGCGATCATTGCCAGGGATACACCGATGCACTTGGACACGAACGGCACGGTACGCGAGGCACGCGGGTTGACTTCAATGACGTAGATGTCATCGCCTTGCAGCGCCAACTGTACGTTCATCAAGCCGATAACGCCCAGCTCCAGAGCCATTTTCTTGACCTGTTCGCGCATCTCGTCCTGGATATGCGCAGGCAGCGAGTACGGCGGGAGCGAGCATGCGGAGTCACCGGAGTGAACGCCTGCCTGTTCAATGTGCTGCATGATCGCGCCAATGACTACGTCAGTGCCGTCACAGACCGCATCGACATCCATCTCGATGGCGCAGTTGAGGAAGTGATCCAGCAGCACCGGACTGTCATTGGACACTTTCACCGCATCACGCAAGTAGCGCTTGAGCTCTTCTTCTTCGTAAACGATTTCCATCGCCCGACCGCCCAACACGTAGGACGGACGCACCACCAGCGGGTAACCAATCTTGCCTGCGGCGCGAATGGCTTCATCTTCGCTGCGCACAGTGGCGTTAGGCGGCTGACGCAAATTCAGACGCTCGACCATCTGCTGGAAGCGCTCACGGTCTTCGGCACGGTCGATTGAGTCAGGGCTGGTACCAATGATTGGTACGCCAGCTTCCTCAAGGGCACGCGCCAGTTTCAGCGGAGTTTGGCCGCCGTACTGAACGATCACGCCTTTTGGCTTCTCGACCCGGCAGATTTCCAGCACGTCTTCCAGGGTTACTGGTTCAAAGTACAGGCGATCCGAGGTATCGAAATCGGTGGATACGGTTTCCGGGTTGCAGTTGACCATGATGGTCTCGTACCCGTCTTCGCGCAGGGCCAGTGCCGCATGTACGCAGCAGTAGTCGAACTCGATGCCTTGGCCGATGCGGTTCGGACCACCGCCCAGAATCATGATCTTGTCGCGCGTCGACGGATTGGCCTCGCACTCTTCCTCGTAGGTCGAGTACAGATAAGCGGTATCGGTGGCGAACTCGGCCGCGCAGGTATCGACGCGCTTGTAGACCGGGAAGATCTCAAGCTTGTGACGATGGCGACGCAGGTTTTTCTCGGTGACGCCCAGCAGCTTGGCCAGACGCGCATCGGAGAAGCCTTTGCGCTTGAGGCGGAACATCAGGTCACGGTCGATGGTAGCCAGACCCAACGTCTTGATCTTCTCTTCTTCCTTGACCAGATCTTCGATCTGAACCAGGAACCAAGGGTCGATCATGTTCATGCTGAAAATTTCTTCAACCGTCATGCCCGCACGGAAGGCGTCTGCCACGTACCAGATGCGCTCAGCGCCCGGCACCGTCAGCTCACGCTTGAGCACAGCCATGCTTTCCGGGTTGGTCAGGTCAAGCTTGGGGTCCAGACCGCAGACACCCACTTCCAGACCGCGCAGGGCTTTCTGCAGGGATTCCTGGAAGGTACGGCCGATGGCCATGACTTCGCCGACCGACTTCATCTGCGTGGTCAGGCGTGCGTCGGCCTTGGGGAATTTTTCAAAGGCGAAGCGTGGCAGTTTGGTGACCACGTAATCGATCGAAGGCTCGAACGACGCCGGGGTCTTGCCGCCGGTGATTTCGTTCTGCAGTTCGTCGAGGGTGTAACCAATTGCCAGCTTGGCCGCGACCCGGGCAATCGGGAAGCCAGTGGCTTTCGAGGCCAGCGCCGAAGAACGGGAAACCCGTGGGTTCATCTCGATCACGACCATACGGCCGGTGTCCGGGCAGATACCGAACTGCACGTTCGAGCCGCCGGTCTCCACGCCGATCTCACGCAGTACCGCCAGCGAGGCGTTACGCATGATCTGGTATTCCTTGTCGGTCAGCGTCTGTGCTGGCGCAACAGTGATCGAGTCGCCGGTGTGAACGCCCATCGGGTCAAAGTTTTCGATGGAGCAGACGATGATGCAGTTGTCCTTTTTGTCGCGGACCACTTCCATCTCGTACTCTTTCCAACCGATCAGCGATTCGTCGATCAGCAGCTCTTTGGTCGGCGACAGGTCCAGACCACGGTTGCAGATCTCTTCGAATTCTTCGCGATTGTAAGCAATACCGCCACCTGTGCCGCCCATCGTGAAGGACGGACGGATGATGCACGGGAAGCCCAGTTTTTCCAGGACGACGTAAGCTTCTTCCATGGTGTGGGCAATACCCGAACGCGGGCAATCCAGACCGATGGACTTCATTGCCTTGTCAAAGCGCGAACGGTCTTCGGCCTTGTCGATGGTGTCGGCATTGGCGCCGATCATTTCGACGCCGAATTTTTCCAGAACACCTTCGCGCTCCAGGTCCAATGCGCAGTTCAGCGCAGTCTGGCCACCCATGGTTGGCAGCAGCGCGTCTGGACGCTCCTTCTCGATGATCTTGGCAACGGTCTGCCATTTGATCGGTTCGATGTAGGTCGCGTCGGCCATTGACGGGTCGGTCATGATGGTCGCTGGGTTGGAGTTCACCAGGATGACGCGGTAACCCTCCTCGCGCAGGGCTTTGCAGGCCTGGGCGCCGGAGTAGTCGAATTCACAGGCCTGGCCGATCACGATGGGGCCGGCGCCGAGAATCAGGATGCTTTTTATATCTGTACGTTTTGGCATGGGTTGTCACTCAAATCCGTAGGTCAGTCGGCAAGCCGTCTTGAATATTTCTCTGAGGGGGTCGGATGGACCATCCAGACAGTCAATCGTCCGGGCTCCACACACCCCCTGCTCGCTACATTCTCAAGGCAACCGGTTAGCGTCGCTTGGCCATGGCTTCGATAAAGCGATCGAACAGTGGCGCCACATCGGTAGGGCCCGGGCTCGCTTCAGGGTGACCCTGGAAGCTGAACGCGCTCTTGTCAGTGCGCTCAAGGCCCTGCAAGGTGCCGTCGAACAGCGACTTGTGAGTCGCCCGCATGTTGCTTGGCAGCGTAGTCTCGTCCACCGCAAAACCGTGGTTTTGGCTGGTAATCATCACGACACCGGTGTCCAGATCCTGGACCGGGTGGTTTGCACCGTGGTGGCCATGACCCATTTTCATGGTCTTGGCGCCGGAAGCAAGTGCCAGCAATTGGTGACCGAGGCAGATACCGAAGATCGGAATTTCGGTTTCCAGCACGTCCTGAATCGCCTTGATCGCGTAGTCGCACGGCTCAGGGTCGCCCGGACCGTTGGACAGGAACACACCGTCCGGCTTGAGCGCCAACACATCACTGGCAGGTGTTTGTGCCGGGACTACCGTGACACGGCAACCGCGATCAACCAGCATGCGCAGGATGTTCAGTTTGATACCGTAGTCGTAAGCCACGACGTGGTATTTCAAGTCAGCTGCAGCGAAGTCCGGGTGGCTATCAGTCGCCAGGTTCCAGACGCCGGAGCGCCATTCATAGCGTTCCGTGGCGCTGACGACTTTCGCCAGATCCATGCCCTTGAGGCCAGGGAAGCCACGAGCGGCGGCAATTGCCGCTTCTTCGGAAATGTTATCGCCGGCCATGATGCAGCCGTTTTGTGCGCCTTTCTCACGCAGAATGCGGGTCAGGCGGCGGGTATCGATACCGGCGATTGCGACAACATTGTTGGCGTTCAAGTAGTCCGACAGGGACATCTTGTTGCGCCAGTTGCTCGCGACCAGCGGCAAGTCGCGGATGACCAATCCTGCCGACCAGACGCGATTGGACTCGGCGTCTTCTGGCGTCGTACCGGTGTTACCGATATGTGGATACGTCAGAGTGACGATCTGTTGGGCATAGGAAGGATCGGTAAGGATTTCCTGATAGCCGGTCATTGCGGTGTTAAACACCACCTCACCAACGGTTTGACCGTCGGCTCCAATGGCTTCGCCGCGAAAAATGCTGCCATCAGCAAGGGCGAGTATGGCTGGCTTAGTCAAGAAGACCTCCCGTAAATAAAGCCTGAAAGGGCGTTCGCAGGTTGCAAAAAAGCGGAATGACGTATAGACACGTCACCCCGCTTTCTCTTCGAATTATCTGCGCGCTTTTAGTGGACACACTAAAGCTGTAGCTTACAGAAAAAGCCTTTTTTGGTCTACCGCCAATGAGCCTTAAAGACAGGGGAATGCGACAGAACGCCACCCAAAGGCTCAAAACAGAGTCAAAGCCCACGTAACTGTTGAGCTTCAACCCCGTTTAGACGGTCAACGCAGATCCAGCACGTCCTGCATGTCGTACAAGCCGGGTGCCTGACCATCGAGCCACAAGGCAGCCCTGACAGCTCCCTTGGCAAAGGTCATGCGACTGGAAGCCTTGTGCGTGATCTCTACTCGCTCACCGTCCGCTGCGAACATCACGGTGTGATCACCGACGATATCGCCAGCGCGAATCGTTGCGAAACCGATGCTTTGACGATCACGTGCCCCTGTCTGCCCTTCACGCCCATAGACCGCGACCTTTTCAAGGTCACGACCCAGCGCCTGAGCAACTACTTCACCCATACGCAGCGCCGTGCCCGATGGCGCATCGACCTTGTGCCGATGGTGGGCTTCGATGATTTCGATATCGACATCATCACCCAACACGCGCGCAGCCGTATCGAGCAATTTCAGGCACAGATTGACCCCGACGCTGAAGTTGGCAGCAAACACGATCGGGATGTCTTTACCCGCCTCTACCAGAAGCTGCTTCTCTTCCGCACTGAAACCCGTGGTACCGATGACCATGGCCTTGCCCGCCTTGCGGCAGAACGCCAGGTTCTTCAAGGTCACCGACGGATGAGTGAAGTCGATCAGCACGTCGAACTCGTCAGCCACGTTAGCCAGATCGCCCGACAGCGGAATGCCGATACGGCCCAGCGCTGCGAGCTCGCCCGCATCCGCACCGACCAATGAGCTGTCCGGACGATCGACCGCAGCAGTCAAACCCGCGCCCTGCGCTTGCTGGACCGCCTCGATAAGGGTTTTACCCATGCGCCCAGCGGCGCCCATTACTGCAATACGTCGCATGCCTTGCTCCTGACCTGTTAGCCCTTACAAATCGCCGAAGAAGCGTTTCACACCTTCGAACCAACCGCTGGCCTTGGGTGAATGCGAACTGTCGCCTTCGAGCGAAGCACGGAACTCTTCGAGCAATTCACGCTGACGACGCCCCAGATTGACCGGAGTTTCGACGGCAACGCGACACATCAAGTCGCCCGCACCACCACCGCGTACCGGCGCCACACCCTTGCCACGCAGACGGAACTGCTTACCGGTCTGAGTACCTTCGGGGATTTTCAGTTTGACCCGACCATCCAGCGTCGGCACTTCCAATTCGCCACCCAGCGCAGCATCAGCAAAGCTGATCGGCACTTCGCAGTACAGGTGCTTGCCGTCGCGCTGGAAAATCGCGTGCTCGCGAACGTTGATCACGACATACAGATCACCCGTTGGCCCGCCCTGAGTACCCGCCTCGCCTTCACCGGAAAGACGAATGCGATCACCCGTATCGACACCTGGCGGCACTTTCACCGACAGAGTCTTGAACTCTTCGACCCGGCCTTCGCCGCGACATGCGTCGCACGGATCGGAAATGATCTTGCCGTGGCCATGGCAGCGCGGGCAGGTTTGCTGCACCGAGAAGAAACCTTGCTGCATGCGCACCTGACCAATACCGCCGCACGTCGGACAGGTAATGGGCGCCGAGCCTTTCTTCGCGCCGGAGCCATCGCATGGCTTGCAATTGACCAGCGTCGGCACACGAATACTGACGGTCGTGCCGCGCACAGCCTCTTCGAGATTCAGCTCAAGGGTGTAACGCAAGTCGCTGCCGCGCTGAGCACCACCGCGAGCACCGCCACGGCCGCCACCGAAGAAATCACTGAACACGTCGCCGAAAATATCGGAGAAGTTCGAGCCGCCGAATCCTGCTCCACCGCCACCCATGCTCGGGTCGACGCCGGCATGACCGTACTGATCATAGGCCGCGCGCTTGCTGGTGTCGGAAAGCACTTCATAGGCCTCGTTGGCCTCTTTGAACATGTCTTCGGACGCTTTGTCGTCTGGGTTGCGGTCCGGGTGGTGCTTCATCGCGAGTCGGCGATAAGCCTTCTTCAGATCCGCCTCGCTGGTGTCACGCTCCACACCCAAAATCACGTAATAGTCACGCTTAGCCATAAGTCTTATGCACTCTTGAGGACGTCCGACAAAACCCTCCTGAGTCTTGCCAAACTCGTTGAGCCCAATACAGGCCCGGACTCAACTCACGTCGATTCAACGATTCCGGTCTTGGCTCTACGGCCAGTTCACTGACCGAGAGAAGCAGCAAAACAAGCCACATGCAGGAGCATGTCGACTTTGCCGCATCGCTTGCGGGCCAAAACCCCCAAGCTTGAAAATTCGTCTATTCCAGACACGCCAACGCGGGAGCAAGCTCCCGCGCGGCGACATCCTACCAGCCACCGCTTGAATGCAGTCAACCGGCTTGCAAGTGAGCCTGCGCTTACTTGTGGTCTTTCACTTCTTCAAACTCTGCATCAACGACGTCGTCAGGCTTTTTGGCTTCGTCAGCAGGCTGACCAGCGGCTTCCGGCTTCTCGGCTTCGGCGTACATTTTCTGAGCGATTGGCGCGGAAACCTTGGACAGTTCCTCTACCTTGGCGTCGATGACTGTTTTGTCGTCGCCTTTGATGGCCGCTTCCAGAGCAGTCAGCGCAGCTTCGACGGCGGTTTTTTCTTCCGCAGTCACTTTTTCGCCAGCATCGCTGATCATTTTGCGTGTCGAGTGGACCAGCGCATCACCCTGGTTACGGGCAGAGGCCAGTTCTTCGAACTTGCGATCTTCTTCAGCGTTGACTTCAGCATCACGCACCATCTGCTGAATTTCTTCTTCAGACAGACCGGAGTTGGCCTTGATTACGATCGACTGCTTCTTGCCAGTCGCCTTGTCTTGAGCGCCTACGTGAAGAATGCCGTTGGCATCGATGTCGAAGGTCACTTCGATTTGCGGGACGCCACGTGGAGCAGGTGGAATCTCGGCCAGGTCGAACTTGCCCAGCGACTTGTTCTGAGTTGCTTGCTTACGCTCGCCTTGCAGCACGTGAATGGTTACCGCGCCCTGGTTGTCATCGGCTGTCGAGAACACTTGCGATTTCTTGGTAGGAATCGTGGTGTTTTTCTCGATCAGCGCAGTCATCACGCCACCCATGGTTTCGATACCCAGGGTCAGCGGGCTAACGTCAAGCAGCAACACGTCTTTCACGTCGCCAGCCAGTACCGCACCCTGGATAGCAGCACCCATGGCAACAGCTTCGTCCGGGTTCACGTCTTTACGTGCTTCTTTACCGAAGAATTCAGTCACCAGCTTCTGTACCAGCGGCATACGCGTCTGACCGCCGACCAGAATCACGTCGTCGATTTTGCCTACGTCGATGCCCGAATCCTTGAGTGCAATACGGCAAGGTTCGATGGTGCGTTGAACCAGGTCTTCAACCAGCGATTCCAGCTTGGCGCGAGAGATTTTCACGTTCAAGTGCTTAGGACCGGTTGCGTCTGCAGTGATGTACGGCAGGTTAACGTCGGTCTGCAAGCTGGAGGACAGCTCGATCTTGGCTTTTTCAGCGGCTTCTTTCAGGCGCTGCATCGCCAGCGGGTCACCCTTGAGGTTCATGCCGCTTTCTTTCTTGAATTCGTCAACGAGGTAGTCGATCAGACGGATATCGAAGTCTTCACCACCCAGGAACGTATCACCGTTGGTAGCCAGTACTTCGAACTGGTGCTCGCCATCGACTTCAGCGATTTCGATAACCGAAACGTCGAACGTACCGCCGCCCAAGTCGTAGACGATAACAGTGTGATCGCCCTTCGCTTTGTCCATACCGTAAGCCAGAGCGGCTGCGGTGGGTTCGTTGATGATGCGCTTGACGTCCAGACCCGCGATGCGACCGGCATCTTTGGTGGCTTGACGCTGGCTATCGTTGAAATAGGCTGGAACGGTGATGACCGCTTCAGTGACTGTTTCGCCCAGATAGTCTTCAGCAGTCTTCTTCATCTTCTTCAGGATTTCAGCCGAAATCTGAGGAGGAGACATTTTCTGACCGTTGACTTCGACCCATGCATCGCCGTTATCAGCCTTAACGATCTTGTAAGGGACCATCTGAATATCTTTCTGCACAACTTCTTCGTCGAAGCGACGACCGATCAAACGCTTCACCGCATACAGGGTATTGTGCGGATTGGTCACTGCCTGACGCTTGGCCGATTGGCCAACCAGAATTTCGCCATCGTTGGCGTACGCGATGATCGAAGGCGTGGTGCGAGTGCCTTCAGCGTTTTCAATAACTTTTACTTTGCCGTTTTCGAGAATAGAGACGCAGGAGTTGGTGGTCCCCAGGTCGATACCGATGATTCTGCCCATGTTAACTTTCTCCGGAAATTTTAAATTTGGATGCCGCAACTGCGTTCACACATTGCGGTAGCTCTTAAACGCATGACTTCTAAATGGGGGCCTGACGGCTGATTTCAAGCCTGCTCATCAATAGATGGTCTAACAGGCGAAACCGCCTTGCTGACCACAACCATCGCCGGACGCAACAGGCGACCGTGGAGCTGGTAACCTTTCTGGAACACCTTGAGCACGCTGTTAGGCTCAACGTCGGCACTCTCTTGCATGGCCATCGCCTGATGATGCTCGGCGTTGAAGGGTTCGCCGTGTGGATCAATCGCTTCCAGCTGATAACGCTTGAGGGTGTCCTGAAACATTTTCAGCGTCAGCTCGATCCCTTCACGCATCGGACGGATACTTTCGTCGTCCGGGTTGGACAATTCCAGGCCGCGCTCAAGGCTGTCGATGATCGGCAGCAAATCACCCGCAAATTTTTCCAGTGCGAATTTATGAGCCTTCTCGACATCCTGCTCGGCGCGACGGCGGACATTCTGCAGATCCGCAGCAACTCGCAGAGACTGATCCTGCGCAGCAGCCAATTGCTCTTCAAGCACTTGCACACGCGCTATCACGTCATCAACCGAAGCCGCACCAGCGGCCTGATCCTGAGTCTGCGTATCCAGATTCTGTTCGTCAGCCATAGATTTCTCCTTTCAATAACGTCCGCGAGCTCAACTCGCGCTTCTGTCCCGCTATATGGGGTCTTAATTTCCAGCTTCAAGTGCAACCAAAAGCACAATAACGTCCATTTTCATCAAGAACCCGCTTCGCCCTCAGCCCGGACCACACGCGACCAAATCACATAGCGGACTAAAAAAAGCCGTAATTCAAGCAAATCGAGCTAAGACAGGGCATTGTCAGCAGAAAGCAAAACACTGTATAAATAACCAGACAAATAGCTTGGGAGCCGCCTCTATGCTGGTGCACCTGTCAGTACATAACTACGCCATCGTCGAACATCTCGATCTCGAGCTGGACCGAGGCATGAGCGTGATCACTGGCGAAACCGGTGCCGGCAAATCAATCATGCTCGACGCTCTCGGCCTGACATTGGGTGATCGCGCCGACAGCGGTGTGGTCCGCCCCGGTGCCGACAAGGCCGATATCCTTGCCACGTTCGACCTGACCGATATCCCCGAGGCCCGCGCCTGGCTCGCAGAACGAGACCTGGACAATGACGGGCCGTGCATCCTGCGCCGGGTTATCACCGCAGAGGGTCGCTCGCGGGCCTACATCAATGGTTCACCCTGCCCTCAAGGTGACTTGAAAGCGCTCGGCGAATTCCTGATCGATATTCACAGCCAGCATGAACATCAGTCATTGCTCAAGACGGACACCCATCGCCGTCTGCTTGACGAATACGCGGGCGCTACCGACCTGGCGCGCCAGGTACATCTGGCGGCACAGCGCTGGCGCCAGACCCGGCAAGAACTGGAGCGCCTCGCCAATTCAGGCGATGAACAACGCTCGCGCCATCAATTGCTCAGCTATCAACTCGAAGAACTGGAAAGCCTCAGCCTTGGCGAAAACGAGCTGGATCAGTTGGAGCAGGAACACAAAACCCTGACCAATGCCGAAAGCCTGCTGAGCATCTGCCGTCAGGTCGTTGAACAATGCAGCGAAAACGACTCGGGCAACGTCCTGAACGCACTGACCGCCAGCCTCAATCGTCTGTCTGGCATCAACAGCTCACCGACTGCCATGTGCGAAGCCGCCAGCCTGCTGTCCAGCGCGCAGATTCAGGTCGAAGAAGCAGTGGGCGAACTGAACCGCTTTCTCGATCACTTCGATGCCGACCCGGCACGTCTGCAGCAACTTGAAGAACGTCTCGATGCGATCTACACCCTGGCCCGCAAACACCGCATTCAGCCCACCGACGTCGCCGCGCTCCAGCAAAAGCTGCTGGACGAAATCGAAACCTTGAATGCAAACGATGAAGCCATCGAGCGCCTGGAGAATGAATTGTCCTCCTATGCTCGACATTATCAGGACAAAGCTCGCGAATTGAGTGATCTACGTCAAGGTTCAGCGCCGACTCTGGCCAGTGCTGTGGAGCAGGAAATTCAACGTTTGGGCATGCCTGGTGGGCGGTTCAGCATCGAACTGCGGCCCAATACCAGCAAAGAATTACTGCCCAATGGTCTGGAGCAGGTCGAGTTATTGGTAAGCGCTAACCCTGGGCAACCGCTGAAGGCGCTGGCCAAGGTCGCGTCGGGTGGCGAGCTGTCGCGGATCAGCCTGGCGATTCAGGTCATTACCGCACAAACCTCGCGAGTGCCGACGCTGGTGTTCGACGAAGTCGATGTCGGGATTGGCGGGCCGACCGCAGAGATTGTCGGTCAGCTGTTGCGTCGTTTAGGCGAGCGCGGGCAAGTCATGACCGTCACGCATTTGCCGCAGGTCGCAGCGCAAGGCCACCAGCACCTGTTCGTACACAAGGTACGTGACAGCGACGCCACTCGCACCGCCGTGTCCAAACTCAGCAAAACCGAACGCGTCGAGGAAGTTGCACGCATGCTCGGCGGCATTGATCTCACCAAAGAATCATTGGCCCACGCGAAAAAAATGGTCCTCACCGCCAAGGTTTGATCGCCCGATCAAAAACCGTGGAGCAAGGGGCGCATGGTGCCTGTCCGCGATAGCTGTATAAAAATCAGGTAACAGAAAGCACGAAGGCGACCCTGAGGTCGCCTTCGTTATTATGGCCGTCGGAAGGTTTACACCTTCTTCTTGCGCACGTAGAGCACCAAGTTGTGGTCCACCAACTCGTAACCGTGCTTCTCCACAATCGCCTTCTGAAGCTTCTCGATTTCTTCTTCGAAGAACTCGATCACCTCACCGGATTCCACGTTGACCATATGGTCGTGGTGGCCGCCGTCGGCCAGCTCGAAGACTGCATGACCGCCGTCGAAATTGTGGCGAACCACCAGCCCGGCGGCTTCAAACTGAGTCAGTACACGGTAAACCGTAGCCAGCCCCACGTCCTCGTTCGCTTCCATAAGTGCTTTGTAAACATCCTCAGCACTCATGTGACGCTGCTCAGCAGAATCGAGCATCTGTAGAATTTTGACCCGTGGCAGGGTCACTTTTAGTCCGACTTTACGCAGTTCGCTATTTTCAACCATGGTCAGCTTTCTCGCGGATGCTGCTTCGCAGCTTCTCTTAATGCGGGTATGATCGGGGTTTACGTTGTCCCAGCCAAGATAGTGGAAGTCGCCCACCGATGCAAAACACCAAGCACCTGCTAACCAGTTTCACCTTTGTGGGACTGCTCGCACTCGCCGGTTGTTCATTCCCCGGGGTTTACAAAATCGACATCCAGCAGGGCAATGTCGTCACGCAGGACATGATAAACCAGTTACGCCCCGGAATGACCCGTCGGCAAGTACGGTTTATCATGGGTAACCCTCTGCTGACCGATACGTTTCATGCCGATCGCTGGGATTACCTGTATAGCCTGCAACCTGGGGGCGGTGAACGCCAACAAGAACGCATGACCATTGTCTTTAATAGCAATGATCAGCTCGTCAGCCTTTCCGGTGACTTCATGCCTGGCGTGAGTCGTGACGAGGCCATTCTTGGCAAGCATAGCGATACGTCCGCTGCGCCCGTCCAGGGTGAACAGCCTAAAGCCGAAGAGGCGCCTAAACCTGGCTCATTGCTCAAGCAGATCCAGGATGACGTGGACAAGAGCGAATCCGCTCCAGTACCCACTCAGGAACCTCTGGAACCAACGCCGCGGTAGTTGCAAAAAGCAGCCACCAGCGTCTTCAAAAAAACCCGGCATGCCGGGTTTTTTTGCGTCTACGGGTTCAACAACAGATTATTGCGAATCGCTTTTTATCCTGGCCAGGGCAGCCTTGGCCGCACGCAACCGGCGAACCTCTTTTGGATCAGCCAGCAAAGGACGATAAATTTCTATTCGATCACCAGCCGCCAGCACTTGGGTTTCGGCATTGCTCAGCACTTTGCCGAAAATACCTACGGGACAATGCTCAAGATCCAACTCAGGAAAGTGCTGGCCGATCCCGGAAGCCCGCAGCGCATCGCGCACCGTCGAGCCCGATGCCACGTCAACGCTGAGCAACACCTGACGATCTACTGCGGCGTAAACCACTTCGATTCCAATCGGCGGCTTAACCATGCAGCTGTTTTGCCCGCTGGCAAAAAGCGTCGACCAGGGTATTGGCTGCCTGATTGAACAGCGGCCCTAACGTTGCGCGCACGATGGGGCCGGCGTAATCGAACGACAGGTCCAGGCTGATCTTGCAGGCCTTTTCTCCCAACGGCTTGAACACCCAAACCCCGTGCAGCTGGTTGAACGGCCCTTCCTCAAGATTCATCTCGATCGACTGCCCAGGCACCAGCGTGTTTCGCGTCACGAAATGCTGTTTGAGACCACCCTTGGCTATTTCGACCCGAGCGCGCATATGGCCCTCACTGGCGTCCAATATCACCGCCGATGAGCACCACGGCAAAAATTCCGAGTAGTGCGCGACGTCATTTACCAGGTCATAAAGTGCCTGAGCCGGGTAAGGCAACAAGGCAGAGCGTTGAATATGGGTAGTCATGTCAGCGTCACTTCCAAAGCTGAGCGGCAAACACAACAAGAATGCCGAACGGCGCCACATAGCGCATCAAAAAGAACGTCAAAGCGAAAAGCACCGGGCTGCGCATCGACAACTCATCACGCACCGCCTCACGGCCCATCACCCAACCTGCAAAAACCACAAAACAGAACCCACCGAGCGGCAACATGATCCGCGAGGTGAAAAAATCGATAACCCCAAAAAAGTTCAGCCCCCCCACCGCGCCCCATTGGTAGAGGTGAAACACACCGGCATCGTTCACGAAAAACTTGGCCTGTTCCCAGATATTGAACGAAAACACCGTGCCCAAACCCACGAACCAGCAGATAAACGCCAGCCAGAATGTCACCCAGCCGCGGCGAATCTTAGTCCGTTCGATCAGGTAAGCCACCATTGGCTCAAGCAAAGAAATAGCCGAACTCCAGGCCGCGACCGCTACCAGCACGAAGAAGATTACGCCCATCAGCTGGCCGAACGCCACGTTGCCAAACGCAAATGGCAAGGTCACGAACATCAGGCCCGGGCCTTCGCTGGGGTTCAGGCCCGCCGCAAACACAATCGGAAACAACGCCAGGCCTGCCAACAACGAAACAAACGTATCGAGCAACGCCACACCGACGATGGTCCCGGAGATCGAGGAGTTCTTCGGCATATACGCGCCGTAAATCATGATCGACCCTACGCCCACGCTCAGCGAGAAGAATGCGTGCCCCATCGCGGGCAGCAAGCCATCGAGCAGCTTCGACGCGTCGAAGTCGAACATGAAATGCACGCCCTCCATGAAGTGTCCGGTCGTCAGGCTATAACCCAACAAGATCACCATCAGGATAAAGAGCAACGGCATCATGATCCGCAGGCTGCGCTCAAGTCCCGCAACCACGCCTTTGGCGATCACCACCGCAGAAAGCAGCATGAACACCGTGTGCCACAAGGTCAGGCGCCAAGGGTCGGCGATGACCTTGCCGAAGTAAGCCCCCACTTGATCGGACGCAACACCCTGGAAATCGCCACGCCCCATATCAATGATGTAATCCAGCGACCAGCCACCCACCACGCTATAGAAGGACAGGATCAGCAACGCCGTGATCATTCCGGCGAATGCCCCCCAGGACCAACGCGTCGAATGCCCCGCCTCGAGCGCCAACACCTTCAAGGCGTTGGCCGGACTTTGCCGGGCGCGCCGGCCAATCAGCGTTTCGGCGAGCATCACCGGCACGCCGATCAAGGCAATACAGGCCAGAAATACCAACACGAAAGCGCCGCCGCCATAGACGCCGACCATGTAGGGAAACTTCCATATGCTGCCGAGACCCACCGCAGAACCGGTCGCTGCGAGAATGAACACCCAGCGGCTCGCCCAGCCGCCGTGGACAGAAACCTTGTCCGTCGACATCGTTAACACGCTCAACCGTTGAAAAAAGAGGCCGCATTGTCCGGGATTCAATCAAGCTGCTCAAGCACGCAGCTTCACCGTAGCCGACAGCGCGTTGTCTCCCTATAATGCGTCCCCTATGGCTAAGCTCAAGAAACACCCCACAGGGACCATCGCGCAAAATAAAAAGGCGCGTCACGATTACTTCATCGAACATAAGTTCGAGGCCGGTCTGGTCCTGGCTGGCTGGGAAGTAAAGAGTATGCGTGCTAGCAAGGTGCAGCTGGTTGACAGCTATGTGCTGCTCAAGGATGGCGAGGCCTGGCTCATGGGCTGCCATATCACGCCGCTCGCGGCCGCCAGCACGCACGTCATCGCTGACCCTACACGTACCCGAAAACTGCTGCTCAACCAGCGCGAGCTCGAAAAGCTCAACACTGCGGTTCAGCAGAAAGGCTATGCCTGCGTGGCCCTTTCCATTTACTGGAAAGCGCACTTGATCAAGTGTGAAATCGCGCTGGGCAAAGGCAAGAAGGAATACGACAAGCGCCACACCGAGCGGGAACGCGACTCTGATCGCGAGCTGCAACGTGCGGTTCGCACCAAGGGTAAGGACGACTGACAGCTCGCATGTGCGAGTTGCCTGACGCACTGCGGCGCTTCATGTGCGAATAAATTCGCTCTCACGGAGGATACGTAATCTCTGTGAGAGCGAATTTGTTCGCAAAATAGTCCGGGGCAGCCCTCACATCCCGTTACGCCTCTCCGCCCGCGCCGTGCGCTGCACTTGCTGCCGCACCTCTTCCAGCACCTCCTGCACATAGAGCAGATGGCGGCTGGCAACTTCGCGCGCACCTTCCGCACGGCCTTCGATAATCGCCAAGTACAGCTCACGGTGCTGACTGATCAGCATGTCGCGAGTCTCTGTGCGTTGCTTGTACATGCCACCGATGTTGGTCACGACATTACGCTTGAGCAAATCGAACAGCCCCCGGATCGTGTGCAGTAGCACTGCGTTATGGCTTGCTTCAGCGATGGCCAGATGGAAGCTCGCATCGGCAGCGCCCTCCTCGGCCCGACTCACTTCGCCGACGCGCGAATAACAGTCCTGCAATAAATCAAAGGCCGCCCGCAGCCGCTCACGGTCGACGTCCGTCGCGCGCAAGGCTGCGTAATACGCGCACGAAGCTTCCAGCGTATGGCGAAACTCAAGCAGATCACGCTGAGCATCCGGATTGCTTTCCAGCAAATGCAGCAACGGATCGCTGAATGTCGACCCCAGATTCTCGACCACGTAATTGCCACCGCCCTGGCGGCTGATCAACAAACCTTTGGCCGTGAGCTTTTGAATCGCTTCACGCAAGGATGGGCGCGAGACACCAAACTGTTCTGCCAACGCACGCTCGGCAGGCAAGCGCTCTCCAGACTTCAATGTGCCTTCGAGAATCATCCCTTCCAGTTGCTCGACAATATCGTCAGACAAACGGCGCTGACGCACCTGATCAAACCCCATAACTCACTCCACCTCCCCGATCATCTGTCGGGACCGCCTATTCTCGCCGATTGCCGCCGCGCCGACACCCTTCAGGTTCAGCTGCAAATGCCACATCAATGCAATTTTTTTCGCAAATCGACGAAAGTATTAGAAGGGCAAATTGACACACCAATAGCTAGGCTTTTAACCTAGCGTCCAGACATTGTAAATTGGTATTACCAATTATCCAATGCCGGCGTTCAGTGGCCACTATCCACGACGCCGCAAGACCTCTCGTCATAGCGAAAGGCTTGAGCTGGTGAGCTGTGCGACTTGTTCGTCAGCCTCGATTCGACGACCACGATGTAGCGTGCGGGCCGTCGACAACGAGCTGCGATCTTGCGATACGGAACATCGGGCCTGACCAACAACAATTAGGGGCCACCCCATATGCAAACCTGGCAACAGTTCTATACCCCACTCGGCAGCCTTGGCTTCTCCGCTATCGCCGCAGTTATTCCCATCGTGTTTTTCTTCATGGCCTTGGCTGTGTTCCGGCTAAAGGGTCATGTTGCAGGCACCATTACGCTGCTGTTATCGGTACTGATAGCGATCTTCGCCTTCAAAATGCCAGCTGATATGGCCGTTGCGGCCGCCGGATACGGGTTCGCCTATGGCGTCTGGCCGATTGCCTGGATCATCATCGCAGCGGTATTCCTCTACAAACTGACGGTTAAAAGTGGTCAGTTCGAGATTATCCGCAGCTCGGTCCTGACCATCACCGACGACCCGCGCCTGCAAGTGTTGCTGATCGCCTTCTGCTTTGGCGCCTTCCTTGAAGGTGCGGCAGGTTTCGGTGCGCCAGTGGCGATTACTGCAGCATTGCTGGTGGGCCTGGGATTCAACCCGCTCTATGCCGCCGGGTTGTGCCTGATTGCCAACACGGCCCCAGTCGCTTTCGGCGCATTGGGTATTCCGATCATCGTGGCGGGCCAGGTTTCGGGGATCGACGCGTTCAAGATCGGCGCCATGGCCGGCCGTCAATTGCCGTTGCTGTCGCTGTTCGTACCGTTCTGGCTGGTGTTCATGATGGACGGCATGCGTGGCGTCAAGGAAACCTGGCCAGCCGCTCTGGTCGCAGGTTTTACCTTCGCCGCCAGCCAGTTCCTTACTTCGAACTTCATCGGCCCTGAACTGCCGGACATCACTTCGGCGCTGCTCAGCCTGATTGCCCTGACTCTGTTCCTCAAAGTCTGGCAGCCTAAACGTACCGCTGGCGCGCAAATGGCCGGTGCTACCCCGACTGGCCCAGTAGTCGCCAGCGCTGGCGGCTTCGGTCTGCCACGCACGTCGATCAAGTCTGAATACACCTTGGGCCAGATTTTCAAAGCGTGGTCACCCTTCCTGATTCTGACCGTCATCGTCACCATCTGGACGCTTAAGCCGTTCAAGGCAATGTTCGCCGCCGGTGGTGCGATGCAGGCATGGACCATGAACTTTGCCATCCCGCATCTGGACCAACTGGTGTTCAAGGTCGCGCCTATCGTCGCCAACCAGACCGCCATGCCAGCCGTGTTCAAGTTCGACCTGATCGCCGCCTCCGGCTCCGCGATTCTGATCTCCGCATTGCTGTCGATGCTGGTGTTGCGAATCGGGGTCAAAACCGGTCTGACCACTTTCAAAGAAACCCTCTTTGAACTGCGCTGGGCCATCGTGTCCATTGGCATGGTGTTGGCGTTCGCCTTCGTGATGAACTTCTCCGGCATGTCCACCACGCTGGCACTGGTTCTGGCATCCACGGGCGCTGCGTTCCCGTTCTTCTCGCCGTTCCTTGGCTGGCTGGGTGTGTTCCTGACAGGCTCCGATACCTCCTCCAACGCGCTGTTTGGCTCATTGCAGGCAACGACCGCGCACCAGGTCGGTGTTAGCGATGTGCTGATGGTGGCTGCTAACTCCACCGGTGGCGTGACCGGCAAAATGATTTCACCGCAGTCGATTGCTGTTGCCTGCGCCGCCACTGGCCTGGTGGGCAAAGAATCCGACCTGTTCCGCTTCACCCTCAAACACAGTCTGTTCTTTGCCACCATCGTCGGCTGCATCACCCTGGCTCAGGCTTATTGGTTCACCGGCATGCTGGTTCACTAACAGCATCCACACCCGCAACGACCTGGCGCCGGGCTAATCCCCGGCGTCAACCATTCATGACCGGGTCTGCAAAGCGGTTGAAAGCTAAGACGATGCATCTTTCGACCGCGGCGCTGGACGGATAACCGGGACCACCCGGAGAAACGCCTGATGAGCGAGCTCTATTACAACGCCGTACCTAATGCGACCCGCGTCGCACCGCCACAGGCCGAACCACGGCACTACCCTGACGTAAAACCTGAGCGGGTCTACCTGTTCGGCACCTGCGTGGTCGACCTGTTTTACCCGGAAGCCGGCATGGACGCGATTCACCTGCTCGAACGCGAAGGCATTCGGGTCGAATTCCCCCAAGGGCAAAGCTGCTGCGGGCAACCGGCCTACACCTCCGGTTACACCGATCAGGCGCGTGAAGTCGCGCGGGCGCAACTGGCATTGTTCTCGGGTGATTACCCGGTGGTCGTACCTTCCGGCTCATGCGCCGGCATGCTGCGCGAGCACTACCCGGACTTGTTCAAGGACGAGCCGGAAACCTTGAAGCAGGTTCATGCCCTGGCCGCCCGCACCTATGAACTGGCGGAGTTTCTGCTGTTCGTGTGCAAAGTGAAGCTCCAGGACAGTGGAGCACCGATCAAGGTGGCGCTGCATACGTCCTGCTCGGCACGCCGGGAAATGAACACGCACTTGCACGTCCGGGAACTGTTGTCCCAGATGAGCAACGTCGAGCGGGTAGACCACAGTCACGAAAGTGAATGCTGCGGTTTTGGCGGGACGTTCAGCGTGCGCATGCCGGATATTTCCGGGGCCATGGTCGCGGACAAGACGCGAGCGTTAAAAGAGTCGGGCGCGCATCAGGTAGTGACCGCCGACTGCGGCTGCTTGATGAACATCAACGGCTCGCTGGAGAAACAACGGGAATCGCTACGCGGCCAACACGTGGCCAGTTTCCTGTGGCAACGCACCGGAGGTGGACAATGAGCACGCAAACACTGATCCCCACCGTTGAGGTACACGAAGACTTCCGCGCCCGAGCCCACAAAGCCTTGGGCGACAGCCAACTGCGCAACAACTTCCGCACCGCCATGGATTCGCTGATGACCAAGCGCGCGGCCGCGTTCAGCGATGCCGACGAGCGTGAACGTCTGCGCACCCTGGGCAATGCGATTCGGGCGCGCGCCCTGTCCAAGCTGCCCGATTTGCTTGAGCAACTTGAACGAAACCTGACCCGTAATGGCGTGAAGGTGCATTGGGCGGAAACGGTAGAAGAAGCCAATGACATTGTCCTCTCGATCGTCGAGGCTCATGAAGCCCGGCAAGTGATCAAGGGCAAGTCGATGGTCAGCGAAGAAATGGAAATGAATGATTTCCTCGCAGACCGTAACGTCGAATGCCTGGAATCGGACATGGGCGAATACATCGTCCAGCTCGACCATGAGAAGCCGTCGCACATCATCATGCCGGCGATTCACAAAAACGCCGGCCAGGTGGGCACCTTGTTCCACGAAAAACTGGGCGTGGACTACACCAAAGACGTCGACAAACTGATCCAGATCGGTCGCAAAGTGCTGCGCCAAAAATTCTTCGAAGCCGACATCGGCGTCTCCGGTGTCAACTTCGCCGTGGCTGAAACCGGCACCCTGTTGCTGGTCGAAAACGAAGGCAACGGCCGCATGTGCACGACGGTTCCGCCGGTGCATATCGCCGTGACCGGCATCGAAAAAGTCGTCGAGAACCTGCGTGACACCGTCCCACTGCTGTCGCTGTTGACCCGCTCGGCGCTGGGCATCCCCATCACCACGTACGTCAACATGATCTCCGGCCCACGCAAGGCCGATGAACTGGATGGCCCGCAAGAAGTGCACCTGGTGCTGCTCGATAACGGTCGCAGCCAGGCGTTCGCCGACAGTGAACTGCGCCAGACCCTGAACTGCATCCGCTGCGGCGCCTGCATGAACCACTGCCCGGTCTATACCCGCATCGGCGGCCATGCCTATGGCGAGGTGTACCCAGGCCCTATCGGTAAAATCATCACCCCACACATGGTCGGTCTGAACAAAGTCCCGGACCACCCCAGCGCTTCGTCGTTGTGCGGCGCCTGCGGCGAAGTCTGCCCGGTGAAAATTCCAATCCCGGCCCTGTTGCGTCGCCTGCGAGAAGAAAACGTTAAATCGCCGGACGCGCCGAACAAAGCCATGCGCGGCCAAGGCAGCAAATACTCACGCACAGAACGCTTTATCTGGAATGCCTGGTCGCGCCTCAATAGCTCGCCGGCGCTGTACCGCGTGTTCGGCTTTTTCGCGACCCGCCTGCGCAATTTGACCCCAAGCAGCATCGGCCCGTGGACGCAGAATCACAGCGCACCGAAACCGGCAGCCCGCTCGCTGCATGAGCTGGCCCGTGAACATTTGGCCAAGCAGTCGACAGAGAATCAGTCGATAGAGAAGCAACCGGGAGCCAAGCGATGAGCGCCAAGCAAAACATCCTCAACAAACTGCGCCACAGCCTGACCGGTGCCACGCCGATCACCGACAACTTCGACGAAGAGCTGGTGACCACCCCGTGGAGTTACGCCCCCGAACAACGGCTCGCGCAGTTGCGCAAACTGATGGAAGCCGTGCACACCGAAATCCATCTCAGCACCGAACAGGGCTGGCCGGAACTGCTCGGACAATTGGTGCATGACCGCCAATTGCCGAGCCTGTTGATTGCCCCGAGCACGCCCCACGGTCGGCGCGTCAGCGAGCATTGGACCGTGCACCCCGAGTTACCGTCGCTCAAGGCCTATGACCGTCCGGTGGAGGCGTGGAAAACCGAGCTGTTCGACGACACCCCCGCCAGTTTCACCACCACCCTGGGCGCCATTGCTGCCACCGGCAGCCTGATTCTATGGCCGACCCGCGAAGAACCGCGCCTGATGAGTCTGGTGCCGCCCGTGCACTTCGCCCTGCTCAAGGCCAGCGAAATCTACGACAACTTTTATCAGGTTCAGCAAAATCAGAAATGGGCAGCCGGCATGCCGACCAATGCACTGCTGGTGTCCGGCCCGTCAAAAACCGCTGACATTGAACAGATCCTGGCCTACGGCGCCCACGGCCCGAAAGATCTGGTGGTACTGATTCTGGAGGATGCATGAGCCTGCCCGCTGTATTCCTGCGCGAAGCCGAGCGACTGATTCCCAAGAACAGACGCTTCGACGACCCGCTTTCAACCCTGGCCTTCGGCACTGATGCAAGCTTCTACCGGCTGATCCCGAAACTGGTGATACGCGTCGAGTCCGAAGACGAAGTGGTCGCGCTGCTCAAGCTGGCTCAAGCTGAAAGCGTACCGGTGACGTTTCGCGCTGCGGGCACCAGCTTGTCCGGCCAGGCCATCAGCGATTCAGTGCTGATCGTGCTCGGCGACAACTGGAACGGCAGAGAGATTCGCGGTCAGGGCACGCAGATCCGCCTGCAACCGGGGGTCATTGGTGCTCAGGCGAATGCCTGGCTGGCACCGTTCGGGCGCAAGATCGGCCCGGACCCGGCGTCGATCAACGCCTGCAAAATCGGCGGCATCGTCGCCAACAACTCCAGCGGCATGTGCTGTGGCACCGCGCAGAACACCTATCACACACTCGCCGGGATTCGACTGGTATTGGCTGACGGCACCCGCCTGGACACCGAAGACTCCGCCAGCGTCGCCGCGTTTCGCGACAGCCACGCCGACCTGCTGGAACAACTGGCCCGACTCGGCCGCGAGACACGTGCCAACAGCACGCTGGCCGCAAAAATTCGCCACAAATACCGCCTGAAAAACACCACCGGCCTGTCACTCAATGCCCTGGTGGATTTCGATGAGCCACTGGATATCCTCAGCCACTTGCTGGTCGGCTCCGAAGGCACCCTCGGTTTTATCAGCGCGGTCACTTACGACACCGTCATCGACCACCCGTACAAAGCATCGGCGCTGATCGTGTTCCCCGATGTGGAAACCTGCTGCACCGCCGTCACCGTCCTGAAAAGCCAACCGGTTGCAGCAGTCGAATTGCTGGACCGGCGCAGCATGCGGTCGGTGCAGGACAAACCAGGCATGCCTGCCTTTGTCCGCGAATTATCGGAAAACGCCTGCGCCCTGCTGATCGAATCCCGCGCCGCCTCCCAGGCATTACTGCATGAGCAGCTCGCGCAGATCATGGCCTCGCTGGCCTCATTCTCGGTGGAGAAGCAGGTCGACTTTACCGAAGACCCCGTGGAAAACGCCCGTCTCTGGGCGATTCGCAAAGACACTTTCCCCGCCGTTGGCGCCGTGCGTAAAACCGGTACCACAGTGATCATCGAGGACGTTACATTCCCGGTCGAACAACTGGCGATTGGCGTGCGTCGACTGATCGCGCTGTTCGACAAACATCACTACGACGAAGCGATCCTGTTCGGCCACGCGCTGGAAGGCAACCTGCACTTTGTGTTCACTCAGGGGTTCGACAGCCCTTCGCAAGTCGCCCGTTATCAAGCGTTCATGGACGACGTCACGCAACTGGTGGCCGTAGAGTTCGGCGGCTCATTGAAAGCCGAGCACGGCACTGGACGCAACATGGCGCCGTTTGTCGAGCTGGAATGGGGCAGCGATGCCTACCAACTGATGTGGCAACTCAAACGGCTGCTTGATCCTAACGGCATCCTTAACCCGGACGTAGTGCTCAGCACCGATCCGCAGATCCATTTGAAACACCTAAAGCCACTGCCCGCCGCCGATGAGATCGTCGACAAATGCATCGAGTGCGGGTTTTGCGAGCCGGTCTGTCCGTCCAAAGGGCTGACGCTGAGCCCACGACAACGCATCGTGATCTGGCGCGATATCCAGGCGAAAAAACGCGCGGGCATCGACACCACTGATCTGGAGCGCGACTACCACTATCAAGGCATCGACACCTGTGCCGCGACAGGGCTGTGTGCGCAACGTTGCCCGGTCGGGATCAATACCGGCGAACTGGTGAAGAAACTGCGCAGCCGCGAAGCGACCCATGGCAAAACTGCGGACTGGCTGGCCCATAATTTCAAGACCGCGCTGCAAGGTGCGCGCTTCACGCTGCACGTGGCCAACGGTGCGCGGATGCTCTTGGGCGCACCACGCCTGGCCAAAATCTCCGCAGCGTTGAGCAAGGCGTCGTCAGGTCGCGTGCCGCAGTGGACCGCCGCCATGCCGCAGCCGGAGCGGGCCATTCGTTTCAGCCCACCGATCGATGATCAGCGCCCACGTGTGGTGTACCTGGCAGCGTGTGTATCACGCGTCATGGGCCCAGCTGCAAGCGACCGCGAACAGATGTCGCTGCTGGACAAAACCCGCGGTCTACTGGAGAAGGCCGGTTATCAGGTGGTCTTCCCCGACAATCAGGACAGCCTGTGCTGCGGGCAACCCTTTGCCTCAAAAGGCTACAACGAGCAAGCCGAGGACAAACGCCAGGAACTGCTCGCGGCCTTGATCAAGGCCAGTCGCGGCGGTCTCGACCCGATCTATTGCGACACCAGCCCATGCACCCTGCGCCTGGTTCAGGATCTGAAAGACACGCGCCTGGACCTGTACGACCCGGTGCGCTTTATCCGCACTCACCTGCTGGACAAGCTGCACTTCACTCCCCAGCAGGAAGCTATCGCGGTGCACGTCACCTGCAGCACCCAACACTTGGGCGAGAGTCAGGCCTTGATCGAACTGGCGCGCCTGTGCAGCCAGAATGTGGTGATACCCGAAGGCATCCACTGCTGCGGTTTTGCCGGTGACAGGGGCTTCACTACGCCGGAACTGAACGCGCATTCATTGCGCACCTTGAAAGACGCGGTGCAGTACTGCAACGAAGGCATTTCCACCAGCCGGACCTGTGAAATCGGCCTGTCGCAACACGGCGGTATCGATTACCACGGACTGGTTTATCTGGTGGATCGAGTGACTCAAGCCAAGTCGGCGTAAAACCTCCCTGACGGGGCCTACACGCCCCGTCAGGACGCCAGACGTCGCAAGAATGGCTTTTTCACAGGCTGCTCAAGAAAAAATAGAACCCCTGCGTTACGCCAGAGTCAATCTATTCAAGCCCTCCCCAGAAGTGATCCGGGCTTACCACAGCGCTCGGGCCATCGGCCTCATAGACCGTCCATCCCGAGTCCACAGGCTAAGGAGACACACATGAAGCGCACTGCACTCACTGGATTGTTCCTCACCGCCGCCCTGTTGGCTTCCCCGGTATTTGCCGCTGATGATCTGTGCGACGCCAATCTGCAGCAGATCAAAGATGACCTGACCACCGGCGCGACCGACATGGGCGACGACACCCTGATGAACCTCAAGGAAGCGCAAAAGGAAGCCATGGCCGCAAAAGCGGCTGGCGACAATAAAAAATGCATCGAGCTGACCGAAAAGGCGCTGGAAGAGGCCGACAAGGGTGAGGACAGGTAAAAGCATTGCCAAGGCCAGCCCTGGGGCTGGCCTGTTTCACCCCGTCGCCTGAGAGAAAGTCGACGTCCTCCCTGCATTGAGGTAGACTCACCACTTGACTGCTAGAGCAGTTGTAATTGGGGCCGATTAGGATTCGACGCCGGTCGCGAAACTCTAGGGGCATGCCGAGTTGGTAACAGAACTCGTAAATCCACTGTTGCAACTTCTTATAGTTGCCAATGACGAAACCTACGGGGAATACGCTCTCGCTGCGTAAGCAGCCTTAGCCCTTCCCTCCTGGTCGCTTCGGCGCCAGCAATCACTAGGGGATGTCTGTAAACCCGAAGTGATTGTCATATAGAACAGAATCGCCGTGCAGTATGTTGTGGACGAATCGGCTAAAAATTACACAGCTCGCCCAATGCACCCTGCCCGTCGGGCCGCTGAGGGTTAACTTAATAGACACGGCTAAGCATGTAGTCCCGAAAGCGGAGTACTGGCGGACGGGGGTTCAAATCCCCCCGGCTCCACCAAACGAAGCACCGAAAGGCCCGCCCAGCGCGGGTCTTTCTGTATCTGGAGTTTGAATGTTGCTGAAAGTTGATGTGGATTCATGTCGAATCGTGCATCTCTCAGCAACATTTCAGCAACCTCCCTCCCCCGGCGTCCTGCCGACCGAACACAATCCCCACATAGCAGTAGTGAACCGGCCCTGTGCCACTGGTAATATCCCGCCCACGTTCGCCACCCATTAAGGGATGGAGGCGAAAATAGAAGCCCTGAAGTCGCGAAACTTCGGGGCTTTGCTTATTCAACCATCGCATAGATGACCATCGTCACGGCCGCGACCCAAAAAGTAGTCAGTAGTACTATCAGCCAGATCCAGATAAGGCGCCGCTCCATTGCCTCTCCTTCTGCATGGATTGATCCTCAAATCAGCGTAGCTCATAACCGTCCATCTCGAGCCAGGCCACCACATCTTGAGCAGCCGTGAAGCCTATTCCGGTTTTCCTACATGAATTGAGGTCGTGCTAATTTTTACGACCAACAATGTAGGCGCGAAAAATTAGCATGCGATCTCTGACTTGCCGACCGAACACAACCCCTCTCCTTTATACCGCCACAGCCTCATGCGTCACCGAAAGCCGCCTCGTCCAATAGGCCCTGTCGTTATCGGGCATCAGCTCAAAGGCCAGGTCTTCAACCTTCATCCCGCCCGAGCAGGCCTTGTACCGACTGCCACCACCAACCCGCAGACCGGCATACATCAGGCCAGCGCGGCGCTTGTCGGCATCCATGGCCAGCAGCATTTCGAAGAACAAGGCATCGCAGACTTCACGGGGAAGTTCGTTGGAGCAGTACGCGAAATCATGAATGACGCCACAGGCCCGGTCTTCGATGCCCATCAGCAGTGGCGTGACAATCCACGGGGTTGACGCCAGATCGGTCACAAACCACTTGGGGGCGGTGTAAATAGTTCCGTCAATGGACTGATACCGGAAGTCGGTCATCAGCACCCATTCCCCTTTGGCGTAGGCGCGCAAGATCAGCGGGTCGAGGAATTGACCTTTAGTCATGAGCGACCACCTCGTCAGCGCAGGTGATGGCGACCGAGTTCGGCGCAATGGTGGCGTTGACCAGGATACGATTGGCATGCCGCGCAGGGTTGGGGATCGCGCAGTAAGCATCCACGGCTGAGCTGGTGGCGGACACGACAGTGCAGCCGGACAGGGTGAGCAGGCATACGATCAGGATTAGCTTCATGCCAGCGCCCTCCGCACGCCTTCAGAAACAACAGCCGGTGTGTAAGGCATGCTGCCATTCTCATGCTTGATAATCGCCGTCACGACACCCAGCAAAATGCGCCTGTCCCGAATATCGATCTGCTCGTTTGGCAGGACACCGGCCGCGACGGAAACGGCCTTGATGTACGCCTCGGTATCGTTCTCCACGGAGGGCGCCCAGCGGTTGATCGTCTCGCGCACGGTGTCGATGCCCTTGAGGCCGATGCCGGGCATGCCGTCCTTGCCGCGATAGTTGATCAGTAGCTTGGCCAGAGCGCGAATGCCGTTCTCAGGCGAATCGAAACGAGCGAAGCGTTTCTCGATAGCTGGGTCTGGCGGCAACTGGCCCTGCCAGTCATTGCGCGGGTTATAGTCGATGTTGCCTGGATTATTATTTCTGAGTCCGCGCGCGATGGTCATGTCGGTTTCCTTGAGGCGAAAAAAAGCCCGCACACGGCGGGCATATGGCTGAAATCTGGAGTCGTCAATATGGTGAAATCTACTGTTAGGTTGATAACATCGGCTTACGTCCAGCAGGCCTGACTTGGAGGGCGCAGAAACCCCGGAAGGGCCAACCTCCGGGGTTTCGCTTTTCTGATGCATAGACGAAAAAAAGCCCGCGCGTGGCGGGCTGCTGTGTAGCTGAAACCGTGATCTCATTGGGAAAGAAGAGTAGCTCTCCGAATATTCCTGTCGCCTAATTCATCAGCCACGTTTGCCCGTTTTATAACCGCCCGGCACCGGCTTACGATTGGTTATGCCGCTCCAATCTGGGCTTTGAAGGCCGTTAGGGCGATGCGTCTGCTCTGGCTCCTCATCAATATTTTTAAGCAATCGATTATAGTTTTGCTGCAAGAGACTCTCTTCATCCATCAAGCTCTGCAGTTTTTCCTGTAGCTCTGAGATCTGCTCCTCTCGCTCCATTTTGACCAGCTCTAGAGCCTCTGCCCTTTCCCTAAGTTGCTGAGCCGCTTCCTTAGATTTCTTGAGAGCCACATCCGCCTTTGCCAATTTTGTTGAGGCGCTGCGAAGTTTCTTGCTCGCGAGCCTCTCTTGCGCCTCAGCGGCTTCTATAGCGGCTATCGCGTTTTGCTCATGCTGCTTGAGCAGCTTCTTCAGCGAGGCGAATGTAAATTCGATGAAATCCGTAGGCTTGTCATCGCCCGGAAGCAGCACCGAGGTAACGTTGGTGTATTTCAGAGACGCAAGAAACTGATATTTTTTCTTTGCGAATGTTTCATCGCTGCGAATCTCAGACCGGCTTAATCGTGTGACCGTTTTCCCAATTGCTTTGCGAGGCATTCAGCGCCCTTCCTTTTTGGAGTCATAAGGCCACTATATCTAGTCGAAAACTGAAAGTCATACTGCGAATGTCTGTCACTTTGCTCCGCCCGATAGGACGTCGCTTTTGGCAGTCGTATCATAGAGTCTGCTTGGCCACCCCTCCTCCACCATCACCGCCGTAATCGACCCATCAGCCACCGCGGCCAGCAATGCGGCCTCCCGGTTAAAGCACGCCTGCACGTGCGCCCGCACTGCTGATGCGACACCAAGGATTTGCGAGGAGGTCAGCGTGACGAAGCCTGCCGTCGTCTTCCACTGGACGGAGTAGCCTGGGTCAAGCGAGGCAGCTAATGCTGCGCCCGTGAGCATCGACTGGCTATCGCGAGAGGTATCAATGGGCATACCTTCAACGGTTGTCCCTGATGTTTCAGCGGTGTAGCGCCGGTCAGCGATCAGGATTGGCAAGTCGGGAACAGGGTCAGGCATCGGCTGAGGATCTGGCGTAACCGGACGGGCAGCCAGCTTCACCCAAACGCCCTGCCACTGCGCTACCTGTGTTCCGGTCATGACCATTGGCGTGGTTGGCGTGCTTCGTTCGGGCATTGGTGCGGTGTCTTCAACTTCTACACTACCGACGAAAAAGCCTTGTTCATCCCACTGATAAAGAATCATGCGAGCTTACCCTTGATATAGGCCTTGTAGCCTTTTGAGGTTTTGTGGGCAGGGGTTTTAAACTGGGTGGCGACGTCGTAGTTATATTGGCGAGTCGCTTTTACGATACCAGCAACCCCCTTAGCCAATATCGATAAGTATGTTCCGGCTGATGTTTTCATTGGTGACGTGCTGAAGTAAGGCGCCATACTTATTACCTCTTGCTCCCACGCAATGCCATTATCTAAACTTCTAGAAAGCGTACCTGTACTAGCAGTGTAGGCATAAATAGTACCGTCTGCCGCAATGTATGCCTGTTGAACTCCACCTAAAATCATACTCCAGCTTTTACTATAACTTTCGATGGTGTAAAGAGCGCCGGCCTTAATATATATAAGCCTATTACCTGCCAGCATCAGGCCGGAAATATTGTCTAAACCATCGCCAGCGCCTAGGGAAGCCCATGTGGTGCCGTTAGTAGAAACCTCAATACCGCTCGCGGTTGCAGCACCCGCTGTAGCATTGGTATAGACAACACCTGATAAATTAACCCCTGCAAATGTGTAGAACCCGGTTCTGGTGCTATTAGTAAAGTTTGCCCCGTTGTCAGTAGAGGTTAGAATGCCGGCGCTTGGCGAGCCACTGCCCTGGTTACCATAACCGGCTACAACCCACTTACCTAGGCCATTGGTTGTGATTGAAACTATGGGGGTTGAATACCAAAAAGATGACCATGGCGAGCCGGGCACCGGGGCGAAGGTCATCCCATTATCGGTACTCCGGTAAAGCGCCCCCCAATACCCAGCCGCCAGCCACACCCCATTTCCATCAGTTTGGAGAGCTACAATCGGGCCTACAATGTCGGCCAGTGACGGCACCGACGCCCAAGTGGTCCCGCCATCCGCGCTCCTATAAACTATAGACCCTGCTGCATTATCGGCGGCACCAGGTTTTTTCCCCCCTAGCAAGATCACCTCATTTAGCCCGGCCTGCGCGCAATACAATGCACCCGTACCGTTCGGGCTTGTCGATACGGCAACGTTGGAAATGTCCCTGTTGACACCAATTGTTCCGACGATTGCGAACAAGTCAGGATAAGCCGCCCGGCTATAGATAGTGTCCTGGAGCAAATACGTAGCATCCGGAGTGCGGGTGGTTTCCAGTACGTCGCCAATGGCCTGGCTTAGTGATTTAAATTCAACGCCCGTTTCGTCCAGCTTTACGCAAAGGGCTTGCCCGCCGTGACCTACTAACGACGGTAAACCAGCGGCGGACTGCGCAGCAGCAGCAACAACCACAGTTGACGCTAGCGCAGCTTGCGCGGCTTGGCGGGCGGTGACGGCCAGCACAACCTGATCAGCCGCCAGGCCAACCTTCTGCCCTGCCAAGGTGGCTGAGTCGGCGGCAGTGCCTGCCGACGTTGCGGCTGCATCCTTATAGCCCTTCGTATCGGCCGTAGCGCCAGCCTGCCACGTCAGCGAAGCATTGACCTCTGCAACCATGGCCGCCTGAGCGGTGAGCGATGCCCCTGCCTTGGCGTCAAATACCGCCTCGGCATCAGTTGGCAGCGGTGCAGGTGGAAGCGGTGTCAGCAGCGGAGGTGTCGTGGATACTGCCATTAGTTGAGGCTCCTTACTTCGAGGGTGTATTCGGCGCGGTCGTATGTTGGAAGGCCCATGGCGAGCCTGTCGAAGCGACCCACAATGATGGTGTAGTCGAGGTCTTCACTTCCGATGTAGAGAGCAGCCGTGTCTTTGAGCAGGTTAAGTGTTCGCAGTGCGCTGGAAACTTGATCACCAGTCATCACCACGCTGAAATCAACGTATCGCCGTTCGCCACCCGGCACGACATTGATATTCCCGAAATCATCTTGCTTGACGTGGGAATAACTCTCGCTGCCGAGACCGGTACCATAAACAGCGACACCAATAGTCTTGGCCATCCCGAGCACCAGCATGCCTACTTGTGCGGTGCCACCCGGTGCACTGATGAGAAAGCGAATATCTGCATTATTGAATGCCGGAAGATCGAACTGAGCGACGTTGTCCTTGGTGACGAACTCTCCGAAGTAATACTGATACCAACTACCGCCCGCCTTGCTCGACATATTGAATGTCTTGTCGTAGATGGGAGTAGCTGTTCCGGGAACGGTCATCACTACGCGAACAGTTGACGCCATGACACCGACCAGTCCGAATGAATTGATTCGCGCAGCAGGCCGGATTGTCAGGTCGATGCTTTCAGGGTTGGTCGTGAAGCTGCCAATCATCCATGTGGTGCCTTGGCGCTTATTGAACATCTTCCAGCGGTTAGTTGGGCCTAGATTCAGCCACACGACGGGAGTGACCTTATCCGTTTCCGGGTTACGGCCAGTATTCGCCACCAGCGCTTCATAGTTGTTGTGGTTAAACATCACTTTGGCGCCGAGAGCGTATGCCGTGATGCTGGAGCGTAAGCGCGAGATCCCAGGCATTGGCGCCGAACGGGCGCGCCTTGAGGCTGAGATCCAGCCGATGCTTCAGCTGCACTAATTACACCAAGAACACCCACAGAACCCCGCCACCGAGCGGGTTTATTTTTGCCTGGAGATTCACCGAATGGCTACCAAGATCAAAGACGTTGCTGAAATCAAAACCTTCGCTCTGGCTGACTTCTTCGCCCTGCCAGCTCTTGAAGCAGGTAAGAAGCTCCCGCTGACCCTGCCGGACGGCACGGAGACCGAGCATTACCTTATCGTCATTGGCGCTGATGCTCCTGCCGCGCGCCGTCGCCTGCTTGAGCTTGGCCGCGAAGTCCGTGACCGTGACGAGTCGAAGATGTCGGATGATGAGGTGTACGACATCAATACCGTTAACACCATCAAGTACCGCTCTTCGCTGGTTACCGGCTGGTCGTTCGACACTCCATTCTCCAAAGAGGCTGTGTCGGAACTGCTCGCCCAGAACCCTGGCCTGTCGCAAGAAATCGAATTGCTCGCGAGTAACCGTTCGCGTTTTTTCGCTCAAGACTCGAAAGCCTCTTAAGCTACTGGGAGGGAGAGCTGCGGCTGACGAAGCCGATCAAAGGGTCTGGATCAACACTTCGTGACCACTTGACGCAAGTCTGGAACATGACCGGCCACAAGCCTCGGGAGCTGGATATTCCAGCGATGCCCGAGGGCATGGCTTACTTGGCCGGTCTGTTCTGGGAATGCAAGCGCACCAGCGATCCGCTGACGTGGCAGGAAATGGAAGCGTGGACGCGCATGATGGATCGCCAGCTTGAGCCGGAAGAGGCAAGGGCACTGATGAAGATGGATGCGATTCAGTGCCGGGTGATGAGTGAGGGGTGAGGCGGCTGAATTAGGCCGCCTTCACCGGCTTTATCAAGCTCTCTGCCGGAATTCCGAACATGTCGTGAAGCTTCCAGATCATGGGTAGAGTCAGCGAGCGCTTACGATTCAGAACCTCATAGACGCGATTGGTCTTGCCAATGGCGGGAGCAAGATCGGCAGCGGTCAGCCCTGATTGCTCCATCCTGAACTTGATCGCCTCTATCGGATCAGGCAAATCGATCGGGAAGTTCTTCGCCTCGTAAGCCTCGATCAAAGTGATCATGACTTCGAACGAGTCTCCCTCGGCGGTGCCTGGCTCAGGCTCCTGCTCGAACAACGGAGAAATCTCTTTCAGGGCTGCTCGGTATTCTTCATCGGTGCGGATTGGACGAATATTCATGATGGTTACTCCATTTCCACGGCGTTTGCGTCGATCTTGTCGTACTGCTGGTGAGTCCCGACAAACTTGATATACGCGGCGCCGTATTGGTAGGCGATGGCTACCACTAGGCGGTAATCATTGCCTTTGATGTTGAAGACGACGCGGCGGCTTTTGAGGATGCTGGCATTGCCGAACTGTGCCTTTATTACTTCAGGACTGGTCCAGCTTGCCTTTTTCGCCTCGTCAGCCCATGCGCGTAACTGCTGCTCGGAATCCGGGTATTTCTCCCAGAAGGCTTTGAGGTGGCTGATGGCGATAATTCTCATGGAGAGAATATAGTCCCATGGTGGGACTTGCGCAAGCATTCGCAAGAAATTGGTTACGGTCACCGGCAGCGCTGGGATTTTTGCGGCTGGCAATTAGTCATCCTGGCAATATGCATTACAGACGCTTGCCCAGACGGGCATCCTGAAGCACTCTGCGGTCTTGATGATTCCAACAGGAAATTGACATGAGCCAAACGTATTTGCAGGGCCGCTGGGGCGTGTTCAAAAAGGCTGCAGACGAGGCGCCTATCGCTTTTCTTATCAATGGAGTGGGCATGCCGCTCACCCCTGGAGGACCAATCTTCCAGGTGGCTAGGGGCCGCTTGGTTGACTCAGACGGTCATGGCGGCCCATTGGCCGCATTCAATGATGGCTGGGTTGTTAATTACGGTGTTAATGATCTGGGCAACCACCTTAAGCGTCTACATGCGTAGGCAAACAAAAGCCCGCTGATGTGGGCTTTGTGGTTTCCTGTGCTCGTGAAAGTGAAAAAGCCCAGGCTGGTGCTAGGCTTGGTTCATTCGATTCAATTGTGGTGATAATCACCATAACTGGATGTAGGCGGCAGGGAGGGCCGCAGCTGATCTGAAGGATGCATTTTGACATCATTTCTGACATGCTTTGCGCCCGTGCACGTATACGGACATCGAACAATTGCGCATGTAAGGACTGAAGGATGGCAGGCAAGCAGAATAATGTGGAAACCGAAGGCGCTCATGGGCGAGATAAGAAAATATCCGTAAGTTGCTTGAATCTTGTTCTCCATCCGCATACCCCTAAGAAGTATGTTGATTTTCTCTCCACGTTAAACGATATGAAGATTGCCATAAAGGTCAGGGGTGATGATGCTCTTTGCATCGGATCGTTCCTGAAGGATGAAGATGGCGATGCATATGTTGGAGAGATTCATAAGTATTTAAACTTGGATGCTTCTGCAGACTGGTATAACGTAAAAAGAAACTCTATAGCAACTAAAGCGGATGTTGATGGTGTAGTCATACCTGATGATTTGAGGCCGCACTTTAAAAAGTATCAGTTTGTATTTTTTCCTGAAGGGCACAGATTTTTTTACGTTTCCAAATCAAGCACGGATACGCTGTCGCCTGCATTGTTGAAAAAGTTTTTTGAAGGCGCGTCTATGTCTGAGGCGCTGGCCAGCTTCGGGAATTTTGCGGTGACGGTTGAGCCGCAGGTCGGATCGTCTGAGAAGTTGTTTTTGATGCCAAGAATTTCTCGTATTGATATGGAAATCAACAGGCCTAATCCTGATGATCATGCTGGTCTAGATGCCCAGGTTCAAGAGCGCCTACGGAGAATAAACGCGAAGAAGGAAATCTTGGCGTACGTTGCTGCTGACTCAGTTGGCCTGCAGCCGGACGCCGAACTTAAAGGGCTCGCACTGGTAGCCGCCTCGAACGGCAAGGTAGTAGTAAAAGGTCGAAATGATAGTAACGAGATTGTTACGCAATCAACCGAAAATCTGCCTCTTACCGAACCGGCGAGTTATAATCCAGACATACAGTCGGAGCGCTCGGTGCTGGTAGAAGTCGCGCGGAGCATACGTCAGGTACTTTGATATGCTGAAAGATATAAAGCAATCGTATGTCGGAACCTGGAAGCTGTGGGCGTCATACTGGCGTGTTTACGGTGGCCTAAGGGCGGTATTAACGTCGCTTTATTTTGGCGTGTCGATACTTGTGTGTGCTCTAAGTTATCGTATTTGGTCTGAGTCGGGCTGGTGGGATCTAGTTATTTCCGCTGTTCCCACTATGCTAGGCTTTACGCTGGCAGGGCTAGCGGTGTTCTTAGGTATGGACTCGAAATTCAGCGCTGCTATTGCCGGCGGTACCGATAAAGAGCCGTCCCCATTTATCCAGATGATTGCGGCGTTTGTGCATTTTGTAGTAGTGCAAGTAGTCGCTTTGCTATATGCGTTTCTCGCAAAAGCATCGTTCTTTTCGGTCGACGGGCTACCAGCTTGGTACTATGACGTAATGCCTTACGGGCGGGGAGCCGCGTGGTTCATAGGCTTCGGGATCTTTATCTACGCAGTGATGTCCATGCTGGCCGCTACATTCTCGATTTTTCGCACGAGCCGATGGTTTGATGCGTTCGTGGGCCCGCCTGACAGCTCTTAACCCGCAAGAATAGGACAGTCAAGCCCAGCCCTCGCGCTGGGCTTTTTGCATTAGCTGTGGTCGGCCTCATCAAGAGCGACCATTGCAACGAAATCAGATTCCCCAATAATCCGAAGATATTGACCTCCGGCAATCAGCGCCTCGGCCTTGATGTGCTTGCTGCTTTTTTCCTTCCCGGCAAATCTGGTCAGATCCTGATCCCCCACAACTAGAATTGTGGTTTTCTTGGTAACAGTATTGGAAAGTGAGCACCCGATCGAAGCGGCAAGGTCTTGAGCGTGCTGACGCGGCATTTCGAGGGCGCCAGTAAAGGCGATGCTCTCACCTATGAGCGGCCCGTCGGTGTTAATGATAGGTGCGCCTGGAAGTCGAACCGGTCGCTTGTTCCTGGCCAGCCACTCGGCAGGTGATATTCCAGTCACCTCTGCCGCCCTCAACAGAATCATTCCGGCTGCTCGGGCATCATCAATTGCATTGTGATGGCGAGAAAGGGTAATGCCTAAATACTTACAGACTGGGTTGAGGCCGAAGCCACCGTCCGCGTACATGTCGGGCCATGCGCGCCTCACAACGGGATGAATGTTGAGCCAAGGATTACCCATGCGAGATATCTGATGAAGCTCACACGCCTGACTGAACGCCGACCGGTCGAAATGTCCGTAGCTGGCCACCAGATCTTGGCCGACTAATGAGGTGACTCTCGCGAATGCATCGGAAAATGCGGGCTTGCCGATTACCATCTCTGGCGTGATGCCATGGATTCGCATGTTGAAGCCGTCAAAATCATCATTAGGGTCGACTAGCGTCTCCCACTCATCTGTGATCTGGCCATCAGTAAATACGACGACGCCGACTTGGCAGATTGAGCCAAACCAAGAATTAGCGGTTTCAACGTCAATGGTGATGAAGCGATTGCTGGGCATGGCCATTCCTTGGGCAGATGAAGGCCGGAAGCTACTATGTCTTTTGGGTACGGGCTACTGGACTTTCATCCAGCGTGGTTTCGCTGTTTGGGCAAGGTAAGGAAAAGACCTCACCTCAGCAGGGTTTTGGTCGTCCCTCCTCGATAGTGGTAGATTGCCGCTATTGAATGGGAGGGATACCGGATGCGCTATTTGTTACTGATCGGAGCCTTGCTGGCTGGCAGTGCTTACGCTGCGGCCCCAGCAACGTCGCAAAACCAGAGGGATTTGGTCAAATACCTGATCGCATCTGAGAAAAAAACAATTAAAGACGCCATCTGGATGAGCAAAGACAACCTCTATGTTGGTGCCATTGATGACGGCACTGATCGAAAAGGCCTGGCCATGTATGTATGCGCAGTCGCATCTGAACGCAAGGCGCCAGCCAAGATGGTCAAGGTGGTCGACATTGTGAAGGTCCAGCGCGCTGGAAAATTCGAAGAGTTGGGCAGGGCTGACTGCCTGTAACTGAAACGCTAATCAAGAGCCTCGCCAAGTGCGGGGCTTTTTTTCGACCGGAGAAAAGTATGCAGCCCCGAGATTTCTACGTGAAGCAGGAGGCGGAAGAGGGGCGACAGGTCAATTTATCGAATGCTGACGGCACGCCAAGCGGGCATTGGCTGGTCGTCCGGTCGGTGCTTTCGCAGCAGTACGAGAAGGCTTTCAGCGCCATCAGGGCTCAGGCCTTGAGCCAGGTCGTGGAGCTTTCCAAGGCAGGAGGCAAAGATCAGGCGCTGCGAATGGATACCCAAGATGCAGTAGATCGAATTGTCCCAAGCCTAAACCCTGAGCCCGACCGGGAAGAGTTTCATTGTGAATGGGCTTTGTGGGCTGACCGTGAACGGATCAGGGCCAAACTTTCACAGTTGATGACTGCAAACCCAGCGCCGGTAGCGGTGGCGCTGCCAGAACGAAAGCGCGCTGATTACTATGACGAAAGCCAGGATGTAAAAAGCTATTTTGAAGAGCTTGGCTGGAACGCTTGTCTCGACGAAGTAACCCGCCTCAACACCAAGTAACCCTCCCCCACTTCAAAGTCAGCCGCTATAGCGGTAAGGAACCCCTATGCTCGATGCAAACATCCACCACTCACTGAGCACGCTCACTGCAAGCCAGATGGCCAAGCTGCTGGTGATGCATCACGGAATCGATGCTTTCAACTACAAGTACGATAGCCTGCGAGATGCGCCAAATGGCCTCGTTACGCTTGAAGATTTGGCGTCCATGTCCGGCGAGGATCTGGATCAGCTTTACGATGAGAGCTCGCACGATGATGCGGTGAACGAGGTGCGTTACAGCGCAGTGGACGCCCACGGAGTTCCGTCTTGGTGCCACTACAGTTGGGAGCGCAACTACGAGGTCGATGTGAAGGCCTTCATCCTGCCCGATGGTCGTGCTCTCGCCTTTTGTGAGATGAGCGGCGGCGGCAAGCACGGCGAGCCAAACGCCTACCCATGGGTAGATGAGGCCAAATTCATCAAGGTCTCCGGCGTCGAAGAGCGCGTAATCAAGACTTACAAG
>NZ_LT607429.1:0-37016 GCF_900095225.1 Pseudomonas sp. UMAB-08
GCGCGACGGCCGTCGCGCTGACTGATGATGGCTGAGCGTACACGACGGTTCAGTTCGGTCTGTTCTTCTGTAACCGTCCGGCCAGCACCCTCTCCTGATAGCCCTCCAAATTGGCCAAGATAGTGGACATCATTTTGAGTGGACACTATCTTGGATACAGTTGCTCCAGCCCGTCGAGCCGGTCGTCGCCCCAACTTTCCGTTGGACTTTAAACGCCAAGTCGTCGAAGCCACCTTCCAGCCAGGAGCTTCGGTGTCGTTGATCGCTCGCGAACATGACGTCAATGCCAACCTGGTTTTTCGCTGGCGGCATCAATATCAGGAAGGGTTATTCGGCGCCGTCAGCCAGAGCACAACGCTTTTGCCCGTCCAGGTGATAGAGGCGCCAATGGATCTGCCGCAAGTCGTCCAGCCACAGACAGAGTGTCATTCCGAGATCGCAGTTGAGGTAGGAAAAGCCAAGCTGCGTATCACGGGCGCACCCGATCCGCAGACGCTGCAATTCGTCTTTCAGCAGTTATTGCGATGATTGCCCCGCCCGCTGGAACCCGTATCTGGATCGCCGCCGGCGTCACGGACATGCGCCGTGGCTTCGATGGATTGGCGGCCTTGGTGCAAACTCAACTTGAAGCCGACCCGTTCTCCGGTCAGATCTTCGCCTTTCGCGGACGGCGCGGTGACCGGATCAAGCTGTTATGGTGGGATGGCGACGGCTTGTGCCTGTTTTGCAAACGGCTGGAACAAGGACGCTTTGTCTGGCCGCAAGCAACCAGCGGCAGCGCGCCGCTGACGACCGCGCAGTTGTCGATGCTATTGGAGGGCATTGATTGGCGCAGGCCAATTCGTACAGCACCCGTCCTCGCGGTCTGACTTGCCGCGCTGAAAAAATCCCTAGTAATATTCGGTCATGACACTCGTGACCGAATCCCTGCCGAACGATCTTCAAGCCTTGAAGGCCTTGGTCTCTGCCCAGCGGGCAGAGATCGAGCGCTTGAAAATGATGATCGCCAAGCTACGTCGTATGCAGTTCGGTCGCAGCTCCGAGCAACTGGACGCCATGATCGACCAGCTCCAGTTGAGTCTTGAGGAGCTGGAAGTCAGCCAGACTGAACTGACACCGCCAACCGAACCGCCACCTCGCACCGTCTCTCGGCGCAAGCCGTTACCTGAACACCTGCCTCGTGAAACCCACGTCCATCAGCCCGAGTCGCAATGCACTGGCTGCGGCGGAAAGCTTCGCCATTTGGGTGAGGATGTGTCCGAAGTGCTGGAGTACGTTCCGGCACGTTTCAAAGTCATTCGCCATGTCCGTCCGAAGTGGGTGTGCCGCTGCTGCGAGCACATCGCCCAGGTGCCGGCGCCGAGTCGTCCAATAGCCCGAGGCCTTGCAGGCCCGGGGTTGTTGGCCCATGTGCTGGTCTCCAAGTTTGTCGATCATTTGCCGTTGTATCGGCAGTCCGAGATCTACGCCCGTGAGGGCGTGGAGCTGGAGCGCTCCACCCTGGCCGACTGGGTCGGCCAGAGCAGTCAATTACTGCGACCGCTGATCAGCGCCCTTGAACGCCATGTCATGAGCGGCCATAAAGTCCATGCCGACGACACGCCGATTGGTGTACTTGCGCCGAGCAACAGCAAAACCAAAACGGCTCGCCTATGGACATACGTGCGGGACGACCGACCTGCCGGTGACACGACACCGGCGGCGGTCTGGTTTGCCTACTCGCCGGATCGCAAGGGGCAACATCCCCGCGATCATCTCAAGAGCTTCAGCGGAATCTTGCAGGCTGACGGCTATGCCGGTTTTGCTCAACTGTACGCCACGGGCACTATTGAGGAAGCCGCGTGCTGGGCTCACGCCCGCCGCAAGTTTTACGACGTCTACAAAGACCTGGCTTCACCACTTGCCGCCGAGGCGCTACAACGGATTGCAGCTCTATATGCCATCGAAAGCGAGATTCGAGGGCAGCCGCCCAACCTGCGAAAAGCGGTTCGGCAAAGCCGAGCAAGTCCGCTGCTGGAGCACCTGCACGCGTGGCTCAACCAGACGCTGACTCAACTGTCGAAAAAATCGACATTGGGCGGTGCAATCCTCTATGCCCTCAACCGGTGGCAGGCTTTAACGCGCTACTGCGATGACGCCCGAATCGAAATCGACAACAACGCCGCCGAGCGTGCCCTTCGGGCTGTGGCCTTGGGCCGCAAGAATTACCTGTTCGTGGGCTCTGACCACGGCGGCGAGAGGGCTGCTGCGATTTATAGTCTGGTGGGTACTGCCAAGCTAAACGGATTGAACCCGCAGGCGTATCTGACCTACGTGCTTGAGCACATTGCCGAGCACCCGATCAATCGGGTGAGCGAGTTGCTGCCCTGGAATATTTCTTTGAACCACTCTGAACACTGCGAGGCCGCCTGATCCATGGTTAAAACTGTCCGTTTACCCAAACCCGCCTCCGACCTGTTGCTGCTGCACATTGAGCTGAAGTGGATCACTCCGACGATTTGGCGTCGGTTCGCGGTGCCTGAAAACATCACCTTGGGCAAATTGCACCATGTCATCCAGGTCGTGATGGGCTGGAGTGATAGCCATCTGCATGAGTTTGAAATTGCCGGTGAGAATTACGGCATGCCCGACCCTGATGGTTGTGGGCCGACGGTAAACCCGGAAGCCCGTAAAACGCTGATAAAGGCGCTGAACGGAAAGCGGACATTCAATTATCTCTACGATTTTGGTGACGGTTGGCATCACAGTATCAAGGTCGAAAAGACGCTACCGGCGATTGCCTGCCCTCAGGTGCCGTACTGCATCGAGGGCGCCAATGCTTGCCCGCCGGAAGACGTGGGTGGCGGGCTTGGTTATGAGGACTTTCTGGAGGCGATGACCAACCCCGATCATCCAGAGCATGACGCGATGGTTGAATGGCATGGAGATGTTTTTGATCCAGCAGCATTTGAGTGCGAGCGCGTGAACCAGTGGTTTAAACGGATTAAGGTTTGAGTTACAAGGCGGTGTAGCTCGGACGCTTACGTTCTTCTGGACTAAGGATAATCTCTTGGGCGTTCACTTGCGTTCCCCCGAGTACTGAATGACAGGGAAAGTACAGCCAAAGATGCAGAAAATTTATTTCGAAAACATGACACTAGTTGCGCTTATGCGCAACGCGCCATGCCTGGCGCACTACAAAAAAGGGCGACCGAAGTCGCCCTTTTTCTATGGTCAATCAGAACTTAGTTCTGTTTTTCCATTTGTGCGCGAAGCAGGTCACCGATGGTGGTAGGACCTGTGCTTTCCGCAGTTTCTGGCTTGGCGCGCAGGCTTTGGATAGCTTCTTTCTCGTCTTCAACGTCTTTCGACTTGATGGACAATTGGATTACGCGGCTCTTGCGATCAACGCTGATGATCTTGGCTTCAACTTCTTCGCCTTCTTTCAGAACGTTACGCGCGTCTTCAACGCGGTCACGGCTGATTTCGGAGGCTTTCAGAGTAGCTTCGATGTCGTCGCCCAGAGTGATGATGGCGCCTTTGGCGTCAACTTCTTTAACGATACCGCGAACGATAGCGCCTTTGTCATTGACCATCACGTACTCGGAGAACGGATCGCTTTCCAGCTGTTTGATGCCCAGGGAGATGCGTTCACGCTCTGGATCAACAGACAGGATCACGGTGTCGAGCTCATCGCCCTTCTTGAAGCGACGTACGGCTTCTTCGCCCACTTCGTTCCAGGAGATGTCGGACAGGTGAACCAGGCCGTCGATGCCGCCGTCCAGACCAATGAAGATACCGAAATCGGTGATCGACTTGATGGTGCCGGAGATTTTATCGCCCTTGTTGAACTGGCCAGAGAAATCTTCCCATGGGTTAGATTTGCACTGTTTGATGCCGAGGGAGATACGACGACGCTCTTCGTCGATGTCCAGAACCATAACTTCCACTTCGTCGCCAACTTGTACGACTTTCGAAGGGTGGATGTTTTTGTTGGTCCAGTCCATTTCGGAAACGTGTACCAGGCCTTCAACGCCTTCTTCCAGCTCAGCGAAGCAGCCGTAGTCGGTCAGGTTGGTAACACGGGCTGTTACGCGAGTGCCTTCTGGGTAGCGAGCTTTGATAGCGACCCATGGATCTTCGCCCAACTGCTTCAGACCCAGGGAAACACGATTGCGTTCGCGATCGTACTTCAGGACTTTTACATCGATCTCATCGCCAACGTTGACGATTTCCGATGGATGCTTGATGCGTTTCCAAGCCATGTCGGTAATGTGCAGCAGGCCATCGACGCCACCCAGATCGACGAATGCGCCGTAATCGGTGAGGTTTTTGACGATACCTTTGACTTGCTGACCTTCTTGCAAGGATTCCAGCAGAGCTTCGCGCTCAGCGCTGTTTTCGGCTTCAAGGACGCTACGGCGGGAAACGACAACGTTGTTGCGTTTCTGGTCGAGTTTGATGACCTTGAATTCGAGCTCTTTGCCTTCCAGGTGAGTCGTGTCACGCACTGGGCGGACATCAACCAGAGAACCAGGCAGGAACGCACGGATGCCGTTAACGTCGACAGTGAAGCCGCCTTTAACCTTACCGTTGATAACGCCCTTGACCACTTCTTCAGCTGCGAAAGCCGCTTCCAGAACAATCCAGCACTCAGCACGCTTGGCTTTTTCGCGGGACAGCTTGGTTTCGCCAAAGCCATCTTCGACCGCGTCCAGTGCAACGTGCACTTCGTCGCCGATCTTGATGGTCAGCTCGCCAGCGTCGTTGTGGAACTGTTCCAGCGGGATGAGGCCTTCAGATTTCAGACCGGCGTGAACCGTAACCCATCCAGCCTGGTAATCGATATCAACGATGATCGCGGTGATGATCGAACCGGCCTGAAGGTTGAGGGTCTTTAGGCTTTCTTCAAAAAGTTCTGCAAAGCTTTCGCTCATTTTAATTCCTGTTGATCAAGGGCGAAGAATACGCCCATCTGCCACGTTCCAGACAACGTGGGTTTCGTTCAAATAAAAGAAGGCCTGTGGGACTATGCCTGGTCTCCCACACGCTTCCTTGTCATCCGGCGAGATCGCGAAGTGCGATTTCACTCAAAATGCGTTCCAGCACCTGCTCGATGGATAATTCAGTGGAATCCAGCTGTATGGCGTCATGCGCCGGCTTGAGCGGGGCTACCGCTCGCTGGGTGTCACGCTCGTCGCGTGCACATATCTCATCTAGCAGACTCGACAGACTAACATCATCGCCCTTGGCCTTCAACTGCAAGTAACGGCGACGTGCACGTTCCTCGGCGCTGGCGGTCAGGAAAATCTTCAGCGGCGCATCCGGGAACACTACGGTGCCCATGTCGCGGCCATCGGCCACCAACCCCGGCGGCTCCTGAAACGCGCGCTGGCGCTGGAGCAAGGCATCGCGCACCGCTGGCAGTGAAGCCACTTGCGAGGCGCCATTGCCGATCTGTTCGTTACGGATGGCGTGGGTGACATCTTCGCCTTCCAGAGTAATCCGCTGCCCGTGATCATCGGTGCCGACGTTGAACTGCACATCCAGATGAGCGGCCAGCAGCTTCAGGGCTTCTTCATTCGTCAGGTCGACGCCATGGTTGCGCGCGGAGAACGCCAACAAACGATAGAGCGCTCCGGAATCGAGCAGGCACCAGCCCAGATGCTTGGCCAACCGGCCAGCAACGGTGCCTTTGCCCGAACCGCTAGGCCCATCGATAGTGATGACTGGCGCTCGAACCCTCATGACTGAGCCTCTTCTGCTACACGCATGCCGACTTGAGCGCAGAGCGCTAGGAAGTTGGGGAATGAGGTCGCGACGTTGGCGCAATCATGGATGCGGATCGGTGCCGATGCACGCAGAGAAGCAACGCTGAAAGCCATGGCAATCCGGTGGTCGCCGTGACCGTGGACTTCGCCGCCGCCGATCAGGCCGCCATCGATAATGATGCCGTCCGGGGTCGGCTCGACTTTGACGCCCAGCGCCAGCAAGCCGTCGGCCATGACCTGGATACGGTCGGACTCCTTGACCCGCAGCTCTTCGGCGCCGCGCAAGATGGTGCGCCCTTCCGCACAGGCCGCCGCCACGAACAGTACCGGAAATTCGTCGATGGCCAGCGGGACCAGCGCTTCAGGGATTTCGATGCCCTTGAGCTTGGCCGCGCGTACACGCAGATCTGCCACGGGTTCGCCGCCGACTTCGCGCTGGTTTTCCAGGGTGATGTCGGCGCCCATCAGACGCAGAATATCGATGACGCCAGTACGCGTCGGGTTGATGCCGACGTGTTCCAGCAACAAGTCAGAGCCTTCAGCAATAGACGCGGCGACCAGGAAGAAGGCAGCCGAGGAGATATCAGCCGGCACTTCAATGTGGGTCGCGGTGAGCTTGTGACCCGACTCTACGGAAGCGGTGCTGTTCTCAACACTGACCGGGTAGCCAAAGCCGCGCAACATGCGTTCGGTATGGTCACGCGTCGGTGCAGGCTCGGTGATGCGGGTCTTGCCATCGGCATACAGGCCAGCCAGTAGCAGGCAGGATTTAACCTGCGCGCTGGCCATTGGCAAGGTGTAGGTCAGGCCGGTCAGGCGATGGCCGCCGCGAATAATCATCGGCGGACGACCTTCAGCAGCGGTCTCGATCACGGCGCCCATTTCACGCAATGGATTGGCGACGCGGTTCATCGGCCGCTTGGACAGCGAGGCATCGCCGGTCAAGGTGCTGTCGAAACTCTGCGCGGCCAACAAACCGGAAAGCAGGCGCATCGAAGTGCCTGAGTTGCCCAGATAGATTGGGCCCGGCGCAGCTTTCAAGCCATGCAAGCCAACACCGTGGATGGTCACGCGGCCATTTTGCGGGCCTTCGATCACAACACCCATGTCACGGAACGCCTGCAAGGTTGCCAGCGCGTCTTCACCTTCGAGGAAGCCCTCGACTTCGGTCGTGCCTTCGGCCAGCGAGCCGAGCATGATCGAGCGGTGGGAAATCGATTTATCGCCTGGAACGCGGATACGTCCGCAAACGCGTCCACCAGGATTAGCCAGGAAAATCAGGTCGTTGGTGTTCATAGCGTCCACATAAGCCCGGCGGGCAAGGATTTTACTGAAATGCTCGCGAGCAACACGGGCGCGAGTGAATACGCCCAGTAATTGAAGCCCATCCCCTGCATCTACCGCGTCGCGCAAGGCGTCGAGGTCTGTGCGAAATGTATCTAATGTGCGTAACACCGCCTCGCGGTTGGCGAGAAAAATGTCGTGCCACATCACCGGGTCACTGCCCGCGATCCTTGTGAAATCGCGGAAACCGCCCGCTGCGTATCTAAAGATGTCCAGATTCTCGTTGCGTTTGGCCAGTGAGTCCACCAGGGCAAACGCCAGCAGATGCGGCAAATGACTGGTCGCCGCCAACACTTCATCGTGGCGCTCGACCTGCATGTGCTCGACATCGGCGCCCAGCTCAGACCATAAACGGTCAATCAGGGCCAACGCTGCCGGATCTGTTTCGGCCAGCGGTGTCAAAATCACTTTATGCCGACGGAACAGCTGGGCGTTGGAGGCCTCCACCCCGCTCTGTTCGGACCCGGCAATAGGATGCCCGGGCACGAAACGCGAGGGCAAACCGCCAAACGCCAGACGCGCGGCGCGCACCACATTGCCCTTGGCACTGCCAACATCGGTCAGCACGGCATTGCCAAGATCCAGGGTCGCCAACAGCGTCAGTAGCTTTTCCATCGCCAGAATAGGCACGGCGAGCTGGATAACGTCAGCGCCGCGACAGGCGGCAGCGATGTCTTCCTCGCACCGGTCGACCACGCCCCGCTCTACCGCCAACTGGCGCGAGCGCGGATTCAGATCGACACCCACCACTTCCCGACACAGGCCACTTTCACGCAAGCCTTTGGCGAACGAACCACCGATCAAACCGAGGCCGATCACCACCAGGCGCCCGATCATAGGTTGAGTTGATTGCACGGGTATGACATCAACCACGTGCCAGAACCTTGGCCAAAGCCTCAAGGAAGCGCGTGTTTTCGCCCGGCAGGCCGATGCTGACCCGCAGGTGGTTTGGCATGCCATACCCCCCAACCGGACGCACGATTACGCCTTCACGGAGCAGGCCTTGATAGACAGACGCGCCCTCGCGACCGAGATCAATGGCAAGGAAGTTGGCCTTGGAAGGAATCCAGCTCAGGCCCAGCAGACGAAGTCCCTGCTCAAGCTGCTGCATCCCGGCTTCGTTGGCGCGGCGGCTTTGGGCCACGTACTCGACGTCATCCAGCGCAGCACACGCCGCCGCCAGCGCAAGGCTGTTGACGTTGAACGGCTGACGCACTCGGTTCAGCACATCAGCTACAACCGGCGAGGACACGCCATAACCGACGCGCAGCGATGCCAGGCCGTAGGCTTTGGAGAAGGTGCGCGACACCAGCAGGTTCGGGTAATCCGCCAGGTAGTTCAGGCCATTCGGCAGTTCCGCGCCTTCGCCGTATTCGATATAGGCCTCGTCCAGCACCACCAACACGTTTTCCGGCACGGCGGCGAGGAAGTCAGCCAAGGCACTTGGACCGAACCAGGTACCGGTCGGGTTGTTCGGGTTGGCGATAAATACGACACGGGTGTTGCTGTCGATAGCCGCCAGCATCGCCGGCAGGTCGTGACCCCAGTCCTTGGCAGGCGCAACGCGAGCGTCAGCACCCACGGCCTGGGTAACAATCGGGTAGATGGCGAACGCATGCTCACTGAACACCGCGTTCAGGCCCGGTGCCAGATAGGCGCGAGCGACCAACTCCAGAATATCGTTGGAGCCATTGCCCAAGGTGACTTGATTGGCTTGCACACCGCAGCGCTCTGCGAGACGCGCCTTGAGATTGAAACCATTGCCGTCCGGGTAGCGGGTCAGCTCTGCAAGCTCGTCGCGAATCGCGGCCAAGGCTTTAGGGCTGGCACCCAGCGGGTTTTCGTTACTGGCCAGCTTGATGATCCGGGCCGGATCGATGCCCAGTTCGCGCGCCAGTTCGTCCACGGGTTTGCCCGGGACGTAAGGCGAAAGTTTTTGCACGCCCGGCTGGGCCAAGGCGAGGAAGTCGACGCTCATGTAGTGCTAACCCCTTTAGAGAACCGCTTTCGGGTAGGAACCCAGCACCTTGAGTGCCACTGCTTCCTGACTGATCTGTTCCAACACGGCCTTGATCAATGGATCACGGTGATGGCCGACGAAGTCGATAAAGAACACGTAGGTCCATTTACCGCTGCGCGAAGGTCGGGTTTCGATACGGGTCAGGTCGATTCCGTTCTCATGGAAGGGCACCAGCAATTCATGCAGCGCGCCTGGTTTGTTGCTCATCGACACGATGATCGAGGTCTTGTCGTCGCCCGTCGGCGGGACTTCTTGACTGCCGATGATCAGGAAACGCGTGGCGTTATCCGGGCGGTCTTCGATTTTTTCTGCGATACGGGTCAGGCCGTACAGCCCTGCCGCCATATCGCCAGCGATGGCCGCCGAGCTCCACTCACCCTTGACCCGCTTGGCCGCTTCGGCGTTGCTGGCAACAGCGATGCGCTCGACATTCGGGTAGTGCGCGTCCAGCCACTTGCGGCACTGGGCCAACGACTGCGCGTGGGAGTAGATGCGGCTGATGCTGTCGGTCTTGGTATTTTCACCGACCAATAGATGGTGATGGATACGCAATTCGACTTCGCCACAGATGACCATGTCGTGTTCAAGAAAGCTGTCGAGGGTGTGGTTGACCGCGCCTTCGGTGGAGTTTTCCACCGGGACAACGCCAAAATTCACCGCGCCGGCTGCGACTTCACGGAACACTTCGTCGATGGCGGCCATCGGCAAGCTGATGACTGCGTGACCAAAGTGCTTCATGGCTGCGGCTTGGGTGAAAGTACCTTCAGGGCCGAGATAAGCCACTTTCAGCGGCTGCTCCAGCGCCAGGCACGAGGACATGATTTCGCGGAACAAACGCGCCATCTCCTCGTTGCCTAATGGCCCCTTGTTGCGCTCCATGACACGCTTGAGCACTTGGGCTTCGCGCTCTGGACGGTAGAACACCGGCACTTCGCCTTCAGTGAGCGTGGCCATTTTCACCCGCGCAACTTCTTGCGCACAGCGCGCACGCTCACTGATCAATTCCAGGACTTTCTCGTCCAGGCTGTCAATGCGGATGCGCAGCGCCTTGAGTTCTTGCTCAGACATTAGCCGTGTTCCTTCTCGAACTCTGCCATGTACGCCACCAGGGCGTTGACCCCATGGATGTCGACGGCGTTGTAGATGGAGGCACGCATGCCGCCAACCGAACGATGGCCCTTGAGATTGAGCAGGCCACGTGCTTCGGCGCCGACCAGGAACGGCTTGTCCAGGCGATCATCGGCCAGACGGAACGGCACGTTCATCCACGAGCGATCGGTTTTGTTGATCGGGTTGCTGTACAGGCCGCTGGCGTCGATGAAGTCGTACAGCGTGCGCTGCTTGATGTCATTGAGCTTGCCGATGGCTTCCACGCCGCCCTGCTCTTTTAGCCATTCGAACACCAGTCCGGACAGGTACCAGGACAGGGTCGGCGGGGTGTTGTACATCGACGCGTTGTCGGCGGCGACTTTGTAGTTGAGCATGGTCGGACAGATTGTACGGGCGCGACCGAGCAGGTCTTCGCGAATGATCACGACGACAATACCGCTCGGGCCGATATTTTTCTGGGCGCCTGCGTAGATCATGCCGAACCTGGAAACATCCACGGGGCGCGACAGGATGTCCGAGGACATGTCAGCCACCAGCGGGATATCGCCGATTTCAGGAATCCAGCTGAATTCCAGGCCGCCAATGGTTTCATTGGGTGCGTAGTGAACGTAGGCAGCGTCTTTGGACAGCTTCCACTCGTTCTGGCCAGGAATGGCGAAATAGTCGTAAGGCTTGGCGCTGGCAGCGATGTTGACGTTGCCGAAGCGCGAGGCTTCTTCAATGGCTTTCTGCGACCAGATACCGGTGTCGATGTAATCGGCACTGGCGTTTTCCGGCAACAGGTTGAGCGGAATCTGGGCAAATTGCTGGCTTGCGCCGCCTTGCAGAAACAGCACTTTATAGTTTGAGGGGATGGTCATCAGGTCGCGCAGATCTTGCTCGGCCTTGTTGGCAATGGAGACGAACTCATCACTGCGATGACTCATTTCCATGACGGACAGGCCTTTGCCATGCCAGTCCAGGAGTTCTGCCTGGGCACGCAGCAGAACAGCTTCAGGGAGCGCAGCAGGACCTGCACAGAAGTTAAAAGCTCGCTTGCTCATATCCACTCTCGTCAATGCTTGGGTCTGTACGCGTTGCACGTGTATCAAATCTGTAGGAGCTGACTTGTCTGCGATAGGGGCATACCTGATAGATACACCGCGTCAAACCATTCGCAGACAAGTCTGCTCCTACAGGTATCGCATTACTCTTCTTCCGGGGCGTCGGCTTGCTGGGATTCGTCGATGTCGCTGACATCCAGCACTTCGCCTTCAAGCTCTTCGCCTTCCAGCACCTCACCTTCGAACTCTTCGCCTTCGACTTCCGATGGCTCCTGAACACGCTCCAGGCCGACCAGTTTTTCGTCGCTGGCGAGTTTGATCAAGGTCACGCCCTGGGTATTACGACCCAGACTGGACACTTCATCAACACGGGTACGAACCAAGGTGCCCTGGTCGGAAATCAGCATGATTTCTTCGCCGTCGAGCACTTGTACCGCGCCGACCAAACGGCCGTTACGGTCGTTGCTGACCATGGCGATAACGCCCTGACCACCACGTTTGTACTCAGGGAACTCAGTGATCGCCGTACGCTTGCCGAAACCACGCTCGGACGCGGTGAGAATCTGACTGCCTTCTTCCGGGATCAGCATGGAAATCAGCTTCTGACCTTCTGGCAGACGCATGCCGCGCACACCGCGAGCGGTACGGCCCATGGCGCGAACGTCAGACTCTTTAAAGCGTGTCACTTTGCCGCCGTCGGAGAACAGCATGACTTCGCGTTCGCCGTCAGTGATGGCGGCGGAAATCAGGATGTCACCTTCGTCCAGCTCCAGCGCGATCAGGCCAACACTGCGTTGACGGCTGAATTGCACCAGCGGAGTTTTCTTCACGGTGCCGTTGGCAGTCGACATGAAGATGAACGGAGCTTTCTTCCGGTCTTCTGCCTTGATGCGTGCCTTTCTGTCTTCTTCGCTCTCGTCGCCTGCTACGTCGTCCAGTTCCGGAGTGATGACATCGTCACCGCCTTCTTCTTCGGACTTCTTGCGCATGGCTTCCATGTCTACCGGCAACATGGTGGTGATGTATTCACCCTCACTCAGCGGCAACAGGTTGACCAATGGGCGACCACGGGCAGCACGCGAGGCTTCCGGAATTTCGTAGGTCTTGAGCCAGTACACCTTGCCTTTGCTGGAGAACATCAACAGCGTGGTGTGACTGTTGGCGACCAGCAGGTGAGCAATGTAGTCCTCATCCTTGACGCCGGTAGCCGATTTGCCTTTACCGCCACGGCGTTGAGCCTGGTAGACGGCCAACGGCTGAGTCTTGGCATAACCACCGTGAGAGATAGTGACGACACGCTCTTCTTCGGTGATCAGGTCGCCGAGGGTCAGGTCCAGACGCGCATCGAGAATCTCGGTGCGACGTACATCGCCGTATTCAGCGCGGATCAGTTCCAGCTCTTCGCGGATGACTTCCATCAGACGTTCGGCGCTGTTGAGAATACGCAGCAGTTCGCCGATCTGGGTGAGGATTTCCTGGTATTCGGTCAGCAGTTTTTCGTGTTCGAGACCGGTCAGACGATGCAGACGCAGTTCCAGAATCGCCTGAGCCTGTTCTGGCGACAGGAAATACTTGCCGTCACGCAGGCCATATTGCGGGTCAAGGTTGTCCGGACGGCAAGAATCTGCGCCAGCACGTTCAACCATTTCCACAACAGCACTGGATTCCCACGGTGTTTCGATCAGCGCTGCCTTGGCTTCAGCCGGTGTCGGCGAGGCTTTGATCAATGCGATAACCGGGTCGATGTTCGACAGGGCGACCGCTTGACCTTCGAGCAGGTGACCACGCTCACGGGCTTTACGCAGTTCGAAAACGGTACGACGGGTGACAACTTCGCGACGGTGACGAACGAAGGCTTCCAGCAGATCCTTAAGGTTGAGGATCCGCGGACGGCCATCGATCAACGCAACGATGTTGATACCGAAAACGCTTTGCAGCTGGGTCTGGGCGTAGAGGTTGTTGAGGATCACCTCAGGCACTTCGCCACGACGCAGCTCGATCACTACGCGCATACCGTCTTTGTCGGACTCGTCGCGCAGCTCAGTGATGCCTTCGAGCTTTTTCTCTTTGACCAGCTCGGCGATCTTCTCGATCAGACGTGCTTTGTTCAACTGGTACGGGAGTTCGGTGATGACGATCTGCTGACGACCACCGACCTTGTCGATGTCTTCGACCATCGAGCGGGCACGCATGTAAATGCGCCCACGACCGGTGCGATAGGCTTCGACGATACCGGCACGGCCGTTGATGATCGCGGCCGTCGGGAAGTCAGGGCCCGGGATGTATTGCATCAGCTCATCGATGGTCAACTCTGGGTTGTCGATGAGTGCCAGGCAACCGTCGATGACTTCACCGAGGTTGTGCGGCGGGATGTTGGTCGCCATGCCCACGGCAATACCGCTCGAGCCGTTGACCAGCAAGTTCGGAATACGGGTCGGCATGACCGCAGGGATCATTTCGGTGCCGTCGTAGTTCGGCACCCAGTCCACGGTTTCTTTATGCAGGTCGGCCAGCAGCTCGTGGGCCAGCTTGGTCATCCGGACTTCGGTGTATCGCATGGCTGCGGCGTTGTCGCCGTCCACCGAACCGAAGTTGCCCTGACCGTCTACCAGCAGGTAGCGCAGGGAGAATGGCTGAGCCATCCGTACGATAGTGTCGTAAACAGCCGTATCACCATGCGGGTGATACTTACCGATAACGTCGCCGACCACACGGGCAGATTTCTTGTACGGCTTGTTCCAGTCGTTACCCAGTTCGCTCATCGCGAAGAGCACACGCCGATGCACGGGCTTCAAGCCATCACGCGCATCCGGCAGTGCCCGTCCGACGATTACGCTCATCGCGTAATCAAGGTAGGACTGTTTCAGCTCGTCTTCGATATTGACCGGGAGGATTTCTTTGGCCAGTTCGCCCATGAGAAGCCTGATTCCTTTTTCTGGTGAAACCTCGTCACATCCATGCGGGACGAACGAAGCTCGCCGCTGCAGGCATTTGCCATGCAACGACTTACGACAAATCAACGAGTTATGCCATGGATCTGCGCAGTAAAGGCAGGCGCATCGCGCTACCCTGGAAACCGCCGAATGTTATCACAAACGCGATCAGGGACCTATCCCCCGGATAGCTTGCCAAAACACTAATCGACCAACGATCGGCCTTTATAGCGCCTCTGAGGGCCCTGCATGCGTTTTGACGATCCCGCGCTGTGTCGGTTTCGATTCCGGCCAAAGGCCTGCAGGGGGCCCACATAACATCAATGCAACCGCTTGCGACACATTAGTTGCGCCATCTTGGCTGCGTCCGGGCGCTCGACAATGCCTTTCTCGGTCACGATGGCGTCGATCAAGTCTGCCGGCGTCACGTCGAACACCGGATTGAACGCGTCGACATCAGCCCCTACGCGCTGACCGCCGAGCTCCAGCAACTCTCGACCATCGCGCTCTTCGATGGGGATGTCTTCACCACTGGCCAATGCCATGTCGATGGTCGAACTCGGCGCCACCACCATAAAGCGGACGCCGTGGTGCATGGCGGCAACGGCCAGTTGATAGGTGCCGATTTTGTTCGCCACGTCGCCGTTGGCCGTGATGCGGTCGGCGCCGACGATGACCCAGGTGATGCCTTTGGTGCGCATCAGGTACGCAGCAGCCGAATCAGCAGTGACGGTGACAGGGACCCCCTCATTCGCCAGCTCCCAGGCCGTCAAACGCGAGCCTTGCAGCCATGGCCGGGTTTCATCGGCGTAAACGCGCTCGATCATGCCTTCCAGGTACGCCGCACGGATCACGCCCAGCGCGGTGCCGAAGCCGCCAGTCGCCAGCGCACCCGTGTTGCAGTGGGTCAGCACGGTTTGCAGATTACCCTGATGCTTGCGGATCAGGTCGGCACCGAGCTGGGCCATGGTCAGGTTGGCTTCGCGATCACTCAAGTGAATGCCCACTGCTTCCGCTTCGAGCGCGGCCAGGGGTGATTCACTGCCTTTCAAGCGTTGCAGGCGGTCGCGCATACGATTCAGCGCCCAGAACAGGTTGACGGCGGTGGGCCGCGACTCGGCAAGCAGGGTGAAGTCTTCTTCCAGTGCAGCCTGCCAGTCGCCGCCCGCGGCAAAACGCTCGCGCGCTGCCAGCACAACGCCGTAGGCCGCACTGATACCGATGGCGGGTGCACCCCGCACGACCATCGAGCGAATGGCCTCAGCCACGCCCGCCGCGCTGGTGTATGTGTGCCAGGTTTCCTCGAACGGCAGCACACGCTGATCGAGCAGATGCAGAGCGCCTTCTCGCCAATCGATGGCCTTCACCTTCTCCGCAGCCAATAGTCGATCGCGCATTCCACACCCCATGTACTTAAAAATAGAAAGCCAAGATCGAGAGCAAAGCATCAAAAGCCGCCGATTATAGCGAGCCGCCCAAGAAGACGCTCGGGTATACTTCGCCGGCCCTGAATATAAGCTCTGGATGTCCTGCCATGCCCAATCCTGCTGCCCCGCTCGACCTGCTGCTCCTGCCCACCTGGCTGGTGCCGGTCGAACCTGCTGGCGTAGTCCTCAAAGAGCATGGCCTGGGCATTCGCGACGGCCTTATCGTGTACATCGGTCCCAGAGCCGAAGCGTTGAAGCAAACCGCGCTGCAGGTACGTGAGCTGCCGGGCATGCTCCTCAGCCCTGGCCTGATCAACGCCCACGGGCATGCGGCCATGACCTTGTTTCGTGGCCTGGCCGACGATTTGCAACTAATGACCTGGCTGGAGCGCCATATCTGGCCTGCCGAAGCCAAATGGGTCGATGAAACTTTCGTCCGCGACGGTACCGACCTGGCGATTGCCGAGCAATTGAAAGGCGGCATCACCTGTTTCTCTGATATGTATTTCTACCCCAAGGTGGCCAGCGAGCGCGTGCACAACAGCGGCATCCGCGCGCAAATCACCGTGCCGATCCTCGACTTCCCGATTCCGGGGGCGCGCACCACCGACGAAGCGCTGCACAAGGGCGTCGAGCTGTTCAATGACCTCAAGCACCACCCGCGGATCAACATTGCCTTCGGCCCTCATGCGCCGTACACCATCAGCGATGAAAACCTGGAAAAAATCCGGGTACTGGCTGACGAACTCGACGCGATGATTCATATGCACATGCATGAAACCGCGTTCGAAGTTGAGCAATCCGTCGAGCACCGCCATGAGCGGCCTCTGGCACGCCTGGGCCGTCTTGGTTTGTTGAGCCCACGCTTTCAAGCGGTACACATGACCCAGGTCAGCGATGAGGACCTGGCTTTGCTGGTAGAAAGTAATGCCAGCGTGATCCACTGCCCGGAATCGAACCTGAAACTCGCCAGCGGCTTTTGCCCGGTAGAGCGCTTGTGGCAGGCTGGAGTCAATGTCGCGGTAGGCACCGATGGCGCGGCCAGCAACAATGACCTGGACCTGCTCGGCGAAACCCGCACGGCGGCCCTGCTGGCCAAGGCTGTCGCGGGTTCGGCTACCGCACTGGACGCGCACCGCGCCCTGCGCATGGCCACACTGAACGGCGCCCGCGCCATGGGCATCCAGGCGCAAACAGGCTCGCTGGAGATCGGCAAGGCTGCGGATCTCGCCGCCTTTGACCTGTCCGGGCTGGCCCAGCAACCGGTGTACGACCCGGTATCGCAGCTTATATATGCCACTGGGCGCGATTGCGTGAGCCATGTTTGGGTCGCCGGCAAGCAACTGCTCGAGGACAAGCGCCTGACGCGAATGGATGAGCAAGCGCTTATTGAAACGGCCAAAAACTGGGGCCAGCGCATTCACGGCCATAAAGAGCAGCAGAAAACAGAATAAAGACCGCCCGAACCCTCGTTCGAACGCTCGCCAGCATTATCAAGTTTAAGAGGACACCCCATGAGCAACGTTGACCACGCTGAAATCGCCAAATTCGAAGCCCTGGCCCATCGCTGGTGGGACCGCAATAGCGAATTCAAGCCGCTGCATGACATTAACCCACTGCGAGTCAACTGGATCGACGAACGCGTCCAGCTGGCCGGTAAAAAGGTGTTGGACGTTGGTTGCGGCGGCGGCATTCTCAGTGAAGCCATGGCCCTGCGTGGCGCCACGGTAATGGGCATCGACATGGGCGAAGCGCCGTTGGCGGTCGCGCAGTTGCATCAATTGGAATCGGGTGTGACCGTCGACTATCGACAGACCACCGCCGAAGACCTCGCTGAAGAGATGCCTGAACAGTTCGACGTGGTGACGTGTCTGGAAATGCTGGAGCACGTCCCGGCCCCGTCGTCGGTGATTCGCGCCTGCTTCCGCATGGTCAAACCGGGTGGTCAGGTGTTTTTCTCCACCATTAACCGCAACCCCAAGGCGTACCTGTTTGCCATTGTCGGCGCGGAGTACATCATGGGCCTGTTGCCACGCGGCACCCATGACTTCAAGAAATTCATCCGCCCTTCCGAGCTCGGTGCCTGGAGTCGCGAAGCCGGTTTGCAGGTCAAGGACATCATTGGCCTGACCTACAACCCGCTGACCAAGCACTACAAGCTGGCGTCCGATGTCGACGTCAATTACATGATCCAGACACTTCGAGAGGCATAAAGGCATGCGTTTGAGAGCGGTTTTATTCGACATGGACGGCACGTTGCTCGATACCGCGCCGGATTTCATCGCGATCTGCCAGAGCATGCTTGCCGATCGCGGCCTGGCGTCGGTGTCGGACAAACTGATTCGCGATGAAATTTCCGGTGGTGCCCGGGCGATGGTCGCGGCAACGTTCGCCCTGTCGCCGACGGAGCCTGAGTTCGAAGCGCTACGCCTGGAGTTTCTCGAGCGCTATCAGGTCAACTGTGCCGTTCACAGCACGCTGTTTGATGGCATGGCCGAGTTACTGGTCGATATTGAGAAAGCCAATCTGATCTGGGGCGTGGTTACCAACAAGCCCGTGCGCTTTGCCCAGCCGATCATGGAGCAACTTGGTTTGGCCGAGCGCTCGGCAATCCTGATCTGCCCGGACCACGTAACCCACAGCAAGCCGCACCCGGAGCCTTTGATCCTGGCGTGCAGCATGCTCAACCTGGACCCGGCCAGCGTGCTGTTCGTCGGCGATGATCTGCGAGACATCGAGTCTGGACGCGACGCCGGCACCAAAACCGCAGCCGTGCGTTATGGCTACATCCATCCCGACGACAACCCCGATCACTGGGGTGCCGATGTGGTGGTCGATCATCCACTGGACCTGCGCAAGGTGCTGAATAACGCATTGTGTAGCTGCTGAAGAATAGACTGATCTGCTTCTGGCCACAGGCCGCAGGAGACGGGTGCCTTTTTAATTATTGAGGTTTTTCATGTTTGATTATTCCGCTCGTCCCGAACTGCTCAAGGATCGGGTGATTCTGGTCACTGGCGCTGGCCGTGGCATTGGTGCAGCTGCCGCCAAGGCCTTCGCTGCGCATGGCGCGACCGTGTTGCTGCTGGGCAAGACCGAAGCCAATCTGACTCAGGTCTATGACGAGATCGAAGCCGCGGGCTACCCTCAGCCAGCCGTGATCCCCTTCAATCTGGAAACCGCCCTGCCGCACCAGTACGACGAACTGGCCGCGATGATCGAGACCGAATTCGGCCACTTGGACGGTTTGCTGCATAACGCGTCGATCATTGGCCCGCGCACGCCGACCGAGCAGTTGTCCGGCGAGAACTTCATGCGCGTGATGCACGTCAACGTCAACGCGATGTTCATGCTCACCAGCACCTTGCTGCCACTGCTCAAGCTGTCCCAGGACGCCTCGGTGGTGTTCACCTCCAGCAGTGTCGGGCGCAAGGGTCGTGCCTATTGGGGTGCTTACGGGGTGTCCAAGTTCGCCACTGAAGGCTTTATGCAGAGCCTCGCCGACGAACTGGAAACGATCTCTTCGGTGCGCGCCAACAGCATTAACCCAGGCGCCACACGCACCAGCATGCGTGCGCAGGCTTACCCAGGTGAAAACCCACTGAACAACGCGACGCCCGAAGAGATCATGCCCCTCTACCTGTACTTGATGGGCCCCGACAGCACCGGCATCAACGGCCAGGCTTTCGACGCGCAGTGAGAGCTATTGCGCTGTAGCACAGCAACCCCCATCAAGGCGCCGGGCTTAAAATTGAGGTGACATAATATTGTCACCTCAATGAACTTGGTGGCCGAAGGCTACCAAACGAGTCAATGAACCGCCTACCCCGCGACACCTCCCCGCCTTATAGTTCCCTAACTCACTGAATATCAATGAATTTAATTAAATGAACTGTTTGGCACGACTTTCGCTCTAAAACACCAGCTAAGACTGCGTTATGTGTTTTAGGAGTAAAAACATGAATTCTTCTACCCAGACCAACGCAATTGATTTCGATAGCGCTAAATTGCAACGACTGGGATTTGGCCAATTGCAAAACGCCGCCCAGCGGCCTGTCGATGTGGCGCAATTGCGCCACCAGCTTGGCCTGCAATTACAGACCAGCCTTGAACCTGAAAGAATCCTGACGATTTTTTTTCGCGGCATTCAGCGAATGATTCCACTCACGGCGCTGAGTTACGAACACCGCGCCAGCGACCTGCACCTGAAAGTGGGCGAGGGTGGGCATCATCGTGTCAGTTACAGCTTGAGCAATGAAGGCGAACACCTGGGCGAGCTGGTCTTTCAGCGTAACCAGCGTTTTTCCGAACACGAATTGAGCCAGCTTGAGTCTTTGTTGCCTTGCCTGTTGTTCCCTCTGCGAAACGCCCTGCTCTATCGCGAGGCGACACAGAGTGCCCTGCGCGACCCGTTGACCTGTACCGGCAACCGAATCGCCATGGATCAAACCCTGTCTCGGGAAATCGAAGTAGCCCACCGTCATAAACACCCACTGTCCTTGCTGATGCTCGATATCGACCACTTCAAGCGGGTCAATGACGATTATGGCCATAGCACGGGCGATGAAGTGCTCAAAGCCGTCGCAAATTCCATCAAGGCCCAACTGCGCAATATCGATATGGTGTTTCGTTTTGGGGGTGAGGAGTTCTTGATAGTGCTCTCGAACACCGGGCGTGAAGCCGCTGCGATGATCGGCGAGCGCCTGCGTCTGGCGGCGAGCCATCTGACCTATCCAATGCTGGATCACCCGATTGAACTGAGCGTCAGCCTGGGCTGCGCCACCCTGTTGCCGGCCGAGTCGGCCGAAAGTGTTCTGCGCCGCGCAGACAGCGCGCTGTACGTAGCGAAACGTCAGGGGCGCAACCGTCTGGCGATGGCGGGCTAAGCTCGACTAGCTCGATTTGCCAAGCCTGCCCGTCACTCAGTTTTCGACCACTATCACGCACTCACGCGTTCACGCGATTGCGTTGCCTGCTCCAGCTGCATGCAGCGCTCCAGAAACAGGTACATGTAGTCGTAACTTTTGGTGACCGCCTGGCGCAGCTCAGTCTGCAATTGAACACTGGGGTTGTTACCGGCCAGCGTGCAGATGATTTCCAATGCCTCCCAAGGATGCGAGTCGTCGTATTGAGCGTGCATTTTCAGCCACTTCATGGCGCGCTTACGCTGATCTTCCGGGAAAGCATCGGCATATACACCGTTTGAGCAGACAAGTGCCGACCATTCACCGGTGGCGCCTTCAATGGCATAGTTAGTGGCCGCAATGGCGACGATCAGCGAGTCCGACGAACTGGAATGCCAACACCAATGGCTCAGGGCGTGCAATTCAGGTGGAACTTGCTGGGCCTGCAACTCTTCCAGGCTGACACCATGGGCCAGGCTCCAGTTAACCCAATAGTCGGCATGATTGAGCTCCACGCGAATATTGCGCATTAACCAACGACGCGCCATGTCTTCACCCGGATGGCGGGCGAAGCGGGTTTTTGTAAGGTTCTGCGCCATATACAGGGCGAACTGTTCAACCACCGGCCAGCCGCCGATCAGGTACTGCCGCATGGTTTTCGAATTCAGGCGGCCATCGCGCATCCGCTGATACAACTCATGTTCAACCACTCGACGCTTGGCTTCGCTGCACTCTTGAATCAGCTGCTGTGCCCACGCCGGATAACTGGTTGCATCCATGAGCGGACCGGTTCTGCAGAAAGTATCGATCACTGTTTTGGCCTCCTTTTTTTGTAGTGTCATTGTTCGGGGTCGCACACTGCGCTTTAGCGGAATGTTCCTGGCACCCTGAACAACAAAGGTGCAGGGCGAACCGGCCGGGTATACAGACTTTCACAGGTAAACACTTGCGGACGCTGGATAATGTAGCCCTGCGCGAAATCGACGCCGATCTCAAGCAGTGCCTGTTCAATCTCCGGGGTTTCAACAAACTCAGCGATGGTCCGCTTCCCCATCACATGCCCGATATGGTTGATCACTTCGACCATGGCGCGATTGATAGGATCATCCAGCATGTCTTTGACAAAACTGCCATCGATCTTCAAAAAGTCTACCGGCAGATGTTTGAGGTAGGCGAACGATGACATCCCGGCACAAAAGTCATCCAGAGAGAACAGACACCCCAAGCCTTTTAGCTCATTAATAAAACGGATCGCACTGCCCAGGTTTGAAATGGCACTGGTTTCAGTGATCTCAAAACAAATCAGGTCGGGCGGTATTTGGTACGTATCGAATTGCTCTTTCAGGTACTCCAGAAAGGCATCATCGCCAATACTGGTCCCCGACAGGTTGATCGCGCACATGGCCATAGGCCCGCTGTGCTTTGCCTCGCGCAGACACTGAGCGATGACCTTGAATACATTCTGCACCACCCAGCGATCCAGCGTGGTCATCAGGCCATAGCGCTCGGCAGCAGGAATAAAGCTGTCTGGCAGAATCATCTGACCCGTTTCATCGCGCAGTCGCAGGAGAACTTCGATGTGCCCTCCAGCATGCTCACTGACATTCCCGAGGTCGGCGATTTCCTGGGAGTACAGGCAGAACCGATTTTCTTCGAGAGCCATGTGCAGTCGCTGAACCCAGGCCATTTCGCCGAAGCGCATGGACAGCTCAGAGTCGTCTGCGTGGTAGACCTGCACCCGGTTGCGACCCTTCTCTTTGGCCATGTAACACGCCATATCAGCCGTGCGCAGTGAGGCCTCAAGGGTCGTCGGCACATGGGCTATATGCACCAGCCCGATACTGATGGTGGTGACGAAAGGCCGACCTTTCCAGACAAAATGCAGGCTTTGCACGGTTTCACGAAGGCTTTCGGCGATGATTTCCGCCGTTTCCGGCGGGCAGTTTTCCAGAAGGATGCCGAACTCATCACCGCCCAGGCGCGCCAGGGTGTCGCCTTCGCGCAGGCCCTGTTGCAGCAAGGTACAAATGTGCCGCAGCAACTCATCCCCCGCCGCGTGACCACTGGTGTCGTTGACCAGCTTGAATTGGTCCAGATCGAGAAACAACAGTGAATGGCGACCGGCCTGACGTGCCAGATTATTGAGGGCCTGCTCCAGCCGATATTCAAACTCGCGCCGGTTGGCCAGCCCGGTCAATGCATCGTGGGTCGCCTGCCAGGACAGATTGGCGATGTATTGCTGCTCTTGGGTCATGTCATGCAGGACCAGCACCGCACCGCTGACCTTGCCGTCGGACTGGATCGGCGAACCCACCAGCGCTACTGACACCGTGGTGCCGTCCAGACGCTGAATAGACCGCGAATGTTCGCTGGCGCCGCTCAGCTTGCCACCCAGGATGTGCTCTATCAGGGTGAAACTGTCTTTCTGGTCGTTCTCGTCCAGCAGATTGAACAGCGCAGCCAGCGGCAAACCGCTGGCCTGCGCGGTCTTCCAATGGGTCAGATGCTCAGCGGCCGGGTTCATGTAAGTGATCGAACCCTCGACATCGGTGGTGATCACCCCGTCGCCGATGGACTCCAGCGTGATTTGCGCCCGCTCTTTTTCCAGTTGCAACGCGCTGGCGAAAGCGTGCCGCTGCGTGAGCAATTTATGTGTGCGCAACAGCGCCAGAAGAATCAGCACCACTGCCGTTACCAAATTGGTGATCAGCAACAGGCGCAGAATGAACCGTGAACCCTCCCCCAACGCATCGCTGAAGGCTTTGGCCGCGGGTGTCACACCCTCGTTGATCGCATTGATCTGAGACTTCCAGCCACGCACATCATCGTTGGTCGCACTGCCCAGGCTGATACGGGTGTGCATTTGTTGGGCAACGGCATCAAGTTGTACCAGATAGCCGTCTCCGACTTTCCACAGCTCAATGGCTTTTTCCATGTAGCTGAAATGACGAAAATTCAAATACAGCCAGATAATACTCGGGACATCATCCGGGTGGTTTCCACCTTGCAGGATGCCTATACGAGCTGCTCCGATCTCAGGGATCGACCCGTCGAGCGCGACCCGTAGATCATGGCTACCCTGCGGAATGGCAATGGCTTGCTTGTACTTCTGATAATGCTGCTCATCCCGACTGTTGGCGTACAGGTTGAGGTAGTAGATGGCATCCTTTTGCCCTTTGGACCACATGCTCTCGCCCGCGACATACCCGCGAACGGCGGACAGCACATACAAGCTCACGCACCCCAGAAGCGTCTGGAACAGCACGACGGCTATAAATGGCCAAACAATTCCCAACAGACGGGGCCTCTCCAGAATCCGCTTTTCTTTCATGGTATCCCTTACATAAGCGTTTCTGATACTCACCCTGCAGCTTGAGTGATAGTCCTGAACAGAGCCTAGGCTAAAACCGAACAAGAAGGCAGACCATTTTCTCAAATTTGAGACGCGATACCGCCTGGCGGAGTCCTTTGGTTGGCGGCCTATGCAGGAGATTGAGGACTTATAAGAAATTCGTAGCGCTAGATTTATGCATAACCGGATCTTCGGCAAGACCGTCTGGTGATTATATTTGCTGCAAATGACCGTACAGCTTTGCGTACAGGCCACCCTCGGCGATCAATTGGTGGTGGTCGCCCTCTTCGGCAACCCGTCCGCCATCGAATACCAGGACCCGATCTGCCTGTTTCACCGCTGACAGGCGGTGGGCAATGATCAGGGTTGTCCGGCCGCTGAGGAAGCGCGCCAAGGCTTGGTGCAGGTTGTATTCCGTCGCGGCGTCGAGTGCCGAGGTGGCTTCGTCGAGAATCACCACTTTGGGATCGGCCAGGACCATGCGCGCAATCGCCAGCCGCTGACGCTGACCACCGGACAAGCGCACGCCAGAACGCCCGACGATGCTGTCCAGTCCCTGCGGCAGGGCGCCGATGGTGTCGTCGAGCTGGGCGATTTCCAGCGCGTGCCAGCAGGCTTCATCGGTGCGCTCACGGCCCATGGTCAGGTTGGCGCGTACCGTGTCGTTGAACAATGCCGGATGCTGGAGCACCACCGCGACGTGTTCGCGCACAGTTTCCAGACCGATCTCCTGCTGGCTTGCGCCGCCAAACCGGATGCTGCCCGCTTGAGGCGTGTACAGCCCCAGCAGCAATTGGACCAAGGTGCTTTTACCACCCCCACTGGCGCCTACAATCGCAACCTTCTCTCCTGGGGCGACCGACAGGTTCAATTGATCCAGCACCAACTCTTCGCCATACCCAAAACTCAGGCCACGCACCTCGATATCGACGGTTTCCCGACCGGTAAACGGGTCTGTACCGCCGGGGTATTGCGGCTCATCGGCGCGCGCCAGCAGCTCGTTGATGCGGGTCAACGCCCCGCCTGCCGCGTAGTAGGCGTATTGCAGATTGAGCAGTTGTTCCACCGGACCGATCATGAACCACAGGTAGCTGAACACCGCGAGCATCTGGCCGATGGACAGGTCGGAAAACAATACCGTGAGCATTGCCGCCGCGCGGAAGATATCGATGCCGAACTGGAACAACAGCCCACTGGCCCGGCTTGAAGCGTCGCTTTTCCATTGGGAGGCGATGGCGTAGTTGCGAACCTCTTGCGCCCGCACCCCCAGGCGTCCTAGAAAAAAGCCCTGGCGATTACCGGCACGCACTTCCTGAATCGCATCCAGGGTTTCGGTCAGCGCTTGGGTGAAGCGAGAGGTGCTGTCGTTCTCGAGCTTTTTCAGGTGCTTGACCCGCTTGCCCAACTGCACCGTGGCGTAAATCACCAATGGGTTGAACAGCAGAATCAGCAGCGCCAACTGCCAATGCATCCACACCAGAATGGCAGCGGTGCCGGTCAGGGTCAGCATGGCGACGAGGAAGCGGCTAAGGGTTTCGCCGACGAATTTGTCCAGGGTGTCGAGATCGGTCACCAAATGCGTGGTGACCGTACCGCTGCCCAGGCTTTCATACTCGCTGAGGGAAATGCGTTTGAGGCGCTCGATCAGACGAATCCGGATGCGGTAGACGATGTCCTTGGCCAGTCGGGCGAACAGGCGCGCCTGCAGCACGTTGAACACCAGCGCCCCCAGACGCAGGGCAAACGTCACCAGCAACATCAGGCCAATGTAGCCTACGGCCTTTTGCAGGCTGTCAGGCAGCAGATGGTTCATGAACTTAAGCGCTGAATCGCCGTGCCCGAGCAGCACTTCATCGACCAGCAAGGGCAGGAGCAACGGGATCGGCACACTGCACAAGGTCGCCAGCACAGCCACGCCGTTGGCGATCCACAGGGCCTTTTTATGATGAAGTGCCAGGCGGCGAATTTCGGCCCAGCTTAGTCGATCGATACGAGGTGCAGCTTCAGGGCGGCTCGGTTGCTCATGCACAGGCAGCGCGCTCCAGCCAACGGCCGAGCAACGGAGCTAATTGGTCGAGAGGTTGATAACCGTTGGTCAGTAACGCCAACTGACCGTTGCGTTCGGCGAGCAATGTCGGGAAGCCGGCGATGCCCAGATCCTGTACCCAGGTAAAGTCCGCTGCCGTGGCAGCACGCTGTTCAGGACTGTCGAATGCCTCGGCAAATTCGATTCGGGGCAAACCGGCCTGTTCCGCCAGCTCTACCAGAACCGAGGCACGGGTCACATCGCGGCCTTCGACGTAGAACGCCTGCTGAATCAATTTGACCAGCGTCCAGGCGCTCTCCGGATCGAGGTCTCGCGCCGCGACCAGTGCGCGGCAAGCCGGCTCGGTGTCGTAAACGAAACCGTCCGGCAGCGCGCCCTCAAAACGAAAAGGCTGACCAGTGGTGTTCGCCACCGCTTGCCAGTGTTCGAGGATATAGCGCTGCGTGGTGGGCTCCAGCGCCGCACCACTGCCCGTGCGCAACCCGCCCGCCACCAGATGCAATGCAACGCCCGCCGCCTTCGCCTGTTGCACCAGGGCCTCGGCCACCGGAGCAAAGCCCCAGCACCATGAGCACATAGGGTCCATCACGTAGAGCAGGCGGGCTTGCATGTCTCAGGCCTCTGTTGGCAGTCGGTAGTTGCGACCAATCGGGTGCGGTTGGTTGCGTGCCTTGGCCAATTCGATCTGCTTTTGCCGATCGATGGCGCTGCGGCGAGTCTTCTCGCTTAATTTATCCCAACAGTGCGGGCAACTGATACCCGGTACGTAGTGTTCGCTGGCACGGTCCTCAGCGCTGATCGGGGTCCGACAGGCGTGGCACTGATCGTAATCCCCTTCGCTCAAGTCGTGGCGCACGGTGACGCGGTTGTCAAAAACGAAGCAGTCACCACGCCAAAGGCTGTCTTGCTGCGGCACTTGCTCAAGGTATTTGAGGATGCCGCCCTTGAGATGATAGACCTCATCGAAGCCTTGGCCGAGCATGTAGCTCGAGGCTTTTTCGCAGCGAATGCCGCCCGTACAAAACATGGCGACTTTCTTGTGCTTGGCTGGGTCGAAGTGGGCTTTGATGTAGTCCGGGAACTCGCGAAAACTGGTGGTTTTCGGATCGATGGCGCCTTCGAAGGTGCCAATCGAGACTTCGTAATCATTGCGGGTGTCGATCAGCAGGACTTCCGGATCGCTGATCAGCGCGTTCCAGTTTTCCGGATCAACGTAGGTGCCGACATTCTTGTTCGGGTCGACGCCTTCGACGCCCAAGGTGACGATTTCTTTCTTGAGTTTGACCTTGGTGCGATAGAACGGCTGATCATCGCAGTACGATTCTTTGTGATCGATATCGACCATGCGTGGATCGTTTTTCAACCAGGCCATCAAGCCGTCGATGCCTTCGCGGGTACCGGAAACGGTGCCGTTGATGCCTTCTTCCGCGATGAGCAGGGTGCCTTTGATGCCGTTATCGACCATCGCCTGCAACAGCGGTTCGCGCAGGGCGACGTAATCGGTGAGGGTGACGAACTTATACAAAGCCGCCACGACAATTTTTTGATTCATGCTGCGTCTCCAGGTGGGTGCTCTCGCAAAGAGCCGACCCGATGCTAAAAAAAACGCGCCGGCTGATGCGGCGCGTTGTGGATTCTAGCAAAACTGCAGTGTCTGAGACAGGCATCGAATCTGACTCTGGCCTAAGGTCGTAGCAACTGAGTTCATCACGCCAATCGCTGATCCCCTGTAGAAGCTGACTTGTCTGCGATCGGCCGCGTAGCGGTCGCAAAAATCGAAAAATTGCGCAGCATTCGAAATTTTTTAAGGTCCTTCGGCCCTTATCGCAGACAAGTCAGCGCCTACAGCTTGCTACCACCGGCGCAGGTCGGTGAATCTGGAGCCGCACCGGTTTTCGCCCATTCTTCAGGCGTGTAGGTGTGCAGCGCCAGGGCATGGAATTCGCCCATCAAATCACCCAGCGTGGCGTAAACCTTCTGGTGACGCTTGACTGCATTCAACCCGGCGAACTGATCACTGACCAGTACCGCCTTGAAGTGGGTCTGCAGACCACGGCTGTGCATGTGGCTTTCATCAAGCACTTGCAGATGCTGCGGCTGCAAGGCGGCCAGAGCCGCCTCGATTCGCTGTTGCATGGTCATATCTGCCTTCATTAACGATTAACGTCAACTGCGCTTATGGCTTTTTGGCCGGAGCAGCAGGAGCAACGGCTTTTGCCGGTTCCAGTTCTGCAGTCATGTCAGCCAGCAATTTGTTGACGACAGGCACTGCGCTTTCCAGTTTGCCTTGGGTCAATTGCGCCGACTGCTGAGTCAGTTCAGGCATCTTGGTCAGCACTTTCTTGCCCAATGGGGACTGATAGAACGCGACCAGATCCTTCAACTCGCTTTCGGTGAAGTTGGCGGTGTAGAGCTTGACCATGTCTGGCTTGAGCTTGTCCCAGCCGATAGCGCGATCCAGGGCTGCGTTGGCTTTGGCCTGATAGGTCTCAAGCAAGGCTTTTTTCGACTCAGGGGCTTTGGTTTCGGCAAAGCGCTGCTGGAACATTTGCTGCACTTGCATGTAAACCGGTGTGCCCAATTTGTCGGCATGAGCCAGCTTCAGAAATGTTTCAGCACTGGCGTTATGGCTGGCGGTGTCGGCAAAAACCTGGCCGCTGGCGCATACCAGAGCAACCGCGGTACAGATGGCACGAAGACGGGTCATCGAGTTTCCTTATCATCTAGCAGGCGAGGCAGAACCCCAAGACCGGCCATTCTGCGCCCATGTCTGCTTACGGCTCAACCCCCGACTGGCGAGCGGTTAAAAACGGAGCTTAGGGAACCCAACCCGGTTAACTGAGCCTAAACTTTGCAATCAGACCTTAAGGAGTGAGCCCGATGAGCCGTATCGAGACCGACAGCATTGGCCAGATAGACGTACCTGACGATGCTTACTGGGGGGCACAGACTCAACGCTCACTGATCAATTTCGCGATTGGCAACGAGCGTATGCCGCTGGCCGTATTGCATGCCCTGGCGCTGATCAAGAAAGCCGCCGCGCGGGTCAACAACCGCAACGGCGACCTGCCCGCCGACATCGCGCGCCTGATCGAACAATCGGCTGACGAGGTGCTCAGCGGTCAGCTGGACGAACAATTTCCCTTGGTGGTCTGGCAGACCGGCAGCGGTACCCAGAGCAATATGAATGTCAACGAGGTGATCGCCGGGCGCGCCAACGAGCTGGCCGGCAAAGGGCGCGGTGGCAAAGCGCCGGTACACCCCAACGATCACGTGAACCGCTCGCAAAGCTCCAACGATTGTTTCCCGACGGCGATGCACATTGCGGCGGCGCAGGCGGTTCAGGAGCATCTGCTGCCAGCGATTGCCGAGTTGTCCGGCGGGCTGGCCGAACAGTCGACGCGGCACATGAAACTGGTCAAAACCGGGCGCACCCACCTGATGGATGCCACACCGATCACCTTCGGTCAGGAGCTCTCGGCGTATGTCGCACAGCTCGATTACGCCACACGGGCGATTCGCAGTGCGTTGCCTGCAGTGTGTGAACTGGCTCAAGGCGGCACCGCTGTCGGTACCGGCCTGAACTCGCCACACGGGTTCGCCGAAGCGATTGCCGCCGAATTGGCCGCCCTTTCCGGCCTGCCGTTTGTGACTGCGCCGAACAAGTTTGCCGCGCTGGCCGGTCATGAGCCATTGACCACGTTATCGGGCGCCCTGAAAACCCTGGCCGTGACCCTGATGAAAATCGCCAATGACCTGCGCCTGCTAAGCTCTGGACCACGTGCCGGGCTGGCCGAAGTGAGGCTGCCGGCCAATGAACCTGGCAGCTCGATCATGCCCGGCAAGGTCAACCCGACTCAGTGCGAGGCGTTGTCGATGCTGGCCTGTCAGGTACTGGGCAATGACGTAGCCATCGGCTTCGCGGCCAGTCAGGGCCATCTACAATTGAACGTGTTCAAGCCGGTGATCATCCACAACCTGCTGCAATCGATTCGTCTGCTGGGTGATGGCTGCAGCAATTTCCAACAGCATTGCGTTGCCGGCATGGAGCCGGATGCCGCGAAAATGGCGGAACACCTGGAGCGCGGCTTGATGCTGGTGACCGCACTGAATCCACATATCGGCTACGACAAATCGGCGCAGATCGCCAAGAAAGCCTACAGCGAGGGACTGACCTTGCGCGAAGCGGCCCTGGCATTGGGTTATCTGACCGAAGAACAGTTCGACGCCTGGGTGCGTCCGGAAAACATGCTGGAGGCGGGCAGCAATGGGTGATCCGAAAAGCGGCGCCACTCCACTGGAAGGGGACGGCAAACGCATCCTGATGATTTTTGGTACGCCGAAAACCATCAGCCTCTGCCACGCATTGGGCGAAGCGTATGCCCGAGGCGCACGCAGCGAGGGGCATGTGGTGCGAATGCTCAAATTAGGTGAGTTGGAGTTCGATCCGGTGCTGCGTTACGGCTATGAACAGAGCCAAACCCTGGAGCCTGACCTGTTGGAGGCTCAACGACAGATTCATTGGGCCCAGCACGTGGTGTTTGTTTACCCCATCTGGTGGGGTGGCCTGCCAGCGTTGCTCAGCGGCTTTTTCGACCGGGTATTTTTACCCGGCTTTGCGTTCAAGGCCCACGGTCGCAAACACCCGTCGAACGAGCTGCTCAGAGGGCGCACCGCAGAGATACTGGTGACCATGGACACCCCGCCGCGCTACTTCCGCTGGGTCTATGGTGCCCCGGCGCACCGGCAGATGGTGCGCACTATTCTGGATTTTTGCGGGATCAAAACCCAGCGTTTGAAAGAGTTCGGCCCGGTGCACAGCTCGTCTGAAGAGCAACGACAGAAATGGTTGCGAGAGGCCGAGCAGTTGGGCCGGGTTTAGCAGGCGGCCTTTTCAGGACGCCTTGGCGAAAGGGCCGACACGCTCCGCCCGACACCGATCAAACACCGGCCATTCTGGCCCGCCGTGCCCGCAAGCCCGCCATCAACGAGGGACCCAAGGCCGTGAGGGCCGAGCCGAGTACCACCAGCACCGCACCGCTGTAGCCCAACCCATTAATGTCTTCGGCCTGCACATAGTCAGGCCACAACCAGGCGGCGGTCGCCACGGAAGCAAAAGTCACCAAGGGCGTGATCGCCAACGTCGCACTCACCCGTGACGCTTCCCAATGGGCCAGCGCTTCGGCAAAGGCACCGTACGCCACCAGCGTGTTCAAGCAGCACGCCAGCAATAACCAGCCTTGCAACGGGCTCAACTGCAACGCCTCCATCGGATGCGCCCACGGCGTTACCAGCAGTGCGCAGAACAGGTAAATCACCATCATCACTTGCAGCGAGTTCCACACCGTCAGCAACTGCTTCTGGCTCAAGCCATAAAACGCCCAGACAGCGGACGCCAGCAGCACCGTGAGAATCCCGGCCGTGTAGTCGCCCAGCGAGGTCAGCAACTCGATCAGCCGCTGATTGAAGAACAGGCCAAAGCCGATCAGCAGGATCAATAAACCTACCCCCTGCCCCAGACTGAAACGCTCCTTGAACAGGAAAATACTGCTGATCAGCAGCAGGACCGGCCCCATCTGGATCACCAGTTGTGTGGTGCCCGGACTGAGCATTTTAAGGCCGATCAAATACAGCACGTAGTTGCCCACCAACCCGCAGACCGCAAGCGCCACGAGCCCTTTGCCCTTGCGCCCCAGCACTTTGAAGCTTGGCAGACGTCCCACCGATGCCAGCCAGATAAACAGCAGCGAACCGGAAACCAGTAGCCGAAACCAGGTCACCGTGACCGGATCCATCACTTGCAATACTTGCTTGAGCTTGACTGGCAGGATGCCCCACAGCACCGCTGTCACCAACGCCAGTGACAGGCCGTACAACCAGCGCCCAGAAGAGACATGCATCGCAGAGCATCCTATAAACGAGCCGTAAAAAGGCAGTACAGCAGAGCCGCCATTCTAGGCGCGGTTTGGCCCGCGACGCAGGGACAGTTGTGCGCAGAGATTTCCGCAAAGTGTGTTAATTGATGGCCGCCGGCCACTTATCCGATGTATTCCTGCCCGCTATTGGCAAGATTTAAACTAGGCTTTGTCCGCCACCACAGCTGTCCACTACGTCCAATCCCAGGAAACGACCATGTTCGGAAAGCGCGCACAAGACCCAGTCCCGACCGTCCACTACCGCTGTGATCGTGTTTCGCTGGTCAATGGGCAGTACTTTTTCAGTACCCGGGAAAACACCCTGGAAGGCCCGTTCCCAAGCCGCACCGATGCGGAGCGTGAAACCGATGCCTATATCCAGCGAATGCAGCGGATCAAGGCGGAGCAACAGCAACAGTCCTCACTGAACGGCTGATGCTTAAAGATGGTTACGCTGATAGGTGTCCTCGCCCATCGCCGCAATTTGCCCGTCGATAAGCGCCTCGAAAGGCCGCAATAGCGCCTCGAACGTTTTTGGCGTCTCCAATGTCTGCAACGCCTGGACAATGGCTTCTACTGTCGACAACGCACCCGGCCCCGGCGCTTTGCGCAATCGATAGCGTGAAGGCACGGCTTGCGCCAGGGTCACCCGGGGCAAGGCCGCCAACAGCGGATTGAGGTGCAGTAACTTGCGCGCCTTACGCCAGGTGCCGTCCGGCACTACCAACAACATCGACGTACTTCCCGCCTCACCGCCTTCGCTCCGGTAAGCCTCTAACGGTTGCGCATCGTCGGCGGGGAACAGCAGCCTTGCCTGATAACCGGGCGGGTTCAACAGCGCAGGCAAGTCATCGAACACTTCACCCACAATCAACTCGGCATTGTTCAGACCCAGCGCCGCCAGCCGTGCGGTGTTCAGGGCGTGATTGACTTCGCTCGGGTGCTGCAAAATCAACACCCGGGTGCGGCTGTCGAGGTGCGGGATCAGCGCGCACAGGCAATGAGTTTCAGGTCGCAGGCAGCGGGCGCATTGGGCACGGGACATAGGTTCTCCTCAGCTCTGATTGAGCTGCGCCTTGAGCAAGTCACGGAAAGTCTGGATCAACGGTTCGCGACTGCGCCCACGGCGCACGATCATCGAGAACGGCGCCTGATAGCCAAACGTCGCGGGCAGCAATACCCGCAGATGACCGGAGTCTGCCCAGGCTTGCGCATAATGCTCCGGCAGGTAGCCGATATAGGCGCCGGACAGCACCAGAATCAGCTGTGCCTCCATACTTTCCACCGTCGCAGCGCTGTGCTTGAAGCCATGCCGCGCCAGCTCAGCCTGGCTCCAGTAACCACGTCCGACCATGCGCTGCTGAGTGATGACTTGTTCGGGGATGCGCCGCTCAGTGAACAGTGGATGGCGATTGCTGCAATACAGCCAGTGTTGCTCGCGGTACAACGGCTGATAGACCAGCCCGCTCATGCGTGTGGAAAAGGCGCCGATGGCCAGGTCGAGCCGGTTGTCCTGCACGCCGAGCTGCAATTCGTAGGGACTCATCACTGACAGGTGCAAATGCACCGCCGGATGTTCCTGGCTGTAGGCACCAATGGCTTCAGCGAACGGCAACGCACGGTCACTGACAGTGGAGTCGATTACCCCGAGATTGAGCGTGCCACGCAGTTCGCCTTTGAGGGCGGCGGCGTATTGCTCGAAATCCTCCAGTTCACCGAGCAGACGCAGGGTTTCCTGATGGAACAACTCGCCCTTGCTGGTCAGGCTGAAACCGCCCCGCCCACGATGGCACAACACCAGCCCCAAGGCCGCTTCGAGCTGACTCATGTAGGTGCTGATGGCCGAGGTCGACAGGTTGAGTTCCTGCTGAGCGCTGGCAAAACCCTGATGCCGCACCACGCTGACGAAGATGCGCAACAGTTTCAGGTCGGGTAACGCGTTGGCCATGGTGGTTCCGGGTATTTACAGACCTGGCTCAATCTCCTGTAGGAGCTGGCTTGCCTGTGATCGAGTGCACAGCGCTCGCAAAAAGGGTGAATTCACTACCGCAGGAAGGTCGTTCCGACCTTATCGCAGACAAGTCGGCGCCTACAGAGGTTGCGTACGGCACAGTCTAACTGTGATTCCCTCGATAGTTTAGAAATCTCTGAACTAAGTATTTTGCCTCAGCGATTCTTTCAATCCTTCGTACTTTGCAAAATCCGCCTAAATCACAACAACGATGAGGCAATCCCGTGGAAAAGATTTTTCACCAACCACTGGGCGGCAACGAAATGCCGCGCTTCGCCGGCATCGCCACCATGATGCGTCTACCCCACCTGCAATCGGCTGCTGGCCTGGATGCCGCCTTTGTTGGCGTCCCGCTGGACATTGGCACCTCGCTACGCCCTGGCACCCGTTTCGGACCGCGCGAAATTCGCGCCGAGTCGGTCATGATTCGCCCGTACAACATGGCCACCGGTGCTGCACCTTTCGATTCCCTGTCCGTGGCTGATATCGGCGACGTGGCGATCAATACCTTTAACCTGCTGGATGCCGTGCGCATCATCGAAGAGTCCTACGACAAGATTCTCGAACACGATGTCATCCCCCTGACGCTGGGCGGTGACCACACCATCACCCTGCCCATCCTGCGTGCTATCCACAAAAAGCATGGCAAGGTCGGACTGGTACACATCGACGCCCACGCTGACGTCAACGATCACATGTTTGGCGAGAAAATCGCCCATGGCACAACCTTTCGCCGCGCAGTAGAAGAAGGCCTGCTCGATTGTGATCGTGTGGTGCAAATTGGTCTGCGCGCTCAGGGTTATACCGCCGAAGACTTCAACTGGAGCCGCAAACAGGGCTTCCGTGTGGTCCAGGCGGAAGAGTGCTGGCACAAATCCCTCGCTCAATTGATGGCTGAAGTCCGTGAAAAAGTCGGCGGCGGCCCGGTGTACCTGAGCTTCGATATCGACGGCATCGATCCCGCGTGGGCACCCGGCACCGGCACCCCTGAAATCGGCGGCCTGACGACTATCCAGGCAATTGAAATCATCCGTGGCTGCCAGGGCCTCGACCTGATCGGTTGCGATCTGGTAGAAATCTCGCCGCCTTACGACACCACCGGTAATACCTCGCTGCTGGGCGCTAACTTGCTGTACGAAATGCTCTGCGTACTCCCCGGCGTTGTGCACCGCTGAGGGATGACCATGAGCGACCGTGATGATGTCCTGCAAGCCGCCGCCGACCTGGTGACGGCGTTTGCCAAAAATGATCGCGAAGCCTACTTCGGCGCCTTCAGCACCGATGCGAGCTTCGTGTTTTACACCCTCGAACAACCGTTGTTGTCGCGCGATGCCTATCAGGCGTTGTGGGACAGCTGGCGGTTGGAGGGGTTTGAAGTACTCCGCTGCGTTTCCAGTAATGCTCACGTCAGCCTGCAAGGCGACGTCGCGATTTTTATCCATGACGTTGCCACCGAGCTGCGCATGCAAGGGGAGCAAAGCCTTAGCCAAGAGCGCGAAACCATTGTGTTCCGCCGACAACAATCCACTGAAAAACAACAGAAAGGCCGTTGGCTGGCCTGCCACGAACACTTGTCCGCACTCCCTTAAGGCTGCCACCTCCTTAGCCCAATGAAATGATCGGAGCAGATCATGAATAACAACAACAACGACCAAAGCATCAACAGCATCGAGACGTTCGGGGTTGAACAGATCCCCGATCACGCACGTACCGCGACACCCCGCGACCTGTTCCGGATGATTTTTGGTGGGTCCAATACCTTTGCGACCGCCGTACTCGGCAGTTTCCCGGTGCTGTTCGGCCTGTCTTTTCAGGCCGGCGTCTGGGCGATTGTGCTGGGCGTACTGGTCGGCTCGATCATCCTGGCACCCATGGGCCTGTTCGGTCCGATCAATGGCACCAACAACGCGGTCTCTTCCGGCGCGCATTTCGGTGTGCACGGGCGAATCGTCGGTTCGTTCCTGTCGCTGTTGACCGCTATCGCGTTCTTCTCGCTGTCGGTATGGAGTTCGGGCGATGCCTTGATCGGCGGCGCCAAGCGCTTGATCGGCCTTCCGGAAAACGACCTGACCCTGGGCCTGGCCTACGGCTTGTTCGCGATTCTGGTGCTGACCGTGTGCATCTATGGCTTCCGCTTCCTGCTGTGGGTCAACAAGATCGCCGTGTGGAGCGCCAGCCTGTTATTCCTGCTGGGCATCTTCGCCTTCGCCGGCCCTTTCGACATCAACTTTGCCGGCAGCGTCAGCCTGGGCAAAGAAGGTTTCTGGGCAGCCTTTATCGGTTCTGCGCTGGTCGCCATGAGCAACCCGATTTCTTTCGGCGCGTTCCTCGGAGACTGGTCGCGTTATATTCCGCGCGAGACGTCGAAAACCAGAATCATGCTGGCCGTGATCATCGCTCAGGCTGCCACGCTGATTCCGTTTCTGTTTGGCCTGGCCACGGCGACCATCGTGGCAATCAAAGCACCTGATTACATTGCGGCGAATAACTATGTCGGCGGTCTACTGGCCGTTTCACCGACCTGGTTCTTCTTGCCGGTGTGCCTGATCGCGGTGATCGGCGGGATGTCGACTGGCACCACTTCGCTGTATGGGACAGGCCTGGACATGTCCAGCGTGTTTCCACGGGCGTTGTCACGGGTCAAAGCCACCTTGCTGATCGGCGTGATGTCGATTGCCTTCATCTTCATTGGCCGCTTCGCTGCCAACCTGGTGCAGAGCGTATCGACCTTCGCCGTGCTGATCATCACCTGCACCACGCCCTGGATGGTGATCATGATCATCGGCCTGCTGGTGCGTCGCGGTTTCTATTGCCCGGACGATCTGCAAGTGTTCACCCGCGGTGAAAAAGGTGGCCGCTACTGGTTCACCCACGGCTGGAACTGGCGTGGCCTGGGCGCCTGGATCCCAAGCGCGCTGGTGGGCCTGTGCTTCGTCAACCTGCCGGGGCAATTCGTAGGCCCGCTGGGCAATCTGGCGCAAGGTATCGACATCAGCCTGCCCGTGACCCTCGGCCTGGCGTCGGTGATGTACTTTCTGCTGCTGAGCCTGTTCCCGGAAACATCGCTGGTGTATGCGCCCACCGACCCACGCCGCCAAGACAACAAAGCCGCTGATACCGCCACACTGCGACAAACCGTCTGATCCATCAACGCTCGCGG
>NZ_LT607429.1:37044-54411 GCF_900095225.1 Pseudomonas sp. UMAB-08
AAATAATAGGAAACCCTCCATGGCTTTAGATATTTTCGTCGTCCTCATTTATGCCGCTGGCATGCTGGTGCTCGGCTGGTACGGCATGCGCAAAGCAAAAACCCACGAAGACTATCTGGTCGCCGGACGTAACCTGGGCCCCACCCTGTACATGGGCACCATGGCAGCCACCGTCCTCGGCGGCGCGTCCACCGTCGGCACCGTACGTTTGGGGTATGTGCACGGGATTTCCGGTTTCTGGCTGTGCGCGGCCTTGGGTCTGGGGATCATCGCGCTGAACCTTTTTCTCGCCAAACCACTGCTCAAACTGCGCATTTTCACCGTTACCCAAGTGCTGGAAAAACGCTATAACCCGATGGCCCGTCAGGCCAGCGCGGTGATCATGCTGGCGTATGCACTGATGATCGGCGTGACCTCGATCCTCGCCATCGGCACCGTGATGCAAGTGCTGTTCGGTTTACCGTTCTGGGTATCGGTATTGCTCGGCGGCGGTGTCGTGGTGGTGTATTCGGCGATTGGCGGCATGTGGTCGTTGACCCTGACCGACATCGTTCAGTTCGTGATCAAGACCGTTGGCCTGATGTTCATCCTGTTGCCGATCTGCCTGTACCGCGTTGGCGGCTGGGATCAACTGGTCGCCAAGCTGCCAGCGTCGAGCTTCAGCTGGACCACCATCGGCTGGGACACCATCATCACGTACTTCCTGATCTACTTCTTCGGCATCCTGATCGGCCAGGACATCTGGCAGCGTGTGTTCACTGCACGCACTGACAAGATCGCCAAGTACGCGGGCTCCATCGCCGGGGTTTACTGCATTTTTTACGGTCTGGCCTGCGCCCTGATTGGCATGGCCGCTCATGTCTTGCTGCCGGACCTGGACAACGTCAACAACGCCTTCGCCGCCATCGTTAAAGTCTCGTTGCCCGACGGCTTGCGTGGCCTGGTCATCGCCGCAGCCCTGGCCGCCATGATGTCCACCGCCAGCGCCGGTTTGCTCGCCGCATCGACGACCCTGACCGAAGACCTGCTGCCACGCCTGCGCGGCGGCAAACAGTCGAGCCTGGGCATCAACCGCCTGTTTACCCTGCTCACCGGCCTTGTGGTACTCGCCATCGCGCTGGTCGTGAACGATGTGATCAGCGCCCTGACCCTGGCCTATAACCTGCTGGTGGGCGGCATGCTGATTCCATTGATCGGCGCAATCTACTGGAAGCGGGCGACCACCTCGGGGGCGATCACCAGCATGGCACTGGGCTTCCTGACTGCACTGGCGTTCATGCTCAAGGATGGTTTCGACGCCAACACCCCGATCTACTACAGCCTGTCGGTCGGTTTGATCAGCTTCGTGGTGGTCACGAAGCTGTCAACTCGCCCCGTGGCAATGGCGAATACGGTCAAGCCCCGCGCGGCCTGAATCTGGATTACCTTGAGCGGGTGGCACGCTTGGCGTTCCACCCGCTTTTTTTTGGCGCAGAGGAAAAGACCTCGATGAAAATCGTCAGCCGCGACACATGGTTTGAAGTGAAGCCTATGAGTGATGGCGTCAGCCTGATTCATGAGCCCTATATCCGGCCCTTCTATCGCTGCAATCTGTGGCATATCCGGGGGCGCGACAAAGACCTGTTGGTCGACAGCGGCTCCGGACTGGTCAGCTTGCGCGAGCAGTTGCCGTGGCTGACAGAGCGGCCCTTGCTGGCCGTGGCCAGCCACTGCCATTTCGACCACATTGCCGGTCATCATGAGTTCGCTGAACGGCTGGTACACCCTGCCGAAGCGCAGATTCTCGCTGAACCCGATGGCGACAACACCTTGGCCACCGCCTTCGTCGGCGATGACATGTTCGAAGCACACCCCGACTGCCCGTTGTGCTACGCCGAATACCGGGTCAAAGCCGCGCCTGCCACACGTTTGATCGAAGAAGGCGACGTGCTTGATCTGGGCAACCGGGTCTTGCAGGTGCTGCACACGCCAGGGCATTCGCCGGGCGGCATCAGCCTGTGGGAAGCCGCAACGGGCACTCTGTTCAGCGGCGATATCGTCTACGACGGCCCGCTGATCGAGGACGCCTATCATTCCAACCTGGACGACTACGCCACCAGCCTGCAGCGCCTGCGTCAGTTGCCGATCCGCACCGTGCACGGCGGCCACTTCCCGAGCTTTTCAGGGGAGCGCCTGCGGGAGTTGATTGACCAGTGGATGCGTGACCACGCGGCCAGGTAAATCTCCGACACCTGATACACCGCGGATTGAGCTAGCCTGATGGAGTAGTGGCCTACCCATGCTATAGGCCGCGCACGATGCCCTGGTTTCGGCAGTACCGGGTTAACTCTCTGGACATCGCAGAAACAGGGGCTTTCATGGAGCGGCCAGACATTCAGCAGCGCGTCTACAACACCTTGGGTGTCATGCTGATCGATAAGTCCGAGATACGCGAAAACGCAACGCTCAGGGACTTGGCGCTGGACGATCTCGAGGTAGAGGATTTACTCGACCAGCTGGAATTTGATTTCGACATCATCTTCCCGGCCCGCATCAAAGACCGAATCTATAAAGTACCAGAGCATCTGACCCTGCAAATTCTGGTCGACGTGATCCTGGTGCTAAGCACAAACGACTGAAACTCAAAGGTTTTTTTGCGAGAGACAAGAACGTAGTGGCCTGGTTCTGCGATTGATTTAGTCAACAGCGAAACCGGGCCTTTTTAATGCCAGCAGATGAAGCACTGTAATAATGAAACCGTCGATAACTTACCGACGCGGGCGCCGCCGTTCATCATCAGTGCGGATAGGAATGGGCTGGAGTTTTGGCCGTTCGATCAGGCCCAAGGCAACTCCGAGGTCATGGAGCCATTCTTGCAATTTACTGTTCATCACGCCCCCCTTCAGGGAAATACTCAACGACTGACATCAGCTAGCCGCGTCTTATTCATCATAGTGCCGGTATCTACTTTACGCCTGCTACAGAGCGTCGCGGAAAAGAATTTGTGACATATAAACTCATTTTACGTAGCGCTCGTCGTTTCATGGCCCAAGGAGGCTGTCACTGAGAGGTAAGCCCGGATTTTCTGATCACGTGGTCAATCAAGCCCTGGGCTTAAAACGGCGACGTATCCACTGCTCGCCGCTGACCAGCGTAATCCCCAACAGCACCAATACTGCCCCGATCACGAAGTTGAAGCTCAACGGTTCACTAAGCAGAAGCACGCCGAAGGTCACGCCAAACAGCGGTGTCATGAATGAGAACACCGCCAGATTTGATGCCAGGTAACGGCGCAGCAACCAGAACCAGATCAAATAACTGAAGAAGGAAACAACCAGCGCCTGAAACAGCACGCTGGCGACTGCAACAGGCGTCAGGGTCACGTGGCTGACCTGACCATTGCTGACGGCAATCAGCAACAAGGCGACAAAGCCGACCATCAGTTGATAGAACAAGGTCAGCGTCACCGGCGCTTCAGACAGCCGCGACGCCCGCACCACCACCGTGGTTGCGCCCCACGCCATGCCCGCAAGAACACCCAGTGCGTCGCCGATCAGCATATTGCGGTCCATGCCATTCAATGACAGGCCGCCAACAAAGGCTGTGGTGATGCCTGCGAACGCGAGAAAAATGCCCATCCATTGCAAGGTGCGCAAGCGTTCGCTGGGCAGCAGCCAGTGCAGACCCAACGCAGTGAATACCGGAGCGGTATAAAGAAACACCGACATGTGTGCCGCCGAGGTCAATTGCAGGCCCTCGGAGATAAACAGGAACTCGAGTGCAAACAAGGCTCCGGCGAGTAGACCGCCGCGCCAGGTACTGCTCATGTGCCGCAGACCACCGCGCCAGACCATAAGAATGCCCACCAGCAGCGCGGCAATACCCGAGCGACCAGCAGCCTGCATGATGGGCGCTATATCCGGCGCAGCCCACTTGATCATCACTTGTTGCACGCCCCAGATCAGGCAGAGGCCCAGCATGACTTGCAAGGCAAAAGCATCGGCACTTTTACGCGGCGCACTCATGATTGAACGTGATACAGGCTGAACATGGCAGATCCAGATAGGCAAAATGTTGTGAATTATTGATCAATCGGTCGAAAAATGTGTGGGCAAAAGCGACATTGGTTTATTTAAAAGAATCAATTACGACAGGGAGAGGGTCTTCGCGAATGAATTCGCTTCCACTCAGGATCATTCAGGCAACTGCACCACCCCGTCGTCATCGGTCATCGCCCTTTCAAGCAGGTCCGCTGGCAGGTTTTTACTGGCGCGAGCACCCAGTAGCTTCAGTTGCTCGCTGCGGCTGACCAGGTTGCCGCGCCCTTCGGTGAGTTTGTTGCGGGCGGCCCCATAAGCTTTGTCCAGCTGTTGCAGGCGGTTGCCGACTTCGTCCAGGTCCTGGATGAACAACACGAACTTGTCGTACAGCCAGCCTGCCCGCTCAGCGATTTCCCGCGCGTTCTGGCTCTGACGTTCCTGCTTCCACAGGCTGTCGATCACGCGCAAGGTGGCAAGCAAGGTGGTCGGGCTGACGATCACGATGTTGCGATCGAACGCCTCCTGAAACAGGTTTGGCTCCGCTTGCAACGCGGCGGAAAAGGCCGCTTCGATGGGCACGAACAGCAACACAAAGTCCAGGCTGTGCAAACCTTCGAGTCGCTTGTAATCCTTGCCCGACAGGCCTTTGACATGGTTGCGCAAGGACAGCACATGCTGCTTCAACGCGGCTTGACCAATCACCTCGTCATCGGCGCTGACATACTGTTGGTAAGCGGTGAGACTGACCTTGGCATCGACTACCACTTGCTTGTCGCCGGGCAACATAATCAGCACATCCGGCTGAAAGCGCTCACCGTCCGGGCCTTTGAGACTGACCTGCGTCTGGTATTCACGCCCTTTTTCCAGCCCTGCATGCTCAAGCACCCGCTCAAGAATCAATTCCCCCCAATTACCCTGGGTCTTCTGGCCCTTGAGTGCGCGCGTCAGGTTGGTGGCTTCATCGCTCAAGCGTTGATTGAGCTGCTGCAGACGCTCAAGCTCTTTGCCCAGCGAGAAACGCTCGCGAGCTTCCTGCTGATAGCTTTCTTCAACGCGTTTTTCGAAGGACTGAATCCGCTCTTTCAACGGATTGAGCAACTGCCCCAACTGCTGCTGGCTGGTCTCGGCGAACCGCTGTTCGCGCTCATCGAAGATCTTCCCGGCCAGCTCGGCAAACTGCGCACGCAATTCATCACGCGACCCTTGCAGATCACTCAGGCGCTGTTGATGGCTTTCCTGCTGTTCGCGCAATTCGGCGCTCAGCGATGCACAGTGCGCGTCAAGACGGCGCAGCTCGGCTTCTTTGCTGGCACGCTCCAGACTCCAGTCTTGAGCGGTTTCGTGGGCGTTATCGCGCTCCTGACGCAGCAGTTCGACTTCCCGGCGCACCGCCGCGAGGTCAGCCTGTTTGGCCGCATTGGCGTGGCTCAGGTCACTGATTTCGTCACGGCTGGCGTCGAGCTGGGCGCCAAGGCCATCTTGAGCCAACTGCGCAGTACTCAGACGCTCGTCGAGCAGCGCCGCGTCGGCCTGCTGCTGCGCCAGCCGCCGCTGCAACTGCCAAGCCAAGGCCAGCAAGGGCAATGCCGCGCCAGCAAGGCCAAGCAGCAGGCTGGTCAGGTCAAATGCCATAAAAACTCCGGGGGTTATAACGTCTATGCGCTGAGGGGCAGCGTGCCGGGCATTATGCTTAGAACAGTCCGCCAGGGCGACAGTCGGTGCCCTTATCCGAGCCGATTAATTCCAAAAAGAAATAGCGGGCGCCATTGATAAACGATCATTTCCACGGGGAATTTTGCGAATTTCCCTACGTCACCCATGGCACCCGCGGACTAGAGCAAGCGCTCGGGACAATCCACAGAAGCTGTGGATAACTCAGTGGACAACCCACCGTGAACCTTCGCAAACGCCTATAGAACGTGGCCTGCGTTCAAACTGACGCTTTTTTCACCAATGAAAAAAAACGATGTTTTTCATTGACTTAATAATTCACCACAAGAAATCAAGCGCTTGGGATCGGATGTGACAGTGGCATGACAGGTTGTCGCCCCAGTGTGTACAACTCGATCACTGGCGGTTATAACGCGACCCTCGTTTTGACCGAACATTTGCATAAAACTCGGTAGACGGCATTACCCCTACCACAGCCAGCCACACGCACCTGCAATTAATTTGATTAGCTGGCTTCCAATCCAGGACTCGATCCGCTATCATCGCGGCAGTTAGTACCAAGCTGAAAGTCAATTATGGTCGAAACAGTCCCCCGGTAAGCGCTTTTCCAATGTGAAAGTGTTGCCGACCACACGGGATCGACCACCTCGATGGTTTCCAGGCATGAACTCGACACACGGCCTTCCTCAATGACGGGAAGGGTGTAGCGCAGCTCTCGTGCCCTGACTCAACCAACCTGCAGATTGATCAGGAACTTCACCCCGGGCCTCGAACCTTTGCCCTTGTTGTGTTGCCTGCCCTCCTAAGTACCTACCAGTCAGCCCAAGCGCCATACGATAAAGCGCGCTTCAAACTGTCTGCTTTGTTCCAGTCAGGTTCTTCGCCCCGCCGTGCTTTGCACTGGCCCGCGTTTTACTGGAACGTTTTTATTTTGCACGGTCTTATACCGTGTCGTTTGTAGGAAACACCCATAACTATGACTACTCATATCCAGACTCAGAATGCCATTCGCACTCTAACCAGCGCATTCGCCCCAATGAACTGCCTGATCATGGCCGCTCGCAAAGGCTGCTTCAGCTTCACCATCGTCAACGAACACGGCATCGCTCGTCACAGCGAACGTCTGTACCCCGATCAGTATTCCAGCGCCGAGCCGCTGCAAGCCGTGATCGAGCGTACACGCCAGGCACTGGTTGCCTGACGGAATGCCAGCCGCTGGCTGAAACGCTCCACCAAAAAACCTCGCCCTTGCAAGCGAGGTTTTTTATTGCCTGCGATTTGCCGTGCGGCTGGACTTGCAGTTTCCAACGGCCTGCTTTGCGCCTGGATATGTGTTCCTTTATCACCCAAGCAATAAGCATGAGCTAAGCACTAAGGGATATATGCGCCAGAACCCGCTGGCACAAATATTTTAAAAACAGCCCTTTACGTTCGAAATATGACACTACACTTCAACTCAAGCGGCCTTGGCTGCTTCCGGCGAGCCTGATCCGATTCACCGCTGCCACGCGCCACGGCCTCGCCGGCCCTAATTGTTTTACAAGGGATGTAACGAGGGCTTTATGGGAATCGCCGCCAGTGAACTGTGTCGATATGTGATCCGCCCCACGCTGATCTATCTCGGCCGCTATTGCTCTACTGCCGAATCCTTGCTGCTCGGTGTCGCCGCCAGCCAATCGGCACTCGGCGAAGCACTGGACAGCCGGCGCGCTCATGGGCTGTACCGCATCACCGAAGTTCGTCACCAGCATCTCTGGGATGACTACCTGGCACTGGACCCGGAACGAGCCAGTCTCGTTCGAGGCCTTGCCAGTCAGCACGCATTTCTCAAGGGGCCGCACTTGGAACTGACCGTTAATCTGCGTTATGCCACCGCCATCGCCTGGCTGTTGATCGAGGCACAAGGTAAACCCTTGCCCGCTGAAGACGACGTGCTGGCCATGGCAAGAATTTGGCGCCAAACCTTCCAGCCACAGGGTCGCTTACGCGATTTCACTGCGGCTTGGCACTCCTGCGTAGCCCCCCTTCATCACGTTGCCTAAGGGTTTTCTTCAGCTGCAAGATCGCTGCAGATCGACGCACTTGGGTAAATTGTCCTACAAGAAGGCTCTATCTCGGGCCATTCAGGCTATGGCGCTTAGGCGAAAATGTTGGTAATTTCCGCCCGGTGATCAACACGGAGTTCTAATAATGAAAAAAGTAATGCTCAAGACCACACTTAGCCTCGCCATCGGCATGGTATCCACTCAAGTTTTTGCCTCAGGCTTCGCGGTCAACGAGCAGAGCGTCAGCGGCATGGGCACTGGTTTCGCCGGTCGCTCCTCTTCTGCCGAAGACGCCAGCACTGTGTTCGGTAACCCTGCCGGTATGTCGCGCATCAAGCGTGAGCAGGTCAGCCTGGGCGCTGTAGTTCTCGACGCAAAAACCGATATCCATGACGGTGTCGGCCGTCCATTCGGCGGCAGCAATGATGGCGATATGGTTCCACTCATCGCCGTACCCATGGGTTACTACGTCAAGCCCATCGATGATCACTGGACCTTCGGTGTCGGCATTTACGCCCCATTCGGTCTGGTCACCCAGTATGAACATGGCTTCGCGGGTCGCTACTACGGTAAAAAGAGTGACGTGAAAGTCGTTACTTTGCAGCCTACCGTCAGCTATGCGTTCAACGACAAAATCTCCATCGGTTTTGGTCCGACCATCAACCGTATCGACGGCGAATTGACCTCGGCCACCCCGACAGTAACCCGTGCTGGCGTAGGCCCTGACGGCCAGGTCAAGATCAAGGGTAACGACACCGCCCTTGGTTACAACATCGGTATCCTCGCTCAAGTCACTGACCACACCCGTGTAGGCCTGACCTACCACTCGATGGTCGACTTCAAACTTGATGGCCACACCGAAATTGATGGCGCAGGCTTTGGTCCGTACAGCGGCAGCAAGTACGACGCTTCGCTCAGCCTCAAGACACCTGAATCCACGGACTTTTCGGTCACTCACGAACTGAACGACGACTGGACCCTCTACGCGGGTACCACCTACACCCGCTGGAGCCGTTTGCAAGACATCACCGTGAAGAACAGCGGTGTCGCAGCGGCATTGGGTGGCAGCGCAGGCCCGATCGGCACGATCACCGAAGAGCAGAACTGGCACGACACCTGGGCGCACGCCATCGGTGCCGCGTACAAGCTCAACAAGCAGTGGACCCTGCGCACCGGCTTCTCGGTTGACCAGTCGCCTACCAACGACACCAACCGCTCCCCGCGCATCCCGACTGGCGACCGCAAAATCATCAGCTTCGGCGCTGGTTATAGCCCGACAGACGATCTGACCATCGACGTGGCTTACTCCTACCTCAAGGAAGAAGACACCACCGTCAATCTGGCCAGCCCGACCAAGGGCACCTACAGCTCCACCTACAACAACAGCGCCCACGGTTTCGGTACGTCTGTGACTTACCGCTTCTGATGAGCCCATTCGCAGCGAGCTGAAAGGCTCGCCAGCCGAATACGCAAAAGCGCTGCATCTGTGATGGATGCAGGGCTTTTTCATGGTCGCGGCTTGAGGTTCAGGCCATCAGGGTTTTGACGCGATGGCTTTCTCGACAGCCGCAATAAAAGCGGCATCATCGGGTTTGGTCAGGCTGGAAAAATGGGCGATCACGTTACCTTGACGGTCGATCACGTATTTATAGAAGTTCCAGCGTGGCTCGCTGCTCTGCTCCGCCAGCACTTTGAACAGGTGGGTGGCATTCGGGCCTTTGACCTGCTGAGGATCGGTCATGGTGAAGGTCACGCCGTAATTGACGTAGCAGACCTTGGCGGTTTCCGCATCGTCCTTTGACTCCTGCTTGAAGTCATTGGAGGGCACGCCGATCACTTCCAGACCTTGCCCCTTGTAACGTTGATTCAAGGCCTCAAGGCTTTTGAACTGCGGGGCGAAACCGCAGAAGCTTGCGGTGTTTACCACCACCAGCGGCTTGCCCTCAAAACGCTGACACAAGTCGATAGTCTCTTTGGCGCGCAATTTTGGCGGCTCGCCTTGCAGCAGTGGCGGGCACCCGGCAGCCAACACGGGACCGCCCATCATCAGCAGTAAAACGGGAATCGAACACCAGCGAATTGTCATGACAGCATCCCAAAACTTCGATAGAGGTCAATGTGTCTGAAAAGCTAGATTCGCGTCACCACAGGTGATGCCTAGCAAGTGCTCATGCCCAATTGCAGTGCTCCCAGACCGACGTGCTGCCAGCCCCACCACACCAGCGCCAGCAGCAAAAACCCGAGGGCTATACCGCCGAGCCAAGGCCAGACGCTGTTCACAGCACCACGCCCTGAACCTGCAGCCGCGCCACCGGCCGCTCGCGCACCGGCCAGTTCAGGGCGGCAGCCAACAGGCTGAGCAGGATCGATACTTGCCAGATCAAATCGTAATTCCCCGTGCGGTCATACACCACCCCACCCAACCAGCCACCGAGGAAGGCACCCAATTGGTGGAACAGGAAGACGATACCACCGAGCATCGATAAGTTGCGCACCCCGAACAGGGTGGCGACCGTACCGTTGGTCAGCGGTACGGTCGATAGCCATAGCAAGCCCATGGAGACGCCAAACAGGTACGCCGTGGTCTCACTCAGCGGCACCCACAGGAACAAGGCAATCACCACGGCGCGAATCAGGTACAGGCTGGTCAGCAAGCGCGGCTTGGACATGCGCCCGCCCAGCCAGCCGGCCGTGTAGGTGCCGAAGATATTGAACAGGCCAATCAGGGCCAGCACCGTGGTGCCGACTTTGGCGGGCAGGTGTTGATCAACCAGGTACGCTGGCAGATGTACACCGATGAAGACCACCTGAAATCCGCAGACAAAAAATCCCAGGGCCAAGAGCCAGAAACCCGAGTGGGTACAGGCTTCATGCAGGGCTTCACGCAGGGTTTGTTCGCCTCCGGTGAGCGGCGTCGGCACGTCTTTGATCATCGCCACCAGCGGCAGGATCATCGCTACCAGCACGCTCAGCACCAGCAATGCCCCCGACCAGCCAAGCCAGCCAATCAGCCCGAGGGAGCCGGGTAACATGGCGAATTGACCGAATGAACCGGCAGCACTGGCGATGCCCATGCCCATGCTGCGCTTCTCGGGTGGCAGCGCTCGACCGACCACGCCCAGAATCACCGAAAACGAGGTGCCGGACAAACCGATACCGATCAATACTCCGGCGCTCAGGGACAGCGACAACGGCGAATCGGCCATGCCCATGCAGGCCAGGCCCACGGCATAAAGAACCCCACCGACAAACACCACTTTCGCAGCGCCGAAACGATCCGCCAGTGCGCCCGCGAACGGCTGGGCCAGGCCCCAGATCAGGTTCTGGAACGCAATCGCAAAGGCAAATACCTCACGCCCCCAACCGAACTGGGCGCTCATGGGCGCCAGAAACAGACCGAAGCCATGCCGCACACCCAGGGACAACGCGAGGATCAACGCACTCCCCAGCAAAATCCAACCACTGGTACGCCAGACCGATGTCATTTTTATTCTCCGGCTCGCTCATCAAGCCCTGCAAAGTAGGCGTCTATGCCCGTCGTACAAACGAGCGAAGCTACGCGCTGGGTGCGACGGGTGTCAATGAGAGGGAGATGTGGACAATACAAAAGACCGATACACGCCTTGTGTGCCAGACCAGATACGTCAAACCAACGCCAACACCACCAGCACTACCACTTCCAGCAACTCCAGAAGCGCGCCGGCGGTGTCGCCGGTGGTGCCGCCGAGTCGGCGCAGCATCAGGTGCCGTAGCCAGAAGAAGCTGATACACGCCACCAACAGGGCGATCAGGCCGTTCACTCCCGCCAGTAACACGCCCCCTACTGCGCTCGCCAGCAAAACCTGCTTGCCCAGCGTACGTGGCAGGTGATCGGCCAGTGCTTGCCCCAAACCACCCGCCCGCACATACGGTGTGCCCAGAAACAAGGCGAGCATGGCGCTGCGCCCGATCAATGGGGCCAGCAATAAAGCCACGCTGTGCGGGTGTTCGATCACTGCCAGCAGCGCGCAGAATTTAAGCAGCAGCACCAGCACCAGGGTCACGACCGCAATCGGCCCGCTACGCGGGTCTTTCATGATGCTCAGGGTGCGTTCGCGGTCACCAAAGCCACCGAGCCAGGCATCAGCGCTGTCGGCCAGTCCGTCCAGGTGCAGGCCACCGCTGAGCAACACCCAGGCGGTCAGCAGCAAGGCCGCGTGCAACATCGACGGCGTACCGCTCAACAGCGCATTGAGGCCCATCAGCAGCAGCCCGAACAGCAGCCCCACCACCGGATAGAACAACAACGACCGCCCTAATGCTTGCGGCTCCGGCATGCCCGGCAGGCGAATGGGCAGGCTGCTGAGAAACTGCAGGGCAATCCAGAAGGGCGACAGGTTCATTCGCTCAACACGCAGCCGCTGCCGACCTGAAGCGTCAGCAGTGCGCCATGCCCGACTTCAACCTGAAGCAACTGCTCACGCGGTAAACCCCGGGCCTGAGCCAGCAACAGGCGCATCACCCCGCCGTGGCTGATCAGCAACACACGCTGACCGGCATAGGCCTGATGCAGTCGCTCGACCGCCGCCAATACCCGCGCGGAAAACGCCGTCAGCGGTTCAGCCTTGGGCGGGGTAAACGCATAAGGATTGGCCCAGAACAGCCCCAGGCTCTCAGCATCGGTCTCCATCAGTTGCGCAGCGCTGCGCCCTTCCCATTCACCGAAGTGCAGCTCCTGCAGATCAGCGTCCATGTGCAGCGGCAATGCCAACTGGTCAGCCAGCTCTTGGGCAAAGCGTGCACAGCGTTGCAGCGGCGAACTGACGATTCGATCCCAAGGGCCGGCCTCCGCCACCGCCGCGCACATCTGCGCCCAGCCAGCGGCGGTCAGAGCGTCGTCCAGGCTGCCACGCAGGCCACCGCCGAGCTCGGTTTCGCCATGACGCAGCAGATCCAGACGCAAGGTCATGCCGGGCGATCCGCCACTGCTGCTTCGGCAAACGTCGCCATGCCGTTGTGCAGCTCACAGGCCAGACGCAGCAAAGGTACGGCCAACGCTGCGCCGCTGCCTTCACCCAGGCGCAAGCCAAGGTCGAGCAAGGGTTCGGCCTGCAAGGTTTCCAATAAATGCCGGTGACCCGGCTCGGCGCCACGGTGGCCAAACAACAGCCAGTCGCGACACGATGGATTCAAGCGCACTGCAACCAAGGCCGCAACACTGCAAATAAAGCCGTCGACCAGCACCGCGATACCTTCCTGAGCACAGGCCAGGTAGGCACCGACCAACGCTGCAATCTCGAAGCCACCCAGACAGAACAAAGTGCGCAGCGGATCGCCGGCATGCTCAGAATGCAGCGCCAGCGCGCGCTCGATGACCAACGCTTTGTGCGTGACGCCCGCCGCATTGAGCCCAGTGCCCGGCCCGACCAGCAACTGCGCCCGGCATTCGAGCAAGGCGCACCCCAATGCGCTGGCCGCCGCAGTGTTGCCGATGCCCATCTCGCCGCCAATAAACAGCTCCGCGCCCGACGCCAATGCACGGCGAACACTGTCGCGCCCGGCTTCCAGCGCGAGCAACCCCTGCGCCTCGGTCATTGCCGGGCCTTCGACGAAGTTCGCGGTGCCCGCGCCCAACTGCAAATGCCGGACGCCCGGCAGGTTCAATGGCGATACCGTGCCCAGATCGACCACTTCCAGCTGCGCCGAAAGCTGACGCGCCAGCACGCTGATTGCCGCACCGCCGGTCACGAAGTTATGCAGCATTTGTCCGGTGACTTCCTGCGGAAAAGCCGAAACCCCTTCTGCAACCACGCCATGATCACCCGCAAAAATAGCGATCCACAGGTTATCGACGCAGGGTTTGAGTCGCCCCTGCAGCCCGGCGAGTTGCACCGCTACCCGTTCCAGCTGCCCGAGGGAGCCGGCCGGTTTGGTCAACTGCTGCTGACGGGCCAGGGCCTCTTCACGCGCCTGACTATTGATTGCCTGCGCGGGTTTCAGCCACCAGGAATTGTTCATATTGCGGGTCCTTTCAAGGTCAAGGGCAGGCCAGCGACGGTCAACACCACGCGCTGGCAACGTTCGGCCAGGGCTTGATGCAGCCAGCCGGCTTCGTCGACATAACGGCGAGTCAGCTCACCGAGGGGCACGACGCCCATCCCGGTTTCGTTGCTGACAAAAATGATTTCACCGGGCAACCCGGCAAGGCAGTTCAACAACGTCTCGCGCTCGAGGGCCAGACGTTCAGGGTCTTCGAGCATCAGCAGATTGGTCAGCCATAAGGTCAGGCAATCCACTAACAGGCAACGCCCGGCACTGGCCTGCTCGACCAGTACACGGGCCAGTTCGAGCGGTTCTTCAATCAGGCCCCAGCTGTCAGGACGACGTTGACGATGGATTGCCACGCGCTGGCTCATTTCGCCATCCAACGGCTGACTGGTGGCGATATAGATGACGTCGAGGCCGCTTTGGGTGGCCAACTGCTCAGCCAATCGACTTTTGCCCGAGCGAGCGCCGCCTAGAATCAGTTGCAGCATGTCAGTTGCCCTCCAAACCAGCACCGTCCAAACCACACAGGGTTCGCAAAAGCGCGCCGTCCAAGTGGTTCTCCACCAGGTCCGCCAGTCGCTCGATGTCGCGTTCGCGCAGCGCGTGGTAGTCGACGTGCTGCACGTTCTCCAGGCCCGCCCAGCGCAGTAATGCAGCACACGCTGGCGGCGACTCGAACAGGCCGTGCAGGTAGGTGCCTAGAATTTGCCCGTCGGCACTCTGTGCACCGTCATGGCGACCATCATCAAGGCGCACGGCGGCATGCTCCAGCGCCGCGCCAGCGCCAGTGGTCACCCCCGCGTGAATTTCGTAACCGCTCACGGGCGCGTCTTCCAGTGCGAGATGGCCACGCACATTGCGCAGTTGTTTCTGCTCTTCCAGCACGGTATTGATGTCCAGCAAGCCCAGACCGGCACTGGAACCGGGCGCACCTTCGAGCCCCAGCGGGTCATGCAACTGCTGACCGAGCATCTGCAAGCCGCCACAAATGCCCAACACCTTGCCGCCATAGCGCAGGTGCCGGGCGATGGCGATATCCCAGCCATGGCTGCGTAAGAATGCCAGATCGCTGCGCACGCTTTTCGAGCCGGGCAGGATAATCAGGTCCGCCGCAGGGATCGGCTGACCGGGGCCGACAAATTGCAGATTCACCTGCGGATGCAAGCGCAGCGGGTCGAAATCAGTGTGATTGCTGATGCGCGGCAATACCGGCACCACCACATTCAGCACCTGCTCGACCTTGTCGGTCTGGCGCTGATCGAGGCCATCTTCGGCCTCAAGGTGTAAATCCATCACGTACGGCAGCACGCCAACCACCGGTTTGCCGGTGCGCGCTTCCAGCCAGTCGAGGCCCGGTTGCAGCAGGGCGATATCGCCGCGAAAACGATTGATGATGAAACCTTTGACCCGCGCCTGCTCACTCGGGGACAGCAGTTCCAGAGTGCCCACCAGATGGGCGAAGACCCCGCCGCGATTGATATCGGCAATCAACAGAACAGGGCAATCCACCGCTTCGGCGAAGCCCATGTTGGCGATATCGCCTGCGCGCAGATTGATTTCGGCGGGCGATCCGGCACCTTCGACCATGACCACCGGATAGGCCGCACTCAAGCGTTGGTGCGAGGCCAGCACCGCCTGCATCGCGATCTCTTTATAACCGTGATACGCCACTGCATTCATGGTGGTCACCGCCCGGCCGTGGATGATGACCTGCGCGCCCGTGTCGCTGTTGGGCTTGAGCAACACCGGGTTCATGTCGGTGTGCGGCTCGAGGCCGGCGGCCTGGGCCTGCACCGCTTGCGCTCGGCCAATCTCGCCACCGTCCGCCGTCACTGCGCTGTTGAGCGCCATGTTCTGCGGTTTGAAAGGCACCACGCGAACGCCCTGACGGGTCAACCAGCGACAGAGCGCAGTCACCAGCGTGCTTTTACCGGCGTCTGACGTCGTACCCTGCACCATCAAGGTGGTCATGGTATTTCCTTGGTGTATTCGCTGAGGGCTTGTTCGAACCGTTGCCAGTCGACTTCTTCAGCCGGCAGGCCGAAACGCAGGCTGCTGTGATGGGGACTGCTGGTGTTCAGGAACAGCCGCAACAGAATCCCGCGCCGAGCACAGAACTCATAAATCCGAGCGGCGTGAGGGGTCGTCAACCATTGAAACAGCGCGCAACCACCTTGAGGCTTCAAGCCATACTGGCTCAGCAGTTCAGCCAGGCGCTGGCTGGCGTGTTCGGTACGCAAGCGTTGCAGGCGATGACCTTCGACATCGCTCAGGCACACTTGCCCCAGCACGCGTGTTGGCCCACTGACGGCCCAAGGGCCAATCTGCCGCGCCAGCAATTTGAGCAACTGTGGTTCGGCAATGACAAAGCCCAGACGCACGCCCGCCAGCCCGAAGAACTTGCCGAACGAACGCAACACGATCAGGCCCACGCGCCAGGCTTCGGCGGTCAGGCTCAACTGCGGCGTGTTGTCCATAAAGGCTTCATCGACCACCAACCAGCCACCGCGCTGGGCAAGGTGCGCGTGCCATTCCAGCAAGCGCTCCGGGGCGATGCTCAGCCCGGTGGGGTTGTTCGGGTTGACCACCACCAGCACGTCGAGGCTGTCGATGAAAAAATCCACTTCGTGCTCGAACACTTCACGCACCCGAAAGCCATTGGCACGCCAGGCTTCGGCATGTTCGGCATAACACGGCGACAACACACCGACCTTGCCCGTACGACGCAAACGCGGCAACGCCTGAATCGCGGCTTGCGAACCGGGCACCGGCAGCACGCGGGGGGCGCCGTAGTAAGCACAGGCTGCCAGCTCCAGACCATCGTCGGTTTCCGGCAATCGCGCCCAGGCCCGCGCCGGGATTTCCGGGATCGGCCAGGGCCAGGGCGAGATACCACTGGACAGGTCCAGCCACTCGGCTTCAGCGATGCCGTAGTGCAACGCTGCACCGCGCAAGCGACCGCCGTGCTCAAGCATACAGTTCAGCCCCCGCGCACAGGACCAGCAACCACAACCAGACACCGCGCTGGACCAATTGCCAGCCACGATCGATCGACTGAGCATCAGCAGGCACGCCTTCGCCCAATTGCGGACGCTGGTGCAGCTCACCGTGATAAATCGCGGCCCCGCCCAACTCCACGCCCAGCGCGCCTGCACCGGCGGCCATTACCGGACCGGCATTCGGGCTGTCCCAGCCGGGCGCTTGAGAACGCCAGCAGCGCAGGGCCAGTCGGGTATTGCCCAGCAGCGCGTAGGTCAACGCCACCAACCGTGCCGGAATGTAATTCAAGACATCGTCGATCTTTGCCGCCGCCCAGCCAAACCGTTCGAAACGTTCATTGCGATAACCCCACATGGCATCCAGGGTATTGCTCAAGCGATACAACACCACCCCCGGCGCCCCCGCGACAACAAACCAGAACAGAGCGGCGAACACTGCATCGCTACCGTTTTCCAGGACTGACTCGGTGGCCGCGCGGGCGACTTCGGTCGAGTCCAGCTCCGCTGTCTGCCGACTGACCAGATAGCCCACGCGACGGCGGGCTTCGTCCAGGTCACCGCTGCGCAGGGCCTGCGCCACCGGCTCGACGTGCTCGCCAAGGCTGC
>NZ_LT607429.1:54459-57323 GCF_900095225.1 Pseudomonas sp. UMAB-08
ACCCACCCGCCTATATAGGGCAACCAGCTGAAAAGAGTCACCAGCAGCGTCAAGGGGATCACCGCGATGAACCAGGCGGTGACCCCATGACTGCGCCAACCGCGCCCGGCCGAATTGAAGCGCTGCTCAATCCGGTCGGCAAAGCGCCCGAACGCCACCAGCGGGTGCGCCCGTTTCGGCTCGCCCAGCAGCGCATCCAGCGCGACCCCGGCGACGCTCAGCAACGCCACGCTCATCGACTCACTCCCCACTGATTTTCATACAACAATTCGCTCAGCGGACGCGCCTGCGCCCACCCTTCAAGCACCAGCATGGGCGCCGGGTAAAACTCGGCCACCGGCCCCAGGCACAGTATCGCCAAGGGTTTTGCACCCGTCGGCATGCCCAGCAGGTCGGCCAGCGCTTGCGGCTCGAACAGTGAAACCCAGCCCATACCCAACCCTTCGGCACGTGCTGCCAGCCACAAATTCTGAATCGCGCAGGACAAGGACGCCATGTCCATTTCCGGCAAGGTGCGGCGCCCGAAGATATGCCGCTCGCGATCATCCATCAGCGCCGCGACCAGCACTTCCGCGCAATCGTTAATGCCTTCGACTTTGAGCTTCATGAAATCGTCGGAGCGCTCACCCAAGGCTTCTGCGGTCAGAATCCGCTCGGCCTCGACCTGCGCCTTGATGCTCTCGCGCAGCGACCGGTCGCTGATGCGAATAAAGCGCCACGGCTGCATCAACCCGACGCTGGGCGCCTGATGCGCCGCTTCGAGCAATCGCGCCAGCAGCGCCGGCGCCACGCTGCCACCGATGAAGTGGCGCATGTCGCGACGCTCGGCAATCGCTCGATACACCGCCGCACGTTCGTCGGGGCTGAACGCCTGATCATTCATGGTTTGAAAAGCGCCGCAACCGCTTGAGGATTAGAAGGGAAATAGAAGTGCACGTAAGACGCGGTCATGCGCCCGTCACGATAAACCGCCTCGGCGCCGCGTCCACCGTTAGGGCTCAGGCCTCGGGCGATGGGCTGCAACTCAGTGCTGGTCAGCGAGTGATGATAGGTGTGCCCACGCAGCAAGCCTTCCGGCAGTTCGACCGCTTGCAAAGCCAGCGCGGCCAAACGTTTCTGCATCACGGCTTCGCCCGTCAGCAGCCCCACCAGCTCCGCACGCTGACCGTCGACATCGGTCAAGGCATCAAGCAGGTAAAGCATGCCGCCGCACTCAGCCAGCAGGGGTTTACCCGCGGCATGATGAGCGCGAATGGCGGCCAGCATCGGCAGGTTTTGACCCAGCGCGACGTGGTGCAATTCGGGGTAACCGCCAGGCAGATAAAGGCTGTCGGCATCGGGAATGCAGGCGTCATGGATCGGCGAGAAAAACGACAACTCGGCGCCCATGGCCCGCAGCAAGTCAAGGCTGGCGCCGTAGGTAAAGGCAAACGCCTCGTCACGGGCGATTGCAATGCGCACCCCCTCAAGCAAGGGTTCCGCGTTGACGATATCGGGCGCGACGAATTCGACTGCGGGCGGCAAGGACACCTCGCACGTACTGCCCAGGGCGGTGGCGGCTGCGTCGAGGCGTGCATCCAGATCATTCAGTTCGCTGGCCTGCACCAGGCCCAAATGACGGCTGGGCAATTCGATCCCGGTTTCTCGCGACAACGCGCCGTACCAGCGTAAGCCCTCCGTCAGGCTGCCTTCGAGCAGATGCGCGTGGCGCACGGTGCCTACGCGATTGGCCAAGACCCCGGCAAACGGCAGGTCCGGCTGATAGCGCGCCAGGCCCAGGGCCAGCGCGCCAAAGGTCTGGGCCATTGCGGTACCGTCGATCACGCCCAGTACCGGTACGCCGAAATGGCGCGCCAGGTCTGCGCTGGACGGCGTACCGTCGAACAAGCCCATGACCCCTTCAATCAGAATCAAGTCGGCTTCGCCCGCCGCTTCCCACAACAGACGGCGGCTTTCATCCGCGCCGACCATCCACAGATCCAGCTGGTAGACCAGCGCGCCACTGGCGCGCTCAAGAATCATTGGGTCGAGAAAATCCGGGCCGCACTTGAACACCCGAACCTTGCGCCCTTGATTGCGGTGCAGTCGGGCCAACGCGGCAGTCACGGTGGTCTTGCCCTGGCCTGAAGCTGGCGCGGCGATCAATACCGCCGGGCAGTGACGCGGCGCTCTCATAAAGGACTGCTCATAGCTCGATGCCTTTCTGCGCACGGATGCCGGCCTGAAAAGCATGCTTGACCACAGCGATCTCGGAAACCGTATCGGCCAGATCAATCAGCTCGGGTTTCGCGCCACGACCTGTCACCAGCACATGCTGCATCGGCGGACGGCTTTGCAGATCGCTGAGGACCTGCTCCAGATCCAGGTAGCCGTGCTTAAGGGCGATGTTCAGTTCATCAAGCACGATCAGGCCGATGCTTGGGTCGCGCAGCATTTCCCGGGACACTTCCCAGGCAGCTTCGGCGGCGGCGATATCGCGCTGGCGGTCCTGGGTTTCCCAAGTGAAGCCCTCGCCCATGACGTGATAACGCACCTGCTCGGGGAAACGACGGAAGAACAACTCTTCACCGGTGCTGTTGCGACCTTTGATGAACTGCACGACGCCACACTGCATACCGTGGCCCATGGCGCGGGCGAGCATGCCGAACGCGGAGCTGCTTTTGCCTTTGCCGTTCCCCGTCAGGACCAGCAGCAACCCGCATTCATTCGGCGAACTGGCGATACGCTCGTCCATCACGGCTTTTTTACGCAGCATGCGCGCCAGGTGGCGCTCGTCACGTTCGGGGGATTCGTCCATCTCAGCTCTCCGTTTGAGCAGGGCACGCGAAAGCAAACGGAAGGCACAGGAATTGACTGCCAGCACG
>NZ_LT607429.1:57347-104504 GCF_900095225.1 Pseudomonas sp. UMAB-08
CGGACTCATGAGCGGGCTTTGCCCTCACTGCGCGCCTTCCCACATCCTTTACGATGCAGTGACTGAATGCGCAGCTTTGACTCATTTACCGTTGCGGGGGCAGCGCCGGAATCGGTCGCTGGACGCGCCCTCACCGGCTTCCCTGTTTCACTCAGCCCATCAACGATGGCTGAGCACCTGAAACACGTCGCGAAGGGTAGAGGGTTGGGGGTAGAGCGTCAATCGAAGCGCCCTTTCCTTTCGCTGAATAACGCTGTTTGCCCCGTGCGAGGCATATTGATTGATAGTAAACGACAGCCCTCTCGCGTCACCTACTAAGCTTGCTAACTATCAACTCACCTGTAAAAGGTTGAACCTCGACAGCCCACCCTCCTCTACTGCTTTACGCGCACCTTTCGTTTTCATGGAGATCCTCATGTTCGCACTCAGACCTCAGTTGGCAGTATTGTTTGTACTGATGGCCGGCCTTGCTGCTTGCGGCGAGACCGCCCGCCTGCAAGTAGCGGAAGGCACCGGCCCGCAACCGAAGCTGCCGGAACCGAACAAAACCCTGATCCCGACCGTGAACATCGCCCCCGCAGTGGGCTGGGCAAAGGGTGCGAAGCCTGTCGCTGCACCGGGCACCCAGGTGGCGGCGTTTGCCGAAGACCTGGATCACCCGCGCTGGCTGTACGTGTTGCCTAATGGCGATGTGCTGGTCGCCGAAACCAACTCGCCCGCCAAGCCCGATGACAGCAAGGGCATTCGGGGCTGGGTCATGAACAAGGTCATGGGCCGTGCGGGTGCGGGCGTAGCGTCCGCCAACCGAATCACCCTGCTGCGCGACAAAGACCATGATGGCGTTGCTGAAACCCGCACCGTGTTCCTGCAAAACCTCAATTCACCCTTTGGCATGGCCTTGGTCGGCAACGATTTCTATGTCGCTGACACCGATCAACTGCTGCGCTTCCATTATGAAAACGGGCAAACCTCGATTACCGGCAAGCCAAGCAAGGTGACAGAACTGCCCGCAGGGACACTCAATCACCACTGGACCAAGAACGTCATTGCCAGCAAAGACGGTAAAAAGCTGTACGTGACCGTGGGCTCCAACAGCAATGTCGGCGAAAACGGTCTGGACAAGGAAGAAGGCCGCGCCGCGATCTGGGAAGTCGATGCCGCGACAGGCGCGCACCGGATCTTTGCCTCCGGCCTGCGCAACCCCAATGGCATGGACTGGGAACCGCAGACGGGCAAGCTGTGGACCGCCGTCAATGAGCGCGACGAAATCGGCAGCGATCTGGTGCCCGATTACATTACGTCAGTGAAGGATGGCGCGTTTTATGGTTGGCCGTTCAGCTACTACGGCCAGCATGTGGATGTGCGTGTCTCACCCCAGAACCCGGCGTTGGTGGCCAAGGCCATTGCACCGGATTACGCCGTCGGACCCCACACGGCGTCGCTGGGTCTGACCTTCAGTGACGGCAAATCGCTGCCGGCACCGTTCACCCAAGGCGTATTCATCGGCCAGCACGGCTCGTGGAACCGCAAACCCCACAGTGGTTACAAGGTGATATTCGTACCGTTCGCCAACGGCAAACCCAGCGGCGCGCCCGTCGACCTGTTGACCGGTTTCCTCAACGCAGACGACAAGGCCCAGGGCCGTCCGGTGGGCGTGATCAATGATCAGCATGGCGGCGTGCTGGTGGCCGATGACGTGGGGAATAAAATCTGGCGGGTGACAGCAGCGAAGGCGCAGTAAGCCCCGTGTTCGACGGGGCAGGATCTACTGCACGATCACGTCAAAATCAGGGGTTATTACGCGCCAGATGCTCTGGCTGAATGACACGCTTGGCGTTGAGGTAGGTTTTTTGCCAATAGCTGTTGTCGAGGCTGTCCAGGCGCACTGTGCCGCCCGTTGCCGGCGCGTGCACAAAGCGCCCTTCCCCCACGTAGATCGCGGCGTGGCTGACCTGCGAACCGCCTGAAGTGGCGAAGAACAACAGATCACCTGACTGCAAAGCGTTACGCCCGACATCCGGCGCGTGCATCACAATCAACTCACGGGTCGAGCGTGGTAGCGCGATGCCGGCTGCGTCACGGTAGACATAACCAATCAACCCACTGCAATCGAAGCCCGAATCAGGCGTATTGCCGCCCCAGCGATAAGGCGTGCCGACCAGGCCCAGCGCGCGAAACAACACGTCTTCAGCGGCAGGCGAGGAATACTCGGAAGTCATAGGCGCAACAGGTCGAACAACCCGTGGCTTTGAAGGGGGTGGAGCGTGGCTTGCGCAAGCGCCAAGAAGCGCAGCAACCAATGTAATCAACCCTAGGCGTACCGTAATCGACATAAACACAACAACCTGATCTGGATGCGGCTTACTCTGCCGGGAGCCCGAACTGCGTGTAACGTGAGTTACACGCTCCGGTAATGACTAGCGTTGGCTTTGGATTGTAGTCGGCGCCATCGCTAACGCACGTTTAGCTTCGATGAAGGTCTTCTTCCAGTAGCTGTCGTCCAGGCTATCGACCCGAACACCACCGCTGCGGCTGCTGCTGGAATGGATGAATTGATCATCGCCCAGGTAGATGCCGGCATGGCTGACACGACCGCGACCTTTGGTACTGAAGAACAGCAGATCACCCGGCTTCAGGTTGTTGCGAGCAACCAGCGGAGCATTCAGGTTGATCATGTCGCGAGTGGAGCGTGGCAACGTCATGCCCGCTTCTTCACGAAAAAGGTAATTGATGAATCCGCTGCAATCGAAACCGGCTTCCGACGTACCGCCTACACGATAACGGGTACCGATCAGGGACATGCCGCGTTCCAGGATGCTGTCGGCAAGGACTGGCATGCGGTAAGGCTTGCTGTCAGAAAACTCGGCCAGTTCTTTTTCAGTGATCAACTCTTCGGACAGCACGGAGTCAGATCCGTCGGCCATCTGGGAGGAGCGTGCAGACTGTGCAGTAATCGAGGTATGAGCCTGATTCTGGACGTGCTGCTGGTTCGAGGCAGGCATGTGAGCCGCGCAACCAAAAAGGAGTGAAACCAGTGCGAGAGGCACGAGGGGTGCGAAGCGATTTAGCATGGGCACGACCGTGGCTGATGATGTAAAGGAGGTGAGACTATGCCTTCTATCACCCTCATTTGCAAATTCAATCGATCTAAATGTGACTTACCAGTTCCTCCATAACTTCTAAGGCTCTACAGCCCAGGAAAACATCCATGCCTGCGCTGTGGTCGGTCGGCGTCGGATTTATCTCGGCGGTAAAGCCTCCCGACACCCGCGCCCGCAGGACCGGCTCGTGAATATACGGGAAGCTGGCGGTGGTGCCGATGCTCAATACAGCGTCGAAACCCTTGGCCATTTCTTCGTACAACGTTTCCAGCGCCCGCTCGGGCAACATCTCTTCGAACAACACCACTGGCGGGCGCAAGACCCCATGGCAGTGCTTGCACAAAGGCGGCAATGGCCGTTGCAGGTGCTCGCTCAGCTCCGGGTCGACCGCGCCACAGGATTGGCAAAACAACGGCGCCAGCTGCCCGTGGATTTCGATCAAGCGTTCAGGTGGGCTGCCAGCGGCACGATGATAGCCATCGACATTCTGCGTCAGAACCCAGCATTCAGGCTTGAGCCGCTGTAACTGAGCAATGGCGTAATGGGCGGCATTGGGTTGCGCACCAAGACAAGCCCTGCCCAACTCGGCGATATATTTCCAGCACAGCGCAGGGTCGCGGCGCAACATCGGGCCGGACAGCGCCATTTCGATGGGCAGCCCGTCCGCCGTCTTTGCGTTATACAGCCCGCCAACACCCCGATAAGTCGGGAGGCCCGAGTCGGCCGACAAGCCAGCCCCGGTAATAATCAGAATGCGCCGGGCATGACGCAGCGCCGCCGCTGTTTGCAGCAACAGCTCGCGATCTACCACGGCCGCGCTACCAACCCAACGTTTCCTTCAGGAAAGGAATCGTCAGTTTGCGTTGCGCTTGCAGCGACGCCTGATCGAGACGTTCGAGCAGGTCGAAGAGCGCGCTCATGCTGCGGGTGCCGCGCGTCAGAATGAAATGACCGACTTCATCAGTCAGGTGCAGGCCACGGCGCGAAGCGCGCAGCTGCAAGGCGCGCAGCTTGTCTTCATCGGACAGGCCACGCATCTGGAACACCAGGGCCATGGTCAGCCGTGATTTGAGGTCGAGAAGTTTGACCGGCAATTCCCGTGGAGACTGGGACGCTGCGATCAACAGGCGACGGCCGCTGTCGCGCAGGCGATTGAACAAATGGAACAGCGCCTCTTCCCACTCCGGCTTGCCAACCACCGCTTGCAGGTCATCCAGGCAAACCAGCTCGTACTGCTCGAGATTGTCGAGCAGCTCGACGCCTTGATCCATCACCTCTGCCAACGGCAGGTAAACCGCCAGTTCGCCCAACTGCTCGAAGCGCAAGCAGGCGGCTTGCAGCAAGTGCGTACGCCCGACGCCGTCCTTGCCCCAGAGATAAATCAGGCTTTCGGTCCAGCCAGCGTCGGCTTCGCACAGCCGCTCAACATAGCCGAGTGCTGCGGCATTGGCGCCGGGATAGTAATTGATGAAGGTGGCGTCATCACGCAGACGCACACCCAAGGGCAGCTGAATCGGTTTCATGCTGGCTGAACGGCTCAAGCGAGCCGCTAGGGGCCTCTGTGTAAAGTGGGCAAAGTTTATACCGGTGACGCCGGGCGCACAATGCGGCAGACCACAAGCAAAATCAAAGGTTTGCGATTGCTTCGCGTCATGCGGCGTAGCAGACGGATCACCTACAGATCAGGATCTCCCATACCACCGTAAATATCCGACTCTTTATAGAGGTCGTGCACATGGCGCACCAAAACCATGATGACGGCCGCCACCGGCAGCGCCAGTAGCACACCCGTGAAACCGAACAGCTCACCGCCCGCCAGAATCGCGAAGATCACCGCCACCGGGTGCAGACCAATCCGGTCACCCACCAGCAACGGGGTGAGAACCATGCCTTCCAGGGCCTGACCGACCATGAACACCGCGACGATGCCCATCATTGGGTACAGATCGCCACCGAACTGGAACAGCCCGGCGATGACGGCGGCACCGATGCCGATTACAAACCCCATGTACGGCACAATCGCAGCAAGACCGGCAATCACACCGATCAACAAGCCCAACTCCAGACCTACCAGCATCAAGCCGGCGGCATAGATAAAGCCCAGCGCAACCATGACCAATAACTGACCACGAATAAAGGCACCCAGCACTTCATGGCACTCGCCTGCCAGCTTGACGATCTGTCCTTCGCGATGGCGCGGCAACAGGCTGCGGACTTTGGCCATCATCACGTCCCAGTCGCGCAGCAGGTAGAAACACACCACAGGGATCAGCACCAGATTGGTCAGCCAGCCAATCAACGCCAGACCGGATGCGGTCGCCTGAGCCAGCACCACACTGACGATATCGCCCGTCTGCCCCATGTGTTCGGAAATGGCGGCCTTGACCTTGTCGAACTTCCAGAAACCATCAGCCAGCCCCAGTTTGGCCTGGGTCCATGGCAATGCCGTGTGCTGCAACCAATCGAGTATCTGTGGCGCCAGCTCATAAAGGCGGAACAACTGCTTGGCCAGCATCGGCACCAGCACCAGCAGCAGCGCCATGAGAATCATGGTGAACAAGCCGAACACCGCGACCACACCCAAGGTGCGCGACAGCCCGGCAGCTTCCAGCCGATCGACCAAAGGGTCGGCCATATAGGCCAAAAGCAGCGCAATCAGAAAGGGCGTCAGGATCGGATGCAGCAAAAACACAAACACACACAGCAGGACAACCCCGCCAATCCAGAACCAACGACGTGAGTCAGCCATTACCGCCCCTCAAACCCAAGAATAAAAACCAATCCGATGCGCCTTCCAGCCGTTACCAACGAAAGTGCAACTGCGGTGCAGAAGACGGTTGTGTCACGGGGGCAGCACCATCGACCGGAGGTTGCTGCGCCGGAACTGCAGCACTCACCTCGCCCGCAGGGACTTCCTGCAATTTGGCCAGGGACAATTGCGAACGAAGTTGATCGGCACTGCCGTTGACCTCGTAGGTGATGCGATCACCGCTCACCGTTTTCAGCTTGGCGCCAAATGGATCGAGCAAGCGACTCAACTGAGCGTAACGTTCAAGGTTCATGCCCTGCACTTCCAGCACCAGCCCGGTCGACGCGCCCGGCTTGACCACATAGCGCGGCGCCAGACGCTGGCTGACCGCCAGCAGTACAGCATCGGCCAAGGCTCCGCTGTCCGCGCCGGTGGCCGTGCCCTGCTCACTCTGCTGGCCCAGCCACAAACGCCATTTACCCTGCCATTGACCGTTCTCTTCACGGGCATGCACCGCCAGCAAACCATCGGCGCCATATCGCTCGGAAGCGGCCTTCAACGGCGCGGAGTCAGTGCCTTCAAGATTCTTGGCCGTCGCGACGATCTGCTCGCTCAAGTCCGCCAAAGGCAGACGCAACGGCAAACCACGGTGCTGCGCCGCACGACGCAGGGGTTCGGCGGCACTCTGACCGTCACCCACCAGATTGGAGCCGTCAGTGGCGTCGCTCAACCACCAACCGAGAATCGTCGGACGGTTACTGCCCCACACAGGCAAGCCTGCCTGATGCAGCGAGCGTTCGGTGCTGGCGGGATCGAAATCAACCAGCAAGCTCTCTGGCGGACCCGCTTCGTAGCCGAACTGAGTGATGATTTGTTGCGGGTCTTTGCGCACCCCGGCCAGGCCAGCGCTTTGCAGGGCCTTGGGATCACCCGTCAGCCGCAGAATCAGGGTTTCCAACGCGCGTTGCGTGGCCTGAGTGCGCTCATCAGGGGTTTGCCCACTGACGGTTTCACGCACTTGATACAAGTTGCTCACGGTTTCAGCAACGCTGGGCAGGCTGATCAACGAAAGGCAGCCCACAAACAATAATTTAGAAAGACGCATGGAAGGTTCCCGACGGGCAAAAGCGGCATGAAAAAGGCCGCGTGAAAACGACTGACATGGTTCAGACCACACATCGAGCCGAATCATTCATACAAAATCATAGCGACACCTTATACAGCCGCCGACAAACGAGCCAGCTTGAGCGCATGCATCGATTATTTTGGGTTCTAATAAGCCTGCCCGTCGGCCTAAGGATGGCCGCTGCCCTGTAAGCCTGATAAAATCGCGCGCCTTCGCAGACTGGCGATGGCGGTGGCCCCTGAAAACGCAGCATTCCTTGTATGCAGCGTTTTTCGAGAGGCCCTGCCGACTTCGGTCGACCCCCCGAATCCCCTTAAAGGCCTGGATTATGAGCAAGCAACCCTCCCTGAGCTACAAAGACGCCGGTGTAGACATCGACGCCGGTGAAGCATTGGTCGAACGCATCAAGAGCGTGGCCAAGCGCACCAAGCGTCCGGAAGTCATGGGCGGCCTGGGTGGCTTCGGCGCCCTCTGCGAAATCCCGGCCGGCTACAAGCAGCCTGTACTGGTCTCCGGCACCGACGGCGTGGGCACCAAGCTGCGTCTGGCGCTGAACCTGAACAAACACGACACCATCGGCATCGATCTGGTCGCCATGTGCGTCAACGACCTGGTGGTTTGCGGCGCAGAGCCGCTGTTCTTCCTCGATTACTACGCCACCGGCAAACTCAACGTCGAGACCGCGACTCAGGTCGTGACCGGCATCGGCGCTGGCTGTGAGCTGTCCGGTTGCTCGCTGGTAGGCGGCGAAACAGCAGAAATGCCTGGCATGTACGAAGGCGAAGACTATGACCTGGCTGGCTTCTGCGTCGGTGTCGTGGAAAAAGCCGACATTATCGACGGTTCGAAAGTCGCCGCCGGTGATGCCCTGCTCGCCCTGCCGTCTTCCGGTCCGCACTCCAACGGTTACTCGCTGATCCGCAAGATCATCGAAGTGGCCGGTGCCGACATCGAAAACATCCAGCTCGACGGCAAACCGCTGACCGACCTGCTGATGGCGCCCACCCGCATTTACGTCAAACCGTTGCTCAAGCTGATCAAGGACACTGGCGCAGTCAAGGCCATGGCCCACATCACTGGCGGCGGCCTGCTGGACAACATCCCGCGCGTACTGCCAGCAGGCGCTCAGGCGGTGGTCGATGTCGCCAGCTGGCAGCGTCCTGCCGTGTTCGACTGGCTGCAGCAGCAAGGCAATGTCGCTGAAACAGAAATGCACCGCGTCCTGAACTGTGGCGTGGGCATGGTCATCTGCGTCGCTCAGGAGCACGTCGAAGTGGCCTTGAACGTGCTGCGTGAAGCTGGCGAGCAACCTTGGGTCATCGGTCAGATCGCCACTGCTGCTGAAGGCGCTGCGCAGGTCGAGCTGAAAAACCTCAAGGTACATTGATGTCAGTGCAGATACCTGCAACGTGTGATGTGGTGGTGCTGCTGTCTGGCACCGGCAGCAACCTGCAAGCCATGATCGACAGCTTCAAGGGTGTCGACAACCCTGTCCGTATCCGCGCGGTGATCTCCAACCGCGCCGATGCGTTCGGTCTGCAGCGCGCCAGGGACGCAGGCATCGAAGCCCGCGTCCTCGATCACAAGGCGTTCGAAGGTCGAGAGGCCTTCGATGCCGCGCTGATCGAGCTGATCGACACCTTTCAGCCGAAGCTGGTGGTGCTCGCCGGATTCATGCGCATATTGAGTGCGACATTCGTCCGTCACTATCAGGGCCGCCTGCTTAATATCCATCCTTCTCTGCTGCCGCTTTATAAGGGCTTGCATACTCACCAGCGAGTGCTTGAAGCTGGTGACAGCGAACACGGCTGCAGCGTGCATTTCGTGACAGAGGAACTCGATGGGGGTCCACTGGTCGTACAGGCAGTAATCCCGGTAGAGTTGAACGACTCGCCAGCCAGCCTGGCACACCGGGTTCATGCTCAGGAACACGAGATTTATCCGCTGGCAATACGATGGTTTGCCGAAGGAAGACTAAGCCTCGGCGAACAGGGCGCATTACTGGATGGCCAGTTACTCCCGGCCAGTGGCCACTTGATTCGAATCTAGGAGATATTATGCGTCGCGCTTTGCTCTTCGCTTTCGCTCTGCTCGCACTGCCTGCTGTTCAGGCAGCAGACCTTCAGCCGTTTTCCGCCAGCTACACCGCTGACTGGAAACAGCTGCCCATGAGCGGCACCGCCGAACGCAGCCTCACGAAAAACGCGAACGACACCTGGACCCTGAGTTTCAAGGCTTCCATGATGATCGCCAGCCTGACCGAGGTCAGCACCCTGCGTGTCGACAAGGGCACCCTGCTGCCACAATCCTATAATTTCGAACGCGGCGGTCTGGGTAAAACCAAAAAAATCGACATGGCGTTCGACTGGAGCAGCAAGGTGGTAAGCGGCACAGATCGCGGTGACGTGATCAACCTGCCCATCAACCCCGGCGTGCTCGACAAGTCGACCTACCAGTTGGCGTTGCAAAAAGACGTGGCTGCCGGCAAGAAGAGCATGAGCTACCAGGTGGTCGACGGTGACTCTGTAGACACCTACGATTTCCGCGTATTGGGTTCGGAAAAAGTCGATACCAAAGCTGGCAAGATCGACGCCATCAAGGTCGAGCGTGTACGCGACCCGACGCAAAACAAACGCATTACCGTGATGTGGTTCGCCAAGGATTGGGATTACCTGCTGGTTCGCCTGCAACAGGTCGAAACCGACGGTAAGGAATACAACATCATGCTGTTGAACGGCACCGTCAATGGCAATGCGGTCAAAGGCAGCTAACAGGCCTGAGTTCGCCAGCAAGACCCAAGCCTCCGCTTTTCAGCGGGGGCTTTTTATTGCGCGCAGGACCAAGGCAAAACTGAACGTAACCTGTCTAAGACGCCAACACCACAAACCCCCAACCTCCGCGACCGCCATACAGCCTGCGCCCTCGAGCCATTCCTCCACTTTCTGCAAAGGTGTGTTACCGCTTTCAGTCATTTACTTAGATAGCTAGCTAACGATATAACAGGGACCTGCGACGTGTTGCCGCAGTTAGCCAGAGTCAGGAGCTTACAAAGATGACCGTAAAAGTTACTGAACGCGACGCTTCCCATATCTCCCACGAAAGCAACGCTGCGGGCGTACAGATCTGGGATGTGCACCAGCAGGATTTGCTGGTCGGGATGTTCCATAACGAGACGGACGCTCATCAATACAAAGCAGAACTGGAAACACTGGAAAGCCAGCGCACTGCGTAAGACGTTATTTCGGAATCGCTGTAAAAACAAAACCCGCAGAAGCGGGTTTTGTTTGTCTGGGTCCTGGGTTTACCACATCAGGTCATCAGGCACCTGATAGGCCGCGTACGGATCATCGGCATCCGGTGCTTCGGTCGGCGTGTTAAGCAACACGACTCGGCGTGGGTCGCGTTCCTGGATCTTCAGCGCCGCTTCACGCGGGATGATCTCGTAACCGCCGCCATGATGAACGATGGCGAGCGAGCCGCTGCTGAGCTTGTTACGCATCAGCGTGTTGACCGAGATGCGCTTGACCTTCTTGTCGTCGACGAAGTTGTAGTAGTCCTCGGTGGTCAGCTTCGGCAGCCGAGAGACTTCGATCAACTGCTTGACCTGAGCGGTGCGGGCTTTGAGCTCGACCTTTTCCTGCTGCTGGCGATTGAGCTCCTGATCACGCTTGGCTTTTTCGGCCATAGCGTCCTGCGCGGCACGCTTTTGCGAGTCATCGGCTTCGATCTGGCCCTTGTGCACCAGGCGTTGTTCTTTTTGCTTGTCTTTGCTGACCTGCTTGGCCTGCTTTTGGTTGACCAGACCTGCTTTGAGCAACTGGTCGCGAAGGGAAATGCTCATGATGCGTTCTTTTCCTGACGTTTGGCTTCGCCCCAGAGAGCGTCCAGTTCTTCGAGGGTGCAATTTTCAATGGGACGATGGGTCTGGCGCAATGCCTGTTCGATAAATCGGAAGCGTCTTTCGAATTTAGTGTTCGCCGCACGCAAGGCGCTTTCAGGATCGACCTTAAGGTGCCGGGCCAGATTCACCACCGCAAACAGCAGGTCACCGACCTCATCCGCGATGGCCGGGGCGTCATTGTCCGCCATGGCTTCCAGCACTTCATCGAGCTCTTCACGCACCTTGTCGACCACCGGCAAGGCGTCTGGCCAGTCGAAACCGACCTGCGCCGCGCGCTTCTGCAACTTCGCCGAGCGGGACAAGGCTGGCAGCACGCAGGGGACATCATCGAGCAGGGACAATTGCTCAGGCACGTCAGTCTTGGCCGCTCGCTCTTCGGCTTTGATTTCCTCCCAGCGTTGCTTGACCTGGGCCTCGTCCAACTGCGGCGTTTCCAGCGGCGCATACAGATCGCCAGTAGGGAACACATGCGGGTGACGACGAATCAGTTTTCGGGTGATGCTGTCGACCACACCATCGAACTCGAAGCGCCCTTCTTCACGTGCCAACTGGCTGTAATAAACCACCTGGAACAACAGATCGCCCAGCTCGCCCTGCAAGTGATCGAAATCACCGCGCTCAATGGCGTCGGCGACTTCGTAGGCTTCTTCTAGCGTGTGAGGCACGATACTGGCGTAGGTTTGTTTGACATCCCACGGGCACCCGAACTGCGGGTCACGCAGTCGGGCCATCAGGTGCAGCAAGTCTTCGAGTGTGTACATCGATTGTTCTCATTCAAACCAAAGCCGCAGGTACTCAAGGTGTGCGGTTGCGCCGCGTCTCGATGATGTTCGGCAACTGGGAAATCCGTCCCAGGAGCCGTCCTAGCGCATCCAGGCCCGGAATTTCGATGGTCAACGACATCAGCGCGGTGTTGTCTTCCTTGTTCGAGCGGGTGTTGACCGCCAGCACGTTGATCCGCTCGTTGAGCAGAACCTGAGAAACGTCACGCAGCAAACCGGAGCGGTCGTAGGCACGGATGACAATGTCCACCGGGTAGGTGAGCACCGGCACCGGGCCCCAGTTGACCTGGATGATCCGCTCAGGCTCGCGACTGCCCAACTGCAACACTGCAGCGCAGTCCTGGCGGTGAATACTCACGCCACGGCCCTGAGTGATGTAGCCAACAATGGCATCGCCGGGCAGCGGTTGGCAGCAACCGGCCATTTGCGTCATCAGGTTGCCGACGCCCTGAATCTGGATATCGCCACGTTTGCCGGGCTTGTAGCCGGTGGCTTTGCGCGGGATCAACTCCAGCTGTTCGTTGCCGCGTTCCGGCTCGACCAGTTGTTGCGCGGCATTGACCAACTGCGTCAGACGCAGGTCGCCCGCACCCAGAGCGGCAAACATGTCTTCGGCGGTCTTCAGATTGGCTTTTTCTGCCAATTTGTCGAAATCCACCTGTGGCAATCCCACGCGCGCCAGTTCACGTTCCAGCAGGGTTTTACCGGCCGCGACGTTCTGGTCACGCGCCTGTAATTTGTACCAGTGGACGACCTTCGCCCGCGCCCGCGAGGTGGTGATATAGCCAAGGTTCGAGTTCAGCCAGTCGCGACTCGGCGTACCGTGTTTACTGGTGATGATCTCAACCTGCTCACCGGTCTGCAGGCTGTAGTTGAGCGGTACGATACGCCCGTTGATCTTCGCGCCACGGCAGTTGTGACCGATTTCGGTGTGCACGCGATAAGCGAAGTCCAGCGGCGTCGAGCCTTTGGGCAGGTCGATGGCATGACCATCCGGGGTGAACACGTACACCCGGTCGGGCTCGATATCGACCCGCAGTTGATCCGCCAGCCCGCCAATATCGCCCAGCTCTTCATGCCACTCGAGTACCTGCCGCAGCCAGGAAATTTTCTCTTCGTATTGATTGGAGCCGGATTTGACGTCGGTGCCTTTGTAGCGCCAGTGCGCGCACACGCCCAGCTCTGCCTCTTCGTGCATGGCGTGGGTGCGAATCTGCACTTCCAGCACCTTGCCTTCGGGGCCAATCACCGCAGTGTGCAAAGAGCGATAGCCGTTTTCCTTGGGGTTGGCGATGTAGTCGTCAAACTCCTTGGGGATGTGCCGCCAAAGCGTATGCACGATGCCCAGCGCGGTATAGCAGTCGCGGACTTCAGGCACCAACACGCGCACGGCACGCACATCGTAGATCTGGCTGAATTCCAGACCCTTGCGCTGCATTTTGCGCCAGATCGAATAGATGTGTTTGGCCCGACCGCTGATATCGGCTTTCACCCCGGTGCTCAGCAGTTCGTTTTCCAGTTGGCCCATGACATCGCTGATAAAACGCTCGCGATCGAGGCGGCGCTCATGCAGCAATTTTGCGATCTGTTTGTACTGTTCGGGCTCCAGGTAGCGGAAGGACAAATCCTCCAGTTCCCATTTGATGTGACCGATACCCAACCGGTGCGCCAGTGGCGCATAGATGTCGAACACTTCCCGGGCAACGCGGTTGCGCTTTTCTTCGTCGGCGTTCTTGACCGCACGAATCGCGCAGGTGCGCTCAGCCAGCTTGATCAGCGGGACGCGCACGTCATCGACCATTGCCACCAGCATCTTGCGCAGGTTTTCTACCTGGGCCTGAGACCCCATCACCAACGACTCGCGAGGGCTCAGACTGGCACTGATAGCCGCCATGCGAAGCACGCCGTCGATCAGTTTGGTCACCGTCGGACCAAAACGCTGACTGACGTCCGCCAAGGGGATCTTGCCCTCGCGCACGCCCCGGTAGATCACGGCGGCGACCAGTGAGTCCTGATCGAGCTTGAGGTCAGCGAGGATCTCTGCGATTTCCAGGCCAGCCTGAAAACTGGAGGCCCCTTCTGCCCATAAATTCTTTGATGCATTGTCCTGTTGCTCGGCATGGCGGGCAAACTCGCAAGCCTCTTTCAAGGCCTGTCGGTCCAATGCAAGGTCGACGCTGACTATATGATCGAGCCATGCATCAAGATTGATACTGCCATCGGTGTTGATCGGCTGGTGCGCTCTCACCTGTACCATGTTGCTTACCTTCCCTACGGCGCGATAAAAAGCGCCTTCAGTCGCTGGGCTTCTTGGGCAAACGCTCCTTGCTGGGCAGGCAAGGGCTGTGCGTCCGCGGGCCAGTCGGATTAAACGAGATTCCCTGTGAGCGGCTGACTCATTTCCTTAAGCCGTGTCGCTCACTTACTCGCTTCAAATAAAGCCATCGCCTCGACATGAGCCGTTTGCGGGAACATATCGAGGATTCCGGCGCGTTTTAATCTATAGCCCTGCTTGATCAATTCGACCGTGTCGCGCGCCAAAGTTGCAGGGTTGCATGACACATAAAGCAACCTTTTGGCACCTAATGTCGACAGCTTGCGCACCACCTCAAAAGCACCGTCGCGCGGTGGGTCCAAGAGTACCGCAGAAAAGCCGTTTTCGGCCCAGCTCGCGTCTGCCAGCGGCTGCATCAAATCGGCCTGAATGAACTGCACATTGTGCAGATCATTGCTCATTGCATTGCCCGTGGCACGTTCGACCATCGTCGCGACGCCTTCTACCGCCACCACTTCGCGGGCCTGTCTGGCCAATGGTAATGCGAAGTTACCCAGCCCGCAGAACAGGTCCAGAATCCGCTCGTCCGCCGTGGGCGCCAGCCAGTCCAGTGCCTGCGCAACCATCGCGGCATTAACCGCGGCGTTGACCTGAATGAAATCCCCAGGCCGGTAGGCCAATTGCAAATTCCACTGTTCCAGTCGATAGCCCAATTGCTGACTCGGGTCGACCGGTTGCGGCTCGCCCTCGCCGTGCAGCCAAAGCTGGGCGTCATGGGCCTGACAGAAAGCGATCAGAGTCGCCAGATCGGCCTCGGCCAACGGCGCGGTATGGCGCAGCAGCACGGCCGTCGACGAACCGCTGAACAACTCGACGTGCCCCACGACCTGCGGCTTGCTGAAACGACGCAGCATGGCCGGCAATTCGGTCATGATCGGTTGCAAGGCCTGTACCAGCACCGGGCATTCGTCGATGGCGACGATGTCCTGACTGGACGCAGCCCGGAATCCCACATCAAGCCGTTTGGCCTTGGCATCCCAGCGCACGGCAATGCGAGCCCGGCGTCGGTAGGCGAACTCTGGACCGGTCAAGGGGGCTGCCCACTCCTCGGGCTCGACACCCGCAACCCGGGTCAACTGCTCGGCGAGCATGCGCTGTTTCAGGGCAAGCTGTTCGCTATGGGGCAAATGCTGGACGCTGCAACCGCCACACCGACCGAAATGCACACAGGGTGCCGGCCGGCGCAGAGGGCTGGGCTGGAATACCCGCTCAGTGCGCGCTTCCACGACTTTGCCGTGGGCGTTGAGCACCCGCGCCTCGACCTCTTCACCGGCCAGACTGCCGGCCACAAACCAGGTGCGACCTTCGACGAATGCAATACCGCGTCCGTCATTGGCCAGGCGCTCGATGGTCAACCGCTGTTTCTTGCCGGTCGGCACCTGGGGCACCTTTGTGCCGCCAGTGGGCTGGAAGCGCAGGCCTCTCTCTTGCTTGGCCATCAGTTAGGCACATCGTAGACGCCGGTCGACAAGTAACGGTCGCCTCGGTCACAAATGATCGCGACCATGACTGCATTCTCGACTTCCCGGGACAAGCGCAACATGCCGGCGACGGCACCACCGGACGACACACCGCAGAAGATGCCTTCTTCGCGGGCCAGTCGGCGCATGACGTCTTCGGCTTCGGCCTGGGCCATGTCGACGATCCGGTCAACGCGGTCGGCGTTGTAGATCTTCGGCAGATATTCTGTCGGCCAGCGACGGATGCCGGGGATGGAGGCCCCGTCCATCGGTTGCAGACCAATGATCTGCACCTTGGGGTTTTGCTCCTTGAGGTAACGCGAAACACCCATGATGGTGCCCGTGGTGCCCATGGAACTGATGAAGTGGGTGATGGTGCCGCCGGTCTGCTGCCAGATTTCCGGGCCGGTGCTGACGTAATGCGCTTCCGGGTTATCCCCGTTGGCGAATTGATCGAGCACCTTGCCACGGCCTTCGGCCTGCATGCGTTCAGCCAGGTCGCGGGCGCCTTCCATGCCCTCGTCCTTGCTGACCAGAATCAGCTCGGCGCCATAAGCGGTCATTGCCGCCTTGCGTTCGGCACTGGAGTTATCCGGCATGATCAGAATCATCCGGTAGCCTTTGATCGCGGCGGCCATGGCCAGCGCGATGCCGGTGTTGCCGGAAGTCGCTTCGATCAGGGTATCGCCCTGATGGATCTGCCCGCGCAACTCGGCGCGAGTGATCATCGACAGCGCCGGGCGGTCCTTGACCGATCCGGCAGGGTTGTTGCCCTCAAGCTTCAACAGCAAGGTATTAGTAGTCTCACCCGGCAGGCGCTGCAAACGGACCAGCGGGGTGTTGCCGACGCAGTCGGCGATGGTTTGATACTGCAGGGTCATGACGTCTTCGCAATCCAGACTGCGGGGGCGCCTATCATAACGGCAAACGCCTAAACCCCATATCACGCAAAGTGCGTTGCATAGGGCGAAAAGATATAAGCAGTCAATCCGGGCTCAACTGCGTTATATAAATAGCCTTCGCGAATGATTTAGCTCACAGCGGGATTGTTGCCTGGAACGTGCCTCCGCTTTGGGCCGACGTAGACATGGGTAATTTGCCGAGATTGCCCGCGAGCAACTCGCTACACTGCCGGAATATCGATCGCCGGATGCGGTCTTGAACAAAGTGGCGTGGCTGCTGGAGAAATAGCGTGCTGAACAAGCTGGGTATCAAAGGCCGTGTGCTGCTGTTGACCATTGTNATTGTCCCCGCGCTGCTGATGGCAGTGGTGCTGGGCGGTTACTTCACCTGGATGCAACTGTCCGACCTGCAAAGCCAGCTGCTGCAACGCGGTGAAATGATCGCCGAAGAACTCGCACCGCTGGCCGCCCCGGCGCTGGGCCATAGCGACCGCGCGCTGCTCGAACGCATCGCCGGGCAGGCGCTGGAGCAAACGGACGTGCGAGCTGTGTCCTTCCTCGGCCCCGACCGCGACCTGCTGGCCCATGCCGGGCCGAGCATGATCAACCAGTCGCCCATCGGCAACAGCACTCACTTGCTGCAGCGCTCCGGGAACGACGCCACCCGCTATCTGCTGCCAGTATTCGGTCGTCAACGCCACCTGAGTGGCGATCTGATCCCTGAGGAGGCCGACCGCCTGCTCGGCTGGGTCGAGCTGGAACTGTCCCATAACGGGACCTTGTTACGTGGTTATCGCAGCCTGTTCGCCAGCCTGCTCCTGATCGTTACGGGGTTGGTGTTGACTGCGATTGTGGCGATACGCATGAGCCGCACCATCAACGAGCCGATCAGCCGGATCAAAATGGCGGTGGCGCAACTCAAAGACGGTAATCTTGAAACTCGCCTGCCGCCGCTGGGCAGTCTGGAACTGGATGAGCTCGCTTCCGGCATCAACCGCATGGCCGCGACCTTGCAGAATGCCCAGGAAGAATTGCAGCACAGCATCGATCAGGCCACTGAAGACGTGCGGCAGAATCTGGAAACCATCGAAATCCAGAACATCGAGCTGGACCTGGCGCGCAAAGAAGCGCTTGAGGCCAGCCGGATCAAATCCGAATTCCTCGCCAACATGAGCCACGAGATTCGCACCCCGCTCAATGGCATTCTCGGCTTCACTCATCTGCTGCAAAAAAGCGAGCTGACCCCGCGCCAACTGGATTATCTGGACACCATCGAAAAATCCGCCGACAACCTGTTGGGCATCATCAACGAAATTCTCGATTTTTCGAAAATCGAAGCCGGCAAGCTGGTGCTGGACAGCGTTCCGTTCAACCTGCGCGACTTGTTGCAGGATGTCCTGACCATTCTTGCCCCGGCCGCACATGCCAAGCAGTTGGAACTGGTCAGCCTGGTGTACCGCGACACGCCGTTGTCGCTGCTCGGCGATCCATTGCGGCTCAGGCAGATCCTGACCAATCTGGTCAGCAATGCGATCAAGTTCACCCGCGAAGGCACCATCGTCGCCCGCGCGATGCTCGAAGATGAGCAAGAAGACAGCGTGCAACTGCGCATCAGCGTGCAGGACACCGGCATCGGCCTGTCCAGCCAGGACGTGCGGTCGCTGTTTCAGGCGTTCAGTCAGGCGGACAATTCGCTGTCGCGACAACCGGGCGGCACCGGGTTGGGGTTGGTCATTTCCAAACGACTGATCGAGCAAATGGGCGGTGAAATAGGGGTCGACAGTACGCCGGGTGAAGGTTCGGAGTTCTGGATCAGCCTGAACCTGCCCAAAGCCCGCGATGACCTGGAAGACCTGCCATCCCCGCCCCTTCTCGGGCGTCGGGTCGCGGTGCTGGAAAATCATGAACTGGCACGCCAGGCCTTGCAGCACCAGTTGGAAGATTGCGGTCTGGAAGCGGTGGTCTTCAACAACCTGGAAAGCCTGATCAACGGGGTCACGGCGGCGTATCAAACAGCGCAGGCCATCGACTTGACAGTGCTGGGCATCACCGCCCACGAACTGCCGCCCGAACGGCTGCGTCAACATATCTGGGACCTTGAAAACCTCGGCTGCAAGGTGTTGGTGCTGTGCCCGACCACCGAACAGGCGCAGTTCCAGTTGGCCGTGCCCAACGCCCACAGCCAGTTACAGGTAAAACCGGCCTGCACGCGCAAGCTGCGGCGCAGCCTGTCCGAACTGATCAGCCCCAAACAACAGCGCATCGATACCTCTACCCCCCTGTCCAGTCGGGCACCGCACTTGCTCTGCGTCGATGACAACCCGGCCAACCTGTTGCTGGTGCAAACACTGCTCGAAGACATGGGCGCCAAAGTGCTGGCCGTCGACAGTGGATATGCCGCGGTCAAGGCGATACAGAAAGAAACCTTCGACCTGGTGCTGATGGACGTACAGATGCCCGGTATGGACGGGCGTCAAGCCACTGAAGCGATCCGGGCCTGGGAGGTCGAACAGCAACGTACCTCGCTACCCATAGTCGCCCTCACCGCCCATGCCATGGCCAACGAAAAGCGCGCCCTGCTGCACAGCGGCATGGACGACTACCTGACCAAGCCCATCAGTGAGCGGCAATTGGCCCAGGTGGTGCTCAAATGGACCGGTCTGGCACTGCGCAATCATGTGCCAAAACGTCACAGCGACAGCACACGTCACAGTATCGACCAACAGGTGCTCGACCCTGACGAGGGCTTGCGTCTGGCGGCGGGCAAGGCTGATCTGGCAGCGGACATGCTGGCGATGCTCCTGGCCTCGCTGGACACCGACCGTGAAGCCATCCGCTACGCCCGCGAGGCCCACGACAAACTGGCGTTGATCGAAAGGGTCCATCGCCTGCACGGCGCAACCCGTTATTGCGGGGTGCCGCAACTGCGCGCAGCCTGTCAACGCAGTGAAACCTTACTCAAGCAGGATGCACCCGAGGCCAACGCCGCCCTCGACGAGCTGGACATGGCAATCACACGGCTGGCCGTCGAAGCACGCGTGAGCGTTTGAAGGGTGATCCCTTTGCATGAACGGCCTTCGGACGTTATCGCGGGCAAGCGGGCTCCTGCCAGGAAACATCGCCACAAGGAGATTTTATGCGGACCCTTTTATTCAGCAGTCAGAACTATGACCGCGACAGCTTTCTTGCGGCCCGCTTACCGGGCGGAGTGGATCTGCATTTCCAACCGGCACGCCTGAACCTGGACACGGTTGCACTGGCCAACCACTATCCGGTGGTCTGCGCCTTTATCAATGACGACCTCAGCGCGCCCGTACTCGAACAACTGGCCGCAGGCGGCACGCGTCTGATCGCCTTGCGCTCGGCGGGTTATAACCATGTGAACCTGGCAACTGCGCACGCCCTCGGCCTCAAGGTCGTGCGCGTGCCGGCCTACTCCCCGCACGCCGTGGCCGAACATGCCGTGGCCTTGATTCTGGCCCTTAACCGTCATCTGCACCGCGCATACAACCGCACCCGCGACGGCGACTTCACCCTGCATGGGCTGACCGGCTTCGATCTGGTGGGCAAAACCGTCGGCGTCGTCGGCACCGGGCAGATCGGCGCGACCTTCGCCCGGATCATGTCCGGGTTCGGCTGCACGTTGCTGGCGCACGACCCCTACCCTAACCCGCAAGTCGAAGCCTTGGGCGCCCGCTACCTGAGTTTGCCGGACCTGCTGGCGCAGGCGCAGATCATCAGCCTGCACTGCCCGCTGACCGCGCACAGCAAACACCTGATCAACAGCGCGTCCCTGGCGCAGATGCAACCCGGCGCGATGCTGATCAACACCGGTCGCGGCGCGCTGGTCGACACACCGGCGCTGATCGAAGCACTAAAAAGCGGGCAATTGGGCTATCTGGGACTGGATGTGTATGAAGAAGAAGCGCAATTGTTCTTCGAAGACCGTTCCGACCTGCCACTGCAGGACGATGTGCTGGCCCGCCTGCTGACGTTTCCCAACGTGATCATTACCGCTCATCAGGCTTTTCTGACCCGCGAAGCGCTGGGGGCCATTGCACAGACCACTCTGGACAATATTGCCGCCTGGGCCGAGGGTTCGCCGCAGAATCTGGTCGAGGGTTAATCACAGGCTGCATGTTAGGATGCGCGCAGATTTGGAGGACCCATGGTCGAACACGATTTCCGCTACACCCTGTTTAACCCACAACACACGCTGATCGAATGCCGCGCGCTGGCCCCCGGTCGTTATCAAGTCACCGGCAACGGCGGCTCGATCCACGCTGATGATGTGCTTTTGGTCACGCTCAAAGGGAGCAAGGACTTGTCCATGCGCCTGACCGTGGAAAAAGTCCGGCACCTGATCAACCCTCGCGGCCAATGGGTCGCGGTGGCGCAGGGGCCGGTCTTCGCTGAACTGGCGATTCATCAGTGGAAGGCCCATTGCAACGGTTGCGCGACCGAGCTGAACGTCGAGTTCGCGGTCGATGCCAAGCTCGGCATCAAAGCGCAAAAGCCGGCTGCTGCCGCTCGCATTGCCGAACTGGGCTGGAAAACCGAGGGCGACAAACACTTCTGTCCGAAATGTCAGGAGAACGCCGCATGATTCGCGCCGTCCTGTTTGGCCTGCTCGGCAGTACCCTGATGGGCTGCGCCGCCAAGCCGGTAGAATTGACACGCGATCGGGGCTACATGCTGGAATGGATCGGTGAAAATCCGCTGGTCGACCGCAGCCACCTGACCATGACCCTTGGTGAGGACGGCCGAGCCTACGGCACTGCAGGCTGCAACCATTGGTTCGCGCCGTATACGGTGGAAGACGACACGATCAGCTTCGGCATGGTCGGCAGCACCCGCAAGATGTGCGCGCCCGCCCTGATGGAGCAAGAACAACGCTTCCTCGACGCCCTGACCAAAGTGCAACGCTGGGACATCTCGCCGATCGACCAACTGCGCCTCTGGCCTGTCGAAGGCAAACCGCTACGGTTTTGGCTGGAAGACAGCTGATTTAATGGCGGCTGTACCGCCTTCACGAATGAATTCACTCCCACAGATACGCACTATCGTGGGAGCGAATTCATTCGCGAATGGCTCGCGGTGACTGACCTGCGCTACCCCTCGCCCCGCAATACCGCCAACCGCTGACTCACACCGGCTGCGGTCTGCTCGCCGAGCAATTGCTCCCGCACCTTGCCCTTGTCATCAATGATGTACGTCACCGGCAGCGCTTCGCTATGGGGCAGGTCGTAACGTTCGGCCGGGTCCAGGGCCAGGACAGTGAACGTGATACCCAAGGCCGCAGTGGCGGACTTCAGGTCTTCGCCTTGCAGGCCGTCGAAGTTGACCCCGAACACACTCACCTGCCTGTCTTTGAGCTGATTGGCCAACGCGTTGAGTTCCGGGATCTCCGTACGGCATGGCCCGCACCACTCAGCCCAGTAATTGATCACCAGCCAATGCTTGTCGACCCGCTCGCTGGCAACCTTCTGCCCGTTTTGATCAGGCCCCAGGTCTGCGCCACAACCACTGAGCAGCAAACTGCCGATGAGCGCTGCCATCGCTGCCAATCGCCTTGTCATGTGCCCTTCCTTCATCCAGATATTCACTTTAACTGCGACCAATCACCGCCCAAGGTTCAGGAGCGGACCTCACACAGGTAGAATAGCCGCCACCTTACGCAAGATGCGACCCGCAAATGACCGATCTGACGCTTTATCACAACCCGCGCTGCTCGAAATCTCGCGGTGCGCTGGAACTGCTTGAGGCCCGCGGCCTGACGCCGACCATCATCCGCTACTTGGAAACCCCGCCAGACGCCGCGCAATTGCGCGACCTGCTGGGCAAGCTCGGCATCGGCGCCCGGGAGCTGCTGCGGACAGGTGAAGAGGAATACAAAGCCCTGAACCTGGCGGACACCGGCCTGAGCGACGAGCAACTGATCTCCGCCATGGCCGCCCACCCCAAGTTGATCGAGCGACCGATTCTGGTGGTAGGCGACAAGGCCATCATTGGCCGTCCACCAGAAAGCGTGCTGGGGATCCTGGCATGAGTGCCCCGTACATCCTGGTCTTGTTCTACAGCCGCAATGGCTCAACCAGCGAGATGGCTCGGCAGATTGCCCGGGGTGTCGAGTTGGGTGGCATGGAAGCGCGACTGCGCACCGTGCCCGCGATTTCGTCCGAAATCGAAGCGGTCGCGCCAAGCATCCCCGAGCAAGGCTGCTTATATGCCAGCCTCGACGACCTGAAAAACTGCTCCGGCCTGGCCCTGGGCAGCCCGACGCGCTTCGGCAATATGGCCGCGCCGCTGAAATACTTCCTCGACGGCACCAGCACCCTGTGGCTGACCGGCGCCCTGGTGGGCAAGCCCGCCAGCGTGTTCACGTCGACTGCCAGCCTGCACGGCGGCCAGGAAACCACGCTGATGTCGATGTTATTGCCGTTGTTGCACCACGGCATGCTGGTCGCAGGCCTGCCCTACAGCGAAGCCGCGTTGCTGGAAACCAGCGGCGGTGGTACGCCTTATGGCGCCAGTCACCATGCCGGTGCCGACGGTAAACGCGCACTGGATCAACACGAAATCACCCTGTGTCGTGCGCTCGGTCAGCGCCTGGCTAAAACCGCTTTGCTGTTGGAGACGCCTCGTGGCTAAAAAGCCTAAAGTCCTGCCCCCGCTGGAATGGCTGGAGCCGCGAGTGCGCCTGAGCCGGATCGCCAGTCTGATCTGTTTTTTCGGCCTGATCCTGCTGCTGGCCGCGTATTACCTGGTCTTCGCCGACCTGCATGGCGCGCGCCCTTGGGTGATCCTGCTCATCGAACTGGTGCCGCTGATCCTGCTCGCTCCGGGCATGATCAGCGGCAGCGCCCGCGGTCATTCGTGGACCTGCTTTGTGATCAACCTGTACTTCATCAAAGGCGCACTGGCCGTTTACGACCCGAACCGCAGCCTGTTCGGCGCCCTGGAGATGCTCGCGAGCCTGGCAGTGTTCGTCAGCGCCTTGCTGTATGTGCGCTGGCGTTTTCAGTACAACCGCAAGCTGGCGGGAGAAGGAGCCCTCTGACAGACCGTCATCGCGCATGGCATTGATGCGAAGTCAGTGGTTGACCGTATACGCCAGCATCAGCGACAGCTGACACATCGGTCGTCCACTCTCTGCGTGCCACTGGTTGAACGCACCTTGCACAGTGGCGAGGTCCTTGAGGCTGGTCGGCACTTTGTCGATGATGCCCTGCGCGTTGAGCCCGGCGACCACGTCGTAGGTCGGGATGAACGTGTCCTTGCCGACCATGCGCAGAAAACTCGGCGCTGACATCCCGCCCAATTGATGCCCGTGTTTGGCCAGGTACTTCCACAGGCCGACGATATCGGTCACGGGCCAATCGGCGATGAAATGACCGAAGCTGCCCTTCTCCTTGCTGATGTCCAGAATCATCTGCGCATTGCGTGGCACACTTTTCAGCTTGCCCAAATGACGAATGATTCGTGCGTCCTGCATCAGGCGCTCCAGGTGCTCGGCGCCCATCAGCACGACTTTCTCGGGATCGAAGCGAAAGAACACTTCTTCGAACATCGGCCATTTGGCGTCTACCAGGCTGTGCTTGAGGCCTGCGCGAAACACCCGTCGGGCGAGGGCCGACAGGTAACGGTCATTGCTGATTGCACGGAGTTGCGCCGGGGAATTGGGAACAGGCAGATGCGCTTCGAGCGCCGAGGCCGAGCCAAAGCGGTTCAGGCAATATTCATGAAGCCATTTGTAATCGCGCATGCTCTTTCCTACTGACAATTGATAGAGGTCTGACACTTCGCCGAGGCCAGGTGTCATGCAGCAAATAGAACAGAGTGTCGGGATCGATCAGAGGTTCACGACATTGACGAAGCGCGAGGCCGCGGTTTCATCGATGCGCAGGTTGGCGAAGTCGAACAGAGTGCGGTCCGCCAGTTGCGACGGCTGCACGTTCTGCAACGCACGGAAGATGCTTTCGGTACGGCCCGGGGTGGTGCGCTCCCACTCCGACAGCATGTCCTTGACCACCTGACGCTGCAGGTTTTGCTGAGAACCGCAGAGGTTGCAGGGAATGATCGGAAACGCTTTCAGATCGGAAAAAGCCTGAATATCACGCTCATTACAGTACGCCAGCGGACGAATCACCACATTACGACCGTCGTCAGCCCGCAGTTTGGGCGGCATGGCCTTGAGCGTACCCGTGAAGAACAGGTTGAGAAAAAAGGTCTCGATGATGTCGTTGCGGTGATGACCCAGCGCCATCTTGGTCGCGCCGATTTCATCGGCAAAGGTGTACAGCGTGCCACGGCGCAGGCGCGAACACAGCGAGCACGTGGTCTTGCCTTCAGGGATAAGCTCTTTGACCACCGAATAGGTGTCTTTTTCGACGACGTGGTACTCCACACCCAGCGCTTCGAGGTACGCAGGCAGCACATGCTCGGGGAAGCCTGGTTGTTTCTGGTCCATGTTCACAACGACGATATCGAATTTGATCGGCGCCACTTTCTGCATATGCAGCAGCACATCGAGCAAGGTGTAGCTGTCTTTACCGCCCGACAGACACACCATGATCTTGTCGCCTTCCTCAATCATGTTGAAGTCGGCCACCGCTTCGCCCGCGAGCCGACGCAGACGTTTCTGCAGTTTGTTTTGATTGACTGAAAGGGTGCCCATGGCGCAGATATCCGCTAACGATGACTCGGTAAAAGGCCGGCATTTTACGCGACAAGGGTCATAGGCGTATGCCGATTTATTGCTGGCACTCAAATAGCGCATTGCGATTAACAGCAGTCTCTAGAGCACAATTTACTCTAAAGCGTCGCGTCTTCCCTTCCTATACTGCGTCATAGGGTCGCACCCATTCCTGTAGCGAGGCTGTGGCCTTACACCTGTCGTGGCACTTAGGCCCGACAGGCGCTCCGCTGGGGGGCGACGGTAAAACAAAAAGGAGTGACCGGCATGATCCATCACGTTATCGGACTGTTCACCCATCCTGATCAAGAATGGCAGCAAATACGTGGCGAAAAAGAAGAAAGCATCGGCCACATGTACCTCACGCATACCCTGATTCTTGCGGCGATTCCCGCAGTCTCGGCTTATATCGGCACCACTCAGGTGGGCTGGGTGATTGGCAGCCGAGCGGCGGTCATGCTGACCCCCGTAAGCGCGCTGTGGATGACCATCATGTCCTACCTCGCCATGCTGGCCGGCGTGGCTGTCATGGGAGCATTCATCCACTGGATGGCGCGCACGTACGACGCCAGTCCGAGCCTGGCGCGCTGTGTCGCCTTCGCCACCTACACCGCAACACCGCTGTTCATTGGCGGGCTGGCGGCACTGTATCCGCATATGTGGCTGGGAATGATGGTCGGCCTCGCGGCCATTTGTTACACGGTCTACCTGCTCTACGTCGGCTTGCCGACGTTCATGAACATCCCGTCCGATGAGGGCTTCATGTTCTCAAGCTCCGTATTGGCCGTGGGCTTGGTGGTGCTGGTCGCCATCATGGCGTTCACCGTCGTCCTGTGGGGCGTCGGTGTAGGGCCTGAATACACCAACTGATACGGTTAACCGTTGACCATGAGCCGCCTTTGAGGCGGCTCATGCGTTTTACCATGACCATTGGGCGCCTTCAGTTTTCGGCAGGCCAGGGCTTTACGGCATACTTGCCACCTCTGGAGAGCCTTTAAGAATGCCCGAGCAGCTCAATACCCGCGTCGAAGTCTGTTATCAGCAAGCCGAAGCCTTTTTCAAACGCCCCTTCAAACGGCCGGTGGTCAGCCTCAAGCTGCGCGGTCAAAAAGCGGGCGTCGCCCATCTGCACGAGAATCTGTTGCGCTTCAACCCACAGCTGTACCGGGAAAACAGTGAAGATTTTCTCAAGCAGACTGTCGCCCACGAAGTCGCACACTTGATCGCCCATCAATTGTTTGGCGAGCGTATTCAGCCCCACGGCGAAGAATGGCAATTAATCATGCGCGGGGTATACGAACTCCCGCCCAATCGCTGCCACACTTACGCGATCAAACGTCGCCGCATGACCCGCTACATCTACCGATGCCCTTGCGCCAACAGCGATTTCCCCTTCTCTGCCCAGCGCCACCTGCTGGTCGGGAAAGGCCGACGCTATTTGTGCCGTCGCTGCCGAGAGACGTTGGTGTTCAGTGGAGAAGTGCGGGTCGAGTGATGAAGGAATCAAGTACTCCGCGCACAGCCATTCGCCCCTATCAAACGACCCATAACCATTTGAAATATAAAATTATTTGTAGGAGCTGACTTGTCTGCGAACAAGCCCGGTACGGGCTTCCGTCAGGTTTGGGTTTGACCGCATGACCATGATCTGGGTCGAGGGGCGGCAGGTAGACCGTGTTGAATGGTCTTCGCAGCGGGACGCGTAGTTACAAGTCAGCTCCCACGCCGTAGCGGTATCTCCGACCAAACAACCTATAACCATCTGAAATATAAGATCATTTGTAGGAGCTGACTTGTCTGCGAACAAGCCCGGCACGGGCTTCCGTCAGGTTTGGGTTTGACCACATGACCATGATCTGGATCGAGGGGCGGCTGGTAGACCGCGTTGAATGGTCTTCGCAGCGGGACGCGTAGTTACAAGTCAGCTCCCACGCCGTAGCGGTANACCTATAACCATCTGAAATATAAGATCATTTGTAGGAGCTGACTTGTCTGCGAACAAGCCCGGTACGGGCTTTGAACTGCGATTGTGCGCAGGCTGTGTGGGCGAATTCACTCGCGACAGCGGTCAGGCAATAACCCCCGCCGCCCGCAACTCAGCGATGCGTTCAGTGCTGTAGCCCAACGCCGCCAGCACTTCCTCGCTGTGTGCCCCCAACGTCGCGCCGATATGCCGGGGCGCGGGCAGGCCGTCGGAGAACTTCAGCGGGCAGGCCATCTGCGCCTGCAAGCTGCCGTCTTCACGGGGCACTTGGCAGACCAGCTCACGCGCCTGCAACTGTGGGTGCTCGACCGCTTCGGCAACGCTCAGCACCGGTTCGACACACGCATCCAGACCGGCAAAGCACGCGCACAGCTCTTCGAAAGAACGTTTCTCGAATTCAATTTTCAGCTCGTCCTTCAACAACGCCTGCACCTCGGGACTCGACGACAGGCCGAGCGCGGCCAGCTCCGGTCGGCCCAGCGCGGCGCACAGAGGTTGCATGAACGCAGGCTCCAGGCTGCCCACGGAGAACCAACGGCCATCGCGACAACAGTAGTAATCATAAAAACTACCGCCGTTGAGCATCTGGCTTTCCCGGGCCGGCTCCACGCCGCACGCCAGATAGCCCGCCCCGGCCATGGCATTCAGGCTGAACACACAGTCGGTCATGCTGACATCGACGTATTGCCCGAGCCCGGTTTGCTGGCGAGCGATCACGGCAGCCAGCAGACCGACCACCCCATGCAGCGACCCTCCCGCCACATCCGCCGCCTGAATGCCCAATGGCACCGGCCCACTGTCATGGCGCCCGGTATAGCTGGCGATGCCCGACAGTGCAAGGTAGTTGATGTCATGCCCGGCGCGATCCCGATAAGGGCCTGTCTGGCCGTAGCCGGTGATCGACACATAAATCAGCTTCGGGTTGATCGCCTTCAACGCCTCGTAGCCCAGCCCCAGCCGCGCCATGACACCCGGTCGAAACTGTTCGAGCACGATGTCGTATTCAGCCACCAGTTGCCGGACCACTTCGAGCGCCTGCGGTTGTTTCAGGTCCAGGGCGAGGCTGCGCTTGTTGCGATTGAGGTAGGCGTGGCTGGCAGACGTGCCGTGATCGTGAGGCGGCAACAGCTTCAGAAGGTCCATGCGCGTCGGTGATTCGATGCGCAACACGTCGGCCCCCATGTCGGCGAGCAGCAACGAAGCGAACGGTCCCGGCAACAAGGTGGAAAAATCGAGAATCTTGAGCGATGACAATGGCCCTTGCATGCTTACTCCCTTAGCAGTCCTGTATCCAGACCTTACACCTGAGGCTTTCAGAGTAAGCAACCCCAGGCCACCCTTCAATGGCCTCAGCACTCATCGTCGCTGACTGATTCGATCAATTGACAGGCAAAAAAAACCCATCCGGAGATGGGTTTTTCATCACTGCGCCGCGTTATGCAATTTTAGGCGCGGTGCTGGTTACCGTCGCTGGAATCGGGCCTTCATTCACGCCCAGGTCATCTTCCGGGCCTGTGTTGGAGATCCCGCGACCACCGGAAGCCAGTTCGATTTGCAGCTTGTCTTCGTCCAGTTCTTTAACCCACTTGGCCACAACCAGGGTCGCAACAGCGTTACCAACCAGGTTGGTCAGCGCGCGGGCTTCAGACATGAAGCGGTCGATACCCAGGATCAGCGCCAGACCGGCAACCGGCAAGTGGCCAACGGCGGACAGGGTGGCGGCCAACACGATGAAGCCACTGCCGGTCACACCGGCTGCGCCCTTGGAGGACAGCAACAGCACCACCAACAAGGTGATCTGGTGAGTGATGTCCATGTGGGTGTCGGTCGCTTGGGCGATGAACACGGCAGCCATGGTCAGGTAGATTGCAGTACCGTCGAGGTTGAAGGAGTAACCCGTCGGAATAACCAGACCGACAACGGACTTCTGCGCGCCCAGGCGTTCCATCTTGACCAGCATGCGCGGCAAAGCGGATTCCGAGGATGACGTACCCAACACGATCAGCAGCTCTTCACGGATGTAGCGAATCAGCTTGAGTATGCTGAAGCCGTGAGCGCGAGCGATGCCGCCCAGCACAATCAGGACGAAGAGTGCGCAGGTGATGTAGAAGCACAGCATCAATTGACCGAGCTGCACCAGCGAACCGACACCGTAAGCGCCGATGGTGAAGGCCATCGCGCCGAAAGCACCCAGCGGAGCCAGCTTCATGATCATGTTGATGATGTTGAACATCACGTGAGCGAAACGATCGATGAAGTCGAGCAGCGGTTTGCCGTAGGCACCCAGGCGATGCAGGGCGAAACCGAAAATCACCGAGAACATCAGCACTTGCAGGATATCGCCGGTCGCAAAAGCGCCAACGATGGTGCTTGGGATGACGTTGAGCAGGAAGCCGGTGATGCTCTGGTCAGCGCCTGCAGCAACGTAGGCCGCGACCTTGGAAGCATCCAGCGTTGCCACGTCGATGTGCATGCCTGCACCCGGTTGAACGACGTTAACCACGACCAGACCGATCAGCAGTGCGATGGTGGACACGATTTCGAAGTACAGAAGCGCATAACCGCCGGTTTTACCGACTGACTTCATGCTCTGCATGCCAGCGATACCGCTGACGACCGTGCAGAAAATGATCGGGGCGATGATCATTTTGATCAGTTTGATGAACCCGTCACCCAGCGGTTTGAGCGACACACCGGCTTGAGGATAGAAGTGGCCGATCAGAATGCCAATGACAATGGCTACGATGACCTGGAGATACAGGGATTTATACAGCGGCTGACGAGTCGTCATTGCAAGTTCCTCAAGAGCCTCGCCGGTCATCATCCATCTGATGCGAGCGATGCCATAAAGCGCTAACCCTCCTGCACTGGAGGGATTTGTTTTGGCGAGTTGCGCGGGCGGACCCATCGCAAACCTCTGCTGGTGTTATTGCAGGGCGCGTGCCACTTCCGACAAAACCGCTCTAGATCAACAAACGCGCTGACCTTCGCCTGAATTCCGGGGCGTTACCGGCCAGGAATGTGGCGGATTTCCGCCCATTACCGCAAAAATACCCCCTGCATTGGCGGGTATCCGCCTTGTCCGTTGCCCGTGCGATGACTACCATCGGCCGTTCACCGGATGAGCACCCTATGCGCCAACGCACGATCGCCAGTCACTTCGCCCGCGCTGCCCTCGGTGGCGTGCAACGGCGTGGCATCGATTGTTCGAACCTGCTGCAACAATCGGGGATCCAGCCTGAGCTGTTGAGCGAGCCTCGCGCCCGCATCGCTCCGGAACAGTTTGCTTGCCTGATTCAATTGGTCTGGCAGCAGCTGGACGATGAATACATGGGCTTCGGCCATGGCCCGAGTACGCGCGGTACGTTCGCCATGATGTGCCATGCGCTGATCCACTGCCGCAGTCTGGAAAAGGCACTCGCACGCGGCCTGTTGTTTTATGGCTTGTTCCCCGACGCGCCGCGCCTGAGCTTGCGTCGCGAGGGGGATTGGGCGCGGCTGAGCCTGGACGACTCGGCGCTGCGGGACCCGGACCATTTTCTCAGCGAGTGCCTGCTGGTGATCTGGCACCGGCTAGGCAGTTGGCTGATCGGCCAGCGCATCCGCCTGGAGCAAGCGACATTCAGTTATGACAGGCCGGAGCACAGCGGCGAATACGACCTGCTGTTCCCGTGCCCGATCCTGTTCAACGCCGAAACCACCAGCCTGCTGTTTCACGCGCGCTACCTGAGCATGCCGCTGTTGCAGGACGAACGCACGCTCAAGCATTTTCTCGAACGCTCCCCCGCCGATCTGCTGGCCCGTCCCGATGATGGCGACAGCCTGAGTAACCAGCTGCGACGCTTGCTCAGCCGCGATTGCAACCGCTGGCCCGATCTGGAAAGCGTCGCCGAGCAGATGCACATCAGCCCGCAGACCCTGCGCCGGCATCTGCGTGAAGAAGGCACGAGTTTTCAGGGATTGAAGGATCAACTGCGCCGCGACATGGCGATTTATCACTTGAGCCGCGCCGAGCTGTCATTGCAACAGATTGCCGAACAGCTCGGTTTTTCCGAGCCGTCGGCCTTTCATCGCGCGTTCAAGAAGTGGACCGGACTGACACCGGGGGCTTACCGGGCTCAGGAAGTCTGACGGCCCCCATGATGGAGGTATGCCGGGTACGCCGCAAACACGACAGGACGCCTCAATTGGCCGGAAAATGAATCCGGAATGCTGCGCCGCCCAATGGAGAGTCCTCCAGAGTCAGACGCGCGTTGTAGCTTTCAATGATGTCTTTGACCACCGCCAGACCAATGCCCTGCCCCGGATTCTGCCGATCCAGCCGCTCACCACGCTCTAGAATCCGCGCCCGCTGACTCTCTGGTACGCCAGGGCCATCGTCTTCGACGCACAACTCGTCACCGGACAATGACGCGTGCAGGCTGATGCGTATTCGGCCCAGACAGAGGCGATAGGCATTTTCCAGCAGATTGCCGAGCATTTCGAGCAAGGCGCCCTGCTCCATCGCCACTTGGCATCCGTCGGGCAGATCAAGGCAGACGTTGACCTGTTTGTCGCGATAAACCTTGTCCAGGGTATTGCACAGGCTTTCGACCACCGGCCGCAACACCACATGGTGCCGCACCAGTCCACTTTTGCGCAGGCTGGCGCGTTGCAGCTGGTAACTGATCTGCTGGCTCATGCGTTCGATCTGCGATTGCAGGAGACGGGCCTGTTCCAGGTCTTGCGGACGTTTGGCCATGGTTTCGCTGACGCCTTGCAGCACCGCCAGCGGCGTTTTCAAACTGTGGGCCAAGTCGCCCAAGGAATCGCGGTAACGGATGCGCTGCTCGCGTTCGCTGAGCAGCAGGCGGTTCAGTGAGCCGGTCAGGCGCAGCAACTCTAACGGGTGTTCCTCACTCAGGCTTTCCCGCTCGCCGGTTTCGACCTGATCCAGCTCCTGACTCAATCCCCTCAGCGCTTTAAGGCCCCAGGTCAGGCCCATCCAGAGCAAGGCCAGCAAGACCACCAAGGCGGCACCAAAGCCCAGATAGAGTTTCTCGCGCAGCGCGGAGATGATCACCTGATACTCGCGCACCGGCTGCAAGGCGACGATGCTGAACGCTGCGTTTCTGCCGCCCAGCAGTTTGATTTCTACGTCATAGACGAAAAACTCTTCGCCATTGGCGTTCTTGATTTTGCCGAACTGATTACCCGTCCCGTCATAACGCGGGCGGTAGTCGATACCTGCCAGTTCGGTGGCACGCGAACGCCACACCAGCTCGCCATTACGGTTGTAGATATAACCGAGGAGACGGCTGTCTGACAGATTGAATTGCTCGCCCGGCAACAACAGGGGCATCAACAAACGATTGTCCTCGACCCGTGCCGCGGAAATCATCGTGGTCACGTCCGAGGCCAGGCGCTGCTCGATGGAGTCCTGCAGGGCCAGGCTGTAGGCGCCCTGCAACGCGGGCAACAGGGCCAACATGAAGATCAACGCGAGCATCGCGGCAGCCATCATCAGCCGCAGCCGCAGCGAACGAATCATCGGCAGCGCTCAGTGAACAGATACCCCAGGCCCCGCACCGTTTCGATAGGCTTGAAACCCAACGAGCCTTCCAGCTTGCGGCGCAAGCGCCCAACCAGCACCTCGATCACGTTCGGATCGCGCTCGTCATCGTCGGGGTAGAGCTGCTCCATCAAGCGCTCTTTGGCCACCACTTGCTGATGGTGGCGCATCAGGTATTCGAGAATCCGGTACTCATAGGCCGTCAACGCCAGCGGCTGCTCTTCAAGGGACGCCTGTTTGCGGTTCAGGTCCAGCAGCAAGGGCCCGGCGGTGATGGTCGACTGGATAAAACCACTGGAGCGGCGCAACAGGGCATTAAGCCGCGCTTCCAGTTCTTCGAACTGAAACGGCTTGACCACATAGTCGTCCGCGCCGGCGGCCAGCCCTTCGACCTTGTCCTGCCAGTTGCCACGGGCCGTGAGGATCAGGATCGGGAATGCCTTGCCCTGGGAGCGCAGTTGGCGAATCAAGTCCAGCCCGCCCATGCCCGGCAAGCCCAGGTCGATCACCGCCAGGTCATGGTTGAACTGCCCCGCCTGATACAGCGCTTCCTCTGCATTGGCCACGGCCTCGACCACATGGCCGCTCTCGGTCAGTCGGGTTTGTAAGTGATGGCGCAACAAGGCCTCATCTTCAACCACCAGCAGTTTCATGAGGCTCTCCCAGGCAAAATCATTCCTCTCAAGATTAAGGCTAATACACCATGACCGGTTGAACAGCGCCCCGCCTGTTGAGTGTGCGGGCTGGGCGGAAAATGTCCAGCACCAGTCTGTTAACGGTTAAAAGATGTAGTTGGAGGGCAGGCCAGGGTCGAAGCTGCCGAGCAAGATGGCCTGGCTCAGTTGAATACCGTTATGCGTACCGGAGACGTTGGGATAACTCGAGTAATAGTGATCCGCGACGGCTCCCAGATAGGCGCCGTAGGCATCGACGCTCTCGCCGGTCTTGCCCTGAACGAGTTTGCTGCTACCGTCAGTGGCCTGCGCGGTGGCGCTGCCGCCGAGAAAAGCCAACGCAAAAAAGAGCTTATTTAAGGTGAGCATGGAAATTTCCTCTTGCGCCGGGCGCTGTTGGGGTACGCCACAAGACTAATCACCCGGCCCTGAACCCCCACTGAACGCGGCCTGAACCTAAGCTGAATGGACCCACCGCCTCGATGCCGAACAATCGTCTAGGCTCTTTTGATTAATCTACGTTCCCTATCAACCACAGGAGAAACCGACCATGCGTTTCTGGACAGCGTTAATAATGATGAGCCTGGCCGGGCTGACTCAGGCCGCGATCAAGACTGAAACCATCGACTATCAAAGTGCTGACGGCACCAAGCTGATCGGCTATTACGCCTACGACGACGCTATAAAAGGCCAACGCCCCGGTGTCCTGGTGGTGCATGAATGGTGGGGCCTGAACGACTACGCCAAACGCCGCGCCCGCGACCTTGCGGCACTGGGTTACAGCGCCATGGCCATCGACATGTACGGCGAAGGCAAGCACACCGAGCACCCAACGGACGCCATGGCGTTCATGCAGGAGGCGACCAAAGACAGTGCAGCCTCGGCCAAGCGTTTCGATGCAGGCCTTGAACAGCTGAAAAAACAAGCGCAAACCAATCCAGCCAAGATCGCTGCCATTGGTTACTGCTTCGGCGGCGCGGTGGTTCTCAATGCGGCGCGGCGTGGCGAACCGCTGGCCGGCGTGGTGTCTTTCCACGGTGCGCTGTCGACCCAGTCACCGGCCACACCTGGCAGCGTCAAGGCGCCACTCCTGATCGAGCACGGCAACAGCGACAGCATGGTCACCCCGGACAGCGTCATCGCCTTCAAAGCGGAAATGGACAAGGCCGGTGCCAACTATAAATTCGTCGGTATCGATGGCGCCAAACACGGTTTCACCAACCCCGACGCCGACCACCTGAGCCACGGCGACCATGCCCCCGACATCGGCTACAACAAAGCCGCCGACGAGAGTTCATGGGCAGACATGCAGGCATTTTTGAAGAAAGTGTTTGGTTAAATACCTGATCCTGCAAGAGATCTATGGCGGGCCTCAATCTGTAGGAGCTGACTTGTCTGCGAATAGCTTAACGCGGTGTATCTGACACACCGCCTTCGCGGACAAGTCCGCTCCTACAATTAATCTGTGCCCCTACCCAGCCCGCCTCCGACACTGCAAAATGCCAGGCATGACTCAGCCTCCAGTACTCCCCGCCTGTTGCCCCGCGCTCATCAACCATTGGCCGCTGCCCGTTGCCCTGCCCGACGTGGTGCTGGTCAGTGGCGCGTTCAATCCGCACCATCTGGCTGATGGCGATTTTCAGCGTTGCCTGATCGAATCACCCGACAGCATTCAGCGCTCCGTCGCCAAGCGTCAGGCCGAGTTTCTGGCGGGACGCCTTTGCGCTCGAGAAGCCTTGCAGCAGCTGGACGGCCGGCACTATGTGCCGAGCATCGGCGAAGACCGGGCGCCCGTCTGGCCAGCAGATGTCCGGGGCTCGATTACCCACAGCCACGGCTGGGCGGCGGCCATTGTCGGCCACCAACAGCAATGGCGCGGCCTGGGTCTGGACATGGAACCCCTGCTAGACCACGAGCGCGCCCAGCGCCTGGCCGGGGAGATTCTGACTGACGACGAATTGCAACGCATGGCCGCAGGCCCGGATGCGCAGATTGCACTGCTGGTCACCCTGACCTTCTCCGTGAAAGAGAGCCTGTTCAAGGCGATCTACCCCCTCGTGCAAAAGCGTTTCTATTTCAAAGACGCGCAAGTGCTGGAGTGGTCAGACAGTGGCAGTGCCCGCCTGCGTTTGCAGATCGACCTGTCCAGCGAGTGGCGCAACGGCACCGAACTGGACGCGCAATTTCGCGTGGACAATGGCAAATTGCTGAGTCTGGTCAGCGTCGCGGCCCTGTGACTCAGGGCTTCTCCTGCTGACGCGGCCACGCCAGACTGAAGCAGGCGCCGCCTAGATTTTTGCTTTTACTGATCAGCGCCCGACCGTTGTGCCAGTAAATGATTCGCCGCACGATCGACAAGCCCAGGCCATGCCCGCCCGACGCCCGGGTGCGACTGTCGTCCAGACGCATGAAGGGCGTGAATATCCGTTCCCAAGCACTTTCCGGGACGCCGGGGCCGTCGTCCTCGATGTCGATGCGACAGCGTAACTGACCGACCTGATAACTGACGCTGACCCTGGATTCGGCGTGACGCATGGCGTTGCTCACCAGATTCTGCAAGGCCCGATGCAAATAGCGCGGCTCAGCCTCGACCCACGCCCCGTCGTTATCGGCCGCAGCCAAGCATTGCCCACGCGTGACCGTGACATTGGCGCGCAAGGGTGCCAGCTCGGCAATTACCTGATTGACCAGTGCATCCAGATCGACGCGCTGAAAATTAAGGGTCGGCGAACCCTGCTCCAATCGCGCGTACGTCAGCATCTCGTCCACCAACTTGTCGAGGTCCTGAATATCGCTGTCCATGCCGAGCCTGTACTTATCCCGAGCCTCTTGCGTGGAGGCCTGGCCGATCATTTCCAGGCCAAAGCGCAAACGCGCCACCGGCGTGCGCAGTTCATGGGAGACCGCACGTACCAGCTCTCGCTGCATCGCCAGCGAACGTTGCAAATGCTCGGCCATGCCGTTGAACGCTGCCGCCAGCCGCCCAACCGAGTCAGCCCCAGCAGTGGGCACGCGGGTTTCCAGACTGCCCTTGGCGATGCGGGTGGCGGCCGATTCCAGGCCCAAAAGGCGGCGCTCAAGCCGACGCACCAACAGGTAAACCACCACCCCGATAAAACACAGGCCCAGAAACGCAATCAGCACCAGCAGCTCAGGCGGGTAAGGGTTCATTTGGTAAAGGGGGCCGATCTCCAGGACCCACGGCGTGCCGACCATGCCGGCGAACACGCGGATCGAGTCACCGCCCTTGCCCAGCGCCATCACGGTATCGCCTTCATCGACCCGACGTCGCTGGTCCTCGTCGACATCCGCCTGCTCCAGACGGATCAGACTGATGTCGAAACCAAAGCCCTTGTCCCGTTTCAGGGCGGCCAGGCGACTGGGCTGTTCATCGATGGGGAAGCGCACCAGTTCGTCGGTCAGCAGATAAATCGTCGCCCGCGCCAATTGCTCACTGATTTGCTGCACCTCCCCGGTCAACACCCACGGTTCCGCGTCGCTGACCAGCCGGAACACCTTGGCCGCATGAGGCCCGGTTTGTTCGACCACCACCTGCCCGCGCAGCAGGCGACTCTGGTCACCGCTGTCGAGATGGGCTTCGCTGAGCGTTTGCAGGGTCAACGGAATCCCCAGCAAACGCTCCCAGACCGCCAGCGAACGATTGCGATCAATCGCGTTCATTGGTTGCAGGTTGTCGGCCATCAGGGTGAACGTGCCGTGGGCCAGGCGCTCGCGGTACTGCTCGCCACGCACCTGATTGACCAGGTGCAGGGCCAGCACGCCGAGCAATGCCACCAGCACCAACACACCGAGCATGCCGCCGTAGATACGCAGGAAGATGGAGTTCATGGCATCAGGTATTCAGCACGTAACACGTCAGGTCTTGCGCCGCTTCCGGAACGAACAGGTACCCTTTGCTACGAATGGTCTTGATCAGGCGCGGATGAATCGGATCGTCGCCGATCTTGGGTCGAATCCGTGAGATACGGACATCGATTGAGCGGTCCTGACCGTCATAACCAAAGCCGCGCAAGGCCGTGAAGATCTCTTCGCGGGAAAGAATCCGCCCTGCGTTGGCCACCAGCAGCCATAACAAGTCGAACTCGGCGCTGGTCAATTCGATGCTGTTGCCTTGCAACCAGGCTTCGCGCAGGGCGTTGTCGACCACCAGCGGGCCGAACACCAGGCGCCGCGGGTTCGTCGCCGCCTCAGGCTCAGGCCCTTCGCTGCGCCGTAACAACGCATGAATGCGCGCCAACAACACACGAGGGTGCACCGGCTTGCAGACAAAATCGTCGGCGCCCATGTCCAGCCCCTGAATTTGATCAGTGTCATCGGTGCGTGCCGTGAGCATCAGAATCGGTCCGTCATAGCGATCGCGCACCTTGCGGCAAATGCTCAGGCCGTCTTCACCGGGCAGCATCAGGTCGAGAATCACCAGATCCGGCTGCTCGGCGATGATGCGCTCAGCGGCGCAAGCACCATCACCTTCGAGGGTTACCCGCAGGCCATTACTCTGAAGGTAGTCACGGGTCAGTTCAGCCAGACGCTGATCATCCTCGACAATAAGCACCTGCCAGGCTTCTTGCTCCACGGGTTACCTCTGCTGCCATTGTTCTTATTAATAGAGACATCTTTTGTCGAATCATCGCGCAAAACACCCTGTGTCAGGGCGAGATCGAAGGCGATTGTAGCAACCGCTCGCGCCAAGCACACGACATGCCAAAATACCCTTGTTATCTGTGTTTTTTGTGATAGGGTTCGCGCCCGCAAAAACCCGCGAAAACAGTAAAAAGCAGTGACAAGCGGTGCAGTCCAGCAGCGGCGCGGCCTACAGCCGACTTCCCCGTTTCATACACAATATACCCACAGCTTTATCCACAATGACCACGTTGCAATCCATCCCCAAAACGCTTTATCTTGTATGTCGCGGCGAAAAAAACCCTACATGTAGGGTTTTCGACCAAAAACCAAACACATTTCAATCGAGAAACTCAAGCAGTTTTCTTGTGTCAGTTTGGTTGAACTTAAGCATTTTTCAGTACACCAACCGCTGATGCGGATGGCCGCTGCTCTGCCTCAATCATCGGGGCAAAACGGCACACGTGTTGCAACAAATAGCGAGCATCCTCCAAAAGATTTCCGGTAGCGGGCATTGGCCCGAAACCATCGACTTCAAAGCCAGGGAATGGCGGCAAAAGCCTTCCTTATCCGTTTTGAAGTCTTTCTAGCTGGCGTTTGTCGGCTGACTGCCTCAAGACGGAACGGTGGGCACGTATTCAGTGCCCAAACAAACATAGAGAACGTGGAGACACCCATGCAAACCGACACAACCCGCGAGAACCCGCAGGCCACTGCGCCGCAGGCTGGCGAATCCCATCAGGATCTGTCCGCTACGGCACCTGGTCAGCTGCGCGTGATCAAGCGCAACGGCACTGTCGTTCCTTACACCGATGACAAAATCACCGTCGCCATCACCAAAGCGTTTCTCGCAGTTGAGGGCGGCACAGCTGCCGCCTCGTCGCGTATCCACGATACCGTTGCGCGCCTGACCGAACAGGTCACTGCCACGTTCAAACGTCGCATGCCTTCGGGCGGCACTATCCACATCGAAGAAATCCAGGATCAGGTCGAACTGGCCCTGATGCGTGCCGGCGAACAGAAAGTCGCCCGCGACTACGTGATCTACCGTGATTCGCGCGCCAAAGAGCGGGCTGTTCGCTCTATCGACGAACCGGTACAAGCGCACCCGTCGATCCGCATCACCCGCGCCGACGGCAGCCTTGCGCCGCTGGACATGGGTCGCCTGAACACCATCGTCACCGAGGCCTGCGAAGGTCTGGAAGAAGTCGATGCGAACCTGATCCAAAGCGAAACCCTGAAAAACCTCTACGACGGCGTAGCGCTGAAAGACGTCAACACCGCGCTGGTGATGACCGCTCGCACCCTGGTAGAGCGCGAGCCTAACTACTCGTTCGTGACTGCTCGCCTGCTGATGGACACCTTGCGTGCCGAAGGCTTGAGCTTCCTGGAAGTGGCCGACAGCGCCACTCACCACGAAATGGTCGACCTGTACGCCAAGGCTCTACCGTCCTACATCGCCAAAGGCATTCAGCACGAATTGCTGAACCCGATTCTGGCCACCTTCGACCTGGAAAAACTGGGCAAGGCGATCAACCACGAGCGCGATCAGCAGTTCACCTACCTGGGCCTGCAAACCCTGTACGACCGTTACTTCATCCACAAGGATGGCGTGCGTTTCGAACTGCCGCAGATCTTCTTTATGCGCGTGGCCATGGGCCTGGCGATCGAAGAGAAGAACAAAGAAGATCGCGCCATCGAGTTCTACAACCTGTTGTCGTCCTTCGACTACATGTCGTCGACCCCAACCCTGTTCAACGCCGGCACCCTGCGTCCACAGCTGTCCAGCTGCTACCTGACCACCGTACCGGATGACCTGTCGGGCATTTACCACGCCATCCACGACAACGCCATGCTGTCCAAATTCGCAGGCGGTCTGGGTAACGACTGGACGCCGGTTCGCGCGCTGGGCTCTTACATCAAGGGCACCAACGGCAAATCTCAGGGCGTCGTGCCGTTCCTCAAAGTAGTCAACGACACCGCAGTAGCAGTCAACCAGGGCGGCAAGCGCAAAGGCGCGGTCTGTGCTTACCTGGAAACCTGGCACATGGACATCGAAGAGTTCATCGAGCTGCGCAAAAACACCGGTGATGATCGTCGTCGTACCCACGACATGAACACCGCCAACTGGATCCCTGACCTGTTCATGAAGCGCGTCTTCGATGACGGCCAGTGGACCCTGTTCTCGCCATCGGAAGTGCCAGACCTGCACGACCTGACCGGCAAGGCTTTCGAAGAGCGTTACGAGTACTACGAAGCCCTGTCCCAGTACCCAGGCAAAATCAAACTGTTCAAGACCATCCAGGCCAAAGATCTGTGGCGCAAGATGCTCTCGATGCTGTTCGAAACCGGCCACCCATGGTTGACCTTCAAAGACCCGTGCAACCTGCGCAGCCCGCAGCAGCACGTCGGCGTGGTTCACAGCTCGAACCTGTGCACCGAAATCACCTTGAACACCAACAAGGACGAAATCGCCGTTTGCAACCTGGGCTCGATCAACCTGCCGAACCACATCGTCAACGGCAAGCTGGACACCGCCAAGCTTGAGCGCACCGTCAACACCGCCGTGCGCATGCTCGATAACGTGATCGACATCAACTACTACTCGGTGCCGCAAGCGAAGAACTCCAACTTCAAGCACCGTCCAGTCGGCTTGGGCATCATGGGCTTCCAGGACGCGCTGTACCTGCAGCACATCCCGTACGCCTCCGACGCTGCCGTCGAGTTCGCCGACCGTTCGATGGAAGCTGTCAGCTACTTCGCGATCCAGGCGTCCTGCGATCTGGCCGACGAGCGTGGCGCTTACGAGACGTTCCCGGGCTCGCTGTGGTCCAAAGGCATCCTGCCGCTGGATTCGCAACAGATCCTGATCGAACAACGTGGCCAGAAGTACATCGACGTTGACCTGAACGAAACCCTGGACTGGGCGCCTGTCCGTGCCCGTGTACAGAAAGGTATTCGTAACTCCAACATCATGGCCATCGCACCGACCGCGACCATCGCCAACATCACTGGCGTATCGCAGTCGATCGAACCGACGTATCAAAACCTGTACGTGAAATCGAACCTCTCCGGCGAGTTCACCGTGATCAACCCGTACCTGGTTCGCGACCTCAAGGCTCGCGACCTGTGGGACTCGGTCATGATCAACGACCTGAAGTACTACGACGGTTCCGTACAGCAAATCGACCGCATCCCACAGGAACTCAAAGACCTGTACGCCACCGCGTTCGAAGTCGACACCAAGTGGATCGTCGACGCCGCCAGCCGCCGCCAGAAATGGATCGACCAGGCGCAATCGCTGAACCTGTACATCGCCGGCGCATCGGGCAAAAAACTCGACGTGACCTACCGCATGGCTTGGTACCGTGGCCTGAAAACCACTTACTACCTCCGTGCCCTGGCCGCGACCAGCACCGAGAAGTCGACCATCAGCACCAGCAAGCTCAACGCAGTCTCGAGCGGCAACCACGGCGACGACTCCGTACTCGCCGCCCCTGCCGGTCCAGCGCCAGTGCCTAAAGCCTGCGCTATTGATGAGCCGGATTGCGAAGCCTGCCAATAAGTTAGACGGGCGCCTCTCGCGGGCGCCCTTACTCCGGCGATTCCCTGTAGGAGCTGCCGAAGGCTGCGATCAACCGCACCAGCGGTTACAAGGACCGAAGGTCCTTCAACCTTCGCAGCCTTCGGCAGCTCCTACAAAGGTTCTCGCCTGAGCCCCACAATAATTTTATGTTTTTTGCGTGCAGCAAACGTAACGCAAGCAACACACCTAAAGATCCACAGGCCAGTCCAACCGACTGGCCCTCACGCAGGAGACGAACATCATGCTGAGCTGGGACGAATTCGATAAAGAAGACGGCGAAGTAGCCGCCAAGGCAACCAACGCAGGTCACGCCAACGAAGCCAACATGGACCGCCTCGACAGCGCCGGTGGCGCCGCCGCCCTCGCCGCCCGTGCGGTCACAAGCACCGACTCTGCCGCGATCATCCGCGCCAAGGCCGCCCTGGACAGCCTCGACGTCGCCGAAGGTCTGGCTGAACTCGAAGGCGCGAGCGCCCGCGTTGCCGTTGACGAAAAGATGATGATCAACTGCCGCGCCGACCTCAACCAACTGGTCCCGTTCAAGTACGACTGGGCCTGGCAGAAGTACCTGGACGGCTGCGCAAACCACTGGATGCCGCAAGAAGTCAACATGACCGCCGACATCGCCGTCTGGCGTGATCCGGAAGGCCTGACCGACGACGAGCGCCGCATCGTCATGCGCAACCTCGGCTTCTTCTCCACCGCCGACTCCCTGGTTGCCAACAACCTGGTACTCGCCGTATACCGCCTGATCACCAACCCGGAGTGCCGCCAGTACATCCTGCGCCAAGCCTTCGAAGAAGCGATCCACACCCACGCCTACCAGTACTGCATCGAATCGCTGGGCATGGACGAAGGCGAGATCTTCAACATGTACCACGAGATCCCGTCGGTCGCCAAAAAGGCAGCCTGGGGCCTCAAATACACCCGCTCGATCTCCGATCCGAAGTTCGAAACCGGCACCGTCGACACCGACAAAGAACTGCTACGCAACCTGATCGCCTACTACTGCGTGCTGGAAGGGATCTTCTTCTACTGCGGCTTCACCCAAATCCTCTCCATGGGCCGTCGCAACAAAATGACCGGCGTCGCCGAGCAGTTCCAATACATCCTGCGCGACGAATCCATGCACCTGAACTTCGGCATCGACGTGATCAACCAGATCAAAATCGAAAACCCACACCTGTGGGACGCTGAAATGAAGGAAGAAGCCAGCCAAATGATCCTCCAGGGCACCCAACTGGAAATCGAATACGCCCGCGACACCATGCCTCGCGGCGTACTGGGCATGAACGCGGCAATGATGGAGGACTACCTCAAATTCATCGCCAACCGTCGTTTGAGCCAGATTGGCTTGAAAGAAGAATACCCAGGCACAACCAACCCGTTCCCATGGATGAGCGAAATCATGGACTTGAAGAAAGAGAAAAACTTTTTCGAGACTCGGGTTATTGAATATCAAACCGGTGGGGCGTTGAGCTGGGATTGATTCTGGTTTGATTGCTTAGCGATGTTTGAAGTGGAAAAGCCAGAAGCGGTTGCTTCTGGCTTTTTTGTTTGGGTGGCCTGACAGTGATGCACCCGACACAAATCCCCTGTAGGAGCGGACTTGTCCGCGAAGACTGAATAACAAACGCCCCACGCTCACGCCAAGAGCGGCACCACTCAATGACAGAGCGCCACGGGATGCCGTGCCCTCACGGACGGGAGAAATACTCTAAAATCAGTTTTCAGCAATGTATACGGTCATGCCTTCAGTCGCCGACGATAATCCTCAACCATCTCCTTAGAAACATCCTCTTTAAAGCAAAGCGGCGCATACCCTCCGGCGCGGTTATACGCACTACGCTTGCCGCAACGGCTACCGTTTCTCGCAGAATTATATGGGCACGGACAATTGCCTGGGTATGACGATATCGAGTCGTCAATGAGGGTCTTGATGATTGCTGAATCGGGAAGTTTCGCGTCCTTGCCAGACACTGAAAAAGCACAGAGCAGCGACAGCACTGCAACAAATCCTATCCCTATTTTTTTCATGGCAGTTCCTTCGCTTGCGGATGACATATCCAGCAAACTTTTTACCATGATGCCGAAAAGCCATCAAACATCACCACCTCATTTTCTGTAGGAAAAATCCCTCAATAGACACAGATTCGTCCTACACGTATCTTCGCGCTGGCATTTCAATATCGGCGCTGTTATGACCAAAAAACCATCTACACGTTGGAGCGACATGGAGCTTGAGGCCGCTGTGGATGCGTACCTCAGCATGCTTCAAAAGGAGAGGATGTTTGAGCCGTTCAACAAAGCGGAAATCAACCGAAACCTACGTGAAGGTGCGCTTTCCGCACGAGGAAAGTCTTCCGTAGAGATGCGCATGCACAACCTTTCCAGCATCTTTCTTGCTATGGGTTTACGACGCGTCGAGGGCTATGTCCCTCGGGATAACGCAGGAACAAACATCCGCAGTAAGATCCAGGCGATTCTAGAAAGAAAAGGCGTTTCCACATCAACTAGCTACGTCGCATCAACCGACGTCAAATCACTTAATCAAAAAACTGAAGAGTCCTCTGCTGACTTCCTAAGCTCACCGCCACCAGGCAACAAATATCCAAAGTCCGTAACGAGTACAACGACTACTTACGAACGTGATCTCAAGGTTAGAGACTGGGTGCTCAAAAACGCAAAAGGGAAATGCGAAGGTTGCGGGCAGAATGCACCGTTTTTGCTCACCGACGGGGCACCTTGTCTTGAAGTCCATCATGTTCGTCGCTTAGCTGATAACGGCAGCGACAGAACTACGAACGCCGTCGCACTCTGCCCGAATTGCCACCGACGCTGTCATTTGTCAGCGGATGGGGAAATGTTTACAGCATCGCTCTACGAAAGACTTAATCGTTTGATTATCGAAGATCCCGATGTGAGTAAATGAGCACATAAAGCCCGGGCCAGAGCCTTGCGCCAATTAAGATACCTGACTAAAGCGATGACCGAGGTCAGGGTCACACAGCACTCAATGCCGTACCATGCCGTACTTCAATTCTGCTTTCTCCCGGTTTTGCCGGTCAGTATTTATTCAGAATTATCGTTAAAGCCGTAAATGGCTGGAGCATGCGCCCTTGAAAAGCTGGCACTGTATCGTTGGTATTCTGCTGATCACGGCGATGACCCTGCTCATCGAGATCCCCTCCGACACTTGGCTGACCTCGGCGACGCTTAGTCTGATTCTGGGCACAGCGGCGTTGGCCTATATGGCGGTTGCCGCCTTGCTGGCCAGTCGCTCGCGTGCCGTTGAGGTGTTGTTCGGGGGCCTGGATCGGGTCTATGAAACCCATAAATGGTTGGGTATTTGGGCGCTGGTGTTTGCCTCTTACCATTTTGTGTTCAAGGCCAATCTGGACGTCTGGCACAGCGTGCCGATCCTTGAGATGTCTAAATACTGGACGCGCCTGGTGCGCCAACTGAGTTACGTGGCGCTGGGCATGATTGTGTTGCTCGCCTTGAACCGGAATATCCCCTATGGCCTGTGGCGCTGGTGGCACAAGCTGTCGGGCCCGCTGTTTGTGATCGTCATCCTGCATTGGCTAAGCTTCAAGTCGCCTATGACGTTGAGCAATCCCGCCGGCCTCTGGTTGGCGCTGTTGTGTGGCGCGGGTGTGCTCGCGGCGTTCTACAAGCTGCTGCTTTACCCCTTCATCGCTACCGCTGGCGAATACAAGGTGTCGGCCGTTTCCCTAGGCAAGAATTCCCTGAGCCTGGAGCTTGAGCCGATCCATAGCGGCTTTACGTTCAGGGCTGGGCAGTTTGCGTTCCTGGCCATGAAGGAGAAAGGCTTGCGCGAGCCTCATCCGTTCACTATTGCTGCCGCCCATTCCGACAGTGGCCGTATCAAGTTTGTGATCCGCGCCTTGGGGGACTACACGCAGAAACTGCGCGATCAGGTCAAGGTTGGGATGCTTGCAGATATCTATGCACCGTACGGACGCTTCAAGCGTCAGCCCGGCGCGGAGCGGGAAATCTGGATCGGCGGAGGTGTCGGTATTTCGCCATTCATCTCTTGGCTGCAGGACACGTCTGCCAGCCACTTCGACAATGCCACTCTGGTCTATTGCTTTAATCCGTCGCGGGCATTCCCGAGCGTCGAGCTTTTGCAAGGTATGGCCGAAAAGCGCGGGGTCGAGTTCGTTGGCAATGGCGGGGGTGCCGATCAGTTGGCTGAAACCGTACGTCAGGCAGCCACCCAGACAGATCCGGCACAGATCCACGTTAGCTTCTGTGGTCCCAAGGGCTTGATGTCACGCGTCCGTGAACTGATGCGTGAAAGCGGGATTCCTGAAGGTAATCTCCACTACGAATTTTTTGAGTTCCGCTGAAGCGAAGTCATGGCTAAAAAAACCTCCCCATTCGAAGACCTCTTTTACATCGCCAGCAAACTCCCGTGGTGGATCAGTGCAATGATCGCCATTGCGTCAGGTATGTATCTGCATTCGATCGCCATCGCCTCGACACCGATCTATTCGGACCTGCAACACCTGGATTCAATGATCTTCAACACTGCCTTCAAAACTTTCGCCACCTTCGGCCAGTACCTGGTCCCGCTGATTTTTCTCGGCGGTGCTGCGGCGTCGGTGTTCGGTCGACGTAAACGGCGTCGGTTGCTGGCGGCGGTCGCGATGCCGGGTGGCAAGACGCTTGAAGGCATTACCTGGCAGCAGTTCGAGCTGTTGGTGGGTGAGGCGTTGCGGCATCAGGGCTTTAGCGTTCAGGAAACCGGTGGGAACGGGCCGGACGGCGGGGTCGATTTGGTTGCTCGCAAGGACGGCGAAAAGTATCTGGTGCAGTGCAAGCAGTGGCGGTCGCTTCAGGTTGGCGTGCCGACGGTTCGCGAGCTGTATGGGGCAATGGCGGCTGAGGGTGCGACGGGCGGATTTGTGATCACCAGCGGCCGCTTTACAGCGCCAGCGAGGCAGTTCGCTTCGGGACGGAACCTGCGGCTGGTGGATGGGGAGCTGCTGAACCAATGGATCGCAGCGACCAAGCGTCCAGGGCCGCGGCCTACTTCGGCTGTCGTAGAGGAACGGGTGGAGCCGGTCATTGTTGCTGAGGTTGCAAAAGCGCCACCAGTCGCTGAACCTCCGGCCAAACCATCCCCAGCTAAACAGGTAGCGCCTGCTTGCCCTCATTGCAGGAAGCCGATGGTGATCAGAGTCGCCCGAAGTGGCGCTAATGCGGGGGGCGATTTCTGGGGGTGTTCTTCATATCCGGGTTGTAAGGGCATTCGTCCTATATTCCGGCCTCTGTAAGACAGCTCCTGTTAAACAGCTTATACGCAATTGAAATGGCTGGATTCACCACCGCAGGAAGGTCGTGCCGACCTTATCGCAGACAAGTCAGCTCCTACCTTGACCCGATTTGCTGCGCGACAGTCCTATCAAACAATCGATAACCATCTGAAATAGATCATTATTTGTAGGCGCTGACTTGTCTGCGAATAAGCCCGGCACGGGCTTCCGACAGGTTTGGGTTTGCCCCTGCCGCCATGATCACCTGCTGGCGGGTGTTGGATCGAGGTGCGGCAGGTGGTCCTGCGCTGGATGGTCTTCGCAGACAAGTCAGCTCCTTGTATCTCGACTATCGCTTTTCAACGAGCGATAGTTCTCGACTGATCAT
>NZ_LT607430.1 GCF_900095225.1 Pseudomonas sp. UMAB-08
CCTGACGAATCGAAGATGGGGTTGTTGGATCAGGTGAAGGGAGCGTTGGGTAGCGGGGTGAGTTGATGACTGCTTCGCAGCGGGACGCATAGTTGCAAGACTACGTGTCCCGCTGCGAAGCAGTTTAAGCGGTGCATCTGACGCACCGCGATCAAGACCCAATCAGCTGCTGTAGCTGATCCGTCCATCCACCAGGGTGTAGCGCACGGCCCCCGGCAGGCAGTGGCCAAGGAATGGGCAGTTTTCGCCTTTGGACAGCCATTTCTCGCCAACAACAGTAGAAGCCGTCGGGTCGAACAGCACCAGATCCGCTGGCGCACCGACACGCAATTGACCGGCAGGCAGGCGCAAGGCCGCCGCAGGGCCAGCGCTGAGGCGTGCCAGCAGGGTTGGCAGGTCGAGCAGGCCGTCTGCGACCAACGTCATCGCCAGCGGCAATAGCAGCTCAACGCTGCTGATGCCCGGCTCGGTCGCACCGAACGGGGCCAGCTTGGCGTCGCGTTCATGGGGTTGGTGATGGCTGGAGATGGCTTGAACCACCCCGGACTTCACGGCTTCACGCAGGCCATCGCGGTCGGCGCGGGTGCGCAGCGGCGGCTGGACGTGGTACAGGCTGGAGAAGTCGATCAGCGCTTCATCGGTGAGGATAAGCTGATACATCGCCACGTCGGCCGTGACCGGCAGCCCACGGGCCTGCGCCTGAGCGATCAGTTCCACACCGCGCGCACTGGTCAATTGGCTGAAGTGCGCGCGCACGCCGCTTTGTTCCACCAGCAGCAGATCCCGAGCCAAGGCCACTGTTTCGGCAGTCTCGGGAATGCCCGGCAAGCCGAGGAAGCTGGCAGTAGGGCCTTCATGGGCCAGGCCACCTTCAGCCAGATCGCGGTCCTGAGAATGGAAAATCACCGTCAGGTCGAATGTCGCGGCGTATTCCAGTGCCCGACACAACGTCCGGGTATTGCGAAAGCTGTCCAGGCCATTGCCGAAGGCGACGCAGCCCGCATCGCGCAAGGCAATCAGCTCGGCCAGTTGCTCACCTTCCAGACCCTTGCTGAAGGCGCCGATAGGGAACACTTTGCAATTGCCGGCTTCGCGTGCGCGGTCGATGATCAGCTCGGCCACGGCGGAGGTGTCGAGCACCGGTTTGGTCCGTGGCGGGCAGCACAGGCTGGTGACGCCGCCGGCTGCTGCGGCTTGGGTCTCACTGGCGATTGTGCCTTTACGGCTGTAGCCCGGTTCGCGCAGGGCTACGTTGAGGTCGACCAGACCGGGTGCGGCGACCAGGCCCTTGGCCTCAATCGTCTGGCTGGCAACGAAACCTGCTGGAGCCTCGCCGAGGGCGATAATCTTGCCGGCTTCCAGGTGCAGATCAATGACGTTGTCCAGACCGCTGGTGGGGTCGATGACGCGAGCGCCGAGGATGCTGAGCTTCACTGGGCGTTCTCCTGCTCGAATTGACGTTGTGCGGTTTGCCCGCTCATGGCCATGGACAGCACAGCCATGCGTATTGCGATGCCGTAGGTGACCTGGTTGAGGATCACCGAATGGGCGCCGTCGGCCACTGCCGACTCGATCTCCACGCCGCGGTTGATCGGGCCTGGGTGCATGACAATGACGTCCGGTTTGGCGCCGGCCAGACGTGCGGTGGTCAGGCCGAACAGGCGGTAGAACTCACCTTCGCTGGGCAACAGACCGCCCTGCATGCGTTCGCGTTGCAGGCGCAGCATGATCACCACGTCGACGTCTTTGAGGCCGGCAGCCAGGTCGGTGTAGACCTTGACCCCGTACTGCTCGACGCCCACCGGCAACAAGGTTTTCGGCGCGACTACGCGGATGTCCGGGCAGCCGAGGGCTTTGAGCGCAATCATGTTCGAGCGCGCCACCCGCGAGTGCAGGATGTCACCAACGATGGCCACGGAGAGGTTTTCGAAACCACCCTTGTGCCGACGGATGGTGAGCATGTCGAGCATGCCCTGGGTCGGGTGCGCATGGCGGCCGTCGCCACCGTTGATGATCGCGACCTCCGGGCAGACATGTTCGGCGATGAAGTGCGCGGCGCCCGAGTCGCCATGACGCACGACGAACATGTCGGCGGCCATCGCTTCAAGGTTGCGCAGGGTGTCGAACAGCGTTTCGCCCTTGCTGGTGGACGAAGTCGAGACATTCAGGGTGATCACGTCGGCCGACAGCCGTTGGGCAGCCAGTTCGAACGTGGTGCGGGTGCGGGTCGAGTTCTCGAAGAACACGTTGCACACCGTCTTGCCGCGCAGCAGCGGGACTTTCTTTACCGCCCGGGCGCCGACTTCCAGAAAGGAGTCGGCGGTGTCGAGAATTTCGGTGAGTAACTCGCGGGGCAAACCGTCGAGCGAAAGAAAGTGGCGCAGCTGGCCCTGATGATTGAGCTGCAGTGGGCGCTTGGCGTCGATAGGCGTCATCGCAAGGACTCTTTATTAAGGGCTAGAGGGCGGCGGCGGAGAGGTTCTGGTATTCAAGTGCGAGCGGCGCGGGGCCGAGCAATTTTACCCGCTCATCGGGCGCCAGCGACAGGGTGGCACCGACCACGTTGGGGCGAATCGGCAGCTCCCCGGCGTTAAGGTCGAGCAGGCAGACCAGGGTCACACTGACCGGACGACCGTAATCGAACAGTTCGTTGAGCGCAGCGCGGATGGTCCGACCGCTCATCAGCACGTCATCGATCAGGACCAGGTGCTGGCCTTCGATCTCGAACGGCAGGGCCGAGGGTCGCACTTGCGGGTGCAAGCCGTTCTGGCTGAAATCGTCGCGGTAGAAGGACACGTCCAGTGTGCCCAGCGGCGACTGGCTGCCCAGTGCTTCAAGCAACGCCTGCGCGACCCAGATGCCACCCGTGCGAATGCCGATATAACGCGGTTCAGTGATGTTGCGCTGGCTCAGATAGGCCTTCAGATCAATGGCCATCTGGCTGATCAGTGCGGCGGGATTGGGCAGGCTCATGGTTGCTCCTTCAGGGGCCTGAGCGTCTTTCACGCAGGTTGCTCAGGCTGAAAACTGGATGTCTATTCTTTCAATAAAGAGATCGATAAAGCGGTCACGCGTCGAACAGGGCGCCGTTGGCATCCAGCCAGCCCTGCAACAACAGCGCGGCAGCAATGGCGTCCACCGGGTTGTCGCGATAACTGCCTTTCTGCCCGCCACGGGACAGACGCTCGCCCTTGGCTTCAAAGGTGGTCAGGCGCTCGTCGTGGGTATACACCGGCAGGTTGTAGCGGCCGTTGAGTCGACGCGAGAACTTTTCAGCGCGGGCGCTCATGTCGCTCGGCGTGCCGTCCATGTTCAGTGGCAGACCGACGACAATGGCGTCGGGCTTCCATTCGCGGATCAATGCTTCGACCTTGTCCCAGTCCGGGATGCCGTTCTGCGCTTTCAAGATGCACAGCTCGCGGGCCTGGCCGGTAATCACCTGGCCAACGGCAACGCCGATCTGTTTGGTGCCGTAATCGAAGCCCAGCAAAAGACGTAAAGCCATCAGGCGTGGCCCGCCTGACTGGTCAGCAAGCTGAGATTGACGCCCAGAACGGCCGCCGCCGCATGGAGGCGATGCTCACTCGGGATGTCGAACAGGATGGCTGGGTCGAACGGGCAGGTCAGCCAGATGTTGGCGGCCAGCTCGGCGTCCAGTTGCCCGGCTTCCCAGCCCGCATACCCGAGGGTGATCACATGTTGGTCCGGGCCGTAGCCGTCAGCGATAGAGAACAGCACATCCTGAGACGTCGACAGCGCGAGGCCGCCGAGTTCGACCGTTGCCTGAAATTCCGGTCCGCTCGGGTGCAGGACAAAACCGCGATCGGTTTGCACCGGGCCACCGGAATGAATCGGGATGTGTTGGCAGCGCAACGGCGGTTCGATTTCGGGGCGCAGTTGCTCAAGAATGTCCGCCAGCGTCAGGCTTTGTGGACGGTTGATCACCAGGCCCATGGCGCCATCTGCGTTGTGCTCGACGATGTAGGTCAAGGTTTGCGCAAAATTCGGATCGGCCATGTGCGGCATGGCAATCAGGAAGTGATGCTTGAGGTAGCTTGCGGGGACGTTTTTCATGAGCCCTAGTGTGGCGCTGCCCGGCGGGCCTGACAACTGGCTAATGTGATAGGTTTTCAGGTCTTCAGTTGCTGGACAGCTTATCGCCACGGGCGAAACGCCAGGTGCGAATGATCTCCAGCCGGTCGATGTCGGCCAGATCGCCGGTGAACGGCGCAAAAGGCGCCGCCAATCGCACAATACGTTGCGCCGCTTGATCGAGCAGCGGCTGACCGGACGACTCCAGCACTAATATTTCGAACAGGGAGCCGTCGCGGTTGATCGACACCATCATCCGCAAATTACCGTACACCTGGTTGCGCCGCGCTTCTTCGGGATAGTTGAGATTGCCTATCCGTTCGATTTTTTTACGCCAGTCTTCTTTATACCAGGCGCCTTTGTCGCGCATGGTCGACGCAGCGCTGAGGCGATGGATCTTCGGGCGCTTGGCGTACAACTGTTGTTCGTTGGAGAGTTCGGCTTCCAGGCTGGAAATTTCGCTGGTCAGCTGCGAGCTGTCGAAGGTCGGTGCGGCCTTGACGGCGGGCTCTTGCTTGACCTCTTCGCGCTTGGTCACGGTTTTCTGGGTTTTCTGCGCGGTAGTCGCGACCGCTGTTTTCGGTGCTACCTGCTTTTCCACCGGTTTGGCGGCAGGGGGCGGCGTCACCTTGTTGATCTTGGTGTCCTGAAATGGCGCCAGTTCGGTAGTCTTGGGGATCGCCTTCTTGTCCAGCGTGCCGCTGCCCTGCTGATTATCCTGAGCGAGAAAATCGGCTTTTTTCGGTGGGGCTTCGCTTTTGAAGGTGGCGAGGGTGATTTCCAGGGTTTTGCTGATGTCAGGCGGTTTGACGTAAGCGAAGCCCACACCAAGGATCAGCGCTACGTGGATCAGCGCTGCAATCATCAGGGTAAACCCAAGCCGATCAGCCGGGCGCACGCCGGCACGGGCGAGTTCAGGGGGCAGATCGTCGGCCAAAGCTTTCATCAACAGTCCAACATTTTCACAAGCCGCGCATGATAGCGCACTGTCGCAAAGACTGCGGTGTGCGCTGGTCTGGAGCTGGCCGGATCGGGCTGACTCCTGTGCAACCTGCACGGGGATCAGGCCGGGGATAACGTTTATCGGGCCTTGAGCTTCTTCTCGATGGCATCCATCAGCATGGACGCAATGTTGGTGCCGTATGCATTGTCGATTTCACGAATGCACGTCGGGCTGGTGACGTTGATTTCGGTCAGGTGCTCGCCAATGATGTCGATACCAACGAACAGCAGGCCTCTTTCGCGCAGTGTCGGGCCGACTTCGGCCGCGATCCAGCGGTCGTGCGGGGTCAAGGGGCGGGCCTCGCCACGACCACCGGCGGCCAGGTTGCCACGGGTTTCGCCAGCGGCCGGAATACGTGCGAGGCAGTAAGGCACAGGCTCGCCGTCAATCATCAGAATGCGTTTGTCGCCGTCCTTGATCGCAGGCAGATAGCCTTGGGCCATAATCTGCTGCGTGCCATTGGCCGTCAGGATTTCGAGGGTCACCGACAGGTTGGGATCGCCCTCGCGGTGGCGGAAGATGGATGTGCCACCCATGCCGTCCAGCGGTTTGAGGATCACATCGCCATGCAGTTCGGCGAATTCACGCAAGATGTCCATGCGGCGGCTGACCAGGGTCGGCGGCGTGCATTGCGGGAACAGCGTGGCAAACAGCTTCTCGTTGCAGTCACGCAGGCTCTGAGGGCGGTTGACCACCAGCACGCCGGCACGCTCGGCCTGTTCGAGCAGGTACGTGGAGTACACGAACTCCATGTTGAACGGCGGATCCTTGCGCATCAGGATCACGTCGAGGTCATCCAGGCCGCTGTCGACCTCAGCTTCCAGTTCGAACCAGTGCTCGGGGTCGGCGAAGACTTTCAGTGGCTTCATCCGGGCACGTGCCTGGCCGGCGTTCTGGTACAAATCGTGCTGTTCCATATAGAACAGCGACCAACCGCGATCCTGGGCGGCAAGGAGCATGGCCAGCGAGCTGTCCTTTTTATAGGAGATGTCCTCGATGGGGTCCATGACAATCCCTAGGCGAACGCTCATGGGCAATATCCTCTGTCGGTAAGGGCCGCTTGGGCCTGAAAATAGGCGTCAGGGTGGCGCCGTGCATGCGCTGGGTCAAGAGGCAAGCACGCAGCGTCGGGCTTTATGGATTGCGTCTGGAGAGTGTGCTAAAAAGGCTCGGCACTTGGCCTTGGGCCCCGCTAATTAAGGGGCTGGGGGCTCATGGTAGCTCCATGTCAGCCTGTAGACGCCGGGCACAACGCAGCAAATCGACTCGCCGCGGCGATGGTAGAGCAAACATGGAACAGCATTCCACAGCTTTGAAAGTGATGATCATCGACGATTCGAAGACGATTCGCCGCACCGCAGAGACGCTATTAAAGAACGTCGGTTGCGAGGTCATCACCGCGATAGACGGGTTCGATGCGCTGGCGAAGATCGCCGACAATCACCCGCGAATCATTTTCGTCGACATCATGATGCCGCGCCTGGATGGCTATCAGACCTGTGCACTGATCAAGAATAACCGGGCGTTCAAGTCAACGCCGGTGATCATGCTGTCCTCCAGGGACGGCCTGTTCGACAAGGCCAAGGGCCGAATAGTCGGCTCAGACCAGTTTCTGACCAAGCCTTTCAGCAAGGAAGAACTACTGAACGCGATCAAGGCCCATGTGCCGGAGTTCGTTGCAGTAGAACAACAAGTATCTTGATGCCCTGTGACCCTGGCGGGTCGAGAGCATCCATTGCGTATGGGGAATACCATGGCTCGAATTCTGATCGTCGATGATTCGCCGACTGAAATGTACAAGTTGACCGGCATGCTGGAGAAGCACGGTCATCACGTCCTGAAAGCCGAAAACGGCGCTGATGGCGTTGCCTTGGCCCGTCAGGAAAAACCCGACGCGGTGCTCATGGATATCGTGATGCCCGGCCTCAATGGTTTCCAGGCCACGCGCCAACTGACTAAAGACGCTGACACCAACATGATTCCGGTGATCATCATCACGACCAAGGATCAGGAAACCGACAAAGTCTGGGGCAAGCGCCAGGGCGCGCGTGACTACCTGACCAAGCCGGTGGATGAAGACACCCTGATGAAAACCCTGAATGCGGTATTGGCCGGCTGACGGTCCGCACTCATGGCCGAGTCGAAAACCGCCTTCCAGTTGCTCCTTGAAATCGATCAGCGCTGTCGCTCCCTCGCGGCCGGTCTGCCTTTGCAGGAGACGCGACAGCAAGACTGGAGCGGGATCGGTTTTCGCATGGGCGAGCAGTGTTATGTGGCGCCCATGGGGGAGATCAGCGAGATCCTGCATGAGCCGCGTTGCTCCGTATTGCCTGGGGTAAAGCCCTGGGTCAAGGGCGTGGCCAACTTGCGGGGGCGGTTGCTGCCGATCATGGATCTGTGTGCATTTTTTGATCATGAGTTGTCGCCTGTGCGAAAGCAGCGGCGCGTGCTGGTGGTCGATCATCAAGATGTGTTCGCCGGGCTGATGGTCGATGAAGTGCTGGGTGTGCAGCATTTCAGTCAACGCAGCTTGATGCCTGAGCCACTTGTCGCGTTCGATGCGGGGGTCGCTCCGTTCATTCAGGGGCAATTCTTGCGTGAACAGGCCTGGTTGGTATTCAGCCCGCATGCGCTGGCGCAATCACCGGGCTTCATGGATGTAGCGCTGTAACGTTTTTTCGGTGGGCCTCGACGGGCCCTTTTTTATTTCAGGGATGAATAGATGTCGCTGGCCAGGCGGGGGCCTGAATAATGAGCAAGACAGGTAGGTCGTTGGAGGGTGCGCGCAGTCGGTCGCAGATTGTTGTGCTGTTTGTCGCCCTGATCATTTTCATCATGTTGCTGTTCGCTAACTTCGCCTACCTCAACACTCAGTCGAATTACGATAAACAGTACATCGGCCACGCGGGCGAGCTGCGCGTGTTGTCTCAGCGAATCGCCAAAAATGCCTCCGAAGCCGCCGCCGGCAAGGCGCCTGCGTTCAAACTGTTGGCCGATGCCCGCAACGATTTTGATCTGCGTTGGGGCTACCTGAAAAAAGGTGACAAGGCCACCGGGCTACCGTCGGCCCCGTCAGCCGTGCGTGAGGAAATGCAGGCCGTGCAGAAGGACTGGGAGAGTCTGCGCAAGAGCACCGACGTGATTGTCGCCAGTGAACAGACTGTCCTGTCCCTGCATCAAGTGGCGGCAACCCTGGCCGAAACCATTCCGCAGTTGCAGGTCGAGTACGAAAAAGTCGTCGACAGCCTTCTGCAAAATCATGCACCGGCCAGTCAGGTGGCGGTGGCTCAGCGTCAGTCGCTGTTGGCTGAGCGGATTCTCGGTTCGGTCAACACTGTACTGTCCGGGGATGACACCGCAGTGCAGGCCGCCGATGCGTTCGGTCGCGACGCGAGCCTGTTTGGCCGCGTGCTCAATGGCATGATTGAAGGCAATCCGGTGATGAAAATCACTCAGGTCCAGGACCACGATTCCCGCGTACGCCTGACCGAAATTGCCGAGCTGTTCCAGTTCGTTTCAGGCTCCGTGGATGAAATCCTCGAAACCTCGCCCGAGCTGCTTCAAGTGCGTGAATCGGCCAGTACTATCTTCACCACCTCGCAAACCCTGCTCGACGAAGCGTCGGTGCTGGCCGATCATTTTGAGCACCTGGCCAGCGGGCGTTCGATGCACAGCATCGGCGGCTACCTGCTGGGCCTGCTGGCGTTGATGTCGATCATCCTGATCGGCATCGTGATGGTGCGTGAAACCAACCGCCAGTTGCGCGAAACCGCCGAGAAGAACGAGCGTAATCAGCACGCGATCATGCGTCTGCTCGATGAGATCGAAAACCTCGCCGACGGTGATCTGAGGGTCGCCGCGTCCGTGACCGAAGACTTCACCGGGGCGATTGCCGACTCGATCAATTACTCCATCGACCAGTTGCGCGACCTGGTGGCCACGATCAACCTGACTGCGGAGCAAGTCGCGTCAGCGGTGGCAGACACTCAGACCACGGCCATGCAATTGGCGGCGGCGTCCGAGCATCAGGCGTTGCAGATTGCCGCAGCCTCGACCGCGATCAATAACATGGCGATTTCCATCGATGAGGTCTCGGCCAATGCGTCGGAGTCTTCGGCGGTGGCAGAGCGGTCGGTGGCCATTGCCAATAAAGGCAACGAGGTGGTGCACAACACCATTAACGGCATGGACAACATCCGTGAGCAGATTCAGGACACCTCCAAGCGGATCAAGCGTTTGGGCGAGTCTTCTCAGGAAATCGGCGATATTGTCAGCTTGATCGATGATATTGCCGATCAAACCAATATTCTGGCCCTCAATGCGGCGATACAAGCTTCGATGGCTGGGGATGCCGGACGTGGCTTCGCGGTGGTTGCCGATGAAGTGCAACGGCTGGCGGAGCGCTCTTCGTCGGCCACCAAGCAGATTGAAACCCTGGTTCGGGCGATTCAGAACGACACCAACGAGGCGGTCATCTCCATGGAGCAGACGACCAGTGAAGTGGTGCGCGGCGCCCGACTGGCGCAGGATGCCGGGGTGGCGCTGGAGGAAATCGAGGGTGTTTCGAAAACCCTCGCGGCGTTGATTCAGAGCATCACCAACGCTGCGCAGCAGCAGGCGTCCTCTGCGGGGCAGATTTCCCGGACCATGAGCGTGATTCACCAGACCACGACACAAACGACGTCTGGCACCACGGCCACGGCGGAAAGTATCGGCAACCTGGCGAAAATGGCCAGCGAGATGCGGCGTTCGGTGTCTGGTTTTACGTTGCCGCCGTCGTAAGGCCCGGGTTGAACACCTGGGTAAATAATAGGTAATGACTGGAGTTGTTATGGCTGATCGGCACGACTACGTGGCCCTCGAATGGGTCAAGGGCGAAATTGCCGAAACGCTCAAACAGGCCCGCCAAGCCCTCGAAGCGTTTGTCGCCCACCCACAGGACCCGGCCGCGATGGTCGAGTGCCTGAGCTGTGTGCATCAGGTGCACGGCAGCCTGCAAATGATCGAGTTCTATGGCGCGGCGCTGCTCGCCGAAGAAATTGAGCAGTTGGCGCTGGCGTTGCAGCAAGGCCGCGTGGCGCAACAGGCCGAAGCCGTATATTTGCTGACGCAGGCGATGGTGCAGATGCCGGTTTACCTCGAACGCATCCATACCGCCAGACGCGATTTGCCGCTTGTAGTGCTGCCGCTGTTGAATGATTTACGCAGCGCCCGAGGCGAGAGCCTGCTGTCGGAAACCAGCCTGTTTGCCCCGCAGCTGCTCTGCGTTCCCGAACTCGACGCGCACGCGTTGGCCAGGCTCGACAGCCCGGACCTTGCGGCGTTGCTGCGCAAGTTGCGGCAAATGCTCCAAACGGCGTTGGTCGGTTTACTGCGTGAGCAGGAGGTGCAGACCAACCTCGGTCACATGGCCAAAGTGTTTAGCCGCCTTGAGGCATTGTGCAAAGACGCGCCGCTCGGCCTGTTGTGGCAGATCGCGTCGGCGCTGGTCGAAACCATGGCGGACGGCCAGTTCACCAATAGCCCGGCGCTGCGCGGTCTGCTCAAAGAGTCTGACAAGGAACTCAAGCGCTTGCTTGAGCAGGGCATCAGCGCAATCAATCAGCCGGCGCCGGATGAGTTGCTCAAGAGCCTGTTGTTTTACATCGCCAAATCCGACAGTCAGGCGCCGCCCATGCTGCTGCTCAAAGATCAATACGGCCTCGCCGAATCCCTGCCCGATACCGCGTTGGTCGACGAAGAACGTGCGCGGCTGGCGGGCCCGGATCGCGATGCGATGCGCTCGGTGGTGGTCGCGTTATGCGAGGAGCTGGTGAGGGTCAAAGAGCGCCTGGACGTCTTCGTGCGCAGCGACCGCAAGCACGTTGGCGAACTCAACAGCCTGCTGCCGCCGCTGCAACAGGTCGCGGATACCTTGGCCGTCCTTGGCTTCGGTCAGCCGCGTAAAGTCATCATCGACCAATTGGCGGTTGTCCTGGGTTTGGCTCAGGGCCAACGCGAAGCCGATGACTCTGCGTTGATGGATGTCGCTGGCGCACTTCTATACGTCGAAGCGACCCTGGCCGGGATGGTCGGCACCGTGGAGCAGACGCACCGCGAAGACAGCCGTTTGCCAACGACAGACCTGACCGAGATCCATCAACTGGTGATCAAAGAGGCGCGTATCGGGTTGCAGCAGGCCAAGGACATGATCATCGATTATATCGACGGCCCCTGGGATCGGCAGCGGCTCGAGCCTTTACCCGCGCTGCTGGTGCAGGTACGCGGGGCACTGGCGATGATTCCGCTGGCGCGAGCGGCAAGCCTGCTCGCGGCTTGCAACGAGTACATTCAGGCGCATTTGCTGGAGGACAACACGCCACCAACCTGGGCTCAGCTTGATGGCCTGGCAGACGCCCTCACCAGTATTGAGTATTACCTGGAGCGTTTGGGCCAGGATCACGAAGCACCGGGTGAGCAAGTGCTCGACCGGGCTCAGTCCAGTCTGGAGGGTCTCGGGTATTCACCGATGCCGGACGCCGCTGTCGAGGTGCCGCTGCTCGATGAGGTGATCAGTCAGGACGAGTTGCTTGAGTTGCAGGCTCGTCAGGAGCTGGTCAGCCCGACGCAGACCATCGCCCAAGTGCTTGCCAGTCCAATTTCGGCAGTTAATCCGCCGGCTCTTTATGTGCCGACCAGCCTGCTGCCGCCGCCCGCCGATGAAGAGCGGGTGGACGACGAGCTGCTTGAGGTGTTTCTCGAAGAGACCGATGAGGTGTTGGTGGCGCTTCATGAGCACTTGCCACAATGGTTCGAGGACCCTCGTGACACGGCCGCGCTGACCGAAGTGCGCCGGGCGTTCCATACTCTCAAAGGCAGCGGGCGGATGGTCCGTGCGCTGATCCTCGGCGAGTTGGCCTGGTCAGCGGAGAACCTGCTCAACCGGATCATGGAGAACAGCGTCAAACCCGATCAGCGCGTTCGGCATTTGCTGGCTGACGTGCTGGCCTTGTTGCCTGAGGTTATTCGCGAATTCGCCGACAATGCTCAGCGTCAGCGTGATGATGTCGACCTGTTGGCTGCCTGTGCCCACGCGCTGGCCAAGGGCGAAGAGGTGCTCATCGCTGCGGTCATGGCCCATACCGTCAACGTCAACGATGAGGCGCTGGACCCGCACTTGCTGGAGATTTTCCGTCAGGAAGCGCGAAGCCATCTCGACACGCTCAATCGCTTTCTCGACAGCGCCACCGAAGCCGTGTCACCGCCCATCAGCGATGACCTGCAGCGCGCCCTGCACACGCTCAAAGGCAGCGCTTACATGGCGGGCGTGTTGCCCATCGCCGAGTTGGCCAGACCCCTGGATCAGTTGGTCCTCGAGTTCAAATCCAATCTGATTCCGCTGAGGCAGGCAGAAATTCAGCTACTGAAGGCCGCCGAACCCTTGTTTCGTCAGGGCCTGGTCCAGCTCGACAGCGACCCTCTGGCTGCCATCGCGGGCGCAGCGGCGCTGATCGACGAGGCGCATTCGCTGCTGGACATCCGCCTGGCGGCTGCCCTTAGCGCACCGAGCAACGGCCTGCGCATCAAGCGCAATCCGCAATTGATCGCGACGTTTCTGGCCGAGGGCATGGACATTCTGCTTGATGCCGAAAGCCTGTTGCAGCGCTGGCAGCAGCATCCCGGCGAGCGCCAGGAATTGAGCGCCCTGCTTGACGAGTTGACCACCCTGGGTCACGGCGCACACATGGCCGATCTGCCGCAGGTGGATGAGCTGTGCGAGGCACTGCTGGACCTGTATGGCGCGGTTGAAGAAAGCAGTCTGGCGGTCAGCGAGCGCTTCTTTCATGAGGTTGAAAGCGCACATGAAGCCCTGATCAACATGCTTGATCAAGTGGCGGCAGGCCAAGAGGTGGATGCCAGCCCGGAACGCATTCGGGCCTTGCGCGAATTGCTCGATCAAGCCCTCGACCCTGGCGCCATGGGCCTGATCAAAAGCGACGGTAACCGCGCGCTGAGCATCACCGAACTGAATGCCGCGACCGAGCAACTCGCGATTGAACAGGCGGTTGAACCCGCGGTTCAGCCCTCTGTGCCGACGTCCGGAGAAACCGATGCACCGCTAAGCGGCCTCGATGACGAGATCGTGGAAATCTTCCTTGAAGAGGCGGTGGATATTCTCGACAGCGCCGGGCAGGCATTGCACCGTTGGCTGTCCGACCCGGACAACCCGTTGCCGCTGTCATCGCTGCAACGCGATTTGCACACCCTCAAGGGTGGCGCACGCATGGCTGGAATCGGCCCCGTGGGCGATCTGGGTCATGAGCTTGAGTCTCTCTATGAAGGTTTGATCGACCGCCGCTACTGTCACTCGTCCGCATTGGCTGATCTGCTGCTGCAAAGCCACGACCTGCTCGCGACCCTGCTGGAGCAATTACAAGACCATCAGCCGCTTAGCAGTCCGGTTGAGTTGATCGAGGATATCCGTGATTTTCGCCAGGGCACTGGCCAAGGCTCACGCCCTGACGTCGAGCCGAAACCCGCCAGATCAGCGGTCGATATCCTCGAAGAGCGCGACCCTGAATTGCTGGAGATCTTCCTTGAAGAAGGCTTCGACATTGTCGAAAGCTCCGGTGGTGCCTTGGCCCGTTGGCAGGATGAGCCGCAAAACACGGTTGAAGTGGAAAACCTGCTGCGTGACCTGCACACCCTCAAGGGCGGCGCACGGATGGTGGAAATCGCCCCGATTGGCGACCTCGCCCATGAACTGGAATTTCTCTATGAAGGTCTGTCCGCCGGCGTGCTGCACAGTAATCCACTGCTGATCAGCTTGCTGCAAAGTGGGCACGACCTGTTGGCTGCAATGCTTGACGCCGTGCGTGCGCGGCATCCGCTGCCCAGCGCCACGTTGTTGATCGAGAGCATCCATCGTTTCAGCAGCCCAAACGGTTTGGGGTCGCTCACCGCCAAAGCGACACTGGACGATGCGCCGCGCGAGCCAGCCCCCTCCAACGCTGCGGCAGCGTCTTCGACGGCCGAAGCCGAGGCTGAGCGCACCCCGCCGGAAATGGTCAAAGTGGCGGCCGAACAGCTGGAAAGCCTGGTCAATCTGGCGGGTGAAACGTCGATCTTCCGGGAGCGTATCGAACAGCAAGTCAGCGATGCCCATGTCACGCTGGTTGAGATGGAAACCACCATCGAGCGCATGCGCGACCAGTTGCGGCGCTTGGACATCGAAACCCAGGGCCGAATTCTCAGCCGCGAACAGGTGCAAGCCGAGCGCTTGGGCTATGAAGAGTTCGATCCGCTGGAAATGGACCGTCATTCGCAGTTGCAGCAGCTTTCACGGGCCTTGTTCGAGTCCGCTTCCGACTTGCTCGACCTTAAAGAAACCCTCGACACCCGAAATCACGACGCGAAAGCGCTGTTGTCCCAACAGGCGCGAGTCAATACGGAGTTGCAGGAAAGCCTGATGCGCACGCGCATGGTGCCGTTCGAGCGCTTGCTTCCACGTTTGCGGCGGATCGTGCGCCAGGTCTCCGGTGAGCTGGATAAACAGGTTCGCTTCGACGTGGGCGACGCAGAAGGTGAAATGGACCGTAGCGTGCTGGAGCGCATGGTCGCGCCGCTGGAACATATGCTGCGTAACGCCATCGATCACGGTCTGGAAAGTGCCGAAGAGCGCCGTGCCATAGGCAAGCCGCAAGAGGGCCGGATCAGCCTAAGCATGGTTCACGAAGGCGGCGATATCGTCATCGAGATGCGTGACGATGGCGGCGGTATTGATCTCGAGGCCGTGCGCCGCAAAGCCATAAAGCGTGGCTTGATGGAAGCGGATGCCGAACTGAGTGATTACGAGTTGCTCCAGTTTATCCTCCAGGCCGGTTTTTCCACGGCCGAAAAAGTCACCCAGATCTCCGGTCGCGGCGTGGGCATGGACGTGGTGCACGCCGAGGTCAAACAGCTTGGCGGCTCAATGGTCATCGACTCGACGCCGGGGCAGGGCACGTGCTTTCAAATTCGTTTACCGTTCACCGTGTCGGTCAACCGGGCGTTGATGGTGCAGTGCGGCGAAGAGCAATACGCGGTGCCGCTCAATACGGTCGAAGGCATCGTGCGGGTTATGCCCGGCGAACTGGAAGCCTGTTACCAGTCCGATCCTCCACGCTACCAGTTCGCCGAACGCAGCTATGAGCTGCGCTACCTCGGCGAGCTGCTGAACAATGGCCTGCCCGCCAAACTGCTCGGCCAGACCCAGCCGTTGCCCGTGCTGTTGGTGCATGTGCACGACCATTGGGTGGCGGTGCAGGTGGATGCGCTGGCGGGCTCGCGGGAAATCGTGGTGAAAAGCCTTGGTGCGCAATTCGCCGGGGTGCAGGGCATTTCCGGCGCGACCATTCTTGGCGATGGGCGCGTGGTGTTCATTCTCGACCTGCCCGCGCATATCCGCGCCTTGTATGGTCGTCTGCAAGCGCAGCAAGCCGCCGGCCAAAGCGCACCGAAGTTCATCGAGGTCGAACAAACCCGTCCGTTGTTGGTGATGGTGGTGGACGACTCGGTGACGGTGCGCAAGGTCACCAGTCGTCTGCTCGAGCGCAACGGCATGAGCGTGCTGACGGCCAAAGACGGGATTGACGCCATGGCGCTGTTGCAGGAACACACCCCCGACATCCTGCTGCTGGACATCGAAATGCCGCGCATGGACGGCTTTGAAGTCGCCAGCAAGATCCGCAATGACGACCGGCTCAAAGACCTGCCGATCATCATGATCACGTCCCGCTCCGGGCAAAAACACCGCGACCACGCCATGGCTATTGGCGTTAACGACTACCTGAGCAAGCCGTATCAGGAGTCAGTATTGCTGGAAAGCATCGCCCAATGGAGTCCGGTACATGTCTAGCGCAACCCCCAGCCAGCTGACCACCCTGACGGGGTTGCTGCTGCCCCTGGGCGACCGCAACCTGCTGGTGCCCAACGTCGCCGTGGCGGAACTGATCGACTATCAGGACAGCAACGCCGAACCCGATGCACCCATCTGGTACCTGGGACCGATTTACTGGCGTAACCGCACCTTGCCGCTGCTCAGCTTCGAAGCCACCTGCGGCAGTCGCACCCGTGTCGGCGGCCGGGCCCGTATCGTCGTCCTCAACGCCCTGGGTGGCCGCGCCGACCTTGAGTTCATAGCGCTGCTGACCCAGGGTATTCCTCGTTCCTGCAAGCTCGACAGCCAACTCAGCTACGTCGACGTGCCCTTGGCCGAACTGGAACTGGCAGCGGTGCAAGTCGGCGACACCGTCGCGAAAATCCCGGACCTGGTGGGCCTGGAGGAATTGTTGGTGGCGGCGGGGCTGGTTTAGACGGTGTGGGCTTGCCTGCGATATAGACGATGAGCCGAATAAATCGCACAATCGGCTCACCGAATGAGCCGAATAACGCTTTTATTCGGCTCACACGTTTCAGGACGACCCATGAACGAACCCACCGACTGGATCTGGCAGCAACCCGACTGGCCGTATTTCACATGGCAGGCTGATCGGCTCGCGCCGTTGTTACGGGGGTGTTCGCAGGCTCAGGGGCGGTTGCTGGGAATGATCGGTGCGGCAGGGGTGGATGCCAGCGCGCAGACCGAACTGGATACGTTGCTGCAGAACATCATTACCTCATCGGCCATTGAAGGTGAGCAGCTGAATGCAGGGTCTGTGCGCTCTTCTCTGGCGCGTCGCCTGGGTTTAACGGGGGATCAGCGTGTCAGTCAACGCAGCGAGGGTTTGGCGGAGCTGATGCTTGATGCCACCCGGCAACACCTGTCGCCCTTGACCCTTGAGCGTTTGTTGCACTGGCATACGTTGCTCTTTCCTGCGGAAGAAACGGTGCTGACGCGTGGTATCCGCGTCGGCACCTTGCGCGGCGAAGAGGCGATGCAAGTGGTGTCTGGAAGGCTGGACCGGCCTACCGTGCACTTTGAGGCCCCACCACGAGCAGGGCTGGACGTGCAGCTCGCTCGTTTCCTCGCGTGGTTCAACAGCAGTCGTACAGACGCCGGTCTCGACCCGTTGTTGCGCGCGGGCATCGCGCATTTCTGGTTCGTGACGGTGCACCCGTTCGACGATGGAAATGGTCGTTTGACCCGCGCAATCACCGACCTTGCTTTGGCTCAGGGCGAAGACCAATCCATTCGCTTTTATGCGATGTCGGCAAGCATTCTCAGCGCACGACAATCCTATTACCGCATTCTCGAAGACAGTCAAAAGGCTACGCTGGATATCACGCCATGGCTGGAGTGGTTTCTGCACACGTTGCTGCATACGCTGGAGCAGGCCATAAAGCGCATTGACCGAGTCCTGGCCAAGGCGCGCTATTGGCAGCAACATCGCGAGCACGGGCTCTCTGCCGAGCAAATTAAAGTGCTCAACCGTTTACTCGACGGGGATGTGTTGGTTGATAAACCTGCTGCGGGTTTCGACGCGGGCATTAGCGCTGCGCAGTATCAGGCCGTTGCGAAAGTGAGTAAGGCCACCGCCACTCGGCATCTCAGTGATCTGTTGGAAAAAGGCTGTCTGGAGAAACTCCCGGGCGGCGGGCGCAGCACTCGGTATCAGATCAACTGGGCGTTTTGATTCACGGGGTCCAAGCGAATGTTTGATCTCGCTGGCCCCGGACGCTCGTGCCGACCTTTTCGCGGGCAAGCGCGCTCCTACAATAGATTTTCGATAAACCGCAGATCTGCTTCTGGCCGGCACGGCCTTCCTGCGGCAATGAAATCATTACTCCAACCGTAATGATTTCATCCGTTGCTTGATTGATGCGCTTCACCATTCGCTCATAAGGTGGCTCACGACAGCGAAAACGCGTGGAGTGAGCATGACAATAATAAATACACCCGATCCGCGCTGGTCGCGTCGGCGCAGCGAAAAGCAGCGGCGACTCGAGCAGGTGCGGTCTCTCGCCGATGGCGTGGTGTTGCCGACCGAGAATATCGTCGCCGCGCTGGAGGCCTTGTTGGTCTCCGGCGACCGCGTGGTGCTTGAAGGCAACAACCAGAAACAGGCAGATTTTCTTTCCCGTTCCCTGGCCAAGGTCGATCCGGCCAAGTTGCATGATCTGCACATGATCATGCCCAGCGTTGGCCGGTCCGAGCACCTGGATCTGTTCGAACGCGGCATCGCCCGCAAGCTGGATTTTTCCTTCGCGGGCACGCAAAGCCTGCGCATCAGCCAGTTACTGGAAGATGGCTTGCTGGAAATTGGCGCCATCCATACCTACATCGAATTGTACTCACGGCTGGTGGTCGACCTGATCCCCAACGTGGTGTTGGCGGCTGGCTTCATGGCGGACCGTGCCGGTAACATTTACACCGGTCCCAGTACTGAGGACACCCCGGCACTGGTCGAGCCGGCAGCGTTTAGCGATGGCATCGTAATCTTCCAGGTCAATCAGTTGGTGGACGATGTCAGCGACCTGCCTCGGGTCGACATTCCAGCGTCCTGGGTCGACTTTGTGGTGGTGGCTGACCAACCGTTTTACATCGAGCCGCTGTTCACCCGTGACCCACGCCACATCAAGCCTGTGCATGTGTTGATGGCGATGATGGCGATTCGTGGCATTTATGAAAAACATAATGTGCAGTCGCTGAACCACGGCATCGGTTTCAACACGGCCGCCATTGAACTGATTTTGCCCACTTACGGCGAGTCCCTGGGTCTGAAAGGCAAAATCTGTCGCAACTGGACCCTCAACCCGCACCCAACGCTGATTCCGGCCATCGAAAGTGGCTGGGTCGAAAGCATCCATTGTTTCGGCACTGAGTTGGGCATGGAAAACTATATTGCGGCGCGGCCTGACGTGTTCTTTACCGGCCGTGATGGCTCGCTGCGCTCCAACCGGATGATTTGCCAGCTGGCCGGTCAGTACGCGGTGGACCTGTTTATCGGCGCGACGTTGCAGGTGGATGGCGATGGTCACTCTTCGACTGTGACCCGTGGGCGCCTGGCCGGTTTCGGCGGCGCACCGAACATGGGCCATGACCCGCATGGCCGCCGCCATGCGACCCCGGCCTGGCTGGACATGCGTCAGCAGACCGGTGACGGCCCGGCCGCTTACCTTGAGCGCGGCAAGAAGCTGGTGGTGCAGATGGTCGAGACCTTCCAGGAAGGCGGCAAACCCACGTTCGTCGAGACCCTGGATGCAATCGACGTGGCGAAGAAGAGCGGCATGCCGCTGGCGCCGATCATGATCTACGGCGATGACGTGACCCACTTGCTCACAGAAGAAGGCATCGCCTATCTGTACAAGGCGCGGACCCTGGAAGAACGTCAGGCGATGATCGCGGCGGTCGCAGGGGTGACGGCCATCGGCATGCGTCACAACCCTAAAGACACAGCGCGCATGCGCCGCGAAGGCTTGATCGCCTTGCCCGAAGATTTGGGCATCCGCCGTACCGACGCCAGCCGCGAATTGCTCGCTGCGAAAAGCGTTGCCGACCTGGTCGAGTGGTCTGGCGGCTTGTACAACCCACCTGCCCAATTCAGGAGTTGGTGATGCGCGCACTCAACCTGAAACCTGTCGTTGTTTCGTTGGCCGACCGCCTGGCTGACCTGGCCGTGGATGCGCTGATCGATGAAGCAGACCTGTCGCCGAAACCGGCGTTGGTCGACCGTCGCGGCAGTGGCGCGCATCAGGATCTGCACCTGGGCTTGATGCACGCTTCTGCGCTGTCGTTGTGGCCGGCGTTCAAGCACATGGCCGAAGCCGCCCTTGAATTTGGCGTCGTTGGTCAGCCACTGCGCGAGGCCGTGGGGCGGATCGGTCGCGAAGGTGAAGTGGCGATGCTGCACACCACCGGTGGCGTGAACACCCATCGCGGGGCGATCTGGGCCTTGGGTTTGCTGGTGACGGCGGTGGCGCTGGAACCGGGCCATTGCACGGCGGCGGGTGTGAGTCTGCGGGCTGCGAAACTGGCGTTGATCGATGACCGCCATTCGCCGTTGCAGAACAGCCACGGTGCCAACGTCGCCCAGCGTTATGGCGCACGAGGCGCTCGGGAACAGGCGCAGTTGGGCTTTCCAGCCGTGATCCAGCATGGCCTGCCGCAATTGCAACGCAGCCGCGCCGCCGGGCACGGCGAACAGAACGCACGACTCGATGCCCTGCTGGCGATCATGACCACCCTGGCCGACACCTGCGTGCTGTACCGCGCCGGTCAGCCGGGACTTGAAGCCATGCAATTCGGCGCGCAAAGGGTCCTGGATTCCGGCGGCAGCGCCAGCCTCGATGGTCGGCGTTGCCTGCATGAACTGGATCAACAGCTATTGAGCCTGAACGCATCGCCGGGTGGCGCTGCGGACCTGCTCGCCGCGTGCCTGTTTATCGATAGCCTTGAGCCTGGGCTCGGCGACCAATCGAGGATTTTTTGATCATGGAAACCCTGTCTTTTGAATTCCCTGCCGGGCAGCCGCCCCTGAGGCGCGCGTTGGTGGGTTGTGTCGGTTCGGGTGATCTGGAAGCGCTGCTTGAGCCGGGTCAGCCGGGCAAGCTATCGATACAGGTCGTGACATCAGTCAACGGCAGTGCGGCCCGTTGGCAGCACTTGTTCGAGCGCATGTTCGACGGGCAATTGCCGCCAGCGCTGGCCATCGATATTCATGATTTCGGCGCGACGCCGGGTGTGGTGCGGTTGCGTCTGGAGCAAGGTTTCGAGGAGATCGGTCATGACTGACAACGCCCGTTTATTGCGTCAGCACAGCTTCGTCGAACTCAACGCTCGCCAGCGTGCCCGCGCCATACTGGATGCCGGAAGCTTTCGTGAGTTGCTCGACCCCTTCGCGCGGATGATGTCGCCTTGGCTGGCCAAGCAAGGCGTTGTGCCGCAGGCCGATGATGGCGTGGTGATCGCCAAAGGTTCTATCGGCGGCCTGCCAGTGGTCATCGCAGCCATTGAAGGCGCGTTTCAGGGTGGCAGCCTCGGCGAAGTCGGCGGGGCCAAGATTGCGGGTGCGCTGGAACTGGCCGCCGAGGACAACCGTAACGGCATTCCAACCGCTGCCGTGTTGCTCCTGGAAACCGGTGGTGTGCGCTTGCAAGAAGCCAATCTTGGGCTGGCGGCGATTGCTGATATCCACGCGGCGATTGTCGATTTGCGCCAGTACCAGCCGGTGATTGGCGTGATCGCCGGGAGCGTTGGCTGCTTCGGCGGGATGTCCATCGCTGCCGGCCTATGCAGTTATATAGTGGTGACTCGCGAGGCGCGTCTGGGTTTGAACGGACCGCAGGTGATCGAGCAGGAAGCGGGCATCGAAGAGTACGACTCGCGCAACCGACCTTTTATCTGGAGCCTGACCGGGGGTGAACAACGCTTCGCAAGCGGCTTGGCAGATGGTTTCTCGATAGATGATGTGACGAGCATTCAGCGCCAGGTCGATACCTGGCTCAAGCAGGGCTTGCCTGAACAGCAACGTAGCGGTCAATACGCACTGTTTCTGCAGCGCCTGGCGCAGCTGGACACAGCACCCCAAATCGATCCACAGACGGTGCGCACCCTTTATCAAGGAGAACAGCCATGAGCGAGCACGTAACCATGAGCGAGTATTCGCAGCGCGGGTTGCACTGGTTTTTGGCGTTGAGTGGCGCAGCGTCTGAGGTCGCGGGTTTGCCTGCATCGCTCAAGGTGGCCGACGGCGTGCTGGGCGATGAGCCGGCACGTTTTCTGGCGGTGGTCGCTGACCCTGAAAACCGTTTCCCTCGGGCGCGCAACGGCGAAGTCGGGCTGCTCGAAGGCTGGGGTTTGGCCAAGGCGGTGGACGACGCGATACAGCTGGATCAGCGCAGTGAGCACAAACGCGCCTTGATCGTCATCGTCGATGTGCCGAGCCAGGCGTACGGTCGGCGCGAAGAAGCACTGGGCATTCATCAAGCCCTCGCCGGTGCGGTCGATAGCTATGCGCGTGCCCGTCTGGCTGGGCATCCGGTGATTGCCCTGCTGGTGGGCAAGGCCATGTCCGGTGCATTTCTGGCCCATGGTTATCAGGCCAACCGCCTGATTGCCCTGCGCGATCCCGGCGTGATGGTGCATGCGATGGGCAAGGCTTCAGCGGCTCGGGTCACTTTGCGCACTGTTGAGGAACTGGAAAAACTGGCCGCCAGCGTGCCGCCGATGGCCTACGACATCGACAGTTACGCGACCCTCGGTTTGCTGTGGGAAAGTCTGTCCGTCAGCCAGATCGAGCAACCGACGGCGCAAGACATCGATCATGTTCAGGCGTGCCTGACACTGGCGATCAAGGACGTGCAAGCGACCGGCACTGACCTGAGCAGTCGCCTGGGTGCGAGCAATCGTGCGGCGTCTGCCAAGGTGCGTGAATTGCTCCGGGCGCAGTGGTAAATGAACGTCCTTGTCGCTGTGCGACCTCACGACTTGCTCTGGGGTTTGCCTGTGCACGCGCTGGCTGAGGATGCGCCGGGCTGGGTTGCCGAGGCGCTGAGCCTTGGCCATCCGGTGGTGGTGCGTCGCGCGGTGTGCGCTAAGGATCAGATCGCGGTCGGCGTTCGCGGTCAGCAGCGCGAACAACGCTACGCCACGCTGATCAAGTGCGCAGATGTCCAACGCCAAGTGCAGCCCGAGCAACTCATTCATGTGAAGAGTCAGGAAGGTCGCGACTGGCCTGCGCTGCGAGCGCTGGCTCAGGTTCGGTCTCTGATGGAAGACCTTGGGCTGGTGTGGGGCGTCAGCGGCAGTGCCGGTTTTGAACTGGCCAGCGGGTTGGCTGCGCTGCACCGTGACAGCGACCTTGATTTGATTCTGCGCACGCCTCAGTTTTTCAGCCGCGAGCAGGCGGCCGAGCTGGTCCGCGTATTGGATGCAGCGACGACGAGGACGGGCTGCCGGATCGATCTGCAATTACAACTCCCAAGCGGTGGTGTGGTCTTGCGCGAGTGGGCCGGGTCGGCGCGCAAGGTCCTGCTTAAAACCGCTGAGGGCGCGTGCCTGCTCAGCGATCCTTGGCGGTTGAGCGAGTACGCCGCATGAGCAGCCTCATGGTGTTTCCTGGCCAGGGCGCGCAACAGCCGCACATGCTGCATCGGTTGCCGGATGAAGCGCTGGTCCGCGATTGCCTGCGCCAGGCCAGCGACGCACTGGGTGAAGAGGTACTGGCACTCGATTCGGTTGAAGCCTTGGCCGATAGCCGCGCCGTGCAGTTGTGTTTATTGATTGCCGGTGTGGCCTGTGCCCGCGTGCTGATCGAGCGCGCGAGCGTCCCCGACTACGTAGCAGGCTTGTCTATCGGCGCTTATCCAGCGGCGGTGATTGCCGGGTCGCTGGCGTTTGGCGATGCCGTGCGTCTGGTGGCCTTGCGCGGCGAACTGATGCAGAGCGCTTACCCTCATGGTTACGGCATGACCGCAATCATGGGGCTGGATCAACCTGCTGTCGAAGCGTTGATCGGGCAGGTTCATAGCCCGGCCACCCCCGTTTATCTGGCCAACATCAATGCCGATAACCAGTGGGTGATCGCGGGCAGCGAAAGTGCGATGGCAGCGGTCGCCGAGCGTGCGAAAAACAACGGCGCTTCGGCGGTCAAGCGCTTGGCGGTCAGCGTGCCGTCCCATTGCGCCTTGTTGGAGCAGCCTGCCGCAGCGTTGGCCGAGGCCTTTGCCAAGGTGTCGGTGCAGGCACCGACCCTGCGCTATCTCAGCGGCAGTACTGCACGGTTGGTGCTGACCGCCGACAAGGTGCGCGATGACCTGGCGTTCAACATGTGCCGGGTGATCGATTGGCGCGGCACCGTGCAAACAGCGTATGAGCGCGGCGTACGCCTACAGATCGAGTTACCGCCAGGCACCGTGTTGACGGGCCTGGCCAGAAAAGTGTTTGAACAAGGAGCGGCAGTCGCCTTTCAAGGGGCTCGCCTGGATACGCTGAGTGCGCTGCTGCGTGAGGAGGAAACCCGCAACCCATAAACCGTGTGGCAGCTGCGAAGGATAAAAACAACAACTTCGGCAACGCAATGTGAGGATAAAAATAATGATTATTTACGGTGTGGCCTTGCTGGCTATCTGCACCCTGGCGGGCGTCATTCTCGGCGATATGCTCGGCGTGCTACTGGGCGTTAAATCCAATGTGGGCGGGGTCGGTATCGCCATGATCCTGTTGATCTGCGCCCGTCTGTGGATGCACAACCGCGGCGGCATGACCAAGGAATGCGACTTGGGCGTGGGTTTCTGGGGCGCCATGTACATTCCTGTCGTGGTCGCCATGGCCGCGCAACAGAACGTGGTCGCTGCCTTGCACGGTGGACCGGTTGCGGTATTGGCGGCCATCGGTTCGGTGGTGGTCTGCGGTTGCACCATTGCGCTGATCAGTCGAACCCATAAGGGCGAACCTTTGCCGGACGAAGAGCCGACAATTATCCCGGGCGTGACATCGGTAGGGGGGCGTTGATATGTGGGCTCTCATGGAAAAAGGTTTGGCAAATAACGGCCTGGTCACTGCGTTCGCCTTTATCGGCGTGGTGATGTGGATTTCGGTGGTGATTTCAAAAAGACTCACGTTCGGACGCATTCACGGCTCGGCCATTGCCATCGTTATCGGGCTGGTGCTGGCGTGGGTCGGCGGCACCATGACTGGCGGACAAAAAGGCCTGGCGGACCTCACGCTGTTTTCGGGCATCGGCTTGATGGGTGGGGCCATGTTGCGTGACTTCGCCATTGTCGCCACGGCGTTCGAAGTGCAGGCCAGTGAAGCGCGCAAGGCCGGGTTGATCGGCGCTATCGCCTTGCTGCTGGGCACCGTGCTGCCGTTTATCGTGGGTGCGAGCATTGCCTGGGCCTTTGGCTATCGCGATGCAATCAGCATGACCACCATTGGCGCAGGTGCAGTGACGTACATCGTCGGGCCGGTGACCGGCGCAGCGATTGGCGCGAGTTCGGATGTGGTGGCACTGTCCATCGCGACAGGCTTGATCAAAGCGATTTTTGTGATGGTCGGCACGCCGATGGCGGCACGCTGGATGGGCCTGGACAATCCTCGCTCGGCGATGGTGTTCGGTGGCTTGGCCGGCACGGTCAGCGGCGTGACCGCAGGCCTGGCGGCGACGGACCGTCGGCTGGTGCCTTACGGCGCCTTGACCGCGACCTTCCACACCGGGTTGGGCTGCCTGTTGGGGCCGTCGGTGCTGTACTTCATCGTGCGCGGGATCGTGGGGGCGTAACCAAACCTTCAAGTCTCAGGTTGCGAATGCCGGTTGGCGTACATCCGGCATTCGGCCACAAACGCCAGCAGGTTGGGGTCGCGTTCCTTCGATTTGAGGAATACGACACCAATGTGCTGCTGCATCCGATAGCGCGCCTGCAACGGGATCAAGCGCACCCGATTCTCATAAACGGCGGCCACCCGCCCTGGCAGCAACGCATAACCGACCCCGGAGCTGACCATGCTCAGCAGGGTGAAAATGTCGTTGACCTGCATCGCCACCTTTGGCTCGAAGCCCGCCTGCTGGAACACTCGAACCCCGTCCTGATGCGTCGCGAAACCCTGTGCCAGGGTAATGAATGTCGCTTCGCGCAGATCGCTCAAATCCACTTCGCTTTGCTGTGAAAACGGTGACTCTGCGGGCGCGGCGAGGAAAATATCATCGGAAAACAGCGGCAGGTGTTCGCAGTCCGGATCGTTCACGCTTTCATTGAGCGATACCAGAATCGCGTCCACTTCCATGTTCTTCAGTTTGTAGAACAGGTCGATGTTGGAGCCCATGATCAAATCAATGTTCAGCTCACTGCGACGCAGCTTCAGGCCCATGATCAGCTGCGGCACGGTCTTGATCGTCAACGAGTACAGCGAGCCCAACTTGAACCGTGCCGCTGAAAAGCCTGCGGCCTGACGGGTCAACTCCACCGTGGCGACCACGTCCTGAATCAACTTCTGCGCGCGCTCTTCCAGCACGTAAGCGCTTTCCAGCGGCGTCAGGTTGCGACCCTCGTGCTTGAACAGTGGGCAGCGCAGGGCGCTCTCCAGAGAATGGATGGCCCGATGCACACTGACATTGCTGGTCTGCAACTCCACGGCGGCTCGCGCCAGATTGCCGGTGCGCATAAAGGCCAGAAAAATCTCCAGCTTCTTGAGGGTCAGTTCTTCGTCGATCAGCATGGCGGGCACTCTTATTCGTAGCTCTTCAATAATGAGAGCAGGTGGATTGTGCCTAACTCGGCGCGTGCTGGCTGCAAGGGATTTCAGCATGAAGGGGTTTAGAAATATCGCTGCGACCGGTGCGGGGCATTGCACTTTTCGCGCATAACCCTGAGCCTTGCGCAGTCGGTGTTTTTGGAGGTTTGCGAACATGTATCACGGAGAGCGCTTCAACGCCTGGACTCATCTGGTCGGCGCGGTGCTGGCTTTTGTCGGTGCGGTCTGGATGCTGGTGCTGGCCAGCATGGACGGCGATGTGTGGAAGATCGTCAGCACGGCGATCTACGGCGTGACCTTGTTACTGCTGTACAGCGTATCGACCGTGTATCACAGCGTCCGGGGCCGGGCGAAGGTGATCATGCAAAAGGTCGATCATCTGTCGATCTATCTGCTGATCGCGGGCAGCTACACCCCGTTCTGTCTGGTCACGCTGCGCGGGCCATGGGGCTGGACACTGTTCGGGGTGGTCTGGGGGCTGGCGGTGATCGGCATGTTGCAGGAGATCAAACCACGCTCCGAGGCACGCGTGATGTCCCTCGTGATCTACGCGGTGATGGGCTGGATCGTGTTGGTGGCGGTCAAGCCACTGATGGCTGCGCTGGGAACGACCGGCTTCACTTGGCTGGCGGCCGGCGGGGGTTTTTATACCGTGGGGATTATCTTTTTTGCTTTCGATAGCCGCTTCCGGCATTGGCACGGTATCTGGCACTTGTTCGTGATCGCCGGCAGTTTGCTGCACTTTGTGGCGATCATGTTTTATGTGCTTTGACACATAACCTGTAGGCGCTTGGTCCCCCTTGTCTGCGATAAGCCGGGGTCGCGCTCGACCCGAAGGACCTTCCAGCGGTGGTGAACTCACCCTCTTGGCCAGCGCTCCGCACTGGATCGCAGACAAGTCAGCTCCTACAGGTGGTGTGGTACGACGGTTTAGAAATCCCCCCACAACTGCTGCGCCACGCTCAGTGCCACCACGGGTGCGGTTTCTGTGCGCAGTACGCGTGGGCCGAGGCGGGCGGCGTGGAAGCCTGCGTCCTGGGCCTGATCGACTTCGGCGTCATTAAGCCCGCCTTCCGGGCCGATCAAAAAGGCCAGGGTGCCGGGTTTGTCGTGGCTGGTCAGCGGTTCTGCGACCGGGTGCAATACCAGTTTCAGGTCGGCTTCGGTCTTCTTGATCCAGTCAGCCAGGGCCATGGGTGCATGAATCACCGGCACCACCGAGCGACCGCATTGCTCGCACGCGCTGATAGCGATTTGCTGCCAGTGGGCCTGACGCTTTTCTGCGCGTTCATCTTTGAGCCGAACTTCACAACGTTCACTGACGATGGGCGTGATTTCGCTGACGCCCAGCTCGGTCGCCTTCTGAATCGCCCAGTCCATACGCTCGCCGCGTGACAGCCCCTGACCCAAGTGAATCCGCAACGGCGATTCGATTTGCCCGGCAAATTGTTCATTCAACTGCACCCGCACGCGCTTCTTGCCCACTTCGAGCAAGGCGCCGCGAAACTCGCTGCCCGAGCCGTCGAATACTTGCAGCGCGTCACCTTCGGCCATGCGCAATACGCGACCGATGTAGTGCGCCTGGGCTTCTGGCAGCTCGTGCTCGCCGAGGCTCAAGGGCGCGTCGATAAAAAAGCGGGACAGTCTCATGTTCGTTCTCTGAAAGTGTTTAGGTCCTTGTAGGAGCGGGCAAGTGCGCGTCTACAAGGGATCAGCCTGGATCTCGAAAGTCTGGATGAAAGTTTTCGTGCACCGCAACGCTGACGCTGGTGCGGGTCGCGATGTCGATGCCTTCTGTGGCCACTTCGGCGAGAAAGTCGATTTCTTCCGGGGTGATGACATACGGCGGCAGGAAATACACCACGCTGCCAAGTGGCCGCAGCAGGGCGCCACGCTCCAGCGCGTGCTGGAACACCTTCAAACCGCGTCGTTCTTGCCAGGGGTAAGCGGTTTTAGTGGCTTTGTCCTGCACCATCTCGATGGCCAGCGCCATGCCGGTTTGACGGACTTCGGCGACATGGGGGTGATCGACCAGATGCGCGGTGGCGCTGGCCATGCGTTGCGCCAGGGCCTTGTTGTTCTCGATGACGTTGTCTTGCTCGAAGATGTCCAGCGTCGCCAGTGCTGCCGCACACGCCAGCGGATTGCCGGTGTAGCTGTGCGAATGGAGGAAGGCGCGCAGGGTCGAGTAGTCATCGTAGAACGCGCTGTACACGTCATCGGTGGTGATGCACGCCGCCAAGGGCAGATAACCACCGGTCAGGGCTTTGGACAGGCAGAGGAAGTCCGGACGGATACCAGCCTGTTCGCACGCGAACATCGTTCCGGTGCGCCCGAAGCCGACGGCGATTTCGTCGTGAATCAAATGCACGCCATACCGATCACAGGCCTCGCGCAACAGCGTGAGGTACACCGGGTGGTACATGCGCATACCGCCCGCGCCCTGAATCAACGGCTCGACAATCACCGCCGCGACAGTGTCGTGGTTCTCGGCCAGGGTCTGCTCCATGGCGGCGAACATGTTGCGCGAGTGCTCTTCCCAGCCCATGCCTTCAGGCCGGTGGTAGCAGTCCGGGCTTGGTACCTTGATGGTGTCGAGCAGCAGCGCTTTGTACGTCTCGGTGAACAACGGTACGTCGCCCACCGACATCGCCGCCATGGTTTCGCCGTGGTAGCTGTTGGTCAGGGTGACGAAGCGTTTTTTATTCGGCTGGCCGCGGTTGAGCCAGTAGTGAAAGCTCATTTTCAGCGCGACTTCGATGCAGGACGAACCATTATCGGCGTAGAAGCAGCGGGTCAGGCCTTCGGGCGTCATCTTGATCAGACGCTCGGACAGCTCGATCACCGGTTGGTGGCTGAAGCCGGCAAGAATCACGTGTTCCAGCTGGTCGACCTGGTCTTTGATCCGTTGATTGATGCGCGGGTTTGAGTGACCGAACACGTTTACCCACCAGGAGCTCACGGCATCCAGGTAACGCTTGCCTTCGAAATCTTCAAGCCAGACACCTTTGCCGCTCTTGATCGGGATCAGCGGCAGGCTCTCGTGGTCTTTCATTTGGGTGCAGGGATGCCATAGCACCGCTAGGTCGCGTTGCATCCACTGGTTATTCAGGCCCATTGGCAATCTCCGGGTGGCAGCTCGCATGGCGCGAGGGCAAACAATGGCGCAAGCCTATGCAATGCCTGCGCGTGGGACAACCTCTTGTGTACTTTCAGTCCACATCAATAGCCCGACGGACATTGCTGGCAGGCCTATGGCGGCTGGCGTATCCTTCGCGGCTGCCTGAGTGTTCGGGCGCTATTTTCCGAAATATCCTACGTTTTTTCCGGAGTTTGCTGAATGGTTGGTGTCTGGCTGCGCGCCTGTGCGCTGGTAATGGTTGGGCTGGTCAGCGCGTCAGCGCTCGCTATCGACAAACAACACACGGCGATTGTGGTCGGCGGCGGTCTGGCTGGCCTGACGGCAGCGTACGAGCTGCAGGCCAAAGGCTGGCAGGTGACGTTGCTGGAAGCCAAGCCAAGCCTGGGAGGGCGTTCGGGTCTGGCCACCAGTGAGTGGATCGGCAACAGCAAGGCCCAGCCGGTACTGAACCAATACCTGGACCATTTCAAACTCAAGAGCGTGCCTGCGCCCGAGTTTGTACGTACTCCGGGTTACCTGATCGATGGCGAGTATTTCACGCCTGCCACCCTCGCCGCGAAGCAACCGGCAACGGCCGAGGCGATGAAGCGTTATAACGCCGCACTGGATGACTTGGCGCGCTCCATCGACAACCCGGAAAGCCCTGCGGCCAGCAGCACGCTGTTCGCCCTGGACCAGATCAACGTGTCCAACTGGCTGGATCGTTTGAACCTGCCCGCCACGGCGCGTCAATTGGTCAATCAGGAAATCCGTTCGCGCTACGACGAGCCGTCGCGTTTGTCGCTGTTGTATTTCGCACAGCAGTCCCGGGTTTATCGTAACGTCGATGACCGTGACCGCCGTGCTGCGCGTCTGCCAGGCGGCAGTGCAGTGTTGGCCCAAGAGTTCGTCAAACAGCTGAAAAGCATCAAGACCAACTCGCCGGTGTCCGCGATCATCCAGGACAAGGACGGCGTGACAGTCAAGGCTGGCGCGGTCGGCTATCAGGCGGAATACGTTGTGCTGGCCGTGCCATTGCGCGCGCTCGGCAATATCCAGATGACGCCAGCGCTGGATGCCCAGCACATGGGCGCGATCAAGGGGACCAACTACGGCTGGCGCGATCAGATCATGCTCAAGTTCAAGACCCCGGTCTGGGACAGCAAAGCGCGCATGTCTGGCGAGATTTACAGCAACACCGGCTTGGGTATGTTGTGGATCGAACCGGCCCTCAAGGGTGGCGCCAATGTGGTGATCAACCTGTCCGGCGACAATGCCCGCATCATGCAAACCTTCGGTGACAAGCAGTTGTCGGATCAGGTGTTGATTCGCTTGCACGCCTTCTACCCACAAGCCCGTGGCGCCTACCTGGGCTATGAAATTCGTCGTTACAGCACCGACCCGTCAACGGGCGGCGCTTACCTGGCCTTCGGTCCAGGGCAGATCAGCAAGTACTGGCGCTTGTGGGAAAAACCACTGCAGCGTGTAGCCTTTGCCGGTGAGCACACTGACACCTTGTACCCTGGCACGCTGGAAGGCGCATTGCGCACCGGCCAGCGCGCCGCCAGCCAGGTTCAGGACTTGGCTGCCGGTAAGTCGTTTGAACCGGTAAAAGTCGTACCGCCTGCAGCGCCAAGCGCACCTAAAGCAGCCAGCGGCGGTTTCTTCTCCAACCTGTTCGGTGGCTCGTCCGATAAAGCGCCTGCCAAGGTTGAGCCTGCCCCGGCTCCAGCCCCAGCGCCTGTTGTTGCGCCGGTTGCTCCGGTTGTCGCCCCAGTGGTGGTTGAACCCGTGAAGCCTGAGCCCGTGAAAGCGGAGCCGGCCAAGAAAGCGCCAGCCAAAGGCCATCCAGCGAAAAAGCCTGCCGCCAAAGAACCTGCGAAAAAAGCGCCTGCTAAACCGGCCCCGGCCAAAAAAGCCCCGGTGAAGAAGGCGCCTGTCACGCCGAGCGCTGTTCCCGCCGCTGACGTGAAGAGCTGATTGAGTCACTGCTGAATTGAAAAAGGCGCGGTCTGAGACCGCGCCTTTTTTTTCTTTCGCGATTCGCCGGGTATCTACGGGCTGTGTCGCGCCGTTCATCGGAGTCGAATGTCCGATTGTCACGAGGCAGTGTTGTCGAACGAGCATTATCGGGATGCTTACTCGTCTTTTAAGAATCGACCGAAGGTCGTTAGCCGGTTGAACTATCGTATTTCTCGATATTTCAAAGCGAAATTTTGCGCTTTCATTCGATAGATAAAAAGTTAGTCTGAGACCCACTCTTGAAGGTAACTGTGATGCAGCTACGCAACTCCTCCTCTCGTTACGGTCTGGTCAGCATCTTGCTGCACTGGGGTGTGGCGCTTGTTGTCTTTGGTTTGTTTGCACTCGGTCTGTGGATGGTCGACCTCGACTACTACGATACCTGGCGCAAAGCGGCTCCTGACCTGCACAAGAGCATTGGTCTTACCCTGTTCGCTGTGATGGTGGTCAGGGTGGTATGGCGTTTTATCAGCCCGCCACCTCCTGCACTGTCCGCTCAGAGTCGGCTCGTCCAATGGGGTGCGAAGTTCGGGCATCTGTTTCTTTATGTCGGTTTGTTTGCCGTGATGGTTGCCGGTTACCTCATTTCCACCGCCGACGGTGTGGGGATTCCGGTGTTTGATCTGTTCGAGGTGCCGGCGTTGATTTCCAGCATCCCCGATCAGGCAGACGTTGCGGGCGCTGTTCATGAGTACTTGGCCTGGGCACTGGTGATTATCGCTGGACTTCACGCCCTGGCCGCATTGAAACACCACTTTATTGATCGCGATGCGACCCTTACGCGCATGTTGGGTCGCGACTAATGTTCAACCTAAACGGGAATAAACGCATGTTGAAGAAGACGCTCGCCGCTCTGGCTCTGGGTACTGCTCTGTTGTCCGCCGGGCAAGTGATGGCCGCTGATTACAAAGTCGATAAGGAAGGCCAGCACGCCTTCGTTAACTTCAAGATCAGCCATCTGGGCTTCAGCTACATCTACGGTACGTTCAAGGACTGGGACGGCACCTTCAGCTTCGACGCCAAGAACCCGGAAGCCAGCAAAATTAATGTCACGCTGAAAACTGCCAGCGTCGACACTAACCACGCTGAACGTGACAAGCACATCCGCACTCCTGATTTCCTGGACGTCGCGAAATTCCCGGAAGCCAAATTCGTATCGACTTCGGTCAAGTCGACGGGCACCGACACGGCTGACGTGACCGGTAACCTGACGCTGCACGGCGTGACAAAGCCAGTCGTGATCGCTGCGCATTTCCTGGGCGAAGGCAAAGATCCATGGGGCGGCTACCGTGCAGCTTTTGAAGGCACCACCACTATCAAGTTGAAAGACTTCGCGATTCAGAAAGATCTGGGCCCTAAAACCCAGGAACTTGAGCTGATCTTCTCGTTTGAAGGCGTTCAAGCCAAGTAAGGTTTGCTCGTAACCTAAAAACGCCGACCTTGGGGTCGGCGTTTTTATGTCTGGAATTGCATTATCACCACGCATAAAAAAACGCCCCGGTCGGGGCGTTTTTTTATGCAGCGTGCTTAGCCTTAACCTTCGCGGTTGCGGGTCAGCAAAGCGGGTTTCTCACCCCGTGGACGGCTTGGCAGTTGGTCGAGTTGATCGGCCGACGGGAAGCGATCGCTTTTTGACTCTTTGTGCACGATCTTCGGCTGAGGTGCCCCTTCGCGAGGACCTCTGACCGCAGGTTCCTGACGCGCTGGCTGATCATCGCGAGCAGCCGCAGGACGGCGATTGCGTGGAGCGTCGTCACGACGAGCCTGGCCATCGCGTGGCGCGCCATTACGTGGACCAGAGCGAGCCGCGGGCGGTGTGCCCGTGGTCGAACCAGCGCCGGTGCGAGGACCGCTTGGGCGGCCCGAGCTTGGCGCGCGGGCCGCTGGAGCAGCACCGCCTGCGGCAGCCGCAGGGGCCGGAGCGCCTGGACGACGACCACGACTCTGGCCTTTATTCGGGTACGGGCTGACATAGTCGGCACGGTTACCGAAGTTATCCACTTCGTCGTCCAGGAACTCGTCCGGGGCGCGGTCGGCACGCGGGGTTGCCTGACGCTGCTCGCGGGCAGGTGTGCCCTCGCGCGGCTTCTGGGCTGGACGCTCAGGACGTGCGGCGGCTGCCGGTTTTTCCTGACCCTTGTCCTTGCCTTTGTCCTTGCGGCCACCACCACCGCCACTGCCGGTCGGGCCATCGCCGCGAGGACCACGGGGTGCGCGTGGGTTACGCACATCCGGACGCTCACGTACTTCTGGCTTCTCGGCTTCAACGGTTGTGATATCGAAGCCCATCAGGTCGCCATCGGCGATTTTCTGTTTGGTCATGCGCTCAATGCTTTTGAGCAGCTTCTCTTCATCCGGCGCGACCAGCGAAATGGCCTCACCGCTGCGGCCCGCACGGCCGGTACGGCCAATACGGTGCACGTAATCTTCGTCGACGTTTGGCAGTTCGAAGTTGACGACGTGGGGCAGTTGATCGATATCGAGACCGCGCGCGGCGATATCGGTGGCGACCATGATTCGCACCTGGCCAGCCTTGAAATCAGCCAGTGCTTTGGTTCGGGCGTTCTGGCTCTTGTTACCGTGGATCGCCACCGCCGTGAGGCCGTGCTTGTCCAGGTACTCAGCCAGACGGTTTGCACCGTGCTTGGTCCGGGTGAAAACCAGCACCTGTTCCCAGGCGCCTGCGGTAATCAAATGCGCCAGCAACGAGCGTTTATGGCTCGAAGACAGACGGAATACGCGCTGCTCGATACGCTCGACCGTGGTGTTCGGCGGCGTGACTTCGATGCGTTCCGGGTTGTGCAGCAGCTTGCCGGCCAAGGCCGTGATGTCGTTGGAGAAGGTCGCCGAGAACAGCAGGTTCTGGCGCTTGGCAGGCAGGCGAGCCAAGACTTTCTTCACGTCATGCACGAAGCCCATGTCGAGCATCCGGTCGGCTTCATCGAGCACCAGAATTTCAACGCGGGACAAATCGACGCTGCCCTGACCGGCCAGATCGAGCAGACGGCCTGGGCAGGCCACCAACACATCAACGCCTCTAGCCATGGCCTGGACTTGCGGGTTCGTGCCGACACCGCCAAAAATAACGGCGCTGACGAACTTCAGATCCCGTGCATACACCTTGAAGCTATCGTGTACTTGCGCCGCGAGCTCGCGGGTTGGGGTCAGGACCAAAACCCGCGGTTGGCGCGGGCCGTGACGCTGGGATTTGTCCGGATGACCGTTGGGGAACAACCGTTCCAGAATCGGAAGGGCGAAGCCGCCGGTTTTACCAGTACCTGTCTGCGCGGCAACCATCAGGTCGCGACCTTGCAACACGGCGGGAATGGCCCGCTGTTGCACCGGAGTAGGCTCGGTATAGCCCGCTGCCTCGATGGCGCGGACTAAAGCCTCGGAGAGACCGAGGGAAGCAAAGGACATGAGTAATCCTGTTTTAGTTAGGGCTGTGCCCATTGAGAAGGTCTTGCCTGGCGTGAATGGCGTTTAGAGGACGCAATCCCGTCCGGTCCTGCTGGGTCTTGACGTGCGTCTCGGCATATCGGCGCGGGAAAGAAAAGTCGCGACTGACGTGATCGAGATGCCTTATGCAAGGCCGAGCGTCCGGGCGTAAGCCTGGCGGGAAGGCCGGAGTATAACAGAGCAATCACAACGCGCTGCTTTCCTGCTGCTCAACGGTTTTTTCAGGCGCAGACGCCGGTTGCAGTGGCGTGGTGAGCAACGTGGCAGCCGTTGGCGTCGCATCGCCGGCATAGCGGGCACTCAACTCGGCGTACGCCGGTTCGCGTTTGAAGCGTTTGAGCTCGGCACCAAAGCGCTGCACCAGCAGGTCCATGCCCACATTTTTGCGCAGGGCAAGGTATTGCGGCTCATGGCTGATAACGGTTGGCAACTGGCTGATTTGCTCGCGAACCTTCAATTCATCAAGCAGGTACTGGCCGACACGACGGTCGGTAATCACCAGATCGATACGCCCGCGCAGAAGCTTGCCGAAATTGGCTTCATGGGTGGGCGCTTCTTCACGGGTGAACAGCGGTGAATCCCTGAACTCCGGGCCGTAAAGATAGCCCGGCGAAACCCCCACGGTCAGACCTCGCAGGTCTTCCAGGCTTTGAAACGGATGGGGACGGGCGTTGGCGTAGAACAGCACGAACTCGACATCGGAGAGGGGCTCGCTGGGGTACAGCAAGGAATCAGTGCGCTCGGCGTTCTGGAAAATATCCAGTGCGCCGTCAGCCTGGCCCTGTTCAAGCATCGCCAGGCAACGCTTCCAGGGCAGGAAATGCCATTCCACTTCGATGCCCAGGCGCTGGAAGATGATCGACGTTGTTTCGTAGTCCAGCCCGCGTGCCTGGCCATCCTCCATGTACACGTAAGGTGCCCAGGGTTCGGTGACGATGCGCAGTTTTTCGCCTAAAGCAGTGAAGCTAAGGCAAGTGAGGAACAGGGCAGTCAGGAATCGGGCAATGTCAGGCATCGCCTGAGATTACGACGGACGTTGCCTAAATAGAAGCTCTGGATCGGACGCCTGCGGCTAATGGATCATTTCTGTTCGTTTTGGCGTTGCATCAGGTGCTGATAGATCTCTTTGCGTCGGTTGCCCAGAATCTGTCGAACGGCCCAATGATCCAGCCAGTGCTCGAGTTGGCGTGGCTCAAGTGGCCGGTTCAGGCGCTCCTCGGCATTGTCCCGGGCCTTTTCCCACCACACGGTTGAACAGGCGCGATCAAATTCATTGTCCTGCCAGCAGCAGCCGTACAGCACCTCGCGGAGAAACTGACGTTGCGTCGATGGCACGCCCAAGGTCGCCGTTCTGTACAGCAAGCGCTGCCAGGTGGGTGGGCGCGGCAGGCGGGTCGTCACGCGGCGGGTGTCATCCAGGGCAGCCTGACTGGTCGGCGCATCGCCATGCTTGAGCAGCCAGGCACGGACTTTGGCGCGGAACAGCTGTTTACGGCTCCAGTAGTGGTGGATCAGGTCGGGGCACTCCCTGACCTCTTTGGTGCGGTAGGCCGCGACGCTCAGGCAGAACTCTTCAAGGTTGAAGGAGGTGCTGAGCTCTGGGTAAAACTCATCCATCAGGCTGATCGACTGATCGAGCACGCCTGCGTCTTGATGCGTCAGGCCGATGACGCCGGAGTTAAGGTGACGCATCTCATCATCTACCAGGCCTCTGGCGCTTAAGCGCTCGGCGAGCACTTGATACAACGGCACGTCTTTATTGTCCCCATAGCGCGGGCCGACGGCATTGCACAGCACGGTACCGGGCTGGATACGGGCAAAGAGCTGTAGCGGTGAGCAATGGAAGAAGGTGTCGGTGTCGATCAGCAGCGCGCATTCAGACTCGGCGAGCACCGTGTGCAGGGCCACATGCTTGGTACGGAAGTGGTAACCGTAGGGGCCGCTCCAGAGTGCTCGCGTCGCCGCATCCAGCGGACGGACGCGTACCGGCAGCTTTTGATACGGCGTCGGGTTGTCGCTGAAGACCTGAATGTCGAGGGCCTGCCCCGGTGTTTCACGCAGGCCAGCCAACGCGCTGGCAATACTGAATACAGCTTCTTGATGGTAGGTGTCTGCACCAAAAACCAGATAGACAAGCTGTGGGGTTTGCGAAGCATTGCTGGAAGAAGTCAACAGGGTCAGTCCGTAGTCCAAGGTGCCAGCCGGGTCTCGATGAGGCGAGACCCGGCTGATTCAATGCGCTTGATGTTACACAAGCAAGACGACCACGTTAGATTGGTTTTTAGCGTGGAAGCTTGAGGTTATTCCAGATTGCCAGGCTGGGTTCTGCCTGGTTAAGGGTATAGAAATGCAGCCCCGGTGCGCCACCTTGCAACAGACGTTCACACATTTGTGTGATGACCTGTTCGCCGAACGCCTGGATGCTTTGCACGTCATCGCCGTACGCTTCCAGCTGTTTGCGGACCCAGCGCGGGATTTCTGCACCGCAAGCGTCAGAGAAGCGCGCAAGCTTGCTGTAGTTAGTGATCGGCATGATGCCCGGCACGATGGGAATGTTCACGCCCATCTTCCGCACACGCTCGACGAAGTAGAAGTAGCTGTCGGCGTTGAAGAAATATTGGGTGATAGCGCTGTCGGCACCAGCCTTGGCCTTGCGCACGAAGTTTTGCAGATCGTCTTCGAAGTTGCGTGCTTGCGGATGCATCTCCGGGTACGCGGCGACTTCGATATGGAAGTGACTGCCGGTTTCTTCCCGAATGAAGCTCACCAGATCATTGGCGTGGCGCAGCTCACCGCTGGCCATGCCCATGCCTGAGGGCAGGTCACCGCGCAAGGCGACGATGCGTTTTATCCCGGCGCCCTTGTACTGGGTCAGCAGGGCGCGCAAGTCAGCCTTGCTGTCACCCACGCAGGACAAATGCGGGGCCGCAGGGACTTTGACTTCGCTTTCCAGCTGCAGCACGGTGTTGATCGTGCGGTCGCGGGTGGAGCCACCGGCACCGTAGGTGCAGGAGAAAAAATCAGGGTTGTAGCTGGCCAGGTGACGGGCCGTGGTGAGCAGTTTTTCATGCCCTGCATCGGTCTTGGTTGGGAAGAATTCGAAGCTGAAGCGACGGTCTTGGGACATGGACGCCGATCTCATTGTAGGTGCGGGCTTGCCCGCGATAAGGTCGGAACGACCTTCAAAATGCTGAAACCACATCGGTTCACGTGTCTGATCACGACGACCGCTACGCGGCCGCTCGCAGGCAAGCCCGCTCCTGCACAGAGGCGCGGGCTACCTGATCAATCAGTAGCGGTAGGCGTGCGGCTTGAACGGACCTTCAACGGTCACACCAATGTAGTCGGCTTGTTGCTTGGTCAACTGAGTGACCACGCCACCGAAACCACGGACCATTTCCAGTGCCACTTCTTCGTCGAGTTTTTTCGGCAGTACTTCAACCGTCAAACGCTCGACTTTCTGTGCAGGTGCCAGGTCGGCGTACTTCTGGTCGAACAGGAAGATCTGCGCCAGTACCTGGTTAGCGAACGAACCGTCCATGATCCGGCTCGGGTGACCGGTAGCGTTACCCAGGTTTACCAGACGGCCTTCGGCCAGCAGGATCAGGTAGTCATCGTTGTGCGGATCGAAGGTGCCAGCGCCGGTGCGGTGAACCTTGTGCACCTGTGGCTTCACTTCTTCCCATGCCCAGTGCTTGCGCATGAAAGCGGTGTCGATTTCATTGTCGAAGTGACCGATGTTGCACACGACCGCGCGTTTCTTCAGGGCCTTGAGCATGTTCGAGTCGCAGACATTGACGTTGCCGGTGGTGGTCACGATCAGGTCGATCTTGCCCAGCAGTGCAGTGTCGATGCTGGCGGCAGTGCCGTCGTTGATCCCGTCGATGAACGGCGAAACCAGTTCGAAACCGTCCATGCACGCTTGCATCGCGCAGATCGGGTCGACTTCGGAAACCTTGACGATCATGCCTTCCTGACGCAGCGACTGCGAAGAGCCCTTGCCCACGTCGCCGTAGCCGATAACCAGCGCTTGCTTGCCGGACAGCAGGTGGTCGGTGCCGCGCTTGATCGCATCGTTCAGGCTATGACGGCAGCCGTACTTGTTATCGTTCTTGCTCTTGGTCACCGAGTCATTGACGTTGATGGCCGGGATTTTCAGCTCGCCCTTGGCCAGCATGTCCAGCAGGCGGTGTACGCCGGTGGTGGTTTCTTCGGTAACGCCGTGGATCTTGTTCAGCATCGCCGGGTATTTCTTATGGATGATCTCGGTCAGGTCGCCGCCGTCGTCGAGGATCATGTTGGCGTCCCAAGGCTGACCATCTTTAAGGATGGTTTGCTCGATGCACCACTCGTACTCTGCTTCTGTCTCGCCTTTCCAGGCGAAAACCGCGATGCCGGCAGCCGCGATGGCAGCAGCAGCCTGGTCTTGAGTCGAGAAAATGTTGCAGGACGACCAACGTACTTCGGCACCCAGGGCAACCAGGGTTTCGATCAGTACGGCCGTCTGGATGGTCATGTGGATGCAACCAAGAATCTTCGCGCCCTTGAGCGGTTGCTCGCCAGCGTATTTGCGGCGCAGACCCATCAGGGCAGGCATTTCGGATTCGGCGATGATGGTTTCGCGACGGCCCCAGGCAGCCAGGGACATGTCGGCGACTTTGTAGTCGTTAAAATCTGCAGGCGTGATTACAGCACTCATTTAGAGTCTCCATTCGTAGTGTGCGAATGGGCGCCGTTGTGCGTTTAAGGCTCGTTCGGACTGATTCAGTAAGATCAGCCGATCAAGCAACGCCCCATCCGAGCCTGACAGGACAAGCCTGCTGCAGCGCCCCTCGGACAGGTGGCGGGAACGGTCATGGGCTGTTTAGACAATCGAGCCGACGGTGACCGTTTTTGAAGCTGGGCGATTATAGCCGTGCTCGAGGCGTAGCCCAAGGCCTTTCCATCGCATAACCCTGCAAAAAACTAATCGCCACGTTAGCCGATGCCCGATAGAGGTAACGCGCCGGGTCTGCCATTATTAGCGCCATCAATTGGCAATACGGTCAGGAGTGAGTATGAATTTCCACACCCGCAAGTGGGTTAAACCCGAAGACCTCAACCCCAACGGCACGCTGTTTGGTGGCAGTCTGTTGCGCTGGATCGACGAAGAAGCCGCGATCTACGCCATCGTTCAGCTGGGCAATCAACGGGTGGTCACCAAGTACATTTCCGAAATCAATTTCGTCAGCGCCTCGCGTCAGGGCGACATCATTGAGCTGGGCATCACCGCGACCGAGTTTGGTCGGACCTCGATTACCCTGACCTGCCAGGTGCGCAACAAAATCACGCGCAAAAGCATCCTCACTGTGGAAAAACTGGTCTTCGTCAACCTCGGTGAAGACGGCCTGCCAGCCCCGCACGGCAAGACCGAAATCACCTACGTGAAGGACCAGTTCAAGGACGGCGACACTCATTGAGGATGTCGTAGACCGGCTGAGTATCAGGCGTTGACCGTTTGCGCCTGACGCCGCTGCAAATAGAGGTAGAACAGCGCGGTCAGCACGGTCAATACTCCGACGGCTGCGCCTGTCCAGGGCAGGTCGGCGAGATCGGCGCCGCTGGCAACCACCAGGCCACCGATCCAGGCACCGGCCGCGTTGCCGAGGTTGAAGGCGCTTTGATTGAGGGTCGAACCCAGATTCGGCGCATCGCTGGCCTGGTCGATGATCAGCAATTGCAGAATCGGACACAGCGCGAACGCCACCACGCCCCACAGCAGCAGGGTAATGGCGGCGGGGATGACTGAGTGGCTGGTCTGGCTGAACAACGCCACGATCAATACGACCGCGATCGACATTCCTAGCAGCGCAGGCAACAAACGACTGTCGGCCAGTCGGCCTCCGAGCATGCTGCCGCCGGTCAGGCCCAGGCCGAACAACAGCAGCATGAAGGTCACGCCGTGCGGGGTGACGCCGGTAACGTCACGCAGAATCGGGGCGATGTAGGTGAATACGCTGAACAGACTGGTCGACGCCAGGACGCTCATCGCCAGCGCCAGCAATACATTGGGTTTGCCCAGTACGCGGAACTCGGTGACCAGATTGCCCTTTTCCATAGGGATCTCCTTGGGCAGCCAGACCATTTGCGCAATCACCGCGATCACACCAATTACGGCCACTGCCCAGAAGGTTGAACGCCAGCCAGCGTATTGCCCGAGCGCTGTGCCGAGCGGCACGCCCAATACATTCGCCAGGGTCAAACCGGTGAACATCAGCGCGATGGCCTGCGCGCGTTTGTTCGGCGCGACCAGGCCTGCCGCCACCACAGAGCCAATGCCAAAGAAGGCACCGTGGCACAGGGCGGTAATCACCCGTGCGGCCATCAACGTGGCATAGGTCGGCGCCAGCGCGCAGAGCACATTGCCGAGGATGAACATCAGTGTCATGCCCAGCAGTGTGGCTTTGCGCGGCATGTTTGCGGTAGCAATGGCGAGGATCGGCGCGCCAAACACCACGCCCAGCGCGTAGCCGGTGATCAGCAGACCTGCGTCAGGAATGCTGACGTTCAGATCATTGGCGACCTCGGGCAGCAAGCCCATGATCACGAATTCAGTGGTGCCGATGCCGAAAGCGGCAACGGCGAGTGCAAGCAAAGCGAGTGGCATGCGTAGAGGCTCCGTCTTAAGGGATATGTCGATAGTCTTGACGTCCCGATCAGGCGTGCGCAGGCGAGCGACCGAACTCTATCCGGTAAAGGCTGAGTCCGTAGAAGCAAAATTATTGGAATAGTTAGGGTGCGCAACGGGGGTGTGATGTAGTCGGGGTCAGTATATCCAGCTGCTGACATATGGCGAATCAATTATCCCCAACGGTAACCTCCTCGATAACGATCCTTTTGAACAAGGAAGAGCCCAGTGCTGGCAACGGCTTTGGTGTTGATTGCAGCCCTCCTGCATGCGACCTGGAATACCCTGATCAAATTCAGTGGCGAACGGCTGCTGGTCATCGCCAGCATGGACGGGGTGGCGCTGGTTTTCGCCGTACTGGCGGTTGCCTTCGTGACGCCGCCGCCTGCTGAAGTCTGGCCGTGGATGCTGGCGTCGGCCGCTTTCGAACTGCTTTATCGTGTCCTGCTGATCAGAGCGTACCGCGTGGGCGATCTGGGCCTGGTCTATCCGTTGATGCGCGGGCTTTCACCCTTGGTGGTGTTGGGGCTGACGCTGATGGTTGCCGGCGAGTCATTGAGCACGCAACAAATCCTCGGCATTTTGTTGATCCCGTGTGGCATGGCCTGCTTGTTGTGGCAGGGCGGTGGTGGCGAGCGCTTGCCCTGGTTGATGCTGCCGGTGGTTGGGCTGATCGGCCTGTGCATCGGTTGCTACACCTGGATCGACGGCCAGGCACTGAGGCTCGGCGTGCAGCCATTGGACTATCTGGTATGGCTGACGCTGATCAGTGCGTGGCCGTTTCCATTGCTCGCGATGTGCAACAAGCGTCAGGCGTTTACCGTGTTTTGGCGCGAGCAGTGGCGCCTTGGGCTGAGCGTCGGGCTGTGTGTGTTGTTCAGCTACGCTTTGGTGCTGTGGGCCATGCAGCTAGGGTCGGTGGCAGAGGCTGCCGCCTTGCGTGAAATCAGTGTGGTGCTGGTGGTCCTGTTCGGCATGCGTTATCTAAAAGAACCTTTCGGCCGGCCCAGGCTCTTAGCGTGTGGGCTAGTCTTGCTCGGCATGCTTCTGATGAAGCTGAAACTATAAGGATCTGCTTATGACTCCTGCTTTCTGGTGCGTATTGATCGCGATATGCCTGCCTTACCTGTGTACCGGCGTGGCCAAGTTCAGTGGCGGCAAGTTCGGCCTGCGGGAGAACCATGACCCACGCGCCTTTCTCGACAGCCTCCAAGGGTTTGCCAAGCGCGCGCATGCCGCGCAACTCAACAGCTTTGAAGTGACGCCCGCGTTTGCCGCCGCGGTGATCATTGCCGACATCGTCGGTAACGCCCAAGCGGTCACCATTGATGTGCTGGCGGTGCTGTTTATCACGAGCCGACTGCTGTACATCATTTTTTACCTGGCGGACCTGGCAGTTTTGCGTTCCCTGGCCTGGGCGGTTGGCATGGGGGTTATCGTGACGTTGTTCATCGTTTCCGCCTGAGGGATGGTCCGGCTGCGGCAACGGTACGCTTGGTCTTTTGCGATGAGCCGAGGATACTGGCCGCCGTTTCCACCAGCCTGTAGCGATCATGACCTTGAAAAGACTTTCCGTGGTATTGCTGGCCTGCCTGACCCTGAGCGCCTGTGGCGGGGTTGATCCCAACTCACCTTTGGGTCAGCGCAAGGCGATCTTCAAAGAAATGCTCAAAACCAGCGAAGACTTGGGCGGCATGCTGCGTGGCCGCGTGACGTTCGACGGCCAGCGCTTCACCGACGGCGCGATCAAGCTCGACAGCCTGGCCCACGAGCCGTGGAAGCATTTCCCTGTGGTCAAGGAAGCCGACCATACCAGCGCCAAGGATGATGTCTGGCAAAAACAGGCACATTTCCAGGAACTGGCCCGGTCACTCGAGTCGGCCACCGGGGAACTGGTGCTCGCCACCAATGCCAAGCCCTTCAAGGCCAGCACCCTGAGCCCTGCGGTGCAGAAGGTCGAAGATGCGTGCGAGGCTTGCCATAAAGAGTTTCGCGATCATTGATGTGCAGTGATTGGTACACCGCTTTGCGGTGTATCAATCATAGTTCGGCTCGACCTTCTCCAGCTCCACTTGAGCGTCATGCAGGTCTTTACGCGACTCGGCGAGTTTGTCTTTGCGCTTGTTGATCTTGTCCGGGTCGCCTTTGCTCATCGCTTTGGTCAGGTCCGACTGGCGACGGCTGACGTCGTGTTTGGCCTCCAGCACTTTCTGTTCAAGTTGCTTGAGCAAGGAGGCGTCGGTGCAGGTGGCCGACACCTCACTCAAGGCATTTTCCAGACCGGCTTGCTGGTCGCTGTCGCCGTTGGCCTTGGCGAGTTCGATCCAGGTGCTGATGTCCTGGCGCTTGGCCTCGCAGCCCGTCAGTTGGGGGGCTTCCTCGGCGGCGAACAGCGGTGCTGCCAGCAGGCTGCATGCCGTGAACAGAGTCAGCGGTGACAAGCACTTCATGGGGGCTCCCTTGAAAATAGTGACGCGATAAGCGAACGAAGACTCGCTTGTCCCTGAAAAATGATATTGACCTAAAAACCTTCTATCCCCTGCACCCGCAATTGCTCACTCAATGCCTGTACCTGCGGATTTTGAAAAAACGCATTGAGCTGTGCGGCCCTTCCTGGACCGATTCCCGGCTCGCTTATCCACTGTTCGACACTCTTGGCCGCCAGTTCACTCCACTGGCTACCGAGGTCAACGTCAGCGGTCGGCGGTAACCCGAGCGCTTTCACCCAGCGATGAAACGGTTGCTGTCGAGCCTGTTGAAAACTGCCAAGCAGTTTAGCGCTGCTGCGCTCGGCGAGGCCGGCAATGTTAGCAAGCTGCACGGCATCAAGGGTCATCCAATCGAGTAGGCCGTTAATCTGTTCGGCCCTGAGCAATGCATCCCACGTGCCAGGTCCCACCCCGGGCATTGCCAGCCCTTGCTTGCCACTGAGCCAAACCAGGCGCGCCTGAAACTGGCTTTCGCATCCCGGGCTCGGCTGCCAGCAACTCAGGGGGTGGTAGTCGCTCGCCTGCGGCACATTGAACTCAGCCCGTTCAACGCTGCGTGACACCACGCTGTCCAGGCGTGGGATGGTCAATCCCGCCAGGCTGATTGCGATCTGGTCGCCGGGGCGGATGTCCATTTTTTGCCAGCGTACCAGGGAGCCGACATTGATCCGTTTGACGTTCCGATCATCCAGACGCACCGGGTCCACGTCCAGAACCGGCGTGATTCGGCCGCTGCGACCGATGTTGAAGTTGACCTTGCGCACGTTCGCGATCACTTGGGCGTAGGGGTATTTCCAGGCTGCGATCCAGTAGGGCGCCTTGGCTTGCCAACGTTGTGCAGAGGGTCGCTGGCTCTGGCGCATGACCACTCCATCGGTGGCGAAGGGCAGGGCATTGCGGTACCAGTGCTCGCGCCATTGCTGCGCCTGAGCGAAGTTTTGCAGAGGCTTGCTATAGAGCGCACTGTCGGTGAACCCCATGGCACTCAATCCGGCGAGGCGTTCGGTAAGGTGCTCCGGCCCGCTTGGCCAGTCCCAGACGAACAGGCCTACATTTGCCGCCTCGTCTGCGCTGATTACCTTGCGCGAGAGCAGCCCGGCGACCTTGCTGCGCGCGTTCAGGCTGCCGCCGTCGGCTTGCACATGGTCTGCCAGCCGCCAGTACAACTCGCCTTGCAGCACCAGACTTTCCGGCCAGGGCAGGTGCTGCGCGATGGCGGGTAACTGGCGTGCGTTGTGGGTCCAGTCCTGTCCTGTGAGCCCATCGCCCCGGCTAATGACCTGCGTCAACTGGCCGCTTTCATACACCAGCGTGACCGCGACCCCGTCGACCTTGGGCTGAATCCACACGTCCTTACGGTCCTTGAGCCAGGCTTGCACTGCGCGTTCGTTGCGCAGTTTGCTCAGCCCGGTATGGGGAATGGGATGCGCGAGCGGACCGCCCGCTGTTTTCAGCGGATTGTCGTCAGGCGCCTTCTGAGCAAAGCACCCACGCCACAGCGTCAGGCGTGCGCGAGACTGGTCATAAAGCTCATCCGCGATCAGAGAAATCCCTTGGCGGTGATAGCTGTCATCCCAGTGGGCAATGTGCTGTTGCAGGGCAACCAGTTCGGTTCGGACCTTGGCAGGCGGCCAGTCAGGGCAGGTGTCGGCGTTGACGGTTAACGAGGCGAGCGCGAAAACAGCACTGATCAATACACGCAGAACGGGCAGCATCGAAGCATCCTTGCTTGGAGGGATGCCATGAGGCTAGTCGCTAGGTCAGGGTGGAAGAGCATTGACTGGTTACAGGATTTTGCAGTGCCCGCGATGGCGGAGGGATTTCCAGCAGACATAAAAAAGCCCCCGCCGACCAACGTCGACGGGGGCTGTTTCTAACCTGAAACGCTGGCGCTATTACAAACCGGCAGCGATGCGCAGGGCGTCGGCGCGGTCGGTACGTTCCCAAGTAAAGGCGGTGAAGGTGTCATCGCCAACGGTCATTTCTACTGGCGTACGACCGAAGTGGCCGTAGGCAGCAGTGGCCTGGTACATCGGGTGCAGCAGGTCGAGCATGGTGGTGATTGCGTAAGGACGCAGGTCGAAGTGTTCACGCACCAGGGCGATGATCTTCGAGTCTGGCAACTTGCCGGTGCCGAACGTGTTCAACGAGATCGAGGTCGGTTGTGCAACGCCGATGGCGTAGGACACCTGGATCTCGCAACGCTCAGCCAAGCCTGCGGCGACGATGTTCTTGGCCACGTAACGACCGGCGTACGCTGCGGAACGGTCAACCTTCGATGGATCCTTGCCGGAGAACGCGCCACCGCCGTGACGGGCCATGCCGCCGTAGGTGTCGACGATGATCTTGCGACCGGTCAGGCCGCAGTCGCCCACGGGGCCACCGATAATGAAGTTGCCGGTAGGGTTGATGTGGAACTGAGTGTCTTTGTGCAGCAGCTCGGCTGGCAGCACGTGTTTGACGATCAGCTCCATCACGCCTTCGCGCAGGTCTTTGTAAGACACTTCAGGGTTGTGCTGGGTGGAGAGCACGATTGCGTCGATGCCCACGACCTTGCCGTGTTCATAACGGCAAGTAACCTGGGATTTGGCATCCGGGCGCAGCCATGGCAGCAGGCCGGATTTGCGTGCTTCGGCCTGACGCTTTACCAGCGCGTGGGAGAAGGTGATCGGTGCAGGCATCAGCACGTCGGTTTCGTTGCTGGCGTAGCCGAACATCAGGCCCTGATCGCCAGCGCCCTGATCTTCAGGCTTGCTGCGGTCAACGCCTTGGGCGATGTCCACCGACTGCTTGCCGATGATGTTCATCACGCCGCACGTCGCGCCGTCGAAGCCGACGTCGGAGCTGTTGTAGCCGATATCGAGAATAACGTTACGGACGATGTCTTCCAGGTCGACCCAGGCCGACGTGGTCACTTCACCTGCGATGATCGCTACGCCGGTTTTGACCAGCGTTTCGCAGGCAACGCGGGCAAATTTGTCTTCGGCAATAATGGCGTCCAGAACCGCATCGGAAATCTGGTCGGCGATTTTGTCCGGATGCCCTTCGGACACGGATTCGGAGGTGAAAAGTGAGTATTCGCTCATATCGACGGGTTTCCTGAATTTACCGATGGTGAGTGTTGCCAGCCGGTCGCTGAAAGTGGCGAACCTGGATCTGGAAACCATTACGTAGCCCTATATAGAGGCTTTCCCCGGGAACGAGTCCCGCAGCAGTGGCCCAACGGGCCAGATCATCCTGTTCAAAACCCAACCAGAGATCGCCGCAGGCCTCCTTGGCCCAGCTCTGGTCGTGGCTACACAACTCTGTCACCAAAAGGCTACCGCCTGGTTGCACCAGATGGGCCAGTTGTTTAAGTGCTTCGGCCGGTGCAGCAAAATGGTGAAGCACCATATTCAATACAACGCAGTCGGCGCGCACCGTGACGTTGTTCAAGGCGTCGGCCAGTTGCAGCTCGACATTGCCCAGTGCTTCGCGCTCGCAGACCTGGCGGGCCAGTTCCAGCATCGCCGGGCTGTTGTCCAGCGCGGTGACGTGGCGAAAACGCCGCGCCAGTTCCGGCAGAAAACCACCATCGCCCGGGCCGACTTCCACCGCAGTGGCGTCGTGGCTGAAACTCAGCGTGTCCAGAAGCGATAGCAGGCTCTCGCGATATTGCGCCAGACCCGCGATCAAATCCTGCTGGGCACGAAATTTTTCCGCGACCCGTGCGAAGAAGTCCTGACTGGCCGTCGCCCGTTGCCGGTGCACCAGGCCAATGCGCGCCTGAACATCGCCGGGCAAGGCCAGGTTATCGACTTCGTCGAGCAGTGCCGCGTGCAGCCTGCCGCCCAGTTGTTCGGTGTGGGGCAGGGCGCGACGGTAAAAAATCGCATTGCCTTCGCGGCGTGTCGCTACCAGCTCGGCCTGAGACAGCACCTTTAAATGGTGGCTCATGCCGGATTGGCCGATGGCGAAAATCTGTGCCAGCTCCAGAACCCCGAACGAATCGTTGGCCAGCGCGCGCAGCACATTGAGTCGCAGCGGGTCGCCTCCGGCTTTGCACAAGGCAGCCAGATCGTCGCTGTCATCATGGCGGATTGCAGGCACGCTAAGGTTCATAGGGCTGGCAGTCTAGAGAGCGATTGTTCGTCTCGCAAGACCAATATCAAAAAGTTTTGATATTGGTCGATGGGTGGTGCCCGTCATGCGCATTCGGCACTGCGTGAATGCGCCAGACAGGTTTGTGTCTGAGGAATATCCGGTTTGGCCGTGCAATAACGAGGACAGCGCAGGAAAAACGCCTTCCAACGACTATCTGTCATTGCCCCGAAGCAGTGCCTGAGGGAAAATGCTCACCTTTTTTCCGATCCCATCCTTTCAGTTCCAGGAGATCAGCGATGCCCAGCCGTCGTGAGCGTGCCAACGCCATTCGTGCCCTCAGCATGGATGCCGTGCAAAAAGCCAACAGCGGCCATCCCGGTGCCCCTATGGGCATGGCGGATATCGCCGAGGTGCTTTGGCGTGATTACCTCAAACACAACCCGAGCAATCCATCGTTCGCCGACCGTGACCGCTTCATCATGTCCAACGGCCACGGTTCGATGCTGGTTTACTCGCTGCTGCACCTGACCGGTTACGACCTGTCCATCGACGACCTGAAAAATTTTCGCCAGTTGCACAGCCGTACGCCGGGTCACCCTGAATATGGCTACACCCCTGGCGTCGAGACCACCACCGGTCCTTTGGGGCAGGGGTTGGCCAATGCCGTCGGTTTTGCCATCGCTGAAAAAGTGCTGGCCGAACAGTTCAACCGTCCAGGTCACGACATCGTCGATCACCACACCTACGTGTTCCTGGGTGATGGCTGCATGATGGAAGGCATTTCCCACGAAGTCGGCTCGTTGGCCGGTACGCTGGGTCTGGGCAAACTGATCGCGTTCTACGATGACAACGGCATTTCCATCGATGGCGAAGTCGAAGGCTGGTTCACTGACGATACGCCAAAGCGTTTTGAAGCCTACAACTGGCAAGTGATCCGTAACGTCGACGGCCACGATGCCGAAGAAATCAAGATCGCCATCGAAACAGCACGTAAAAGCGCGCAACCCACGCTGATCTGCTGCAAGACCACCATTGGTTTCGGTTCGCCAAACAAGCAAGGCAAGGAAGACTGCCATGGCGCTCCACTGGGCGACGCGGAAATCGCGCTGACCCGTGCTGCGCTGAAATGGAATTACGGTCCTTTCGAAATTCCGGCGGATATCTATGCCGAGTGGAACGCCAAGGAATCGGGTCTGGCCGTGGAAGCCGAGTGGGACCAGCGTTTTGCTGCCTACTCCGCCGAACACCCGGAACTGGCCAACGAATTGATCCGTCGCATGAGCGGCGAGCTGCCGGCTGATTTCGCTGAAAAAGCCACGGCCTACATCGCCGAAGTCGATGCCAAGGGCGAAACCATCGCCAGCCGTAAAGCCAGCCAGAACGCATTGAATGCCTTCGGTCCGCTGCTGCCTGAGTTCCTTGGCGGTTCGGCTGACCTGGCAGGCTCCAACCTGACTATCTGGAAAGGCTGCAAGAGCCTCACGGCTGAAGACTTCAGCGGTAACTACCTGCATTACGGTGTTCGCGAATTCGGCATGAGCGCGATCATGAACGGTATTGCACTGCACGGCGGTTTCGTACCGTACGGCGCGACCTTCCTGATTTTCATGGAATACGCGCGCAACGCAGTGCGCATGGCCTCGCTGATGAAACAGCGCGTGCTGTTCGTCTACACCCACGACTCCATCGGTCTGGGCGAAGACGGCCCGACGCACCAGCCAATCGAGCAACTGGCCAGCCTGCGTGGCACGCCGAACCTCGATACCTGGCGCCCGGCGGATGCCGTGGAATCGGCAGTGGCCTGGAAATACGCGATTGAGCGTAACGACGGTCCATCGGCCCTGGTGTTCTCTCGCCAGAACCTGACTCACCAATCCCGCAATGCCATTCAATTGGCGGAAATCGCCCGTGGCGGCTACGTGCTGCGCGACTGTGTGGGTGAGCCTGAGCTGATCCTGATCTCCACCGGTTCCGAAGTGGGCTTGGCGGTACTGGCTTACGAGAAACTGACTGCACAAGGCCGTAATGTGCGCGTGGTTTCCATGCCCTGCACCAGCGTCTTCGACGCCCAGGACGCGATGTACAAGCAAACGGTTCTGCCGTTGCAAGTCAGCGCGCGTATCGCCATCGAAGCCGCTCACGCGGACTACTGGTACAAATACGTTGGTCTGGAAGGTCGGGTCATCGGCATGACCACCTTCGGCGAGTCGGCGCCTGCGCCTGCCTTGTTCGAAGAGTTCGGTTTCACCCTGGAAAACATCCTGGGTACGGCTGAAGAGTTGCTCGAAGACTAAGAAACAAAGCGTTCCCCTTGTAGGAGCGCGCTTGCCCGCGATTGACTGCGCAGCAGTCACACGATGTTGTCTTGCATCTGAAGGCCGTTCCGGCCTTATCGCGGGCAAGCGCGCTCCTACAGGTTTCAACACCTGCCAGCGAGAACCCCATGCCTCAGCCACGTCTGTATAAAGTTGCACTCAACGGCTACGGCCGTATCGGTCGTTGTGTCTTGCGTGCGCTGTGTGAGCGAGGGGCGAAAGCCGGGTTTGAAGTGGTTGCATTGAACGATCTGGCGGATATAGCCAGTCTCGAATACCTCACGCGCTTTGACTCAACCCACGGTCGCTTTCCTGGCGAAGTGCGGGTCGAAGGCGAATATTTGTACATCAACGAGCACGGCATCAAGGTGCTGCGCAGCGCAACCCCTGAAGGGATCGATTGGGCCGGGCTCGGCGTTGATCTGGTGCTTGAATGCTCGGGCGCTTACAACACCCGGGAAGATGGCCAGCGCTTTCTCGACGCGGGCGCCCCCCGCGTGTTGTTCTCGCAACCAATGGCCAGCGAAGCGGATGTTGATGCCACCATCGTGTATGGCATCAATCAGGACAAACTGACGGGCATCGAACTGCTGGTGTCCAACGCTTCCTGCACCACCAATTGCAGTGTGCCGCTGTTGCGTTTGCTCGATCAGGCCATCGGTCTGGAATACATTTCCATCACCACCATCCACTCTGCGATGAACGACCAACCGGTGATCGACGCCTATCATCACGAAGACCTGCGCCGTACGCGTTCGGCCTTTCAGTCGATTATTCCGGTGTCCACTGGTCTGGCGCGTGGCATCGAACGGCTTTTGCCGGAACTTGCCGGGCGAATTCAGGCCAAAGCAGTGCGTGTGCCAACGGTTAACGTCTCTTGCCTCGATATCACCCTGCAGACTGCGCGTGATACCGATGCCGCCGAGATCAACCGGATCCTTCGCGACGCCGCCACCAGCGGCCCGTTGAAAGGGTTGTTGGCGTATACCGAGCTGCCGCATGCCAGCTGTGATTTCAATCATGACCCTCATTCGGCGATTGTCGATGCCAGTCAGACACGCGTTTCCGGCCCAAGGCTGGTGAATTTGCTGGCGTGGTTCGATAACGAATGGGGTTTTGCCAACCGAATGCTCGACGTCGCCGATCACTATCTGCGCGTTGCTCACAAACAACAGTAAACCAGGGACAGCCTCATGACCGTGTTGAAGATGACCGACCTCGATCTGCAAGGTAAGCGTGTATTGATCCGTGAAGACCTCAACGTTCCGGTCAAGGACGGTGTGGTAACCAGCGATGCGCGGATTCTTGCTTCGCTGCCGACCATCAAACTGGCGCTGGAAAAGGGCGCAGCCGTTATGGTCTGCTCTCACCTGGGCCGTCCGACCGAGGGCGAGTTCTCTGCCGAGAACAGCCTCAAACCGGTTGCCGACTACCTGAGCAAGGCGTTGGGTCGTGACGTGCCGCTGGTGGCTGACTACCTGGACGGTGTCGAGGTCAAGGCGGGCGACATCGTGCTGTTCGAGAACGTGCGCTTCAACAAGGGCGAGAAGAAAAACACCGACGAGCTCGCGCAAAAATACGCCGCCCTGTGCGATGTATTCGTGATGGACGCTTTCGGTACGGCTCACCGCGCCGAGGGCTCGACCCACGGCGTCAGCAAGTTCGCCAAAGTCGCTTGCGCCGGCCCGTTGCTGGCTGCCGAGCTGGATGCGTTGGGCAAAGCCCTTGGCGCTCCGGCCCAGCCAATGGCGGCTATCGTCGCGGGCTCCAAGGTCTCGACCAAGCTGGATGTGCTTAACAGCCTGAGCCAGATCTGCAACCAGTTGATCGTCGGTGGCGGCATCGCCAACACCTTCCTCGCAGCAGCCGGGCACAATGTCGGCAAATCGCTGTACGAGCCCGATCTGCTGGACACCGCACGTGCCATCGCCGCCAAAGTCAGCGTGCCGCTGCCGGTGGATGTGGTGGTGGCCAAGGAATTCGCCGAAAGCGCTGTGGCGACGGTCAAACTGATCGCCGATGTGGCCGACGACGACATGATTCTGGATATCGGTCCGCAAACTGCAGCGCATTTCGCCGACTTGTTGAAATCTTCGAAGACTATTCTGTGGAACGGTCCGGTTGGCGTGTTCGAGTTCGACCAATTCGGCGAAGGCACCAAGACGTTGGCCAAGGCCATTGCGGCCAGCGATGCATTTTCCATTGCGGGCGGTGGCGATACGCTGGCGGCCATCGATAAATATGGCGTTGCGGATCAAATCTCCTACATTTCTACCGGGGGTGGCGCTTTCCTTGAGTTCGTCGAAGGCAAAGTCCTGCCAGCGGTTGAAGTATTGGAGCAGCGGGCCAAGGCCTGAGCATCCGGTGTGGGTGAAGGGGATTTACATGCTCAAGCGGTTACCGCTGTTTGTCATTGCCGGTCTGATGGCCGGGTGTGCCAGTGAGCCCGGCGCCGAAGACGCAAAAGCCGCGCCCAAGGCGCCTCGGGCAAGCTGCTACGAGGCTGACTGGCAGGCGGAAACCGTGCCGATCATCTACAAGCGCGGTGGTCCGGATGCACTGGACAAGTACGAGGTCACGCCTGCTGAGGTAAAGGCGGGCTGTCCTTGAGGCTTGGGGTGCGATTGAGCCTACGATGATTGCAATCAGGAACAAAACCGCCCCTGATCGACCGAAGTGATTGGCACCTGCCGAGCTTCATGGGGTGGCCAGGAGAAGTAATGAAAGGCTTAATCGCCCTTGCGACATTTGCAGTGCTGGGCGGATGCGCCAGTATGAATGCACCGGAACAACAGAGCGCATGGACCCGTTGGGTGTGTGACAGTCAGGCCGAAGTGCTATGGCATTTCACCGACAGCACCAAGACTCAAGTCGATGTTCGCCTGGGTGGCAAAGATCAGGTCTATCGTTTAAAGCCTGAGCCTGGCGCTTCCGGGGAGTTGTACAGCGACGGTGTGTTGGCGTTTCACATAAAGGGTGAGGAAGGCCTGGTGTACTGGGTCGCCACCAATGATTTGATCGGTCGCGCTTGCAAGGCTCCCTAGTTCGGCGCTGAGTATGTTTGCGACTGCCTGTTAAACGCGTTCGGCCATTGTCCGATGCGCAAAATTTGAATAGCAGCCGCCGTTAAGGCAGGCTTGCACGATTAACGACCCTACCGGGAGAGAGACCTAAAATGGCACTTATCAGCATGCGCCAGATGTTGGACCACGCAGCCGAGTTCGGCTACGGCGTCCCTGCTTTCAACGTCAACAACCTGGAACAGATGCGCGCCATTATGGAAGCGGCCGACAAGACCGATTCCCCGGTGATCGTTCAGGCTTCGGCCGGCGCGCGCAAATACGCCGGTGCCCCGTTCCTGCGTCACTTGATCCTCGCCGCAATCGAAGAGTTCCCGCACATCCCTGTGGTCATGCACCAGGATCACGGCACCAGCCCTGATATCTGCCAGCGCTCGATCCAGTTGGGTTTCAGCTCGGTCATGATGGACGGCTCCCTTGCAGAAGACGGCAAGACCCCGACTGATTACGAGTACAACGTGCGCGTGACCCAGCAAACCGTGGCCATGGCGCATGCCTGCGGCGTGTCGGTAGAAGGCGAGCTGGGCTGCCTGGGTTCCCTGGAAACCGGTATGGCTGGCGAAGAAGACGGCGTGGGTGCAGAAGGCGTGCTTGATCACAGCCAACTGTTGACCGACCCGGAAGAAGCCGCTGACTTCGTCAAAAGGACTCAGGTCGATGCCCTGGCTATCGCCATCGGTACCAGCCACGGCGCGTACAAGTTCACCAAGCCGCCTACCGGCGACACCTTGGCGATTGAACGCATCAAAGAAATCCACAAGCGCATCCCCAACACCCACTTGGTGATGCACGGTTCGTCTTCTGTTCCGCAAGAGTGGTTGAAAATCATCAACCAATACGGCGGCGACATTAAAGAGACCTACGGCGTACCCGTCGAAGAAATCGTCGAAGGCATCAAGTACGGCGTGCGCAAGGTCAACATCGACACTGACCTGCGTCTGGCGTCCACCGGTGCGATGCGTCGCCTGATGGCCACCAACCCGAGCGAATTTGACCCACGTAAATTCTTCGGCGAAACCATCGTTGCCATGCGTGACATCTGCATCGCGCGTTACGAAGCGTTCGGTACTGCTGGCCAGGCATCGAAGATCAAGCCGATGTCGCTGGAAAAAATGTACCTGCGTTATGCCAAAGGCGAGTTGAACGCCAAGGTCAACTGAGTTTGAGTTGATCGAAAAAAAACCCGCAGCGATGCGGGTTTTTTTGTACCTCAAGTTACCTGTAGGAGCGCTGCATCTACCGTTGCAATACCCGAATGCGCGACAGCAGTTCATCCCGGTCGATGTAGCAACCCTGGAAGTGCCGCGCACCGGTTGCTGGGTCGAACGCATTACGGGCGTGAAGGGTGCGGCGGTTGTCGAAGCACCACATGTCGCCGGGGCTCAGCCGCGCACTCACCCGAAAGCGTGCTTCGCGGGTCATGGCGATAAAACGTCGATAGGCCCGATACAGTGCGGGCATCTGCTCTGCGGGAGCGTCGAACGGGCCGCGCAGGAAGTTCGCCATGCGGATTTCACGGACCTGGCCCAAAGTGTCCAGTGCAATGATCGGCGCGAGGCACCGGTAGTCGCTGTGGCGATCCTTGTTGCGAAACTCCACCGGAATCTCGCACACACTACGAAACGCCTCCGGGTCTTCATGGCGCAGGGCATCGGCAATCGCAAAGCCATCGACGAACACACTTTCGCCGCCCACCGCGTCATTCACCAGGCAATGCAGAAACTGCAGCCCCGGTTGCAGCTCGCGGGTCGGCAGGTCGCTGTGCAACGGCAGATTGAAAGCGGTGTAGGCGTTGCTGTCGGCATCGGCTTTTGATTGCACATTGAACAGCACGCCAAAATTACTCTCGCGGATAAACGAAATCCGCTTGGCGATCCCGGCCAATGAGCCCGGCTCCGTGGGCACGCCGCGCACCTGCGTCAGGCCGATATCACGCAACGCCAGCAGCCACTGAAGCAGCGCCTTCGGGTCCTCCATGATCGCGTGATATTCGAACACCGGCAGTTGCAGGTTGGCGGTCCACAGTTGGCTTTTCGGTTTGGCTTCGAACCGCTCGGCGCGCGACGCCTCGTCGTAAGCATGGGCGCGCAGCCAGCCAGGATCAAAACGACTTTGATGGCCGTTCTGCCATTCCACGCACAGACAACCCTGGGCGTCGACAAGACTGGTGTTGGGCACCAGGTCTTCAGCGACATCGACGATTTCCAGCACCTGCTCACGGGTCACGCTGTACACGCATTCAGGGCACGGGCAGTTATCCCGCAGCCATTGATGATGAAAGGGGCTGAGCCGCCCATCGGCCCATTGCACGTGCAACCTGTCCGCCAAGGGTTGTACGGCGGTCAACGCGCTGATCAACGGGTAATTGCGAAAGTCGGCGACGGCGGGAGTGTTAATGGCGATCTCCTTTTTATGCGTGCAGGGATAGGCTCTTGGGTCAGACGGGCAAACCAATCACGCGGCCGATGTAGGCGGGCCGCGGCAGGTCTTTTTGGGTTTCGACCAAGGCCAGCAGGGTGTTCAATACCGGCTCGCTGAACGGTGCCGAGCGTGGGCCCGCCAAGTCGACGTGCAACAGCATTTGCTCGTTGGCGGCCAAGGGTTCGTCGCTGCCGGGTGTGTGCAGGCTGTGGTAGAGATGCACGCGTTTACGGTCGTGGCCGATAACTTGAGTGCGGACTTCGACCGCTTCGCCCAGCTTCACTTCATGCAGATAATTGAGATGGCATTCGAGGGTGAATAACGAGTGGCCGCTGGCTTCGCGGTTGTCGCTGTCCAGGCCCAAATGGTCCATGAAAGCGTCTGTGGCGTAGCTGAAAATCAGCAGATAGAACGCATCGCGCAGATGCCCGTTGTAGTCGACCCAGTCAGCGAGGACCGGGGTTTTGTAGGTGGTAAGTGTTGGCATGGCAGTCTCATCAATTTTTATCTGGAATGACCCCTTGTAGGAGCGGGCTTGCCCGCGATGCAGTCAGCGCGGTGTGTCAGGCAAGTCGCTATCGCGGGCAAGCCCGCTCCTACAGGTTTATTTATCGGCTACTCGCTAAACGCCATTCCATGCTTGGCTTTGGTGGTTTTCACCGCTTCAAGCACGGCCAGCAGGCAGTCATCGCGATAGCGTTCCAGGGCCGAGATACTGTGGCTGCCGAGCTGGTCGGTGGTGCCGTCGACCACATCGTCGATCAGCTTGTCGGTCAGTTCGGGTGCCGGTAAATAAGTCCACGGCAGTTGCAGTGCCGGGCCGAATTGCGCCATGAAATGGCGCATGCCCGCATCGCCGCCTGCCAGGGTGTAGGTCAGGAAGGTGCCCATGAACGACCAGCGCAGGCCTGCGCCAAAGCGGATCGCATCGTCGATTTCGCCGGTGGTTGCCACCCCGTCGTTGACCAGGTGCAAGGCCTCGCGCCACAGCGCTTCGAGCAGGCGGTCGGCGATAAAGCCCGGCACTTCCTTGCGCACGTGCAACGGACGCATGCCTAGGGACTCATACACCTTGATCGCCGCGTGTACGGCTTCGGGTGCCGTGTGCTTGCCGCCGACGACTTCAACCAGTGGCAGCAGATAAACCGGGTTGAACGGGTGACCGACCACGCAGCGTTCGGGGTGGATGGCGCTTTCGTAAAATTCGCTGGGCAACAGGCCGGAGGTGCTGGAGCCGATCAAGGCATTGGGCTTGGCTGCGGCGCTGATCTTGCTGTGCAGGTCCAGCTTCAGGTCGAGACGCTCCGGGGCGCTTTCCTGGATGAAGTCAGCATCACGCACACATTCTTCGATGGTCGCGACAAAGCGCAGGCGATCTTGCGACGCACCGGGTGCCAGGCCCTGTTTTTCCAGGGCGGACCAGGCATTGGCCACGCGTTTGCGCAGGGCCGCCTCAGCGCCGGGCGCCGGGTCCCAGGCGATCACGTCCAGGCCGTGAGCCAGTGCGCGGGAAACCCAACCGCTGCCGATAACGCCGCTGCCGAGCGCGGCGAAGATTTTGATGTCAGTGATAAAAGTCATCGCTACTTCCTGAATAGAAATCTGTAGATGATTCTGTGGGAGCGAATTCATTCGCGAAGGCGGTGTGTCAGGCACTGACGATGTTGGATGTGCCGACGTCTTCGCGGATAAATCCGCTCCTACAATGGAGATCAGCCGCGTTTCTTGAGGCCCATCTTGACCCGGCCTTCGGCGGGGGTCAGAACCCGGGCGCCCAGGCGGCTGAGGATTTCCGAGGCGCGTTCGACCAGTGCGCCATTGCTGGCCAGCACGCCGCGATCAAGCCAGATGTTGTCTTCCAGACCCACGCGCACGTTGCCGCCGAGCAGCACGGCCTGGGCTGCCATCGGCATCTGCATGCGACCGATACCAAAGGCTGCCCACACGGCGTTTTCAGGCAGGTTATCGACCATGGCTTTCATGGTGGTGGTGTCAGCGGGTGCGCCCCACGGGATGCCCATGCACAGCTGGAACAGTGGGTCGTCGAGTAGACCTTCCTTGATCATCTGCTTGGCGAACCACAGGTGACCGGTGTCGAAAATTTCCAGCTCGGCTTTCACGCCCAGCGCTTGAATGCGTTTGGCGCCAGCGCGCAGTTGGGCTGGAGTGGACACGTAGATGGTGTCGCCATCGCCAAAGTTCAGGGTGCCGCAATCGAGAGTGCAGATTTCTGGCAGCAGTGCTTCGACGTGTGCCAGGCGGCTCAGCGGGCCGATCAGGTCGGTGTTCGGACCGAACTCCATCGGGTTCTCGCCCGCGCCAATCTCCAGGTCGCCACCCATGCCGGCGGTGAGGTTGACGATGATGTCGACGTCGGCTTCGCGAATGCGCTCCATCACTTCGCGGTACAGGGCCACGTCGCGGCTGAACTTGCCGGTTTCCGGGTTGCGTACGTGGCAATGAACCACGGTCGCACCGGCTTTGGCGGCTTCAACGGCGGCGGCGGCAATTTGTTTGGGAGTGACCGGGACCAGATGGCTCTTCCCGGTTGTGTCGCCAGCACCGGTCAGTGCGCAGGTGATGATGACGTCATGGTTCATTTCAGGTTCCTTACAGGCGGATTTTAGGGTGTGGCAATCCCGTCCGCAGCCCGTTCAGGCTGCGGATCGGTGGTTCGGATACGCTACGGGTTGCTGCTCAGCTTCAGGTTTTCAGCGGCATCTTTGCCGTCAAAGGTTTTCACCCCGGCGAGCCAGCGCTTGAGGTCTTGCGGATGGTCTTTGAGCCATTGCCGGGCTGACTCAAGCGCGTCTTTGTGGTCGAGCAACGGCTGCATCATCCGGCTCTCGTCTTCAGCGGTGAAACTCAGGTTGGTCAGCAGCTTGTCGACGTTCGGGCAACGCTGGGCATAATCCGGCGCGGTAACGGTCCAGACTTTGGCCTCGCCTTCATTCGGGCCGAGGGCGTTATCGCTGCCAGTAAGGTAGGTCATCTTCTGGTTGACGTTCATGGGGTGCGGCGCCCACCCGAAGAACACGATGGCTTCGTTGCGATTGACCGCCCGAGTGACCGCCGACAGCATCCCGGCTTCGCCTGATTCCACCAACTGGAAGTCGCCGAGGCCAAACTGGTTCTTGGCGATCATTTCCTTGATCTGGGTGTTGGCACCTGAGCCGGGCTCGATGCCGTAGATTTTGCCGCCCAGTTCTTTCTTGAATTTGGCGATGTCGGCAAAGGTTTTCAGGCCCTTGTCGGCGAGGTAGGTCGGAACGGCGAGGGTCGCGCGAGCGTCTTTGAGGCTGGGTTCAGGCAGAATGCGCACCTGATTTTGCTTCACGAACGGGGTGATGGTCTGGGTCATCAACGGGTCCCAGTAGCCGAGGAACATGTCCAGGCGCTGGTCGCGGATGCCGGCGAAGATGATTTGCTGCGAGGCGCTGGTCTGTTTGGTCTTGTAGCCCAGGCCATCGAGCAAGACTTGGGTCATGGCGCTGGTGGCCATAACGTCGGTCCAGTTGACCACGCCCAGGCGTACGTTCTGACAGGTTGCCGCTTCAGCTGCACTGGCGCTGTTGGCGATGAAGGTGGTACCGGTGAGTGCCAGCAAACAACAGCTGATCAGTCGTTTCATGATGGATTCCCTCGGCAGTCGTTATTGTGGGGTTCCGACGTCTGCGCGCCGTGATGCAACGTTACGCAGCCGCAGCCCCCGGAAAACGCACAGCGGCGACGCGCTCTTGCACAGTAGCGACCTGTTCCCTTGCTGTCCTCATTCAACTGGCGTATGTGGTGAGTGATGCTGACCCCGCGAGTACCGCCGATGTCCCAGGACTATTACTTTTTGCTCATGCCCGGGTTCTCGGTGATGGGCTTCGTCTCGGCCGTCGAGCCATTGCGCGTCGCCAATCGCTTCGGCGGCGAGCTGTATCGCTGGCATGTGCTGAGTGTCGATGGCGGGGCGGTGGTTGCCAGTAATGGCATGTCGGTCAACGCCGATGCCGCGCTGGAGCCGCTAAAAAAAGGCACGACGTTGTGGGTGGTGGCGGGTTTTGAACCCTTGAAGTTCTGCACCCCAGCGCTGGAGCAGTGGCTGCGTCGACTCGATCACGAAGGCGTGACCCTTGGCGGCATCGACACCGGCAGCTTTATCCTGGCGCAGGCAGGCCTGCTCGACGGCCATCGCCTGACCCTGCATTGGGAGGCGTTGGGGGCGTTCAAGGAGTCTTATCCACAGTTGGCCGTGACTCAGGAGTTGTTCGAAATCGACCGTCGCCGCATCACGTCCGCAGGCGGCACGGCGTCCATCGACATGATGCTCGACCTGATCGGCCAGGCCCACGGGCCGGAACTGGCGATTCAGGTGTCGGAACAGTTCGTACTCGGCCGGATTCGCCCGCGCAAAGACCACCAACGCATGCAGATCGCCACGCGTTACGGCATCAACAACAAAAAGCTGGTGCAGGTCATCGGCGAAATGGAACAACACACCGAACCACCGCTCAGCACCCTGGACCTGGCCGACGGGATTCAAGTGACCCGCCGTCAGCTAGAGCGCCTTTTTCGCCTGCATTTGAAAGACACTCCGAGCAATTTCTATCTCGGGCTGCGCCTGGAGAAGGCGCGACAACTGCTGCGCCAGACCGACATGAGTGTGCTGGAAGTCAGCCTGGCCTGCGGCTTTGAATCGCCGTCGTACTTCACCCGCAGTTACCGAGCACGGTTTACGCGCTGCCCGAGAGAGGATCGACAGCAGTCGAAAGCGTGAATCACTATCAGGTGCGGCTTCACTCCATCCCGATCGACTGCAAATACTCCGACCGTTGATCGCTCATCTGCGAGAAGCAATCGTTTTGCCCGATTTCGAGGGTCTGGCTGCCTTTTTCGCTCAGGAAGGTTTGTACCGTGCAGTCAGCCTCGCGCAGTTTGGTCCAGATCTGTTGGGCATTTTTTATTTTTGCGAGGTAGTCGTTCAGCTGCGCCGGGTGGTTGGCGTACTGAGAGCTGATCCGGTCGACCAGGTCTTTATAAGCGTTATCCAGCTCGTGCTGGGAGGTGGTTTTGTTGAAGGCCGAGCACTCGAAGCTCTGCTGGGTGGTTTCCACGTTGTCGCAGGGGGTGCTGTCTTCGGCTTGAGCGCCGGTTGCCAGCACTGCCAGCACCAATAACATTGACCTCATTTGCGACATCCTCGCCGGTTGTTCGGAGCAATCGCCAGAGATTTTCCTCCAGGCGCCGCGTAAAGAACAGAGGCCCAATGGTCTATCTAAGCAGGTGGCGCTGACCCTTTGTCGTTTCTTGACGCTTTCGGCAAACCCCCTGTCGTTTTTGCACCCGGCTCGCTCAACCCTCAGGCATATGCTGGCCCCAAAGCGCCGGCAGACGATTCGGCGCATGAATCACCCAGAGGGGACAGCCTGATGAGCCCAGCCGAATTGCACGCCGACAGCATCGTTATTGACGGGCTGATCATTGCCAAGTGGAACCGTGAGCTGTTCGAAGACATGCGCAAAGGTGGCCTGACCGCTGCTAACTGCACCGTGTCGGTGTGGGAAGGTTTCCAGGCGACCATCAACAGCATCTGCACCAGCCAGAAGCTGATGCGTGAAAACAGTGACCTGGTCATCCCCGTGCGTACCACGGCGGATATCCGCAAGGCCAAGGAACAAGGCAAGACCGGCATCCTCTTCGGTTTCCAGAACGCCCACGCTTATGAAGACCAGATCGGCTACGTCGAGATCTTCAAGCAGCTCGGCGTTGGCATCGTGCAGATGTGCTACAACACGCAAAACCTGGTCGGCACCGGCTGTTACGAACGCGACGGCGGCCTGTCGGGCTTCGGTCGCGAGATCGTTGCCGAAATGAACCGCGTCGGCGTCATGTGCGACCTGTCTCACGTGGGTTCGAAAACCTCCGAAGAAGTCATCCTCGAATCGAAAAAACCGGTCTGCTACTCGCACTGCCTGCCGTCCGGCTTGAAAGAACATCCGCGCAACAAGTCCGATGAAGAGCTGAAGTTCATCGCTGACCACGGCGGTTTCGTTGGCGTGACCATGTTCGCGCCGTTCCTCGCCAAGGGCATCGATTCGACCATCGACGACTACGCCGAAGCCATCGAATACGTGATGAACATTGTCGGTGAAGACGCCATCGGTATTGGCACTGACTTCACGCAGGGTCACGGTCAGGACTTCTTCGAATACCTGACCCACGACAAGGGCTACGCGCGTCGTCTGACCAGCTTCGGCAAGATCATCAACCCGCTGGGTATTCGTACCGTGGGTGAGTTCCCCAACCTGACCGAAACCCTGCTCAAGCGCGGCCACCCCGAGCGCGTCGTGCGCAAAATCATGGGCGAGAACTGGGTGAACGTTCTCAAGGATGTTTGGGGCGAGTAACGCTCACACCGTATCTGCATTGAATAGCTGACCCCACTGCCATCCGCGCAGTGGGCGCAACCCGAATTTCTGGAGTGTTACCCCATGGCTAAAATCGCCCCGCAACTGCCTATCGAAGTCGACAGCGAAACCGGTGTCTGGACGTCTGATGCGTTGCCGATGCTCTACGTGCCACGTCACTTTTTCGTCAACAACCACATGGGCATCGAAGAAGTGTTGGGCGCTGACGCCTACGCCGAAATTCTCTACAAGGCGGGTTACAAATCGGCCTGGCACTGGTGCGAGAAAGAAGCTGAATGCCACGGCCTGGAAGGCGTCGCGGTGTTTGAGCACTACATGAAGCGTTTGTCGCAACGTGGCTGGGGTCTGTTTAAGATCGAAGCCATCGACCTGGAAAAAGGCACCGCCAGCATCCGCCTGGAACACTCGTGCTTCGTCTATGTGTACGGCAAGGTCGGGCGCAAGGTCGATTACATGTTCACCGGTTGGTTCGCGGGTGCCATGGATCAAATCCTGGCCGCCAAAGGCAGTCCGATCCGCACTGTGGCCGAGCAGGTTTACGGTGGTTCTGAAGAAGGCCACGACGATGGCCTGTTCATCGTCAAGCCATTGTAAGTCGAGGTTTCCGTCATGGCTTTCGAAGCAATGTTCCAGCCCATCCAGATCGGCAAACTGACCATCCGCAACCGCGTTCTCAGTACCGCGCACGCCGAGGTTTATGCCACCGATGGCGGCATGACCACTGATCGGTACGTGAAGTATTACGAGGAGAAAGCCAAGGGCGGTATCGGCCTGGCCATTTGTGGCGGGTCCTCCAGCGTGGCCATCGACAGCCCGCAAGGCTGGTGGAAATCGGTCAACCTGGCCACCGACAACATCATCCCGCACTTCCAGAATCTGGCGGATGCCATGCACAAGCATGGCGCCAAGATCATGATTCAGATTACTCACATGGGTCGTCGTTCGCGTTGGGACGGCGACCATTGGCCGACCCTGCTGTCACCGTCAGGCATTCGTGAACCGGTACACCGCGCGACCTGCAAAACCATCGAGCCGGAAGAGATCTGGCGCGTGATCGGCAACTACGCCAGCGCTGCCGGACGGGCCAAGGCTGGCGGTCTGGATGGCGTCGAACTGTCCGCCGTGCACCAGCACATGATCGATCAGTTCTGGAGCCCTCGGGTTAACAAACGCACCGATGAATGGGGCGGCAGTTTCGAAAACCGCATGCGTTTCGGTCTGGAAGTGCTCAAGGCTGTGCGCAAGGAAGTCGGTCCGGATTTCTGCGTCGGTATTCGTCTGTGCGGCGACGAATTCCATCCCGATGGCCTGAGCCATGAGGACATGAAGCAGATCGCCAAGTATTACGACGACACCGGCATGCTCGACTTTATCGGTGTGGTCGGTTCGGGGTGTGACACCCACAACACCCTGGCCAACGTTATCCCCAACATGAGTTATCCACCGGAGCCGTTCCTGCATTTGGCCGCCGGTATCAAAGAAGTGGTCAAGGCCCCGGTCCTGCACGCGCAGAACATCAAGGACCCGAACCAGGCAACACGGATTCTGGAAGGCGGGTATGTCGACATGGTCGGCATGACCCGTGCGCACATCGCTGACCCGCACCTGATCGCCAAGATCAAGATGGGCCAGGTCGATCAGATCAAGCAATGCGTGGGTGCCAACTACTGCATCGACCGTCAATACCAAGGGCTGGATGTGCTGTGCATCCAGAACGCCGCGACCTCCCGTGAATACATGGGCGTGCCGCACATCATCGAAAAATCCACCGGCGTGAAACGCAAAGTGGTGGTGGTCGGTGCCGGTCCTGCAGGCCTGGAAGCCGCACGCGTGGCTGCCGAGCGTGGGCATGACGTGACCTTGTTCGAGAAAAAAGACGTGCTCGGCGGGCAGATCACTACTGCATCGAAAGCGCCGCAGCGCGATCAGATCGCCGGCATCACCCGCTGGTTCCAGCTGGAATTGGCACGCTTGAAAGTCGACGTGCGTCTGGGTACTGCGGCCGACCCTGCAACCATCCTGGACCTGCGTCCGGATGTGGTGGTGCTGGCAAACGGCGGTCACCCGTTCCTGGAACAGAATGAACATTGGGGCGCGGATGAAGGCCTGGTGGTCAGCAGCTGGGACATCCTCGACGGCAAAGTTGCACCAGGCAAGAACGTGCTGGTCTACGACACCATCTGTGAGTTCACCGGGATGTCGGTTGCCGACTTCCTTGCGGACAAAGGCAGTCAGGTCGAGATCGTCACTGACGACATCAAGCCGGGCGTGGCTATCGGCGGAACATCGTTCCCGACGTACTACCGCAGCATGTACCCCAAAGAAGTGATCATGACCGGCGACTTGATGCTGGAGAAGGTCTATCGCGAGGGCGACAAGCTGGTCGCGGTGCTGGAGAACGAGTACACCGGCGCCAAAGAGGAGCGGGTGATCGACCAAGTGGTGATCGAGAACGGCGTGCGTCCAGACGAAGAAATCTACTACGCGCTGAAAGAGGCCTCGCGCAACAAGGGCCAGATCGACATCGAAGCGTTGTTCGCTATCCAGCCGCAACCTTCGTTGAGTCAGCCGGGCGAGGGTTACTTGCTGTTCCGCATCGGCGACTGCGTGGCCCAGCGCAACATCCATGCGGCGATCTACGACGCATTGCGGTTGTGTAAAGACTTTTAAGAGAACCCTGTAGGAGCGCGCTTGCCCGCGATAAGGCCGGAACGGCCTTCAAATGTTATCGGGTAAACGATTTTTGTGGCCGCTTCGGTCGAGCGCGACCCCGGGCCAATCGCGGGCAAGCGCGCTCCTACAGATGACCGAGTCCGGTTTTGTAAACGCGACAAGAATTCAGACCCACCCGGTTTTGATGGGAGCTCCACATGTTGAACACCCTTCTTCCCATCCTGTTGTTCGTCGCCCTGGCCCTGGCCGTGTTGGGCGCAGTGCGGCGGATGATGCTGTGGCGCCAGGGCCGGGCGGCCAAGGTCGACGTGCTCGGCGGCCTGCTGGCCATGCCCAAGCGCTACATGGTCGATCTGCACCACGTTGTGGCGCGGGACAAATACATCGCCAACACCCACGTCGCCACCGCTGGCGGCTTTGTGCTGGCGGCCGTGCTGGCGATCCTGGTACACGGCTTCAGCCTGCACAACCGGATCCTCGGCTACGCCTTGCTGTTGGCGTCGGCGATCATGTTTGTCGGCGCAATTTTCATGGCACTGCGCCGGCTTAATCCGCCTGCGCGGCTGTCGAAAGGCCCATGGATGCGCCTGCCAAAAAGCCTGATGGCCTTTTCCGTCAGCTTCTTTCTGGTGACCCTGCCAGTGGCGGGCATCCTGCCGGAGCACTTTGGTGGTTGGGTTGTCGTCGTGGTGCTGGGCGTGGCCGTGGCCTTGAGCTTGACGGAAATGTTCTTCGGCATGACGTGGGGCGGGCCGATGAAGCACGCCTTTGCCGGTGCTTTGCACCTGGCCTGGCACCGTCGCGCCGAGCGCTTTGGTGGCGGCCGTTCCACCGGTTTGAAACCGCTGGACTTGAGTGACCGCAGCGCACCTTTGGGCGTGGAAAAGCCCAAGGATTTCACCTGGAACCAACTGCTGGGCTTCGACGCCTGTGTGCAGTGCGGCAAGTGCGAAGCCGCCTGCCCGGCCTTCGCTGCCGGCCAGCCGCTGAACCCTAAAAAACTGATTCAAGACATGGTGGTCGGCCTGGCTGGCGGTACCGATGCCAAGTTCGCGGGCAGCCCTTATCCATCCCTTGATGGCAGGGGCAAACCGATCGGCGAACACGGCGGCAACGCTCATCAGCCGATCGTCAACGGTCTGGTGGACGCCGAAACCCTGTGGTCCTGCACCACCTGCCGCGCCTGCGTCGAAGAATGCCCGATGATGATTGAGCACGTTGATGCCATCGTCGACATGCGCCGTTTCCTCACTCTGGAAAAAGGCGCGACGCCGAACAAGGGCGCCGAAGTGTTGGACAACCTGATCGCCACCGACAACCCCGGCGGTTTTGCACCGGGTGGCCGGATGAACTGGGCGGCCGACCTGAACCTCAATCTGCTAAGCGAGAAGAAGACCGCCGACGTGCTGTTCTGGGTCGGTGATGGCGCGTTCGACATGCGTAACCAGCGGACCTTGCGTGCTTTCGTCAAAGTCCTGAAAGCCGCCAATGTCGACTTCGCGGTGTTGGGCCTCGAAGAGCGCGACAGTGGCGACGTGGCTCGCCGTTTGGGCGATGAAGCGACGTTTCAGTTGCTTGCCAAACGCAACATCCAGACCCTGTCCAAGTACGCCTTCAAGCGTATCGTCACCTGCGATCCGCACAGCTTCCATGTGCTGAAAAACGAGTACGGTGCTTTTGACGGCAACTATCAAGTGCAGCACCACAGCACCTACATGGCCGAGCTGATTCAGGCGGGCGCGTTGAACCTTGGCCAGCACAAAGGCTCCAACGTGACCTATCACGACCCGTGCTACCTCGGCCGTTACAACGGCGAATACGAGGCGCCGCGTGAGGTATTGCGCGCACTGGGTATCGAGATCAAGGAAATGCAGCGCTCCGGTTTCCGCTCCCGTTGCTGCGGCGGCGGTGGCGGTGCACCGATCACCGACATTCCTGGCAAGCAGCGGATTCCCGACATGCGCATGGAAGACATCCGCGAAACCGGCGCCGAGCTGGTGGCTGTGGGTTGCCCGCAATGCACGGCGATGCTTGAAGGGGTGGTCGAGCCTCGGCCACTGATCAAAGACATTGCCGAACTGGTCGCCGATGCGTTGCTGGAAGACGTCGTCGCCAGCAAACCGACACCCGTTAAGCGTCAACCTGCGGAGGTGCATTGATGAGCGACATTATCCGCCGCGACCCCCGCGCCGAATGGATCGCCCGTAACCGCCTGCACCCGCTGCACGCGGCCATGCAGCCCGCGCAAACCAGCTGGATGGGCCCCAACGGCATCGTGCGCAAAGATGTGCACAACGTCGGCTTTATTGGCCCCAACGGTATCAAGCGGATCGACCGCAGTGGCGCGCAACAGGGCGGGGCGGTCAGACGTTCTGCCGCGGCCGACGTGCAGTTGCCGCTGCAGGTCATCGCGCAACCGGCGTTCTACATTTGCGTCGCACCGGACATGGTCGGCGGTCGCTTGAGCAGCCACGACCGCGACGTGTTGGGCCTGGCTCATCAACTGGCCGGCAAAGACGGCGCGGTGCTGGCCGTGGTGTTCGGCGAGCATAAGGAAACTGCATTCGCCACCGCCGGCGTCGACCGTCTGTTGCTGCTCGACGGCAGTGAGTTCAACGGTTATTCACCGGAGCAGCGCGTTCAAGGGCTGCGGGCTGTGGATAACCAGTTCAATCCGCGTCATTGGCTGCTGCCTGACAGCCGCAATGGTGGCGGTGAGCTGGGTCGGCGCTTTGCCGCAAGCCTGGGCGAACGTCCGGCAACGCGGGTCTGGCAGGTGACTGACGAGCAGTGCATCGGTCGTGCGGGTGCGGGGCGTGAAGACCTGGCGCGTCCATTGGCGCGCTTGATTCTGGCCGCCGTCGAATGTGCCGAGCCGGTCAGCGACACCCGTCACGAAGCGTTGCCCGTGGAGTTATCCACAGCCGTCGCTCGCAGTCTGTCGCGTATCGAAGACCTCGGTGCGGTGGCGGTGGACCCGGCCGCCATTCCCATGGCCGAAGCGGAGTTCATCTTCTCGGGTGGCAATGGCGTGAAAGATTGGGATTTGTTTCACCGCACTGCTGCGGCATTGGGCGCCACCGAAGGCGCATCCCGTGTGGCGGTGGACGATGGCTACATGGCGCGTGATCGCCAGGTCGGCGCCAGTGGTACCTGGGTCACGGCCCGGGTCTATGTGGCGGTCGGTATCTCCGGCGCGATCCAGCATCTGCAAGGCATTGGTGCCTGCGACAAGGTGGTGGCGATCAACCTCGATCCAGGGTGCGACATGATCAAACGTGCTGACCTGTCGGTGATCGGTGAAAGCGCGGACATACTCAAGGCACTGATTGCTGCGATTGAGGCTTACCGCAACGAGGGGAAACGCGATGCCGCTTAATTCGAAGGCCCCTGTGGATAACAACGCCATCCATGTGATCAGCCTGGTGTCCATCGGTGCGCACCCGACTTCCGGTCGTGCACGCCGCGCCGAACAGGATGCGCGCGCTGTCGAACTGGGCCTGCAGCTGGTTGGGGATAACTTGCACGTGCTGCACGCCGGTAATGTCGAAGAGCCTGCGCTACGGGCTTATCTCGGCATGGGTCTGGATGAGCTGCATGTTCTTGAACAGCCGGAAGGCGCCGATGCATTGCCCGCTCTGGTTGATTATCTGCGTGACGCAAACGTGCAAGTCGTGCTCACCGGTAGCCAGGCGGAAACCGGCGAAGGCTCGGGCATGTTGCCGTTTCTGTTGGCGGAAAAACTGGGTTGGCCGCTGGTGGTCGGGCTGGCGCAGGTCGAATCGCTGGATAACGGCGTGGCCCATGTTCTGCAAGCGCTGCCTCGCGGTCAGCGTCGTCGGCTGAAGGTGCGTCTGCCTTTTCTCGCCACGGTGGATAACGCCGCGCCCAAGTCCCGGCAGAGTGCCTATGGTCCTGCACAACGTGGGATGCTCGCGGTGGAGGAGGTCGAAGTGGTGGTGGATGAGCTGTTGGCATGTTCGACGCTGCAACCGGCCAAGCCCCGGCCCAAACGTTTGAAAGTCATCAAAGGCAAAAGCGGCGCCGACCGTATGAAAGCTGCAACGGCCAAGGCCAGCGGTGGCGGTGGACAAGTACTCAAGGGCCTCGACGCCAAAGAAGGCGCCGAGGCGATTTTGAAGCTGTTGATTGAGGAAGGCGTGGTGCGGTAGGTGCGCAGGAAGTACCACTGCGACTTCTGGATGATTACGCCGGATATCACGCCCCGGCGTTGCAGCCGGGGGGCGAATGTCTGGCCTGCATGACCCGAGTTACTTAAGCTGGAACTGCGGATCTCCCGTGAGTTTGAACAGCAACTCAGCGCCCTCGGGCCAGGGCCCGTACCCGGTTTGGCCGTTGATGTGGCCGGCATTTTTTACCCAAACCAGTTCACTGCCCCAAGCCTGGCTGAAAGTCTTGGCCCGCTCCTGGGTGACATACGGATCATCCGTACTCGCCACCACGATCGTTGGAAAAGGCAGGCGTTGCGTCGACATCGGCACAAAACCCGAGGTGCCCGACGGATAGCTATCTGCCTCGGTATCACTCGGAGCCACCAGCAATGCGCCACGAACCTTGCGCGCCTCGGGATACTGCTGCGCCCAGCGGGTGATCAAGGTACAAGCCAGGCTGTGGGCCACCAGCACGACCTCCCCGTCGGCAGCAGCAATTTCCTGATTCAAGCGCTCAACCCAATCCTTCGCGTTTGGTGTTTCCCAGTCTTGCTGCTCGACCCTGTGCAGGCCTGAAAACTGCCGCTCCCACTGTGACTGCCAATGTGCTTCACCCGAATTGAACAGGCCCGGCAAGATCAAAACCCTGACTGCCATCTTTCTTCTCCTTCAAGACCATTCACACGCCAGCGCAGAACCATTGGGCTGCAAAAAACACCAGCACACCGATGAAACTCGATAACAACATACGCCGAGTCAGGAAATACAGCACAAAAACAGCCAAGGCCCCCAACAGGTAAGGATTGTCCAAACGGGTGTTGAGGCGTGGTCCGCTAACGCGCATCCCCCCTCAGACGTTGGTGAATATTCCGGTGACCGGGCTGGCGTTGCCGCCGTAGGGCACGGTGGTTCCGGCGGCAGCGGCGATGGTTGCCCAGATGCGCTGCATGCCCACGAGCTTTTGGCCGATGACCGGGTTTCCTGAGTGGTGGCTTTCATCGAACTGGGAGGTGACGTTCAAATAACGGCCCTTTCCGGTTGTGCCGGTGTTCAACAAACCACTGGCTCCGCCCATCAGCAGCAATGGCATGTCAATCGTGTGCTCGGGAGCACCGTCGGCCATCTCGCTGGTCACCACGACCAGCGTGTGTTTCAGCAGGCTGTCAGTGGGCACGTCGGGGTCGGAAAATTTAGCCAGTTCGTCCATGAACTCCTTGGCCTTTTTCGCGTACCACTGGCGTGACCCACGCCATGCTTCCTCACCTGCATACCGGTGCGCACAATCGTGTGGGTTTTTCGTGCTGCTGACGTCCAGGATATTCAGGGATTCAGCGGATCTCCCCACCTGAATGGTTGCAACGCGGGTGATGCCGCAGCTCAGGGCCGTTGCAACCACCTGGCTGTGCGCGTGTTGCACTTCATTGCGAAACGTTGCCGACGTGATGGGGTGATTTTCCAGGCTCAGCGTCTGGCATTCAGAAATGGGAGGCAATGAGTCATCCAGGTCGGCGATGACCTGTTCGACTGAGTCCAAGTGAGTGTCGAGCTTTTGTCGTTGGGCGCCCGCCAATAGCCCTTTGACTTCCTGAATATCGGTCAGGATCGGGTCGAAGGCATGCTTGCTGCGCACCTGGTGCTCGCGCACCGCGCTGTTGGTAACGCCAAACAGCGACTCGTAAAGCAGTACCGGGTCTTGTTGGGGTGTTCTGATACTGGCGTCTTTCCAGGAGACGTACCACGGGGTGCCATCGGTTCCTGCATGAGGACCAGCAAACACCGCTCGCTGCGACGTGCCCGGCATATGATCCCCCAGCAAGACATCGATAGAGCTCATGCTCTGACCCTTGTCACGCAGGATATTCATCCACCCGTTGTGGCCTGCGTTTCCCACCCCACTCATGGTCCCCCGAATGTACAGAGACTGGTCGCGATAGGCCGCCAGCTCCTGACTAACGTCCCCCAATTGAAAGTCGGGGGTGTCGGTGACGCTGCCCGTCACCGTCGGGTGCCAAAGGCCTTTTCCATCACCGAAACCTCCACCGGTAATGGAGTCGACCGCCAGACCGTCGGGAACCACGAAGAATACGACTTTCAATTTCGCCTGCTGCTTTTCGCCCGCCAGTGCCATGCGCACCAAGCCGCTGCTGCTCAGGGGCAGCACGACACCTGCGGCGGCCAATCCCATCAAAAAACGGCGACGACTTGTGAGTACGTTCATGGCTGTTTCCTTGCGTCCGGGGACTGCTTGTAGAGGAAGGCGTGCGATGTCGCCACGGTGCGCATCATGTCGCGCAGGGAGCCTGTCGCAGCGAGCCCCTTACTCAGCGCATTGATGATGCCCGCGGTGTGTGCCTGGGCCTGGCTGCCAAAGGTAAAACGGAAATAACTGTCGGCCATACACCGCTGGGCGTCCGGGTTATGCGGAATCAATGCAGCGATATCCCGCACGTCATTCACGTCCGCCAGTGTGTGTGAGCCGGTGTTATCAATGAACGGACCACCTGCATAGATCGGCAGCACCTGCGGGAACACGGTGTAGTTGTAGGCATTCTCCTGTTGGCGATAACGGCCGGAAGCGTCGTAGTTTTCCATGGCGCCACCGGTGTCGTTCATGTACTGGTGACATTTCCAGCAGTTTCCGCTGGAGGCATGTTCGCCGTTGACCAGGTCCCAACGTTCGCGGGTGGTAATGGCCCTGTCAGGAAAAGCAGGCTCGCTCGGATCAGCCTCGACCGGTGCGCCGAACTCCTTACAGAACATCTGCTCGCGAACCATTATTCCGCGCTTGACCAGTGACGTCGCGGCATAGTCAGAGGTGGCAACCTGGGTCACGCCTTGATGCAATAGGCCGCCGCGTTTGGCATCGACCGACACTTTGACCATGTCCGCGCCGCTAACCCCGGTAATGCCGTAATGCTCGGCGAGTGGCTGATTGAGAAACGTGAACCCCGGGTTGAACAACTGGTCCAGCGTGCCGTTCCCTTCCTTGATCACGTACTCGACAAACAAGCGCTGCTCCGTCCTCATGTCCTCAATGAGGGCCGGAGTCAGCCCCGGTTTCTCCTGCAGCTCACGCGCAGTTTTGGTGTAGTACTGGATGAAACGATTGAAGTGATCAAGGCCTCGAGGCGTCAGCATCATGGCGTCGACTTCAGCGCCGATCTGTTCTGGCGTATTCAGTCGTCCTGCCTCGGCTTTGGTCATTAGCGCATCACTGGGCGTCGTGCCTAGAAATGCATAGGAAAGCGCCGTGGCGAGTTCGTTGGCTGTCAGTCGGTAAACATCAGGTTCGCCCTCCACTTCAATGCCCAGTTCCGAGCGGTAGAGGTAGTAGGGCGAGAGCAGCATGCCGGTGATGAGTCCCTGCGTACCTTGGTCATTCAGCAGTTGGGTATAACGCTCGGTTTCAGGCACCGTCAGCGGACGACGGAACAGTTGGTGGCCCAGCGTCATGACTGCAGTTTTCGCGTTGGCTTTCTTGAAGGGTTCCAGCCGTTGAGGAGGCGCCTGGTTGGCGATAGAAATGGCCATGTCGTAGAAAAGCTTGGCGTCTTCGGCTTCGACAATCCCGAGGTCGGCTTCACCTGGGTATTTAAATGTGCTGTCGGATTTATCCGCAGGTAACTTTCCTGGGTTGATGTCCAGCGTGAAGATGTCTTTGATCGTGTTGACGTATTCCGAACGCGTCAGCAATCGCAGTTGCCGGGTGCCGACCGACTCAGCCGGGTTGAGATACGGAGCCCAAACGGTATTGAGCAAATGATCGGCCACCTGTTCGCCACAACGCTGATCGCAATGCCCGGTGATTTTCATGCCTCTGATCCACTGAACAAAATTGTCGTGGGTGGCATTGCTCCAGCTATGGGCCATGCTCGCATTCTGAAAATAGTCAGTGCTATGGCACTTGCTGCATTTTTCCGCGATGACGGTACTGCCCAGATTCTCTACTGACCGATAGGTCACGGGGGCCATGTCGAAGTCGGTGCTGCTCTCGTTGATGTCGATGGCACCGAGGGTGGGCTCTGGTAGCACCTGAGTGAAGTAAGGGTATCGGGCCTGATACTGACCATACTTCAGCGTTTCGGTGACGCGGTCACCCCACGGAACTTGAATGACCCGAGAAGCGGTGGTGCTTGCGTCAACTAACTCGACAGCCCAATTTGCGGCGCTGACAGAGACCGGTTTTGCCGGGGCGATGAAGGTGACTTGGGCGGTCACGCTTTCATCCCGTTCTTTATAGCTCATGTCGACCACTTGATTCGGTGCCTTCTCAGAGAGCACATAAGTGGCGTTTCGGTGGGAAGGTACCCAGTGTTTGACATCGTTCAGATGAACTTCATAGCTGCCATAGTCCAGGCCCTCAAGTGTCATCACCCCTGAGCCCCAGCCCACATTGAACAATCGGGAGTTACCGCTGGCGTCAATCAGGTAGCCACTGATCATCTCGTCTGCCAGCGTCGCTGGAGGTGGGGTGCCAGAGTGAAAGACCAGGTTGGTTTTTTTCAGGCTGCTGGCGTCGTAAGTGACACGATAAATGACGCCCGCCACGTCGTCCGAAATCAACAGGCTGTTATCAGGTAACAAGAGAAAGTCCGTCGGCCGGCCAATGCAGTCGTCAGTCAAACAGTACACATCGAACTTTTCAGGGGTCTTGACCCAACCGTTGATCAAGGGGATTTGGTAAACGACTTTTCCGGCCTTGATCCCCATCCGCCGCACGTCCATGCCCGGAACAGCCACCGTGCCGGTGCCGTGAGTAGCGACCAGCAGTTGTTGCGCGCCATCTTTAGGTGGCACCGGATCCCAGTATTTAACGCCAAGAGGGGCCATGCTCATGCCGAACTCGAATGCGGCGGGTTGGTAGTTCTTCGCGTCGATCTGTGCCGGGGCGAGGTCAGATACTATTGCGCCGGCGATCAGGGGCGGATTGAAATGCTCGCCCGGGTTATCAAACTCCTGCTGAGTAAACCCCAAGGTGTTTTTGCCAAAGATGTACGGCACGCCGAAGCGTTCGTTGGGGGCGGACACGCGATTGAGTTCGTCAGAATTAACGATGTTTTGCCGATTGTTATCACTGAACCAGATTTCTTTAGAGACGGGGTTCCAGTCGAAGCCCACTGAGTTGCGTACACCGCTGGCCATGATGGTCGACTCACCGGTGTCGATGTCATACCGCAACACGGTGCCATAGCGCTTTTCCGCAGGAATCATGCACACGTTGCAGGGGATACCGACAGCCGTGTAGAGGCCTCTGTCGGTGGGCGTAACAGGGTTGAAGTGCAGGGGGTGTTTTTGGTGCCAGAAGCGTGTCCTGGAGCCGGTATCTGTTGGCGGCAACGGGAAAGCAACGCTGTCGGCAGGGAAATTCAAGACCAATTCGGGCTTGGCGTCCTTGAAGGTCGCGTCAACGTTTCTGATTCGATACAGCCCGCCGGTGGTCGAGTAAAACAGGTCGCCGTCACGGTAAGCGACGCCGTGCGGCTCCTCAAGCCCCGAGGCGATCACATAAAGACCTGTGGGCTTGCCTGCGGCGTCCAGGGGCAGTGCATAAATGAAATCGGCGGTGCCTCCGTCATAAATATAGGAAGGAATGGCGCTGGACCCGACATACAGTACGTTTTTGCCCATCGCCATCTGCCTGGGCTGAATCATGCCTTGGGCAAACAACTCAACGTTGTAACCCGGCAGGGTGCTTAACTGACCCACGTCAACAGGTCGCCGGTAGACGACGTTGATGTCCTGGTGCTGCCCGTCCTCTTCTGAAAACTTGATGATCTTCGGCGTGTTCAGAGGGGCGTAACCTTCGGACGTGTCCATGACTAATTGATAGTCGCACCGTTTAAGGCCGGTGATCTCAAGGGGGGCCCCCGAGTTGCCACTGATCGGCAGCGATTCGTCTTTACAGCGCAAGGTGCCGGTTACAATTTTCTGGTCGGACTTCCCAACGCCCTTGGTGAGTTGCCGGGAGGGCAAAATTTTCGTAAGGGTGTCGAAGGTCAGTTTTAAGCTATTACCGTGTGGCGCGGTGGCGCCGCACTCACTCAATTCGACCCAGGCATCTTTCCAGGTGTTTGTGGATAAGCCAGGTTCATACGGTGCCTGTGAGCACCACTGCCAACTGCCTATGCCGCCCTCGGCGTCGTTTTTGCACTTGTATTCCCACCCCTTGTTTTGCACGATGAAGTCTGCGGTATAAGGCGTACTTGCTGCGTACTGAGGTGAAGTACAGGCTGCTTTTCCTCGGACCGGGGTGTTAACGGTACGGGAGTAGGTCGTGCCGGGCGCAGGGCTGTTTGCATAAGCAAAAGACGGGAAAATGTAATACAGCGTCGCGATGAGTATCACGAAAACTATATAAGGCAACAGACGAACTAACGGAGGTAAGGGCATGATTGCGGTGCTCCCTGGCGTAGTGAACAACTCCTGTGCATCGGCTCTGACGCGAACAGCAAAATGACGTGCTGATTCGTTCATTCAGACACCCTAACAAACCTTCAACACCCCCCGTAACTAGCAGTTCTACTAGGGTTTTGGCCTTGACAGCGACGGCAGTGAAGGATTTTTAACGCTGTTTCTAAACGCCATTGTTCCGGGATAACTTGCCCACAATCCCTGTTAGTGCTCCTGTGGATAAGGTGTTCGCCATCCGCTGCAAGCCACGGCCTGCTTGCGTTTTTGGGGAGTGGTCAAAAAATGATCAATAGCGTTCAGGAAGTGTACTTTCAGATAAGTCACGGTTTTTCTTGGGGTTTTCCACAGGCAAAATCCGACTTGCCCACAATTGCTGTGGGTGGGTCTGTGGATAAGTTGTTTGTGAAAGGCTGGGAAGGGCGGCGGGGTTGGTGTTGGCGGGTGTTGGTTAAAACTTAATCATTTGTAGGTGCGGATTGATTGACGGCGCAGTGTGACGGACACACCGCGCCATCTCCTTACTCGTGACTGACCGGCACACCCTTCAGGTACGCTGCCGGCTCTGCGCCGAGGTTGCTCAGCAGGCGTTCGCTGTACCAGTCGATGAAGTTGACCACGCCGAACTCGTACGTCTTGGAGTACGGGCCTGGCTGATAAGCCGTGGAGTTGATCCCGCGCTGGTTTTCTTCTGCCAGACGACGGTCCTGGTCGTTGGTAGCGTCCCACACCTTGCGCATGTTCGCCGGGTCGTAATCGACACCTTCAACCGCATCCTTGTGCACCAGCCACTTGGTGGTGACCATGGTTTCCTGTGCGCTGATCGGCCACACGGTGAAGACGATGATGTGATCGCCCATGCAGTGGTTCCACGAGTGCGGCAAGTGCAGGATGCGCATCGAACCCAGGTCCGGGTTTTTGATCCGGCCCATGAGTTTCTTGCTGCCTTGCTTGCCATCCATGGTCATCGACACCGTGCCTTTGAGCAGCGGCATGCGCACGATGCGGTTACGCAGGCCAAAGCTGGCGTGGGCGTAAGGAATCTTCTCTGCTTCCCAGGCAGCGGCAGACGCGGCCACGTGATCCTTGAAGGCCTGGTCGGCACGCGGGTCGGTGACGTCGTCCCACTCCAGCAGGGTTTTCAACAGTTCCGGGTGCGATGCGTTGCAGTGGTAGCACTCGCGGTTGTTTTCCAGCACCAGTTTCCAGTTGGCTTTTTCCATCAAGGTGGTTTGCACCGCCACCTTGGTGTTCTCCATGTCGTACGGTTCCATGTAGTGAGTGAGCGTCGCCAGGAACTCATCAATGGCCGGTGGGTTTTCCGCCAGGCTAATGAAGATATAGCCTCCCGCTGTTTTAACGTTCACGGGCTTGAGGCCATATTGCTTCATATCGAAGTCGGCGCCCATCTCACTGCCTGCGAACAACAGGCGACCGTCCAGCTCGTAGGTCCACTGGTGATACGGGCATACCAGCTTGGCGACCTTGCCTTTTTCCCCGGTGCACAGACGCGAGCCACGATGACGGCAAACGTTGTGGAACGCGTTGATCTGACCGTCAGGACCCCGAAGGACGATGATTGGGTTCTTGCCGATTTGCAGGGTCAGGTAATTGCCCTTGGTCGGGATCTCGCAGGTCATGCCCGCGATCAGCCACTCTTTTTGAAAGATTTCCTGCATGTCGATTTCAAACAGCCGCTCGTCACTGTAGAAAGGCTGCGGCAGCGAAAACGTGCGTTCGCGGTTCTGCAGCATTTCGGCGGTGGCCTTACGTGCAGGTTCCAGCGGATCGCCCAAGCTCAAGGTTGCGGTGACGTCCATCTTTCAAGTCCTCATGACCGGTTTCAACGGTCGGCGAATTTGGCTAATACGGTTCTTTAGGTCAGTTGCACGCAAGGCGACGGTTCTTTTGCCGTTCATGCTCATGGTTACGCTTTTCATTGCAAAGCGGGCATGGATACTTAGAGCCGAGTGTGGGGTCCGGCGCTAACCGAACCTTATCCATGGGCGACATGGCCGAATCCGTTTCCGACGGGTGAACCCCGGTCGTTAGGGGCTGGTCGCGATAAGTACGTGAATGTCGCTGATAGGTAAGTGGGCAATCCGCACCTTACGCAGAATCCTCAACATAAGGCCGACAGTCGGCCGTGGAGATGAGCATGTCTAACAGTTTCCTCAGCCCGGTAAATACCCAGACCTGGGCCAATGGCCGCCACCTGGTTCGTGTCGTCAAGGTGATCCAGGAAACCTGGGACGTGCGCACCTTCTGTTTCATGGCCGACCAGCCAATTTTGTTCTTTTTCAAGCCGGGTCAGTTCGTCACCCTGGAGCTGGAAATCGACGGCGTGCCGGTAATGCGCTCGTACACCATCTCCAGCTCGCCCTCCGTGCCGTACAGCTTCTCCATCACCATCAAGCGTGTGCCCGGCGGCAAAGTCTCGAACTGGCTGCACGACACTCTGCACGAAGGCCAGGAGCTGGCTGTGCACGGGCCGGTGGGTTTGTTCAACGCCATCGATTTCCCCAACCCGAAAATTCTCTACCTCAGCGGCGGTGTCGGGATCACGCCAGTCATGTCCATGGCGCGCTGGTTCTACGACACCAACGCCAATGTCGACATGGTCTTTGTCCACAGCGCCCGCTCGCCCAAAGACATCATTTACCATCGCGAGCTGGAGCACATGGCGTCGCGGATCGACAACTTCAGCCTGCACCTGGTATGCGAAAAGCACGGCCTCGGCGAACCATGGGCCGGTTATCGCGGTTATCTGAACCAGAAAATGCTCGAATTGATGGTGCCGGATTTCCTTGAGCGCGAAGTGTTCTGCTGCGGACCGACGCCGTACATGAACGCCATCAAGCGTCTGCTCGAAGCCAACGGTTTCAACATGGATCAGTACCATGAAGAGTCGTTCGGCGCGACGCCGCCTGAAGCCCGCGCCGATGCGGTGGAACAAGCCGAGCAAGCGGCCGACGCCCCTGAGATCGATCTGGCGGACCTGCATCAAGTGGAGTTCATTTCGACGGGTAAGAGCATCCGCGTCGGCCCGGGCGAAACCGTACACGCCGCCGCCGCCAAGCTTGGCCTGATGATCCCCAAAGCCTGTGGCATGGGGATCTGCGGTACCTGCAAGGTGTTGAAGCTGGGTGGGGAAGTGGAGATGGAGCACAACGGCGGCATCACCGATGAAGACGTGGCCGAGGGTTACATCCTGTCGTGCTGCAGCGTGCCTAAAGGCGATGTGCGAATCGATTACTGACACATCGCTTATCGGCCATAAGACTGGCGTCTCGAGTGTTGCTGGCGAGCTTGCCCGTATTTGTCGCAGACGGGTCGGCCCGACGAGCAGCAGGAACCCCACAAGGAAAATGCAGTCAGTAATATTTCTATGCGTTTACATCGGCAACTCTTGAAAAGAAGCGGATAGGCGAGGAATCTAAGGCGTATACGCCTTGATAAGCCTAGCGTGTGCAGTGACTTTTCTTTATCGTGTGCGCCCTTTGAAATTTGCTTGAGAAATCAAAATGTTGGAAGCATCCCTGAGTCAATTGGAACAACTGGTCGGTGATCTTGTGCAGCAGAATCAGACCCTTCACGCCGCAAACGCGCAATTGAGTGCCGAGCTGGTCCAGGTCAAGGATGACAACGACAGCCTGCAATTGAGTCTGCTGGAGCAGGAAGAAAAACAGGGCGCTACTGCTGCCCGTATTCAGGCATTGGTTCAGCGTGCCACTAGCGTCAACCCTGTCAGCGCATGAGTAGCGATAGCCATGCGGTGAAGGTCGTCTCGATTCTGGGTAACGACTATTCAATCAAGGCACCCCTAGGGGAAGAGCAGGCCTTGCTGGACGCGGCGGTCATGCTCAAGGCCGCCCTGGCTGACACCAAAAAGAAATACCCAAGCCTGATCGGCGACAAATTGCTGGTATTGGCGGCGTTGAACCTGTGTTCGCAGCAGGTAGAACTCAAACGCCAGCACAAGATGGACCTCAACCGTTATCAAGAGCAGGTCAGCGCCACGGTTGAAGTGATCTCCAAGACCCTGGCTCAGGGGTAAGCCCCTCTTATGTGTGGGAGCGGATTCATTCGCTCCCACACAGCCTATGCAGGATTGACGCTATCCTGCCAGCATCACACTCCGGATATCCGCTGCCAACTCGCGCACGCGGTCTTCTTCGGTGTCCCACGAACACATGAATCGCGCGCCGCCGTTGCCGATAAAGGTATAGAAGCGCCAGCCTTTATGGGTCAACGCCTTGATCGCCGGTTCCGACAGTTGCAGGAACACGCCGTTGGCCTGCACCGGGAACATCAGCTCTACGCCGGGAATGTCCTTTACCAGTTCGCTGAGCAATTGCGCGCAGTGGTTGGCGTGGCGTGCGTGTTTGAGCCAGGCATCGTTCTCCAGCAGCCCGACCCATGGCGCAGAGAGAAAGCGCATCTTCGAGGCCAGTTGCCCGGCCTGTTTACAGCGGTAGTCGAAGTCTTCAGCCAGTTTATGGTTGAAGAACAAAATTGCCTCGCCAACGGCCATGCCGTTTTTAGTGCCGCCGAAGCACAGCACGTCAACCCCGGCTTTCCAGGTCAGTTCTGCCGGGGAGCAATTGAGGTAGGCGCAGGCATTGGCGAATCGCGCACCGTCCATGTGCAGGTTGAGGCCCAGCTCCTTGCACGTGGCGCTGATGGCCTTGAGCTCTTCGGGCTGATAGACACTGCCGACTTCAGTTGCCTGGGTCAGGGTCACGACCCGAGGCTTGGGGTAGTGAATGTCCTGACGTTTTAGCGCAACTTCACGAATCGACTCAGGCGTCAGTTTGCCGTTTTCGCTGCGGGCGGTCAGCAGCTTGGAGCCGTTGGAGAAAAACTCCGGTGCGCCGCATTCATCGGTTTCGACGTGGGCGGTTTCCGAGCAGATAACGCTGTGGTAACTCTGGCACAACGACGACAGGGCCAGAGAGTTGGCTGCGGTACCGTTGAAGGCGAAAAAGACTTCGCAGTCTGTTTCGAACAATTTGCGGAAATGATCAGAGGCGCGAGCGGTCCATTCATCGTCACCGTAGGCGCGCTGATGGCCGTGGTTTGCCTGTTCCATGGCGGCCCAGGCTTCGGGGCAGATCCCGGAATAGTTGTCGCTGGCAAACTGCTGGCTTTTATCTGTCATGGCCGACTCCCTGTGATCGAATAAGCTCGCACTTTAACCATGATTGTTGGCGCGGGTCATGCGTTGTTCTGTTTCCCGCTTTTTTCATCACGTGCATGGAGCCTTATGAGGTCGTTGCAGAAGCATCCGATAACCACCGGGCGAGACGCTGCGCTGGACCTGCTCAAGTGGCTGGCGATGCTCAGCATGGTGCTCGATCACCTGCGTTACGTCGGCTGGCCGGTGGACTTTCTGTATGTGCCGGGGCGCTTTGCGTTTCCTTGGTTTTGCCTGGCAATCGCCGCCAATCTGGCGCGTGGCGGGGCGGGTCAGGTTGAGGGCATTCAATGGCGCTATCTGGCCTGGCTGCTGGTGTTCGCCGGGCTGGCGGAGCTGCCTTACCGGTTGTTCATGCCGCACGCAGACACCTTGAACGTGTTGCCGACGTTGGGGTTGGGGTTGTTGGTGGCGCAGGGTTGGCGCGACCGTACGCCTTGGGCGTTGTGTTTGGCGGGCGTGGCGTTGCTGGTGGCGGCGGTTTTTCAGGCGCAGCTGATGTTCGGCTTTTTTGGCGTCGCGCTGCCGCTGGCATTTTTGTGGGTGCTGCGCGGGCCATGGTACGGGGCGCTACTGCCGGGGCTGGTGTGTCTGGCGAGCAACGCCTGGCCAGAGACGTTCGCGGCCGCGCGGTGGGGCGACAGTGTGTCGATCCTCGCGATAACGGTGTGCCTGGTCGCACCGCTGGTCGGATTGGCACTGCTGCGGACCCGGTTGACTGTCGCGGTCTGGCCAATGCGGCGCTGGGCGTATGCGATTTACCCCGTGCATTTTTTGCTGTTGGTCGGGGTCAGGTTTTGGGTGGCGGGGTGAATGCGTTCTATCGGTCAGGTCGCGCCGGCTTCTTTCGCGAAGGGGCCGGTTGAGACGACATAAACCTCCCGCCAAGCCCCATAACAGGGCCTTTCCCAGCTACCAATTATCTCTGCGCGCCAAGCCATGTCGTAAACGCACCTTTGCGTGGCGCCCATAGGCATTTGGCCTCTCTGCGTCGGACCTAACATCGCATCCAAAGGGCACTCTACACGCCCTATCGATAAGTCAGGCGCAGCGCCGCCGCTGGGAGAACCGCGATGTTCAGCAAGCAAGACAAAATCCAAGGCTATGACGATGTACTGTTGGCGGCGATGAATGCTGAAGAGCAACGCCAGGAAGACCACATCGAGCTGATCGCTTCGGAAAACTACACCAGCAAGCGCGTGATGGAAGCCCAGGGCAGCGGCCTGACCAATAAATACGCAGAAGGCTATCCGGGCAAGCGCTACTACGGTGGTTGCGAGCATGTGGATAAAGTCGAACAGTTGGCCATTGATCGCGCCAAACAACTGTTCGGTGCTGATTACGCCAACGTCCAGCCGCACTCCGGCAGCCAGGCCAACGCAGCGGTCTATCTGGCCCTGCTGCAAGCGGGCGACACCGTGCTGGGCATGAGCCTGGCCCACGGCGGTCACCTGACCCACGGCGCTAAAGTCAGCTTCTCCGGCAAACTGTACAACGCTGTGCAATATGGCATCGACACCGCCACCGGCTTGATCGATTACGACGAAGTCGAGCGCATCGCCGTTGAGTGCAAGCCAAAAATGATCATCGCCGGTTTCTCGGCCTACTCGAAAACCCTGGATTTCCCACGCTTTCGCGCCATCGCCGACAAAGTAGGTGCGTACCTGTTTGTTGATATGGCCCACGTGGCCGGTCTGGTTGCTGCTGGCCTGTACCCGAACCCGCTGCCGTACGCCGACGTGGTGACCACCACCACCCACAAAACCCTGCGCGGTCCACGTGGCGGCCTGATCCTGGCCAAGGCCAACGAAGAGATCGAGAAAAAACTCAACTCCGCCGTATTCCCCGGCGGTCAGGGCGGCCCGTTGATGCACGTTATCGCGGCCAAGGCCGTGTGCTTCAAGGAAGCGCTGGAACCGGGCTTCAAGGTCTATCAGCAACAAGTGATCGATAATGCTCAGGCGATGGCGAAGGTGTTCATCGACCGAGGCTACGACGTGGTGTCCGGCGGTACCGACTGCCACCTGTTCCTGGTCAGCCTGATTCGTCAGGGCCTCACCGGTAAAGACGCCGACGCCGCTTTGGGCCGTGCGCACATCACCGTGAACAAGAACTCCGTACCGAACGATCCACAATCACCGTTCGTGACCTCGGGCCTGCGTATCGGCACCCCGGCCGTCACCACGCGTGGTTTCAAAGTTCCACAGTGTGTCGAACTGGCCGGCTGGGTCTGTGACATTCTCGACAACCTCGGCGATGCAGATGTCGAGGCCAATGTCGCCAGCCAGGTTGCGGCACTGTGCGCCGATTTCCCGGTTTATCGCTGAGTCAGGAGTAGCCCCATGCAGCATTACTCAGGCTTCGGCCTCTTCAAGCACTCTCTCAGCCACCACGAAAACTGGCAGCGCATGTGGCGCACGCCGACCCCGAAAAAAGTCTACGACGTGGTCATCGTCGGCGGCGGAGGTCATGGTTTGGCGACTGCGTATTACCTGGCCAAAGAGCACGGCATCACTAACGTGGCCGTGGTCGAGAAGGGCTGGCTTGGCGGCGGTAATACCGCGCGCAACACCACCATCGTGCGTTCTAACTATCTCTGGGATGAGTCGGCGCACCTGTACGAACACGCAATGAAACTGTGGGAAGGCTTGTCGCAGGACATCAACTACAACGTGATGTTCTCTCAGCGCGGCGTGTACAACCTGTGCCACACCCTGCAAGACATCCGTGACTCGGAACGCCGGGTCAGCGCCAACCGCCTCAATGGCGTGGATGGCGAGCTGCTCAATGCCAAACAGGTCGCGGAAGAAATCCCGTACCTGGATTGCTCGAAAAACACCCGTTACCCGATCATCGGCGCGACCGTTCAGCGCCGTGGCGGCGTTGCCCGTCACGATGCCGTGGCCTGGGGTTTTGCCCGTGCCGCCGACGCTCTGGGCGTCGACCTGATTCAACAGACCGAAGTGATCGGCTTCCGTAAGGAAAACGGCGTGTGCATCGGCGTCGAGACCAACAAAGGTTTCATCGGCGCCAAACGCGTCGGCGTGGTGACGGCCGGTAACTCCGGGCACATGGCGAAACTGGCCGGCTTCCGCTTGCCGATTGAATCCCATCCGCTGCAAGCGCTGGTGTCCGAGCCGATCAAACCGATTATCGACAGCGTGATCATGTCCAACGCGGTTCACGGCTACATCAGCCAGTCCGACAAAGGCGACCTGGTGATCGGTGCTGGTATCGACGGATACAACGGCTACGGCCAGCGTGGTTCGTACCCGGTGATCGAACACACCATTCAAGCCATCGTCGAGATGTTTCCAGTCCTGTCCCGGGTGCGCATGAACCGTCAGTGGGGCGGCATCGTCGACACCACGCCGGACGCTTGCCCGATCATTTCCAAAACACCCGTGCCGAACATGTTTTTCAACTGCGGTTGGGGCACCGGTGGCTTCAAGGCCACGCCGGGCTCGGGCAACGTATTTGCCGCCAGCCTCGCCAAAGGTGAGATGCACCCCTTGGCCAAGCCTTTCTCCATCGACCGTTTCCACAACGGTGCACTGATCGACGAACACGGCGCCGCCGCTGTCGCCCACTAACAGGAGAAATACCTATGTTGCACATCTTCTGTCCTCACTGTGGCGAACTACGCTCCGAAGAGGAGTTCCACGCTTCGGGCCAGGCTCATATTCCGCGTCCGCTGGACCCGAACGCCTGCACCGATGAGCAGTGGGGCGATTACATGTTCTTCCGCGACAACCCGCGCGGTCTGCACCACGAACTGTGGAATCACGCTGCCGGTTGCCGTCAGTACTTCAACGCCACGCGTGACACCGTGACGTACGAGATTCTCGAAACCTACCCGATTGGCGCCAAGCCGCAATTCACGGCTAAAGCCGCCAGTACGCGTGCGGGAGACAAGGTATGAGCCAGAACAATCGACTGCCCAACGGCGGCCGTATCGACCGTAGCAAGGTGCTGAACTTCACGTTCAACGGTCAGCAGTATCAAGGTTTTGAAGGCGACAGCCTGGCCGCAGCATTGCTGGCCAATGGCGTCGACATCATTGGCCGCAGCTTCAAGTATTCGCGTCCTCGCGGGATTTTCGCGGCGGGTTCCGAAGAGCCGAACGCGGTGTTGCAGATCGGTGCCACCGAAGCGACCCAGATCCCCAACGTGCGCGCTACGCAACAAGCGCTGTATCAAGGTTTGGTCGCCACCAGCACCAACGGCTGGCCGAGCGTGAACACCGACGTGATGGGGATTCTCGGCAAGGTTGGCGGCAAGCTGATGCCGCCGGGCTTCTATTACAAAACCTTCATGTACCCACAATCGTTCTGGATGACCTACGAGAAGTACATCCGTAAGGCGGCGGGCCTTGGTCGCTCGCCTACCGAGAACGACCCGGACAGCTATGACGCGATGAACCAGCACTGCGACGTGCTGATTGTCGGCGCCGGCCCTGCTGGCCTGGCCGCAGCCCTGGCTGCCGGTCGCAGTGGTGCGCGAGTGATTCTGGCGGATGAGCAGGAAGAGTTCGGCGGCAGTCTGCTGGACAGCCGTGAAAGCCTGGACGGCAAACCGGCCGTCGAGTGGGTTGCTACCGTGCTGGCCGAACTGAAAAAAATGCCGGAAGTGACCTTGTTGTCACGGGCGACTGTGAACGGCTACCACGACCATAACTTCCTGACCATTCACGAACGTCTGGCCGATCACCTCGGTGACCGTGCGCCGATTGGTCAAGTGCGCCAGCGTATGCACCGGGTTCGCGCCAAGCGCGTGGTGTTGGCGACCGGTACTCACGAACGTCCGCTGGTGTACGGCAACAACGATGTGCCGGGCAACATGCTCGCGGGGGCCATTTCCACCTACGTCCGCCGTTATGGCGTGGCGCCGGGCAAAAAGCTGGTGCTGTCGACCAACAACGATCATGCCTACCGCGTAGCGCTGGACTGGCTCGATGCCAGCCTGCAAGTGGTAGCAATCGCCGATGCCCGGAGCAATCCGCGTGGCGCTCTGGTCGAAGAAGCACGGGCCAAAGGGATTCGCATCCTGACCTCCAGCGCCGTTGTCGAAGCGCGTGGCAGCAAGCACGTGACCGCTGCCCGCATTGCGGCCATCGACGTCAAAGGCCATCGCGTCACCAGCCCGGGCGAATGGCTCGATTGCGATCTGGTCGGCAGCTCTGGCGGCTACAGCCCTATCGTGCATTTGGCGTCCCACTTGGGCGGCAAGCCGATCTGGCGTGAAGACATCCTCGGTTTCGTACCGGGTGAAGCACCGCAAAAACGCGTCTGCGTCGGGGGCATAAATGGTGTGTACGGACTGGCTGATGCCTTGGCCGATGGTTTCGAGGGCGGCGCTCGCGCAGCCAACGAAGCGGGCTTCAAGGTGGTCGAAGGCGTCTTGCCAAAAGCCCTGACCCGCCATGAAGAACCGACCCTGGCCCTGTTCCAGGTGCCCCATGAAAAAGCCACCGCACGGGCGCCGAAGCAATTCGTCGACTTGCAAAACGACGTCACGGCTGCGGCCATCGAACTGGCGACCCGCGAGGGCTTCGAGTCGGTCGAGCACGTCAAACGCTACACCGCGCTGGGCTTCGGTACCGATCAAGGCAAGCTCGGCAACGTCAACGGTCTGGCCATTGCCGCCCGTTCGCTGAAGATGTCGATCACCGACATGGGCACCACCATGTTCCGCCCGAACTACACGCCGGTGACTTTCGGCGCGATAGCCGGTCGTCACGCAGGGCACATTTTCGAACCTGTACGCTTCACCGCGCTGCACGCCTGGCACGTCAAGAACGGCGCCGAGTTTGAAGACGTCGGCCAGTGGAAGCGTCCTTGGTACTTCCCGAAAAACGGCGAAGACCTGCACGCGGCCGTCAGCCGTGAATGCAAAGCCGTGCGCGCCAGCGTTGGCCTGCTCGATGCCTCCACACTGGGCAAAATTGACATTCAAGGCCCGGATGCGCGTGAGTTTCTCAACCGTATCTACAGCAACGCCTGGACCAAGCTCGATGTGGGCAAGGCGCGTTACGGCCTGATGTGTAAAGAAGACGGGATGGTCTTCGACGACGGCGTGACCGCCTGTATCGCCGATAACCACTTCCTGATGACCACCACCACCGGCGGCGCTGCACGCGTGCTGCAATGGCTGGAAATCTATCAACAGACCGAATGGCCAGACCTGAAGGTGTACTTCACGTCCGTCACTGACCATTGGGCAACCCTGACCTTGTCCGGGCCTAACAGCCGCAAGCTGCTCAGCGAAGTCACGGCCATCGACCTGGACAAGGACGCGTTCCCGTTCATGACCTGGAAAGAAGGCCTGGTGGGCGGTGTGCCGGCGCGGGTGTTCCGTATCTCCTTTACCGGTGAGCTGTCGTACGAGGTCAACATCCAGGCTGACTACGCCATGGGTGTGCTGGAAAAAATCGTCGCAGCGGGCAAGAAGTACAACCTGACGCCGTACGGCACTGAAACCATGCACGTCCTGCGGGCCGAGAAGGGTTTCATCATTGTCGGTCAGGACACGGACGGTTCGATGACCCCTGACGACCTGAACATGGGCTGGTGTGTTGGCCGGACCAAACCGTTCTCGTGGCTTGGCTGGCGTGGCATGAACCGCGAAGACTGCGTGCGTGATCAGCGTAAGCAGTTGGTCGGCCTGAAGCCGATCGATCCGACCAAATGGCTGCCTGAAGGTGCGCAGTTGGTATTCGACACCAAGCAGTCGATTCCGATGAGCATGGTCGGTCACGTGACCTCTAGCTACACCAACGGCTCGCTGGGTTATTCGTTCGCGCTGGGTGTGGTCAAAGGCGGCCTGAAACGCATGGGCGAACGGGTGTTCGCACCGTTGGTCGATGGCACTGTGATCGAAGCCGAAATCGTGTCTTCGGTGTTCTTCGATCCGAAGGGTGAGCAGCAGAACGTATAGCGACTCACCGCTTCTACACATTGGCGTTTCGGCAACACAACAGAATTCAGGACAGGTGCTCTATGACCACAGCCAACGTTTACCAACAGCGGCCAACGACCGGCGAAAAGGCCGAGTCGCCGCTGTTCCACGCCGACCTCAATAGCCTGGTTGGCAAAGGCCGCAACAACCCTGGCGTGACCCTGCGCGAGAAGAAACTGCTGGGCCATCTGACCCTGCGCGGCGACGGCAAAGACCCGGCGTTCGCGGCCGGTGTCGCCAAGGCGCTGGGCATGGAATTGCCGGTTGCGCTGACCGTCGTTGCCAACGGCGACAGCTCGCTGCAATGGCTGGGCCCGGATGAATGGCTGCTGATCGTCCCGAGTGGCGAAGAGCTGGCTACCGAACAGCGTCTGCGTGCAGCGCTGGACGGGCTGCACATCGCCGTGGTCAACGTCAGCGGCGGGCAAACCCTGCTGGAACTGACCGGGCCCAAGGTTCGCGAACTGCTGATGAAATCCACCAGCTACGACGTGCACCCGAACAACTTCCCGGTGGGTAAAGCCATCGGCACGGTGTTCGCCAAGTCGCAATTGGTGATTCGCCGCACGGGTGAAGAGACTTGGGAGCTGCTGATCCGCCGCTCGTTCTCCGATTACTGGTGGCTGTGGTTGCAAGACGCCAGCGCTGAGTATGGGTTGAGCATCAAGGCCTGACGCAATCCCCCTTGTAGGAGCGGACTTGTCCGCGAAAGCGTCAGTCCAGGCGAAGAAGATTCGACAGCATCAAAAAGGAGTCACCGCTAGATGAGCCGCGTACCCGATACATGGATTCTGACTGCCGACTGTCCGAGCGTTTTAGGCACGGTGGACGCGGTGACTCGCTATTTGTTCGAGCAGGGCTGCTACGTTACCGAGCACCATTCCTTCGATGATCGACTGTCGAGTCGGTTCTTCATCCGCGTCGAGTTTCGTCAGCCGGAGGGCTTCGATGAGCAGGCTTTCCGTGTGGGCCTGGCTGCACGCGGTGCAGCCTTCGGTATGGTCTTCGAGCTGACCGCGCCCAACTATCGACCCAAAGTGGTGATCATGGTCTCCAAGGCCGATCACTGCCTGCACGATCTGCTGTATCGCCAGCGCATCGGCCAGTTGTCCATGGACGTGGTGGCGGTGATCTCCAACCATCCGGATCTGGAACCGCTGGCACGCTGGCATGAGGTTCCTTATTACCACTTCGGCCTCGACCCCAATGACAAGCCAGCGCAGGAGCGTCAGGTCTGGCAAGTGATTCAGGAGTCCGGTGCCGAGCTGGTGATTCTTGCCCGCTACATGCAGGTGTTGTCACCCGAGCTGTGCCGTCGTCTCGACGGTTGGGCGATCAACATTCATCACTCGTTGCTGCCCGGCTTCAAGGGCGCAAAACCCTACCATCAGGCCTACAACAAGGGCGTGAAACTGGTCGGTGCAACGGCGCATTACATCAACAACGACCTCGACGAAGGCCCGATCATTACCCAGGGCGTCGAAGCGGTCGATCACAGCCACTACCCCGAAGACCTGATTGCCAAAGGCCGGGATATCGAGGGGCAGACGTTGGCGAGGGCAGTGGGTTATCACATCGAGCGGCGCGTGTTCCTGAACGCGAATCGCACGGTGGTTTTGTAGGGTTGACGCATTACATGTAGGTGCGGGCTTGCAACTGCGTGTCCCGCCACGATCGGCCGCGAAGCGGTCGTGATGTTGAAATGGCTGAAGGTCCTGCGGCCCTTATCGCAGGCAAGCCAGCTCCTACATGCCATAAAACAATAATAGAGAGGTGAAAGCATGTCTGGTAATCGTGGTGTGGTGTATCTCGGCGGCGGCAAGGTCGAAGTACAAACAATTCCTTTTCCGAAAATGCAGAACCCACAAGGCAAGCGCATTGATCACGGCGTGATCCTGCGTGTGGTATCGACCAACATCTGCGGCTCGGACCAACACATGGTGCGCGGCCGTACCACGGCGCAGACCGGTCTGGTGCTGGGCCATGAAATCACTGGCGAAGTGATCGAAGCCGGCCGCGATGTGGAAAACCTCAAGGTCGGCGATCTGGTTTCCGTGCCGTTCAACGTGGCGTGCGGTCGTTGCCGCAGCTGTAAAGAGCAGAACACCGGCGTGTGCCTGACCGTCAACCCGGCGCGTCCGGGTGGTGCTTACGGTTATGTCGACATGGGTGACTGGGTCGGCGGCCAGGCTGAATACGTGTTGGTACCGTATGCCGACTTCAACCTGCTGAAACTCCCGGACCGCGATGCGGCGATGGAAAAAATCCGCGACCTGACCTGCCTCTCCGACATCCTGCCGACCGGTTATCACGGCGCAGTGACGGCGGGTGTGGGTCCAGGTAGCACCGTGTATGTGGCGGGCGCTGGCCCTGTGGGTCTGGCCGCTGCTGCTTCTGCGCGCTTGCTTGGCGCTGCGGTGGTGATCATCGGCGACGTCAACCCGGTTCGCTTGATTCACGCCAAGGCTCAAGGCTTCGAAGTCGCCGACCTGTCGCTGGACACCCCACTGCACGAGCAAATCGCTGCGCTGCTGGGCGAGCCGGAAGTGGACTGCGCCATCGACGCCGTAGGCTTCGAAGCCCGTGGTCACGGTCATGACGGCGTGAAACACGAAGCCCCGGCCACGGTTCTGAACTCACTGATGGGCGTGGTCCGCGTTGCAGGCAAAATCGGTATTCCTGGCCTGTACGTCACCGAAGATCCAGGCGCCGTCGATGCTGCCGCGAAAATGGGCAGCCTGAGCATCCGTCTTGGCCTTGGCTGGGCTAAATCTCACAGCTTCCACACCGGCCAAACCCCGGTCATGAAATACAACCGCCAACTGATGCAAGCCATCATGTGGGACCGCATCAAAATCGCAGACATCGTCGGCGTCGAAGTCATCAGCCTCGACGAAGCACCGCGTGGTTACGGCGAATTCGATGCTGGCGTACCGAAAAAGTTTGTGATTGATCCGCACAAGTTGTTTAGTGCGGCGTAAGTTTGTTTGATAAATAGGAAGGGCGACTTTAGGTCGCCCTTCCTATTGTGGGTTTCGCACTCCCATTACCTCGTTGTAAGTCGGAAGCTTGTTGGCCTTGGCTTTAGCCTCAGCTTTGGCTTTAGCCGTGGCGTAGGCCCGGACATAGGCGTAGCTCGGAGGTTGGTGCATGTTATGTATGGCATTAACAACAATGTTGTTATCGCGATGAATAGCTTCTTGCAACTCGAGAGGAACATTCTTGCCGCGACCAAGAAACTGGTTTCTGCTGATCATATTTTTTCGCAGTTCATTTTTTGTGATGACAAGATTCTCATACTCGATATCAGAAGCCGTTAGCCTAGTTGTTGGCTTATTGATAGGACTGCTAGTTAATGGCGCTGAATGAGGACGTGGAGCATCTGCAGATGCGAAGGTTGATGTGTTTAAGGGATTACTTCCTGATATAAGGCTAGCCGCGCGGGGCGCCCGCGTGGAGGCATGGGGCTTTATGACTTTAAAAAATCTCAATGCGGGCTTCATAAAAGCAGGGATATGCCCGGTAGGATCCCGGTAGTTAACCGGATCCCCCCCACAATACGCATACCCATTCAATCCCCCCTCTCCAAACGGACTCAAACTGTCCGGGCTGTTAAACCTCATCAACACCGGATTAAACGCCCGGTAACCATTCCCCAACAAATAATGCCCCGTTACCGGGTCAGGCGGTTCGCCATT
>NZ_LT607431.1 GCF_900095225.1 Pseudomonas sp. UMAB-08
TTCCTCAAGAAAATCAACAAGGAAACGCCCAAACACCTCCAACTGCATCTGATCGTGGATAACTACGCGGCGCACAAACACGCAAAAGTGAAGGCTTGGCTGGCGAAACATCCGCGTTTCCATGTGCACTTCACTCCGACCTCAAGCTCCTGGATGAACATGGTCGAGCGGTTTTTCAGGGACATTACTGTGTTCTTGCGCGACGGTAGTTTCTGCGTAACCGGCCGGTAAAGTCACCTACCTGATCCCAGCCATAAGGGCGATGTTCTGTATCCGTCCGGCCAAGTCATCTAGCCCGCTCAACAAAGCCAAGACATGGTGTGCACTTTAAAATACGTGGACACCATCGCCCTTATCGTCAGGATTGCCATGCGCCAACGAAGCTCTTATTCCAAATCTTTTAAAACCCAGGTCGTTCAGGAATGCCTGCAACCTGGCGTCTCGATCGCCAGCGTAGCCTTGCGGCACGGCATCAACGCCAACCTGGTTCGCAAATGGATAACCGCCTGATTGCGGCACAGCTCGAGAAGAGTTGGGAAGCGGCACTGCGGCGGGTGCAAGACTGCGAGGTGCGATTAGAGAGCATAAACACACCGATGTCAGGCGCCGACACTCCTGACTTTGTCGGACTAGCCAAAGACCTCCAGGCAGCATGGAACGCACCGGGCGTTACCATGCGCGCACGTCAGCAACTGACGCGCACTTTGATAGCCAATATTGTTGCCGATATTGACGAAGAGAATCGCGAAGTCATTTTGACCATTCATTGGCAGGGAGGTCAGCACTCACAGTTGCGAGTACGCAAGCCAAAATCAGGCGAGCATGGCTGTCGCACGCCAGATGAGGCGCTCGCGGTGATCGGCAGTATGGCAGGCCGATGGTCAGATCAAGACATTGCTGCGTCGTTGAACCGTATGGGAATGCGCTCAGGGCAGGCAATTCGTGGATGACTTCGATACGCGGCAGATCAGCAGATAGTGGCTTGCGTTTGCCACGGCGTGGAGCTGGAGCAACGACTTCTTCATCGGCATCCTCGACGGCGGGCATCGGTTCACTTTCGGGCTCGTTGAACAGCGCCAATTGCGGCGTGTTGGGCTCGACCGTTTGTTCGGACTTACGGCCAAATATACGGTCACGCAGCAACTTGATCTGCTCTTTCAGATCAACGATATGGGTCTGGTAAGCTTCTTTGACTTCCTGATCACGTGCACGCGCTTCGTACTTCTCAAGCAGCATCTGCTTGAGAAGCACTGGGTCATCAGGAAGGTTGTCAGGCATGGAAATCATGCCGCGGATTATGACCTTCAGGCGACAAATCTTGGAGTCAAAACCTGATAGGGGCGGTTACCCCACAGATCAAAACCGTCGAGTAACCTGTTCAATTCCTGGACGCTTAACACGATGGCCTCGTCGGTGGCATCGGGTGATGTTTTGAAACGTTCCGACTCTAGGCGCTTGAGCCAAAGGCAAAAGCCATTGCGCTCCCAATAAAGTATTTTCACTCGGTTACGGTGGCGATTCAGAAAGACAAAAAGCACGGGGTCGAACACGGCGACTTTAATATCAAGTTCGACCAAGGCGGCCAGGCCATCAATGGATTTTCGGAAGTCCACAGGCTTGGGGTAGAGGTAGACTTTTTCGACTTTGGCGTCGGGTCGCATCATGACGTGCTGGCTCCTGAGAGAATTCGGGAGTACAGCATCGGAGATCAGATGACGGCTTTGAATGTGGGGTTCATGGATCCCTTACGAACAAAAGATGATGTGAACGGCCAACCGGCCTGACGAAGATCCTGACCCGAAAATCGGCTTTTGAAGCCGCGTCAGTTTTAAGGATCGCCAGGCGCGACTCTCATCGTGGCGCGGGGCAAGCCCCAATTGGACGCCGGATAGATTTAAGCAAGCCAACCACTTCATCCGTTAATCAGTATTGCAAAAAATGGGGTGACCATAGATTTTCGGTCAGCGGCAACACTCTACTATCAGCCGCGAGCTTCGTCGTAATCGGTCCATCAATGGGGGTTACGTTGCCCACGTCGCATAAGCTCACACTCACGAGCACCGTACAGTTTGCCGCCCCGCCAGAAAATTGGTCATGGGCAATGAACGTTTCGAGCTGGTGCTTCATTTGCTTCGAGAACGCTTTTCTCCAGAACAAATCGCGGGCAAGCTGCGCGTCATGAAGATCAATTTCGAAGAAGCCTACGTTTGCCGGGAAACCATCTATAAAGCGATCTATGCGATGCCCGTCGGGGGAGTTGCGCAAGGACCTGGTGCAGTGTCTGCGACAAGGCAAGAGTACACGTGGACCGCGCTGGGGGCGTTGACCGTCGCGGCCAGATTCCCAATATGGTCAGTATTCATCTGCAGCCGCCGGAAGTTGAAGACCGTTTGATGCTGGGGCATTGGGAGGGCGACTTGATCAAGGGGAAAAACAACGCCTCGGCGGTCGGGACGCTCATTGAACGCTCCAGCGGCTATTTGATGCTGGTGAAAATGAATGACGCGACGGCGGCGGTCGAAGGGTTTAGCGCGGCGCTCAATGGCATGCCGCTGGCAGCTCGTAAAAGCATGACGTATGACCAGGGTAAGGAAATGGCCAAACACGCCGAACTCACTCAAAAGACGGGCATCGCTGTTTACTTTGCTGATCCGCACAGCCCCTGGCAGCACGGCACCAACGAGAACACCAACGGCCGTGTCCGCCAGTTTTTGCCTAAGGGAACCGACCTGTCCAAGTACACCCAAGAGGAGTTGGACAAGTTTGCGTATTTGCTGAACATCCGATCACGCAAGCGATTTAGCTGGCTTTGTCCGATCGAGGTATTCACTCAGCTGATGGGCTTGCAACATGAGGCTCCTATAGCCGTGTTGCGCTCAGCTCCTGCAACCGCCCTTCAATCGGGCACTTGAAGTCAACGCGTTTATGATGGCAAAGCTATTTATCCTGCGTGCTTGCCCTCATGTTTGGTGGCCAGTGCTTTCCGCTGTGAAAGCACTATTATGGCAGGAGTCCTCTAAATTAAATTCTGAAATCAGTCGTTCAAGCTCATAGTTTTCGTTTACCCAAGACACAACTACATGCGCGATAATGTGTTTCATGGGAATTCGATGTGTCGATGCTATTTTTTTCAGCGCGCAATGTAAATCAATAGGCAGTCGAAATATAGTTTTTTCCAGTCCGGTGATTTCAATACGGTGGTAGTGGATATTATGGAGAGCCGCTGCAGTACGTTTAGCGCCAATATTTTTTGACAAGGATTTTTTTAAGATCTTAAATTTAAAGCTTCCACCGAGATAGTCGACAAGCGCAACAATAAACTCCGCATTTGCACTGCGGTAATTTAATTTAGCAAGATCTTGCAATGCATCTATAAGCTCTGGCTGCATAATGGCAATAAACGGCTTGACTTTAGGCCCCAACGGACTTTCCACAGGTTAACTCTCCGGAAACTTGTTGTTTATTATACTAATTTTCATGATGCACACACAGAGTGTACTATTTCCTAAATAATTTTTCTGCGGCCTTGTCTACGCTTCTTCTTTCATTCCGCGCTGTGAGGAGCGTAAGTAACCCCCAACATATTGTTCTCAAACCAGAAGAGCAAGCCGTATGCTCGGCTGCGATCATCTGCGGGTGCCAGCGTCAAGAAGCGTCGCCGAGGACGTAACCCCGCCCTTTAGGCCGAAACGATCCGTCGCGTACTCGGCCGTTCACCGAGCCCAGTATTGGCGAACCCCGCTGAAACTGCCAAAGTATGGTCTATGCAGGCGGCGCCTCGCAAGGTAGTTGTTGCATAATCCGTAGTTTTATGCTGCTACTTTCAGTGTTGACAGCTCCCTCTCTGGATTGAGCGTGACGGCCCCGGCGGGCTGCCAGTTGCGCGTCACACCTGACCAACGATGTGGATGTTGATTACGAGCTTGCTGATACAGGGCATGACGCTTGGCCAAGATCTCTTGATCCTCGCCTCGATGACGCTACGCAGGGGTCACGAAACGGATGCGGCTGTGGCGGTGCTGATGGTTGTACCAGCGGATAAAATCACGCATCCAGCGGCGAGCCCCATCCACATTTGCAAAACCATTCGTGGGCCATTGCGGGCAATATCTCAGGGTTCTAAACAGCGATTCTGAGTAGGGATTATCGTTGCTTACCCGTGGTCGTCCGCGTGACGGGGTGATGCCCAAGTCGTACAGTTTGCTCAGCAACGTCACCGACGTTCATCGGCGCGCCGTTGTCCGAATGCAACACCAAGGGTCGCCCGGCGTAACCTTCGGCGAGTACGGTGCGCTGCATCAGTTGCGCCGCCAGCTCGTCGCTTTCTTGCTCGTAAACCTCCCAGCCCACGGCCTTTCGGCTGTAGATGTCCTCGATCAAATACAGGTAGTAGTACTTCCCACGTACCGGCGATGGCAAGTAGGTGATGTCCAAGACCAGACCTGATTGGCGATGGTTGCTCTGTGAGTAGTTGGCGCAGCATGTTTGTGCGGTATATGGCTGCGGCCACGTCGATGCTGCTGATTAGCCTCTTTGATGACTCGGTAAAAGGTCGCCCCTGAAGCTAGTGTGCAGTATCAGAATAAAGTCATTTTTCATCTTGGCTTTTCTTCATAAAAATCAGATGGATATGACCGCCTTGCGGGAACGTTTATTTCGAGATAGCACACTAGGTAACGGCCTTGATCGGCCAATATCGGGACGATCTGACTGGGCGGCAGGCTGACGAGTGGCGAGCTGTTGCAGACATCCAAAATAGCACAATGCTCCTGTTCACTTAGGGCATTGGGCTGTCGTGGGCGTAATGTGGTGGTGCGCACATCGGCCTGCATAACAGGTGTCAGGGCCCAGCGTTGCAGACTAGTCCGATCTCTGCGCTGGCGAGCATTTTGCGCGCACCAGAAGCCACCGCTAGGTTAAAACGCTCAAGGAGTTGTTGCCGTTCTGCCAGCGAGGTCAGACGTCCTCGCTGTCGTTTTCCCAGAAGGCATTCATCTTTTTTCGCAGTACCAGAATCGCGGCGGTTTCCGCCAACGCCTTGTCTTTGCGCCGCAGTTCGCGCTCCAACTCGGCAATACGTTTCTTGTCGGCACGAGCCTGTTCTCGCTCGGACTGACGCTGTGCCTGGGCTGAGAGCTGGCCACTGATGCAGGCCTGCCGCCAAGCGCTGATTTGCTCGGGGTCAAACCCTTGCTGCGACAGTATTCGCTGAGTTCGATCTCGCTCGGCGCGGCCGTGTGCAACACCGCTGCGAACTTGGCGTCGCCCGACCAATTATCGGCGCTGCTTTTATCTCCTGGCACCACTGCGCCTCCTGCTTTGAGCTTGGAACGCCAAGCATACAGGGTGGCTTGGGAGATGCTTATTGACGCGACAACTCGGCTACGGACATGTTTTGAGCGGGCAGTATAATTTGTTGATAAGGGCGGCTTTATGCTCAGGTGAATAGCTCGACATTGCAGGTCTCTTTTACGCCCCCGATCTATCGTTTTGATAAATCAGCTCATGCGACAACTAGCCTGACACCGGGGGACTCCCAAACACCTCCAGCGGCCCACCGGCCTGGTAAAGAACCTGTGTTGAAAATCGGCTTTTGAAGCCGATACACTTTTAAGGATGGCCGGGCGCGACTCCCATCGTGGCGCGGAGCGTGCTCCAACCAGACGCGGGATAGATTTAGGCAAGCCAACTAATCATCACTGATCAGTGTTGCAAAAAAGGAGGTGACCATAGACTTTTCAACTTTGGCGTCTGGACGCATCACGACGGTGCGGCTCCAGAGAGAGAGATCGGGAGCATAGCGTAAGGCTTTAATTGGTAGTTGGAGTGTGGGTTTTATGGCGCGCTTACGTTAAAAACACACAAATCCGTGCATACATAAAATTCTTGGGTGTACGCCACCGGAAGGTCAACAGCATTCCTGCCAAAGCCAATATCGAAGCTGAGAAAAAATTCCATGACGATCAACTGCAGCCCCTGCTGACGCAAGCCAAAGAGGGGAACCGGGATCTGTACTTTGTCGACGCGGCGCACTTCGCGCCTCAGCGCCTTTCTCGGTTACCTGTGGAGCTGTACCCGTATGTTTGTGAAAACACCAAGTGGACGACAACGCTTCAATGTATTGGGGCGTAACATACCATCACCAAAGAGCTCCACACGATCACGAACGATATACTTTCATCACGTCAGTGCAAGTGTGCCAGCTGCTCCGGGAGGTCGCCCAAAAGGCGACGCTCCCTGTCACGCTCGTTCTCGACAACGCACGGTATCAGCGATGTCATTTGGTAATGAATCTTGCGAAGGAGTTGGGCGTCGATTTACTGTTTCTCCCGCCATATTCGCCGAACCTCAATCTCATTGAACGGCTGTGGAAGCTCGTCAAGAAAGAATGCCTGTATTGCGTTTATCACGAAAATTTCACGCTATTTCAAAAAAGCATCACGACATTTCTAACGATCATGAATCATACGCATCAGGAAAAATTGCAGTCGTTTCTTACCCTAAATTTCCAGTTTTTTTCGCCGGAGCAATTTCAACACACCGCCTGATCTATCGCTATAGGATAAAGGGTTCGCATGTCGTCAACGCGGCCTCGAATGTCCCCTCCCATTTCCCGTCTGAAAAAGGGGACAGCGAATGGCGCTCATCGCTGTATGTAAACAACGCCAAACTCCAACTATCTTGATGGAAGTGGCGCAAGCGACATAAGGGAAATAGTCGGTCATCTCCCCCTTTCAATCGTATCCACGTAACAAAATTGGGTTTTTAAACCGTAGACTCCGCTGCATTCGCGGATACCACTCGCGCGTACTCGCGAAAGTCTCCGCCTGCTGGCGGAGAGCATCGTGAATTTGTGGCAGAATCTCGTTCCCACCACTTTGCGGATCGTATACCCAAGGTGCCATGCCCGTGGGCTGGCATAATTGACAACTTAAGGAAACCTCAACTGTGACCGCGCGCGGTATAGCTGTCGACCCGACCATAGACATCTTCAAAACGAACGATATCGTCTTCGCCCAGATAATCACCGCTTTGTACTTCGATCAAAACCAAGTCTATGACACCAGGGTTCTGCAAACGATGCCTGCGTCCTGCACGAATGAACGTCGATTCATTGGTGTTGAGCATTAGCTCTTCCTGGTCGTTTATCACCAAGGCCATCCCGCTGACGACAATCCAGTGCTCACTGCGGTGATGGTGCATCTGCAGGGAGAGAGAAGCCTGCGGCTTGACCACAATACGCTTGATCTTGAACCGCTCACCGTTTTCCAGTGTAGTGTATGTGCCCCACGGGCGATGGACTGTGCGATGCAGCAGATGCGCGGTATGGCTGCTTTCCTTCAACTGCTTGACGATATGCTTCACATCCTGAGCATAATTCTTGTGAGCGATCAGAACAGCATCGGGCGTATCTATGATGAGCAGGTCTTCGACGCCAACCAACGCGGTTAGCCGATCTTCGCTGCTTACGTAGTTGTTTCGCGAGCCGTGTGAAACGACCTCGCCTTCGAAACGGTTGCCATTTTCGTCTGGGGCGGTCAGCTCACTCACCGCATTCCATGAGCCGATGTCACTCCAACCGATGTCGCACGGGATGGTCGCTACCTTGGCGGAGCGCTCCATCAAGGCATAGTCGATTGAAATGTCTGGAACGCCAGCAAAAGCCTCTGGGTCAAGCGCAAGGCAACGGTATTTCTTGGCAGAGGTCAGGCGCGATTTTTCCAATGTATTGGCAACAGCTGCCACCACGTCAGGGGCGTGCTGCCTTAACTCTTCAAGGACAGTACCGACCCGAAAGCAAAACATCCCGGAGTTCCAGTAATAGTTGCCAGCACTGACATAATTCTCGGCAGTTTCAAGATTTGGCTTCTCAACGAAGCGCGCAACCTTCAGTCCACCGTTCAGCCGAGCGCTTTTGTCAGCCTCAATGTAGCCGAAGCCGGTCTCGGGATAAGTCGGTTGAATACCAAACGTGACTAACCAGCCCTCGGAGGCCAGTGCCATCGCCTTGACCACGGCAGCGGCAAAGGCTTTCTCATCCTGGATCAGGTGGTCGGCAGCCAAGACCAGCATGTAGGCGTCGGCACCATAGGTCTCTTCTAATTGAAGAGCAGCAGCGGCAACAGCAGCAGCGGTGTTACGCCCGAAGGGTTCGAGAATGAAACCTTGAGGATGTTTGGCAGCATTCACTGCGCCGTATTCATCCTCAGTTTTGAACAGAAGCTCACGATTAGTCACAGTGAGAACTTCAACCACCCCTTCCAGTCGAGATGCACGCAGGAAGGTTTTTTGAATGAGGTTCTGCCCATCCGGCAAATACATGAACGGCTTGGGATGAGCCTCGCGAGAAACCGGCCACAGCCGGCTACCTACTCCGCCAGACAAAATTACGGGAATCAATTCCATTTCAAAATCCTTGATCCTTCTTCAGGAATGTAAACACCCAAAGAGGTATGAGTTATATAACCGTGATCTAGACGCAGCTTTTACGACACGAAACACACAAAATGCGTATCGTGGAAAACTTTAGCCTGTCAAGAGATTCGCAGCACAGGTATGAGCGCTGATATTTGGGGAAGCATTCTACAGCTAGCGCTAGATTTTACTAATGTCTCGGGAGCGCCTAAAGCTATTTCCCAATGAATTCAGACAGGTAGCACAACATATTGATGCCAAAATAACATCAACCAATGCCTCCATCAATTTTCGGTTTACTAGAATCAGAACAGGACAACATGGCACCTTAGAAAAACCCCTATAGCTGCTGCAATCTTCGAAATGGATTCCACACGACAGGCTTCTCGGAAACCAAACTCCAGCCAGGACCTTTCAGGTAGCCCCGCTGGAGCGTCATCCTCAACTACCCGGTATCACCACCTCGAGGTTACGTTTCGCTAGCAGGTACTTCCTTTGCAAAACATTGCTCAGGGCCTTTTTCGCCTGATCTTCGCCATGCAACAGCCGCACCTCTGCTATTCGCTCATACCGGTGACAAAATCCACCAGCCCTTGCTGATCGGCGTGAGCGGAGTAGCCACCTAGGGTGGTAACGCCTGCGCTGATAGCAAAGCGCTTACTATCAAGCTCGACATATCCAGCCTTTGGACCATGGGCCTGAATCGTTGCGCCTGGCGTGCCTTTGGCCTGATAGCCGACGAACAGCACATTGTGCCTGCTGTCACCGAGCATGGCTTTCAGGTAGTTGACGATTCGACCACCGGAGCACATGCCGCTGCCCGCGATGACAATATCGGGTCGGCCGGTGCTGGCGAGGTAGTTGACCGTTTTCAGGTGCTTTGCGTGACTGTCTATGGTGATAAGTTGGTCGAAGCATAGAGGTAGACGGCAATTGTCTAATCGCTCCGTGGCTTCAGCATCCCAGAACTCATCAAGTTCCTGATAGACCTTGGTAAACCGGCTGACCAACGGTGAGTCGAGGATAATCGGCAGCTGAGGCCAGTTGATCGGCAGTACCCGGCTTTCTGGATATTGCTCAGACGCTGGACTTCCCGCAGCCCTCCCCTCGCTGTCTGAATCCTTACTCAGAAGTGCTTTACGGTGAAGGATGTTTTCGATTTCGTAGAGCAGTTCCTGGGTTCGCCCTATGCTGAACGCCGGTATCAATACGGTGCCATGGTCAGCCAGAGCCTTATCAATGACGTCTTCGAGCCCCGCTTGCCGTGTGCTGCGTTCTTCATGCAAGCGATCACCGTAAGTGCTCTCCAGCACAAGCACGTCTGCCCTTTCGGGTGATTTTTGGCTTGGTAGCAATGGGGTATGAGAGGCACCCAGATCGCCGGAGAAGACCACACGTCTATTGCGATTTTCGGCGGGGTATTCGATGTCGCATTCCACGTAAGCCGAACCGAGGATATGCCCGGCACGTTGCAGACGAACACGACAGGAAAGCTCTGGGGGTTGCGCCAGGCTGAACCACGTGCCGAAGGGAAGCGCGATCGTCCGCTGCTCGATGAGTTTGAGATAACGCTCAACCTGCTTTTCATCGCGGCCATGTTCGAGTTAAAACGCATCCTCCAACACCAGCGGTAACAGCTTGGCCGAAGGCTCGCTGCACAGAATCGGGCCTTTGAAGCCAGCGGCCAGCAGATTCGGGATACGCCCCACGGGATCGGCATGCACGTGGGTGATGATCAGGGCCTTGACGGTTTCTACGGAAAAATCGACAGCCATTGAGTTGGCGGCCACATTCCCTTGTTTATTTTCCTCCCCCTGGGACAAGCCGCAGTCGAAACAGACTGGTCACTGCATCCACTTGCAGCCGATGGCATGAACCGGTGACACCTCAGTGGCGCCGTGATGAATTATTTCCGGGTAGAGCATGAGAGCTCCTCTCGATATTGCTGAGTAAAAGACGATCTCCGCCGTATCCGCCCACAAAAAGCGCGCAAGCATAGCCGGACCCCACGCTTGGACGAGTCTTTAACGTTTTACAAATTCTTTCGGTGGTTATCTGAGGTTTCGCTTATCTGGTGAGAGCTGACGCGCTTAAGTGTCAGCAGGTTTTATGCGTGGGGCGGGAGGACACTGGCGAGCCATGGGAAGGGGACGGCTCGGGGATTTGGATGAGCGTTTTTTAGACGCTAGACATTTTGAAACTGTTCACAGGGGTAATCGCTGCGTATCGCGATTTACGTAGCGATTAAACACCGTCCGACTCAGACAGCTCTGATGGTTTTTTTGCTCTTTTTACTCAGGGACATGACCCAACCCAGAAAGGGGCCGATCATCATCCCGATCAACAAGGCCACAATCACGGGGACAGCTACCGACAGCTCTGGCGCTGACCAGCCGAGAAAGACCAGGGAAACGGTTTTTTGATTTTCCAGCACGAACACCACCGTCGCCAAAACGATCAGCAGGATGATTACAACCAACATTACGCGCTTAAAGTTCCACATCTGCCACTCCTTTTGTTGGAGGCGTTAGAGGCCCTCTTCTTCGTCTTCGTTGACCCGATCACGCAACTCTTTACCCGGTTTGAAGTGAGGGACGAATTTGCCGTCCAAGCTCACGGATTGGCCGGTTTTTGGGTTGCGCCCTACGCGAGGTGAGCGGTAGTGCAAAGAAAAGCTGCCAAAGCCCCGAATCTCGATGCGATCACCGGTGGCGAGGCATTGAGACATTTGCTCAAGCATGGTCTTGATAGCCAGCTCGACATCCTTGGATGAGAGCAGCCCTTGATGGGTAACAATTCGATCGATCAACTCCGACTTCGTCATATTTTTCCCTTCTTTTTCAAGCAGCTAGATAAGCGCTCCGAAGGTTTTAGCATGACTGGAAGGATTTGAACAGTCCGAGTATTGACTTACATGAAGGATGATTGGTGGACCGTGAAGTTCCCTTCATTTATGACATTTTCTGGTGCATATCCAGAGTTCAAACGGTCAATTACAGACCACAAGCATACGCCGGGTGAAATAGCCGGCCGGGTTCCACCCGAATGGATAGTCGTCCGGATCTTCTTTGACGTCGCTGGATTTGCTGAGGACTTTGAAGCCACCGGGGTTGCATACACGGGTCGCGCGGGCGTAGCACCTGTCCCAACTGGAGGTCATCCCGGAGCATTCGACCATCAATCCGCTTTGGCCACGTATTACTTTGGTTTTATGGGAGGTGGCACAGCCTGTGAGGGCGAGTATGGCGAGAACAATGATGATACGGCTCATGTATTTCCTTATGCGGGTCGAGTGCCCTGCGACAACTCGTAGATACGTCAGTCTAGCCGTGACTCGGAGGGCTTGTCTTGTTAGAAGACAGGAGGGGTGATGTGTTAATCGTACGTATCAATACCAGTCCAAAACTGACCCACCCTGCCGAAGTAAATGACCCACCACGACGGGTTTTAATTTGACGCGAAAGCCATGGTGCGTTTCATGGCGAAAACCACCTGCGGCAGGAGGTTGGCCAGGATTGAGGTGCGGCAGGTGGAGAGTGTTGGATGGTCTTCGCAGACGAGTCAGCTTCCACGCCCTCCGGGCAGAATCGAGACCCCGGTTGCAGCGCGACAATGCGTAAGCTGCTGCATATCGTTTATGTTGTGCTTAAGTCAGGGAAGCCGTTTGACCCTAAACTGACGCTTGCTCATTGAGGGTCAAGAGGGTATCTCCGCCCTCCGGGCAGAGGCTGGGACAGTGAGGGCAATGCTTTTGATGTGTATATAGGAGATTCTATGGTGGTGATCAAGCCATAATCGCTTATGTGGACTCATCCTCATTGCAAGCCCCTTCGCTTTGGCGCCCGTGCCGACCGCACACGTATATTCGGCCTCTAAATACGGCATCGTTTCGATGCGGGGCCATGATGGGCTATTCGCGCGACGGCTCCCGATCGCTTTTTCGTGCTTTTCGCACTTGGACATTCGAGGGTTTTGCCGACGCCGGTTCGACCGGTTTGCCATCGTTCAGGTTGCTTCGCAATCGTGGTTAAGAGTTGTTTTTCTCGTAGAACACGTCGGGTAAATAGATCAGGCCGCTGTCTGATTTGGTTGGTAATCAGTGCCTTGACGCAGCATCGCCCAAGCCGTACGTGCAGTTTTGTTGTCCAGCGCAATAGCGGCCACATTGGGATGCGATCGCTCGGCTAAACGAATGGCCCACTGGCTGAGTCGATCCTCTTTGGATTTGGCTGTGGGCAGCGCCGAGCGCTGCACCATGCACCATCAATGTTCGCAGATACGCATCACCGCGCTTGCTGATACCGAGCAGTCGATCCTTAGTGTCTTCACACCTATATTAGTAATTAGTACGACCTCGCCCCAACGGATTCCCCAGCCCATTCCCCAGCTCACGAACGCTCATCAGTAGTCCATCCATTCAGCCTTGAAGACGATACCGGCAACCAGCGCTACCTGCGTGCCAACGTACAACTTGTCGCCAGCTTCAAGACGGATCGGCGTGGACTCGCTGATGTTACTGAATGAAGTTTCAGGAATGGCTGTGGTGGTCGCCATCGTGTAGGCCGGAAGAAGCTCGGAGTCGATCGTCGAATAGACAGATGGAGTTGCCGATTTCGCCAGAAACAGAACCAGCGATGATACTGTGGCAGTTGCCCGAGGCAAGGCCATCAGCTTAGTGACAATGGAGCCATCCGCGCCGCCGTAGCTACAAGGACGGCACCTGTAACCGTACCAGTGCCAATCCCGCCAAGCGCAGCAGTGACTACCGCAGCTAACGACTTTGAAGTTTGTGCGTAGTGTGCGGTGAATGTCTTGGACATGATAACTCCTTAGAAAGAGAGGGCGACTGCGTGCATGGCTGCCAGCTGGGGGGGGGCTGATACCGGCTTGTTTACGTCGCGGGCGTTGTCTACGCTGCCCAGCCCGATATCGCCCTTGATCAGAACGACGACGCCGGTTTTCGCACTGACGCTGGTTACCGGCCCACTTGAAATTGAGGCTGCGGAGTTTGCAACGGAAGTAGCGCTATTGGCTGCGTTAGTTGCACTGGTCGAAGCTGCCGTCGCTTTAGTTGTTGCGGTGGTCGCCTGCGTAGTGCAGTCGATGCACTCGTCGATACCTCTGAAGCCTTGGTAGTTGCAGTGGTTGCCTGCGTATTTGCTGTGGCGGCGCTTGCAGCCAGAGGTTGCGCTTATAGCTGCGGACGCCTTTGAGACATCTGCTGCCATGGCGCTGGAAGATACCGAGAAGATAACGCTATTCATCTCAACCGAGAATGCTGGAAGTTGCGTTCCGAAGAACGTATCGGTATCGGTTTTGAACGTCGCTGCCGTGCGGTCAAGCACTGGTAATGGAGTTACTGGCATTAGCTACTCACCATTGGATAGGCGAGAAAAAATGCTGTCACTGGTGCCGGTGCCCGCCCCGAAAATAAGGCCTCCCGTTGCGTAGCCCGGAACCTTGAGCTCACCGTTTGCGACTGTTGTATCCCGAATGGCTGCTACGATCTGCCGGCGTTTTGCAAGGTAGTTGCCGCGTCAGCTGTGTTTTTATGCGGCTATTTTCAGTGTCGGCAACTCCCTTTCCGGATTGAGTGTGACAACGCCGATGGGCTGCCAATTGCGTGTCGCACCCGACCAGCGGTGTGGATGCTGATTGCGTGCTTGTTGATACAGCGCATGACGCTTGGCTAAGATCTCTTGATACTCGCCTCGATGACGCTGCGCCGGGGTCACGAAGTGGTTGCGACTGTGGCGGTGCTGGTGGTTGTACCAGCGGATAAAATCGCGCCCCCAGCTACGTGCCGCGTCCAAATCTGTAAAACCACCAGTAGGCCATTGCGGGCAATATTTCAGGGTTATATACAGCGATTCTGAGTAGGGATTATCGTTACTCCCCCGTGGTCGCCCTCGTGACCGAGTGATGCCGAGTTCGTACAGTTTGCTCAGCAGCGTCACCGATTTCATCGGTGCGCCGTTGTCCGACTGCAGCACTAAGGGCCGTCCGGCGCAGCGTTCGGTGAGGGCCGTGCGCTGCATCAGTTCGGCCGCCAACTCGCCACATTCTTACTCGTAAACCTCCCAGCCCACAGCCTTTCGGCTGTAGATGTCCTTGATCAAATACAGGTAGTAGTACTTCCCACGCACTGGCGATGGCAAGTAGGTGATGTCCCAAGACCAGACCTTATCGGCTGTGGTTGCGCGGTGAGTAGTCGGCGCAGCATGCTTGTGCGGTGCATGGCTGCGGCCACGTCGGTGCTGCTGATCAGCTGCCCTAAAGACGCGGTAAAAGGTTGCCTCTGAGGCCAGATAACGGCCTTGATCGGCCAGTATCGGGACGATCTTGCTGGGCGGCAGGCTGACGAATGGCGAGCTATTGCAGACCTCAAAATAGCGCAACGCTCCTGTTCACTAAGGGCATTGGGCGGTTGCGGGCGTAATGTGGTGGTGCGCACATCGGCCTGCATAACGGGTGTCAGGGCCCCGCGTTGCAGGTTGCGCAGCGACAGCCCGATCTCCGCACTCGGCGTGTTTCAAGGTACTTGTCGCATCAACCGTCTAACTATGCCGCTCTTTTCTCGTCCTGATCCTCCCGATCCGGGTTCAGCATCACCGTTCCTATTGGCTCCCAGTTTCGCGTCTGACCTGACCAGCGTTCCGGGTTCTTCTCCAGGGCTCGTTCGTACAGGTCATGCCGTCGAGCCAGGATCTGATGATCCACCCCGCGATGGCGCTCTGACGGCGTGACGAAGCGGATACGGCTATGCCTGTGTTCGTTGGTTGTACCAGCGCATGAAATCCCTCACCCAACCTCGTGCAGCGTCCAAACTGGCAAAGCCACCCTGCGGCCATTGCGGGCAGTATTTTAGCGTTCTAAACAGCGATTCCGAGTACGGATTATCGTTGCTCACCCGCGGTCGGCCGCGCGAAGGCGTGATGCCAGTTCGTACATCTTGCTCAACAGCGTCACCGACTTCATCGGCGCGCCATTGTCGGAGTGCAACACCAGCGGCTCGCGTAAACACTGCTCGCCGATCACGCTGCGTTGCAGTAACGCAGCGGCTTTCTCGCCGCTTTATTCTTCGTAGACCTCCCAACCCACGGCCTTGCGGCTGTAGATATCTTCGATCAAATTCAGGTAGTAATACTTGCCGCGTATCGGCGACGGCAGATACGTGATGTCCCACGACCACACCTGATTGGGCGCTTTGGCGGCATGCGTCGTCGGCGCCGCGTGCCGTCTGGGTCGCTGGCCACGGCCTCGATGCTGTTGTTGACCCGCCGCCCGCAAGACGCGATAAAACGTCGCTTCCGACGCCAGATAACGCCCTTGATCGGCCAGGCGCGGCACAATCTGGCTCGGCGGCAGATGGGCGTACTCGGGGCTGTCGCTCAGCCTCGTTCAGCGCATTACGCGGCGTTGGTCGCACGGCTGTTGTTCGAGCATCGGCCTGAACAGTCTGGGCCTCGGTCCAGCGTTGCAGGGTCCGCTGCGATAGACCGACCTCCTCGCAAGCCCTGATTTTCCTCGCCCCGGCGACGATGACTTCGATCAACCACGTCACGAGCAACTGCCGTTGCGGTAAAGACGTCAGTTGTCCTCGTTGTAGGTCCCCCAGTAGTCGTTGAGCTTTTTTCGAAGCACCAACAACGCGGCTGTTTCAGCGAGCGCCTTGTCTTTGCGATGCAGTTCACGCTCAAGGTCCTGGATGCGTTTCTTGTCTTTGCGAGCTTGTTCGCGATCAACCTTTTGCTGGGTCTGAACGGTTTGCTGGCCGGTGATACACGCCTGACGCCAGGCACTGACCTGTTCAGGGTAAAGGCCTTTGCGCCGGCAATACTCGCTCAGCTCGATCTGCGACAAGCTGGCGGTTTCAAGGACAACAGCGAATCTGGCTTCGGCCGACCAGTTCTCGGAGGGTTGCTTGTTTTCTGACACTGCGATTCCTTCAGCACTGACCTTCTTGCGCCAGTTATACAAAGATATCTCGCTAACCCCTTCGCGCCGAGAAACCTCGGCCATCGACAGGTTAAACGGGGGAAGCAGCATCTTCAGCAATGCGGCTTTGCGTTCGGGTGAATAATACGTCACGACCAGACTCTTTCCGCCCCCGATATGCTTTTTCAGGAAATTTCGCAGAGGCGACAACTATCCTGACACCGGGGGCACTGGCAATAGTTTTGCGTGCACCAGAAGCAACGGCTTGGCTAAAACGTTCAACGAGTTGTTGCCGTTCTGGCAGCGAGGTCAGACGTCTTCGCTGTCGTTTCCCCAGAAGGCATTCATCTTTTTTCGCAGCACCAGGATCGCGGCGGTTTCTGCGAGTGCCTTGTCCTTGCGCCGCAGTTCGCGCTCCAACTCGGCCACGGACATGTTTTGATGGGGGCCGCAATTTGTAGATAAGGGCCGCTTTACGCTCAGATGAATAGCTCGACATTACAGCTCTCTTTGAGGTCCCTGATCTATCGTTTTGATAAATCAGCTCAGGCGACAACTAGCCTTACACCGGGGGCCCGTTGGGCCATAACGTTTTTCTATGTTGCGGCACGTAGCGCAAACGACGGGCCCACATACTGCACGTTCGGCGGCTACCCGCAACTTGTGACCCGAAAAGGCGATGGAAAATAGAACGAAAAAGATGAGGAGGATGCACCGGGTAATAAGGTCATCTTGGGTAAGATCATTTCCTGAAACTCCCAGCGCCAGCGCATCTCCGAATGTCGAGCCAGAAGTGATTAGGGAAACAAACAGCCAGCAGCACAGTAGGATGGCTATCAGCGGGATGACTAGTTTGGTGCCGCTCCATAGGTCAACGGCGATACGAATTACGGTTTTCAATTTCGGGCCCGGGTTCTATATGGGTTTCGGAAATGGGATTTTATCTTAACCAAATTGCTGCGCGCGAACCAACCCTTCGAGAGCAAGAAAGCCTACCTCTGTGCGACATCCCGCTTTCCGGTTAAGCCTACTGAACGTCTGTTGCAGGCTGTCTCATGCGCATTATGTCTCTGGCCCTCAAGCATCCGGTGCTCATTTAGTAGGTGGAGCGACAGGTTCAGGCAGCGCCCGAAAGTTGGGCGAAGTACGGTGAGCACGATGTCACCCCCCGTGAACACGCCTAGGAGCTGCGTACCTATCTGGGCTTGCTACCGTTAGGGCTGTCGGACTTTATCGTATTGGTACGCGAGTTCCCCGACCTAGCCAAGCAGACCGACAAAGATCTGTTACTGGCCGCGCAGGCCCTGGAGAACCTGCGTCAGCAGCGGGTGATGGTGATCGAGCCTACTCCGAAACCGTGTCGAGTCTATCGCGCTTTGTAACAAGCCTGATGAGCTGCTGACCACCAAAGCGGGCAGCAACAGCACCTGGTTATGCGCTGGCCGCGGCTGGTGAGATGCCGACGACTCGCGCCCTGGCTTGTAGATCAAACCGTCTAGTTGCTATTCTTGAAAACGCTGACACCAAAGAGTGACCGAGCTCAGAGAGAGAGCCCAACCAAGCAGGCTACTTCACCCGCGAACAACCTTCGGCGGCCAACAGGATCACTCCGGCGCGACGGCCGTCACGCTGACTGATGGTAGCAGACCATGTACGGCGACTTAGCTCAGTGTGTTCTTCGGGACGCGGGACAATATCTTGGGTGCTCATCTGTTCGCCTCCAAGGATGTGATAACCAAGAAGCCGTAGCCAATTCTCCGAAGAATTCATTTTAAATGACCGCCCTCTAACGCATGTCCGCATAGGGCGTGACCGGTTCGATTGGCATTGACAGATTGCCTTGCCATTCATCGAATGTGTAACGCAAGTAGAGCATAGCGCGGCTTGGCGCATAGCCCTCGCTGTGCTGCCAGGCCACGCCACTACCGAGTACAATGTGGTCGGAAAGGCGGCGCTCGATCAAGCCTTGCAAACGCACACCGATGCCGCTGCTGCTACTTCCGACTTTGCTCAGGTTAGTGCTCTCGTCGATCTCCAGACCGGCCGCGCTGATCTGGCTGAGCAACTTTCCGGCCGGGCCATCCAGAGGATAAAGGTCGCTGCCGCGGGTACGGGACCAGGACCAGCCCACCGAGCTTTCCAGTGAGACCGACCAGTTCGGGTTACGCCAGGCATAATTGAGGGGCACGCCGATCGAGTAATACTGCTGCGGGCTGTAATAACCACCCTGCCCCAGGGTGTATTCGCTAAGGTCTTTGTCATAGCCCCAATACATCAGGGTCAGACCGGTACGCATGCGTTCGTCGGCGCGGTCGATAAGCTTATAGTAGTACCCGGCCATAGCCGAGCGACGCTGGTTGTCGACGACATTTTCGCCGCGCAGCCAATGGGCGCCGAAACTGGCCCAGACGCCGTCCACCCCTCCTTCGTCGTGGCTCAGGCTCAGGGTCACGCCGTTGGTAGTGACGCCGCCCCAGCGGACACCGGTCACCGGGGCGACCGCACCGGCGTAGGACACCACCGAGTTTGTCATCGGCCGACGCGATGCGGTCAACGTCCAGCCCAGGGACTTCCAGTCGCTGCTGTAGCTAACGCCACCCAACCAGTTGCCGACTTCGAAACCCTGCGGCGAGTGCCCCAGATCGAACGCCCACAGTGCATTCTTCCAACCCATCGCCAGGCTCGGACCGCTGGTGCTTTGCGAAGTACTGGGACAACCGTTGTGCACCAGCGTTCCGGTGGCGCGATCACGAAGCTGCACGGCGCAGGTGCCAAACGCTTCGCGGTGCAAACCGTCGGCGTCGGTGTCGTAGCGGCTGACCTGCAGATCGACCTGCTCGGCCTGCACAAAGCCCTGCCCCTGAGCGAGCGGCGCGTCAATGCGCAGGATAGTGGTCTGGGTCGTCAGGTCGGAAATCCCCGGCGACGTGTTGTCCGTGCGCCAGGCGAAGTCGTGATAGAGATTCACGGTCGGGTTCTGCTGTTGATACAAAGTATCGACATCGCTGCGCAGGCTACGCGGCATCCAGGTGTCGTTGTCTTTGGCGCGACTGGCCGTGGTCATGGTCATGGTCATGGTCATGGTCATGGTCATGGCAATATTGTCGCGGGGGCTTCCCTGCGCAAGCGTAATTAACCCGGCGGCGACCATGCTGCTGGCGTAATTATCCAGTGCCTGTTGTGGCTGCTCTTTGGCCATCAGGCGTGCGGCATCGCGATAGATCAACGGATCGGTCTGCGGCGTTTGCAGCATTTTCGCGAACAGCGCGCTGGCCTTGTCACGCTCACCCACGGCCGTCCAGGCATTGGCCAGCCGACGTTGCCAGGCGGCGCTCGGCGCTGCGGGCGGGGTGATTTTTTCCAGTACCTGATGCGCCCGTCCGGCATGGCCGCTGGCAATCAGGGTTTCGGCCAGGCCCAGTTGCGCCTCGGCGTTGTCCGGTTCGCGTTTCAAGACTTTGCGGTAGAAGGCTTCGGCCTGGACCTGATCGCCACGCTGGAAAGCCCAATCAGCCAGGGTCGATAGGTCATCGGTGGTCGGGTTGCGCGACAGCAAGGCAATGGCCTCGGGTTCGCGTCCGTTGTCACGCAACTTCCCGGCCTGCGCCAGCAGTTGGCGGCGCTGCACCCGAGCGGCCAGTTCGCGCATGTTGTCGGTCCAGGCTGGCGCCGGAATCTTTGCCAACGTCTGCAAGACATCGCCGTCGCGATTTTCGGTTGCCAGATACAAACCATGGGCATAGCGCGCCTCAGGGTTTTGGCCCTGACGCTCCAGCAGCTGGCGGAAGCTGTCATCGGCGTCCCGGGGCAGACCCAGCATGAGCTGAGCATTGGCCAGACGGTATGTCAGCCATGGATTGTCCGGGTCCAGTACGCGGATTTTTTTCAGCAGCACCACCAACTGCGCCCAATCGGCGCGTTGCGTGGCGGCGTCGGCTTGCAGGTTCAAGCGGGCAAGTTCAATGCTCTGGCGCAACGCGGTAAATTCGACCTGATTGGAGGCTGGCAGGGTATTCAAAAAAGCTTCGGCCTTGTCCGTGGACTGCGCCTGATACAACCGCACCAGCGCCCGCACCACGCTGCCATTGCCCGGCTCGACCATACGCGCCTGTAACAACAGCGGCTCGGCAGCGATATCGTCGGCTTCGGCGAGGGCAACATTGGCCAGCCCGATCAGTGAATCGGCATCCGTGGGCTTGAGCTTGCGCGACTGTTGATAGGCCTGGCGAGCCGCCGGGTAATCCTTGCGCTGCAATGCCTGATCACCTTTTTGCAAGAGCATCCAATTGCGGGTAGCGGCCAGCAAGTCCTGCCATTTGCTGATGAAGTCGGTGTCCTGTTCCTTGGCCAACGCAGTGGTGAACGCGTCGTACGCCTGTGGGTATTTGCTCTGGCGCATCAAGGCCGTGCCCAGCGCGCCATACAGGCTCGGGTCCTGGGGGTAGCGTTTCAACGCCCGGCGCAGCAGGCTTTCGGCGTTTGCGCTGTCGTTGGCGTTGCCCTTCTCCAGCAGCGCCTTGGCTTTTACTCCCGCCTGCCAGGCCGGGTCATCGAGCAATTGCTGCTGACTTTGCAGCTGTTTGTTGGCGTCGTTCTTTAGCGGCGAATAGGGGTAATAACTGGCGAATGTCTTCCAGGCGCGTGCACTGTCTGGCCCCACCGGCAATTTGATCAGGTAGCTGTATTCGCGCTCGGCGGCATTGTTGCTGGCTTGAGAGTCAGCGGCCAATTGATGCAGGACGACCAGCGCCTCGGCGGGACGATTCTCGGCGAACAGCAGCCCGACTAGGGTCTGGCGCAGCGCGGCGTTACCTGGGTATTGGCGGTCCAGGTTGCGCAGTTGTTCGATCACCGCCCCACGTTGCCCAGCAATGTTACTGCGCGCACCCCAATATTCAAGGGCGCTGACCAGGTCCGGCGGCTCGCTGCCGAACAATTGTTCATAAGCCTTGGCCGCTTCCTCGAAGCGCCCGGCAGCGGCCAGCAGTCGCGCTTGTTGCAACTGACGCTGACCGTCCACGCCTTGCAGTTTGATCAGCGCCACTGCCTGACGCAGCGCTGGCGAATCGGCTGACTGCTGGCTCAGTTGGGTCAGCAATTGTTCGGCCCACGGTTGATTTTTCTGGGCCAGAGCCTGACGAATTTCAGCCACCAGCACCTGCGGGTGATTGGGGGCGATCAGTTGCAGGCGCGCCAGAGAATCACGCGTCAGATCATCCCGTGATAGCGCCTCACCAATGCGCATCTGCTCCACCAGCCACTGCTGTTGCTCCGGCTGAGTAAGCGGCTGCGCACCCACCGTGGCCGCCCATAAACAGCTCAACAACGGTCCGCTCAGCAGCATCCACCGCATCGCAAGCCTGTTCCGCACAGTTTTTTGTACGGCTACTTTTTGCATAGACTCATCCAGTTCGGTAGCAGCCGTCCATCCTTGTCGAAGCGGTATCGCTGCTCGTCCCAACCCAGGCCGAACATCAGCAGGGATTGGTTGTAATAGACATCGGCCGGCGGCGACGACTGGTGTACCTTGTCGCGTTGTGCGACCAAGGTCGTGTTGGCCGTGGCATCGCTAGCCAGCAGTGGCAACAACGCCGCAGAGAAACCCACCGTCCCCCTGCCGCTATCAGTGCCCGATGCGGTATCGACATGTTCCGGCACATAACCAAGCCGGGCGGTCGCGTCCAGCATCGGCTTGAAGCGTTTGATTAATACCGCCCGCCCCGGCGCATCGTCGGCCAGCATGCCAAGCCACAAATAGACGCGTATGGCGTCATAGCTGCCATCCGACCCTTTGCGGGTGTCCGGCGCCCAGCCTTGTCCGGCCTGCCACAACAGCCAGTCTGGAGCCAAGCCCTTGGGCAAACCTTCGAGCAACAAACGCTGGGTGTTGTCGGCAAGTTCGGCCCAAATTGGCGCAATCTGCGCGAAGCGCGCCAGCAATTGCGGTGGTAGGTAACTGGGGTTCAGGCGCCAACCTTGCTCTGATTCGAAGCCCGTATCCCCCGGCAGCAGCATCAAGCCCAACCCCGGCAGCTTGCGCAAGGTTTGCGCCGCGCTGCGCCAGAGCAGGTTACGGCCCAGGGTTTCGTAATCGGGCTGATGCCACAGACGCCCGGCTTCCAGCAGGCTGTAGGCCATCCATAGATCGGCATCGCTGGCATTGTTGGCATCAAGCACCTGCCACTGTCCGTCCTTGGCACGGCCCCATTGCCAGGCGGGCAACTGACGATTCAGATCGCCGCCCGCCAGATTGCTTTGGGTCCAGCGCAACAGCCGGGCGAAAGTAGCATGGTCGTTGGCTAGCAAAGCGAAAAACAAGCCGTAGCTCTGGCCTTCAGAGGTGGTGATCGACTGCGTGGAGGACCGGTCGATCACCCGACCGTCCTCGCTCACCAGCGTCTGTTTGTAGTTATCCCAGGCAGGCCAGGCGCATTGAGGCGCGGCCTCTGCCGTACCCGACATATTGGCCAGGATGACCGTCAGAGTCAGCGCCAAAGCTGTTTTCACCCGCTTATTGCTCATAAGCCAGGCGACGATGTGCCGCCCAACGTAGGGCACGCCACAATAGGAACCCACCGAGCAACACGCCTGATACTGCCATCAGCGCAAGCCAGAACGGATGTTCAGACAGCTTGTACCAGAGCAACAGCCACCATGGCAGGTTGCCGACAAAATAGTGCTCGCCGACCATTTGGCCGTTGACGCCGCTGCTGCGGATCAGCACCACAGACCCCGCCACAGCGTCCAGTTTTCCGCTGTCGTTGAAGACTTCGCGTAGCAATTGAAAGTCAGCGTCTTCGCTGGCGAGCAAAGCGACGATGCTGCGTTGGTCATGGGACGGCGATTTCATGCCGATAATCGCTGCAATCGGGCCTTTGGCCGAGACTTCGACCCGATTAGCGGCCTGATCATCTTTATCATTGACGTTTGCGCTACGTATCACATCCCGGTTTAGCTGGGTATTGGCGGCTTGGCGCAGCCAGTCGCGTGAGCGATCGAGTAACAGATTCATATCGCGGTTATCACGCATGTCCGGTTCGAAGGTGCCAAGCACCAACAGGTCGGCGTCAAGCTTCGATGCCTGACTCCAGTCGTCACTCACGCGCAGGCTCATGCCCGGGTAGCCTGTGCGGGCGGCAATCCCGGCGACCGCTTCCAGGTAGGTACTGATCTGGATCGCGCTCGGTTTAGGCGGTAAAACCACCACGGTTTCTGAGAGGTCGGCCATGCGACTGTACGGGAAGCCGCTACGAACGAAGGCGCTCAGGTTCGGCATGGCGATGTAATGGTGATAGCCGGACATATCAATGGTCGACTGATCGTCGATCACAGCCTGGGTATCGACCGGCAGCGAGGTCTGGCAGTGGTCGCGCTGTGCGCTGCCATAGGTGGTGGTGAAGTTGAAGTTGAAGCGCAGGTTGTTGCGATCACCTATTTTCAGCGCTGGCACCAACAGCCGTTCACTAGTATTGGCCGATTCATTGGAGAGGACTGCCAGACGCAACTCTTCCAGACGGCTATTGCTGCTTGGCAGCAACGGCAGACTGGTGATGAACTGGTTGTTGAGGCTGATGTTCATGCGCGAACCGTCGTTGGTAATCGGTGGCGTGTAGCGGTATTTGGTTTGCAGCGGGATGCCCTGGTTACGCCAGACGAACAGGTCTGGCGGCAGGTTGATTTCCAGATTGATCGGCAAGGGTTGCAGGCCTGTAGTCTGCAATTGCTCTGGGTATTTGATCAGCTCGGCGAAACGTACCGGGCGGTCAGTGCGCATCCAGTTCGGCGCGTCGTAAGGCACCCGCGGCTGCAACTGCTGGACCTTATCCACAATCACCCGTGTGCCGCGAAACAGATCGCCGCCCAAGGCCAGGGCGCGGGCAGCCATAACCAGATCGTCTTCATTGCGGCCCAGCACCAGCAACACTTTACCGTAGCGGTCGTTGGGGTTGTCGATCAACTGCACGACCGGCGCTTCAACGGCCGGAAACTCCTCCATGTCCGCCAGAAATTGTGGCCTGTGCTCATTGGTGGCAAAGACGATGGACGAGGTTGCCAAGTTGTCAGCCGTGGTCGCAGGCAACTGGTCGAGCAGCACCGGGAACCGGGTCCCGCGCCAAGCTGCCAGGGCGCCAAAATAGGACGCCAGAATGCCCGCAGCCCGTTGTTCGCCAACGGTCGGCGAAGCCGCGAACACCATACTCAGCACCGACTTGTCATAACCCCGCGCATCAAAGAATGGTATCGGGAAATAGGCCAGATCGTTCTTCAGGGCCAGCGCCTGTTCCTTTATAGACACCTGGCTGGTACGGCTGATATTGACCCACAACGCACTGTTGGACGGGTCTTCGCAGATATCGGTGTAATGACCAACGAACTCCACACGCACCCGATTAAAGTCAGTGATCAGACGCGGATCAAGGGCCACCTGTTGCGTGTTTTTTTTGCCCAGTTGATCTTTATCGATAGGCAGCACACTCATCAGCACGTCATTGAGATAGATCCGCAGGTGCGACAGCGTTGGCAGCAGAGCCGGAGACGGCGTGTATTCGAGTTGCAGCTTCGCATCGCTGGCGATGCGATCGCGACGCATAGTGAATTCGAACTGGTCGGTATTGTGGCTGCCCAGCAGGAGACTGTCGGCGGGACGGCCCAGTTGTTCGAAATTACGCGCTACATCCCAGCCTGGCACGCTGCTGGCCAATGGCGCTAAAGCCGCCATAACCACCGGTTTGGGTTTCTGGGTTGGGGTCTGCCCTTGGGCGCCACCAATGGCAATAAGCACCAGGCTCGCTAACAGAGAGTTTATGAAATAGCGGCTCATGATGTGCTCACCGGTCAAAAGAAGAGGAAGAAGCAGCCGGGAAGCGCGGCAGATAACTGCCCACCCAGCCAAATACCCGCGCTACTGGACTGACCAGTACGTGCGTCCAAGCAGGCAGGTATTGATAGAGGCGTACGTAACCGGTGGTCCCCAGTTGGAGCACGCCGAAAAAGCTGTGCAGCGGCCGGTCTGGCACGAATTGTTCGTTCCAATTCAACCATGCATCAGCGCGGGCGAACGTGCATTGCACGTAGTCGATTTTTTGCTGTGCAGACAGCTCGTTGAAGCGCACACCGATAAAGTTGTGCTTGCTACGAATGACGATGCCAGGGAACAGAAATTCGCGCTGGCCGCGCTGCATCATCAAATAAATCTGCGTACCTATTGGCAGAGACAGGGCAACATTGAGTTCAACGCCTACGCCGCCATCGGAATAGTCGATCAGCATGCCAGGGTAGAAATGCCCGTTTGCCAGTTGCACAGCCGAAGGCAATTTGGCCTGTACCCGTTGAGTTTGGCGTATTTGGCGCACCTCGGCGGCAATCGCAACAGCCGTGCCTATGATCAGCAGATTGTAGATAACCCACAGGCTGCTGACCAGGATCGTTCCGATCTCGTTGCTCGGCCCATAGAGCAGACGCCATACCGCAAAACCCAAGCCCGCGATGTTCAGGGTGGCCAGCACCAGATACGGCTGGGCAATTTTCCAGTCGAACTCGTTCTGTTCCACCAAACCGCCCTTGGCTGTCACGTTGAACTTGCCCTTTTTCGGATTGAACAGGGCCACCGTGGTCGGCCGGGCGATGTACCAGGCCAGCACCGTTTCGTAGACCTCGCCCCAGAACGTCAGGCGATATTCGCCCTGCATCCGTGAGTTGGTCAGGCTAGCGTGGACCATGTGCGGCAGTACATACAAAACGATCATCAGCGCCGGAGCGTAGATGATATAGGCGTGTATCAACAAGAAGGCCAAGGGCGCCGTGAGAAACACCAACCGTGGCAGGCCTGAGAGAAAGTGCAGCATCGCGTTGGCATAGCAAATGCGTTGGAATATCGACAGGCCTTTGCCCAAAATCGGATTATCCACTCGAAAAATCTGCGCCATGCCCCTGGCCCAGCGAATCCGCTGGCCGATGTGCGCCGACAGGCTTTCGGTCGCAAGACCGGCTGCTTGGGGGATGCGCACATAGGCTGAGTTCCAGCCGCGACGATGCAGTCGCAGCGCAGTGTGGGCGTCCTCGGTAACGGTTTCCACAGCAAAGCCGCCGATATCGTCCACCGCCACACGCCGCAAAACGGCACAAGAGCCGCAAAAGAACGCGGCGTTCCACATGTCGTTGCCGTCCTGCACCAGCCCGTAAAAAAGTTCGCCTTCATTTGGACGCAGACGGAAGGTGCCTAGGTTGCGTTCGAAAGGGTCTGGGGACAGGAAGTGATGCGGTGTCTGCACCAGAGCCAGCTTCGAATCACGCAGGAACCAGCCCACCGTGACTTGCAGGAATGAACGCACCGGCACGTGGTCGCAATCGAAAATCGCCACCAACTCGCCATCGAGCTGAGTCAGCGCATAATTAAGGTTGCCAGCCTTGGCGTGCAGGTTATTGCTGCGGGTGATGTAGTTGACCCCGACCTGCTCGGCGAACAGGCGAAATTCTTCGCGCTTGCCGTCATCCAGGATCGAGATACGCAGCTTGTCGTGCGGCCAGTCGATGCCCAGTGCGGCGTAAACCGTACAGCGCACGATGGAGATGTCTTCGTTATAGGTCGGGATCAGTAGATCGACTGTCGGCCACAAACGGGTATCGTCAGGCAATTGCGCCGGTGGACGCTCCAGCGGCCAACAAGTCTGGATGTAACCCAGCAGCAATACCAACCAGGAAAAGGTTTCAGCAACCAGCAATAGCACGCCTAAGGAAAATTCCAGAGGGTAGTCCCAATTCAGCGTCGCGGTATAGCGCCACCACAGATAACGACAGGAGACGATCATTGACAGCACGACGAGCAGCAGCGTCGAGAAGCGGCCCGGCACACGACGCAATAACATCGCGACCGCCCACAGCAGCAACACGAACGTCAACTGCGCCAAATAACTGAATGGTTCGGTGATGGACACCACCACCAGCCCAAGCCCCACCGCACCGCAAATACCGTTCAGCCAGCGCTGCTGGTATAGCGTCAGGCTGCGCCACCAGCGCGCGCCCGCACGCAACCGGGGGCTATCGCGCGTCTGAGCTGGTAGTTTATGCAAGACCGTATCCACTCGCGCCCAGAGCTTTCGGTTAGAGCGGCCAGCATCGAGCAGCCAGTTTGGCACGGCTCGACGTTGCCGTTTTGGCAATGGCCGAACCAGCATCAACCACAGGCTTTGCAGGGTATAGCGCAACGGATCGCCCAGGCTCGGCACCTTATTCGCCAGCTGCGGATACCAGCGTTGCGGCTGAGCTAGCAGCGCTTGCCAAGCTGGTGACTCCAGACGTAAAAACAGCCCGGCCAGAGCTGTGAACGAGGCCAGGAGCAGCGCCGTCAGCGGGTGGCAATGGTCGTGATGACGAAGCTGCTTATAAGGGAAAAAGCGCAAGATCATGCCGCCTCCCGGCGTCGACTCAAGCACAAAGTCGCTAGGCTCAGCACATCCTGAGCCCCCAGACTGGCCGCAGCATAGAGCCCCGCCGGCTTTTTGCACGCCAGGGCTTCGCGCATCGCTTCATCGTTGTGCACCGTCAGCGGCAGCATTCGCGAGGAGTAATGCTGGCGCCAGATCAGCAGCAAGTCGCGCTGCAACTGGCTGCCCGGATCAAAGCGATTGACCAGCACCAGCCCGTCGGCGTCTTCCTGCTCTTGCAGCAAGACATGGCACGCGGCATCTGCTTCCACTACTCGAATCTGAAAATGACAAGGGCCGACAGCGGCATGCCCTGGCAAGCGCTGTGGCAAGTCGAACAGCAACCAGTCATAATTCACGGCCAGGCTTGCCTGACGATCGGCCCACAGGTCGGGCTGCGAGTCCAACTGCTGTTCGATTTTCCGGTACTCGCGATGGCTCAGGCTACCGTAGGGCAACAGGTCCAGGGTCGGGGTCAGACTCCATGCCTGCTTGTACCAGTCCTGGCCGTCGAGCATGGCGCGCGCCCAACCGCCCGGCTCCACAGCCATCAGATTAAAATGCAAACGCAACAAGTTTTCCGGGCACATATCGATCATCAACACCCGTTCGCCCAAGCTGTGCAATGCATAGCCGACAGCTGCCAGCAAGGAGCTGTTGCCCACACCACCACGCAAGCCTTGCAGACTCAGCGATGTCACTTGCTCACCCCAAACCGGGTCAGCTGTACCGGCCGATCAACAGGCAGCGGGGGCTTTTCAGATTCAGCAGCAAAACCATATTCGGCCAGCAATGGCCAACGTTCCATGGCTCGCGCCAACTCCACCTGCGCTGAAATATCCACATACTCCAAGCTCGGCAATTGCAGCTCGACTTTGAGCCGCGCGATGTCATCGGCCCACTCGGTACGCGTAAGCATCTGCCCCTTTACTGGAATCTTTGCGGGTAAGGTAGCCATGCGCCGTTCTCCTTGATCCGAACATAGGGTTTACCGGCGTAGTCGAGTACGACGGTTCCGGCGTTTTCCGAGACCATAGGGGTCTGCGGCAAATTGGCCAGTAGCGCTTTCCAGTCAGGTCCCTGGCCTTGGGTCTGAGGAGGCGCGGCGTACAAACGCGCAATGATTTCCGAAAGGGCCAGATAACTGCTCGGCTCGCTAACATGCAGCGGCTCGGCACGCGAGTTGCTGCCCATGCCCACCAGCTTGATGCCCACCGGTACGTGAGTGATCGAGGGGCTCGGGATCTCGCGCATACCTGCGATCTGCATGCGATCACCGTGCAATGCCGCGCCATGCTCGGGCACGATTACCACAGCCACGCGACGGCCGCTTTTTTCCAGTTCCTTGATAAACCCGCTCAGGTCATCGAGCAGCATCTGTGCGCGCGACTTGTAGTCGGCGCTCTTGGTGCCGCCGTCGGCGCTCAGGCTGCGGTTGCCGTCATGCAAGGTCGTGGTGTTGTAGAACAACGCCACCCGCGAATTGCTCTGGTCTTCACGGTGTGTCCACCATTTATCCAGCACCTCGCGGTCACGCCAGATCGGCGAACCATCGAAGCCCACCAGCGCACGTTGCAAATTGGTGGTTTTGACCTCAGGCCCCGGCAACGAGCCCTGGCTACGCACTTCATCGATGAAGCCTTCGAACTGACCGGTGTGGTTGAGCATCACTTCACTGGCGAAACCCAGCTTGCGCAGGTCATCCATCAACAAGCACTGCTCCGGCGCGGCACCATACAGCTTGCTGTGCGGTTGCTGGCCACAACTGGCGCGCAACAGTCGGATCGCCGCTGGCCCGCTGTAGGCGGTGGCCGAGTTGAAGTTATCGAACACCATGTCCATTTGTTGAAACAACACATTCTCATGCAGGCCCACAGCATCCAGATCATCCCAGGCCATGGAACAGATATTGATCAGCAGCAGGTCGAAGGGCTGGACATCGGAGCCCGAGGGTTTGAACTCGACATGGCGCGCCGCCTCGGTGGTGTAGAACTTTTGCAGGTAGGCATCCAGCGTCGGGCTGTCCGGCTCGGCGGCGCTGACGGTCTGCACGCCCCCAAGCACTGTCGATTGGGCCAACACCTGCTGCTGAGCCCCGTGCATCGCCAACAGGCCCGCGCCGCCCAACCAAGCAAAACCGACCAGGGTCAGGGTGGTCAGGCGTATCCACTGACACACGAACAGGTACGCCATTACCATCAATAGCAACGCGCCGCACAGGCCCCAGTCGATAAACCGCCCGGCCAGTTCCAGTATGTAGGCACCGGTAAAATCCAGCACACCGGGCTGTGCCAGCAAACGACTGAATGGTGGTAACCAGGTGTCCTGATACAACAAGGCTACACCTACCGGCACAGCGATCAGGGTACGCAGAAGCGCCACATAGCAACTGCGCAGCGGCACTAGCAACACAGCAGCGAACACCAGATTAGGCAACACCTGAAGGTTCAGATAGCCAGCCCAGAACAGTGCCAACTTGATCAGGAAATATAGGTTCCACAATCCAAGCCCCGGCCAGCTTCGGACGGTTTGCGGTGCGGCTTGCAATGCGTCGGGGATTTCAGGACGGTTCATGAGCTTCACTTTTTACCGCCGCCGGGGGGGCACTTTCGATCACCGCCGCAGGCGCTCGCCGACGCACGCCATAGGGTTTGAGGTAACGCGGTGGCAGATATCGCTGGAACCACAGCGCCAGGCGCCGATAGCCACTGCTCAGCACCAGAACCAAAGCCAGAGTAAACAGGCAGCTCACGGCGATGACTTGCAACAACTGGGTGTACATCATGCGCAGTGCTCCGACAGCGACAAGGTGATGCGTTGGGGGGTATAGCCGTTACTGGCGATGGCCTGCGACAGATCAGCCGCCACTTGCTCGCCAGCCAGATGGAAAAATCCAGGCAACTGCGGCGCATCTAGAAAAGTCTGGCGCGGCAATGCATCAATCGTTTCCAGCGTCTTACACTCACTGAAAATGTCGAGCCATGGCAGGCGGCAGATGTTACCCAGCGCAGGCTCCAGCCCATCGGCGCGGCAAGCGAACAGAAACAGGTAGAACGTGCCTTCCACCACACAGGCGATATCACCAAAACGGCGCAGGCTAATCTGGTTCAGGTATTGCTCGATGTTCAGTCCGCCACGGGGGGTCAATTGCAATAACTGATGGCTGACCTCACCCGAAGCACCGCCATACACCTGATCCAGGGTCTCGATAAAGTGCCTAGGGGCCAGCAGCCCACGCTGAGCGGGGGGACGAAGACGATCGAACAGCGACTGAAAGTCCAGGGCCTGGCGATAACGCCAGATTTGCCCCTGAACGCTATCCACCAAACTGAGAAAGTGCGCCATCGATGTCTGGAATGGCACGATCAGGTTGGCGCCGCACGTCAGCAACAAACGCTCGTCGCGATAGCGCAGGCAGGGCTCCATCTCGCGCACGATGATTTTCAAGGCGGTACCACAGTGTTCGCGCAACTCGTACAGGCGTCGGGCCAGACCTTCGACCTCCCTGTTGCTTTCAAGCGCGATGATCACGCTGGCCGCCCGCGCATGAGCCGCGTGTTGCAGCACATCGTCACGGTGCTCGAAAAGACGCCACTGCTCGGATAAAGGCGGAGCACCTTCGAGCACGGAGCGTTGGGTCAGATAGATGCGCTGGTCGTCGGTACGCGCCGGCTGTGGTGCGGACAGCTGCGCCTGACTCAGGCTAAAAGCACCCTGCTTCAGCTCAAGCTCCAAGGCCTGCGTGGCAGAAACACCCAACTCGCTGTGCCAGAAATTCAGCTGATAGCAAATACCGCTATCACGACGATATAACTGCGCTAGGCCGGAAATTCGCTCGTTAAGTTGCAGCAGGCTTTCATGCATCTGCGGCGCCTGACCATAGCACAACACCAATAGCGTGCAATCACGAGCCTGCAACCATCTGTGCGTATTTGTACACCAGCGCTGCAAGTATTCGGTGTCCAGGTTCTCCAGATCGATAGCCGAGACCATCAACAAAATCTGGCTGCCGCGGCCTACATTGACCCGGTGAAGGTCCGAGGTAAGGAATTTGAAAGAGGCACAAACATGCGCAGCATCAAGCATGGCGAACAAGCGCAACGCCGCAGGCCCACACTTGGCATCCATCGGAGCGAGCAAGGCATCAGCCTCGCGCCCCAGACACACCAACATAGCAAGTTGCTGCTCAGGCATCGCAGACAAAAACTGTCGGGCCAAAATGTCTGCATCGCTGGCCCGATCGATGGCCACCCAATACAAACCGCCTACGCGCAACAACATCTGCTCATCCTGAAAATGCCGGATGGCCAAGGTGACATGACTCGCAATCATTACCCAATCCATCCGAATACATAAGAAGCGTCAGACCGAGCCGTCCACGCTTACAGAACTACCAGAATCACAACAGCCGTTTTTTTTACACTTGAGTCGAACGCCCGCGTTTTCAAACCAAGCAAATAAAGCGGTACTCCTGGGCAAGTGATGAGCAGCAATACAACCGGCGACCACGACTCACAAAGACAGCGTTATTGCAAAAGTTTTTCCAGACATCCGCCCCGTGACTGCCAGTCATCAATGTTGGATGGCAGCACACCTTGATATCATAATGACAGTGTCAATATTTTGCAATAATCCTGATTTTCAACAATAAAAATGGTTATCTTGAGATAGGCCGCCATTTAATTGACAATGCAAACCTGACACAGCTAACGATACAGCTCACTTAAACCACACGGACACCCGCTCCTGCGGCCGCAACAGGCCGGGCTCGCTCGCCCACAACGAGCCGCTGTTATGCAGCCTTAGCCCCCAAAGACTCATTCTTGCGGAGGATCAGTTGCCCTTCTCAGTAACCAAGGTCAGAGTTATCGGCGCAGCTGCCGTCTTCTCAGCAAGCTTGTAACCCATTGGCCAAGCGCAGGACGCGCTTGGTTTTATTGATTTGACATAGCTAGTGTGCTGTCTCACAAATAAAGCTCCTCATGCCTGTGAGGCCATTACCTCGCGGGCTCGCTGTATTTTGTTCAAAATATCTTCCCCCTTGGCGCTCCAGACGTAGCGAGTCGGCTGCGTATTTCGCAGTGCCAGGAACGTGGTGATCGAGCTTTCGAGTTCGCGAACCGAACTGAAACTGCCGTCACGCAGGTACACCGTGATATCGCGAAAGAAGCGTTCAACCATGTTCATCCACGAGCTGGATGTCGGGGTGAAGTGCATGTGGAAGCGCTTATGCTTCTCAAGCCATGCCTTCACTTTCGGGTGTTTATGCGTGGCGTAATTGTCCACGATCAGATGCAATTGGAGCTGCTTGGGCATTTCTCGATTGATCTTCTTGAGAAACTCCAGCCATTCCTGATGCCGGTGTTAGCGCTCGATGGAACTGATCAAGCGTCCCTGAAGGTAATCCAGAGCGGTGAATAAGGTGACGGTGCCATGGCGGACGTAATCGTGCGATTGCGTGCGGATATGCCCGATCCCCAAAGGCAGTCCNCGTTCCAGGGCTGACCATACATTTTCATCGCAACACAGCACCAATGCCTTATCCGGTGGATCCAGATACAGTCCAATGACGTACCAGAATTTCTCTTGGAAGTTTGGATCGTTGGACAGTTTGAAGGTGCGTGTCAGGTGAGGTTTTATGTCGTTGGCGGCCCATATGCGCTGGACGCTGGCCGGTGAAATACCGGCGACTCGCGCCATGCTTCGACAGCTCCAGCGAGGTTGACCGATACGCGGTTGAACCACTTGCTCAATGACTCGCTTAAACGCTTCGGCCGGCAAGGATGGCTTGCGACCTCGTCCGGGCAGATCCACCAGACCTTGCAGACGCAGCTCTTGAAAACGCTTGCACCAGCGTGTAACTGAAACAACCGAGAGACCGGTCAACTGGGCAATCTCGTTACGAGAACAACCTTGAGCGGCCAGCAAAATCACTCGCGCCCGACGACCGTCGCGCTGACTGATCGTGGCTGATCTTATGCGCCGACTCAGTTCAATTTGTTCGTATTCACTGAGCACGATGTCCTGAAAGTTCATGTGATCACTCCAAGCACTGACTGACCACATAAGCATAGCTAGGGTTAGAAACTTATTTCAGAGACAGCACACTAGTGTGCTGTTTTCGAAATATCTTACCCTTCCATCTGCGCGTCCATCACATCGCGTGCTCGCCGGATCTTGCTCAAAATCTCCTCTCCCTTTGCGTTCCAAATGTACCGGGTCGGTTGCGCGTTTCGTAATGCTAGGAAGGTGGTAATCGAGCTTTCCAGCTCACGTACCGAGCAAAAACTACCGTCGCGCAAGAACACAGTAATGTCCCTGAAAAACCGCTCGACCATGTTCATCCAGGAGCTTGAGGTCGGAGTGAAGTGCACATGGAAACGCGGATGTTTCGCCAGCCAAGCCTTCACTTTTGCATGTTTGTGCGTCGCGTAGTTATCCACGATCAGATGCAGCTGGAGGTGTTTAGGCGTTTCCTTGTTGATTTTCTTGAGGAACGCCAACCACTCCTGATGGCGGTGCTGGCGCTCGATGCTACTAATCAGTTTGCCCTGGAGATAATCCAGCGCCGCGAACAGCGTGACCGTGCCGTGGCGAGTGTAGTCATGGGATTTTGTTTGGATATGACCGATCCCCAACGGCAGCCCAGGCTGGGTTGCGCTCCAAGGCTTGAACCTGACTTTTTTCGTCGCAGCAGAGCACCAACGCCTTGTCTGGCGGGGCCAGATACAGCCCGATGACATCCCAGAATTTCTCCTCGAACTGCGGGTCGTTGGACACCTTGAAGGTACGTGTCAGATGAGGCTTCAAGTCATTGGCAGCCCATAACTTGTGGACGGTGGTCGCCGATATGCCGGCGGCACGGGCCATGCTTCGGCAGCTCCAGCGGGGTTCGCCAATACGGGGCTTGGTGACCTGTTCGAGTACGCGACGGACCGTGTCGGGAGGAAGGGAGGATTTGCGTCCGCGGCCAGGCTTGTCGAGCAGGCCTTATAGACGCAGCGTCTGAAAACGCTGGCACCAACAGGTGATCGTGGGGAGTGAGAAACCGGTCGAGCGAGCGATGTCCACCCTTGAACAACCTTGGGCTGCCAGCAGGATCACTCGGGCGCGACGGCCGTCGCGCTGACTGATGGTGGCTGAGCGTACACGACGGTTCAGTTCGGTCTGTTCTTCTGGACTAAGGACAATCTCTTGGGCGTTCACTTGCGTTCCCCCGAGTGCTGAATGACAGGGAAAGTGTAGCCAAAGATGCAGAAAAGTTATTTCGAAAACAGCACACTAGCGACGACCTCCTGAATCGAACGCTCCCCCGATAATGGAATTGGATCATTTTCAACACCGATTCCGCAGCCACTCTAGTGGATCATAACCCCGGTGTAACTACCGCCACGCCACCTGGAGCAACGCTTGCACTGACCATCACTGCCATTGAAACCGCAGTCGATATCCTGGCAGCCCAAGGTGTCGCCTATTCAGTGTTCGACGGCAACACTTATGCGGCAGCCCATCTCCAGCAATCCGGCGGGCACGAACACCATCATCATTCAGATCAGCAGCGTGCATACCATTCAGGCCGCGACCACCGCTGCTTATGTGCTAATCGCGTCCTGACCGTAGGTTTCCAAGCAGGAGACGATGCGCCCTGACGTCGTTGCTGCCGGAACTCCAGTAAAGCTGGCATCTGTCGTTTGCCAGCTGGTTGCGCGACTACCTGTACATCGCGCTGGGCGGTAACCGCAACGGTGCATCACACCGTCATGAAAGTCGATCGATGATTATTTGATCCAGCTCATAAGTGCCCGAATAAATGTTTTCATATGTTTAAAATCACGGCACATCACGCCGGATCCCTTGCGTAGCGGGCGTTTCGCGAAAAATCACGGATGGAAAATACGCGAAAACTTTTCTTCGATCACTTAATATAGGCACAAATATTCAGTGTTTGGCGGCCGTACGGCGACAATCATAAAAATACAACTTTCAATGATTTGCTCGCCGACTGGCGCAGCCAGGTAAGTCCGACTTCATGAAGCTACTGATCAATATCGAATCACTCATCCCTCCGCTAACCGGCATCGGCAACTACACCTTTAACCTGATCGAACAACTGCAAGACGAAGAGATCGAGACCATTGAATGCTTCATCGGCTCGACTTACTACTCAGCCGAACAAGCCCTGACCAACTGCATCTCGGCCAGCACTCAGTACATGCACAGGGATGAGGACACTACAACGCCGTCAACGCCTTCGCAGCTGCGCGCCTTGCTGCGCAGCTGGACTTTCGCATACCGCGTACGAGAAATGCTGCGCGCTACCCAGCTACGCATGGACGCCAACCGGTTTCGCAATCACGTCTATCACGAGACTAATTTCATGCTCAAGGCCTATGCAAGCCCCAGCGTGGCGACCATTCATGATCTGTCGTTCATTCATTACCCACAGTTCCACCCGCAAAAGCGAGTGGAATGGCTCAGTGCACAACTGCCCAAGACCCTCAGACGTGCAGACTACCTAATCACAGATTCAGACATTATCCGCGACGAGCTGATCGACGATTTCGGCGTCAGTGCCGACCGGGTGCGAACCGTCTACCTTGGGGCCTCCGAGACCTATCGCCCGCAAACTGCTGAGCAAACCCGCCTAACATTAGAGCTGTACGGCCTGCAACATGGGCGTTATATATTGTTCGTCGGTACGCTGGAGCCACGCAAGGGCGTAGACACTCTGCTGGATGCCTGGTGTCGCTTACCCCCGGTGCTACGCAAACGATACCCACTGGTTCTGGCGGGCGCACCTGGCTGGCAAAACAAAGACCTAGGGGATCGCATCAAAGCCCTGGAAGTCAGCCACGGCCTACGCCAGTTGCGTTTCGTACCTGGCAGCGACCTGCCGGCCTTGTATGCGGGCGCGACCGTATTCGCCTATCCGTCGCTGTATGAAGGCTTTGGTTTGCCGGTGCTCGAAGCCATGCAGTGCGGCGTGCCTGTCATCTGCACCGCCGACACCTCCATGTCCGAGTTCACTCAAGGCAGTACGCTGCTTGTCGAGCGCGGCAACGACGAACAACTGACCTCTCAACTGACCGACCTACTGAGCAACGAGCAACTGCGTCAGAGCGTTGCCGATACTGGGCTACTGCGCTCCAGCATATTTTCATGGAAACGCTGCGCACAAGAGACGCTGGAGATTTATCGCAAGGTCAGCCCGCACTGAGCCCACTCCCCGCAGAGTGCTCAACCGAGATCAAGGTATGGGAGCGAGTTGATCCCGTGCGCGGCAAACCCCCTACTTCAGGGCGGGGAAGGATAGCACGGATGGCGTAGCCATCCTGCTTCTGACTTCAATGCGGCGTTTGTTGTTGCTCAATGTATTGCCAATCACCTCAATCAGCGCAACGCCACAACTTCCAGCAAAGTAGCTTCGCGTCCAAAGAGCGCCACCCCATAGCTTTTTCTTAATGGCAGGGTAATTCTTACGGCGAATCATCCGACTCGATACTATGAAAACAATGCCGATGTGGTCGGCGCGATCAATGTTTTAGAGCGCGGACAGCGCTTGTTAGCCGATGGAGAATTGGCGCAGACCGTTCTGCGAAGCAGGAACTCGCCGAAGCGGGCATAGGCGCAAGCCTAGACGCAGTAGGAATTCCCTTCCTTCCCGCTCTTAAGAGCGGCTCGCCTTAGGCGATAGGTGGGGGAGGATGTCAATAATGAATTCGCTTTCAGCTGCTCGCAAAGGCCTCATTCCGGCAACTCTCCAGCCAGTAGCAGTTCGCCATATATCTGCCCACTATCGTCCATAAAGCGCAGATAAGCTGCCCATAAGAAAATCGAGGATAAGCTATGCCCATCGTAATCCCCCTTACCACCGGTACAGACACCCTCACAGGCACCAGCAGCAACGACACGTTCACCTCCATCGGCTCTACTTTAAACTCTGGCGATAGAATCATTGGTGGCGGCGGCAGCGATGAGCTACGACTGAGCGGTGGCGGCACCTTTGATTTGAGCGGCGTGACCCTGACCAACGTTCAAAAAATCACCCTCGTAACCACCGCCACCAATACACTGAACGTGACCAACGCCGCGCTCGTAAACGTGACTAGTATCAATGGCAGTAGCGGTACTGACACGATGACTACCAGCGAAGCCTCGCTGGACCTTAGCCGCACCAGTGTGACCAACTGGGAGCGGATTACCACCACCAATACCACTGGTACCTCCTTCATCATCGGTGCAGGATCACAACTGGTGTTCGGTGCTAGCGGCAACGATACGTTTCACCTGTCGACGCAGCCAGGGAGCAATAAATCGATTGATGGCAGCACAGGAACCAATACTCTGGCGCTGGACAGCGCAAACACTTACGACCTGACAGCGATGAGCAGCTTCACCAACGTGCAAAACGTCACCGGCAGCATCGGCAACGATACGCTTATCGTCGATGCAACCATGCTCAACGGATTCGCCTCGGTCGACCTAGGGCTTGGCAGCAACACACTGCAATCAAACAGCACAACCTTCGACATCAGCGCCAAGACCATGACCAATGTTCAGGCGCTGAACAACACTTCTGCCAGTACGACCTTCACCCTGTCCAGTGCACAGTTGGCGAGTAACGGCGGCTGGCTCACCTACATTACTGGCTTTGGCACCGGCAACAACGTCACCACCTCCGGCACCAACCTGGATATGTCTAGCACCTCGCTGAGCAACATTCAGCAATTACTTAGCACCAGCACCGTCGGTACCAACTTCAAAATCGGCACAACCGGGGGTTCAGCACTGACACTCACCGGTGGTGCTGGCGCCGACACTTTCCACCTAACCGCGGCACAAATGGCGGCGGCCAGTACCCTATCCATCAATGGAGGCTCTGGCACGAACAGCCTGGTGCTGGACACCGGCGGTAGGCGGCGATGAAGGCTTCCAATGCCGCGGCGATCTTGGGTGCGCCATCGTCGTCAGCCAACAGCTCACGCCAACTGGCAGCCAGCTTGACCAGTCGCAGGTGTTCCTTATCGGAGTATGGCGAGTGCAGCAGCTTCTCCAGCGTATTGATGTGGCTGGATAGGCGGCTATGTTCCCGGTTGACCAAGATGGCGACCAGGACTGGATCTGGCTGAGTGATGATCTGGCTCCTATTATTTTTTCCTGAAAGACCCTTCACCGCGTCGACTTGCGAACGAACCATAGGCCATCGGTGCCGAAAGTCGAGGATAGGCTGTGCCCGAAAGAGCCGCTGCTCACCAGATATTCCCGGAGTCAGCGTTCCTCCTGATCGACTTCCAAGGAAAGCAGTCATAGAGGCCGAAAAATAGCTTCATGACATAGGGAGAGATCACCTGCAAAAAAGCCAGCCAACAGTTGGAAAGATTAATTTGCCATTACAATCGCTGCATCCGGTACGCCGAAGACAGTAATGATTGCGGCCCTGTTCAGTTTGTTTATCAAAACCATATCGGATCGACCTCATGCATCACCACATTCCCACCCGTCAAGCCCAGTTGAATGTTCTTGTTGTTGGTGATGCCCACAATCTCGATGATCAGGTCGCTGCTCGTAATCTGATTATTGTTGTCCGTGTCGATCACCAGAAAACGGCCCTTGGCGTTGTTGCCAATACTGATATACATCGCGTCTATGCCAGCCGATGGTCCGGCAGATTGGTAATAACTGTTGAGCTGGGTAAGCAGTGCATTACCGTTAGCTTGCGGCGTTTGTCCAACGTAGTATTGGGCCGTACGCACCGCAGACACATCCACTGCAAAGTCAAAAATATCCCCGGAGGTTATTTGCACCGTGTCAAAGCCTGTGGCGGCGGAGGCAACGTTGTTAATGGTTGATTCGCTGGCTGTCGCGTATCGGTACGTGTCGTCGCCGACGCCACCGTCAATCACGTCAGCCCCCGCGCCGCCAGTGATCGTGTCGTTGTTGCTGCCAGTCCGTATGGTGTCTGACCCGCTTGTCCCCGTGATGTGGTACTCCACCTGAGCATTTGCGCTATCAGCACTGTAGCTACCTACTCCGAGTCTCAAATTTCCGGGCGCAGCTTGATCAACTTCTCCGTTACCTGAAACCGCCTTGATCATCAAAAGATTTTGGCCGGCCCATCTGTCGGTCAGAATGGAACTGGGATCACCATTGACCAAGGAAGCGTCAAACAGATTCACATTGCTCAGATTCATGACAATGACATCCCCAGCACCGAGATCCAGGATTGAATCGACACCCGTAATCAAGTTGCTGTCACTCGAAGCACCAAAGATAGCATTAAAGACGAAGCGATCATTTCCAAGCCCACCGGTCAGCACATCAGCCCCCGCGCCGCCAGTGATGATATCGGCACCTGCCCCGCCATTAATGGCATTTACACCGCTGCCGCCAGAGATGGTGAGTGCATGGCTCACACCCGAAAAGTTTAAAACCTGGTCCGCATTCGTACCGGTGTAAGTAATGCTACCAGTTGGACTTGCCGCGCCGATCATATTGATATCAGAGACTGTCAATGCGCCGCTCAAAGTTGAATTGAAGCCAACAGCTTTAGTAATACCGGCTGCGCCCGCAACGCTTGCCACTTCGGCTGAAGTGCCGCTGATCGTCGAGACCGTTGAAGCATTCACAGCAACAGTGGTCTTGGCGTCAAGCGAGGTCAGAACCGTCGCGGCGACCGGATCCACGTCGGTTACGGTCAGGGTATAGGCGTTATTGGTTGACGCCGGCGCCAACAGATTAAGGCTGTCAGCTGTCCCTGTGACCTTGGCGTCCACCACCCCAGTTGTCCGGCCATCAATGACATTGAGATCGTCTACCGACGCGGAAAGATCGGTGACCGATACCGGTATTGAGGGAGACAGCGTGATGCCTGCAGACATCAATGCCGTCTTGACATCGGCTGCCGAACCGACCGTACCGACGATGCTCGTCGAGAGAACGCCGGTCGTCAGGGCATCAATGCTATTGAGCTTAGACGCCGCCAACGACACCTGGTCAGTCAGCGCGACTGTGCCGGTCCCTGTAAAGGTTTTTCCCATCGCTGATAGGCTGTAGATTTTCAGCGTGGAGCCGGTCGGTACTTCAACGCCAGTGACGGTGCTGCTGATCGTCACGCTACCCGCGTACGCGCCATTGCTGGTGAAGGTAAAACCAGTACCCACTGGAAAGGTTTCAATCGTGCTGCCTGCGTTGGCGAAGGTGACCACATTGCTGACATCTTTGGTGGCAGTAAAGACAACCGGACTCACTGGAGTAACCGGCGTCACCACTGCAGTGCCCGTGGCAGTCGCCACCGAAGTAACAGAATCAACCGCCACGTTGGCGATCGATGCATAGGTTGCATCGGCTTTGGACAAGTACGTGCGTGCTAGGGCCGCTGCGGCATTACCATTATAGCCCGCCACTTCAGCGGCGGTGTCGATCTGCGCGGTAAAGGCTTTGGCAGCAATCAGCTTGTTATTCACAGCACTGGCATCGCTAGGGCCGGCTGCTTGCTGGATGGTCCACGAAGCCTCGGCGTGGGATACCTTGCCAGAATCAAGTAGCGCGACCCAGTAGGCCAGGCCTGTGGCTTCAGGAGCACGATTGAACGCATTTTGGTAGATAGCGGTAACTTTCTGCGTCGTGGTCGAGTTGCCGAATAGGGCAGCCGACTCGGCAGAAGCCGAGAAACCAGCAATGACGGATGCAATGCTGCCATTGGCTGCGTCGATCTGAGTGGCCCAATAGGCCTGGCCTACAGGATCAGCCGGACGGCCAAAGTAAGCGATATAGAGCTGTTGAACCTGATCAAAATACGTCAAGGCAGCCATTTTATTCCTTAAATCCATTATTTAAATAATCTCGACTATGCAACACGTCCAAGTCGCGGCCGCCCTCCTTAAAAGGAACGAACTAACTCTATACCTCCTACACAGCCAGTTTTGCATTTTTCAGTAAAGGAGTGGGGAGTGCTGCATCAGTTTTCTTTCATGACAGGGTGAAGCGAGAAATCTAGTAATGACTTTATTTACTGGCCGAAACTGAACGTACCGCTGTCATTCATTAAGCCCAGGTGCAGTTCACTATTCCGAGCCAATGATTCTTGCGCCAGTCGGGCTTTTTCCGCCTCGGCATGGGCTTGTGCCAAGGTGCCCAGAGTCGACAGGTGCTGCATGCTGAGTAATTGGCAGTAGGCAACAGTCAGTCCACCGGCATTACGAACCTCAGTCAACGACTCTGCCGTCAGGGCATTCAGGGCGGCTTCGTCGATGCGGAACAGACCTTCGACCTTTTGCTCGCCATGCTCCCCCTGCACCGTGATCGGCCACGGCTGGATCAGACCATGCTGCTGCAGGACCGCACATATGTTGAGCGTGAGTTGACGGTTGGCTTCGATCTGGTTGAAGAACTCCAGAATCTCCAACACTGACTTGCCGGGCGTACCGTCCTCATTAAAAAAAGACTCACCCGCGCTCTCGGAGAGCAGGCCACTGGCTTCGTCGATGCACAGCACGTGCTCGCCCTGCTCGGTGGGGGCCATACGGAATGGGTAGCCGCGATAGGGGGCTGGGATGTACGGGGCCAACCAACGACCATCGAGAGCCACCAGCAGGTTCTGTCCCGCTGCCAATCCTTGCACTGCGACGGGCACAAAATGGTCACCCTCAGCCATAAAGCCGATCGGCATGGAGAGAACGGCTTTGGGCAGCTCTTGGGCCACCAGTGGGCACAGTGCGTCACCTGTCGCGAAGGTATAGGTACTGTGCTTTAGCCAACGTTGCGAACCGTGACGCTCACGGGTGATGACTTGAAAATCAGTCATGGGGACCTCGTTTAGGGTTTTGCTGGTTTGGCTTTGCCGGATTTCTTGGCCGGTGTGACAGGAGCACTTGGAGCCTCGGCGGGTTCCACCGTTGCCATCAGCGCCGCTACGTAGGCATTGCGAGCGGTCTGAGCAATGGCCAACTGTTGTTGCAGGCGGCTTATTTCCGCATCTACAACTTGAATATTGGTCACCTGGGCACGGGCGGCGTCGGACAACTGGTTAACGTCGTAGTCTTTGCCATTCAGGGTTAGGATCGGTATGTCACTCATGGGGCTCTCTCGCAAAAAAAGGGGAGCACAACATAACAAAACCCCGTCGCCTTGTGGGAAGCAGGTTTCATTCGCCACCAAAGGGGCAGTGGATTAGTGGATTGACGGCGTTAGGGGATTATATCTTTCACGCACTAAGTGTTCCACTGCCAGCGACCCAATCAGCGGACATAAAAAAACCCCACTGACCTTTCGGACAGCGGGGCTTTCTTGCTTCCACCTACACCCCTTACCGAAGAAAAGAGTGCTACTTTTAGGCGAAATTAAACTGCCAGATACAAGCCAATAACAGTCTCCTTGTGAGAGACAGGTGTTCGCTTACAGCCTTAGAAGTTCAGAAGTGGGGGCAGAAACCTACCCCCACCCTCATGTTTCCTTGGTTGCTTATGCAGCGAGGAAGTGAACGTCGGAAGCATCCAGCACACCAGTAACACCGGTGATTTTGATCAGGTTATCGGTAGCCGCGGCATAAGCATGGGCACCACCAGCAGTACCGTTAGCCACGACGTAAGTATCGGTGCCGTAGGTGAACTGAGCAACGTTGTTGACAGCAGTGGCGATCGCCAGTACTGCGTCTACAGCAGCGCTCAAGCTAGCAGCTGCAGTCACAGTAGTCTGCTGAGCAGCAGTCAGGGCAACAACTGTTGCAGCAGCCGAAGCAGTAGCGTTGAACCACAGGGAGTCAACAGCACCGCCAGCTACGTTAGTACCCAAGTTCAGGTCAGTGATGCTGCTTACGTTTGCAACAGCGCCGTGGGCGATAACGAACGAATCGTTACCGGCACCACCAGTCAGTACGTCAGCAGCGGCGGCAACAGTAGTGGCTATAGCTGTAACTACCCCAGATGTTAGGGTTACAGTAGTGCCGTTAACCAGAACGTCGTTACCAGCGCCACCGTTGATCAAGTCAGCTTGAGCGGTACCGGTCAAGACATCGTTACCAGCACCACCTTTAATGGACAAACCAGTAACCGTAGCGCCAGAAGCGTCGATGGTCACTGCGCCAGTCGCGGCGGTGGCATCGATCACCGAGTTGGCAGCAAAGCTAACTACACCGGTAGTCAGGCCGATAGTACCCGCACCATCCAGCTTAACGCTGGTCAGAGAAGTAGCAGCAGTCAGAGAGCTAACGGTGACGTTGTCATTCGCGGTCAGTTGCAGAGTTTCTACACCAGTCAGAACTGGGGTAGTCAGGGCGATTGGGCCAGTAGCCAAGCCAGCAACGCCGTCATCAGCGGTGATGTGCACGGTGTCCAAGTTACCGACTACCGAGGCGTCTTTCACGCCAACAGTGTAAGTACCGCTGCTAACCACTTGAACGTTGGCAGCTTGGGCAGCCGAAACGTTTGTGACACCAGCTACTGCGCCATCCAGAACCAGCTTGGTAATGGCCGAGCCAGTGAAAGCGGTGACGTCTTGGCTAACGCCGTTCTTGATTTGCAGCTCTTCAAAGCCTGTGTACAGAGCAGCAGAAGCTTTGTTGGCGACTGCTGTTGCAGCGGTAGCTACGTCGATAGCGGTAGTCAATACCAGACGGTCAGCGGTACCAGCACCGGCATTAACCGAAGCACCAGCAGCCAGCAGCAGGCCATTGGAGGTGATCACGTCGTTACCAGCACCACCGGTGAACTTAACGCTAGTAGGCGAGTTCAGCAGGGAAGCGGTAACGCCACCGAGGTTAGCCGAAGCGTCGACGGTAGCAACGTTGGCAACCAGAGCACCGATGTTAGCAGTACCTGCACCTTTAACGGTGATGGCAGCGTTAGCAGCTACGCCCGTGATGCTGCCAGTATTGATGTTGGAAGTAGCATCGATAGTTACAGCGGTAACAGCTGCGCCTACTGCAACGCCACCCAGGGTGTTAGCGCCAACGGTGCTGTTGATAGCAACGGAAGTCAGACCTGTACCAGCGAGGGTAACAGCGCCAGCGGTAGCGGCGTTAGTCACGTTCAGAGTGGCAGTAGTAGCTGCAGGTGCGTAAGTAGCGGAAATGGCGCCACCGGTGGTGCCGTCGATGCCGATAGATGCACCTTGAGCCAAACCGCCGGTAACAGTCACATCACCCGAGCCACGCACTGCGTTCACAGCAGTCAGGCCAGCGGCGCTAGTCAGCGTAGCGGCTGTACCTGCAGCGTTGGTGTTGCGAATGCTCACAACTTCAATACCGGAGATATCAGCACCGTTCGTTACGTTAGCAGCACCGTTCACCACGGTAACGGCCAAGGTATCAACGCCTGCACCGCCAGCAATTTTATCTGCTGCGCTCAGAGTGCTCAGAGTTGCAGTAGTGCCATCGATCAAGCCATTGATGGTGTCAGCGCTAGCTGCACCAACGATGTTGTCCGCACCAGTAGTGAGCGAACCTGTGAAGCAAGGTCAGCGGCCCAGTGTATTCAAGGGGTTGCGACCATTTCTGGATCACCCGTTTCCCCTCACCCAGCGATCACCCAACTGCAAAAAGTATGCATTGGCCCCAATTGCCATACGAGGTTACCTTGCTCAAATCAATCGCCATAATGATCCCCACCGACCACCCAACCCAACGAGTCAGCCCCGCCCTGGTCAAGTGGACGGCGGGATTTTCCCCGGGCGGTCCTTTGGGATTTTAACCAGCTTTGACCGCTTGCGCTGAAGACCAGTTGGTGCCCGTCGCATTGGCCGCCGCATCCACCGCCGCGATCAGGGTCTCCTGTGACAAGTGGCTGTAGCGCTGGCTGGTTTTCAGTTGCGTATGCCCCAGCACCTTGGCTACCTCATAGATCGAACGACCCGAGTTCACCATGTTGCTGGCCATGCTATGGCGCAGGTCATGCATCCTCACCTCGGGCAATCCAGCATGCTTGCGAGCTGTGTTCCAGCTGCAGAACACCGAGACGAACGGCTCCCGACTTTTCGGATTGGGCACCAGATAAGGACACCCCGGCCACCTTGGCAACTGTGCCAACACCTCCAGAACGGTGGTGGATAACGGCACATACCGCGCTTTGCCTGACTTCGACATGGGGATACGCCAGCTACGACGTTCCAGATCAAAGTGCTCCCATTGGGCCTCCAACAGCTCCCGTTTACGCGCCCCGGTCATTAGCAACAAGGGCACGATGTATTGCAGTTGTGTGTTGTCACTTCTCACCAATGCCATCTTCAAACGCTGGGTTTCCTCGGCGGTCAGGTAACGCTCCCGTGCATTGTTGGCCTCGTACATGGGCACGCCAATGGTGGGATTAAAATCGGCACCGGGGACTTTCCATTTCTTGGCCAGATTGAACATGTAACGCATCAGTACAAGCATTCGGTTGCAGGTGGCCAAGGCATACCCTTTTGCCCGCATGGCATGGTGAAACTCGACCACCTCCTGCTGACTGACCTGATCCAGATGGTGACTGCCAAACCGGGGCAACACATGGTTACGCAGGTAACTGTCGTCTGAATCCCAACTCTTCTTGTACCCCTTTACGAACGGCATGTAGCGCTCTTCGGCAAACTCGGCCACGGTCGGTATCGCCCGCTTGATCTTACGTTCCTCGGCTGGACTGTCACCCAGCACCACACGCGAACGCAAAACCTGAGCGGCTTGACGCGCCTTGTCGAATGACAGGGACTTACTGTCGCCAATCTTGTGCTGACGCTGCTTGCCATGAGGGTCACGGTAACGCAGGTGAAACGTCTTGCCGCCTGAGGCACGGACTTCAAGAATGAAGCCAGTGATGGCGGTATCGTAATAGTCCACTTTGCTTTTACCTTCAGGGCAGACGGCATTGCGAACAAAGTGGGCGTCCAGGTTAGCGTGAGGCATGGGCATATTTCCTTATTGCAGGTTAGACACAGGATTGAGGGGATGAGCGGGTACACAGCAAGCAGAAGCGGTATGCGGATAGCAGATGAAACTCCTATTCATTGATCAAAAAACTTTGTATTTCAAAGGTATAGGAGATCGTCAATCACAAGCACGGGGCTGGACTGAGAAACGATGGGATGGCGAAACGGGGCGGGCATCGGGGGGGGGCAGACTCAGGCGCGGAGCTGGGAAGCTGCCAACCTGAAAACCTGAAAACTGCCCCCTCAGGACGCTTAGGTCACAACAGGTGGAGGCTCATCTGTGGAACCACAAGGAGGTGCCAGCAGCATGAACACCTTGGCCCCACGTTCTTTAACAGTGAAGCTCCATTGGTGAATCGCAGGATCATTGCCTGTGTATTTATCGACAACCTTGAGGGCTGATCGCTTGCTGCACCCTGCCCGTTGAGCGGCGGCTTCGGCCAACTTCATCTTCGAATCAATACCGTCACGGATGCACCCCGCAATGCTCTCGATAATCTGCGCATCCGTCTGAACCTCAGTCGCACGTTTGACGGACGTCAGTTGATTCGGGTTGACCTCTTGAACCGACAGCAACAGTTCGTTGTAGGGGATATCACGGTCCAGGGTGTAACTGTAGGCTGCGGTCTGGGCCACATTGCCGCGACGTTTGATATTGCTGAATTCCACTACCTTCTGAGTCGGGTCAGACTGGGGAATTGTGTTCAGCATGTAGACACAATCAACGTCGTCAACGAAGTCACTCGTTCCCGAATACATGGCTCGACCATCGGCACCGGGATGCTTATTGGCATGTGCCAAGCCAATGAAGGTCCCACCCTTGAGTGAAAACCGGCGGATAAGCTTGGTGAAGTCCGAGCTTTTACTCTTGTCCATGAGATTCACGAACTTTTTTAGCGTGTCCACAATGACAATCGCGTCACGAGCGGTACCGTCGGCAATCATTTCCTCCAGGGCTACTCGAAGTTTCCCCGCCTCAAACCCGTTGTGACCATCGACAAGCGTCTCGAATCCATACTCCTCAGCCAACTGAAGCTTATCCACCACGCCACTGCCGGTGTCGTCCATGTTGATGTAAAAGAGCCGAGAGGGATCGATGATTCCTTGTTTGATGGATTGAATGATCATATGCAGGATGAACAGCGTCTTGCCCGTGTTAGGCGGTGCATAAAAGAGCACGACCTGGCTCAACAGCACCAATTTGCCCAGAATCGGTATCTGTTCCGCCGTTTGTGCTTCCAGCTTCGCCAGCTGTCCGCGCAGTGAGAAGGCCGCCAACGGGGAATCCCTGTGCGACTCACTTCGCTGAACCGGTGCCGGTGATGGGCTGATCACCTCATATTCACATGGTTCCAAATCACCGTTCTGGGTGCCTACTACGACAGTAACGGGGTGAGTGTCGACGGCATCGAGCGCCTTGGGGAGCGCACGATTGTGATTAAGCAGCGCGTCGATGAATGCCTGATCAACCTGCATGAGCTGATCGAGGCTGGGTGCATAACTGGATAGAACTTCTGTGTCGGTACTGGGCGGCAAGACGATCAGATCACCGTGGATCTTGAGGCCGATCGGGTAAGGGCAGGCTGGGGATGGGGTCTCAATCGTTAGGGAGGTGTCTTGAACCACCCGAAAATAGTGATGATGGCTACCGTGGCTCTTGATGATGAGCATTGGCGCAGCACCATATTGCTGCTCAATCACACTCAAACCCTTTTCGGATTCATCACCGTCAGTGACCACCACCAGTAGACGATCACAGGCAATACAGGCCAATTCGTGGGAAGGATTGTGTAACCAGTGCTGCGTAATGGTGTCCGCTGACAACCCTGCCAGCCAAGGTTCAAGCGGCAAAGCAGGTTGCAGGGTTTGGGGCAGAATGGGGACCACCTTCAGGCCAAATTGCAACCACTCAATGGCGACGATCGCTGTGTCAGAAAGGGTGTCCGTAACATCAATGGTAGGCATGGTGTCGCTCTGCAAAGGTGCTTAATCAGCGCTTGCAAAAGGACCGTCCACAAAAAAGCCGTCCTACAGGCAAACGCACGCTTGGGATGAATCTGTCCAGTGGAAGGTCTGGACCCAAAGGCACTTGCTATAGAGACGGCTATCGAAATAGATGATGGACATCACCACCGAGGTGGGATTCACATACTTGTGTCATGGAATTTACACAGTGTTCACGAAGCGGTCAACCCTGTCTGGGTTACACAGCCAGATTGTGTCCCATCAGCCCATGACCACCCTCCAGATTCTCAGGATTGCAGCGTCTTACTCTCCAGACTGCAGGTTTCAGGTTTTCAGGTTCCCAGTCCCCCGCTACTTCCACCAAACGCCAGGCACACGAAATCCTCCGCACGAAACGGATGGCCCGCAGAGGCCGGAAGGTGTGACGGATGCAGGGTCGGGGGTAGCGAGGGGTAACGGCAGGGTCGAGGCGGTGCGACCGTTAGGGGGCGGCCAAACAGTGGCCCTAGCGACACCTTAGAAGTAACTTCGGCATGACCGGGCAATATTGAACCGAGGCAGCAGAATCAGCCGTCTAGACGGTCAATCCCTGTCCCCCTACCCCTCATTTTCGGACCCGAAAGTAATAGAACGACCAGGACACGATCGTCACCAGGACCACCCCCAGCCATGGATAGAAGAAGCACAACGCAGCCGCGCTGGTAATGGCCATCCACCGTGTTGCCGGGAACCACAATCCCAGGACTGCCCCACAGATCAGCGCCGAGGTTATCGACCACATCATCTCAACCTTCCTTGTGTTTACGTTTGCCGGTGGGCTTGGAGACGACCACCTGCTGCGTCTCATCCGCCTGCACCATGGCCTCTATTGCCACCTGTTCAAAAGTCATCTCCGGCACCTGCTGATGCCAACGACTGTTCTGTGGATTGGTCTGGATCAACCCCAACGCCTTGATGACCGCCATGACAAAGCCCCCAGTGTTGACGGACTTGTTGGGATAGATGGCCTTGAACGAGGTGGAGGTAAGCTCAGCCGATCCGTTGATCAATTGCTCAATCACGGAGCACGCCACCCATTCCTTGCTGAAGAAACCACTGCCGGTGTTGCTGATCAATTTCAGGTACAGCTCGGACTCGTCCTTGAGGCCCAGTTGATAACCCAAGGTGGAACGACCGGTCAGCGACGGGCAGCTGCCACTTTTCAACACACGGATTAATGCATCGGGGTTTTCGGAAGAGCTTTCAGGTGACGCACCAGGGTTTTCAGGAACGACATCGGGGGTTTCCCTAGTAGCGGCGTTATCTTCGATGATCGATGCTATTTCACCATCAATCACAACTGGCGTTTCAGGTACACATTCAATGGACATAGTGATGCCTCTCAAGGGTGAGATACGTTTTCGGATGGGTATGGGTTTGGGTGTTACGAGGCTTGAAGGGCTTTGGAGCCTTTCATATAAGGTGGCTGATTAGCCGTAATGCGCGGGAATGAGGGTCAAACGGGTGTCATGAGAACAACGGGCGACAGTTGTAGCGGGTTACTCGGGGGTGTAGTGCTGGAGCATCTCAATCAGTTCAGCATCAGCGTCTTTGGGCACGAAGATGACAATGCCAAAGCCATCATCCCCCAGCACATAGACCACTTCATACCAGTAGCGGTGGGCCTCGATGACTTCCCAGAATGGCAGGAAATCAGCGTCACCGTAGCGGCAGCCACTGAAGCGATTGACCCTGACCGAGAAGCCTAACGCCGCCTCCAACTCAATGACCGTATCGCTGCCAGCCATCACAATGAACTGCACCAACTGGCCCAGCTCATAGCCATCGTAATCACCGAGACGTTCGACATAACCCGTGATTAATCGAGTGAGTTCTGCCTGGGTATCAAGGGCCTCCTGGATCGAAGTTGAATCACACAGTATCTGCATACGGTTTTCCTTTTCAGTGGGCAAAAAAAAACGCCCAAGGAAGATTCCAAGGGCGTCGAGGGGAGTGTCGTTGGTAGCGTCAGAGGGTTACGTCTTTCCACACGCTGAGTAGTCCATTGCCAGCGACCTCAAACAGCGGACATAAAAAAACCCCACTGACCTTTCGGACAGCGGGGCTTTCTTGCTTCCACCAATCCCTCTCACCGAAGCAAGAGGGGTATTTCCGTGAGGAAATTAGGCGAAGGTCAGGGCGTGAGTAGTACCGTTGAGCACAGAAGTAGACAGGTCAACGGTGCCAGCCAGCTTCACGACTACATCACCAGTAGCGAAGGGCGCAGTACCGTCGTTCTGAACAACATAAGTGTTACCGCCGAAGACACCCCAGTTCACAGCACCTGCTGTAGTGCTAGAAGACAGTGCTGTCAATGCAGCAGCAACGCTCGCTGAAGTAGAGATATCCACTTTGGCGATGGCAGAACCAACCACACTAGTACCGAACTGAATCAGATCACCCTTGGTGAAGTCAGTGATAGCAACGATACCAGCTGTGGCAGAAGTAGTTGCACCAGTTGCAACAGATACGTCGAAAGTATCGTTGCCGCCGTTACCGGTCAGGGTACCGCCGTTCACCGAAGCTTTCAGTACGTCAGCCTTGCTACCACCGATCAGGGTATCGCCCAGCGAGCTGCCTGCAGCGAAGGTAGTAGTGTTACCAGTCAGGTTCAGCACGCCAGTAGCAGCGGAGCCATCAACCTTGCTACCCACAGCAGCAGCTTTGAGAGCCAGAGTCAGGTCAGCGGAGCCAGTTACAGTGATGCTGGAGTTGTCGGCGTTGTTCAAGGTACCGATGGTGTTGATCGAGCCAGCTTTACCTGTCGAAGCCAAGGCCACGTTAGTGACGCCGGTCAGTGTCAGGGTATTCACTGCGTGAGTGACAGTGTCCTGGTTATCGATAGTGATCGAGGTGCCAGTTTCGCCAACCTTGTTCGCGATCGACACAGTGCCGCTAATGCCGGCGGTGTTGTCGATGGTGAACTTGCTAGTGGACAGGGCGTTGGTGAAGGTAGCCGCCATCGTGCCAGGGGTTTGACCTTGGCCAACTGCGAACTGGTTGATGCCGTTGGTGATCTGGGAAGCATCAACAGTAGCGCCAGTGGTGTTCAGACCCAGTACTTCGAAGTTTTTAGCTGCGTTGATGGCAGCATAAACCGGAGCGGTATCGTTGATGACCAAGGTGTCGATACCAGCGCCGCCATCCAGAACGTCACCAGTAGTGCCAGCTGTCAGGTAGGTAGCCTTGAAGATCACCTTATCGTTGCCTGCACCGCCAGTGAAAGTCAGCTGGTTGTCAGCACCAATAGCGGATTGGTCGATAGTGACGTTACCGGTTGCGGTAGAAGCGTTGATGGTTTTCAGGCCAACCAGCGTCTCAGCAACAGTAATAGCTTTATCACCGCTGATGTTCAAGGTGGCGAGTTTAGTGCCAGCCGAGTTAGTCAGGCTTATGTTGTTGGCAGCAGTACCAGTCGAGTTCGAGGTGAGGTTCAGGGTGGTCAAAGCCGCGCCTTGAACGTCAAGAGTAGCAGCAGTACCAACTTTGCCGACACCGTTCAGAACAACGCTAGCAGCTGCGTCAGTTGCGCCGTAGATCACGGTCTCAGTACGAATGGTCGCGCCATTGTCATTGGAGAACTTGGCAGTCTGAGCACCAGTCAGGGTCAGAGCCAAGTTAGCGCCTTGGGCATCGAACTCAACGTTGGTCAATCCAGCGATGGTCGAAACGTCGGCAGTAGCAATCACGCCACCATTGACATAAAGGTTTTCAATGCTAGTCAGCTGAGGCAGGGTCACGCTAGTAGCAGCAGCAGCCGAGTACAGTTTGAAGGTGTCAGTGCCTGCGCCGCCGTTGATTTGATCACCGGAAGTAGCAGTCGCAGCAGTACCCGAGTTATCACCGATGAAGACGTTGTTGCCACCGTCGCCAACCAGGTTATCCACACCAGTAGTGAGCGAACCTGTGAAGCAAGGTCAGCAGCCCAGTTTATTCAAGGGGTTGCGACCATTTCTGGATCACCCGTTTCCCCTCACCCAGCGATCACCTAACTGCAAAAAGTATGCATTGGCCCCAATTGCCATACGAGGTTTCTTTGCTCAAATCAATCGCCATAATGGCCCCCACCAACCACCCAACCCAACGAGTCAGCCCCGTCCAGGTCAAGTGGACGGCGGGATTTCCCCGGTCGGTCCTTTGGGATTTTAACCAGCTTTGACCGCTGCCGCTGAAGACCAGTTGGTGCCAGTCGCATTGGCCGCTGCATCCACCGCCGCGATCAGGGTCTCCTGTGACAAGTGGCTGTAGCGCTGGCTGGTTTTCAGTTGCGTATGCCCCAACACCTTGGCTACCTCATAGATCGAGCGACCCGAGTTCACCATGTTGCTGGCCATGCTATGGCGCAGGTCATGCATCCTCACCTCGGGCAATCCCGCATGCTTGCGAGCTGTGTTCCAGCTGCAGAACACCGAGACGAACGGCTCCCGACTTTTTGGATTGGGCACCAGATAAGGACACCCCGGCCACCGTGGCAACTGTGCCAACACCTCCAGAACGGTGGCGGATAACGGCACATACCGCGCTTTGCCTGACTTCGACATCGGGATACGCCAGCTACGACGCTCCAGATCAAAGTGCTCCCATTGGGCCTCCAACAGCTCCCGTTTACGCGCCCCGGTCATCAGCAACAAGGGCACGATGTATTGCAGCTGGGTGTTGTCACTTCTCACCAATGCCGCCTTCAGACGCTGGGTTTCCTCGGCGGTCAGGTAACGCTCCCGTGCATTGTTGGCCTCGTACATCGGCACCCCCATGGTCGGATTGAAATCGGCACCGGGGACTTTCCATTTCTTGGCCAGATTGAACATGTAACGCATCAGTACGAGCATTCGGTTGCAGGTGGCCAACGCATACCCTTTCGCCCGCATGGCATGGTGAAACTCGACCACCTCCTGCTGACTGACCTGATCCAGATGGTGACTGCCAAACCTGGGCAACACATGGTTACGCAGGTAGCTATCGTCTGAATCCCAACTCTTCTTGTACCCCTTCACAAACGGCATGTAGCGCTCTTCGGCAAACTCGGCCATGGTCGGTATCGCCCGCTTGATCTTACGTTCCTCGGCTGGGCTTTCACCCAACACCACACGCGAACGCAAAACCTGAGCGGCTTGACGCGCCTTGTCGAATGACAGGGACTTGCTGTCGCCAATCTTGTGCTGACGCTGCTTGCCATGAGGGTCACGGTAGCGCAGGTGAAACGTCTTGCCGCCTGAGGCACGGACTTCAAGAATGAAGCCTGTGATGGCGGTATCGTAATAGTCCACTTTGCTTTTACCCTCAGGGCAGATGGCATTGCGAACAAACTGGGCGTCCAGATTAGCGTGAGGCATGGGCATATTTCCTTATTGCAGGTTAGACACAGGATTGAGGGGACGAGCGGGTATACGACAGGCAGAAGCGGTATGCGGATAGCAGATGAAACTCCTATTCATTGATAAAAAAATCATGTGTTTCAAGGCGATAGGATGCCGAAGACCACAAGCGAAGCGCCGGGCCGGGAATGGTGGAACACAGGGGATGTGATGCCGTAGGGCACCCAATCATCAAATCAATCAGGTGTCCAAAAGCATCAAAAAGCCATCAAGGGGGCAGCAAGTGGGGGCAAAAAAAGAGCCAATGCCTACTGAGAAAAAGACAGAGCGACCATTCTTATATCCATTAATTAAAATCATAAAAATCTGCTACCCCCTGGCGCCCCCTGGCCCGAGGCCATACCAACCATGGGCTGCGCCGAATTGTCTCGGTCGACGTTAGTGGGGGCAGCATTGGAAACGTCCGGTAATGGGATTCCAAAAATCGACAGGGCGACGATTTTTAAATCCTGTGACAAGCCATTTATTGTGTCATCCCGAATACCCATTCAGGGGTTCCCGCGACGTCCCTAATAATCAGCCTCATTGGTGGATGCATGGGACTTCGGCAGCACACATGAGTAGCGGTCCTTGAGCGGAACCCTCCACTTTATTAGGCCTTTAATCTTCTTCGGGGCACCCAATAGCTCACGTAATATTGATCCACATTCCTTACATTGCGCATTGGACGGGCGTTGAATTCCCACGATTTCGAGCAGCGTTGTCGGGTTCATGGCCGCATCCCCGGAATTAACTTTCCGCTCTAGATTCAGCGCATCCATGACCTTTTCTCGTACAACACTTTGTGTTTGGTGCTCAGTATTGGTCGCCGCCAATTCCGCATCTTCAGGGCCGGTCAGCCACCATTCATCGCCTTCATTAAACCGAACGGCTAATTGGGCAAACAGTTGCTGCATATCGATGCCGTGCTGATAGTTGATGCGTTTCAAAGGAATCGTCCACCAACGGGTGTTACCGGTCGAATCGACTAGAAAGTTGTGATCGTTCACGGTGGCGAAGAATACGGTTTTGCGCGGGTACTCAGATTCAGTCCGACCGTATGGCCGCCGAACCTTGTCACTGTCACTGGTGAGAAACCCTTTCAAGCGTGCTACGTCCTTCTTGAAGGAGCTGTCCAACTCGCCAATTTCAACCAGCCAATGGACGATGGCACCAAGCACAGAGTCTTTGTTGCTGGGATCCAGGTGATGATCCACCTTCACGACCTTATCGCGCAGCGCTACGTTGGGCACCAGAGACTTGAGCCAACTTGTTTTGCCAATCCCCTGCGGGCCTTGGAAGGTCAATACACCGCGTCCGTAAAAGCCTACAGGCTTAAGCGCTGCCGCGACGGCACCCAGTAACCACTTGCGGACCAGCGTCTGTTTAAGCGTTTCGGGGAAATCATCAGCCGTTACCAAAGTTTGGTAGATGGCAGGCAGTCGATCATCACCGTCCCACGGTAGGCTCTCGATCCATTCCGCGACAGGGTTGTAGGGCTTATTGTCGGCGATGGCTTCGATGTAAGACCAGACCTGACCGATAGCAATAGCATTGTAGGTAGCCAGACTGATGATCTGGGTCACCGCCGTGCTGTCGCCACGATCAAGCATTCCTGACTGGCCGGGCATGGTGATCTGGAGCCGCTTGGTGATGACGTTGCTTTTCACGTGAATGTCATACGAGGTGAGAAGGTGCTTGATGTTGGGAATGGTGGCCGGTGGAGAACTTGTCCCTTCACGGGGTGGGTTGGGGAACGACATAGGGTCAAGCCGCTGAACTTCATCCAGGTTCGAGACAGGCGTTTCGACTGTGTCGGCAGGAATATCAGACACGGAGGTGGTCGAGGGAGCATCTAGGGTTGTGTGTTCTGTATCGGGAGGGGTGATTGGCTCTGGCGATGCCGCCACAGCAGCAGGGGCATCGACTGCAACAAGTGCAGGCACGGTAAATTGGGCAGCCGAAGACACAGGCTGGATCACCGCAGGAAGAAGGGTATCTGGAACGGTCGACACGGCGGTCGTAGGGATGTCAGTAGACATGCATATTTCCACAGCAGGTGCGAGTCAGAAGCACCGATCAAGGATCGATACTCATAAAAGACGTTTGGCACTTGCCGTAGGAACATTCATAGACACAATGGTTTGTCAGCGCAGGTGGTTGCACGTCTAAACAACCCGCTGACTTGGCTAATATGCGATAAATTCATGGAATTCACCAATAGAACCTTCCTATGTGGAGTGTTGAAGACGTCTATCAGGTGCCGCAACGCCTGCACTCGACAGACGATTGATTACGTATTGCTACCCCCTGCTGCCCCCACGGGTCAGCGACGAGCAAAGATACTGGATGTGTAACCCCCTGCTACCCCCACCAAACGCCAGGCACACGAATTCCTCCGCACGAAACGGATGGCCCGGTGGGGCTGGAAAGTGTGACGGATGCAGGGTCGGGGGTAGCGAGGGGTAACGGGAGGGTCAAGGTGGTGCGACGGTCAGGGGACGGCCAAACAGTGGCTCTAGCGACGACTCAGAAGTGACTTCGGCATGACCGGGCAATGTTGAACCGAGGTGCCAGAATCAGCCGTCTAGACGGTCAATCCCTGCCCCCCTACCCCTCATTTACGGACCCTAAAGTAATAGAATGACCAGGACACGATCGTCACCAGTACCACCCCCAGCCATGGATAGAAGAAGCACAACGCAGCCGCGCTGGTAATGGCCATCCACCGTGTTGCCGGGAACCACAATCCCAGGACTGCCCCACAGATCAGCGCCGAGGTTATCGACCACATCATCTCAACCCTCCTTGTGTTTACGTTTGCCGGTGGCCTTGGGGACGACTACCTGCTGCGTCTCATCCGCCTGCACCATGGCCTCTATTGCCACCTGTTCAAAAGTCATCTCCGGCACCTGCTGATGCCAACGACTGTTCTGTGGATTGGTCTGGATCAACCCCAACGCCTTGATGACCGCCATGACAAAGCCTCCAGTGTTGACGGACTTGTTGGGAAAGATGGCCTTGAACGAGGTAGAGGTAAGCTCAGCCGATCCGTTGATCAATTGCTCAATCACCGAGCACGCCACCCATTCCTTGCTGAAGAAACCACTGCCGGTGTTGCTGATCAATTTCAGGTACAGCTCGGACTCGTCCTTGAGGCCCAGTTGATAACCCAAGGTGGAACGACNTGGAACGACTGGTCAGCGACGGGCAGCTGCCGCTTTTCAATACACGGATTAATGCATCAGGGTTTTCAGGAACGACATCGGGGATTTCCCTAGTAGCAGCGTTATCTTTGATGATCGATGCTATTTCACCATCAATCACAACAGGCGTTTCAGGTACACATTCAATGGACATAGTGATGCCTCTCAAGGGTGAGATACGTTTTCGATGGGTATGGGTGTTACGAGGTCTGAATGGCTTTGAACCCATTCATATAAGGTGGCTGATTAGCCGTAATGCGCGGGGTGATGGTCAAACGGGTGTCATGAGAACAACGGGCGACAGTTGAAGCGGGTTACTCGGGGGTGTAGTGCTGGAGCATCTCAATCAATTCAGCATGAGCGTCTTTGGGCACGAAGATGACGATACCAAAACCGTCATCCCCCAGCACATAGACCACTTCATACCAGTAGCGGTGGGCCTCGATGACTTCCCAGGATGGCAGGAAATCAGCGTCACCGTAGCGGCAGCCACTGAAGCGATTGATCCTGACCGAGAAGCCTAATGCTGTCTCCAGCTCAATGACCGTATCGCTGCTGGCCATCACCATGAACTGCACCAACTGGCCCAGCTCATAGCCATCGTAGCCACTGAGACGTTCGACATAACCCGTGATCAGTCGAGTGAGTTCTGCCTGGATATTAAGGGCCTCCTGGATCGAAGGTGAATCACACAGTATCTGCATACAGTTTTCCTTTTCAGTGGGCAAAAAAAAACGCCCAAGGAGAGTTTCCAAGGGCGTCAGGGGTGAGTGTCATTGATAGCATCAGGGGGGTTACGTCTTTCCACGCACTGAGTGGTCCATTGCCAGCGACCTCAATCAGCACACATAAAAAAACCCCACTGACCTTTCGGACAGCGGGGCTTTCTTGCTTCCACCAATCCCTCTCACCGAAGCAAGAGGGTTATCCCTGGAGAGGAATTAGGCGAAGGTCAAGGTGTCAGCAGCAACAGCGTGAGCTACGTTGGAAGTCGACAGATCCAGCACACCGCTCAATTTAACTACGGTGTCAGTAGCTGCAATAACGGCACCAGCACTTACGTCTTGTACGATGTAAGTGTCGGAACCGTATACAAACCACTTAGTCAGCGCAGCAGCTGCGTCACCAACACCACTAGCAGCGATGTTAAGTGCAGCGCCCAGTGTCTGAGCAGCGCTCACATCAACCTTAGCCGAGGTAAAGGTGTTAGAGGTTGCAGTAGTACCCAATACAATGGCGTCGCCTTTAGCGAAGTCAGTGATAGTGGTAGTCGACAAGCTTGTCTTGTAGGTTGCATTTGTCACGTTCACGGTGTCGTTACCAGCACCAGTAGTAATGGTTGCGCCCACGGAATTGGCAATGGCGCTTGTGACGACAGTGATCGAATCAACAGCCGAACCACCTTTGATGGTCAATGCCGACTGAGCACCAACAGTCGCTGCATCAGTAACGATAGTGACACCAGCAGTAGCAGCCGAAGCGTCGATGCTAGTCAGCGCCGAAGCAGTAGCAGCAGAAGCCGACGCCTGACCAGTAACATTCAGGGTCAACGCGTGGTCGCCAGTGATTACGATCGACTTGGCAGCGTTATCAACTACAGTGATGGTGTTGGTGATTGCAACGCCAGCAGCGCCTTTCGAAGCGATATTGATAGTTTCAATACCTTGCGAAGTGATCGTACCGGCAGCCAAGGTACCAGCAACAGTACCGCCGAAGTTGTAGTTCAGAACGTCAGCAGTGCCAACAACGCTGGCAGCGGTGAAGCCCAGAGTAGCTGCGTTAGTACCGCTACCAGTCACATTCACATTGAAACCAGCAGCGGTTTCAACCAAGTTGGACAGAGTAGCCAGACCACCAGCGCCGTAAGCGCCAGAAATAACAACGCCATTGATGGTGGAGCCAGTCAACAGGGCTGCGTCCAGGCTAGCAGGAGTAGCTGCAACGTTAGCGAAACCTGCGAGATCAATCTGCTCGAAGTTTTTGAAAGCAGTCGAGTTGCCAGCGTTGATCAGAGTAGCTGCAACGGTATCGATACCTGCGCCGCCGTCAATGGTTGCACCGGCTGCAACAGCAGTACCAGTCACAACGTCGGCACCTGCAGTACCCTTGAAGCTGGAAGTCACAGCGCTCAGACCAACAGTCAGGCCAGCAGTGTTAGCCGAGGCGTCGATGGTTTTGAAGACACCCAGGTTGACTGCTGCGCCGCCAGTAACGGTCAGAGCTGCACCGGCTGCAGCGAAGTCAGAAGCGGTCAGAGCTACGCGCAGAGCGCTATCAGCATTGACAGCCAGAGTCGTCAGCGAGGTGGAACCGTTAGTCAGTTTGATGGTATCAACAGCTACAGCACCGTTAGCGCCGCCAGTGGAGTTGATCGCTGCGGAAGTAGCAGTACCAGCAGTAGCAGCAACAGAAACGTTGTTCACGCCGCCATTCAGGGTCACTTTTACTGCATCGGTAGCGGTGGCTTGGTTGAAGTTAACGGTACCGGTTTGAGCCGAGCCGCTTACTACAACTTCAGTGCCAGTAGCCAGATTCTGGAAGTTAACCAGACCAGTGCTGTTCAGTGCAGTGACGGTGGTCACGCCAGCGATTGGAGCCAAGTTAACTTGAACACCAGCGGTGCTAGCCGAGACGTTTTGAACGGAGATGTTTTCAACGTTCTTAACAGTTACACCGGACAGAGGAGAAGCGACAGGATCAGCGGCCGCGCCGTTCGCAACAATTACTTTCAGGGTGTCAACGCCAGCGCCGCCGTCGATGGAATCACCAGCGCTCAGAGTAGTGGCGGTAGTGGTGGTCCGATCAAGCACACCAGTGAAGGTATCAGCGTTAGCAGTACCAACCAGAGCATCCACACCTGCAGTGAGCGTGAAGGTAGTACCTACTACGCCAACTGATGTTGCCGCTACAACTGCGGCTGCTGCGCCGGTTACTGCCGCAGTAGCGGTAGCGTTGTCAGCGGTAACAGTTTTCAGGAAAGCACGAGCCGAATCAGCAGCAGCCGAACCTTGGTAGCCCTGGATTTCAGCAGTGGTGTCGATCTGAGCAGTGAACGCTTGAGCAGCTGTCAGTTTGTTCTGAACAGCAGCAGCGTCGCCAGCACCAGCTGATTGCTGGATGGTCCACGAAGCTTGAGCTTGCGAAACTTTACCGGAATCCAGTTGAGCAACCCAGTAAGCCAGACCAGCTGGTTCTGGAGCACGGCCGAATGCGTTCTGGTAAATCGCGGTGACTTTGTCGATGGTCGACTTGTTGCCGAACAGGGCAGCAGATTCAGTCGAAGCCGAGAAGCCAGCAATTACGGAAGCGATGCTACCGTTAGATGCGTCGATCTGGGCAGCCCAGTAAGCCTGACCGATGGTGTCAGCTGGACGACCGAAGTAGGCGATGTACAGTTGTTGAACTTGTGCAAAGTAGGTGGAAGCAGCCATTGTTTACTCCAGGTTTCATTATAAAAGAAGCTGATACACAAACGGACAATCTTTGTCTCGCTTATCAGCTGCCCAGCACTCCGTGCAGCCTTGGGCGGCACTTTAGCATAGGTAGTGGTGCATCTCAGCCGGTACGGTAGGAAAAATTGCGATCTTTTGTAGGAAATTTCCATAAATAAATTTCATCTATGAACAATCCAAAGCCTATATTCCCCACCTACTAGTAGGTGCTGACCATGTCATTTTGACATGTACCGCGCCCAATTAAGCAGCATTCAAAATCAAATGTAAAGGGAGTTCTTAGCTAAAAGAGCGACTTACAATACCTGCCTTACGGAACGCACAGATCCTTCCTACGCGCATCGTCGTCACACAATACTAGCTTTCGGCAGGTTTGCTAGAATCTTTAGGCCTAAGGCTGTTTGATTTTTCCCACGGACGAGTAGCGAGGTCTCCGAATGTCGCGCAACGAAGATGTTCCGCTCGTCTAACACAACGGGCTTTTCAAGCTCACGATAAGCCGCAATGTGTTGCAGTGCTGTGTCGGGGTCATTTGTCACGGCATCAGACACCCACAGCAGCTCGGCGGCTTCAGGTTTGATCCAGTTGACAGGAATGAAGCACGGCTGCGTAACAGGTTGCGGCCTGTTAGCAGGGACCGGAGCAACCTCTTCAAGCACTGTACTGAACGTTGCGTCTAGGGGTGCGCCGTAGCAGGCGATCAGGCGCAGCGACTCGCTACGCTCGGTGACTGGGGAAGACAACAAGGCTTCGATACGCTCGATCTGCAAACCAAACGCAAACGCCTGGATACGCTCACGGCTGGCTTTGCCGTGCGCGACGATCTGCTCTGGGTTGTCGATGTAATAGCCCAGGCGCGCGGCGAGGTCTGCGGCGGCGCCGGGCTCGGCCAGCCAGCCGGTGTGGCCTTCATCGACCAGCTCGGAAATACCGCCAATGCGCGAGGCCACCACCGGCAGACCGCAGGCCATGGCTTCGGTAATAGTCACCGGTTGGTTCTCGGGGCATACCGACGGCAGCACGAAGACGTGGGCCTCGGCAAAGCGCTCTGCAATGCTGGCGTTGGGCAGTCGGCCCCAGAATTTGACCGAGATATTAGGGGCGTTTTTTTCAATGCTAGCTATATAGCTAGCTAGCATGTGGCCGTCACCGACCATGTCTAGATGGACCTTTTCCTGGGGCAACAAGGCCACGGCTTCGAGCAAGGTCGGCACGCCTTTATGGCCACCCATGTAGCCGGTGAACAGGATATTCAGGCGCTCGCCGGGCTCTGGCGGAGCAGTATTGATGAAGCGTTCCAGATCGATGCCGTTGGCGATCACATGCATGCGCTCAGCGGGAATGCCGTTGAGGATGTATTGACCGGCCAGGTAACGACTCGGGGAAATGAAGTAATCCACGGCGTCGAGCTGCCAGCGCAGGTAGTCCTGACGCATGCGTTGCGGTAGTTGCACGTCGTCGTCATGGATGTTGGCGTGGCAGCTGTGGCACTGGGTGCTGTCATTGCACAAGGTGTTCTGGGTGGTGATCCGCGTGCTGTTCATGCAAAAACCCCAGTGATCATGCAGGGTCAGCGCGATGCGGATGCCGTTGGCACGGGCCAGTTGCAGAATGCCCAGGGACAGACCTGCCATGTGGTGCGCGTGGATCACGTCCGGTTTCCAGCCTGCGATCAGTTTGAGGAAGATGCGCTCAACGCCGGGGTGCGAAACATTGTTGCCAGTCGGTGCAAAGTCGCGCTGGGTCAAGGACACGCGGGTGATGGGCAAGCCGTCGAAGACTTCGGTCTGAATCGGATAGCCAGGCAAGCCATGGCTGTTGTCACCGGCCAGCACCCGTACATCATGGCCACGGTCCGCGAGAGCTTTGGCCTGATGATGAGCGATGATTTCCGCGCCGCCGATGACGTGAGGCGGGAAAAAGTTGGAGATGACCAGTACTTTCATTGCTCGGTTCCTGCCGCTGCGTAAGGGAAGCGATAGCCATGCAGGTTGGGCAATTCGATATCGGCGTCGCTGGCCAGGCCCAATGCCAGAGCAATACCGCTGGCGTGATCGCCTTCTATTAATAGAAGGCCTTGGGCGCCCTGCCCTGTCACTCGGGTACCAAGCAGGTGCTGCAGTTCGAGGCTGTCGCCTGGCTCGGCGGCCAGGATGATCAGATCGATGTCGATTTCGTTGTCGCGCAGTTCGTCGAGCAGCAGCGGCAGCGCTTCATTAATAGGTGCATTGATGCGGCTGAGGGTGCCGTTGCTGATGATGGAACCCGAGCTATCGCCTTCGGCCACTTGCCAGGCGCGAACGGTATGCCGACCGACCAGCGCTGAGAGCCACTCCGGGTGTTCGCCGAAGAGCAAGGCGCAGGCTGCGGGACGATGGCTGAGCAAGGTGGCCAGAGCCAGTTGGCCCGGTGCGTCCACCAGGGGCAGTTCCGGCGCAATGACGAAATGCTGCCACTGACGCGGCAAGGGCGTGAGAGCGAGGCGCGGGTTGTGGCTGGCCAATTGCCGCAGCAGCTCGCGGGCGTAGCTGCGCCAGGTGAGGATCGGCCGCGCCACGGCTTCGCGGGCCAGTCTCAGGTATTGCGCAGGCTGGGTCGCTAGTTCGTGGATCATGGCCGCCAAGGCTGCAGAATCGGTCATGTCTACGGTACAGCAGCCGCCTTCGGCTGCCAGTTCGGCCATCACCCCGCCGTTGTGGCAGATGCACGGGCGCGCATGCCACAGGCTTTCGACGATGGGCATGCCGTAGCCTTCAACCAGCGACGCGTAAACACTGACGTGGGCGCGGGCATAGTAGTCGTTGAGAACTTCGTCGTTGACCACGCCATGCCAGACGATACGCGGGTCGGCTGCATTGGCTTCGCGCACGGCGTCGACGATGTAGTCGGCCCCGGCATAACGGTTGCCGATCATGTCCAGTTGCCAATCCAGATCCGGGTAATCAGCGGCCAGACGCGCGACGGCGGCCAGCAGCACTTTATGGTTCTTGCGCGGTTCCAGGGTCGAGACGCAAAGGATGCGCAACGGCTCTCCGGCGCGGGGCGCGCCTGCCGGAGTCGTAGCGCGTGGCGAGGCGGTCAGTTCTCCGGGGATCCAGCAGGTGCGCACCTGAGCACGCGGGGTGATTTTTTCCCGCTGCCAGAAGGCTTGCAGTTGCTTGCCGGCGTCCGGGGAAATCGGCAGCACGCGGTCGCACTCAGCCAGTCCGCACATGTAGGCGGCGTGGTTGTCACGAATGCTGATGTCGGCGACCCACTCCGGATGGGTCACGGGGATCGCATCGTAGAAGATCGCCGCGACCTGCAGACCAAGCTCCCGCGCAGCCTCACGGCGGGCCGGGCCCTGACGCTCGAAGACAATTTCACTTTGCAGCAGCCAGCCACCCTTGAGGTGACGGCCACCAAGGCTGGCTAGTGTTTGCGGCGCATGAGCCGGGGAACGCGGCAGCACGTAATGCTTCGGGTTGGGCAATGGCCCGCCATACAGAGCCAGGTTCTGGTACTCGCCTTCGGTGGGCAATACGTAGGCGCGCAGGTTTTCGTTCCAAGTCACGAACCACGGCTGGCCAAAATCCTGCAGTTTGCGGGTCAGGCTACGCACTACCCGCGCCACGCCAGTATTGGCGGTGTCGCGCAGGCAGGCGCTGGTGTCGATCACCAGTTGCGGCACCGGCAGGTCCTGAACCGGCGTCAGACTGCCCAGCAGTTCGGCATAGGCCTTGATGGTGCGCTGCCAAGTGAAGGTCTGCTGGAAGGTGTCGAGCTGCGCTTCCCATTCAGGGCCGGCCAGCAGCTCACCGGCGAGGACGCGAAGGGCTTTTTCCGCAATGTCGTTTTCATCGCGGCACAGCTGTTGCTCACCTGCGACCACTTCTGGGTGAGCACCTATGTTCAGCACCAGGACCGGTTTGCGCAGCTGCTGCATTTCTGCCAGTGGCAGGTTGAAGCCTTCCCAATGGGAAACGCTGATGCCCAATTGCGCGCGGGCCATCAGAGTGTTCAGATCGGCATCGCTTGGGTGGCCCAACGGCAGGATGTGATCCTTGAGGTCATCGGGCAGTTGCAGCTCTTCGGCGGTGGCCAGCACGCTGAAGCGCGCTTTTGGATGCACGGCAATGATCTGCCGAGCAATCGGATACAGGCCTTCGCTGTTCTTATAGTTGCCGGTTTCCCAGCGACCCAGGTTGATGATGGTCGGGCCGTCGTTGGCATCGACCGCGCTGCTCGCGCTTTCAGCCTGATGGCCGTATTGCCAGAGGCTCTGATCGACGCCCCCGGTCAAGTGATCGGCGCCTAGGTGGATCATTGCGATGTCTACACCGAGGCCGGCATCGGGCAGGCTTTGGGTGCGCGAAACGAAGTCGCTGATCGGCGTGACCACCCGCGCTTCGGGCAGAAATTCGCGGCGCTGAGCGCGCAGCCGCTCCTGGACCAGACGCGCCGGGCCTTGCATGTCTTCGTAAGGCACACCTCCGCAATCAAGCGCCACGGAAGGAATGCCCCACTGACGGAACACGGCGATGGAAGCATAGAACGGCCAGCCTCCGATCAAGGCAACGGTGCCGACAGGATCATGACCGACCGGAACGAAATGATGGCGATTGTCGCGCAACCATTCGGCGGTGACTTGATCGAGTTCAGTGTACGGGCCGTTGTGCAGCGGCGGCGTGTGGATATCATCGGTGATGCGGCGCAGCACGTCGTGGTTGGCGCGCTGGGCGACGAACGTGATGTGCCAGCCGGCCGCTTTGAGGCCTTGAGCGAGCAGCAGCAGGACGCGGTCGACACCGAAGCGAAACAGCAGACGTTCGTTGCAGATAATTAGATGCATGAGGTCAGTTCAGTCTTATTCAGGCGCATAGCCGATGGCTGCATAGTCTTGCGCGCCAAACAGCAGTCGATTGAGAGGGCCGGTGATCGCTTCGTCGCTGCCTTTGAGGTGCAAAGCCGGATCGCCGAGGTGACGACGGTCGATCTCGACTCGCTCGAAACCACGTGCCTTGAGTAGAAACCCAACCAATGCTGGCGGCATCGGGTTGCGGTGCGTCGGGTCGATATAGAAGTTGCAGGCGCCGACGATAAGGTTTTCCGGGTTCGGTGTTTCAAACAGCACCACACCACCGGGGCGTACCACGCGACGGGCTTCGTCGATCAGACTGATGAACACATGCAGCGGCAAGTGCTCGATGATGTGGAATGCGGTCAGGCCACTGAGGCTGTTGGCCGGCATAGCGGCCAGGTATTGCAGGGCATCGCCGACGTAGGCTTCCAAGCCGGCATCGGTGCAGCACTGGATCATGGCGGTGTTGGTATCCACGCCAATAGCCGGGATATCGGCTTCTTTAAGCAGTTGCAACCATTCTCCACGGCCACAGCCAAGATCCAACAACGGCTCGGAAAACAACGCAGCGTTGGGCTGGAAGTACGGCAGATTGGCCTTGAGGCGCTCGCGGATCATTTCCTTGGAGCCACGGAAGTTGGCTTCAAATTCCAGGTACAACTCCGGCGGCATGCCCGATTCTTCTTCGGCCCGCACCGCGAAGATCGGTTTGGCGCCTGACATCTGTACCTGGGACAGCATCACAGACAGTTCGCGCTGACGTTGTTCCATGCGCTGTTGACGCGTGATCAGATACTGCTCGTTTTGCTCGATGGCCAGGGCGTGGGTGTACAGGCTTTGATTGGTCTGGTTCTGAATCTGCAGACCCAAGTTGCGCAGGCGCGTGTTGCCGTCGGCGATGTGGTATTCAAGGGCGGTCATGCGCTCGGGCATGTACCTCAAGGCCTTGCCTATACAAACGATACGCTGCACCCCGGGAATGCGATAGACCACGGCACGCACCAACAGGATGACGACGTTCTTCACCGACGCGCCACCGGGACGCTGACGGACACGGGTTAAAAAACCCATAACCCTGGGGTGACCGATGCACTTGCCGATCACCGGCACGCCACGCAACTTGCTGTACAGGCTCGGCGGTGGAATCTGCGCCTGAGCAGGTTGCTCGTTGCCGATGGTTTCAGCGGCTATAGAAGGAGTGTGCCGCTCTGGGGCCAGCGGCAAATACCCCTCAATCTCCATCGGCTCGAAAGCCCGGACCAGATCGTTGGGCAGATTGGCGGAGGACGCAGACGCGTCTGCATTGGCTGAAACACGCTCATATTCGCGACGATTGACTTCAGCCACGATGTCTTTTTGCAGTTTTTTAAGATCGATAGTCATTATTTGCGTTCAAGACCGGTTAATAGCCAGTACATGCTGATGAGTTCGTAACGCTATTGAAGGGCGTTACTTCGAGAATAAGAAGGAGACCATTCTACTCAGGTGAAGGGCTGGGTGGGAGGTGATTTGTTTTTGATTCGAGCGTTGCATGGGTGGCTGTGAGATATTTCCTTGGTAAGAGCCCGACGGGAGGGGCCTGATATCCCTGACACCGGGCGTCAGCGTCGCTTGCCAACAAGTTGGCTACAACAGTCAAACGCCCAGACGAGTACGAACTTGCTCTGCAGTCGCCAGGGGGCGTTCCAATTCTGCGGCCAGGCGCAGGGTGCGTTGGATCAGCGTGCAGTTTCTGGCCGGTTGGGTGCGTTGGGTGTCGAGCCAGAGGTTGTCTTCCAGACCGATGCGTACGCCGTCAGTTAGGAGCAGGCCCAGGCCGGTGGCGGTCAGTTGGCTGCGGCCCAGACCGGCGATGGACACGATGCAGTCTTCGGGCAAGGCAGCGAGGATCGCAGCCAACTGCAGGGCGTCGGCCTGTGCTCCGGCGATATTTCCCAGCATGACGTTAACGTACAACGGTCGGGTGATGAGGTTTTCCTTGCATAGCACGCGGACGAAGTTGGCCATGCCCAGATCAAACACTTCCAGCTCCGGCCGAATACCCTTGGCTTGCATACGCGCCGCCAGTTCCCGAATGGTGTCGGGGGCGTTGACGCTGGCCGACTGGGCGAAGTTGAGCGAGCTGAGGGTCAGGCTGGCCATGTCGGGGCGAGCCCCGCCGTCCAGGTCCAGTACGCGTGCACGGGTTTCGACATCGGCGGTATACCGCCCGCTGGTGGTGACGCACAGCAGCGCCTGGCGGCCACCGGGCAGTCGGCGGATGTCTTCGATCAGGCGCCCATACGCATCGGGATTGGGCGTCTGCACGCCTTGAGCATCACGGGCATGCAGGTGCACCATCTGCACGCCCAGCTCAAGGCAACGCGCCACGTCTTCAACTATTTCGCCTTGGCTGAGGGGCACGTAAGGACTCATTGGGCGGGTTGGAATCGCGCCGGTACAGGCCAGGTTGAGGATCAGCGGGGTGCCGATGCGCATGTCAGCCTCCGGTGACTTGCAGGGCGGTGCGGGCGATTTTCTGCGCCGGGTTACCGACATACACACCATCGGCTTCGGTGTCTTTGAGCACTACGGAACCGGCACCGATAAAGCTGCGCTCAGCAATACGCAGGCCATCGCGCAGCACCGCGCCAAGGCCAATAAACGCTTGCTCACCCACCACCACATTGCCGCCCAGAGTGACACCCGCCGCCACAAAGGCATGGTCGGCCACCTGGCAGTGATGGGAGATATGCGCGCCGCTGCGGATGATGACGTTACTGCCAATTCGAGCAAACGGCTGAATGATAGCGTGTTCATAGATCAAGCTGTTTTCACCTATGTGCAGATCCGGCCAGGTGCTAGCACGGCTGGAGACATAGCTGATGAACTCATACCCCATAGCTTTGGCCTGCTGATAGCGGTCGCGGCGCAGGCCATTGATGGCATGGTAGCCTAGGGGAAACAACAGGCGGACTTTATCGGGCGGGTAGTGCTCGCTAAGGTTTTCAAAAGACACTACGGGCAAGCCTTCATGACTGGAGACTGACCGATACGAGGCATCTACGGTGAACGCCTGTACTCGATAGAGGCTGTCGTTGGTCAGGCAAAACCAGGCAAGACTGGCGAAGGTATCGGCGCCAAATAGCACGACATCGGTGATTTTACCCGGCTCTGTTTTTCTACTCTGCATCCGTTGCCCACTACAGGTTATTCAAAGTCGCCAAGAGCTTGCTGCAAGGCAAACACCACTCGCTCGCACTGGGCTGGGGTTATCCCCGCGAACCAGGGCACACCCACGGTCTGTTCACTCAAGTATGCGGTGACCGGCAGCTCATCGCCGTCGGGCCCACACGTCATGCAACGAGCGAACGCCGGGTGGTGTTGCAGGGACGGACAGTACCAGCGGCGGGTCTGAATGCCCATCCCTGCCAGTATCGAAACCACACCAGCGACAGGCGCAGACAGGCCGATGCTCAAGGTTGCAGGCAGGTCAGAGGCGGCAAAACCCTGCTACAGCCTGACGCCTGGCACAATACGCAATGCCGTGGCATAACGTTGCCAAAGTCCCTGACGGAGCGCCTTTTGCTCGGGCCAACAAGCCCATTGCGCCAGACCGATGGCGGCGGCGTATTCGGAGAGTTTAGCGTTGGTGCCCAGCACTTCCACAACCGCGTTCTCAAAGCCAAAGTTCGATAAGCGTCGAACACTCTTTGCCAAGGTAGTATCGCGAGTAACCAGTGCGCCACCCTCCCCAATGCCAAACGGTTTAGTGGCGTGAAAACTGAAGGCCACGCTGGCCCGAGCGCCAATCCGTTGATTACCGAAAGCACCAGCAGCATCGATCAAGACCGGGATGCCGGTTTCTTCGACGAAGGCATCCCATGCCTCAACGTCAACCGGGCAGCCAAAGGTCGCGACAGGTATTACCAGCGCCAGAGCGTGATGTTGCGCAACGCGACGAGCGATGTCAGGTGTCAGTTGCCAGGTGCCCGGCGCGACGTCGGAAAAAATCGGCTGTAAACCGTTACGCACTGCCGCACTGGCCGTGGCTGCAAAGGTGAACGCGGGCACCAGCACTTGGCTTGCAGGGGCTAAGTTCAGGACCGCGATACCTATTTCCAGCGCTGCAGTGCCGCTGCTGAAGCTGACGACCTGCGCGGCGGGCCATTGGCTGCTCAGGGCCGCTTCAAACTCATGAACCAGTGGCCCGAAGTTGGTGTAGCAGTGTGTCGCGTCAATGCGCCTCAGCCACGGCAGCAGCATTTCAGCGGTTGGAAGGTCGGGAACCAGTACGGGAATCAGCGTCATGTCAGACACGCTCGTCTCTCGACCATACAGCCTCGACCGGCACCTCGAAATGCTCGGCTGACAGCTCGGCGCACCAGCGTTGCCACATCATCCGCAAACCGACTTCAAGACCGCGCGCAACAGTGGTTGCCTGCCGCCACGGCGAGGCCTGCCAGCGGGCACGCATGCCTGCACGCAAACGGGCCAGCGCGTCAAGGTCGGTGGCGTGCTGAACGGCCAGGCGCACGAAGCTTTCCACATCATCGGCTACCCAGTCGCCCAGCCCGGTACGCCCCAATACCGCCGCACTCTGGCAGTGTGCGCGAGACGGACCGCGTAAAGTGACCACCGGCACGCCCATCCACAACGCATGATTGGTGGTGGTGCCGCCTGTGTACGGCCAGGTATCAAGGATGATGTCGACCTGCTGATGCAGGGCCAAGTATTCATTGAGACTGACGCGGGGCAGAACCCGAACCCGTTCGGGTGCAATACCGTGCTGGGCAAACCGTGCGATCAGGTACTGACCCAAGGCGTCGGTGTCTACATGCCCCAACAGCAAATGCGAACCCGGCACGCCGCACAGCACCCGACTCCAGGCCGCGAACACAGCATCGCCCAATTTGCTGATGCGATTGAAGCTGGCAAAGGTGATATGGCCGTTGTGCAGGGCGGGCAGCGCGTTAACCGGCGGCGCGCTCGGAGCTGGAGCAAACGCGCCGGTGGACGGCAAGCGGGCGAAGCGCTCAGTGTAGTAACGCTCGTAAAGGCCATGGGGTGCGTTGAACGGGTCGCAGATTAGGTAGTCGATGGCGCTCATCCCCGTGGTACCGGGGTAGCCAATCCAAGTGGCCTGCACCGGTGCCGGTTTGCGCGCAAAGGTCAGCAACCGATTGAATTCGGTATGCCCTGACAGGTCAATCAGGATGTCGATGCCATCGGCACGAATTTGCGCGGCCAGCTCGTCATCGCTCAGCGCGGCCACTTTGCGCCAGTGGGGCACGAGCTGGCGCAAGCGCAAGGTTATGGCGTCTTCCAGTGGGCTATTGGCATACACCCACAACTCCAGAACGGCCGGGTCGAGTCTGGCCCAGACCGGCTCGACAAAGTGCGCAACGGCGTGGTTGCGCAGATCTCCCGAAACAAACCCAACACGCAAGCGGCGTTGCGGATCACCATTATTGCCGTGGGCTTGCCAATGAGTGCGTAGCGGTTTTTCAAAGCAGTCGGCAAACCCGATATGCGCGGCCAGGATCTCGGCGGGCGATTGCATTTCATCGTGCATTAACAGAAACAACAAAGTGCTGTGAGTCTTGACGTCGTCGGGCCGCAAGACGATGACCCGGCGAAAAGCACTAATAGCATCCTCAACGTAACCTTGTTTTTGCCGAGCTGTACCGAGGATCATCAGTGCATCGGGATCATCTGGGTTGATTGCCAGCGCCTGTTCGGCATGTATTTGTGCCTGGCATGGCAGGTTTTGCTGATTAAGCACCGCACCTAGGTTGATCAATGCCGGAAACAGTACAGGGTTAATGCCCAGCGCTTGGCGATAAGTGCTGATCGCTTCGTCCAGGCGGTCCAACGCCTTGAGAGCATTGCCGCGATTGACTAGCGCGCCCAGATGCGCGGGGGCGATAAGCAATGCCTGCTCAGCCATGCTCAGGGCTTGTCCCGGGTTATTGAGAGCCAGCAGGCAGACGCAAAAATTGGAGTACACGTCTGCTGAGTTCGGGTGTAGGTCAATGGCCTGCTGATAGACCGCAGCGGCCTCTTGCAACTTGCCCTGATGACGAAGGATCACCGCCAGATTGCCCAGTGCATTGGCGTCGCCGGGCAGTCGCTCAAGCACCGACCTTACCGCAACAACCGCTTCATCCCAGCGGCCCTGCTCAAACAGACTGGCCAATTGGTCCATTTCATCGGGGACGCGAGCAGCGTGTAAAACAGCGGTGAATCGACTGTTGAGGGACTGCCTGTATTGCACGGGGCGGCGCCCAGCAGTTGCTCGGCCTGAGTAAGCTGACCCGCGCCAATCAAGGCCTGCACATAGCTCAGCCAGAATTGCTCGATGCTAGGGTCAGCATCCAGCGCGCGCTTGAACAATGGCAGTGCCACTGTGGGCGCATTAGTGATCAGGGCCAAAAGGCCAAGGTTATGGTTGGCATTGGGATGGTGAGGCAGGGCTTGTAGGATGGCTCGATACAGGCGCTCAGCCTCCTGCAATTGCCCGGCACGATGCAGGGTTATCGCTTGCTGCAAGACCTGTTCGTAGGTAAGCATGGTATCGATCATCCTTTTGCGCGGGAAACCTCGGCCTTCTGGCCGGGGAGGGATAGCGCTGACAGCAACGCTGTCCCAGTTCTCGCATCTCCTTTTGGAAAAGCTATCCTTGAGTAACCGTAGCCATCGCTACGTTGAATGAGCCGGCAGTGGCGGTGTGCAATATACCTTGTACGACATCGACGGAGGCTTGAATATTGACGCTCCCCGTGCCCCGAACGGTGACTCGCCTGATATGGCTGCCCGTCTTCTTACCTGTCGGGACCTCCGTGCGCACCAGGTCACCCGTCTGGAAGCCATACACACGCTTGCTGCGGGTCAGGTAGCCACGCGGGAAGCCGAACTTGTCGAGCAGGATCCGTTGGTAACTGCCTCGGCCGGTGCACTTCACGGTCAGGGTAGGCTTTTGCTAGGCTTGGACCGCGGCAACCTCGCCGACGCATGCCGCATCCAGGGCATGGGTTTTCGGGATGCCCAGCTGCATACGGTTGAATTTAGTGCGGCCACCGGAGCCAGTTCCACAGGCAATTCCGTGGACGTAAGTGCCGTCACCGATGCCCAGCGCGTCGCGTTGACCGCTGCAGCATCCTTAAGCGGCCGCTTGGCCTGTGCCTGGATCCGCGCCAGGCGGGCCTTGTCTTTGATGAAGACCTCGAGCGGCAGTGCCGCCTTGCGGGTGTTGCAGGGCACACAGGCAACCCTGTTCGAACCGCCACGCGCCCGGGGCACCAGGTGATCAATGTTGAGTGGCACATTCTCGGCGTCGCAGAAACAACACTTCCGATTCCACTTGACCAGGAGGTACTCGCGCACCTCGAAGCCGGTCAGCGTGCCGCGCTGGTATTCGACACCGGAGATTTCCGGATTCTTCAGGGCTTGCACGTCGAAGCGCACAAGCTCAGAACTCACAGCGATCACCGGCGCGCAGCGTCGGAGGCGCTTGACCCAGGACCTGGTCGTGTCAACCCTGTGCTGCAGCAACGGCGCCAGCCAGCCGTCAGGACGGGTTCGGTTCAGAAAGCGGGGTGCGCGGTCAGCGTTTCGCTTATTTTCCGGCCACGATGGACCAGCTCGAAGAGGTTGAGAGCGGCGGCACCTCGCTGGATTTCTCCGGTCGAGGCGTCGAGATGGTCAGTGTCTCGGACCAGCGCCAGCCCGGTGGCTTTGCTGCCGGGGTCGAGCTTGATACGCAGGGGTTGCACGGTGCAGGAGTCAACCGTGCGGTCGACGAGCCGGAGGACGAAGGGCGCTACGCGATGAACCCGCGCACGTCCACGCTCGAGCAACAGCCTCACGCGCTTCTCGCTGCACGGCATCAACGCCTTGCCCGACTTGTCCAGCACAAATACCGCCATTGCAGCTCCTGGGTCAATCCTGCCGGAAAACGTCCGGTGCGTTGCTGCCCTTATGGGCCTTGTGACGAGAGCCTTGCGGCTCCGCTCCCCTCGACCATGTTGTGCAGCAGGTGGTGAGTGAGCTCACCGGTCACAGCCCGTTTCGTGCCAAGCCGGGGCTTGTCTGCTGCTGTGACTTCCAGAGCGCCAGACTGAGGAAGCATCTGGCGGTGGGTCTACTCTTCTGCACAACGCTGCGCCTTCCGGCGCGAGGTCTGGTCAACCTCAGGCTTTTAGCAAGCCTCGGCCTTCAGGCCGGGGTGGTTGACCCTGTCTCTCTCAATCCAGCTTGAACGAAGCCTCTAACGCGCACACGCCTGCGAAGTGTTTGTAACCGCTGTGCCCGGTCACGTTGAACACGGCCGCCTTGTCCCACCAGTCGAAGTTGTCTTCGATGTGATCAGCACCGCCATGCAGGGCCAGGGTCAAACTGTAGCTGCCGGGGCCGACGTTGAGCGCAGGGATGGTCACTGTCAGGGTTTGCTCTACCCCAGCATTGACACCCAGGTCGCGCAGTTCACCACGCAACCAAGTATTGGTGCCGAAGATGTCGTAACCGGTGCGGTCCTTGAACATGAAGCCCAGGGATAGATCGTAGATTGGTTCGTTGGCTTTGATTTTCAGGGTCAGGGTAAGCGGCGCGCCGACTTCAAGCATGTGTGCGGCTTTGCCATTGCTGCTGATGGTCAGCTCTTCGATGCGCGCCTTGCCGTTTCCGGAGCGGCCGGCATACGGTGCGTTAACAGCTTGGGCCTGCAACGACCCTTCTTCCTTACGGGCTATCAGCGAGTTATAGAAATCCAGTACATCGTCCGGGCGACCGTCCATAAGCAGCTTGTGATCGCCCAGCAGGATGGCGCGATCACACAGACTTTTGATAGCGCCTGGATCGTGGGAGACGAACAACAAGGTGGTGCCCTGCTCGCGAAAGTCACGAATCCGCGCAAAGGACTTGTGCTGGAAGTAGGCATCGCCCACGGCCAGCGCTTCATCGACGATCAGCACTTCCGGTCGCACGGCGGTGGCGACGCTGAACGCCAGGCGCACGAACATCCCGGAAGAATAGGTGCGTACCGGCATGTCGAAGTAATGGCCGATTTCGGCGAAGGCTTCGATGGAGGGCATCAGTTCGATGATTTCATCGCGCTCCAGCCCCTGCATGCGACCGGCCAGGGCCACATTCTGGCGACCCGTGAATTCAGGGTGAAAGCCCATACCCAACTCCAGCAGTGCAGCAATGCGCCCGGTGGTGGTGATAGTGCCTTCGGTGGGCATCGCGGTGCCGGTGATGAGTTTGAGCAGCGTGCTTTTACCGGCACCGTTGACGCCAATAATGCCCACTGACTCGCCCTGCCCGACCTTGAAGCTGACGTCGCAGATGATCCAGTTCTGATCGCGCTTGCACAGCCCGAGCCACGTGCCCAGTGCGTGCCAGCGGCCTTTAAGTTTTGGATAGGCCTTCCCTACCTGGTCTACGAGAATAGTCATGTCAGATCTGATCGAGTAGGTCGTTGTAGCTACGCTTGTACAGCAGCACAGCCAGGAGGAAAACGATAAGGCCGAAAACCAGTGGATAGATCAACGACCGCATCCCCACTGCTTCGCCCAACAGCGCCCGTTGCGCGGTCAATACCAGTGGGAACACCGGATTCCATGACAGAAAGCACTGGACCCGTTCGGATAGAATGCTCAGAGGGTAAACGATAGGCGTGGCCCAGAACAGAGCTTGGAAAAACACGTCGGACAATTGCCCGATATCGCGAAAGAAAACGTTCAGGGTCGCCAGCAGTGCACCGACCGCAATGCCAAGCAGCACGGTAATCGCCAGGATCGGCACCATGACCAAAATCGTCGGCATGATCGGGTAACCCGAAACCAACATGAAGCTGATCACCAGCACCAATAGAATCAGGCTATTCAGCGCGGCGGTGGCGATCACTGGAATGAATAGAATGAATTTTGGGAAACTGGACTTCTTGATCAGGTTGGCGTGCTCAAGAAACACCCCTTTGCCGCGCTGCACCAGTTCCAGCAGCAGGTTCCAGATGATCAGGCCGGCACACAAGTAGATACTGTAAGCGTATTGGTGTTCGATACCTGGCATGCGCGCCTGCATGAGGCGCGAGAAGATCACGGTATAGATGAAGACCATGAAGATCGGGGGTACGACCAGCCATAAGGCACCGAACGTCGAACCGGCATAACGGCTCTTTATTTCGCGCAGGGTAATGGCGTAGATCAACCCTCGAAAACGCAGTACATCTTTCAATAAAGAGAAAACTGACAAGGTCGCTTTCATTGTGTTCGGCTCGCCATATTCAGGAAAGTTCCTAGTTGTAGGGCCACGTCATCCCAGGTGCGATAAAAGAGCTGAGCCGTTTTACGCTGGGCAAAAGTGTCGATGGCCTGGATAAGTTCGGGGAGGCAGCCTGGCTCAATGTAACAGGGCCAGTGCCGGCCAGCTTCGCGCAACACCGGAATATCGGCGGCAATGACAGGACAGGCCTGCATCGAAGCTTCAAGCACGGGAAGCCCGAAACCTTCGTCTCTGGGCACATAGATCAGAGCAGTGGCGTTGCGGATCAGCCAGAGCAACGCTGGGTCGCTCAGGTTGGCCGCGTGAAACAGGTACTGATTGAGCAGCGGGTGATTTTGCAGACGCTCAAGCAACCGGTCAACCTGCCAACCGACGCTGCCCACGAACAGCAGACGTGGCTGCTTGCCCTGCGCCCATAACGCGTCGAACGCATCGAGTACCAGATTGTGGTTTTTGCGGGGCTCCAGAGTGCCAATAACCAGATACAGCGGATCGTCTGCCGTGGCCGGGGCAGGCAGCAAATCCTTGTAGCTTTCGATTTGCTCGGCCGAGGGCATCAAAGTGCAGAAGTCGCCACCATGGGCCAGGACGTTGACCGTCTTTTGTAGGCCATGCTGTGCCAGACGCGCCAGCAAGCGGCTGCGTACTGCCTGAGTGGGTACAAACACTTGTTCGGCGCGTTCAGCGAGTTGGTAGAGGTGCTGACTGAAGCGTTGCTTGAGGCCTTCGCGAAACCACTCAGGGTGCTCCAGGGGCAGCAGGTCGTGAACCATGCCCACCAAACGCGCGCCACGAGCCAGCGCAGCATCCACCGCCGGCCATGGGTTGGCGTACCAGGACGCATCGAACAACAACAGGACATCGCCGTCGCCGGGCTCGATCAGCTGACCCGCGCCTTGCGCATGAACACCCAGACCCTGACAGGGATGCGGCGCCAAGTGATCAAAAGCCTGCCATTGATCACCGTCGAACGTAACCGGCAGCACCTGGTAATCCCGATCGCTAAATTGACGTTGAGCAGCGGCCAGCAGGCAGCGCACGACACGCTGAATACCCGTGTGCAGACCGGATTCCAGCAGGCGCGTGGCGTCAAACAGAAGGCGATTCATGGGAGAGAGATTCCACCAATTGAAATGGAATGAACATCCGTAGGAGCCGATTTGTTGGCGAGAAACTTGATGAAATAAGCCAGGTCTACCGACTCGACAACCAGTTGGCTCCGACAGGTTCGGCGATGCCTCCCACAGCTGAGTGTGTTCTGGAAAAGAGGGTTTACAGACGATACGGATTTCATCAAGGGCGATGGATGTTTTGCATACAGCGAATGGGTAAAGATACGACTCACCAGAAGCATGCACGCACGCCGTCAGAGCAAAAGGCCCCAGCGGCGGGCGGCACATGTGTCACTTAGAAGGATTTACCGTTTTTAACACGTTCCAGATCGGCGTCAACCATCAACTGGCACAGTTGCTCCAGACTGGTCTTGGCTTCCCACCCCAGTACACGCTTGGCTTTTTCCGGGTTCCCTATCAGGAGCTCGACTTCGGCTGGACGGTAGAACTTGGGGTTGACCTGAATCACTGTCTTGCCGGTCTGGACGTCAATACCGTGCTCTTGATCAGCACTACCTTTCCATTCCAGATTGATATCAACGGCCTTGAATGCCATGGACACGAAGTCACGGACGGATTCAGTGCGGTTGGTGGCTAAGACGAAGGTATCCGGTTCGCCAGCTTGCAGTATGCGCCACATGCCTTCGACATATTCCTTGGCGAAACCCCAGTCACGCTTAGCGTCCATATTGCCCAGTTCCAGGCGATCCTGCAGGCCAAGGGAAATACGCGCCACGGCGTCAGTGATCTTGCGGGTCACAAATTCTTTGCCACGCAGTGGCGACTCATGGTTGAACAGGATGCCGCTAGAGCCAAAGATTCCATAGGACTCTCGGTAGTTGATGGTCATCCAGTGTGCATAGAGCTTAGCTACACCGTAAGGGCTGCGCGGATAGAAGTCAGTGGCTTCTGTCTGTGGAACCTGCTGGACCTTACCGAACATTTCCGAGGTTGACGCCTGATAGAAGCGGATTTTCGGGTTAACGATACGGATGGCTTCGAGTAGGTTAACGGCGCCCAAACCGGTGATTTCAGCGGTGGTCAGCGGTTGGTCGAAGGACACGCCCACAAAGCTCTGGGCCGCGAGGTTGTAAACCTCCGACGGCTCGGCTTTCTGAAGCAGGCGGATACTAGCGCTCAAATCAGTAAGGTCGTGTTCGACCAACTCAAGGTTCTCGTGGGAGGCCACACCCAACTCTTCCAGGCGCCAGAAGTTGACCGAGCTAGTGCGGCGATAAGTGCCATAGACCTTGTAGCCCTTTTCCAGCAGCAGCTGGGTGAGGTAGGCCCCATCCTGACCGGTGATGCCTGTGATAATTACTGATTTTCTGGTTGCATTCATTGCTTCGAGTTCCGGTCGGGGACTGGGTCAGTTTTACCGTTGTTGCTCAACCATACGTTGACGCTTTCGACGCTTTTATCAGACAACTTGCCAGCCCAACGGTTGAGGATGAACAAGTTGGTGATGAAGTCATACTGTGCTTTGAGCAGGTCGCGACGAGCCTTGAACTCGTTCTGTACGCTGGTCAAAACATCCACGGCATTAACCACACCGTAGGCAAACGCTTTTTCCGATGCAACGCTTGATTGCGAAGCAGAAGCCAAGGCATTGTGGTTCGCGCGTATTTTTTCAACACTTGAATCAGCGGTCAAATATGCATTGGTGGTTTCTTTAACGACCTGACGACGGGTGGCCTCCATCTGTTGTTCCGCAGATATTTGATCCTGCACCAGTCCGCGTACTCGTGCCGAAGTGGAACCGCCACTATAAATAGGGACTGACAACTGCAGACCAGCCACATAACTGTCAGTCTTGGGCGCCAGAGCGTTGTTATAACCTTCGTTGGTATTTTGTGCGCTCAGGTTCAGGCTTAACGTTGGATAGTGTCCCCCTTTGCCACCGCGCACAGCAGCATTAGCCACATCAACACCACTGATCGTTGATTTGAGCGACGGGTTGTCGATTACTGCCTGTCGCACCCAAGTATCCAGGCTTTCGTCCGAGACCTTGAATTCAACATCAGTACGGATGCGACTGAGCCTCTCCGTGACCGGACGCCCGACGATTTCCGACAATGCAACACGGGTCAGACGAACCTGATTGCGCGCATCCACTTCCTGGGCAAGCAGGGAGTCGACACGAGCCTTCATCTCGAGCATATCGGTGATCATGGCAAGTTTCTTCTCGTACAGGGCGTTAACCCGGTCGAGGTTCTTTTGCGTGGCACGCAGCTCAGCTTGAACCAGTTCAAGCTCATCATCGGCAGCCAATGCTGCAAAATAGCGCTGGGCCAGATCGACGGTGGCTTCAGCCTGGGCCTCTTCGGTTTCCGACTCAGTTTGTTTAGCAGCGCTTTTAAACTTTTGATAGTTCTCCCAAGCAGCCTTGTTGTATATGGCCTGGGTCAAGTTGAGGCTGTAGTTTTCGCTATTGTAGATCTGGTCAGTGAGGATATTGCTCTGCTTGATACGGTTGGCACCCGCATTGGCCGTGATTTGAGGCAACAGCGAGCCGAACGCTTCACGCGCATGCTCTTTACCCGCCTTCGCACGGGCGTAAGCCGCCAGTACGCGAGGGTCTTCAAGACGCGATTCGCGATACAGCAACATCAAGTCAGCCGAGTACTCATTGGCACTGACACTGGTAGGTGCAGGCTTTGACTTGGACGGCTCTGCGGTTTTCAGCTCAACAGCATGCACCGGCAGCACCAGTATCCCCAAAATCAAATATGGAAATAGGCGCAAGATCATTCCTCGATCATCGATTCAGAAATAGCATTGCGCGCAGGCTGTATCAGATACTGCAGCATGGTGCGCTTGCCGGTATTGATCAGTGCATCGGCGGGCATCCCCGGCACCAGCTTGCGGTCCCCCAGCTTCTTCTCGCCTTCCTCGGTCACGCGAATACGCGCCAGGTAGTAAGCCGCGCCGGTACGTTCGTCGGTCAGACGGTCCGCCGACACTTGGATAACCTCACCTTCGATTTCTGGAGTGGTGGCGCTATTAAAAGCGCTGAAGCGGATCCGTGCCGTCTTGCCAACGCCTATACGGTCTATGTCGACCGGTTGCACATGCACCTCTACAATCAGGTCGGACACCGACGGTACGATGTCCATCAGCGGCGTGGCCGCACGCACGATGCCACCGACGGTGTGCACGGTCATACCGATGACCATACCGTCATCCGGAGCACGAATGACGGTACGGCTCAGCCGGTCATTGTAGGCTGCGGTACGTTCCTGCAGGTCATAAACCTTGGTCTGGACTTCAGCCAACTGCTTGACCACCTCAGAGTTGAAATCCTTGGTCAACTGCACGATCTGTAACTGGGTTTCATTAATCTGCAGGCGAGTCTTGATTATGGTCGACTGATGATCGGCGATCTCGGACTTGAGCATGTCAAGCTTGCGCTCCTGCTCCAGCAACCGTTGCTTGTCGACAAACCCTTGGGACAGAAGGTCCCGTAGCTCGATGATTTCACCGGTGTAGGACTTTCCGAGGTTGTTTTTCGTGGCGATCATGGCCCCCAGGCCCTTGATTTGCTCATTCAACTGGCCTATGCGTTCCTGCAGCACGGCCGTTTCACCCATGCGCGAGTTGCGCCGTGCATTGAACACCTGGGCCTCACTCATCTGGGCTTCCTGCCCGCGCTTGGTGTCATGCTCGATCACGTCACCGAAGTCGATTGTGGTTTTGCCATCACGCTCAGCGCGCAACCGTGCTTCGGTGGCTTTGGCCGCAACCAGCTGACCACGGTTCATCTCATACTCGGCACCCACCTGGGAGTCATCAAGGACGATCAGCGGATCGCCCGCCTTGACGGTATCTCCATCGTGTACCAGCAATTCCTTGACGATGCCGCCTTCAAGATGCTGAACCGTCTTGCGGTAGGTTTGCACGGTCACGACACCAGGGGCATTGGCAGCGCTGTCCAGCGGTGCGACGGCAGCCCAGGTTCCGAAGATGCCGAAGACCACAAAAATAATGCCAAAGCCCAGACGGCGGGATTTTCGATCAGAAGTTGGCAAGTCGTGGAAGTTGTCGGCGGCGGTAATAATCATATTTCGGTTCATCGACATCTTCCTATCAGACGCTAGAAGGCGCTGCGCCTGCGGTAGCAACGGCGGTTGCTTTTTGTTGAGATTTTGCTTTCGCACTGAGTTCGGCCATCACTTGCGCCGTCGGCCCGTACATGCTGACGAGACCGTCGCTCATGACAAGCAAGCGATCAAGCTGAGATAAAATGCTGGTGCGGTGAGTGATGACGAAGACGGTCGCCCCCGTCGCTTTCAAGTAATCGAGGGCATAGGCCAGTGCACGCTCGCCTACCTCGTCAAGGTTCGAGTTGGGTTCATCGAGGATGATCAGTTTTGGCGTACCGTAAATCGCACGGGCCAAACCGATGCGCTGACGCTGTCCACCGGACAGGTTGGCGCCATCGCCACCAATGACGGTGTCGTAACCATCGGGCAGCGTTAGGATCATTTCGTGAACGCCCGAGACTTTTGCCGCCTGGACTACCTTCTCCGGGTCGACTTCGGAAAACCGTGCGATGTTTTCGCCGATTGTTCCTTCAAACAGCTCGATGTCTTGTGGCAGATAGCCAACATATGGGCCTAGTTCAGATTTATCCCAATTAACGATATCGGCACCGTCAAGACGTACCGTGCCGTGCTGAGCGGGCCAGATACCCAAGAGCGCACGCGCCAGGGTTGACTTACCAGACGCGCTCGGGCCAATGACGCCGACAACCGTGCCTGCAGGAACGGCAAAACTGACGCCTTTAAGGATAGCGGCGCGAGAATTGGGCGGACCAACAATAACGTTTTCCACCAGTACATGGCCTTCTGGCGCAGGCAAAGACATGCGCTGAGGCTCAGACTGCAGCTTGTCGAGAATTTCGTTGAGACGGCCGTACTGCCCACGTGCAGCAATGAAACCTTTCCAGCTGCCAATGATCAGATCAATTGGTGCTAGGGCGCGGCCCAACAATACGGAGCCAGCAATGACCAGACCCGGAGCGATTTCATGGTTGACCGCAAGATAGGCCCCCAGACCGAGAATCAGCGATTGCACCATGACGCGGAAGGTCTTGGACAGCGAAGTAATTACACCGCCGTTATCACTGGCCACCGATTGCAGAAGCAGAACTTTCTTCTGACGCGACGACCAACGATTGATCAAGGTATCGAGCATCCCCATGGACTCGATCACTTCGGCATTGCGCAGGTTCTTAGTGGTGTAGAGGCTAGCGGACATGTTTTCTCTGTTGGCGTCAGCAATAGTCTTTCCGGTCACTTTCTCGTTGGCGTAGGCCAGGCAGACCAGAATAATCGCGGAACCAATCGCCACCCATCCATACCAAGGGTGGAACATGAACATGACTGCGACATAAATAGGCAGCCAGGGAGCATCAAAAAATGCGAACACACCATTGCCCGTCAAGAACTGACGCAAGCTAGTCAGGTCAGCGAGAGGTTGCGCCGATGCATTCATACCACCAGTGGCAAGTGCCTGTTTGAAACTGGCGCGGTAGACATCACGACTCAGGATCACGTCTAGCTTGGTACTGACCCGGATCATGATGCGCGAACGGATCCATTCAAGCAGGCCGGTCGTGATAGTCAAGACAACCATAATGATTGTCAGCATGGCCAGCGTCGAAATACTGCCACTCGTCACCACCCGACCATAGACTTGAAGCATATAGAAAGTAGGGACAAGCATCAGAGCATTGACAAACAAGCTGAAAAACCCGACTGATATGAAACTTCCTTTACAAGCTTTTAGTGCTGCCTGCAAGCTATTTTCATGAATGGTGCGCATAAGTTCAGAACTGCCACGGGGATATGTAAAAGCCGGCGAGTGTAGCACTCACCCAACTGACGAGAAATGAAAAATGGGTTGAGAAACTCCGACGAGCTGCTTTTTTACGCAAAACGAGTCCTTGGGTTTTTTCTTGCCCACCCTTCATTTGTAGGGGTAGAGTTCTCCGCCCTCCTATGCTCCCGGGCTGACTCTTCCTTAAACAGCTTGGGTTTCCAGCAGTCTCAGCCATGGACGAACTGGAAGTCGGTCACCACGCTCCTAGTGTACTGTTTTCGAAATATCTTACCCTTCCATCTGCGCGTCCATCACATCGCGTGCTCGCCGGATCTTGCTCAAAATCTCCTCTCCCTTTGCGTTCCAAATGTACCGGGTCGGTTGCGCGTTTCGTAATTCCAGGAAGGTGGTAATCGAGCTTTCCAGCTCACGTGCCGAGCAGAAACTACCGTCGCGCAAGAACACAGTAATGTCCCTGAAAAACCGCTCGACCATGTTCATCCAGGAGCTTGAGGTCGGAGTGAAGTGCACATGGAAACGCGGATGTTTCGCCAGCCAAGCCTTCACTTTTGCGTGTTTGTGCGCCGCGTAGTTGGGGATTCCACGGCCATTCGGCCACCTATTCCATGAACATCCGGCCACTGATTCCACGGTGATCCGGCCACCTATTCCACGCACATCCGGCCACCCTTAAGGCAGGCAGTGACGCAGGATTAATTCACTACTATCGACCTCTTTTGTCGAAGCAAAGAGGTCGTCGTGGAAAGGTTATCCATGCGTAAGATTCGAGAAGTATTACGTCTCAAATTCGAGGTCGGCCTGTCTGCTCGCCAGATCGCCGTCAGCTTGCAAGTGAGTCGAGCCAGCGTCGGTAACTATCTCAATCGCTTTGCTGCCAGCGGGCTGATTTGGCCCTCGGCTCTGACCGATACCGAGCTGCAACGACGTCTTTTCCCACCACCGCCTGCGGTTCCCAGTGATCAACGTCCGATACCTGATTGGGCAAAGGCTCACGCTGAACTGCGCCGTCCCGGTGTCACGCTGGCTCTGCTCTGGCAAGAGTACCGCCTCAGCCAGCCCCAAGGTTTTCAGTACAGCTGGTTCTGCGAGCACTACCGGTTGTGGGCCGCCAAGATCGACGTGGTCATGCGCCAAGAGCACCGCGCAGGCGAAAAGTTGTTCGTCGACTACGCAGGCCAGACCGTGTCGGTCATCGACCGGCGCACAGGTGAGATCCGTCAGACCCAAATCTTCGTCGCCGTGCTGGGCGCCTCCAGCTATACATTTGCGGAAGCCACCTGGTCGCAGAAATTGTCGGACTGGCTGGGCTCGCACGTGCGCTGCTTCGCTTTTCTCGGTGGGACATCGGAGATACTGGTGCCGGACAATCTGCGCAGCGGCGTCAGCAAAGCGCATCGCTACGAGCCGGACATCAACCCCAGCTACCGTGATTTGGCCGAGCATTACGGGGTCGCCGTGTTACCCGCTCGCTCGCGTAAACCCAAGGACAAAGCCAAGGTTGAGGTCGGAGTGCAGGTGGTCGAACGCTGGATTTTGGCGGTCTTGCGCAACCGCCAGTTTTTCTCGCTGGGCGAACTCAACACAGCGATCAGTTTGTTGCTGGATCGACTTAACCAAAAACCCTTTAAGAAACTACCTGGCTCACGTCGCTCGACCTTCGAGGCCATCGACCAACCGGCGTTGCAACCGCTGCCGGAACATCCCTATGTCTATGCCGAATGGAAAAAGGTACGGGTGCACATCGACTACCACGTCGAAGTCGACGGCCATTACTACTCGGTGCCTTATCAGTTGGTGAAGCACCAACTTGAAGTGCGCCTGACGGCGCAAACGGTAGAGTGCTTCAACGCCAACCCGCGCGTGGCCAGCCATCTGCGCTCGCTGCACAAAGGCCGCCACACCACGCAAATCGAGCACATGCCCAAGAGCCACCGCGAGCACGCCGAATGGACACCGCAACGGTTGATCCGCTGGGCTGAGCAAACCGGGCCAAATACCGCTGGCGTCATCGCCTACATCCTCGAACGAAGAATCCATCCGCAGCACGGATTTCGCGCCTGCCTCGGCATCCTGCGCCTGGGCAAACACCATGGCGAAGAGCGGCTGGAAGCTGCGTGTCAGCGTGCGCTGGCGCTGGGCGCATGCAGTTACAAAAGCCTTGAATCGATCCTGCGCCAAGGTCTTGAACGGCTGCCACTCGCCCAGCAAAACCTCCCGCTGTTACCCGAAGAACACATCAACCTGCGCGGCCCCGGCTACTACCACTGACCTAAAAAGGAACACCCAAATGCTACCCAACCCGACCCTCGACAAGCTGCAAACCCTGCGACTGCACGGCATGATCAAAGCGCTGGGCGAGCAACAGACAACACCCGACATCAACGACATCAGCTTCGATGAACGTCTCGGCCTGATGGTTGATCGCGAACTGACCGAACGTGAAAACACGCGCCTGAGCAGCCGCCTAAAAGCAGCTCGACTGCGCCATAACGCTTGCCTGGAAGACATCGATTACCGCAGCCCTCGCGGCCTGGATAAATCACTGATCCTGCAACTGGGCAGCGGCCAATGGCTGCGAGACGGACTGAATTTAATCATCGGCGGCCCCACCGGCGTAGGTAAAACCTGGCTCGCTTGCGCACTGGCACACAAGGCGTGCCGGGACGGCTACAGCGTGCGTTATTTGCGTTTACCACGGCTGATGGAGGAGCTGGGCATGGCTCACGGCGATGGTCGTTTCGCCAAACTAATGGCCAGCTACGCCAAGACAGACCTACTGATCCTTGATTTATGTTACGCACCCCGTTATGTGGAGTTGAGCAGCAAACATGGCGCGCTACGCCGACTCCAACCGCCCGAACTCCACATAACCACTCACAGCCGTTTCAGCCAATCGACCACATCGACCGCAGCCAGCGACAGATGGCCGGCACGTGGCGACGCCAACACTTCGGGGAACACCTGGGCAAGCGCTTGGCGTTTGATGTCCAAATCCACCCGGGCATAGACCATGGTCGTGTTCAGCGCCGCATGGCCCAGCCACTGGCTAATTGTGGCGAAGTCAACGCCAGCCTTGAGCAAATGAACTGCTGTGGCGTGTCGAAGCGAATGCGGATGAAGTCACTTCTCTCGCATGGTGTTGGCCACCGGTGTGCCCGCTGCCACATATTTCTTGAGTAGGTAGCGAACACCGAACCGCGTGAGCTTGGCACCGTGGCGGTTGGTGAACAGAAACGCCTCCGGCGCTATGGTCTGTGCCGACTGCTGAGTCAGTTCCCGCAGCAGCACCGCGGTATGCGGCCAGATGGGGCATAAACGAATCTTCCCGCCCTTGCCACGCAGACGTACTTGGTGCGGGGGCTCGGTTCTCACGTCGCGTACCTGCAGATCGAGTACCTCCTGCACGCGAGCACCGGTATTGAACATCAGCGCAAACAACGCATAGTCGCGCCGCCCCGAGTCGGTAGTGCGATCAATGCTATTGAGCACCGCGTCGACTTCATCAGACTCGAAATACGCTATTGGTGCGCTGCGGGCGCCGCGCTTGAATGGCAGCCCAAGCACCCGCTGCAACTCGGCTAGATGCTCCGGGTGTTCGCTGGCCAGGAATCGGGAAAGGTGTGGATAGCAGCCAGCCGTGCATTGCGCGTCGCGACACCATTGTGACGCTCCTGTTCCAGATGCGTCAGGAATTGGCTGACCTGCTCTGCCGTAAAATCGTCGAGTTCCAAATCCTCGACGCCCCGTTTGCTGCGAGCTGAGGCAAATCGCAAGAACAGCACGACGGCATCGCGATAACTGCGAATCGTGTGCAGGCTCATGCCACGGAGCTCGGGCAGATATTCCCGGAAGAAGTGCGTGATGCAATTGCCAAGCGAGTTGGGCCGAGCGGGCTTCATGGCGCACCTCCAGCAATCAAATGGCCGAAGTGGGCCTGGAAGCGATCATTGGCCGTTGCCGCAATATCCGGCATCCAACGCAGGTAATAAGCGGTAGAGACGATCGACACGTGCCCCATATACAGCGCTAGTTTTGGCAAGTTGGATTGCACATCGGCGCCTTGCCGATACCAACGCAGCAGTGCCTGGACGGCAAAGCTATGCCGAAAGTCATGAATCCGCGGCCGTCGGTCATCGCTACTGTGAACATCTGCAGCTTGGAATAACGTTTTTATGCCACCGCTTATTCCTGTCCCCGTATAGCCGCGCAAGCCTCTGGCGCAGTTGCACAGCAAGGGAGAATTCGGCGTGATGCTGAAGGGCGGTGCCAGCCGCTGCTTGAGATAGACGCGCAGCTCACGATGGGCGCCCTGCGATAGTGGAACGAATCGGGATTTGTGGAACTTCGATTCGCGGATATGCAATACGCCTCGCGCCGAATCGGCATCGGCCAGGGTCAGCCGTAGCAGTTCGCCGCGACGTAGTCCTGCGGTATAGATGAGAACGACGGCCAGCCGCAGGACCGCTGGCCGCAGAGGTGAGGTGGGCACCGGCCCCAATTGCTCGGCAGCCGCGAGCATACTCGCGACCTCGCTCGAACCAAAGATGACGGGGGTGACAGCGGGACAGGGTCGCGGGAAGAGGTTGGGGTCGGGCACAAAGCATTGCGATTCGGTGCGCTGTCGATACAGACAAAAGTTGCGCACGATGCGCTGCCGTTTGCGTCGCACCGTGGCGTTAAGCCCGGCGAGCGTGTTGCACCACCCAAGGAAGCGATCGTAGTCCAGATCCGTACATGTAGCCGCCACCAGGAACTGGCGGACCGACGCGAGGACACGCTCTTCATTTCCATAAGCTCGACCAAGCGATCGCCGAAGTTGCAGATAGCGCGCAATGGTCAAGTCGAGTGCGGTCTCAGTGGGGAACATGGTGGTCTCCCTTCTGCGCAGCATGCCGGCATGGAAGGGTAGCGCCACGTCACGTAACGACTCGGTTTGTAGCCGAAGGTAAACGCAGGTGCTTTCCAGAGAGCGATGCCCAAGCAAATCGCCGATCGCCTTGACGCCCACACCGCGCTCAAGCAGTCGCATGGCGAAGGCGTGGCGCAGGCAATAGGAAGAGCTGCCATCGAGCGGCAGTCCGCTTTGCCGCGCGCGCTTCTCGTAGAGTTCGCAGACCGCATAATGCTGTATCGGAGCCAGCGGTGTTCTTACACGCAGGAACAATTCAGGCCGAGTGCTGCCAGGCCGACCGCAGTGCAAATACCGCTTGAGCAGGCGCAACGTTGGATCGGATAGCGGCAGGATCAAGGTCGAGCGGGTCTTGCGCTGATCGACACGCAACGTCCGGGCTATCCAATCTATCGATTCCACGGTGAGCGCCACGATCTCCGATGGCCGCAATCCGTAATAAGCCATCAAGTGCAGGATGGCGTAGTCGCGCCAACCTGCTTTGCTGTTGCGATCGACTGACTGCAATAGTTGCTGCACCAAATGCCAGGCAAGGGCACGCGGCGGGGCTTCGCCGCGATAGGTGCGCGGCGTGTCGATCGTATAGAGGCGCTCTCGGATATGGCCGTGGTCGAAGCAGTAGCGGAGAAAGGCACGCAATCTGGCGATGGAATGCTGCAGGCTCTGGCGCTTGATCAGTTGGCCCTTGGTAATGACAAACTGTTCTACGGCCGGCGCCGACAGATCCACAAGCGCCGCCTCGTGTGGCACGGACTGAGCCAGAAAGTCGGCAATGGTCGAGATATGCTGGCTTACCGTCGGCGGCGCCAAGCCGCGAACCTCAATGAGGTAATGGCGGTATGCCTTGAGTAGCGGGGCAAACCGATCGACATCGGGCTCTACGGCCAGAAGCCTGCGAGCAGCCAGGAAGCGTTCAAAGGCACGCCGGGTTGCACGGTATCGAGGTCGCGTTCGGACCGAAGTGAATATCGTATCGAGCTGGTGTATCGAGAAATTGGCATCCGGTGCGATCGATTCGATGTGCTCAAGCACCAGCTTAAGTCTGCGAACATGGTGGCAAGTGGGACTGCATGCGTAGCCGACGGACATTAGCCAGTCCGCAAAGCCTTCGAGCCAGCAGCCAACGGGCGACTCGATGTACGGCCGATGTGTCTTGGGGAAGATTCGAGTGAGCATGATGTTCTCCATTGCGTTCGATGGAGAAATCCACGCTACCCCTGTGACTAGTTATGTTGAGTACGGACGCTCCAAAGTCAGACCAATGGCGGGCTGAAAGTCGCTACTCCACATAACGGGGTGCGCAACATAAATCAAGTAATGTTGAGCTCAACATTACTTGATGACTGGGGCCTGGCTCCGTTTACCGCCGCGCAACGGCGCGACATGCTGGAACTGCTCGACGACCGTTACGGACATCGTTCAACCCTGGTGACCAGCCAGATGCCGGTGGACAAGTGGCACGAGCTGATCGGCGATCCGACCCTGGCTGACGCGATCCTTGACCGGTTGGTGCACAACGCTTACCGCTTGGAACTGAAGGGCGAATCGATGCGCAGACGCTCGACGAAATTGACGACAGCGGGTACTTCAGACTAACAATGCAAACCTGCGTCGCTGCGCTCCGACTGCCCGGCCGGATAAGCGTGGAACAGGTGGCCGGATGTTAGTGGAATGGGTGGCCGGATGGCGTGGAATCCGCACCGCGTAGTTATCCACGATCAGATGCAGTTGGAGGTGTTTGGGCGTTTCCTTGTTGATTTTCTTGAGGAA
>NZ_LT607432.1 GCF_900095225.1 Pseudomonas sp. UMAB-08
CCACTTCAATTTAGGTGGACACCATCGCCTTTGGCTCTGGGGTCAGGAAGATGTGTTGGCCGGACGCATACGTCTTGCTGGCGGGCGCTGCTTTCAATGATCAGTACGCGGGACATAGGATGTTGCCTCCATCTAAGAGTGTCTTGAATCGATGGAGTTGAGGTTAGACAGGAACGTATCGATTAAAAAGCGTAAAAATCTGCTACAAACCATCTAATAAATTGTTTTATCGAAAACGGGGCACTATTCTCGTTTGAGAGCGAATCCGCCCCGCCCCGTCATTTATTTAGGCTCGCAGGTCAGCTTGATCCGCAGCTTGATGATGCTGCGACTGAACTTGGCGGAGACGTCCACGCTCTTTTTTGCAAGAACGCTGACCCGCCGGGTACGCGGGGCTTCAGGGCCATTGCTGAACACCACCACACACTGAGCATCAACGGTGCCGTAGTTGTTCAGCGTGATGGCGCCCATGTCGTAGTCGGTATCGTGGCTGGTGTAGTCGATCTGAACACCGGTGTATTCCTTTTCCACGTCAATCGGATACGCGAACGCACTGACGGGCAACAACGCCAACAACACACAACAGAATTTTTTCATTCGGCAGTCTCCAATTTGGAGTGCCAGCTTAGACAAGAGGAGCGAGTGATGAAAGCGCCCCGCGTGACCCTGGATCAATGGCGGACACTCCAAGCGGTGGTCGACCACGGTGGCTTCGCCCAAGCGGCCGAAGCGTTGCACCGCTCGCAGTCTTCCGTGAGCTACACCGTGGCCCGGATGCAGGACCAGCTTGGCGTGCCGCTATTGCGTATCGACGGGCGTAAAGCGGTGTTGACCGACGCTGGCGGGGTGCTCTTGCGTCGCTCCCGGCAGTTGGTCAAGCAGGCCAGTCAACTGGAGGACCTGGCCCACCATATGGAGCAAGGCTGGGAGGCAGAGGTACGGCTGGTGGTCGATGCTGCCTACCCTAACGCGCGACTGGTGCGCGCCTTGACCGCGTTCATGCCGCAAAGCCGTGGCTGCCGCGTGCGGTTGCGCGAGGAAGTGTTGTCCGGGGTCGAAGAAGTGCTCCTCGAGGGCGTCGCCGATCTGGCCATTAGCGGCTTCAGCATCCCAGGGTATCTGGGGACAGAAATGAGCGCCGTCGAGTTCGTCGCCGTCGCCCACCCGGAGCACCCGCTGCATCAAATGAATCGCGAGTTGAACTTCCAGGATCTGGAAAGTCAGCTGCAAGTCGTGATCCGCGACTCCGGCCGTCAACAGCCCCGCGACGTCGGCTGGCTGGGCGCTGAGCAACGCTGGACGGTAGGCAGCCTGGCAACCGCCGCAACCTTCGTCAGCAGCGGTTTGGGCTTCGCCTGGCTGCCACGGCACGTGATCGAGCGCGAACTCCAGGAAGGCACACTCAAAGCCCTGCCGCTGGACCAAGGCGGCAGCCGCCATCCGGTGTTCTATCTTTACTCGAGCAAGGACAAATCGCTGGGCCCCGCGACGCAGATTCTGATCGACCTGATCCGCACCTTCGACACGGCCCCGCTGAGCGCCGCATTTGCGGCCCCACAACAAGCCTGACAGGGAAATCGACCATGGCCTTTTTTGAGCATGACGGCTGTTCATTGCACTACGAAGAATATGGTCAGGGTTCGCCGCTGCTATTGGTGCACGGCTTGGGTTCAAGCTGCCAGGACTGGGAATACCAGATCCCGACCCTGGCCGCGCACTACCGCGTCATCGCCATGGACATGCGCGGCCACGGTCGCTCCGACAAGCCCAATGAGCGCTACAGCATTCCCGGTTTTGCCGCCGACGTCGAAGCGTTGATTGAACACTTGCAGCTGGGGCCGGTGCACCTGGTCGGGCTGTCGATGGGCGGGATGATCGGCTTTCAATTGGCGGTCGATCACCCGACCTTGCTCAAAAGCCTGTGCATCGTGAACAGCGCGCCACAAGTCAAACTCAAAACCGCCAACGACGGTTTGCAATGGGCTAAACGCTGGGGCCTGGGGCGGCTGTTCAGCATGTCCGCCATCGGCAAGGGCCTGGGCCAGACCCTGTTCCCCAAACCCGAGCAAGCCGACCTGCGCAACAAAATCGCCGAGCGCTGGGGGCAAAACGACAAACGCGCTTATCTCGCCAGTTTCGATGCCATCGTCGGTTGGGGCGTGCAGGAAAAACTGTCACGAATCAGTTGCCCGACCCTGATCGTCAGCGCCGATCACGATTACACCCCGGTGGCCTTGAAAGAAGCTTACGTGGGCCTGATCCGCCAGGCTCGACTGGTCGTGATCAAAGACTCCCGGCACGCGACGCCGCTGGATCAACCTGAAGCATTCAACCGGGAACTGCTGGCATTTGTCGATGACGTTGAAGCGGCTTCAGGCCGATGAATGAATCGTAGGGGGCACCTCCATCCGGGCGCTATCCGTTCGGACAGTGCGCCCGGCACTGTCCAAAAAAACCCAAACGTGCTTACCTTGTGCCCTTGATCGCACCCGCATGAATTGCTTTTTTGCAGTCGAAACCACTACCCAGGATCACTGACCCATGCTGAAAAAAATCGTCCTCGCCGCCTGTTCCGTGCTGTTCGCCGCCAACCTGATGGCCGCACAACCGCCCGCCAAGCCGACCCACGTCCTGCTGACCACCGACATGGGCGAGATCGTCATCGAGCTTGAAGACACCAAGGCGCCGATCAGTACCCAGAACTTCCTGGGCTATGTCGACAGCGGCTTCTACGCCAACACGATCTTTCACCGGGTCATTCCGGGCTTCATGATTCAGGGCGGTGGGTTTAATCAGTACATGGTACAAAAACCGACCAAAGACCCGATCAAAAACGAAGCCAACAATGGCCTGCATAACGTGCGCGGCACGATCGCAATGGCGCGGACGTCGGACGTAAACTCGGCCACTAGCCAGTTCTTCATCAACCACAAAGACAATGACATGCTCGACAACGGCGCTCGCGACTTCGGGTACGCGGTGTTCGGTAAAGTCATCAAAGGCATGGACGTGGTCGACCAGATCGCCCAGACGCCTACCGGCACCCAAAAAGGCATGCAAAACGTACCCTCAACCCCTGTGTTGATTAAGTCAGCCAAACGTATCGACTAAGTCGATGCACATCGGGCCGCCTGCAACCGCCGTGAGCAACGTCGGAGACAGGCGGTGTGATGAGGGAAGTTTTTCACCTGCAAGGAGAGCCTGCTGCGGCGGGCGTCAGAACCAATGTTCTATCGTCGTTTTGAACAACTGATCGATATTTTCCGCGACGCCCCCACTGCCGCCCCACCGAACAAAGTCCTGCCGTTTTATATCTATTACCTGCGTCAGGTGTGGCCGAGCTTCGTCGCGTTGCTGGTGGTCGGGCTGATTGGCGCCCTGATCGAAGTCGCGCTGTTCAGTTACCTGAGCCGGATCATCGACCTGGCCCAAGGCACGCCCAATGCCGATTTTTTCAGTGTGCACAGCACTGAGCTGATCTGGATGGCGGTGGTTGCGCTGGTGTTCCGACCGATCTTCGTCGGCCTGCATGACCTGCTCGTGCACCAGACCATCAGCCCCGGCATGACCAGCATGATTCGCTGGCAGAACCACAGCTACGTGCTCAAACAGAGCCTCAATTTTTTCCAGAATGACTTCGCCGGACGCATCGCCCAGCGGATCATGCAGACCGGTAACTCGCTGCGTGATTCAGCGGTGCAGGCGGTGGACGCGTTGTGGCATGTGCTGATCTACGCTATCGGCTCACTGGTGCTGTTCGCCGAAGCCGACTGGCGCCTGATGATCCCGCTGTTGGCCTGGATCGTCTGCTACATCCTCGCCCTGTGCTACTTCGTGCCACGAGTCAAAGAACGCTCGGTGGTGTCGTCGGAGGCCCGCTCCAAGCTGATGGGGCGTATTGTCGACGGCTACACCAACATCACCACCCTCAAACTGTTCGCTCACACTAATTTCGAGCAGCAATACGCTCGGGAAGCGATCAGCGAACAGACCGAAAAAAGCCAGCTGGCCGGTCGCGTGGTCACGGCCATGGACACGGTGATCACCTCCATGAACGGGGTGTTGATCGTCAGCACCACCGGCCTGGCCCTGTGGCTGTGGACCCAATCCTCGATTTCGGTGGGCGCCATCGCCCTGGCAACCGGGCTGGCGATCCGCATCGTCAACATGTCCGGCTGGATCATGTGGGTGGTCAACGGCATCTTCGAGAACATCGGCATGGTCCAGGACGGCCTGCAAACCATTGCTCAACCAGTCAGCGTCACCGACCGCGAGCCAGCGCCTGCATTGAAGGTCGAGCGCGGCGGTGTGAAGTTCGAGCATGTCGATTTCCACTACGGCAAAAGCAGCGGAATCATCCACGGCCTGAATCTGGACATCAAACCCGGCGAAAAAATCGGCTTGATCGGGCCGTCCGGCGCGGGCAAATCAACGTTGGTCAACCTGCTGCTGCGCCTGTATGACCTGCAAGGCGGACAGATTCTGGTCGATGGGCAGGACATTTCTCACGTTGCACAGGAGAGCCTGCGCGAACGCATCGGCATGATCACCCAGGACACCTCGCTGCTGCACCGCTCGATCCGTGACAACTTGCTCTATGGCAAACCCGACGCCACCGATGCCGAACTGTGGGAAGCGGTGCGCAAGGCCCGCGCCGATGAGTTTATTCCGCTGCTGTCCGACGCTGAAGGCCGCACAGGCTTCGACGCGCATGTCGGCGAGCGCGGGGTCAAGCTGTCGGGTGGTCAACGGCAGCGGATCGCTATCGCTCGCGTACTGCTCAAGGACGCGCCCATCCTGATCATGGACGAAGCGACCTCAGCTCTGGATTCGGAGGTTGAAGCGGCGATCCAGGAAAGTCTGGAGACACTGATGCAAGGCAAAACGGTGATCGCCATCGCCCACCGGCTCTCGACCATCGCGCGCATGGACCGTCTGGTGGTCCTTGAAAAAGGCCAGATCGCCGAGAGTGGCACCCACGCTGAACTGCTGGCCCATGGCGGTCTGTATGCGCGGCTATGGCAGCATCAGACCGGTGGGTTTGTCGGGATTGATTGAAGATGGCCCGATCAGGTGCCTTAAATCTCAATCCTGCCGATACGGCAACGCGGCCCGCGCCTCTTCGGCGTAGGCCAGGATGCCTTCGCGCTCCTGGTCGAGGAAATCGCTGACCGCCGCCTTCAACCCTGGATGCGCCAAGTAATGCCAGGAGTGGGTGATGACCGGTTCAAAACCCCGAATCAACTTGTGTTCGCCCTGAGCGCCGGCATCGAAACGCTGCACCCCATGGGCGATCGCGTAATCCATGCCTTGGTAAAAGCAGGTCTCGAAGTGCAACCGGTCGAACTCGGCCAGGCACCCCCAGTAGCGCCCATAGAAACTGTCGCCGCCGATCAGGCTGAACGCCATCGCCACCGGCCTTGAGCCCTGCTTGGCCAAGACCACACGAATCGCTTCAGGCATGCGCTCTGCCAGGAGGCTGAAGAACTCGCGAGTCAGGTACGGCGTTTGTCGGCGTACTGCATAGGTGTTGGCATAACAGGCATACACGAAGTCCCATTGCGCTTCGCTCAGTTGATGGCCTTCGAGCCATTCGAACTCAATGCCCTGCCCCGCCACTTGTTCGCGCTCTTTGCGCATCTGCTTACGCTTGCGCGAACTCAAGGCGTCGAGAAAGTCCTGGAAGTCGCGATAACCGCGATTCTGCCAATGAAACTGGCAACCCAACCGCTGCAACCAACCCGGCTGTTCCGCCAGCAGGGCGTCGGCCACCGGATCGGTGAAGTTGATGTGCGCGCTCGACAGCTTTTCGATGTCGATGTAACCGGGCAGGCACGCCAACAGCTCAATCCCGGCCTCCGGGGTCGCCGACAGTAAACGCGGCCCGCTCACCGGGCTGAACGGCACGGCGACCAACAGCTTCGGGTAATAGTCGATACCGGCGCGTTTGCAGGCATCAGCCCACGCGTGGTCAAACACGTACTCGCCATAGGAATGCCATTTACGGTAGCTGGGCAGCGCCGCAATCAGCTGGCCGTTTTCGTAGTGCAGCAGGTGTTCTGCTCGCCAACCTGAATGTGGCCCGAGGCTGCCGCTGTCTTCCAGTGAGCTGAGAAAGGCATGGCGTAAAAAAGGCTGGGCAGTGGGCACCAAGGCGTCCCACAGCTCAGGTGCCAGCGCTGAAAGGCTGTCCAAACGTTGTAGCGGCATCAGCATTCCCCACGCGTTATCGCACACAAGCCTGGCGAGTATCGCGCATCCGCCGAGTAAGCCGAAATAAAAAACCCCGACGAGGCGAGGCCTTTGCTATGTGCTAATCCTTGCCGAACACCTGCTGCTCATGCGCCAGGCGCAGGGCGATCTCATCCAGATCGGCAATCGGCGGTTCGGGCATCGCCCGCAACGTGGCGCGCATCAAGCGCATTTGCTTGATGAAACGTCGGCAATTAGGGCAGAACAGCAGATGATGGCGCGCCTGAAATCGCTCACGAACGCTCAACTGGCCGTCGAGAAAATCGCTGGATCGCGCTACCTGTTCCTTACACGTCAACATTCGCCCGTCTCCTCAAAATGCTCGACGGTCGCAAACACCTTCAAGCGCGCCCGATGCAGCAGGACTCGCGCATTAGAGAGCGATATCTCCAAAAGATTACAGATCTCTTCCACTTCCAGGCCCTGTCGCTCACGCAACAGCAATACGCTGCTCTGCAATTGGGGCAAGGTGAGCAAGGTGTGTTCGAGGCATTCGCGCAATTCGTTTTCGGTCAGCAGCGCTTCGGGCGTGTCCTCATGCCAGGCGAAGGGCGCCACGCGCCAGTGCCCGTCGCTGGCAAAACGCTCATCGCCAAGGGTGCCGTGAGGCGATGGCAGGTCGTCCAGCAGCACTTCGCGGCGGTCGTGTTTGTAGCGGGTTTTTGCCGCATTGGCAGTGATGGTCAGCAACCAGGTTTTCAGGCTGGAGCGCGCCTGAAATTTTGCCAGATTGCGCACCACGGCAAGCCAGGCTTCCTGCACCACCTCATCAGCGTGACGACTGCCGGCAATGGCGTACGCCACGGCCCGCATCGCACTCTGATAGGTGCTGACCAATTCGCGATACGCCCGCTGTTCGCCAGCCAGCAGGCGTTGAATCAGTAACGCGTCGTCAGCAGCAGACATCGTCGATCAATGCTTACGCAGGATTACGCTGCCGATTGAGTAGCCGGCACCGAACGAGCTGAGCACGCCCAGCGCGCCGCTCGGCAAGTCGTCCTGATACGTGTGCAGCGCGATCACTGAACCGGCCGAACTGGTATTGGCGTACGTGTCGAGAATCACCGGCGCTTCTTCCAGCGAGGCTTCGCGACCCAGCAGTTTCTTCACAATCAAGTGGTTCATGCTGAGGTTGGCTTGATGCAACCAGAAACGCTTGATATCGCTGACGCTCAGGTTGTTTTCCTGCAAATGGGTGCCGATCAGCTCAGCCACCATCGGGCACACGTCACGGAACACTTTGCGGCCTTCCTGCACGAACAGTTTGTCCGGGGCACCGATGCCCTCTTCCCCTGCGCGGTTGAGGAAGCCAAAGTTGTTGCGAATATTGTTGGAGAATTTGGTCAGCAGTTTGGTGCTGACAATGTCGAACTGATGCGGCGAGGTCGCGAGGTCTGCGCGCTCGATGACCACGGCCGTAGCGGCATCGCCAAAGATGAAGTGGCTGTCGCGGTCACGGAAATTCAAGTGGCCGGTGCAGATTTCCGGGCTTATGACCAATACCGCGCGGGCCTGACCCAACTGAACGGTGTTGCACGCTTGCTGGATACCGAACGTCGCGGACGAACAGGCAACGTTCATGTCAAAGCCGAAACCCTGAACACCCAGCGCGTCCTGAATTTCGATAGAGATCGCCGGATAAGCACGTTGCAGGTTGGAGCAGGCGACAATCACGCCGTCGATATCGGCAGCGGTTTTGCCTGCGCGTTGCAAGGCTTGTTCGGCGGCAGCGACGCCCATCTGGCAGAGGATCGACCACTCGTCATTGGAACGTTCTGGCAAACGCGGCGTCATGCGCAGCGGATCGAGTATGCCTTCCTTGTCCATGACGAAGCGGCTTTTGATGCCGGAGGCTCTTTCGATAAAAGCAGCGCTCGATTCTGTCAGCGCCTGAACGTCTCCGCGCTCAATCGCTGACGCGTTTTCGGCATTGAACAGGGCGACATAGGCATTGAAAGACTGCACCAGCTCATCGTTGGAAATGCTGTTGGCCGGGGTATACAGGCCAGTGCCACTGATGACGACGTTATACACGGTCGTTCCTCTCTTATTGATCGTTGCAAGCAACGACTTGCTGGGCTTGAAGATTGGCACAAACGTACCAATACGTACGGAAAGTTATCCCGTTAAGGCACGGGTTTCAGGTTGGATTACTTGGCAGGCGGGCCGATCTCCGGCACCTGGGCTGGCGTCTTCGCGAATTCAATCGCGAAGACGTCGGCGCTGTCAGCGACAGCTCTATCAGACAGTCTGCGAACAATGGCGCGAAGTGTGCCATATCGGCCCGATTTTCGCGCTATTCAGCCATCCACCTGGCTCCATTGCTTACTCAGACGCTTGTCCGAGACCGGAATTTTTGTCCCCAACTGCTGGGCAAACAGCGACACGCGATACTCCTCCAGCCACCAGCGATACAGCACCAACTCCGCGTCGCGCTTACCTTCCTGGGCATGCTTGCCGGCGCGGGCCTGATACTGAGCCCACAAGCCCGCCAGTTCGATGCTCCAGACCCGGTCTTTCTGCACTTGGCCGGGCAGTTTTTCCAGGCGCATTTCGATGGATTTCAAATAGCGCGGCAACTCCTTGAGCCACTGCGCAGGCGTTTCGCGGACAAAGCCCGGATACACCAGATACTTCAGCTGCGACTTGATGTCGTTGAGCGCTACCGCCTGCGCCAGATCAATCTTGCCCTTGAAGCGCTTTTGCAGGCCATGCCACAGGGTAAGGATATCCAGTGTCAGTTTCGCCAGGCGCTCAGCATGCTCGGTCCAGCCGGCACGTTTGCGTTCGGCCAGTGCCGCCAGCCCGGCACCGTCACGCGGCAGGCTGTCTTCGCCATCAAGAATGCAGCTGTCGAGGCTGGCCAACAGAATGTCTTCGATCAACCCATCGACCCGGCCCAGTTCGCGGTGGAGCAACGCCAGTTCGGTCTGCCCCGGCAATTTGCTGCGCAGGAACTTGGCGGGTTCGGCGAGTTGCTGCAACAGCAGGCGCTGCAAGGCCCGACGGTGTTGATACTCCGCTTCAGCAGGCGTCGAGAAGCGCCCTTCCTTGACCGTGCCAGACTCTTCGACCAGCGCCGGGTAAACCGTCATCGACAGGCCCGCGATGTTTTGTTGGGTTTTTTCGGCCACAGGGGCGAAGATTTTGGCCTCGACAGGCAGTTGGCTTTTCGAGGTTTGCGGCGCGGCCAATGCCGCTTGGCTGGCCTCGGCGAAACGCGCCGTCAACTCGGCCAGCTCACGTCCTTCACCGAGGAACTTACCGCTGCCGTCGAGGATTTCCAGGTTCATCTTCAGGTGGTTTTCAAGCTGCTGGGCCGCTTCAACCCAGGCTTCGTCCGTCACCCGTGCGCCGGTCATGCGCAACAATTCACGACCCAGCGCATGGGGCAACGAGCCCTCGCCGAAGGTGATGCGCTGCAGGGCGGCCTTGATGAAGTCAGGCACCGGCACAAAGTTTTTGCGAACCACCTTGGGCAGGTTGCGCACCAACGCGATGCATTTGGTTTCCAGCAACCCCGGTACCAGCCATTCCAGACGCTCGCCAGGCAATGCCGGCAGCAATGGCGCGGGCACCCGCAGGGTCACGCCGTCGCGCGGATGATTGGGCTCGAAGTGATAACTCAGCGCCAGGGTCAGATCGCCCAGGCGCAGGGTGTCCGGGTAATACGCTGCCGTGATTTCGCTGGCTTCGCGGGCCAGCACGTCTTCTTCGCGCATGATCAGAAGCTGTGGGTTTTTCTGGCTTTCGACCTTGTACCAACTGTCGAAGGTCGCGGTTTGATGAATCTCCGCCGGGACCCGTGCTTCGTAGAAACTGAACAGCGTGTCTTCGTCGGCCAGAATGTCACGACGGCGGGCCTTGGCCTCCAGCTCGTCGAGTTGCTCCAGTAGCTGAGTGTTGGCGGTCAGGCATTTGGCCCGCGAAAGAATCTCGCCGCGCACCAGCCCCTCACGGATAAACAGCTCACGGGACACCTGAGGATCGATCGGACCGTAATGCACCGGACGCCGACCGACCACGATCAGGCCGAACAAAGTGATCTGTTCGAACGCCACGACCTGGCCGCGTTTTTTCTCCCAATGCGGCTCGAAATGGTTCTTCTTGATCAGATGCCCGGCCAACGGCTCGATCCAGTCCGCATCGATCTTGGCCACCATGCGCGCGTAGAGCTTGGTGGTTTCCACCAGCTCGGCGGCCATCAGCCATTGCGGGCGTTTCTTGCCCAGGCCGGACGACGGATGAATCCAGAACCGCCGCTGGCGCGCGCCCAGGTAATCACCGTCTTCGGTCTTCTGCCCGATCTGACTGAGCAAGCCCGACAGCACGGCCTTGTGCAACTTGGTGTAATCGGCCGGTTCCTGGTTGACCGTCAACTGCAGGTCGCGACAGATCAGGCTCAATTGCCGATGGGAATCGCGCCACTCGCGCAGGCGCAGGTAATTGAGGAAGTTTTTGCGGCACCAGTTGCGCAGCGGGCTGGCAGTCAGGGCCAGGCGTTGCTCTTCAAAACCGCGCCACAGATTGACCAGCCCGGCGAAGTCGGAATCGATGTCCTTCCATTGCGCGTGGGCCTGATCCGCCGCCTGTTGCCGCTCGGGCGGACGTTCGCGAACGTCCTGCACCGACATGGCACTGGCAACGATCAAGACTTCCTGCAAGCTGCCTTGTTTGGCCGCCTCCAGCAACATGCGCCCCATGCGCGGGTCCACCGGCAAGCGCGCCAACTGGCGACCCAGCGGCGTCAGCTGGTTCTCGCGGTTGACCGCCGACAACTCTTGCAACAGGTTGAAACCGTCGCTGATGGCCTTGCCGTCGGGTGGCTCGATAAAGGGGAAGTCGGTGATCTCGCCCAGACGCAAATGCAGCATCTGCAGAATCACGGCCGCCAGGTTGGTCCGCAGGATTTCCGGATCGGTAAATTCCGGTCTGCCGTTGAAATCTTCCTCGCTGTACAGGCGCACGCACAGCCCCGGCTCGACCCGGCCGCAACGACCCTTGCGTTGGTTGGCGCTGGCTTGGGAAACCGCTTCGATGGGCAGGCGCTGAACCTTGGCGCGATAGCTGTAACGGCTGATCCGTGCAGTACCGCTGTCAATCACGTAGCGAATGCCGGGCACCGTCAACGAGGTTTCGGCAACGTTGGTCGCCAGCACCACACGCCGTCCCGGATGGGACTGGAAAATCCGCTGCTGTTCGGCAGGCGACAGGCGTGCGTACAACGGCAGGATTTCAGTGTGTTTGAGTTGAGCCTTGCGCAGCATCTCGGCGGCATCGCGGATTTCCCGCTCGCCCGGCAAAAACACCAGCACATCGCCGGGGCTCTTGCGTTCACTGCGCTCGAACGCCTCCAGTTCATCGAGGGTCGCCAGAATCGCCTGATCGACCGTCAAGTCATCCTCGACCGCATTGCCCTCTTCGTCCTGCTGGGACGTCAGTGGGCGATACCAGGTTTCCACCGGGAATGTGCGGCCAGAGACTTCGACAATCGGTGCATCATTGAAATGCTCAGAGAAGCGCTGCAGGTCGATGGTCGCTGAGGTGATGATGAGTTTCAGGTCAGGGCGACGCGGCAGCAGGGTTTTCAAGTAGCCGAGCAGGAAGTCGATGTTCAGGCTGCGTTCGTGGGCTTCGTCGACGATGATCGTGTCGTAGCGTTCCAGGTAGCGGTCGTGCTGGGTTTCAGCCAGCAGAATACCGTCGGTCATCAGCTTGATCAGGGTGTTGCTGTCACTTTGATCTTCGAAACGCACTTGATAGCCAACCAGCGCGCCCAGCGGCGTCCCCAGCTCTTCGGCGACCCGGCTTGCCACGCTGCGGGCAGCGATCCGGCGCGGCTGGGTGTGGCCGATCAGGCCGTGCTGGCCACGACCGATTTCCAGGCAGATCTTCGGCAACTGCGTGGTTTTGCCTGAGCCGGTTTCGCCCGCAATGATCAGCACCTGATGCTTGAGCAACGCCGCTTTGATCTCGTCGCGCTTGGCGGCAATCGGCAGGCTGTCGTCGTAGCGAATCACCGGCAGGCTGTCGCGCCGGGCCGTGACCTGGGCAAAAGACGCCTGCACGCGCGCCGACCACTGCGCGAGCTTGGCCTCGTCGGGCTTCTTTTGAAGCTCATGCAACTGACGACGAAAGCGATGACGATCAGAAATCATCGCGTGGTCGAGGTTTCTCAGCAATTGGTCGATGGAGGGCGATTCGTCAGTCATCAGGTGCGCAGAGTCTTTTGATGGGTGCAAAGGCGGGGATTGTCGCACAACACAATCCCTGTAGGCGCTGCCGGAGACTGCGATTGGCCGCGAAGCGGTCATACGGACCTTATCGCGGGCAAGCGCGCGCCTGCAAAAACAATCAAGCCCCGCATCGGCGGGGCTTGGGGTGTAGCGCTGCTTGGCTTATTTTTTCAGGCCAAGTTTTTTCAGTTCTTCATCACGCAGTTCCCGGCGCAGGATCTTGCCGACGTTGGTCGTCGGCAACGCGTCGCGAAACTCAACCGACTTCGGCACTTTATAGCCGGTGACATTGGCACGCATGTGTTCCATGACCTGGTCTTTGGTCAGGGTCACACCCGGTTTGACGACGATGAACAGCTTGATCGCCTCGCCAGATTTTTCGTCAGGGATACCGATGGCGGCGCACTGCAGGACGCCGGGCAACATCACCAGCACGTCTTCAAGTTCGTTGGGGTAGACGTTGAAACCGGAGATCAGAATCATGTCTTTCTTGCGATCGACAATGCGCAAGTAACCGTCTGGCTGGATGATCGCGATGTCGCCGGTTTTCAACCAGCCCTCAGCGTCGAGCATTTCATCGGTGGCTTCCTGATTGTGCCAGTAGCCTTTCATGACTTGCGGGCCTTTGACACACAACTCACCAACCCCGCCCAATGGCAACTCATTGCCTTCGTCGTCGATCACGCGGCACAACGTGGATGGCACCGGAATGCCGATGGTGCCCACCTGAATCTTCTGGATCGGATTGACCGTGGCCACCGGGCTGGTTTCGGTCATGCCGTAACCTTCACAGATCGCGCAACCGGTCACTGCTTCCCAGCGCTCGGCTGCGGCCAATTGCAGGGCCATGCCGCCGGAGAGGGTGACTTTCAAACCAGAGAAGTCGAGCTTGCGGAACGCTTCGTTATTGCACAGCGCCACGAACAAGGTGTTGAGGCCGACAAAGCCACTGAACTTCCACTTCGACAGTTCCTTGACCATCGCCGGCAGGTCACGCGGGTTGCTTATCAGGATGTTGTGGTTGCCGATCAGCATCATCGACATGCAGTGAAAGGTGAAGGCATAGATGTGATACAGCGGCAGTGGCGTGATCAGAATCTCGCACCCTTCATGCAGGTTGGAGCCCATCAGCGCCTTGCATTGCAGCATGTTGGCGATCAGGTTGCGGTGGGTCAGCATGGCGCCCTTGGCCACACCGGTGGTGCCACCGGTGTACTGCAACACCGCAACGTCGCTGCTGACAGGCGAAGCGTCCTTCACCGGCTGACCATGGCCCTTGCTCAGCACGTCATTGAATTTGATCGCCTTGGGCAAGTGATACGCCGGGACCATTTTCTTCACGTACTTGATCACGCTGTTGATCAGCAGACGCTTGAGCGGTGACAGCATATCCGCCACTTCGGTAACGATGACGTACTGAACCTCGGTCTTGGGCACCACTTTTTCGGCCAGATGCGCCATGTTCGCCAGGCACACCAACGCCTTCGCGCCAGAATCGTTGAACTGATGCTCCATCTCCCGCGCGGTGTACAGCGGGTTGGTGTTGACCACGATCAAGCCGGCGCGGATAGCTCCGAACACAGCGATCGGGTATTGCAGCAGATTGGGCAACTGCACGGCGATACGGTCGCCCGGTTGCAGGTTGGTGTGTTGCTGCAGATAAGCCGCAAACGCACCCGACAATTCATACAGCTCACCGTAAGTGAGGGTCTTGCCCAGGTTGCTGAAAGCCGGTTTGTTGGCGAAACGCTCACAAGACTGCTTCAATACCGCCTGAATATTTGGATACTCGTCAGGATTGATATCGGCAGCAATGCCAGACGGATATTTATCCTTCCAGAAATTTTCGATCATGGAAGCCGACTCCTCAGCGACAGCGAATTCTACACACCGCTTGAATGCGATTATTTTTTTGTGTTTTGTTGCGGGCTTTTTGCTTACCAATGGGGCAAAAAGCGGGCCGAGAGTAGCAGCTTTGCCAGGGGTCGACTAGAGCCAATAGTGGCCCGTACAGTCATAATAGTGACTTATAAACATATATTGGTCACATTTAGAGTAAAAATACTACTCGGCGGAAAATGGGGTGTCGGTGACTCCGTGTGGAGCCATTCGCAGACACGTCAGCGCCTGAAAATTGATCAAGGCGCTGACGTGTCTGCGAGAGCGGTGTGTCTGGCACAACGCTCTACAGAACTAATGACTCAGGCGATATCACGCAACTCACGGCGCAGGATTTTGCCCACTGGGGTCATTGGCAATGAGTCGCGCAGCACGATGTGTTTGGGCACTTTGTAGGCGGTGAAGTTTTCTTTGCAGTAGGCCTTGAGCTCTTCAACACTCACGCCCGACTCGCGCGCCACCACGAACAGCTTCACCGCTTCGCCCGAGCGATCATCCGGCACGCCGATCACCGCGCAACTGGCGACCTGGGGGTGTGCCATGACGACATCTTCGATTTCATTGGGGTATACGTTGAAGCCGGAGACGATGATCATGTCTTTCTTGCGGTCGACGATGCGTACAAAGCCGTCCGGATCAATCACGGCGATGTCGCCGGTCTTCAACCAGCCGTCAGCATCCAGCACTTCGGCGGTGGCATCAGGTCGGTGCCAATACCCCTTCATCACCTGTGGGCCCTTGATGCACAGCTCGCCACGCTCTCCAATCGCCAGCTCGACACCGTTGTCATCGATGATTTTCAACGCCGTACCGGGTACAGGAATCCCCACCGTGCCCAGCCGCGCCTGATCGCCGTATGGGTTGGTGCAGGCCACCGGGGAGGTTTCGGTCAAGCCGTAACCCTCAACAATTCGGCAACCGGTGAGTTGCTGCCAGCGTTCGGCCGTGGCCTTGACCAGCGCGGTACCTCCGGAGTTGGTGAGTTTGAGGTTGGAGAAGTCCAGGCTTTTGAAATCCGGGTGTTCCATCAAGGCCACGAACAATGTGTTCAGCCCCAATAATGCAGAGAAGCGCCACTTTTTCAGCTCTTTGATGAAGCCGCCGATGTCCCGTGGGTTGGTGATCAGCACGTTATGGTTGCCGCTGACCATCATGCACATGCAATTCGCGGTGAAGGCATAGATGTGGTAAAGCGGCAACGGCGCGATCATCACTTCGCTGCCCTGCTTGAAGAGTTGGCTACCGTCCGGGCCATGCTGCGACATGCAGGCATAGACCTGCTGCATGTTCGCCACCAGGTTGCCATGGGTGAGCATCGCGCCTTTGGGCAAACCGGTGGTGCCGCCGGTGTATTGCAACACCGCAATATCGTCACTGCCGACCTTGACCCCTTGCAAATGATGGCCGCGCCCCAGCTTCAATACGCTCTTGAACGACACGGCCTGTGGCAGGCTGAACGCAGGGACCATCTTTTTGACTTTGTCGACCAGGGTATTGACCAGCCAGCCTTTGGCCGCAGGTTGCATATCGCCCATCTTTACTTCGATCAGGTACTGGATATCGGTGTCGGGCAGAACGTCCTGCACCAGCTTGCCGAAAATATTCAGGTAGACCAGTGCACGGGCACCTGAGTCCTTGAACTGATGGCGCATTTCGCGAGCGGTGTACAGTGGGTTGGTGTTAACCACGATCAGGCCGGCACGCAACGCACCAAACACCGCAATCGGGTATTGCAGCAGGTTGGGCATTTGCACCGCGATGCGATCACCCGGCTGCAAGTCGGTCTGTGTTTGCAGGTAGGCGGTGAACGCCGCCGAGTAACGTTCCAGCTCGGCGTACGTGAGGGTTACCCCCATATTGCTGAAGGCCGGGCGATCAGCGAACGTCTTGCAGCAGCGTTCGAATACCTCGTTCACTGACCTGTAAGCGCCGAGGTCCACCTCAGAGAGCACGCCTGCGGGCCGTTTGTCGTTCCAGAATTCAGGTTGCATTGTTTTTTTGTCCTTTTACCTGAGTGTGTCTGGCCCGCTGCATTAAAAGCGGGGCTTGCCGGACGTTAGCAGCTAACACCCACAAGGCAAATAGCGCGCAGTGCGTCATCAACAACGTGAATCTTACTGCTGGTCGGACTGCAATTTGTCGATGCGCTATACACTGCAAACAGTAGGTCACGCAGGGCATAAGGAATCGCCATGAGTCATGATGCTTTCTGGCTTGATACCCACGATCACAGTCGCCTCTACGTCAGCCATTGGCAGCCCTCTGTCACGCCCAGGGCGGTGATGATGCTGTCGCATGGCATGGCCGAGCACAGCGCTCGCTACGAGCGGTTCGGCACAGCCTTGACTGCCGCGGGTTTCGAGCTCTATGTCCCTGATCAGCGGGGGCATGGTAAAACCGCCGCCCACGGCGTGCTCGGGCACTACGCCGATAAAAACGGCTGGAACAAAGTGGTGGGTGATCTGGCCTGTCTGAGGCAGTACATTGCCCAGACGCATCCAGGCCTGCCGGTATTCCTGATGGGCCACAGCATGGGCAGCTATATTGCCCTGGCGTATTTGTTGCTTCACAGCGCCGGCCTGCAAGGCGCAATTCTCAGCGGGTCGAACTTTCAGCCGGTTTCGCTTTATCGCAGCGCCCGCCTGATCGCCCGGCTGGAGTCCTGGCGCCAAGGGCCTACCGGGCGCAGCGCGCTGATCGAATGGCTGTCGTTCGGTTCGTTCAACAAAGCGTTCAAACCCATGCGTACCGCGTTCGACTGGCTCAGCCGCGACCCGCAAGAAGTCGACCGCTACGTGAACGATCCGTTATGCGGCTTCCGCTGCACCAACCAATTCTGGCTCGACATGCTGGCCGGATTGCAGTACATCAGCAATCCGGAGAACCTCGAACAGATTGACCCGGGCATGCCGCTGCTGGTGATGGGTGGCGAATGTGATCCAGTCAGCAATGGCACGCGTCTCAAAGACCTTGCCGACGCCTTGATTTCGGCGGGCAATCTAGCGGTAGAGCTGAAAATTTACCCACAGGCGCGGCACGAACTGCTCAATGAAACCAACCGCGATGAAGTCACTCGTGATTTACTCACGTGGCTGGAGCACGCTCTGGCCAATCCACGACCACCGCGCACCGAATGAATGAATCGGTTTTTTCAAAACATCGATACGTAAATCGTCAACCAACACGCCACAGGATTATTCAATGACTCAAGTCACCAATACGCCTTACGAAGCTCTCGAAGTCGGCCAGACCGCCAGCTACAGCAAAACTGTCGAAGAGCGTGATATCCAGTTGTTCGCTGCGATGTCGGGCGATCACAACCCGGTGCACCTTGATCCTGAATTCGCAGCCCAAAGCATGTTCAAGGAGCGTATCGCTCATGGCATGTTCAGCGGCGCACTGATCAGCGCGGCAGTCGCGTGTGAGTTGCCAGGACCGGGCACTATTTATATCGGTCAGCAAATGAGCTTTCAGAAGCCAGTGAAAATTGGCGACACCCTGACCGTACGCCTGGAAATTCTGGAAAAGCTGCCAAAGTTCCGCGTGCGCATCGCTACCCGTGTATTCAACCAGCGGGATGAACTGGTGGTAGATGGCGAAGCCGAGATCCTCGCCCCTCGCAAGCAACAGACTGTCACCCTGCCGACCTTGCCGCCTATCAGCATCGGCTGAGGTCACCGCGCCCGCACTTTGGTGCGGGCACGACTAAAGTCGAGACGAAAAAAAGGCGACCGAAGTCGCCCAAAGTGCCTTGCGTGCTCATGTACCGAAACGACTCTCAGCCTTACTTGCGCTTGTGCGAGTCCTTCCAGATAAAAACTCCCAGGCCTGCGAAAAACAACACCATCAAGCCCACGGTGACAACACCGGCGATAACCACATTATCGAGAAACATAACCGCCTCCCCTGACCTGCCTTGTTCGATAGGGCTAGGTTAGCCAAGGTGACGTTGGGGGAAATTGACCCAGATCAAGCGCCACCGCGACAGCGCGCGGCAGGTGGCTAATAACTGATCTGTGTCAAATAACGGAAGGGGGGGGAAGCGAGCGATCAGGGCTTTTTCGGTTTGCCCTTGGGCTTTTTCTTGGCTTTGCCCATCGGCAGCGCCTGCTCGAAAGCCTTGCGCACTTCGTTGAGGCGCTTGTCATTGAGGTCATGCGTGCGCTTGGCGCGTTCAGCGCCCAAGTCTATCAATTTGTCGTCTTCGCTCATGGTCTGCACGTCTTGACTACGGGAGTGCTGTCAATAATGCGGGGTGACGGCGGCCATGACCAGTGGTGATCTGCCTTCTTACACGACAAAAACATTCAGCGCGACCAGGCATGCAGAGAACCTGTGAAGGACGCCTGAACAACTCATACCTCGACATCCACCCATAAGCCCTGCCTTGGCTCATCATCCATCAACGCCACCACCGGCACGGTGTTGTCGGCGTTCAATGAATCGCCTGGAACGGCCAAGGGTTCGTCCTGCACATCCTGATGACCCTTGCCACGTTGCCGTTCGTGCTGACGCCGCTGCTCTTCACGCAACATGATCGCGGTCTGTTCGGGGTCGCGCTTGCGCAGGTCGATAGTGCTTTCGTTGGAACTCGGCTGTACCGGCACCACAGGCGGGATTTCCGGCCTTTGCTTGACGGGGTCGAGTTGCGAGGTGACTGGCACTGCACTCAGCGGAATCATTGGTGGCAGCATGGTGGTTGTTCTCCTTATCAGCAGGCTGTCGGCTGCCAGTTCGTCGACTTGAGCCGCTTGACGCAGGACTTTCGACTCTGTTCTGGCCAACAAGTGCCTTGCACGGCCCTGTGCGAGGGCCCGTATCCAATGAATACGGGCTGATTTGACGGGGCCCTTTGGTTTGGGTGCCCTGATCCGTTAATATAGTCGGCTTTTCACGGCGGGAGTCAGGCAGCATGGCGCAGCAGTATCAACCGGGGCAACGCTGGATTAGTGACAGCGAAGCCGAGCTGGGTTTAGGCACCGTTCTGGCGCAAGACGGCCGCTTGTTGACCGTGCTCTACCCGGCCACTGGCGATACCCGCCAGTACGCACTGCGCAATGCACCGCTTACACGCGTGCGTTTTTCGCCAGGTGACGTGATTACGCACTTCGAAAGCTGGAAAATGACCGTGCGCGAAGTCGACGACGTCGACGGCTTACTGGTTTACCACGGCCTCAACGCCCAGAATGAACCTGTCACCCTGCCGGAAACCCAGCTGTCGAACTTCATTCAGTTCCGTCTGGCCTCTGACCGCCTGTTCGCCGGGCAGATCGACCCGCTGGCCTGGTTCTCGCTGCGTTACCACACGCTTGAGCACACCAGCCGTCAGTTGCAGTCCTCACTTTGGGGCCTGGGCGGTGTCCGTGCGCAACCCATTGCTCACCAATTGCACATCGCCCGCGAAGTGGCTGACCGTATCGCGCCACGGGTTCTGCTGGCCGACGAAGTAGGCTTGGGTAAAACCATCGAAGCCGGTCTGGTGATCCATCGTCAATTGCTGTCTGGCCGTGCCAATCGGGTGCTGATCCTGGTTCCGGAAAACCTCCAGCACCAATGGCTGGTGGAGATGCGTCGCCGTTTCAACCTGCAAGTGGCATTGTTCGACGCCGAACGCTTTATCGAAAGCGATGCCAGCAACCCCTTCGAAGACACGCAACTGGCGCTGGTCGCGCTGGAGTGGCTGGTCGACGACGAAAAGGCCCAGGACGCGCTGTTTGCCGCGGGCTGGGATCTGCTGGTGGTCGACGAAGCTCACCACCTGGTCTGGCATGAAGAACAAGCCAGCCCTGAATACTCGCTGGTCGAGCAACTGGCAGAAGTCATACCCGGCGTTCTGCTGCTGACCGCCACCCCGGAACAACTGGGTCAAGACAGCCACTTCGCTCGTCTGCGCCTGCTCGATCCGAATCGTTTCCATGACCTGCACGCATTCCGCGCCGAAAGCGAAAACTATCGCCCGGTGGCCGAAGCCGTGCAGGAATTGCTCGATCAGGGCCGCCTGTCGCCTAAGGCACACGAAACCATCCACGGATTTCTGGGTGCCGAAGGCGAAGCCCTGCTGGGCGCGGTGGCTGATGGCGATACCGAAGCCAGCGCACGCCTGATCCGCGAGTTGCTTGACCGCCATGGCACCGGCCGCGTGCTGTTCCGCAATACCCGGGCTGCCGTGCAAGGCTTCCCGGAGCGCAAACTGCACCCGTATCCGCTGCCCTGCCCGGCCGAATACCTGGAATTGCCGGTGGGCGAGCATGCCGACCTGTACCCTGAAGTCAGCTTCCAGTCGCAGCCAGACGTCACTGAAGAAGAACGCTGGTGGCGCTTTGACCCGCGCGTCGACTGGTTGATCGACACCCTGAAAATGCTCAAACGCGTCAAGGTGCTGGTGATCTGCGCCCACGCCGAAACCGCGATGGACCTCGAAGACGCGCTGCGCGTGCGTTCCGGGATCCCGGCCACCGTGTTCCATGAAGGGATGAACATCCTCGAACGTGACCGCGCCGCTGCGTATTTCGCCGATGAAGAGTTCGGCGCACAAGTGCTGATCTGTTCGGAAATCGGTAGCGAGGGCCGCAACTTCCAGTTCGCCCACCATCTGGTACTGTTCGACCTGCCGGCGCACCCGGACTTGCTGGAACAACGGATCGGTCGTCTCGACCGGATCGGCCAGAAGCACATCATCGAGCTGCATGTACCGTATCTGGAAACCAGCCCGCAAGAGCGCCTCTTCCAGTGGTATCACGAAGCGCTGAATGCCTTCCTTAATACCTGCCCGACCGGTAACGCCCTGCAACACCAATTCGGCCCGCGCCTGCTCCCGCTTCTGGAAAGTGGCGATGACGACGAGTGGCAAGCCCTGGTCGACGCGGCACGCGAAGAACGCATCCGCCTGGAAGGTGAACTGCACAGCGGTCGCGACCGTTTGCTGGAACTCAACTCTGGCGGTGCTGGCGAAGGCCAGGCACTGGTTGAGGCGATTCTTGAACAGGACGATCAGTTCACGCTGCCGATCTACATGGAAACCCTGTTCGACGCCTTTGGTATCGACAGTGAGGACCATTCGGAAAACGCGCTGATCCTCAAGCCGAGCGAAAAAATGCTCGACGCCAGCTTCCCGCTGGGCGATGACGAAGGCGTGACCATCACCTACGACCGCAATCAGGCGCTCGCGCGTGAAGACATGCAGTTCATCACCTGGGAGCACCCGATGGTCCAGGGCGGCATGGACCTGGTATTGGCCGGTTCCATGGGCAACACCGCAGTGGCACTGATCAAGAACAAGGCGCTGAAACCCGGCACCGTATTGCTGGAACTGCTCTACGTCAGTGAAGTGGTTGCGCCGCGCTCGTTGCAGCTGGGTCGCTACCTGCCTCCTGCGGCACTGCGCTGCTTGCTCGATGCCAATGGCAACGATCTGTCGGGCCGTGTTTCGTTCGTGACCTTGAACGAGCAGCTGGAAAGCGTGCCGCGTGCCAGCGCCAACAAATTCATCCAGGCACAGCGCGATGTGCTTAACCCGCAGATCAATGCGGGCGAAGCCAGGATCGCGCCGAAACACGCCGAACGCGTGGCTGAGGCGCAACGTCGACTGGCCGCCGAGACCGACGAAGAGCTGGCACGCCTGACCGCTCTGCAAGCGGTCAATCCGACCGTGCGCGACAGCGAACTGGTCGCGCTGCGCAAACAACGCGAACAGGGCCTGGCCATGCTTGAGAAAGCAGCGCTGCGCCTGGAAGCCATTCGGGTGCTGGTAGCCGGTTGATCTGCTGACTGCTTGACCGACAAAGCCCGCTGATGCGGGCTTTGTTGTTTCCAGCGCATCACTAACGGGGGGTGTCAGGCCGTCACCGCAGGCATATCCGGCTCATCCGCCGCCATCCCCACTTTCATCCGCTCGGCATCTCGAGCAAAGCAGCGCGACGCCTGGAGCAGGAACAACAGCGTCAGGAACAGCGCCACCGGAATCAGATACATCGCGTCGTGCAAGCCATCGGCCTTGAACACTTCGCTCATCTGCCCTGCACCTGCCGACAACATCGCCGAATGGGCAAAATAATCGGACAGCAGTCCGACTACCACCGGCCCAAGCCCTCCTCCCAACAGATACAACCCGGCGAAGAACAACGCCATGGCCGTGGCCCGCAGGCGCGGCTCGACCACATCCTGAATCGCCGTGTAGACGCATGTGTAAAAGTTGTAGGAAAACAGCCAGCCCACGCTGAACACGACGACGAACAGGCCGATTTCAATGCGTCCTGAATGCAGCGCGTACCCCGTAGCGATAGCCGCTATCAGCATGCTGACGGCGGCAAACAACAGGCGTCCATTGGCAACGCGCTGATGAATCTTGTCGGCAACCCAGCCGCCAAGAGTCAGGCCGAACAACCCCGTCACACCCACAATCAGCCCGGTCGCCATGGCGGCGTCCTGCAACGGCAGCAGAAAATAGCGCTGCAGCATGGGCACCATGAACGAGTTGCAGGCGTAGGTGGCGAAGTTGAACGTCAGGCCCGCCAATACCAGCCAGCCAAAGGTAGGAATCGATAACACTCGACGAATCGGTTTGTCGATCTTCTCTTCAGAGATCCGCATGCTTTCGGCCGCGCCGCGCTTGGGCTCGCGGATAAAAAACATGAATATCGCCAGGAGCAAACCGGGCACTGCCGCGATGAAGAACGGCGCACGCCAACTGCCGAATGCCTGGACCAACGCACCGGTGGTGAAGAACGCCAATACCAGCCCAAGCGGCAGACCGAGCATGAAAACGCCCATGGCCCTCCCGCGACGGTGGGCCGGGAACAGGTCCCCGATCAGCGAGTTGGCCGCCGGTGCGTAGCTGGCTTCACCGATACCGATGCCCATGCGCACCAGCAGGAACGCCCAAAAACTCCCCACCAGGCCGTTGGCCGCTGTCAGCCCGCTCCATATTGCCAGGCCCCAGCCCATTAATTTGCGCCGCGAACCGGTGTCGGCGATGCGACCTAACGGCAGCCCGGCAATGGCATAAACCACGGTGAATGCGGTACCGATGATGCCGATCTGAAAATCGCTCAGGTGCCATTCCATACGGATTGGCTCGATGATGATCGCCGGAAGGGTGCGGTCAAAAAAATTGAACAGATTTGCCAGGAACAGCAGGAACAGAATGCGCCAGGCATTCTCCGCTTCGGTCGAGGTCTGCATGTGGGGTCCGTCTCTTTTATTGTTATTCAATTGGCTTTCAACACACCCAACCGACAACGAGCTTGCGAACTTCAAGCCTGCCGCAGCCGAGCCTGGAAGCTCCAATCTAGAACCCGCAAACACACCTGTCTGTAAACATTCGTCACGCTGATAGGGGGTAATGGGAAAACATCTCAAGGCCTGCTTTCCTCAACGAAGAAGCCACCATCTGGCGTGGGACTTTTCGCTACGGCACAGCGCCAACTGCCGGCTTGCAGGTTACCTACCTACTCATCTCACACTTGCCGCGCACCAATATGGCGCACACAATCAGGCCTGCGCCCTGTCCTGGATCAACACCCAAGGTGCCACGACAACCGCCCACAGAGGTGGATCTCGCTCAAGAAGATCCAACGCCCGCGATTCAGCTACCTTGCTGACGTCCCCCGCAGCAAGCCAGGCAGCTACTTTATCGGCCTGATTTTCGGCCACTGCGTGCGCCACTTCGATCAAATCCAAGGGGGCTTCGACCCACAACAGGGCACCCCTCGCAAAGAATGGTTGCAATTCACTCCAGGTGATTGCGGCGGTTTCGCCAAGCAGTTTGGCATAGAGGGTGCTAGCTTCTTTCGTCATGGGTTTCACCAAAGAGAAAATCGGCGCAATCATAACGCCGCAATTTCGACAGACAAACCCAGATTTAAGTGGTTGATTGCACGAAAGGTTCAGAAACGATCGGGGGTGCGGACGGACATGTGCAGCTCACATGCTCAAGAAGCTGGTTAGATTCTGTATCTTTCTTTCAATTAAGCGACATCATGCGGTTTTCCCCCCAGTAGCCAGCTTTTCAAGCGACAAACCGGCGCTCTACACTGTACCGGTACAGTTGCCAGGGGGATGACCGGGCGTTTCTAATCCGGTCCTGCAGCTTTGGCCGCCAGGATTATAAAAATTAAAACACAAGAGTGGAGCATCATGACTAAGGGTACTAAGCAGATTTCCAAGCTGTTTGCCGCATTGGTTCTGGCAGGGGTTGCCAGCCATTCGTTCGCTGCAGATACCATCAAGATCGGTATCGCCGGCCCTAAAACAGGTGCTGTTGCCCAATACGGCGATATGCAGTTCAGTGGCGCAAAAATGGCCATCGAGCAAATCAACGCCAAAGGCGGCGTTGACGGCAAGAAACTCGAAGCTATCGAATACGACGATGCCTGTGATCCGAAGCAAGCGGTCGCGGTTGCCAACAAAGTCGTCAACGATGGCGTGAAGTTCGTTGTGGGCCACCTGTGCTCCAGCTCGACTCAACCGGCTTCGGACATCTACGAAGACGAAGGCATCATCATGGTGACCCCGGCCGCTACCAGCCCGGAAATCACCGCACGTGGTTATAAAATGGTCTTCCGCACCATTGGTCTGGACAGCGCTCAAGGCCCTGCGGCCGGTAACTACATCGCCGATCACGTCAAACCGAAAGTCGTTGCTGTCATCCATGACAAGCAACAATACGGTGAAGGCATCGCGACCGCAGTGAAGAAAACCCTCGAAAGCAAAGGCGTGAAAGTCGCCCTGTTCGAAGGCATCAACGCTGGCGACAAAGACTTCTCGTCGATGATCGCGAAGATGAAGCAAGCCAATGTCGACTTCGTTTACTACGGCGGCTACCACCCGGAATTGGGTCTGATCCTGCGTCAGGCGAAAGAGAAAGGCCTGAAAGCCGGCTTCATGGGTCCAGAAGGCGTGGGTAACGCGTCGATCTCCCAGATCGCTCAGGATGCGTCCGAAGGCCTGCTGGTGACCCTGCCTAAATCTTTTGACCAGGACCCTTCCAACAAGGCACTGGTAGAAGCATTTGCGGCGAAGAAAGAAGACCCAAGCGGTCCGTTCGTATTCCCGGCTTACGCAGCGGTTGAAGTGATCGCAGACGGCATCAAGAACGCCAAGAGTGAAGACACCGCCAAAGTCGCTGCAGCGATCCGTGCCGGTACCTTCAAGACCCCGACTGGCGACCTGAGCTTTGATGAAAAGGGTGACCTGAAAGACTTCAAATTCGTGGTCTACACCTGGCACAAAGACGGCACAAAAACAGAAGCTCCGCTGAAATAACCGGCACGCTTGTGACTCACCCAAAGCCCACTGCATCCACAGTGGGCTTTGTTTTACAAGGTAACGGGAAGAGCGCTGCGCTATAGCAACTCTTCCTCCCTGAAAATCTTGAAACCGTCACCAGTGATTCACTGGGCTCACGTGAAACGTGGACAAATACCACGACGCGCGGGCGGGAAACGACTTCACCAGTGGAACACTCAGTAGGTTTTTAGGAGCGCTGTAATGCCTGAGATAGATGTCTATCACTTTTTCCAACAGCTGATTAATGGCCTGACCATTGGCAGCACCTATGCCTTGATCGCCATCGGCTACACCATGGTTTACGGGATCATTGGCATGATCAACTTCGCCCACGGCGAGGTGTACATGATTGGCTCGTACGTGGCGTTCATCGCCATCGCCGGCCTGACCATGCTCGGTCTGGACAGCTTGCCGCTGCTGATCACCGCCGCATTCGTCGCAAGCATCGTCGTCACCAGTGCTTACGGCTACGCCATCGAGCGTGTTGCCTACCGCCCTTTGCGCGGCAGCAACCGGTTGATCCCGCTGATCTCGGCCATCGGGATGTCGATCTTTCTGCAAAACACGGTCTTGCTCGCTCAAGACTCGAAAGATAAATCGATCCCCAACCTGATCCCCGGCAACTTCGTGTTCGGCACCGCCAGTACCCATGAGGTGGTGATTTCGTACATGCAGATTCTGATTTTCATCGTCACCCTGGTCGCCATGCTCGCACTGACCTGGTTCATCTCACGCTCTCGTCTGGGCCGCGCCTGCCGGGCCTGTGCCGAAGACATCAAGATGGCCAACCTGCTCGGCATCAACACCAACAACATCATCGCCCTGACCTTCGTCATCGGCGCCGCGCTGGCTGCGGTCGCTGCGGTATTGCTCAGCATGCAATACGGCGTGATCAACCCCAACGCCGGCTTCCTCGTCGGGATCAAGGCATTTACCGCCGCAGTACTGGGCGGCATCGGCAGTATTCCCGGCGCGATGCTGGGTGGATTGGTATTGGGCGTAGCTGAAGCCTTTGGTGCCGATATTTTCGGCGACCAATACAAGGATGTGGTGGCCTTCGCTCTTCTCGTCTTGGTGCTGTTGGTCCGGCCGACCGGCCTGCTTGGCCGTCCGGAGGTTGAAAAAGTATGACCAGGAATCTTAAATCGGCGTTTTTCAGCGCCTTGCTGGTGCTGGCAGTCGCCTACCCGATTCTCGGCCTCAAGCTGGAAATCGTCGGCGTTAATCTGGCCGTCATTGGCACCAGCAACACAACGTTGTTCGCTATTTTCGCCTGCGCTGTGGCGATGTTCCTGCGGGTGTTGTTCCACGAACCTATCGCCGCGGCCTGGCGTTCGACGCCAAGCATGCCGCTGATTCCAGCCAAGGCCAGCAACTTCCTGACCCTGCCTTCGACTCAGCGCTGGATCATCCTTGGCTTGATTCTGGTGGCACTGGTCTGGCCGTTCTTCGGCTCGCGCGGCGCGGTGGATATCGCCACACTGATCCTGATCTACGTGATGCTCGGCCTCGGCCTGAACATCGTGGTCGGTCTGGCCGGCCTGCTCGATCTGGGTTATGTCGGCTTCTACGCCGTCGGCGCCTACACCTATGCCCTGCTCGCGCATTACTACGGACTCGGTTTCTGGATCTGCTTGCCGATTGCCGGGATGATGTCAGCGCTGTTCGGCTTTCTCCTCGGTTTCCCGGTGTTGCGTCTGCGCGGTGACTACCTGGCGATCGTGACCCTCGGTTTCGGCGAGATCATCCGTCTGTTGCTGCGTAACCTGACAGGCCTTACCGGTGGCCCGAACGGCATCAGTAACATCCCGAAACCAACCCTGTTTGGCCTGACGTTCGAGAAAACGGCGGCTGAAGGCATGCAGACCTTCCACGAGTTCTTCGGCATTGCCTACAGCTCGGTGAACAAGGTGATTTTCCTGTATCTGGTCGCGCTGTTGCTGGCCCTATTGGCGCTGTTCGTCATCAACCGCTTGCTGCGCATGCCCATTGGTCGTGCCTGGGAAGCGTTGCGTGAAGACGAAATCGCCTGCCGCGCATTGGGTCTGAACCCGACCATCATCAAGCTCTCGGCCTTCACCCTTGGCGCCTGCTTTGCCGGTTTCGCCGGTAGCTTCTTCGCGGCTCGCCAGGGTCTGGTGACCCCGGAATCATTCACCTTCATCGAGTCGGCGATCATCCTCGCCATCGTCGTGCTGGGGGGTATGGGCTCGCAACTGGGGGTAATCCTCGCCGCCGTGGTGCTGATCCTGATGCCTGAATTGATGCGTGATTTCAGTGAGTACCGAATGTTGATGTTCGGCGCCTTGATGGTGCTGATGATGATCTGGCGTCCACAAGGTCTGCTGCCCATGCAACGTCCCCATATGGAGCTGCAGCGATGACCCGTCCGATTCTGCAAGTCAGCGGCCTGTGCATGCGCTTTGGCGGCTTGTTGGCGGTCAATGGCGTCGGCCTGACCGTTAATGAAAAACAAGTGGTGTCGATGATCGGCCCGAACGGTGCTGGCAAAACCACCGTGTTCAACTGCCTGACCGGTTTCTACAAACCCACGGCGGGCAGCATCCTGCTCGACGGCGAAGCGATCGAAGGCCTTGCTGGCCATCAAATCGCCCGAAAAGGCGTGGTACGTACCTTCCAGAACGTGCGGTTGTTCAAGGAAATGACGGCTGTGGAGAACTTGCTGGTTGCCCAGCATCGCCACCTCAACACCAATTTCCTGGCAGGCCTGTTCAAAACCCCGGCGTTCCGCAAGAGCGAGCGCGAGGCGATGGAATACGCAGGGCATTGGCTGGAGCAGGTCAATCTCAAGGAGTTCGCCAACCGCCCTGCCGGCACCCTGGCCTACGGTCAGCAACGCCGTCTGGAAATCGCCCGCTGCATGATGACCCGCCCGCGCATCCTGATGCTCGACGAGCCGGCAGCCGGTCTGAACCCACGTGAAACCGAAGACTTGAAAGCCCTGATCGGCGTGTTGCGCAATGAGCACAACGCCACGGTGTTGCTGATCGAGCACGACATGAAGCTGGTCATGAGCATCTCCGACCATATCGTTGTGATCAATCAGGGCTGTCCCCTGGCGGACGGCACGCCTGCACAGATCCGTGACAATCCTGAAGTGATCAAAGCCTACCTGGGGGAAGCGTAAATGCTGCAATTCGAAAACGTTTCCACCTTCTACGGCAAGATCCAGGCCCTGCACTCGGTCAACGTCGATATTCGTCAGGGCGAGATTGTCACCCTGATCGGTGCCAACGGTGCTGGCAAATCCACCTTGCTGATGACGTTGTGCGGTTCTCCGCGCGCTCACAGCGGCAGCATTCGCTACATGGGCGAAGAGCTGGTCGGCCTGGACTCATCGCAGATCATGCGTAAAAGCATCGCGGTGGTGCCCGAAGGCCGTCGTGTGTTCGCACGGCTGACCGTGGAAGAGAACCTGGCCATGGGCGGGTTCTTCACCGCAAAAGGCGACTATCAGGAGCAGATGGATAAAGTCTTGCACCTGTTCCCGCGCCTGAAGGAACGGTTCAATCAACGCGGCGGCACCATGTCCGGCGGTGAACAGCAGATGCTTGCCATCGGCCGTGCACTGATGAGCAAACCCAAGCTGCTGTTGCTCGACGAACCGTCGCTGGGTTTGGCGCCGATCATCATTCAGCAGATTTTCGAGATCGTCGAACAACTGCGCCGTGATGGTGTAACGGTGTTCCTGGTGGAGCAGAACGCCAACCAGGCCTTGAAGATCGCTGACCGTGCCTACGTGCTGGAGAACGGCCGTGTGGTCATGCAAGGCACCGGTGAAGAACTGCTGGTCGATCCGAAAGTGCGGGATGCCTATCTGGGCGGTTAACGTGTTGATGCTCTGAAAAACGGCCTGCGGGCCGTTTTTTATGCACGATGAGTTGTTGGGCACCCGCCACTCGGGCGGCTACTTCAGAGCCGTTCCAATGCAGCGCTGCTGCGCTCGAACCAGCCCATGAGGTAATCCGCCAGTACTTTCGTGCGCCGGGGCAAACCGCCTTCATAGGGGTGTACCAGATACAATGGTGAGCTGCGCGTCTGATAATCGCGCAGCAGCCAGCGCAGGCGCCCGTCATTGATCTCGGCATGCACCATGTAGGAAGGCAGTCGCGCTATTCCTGCCCCCACCAGTGCACCCTTCTTCAACAGGCTGTAGTGGTTACTGGCAAAAGGACCCGCCACCTCCACGCGCATCAATTGATGCTCTTGGTGATAAAGCCACTCCTCGCGCCCCCTGTAATGGCTGTTGAGCAGGCAACGGTGCTCACTCAACGCAATGGGATGAGTCGGCTCCCCGCAACGCTCAATATAGGCTGGGCTGGCACAGGTCAATTCCTGCATGGCCAGCAGCGGCTTGGCGACCAGGCGCTCATCACTGCCCACGCTGGAACGAATGGCCAGATCGAATCCGTCCCGGTGCAGGTCGCGAAAACCGTTATTCAGCTCCAGTTCGACCTGCACCAGCGGGTGCTCCTGGGAAAACTCCGTCAGCAAACCTTCGAAAAACGTTTCACCCAACGACACCGGCACCGTCATCCGCACTGCACCGGATACTTCATCCTGCAATCGGGCCAGTGCTTGCCGGGCTCGCTCGACCTGTGTGATCAGCGCCCTGGCTTGGGGCAGCAGGGCAGCACCCGCTGCGGTCAGGCTCAAGCGGCGCGTGGTGCGATGCAGCAGCACCACTGAGTAACTGGTTTCCAGGAACTTGATGCGTTTGGACAACTGGCCTTTACTGCACCCAAGCCGTTGTGCGGCCAAAGTGAAACTGCCCGCTTCGATCAGGACTGCAAACGCCGCCAGATCATCCATTTCACTCATTCAATTGTTTCCTTTTGAAAACCAAAGGTTGCCTATTAGCACGCTTATCGACGGGAAAAAGCCACCTTACACTGCTGCTTCATCCACTCACTTAAAGGACTGTACGATGAAAATTCTCTTGATCGGCGCCAACGGAACCATCGGCTCAGCGATCTACCAGGAGCTGGCCTCGCGTCACGAGGTCGTAAAAATCGGCCGTACCAGCGGCGATTTCCAGGTAGATATTAGTGACAGCGACTCAATCAGAAAACTATTCGAACGGACAGGTTCATTCGATGCGCTGGTGTGCGCGGCCGGGAATGTGAACTTCGTGCCCTTGGCAAAAATGACTGAAAAAGACTTTGCATTGGGTCTGCAGGACAAATTGATGGGCCAGGTCAATCTGCTGCTGATCGGCCGCGACGTTGCCAATGACGGCGCCTCGTTCACCTTCACCACCGGCATTACCAGCCACGACCCGATCCGTACCGGCGCGTCGGCCAGCCTGGTCAATGCTGCAATCGATGGTTTTGTTCGCGCAGCGGCCATCGAACTGCCTCGTGGTTTGCGGGTGAATTCAGTCAGCCCGAACGTGGTGCTGGAGTCGATGGCAGGTTATGCGCCCTACTTCCGCGGCTTTAAGCCGGTTCCAGTAGCTGATGTGGCGCTGGCTTACGCGAAGAGTGTCGAGGGGTTGCAGACGGGGCAGACCTATCACGTCGGCTGAAGCCCTTGTGATCAGGCAGCAGGGTCAGTACCGTGGCGCAACTTGTCTGGAGACCCGCCATGTTCGCCGCCCGTTCCGTTTTGATGTTTGCCCTGCTGCCAGTCTTTGCCGGGTGCCAGATGTTCAACGCAAAGTCCGAGACACCTAATGCCGGCCTGCCTCGTATGCAAGGCGACCTGATCGGCGAAGGCGGTCAGTTGCTGTTCCAGCCGTGCAATGAACAGCGCCGGTTTGTGGTCAAGGATGGTGGCAATACTGGCGTTCTCCAGGAAGCCGCAGGTCTGGCGGCTCGCAAAGGCAAGCTGTTCGCTGACCTGCGTGGCAGTTTCGTTGCGGGCACAACGCCCGGCACCGATGGGCAACTTAATCTGCAACAACTCTATCGCGTCGAACGTTCGGGCGCGGCCTGTGACGATGCCAACTTCAAACGACTGACCCTGCACGCCAATGGCAATGGCCCGACGTGGAACGTCAACGTCAGCGGCAAGGGCATGGTCCTTGAGCGCGAAGGCAAAGAGCCGTTAGCCGTGCCCTTCCTTGAAGAACAATTGCCGGATGGCCGTTTCAACCTGAGCAGTGAAGCCAATAACCAGCACATAGAGCTGTGGGTTGCGCCCCAGCGTTGCGTCGATCCTGTCGACGGTTCTGTGCAGCATTTAACCGCCGAACTGCGCATCAATGGGCAAATCCAGCGTGGTTGCGCCTATTACGGCGGTTTACGCAACGACTGATTCCGCTGGCTGGCCGTTTTTTGCCTGACGGAAACCCCTCGAACCGGCTTATAATTGCCGGTTCGCGTAAAGCTGGCCCGGATACTGGACCCTGTCATGTTACGAATCACCGAACTCAAGCTGCCAATCGATCACCCGGAAGAAGACCTGCGACCTGCACTCTTGCAGCGCCTGGGCATCGACAGCGATGAACTGCTCGACTTCACCCTGTTCAAGCGCAGCTACGACGCGCGGAAAAAATCCTCTGAGCTGTGCTTTATCTACACCGTCGATTTCGCCGTGCGTGATGAAGCCGCCCTGCTGCACACGTTCGCCGATGATCGTCACATCGGTCCGGCGCCGGATGTCAGCTACAAGGTCGTAGGACATGCGCCAGAAGGCTTGAGCGAACGCCCGATCGTGGTCGGCTTTGGCCCCTGCGGGATTTTCGCCGGATTGCTGCTGGCGCAGATGGGCTTCAAACCGATCATTCTGGAGCGCGGCACGGAAGTCCGTCAGCGCACCAAGGACACCTGGGGTCTGTGGCGCAAAAATGTGCTCAACCCTGAGTCCAACGTGCAGTTCGGTGAAGGCGGCGCCGGGACATTCTCCGACGGCAAGCTTTACAGCCAGATCAAGGACCCGAAATTTCACGGACGCAAGGTGCTGCACGAGTTCGTCAAAGCCGGTGCCCCCGAGGAAATCCTCTACGTCAGCAAACCGCACATCGGCACCTTCCGTCTGACCGGCGTGGTCGAACACATGCGCCATCAGATCGAAGCACTCGGCGGCGAAGTGCGCTTCCAGCAGCGAGTCACCGACGTCCTGATCGATAACGGACAGTTGCAAGGCGTGGTGCTCGACAGTGGCGAGCAAATCAACTCGCGGCATGTGATTCTCGCGCTGGGGCACAGTGCGCGTGACACATTCCGGATGCTGCACAGCCGTGGCGTGTACATGGAAGCCAAACCGTTTTCGGTCGGGTTCCGTATCGAACACCCACAATCGCTCATCGACCGGGCACGCCTGGGCAAATACGCAGGGCACCCAAAACTGGGGGCGGCCGACTATAAACTGGTGCACCACGCCAAGAACGGTCGGTCGGTGTACAGCTTTTGCATGTGCCCTGGCGGCACCGTGGTGGCCGCGACTTCCGAGCCCCACCGCGTGGTCACCAACGGCATGAGCCAATACTCACGCAACGAGCGCAACGCCAACTCCGGGATTGTGGTCGGCATCACGCCGGAAGACTATCCAGGCGGCCCGTTGGCAGGGATCGAGTTGCAGGAGCGACTAGAGTCCCACGCCTACATTCTGGGCGGCAGCACCTATGAGGCACCCGCGCAGCTGGTGGGCGACTTCCTTGCCGGCAAGGCCTCCACCGCGCTGGGCAGTGTTGAACCGTCTTACAAACCCGGTGTAAAACTGGTGGACCTGGCCGACGCCCTGCCCGCTTACGCCATCGAGGCGATTCGTGAAGCGTTGCCAGCGTTCGACAAGCAGATCAAAGGTTTCTCGCTGCACGATGCGGTGTTGACCGGGATCGAGACCCGCACCTCGTCGCCGCTGCGCATTACCCGTGACGCCACCCTGCAGAGTTTGAACGTCAAGGGCCTGTTCCCGGCCGGTGAAGGCGCCGGGTACGCTGGCGGCATTCTGTCTGCCGGGGTCGACGGCATTCGCATTGCCGAAGCGCTGGCGCGGGATATGTTGGGAATCGTGGAGTAAACACCCATACAGGGGGCGGGTCTGGATTCAAATCCCCGCCCGCAATACCCCTTCCGGCAAGGCCTCGCCCCGTTCGGCGCAGGCCTTCACGCTGTCGATCAATCCGGCCAGATCATAGCCCTGAGCCTGCAACCAGTCCTGATCGTAATAGGTCGTCGCGTAGCGTTCTCCGCCATCACACAAAATTGCCACGATAGACCCGGACTCTCCGGCGCTGACCATTTCCCGGGCCGCCAGCAGTGCGCCTATCAGGTTGGTCCCACTCGAACCTCCGACCCGTCGGCCTAAACGCTGCGCGAGGTAATGCATGGCCGCCAGCGACAAGGCGTCCGGCACCTTGACCATCGCGTCGATCACCTTGGGCAGGAACGAGGCTTCGACCCGAGGCCGACCAATGCCTTCGATCCGCGAGCCGCAGTCCAGGCGCAAGCTCGCATCACCGCTCTGGTAATAGTCAAAGAACACTGACCGCTCGGCATCGGCGCACAACACCCGCGTGCAGTGCTGGCGATAGCGCACGTAGCGCCCCAGCGTCGCGGTGGTGCCCCCTGTGCCAGGGCTTGATATCAACCAGCTGGGTTCGGGATAACGCTCGAAGCGCAGCTGCTGGAAGATCGACTCGGCGATGTTGTTATTCGCCCGCCAGTCGGTGGCCCGTTCGGCATAGGTGAACTGATCCATGAAGTGCCCGCCGCTTTCATGGGCCAGACGCTCGGACTCGGCATAAATCTGCGTCGGGTCCTGCACCAAGTGGCTTTTGCCCCCATAAAAGGCAATTTGCGCGATCTTTTCCTGAGACGTGCTGGCGGGCATGACCGCAATGAACGGCAAACCCAGCAAGCGCGCAAAGTAGGCCTCGGAAATCGCCGTGGAACCGCTGGACGCTTCGATCACCGGGGCCCCGGCCTTGAGCCAGCCATTGCACAACGCATACAGAAACAGCGAACGCGCCAGGCGATGTTTGAGGCTGCCAGTCGGGTGACTGGACTCGTCCTTGAAGTACAGTTCGATGCCAGGCAAGCCGGGCAATTCCAGAGGGATCAAATGGGTGTCGGCGCTGCGCTGAAAATCCGCTTCGATAATGCGGATCGCTTCACGGGCCCAGTGACGGTTATCGCTCATTATCAGGTTCTCTTTGAGTCAAACATGTTCAAGGGCACACCCACACGTTGCACCTTGAGCCACAGAGTAAATGAAGTGGCTGCAGGCTGACTTACAACCTGAATCTGGACACTAATTCTAAGAAAGTTCCTACAAGCGCAACAGGTACAGTCGCGACGCAATTAGTTACATAACTGCTAGGCTTTTTTGACTTCCATTATCACGCACACATATATAACAAAAAAGAATATAACTTTTGTTTTAACAACTAACAGTAAGGGTTAGGGTGTCAGTCCTTTTGAACCATCATGGAGAGTGACCTTGCCTCTGCGTAGCACATTCACGCGTTTCTTTCAGATGGAAGCGGCCAGCGGCCTGTTACTGATCGCTGCGGCGGCGCTGGCCCTGATCATCAACAACTCACCCTTGGCCTGGTTGTACAACGGCCTGCTCGACGTACCCGTGGTTGCACAGGTCGGCGCACTGAAAATCGCCAAACCTCTGCTGCTGTGGATCAACGACGGACTGATGGCCCTGTTCTTCCTGCTGATCGGGCTTGAGGTCAAACGCGAGGTACTGGAAGGCCATCTGTCCAAAGCGTCGCAAATTGTCTTGCCGGGTGCGGCAGCGATCGGCGGCATGGTAGTGCCCGCCCTGATTTTCTGGGCCCTGAACAAGGATGATCCCTCAGCGCTCAGCGGGTGGGCAATCCCGATGGCCACCGACATCGCTTTCGCCCTGGGCGTGCTGGCGTTGCTCGGCAAACGGGTGCCGGTATCGCTCAAGCTGTTCCTGATGACCCTGGCGATCATCGACGACCTGGGGGCGATCATCGTGATCGCGCTGTTCTACTCTGGCGAAATGTCGAGCCTGTCGCTGATGTTGGCAGCGCTGTCCATCGTCGCCCTGATCGCGATGAACAGACTGGGGGTGATCAAGCTCGGGCCGTATCTGATTATCGGATTGCTGCTCTGGATCTGCGTACTCAAGAGCGGCGTGCACGCGACATTGGCCGGTGTGGTACTGGCTTTCTGCATCCCGTTGCGAACCAAAAATGCGGAGTCCTCGCCGCTGCTGACCCTGGAGCATGCGCTGCACCCGTGGGTCGCCTTCGGCATCCTCCCGCTCTTCGCCTTCGCCAATGCGGGCGTACCGCTCAGCGGCGTGACACTCGAGAGTTTCACCCATCACGTGCCAATGGGCATCGCTGCGGGCCTGTTGCTGGGCAAGACGCTGGGCGTGTTCGGCCTGACCTGGCTGGCGGTGAAAACCAGCATGGCCACGCTGCCGACCGGGGCGAACTGGGGGCAAGTGTTCGGCGTGTCGATTCTGTGCGGGATCGGCTTCACCATGAGCCTGTTTGTAGGCTCCCTGGCGTTCGCACCAGGCACCAGCGAATACGCCGGCATGGACCGCATGGGCATCCTCACCGGCTCGATTCTCGCCGCGTTGATTGGTTACGCGGTAACCGCCATGGCCAGTGGTAAAAACCACAAAGCCTGATACCCGGCGTTCACCCGCTCAAAAAAAGACCCCGACCAATAGCCGGGGTCTTTTTTTGAGGTCACATTAACAACGCTTCAATGCTTAGTGAGAAACACGGCTCGTGCCATTCACGCTCATGATGCGTACGCGCTCGCCGACCCGGAAAATTTCGTTTTCCGCAACGGCCTGCACATAGGCGCGCATGGTGCCGTCGTCTTCACGCACGGTGATTTCCACACCTTGCGTACGGGTCAGCCCCTCTTCCGAGGCTGCACCCAGCATGCCACCGGCTACCGCACCAATGACTGCTGTGATAATACTCCCGCGACCACCACCGACCGCACTCCCTGCCACGCCACCGACGACTGCGCCAGCACCCGCGCCGATTGGGGTTTTGGTGCCTTCGATTTTCACTGGGCGCAATGATTCAATGGTGCCCATACGTACGGTCTGTACTGTTCGGGCCTCATCGCGAGAGTAGGAATCCCCGGTCAGACTTGAAGAACAGCCGCCCAGTGTCAATGCCAAGGCAGTGAACGAAGCAACCAGCAGAACAGACTTACGCATAAGATCATCTCCAAAAGGACAGATAGCCATTAGACTCCGCGACAAGAACGCTGTCACGACCCCGCAGAGAGAAATTTACGTTCGTTCAGCGGGAATACAGTAACGCGTTGTTCCTGATTGATAGACGGCTGTGCTGACATTTAATTCAACGTACTACCGTGAGAAAGGATGTTATGGACTACTTCATCATCGCAGTCGCCACCGTGTCTGCCCTGTACTTCCATTGGTGGCTGCACAGACGTATCAAGCGCTGGATGGATCGCGATCTGGCGTTATCCCTGGCGGGCAGTGATCCCGAAAAGAGGACGCTTATGCTGCAGCGCCTGGAGCAGGCGCAGCAGCAGAAAATCAAACGCCGCGATTTAGCCGCTTGGCTGCAAGCGGCTGCCGGGCAGGCTCCAGAGGTCCAGGCAGCGCAGAAAACGCCGCAAGGCGATTAAGGAGCCAGTCGCTCGCGGATCCACTGCTGGTTATCCAGACGATAATTCAGGCGGTCATGCAGACGGTTTGAACGACCCTGCCAGAACTCGATTCGTTCGGGCAACAAGCGATAGCCACCCCAGTGTTCGGGGCAATGCGGCTGACTGTCGCTGAAGCGTTGTTCGGTGGTCTTGAGCAACGCTTCAAGCTCGGCGCGATCGGCAATGACCCGGCTTTGCGGGGATGCCCAGGCGCCCAGGCGGCTGCCCAGCGGACGAACCTGGTAGTAAGCGTCCGAGTCTTCAGGGCTGACCTTGACCACACGGCCCTCGATGCGGACCTGGCGTTCCAGGGTCGGCCAGAAAAACGTCATCGCGCCGAAAGGACGCGCTGCCAATTGCTGGCCTTTGTCACTGTCGTAATTGGTGAAGAAGGTAAAGCCCAGCTCATCCAGCCCCTTGAGCAACAGAACCCGACAATGCGGTCGCCCGTCTTCATCAACGGTGGCCACGGTCATGGCGTTGGCTTCCACCGGCGCCTGCTCGGTTTTCACCGCCTCGTCGAACCATTGGCGGAACAAGGTAAAAGGTTCGTCCGGTGCCTGGGCCTCGGTCAAACCATCACGGACATACTCACGGCGCATATCGGCCAACGCTCGGGTCATGACGTGCATCCTTCGCTAAAAAATCCTGGAACTGGGGCCTTAATTGGCCTTGGCTTGATCAGTCGGCTGAGTTTTCTTAACTGGCGCTACAGCTTTGGCTTTGGCCTTGGCTGGCGCGGCCTTGGCAGCCTTCTTCACCGGTGCTTTCTTGGCAGTCGAGGCTTTCTTCACCGGCACAGCTTTTTTGGCGGGTACATCGGCGTTGGCGACAAGCGCCACAGGCATCGGCTGCACCGTTTTAACCGCGATCCGGGTTGCAGCCGGCGCTGGCATATTGTATTTGCTGAGCAAGGCAAGCATGGTGTTTTGCGGGGTCATGAAGATCTCGACCCGACGGTTCAACGATCGGCCTTCCACGCTGTCATTCGCCGCTCGCGGCATCAACGACCCCATGCCACGCAGGTTCAGACGGTCACGTTCCAGACCACTCAGGCGAAAAATCGACGCCACTGACTGGGCGCGATCCTGACTCAATTTTTCACTCTCAGGCCCAGCGCCGGCGGTATCGACATGGCCCAGTACCAGCACTGAGGTTTTAGGATCGCTTTCGATCGCTTTGGCTAGACGAGTAATCGGACCCAGGGTCACCGGCAGCAACATGGTCGGGCGCTTCGGGTTGAAGGAACTGTCCGCCGGTGCGGTAATCACCAGCACGTTGTCACGGCGCTCCAGCTCGAAGGGGCTGTCTTTGATGGCCAAACGCAGGCGTGGCTCGTAATCATCAAGCCAGGCCTGGGTGATTTTCGGGTCTGGCATCGGGATCGGGGCGAGCTTGGCCTCGTCCTTTTTACCTTCGAAAGGCCACCACCAATGGCTAGCGGAATCGGCCTTGGCAACGACGGGCGCAGCGTTCGCCTGGGCACTGGCCTTGGCCGCCGCAACGTCGGGTTTTGGTGCAACGGAGGCCGTCGGTGCCGCAGCGGCGCCGGAGGCGAATGGCCACCACCAATGAGTTGCACTGTCAGCCTGGGCTGCAGGTGCACTGGCAACCGCTTTCACGTCTGCTTTCGGTGCGGCGGCCTTGTCAGGGCCGGACTGAGCGACCTTGTCGGAACCAAAGGACCACCAGTGGCCGCCCTCGGCAGAATCATTCTGTGGCGATTGAGCACAGCCGGTGACAGCCAGGCACAGCGCGAAAGCGAGACTTTTGTTAGATGACATTGTTGACCCACAAAAATAATAATTAAGCAGAAATTGAGCTTTCGGAAGCCCGCTTAAACAGACGGTTTGATAACAAATACAGCCTTCAAGTTCCCTGATCGCGGCCTTAACAGACAGTCGGCCGAGCTACAGGCATTCGCCCAACACGCGCGCCAGCTTCTGCGCACGAGGGTCCATCAATACGTAGGGGCCGAGCGTATTCGTCACGAAGCCGAAGGCCACCTCTCGCTCGGGGTCGGCAAAGCCAACGGAGCCGCCTGCGCCAGGATGGCCAAAGGCTTTAGGGCCCAGGCCAAACGTGGCATTCGGCACGTGCGGTTGGTCAAGCATGCACCCCAGACCGAAACGGGTCTGGGTCAACAAGGTCTTGTCTTGCCCGACACTGTGCTCGCGGGTCAACTCACTCAACAGTTCGGCTTCCAGCAAACGACCATCAAGCAGGCCGCTGTAGAAACCCGCGAGGCTACGGGCATTGCCATGGCCGTTAGCGGCAGGCTGTTGCATACGCCGCCATTCCGGCTTGTTGGTGCTGGTCATGATCGACGGTGGATTGGTGAAGGCCCGTGCGGTCATGGACGTCGGTTCGCGCATCACCGCGTGCAGCAAACGCTGGGCGGCTTCATCGCCTGCGCCGCCCTTGCCGCGAGCGATGTACGCGACACGGTGGAACTCTTCATCCGCCAGCCCGACATGAAAATCCAGACCCAACGGACGCGCAACGCGAGCCACGATCGACTCTCCCGGGCCGCGCCCGTCCGCACGGCGCAGCAACTCGCCCACCAGCCAACCATAGGTGATGGCGGCATAGCCATGGCCGTGGCCAGGTGTCCACCAGGGTTCTTCCGCCGCGAGCGCATCCGTCATGGCTTGCCAGTCGTACAGCGCTTCGGCCGGCATGATGTAGCGCAGCGCTGGCAAACCCGCCTGATGGCAGAGGAACTGGCGCAACGTGATTTTCTCTTTGCCAGCGGCAGCAAACTCGGGCCAGAGTTTGACCACAGGTTCGTCCAGACTCAGCTTGCCTTCGCCCACCAGTTGCAAAGCGGTGACCGCGGTGAATGTCTTGGTGCACGAGAACAGATTGGCGATGGTGTCGCTGTGCCAGGCCTCAGCGCCATCCCTGTCGGCCGTGCCAGCCCAGAGATCGAGGACGGTTTCCCCGCCGATCTGAATGCACAATGCACCCCCGCGTTCCTGGGGATCATCGAAGAGCGCAGCGAAGGCTTCACGCACTGCTTCGAATTTAAGCTCGAAATGACCCTGAATCTGCACCCGCTCGCTCCCAGACAACTAAATCTACAAAGTGGCGTGCATTGTTCCAGCGATTGAGCGCTTTGGGAACAGACTCAGGCAAGAGGATGGCGTTTAGCAGCTAGCGAGTAGCCTCCTCCCCCCCTTGATCACTATTGCTTGCCGCCGTCGCCTTTATCGGACGCTGCCGGAGCCGAGGGTGTTTTGGCTTTTGCCGCAGCGCTGGCCCGAACCTCTTTCTTCAGGACGTCGGCCACCTGCCCGTTGCTTTTGCGCACCGCCTCGACAAAACCCTGAAACGGCACATCGGTGATGCCGACCAAGCCCACGTGACCATTCTCGCCATCGAGCAAACGGCCCGTGACGGGTTGATCGAGGTACTGGAACCAGTGCACGCCGACGATTGAAGGCTCTGCCAGCGCTTGTTTGAGGAAGTTGGCGTAAGCCGGACCGCGATCTTCTTCTTTGGCAACTTCCATCATGCCGCCCCAGAACGGGCCGCGATCACGCGAGCCAAAATGGAATTCGCCAACCAGCACAGGCTTGCCCAGTTCGCGCAGTTGGGCGAAGTCATAACCGTCTTGAGGTTTTGGCGTGTAGAAGTTGAAGCTCAGCACGTCGCAATACTGGGCGCACGACGCCACGGCTTCCGGGGTGCTGACACCAAAACGCCCGCCCAACAACAGGTGATTGGGCGCGTGCCATTTCAACGCATCGGAAATGGTCTTGAAGTACGTGTCGGCGAATACGCGCTGGAAGTATTTGAAGTCAGCTTCTATCTCGGGGTGTTCCGCGCTTGGCAGCGGCGGCTCGAACCCTGGGTCTTCCATCAGCTCCCAAGCGGGCAGTTCAACACCCCAGGCTTTGGACAGGCCCTGCTGATTGCGGTACTTGTCGCGCAGTTGCTTGAGAAATGCCCGTTTGGCCGGAGCATCGGTGGTCATTTTCAAGGTGCCGTACGCTAAGGCGTAGCGCGATTTCGGGTCATCGCCGGGGCCAGCCCAGGCCAGTTCATTATCGGCAAAATAGCCCACCAGCCACGGATCATCACGATGATCGCGGGCGGCGATGGCCACGGCACGCTCGGTGGCCATGGCGAAACGCGGATCGAACGGATCCGGCATGCCACCCCACCAGTCCTTGCCCGTGCTGATACTGCTGTAATCGCCCACGATGGACAGCGGCAAGGTATACGGCACGCGTTCATTCACACCCAGTTCCGGAGCACTCCAGTTGCCGATCGTGTTAAAGCCCCAGGCTTGCAGACGATCCAGCGTGTGGTGGGTCCAGCGTTTGGCATCGACGGGCGGCGAAACGCAATCAGCAGGGGTCGCTGCGGCCACTGGCTGATCCTGCGCAACCCCGTGGGCGTCGGCCTTGGCGCATTTTTCCTGGCCATACGTGCGTTGCAGGTTAGCGCCATAGAAATCGAACCAACGACCCTGATTGAAACTGCGGTCCTTGTTGGCACCTGTATTACTGCGGTTGTCGGCCTTGCCATAAAACACGGCCAGGGAATCGGTATCTGCCGGCAAGCTCGAGAACATCCGCTCGCGGCCTTCAACGTAGGTCCGGCTGTCTTCCGCCGTCACGGCGTTCACACCCAGGGAGTAGAACGGATGACCTTCGGGGGTGACCAGGTACCAGCGTCCGTCGAGTTTCTCGGTGCGGAAGAAGCCCTTGGCCTCAAAGGCCGGACCACCGAGCCAACCGCCAAACGTATCCTGCTTGGGCCGATCGGCCAGCCAGGTCTTGAGCTGCTGCTGCTCCTTGACCGATGAGGCTTTCAGTTGCTCATCGCTGACAATTTTTTCCGGCCATTTGGCCCGGGTGAACTGACCATAGGCATCGACGATATTGGCGTAGGCCGCTTTCTGAATCGCGTCACCTTCCTGCACGCCGAAACGCTCAAGCAGGATGCTTTGCGCAACGTTGGGTTGGCTCATCGCCACGGTAACCGAGACGACATGGCTGCGGTCCAACTCACCCGCCGCACTGGCCAAGAGCACGCGCTGCCCTTCGTAGGTCCACGGCATCGGCGGTCCAGCACGCATGCCCTGACTCAGGGGCGAGCTGGTTTGCAGGGGAATGAATAAGGTCTGAGCAGGTCCGGCGGGCAAATCGACGCGACTGGTGATCACTTTGCCATCAGCGCTTTGAATCTGCACATCAAGGGTCAGCGCCCAATCCATAGCGTTCTGGATGCGTAGCGTCATGGCGCTGTCATCGGACCAATCCCACACGCCGGTCTGCGGCGTCAGGCTCAGGCTGGGGCGAGCCACTGGATTGAAGGTAACGCGGCGCAACACTTCGCCTTCAGCCGTCTGCTCGGCGTTGGATTGCGGCAGGCTGGCATCCTGCGTCGCTACCTGAACCACATCGGCGGGACGAACGAAGTTGAATAACGTCTGTTGTCCATCCGTGGCCGCAAACAGCGGACCGGAACACAACAGCGCAAAAACCGTGGACAGCGAACGGCGAATCATTTGATTAAGTGCTCCTAAACGACCCGTTGATGGCCAGACTTCAGAGTGACAAACAACGTGGCAAACATGGACCGGACCGGGATAAGACCCGATCCGGTGCAAATGATGCCCAACAGCTGTCAGGAAATTTCGCGGCGGAACGGCGGCAGCGCGTTGAGGATCGCTTTGCCGTAACGCTGGGTGACGACACGTCGGTCGAGCAGCGTGATGGTGCCTCGGTCTTCTTCAGTCCGCAGCAAACGTCCACAGGCCTGGACCAGACGCAACGACGCGTCAGGCACGGCGATTTCCATGAACGGATTGCCGCCACGGGCTTCGATCCATTCCGCCAGCGCCGCTTCCACCGGATCATCAGGGACCGCGAACGGGATTTTGGCGATGACCACGTGTTCGCAGTACGCGCCGGGCAAATCCACCCCTTCGGCAAAACTGGCCAGGCCAAACAGTACGCTGGACTCACCACTGTCGACCCGCGCTTTGTGCTTGTTCAGGGTTTCCTGCTTGGACAGGTTGCCTTGAATGAAAACCTGCTTACGCCAGTCGCGCTCAAGGCCGTCGAATACTTCCTGCATCTGTTTACGCGAGGAGAACAGCACCAGGGTGCCACGCGAGCCCTCTACCAGTTTCGGCAGCTCGCGGATGATGGCAGCGGTGTGCGCCACGGCATCGCGGGGGTCTGCCTTGAGGTCCGGCACGCGCAACACACCCGCATCGGCGTGATGAAACGGGCTTGGCACCACGGCGGTTACTGCGCCTTTGGGCAGGCCTGCACGCATGCGAAAACGATCGAATTTACCCAGTGCGGTCAAGGTCGCCGAGGTCACCAGAGCGCCATAGGCAACGTTCCACAGGTTACGCCGGAGCATTTCCGCCGCGAGAATAGGGCTGGCGTTGACTTCGATATCGAACAACGAACCGCTGTCGGCCAGGGTCAACCAGCGCGCCATGGGCGGGCTGTCTTCCGGGTCTTCAGCGGTAAAGGCCGTCCACAACTCCCAGTTGCCATGGGCGCGGGCCAGCAAGCTGCCGAACAGCGGGTACCACTCTTCGGCTTGATGGCTGGCGATGCCAATGTTGACCTCGCCATCCATCCCTTCCTTGAGCAGCTCGGTCAGGCGCGTGAACAGGTCATCCAGCCGGGAAAAGCCCTTCTTCAACTCGATGCCCATGTCGCGCATGTGCTCGGGCACCACGCCACCGATGAAGCGGTGACGTGGGCGCTCGCGGCCTTCCATGTCTTCACCGGCCTTGAAATCGGCCAATTGTTCACAGGCGGCGAACATGAACTGTTGCTGGGTCTTGATCTCACGGGCCAGTTCCGGCACCTGCTCGATCAACTTGCCCAAGTCGCCCGGCAAAGGGTGCTGGGCCAGCAGTTTGGCGAGGTTCTTGGCGGTCTGCTCCAGCCAGTCCGACGTCGAGCGCAGGCGCGTGTAATGGGCAAAGTGGCCGATGGCTTTATCCGGCAGGTGATGGCCTTCATCGAATACGTACAGGGTCTCGCGCGGGTCAGGCAACACCGCGCCGCCGCCCAACGCCAGGTCTGCCAGCACCATGTCGTGGTTGGTGACGATGACATCGACTTTACTCATGCCCTCACGGGCCTTATAAAAAGCGCATTGGCCGAAGTTCGGGCAATGGCGATTGGTGCACTGGCTATGGTCGGTGGTCAGGCGCGCCCAATCCTGGTCTTCCAGCGCTTGCGGCCAGCTGTCACGGTCGCCGTCCCATTTATTGCCGGCGAGCTTTTCGATCATGCTGGTAAACAGCTTCTGACTGGCCTCATCGACTTCGATTTTGAAGCCTTCTTCTTCGAAAAGCTGGGCAGTGGCGTTGGTTGCATCACCTTCCTGCAGCAGCATGTCGAGCTTGGACAGGCACATATAGCGGCCGCGCCCCTTGGCCAGGGCGAAGCTGAAGTTCAATCCACTATTGCGCATCAGGTCCGGCAAGTCTTTGTAGACGATCTGCTCCTGCAGAGCGACGGTGGCCGTGGCGATTACCAGGCGCTTGCCCGCCGCCTTGGCAGTCGGAATCGCTGCAATGGCATACGCCACGGTCTTGCCGGTGCCGGTGCCCGCCTCGACGGCGACCACTGCCGGGTCGCCCGAACGCCGGCCTTCCTCGTCAGTGTCGATGTCGCCCAGCACTTTGGCGATCTCGGCGATCATCAAACGCTGGCCATAGCGCGGCTTGAGGCTCTTGGCTTCGAGGAAACGCGAATAGGCGCCCTGGATCTGGGATTTGAGTTCGTTACTGATCATTGGCTTAGGGCGCTACGAATGCTGGATGAGGGTGCTGGATAAATTTTCAGTGTTTCTGAGAGGCCGCTATCATACCGTGCTAATTCCTCTCGCGCAGAATGGAGTACCCGAATGACCGCTTTCGCCCTTGTCTACCCGTTGCACGTGCTGGCCGCCCTGATCTGGGTCGGCGGTATGTTCTTCGCCTGGATGGTCTTGCGCCCGGCAGCCGGTGTCGCTCTGGAAGGTCCTGCGCGCCTGAAATTGTGGGTCCAGGTGTTTCCGCGCTTCTTTCTCTGGGTCTGGGTGGCGGTGGTGGTATTGCCCGTCACAGGCGTAGGCATGATCCATCTGCAGTTCGCCGGTTTTGAACTGGCGCCGCGTTATGTGCAGGTAATGATGGGCTTGTACGTGGTGATGGTGGCGCTGTTTATCCGCATCCAGGCACTGCAATTGCCTGAACTGCGCCGTGCGGTGGCAGCCGAACAATGGCCAGAGGGCGCTGCTGTATTGGGCCGTATTCGCCGCCTGGTGGGGATTAATCTGATCGTGGGGCTGGTGCTGGTGGCCGTGGCTGCGGCTCGGTTCGGGTTTTGACAAGCAATCGGTGAAGCGCGCCTGATCAGAGGCTCAGCCTCGGGCGGTGTATCGGATACACCGCCCGAATACCGGCTTACAAACGCTGCAAGGTCAACGCACCATTGGGACCTGCCGCGCCGGGCTGGCCCGGTTGACCTGGCTTACCGGCTTTTCCGCCGTCAGCACGATAGACCACGCAGCCCTTTGAAGCGCCACCCTTGCCGGGATGGCCGCCCTCTCCTGCCAGACCACCCGCGCCGCCGTTGACCTGCACGTTCACACGCTCTGCCGGAAAGCTTTGTGGCAGTTCGATACGCACCTGCGCACCCGCTGCACCGTCGTGACCGTTGCCCCCATTGTCGCCATCATGCCCGCGACCCGCCTGACCCCAGGTGCAACCCGGAGCCTGACCATTCGCGCCGTCCAGGCCGACAAAACCGGGCGCGCCCGAACCACCACGGGCATCGACCGATAACGCTTCTGCCGTCAGGTTTTCCAGGCGCAAGGTCAGGTTACGGCCGGGCAATGCGGGTTTGAGGAATGTGCCGGGAGCGCCACGGGCAGTGATCTGGCTACCTGACGCCAACTGACCACGGCCTACCACCAGATTGAAGCCCTGTTCGCTGGGCACAATCGCAATCCGCGCTTCGTGGCCCAGTATCAATTCACCGACCTTTACTTCGACCAGACTGGAGGGAATCAGCAAGGTGCCGTAATCGGCGACTTCCAGACGTTCCAGTTGCAAGACGCTGGTTTTACCGGGCAGACGCATCAGCGAATGCGACTCGACCGTGACCACTTGGGCGATGGCCATCGGGCTGCACAATAAGGCCAACAGGCAAAGCTTACGCATGAGCAACCTCCGCCGATGGGCGGGAAATGGACTGGATGTGAAAAATACCGAACACAAGAATTTGCAGGCGGTCGCGCCATGGATGAACACGCCCGCGCAGGTTGCTATTGAATAGCATCAGTTCAAGCAGGTGGGTCAGCAATGCCAGGCTGCCGGCCAGACTGAGCAACACATCGAAAGGACTTGGCAGCACAGTGACCCTATTGACCAGCACCATCAGCCAGAATCCCAGCGTCATCACCTTCCCCAACCCCCAAAACAGCTTCATACATGCCCCTGGCAATTATTCTTTCGCGCACAGTAACGGCTTCTGCGCGAGATTTGCCAGCGGCCATTTAAAAATGTTCGAGCGCCCCGATTAGAGATGCTGTCTGCACCGTTAAAAATGTCGAGGCGACACACACGCATCGACCCGACATGTGTAAGCGCATCAACGATTGATTTTAATTTCCACACGACGGTTCAAGGCGCGCCCTTCAGCCGTTTTGTTATCGGCGACCGGACGACTTTCGCCTTCACCCACTACGGAGACGAAGCTGCTGCGTGCAATGCCCGTACTGACCAGATAATCAGTAACCGACATCGCCCGTTTTTTCGAGAGCTTCTTGTTGTAAGCGTCACTGCCGACACTGTCGGTGTGCCCGCTGACATGCAGTTGAGCGCTGGGCGCTTCTCTTTTCAGTCGCGTACTGATGAGGTCGAGTTTCGATTTATCAGCGGGGGTCAGTTTCGCCGAGTCGAACTTGAAGTACACGTCGTTGATAACAATCGTTTCTTCTTTAGGCACAACCGCTTCTACGACGACCGGTTCAGGCGCCGGGGCCACAACAGCTGGGCAGCCATTGGCATCGACCTGCACGCCTTTAGGCGTACCAGGGCACTTGTCGCGGCTGTCCGGTACACCATCACCATCTTCGTCGCCATCGCCGTGCACCCAGCAATAAGCGGCAGCCACGCCACCGCCGATCAACGCACCATAGCCCGCGAAAGTGGCGTTTTGAATCGCCCCTAATCCCGCACCGGTTACGCCACCGACTGCGGCACACATAGGCCAGTCGGTTTTTTGCAAACCTGCACAACCCGTCAATACACTGGTCAGCAGAATAAGAGGTAACGCTACCCGAAACATGCTCATTGAGTTCATCTCCTATGGGATCGGTCCAGAACCGATGCATTTGGAGTAAAGACCCCACTTTCAGAGTGCGCCAACCCACTGCAATAAAAGCGTCCCGCAAACGTGATACGCATAGGACTAGGCCATCTCGCTACAGCAGGCTAGTCTTGCAACTCAATTGAGGATTTTCGATGACCGAAGGCTTTTCTGTGCGCACGCCCCAACAGGCGCTGGCCGCATTACTTGATCGTTACGCACCCAAGCGTTTGTTGTTGATCGGTGCCGGAAGTTTTCCTGCACTTGAGGCGTTTCAGGCTGCTCACCCGGAAACCGAACTGGCCCATGCCGCACCCGGCGCCTTGCCGGCCGAGCTGGCGGCGCAACGCTTCGATCTGGCACTGGTGGTCGATTGCCTGGAGCATTTGCCCAAACGCCTCGGCCTGGAACTGCTGGGCGGGATCCGCAACCTGAACGCCAGCCGCATTGCCGTGCTCGCAGATCTGCATGCGTGCGGCTGGCAGGACACGGACTTTTATTCACTGGCACTGCAAGCCAGTGAACGCTTTGCCCGTGACGAGCAGATTCTGACCTTGTTCACTTACGACCTGCGTGAATACAAACAAGTCCCCGACTGGCTGAACGCCAAGTTCTGGGCCAATCCAGAGAATTTCGGCAAGTACTGGTGGTAAATCATGAGTAGTTCGATCTGCCCGTGTGGCAGCGGCAATTTACTGGACGCCTGCTGCGGGCATTATCACGCGGGCCTCCCCGCCCCAAGCGCGGAAGCCTTGATGCGCTCGCGCTACAGCGCCTATGTACTGGGCTTGATCGACTACCTGCTGGACACCACGCTGCCCGCGCAGAAGGAAGGTCTGGATCGCCAATCGATCAGTGACTGGAGCGCACACAGCACCTGGCTGGGCCTGACCGTCGAAAACGTGGAAGTGTTCGGCGGTAAACCCGAGCATGCGTTTGTAACCTTTGTTGCTCGCTGGCATGACGGCAGTGGCGAGCACAGCCATCGTGAGCGCTCGGCGTTCGTGCAGAATGAGGGTCGTTGGTATTTCATCGATCCCACCGTGCAGCTCAAGGCCGGACGCAACGACGCGTGCCCCTGTGGCAGCGGGCAAAAATTCAAGAAGTGTTGCGCCGGTTATCTGGGCTGAATCGGGTTCAGCTCAACGATAGGTACGACGTGTCTGGCGCAGGCCCTGGCTTGGGCCTCTCTAGCTGGCCCATGTCACTGCCCACTGGTGCCAGGCTGATTTGTGACAAATCCAGACGCGGCGCTGGCGTCTCGGCTTTTGGGTCCTGCATATCGCTACCCACCTCTGCGATCGAGAAATCAGGGGCATCTACCGCCGAAAAAGCCGCCATGTAGGCGTCTCTTGGGGCCACGTGTGATCGGTGACCAGGTTGAACCGGGCGGTTAAAGCCAGGCGCATCGGGCGGCGGCGCCAGCTCCACTTCCTCCATATCAACCTGCATGTCGACCTTTTCGACCAGGGCCCCGGCGCGCTCAAGCGTCGAGCGATATTTCTCTGCCGCAGCCTCATCGAGATTGTTCTTGAGCACCAGACGACGTCCGGAAAACAGCAGCTCGATGCGCTGGGCATCCGCCTGAAACAACTTCGCCAGGTTCGCCTCGACCCGCTCGCGCTGGGCGCCGGGGACCAATTGGCCCGTAAAGACAATTTCGTAAAGGTTCATTGGCCATACTCCTACTGCACATGCCCAGAGTATGGCGCAAGCCCACGCTCACAGGTCAAGAGGAAGTGCTCAGAGCCCTGCTGGCTTGGGGAGATCGACGTGATCGAGGTCTGGCTTGCTCCAAGGGTCGACATGCGTCATCAGGTTCAAGACTCGATGACGTTGCATCACATTCTGACGCGCCTCAACTGCAATCTCATGCCCCTCTTCAACGGTAATCGAAGCGTCCACCTCTATATGGGCGTCAACAATGATCATGTCGCCCATTTTACGCGTGCGTATATCGTGAACACCCTTGATACCAGGCGTTTCAATGAGCGTATTGCGAATCATGGCGACTTCTTTCTCGTCCGCAGCGCGGTCCATCAGGTCATGCAACGCATCCCAACTAAACGACCAGCCCATCTTGGAAACCATGCACCCGACAATCAGTGCCGCGATGGGATCAAGGATCGGATAACCCGCAAGGTTACCGACAATGCCAATCCCCACTACCAGCGATGAGGCGGCGTCTGACCGGGCGTGCCAGGCATTCGCAACCAACATGCTTGACTTGACCTTCTTGGCAACAGCCAGCATGAAACGAAACAGCAACTCTTTAGCGACAAGTGCTCCGGCAGCGACCCATAAAGCAATGACATGCACGGTTTGCACCGTCTCGGGTGCTTCGAGCTTACCGACGGCCGACCAAATCATGCCGACACCGACGGCCAGCAACAGTAAACCCAGCACCATTGATGCGGCGGTTTCAAAACGCAAATGCCCATAAGGATGGTCTTCATCCGCGTCCTTCTTACTGTTGTGGCTGGCGAACAGCACAACAAAGTCTGCCACCAGATCCGACAGCGAGTGAATACCATCGGCGACCAGGCCTTGAGACTTTGACAGTAGTCCCACCGCAATCTGAGTGAAGGACAGAACAACGTTTACCCCAACACTTACCCATGTGCAGCGAGAGGCAGCCGCTGCCCGTTCAGCAGGGCTATGGAGCTCGTCCTCTGGATCGTCAGCGAACTCTGGATGACTCATGTGTAGCTTCTCCTGTATCGGTAGAGGACGGCGCGCTGCCCACGTTGAGTTCACTGTGAATTCAGGAGTCTCCAAAGCGGATATAACACGCGTTGAACGAACAGCGTGAATGAACAACGCATTCAATACTCAGGGCAGACCATTAAATAGGCATTTAACAGGGTGTACATGCGAACGATTCAAAGTATGCAAACATTCTTATTTAGCAGGGTGCTATTTTAGATGACCCGTTTCTGTTGAGACAAGCGCATTACTTCATACAAAGCTTAAGGTTTCCTGAACACACGTTAATTTTACATTCATAAGAGGGGACTGTAATAACAGGTGTTGTTTATCAAGTTACCGTCCCGCAAGGCGGCTCTTTTTACTTCAGCGTCCGGGCCTCTTTGACGTCCGCCCGACCCCACAAGGATGACCGCCCTCCGGGAAAATATGACGCTACGCAGGAATTGGGCGATAATTCCTGCCGATTTTATTCTGGAGCGACCTCGATGAACCAAGAAACCCACGTTCATGGCCCTGACTGCAACCACGACCATGATCACCACCACCAGCACGCACACGTCCATGGTCCGGACTGCGGCCACGCGCCCCAGGAGCCAGTGCGCAACACCTTGAAGGATGTTGGCCGCAACGACCCATGCCCTTGCGGCAGCGAGAAAAAATTCAAGAAATGCCACGGCGCTTAATGTAACCAGCGCATCGCCAACCGCGCTACGAGCCAACGTGTGTATGCGTTGGTCTAAACGGTCAATCCGCCGAAGCCTTGAATGCCCGGCGCCTGAAAGGGCGCCTTCGCAGGCAACGTAGTCCACATCCCTGGATAAATCCGCACATTAGCCGCGATGGCTGCTTGCGTGGCGCGTGCCTGCTCACTAACGTAGCGCCTTTCCACGCCAACCCCCGCAGGAGCTTTGCCATGGCCTCGCCAGCCCTCTCACATTTTCTACCCCGGTTCGGCGTTGCCGCAGCAGTCGCTGGAGCCCTGAGCCTGGCCGGTTGTCAGCTCAACGGCGGCGGTAGCGACACGCTGCCACCGACCTCTGGCGTGTACCCGCTCAAAGGGTTGGCGCAAAACGTTTCGGTACGCCGCAACAACCTCGGCATGCCGCTGATTGAAAGCAACACCTTTCACGATGCGCTCTTCACCCTGGGTTATGTTCACGCCAGTGACCGTATCAGCCAGATGGTCGGCATGCGTTTGTTGGCCCAAGGTCGCCTGTCCGAAATGGCCGGCCCCAGCGCGCTGGAAATCGACCGCCTGATGCGCTCGGTCAACCTGAAGAAAAGCGCCAGCGAGCTGTACAACGGTTCTTCGCCACGCCTGAAACGCTTCTTTGAAGTCTATGCGCGCGGCGTTAACGCCTACCTGTTCCGCTACCGCGACAAGTTGCCGGCGGATTTGGCTGCGTCTGGTTACCATCCTGAGTACTGGAAACCGGAAGACTCTGCGCTGATCTTCAGCCTGCTGAACTTCGGCGTGTCAAAAAACCTCCAGGAAGAACTGTCATCCCTGGTGTTGGCGCAAAAAGTCGGCGCGGACAAACTCGCCTGGCTAATCCCGACCTACCCCGATGAAGAGTTGCCGTTCGCAGAAGCCGACAAGCTCAAGGGTTTGAACCTTGGCCAGGTGTCCGGGCTGAGCGATCTGAATCGAGTCGCCAGCCAACTGTCCGACCTGAACATGCTCGGTGTGGCGGCCTCCAACAACTGGGCGATCTCGCCACAGCGCAGCAGGAGCGGCAAAAGCCTGCTGGCCAACGACATACACCAGAGCGCAAAACTGCCTTCTGCGTGGAACTTCGTGCAGATCCGCGCCCCGAAATATCAGGCTGCCGGCGTCTCCATTGCAGGCCTGCCCTTAGTGATGGCGGGCTTCAACGGCAAGCTGGCGTGGAGCATGAACGGGGTCATGGGCGACAATCAGGACCTGTTCATCGAGAAGCTCAAACGCGAAAACAACACACTGTTCTACATGGCCGATGGCAAATGGCAGCCCGCCATCGTTCGCAATGAAACCTTCTTCGTCAAAGGAGAACGCCCCGTTCGCGAAGCCATCTACGAAACGCGTCACGGGCCGCTGCTCAACAGCGCGCTGGGCGAACGAACAAGCCCGCAACAACCGGTGCAACTGAACAGCGGTTTTGGTTTGGCCCTGCAAACACCAGACTTCAAAGACGACAAAAGCATGGACGCGTTCTTCAACCTGTCCCGCGCTCAAAGCGTCGAAAAAGCCTCCGATGCCAGCCGCGAAATTCGCGCCATAGCCCTGAACATGGTGTTCGCCGATGCGCAGAACATCGGCTGGCAAGTCACCGGCCGCTTCCCGAATCGCCGTGAAGGGCTTGGCTTGCTGCCGTCTCCGGGCTGGGACAGCCGTTTTGATTGGGACGGTTTCGCCGACCCGATGCTGCACCCCTACGATCAAGACCCGGTACAAGGCTGGATAGGCACCGCCAACCAGCGCACCGTGCCTAAAGGTTATGGCATGCAGCTGTCGAACTCCTGGAACTACCCGGAGCGCGCCGACCGCATCGCAGAAATGGCGGGCAGCGGTAAGCAGGACACCCGCAGCATGATCGCCATGCAGTACGACCAGACCACGACCTTCGCCGCCAAACTGAAAAAGATGTTCGAAACGCCGGGCATGGCTCAATCGCTGAAACAGGCAATCGAAGCCCTGCCTGCGGCTGATCGCGCCAAGGCACACGAAGCGTTCACGCGCCTGATGGCATTCGATGGCAAGCTCTCCGCCAACTCGGCCGATGCGGCGCTGTATGAGCTGTTCCTTCAGGAAAGTGCCAAGCAGATATTCCTCGACGAGCTGGGTTCTGAAACCAGTCCGGCCTGGAAAGCCCTGGTCGAAAGCGCCAACCTCTCCTACTCAGCCCAAGCCGATCACCTGCTGGGACGTGAGGACAGCCCGTATTGGGATGACACCCGAACGCCGCAAAAAGAAGACAAACCGACCATCCTCGCCCGTAGCCTGGCAGCGGCCATCACAGCAGGCGAAAGCCAGCTGGGCAGCGATCACAAGGCTTGGCAATGGGGCAAACTGCACCATTACACCTGGACCTCGGAAGGCAGCCAGCGCAGCCCCGTGCCCGCCGGCGGCGACCACAGCACGCTCAACGAATCGGCTTACAACTGGGGTCAGAACTTCGATACCCGGCTGATTCCGGCCACGCGCATCATCGTCGACTTCGGCCAGCAGGAGCCGATGATGGGGCAGAGCACCGGCCAATCCGCCAACCCCGCCAGCTCACATTACGCCGATGGCATCGACCCTTGGCTCAAAGGCCAATACATGAGCATCCCGATGCAGCCGCAGAACTTCGACAAGGTCTATGGCAAGCAACGACTGACGCTGACACCCGGCAAATAATGGGAGGCGGCGTGTCTGGCACGCCGCATCGCCCCACGATGGGGCGTCGTCCGCACGTGTGCTCGACGGACGATTCCAGCGTGCTCGTTTTAGTGGCATATTGGCCCGCGAAGAAACTCGTCTATTCTGTAGCTCGTTCTGAGCTCGCAATGAGCGCGCATCGATCAAAGTCATCATTGCGACAACTCTGTACATTTAAAACGCACGTTCGTCTCTTTGGTTCAAAAATTGCTATCTTCTTCGGGTCTGGCGCTCGCCGGTAGCAAGCCTCGCGTGTTCCCAACGCTCATTTTGGTTTTAAGGACTGATCAATGAAAAAAGCATGGCTGACCCTTTCCGCATTGGCTATTTGTCTGGCCGCTGGTAATGCAATGGCCAAGGAATACAAGGAATTGCGTTTCGGCGTCGATCCTTCTTATGCGCCTTTCGAATCAAAAGCCGCCGATGGCAGCCTGGTGGGCTTCGATATCGATCTGGGCAATGCGATTTGCGCCGAGCTGAAAGTTAAATGCAAATGGGTCGAGAGCGATTTCGACGGCATGATTCCGGGCCTGAAAGCCAACAAATTCGACGGCGTTATCTCGTCGATGACCGTTACAGATGCGCGGATGAAGGTGATCGACTTCTCCAATGAGCTGTTCTCCGGCCCGACTTCGCTGGTGTTCAAGAAAGGCGCTGGCGTAACCGCCGACCCTGCAACACTCAAAGGCAAGAAAGTTGGCTATGAGCAAGGCACCATTCAGGAAGCCTACGCCAAGGCCGTATTGGACAAAGCGGGTGTAACAACCCAGGCCTATGCGAACCAGGACCAGGTTTATGCTGACCTGACTTCCGGCCGTCTCGATGCCGCAGTGCAAGACATGCTGCAAGCTGAACTGGGCTTTTTGAAGTCGCCAGCAGGTGCCGGCTTCGAAGTCAGCGAGGCTATCAACGATCCACTGTTGCCGGCAAAAACGGCAATCGGTATCTCGAAAGGTAACAAAGACCTGAAGGCACTGCTGGATAAAGGTATCAAAGCGTTACACGACGATGGCAAATATGCAGAAATCCAGAAAAAACACTTTGGCGATCTGAACCTGTACAGCGGTAAATAACATCCCAACGCCCGTCGATTTCAGGTGAAAATCTGTCACCCGATTCGATGGGCGTTTTTTTGACCGCAAAAGGTTTGATCCATGTTTGACGAAATGCTGCAAACCCTTGGATTGTCCGCCTTCAGCTTGAAAGGCTTCGGCCCGCTGCTGCTTCAAGGCACCTGGATGACCATCAAATTATCGCTACTGTCGCTGCTGGTGAGCATCGTGCTCGGCCTGATCGGCGCCAGCTGCAAACTTTCGAGTCTGCGCATAGTGCGCATACCGGCGCAGCTCTACACCACATTGATCCGCGGCGTGCCCGATCTGGTGTTGATGCTGCTGATTTTCTACAGCTTGCAAACCTGGCTGACCGGTCTCACAGAAGCCATGGACTGGGACTACATCGAAATCGACCCGTTCGCGGCCGGGGTCATCACCCTCGGGTTTATCTATGGCGCCTATTTCACCGAAACGTTCCGTGGCGCGATTCTCTCCGTCCCACGCGGGCAGGTCGAAGCCGCCACCGCGTATGGTTTGAAACGCAGCCAACGCTTCCGTTTCGTGGTGTTCCCGCAAATGATGCGTTTCGCCCTGCCAGGCATCGGCAACAACTGGATGGTGATGCTCAAGGCCACCGCGCTGGTGTCGATCATCGGCCTCGCCGATCTGGTCAAAGCCGCTCAGGATGCAGGCAAAAGCACGTATCAACTGTTTTTCTTTCTGGTCGTGGCCGCACTGATCTACCTTCTGATCACCAGCATTTCCAACGTTGCTTTGCGCTGGGCCGAACGACGCTATGCCGCAGGTAGCCGGGAGGCACAACGATGATCGAACTTCTCCAGGATTACTGGCGGCCCTTCCTTTATAGCGACGGCTACCACATCACCGGCCTGGCCATGACCATGTGGCTGCTCAGCGCTTCGATCGCTATCGGCTTTGTGGTATCGATCCCGCTGTCTATCGCCCGGGTGTCGCGCAAGTTCTGGGTGCGCTTGCCGGTACAGTTCTACACCTACCTGTTTCGTGGAACACCGCTGTATATCCAGCTGCTGATTTGCTACACCGGTATCTACAGCATCGCCGCCGTGCGTGCCCAGCCATTGCTGGATGCGTTTTTCCGCGACGCGATGAATTGCACGATTCTGGCGTTCGCCCTGAACACGTGTGCTTACACCACGGAGATTTTCGCCGGGGCGATTCGCAGCATGCACCATGGTGAAGTCGAAGCGGCCAAAGCCTACGGGCTCAGCGGCTGGAAACTCTATGCCTACGTGATCATGCCATCGGCACTACGACGTTCGCTGCCGTTCTACAGCAACGAAGTCATTCTGATGCTGCACTCGACCACCGTGGCCTTCACCGCGACCGTGCCGGACATTCTCAAGGTGGCGAGGGACGCCAACTCGGCGACCTTCATGACCTTCCAGTCCTTTGGTATCGCCGCCCTGATTTACTTGACGATCACCTTTGCCCTGGTCGGCCTGTTCCGATTGGCCGAGCGCCGTTGGCTGGCGTTCCTGGGGCCGGCTCACTAGGACTTTTTTCATGCGCCACCACACGCACAATCTGCTCGCCCCGCTGCCCGGGACCGCGCGGCAGATCCACAGTTTTCATTACGGCCCGGAAAACTCTGGCTGCAAGGTTTATATCCAGGCGTCCCTGCATGCGGACGAATTGCCCGGCATGCTGGTGGCCTGGTACCTGAAGCAGCGTCTGGCCGAGCTGGAAAGCGCCGGCCTGCTGTTGGGCGAAATCGTCATCGTCCCGGTCGCCAACCCCATCGGCCTGGAACAAGTGCTGATGGACATCCCGCTGGGTCGCTACGAGCTGGAGAGCGGGCAGAACTTCAATCGCTGGTTTGTCGATTTGAGCCTGCAGGTCGGTGACGATGTCGAAGCGCGGCTCAATGATGACCCGCAGCACAACCTTGAACTGATCCGCAGCAGCCTGCGCGCGGCGTTGTCAGCCCAGGTCGTTGATACACAGTTGCAATCGCAACGGCTGACCCTGCAACGTCTGGCGTGTGATGCCGACATAGTGCTGGACCTGCATTGTGATTTCGAAGCGGTGGAGCACCTTTACACCACTCCCGAGGCCTGGCCTCAAGTCGAGGCGCTGTCACGCTACCTGGGCGCTCAGGCCAGCCTGTTGGCCACCGATTCCGGCGGGCAATCGTTCGATGAATGCTTCACCCTGCTTTGGTGGCAATTGCAGCAGCGCTTCGGCGCACGCTTTGCAGTCCCCATGGGCAGCTTTTCGGTGACCCTGGAATTGCGCGGCCAAGGCGACGTCAATCACGCCCTGGCCAGCCGCGACTGTCAGGCACTGATCAACTATTTGACGCAGCACGGCGTGATCGCCGGAGATCCGGCCCCCCAGCCAGAGCTGTTGTACCCGGCAACACCGCTGGCCGGTGTCGAGCCGGTCGCAACGCCGGTCGGCGGTCTGCTGGTGTTCTGTGCCCAACCCGGTGAGTTTCTGGAAGCCGGGCAACAAATCGCCGAAATCATCGATCCGATCAGCGATCGGGTAACGCCGATCCACACTCTCAATCCCGGCTTGTTGTATGCCCGCTCCTTGCGGCGCATGGCGACCGCCGGCATGGTCATCGCTCACGTCGCAGGCACCGAAGCCTACCGTAGCGGTTACCTGCTTTCTCCTTAAGGACTGCACGGCATGTACAAACTGACCATCGATGGCCTGCACAAGTGCTATGGCGACAACGAGGTGCTCAAAGGCGTATCGCTCAAAGCAAGCACGGGCGACGTGATCAGCCTGATCGGTGCCAGCGGCTCGGGTAAAAGTACCTTTTTGCGCTGCATCAACTTTCTGGAAACACCCAATAGTGGCGCCATGACCCTGGACGGCAAGCCCGTGCGCATGATCAGCGACAAGCACGGCATGCACGTCGCCGACCCTGCCGAACTGCAGCGCATCCGCACTCGCCTGGCAATGGTGTTCCAGCATTTCAATCTATGGAGCCACATGACCGTGCTGGAGAACGTCAGCATGGCCCCGCGCCGTGTGCTGGGTGTTTCCAAACGCGAAGCCGAAGACCGTGCGCGCAAGTACCTGGACAAAGTCGGCCTGCCGGCACGCGTTGCCGAGCAATATCCGGCGTTCCTCTCAGGCGGCCAACAACAGCGCGTGGCGATTGCCCGTGCGCTGGCGATGGAACCGGAAGTGATGCTGTTCGACGAACCTACCTCGGCACTGGACCCTGAACTGGTCGGCGAAGTACTTAAAGTGATTCAAGGCCTGGCTGAAGAAGGCCGCACCATGATCATGGTTACCCACGAAATGAGTTTTGCCCGTAAAGTCTCGAATCAGGTGATGTTCCTGCACCAGGGCCTGGTCGAAGAGCAAGGGCATCCTGACGACGTGCTGGGCAACCCGCAAAGCGATCGGCTGCGGCAGTTTTTGAGCGGGAATTTGAAATAGCGGGGGAAGCCCTCTCGCGCGGTAGTACGAACCGAGTACACACGCCACTCGCCACGTTCGGGCGTTGCATTCAAACGACGGGCTTGGGTGGCGCCTCATCTGGAAGGGTTGGCACACCAGGCTCCGTGGGTTCGGTCGGCTCTTCAGGCTGCTCGTTGGGTGAATCGGGGTCTGGTTGGCCGGGAATGCCACCGATCATGTTGATCTGGGGGAAAGCGAGCAATGACCACGCCAGCAGGCCCACATGGTTGTGCTTGCTGTCTGCGGCGGGGGCGATGCGTTTCGAACTTGACGTCATAGGGCACTCCTGAGTGTCGACTCCCCTCGCTCGGCGCGAGAGGGAACAGTCCAGTCAATAGAGTGCCAAAATGGCCACTAATTCCCCTAGCGCCCGATCAACGGCAAATCAAGTACGCGGCAACGTCACGCCGCGTTGACCCTGATACTTGCCGCCACGATCTTTATAAGAAATTTCGCACTCTTCGTCGGATTCCAGAAACAGCATCTGGGCCACACCTTCATTTGCGTAGATTTTCGCCGGCAAGGTGGTGGTGTTGGAGAACTCCAGCGTCACATGGCCTTCCCACTCAGGCTCGAGCGGCGTCACGTTAACGATAATTCCGCAACGCGCATAAGTACTTTTGCCCAGACAGATGGTCAGCACATTACGCGGAATGCGGAAATATTCGACCGTGCGCGCCAAGGCAAACGAGTTTGGCGGGATGATGCAGACATCGCTTGTCACGTCGACGAAGCTCTTTTCATCGAAATTTTTCGGGTCCACCGTCGCCGAGTTGATGTTGGTAAACACCTTGAACTCAGCGGCACACCGCACATCGTAACCGTAGCTCGACACACCGTAGGAGATCAGCCGGTTAGCGCCTTCACCGCGGACCTGGCGCTCTACAAAGGGCTCGATCATCCCGTGCTCTAGCGCCATGCGGCGAATCCACTTGTCCGATTTGATGCTCATGGCGGTGTCCTGAATAGCGAGGTGGAAAAAGATGTCTGGCATCTTACCGGGCCGGGCCTTCGGGTTCAAAGACTCTAGAGGTCACGGCCATCGATCCGGACCCGTCTTTAGGCGTGATTGAAAATAATCCTGAACAAGGCATTGGCACTTCTCGAAAAACCAGTTAAGGTGACGTCACTGTGTTGCTTGTGTCACTGAGAATCTCTACACGATGTTGAATTTCGATCCAACCATCTCCAAGAATTTTTCCTGCTCTTTGCACTCAGTCTCGGCCAGGGTTCTTCCTGTGTCGCAGTTAACTTTGTCCAAGGAGATACACCATGTCTAATCGCCAAACTGGTACCGTTAAGTGGTTCAACGATGAAAAAGGCTTCGGCTTCATCACTCCACAATCCGGTGACGACTTGTTCGTTCACTTCAAAGCTATCCAATCTGACGGCTTCAAAAGCCTGAAAGAAGGCCAACAGGTTTCTTTCGTCGCTACCCGCGGCCAGAAAGGTATGCAAGCTGAAGAAGTTCAAGTTATCTAACTTGTACTGAATCGCTTAAAAAAAGCCCCGCCCTCAAAAGCGGGGCTTTTTTACGCCCGTAGAAAATGTAAATGCGTTGCTGCGACAGCGTGAGCACCCAGCGGATGCCCACGGCAATACAAAATCAGTCGTCGCTAATGGTGATGTTCGGCATCGCCTGCGCCTGAGCTTCCTGCAAGACGATTCTCGCCCCAACGTGACGGGCCAGTTCCTGATAAACCATGGCAATCGGGCTTTCTGGATCAGCTATCACCGTCGGCTTGCCACCATCGGCCTGCTCGCGAATCACAATCGACAGCGGCAATGACGCCAGCAGCTCGACATCGTATTGCGCAGCGAGCTTCTCGCCGCCACCCTCACCGAACAGATGCTCCGCGTGACCGCAATTGGAGCAGATGTGCACGGCCATGTTTTCCACAACGCCCAACACCGGAATGTTGACCTTACGGAACATTTCGACGCCTTTCTTGGCATCCAGCAACGCCAGATCCTGCGGAGTGGTGACAATCACCGCGCCCGCCACAGGGACTTTCTGCGCCAGCGTGAGCTGAATATCCCCCGTACCAGGCGGCATATCGATGACCAGATAATCCAGGTCATTCCACGCCGTTTGCGTAATCAGTTGCAGCAGCGCACCGGAAACCATCGGTCCGCGCCAGACCATCGGCGTGTTGTCATCGGTCAGGAACGCCATGGACATGACTTCAATACCGTGCGACTCGATGGGCACGAACCACTTCTGATCCTTGATCTTCGGCCGCGTGCCTTCGGGGATGCCGAACATCACACCCTGGCTCGGACCATAGATATCGGCATCAAGAATGCCGACCCGTGCGCCTTCGCGAGACAACGCCAGCGCCAGGTTTGCGGCGGTAGTGGATTTGCCCACGCCGCCCTTTCCGGAAGCAACTGCGACGATGTTCTTAACATTGGCCAAGCCCGGGATTTGCCCCTGAGCCTTGTGCGCGGTGATCACACTGCGCACCTCGACCTTGGCCGAGGACACACCCTCCATCCCCTCTATAGCCATTTGCAGCATTTGCGCCCAGCCGTTCTTGAACAGGGCGGCGGCATAACCCAACTCAAGCTGAACGCTGACGCGATCGCCCTGAATATCGATAGCACGCACACAGCCCGCGCTGACAGGGTCTTGATTCAAATAAGGGTCGGTATATTGGCGAAGCACGGCTTCCACCGCTGCGCGATTGACGGCGCTCATGGCTACTCCCGGTAAAAAGACTGAGTAAAACAGACGGCTATCCTACCCCTTCTGAAAGGTGCCGGCATGCTTTCACAGCATGCCGATCTGTTGGCTGATCACGGGCAATGCTCGCCAACGGGGTGAAATATATCGCCCAGACCTTTATAGTGACCGACCTCCGTTTCACTTCAAATAGCCGAGCCCCATGTCCGAGCCACGCAAGATTCTCGTCACCAGCGCCCTGCCCTATGCCAATGGATCGATCCACCTTGGCCATATGCTTGAGTACATCCAGACCGATATGTGGGTGCGCTTCCAGAAGCATCGCGGCAATCAGTGCATCTATGTCTGCGCGGACGACGCCCACGGCTCGGCAATCATGCTACGCGCTGAAAAAGAAGGGATTACCCCGGAACAGCTGATCGACAACGTCAAGGCTGAACACAGCGCCGACTTTGCAGACTTCCTGGTGGATTTTGATAATTTCCACTCGACCCACTCCGACGAAAACCGTGAGCTGTCGAGCCTGATCTATACCCGCTTGCGCGACGCTGGCCATATCGCTACCCGTTCAATTACCCAGTATTTCGACCCGGAAAAGCAGATGTTCCTGGCCGACCGGTTCATCAAGGGCACCTGCCCTAAATGCGGCACCGAAGATCAGTACGGCGATAACTGCGAAAAGTGCGGCGCGACCTACGCTCCGACCGACCTGAAAGACCCGAAATCGGCGATTTCCGGGGCAACTCCGGTACTGAAAGAGTCCCAGCACTTCTTCTTCAAGCTGCCAGACTTCGATGCCATGCTCAAAAGCTGGACCCGCAGCGGCACATTGCAGGACGCCGTGGCGAACAAAATCGCCGAATGGCTGGATGCAGGCCTGCAACAGTGGGACATTTCACGCGATGCGCCGTATTTCGGTTTCGAGATTCCAGGCGAGCCGGGCAAGTATTTCTACGTCTGGCTGGACGCACCAATTGGTTACATGGCCAGCTTCAAGAACCTTTGCGCACGCCGTCCTGACTTGGACTTCGATGCTTACTGGGCCAAAGATGCCAAGACCGAGCTGTACCACTTCATTGGCAAGGACATCATCAACTTCCACGCCTTGTTCTGGCCAGCCATGCTCGAAGGTGCAGGTTTCCGTAAGCCAAACGCAATCAACGTCCACGGCTACCTGACCGTCAACGGCCAGAAAATGTCGAAATCGCGCGGCACCTTCATCAAGGCCCGTACGTACCTGGACAACCTGTCGCCGGAATACCTGCGCTATTACTACGCGGCCAAGCTCGGCCGAGGCGTCGACGACCTGGACCTGAACCTGGAAGACTTCGTGCAAAAGGTCAATTCCGACCTGATCGGCAAAGTGGTCAACATTGCCAGCCGTTGCGCCGGTTTCATCCATAAAGGCAATGCTGGCGTGCTGGTCGCAGGCAATGCCGCGCCAGAATTGACCGACGCTTTCCTTGCCGCAGCCCCCAGCATCGCCGACGCGTACGAAACGCGTGATTTTGCTCGCGCCATGCGCGAAATCATGGGCCTGGCCGACCGCGCCAACGCCTACATCGCAGAAAAAGCACCCTGGTCGCTGGCCAAACAGGAAGGCAAGCAAGACGAAGTCCAGGCTGTTTGTGCGCTGGGCATCAACCTGTTCCGCCAACTGGTGATTTTCCTCAAACCCGTCCTGCCGCTGCTGGCAGCCGACGCAGAGGCCTTCCTGAACGTCGCGCCGCTGACCTGGAACGACCACCAGACGCTCCTGAGCAATCATCAGCTCAATCCGTTCCAGGCGCTGATGACCCGAATCGACCCCGTAAAAGTGCAAGCCATGACCGACGCCTCGAAAGAAGACCTGACCGCCAGCCAGACCTCCCCTGCCCCACAAGGTAATGGCGAACTGGTCAAAGAACCGTTGGCCGCCGAGATCGATTTCGGTGCATTCGAAGCAGTAGACCTTCGCGTGGCCCTGATCCTCAAGGCCGAACACGTTGAAGGCGCCGACAAGCTCCTGCGCCTGACCCTGGATATTGGCGACGAACAGCGCAATGTCTTTTCCGGAATCAAGAGCGCCTATCCGAATCCAGCCGAGCTGGAAGGTCGCCTGACCATGATGATCGCCAACCTCAAACCACGCAAAATGCGCTTTGGCATCTCCGAAGGCATGGTGATGGCGGCGGGTCCTGGTGGCGAAGAAATCTACCTGCTCAGCCCGGACAGCGGCGCCAAGCCTGGTCAACGCATCAAGTAAGCCCGACAAAAAGCCCGCGAACAGTGCTGTTCGTGGGCTTTTTTATGGAAGAAGTACGCCCTGCATCCTTGCCGGGTACTATCTTTCTTAAAGGCTCCCTCGCCTGATCGCTCACTCCCGGCATGACCATGACCGACTTCATCCTGACCCTCATCAGCGCCGCATTGATCAACAATCTCGTATTGCAGTTGCCGCTGGGGGTCGACCCGCTACTCAAGGCCACGCGCCACTCTGACTTCACCCGCTCGCAGGTGCATGCACTGGGTATTGCAACCGCCTGGATAATGCTTTCAAGCACGCTCATCAGTTACCTGCTGTATCGCTATCTGCTGATGCCGCTGGAGCTGACGTACCTGCGTTTGTTTGTATTCCTGCCGGTCAGCGTAGTGTTGATCACGCCATGCTTATCCATGCTTTCTCGATTCTTGCCGCGATTGCCCTTCGACGGGCTGTGGCCGCTACTGCTGGGTAACGCCGGGATTCTCGGGTTGGCGTTGCTGAGCGCACAGGCCGATAAGGGAATTTTCTTTACGCTGGCGTTGAGCCTTGGGGCCGGACTGGGTTTCTGGTGGGTACTGAGCCTGTTTCACGATCTTCGTCAACGTATTCATACCCAGGATGTTCCACTGCCTTTTCGCGGCATGCCGATCGAACTGATCAGCGCCGGTTTGATGGGCTTGGCCTTTCTCGGCTTCAGTGGGCTGGTCAAACCATGAACCTGATTCAACATATCGATGCGCTGCTGCCGCAGACACAGTGTGGCAAATGTGGGCATCCCGGCTGCAAGCCTTATGCAGAAGGAATCGCCAGCGGCGAAGCGATCAATAAGTGCCCGCCCGGCGGCGACGAAACCATCGCCGCACTCGCCCGGCTACTGGAAGTCCCTGTCGTACCACTGGACCTCGAGCGCGGCCCCGCGCCAGCGCAGATCGCGTTCATCCGTGAAGCCGAGTGCATTGGCTGCACCAAATGCATTCAGGCCTGCCCGATAGATGCCATCGTTGGCGCCGCAAAACTGATGCACACCGTCATCATCGATGAGTGCACAGGTTGCGATCTGTGCGTGGCGCCTTGCCCAGTGGATTGCATCGAAATGCACCCGTTGCCACTCAGCGTGATCCCCGTCGTTGGCGGCATGGCGTTTAACAGCGAATCGCAACACGCCCGCGCCAGCAAGCGTAACCATGCGCGCCGACGTTTCGAGCTGCGCAATGACCGGCTGCGCCGCGAAGAAGAGCATAAGCAGGCCGAACGGCTGGCCCGCGCTCAACGCCCAGCTCAAACACCCGTAACCGCAGCAACGCCTGCACTCAATCCCGTACAGGCCGCCATCGAGCGCATCCGTGCGCAAAAAGCTGCGGCCAATGACCAGGCCCTGAAAAAAGCCAAGATTGCCTTGGCAATGAGCCGGGCGCAGTTGAACAAGTCGCTCAAGGCTTTCGGGCATCCGCCCACCGCCGAACAGCAAGCGCAACTGGTCGTGTTACAGCGCGAATTCGAAGCCGCCGAACACACCTTGATCACGCTTGAAGCAAACGCCCAGACGCAACCCAAGGTCGACGCTCATGCCACCGCCTGAAGCAGCCGCCAGCCCGACCGAACAGGTCAGCGAGCGCCTGCAAAAGACCATGAGCCTAGTGTTACTGGCCACGGTACCTGGCGCACTGGTGCTCTTGTGGTTTTATGGATGGGGCGTTTTGATCAATTGGCTACTGGCGGCCAGCATGGCCTTGGCAGCCGAAGCCCTGGTGCTCACGTTGCGTCAACAGCCACTCAAGCCCTCGCTGAGCGACGGCAGCGCACTGGTCAGTGCAACGCTGCTGGCATTCGCCTTGCCGCCCTATTCACCGTGGTGGCTGACGCTGCTGGCCAGCGGCTTTGCGCTGCTGTGTGGCAAGCACCTGTTCGGTGGCGTGGGGAAAAACCCGTTCAATCCGGCCATGCTTGGGTATGCCTTGGTGCTGGTATCGTTTCCGCAACAGATGAACCACTGGCCCGCGCCTCACGGCCTGAACCTGATGGGCGGCCTGCAACAGATTTTCGGTTTCAGTCTCGGCTCGACGACGCCACCCGATGCCTGGGCTCAAGCCACTGCGCTGGACGCCTTGCGGATCAACAAAAGCCTGACCATCGACGAACTGTTCGCGGGCAATCTGTCATTCGGTCACTTCGGCGGCAAAGGTGCAGAGTGGGTCAACCTGGCATTTCTCCTGGGAGGTGTATTTCTGCTGCAACGCCGGGTAATCGCCTGGCATGCGCCAGCGGGAATGCTCGGCAGCCTGTTTATCATCAGCTTGCTCTGCTGGAACGGTTCGGGGTCGGATTCCCATGGCTCGCCGCTGTTCCACCTGCTGACCGGTGCAAGCATGTTAGGCGCGTTCTTTATCGCGACAGAACCGGTGTCCGGCCCCAAAAGCCCGCACGCACGCCTCTTGTTTGGCGCCGGAGTGGGCGTGATCACCTACCTGATTCGCACGTGGGGCGCCTACCCTGACGGGGTCGCTTTCGCGGTGCTGTTGATGAACCTTACAGTGCCTGCGCTGGAGCGCCTGGAGCGAATGCGGCCTTCCGAAGAGAACCCGGAACCGCGTCATGAATAAACCCTCCAGAGCACTCAGCGTGTTGATCATCACCCTCCTCGCCTGTGTCGGTGCGGGCCTGACGATCGCCCTGCAACACGGGGCAAGCACGCGAATCATCGCCGCGCGTGAGACGGCTCAAGCACAAGCATTTCTATCGATTCTGCCACCGGACAGTTTCGACAATCACCCCTTGCAGCACCCTTTGACCTTGCCTGAGCGCACGCCTGCAACCCAGACAGTCATCGCCGCGTACCTTGCAACGCTAGGTGATCAGCCCTGCGCCATCCTTTTCCACAGCCAGACGCAGGGCTACTCCGGGACCATCGAGCTGCTGATTGGCGTTTCGACCACTGGCAAACTGATTGGGGTAAAAGTCCTCAAGCAAAGCGAAACACCGGGTCTGGGCGCGCGTATCGCGACCGAACCTGGCTGGCTGGCACGCTTTCTCGGCAAATCAACGAATGACCCGGCAGAGTCGGGTTGGGCATTGAAAAAAGACAACGGCCAATTCGATCAGATCGCGGGGGCGACGATTACGTCTCGAGCCGCCACCGGTGCGATCCACGACACACTGCAATTCTTCGATGCCTATCGAGCGCAACTCCTGTCGCCATCCACAGGTAACCCGCCATGAGTGAGCGAGCGCAACAGAACAACGACTTCAGTCCCCTTCTTGGCCCGCTGAGCCTGACACCCCTCCTGGGTGTCACTGATTCGCTCGTACGGGCCATGGGGCTCTTGTTGGTCCTATGGATTGTCGGCGGCCTGCACAATGTATTGATCCGGTGGATGCGCCCGCTACTGAACCCCGGCTCGCACCTGCTCGCCAGCGCACTGCTGGCCGCCGCACTGGTCAGTTGCGCTGAACTGGTGTTGCAGGCCCAAGCGCTGGCGCTCTATCAGGGCCTGGGGATCTACCTGGCATTGATCGGCACTCATTGCGTGCTGAGCGAGTGCACAAGCGACGTGACTGACGACCGGACTCGGAATTATCCCACGCTGATCGTTCTGTTCAGCGTACTGATGCTGACCCTCGGGCTGTTGCGCGAGTTACTGGGCAACGGCACCCTGTTCAGCCATGCCCAGTGGCTGTTCGGCGCAAACGCGACACATTGGGAAGTGGATGTATTTTCAGGGGGGCTGCACCTTGCCCTCCTGACGCCAGGAGGGTTTATCCTGCTAGGACTGCTCCTGGCTGCGAGAAACGTCTGGGCAAGCCGCTCAGGCCCCATTCGAACGCCTGATGCCGAGAACATCGATCGACTCTCCGCCTCCAAGGAAACGCTTCAGCCATGAATGCCGCAAAACGCCTGGAAATTTTCCGTCGCCTGCGCGAAGACAATCCGGAACCTAAAACCGAATTGGCCTACAGCTCACCGTTCGAACTGCTGATCTCCGTGATTCTTTCGGCCCAAGCGACAGATGTCGGGGTCAACAAAGCCACCGCGCGCCTGTATCCGGTGGCCAATACTCCTCAAGCGATTTACGACCTGGGCGTGGCGGGCTTGTCCGAGTACATAAAAACCATCGGCCTCTACAACAGCAAAGCAAAAAACGTCATCGAGACCTGCAGGATGCTGGTCGAACTGCACGGTGGTCAGGTACCGCAGACCCGAGAAGCGCTGGAAGCACTGCCGGGCGTCGGACGCAAAACCGCCAACGTCGTTCTTAACACCGCTTTTCGCCAACTGACCATGGCGGTCGACACCCATATCTTCCGCGTCAGCAATCGCACAGGCATCGCCCCCGGCAAGAATGTAGTCGAGGTGGAGAAGCAATTGATGAAGTTTATTCCGAAGGATTTCCTGCTCGATGCTCATCACTGGCTCATCCTGCATGGCCGTTATGTTTGCCAGGCCCGAAAGCCCCGTTGTGGCAGTTGCAGGATAGAAGACCTCTGCGAATACAAGGACAAGACGTCTGACGATTGAGCGATAGAGGTTCCAGGGGGCAATCGATTGAAAAAATCTTTTTTACCCGGTCAGGAATTGTCGCTATAAGGTGCGCCAATGACAGCCTAAGCCTGGAGTCACTTTATGAGCACTGGCAAAGAGCAACTGGACGCAGAAGACGACTTCGCTACCGTCGAAGCGGATGACGACGAGCAGGCGCCTGTGGAGCAGGCAAAGACCAATTTGAGCAAACGTCGCACCATCGACAATCTTCTGGAAGAGCGGCGCTTGCAGAAGCAACTAGCCGAGTATGACTTCGACCTTTAAAGCATCGAATCTACCCGACCTCAATGCCTGGCAGCCTCTTATTCCAAAGGGCTTGCCCGTATAAAGCCTCTCACTCGCGAGAGGCTTTATCGATGATGAGTTATCAATAACGACCACGGCAAAGCCCGTTCTCTCTCCAATATTCCTGCTATCCCCGAGCATGGCGAAACGATGTCTCAGACCAGCCCATTGCGCTGAGCGAGCTCAATCAAATCAACCAAAGAACGGGCGTTAAGCTTGAGCAACAGGCGCGTCTTGTAGGTACTGACAGTTTTATTGCTCAAAAACATCCCGTCAGCAATTTCTTTGTTGGTTTTACCGCGAGCCAGCTGCTGCAACACCATCATCTCTCGGCCAGACAGCCGATCGACCATATCCGCCTCACTGGCGTTCCCCAGGCTTGAGCGCACAGAATAAAGTGCCTGGTTGGGAAAATAACTGTAGCCCGACAACACCGCCTTGATCGCACTCAGTAGCTCAGTGAGATCCTGTTGTTTACAGACATAGCCGGCAGCACCGGCTTGCATGCAGCGCATGGAAAAATGCCCCGGAGCTTGCGAGGTCAGAATCAGAACCTTGAAAGGCAACGTCATGGCTGTCAGACGGGCGATCACCTCCAGCCCGTCCAGCTTGGGGATACCTATGTCAAGAATAACGATGTCGGGCAAATGCTCGCGGGCCAGCTGCAAGGCGTCCACGCCATTATCCGTTTCCGCAATGACCTCATAGCCATGGCGCTCCATTAGCATGCGTACAGCAAGGCGAATGACGGGGTGATCATCCACGATCAGCACTTTATTCATGGGCAAGTCCAATTTTCGCTGTTCGATTTTTTAGAGTCAGCACAATAGCCTAGTCGTTTAGTGCTTTGCATAGCGCCCCCCCCCGAGGACCAACAGCCAGAGACCATTCCTACATATACGACAGATACGCCCTACAAAAGACGCCATGCGCGATGTACTTTTTGATCCTTTTGACAATCGGCAACCCTCAGTGGCGGATGAAATGGTTTCAGCTTCATTTGCTGATCTCCAGCATCGTGATTCACGTAATAGAATTATCACCGTTTGGTCAAGCACTGATCCGACACCTCGATAAACTATTCAATCCTGACCTCGATTTCATTTTCGAGCATGCGAGGAGTGAAACCGAGACCCGGCATTTTCAGTGCTCTCTCAGGATCCTGCGCGGCACAAATATAGCCATAAGCCATATTCCCAACGCTTTCAACCCTCAGTCTGCGGTGCCGGAAACTAACCGTTGAACAGGGCATCAGTGAGCCATGAACGCACTGATGAAAGCGCGTGTCGACCCTCTGTTTATTCAGAGATATGTCGGATTGTCGGACACAATACAGAGCAACGGTCATAAATTATTACCGATTATATTGCGTGTGTCTCAGCAAGACCTACAAATATAGAATTTAAAATCCACGCACTTGCACAGCTTTTTTATTACCTTCATCCACTTTAGGAAAAAAGCCACACGGTATTCAGAAAAGCCCTAAAGCCCGCGCACCCACTCAACCTGTCACCTACAGGAATACTTAACCCAATCGAACTGAATAGACAGTCCACATCACCGCGCAGGTTATTTTCGCCGCAGCCTTAAAACCCATTTAATAAACAAGGTACGGCTCCGGAGTGCAGACCTGAAAAAGCCATCAACCTTACAACAAAATGCATACCTCCCTATACAAAGAGCTCATCCGACCTAGAGTTAATGCTATTCGTTGAACACTGACCATACCTGGCGACACGAAGAGGAAACGTACTACATCACATTAAGAATACCGACCCCGCCATTGTAAGGAACTCGCACAACTCGCCACGCAATTCATGCAAAGCACTTTTTTCACTTGCAAATTCTATTACCAGTCGTTACTTTTTATCAGCAGCGACTCTATTAGAACGTATACCTGCCCTGCTTAATCGAATCACTGAATAAAGTTGTTCACCGAGCCTGCACACTATGCCGCCCGTGATTCGGCAATCTCATTGATTGTTGAGCGAACCCATTAAACTCGATAACTTAAAATCCGCCTTTTCAAGAGCCCTTGCTTTTCCGGCATAACCGGATAGAAGCGACTCACACCCTATGGTGTGCCCACTCCCCCAGCAGCATACAAACACAGGCCTATTACCATGAACAATAAAGACCCCCATTCCCGCCCTAAACATGCGCCTCTACTGGATTTGGCGACTGCCGTTGACCAATTCATTCAGCGAGGAGGCGTTATCAATGTTATCCCGATTGGAGAAACCGCAGAGACTATCCTGGCGTCGGAAATCCCCACCCGCCTTGATATAGATCTGGAGGAAGACACCCATAAAAAGCTGGAACTATTGAAAAGTTTGGTGGCCAAGGGGGCTGGCGTCAATGCCCTCCAATACTCCCTGAGAATGAACAAGAAGGATGTGAGACGCATGGCTGGGGAGCACGGCCTGAAGATATCCTATAGCAGACCTATTCGCGGTATCCGGAATGAAAAGAAGGCAGAGCCTGCTACCGTTGATGACGACATTGCAGGCCACGCCATGCATTATTCCAGCCTGGGGTATACGGCATGGGAGATCGCTCAGAAATTGAACTTGAGCGTGCGTCAGGTATGGAAAATCGGGCAGGACTATCGATTTGAATTCAGACAAGCCCGCGACAGAACCGACTCACGCGACTTGCCTGAGGCGTAACACATTGAGCACCCCGACCTTCATCCGAGCCTGCTCTTGTGGGTAACGCAGCCTACCAAAACCGGTGTAAGCGTGATGACCGCATCACCGTCAGTCTTGATGCCTCGCAAGGACCGGTTTTGGACTTTTCAACCTTTGCCTGCCAGCGCCAGGCAGCCTCAAGCCCGTTGCTAACCGACGTCATCGAAAAGCCCCACAGCGTCCCTCTCTAATAACTACAGAACTTAGTTATCTATCGCAATTCACTTCGACCCCGCCGCTACCGTTAAACATGCCCACTCGGGCTTGCCCATTGCAAAAGTTTCAGAAATCCGCTTAAACAATATCGCTCATCTCACATAATCTGATGCTACCTCCAGGAACTAACATGAATAAAAACTCCATTACCGGCATGAACCCCGTGCGTATAATTGCGTTGTTCGCCGCGCTCTCCGAAGCCTCCGCCGCCACGGCGCTGCCCTTTTTACACGAGGACAACCAGGCCATTTATGTTTGGTTCCTCATTGCCTTCCCTTGCACCCTGACGCTTATGTTTTTTTTGACATTAAATTTTAACTATAAAGCCCTCTATGCCCCGTCTGACTTTTCCAATGAAAAAAACTTTATAAAAGTTTCAAAAAAAACCGATCTTTCTTCTAAAGACACCCCGCAGCCTGCCGCACTCAAAGTACCTGCTACCGGGGACAAGAAGAAATCATTCTCGAAACTCTTGCTCCACCCTGCCAATAGACTGGACGTTTTTTATGGAGGGCCCCTCTCCTGTCAGCGCGACTTAAAGAATATTCTATCCCTGCTCACTGCCCAGGACGGCCCCTCTCGCAGCAGCGCATCTCAATCAACCCGGTGGATTCTAGTGCTCAAAGACTGGGACGAACCAATGCCCCGCGATGAGCTCATTGAGTTAATTAACCACTGGACAACAAGCACGCCATATACCGATATTTTCGCCGTATGGGTGATTGAATCAAACACCGTTTCCTTTCTGTGAAAACGCCCAAAACTCTGGAACACAATTCAACTGCCCGCTGCCCACCGTAGGAACAACACGGCGGCCATCATGGGTAACTCTAAAATTCACAATGCTCTATTTACTTTATTGCGTAGGCGCTCACCTTGAACAGATGCGGCTTTTTCTTCCAGCGCTGTCCGACCAACGATAACAGCCTTACATTCCTTGGATGAATCAGAAAGGAACCGCTTAAATTCAGACTCTTTTTTAACCGTGTGACGCGGCACGTCTTTCTATAAAAACAGCTAATGTAATGAGAAGCCGAGTACACATATTTCCCGCCTTAAACGCACACGTAACCTACCCCAACAAGTTCGTACCTACGACCGAGAGAACACGACAATGACGCTATTAAAAGACTATCACGACACCCAAAAAGCGCTTGAACAACAACTGCTGTTGCTGGCGTCACTCAAAAAAAATTTATCGTTAACAAAGGAGCTGGAGTTCGAGAAAAAAATCAAAGCGTTGATGACGCGCTACAGCAAAACGCTGAAAGACGTCGTTACACTTTTTGACACCGCTGCACCGCTTACTAGCACGACTGTTCACGAACGTCCTGTCACGTACACAACGGGCGCCAAGAGACTGAAGAAGACACTCGAATCAAAGCGTCAGTGATCCATTTCACGAGCGTACCCGCGACGGCAGAGTTGAATCACAGGGCGACCTGGCAGCCCCTATGCGATGACCTGGCAGCGCTGAAAAGCGTTGCCAGACTCAAATTCAACGCTAGCCCTTGACCCGCGTCCATTGGAAAGACGGGTCAAGGGTTCTATCGCTTCCGTGCACAAATACCGCAAAAAAAACCTGGTTTATTCAACGGCACCCGGCACCGGCCATCAGAACAACTTACGGCCTTTGTTTGCAGCGATGCGCATGCGCAGAGCATTCAATTTGATAAAGCCGGCCGCGTCCGCCTGGTTGTAAGCGCCGCCGTCCTCTTCAAACGTCGCAATGTTTGCATCGAACAACGACTCGTCAGATTTACGACCTGTGACGATGACATTGCCTTTATACAGCTTCAGACGCACAACACCGTTCACGTGGGCTTGAGACGCGTCGATCATCTGTTGCAACATCAGACGCTCAGGGCTCCACCAGTAGCCGGTGTAAATCATGCTGGCGTACTTAGGCATCAACTCGTCTTTGAGGTGAGCGACTTCACGGTCCAGGGTGATCGACTCAATGGCGCGGTGGGCGCGCAGCATGATGGTGCCACCTGGGGTCTCATAGCAGCCACGAGACTTCATGCCAACATAACGGTTCTCGACGATATCCAGACGTCCGATACCGTTTTCGCCGCCGATGCGGTTCAGGGTGGCCAATACTGTCGCAGGCGTCATATCTACGCCATCCAGCGCCACGATATCGCCATTGCGATACGTCAGCTCAAGATACGTTGCAACGTTCGGCGCGTCCTCTGGGGACTTGGTCCAACGCCACATGTCTTCTTCGTGCTCAGTCCAGGTGTCTTCCAGCACGCCGCCTTCATAGGAGATGTGCAGCAGGTTGGCATCCATGGAGTACGGCGACTTCTTCTTGCCGTGACGCTCGATCGGGATGGAGTGTTTCTCAGCGTAATCCATCAGTTTTTCGCGCGACAGCAGGTCCCATTCACGCCACGGGGCAATCACCTTGACGCCGGGCTTGAGGGCGTATGCGCCCAGCTCGAAACGAACCTGATCGTTGCCTTTGCCGGTGGCGCCATGGGAAATGGCATCAGCGCCGGTTTCGTTGGCGATTTCGATCAGACGTTTGGCGATCAGCGGACGCGCGATGGAGGTACCCAGCAGGTACTCGCCTTCGTAGACGGTATTGGCACGGAACATCGGGAACACGAAATCGCGCACGAACTCTTCGCGCAGATCGTCAATGTAGATTTCTTTCACGCCCATGGCTTTTGCCTTGGCACGCGCGGGCTCGACTTCTTCGCCTTGGCCCAAGTCAGCAGTGAAGGTCACTACTTCGCAGTTGTACGTGTCCTGCAGCCACTTGAGGATTACCGAAGTATCCAAGCCACCGGAATACGCGAGAACTACCTTGTTTACGTCCGCCATGCCATCACTCCACCGGGTTGTACGGAAAACCGGTGATTCTACCGCTCAAACCTATCAATTTACAGAGGCGCGACAGCGTGTGACGACGAAGCGACAGTTAGTGTCGAGAGTACGACCGATTCATGCGGTTCAGGACGTGGCAGCCGCATTGCTCGCAGCCGCAACAGGTGCGGCCTCATCAGGCGCGACACGTTCCAGCTGGATGTTGACCCGACGGTTGCGCGCACGGTTGGCGGCATTGGTGTTGGGCACCAGCGGATAGCGCTCGCCATGAAAGCGCAGGGTTATCTGTTTTTCCTGCACGCCTTGAGTCTTGAAGAAGTCCATCACCGCCAACGCCCTGCGCCGCGACATATCGCGATTGGTCAGGCGATTACCGCTGTTATCAGAATGGCCATCGAGTTCGATGTGGTTAACGGTGGGATCGGCTTTGAGGAACTCAGCGATAACTTGCAGCTTTGCCCGCGCTGGCGCATCAAGATCGACGCCGTTACCCGGGAAACCTATTTGCGCCTGCTTGACCTGTTCGAAGTTCATCGGTAGCAATTTGGCGGTACAGGCCTGGTAATCACTGAACGCCTTGTTGAACCTGACCGGTAACAGCCGCACTTCCACGGCACTACCACCCTCTTGGGAGTAATGACGAATAACCGGACTGCGACCTTCAAGCAAGCCTGCCATCAGGCGCCCGGCCTGACCTTGAGAGCTATTGAAGGGAATGCCGCCATTGCTCATTTTGACCGAGCCCAGATTGATATCACCGCGCCCCGGCTGCCAGGGCGCTGCCGCCGCCAACAGGGTCGCAGAACCCGAGCCGAGCATACTGCCGCTAGCCTTGAGACGAAACGTGGCCTGTTCACCCGCGCGGCGCACGAATTCGCCCACACCGAAATCGGTGATAGGTTGGGTCAGGCGACACTCAAATTTGTCGCCTTCGACTTTCCATTCGATACTCTCCAGACGCGTCTGGAAAGTGATAGCCACTGCCGGCAGACTGGCAAACACGCTGAGCAAGGCTAGATAACGCTGGCGCACGGGAGGCTCCACTAGAAAACTGCATACGTCTGGCTATCGGTAACTTCCCGGAAAACTTGATAGCGAGTGCCTGGAAGAGTCTTTTCCGGTAGCATTCCCAGCGAGTTTGACCCGCCTGGAATCCCCAATGTCTGACCGCCTGACCCTTCTGCGTCCCGACGACTGGCACATTCACCTCCGTGATGGAGCTGTTTTGCCTCACACCGTCGCTGACGTAGCGCGTACTTTTGGACGCGCAATCATCATGCCGAACCTGGTGCCTCCCGTGCGTAATGCACAGGAAGCTGACGCCTATCGCCAGCGCATTCTTGCTGCGCGCCCGGCAGGCAGCCACTTCGAACCGCTGATGGTGCTGTACCTGACCGACCTGACCCAGCCGCAAGATATACGCGCGGCCAAGGCCAGCGGGTTTGTCCATGCCGCCAAGCTGTACCCGGCCGGGGCAACCACCAACTCCGATTCCGGCGTCACCAGCATCGACAAAATTTTCCCGGCGCTCGAAACCATGGCTGAAGTCGGCCTGCCGCTTCTGGTCCACGGGGAAGTGACCCGTAGCGAAATCGACGTTTTCGACCGTGAAAAAATCTTCATCGATGAGCATTTACGTCGAGTGGTTGAGCGTTTCCCAACGCTGAAGGTGGTTTTCGAACACATCACCACCCGCGAAGCCGTGCAGTTCGTCAACGACGCTTCGGCGAACGTCGGGGCGACGATCACCGCCCATCACCTGCTTTACAACCGCAACCACATGTTGGTCGGTGGCATTCGCCCGCACTTCTATTGCCTGCCGATTCTCAAACGCAACACTCACCAGGAAGCATTGCTCGATGCCGCCACCAGTGGCAGCGCGAAATTCTTCCTCGGTACCGATTCAGCGCCTCACGCCCAGCAGGCCAAAGAAGCGGCGTGCGGCTGTGCCGGTTGCTACACCGCTTACGCTGCCATCGAGCTGTACGCCGAAGCGTTCGAACAACGCAATGCCCTGCACAAACTGGAAGGTTTCGCCAGCGTTCACGGCCCGGCGTTCTACGGCCTGGCACCCAACCGCGACACCATAACGCTGGTCCGTGATGAATGGACCGCACCTACCAGCCTGCCATTTGGCACGCTGTCCGTAATTCCGCTGCGCGCCGGTGAAAAACTGCGCTGGCGCCTGCTAGAGGAACACGCGTGAGCGAAGATCATTTCGACGACGAACAGGACGGTCATGGCGGCGGAGGCGGAGGCGGCTCTCGGCACCCGATGGCTGCCCGTTTCCGCGGCTATCTGCCGGTCGTTATCGACGTAGAAACCGGCGGGTTCAACTCGGCGACCGATGCGCTGCTGGAAATCGCCGCAGTCACGATCGGCATGGACGAAAAAGGCTTCGTGTTCCCTGAGCACACTTACTTCTTCCGTGTTGAGCCGTTCGAAGGCGCCAATATCGAAGCTGCCGCGCTGGAGTTCACCGGCATCAAGCTCGATCACCCGCTGCGCATGGCAGTCAGCGAAGAAACCGCGCTGACCGACATCTTCCGTGGTGTTCGCAAAGCCCTGAAAGCCAATGGCTGCAAACGCGCGATTCTGGTGGGGCATAACGCCAGTTTCGACCTCGGCTTCGTAAACGCTGCCGTCGCGCGCCTCGACATGAAGCGCAACCCTTTCCACCCGTTCTCCAGTTTCGACACCGCGACCCTCGCCGGTTTGGCATACGGTCAAACCGTGCTCGCCAAGGCCTGTCAGACCGCGGACATCGACTTTGATGGCCGTGAAGCACACTCGGCCCGCTACGACACCGAAAAAACCGCAGAGCTGTTCTGCGGCATCGTCAACCGCTGGAAACAAATGGGCGGCTGGGAAGACTTCAACGACTGAAGCCTGACCTGCTCTCTGAGAACCGGCCCACGTGGCCGGTTTTTTTATGTTTGCTGACCTGCCCGGAACAAGGTCGACACATTCAAACCTGCCTACAGGACAAAACTGGCTTATCCGCCACCTCCCCATCGTTCCCTGCCCGTAGTCGACAGCTCTAATCCGGGCCTCAGACAAACTGCTTTGACAAGCATTCTCATTACCATTAGTATCTCCAGCACTGAGTCATCAACCAGCGACGGTTCTCACTTATGTATGTCTGCCTCTGCCAAGGTGTTACTGATGGGCAAATCCGGGACGCGATCCTTGAGGGTTGCTGCAGTTACCGTGATGTCCGCCAAACATTGGGCGTTGCCAGCCAATGTGGCAAATGCGCCACCGTTGCCAAAGCCGTCGTGCGTGAGACCCTGACTGAGCTGCAAAGCAGCCAGGTGATGCTGGCCTACCCCGCAGAATTTTCAGCTGCCTGAATATCGCCTTGTCAAAGGACCGGACCGTGTGTCCGGTTTTTTTATGTCTTTAATTCAAACGCTTAGCCCATAAATGCAGAACTAAAACGCTCTTATCAGCATTTAATTCGACTTATTATTCAATACCTTAGGTTTGACAGCCCCTATAGTGCGGCTCAGACTCCGAGCTTATCTACATCAGCCATAGAACAGGACCTCGACATGAAAGGCGACATCACCGTCATCCAGCATCTCAACAAGATCCTCGGAAACGAGCTGGTCGCAATCAATCAATACTTTCTGCATGCCCGCATGTATGAAGATTGGGGCCTGAAAAAACTCGGCGCGCACGAGTACCACGAATCCATCGACGAGATGAAGCACGCTGACAAGCTGATCAAGCGCATTCTGTTCCTGGAAGGCCTGCCTAACGTACAAGACCTGGGCAAGATCCTGATCGGCGAGCACACCAAGGAAATGCTTGAGTGCGACCTCAAAATCGAAAAAATAGCACTGGCTGACCTCAAAGCGGCCATCGCTCACTTTGAAGTGGTTGGCGACTTCGGTAGCCGTGAGCTGCTCGAGGACATTCTCGAATCCGAAGAAGAGCATATCGACTGGCTTGAAACCCAGTTAGGCTTGATCGATAAAGTCGGGATCGAGAACTACTTGCAGTCGCAGATGGGCGACTGATCGCTCACTGACGAAAAAGCCCGCTCTCTCACGAGGGCGGGCTTTTTAATGCCTGGCATTTGAGCGCGGTGAGTCAGGCACACCGCGTCAAATCATTCGCAGGCAAGCCTGCTCCCATAGGTTCGGGGCAGACTCACATCAGCATCCATCAAGCGTCGGCTTTATCAGCCGCTGCTTTGGCGGTCGCTTCTTTGACCTGCGTTTGCAGCTCACCACTGGCAAACAGCTCAGTGATGATATCGCTGCCGCCGACCAGTTCACCACCGACCCACAGCTGTGGGAACGTCGGCCAATTGGCATATTTAGGCAGGTTGGCGCGAATTTCCGGGTTCTGCAGGATATCGACGTAAGCGAACTTCTCGCCACACGCCATCAATGCCTGGGAAGCTTTGGCCGAAAAGCCGCACTGCGGAGCATTCGGAGAGCCTTTCATGTAAAGCAGAATGGTGTTGCTGGCAATCTGCTCTTTAATAGTTTCGATGATATCCATGGAGCACCTCGGCTAAACTTTCCGACTCAGATGTCGGCACGGTGGCGCATTGTAACGGAATCCCGAGCACTGCGCTCGGGCTCTACTCAACCGCCGACGGGTTACTTACGCCGCCGCCACATGCACCGGCACCCCGTTCAGTACGGCGTTGCCTGACAGCGCGTCCAGTTGGTGCTCATCCGTCAGGTCGTTGGCGCTGACGCCCGGCTGCTCGCTGGCGATGCTCATGTGCACCCCTGGGCGCGCATGGCCCCACCCATGAGGCAGGCTGACCACCCCCGGCATCATCTCGACGCTGCCCAGGACGTGCACCTCGACCACCCCGACCCGCGAACTGACCCGAACCCATTGCCCGTCAGTCAGCCCGCGGCTGGACAGATCATCCGGGTGCATCAGTAACTGATGACGCGGTTTGCCTTTCACCAACCGGTGATAATTATGCATCCATGAATTATTGCTGCGCACATGGCGACGGCCAATCAGCAGCAGCTCTCCTGCTTGTTGAGGCGCCTGCATTGCAGAGAACCGCGCCAGATCGGCAAGGATCACAGCGGGTGCCGCCTGAATCCGCTGATTGGCCGTCTTCAGACGCGGTTGAAGGTTGGGTTTGAGCGCCCCCAGATCCAACCCATGCGGATGATCGCGCAACGTCTCCAACGAGAGTTTGTGTTCAGTCGCATCGCCGTACAGCCCGGCGCGCAAACCCAGGTCAATCATGCGTGCTGGCGGGATTGTCGGCTTCAGCTCGCGCCCAGCCTTTGCGGCAAATGCCTGGGCCAGGCCGACGAAAATCTCCCAATCGTGCAACGCACCTTGGGGCTTTTCGAGAATCGCACGATTGAATCGCGTGACATTGCGCACCGCAAACATATTGAACGTGGTGTCGTAATGATCGTTTTCCAGCGCAGAGGTCGATGGCAGAATCAGGTCGGCATAGCGCGTGGTTTCGTTGATGTACAAGTCGATGCTAAGCATGAATTCCAGGCCGTCCAGCGCCTGCTCCAGCTTGCGCCCGTTAGGGGTCGAGAGCACCGGATTGCCGGCAACCGTGATCAGCGCGCGGACCTGCCCTTCCCCTTCGCTTAATATTTCTTCAGCCAAGGCAGAAACCGGTAGCTCGCCCGCGTATTCCGGCAGACCCGAAACCCGGCTCTGCCAGCGATTGAAATGCCCGCCCGAGGTCGAGCTGACCAGATCCACCGCTGGCTCGGTACACAGCGCGCCACCGACACGGTCCAGGTTGCCTGTGACCAAATTGATCAGTTGCACCAGCCAATGGCAGAGCGTGCCAAAGGACTGTGTGGAAATCCCCATTCGCCCATAACACACCGCTTTATCAGCACCGGCGAAGTCACGCGCCAGCTGGCGAATCTGCTCCGCCGGCACGCCACAACGCGGGCTCATGGCTTCAGCATTCAGCTGCGCGATAGCCTGCCGCACCTCATCCAGCCCATCCACCGGCAGATGACTGTCACGCGTAAGGCACTCTTCGAACAGGGTATTGAGCATGCCAAACAACAACGCCGCATCCCCTCCGGGCCGCACGAAAATATGTTGATCGGCAATCGCCGCCGTTTCGCTGCGACGAGGATCAACCACCACCACCTTGCCGCCGCGTGCCTGAATCGCTTTAAGGCGTTTTTCAACATCGGGGACCGTCATGATGCTGCCGTTCGACGCCAGCGGGTTGCCGCCAAGAATCAGCATGAAATCGGTGTGATCAATGTCGGGAATGGGCAGCAACAGACCGTGTCCGTACATCAAATGGCTGCTCAAATGATGAGGCAACTGATCCACGGACGTCGCAGAAAATCGATTGCGGGTTTTCAGCAACCCCAGGAAATAGTTGCTGTGGGTCATCAGCCCGTAGTTGTGCACGCTGGGGTTGCCTTGATAGACCGCCACCGCATTTTGCCCATGACGCTGTTGCAGGGCGAACAAGCGCTCGGCGACCAGGTCAAACGCGGCTTGCCACTCGATAGGCTGCCATTCGCCGCCCACTCTGAGCATCGGCTGACGCAGGCGGTCAGGATCGTTCTGGATATCTTGCAGCGCCACCGCCTTGGGGCAGATGTGACCCCGACTGAAGCTGTCCAGAGCATCGCCCTTGATCGACGTGATCCTGGCCCCGGCACCCTCTTGGGTCGTGGTCTCGATGGTCAGCCCGCAAATGGCTTCACACAGGTGGCAGGCACGGTGGTGGAGGGTCTTGGTCATTGCCAGCCTCATTTTGTTTTGGGCCACCTTACGGCAGCGGAAACAAAACTATGGCGGTTGAGGGGCGAGTACGCCAGAGAGGTTCGTCTTGTGAATCGGGGAGCATCAAGCGGGCCGATACGGCCCGTGCAGGTGTGCCGATGCGCGTCAGTTGATCCGCAGCATCAGGTTATCGGCGTGACTGACTTGTGCTGCATTTGCAACTCATCGACGGTTTCGATCTGCTCCTGAGCGACATGAACGCCGGTCAGTTCGCCGATCAGGCGCCAATGATCATCGAGGCCCACGCTGATGGTCGCCATGCGGTCAATCATGCGCCGCCCCGCCGACCGGGTAATCTCATCGTTGCTGCGCAGCAACTCGAATGACATGGACGTTATCGACGCGGTGAGGTGCGTCAGAGTACGTGCCGTCAGTCCGAGTAATTCCGTAAGCTGCTGTTCTTTAGAATCCATTCCCCGCGGCTCCTGTGATGAGCAATTGCTATTTATACCTCAGCCTCGACATTTATGAAATGCTCAACCAGCCCGCTCAGGGCCGGGGCAGACAGTAATGTTATGGAACTGTTACATGATCGACATTAATTGCCAAGGTCTTGGACCCCAGTGTACAAATGCTTCTGTCTTTCCAGAAGTCAGCGAGCTATTGGCAATACGCGACATTTGCTTATAACGGAATATTAGGGAAACACAGGGGATTGAGCCATTTAAGCTGTTTCTCAAACCCCTGTATTTACGCTGAATTCCCTGCTCTCACCTGAGCAATCCGCAAAGATTGGCCCAAGAATTGGCCCAGACCTCCCCCGGCGTCCTGCCGACCGAACACAACCCCTTCCTTTATACCGACACCGCCTCATGCGTCACCGAAAGCCGCCTCGTCCAATAGCTCCTGTCGTTATCTGGCATCAGCTCAAAGGCCAGGTCTTCGACCTTCATCCCGCCCGAGCAAGCCTTGTACCGACTGCCACCACCCACCCGCAGACCGGCATACATCAGGCCAGCGCGGCGCTTATCGGCATCCATCGCCAGTAGCATTTCGAAGAACAAGGCATCGCAGACTTCACGAGGCACTTCATTCTGGCAATACAGGAGGTCGTGAATGACGCCACATGCCCGATCCTCGATGCCCATCAGCAGTGGTGTGATAATCCACGGGGTCGATGCCAGATCGGTCACAAACCACTTGGGTGCGGTGTAAATGGTGCCGTCGATGGACTGATACCGGAAGTCGGTCATCAGCACCCATTCCCCTTTGGCGTAGGCGCGCAAGATCAGCGGGTCGAGGAATTGACCTTTAGTCATGAGCGACCACCTCGTCGGCGCAGGTAATAGCGACCGAGTTCGGCGCAATGGTGGCGTTGACCAGGATACGATTGGCATACCGCGCAGGGTTGGGGATCGCGCAGTAAGCCTCCACGGCTGAGCTGGTGGCAGACACGACGGTACAGCCGGACAGGGTGAGTAGGCAGGCGATCAGGATTAGGCGCACGTCACTACCTCCATTGCCTGCGCGTACAGCGCATCCCATGTCTTACGGTGCGGCTTTCCGGGGCGCCAGGTGCGCAGGTACAGATCCCATGCCCTGGCGACTTCTCCTACTGCTGGCAAAGGCTGCGGATCAGTCCAGAGCAGCAGTCGGGCGAACGCAGAGGCCAGCACATCATCATGCTCGAGCGCGCCGTATACCGAATCAGCGGTAGCTTCCACGTTGCGGGCAAGGCACACCGACTCAGCAAGCGCTTTGGTCGATGGATGTTCAAGCACGCCACGCACACCGCCATTCCGTTCGAATTGCCAAAAGCCACGGGCCGGGCCTCCAATCTGTCGACGGTATTCGAAGCGACTTTCTTGCAGGCCGATAACCAGCAGCATCTGCTCGGAACGATGGCCTGACATTTTCAAAGGCAGCAGTTTGAGCGCCGGGGCGATGGCCGAGGCGTGGATTTGTTGCAGCATGGGTTTCTCCAGGCGAAAAAAAACCGCTCAAGGCGGCCGGGGTAGTTGAAATTTGCAGTCGTTACACCGGCCACCCCTCCTCCACCATCGCCGCTGTAATCGACCCATCAGTCACCGCAGCCAGCAACTCCTCTTCGCGCTTGAAGCTGCTGCTGACGTGCACGTAGACCGCTGCCGATAGCTGCTGAATCTCTGCATTGCTGGTTGGCCGGAATACGATCACGCCCGTCGATAGGTCGAGGCACTTCCAACCGCTTCCATCTGCACGCAGTCCGCGATTAACCGCGATGTCTTCCTGCGTGATTTTATTCTGCGAGGATCGGTCTGTGGCGATGCCGTAACCCTTCCAGGTAGTGCCAGACTCCTCGGCTTTGAAGCGGCGAGATGCGATCAGGGTCGGCCAGTCGGGTGCAGGAGTCGGCTCTGGTTCCGGTACAGCTTCCAGCTTATCCCAGCCGCTTCCGGTCCAGCGCGCCACCTGCGAACCGGTCAGTTTCATTGGCTTGGTTGGTGTGCTTCGCGGTGGCATGGCGCCTAGTTCGTCAACTTCTATGCTGCCGGCATATAATCCCTGTTCATCCCACAAGTACAAAGTAATCATCAGGCCACCTTCGCTTTAATGTATGCGGTAACGCCTAGAACCGGAATTACTTCGGGCGTAGTGAATTGGGTAGTTTTATCGTAGCTTAAAAGTGGGAGACTAGCGGATACCGGAGTAGTCGCAACAGCTACGAACTTATCACTACCGCACGCTACCCCACTCCATGTGACGGAGCGTGGCAAAGCTTTTGTAGTCCAGTTATTCCCATCTAGCGATACCCAGCAAAAATTACTATCGGAGGAGCCTGAAATAATTATAAATATTCCGGAACCAAAAGCAACTTTGCCCAAATATGGAACAGCTGGAGTTCCTAACGCTTTATATGTCCAGCTTATCCCGTCAATTGACGTAAAAACCACTCCACTATTATTGGTAGCTACAAACTTTCCATTCCCGAAGACGATATATAAAGAGCCTAACCCATTTGGCGATGTGCGGGTAGTCCAGGTAGTTCCGTTGACAGATGTAGCAAATGCCCCACCCTGGGTATTACCGGCAACAAATACGCCATTGCCGTAGGCAATTCCGTACCAATAACCCGTTGTCGGGAAAGTCGTAGCTGTCCAAGTTATACCGTCTGTCGAAGTCATACCGACAGCGGAAGAAATTGGGCCAACCACAAATCTCCCATTCCCGTAGCTTACGCTAATAGGGTTTCCTATACCCCCCGGAGCAGTCCTAGACGTCCATGTAACGCCATCCGGTGAAGTTGCGATACTGATACTGCTCTGACCTATTGCAACAAACAAACCGCCGCCATATGTTACATCAAACCAGTAGCTTGAAGCTGGCAAAGTTCTAGCCGTCCACGTAATACCATCTGGCGAAGTGTATGCTGTACTACTAGCCTCACCTGTGGAAGGCATAGCCACAAAAACCCCATTACCGAAAGCAACCGAGCTACATCCGGCCGGAAGTGCTCCGGCTGCTGCTGCGGTTGATGAGATATTAGGCAAGACTCCAAGCTTAGCGAATAGCTCCGGGTAGCTAGATTGCAAGTAGACTGTATTTGTGGGCAGGTAAGTTGCTCCGGGCGCGCTGGCGGTAACGAGCATATCCCCGACTTGCTGACCTACAGACTTAAATTCGACGCCAGTTTCGTCAAGCTTCGCAACGAGCGCTTTGCCTCCATTACCGACGAGCGACGGAAGCCCCGCTGCCGATCCTGCTGCCGCCGCCGAAACTTGCGCACTGTTAGCACTGGTCGCCGATGCTGTAGCGCTACCGGCTGAACTGGTAGCGCTGGAAGCCGAAGCCGTGGCGCTGGAAGCCGCTGAACCTGCCGACGTTGCGGCTGCCTCCTTATAGCCCTTCGTATCGGCCGTAGCGCCAGCCTGCCACGTCAGCGAAGTATTGACCTCTGCAACCATGTCCGCCTGAGCGGTGAGCGATGCCCCTGCCTTGGCGTCAAATACCGCCTCGGCGTCAGTTGGCAGCGGTGCAGGTGGAAGCGGTGTCAGCAGCGGAGGTGTCGTTGATACTGCCATTACATGAGGCTCCTTACTTCGAGGGTGTATTCGGCGCGGTCGTATGTTGGAAGGCCCATGGCGAGCCTGTCGAAGCGACCCACAATGATGGTGTAGTCGAGGTCTTCACTTCCGATGTAGAGCGCAGCCGTGTCTTTGAGCAGGTTAAGTGTTCGCAGTGCGCTGGAAACTTGATCGCCAGTCATCACCACGCTGAAATCAACGTATCGCCGTTCGCCACCCGGCACGACATTGATATTCCCGAAATCATCTTGCTTGACGTGGGAATAACTCTCGCTGCCGAGACCGGTACCATAAACAGCGACACCAATAGTCTTGGCCATCCCGAGCACCAGCATGCCTACTTGTGCGGTGCCACCCGGTGCACTAATGAGAAAGCGAATATCTGCATTATTGAATGCCGGCAGATCGAACTGAGCGACGTTGTCTTTGGTGGCGAACTCTCCGAAGTAATACTGATACCAACTACCGCCCGCCTTGCTCGACATATTGAATGTCTTGTCGTAGATGGGAGTAGCTGTTCCGGGAACGGTCATCACTACGCGAACAGTTGACGCCATGACACCGACCAGTCCGAATGAATTGATTCGCGCAGCAGGCCGGATTGTCAGGTCGATGCTTTCAGGGTTGGTCGTGAAGCTGCCAATCATCCATGTGGTGCCTTGGCGCTTGTTGAACATCTTCCAGCGGTTAGTTGGACCGAGATTCAGCCACGCGACGGGGGTGACCTTATCCGTTTCTGGGTTACGGCCAGTGTTCGCCACCAGCGCTTCATAGTTGTTATGGTTAAATATCACTTTGGCGCCGAGAGCGTATGCCGTGCCCACCAACCACAACGGGTTATCCGTTTCCGGCACGTTGCTGCTGATGATCTTCCCGCTGGCAGCCGTTATCTCGATAGGTGGAACAACTTTCATTACGCTCATGCTGTTGCCACCTTAGTTTGAACGGTGCCGTTGATCTGAAGGCCGCCCTCTTTAATCTGGCCGACGTTGCTGGACATTTTCTCGAGAAGTTTCCAGAAGGCTGTGGAGTTGTCTTTTACCTCCTGACGCAGCGCCCGCACCTCAGCAGCCGTGGCACCTGAGTCACCGCCATTGAGCATTGATGCCGTCTGGTTCGCGTTGTAGATTCGGCTCGGGCCGGTGACCTCCAGCTCTGGGCCGTTCTCGCCAACCAGGCGCAGGCCGCCGCTGTGGAAGCCGCCAGATGCGTAACCCCTGATTTCGCCGTTCGCGATACCGTCGTTCCTGATGGCGGCAGCCAGGCCAGCAGCCGTAACGGCCCCGCTACCCAGCAGGCCCGCCCAGTACGCCGCCCCGGAAGGATCGACATCTCGACCAAGCACGCTGTTGTAGACGGAGTTCAGATCCGAAGCGCTTGGAGCGCCTGCTGTTCCGGTGTACGAGCCAGAAGCAACAGCCGACACTTGCGCCGCAGACGTGGCCGCAGACATGGCCGCCGAGAGCGCCACGCCCAGCCCAGCAATAGCGTCCTTGACCGACAGCACCGAGGTATCAATCCCATTGAGCTTGTCGACTTGGGCTTGAGCCAGGGAAAGCTGAGCATCCAGCCCTTCCATTTGCGCGTCGAACTGGCCTTTGGCGTCTTTAATCTGATCCTGCACCGTCTTGAGCAATTGCTGCTCGGTGGTGAGCTGTACGCCATTGATGGCATTCAACTCGGCGACTACGTTCGCTGTACGGCCCTGCTCGCGATTGAAGTCTTCCAGAGAGCTGTACAGGTCGGTGGTGTTGGTGCTGACCGTGGACAGCGCATCGTCGAGACCGGTGATACCCGACAGCGAGCCGCCAGAGCGGGCCGTGGCCAAAGCACTTTGCAGTGTGGCCTGAGCCTGCGCCCGCAGCATCTTCACCGCATCGTCCGACGTGCCATTCAAGGACTTCAGGGCGTTTTCCAGTGAGCTGCTGACGGCCGTCATGTCCGTGACGCCAGTCTGAGCGGTCTGCAGTATGTCGTTGAGCGATGTTGCCTGTGCGTTATAGGCTTCCGTGAGCGCGTTTTTCTCACCCGTGACCGCACGCTGTACGGCGCTCATGGCCGAGGTGATATTGTCTGCCAGGGTTGTTTTCAGGGTTTCAGCGGCAGACTTTGCCTTGGTTTCGAGGATGTCGTACGCAGATCCTGCAGTACCAGCCAGGCTCATCAGCGTGTCATACATTTTCTTGCCGGCGGCTGTAGTGTCCTTGCTCGCAGCCTCGACCAGATCGCGAAACCCTGCGCGCAGTGGTGGCAGGCTTACGCCTGCGTCCTTGAGCACCTGATTGAACCCGTCCAGCGAGCGCGCAGCGTTTTCAGACTCGCTGTAGAAGGCGCTGTAGTACGTGGACTGGCGAGCCTCAAGGATCTTATAGGCCGCATCCGCTGAGGTAGACATGTTGAGCAGCGTCAGCAGCATCTGACGACCGGATTCAGTCGTCTTGTCGATACCTGACACCATGTCCCGGAAGCCATCGCGGCTATCAGGCAAGGCAATGCTCAGCGCGCTGAATGCGCCCCGCACATCAGAAAGCGTGTTGGTAGCCTTCTCTGCATCCGTAAAGAAGCTTCCGTAGTAAGTGGCAAATGAGGTTTTCAGCGCATCTAAACCGCCCGCCCACAGCGACAGCTGCTCAGCCATGAAGCCGCCGGAGACCGACATGTCGTAGGCGCTGATGCTCACATGCTTGAATACATCGTTGACGCTGAGCAGGTTACTGACGAAGTCCTGCAACCCTACATAGCTATTCGTGTAACAACCTTCTCGACCACCGAGGTTTACCGGCGCATCGGGAAAGGCCAGTTTCCACGACAGATAAAGATCGGCGCCAAGAGTGTTGTCTGGGTTGAGCAGGAAGTAATGGCGTGGATTGATCTGATGATTGCCCATGGGTAGATGAGGCCAAATTCATCAAGGTCTCCGGCGTCGAAGAGCGCGTAATCAAGACTTACAAG
>NZ_LT607433.1 GCF_900095225.1 Pseudomonas sp. UMAB-08
TCTTTTTCGACACCGAATCCAACAAGTCCCTGTCGCCGGTGGCGAGGGCTGGGCAAGTGATTGGGGTGGGTATTGCGGTGGCCAGTGTCGGTTTGAGCATCAAGCGTCACGACCCGCGTTATCTGGTGGGGCTGCTGATTCCATCGCTGGGCATCCCCGTGTTTCGCGGCAAGGTGGGCTTTCCGCAAGTCAGCGCATTTGATTCTGTCACGGGCATCGCCCTGCCGATGCTGGACAATCTCGACAACATTCGGGCGTTCAGCAAAGACCCCGGCGATATGCTGAAGCTGGTGAAAGCCATGCCCACGCCACCGGCCCTCAGCGCAGAAACCGCGACCACGCCCGAGCTGCAAAAACTGCTCAAGGCCACGGAGGCGGCGAAGGCTTTAGCGAAGGTTAAGGACCTGCTCGACCAGTTGCCTGACGAATCGAAGATGGGGTTGCTGGATCAGGTGAAGGGGGCGTTGGGCAGTGCGGGCGGCTGAGCCGCCTCTGGCTTCGATCTACTGCAAAAGCAACTGCCTTCACCCTTCCGAGTTTTAGGCCGGCTTAGCCCTGCCACTCACTGACAAAATCAGCCGTGTCCAGCTTCGGCGCGGTGCGGGGGGGATGTTGTGGGGTGCCCAGGTAAAGGAACGCAACAACCTCCTCATCCGCCTCCAATCCCAAGCCTTTGGCGACCTGGGCCGAATACGACAACTCACCCGTACGCCACACGGCCCCGACCCCCAGCGCAAATGCCGCGAGCAATACCGCGTGGGCGGCGCAACCGGCGGTGATCCGTTGTTCTTGCTTCGGCACTTTGAGGTGATCCTGCAGTTTGGCGATCACCACCACCACCAACGGCGCACGCATCGGCCCCTGACGTACCTTGTCCAATGCTTGCGGTGTTGCCTCGGCATCGCTCTGTTGCAACGCTTGCACCAGTAACTCGCCCATCTGCTCGCGCGCTTTACCTTCAACCGTCAGGAAGCGGAAAGGCCGCAGTTGACCGTGATCAGGTGCGCGCAGGGCCGCGCTGAACAATATTTCCCGTTGCGCCGCGTCCGGTGCCGGGTCGATCAACCGCGGTACCGATACACGGTTGAGCAAAGCGTCGAGCGCCTCCATTGAGCTGTCTCCTTTTAAAATGATGGGCCATTCTAGGATGTGTTCACCCTCAATAACGAGCGCGGCGACCCAATAATTACAATCAGTGCTTACAACTTGTAACAAGAGTTCATCGAATTATATCCCCTCGAACGCAGGTAGAATGGCGCCTTTCCACTCCCAAGTCAGAGCCCCTGCATGGCGTTGCCGACCCTTCGCATCATCGGTTTCATTATCGGCATTTTCCTGATCACCCTGGCTATCGCCATGGTCGTCCCCATGCTGACACTGGTGATTTTCGACCACACCAGCGATATCCGCGCCTTTCTCTGGGCGAGTCTGATTACGTTCATTGTCGGCCTGGCATTGGTCATCCCGGGACGTCCCGAGCACATTCATCTGCGCCCACGGGACATGTACCTGCTAACGGTGTCCAGCTGGGTCGTCGTCTGCATCTTTGCCGCACTGCCGTTTTTGCTGTCCCAGCACATGAGCTATACCGATTCGTTTTTTGAGAGCATGTCCGGGATCACCGCCACCGGTTCCACCGTAATGAGCGGGCTGGACAGCATGTCGCCAGGGATTCTGATCTGGCGCTCGCTGCTGCACTGGCTCGGCGGTATCGGTTTTATCGGCATGGCGGTGGCGATCCTGCCACTGTTGCGTATCGGGGGCATGCGCCTGTTCCAGACGGAATCCTCCGACCGCTCGGAGAAGGTCATGCCGCGCTCACACATGGTGGCCAAGTACATCCTGCTGACTTATGTCGGCATCACCACCCTGGGCAGCCTGGCCTTCTGGGCGGCCGGCATGAGCCTGTTCGATGCGATCAACCATGCCATGTCAGCGATCTCCACCGGCGGTTTCTCCACCTCCGATCAATCACTGGCGAAATGGCAACAGCCCGCCGTACATTGGGTCGCGATTGTAGTGATGATCCTCGGCAGCTTGCCCTTCGCCCTGTACGTGGCTACCTTGCGTGGCAATCGGCGGGCATTGTTCAAGGACGAACAAGTGCGCGGGCTGCTCGGTTTTCTGCTGGTGACCTGGCTGATACTCGGCACCTGGTATTGGGCAACCACCAGCATGCATTGGCTGGACGCCCTGCGTCATGTGGCACTGAACGTGACGTCGGTCATGACCACCACCGGGTTCGCCCTGGGCGATTACAGCCTGTGGGGTAACTTCGCGTTGATGCTGTTTTTCTATCTGGGCTTCGTGGGCGGCTGTTCAGGATCGACGGCGGGCGGAATCAAGATTTTCCGTTTTCAGGTCGCTTATATCCTGCTCAGAGCCAACCTCAATCAACTGATCCACCCCCGCGCAGTGATCAAGCAGAAGTACAACGGTCACCGCCTGGACGAAGAAATTGTCCGCTCGATCCTGACCTTTTCATTCTTCTTCGCAATCACCATTTGCGTGATTGCACTGCTCTTGTCGCTGTTGGGCGTGGACTGGATGACCGCCCTGACCGGTGCGGCCAGTACGGTCTCCGGCGTCGGTCCGGGGCTGGGTGAAATCATTGGCCCGGCGGGTAACTTCGCCGGGCTGCCGGATGCGGCTAAATGGATTCTATCGCTGGGTATGCTGCTCGGCCGACTGGAAATCATCACCGTGCTGGTGCTCTGCGTTCCAGCGTTCTGGCGGCACTGAGATCACATCCGCGCGCGGTATTCCCCCGGCGTCTCATCGAACCAACGGCGGAAGGCGCGGAAGAAATTGCTGGGGTCGGCAAACCCCAACAGGTAGGCGATTTCCAGCAAGGTCATGTTCGGCTGCGCCAGGTATTGCTCGGCCAACTCACGGCGAGTGACGTCGAGCAAAGCCTGAAAACTGGTGCCCTCTTCCTGCAAGCGGCGCTGCAACGTGCGCTGGGACAGGTGCAGGGTTTGCGCGACCGTCTCACGCTTGGGCTCGCCCTGAGGCAATAACCGGCACAGCACCTGACGGGCCTGATGGGTGACGCGGCTTTCCGAGAAACGCGCCAGGTATTCCCCGGCAAAACGATCATGCAACTGCGCCATGGCTTCATTGGCGGTCGGCAGCGGTGCCTCCATATCTGCCCGCTCGAACACCAGGGCGTCATAGGGCGCGTTGAACGTCATCGGTGCATGAAAGGCTTTTTTATAGGGCTCCAGGTCCTTGGGCTGATCGCCCTGAATCAACACCTCGCGCGGCTGCAACGTCCTGCCGGTCAACCAACCACAGAAGGTCAAGGCCGAGGCCAGTGATGCTTCGGCGCTTTGCCGGGTCGGTGGCAGATGGTCGCCATGCACGGTCAGGATCAGCGCGTAACCTTCGGGCAGCAGACGAAAGCTCAAGTCGGCACTTTCAGCGATGATCCGCTGATAACGCACCAACCGCATAAAGCCTTCCTTGAGGGTCTGGCTGGACATCAACGCATAGCCGGCAACGTTGAAGGATGCCGGACGCACGACTTTGGCCATGTTCAAACCAATCGCCGGGTTGCCTGAAAGCTCCACTGCTCGCTGCCACAGCCGTGTCATGGCGTCCTGAGGGAAGCGCGCATCAGGGTTATCCAGATCGGCATAATCAAGCCCCAGTTCCTTGAAGAGCGAACGACAATCGAGACCATCCAGTTCCAATGACTTGACGATACCCATCGCCCAACTTGCAGAAGTCGTTCTTTCGCTCATGGCGGTTTCTTCAAGATAAGCCGCGTCCTGCAGCTACTGGCACAAGGATACTATTCTGGCGCTTAATGTCACTGGCCTGATTAATCGGGCACATTACACTCAGCCCCTAAAACAAGAATCGAAGGTACACGTCGTGACAGCCACCCAGTCGTTCACACGTTTCGCTGACTTCTACCCCTACTACTTGTCGGAGCACAGCAACAGCACCTGTCGCCGACTGCACTTCATCGGCACCACGCTGGTGATTTTTATCGCGGCCTTCGCGATTGGCAGCGCCCGCTGGCCGTTGTTATGGGCAGTACCCATTGCGGGTTACAGCTTTGCCTGGGTCGGACATTTCTTTTTCGAGAAGAATCGCCCCGCCACGTTCAAGCACCCGTTTTATAGCCTGCTGGGCGACTTCGTCATGTACCGCGATATGGTGATGGGCAAAGTGCCTTTCTAGAAACCTCACCCTGAATGGCACTCGGCGCGCAGGGCCAGCAATGCGTCTTTCACGGTCACTGCCGAAATCCACACGCAGCATAGACTGGGTCTTTGTTTACCTATAACAAAGACAGGACCGTCGATGAACACTCAGGCCCGCTTTACCCATATGAAGGAAGGTACTCAGGAGGATTGGGCGATCATTGCCCAGGACTTCAGCGCCTACGCCAAACAGTTGCCGGGGGCGAATCCTGACCCATCTTCGGCTGCTCGACGGTGACTTCGGTGGCTTTCCCGTTGATCGCCTGACCCACTCCCTGCAAACCGCCACGCGTGCCTGCCACGACGGTCGCGACGAGGAATACATCGTCTGCGCCCTGCTCCACGACATCGGCGACACACTGGGGTCCTATAACCACGCGGACATCGCTGCGGCCATTCTCAAGCCTTTCGTCAGCGAGGAAAACCTGTGGATGGTGGAAAAGCACGGGATATTCCAGGGCTATTACTTTTTTCATCACCTGGGCATGGACCGCATGCTGCGCGAGCAATTCCGGGCGCATCCGCAGTATCAGCAAACCATCGAGTTCTGCGCAAAATACGATGCCGCCGCGTTCGACCCTGCATACAACACGCTGCCATTGAGCTTCTTCGAACCCATGCTGGAACGGGTTTTTACCCACCCGAAACGCTCGATCTATCAATCTGCCATAGAGCAAGATCTTTCATCGTCTTGATGGCAGGGTCGGCTTTAAATAACCGGCTCGCTGACCCGCCCCTCGTCTTCCTCGACCCGTTTCTGCCGGACGGGGACCCGCGCCTCGCGCAGATGAGCATCAGCCAGCCGGAACAATTCGATCGAGCCATCTAAATGCTCAATCAGCGCGGTACAGGATTCGACCCAATCGCCACAATTGAGGTACTCCACCTCGCCCACGGTGCGGATTTCAGCATGATGGATGTGCCCGCAGACCACGCCGTCAAAGCCACGTTTTACGCATTCGTGAGCGATGGCTTCTTCGAAGTCACTGATGAAACTGACCGCCGTTTTGACCTTGTGCTTGAGGTACGCCGACAGCGACCAATAGCCGTAGCCATAACGCGCGCGCCAGTGGTTCAGCCAGCGATTAAGGGTCAAGGTAAATTCATAGGCCGAATCGCCGAGAAAGGCCAGCCAGCGGTGATAGCGCGTAATCACGTCGAACTGATCGCCGTGCACCACCAGCAGACGACGACCATCAGCCGTCACGTGCTCGGCCTCGTCCACCAATCGGATATTGCCCAGGATCAACGTCGAGTAACGCCGCAGGAATTCGTCGTGGTTGCCAGTAACATAAATTACTTCGGTGCCGCGCTTGCTCATGGTCAATAGACGGCGGATCACATTGGTGTGCGCCTGAGGCCAATACATGCCACCGCGCAGCTTCCAGCCATCGATGATGTCACCGACCAGATACACCTTGTCAGCGTGATACTGCTTGAGAAAGTTCGACAGATGCTCAGCCTGGCAATCACGTGTGCCGAGGTGTACATCTGAGATCCACAAGGTTCTCACCCGTTGCTTGCGACTGGGTTTAGCGAGCTGAGCGCTGCTCATGGACAACCTCCGGCAGGGTTTTAGCGAGCTTGCCCGGCGCGGGTTAATTGGACATGACATTGGCGTGGCGATTGGATGACAAATGATCCAAAAACGCCAACAGACAACGGTCAGGCATGCGCTCTACACTTAGCGGTCATCCCCGCACCGTAAAAGCCTGACTGATAAGGACTGTAATGAACCACCGTTCTGCGCTTGGCGCTCTGCATATTGGCGCCCTGATGTTCGGCCTGACCGGGGTGTTCGGCAAACTGGCCGCCGCCTCGCCCTCGATCATCGTGTTCGGCCGCGCAGCTTTTGCAGTGATTGCCCTGGCCTTTTTCGCCCGTTTCGCCAGCAACACCGCCTGGCAATCACTGCGCGGCAGTGATTGGCGTCGACTGGTTCTGGGTGGGTTGCTGCTGGCCGGGCATTGGGTGAGCTTCTTCATCTCAGTGAAAGTTGCCGGCGTGGCCATCGCGACACTCGGCTTTGCCAGCTTCCCGGCCTTTACCGTGGTCCTCGAAGGGCTGATTTTCCGCGAGCGGATTCGCAGCAATGAAATCATCCTGGTGCTGCTGGTCAGCGTCGGGCTGGTGTTGGTCACCCCGGATTTCGACCTCGCCAGTCAGGCCACTCTCGGCCTGCTGTGGTCCGTTTTGTCCGGTTTACTGTTCTCACTGTTGTCACTGACCAACCGCGCCAGCTCCGGGCGAATTCCGGCCGTGCAAGCGGCGTTGTGTCAAAACCTGGTAGTCGCGGCGTGCCTGTTGCCTGCCGCGGCGCCGGGCCTGAGCAGCGTCACACCCCTCGACTGGCTGTGGATCGGTCTGCTTGGGGTGTTCTGTACAGGTGTGGCGCATAGCTTGTTCGTCGCCAGCCTGGCAGTAATCAAGGCGCGCACCGCCGCGATGGTCTTTGCCCTTGAGCCGGTGTATGGCATCACCTTCGCGTGGTTGCTGTTCACCGAACAGCCCACGATGCGGATGTTACTGGGTGGCGCACTGATCATCGTCGCGATCGTGGTCTCGAGCCGGCTGGGATCTAAAACAATCGAGCACAAAGCCGGCGCCGCTTCAGCCCACTGAATGCTTACGCCTGCGGACGATCGTTATGCCCCAGGTCGCGCTGCGGGTCGATCTGGTCACGCACTCGCTGCTTGAGTACCTTGGCTTCAGGAAACCCGCCATCGGCCTTGCGCTCCCAGATTTGCACACCATTGCACGTGATTCGAAACGCCCCACCGGTCGCAGGCTCCAGCGAGACCTTGCCCAGATCGTCGGAAAACGTGCTGAGCAACTCTTGAGCGAGCCACGCGGCCCGCAGAAGCCATTGGCATTGGGTGCAGTAGGTAATGACGATTTCAGGTTTGGCGAGAGACATATCCTGACTCACACTCCTCAAGGGTTGGCGTTCAAAGGCGCTTTATCTGAATCTGGGGCAGACATTTTAAGAGCCGGTCGCTGATCCCACGCAAGGCATCGGATCAATCTGCCCGCAACCTCTCTGCAATCAGCTTATTCCCGCCAACAAATCCCGAGCAGTCTGCTGCTGGTTATCGTCAGTTTCGTTGATCACTTCCAGCAGCAGCTCACGCGCAGCCTGCAGATCACCGTCATCAATCAACACCTGAGCCTGGTTGATTTTGCTCAGGGGCTCGTCGCTCAGGTCGAGCATATCGAAGCCCGCCGAATCATCCATGAAGCCTTCAAGAAACGCATCATCCAGACTGTCGCTGCTGGCGTGGAGAATAGGCTCCGGCTCTGAGAAGTCGCTGAGGAACTGCTCATCAGGCATTTCGAAGACTTCCGGCAACTCCGTGAGGTTGGACGCGAAATCCAGGTCCTCCGTCGGCGCTTGTTCCGGCTGGCTTTTGCTGCGTACGGCCGGCGTGGTTTCGAAGGGATCGACCAAATCCCAATCGGCGTCCATCGACAAATCTTCCAGGTTCAATTGGAATTCGTCAGCAGGCTGCGCGCTCAAGGAAGAGGCAACAGGCTCATTGACCACCGCTTGAGGCAGCACCGGTTCTGACGAAGGCAGCGGTAGGGCCTCTGGCGCGGGTGAAGGTGTCGCGAACAACTGGGGATGCTGCGCGCGTATTTCCTGCAATTTGTCCGAACTGACACCCTGATCGAGCGCCGCTTGCTCCTCGCGGGCAAAACCGTCGGCGTCACCCTGCTGGGCCAGCAACTCAAGAATTCTCAGGCGCAGATCCGTTCGCTGCGGCTGTTTCTGCAGTGCATCGCGCAAAATGCCCAGCGCCTCACTGATCCGGCCGTATGCGATATAAATGCTCGCACCGTCCATGGCATCGGTGGCAGCACCGGCCAACCGTTGGGTACCAGGCGTCGGAACCGCAACCACTGGCGCTGTCGGTGCAGCGACCACGGAAGGTTTTTCAACCACGGGCACAGCAGTCGCCATCGTGGGCCTCGGCGCAGCCGTGTCGACGATATTCTGCACAGGCAGGGCGTTTATCAACCGCTTGCGCCGTACGGAATAAGCCAACCCCAGCAATAACAACAGCACCAACACTGCCCCCGACAACAGCAACATGTTGCCGGACGATTCCTCCGCTGGCGCCTCGGTTACTGGCGGGGCGGGCACCGCCGTTGGCGTCACGGCCACAGCCGGGACAACGGGGGTGACCGTTTTGGTTGTGGATAACTTTAGTTCAGCCAGGGCGGCATTCAGTTCGGTGAGCTGCTTGTCTTTACCCGAAATTTGCCCCTCAAGCGCTTGCATCTGCCCTTTCAGGTCGCCCACGGTTTTGGTCAGTTGCTGGTTCTCGATAACGGTACTGGCCAGTTGCTCAGCGTTTTGCTGCAACCCATCCGCAGAAGCTGCTGCTTCATTTGCCGCCGAAGGGGGTGGCGTAGTTTGAGTGGCTGCTGCGACCGAAGGCACCCCTGTCGAACGCGGCAACACCGCGCTGTCTGGCAGCAGCAGGCTCTGTCCGACTTTCAACCGAGTGCTGTTACCGTTGGAAAACGCCTGGGGATTGAGCGCCTCGATACCTCGGGCCAGCTCACTGGCGGAAGTTTTGCTGCCCGGCCCTTGCAGACGCCTGGCAATCGTTCCGAGGTTATCGCCGCTGGCGACCGTGTAGCGATTACCCTGCACCGCTTGCGGCGGCGCGACGGGCATACGTGATTCAGCACCGCGCTGTGAAGAAGGATCGGCTAGCCTGGAGCGCGACGCGGCTGCGCCTATCGCCGAGTCGGGCGGGTCGAGCAACACCGTATACGCGTGCAGCACGTCGCCATTAGGACGAACCAGGCGCACCAGAAAATTAAGGTAAGGCTCAGTGACTGGCTTTCTCGACTCCACATGCACCACACCACGATTGCCATGGATGATGGGGGTAAAGCGCAAATCATTGAGAAAGAACAGGCGTTCGATGCCTGCCCGGCTGAAGGCTTCCGGCGAAGCAAGACTCGCCACAATGTCATCCGCGCTCAGGCCTGCGGTTTCTACCAATTCGATATCGGCATTGAACGGCTGATCCAACGCCGAATGCAGGGTGATATCTCCGAGCCCCAATGCTGGGGCCAGTGCCGAATAAAACAGTGATGTTGCGGCCGCAGCCACACACCATTGACGAACGACCTGCCGCAACGGGCGATCGGCCCGTTTTAACGCGGCCTGAGAACTCTTCAGCATGAAAATCCTTATAAAAACCAAAGCAGGCTTCTCAGCACATTCGCTGTCACACGCAGATAGCGCAAGTATGGGGGCAAATCGGGCCTGATGCTCGCACGCTTTCACCAATGCTTAAAGGGGTAAAAGCGCTTGAGCCACTGAATGTCAGGTGTTCAGGATTTTTCCAGGTTCGCCAGGATCCGTGCGTGTACCCGCATGCAGATTCCCAGCTCGTCCTCGTCGATGCCGACGAAAAGTTCATGGCGCAACGCGGTTGCGATTGTCTCGATTTTTTCGATCAGCGGCCGCGCCGTTGCACACAGAACGATTTTCTTAGCCCGTCGATCTTCGACCACCGCCTGACGCAGAACCAGCCCCTGAGCTTCCAGACTGTCGAGCAAACGCGCAAGGGTCGGCCCTTCGACGCCAACACTCTGCGCCAGCTCACGTTGCGTCGGTGCTTCTTCGAAGCGCGCAAGGTGCAGCAGCACCAGCCAGCGCGCCTGCGACAGGCCCAGGTCAGCGAGACGCCGGTCGAGCTCGGCTCGCCAGCCACGTGACATCTGAGCCAATTGCATGCCGAAGCGGTGTTGATCAGTTAAAGGCATAAGAAACTCATGATTAAAGGCTTGTACTAATTATTAGTCAGCTAACCATGATGCCCGCACCGAGGCAAGTGTCACTCACTGTAACCAATCGTCGCAGGGGGTAAAAACCCCAGGAAAATCAGACTTCAAACTCGGACTGCAGCGCCGCACGCACGCAATACAGCACGCCGTCTGGCACGCGACCGGCGAACTGTGCGGCAACGGCGGCAACCGCAGGCAATTCTCCTTCGCCATCAAGGAACGCATCCTGAATTTCATTGAGCACGTCCTCAGGCAAGTCCAGCGCTTGCTCCAGTGATAATTGCTGCTTGCCGATAGCCTCCGCGAGCATCGTGTAGACGTTCTTTTCGGTGCACTGCAACTGGCCGGCAATCTGCGCCGGCGTCATCCCGGCACGGGCCAGGCTGATCAATTCGTGACGCACGTCAGCCACAACCCTTGGTGCCTCGGCGGTACCGCCGAGCACCTCGAGGAACGCTTCACCATAACGCTCCAGCTTGCGCGCACCGACCCCACTGACCTGAGCCATTTCCGGCAATGATCCGGGCTTGCTGCGCAGCATCTCGAGCAAGGTCGAGTCGGGGAAAATGACATAAGGCGGCACCCCATGCTCTTCGGCCAATTTGCGCCGCAGGGCGCGCAAGGCCTCCCACTGCTCGCGCTCTTCGCCACGAACCAATTGACTGGCCGGGCTGCCCGAACCGCTTTTCGGGGTGGTTTGCGGTTTCAAATCACGGCGCAGTTCCAGCGTGACTTCGCCGCGCAAGAGCGGTCGGCAGGTGTCACTCAAACGCAGGCCGCCGTAGCCTTCCAGATCGATATCAGCCAGGCCGCGCGCCACCAACTGGCGGAACAGCGAGCGCCACTCACCTTCTGCACGCGCCTTGCCGACGCCGAAAACCGCCAGATGTTGGTGACCAAAGCTCTTCACCTTGTCGTTGTCGCGACCCAACAGGACGTCCACCAGATGGCCGACGCCATAGCGTTGGCCGGTGCGATAGATGGCCGACAAAGCCTGACGCGCAGGCTCGGTCGCGTCCCAGGTCTGCACGCCATCGACACAGTTGTCGCAATGACCGCACGGGTTAGGCATGTCTTCGTCGAAGTAGGCCAGCAACGTCTGTCGGCGACAGCGGGTCTCTTCACAAAGCGACAACATGGCGTCGAGTTTGTGTTGCTCAAGGCGCTTGTGTCGCTCGTCGCCTTCGGAGTTTTGCAGCATCTGCTTGAGCATCAGCACGTCTTGCAGACCGTAGGCCATCCAGGCATCGGCGGGCAGGCCATCACGGCCGGAGCGCCCCGTCTCCTGGTAGTACGCCTCCAGCGATTTGGGCAAGTCCATATGGGCGACGAACCGCACGTTGGGTTTGTCGATGCCCATACCGAAAGCGATGGTCGCGACCATGATCAGGCCTTCCTCATTGAGGAAGCGCTTCTGGTTGAAGGCACGTGTCTCGTTAGGCAGCCCGGCGTGGTACGGCAAGGCCGGATAGCCGTTGTCACACAGAAAAGCGGCGACTTCGTCGACCTTTTTACGGGACAGGCAATAAACGATGCCTGCATCGCTGCGCCGCTCGGAAAGGAATGCCAGCAGTTGTTTGCGCGGCTGTTCCTTGGGCACGATGCGATAAAAGATGTTGGGGCGGTCGAAACTGGAGAGAAAGCGCTCGGCGTTCTGCAGATGCAGGCGCTCGACGATCTCTTCACGGGTGCGTTTATCGGCCGTGGCGGTCAGGGCGATACGCGGCACGTCGGGGAACAACTCGGCGAGCTGCCCCAGCTTCAAGTATTCAGGACGGAAATCATGCCCCCACTGTGACACGCAGTGCGCTTCGTCGATGGCAAACAGGGCGATTTTCAGGTTCTGCAGGAAGGCCAGCATCCGCGGCTGAACCAGGCGCTCGGGCGCCAGATAGAGCATTTTGATCTCGCCCAACCGTATCCGGTTGGCCAGATCCCGCTGTTGCTCTGCGCTCAGCGTGGAGTTCAACGCGGCCGCCGACACACCCAGCTCTTCCAGGGTCGCGACCTGATCGTCCATCAAGGCAATCAGCGGTGAAACCACCACTGCCAAGCCTTCACGCAGCAGGCCCGGGACCTGGAAGCATAAGGACTTGCCGCCACCGGTGGGCATCAACACCAAGGCATCGCCGCCATTGGCAACACGCTCAATAATGGCACCTTGGCGACCACGAAAACTGTCGTAACCAAAGATGTCTTTAAGTACGCGTTGAGCCTGTTCGAGCATAAAAACCCCAAAATATTGCAGAAGCGACCCTGCTACAGCCTGTCGCAATCGCTATTGGCATCGCAAAGCGCGGCATTATACCCGAGGGGTTCCAGGCAAAGCACAAAGGCGATACCGGCGGTCGATATAAAAGACATAACAGCTTCTAAGCGCCTCTGTACTGGCGCACAGGCCCTACACAGCCTAGAATTCAGCATTGTTTATTCCCAAGGTAGCCCGTCAATGTCCTTCGCTGAGCAACTACACCGCCTGCAAGCCTTCCTCGATGCCGATGAGCTGCATGACGAAGCGCTGGACTATGTGGCCGCCCACGGCTACCTGACCGCGCTGTCGATCTGTGCCGAAACGGTCCCTGAGCGCGAGTGGATCGATACGCTGTTCTCCGAGCCGCCGCATTACACCAGTGATGCCCAGCGCGAAGAAATCGAAGCCACGCTGATCCAGCTGCAAGCGCATATCGCCCGCCAACTGGCCTCCGACGAAGAGTTCGAATTGCCGTGTGATCTGGACCTCGGTGACGAGCCGGATGACTCCGACCTCCGCGGCTGGTGCATCGGCTTCATGGAAGGCGTATTCCTGCGCGAAAACGCATGGTTCGAAAGCGCCGAAGACGAAGTCAGCGAAATGCTCCTGCCGATCATGGTCGGTTCGGGTTTGTTCGACGAACAGCCAGAATTTGCCGACATCGCCCAGGACGCCAATCTGATGGATGACATGATTGTGCAGATCCCGGAAGCACTGACCGCGCTGTACCTGCTGCTGCAGGCGCCAGACGAGAAACCAGCGATTCTCAAGCCTCGCCACCACTGAGTCCACGCCTATGGCGCAAGACTCGACGCGTACAAGCAAACATTGGCTTGTACGCCATGTACTTCAGGGCATTGGCTGGCTGAGTGTAGCGTTGGGGGTGATCGGGATTTTCTTGCCGGTGTTACCCACCACGCCCTTTCTATTATTGGCAGCGGCCTGCTTCGCCCGAAGCTCGCCGCGCTTTTATGAGTGGCTGGTCAGCCATCGCCATCTGGGCCCCTGGATTCGTGATTACCTCGACGGTAACGGCATCCCGCTCAAGGGCAAAGTCTACGCCGTCGGCCTGATGTGGCTGAGCATCGGCCTGTCCTGCTATCTGGTGCCTTTGCCATGGGCACGCGGTTTCATGCTGACCAGCGCAGTGCTGGTGACGATCTATATCCTGCGGCAGAAGACGTTGAGCAGGCTTTAGGCGTTGCATCAGAGGCATAGCACCCACAAAGGTCGTAGAGACCCTGTGGGTGCACATTCATCCGCGAAGACGACCCAGCAGTTAGCGCTCTACTTGAACGCTTCAAACAACCCCGTTGCCCCCATCCCGCCGCCGACGCACATGGTCACGATGCCGTAGCGCAGGTTGCGCCGTTGCAGCTCGCGAACCAGGTGACCGACCTGGCGCGAACCGGTCATGCCGAACGGGTGGCCGATGGAGATCGAGCCACCGCTGAGATTGTATTTGGCGTTATCGATTCCCATGCGATCACGCGCATACAGGCACTGCGACGCGAAGGCTTCGTTGAGTTCCCAAAGGTCGATGTCGGCCACTTGCAGGCCTTTGGCCTTGAGCAATTTGGGCACCGAGAACACCGGACCAATCCCCATCTCGTCCGGCTCGCAACCCGCCACCGTGAAGCCACGGAAATACGCACGCGGTTTGAGGCCCAGCTCCAGGGCTTTTTCCAGGCTCATGACCAGCGTCATCGAAGCCCCATCGGACAACTGCGACGAGTTGCCTGCGGTCACCGAACCGTCTTCGGCAAATACCGGCTTCAGGCCCGCCAGGCTTTCCAGGGTGGTGTCCGGACGATTGCAGTCGTCACGATCAACGATGCCTTCAACCAGGCTAATCGCACCGGTATTTTTGTCCTCGACGCGGTAGGTCACGGCCATCGGCACGATTTCATCATCGAACAGCCCCGCAGCTTGAGCAGCTGCAGTGCGGTGCTGACTTTGCAAGGCGTAGAGGTCTTGTTGCTCGCGGCTGACATGGTAGCGGCGCGCGACGATTTCGGCGGTCTGGCCCATGGGAAAGTAAATCCCCGGGGCCTGTTCCTTAAGCAATGGATTGATCAGGTTGTCGGTGTTGATGCTTTTCATGGTCAAGCTGATGGATTCGACACCACCGGCAACAATGATCTCGCTGCAACCGGAGGCAATCTGGTTGGCCGCGATTGCAATGGCCTGCAAGCCCGATGAGCAATAGCGGTTGAGGGTCATGCCGGGAACCTGGATGCCCAACTTCGACAGCACCGCCACATTGCGCCCAATGTTGTAGCCCTGCGCACCTTCGTTGGAACCGGCACCGACGATACAGTCCTCGACCAACGCCGGGTCCAGGCCATTGCGCGTCAGCAGTGCGTTGACGCAATGGGCTGCCATGTCATCGGGACGGGTCTGGTTGAACTTGCCGCGAAACGACTTGGCCAATCCCGTCCGCACGCTATCGACAATCACCACTTCACGCATGACACACCTCCACTCTTATTGTTGATGAGAAGGCATTGAGCATAGAGCCAGACAATCCTTGTCCGCGATGATCATTCACTGGCTGTATGGAAAATCATGGCGTCACTTAGACTTTTTGTCCTTTTCAAAAGCGGCTTCCAACGCGTTATTGATGGTGCGCAACACCTTCACCCGCGCCCAGCGTTTGTCATTGGCCTCAACCAGGGTCCACGGTGCGATTTCAGTGCTGGTGCGATCAACCATGTCGCCCACGGCCACGCGGTAGTCCGGCCATTTCTGCCGATTGCGCCAGTCGTCCTCGGTGATTTTGAAGCGTTTGAATGGAATCTGCTCCCTCGCCTCGAAACGCTCCAGTTGAGTCTGCTCATCGATGGCCAGCCAGAACTTGACCACCACGGTACCGGCATCGGTCAGTTGTTCTTCGAAATCGTTGATCTCGCTGTATGCCCGGAGCCAATCTCCCGGGCTGCAAAAACCCTCAACGCGTTCTACCAGCACCCGGCCATACCACGACCGATCGAACACGGTGAATTTGCCGCGTGGCGGCATATGCCGCCAGAAGCGCCAGAGATAAGGCTGTGCACGCTCGTCCTCGGTGGGCGCGGCAATCGGCACGATATTGTACTGACGCGGGTCCAGCGCCGCCGCGACCCGCCGGATGGCACCACCTTTGCCAGCGGCATCATTGCCTTCGAACACCGCTACCAGCGAGTGCCGTTTCATGCGTTTATCACGCACGTTGCCCGCCAGGCGCGCTTGCTCGGTAATCAGTTGTTCTTCGTAATCTTCTTTTTCCAGATGCTGAGTCATGTCGAGACTGTTCAGCAGGCTGAGGTCATCAATATTGGTCGGCAGCGGGCCAATGGTCAGCGGACCTTGAGGGGGTCTTTTGTTGGCCAAGGCTGCCTGTAGCCCATCGAGCAACAGCCGCCCGACGGTCAGGCTGCGATAATGCGGATCCACGCCTTCGATGACATGCCAAGGCGCGTAATCATGGCTGGTTCGACGCAGCACGCGCTCACCGTAGCGGACAAATTTGTCGTAGGTTTTCGATTGCTGCCAGTCCAGCGGGCTGATGCGCCAGCTGTGCAACGGGTCATCCTCAAGCAACTTGAGCCGGGCCTTCATCTGTTTTTTGGACAGGTGAAACCAGAACTTGAAAATCAGCGCGCCCTCATCGCAGAGCATTCTCTCCAGACGTTCAGCGCCATTGATTGCCTGATCGAGCACGGCATCCTTAAAGTGGCCATGCACTCGCCCCTGAATCATCTGGCTGTACCAATTGCCAAAGAAAATCCCCATGCGCCCTTTCGCCGGCAAATGCCGCCAATAGCGCCACGCGGGTGGTCGGGCCAGCTCTTCGTCAGTCTGCTGATCGAACGTACGCACCTCGATCAGCCGTGGGTCCATCCATTCATTGAGCAGCTTGATCGTCTCGCCCTTGCCCGCACCTTCGACGCCGTTGATCAATACGATCACCGGAAAGCGCGCTTGCTGCTTGAGTTCGAATTGCGCGTCGAGCAACGCCTCGCGCAGCGCCGGCACCTCGGCGTCGTAAGTTTCTTTGTCGATGGCGTGACCGATTTCGGCGGATTCGAACATGCACAGCTCCCCTTCAAGATCGTCAAGATTAACGGATCGCATGAATCAATGCTGGGTAAGACAGCCATTCGTTGCGATGGGTCAATTGAACAGGCTTAAGGGACCCCCCTTCTACCCCTTGCGCCCTCACCAACTCGCTGATTGCGTTAATATCCCGCGCTCCTGCCGCCGTCGAGCCGACCATGACCTTCACATCCCACGCCCAGATCGACTGGGACGAACAGGGTAATCCTCATTCGCGGGAATTCTCGGATGTCTATTTCTCCACCCAATCCGGTCTGGACGAAACACGTCATGTCTTTCTGAAACAGAATGATCTGACAAACCGGTTTGCGGCTCTGGCGGCAGGCGAGCGCCTCGTTATCGGTGAGACCGGCTTCGGCACCGGCTTGAATTTTCTTTGCGCCTGGCAGCTGTTTGCCGAGCACGCCGTCGCCGACGCACGCCTGCACTTTGTCAGCGTCGAGAAGTTTCCACTGACCCACAGTGATCTGCAGCGGGCCCTCGCCTTATGGCCCGAACTGGCCACCTGCGCCGGGCAATTGCTCGATCAGTACATCGCCGTGCATGACGGTTTTCAGCTCATGGTGTTCGACGGCGGGCGCGTGACCTTGACCCTGTTGATCGGCGACGCTTTAGACATGTTGCCGCAGCTGGACGGGCAGATTGATGCGTGGTTCCTCGACGGTTTTGCTCCGGCAAAAAATCCGGAAATGTGGACTCCCGAACTGTTCGCCGAACTGGCACGGCTGGCGGCGCCGGGTTCGACCATCAGCACTTTCACCAGTACCGGATGGGTACGGCGCGCGCTGAACGCAGCGGGCTTCAAAATGCGCCGCACGCCGGGTATCGGGCATAAATGGGAGGTGCTGCGCGGGGCGTTTATCGGCTGGCCGGAAGACGTGCCCAAGCCTGCAGTCGTCAAGCCCTGGTTTGCCCGCCCGGCGCCGATCACGACTCAGCGCAAGGCGTTGGTGATCGGCGCCGGCCTGGCCGGTTGCGCAACAGCTGCCAGCCTCGCTGCGCGGGGTTGGCAGGTCAGCCTGATGGAACGCCACGGCGATCTGGCGCAGGAAGCTTCGGGCAACCCGCAAGGGGTGCTGTACTTGAAGCTTTCTGCCCACGGCACGGCGTTGTCACAACTGATTTTGAGCGGCTTTGGTTACACCCGCCGCCATCTGGAATACCTGCAACGGGGTACCGACTGGGACGGCTGCGGCGTGTTGCAGTTGGCCTTCAATGACAAGGAGGCCGAACGCCAGGCGCAGTTGGCGCAAGCGTTTCCCCCCGAACTCTTACACGTGCTGGACCAGGCACACGCAGAAGCCCGAGCCGGTGTTGCACTGTCTTGCGGCGGCTTGTTTTTCCCCGAGGGGGGCTGGGTACATCCGCCGGCGCTGTGCCGGTTTCAGGCCACACACCCCAACATTCAGCTATTGGCACATCACGACGTACTGGAACTGCGTCGTAACGGCGAACAGTGGCAGGCGTGGGATGGCGAGCGACTGCTCGACGAGGCTCCGGTGGTGATATTGGCTGGCGCCGCAGAGGTCAAGCGCTTCCCGGCCAGCGCGGAATTACCCCTCAAACGTATTCGCGGGCAGATCACCCGGCTTGCCCAGACCCCGGCGAGCGAAGTCTTGAGCACCGTGGTCTGCGCCGAAGGTTATGTGGCGCCCGCCCGGCTGGGCGAACACACGCTAGGGGCGAGCTTCGATTTCAAAAGCGATGACCTGACGCCGACCACTGCCGAGCACCAGAGCAATCTCGAACTCTTGCAGGAAATCTCCGAAGACTTGCTCAAGCGGCTGGGCGCAGACGCGCTGGAACCTGAGCACCTGCAAGGACGAGCGGCATTCCGTTGCACCAGCCCGGACTACTTGCCCATCGTCGGCCCACTGGCGGATAAACAGGGATTTCTGGAGGCTTACGCGGCGCTGGGCAAAGACGCCCGACAAGTGCCGGATACCGTTTGCCCTTGGCTCGACGGCCTGTACATCAACAGTGGTCATGGCTCTCGTGGGCTGATCACCGCGCCACTGTCAGGCGAATTGCTCGCTGCCTGGCTGGACAACGAACCCCTGCCGTTGCCCCGCAGCATTGCCGAAGCCTGCCACCCCAACCGTTTCGCGTTGCGGGCGTTGATTCGGGGCAAGGCATAAGCACGGGGTGACTGGCGTCAGCGCCCTGCTGGCTAGCCATCAATCTTCATGCGGCGGGCGCTGACAGCTCATCTAGACGCAGTCAGCGCACTGCCGCGCTGAAGACTCAGGCCAGCGTCTCATCCATGCGCCCTTTGCGCCGGTAGGGAAAGACATCAATGATCTTGCCCGCCCGAATCGCGTCTTGCAGGCTTTTCCAGTAGTCGGCGTCGTACAACTCACCATGGAGTTCATTGAACAGCCGGCGCTGGCCCATGTCGGCAAACAGAAACGGTGGAAACTCCTCAGGGAAAATATCCAGCGGAGCAATCGAGTACCAAGGCTCCGAGGACATTTCATCTTCGGGCGTGCGCGGCGCCGGGATGCGGCGAAAATTGGCTTCGGTCAGGTAGCAAATTTCGTCGTAATCGTAGAACACCACCCGGCCGTGACGGGTCACGCCAAAGTTCTTCAGCAGCATATCGCCGGGGAAAATATTCGACGCAGCCAACTGCTTGATCGCCAGCCCATAATCGTCCAGTGCTTCGCGCACCTGGGCTTCGTTGGCATTTTCCAGATAGAGGTTCAACGGCGTCATACGCCGCTCGGTCCAGCAGTGACGGATCAGGACGGTGTCGCCTTCGACTTCGACGGTCGACGCCGCCACGTCCAGCAGTTCGGCGAGGCACTCAGGATCGAACTTGCTCAACGGAAAACGGAAATCGGCGAATTCCTGGGTGTCGGCCATGCGCCCTACCCGGTCGACGCTTTTTACCAGACGGTATTTTTCGATCACCGTGGCACGGTCGACGTTTTTCGACGGCGCGAAGCGGTCCTTGATGATCTTGAACACCGTATTGAAACCCGGCAGGGTGAACACGCTCATGACCATGCCGCGCACACCGGGCGCCATGATAAAGCGGTCGTCGGTAGTGGCCAGATGGTTGATCAGGGCGCGGTAGAACTCGGACTTGCCATGCTTGTAAAAGCCGATCGAGGTGTACAGCTCAGCGATGTGCTTGCCAGGCAAAATACGCTTGAGAAAGCCGATAAACTCCGCAGGCACTGGCACGTCGACCATGAAGTACGAGCGTGTGAACGAGAAGATGATCGACACATCAGCTTCATCGGTAATCAGCGCATCAATCTGGATACCACTGCCTTCACGGTGCAGCAGGGGGATTACCAGCGGCCATTGTTCGTCCTGGGTGAAAATGCGCCCGACCAGATACGCCCCCTTGTTGCGGTACAGAATCGACGAGAACAGCTCCACGCTGAGCGCCGGGTCCTTGCACACCCAATCGGGCAGGTTTTCCCGCAATTGCCCTTCGAGCCGTTGCAGATCACCCGGCAAGTCGGCAAACGGCACATCGAACTTATACTCGGCAAAAATCTGCTTGAGCATGCTCGACAGTTCGCCTTGGGGCCGATAAGTGCGGGTTTGAGCCGCCTTGTCGTGGCGGCGCAGAGACGGACGCGTGGTGTGGATGAACATGCAGCCGTCGCTGATCAGGTCATGACTGAACAGGCCACAGAAAATCGAGTTGAACCAGGTTTCCGCCAGCTCATCGTCAAACCGTACGTCGATCAGGTTGATGTACGCACTTTTGACCAGCGGCCAGCAGCTTACATCCAGCAGGCTCTGGGCATCGAACGTACCGTGCAAACGCTCGGTCACTTCGCTGACTTTCTCTTCGTAGAGATTGATCCGCGCTGCCGATGCTCGCTGAGCTTCCTGCCATAACGCTTGTTCGAAGCGCGCCTGAGCACCATCGGCAATCTGCCGAAAATGCTCTCGATAATCATCAAAACCGTCAAGAATCATTTGGGCGATATCGGCGGCTGGCCATTGCTGCGGCATAAACAGATCTCGTCAGGAATTCGGAAGCCCGAGCTTAGCCAGTGGACAGGCATAGGAGAAGCGTATTTTTACTCGCTCAGGTTGCGCTGAGCCCTCTGCCCCGGAGACACTCGCGCCCCGACCACCGGCATGGAGCTGGCTTTGAGACCTGTTGACACCCTGCGTTTATTAGTACTTGCCGCCATCTGGGGCGCCAGTTTCCTGTTCATGCGGATCATCGCACCCGTGCTCGGCACCGTGCCGACAGCGTTTTTTCGCGTATCCATTGCCGCCGGCGGTTTGCTGGTGATCCTCTGGCTGATGCGGATTGATTGGGATTTTCGCGGCAAATTCAAAATCTGCCTGCTGCTGGGGATGATCAACTCCGGGCTGCCCGCGACCTTGTATTCATTGGCCGCTCAAGTATTGCCCGCCGGTTACTCATCGATTTTCAATGCAACGACGCCGCTGATGGGCGTATTGATCGGTGGGTTGTTCTTCAACCAGAAACTGTCGCTGGTGAAAATCGCGGGGGTGTTTCTCGGTTTGTTCGGTGTCGGCATCCTGACCCGTGCGGGGCCCGTGGCTTTCGATCTGGAGTTGCTGATCGGCGCGCTGGCCTGTTTGCTGGCAACGACGAGCTACGGCTTTGCCGGCTTCCTCGCTCACCGCTGGCTCGATCAGCAAGGTGGCCTTGACCCAAGGCTCGCCACCGTCGGCAGCATGCTCGGCGCCACGCTGTTATTGCTGCCGCTGTTCGGCTACAGCGTCATCAGCCATCCACCCGCCAGTTGGGGCGGGAGCAGCGTGTGGCTGTCGTTACTCGGATTGGGACTGGTGTGCACCGCGTTCGCCTACATCCTGTTTTTCCGGCTGCTTAGCGACATTGGCCCGCTCAGCTCGATGACCGTGACCTTCATGATCCCGCCCTTCGGCGTGCTGTGGGGTGCACTGTTTCTCGATGAACCGCTGTCGTGGGCACATTTGTATGGCGGCGTATTGATTGCGGTGGCGCTGTGGCTGGTGCTGAAACCTGTCGCAGTGGCGAAGGCTTCAGCAGGTGGGCATTAGCGTGCGGAACACAAACACCCGTCCGACGTTGTATCAGCCGAACAGCCAATAGCCGAGCAAGGTCAGAACGATGACCGCCAATACCGGACGCATGACGCGGTAGGCCTTGGGGTGACGACGCTTGAACTGTTTGACGGTGGTGCTCATGCCATCGCTGAAACGCTTGCTGTAGGCATACGCCTGGTTGATCCCGCCAACACGTTCGTCATCGGTATTCTGCGGCGCCGTGGCGCTTCCCAAGACCTTACTGACCCAGCGATTGAGGCGGGTCATGAGTTTGGAACGCAGAGGCCGCTCGATGTCACAAAACAGAATCACCCGGGTGGTTTCGGTCTGGTTCTTGACCCAATGCACGTAGGTTTCATCGAACATCACGTCTTCGCCATCGCGCCAGGCATACACCTGTCCATCAACGTAAATGCGGCAGTCATCCGAATTTGGCGTCGACAGCCCCAAGTGATAACGCAGCGAACCGGCAAACGGGTCGCGATGCGGGTTGAGGTGGCTATCCCCTGGCAACAGCGCGAACATCGCACCTTTGACGTTGGGAATGCTGTTCACCAGCGCGACGGTCTTGGGGCACAGCAGTTCAGCGGACGGCAAGGCTTTGTCGTACCACTTGAGGTAAAAGCGCTTCCAGCCTTTTTTGAAGAACGAACCGAAACCGGCATCGTTGTTCTTCTCGGCAGCGCGGATATATCCCTCGTCGAACAAATGCATGGCTTCGTCACGAATGATTTGCCAGTTGTCCTTGAGCACGTCCAGCTCAGGAAATTTTGTGCGGTCCAGGTAAGGCTTCGAGGGCACACCGGAAAACAGATACATCAACGCGTTATAAGGGGCAAACAACGCAGAATGGTTAACGAACTGACGTAGCAGAGGCAGTCGCGCTTTACCCCGCAGGTGCACATACAGCGTGCTGCCTACGAAAAGCATCAAAATCGAGGCCTTGGCGGCGAAAGAAAAGGTCATGAAACTCTCCTTGAAAATAGACAACTAACTGCACGCCGCGGCACTGTTTTAATTATCTGATCCTGAAAGCGGCTGTTGCGGGAACAACCGCTCACGCATTCCGTCTTTGCGAAATGCGCGCACAGCGGGTTGGAAGCCGGCCATCATAAGCCTTCACGGGCCGGGTACAAAGCGACCTAAGACCAAAATAGGTTACTGCTGATTTTCCTGATCAGTAAACAGATCGCTGAACAGCATGCTCGACAGGTAACGCTCACCCGAGTCGGGCAGGATCACGACAATGGTTTTGCCCTGCATTTCCGGGGTTTCAGCCATGCGTACCGCTGCGGCCATGGCTGCGCCGCAAGAAATACCGCACAAAATCCCTTCTTCGCGCATCAGACGCAATGCCATGGCCTTGGACTCTTCATCGCTGACCAGCTCGACCCGATCAATGATCGACAAGTCGAGGTTCTTGGGGATGAAACCCGCACCGATCCCCTGAATTTTGTGCGGGGCAGGTTTGATTTCTTCACCGGCCAGCGTCTGGCTGATGATCGGCGAACCAATGGGCTCGACCGCCACCGACAGAATGGGCTTGCCCGCCGTGTGCTTGATGTAACGCGAAATCCCGGTAATCGTGCCCCCGGTACCCACGCCCGCCACTAGCACATCGATGGCACCGTCAGTGTCGTTCCAGATTTCAGGGCCCGTGGTCTTCTCATGGATCGCCGGGTTGGCCGGATTATCGAACTGTGAGGGCATGAAATAGAGGGGCGGATTACTGGCGACCAGCTCTTCGGCTTTTTCAATGGCACCTTTCATGCCTTTGGCAGGCTCGGTCAGGACCAGTTCAGCGCCCAATGCCTTGAGCACCTTGCGTCGTTCGATGCTCATCGACGCAGGCATGGTCAGCACCAGTTTGTAACCACGGGCCGCCGCCACAAAAGCCAAACCGATCCCGGTATTGCCTGAAGTCGGCTCGACGATGGTCATGCCCGGCTTGAGCTTACCGCTGCTTTCAGCGTCCCAGATCATGCTGGCGCCGATTCGGCATTTCACCGAGTATCCGGGGTTGCGCCCTTCAATCTTGGCCAGGATAGTGACCCCGCGCGGTGCGATACGGTTGATCTGCACCAGCGGCGTGTTACCGATGGAATGGGCATTGTCAGCGTAGATGCGGCTCATGGCGGTGTCCTTGTGCACGTGCTTGAAAAACTCAAAGCGTATGCCGCCAGCCGGGGTGCGTCCAGTCGTAGCGAACGGATGCCGAGCCAGACAGTCAACAGCTCTACTGAACAGGAGACCCTCAACATGAAACGTCGCTATAGCTGGCCTCTTTGGACCGTTGCGGGAATCGTTGTCTTGCTGATTGCCGCAGACATCGCCCTGCCCTATCTGGTGCGTAACTATTTGAACGATAAACTCGCAAATATGGGCGACTACCGTGGCCAGGTCGCCGACGTCGATCTGGCCCTGTGGCGTGGGGCGTACCGAATCAATGGGCTGAGTATCGTCAAGGTGCAGGGCAAGGTACCCGTGCCATTCGTCAACGCGCCGGTCATCGACCTGGCCGTGAGCTGGCATTCGTTATGGTATGACCGTGCCGTGGTGGCCCAGGTAATCTTCATCAAACCCGAGCTGAACTTCGTCGACGGCGGCACCAACAAACAAGCTTCGCAGACCGGTCAAGGCACCGACTGGCGTGCCCAATTGAACAAGCTGTTGCCCATTACCCTCAACGAAGTACGTATAGATGATGGACGCATCACCTTCAATAATTTCAACTCGACGCCGAAAGTGAGGATCGAAGCCGATCACGTCAACGCCAGCCTGTTCAACCTGACCAATATCGCCGATGCAAAAGGCATGCACGAAGCCCGATTTGAGGGCAAAGCCCTGTTACCCGGGAACGCACCGCTGGAAACCTCGGCCACATTCGATCCATTCAGTAATTTTGAAGACTTCGATTTCCGCCTCCGTTCGATCGGGATAGAACTTAAAAGCCTCAACGACTTCGCTTCGGCCTACGGCAAATTCGACTTCAATGCCGGCAGCGGTGACGTGGTGATCGAAGCCCAAGCCAAAAAGGGCAAGCTCAGCGGCTATATCAAACCGCTGCTGCGCGATGTCGAGGTGTTCAACTGGCAGCAGGATGTCGAGAACCAGAACAAGAGCTTCTTCCGCTCGATCTGGGAAGCCGTGGTCGGCACCAGCGAAACCGTCTTGAAGAACCAGAGCAAAAACCAGTTCGCCACCCGCGTAGAACTCAGTGGCAGCGTGCACCAACAAGACATCAGCGGCTTTCAGGCATTCCTGCAGATCCTGCACAACGCCTTCATTCAAGCGTTCAACACCCGCTATGACAACAGCAAAACACAGTAGCCAAGGTGGATTAGTGCTTTTTTCAAAGGGGACAGGACTTAAACAGCGGCTGATCTAATCTTGATCCAGTCAAATCGTGACGCGCCATTCAGAGACTGAATGGCGCCTCTGCGTTCACAGTCGCCCGGCCTGCGCGGTATAGTCGGCACATTAAGCACCCCATTTTTGCGCCGTTTCAGGCGATACCGTTCGAGGATTTTTAGATGAAGTTCGAAGGCACCAGCGCATACGTCGCCACTGACGACCTGAAGCTCGCGGTCAACGCTGCTATCACTCTGGAGCGGCCACTGCTGGTCAAAGGCGAGCCTGGCACCGGTAAAACCATGTTGGCCGAACAACTGGCCGAGTCCTTCGGCGCACGGTTGATTACCTGGCACATCAAATCCACCACCAAGGCGCATCAGGGCCTGTACGAGTACGACGCCGTCAGCCGTTTGCGTGATTCGCAGTTGGGTGTGGATAAAGTCCACGACGTACGTAACTACCTGAAGAAGGGCAAGCTGTGGGAAGCCTTCGAGGCCGAAGAGCGGGTCATCCTGCTGATCGATGAGATCGACAAGGCCGACATCGAGTTCCCTAACGACCTGCTGCAAGAACTCGACAAGATGGAGTTCTATGTGTACGAGATCGATGAAACGATCAAAGCGAAAGTACGCCCGATCATCATCATTACGTCGAACAACGAAAAAGAACTGCCTGACGCGTTCCTGCGTCGTTGCTTCTTTCACTACATCGCCTTCCCGGACCGCGTCACCCTGCAAAAGATTGTCGATGTGCATTACCCGAACATCAAAAAGGATCTGGTCAGCGAAGCCCTCGATGTGTTCTTCGACGTGCGCAAAGTCCCCGGGCTGAAGAAAAAGCCGTCCACATCGGAACTGGTCGACTGGCTGAAACTGCTGATGGCCGACAACATCGGCGAAGCGGTGCTGCGCGAGCGCGACCCCACCAAGGCGATCCCGCCGCTGGCCGGAGCCTTGGTCAAGAATGAGCAGGACGTGCAATTGCTTGAGCGCCTGGCGTTCATGAGCCGTCGCGGCAACCGCTAAGCACGAATAAGGGCGATTGCCATGCTGCTCAACCTGTTCAATGAAATGCGTGCAGCCAAGGTGCCGGTGTCGGTGCGCGAGCTGCTCGATCTGATCAATGCGCTGAAACAGCGGGTCACCTTCGCTGACATGGACGAGTTCTACTTTCTCGCCCGCACTATTCTGGTCAAGGATGAACGCCACTTCGACAAGTTCGACCGGGCGTTCGGCGCCTACTTCAACGGCCTGGAAAAGCTCGATGATCATCTGCAGGCGCTGATCCCTGAAGATTGGCTGCGCAAGGAATTCGAACGCTCCTTGACCGACGAAGAACGCGCGCAGATCCAGACCCTGGGTGGCCTGGACAAGCTGATCGAAGAATTCAAGAAACGCCTTGAAGAGCAAAAAGAACGCCACGCGGGCGGCAACAAGTGGATCGGCACAGGCGGCACCAGCCCATTCGGCTCAGGCGGCTTCAACCCGGAAGGTATCCGCGTAGGTGATGCTGGCAAGCGCCAAGGCAAAGCAGTCAAGGTCTGGGACCAGCGCGAGTACCGGAACCTCGACGATCAGGTCGAGTTGGGCACGCGCAACATCAAGATTGCGCTGCGCCGCTTGCGTAAATTCGCCCGTCAAGGCGCCGCTGAAGAGCTCGACATCGACGGCACCATCGACCACACCGCCCGTGATGCGGGCCTGCTGAACATTCAGATGCGCCCGGAACGGCGCAACACCATCAAGTTGTTGCTGCTGTTCGACATCGGCGGCTCAATGGATGCTCACGTCAAAACCTGCGAAGAGCTGTTCTCGGCGTGCAAGACCGAGTTCAAACACCTGGAGTATTTCTACTTCCATAACTTCATTTATGAGTCGGTGTGGAAGAACAACTTGCGCCGTGGCGCGGAGCGCACCGCCACCCAGGACTTGCTGAACAAATACGGTGGCGATTACAAAGTGATCTTTATCGGCGACGCGGCCATGGCGCCCTACGAAATCACCCAGGCGGGTGGCAGTGTAGAGCACTGGAACGAAGAGCCGGGTTATCTGTGGATGCAGCGCTTCAAGGAGAAATACAAGAAGCTCATCTGGATCAACCCCTACCCCAAAGACACCTGGAACTACACCGCCTCGACCAACATCGTGCGCGATCTGATCGACGACCAGATGTTCCCGCTGACCTTGCGTGGGCTGGAAGAAGGCATGCGGTTTTTGGCGAAATAGCTGCCTGACAGTAATGGCCACCTCGTAAATTCATTCGCGAAGCGGCCATTACTTTCACCCTCAACCCTGAAAACGCTGCACATACGCCACATGCTGCTGATGCGCTGTTGCCTGCACAATCGGCTTGAGCCGGACAGGTGCACCCGGCAGGCATTGCGCCAGTCGGGCCAATGACAGCGGAGTCAACGCCCCAAGCCTTGGGTACCCGCCGATGGTTTGCCGGTCATTGAGCAGCACAATCGGTTGCCCGTCAGGCGGCACCTGAATCGCGCCCAGCGGGATGCCTTCGGAGATCAGCGGCGCGCCTTGGTAAACCAGTTCCGGTCCCAGCAGACGAATGCCCATCCGGTCGGCACGGCTGTCGAGGGTCCACTCGCTGTTGAAGGCATCGAACAGGCTCAGGCCGCTGAACTGGCCAATTTGTGCGCCGAGCACGACGTCCAATGGACTGTTCAGGTTGAGGTCGGGGATCAAATGATCCGGCAGAGCATCCAGGACGAACGCCGAACCGGCGTAAGACAGGTGATCCCCTTTGGCCAACGCCTTGCCCATTCCATCCAGCCCGCCCAATTCTTCGCGCACCACCGTAGCGCAACTGCCGAGCACCGGTGGCGCATCGAAACCGCCGGGCGCCGCCAAGTAGGCTCGCGCACCCAGAATCGGTTGGGTAAAGCGTAACCGCTCGCCCTTGCGCATGAAAAAACTGCGCCAGGGTGCCAGAGGCCGACTGTCGAGCATCGCGCCAAGATCGGCACCCGCCAGCGCCAGACAACAATCCTGTTCGGCGATCAGGGTCAAGCCGCCCAGCGTCACCTCAATCACCGCCGCGTCCAGCGGATTGCCCAGCAGTTTGTTCGCCCAGGACATCGAGACCCAATCTGCCGCCCCGCCTTGGGTCACGCCCAAATGACGAACACCAAAACGTCCGGCATCCTGGAGCAGGCACAAAGGGGTGCTGGCTTCGATCAATAAAGCCCTCATGCCTGCACCTCCAACGGGGTGTCATCGCCGCCCAGGCGCACGAACTCGGCATGATCGACGGCGGTAAAGCACACACGGTCACCCGGTTGCATCAAGCTGTAACCCTCGCGCTGGCGATCGAACAACTTGCTGGGGGTACGGCCGATCAGGTTCCAGCCCCCCGGCGACACCACGGGGTAGGCGGCTGTCTGGCGCTCGGCGATGCCCACGCTACCGGCAGCCACACGCTTACGCGGCGTATTCAAGCGTGGCGCGGCGAGGGTTTCTTCGACCAGCCCCATAAACGCGAACCCTGGCGCGAAACCCAGGGCAAACACCTGATAGTCGCGCTCGCTGTGACGCGCAATGACCTCGCTGATGCTCAAGCCGCTGCGCTTGGCCAACAACGTCAGCTCCGGGCCCACGCTCAGGTCATACCAGACCGGTAGCACATGGCGTTTGCCAATGGCCTGCGGATCAGGCGCCAGATCGGCCAGCGCCTGATGAATCAATTCCCGAGCCTGATCCGGATTCAACCGGGTCAGGTCGTAATGGACCATCAAGGTGGTGTAGGACGGCACCAGATCAATCAAATGGCTGGCGAAGCTCTCACGCAAACGTGCACTGGCAGCAAGCATCCACGGCATATTGGCTTCGTCGATGGCATCGAACAGACGCACCATCAAACAATCGATGGCCACCACTTCTATGCGCAACCTCATGACGCTGATTGCTCACCCAACGCCTGGCGGATGCGCTGTACGGCGCTCACCGAACTGGTGTTATCGCCATGCACACACAGGGTATCGGCCTTCAGGTGCAGATCGCTGCCATCGCTGGCACGCAAGGGTTCACCACGGGAGAGCGTGAGGGCCTGGGCGATGATGACTTCAGGGTCATGGTGCACGGCGCCCGGCAGTTGCCGTGACACCAGGCGCCCGGCGCTGTCGTAGGCGCGGTCGGCAAAGGCTTCGAACCACAACTGCACGCCGAATTCATCAGCCAGCACTTGCGCGGCACTGTTGTCGCGAGTGGCCATCAGCATCAGCGGCAATTGCGCATCGTAGCGGGCGATGGCCTGGATCACGGCACGCAACTGCTCGGGGTCGGCCATCATGTCGTTGTACATCGCCCCATGGGGTTTGACGTAGCGAACGCGGCCACCTTGTACCCGGCAAATGCCGTCCAGCGCACCGATTTGATAGTGCAGCAAGTCCTGGATTTCAGCCGGGGTACAGGCCATTGAGCGCCGACCAAACCCCACCAGATCCGGGTACGCCGGGTGAGCACCGATCATGACGTCATGGGCCAAGGCCAGGCTCACCGTTTTTCGCATGATCCCCGGATCACCGGCATGGAAGCCGCAGGCGATATTGGCGCAGTCGATAAACGGCATCACTTCAGCGTCGAGACCCATGGTCCACGCGCCGTAGCTCTCACCCATATCGCAATTCAATAACAGGCGGCCCATAGGGAATGTCCTGTGTGCGTTGAAGTTTTGAGGAACTGGCCTCTGTAGAGCACATTTTTGAGTGTAATCGGACAGGGCGTCCAACGAATAAAACCAAGGTGCCGGGATAAGAAAAAGTGATGGGGCTTGTCAGGCAGGCCTTTGCTGCCTGACAAGCCGATGACGCGAAAGGGTTTAGCGCAGATCCCGATTCAGCACCGGCTTGCGCCGTCCGCCATTGATCACCCAGCCGATCAGCAGGAAGAAGCTCTCCACCACCAGCGCCAGCAGCAAGGCGCAGACGATACCCCAGGCGATGACTTCCGGGACCAGCAGGACTTGGTACGTGTACGCATTGAAAGTCTCCCGGCGAATGTCGGGATTGGCGGCAGAGACCACATGCCAGGCCTTGGCGTACCAAGGGCCCTGCAAGGCCTGCCACTCGCGGTCGAGCAACTGATTGCGGGTCAGCAATTGGTTGAGGCTGTCGGCATCACTGCGAAATACCGGGTCTTCACTGCTGCGGTAATGCGCAACCAGCGCCTGTAAGTCGCCCTTGAAGAAGCGTTCGGCAGTGTCGGAGTAACCCTTGAGGCTTTGCTGCGCCTCGATCAAGTGCGCTTCCACGCGCTTGCTGTAATCGCTGATGAATCCCGGAATCTGCACACCGAGCAACAGGCCCACCGTGAACAATACCAATCGCAGATAGCTTCGCAGCATAGATCCCTCTCTTTCAGGTTCGGCCTTGGACCACGCACTCGCCGCGGCGCCACAAGCTCCATTCCCCCGGCTCGTAACGCGTCCAGGTCTCGTTTTCGGTCAACGGTTCGGTGGCGATCACCGTCACCACGTCATTGGGGGTGGTTTCTGCCTGAAAATCGACGATCACATCGACATCCTTCAGGCGAGCCGGGCCGAACGGCGCACGCCGAGTGATGTGCGCCAGCTTGCTCGAACAGAAACAGAACAGCCAGTCACCATCGCTCAGCAGGCAATTGAATACACCTTTGCTACGATATTCGGCACAGGCTTCGACCAACGAAGGCAGCAACTGCTCGATCTCGACCGGCTCGGGAAAGGCTTCACGGACCCGGTTGAGCAGATCACAGAAGGCCGCCTCGCTGTCGGTATCGCCTACCGGCCGGTAGAACGTTGCGCGGGGATTGAATTGCGCCAACTGGCCGTTATGGGCGAAGCACCAATTGCGGCCCCACAATTCACGGACGAATGGATGAGTGTTGGACAAGCAGACCTTGCCGACATTGGCCTGACGGATATGACCAATGACCACTTCGCTTTTGATCGGGTAGCGCTGCACCAACAGCGCGACTTCCGACTCGCTGCTCGCGGCCGGGTCCTGGAACAGACGCAGGCCACGCCCTTCGTAAAAAGCGATGCCCCAACCATCCCGATGCGGACCTGTACGTCCACCCCGTTGAATCAGCCCGGTAAAGCTGAACACGATATCGGTCGGTACGTTGGCGCTCATGCCCAGTAATTCACACATGCTTAAACTCTCGCTTCAATGCGTTCAGCAATGCAGGTCGCGCCGGCCTCAAAGCGAGGCGCATTTGCCAACGAAGCGGAAGTTCTACAGGCGCGGTTCAACCCGTATACGGCTGCTAGCGCTGTTGCCGGGAGCCGCTGCGGGGTTGCGTCCATAACGATCATCGTCAACCGGAGCAAAGGGTTCGTCATCGTCGCTCTGTGCAGGGGTAGGCGGCTCGGTCCCGGCCTGAGGCTGACGGGCTTTGCGGCGTTTTTCCAGCGGCCAGCGCACCAGCACAAAAAGAAGGTACAGGCCAAAGGCAATCATGGTGTACATGGCCAGGTCCGACACCGCCCGCCAGACGTTGCTGCCGACCTTGAAGGCCAGATCCAGCGCGGTGATTGCGACTGCCGGGGCGAATTTTTCCTTCACCGGGTCAATAATGGTCGGACTGAACAGCAAGACCGCACCCAGGACTCGCAACGGCTCGCGCAGCCAGCGCCACATCCAGCCGGTCAGCTTGAACCACACCCACAGGCAGCCCAGCGCAGCGAAAGCGTAAAGGCCCCAGGCGGTTAGATAATCGTTCTCGGTCATGACGTTCGTGGTAAGCCAGGCAAAGAGGCGCTTATGATAACGGCTTTTCACTGACCCGGCCTCCCCGGCGTCAGTAATCGGTTGCCACCCAGCGGCAATCCTCGGCTGAATCAAGGTCTTTCACGGCCCGATTATTTTTATAGAGAGCCCCGCATGCCTTCATCCGCCACCCGCTCCACCGCGCCGATCGCTCGTAAAGACACGGGTTCCGACCCTTATGCGTGGTTGCACAACCGCGACACCGAAGAGGTTCTGGACTACCTCAAAGCCGAGAACGATTACCTGCACACGCAATTGGCCGATCAGGATGCCCTGCGCGAAACCCTGTTCCAGGAGATCAAGGGCCGCATTCTCGAAACCGATCTGTCCCTGCCCTCGCCCTGGGGCCCGTTTTTGTATTACACGCGCACCACCGAGGGCGACGAATACGCACGGCACTACCGCTGCCCGCGTCCGGCGGACGACTCGCTGCACGTCGATGAACAGCAGCAACAATTGTTGCTCGACCCCAACGTACTGGCCGCTGGCGGTTTTTTCTCGATGGGCGCTTTCAGCATCAGCCCCGACCATCAGCGCCTGGCCTACAGCCTCGACACCAATGGCGAAGAGGTCTACCAGCTCTACGTCAAAGAGCTGAGCAGCGGCCAGGTCACCCACCTGCCCTTCGAGGATTGCGATGGCAGCATGACCTGGGCCAACGACAGCCAGACGCTGTTCTTTGGCGAACTGGATGACACCCATCGCCCGCATAAACTTTATCGCCATCACCTGGGCAACGACTCGGCGGACCTGGTGTTCAACGAACCGGACGGGCGCTTCTTCCTCAATTGCTACCGCACCAGTTCCGAGCGGCAGTTGGTACTGTTACTCAGCAGCAAAACCACCAGCGAGGCCTGGGTGCTGGACGCAGAAAAGCCCGATCAGGCGTTTGTCTGCATGGCGCCGCGCGTCGAAGGTCATGAGTACTTCCCGGACCACGGCCAAATCGATGGCGCATGGAACTGGCTGATCCGCAGCAACCAAAGCGGTATCAACTTCGCCCTGTATCAGGCGGCTGAAAAAGCCAGCGGCGCACCCTCCCGTGAAGACTGGCAAACCCTGATCGCTCATCGCGACACGGTGATGCTTGAAGGGTTGAGCCTCAATGCCAAAGGCATGAGCCTGAGTTTGCGCGAAGGCGGTCTGCCTATCATTGAAGTGCATCCCCAAGGTCTGCCGTCTTATCGTGTGCAATTGCCCGATGCCGCGTACAGCCTGTATGTGCAGGACACACTCGAGTTCAAGAGCGACACGATTCGCCTGCGTTATCAATCGCTCAATCGCCCGGCACAGGTGCGCCAATTGGCCCTGGCCACGGGCGAGCAAGTGGTGCTCAAGGAAACTCCGGTGCTCGGCCTGTTCGATCCCGACGCCTACGTCAGCCAACGCCTGTGGGCAACTGCGGCCGATGGCACGCAGGTGCCGATCAGCCTGGTGGTCAAGCGAGAACTCCAGGGCACCTCGACGCCCCTATACCTCTATGGCTACGGCGCTTATGGCGAAAGCCTCGATCCGTGGTTCTCCCATGCGCGCTTGAGCCTGCTAGATCGCGGTATCGCGTTCGCCATTGCCCACGTGCGGGGTGGCGGCGAATTGGGCGAAGCCTGGTATCGCGACGGCAAGCAAGAAAACAAGCACAACACCTTCGGCGACTTCATTGCCTGCGCCGAACATCTGATCGACAACGGCCTGACCACAGCCGGGCAATTAATCATCAGTGGCGGCAGCGCGGGTGGTTTGTTGATCGGCGCGGTACTTAATCAGCGCCCGGAGTTGTTCAAGGCGGCGATTGCCGAAGTACCGTTTGTCGATGTGCTGAACACCATGCTCGATCCAGACCTGCCGCTGACCGTCACGGAATACGACGAATGGGGCAACCCGGAGGAAGCAGACGTGTACGAGCGCATCAAGGGGTACGCGCCGTATGAAAACGTCAGCGCCCAACCCTACCCGGCGACCCTGGTGATTGCCGGTTACAACGACACCCGCGTGCAATATTGGGAAGCGGCCAAGTGGGTGGCAAAATTGCGCGCCAACAAGACCGACGACAATCTGTTGCTGCTCAGGACCGAGCTGGGTGCAGGGCACGGAGGCATGAGCGGTCGTTATCAAGGACTACGCGACGTGGCGCTGGAATACGCGTTTGTTTTAAAAGTACTGCTACTGACCGAGGGAACTCCCGTCGTTTGATGGGTCTTAGAAGAGGGTCTGCATCGCAGGCCCTTTCCATCGCCCCCTTCTCCAACCACAAACAAGACTGTCGAGCCATGTCAGAACCCACCTCCCTGAACAATGAAATCCGCGACATGCTGATGGACTGCGGTCTGTTCAATACCTTGCTGCCTGCCGACTTTCAGGCGGCAGCGGGCTATTTCAGCATCAGCACCATCGAGCAAGGTCAGGAAATATTTAAGGAAGGCGATGCCGGCAGCTTCATGTGCATCATCCATTCAGGCACGGTCTCGGTGCGCAAACTCAACAATGATGGGCAATCGATCGAGATCGCCAACCTGCGTAAAGGTCGCGCGTTCGGTGAAATGGCGGTGCTTGACGGTGAACGCCGCTCAGCCAGTTGCATCGCGGCCACCCCTTGCTGCTTGCTGAATCTGGGCAAGGACTCGCTGGATAAAATGCTCAACGACGCACCCAGAATTGCCGCAAAAATCATTCGTTCGATTGCCGTCGCGTTGTCCAAACGCCTGCGCATGGTCGACGGACAACTGCTTTCACAGCAGGTCTGATCGCTACAGACTTTTTTGCGCGCTGTCTTTTTGCGATGAGTCTTCCAGGTGTTTGCCGTTTTGCTCAAGACCTGGCAACGACTGGTCCTTGGGCGGGCGCGGCATTTCGATTTTTGGCAGCAACGGCGCATTGCCTTCGTTCCCACCCGCTCGGGGGATGCTGGGCGGCATCACTTGTGGATAAGGCGTCGGCGTTGCTGTACCCGGCGAACCGGGGGCCGGTGTCGTGGGAACAGGTTGCAGATTGTCTGCACAAACGGCAGTTACCGAGAGCGTCGCCAGGACAATCGCCGTTAGAATAGAGCGCTTCATCAATGGCCTCCGATGCCAAGCAATTTTCGTCAAGCTCAGGCTACTCCTTGCGTGGCAAAGTTGCCCTCTCAAAAAGCTGTCTTTCAATGAGTTCTCAATGAAACGTTTCGTTCTGCTCGACACCACTCCGATTCCCGATAACGGCGGTGCCTTGTGCCTGTTCGAGTACGGCGAAGATTTCGTGATCAAAATTCAGGGCGGCGATGGCGGCCAGTTGATGAACACGCGCATGCACGGTTCCGAAGATGCGCTCGCCGAAATCCCCTGCAAAAAAGTCACCCATCGCGTACTTCCACGGGTGTTGATTGGCGGATTGGGCATGGGTTTTACCCTGGCCTCCGCGCTCAAGCACCTGGGCAAAAACGCTGAAGTCGTGGTCGCCGAACTGGTGCCTGGCGTGGTCGAGTGGAATCGCGGGCCGCTGGGGGAGAAGTCGGGCAATCCATTGCTCGATCCCCGGGCTAAAATTGTCGTTCAGGATGTCGCCCAAGTGCTCAAGAGCGAGCCCCAGGGCTTCGACGCGATCATGCTTGACGTCGATAACGGCCCTGAAGGGCTGACGCAGAAGTCCAACAGCTGGCTCTATTCGTCTGGCGGCCTTAGCGCCTGCGCCCAGGCGCTACGGCCCAAAGGCATTCTGGCCGTGTGGTCGGCCAGCGCGGACCAGAAGTTTTCCGACAAGCTGCGCAAAGCCGGTTTCAAGGCTGAAGAGGTGCAGGTGTTCGCCCACGGTAACAAGGGCACCCGGCACACCATCTGGATCGCGGAAAAACTCAAAGGCTGATCGCGCGGCAAAGCGCTAGACTTGCATCCATTACCGATCAGTAAAACAGGTGAAACCCATGAGTTCGGCCAACCCACCCTCCCACACCGCCAAGCTGGACCGCATTCTGGCCGACAACCAGCGCGACCGTGAGATGGGTTATCGCGACAAAGCGTTAAAGATGTACCCCCATGTTTGCGGCCGCTGTGCCCGTGAGTTCGCAGGCAAGCGCCTGAGCGAATTGACCGTGCACCACCGCGACCACAACCACGACAACAACCCCCAGGACGGCTCCAACTGGGAGCTGCTGTGCCTGTACTGCCACGACAATGAACACTCGCGGTACACCGATCAGCAGTACTTCTCCGAAGGCTCGACCAGCAGCCCGAAGATTGCCAAAGCCACCCACAACCCTTTCGCCGCCCTGGCGGGGTTGATGAAGAAAGACGAGTAGCCTGTAAACGATGATCGTGCCCCACCCTCTGCGTGGGAACGATCATCTATGCCGTATAATCGCCAGCTTTCCTTCAAGAGCACCGGCACGTGGCGAATAAACGGTACAGCTGCATTGGTTTGTATAACCCGAAATCTCCGGAAAACGTCGGTTCGGTGATGCGTGCGGCTGGTTGCTACGGCGTGGCGTCGGTGTTCTACACCGGCAAACGCTATGAGCGCGCCCGTGACTTCATCACCGACACCAAAAAAGTCCATCAAGACATTCCGCTGATCGGCATCGACGATCTGAAGAAAATCCTGCCTCTGGGCTGCGTCCCGGTCGCCGTGGAACTGGTCGAGGGCGCCCGCTCGCTGCCTGAATACACTCACCCGGATCGCGCTATTTACATCTTCGGCCCTGAAGACGGTACGTTGGATAAAAGCATCCGTGACTGGTGCGAAGACGTGGTGTACATCCCCACCACGGGCTGCATGAACCTGGCTGCCACCGTCAATGTGGTGTTGTATGACCGCATGGCCAAAGGCAATAACACCCGGTCTGGCCCCAAGTTCTGAATCCACCCGGCGACCGATGACGCCCCTCCCGATTGAACAGTTGTGTCCGGGGGCAGTCAGTTTTAATGAACTCACCTCATCTCATCATGGAGAACGATCATGAGCGACATCCCAGGCAGCGAACGCATTGACTCCGCCCCTTTCGACACTCAGCCCCAGCAAAATGTGCACGGCTGGGAGCGCGCGGCTTCTTTGGCAGGTGGCGTACTGATGATGGGCAAGGGTCTGCGTCGTGGCGGCTTTTTGGGCCTGGTCCAGCTGGCCATTGGCGGTGCGGTGCTGGCTCGCGGGATCACCGGCCACTGCGGGGCAAAAACCCTAATTGAACAGAGCCGCAGCGACATGAACAAAGCCCGTTCACGCATCGAACGCGTCGGCGCAAAGCTGAGCCAGCTGAAAACCAATGCAGAGGTTGCGACTGAAGCGGCGGTGGTGACAGGCAATGATTCGTTGAAGAGCTCGAAAGCCGGGGTCTGATTCCACCCTTGTTGCGCCTGACTTTCCGCCGTCATCGCGAATAAATTCACTCCCTCGGAGCTCCTGCTCTGGTGGAGCGAATTTATGCGAAGGGCCGCAACGCCGCTACTGCAACAACCCGCTCGCCAACACCGTGGATGGCCCACCGATCACGCTTTCACTGAGCTGGATGAATTCTTTGGTGCTCACGGTATCGAGGCGCATCAAGCCCTGGCTGACGTTATCCAGCGACTTTTCGTTGCGGGTCTGCTGGCGAATTTCGCGGTCCAGTTCCTGCAATAGCAGCACAGCCCGAGCGACGGTCGCCGCGTTGATGCGCTCGCCGCGCAGGGTCGTCACCTTACGGCTGACCTTGGTCAGATTCGTTTGTACGGTTTGATAACGATCCTCACTCATGCCCCCGGCACGGCGCATCAGCTCGATGGCGTAATACTCGGCCAAGCCATCGCCGATCCATTCGCTGCGCTGGTTGTCATTGATCCGGCTGAACACATGAACCAATTCGCGCACCAACGGGCTGGTCCCGCTTTCGCTGACCACCGGCCGGGTGCTGTTGAGGTAAATGGAGTTATTGCCCGCCGTCGCCCCGCGCCACATCGGGTCAGCAGCCCCCACCACCACCAGCTTGGGCGGATTACGCGGAAACACCGCTTGCAGTTGCGGCCACACGAACGTCAGCATCGTCAACACGTCCATTCGCCTCATGCCCTGGCCCTGCGGGGCGGTCACCGTGACATCGGTTTCGCCCAAACGGGTACGGCGGCTGCCCAAGGTACCGGCCAACATCCAACCTGTGGGGCGATCAAACAAGCGCGAAACGTTGTCGATCCGAAAGCGGTTTTTGCCAATGCGTGGCCAAGCGGTTTCGACACTGATCCAGCCGCTGGGCAGTTCGAATTCAAGGCGTGAGACCAGTTGGGTGCCGTCCTGCTGATCCAGTCGGGCCGGAGGTACCAGGTCCTCGCCGCGCATCAACGCCCAGTTCGGGGTCATCCGTGTGTCGAAACTCACGACCTTGCTCGAGACCGGACTTACAGGCGCGTGTGCATGGCTGATGCGCACGCGATAGGTCAGGCTTGCCTTGCCGCTGGTCGGTCTCCAAACCCCGCGTTGGCTGCCTGCCGGTTGCCCGGTATTGATCCGCCACTCGCCGTCAGCCTTGAAAGCACTGTAGTCACCCTTGTTACCCAGATCAAAATCAAGACTGCGCACCGCCTCGCCCTTCGACAGGGTCAGGCGCACTTCAGCCTGATCGCTCTGGGGCAGTAGTTTGACGTAGTAATCCAGATCAACATTCTTCGCCGCCAGCAACGGCGTGCTCACCAGCAAGGACAGCAACAACAGCAAGGACAACGGCAGTGGGTAACGCACAGGCTTACGACTCCTTGTTGAACATGACGACGTCAGCCTGCACGGAAAATCAGGTGCTCTTCCCAATCGTCTTCGGACACGCTGTTCTCGCTGAGCATGCGCCCGGACTGAGAGATACGCTCATGGTGGACCGCGTCGCGATCACCGCACACCAAGTGGTGCCAGAGCGGCAGATCCTTGCCTTCGCTGACCAGGCGGTAGCCGCAGGTCGGTGGTAGCCACTTGAATTCATCAGCCTGGCCGGGCGTCAATTGAATGCAGTCCGGCACTGACGCACGACGGTTGCTGTAATCGGTGCATTGGCAGGTTTTCAGGTCCAGCAACTTGCAGGCGATGCGCGTGTAATAGACGCTGTTGTCCTCTTCATCTTCGAGTTTTTGCAGACAGCACAGACCGCAGCCATCACACAGCGACTCCCACTCGTCTTGATCGAGTTGTTCGAGGGTTTTGCGTATCCAGAAAGGTTCGACTTTAGCGGCCATGGGTTTGGGCAATCAGCATCAAAGAATGAAAGGCCGCCAGTCTAGTGGCACGAGAGGCGCGGGCCAAGCGCTGGCGACTGTCGGTAAGGCCGGACTTGTCAGATGTCGGCCAGCAAAGTAATTTTATCAACCTGATTTCGACGATGCCTGCCGTCCACGGCCCATCTCGCCATGCCCGACAAGGCCTGATGAGCGCCTTGCCGAGTTGTCTGTTTCTTTGTCATTTAGCCAGGAAATTCATGAGCATTAATCCCCGCATCGCCGATTACCCGATCGACCCACAATTTACTGACCGTTGGTCGCCCCGCGCCTTTACCGGCGAGGCCATTCCCGAGGAAACCCTGCTGAGCTTTTTTGAAGCCGCACGCTGGGCGCCGTCGGCCTATAACTCGCAGCCTTGGCGCTTCCTGTACGCTCGCCGCGACACGCCAAACTGGGAACGCTTCCTCGGCCTGCTCAATGAATTCAACCGTGGCTGGGCACAGCACGCATCGGCACTGGTGATCGTGATCTCGAAAACCACCTTTACCGCGCCCGGCGCCACGGAAGAAACCCCGGCCCTGTGGCACACCTTCGACACCGGTTCAGCCTGGGGCCACCTCGCCCTGCAAGCCAGCCTGAGCGGCTGGCACACGCATGGCATGGCCGGCTTCGATCAGGAACTGACCCGCAAAGAATTGAAGATCCCTGAGGGCTATGCCCTGCACGCGGCGATTGCTATTGGCAAACTCGGCGACAAATCGACCCTGGCGGAATACCTGCAAGCCCGGGAAACACCAAGCCCGCGCCGTCCGCTGTCGGAGCTGGCAGCCGAAGGCGATTTCAGCCTGTAAGCCGATTGCCGATTGCCGATACTTGTGCAGGCTGTGTGAGAGCGAATACATTCGCTCTCACACAATTGCGCAGCGCCCTAGTAACCTCTGGAAAAGTCCACTTCTCCGCGCAACGCCTCTCCCGCCTGAAACGCCCGCACGTTATCGACAAACAGCCGGACCATCGCCGCAGGCGAAGTAGGCGCCGAGCTGTGTCCGGTCAGCAGTAAGCCCCAGGCCGTCCAGAATGGATGGCGTTGCGGCAATGGCTCCTGACGGCAGACATCGATCACCGCGCCCGCCAAATGCCCTTCCTTCAACGCTTCGACCAGATCCGCATCGACCACCGCCACACCACGCCCGACGTTGATGAACACGCCTGTGGGCTTGAATTTGGCGAACAGTTTCACATCGAACAGGTCGTGGGTTTCCGGTGTGTTCGGCAGCAGGTTGATAACGTAATCCACTTCGCCGACCAGACGATCCAGATCCGTCAGAGCGCCGACTTCAACGAACGGTGCCTGGGTACGCGGCGCAGAAGCAATGCCATACAACTCAACCCCGAACGGCAGCAGGAACTGCGCCACGCTCTGGCCGATATCGCCAGCGCCGACGATCAACGCCTTGCGCCCGGCCAGACTCTGGCCCAATCGGTTATCCCATTTGCGCTCGACCTGGCTAACGAGCCGCGCCAGCACTTCACGCTCATGGCCCAGCATGTAAGTCAGCACAAACTCGGCCATGACCTGACCGAAGATGCCCACGGCACGGGTCAACCGGTATTCCCGCGGCAGACCTTCAGCCAGTAACGGAGTAATCCCGGCCCATGTCGATTGCAGCCACTGCGGGGTATGCCCCTGGCGCAAGAGGGTGGCCAGCAGGTCCGGCTGACCCAGCCAGACCGGGCAGTCTGCGGCCATTCGAGACAGCTCTGCCGAATCGCCGGTACTCATGACTTCCAGGTCGGGTGCAATCTGGCCCAGCAATTGGGTGTAAAGGGGGTAATCGTGTTCAGCAATCAGAACGCGCATGGCTCAAAACCTTTAAAAACAGAACATGCGTCTGTCGACGGGGGGCAGCCCCCATCAATATCAGTCGCACTCAAGAAGCAGTCCACTGCGCCAACGTGTCGAACGAGAGCTCTTTACAGAGGATCGTTACGGCGCAGCAGCTCTTCGGGAAGATGCTCGATGTACTCGTCTTCTGCTGGTGGCATTTGCAGGTGATAGCCCTGCTTGTCGAGATTCTCAAGCACTTGATTGATGTCCTCGCGGGACAACTTGCGCTCGGGGCTAAGCACCAGATCGAACGTATGGGTCGGTGGCCCGAAAGCGATCAGCAAGTCTGCCGGCACCTTTTTGAGTGCATCACTTTTGAGCACATACAGGTACATCTCGTTTTTACGCGGGCTTCTATAAATGGAGCAAATACGTTTCAAGGCTGTTCTCCAGCAGAGGCAAGGCTGTCGAGCAGCGCTTGGCCCATCAGCTCGCGGCGCCAGCCACGCAGCGAATCAGGCAATTGATAGGGACCGTTGGGATAGCCGCTTTTCAGCAACGCTTCCAGGGTCTTTTTGCGCAGCATCAGTTCAGGGGCCATGTTCAGCCGTTCTGCTTGTTGCTGGCCGATAACACGTAACGTTTTCAGGACCGCTGCTGCTTCGATAGGCAATGGCTCGGGCAACGCTTGTGGCCACTGCTCCGGAGGCAGGCTGGCGGACTTCTTGATCAGATCGATCAGAAACTCACCGTCCTGCCGCACGGTTTTGGGATGAATATCTTCAATTTTTGCCAACGCGGAAAGGTTGTCCGGCTGGGTCTTGGCCAAGGGCCACAGTGAGTGCTCGCGAATAACCCGATTACGCGGCAAGTTGCGGGCCCGCGCCTCACGCTCGCGCCAGGCACACAACTCGCGCAGCACCGCCAGCTGCGAGCGGGACAACTTCCACGCCAGCTTGGCTTCACGGTAAAGCTCGTCAGGATCGGTTTCGCGGCGCAGATTGGCGACCAATTCCGCACCGTCATCAAGCAGCCAGGCATGTTTCTCTTCGGACAGCTTGGGCTGCAGGATGCTGTAGACCTCAGCCAGATGCACTGCATCTTCCGCGGCGTAGCTGATCTGAGTCTCGGACAATGGACGTTGCAACCAGTCGGAACGGGTTTCGCCCTTGGGCAAGTCGATCCCCAGCACTTCCTGAACCAGACGTGAATAGCCCATGGAAAACCCGAGATTCAAGTACGCGGCAGCCAACTGCGTGTCGAACAACGGCGCAGGCAGACTGCCGGTCAGACGCAGGAGTACTTCCAGGTCTTCACTGCAGGCGTGGACCACTTTTATCACGGCGGGGTTTTCGAGCAGCGCGCACATTGGCCGCCAGTCGTTGATCAGCAACGGATCGATCAGGTAGGCGCGAGCACCATCACCGATCTGCAACAGCGCGGCAATCGGGTAAAACGTGTCGACCCGCATGAATTCGGTGTCGAGGGCGACAAAGGGCAATGACTGCCATTCGAGGCAATGTTGGGCGAGGCTGGCGTCGTCGCGAATCCAGTGAATATCAATGGCCACACGGCTCTCCCTTGAAGAATGGCGCGCAGTATATATCGCCCTCACCGATTACCGCGCATCTGCACTGCAAGTCTTGAACAACTTCCTGCGATACAGCGAGGAAAGCCCGACCGATGATCGGGCTAAAACTTATGACTTACGCAACACATAAACCCGCCACATCGCATAGCCGGGCAGAACATCATGATGGCCGAGGATCTGGAAACCTGCCTGTTCGAACTCAGCTTCTATAGCGCCCCTGCTTACGACAAAGCGATTCATCCTCGAGACTGTCGGCTCAGTACTCGCACGGCCACGCTCTAAACGCTTGCGCCGCCAGGCCTTGATGTTGCCATCCACCCACAAGGACACAATAACGGTGTCACGGGTCACCCTATGGAATTCACGCAGGATTGCCGAGCGTTGCTCACTGTCAGCGACATGATGAAACAGGCGCATGCAGAAAATGCAGTCCACCGCATTGGCTGACAGGTCGATAGAAAGCGGCGATGTTTGAAAGGTCTTGATCCGTTTAAGCTTTTCAGCTGGAAAGCTGGCCTCGGCGATGGCAAGCATCTCCAAGGAGTTGTCCGCTGCCAGGACCACCCGATTGGTATGTTCGGTCAGTACCGGCCAGAAACGGCCTGCATCACTGGGCAGGGCCAGAACCAACCCAGGGTCGCCAGCCACCTTCAAGGCGTGCCGGGCCAATTGCTCATCACGCCAATGGGCCAGTCGTCCTGAAAACCCAAGAGGGTGTTTTTCCAGAGAGTGCCGAGCGAGCTCATGCTCGCGCCGCCTGGAAAATTCACGATCAATGGGTGAGGGTGGTTGCGCAGACATGGCCAGCAGACTCTTTTTAAATGATCAGCAGATAAACGGCCAAAAAGCCAAAAACAAAGGTATCCATCACGACGCTATTGACTGGCCAACACACCGTCTGTCATCACGCCACGACAGCCCGCGAACATATCAAGGCCGGGGTCGTAGACGGTGCTGTTGACCTGCAACAAGCCGAGCATGGAGTGAAACAGGTTGTCTTGACTCAAGGGCACATTTCGCTGTTGCAGCAAACAGTTCGCATTGAGCGAAAACGCGCGCTGATAAGCCTCAGAAAACCAGGCCACCATCGGCACATGTTTCTGTTGGTCCGGCGCCAGCAGATAGGGCGTGCCGTGCAGGTACAAGTTGTACTCACCCAATGACTCGCCGTGATCGGACATGTACAGCATGGCGGTATCCACCTTGCCCTGATTGCTGCGCAGGATATCGATCAAGCTGGCCAGGACATGGTCGGTGTACAACAAGGTATTGTCGTAACCGTTAACGATGCTTTCACGGCTGCAATTATTCAGGGCGTTGCTTTCGCATACCGGGGTGAATTTTTCAAACGCCTTGGGGTAGCGTTTGAAATACTCGGGACCGTGACTGCCCATTTGATGAAGCACCAGGACCGTGTCCTGATCCAGGTTATCGATAAACTGTTGCAGGCCCTGCAGAAGGATTTCGTCGCGGCATTCGTTATTGGCACACAGCACGGGGTCTTTGAGCTTGCTCACGTCCTGGACGGTGACTCGATCACAGGTACCTTTGCAGCCTGACTGGTTGTCGCGCCAGACGACGTTCAGCCCGGCATGCTTGAGCACATCAAGCATGCCCTCTTGATTCTTGGCCTTGCTGGCGTTGTAGTCCTTGCGCTCCATGTTGGAAAACATGCAGGGCACCGACACGGCTGTCTCGGTACCGCAAGAATGTACGTCGCTGAAGGCAATCACACCCTTCTCTTTCTGAAGCTGCGGTGTTGTATCGCGGTCGTAGCCAAGGATCCCGAAATTCTCGGCTCGCGCACTCTCCCCCACCACCAGAACTGTCAATGATTTACGGGTGTGCAGGTCCCAGCCGGTTGATCGTTTGGCATCTTCGCCGATTTTCACGAACGGGCGTTGCGCCGAAACGACCTGCTCACGCAAGTACCCCACCGAGGCACCGATATAATTGCTCGGCACTACCATCAAACGCAGTTCGTGGTGATTGCGAAACAAGGACGACAAGCCCTGATAGTTCGCCATCGCGACCACGCCAATCAGCCCGGCGCAGGCCACCGTGACCACGGCTTTACTGATCAGTTCATGGTGCCAGCGACGGTAGTTGATCGTGGTTTTCCAGAGGATCAAAGACGGCACGACACCCAACAAAACGATATACACAGCCATCTTCACCGAGAGCAAGTCACGCACTTCAGTGGCATTGGTTTCGGCAAAGTTTCGCAGCATTCCGGTGTCGATCATGACGCCGTACTGACTCATGAAATAAGCCACGCTGGAACTGACCAAAAACAAGAATATCAAGACGGGCTTCAATACACGTTTGAACGCCAAAAACGTCAATACGATATTAAAAATGCAGAACACCATGACGCCAAAGGCAACGCGCATGGCGATGCCTTTCCAGTCGGCGTCCGTGATTGCAAAAAGGTGCTGCCACAGGGTTACGTTGAACCCGAACAGCAAAAAACAGCTGGCAAGCAGGGTGACAAGTTCAGGGCGTACAGCTTTGACGTTCAGCATGAGGTCTGCTTAATAAAATTTAAAATACGTCGAAACAAACCCGGTCACTGGCCACCTCCGACTCAGTAAATTCTACTCAATCAAGCATCAATTTTTTGTGAAAAGGATGCGAACGAAGGGGTCCGGATGGTTTCTTTTCCTGTAGGACAAGAAACCATGACAGGCCAGAGTCTTCGTTCAGCATGCCTACTGGCTACACTTGGCGGCCTAAGCCTGATGTAAATACCAGCGCCAATCCTGCTCGCCGACTTCACCCATGAACTGCCGATACTCGGCATGTTTGACGGCGAGATAGACCTGCAAAAACTCACTGCCAAATACATCCCGCGCCCAGCCAGAGGCTTCCAGCGCGCGTAAAGTCGTCAGCCAGTCTGTCGGCAATAATTGCGCGGCCTGCGCATAACCATTGCCTTCGACCGGTGCACCGGGGTCCAGTTGCTGGCGGATACCCACATGGATACCCGCCAGAATCGCGGCCGCCGCCAGGTAGGGATTGGCATCGGCGCCACAGATACGGTGCTCGATATGCCGTGTGTACGCTGGACCGCCCGGTACGCGCAGGCTGACCGTGCGATTGTCTACCCCCCAATTCGCCGCCAACGGTGCATAGCTGTTGGTCTGGAAACGACGATAAGAGTTGGCGTTCGGGCAGAACAGCAATAACGAATCAAGCAGCGTCGTGAGCATCCCGCCCACGGCATGGCGCAACAGTGGCGTGCCGTCAGCAGCCTCGCTGGCGAACAGGTTGTTGCCCTGCTCGTCCGCGAGACTGACGTGCATGTGCATGCCGGTGCCCGCCAGATCATCGAACGGCTTGGCCATGAAACAGGCAATCATTCCGTGCTTGTGCGCGATGCCTTTGACCAATCGCTTGTAACGGACCGCTTCGTCCATCGCCTGCAACGCATCGGCACGGTGCTCAAGGGTGATCTCTACTTGCCCCGGCGCATATTCGGAGATTGCCGTGCGCGCCGGAATCCCTTGCAACTTGCAGGCGCTGTAAAGATCGGCGAGAAATGGCTCGATCTGCTCCAGTTCGCGTAAGCCGTACACCTGAGTCGCCACAGGCCGACCGCCATCTACATCGCGGTGCGGCTGCGGACGGCCATTGCTGTCACGCTGGCGATCAAGCAGATAAAACTCAAGCTCCGCCGCCATCACCGGGTAATACCCGTCAGCCCTGAGCCCATCAATAACCTTGACCAACAGGCGGCGCGGGTCCGCCACCGATGCCGGCATACCTTGCTCCGGGTGCATGCTGACCTGCACCGCCGCCGTGGGAATCTGCCGCCAGGGCATGCGCTGCAGGCTGCCGGACACTGGATAAGCGCGGCAATCGATATCGCCCACGTCCCAGACCAGCCCGGAGTTTTCAACGTCTTCACCGTTGATGGTCAGGCCAAGAATCGTGCTTGGCAGCGGCCGGCCGCTCTCATACACCGCGAGTAATTCATCACGGTGCAGCAACTTGCCGCGAGGTACGCCGTTGTTGTCGAGGATGAACAGTTCGAACATCTCGATATCGGGATTGAGCTCAAGAAAACTCTGGGCTTCTTGCAGGGGAGCAAAACTCATGGCGATTCACTTTTCCGTCCAGGCACGCGCTCAAGCGCTTGCCAGGTGGTAAACACACACGTTGCCGCACGTTGAAAAACGTCAGGCAAATGCGAATGAGGGTTTAACCCGAAAAAGAGCCATCCGGTGGACGCGCGTGGCGACAATGCCACAACGCCCAAAAGTCCAACTCGGAAGGGAGCGCGCAACTGCCTGGCACCGACATCGGCAGGGGGTGTTGAGGCTGAACGCAGGCCACGGCTGTATCAGCCGATAGTCCATGCCTGATCCCTCCGCCCAACCCATCCATAGAAAATGCCGCCGACAATAGATGCGTTGCAGCGTCACACAGCGCTATAGGTCATTCAATCCAGTTTTAACAATGCTTGGTTACACGCGGACTAAACATTCGCCCTCCGCACCCTTCGTCAAATGCCCCACGGGGCAAGTTCGCTTTGATGGGGCAACGCCGTGGGCTACGATCACGCCTCCTGAACAGGCGTTGATAGCGTTTCAGCGTTTGTCGAATGAACGAGAGTACGTGATGAGCAGCGAATTACAGGTCGTGGACATTCAACTCGGTGACGGCAAGGCGGTGGTCAAAGGCGCCCTGATCACCACCCAGTACAACGGCTTTCTGGAGGACGGAACCACATTCGACTCCTCCTATGATCGCGGTAAACCTTTCCAGTGCGTCATCGGCACCGGACGCGTGATCAAAGGCTGGGATCAAGGATTAATGGGCATGAAAGTCGGCGGCAAGCGCAAACTCTTTGTGCCTGCCCACCTCGCCTACGGCGAAAGGCAGGTCGGCGCCCACATCAAGCCGAACTCAAACCTGATTTTCGACATTGAGTTGCTGGAAGTACTGACGCGGGATGATTAATGCGCGACGTTCAGATCATTGCCGAAAGCCTGACGTCCGCCGCCAGAACCCGCTGAAGCTGACCATTGGCGGCGAATATCGGCACTGAAACAGTGAAACAGAACGCGTCGGTTGCCGAGGAACGATACACCGGGGTGATATGGCTGCTCAGGCGCTCGGCAACCGCTCTGAACCAGGGCCGCTGCGACCAGTTACTGCCCTTGTAGCTTTTACTTTGGACGTGCTGTTCGGCAGAAATGTTTTCGCTGACCTGCGCACCGGTTCTGTCGACCAGATAGAACAATTCGAAACGAGCATCATGCCGCAGCGTGTCGCGCATAAATCGTTCTGCGCTGATGATGTCGCCATGCATTGCCGCGTCCATTGCCAGACGTTCGACGCTGGCTTGCACCTCTTTATGAATTTGCAGACGAAAACCACCCAGTCCGTCGAGCAGACGATCGCCACTCTTGCGCACGGCATCGCTGTGGGTGAGCACCAGACCCGCCTTGCTGAGCAGGTCAGCGGCGACCCCGGCAATGTTCTGCACATCGCGATTGATCGCGTGAACCGCGATGCCAATGTGTTCGGTACCGGCGGCGATATGACCCACACGTTGATCGAGCTGATCCATCGCCGCTCGTGTGCTGTGCAAGTCTTCGCCCATGCGCGTCATGCCTTCACGACCATCGGCGACGGCGGCATGCATTTTCTGGCCAGCGGCGCCAAGCTGGTCCATGTCTGCACGGAAACGATCGATGATGTGACTCACCTTCTTCGTAGACTCCGTGGTGTGCCCGGCCAGGCGCCGCACTTCATCGGCAACCACGGCAAAACCACGACCATGCTCGCCTGCGCGCGCCGCTTCGATAGCGGCATTGAGCGCCAAAAGATTGGTCTGTTGCGAGATGCTGGCGATCACACCGAGTACCTGACTGACCTCCTCCAACTGCCCGAATAGCTGTCCAATCACCTCTTCGAGTTTCAATTCGCTGGCGCCAATAGCGTCCACCTGAACCAGCACCTCATTGCCGGTTTGCTGGCATTGTCGCAAGGTGGTGGCGACTTCAGTGGACAGCTTGGCGACCTGAGCGGCGCCCGGCACCAACTCGGAATCCAGCGTGGTACTGACTTCCTCGCTGGCGCTGGCAATGAGTTCCGAGGCTTTCGCCAGGGTCTGACCACTTTGTTCGGTGGCCGTCGCAATACGCGCCAGCTCCGGCGCGTGAGCGGCGATGTCGACCGATGCCGCGAGACTTTCCCCCAACCGTTGGTGCAGGGTTTTACTGAACCTGTTCAGACGCGCGTTCAGCGGTTGGTGTTCAGACAACTGTACGGTGAGGTCAAGATCATCAAAGAGCATGCTCAAGGCATCATCGTCTTGGGCTCGGCGTTTCCGTGCGCGCAATAGCAACATACATGTCCCCCAGTTTTACCCAACACATGCAAGCAGAATGCCACCACCCGATCAGCAATCTCATGGGCCTGCAGGGTTGAAACACGCTCGAAAACGCCCGTTTTAGAATGCGTTCGTATCCCTACGGTTTTTTTTGGTGCGCAGCGTTGTGGGGGGCGTACTGCATCTCGCCATTGCCGAATGGCCAGGCTGCCAGGTACGTACAGTCCAAGGCCATCGCTATGTCTTTTTACACCTCAAGCGAATCAACTTAATAGCAGGAATTAAATATTGAAGTATTTTCGGCATCGTATGAATAGGTAATTGAGAGCACGCAAAAAAAAGCGCCATGCAAGGTGAAATAGTGATACCCAACGCGGACCAAAGCAAACCTACATTTCTATTCCCACCTGTAAGCGCCATTGTGAACCTCGCATTGACATCTCCCGGATAAAAACAAAAGCACACCACTTGAAGAAAAATATTAACCACATAAGCCGCACACATCAGCGTTAGCGCCATCCCGGGAGTCTCTATGATGATGCTCTGCATACCGCGCATGGTTCCGCACGCAAAAACAAACAGAGACACAACCACGACCCCATCGATGGCCACGCCATAATTCTTTAACTGTTTAGATGCGACACGCCTTATGAGTAACGCAATACCCTCAGCACCGCCAATCAATAGCGCCAGGCGAAACGCCAATTCAAACGGATCAATCGTTAAGCCAAGGCCATCACCAAAATAATTCATTATGACGGGTGCTGTCATTGGCATAATCATCATTGAACATAGCGTAGCCACAAGCGACATCGAGGGATCAAGTCCAAGCATTCTCGCGACTGCAGCGTTCCCACTGGCGGGAGGCGCCGCTACGGCAAGCGCTATCGCCAACGAAAGTTCCTGTTCAACGTTGACAAACAAACAGAAGGTACCGACAACGTACGGACATATAACAACCATAAAAAAAGGAAAAACGATAGAAACCTTTAAATCTCTCGCGGCCAACAGCATTTGCTGATTATCAATCCTCAACAACGTACCCAGTACAAATATAAATACCGTCACAGGCATTAACGGCCTGGCCCACTCAGTCAACACCGGGACCAAAAGCCCTACTACTGCACCGAGCGCCAGCACACTTGGGCCATTTTTTGTGATCCACTCTAAAAACTTATTCATTAAAAAACCTAAAACAAAAAGCCAACCTTTTATTGGAGTAGTATGAATCAGTGGCATTCAACAATATAAGGAGCTATTTCTGGTGGTGGAGAGTTTTTCGACTGACGAACCGCCAATCGGCCATCGATAATTACCGAGGTCACACTGGGAAGGTCACCTAGCGCAAGACTTGAAAGCACGTCATGTCCGCCTCCGCCCAACGGGGCGCTAGCGATAACGAAGTCGGCATCCTTGCCAACTTCAATGAACCCGCTATTGAGCTTTCTGACTTTTGCAGTATTTCCGGTTGCGAAGCAAATCGCTTTTTCAGGCGAAATATCTCCAAAACTACTTAATAAAGCGATCGTGCGCAGCATACCCAATGCAGGAACACCGCAACCTGCGGGTGCGTCCGTACCAATAACAATTCTATCTAGCCGACCTAACTCCCGGGCGTAATTCAGCGTCATCACGGCCGCTAGTTCATTGCCATTGTGGACTATCTCAAGCGACCCTAAACAAGATTCGCATAAACATCGAATCTCAGCTTTAGGAAGAGCGGTATAACCTCCATTTATGTGCCCAACAATATCGGGATTAATCTCAAGCACTTCTTCGGCGCCCATCCGCTTTGAAGCAGCAATAGAGGGGCCACCGGTATGTGTGATTGAAGTTAAACCGTGTTTCCTTGCCCACTTCACGAGTTCGGCAGCTTTCGCGACATCTTTTACCGGCCCAATGCCTACTTCGCCCAGCTGGGTGATCCCTTGCTGTGCTAATTCTCTAAAATCACTTTCTTCAAATTCGTTGTTAAGCAACGGTGAACCCGCGATCACTTTTACACCCGAGGGACGAGCACGGCTGTAGGCACGTTGCGCGGCTATCGCCATTGCTTTGATACCTACTCGATCATCAGGGAGACCCGGAACATGAACCTCACCTGCAGACACCATCGTAGTAACGCCACCTTGCAAGCAATGCCAGATCCAGTTGTGGTTTCCTGATCGGGGGCTGAACTCACCCAGCGTGGGATGAGTGTGATTATCGATAAGACCGGGCATAACAGTCGTCTTCTTAACGTCGACCAACAGATCCGCATCGGACAAATCAAAATCTTTCGCCATGCCAATCATGGTGATAATACCGTCCAAACAAATCACCGTATCAACATTCAATACCGGACACTGCAGATCCCCCGTAAGCAACACGCCAATATTAGTAATAATCGTTTTATAGGGTCTACTTTCAAATTGACTTCCAGGCATACCGTTCACCTCAACCCTCAAAAATAATTATTTAACCGTAGAGAATCCCGGATCGAAAATGCGTTCACCCTGCTTATGAAATGAACGAAAGGACCAAAGGCTATCCGTCACAAAAACTCGTTGCACCCAACGATAAGGCATACCATCTTTGTCGAAGGTTGGAGTAAACTTTTCACGAGAATGCAAGGTAAAACGATTATTCACAAAGACTAGTCGTCCCGGCTGTATGTCAACACCAATAGCGACATCGTAGAGATGCTCATAAAAATTATCGTATGCGGTTTTTGCTTCTTTACTTACAGGTATCACCATATCAGGATAAAAAGCTATGGTAACTCTTGGCTGATCCATAGGACCACTGAGTACAGAGTGTAAAACAGTATCTCTATTTTCGGAATCATGTGATCTCCACCTGTAAGGCTGACGAATGATGAATTTTTTTTCGGACAAAAGTTTAATATCAGCGGCTGTCATCCGCTTCAATGCCTCTCGTGAGTCAGCGACATATGTTTTTGGACCAATGACATCGGGATCACTTCTAAGACCAAGCAAAAACAACGCTAGGGGAGAGGTATCCCCTCTGGAATCATAAACTTGCGCAGCGTTCTCTATATGAAAATCCAATTCCACCTTGGAGCCTAGCCCGGTGTACTCATTAGTACTTTCAGGGTGAGGTGTAAGATCATTGACGATTTTTTTCCCTTCGAAATGTATAGAGTAGGGTTCTGCCACTATTGAGGCGAAAGCCAAGATTATATTCTCTGAAAGGTAGCCATTCTTAAAATTGATGCTATCAACGTCACCCGTCGGACTCCCAAAAACGTCATCGATGGGTAAATTATCGAAAATACAGTACGAACTGCTATTACCTTTAAGATCCTCAAGCGTGGTCAGCAGCCGATCAGGGAAATGCTTATACGCCAATATTCGGAGTTGCTTTATATAGGATTGATCTCCATACGGTTTATAGGGAATATCGCTAAAAACTATTTTTATCTTATTCGCTTCAAGCTTGGTCAATCTCAAGTTTTGAGGCGCAATTTCTTCGCTCATTTAATGACCCTGAATTATATTAACCTGCAAACGAAGCTGAACCGTACAACCATGACCATCCTAACTCAATAGCATTATCTGTTCGCCCCACCGATTCAGTACACCCTGAAGTACAATTCCGTTATTCGCGAGAGACCTTTCCTACAAACTGATATTTTTTAGCTGCGCGCCAAAGCATTCTGTATAAATACCGGATAAACATTTATACGCACCAATGCTTGGTTAGTGCCAGGCCAAGTCGATTGGTTTTACAGGCACACTTCAGCGTTATTTTGAATATCATTAATGCCTCCTTCTTTCTGGTTAAATATTCGCAAAAACATCCATGCGCGCGCTCACGCCAAACCAAAACCCGTCTTTTGATAAACCCCATTCAGGTTTATTCAGGCAGCGTACTTACTTGAACGGCACTTCTTAACGAAGACAAGCCATAGGGCTCGCGATCAGGCGCCAGCTCGCCCTTTTGCTTAAGGCACAAGAGGGGATGGTCCGAGGGAAAATGAACTGATGGTGAGATTGATACGCCCTCCATCGGCCGTATCAAAACCCGAAAATGCGCTACGCCGTCTGGGCGTAATTGCGCTTCCTTCCTATGTCACCAGCGGCTCTAGATCAAGCCTTTTCGGTCAAACGGCCGTGTCACCAATCTGCTATCACTCTGCCACTTTTCTGTAATGATCTCCGGTAATACTGGCGCCAGTTTTTAGAACGAGGGGTTACTAACCCCTCATGGCGCGTGCGGAAAGCGCCAGCTTTTCCTGAGGAGGCCTATGTCACCTCATCATAAATTTGGAGATCAATATGCGTTTTGTTTCTACACGAATTGCAGCGGGACTTTGTGGTGGCATGGTATTGGCCATGAGCGTTCCAGCCAGTGCCGCAGTCGATGCAAAACTGCTCGAAATGCTCAAGGCCAATGGCTCCATCTCGCCCGCACAGTATGCTGAGCTGCAAACCGAGCTGAGCAAAGATCAGCAAGCCCAGCAACAGGCTGCCTCCCAACAGATCAAGAAAGATGACCTGACCGCGTTCGAGCAAAAAGTGGCTTGGGCTGCCAAGACCCAGTTCAAGGGCGATGTCCGCGTGCGCCAGGAGACCGTCAAGATCGACGGCGAATCCAACAACGGTGGCCGTGACAAGAACCGCCAACGCATCCGTGCTCGCTTGGGTGCCTATAGCGAAATCAACCCGCAGGTCGACACCGGTATCCGCATCGCCACTGGCGGCGGCGATGATGCCCGCTCCACCAACCAGGACCTGGATAACTACTTCGACAAGAAACAAATCTGGTTGGACCAGGCCTATATCGACTTCCACCCCAAAGCGGTGGAAAACCTTCACCTGATCGGCGGTAAAATGTCCCAGCCGTGGGTGAGCATGGGCGATATTATCTGGGATAACGACATCAACCCCGAAGGTTTGGCTGCCACTTACAAATACCCGCTTGGCGGCAAAACCGAGCTGTTCGGCAGCGCCGGTCACTACACGCTCAAAGACAACGTCGATGGCGATGGCGTGCAATTCCGCCACGACCTGCGCCTGTATGCAGGTCAGCTCGGTGCTCGCTTCGCGCCGACCGATAGCCTCAAGGTCACCTTGGGCGGCAGCGTCTATGCCTATGACAACGACAAGGACAGCCGCTGCACAACGACGACCACACCTTGCGCGCTGGCTGTCAACGGCAACTCCACTACCGACTTCCGACTGTACGAAGGCTTCGGTCAGGTGGACATCAGCAACCTGCCAGTACCGCTCACGCTCTATGGGCAATATGTTGTCAACGGCGGGACCAGCAGCGACCAGGACACCGCTTGGCTGACGGGCTTCAAGACGCGCCTGTATGTCTTCAACCTCGATTACAACTACCGCGATGTTCAGCGCAACGCGGTGGTCGGCGCCTTCACCGACTCTGACTTCGCCAACGGCACCACCGGTTCGCGTGGGCACAAGTTCAAAGTGGGTTACGACATCGACAAGAACTTCGCACTCGGCGCCACTTACTACATGGCTGACGCAGATTACGCCAGCCGCACCCAGACCGACGCCAAAACCAACACCCTGCAGTTGGATGTGGAAGCGAAGTTCTAAAGCCTGACCTCTCGTTGTGATTGGAACGCTGAAGTCATTCAGCGTTTTCCCCTATAGGCTGGCGCTGGCGCGTTGATCCCCTCTCATCCGTCGATTGCGCCATTCGCGCCAGCCTGTCTTTCAATCTTCCTTTTTGCTCGGCATGGCGTTGGCGTCGCACCTTTATCCTGGTCTGATCGCAGCCCCGTCAGCAAGAATCATCTCCGCAGCCTTCTCGGCGATCATCAGGGTCGGCGAACAGGTGTTGCCCGACACAATCGTCGGCATGATCGACGCATCCACCACGCGCAAACCACTGATACCTCGCACCCGCAGACGATCATCGACAACAGCGTCGCTGCCCTGCCCCATCTTGCAGGTGCCGACAGGATGAAAAATCGTCGTGCCAATGCTACTGGCGGCCTGACGCAGTTGTTCTTCGCTTTGCAGACTCGCGCCAGGCAGATATTCCACCGGCTGAAAACTCGCCAACGCAGGCGCCGCGACAATCCGCCGGGTCAGGCGTATCGCATCGGCCGCCACATGGAGATCGGCTTCATGGCTTAAATAGTTAGGGCGAATCGAAGGCGGCTCATCCACAAGGGCAGAACGAATCTCGACCGTCCCGCGACTCTGGGGCCGCAGATTGCAGACTGAAGCAGTGAACGCGGCAAAACTGTGCAACGGCTCACCGAAGCGCTCCAGCGATAACGGTTGCACGTGATATTCAAGATTGGCCGAGCGCTGCTCAGGGTCCGAGCGGGCGAAGGCGCCCAATTGGCTTGGCGCCATCGCCAATGGACCGCTGCGATTGATCGCGTAACGCAGGCCCATGTTCATCTTGCCCCAAAGGCTGCCGACCATCTGATTGAGGGTCTGACCGTTACTGATCTGATAGATCAACCGCAGTTGAAGATGATCCTGCAGATTGCTCCCTACGCCTGGCAACTCATGGCGCACACCGATACCGAGCTTCTCAAGCAAGGGTCGCGGACCGATGCCCGAACGCTGCAACAGCGCTGGCGAACCGATGGCCCCGCAACACAGAATGATCTCGCGGCGAGCGCGCAGGTGCTGCTCGTGCTGCTGAACACGCGCAACGATGGCACTCGCGCGGCCGTTCTCGAATTCGATACGGGACGCTTCCACGCCGGTGAGGACTGTCAGATTCTTGCGCTGTGCGACAGGTCGCAAAAATGCCTTGGAAGCATTCCAGCGCACGCCACGCCGCTGATTGACCTGGAAGTAACTGCAACCTTCATTGTCACCGCCGTTAAAGTCGTCGATAGACTCGATGCCGGTCTGCGCTGCAGCCTGGCGAAAAGCGTCCAGAATGCCCCACGATAATCGCTGCTGTTCAACCCGCCATTCGCCCCCCGCGCCATGCATGGCAGAGTCGCCGGCGTAGTGATTTTCTGAGCGTTTGAATAACGGCAATACCTCTTTCCAGCCCCAGCCCACATTGCCTTGCGCCGCCCAGTCATCATAATCACGAGCCTGGCCACGCATATAAATCATGCCGTTGATGGATGAACTGCCGCCCAGCACTTTGCCTCGGGGGTAGTTGAGCGAACGACCATTAAGCCCGGGTTCAGCTTCAGTTTTGAAGCACCAATCGGTACGTGGGTTGCCGATGCAGTAGAGATAGCCGACCGGGATGTGGATCCAGGGGTAGTTGTCCAGCCCGCCGGCTTCAAGTAACAGCACGCGGTGTGCAGGGTTTTGCGAAAGCCGATTGGCCAGCAGGCAGCCCGCGGGTCCGGCACCGACAATCACATAGTCATACGGCTCACTCGTCGCTTGCATGCAGCCCTCGCTGGTCTTCTTATTGTTTTGTTGTCCGGGGCCATCCTATGCTTTCTCCAAGAAAACGAAAGGCCGCTGCAAGTTGCCTTGCAGCGGCCTTTATCAACGGTTTTTAAGCCGGATGACGATTAAACAGACTTGCGGCGATAGTCGCGGTAGTTAGGCATCCAGAAGTTGCGCTCGATTGCCGCGAGCAATACATCTTCTGAGGTTTCCAATGCCACGCCGTCAGCCTGAGCCTGCTTGGCGACCGCCAAGGCAATTTTCCTGCTGACTGCCTGGATATCCTTGATCGGTGGCAACACTGCATCGCCCAGCCCCGTCACCATCGGCGAGCACTCCGCCAAGGCGTTGGACGCGGCCATCAACATTTTATCGGTGATTCTCGAGGCTTTGCTTGCGATGACGCCCAAGCCAATCCCGGGAAAAATGTAAGAGTTGTTGCATTGAGCAATATGGACCGTACGGCCATTGATCGATACCGGAGCAAACGGGCTGCCGGTGGCGACCAGGGCGTTGCCATCGGTCCAGCGCAGGATTTCCTCCGGCGTGGCCTCGACTTTAGACGTTGGGTTGGACATCGGCATCACCAACGGCTTGGCGCAATGCTTGTGCATTTCGCGGACCACCTGTTCGGTAAATAATCCGCGCTGGCCCGACACGCCAATCATTACGGTGGCATTGGCGTGGGTGACCACATCGAGCAATTGCGGGAACCCTTCGTCGCCTGCCCAGCCCGCTACATCAGCGGTTTTCTGCGCCAGGCGCTGTTGGAATTCCAGCAGGCCCGTCATGTTCTCGGTCAGCAAGCCATAGCGGTCGACCATGAAAATGCGCTTGCGTGCTTCGCTCTCACTCAGCCCTTGTATCTGCATCGCTGCAATGATGTGTTCGGCAATGCCACAGCCTGCCGAACCGGCACCGACAAACACCACCACCTGCTCGCCGAGGGTCTCGCCCTTGGCTTTGCAGGCCGCAAGTAACGTACCCACCGCGACCGAAGCAGTACCTTGAATGTCATCGTTGAAGCAGCACAATTGGTCCCTGTACTTATTCAGCAATGGCATCGCATTCGATTGGGCGAAGTCTTCGAACTGCAGCAATACGTCAGGCCAGCGACGCTGCACTGCCTCGATGAACATCGCAACAAATTCTTCGTACTCCTGACCGGTTACCCGCTCATGGCGCCAGCCCATGTACATCGGGTCGTCCAGCAATTCGCGGTTGTTGGTACCGACGTCGAGCACAATCGGCAACGTGTAGGCCGGGCTGATCCCGCCGCACGCGGTGTAGAGGGACAACTTGCCGATGGGGATGCCCATGCCGCCAATGCCCTGGTCGCCCAGGCCGAGAATTCGCTCACTGTCAGTGACTACGATGATCTTGATCTGGTCCTTGGTCGCGCTGCGCAGAATGTCGTCAATACGGTCGCGCTCCGGATACGAGACAAACAGTCCCCGATGGGTGCGATAGATTTTCGAGAACTCCTGACACGCCTGGCCAACCGTCGGCGTGTAGATGATCGGCAGCATTTCATCCAGGTGCGAGTCGAGCAGACGGAAGAACAACGTCTCGTTGTTGTCCTGAATCGAGCGCAGATAAATGTGCTTGTCGAGGTCGCTGGCGCATTGGTTGTACTGGCTGAAAACCCGAGCCACTTGCTCTTCGATCGTCTCCACGTTCTGCGGCAGCAGCCCGATCAAGTTGAACTCGACCCTCTCCTGCGGCGTGAAAGCACTGCCTTTGTTCAGCAGCGGCATCTCCAGCAGCGAAGGGCCGGCGTAGGAAATATATAAAGGACGCGAGGTTTTGTTCATGTTCAGTGATCGCCTTTTTCCGTTTTACTCTGAAATTTTCGATACGAAACCAAGGCGGACAGCCGGAGCCTGACGGCTCTCTATTCAACCCGCCTCAGCAATCTCAAGGGACGAGATTGCGCTACTTATCTTACTCGTGGTCGAGCCATTGCAGCAGGGTGATCATCGTACAACTTGATGACAGCCGAGATGGCACCCGCAACGACACGGTCGCGGATGCTCGAATCGACCACAGCAGTCCACCAAAAGTAGTTTTTTATACGCGGGACTGTCAGCCCGATAGCGCGAAAAGTGCACGCTAGAGCGGTAAAAACCGCCTATCGCGGAGAGGGTAATAACCGTTCAATTTTGTTTAATTCAGTGTAAAAATGGTGACTCATCGGGCGTCGCTTAGGAGCGAGTTGTCGTCTTTTACCAGGAAGATTCAACGGGTGGAATTTTTTGCCCAACGAAGGGTTTAACCCAAGTTACAACGCCCTTCGAGATTGAAAAAAGGAGCTCAGAATGATTCACGATAAATTCAAGAAAGTCACCGGTGTCAGCTGGGAAGAAGCAGCAACAAGGAGCAACCAACTTTTCTTTGAAGCGGATCAACTTGATAATCATGCGTATTCGCTTCTCAAGAAAGAAACGCTGAATCCAGACGTCTGGAACGAATTTTCAACTGCAAAAAGAAGAGCCGAAAAAAAGTACGTCGAAGCGCGCGTAGAGTGGCAACGTATTAAAAGCATTCTCGGTTCTATCAATAAGCCCGCCGGGAAATCTGCCAGGCAATCTGTACATTAATCTGTACATTAAAGGCATTCAGCGTGGAAAGGTTTAACGGGGCTGCCTGCCTCACGTCACCTTTCCGCTAAAGACATTTTCAGGCCGGCACGGGGATGTGTCGGCCTCGCTTGATTATCCAGCGCCAACGCCCCCCCCCCCTCTTAGATCAGGCTGCGCGGGTTGCAGGTGTTCTCCACTGTCGCCAGAGCAGGCAACGACATTTTCGACGCAGACAGCCGTCGTCAATCTCAATGGAGAAGCCAGCATGTCCAGCAATCTGCCCAACGACCCCACCCTCGCCCTGCTCAACCGACTCAATCAAAACATCACCGCCCTCGGTTCTGCCGTGAATGAGATCCGCGCATGGATTGATCAGCATGGATCGCCAGAGGTGTCGGCAGCCATCATGACGCAGCTCGCCGTGGTCGAGGGAAACGCTGGCTTCATCGCCACCGCCATGGCCGATCTGCAAGCCAGGCGAGAACCGGAAGACGAAATCGACCCGGAAGACTGACGCCTGTCACGCGAGGCCGTATCAGTGGCCGACAGACCTAAAGTCTGTCCGCCTGGTCAATCATATTGGTCGCCAGCTTGATGCCCTGTTTTTTTGCATCTTCGAAGCTCTTGTAAATCGCTTTTTCATGCAGATTATGAATATTGTCCTCGGCGTACTTCACAGTAATGCGAAGCCCCTTTGGGATTGGATCGCCTGGGTCGCCCCACTCGAAATCAATCATCGCGTCCCTGCCGTTTGGATGGACGTAATTAATCGAGTGCGGTCTGTCTACGGATGCCATTTCGCTCTCCCTGATCGTCGGTGATGTGCTCAACTTAATCATTAGCCCACAAACCCGAATCACGCCAACCGGCAAGTGACATGGTCATCGCGCACAATCATGCGGCGTTGGCGGGATAGAGGGAGGGAGTAAAAGAGATCAATGAGCCCAATGCGCGTGTGCTGGAACAGCAGTTGGCCAAATGCGCAGCAATTTACCCTCAGGTCGGCATTCGGGCCCATTGATCATCACCCAACTCAATGTTGGATTGTTTCCATTTAGATAAATGGAGGTTGGTCGCCCGCCTACCACCCCGTTTCCTACCGGCTAGTTCAAGGTGGGGCCGAGCAGGTCTATTTTTAACAAAACACGTTTTAAGGGTCTAGTAACCTTTCGTCCTAACTTTATGAGCGCAGGTCATATACAGCCTCAGGCCTGCCAGTGGCTGGCTGCGCCCCCTCCTGCGCGAGAAAAACTAATTATTTCTTAGCGGAGAGTCGCGTAAAATCTCAGCTAGACTCCGCCTGTTGGAGGAAGTCGTCGCCCTCTAAAACGCGCTTTCGCTGGCGCTCCGGGTTAACAGTAATGATCTCGACAGCAGGTAGAGAACCCTTAAAAACAAAACGATTATTCGGCTCTTTGTCACCATAAACGACCGCCGGACGTAGCGGTTCAGCTCAGGATCCTTTGTCCATTACCGAGATTATCCAAGCATCGCTTGGTGCTTTTCGGAGAGTGGAGAAACCTTATTCTTTAGGAAAAAACTTTGACAAACGTCTGCTCCAGCGGCCTTGATATTGGCTTTGCTTCTCTGGATTACATGCAAATTGGCATCCTGGGCATCATTCAAGGCATCACCGAGTTATTACCCGTTTCATCCACTGCACACATGCGAATCGTACCGGCCCTTCTCGGCTGGCCCGATCCCGGCTCGGCGTTTTCCGCAGCCATGCAGTTGGCCGCGCTGGCTGCGGTCGTCAGCTATTTCTGGCGTGACGTGCGGGAAGTCGTCACTGGAAGCATCGGTGCCGTGCAACGGCGTGACTTCAGCAACCAGTCATTCAAGCTGGCAGTTGCCATTGTGCTTGCGACCATCCCTATTGGTATCGCAGGCCTGGCCTTGTCGTCGACACTCAATGCGTGCGACTCACCATTAAGAGGCCTGATGGTGATTGGTATCTCATGCGTTGTGATGGCCGTTCTGCTGGCTGCGGCTGAACTTAGCTGTCGCCATCGCCGCACAGTGGGAGAGATGCGCCTGCGGGATGCATTAATCGTCGGCATTGCACAGATTGGCGCCTTGATACCCGGCGTTTCCCGCTCAGGTTCAACACTCACCGCAGCGCTTTTTCTTAACTTCAAACGCGAAGAGGCCGCGCGCTTCTCATTCCTGCTTGGGCTGCCCGCTATCGCGCTAGCCGGTCTGAAAGAGCTGTGGGTGCTGTTTCATGCGCATATCCCGGCCGAAGCGTGGTCACACCTGATTTTCGGCCTGGTGATCGCCAGCGTGTCGGCATTTTGCGCCATCTGGGGCCTGATGAAGTTTCTGGAAAGATTCTCTACTTGGCCCTTCGTAATTTACCGGGCAGCACTGGGTATTTTCCTGATTGTCGCGGTCAGCACCGGCTTTTTGAGCTAAACAGCCTTTAATCGTCAATAGAGCCCCGCCCTGAGCTGCATCCCGAAAATCAGGGCGGGCGTCCAGCTAAACGGTGCCAGTCCACGCGTTCGACAGAAACGAAAAAGCCCCTGTAATCTTCACGATTACAGGGGCTTTTCGTTAATCAATAATGGCGGAGAGATAGGGATTCGAACCCTAGGTACTGTCGCCAGTACAACGGATTTCGAATCCGTCCCATTCGGCCACTCTGGCATCTCTCCAACGGCGCGCATGATAACAGCTCAGGTGCAGAAGGCGAACCCCCTGCGAGGGAAATTTTCGCGTGCTATCAGGCGCTTGCGTAACTTTTTGCGTTAAAGCGGTACGCCGAGGCGTTTTGCGACTTCTTCGTAGGCTTCGATAACGTCACCGAGGCCCTGGCGGAAGCGGTCTTTGTCCATTTTCTTGCGGGTTTCTTTGTCCCACAGACGGCAGCCGTCCGGGCTGAATTCGTCACCGAGGACGATCTGGCCGTGGAATACGCCGAATTCGAGTTTGAAGTCGACCAGCAGCAGGCCAGCGTCGTCGAACAGCTTGCTCAGGACTTCATTGACCTTCAGGGACAGCTCTTTCATCCGAACCAGTTGTTCGGCGGTGCCCCAACCGAACGCCACTACGTGGGATTCGTTGATGAACGGGTCGCCCTTCGCGTCGTCCTTGAGGAACAGCTCGAAGGTGTAAGGATTGAGCTTGGTACCCTCTTCGATGCCCAGGCGTTTGACCAGACTACCGGCGGCGTAGTTACGCACGACGCATTCGACCGGGATCATCTCGAGTTTTTTGACCAGGCATTCGTTATCGCCCAGCAGCTTATCGAATTGGGTTGGGATACCCGCTTCTTCGAGCTTTTGCATGATGAAGGCGTTGAACTTATTGTTCACCATGCCTTTGCGGTCGAGCTGTTCAATACGCTTGCCGTCGAACGCCGACGTGTCGTTGCGAAACAGCAGGATCAAGCGGTCAGCGTCGTCGGTGGTGTACACCGATTTGGCTTTGCCGCGGTAGAGTTCTTCACGTTTTTCCATGATGGGCTCCGCTTGCTAAAGTAGTTGGGCCAGGCGCCCGTTTGGGACACTAGGCGATATATCGCCAGTCGAGCCCTGAATCTTGATCGGCCACTTGCAGCCAGTCTGCATCGCACCCGAGGGTGTCGACAAAACATTGCCGGGCCAGCTGCGGCAGGTTGTTCTTGCTGCTGAGATGGGCCAGCACCAAGTGCTGTAAATCTTGCCACCCCAACTCGCTCACCAGGTTGGCGGCCTGATGATTGTTCAAATGTCCCAGTTCGCCGCCGACCCGCTCTTTCAAAAAGTACGGGTAACGACCTCTGGCCAGCATATCGCGGCAGTGGTTCGCTTCGATCATCAAAGCGTCCAGACCGTGATAGCTCTGTAGCACCGAGGAGCAGTAAGAGCCAAGGTCGGTCAACAGACCAAATCGGCGCTGACCATTACTGAACACAAACTGCGTCGGCTCAAGTGCGTCGTGGGCAACCGACACCACATTGATGTGCAACGCCCCCAGCTGCAGGCCCTGACCGCCTGACAGAAACCCTGCGGCTTCTACAGGTTTACGCATCCCGCGAAGGGTGCCACTGCTGAGGTACACCGGTAAATTGTAGCGCCGCGACAGCAAACCCACGCCATGCACATGATCGGCATGTTCATGGGTCACCAGAATGGCACTCAACTGATGGGGACTGACGCCCAGACGAGCCAGACGTCGCTCGGTTTCCCGCAAGGAGAAACCGCAATCCACCAGCACATACGTGTCATTGCTTGCTACCAGCGTGCCGTTCCCTCGGCTACCACTGCCTAGAACAGCGAAGCGCACTTAACCGAGGTTATCTTGAATGACACCCAATATGCGGCGCGCTACATCGGCAGGCGCTACGGTAGTGATGTTCTTCTCGACAGTGACCTGCACGTTGTCACCCACTTTGCTCAAGCGGACTTGATAACGCTCGGCACGGGCTTCGATTTCTTCCTTGGCCGGTTTGCTACCGAACAGGCGACCAAAGAAACCAGGCTCGTTTTCAGGCTTCTGTGCCTTCTCTGCCAGGTTGATGTAGTAAAGACCCAGGCTGCGGTTGATGTCTTCCACACGCCACTCGCCCTGATCCAGCGCACGACCGACGCTCGACCATGCGCGGTCCAGATCGGCACCGAGGTTGAGTACCGGGTTGCCACTGCCGTCTACGCTCAACGCCACGCGGTTCGGCGTATCGTAGTCACGTGCGGCCAGCAGGGAAATAGAGCCGCCCTTCGCCGCGCTACGGCTCATGCTGGCAAGCAAGTCATCGGTCAGAGTCGAATCGAGCGCCAGATTGGTGGTACGCGCCGGGAAATCTGTATTGGCGGTGCTGCCAGCAGGACGATCAACGCTGACGACATAGATTTCACTGGTATTGCGCTGCACGCCTGGCTCGATACGAACACGCACACGCGTTTCCGAATCAGCTGACGCACCGCCGGCAGTCAGGCGCTTGGCCATTGTGGCGGAAAGTTCGTCGATACGCTGCCAGCTGGTGTTGAACTCACCCGTTTGCGGACGATCTTCGGCAATACGGAAACCGTTGTCTTCGAAATACTGATGCGCTATCGGCCAGACTTCGGCAGGCGCGCGCTGAGCCAGAATCGAGCTGGAGCCGCCACTTTTCTGCAAGCTGAAATCGCTGAAATCGGCAACCGCCGACAAAGGCAACGGACGAGGGACTACGTACTCGCCCTTGGCAGTGTCGTCAGCCACGTTACGCGGAATCGGCAGCAGTGGGTCCAGACGCTTGGCGGCGGCGAGATCAGGTGGCATTTGCATGGGCGCCGTTTGGGACGCATCCAGATAATCACTGCCGCGATCACGGAAGTAACCATCTTGACCCCACAGCCAACCGCAACCGCTGGTGCTGGAGATGATCAAGGCAAGTGCGGAAAGTCCGGCCATTCGCTTCATTGCGTAATACTTCCTCATTAAACCAATACGCCGGACTGGCGCAGGGCCTGACGCAGCGGTTCGTGGCAAGGCTCGCTGAGCCAGGTGAGCGGCAGACGGATACCGCCTGGTATCAAGCCCATCTCATGCAGCGCCCATTTCACGGGAATAGGGTTGGACTCAATAAACAGGGTTTTATTGAGTGGCATCAGTTTTTCGTGAATCGCCCGCGCCGTGACTGCATCGCCACGCATGGCCGCCGCACACAGATCGCTCATGGCACGCGGGGCCACGTTTGCGGTCACCGAGATATTGCCTTTACCCCCCAACAACATCAGTTCGACTGCAGTGGCGTCATCACCGGAGTACACCAGGAAGTCGCTGCTGACGCGTGCAAGGATGTCTTTGGCGCGCTGCAGATCGCCTGTGGCTTCCTTGATGCCGATGATGTTCGGCACTGTGGACAAGCGCACGGCGGTGTCCGCCAACATGTCGCACGCCGTACGGCCTGGGACGTTGTAAAGGATCTGCGGGATGTCGACCGCTTCGGCGATGAACTTGAAGTGCTGATACAGCCCTTCTTGCGTCGGTTTATTGTAATAAGGCGTTACCAGCAGGCACGCGTCGGCGCCGGCGTTTTTCGCATTTTTGGTCAGTTCGACCGCTTCGCGAGTGGAGTTCGCGCCTGTACCCGCTATAACCGGGATACGCCCTGCAACCTGGGCTACCACGCGACGAATCACTTCGATGTGCTCGCTGACGTCGAGTGTGGCCGACTCACCAGTGGTGCCGACCGCCACAATGGCGTTGGTGCCCTCTTGCAGGTGGAAGTCCACCAGTTTGCTCAGGCTGTCCCAGTCGAGACGACCATTTGCATCCATGGGTGTGACCAGTGCCACCATACTGCCCGCAATCATGCAACCGCTCCTGCCGGAAAAAGAGAGCGGTAATGGTACTGGCGCCATCAGCCTTGTACAAGCGAAGTACCATGCTACGAGCATTCCCCTGAGCGATGCTTTTCGCTACCCTTCTGTCTTTGGTCGGTACTGGTCACCTGCGAAGCGTATTCAATCAGTCGATTTTGCCGCCAGAACCCATGCTCCAGCGTCGTCGCAACCCACCATGGCTTAGCCATGAAGGCAAGCAGCGTCGGGGCCCGGGTCGAGGTCAGGAGCGAAAAGACTGTCGAATCGGCCGTGCAAGCCAACGTATGTACTGACCGCTCATCGCTTAGGAATGCTGCATGTCGTCCACCCCCACAGTTCGCGAACAATTCCTTGTCATCAGTGCCCTTGGCGCAAACCCAATGGAGCTGACCAACGTGCTGTGCCGCGCCAGTCATGAAAACCGCTGTTCAGTGGTGAGCTCACGTCTGACTCGTCACGGCGAATGCAGTGCGCTGATTCTTCAGGTTTCAGGCAACTGGGATGCATTGGCTCGACTGGAAACGAGCCTGTCCAGCCTGTCGAAGAAACACGCCTTCACCGTCAGTGTCGTGCGCAGCGCCAGCCTTGAAATCCGCCCTGAGGCCCTGCCTTATGTGGCTTACGTCAGCTCGGTCTATCGCCCGGATATCATTAATGAGCTATGCCAGTTCTTCATCGACCATAACGTCGAACTGGAAAACCTCATCTGCGATACGTATCAGGCGCCTCAGACAGGCGGCACCATGCTCAATGCGACCTTCACCGTCACATTGCCTGCCGGTATCCAGATCAGCTGGTTGCGTGATCAGTTCCTCGATTTCGCCGATGCGTTGAATCTCGATGCGCTGATCGAACCTTGGCGCCCACAAGCTCCCATGTAAGGAAACATTAATGGCCATCGCCCTAGACCAACCTGTCGCCGACTTTCAGGCGCAGGCCACCAGCGGACAGACCATCAGTCTGGCCGGGCTCAAGGGCCAGCAGGTGGTGATTTATTTTTACCCCAAAGACAGTACGCCGGGCTGCACCACAGAGGGTCAGGGGTTTCGCGATCAACACGCTGCGTTTGAAGCGGCCAACACCGTGGTGTTCGGCGTCTCACGCGACAGCTTGAAATCTCACGAGAACTTCAAGCTCAAGCAGGCGTTCCCGTTCGAATTGATTTCGGACAAAGATGAAGCCCTGTGCCAGCTGTTCGACGTGATCAAGCTGAAAAAACTCTACGGCAAGGAATACCTTGGTGTAGATCGCAGTACGTTTCTGATCGACAAAGACGGCGTACTGCGCCAAGAGTGGCGCGGCGTAAAAGTGCCCGGCCATGTGGATGCGGTGCTTGAGCAAGCCCAGCGTTTGAATAACGGCTGATTGCCGTTACAGACATTCGCTGCCAGCACACATTGAAGTAGCTTGCAGCGAAAGCGTCACCCCTCGCTTACAACAGCGGCGCCACAGTGGGCTCTTTGCGCGGCCAGGCATCGATCACGGCTTTGAACAGGGTAGCCAGCGGAATCGCAAAGAAAACGCCCCAGAAGCCCCACAGCCCGCCAAACAGCAACACGGCGCAGATAATCGCGACCGGGTGCAGGTTGACCGCCTCGGAAAACAGCAGCGGCACCAGCACATTGCCATCAAGCGTCTGAATCACGCCGTAGGCCGTCATCAAGTAGATGAACTGATCGCTCCAACCCCATTGGAACAAGGCGATTAACGCGACCGGCACTGTGACCACCACCGCACCGACATACGGCACCACCACCGACACGCCCACCAACATCGCCAACAAGGCTGCGTAATTGAGCCCCAACGCGACGAACGCTATGTACGTGACGCCTCCGCAGACGAATATCTCAATCACCTTGCCGCGAATGTAATTGGCGATCTGCCGGTTCATTTCCTGAGCCACTCGGGTAATGAGGGCCCGTTCGCGTGGCAGATAACCACGAAACCAGCTTCCGATCATGTTGCGATCTTTGAGGAAGAAGAACACCAGGATCGGCACCAACACCAGGTAGATCATGATGTTGACCAACAAGGGCAGACTGGAAAGCGAGAATGTCAGCGCCCACTGGCCGAACTTGCCGATTTCACCGCGCGCAACCTCGATAGCCTGGAGCACCTGCTCATCCGAGACCAGATGTGGATAACGCTCAGGCAGCAACAGCAGCAGCGATTGCCACTTGGCGAGCATGCCCGGCAACTCGTTGAACAGGGTGATCACTTGATGCCAGAGCAACGGCACCAATACCAACAAAAACACCAACAGCACGCTCATGAACAACGCGAAGACCAGCCCGACCGCGAACAGCTCCGGCACGCGCAGACGCTCCAGGAAGCTGACCACGCCCTGCATCAGAAATGCCAGCACCAACCCCGCCAACACCGGCGCAAGCATGCCACCGAGCGTCAGAACGGCCGTGAACGCCAAAAATAACAATACCGCCAACACCACAGCCTCCTCATCGGAGAAGTAGCGCTGTATCCAGTCGCGTAGCACGTTGAACATCAAGAATCCTTCAGGCAGTCATCATGGGTAACAATCAATAGCGCAAAGAATTGACTGCGGGAATCATCAGGCTTTACGTAACCAGTAGCGATAAACGCCGTCCGCAACCTCTTCAAGGAGCAAGGTATGGCCTGCAAGCTTGGCAAACGTTCGGAAATCGCGTTGAGAACCCGCATCAGTCGCGGTGACTTTAAGGATCGCACCACTGGCCAGGCGATTAAGTTCCAGCTTGGCCTTGAGCAGCGGCAGCGGACAATTCAGGCCACTGGCGTCGAGCTCAGCGTCACAGGCCTCGGGCCGCTCTACAGCGTCAGACATCGTTTCTCTCCAGGCAGGCACATCGAATCGCGTTATGCGCCGTCAAATAACGACGACGGATGTTTCGTACACAGTTGCAAGAATACCCCACTCTGGTCAGCAAGCCATTGAGCCAGCTACAGTAAGGGTTCTTTGATTGCCTAGAGCTCTGTGCATGAAACTTCTGCGCCCTACCCTGTTGACGCTCGCGTGCCTGCTCGCCTCGCCGAGTTTCGCCGACGACCTGCCGTCACTTGGCGACGCCAGCTCAGCCATCGTCTCTCCGCAACAAGAGCATCAACTGGGCCGCGCCTGGCTGAGCCTGCTGCGCGGTCAGGTCGCGCAGCTGTCCGACCCGCAGCTTAAGGATTTCGTCGAGACCACGGTCTATCGCCTGGCCGAAACCAGTCAACTGCAGGATCGACGCCTGGAATTCATCCTGATAAACAGCCGGGAGCTGAACGCATTTGCCGCGCCGGGCGGGATTGTCGGGGTCAACGGCGGATTATTCCTCAATGCCCAGTCCGAAGCCGAGTACGCCGCGGTACTGGCTCACGAACTGGCTCACTTGTCCCAGCGCCACTTTGCTCGCGGCATCGAGGCCCAACAACGGATGCAGGTTCCAGTCCTTGCCGCCATGCTGGCCGGGATCGTTATCGCGGCCGCAGGTGCAGGTGACGCAGGCATCGCGACGATCATGGGCTCGCAGGCGGCGGCGATCCAGGAGCAGCAGCGCTTCTCGCGGCAAAACGAGCAAGAGGCCGACCGCATCGGCATCATCAACCTGGAAAAAGCCGGTTATGACCCTCGCGCGATGCCGAGCATGTTCGAACGACTGATGCGCCAGTACCGCTTCGATGCCAAGCCGCCAGAGTTTCTGCTGACTCACCCGGTCACTGAATCGCGTATTGCCGACACCCGCAACCGTGCCGAGCAGGAAAAAATCGGCGGTAAAGAAGACAGCCTTCGCTATGAGTTGATGCGCGCGCGCGTCGCGCTTTTCTATGAAGAGACGCCAGGGATAGCGGCAAAACGCTTCCGCGCGCAGCTCGACGAAAACCCAAAATCCGAAGCCGCGCGGTACGGCTTGGCGATTGCCCAGATCAAAGCCGGGCAACTCAACGAGGCGCGAGAAAATCTTAAGCCGCTGCTGGCCAAAGACCCGAACGACATTACCTACAACCTGGCGCAGATTGATCTGGATGTTACAAACAATCGAATGGCCGACGCCCAGCAACGGGCTGACCGGATGCTGAAGTTGTATCAGGACAATTATCCACTGAACCAGGTCCACGTTGATTTGCTGCTCAAGCAAAATCGCCCTGCCGATGCCGGAAAAGCGCTTGAAGTGTTGTTGAAGGCGCGCCCCGCCGACCCTGACATCTGGAACCTCGTTGCGGACACCCGCGGCCTGTCTGGCGACATGGTGGGCTCAAGTCAGGCACGCGCAGAGTTCTTCGCGCTCACCGGCGACTACAAGCAAGCCCTGCAACAACTGGAGTTCGCCAAGCGTCGCTCGAACAACAACTTCCAGCTGGCTTCGCGCATCGACGCCCGGCAGAAGGAGTTGATCGAACAGGAGCGGATGCTCAAGGAAATGATGAACTAGGTACGATTTTCTGCCCGATACAAAAAGCCCGACTCAATGGTCGGGCTTTTTTTGCACGCTGTTTTGTCCTGAATCAGGCATTACCCGACAGTTTCATGCGTGCTGCATGCGTGAAATCCAGCATGCGTTGCAGAGGCCGCAAGGCACGTGGAATCAGTGCAGGGTCGACGAAAACCTCGTTAGTGCCCTCACGAAGACACTGCAAGGTGCGCTCAAGGGTGTTCATCGCCATCCAGGGGCAATGCGCGCAACTGCGGCATGCAGCACCCTCACCGGCCGTTGGCGCTTCGATAAAGATTTTGTCGGGGCACAGCTGCTGCATTTTGTAGAAAATGCCGCGATCAGTCGCAACGATAAACATTTTGTTCGGCAACGTTTGCGCGGCTTTGATCAACTGACTGGTCGAACCGACAGCATCAGCCAGATCGATCACGGCCTCCGGCGATTCGGGGTGGACCAAAATCGCGGCATCCGGATACAGCGCTTTCATGTCTGCCAGTTGCTTGGATTTGAACTCTTCGTGAACGATGCAGGCACCGTCCCACAGCAGCATGTCGGCACCGGTTTCGCGCTGAATGTAACGACCCAGGTGCTTGTCTGGCGCCCAAATGATCTTTTCGCCGTTATCCATCAGGCTTTCGACGATTTCCAACGCACAACTTGAGGTCACAACCCAATCTGCGCGAGCTTTGACCGCGGCCGACGTATTGGCATACACCACCACGGTGCGCTCGGGGTGCTGATCGCAAAACGCCGAGAACTCATCGACCGGGCAACCCAGGTCCAGGGAACACGTGGCTTCCAGCGTCGGCATCAGCACACGCTTTTCCGGGTTGAGGATTTTTGCCGTCTCACCCATGAAACGCACACCTGCGACCAACACGGTTTTCGCCGAATGCTGATTACTGAAACGCGCCATCTCCAGCGAGTCGGACACGCAGCCGCCGGTCTCTTCAGCCAAGGCCTGGATGACGGGATCACAGTAGTAGTGAGCAACCAGCACCGCGTCTTGCGCCTTTAGCTCGGCAGCAATCGCAGCACGGTAAAAAGCTTCTTCTTCGACGCTCAGCACTTTCGGCTGCTTGGCGTCTAGATGGGCCTGGACCAGAAGGCGTTCTGAAACCTGCGTCATGTTCGCTGGACCTCAATGCGCTTGTGCGCGGATATCGAGTGTACACCTGAAAAAGACGCAAAAAAAAAGCCGGAAATCCTCATTTTCATGGGCCTTCCAGCTTTATAAATACGTCGACATAAAAAGTGGTGGGTCGTGTGGGATTCGAACCTACGACCAATTGGTTAAAAGCCAACTGCTCTACCAACTGAGCTAACGACCCGACGTGGTGCGTATATTACTGATTTCTATGATTAATTCAACACCTATCTGAATTTAAATCAAAAATAGCGAGTTGGGTCAGCTACACCGGCCTTTGCAAAGCCTTCTGCGCGCAGGCGGCAGCTGTCACACTTGCCGCATGCGCGGCCCTGATCATCGGCCTGATAGCACGAAACGGTGAGCCCGTAATCGACGCCCAGACGCATGCCAGCCTTGACGATGTCGGCCTTGCTCAAATTTTGCAGCGGGGCCTGAATAGTAAAGCCCTGTCCTTCCACGCCAGCCTTGGTCGCCAGATTGGCCATGCGTTCGAATGCTTCGATAAATTCGGGACGACAGTCTGGATAACCGGAATAATCCACTGCGTTGACGCCGATAAAGATATCCCGCGCACCCAATACTTCAGCCCAGCCGAGTGCCAGCGAAAGAAAAACCGTATTACGTGCCGGGACGTAAGTCACCGGGATACCTTCGCCAGGGGATTCAGGCACGGCGATGGAGCTGTCCGTCAACGCGGACCCGCCGATACCGTTCAGATCAAGACCAATGACCTTGTGCTCAACCACACCCAGATCGCGAGCGACGCGTGCCGCTGCATCCAGCTCGGCACGGTGACGCTGACCGTAGTCGAAACTCATGGTGTAGCAGGTGTAGCCATCGGCAAGCGCCATCGCTACTACGGTGGCCGAGTCCAAGCCACCGGACAATAGAATTACCGCTCTTTTCTCAGTCATCTGTAATTCACTCATATCAGCGCCCCGGCTCATCGTCCCAGAGGAGTTTATGCAGCTGCATTTGCAAGCGCACCGGCAGATTGTCTGCCACGATCCAGTCAGCCAGGTCCCGCGCCTTCAACTCATGATGACTTGGAGAGAACAAGACTTCGCCAGCGCGCCGGTCCAGGCCGTACTGAATCAGCTTGGACACCGCCCAGTCGTAGTCTTCCCGGGAACAGAGCACAAACTTGACTTGGTCGTTGGGCGTCAACAGCTCGATGTTCTCGTAGCGGTTGCGCCCGACCTCTTTGGAGCCTGGCGTCTTCAGATCGACAACACGACTGACACGCGGATCAACCGCCGAGATATCCAGAGCGCCACTGGTTTCCAGTGACACTTCATAGCCGGCGTCACACAGACGCTCGAGCAGAGGGATTGCATTGGGCTGGGCCAAGGGCTCGCCGCCCGTCACACAGACATAGCGCGGACGGTAACCGGCCACTTGCTCGAGGATCGCATCGAGGGTCTGAATGCTGCCGCCACTGAACGCGTAGGCGCTGTCGCAATACTGACAACGCAACGGACAGCCAGTAAGACGCACAAAAACAGTGGGCAAGCCCGCGGTGCGCGTTTCACCCTGCAGCGAGTAAAAAACTTCGGTGATTCGTAATGTGTCTTGCATATGAGCCACGGGCGTAACAGCTAAACAGGCCGTCCGCCTCCGTTAGGCACTTCAAGGAACCTGCATGCGCATGATTCAGGGAAGCGAATGTATTGCCGGAATTTCGGGTGCGGAATTCTAACAAGAAAGCCGCGACAAGCGCGGCTTTCTTTAACAGGACAGGTGTCAGATGACCTCTGACGATACGCATATCACATGCGCTGCAGGTCCCGCTGAGCCAACTGTGCAGCCGAAGTACCCGGATATTGGGAGACGACCTGCTGCAAAATGCCTTTTACCTTATCGGTATGACCGAGACGACGCTCAACATCTGCAAGCTTATAGAGCGAGTCCGGCACTTTGGCATGCTTGGGGTACAGTTGACTGACTTTGGCGAAGGCTTGACCGGCACCTTGCAGATCACCTTTGGCCAGATTCACTTCGCCTAACCAGTATTGAGCGTTGCCCGCATATTGGCTGTTCGGGTATTTGCGCAGGAAAGCCGCGAAGGCCTGACTGGCCCTGTCGAAATCCTTGGCCTTGATCAGGTCGAAGGCAGCGTCGTAATAGACCTTTTCCTTCGCTGGATCACCCGGTTCCGCATTTGCCGCAGGCGCCTGACTTGCAGGCGCAGCAGGCGTACCACCGGCATGTATATCGCCGCTGGCTTGAGAATTATTGGTAGCTGCTGCTGCGGGCGCACCGCCAGCTCCAGCTCCAGCTCCAGCGCTAATGCGCTGATCGAGTTCCTGATAACGCTCCAGTGCTTCCTGCTTCATGCGCTGGATATCGTTTTGCTGAACCTCGACCGTACCGCGCAACCGCGCGATTTCGTCCTGCATTTGTTGCAGCTGCATGAACAGCTGACCCTGTGCCGAGGCAGGGGCCGTAACCCCTCCCCCGGCATAGGCGCCGGACGTGCCATAACCCGCTGGCGGATAACTGCTGCTACCAGAGCCAGAATTGTCATCTACCACAGGAACCGCACCCCACGCAAAAAGCGGAAGGGTGAGAGTCAAAACGGTTAAAGCACGACGGCACGTTCGCATGTCAAATTACTTACGCAGTTCGACGCGACGGTTTTGAGCCCAGGACTGCTCGTCGTTGCCGGTAGCAACTGGACGCTCTTCGCCATAGGAAACCAATTCCAGCTGAGCTGGGGAAACACCTTGCAGTACCAGGTAGCGTTGAACGGCTTTCGCACGACGCTCGCCCAGTGCCATGTTGTACTCACGAGTACCACGTTCGTCGGTGTTGCCTTCCAGAACGACGCGAGCGCCGTTGGCTTTCAGGTCTTTAGCGTGAACATCCAGAGCGCGCATGGCTTCTGGCTTCAGGTCCGAGCTATCGTATTCGAAGTAGAACGTAGTGATAGCACGCAGAGCAGCTTCTTCGCTCAGGCTGCCATCAACAGCGCCAGTGTTAGCGCCGTAACCAGCGTTTGGATCTACAGCGGCGCCTTCGCCGGCGTTATCACCGCCTTTAGACGAGCAACCTACAGCTACAGCCATGGCCAGAGCCAGAGCAGCAAACTTACCAAACTTCAGCATTTCCATCGTGAAACTCCTAATGAACCCCAGTGTGTTAAGTAAAACGTGCAGCGCCGCGTCAGTTCAGGTAAGGGGACCAGGAAGGTTCTCTGACTTCGCCTTGAGCGGTAGGAAGCGGGAGCCTTACGCGGCCATTAATGGACACGAGCATCAAGACTCCCCGGCCCTGCTGGCGGGTGGCGTAGATTACCATGGTGCCGTTGGGCGCGACAGTAGGCGACTCATCAAGGTTGCTATCTGTGAGGATTTTTACGCTACCGCGTTGCAAATCCTGAACTGCCACCTTGAAATTCGTGAAGCCTTCCTGACGGTGAATCATCACCAGGGTCTTTTCATCAGCCGACAATTTTGGGTTGGCGTTGTAGTTACCGATGAAGGTCACTCGCTCCGCACCACCGCCACCGACGCTTGTTTTATAAATCTGTGGCTTGCCGCCACGGTCGGACGTGAAGTAGAGGGTCGAGCCATCCTTACCGAAGAACGGTTCGGTGTCGATTGCCCCATCATTGGTCACGCGACTCAATTGACGCGAAGCCAGGTTCATCACGTAGATTTCCGGGTTGCCGTCTTTGGAAAGCACGAACGCCAGCTTGTTGCCATCCGGAGACCACGCAGGTGCACCATTGAGGCCTTCGAAGTTGGTGATCTGTTCACGGCGACCGGTGTCGATGTGCTGAACGAAGATACGCGGACGCTTCTGCTCGAATGACACATAAGCGATACGCTTGCCATCCGGAGCAAAACGCGGCGACAAGATCGGCTCACGCGATTGCAACAGAGTCACTGCCCGCGCACCGTCGTAATCCGAACGTTGCAGGGTGAAGCGCGTATTGTTTTCGGAGAAACGCTCGGCAGTGACGTACAACATGCGCGTCGAGAAAGCACCCTTGATACCGGTGAGTTTCTCAAACGACTGGTCGGCGATGAAGTGCGCCATGTCACGCAATTGATCGGTCGTGCCAGAGACGTTACCCGTCAAGACTTGCTGCTCGGTCGCGACGTTGAACAGCGCGTACTGGATCTGCAGACGACCGCCCGAAGGAACGATGCTGCCTACCATCAGGTACTGCGCGCCGAGTGCTTTCCAGTCGCGATAGATGACCTCGCTCGCCGAGGTCGGCAAGCTGATCATGTTCTGCTTTGGAATCGGAGAGTAATAGCCCGAGTTACGCAGGTCGTTACTGATGATTTCCGACATGTCCTCGGGCAAGACGTTGCCGCCCTGCCAACCAAAAGGCACAACGGCAATCGGGGTGGCACGGTCACTACCACTGGTGACCATGATGTTCTTTTCTTCTGCAGCGACCATTCCCGCTGCACAGCAAAGAACGACAAGCAGTCCTCGAAGGATGTTAATCACGGAGCTAGATCCTCTGGTGTGAATGTCATCTTGAATGAGCGATAGGGTTGGAAATCGGCTGGCTTCATACCCTGCATTTCGGTCAAACGACCAATGTTTTTAACAGCAGCCACGGCCGAACTGTCGTAAGACGCATCGCCACTGGACTTGGAAACACTGACCGACGTCACCGTACCATCCGGCAACATATTGATCTGCAGCACCACTTTCATGCCCTTGCGCGCCGACGGTGGGCGAGCCCAACCTTCAGCAGCACGCGCACGAATCAGATCATCAAAGCTGCCCGCCGTTTCATCGCCCTGTTCATCTGCCAACGCCTGCTGCCGCTCCGTTTTATCGGAGAGCAATTCGGCCAAGGCTTGCGCCTTCTTGTCTTCAGCAGATTTACGTGCAGCCTCTGTTGCCTTTTTGGCAGCATCGGCAGTCGCTTTTTTCTTGGCGTCGTCGGTGGCTTTCTTTTTCGCGTCGTCAGCGGCTTTTTTCTTGGCGTCTTCCGCGACTTTCTTCTTCGCGTCATCGGCAGCCTGCTTCTTGGCCTCTTCAGCCGCGGCTTTCTTCGCGTCTTCTTCGGCCTTTTTCTTCGCGTCTTCTTCGGCTTTCTTCTTGGCTATATCAGCCAATTGTTTCTCTTCGACCTTTTTAGCATCAGCGGTCTTTTTGGCTTCGTCAGCTTTCTTGGCATCATCGGCTTTCTTGGCGTCATCAGCCTTCTGCTCAGCCTTTTGCGCGTCCTCAGCCTTTTTCTCTTCGGCTTTTTGAGCCGCTTCTTCTTTCTTTTGTTCCGCAGCTTTTACAGCTTCCTGTTTTAGCTGCTCGATTTTTTTCGTTTCCAGCTGCTCGACTTCAGTTTGCCGAGCAGCCGTTTTCTTCGCCTCACCGGCAATTTTCTGATTGGTCTGAGTCGTTGCCTGGCTTTTAGACTTCAACTGATACAGGGTCGCCTGAACGATAGGCCTGGCTTCCGGCAGATCCGGGGTCATGGCAAAGCTGACGAAGAGCATGCCAAATATCAGGATGTGCAGGGCCACAGCCCAGACGCTGGGCCAGAAGTAGCTTTCCGAGGCGGACGGCTCTCGCTGTTGGTGCATCAGGGCGCCTCGGTAATCAAGCCAACATTACCGACCCCTGCTTTCTGCAGCCCGCCCATTGCGCCCATTACAGAGCCGTAATCAACGGTTTTGTCACCACGGATAAAGACCTGGGTCTGCTTGCCGCTTTCACGACCGGCGCTGATGATTTTGGTCACCGCGCTGGTCATCTGAGGCAACGTCATGGCCTTGTCCATCTGTTTGTCAGTATCGACTTCACTGCCAAGGTTCCAGTAATAGGTCTTGTCAGCCTTGATCGAAATGGTCAGAACCTGAGTGTTGTTGTCCTGCGGCAAGGCCTCACTGGAGACTTTGGGCAGGTCGACTTTCACGCCCTGATTGAGCATCGGCGCGGTGACCATGAAAATGACGAGCAACACCAACATCACGTCGATGTAAGGCACCACGTTCATTTCGGCAACCGGCTTGCGACGTTTGCGGCGAACTCGAGCGATTAAAGCCATTGGGAATTACCTGCTCACTCTTCGCTGGTGTGCACTTTACGGTGCAGGATCGCCTGAAACTCATCGGCGAACGTGTAGTAACGACTGATCAACAGTTCACCGCGAGCGGCAAAACGGTTGTAGGCGATTACTGCCGGGATAGCGGCGAATAGACCAATAGCGGTTGCGACCAGGGCTTCGGAAATACCCGGTGCAACAGTCGCCAGGGTGGCTTGCTGGACGGTAGCCAGACCACGGAAGGAGTTCATGATCCCCCATACTGTACCGAACAAACCGATGTAGGGGCTGGTGGAGCCGACGGTCGCCAGGAAGGGCAAGCCTTGCTCCAGTTTCTCTTCCTCACGGGAAATGGCCACGCGCATGGCCCGAGCCACGCCTTCCATGACCGCATCAGGATCGACGCCTGGCTGCTGACGCAGACGGGAGAACTCCTTGAAACCGGCGCGGAAAATTTGCTCAACGCCTGAGTCAGGGTCTGGATTGCTCCCGGCCTGACGGTAGAGTTTGGACAGATCGATACCCGACCAGAAGCGCTCTTCAAAGCTCTCCAGTGCACGACGAGCTGCGCGCAGCATATTGCCACGCTGAAAAATCACGACCCACGAGGTGATTGAAGCACCCACCAGGATCAGCATGACCAACTGAACAACGATGCTGGCATTGCTGACCATACTCCACATGGAGGAATGGTCGACGACGTTAGCTTCCACGCTTTATCTCCTGCTCTAAATGTGTACCCGCGCCGCTCTGGCCGGCAAAGGCCGCACGCAAAGCTTCGGGAATGGCCCGGGGTTTCAAACTATCGGCGCGTACACACGCCACCAGAAACTGCCCCTCACAGAGCAGTGTTTCATCCGCAGCCCGCCTGACCTGCTGCCGAAATCGCAGGCTGGCGCGGTTCAATTCAATGACTTCAGCGCTTATCAACAGCTCATCGTCCAATCGCGCCGGCTTGTGATAGCGCGCCTCGCTGGAATGCACAACGAACAGCAAGTTCTCCCCTGCAAGCTCCGACTGAGCAAAGCCCAGCTCCCGTAGCCGCTCGGTTCGAGCTCGCTCCATGAACTTCAAATAGTTGACGTAGTAAACGATGCCGCCAGCATCGGTGTCCTCGTAATAAACGCGACAGCGATGTGCGAACGACTGAACCCCGTTTTGCGCGCGCATACTCTAGTGCTTACTCCTCAGGTTGCCAATCCGCCAGGCGACTGTTTTTCATTGTTTTTCAGCTAATTGCCGACCAGAACCGCGCATCAGCCTGTCAGACCACCAAAAACCCGAATAAATCGGTGCCTTGATAGTTTTAATTATTCGTCCCCATCGGCGACAAAATCGCTGGCCACCGGCATGTCCCCCATCCGCGACGGGATGTTCAAACCAAAGTGCAGGTAGGCGTGCCGGGTAACGACACGTCCACGAGGGGTACGCATGATATAGCCTTGCTGGATCAAATAGGGCTCGAGTACGTCTTCAATCGTGTGCCGCTCTTCGCTGATCGCTGCAGCGAGGCTGTCGACACCCACCGGGCCGCCATCGAACTTCTCGATCATCGTCAGCAATAGACGCCGATCCTGGTGGTCGAAACCACGCTCATCAATGTCCAGCAGGTTCAGCGCCAGGTCGGCAATCGGTTTGGTGATATGACCCGTGGCACGCACTTCTGCGAAGTCACGCACACGGCGCAGCAAGCGGTTGGCGATACGCGGCGTACCCCGCGCACGACGGGCAATCTCATAGGCACCCTCGGGCTCGATTGGCAGCCCCAGAATACCGGCCGAACGCATGACGATGGTCGCCAGATCAGCAGTATTGTAGAACTCCAGACGCTGAACGATGCCGAAGCGATCACGCAGCGGGTTGGTCAACATGCCCGCACGCGTAGTCGCCCCCACCAGCGTAAACGGTGGCAAATCGAGCTTGATCGAGCGCGCAGCAGGGCCTTCGCCGATCATGATGTCGAGCTGAAAATCTTCCATCGCCGGGTACAGCACTTCTTCGACGATAGGCGAGAGCCGATGAATCTCGTCGATGAACAGCACATCGTTGGGTTCGAGATTGGTCAATATCGCCGCCAGATCACCGGGACGCTCAAGCACCGGCCCCGAGGTACTCTTGATGGAGACCGACATCTCCTGGGCAATAATATGCGCCAGAGTGGTCTTACCCAGACCCGGCGGGCCGAAAATCAAGGTGTGGTCCAACGCTTCGCTTCGTCCACGCGCAGCCTGGATGAACAACTCCATTTGCTCGCGCACGGTGGGCTGACCAATGTAATCGGCCAGGCTTAATGGACGGATTGCACGATCCAGCTGCTCATCACGGTCACGCCCCGTGGAGGTTATCAAACGGTCAGCGTCGAGCACTTAAGCCATTCCTTTCAAAGCACGTCGAATCAGATCTTCACTGCTCAAATCTTTTTCCTTGATCGCAGAAACCGCCTTGCTGGCTTCCTGAGGTTTGTAACCCAGGGAAATCAGTGCACTGACCGCATCGGCTTCGGCCGTCGCCACCAGTGGCGCGGCGTTAGGCCCGCTTGCAACCAGGGTAAAGGTCCCCGGCAAGGATTCCCACGCTTTGAAACGATCCTTGAGCTCGACCAACAAACGCTCGGCGGTTTTCTTGCCGACGCCCGGAATCCGGGTCAAGGCCGAGGTGTCCTGCGCCTGAACACAGCGGACCAACTCATCGACTTCCAGGCCGGACATCAGCGCCAATGCCAGTTTCGGACCGACACCATTAAGGCGAATCAGCTCACGGAACAGTTCACGCTCGCGCTTTTCGAAAAAGCCGTAAAGCAGGTGAGCATCCTCACGAACCACCAGATGGGTGTGCAAGGTCACCGGTTCGCCTACATGGGGCAGCCGATACAGCGTCGTCATGGGCACTTCCAGCTCATAGCCGACGCCGTTGACATCCAGCACCAGGTGCGGCGGATGTTTTTCAGCCAAGAAGCCGCGTAACCGTCCAATCACGTATCAGATCCTTTTTCGTGGCCCGTCATAAGCATGACGTTGGCACAAATAATGGTCGCAATCATTACAGGAGTGAGAAGACCTGCAAGCTAAAAAGTTTGAGCCGATGATGCTATCAGAGACGCAGCCGCCCGCCGCGACTGCGTGCGGTATTCAATCCGTGCGGTATCAGGCTTGAGCGCGTATGTGCATGGCACAGCGCGATAGCCAGGGCGTCGGAGGCGTCGATCTGAGGTTTCGTCGTCAGTTTGAGCAAATGCATGACCATCATCATCACCTGCTCTTTATTGGCACCGCCGGTCCCGGCCACCGCCTGCTTGACCTGGGTCGCGGTGTACTCGGCGATTTCCAGGCTCTCTTCAGCACCGGCAACAATGGCCGCGCCACGCGCCTGACCGAGCTTGAGCGCGGAGTCGGCATTACGCGCCATAAACACTTTTTCGATGCCCATGGTCACAGGACCGTACGTCTGAATGACCTCGCGCACACCGCGGTACACAATCTGCAAACGCTCGTGCAGCAGACCGCTGCCGGTACGAATGCAGCCCGAGGCAACGTACACACAGCCGCGACCGGTGTCCCGCACCACGCCATAGCCGGTGATTCGCGAACCGGGGTCGATACCAAGAATAAGAGTCATAACGCCTGCAGCTTAATAAGTGACGCACACAATTGAACGCAGCATAAAGGCAGAAGCCGGAGGCCGATAGCACGTGAATGTCACGGCGTCGTACCTCCGGCCTCAAATGTATTACCGACAGACACCTGTCAGCCGAGCTGTTCCATAACCTCGTCCGGGATTTCCGCGTTGGAATAGACGTTTTGCACGTCATCCAGATCCTCGAGCATGTCGATCAGCTTGAGAACCTTTTCAGCCGTTTCCAGATCGAGTACAGCGCTGGTCGTCGGCAACATAACGATTTCCGCGTCGAGCGCCTTGAAACCGGCAGCCTCCAGCGCATTCCGCACGGCATAGAAACCCGAGAAGGAGGTGAACACATCAATGGAGCCATCGTCATGGGTGACCACGTCATCGGCATCCGCTTCCATCGCGGCTTCCATAAGCGCGTCTTCATCAACGCCCGGCGCGAAGGAAATCTGCCCTTTACGGTCGAACAGATAAGCCACCGAACCATCAGTACCCAGGTTGCCGCCGCATTTTGTGAACGCGTGGCGAACAGCTGCGGCAGTGCGATTGCGATTGTCAGTCATGGTTTCGACCATGACGGCCACACCACCCGGACCATAGCCTTCGTATCCGAGCTCTTCGACATCATCACCTTCGGCAGCGCCAGCACCTCGCGCCACGGCACGATCGATAGTGTCGCGCGTCATGTTCGCACCCAGCGCCTTGTCCAATGCCAGACGCAGGCGCGGGTTCGACCCTGGATCACCCCCGCCTTGACGGGCAGCGACAGTCAGCTCGCGAATCCACTTGGTGAAAATCTTGCCCTTCTTGGCATCCTGACGCTCTTTGCGGTGCTTGATGTTCGCCCACTTAGAATGACCTGCCATAACTCGCTCCGAATTCTTTTTGAAACACGCTCACCTTTCGCTCAATGAACAGGAGCAAAAAGCTTCAACAAAATCAGGACCCGAACCAGGGCGCATCATCAAGATGATGCGCCCTGCTCAGCGTCACTCAGCCTTGGGCTGCTCGCGCAAACGGATGTGCAGCTCGCGCAATGCCTTGGCATCAACCACGCCAGGGGCCTGGGTCATGACATCGGCAGCGCTCTGGGTTTTCGGGAACGCGATCACTTCACGGATCGATTGGGCGCCGGTCATCAACATCACCAGACGGTCCAGACCAAAAGCCAAACCACCGTGCGGTGGCGCGCCGAACTTCAGAGCGTCGAGCAGGAAGCCGAACTTCTCTTGCTGTTCGTCTGCTTCGATACCCAGCAGGCGGAAGACCGCTTGCTGCATTTCCTTGCGGTGGATACGGATCGAACCGCCGCCCAACTCGGTACCGTTAAGAACCATGTCGTAGGCGCGGGACAATGCTGTAGCCGGGTTGGCCTCGAGTTCTTCAGGGCTGCATTTAGGTGCAGTGAACGGGTGATGCAGCGCGCTGAAGCTGCCGTCATCGTTCTCTTCGAACATCGGGAAGTCGACAACCCACATCGGTGCCCACTCGCACGTGTGCAGCTTCAGGTCGTTACCAACCTTGATCCGCAATGCGCCCAAGGCTTCACTGACGATCTTGGATTTGTCTGCACCGAAGAACACGATATCGCCATCGACGGCACCCACACGGTCCAGAATCACCTTGAGGTTTTCCTCAGGGATGAACTTGACGATTGGGGACTGCAGGCCTTCGGCACCCTTGGCGCGTTCGTTGACCTTGATGTAAGCCAGGCCTTTAGCGCCGTAGATGCTGACGAACTTGGTGTAGTCGTCGATCTGACTGCGCGGCATGCTCGCGGCACCCGGTACACGCAGGGCAGCGACACGACCTTTAGGATCGTTGGCTGGACCGCTGAACACCTTGAACTCTACGGCGTTGAGCTGATCGGCAACATCGACCAGTTCCAGCGGGTTACGCAGGTCCGGCTTGTCGGAACCATAACGACGCATGGCTTCTGCGAACGTCATGTGCGGGAAGTCGCCGAATTCCAGGTCCAGCACTTCCTTGAACAGCTGACGAATCATCTTCTCGGTGATACCGATGATGTCTGCTTCGTTCAGGAAGCTGGTCTCGATGTCGATCTGGGTGAATTCCGGCTGGCGGTCAGCACGCAGGTCTTCATCGCGGAAGCACTTGGCGATCTGGTAGTAACGATCGAAGCCAGCGACCATCAGCAACTGCTTGAACAGTTGTGGCGATTGCGGCAAGGCAAAGAAACTGCCTGGGTGGGTACGACTCGGTACCAGATAGTCGCGAGCGCCTTCCGGTGTAGCGCGGGTCAGGATCGGCGTCTCGACATCGAGAAAGCCGTTTTCATCCAGATAGCGACGGATGCTGGTGGTGATGCGCGAACGCAGACGCAGCTTTTCAGCCATTTCCGGACGACGCAGATCGATGAAGCGATAACGCAGGCGCGTCTCTTCACCGACGTCGGAGAACTCGTTCAGCGGGAACGGCGGTGTTTCCGACTCGTTCAGCACTTCGAGCTCATAGCCCAGCACTTCGATACCGCCGGACGCCATGTTCGCATTAACTGCGCCGGCAGGACGTGCACGTACCTTACCGGTGATCTTGACCACGTATTCGCTGCGCACGCGATCGGCGGCAGCGAAGGTGTCAGCGCGATCAGGGTCGAACACCACCTGAGCCAGGCCCTCACGATCACGGATATCGAGGAAAATGACCCCGCCATGATCACGACGACGGTGGACCCATCCGCAAAGGGTAATTTCCTGACCTTCCAGGCTCTCGTTCAGTTGGCCGCAATAATGGCTGCGCATCATGATGGTGTTTTCACTTCTCGTAATTCGAAATTCGGTGGAGCTCTCGCCCTTCGCTTGCGCTCAATAGTGCAAGAACTTTGGCGTGCAGTTCAACCCGTCCGGCCTGCGCCCCGTAGTAAGGCGGGGGATTATATAGGGTTAATTGACACTGTGCAGCCGCCCGACCTGATCACGTCAACATATGTGCCTTCCACCTGACGAGAGCCCTGCCTGCGGACCATGAGCGCCCGGTCGGGGTCACGCCAGGACGGAGGAAAGCGCTGTCGCATCGTTTTTTTGCACATGAGCGACGCACACCACCCGAATCAGCCCACTGAAATTTTTCACACCGCCATGGCGTAGATGCACTTCTCGATCGACATAAGACAGGACCGCATTGACCGAGCAACTATTGGAGCGGGCAATGTCGGCCAAAATACCCCAATACACTTCCTCCAGGCGTAAACATGTCGCCAACCCGTTCAAGCGAACCGACTTCGAATGAGGACGTGCAAGGTTCATATTAAAATCCTCAACAAAGGGATCGTCTTGTATTTTTCCGTAGCGGCCAGGATCTTGTAGCGTACGCACACTGCGTCGAATCATTACAGCCTCCTTCACGTGCTGTCCATCTAATACACATAAACTGGACATCAATAAATATAAAACCCACCTTTATGTAAAGCCAATTGAGGACTTCTAGCCAGCAGAACAAACACACCAAGCCTGTAGGACATCACTGCATTTCAATGAGGATTATTGAGCGCAGTTAACTCGCCAATCCACCCCCTGTACGACGCCCGCTTAAGGAAGGTCTGAAGTAAGCAGCAGTTTTTAACGGCCTCGCTGTTTGAGGTTCAAAAAACGCCGATT
>NZ_LT607434.1 GCF_900095225.1 Pseudomonas sp. UMAB-08
GCCTATCAACTGGCCTACCCCGCCTAATCCACCACCTTCTGCCGCCACGCGCGGCATGGAGCAGTACGCGTATGGTCAAATACAAGACGATCAGTCAGTTTGCAGTCGAAAGTGGCTACACTGAGGCGGCGATCAGATCAAAAATTCAGGACGGCACTTGGCCGAACGGCCTTGTGTGGCGACATGCGCCTGACAGAAAGCCATTGATAGACGTTGAAGGGTATGCGGAATGGGTGGAAAGCGCGGCGGCGTCAGGGCGGCGTCGAAAAGTAGCATTGAAATCAGTTTCATGTTTGAAGGCGAGCAATGCCGCGAACGTATCCCACTTGAGCCCAGCCCCGCTAATCTGAAGCGCGCCGAGCGGCATAAGGCTGAGATCGAAACCTCCATCTATAACGGCACGTTCGATTATGCGGCCACCTTCCCCAAGTCGGCACGAGGTCAGCGTCTCGGCCATAAGACCGGACTGGTCCCGCTATCGACCTATCTCGAAACATGGTTGGGCCGAAAGCAGAAGACACTCAAGGCAAGCACGCTGGACGGCTATAGCAAGATCGTGAAGGGTGTTCTGGTGCCAAGTATGGGCCATCTATCGCTGACACTGATCACTCGTAAAGTGGTTCGCGAGGCCATGTCCAAGATCGATGCATCTAATAAGCGACTGTCGAATATCCAAAGCTGTCTGCGGTCAGCCTTGGGCGATGCTGTGGACGAAGAGTTGATCGCAGCAAACCCGCTGGCTGGGTGGACGTACTCAGTGAAGGGTAAGCCTAGGGCTGAGGACGACATCGATCCGTTTTCACCAGAAGATCAGCGGCTGATTTTGGCGAGCGCTGTCGGCCAATATCGAAACCTACTGCAATTTGCATTCTGGACCGGCCTGCGGACAAGTGAGCTGGTGGCGCTTGAGTGGGGGGATGTTGATTGGTTGCGAGGGGAAGTTCGGATATCGCGAGGACTGACCAAGGCGGCCAAGGAAGCAGAGGTGCCGAAAACGGCGGCAGGGATTCGAAGCGTAAAGCTATTGCCAATGGCGCTCGATGCGCTGACGGCTCAGAAGACATACACCTATATAGTAGGTGCGACGATTTTCCACGACCCGAGGTACAGCAAGCCATTTGACGGCGATCAGGCCATCAGAAAGAGCTTCTGGATACCGACGCTCAGGCGGGCAAAGGTTCGCTACCGCAACCCTTACCAGACTCGACACACCTATGCATCGATGATGCTGTCGGCGGGCGAGCATCCAATGTGGGTTGCAAAGCAAATGGGACATACCGACTGGACAATGATTGCTCGCGTGTATGGCCGTTGGATTCCGAGCGAGAACGATATGTCTGGAAGCAAGGCTGCTGAAATGTTTGGGACATCGGTTCAACTCCCCACCGGGACGCCGGTTCAACTCCCTCTCGCACATCTCGAAAAGGGGTAGCTTAAAAAGCACCTTCAGCAGCATTTCAGCGACAGCAACGCTACAGGCCAATGAATTCAAGGCTAGACCGGGGGTTCAAATCCCCCCGGCCCACCAAACGAAGCACCAACGAAGCCCGCCTTGTGCGGGCTTTGTTGTATCTGGGGTTTGGGAAAATATCGGTTCAGGCGGTCGTGGCAGGAGGTTCCGCCCTGTCGCGCAGCAAACGCGATCACTCCGATCAGCGTCGTAGCAAACGCAAACCGCAAACCGCTTACCGCCGATCCTCCCGGCACCAACCCCTGGCTCGCAGAATCATCCCGTGCCGTGAGCGTTTTTCCAGCCGCCGTTTAATCTGATGAGTGATCGGTTTGTTGGAAAACCCCGTCATCCACTCCGATGAGACCCGGCCAGTCAGTCGTGGGTGTGGGGCCGGCCAGTGGCCCACCGGACCGAAACGGGTGCTCAGCCGTTGTCCGCCACAGGCTAAGGCCGTACGACGGTGCTCAGCGCGCGGTGGGACCGGACGCTATTTGGAACAACCAAATACCGTACTTAAGTACAGAACTTAAAACCGTATAACGGCATTCGCACCTTAACTTTCTTCGAAAAAACGGAGCTCATCAAAGCCTCTCCTTTTCATTGTGAAATTTAACATCAGTACTAAAGTATGAAATTCCGTCAAAAACAAAACCGAACATTCATATGTTAGCCGGCTAACATTTCTACATTAATCTAAGTGGGTACGCGGCTGACGCAACAGGTATTTAGTTAAGCAAAAAAATGCTTTCACAATTTTTTTACATGCTATTAAATATGGTTGAATTATTGAGCCACGTCAGTGTATCAGCTCGTCTTCGGGAGGTAGCATACTGTGTGTTATGGAGTGGTTTAACAGACGAACATAGCGTGCAGGGCGACATAGACTCCCTCGCCTATTGTTTAGACTTGACGAGAATCACTTATACGGAATCAATGGTTTTAACGACGGGGAGGTCATGCGCGGGCCGAGCTGCCCCGACTACCAACGTCTAGAGCAACCTGCTGTGGGGAGGATATCCATACGGCCGCGGGTGCCAACCATGTCCTCGCCAAATGTCATTCCGACGATCAGGCGGGACGGGGTGTAGAGCGTATTCGGACAATGCTTACTCATAGTAATTTCCCAACACAGTAAAACTAAGTCAATGGACCCTGACTACTTAGCTGTCACGCTGCGAACCTCCTGCGCTGAGCAATTTTCTTTCGCCTGAGGTCGGGTGTAAGCAGCAAATGATTGAGCGTTATCTGCCAGGGCGAGCAAGTGCATTCGGCACTTTCATCTTTGACGTTAGTCACAACAAAAGCGAGCTGGGGAAGCCATGAAATTCACATCACTGCAAGCCAGGATTTGCACCACCGCAGGTATATGCCTGCTTGTTTCGTCGGCAAGTCTGGTTTCATATGGGCTTTTTTCTTCCAGGGCCAATGACCAATACGTCGCCAGCGAAGTGTCGGCGCTTGTTGAAAAGTCGACCATTCGTGAAGTGCAGAACCTCGCCGAATCCAGGGCTAACGCCATTCAGGCCAAGTTGCAGAATGCGTTGGATTCGGCACGCACCATGGCCAATACCTTTGCTGCCAGCAAGACCTTGCAAAGCCCGCTTTCACTCGGGCGAGAGCAGATCAATAACGTGTTGCTCAGTGTGCTAAAGGATAACCCTGACTTTAACGGCACCTATTCATGCTGGGAGCCTGATGCGCTGGACGGGCAGGATCAGGCTTTTCGCAACGGGCAGGAGGGTAACAACCCTCTGACTGGCCGCTTCACGCCTTACTGGACACGCAGTTCCGACGGCCATGTCGCGGTGCAGCCGCTGGTCGAGTATGACTCCCAGGAACGTCATCCCAATGGTGTGCCCAAGGGCGGCTGGTATGCCGGTCCTCGCGACACCCTGAAGGAAAGCGTGCTGGACCCGATCCCTTATGTGGTGCAGGGCAAGAACGTCTGGCTGACCACCTTGTCGGTGCCGATCGTGGCCAATGGCAAGTTCTACGGTGTGGTCGGCGCAGACTTCGACATTGCCTTCATTCAAAAGCTCAGCGAGCAGATGTCTGCAGACCTGTATGGCGGCAAAGGCTCGGTGTCGATATTGAGCAACCAGGGGTTGGTGGTTGCAGACAGTCAACGCACCGAGCTTATCGGCCAGTCCATCAAGTCGCTGTTACCCAAGAGCTGGGAAAGGACCTTGGGCGATATCCAGAGCGGTCGCGGTGACGGCCTGCTCAACAAGGAGACTCAGGACATCGAAGTGCTGATGCCGATCCAGCTGGGACGCACAGGCAAACCCTGGGCAATCCTGATTCGGCTGCCCAAAGCGGTGGTCATGAGTCAGGCTATTGCCCTTGAGCAAGAGCTGCAGTCGCGCAGCACCAGCAGCGGTGTCTGGCAGGTGTCAGTGGGGCTGGGGATTTCGCTGCTGGCCCTGGTGGCGCTGTGGTTTGCCGCAGCGAAAATAGTTGGGCCGATCCGCGAGGCCGCAGCACTGGCCGCCAACATCAGCTTGGGGGATTTCTCGCGCCGGCTGGTTCAGCAATCCGAGGATGAAGTGGGACAGCTGTCTTTTGCCCTGAACGAAATGTCGGAAAGCCTGCAGCGCCAGGTTCGGGTGGCCGAACGTATTTCCGAAGGGGATCTGGATCTGGAAGTCAGGCTATCGTCCCCGCACGATACCTTGGGCAAGTCATTGGAGAAAATGGTCAGCAATCTCAATAACCTGATTTCCGAAGTACAGGTCAGTGCAACCCGGATTACCGGCAGTTCCGCACAGGTCACCGACTTGAGTCAGTCGTTGTCCGATGGCGCGTCCAACTCTGCATCGTCCATTACCGAGATCAGCGCCGTGATGACGCAGATGGCCGCGCAGACCACAGACAACGCCGACAACGCCAAAAAAGCCGATGAGCAATCCCAGGCGTCACGGGCCGACGCAGGCGAAAGCGACAAACTAATGAGTGAGTTGATCGCCGCCATGGCCGAGATCGACAACTCTGGCAAAGACATCACCGCGATCATCACGACTATCGACAACATCGCTGCACAAACCAATCTATTGGCGTTGAATGCGGCGATCGAGGCCGCCAGAGCCGGAGAGCTTGGACGCGGTTTTGCCGTGGTAGCCGATGAGGTGCGCAGCCTGGCAGCGCGTAGCGCCGAGGCGGCCCAGCAAACAGCGGCGCTGATTGCCGACTCCTCCACCAAGACTCAACGCGGCATGATTATCGCTGGCCGCACCGCCGAGTCGCTGAAGAACATCGTCAGCGGCACCAGCGCGGTGTCCAGCCTGGTGTCGCTGATTTACCAGGCGTCGAGCGAGCAGGCTTCCGGTCTGCGGCAGGCCAGTATCGGCCTTGAGCAGATCGATGAAGTGACCCAACAAAACCAATCCAACTCACACGAGTGCGCTTTGGCTGCCAAGGATCTTTCGGAGCGAGCATCAGTGATGCAAGGTGTATTAAGCCGCTTCAAAATAAAAAACACTTAGAGACGCTGAACAATTCACCCTTTCAGACCGTGCCGCCGGGCGCCACCAAACGAAACACCAACGAAGCCCGCCTTGTGCGGGCTTTGTTGTATCCGGGGTGGTACCGGCATCGTTTCCGGAGGAAAGACCACCTCCGAGGTCATCGAAAAGTGCGGTAAACCGTCGGAGTCCAGCGTGATCAACCCCGCCATCGGCGAGAATGGGTATCCGAAGCCAGGATCTGTGACCGTTGAGCATTGGGTCTATGGACCTGCCAACGGTGGCTACCGATACCTGAAGTTCATAGATGGCAAACTGGTGGGGATTGAGTTCAAGCGGAAATAATTGCGTATCGTTATAATCGCCGGGCTTCGGTCCGATGGATCAGAGCCTGTATCCAATTCCGGCGACCCGCGCAGATTACGCCGCGTCCGCCGAGCCCCTATGCTCAAGGAGATGTCCATGAAACGCGTAGTAATGACTGGATTGTTCCTTACCACTGCACTATTGGCGGCCCCGGTGTTTGCCGGGAACGAAAGCAGTCTGTGCCAGATAAACCTGCAAAAAGTCAGAGACGCTCTGGTGAGCAATCCCCAATTGAACGAGCAACTCAAGGGCGATGTCGAGACCACCGTCCATAGAGCCGAAGCAGCACTCGCCAGGAACAACGACGAAGGCGCAAGAGAATGCATTTCTCTAACGACCCAGGCGCTGCAAAAAGCCCAGAGCCATTAAGGCGACCGGTAAGTCGCGGCGAGCCCCATCACCTTCGCACCAGGCTTGAGGTGATGGGGCACGCAACGACAACTGCCCGCTTGTTGTTGCCCCCATTATTCAAACTTTGAACTGTCCCACCAACCCTTGCAATTGAGCGCCCAGACTGCTCAGCTCACGGGCTGTCTGCGCGCCCTCTACAGCGTCGATTGCGACACTGTCTACGGCGACAGCTATCTGGTGGACGCTACGATTAATCTCCTCAGCGACCGCTGTCTGCTCTTCCGCAGCACTGGCAATCTGGGCATTCATCGAGTTAATCGTTGCGATCAACTGAGCCATGGCGTCCAGCGACGTACCGGCAAGATTGGAGTGTTTTTGAGTGTCCTCTCCCATCTCACTGGCATGCTGCATGGTTGTAACGGCTTTACTGGTGGCCGTTTGCAAACGATCAATCATTACCTGGATTTCACCCGTGCTGTGCTGGGTCCTGCTGGCCAAGGCGCGCACTTCATCAGCAACCACCGCGAAGCCACGTCCCGCTTCACCCGCTCGTGCAGCTTCGATCGCCGCGTTGAGCGCCAACAAATTGGTCTGCTCTGCAATCGAACGGATCACGTCCAGAACGCTCACGATGCTCTGCACATCCTGACGTAATGTTTCCATGGTATCGCTGGAGCCTCGAACCTCGGTCACCAACTGATGGATTTGGGCGATGCTTTTATCCACCACTTGCTTGGCCGTCTGCCCCTCCTTGTCAGTCTCGCTCGCTGCGTCGGCAGCTTGCTGAGCACTGTGGGCAACTTCATGGGCGGCAGCGGACATTTCATTGATGGCAGTGGCGACCTGGTCAGTTTCATGGCGCTGAGCACTGATCGCCTGCTCGGAACGATGCGCCTGATTAGCTACGGCCGTGACGAGCGTGGAGAGCTTGCCAGTGGTGCCCGCGACCTGTTGTACCAACACATGAATCTTTGCAACGAACAGGTTAAAGGAGTTGGCCAATTCTCCCAGCTCATCCTGGCTTGTCACCAGCAAGCGTTGAGTCAAATCACCCTCGCCAGAAGCCATATCGTCCAGATTGCGTTTAATCCGTAGCAATGGCTTGAGCAAGGTGCTGCTCATCATGACGGCCAACACCGCCATGAAAATAAGCAGGCCCACTGCAGAGCCGATCATCACCATCAAGAGGCTGTGAACGCGGGTATCGAAACTACTGCGTGCCGCTTTTACTTGTGCCTCTACATCATCAAGATTGACGGACGTGCCGATAACCATGTCCCACTTGGGGAGAGAGAGGGAGTAACCCACTTTCGGCACCAGTACACTGCCGTCACTCAAGAGGAAGCTGTAGTGGACATAGTGACTATTGTCTTGCCCCGCACTCACCAACTCGCGAATTGCATACACGCCATTGGGGTCTTTGAATTCATAGAAGCTTTGACCAATTTTATCGTTGGTGTTGCCTTGAAAAACACGTACGGCATGACTGTCATAGCCCCAGAAATAGCCACTTTTTCCGTAGTTCAAACGCTTTAGCAGGGTGACCGCCTGGTCCCTCGCCGTGATGTCGTTGTTGCCCGACCCGTCATAAATCGGTGCGATGGCATTCATCGCCAACTCTACATATTGCTTTATTTCGACGCGATGATCTTCAATCAGGCGCTCGCGGGTCTGGGTTTCTTGTTGATCCGCCAGCGTCTGCAATGCCTGGACAACGACCGCGCAAACGATAAAAGCCAGCGCACAAATGGGCACCAACGTTAACAGCAACAGCTTACTTCTCAAGCGCAAATGGGTGAGCATGGCAGGCCCCTTTTAGTTATTTATAATGGCATACGTAAATCGGTACTTTAAAAGCGGATGCCTAGGCCTCCTGTGGCTCCATATGGCTGTTATGAATCTCCAGGATAGCGGGCCAGTTTTTATAAAAATGCTCGGCCACTGCCGGATCAAAATGCTTACCTGCGTTGGCCCCGATATACGCGGCTGCGTCCTCGACCGGCCAGGCTTTCTTATAGGGGCGTGATGACGCCAAGGCATCGAAAACATCGGCCACCGCAACAATGCGCCCTGCTTCAGGAATGGCTTCACCCGCCAGTCCGTTAGGGTAGCCACTACCGTCCCACTTTTCGTGGTGGCTTAACGCGATAACACGTGCCAGGCAGAGTAATTCTGAATCCCCATGTTCCAGAATTTCCGCACCAATCGCCGCGTGAGTTTTCATCACCTCCCATTCTTCGGGTTCAAACTTACCGGCCTTGAGCAGAATTGAATCCGGTATGCCAATCTTGCCAACATCGTGCATCGGGCTGGCGTGCAACAGTAGTTCACACTCGCTGTCCGTCCACCCCATGCTCTTGGCCAACAGTGCCGAATACAGACTCATGCGGACAATGTGCAGCCCCGTTTCATTGTCGCGATATTCCGCTGCACGCCCAAGACAATGAACAACCTGTATACGTGCCTGGTTCAGAGCATCGGTACGGTGCTGCACCATGCGTTCCAGCGTTGCTTTCTGGCTGTGCACTAATCGATGAGCCAGATGAGCGTCCAGTAAATTACGCACACGCATAAGCAGCTCAACACGTATAAAGGGCTTGATGACGAAATCCCGCGCACCTGCCGCCAGTGCTTTCAGCAGATAGTCCTGGCCGCATTGAGCGGTCAGCATAATGATGGGTGGCAACAAAGGGTCATCAAGCGCCTTAAGCTGCTCCATCACCTGATAGCCGTCCAGGTGCGGCATATTGATGTCGAGCAAAATAAGATCGGGTCGTAATTCCTTATAGCGCTCAAGAACCAGACGCGAATCCTGTATCAGAACCGGGCTGGAATACCCCTCACTGACCAGCATCTTGTGCAGCAGCTTAAGATTGGTCGTTTCATCGTCAATGACAAAAATACAGGAATGGTTAGTGGGCTGTGCGCTCATGTCTGAGCCTCCTTACTGTCAGCCAAACAGCCTTCTACCGTGCTCATGAGCAGGCCGAAGTCGATGGGCTTGGTGAGACATTTGGCGAAGCCGGCGGAAAGGGCTTTTTCGATGTCATGGGGCATGGCATTAGCGGTCAGCGCGATAATTGGCGTTTTTTCAAGGCGCCCTTTCAGCACGTTGAGCAGCTTATAGCCGTCCATGCTCTGCATGTTCAGGTCTAGAAGTATTGCATCGGGCCGATAGGCTACCGCTAATTCAACGCCTGACGGTGGTGTAACTGCGGTCACCAGGTGTAGATGGCTGTGCCTTGCAAACGCACCCGCCATCAACTTTACATTGACCGGATTATCATCAAGGTACAGCACACATTTTTCACCCGTGGGCTCAGTACCAACGGGTGTTGTATTGCCGACGTTGTTATTCGAGTCGAGCCTCTCTTCTGTGGGTTGAGTGGGTAGCTCAATCCAGAAGGTCGTACCGACGCCCTCCTCGCTGACAACACCGACCGCCCCACCCATCAACGCTATCAAGCGACGAGAAATAGTGAGCCCGATACCGGTACCTTCAATGCCACTGAGTTCTGCGCCCAGTCGATTGAAGGGTTGAAACAGTTCGGGGACACGGTCAGATGGAATGCCGACTCCCGTGTCCGTCAGCGTGATTCTGAGTTTTTCATCATCATCAACAGGTTGTACGCCGACGCTAATATCACCGCCCTCACGGTTATATTTAACGGCGTTGGACAGCAGGTTCAAAAAGACCTGTTTCAAACGCACCCGATCAGCCCACACGACGATCCCCGTTGGGACATTGAGACTCAAAGTAATGTGCCTTGCTTCCGCCAGAATATGGATAAAACTCCAACATTCCTTAAGCAGGCTGGCCAGCTCAACGGCCTCGAGCGAGAGGCTGACATGCCCCGATTCAATGCTGGCTAAATCAAGCACTTCATTGATGAGTTCCAGCAGGTGTTTACCGCCTTTTAGAATCTCCTGGACACTGTCTTTCTGATCAGCGTTCAGTTCACTGTCACATTCAAGCATTTGCGCAAAACCAAGGACCGCATTCATTGGCGTGCGCAGCTCGTGGCTCATGCTCGAGAGAAAATCAGATTTAGCCTGGTTCGCTTGATCGGCCGCTTTTCGGGCGTCGGCGAGTTCATTGCGGCGGGCCAGTTCTTCACTGAAGTCGGTGAAAATATTAAATAAATTCTGCAGGTCTCCTCGCTCGCCCCTGACGAAACCAATACTGCTGGCGGAGATATAAACACTGCCATCCTTGCGCCGAATAGGGATGTAACCCACCCAGCTTTTACCCTCAGCAGCTGAACTTAACAGCTCAGTGGCGTAGGTCCCGGCAGTCTTCTCGGGCAGGAAAAGGGTGAAGGGTTGCCCGATACACTCTTTGTCTGAATAGCCTAGTTCTTGAGCATGCCGCTTATTCTGGTAAATAATCAGCCCTTGCCCATCGGTAATACTGACGCATTGACCACTGGCGTCGAACACGTTGCGAAACAGGGCCAAGCGTTGCTCGGCAATTTTGCGCGCCGTGATGTCCTGCACTTGATAGACGAAATGGACGTACTGCCCATCGTCGTTAAGCACTGCCGAAATATTGAGCAACACCCAAACAATCCGTCCGCCCTTGGCGTAGTAACGCTTTTCGTGCTGCCAGTTCGACATTTCGCTACTGAGTAGCTTGCTTAAAAAAGCTTGATCGACCGCGATGTCATCCGGGTGGGTCAAGGTTTTGAAATCGGTGGCGAGTAGTTCATCCTCACTAAAACCGAGCATTGAGCACAAGGCGCTGTTGACCAGCAACCAAGCGCCTGACAATGAGATCAGGGCCATGCCGATGCCAGACGCTTCGAACGCCCCGCGAAAGCGAACTTCGCTTTCAGCTAACGCAATTTCGGCCATCTTGCGTACGTGAATATCTTGCACAACACCCAGCATGTGAAGAGCACCATCGGTCTCGTCACTGACGACAGCCCCTTTTTCTTGCAACCAATGCACCGTGTTGTCTGGCCACACGACTCGAAACTCAATCTCATAGGGTGAGCGGTTTTCAATACTGACGTTAATGATGCGGGTCAGTTTTTGACGGTCATCAATATGCACCGCGATGAGAAAGTCGCCGTAGTCCCGCTGTAATACGCCTGCCGCAAAGCCAAAGAGTTGCAAGGTTCGGTCCGAACAAGAGACATCACCGTTCGCCAGGGTCACGTCCCATGTACCGATACTGGTGACTTCCTGACTCAAGCGAAGCCTTTCGTGGCTTAAGCGCAGCGCGTTTTCACTGCATTTCAATGCCGTAATATCCGTGCGAACGGACATGTATTGAACGGGTTTTCCGGCAGCGTCTAAAAAAGGGATGATCGTTGCCTCAACCCAATAGGCATCACCATTCTTGGCTCTATTGCACAACTCGCCGCGCCATGTTTTCCCGGCGCTGATGGTTCGCCACAACGCTTGATAATAGGTTGAGTCGTGAACAGTTGACTTAATCAGCCGGTGGTTTTTCCCCAGCAATTCTTTCCGGCTGTAACCACTGATCTGACAGAAGCGGTCATTCACATGCACGATATTACCAGCGCCATCCGCGACGCTAATGATGGCGTGTTGATCGATCGCGGAACGCAACGCTTTAAGGCGGGCGCGCGCTCGACGTGCGTCCTCGCGCACGCGAACAAAAGCACTTTTTACAGCACGATAACCCAACGCTTGCGAGCTGAGAGTCGCCACCAATAGCTCTAAGCCAACGGGCTCGATCAGAAAGCAAACACCACTCGACACCTTGACCTGCGGCATCGTCTCAAGGTCAGCGTCTCTTGTTAGAAAAATGACAGGTAATGAAATATTTTCAGGTCGTTGCCGCGCGATGACCAAGAGCTTCCCGGCTGCCAGGGAGGGCAAATGGGCGCTCGCCACCAAAACGTCGGGCTTGAAATGATTAACCGCGTCTAGCGCCGCCAGCGGGTCGGGGGTGGAAAACACACTAATGCCGACATCTTTTAAAGCTTCTGCCTTGGAGGTCAAGCTTGCCTGATTGCAGTCAAGCAGAATGACGCGCAATGGGTGTGCGCTGCACCGAGTCTGGGCTGCTTCGATGAGAGAAACGACACAATCGACATCCAGAGGGCACTGGGAAAAAAGAGTAACCCCGAGTCGCTGCCACTCGATTTGATCCCGGACGCTATCCGCTGCGTCGGACAACACAATCCACTCGGCTACTTCGCGTGCGCGCTCACTTAACTCCCCACGCTCGACTGATGAGAGTGTGCAGAGCCACGACTGCTCTGTCAGCAGCACCTCTTGGCTGCCCGAGAAAGTGGGGAGTAATTTGAGACTGTGACACTCACTCACCTCAAATTCTTTTAAATCGAGGTGCGTTATAAGCGATGACATCTCCGCAGAGAATTCACCGAGCGTTATTATTCTCAAAGACTGGGTACCAACATCAATTCGTCGAACCGCACCAGGAGGGGCTAGACGGATTAGCCAATACTTTCCCCTGTAAAATGTCAGGTCATTAGAATGGCTATTCGCTACTGTGTCCATCGCTAAACGTGTCCCCCCCCTCACTCGCATGGGCAGGTATCGGTCTCGTTGCGCAAAATTTAATGAAAATTAAATTTACATAACCGATTGAAAAATATGAATTTAATTCAAAGTTTTCTTGAGGAGCACGTATAGCATTGACCCTTTTTGGGGGCGTACACCTTTCGTCTATAATACTTTGATCTAATCAAATTAAACCTTGACGCCACCTATAACCGATAGCTTCCTATCAAGCGTTTGATCAACGCAACTTCATCTGAATAAAGTCATACTACCTCCTTTAACTCATCTACTTTCGCACGTAGCTGCCTTCATAATTGACCCTGCGATACAGCAACTTTGCCAGCAAGCTATGTATACAATCGCTCAGTATGTCACCCGTAATCCAATACCTAAGCGCACCTGCCTGGCCCATACAAAAACAGGCGCCGAAGCACCTGTCTTTTTACAGTTTAAACCCAGCTATCAATTCTCCAACGCGCGCACCCGCTCCATGCGGCCTTGCTCTTGGGCAGCATCGGAGGATTGCACGGTGAAGTCGAAGTCGATTTCGGCGAAGCGGCCTTCGACACCATGGACACGGGCGGCAGCCGAGTCTTCGCTGAAGCGAATGTCGGCGATCAGCTCATCACGTGTGGCGTAGGCAAAGTCGTCGTGCAGGTACTGCTCACCCGACAGGTTGATCTGGGTCGTCAGGTGGCGATGACCTGGGGCCGAGATGAAGAAGTGGATATGCGCCGGACGCTGCCCGTGGCGACCCAGTTGGTCGAGCAGCTTTTGCGTTGGACCGTCCGGTGGGCAGCCGTAACCCGACGGCACGATGCTACGAAAACGATAGTTGCCTTGGGCATCGGTCTCGATACGGCGACGCAGGTTGAACTCGGATTGCGTGCCGTCGAAGTACGAGTACGTACCCCCGGTATTGGCGTGCCAGACATCGACAATGGCGTTGGCGACTGGCTTGCCATCCAGATCCTTGACCTGGCCTTTCATGAACAACACGGTACCGGCATCAGTGCCATCGTCCAGTCGCGCTTCGACTTTGCTCAGGGGTGCACCGGCCACATACAACGGACCTTCGATGGTGCGCGGCGTGCCGCCTGACTTGCCTGCCTCTTCGTCTTCGGCGTCCATCACCAGGTCGAGGTAGTGCTCCAGGCCAAGGCCTGCAACCAGCAAGCCTGCTTCCTGGCGAGCACCCAGTTCATTGAGGTAGTTGACCGCTTTCCAGAACTCTTCCGGGGTCACGCTCAGCTCGTCGATGATGTTTACCGTGTCTTTCAGAATGCGATGCACCAGCGCCTTGACCCGTGGGTTACCCGCGTCATTTAGCTGACCACTTGCTTCCTTCAGGAACTGCTGGACGCCTTCGGTTTGAGCAATTTTTACAGTCATTATCAGAGCCTCAAGTTTTATATTTATTAGGAAGCACGCAAGCACAGTCGTCGGCTATCGGTCGTCTTCGCGAATCGATGAAGGGTGACGGCACAAGGCATTCACTTCGATGGCCATATACGGATACAACGGCAATTGCATCAGCAGGTCGTGCAGTTCCTGAACGCTGTCGACGTCGAACACGCTGTAGTTGGCGTACAACCCGGCGATGCGCCAGATGTGTCGCCACTTGCCGGATTCCTGCAAACGCTGGGAGAGCGCTTTTTCTTCAGCCTTGAGCCGGACGACCTTTTCCGAGTCCTCGTCGAGCGGGATATTCACGGTCATTTTTACGTGGAACAACATGTTGATGGCCTCCTCAGGCAAGGCTGATGGCAGTGGACGTCTTGTCACGGCGGAAGAACGCCAAGCGCTCTTCATCCAGGCTCAAACCCAGGCCCGGCGTGCGTGGAACGTGCAGTTGGAAATCGCGGTAGACCAGCGGTTGGGTCAAAATATCTTCGGTCAGTAACAGTGGCCCGAACAGCTCGGTGTCCCAAGTGAGTTTGGCAAGGGTCAGGAACGCGTGAGCAGAAGCCAGCGTGCCTATGCCACCCTCGAGCATGGTGCCGCCATACAGACCGATACCTGCCGCTTCGGCGATCGCAGCGGTACGCAACACGGCACGTGGGCCACCGTTCTTGGCGATCTTCAGGGCGAACACCGAGGCCGCGCCTTCGCGGGCCAGGTTGAAGGCATCTTCAACACATTCGATGGATTCGTCAGCCATGATCGGTGCCGGGCTGCGCGCATTCAGACGGGCCATGCCCGCACGGTTATTACGCGAGATCGGTTGCTCGATCAGGTCAATGCCGTTGTCGGCCAATACCTGACAAGCACGGATTGCCACGGCTTCATCCCACGCCTGATTGACGTCGACCCGCACACTGGCGCCGTCGCCCAAGGCGTGTTTGATCGCGATAACGTGGGCCAGATCCTTGTGTACTTCTCCGGCACCGATTTTCAATTTGAAGATCCGGTGGCGGCGGATATCGAGCATTTTTTCGGCTTCGGCAATGTCACGCGCGGTGTCGCCACTGGCCAGGGTCCAGGCCACTTGCAACGCATCGCGGACCCGGCCACCGAGCAGCTCGCTGACGGCCAGCCCCAAACGCTTGCCTTGCGCATCGAGCAGTGCGCTTTCGATCCCGGATTTGGCGAAGGTGTTGCCCTTGGCAGCGCGATCAAGGCGCAGCATGGCGGCGTTGATATTGCCCGCATCCTGGCCGACCAGCAGGGGCGCCAAGTGCGTGTCGATGTTGGTTTTGATGCTTTCCGGACTTTCGTTGCCGTAGCTCAGGCCACCAATAGTCGTGGACTCGCCGATGCCTTCGACACCGTCGGAACAGCGCACCCGAATCACCACCAGTGTCTGATTCTGCATCGTGTGCATGGCCAGCTTGTGCGGGCGGATGGTCGGCAGGTCGACGATAATCGTCTCCAGCGACGTGATCACGGTAGAAGTCATTTCAATACCCATCAGGTTCTTTTGTTTTCAACCTTGATATTGAGCCGACCTTTTTAGCCTTTCCAATATAGAATTAGTCTCGTTCGATACTTTAAAGGTATGCAGAAGCCTCTCACGTGGCGCTGCCAAGGAGTCCCTATGGAGCTTCGCCATCTGCGTTACTTTCAGGTACTCGCCGAGACCCTGAACTTCACCCGCGCCGCAGAGCGGCTGCACATCGCTCAGCCACCGTTGAGCCGGCAAATCCAACAGCTTGAAGATGAACTCGGGGTTGTACTGCTGGAGCGCGGTCGCCCGTTGCGCCTGACCGAGGCCGGGCGTTATTTCTACGAACACTCCCATACCCTGCTCAATCAACTTGGCACCGTTTGCGACAACACTCGACGCATTGGCGCTGGCCAGAAGACGTGGATGGGGATCGGCTTCGCACCTTCGACCCTGTATGGCGTGTTACCCGAGTTGATTCGGCGACTGCGCAGCGATGAGCAGCTTGATCTGGAACTGGGGCTGTCGGAAATGACCACTCTGCAGCAAGTGCAGGCCTTGAAAGCCGGACGCATCGACATCGGTTTTGGTCGGATTCGCATCGACGATCCGGCGATCCATCAGCGCATCCTCACCGAAGACCGGCTTGTCGCTGCCCTCCCCGCCGGCCATCCGCTGCTCGCGGGGCCCGCCACACTCGCGCAACTGGCACGCGAGCCTTTTGTGCTGTATCCCGGCAACCCGCGACCCAGCTATGCCGACCACATCCTGGCGCTATTCGCCGCCCACGGCCTGAGCATCAACGTCGCGCAATGGACCAACGAAATGCAGACGGCGATTGGTTTGGTAGGCGCAGGCATCGGCATCACTCTGGTGCCCGCCTCAGTGCAATTGCTGCACCGGGTAGACATTGGCTACACCACCTTGTTCGAATCGAACGCCACCTCGCCCATCATCCTCAGCCGCCGCGTGGGTGATGTAACGCCCAGCCTGACGCATTGCTTGAGTTTGATTGATGAGTTGTTGGTGAGCCGTTGACAGGCTTTTGCGCGTGCACCTGAGCCCTCATCGCAGGCATGCCAGCGATGAGGGTTCTGCACAGTCGAACTGCCGTTAGAACAACGCCAGGGTGTAGCTGAGGATCACGCGGTTTTCGTCTTGCTGGTTCTGCCCAGGGATGTTGTTGCGCCACATGGCGTTTTTCCACATCACACCAAAGCCTTTCAGCGTACCAGCCGGCACAACATAGGCCAGGGTCAGGTCGCGCTCCCACTCGCTGGCGCTGGTGGTCGGAGTATCGATATCGTCACCTTTAAGGTAGACGATGCCGGCAGTTGCGCCCGGCAGACCGACTGTGGCGAAGTCATAAGCGTAACGAGCTTGCCAGGTTTTTTCCCCGGCACGGCCAAACTTCTGGATCTGCATGTCAGTGATAGTGCCGTTGGACGATCCGTCACCCTGGTTCAGCCAAGGGAAGTCGCTGTCGCCGTTGCTGACCTGATAACCGCCACCGAAGGTATGCCCCGCGAGGGTGTAAAGGAACAGGCCGCTGTACAGGTTGTTGTCGACTTTACCCTTGGTCACTTTGCCGCCGTAGAAACCGGTGGTGAAGTAGGCGGGGTCGTGACTGTTAGCGCCGTCATCCTTGCTGTTGAAGTAGCGGATATCGCTCTTCAGTACACCTGGACCGATGGACCAGTTGTGGACCAGACCAAGGAAGTGTTGCTTGTAAAAGTCTTCCAGGTTGCCGTAGTAGTACTGCAATGTCAGGTCTTTGGTCAGCTTGTAATCGCCACCGGCATACATGAATTTGTTACTGAATCGGCCGGTAATCGGGTTGTTCGCACCACCGATGGACAGGTTCTCGTTGTTGCTGGAGTTACGGCCTTTAACCTGTTCGATCTGACCGCCAACCAGCGTCAGGTCAGTGATATCGGCCGACGTGATCTGGCCGCCCTGCCAGGTTTGCGGCAACAGACGACCATCGTTGGTGACGATGACCGGGTTCTTCGGCTGCAAAGTACCCAGCTTCAGTTCGGTCTTGGAGATCTTGGCCTTGGCGGTCAGGCCCAGGCTCGAGAAATCATCAACCGCGTGGTCGCCGTCACTCGGGAACACGATACCGCCGTAGTTGTTACCGGTCGGGTTGCCGTGCTTCGCGGTGCTTGAGTCCAGTTTGACCCCCAACATGCCGATTGCATCAACGCCGAAACCAACAAGACCCTGGGTATAACCCGACGTGAAATCAAGCTGGAAACCTTGGCCCCATTCCGCTTGATAGTTGTTGTTTTTGGCCGTGATGCCATCACGGTTATCTTGGTTGATGTAGAAATTGCGCAGCTTCAGATTGGCTTTGCTGTCTTCGAGAAAACCAGCTGCACCCGCTTGCTGGGCTACGACTGCTGTCACTACAGCAAGCGCCAGGTTGGACTTTTTCATTGCTTTACTCCGCTCTTGGATCTTTTTTTTGTTGTTATACGTCCTGAACAATCGCTATTCAGGGCCTTACTGATCACTCTGCAAACGAACATCACGTAATCGGTGCCGGGTTGAACAAGGTGATGTCGTTGTGTAGCCGTAGCGCTTCGGCGCAGGTTTTTTTCTTGCCGCTGGCAACGTCCAGGTAGAAGTGGAACAACTCCCACCCCAGGTCCTCGATGCTCGCGCGGCCTGTGGCGATGCGCCCGGCATCGATGTCGATCAGGTCCGGCCAGCGCTGGGCCAGTTCGGTGCGAGTCGAGACTTTCACCACCGGCGCCATGGCCAAACCATAGGGCGTGCCGCGTCCCGTGGTGAATACATGCAGGTTCATCCCCGCCGCCAGCTGCAACGTACCGCAGACAAAGTCGCTGGCCGGTGTCGCACAGAAGATCAGCCCTTTGCGCTTGAACCGTTCGCCAGGGCCGAGCACGCCGTTGATTGCGCTGCTGCCGGATTTGACGATGGAGCCCAGGGACTTCTCGACGATGTTTGACAGCCCGCCCTTCTTGTTACCTGGCGTGGTGTTGGCGCTGCGATCCGCTTCGCCCTTGGCGAGGTAACGGTCGTACCAGTCCATTTCACGGACCAGTTCTTGCGCTACTTCTTTGGTTTCGGCCCGGGAGGTCAGCAGGTAAATGGCGTCGCGCACTTCGGTGACTTCGGAGAACATCACCGTCGCCCCGGCCCGCAGTAACAGATCCGACGCATAACCCAATGCCGGGTTAGCGGTGATGCCACTGAACGCATCGCTGCCGCCGCACTGCATGCCCAGAATCAGCTCGGACGCCGGTACAGTTTCGCGACGACGCTGATCGAGCTTTTTCAGGCGCGCTTCAGCCATCGCCATGATCTCCTCGATCATTTCGACGAAGCCGTGGCTGGAATCCTGCAGGCGATACAGCCAGGGGTCATCGAGATCCACCGAGCTGTCGTTTTCATGCATGACCTGCCCCGGCTGCAATTTCTCGCAGCCCAGACTGATCACCAAGGCCTCGCCGCCCAGATTCGGGTTGCGTGCCAGATTGCGCACGGTGCGAATCGGGATGTAAGCATCGGTCGCGGTGATCGCCACGCCGCAGCCATAGCTGTGGGTCAGCGCCACCACGTCATCGACGTTCGGGTACTTGGGCAACAACTCATCGCGGATGCGCTTGACCGCATGATCGAGCACACCCGTCACGCACTGCACGGTGGTGGTGATGCCAAGGATATTGCGCGTACCGACGGTGCCGTCGGCGTTGCGATAACCCTCAAACGTGAAACCTTCCAGCGGCGCCTGTTTTTCCGGCACGTCAGTGGACAGTGGCAGGCTGTCCAGCGGTGGTGCGGACGGCATACGCAGTTGATCTTCCCTGACCCAGCTGCCGCGCGGAATCGCGTGCAAGGCATAACCGATGGTTTGCCCGTAACGTATCACCGGCTGGCCTTCGGCGATGTCCACCAGATTGACCTTGTGGCTTTGCGGCACGTTATCGAGGGTCACCAGGCCGTTGTCGAACCGGGTACCGGCCGGGACGCCTTGGTCATTGACCACAACCGCCACGTTGTCGAGTTCGTGCAAGCGGATGTAACGCGGCGAATCGGCATGTTGAATCAGGTTCATCACGGTTTTCCTCAGGATTTGGCTTGAGAAAGTGTGCCGGCGTTGTCACCGGTCAACGGCCCCTTGGCTGGCGGCTCGGTCAAGACGACACGTTTGATTGGGCCGACGATCACCAGGTAGCTGAACACGGCTACCAGCGCGTTGGCGCCGACGTACACCAAGGCCCATTTGAACGAGCCGGTGGCGCTGATGATGTAGCCAATCACGATCGGGGTAGTGATCGAAGCGATGTTGCCGAACATGTTGAACAGGCCACCGCTCAAACCGGCGATCTGTTTCGGCGAGGTGTCGGACACCACCGCCCAACCCAACGCGCCGACGCCTTTGCCGAAGAAAGCCAGGGCCATGAAGCCGACCACCATCCATTCGATATCAACGTAGTTACAGGCCACGATAGTGGTCGACAGCAGCAGACCACCAATGATCGGCGCCTTGCGGGCAAAGGTCAGCGAGTGGCCTTTACGCAATAGGTAGTCGGAAATGATCCCGCCCAACACCCCACCGATAAAGCCGCAGATGGCGGGCAGCGAAGCAATGAAGCCGGCCTTGAGGATGGTCATCCCGCGCTCCTGAACCAGGTACACCGGGAACCATGTCAGGAAAAAGTAGGTGATGCCGTTGATGCAGTATTGGCCCAGATAAACGCCTAGCATCATGCGGTTGGTCAACAGCTGACGCACGTAGTCCCACTTCGGACCACCACTGGCGCCTTTGCCTTTGTCCTGATCCATGTCGACCATGCCGCCGTTGTTGGCGATATGGTTGAACTCGGCTTCGTTGATCTTCGGGTGATTGCGCGGGCTGTGGATAACTTTCAGCCAGATCAGCGAAAACAACACGCCGACGCCGCCCATGACCACGAACACATGCTGCCAGCCGTAGGTGTAGACGATCCAGCCCATCAGCGGCGCGAACAGCACGGTGGCGAAGTATTGCGCAGAGTTGAAGATGGCCGAGGCCGTGCCGCGTTCAGCGGTCGGGAACCAGGCAGCCACAATGCGGGCGTTGCCGGGGAAGGATGGCGCTTCAGCCAGACCGACCAGGAAGCGCAGCATGAACAGCGCAACGATGGCGGTCGAGACACCGAACTCACCGACATAGCCTTGCAGCACGGTGAACAGCGACCACGTGAAGATGCTCAAGGCATAGACTCTCTTCGACCCGAAACGGTCGAGCAGCCAGCCGCCAGGAATCTGACCGGCCACGTAGGCCCAGCCGAACGCAGAGAAGATATAACCGAGGGTGACGGCGTCGATGCCGAGGTCTTTTTGCAGGCTGGAGCCCGCGATCGCGATGGTTGCACGGTCGGCATAGTTGATCGTGGTCACCAGAAAAAGCATGAGCAAAATCAAATAGCGGACGTGAGTCGGCTTGGTCTGTTGCATGTGCATGTGCTCCCACTAATTATTTTTTTGTGCGGGTAAAACATTTTTTACATGTTGCTCATGTAGGCGCTGCCGAAGGCTGCGGCAGCGCCTACAGATCGTCTATTTACGAACCGATGTAGCTGGTTTTTACGACGGTATAGAACTCTTGCGCATAGCGACCTTGCTCACGCGAACCGTAGGACGAACCCTTACGACCACCGAACGGCACGTGGTAATCGACACCGGCCGTTGGCAGGTTGATCATCACCATCCCGGCCTGTGAATGACGCTTGAAGTGGTTGGCGTACTTCAACGACGTCGTCGCGATGCCCGCCGACAGACCGAACTCAGTGTCGTTGGCCATGGCCAGCGCTGCTTCGTAATCCGCGACGCGAACAATGTTCGCAACCGGACCAAAAACTTCCTCCTTGCTGATGCGCATTTCCGCAGTGCTGTCCGCGAACAGGGTCGGTGCCAGGAAGTAACCTTCGGTGTCGCAAGTGACCAGCTCACCACCGGTTACCAGACGCGCGCCTTCATCCTGCGCGATGGCGACGTAGCTCATGTCTTGATCAAGCTGGGCCTTGGACACGACCGGACCGATATCGATGCCTGATTTCAGCGCGTGGCCGACCTTGATCGAACGCATGCGCTCGGCCATGGCTTCGACGAACGTGTCGTGAATGCCAGCCGTCACGATAAAGCGGCTGGAAGCGGTGCAACGCTGGCCGGTGGAGTAAAACGCGCTCTGTACCGACAGCTCGACCGCTTGTTTGAGGTCCGCGTCATCGAGAATGACCTGCGGGTTCTTGCCACCCATTTCCAGTTGCACTTTGGCCTGACGCGCGATGCAATCGACCGCGATCTGGCGACCAACGCCGACCGAACCGGTGAAGCTGATGCCATCGACCTTGCGGCTTTTAACCATCACGTCACCGACCACACGCCCACTGCCCATCACCAGGTTGAACACACCCGCCGGGAAGCCTGCACGGGAGATAATTTCAGCCAGGGCCCAGGCACAACCCGGAACCAGGTCCGCAGGCTTGATCACGACGCAGTTGCCGTAGGCCAGCGCCGGAGCGATTTTCCAGGCCGGAATGGCAATCGGGAAGTTCCACGGGGTGATCAGTCCGACCACACCCAGGGCTTCGCGAGTCACTTCGACGTTGACGCCCGGCCGTACCGACGGGATGTAGTCGCCGGAGATACGCAGGCATTCACCGGCGAAGAATTTGAAGATGTTACCGGCGCGGGTCACTTCGCCAATCGCTTCGGGCAAGGTCTTGCCTTCTTCACGGGCAAGCAAGGTACCGAGCTCTTCGCGACGGGCGAGGATTTCGCTACCAACCTTGTCCAGCGAGTCGCTACGCGCCTGAATACCGGACGTCGACCAGGCCGGGAATGCGCCGCGGGCTGCGTCAATGGCGGCATTGACCTGCGCCACGTCGGCCTGGGCGTATTCACCGATCACGTCCGACAGGTCGGACGGGTTGATGTTGGAAGAGTAGGTCGCACCGGCAACCCACTCACCGCCAATGTAGTTATCGAAACGCTTTGAATCAGACACAGACATTCTCCTGGAAAAGGCAAAAAACCGCTGACGGATCAGCGGCCTTGATTCATGCGATTTTTACTGCGCGCCCTGCTTGTCCATCAGCGCAGCCAGCATTTCGAACTCATCAGGTGTCAGGTCGGTCAGTGGGGTGCGTACCGGACCGGCGTCGTAGCCGGCGATTTTCGCGCCCGCCTTGACGATGCTGACCGCATAACCCGATTTGCGGTTGCGGATGTCCAGGTAAGGCAGGAAGAAGTCATCGATCAGCTTGCCGACAGTGGCGTGGTCGTCACGGGCAACGGCGTGATAGAAGTCCATCGCCATTTTCGGCAGGAAGTTGAACACCGCCGAGGAGTAGACCGGAACGCCCAGCGCCTTGTAGGCAGCTGCATAGACTTCGGCGGTCGGCAAGCCACCCAGGTAGCTGAAACGATCACCCAGGCGACGGCGGATCGACACCATCAGTTCGATGTCACCCAGACCGTCTTTGTAACCGATCAGATTCGGGCAGGTCTCAGCCAGACGCTCCAGCAGCGGCGCTGTCAGGCGGCAGACGTTACGGTTGTAAACGATCACCCCGATGTTGACCGACTTGCACACGGCTTCAACGTGGGCGGCAACGCCGTCCTGGCTGGCTTCAGTCAAATAGTGCGGCAGCAACAGCAAGCCTTTGGCGCCCAGGCGCTCGGCTTCTTGAGCATATTCGATGGCTTGACGGGTAGAACCACCGACACCGGCCAGGATCGGCACACTGGTGGCGCAGGTGTCTACAGCCGTCTTGATCACTTCGGAGTATTCGCTGGCCGCCAGGGAGAAGAACTCACCGGTGCCGCCAGCGGCGAACAAGGCAGTAGCGCCGTACGGGGCCAGCCACTCAAGACGCTTGATATAGCCCGCGCGATGGAAATCGCCCTGAGCATTGAAATCGGTGACCGGGAAAGACAACAGGCCGGAAGAGAGGATGGACTTCAGTTCTTGTGGATTCATTATTTGAACACCCTGGATAGCAAATGTGGAGGAAGCACATCAGCTCCAAACTGATGTCGTACGTCATCGTACAACTGAAAATAAGATCACTCAATAGGGATTTGCGGGAATTTGATTTGGAGGCGTGAGGGCCGATCAGCGGTCAGGGAAACTGCATCGACCCACATTTAGGAATTGTGACTTGCCTGCTAAGCCTGCTGCTGTTCTGCCTGTTCATGGGCATGACGCAGGCGTTCGCGGCTGTTGGTCAGGTGCAGGCGCATGGCCGCGCGGGCAGCGTCGGAGTCCTGGCGGGCGATGGCCTCGAAGATTTCTTCGTGCTCGCGGCTCAAGCGGTTCAGGTAGCGCTGTTGGTCATCATGAGCCAGACGCGCCGAATTGATCCGGGTACGCGGAATGATGCTGGTACCCAGATGGGTCATGATGTCGACGAAGTAGCGGTTGCCGGTGGACAAGGCAATCTGCAGGTGGAACTGAAAATCTGACGCCACCGCATCACCGGCCTGGGACGCACTTTCAATCAGGGCATCCAGTGCAGCACGCATGGCGACCAGTTGCTCAGGGGTGCGACGTTGCGCGGCCAACCCTGCGGATTCCACCTCAAGGCTGATGCGCAACTCAAGAATCGCCAACACATCACGCAGGGTGACAATGGTCGCCGGATCGATTCGAAAGCCGCTCGGGCTCGGCGTGTCCAGCACGAAAGTGCCGATGCCATGCCGGGTTTCCACCAGCCCGGACGCCTGCAAACGCGAGATTGCCTCGCGCACCACCGTCCGGCTGACGCCCTGCTCTTGCATGATCGCCGACTCTGTCGGCAACTTGTCTCCGCGCTTCAATTGGCCGTCGCGAATCCGTTCAGACAGTTCAGTGACCAATTCCTGAGCGAGGCTGCGGTGCTTTCTGCGAACGCGGGGCGCAGGACTCTGATTATCCATGTCGAACATTTGTCCCAAGGCAATTAAAGACACATGATAGCGCAACCGAGTTGTACGATAACACTCGTAACAACTCGGCCGGTTTCAGGTTATTGGTTTCAAACAACCACTTCAGGATGAGATTGCTCGCGCAGTTGCCCACCGTCAATGCGCAGATGCCGTCGATGGAAGCGTTTGAGACTGCTGCGATGGCCGATACTGAGCAAGGTCACGCCCGGCAACTCGTCGATCAGCGCCTGGTACAGAGCCGCCTCGTCTTCCTCGTCCATGGCTGAAGTTGCTTCATCCAGGTACAGCCAGCTGGGTGCATAGAGCAACGCGCGGGAGAAAGCCACACGCTGTTGTTCGCCTGGGGACAACATGCGCTGCCAGTGATCACTTTCATCCAGACGCGGTACCAGGTGCATCAAGCGACAGGTTTCAAGCACCTGAGCAAAGCGCTCGATGGGATACGCTTCCGGCGCCTGTGGATAACTTAACGCTTCGCGCAGTGTGCCTATTGGCAAATATGGCCGCTGCGGCAAAAACAGATAACGCTCGGCGGGCAGCTTCACGCTGCCCAGCCCATCGCTCCACAACCCACCCAACGCTCGCAGCAAGGTACTTTTGCCGCTGCCGGAACGACCGCTGAGCATGACCCGGTCACCGCGAGCGATGTTCAGGTTGGCGCCGGCCAGCAGTTCACGGCCATCAGCCAGGTTCAGCGCCAGGTTGTCAAAATGCAGGCCATCACCGTCTCGGTCCAACTTGATGGTTGAGGTGCGCGCTTCATTGTCCGCCATGCCCTGCCGGAAGCTCAGCAATCGGTCACACGTGGCGCGCCACGAGGCCAGTGTGGTGTACGCCTCGATGAACCAACTGAAGTTCTCTTGCACGTTGCCGAATGCAGAGTTGATCTGCATCAGACCGCCCAGTTCGATCGAGCCAGAGAAATAACGCGGTGACGCCACGACGAAAGCAAACACGGTGGCAATCTGGGAATAGCCCGCAGTGAAGAAGGTCAGCCGTTTGGAGACCTTCATGACGTTCCAGTAGTTGCTCCAGATCATGCCGAAGCGTGCGCTCAAGCGCTTGTTTTCATTAGGCTCACCGTTGGAGAACGCAATGCTTTCGGCATTTTCGCGAACCCGTACCAGGGCGAAACGCAAATCGGCTTCGTAGCGTTCTTGCTGGTTGCTCAGCTTGATCAAACGCTGCCCAATTTTGTGGGTCAGCCAGCTGCCAACCACTGCATACACGAGCGCGGCCCAAAACATGTAGCCGGGAATCGTGATGCCGAACAGCTCGATACTGCCCGACACGCCCCACAGAATGATCGAGAACGACACCAGACTGACCACGGTCCGGATCAAACCCAGCGCGAGACTCAAGGTGCTGGTGGTGAAACTGTTGAGGTCTTCGGACAGCCGTTGGTCAGGGTTATCGGTGTAGCCGTGTTGCTCCAACTGGTAGTAGTTCTTGTGGCTGAGCCATTTGGTAAAGTGCTGCTCGGTCAGCCAGCGACGCCAGCGGATGGTCAGCATCTGCGTCAGATAGAGACGGTACACCGCCCCCAGAATCGCCACCGTGGCGATGCCACAGAAGTACAGAATCAGGTGGGTAAACGCCGCCAGGTCTTTCTCTTGCAGCGCGTTATAAAAGTCTTTGTACCAGCTGTTGATCATCACCGAGATCGCCACGCTGAACAGCGAAAGCGCGATCACGGAGACCAGCAGTAGCCAGGCCATGCCCTTTTCTTCACTGCGCCAGTACGGCGTTATCAGCTTCCAGACGCGGCGGAAGAACTCTCCGCGTACGGCGTCATTGACCGCAGAATACTCGGCGTTGCGATTCATTATTCAGGCTCGATTGGGATAGAGAACTCGCGTCGGGCCGATCATAGATGATCGGCTTGCTGCTTCGCGAAGTCCTGAGACATTCGTTCAGTCCCCGTTCAGCGCCGAACCGGCCGCTTCTGCAATTTACGCTGCAGGGTCCGCCGGTGCATGCCCAACGCCCGTGCCGTCGCGGAAATATTGCCTTCGTGCTCAGTCAGCACACGTTGAATGTGCTCCCACTGCAGGCGGTCCACCGACATCGGGTTTTCTGGCACCAGCGTATCCAGATCAGCGTGCTCGGACAGCAAGGCCGCCAGCACATCATCGGCGTCGGCCGGTTTGCACAGGTAGTTGCAGGCGCCGCGCTTGATCGCTTCGACGGCGGTGGCGATGCTCGAATAACCGGTGAGGATCACCACGCGCATTTCCGGGTCGATTTCCAGCAGCTTGGGCAGCAGAACCAAACCGGAGTCGCCATTCATTTTCAGGTCGAGCGCAGCGTATTCGGGCACGTCATTCAAGGCCAGGGCAAGCCCTTCCTCTGCCGAACCTGCGGTGCTGACGCGGAAACCACGGCGGCTCATAGCCCGCGCCATCACGCGGGTGAAGGTGGCGTCATCGTCTACCAGCAATAAATGCGGCAGTTCTTCGCCTTCCACTTGGATCTCGTCACTCATGCTTGTCTCCTCGGGCGCCACAGGGCAGGCGAAGCTCAGTGAGCGTCCCGCCTTCCTCATGACTGTAGAGTTTTACCGAGCCACCTGCGCGGGTCACGCTGGCCTTGCTCAAAAATAGGCCGAGGCCGAAGCCTTTGCCTTTGGTGGTAAAAAACGGTTTGCCAATTTGTTCGGCGATTGCCGGCGGCACACCCGCCCCATGGTCACGAATACTGATGCAGATTTCTTCGGCGTCCCAGCCCAGATGCACTTCCAGCCCTTCCGGGCAAGCATCGGCGGCGTTGTTCAGCAGATTGAGCAATGCCTGAGTCAAGTCCGGCGGCGGCGCCAGGCGTGGCACCGTGCCTTGGCCCAGGCGCTGGAAGCGATAGCTGGCTTCAGGGCGCATCAGGTGCCAGCGGTTCAGGGCTTCGTCCAGCCAATCGGTGACGTCTTGTTCATCGATCGCCAATCGGCGGTTGGCTTCAGCCGCGCGCACCAGTTGTTGCAGGGTTTGCTTGCACTGTTGGACCTGCTCTTGCAGCACGCCGAGGTCTTCCTGTAACAGCGGATCGCTATGGTCCTGGCGCATTTCCTTGATCAACACGCTCATGGTCGCCAAGGGTGTACCCAATTCGTGGGCCGCGCCAGCTGCCTGGGTCGCGACCGCCAACAATTGTTGATCATGCAGGCCCTCCTCCCGACGCTCTGCACGCAGCTGCTCCTGACGCCGTAGCTCCTCGGCCATCTTCGCCGCGAAGAAAGTAATGACCGCCGCCGCCAGAGCAAAGCTCAGCCACATGCCATAGATCTGCATGTTCTCGCGGGCGATGGGAAAGGTGCCCATCGGATAGAACTGCACCAGTAACAGTGTGTAGCTGACCAGCGCCAGGCCCGAGAGCATCAGCGAATACAGCCACGGCAAGGTCACTGCGGCAATAGTCAGCGGCACCAGATAATAGGAAACAAACGGGTTGGTCGATCCGCCGGAGAAAAACAGCAGCACACTGTGGATCAGCATGTCGAATGCCAGCTGCACGGCGTATTCCAGCTCGGTAACCGGCCACGACGTGCGCAGACGAATGGCCGTCATCACGCACAGGACCATGGAGAACCCGAGGGTGATCGCCAATGGCAGCCATGGCAGCGGCAGCAAGTCGAACAAATAGGCAATACCCACCGAACCCGCTTGCGCGGCCAGTACCAACGTACGGATAACGGTCAGGCGCCACAGGTTCTGGCGGGTAGCTGAAAGCAGTTGAACGGGGGCGAGCATGAGCTCTCCTGATGAGCGCAGCAGGCGGATCGCAGCGAGTATAACCAAGCAGAGGTGAAAACAGCGAAAACTGCGTCAAAGCGCCACATACGCTAAAAAGACGCACACGAGCCCGGGACAGGCTGTGGGGAGCGAATTCATTCATAAATGAATTCGTTCTCACAGGGGAATGGCTGCCGGAACCTGAAGGGTTCGTCTACAGTCTGATAGTTTTCCGGGTGACGGTTACCCGTCGCAGCCGGTTCGTTAACAAGGAGTTTTTATGTTCAGCCTTCGCCCCACTGCCGCCCTCTTCGCCCTTGGCGCCGCAACGCTTGCCAGTCTGCCTGCGTTGGCTGAAGAGGTTCATTACAACCAGGTTTCCGTACGTGCCGAAGTCAGCCAGGAAGTCCAACGCGACTTGATGATGGTCACGCTGTACAGCGAAGCGCAGGACACGGATCCGGCCAAACTGGCTGCACAAATCACCGAAACCATGAACAAGGCCCTCGGCCAGGCGCGTCAGGTCAAGGACATCACGATTCGTCAGGGCAGCCGCAACAGCTACCCGATCTATGATGACAAAGGCCAGAAAATCACCGGCTGGCGCGAACGCTCCGAATTGCGCCTCGAGAGCGCGGACTTTGCCGCACTCTCCAAACTGACCGGCGAACTGCTGGAGGATTTGAAAATGGGCGGCATGGACTTCGCCATCTCCCCTCCCACGCGTAAAGCCAGCGAAGACACCCTGCTCAAGGACGCCGTCGCCGCCTTCAAAAACCGTGCGCAGCTGGTAACCGACGCCTTGGGTGGCAAGGGTTACAAACTGGTCAACCTGAACCTCAATACGTCGGGTTATCCACAGCCATACCAACGCGCCCCCGTCATGATGATGAAAGCCGCCCGCGCCGAGTCAGCCCCCACTCCGGAAGTCGAAGCCGGTACCAGCCAGGTCAGTGTCAACGCCGATGGCGTGATCGAAGTGTTGATGCAGTGATGCCATCACGGCGGCAGCCGCAGGTTGCCGCCGTTTTCTGTTCTTCCCCGCCCACATTCCGCCCTCCCGCCCGACCGTTGCCCTACAGCACTCGCTGCTCCGCCTGATTGGCATCCATTGCGCAAACCGTAAACTCCATCCCCGAAACACTTACTCATTCTTTTGCGTCGTGAGCAGCCCTGACACAGGGTGCATTGACGCGCCACTTTTTATGGAATCACGGATGAAGCCTCTTAACACCCCTTCAGATAACCCTCATTACTACACCGAAGCGATGCATTTGATCTCTCAGATACCCATCGACGAAAAGCCGTCGTCATCGTCGCAGAATGGCGACACGGTAGACTTCGAAGCCGGCGCCGGGGACAAAAACAAATCGACCCACCGGACCATCGAAGAGGTGCTGGCCTCTGTCGCATTTAGCACCGATAAGATTGAAGCCATTTACTTCGGTAACTGGTTGCGCGACTACTCGCAGTTGCTTGATCCCAAGATTGTGCGCGCAACTACGATGCCTAAAAATTTCCCGGACGTGCTCTCCCGTGAAGCGCTGACGCAGATAGTGGATGTACTGGCCATCCGTGAATTCCCCGCGCTGATGAAGATAGACCGGGATAAATTCAAGGTGACGCCGCAGAGGCTGGGCGTCTATCGCCCAAGCGAACACATCGATAATCCTAGAGTGGTGAACCCTGAACCGGCCGACCCCAAGCATCGCGACGCAGACTTCGAACCCTGGGTTCTGCCTGACAATCCGGTGTTGCAAGTCGACTTCGAAACCTCGAAAAAGCGTTATATCCAAGGTTCGGTTGACGTCATGGTCGGCGAATTGAAGAAGGCAATGCAGGAAGGGCCATCATCTACCGACGGGCTCAGGTCGTTCGGCGCAGCGCTGCATACCCTGGAAGATTTTTTTGCTCATTCCAACTTCGTCGAACTTAGCTTGATCAAAACGGGCTACGCGGATGTGTTGCCATGGACCTCGAAAGCCGATTGCAAGCGGAGCCTGCCGCTGGTCACCGGCATGTTCGGTGCCAGCGATGTTATCGCCAGCCTGGCAGCTCCTCTCGGGGAGATATTATTTTCGACAGAAGACACAACGTTTGAACCCACCAAGGCTGGCTTTCGCTCTGAACAAGACCAACTGATCCTGATTTTGCTCGGTGAGCACCCAAACGAAATACTGCTCCCTGCCTTCGAAGGATACCTCCAGGTTCGTGATACATGGGCCGACTTGCCTTTTTCCGAATGGGTGGAGAAGTTGCAATGGCAACTGGGTACCCCCCTACAAGTACTGAGTAATGCTGTCGGTACAATCATGCAAGGCATGCTGACATTGTTGGGAAACAGCATCGACGATAGCCAGACCTTGCTCGGTGACAACCCCAATACCAGTGGCTCAACTGACCCGACCCACTCACAGCTGGCCAAGGATCATGCCGAACACCCGCTTCATTCCCTTGCCGCATTACTGGCCCGGGATGCCGTTCTTCGAGTTGCACAAACCATACTGGGGCATTGGGAAGATAAGCCGGGTGCCGATCCTGTAACGGTCGCATCCTCTTACTTCGTCCACCCTCAGGATTGCGACTGGCAGGATGGTAAGGTACGAGAGTGGGCCGAAAAACACCCCGACCTCGTCCTTAGCAGCACGCGAAAAAGCGACTTGGATAAAGTGCATGAGCACTTGCACAACAGCGTTGTTCAAGGACTGGAAAAATTTAAGGAAGACGGCTCCCGCTTTTTAAGCGCCTTGATTAGCACCGACACTAATCCCCTGCTTGAGATATGGAAGCTCACCCCTGCTGGGCGCGCAGCTACTCATATCAAGGAGTTCCTCGGGCCAAAGAACTAAGCAAACCTTGTAGGGAAACGAAGCAGTGCGGCATTCTGCGCTGTCTGATCGCTGTCGACATCCGCAAGCGCCATTGTCGCGGGTTACGAACTCAGCGTTTATTGTGTCTGTCCACATCGCCGCATGATTCCAGACGACGCGTTTGCATCACTTTCTCGAGGCCGCTATGGACAATACCGCCTTTAAACCGCTGCTCCTCGCCGCCGCGCTGCTGGCCTGCACGCCTGTCGTCCAGGCCGCCAGCACCCTGGTGTACTGCTCGGAGGCCAGCCCTGCCGGCTTCGACCCGAGCCAATACACCAGTGGCACTGACTTCGATGCCTCGGCCGAAACCGTGTTCAACCGGCTGACGCAATTCGAACGCGGCAGTACTGAAGTCGAACCTGGCCTGGCCACCCGCTGGGAGGTGTCCAGCGATGGCCTGAGTTACACCTTCCACCTGCGCGAAAACGTTAAATTCCACACAACCGATTACTTCACACCCACTCGGGACTTCAACGCCGACGATGTGTTGTTCACCTTCGATCGTCTGCTCGACCCGAATCATCCGTTTCGCAAGGCTTACCCATCCGAGTCGCCGTACTTCAACGACATGGGCCTGAACACCACGATCAAGAGCGTCGACAAGGTTGATGAACACACCGTGCGCTTCAGCCTGAACAACGTCGATGCAGCCTTTATCCAGAACCTGGCCATGAGCTTTGCCTCGCTCCAGTCCGCTGAATATGCCGCGCAGTTACTCAAGGAAGGAAAGGCCGCCGACATCAACCAGAAGCCCATCGGCACCGGGCCTTTCGTGTTCAAGCGTTACCAAAAAGACTCGCAGATCCGCTACAGCGCCAACCCGACGTATTGGAAGCCGGAGGATGTGAAGCTGGACAATCTGGTGTTTTCTATCAACAGCGATGCCGCAGTGCGCCTGCAAAAACTCAAGACCGGCGAATGCCAGGTCAGCGGCTACCCGCGCCCGCAAGACATCGAGCTGATGGAAAAAGACCCAAACATCCAGGTGCTCAGCCAGCCCGGTTTCAACCTTGGTTTTCTCGCCTATAACGTCACTCACACACCGCTGGATCAGCTCAAGGTGCGCCAGGCGCTGGACATGGCCATCGACAAGCCGGCGATCATCAAGGCGGTTTACCAGAGCGCAGGGCAACTCGCGCAAAACGCCCTGCCACCCAACCAGTGGAGTTACGACCCAACGGTCAAGGATGCACCCTACGATCCGACCAAGGCCAGGCAACTGCTCAAGGAAGCGGGGATCGCGCCGGGCACCGAAATCAGCCTGTGGGCCATGACCGTACAGCGGGCGTCGAACCCCAATGCGCGTATGTCAGCGCAGATGATCCAGGCCGATTGGGCAAAAATCGGGATCAAGGCCAACATCGTCAGTTACGAATGGGGTGAGTACATCAAGCGCGCCAAGAGCGGCGAGCACGACGTGATGATTTATGGCTGGACCGGCGACAACGGCGACCCTGACAACTGGCTCGGCGTGCTCTACAGCTGCGCGGCGGTCAGCGGCAGCAACTTTGCCAAGTGGTGCGATCCGGCGTATGACACCTTGGTGCAACAGGCCAAATTGAGCCGTGACCGCGCAGAGCGGATCAGGCTTTATCAACAGGCTCAGCACATTCTCAAGGAGCAGGTGCCGATTACTCCGATTGCCAACTCCAAGGTATTTCAGCCACTGCGCAAAGAAGTGCAGAACTTCAAACTCAGCCCGTTTGGCCTGACGCCGTTCTATGGCGTCAGCCTGAATAAATAGCAATCCGTAGCACTCTCGCGCTAACCGGGTGCATTTCACACGCCCGGTTGCCCTCCTGCGGTGCAGCGAACTCCTCTGAAAACGACCACGCAAACGATCAAATTGGCACATAAGTACATGAATGCGACATTCTTGTACGTTCGTACCACTGTTTGGCGTTTCCTTGGCGCCACCATCTTGCTTTGGGTACGGCCCCTGCATAAGTATCGGCAGGGTCGACTCACGAGGTCGCACCCTCTATCTAAAAAAATGACAACAACATGAGGCCACCATGCTCAAAAACGCGGTCATTCCGTTTCTACTCAGCGCAGGTTTGATCGCCAGCGCTCCCTTCGCCCAAGCAGCTACCAATCTGGTGTTTTGCTCCGAAGGCAGCCCGGCCGGTTTCGACCCAGGCCAGTACACCACCGGCACCGACTTCGACGCGTCAGCCGAGACCATGTTCAACCGTCTGAGCCAGTTCGAACGCGGCGGCACTGCGGTCATTCCAGGGTTGGCGACCAGCTGGGACATTTCCCCTGACGTCCTGACCTACACCTTCCATCTGCGCGACGGGGTGAAGTTCCACACCACGCCTTACTTCAAGCCGACGCGTGACTTCAATGCCGATGACGTGCTGTTCACGTTCAACCGCATGCTCAACAAAGACGATCCGTTCCGCAAAGCCTATCCGACCGAGTTCCCGTACTTCACCGACATGGGCATGGACGAGAACATTACGAAGGTCGAGAAACTTGATGACCACACCGTCAAGTTCACGCTCAAGACCGTCGATGCTGCGTTCATCCAGAACATGGCCATGAGCTTCGCGTCCATCCAGTCCGCTGAATACGCTGCTCAGTTGCTTAAGGAAGGCAAGGCTCAGGACATCAACCAAAAGCCGATCGGCACCGGTCCGTTTGTGTTCAAGAGCTACCAGAAAGATTCGAACATCCGTTACACCGGCAACAAGGATTACTGGAAGCCTGAAGACGTCAAAGTCGACAGCCTGATCTTCGCCATCACCACCGACCCGTCGGTGCGCATGCAGAAGCTCAAGAAAGGCGAATGCCAGATCACCCTGTTCCCGCGCCCAGCCGATCTAAAAGTGCTCGAAGCGGACAAAGAGCTGAAAATGCCTCACCAGGCGGGTTTCAACCTTGGTTACATCGCCTACAACGTGATGGACAAGATCAAGGGCAGCGACACGCCCAACCCGATGGCTCAGCTGAAAGTCCGTCAAGCGCTGGACATGGCGGTGAACAAACAGCAGATCATCGATTCCGTGTATCAGGGTGCGGGCCAACTGGCCGTCAACGCCATGCCGCCGACCCAATGGTCGTATGACACCACCATCAAAGATGCGGGCTACAACCCTGAGAAAGCCAAAGCGCTGCTCAAGGAAGCCGGCGTTAAAGAAGGGACCGAGATCACCCTGTGGGCGATGCCGGTTCAGCGTCCGTACAACCCCAACGCCAAGTTGATGGCCGAGATGCTCCAGTCCGACTGGTCGAAGATCGGTATCAAGGCCAAGATCGTCACGTACGAATGGGGCGAGTACATCAAGCGCGCCAAAGCAGGTGAAAACGGCGCGATGCTGATTGGCTGGAGCGGCGATAACGGTGACCCGGATAACTGGCTGGGCACCCTGTTCGGTTGCGACGCACTGAACGGCAACAACTTCTCGAAATGGTGTGATAAACCGTACGACGCCATCATCAAGCAAGCCAAGGCAACCCCGGATCAGGCCAAGCGCACCGAACTGTACAAACAGGCGCAACACCTCCTCAAAGACGCGGTGCCGATGACCCCTATCGCGCACTCCACCGTCTACCAACCTATGCGCAGCAACGTGCAGGACTTCAAGATCAGCCCGTTTGGTCTGAACTCCTTTTACGGTGTCAGCGTTAGCAAGTAAGGGTGTTGTCACTGTGCTGTTACACACGGCGCAGTGACATCCACTTCCGGAACTTATAGACACTCACGTCAGCAGGGAAACGGCCTAATCAGCGGCTTCCCATGCTCTCTCGTCATGTTTCCTATAAGCCCTGAAGCACTCCGAATATTTACTGGACGGCCTGACGAACATAAGTTCGAAGGCTTATGGCTTTGCTATTCGCAAAAATAGTTGAGTGCTCGAGAACACGTCGGGAACAGGGATGTTCCGTCGTCGTTTGCCCGACATTCATCCTGGGGCGAGATTTTCGCTCCCGGCAACGCCATTCCGGCGATTTGATGCCTTGCGTGCACAGGGGGCATTGAAGCGTGCAGTAGCCGTGTTCCATCAAGCCAGATCACCCATAAGACTGGCCCTTATAAAAGCAGTAAAGGGAGCTTCATACCGTGAGAAAGACCAGTACCGCTCTATTAGCCATGTCCATTACTACCTTGGGCGCCATGGCTCACGCAGAAAACGCCAGTCAGGCGTTCGTCCCGACAACGTTGAGTACCACCCACGCTCAAGACGGCGCAAAAGGCTTTATCGAAGACCAGCACCTGACAGGGTCCACCCGTAACTTCTACGCACGGGAACGCAGCACGCGCGCAGACCTTTTCAGCTATCAAAAAGACGGCCAAAAAGTCCCCACCAACCGTCGCGATACCTGGACCCAAGGCACCATCCTCAACTACACCTCGGGCTTCACCGAAGGCTCGGTCGGGATCGGTACTGAAGTCGCCGTTTACAACGAAGTCGCGCTTGAAGCGGGCCACGCACGTATCGCTGGCGGCGGAAACCGTACCCTCACTGACAGCAATGGTGATGCCGTCGACCAATGGAGCAAAATGGGCCTGGGCAACATCAAGGCGCGTATTTCCAACAGCACATTGACGGCCGGTCGCCAGTCCATGAACACGCCGGTCATTGCCTACATCGGCAACCGTGCGCTGCCTTCGAGCTTCAACGGTTTCAGCCTGCTCAGCGAAGAGTTCAACAACCTGTCGTTCCAGGCGGGCAGCTTCGACCGCGTATCGCCGCGTACCGAACAGAGCATGACCCGGTTCCGCTCCGAGTACGCCAGCAGCACCGCCACCGCCGACCGCCTGAGCATGGCCGGTGTCGACTACAAACCGTCCAAAGCCCTGACGGCCAGCTTCTACGCATCGGACCTGGAAGACTTCTGGAGGCAGTACTACGTCGGCATCACTCATGACGTGGGTGACACCTCGATCGTGGGCCTGACCACCGGGTTCAACTACTACAAAACCAAGGACTCAGGCCAAAGCAAACTCGGCGCGATCGACAACGACACCTTCAGCCTGTCGTTCACCGCGACGCACCTGGCGCACAGCCTGACCTTCGCGTACCAGGAAGTGGCCGGTAACGAGTACTTCGACTACGCCCACGAGACCAACGGCATCTTCCTGGCCAACTCCTTGCTCTCTGACTTCAACGGCCCGAACGAGAAATCCTTCCAGATCGGTTACGTGCTGAACATGGCCGCGTACGGCATCCCGGGCCTGAAATTCAATGTGTACGAGGCTCGCGGCTGGGGCATCGACGGTACTCACTACGCCGGCACCGCTTACGACGTGAAAAAGATGGACGGTGAAAAACACCAGGAGTACGGGATCGGCACCAGCTACACCCTGCAGAGCGGCCCTCTCAAGGACACCTCTGTGCGCGCGACTTACACCACCCACCGCGCCAGTGAGAATCAGGTCGACGGCAGCCTGAACGAGTTGCGGCTGGTGACCACGATTCCATTCAACATTCTTTAAATCGTCGATAGCGCCTTGTGCGGCTGAAACCCGGAACCCTGCGCAATCAGCCGCACAGGCCATCACCGCTCATGTGTTTAAGGAGGGTCTATATGAAAGTGCTTTCTCTACGAACCTCGATTGCGTTGGCTCTGCTCAGCGTCGCCGTCAGCGTTTCAGCCAAACCCCTGGTGGTCTGCACCGAGGCCAGCCCTGAAGGTTTCGATATTGTGCAATACACGACGGCCGTCACGGCCGACGCCTCGGCGGAAACTATCCTCGACCGTCTGGTAACGTTCAAACCCGGCACCAGCGATACCGCACCGGGCTTGGCCGAAAGCTGGGACATCAGCCTGGACGGCCTCAGCTACACCTTCCACTTGCGCCACGGCGTGAAGTTCCAGACCACCGATTATTTCAAGCCTACGCGTGAGATGAACGCCGATGACGTGCTGTGGAGCTTCCAGCGTCAATGGGACCCGAAGCACCCATGGCATGATAAATCGCTCACCGGTTTCCCTTACTTCGAGAGCATGGGTTTCAATGACCTGCTCAAAAACGTCGAAAAACTCGACGACTACACCGTCAAATTCACCCTGTCCCGTCCTGAATCTCCGTTCCTGCGCGACTTGGCAATGCCCTTTACGTCGATCTACTCAGCCGAGTACGGCGATCAGTTGCTCAAGGCCGGTAAGCCCGGCGAGCTGAACAGCAAACCTGTTGGTACCGGCCCGTTCATCCTGGTCCGCTACGCCAAAGACGCGCAGGTCCGCTTTAAAGCCAACCCTGACTACTGGAAGGGGACTGTGCCCAGCGAGGCGCTGATTTTCGCCATCACGCTCGACAACAATACTCGCCTGCAAAAGCTCAAGGCTAACGAGTGCCAGATCGCGCTTTATCCAAAACCTGACGACATTGCCAGCATCAAGGCTGACCCCAATCTCAAGATTGACGAGATGGAAGCCATGATGACCAGCTACATTGCCATCAATACGTCGCACACCTACTTGAGCGATGTGCGGGTGCGTGAAGCGATCAATATCGCCTTCGACAAAAAAGCCTATATCAGAGCCCTGTTTGGTGAAGGCAAAGCCACCGAAGGGGTCAACCCGTATCCGCCAACGCTTCTCGGCTACGCTACAGATATCCAGAATCCACCTCGTGATCTGGACAAGGCCCGCGCACTATTGAAAGACGCCGGTGTCCCAAAAGGGCAAGTGTTCACCCTGTTCAGCCGTAACGGTGGTGCCGTCACCAACCCTAATCCGTTGGTCGGCGCACAGATGCTGCAATCGGATCTGGCGCAGGTAGGTATCAAGGTGGATATTCGCGTTCTGGAATGGGGCGAGATGCTTAAGCGCGCCAAGAACGGAGAACATGACATGGTGTTCGCCGGATGGGCAGGTGACAACGGTGACCCGGATAACTTCCTGACACCGAACCTCAGTTGTGACGCCGCAAAAAATGGTGAAAATTACGCCCGTTGGTGCAACAAGGCATTCGAAGAGGCGGTTTCCAGCGCGCGCACGAAGACCGACCCCACAGAACGGGCCGCGCTCTACGAGCAAGCCCAGCACATTTTTCACCAGGAACAACCGTGGATAAGCTTGGCCCACCCCAAACTGTTCACGGCGATGCGCAAGAATGTCGAGGGCTATCACATCAGTCCGCTGACCAATAACAACTTCGCCACCACTCAGGTGAAGTAGATAAAAACACCGGTGCTGCTCGTAACCCGAGCTTCACCGGGGCACGCCTAACCGGCTGATGAGGTACACCAGAAGATGTTTAGTTTTATTGCCCGCCGCGTGGGATTGTTGATCCCCACCTTCTTCGGCATCACCCTGCTGACCTTTGCCTTGATTCGCTTGATTCCGGGTGATCCGGTCGAAGTCATGATGGGGGAGCGCCGGGTCGATCCGGAAATGCACGCTCAAGCCATGGAACGTCTTGGCCTGAACAAACCCCTGTATGCGCAGTACCTCGATTACGTCGGCAAGCTCGCCCACGGCGATCTCGGCGAATCGTTGCGCACGCGAGAAAGCGTCTGGACGGAGTTCACCGCGCTGTTCCCTGCCACCCTGGAGTTGGCGACGACCGCGCTGATTTTCGCGGGCATCCTGGGCCTGCTGGCCGGGGTGATCGCGGCACTCAAGCGAGGCTCCCTGTTCGACCACGGAGTCATGGGCATCTCCCTCGCGGGGTATTCGATGCCGATCTTCTGGTGGGGCCTGATCCTGATCATGTTCTTCTCGGTGTCGCTGGGCTGGACCCCGGTCTCTGGACGCATTGACCTGCTGTATGACATAGAGCCGCGAACCGGCTTCATGCTCATCGACACGTTGCTCAGCGATGAAAAGGGTTCGTTCCTCGATGCCCTGCATCACCTGATTCTGCCGGCCATCGTCCTGGGCACCATCCCCTTGGCAGTGATCGCCCGGATGACCCGTTCCTCGATGCTCGAAGTGCTGCGTGAAGACTACGTACGTACCGCTCGGGCCAAAGGCCTGTCGCCAGCGCGCGTGGTGTTCGTTCACGGCCTGCGTAACGCGTTGATCCCGGTATTGACGGTGTTCGGTCTGCAAGTCGGCACACTGCTGGCGGGTGCGGTACTGACCGAAACGATTTTCTCCTGGCCCGGTATCGGCAAGTGGCTGATCGAAGCCATTGGCGCCCGGGACTATCCCGTGGTGCAAAACGGCATCCTGTTAATCGCCTGCCTGGTGATTCTGGTCAACTTCGTGGTGGACATCCTCTACGGCTTTGCCAACCCACGCATCCGCCACCAGCGCTGAGATCATCCTAATGAGCACACCTACTCCCGTGGCAGCAGTCGATCAAAGCCTGCTCTACCCCTCGCCGTACAAAGAGTTCTGGCAAGCATTTGCGCAGAACAAAGGCGCCGTTGCCGGCCTGATGTTCATGACCTTGATCGTGTTCTGCGCCCTATTTGCCCCGTGGGTCGCACCCCATGATCCCACTGAGCAGTACCGCGACTTCCTGCTGACCCCACCGGTCTGGCTTGCAGGCGGCCAATGGCAATTCCTGCTCGGCACCGACGAACTGGGACGCGACCTGCTGTCGCGCTTGATCACGGGTTCGCGTCTGTCGCTGCTGATCGGTTTGTCCTCGGTGGTCATGTCGTTGATTCCGGGGATTCTGATGGGCCTGCTCGCCGGGTTCTTCCCGCGTATTCTCGGCCCGTCGATCATGCGCCTGATGGACGTCATGCTGGCCCTGCCGTCGCTGCTGCTGGCCGTTGCGATTGTCGCCATCCTCGGCCCTGGCCTGATCAACACCATCATCGCAATTGCTGTCGTGTCCCTGCCTTCGTACGTGCGTCTGACCCGTGCTGCCGTCATGGGCGAACTGAACCGCGACTACGTCACTGCTGCCCGTCTGGCCGGTGCCACTCTGCCGCGCTTGATGTTCATCACCGTGCTGCCTAACTGCATGGCGCCGCTGATCGTGCAAGCGACCTTGAGCTTTTCCTCGGCGATTCTCGATGCCGCGGCCCTGGGTTTCCTCGGCCTGGGTGTGCAACCGCCCACCCCTGAATGGGGGACCATGCTGGCCTCGGCCCGTGACTACATCGAACGCGCCTGGTGGGTCGTAAGCCTGCCCGGTCTGACCATTTTGCTCAGCGTGCTGGCAATCAACCTGATGGGCGACGGACTGCGCGATGCGCTGGACCCGAAGCTCAAGAATGCCGCCTGAGGAGATTCGTATGTCACTTTTAGAAATCAAGAATCTCAACGTCCGCTTCGGCGACGCCAAGGCCGTGCCGGTTGTCGACGGTCTGGACCTCAACGTGGAAAAGGGCGAAGTGCTGGCCATCGTTGGCGAATCGGGTTCCGGTAAATCGGTCACCATGATGGCGCTGATGGGCTTGATCGATCCGCCCGGCGTGGTCTCTGCCGACTCCCTGAGCTTCGATGGCCAGGAGTTGCTCAAGCTCAGTGCGCGTCAGCGTCGACGGATCATCGGCAAAGACATGGCGATGGTCTTCCAGGACCCGATGACCGCACTCAACCCCAGCTATACCGTGGGTTTCCAGATCGAGGAAGTGTTGCGCCAGCACTTGAACCTGTCTGGCAAAGCCGCACGCCAACGCGCACTGGAACTGCTTGAGAAAGTAGAAATCCCCGGCGCTGCTGCTCGCTTGCACGCCTACCCGCACCAACTGTCCGGCGGCATGAGCCAACGTGTGGCGATTGCCATGGCGATTGCCGGCGAGCCAAAACTGCTGATCGCCGACGAGCCGACCACGGCGCTGGACGTGACCATTCAGGCACAGATCATGGACCTGCTGCTGAGCCTGCAAAAAGAGCAGGACATGGCACTGGTGCTGATCACTCACGACCTGGCGGTAGTCGCCGAAACGGCCCAACGCGTATGCGTGATGTACGCGGGGCAAGCCGTTGAAGTCGGTCAGGTGCCGGGGTTGTTCGACGTCCCCGCTCACCCTTACAGCGAAGCCTTGCTGGCCGCGATCCCCGAGCACAGCATGGGCGCCGAACGTCTGGCGACCTTGCCGGGCATGGTGCCAGGGCGTTATGACCGACCCCAGGGCTGCCTGCTGTCACCGCGCTGCCCCTATGTGCAAGACAACTGCCGGACAGAGCGTCCAGGCCTGGACTCTAAAGCCCATAGCTTTGCCCGCTGTTTTTATCCGCTTAATCAGGAGCTGGTGTTATGAGCGTCGTTCTTACCGCCCGCGACCTTACCCGTCACTACGAAGTATCCCTTGGCCTGTTCAAGGGTCATGCCTTGGTTCGGGCCCTTAACGGTGTGTCCTTCGAGCTGGAAGCTGGCAAGACCCTGGCTGTGGTCGGCGAATCGGGCTGTGGCAAGTCCACCCTGGCGCGCGCCCTGACCCTGATTGAAGAGCCCTCCTCCGGCTCGCTGAAAATCGCCGGGCAAGAAGTCACCGGCGCCAGCAAAGCCGAACGCAAGCAGTTGCGACGCGACGTGCAGATGGTGTTCCAGAGCCCTTATGCATCGCTTAACCCACGGCAGAAAATCGGCGACCAGTTGGGCGAGCCATTGCTGATCAATACCAACCTGACCCGTGCCGAACGCCGGGAAAAAGTCCAGGCGATGATGCAACAGGTCGGGCTGCGTCCCGAGCATTATCAGCGTTACCCGCACATGTTCTCTGGCGGTCAGCGCCAACGTATCGCCCTGGCGCGCGCCATGATGCTGCAACCCAAAGTGTTGGTGGCGGATGAACCGACCTCCGCGCTGGACGTCTCGATTCAGGCGCAGGTACTCAATCTGTTCATGGATTTGCAGAAGGAGTTCAACACCGCTTACGTGTTCATCTCCCACAACCTGTCGGTGGTGCGTCACGTGGCCGATACGGTGCTGGTGATGTACCTCGGACGTCCGGCGGAGATGGGCCCCAAGGAAGAAATCTACAACCGGCCACTGCACCCTTATACCCAGGCACTGCTGTCGGCAACCCCGACTATCCACCCGGACCCGCTGAAGCCGAAGATCAAAATCGTCGGTGAACTGCCCAACCCGCTCAACCCGCCAAGCGGCTGCGCCTTCCACAAGCGCTGCCCCTACGCGACTGAACGCTGCATCATCGAAGAACCGGCCCTGCGCCTGTTGGACAACCGTCAGGTTGCCTGCCATCACGCAGAGCAGTTCATCGTGTGACGGGCTGAAGGCGGTGTGTCAACCACACCGCCTTCGCGAACACTTGACGCGGTGTGTCTGACACACCGCGCTCAATACACATCCCGTCGATAACGCCCCTGCTCGACTAAACGCGCGACCTCTAGCGTCCCCAGCACGTCGACCAGTACATCTTCGACCCCCATCGCCATGCCTTGCAGGCTGCCGCAGATATAAATAACCGCGCCTTCAGCCAGCCACTTGCGCAACTCATCCGCGGATTCACGCAAACGGTCCTGCACATAGATTTTATCGACCTGATCGCGAGAAAACGCCAGGTCCAGTCGTGCCAGATCGCCTGTCGCCAACCAACTTTGCACCTCCTCCCGACAATGAAAGTCATGGGCGATGTTGCGCTCGCCAAACAACAACCAGTTGCGTTGCTGTCCTTGGGCAATGCGCGCTTTAAGCAAACTGCGCAACCCCGCCAGACCTGTGCCATTGCCCAGCAGGATCATCGGCACCGGCTCGCGTGGCAGATGAAAGCTGCTGTTTCGTCTGAGACGCAGACTGATGGACGCGCCGAGCGTGGCCTGTTCAGTCAACCAGCCGGAACCCAGCCCAAGGCTGCCGTCTGCATGCACTTCCTGACGGACGATGAGCTGCAGGCTGCCGTCCGCCGGAATCGACGCGATGGAATATTCGCGTACGACAGCACTGTCAGGCGGCAGCACTTCGACCAGATCGCCTGCGTCCCATGCCTGCGCAGTCGGCGGCGTCAGACTCAGCAGAAACACCTTCGAGCCTCCACTGCCGGGGTTCAGCCACTCGCGTTGGCTCAAGGTCCAACGGCTGAACGCCGGTGCCTGCCAAGCCATCGACGGCGCGCTACCGGTCAATTCCCCGAGCTGCCGTTGCCACTGCTGCAGCGCAACGCTGTCGGCACTGTCGACCTCAATCGGCGCGAACAGCGTGTTGCCACCGCGCTCGGCCAGCCAGCCGTGCAAGCGTTTGGCGAAGCCGCAGAAATTCTGATACTGGCGGTCGCCCAGCGCCAGCACCGCGTAGTTCAGGTTAGTCAGCGACAAGGGCTGGCCGAGCAACGTGCGCTCGAAGCCTCGGGCACTGTCGGGCGCCTCACCGTCACCAAAAGTACTCACGACGAACAAGGCGTTGTGGCTTTGCTTCAAATCCTGCGCCGAGATGTCCGCCAAGCGCTGCACACGCACCGGCAACCCCGTCGCCTGTAGCTGCCCGGCTGTCTGCCACGCCAACTGTTCAGCGAAACCGCTTTGGCTGGCGAAGCCGATCAGCCAGGCAGGCGCGTCGCTGGCCGTGCCGACATTTCGCATCAGCTGGCCACGCGCAGTTTTGATCTGGCGTTTCTTGCGCCGACGGTCCAGGTACAACAACCACCCGGTGATAAAAAACAGCGGCATCATCAGCGATGCAACCGTCATCACAACGCGCCCGACGATCCCGAAATAACTGCCGACGTGCAGCGCATAATTGCTGATCAACACCTGAGCGGAGAGGCTCTTGTCGGCATAGCGGGACACCGCGCCGACCTTGCCCGTGGCCGGGTCCAGGGTGATCTGGTTCAGGGCTCGCGGGTGCGGCGAATCCTTGAGCAGGTAATAAACCGTCGCTGCCTGACCCGCCACAGGGGGCAGTCGCAGGTTCCAGCTGCTCAGTTCAGGGCCTGCGACGCTTTGAATACTGGTCCACACCGCAGGGTAGTCAACCGTCGGCAACGGACCTTCTGCTACCGGCTGTCCACGGCCTGGACGACCGCCGCCTCCCTTGCGCTGCTCGCCAGCGGGCGCGTCGCCCAGCAGTTTAGTCACACCGTTGCTGTACCAGTCGTAAGACCACATCAGGCCCGTCAGCGCTGACACCAGATAGAACACCAGGCACCACGTGCCAAAAACCGAGTGCAAATCCCATTTGAAACCACGGCCTTTTTTCGCCCAGTCCAGGGTCAACCAGATGCGCCAGTTCAAGGCTCTGCGCGGCCAACGCATATAGAGGCCAGACAAACAGAAGAACACCAGAATCAAGGTGCTGGCAGCGGTGATCTGCTTACCGAACTCGCCCAACACCAGAGTACGGTGCAGTTGCAGATTCAGACCAAAAAAATCCTGCCCGAAGACCTCTCCCTGCAATTGGCCGGTGTAGGGATCGAAGTAATTCAGCTCACCACGACGCTCCCCCGGCGGCGGCGTAAACGCCACCCGTGCGGCCTTGTCACTGTCGGCATCGACCCACAGCGAAGCGACCACCTTGCCCGTCTGAGCCTCAAGTTTGCTGACCAGTTCAACCGGCGATAAAACCCCTGAGGCGCGTTGTTCCACGCGCAACACATTCGGGTTGAGCACCTCCAATAGCTCGTCCTGAAACGAGCTGATCGCCCCCGATACGCCCATCAAGGCCAGGACCAGTCCGGCGCTGATACCAAAGAACCAGTGCACCTGAAACAGGATTTTTTTCAACACCTTGGCTTACCTCACTCAACCGCTACGGCGCATCACGCGCCCAAGCAGCATGCATTCTCGATTGCACAGGCAAACGCCCGGATCACGTAAATGAACCGGGCGTTGAAGGCCATCGCTTAGAAGTGGAAGTTGACACCCATCAGCGCGGTACGACCGGCGGCAACGTGCGCGTAGTGGGTCTGGAACACTTGATCGAAATAACGCTTGTCGGTCAGGTTCTGCACGTTGAGTTGCAAGTCGACGTTCTTGGTCAGGCGATAGGTCGCCATCGCGTCATAGCGCCAGTAGGACGGGACCTCCACCGAGTTGGCTTCGTTGCCGAAACGCGAATCGACGAAGGTGGCTCCAGCGCCAAGGGTCAGTTTCGGCATCACGTCATAGGTCGACCACAGGTTGAAGCTGTTACGCGGGGTGCTCGGCATGTGATTGCCCTGGTCCGCCGCAAGGGTGGTTTTGACCAGTTCGCTTTCCATGTAGGTGTAGCCGCCGAAGACCTTCCAGTTATGGGTAATGTTGCCCGCGTATGTGAACTCGAAACCATCGACGCGCTGTTCGCCATCCAGGACCTGAACGGTCGCGTTATCCGGGTCGTTGATGCGGGCGTTGGTTTTTTCGGTGCGGAACAGCGCAGCGGTTAACGACAGGTCATCGTTAAAGAAGTCCCACTTGGTGCCCACCTCATAGCTGCGGTTCTTTTCTGGCTCGAGATCGGCGTTGTTGGCGGCTATTTCCAGGCCACCGTTACCGCTGGTTTCACCCGCCGGGTTACTGGAGGTGGACCATGCCGCGTAAACGCTGCCGTTAGGCAGTGGCTTGAAGACCAGGCCAACCTGGTAGTTCAGCAGCCCGCTGGTTTTCTGCCGGGAAAAGGTGCCGGCGGACGTGGTGCGCCCGGCAGTCGCATACCCGCTGGACTCAACGTCGTAGTGGTCATAGCGCAGGCCGAGGTTGAGCGACCATTGTTCGTCGAACTTCAGGGTATCGAACACATACGCAGCGCTGGTTTTAGTGTCGGTGTCGGTGAACGCCTGACTGTCCGTGATGGTGCCGTTCCACGCGTCACCGGGCGTCGGGTTGTACAGGCTGGTGCAATCGCCGGACGCCAGCAACCCCGAAGAGCATGTCGATGCAATGGTGCCGCCGCGGGCGTTGAGCACGTTGTAGTTGCGGTTGTGGGTGTCCTGATAGCTGAACTCCAGCCCGGTCACCAGGCTGTGTTCGATGAAACCACTGTTGAACTTGGCGCTCAGGTCCGTCTGGTTGACGAAGCCGCTGGAGGTCGAGTTACGGCTTTTGGCCGAGCGCGAGACGGTTCCGTTGGCCACGTTGCCACGGCTGTCGTCCGGGTTAGTGACGATGTAATCCAGGGTCGAGCGCGACATGCGGAAGCTGTTGGACACCGTCAGGTTGTCGTTCAGGTCGTGCTCGATCCTGATCGTACCGCTGTCGTTGGTGCTTTTACGGTAATCGCGATCGGTCAGGCCGTAGAAGTTGTCCTTGCTGACGCTCGCGGGTTTGTCGACGTTGTATTTGCTGCGGGCGGTGCCGCTATTGGTCAACGGGATGCCGTAGTCCGGTATGTCATTGGTGTCCAAGTGATAGTAGTCAACCATCACCCGGGTATCGGTACCTAAACCGAAAGCGAAGGATGGCGCAACGCCCCAACGGCTGACGTCCACAGCATCACGGCCGGCGACATTGGCCTCGTGCTTCATCAGGTTCAGGCGGAACGCTGAGGTGTCGGTCATCTGCTGGTTGATGTCCAGCGTATAGCGTTGGGTCTGGTCGGAGCCAAAGGTGTATCCGCCGTTATAGGCGTCACCCAAGTGAGCGCCCTTAGTGATCAGGTTCAAGCTGCCACCGGTAGAACCCGCGCCAGTGAACGCAGAGCCCGGACCCTTGCTGACTTCCACCGACTCGATGTTGAAGATTTCGCGGCTTTGCGCGGCGATGTCGCGCATACCGTCGATAAATACATCGCTCTCGGCGTTGAAGCCACGAATGATCGGCCGGTCGGCGTTGGGATTACCGCCCTCGCCTGCGCCAAAGGTGATGCCCGGCGTAGTGCGCAATGCATCGGCCAGGCTGGTGGCCCCGGTGTCGCGAATGACTTGCTGCGGGATCACGGTGACGCTCTTCGGCGTCTCGCGCAGTGGGGCGGTGTATTTCTTCGACGCGGAGTCGTCAGCTTTGTAAGCCGTGTCTGTCTGCTCGCCAGTGATACGGGTTGCACCCAGAGCAACGGCCTTGTCCTCAGTGCTTTCAGCCGCCTGGGCCATGTGGCTCGCGGACATCGCCGCGATGGCCACGCCGACCGCTGAAGCCAGTGAACGCGACGAGTTGGCAGAAGATTTTAATTGTTGGCACGACATGGTGAGTTCCTTCCCCAAGGAGTTAAGGCGGAGGAATATAGTGCAAACAGGTATTACTATCAATTGAGATAGATTATTATTCGCAATCTTTCTTCCTACAGGTTCTGCGGCATGCTCCTACACATTCCCGGCTTATTTTCTCGCGAAGAGGTGCTGCGCATCCGCAAGGCTCTGGAGCAGGCTGACTGGGCAGACGGTAAGGTCACCGCTGGTTATCAATCGGCCAAGGCCAAGCACAACTTGCAACTGCCCGAAGGCCATCCGCTGGCAATCGAGATCGGTTCCGCCCTGCTGGATCGCTTATGGGGCAACCCGTTATTCATGTCGGCGGCCCTTCCGCGCAAGGTATTTACCCCGCTGCTTAACTGCTACACCGCCGGTGGCAGCTTTGATTTCCATATCGATAACGCCGTGCGCCAAACCAAGGGCAGCCCTGAGCGAGTGCGTACCGATTTGTCGTCCACCTTGTTTTTCAGCGACCCGGATGAATACGACGGCGGCGAGCTGGAGATTCAGGACACCTATGGCACGCGCCAGATCAAACTGCCCGCTGGCGATCTCCTGCTCTACCCCAGTACCAGCCTGCACAAAGTCAATGCGGTGACTCGCGGCGCGCGTTACGCCTCGTTCTTCTGGACGCAAAGCCTGGTTCGTGAAGACAGCCAGCGCGCCCTGCTGTTTGAAATGGACAACGCGATTCAGCAACTGACCCAGGACGTGCCCGATCATCCTTCACTGATCCAGTTGACCGGTACCTACCACAACCTGCTACGCCGTTGGGTCGAGGTGTGAACCATGACCTTCTCCCTGCTACGTGAAGAAACTGTCGACGGCGACCAGCTCAGCGCGATGCTGGGGCAAAACCCGGTACGCGCCGCACAAGCGATCCTCAGCGCGGCGAAAGCCAATTTCGTCGACGCTCAGGCGTTGTTGGGACAGATTCTGCTCGACGGCAACGGCATAGAACGCGACCCGAAACTGGCGATGGTCTGGTTTCAGATTGCGGCCAATAGAGGTCACACCCAGGCGCAGAACATGCTGGGGCGCTGCCATGAACATGGCTGGGGTTGTGTCGCCGATCCGCAGAAAGCAGCAACGCACTATCAAATGGCGGCAAATGCCGGGCTGGACTGGGGACTCTACAACTTTGCCAACCTGCTCGCGACCGGTCGCGGCATGACTAGGGATCAACACCGGGCACTGGCGTGTTACCGCAAAGCAGCCTACATGGGGCACGCCAAATCCATGAACCTGTTGGGACGGTATCTGGAAGAAGGTGAGTTTTGCGAGGCCGACGCGCAGGCTGCGTTCGACTGGTATCGCCGCTCGGCAGAGGGCGGGGATTTCCGTGGGCAGTTCAGCTATGCCGCAGTGCTGGCCGATCAAGGGCGGATTGAGGAGGCGCAGAACTGGTTCACTGCTGCATTGGCCGGAGGAAGTTTGAACTTCCTCCGGGTGAGCGCCAAGGCCTTGTTGCAGGCTGAGCATCCAACGCTGCGGGCATTGGCCAGCGACTACCACCGGCACGCCGCAGTACTGGAAGATGAGTCCGAGCGTCTCGACCTCAACAGCCTTTAACTCAAGGCCCGCGCCCTCCAACTCATCCCGTTGGCGGGCTCACGTTAATACCATGCTTAGCTCTGCCATGCCTTACGAAGGGTATGCAGGTAGGTACCGAGAGCTTTCGCTTGGATCGCAAATCGCTCGGCACGTTGAGTCACCACTTCGGCGCTGTTGGGAAGATTGCTGTTCACGAATGTAGAAAGCGCCTGTCCAATTTTAGTGATTTCCTGTACGTACCTCGCTTTATGATTATCGAGCCCCCCTACGGTAGTGAGTTGCTGGATTCGCGTGGAAGACGTCTCGATCTGATCCTCCAGATCGAGTACTTTTTTGCGCCGCCCTTTCAGCCGCTCCTGTACCACGCTTCTGGCTTCAATCATGTGGGTGTAATTGACGCCATCGCTGGCCAAATCCAGAATATTTTTAACCCCTGTAATACCTGCCTGAATTGAGCCAAGCGCCGGGTTTTTCGGATCAATTTTCGTCAGCTCCTGAAGGCTCTCAACCAAGGGTTTCAATTTATCGGAAAACGTGAGTTTCTCCATATCATCGAGCGCAGCCTTTAACAGTTCTGCAGTAGCTTCAAGTGCAGCGATCGCACCCACTTCAACCGTGAGCAGGTTTTTAGTGGCCTCGATCGATTGTTCTAATTCCAGCATCTGGTCGTTATTATCGCTCAGCATAACGGCATTCAGGTTTGTCACGCGGTCATCCAGGTCGCTCGCGTACTGTTTAACGGCCGACACGCTCTGATCCATCAGCCCAGACAATTCATTAGTGTATTCCTCGATAGCAGCCTTGATCTCCTCGGCCGGTACTTCCTTGCTAAGTTTTTCAATAGACGTGAAGAGGACACCCATCCCCTCACTCTCTAACCTGACGGGCACTCCGGTAAGTACATTCAACGTGTACTCATCCGTAAGGCTGATCTCTTTACGCAATGCCTGAAGCTTTTCCTTCAAAACAGGAAGATAAATATTGCCCAGCGCGATGACATGATGATCAATCTCAGCCCTGCTGACGCGGACAACTTCCAGGTCGGGTTGAGAAAGCTGATAAGGTGTATCTAACATATGAACAGTCATGGATTTCTCTATTGGATAGTGGATAAAAAACGGTGAAGCGATGGCCGCTACAAAAAACTTTAATACAACACCACTTAACGCTCAGCCGTCACATTATTAAAGGCTGTCAGTAAGTCCTGCGCCTGTTTCCGTATACTGACCCAGCTTGAAATAATGCTCTCGAGGCGGGTCACGAAAATCACCAGGTAGGTGGCGTCGGTAATACCTTCCAACTTCCGATATGAGGAGTCGATGTACCCCTGAACCAGCCCCCACATGCTCTCAAGATTGGATGCACTACCTGAAGCGCCCTCGATTCGTATTTTCAAATCCTGAAGACTGGTTTCGAAACCGATAAGAGAGCTCAGCAAACCGTTGCGTGCCGAAATCTGCTGCTCCAGCGCTTGCTTTTGAGTTATTAATTGATCTTTCTCTGTCAACGTTGCCGCCGCTTTGGCCCCATAAATCGACGCGCTGATTGCCAGACCAATCGGCCCCCACCAAGCCCCCAGCCACTTATAGGTAGAGTACGACTCGTAGGTGGCAAGCTTTTCGGCAATCTGCGTGTTGATGATGTCGACCTCTGCCGTAAGCCTGGCTATTTCTTTGTCATTTCCGTTACTGGCACACAACGCAATCTTTAAACCCACTGCCGGGGCGATGACGTCTTTCAAAATATCTTTGAAATCGGAAATTTTTACATTCACGTCGGAGGTGGTTTTACTGTGATGCTGGAGGGCGGTTCTCAAATCACTGACCAGAGCCAGCAAGGTCGGCATTTTTTTCTTGTCACCCTCGCCCAGGCTCACTTCAGGAAGTTTATTGATCTCTTCGGGCGTCAGATCACCGACCATACCGGTCGCAGACTTGTAACCTTCCAGGCCTTTGACAAAGGCCGTTATTGCACCACCGCTGCTTTCCAGGTCTTCCGAAAAAACGATCAGACTGGCGCCAACGGTTTTCATACCCGTTTCAATAGTCGACCAGGATTCAGCGTGTTTTTTTATGCCTTGATAGATAACTTGCATATCACTTGGTTCAAGACCCGGGATATCAATTTTTTCATAGCCCAATAGCTGCTGGACCTGAGCAAGCTCTGCGGGAAGTTCAAGACCCGATTCGACGTATCTTTTTATCCGCCGGACATCTTCGTTAGTCACCAACAGTCCGGGAGACCGAATCACTTCTGGATGACTGCTGGAAGCTAAAGCCATAAAACGTTCGCTGGCCAAGCCTACGTCTTCAGCGGACACTTCCGCTGTACTTGAATTGAGCATAATCGAATCCTTGATTACTGGGTGATGGCGCTTTTAAACGCTCAGCCAAAAAGTAGCAGAGCACACACCCAATAAACAGTTAACGGAATCGACACACGCTGTAGGAATATAACGCCACACATTGACTACTTTCTAATCCGCACAAAAAAGGCCCATGATCGCTCATGGGCCTTTTGCGTTACGCGCTCAGCAATTACACGTAGTAAGACTTCAATGGCGGAAAGCCATTGAACTCAACTGCACTGTAGCTGGTGGTGTACGCGCCGGTGGACAACCAGTACAGGCGGTCGCCGATGGCCAGGTTCAGTGGCAGGCCATACTTGTAGTTCTCGTACATGATGTCGGCGCTGTCGCAGGTTGGGCCCGCGATGACCACTTCTTCCATCTCGCCTTTCTTCTCGGTCCAGATCGGAAACTTGATGGCTTCGTCCATGGTTTCGATCAGGCCGGAGAATTTGCCCACGTCCGTGTAAACCCATCGCTCTACGGCGGTACGCGATTTACGTGCAACCAGTACCACTTCGCTGACCAGGATACCGGCGTTGGCAATCAACGAACGGCCTGGCTCAAGAATGATTTCCGGCAAATCGTCGCCGAAGTCTTCCTTGAGGAAGCGGATGATTTCTTCAGCGTAGGTTTCCAGGCTGTTGGTACGGGTGATGTAGTTGGCCGGGAAGCCGCCACCCATGTTGATCAGTTTGAGAACGATGCCGTCTTCTTCTTTCAAACGCTCGAAGATCACTTTGACCTTGGCGATCGCTGCGTCCCACACACTGATGTCACGCTGCTGCGAACCTACGTGGAACGAGATGCCGTAAGGCACCAGGCCCAGTTCACGCGCGAGGATCAGCAGGTCCATGGCCATGTCGGTCTGGCAACCGAACTTGCGGGACAATGGCCAGTCAGCGGTGGTCGAGCCTTCGGTGAGGATACGCACATAGACTTTCGAACCCGGCGCGGCCTTGGCAATGTTGCGCAGGTCGGCTTCAGAGTCGGTGGCATACAGACGCACGCCCTTCTCGTAGAAGTAGCGAATGTCTTTGGATTTCTTGATGGTGTTGCCGTAGCTGATCAGGTCCGGGCCAACGCCCTGATTCATAACCTTGTCCAGCTCGTAGATCGAAGCGATATCGAAGTTCGAACCCTTGCTTTTGAGCAGGTCGATGATTTCCACCGCCGGGTTGGCTTTGACCGCGTAGTAGATCTTGGCGAAATCGAAGCCTGCGCGCAGGTCGTCGTAGGCCTTGCTGATCATCTGAGTATCGATGACCACGAACGGGGTTTCATGCTTGTCGGCGAACGCCTTCATTTTGTTGAAGGTTTCGCGCTCAAAATAGTCTTCGACCTGGATCGGCATGCTGGGAACTCCTACTGGCAAACTAAATTAATCAATGGGTGCAAATGAACGTCCTCCGTGTGTATCCCCACTTTGGTTCGCCTACTTCCCAAGGCATGTCCGCCGAAAGCAAAAAAGGTCAACCGGGCCCTGCGGGCGTCTGGGTGACCTTGCTGTCTCGTCGTCAGTACTTGAGCCGGATGGATCGTTTCCAGCATGGACGTTCGGCGCGAACTTTAGGACTTGAGACGCTTGAGATCAACAAAAAATGTCGCGTTTTTGCACACGTCCGTCGCCGGACGATGATCACTGACTTATGTAACGGACCGATGTGACAGCCTGATGTTCCCTGAACGGGGATTTTCAGGGAAACCGAATCGCTCAAAATCGCGGGCAAGCGCGATCCGTTGCAGGAGCGCGCTTGCCCGCGATGGCATCAGATCAGACTGCCGCTGCCTGCTCCACCAACTCCGCAGGCGAGGTGATGCTGGTTTTGCCGCCCTTCGAACGGCCCGAGCTCAGGTACTCGGCAATCGACTCTTGGGTGACTTCCCCGAGGAAGACCCGCTCGGCGTCCATCACCGGCAACCATGACCGATTGAACTCGTACATGCGCGACAGCAGGATCCGCAAGTGTTCGTCGAACGCGGCGGTAGCATTGAATTCGCGCAGGTACTGTGCGCAGGTGCCTTGCTGACGGTGCAGGTCGCGGCGGCGGACATAGCCCAGACCTTTGTTATCCGCATCGGTGACGACCACGTAGCGGCGGTCGAGTTCGTCCATCAATTCCAGCGCTTCGGCCACCGGGGTTTCCGGGCTGACGGAGGGCGCATTGTCGGCAGCGTCTTCGGCGCGGACCAACAGCAGGCGTTTGAGCGTGCTGTCCTGACCCACGAAATTGCTGACGAAATCGTCTGCAGGGTGTGCCAGCAAGGTGTCTGGATGATCGAACTGAATCAGCTTGCCGCCGCGGAAAATCGCGATCTTGTCGCCCAGCTTGATGGCTTCGTCGATGTCGTGGCTGACCATTATCACAGTCTTGTTCAGCGCCCGTTGCATCTCGAAGAACTCGTTCTGAATCATTTCGCGGTTGATCGGGTCGACCGCGCCGAAGGGTTCGTCCATCAGCAACAAGGGGGCATCGGCCGCCAGCGCACGAATCACGCCGATCCGCTGTTGCTGACCGCCGGACAACTCACGTGGGTAGCGATTCAGGTACTGTTTGGGCTCAAGCTTGATCATGCTCATCAGCTCGCGAGCGCGGTCGTGGCACTTCTGTTTGTCCCAGCCCAGCAAACGCGGAACGATGGTTATGTTTTCTTCGATGGTCATGTTCGGGAACAGACCAATCTGCTGAATCACGTAGCCGATATTGCGACGCAGGGTCACAGCATCCAGGTCGGCGGTGTCTTCACCGTTGATCAACACCTTGCCTGAGGTCGGCATGATCAGCCGGTTGATCATTTTCAGCGTGGTGCTTTTGCCGCAACCCGAGGGCCCGAGGAATACACAGATCTCGCCTTCGTTGACGGTCAAGCTCACGGAATCCACGGCGGTGACGTCTTTGCCATTGGTGTGAAACGTCTTGGTCAGGTTCTGAAGTTCGATCATTTGCTTTGGATTCATCATTTCAATAGACCTTTTGGAGTCAGCGTGCGTTGCAGCCATTGCAGAAGCAGGTCGGCGAAGATGGCCAGAAGACTGACCAGTACGGCGCCGACGATCAGCATCGACATATCGCTGCGGCTGATTGAAGCGAGAATAAGTACACCCAGACCACCGGCACCGATGGTCGCGGCGATGGTCATAACGCCAATGTTCATCACCACGGCAGTGCGCACCCCGGCGAGAATCACCGGCACGGCGATGGGCAATTCGACCATGCGCAGGCGCTGACCGAAGGTCATGCCGATGCCTTTGGCCGCTTCGCGAATGCCCGGTTCGACACCAGTGAGTGCCAGGTAGGTGTTACGCATGATCGGTAGCAGCGAGTACAGAAACACGGCGGTGATTGCCGGCATCGGCCCCAGCCCCTGACCGAACTTCGAATAGAACGGCAGCAACAAGCCGAACAGGGCAATCGAGGGCACGGTGAGCAACACCGTGGCACTGGCTTGCAGCGGACCGGCCAGTGCCGGAAAACGTGTCATTAATACGCCCAACGGGACGCCGACCACGATGGCCAGGGTCACGGCGATCCCGACCAGGGTGATGTGCTGCCAGGTCAGGTGCAGGACCAGCGGCCAGTCCAGGTGGGAGAAGGTGCTGAAGATATTCATTGCTTCTCCTTATTGTCTTGGGAGACAGGGTGCAGTGGGTGCTCGCGCAGGAAATCCGCGGCAACGACGGAGGGGCTGTCATGATCGACATCGACCCGCGCATTGAGCGCGCGCATGGTGGTGTCATCCAGCAGTTCGGCCAGCGGCTTTAGCTGCGCGGCGAGGTCCGGATGAGCGTTCAGGTATTCCTGGCGAATCACCGGTGCAGCGGTGTAGTCCGGGAAGTAATGCTTGTCGTCTTCGAGCAGCTTGAGCTGGAACGCGTTCAGGCGTCCGTCCGTGGTGTAGACCAGCCCGGCGAAGACCTGGCCGTTACGCAGCGCGGTATAGACCAGCCCGGCATCCATCTGGCGGATGCTCTCGCGGTTCAGGTTCATGTCGTATTGCTTGACCATCCCAATCAAGCCATCGGAACGGTTGGCGAACTCGGTGTCCAGCGCAACGATGTGTTTGTCTTTCACCTCGTCTTTCAGGACGCTGCTCAGGTCGCTGATGGTGTTGATCTGCGGATACTGGTCAGCGATTTTTTTCGGCAACGCCAACGCGTAGGTGTTGCTGAATTTCGACGGCGAGAGCCATACCAGCCCCTTCTTCGCGTCCAGCGTTTTGACCCGTTCAAAGGTCTGCGCGCTATCGAGCTTTTCGTCGACATGGTTGTAATTCACCAGGGACACCCCGGTGTACTCCCAGATCAAATCCAGTTGCCCGCTTTCTTGCGCGCTGCGCGCCAGATTGCTACCCAGGCCACCGGTCACTCGAACGTCGTAGCCCTTGGTGCGCAAATACTGCGCGGTGAGTTCCGCGAGGATTGTTTGCTCGGTGAACACTCGGGCACCGATGCGGATTACCGGCTTTTCAGCCGCGTGGGCAAATCCCGAGAGCAGCAAGGCAAAGCCTATAAATAAGCATGATCTTTTCATTGGAATTCCTTTCAATCAGCGGGTCAGACCGCGTTCCAGCCAGAGTCGGCTCGCCAGTGTCACCACGCCATCAAGCAGCAGTGCGAGCAAGGCGGTACACGCTGCGCCGAGCAGCAGCTGCGGCTGATTGTTCAAGGCGATGCCGGGGAAAATCAGACTGCCCAGGCTGTTGGCGCCAATCAGAAAGGCCAACGGGGCCGTCCCGACATTGATCGCCAAGGCCACCCGCACACCGCCAATGATGATAGGTACGGCATTCGGCAACTCGACACGCAGCAGCACTTGGGTGGGTGTCATGCCGATGCCGACGGCGGCTTCCTTGAGTGAACCCTGAACATTTTTCAGGCCTTCATAGGTGTTGCGCACGATAGGCAACAATGAGGCGAGGAACAGGGCGAAGATGGCCGGTCCGCTGCCAATCCCGAGAATCCCAAGGGCAATGGCCAGCACGGCGAGAGGTGGGACGGTGTTACCAATATTGAAGATCTGCATGAAACGTTCGGCGCGGCCAACCATGTTCGGTCGGCTGAGGGCAATGCCAGCCGGGATTCCGACTACCAGGGCCGCCAACATTGAAACCATCACTAGAATCAGATGGGCTTGCAGATAGAACAACAGATCGTCTTGGTACTGTTCGATGGTACTGATGCCGATCCAGTGGATCAGCAGGGCCAGAAATGCGATGACAACCGCACCTCCCAATAGCCCCTTGCCATAGCGATTAGCCACAGGCGGACTCCTTATTTCAGTCGGCAAACGCGTTGCAAGGCCGGCCAATACTGGCAGCACACAAACGTTCGCGAAGAGCAGCGGGTGGGTCGCCGGTAAGGGTTTAACCTCGGCGAAAACACAAGCCATAAGCGCAGCTTCGTCAAGCTAACTTGCTGAATTTTCAGCCCCTGACGTTGGCTGTAACAGGGGAGTGGACGTCTCCACAGCCTGAAAGGTTCCCACGAAAGACACTATTTCGCCACCTTTGATCGACTGAGCGGTTCGGTTATTGCATCAATTTGGGCTATAATCGGCGTCCTTTTTTGAATCACCTGCCAGGCGATTTCCCATGACCAACCAGGCCGCCGAAGTCGCGAAACGCCGCACTTTCGCCATTATTTCCCACCCGGATGCGGGTAAGACCACCATCACTGAAAAGTTGCTGTTGATGGGTAAGGCCATTGCTATCGCCGGCACGGTGAAGTCACGTAAATCCGACCGCCACGCGACGTCCGACTGGATGGAGATGGAGAAACAGCGCGGGATTTCCATCACCACATCGGTCATGCAGTTCCCGTATCGCGATCACATGATCAACCTGCTCGACACCCCGGGCCACGAAGACTTCTCCGAAGACACCTACCGCACCCTGACGGCAGTGGACTCGGCATTGATGGTGCTCGATGGTGGTAAAGGCGTCGAACCACGGACCATTGCGTTGATGGATGTCTGCCGTTTGCGCGACACCCCTATCATCAGCTTTATCAACAAACTCGACCGCGACATCCGCGACCCGATCGAACTGCTCGACGAAATCGAAGCCGTCCTGAAGATCAAGGCCGCGCCGATCACCTGGCCCATCGGCTGCTACCGCGACTTCAAGGGCGTGTACCACCTGGCCGACGACTACATCATTGTCTACACCGCCGGTCACGGTCATGAGCGTACCGACGTCAAGATCATCGAAAAACTTGATTCGGATGAAGCCCGCGCCCACTTGGGTGATGAGTACAAACGCTTCGTCGATCAACTGGAACTGGTGCAGGGCGCCTGCCACACGTTCAATCAGCAGGAGTTCCTCGACGGCCAGTTGACCCCGGTGTTCTTCGGTACCGCGCTGGGTAACTTCGGTGTCGATCACGTACTGGACGCAGTTGTGAACTGGGCACCCAAGCCGTTGGCCCGGGTTGCCAACGAGCGCACGGTAGAACCGAACGAAGAAAAATTCAGCGGCTTCGTGTTCAAGATTCAAGCGAACATGGACCCTAAGCACCGTGACCGTATCGCTTTCATGCGTATCTGTTCGGGCCGCTATGACAAAGGCATGAAGATGCGCCACGTGCGTCTGGGTAAAGAAGTGCGGATCGGCGACGCGCTGACGTTCTTCTCTTCCGAGCGTGAACAACTGGAAGAAGCCTACGCTGGCGACATCATCGGCCTGCACAACCACGGCACGATCCAGATTGGTGACACCTTCACCGAAGGCGAGAACCTGGGCTTCACCGGTATCCCGCACTTCGCCCCGGAACTGTTCCGTCGCGTACGCCTGAAGGACCCGCTCAAGTCCAAGCAATTGCGTCAGGGCTTGCAGCAACTGGCCGAAGAAGGCGCCACGCAGGTGTTCTTCCCGACGCGCAGCAACGACATCATCCTCGGCGCCGTGGGCGTTCTGCAGTTCGATGTGGTTGCCAGCCGCCTGAAGGAAGAATACAAGGTCGAGTGCGCCTACGAACCGATCACCGTGTGGTCAGCCCGCTGGATTGAATGCAGCGACAAGAAGAAGCTCGAAGAATTCCAGATCAAGGCCGTGGAAAACCTTGCAGTCGATGGCGGCGGTCACCTGACCTACCTGGCACCGACCCGGGTCAACCTGGCCCTGATGGAAGAGCGCTGGCCTGATGTGAAATTCCGCGCAACGCGCGAGCATCACTGATAACCAGTACCCCCTATTATGCAGGCGTGAGCGGGAGACGCATGTCTCTCGATGAAAGCAGTCGTCCTTCAGGCGACTGCTTTCACGCCGCATACCCCGCCAGTTTTTTCTGAATAAAATCCAGAAAGCATTGAATACGCAGCGCCAACTGCGAATTTCGGTAATACACCGCATGGATCGGTTGCCGATGGCCGCTGTTAGCTTCCGGCAGGACAACCACCAGCCGCCCGAGGCGGATATCTTCGTGGGTCATGAAGTGGGAAAGGCAGACAATGCCCTCCCCGGCCAACGCCAACTGACGCAAGGTCTCGCCACTGGAGGCGGACATCGCGGGCTGGATCTGCAATCGATCACCCTCAGCGTGACGCAACGGCCAATGGTTCAGGCTTTCTGTCTGGGTAAAGCCGAGCAAGGCATGGCTTGCCAGCGCTTCAACCGTGGCCGGAGTGCCATGCTGTTTCAGGTAGGCGGGGCTGGCAAGAATGTTCAGCGGGCTGCTGCCCAATGAGCGCGCATGCAGCGTCGAGTCGGCCAGGGTGCCAATACGAATCGCCACATCAGTGCTTTGTTCAAGCAAGTCGATGATCAGGTCGTTGCTGTTCAGTTCCAGCAGAATGTCCGGGTACAGCCTGCGGAACTCGGCAACGTAAGGCACCACCGCATGCAGCATGAACGGCGACGCAGCATTAATCCGTAAACGCCCGGAGGGCACCTGCTGGCGCAGAGACAGCCGCTCTTCAAGCTCATCCATCTGCGCCAGAATCTGCTTGGCTTTTTCGAGGAAGAATTTGCCCTCTTCTGTCAGATCCATGCGCCGTGTGGTGCGATTGATCAGGGTGGTTTCCAGCTTCGCCTCAAGCCGCGACAAGGTCCTGCTGATGGCCGAAGGGGTTTGCCCAACTTGCTCGGCAGCAGCGGATATCGAACCGCTCTCAATCACCGAAACGAATACCTGCAACTCATCTGATCTGGCTTTCACTGTTGTCTTCCACTCAAAACAGTCTAGATATTAGCGCTGTTTTCAGCAAAAAAGATCCCTTGCGCCTGACGAGGGGGGATTGCGGACAAGCCTGCTTCTACACCGTGCGAGCGACCGCGCTTCAGAGACCAAACACCGTGGCCAGATGCTGCTCGTAACGCCCCACATCCGCCTTGATGGCCGGGACTTTCATCACGTCGACAGAGAGGAACGTCGACAGCGCTGTCAGGCCCAAAAACTCGTTGGCTTTATGGAAAGGGAAATAAACCGCGTCCACACCTTTCCCTTCGAAGAAATCGCTCGGGTCATCGAATGCTTGCTGCGGCGCGTTCCAGGTCGCGGAAATCATGTACTGCTTACCCTGCAATAGACCACCGCTGCCGTATTTCTGCGACGCGTCGGAACGGGTCCGACCGTCGTTGGCGTAAAGGCTGCCATGACCTTCGGTGAACACTTCATCGACGTACTTCTTCACGGTCCACGGCGCACCCATCCACCAGCCCGGCATCTGGTAAATGATCACATCGGCCCAGAGAAATTTGACCACTTCTTCGGCCACGTCATAGCCAGCATCGATTTGGGTTTCTTTGACATCAAACCCGGAGCGATCAAGGAAGGCCAGCGCCGCGTTGTGCAAAGTGGCGTTGTACAAACCCTCGGAGTGAGCGAATTTTTTGCCGCCGTTCAATAGCAGAATTTTTTTCATGGGTATCTCATCAGTATTCAATGGCAAGCCGCAGTGCAGACGCGCTTGATTTAGGAGGTTACAAATTGACTGACGGCAGAATACCGATGAGACCGCGAATGAATAAGCCGCAGCCGGGCAAAATACTTTTGATTTCAACGCACGAATAGCGCTCAGATTATTGCTGCAGTGTTTTTAAGCCTCAAGTGCGGGCTCCGCGTTTCTGGATACTTCAGTGTCGAGCACAGACAATTGCCCCCGACATAACCGCCCTATGGTGTCCGAGCGCGGCCTGCACCGTCTGACACCCGCGCCCCTAACCCTGGAGTTGTCATGTCTGCGCCTATTACCGTTCTTCGCGATACTCACCCACTGCCCCTGCTTGACGCCTGCAAATGGGAAAAGCTCGAAGGTGACCCGCACACCGTCAACCTCAACGCTTACACCTCCGAGGATGGCAGCAAGATCATGGGCACCTGGATCTGCACCCCAGGCAAGTGGCGAGTGGATTATGTGAAGTGGGAGTACTGCCATTTCCAGGAAGGCTACTGCATCATCACCCCTGACGGTATGGCGCCGATCCACCTGCGGGCGGGCGATATTTTTATTGTAGAGCCTGGAATGAAGGGGACGTGGGAGGTGGTTGAGACTGTGCGCAAGTATTTTGTTTTTGCTTGAACAGCTCTTTATCGATCAGCGTCGCTCATGGCGAAAGCATCGGCAGTAAATAGCTGGATCAGCAGACCGGAGAGGTCCAGCGACGGCTGAACGTGGAACGCTGGCCGCGCGAGGCGCTCGAAAATGAGTGCCTCGCACGACCCCCGAGTGCCATCGGACGCTGCCGATCACTTCCAGGCTCGGACCACCACCAACCACATCGGCTTTCAGGATTGACTTCGAGCCACAAACCACTAGCTGCGCATTCGAATGTAGCCTCATAGCGCTTCGGTTTGAGGCCCACTCCAGCCGCCCATCTCGAGTAATGCCTTCATGATCGGCGTGCGCCCCGCGAGCCTGCAATTACACCGGTTTGAAAGTGCCCATGCCGCATGGCGTCTTGCTGCTGGTGAAAGTCCCGGCGGGGCATTTTTCCTGGCATTGGATTGGTAGTCCATTGCTTGGGTCCGCGCCCGCTTTGCAATCGTTATGACCAGCCATCACCACGCCGTAACATTACTTCATGGCACCTGATTTCATGGCCCCAGGAGCCATGGTGTCAGCTGCCATAGCGCCAGCAGCTTTAGTGTCAGCGGCCATGGAGCCCGGAGCCATGGTATCAGCCGCCATGGCACCAGCCGCTTTAGTGCCCGCCGCCATAGAGCCATGAGCCATAGTATCAGCCGCCATGGCACCAGCAGCTTTGGTGCCAGCCGCCATAGCGCCAGGGGCCATACTGTCAGCCGCCATGGCGCCAGTGGCCATCGAAGAGAAAGCGAGTGCCACGGCAACGAGTTTAAGGATGTTCATGATGACTTCTCCAGAGCAATGAGGGGTAGTCCGCATGCCAGTGCCCTCGAGCACTGTACGTGCGATCCGTAAGGTAGTTCGCCGACACTCGCCATCTGGTTACAGCGATCTGGAAATATTTTTTCGAACGTTTTATCTGGTCTGCACCCTCAACCCCGGCAAGAATGTTTGCGGCTTTAGCGTAATCAACGCTCTCTGCGGCTTCGATACCCACTCGCTGCGAGATGGCCAGCGGAAGGCCGTGCTAAAAAATACTTCACCTATTGTGTAACCAGAGCGAGCGATGGACCGAACTACACATAACGAGTCGTTGCGCAGCCGCGAAATGCATCTTCAAGCGCTGTTCCTCGCAGGACTGAGCGGTGATGAAACGGCCTACCGGACGTTTCTTTCTGAATTGAGCACGCATCTACGCGGTTTTCTCAGGGCGCGGCTTCAGAGCCAGCCGGGCGAAATTGAAGATCTGCTGCAAGAGGTATTGCTGGCCGTGCATAACGGACGCCAGACATACCGAGTCGAGCAGCCTTTGACCGCCTGGGTTTTCGCCATTGCGCGCTATAAACTCACGGATCTTTTTCGGGCACGTTCGCGTCACGATGTATTCCATGATTCCATCGACGATGCGATGGAGCTGTTTGCCGAGCCACATCTAGAGCCTGAGCAGGCTAGCCGCGACCTGGACAAACTGCTTGAGCAGTTACCGGACCGTCAGCGCCTACCTATCATGCACGTGAAGCTCGAGGGGTTGTCGGTCACAGAAACAGCTCGGGTGACGGGATTGTCCGAGTCGGCGGTAAAGATTGGCGTACACCGAGGGCTCAAAGCCCTGGCGGCAAAGATCCGAGGCACACGATGAAAACTGATGATCTTGTTTCACTACTCGCCACTGGCGTCACACCGATAGACCGGTGGGCGCTTGCCAAGCGCTTCGGCATCGCCGTGCTGATTGGAATACTCGGTGCGAGTCTGCTGGTGGTTTCGACCCTGGGTATGCGCGCAGACCTCGTCCAAGTCTCGGCAACGGCAACTTTCTGGGCAAAAATCGCGTTCCCTCTAAGCTTGATTCTCGGGGCCCTGATGATGGTGACGCGCTTGGCCAGACCCGGGATGAGCAGCGGACGCGGCGGATTACTGATCAGCGCTACGGTCGCCGCGGTCTGGTTGAGCGGGTTTTATGTGCTGGCCGTCGCGGTGCCCAGCGCACGGGTCTCTATGCTACTCGGCAAAACATGGCGAGTGTGTGCGCTGAATATCATGCTGCTCTCGATCCCCGGATTCATCGCGGTGTTCTAGGTCCTGAGAGGCCTTGCCCCGACCCGTCTGGCGCTGACCGGCGCGAGTGGCGGCTTGCTCGCGGGATCGATGGCGACCCTCGCCTATTGCCTCCACTGCCCCGAGATGGAAGTGCCTTTCTGGGGTGTCTAGTACGCACTTGGCATGTTGGTACCGACTGCAATCGGCGCAGCATTGGGGCCACGCTGTCTGCGCTGGTAGACCACGCATTCGAGCTGATTGGCATAAAAAACGGACAGCTCGACGACTCGAGTTGCCCGTTATTTTTTGCGGGAGACGCTTTACTCAGCCTTGCGATACGACTCGATAATCGCCGAGAAGTCTTTGCCGCCTTCGCCGCGCAAGCTCATCGCCTGATACAGCTGTTGCGCCACCGCGCCGAGAATCACCGGCTGATGGGCAACCCGTGCGGCTTCGGTCGCCAAGCCCAAATCCTTGAGCATCAGTTCCGCCCCGAAGCCGCCGGTATAGCCACGCGAAGCTGGCGCGGTTTCGACGATGCCCGGCCATGGGTTGTAGACTTCGGAACTCCAGCAACGCCCGGTGGAGCTGTTGATGATGCCGGCCAGAACGCCGGTATCGATCCCCAGCGAATTGCCCAGGGCCATGGCTTCGGCCACGCCGATCATGGAAATCCCCAGCAGCATGTTGTTGCAGATCTTGGCGATCTGCCCGGTGCCGACGTCGCCGCAGTGGACGATATTCTTGCCCATCTGCGCCAATATCGGTTTCAGTACTTCGAAGTGTTCTGCGCTGGCGCCAACCATGAAGGTCAGGGTCCCGGCTTGCGCACCGCCCGTGCCACCGGAAACAGGGGCATCCCCCAGCACCACGCCTTGCTTGGCCGCAGTCGCCGCGACATCGCGGATGGTCTGTGGATCGATGGTGCTGCAATCCACTGCGGGCACCCCTTGGGCGATGCCGGCCAGCACGCCGTCTTCATTCAAGTACACGCTGCGCACGTGTGCGGCAGCCGGCAGCATGGTGATGACCAGCTCACTGCCCTGCGCCGCATCCTTGGGCGAGGCGCTGATGTGACCACCCAGTGCGGCGAGCTCGGCCAGTACTGTCTGGTTGAGGTCAAACAGGTTCAACTGATGACCGGCCTTGATCAAGTTGCGGGCCATGGGCGCGCCCATGTTACCGAGGCCGATAAATGCAATTTTCATAATCGTTCTCCTGTCAGGCGACTTAGCGCAGGTTGATCGTGGTGTTCACGCCATCGTTCACGCTGTCATCGTCGAACCAGCGGCTGGTGACGGTTTTGGTCTGAGTGTAGAACTGCACGACTTGCTTGCCGTACGGACCCAGATCACCGAGTTTCGAACCACGCGAGCCGGTGAAGCTGAAGGATGGGACAGGCACCGGGATCGGAATGTTGATACCCACTTGGCCGACATCAATCTCACTCTGGAACTTGCGCGCTGCCGCCCCGCTTTGGGTAAACAGGCCTGTGCCGTTGCCGTACGGGTTGGCGTTGACCAGGGCAATCGCCTGATCGAGGGTGTCGACTTCCAGCACGACCAGTACCGGGCCGAAGATCTCCTGGGTGTAGATCTGCATCTCGGTGGTCACGCCCGAGAACAAGGTTGGGCCAACGAAGTTACCGTCTTCAAACCCGGGTACCGAGACGTTGCGACCATCCAGCTCCAGCTTGGCGCCTTCGCGGATACCGCTTTCGATCAGGCCCAACACACGTTCCTTGGCCCGCTTGGAAATCACCGGACCCACATCAGTACCGGCTTCGCTACCGGCGTTGACCTTGAGTTTCTGCGCAAGAGCCTTGAGGTCTGGCAGCCATTGTTTTGCCGCGCCCACCAACACCACCACAGACGTCGCCATACAGCGCTGACCGGCGGCACCGAAGCCGGCACCGACCAATGCATTCAGGGTCTGCTCGCGATTGGCATCGGGCAGCACCACGGCGTGGTTTTTCGCGCCCATCATTGATTGCACGCGTTTGCCGTGCTGACCAGCCAGGTTATAAACGTGAGTACCCACTGCGGTCGAACCGACGAAGGACACGGCCTTGATGTCTTTGTGGGTACAGATCCCGTCCACGACCTGCTTGCCGCCGTGGACCACGTTAAGCACACCGGCTGGCACGCCCGCCTCGACGGCCAGTTCCACCAACAGCATGGTCGACAGCGGGTCTTGTTCGGACGGTTTGAGAACGAAGGTGTTACCGCAGGCGATGGCCATCGGGAACATCCACAGTGGGATCATTGCCGGAAAGTTGAAAGGCGTGATCCCGGCGCAGACGCCGATCGGTTGACGCAGGGTGTAGGTATCAACACCGCCCGCGACGTTTTCAGCGAACTCGCCCATCTGCAAAGTACCGATGGAGCAGGCGTGTTCGACCACTTCCAGACCACGGAAGATGTCGCCTTCCGCATCAGCGATGGTCTTGCCCTGTTCTGCACTCAACACCACAGCGATGCGTTTCGAATGTTCGCGGATCAACGCCTGGAGCTTGAGCATGATGCGCATCCGCGCACCAATGGGGGTCAAGCGCCAGGTCTTGAAGGCTTGCTCGGCGGCCGCAACCGCAGCATTCAATTCAGACTCGGTGGCGAAGGGAACTTGCGCCAGTACTTCCTGAGTTGCCGGGTTAACGATGTCGTGCCATTCGTTGGTCTGCGAATCGACCCACTCACCACCGATCAGCAGTTTGACGCGGGCCACGGCGGTTTCGTTTTTATTGATGGACGGATTGAGAGAAGCGTTCATTGGAGTTCTCCTGGATTCGAGCGGCCCGATGCGGGCGGCAAAAAAAGTCAAAGCAAACGGCGGCTATAAGGTTCTGCGCCGTGCCGGGTCAGGTTTCATCAGGGCGGTGCAGAACAACGCCACCACGCCCATGCCGATCAGATAAACGATGACGTAATGAGGGCTACCATCAGCGTAGGCCAACAATTTGGTGGCGATCATTGGCGCGAAACCACCCCCCAGTACGCCGGCCAGTTGCACCGACACCGAGATGCCGCTGTAACGAATTTCTGCCGGGAATTGCCGGGCGAACAACAGCGATTCAGGCGCATACAGAATCGGAAACACCACCCCGACCGCCAGTACCATCGCCCACCAGACCAACAGTGGCTCGCGGGTTTCGAGCATGGCGAAGAACGGGTAGACGAATGCGCAAAGCAGCAACAGCCCGGCGAAGTACAAGCGACGTTGCCCGACCTTGTCGGACAGGTGCCCGCACAGTGGCATGGTGATCAGTGACAGGGCCGCGCCAGCAGTGATGGCGTTGAGCACATCGCCACGCGGAATCTGCAACTGGTTGGCCGCGTAGGCCAGGGCGAACGTCACCGACATATAGAACCAGGCGTTTTCTGCCGTCCGGGCGCCAATGATGGTCAGGGTTTCGCGCGGATGATTGCGCAGCACCTGAAACAGCGGGATCTTGACCGCAATGTTCTGCTTTTTCATTTTTTCGAAGTCCGGTGATTCCGGAACTTTCAGACGAATCACCCAGCCGACGCCGAGCAGCACGATGCTGGCGATGAACGGCAGGCGCCAACCCCAGCTGAGCATGTCCGCTTCGGGCAATTTGGCAACCAGGCCCATGGCCAGCGATGCCAACACCAGACCGGCACCCACACCGGTTTGCGGCAAGCTGCCGTAAAAGCCTTTCTTGCCTTCGGGTGCATGTTCAACGGCCATCAACACCGCCCCACCCCACTCGCCGCCAACCGCCATGCCCTGGAGGAAGCGCATGACCACCAGAATCAACGCGGCCCAGTAGCCGATCTGATCATAGGTGGGGATCAGGCCGATGATGATGGTCGGTATCCCCATCATCAGCAGCGTCAGCAACAGCATCGACTTACGCCCGATACGGTCACCGAAGTGGCCGAAAATCACGCCGCCCAATGGCCGGCCGAGAAAGCCCACGGCATAGGTAGCGAAGGCTGCCAACACACCGGTGATCGGGTCCAGGGCGGGAAAGAAAATCTTGTTGAAGATGAGCGCGGCAGCCGTGCCGTAGAGGAAAAAGTCGTACCACTCGATGGTCGTACCGGCCATGCTCGCCATACCGGCAAGCCGATAAGGTTTGGCCTTTTTCGCAGGGTTGGCACCGAGTGCGCCAGCGTCCGCCGTTGTAGCGTTCTTCATAAACTCCTCCGCTTATTATTTTTGTGCAGGGTGTTATGGCAGGTGGGTGTTGCCTGGGATGTGGCTCGCGACCTTGCGGGTCTTGCTCCTGAGCCGCTGATCAAGAAGTTGGTCATGGGCGTGTTTTGGAGTATAGATGTGCAAACTTCTAATAAGAACGCTCATAAAAGCCGGATCAATATGCAAAAAAACATCACCTCCTTGAACCTCCTCAATTGGGACGACCTGAAGTTTTTCCTTGAAGTCGCCCGTACCCGCAAAGCCAGCACCGCGGCCAAGCGCCTGGCAGTGGACTACACGACGGTGTCCCGACGGATCAATTCGCTGGAAGGGTCGCTAGGGACATTACTGTTCGAGAAATCGCGCACGACCGGTTTTATTCTGACGCCCGAAGGCCAGCGTCTGCTGGGTTATGCCGAGTCGATCGAAAGCACGCTGCACCTGGCCTGTGAGCAGGTGTCCGGGTCGGGAGTGGCCTTGTCCGGCCATGTACGCATGGGTTGCACGGAAGGGTTTGGCAGCTTTTTCATCACCCCACAGCTGACGCACTTTCTCGACGCTTACCCGGCTATTTCGGTGGATATCCTGCCGCTGCCGCACTTCATCAGCCTGTCCAAGCGCGAAGCCGACATCGTCATCGCCCTGGAGCGCCCCGAACATGGGCCGTATGTCTGCTGCAAGCTGTGCGACTACAGCCTGCGGCTCTACGCCACCCAGGAATACCTCGACCGCCATCCGCCGATTCAACGCAGTACAGATCTGACCAACCATCAGTTCATCAGTTACGTCGACGACCTGGCCTTCAGCTCGGAGCTGCTTTATCTAAGCAATCTACTCCCCGGCGCCAACGCGCACCTGCGCAGCACCAGCGTCATTGCCCAGTACGTGGCGGCGCTGCAAGGTCGGTCACTGGCGATCCTGCCGTGCTTCCTGGCAGCACAAGACCCGCGCTTGCTGCCGGTGCTGGAGAGCGAAGTAAAGATCACAAGACAGTTTTGGATGTACTGCCGCGAGGACCTGAGGAAGCTCAAGCGGATTACCTTGTTATGGGATTACATCCGGACAGTGACCGAGAAAAACAGCCAGCTTTTGCTGGGTGAAACGAAGGAAATGCTGTTTGCGGACCCGCCGGATGAACAGTAACCCCATGCAGGAGCGGGCGTGCCCGCGATAAGCCAGGGTCGCGGCGGATCGCGGGTAAGCCCGCTCCTACAGTTGGTCTGTGTCTAGATAGTTTAGAAATCTCTGAACTATGGATTTGAGCTTTCCTATTCTTCCCGCGCCCGCGCCGCCCCTAAGATCTATCCCACCAAGGGACCGGATACCTAGAGATTCGGCCCAAAGATTACCCCTTCGCTACTGCCCATCGTTGCCGACCCGGCTTATGCCGTCGTCGCGCTGTGCCGTAGCCCGAGGAATCTTTGAGGTCGTCGATGAAACTGGATATTTTCCGCACACTCTGGGGCTATACCGCGAGCAAAACCCAGGCGCTGGAAGAGCTGCTGGACGCTGGTTTCGACGGTATGGAAGCGCGTCTGCCGCTGGAAGCCAGCGAGCGTGCAGAATTCTCGGCGTTTCTAAGGGCCAACCAACTCGGCTATATCAGCACCGTGTTCACCGCCTACAACGTCTTGCCCGAGCAGGCTGCACCGGTCGCTGAACACCTGGTCGACCTGGATAAAAAACTCGCCTGGGCCGCCGAACTGTCGCCGCGCTTCGTCAATGTGCTCGCCGGCAACGACCGCTGGCAGCTGCCGCAGCAGGTCGACTTTTTCGGTCAGGCGCTGGAGCTGGCACGCAAACACGGTCAAGTGTGCAGCTTCGAAACCCATCGCTCGCGCTCATTGTTCAATCCGTGGATCACCCTCGAACTGATCCGCCAACTGCCTGATCTGTTGTTCACCAGCGACATCAGCCATTGGATCGTTACCTGCGAGCGCCTGCTCAACGACCCCGAAGATGACCTCAGCGCGTTCGTCGATCGCGTGCATCACATTCAAGCCCGGGTCGGCTATGACCAGGGCCCACAGGTTCCGCACCCGGCCGCGCCGGAATACGCAAAAGAGCTGGCCTTCCATCAACAGCATTGGGAAGCGATCTGGCGTTCGCAAAAAAAACGTGGCTATCAGGTCAGCACTCTGACCCCGGAATTCGGCGCCGACGGTTACTTGCATCACCTGCCCTTCACCAACGTACCCGTGGCCGATCTGTGGTCGCTGAACGTGTGGATGGGCCAGACCGAGCGCGAGCACTTCCAGCGGTTCACTCAATCGACTTGTCTTTGAAGGAGCGTTTTCGTTATGCCTGATCTCTCCCAAACCACGGCACCCTCGGTCGCGGCCAACTTCAGCAGCATTCCCGTGGTGGACATTGCCGGGTTGTTCAGCGCCGACCTCGCCCAACGTCAGGCCGTCGCCGCAGCGCTCGGTGCCGCCGCCCGCGAGGTCGGTTTCCTGTACATCAAGAACCACGGCATCGACGCGCAACTGATCGCTGGCCTGTATCAAGCGGCCAAGGATTTTTTCGACCAGCCCTTCGACACCAAGATGCAGCACTACATTGGCACCTCAAAGACCCATAAAGGCTTCGTGCCCGAAGGTGAAGAGGTTTACGCCAAGGGCAAGCCCGACCATAAAGAAGCCTTCGACATCGGCTTCGAAGTACCCGCCGATGACCCGTTGGTGCTGGCCAATACGCCGCTGCTGGGGCCCAACGAGTGGCCGCTGCTGCCCGGTTTCAAAGCGTCGGTGCAAGCCTATTACGCCGCAATTTTCGCGCTCGGCCGCAGGCTGCTCGGGGGCTTCGCCTTGGCATTGGGCCTGGAAGAAGACTACTTCGACGCGATGGTCACGCGCCCACCGTCCAAGCTGCGGCTGATCCATTACCCGTTCGACGACGCCGCGCAGGACGCGCCCGGTATTGGTGCGCACACCGATTACGAGTGCTTCACAATATTGCTTGCCGACAAGCCGGGTCTGGAAGTCATGAACGATCAGGGCCTGTGGATTGATGCGCCGCCCATTGAGGGCGCCTTTGTGGTCAACATCGGCGACATGCTCGAGGTCATGACCGCTGGTACGTTCGTTGCTACGGCTCATCGTGTCAGAACGGTGAGTGAGGAGCGTTACTCCTTCCCGCTGTTCTACGCCTGCGACTTCCACACCCAGATCAAGCCGCTGCCCAGCTTCGCTCAGGCCGGCAAAGACTACGAGGAAATCGCCATCGGTGAACACATGTTCAGCCAGGCCCTGCAGACCTACCAATACCTACGCAAACGGGTAGAAAACGGCGAGATAGCACTGCCGGAAAAAGCCCGCAAACCGTCGAGCTTCGGGCACCTGAAAAACCAGACCCCGGACGCTCCCTGAATGCAGTCCTGTCACGATCCCGTTAACCCATGTCGCCTTTTTTCTACTGTGGAGTCACCGACGATGCGCAACAAAAACAACACCGCTGTCCGCTTGACCGTGCTTGCCGCCGCCGTGTTTGGCGCCACGCTGGCCCACGCCGCTACAACGGTGACGCCGGGGCAGTTCAAGGTCGGCATGGAGATTACTTACCCGCCGTTCGAATCCTATGACAAGGACAAGAATGTGGTCGGCTCCGACCCCGAGCTGTCCCAACTGCTGGCCAGGCACATGGACCTCAAGACCGAATTCGTCGACACCAAGTTTCCGAGCCTGATCCTCGGCCTCAACTCGGGCCACTACGATGCGATCATTTCCGGGATGTACATCACCCCTGAGCGCCAAACCCAGGCCCAGACAATCCCCTACGCCAAAACCGGCGCTGCGATCATGGTGCTCAAGGACAGCCCGCTGAAACCGAAAATCCCGGAAGACCTGTGCGGCCTGAAAGTCGGCCTGGAAAAAGGCACGACCTGGGTGGCGCAGTTCAACAAGCTGTCCACTGACTACTGCGTGCCGAACAACAAAGGCGCTATCGCGGTCAGCGAATTTCCGTCAGCCCCCGAAGTGACCCAGGCCCTGCTGTCCGGCAACGTCCAGACTCAGGTTGAAATCGATGGCGCGGCCGGCATGATCGCCGAGCGCACCAAAAGCCGTGTGGTGGTCAGCACCGAGCATTCCATCTATCAACAAACCCTGGGCATTTTCGTCAAAAAAGGTAACGAAGCGCTGTATCAGGCGTTGCTTAAAGCCTTCGACGACAGCAAGAAAAGCGGCGAATACGCGGCCCTGTTGAAGAAATACAACCTAGAAGAACCCACCCACTGATTTTTTCCCGTTTGACCTGCCGGCCCTCTGCGAGGCCGGCAGCTTGAGGTGTACATGCAATTTGAATGGTCGTACTTTTTTTCTCTGTTCTCCGTGTCGGATTTCTGGGAAGCCTGCATCACGGTGATCGAACTCAGTGCCTTGGCCTGGTTCATCGGTATGCTGCTCGGTTTTCTGCTGGCCTCGGCCAAACTCTCGACCTCACGCTGGCTGAGTGTGCCCGCGTCGATTTATATCTGGTTCTTTCGCAGCATCCCGCTGCTGGTGTTGGTGGTGTTCGTCTATAACCTGCCCCAACTGTTTCCGTTCACCCGCGAAGTGTTGTCCAACCCCTTCTATTCCGGCTTGTTCGCCTTGGTAGTGACCGAGGCGGCGTACATGGCGGAGATTCATCGCGGCGGCCTGATTTCAGTTGCCAAAGGGCAGAAGGAAGCCGGGCGTGCACTGGGTATCGGTCTGATTGGCATGCAACGGCTGATCGTGATCCCACAAGCTTTTCGGATTTCCCTGCCTACCCTGATCAACGAATACATCACTGTGGTCAAACTGACGTCACTGGTCTCGGTCATCTCGCTGACCGAGTTGTTGACCGTCGGCCAGCGCCTCTACGCGCAGAACTTTCTGGTGATGGAAACCCTGTCAGCCGTGGCGGTGTACTACGTGTTGATCGTCAGCTTGTTCGGCTGGTTACTGCAGCGTCTTGAGCAACACCTGGAGTTGAACAACCGCACGCCGCAAACCCTCGACACGGCTGGCGTTGCCCAATTACGCGCCAGCCTGATACCGACATCCAGCGTCGTCCGCCCGCAAAACGGCATCGGTGCCGCGCCCGCGCTACAGCTGCATAACATCCACAAAAGTTATGGTCAGCATGACGTGCTCAAAGGCATCGATCTGGACGTGAACGCCGGCCAGGTGATTTCCATCATCGGCCCGTCCGGCTCGGGCAAGACCTCGCTGATCCGCACCATCAACAGCCTGGAGAGCATTGATCAGGGCGAGATCATCCTGTTCGGCGAAAGCTTCATCCATGCCGGTGACAACCTCAACAGTGCTCAGGTCCGCTACGGCGTGCAGCGCATCGGTATGGTTTTCCAGAGTTTCAACCTGTTTCCGCACCGCACCATCGTCGACAACATCACCCTCGCACCGCTCTACCACGGCCGCGAACAGCAACCGAGCGAACAACGCGCCTACGCGTTACTGGACAAAGTCGGCCTGCTGGCCCACGCCCACAAATACCCGCATCAGCTGTCTGGCGGTCAGCAACAGCGCGTCGCCATTGCTCGTGCCCTGGCGATGGACCCACAGATCATGCTGTTCGACGAACCCACCTCCGCCCTTGATCCAGAGTTGGTGGGCGACGTGCTGAACGTGATTCGCGACCTGGCCAAAGAGGGCATGACCATGCTCATCGTCACCCACGAAATGGACTTTGCCCTGTCGATTTCCGACCGGGTCATTTTCATGGAGGACGGGCTCATCCAGGTCGACGCCACGCCCCAAGTGATCAGGGCGCATGACGCGGGTGAGCGGGTCAGGCGGTTTATGGGGCTACATCCGCTATAACCCCAGCATCAAGCCGCTCAGGCGCTTGACCTTGCGCCTGAGCGCCTCGTCAAAAATACCCTGGCGCGGCTCGATCAGGCTGAACCAGTGCTTGGCCCGCGTGATGCCAGTGTAGATCAGCTCTTTGGTCAGCACCGGATTCAAGGATTCAGGCAGGATCAGCGCGGTGTGGGCGAACTCCGAGCCCTGGGACTTGTGTACGGTCATCGCGTACACGGTTTCAACGTCGTTGAGCCGGCTGGGCAGCACAAACCGTACGCCGCCGTTGCCGTCATTGCGCGGAAACGCGACACGCAGCACCTGGCGTCCCGCCTCTGGCCCGCTGCGTTCGGGCAAGCGCAGGGCGATGCCGATGTCGCCGTTCATCAAGCCCAACCCGTAATCGTTGCGCGTCATCAGTACCGGACGCCCTTCATACCAGTGCTGATCGCTTTCGATCAGGTTCGCGTTGAACAGCGCCTGAGTGATCCGTTGATTCAGCCCTTCAACACCCCACGGGCCTTTTCGCACGGCACACAGCAACTGGAACGAATCGAACGCTTCCAGCACTGAACGCGCCCAGAGTGTCCAGCATGGGTCTTCAAGCGCGGCACCTTCGGCAGGACGCTGATCGGCCAGCACACCCAGATAATGCCGATAACCTTGCGGGCCTTCGGTGCCCTGCCCCAACCCCTCTAGCAGCAAGCGCTCCAGAGAGCGGTCCTGTTCACCCTTGAGCGTCAGTGCAAACAGGTCGCTGTGGCTGCGCGCGGCAAGCAATGCCCGTGCGTCTTCGGCCTGTTGTTGATTGACCAGCCTGGCCAATTGGCCGATACCGCTGCCCTGCACGAAACGCCGGGAATGGCGCAGCATCACCACTTGTTGGGCCAACGGGAACTGCATTGCGTCACCTTGCTGCAATCCGCTTTTGCCCAGGTCTTCGCCGCTGACCGCTTGCAGCCAGGCCTGGGTTTGCGGGCTGTAGAGGCCCGCTTCGGCATCGCGACACAAATCACCCAGCACCGCGCCAGCTTCCACCGAGGCCAACTGGTCTTTGTCACCGAGCAAAATCAGGCGTGCATGGGCCGGCAACGCAGCCAGTAGATTGGCCATCATTTCCAGGTCGATCATGGAAGCTTCATCGACCACCATCACGTCCAGCGGCAGCGGATTACCTGCGTGATGGCGGAAATGACGGGTGCCCGGACGGCTGCCCAGCAGACGGTGCACGGTGGTCACGTCGCTGGGGATTTTTTGCCGCACGTTTTCAGCCACTTCAAGGGACTGCACTTGATGACTGATAGACTCGCTCAACCGCGCAGCCGCTTTACCGGTGGGTGCCGCCAGACGAATGCGCAACGGCTGGCCGCTCTCCACGGCAGGCGCCTGCAACAAGGCCAGCAGCCGCACCACCGTCGTGGTTTTACCGGTGCCGGGGCCTCCCGTGATGATGCTGAAAGCCCCGCGTGTCGCCAGTGCGCACGCCAGTTTTTGCCAGTCGATCAGCGCATCGGGGGCCGGATTGGCCTTGCCGAACAACGCATCGAGTCGTTGCGCCAGATCTGTGGGCGCGGCTTCCTGTTGCGCCAGACGCTGACGCAATGCAGCGGCGATACGTCTTTCGTAGTGCCAGTAACGGCGTAAATACAGACGCCGACCCGACAGCACCAATGGCTTGTGCGCCGCAGCCTCGCTGTGATCATCGGCCTGCGCCACTAAGGCACTGCCAGCCAACGCCTGACACCAGGCGCCACCGTCCAGCGCCACCAGCAATTGCGAGGGCAATAGCATTGGACCTGACTGCACATCGCCCTCAGGTGGGAGCGACAGGGCGAAGTCCGGCTCTTTCAATGTTTCATACAGGTCCAGGCAGACATGCCCATGACCCAGTTGATGGCTGGTCAACGCCGCCGCCAGCAGCACCAGCGAATCCGCCTGCGGGTCCAGCTCGCTGAGGAACGCGACAAAGGCCCGATCCAGCGCCCGCAGCCAGCCTCGTTCGACCCAACGCTCGAGCAACAGCAGCAGGTCGTCGACACGACTCAGTGGCGTCAACTCGGCCAGGCTTTGTGCATCCAACGGTGTGGGCAACAGTTCAGCGAATGAGCGGCTCATGCGGACTCTCCTGACAGCACATCTTCCTGGGGCAATGACTTGCCTTGAAACAGTAGATCAAGACGCTCGATCAGCTCACGCGGCGGACGGGTGAAGTAAGCACCTTGACTCGGCGCACGGGTGCCGCGCAGGAACAGGTACAGCGCGCCGCCCATGTGCCGGTCGTAATCGTAGTCAGCCAGACGCGCCTTGAGCTGGCGGTGCAGGGCCAACAGGTACAGCACGTATTGCAGGTCGTAACGGTTGTCCAGAATCGAGGCGGTCATCGCTTGCTCGGTATAGGCCTCTTCATCAACGCCCAGCCAGTTGGACTTGTAGTCAGCCACGTAATAACGGCCCTGGTGCTCGAACGTCAGGTCTATAAACCCTTTGAACATGCCATTGAGCGATGCAGCTTCCGCCGGAGCTCGCGGCGCGCCGTCATGGGTGTAACGCCGAACCAGCGTATCCATCCGTGCCACGTCGACCTTGTGACTGGCAAACCAGAACTCCATTTCGACCTGATACTGACCCAACTGCCCCAGCGACATAGGCTGATCATCCGCCGCCAGACGCAACGGCAGATTGAGCAGGTGCGTCATCCAGTCAGTGAGCGTCGGAATCCAGCCTTGCCAGCCACGCCGATTGCAGCGGCTGCCGATGGCTTTTTCCAGCTTGACCGGGTCGGCTGCCGCTGCGGCAAAACCTTCACGCCCGGCCCATTCCAGCAAGCCATGCAAAAAGGTCCCGGGATTAGGCCCACGCGGGAACCGATGGATGTCGCCACCACTGACCAGCACTTCGCGGGGGGCGCCGGGGTCGAGTCGTTCGTCGTCGAACAGTTTTTGCGCCTGCGGGCTGTCCGGGGATTCGTCGCTGCCTGCGGTGAGTGTGTCGCCAATACGCAAGGCGCTGTAAGAGGCAATCCACCAGTTTTCGGCGGCGCGGCGTTTTGGCAGGCGTGGCTTAAGCAAGACAGCTTCATTGCGTGGCGGACTGAACGTGATGCTCGTCGGCTCAGGCATGGCTTCGACGTTGACGGCGGTGCAATCGGCTTTTAGGTGTTGCAGCCATTGGCTCAGCCCCGCGGATTCGGTCAACGGCGCCCCGCCACCCAGCAGATAGCCCAGCGCAGAGCGGTGCAGTATTGAGCTGTTGGCGTTGCCGCGTTTGAGGTCCGCCACGCCCAACCAGCAGATGGACTCTGCCCGTGTGAGGGCGACGTAGAGCAGGCGTAAATCTTCTGCGAGACGTTCGTTATCCGCTTGTTCGATCAAGGCTGCCGTGGGCTTGAGACTGATCTGTGCCCTTCCGTCCGCATCATGAAAATGCAACGGCAAGCGGCTGCCATCCACCGGTTTAGAGGAGCAGATGAACGGCAGAAACACCAATGGGTATTGCAGGCCTTTGGACTTGTGGATGGTCACCACTTTGACCAGTTGCTCATCGCTTTCCAGGCGCAGGATCTGTTCTTCACCCGCCTGACCGGACAACGCCAGATGCTCGCCTAGATGGCGAATCAGCGCTTGTTCGCCGTCCAGTTCGGCAGCGGCTTGTTGCAGCAGTTCAGACAGGTGCAGCAAGTTGGTCAGCACGCGCTCGCCGTCGTTGCGGCTGATCAGCGCCTGCGGCAATTGGAAGTCGTGCAGCAAGCGCCGCAGCATCGGCAGCACGCCCTGGCTGCGCCAGATCGCACGATAACCACGGAACTGCATGACGCGCGCTTCCCACGCCAATTCGTCCTGATTCAGACGCTCAAGCTCGGCCAGTGACAGGTTCAGAGTGATGCAGGCCAAGGCGGCGCGCAGGGTGCGCTCCGAATCCGGTTCGGCGCAGGCTTTGAGCCAGCTCAGCACGTCGTGGGCTTCCTGGGCGGCGAACACCGAATCCTTGTCCGACAGATAAACACTGCGCACACCACGGGCCGACAGCTCGCCGCGCACGGCCTGCGCCTCTTTACCGTCCCGCACCAGGATCGCGATATCGGCGGGCAGTAAACCGCACAGCGCTTTACCCGGCAGAACGAACCCGGTGTGACCTTGCTGGCCTTCGTTGAGCAGGCGCACGATGTCGCTGGCGCAACTGGCGGCCAGCTGTTGTCGATAGGTCGCACCGGAGACCGGCTGATCGCTTTCCAGCTGCCAGACATTCAGCGCAGCGGGCGCATGGCCATTGACCTGAAACAGCGCTTTGCGCCCTTGGGATTTGGCAGGTCCGAACGGCACCTGATTGTCATCGCCGTCACGGAACAGGAAGGCGCCGCGCCCTTGCTCACGTTGCTCGGCGCGCCCGAATACATGATTGACGGCCTCGACCATGGCGTGGCTGGAGCGAAAGTTTTTATCCAACGTGTGCCAGCGCCCAGTGGTGGCCGAGCGCGCGCGCAGGTAGGTGTAGATGTCAGCGCCACGGAACGCGTAGATCGCCTGCTTGGGATCGCCTATGAGGAAGAGGCCGGTCTCGCGGCTGTTCTCTTCGAGTCGGTAGATGCGCTCGAAAATCCGGTACTGCACGGGGTCGGTGTCCTGGAACTCATCGATCAGCGCCACGGGGAACTGTTCACGAATCAAGGTCGCCAAGCGCTCGCCCCCGGCGCTGCCCAATGCCGCATCGAGCCTGAGCAGCATGTCATCGAAACCCATCTCTGCTCGCCGACGTTTCTCTTCTTCGAAGCGCGCGCCCACCCATTGCGCGGCGTGTTCAAGCACGGCAGCATCGGGCGTGGGTAAGGTGTCGAGACTGGCCTTGAGTTCGAGCATCGCGTCGAGCGCCGGGTGCGATGGTGCGTCGCCCTTCCACGCTTCGGCAAAGCCATCGGGCGTAAGGCGAGTGAAGCCAGTGCCCAGATCGAGTTCTTCCTGATTCTCGTCAGCCGCCCACGCGGTGAGTTTTTCGAACCAGGGTTTGAAATAGCGCTCCTGCATCTTGCGCCCATCGACGGCCTTGCGCGTAACCGCGTCAATACAGATCACCTGCAGCTCGGCAGCCCAGTCGACCCAAGGGGCTTTCAGGGCCTGCAACGCTTCGCGACGTTGCTGCAATGTCGCCGCAATCAGCTCGGCAGGCTCTTGGGTTGTATTGCCTCTATCGCCGTCGCTGGCGTTACCGAACAGGGCCCGAACCCTCGGCAGCAATGCCGCCGGGCTGCCCCAACGGGCGCGCACCCACTGCAGCGCATCACCGTTCATGGGGTAACAAAACCGCCGCCAGTAATCGCGAAGCACTTCACTGAGCAATTCGCTGTGGTCGGTTTCCAGGGTCTGGGTGAACAGGCTGCCGCTGTCGAAGGCGTGCTCGCGCAGCATGCGCTGACACCAACTGTGGATAGTCGACACCGCAGCCTCATCCATCCACTGCGCTGCAATATCCAGGCGATTGGCGCACGCAGGCCATTGCTCGGCGCTGTACTGATCGCGTAACTCAGCGATCAGATCATCGGGTGCAGCCATCTCATCACGAAAGAACCGTGCAGCTTCCGCCAACCGAGTGCGAATACGGTCGCGCAGCTCTTTGGTGGCTGCATCGGTGAAGGTCACCACCAGGATTTGCGGCGGCAGTAACTCGCGGCCGAAACCCGATTCGCCGCCATGGCCGAGGACCAGGCGCAGGTACAACGCAGAAATGGTGAACGTCTTGCCGGTGCCCGCGCTGGCCTCGATCAACTGGCTGCCGTGAAGGGGAAAGCGCAGGGCCAGGGATGCAGTCTGTTGTTGGGTCGGCTGTTCTGTTTGATTGAGGTTCATGCGCTGGCCTCCGCCGTGGACAGGGATTGCCAGGGGGCTTCAAACAATGGGCGATACAGGGCGTCACACCAACCCACAAATTCTTCGCTGTCGATCAGTGCAGCAAAATCCGGGAACTGACGGGCCAACGCCGTACTTTCGCGACGCTCACCATTGGTGGTCTGGCCATCACCTTCATACGCCTTGCAGGCTGCTGCCTCGGCCTTCGCTTCGTCACTCTGGCCGAGCCAGGCAAACGCGGTTTTTACGGCCACGGGCAGTGGTCGCTGCATTCCGGTTTGCCAGGCCATCAACAGATGATTAAGCGCTGTCGCCGCAGCCTCTTTTTCCAGCGGGTCCAGCAACAGGGTTTCATCGCTGGCGACCAACGCAGTGCTCAGCGGTAGACCACAAGCGCAGGCCACCAGGTGAATCACCCAGGGCCGCGTCAATCGATGCCACTTGCGGGTTTTCTTCGAGCCAATGGCGTTCGGAATGGCGGTCACGGCCAACAACCCACCGCGGCTGTTTTTATGCAGCCCGCTGAGCCAGCCGTCCAGACTCACCTGCTGGTGAGCAAAGCTGACAGGCAATGCACTGTTCAGCGGTTCGGGCCACTGGCGCAACAGGTCTTGATAACGCTGGAGCAGGTCAGGCAATGGCTCGATCAGTTCCTCTTGCAGGCTCGCGCCGAAACCGGCCATGGGCAGCAACCCACTGCCTTGCAGCCGTCGGGCCTGGGACAGCAAGGCGTCGTCGATCTGCTCGGGTCGAGCCAATGCCGCTTCAAGCAGGCTTTCGCTCAGGCTATAACGCTCAAGGGCATCCAGCACGAAGGGTTCTTCGTCCGCGAGGGGCGCTTCGGCCACTTCGAAGAAAATCTTCAAGCGCTGGCTGAAGAAGTGCCGGACCGGGTTACGCAAAAAATCTTGTAGTTGCGCGAGGCTGAGCGGCTCCTCCTGCTGATGCTCGGACAGTGCCGGCGCGTCAGCCACCGGGATGTTCGACTCATGCAGCATCTGCCATTCGCGAGCGAAGCTGAAGAAACCGCTGCCGTCATGGAAGTACTGTGCACTGAACGGCTGCAAGGGATGTTCGAGGGTCAGCTTGTGGAGCAGTTGTTCGCCGGGATTACGTTTCTCCACGTCTTCTGGCGCTACCGCACCGACCGGCTTCCAACCGCTGGCGAGATGATCGCGAAGCTGACCAATCAGCACCGACGCCGGACGTTCGCTGTTGTCGCGAATGCTACGCCCGACCCAGCTGATGTAAAGCTGATCACGTGCGGAGAGCAGCGCTTCAAGCAGTAAGTACCGGTCATCTTCACGACGGGAGCGGTCGCCAGGACGGTAGTCGCTGCCCATCAAATCGAAGTCCAGCGGCGGCTGTGCTCGTGGGTAATCGCCATCATTCATGCCCAGCAAGCAGACCAGTTTGAAGGGGATTGCACGCATGGGCATCAGGGTGCAGAAGTTAACCGAGCCCGCCAGAAAGCGCTGCGATAAACGCCCTTGGTCAAGACCGGCCAACCAGGCTTCGCGTACGACAGTCAGGGGAAGTTCGTCGAGCAGGCCTACCGATTCACAGGTGTCCAGCCAGGTTTCACGCAACTGCTCGAGTTGGCCGAGCAGGTAGTCGTCATGCTCACTGTCGGCCGCGAAGAACACTTGCACCAAGGCTTGCAGGCGCGCGCCCCACACCTGGGGAGTCGCCGGGAGCGAGAGCTCACTATGGGCGACCTGGAGGGCATCGATCAGTGAGACCAGAGGGCCAATCAGTGCAGCATCGAGTCCGCCGATTTCGTCGTACGGTTCAATCCCGTCATAAGACGCGCCCGCCCCGACGGCGTAGCCCAGCAGCATGCGACGCAGGCCGAAATGCCAGCTGTTCTGCTCCAGCTCATCAGGCAAACCCAGGCCCGCACGCTGCTTGGCGTTCAAGCCCCAACGAACACCCGCACCTTCAATCCAGCGATGCAGCGTCGCAAGGTCACGCTCTTCGACGCCAAAGCGGGTGCGTAGCGCCGGGACGTCCAGCAGATCGAGAATTTCACTGACCGGGAATCGACTGTCCGGGATCTTCAGCAGGTGCTCGACTGCAATCAACAACGGTTCACGGCCGCGCTGGCCTTGGTCCGCCAGAGTGAACGGAATGAAGCGCCGATCATCCCGCTCGAGCTGGCCGAACACGGCACGGATGTGCGGAGCGTAACTATCGATATCGGGGACCATGACGATCACATCGCGCGGGCGCAGATCCGGGTCAGCGCTGAAACGGGCGAGTAATTGATCGTGAAGGATTTCCACTTCCCGCTGCGCGCTGTGCGCTACATGGAAACGGATCGAACGGTCTTTACCAGAGTCGACCGCAGGCCACAGATCGCGGGTCTCGCTGAGTGGGCGCAGCTCGAGAATGTCGTCCTGAAGCTGGTTCAGTATCGTGCGAGGTTCGCTCTCACTGAACAGATCGATACGTCCGTCCCTGAACGCTGCCCGGTAGCTGTTGGGCTCGTCATAACTGTCCAGCAAATTGATGTAGTCACGACCTTGTTTGCCCCACGCGGCGAGCAGCGGATGTGCATGCTGATGCAGCGCTTCGGGGTCCAGCACGACGGGCATTCCAGCTTTACGCGCCTGACGCTTATATTGATGCCGTAACAGGTCTTTATCGGCGACGATGTCCGCCCAATGGTGCCGACACGGGTTGTGCACACAGAGCAGCACCTGACTGAATTTCGCCAGACCGGCCAAGGCTTCGAGCGCTTGTGCCGGTAGCGAAGAGATGCCAAACACAATGACCCGAGAAGGCAGGCCTTCAGGTGCCTCGGTCAGGCTGTTGATGCGCTCGATAAAACGCTGGTGAACGCCTGCGCGGCTTTGCGCCATGTCTTCGACGCCGACGTCCATCAGGAGCGCGCGCCACAACTCTGCCTGCCAGCAATTGGCCGGGGTCAGAGCCTTGCTCTCGCCTCGGCCGTTGCGCAATTGATGACGACCCGCCGCCCAGTCTTCGAGCCAGTCAGCCCGATAGACCTGGTATTGGTCAAACAGGTCCGCGAGTCGTTCAGACAGCTGGTAACGCTTGCGTAGGTCGGTGTCGTTAGTGAGGAAGCGTTGCAACGGCTCGAAATGTGGCTGGTCAATCAACGCAGGAAGCAGGCGCATCAAACGCCAGGTGAGGGGTGCCTTGTCCAACAGCGAAGTCGCTGGAATTTCATCGCGGCCCAACACCACTCGATACAGTTGCCACATGAAACTGCCGGGGAGTTGCACATCCACTGCGGCTGCGATTCCGCATCCACCTTGATCGTCGTCCTGAGAGTCCTCAGCCAGAGCCAGTTTCAACCATTGAGCGATGCCGTTGCTTTGCACCAACGCAATCTCATTCTCCAGGGGCGCCAGCGGATAACGCCGCATCCAGGAAACGACAAGGCTGCGCAACTCATCCAGTCGGTTGCCATGAACCACCATGAATCCAGCACTGAGCGTTGGTGTAACCGGCATAGCTGCTTCCTTGACTGATACCGTCATCGAGTTTCGCGCAGACGGCCCATGAATTGAATGAAAAACTGATGGCAGAACCTTAAGGGCAAGCGAGCAGGATTGCCACCTGATCGGACTTTTCCCAGCGCACAAACAAAACCCCTGTCTGCATAAGCAGACAGGGGTTTCGGAATTTAATCTTGACGATGACCTAC
>NZ_LT607435.1 GCF_900095225.1 Pseudomonas sp. UMAB-08
TTTCGATCCACAAGATCAAAACCTCTTCCTCGCCGCTTACCCCGGATAACTCTTTGATTTACAAGGAGTTTTCCGTTTCATCTGCTCCGGAAGAGGTGCGAATTATAGGCTCGAAAAAACTTACGTCAAGGGTTAAATCAGACCTATTCCAAATTAAGCGTAATTCGCCCAAAAGCCTTCTTACCGGCCTGGCAAACATGGGTCGCGCCGACCTTGAACACGAATGCGCGATCCACAACCTCACCATCTATACGCACGCCACCGGATGCCAGAAGATCCCGAGCAACCGCGGAGTTCTTGACCAAGCCTGCTTTATTAAGGACAGCCGCGATTGGCATGTCTTCCGTGGCCGCGAGACTGATCTCTGGCAAGTCATCAGGCAGGTCGCCGTCTTTCATGCGGTTGCCCGCCGAACGATGCGCAGTCGCAGCCGCCTCTTTGCCATGGAATCGGGCAACGATCTCTTCAGCCAGCTTGATTTTGATATCACGCGGATTCGCGCCCGCCGCGACATCGGCCTTGAAGCCATTGATCTCCTCCATAGAGAGGAAGCTCAGCAACTCGAAGTAGCGCCACATCAAGGCATCAGGGATTGAAACCAGCTTGCTGTACATAATGCCCGGTGCTTCCTGAATCCCTACATAGTTACCCAGGGACTTGGACATCTTCTTCACGCCATCCAGACCTTCCAATAAAGGCATGGTGAGAATGCACTGAGCTTCTTGCCCATAGGCGCGCTGCAATTCGCGCCCCATCAGCAGGTTGAACTTCTGATCGGTACCGCCCAGCTCGACATCGGCACGCAGCGCGACAGAATCGTAGCCCTGCACCAATGGATACATGAACTCATGGATGGCGATCGGCTGATTGGTCGAGTAGCGCTTATGGAAGTCATCGCGCTCAAGCATCCGCGCCACGGTGTACTGTGAAGACAGGCGAATGAAGTCAGCCGAACTCATTTGATCCATCCAGGTGGAGTTGAACGCCACCTCGGTCTTTGCCGGATCAAGAATCTTGAAAACCTGGGTTTTATAGGTCTCTGCGTTAGCCAGAACCTGTTCGCGCGTCAGCGGAGGCCGCGTCGCACTTTTGCCACTAGGATCGCCAATCATGCCGGTGAAGTCGCCAATCAGGAAAATGACCTGATGGCCCAACTCCTGGAACTGACGCAGCTTATTAATAAGCACGGTATGACCCAAATGCAGATCCGGGGCCGTAGGGTCAAACCCGGCCTTGATACGCAATGGCTGACCACGCTTAAGCTTTTCGACCAGTTCGGACTCGACCAGGAGTTCATCCGCACCGCGCTTGATCAGCGCTAGCTGCTCTTCAACCGACTTCATAACAGCCCCGTAATGGCTCATCTAAATGGGACCCAACCATACAAGATCAGGGCCCAATTACAAGTTTTTGCCCAGCACCCTCCGCCGAATCACAGACTGATGCGTTCGTAGGGTTGCTTCGAGCATGATTTGGTTATATTTTATACAGTTATTTATTCATCATCATGTCATTCATCTTTTCCAATTCATCTCTTCAAAGTCAGATTACCTATGATCAACACACCGCCCAAGGCGCCTCCGCTTTATCCGAAGAGCCACCTGCTCGCTGCCAGCGGCATCGCCGCCTTGCTGAGCCTGGCGCTTCTGGTCTTCCCGTCCAGCGACGTTGAAGCCAAAAAAACCACTCTGAACCTTGATCTGGAAACACCTGCCGATCAACTGACACAAGAACAAGACGCTCAAGAACAGATTCAGGCCACACCCGACGTCACTGCATCGCCATTCGCGCAGATCGAAAATGGCGCTGATGACACTCAGGAAACGGCCACCGCAGAACCTGTGAAGGTAGAGCCTGCCCCCACAGTTGTTGCCAAGAATCCGAATCACAAAGAAGTTGTCGTCTCCAGGGGTGACACCTTGTCGACCCTGTTCGAGAAAGTAGGTCTTCCTGCTTCCGCCGTGCACGAAGTACTGGCCAGCGACAAGCAAGCCAGGCAATTCAGCCAACTGAAGCACGGCCAGATTCTGCAGTTCGAGCTCTCCCCGCAAGGTCAGCTCAAACAACTGCACAGCAAGGTCAGCGACCTGGAAAGCATCAGCCTGTCCAAGTCCGACAAAGGCTATGCATTCAGCCGGGAAATCACCAAGCCGAGCATCCGCACAGCCTATGTTCACGGGGTTATCAACAGCTCGCTTTCCCAGTCGGCTCAACGTGCAGGTCTGTCCCACAGCATGACCATGGACATGGCCAGTGTTTTTGGCTACGACATCGACTTCGCTCAGGATATTCGCCAAGGCGACGAGTTCGATGTGATCTACGAGCAGAAAGTCATCAATGGCAAAACCGTCAGCACCGGCAACATCCTGTCAGCGCGTTTTACCAACCGCGGCAAAACGTACACCGCCGTTCGCTACACCAACAAGCAAGGTAACAGCAGCTACTACACCGCTGACGGCAACAGCATGCGCAAGGCTTTCATCCGCACCCCGGTAGACTTCGCCCGCATCAGCTCGATGTTCTCCATGGGCCGCAAACACCCGATTCTGAATAAGATCCGTGCCCACAAAGGCGTCGACTACGCAGCGCCTCGCGGCACACCGATCAAAGCAACAGGCGATGGCCAGGTTCTGTTGGCGGGTCGCCGTGGCGGCTACGGCAATACCGTAGTCATCAAGCATGGCAACACCTACCAGACCCTGTACGGGCATATGCAGGGTTTTGCCAAAGGTATACAAACCGGCAGCAATGTAAGACAGGGCCAGGTCATCGGCTATATTGGTACGACCGGGCTGTCGACCGGCCCGCACTTGCACTATGAGTTCCAGGTCAATGGCGTCCATGTCGACCCACTGGGCCAGAAATTGCCAATGGCCGACCCAATCGCCAAAGCTGAAAAGCAACGTTTCATGCAACAGAGCCAGCCGCTAATGGCCCGCATGGACCAAGAGAAATCCACCCTGCTCGCTTCGAACAAGCGCTAAGCCATGGCCTTCTATATAGGTGTGATGTCCGGGACCAGCCTTGATGGGCTGGATATCGCCCTGATAGAACAGGACGACCGACCAAGACTGCTGGCGACCCACTACATACCAATGCCAGATGATCTGCGCGCCGAGCTTCTCGGGCTATGCGCCAGTGGTATCGATGAGCTTGCCCGGGCCGCTATCACCGAGCAGAAGTGGGTGCATCTCGCCGCACAAGGTGTTCTGGCGCTGTTGAGCCAAGAGCAATTGTCCGCAGGCGAGATACGCGCCATCGGCAGTCATGGACAGACTATTCGTCATGAGCCCGCGCGCGGCTTCACCCTCCAGATTGGCAACCCCGCACTGCTCGCAGAGCTGACAGAGATCACCGTCGTCAGTGATTTCCGCCGCAGAGATGTGGCCGCAGGCGGACAAGGCGCACCGCTGGTGCCAGCGTTCCATGAAGCCCTTTTCGACAATCCGCTCGGCGCGCCACAGAATCATCGTGCGGTTCTTAATATAGGTGGCTTCAGCAACCTGAGCCTGCTGGAAGCCGACAAGCCCGTGTCCGGTTTCGACTGCGGACCAGGAAATGTCTTACTTGATGCCTGGATACAAGCACAACGCAGCCTGAGCTTTGACCGCGACGGTGCCTGGGCCGCGAGCGGCAAGATCGAGCCAGCGCTGCTGCAATCGCTACTCAGTGATCCGTTTTTCCTGACCCAAGGCCCTAAAAGTACAGGCCGCGACGTCTTCAATACTGGCTGGCTTCAACATCATCTGTTCCAACTGCCAACGTTCGCCCCCGAAGACATCCAGGCAACCTTGCTTGAGTTGACTGCGCTGACCATTACCCAGTCGCTGCAGATCGCACAGGCGCAAACCGACGAGCTATTGGTCTGTGGTGGCGGCGCGCACAACTCGGCGCTGATGGCGAGGCTGACCGCGTTGCTGCCTGACACCAAGGTCAGCAGTACAGCGGCCTATGGTGTAGACCCTGACTGGGTCGAAGCGATGGCTTTCGCCTGGCTGGCGCACTGCTGCCTTGAAGGTGTCCCCGGCAACCGACCCAGCGTCACCGGTGCTCGCGGCCTGCGCGTGCTAGGCGCCATCTACCCGGCATGACGCACACAGCAAAACGCCGCACATAAGCGCGGCGTTCTCTGACCAGCAAGCCAAATCAGACCGAGAATGACGAGCCGCAGCCACACGTGGTGGACGCATTCGGGTTTTTGATCACAAAGCGCGACCCTTCCAGCCCTTCCTGATAATCCACTTCTGCGCCTGCCAGGTACTGGAAGCTCATCGGGTCGACCACCAGGCTGACACCCTCACGCTCGACGATGGTGTCGTCATCCGCCACGTCTTCATCGAAAGTGAAGCCGTACTGAAAACCTGAACAGCCGCCACCTGTCACGAATACGCGCAGTTTCAGGCGATCATTGCCCTCTTCATCGACCAGGGTCTTCACCTTGTGCGCTGCACCGTGAGTGAATACCAATGCCGTAGGGGTGAAGGTTTCGACGCTCATGCTGAATATCTCCCGGCGCTATGCCGTCATAATGCGTAATGACCGGCATTATCCGCTTGACCTAGTAAATTGGTCAACTAATCACGGCAGCATGCCGGCATGGGAAAGACCCAAACGCTCGTCCAGACCGAACAGAATGTTCATATTCTGTACCGCTTGGCCTGATGCGCCCTTGACCAGATTGTCGATGACCGACAACACCACCACCAGATCACCACCTTGCGGACGGTGCACGGCAATTCGACAAACGTTGGCGCCACGTACGCTACGTGTTTCAGGATGGCTACCGGCCGGCATCACATCGACGAACGGCTCATTGGCATAGCGCTTTTCAAAAAGCGCCTGCAAATCCACCGACTTATCCGTCACCGTGGCGTAGAGCGTCGAGTGAATGCCCCGAATCATCGGTGTCAGGTGTGGAACGAAGGTCAAGCCGACATCCCCACCCGAGGCACGCCGCAGACCCTGCCTGATTTCAGGCAGGTGACGATGGCCTTTGACGGCGTACGCCTTAAAGCTTTCGCTGGTTTCAGAGTACAACGAGCCAACGCTGGCACCGCGCCCTGCACCGCTGACGCCTGACTTACAGTCGGCGATCAACCGGGAGGCATCAGCCAAGCCAGCTTCGAGCAACGGCAAAAAGCCCAGCTGTGTCGCGGTAGGGTAGCAACCGGGCACGGCAATCAGGCGCGCTTGCTTGATTTGCTCGCGATTGACTTCAGGCAAGCCGTAGACCGCCTCCTTAAGCAATTCAGGCGCGCCATGCGGCTGGCCGTACCATTTGGCCCACTCGTCTGCGTCTTCCAGGCGGAAATCTGCCGACAAGTCGATGACCTTGGTCCCGGCGTTCAACAGTTCGCCTGCCAACGCATGAGCAACACCGTGCGGGGTGGCAAAGAACACCACATCACAGGCACCCAGTGCTGCGATGTCTGGCACGCTGAAAGCCAGGCCATCGTAATGGCCTCGCAGGTTAGGGTACATGTCGGCCACGGCCAGCCCTGCCTCGGAGCGAGAAGTGATGACCACCACCTCAGCTTGCGGATGCTGTGCCAACAGACGTAGCAGCTCGACCCCGGTGTAACCCGTGCCGCCGACGATACCGACCTTGACCATAAACCTGCCCCTTCAACGAACCTAGTGGAAAACCATTGATAATATGGGCGTACGGCCTGAGGAACAACCGCGAACGTGACGTATGGCCGTTCATACCACTACTATTTGGCCACCGTGAACTTGGGAATAACCAAAAATGCTTTTTCTATGGCTCAAAGCCCTCCACATCGTCTCGATGGTCTGCTGGTTTGCAGGTCTGTTTTATCTGCCGAGATTGTTCGTTTATCACTCAATGAGCGAGGACGCCGCGAGCAGGGAACGGTTCTGCATCATGGAGCGCAAACTGTACCGGGGCATCATGGGTCCCGCGATGATTGCCACACTGGCATTCGGCATCTGGCTGATCAGCCTCAACCCCAGTGGTTATTTCAGCCAGGCCTGGATGCACGCCAAGCTGACGTTGGTGGTTCTGCTGATCGGTTATCACCATGTCTGCGGCGCGCAAGTCAAACGCTTCGCGCGTGGCGAGAAGGGTCGCAGCCACGTCTACTATCGCTGGTTCAATGAAATCCCTGTATTGATCTTGCTGGCTATCGTCATTTTGGTTGTGGTCAAACCTTTCTAATCAATAGCTGAATGCGTGGAGTAACGCTCATGTCACTGCCAGCCTTGCTTGAACAGTCCCTGCGTCTGCCCGTCGTGGCCGCACCGATGTTTCTGATCTCCAATCCGCAATTGGTGCTGGCGTGCTGCCGCAACGGGGTGGTCGGGAGTTTTCCGGCGCTTAACCAGCGCGAAAGCAGTGGGTTCAAAGCCTGGCTAGAGGAAATCGAAGCCGGGCTGGCAACGCTTGTGAATCCGGCGCCCTACGCAGTCAACCTGATCGTGCACAACAGCAACCCGCGTTTGCAGGCCGACCTGGCTATCTGCATCGAGCATAAAGTACCCATCGTGATCACCAGCCTCGGCGCGGTTAAAGAGCTGGTCGACGCGGTGCATGGTTACGGTGGTTTGGTGTTTCATGACGTGACCACTCGCCGCCATGCGGAAAAAGCAGCAGAAGCCGGCGTAGACGGTCTGATCGCTGTCGCGGCCGGCGCCGGGGGACATGCCGGCACCTGGAGTCCTTTTTCGCTCATTGCCGAGATCCGTCAGTTCTTCGATAAAACCTTGTTGCTGGCGGGCTGTTTAAACCACGGCCACGAGATTCTTGCCGCGCAATTGCTTGGCGCGGATCTGGCCTACTTCGGTACACGCTTTATCGCGACCCGTGAGAGCCATGCGCCGGACGCTTACAAAGAGATGCTGCTGACCTCCAAAGCCGCCGATATCGTCCATACCGCTGCGGTCTCCGGCGTACCTGCCAGCTTCATGCGTAAAAGTCTGGAGAATGCAGGTTTTGACCTCGCGGCGCTGCAAGGCAAGGGCGAAGTCGACTTCGGTTCGAAGCTCAAACCCATCAGCGATGAAGCAAAAGCCTGGAAAACCGTATGGTCCGCGGGGCAAGGCGTTGGTGATATTAACGATCTGCCCAGCGTCGACGAACTGATTGCCCGCATGGATGCTGAATACCGTCAGGCGCAAACACGCTCAGCAGACCTGGCCAGACACTGGCCGCGCTGATCGCTCGCCCGCAGCCGCTTTTTCGGCTGGCGTCAGGCTCAGATGCGTTAGCAATAACTCTGTTTTACCCAGACAAGGAAGCCAAGCATGGCCGAAACCCACTTCAAGATTGTCTTCGAAGGGCAACTGCGCACTGGCGTCGACATCGAGACCGCCAAACTGAATATGGCTGGCCTGTTCAAACGCGAACTATCAGCCGTCGAAAAGCTGTTCAGCGGCCAGCCCGTTGCGCTCAAGCGCGGGCTGTCGCAAGAGCAAGCCCTGCACTACCTGAGCGCATTGAATGATGCAGGCCTCGAAGCACGGATTGAGCCGGACCCCACCATCAGTTTGAGCCTGGAAGAGATCGACGAGCCCACCCCGTATAGAGCGCCTGAAGAACCGCAGCACGAAGCATCGCCTTATGCTCCGCCACGGGCTCAGGTGGGTGCAACATGGCCAGAGTTTGGCGAACTCAAGGTGTTCACCGTTCAAGGCCGGATCGGTCGTTTACGCTATCTGGCCTGGACCCTGGTACTCATGGTCGCCATTATTGCCGTTACCGGCGTATGCGCAGCGATCCTGACGAGCTCACTGGTAGGCGGTGGATTGCTTATTGCCATCGCAGCGATCGGCTTTTTTATCGTCAGTGTGCAGATCGGTGTGCAGCGGCTGCATGATGTCGGCTGGTCCGGCTGGCTGTTGCTGATCAATCTCGTGCCATTCGTGGGCAGCCTGTTTCCGATCCTGATGATGGTCATCCCAGGCAACACCGGCGCCAACCAGTACGGAGCGCCGCAACCACCCAACACCACGGCGGTAAAAGTCCTCGCCTCTTTGTGGCTGGCAATTATCGCCATCCTGATGGTCGGCGCATTCGTCGGCGGCATTTCCACGTTCGAGAGCGAAGTGCAATCCACCGCGAGCGAGTACGAAAATATCCTGCCTTACGACGATGATAACGATAGCGACACCGCGCAACCCGCCAACAGCCAGCGTCTGTAGACTATAAAGATGAATAACGCGCCCGCTTGAGCCCGACGCACACTGCCGTGGCTCGCGGTCGCTGCCTGGAGAATATGCATGACCCGTTACGCCCTGATCACTGGCGCCTCCAGCGGCATCGGCCTGGCCATGGCCGAAGCCTTGGCGCGCCGTGGTCGCAGCCTGATTCTGGTGGCCCGTCAACGGGACCTGCTGGAAAGCATTGCCATTGAGTTGAACCAGCGTTTTGGTGTCGAGGTCCTGTTTCGAGGCTGCGACCTGGGGGAGCCACTGCGTCTTTCCGGTTTCTTGCTGGAACTCGAAGAAGGCGAACGACAGATCGATTTGCTGGTGAACTGCGCAGGCATCGGTACCTGCGGACCGTTTTTGGCTCAGGATTGGGGCCAGGAACAGGACTTGATCGAGCTGAACATACTGGCGCTCACCCGCCTGTGTCATGCCCTCGGCAATACCATGGCGGTCCAGGGTGGCGGGCAGATACTCAATGTCGCCTCGGTAGCAGCCTTTAAACCCGGCCCCTGGATGAGCAGCTATCACGCCAGCAAGGCCTATGTGCTGCACTTTTCCGAAGGGTTACGTGAAGAACTGAAAAAAACCGGTGTGAAAATTTCAGTCCTGTGTCCTGGCCCGACCCGCACCGAGTTTTTCCGCAATGCGCATTTGGAAGTCGGCAAGCTGGAACGCAGCAAAAGGATGATGAGCCCCGAAGAAGTCGCGCTTCATACGGTGCGGGCACTGGCGAAAAATCGCGCAGTGATCATTCCCGGTTGGCGTAATAAGCTGTTGGCGTTTACCCCCCGTCTGGGCCCGCGCTGGCTGACCCGGAAAATATCCGGCGCGATCAACAAGACGTACTGCCCGCGCTAAAGAGCTGGGCGTGATCCCTGCCCCTCAGTACACTCAAGCACTTATCAAAACGGAGAAATGGTTGTGGAGACTCTGTTCACCAAGATCATCAATAGAGAGATACCAGCAAAAATCATCTACGAAGATGACCAGGTGCTGGCCTTTCACGATATTGCCCCGCAAGCGCCGGTGCATTTTCTGGTCATTCCGAAAAAAGCGATCCGCACGCTTAACGACGTGACCGAAGATGACAAAGGGCTGCTCGGTCATGTCCTGTTCACTGCGCAACGTCTGGCCAAAGAACTGGGCTGCGACGACGGCTTCCGGGTAGTCATGAACTGTAATGAGCTGGGCGGGCAGACCGTCTATCACATTCACATGCACGTACTGGGTCAGCGCCAGATGCATTGGCCGCCGGGCTGATTCACCGTTTAAACGACTTACCCCCGCCGAGACAGCCTGTGCAGACCCGGCGGGCTGATCCAGCTCAAGCCGCGCCCGACTGATTCGGGTAAACTGGCCGCCGTGGATTTATCCGGAGGTGCCCATGGCTACCGAACGTCACTACTCCCCTGTTGACCGTCTCTTATTGCAAGCCGATGCTGCGATGCGCACGCTGCTGCCTTTCAGCGTGCAACCGTATCGACCATCACCCGCCATTGTTCAGTCCGAAACCAAGATGAGCGACGTCGATACCCGACACGTTGCAGGCCTGATGCGCATCAACCATACCGGCGAGGTCTGCGCGCAAGCGCTGTACCAGGGCCAGGCGCTGACCGCCAAGTTACCGAAAGTGCGGGCAGCCATGGAACACGCGGCCGAAGAAGAGATTGACCATCTGGTCTGGTGCGAACAACGCATCCACCAATTGGGCAGTCACACCAGCGTGCTCAACCCACTGTTCTATGGCATTTCCTTCGGGATCGGTGCCGCCGCTGGCATGATCAGCGACCGGGTCAGCCTGGGGTTCGTCGCCGCGACCGAAGATCAGGTCTGCAAGCACCTGAACGATCATTTGCAGCAGTTGCCTGCCGAAGACGAAAAGTCCCGGGCCATTCTCGAGCAGATGCGCATTGATGAAGAACGCCACGCCGAAAGCGCGCTGGATGCCGGTGGATTTCGTTTTCCGGCGCCGATCAAATTCGGTATGAGCTTGCTGGCCAAGGTCATGACCAAAAGTACGTATCGGATATAAACACCGCGCCATGACGGCAGACACAAGAAAGGCGCCTCGATGGGCGCCTTTCTTCTTTGTACTGACGAATCCGGACAATCTTAAACGTTGACGTTGCGTCCGTAGAAGATTTCCAGCATTTCGTGCTTCACGCGCTCGGTAACCTGATCACGCTGTTCGGTCGACAAGTTGCTGGTCGCATCACCGAACAGGTAGTCATCCAGTTCGAAGTTCTTGAGCAGCATCTTGGTGTGGAACAGGTTCTCCTGGTAAACGTTCACGTCGGTCATCTGGTAACCGGCGCGCGTGTCCACAGAGAGGTAATTCTGGATCGAGTTTATCTCGTGATCGATGAAGTGTTTTTTACCTTCAACGTCACGGGTGAAGCCACGCACACGATAGTCGACGGTGACGATGTCGGAATCGAACTGGTGGATCAGGTAGTTGAGCGCCTTGAGCGGTGAAATCACCCCACAGGTCGACACGTCAATGTCCACACGGAATGTCGCGATGCCATCGACCGGGTGAATTTCCGGGTAGGTGTGCACCGTGATATGGCTCTTGTCGAGATGCGCCAGGATGGTCTCTGGCAGCGGTCCCGGGGACTCTTCGATCTGGCTGTCGGTAGGCGTCACCGGCTGCTCGGAGATCAGAATGGTCACGCTAGCACCTTGCGGGTCGTAATCCTGACGGGCGATGTTCAGGATGTTGGCGCCAATGATATCGACAACCTCGGTGAGGATCTGCGTCAGGCGTTCGGCGTCGTACTCGTGATTGATGTACTCGACGTAAGCTTGCTGGTCCTGCGGAGTTTCCGCATAGCAGATGTCATAGATGTTGAAGCTCAAGGTCTTTGTCAGGTTATTGAACCCGTGGAGCTTGAGTTTGCTTTTCACCGTTAAAAACTCTCTATATATATGCGGCCCGGGCCGCGTGATCAAGCATGCCCGTCAGATGAGGCCGGCTCATCTGCGTAGGACGGTTAACACCTCTTCGCGGTGGCGATTTTGGTTGTCCGTTCGGGGGCGACTATAGCCTTGGTAAAGCGGGTCGCACCCTGAAAAAGTGGCGCATTATGCCGACGTCGGCGCCTGTCGGCTAGCGTGTATCGTAAAGTGTGCGCCGCTTTTGTGAAAGTTGGGTGTCGTTTCAGCCCAGTTCGATGATTTCATAGTCGTGGGTAATTTCCACACCGGCATTACCGAGCATGATTGAAGCCGAACAATACTTCTCGGCAGACAGCTCGATAGCGCGTTTGACCTGAGCCTCTTTCAAGCCTCGGCCCTTGACCACAAAGTGCAGATGGATTTTGGTGAACACCTTTGGGTCTTCGCTCGCGCGCTCGGCTTCCAGAAACGCCTCGCAGCTTTCTACTGGCTGACGGGACTTCTTCAGGATGCTGACCACGTCGAAGTTACTGCAACCGCCCAAGCCGAGCAGGAGCATTTCCATAGGACGCACGCCCAGATTGCGACCGCCGCTTTCCGGCGGACCGTCCATTACCACCACATGACCGCTACCGGATTCACCGAGGAACATGGCTTCGCCAGCCCATTGGATGCGTGCCTTCATCGCCAACACTCCACTGCTAAAAAAGTGGTCGCCAGCTTAGCACAGGGCCACGCTTTCACTGGATGTCCGGTTAAATGTCCGCTCGAAATAAGCCTGTAGGAAATTTCCCAAAAAACAACAAACTCTCCTGATAAGCTGCGACAAATCACCCGCACGGCCGATACCCATAAGGATGCCGTGTGGCGCAGTACTTTTTCGGGATACATGCATGGTTGCTATAACCCTTACACCCAAAATAAAAAACCTCGACACACTTCTCGGCCATTGCCAGCGACGCCGTTACTCCGCCAAACACAACATTATTTGCGCAGGTGATCGCTCTGAGTCGCTGTTCTTCATCATCAAAGGCTCTGTCACCATCCTGATCGAGAACGACGAGGGTCGGGAGATGATTGTCGCGTACCTGAATGCCGGCGATTTCTTTGGTGAGCTGGGCCTGTTTGACCGGATCGGGCACGAGGTAGAGCGCAGCGCCTGGGTTCGCACCAAAACCGAGTGCGAAGTGGCTGAGATCAGCTACAGCAAATTCCGCGAAGTCACACAGCAAGAGCCGGATATTATCTACGCCATCGGTAGCCAGATGGCTGACCGGTTACGCAATACCACGCGAAAAGTCGGCGACCTGGCGTTTCTCGACGTCACCGGAAGGGTCGCACGCAGCTTGCTGGATCTGTGTAAGCAACCCGATGCCATGACCCACCCCGACGGGATGCAGATCAAGATTACCCGCCAGGAAATCGGGCGCATTGTCGGGTGCTCAAGGGAAATGGTCGGCCGTGTGCTCAAGGCACTGCAAGAGCAGAACCTGGTGCACGTCAAAGGCAAAACCATGGTGGTGTTTGGTACGCGCTAAGCGAACCGGGCAGCTTAAAACCCTGTAAGGATCTTTTGATAGCGCTCGGCTAACTGGTCCAGCACATCAGCCGCCGGGAAGGCTTCATGCAGGGCAATGTGGCTGTGGGCGCGGACTCGTTGATCCTGCTCGCAGATCTGGTTGAAGCGATTGACCGCCTCGACCATTTGCTCGCGCTCGTTGTCCAGCAGCAACGCGCCATGAGCCAGTACGACGGGGCGTTGCCCGCCCTGACTCTGCCGCCAACGCTGAGCCGTACCGACCATTTTCCGGCCGTCCAGGTTGACGTTGAAACGTCCGTCACAGAAGGCACCGTCCACTTCCCCGAGCGAAGCGGCGCCGCCCAGTTCGATCAGCACATCACAGATCGGCTGACACAGACGGTTGTAGGCATTTTCGATCCGGTCGCGGTCATTGTCACTGCGCGGCTGGGCGTAAACCAATGCGATGTTCACCACCGCCGGTGATTGAGGGACCGGTTCGCCACCGCTTTCACGCAGCAGTATCGGCCACCCGCTGACCGCCAATGCTTCGGTAGCCTGTTCAAAACCTGCGAGACGGCTCATCCGGCGCGGCATCACCAAGGCCCGGTCAAGCGGTCGCCATAACAGCAAACCGTACTCGAACTCGCCGGCACACACAGCGGCGAGCAAATCCTGCTCGGCCTGCAGGCCTGCCTCGACGGAGATATCAATGACTTTGTCTAACATGCTGGCTTCTCTGTAGGCGCTGCGTCAGGGCTATCCGCTTAATTACTGATCAACGGCCCACGCTCAGGGAAGAACAAGCGTTGCAGTTCAGCCCCCGGGTGTTGCTTACGCATGAACGCTTCACCCACCAGGAATGAGTAGACCCCGCTGACTTCCATCAGCTCGACATCCGCGCGATTAAAAATGCCGCTTTCGGTGATGACCAAACGATCACTCGGAATCTGCGGCAGCAGGTCCAGCGTCGTTTCCAGGTTGACGTCAAAGGTGTGCAGATTACGGTTGTTGATGCCCACCAACGGCGTATCCAGTGTTTTGAGGGCGCGTTCCAGCTCAGCGGCATCGTGCACTTCGACCAGCACGTCGAGGCCCACGCTTTTGGCGACGGCGGCCAACTCGGCCATCTTCGAATCGTCCAGCGCGGAAACGATCAGCAACACGCAGTCGGCGCCCAATGCGCGGGCTTCGACGATCTGATACGGATCGATCATGAAGTCCTTACGAATCACCGGCAGACTGCAGGCGGCACGCGCCTGTTGCAGGTAAGCATCGGCACCTTGAAAGAAATCAATGTCGGTCAGAACAGACAGACAGGTTGCCCCACCCGCTTGATAACTTTTGGCGATGTCAGCAGGAAGAAAGTTTTCCCGGATCACGCCTTTGCTCGGCGATGCTTTTTTGATTTCAGCGATGACCGCAGGGTGCTTACTCTTGGCCTGCTTGATCAACGCCTTGGCAAAGCCGCGTGGCGCGTCGGCCAATGCCGCTTGGCGCTCAAGCTCGGCAAGGCTCACTATGGCACTGCGGGCAGCAACTTCCTCAACCTTGCGGGCGAGAATTTTTTCCAGAACCGTCGGCACACTCATCCTTCATTCTCCTGCTTGAATACCGCGGTAAAGGCACCCAACTCTTCCAGTTTTTCGCGGGCAAGGCCGGTGTGCAGCGCATCGTGGGCCAGTGCAACGCCCTCTTTCAACGTAGACGCATGATCAGCAGCATAGAGAGCTGCGCCCGCATTGAGCACGATCATTTCGGCCGCTTTCTGCCCGTTTTCGGTCTTGCGTCGCCCCAAGGCATCGCGAATCAACTCCAGCGACGCAGCAGGGCTTTCAACGGCCAGGCCGATCAGGCTCTGGCTTTTTATGCCCACATCTTCCGGCTGGACCCAGTATTCAGTCACTTCACCATTTTTCAGCTCGGCCACGAAGGTCGGTGCGGCGAGGCTGAACTCGTCCAGACCATCCTGGGAGTGCACCACCAACACGTGCTTACTGCCCAGACGAAGCAAGACTTCGGCCAACGGCCGGCACAGCGCCTGACTGAACACCCCAACCACCTGATGGCGGACGCCAGCCGGATTCGTAAGCGGGCCAAGCATATTAAACAGGGTGCGCAATCCGAGGTCACGGCGCGGGCCAGCGGCGTATTTCATTGCGCCGTGGTGGGACTGGGCAAACATGAAACCGATGCCCACGTTTTCGATACAGCGCGCCACTTGCACAGGCGTCAGGTTCAAATAGATACCCGCCGCCTCAAGCAGATCGGCGCTGCCACTTTTGCCGGAAACAGCGCGGTTACCGTGCTTGGCGACCGTGCAACCGGCCGCCGCGACCACGAAGGACGATGCCGTGGAAACGTTAAAAATATTCGCGCCATCGCCGCCCGTGCCAACCACATCGACCACGCCGTCGAGGGTTTTGAGCTCGACTTTGCTGGCCAACTCGCGCATGACTGAAACAGCACCGACGATCTCATCAATGCTTTCGCTTTTCATGCGCATGGCCATCATGAAGGCGCCTATCTGCGCTTCAGTACACTGACCCGTCATGATTTCACGCATGACGTCGCGCATTTCTTCGGTGCTCAAATCAAGCTGGTTGACGATGCGAGCCAGCGCGCCTTTGATATCCATAGCCATAACCTTGAAAGCCCCTTAACCCTGACGGCTGCCGCCAGTTTGCTTGAGGAAGTTGGCGAACAGCTCATGTCCCTGCTCGGTAAGAATCGACTCAGGGTGAAACTGCACCCCCTCGATATTCAGCGTCTTGTGCCGCAGGCCCATGATTTCATCGACCGAACCGTCTTCAAGCTCGGTCCAGGCGGTCACCTCCAGGCAATCGGGCAGGGTTTCGCGCTTGACGATCAGGGAATGATAACGGGTAACCGTCAACGGATGATTCAAGCCTTCGAATACGCCAAGGTCTTCATGAATTACCGGACTGGTCTTGCCATGCATCACTTGCCGCGCCCGCACGACATCACCCCCAAATGCCTGACCAATAGACTGATGGCCCAGGCACACGCCCAGAATCGGCAACTTACCGGCGAAGTGCTTGATCACCTCCAGCGATACGCCCGCTTCAGTCGGGGTGCATGGGCCAGGGGAAATCACAATGCGTTCTGGGTTCAGGGCTTCGATCTCGGCAATGCTCAGCTCGTCGTTGCGGATCACTTTGACCTCGGCACCCAACTCACCCAGGTATTGCACGACGTTATAAGTAAACGAGTCGTAGTTATCAATCATCAGCAACATGTGTTTAACCTCTCGAAATTACTGACGTCTTAAGCAGCCCGTGAACAATGTCAGCTTCGCGTTTACCAGCAAGGCGTAAGCCTGGCTGTGAGTCTGGACGATTGACACAGTATGTGCAGGCGCTGCCGAAGACTGCGATAGCGGGGTGTCTGAAAAACACCGCATCAAGCCATTCGCGAATAAATTCGCTCCCACAGTAGATAGGGGTATCTCTGTGGGAGCGGGTCTCAGGAAAGCGGCTCTTGCTCGGCAAGCGCCACCGCACGGAACATGGCGCGGCGCTTGTTCAGGGTCTCTTCCCATTCCAGCGCGGGCACCGAGTCAGCGACGATACCGCCGCCGGCTTGCACGTGCAGTTCACCGTTCTTGATCACGGCAGTGCGGATCGCAATCGCGGTGTCCATGTTGCCGTTCCAGGCCAGATACCCCACGGCGCCACCATAGACGCCACGCTTGACCGGTTCCAGCTCGTCAATAATTTCCATGGCGCGGATTTTAGGCGCGCCAGACAAGGTGCCCGCCGGCAGAATCGCACGCAGGGCGTCCATCGCAGTCAGGCCACTTTTCAACTGGCCAGTGACGTTGGAAACAATGTGCATCACGTTGGAGTAACGCTCGATAACCATCTTTTCCGTGAGTTTGACCGAGCCGATTTCAGACACGCGACCGGTGTCGTTGCGCCCCAGATCGATCAACATCAAGTGTTCGGCGACCTCTTTGTGATCGGAAAGCAGGTCTTTTTCCAGCGCCAGGTCTTCTTCTTCATTCGCGCCGCGCGGACGGGTACCGGCAATCGGGCGCACGGTGATCAGGTTGTCTTCGACCCGCACCAGGACTTCAGGCGAACTGCCCACGACATGGAAGTCGCCAAAGTTGAAGAAATACATATAAGGCGTCGGGTTGAAACAACGCAGCGCACGGTACAGGTCGATGGGGGCGGCCTTGAAGTCGATCGACATGCGTTGCGACGGAACGACCTGCATCACGTCACCGGCAAGGATGTACTCCTTGATGGTGTCCACTGCGCGCTCGTAATCGTCTTGAGTAAAACTGGAGCGGAATATCGGATCAGGCGCTTGCGGCCGGGTCAGATCAAGACCGCGACGCGGGGTAATCGGCTGACGAAGTTTTCCCATCAACTCATCCAGGCGCGCCAGGCCCTTTTCGTAGGCGCCGGCTTCAGCCGGGTCGACCAGCACGATCGCGTGCATCTTGCCTGCGAGGTTATCGAACACCACCACCGCATCCGACACCATCAGCAGGATATCCGGCACACCCAGCGGGTCCGGGTTTGGACATTTGCCCAGGCGCTTCTCGACATAACGCACGCAGTCGTAGCCGAAGTAACCCACCAGCCCGCCATTGAAACGCGGTAAACCGGCAATGGTCGGCACGTTGTAGCGCGCTTTGAATTCTTCGACGAACGCCAACGGGTCTTCTGACTCCAGGCGCTCGATCTCGACGCCGTCCTGGGTCACGCTGATCTGCTGTTCGTGGACCCGCATCACGGTGCGGCATGGCAGGCCAATGATGGAGTACCGGCCCCACTTCTCGCCGCCCTGCACCGACTCCAGCAAATAGGAGTTCGGCTGGTCGGCCAGTTTCAGGTAGATCGACAGCGGTGTGTCGAAGTCGGCAAGGGTTTCGTAGGCAAGCGGGATACGGTTGTAACCGGCAGCAGCCAAACGCAGAAATTCTTCGCGGGTCATGATCAGCCTCGTGGCTTGAGGGTAAAACGGTCAGGTATGCAAACGCGCCGGTGGACCGGCCAGAGTCAAGTCAGGCGCGCCAACGCCAGCGGGCCAGGGCCTTAATGACTTTCATCCAGAGCTTGCGGGTGACCACCACGATGGAATCTCTTTGAGGGGGGGATTTGACGTCGGCCAACGTTAGCGCAGCGGCAGGATCTAAGCAACCGGGGAGCAGCATACGCAGGTCATCAATAACCAGCGACGGCGATTCCTCGGCAATCGGCCGGCCATGGTTGTAGCCATAGCTGAGTGCCACACTGGCAACGCCTGCCGCTTTTGCTGCCAGCACATCGTTGCGCGAGTCACCGACGAACAGCGATTGGGATGCCGGAACACCGGCCATTTTCATCACAAAAAACAGCGCCGCCGGATCAGGCTTCTGTTGTGGCAACGTATCGCCACCGATGATCCAGCGAAAAAACCGTCCCAGTTTCAACTCATCCAGCAGCGGCGCGACGAAACGCTCCGGCTTGTTGGTGATCAGGGCCATTTCAACGCCCTGTTTCTGCATCCACTTCAAGGTTTCGCGCACGCCTGGGTACACCTGCGTCAGCGCGTGACTGCCCGCGTACACCTCCATGAAAATCGCCAGGGCCTCTTCGGTGTCTGCGTCGCTCACGGACGAATGATCGAAATCATTGGCCAGTGCGCGACGGACTAACACCCGGGCGCCATTACCGATCCAGACTCGCACCGACGCGATTCCGGCCGGCGGGCGCCCGAGCTTGAGCAGCATGTTGTCCACGGCCGCACCGAGGTCTGGCACTGAGTCGATCAATGTGCCATCCAGATCGAACATCACCAGCTTGGGCAAGCGGCCCGGGAACAGCTGCTCAAACCCGCTCATGGACGAGCCAACGCCAGTTCGGCACGCATTTTCTGGATAACCTCTTGGTAGTCCGGCGCATTGAAGATAGCTGAGCCAGCGACAAAGGTGTCGGCACCGGCGGCAGCGATCTCACGAATGTTGTTCACATTGACCCCACCGTCGATTTCCAGACGAATGTCATAGCCGGAGGCTTCTATCAGCGCCCGCGCTTCGCGCAGTTTGTTCAGGGTGCCTGGGATGAACTTCTGCCCGCCAAAACCGGGGTTAACGCTCATCAGCAAGATCATGTCGACCTTGTCCATCACATATTCAAGCACGTTCAGTGGCGTGGCCGGGTTGAACACCAGGCCGGCCTTGCAACCACCTTCACGGATCAACTGCAGTGAGCGGTCGACGTGCTGTGTGGCTTCAGGGTGGAAGGTGATGTACGTGGCGCCGGCTTCGATGAAGTCGCCGATCATGCGGTCAACCGGGCTGACCATCAAATGAACATCAATGGGCGCGGTGATGCCGTACTTGCGCAATGCCGTGCAGACCATCGGGCCGATGGTCAGGTTAGGTACGTAGTGATTGTCCATGACATCGAAGTGGACAATGTCCGCGCCAGCGGCGAGAACATTGTCGACTTCCTGGCCCAGACGGGCGAAGTCGGCGGAAAGAATTGAAGGAGCAATAACGAAGGGCTGCATGACGCACCTTTGAGCAGAATCACGGTGGCGCGCATTGTACCTTAGTCAGGCCGGGTGCAACTCTCCGCAGATCCGAGCCAAACCCCGATCCCGCAGAACAGGGGTCAGCCACAGATTTTTCCTGCCAGATCGATCAGGCCACTTGAGTTCGCAACTTCTCGCTACGTCCGCGCAACCATTCCAGTACCAGCAACAGCACCACCGAGAACGCGATCAGCATGGTGGCCGCAGCCGCGATGGTCGGGCTGAGGTTTTCGCGGATACCGCTGAACATCTGCCGAGGCAGCGTGGCCTGTTGAGGGCCAGCAAGGAACAAGGTCACGACCACTTCATCGAACGAGGTGGCGAACGCAAACAGTGCACCCGATACCACGCCCGGCGCGATCAGTGGCAAGGTCACCCGGCGGAACGCAGTCAATGGCGATGCCCCGAGGCTGGCGGCAGCACGAACCAGGTTGTGGTTGAAGCCCTGCAAGGTAGCCGATACGGTGATGATCACGAAGGGCACACCCAACACCGCATGCACCAGAATCAGCGATATGTAACTGTTGCCCAACCCCAGTGGGGCAAAGAACAGGTAGCTGGAGACACCGACAATGACCACCGGAACGACCATTGGCGAAATCACCAAGGCCATGACCAGCGCCTTGCCCGGAAAGTTGCCACGGGTCAGGCCAATCGCAGCCAGCGTACCGAAGCTCATTGCCAATACCGTGGCGGCAGGCGCAACGATCATGCTGTTCTTCAGCGAGCGCATCCATTCAGCGGAGGCGAAGAAGTCCTGGTACCAGTGCATGGAAAACCCTTGCAGCGGGTAAACCAGAAAGCTCCCGGAGTTGAACGACAGCGGGATGATCACCAGCACCGGCAGGACCAGAAACAAAAGTACCAGCCCGCAGAGAATACGCAGGGCGTAATACCAGACCCGCTCAATAGGAGACGTATAAGGGCTCAGCATGTTGATTCTCCTCAGCTCAGGCGCATGCGGCTGGCGCCGACTAGCCAGTTATAAATCAGGTAAAGCACGATGGTTGCCATCAACAGCAAACCGCCCAAAGCCGTGGCCATGCCCCAGTTGATACTGGTGTTGGTGTAGAAGGCGACGAAGTAGCTGACCATTTGATCGTTCGGGCTGCCGAGCAACGCCGGCGTGATGTAGTAGCCAATCGACAAAATGAACACCAACAGACAACCCGCACCGACACCGGCATACGTCTGCGGGAAATACACGCGCCAGAAGCTGGCGAATGGATGGCAGCCCAGGGAAATCGCCGCCCGCATGTACGTCGGGGAAATGCCCTTCATCACGCTGTAAATCGGCAGGATCATGAACGGCAGCATGATGTGCACCATCGAGATGTAAACGCCGACCCGGTTGAACACCAGCTCCAGCGGTTTATCAATGATGCCCATCGCCATCAAGGCGCTGTTGATCAAGCCACTGGACTGGAGCAATACGATCCACGCGGCAACCCGCACCAGAATCGAGGTCCAGAATGGCAGCAGCACCATAATCATCAGCAGGTTGCTTTGCCGGGAAGGCAGGTTCGCCAGCAGGTACGCCAATGGGTAAGCCAGCACTAGGCAGATCGCGGTGATGACCAGACCCATCCAGAACGTGCGGGCGAAAATATCCACGTAAATGGCTTGATCAGGGGTCGCGGGCGCCACTTCACCGAGGTCATCGATGCGATGGTCGACTGCGGCCAGCAAGTAATAAGGGGTGATGCTACTGGTGTTACGGCGGATCGCTTGCCAATAGGCAGGATCGCCCCAGCGCTCATCGACAGCTTCGAGCGCTTCTTTATAAGAGGTCGGTTCAGTCTTGAACGGCAATGCGCGGGCGGTTTTCGTCAGCAGGCTGCGATAACCGGCCAGTTCCATGTTCAGGCGCTTGGACAAATCGCCCAGGGTCTGATTCTTGCGGGTTTCAGCCAGGTCCACGCTCAGTGCCTGGTACGCAGCCTCGGACGGAAGACTCTTGCCGTCCCATTGGGCCACCGCTGCAACCGTACGCGGTAAGGCGCCGACCACTTCTGGGTTACCGACGCTCTTGTAGAGCAGCGCAATAATTGGCACCAGAAATACCAGCAGCAAAAACAGCACCAGCGGAGCGATCAATGCCTGAGCCTTCCAGCGATTGACCCGTTCAGCACGAGCCAGACGCTGTTTCAGGGTGGGGCTGGCGCCTTCTGTAAGGGGCACTGTGATGGCCATAGCGAACTCCGAAAATCTTTGAACGATGGATGCGCCCCTCCTCCCTATCCACAGCAGAAGAGGGAGCGCACCTGGATCTGACTCAGCGTAAAACGGTTACTTGGCCGCCCACGCGTTGAAGCGCTGTTCCAGTTGCTCGCCGTTGTCAGCCCAGAAGCCGACGTCGATCTGCACTTGGTCCTTGATGTTTTCCGGAGTGGTCGGCATATCTTTCAAGATGCCTTTGTCCAGCAGCGGTACGGCTTGGGTGTTAGCTGGGCCGTAAGCGATGTTTTCCGAATAGATCTTCTGCTGTTCTGGCTTGACCGAGAAGGCGATGAATTTCTTCGCTGCTTCGGCGTTTTTCGAGCCTTTTGGGATGGCCCATGCGTCGAAATCGTAGATGCCGCCGTTCCAGACCACTTTCAGATTGCTTTCTTTTTGCACAGCGGCGATACGGCCGTTGTAGGCAGAGCTCATCACGACGTCACCGGAGGCCAGGAACTGTGGCGGTTGAGCGCCTGCTTCCCACCACTGAATGTTCGGCTTGAGTTCGTCGAGTTTCTTGAATGCACGGTCTTGACCGCCTTTACCCGCCAGCACCTTGTAAACATCTTTAGGCGCTACGCCGTCGGCCATCAAGGCGAATTCCAGGGTGTACTTGGCACCTTTACGCAAGCCACGCTTGCCTGGGAATGTCTTCACGTCCCAGAAATCGGCCCAGCTGGTAGGTGCGGTTTTCAGCTTGTCGGCGTTGTAGGCCAACACGGTGGACCATACGAAGAAACCAACGCCGCAGGTCTGGATAGCGCCTTTGACATAGTCTTCCGACTTGCCAAGCATCGCTGGATCAATCTCTTCGAACATCCCTTCATCGCAACCACGGGACAGCTCAGGCGATTCGACTTCTACCAGGTCCCAAGAGACGCTCTTGGTGTCGACCATGGTTTTGACCTTGGCCATTTCACCGTTGTACTCGCCCGCAACCACCTTGCCGTTGCCAGCTTTTTCCCACGGTGCGTAGAACGCTTTTTCCTGAGCTGCCTTGTTAACGCCGCCGAAGGATATAACGGTCAGATCTGCCGCCGCCATGGCGTTTGCCGCGCACATCATGCCGAGCGTAATAGCGGTGAACTTCAAAGATTTAAGCATTTATTGTTCTCTCCACAGTGCAGTGTTGGGTATGCGTGGGGCGATTGATTCGCCTCTGACTGTTAATTAATGCGCTTCCAGCAAGGGATCGAGCGCGCGAACGTGTTCGACCTGCCATCCAATTGGCACAACGTCGCCCACCGTCAACCCCGGATCCAGCTCGGCGATTGGCTGCTTGACGAAGAAGTCTGTTTTTCCTGCAACTTCCAGACGCACACGAACGTGGTCACCCAGATAAATGAATTCAGCGACGCGGCCAGAGAAACGGTTCACACAGCTTTCGCTGTGGCCGTTCACCCGAACGCGCTCAGGGCGAATCGACAAGGTCACCGGGTCACCGATCTTGCCAACATTGACTGCCAGCGCCTCGACCTTCTCGCCACGGGCCAGCGCCACGACACACCGATCACCGGTGCAGCTGACCAGGTTGCCGTTAAGACGGTTGTTTTCGCCGATGAAGTTGGCGACAAACGTGTTTTTCGGTTCTTCGTAGAGCGTGCGCGGAGGCGCAATCTGCTGGATCTCGCCCTGATGGAATACCGCCACCCGGTCGGACATGGTCAGGGCTTCACCCTGGTCATGGGTCACGTACACCACGGTAACGCCGAGGCGTTCGTGCAGGTGTTTGATCTCCATCTGCATGTGTTCACGCAGTTGTTTGTCCAACGCACCCAAGGGTTCGTCCATCAGCACCAGTTGTGGTTCGAACACCAGCGCCCGGGCCAAGGCCACACGCTGTTGTTGACCGCCGGAAAGCTGCGCCGGGTACCGATGGGCGAAGGTGTCGAGCTGAACCATGCTCAGCACGCGCTTGACCCGCTCGCTGACGTCGGTCTTGTTCAAGCCGCGGACTGTCAGCGGAAACGCCAGGTTCTCCGAGACGGTCATGTGCGGGAACAAGGCGTAGTTCTGAAATACCATGCCGATGTCACGCTTATGCGGCGGCACGTTGTTGATCGCGCGGCCAGCCAACAGGATTTCGCCAGCGGTTGGCGTTTCGAAACCGGCCAGCATCATCAAGCTGGTGGTCTTGCCAGAACCGGAAGGCCCCAGCAGGGTGAGGAACTCGCCTTTGCGAATTTCCAGGTTGAGGTTTTTGACGATCAGTGCTTCGCCGTCGTAGCTCTTTTGCACACCACGGAAGCTGACCAGAACTTCACTCGCCCCAGCACTTGAATCGACGTCGCTCATTACCCACACCTTTGTTTTGTATGCCGTGGATTAATCCTAGATCAGACCATTGGCCGCGCAAATCGGGGGGCAAGAGAGATTGCTGTAGGGATTGCCCTACAGCGATGGCGCGATTAGACATGAGGTGTCGTAACCGGATCGCGTCGCCACCGCTCACGACACGTCAACGCCTACAAAAACATGAGGTTGAAGCGTGTCGTTTTCAGGCATCCGCCTGATTAGAGCAACTTGTGCTCCATCGCATACTTCACCAGATCGGCCAGCGAAGTGACGTGGAGCTTCTGCATCAGTCGCGCTTTGTGCGTGCTGATGGTTTTGCTGCTCAAGGCCAGTTGCTGAGCAATGTCGTTGACGTTCGCCCCCTGTGCCAAGCGCTCGAACACTGAAAACTCGCGCTCGGACAGCAGCGAGTGGAGCGGACGGTTATCGGTCAGGCCGACTTCAAACACCATGCGGTCCGCCAGGTCCGGGTCGATGTAACGCCCACCGGCAGCCACCCGCCGAATCGCCGTCAGCAACAACGCCGGATCACTGTCCTTGGTGGCATAACCGGCAGCGCCGATCTTCAATGCACGGGCGGCCATCTGCGCTTCGTCGTGCATGGACAACACCAGAATCGCCGGCGGGTTGTTCAGGGCGCGAATTCGCGGGATCGCTTCCAGGCCATTTACGCCCGGCATGGAAATATCCAGCAGCACCACTTCGCACTCGACATGACGCAACGTTTCCAGCAGTTGCTCACCGTTGCTGGCCTCACCCACCACCGCCAGATCCTTCGCCAGCCCGATCAGCTGTTTGATACCTTCACGGACAATGGTGTGGTCTTCGGCTACCAATACACGAATCACGTTTCACGCTCCTGCCCAGCAGTTTTCAATCATTAATCGGCAAGTGGAATGTACACACGCAAGGTTGTGCCTTCACCGGACTCACTGTCCAGCAGCAATCTGCCGCCCAGCATCAACACCCGCTCGCGCATGCCCACCAGACCGAACGAGGTCGGCCTGCCCTGCTCGGGCACAAAACCGCAGCCGTCGTCGGCGATGGTCATGCACAGCATGCCGTCATCCAGCGTCAGACTCAGCTCGACGGTATGCGCCTGGGCGTGACGCATCACGTTGGTCAGTGCTTCCTGAAGAATCCGAAACAAGCCGATGGCCTTGGCATCGCTGAGCATGGGCAGGTTATCGGGGACCTCTACCAGACACGGAATCTGGGTGCGCGCTTCAAAACGTCGGGCTTGCCATTCGATGGCCGACGCAATGCCCGCATCGAGAATCGGCGGGCGCAGCGCCGTGGCGACATCACGCACCAGTTGAAAGAGCTGTGAGATCAGACGTTTCATGCTGTTCAGCCGCTCGTGCAAGCCTGGATCAAGGTCGGCGTAGGCCAGCTCGCACATCGACGTTTCCAGCTTGAGTACCGTCAGCATCTGCCCCAGCTCGTCATGCACCTCGCGGGCGATACGGGCTTTCTCTTCTTCACGCACACTTTCCAGGTGCGCTGACAGTTCGCGCAGTTGCTCGCGGGAACCGGCCAGTTCCAGTTCTATACGCTTGCTTTCACTGATGTCCCAGACGATCCCGTCCCAGACCACGCGGTCATCCTCCAGATGCCGGGCGATGGCCTTGATCTCCGCCCAGCGCTCCTCGCCATTGCGGGTCAGGATGCGCCCCTGCCATGACCAGTCGCTGTTGCCGTCCAGAGAGCGATCCTGAATGACGTGATAGCCCGCGCGATCATCCGGGTGCACCAGATTGCGCAGCCCCATCTCTTTGTGACGCAAGGTCGCGGGCGAATAGCCGACCAGGCTTTCACTGCCTTCACTGATATACGCGAACTCCGGCGCATCGCCGGCGTTCGCCCGCTCCAGACGAAACACCAGACCTGGCACGTTGGCCGCGATCCCTTGCAGGCGCGCTTCACTTTCTTGCAGCGCGGCCAATGCCCTACGCCGATCAGTGACGTCAGTGAGGTAAACCACAAGGTACTCAGCATCGCGAAAGCGCAGAAAACTCAAGGACACATCGGTGGGCAACATGCTGCCATTCGCACGGATACAGTTTGTCTCGAAACTTTGTGGGCTGTCCTCCGTGGAACGGGCGCGTCGCCACAGGTTCAACCAGCGGTCCATGTGCAGGCTTGGTTCGAAGTCGATCAGTGGCCGATCCACCACCCCGCCCACGCCGTACCCCAGCATGGCCTCGGCGGCGCGATTGGCATAGCGCACATGGCTGTCCCAATTGACCCAGAGAATGCCAACCGTGCTTTGATCGATAGAGAACTGCGTCAGCCGCAACGCCGCTTCACTGGCTTGGCGCAAAGCAATGTCTTCACGCGCAGCCAGCAGACTGTGTTCCAGTTCCTGTTGCTGACGACGCTGCCAGATCACAATCGCAAAGCAGGCCAGCCCCATCACCGCAAACAACAGACTGAGGTTTTGCCAGAAACCCGGCGACTCAGTCAGCCGTGGGTACTTGGGCTGCAACCAGCGTGCGTGCAGTTGCTCAAGGTCTCTGGCGGGGATCGCATGCAGCGCGGCACTGACGATGTCAGCCAGCTCTGGCAAGTTTTTTCGCGACGCCACGCGTAATAGCTGCGGCAAGCCGATGTCGCCCACCACCGCCAACTCGGCAAAATCCGGCTCGATGGACAAACGGCTGAGCTGCGCTTCATCAATCACGGCGTATTTGGCCTGCTGGCTCAACAACAACTGCAACGCCTGGCGCTCCAGAGGCACCCCTTGCAGATTGAGGTGCGTGTACGTCCCGCGCAAATAATCAGCGACCGCACTGGGCATGCGCACGGCAACGCGGACGCTGCTGTCGAGCTTCTCCAGATCGACTGCACCCGCCCCTTGGCGCTCGCCGACCACCAGATTCGGCACGCGCATGTAAGGGTCGGAAAACAACCATAAACGCAAACCCGCAGGCGTTTGTGTCAGCCCCGGCGCCAGATCGACAGCCCCCTCGCCCAAGGCCTTCTCCAGCGCGGCCTGATCCGGAAAATTGCGCCAGAGCAGTTCGACCTGCAGGGTATTGGCCAGCGAGTTCATCAGGTCGACGTTGGCGCCCGACAATTGCTGCAGGCGCCGATCAAACTGTGCATAGGGCGCTTGCAGGACCAGGCCCACCCTTAACGGGCCGTGCTGATCGAGCCAGGCGCGCTGCTCCACGCTCAACGTCGCGGCAGAGGATGCTGGTGCTGGCTCGGCCAACGCCACGAACGGCACGCCCACCAAAGGCAAAGCAATCAAGCCCCTCCATGCACAGGCAAGAACCCAAAATCGCAGTGATCGAATCATGAGCGTGTCATTCCGTGGCTTCCTGAATTGTGTCCCGCATTGCATTACTGCCCTGAGCGTGCCTGACAAATGCTGATCAACCCATTAGGCTGCCAGGATTGTTTCTGGCTTGGAATATCCGATGTCCTACACCTTTAGCGCAACGTTTCCCGCGTTATGCCTGTCGCTGATACTACCTTGTGCCATGCCGGTGATGGCCGCTGATCCAGCGTCAGACAAACCGGCAGCCGACGCAGTACCGGCAGAACGCCAACTGATTCTGGACCGCAGCCAGGAAGACACCCTCGCTCTCCAACGCCAACTGCCGCAGCAGGAGCAACAGGAATTGCAGGCCGACAGTGGTAGCTTCCTCGCCCTGTGGAAACCCGCCAACGTCGCTCAACCCAAGGGCGCAGTGATCATCATCCCGGGGGCGGGCGAGTCGGCGGACTGGCCACAAGCGGTAGGCCCCCTGCGGCGCAAATTTCCCGACGTTGGTTGGGACAGTTTGAGCCTGACCCTGCCAGATGTGACCAGCGGCGGCAGCTTGCCACGCATTGAAGAAACGGCGGCTGTCGCAGATCAAACTGCAGCGGACAAGGACGCCAAAACCGGCGACGCCTCAAAAAAAGCCGACCCCGCGAGCACTGCCGAAGCCGACGCCGCTGACAACGTGGCGCGCGCAGCTGCCGCTGAAGAGCAAGCCAAGGCGGAGGCCGAGCGCATTTTTGCCCGCATCGAAAGCGCCATCGCCTACGCGCAACAGCAAAAAGCCCGCAGCATTGTATTGCTCGGGCATGGCAGCGGCGCATATTGGGCCGCCCGCTACTTGAGCGAGCGACCTTCGCCAAACATTCAGAAACTGGTCATGGTATCGGCGCAGGAGCCCTCCAACACCAAGCCAGCCCTGGATGAACTGGCGACAACGCTGAACGTAAAAACGGCTGACTTCGTCTACAAAGACTTGCCGCAATACCGCCAGGCGGCACTGCAACGCCTGCAAGCGAGCAAACGCACGAAAAACAAAGGCTACACACAGGTCGCGCTGGCAGCGTTGCCGGGCGACAACGCCAACGAACAGGAGCAACTGTTCCGACGTGTTCGTGGCTGGCTGGAGGCCAAGTAATGTAAGCGCCCCCCACGCCTCAGATCAGCGAAAGTCCCGCCGCTCGCGAATCAGCGTATAGGCTTGGTGCAATTCGCGGGTTTTCTCGGTGGCTTCGCGCACCTGCAAGAGGTTGGCCCCTGTGCCCGCGACTTTATCCGGGTGGTGGCGGCTGAGCAGACGTCGATAAGCGCGTTTGATCTGCGCCGGCTCTGCGTCCGCTGTCACGCCCAGCAACTGCAGCGCCTCTTTATAATCATCGCCGCTACGGATCAGTGGCTTTTTGTGCGGATCGTACTCGCTGGCTAATGCCTCAACCGTTGGCGCTGACCACCCCAGCCATTTGCCCCACAGCACAATCAACTCACGTTCAGCCCGTGACACCTTGCCGTCGGCCCAGGCCATGCGCCAACACGCCCGCAACAGCCCTTCGGCAGCATGCGGCTGGGTCTTCATGCGGCCCAGGTATCCGCGCAGTCGGTCGTGCCCTTCCTTGCCGCGATTGAAGGCCAGAATCGCTCGACGCTGAGCCAGCTCACTCAGGCCCAGTCGCCGCATTTCCACGCGTGCCTGCTGGATATGCCCATCAACCACTCGCCCATCGCTCTTGGCCAAACGGCCGAGCAGAATGAACAGCAACTCATCGTCACGCGGGACCTTGCGCCCACCCAGGCGCTGACGCAGATGCGCCCAGCTGTGCAGTTCCAGACGCCGATCAAGCGCCTGCCCGAGCAACGCACCCAGCAGCGCGCCCGGAATGCTGGCGATAGCAAAACCGGCGCCAGCGCCAATCAACGTGCCTGGCCACAGCATTTAGCGACTCACCGCAAGCAACTGCTCGACTTCAGCCAAGCGCTCATGGGTGCCGACATCGACCCAGCGCCCCGTGAAATGCTCGCCCGTGACCTGTCCTTGCGCCATGGCTTCGCGCAACAACGGCGCCAGCTTGAAGGCCCCCGCCACGCAACCGTCGAACAGACGTGGATTGAGGATGGCCACGCCACTGTAGGTCAACCGCGATGCGGTTTGGCTGGCAACCTCATGGCTATCCAGGACATGCCCATCCACCAGTGCAAAATCACCTGCAGGGTGATGCGCAGGGTTATCGACCAACACCAGATGCGCCAGCCCTGGGATAGGCCGATGCAAACGGGTGAAATCGTAATCCGTCCAGATATCGCCGTTCACTACCAAAAACGACTCGTCGCCCAACAGCGGCAGGGCACGGAATATCCCGCCACCGGTTTCCAGGGGCTCGCCTTCAGCGGAATAACGGATGCTCAAACCCAGGCGCTGCCCGTCACCGAGATAATCGACGATCTGCTGACCCAGCCAGGAATGGTTGATCACCACCTCTGTGAATCCCGCCGCGAGCAGCGCCCGCAGGTGATACTCGATCAGAGGCACATCGCCCGCACGCACCAGAGGCTTGGGCGTGTGCAGGGTCAAAGGGCGCATGCGCTCGCCTTTGCCTGCGGCGAGAATCATCGCCTTCATGCGCTTACTGCCTTCATCTTCATACAACAGCTCCAACAGGTTGACGCAGGCTTGCCAACAACTCAGCCAGCTCAGCCAGCTCCGGGCGCCGCGCCAATACGGTGTCTATATAGGCGAAGAAACGTGGCACGTCGGCCAGGTAGCGAGGCTTGCCGTCACGGTGGCAAATACGCGCAAAAATACCGATCACTTTCAAATGTCGCTGCACGCCCATCAAATCACTGGCCCGCAGAAAATCTTCAAACTCCGTCTGCACCGGGATGCCCAGCTTGCCAGCGGCTTGCCAATAGGTCAGCAACCAGCCGCGCACGCGCTCCTCGGGCCAGCTCAAGAATGCATCCTTGAACAGGCAGGTCACGTCATAGGTCACCGGCCCATACACCGCATCCTGAAAATCCAGCACGCCGGGGTTCGGCTCGCTGTGCATCAAGTTGCGCGGCATATAGTCGCGATGCACCAACACGTTGGGTTGCGCCAGCGCGCTGTCGATCAACAGATCGCTGACCCGCTCCCACATCCCCAGTTGCGCCTGGCTCATCTCGACGCCCAGATGACGACGTACATACCACTCGGGGAAGAGCTCCAGCTCGCGGCGCAACAGCGCGACGTCGTAGCTCGGCAGCGGCGCGTCCATCGGCAACTGCTGATAGGCCAGCAACGCGTCGAACGCATCGGCGAACAGCGCGTCGGCATTCTCGGCATTGATCACATCGAGGTAGGTCTTGCGACCCAGGTCGTTGAGCAGAAGAAAGCCTCGCGTCAGGTCTTCGGCATAAATTTTCGGAACATTAATTCCTGATTTAGCTAATAAATGAGCGATATCCACGAAGGGTTTGCAGTTTTCCTGGGGTGGAGGCGCGTCCATCACAATAAAAGTGCGGCCTTCACCCTCCCAACGGAAATACCGCCGGAAACTGGCATCACTGCTGGCGGCGGTCAACGTGGCCGGGGGTACAGCGCCCCAGCCTTGAGCTGCGAACAGCGCAGGTAACTGATCATCGAGCCAAACTTTCAGGTGTTGCAGGCGTACATCTTGATCTGGCATTGCAAGGGTCTCCGACGGCGCTAGCCGTCAAGCGGGTCATGCTTTATTATCCGACATCTTTTTCAGCCCATCGAGAGGCGTGCGGCCCCCCGCCGGCAGATGGCACGCAGGAAGCCCGGACTAATAAGATGGCATTGAAATCCCCCGCGTTCCGTAAAAAATTTCCGTTGCTCGTAACCGGCAGTTTGCTGGCGATGCAACCTCTAGCCACTCAATTCGTGGTTGCCGCGGAACAGTATGACTGCTCAGTCTCTGCTTCGGGCACCTGGGATTGCGCGCCGAAAGCCAACGCTGCTCAACTGCCGCCGCGGCCCGTGCATAGCACGGACGCTGTCAGTTCGAATGGCCAGGGCCCTTCGGACAGCGGCTCCCGTGGCGGCGAAAAAGCCACCCCCACGCTGGTCACCGAAGCCAAAGGCCGAGGCCTGAAGTCGCGCAGTGCTGACTACAGCCACCTGGATTGGGTTCCGCGGGAGAAACTTACCCCGGCTCAATTGGCCGAAACAGGCCCCTATTGTTCAGGTGCCTACGTCGAGCCGATCCGTCCTGGCATGAATGACAAGACGAAGATGAGCGACGCGCCGATGTTCGTCGGTGCCAAGGCCTCTCGTTATCAGCAGGAAGAACAGGTCGCGACCCTGGCCGGTGACGTGGTATTGCGTCAAGGTGGCCTACAGGTCGAGTCTGAAGAAGCCAGCCTTCATCAGACCGAAAACCGTGGCGAACTGAACGGCAATGTCCGTCTTCGCCAGAACGGCGCCCTGATCGTCGGTGACCACGCCGAGCTGCAACTCGATACCGGCGAAGCCAAAGTCGACAACGCCGAATACGTGATGCACAAGTCCAATATTCGCGGGAGCGCGCTGTACGCCAAGCGTGCCGAGAACGCGATCATTCGACTCAAGGACGGCACTTACACCACCTGCGAACCGAGCAGCAACGCCTGGGAAATCAAGGGTAATAACATTACCTTGAACCCGGCCACCGGTTTCGGTACCGCGACCAACGCGACGCTGCGGGTCAAAGACATACCGATCTTCTACACCCCGTACATCTATTTCCCGATCGATGATCGCCGCCAGTCTGGCTTCCTGCCGCCATCTATCAGCAGCGACAGCAAGACCGGCCTGATGCTGGTCACGCCGTATTACTTCAACCTGGCACCTAACTACGATGCCACGTTGTACCCGCGCTTTATGGGCAAACGCGGTTTGTTGATGGAAGGTGAGGCCCGCTACCTGACCAAAACAAGCGAAGGCCAGTTCGGCGGCGCGTACCTCAACGATCAAGACAATGATCGTCAGCTGCAGACAGACTCCAAAGACACACGCTGGATGATCAACTGGCAGCACAAGGGTGGTCTGGATTCGCGTCTGATGAGTCAAGTCGACTACACCGACATCAGCGACCCGTACTACTTCCAGGATCTGCAGACCGATCAGATTGGTGTCAAGAAAACTGACTACATCAATCAGCAAGGTTCCCTGACCTGGCGCGGCGACACCTACACCGCACGGTTCAACATGCAGGCGTTCAAGCTGGCGACCGTTGCGGATATCACCCCGTACAATCGCCTGCCGCAACTCACCTTCAACGGTGCGCTGCCGTACCATCCTGGCGGGTTGAACTTCGCTTACGAGACCGAAGCCGTACGTTTTGACCGGAATCTGGAGACAGGTAATTTTGTCGACAAGGATGGCGGAACCAGTCCCCGCCTCGATACAAACGTGTCCGGCCTTGCTCGTGCCAACGGCGACCGCCTGAATCTTGCTCCGGCTGTCAGCCTGCCGATGAATTGGACGTATGGCTTTATCAAGCCGTCGCTCAAGTATGTGTACACCAAGTACGATCTGAGTCTTGATAGCCAAGGTAAAGACTATCTGTTGTCGAACGCGAACCTGACATCGCCTACCCAGGAGACGTTCAACAGCTCGCAAGACCGTGCTGTGCCTATCGCCAGCATCGACAGCGGTCTGTACTTCGACAGAAATACCCAATGGTTCGGCAAAAACTACCGCCAGACATTGGAACCGCGCCTGTTCTACCTCTACGTGCCGGATAAAGACCAGAACGACATCCCGGTTTTCGACACCGCCGAAACCACGTTCAACTATGCCTCGCTGTTCCGCGACAATCGTTTCGTGGGCTCCGACCGTATTGGTGACGAGAACAAACTGTCCCTGGGCATCACCAACCGCTGGATTGAAGACAATGGCTTCGAACGCCAACGCTTCAGCATCGGTCAAGCGATGTACTTCAAGGATCGCAAGGTTCAACTGCCAGGCATTGATTACCATACGCGTGCCGATGCTCTGGCCAACGTATCGCCTTATGCACTGGAATACGAATACCGCTTCAACCGCGACTGGCGCGCGACGTCCGATTTCAACTGGGATCCGGACAGCCGCAGCACCCGTTCTGGCAGCGCGATGATGCACTACCAGCCTGAAGACAACCCGGGCAAGATCATCAACGCCGGTTACCGCTACCGTAATGACCTGGTGCGTTACGACCAGACCACCGGTAAGTGGAGCGTTGGCGGTGGCGATTACGGCACCCCAGGCCAACCGGGCTACGTGAAGGATTACTACAAAATCCAGCAACACGACTTCTCGGTGATCTGGCCAATCGTGCCGCAATGGAGCGCGATCAGCCGCTGGCAGTTCGACTACAACCGCAACCGTACCCTCGAAGCCTTTGGTGGCTTTGAATATGACAACTGCTGCTGGAAGCTGCGTCTGATCAACCGCTACTGGATTGACTATGACGAGTTCAGCCAACAAGCGCCTCAGAACGAAAAAGGCGACCACGGCATTTTCTTACAAGTTGTGTTGAAGGGACTGGGCGGTGTTACTGGCGCCAAAGTTGAATCCTTCCTCGACAAAGGCATTCAGGGTTATCAAGAACGTGAAGACAAAGCTTTCTAACTGTCTGCGCCCGCTCCTGCTGGGCGCGCTACTCCTGGGCACCACAGCGCACGCTGCGGTGCAGCCCCTCGACAAGGTCGTGGCCATCGTCGATAACGACGTGATCATGCAAAGCCAGCTGGACCAGCGAGTCCGTGAGGTACAGCAGACCATCGCCAAGCGTGGCTCTGGTGTGCCGCCTGCGAGCGCTCTGGACCAGCAAGTGCTCGAGCGCCTGATTGTGGAGAATATCCAGCTGCAAATCGGTGATCGCTCCGGTATCCGGATCACCGATGAAGAGCTGAATCAGGCCATCGGCACCATTGCCCAGCGCAACAGCATGAGCCTGGATCAATTCCGCGCCGCGCTGGCTCATGACGGTTTGTCCTATAACGACGCTCGCGAACAGGTCCGCCGGGAAATGATCATCAGCCGGGTGCGTCAGCGCCGGGTTCAGGAGCGTATCCAGGTGTCGGAACAGGAAGTGAAGAACTTCCTCGCTTCTGATATGGGCAAGATGCAAATGTCCGAGGAATATCACCTGGCCAACATCCTGATCGCCACCCCCGACAGCGCATCTTCGTCGGCGATCCAGGCGGCAGCCAGTGACGCCAAGGATGTTTACGATCAACTCAAGCGCGGCGCCGACTTCGGCCAGATGGCGATTGCCAAGTCCAAAAGCGAAAACGCATTGGACGGCGGTGATATGGGCTGGCGTAAAGCCGCTCAGTTGCCACCACCGTTCGGTGAGATGCTTGGCTCCATGCCAGTGGGCGATGTAACACCGCCTGCACGCACACCCGGTGGCTTCATTATCCTGAAGCTGCTGGAAAAACGCGGCGGCCAAGGTAAATCACTGATGCGCGATGAAGTGCACGTACGCCACATTCTGATCAAGCCGAGCGAAATCCGCAGCGAGGAGGAAACTCATCGTCTGGCTGAGCGCTTGTATGAGCGCATCAAGAATGGCGACGACTTTGGCGAACTGGCGAAAAGCTTCTCCGAAGATCCGGGTTCGGCACTTAACGGTGGCGACCTGAACTGGGTCGATCCAAATACCCTGGTACCGGAATTCCGCGAAGTCATGGCCAATACTCAAGCCGGCGAATTGTCCAAACCGTTCAAAACGCCTTACGGCTGGCATGTTCTGGAAGTCCTTGGCCGTCGCGCCACCGACAGCACCGATCAGGCCCGTGATCAGCAGGCACTGACTGTGCTGCGCAACCGTAAATATGATGAGGAGCTGCAAACCTGGCTGCGTCAGATCCGCGACGAAGCCTACGTTGAAATCAAGCTCCCAGGCGCTGAGCAGACCGGCCAAGCTGGTCAGGCTGTGCAGTGAAGCCACTGCGCTTTGCTCTGACACCCGGCGAGCCGGCCGGTATAGGTCCCGACCTGTGCCTGCTGCTCGCCTCGCAACCTCAGCCGCACCCCCTGATTGCCATTACCAGCCGTGACCTGCTCCTGGAGCGGGCCGCACTGCTGGGCGTGGCCGTCAATCTGCTGGCGGTGACACCCGATACCTGGCCAGACCTGCCCGCCCCGGCTGGCAGCCTGTACGTCTGGGACACGCCCTTGCAGGCGCCCGTGACCGCAGGCCAACTGGACAAAGCCAATGCAGCCTTTGTGCTGCAGACGCTGACCCGCGCCGGACAGGGCTGTATCGATGGCGACTTTGCCGGGATGATTACCGCCCCGGTGCATAAGGGCGTCATCAACGAGTCAGGCATCGCCTTTTCAGGTCACACCGAATTCCTCGCCGAGCTGACGCACACCGAACAGGTCGTGATGATGCTCGCCACCGGCGACTTGCGCGTGGCACTGGTGACCACTCACCTGCCGCTGCGTCAAGTGGCCGATGCGATCACACCGGAGCGACTGGAGCGCGTCACGCGAATCCTGCACGCCGATCTGGTCAACAAGTTTGGCATTGTCCAGCCACGCATTCTGGTCTGCGGGCTCAACCCGCATGCCGGCGAAGGTGGACATCTGGGCCGCGAAGAAATCGACATCATTGAACCTACTCTGGAGCGCCTGCGCAGTGAGGGCCTCGACTTGCGCGGCCCACTGCCTGCCGACACTCTGTTTACCCCCAAATATCTGGAGCACTGCGATGCAGTGCTGGCGATGTACCACGACCAGGGCCTGCCCGTGCTGAAGTACAAAGGTTTCGGTGCTGCCGTCAACGTGACGCTGGGCTTGCCGATCATCCGCACATCAGTGGATCACGGCACCGCACTGGATCTGGCCGGCAGCGGCAAGATCGACACCGGCAGCCTGAAGGTCGCCCTGGAAACCGCCTACCAGATGGCCGAGACGCATTCATGACCGAGCAATTCCAACACCGGGCGCGCAAGCGCTTCGGGCAAAACTTCCTGCACGACGCAGGCGTGATCGATAAAATCCTGCGTGCCATTCGTGCCCGCCCGGAAGATCGTCTGCTGGAAATCGGCCCGGGCCAAGGCGCCCTGACCGAAGGCCTGCTCAACAGCGGTGCACAACTGGATGTGGTTGAGCTGGACAAGGACCTGATCCCGATCCTCATGCATCAGTTCGGCAACAAGCCCAACTTCCATCTGCACCAGGGCGACGCACTGAAGTTCGACTTCACCAGTCTGAACCCAGCGCCGAACAGCCTGAGAGTCGTCGGCAACCTGCCGTACAACATCTCCACGCCGCTGATCTTCCACCTGCTGCAGAACGCCAACCTGATCCGCGACATGCACTTCATGCTGCAAAAAGAAGTGGTCCAGCGTCTCGCCGCAGGCCCTGGCGGTGGTGATTATGGTCGCCTGTCGATCATGGTTCAGTACCACTGCCGCGTCGAACACCTGTTCAACGTCGGACCTGGCGCGTTCAATCCGCCGCCTAAAGTCGACTCGGCCATTGTCCGCCTGGTGCCACACGATGTCTTGCCGCACCCGGCCAAGGATCATCGCCTGCTTGAACGCGTCGTACGTGAAGCCTTCAATCAGCGCCGCAAGACCCTGCGCAATACACTCAAGGCCTTGCTCAGCAGCGAAGAGATTACAGCTGCTGGCGTCGATGGCAGCCTGCGCCCCGAACAACTGGACCTTGCAGCCTTCGTCCGCCTGGCGGACAAACTGAGCGAGCAACCCATCGCAGAGTAAAGTGACAGGGTATCCAGGAGGTTAAAACGCCATTGCAGGCACAAAGCCTGCAGAGGGTTGGTTTTTTACCTCCTAAATGCCCTAGACTGGATTTCACCGGTATTGTCCGCCTTTCTCCGCTTTTGCTTTCAAGGCCTCTTGCATGTCCGATCCCCGTTATCAGGTCGACGTCAGCGTCGTCACTCGCTTCCTCGTAGAACAGTCGCAACCCGAGCAGAACCGTTTCGCGTTCGCGTACACCGTCACGGTGCACAACAGTGGCGAACTGCCCGCCAAACTGCTCTCCCGGCACTGGGTCATCACCGACGGTGACGGCCATGTCGAAGAAGTTCGGGGGGATGGCGTGGTTGGCCAACAACCCCTGATCAAAGCCGGGCAAAGCCATACTTACAGCAGCGGCACGGTCATGATGACGAAAGTCGGCAACATGCAAGGCAGTTATCAAATGCTGGCCGAAGACGGCAAGCGTTTCGATGCGGTCATTGCACCCTTTCGCCTGGCGGTGCCCGGGGCCCTGCACTGATGGCGGTGTATGCCGTCGGTGACGTGCAAGGCTGCCTGGAACCCCTGCAATGCCTCCTGGAACATGTCGCCTTCGACCCGAGTAAAGACCGCCTGTGGCTGGTGGGGGATCTGGTCAATCGCGGCCCGCAATCACTCGAAACCCTGCGCTTTCTGTACGGCATTCGCGACGCGCTGGTCTGCGTGCTGGGCAACCATGACCTGCACTTGCTCGCGGCTTCACGCAATATCGAACGCCTCAGGAAAAACGACACCCTGCGCGAAGTGCTTGAGGCACCCGATTGCAGCGACCTGCTTGATTGGCTACGCCAGCAAAAGCTCATGCACTACGACGCCGAACGCAATATCGCCATGGTGCATGCCGGCATCCCACCCCAGTGGACGCTGAAAAAGGCGCTCAAATGCGCCAGCGAAGTCGAAGAAGCTCTGCGTGACGACAACCTGCTCGAGCCTTTTCTCGATGGCATGTACGGCAACGAACCTGCCAAGTGGGACAAAGACCTGCGCGGCGTGACGCGACTACTGGTGATCACCAACTACTTCACACGCATGCGTTTCTGCACCAGCGACGGCAAGCTCGACCTCAAGGGCAAGGAAGGTGCAGACACCGCCCCGCCCGGTTATGCCCCATGGTTCAGTTACAAGGATCGTAAAACCAGTGACGTGAAGATTATCTTCGGCCATTGGGCAGCCCTTGAAGGCAAGTCCAGCGAACCCAACGTGATTGCGCTCGATACGGGCTGCGTCTGGGGCAGCGCCATGACCTTGCTCAACGTTGACAGCGGCGAACTGCACCGTTGCGATTGCGACAACAAGGGCTTGGCACGCGCCAACCCTGCGTCAGTTATGGGTGCAGGGTTACACACCACCAACAAGCGTTAGAATCCACTTTTCAGCCAAACCCCAAGGAGCCCAGTCCATGACCGAGTTCAAGCGCATCCCTCCCGCGCAAGCCCACTCCCTGCGCGAACAAGGCGCCGTATTGGTCGACGTACGCGACCCCCAGGCGTTTGACGCCCAACACATCCCCGGCTCGCAGCGCCTGGATAACCACTCCATCGCCGACTTTATCGCCAAGGCCGACCTGGACAAACCCTTGGTGGTCGTCTGCTATCACGGCAACTCCAGCCAAAGCGCCGCAGCCTATCTCGTGGGGCAGGGTTTTTCGGATGTTTACAGCCTGGATGGCGGTTTTGAGTTATGGCGCAGCACCTATCCCGACGAAACCGCGCAAAGCACCCCGGAATAATTTTTTTTATATTGCCCGATCCCGCGCCCCATGCGGGCTTGGGCCTCGAACTGACAGACGGTCAGACAGACTTATTGCTCATCCCTTCTTTCTCTTTCTGATTCCGAACTATCCTTAGCCGTAGGCCATCCAAATCAGGGGAGAGCCGGTACACCGGCGCGCGGGTCATCGGTAGTAACTATATGGTGTTCTGGGGGGTAAACAGCAGCTGGATTTCAGCTGTATGCCAGCATCGACTGACGATCCGCCGCCGGCTCCACGTATCGAGCGAGGTGACGTCATGAGTATTTTTAGCCACTTCCAACAACGCTTTGAATCGACACGCCAGGAAGAGCTCTCGTTACAGGAGTATCTAGAGCTCTGCAAAAGCGACCGTAGCGCCTATGCCTCTGCCGCAGAACGTCTTCTGCTGGCTATAGGCGAGCCTGAGCTGCTGGATACCTCGGCCAACTCACGGTTATCCAGGATTTTCTCCAACAAGGTGATCCGCCGCTACCCGGCGTTCGAAGACTTCCATGGCATGGAAGAATGCATCGATCAGATCGTCTCCTACTTCCGGCATGCCGCGCAGGGCCTCGAGGAGAAGAAACAAATCCTCTATCTGCTCGGCCCCGTGGGTGGCGGTAAATCGTCGCTGGCTGAAAAGCTCAAACAGCTGATCGAGAAAGTGCCCTTCTACGCCATCAAAGGCTCACCCGTTTTCGAGTCACCGCTCGGTCTGTTCAATGCGACTGAAGACGGTGCGATTCTCGAGGAAGACTTTGGAATCCCTCGGCGCTACCTGAACACCATCATGTCGCCTTGGGCCACCAAACGCCTGGCCGAGTTCGGGGGTGACATCAGTCAGTTCCGCGTGGTCAAGCTGTACCCGTCCATCCTCAACCAGATCGCCGTGGCGAAAACAGAACCAGGGGACGAGAACAACCAGGATATTTCTGCGCTGGTGGGCAAGGTCGATATCCGCAAGCTGGAAGAATTCCCTCAGAACGACGCTGATGCCTATAGCTACTCCGGGGCACTCTGCCGGGCCAACCAGGGCCTGATGGAATTCGTCGAAATGTTCAAGGCGCCGATCAAAGTCCTGCACCCGTTGCTGACCGCCACTCAGGAAGGTAACTACAACAGCACTGAAGGCCTGGGCTCGATCCCGTTCACCGGCATCCTGCTGGCCCACTCCAACGAATCGGAATGGCACAGTTTCCGTAACAACAAGAACAACGAAGCCTTCATCGACCGAATCTACATCGTCAAAGTGCCGTACTGCTTGCGGGTCAGCGATGAGATCAAAATCTACGACAAGCTCCTTTTCAACAGCTCGCTGGCCAACGCCCACTGCGCGCCTGACACCCTGAAAATGCTGGCACAGTTCACCGTACTGTCGCGCCTCAAAGAGCCCGAAAACTCGAACATCTACTCGAAGATGCGGGTGTATGACGGTGAGAACCTCAAAGACACCGACCCAAAAGCCAAGTCCATTCAGGAGTACCGTGACAACGCCGGTGTCGATGAAGGGATGAACGGCCTGTCGACGCGCTTCGCGTTCAAGATCCTGTCGAAAGTCTTCAACTTCGACCCGCATGAAATCGCCGCCAACCCGGTTCACCTGCTGTACGTGCTCGAACAACAGATCGAGCAGGAGCAATTCCCGGCGGAAACCCGCGAACGTTATCTGCGCTTCATCAAAGAGTACCTGGCGCCGCGCTACATCGAGTTCATTGGCAAGGAAATCCAGACCGCCTACCTGGAGTCCTACAGCGAATACGGCCAGAACATTTTCGACCGCTACGTGCTCTACGCAGACTTCTGGATTCAGGATCAGGAGTACCGCGATCCGGAAACCGGCGAAATCCTCAATCGTGTCGCGCTGAACGAGGAACTGGAAAAAATCGAAAAACCTGCCGGTATCAGCAATCCAAAGGATTTCCGCAACGAAATCGTCAACTTCGTATTGCGTGCGCGGGCTAACAACAACGGCAAAAATCCAACGTGGCTCAGCTACGAAAAACTGCGGGTGGTGATCGAGAAAAAAATGTTCTCGAACACCGAGGACCTGCTGCCGGTCATCAGCTTCAACGCCAAAGCCAGCAAAGAGGATCAACAAAAACACAACGACTTCGTCACACGGATGGTCGAGCGCGGTTACACCGACAAACAGGTACGACTGCTGTCCGAGTGGTATCTGCGGGTTAGAAAATCACAATAACCCGCTGCCGGTTACACCGGTTGTCGTTAGCCGAGAGCCTGTGTCAGCGTTTTCTGCTACACAGGCTCCAAGAGGTTGTTTTAGAAATCGACAGCGAGGCTCAGGCAGAGCAAAAGTGGCGCACGCCCGTCACATTGTTCTAAACGTCATGCCAGCCCGCCATTTTTCAAGACAGCTTCGAAGGAGCAGTCATGAGTTATGTGATCGACCGACGTCTCAATGGCAAGAACAAGAGCACGGTAAACCGCCAGCGTTTCCTGCGGCGTTACCGTGACCACATCAAAAAAGCCGTCGAAGAGGCGGTCAGCCGCCGATCCATTACCGACATGGAGCACGGCGAACAGATCAGTATTCCCGGTCGCGATATCGACGAACCGGTGCTTCATCATGGTCGCGGCGGCAAACAGACCGTCGTTCATCCGGGTAACAAGGAATTCACCACAGGCGAGCATATCGCCCGCCCACAAGGAGGCGGTGGCGGTAAAGGCGCGGGCAAGGCCAGCAACTCAGGCGAAGGCATGGATGAGTTCGTCTTCCAGATTACCCAGGAAGAGTTTCTGGAATTCATGTTCGAAGACCTCGAACTGCCCAACCTGGTCAAGCGCAACCTGATGGGCACCGACACCTTTAAAACCGTGCGCGCGGGGATCAGCAACGAAGGCAACCCTTCACGGATCAACATCATCCGCACCCTGCGCTCAGCCCATGCACGACGCATTGCATTGTCCGGCAGCAGCCGCGCAAAACTGCGCGAAGCCGTTAGTGAACTGGAGCGCATGAAGCGCGAAGAACCCGACAACTTCGGCGACATTCAGGCGCTTGAGGCCGAAATTGAGCGACTCAACGCCCGTATTCGTCGAGTGCCCTACTTGGACACTTTCGACCTCAAGTACAACCTGCTGGTCAAGCAACCCAACCCCAGCTCCAAGGCAGTGATGTTCTGCCTGATGGACGTTTCCGGCTCCATGACCCAAGCGACCAAGGACATCGCCAAGCGTTTCTTTATCCTGCTGTACCTGTTCCTCAAACGTAACTACGACAAAATTGAAGTCGTGTTCATTCGCCATCACACCAGCGCCCGCGAAGTCGACGAGGAGGAATTTTTCTATTCCCGGGAAACCGGCGGCACCATTGTTTCCAGCGCGCTGAAACTCATGCAGGAGATCATGGCCGCGCGGTACCCGACCAACGAATGGAACATTTACGCGGCGCAAGCTTCGGACGGCGACAACTGGAACGATGACTCACCGATCTGCCGCGACATATTGATCAAGCAGATCATGCCCTTCGTGCAGTACTACACTTACGTGGAGATCACCCCTCGCGAGCATCAAGCGCTGTGGTTTGAATACGAGCGCATCAGTGAAGCGTTCTCTGATACGTTTGCCCAGCAACAGCTGGTCTCGGCCGGTGATATCTATCCGGTATTCCGTGAACTCTTCCAGCGCAGGTTAGCAACATGACCGCTAGAGAGCAGAAGCGCCAACCCCTGTCCACGGGCTCAGAGTGGACATTCGAACTGATCCAGGCCTACGACCGGGAGATCGGTCGTATTGCCAAGCGTTACGCCCTGGACACCTACCCCAACCAGATCGAGGTGATCACCGCGGAGCAGATGATGGATGCTTACGCGTCTGTCGGCATGCCACTGGGTTATCACCATTGGTCCTACGGCAAGCACTTCCTCAGCACCGAGAAATCCTACAGTCGTGGCCAGATGGGGCTGGCCTATGAAATCGTCATCAACTCGGATCCCTGCATCGCTTACCTGATGGAAGAAAACACCATCTGCATGCAGGCGCTGGTCGTGGCGCATGCCTGCTACGGGCATAACAGCTTCTTCAAAGGTAATTACTTGTTTCGCACCTGGACGGACGCCAGCTCGATCATCGATTACCTGGTGTTCGCCAAGCAGTACATCATGCAGTGTGAAGAGCGGCATGGCATCGACGCGGTAGAAGACTTGCTCGACTCTTGTCACGCATTGATGAACTACGGCGTTGACCGTTACAAACGCCCTTACCCTATTTCCGCCGAGGAAGAACGCCGGCGGCAGAAAGACCGTGAAGAACATCTGCAGAAGCAGATCAACGATCTGTGGCGGACCATTCCGAAAGGCGCGGACAAGAACAGCGACAAGGACAATGCTCGCTTCCCCTCCGAGCCACAGGAAAACATCCTGTACTTCATCGAAAAACATGCGCCACTGCTGGAGCCCTGGCAGAGGGAGGTGGTGCGGATCGTGCGCAAGATCGCGCAGTACTTTTATCCGCAACGTCAGACCCAGGTGATGAACGAAGGCTGGGCGACCTTTTGGCACTACACCCTGATGAACGATCTCTATGATGAAGGCTTGGTGACCGACGGCTTCATGATGGAGTTCCTGACATCGCACACCAGCGTCATCTACCAGCCGGGCTTCGACAGCCCGTATTACAACGGTATCAACCCCTACACCCTGGGGTTCGCCATGTACCGGGATATCCGGCGGATTTGCGAGCACCCCACCGATGAAGACCGCCACTGGTTCCCGGACATCGCCGGCAGCGATTGGCTGGCCACCATCAAGTTCGCCATGAGCAGCTTCAAGGACGAGAGTTTTATCCTGCAGTACCTGTCGCCCAAGGTGATTCGCGACCTGAAACTGTTCAGCATCATGGACGACGATCAAAAGGACGACCTGCTCGTTCCCGCCATCCATGACGAACCGGGGTACAAAACCATTCGGGAAACCCTGGCCGCCCAGTACAACCTGGGTAACCGCGAACCAAACGTGCAGATCTTCAGCATCGACCGCCGTGGCGACCGCTCTCTGACCCTGCGCCACCAACAGCACGATCGCAAACCGCTGGGAGATTCCACGGAGGAAGTGCTCAAGCACCTGCATCGCTTGTGGGGCTTTGATATTCATCTGGAGACACTGCAGGGCGATCAGATCATGAAAACCCATCATGTCCCCCCCAAAGGAGAGCATGCCGACAGTGAATATCCCCGGCTCGACTTGGCCGTCATCCACCTATAAACGGTTGTAAGCGTTTTCTGTTTTAACCTCCGTGAGTGCGTCGCAAGGGTTATCCTGTCGCGCTTACGGAGGTTTTTTATGCAGATTTATAAAGTGGGCGGCGCAGTACGTGATCGCCTGTTGGGCAAGACCGTCGCCGATACTGACTGGGTCGTGGTGGGCGCAACCGCCGATGAAATGCTCAGCCAGGGTTTCCGCCCGGTTGGTGCTGATTTCCCGGTATTTCTGCACCCGAAAACCGGGGAGGAATATGCCCTTGCCCGAACGGAACGCAAGAGCGGCACAGGCTATGGCGGGTTCATCTTCCACGCGGATCCAGAGGTCAGCCTTGAAGAAGATTTGATTCGTCGGGACCTCACGATCAACGCCATTGCGGAAGATGCGCAGGGTCGATTGACTGATCCCTACCACGGCCAAGAAGATCTTAAAGCGCGCATTTTACGTCATGTATCACCGGCGTTCGCCGAAGATCCTTTGCGCGTACTGCGTGTCGCCCGCTTTGCCGCACGCTATGCCGCGGACGGCTTCACCATCGCACCCGAGACGATGACGCTGATGCAGCAGCTCAGCGCGTCTGGCGAACTGGAGGCCCTGACCCCCGAGCGCAGCTGGAAGGAAATCTCCCGCGCCCTGATGGAAAATCAGCCCCAGGTGTTCATCCAGGTGCTGCGCGAGTGCGGGGCACTGAAGGTGCTGTTTCCGGAAGTCGATGCATTGTTCGGCGTACCGCAGCCCGCAACCCACCATCCGGAAATCGACACGGGTCAGCACGTGCTCAGCGTCCTGGAGCAGGCCGCACTCCATCATCAGCCGCTGAGCGTGCGCTGGGCATGCCTGCTGCATGATTTGGGGAAAGGCCTGACACCGGAAAGCGAATGGCCTCGGCACATCGCTCACGAGCACACAGGCCTGCGCCTGATCAAAGCCGTGAATGCACGCTTCAAGGTTCCCCGGGATTGTCAGGAGCTGGCAATGCTGGTCGGCCAGTACCACACCCATGGACACCGAGCGCTGGAGCTAAAAGCGTCGACGCTGTTTGAACTGATGCAAAGCTTCGACATCTATCGTCGGCCACAACGCTTCGAGGAGTTTATCGCCGGGTGCGAGATGGATGCCCGAGGCCGCCTGGGCTTCGAACAGCGCGATTACCCCCAGGCCGAGTATCTGCGAGGGGCCGCCAACGCTGCACGAACCGTGGCCGTGCAGCCGTTGCGCGATCAGGGCTACGAAGGGCCGGAGCTGGGCGAAGCGTTGAAGCAGGAGCGTCTGAAGGCGGTGCAAGCTTACAAGGCGACGTACAACGCTTGAGACCTGCGATACCAGGACCAAGCCTGTGTATCGCTAGGGATGAGTGCTTAACAGAGCCTCAGGCGTCAACGACATCCCGCGCCACTCAAATGCAACCGGCGCCAGCACCTGATCAATCTGCGCATCCCGCCACAAATCCTTGAAGGCCTTGTTCACACCAGGGTGCAGCCGCTCTGGCGCGATCAACGACAACGGCCAAAGCACGAACGCATTTTTCAGGATTTCCGCACGGGGCAGAATCAAGCCATCGAAATTACCGACCTGCTCACCGTAGAGCAGCACGTCGATATCCAACGGCAAGCCCCGGCGCTCCGGGGCATAGCGACCGTTATCCGCCTCGATGAATTTCAAACGGCGGTCCAGCTCCATCAGCGGCAGGTCGGTATACCCCGTCACCACCAGATTAAAAAATGGCCCGCTTTTGATCCCCACCGGCTGACTTTCGAATACCGGCGAACAGGTCATCTGCTGCAAGAATCCATCAAGCGCTTCAAGCCCCGCGCGCAGGTGCTTTTCGCGCTCGATATTGCTGCCGAGGCCTAGGAATATCTGGGTTAGCGACATCCGCGCTCGATCTCCACGCCCACACCTGTAGCCGCCGCAACGGCGCCTGGCTTGGTCAGTTTGAGGTGCAGCCAGGGAATCTGGAATTCACTCATCAACACCTCAGCCAGGCGCTCGGCAAACGTCTCGACCAGCTGGAATTTGGCGTCTTCGGCAAACGCCTGAATTCGTGCCGAGACACTAGCGTAGTCGAGCGCCTTGCTCAGATCATCGCCCGCCGCAGCAGGCCGAATGTCCCAGGCAAAACTCAGGTCCAGACGCAGGCACTGGCGAATGCCACGTTCCCAGTCATAGGCGCCGATAACCGTATCGACTTCCAGACCCTCGATAAAAACTCTGTCCAAGCACTTTTCTCCGCTGCACGACAAGGGCGCGATGCGCCGTTAGAATCAGGGCGTCCTCGCCCGGAATAGTTAGCATGTTTTGGTTACTGGCGACCCTCGCCTACCTGCTTGGCTCACTGTCCTTCGCCATTTTACTCAGCCGCCTCACTGGCAGCCCCGACCCGCGCGCCAGCGGTTCCGGCAATGCCGGCGCGACCAATATGTTGCGTCTGGCGGGCAAAAAGCTCGCCGTTCTAACCCTGATCGGCGACGTTTGTAAAAGTCTACTCCCCGTCCTGGCCGCCCGACTGCTCGACCTTGATCCTCAACAGCAAGCCTGGATAGGCCTTTGCGCAGTCCTGGGTCACTTGTTTCCGGTGTACTTTCGCTTTCGTGGCGGCAAGGGTGTTGCCACGGCGGCAGGCATGCTGCTGGGCCTGTTCCCACCTGCTGCAGCGCTGGCTATCTGCGCTTGGCTGCTCGTGTTCTACCTGACCCGCACCAGCTCACTCGCGGCGCTGATCGCCACCCCGCTGACCCTGCCATTACTGGCGTGGCAGGAGCCTCAAGCGCTACTGCCGATGAGCATCCTCACCCTATTGATCGTGTGGCGCCATCGCGGCAATTTACGCGACCTGTTTGCCGGGCGCGAACGGCATTTTTGAATCATCGCCATGAACTGGACTCAGGTTGACGCCGTTACAGCCCTGACAATTGCTCCATCGGCCAGCGGGCCTGCACGCTGATGCTCAAATCCTCTTTCTGCCCCGCCAGAAGACGCTGACAACCGGCAAACGCAATCATCGCGCCGTTGTCGGTGCAGAACTCGGGCCGCGCGTAAAAAACATTGCCATGCAGTTCGCCGAGCATTTTTTCCAGCGACAGGCGCAACGCTGTATTGGCACTGACGCCGCCAGCGATGACCAGACGCTTGAGACCAGTCTGCTTGAGGGCGCGCTTGCACTTGATGGTCAAAGTCTCTACCACCGCATGCTGGAAGGCCAGAGAGATGTCGCAACGGGTTTGCTCACCGTCGTCTCCAGCGCTTTGGCACTGATGCCAGGTGTTCAAGGCGAAGGTTTTAAGACCGCTGAAGCTGAACGCCAGGCCCGGTCGGTCGGTCATCGGCCGCGGGAAGACGAAACGCCCTGCCACGCCCCGGCTCGCGAGTCGCGCAATCTCCGGGCCGCCAGGATAGTGCAGGCCCATCATCTTCGCGGTTTTGTCGAACGCCTCACCAGCGGCATCATCCAGCGTCTCGCCCAACACTTCATACAGACCGATACCATCGACCCGAACCAACTGCGTATGGCCGCCGGAAACCAACAAAGCGACGAACGGGAACTCGGGCGGCTGCTCTTCGAGCATTGGCGCCAGGAGATGCCCCTCCATGTGATGCACGCCCAAGGCTGGGATGCCCCAGGCAAAGGCCAGCGCCTGTGCGCAGGAGGCGCCTACCAGCAACGCCCCGACCAAACCCGGACCGGCGGTGTACGCGATGGCGTCGATTTCGGTGGCGACACAGTCTGCTTCAGCCAGCACCTGGCGGATCAGCGGCAGCATACGCTTGACGTGATCACGCGAAGCCAGCTCGGGTACAACCCCGCCGTACGCGCGATGCAGGTCGATCTGGCTGAACAATGCGTCGGCCAGCAGGCCCCGTTCACTGTCATAAAGTGCGACACCGGTTTCGTCGCAGGAGGTTTCTAATCCCAGTACTAGCATGGGTTTGCGCCTTATTCGAAGGCGCGCATAATAGTCGCCACTCCAGCCCCCGACTAGCGGTTTTCGATCAGAGGCTTTGCATTCCTCTCAATGAGGGGTTAACATCCGCAACCCTTAAAAACCGACGAACTTATGTGCAGTTTTTGCACGAGTCGTTGACCCCGGTAATGAATGAAGGTAGCTCTGGATGCCAGCCGTCAAAGTTAAAGAGAACGAACCCTTCGACGTAGCTCTGCGTCGTTTCAAGCGCTCCTGCGAAAAAGCCGGTGTTCTGGCTGAAGTTCGTAGCCGCGAATTTTACGAGAAGCCGACTTCGGAGCGTAAACGTAAAGCAGCAGCTGCTGTTAAGCGTCACGCGAAGAAAGTACAGCGCGAACAGCGCCGTGCCGTTCGTCTGTATTAATTTACAGACGTCCGTCGCAAGTTTCTGCCACGCCCGGCCTCAAAGCCGGGCTGCCGGCAGTTGCACATCAAGCCTCAAGATTCATTGACAGAGGCTGTCTAAGCCGCAGGTGCACGTCAACTGCGTCTCAGACAAACCCCGTCAAGGCACGTCTAGTCTGATTCAGGCTGCGTTGATCGCGTCTACACTGACGAACGAATCAAGGCACACGACGAGCACGCCTCGCTGATCTTCGAAAGAAGCTCAATCAAGGCAGCGTCTCCCAATATCAGTTTAGTGAACACAATGGTCCGCAAAGGCCAATGTCGTTACGTTTTAGTTTCGCCACGATTTTGCTGGCGGGCCGCCTGATGATGAGAACGCCATGGCCGGGCTAATTCCCCAGAGCTTTATTGACGACCTTCTGAACCGCACCGACATCGTCGATGTTGTCAGTTCACGTCTGCAATTGAAGAAAACCGGGAAGAACTACAGCGCCTGCTGCCCGTTCCATAAAGAAAAAACCCCTTCGTTCAGCGTCAGCCCGGACAAACAGTTCTATTACTGCTTTGGTTGCGGTGCAGGCGGCAATGCCCTCGGTTTCATGATGGACCACGACAACCTGGATTTTCCCCAGGCCGTCGAGGAACTGGCCAAAGCCGCCGGCATGGAAGTCCCGCACGAACAAGGCGTCAAAGGTCAAAAGCCACGTCAGCCGACCGACTCGCCGCTGTATCCGCTCCTGACGGCAGCCGCCGAGTTTTATCGCCAAGCCCTTAAAAGCCATCCGACGCGCAAATCCGCGGTGGACTACCTGAAAGGCCGAGGCCTGTCCGGCGAGATCGCGCGCGATTTCGGCCTGGGATTTGCTCCACCGGGCTGGGACAACCTGTACAAGCATTTGAGCAGCGACACACTGCAGCAAAAGGCCATGATCGACGCGGGCCTGCTGATTGAAAATGCCGAGACCGGCAAGCGTTATGACCGCTTCCGCGACCGCGTGATGTTCCCGATCCGCGACAGTCGTGGCCGGGTCATTGCGTTTGGCGGTCGAGTATTGGGCGACGACAAACCCAAATACCTGAACTCACCGGAAACACCGGTGTTTCACAAAGGACAGGAACTCTACGGCCTGTTCGAAGCACGCAAGTACAACCGCAACCTCGATGAAATCATCGTGGTCGAAGGCTACATGGACGTCATCGCCCTCGCCCAGCAAGGCTTGCGCAATGCCGTCGCCACGCTGGGGACAGCGACCAGCGAAGAGCACCTTAAGCGGCTCTTCAGGGTAGTGCCCAACGTACTGTTCTGTTTCGACGGCGACCAGGCCGGCCGCAATGCCGCCTGGCGCGCACTGGAAGCTGCACTGTCGAGCCTTCAAGATGGACGACGCGCGCGCTTCCTGTTTCTGCCTGAAGGCGAAGACCCGGATACGCTGGTCCGCTCGGAAGGGACCGATGCATTCAAGGCTCGGATCAACCAGCACGCGCAACCGCTGGCTGATTATTTTTTTGAGCAACTGACCAAAGAAGCCGATCCGCGCTCGCTGGAGGGGAAGGCCCACATGGCGACCCTGGCCGCACCGCTGATCGACAAGGTGCCGGGCGCCAACTTACGTACGCTCATGCGTCAACGCCTGAGTGAGATTACCGGGCTGAACAGCGAAGCCGTCCATCAGTTGGTGCAGAGCGCACCCGCAGAAGCGCCACCCAGTTATGACCCGAACATAGATTACGACGCCATTCCCGACTACGCTGATTATCAGCCTCACAACGCCTACGAAGCGCAGCCGGAATGGACGCCAAAGAAAGCCGGCGGTCAAAAGAAGTGGGATAAAAAACCCTGGGACAAGAAAGGCAAACGGCCTGACTTCGAGCCCCGCGGCCCACGCACACCCGCGACGGTGGAACCACCGACGCTGACTGCGCTCAGAACACTTCTGCACCACCCGCAACTGGCAGCGAAAGTCGAAGATGCCAGCCAGCTGGCCGCAGAAGACCATATTTACGCGCAGCTACTGGTTTCTCTGCTCGAAGCACTGCAGAAAAACCCCACGTTGCGTTCACTTCAATTGATTGCGCGCTGGCATGGCACCGAACAAGGCCGACTGTTGCGCGCATTAGCAGAGAAAGAATGGCTGATTGAGGCCGACAACCTTGAACAACAGTTTTTCGACACTATAACTAGCTTATCCGCCCGCCAACGCGAGCGTAGCCTGGAACATCTGATCAGGAAAGAACGTCAAACAGGGTTGAATGCGGAAGAGAAAGTCCAGCTGCTCAACCTGTTAAAACGCAAAGTTCCTGCACAAACCCCGACCTCAACTGGCGCGTGAGGTCATAGCTCGGGTATAATCCTCGGCTTGTTTTTTGCCCGCCAAGACCTTCAGTGGATAGGGTGTTATGTCCGGAAAAGCGCAACAGCAGTCTCGTATCAAAGAGTTGATCACCCTGGGTCGTGAGCAGAAGTATCTGACTTACGCAGAGGTCAACGACCACCTGCCGGAGGATATTTCAGATCCGGAACAGGTGGAAGACATCATCCGCATGATTAATGACATGGGGATTCCCGTACACGAGAGCGCGCCGGATGCGGACGCCCTTATGTTGGCCGACGCCGATACCGACGAGGCAGCCGCTGAAGAAGCGGCCGCAGCGTTGGCAGCGGTCGAGACCGACATCGGTCGCACGACTGACCCAGTGCGCATGTACATGCGCGAAATGGGTACCGTTGAGCTTCTGACCCGTGAAGGCGAAATTGAAATCGCCAAACGTATCGAAGAGGGCATCCGTGAAGTGATGGGCGCAATCGCGCACTTCCCTGGCACGGTTGACCATATTCTCTCCGAATACACACGAGTCACGACCGAAGGTGGGCGTCTTTCCGATGTTCTGAGCGGTTACATCGACCCGGATGACGGCATTGCGCCGCCAGCCGAAGTGCCGCCGCCTGTCGACCCGAAAACAGCGAAAGCTGCTGAAGGTGACGACGACGAGGAAGAGAAGGACGAAACCGCAACCGACGACGAAGAAGAAGTCGAAAGCGGTCCGGATCCGATCATTGCTCAGCAGCGCTTCGGTGCAGTTTCCGATCAAATGGAAATTGCCCGCAAGGCATTGAAGAAGCACGGCCGTGGCAGCAAGCAGGCAACCGCCGAGCTGGTTGCACTGGCACTGCTGTTCATGCCGATCAAACTGGTTCCTAAACAGTTTGAAGGCCTGGTCGAGCGAGTTCGCAGTGCACTTGATCGCTTGCGCGCTCAGGAACGCGCCATCATGCAGCTGTGTGTACGTGATGCACGTATGCCACGCGCCGATTTCCTTCGCCTCTTCCCGGGCAATGAAATCGACGAGAGCTGGACCGATGGGCTGGCTAAAGGCAAAGGCAAATATGCTGAAGCCATTGGTCGCCTGCAACCGGATATCCAGCGTTGCCAGCAAAAGCTGATCGCACTCGAAACCGAAACAGGTTTAAAGATTTCCGAGATCAAGGACATCAACCGTCGCATGTCGATCGGTGAGGCTAAAGCCCGCCGCGCGAAGAAAGAGATGGTTGAAGCTAACTTGCGTCTGGTGATCTCCATCGCCAAGAAGTACACCAACCGTGGCCTGCAGTTCCTCGATCTGATCCAGGAAGGCAACATCGGCTTGATGAAAGCGGTGGACAAGTTCGAATACCGTCGTGGTTACAAGTTCTCGACTTATGCCACCTGGTGGATCCGTCAAGCGATTACCCGCTCGATTGCCGACCAGGCACGCACCATCCGTATCCCGGTGCACATGATCGAGACGATCAACAAGCTCAACCGTATTTCCCGGCAGATGCTGCAGGAAATGGGTCGCGAACCGACCCCGGAAGAGCTGGGCGAACGCATGGAAATGCCTGAGGACAAAATCCGCAAGGTATTGAAGATCGCTAAAGAGCCGATCTCCATGGAAACCCCGATCGGTGACGACGAAGATTCGCACCTGGGTGACTTCATCGAAGACTCGACTATGCAGTCGCCAATCGATGTCGCCACGGTCGAAAGCCTCAAGGAAGCGACGCGCGAAGTGCTCTCGGGCTTGACCGCTCGCGAAGCCAAGGTTCTGCGCATGCGCTTCGGCATCGACATGAACACCGACCACACGCTTGAAGAGGTCGGTAAGCAGTTTGACGTAACCCGTGAGCGGATTCGTCAGATCGAAGCCAAGGCGCTACGCAAGTTGCGTCACCCGACGAGAAGCGAACATCTACGTTCGTTCCTCGACGAGTAATACGTAGACCCGATACAACAAAACCCCCGGCCTTGCTGGGGGTTTTGCATTGTGCAGAATTAAGTTTGCCCACCTCCTCCGGCGCCCGACTACACTCGGATTACATCCTTTTGCCTAATTGAGGCTGCCATGCCACGACTGCCGGCCATTATTTTCTTTTACATGATCGGCGCGACAGTAACGGCCAACGCCCTGACCCTTTCTGATGAGGAACATACCTGGCTTAGTTCACACAAAGAACTTCGCCTCGGCGTTGACGCCACATGGCCGCCTTTTGAATTTCGCGATGAAAATGGGCGTTATCAAGGGCTTGCGGCGGACTACGTTGCACTTATCGAGCAGCGGCTCGCCGTCTCATTGCAGCCGATCGAAGCGGTCGGATGGAGTGAGGTTTTAAACAAAGCCAAACGAGGTGAAATAGATTTACTGCCAGGAATAATGTCCACACCGGAGCGCCAGAACTATCTATCGTTTACCCGCCCTTACCTGGATTTCCCGATTGTTATTCTTGCCCATGAAGGCAGCGTACACCCGCACAACCTGCAAGAGCTTTACGGCCTTAAAGTTGCCGTCGTGGACAACTATGCACCTCACGAACTCCTGCGCACCCATCACCCCGATCTAAACCTGGTCGCGCTGCCCAACGTCAGCTCCGCCCTTCAGGCCTTGGCCGCGGACCAGGTAGATGCCGTCGTGAGCGATCTGGCGTCCAGCGTCTGGAGCATGCGTCAACTCAAGCTTGGGGGCATCTACGTAAGCGGTGAGACACCGTATCGCTATCAACTGGCAATGGCTGTTCCGCACGATCAACCCTTGTTGGCCGGTATCCTGGATAAAGCGCTGGCCGACCTGAGCCCAGCGGAAATCAGCAGCATTCAGGAGCGTTGGGTGGGCAGCGTGCTTGATCACCCCAGGTTCTGGCAGAACTTCCTGCGCTACGGGCTTCCCGGGCTGTTGCTGCTGTCCACCGTGCTCATCGTGGTCATTCGCATCAATCGCAGACTGAGCTCGGAAATATCGCGGCGAGTGGATCTGGAACAAGAGCTACGCAGCAGCGAATACCACTATCGCGGGTTGGTCGAAAGCCTCTCGGCCATCGCCTGGGAAGCGAGCATGAGCGATTACACCTACAGCTATGTCTCCCCCCACGCGGAAGATCTGCTCGGTTATCCATTGGCCGACTGGCTCAAACCCGGGTTCTGGCGAAGCATCGTGCACCCGGCAGACATCGAAGAAGCAGAGCGGTTTTGCAATCAGGAGACCTGTTTACGCAGGGACCACAGCCTCGACTATCGCGTCATCAGAGCCGACGGCAAAACCCTCTGGGTACGGGATATTGTCAGCCTGATCGAACATGGCCACGAACCGGTGATGCGCGGTCTGATGATCGACATCAGCGAAACCAAACAAACGGAACACGCCCTGCGCCTATCTGAAGAGAAGTTCGCCTCGGTGTTCAGGCAATGCCCGGACATCCTGGTGATCGCCCGCCTCTCCGACGGCTGCCTGCTTGAGGCCAACAAAGCGTTTGAAGAACAAGTCGGTATCGCTGCCGGGGAGGTCATCGGTAAAACCGCAACCCAGCTCAATATCTGGGGCGTGCCCGGCATTGGTCCAAGCCTGCTGATGCGCCTGCAGGGCGGCAGCATCCGCAACCTGGAGATGCCCTTTCGCCGCCTGGACGGACGCCTGTTCACCGGACTGATATCCGCCGAGCCATTTGACCTCGACTCGACGCCGGCCCTCGTGGTGGTCGTGCGTGACATCAGCCCACTCAAAGAAGCGCAACAGCAACTGCAAATATCCGAGGAGAAATTCGCCAAGGCCTTCCACTCCTCCCCCGATGGCTTGCTCATCACACGCGAAAGCGATGGCCTGCTGATTGAAGTCAATGAAGGCTTCAGCCGGATCACTGGCTACAACAGCGCACTCTCTTTGGATCGCTCGACCCTCGATCTGGGAATCTGGGTCGATCTGAACGAGCGCGCCAAAATGATCGAGCAGCTCAAGCGCGATGGTTTTGTTCGTGACTTCAGCACCCACATTCGGCGCAGGGATGGTCAGATCAGGCTGTGTGAAATGTCCGCGAGGCCGCTGCCAATCGGCGGTGAAGACTGCATGCTGACCATCGCCCGCGACATCACCGAACGCCATCAAATGCAGGAGAAACTGCAACTCGCGGCCACCGTATTCGAGAGCACGGCCGAGGGCGTTTTGATCACCGATACCCAACAGAACATCAGCGCCGTAAACCGCGCGTTTACTGAAATCACCGGTTACAGCGAAGAAGAAGCCCTCGGCCAGACCCCACGTCTGCTCGCGTCAGGCCAGCATGACAGCGCCTTCTACGCCGCCATGTGGTACCAGTTGACGGACGAAGGGCATTGGCAGGGTGAAATCAGCAATAGGCGCAAGAACGGCGAGCTTTATCCAAGCTGGCTGACGATCAGCGCAGTGCGTAACCCCGAGCAGGTCATCACCCATTTCGTTGCGGTGTTCGCCGATATTTCCAGCCTCAAACATGCACAGGCACGTCTCGACTATCAGGCTCACCACGACCCGCTGACCGGTCTGCCCAACCGCACGCTGTTCGAGAGTCGCCTGCAAGCAGCGCTCAGCCATAGCGAGGAAGTCTGTGGCCAGGGCGCAGTGCTTTTCCTCGACCTGGACCGCTTCAAGCACATCAACGACAGCCTCGGCCACCCGGTGGGTGATCTACTGCTCAAAGGCATCGCGTTGCGCCTCAAAGAGCAACTGCGCGACGTGGACACGGTCGCACGCCTGGGTGGCGACGAGTTCATCATCCTGCTGCCCGGCCTGCTACATCCCGGCGACGCCGAAACGGTCGCGAACAAACTGTTGGCGTGCTTCGGCGCGCCGTTCCAGGCAGGCGAACACGAGTTTTTCATCAGCGCGAGCATTGGCACCAGCCTCTTCCCTGCCGACGGCGGCGATGTCGCCACACTGGTCAAAAATGCCGACGCCGCGATGTACCGCTCCAAAGCCAAAGGGCGCAACCGGGTCGAAAGTTATACCCGCGACCTTACCGCACAGGCCAGCGAGCGAATTGCGCTGGAACATGAGCTCAGGCGCGCCATGGAGCGCAACGAACTGAGCCTTTGCTATCAGCCGAAACTGTGCCTGCTGTCAAAACGGCTGGTGGGGGCTGAAGCCCTGATTCGCTGGCGTCACCCAACACTCGGCGACGTGCCCCCGGAACACTTCATCCCCCTGGCTGAAGAAAACGGCATGATCCTGCAGATCGGCGACTGGGTGCTGGAAAGCGCTTGCCGCCAGATGTGCGAGTGGAACAAAAACTACAAACCGTTTGGACCGCTCTCGGTCAACCTGGCTGGCATGCAGCTGCGCCAACCCAACCTGCTGCAACGGATCGAACAACTGCTCAAAGAATCCAATCTCCAGCCCGGCTGCCTGCAACTGGAAATCACCGAAAACTTCATCATGAGTCAGGCCGAAGACGCACTCGCCGTGCTGCACAAACTGAAAAAGCTCGGCGTCCAGCTCGCCATCGACGACTTTGGTACTGGCTACTCATCCCTCAGCTACCTCAAACGCCTGCCACTGGACATCCTGAAGATCGACCAATCCTTCGTCCGCGGCCTACCCGACGACCCTCACGACGCCGCCATCGTCCGCGCCATCATCGCCCTGGGACGCAGCATGCAACTGACCGTCATCGCCGAAGGCGTAGAAACCCTGGAACAGCAGGAATTCCTTGCACAAGAAGGCTGCGAACAAATCCAGGGCTTCATCGTCAGCCTGCCCCTGCGCGCAGAAGAATTCTGTGCGAGGTTTCTTCTTATGAACGTTTCGGATTTTTCGGATAGCACAGCAGGGAAACCATCGTTATAATCCGCGACCTACTGAGGGCCTATAGCTCAGTTGGTTAGAGCAGGGGACTCATAATCCCTTGGTCGTAGGTTCGAGTCCTACTGGGCCCACCATACAAAAAGCCGCGCACTGCGCGGCTTTTGTGTTTCTCGGCATATAGACCCAGGCTCAGGATCGATCCCTGCCAAGCCTCATTACAGGCCTTTCTATTTGGGGTCGAAATGTGAGGTCTTGCTGGCCTCCAGGCCTGACCACAGTTCGTCGATGCCTTTGAAGCCCCAATCTTCAACTCTCTCGCGACTGATAATTCTGTCCTCCCCCGCCCGCTTGGCCAGATCCACTATGGTTTGCTCAATGGGCACTCTGGATCGAGCCGAAAAGAACACCTTCACTTTCGGTGTCAGCAGCGACTTGTCGTGCTGCTCAATGACCACGCCGATGCGCCCGCTTTCCAGGCGAACCAAGGTGCCGACCGGATAGATGCCGATGCATTTCACAAATGCCTGGAATATTTTCTTGTCGAAATGGCCGTCCCATTCGGCCATTTTTCGAATTGAGTCCGCAGGGCACCAACCTTTTTTATAGGGGCGATCAGACGTTATCGCGTCATAGACATCGCAAACAGCTCCCATCCGGGCGAACAGGCTGATCTGCTCACCAGCAAGCCGATGCGGGTAACCGCTGCCATCGTACTTTTCGTGATGGTGAAGGCACACATCCAGTACCCGAGCACTGAAGTGTCGGCTCCCCAGCAACATCTCCGCACCCGCTTCGGGGTGACCGCGCATGGTATCGAACTCGGTATCACTGAGCTTGCCTGGCTTATTGAGGATGGCAATGGGGATGGCCAACTTGCCTACGTCATGCAGCAAACCCGCCATCCCGGCTTCCTTGACCTGCTCAGCCGAAAAGCCCAGTTGGCGGGCTAATGCGATCATCAACCCACAGACGGCGACCGAATGCATGTACGTGTATTCGTCGGACTGCTTCAAGCGCGCCACGCTGATCAGCGCATGGGAATTGCGCAGTAACGAGTTGGAGATGTCCTCGACCAGTCCGCCGATGCCCTCCAGCTCGACCGCGCGGCCCATACGCAAATCACTGAACATCTCGACAACGGCTGCCTTGGAGCGAGAACACAGCTTCAATGCCTGTGATATTTCTTCCTTCAGGGATACTCGAGGCGGCGTAAGGCCCTCTTCTACCTGCTCAGGTGCTTGAGTAGCGGTATCGCTCTCCTCTGATACTTCGCCCGTTTGAGCCGCGCCTGTGTCGCCCCCCTTATCCGTATCAATCCACAGTTCGGAGAGATTGGATGCGAGAATCCGCTGCAGTTCGCTTTCACTTTTGAGCAGAAAGCTGGGCTTCCAGAAAGAGTGGTCGACCCATGAGCCACAAAACTTATGAATGTACATCCCGAGGCAAAGCTCGGTCACTGCAATACGTTTAAGCACGATGAACACCGGCTTGTAATGAAGCGTGGGCATTACCGCTCTACGGAGTTTTAGTTAAAACGATCCCCGAAAAGTCCCCCGGTCATTCGTTTAAACAGAAAATCTCGACACCAACCTGTTCAGGTCTACCGCGAGCCTGGAGAGCTCGCCACTGGCCACAGATGTCTGGCTGGCAGCCGAAGAGCTCTGGATGGAGAGGTTGCGAATGCTGATGAGGTTCTGATCCACTGATCGCGCCACGTGTGCCTGTTCTTCCGAGGCGGTCGCGATCAGCAGGTTCCGTTCATTAATAGCGGAAATGGCCGCAGCTATTTCCGAGATGGCGACCCCGGCTTCATGGGCAATCGAAAGCGTGGCAGTAGCGTCTCCGCTGCTTTGCTTCATCGATTGCACCGCTTTATACGACCCGGCCTGTATGACCTGAATCATTTGCTCGATCTCGTGGGTAGACGTTTGAGTACGGTGCGCAAGCGCCCTGACTTCATCAGCGACGACAGCAAATCCACGACCTTGCTCGCCGGCACGTGCAGCCTCGATGGCGGCATTCAATGCCAGCAGGTTGGTTTGCTCAGCGATTGAGCGAATGACATCAAGTACCTTGGCGATGTCCTGAGCCTGCCGGGCCAGATCCTCCACTTCAGTACTGGTCTGATCGACACTCGAATTAAGCTTTTCAATCGAGCCAATGGTCTGACGAACTCTTTCCTGCCCGGTTTTAGCCGAGCGCTCGGACGCCTGCGTCGAATGCGACGCCGAAACGGCATTGCGCGCGACTTCCTCCACTGCGGCGGTCATCTCATTAACGGCGGTAGCCGCTTGTTCGGTTTCCATGCTTTGTTGCTGGATGCCCGCGGTGGACTCCTTCGTGATCGCGCTCATCTCTTCTGCGGCGGAGGCCAGTTGGCTGGAGGAATCCGATATATGCTGGATCGTAGTTTTGAGACTTAGGAGCATCGCAGCCGTCGCCGTTTGAAGGTCAGTCAGTTCATCTGAACCCGTGACGTCCACTGCGGCCCGCAGGTCCCCGGCAGCGATTTGCTTAGTTGCACCCAGCAGCGCCAGAACAGGCACGGTAATACTACGGGTAAACGCAGTAGCTACCAAAATCGTTATAATAACCGCGCCAACGACAAATACGATCGTCAGGGTCAATCCGCTTTCAAAACTATTACGCGCACTCTGACCCGTCAGCTCAGCGCCCTCTTCATTCAGTCGGATCAAGTCATCAACCGAGGCCTGCAGCGCTTTTGCCGAGGGGCTGGTGACGTCGCGAATGAACACCGTGAGTTCTGCAACAGGCTTCGTCTTACTGAGCTCCATGAGCTCGTCTATTTTGGCTTCGTATGCTGCGACGTTGCGGCTGACTTGCTTATATTTATCCCCTTCTTCGGGACTGGAAACAAGGGGAGCATACGCGTCGGAAATCTGTGTCAACGTCGCCTTCAACGTATTCAACTTTGTTCGTGAAGCGGCACTTTGCCGGTCGTCATCCATCACGAAACGCCGTGCATCGAGGCGATAAAGCAGGCCAGCGGCTTCGATTTTCGAGGCTTGGCGCACACTGGGTAACCAGTTGGTTTGAAGATCAATCACTGACGTATTAATGGCGCTCATTTTATAGAGTTCTGTTCCGCCAAGCCCTACCAGGAGGAGACAGATGATGCCAAAACTGATGAGGGCTCTTGTATTCAGCTTGATATTTCGTAACGTCATAATGAGCGCCTTATTATTGTCAGATAACGCACTTTCACAGTAATACCACCGTGACATTGCTTATGTGAATATTGTGTCAAAAACATCCCATCAAAGTTTAAACTGACTCACAACTTTTCCTAGCCGCTTGGCATCTTCACCTGCCGCCTTACCACGGGCCAGTGTACTTTCAGACAGTTTGACAGTCCGCACCGCCACGTCGGCCACATTACTGATGCGTTGGTTGATTTCGTCGCTGACTGTCGATTGTTCACGTGCGGCCTCGGCGATCTGCGAACTCATCTCCGAAACGGATGCCACCAGCGTGCTGATGCGGATTAAAGCCTGACCCGCTGATTCAACCTGCACGACACCTCTTTCGGCATGTCCACAACTGTCTTCCATGACCTTCACTGCTTGCCTGGACGTATTTTGCAGGCGCTCTATCATCCCTTGAATTTCCTGGGTGGAAGCCTGCGTTCGACTGGCCAGCGTCCGCACCTCGTCGGCGACCACAGCAAAACCTCGACCTTGCTCACCCGCGCGCGCCGCTTCAATTGCAGCGTTGAGCGCCAGTAGATTGGTCTGTTCGGCAATAGTGCGGATAACTTCTAGAACGCCACCGATGGATCGCGAGTGTGTTTCCAGGGCTTGAATGACTTCGGCGGCCCCCCGTACCTCATCGGCCAACGTGTGGATATCAGCGATTGTCTGGTTGATTGCACCCAGTGCCACCTGCGCCTGGCGATCCGCATCGCCGGTTTGTGTGGAGCTGGCCTGGGCATTGGAAGCGACCCCTTGAACCGTTGCAGCCATCTGATTGACAGCAGTGGCCACCTGTTCAATTTCAACGCGCAGTACTTCAGCGCTTTGCTCGGCAGCCTGTGCGTCATTGACCAACTGACTGGACGAGTCGCCCAAGGTGTTACCGACTTCGGCCACGGTCGATATTTGCAGACGCAGCCCAGCCACAAACTTATTGAAATCAGCGACTACTTCACCGATTTCGTCGTCATTGTCCTGGCCTAAGGTATGGCTAAGATCGCCTGTTCCCGCACTCAAATCCTGCAATGAATGAGACAAGTGATTTAGCGGCGGCAGCACTCGACGACTGATCAACCATAGCGTGCCGAGCATGAACACCAACACCAGTGCCCAAGCCAGCAAATTATTAACTTTAAGAGATTCGCGTACCGTGTCGGTTATAGCGAGGTTGGCTCTGTAGTTTTCAGCCAAGGGGCCGTGAAGAGCCGCAAAGCTTCGGATAACCTCATCCGAATGCCGGTCAAACGCCTCCATTACTTTATCGCCAGCAACTTTGCCTGAGACGGTGTATGCCTGAAACATTTGCTCGCCTACGCTATCAAGCCGCTCCATCGGCTCACGCGCAGCCTCCAGCTCACGACTGAGTTCCGGAACCAGACGCTTAAGCTCAATCAGTTTCTCGAGAGCCCGCTGAAAATGCTGGTGGCCTTCGCTTGCAGCTTCTCGGTCGCCGGTCAAACTGGCGTCGGTATAAAACTGCTGTACCTGCGCTGTGTGGTAGCGCAGTTCTTGCGCGCCTTCCTGGGCCTCGCTGAGGTTCCCCAGCTGTTTGCCCAAATCGTCTAACCGGTTGACTTGATAAGACGTCCACAATGAAAGACCCAGCGCTACAAGGATGAGTACGGTCGCGCTACACAGCATCAAGCGTGCAATGTTGAACTTCAAAACTTTAATCCTTCATGCACGTGGAGGTGGAATGACAACACCAAGCCTGCAAAGGTCGTCATATCATTTAAATGCTCAAGCCTGCTTATATTGAAACCAATTTGCACCCATTTTCACCAAGTTGTACGAATAAACAGTAGAGGTGAAAACGTCACTTCCTAACGTGCTCGTACAACTCACTCTGCGAACAACCGGGAAGGTGCCAATATTTTTTGCCTGCGCCACCTGCCAGCAAAGCTATACACAAATAAAAGATTGTACAAGTACTGCATAGAAACAAATGACACATTTCGTAACTAGTTAGGCGGCTAAGGACCGCGCAAGAAGCTGACGTTCACTCATGGTCGCCAGATCGGCCGCCACCAAACGGCTCAAGCACGGGCTTGTTACGTTTGGATACATCTTAATATCCCCTTAAGCTTCAGCTGCCAAGTTCGCGTCGCTTTCACCATTAGCCGCGCGAGGCATGAGCATGAAAATTCGTTTCCCCAGGCACCACAACCTGACTATTGCTCTGCACTGGACAACCTTCGGGATCATTATCTTCGCCGTTTGCGCGGTGCTGCTGCGTGATGTTGTCGAGGCCAGTGAAGTACGCCTTCTCCTGCTCAACCTTCACCGGTCCTTCGGCGTCGTTATTTTGCTGCTTGTTGTGGCACGTCTGATCGCTCGCTTTCGCATTTCATCTGAGCATGTCTCTGCCAGTTTGCCGAAAGGCATTCGTCTTCTTTCGCAGGCCGCGCACACGGCGCTCTATCTGTTCTTGTTGGCACTGCCTGTCACCGGATGGTTGTTCAGCAATGCGGCGGGTAAAGCCGTCAGTCTCTTCGGGCTAGTGAACTTGCCAGAGCTGATCGCAAAAAACCGTGATCTGGCTGACCAACTCGGTGATGTGCACGAAACCCTGGCATGGCTATTCATCGCGCTGATCGGTGCGCATGTCGGCGCAGCCCTTTGGCATCACTTCTGGCGTAAGGATGACGTCCTGCGCTCCATGCTTCCTGTACGCCTATTGAGAACGCTTGCGCCCATAAACAAGGGCTGAACAAAGCTATCGACATGGGGCACGGACACGTACCGGAACAGCCACAACACGTAAAAAAATCGCACTGAGCCAGCAAGGAAACGTCATGCAGTACACGGACAATAATCATCCCCTCACCTCGATTCACCGGCGCATCAGGCGCAGTCGCATGGGTAGCTGGGCAGCTTTGGCGCTTTGCCTGAGCCTGCCGTACCAAGCCAATGCCTTGCCAAGCTTCGCCCGCCAGACCGGTCAGGCTTGCACGGCGTGCCATATTGGCGCCTTTGGTCCGCAGCTCACGCCGTATGGCCAGAAATTCAAGATCGGTGGCTATACCGAAAAAGGCGGCTCCGACGCAGGTGGCCCAGAATCCCTGTTGTCGGCCATGCTGGTCGGTACCGTCGAGCACACGAGCAAAAAGCTTCCGGACAATGCCGGCCCTTACGATGGCAAGAACGACAACTTGTCGCTCCAGGAAGCCTCCGTGTTTGCCGCTGGCGGTGTGTCCGAGCATTTTGGCGGCCTCGCTCAAGCCACTTACTCCGACATTGATCGCAAAACCGTACTTGATAACGTCGATCTGCGTTATGCCACAACCACCACGCTGGCAGGAAAAGACACCGTTTTTGGTCTGTCGCTGAACAACAATCCGACGGTCCAGGATCCCTGGAACACTACGCCAGCCTGGGGCTTTCCCTACATGACAGCCGAGCTGGCGCCTGCCCCAAGTGGTTCGCCGCTTATTGCTGGAGGGCTGGAGCACCAAGTGATGGGGCTAACGGGCTACGCCTTCTGGGACGACAACATCTACGTTGAACTCGGCGCTTACCGCAGCCAATCTCTTTGGATGCTGAAAAAGACCAACGTGGCGCAAACCAGCGCCGACGTGAGCCAGATAAGTGGTTTGTCGCCCTATTGGCGCGTGGCATACACCAACTCATTTAACCGGCAGAATTTCAGCGCCGGGTTGTTCGGCATGAACGCCGACATACACCCCGGTTCGACGTCCGGAGCGACGGATAAATACCGGGATATCGGCGTCGATGCGAGCTACCAGTTTCTGGGCACTCGCCGCCATGTCTTCACTCTCAACAGCAGCTTGATCCATGAGAAAAAGACCCTGGATGCTTCGCTCGCTGCCGGGGATGTTGGTCGTAGCGACAACACGACCAACGCGCTGAACCTGAACGGCTCGTACTACTTCGACAATACCTACGGCGTCACCTTGGGCTACTTCAACAACTTCGGTTCCAAGGAAGACACCACCGCCTTCACATCGAACCCTCTGGACGGCAGTCGCACAGGCCTTACGGACACCAGCGGCTACATACTTCAGGCCGACTGGTCACCGTTCGGCAAAGAAAATTCGTGGGGTGCGCCGCTGGCCAACGTACGGTTGGGCGCGCAATACACGATGTATAGCCGCTACAACGGTTCAAGTACTAACTACGACGGCAATGGCCGCGATGCATCAGATAACGACACCTTGATGCTGATGATATGGACTGCCTTTTAATGCATGCCGGAGAGGTTCAAATGCAAACACGTAGAGCAGCACCCCTTCAGAAACTGGTCTTGACCGCGCTTACATGCATGGCGCTGACGCAGTTTGCATCGCCTGCGAGCGCCGCCGACGCGACTGCCGGAGCTGACTCGTTCGACGCCAACTGCTCGGACTGTCACAGCCTGGCCAAACCGTTGAAAAACAAGAAAGGCCCCAGCCTGGTCGGCGTACTCGGTCGCCCATCGGCCAGCGTGCCGGGCTTCGACTATTCCGACGCCATGAAGGCCGCGAACCTGAAGTGGACTGCTGATAAGCTCGACGCTTACATCGCCAATCCAAAAGCCGTAGTGCCCGAAGATAAAATGAAGTTCAAGGGCCTGCCGGATGCCAAGGAACGCGGTGATTTGATCGAGTTTTTATCGCAGCAAAAATAAGCGCTTCGCGGTGATCTTCAGCCGCTGATTCGCTTTGCAAGAAAGCCGCGCATTGCGCGGCTTTCTGCGTTTCCGAGGGTGCACAGTGACGACCTTGTCATTTAGCCCCCCCTACAACTTTTTCATTGAGTCACCCTGACGCTCCCAATCATTTGCGGGTGCAAGATGCAGAAATACTCAAATGTGCCGGGTATCAAGAACGTGTAGGAAAAAGAGTCATTGGTATCCAATGCCCCTGACCGGAACACCTTGTTCACTTCAGCGACCGTGTGGGGCACCTGATCATCATTCACCCAGGTCACTTTTGTGCCAACCGCAACCGTTAGCTCTTTCGGCGAATACATGAACTCTTTTATGTCGATTTGTATGTCTTGCGCCCACGTTGAGGCCGAGGCCAACAAGCCGCTCAGGGCAAGCATCTGCGCATATTTTTTCATAGGGATAGGTTCATTAAATAAGCGTTGAGTTGATCAATGCCAACGGGTGATCGCCTTGTGTCGCCTTGACGTCGGTTATCCCCAGATAATTACGCAACTGATCCGCAGGCACGGTCATGGGACCGGGGGCGGGGGCAGTGCCTGGAGCCGGTTGGGGATAAGACGTAGAGCGCGCAGTGTGGAAGGTGATGTTTCCCTCAACCTTCTGAATGACTTGATGAATGTGACCGTTGAGGACCGTCACCGAGCCATACTTTCGAAGCATTGCGATGGCCTGATCACCGTCCTCGGTTCCCCAACCCCAAGGCTGATAGATAGTCCACAGCGGGATATGGGTGAACACAACGACGGGCGTGCTGGTTGCTACCGCGCGTAAATCATCTGCCAACCATTGCAACTGGTCAGCACCGAGAGTCGCTTCACGACCTGGCTGAAAATCAAAGACATTTACCAGGCCAATGAAATGCACACCATGGTCATCGAAGCTGTACCACCCGTTGCCTTTTGTGCCTTTACCATATCGAGCCAGATACGCTTTGCCACCACCTTCATCAAGCGTGTCGTGCTCGCCCGGTACGTAGTGCACAGTCGACGGCAGGCGCTTCAGCACCTGATCGGCGGTGTCGAACTCGTCCTCTTTAGAGAGATGGGTAATGTCACCGGTGTGCAAAATAAGTGAGGGCTTTTTCGGCAGGGCGATGACCTTGTCGATTGCCAGTTGCAATGTTTTGAGCGGTTCGGGGTTAGCTTCTTTGTTGAAACCGATATGCGTGTCGCTTATCTGCACAAAGTGAAAGTCGCTGGCCAGTACATCTCCTTTCAATACCGTCCCGGCATCATCCAGTGCAAATGCACGCGGAATGCCACCGCTCATCACCCATAGCACCCCCGCGCCCGCCCACGCCGAACATTTCAAGAGTTCTCTTCGGCTAAGACCGCGGCGTTCATCGGTCACGTCTTCAGGTGTGTTCGGACCCGTTTTCATAAAGACTCCTCAAGGTGTGGTTTGCAGTGAACAGGCTGTCAGGGTCTATAACTAGCGAAGGGGCATTTTTATTCCACGATCAAAAATATTGCGGCATGAGGGAATAAAACCGGCCGAATGAGAGTTGATAACGAGATGAGACTGAGCCACACAGCCGATATGAAGCGTTTTGATGAGCTGTTAGCGCCGCACATGGACGCGGCTTACAACCTCGCACGGTGGCTCACCGCCAACGAAAGTGCTGCACATGATGTTGTGCAGGAAAGCGCTTTAAAGGCGTTTAAATTCCTCCATCGTTTTGAGGGCGGGAATGCCAAGGCGTGGCTGCTGACCATTGTCCGCAACGAAAGCTATAACTGGCTCAAGGCCTCGGCAGGCCACCGATGGATCGCGATAGGTGAAGGCATATCGGAAGATGATATGGCGCTCAGTCATGCGCTGACGCCGGAGATTGACGCCATACGTACGGAAGATGCCGCACTCCTTCAGCAGGCACTCAAAGCCCTGCCACCGGTGTTCCGTGAGGTGATCGTTTTAAAGGCATTGGAAGACATGCCTTACAAGGACATTGCGAAGGTGACTGACGTACCGCTGGGCACGGTCATGTCGCGGTTGGCACGGGCGCGAGCCATGCTCAAAAATGAATTTATGAAGTTGTACCGCCATGAATGAGATGAACTGTGGTCTGTGCCACACGCTGATGCACGGCTATCTGGACAACGAGCTGGAAACGCCAGTGCAGGAACAGCTTGCCGAGCATTTGGGGAACTGTTCCGAATGCACGCAGCGACTCGAAGAAATGAAACGACTGGCACATGCCGTAAAGGCACACGCCCCTTACTACAGAGCGCCCGTGTCGCTTACCGAAAGCATACGTTCCAGCCTTCAATCGCCGCCCGCGTCCAAGACAAGTACCTGGAGGATGCTATGCAACTGGGGCGCCCCCGTTTTGTCGGCCGCAGTATTTACGGCAGCACTATTCCTCTACGCAGAAACCCCGTCCAGTGACGACATCTGGACGGATGAAGCCGTCTCAAGCCATGTACGCTCACTCATGGGCGAGCATTTAATGGATATCGCTTCCTCCGACAAACACACCGTCAAACCCTGGTTTACTGGCAAACTTGATTTTTCACCCCCCGTGTATGACTTCTCCGCCCAGGGGTTTCCTCTCCTTGGCGGACGCCTGGACTATCTGCAGCATCAGACCGCAGCCGCACTCTCCTACCGCCATGACAAACACATCATCAACACGTTTGTTGTACCCACGACACAAGCAGACAGTGGACTGCAAAGCCAATCAAAACGTGGCTATAACATCGTGTCCTGGCGCCAGAACCACATGCGTTTCATCATCGTCTCCGATCTGGACAAACAACAACTGGAAACCTTGGGCCAACTGACTCGAAAAGGCCTGTAGGTTTAGCGACGGGGTATCAGCTCCGTAACGGTTTACTGAGGGGAATATGGCTTGTCACGTAATTAACCAGCTTCTCCAGACTCGCTGCGATCAGTTCATTACCCGTGTCGAGGGTCAGTTCAGGATCCTCCGGCGCTTCATACGGCGCACTGACACCGGTGAATTCAAGCAGCTCGCCCGCATGCGCTTTCCTGTACAGACCTTTAGGGTCTCGTGCCTCGCACGTCGCGAGGTCGGCTGCGATATGAATTTCGTGAAACATCTGGCCGATCGAATCACGTGCACGCGCACGGTCCTCGCGGTAAGGGGAAATAAACGCGGTGATGCAAATCAAGCCCGCGTCGGCAAACAAGCCCGCCGCCTCCCCCACTCGCCGTATGTTCTCGGTTCTGTCTTGCGCACTGAAACCGAGATTGGCATTCAAGCCTCTGCGCACGTTGTCACCGTCAAGCACATAGCAGGAATACCCCATCTCCGTCAGGGCGAACTCCAGCGCCATGGACAAAGAGGATTTACCCGAAGCAAAGAGCCCGGTCAGCCACAATACCGCGCCGCTATGGCCATAATGCGCTTTACGGTCCGACGCAGTCAGTGAGTGCGGTACGGCGGTCAGGTTGTTATTCATCGTCAGAATCCTGTGGCGCATAAAGGTGGGATCTTGAGCAGGTCCGGCCAGCGGCCAGCCCAGTCGCTTTCATGATTCATGCCCGGCACGACATGAGTTTGTGCACATCGGCCGCCAGTGGCAGCGACGAAACGTTGCGCAATCAAAGGTGGCACGACAGTGTCATCGCCGCCACTGAAGTGAATCTGCGCGATGCTCGCTACTTGAGGGGCAACGTCGATGGCATTGAGCGATCCCGGCATTGCCGACACATGGTGGAGGCGATTGACCTCGGCATGATCAAGATTACCGGCCACGGTACGCAATGATGCAACATCGTTGCGCCGGGCTGCAATCAACACGGCCAGTGCGCCGCCGCCCGAATACCCAACCAGATGGATGCGCTGCCCAGGGACTTGATCGGCGTAGTGGGTCACCGCCTGATTCATGGCAACGACGACTTCATCGGCGAAGCGCTTGTTAGTCCAGTAGGCTTTATCACAGCGTGGATTGGCAGCCATCGGCGTGAACTGGCAAGGGCGCGCCAGATAAACCACGTTGGCCGCAGGGTCAGCCGCCGCCAACGCCAAGCCCAGCGCCTGATGCGGTGTCGGATTGGTGGACGGCTCGGTACGCGAACGCCAGGCCAGACCATCGCCCTCGATGTAGACGGTCAATGGCAAGTCAGGACGGGTTATCCGATAAAAACTGGTCAGCACGAAGGGCTCTGTATTGACCTGAGCACGATGCAAGTTCGCGGTTTGCGCCATGGCGTCAGCATGCAGGTTCGGATCGGCACAACCCGCGAGCATCCCCAGCATCATGTACAAGCACGCGAACAGAATGAACGGCAGCCGCGCACGTGAGTGCTTCATGCTTCGGTAACTCTCAGTGCTTGGTAAGCTTGGCGCACAGCCAGATCCGGCCGGCCAAACGTGTGTGCCATCAGCCCCAGCAGATGCAGGGCGTCAGGCGGCTGTGGCCGTTTGTCCAAAATGCGCTGGCACAGCTGCTCGGCCTGCTGTGCCTGACCCGAGCTCCAATGCGTATAAGCCAGGGTCACGGCTTCAGACATCGTGATTTGCGGGCCATCGAAAGACGTTGGTGTACCGCTCATACAGGACCTTCTAAAAGAGGTGGGCACTATGGCGTAACGGATTCGTATCCGCCGTCGCCCAGAATCTAAAACGCCCACTTTCTATGACAGCAAAGTGGGCGTTAACCGCTAAACCGAATTTAACGGATTAGAAGTCCCAACGCACCTGCACATCGCCGGTGTTGGCGGCGTAACCGCTGGCCGCTTCAAGGGTGTACTTCGCCCCGACGCTCAGGTTCTGGCTGCGCATCAACGTCACGCCAAGGGCCAATACGCCGGTGTCGGCGATGGTTTTCGCGCCCGTGGTGGTGAAGCTGGTGGCACCCGAAGTATCGGCCGCATAGTTGGAAACCGACTGCAGGCCTTTGTCGTGGTACTCATGACGCCAGGTCAGTTGCGCCGATGGCACTACGTTGCCATATGGCGTGCCGAAGGAGCGCTCCAGCTTGGCGCCCAGATCGCTCTTCAGCGAACCGATATTGTCGGAGTTGACGCTCAACGCTGCGCCGTCGCCATTTTTCTCGGTGTAGCTGTCCTGGCGCAGGGTGCTGTAGGTCAAGCCGGCAATCGGTGTCAGCACGGTGTTGGCCATCTTCGAGCCGAGATCGATCGGGTAACCGGCCAATACCGAGGCGATGTACTGCATGCCATCGTGCTGGCCTTTAGCGGTGCTGCTAAAGCCGGGGAAGCTGACTTCACGCGTGGTGTCGTATTGGTGCTGAATCGCACCGAGCGACATATCCACATACCAAGGGCTGCCGGTGTAGCTGGCGTAGCCGAACAGACCGTAGGACTTCACATCGGCCGAACTGCCGGAGTTATTGCCGTCGTTGTTCACTGTGGTTTTCGTGTAGCTGAACACACCACCCGCACGCCAGCTGTCGTTCAGCGCGGCATCCGCACCGAGCAACATGCCGCTGTAATGAGCGTGGTAGCCCGCGACATCGTCGCGCTCACCCAAACGAGAAGTGCCGCCGAAGCCTTGGCCCCACAGGCCGGTGCTGCTGGCGCTTTCGCCGGTGGCGATACCGCTGCCGTTATTACCATTCTGTGCGGTGCGCAGGCCATCAACGTGCGCGGTGGTGACATTCAGCACTTGCACGGTGGAAGCAGTAGACGCCTGAGTGGCCGCCGACAGGGTCGCGGTCGGGCTCAACTGGGCGCCGGCGCGGTTGCCCGAAGCGGAAGAATCAAGCGCGGCGGCGGCGTTGAACAGGTTCATCACGCCGGCATCGTAGCCGCTGTAATTGAACAGTCCGGCCAAGGTTGCGGTTCCACCGGTGCTGGTCGCCTGATTGATCGGGGCGTAAGACGTTGGTGTCGTCTCTGGCGGTGTGACCGGTGTTATGACCTGTATCGCACTGCCCAGGGTCAGCAGCAAGTTGGTGTTGCTGCCATCCTCCACGCTGCTACCCGTCACGTTATAACCCGCCGCCGTGTAATGCAGGCTGCTTGCGTTGTAGTTGGTGACGGAAGAGTTGGTACCCACATTGAGAGACTGAACACTGACCAAGTCAGTATTCGGATTGGTAATAATGATCGGTGCTGTGGTGGTAAGGGCCTGAATCACCACATAGCGCTGGCCTTGAGCAAACCCATACGAGCCTAGCTGTTTCAACCCCACCGAAGAACCCGAGTCGATAGTCGCGGTACCGGACACCATCAAACGACCATAGCCGTCGTTTTTACCGACAACGCCAGTAGTGGTTACTGGGTTGCTGCCTACCCCAAGGATCAGGCTGGCGTTGGTGCCTTGGCTGTAATTACCATCGACATTGATCGAGTTGTTAACTTGTAGCGTGGCGCCAACGTTGGAAAGCGTATGGCCTTCAAGATAGACCGTGTCATTGACTAATAGATTGCCAGAACCGAATACAAGATCGGAGTTTGCGTTATTGATCTGACCAATATTATCTGCCCCGGCGCCATAATTCTTTGTCTTACTGTCAAGCAGTGAACCTGTGAGCAAGCCAAAGGTGGAGCCGCTTCCGCCATTGATTGTCAGGTCTTTCGTGGCATCATTCTGGATCGTGCCCGCGATCGTCCCGGAGTTGGTAACCGTGCCTAGGGAAACTCTGGAAAAGACTTCCAAATCTGGTGAAATACGCCTGCCCCACGAACTGAACGGTTG
>NZ_LT607436.1 GCF_900095225.1 Pseudomonas sp. UMAB-08
CGTATGCGGTAGTTCCGCACGTACGGATCTGTGCGGGGGGCGGCAGGTAACTGCCGTCCCTACCGCGACCGCTGGTAAAAAATCTTCCCCATCGAAAAGCTCCAGTCCTCAGGCATCGGGAACCTGTACTCGCACGCGGTGCAAAATCCATAGCCATAAAAAAACCACCAATCTGGTGGTTTTTTTATGGTTGAGTTCAACTCAGTCGCCGCGGTATTCACAACCGCTTGTGCAGGTCTCATGAATACGAATGGCTGAGAGCTCTGGGAGCAAAGGCTTCAGCTGATCCCAAATCCATTTCGCCAGGACTTCGCTGGTTGGATTTTCAAGACCCGGAATGTCATTCAAATAGTTGTGATCGAGGCGCTCATAGAGTGGCTTGAAGATCGCTTTGATTTCGGAAAAGTCACGAATCCAGCCGGTATGAGGATCGACTTTGCCCGCCAAATAGACGGCCACACGAAATGAATGCCCATGCAGACGTCCGCACTTATGGCCCTCAGGAACGTGGGGCAGGCGGTGTGCGGATTCGAACGTAAACTCTTTGAAAATTTCCACAGTGTATTCGACTCTAGAAAGTGGCTATCGCCAAGGCGATAAAAGCAGGCGGGCAGTTTAGCAGTAATGGTTTGTCCTATGCGCTAAAACAAACCGCAGGCCCAGCACAGCTGTAAGCTGTTCACGTGAAGGCCCGATGGCTGATGGCACCTAGCCAGATAAATTCAGCTTCAATTAAGTTGAGTTGTTTATCGTTGTAGCCGTACAAAGCATTTATTTTTACGGAGGCCTGATATGAAAGCCGTCACAGCACTGCAGGACACGTAATGAAAGTGAGTGAGCATCCTTACAGGTTTTTCGCATTGCTCCTGGCTCTGTTCTGCTCTGGGCTGGGCGCCCGGGACCTGGATCAGGATGAAGCGCTGAAATTACGCCAGCAAGGAGTGATCCTGCCGCTCGAACAACTGATAGGGCAAGCTCTGGGACGTTACCCTGGCTCAAAGCTGTTGGAGGCTGAGCTTGAGGAGAAACACGGCGTATACCTCTACGACATAGAGTTGCTGACCGTGGAAGGTGTGGTCCGGGAGTTGAAGTTCGACGCTCGCGACAGTCGATTATTAAAGGACAAGGAAGATGATTGATGCGGCTGTTATTGGTTGAAGACCATGTGCCGCTGGCAGATGAGCTGGTCGCTGGGCTTAAACGTCAGGGCTACGCAGTAGACTGGCTTGCCGATGGACGTGATGCGGTTTACCAGGGGGGCAGTGAACCCTATGATTTGATTATCCTGGACCTGGGACTTCCAGGTTTGCCGGGTCTCGACGTACTTCAGCAATGGCGTGCCAGTGGTTTGGCTACCCCCGTCTTGATTCTGACCGCCCGAGGCTCATGGGCTGAGCGCATTGAAGGGCTTAAGGCGGGCGCCGATGACTACCTGAGCAAGCCTTTTCACCCCGAAGAGCTACAGCTGCGAATTCAAGCATTGCTGCGGCGTTCACATGGTCAGGTCAATAAACCCAGGCTAGAGGCTGCGGGTTTGCATCTGGACGAGGGCCGTCAATGCGTGACCCAGGGCAGCGTTGAAATTCAGCTGACCGCTGCTGAATTTCGTTTACTGCGCTACTTCATGCTGCATCCCGAGCAGATACTGTCTAAGAGCCATTTGGCCGAGCATCTCTATGACGGTGAAAGCGAACGCGACTCAAATGTGATCGAAGTTCACGTCAATCACCTACGGCGCAAACTCGGCCGCACGGTGATCGAGACGCGTCGCGGTCAAGGCTATCGCTTCGGTGAGGAAGTCGAGTGAGGTCCATACAGGCTCGTCTCAGTCTGGGATTGATCAGTGTGCTGCTCATCGTGGGGCTGGTGTTGGCTCAGACCAGCTTGTGGTTGTTTGAGCTGGGATTGCAGCGCTACCTTGAGTCAGGGCTGCGCAATGAAAGCCAGAACCTGTTAGTAGCACTTTCACGGGGTCCAGAAGGCCTTCAGCTGGATGAGCGTCACCTGACACCTGCCTACCAGCAGCCTTATTCGGGCCATTATTTCCAAGTCGACTTTCCTGAAGGGCATTGGCGCTCTCGCTCGCTGTGGGATATTGAGTTCCCCACCCCGGAAACGCCGGGCCTGCACACCAATTTCGAGCTGGGACAAAGCGGTCAGTCATTGCTGGTTCTGCGTGCGGACTACCGTCGATTCGGGCAGGCGATTTCCATTACCGTGGCTCAAGACTACACCCCGGTGGAAGCCAGCTTTCAGCGTGTGCAGCAAATTGGTCTGGGGTTGGGGGGCGCGGCGTTGATTTTGATCCTCGTCCTGCAACGCCTCACGGTGCGTCGTGCGCTTAGACCACTGGAGACTGCCCGAGAGCAGATCGCTCAGTTGCAGCTGGGGCAGCGCTCACAGCTCGATGATCAAGTGCCGGTCGAGCTTGAGCCGTTGGTTGCACAGATCAACCACTTGCTCGCTCATACCGAGGACAGCCTCAAGCGTTCACGTAATGCCCTCGGCAACATGGGACATGCGTTGAAAACGCCTCTGGCGGTGCTGGTGAGTCTGGCTGCCAGTGAAAAGCTTGATGCTTACCCCGCCTTGCGCAGCACGTTGCGCGAACAACTGGAGCAGATTCAACAGCGCCTGACCCGTGAATTGAACCGTGCTCGCCTGTCTGGAGACGCCTTGCCCGGTGCGCAGTTCGATTGTGACGCAGAGTTGCCAGGCCTGTTCGCAACACTGGGCATGATCCATGGCGATCACCTGCAGATGAGCATGGCGGTTACGTCCGGCCTACGTCTGCCATGGGACAGGGAGGACCTTCTTGAGTTGATGGGCAATCTGTTGGACAACGCGTGCAAGTGGGCCGACAGCGCGGTGCGCCTGAGTATCACGCACCCGTCGAAGAGTTATTGTTTGCTGATCGATGATGACGGCCCTGGTATTCCTGAGGCTCGTCGCGACGAGGTGCTCGGCCGTGGTTCACGGCTGGATGAACAGGTCAGCGGCCACGGTCTCGGGCTGGGTATCGTGCGTGATATTGTCGATGCATGGGGCGGTCAGCTGAAGTTGCTGTCCAGCCCTTTGGGCGGGCTTCAGGTGCGCATTGATCTTCCCGAGCGAACGATGCTCGATCATTCGGGTACCCACCGTTAATTTCCATTGAATGGAAAGCTGTCTGAGCGACATGGAGAGGTCCTTCTAGCGAGTCGGGCGGGCGTTTTATCGCTATCCGCGATTCACATTGTTTCTTCATCCCGACAACAAATGACGCTTTTGCCTACAACGCTGACGGACGCTTCTCAACTTTTTAGGGTTGGGGCCGCTAACCAATAAAACGTTGCGACCTAAACATTGGAATACCAATAAGAGTGAAAACTTATGCGTCTTAATTTGAAGACCAAAGTACTGTCATTGGCAGTCCTGCCGGTGTTGATTTTTGCTCTGGTAATCAGCGCTACCACGGTGTTGATGTTGCAGGGACAGGCAAAAAAAGAGGTCGAGGACACCCGACAGCGCCTGCTCAACGAAACCAAAGCCACGCTGCAAAGCTACGTCGCCGTGGCGCTGGGTAGCATCAAACCTCTGTACGACGCGGCAGCCCCTGGGGACGCGAGCGTGCGAGCGCAGGTGGTGAAAATGCTTTCCACCATTACCTATGGCAAGGACGGTTATTTCTTCGGTTACGACTCGGAAGCGGTACGTCTGTTCAAGGGCAGTAGCCCGGAAGACATTGGTAAAAGCTTCAAAGACGCCCGCGATCCGAATGGTGTTTACGTCAACCGCGAACTGGTCGCGGTCGGCAAGGCCGGCACCCATTATTTACAATACTCGTCGTCGTTGCCCGGCAACTCTCAAGTATTGATTCCCAAGCTCGCTTTCACCGAATACCTGCCCAAGTGGGACATGGTCATTGGTACCGCCGTCAACCTGGACGGGATCGAAGCTCAGGTCGCGGAGGTCAAGAAGAACGTTGATGCGCGCCTGGAGGAGATGTTGCTGAGCATTGTCGGCGTTGCTCTGCTACTGCTGGTGTTAATTGCCGTCGTTGGGGCGGTCCTGGCGGGCACCATTGTGCGTCCATTGCGTTTGATGAAAGCCAATCTGGACGACATTGCCGCTGGCGAAGGCGATCTGACTCGTCGGCTGGTGGTCACGAGCGGGGATGAGTTAGGCGATCTGGCGAGCTCGTTTAACCGCTTCGTCGACAAAATTCATGGGATGGTGCGCCAAATAACCGAAATGACCACGCAACTGACTGGACTGGTCAGCGAAGTGTCCGACCAGGCCCATCGCTCCGAGCAAGCGATGGAGCGTCAGCGTCACGAAACCGATCAAGTAGCTACCGCGATCAACGAAATGTCCGCAGCGGCTCAAGAGGTGGCTAAAAGTGCACAGGGCGCAGCAGTCGCCGCTCAACAAACCGACGTCGAAGGCCAGGCGGCCAAGCGTGTGGTGGATGGCAGTATCAAGCAGATCCATGCGTTGGTTGATGACATCCGTAGCAGCGGCACGTCGCTGGACAGCCTGCAGAATGACGTGTCTTCGATTGTGAGCGTGCTCGGGGTGATTCGCTCGATTGCTGATCAGACCAATTTGCTGGCGCTAAACGCGGCGATTGAGGCCGCGAGGGCAGGGGAGGCTGGGCGTGGCTTTGCCGTGGTGGCGGATGAGGTGCGGGCGTTGGCCAGTCGGACCCAGCAGAGTACCCAAGAGATCCAGGGCATGATCGATCGTCTGCAACTGGGTACGCAGGGCGCCGTAGACTCCATGCGTCGTTCCAGTGAGGCGGGCGATGGTACGTCGGCGCGAGCCAACGAAGCAGGCGTCTCGCTGGACACGATTGCGGCGCTGATCGGTACGATTAACTCAATGAACGCGCAGATTGCCAGCGCGGCCGAAGAGCAGACCGCCGTCGCCGAAGAGATCAACCGCAGTGTGCATCAGATAGCCCAGTCGGTGGACAGTGTCGCCGACCAAACCCAGCAAAGCGCACAGACTTCGCGCAGCCTGGCAGACCTGGGGCAACGCCTGGGCAAATTGGTTGGGCAGTTCCGTATCTGACCCGCACGGGATAAGGCCGCAATGGCCTTATCCCGCTTAGCTATACCCCATGACCTCTTCCCTATCCAGGCTGATCGCACAGCGGATGGCACTCGTCTGTGGATTGGTGGACTAAGCAGTAGGCCGAGTGAATCCCGGGTCTTACTGACGTGGACAGGACATGAACGAAAACACGCTGCAATACAAAACCTTTCTCGTGCTGTTGGTGCTGGTGACCATCGCATTCATCTGGATTCTTTTGCCCTTTTACGGCGCCGTCTTCTGGGCGGTGATCCTGGGGATTATCTTCGCGCCCCTCCAGCGGCGGTTGTTGCTGCGCTTTGGTTGGCAACGCAATCTGACGTCGCTGTGCACCTTGATGGTCTGCCTGGTGATCGCGATTCTTCCGGTTATCGTAATCAGCACGTTGCTGGTCCAGGAAGGCGCTTCCCTTTACAAGGCTATCGAAAGCGGGCAACTGGACATTGCCAAGTACCTGGCACAGTTCAAAGAAGCATTGCCGCCGTACTTCAGGCATTTACTTGATCGCCTCGGCATGGGCGACCTTAATGGCCTGCGCGATAAAATCGTCAAAGGTGCAATGCAAGGTAGCCAATACCTGGCGACACAGGCGTTCAGCGTGGGTCAGGGCACGTTTGATTTTGTGGTGAGTTTTTTCATCATGCTGTACCTGCTGTTTTTCTTCCTGCGCGATGGTCCTGAGCTGGTGCGCAAAATCCGTATCGCCGTGCCATTGGCCGAACCGCAAAAACGCCGTTTGCAGCTGAAGTTCACCCGAGTGGTACGGGCAACGGTCAAAGGCAATGTTGTGGTAGCCGTGTCCCAGGGCGCGCTGGGTGGGTTTATTTTCTGGGTGCTCGACATCCCAAGTGTCTTGCTCTGGGCGGTCATGATGGCCTTTCTATCATTGTTGCCAGCGGTGGGGGCGGGAATCGTCTGGGCGCCAGTGGCGGCTTACTTCCTGCTCAGCGGCATGATCTGGCAAGGCGTGGTGCTCGGGCTGTTCGGGGTATTCGTGATCGGACTGGTGGACAACGTCCTGCGGCCTATTCTGGTAGGCAAGGACACTAAAATGCCGGACTACCTGATTTTGATCTCTACCCTGGGTGGCATGGCGGTATTCGGCCTGAACGGGTTTGTCATCGGGCCAATGGTGGCCGCGTTGTTCATGTCGACCTGGGGTTTGTTTGTCGGGGCCAAGCGGACCATGCGTTTGCCTGGCTAAATTTCCTGCAAAAAAACCCTGCCTGAGCAGGGTTTTTTGTGCTTCAACGTATCAGCTGACCAGTTGCAGGCCTGCGTGTTGCACCATGTCCAGCAATGGTTGTGGGTAGACACCCAAAACGAAGGCCAGGACTGCAATCACTAGGAGCATCACGCCACCGGTACGCTGTGCCCAGTTGAATGGGGCATCGTGACGGTGCAGCTTGGGCTCGACCAGGTACAGCGTGACCATCACTCGCAGGTAATAGAACACGCCAATACCGCTGCCGATGACCAGCGAACCCAACAACCACCACAGGTGCGACTCGACGCCCGTGGTGATGATGTAGAACTTACCGATGAAGCCGGCCGTCAGCGGGATACCCGCCAGCGATAGCATCATCAAGGTCATCACTGCAGTCAGGTAAGGACGACGCCAGAACAGGCCGCGGTATTCGAACAGAGCGTCCGCGTCACGACCGCTGTAAGGCGAGGACATCAGGGTAACAACACCGAAAGCACCCAAGGTGGTGATCACGTAGGTCACCAGGTACACGCCGATCGCCTCGACCGCGATGCCATTGCTGGCAACCAGCGCGATCATCAGGTAGCCGAAGTGGGCGATAGACGAATAACCGAGCAGACGCTTGAGGTTGGTCTGAGTCAGCGCCAGCAGGTTACCGATCAGAATCGAAGCGACTGCAATGACCGCCAGTACATCGTGCAGCACGCCACTGCTGGCCGCCGGGGAGATCTGGAACAGTCGCACCAGGACAGCGAACACTGCCACTTTACTGGCGGTGGCCAGGAAAGCCGCCACCGGGGCAGGGGCGCCCTCGTAAACATCCGGGGTCCACAAGTGGAAAGGTACCAGTGACAGCTTGAACGCCAGGCCTACCAACATCATGCCCAGGCCCAATGTCGCAATCGGACTAGGCAGGCCGGTCGCCGCCAGGGCCACACCGATACCGCTGAAGCTCAAGCTGCCAGCTTCGGCATACAGCAACGCCATACCGAACAGCAGGAATGCAGAACCTGCGGCCGACAGCACCATGTACTTGATGCCGCCTTCGAGTGAGCGCTTGTTGAAGAAGGCGTAAGCCACCAGACCGTAGACCGGCACCGACAGCAGTTCCAGACCGATGAACAGGCCCGCCAGGTGTTGCGCGCTGACCAATACCAGACCACCGGCCGACGCCAGCAGAATCAGCAGGTAAAGTTCTTCGCGGTTCCCGGGGTAGCCTGAAGACTTCTCACCGAGATAGGCGTGCGCCAAGGTCACGCACGCCAGGGTCGAGGCCAGGATCAGCGCCATGTACAAGCAGGCGAAATTATCGATTTTCAGCAGCGGTGTCACCACCAGTGGCGCAACTTTCAGCGCCGGGTAGATCGACAGCAGTGCCAGGTTGAGTCCGGCCACGGTGAGCAGGAATGTTTGCGAATGATTGCGACGCCAGGCGATACCCAGCATCACCACGACAATCGTGGCGCTGGTAATCAGCAGCGGCGCAAGCGCAATAAAGTGTTGAATCGTCAGGTCCATAATGCTCTACCGGGCCGAAGCAAGTTGAGTGAAGGCGGTGCCGAGCCATTGCTGCACGCCATGCATCGTAGCGGCAGAGGTATCGAGGAACGGTTGCGGGTAGATGCCGATCCAGATCAGCAGTGCCGCCAGTCCCAGCACCATGATCAATTCACGTGCATCCATCCCGGCCAGAACTGCATCCGACTTGGAAGGGCCGAAGTAGGCGCGGTGGATCATGATCAGCGAGTAGACCGAGCCGAGTACCAGGCCAGACGTTGCAATCGCGGTGATCCAGGGGGCGCTGACAAACGTGCCCATCAGAATCAGGAACTCGCCAACGAAGTTACCGGTGCCGGGCAAGCCGAGGGACGCGGCCGCGAAGAACAGGCTGATCGCGGGCAGGTAGGCGATGCGTGACCACAACCCTCCCATTTCCCGCATGTCACGGGTGTGCATGCGCTCGTACAACTGGCCGCTGAGGATAAACAGTGCCGCTGCCGAGATACCGTGAGCGAGCATCTGAATCACGGCACCCTGCAGGGCTTGTTGGCTACCGGAGTAGATACCGATCAACACGAAGCCCATGTGCGAGACGCTGGAGAACGCGACCAGGCGCTTGATATCGGTCTGGGCGAACGCGAGGAACGCACCGTAGAAGATACCGATCAGGCCCAGGGTCATGGCGATGGGCGCGAATTCTGCCGATGCGTTGGGGAACAACGGCAGGGCGAAGCGCAGCAAGCCATAAGCAGCTGTTTTCAGCAGGATACCGGCCAAATCGACGGAACCTGCGGTCGGTGCTTGAGCGTGAGCGTCCGGCAGCCAGGAGTGGAACGGCACCACTGGCAGCTTCACCGCGAAGGCGACGAAGAAGCCTAGCATCAGAATGTATTCAGTGCCGGGTGCCAGCTTCGTCTTGAGCAGCTCGGTGTAGTCGAACGTGATCACACCGGTGGTGTTGAAGTTGACCAGCACCAAACCCAGGATCGCCACCAACATGATCAGGCCGCTGGCCTGAGTGAAGATGAAGAACTTGGTCGCCGCGTAGATCCGGGTCTTCTTGCCGTCTGATGAACTATGACCCCAGAGCGCGATGAGGAAATACATCGGCACCAGCATCACTTCCCAGAAGAAGAAGAACATGAACAGGTCGATGGCGAGGAACACGCCAACCACGCCGCCCAGGATCCACATCAGGTTGAGGTGGAAGAAGCCAACGTTACGCTGGATCTCTTTCCACGAACACAACACCGACAGCACACCGAGCAGGCCGGTCAGCAACACCATCAGCAGCGACAGGCCGTCGAGGGCCAGGTGCACACTGATGCCGAAGCGTTCGATCCACTGATGCTTGAATTCGACAACCCATGTGGGGTCGACGCCAGGCGCCGGAGCAAAGTGGAAGTCTCCATGGGTCCACAGCCAGAGGCCGAGGGCGAGTTCCAGAGACATGGTCAACAGCGCAATCCAGCGTGGCAGGGTAGAGCTGAAGCGCTCACCCAGCCAGCACAGCAGGCCGCCGATAAAGGGGATCAGGATTAGCCAAGGCAGAATCATGACGGGCTCAATTCCTTTCGCAAATTCGCAAGGTTCATGTCAGACCGCAACCAGCACGATGGCGCCAAGCACCAATACAGCGCCTGCAGCCATTGAAGCAGCGTACCAACGCAGTTGGCCGGTCTCGGTGCGGCTCAGGGCGTTATGACTGCCCTTGACCAGACGCGGGATCAAACCAATGGTGTGGTCGAGTGGGTCTTTGCGCAGCACATGGCTGATCATCAGATAAGGTTTGACGAACAGCTTGTCGTACAGCCAGTCGAAGCCCCATGCCGCGAACCACCAGGTCGTAAGGAACCGCCCCGGAGCGCTGTTGGCGACAGCAGTAGCAAAGCGACGCTTGCCGAGAAACAGCAGGGCCGCGAGCAGGATACCGGCCATGGCAATGGCCCCCGAGGCGATTTCCAGACTGTGCTTGGCTTCACCACCGGCATGGCCGACGCTCTGCGGCAAGACACCGGCCAACGGTGGGGTGATCAGTGCGCCGATAAAGGTCGACAGAATGATCAGCACCGACAGCGGCAGCCAGTGAGCGATACCGTGACCGGCGTGCGCTTCGGTCTTCGCTTCACCGTGGAAGGTGATGAAGATCAGGCGGAAGGTATAAAGGGACGTCATGAACGCGCCGACCAAGCCTGCATACAGCAGCGCATGGTTACCGCTGGCGAAGGCTTCCCAAAGAATCTCATCCTTGGAGTAGAAACCGGCGGTCAGCAGTGGCAGGGCAGACAACGCAGCGCCACCGACGATGAAGCTGGCGTAGGCCAGTGGCAGTTTTTTCCACAGGCCGCCCATCTTGAAGATGTTCTGCTCGTGGTGGCAGGCAACGATCACCGCACCGGACGCGAGGAACAGCAGCGCCTTGAAGAAGGCGTGGGTCATCAAGTGGAAAATCGCGCCTTCCCAGGCACCCACACCCAGCGCCAGGAACATGTAGCCGATCTGGCTCATCGTCGAGTAGGCAAGGATACGTTTGATGTCGGTTTGCACCAACGCCGCGAAACCTGCCAACACCAGCGTTACGCCGCCGACGATACCGACCAGGTGCAGGACATCGGGTGCCAGTTCGAACAGACCGTGGGTCCGTGCGATCAGGTAGACACCGGCGGTCACCATGGTCGCGGCGTGGATCAATGCCGACACCGGCGTTGGGCCCGCCATTGCATCTGCCAGCCAGGTTTGCAGCGGCAGTTGCGCGGATTTACCGACCGCACCACCGAGCAGCATCAAGGTTGCCAGCACAATCCAGAAATCACCTGCACTGAAATGCTCCGGTGCACGCACCAGAAGCTCCTGGATATTTAGCGTACCCAGTTGCTGGAACAGAATGAACAGGCCAATGGCCATGAACACGTCGCCGATGCGGGTGACGACAAAGGCCTTGAGCGCTGCGTTACCGTTGTTGCGGTTGCTGTAGTAGAAACCGATCAACAGATAGCTGCACAGGCCCACGCCTTCCCAACCCAGGTACAGGAACAACAGGTTATCGCCGAGGATCAGGAACAGCATGCTGGCGATGAACAGGTTGGTGTAGGCGAAGAAGCGCGAGTAACCGGCCTCACCGCGCATGTACCAGGACGCGAACAGGTGGATCAGGAAGCCTACACCCACCACCACACCCATCATGGTCACTGACAGACCATCAAGGTACAGGGCGAAGTTCGGTTCGAAGCCGTCCACTGACATCCAGCGCCACAGCAGTTGGGTGTAGTGACCACCCTCAGGCGGTGCAACGTTGAATTGCCAAATGATCCAGGCTGTCACGATGGCCGACAGTCCGATGGAGCCAACGCCGATCAGCGCGGCAAGGTTTTCCGAGATGCGTCCACGAGAGAACGCGAGCAACAGGAAACCGATCAGGGGGAATACGAAAGTCAGAAAGAGAAGGTTCATCCGCGCATCTCGCTGGCAGCGTCGATATCGAGAGTGTGGAAGCGGCGATACAGCTGCATCAGGATCGCCAGGCCAATACTGGCCTCGGCGGCTGCAAGGCTGATCACCAGGATGAACATGATCTGTCCATCCGGCTGCGCCCAACGGCTACCGGCAACGACGAACGCAAGAGCAGACGCGTTCATCATGATCTCCAGGCTCATCAGCACGAAGAGGATGTTGCGCCGTACCATCAGACCGACCAGACCGAGGCAGAACAGGATGCCGGCGACCGCCAGACCGTGTTCAAGAGGGATTGCATTCATGGCTTTACTCCTTCGCCTCGTTGCGGCCGAGATGGAATGCCGTTACCGCTGCCGCGAGGAGCAGCATCGAGGCAAGTTCCACCACCAACAGATAAGGACCAAACAGGCTGATACCTACCGCTTTGGCGTCCACCGTGGTGTGGCCGATGCCAGCGCCGGTCGGATTGGCGAACAGCACGTACAGCAGCTCGGCGAGCAGCAGTACGCCCAGTGCCACCGGGCCGATCCAGATGCCGGGTTTGAGCCAGGTACGTTCTTGCTGCACCGAGGCCGGGCCCAGGTTCAGCATCATCACCACAAACACGAACAGGACCATGATGGCGCCTGCGTAAGCGATGACTTCCAGTACGCCGGCGAAGGGAGCTCCGAGGCTGAAAAAGGTCATGGCGACGGCGATCAACGAAATGATCAGGTAGAGCAGGGCGTGCACCGGGTTCGTGTTGGTGATCACCCGAAGGGTGGACACAACAGCGACGCCGGATGCGAAATAGAAAGCGAATTCCATCTTTCTTCCTTAAGGCAGCAAGCTCTTCACGTTGATCGGTTCGGCTTCATTCTGCGCGGAGCCTTTAGGCTTACCGGCGATGGCCATACCGGCAACGCGATAGAAGTTGTAATCAGGGTTTTTACCAGGGCCGGAGATCAGCAGATCTTCCTTCTCGTAAACCAGATCCTGACGTTTGAACTCGGCCATTTCGAAATCCGGTGTCAGCTGGATCGCGGTGGTCGGGCAGGCTTCCTCGCAGAGGCCACAGAAAATGCAGCGCGAGAAGTTGATGCGGAAAAACTCCGGGTACCAACGGCCGTCGTCGGTTTCGGCTTTCTGCAACGAGATGCAGCCAACCGGGCAGGCTACGGCGCACAGGTTGCAGGCTACGCAACGCTCTTCACCGTCAGGGTCGCGGGTCAGGACGATGCGGCCGCGGTAGCGCGGCGGCAGGTACACCGGCTCTTCCGGGTATTGCAGCGTGTCGCGCTTGCGAAATGCATGGGAAAACACCATCACCAGGCTGCGAAGCTGGGTGTAGGTGCCATGCACGATGTCAAACAGATACTTGAGCATGGGTCTTTATCCTCACTGAGCCGCGACAGCGGGCGTGTTCAACAACACGATCGCAGCGGTCACCAGCAAATTGATCAGGGTCAGCGGCAGGCAGAATTTCCAGCTGAAATCCATCACCTGGTCATACCGTGGGCGCGGGATAGAAGCGCGCAACAGAATGAAGAGCATGATGAAGAACGCGGTCTTCAGGGCGAACCAGAAGAACGACAGCGAAGGCAGGATGTCGAACGGGCCATGCCAGCCGCCGAAGAACAAGGTCACCAGCAGCGCCGAGATCAGCACGATACCGATGTACTCACCGACGAAGAACATGCCCCACTTCATGCCGGCATATTCGATGTGGTAACCATCGGCCAACTCTTGTTCGGCTTCCGGTTGGTCGAACGGGTGACGGTGAGTCACCGCAACGCCTGCGATAAAGAACGTACAAAAGCCGAAGAACTGCGGAATGATGAACCACAGATTCTGTGCCTGGTACTCGACGATATCGCGCATGTTGAACGAGCCAACCTGCACCACGATGCCCATCAGCGCCAGACCCATGAACACTTCATAGGACACGGTCTGTGCTGAAGCCCGCAGGCTGCCGAGCAAGGCGAACTTGTTGTTGCTCGACCATCCGGCGAACAGCACCGCATAGACCGACAAACCGGCCATGGCGAAGAAGAACAGCAAGCCGATGTTCAGATCCGCCACGCCCCAGGTCGGGGTGATTGGGATGATCGCGAAAGCAATCAGCAAGGCACTCATGGCCACAACCGGTGCCAGGGTGAAAATCACCTTGTCGGCGAACGGTGGTGTCCAGTCTTCCTTGAAGAACATCTTGATCATGTCGGCAGCGATCTGGAAGGCGCCGAAAGGGCCAACCCGGTTCGGGCCATAACGATCCTGCCAGAGGGCGAGCAAACGACGCTCGACCCAGCTCAGCAGCGCGCCGCAGACCACGACGGCCAGCAGAATCACAATGGCTTTGACGACCGAGATGATCGAGTCGATCACTTCAGGGGTAAACCAGGTCATAGCGCTGCCTCCTGCAGACCGTCAACGGTTTTGCCGAACACCGCAGGCGGGATTCCGGCCAGACCGGCAGGCAGGGCCACGAGACCGGCACCCAGCTCTTCATTGATCCGCAGCGGCAGACGCAGGGTATGACCGGCAACACTCAGGTTGAGCATCGCGCCGTCGTTGACACCCAGACGATCCGCTTCGGATTTGGCCAGCGCCACATAGGCTTCAGGAATGCGTTCCTGAACCGGTGCGGCTTTGGACGATGTTTCGTCGCTGCCGAACAGGTGATAGAACGGCACCACTTGCCATGTGCCACGAGCCGGGGAAAACGCGCCCGGTATGCTGGCGAACCAGGACAGACCATCGCCTTGGCTTTCGATCAAGCGAGTTCCCGGATCACCTGCACGCAGGTGGCCGCCGACTTCGTCTTGAAACTTGTTCCAGGCTTGCGGCGAGTTCCAACCCGGCGACCAGGCGAAAGGCACCTGCTGGCGAGGTTCTGCCGAACCCGAGTAACCTTCCATGGAGAAGGAGAACGCGGTGTCGTTGTCTTGCGAAGTACGCGGTTCATGCACGCTGATGTTGGCGCGCATGGCCGTGCGACCGCTGTAACGCAATGGTTCACGCGCCAGTTTCAAACCTTTGATCCGGAACGCCGCAGACGGTGCCGCGTTGACGATCCCGGCCAATTGCGCGGTGCTGGCTGCGCAGGCTTCGGTGACGTGATCGAGCAACGTCCAGTCCACTGCCTTGTTCAGCAGGGTGCTGCGCAGGGCGTGCAACCAGCGCCAGCCTTCGTGGACCAGAATGCTGGCGTCCAGATAAGTCGGGTCATACACCTGGAAGAAGCGTTGGGCGCGACCTTCCTGGCTGACCAGGGTGCCGTCGCCTTCAGCAAAGCTGGCTGCCGGCAGTACCAGATCAGCGCGATCGCTGGTCGGAGTTTTCTGATGGTCAGCGACGATCACGACTTTCGCAGCGTTGAACGCAGCATCGACCGTAGCAGCGTCGACGCGGTGGTACAGATCGTTTTCCAACACCACGATGGCGTCAGCTTTGCCGGAAATAACAGCCTGCAATGCGTCGTCGAGGGAATCACCGCCGAACATTGCCAGGCCCATGCTGTTGGCTTCCGGGACGATCAGGCTGATCGATCCCTGTTTGTCGCGCAGCTTCAATGCCTTGGCGATGTTCGCTGCGGCCTCGATCAGTGCGGTCGAGCCCAGGGAGCTACCAGAGATAATCAACGGACGCTTGGCCGCGAGCAGGGCAGCGGCGATGCGCTGGGCCAGGTCAAGGGCTTCAGTGTCCAGACCTTCGACTGCGGGCGCGCTGGCGTCCAGGGCGTGGGCAACGGCAAAACCGATGCGCGCCAGGTCGTCGGGGGCTGCGTGAACGCACTCTTCGGCGATGTCATCGAGACGGGTCTCGGCGAGGCTCGCGATGAATAGCGGGTTCAATTCATGCTGGCCGATGTTCTTCACTGCGGCATCGAGCCACGGCTGGACTTTCATCGCAGCGGCCATGTCTTCGGCCTTGCCCTTGACGGCTTGACGCAGGCCGAGGGCCATACGTGCTGCGGTTTGGGTCAAGTCTTCGCCGAGGACGAAAATCGCATCGTGATCTTCGATGTCACGCATTGTCGGGATCGGCAGCGGGCTCTCATTGAGCACCTTGACGATCAGACGCAGGCGTTCCAGTTCACCGGCTTCGATACCGGAGTAGAAATGCTCGGCGCCGACCAGTTCGCGCAGGGCAAAGTTGCTTTCCAGGCTGGCGCGAGGTGAGCCGATACCGACGATGTTACGGCCGCGCAGCAAATCTGCAGCCTTGTCCAGCGCAGCATCGAGGCTCAGTTTGACGTGACCATCAGCCAACAGTGGCTGGCGCGGACGGTCTTCACGGTTGACGTAGCCATAACCGAAACGGCCACGGTCACACAGGAAGTACTGGTTGACCGAACCGTTGTAGCGGTTTTCGATACGACGGATCTCACCGTAGCGCTCGCCAGGGCTGATGTTGCAGCCGCTGGAGCAACCATGGCAGATGCTCGGCGAAAACTGCATGTCCCACTTGCGGTTGTAGCGCTCGGAGTGAGTCTTGTCGGTGAACACACCGGTCGGGCAGACCTCGGTGAGGTTGCCGGAGAACTCGCTTTCCAGTGCGCCATCTTCGACACGGCCGAAGTACACGTTGTCGTGAGCGCCGAATACGCCCAGGTCAGTGCCGCCGGCGTAGTCTTTATAGAAGCGCACGCAACGGTAGCAGGCGATGCAGCGGTTCATCTCGTGAGCGATGAACGGGCCGAGTTCCTGGTTCTGGTGAGTCCGTTTGGTGAAGCGATAACGGCGTTCGTTGTGACCGGTCATTACGGTCATGTCTTGCAGGTGGCAATGACCGCCTTCTTCGCAGACCGGGCAGTCGTGCGGGTGGTTGGTCATCAGCCATTCGACGACGCTGGCGCGGAAGACCTTGGCCTCCTCGTCGTCGATGGAAATCCAGCTGCCGTCAGTGGCGGGGGTCATGCAGGACATGACGATACGACCACGTTTGTCGTTCTCGTCACTGTACTGCTTGACTGCGCATTGGCGACAAGCGCCAACACTGCCAAGGGCGGGGTGCCAGCAGAAATAAGGAATGTCGAGGCCCAGCGACAGACATGCCTGTAACAGGTTGTCTGCGCCATCGACCTCGAGCGCTTTGCCGTCTACGTGGATAGTGGCCATGGTTCAAAGTTCTTCGTTGGCCCGTTGTCAGCGGGCGTGGCTAATGGAATCTCGGTGCTACCCGTATCAAACAGCCTGTAAGGCGTCATCGGGTATGAGGTCGGCGGCTTTATGGGCTACCGACCTTTTCTGTCTTGTTATGCGCCAACCACAATCGGGCGTTGGGCCAGGCTCGCGTTGGCATCACGCTGTGGCGCGATACCCGCCTCGAATTCCGGCCGGAAGTATTTGATTGCGCTGCCCAGAGGTTCCACAGCGCCCGGTGCGTGGGCGCAGAAGGTCTTGCCAGGGCCGAGGAAGTTGACCAACCCCAACAGCGTTTCGATATCGCCCGGTTGGCCTTCGCCGTGCTCGATAGCGCGCAGGATTTTCACGCTCCACGGCAGGCCGTCGCGGCAGGGGGTGCAGAATCCACAGGACTCCTGGGCGAAGAACTCTTCCATGTTGCGCAGCAGGGAAACCATGTTGACGCTGTCGTCGACGGCCATGGCCAGACCCGTACCCATCCGCGTACCGACCTTGGCAATGCCACCGGCGTACATTTGGGCGTCGAGGTGTTCAGGCAACAGGAAGCCGGTACCAGCGCCCCCTGGCTGCCAGCACTTGAGCTTGAAGCCATCACGCATGCCGCCGGCGTAGTCTTCGAACAACTCGCGTGCGGGCAGGCCGAAAGGCAGTTCCCACAGGCCTGGGTTCTTGACCTTGCCGGAGAAGCCCATCAGCTTGGTGCCTTGGTCTTCACTGCCGGCACGGGCCAGGGATTTGTACCAGTCGTTGCCGTTTTCGACGATCGCTGGCACGTTGCACAGGGTTTCGACGTTATTCACACACGTCGGCTTGCCCCAGACGCCGACAGCGGCCGGGAAGGGCGGCTTGGAGCGTGGGTTGGCGCGGCGGCCTTCCAGGGAGTTGATCAGTGCGGTCTCTTCGCCGCAGATATAACGACCAGCGCCGGTGTGGACGATCAGTTCGAAATCAAAACCGGTGCCCAGAATGTTTTTGCCCAACAAACCGGCCGCTTCTGCTTCTTTCACGGCGCGTCTGAGGTTCTTGGCTGCAGTGGTGTACTCGCCGCGCAGGAAGATATAGCCACGATAGGCTTTCAACGCCCGGGCGCTGATCAGCATGCCCTCGACCAGCAAATGGGGCAGTTGCTCCATCAGCATCCGGTCTTTCCAGGTGTTGGGTTCCATTTCATCCGCGTTGCACAGCAGGTAGCGGATGTTCATGGACTCATCTTTGGGCATCAGGCCCCACTTCACACCCGTGGGAAAGCCTGCGCCGCCACGACCCTTGAGGCCGGAGTCCTTGACTGCTTGAACGATTTCGTCAGGCGACTGCTCGGCGAAAGCCTTGCGTGCGGCGGCGTAACCGTTTTTGGTTTGATATTCATCAAGCCAGACTGGTTCGCCGTCATCGCGCAAGCGCCAGGTCAGCGGGTGAGTTTCTGCCGTACGCGCGATGCGGTTGGCGGGGCCGAAAGACGTGATGGTCATAGGTAACCCTCCAGCATTTTGGCTACGCCAGCAGGCTGTACGTCGCCGAAAGTGTCTTCATCGATCATCACGGCCGGGGCCTTGTCGCAGTTGCCCAGGCAGCAGACGGGCAGCAAGGTGAAGCGGTTGTCAGCGGTGGTCTGACCCAGGCCGATACCCAGTGAAGTCTGGATTTCGCTGAGCACTGACTCGTGGCCACCGATGAAGCAAACCATGCTGTTGCAGACGCGGATGATGTGACGGCCGACAGGCTGACGGAAGATTTGGCTATAGAACGTCGCCACCCCTTCAACGTCGCTGGCCGGAATGCCAAGGATTTCGCCAATGGCATATACAGCGCCATCAGGCACCCAGCCCCGTTCCTTCTGGACGATCTTCAGTGCTTCGATAGACGCCGCACGCGGGTCTTCGTAGTGGTGCATCTCATGCTCGATGGCCGAGCGCTCTGTTTCGCTCAATGCGAAACGGTCTGTCTGGATAAGCGTGCTGTTCATGCTTAGCGGTCCACGTCGGCCATAACGAAATCGATACTACCCAGGTACGCAATCAAGTCCGCGACCATGCTGCCTTTGATCACCGAAGGGATCTGTTGCAGATGCGGGAAGCTTGGTGTGCGAATCCGGGTACGGTAGCTCATGGTGCCGCCGTCGCTCGTCAGGTAATAGCTGTTGATGCCCTTGGTCGCTTCGATCATCTGGAAGGATTCGTTGGCCGGCATGACCGGGCCCCACGAAACTTGCAGGAAGTGCGTGATCAGGGTTTCGATGTGCTGCAAGGTGCGTTCTTTCGGCGGCGGCGTGGTCAGCGGGTGATCCGCCTTGTACGGGCCTTCCGGCATGTTGCGCATGCACTGGTCGATGATACGGATACTCTGACGCATCTCTTCGACACGCACGATGCAGCGGTCATAGGCATCGCCATTGACGGCCAGCGGTATTTCGAACTCGAAATTCTCGTAGCCCGAGTAAGGGCGTGCCTTGCGCAGGTCGAAGTCCAGGCCGGTGGAACGCAAGCCAGCGCCAGTGACGCCCCATTCCAGCGCTTCCTTGGTGTTGTATGCCGCAACGCCGATGGTCCGGCCGCGCAGGATGCTGTTGTCCAAAGCGGCTTTCTGGTATTCGTCCAGGCGCTTGGGCAGCCATTCAACGAAGTCTTTGACCAGTTTTTCCCAGCCGCGTGGCAGGTCGTGAGCGACACCGCCAATGCGGTACCAGGCCGGGTGCAGGCGGAAGCCGGTGATGGCTTCGATCACGGTATAAGCGCGCTGGCGGTCGGTGAAGGTAAAGAACACCGGGGTCATTGCGCCCACGTCCTGGATGTAGGTACCCAGGAACAGCAGGTGGCTGGTGATACGGAAGAACTCGGCCATCATGATGCGGATGGTGTCGACTTTTTCCGGCACCTTGATACCGGCCAGCTTCTCGACCGCAAGGACGTACGGCAGGTTGTTCATCACGCCGCCGAGGTAGTCGATACGGTCGGTGTACGGAATGAAACTATGCCATGACTGACGCTCAGCCATTTTCTCGGCACCACGGTGGTGGTAGCCGACGTCCGGTACGCAGTCGACGATCTCTTCACCGTCGAGTTGCAGGATGATGCGGAATGCGCCGTGAGCCGAAGGGTGGTTCGGGCCGAGGTTGAGGAACATGTAGTCCTCGTTCGTGCTCGAGCGCTTCATGCCCCAGTCTTCAGGGCGGAAGCGTGCGGCTTCCTCTTCGAGCTGTTGTTTGGCCAGGGTCAGGCTGAACGGATCGAATTCGGTAGCGCGTGCCGGGAAGTCCTTGCGCAGCGGGTGACCTTCCCAGGTCGGCGGCATCATGATGCGGGTCAGGTGCGGGTGACCGGCAAAGTCGATGCCGAACATGTCCCACACTTCACGCTCATACCAGTTGGCGTTGGGCCAGATGCCGGTGATGGTCGGCAGGCTGAGGTCGCCCTCAGACAAGGCCACCTTGATCATTACGTCACTATTACGCTCGATCGACAGCAGGTGGTAGAACACGCTGAAGTCAGCACCCGGCAAGCCGCGGCGATGAGTGCGCAGGCGCTCGTCGACACCGTGCAGGTCATACAGCATGACGTAGGGTTTTGGCAGCTGGCGCAAGAAGGTCAGCACTTCGACCAGTTTGGCGCGCGCAACCCACAGCACCGGCATGCCGGTACGGGTTGACTGGACGGTGAACGTCTCAGGGCCAAAACGGGTATTCAATTCAACGACGACGTCTTGGTCGTCAGCCTTGTAAGGCGGGATGTACAGAGCGGTGCCTGCAGTCATGGTCTCGATCGCTTTCGGTCAACGTAAAGAATGAACCCAGAGTCTTGTCTCTTTTGTAAAAAGAAAGAGTGGGATCAGACTTCGTCGGGGCTGCGCAGGTTAGTAACCTGAATACGCTGTTCGCGGCGCTGTTCCTTTTGCGACGGCATCTCGGCGCGATAGACGCCTTGATCACCGACGACCCAGGAAAGGGGGCGACGCTCCTGGCCGATAGACTCCTGCAACAGCATCAATCCTTGCAGGAAAGCCTCGGGGCGTGGCGGGCAGCCAGGCACGTAGACATCCACGGGAAGGAACTTGTCGACCCCCTGGACCACTGAATAGATGTCGTACATGCCACCGGAGTTAGCACACGAACCCATGGAAATGACCCACTTGGGCTCGAGCATTTGCTCGTAGAGGCGCTGGATGATCGGCGCCATCTTGATGAAGCAGGTCCCGGCAATAACCATGAAATCCGCCTGGCGCGGTGATGCCCGGATAACCTCGGCGCCGAAGCGTGCGATGTCATGGGGCGCCGTGAAAGCGGTGGTCATTTCCACATAGCAGCACGACAAGCCGAAGTTGTACGGCCACAGGGAGTTTTTACGTCCCCAGTTGACCGCGCCGTTCAGCACGTCTTCAAGCTTGCCCATGTAGATGTTTTTGTGAACTTGATCTTCTAACGGATCGGAAACGGTTTCCCGTTCACCGATTGGATACTCCTCGTTAGGCGCATCCGGGTCGATCCTGGTGAGAGTGTATTGCATCGACAAAGCCTCATTGTTTTAGCTTCGCTTGCCGCTTACGACGACCTTCAGGAGCCCAATCGAGCGCCCCAACCCGCCATAGGTAGACAAGACCTGCCAACAGAATTGCTATGAAAACGAGTGCTTCGACGAATCCGGTCCAGCCGCTTTCGCGGACGGACACAGACCAGGCAAAGAGAAAGAGGGCTTCAATGTCGAAGATCACGAAAAGCATCGCGACCAGATAGAATTTTGCCGAAAGCCGCAGACGGGCGCCGCCCGTGGGCAGCATGCCGGATTCGAACGGTTCGTTTTTGCTGCGCCCCCAGGCTTTGCTGCCCAGGAGGCTGGATACACCGAGCATGAAGGCGCAGAGGCCGACAACACCCAAAAGGAAAATGGCGAAGCCCCAGTTATGGGCGATCAGACCTGTCGATTCGGGCATTCTGGTAATCCTTGGCAGAGAGCAAAGGTCTCTGGGCTTGATAAAGAAATAAAGCAGTGACGATATGTCGCATCGAAATCTATCCCGATGATTTTATGGGTAAACAGGTAGCAAGTAAATTTTCTACAGCGAAATTATTCTAATACTTTAGGACATCGAGACCTTAAAAGCAGGCGCAGGCCATACGCTGCGGGCATTAGCCGGAGTTTTGTTGAATGTGTTTTGTCGGAGTTGTAATGAAGGTCGACACGCATAAATGATAATGGATGTCATCTGTGGGGGTTTTTAAACTGTCGCTCGGGGTTAAAGCGGAGAAGTAGTCTTTATATGCCGTGTGTCGCAGTTTCGAGATTCGTTGTTTTACTCTTTTTTGCGGCGTTGAATACCGCTCTGGATCAATGTTTAAAGGCTCGCGTGATGTCTCATGCGAGTGTTGCACCTCCGGTGGAGGTCACGACCTGCTTTCACGATTGTGGCGGTGTCACGCTCGGCTGAGGCCGCCATAAAAGCTTCAGCAAAAAAAACGCCCCGAACCAGTCGGGGCGTTAGTCATGTGGCATTCCAGTTGCTCTTTAAACGGTCTGGAATGGCCGCTTGCTTAGGTGGCTAAGCGGTATCAGTGGAACTGTTCTTCTTCGGTCGAACCGGTCAGCGCGGTCACGGAGGACGCGCCACCCTGAATCACGGTGGTCACGTCGTCGAAGTAGCCAGTGCCGACTTCTTGCTGGTGAGCCACGAAGGTGTAACCCTTGGCGGCGTCAGCGAACTCTTGCTCTTGCAGTTTCACGTAGGCAGTCATGTCGTTACGGGCGTAGTCGTGCGCCAGATTGAACATGCTGTGCCACATGTTGTGGATGCCAGCCAGAGTAATGAACTGGTGCTTGTAGCCCATGGCCGACAGTTCGCGCTGGAACTTGGCGATGGTCGCGTCGTCCAGGTTTTTCTTCCAGTTGAAGGAAGGCGAGCAGTTGTAGGACAGCAGTTGGTCCGGGTATTCCTTTTTGATCGCTTCGGCAAAGCGACGTGCTTCGGCCAAATCCGGCTTGGCGGTTTCGCACCAGATCAGGTCGGCGTACGGCGCGTAGGCCAAGCCGCGGGAGATAGCCTGGTCCAGACCGGCGCGAACCTTGTAGAAGCCTTCTGGAGTACGTTCGCCGAGCACGAATTCCTTATCGTAAGGGTCGCAATCGGAGGTCAGCAGGTCAGCAGCGTTAGCGTCGGTACGGGCCAGGATGATGGTCGGTACGCCAGCAACGTCAGCAGCCAGACGGGCAGCGGTCAGCTTCTGTACGGCTTCCTGGGTTGGCACGAGAACCTTGCCGCCCATGTGGCCGCATTTCTTCACGGATGCCAGTTGGTCTTCGAAGTGAACGCCAGCAGCGCCCGCTTCGATCATGCTTTTCATCAGCTCGTAAGCGTTCAGTACGCCGCCGAAACCGGCTTCAGCGTCAGCAACGATCGGTGCGAAGTAGTCGATGTAGCCTTCGTCACCTGGGTTCTTGCCGGCTTTCCACTGGATCTGGTCAGCACGACGGAACGAGTTGTTGATGCGCTTGACCACGGTTGGAACCGAATCCACCGGGTACAGCGATTGGTCAGGGTACATCGATTCGGCGGAGTTGTTGTCCGCGGCTACTTGCCAGCCGGACAGGTAGATCGCCTGGATGCCTGCCTTGACTTGTTGCACGGCTTGGCCGCCAGTCAGGGCGCCCATGCAGTTGACGAAATCTTTGTCGGGACGGAAGGAAGGCTTGGCACCTTGGGTGACCAGATTCCATAGCTTTTCAGCGCCCAGCTTGGCGAGCGTGTGTTCAGGCTGAACCGAGCCACGCAGGCGGACAACGTCAGCGGCCGAGTAATTGCGGGTCACGTGTTTCCAGCGTGGATTTTCAGCCCAATCTTTTTCAAGAGCTGCAATTTGCTGTTCGCGTGTCAGTGCCATGGAGATAAACCTCGTCGCATAGGTTTCGGGTGGAAAATTCTTGCTCCGCCAAAACGTCCTGGTTTTCAGAAGGTACGTTGCTGGCTACTCACTTGTCAGAAACTTAAGCGGTCGAGCTGGGGTTTGGCAGGGCGCGACGGATGGTCGAGGGGCTCGAGAGGGGAAGAGTGCGAGGTTGAGGGCATGTCTGATGTTCGCAGTTTGGCTCGTGGATGCCTTGATGCGATCACGCAGAGGTATTGCCGATCTACCGTATTACGCTTCCGTCCCTCGGGACAACTTCGATCCAGTCGCAACCTCGTCAAACTGCCTTGTGGGCGGTCCAGACACGAATCGGCTCAGGTGTGTAAGTTAGAGCAGCGATTCGAAAGCTCTTTGCAGAGCCTCTGATAAGCGGGAGCGGGGCAATCATGCCTCGTGAATTTTGACCCGTCAAATGTTTTGTAGTGCTTTTTATATGGCACTACATCTTTGGTCTAATACGACCAGTCAGTCAGTTCAGGGCGCTTTGGTCTCGGTGTTCAGTCCAGAGCGTCAGTCCAGTGCCTCGACTTTCACGCGCAACGTCATATCGCTCCGGCCCTGCGTGGTGCGGCGCTGCACCAGTCCCTGTTGATCTGCCCGGGATTGCTCGCTGACGCTGGCAAGGGTAATCCACTCGCCCAGCCGACCGCTGACCTGGGTGTCGGTGCTTTGCACGTTTACAACATCAGGCTGTTCCTGATTCATGCGATCGTGATTGGTGCTGATGCTCAGGTGCACGGTCTCGCCCGTCAGGCTGGCGGTGACGTAGAAGCCTTGGGTGACATTGCGGTATTGGGTTTGGCTTTGCGCGTAGCCATAGGCGTCTGTCTGGGTCGTCGTCAGGGGGACCGACTGGCCTACCTGAATGAGCGCAGGCGTGCCTTCGCTGGCTTGAACCTGCTGCACACCTCCGTCACGGCTGTCAGTGCCGCTATGGATGATGCGGGTCTGGCTGCGGACGCTGACATCGCCGTTTTGCGTCTGCACGGTGCCATTGGTGGCGTAGCCCTGGTCGTTTTGCGCATTGCTGTCGCTGGTATCGACGCTGATCAGCAGGCGTCTGGGCGCCTTGTCCAGTTGCGAGAGCAGGCTGCGTAACGCCTGAATTTTTTCTGGCTCGGCATTGACGATCAGTTGGTTGTTGTAAGCGTTGACCGTGCCTTCATTGCCCAGAAAAGACCTGGCCACCGGCAGCAGGTCGTCACTGGTGCGATAGTTCAGGGGCACGACCTCGGTCGCGGCAATGGCGTTAAAGCTGCAGGCCACCAGCAGCGACGTGAACAGTGTGCGTAGGAACATGTCCGTTATCTCCGCAATTGAGGTGCGTAAAGACGTGAGTTTGACAGTTTATCGGCCCGGGTTGGGCCAGGTTGAATCGCAGGCAACAAAACGCCCCGACCTCTTCGACCTCAGCATAGTTAGCCTAGGGTGAAGCGGGCAGGGCGTCAGGGATGCATCTTCGCTAAGTCTGGCGATTACGCTGCGCTACGCACCATGTCGACGTGAGGGATCCCGGCTTCGAGAAACTCTCCGCTGACAATGACAAAGCCCAGGCGCTCATAGAAGCGTGTGGCCTGGACTTGTGCGCTGAGCATCTGTTGCTTCAGGCCGCGGCGCTCGGCTTCGCCAATCACTGCTTCCATCAGTGCATCACCGACTTTAAGGCCGCGCCAGTCTTTGAGCACCGATAGGCGCCCGATTTCACCGTCAGGCAGCAAGCGGGCAGTGCCAATGGGAAAGTCACCCTCAAATGCCAGGAAGTGCACTGCACTGGCGTCTTCGGCATCCCATTCCAGTTCAGGTGGTACGCATTGTTCGGCGATAAAAACGGCTTCCCGAATACGCCGAATGTCGGCGTTATCTTTCTGCCAATCGGCGACACGTACGGAGATCTTATTCATCGGCAAACCCCAGACTTCCTTGTTTGACCAGCTCGCAGAGCAGGTTGCGTCCATAATCATCGGCCAGCCATGGGCCGAGGTTTTCGCTGTGTAATGCGTCGGCAGCGCAGATCAGTTTGAGCAGTTCGCGCAGATTGCCCGGCAACAGTCGGCTTTGGCCGCTGGCAAACAACAGAAGGTCGTCGTCCACTTCAGACCAGGCGAGGCGCGCGCTCGGGTTACGGATCAGTATCGCCCCTTGTTCCAGGCTGAGGAACAGGTCCTCTTCTTCCAGTTCTGGGCCGACGACCAGCTCGGGATAGCGTGGCTCGGTCATGAATTGGCCGAACCAGGTCAACAGCAACCGCTCATCGCTCATGTGCTCGGCCAGCAAGCTTTTCAGGCGATCGAGGGCGTCACGCTGAATCTGGTGCGGATCGCTGACCGGCTGTACGTCGGCGTCGGTGTAGCGTTCTTCGTCCGGCAGGAACTGGCTGAGGAAGTCGGTGAAGTGCGTCAGCACCTCAGCTGCGCTTGGCGCTCGGAAGCCGACCGAATAGGTCATGCAGTCATCCACGGCAACGCCGCAATGGGCCAGGCGCGGCGGCAAATACAGCATGTCGCCGGGCTCCAGGGTCCACTCCTCAGTGGCTTCAAAGTCCGAGAGGATGCGCAGGTCTGCGTGCTTCAGCAGCGGGGTTTCGGAATCGCACATTTGGCCTATCTGCCAGTGGCGCTTGCCTTGGCCCTGCAGCAGAAACACATCGTAGTTATCGAAGTGCGGGCCAACGCTTCCGCCAGGTACGGCGAAGCTGATCATCACATCATCAACGCGCCAGCTGGACAGGAAACGGAAGTTTTCCAGCAGTTCACTGACTTCAGGTACGAACTGATCAACCGCTTGCACCAGCAGGGTCCAGTCGCGTTCTGGCAGCTTGCTGAACTCGTCTTCAGTAAACGGACCGCGGCGCAGTTCCCATGGGCGTTCGCCATTCTCGAGAACTATGCGGGATTCAACCTCTTCTTCCAGGGCGAGGCCAGCCAGTTCGTCGGCGTCGATCGGGCTCTGGAAATCCGGCAGCGCCTGACGGATCAGGAGCGGTTTTTTCTGCCAGTAGTCACGCAGGAATTCACGCGCGCTGATGCCGCCCAGAAGTTGAAGAGGAATATCAGGATTCATTTGTAAGCCCTTGAAATGAAAACGCCCGGCACAGCCGGGCGTGTGCAAAAGTTGCTGCAGGTCAGATGCGCTTGGCTTGAGCCGCGGCGTTGCCGATGTAATTGGCCGGGGTGAGCTTTTTCAGCTCAGCCTTGGCTTGCTCGGGCATTTCCAGACCGTCGATAAAAGTTTGCAGTGCTTGCGCGCTGATGCCCTTGCCCCGCGTCAGCTCTTTCAGCTTTTCGTACGGGTTTTCGATGTTGTAGCGACGCATGACCGTTTGAATCGGTTCGGCCAGCACTTCCCAGCAGGCATCCAGTTCAGCGGCGATTTTCTGCGCGTTGAGTTCCAGTTTGCTGATGCCTTTAAGGCTGGCTTCGTAAGCGATGATGCTATGGGCAAAGCCCACGCCCAGGTTGCGCAAAACGGTGGAGTCGGTCAGGTCGCGCTGCCAGCGGGAAATCGGCAACTTGCTGGCCAGGTGCTGGAACAGCGCGTTGGCGATACCCAGATTGCCTTCGGAGTTTTCGAAGTCGATCGGGTTGACCTTGTGCGGCATGGTCGATGAGCCGATTTCGCCAGCGATGGTGCGCTGCTTGAAATACCCCAGGGAGATATAGCCCCAGATGTCGCGGTCGAAGTCGATCAGGATGGTGTTGAAACGAGCGATCGCGTCAAACAGTTCGGCGATGTAGTCATGCGGTTCGATCTGCGTGGTGTAGGGGTTGAAGCCCAGACCCAGCTCGTCTTCGATGAACGCGCGTGCGTTCTCTTCCCAGTCGATGTCCGGGTAAGCCGAGATGTGTGCGTTGTAGTTGCCGACTGCGCCGTTGATCTTGCCCAGCAGCGGAACCGCTGCCACCTGAGCGATCTGGCGCTCCAGGCGATAGACCACGTTCGCCAGCTCTTTGCCCAGAGTGGTTGGGGACGCTGGCTGGCCGTGGGTGCGCGACAACATCGGTACGTCAGCGAAGCGTATGGCCAACTCGCGAATGGATTCGGCGATCTGACGCATCAACGGCAGCAACACCCCGTCGCGACCTTCGCGCAGCATCAGCGCGTGGGACAGGTTGTTGATGTCTTCACTGGTGCAGGCGAAGTGGATGAACTCACTGACATTGGCCAGCTCAGGCAGCTTGGCGGCCTGCTCCTTGAGCAGGTACTCAATGGCCTTGACGTCGTGATTGGTAGTGCGCTCGATCTCTTTAACGCGTTCGGCGTGGACGGTGGAGAAGTCCTCGGCCAGCGTATTGAGGATCGCGTTGGCTTCAGCCGAAAAGGCCGGAACTTCAGTGATTTGTGGGTGAGCAGCCAAGCGCTGGAGCCAGCGGACTTCAACCATGACGCGAAAGCGGATCAAGCCATATTCACTGAAAATCGGGCGCAGGGCCTTGGTTCTGCCGGCGTAGCGGCCGTCAACAGGGGAAACCGCAGTGAGCGAAGAAAGCTGCATGGGGTGATCTCGGACAGTCGGGCAACGAAAAGGGGCGCATATCATACATTAAATGCTGGTCAGTTCGATTCGGACTGACCAGCGTAGAGCGCGCAATAGTTAATAGTGTCGGTGTTCAAGGGGTAGTCGTACAGCGTTGCGAATCAGCCGCGCAACATCGGGTAAAGCTCTTTGAGTAGCTTGCGACGGCTAATGACCAATTGCCAGCGATGACCGCCCAGCTGTCGCCATAATCGCGCCGAGCGAATACCTGCCAGCAGGAGGGCGCGGATTTTCGACGCATTGTTGGGTTGTTGCAGATTGCGCATGTCGCCATGTACCTGAATTCGTTGGCGCATTGTGCTCAGAGTGTCCTGATAAAGCGCGCCGCTCGCGGCAATCACGTTGTCGTGAACCAGACCGAAATGCTCAACCTGGGACTTGATCTGCGGCAAGCGTTTGCCGATCACTTCAAGCAGGTCGTCACGCTTGGCCAGCTGCCGCTCAAGGCCCAGCATTGACAGGGCGTAACGCAGTGGCTCGCGTTGCAGGCTGGTCGGGTCCCTTTCCAGCGCGCTGACCAACGAGCGATAACCCTCGCGCAGGTTCAGGTCGTCGCCGCCGTAGACTTCCAGTGTGTCTTTGGGGTCCATGACCAACAGGCTGCCCAGCATGCAGCCGAGCGCTGCTTCGCTGACCTGGCCGGTCTTGGCAATCTTGTCGACCAGCACGGCCGCCTGGAATACACCGCCCAAGGCGACCAGTTGCTCTTGCATCGGAGTCATCAGTGCTTGTCCTTGCTGTGCCAAGGCTCGGCCACTTCGATGACGCCGCCGCCCAGGCAGATTTCGCCCTCGTAAAACACCACGGACTGGCCTGGTGTGACTGCGCGCTGGGGTTCTTCGAACGTGACACGGTAGCCGGTGGCTGTCTGTTCAAGCGTGCATTTCTGGTCGCTTTGGCGATAACGCACTTTCGCGGTCAGTTGACGTGGGGTGCTCAGGTCGATCGGGTTGACCCAATAGATTTCCGACGCAGTCAGTGCTTGCGAGAACAGCCACGGATGATCATTGCCCTGGCCGACGATCAGCTCGTTGTTTTCCAGGTCCTTGACCAGTACGTACCACGGGTCGTCGCTGGCGTCTTTCAAACCGCCGATGCCTAACCCCTGGCGCTGGCCGATGGTGTGATACATCAGGCCATGATGGTGGCCGATGACTTCGCCTTCGGTCGTCTTGATCTCGCCGGGTTGAGCGGGCAGGTATTGCTTGAGAAAGTCGCTGAAACGACGTTCGCCGATGAAGCAGATACCGGTGGAATCTTTTTTCTTCGCCGTGGCCAGTTCGTGTTTTTCCGCGATGGCGCGCACGGCAGGTTTTTCCAGTTCGCCGACCGGGAACAGGGTCTTGGCGATCTGTTCGCCGCCTACGGCATGCAGGAAGTAGCTCTGGTCCTTGTTCGGGTCCAGGCCTTTGAGTAGCTCGGTGCGGCCGTCGATGTCGCGACGACGAACGTAATGGCCTGTAGCAATCAGGTCTGCGCCAAGCATCATGGCGTAATCGAGAAATGCCTTGAACTTGATTTCACGGTTGCAAAGGATGTCCGGGTTGGGCGTGCGTCCGGCTTTGTATTCAGCCAGGAAATGCTCGAACACGTTGTCCCAGTACTCGGCGGCAAAGTTGGCGGTGTGAAGTTTGATGCCGATTTTGTCGCACACGGCCTGCGCATCGGCCAGGTCTTCGCGGGCGGTGCAATAGTCGGTTCCGTCGTCTTCCTCCCAGTTCTTCATGAACAGGCCTTCCACCTGATAGCCCTGCTCAATCAGCAGGAGGGCAGAAACGGAAGAATCCACGCCGCCGGACATACCGACAATGACGCGGGTCCTTTCTGGATCATGAGGAACTGGATCGTGGGGGGCTGGATCACGCATAGGAATTCAATGAGTGGCTTCAAAAAGGACGCAATTCTAGCAGGCCGTGATCAAGCAGTCTCACGCAGTAAGCCTAAACCGAAGCGTTCACCGGTCAAATAATCGTCGATGCAGCGCATCACCAGTTCGCTGCGCCAGCGGTCGCGCTGCTCCATAAGCGCTTCTCGGGTGAGCCAGCGTGGGCCAATGATGCCGTCGTCGAGCGTGTAATCAGGGCGCTGCTGCAATGGCTTGCCGGCGAAGCAGACGCGTTGGTAGGTCACACCGTTGCTGGGGGCGGTGTACAGGTAGATGCCGATCACGCCGGTCAGCTCCACATCCCAGCCTGTTTCTTCCAGTGTTTCGCGCAGAGCGGCCTGGATCAGACTTTCGTCGGCTTCCAAATGCCCGGCAGGCTGATTAAATACGGCTCGGCCCTCAGCGACTTCCTCGACCATCAGGAAACGGCCCTCGTCTTCAATGACGGTTGCCACGGTCACGTGCGGAATAAAACGCATGAAAGGTGGATCTCCTTTAATTAAGCGGCGTCGCTTGGCCGCGAGAGGAGCCATAATAACCGTTCGCCCTGTTTTTCAGCGAACCGACGTTTGGTTCCGGAGTGATGTCAGTTCACCCAAAGCAGCGATGTAGTCGCTTTGTAGTTTGGCTACATGCCTTGCATTCAGGGGGTTGTAGCGGGTGAGGGTGACATCGGACGATGGAAAAGTGCGTGACTTTCTGTAGAAAAGCTACAAGAATGATGCGCCTTTTCGCGACCCAAATATCCATCCGTTGCGCTATCCGCGCAGCAGATGTCAGACCACGAAAGAAACGGAGTCCAGCATGGGATACCAGAAGATTCAGGTTCCAGCAGTCGGCGACAAAATCACCGTCAACGCAGACCATTCTCTTAATGTGCCGAACAACCCGATCATCCCTTTCATTGAAGGTGATGGTATCGGCGTCGACATCAGCCCAGTCATGATGAAAGTTGTTGATGCTGCAGTTAAAAAGGCTTACGGCGGCGAGCGCAAAATCTCCTGGATGGAAGTCTACGCTGGCGAGAAGGCCACCCAAGTCTACGATCAGGATACCTGGCTGCCTCAGGAAACCCTGGACGCTGTTAAAGACTACGTCGTTTCCATCAAGGGCCCGCTGACCACTCCAGTCGGCGGCGGCATTCGTTCCCTGAACGTTGCCATGCGTCAGCAGTTGGACCTGTACGTCTGCCTGCGCCCAGTGCGTTGGTTCGAAGGCGTGCCTAGCCCGGTCAAGAAGCCAGGCGACGTCGACATGACTATCTTCCGTGAAAACTCCGAAGATATTTATGCTGGCATCGAGTGGAAAGCCGGTTCGCCGGAAGCGATCAAGGTCATCAAGTTCCTCAAAGAGGAAATGGGTGTTACCAAGATTCGCTTTGATCAAAACTGCGGTATCGGCATCAAGCCGGTTTCTCTGGAAGGCACCAAGCGTCTGGTACGCAAGGCTCTGCAGTACATCGTCGACAACGACCGTGACTCGCTGACCATTGTGCACAAAGGCAACATCATGAAGTTCACCGAAGGTGCCTTCAAAGAATGGGCCTACGAAGTGGCTGCTGAAGAATTCGGCGCTACCTTGCTTGACGGCGGTCCTTGGATGCAGTTCAAGAACCCTAAAACCGGCAAGAACGTTATTGTTAAAGACGCCATCGCCGACGCCATGCTTCAGCAGATCCTGCTGCGCCCGGCCGAATACGACGTGATCGCGACCCTGAACCTCAACGGTGACTACCTGTCCGACGCACTGGCTGCTGAAGTTGGCGGTATCGGTATCGCTCCTGGCGCTAACCTGTCCGACACCATTGCCATGTTCGAAGCTACCCACGGTACTGCACCGAAGTACGCTGGCAAAGATCAGGTGAACCCGGGTTCGCTGATTCTGTCTGCTGAAATGATGCTGCGCCACATGGGCTGGGTCGAAGCTGCTGACCTGATCATCAAAGGCACCAACGGCGCAATCTCGGCCAAGACAGTGACCTATGACTTCGAACGTCTGATGGACGGCGCTAAATTGCTGTCTTCTTCCGCGTTTGGCGATGCCCTGATCTCTCACATGTGAGCTGATCAGCGCTAAGCAAAACCGGCCAGTTCAATTAACTTGAACTGGCCGGTTTTTTTTCGGCTGGTTTTTGGTTTAGCGACCTGATTGCTGAAGAATCAGGCGGTTACATCCAGCGGTTTATGAGTCAGATTTGGAGTGTCAGCAGGGGCACAGGTTTGGGTCTCGCTCGCAGTTGCAATCTCTACAGCGTGCAAACCCTTCGGTCCCTGAATGATCTCAAAATTAACGGCTTGACCTGCTTTCAAGGTCTTGTAACCGTCCATTTTTATCGCCGAGTAATGGGCGAACAAATCTTCGCTCTGGCCGTCTTCAATAATGAATCCATAGCCTTTTGCGTTATTGAACCACTTAACCTTACCGCGCTTGGGGTTACTGCTTGCCATGCTCACATCCCTCTGCAAAGGACTCCGTCTGGAGTATGATCCACCTCATCCGCCGGACCGAAAAAAATTTGGTTGACTGCACGGACCCTTTTTACCCAATGTGGGTTCTATTCTTTGTAACACCGTTTTGCCGATAGTCAAGGTCATGCGGCGGTCCACTTGAAAACCGGTCAGACTGCGACTAATTACTGAACCCGCCCACCTACGAACCTTTCTTTCCATGCATGCATTCAGCCAGATTCGACTAACATTCAATCAGGACCGTCCGACACACGAGGATGGTGCTGCTGGAGTGGTGCTACAGGAGGCCAAGCCAGCACTGCAGGCGCCACCGATGTACAAGGTGGTTATATTTAATGATGATTACACACCGATGGATTTCGTCGTCGAAGTGCTCGAGGTGTTTTTTAACCTGAATCGCGAGCTGGCGACCAAGGTCATGCTGGCCGTCCATACAGAGGGACGGGCAGTATGTGGATTGTTTACCCGCGATATCGCCGAGACCAAGGCAATGCAGGTCAACCAATACGCCAGGGAAAGCCAGCATCCGCTACTCTGTGAGATCGAGAAGGACGGTTAACGCCGACCACTTGGGTATGAGGTGAAGCTATGTTAAACCGTGAGCTCGAAGTCACCCTCAATCTTGCCTTCAAGGAGGCACGTTCCAAGCGTCATGAATTCATGACGGTTGAACACCTCTTGCTGGCTCTTTTGGATAATGAGGCTGCCGCGACCGTCTTGCGCGCTTGTGGCGCAAACCTCGACAAACTCAAGCATGATCTGCAGGAGTTCATCGACTCCACGACACCGTTGATTCCTGTCCATGACGAGGATCGCGAAACCCAGCCAACCCTGGGCTTTCAGCGGGTACTACAACGTGCTGTCTTCCACGTCCAAAGCTCGGGCAAGCGTGAAGTCACTGGCGCTAACGTGCTGGTTGCCATTTTCAGCGAGCAGGAAAGCCAGGCAGTGTTTCTGCTTAAACAGCAGAGCGTTGCACGGATCGATGTCGTCAATTACATCGCTCATGGTATTTCCAAAGTGCCAGGGCATGGCGATCACTCAGAAGGTGAGCAAGATATGCAGGATGACGAGGGCGGCGAGTCTTCTTCTTCAGGCAATCCTCTGGATGCCTACGCCAGCAACCTGAATGAGTTGGCGCGTCAGGGTCGCATTGATCCATTGGTCGGACGCGAGATGGAAGTCGAGCGTGTGGCGCAGATTCTGGCGCGCCGTCGCAAAAACAACCCGCTGCTTGTCGGTGAGGCCGGGGTGGGTAAAACCGCCATCGCCGAAGGTCTGGCTAAACGCATCGTCGACAATCAAGTGCCTGACCTGCTCGCCAATAGTGTGGTGTATTCCCTCGACCTGGGTGCCCTCCTTGCTGGGACCAAATACCGCGGTGACTTCGAGAAGCGCTTCAAGGCGTTGCTCAACGAGCTGAAAAAGCGTCCGCAGGCGATTTTGTTCATTGACGAAATCCATACCATCATCGGCGCAGGCGCTGCTTCTGGTGGCGTGATGGATGCATCGAATCTGCTCAAGCCGCTGCTGTCTTCGGGGGATATCCGCTGCATCGGCTCGACAACGTTCCAGGAATTTCGCGGGATCTTCGAAAAAGATCGAGCATTGGCGCGGCGTTTCCAGAAGGTTGATGTGTCCGAGCCGTCGGTGGAAGATACCATTGGCATCCTGAGAGGCCTCAAGGGGCGTTTCGAGCAACATCATGGTATCGAGTATAGCGACGAGGCATTGCGCGCCGCTGCCGAGCTTGCATCGCGCTACATCAATGATCGGCACATGCCGGACAAGGCCATCGACGTTATTGACGAAGCCGGGGCTTATCAGCGCCTGCAGCCCATCGAGAAACGCGTGAAGCGTATCGAGGTGGCTCAGGTTGAAGATATCGTTGCCAAGATTGCGCGTATTCCGCCCAAGCATGTCAACAGCTCCGACAAGGAACTGCTGCGTAATCTCGAGCGCGACCTCAAAATGACCGTGTTTGGTCAGGATGCAGCGATTGATTCGCTGTCGACCGCGATCAAGTTGTCGCGGGCGGGTCTGAAATCGCCGGATAAGCCGGTCGGTTCGTTCCTGTTTGCCGGTCCTACGGGTGTCGGCAAGACCGAAGCGGCTCGACAGTTGGCCAAGGCCTTGGGCATTGAGCTTGTGCGCTTCGATATGTCCGAGTACATGGAGCGTCATACCGTTTCGCGCTTGATCGGTGCACCGCCAGGTTATGTTGGCTTCGATCAGGGTGGTTTGCTGACCGAAGCGATTACCAAGCAGCCGCACTGCGTACTGCTGCTCGATGAGATCGAGAAGGCGCATCCGGAAGTCTTCAACCTGCTGCTGCAGGTCATGGACCACGGTACGCTGACCGATAACAACGGGCGCAAGGCGGACTTCCGTAATGTGATCGTGATCATGACCACCAACGCTGGCGCGGAAACTGCTGCGCGTGCCTCGATCGGCTTCACGCATCAGGATCACTCTTCCGATGCAATGGAAGTGATCAAGAAAAGCTTCACGCCGGAATTCCGTAACCGTCTGGACACCATTATCCAGTTTGGTCGCCTCAATCATGAGGTCATCAAAAGTGTGGTGGACAAGTTCCTTACCGAACTGCAGGCGCAGCTGGAAGACAAGCGTGTGCTGCTTGAAGTGACGGATGCCGCCAGAACCTGGCTGGCTGAAAGTGGCTACGATGCACAGATGGGTGCGAGACCCATGGCTCGTTTGATCCAGGACAAGATCAAGCGTCCGCTGGCTGAAGAGATTCTCTTTGGTGAGTTGGCCGAGCACGGTGGTGTGGTGCATATCGACGTCAAGGATGGAGAAATGACCTTCGACTTCGAGACAACGGCAGAAATGGCTTAAGCCAAAACCAAAAAAAGCCCTGCTTCTCACCTTTGATCGGGTGGGGGCGGGGCTTTTTTATGGGCGAAATCTGTGTTGCGCAACAGTGCGAGTCAAATCCCGCCCACACAAAAACGCCCGGCACAGGCCGGGCGTTTTTGTTAAGACCTGTTAGCGGGCGCGGTACGTGATGCGCCCTTTGCTCAAGTCGTAAGGCGTCATTTCGACGCGCACTTTGTCACCGGTAAGAATACGGATGTAGTTCTTGCGCATTTTGCCGGAGATATGCGCGGTGACGATGTGCCCATTTTCCAACTCCACACGGAACATGGTGTTGGGCAGGGTGTCGACGACAGTACCTTCCATTTCCAAGCTGTCTTCTTTCGACATGCAGTAAAAGCCCTCGGTAACCAAAGAATGGCCCGGTGCAACTGCGCCAGGCAAAAGCGGCGTGCATTGTGCCCGAAAAGTAGGGGTTAAGCCAAGTGCTTCAATAAAGAGTGACCCATCTCTGGTTTGTAAGCAGCTCAATCGGGCGATATTGGGTTTTGTAATTCATTTTTTTGCAGTTCTTTATCCAATAGCCCAGGTAGACCGCATGGAGCTGCAATCTGGCCGCCTCGGCGATCTGCCAGAGAATCGCGTAGCGGCCCAGACTGCGGCGCTCTTCGCCGGGTTCATAGAACGTATAAACCGCCGAAAGACCGGTGGGTAAAAGGTCAGTAACGGCGACTGCCAAGAGGCGTTCGCCGAGGCGAAATTCGTAGAATGTCGAGAAAGGCAGGTCGCGTACCAGAAATGTTGAAAACTGGTCACGACTAGGGGGGTACATGTCGCCATCAGCATGCCGCTGCTCGATATAGCGCTGATACAGGTCGAAGTACTCTTCGCTGAATCGTGGCTGAGTCGGGGTCACCTGCAGATCGGCATTGCGTTTGAAAATGCGCTTTTGCTGACGATCTGGAACAAACAGTCCCACAGGGATGCGAGCAGGAACGCACGCGCTGCAATTCTGGCAGTGGGGCCGATAAAGATGGTCCCCGCTACGGCGAAAGCCCATGTCGGAAAGATCGGCGTACACCTGAACATCCATCGGCTGGCTAGGGTCCAGAAACAGCGTCGTCGCTTGTTCCTCAGGCAAATAGCTGCAGGAATGGGGTTGAGTGGCATAAAACTTAAGCCGCGCCAGCTCTGTCATGATCAACCCTCGGATAAAATCTCTAGTTAAGAGTGTATGTCAGGCTATGAAACTCGCCTAGGCAGCCAGTCGGCGATATTGGGTTGATCCAGGTGCTGGCGAAGGTAGTCGGCAAATGTCGTGCGGGTAATCGCTCTGGCGCCGAAGCTGTGCAGATGTTCGGTTGGCATTTGGCAGTCGATCAGTACGAAACCCCACGCCTTCAGGCGCTCGACCAGCGTTGCGAAGCCGACTTTCGAGGCATTGTCCGCCCGACTGAACATGGACTCGCCAAAAAACAGCTGGCCTATTGCCAGGCCATACAGGCCTCCGACCAAGGTGTCTTGCTCCCAAACCTCCACGCTGTGGGCATAGCCGCGTCGATGCAGCTCAAGGTAGGCCGATTGCATCGAGTCGGTGATCCAGGTGCCATCGGCGTAATCGCGCGGCGCGGCGCACGCTTGAATGACAGCCATGAAATCCCGATCGAAGGTCACCTGATAGCGGTTCTGGCGCAATATTTTGCTCAAGCTACGAGAAATGTGCAGCTCCTCGGGAAATAATACCGTGCGCGGGTCCGGCGACCACCACAGGATCGGCTGTCCCTCCTGAAACCAGGGAAAGCAGCCGTGACGATAAGCCTGAATCAAGCGGTCGGCGGATAGATCTCCGCCTGCGGCGAGCAAGCCGTTCGGCTCGCGCATGGCTTTTTCCAGTGGCGGGAAGGTCAGGCTGTTACGTTGTAACCAGGTCAGCATGGCATCAAGACTTCTCGAAAGGGGAGGGCGGTACACTCGACGACTGCAACTCTACGGCGTCGGTGTGGTCGTAGACGGTCCCGTTGACGAAACCTGAGGCGGATATGTGTAGCAAAACGATGCAATCAATGGCTTGAGTGTGCAACGCGGCACGATCCGGATGTTTGATGTCGTTCATAAAAACACCCCATAAGCCTTTGTCACGAAAGACAATGCATGCTCAAATTGAGTCGTTCGTCCGGCGCTTGAAGATATGCTACACGCAAGCCAGACTAGCGTGGCAACGTCGGTGCAAACCCGTACAATGCCGACCTTATTGGTGTTTTTTCAAGTGATTAGCCGGGTTGTAGATAAACGTATCCATGTGTTTCATTTTTACCGAACGCTAGACAGTAGTATTTCGTAGTCAATCATCAGATGTTCGCGCTAAGGCGCAGGAAAAGAAGCGTTTTGAAGAAATCCACCGTAGCACCCAGTTCCGTTCCGCTCTGGCGTCAGCAGTTGCACTACCGGCTCAAGGAAGGTGCGCTGATCGCTATCGGCGCCCTGTGCCTGTATTTGATGATGGCGTTGTTGACCTACGATCAGGCCGATCCCGGTTGGAGCCATACCAGCAGTGCCCAGCAGGTGCAGAATGCTGCGGGCCGCGCTGGCGCATTCTCGGCTGACATATTGTTTATGGTGTTGGGTTATTTTGCGTACATCTTCCCGCTGTTGTTGGCGATCAAGACGTATCAAATCTTCCGTCAACGTCATGAGCCGTGGCAGTGGAGCGGTTGGTTGTTCTCCTGGCGCCTGATTGGCCTGGTCTTCCTGGTGTTGTCTGGTGCGGCCCTGGCCCATATCCATTTTCACTTCACTGCGGGCCTGCCGGCATCGGCCGGTGGTGCGCTGGGCGAAAGCCTGGGCGATCTGGCAAAAAATGCGTTGAATATCCAGGGCAGCACCCTGATGTTCATTGCGCTGTTTCTGTTTGGCCTGACGGTGTTCACCGATCTTTCGTGGTTCAAAGTGATGGACGTCACCGGCAAGATCACGCTTGACCTGTTCGAGCTGTTCCAAGGGGCTGCCAATCGCTGGTGGACGGCCCGTGGCGAGCGTAAGCAGATGGTTGCGCAGTTGCGCGAGGTCGATACTCGTGTCAGTGAAGTAGTGGCGCCTGTTGCCCCTGACCGTCGGGAACAGGCCAAGGCCAAAGAGCGTTTGATCGAGCGTGAACAAGCGCTCAGCAAGCACATGACCGAGCGCGCAAATCACGTACCTGCGGTGATCGCTCCGGCTCCGGCCAAAGTAGTGGAGCCAAGCAAGCGCGTGCAGAAAGAGAAACAGGCGCCCTTGTTCATCGACAGTGCGGTGGAAGGTACCTTGCCGCCGATTTCGATCCTTGATCCGGCAGAGAAGAAAAAGCTCAACTACTCCCCCGAATCGCTGGCTGCCGTCGGTCATCTTCTGGAGATCAAACTCAAAGAGTTTGGCGTGGAAGTCACCGTTGACTCCATTCATCCTGGACCGGTGATCACCCGCTACGAAATTCAGCCCGCCGCCGGGGTCAAGGTCAGTCGAATCTCCAACCTGGCCAAGGATCTGGCGCGTTCGCTGGCCGTGACCAGTGTGCGTGTGGTTGAAGTCATCCCGGGCAAGACCACCGTTGGCATCGAGATCCCTAACGAAGACCGGCAGATCGTGCGCTTCTCCGAAGTGCTGTCCACTCCGGAGTTCGATGACGCCAAGTCCCCGGTCACTCTGGCCCTGGGGCATGACATTGGCGGCAGGCCGGTGATTACCGACCTGGCGAAGATGCCGCACCTGCTGGTGGCCGGTACTACCGGTTCTGGTAAGTCGGTGGGGGTCAACGCGATGATCCTGTCGATCCTGTTCAAGTCGGGGCCGGAAGACGCCAAACTGATCATGATCGACCCGAAAATGCTTGAGCTGTCGATCTACGAGGGCATTCCGCATCTGCTGTGCCCGGTCGTTACCGACATGAAGGACGCGGCCAACGCACTGCGCTGGAGCGTCGCCGAGATGGAGCGGCGTTACAAACTGATGGCGAAGATGGGTGTACGTAACCTGTCGGGCTTCAACCACAAGGTCAAAGAAGCTCAAGACGCCGGCACGCCGCTTGAAGATCCGTTGTACAAACGCGAAAGCATGCACGACATAGCGCCGCTGCTGACCAAATTGCCGACCATCGTGGTAGTGGTCGACGAATTCGCCGACATGATGATGATCGTCGGTAAAAAGGTCGAAGAACTGATTGCCCGAATCGCTCAAAAAGCACGGGCGGCCGGTATTCACTTGATTCTCGCGACCCAGCGGCCATCGGTGGACGTGATCACAGGTTTGATCAAGGCCAACATCCCGACTCGCATGGCGTTTCAGGTATCGAGCAAGATCGATTCACGGACCATCATCGATCAGGGCGGCGCTGAACAACTGCTCGGTCACGGTGACATGCTGTACATGCCGCCGGGCACCAGCCTGCCGATTCGTGTCCATGGCGCTTTTGTGTCTGACGAAGAGGTCCACCGCGTCGTGGAGGCCTGGAAGCTGCGTGGCTCACCTGACTACAACGAAGACATCCTTGCAGGCGTTGAAGAGCCCGGTAGTGGCTTTGATGGCGGCAGCGAAGGCTCTGATGACAGCGAAAGCGATGCTCTGTATGACGAAGCGGTGCGTTTCGTCCTGGAAAGCCGGCGTGCTTCCATCTCCGCGGTACAGCGCAAGCTGAAGATCGGTTACAACCGCGCCGCCCGAATGATCGAAGCCATGGAAATGGCGGGCGTTGTGACGTCCATGAACACCAATGGCTCGCGTGAGGTCATCGCACCGAGCCCTATGCGCGACTAATCCTGACCGCGCGACTGTGCGCTGTCAGGGCTCCACTGAATTCAATGAGGACTCCCATGCGTCTTATCCGCATGCTGTTGGTATCTGCACTGGCTTTTTCCGCTATCCCGGCCCATGCCGATAGCAAAGATGTCGCGCGACTCACCCAGTTGCTTGAAAAATCGCAAACCCTGACCGCCCGATTTTCCCAGCTGACACTGGACGGCGGCGGCACCCAGTTGCAGGAAACAGCCGGTGACATGGCGTTGCAGCGTCCGGGCCTGTTCTATTGGCATACGGATGCACCTCAGGAACAGTTGATGGTATCCGACGGGAAAAAAGTCTCGTTGTGGGACCCGGATCTGGAGCAGGTGACCATCAAGACCCTCGACCAGCGGCTGACCCAGACCCCTGCGTTGCTGTTGTCCGGTGATGTGTCCAAGATCAGCGAAAGCTTTGACATCAGCGCCAAGGAAGCTGGCGGCGTGATCGACTTCGTGCTCAAGCCCAAGACCAAGGACACGCTGTTCGACAGCCTGCGTCTGTCTTTTCGCAACGGCGTCATCAATGACATGCAGTTGATTGACAGCGTCGGCCAGCGCACCAATATCCTGTTCACGGGTGTGAAAGCCAACGAACCGATTGTTGCCGGCAAATTCAAATTCAATATCCCGAAAGGCGCTGATGTCATTCAGGAATAAGAGGTTTTAACCGCGGCCCATGGACTTGTTTCGTAGCGATCCGATAGCTCAGCCCTTGGCCGCACGCCTGCGTGCGGCCAATCTGGATGAGTACGTCGGTCAGGAGCACCTGCTCGCTCATGGCAAACCTCTGCGTGAGGCGCTTGAGCAGGGCGCTTTGCATTCGATGATCTTCTGGGGACCGCCGGGCGTGGGTAAAACCACGTTGGCACGGCTGTTGGCAAAAGTGTCCGATGCGCATTTCGAAACGGTTTCGGCAGTGCTGGCCGGGGTTAAAGAAATCCGTCAGGCCGTCGAGATTGCCAAGCAACAGGCGGGGCAATACGGTCGCCGAACCATCCTGTTCGTTGACGAAGTGCATCGTTTCAACAAATCGCAGCAGGACGCCTTTCTGCCTTACGTAGAAGACGGCACCCTGATTTTTATCGGCGCGACCACTGAGAATCCGTCTTTTGAACTGAACAACGCCTTGCTTTCCCGTGCGCGGGTTTACGTGCTGAAAAGCCTCGACGAAGCGGCACTGCACAAGCTGGTGCAGCGCGCACTGACGGAAGAGCGCGGCTTGGGCAAGCATCGACTGAGCCTGAGCGACGAAGGTTTCAAGATGCTCCTGGCTGCGGCTGATGGTGACGGTCGGCGTTTGCTCAACCTGTTGGAAAACGCCTCTGACCTTGCCGAAGACGGCACTGAGATCAGTGTCGAGTTGCTGCAAAGCCTGCTTGGCGACAGTCGTCGTCGGTTCGATAAGGGCGGCGAAGCGTTTTACGACCAGATTTCCGCGCTGCATAAATCGATTCGCGGCTCCAACCCTGACGCGGCGTTGTACTGGTTCGCGCGGATGATCGATGGCGGTTGCGACCCGTTGTACCTGGCTCGCCGCGTTGTGCGCATGGCCAGTGAAGACATCGGCAATGCTGACCCCAGGGCGCTTACGTTATGCCTGTCGGCGTGGGATGTGCAGGAGCGTCTGGGCAGCCCCGAAGGTGAGTTGGCAGTGGCGCAGGCCATCGTTTATCTGGCCTGCGCACCAAAAAGTAATGCCGTGTACATGGGCTTCAAGGCAGCGATGCGTGAAGCGACCGAGCATGGTTCGCTGGAGGTTCCGCTGCACCTGCGCAACGCGCCGACCAAGCTGATGAAGCAACTGGGCTATGGCGAAGAATACCGTTACGCCCACGATGAACCCGACGCTTATGCCGCTGGCGAAGACTACTTTCCGGACGATCTTGAGCCGCGCCAGTACTACCAGCCGGTACCGCGTGGCCTTGAGCTGAAGATCGGAGAAAAGCTTAATCATCTGGCGGCACTGGACAAAGCAAGCCCACGTAAGCGGAGAAAGTAGTGATTCGATTGATTCTTGCAGTATCCGCCGGGGGTATCGCTGGTACATTATTGCGCTTCGCCACCGCCAGCTGGATCTCGGCGAACTGGCCGCGACACTTCTACACCGCAACATTGGCCGTTAACATCGTCGGCTGCTTGCTGATCGGTTACCTGTACGGACTGTTCCTGTTGCGTCCCGAAGTACCAATCGAGCTTCGTGCAGGCCTGATGGTAGGTTTTTTGGGTGGCCTGACGACATTTTCATCTTTTTCACTGGATACGCTGCGCTTGCTGGAAAGCGGGCAGGTGCCGCTGGCGCTGGGCTACGCGGCAATCACCGTATTCGGCGGGCTGCTCGCGACGTGGGCTGGCCTGTCCTTGACCAAACTTTGATAGACGAGAGAACGATATGCTCGATTCCAAACTGTTACGTACCCAACTTCAGGACGTAGCGGATCGCCTGGCGTCCCGTGGATTTACCTTGGACGTGGCCCGCATCGAAGCGCTGGAAAACCAGCGCAAGACCGTCCAGACCCGCACAGAACAGTTGCAGGCCGAGCGTAATGCCCGCTCCAAATCCATCGGTCAGGCCAAACAGCGCGGCGAAGACATCGCACCGTTGATGGCTGACGTCGAGCGTATGGCTGACGAACTGAGCACCGGTAAAGTCGAGCTGGACAGCATTCAGGCTGAGCTGGACGGGATGCTGCTGAGCATGCCGAACCTGCCACACGTATCGGTTCCGGTTGGCGCTGATGAAGACGACAACGTTGAAGTTCGTCGTTGGGGCACACCTACCGTGTTCGACTTCGAGGTCAAGGATCACGTCGAACTTGGCGAAAAGTACGGCTGGCTGGACTTTGAAACCGCCGCCAAGTTGTCTGGCGCGCGCTTCGCGCTGTTGCGGGGCCCTATTGCTCGCATGCATCGTGCGTTGGCGCAGTTCATGATCAACCTGCACGTCACCGATCACGGCTACGAAGAGGCTTACACCCCGTATCTGGTTCAGGCGCCCGCGTTGCAGGGCACAGGCCAGTTGCCGAAATTCGAGGAAGACCTGTTCAAGATCACTCGCGAAGGCGAGGCGGACCTGTACTTGATCCCGACTGCGGAAGTGTCGCTGACCAATATCGTTGCTGGCGAAATTCTCGATCCAAAGCAATTGCCGCTGAAGTTTGTCGCGCACACCCCATGCTTTCGCAGCGAGGCCGGTGCATCGGGCCGCGATACACGCGGGATGATTCGTCAGCACCAGTTCGATAAAGTCGAGATGGTTCAGATCGTAGAGCCTGGCCAGTCGCAAGCGGCACTGGAAACCCTCACTGGTAACGCTGAGCGCGTTCTGCAGCTGCTGGAACTGCCTTACCGCGTACTGGCCTTGTGCACCGGTGATATGGGCTTCAGTGCGGTCAAGACGTACGACCTTGAAGTCTGGATCCCGAGCCAGGACAAATACCGCGAAATTTCCTCGTGCTCCAACTGCGGTGATTTCCAGGCGCGACGCATGCAGGCGCGCTGGCGTAACCCGGAAACTGGCAAACCAGAATTGGTTCACACCCTGAACGGTTCCGGTCTGGCTGTAGGTCGGGCGTTGGTCGCCGTGTTGGAAAACTATCAGCAGGCCGACGGCTCGATACGTGTTCCTGACGTACTAAAACCCTATATGGGTGGGCTTGAGGTCATAGGCTAAATGGAATTCCTGCCGCTGTTCCATAACCTGCGTGGCAGTCGCGTACTGGTAGTCGGTGGGGGTGAAATTGCCTTGCGCAAGTCACGCCTGCTCGCTGATGCCGGTGCGGTATTGCGGGTGGTTGCACCCGAAATAGAAGCGCAATTGTGCGAGTTGGTTGAGCGCAGCGGCGGAGAACTGATTTTACGTGGCTATGCCCAGGGCGACCTTGACGGGTGCGTACTGATCATCGCAGCCACCGATGACGAGCCACTTAACGCTCAGGTGTCGCAAGACGCCCGGCAGCGTTGTGTGCCGGTCAATGTGGTGGATTCGCCTGCGTTGTGCAGCGTGATATTTCCGGCCATCGTTGACCGTTCACCGTTGGTGATTGCAGTGTCCAGCGGCGGTGATGCTCCTGTGCTGGCGCGGTTGATTCGCGCCAAGCTTGAAACCTGGATTCCTTCGACATATGGCCAACTGGCCGGCCTGGCGGCGCGATTCCGCAGTCAGGTAAAAAGCCTGTTCCCCGATGTTCAGCAGCGCCGGGCATTTTGGGAAGAAGTGTTTCAGGGACCTGTCGCTGACCGCCAATTGGCCGGGCAGGGCGCTGAAGCCGAGCGTCTGCTGATTGCTAAAATCAACGGTGAGGCGCCCAGCGCACCCGGTGAGGTGTATCTGGTGGGCGCAGGGCCGGGCGATCCGGACTTGCTGACCTTCCGCGCTTTACGTCTGATGCAGCAAGCCGATGTGGTGCTTTACGACCGCTTGGTGGCGCCGGCGATTCTGGAACTTTGCCGACGCGATGCCGAGCGGGTCTATGTCGGTAAACAGCGTGCCGATCACGCTTTGCCGCAGGATCAGATCAATCAGCAGTTGGTTGATCTGGCCAAGCAAGGCAAGCGTGTACTGCGTCTCAAAGGCGGCGATCCGTTTATTTTCGGGCGTGGCGGCGAAGAGATCGAAGAGCTGGCGGCTCACGGCATTCCGTTTCAGGTGGTGCCGGGCATTACCGCTGCCAGCGGTTGCGCAGCCTATGCCGGCATACCTCTGACCCACCGTGATTATGCGCAATCAGTGCGCTTCGTTACCGGGCATTTGAAGGACGGCACCACGGACCTGCCCTGGAGCGATCTGGTCTCACCGGCGCAGACATTGGTGTTTTACATGGGGCTGGTCGGCTTGCCGATTATCTGTGAACAGTTGATCCAGCATGGCCACTCCCCGGACACCCCTGCTGCGCTGATTCAGCAAGGCACCACCTCGAATCAACGGGTATTCACTGGCACACTGGCCAACTTGTCACAACTGGTCGCTGAGCATGAAGTGCATGCGCCAACGCTGGTGATCGTCGGCGAAGTGGTCAAGTTGCGGGAAAAGCTGGCGTGGTTCGAAGGCGCTCAAGGACAGCTCTAGCGCATAGGCTTTAAGTGCGTGCCTTGATGATCCGCGTGTGCGGGCGGTCAAGGCATCACCTCATGCCTTATTCTCAAACTCCTGTTTTGTGCCAGACTCCACGGCCTGTAAGCCGTTCGCGGTCATGACTGGCGTCAAGGTGCAGCGCTGGTCCTTTCGGCACGATCCCGGTCGGGTTTATAGTCCGGTGGCTCGTATAGTAGTGACCTTTGATGTGCTCAAAGTCCACCGTCTCAGCGATGCCCGGCCACTGATACAACTCGCGTAACCAGTCACTCAGGTTCGGGTAATCGGCTATGCGGCGCAGGTTGCATTTGAAGTGGCTGTAATACACCGCGTCAAAGCGAACGAGGGTGGTAAACAGGCGCACATCGGCCTCGGTCAGGTACTCACCGGCCAGGTAACGTTTCTTGCCCAGCAGCTCCTCCAGCCAATCCAGTTCCGCAAACAAGCCATCGAATGCTTTCTCGTAAGCGCCTTGCGAAGTGGCGAAGCCAGCGCGGTAAACGCCATTATTGACCGCTGGGTAGATCCGATCATTCAATCGATCAATCTGCTGTTGCAGCGGTTCAGGGTAGAAATCCAGGCGATCACCGGTCAGGCCATCGAACGCCGAGTTGAACATGCGGATGATCTCGGACGACTCATTGCTGACGATACGTTGTTGCTGTTTATCCCACAGCAATGGCACGGTCACGCGGCCAGTGTAGGCGGCGTCATCGGCGGTGTAGCGCTGATAAAGAAAGTCCAGGCCATCGAGCTTGTCACCGCTGGAGCCCTTTTGTTTATCGAAGGTCCAGCCATTTTCCAGCATCAACCAACTGACCACGGACACGTCGATCAAGCGTTCCAGGCCTTTGAGTTTGCGCAGGATCAGTGTGCGATGAGCCCATGGGCAGGCGAGGGAGACGTAGAGGTGATAGCGGCCAGCTTGCGCGGCAAAGCCACCTTCACCGCTGGGGGCGGGTTGACCGTCAGCGGTGATCCAATGCCGGCGTTGCGCGTTTTCACGCTGGAAGGCGCCGTCTTTGCTGCTTTCGTACCACTGATCATGCCAGCGTCCGTCGACCAGAAGGCCCATGTCTGACTCCTAAGCTCTCTTGCATTGGAGGCCAGTCTAATTGCATTGGTTCGAACGAATAGCGCAAAGCATGGGCGACTATGATCGATTAAATAGATCTGTCGCGATTATCCCAGTACTGCTGAGCCAATTCGAAGGCGGCATCGCGTGGGGTTCCAAGGCCGCGCAATGCCAGAGCGATGGTCGAAATCAGGGCCAGCTGCGGGTAGCTATCTTCTATTTCACCACGCCAAAGGGCCGTTAATTGTGCCGGGTCGAGCGTGGCCGGTTTGACATGACGTCTTGGCGACAGCGCAGGCCATTCCTCATCCCAGCTTTGCCCGGCTGTAGTGCCGTAAAGGTGACTGATGGTGTCCGGGTTTATTTCGACTTCACCGCCATCGCCCTTGATCACGATGGCGTTGTCACCCAGCAAACCGCTGGCTTCGCGGTGCATGCTCTGGTAACCGGGATGGAAGATGCTTTGCAGGCCACAGCGAGCGCCCAAGGGGTTGAGCGCTCGCGCCAGTGAGTGGATAGGGGAGCGCAGACCCAGGATGTTGCGCAGGTCGATCATTCGCTGCAACTGCGGCGCCCAATCCCCTAGCGGGATGAACGCCAGGTTGTGTTGCTCGAGCGCCGTGCCGACCGCTTGCCAGTTACGGCACAGCGGGATGCCCAGCAGATCGAGCAATTGCTCGCTGTACAGGCGACCTGCGGTATGCGCGCCGCCACCATGCATTAGCACGCGGACACCGTTTTGCGCCAGGCACTTGGCCGCGAGCAAGTACCACGGTAGGTGGCGTTTTTTGCCAGCGTAAGTCGGCCAGTCGATGTCCACTTTCAACGCCGGAGCGTGCAAACGCTCTCGTACCGCTTCGGTGAAGCCTGCCAGCTCCTCTGCGCTTTCTTCCTTATGCCGTAACAACATCAGAAAAGCACCAAGCTGGGTGTCTTCGACTTTCTCGTCGAGCAACATGCCCATGGCTTCCCGCGCTTCTTCGCGAGTAAGGTCGCGGGCGCCGCGTTTGCCCTTGCCCAGGATTCGCACGAATTGGGCGAACGGATGCTCGGTAGGTGTTTCAGTGATCAGCGGGGAAAACTCGGTCATATGCAATTCGTCGGTTTGGGCAGGCCCGCCAGCTTGGCGGCGAGTTTGGCGGGAGTGCCATTGAACAGGCGATTGAGGTGCATGCTGTTGCCCTTTTCAGGGCCCAGCTTCAGCGCCGTGTATTTGATCAGCGGGCGAGTTGCGGGCGACAACTGGAACTCGGTATAAAAAGCACGCAGCAGTTGCAGAATCTCCCAGTGTTCCGGGCTGAGGGTAATTTCTTCCCGTAAGGCCAAGGCAGTTGCAACCTCTACGGACCAGTCGTTCAGGTCTACCAGGAAACCATCCTTGTCCAGTGCAATGCTGTGTTCGGCAATCGTGAGCTGTGTCATAGCCAGGTGTTGACCTTGTCGAAGCGTATCGACAACGCGACGAAGCCTGGGTAATCGACGCTTTGGACCCCGCGCGGAACCTCAAGATTACGCGCCAGGATGTCTTCTTCAAGCACGAACAGCTCAAACAACTCTATTTGTCCCTCCAATGCACGACGCGGCGCGGAATCAGGGCGCAAGGCATACGTCGCGTCGCCGCAGAGCAGGATGGCGTCGTCCGGGCCGAGGACGCGCAGGCAACTGGTCAAACGGCTGTCTGTAAAAGGGGAGTGAGACAAAACATGCAAAGTCGACATCAGAGCGTTATCACTTGATCGTAGCGGTCAATAATCATGGGGACTTCTGACGTTTGCAGCAGTTGCAGCGTATCCACATTCAATCCATCAGAGGAAATCCCGCGCTCTGCCAGGCTGTCGCTACAGGCAAAAATATCCTCGACGCCAAACAGCGACAAGGCTTTCAAATTGGCTGTCAGGTCCTTCTGCTGTACTTGAGTGGCCTTTTGCTCAGGCAAAAGCTGCAGCACGCCGTCATCGAGAAACAGCAAGCCGATGGGCAAATCGAACGCACCGCCCGCCAACACTATATCCAGTGCTTCCCGTGCGCCCGGACCAGACCACGGGGCCTGACGGCTGATAATCAATAATGATTTTGACATTTCACGGCCCTCCGAAGCAGATCAGTCGGTCGGCTGCCTGCACCGCATCATGCAACTGGCCGAGTCCGGACAACTCCCACGGGGCTGACACATTGGCTGCTGGTCGCTGATAGCGTTGAGCTTCTTCTTCATTCAATACACCGCGTCGCAAGGCGGCGGCGATGCACACCACGCCATCAAGCTGGTTGAGGGTGACGAACTCGCGCCATTGGCGTGGCAGGTCTTGCTCATCCTGAGGCGTGACAATATTGCCCGACGCGATGTGCACGCCTTCCTGATAGAAAAACAGCCGGACAATCTCATGGCCGCCAGCCAGCACCGCCTGCGCAAACAGCAAGGCGCGGCGGGAGGAGGGCTCATGGGCCGCAGAAAAAATGGCAATGGCGAACTTCATGGTTGGCTCAGTCAACAAATCTTGGGCAATGATAATAGAGTCAGACAGCAAAAAGCCCGCTAAGCGGGCTTTTTGTTGAAGCTCGACAGCGAATCAGTTTCTGCTGCCACCCATCAAGCCAAACAACTGCAACAGGCTGACGAACAGGTTGTAGATCGATACATACAGGCTGATGGTCGCCATGATGTAGTTACGCTCGCCGCCCTGGATGATGGCGCTGGTCTGGAACAGGATGCATACAGAGGAGAACAGCACGAAACCTGCGCTGATCGCCAATTGCAGCCCGCTGATCTGGAAGAACATGCTGGCCAGCACCGCGCCCAGCAGGACGAAGAAGCCGGCGGTGATGAAACCACCGAGGAAGCTCATGTCCTTGCGAGTGATCAGCACATAGGCGGACAAACCACCGAATACCAGCGCGGTCATCGCAAACGCCGAACTGACAACCTCAGCACCACCCTGCATACCCAGGTAACGGTTGAGGATCGGGCCCAGCAGGTAACCCATGAAACCGGTCAGGGCGAAGGTCGATACCAGGCCCCACGCCGAGTCGCGTAATTTATTGGTGAGAAAGAAAAGGCCATAAAAGCCGATCAGCACGACGAATACGTTCGGGTAACGAACGTGATTCTGCTGAGCGATAAAAGCCATCAAGCCGCTGAAAGCAAGGGTGATAGCCAGAAGACCATATGTATTGCGCAGGACGCGGCTGACCTCTAGCTGCTCGGCCTGCACGCCGTTTTTCACTGCGTAATCCTGTTCGCGCATGGCGCAACTCCTGGTGATTGAAATGTTAAGACGCAAAGATCATAACAGACGCTTTGCCGCCAGTTATGAAGAGAGTTTGACAGTGTGTTTCATTCGGGTATTATGGCGCCCGCAACGCAACGGAGGTGTGGCCGAGTGGTTTAAGGCAGCAGTCTTGAAAACTGCCGACTGTAACAGGTCCATGAGTTCTTATCTCAGGTGGTTCTCAGCTGCACGCTTGCGATGCAAGACATGAAAATCGGGAAATTGGCAGAGTGGTTGAATGCACCGGTCTTGAAAACCGGCGAACGTTAATAGCGTTCCCAGGGTTCGAATCCCTGGTTTCCCGCCAACAATCAATAAAATCAAGGGCTCAGAGAAATCTGAGCCCTTTTTTTATGTCTGAAGTCTGTGTGGCAGAGGAGCTGGATTGGGGGTGAGTAGTCCCCAAAGACCTTGTGTCGTAGGGTGCATTTGTCTGTTTGCGTGCTACTGCACTCTGCTGCGTACTTGCGAATGGGCGTGTGCTCAGCTGCACGCTTATGTGTGGGCCTGGCAGCGGTGATTATCCACAGCTTTGCTCCGAGCTTGATGTCTGGTTTAACCATCTATTGATGCGGGCTTGGTTTGTAGTTCTCTCATACCCTGACCTCACCAGGGAGTACCTAGGCCGGATTCGATCGAAAAAGTAATCAAAGCGGTGTGACCGGATGACCCTCTTTGTACCCCAGAGCCTGCGAAAAATGATTTCGCTCACTAGCTTCTAGACTCAGTCGAAGGCTGATTGCCAGAGGACGGTTCACGCTGAGAACTGAGCAACTGAGGCACGCAAATCATCCGCGATGGGGGCCTTGCAGTTACGCACCCACGATCAAAGTTAAGCTGGCCGATGGTGTCCGCGACCTCCGAACACGCAGCTCTAATGCAGGCGAGTTTCGCTGGAGTGTGCAGCGTGAGAGTACTCAATCCCACAATGCCGCGTAGAAGCTGCATGTCGTGCTCTCGCAGATACCCTCGCGCCGTTGCCCGCGTCGTTTGGATGGTGCGTATGCCAAGGGAGACGTCCCTTAGAATCTGGTAGACCTCGCGGGCATTGAGAGGGGAGTTTGTGTTCAAGTTATTTTTTGTTCGAGTCAAGGCCAAGTAGAGCTGGTGGTAGAGAGGGGTAGCCGTGAACGGTGGATATATCTGGCAACCCCTTCAAAGGACGAACGAGGATCGACTACAAATAATTATCATTGATTTGATGGAAAGCTTGCGTGCCTTAAGCCCGGGTAATCATTGAACGTTAGGTCAGGCCCGCAATCGTTCATCGGTGCGGGTACCGGCTTATGAAGCACACCAGCTTCAGCATCCGCACGCATCTGTTCGAGCTCCTTGTGAAACGCCTTATCCTGAACCGTGGGCTTACTGGTGTATGGCTTTCGTTCGGGTTCAGGCTGTGCTGCATAAGTCGTTACCGCGTCAGGATCGTGCTGTAGCTTTTCTTGTATTTGAGCTTCGAGCATCGCACGGAGCGCGTCTCTTATCTGGGCGAGTCAGCAACTTTTAACTCCTAATAAAAACCATCACCCAGTATCGACTGAGCAAGTGGCCGGTTAGTGAAAATAAAATCGACATGTCGAGAATCTGGGCTGCAAGTGCAGTCACGGGGGTTGCAGGTCGAGCGGGGCGCATAAACGCGTTGCGGTCGGTGGGTTTACCCATCCTCAACTCATCAGAACGGCCTGAAATGCGATATCCAGCTTATCGCTATTGATGTGCGAAGGGCAAAACGCCACTAATGGTATGGACGGGGGGTTGTTATTGCCATAGATTCCAATTCATACATGCCATGGAAGTCGAGATGGAACCTAATGACGCTGGCGGAGTTGCCGCCAAGCACGGCTTCCTCTTTCAGGATTGTGTTGCCGCCTATCATGTCACTCGCATGCTGCGTGACAAGTCTATCCGACGTATCCGCTGCGAGGTCACGGACGACGTCGACATTGTCTGCGATGACTTCGTCGAATTCGTGCAGGTGAAAACCACCACGAAAGCACATTGGGATAGATCCCATCTTGTCACCCTCTCCGCAGGTACCGGGAAGACCAAGATCCCCAGTAGCTCCATTCTGCACAAATCTATGCAGAGTGAACCAAGCCTCACAGTGCCAAGAAAATTTCGGCTAGTCACGGAGGAGAAGGTCAATATTACGCTGGAGTACCTGCTGGTCAGCCGCGACGGGCGAGAGGAAAAGCCGGGGCGCGACGAATTGGTCGAGTACCTGAATGTGAAGACAGGAAACTACGTAGCACCCAGCGGCGTGGATGTCCCAGCTTGGGTTGATGCGACGTGCTGGGAAGTCTTCCGGACACTGCGTGAGATTGAGTTGCTCGGCGTGAGGAATATCCGCCTGGCTGCGCAGGATCTTCATGGAGTTTTACTGAGTTCAGAGGCGCGCGCCGAGGACATCTGGTGCAGGATTTTGGACACGATCACTCGCAAAGGTGCACTATCCCGCAGAATCTATACCGCAGATGACAAGTCCTACCTTCGCGCTGATCTGAACACCTGGTTTAAAGCACTGGTTGACGAGGATCAGAGGCAGTCCGGGCGCAAGGTTTACGTTAAAAGAGACTTGCCGCACATTCTCGTGCCCTTCCGGAGATCGCTCGCTTCATCATGCAACAAGCGCACTGGACGGGTGCTCCATCAGCATTACAGCTTGAAACGCTATCGCTACAAGCACATAGCCGAAAATGTGTGCAAATGGCTGGATGAAATGTTTCTTCGGCCCAAGGAGATGGCGGACATCCACAAGCTGTCATTCGTTGAACGGCGACAGCGGTTGAAGACGACAGTGTTCGAATCTTTGACGGACGTCAGTTCTTTTTTAGGTCGGGTGCTCCTCCACGCCACTATTCGCCAGATGCACGAGAGCCAGCCCATCCCATGCCTGCTCTACATGGACGGGGACGGTGAAGAAAAGATCTTGGAGAATGTGCACATCGTCCGCCGTGACCCAGAGGGTGATCAGCTCTGGGTTGGCTTCAGTGAACTGGTGACTGCAGGGAACATTACCACGCGATTGCCGCAGATCCGGGAGCAACTGTATGAAGAAATCTCCGATTGGTTCGACACCGCAAGGGGCAAGATCCTCGACATAAAGGATGATGACTTCCTGCTGCGCCATGACATCGACGAGATACTAGACGGTAGCCATGCATTCGAGGCTCATCTGGAGCGATTCCGATTCGTGCTCTTCGTCGGTTATGACTCGTCGCTGCTGACGGAGCCTGAGACGTCCGGGCATGAAGACAATCTGGAGCAGGAAACGACAGCACTGTTCGAAGCGTTCGCGGATGATCTGCAACATGACTCGCCATTCGCGGAGCTCGCTATTGATGTGTTCATTTACCCCGCCCCAAGTTTGGGAAGGTTGACCAGGATGGTTGAGGACAAGGTAAGGGGCGCCATATGACTGAAGTTTATGATGTCGCGAAACTCAGCTTGGGGCGTGAGGGTTTTTCGGCGTTCCGATACCTGGCAGCCATCAATTCTCTCCTGTCCAATCCGGTATCGAACAATCTAGGGCGAGACTTGATCGTCAGAGCACTGGATGCCCGCGAACAGTTTTCAGACCAGACCGGCATCTTGCGAAACATGGTAAGGAAGTCGGGTCTGTTTCCATACCTCAAGAAAGAGTTCACCGACCTCACCCCCGGAGACCGCGTCGCGCTCGACCTGTATCGGACACCGTTCTCTGACAAGTACGTGTTCCACTCGATGCAGTTCCACATCTTCGACCTGCTGAAAGCGGGCCGCAACCTAGTGCTCAGTGCTCCTACGAGCATGGGGAAGAGCGCGATCGTTGACTCGCTCCTAGGGCTTGGGAAACTGAACCGTGTGGTGCTAGTCGTGCCTACAGTGGCCCTGGCCGACGAAACCCGCCGCCGTCTACAGGATCGGTTTGGTGACAAATATCAAATCATCCATCACAGCTCACAGGAGTGCCGTTCCGACAGGGCTGTATACGTCCTGACCCAAGAGAGGGTCAATGAGCGTGACGATATCCTGGACATCGATCTGTTCGTCATCGACGAGTTTTATAAGCTGGCCTTCCGTCAACTGAAAAGCGGCGGAACTGATTTCAAAGATGAGCGGGTTATCGAGCTTAATATCGCCTTGAGCAAGCTCTTGAAGGTATCCAAGCAGTTCTATCTCACCGGCCCCTTTGTGAACAGCATTCGCGGGCTAACAGAGCTCGGATACAAACACACATTCATTTCAGCAGATTTCAATACGGTCGCCGTGGATGTGCAGACGTTTGGCGTGGAGGCAAACGATGACAAGGGCAAGCTCAGAGCGCTGGCCAAGATTGCCAAGCAGTGTGAAGGTGCCACGATCGTTTACTGCAAGTCCTCCGGGGTTGCCGGAAAAGTGGCACGGGAGCTCATCCGGCTAGGGTATGGCCAGGAGTTCAAGAGTCAACACATCGACTGGGTCGCTGAAGAGTATGATCCTGAGTGGGACTACACCGTCGCGCTGAAAAACGGCATTGGTTTGCATTTTGGTGGTCTGCCCAGAGCGCTCCAGCAGTACACGGCGGATCGTTTCAACGCCGGTGACATCCGATTCCTCCTGTGCACCTCGACCATCATTGAGGGCGTGAATACGGTCGCGAAGAATGTAGTCATCTACGACAACAGGGACGGCAGTCGTGGTATCGACAAATTCACCCATGGCAATATCAAAGGGCGCGCTGGCCGAATGGGTGTCCACTTCGTTGGCAAGGTGTTCTGCTTGGAGGATGTGCCGGAAGACAACCTCAACCAGGAGGTGGCCATCCCATTAGGCGTACAAGATGAAGACACCCCACTCAACCTCCTCGCTAGCGCGCAGCCTGATCATCTGTCCGACTATTCCCAGGACAGGTTTGAAGATGCATTCGATCAAGACCGTTTCTCCATTGATCTGGTGAAAAAGCATTCCCATTTCAGGATGGAGCAGTTCGAGCAATTGTACAGCTTGGTTGAGATGTTGAGGGATGAGGAATTTGTGTCGCTCGTTTTCCATTGGCTGCCAGCGGCAGAGTTCCTCAAGACCTTTGCCAAGGTGATCTCTCGGGTAGTGCCCCACACATTTTCTAGAAACGGGGTGCAGACTAAAACTACCGAGGTAATCGTGGCAAAGCTGGTCGGCTACCTGAACGCCTCGAGTTATTCTGACTATTTGAAGAGCCAGATTGTGTATGCGAAGCAGCGAATCGAGCAGGGTGATGAGCACACGCTTTCGAACATGCTCAACAACGACCTGAAGCTAGTGACCAACACCTTCGGATACACAATTCCGAAACTGCTGGGACTGCTGGAGGATGTAGTCCGTCTGCACGCTGCGAAGCGCAACATTCGGAGCAAAATCGATTATGGTCATCTGAGGATGATCTTCGAGAATCTACATCTTCCGCCTGGGGTAAATGCCCTAGAAGAAATGGGAATTCCAGTCCAAACCTTGCATCGGATGGCATCGGTGGTAAAGTTTCCGGAGGAGCTTGGTGTTGATGGTTTGGCCGATTATCTCAGGGCTAACGTGGACGCCTGGAAGGATATTGGTCAAGTGGATCAGACATTCGTAAGGCGTGCGCTGGGTCTCGCTCAGGAGTTCAGTTGATAGATACTCAGTAGCGCCTTAGGTTTGCCAGTGGGGAGTTTTCGGCACGCTATTGCAGATCGCGTTCGGTACTTTTTGTCCTTCCATTGTGGCCAGCTGATTACTGTCGGTATTGGGGCGCTTTAGCTATTACGTTCGCCCCTTCGGACTTAAGCCTTGCTCGATTCCGCGCCCTCAGGTGATGTGCCGCATACACGTTACCTGCTTGGAGTAAAACGCTGAACGTCAGCCTGATGTACTGGTTCAGTGAGGCATTTCATGCTTCCTCATTGCCTCGCTGAGCAAAACTGCTTAGCGCTTCATGCAATTGGAGCGGCGGTGTCTGCAGCAGCGATAAGGGGGGAGTTCGGCTTGCTCTCGTTTGCCTTCGCTTCAGTCCCGTTTTTTGTCTTCCCTACGAACCCCTTCAACCAAGTTACCAAACTTTTTTTGCTTGGGTATAGGTCGTATAGGGAGGAGAGTATTTTTGAGACTTGCACGGTTTGCATGTCGATCTTTTGGGAAACCTGATCTGAGGTGTACTCATGGTAGGCTTCGGCATCATACGTGAACGCTCGTCGTATCCTGTAAAAGAAGTCGTCCGAGATGCTGATCTCGTAAACGTCTTTGAGAATGGCTGCGCGAGCACGAAGCGAGGCTATATCCACATTTACAGACGAAACCCAAGCGCGATGGTTCTTGCGATTTTCCGGCTTATCCAGAAGGAAACTCGCAGCGCGACGATTGAGTTCCACAGTAGTGCTTACCACTAGAGTTAGCAGCTCCGTTGCTTCAGCTCGATGCGCTGAGGCACGTGAATCACGTATGACGATAATCCAGCCAAATACAGCTGCCAGTACGGTGAGTAATGGTGAGATAACGATCGTAACAATATCTGAGTATGATTTTAGCTCCATTAAATATGTTCCAAGTATTCGTTAATCTCAAGAATGTAATCTTTGTGGTTTGTGATAATGTTAAGTTTTCTTCGTACATCATTGGCGCTTATATTGCATTTTCTCACTAGGCCAACGAATGCTTCTTCAAGGAAGGACGAACCGTACTCATAACCTTCTTCTACAGTGTCCAAGTAGACATTGACTATTGTAATTTCTGGGTTCTGGAACGCCGGTGCGAGTTTTGCGTCACGAAATGCGGACGCATTATATTTCCCGTCGCGTTCATATCTTCCATATGGGGTTTTTGAAAAGTCCCCTACAGATATATTGGCAATATGTGCATCAGTCATTTCATTTCTCCGTCAAAGCACCATTCAATCAGTGTACCACCGTACCCGTAATTTGTAAGCAGCTCGGAGTTTACAATTTTCTGATCTTTATAGGTGACCGAGCCTCTTCCGCTTGCTATTAAGAGGTGTTTTGCCTGTTTGTTGACGTCTACGGGCTGTTTGATATTGCTAAAACCATTGCCGCGCCCGAAGTTGTCGGGATACCGGGAATTGCCTTTTTTCATGGCGAATTCAATGACTTGGTTGTCAGTCGCGGAATACCACTTCGCCTCGCGAATTTTGTTCTCTAGGCTGCCTGGAATTCCAATTCCGGCATCATATAATATAACGCTGAAGGTTCCATTTGGTTTTATAGACGTTGTGTATTGCCACCAACGGCCATAGAGCTCCTCTGTTAAACTACTTTCATATGCATGGTGGTTTATATTCAGATATCCTTCGCTGAGTGCGGACATCAACCTTTCTGGTGTTTTTCCTAATCGTGCCTTAAGATGTTTGATTAGGGTGGAGATATCAGGTTGAAGCGCGTTGGATGTTTTGAAAGGGTTGTGAGTGTCATTCCAAAGGCGTTCAAGTTTATTTCGTCCTCCTGCTCTAATGGCATCATAGAAGCCGGTACTTCGGAAGAAGTTTCTAACGTCTTTGTCAGTTGGTAACTTGATCTGTATTGATTGATGCCCGAGCTTCATGCCAAAACTGTCGGCTATAAGTTGGTATCTAGTGATTTTTGCAAATGTAATAACGGCAGCAGCAGCACTAATCGATGCGCAATCAGAGAAGTCAATAAGGACTGGCTCGCGAGCTTTGATGAAATCTTCGATATGGTGGAAAAACTTCATGGTTTCAGGGAGGTATTCATCCCTATAAATGCATATATGCTGTGGAGCTAAGGCCGACCTCATAGCATTTCTCATAAAGGGTCAAGACGCACGGACTGTGAAGCTTAACACCCCCCCTTAGGGCTCAGCCAGCGTGTCTAACTGTTACATCTGGCTGGGTATGGTTTGCGAGGGCTTTAGGAGGGGGCGTGAATGGGGCAGCGTAGGGGACGGGCCCAAAATCTGATCCGTAGGATGGGGTAAACAATGAGTCGTTGCGGGCCCCGTTTCGCAATGGAGCTGAAGGGCTTCGAGCTATTCGCCGTGAGGCTGTCAGCAGCAGATACGTACTACAGTAGATTGTCTCGCCAAATCAGTTATGTCACGCAGTGCGGCCTATCATGTAAATATTTCCTTTGAAGGTACCCTATGGCTACCGCGAATCTTTGCTCCAAAGGTTTAATCACGATTCCTGTTCAGGTACGAGCTTCTCTCGGCTTGAATCCTGAGCATAGACAACACCGCCTAGTATCTCGAGCACTCAAAAACTCAGGTCAGCCTCCCATACCTTCTATGCCGAGAGGAGGCGTTCGCTTTCCAAGGTAAGGTACATAAAGTGCCGCATATGCTGGGCCGATCCTTCCTTGGGAGTCGAAAAAATGGTTTGGTAGATCAAAACAGACGAAGATTGACCGGGGTAGAAAACATTCGGTATTGCGCTGAGGCCTGAACCCTTGGTCTTCGGCTTTGCCCTAAACGAGAGCACTAACTAGCAGTGCTTTATTGTTATTGCGAGATGCCCGGCAGAACGTGACGTTGAGCAGGGCCCCTAGGCCCGATAAATCCTGGGATAAAAGTGAATTCGTAGAGATGGGGGGTGGACAGTTTGTGATGGCGGCTCCTCATCCAGTGCAACGCCTCAAAGGCATGATCCGGAAGCTGAAGTTCGCCGTGACCATTGAGGACATGCAATGGCCATTGGCAAGCAAGGAGCGGGCACTCCCATAGTGTGGGCTGTGCATCGCTGATGTGAGGCTGCCTGTATCTGCTGTGATGGCGTAGAAATCGCAACCCTTGAGCGGAGTCCTGAAATGCGTCGGAAATTGGTTATGAATCTGGCTAAGACTTACTTACTTAGTATTTTGCTTATGATGGCGTTTTGACGCCAGAAATTAATAGCCAAGGATGCGTGTGATGTAAGAAGTAACCGTAGTCAGCGGTAAGCTGGAAGTGGTCGGCCCATCGTTGGGGATTCCACGGTCATCCGGCCACCTATTCCATGAGCATCCGGCCACTGATTCCACGGTGATCCGGCCACCCATTCCACGCACATCCGGCCACCCTTAAGGCAGGCAGCGACGCAGGATTAATTCACTACTATCGACCTCTTTTATCGAAGCAGAGAGGTCGTCGTGGAAAGGTTATCCATGCGTAAGATTCGAGAAGTACTACGCCTCAAATTTGAGGTCGGCCTGTCTGCTCGCCAGATCGCTGTCAGCTTGCAAGTCGGGCGGGCCAGCGTCGGGGATTACCTCAATCGCTTTGCTGCGAGCGGGCTGATTTGGCCCTCTGCACTGACCGATGCCGAGCTGCAACGAAGTCTTTTTCCGCCCACTCCAGCTGTCCCCAGTGAACAGCGCCCCATGCCTGACTGGGCAAAGACTCACGCCGAACTGCGTCGTCCCGGTGTCACACTGGCTCTGCTCTGGCAGGAGTACCGCCTCAGCCAACCCCAAGGTTTCCAGTACAGTTGGTTCTGCGAGCACTACCGCCTCTGGGCCGCCAAGGTCGACGTAGTCATGCGTCAGGAGCATCGCGCAGGCGAAAAGCTGTTCGTCGACTACGCCGGCCAGACCGTGTCGGTCATCGACCGGCACACAGGCGAAATCCGCCAGACCCAGATATTCGTCGCCGTTCTGGGAGCCTCCAGCTATACATTTGCGGAAGCCACCTGGTCGCAGAAACTGCCGGATTGGCTGGGCTCGCACGTGCGCTGCTTTGCTTTTCTCGGCGGGACATCCGAGATCCTGGTGCCGGACAATTTGCGCAGCGGCGTCAGCAAAGCCCATCGCTACGAGCCGGACATCAATCCCAGCTACCGTGATCTGGCGGAGCATTACGGGGTCGCCGTGTTGCCCGCTCGCTCGCGTAAACCCAAGGACAAAGCCAAGGTTGAGGTCGGCGTGCAGGTGGTCGAGCGCTGGATTTTGGCGGTCTTGCGCAATCGCCAGTTCTTCTCGCTGGGCGAACTTAATACGGCTATCGGCGTGCTGCTCGAACGCCTCAACCAAAAGCCGTTTAAGAAACTACCAGGCTCACGTCGCTCGACCTTCGAGGCCATCGACCAACCGGCGTTGCAACCGCTGCCGGAACATCCCTACGTCTACGCCGAATGGAAAAAGGTACGGGTACACATCGACTACCACGTTGAAGTCGACGGCCATTACTACTCGGTGCCGTACCAGTTGGTGAAGCATCAGTTAGAGGTGCGCCTGACGGCGCAAACGGTGGAGTGTTTTAACGCCAACCAGCGCGTGGCCAGCCATCTGCGCTCGCTGCACAAAGGCCGCCACACCACGCAGACCGAGCACATGCCCAAGAGCCATCGCGAGCACGCCGAATGGACACCGCAACGGCTGATCGGCTGGGCGGAGCAAACCGGGCCAAACACCGCTGGCGTCATCGCCTACATCCTCGAACGCCGGATCCATCCGCAGCACGGCTTCCGTGCTTGTCTGGGCATCCTGCGCCTAGGAAAACACCATGGCGAAGATCGGCTGGAAGCTGCGTGCCAGCGCGCCCTGGCGCTGGGCGCGTGCAGTTAATCGATCCTGCGCCAAGGTCTTGAAAGGCTGCCACTGGCCCAACAAAACCTGCCGCTGTTACCCGAAGAACACATCAACCTGCGCGGCCCCGGCTACTACCACTGACCTGAAGGAACACCAAAATGCTACCCAATCCTACACTCGACAAGCTGCAAACCCTTCGCCTGCACGGCATGATCAAGGCGCTTGGCGAACAACATGCAACGCCCGACATCAATGACATCAGCTTCGATGAGCGTCTTGGCCTGATGGTTGATCGCGAGCTGACCGAACGTGAAAACACGCGCCTGAGCAGCCGCCTAAAAGCGGCCCGACTGCGCCATAACGCTTGCCTGGAGGACATCGATTACCGCAGTCCCCGTGGCCTGGACAAGTCACTGATCCTGCAACTGGGCAGCGGCCAATGGCTGCGCGATGGCCTGAACCTGATCATCGGTGGCCCCACTGGCGTGGGCAAAACCTGGCTGGCTTGTGCGCTGGCACACAAGGCCTGCCGGGACGGCTACAGCGTGCGTTACCTGCGTTTGCCACGGTTGATGGAGGATTTGGGCATGGCTCACGGCGACGGTCGTTTCGCCAAACTAATGGCCAGCTACGCCAAGACCGACCTGCTGATCCTTGATGACTGGGGCTTGGCCCCGTTTACCACCGAACAACGGCGCGACATGCTGGAACTGCTCGACGACCGTTACGGCCACCGCTCAACGCTGGTGACGAGCCAGATGCCGGTGGACAAATGGCACGAACTGATCGGCGATCCGACCTTGGCTGACGCGATCCTCGACCGGTTGGTGCACAACGCTTACCGCTTGGAACTGAAGGGCGAATCAATGCGCAGGCGCTCAACGAAATTGACGACAGCGGGTACTTCAGACTAACAATACAAACCAGCGTCGCTGCGCTCCGACTGCCCGGCCGGATAAGCGTGGAATAGGTGGCCGGATGTTAGTGGAATGAGTGGCCGAATGGCGTGGAATCCGCAGCCCATCGTCAAACAAGCCAGATGGCAGCGAATACACCTATCTGCGCATTGCCGAAAAAGACGGCAGCACCAAGCTCGTCAAAAAAGTCGGAGTAGGGCAGCTCATCGAGTCGTACATGCGACCGGGCATTGAGGGTGATTTTTACTTCATGAAACTTGGTCGGCTGGGCTACATTCTTTTTGCAATCAAAAAGTCAGATGGCCAGAAAATCTATGAGGAGAATGGATTCAAGATGTGGATCGGCAAGATGCGGTTGAGCGCCGGTATGCTGGCCCTGCTCTTTATTCCGCTGAGCTTTGTGGGGCTGCTGATGGGTGGATGGCTGGGCATTATTGTCCCTGTAGGATTCATCTACGTGATGTGGAAGCTTGCGGTGTCTTTCCCGAGAGTATTGAAGGAAAGCTTCCTCAAAGGGCAACTCAATCAGCTTGGATTTAGCAACTGAGCAGAAAGGGGTAACTGTCACTCTCGTGGCACGTTGTCCTTGATTGGTCGCCACCGACGGCCAATCAGATCGAATCCTCTCCTAGCTGAGACCTCAGCTCTTTCTCTGCACATGCCTGGTGATCGTCGACCTCGACACCCCAAGCAATCGAGCAACCTCGGCTTGTGAATTTCCTTCAGCTAAAAGATCGCTCACTTGGCGACCTAGTTCAGCTGCCTCGACCACTCTCGGATGATCAGGCCTGGTGGGGGCTGCTGGCACAACAGCATTTAAAAGCGCTAAGGATTCAAGGTCGTCACGGGTGCGTTGCAAAATGGTTTGCGGCGACTGCCCACTCTGGGCTGCGTATACCAGCGTCAGCAATGACATCGGATGAAGCTGTAATGCTTCGGCCAGTTCCTCGCTTACCTCCAGCGATACCGATCTTGTTGCCCCCTCCAGCCGGCTCACATGCGACTGATCCATCGTACTGGCGACGGCTCGCTGAGATAAACCTTGGTGTGCCCGCACGAATTGCAGGGCTGCTGCGAAGGCATTGCGAAGCGACATTCTAGACGTTCCTGTAAAACAAAACGGTATGCCGCGTTTGCGTTGTTCCGCACAAATGCTTATAGTCATCGATGCGGAACATGCGGATTTGACCACGCATGATCGGGCCACCGGAGGCTGTCGGAGTAGATGCCTTGGTCACTTGCTGTCGGGGCGACATCTGCTGGCCTTTTCGAAAATTTATCCACTCGCCAATATATCGCTAAATCGAGTGAGAGCCATGGTTCATGGGTCGAGCGGCGCTGATAGCCATGGTTCTGTGCGTAGTGAAGCAGATTAATAACCCGCTAAATCGAGTTGATGTAGCACTATGAAAATTCAGATTTACTCAGATCTACACCTTGAATTTTGCGAATTTTCACCACAAAAAACTGACGCCGACCTTGTCATTCTGGCGGGCGACATTGGTACAAAAGTGAAAGGGTTGAAGTGGGCTAATGACACGTTCCGTTGTCCTGTGATTTACATTTTTGGCAACCACGAATTTTACGGAGGGCACATCGATCGCACGCTCCAAAAAATGAGAGACGCTGCGGCACCTCACGTTCACATCCTGGAAAACCAGGTATTTGTTTGGCAGCAAATCCGCTTTCTCGGCACGACCGCGTGGACTGATTTTTCTACGACGGGAAACATGGTCGCTGCGAGCACTCTAGCCCGAGATTGCATGAACGATTTTCGAGTTATCAGGGCCGATGCTTCTTACCGTCGTCTTCGGCCAGATGATGTCTCAAGTCGAAATAAGGCGGCGTACGAATGGTTAAGCCAAGAGCTTGAAAAGCCTTTTGACGGTAAGACCGTGGTCATTACTCACCACGCGCCAACACCATCAGTTGCTGGCGATAAGACTGATGGCCACCTAAATGCAGCCTATTCAAACCATTGGCCAAACCTGATAGAAAAGGTGGATATGTGGGTATTTGGACACACGCATCGAGCTGTTGATATCGAGCTCACCGGGTGCAGACTGATCTCAAATCCACGAGGTTATCCAGGGGAAGAAACTGGATTTCAGGCTGGTTTTGAAGTGCAGATTTAATGACCTTTTCTGTGATTAATCGAGATGATCCGATGTATAGCAGGTACATGATCAAAACGTACGGAGCGACGCTTGCTGACTTCCGTTTTTCACGTCTGCCTACGGTGATATTGAACGCCAGAAAAGCCATACCAGACTACGACATCGTTGGGTTTCTAGCCTGTGCTCTTGAGCGGCCGCCCCGTATGACGGGTTTGATGTTTTGTGACCATAGGAATCGGTTTCCTGAAGGACTTCCTGCGCACACACCTCCCATCGAAAAACGCTATTACCGCGATGGTTACCTGGTCGTCCAAGCCGAGGGCGGTGGGCTTTACGTGATAGCTCACTGGTGGTTTGAGAACGGCGCCATCGGCCCCTTTTGTTCGGTTCAATAATGCCTAGGGAAACTCTGGAAAAGACTTCCAAATCTGGTGAAATACGCCTGCCCCACGAACTGAACGGTTG
>NZ_LT607437.1:0-40280 GCF_900095225.1 Pseudomonas sp. UMAB-08
GGCCTGGTCCCGGCCATCGAAGGCGAACAAATCCCGCTACGCACCTCTTCGTTTGTCTATACCCGCCGCGAGCCGCTGGGTGTAGTCGCCGGGATCGGCGCCTGGAACTACCCGATCCAGATCGCCCTGTGGAAGTCCGCCCCAGCCCTGGCGGCCGGCAACGCGATGATCTTCAAACCGAGCGAAGTCACGTCGTTGACTACCCTGAAGCTGGCCGAGATCTACACCGAAGCCGGTGTTCCGGACGGCGTGTTCAACGTGCTGACCGGAAGTGGCCGTGAAGTGGGCACCTGGCTGACCGAACACCCGCGTATCGAAAAGATTTCGTTCACCGGTGGCACCGACACCGGCAAGAAAGTCATGGCCAGCGCGTCGAGCTCGTCGCTCAAAGACGTGACCATGGAGCTGGGCGGCAAGTCGCCGCTGATCATTTTCGACGACGCCGATCTAGACCGCGCAGCCGACATCGCGATGATGGCCAACTTCTACAGTTCCGGTCAGGTGTGCACCAACGGTACTCGGGTGTTCGTACCGAGCGCGTTGAAAGCCGCCTTCGAAGCCAAAATCGTCGAGCGCGTCAAGCGCATCCGCGTCGGCAGCCCGCAGGATGAAAACACCAACTTCGGCCCGCTGGTGAGCTTCGCCCACATGGAAAGCGTGCTGGGCTACATCGCCAAAGGCAAAGAAGAAGGCGCTCGCCTGCTGTGCGGCGGCGAACGGTTGACTGAAGGTGAATTGGCCAAAGGCGCATTTGTTTCAGCCACCGTATTCACCGATTGCACCGACGAGATGACCATCGTCCGCGAAGAAATCTTTGGCCCGGTCATGAGCATCCTCAGCTACGACACCGAGGAAGAAGTGATCCGCCGCGCCAACGATACTGAATTCGGTCTGGCCGCAGGGGTCGTCACCAAAGACCTGAACCGCGCCCACCGCGTCATTCACCAGCTCGAAGCCGGTATCTGCTGGATCAATGCCTGGGGCGAGTCAGCCGCAGAAATGCCGGTCGGTGGCTACAAGCAGTCGGGCGTGGGTCGTGAAAACGGGATCAGCTCGCTGGCGCAGTACACCCGCATCAAGTCCGTACAAGTTGAACTGGGCGATTACGCGTCGGTGTTCTGACATCCCACTGGCTGCCTTCGCGAATACTTTCGCGAAGGCGGCACATCTGACACACCCCCGCCCATTAACAGAGGGTGCATTTAATGTCCCAAGCATTCGATTACATCATCATCGGGGCCGGTTCTGCCGGTAACACCCTGGCGGCCCGTCTGACCGAAGACCCCGGCGTCACCGTGCTGCTGCTCGAAGCAGGCGGACCGGACTATCGCTTCGACTTCCGTACCCAAATGCCTGCGGCGCTGGCCTTCCCGCTTCAGGGTCGCCGCTACAACTGGGCGTACGAAACCGATCCAGAACCGCACATGGACAACCGCCGTATGGAATGTGGTCGGGGCAAGGGCCTGGGCGGTTCTTCGCTGATCAACGGCATGTGCTACATCCGTGGCAACGCGATGGACTACGACGGCTGGTCGAAAACCCCAGGTCTGGAAGACTGGAGCTACCTCGACTGCCTGCCGTATTTCCGCAAGGCGGAAACCCGCGATATCGGCCCGAACGACTACCACGGTGGCGACGGCCCGGTCAGTGTGACCACGCCTAAAGCCGGTAACAACCCCCTGTTCCACGCCATGGTCGAAGCCGGTGTGCAAGCCGGTTACCCGCGTACCGACGACCTGAACGGTTATCAGCAGGAAGGTTTCGGCCCTATGGACCGCACCGTGACGCCCAATGGCCGTCGCGCCAGCACCGCTCGCGGTTACCTCGATCAAGCCAAAAAGCGCTCGACCCTGACCATCGTCACCCACGCCCTGACCGACCGGATTCTGTTCGACGGCAAGCGTGCAGTCGGCGTGTCTTACATGGTCGGCGACAGCGATACCCGTATCGAAGCCAAAGCGCGCAAAGAAGTGTTGCTGTGCAGCGGCGCCATCGGTTCGCCGCAGATTCTGCAGCGCTCCGGCGTCGGCCCGGCCGCACTGCTCGAGAGCCTGGACATCCCGGTGGTTCACGACCTGCCAGGTGTGGGCGAGAACCTCCAGGATCACCTGGAAATGTACCTGCAGTACGCCTGCACCCAGCCAGTTTCGCTGTACCCCTCACTGCTGTGGTGGAACCAGCCGGCCATTGGCGCAGAGTGGATGTTCCTCGGCACCGGCATCGGCGCCAGCAACCAGTTCGAAGCCGGCGGTTTCATTCGCTCGCGAGAAGAATTCGAGTGGCCGAACATTCAGTACCACTTCCTGCCGGTCGCGATTAACTACAACGGCAGCAACGGCGTGAAAGAACATGGCTTCCAGGCGCACGTCGGCTCCATGCGCTCGCCGAGCCGTGGTCGCGTGCAGCTGAAATCCAAAAATCCGCGCGAGTACCCGAGCATCCTTTTCAACTACATGGCCACCGAGCAGGACTGGCAAGAGTTCCGCGACGGCATCCGCCTGACCCGGGAAATCATGCAGCAGCCAGCGCTGGACCCGTACCGTGGCCGTGAAATCAGCCCGGGCATCGATGTGCAGACGGATGAGCAACTCGATCAGTTCGTGCGTGAACATGCCGAAACGGCGTTCCACCCCTCTTGCTCGTGCAAGATGGGCACCGACGAGCTGGCTGTGGTCGATGGAGATGGCCGTGTACATGGGGTGCAGGGGTTGCGTGTGGTGGACGCGTCGATCATGCCGCTGATCACCACCGGCAACCTCAACGCCCCCACGATCATGATCGCCGAAAAAATCGCCGACAAAATCCGTGGCCGGTCTCCCCTGCCCCGCAGCACGGCGGTCTACTATGTGGCCGGCGACAAGCCTGCACGCGGCAAACCGCTGCGTGAAGTGAGCCGTACGGCGCAGTAAGCCTGCCTGACGCGGTGTGTCCTGCACCCGCGTCAGACCCTTCACGCCCTGCCCAGCTGGCATCAATACCCGTACTTAGGGGGGAATCTCGACAGCGGCGGATGGGTTTTCGCCCACTCTTTGGCGTAGGCGTTGCCGGCCTCGATTTGTTCGGGGGTCATTTTGGCTGCGACCCTTGGCAGCACTTGCCCTCCGTATCCAGGCGATGACGGCCCTCTTCCGGGGTCTGCTTCTGCCATGAGCAACGTCAGGCCGTAGGCTTTTACCAGATCAAGCGGGTAGCCGACTTCGTCGGGCATATGAGCAGTCCACCCGGCGTAACTAGACATGGAGCCAAAGTGACCGGCCTCGGCTGCTTTTTCTGTCCAATAACTAGCACCTTTGAGATCTCCAAATTTTTGCAGTAAATCGGCATAGCTACTCATACCCGGCGCATAGCCACTTTCCGCCGAGGCCCGGTACCATTTCTCGATTTCCTTTTTCCGGTTGCCGGGGATCAGAAAAGTGCCAACACCTTCTTTATATAAAGAGCCGAGCCATTCCTGCGCATCAGGGAAGCCGGACTCCGCTGCTTTGACTAACCAATCAAAATGACCGGTTATCATGAAAAGTTGCTGCATGGCCTCACCATCCCCCTGAGCGGCTCTTTCTTTGGCCAGTGAGCGTGCGCTTTCCAGCCACTCTTGAGGTGTTTTTATATCTGGCGGACAATTCTCCATGATGTGACAAAGGTCATCACCTTTATCGGATAATCGCATCATTGAATAGATATCGCCTTTTTCAGCGGCGGCTTCGTACAGTTCCTGAGATCTCGGCGTTATAACTTTTTGGTTCCGCCTTAGAATTTCAGCCAAGTAATACTGTGACTCCGTGTCTCCAGCCTCGGCTGATATTTCAAGGAAGGGGCTTGCCTTTGCACTCTTGATCATATTTAAGAAAAATAGACCTTGGCTGCGCGCCTCTTCTTGCTCGGGTGTTAATTGAGCCCAAGCACTGTTACAGACGATAAATAGCGTGAAGATCGTCTTTGTGAAATCAACAAACATTCTATGCATGCAGTTGCCATCCATAGTAATGGGCGCTTAATTTTTGGAATGAAGCGCCCAGTGACTATTAATATCCGTACCTAGGCGGGAATCTCGACAGCGGCGGATGGGTTTTCGCCCACTCTTTGGCGTAGGCCTTGCCGGCCTCGATTTGTTCGGGGGTCATTTTGGCGGCGACCTTGGGCAGTACTTGCCCTCCGTAGCCCGGCGATGACGGCCCGCTGCCGGGATCTGCTTCTGCCATGAGCAACGTCAGGCCGTAGGCTTTTACCAGATCAAGCGGGTAACCGACTTTATCGGGCATATGTGCTGCCCAAGCGGCATAGTCGGACATGGCACCAAAGTCTCCGGCTTTGGCCGATTGCTCAATCCAATAAGCAAAACCTTGACGATCTCCGCGTGCATTCAGAAAGTCGGCGTAACGGTTCATACCGGGTGGATAGCCGCCTTTCGCCGAAGCCTTGTACCATTTTTCAATTTCCTTTTCCCGACTACCGGGGATCAGGAAAGTGCCAAACCCTTCTCGGTATATACCCCCGAGCCTGTATTGAGCTCTTGGAAAGCCGGACTCTGCTGCTTGGGTTAGCCAGTCGAATTTACCGGTCAGCAAAAAAAGCTGATACATCGCTTCGGTGTTGCCTTGACTCACCCGTTCCTTAGCCAGTTCACGAGCGGTTTCCGACCACTGCTGAGGTGTTTTTATATCAGGCGGGCAGCTTTCCATGATGTGACAGAGGTCATCACCTTTATCGGCCAATCGCATCATTGAGTAGATATCGCCTTTTTCCGCGGCAGCTTCGTACAGCGCTTGCGCCTCGGCGGTAATATGTTTTTTTCGGAGCCGTATAAGTTCTGCTAGATAATACTGGGCTTCCCCATCACCGGCCTTGGCGGCTATTTCCAAATAAGGCTTCGCGGTAAACCCCCTCATCATATTGTATGAGAATATGCCTTTAGCCCGCGCCTCCTCTTGCTCTGGTGTTAATTCAGCCCAAGCGCTGTTACAGACGATAAATAGCGTGAAAATCGTCTTTGTGAAATCAACAAACATTTTATGCATACAGTTGCCATCCATAGTAATGGGCGATTCATTTTTTAAATGAAGCGCCCAGCGACTATTAATATCCGTACCTAGGTGGAAATCTTGACAGCGGCGGATGGGTTTTCGCCCACTCTTTGGCGTAGGCCTTGCCGGCTTCGATTTGTTCGGGGGTCATTTTGGCGGCGACCTTGGGCAGTACTTGCCCTCCGTAGCCCGGCGATGACGGCCCACTGCCGGGATCCGCTTCCGCCATGAGCAGTGTTAGCCCATAGGCTTTTACCAGATTAAGCGGATAGCCGACTTCGTCGGGCATATGTGCCGCCCAAGCCGCATAGTCGGACATGGCACCAAAGTCTCCGGATTTGGCCGATTGCTCAATCCAGTAAGCAAACCCTTGACGATCTCCGCGTGCATTCAGAAAGTCGGCGTAACTGTTCATACCGGGTGGATAGCCGCCTTCCGCCGAGGCCTTGTACCATTTCTCGATTTCCTTTTTCCGGTTACCGGGGATCAGGAAAGTGCCAAAGCCATCTTCGTATATCCCTCCGAGCCTGTATTGAGCCCTTGGAAAGCCGGACTCTGCTGCCTGGGTTAGCCAGTCGAATTTACCGGTCAGTAAAAAAAGTTGGTACATCGCTTCGGTGTCGCCTTGACTCACCCGTTCCTTAGCCAGTTCACGAGCGGTTTCCGACCACTGCTGAGGTGTTTTTATATCAGGCGGACAATTCTCCATGATGTGACAAAGGTCATCACCTTTATCGGCCAACCGCATCATGGCGTAGATATCGCCTTTTTCGGCGGCGGCTTCGTACAGCGCTTGCGCCTCGGGACTGATATGTTTTTTCCGAAGTCGAATAAGTTCTGCCAGATAATACTGAGATTCACCATCTCCAGCGTTTGCGGCTATTTCAAGAAAAGGTTTAGACGTATAGCCATCATCCATATTGTAAAGAAAGACGCCCTTAATTCGTGCCTTCTCTTGCTCGGCTGTCAATTGAGCCCAGGCGCAATGACTGAACAGCAACAGCAGTCCGGTTATTTTCACTGCGACAATCAATATTTTGGCCATGGTGCCAGCTCCGTCCCTGCATCTGGGTCCCAGCATTTTGTCATTGATGCAAAATCACAGGCAGTGTCCATCGCCTCGCCCAATCGATGCCTCGCTTTTCTATAACGTTCCTGCATGCTTCTATCTTGTTGTCGCTCACCAGCATTTGCCGCCATGAAATTACTCATTCGGTATACATTTTCACAATAAGTAAAGCGGGGATAATCCGGCTTATTAAAAGATGAAAAACGCAGCACTGCTTTGCCGAACCGTTCTTGTGCCGAGGCCAGGCTTTCGTAGGTGGTTTTATTGTCTGAGCCTGCCGTGGCATTCTCATAGATGGAACTCAAAATGATTTCGATCGCTTGTTGCTGAACTAGATGTGCCGCTCGAACGTTGTATTCTTCCTTGTGCTCTCCTTCAATTACAGCAAAGGCTTTTGGCGTACTCATTAAAGTGGCAAGCAGTGACCCCAACCCCTCTGGCGTCAAGCTGGAATACCATTTTTTAAAATCGACGTTTTTTATGTTTAGGACAACATCCCGCGCCATCGGCCCTGCCCGCCCCCCGGCCTTTATCGCGTCATACACCCGACTCACAACGTTATACCCCCTCAAAAATGCCCACTGCACATCCACGCCCAGCGCGCTAAGCAGTTGCAGTTTGCTGAAGTAGGCGAAGGCCTCCGGTTGTACCCAGACCATTTTCTTATAGTTGTTTTCAACCAGGGCTTTATTGAAGATGTCCAGTATCTGGATAATCGCCTTGTAGCCCACGATGAAGTTGAAGGCGCCTTGCACGCCGGGGCCGGCAATGATGGCGGCGTTCATGCGCAGGATCACGTAGCCGTTTTGCAGGGACAGGTTAAGCCCGGCCTTGGTGCCGACACCCAATGCGGCGGAGGCGTCGATGCCCAGGGTGGCGAGTTCCAACCAACCGTCATTATCGACGCGCTTCTTGAATGTCGGGTGGCTCAGGGTCAGCAGGTCGTCGGGCGGAGTCCAGAGCAGCGAGCCATTGATTTTGACCCCACCTTGTACGCCAGCGAACAGGTTGAACTGTCCGCCGAGGAGGTCGTCGTGGCGGATGTAGGGTCTCAGGCCGGTTTCTGCGCGGCTGAGGCGGCGCTCCGCGTCGCGGCCGGTGTCGATACCCAGGTCGTCGTTTTCCTGTTTGTTCGGCCCCACGCGCAGGTTGGCGCTGAGCATCATTGAGGCGCCGGCGAAGCCCCAGGCCTTGATGCTGCCGGTCAGGCAAACCTTTCCGAACTTGACAATACCGTCTGCTACTTTCTGGCCCTGGTCGTCGTTCTCGTTCTTGTAGCTCAGCGTCATGTCTTCCGCGTCAGCCCGCCCAGGCAACTCAAACGAGGCCACCTCAATTTCGCCTTGCGCCAGATTGACATCCATTGTCACGTTGGCCGACGCGCCAAGGCCCTTTTTCAGGCTGACGCTGGGGGCGAGGACTTGGCTGGCGAGTTGCACGCTGCTTGGGGCCGGGGTCAAGCAGCGGATCAAGCGCGCTTGCGGGCTGTTATCGAACAAGCGCAACGGGCCGAGGGTGCTTTGCTTGAACAGCATCTGGCGCAGGTCTTCGCCCCACGCGTCGAAGGTGGCATCGTCGCGCAGGTTCTCGATGTAGATCTGCTCGTTCTTGATGTAGCGCTTGAACGTTTCAGGCTGGAAGAAGCCGTTGCGGTCGAACCAAGCGTCCTGGATTTCAATGGGCCGAGCGTCATTCATTTTCAGCCAGGAGGTGAACAGGTCCGGGTCGGCACTCGTATTGCCCGCCGTCACTTTGAAGGTCGGGTCTTTGGCTTGGGCCAGTGCTTTGTTCAGGTCTTCCTTGAGCAGGTCACGGGCGCGTTGGTTGAGGTGGTTGAGCACGTCGGTGAGGCTCAAGTGGCGCAGGCGTGTGCGCTCGGTAGGCACGCTGATTTCTCGCAACGGAAAGTGGGTACGCACCAGCCGTTGTTGCGGTTGTGGCGCGAAGGTCTCGGGGTTCCAGAGCAGATGACGCAGGGGTTTGGAATGTTTGACGAACTCTTCGGCCTTTGTCTTCAGCGCCTGCTCCTGGGCTTCGAGTGCCTGCCACTGCACGGCTTCCGTGGAGAACAGGCTGCTCGGAGGCTGTTGTTTGGCAACATTGACCCAATTGTCGAATGATTTTTCGACGTGTTGATCCAGGGCTGCTTTTTGCCTGAGCAAGGCGTGGTACTTCTCGTACGCCTCAAACCCTTGCTGAATATCCCCGCTGTCGCCTTGCAGGGCGTACTCGGGCAAGGCCAGGCCGTAGGCGGCGGCTTCGAGAAGGGTTTTTGTGAATTCGGAATAGTGAAATTGCTTTCTATGTGTCAACAGCCACTGCTCGGCATCCAAACGTAGCGGCGCGTTTCGGTTGTAGGTGTATTTCAGATCGGCTTTTAGCGTGTCGTATTCCTTTTGAAACTCAGCTATTTGCTCCTGACTAAAGTGCGGCTTACCAAGATCCACCAGAATCTGGCGCTGTTTGAGGTAGCGCTGGATGATCTCGCGAGCTTTCATCGCCTCGGCACTGTACAGATGACCGTCTTCAAAACTGTAGCCGCGTTCGCGGGCGATTTTATGGCCCTTGGCATCGAGTGCAGCGTGTTGCTGACGCAATGGCTGATAAGCACGCTGCCGTTCACCTACGTACTTGCGCTGTTCGCCCGACATGTTCGGCGTGTTATCGATATTCAGGCCGTTCTGCGCTTTGGCCTCTGCTTGTGTGCGTTCAATCTCGCCCCTGATCGTCGACAGCTCATGCTCGATTTCCAGATACCGCTGACTGTCCTGAGCATCGAGAAAGCTGCTGGTTTTGGGTTCAAGAAAGGGCTCCAGCAGGCCCGCGTCATTCAGGGCGTTGATGCGTGAGTCGGGATCGGTGGTCAGCAGCTTTTTTTGCAGACCATCGGCAGCGGCGACCAGCGTGTTGAGGGTGTGTTCGCGCAACAGCCAGAAGCGCTCCTGGCCGACTTCGTAAATAACGTCGGCGTAATGGGTGTCTCGCGTGCACGGCTGCTCGCCGCAGAAATTGACGGTGCAGTGTTCCGGCGGCGCGGCAACGGGATCGAGGTGCAACACCTCCAGGGCGCGGGGGTCTGGTGCGGGCGGCGGGCTGTCCGCCACGGGTGCGTCGGCGGTGTCCGGCACGTTCAGTGTCCAACCCGTGCGGATGTAGTTCGGGTTGTTTATAAAGGGATTGAGGCGCCGTAATTCGTCGACACTGCTGTTCAATCGCTGCGCGAGACCGCTAAGGGTGTCGTCTTCCTGGACGGTATAAATGTGAGTGGTCATGGCTGTAATCCCTGTAGTAGCTGCTCGACCCGACGGTGTGGCCGCTCGCGCGAGGTAAGGATCGGGAGCAGGTCTTCGCGCTCGCGCACGTCGCCGTGGGTGAGCAGCGCAGACAGCTGCAACAGGTCACGGTCGATGCCGATGCCGTGCTTCACGAAGAAGTTGAGGTTGGTGACTACGCGGGGCAGTTCGCGGTCTGGCACCTGGGCAAAGTGCAGCGGGTTCTGCCGTAACCAGTGCAGCCAGCGGATGTCCTTGTAGGTCGAGTACAGGGTCTCCGGGAAAGCGAGGGGATATTCGCAGGGCCCTGCGGCGGGTGTTTCGGCTTTCCAGGCATGCCACTGGCGTGATGCGGGATTAACGCCAGGAACCGGGGTGTAGACCTCACTCCACGGCCCGAACAGGCAGGCGTGTTGCCGGGTGTTTTCCATTGCCAGCGCGGCCCAGATAGCGGGGTCGTGGATCGACAATACATTCGGCGGGGTCATGCTCAATAATGTTCGGGCATGCGCCAGTGCCTGCGCCGGGTCAGTGCAGGTCAAAGCCATGCCGGCGGGGCGTTGATGACACACCTCCGCCAGCCCGTCGACGCACGCTGCGTTGACCACAAACCAGGAGGGCCCTTGGGCCATGCGCGCCTGAAACGGCGTGCCGAACCACAGCTGGTCAACGTTGTACTGCGCGCCTTGCTGCATCAGTACCGTCCATGCGGCAGGCGCGTGGGCGGCTTCGATAAGGAACGCTATCTTCTGCCCCTGTTCCAGACGAGGCCCGTTCAGGGTGGGACGGTCAAGAAACCGGATGATCGCGTCAGACATAAGCCGTCCTTTGATAGGTCTGCCAGAAAGGGCGAAACATGCCGTGGATGACGAACGGGTTCAATGCGGGGGGATACGAAGGAGACGTTTCCGGTGTGGTTTGAGGATGAGTCCTACATCGACGACGAGAGGGTGGGTAGCGTCTGCAGCATTTGCTGCCAGTCTGGACTTTATAGGCGCGCCGCTACGACGCTCAACAGATGACCGTAATGGCCCCTGCACCTGACCGCACTTGATCCTGACCTGTGCGCAGGCCTAATCTATTGCCACGCAAACGATCAACCCCTGCTTCAATCGACGCGCCAGCCCTGACTGGCCACGAGGCTTTTTCTATGTTTGATGTAGTGTCTTCGAGCTTATGGCCCACGGGCTATATGATCAACCCAAACGCTGAACCCCTCGATCCGAAATGGCTGCAAGCCTTCAGCAAGATTCCCGCCGCCGCAGTCAGCGACTGCCTGGGCCGCAATGTCGGCGGTCTGGGGCTCAAAGCATTCCATGGCAATACCCCGATGCTCGGCAGCGCCCTGACCGTGCGCGTTCGCCCTGGCGATAACCTGATGATCCTCAAAGCCATGCAAATGGCCCGTCCCGGCGATGTGCTGGTCATCGACGGCAGCGCCGACCTGACCCGTGCAGTGTTCGGCGGCATCATGCGCGCAATGGCACTCAAGGCCGGCATCGTCGGCGTGGTCATCAACGGCGCCCTGCGCGACCTCGATGAGTGGCAGACCGGCGAGCTTCCGGCTTATGCCATCGGCGGCGTACACCGTGGCCCGAGTACCGACGGTGGCGGCGAAATCAACGTACCGATTTCCTGCGCTGGCATGCTGGTCATGCCCGGCGACTTGATGATTGGCGACGGTGACGGCGTAGTCGCCGCAGCCCGCAGTGAACTGGCCGAACTGCTGGTGCGCTGCCACGACCTGCTAGCGCGTGAAAAAGCCACGTTGGAAGCGATCGAAGCTGGCACGCTGGACAAGGACCGCTTCGACGCGATCCTGCGCAGCAAGGGTTGCCCGGTTTAAAACTGTTCAGGCTGAACCTGTAACCCTGTCAGTTATTTTGCGACCGCGATGCGGTCGATCGCGGGCAAGCGCTCCTACATCGGCGATGCCCGCAAAAAGGAGCCTCTCTGCATGTTCGATTTCTCCGCTCAGCTCAAGCAGCGGTTTGCCGCCTTGCAGAGTCGCGCCGAATTTTTCTCGCTGCGTTACGTCCAGCAAACCAGCCAACACCTGTCGGTACGCAAAAACGTCGCCGAGCCCCCGCACCTGAGCCGTGACGAAGGCGCGATGTTGACGGTGCGGATCAACGGCGTCGAAGCCTACGCCGCGACTAACGATGTCTCGCAACGGGGGCTACAGACCGCGTTGGAAAAAGCCGAGCAACACGCTCTGCATCTTGCACCCCACGCCCTCCTGGATCTGCGCGACCAGCCGGTGTCCAGCAGCCGCGCCGATTATCTTTCGCCCAACCTCAGTGACGCCTTCCCATCACTGAGTGAGTGCTACCAATTGCTGGGCGCAGAGTCCGCCGCCGTGCCCGCCGACAAACGTCTGGTGAGCTGGCAGGTCAGCCTTGGCCTGGAGAACGTCGAGCAGATTTATCTAAACAGCGCCGGTGCCGAGATTCGTCAGGCCCAGCGTTACGTCTACCCGGGAATGAGCGTCACCGCTTACGACGGCCAGGACAGCCAGACCCGCAGCCTCGGCCGCGACAACTTTGGCCAGCAAGGCGGCGCCGAAGTCATCGCCAACTGTGGGCTGATTGGCGCGGCAGCACAGGTCGCCGATCAGGCCTTGCAACTGATCATGGCCCCCAATACCCCGTCGGGACCGCGCGACCTGCTGCTGACGCCGGACCAGATGATTCTGCAAATCCACGAATCCATCGGCCATCCGCTGGAGCTGGACCGCATTCTCGGCGACGAGCGTAATTACGCGGGCACCAGCTTCGTCAAAGCCAGTGACTTCGGCAGTCTGCAATACGGCTCCGAACTGCTTAACGTGACCTTCAACCCGGACATACCCGAACAGCTCGCCAGCTACGCGTATGACGACGACGGCACGCCAGCGAACAAAGAGTTTCTGATCCGCGAAGGCTTGCTGATTCGACCACTGGGCGGCGCGTTGTCGCAATACCGCTCCGGCATGGAAGGGGTCGCCAACAGCCGCGCATGCAGCTGGAACCGCCCGCCCATCGACCGCATGGCCAATCTGAATATCGAGCCCGGCGACCAGTCGCTCGCACAACTGATCGGTGGCATCGAGCACGGCATCCTGATGTCGACCAACCGCTCCTGGTCGATTGATGACGCACGCAATAAATTCCAGTTCGGGTGCGAATGGGGTCAATTGATCGAAAACGGCGAACTCAAAGGCGTGGTCAAAAACCCGAACTACCGGGCCATTTCCGCGCACTTCTGGCGCAACCTCAGCGCTGTTGGCGATGCCAGTACCTTTGAGGTCCTTGGCACGCCCAACTGCGGCAAAGGCGAACCTAATCAGGTGGTCCGCGTCGGCCATGCTTCACCCGCCTGTGTATTTTCCCGGGTCGATGTTTTCGGAGGGGATGCGTGATGGCGCAGATGACTCAGCAACAGCAGTTCGAAGCGCTGGTCGAGTGGCTGCGTAGCGCAATCACCGGGCAGGAAGCCTTCACCCTCGGCTACAACGCCGAAGCCTCGGAATTCATTCGTTTCAACCATGCCAAAGTGCGTCAGGCCGGGCATGTGCAACAGGCCAGTCTGAACGTCAAATTGATCGACGACGGACGACACGCCGACCTGCACCTGACCTTGGCGGGCGATGCTCAGGTCGATCAGGCGCGTTTGGCCGAGGCGCTGCAACAATTGCGCGAAACGTTGGTATTGCTGCCGCTGGACCCCTATCTGCTGCCCAACACCGACGCCTGGCAGATCAGCAACAGCCGGAACCCGCCGCTGCCGGACACCGCCCGCGTGCTTGAGCACATCAGTGAACTGGCTGAAGGCCTGGACCTGGTGGGCTTTTACGCCGCTGGCCCGCTGTACCGGGGTTTCGCCAGCTCCTGGGGCGCGCTGGGCTGGCATCAGGCCAACAGTTTCAACTTCGACTGGAGCCTGTTCCACGCCAACGGTCAGGCCGTCAAAGCCAACTATGCGGGCCACGACTGGGACGATGCGACGTTCGCCCGGCGCTTCCAGCAAGCGCGCGAGCAGCTTGAGTTTCTCGACCAGCCGTTGCGCACCCTGGCGCCCGGCCAGTACCGCGCGTATCTGGCTCCCGCCGCGCTGGATGAAATCATCGGCATGCTGTGCTGGGGCGGATTTTCCGCAGAAGCACTGGCCAGCAAAACCAGCCCGTTGCAACGGCTGTACAACGGCGACGCCCGGCTCAACCCGCTGGTGAGTCTGGACGAACAGGTGACAGGCTCACTGTCACCGGCGTTCTCCGGCGAAGGGTATCCGCGCCGGGATCTGTCGCTGATCAGCGCGGGCCTCGCCCAGGAACAACTGGTCGGTTCGCGCAGCGCCGCAGAGTACGGCCTGACCGCCAACGGTGCTGGCGGAGGCGAATCGCCAAGTGCATTGAGCATGGCGGCAGGTGCGCTGGCGCTGGAGCAGGTACTCAAACAGCTCGGCACCGGGCTCTACATCAGCAACCTTTGGTACCTCAACTTCTCCGACCAATCGGCCGCACGGCTGACCGGGATGACCCGCTTCGCCACGTTCTGGGTCGAGAACGGCGAGATTCAGGCGCCCGTCAGCACCATGCGTTTCGACGACAGCGCCTACAGCCTGCTGGGGACCGCCCTCGAAGCACTGACTTGCGAGCGGGAGCTGATTCTGTCCGCCAGCACCTACAGTCAACGCCAGACAGCTTCAAGCCTGCTGCCGGGCGCCTTGATCAGCCGATTGACCCTCACGCTCTAAGGATCGTATGCCGAACAGCACACCGCTTCTGGATGCTCGAACCCTGCGCTGGTTGCCCTGGGTCGTCGCGATTGCGTTTTTCATGCAAAGCCTCGACGGCACGATCCTCAACACCGCGTTGCCGGCCATGGCCCGTTCCCTGGCCGAAGACCCGTTGCGCATGCAGTCGGTAGTGATCGCGTACATGCTCACGGTGGCCTTGCTGATTCCAGCGTCGGGCTGGATCGCGGACCGGTTCGGCATCAAGCGGATTTTCTTTGGCGCGATTCTGTTGTTCAGCCTGGGCTCACTGCTGTGTGCGCTGTCCAGCTCACTGAGCATGCTGGTGGCCGCACGCGTGGTTCAGGGCCTGGGCGGTGCATTGATGGTGCCCATCGGCCGCTTGATTGTGTTACGCGCCTACCCTCGCTCGGAGCTGGTGCGGATCATGAGTTTCATCACGGTGCCCGGCCTGCTCGGCCCGTTGCTGGGGCCTACCCTGGGCGGCTGGATCGTCGAGTACCTGAGCTGGCACTGGATTTTCCTGATCAACCTGCCCGTGGGCCTGCTCGGCTGTTACGCGGTCAAAACCCTCGTGCCGGACCTGCAAGGCGGTGGTCGAACACGCTTCGACGGCGTCGGCTTTGCGCTGTTCGGTGCGTCGATGGTGCTGATCACCATCGCCCTCGAAGGCTTGGGCGAACTTCACCTGCCGCACATGCGCGTGGTGTTGCTACTGTTTGGCGGCATGGCCTGTCTGGCGGCTTACTGGCTGCGGGCCGGGAATATCGACTACCCCTTGTTCGCACCCGCGCTGTTCCGAACCCGGTCCTTCGCCGTGGGGATTTTTGGCAACCTGTTCTCCCGACTGGGCAGCGGTGCCCTGCCATTCCTGGTGCCGTTGCTGTTGCAAGTGGCCCTTGGTTATTCGCCTTCCAAGGCCGGGATGAGCATGATCCCGCTGGCCATCGCCGCCATGCTCACCAAGCCGGTGGCGCGCCCGCTGATTGAACGCCTCGGCTACCGTGTGGTGCTGACTGGCAACACGTTTCTGCTGGGTGCGCTGCTGGCGAGTCTGGCACTGGTCGACGCACAGACCGCCTATTGGGTGCTGCTGGTCCATCTCGGTTTGATGGGCGCGGTGAATTCGCTGCAGTTCACCGCGATGAACGCCGTGACCCTGATCGACCTCGACGATGCCAGCGCCGCCAGCGGTAACAGCCTGCTGTCCGTGGTGGCGCAGTTGTCCTTGAGCCTTGGGGTGGCCTGCGCGGCCGCGTTGCTGGGCGGCTTTACCGACGACGTGACCCGCGGCGAAGTGAGCAGCCTGTTGGGCGCGTTCCAAATGACCTTCCTCAGTGTTGGCGTACTGTCGATGCTGGCCGCAGGGATTTTCTTGCAGCTGCCGCCCAAGGGGAGTCAGGGTGTTCCTCGTCCGGAACCAGAGATCGAGCATTAATGCTGGCCCGCGACCTGATACACTGCGCGACATTTTGTTTTGCAGGCCCGTCCCGTGACTAGCACCGCTTTTAACTCACTGCCTCTTTCCGCACCCATGTTGGCTAACCTGGAGTCCCTTGGTTATGCCGAGATGACGCCGATTCAGGCACAGAGCCTGCCGGTGATTCTCAAGGGCATGGACCTGATTGCCCAGGCCAAGACCGGCAGTGGCAAGACCGCTGCATTCGGCATCGGCCTGCTCAACCCGATCAACCCGCGCTTCTTCGGTTGCCAGGCGTTGGTGCTGTGCCCAACCCGTGAGCTGGCCGACCAGGTGGCCAAGGAAATCCGCCGTCTGGCGCGTTCCGAAGACAACATCAAGGTCCTGACCCTGTGCGGCGGCGTGCCATTCGGCCCGCAGATCGGTTCGCTGGAACACGGCGCACACATCATCGTCGGCACTCCGGGACGCATTCAGCAGCACCTGCGCAAGGGCTCGCTGGTCCTCGACGGTCTGAACACGCTGATCCTCGACGAAGCCGACCGCATGCTCGACATGGGCTTCTACGACTCGATCGAGAACATCATCGAGCAGACCCCGGCCAAGCGTCAGACCCTGCTGTTTTCGGCGACCTACCCGACCGGTATCAAGCAACTGTCCTCGAAGTTCATGCGCACGCCGCAAACGGTCAAGGTCGAAGCCTTGCACGCGGACAGCCAGATCGAGCAGCACTTCTACGAAATCACCCCGGAGCAACGTCTTGAAGCCGTGGTGAAGGTTCTCGGGCATTTCCGCCCTCAGTCCTGTGTCGCGTTCTGCTTCACCAAGCAGCAATGCCAGGAAGTGGTCGATCACCTGACCGCCAAAGGCATTTCCGCCGTCGGCCTGCACGGCGACCTGGAACAGCGTGATCGGGATCAAGTCCTGGCGATGTTCGCCAACCGCAGCACCTCGGTGCTGGTTGCGACCGATGTCGCGGCGCGTGGTCTGGATATCGACGCACTGGACATGGTGCTCAACGTCGAACTGGCACGGGACTCGGAAATGCACATTCACCGGGTTGGCCGTACCGGTCGCGCCGGCGAGAAAGGCCTGGCGATCAGCCTGGTTGCACCGTCCGAAGCACACCGTGCCCGGGCCATCGAAGACGTGCAGAGATCTCCGCTGAAGTGGGAACAACTGGACGAACTGAAAAGCAAAGGCGGCGCACCGCTGCAACCGACCATGACCACGCTGATGATCGGCGCGGGCCGTAAGGATAAGGTTCGCCCTGGCGACATTCTTGGTGCCTTGACCGGCGATGCCGGCATTCCCGGCACCCAGGTCGGTAAAATCGCCATTTTCGATTTCCAGGCGTATGTGGCCGTCGAAAGCGTCGTGGCCATGCAAGCGCTGGAGCGCTTGAACAACGGCAAAATCAAAGGCCGCTCGCTGCGCGTGCGGATTTTGTAAGAACCGTCGAAAAGCTTCGCGGATAAATCCGCTCCTGCAATGGAATGAGTTTCCCTGCAGGAGCGGATTTATCCGCGAAGACGTCATATCAAACACCGAAGATTTAACTGCTCTTTGAGGATTCTGCTTTGCCCGTTACTGACGTTGTGATCATCGGCGCTGGCGCCGCAGGCTTGATGTGCGCGCTGACCGCGGCCAATCGTGGGCGCAAGGTGATGCTGATCGATCACGCGAACAAGGCTGGCAAGAAAATCCTCATGTCTGGCGGCGGACGCTGCAATTTCACCAATATGTACACCGAGCCCGGCAACTTCCTCTCGCAAAACCCGCACTTCTGCAAATCCGCCCTGGCGCGTTACACCCAATGGGATTTCATCGCCCTGGTGGCCAAGCATGGCGTGGCGTACCACGAGAAAAAGCTCGGTCAGTTGTTCTGCGATAACAAGTCCAGTGACATCCTAGACATGCTGCTCAACGAATGCGAACAGGCCGGCGTCAGCCTGCATCTGGACACGTCGGTGCAGAACATCGAAAAAACCGACACCGGTTACAGCCTGAATACCACGGCGGGCGTGTTGAATTGCCAGTCGTTGGTCGTCGCCACTGGCGGCCTGTCGATCCCGACGCTGGGGGCTACCGGCTTCGGTTATCAAGTGGGCAAGCAGTTCGGCCATACCTTGCTGCCGACCCGTGCCGGGCTGGTGCCGTTCACCATCACCGACCAACTCAAAGCGCTGTGCACCGAGTTGTCCGGTACATCGGTGGATTGCCTGGTCAGCTGCAACGACACAAGCTTTCGCGAAAACATCCTGTTCACCCATCGCGGCCTCAGCGGGCCGGCGATTTTGCAGATATCTTCGTTCTGGCAATCAGGCGAAACGGTCGTCATCAACCTGATGCCGGACCACGATGTGCCGAGCTGGCTGCTGCAACAACAAGCCGAACGGCCCAACAGCGAACTGAAAACCCTGCTTGGCGAAATCTTCACCAAGAAAATGGCCAACCTGATCGCCGAGCACTGGTTCGCTTCCAAACCGATGAAGCAGTACACCCCGAGCGAACTCAGCGACATCGCCGAAAAACTGGCGTGCTGGCAGGTGGTGCCCGCAGGCACCGAAGGCTATCGCACGGCGGAAGTGACCCTCGGCGGAATAGACACCCGCGAAGTGTCGTCCAAGACCATGGAGTCGCTGAAATCGCCAGGGCTGTATTTCATTGGCGAAGTGCTGGACGTCAGTGGGCATCTGGGCGGTTTCAATTTCCAGTGGGCCTGGGCCTCGGCCTATGCGGCCGCGCAATACGTCTGACAGGGTGTCGCGGTGAGCGGCAAAGATCGACCACGGAATAAATTTTGCTAAAGCACATGTACAGCCCTCGATTGGCGCTGTACATACTTAGCTGAATCCAGCTGAATGCTTAAAGAAACCAGCGAACAAGGCCGTTAGCTCACCTATGTCATCGACTTCCTTTCGTCATACGCTCCGTCGTTTGTGGGCGCTGGATAAGTTCAGCTACAGCGTACGGGTGTTTATTGCGCTGACCGGCAGCATGGCACTGTGCTGGTATCAGAATGAAATGGGCCTGCTGATCCCGGTATTCCTGGGGATTATCGCCAGCGCCCTGGCCGAAACCGATGACAGCTGGCAGGGTCGCCTGAACGCGCTGGCAGTGACGCTGGTGTGCTTCAGCGTCGCGTCGCTTGCGGTCGAGCTGCTATTCCCCTACCCCCTGATTTTTGTCTTTGCGCTGGCGCTGGCCGCCTTCGGCCTGACCATGCTCGGCGCCCTGGGCGAACGTTATGGTGCCATCGCTTCTGCCACGCTGATTCTGTCGGTGTACACCATGATCGGCGTGGATCAGCGCGGGGGCGAGGTCAACGATTTCTGGCACGAACCCATGCTGCTGGTCGCCGGCGCCGCCTGGTACGGGCTGCTGTCGGTGCTGTGGCAAATGCTGTTTTCCAATCAGCCGGTACAGCAGAGCCTGGCCCGCCTGTTTCGTGAGTTGGGGCGGTACCTGGAGCTCAAGGCGACGCTGTTCGAACCCGTCAGACAGCTCGACATTGAAAGGCGCAGACTGAAACTGGCGCAGCAGAACGGTCGCGTCGTCGCGGCCCTGAATGCTGCCAAGGAAATCATTCTGCACCGCGTCGGCGATGGTCGGCCCGGCGCCAAGGTCAGCCGCTATCTGAAGCTGTACTTTCTCGCCCAGGACATTCACGAGCGCGCCAGTTCGTCGCATTACCCCTACAACGCGCTGGCCGAAGCGTTCTTCCACAGTGATGTGCTGTTCCGCTGCTTGCGCTTGCTGCGCCAACAGGGGGTCGCCTGTCGCTTGTTGTCGGAGTCGATCCAGTTGCGTCAGCCCTTCATCTACGACGAGGGCTTTGCCCACGCGCTGGAAGACTTGCACGCCTCGCTGGAGTACTTGCGCACCCAGAACAACCCGGCATGGCGCGGGCTCCTGCGTTCTTTACGCGCTCTGGCGGCGAACCTGGGCACCCTCGATCGCCTGATCAAAGACGCCAGCAACCCCGACAGCCTGGCCGACGCCACAGACAGCAGCCTGCTGGACCGCTCGCCTCACACCCTCAAGGACGTGTGGAATCGCTTGCGCCTGCAAATGACCCCCACCTCGCTGCTGTTCCGCCACGCCTTGCGCCTGCCATTGGCGTTGAGCATCGGTTACGGCATGGTGCACTTGGTGCATCCGACGCAGGGTTACTGGATCATTCTGACGACGCTGTTCGTCTGCCAACCCAACTACGGCGCAACCCGACGCAAACTGGTTCAGCGGATCAGTGGCACGGCGATAGGCCTGACTGCAGGATGGGCGTTGTTCGATCTATTCCCTAGCCCGCTGGTTCAAGCGATGTTCGCCGTGGTCGCCGGCGTGGTGTTCTTCGTCAACCGAACCACCCGCTACACCCTGTCGACGGCGGCAATCACCTTGATGGTGCTGTTCTGTTTCAACCAGGTGGGCGACAGTTACGGGCTGTTCCTTCCACGGTTGTTCGACACCTTGCTCGGAAGCTTGATTGCCGGGCTGACCGTGTTCCTGTTCCTCCCGGACTGGCAGGGGCGGCGCTTGAATAAAGTGCTGGCGAACACCCTGACCTGCAACAGCATTTACCTGCGCCAGATCATGCAGCAGTACGCCAGCGGTAAAACGGATGACCTGACGTACCGCCTGGCCCGGCGCAACGCGCACAACGCCGATGCAGCGCTGTCCACCACCTTGGCTAACATGCTGATGGAGCCGGGGCACTTCCGCAAAGAAGCCGACGTAGGCTTTCGCTTTCTGGTGTTGTCGCACACGTTGCTGAGCTACCTCTCAGGCTTGGGCGCGCACCGCGAAACCCAGTTGCCGGCCGAAGTACGCGAGCATTTGATTGAGGGTGCTGCGGCAAGCCTGGCAGCGAGCATTGATGAAATCGCCCAAAGCCTGGCCAATAAACAACCGGTAGCGATCCAGAGCGATGCCGAAGAGGCGCTGGCCAGCAATCTGGAGCACATGCCCGATGACATGGACGAAAGTCAGCGATTGGTGCAAACCCAACTCGCATTGATCGGCCGGCAACTGGGACCGCTGCGGACATTGGCTGCGCACTTGATCAAAGAGCCTGCAGAAGCCTGAAACGTTTTCACTCCGCCCGTTACAGCCCGTGCTGGCGAAACATCCGGTCGTAACTGCCATCGGCTTTCATTGCTGCAATGCCTCGGTCAAAGCTGGCGACAATCTGCGCATGATTGGGGTTCTTCAAACTGACCAGGATATGCAGACCGTTCTCGCTCAGTGGTTTAGGCAGAAATTCAACACTCTCGCGGACTCTAGGCACTTCACGGCCGAGGTTGTAGCGAGCGACATATTCGTCTTCCACCGCCAGCGCCACCCGTCCTGCCGCCAGCATGCGCACCGCCATGGAGAAACTGTGCACCGGGACTTTTTGCAGCTCGGGATCACTGTCGAAAGCCGATGAATAGGCATAGCCGCGTACCACGGCAATCGGATAAGCGTGCAGCGCCTTCAGGCTATCGAACTCGATGGGCGAATCCTTGCGTTTAAGAAAAAGCACCCGGTTGAGCAGGTACTCGTTCGAGAACTCACCGATCAGCGTTCGCTCATGGTTGAACCAGGCACTGACCAGCACGTCATAACGCCCGTCGCCAATACCTTGCAGCGCCCTTGCCCACGGCACTTGTTCGAACTCACTGGCGTATCCCGCCCGCGCCAGGGCCGTACTGACAAGATCAGTGGCGAGGCCGCCATTGACCAGATTGATGTCAGTGAATGGAGGCCAGGCATCGGCCACCAGACGTAGCTTCTCTGCTGCAGCGGCTTGCGTCAGCAACAACAAACCCATCAAACCCATGGCTCGAAGCAGTCGCGGCATGCTCAAGTTCCTGAGGCGGGCAGATCGCCCGCCGTATAAAGGGCGCGTTACGCTTGGACTCTCATTAACAGTGGTCCATGAAACCCGGAACCCAGAGGCTCAATGCAGATTACACAAATATGACATGGCAACCAATCCGGATGATGGCTATCAGCCTCAATTGAATACTCATAGTGGAGCCGCCACAACGCATATGAGTGATTGATGTGAGCGTTGGTTCAAGGAATTTTTCTAACACGGTGCTTGCCAACAAAAAGCTGATCCCGTAAGCCATGCGACTGGACAGGTTGACTTTTTTTGCACGGAGCTACTGCTTTATCAAGACGTGCCGGCCTGAATCACCGCACTCAGCATTAAGTCGCTACAGTTTTGTTTGGCCTCCCGCACGATGCGGGCTTTAGTATTCGACCAGAATGTCTATTCAGAGTCTGCCATATGTCTATCAATTGGGTCTGCAAACACCATACCGATCTCAGCAAGGAACAGCTGTACGCCATTCTGCAGCTGCGTGCCGAAGTGTTCGTGGTCGAGCAAAAGTGCTGTTATCAGGATATCGACGGTCAGGACCTGGACGGTGACACCTGCCATCTGATGGCATGGGAAAACGATCTCCTGGTGGCTTATCTGCGCCTGCTTGACCCCATCCAGCAAGGTGGCGACGTCGTGATCGGTCGGGTTGTAACGGCCCCCACTGCGCGCAATAAAGGCATGGGCCACGCGCTGATGATTCAGGCACTGGAACACGCTGAAAAGCAATGGCCCGATCAACCGATCTACCTTGCGGCTCAAGCGCATCTGCAAGGCTATTACGGACGCTATGGCTTCACCCCGGTGGGCGAGGTGTATCTGGAAGACGACATCCCCCATATCGGCATGCGCCGCGACCTGGAGTGATGCGACGCCCGGCTATTTAGCTGAGCCGATGCTTTATGGGTAACCCAGCACCGCTTTGATCTGCACCAGATGCTGCGCAATCCAGTCTTTGTCGATCGCACCCCACGCGCGGATCTGATAACCGCCGGCATGATTGCGCGCGCCGTCCAGCTGTTCGAATTCGCAGAGAATATCGAGATCGGCCAGGGCGGCAATGGTGTCCTGCGCCGTGCGACGCGGCATACCGGTGGCCTCCATCAACGCGGGGACACTGCTGGCGATCCGGCTGTCTATCAAATACGCCACATACAACCGGCGATAAAAACTGCTTTTGGTCTTGCTGACGTCCATCGTCAAATCCTTATCGAGGCTCATTCGGTGGCCTTGCCTTGCAGGTCGCGCCAGGTCAGGTAAATGCGCAGATCGAACTCCAGTTGGTGGTAGCCGGGCTGCATGTACTCACAAAGCTGATAAAACGCCTTGTTGTGGTCGGACTCTTTGAAGTGCGCCAGCTCGTGCACCACGATCATTTTCAGAAACTCTGGCGCGGCCTCCTTGAACAACGACGCGATGCGGATTTCTTTCTTGGCCTTGAGCTTGCCGCCCTGCACACGGGATATCGCCGTGTGCAGACCCAGCGCTCGATGCGTCAGGTCCAGACGGTTATCGAACAGCACCTTGTCGATATTCGGCGCATTACGCAGATGCTCTTGCTTCAACGCCAGGGCGTAGGCGTACAGCGCTTTATCGCTCTGCACGGCATGCCGTTCCGGGTAGCGTTGCTTCAGGTAGGCGTCCAGCCGATTCTGTGCAATCAACTGACGCACCTGGTCTTGCAAGGCAGGCGGATAGGCTTGCAGGTATTTCAAGGGAGAGAGGGCTGGCGCGGTCATAAGGAGCAACGAAGATTTGGAAGCACCCAGTGTACCGAATTCAGCTCACGTTGAGCCCCGCCCCATCGAACGGCTGGGCAAACTGCGCGGCATCATCGGCGGTCAGCGGACGCGCAACCAGAGCCCCCTGAGCCAGCTGGCAACCATTCTCCGCCAACCATTGATACTGCTCGACAGTTTCCACCCCTTCAGCAATCACCAGCACCCCCAGCTGACGACACAGGTCGATAATGCTGCGTGCCACTGCGGCATCACGCGGCGAAGCCAGCAAACCGGCAACGAAGTGGCGGTCGATCTTCAAGGTATCCAGCTCAACATCGCGCAGAAGAGCCAGCGAGCAGTCACCTGCACCAAAATCATCCAGCGCAATGCGCACGCCTGTCTCACGCAATGCCTGCAGTTGCTTGCGCGTGTGATCCTGGTTTTGCACCAGAGAGCTTTCGGTGATTTCAACTTCAAGCTGATGCGGCTGCAAATCGTATTGGCTGATGGCGCGCAGCAGTTCCGCAGCGAGATTGGGCATGCTGAACTGAGCGGTACTGACGCTCACTGTCAGTACCAGCTCCGGCGCAAAAGTAGCGTTCCAGGCCTGGCGTTGTGCAGCACCCTGCTCAAACACCCAACTGCCCAGCCGATTGATCAGACGGGTTTCTTCGAGTAGCGGAATAAACACGCCCGGCGGCACGTCCCCGACACCGGGATGCTGCCAGCGCAATAGAGCCTCGAAGCCCCGCAAGCGACCATCGGCGATGTAAACCTGAGGCTGATAGACCAATGAAAAGTCATTGCCTTCAATGGCCGTGCGCACACTCTCCTCGAGCATCAGGCGCGAGCGGGCGCGGCCATTCATCTCAGGATCGTAAAAACGGTATTGCTGACGACCCGTACGCTTGGCTTCGTACATCGCGATATCCGCCGCACGAAGCAAGCTGTCGAGGTTCGAGCCGCATTCGGGATAGGTCGCGATGCCGATGCTCGCGCCCAGCGTGATTTCCAGACCATCGATCTGCTGGCGCACCGACACCCGCTCGATCAATTTTTCAGCAATGATCGCCGCTTGCTCCGGGTAGTCCAGGCCATCAATCACCGCCGTGAACTCATCACCGCCCATGCGCGCCAGAATGTCATAAGGGCGCAGGCAGTCCTTCAACTGCTCGGCGACCCAGAGCAACACCTGATCGCCGATATCATGACCAAGCGAATCGTTGACTCGCTTGAAACCGTCAAGATCCAGGTACAGCACAGCCCATGACTTAGCGGCATCGCTACGCAACAACGTGCCTTCGACTGCCTGGTAAAACCCACGTCGATTGAGCAGACCCGTCAGTGAGTCGGTAACTGCCTGACGCTCAAGCTGCTCATACAGGGTGCGCACCACCGACATGTCGAGAATGCTCAGCACCATCGACCGCTGCTCAGCCGGCAGCGGCGCGCAGGACAGTGCGACGGGCACTTCCAGGCCTTCAGATGTGCGCAAGACGGCGTCGTGCATCCGGTAAGTATCCGAGTTGCGATAGCTGCGATAGAACTCTGATTCCGACCACTGCAGGACGTGGGGCTTGAACAGGTAATCGATCCACTCGGAACCGCACAACACCTCGGCGCTGGCATTGAGCAACCGACACATCGCCGGGTTGGCAAAACTGATCACCCCTGCCTCGTCGACCACCAGAATGCCTTCGGCAACATTGGACAGCACCGAGGCATTGAAGGCGCGCGCGACTTCCAGTTCGCGGGTCAGGGTTTGCAGGGCACGTCGGTTGCGCTGATGCTCCAGCAATACCTGAACCTTGGACTTGAGAATGTGCGGATCGAAGGGTTTGAACAGGAAATCCACCGCACCACTGGCGTAGCCCTTGTGGACAGCCGCTTGGGATTGTTCATTGGCAGTCAGGAAAATGATCGGCGTCAATCGCGTGCGCTGACTGCCACGCATCAAGCGAGCGACTTCGAAACCATCCATGCCGGGCATGTGCACATCGAGCAAGACCAGGTCGACATCCAGTTCCAGCAGGAGATTCAAGGCCTCCACCCCGGAGCTGGCCGTGACCACATGCCAGTCCTGACGCTGCAAGACCGCACTCATGGTGATTAGATTTTCCGGGTAGTCATCCACTACCAACAAGACAGAGCAGCCATCCAGTGGCTTTGATTGCAAGCATTCCATGCTACGTATATCCCTATGGTTCTTACGCCCGAGCGCCGAGGAGGCCCGAAGTCCCAATAGCGACTTACTCTAGCCCTGCCACAGCAAAAGCAGAAGCTGGCTAACGAATATCCAATAACGAAACTCAACCCGAGCCGACTAACGGTATATCGCTTCAGGGAGTCACGCACGGGTGTTTGCGCCGAGATAGAGGCACTTTGACGCCATCCAGTCACCGGGCCAGCATTAACAAACGCACGTTCAGCCCGTATAAAGGTCGCGCCCAAACCCTTGCGCTAGACGCTTTCCTGCTGGCAATGAGACATATTTGGAAGACTGAACAATGATCGATCTGGCATCCTGGAATTTGAGCATCCCCGTGGGCTCCCCCCCGGCGACTATCGACACGCCCAAATTGGTCGACGGCTACAAAGGCAAATATTTTCACGCCGAAAGCGGCACCGTATTTTTCTGGGCCCCCGTCACGGGCTCACGCACCGCTAACGCCAAATACCCGCGCAGCGAACTCCGCGAAACCTACTCCAATGGCACGCTGCACAATTGGTTGTACCCCAGCGGTGATCACTTTTTGCGCGCAACCCTCGCAGTCAATCAGGTGCCATCGTCGGGCAGAATCGTCATCGGCCAGATTCACGCCTACGAAAGTACCGAGCCGCTGCTGAAGGTCGAATACCAATACAAGGACGCTACAAAGAGCGGCATCGTCGTCGCCAAAGTGCGCAATCGGTTTGATGACCAGAAGAGCCGCGTGATTACCATCGCCGAGGACGTACCGCTCAATGCTCAATTCAAATACATCATTCATCTAAGCGCGGGCGGTGACTTGGGCGTTAGTGTGCGCGACGCGAACTGGAGCAGCCCGATCAGTGCTACCTGGCGTGACAAGCCGTTGTACTTCAAGGCTGGCGTCTATACCCAGGACAACTCCGGCTACACCAGTGAAGGCGGTATGGCGACGTTCTATAAGCTGGACATCGACCACAACTAAACCTGATCACACCGCTCACTAAAACGACCCCACACAAAAAACGGCCCGACATCCTGAAGATGCGGGCCGTTTTTTTGAAACATGAGCCAGCCGTAAGCCAGCCCATCCATTCACTCAGCGAGAAGCGTCATTGAACTCTTTCTCGGCCGCATCAAAGCGCGTCAACATGCCAGCCGTTGGACCTTTGCCAATCAGGCTGAAGACCACGATGGCAATGCTGGCAAAGATGAAGCCAGGAATGATTTCGTACAGACCCAACAGGCTGAAGTGTTTCCAGACGATGACAGTGATCGCGCCGACCAGAATACCGGCCAGTGCGCCGTTACGCGTCATGCCTTTCCACAGCACCGAGATCAGTACCACGGGACCGAAAGCAGCACCGAAACCTGCCCAGGCATAGCTGACCAGACCCAGTACCCGGTTGTCCGGATTGGAGGCCAGGGCGATGGCAATCAGCGCGATCAACAGGACCATGCTGCGACCCACCCACACCAGCTCGGCCTGCGAAGCGCGTTTGCGGAAGAAGGCTTTATAGAAGTCTTCGGTCAGTGCGCTGGAGCAGACCAGCAACTGGCAGCTCAGGGTGCTCATCACCGCCGCAAGAATCGCCGACAGCAACACACCGGCAATCCACGGGTTGAACAGGATTTTCGCCAGCTCGATGAATACCCGCTCCGGGTTCTCAACGACGGGGCCGGCGAGATCAGGATGCGCCGAGAAGTACGCGATACCGAAGAAGCCCACGGCTACCGTGCCGCCCAGGCACAGGATCATCCAGGTCATGGAGATGCGACGCGCCTTGGCAATCGACTTGACCGAATCCGCCGCCATGAATCGCGCAAGGATGTGCGGCTGGCCGAAGTAGCCCAAACCCCAACCCATCAACGAAATAATGCCGATGAAGCTGGTGTTTTTCAGCATGTCAAAGTTGGTCGGGTCTTTCGCTTCGATCGCCAGGAATGTGGTGTCGATGCCACCGGTGGCCAGCAACACGATAATCGGCGTAAGGATCAACGCGAAGATCATCAGCGTGGCCTGCACGGTATCGGTCCAGCTCACCGCAAGGAAACCGCCGACGAAGGTGTAGGCAATGGTCGCGGCAGCGCCGGCCCACAACGCAGTCTCGTAAGGCATGCCGAAAGTGCTTTCAAACAAGCGAGCGCCCGCCACGATGCCCGATGCGCAATAGATGGTGAAAAACACCAGGATCACGATGGCCGAGATAATCCGCAGCAGCCCGCTCTTGTCTTCGAAGCGGCCGGTGAAGTAATCCGGCAGGGTCAATGCGTCGCCGTTGTGTTCGGTCTGCACCCGCAGCCGCCCCGCAACGAACAGCCAGTTCAGGTAAGCCCCGGCGATCAGGCCGATGGCGATCCAGCTTTCCGACAGACCTGACATATAGATAGCGCCTGGCAGCCCCATCAACAGCCAGCCACTCATGTCCGATGCGCCAGCCGAAAGCGCGGTGACCACACTGCCGAGGCTACGACCGCCCAGAATATAATCAGAAAGGTTGTTGGTAGAGCGATAGGCCATGAAGCCGATCAGCACCATTGCTGCAATGTAGATCACGAAGGTGATCAGGGTTGGGTTGCTGACAATCATTGAGCTGCGCCCTGGCATTTTTTTATTTAGCGGCGGCTATCAGGCAAGTCGAAACGAAGAACTCGCGTCGCATGCATGAACTACTGACCGCGCGTTTGACTGAAATTTCCCCAGGAAAATGTCAGCAGATGAACCTCGTGCTTACCCGGTTGCACCTTGGCCGCGAATCCTAGTCAACAATGCAAATAAGGTGCAACCAGTTTCTTGAAAATAAGTTGCACCTTATCGGTTCTTTTACGTATCGGGATGTTTTTTGCTTCTTTTCGGAGCAAAGCAGCGCCTTTACATAATTAAAAGCACCAGAAGAGCGCGCTTGATTCCGGGCGTCACTCGTTTTTCGAGATGAGCAAACAATTTCCGATGAAAATAGGTTGCACTAGGTTGCACCCCGGCAAACGCGAGGCTAATCTGAGCGCCAGCTGATGCCACACCGTGGTGGCGATAACGAGGACAAAAAATGGCGACGACCACCCTGGGTGTCAAACTTGACGACCCTACCCGTGAGCGATTGAAAGCCGCTGCTCAATCAATCGACCGCACGCCACACTGGTTGATCAAGCAGGCGATTTTCAACTACCTGGAAAAACTCGAAGGGGGTGCAACCCTGACGGAATTGAACGGGCTGACACTCAAGGATGGCGACGACCACGTCGGCCTGCCAGCAGACATCGCCCACCAGTGCTTCCTCGAGTTCGCCGAAAGCATCCTGCCGCAATCGGTTTTGCGAGCAGCGATTACCTCTGCCTATCGCCGCCCGGAACCTGAAGTGGTACCGATGCTGCTGGAACAGGCGCGCCTGCCAGTGAGCATGGCCGAGGCCACCCAGAAACTGGCCGCGAGCATCGCCGAAAAACTGCGCAACCAGAAAAGCGCAGGCGGCCGTGCCGGCATCGTCCAGGGCTTGCTGCAAGAATTCTCGTTGTCCTCCCAGGAAGGCGTGGCACTGATGTGCCTGGCCGAAGCGCTGCTGCGCATCCCGGACAAGGGCACCCGCGATGCACTGATTCGCGACAAGATCAGCACCGGCAACTGGCAGCCGCACTTGGGCAACAGCCCTTCGCTGTTCGTCAACGCTGCCACGTGGGGCTTGTTGCTGACCGGCAAACTGGTCGCCACCCACAATGAAACAGGCCTGACCTCTTCGCTGAGCCGGATCATTGGCAAAAGCGGCGAGCCGATGATCCGCAAAGGCGTGGACATGGCGATGCGCCTGATGGGCGAGCAGTTCGTCACCGGCGAAACCATCGCAGAAGCCCTGGCCAACGCCAGCCGCTTCGAAGCCAAGGGCTTCCGCTACTCCTACGACATGCTCGGTGAAGCGGCCCTGACCGAACACGACGCGCAGAAATACCTCGCGTCCTACGAGCAAGCGATCCACTCCATTGGCAAAGCGTCCCATGGTCGTGGCATTTATGAAGGCCCCGGGATCTCGATCAAACTCTCCGCCCTGCACCCGCGCTACAGCCGTGCACAGTACGAGCGCGTCATGGAAGAGTTGTACCCGCGCCTGTTGTCGCTGACCTTACTGGCCAAGCAATACGACATCGGCCTGAACATCGACGCCGAAGAGGCCGACCGTCTCGAACTGTCGCTGGATCTGCTGGAACGCCTGTGCTTCGAGCCGCAACTGACCGGCTGGAACGGCATTGGCTTCGTGATTCAGGCGTACCAGAAACGTTGCCCGTACGTGATCGACTACGTGATCGACCTGGCCCGTCGCAGCCGCCATCGCCTGATGATCCGTCTGGTGAAAGGCGCGTACTGGGACAGCGAAATCAAACGCGCCCAGGTCGACGGCCTGGAAGGCTATCCGGTCTATACCCGCAAGGTATACACCGACGTTTCCTACATCGCCTGCGCACGCAAACTGCTGTCGGTGCCGGAAGTCATCTATCCGCAATTTGCCACGCACAACGCCCATACCCTGGCAGCGATCTACCATATCGCCGGTCAGAATTATTACCCCGGCCAGTACGAGTTCCAGTGCCTCCACGGCATGGGCGAACCGCTGTACGAACAAGTGGTGGGCAAGGTTGCCGATGGCAAGCTGAACCGTCCATGCCGGGTCTATGCACCGGTCGGCACCCACGAAACATTGCTGGCGTACCTGGTACGTCGCCTGCTGGAAAACGGTGCGAACACCTCGTTCGTCAACCGCATCGCCGACCACTCCATCGCCATTCAGGAACTGGTGGCCGATCCAGTGAGCAGCATCGAGCAGATGGCGACGCAGGAAGGCGGCTTCGGCCTGCCACACCCGCGTATCCCGCTGCCGCGTGATCTCTACGGCCCGGCTCGCGCCAACTCCAGCGGCATCGATCTGGCGAACGAACACCGCCTGGCGTCGCTGTCCTCGGCATTGCTGGCAACCGCGCACAACGACTGGAAAGCCGCGCCGATGCTTGGCAGCCCGGCGAGCACTGGCGCTTTCGTGCCTGTCCTGAACCCGTCGGACTTGCGTGATGTGGTCGGTCACGTTCAGGAAGCCAATCTGGAAGACGTCGATAACGCCATCCAGTGCGCACTCAACGCCGCCCCTATCTGGCAAGCGACACCCCCCGCAGAACGCGCCGCGATCCTGGAACGTGCCGCTGACTTGATGGAAGGTGAAATCCAGCCGCTGATGGGCCTGTTGGCGCGTGAAGCCGGCAAGACCTTCGCCAACGCCATCGCCGAAGTGCGTGAAGCCGTGGACTTCCTGCGTTACTACGCAGTGCAGGCGCGCAACGACTTCACCAACGACGCGCATCGTCCCCTGGGGCCAGTGGTCTGCATCAGTCCGTGGAACTTCCCGCTGGCTATTTTCAGCGGTCAGGTCGCTGCCGCATTGGCCGCCGGCAACCCGGTACTGGCCAAGCCCGCCGAGCAAACCCCGCTGATTGCCGCACAAGCGGTGCGCTTGTTACTTGAAGCCGGCATCCCCGAGGGCGTGGTGCAACTGCTGCCTGGCCGTGGTGAAACGGTTGGCGCACGTCTGGTCGGTGATGATCGGGTCAAGGGCGTGATGTTCACCGGCTCTACCGAAGTCGCACGCTTGCTGCAACGCAACATCGCCGGGCGTCTGGACGCACAAGGTCGGCCGATCCCGCTGATCGCCGAAACCGGCGGACAAAACGCGATGATCGTCGACTCCTCCGCGCTGACCGAACAAGTGGTCATCGACGTGGTGTCCTCGGCCTTCGACAGTGCCGGTCAACGCTGTTCGGCGCTGCGTGTGCTGTGCCTGCAAGAAGACTCTGCCGACCGCGTGATCGAAATGCTTAAAGGTGCCATGGCTGAATGCCGTCTTGGCAACCCGGAGCGTTTGTCCGTGGATATCGGGCCGGTGATCGATGCCGAAGCCAAAGCCGGGATCGAGAAACACATCCAGGCCATGCGCGACAAAGGCCGCACCGTGTACCAGATGGCGATTGCCGACAGCGCGGAAATCAAGCGCGGCACCTATGTGATGCCCACCTTGATCGAACTGGAAAGCTTCGACGAACTGCAACGGGAGATCTTCGGCCCGGTGCTGCACGTGGTGCGCTACAAGCGTAAGGAACTGGACCAGCTGATCGGCCAGATCAACGCTTCGGGCTACGGCCTGACGCTCGGTGTGCACACGCGCATCGACGAAACCATCGCCAAGGTCGTCGACAAGGTCAATGCCGGTAACGTCTACGTCAACCGCAACATCGTTGGCGCTGTAGTGGGTGTGCAGCCGTTCGGTGGTGAAGGTTTGTCGGGCACCGGACCTAAAGCCGGTGGACCGCTGTACCTCTATCGCCTGCTGTCGACCCGGCCGGTGGATGCCATCGAGCAGTCCTTTGCTCGCGGCGATGCGCTGGCTGCACCGGACACCCAGATGCGTGAAGCCATGAGCAAACCGCTCGGCGCCCTGCAAGCCTGGGCCAGCAGTCACCAGCAAGACGCGCTGGGCGCGCTGTGCAAACAGTTCGCCGAGCAGTCGCAAAGCGGCACCATCCGCTTGCTGAACGGCCCGACCGGCGAACGCAACAGCTACAGCCTGCTACCCCGCGAGCACGTGCTGTGTCTGGCAGACATCGAAGCTGACCTGTTGATCCAACTGGCCGCCGTATTGGCAGTCGGTAGCACGGCTGTGGTACCGGAAAACGACGTAAGCAAACCGCTGCGCGCTCGCTTGCCTAAAGAAGTACAGGCACGCATCCAGTTGATCGCTGACTGGAACAAGGACGAAGTGGTCATCGATGCAGTCCTGCATCACGGCGACTCCGACCAACTGCGAGCGGTCTGCCAGCAAGTCGCCAAACGCGCTGGCGCTATCGTCGGGGTTCAAGGTCTGTCGCACGGCGAAACCAACATCGCGCTGGAACGTCTGGTGATCGAACGCGCGCTGAGCGTGAACACTGCAGCAGCAGGAGGAAATGCCAGCTTGATGACGATTGGGTAACCCGATCCTCTGTACCTCCATCGCGGGCAAGCCCGCTCCTACATGGGTTCCGTATTTCATGTAGGAGCGGGCTTGCCCGCGATCAGCTTGACTCGGTCTGCCTGACACACTGTTATCGCCCCGTTTTACCCCTCTATCACCCGCATCAATCTTGCTATTCAGCAGCCTGCGCCACCGCCTAGACTCCGAGCATTCTAAAAAAGGTAGGCCGCCATGTCCGAGACGCTGCTCAGTTCCCGTAATCTGGCTTTCGAGCTGTATGAAGTGCTCGATGCCGAAGCCCTGACCCAGCGCGAGCGTTTCGCCGAGCACAATCGCGAGACCTTCGATGCGGCGATTGGTACGGCACGGACCATTGCGGAAAAGTATTTCGCCCCGCACAACCGCAAGGGTGACGAGAACGAGCCGCGCTATGAGAATGGCGAGGCGATCCTGATCCCGGAAGTCAAACCGGCGGTGGATGCGTTCCTTGAAGCGGGTTTTCTTAGTGCCGCGCGCAGCTTCGAGGCGGGCGGTATGCAACTGCCTACGCTGCTGTCGCAAGCCTGCTTTGCGCACTTTCAATCGGCCAATGCCGCGTCGACGTCGTACCCGTTCCTGACCATGGGTGCGGCCAATCTGATCGAAAGCTTTGGCAGCGAAGAACAGAAGCAGCGCTTTTTGCAGCCGATGATCGACGGACGTTTTTTCGGCACCATGGCCCTGACCGAACCGCATGCCGGCTCGTCGCTGTCGGACATTCGCACCCGCGCCGAACCTGCCGCAGACGGCAGCTATCGCCTGCGCGGCAACAAGATTTTTATCTCTGGCGGCGATCATCCGTTGTCGGAAAACATCGTGCACATGGTCTTGGCCAAGCTGCCTGACGCGCCTGCCGGGGTGAAAGGCATCTCGCTGTTTATCGTGCCCAAGTTTCTGGTCAACGATGATGGCAGTCTGGGCAAGCGCAACGACGTGCTGCTGGCCGGGTTGTTCCACAAGATGGGCTGGCGCGGCACCACCTCCACGGCGCTGAACTTTGGTGATAACGGCGAGTGTGTCGGTTATCTGGTGGGCAAGCCGCATCAAGGCTTGAGCTATATGTTCCAGATGATGAACGAAGCACGGATCGGCGTCGGCATGGGCGCCGTGATGCTGGGTTACGCCGGGTATCTGTACTCACTGGAGTACGCCCGCGAACGCCCGCAAGGTCGTCTGCCGGACAGCAAAAACCCGGAAACCGCGCCGGTTGCGATCATCCAGCATGCCGACGTCAAACGCATGTTGCTGACGCAGAAAGCCTACGTCGAAGGCGCCTTCGACCTCGGTCTGTATGCGGCGCGGCTATTTGATGACACCTCCACCGGGGAAACCGAAGAGATCCGCAAGCAGGCCCACGAGCTACTCGACTTACTGACGCCTATCGTCAAATCCTGGCCCTCCGAGTTCTGCCTCAAGGCCAACGAACTGGCGATCCAGATTCTCGGCGGCCATGGCTACACCCGCGAATACCCGGTGGAGCAGTACTACCGCGATAACCGCTTGAACCCGATTCATGAGGGCACCCACGGCATTCAGTCGCTGGACCTGCTCGGGCGAAAACTGGGGCAAAACGGCGGTGCCGGACTCAAGCAACTGATCCGCCTGATCGCCGACACCGCAGCACGCGCACAGGCCCATGAAGGTTTAACGCCGCTGCGCCAACCGCTGGAGCAATTGGTGGCACGCCTGCAAACCGTGACCATCGGCCTGCTGACCGACCTGGCGCAGGGCAAGGTCAACAGCAGCCTGGCCAATTCGGCGCTGTACCTGAAAGCGTTCGGTCATACCGTGATCGGCTGGCGCTGGCTGGAACAAGCGATCCGCGCCGAAGAAGGCCTGGCAAAGGGCAATGAAGCCGACGTCGGCTTCTATAAAGGCAAGCTTCAAGCCGCCCGGTACTTCCTGACGTGGGAAGTACCCGGCTGCCATCACGAACTGGCGATTCTCGAAGCGCGGGATGACACCTGCCTGTCGATGCAAGACGCCTGGTTTTAACGGGCAGGCAGACTCACTGAGCGTTGAGCCGCGTCGGCTCAGCGCCCTGGCACCCAAACGGATGGGGCGGATCAATAGCCGTCAAGGCGAGCAGTTCCTCGCTGTCGCGCACGTCATAAGGCAAATCTTCCCGGCTGATCCAGGTCCCAAACAGACAAAGCTTTGACAGCCAGCCAATTCAACAGGTTAGAATCGCTTGGCACGCGGACTGCATAGGCAGTTCGCGCCCAGCCTTTTGAATTTGCTTTCTGGAGTACCGCCCTTGGATGCAACAACCATCAACAGCCTGTTCTTGATCGGCGCGTTGCTGGTGGGTGCAAGTATCCTGGTCAGCTCCATTTCTTCGCGTCTCGGCATCCCGATTCTGGTCATCATCCTCGCGGTGGGCATGGCAGCGGGCGTCGATGGCGGCGGGATCATTTTCGACAACTACCCAACGGCGTATCTGGTCGGCAACCTCGCCCTGGCGGTGATTTTGCTCGATGGCGGCTTGCGCACACGCGTCGCCAGCTTCCGGGTTGCGCTGTGGCCGGCGCTGTCATTGGCAACGGTCGGCGTCCTGATCACCACCGGGTTGACCGGGGTGGCGGCCGCATGGCTGTTTAATCTGAATTTGATTCAAGGTCTGTTGATTGGCGCGATCGTCGGCTCGACCGATGCCGCCGCGGTCTTCTCGCTGCTGGGCGGTAAAGGCCTGAACGAACGGGTTACCGCCAGCCTGGAAATCGAATCCGGCAGCAACGACCCGATGGCGGTTTTCTTGACCGTGACCCTGATCGACATGCTCGCCAGCGGCGAAACCGGTTTGCACTGGAGCCTGCTGGGGCATCTGATTCGTGAGTTTGGTATCGGCGGGATTATCGGTCTGGGCGGCGGCTGGCTGATGCTGCAACTGGTCAACCGGATCAATCTGGCAAACGGCCTGTACCCCATTCTGGTGATCAGCGGCGGGCTGGCGGTGTTTGCCCTGACCAACGCCATCCATGGCAGCGGCTTCCTGGCGGTGTACCTGTGCGGCCTGGTGCTTGGCAACCGTCCTATCCGCAGTCGCCACGGCATTCTGCACATGCTCGACGGCATGGCCTGGTTGGCGCAGATCGGCATGTTCCTGGTGCTGGGCCTGCTGGTAACGCCGCATGATTTACTGCCCATCGCCCTGCCCGCGCTGGGTCTGGCACTGTGGATGATTCTGTTTGCCCGACCGCTGTCGGTGCTGGTCGGCCTGCTGCCATTCAAAGCGTTCCATGATCGGGAAAAAGCATTTATCGCCTGGGTCGGTCTGCGCGGCGCGGTGCCGATCATTCTCGCGGTGTTCCCGTTGATGGCCGGGTTGCCGCATGCGCAGCTGTATTTCAACCTCGCATTTTTTATCGTACTGGTCTCGCTGCTGGTCCAGGGGACGAGCCTGCCGTGGGTCGCCAAACTGCTGAAAGTTACCGTACCACCAGAACCGGCACCGATTTCACGCGCCGCACTGGAAGTGCATGCCACCAGTGAGTGGGAACTGTTCGTTTACCGCCTGGGTGCTGAAAAATGGTGCATCGGCGCCGCCCTGCGTGAACTGAAAATGCCCGAGGGCACCCGCATCGCGGCCCTGTTTCGGGGCCAACAACTGCTCCATCCGTCGGGTAGTACCACCCTCGAAGTCGGTGATCTGCTCTGCGTGATCGGCCATGAACATGACCTGTCTGCCCTGGGCAAGCTGTTCAGCCAGGCCCCGCAACGCGGTCTGGATTTACGTTTCTTCGGCGACTTCGTCCTCGAGGGAGACGCTCAGCTCGGGCCTGTCGCGGCATTGTACGGTTTGAAACTCGACGGCCTGGATCCGGATATGCCGCTTAGCCAATTCATCATTCAGAAGAATCGCGGCGAACCAGTGGTCGGCGATCAGATCGAATGGAACGGTACAATTTGGACCGTTGCGGTGATGGACGGGAACAAGATCCTTAAAGTCGGCGTCAAATTTCCCGAAGGGAGCCGCCCAGGTCCTGGGTTGTTCCTCTAAACTCCCTCTCTCTTCGATCAGTTCGACCGGTACTTATGCTCAACCTGCGCACTTTTTTTGTTGCCGCCCTGCTTGGGCTCTGCCTCTCTACCGTTCCCGCACAGGCTGCCGAGCCGCCCACCCGCAGTGCCGTGCAGCAAAGTCTGGATAAAATTGCCGAACGCAAATTGCCCGACGCGGATCAAAAAGCCCTGCAACAGGTGCTTGAGCAAACCCTGACGCTGATCACCAGCAAGGAAGACGCTGAAAAGCGTCTGACCGAACTCAAACAGCAACTGAGCCAGGCTCCGCGCCAGACGACGGAAAACCAGCGCGAACTGACCCGTCTCAAAGCCAGCAAGGCTGTTCCGACGACCCAGCGTTACGCCAATCTCGACGTGCCGCCACTCGAACAATTGCTCACCGAGCGCAGTACTCAGCTCAGTGACCTGCAGAAGAGCCTGAACGACGCCAACAGCCTGACCATCACCGCCCAGACCCGCCCGGAACGGGCGCAGGCCGAGATCAGTAGCAATCAGACCCGCGCCCAGCAGATCAATAACCTCCTCAAGTCAGGCAAGGATGGCGGCAAGACCATCAGCGCCGACCAGCGCGACCAGCTCAACGCAGAATTGGCTTCGCTCAACGCCGTGACCGTATTGCGCCGTCAGGAACTGGCGGGGAACAGCCTGCTGCAGGACCTCGGCAACAGCCAGCATGACCTGTTGACCGAGCGTGTCCGCCGGCAAGAGCAGGAAATTCAAGACCTGCAAACCCTGATCAACGACAAGCGCCGGGCCCAGTCGCAACAAACCGTCACGCAACTGTCCATCGAAGCGCAAAAAGCGGGCAGCAGCAGCCTGCTGGCTACTGAAAGCGCGGCCAACCTCAAACTCTCGGATTACCTGTTGCGCGGCACCGACCGGCTCAACGATTTGACCCAGCAAAACCTCAAGACCAAGCAACAGCTGGACAGCCTGACCCAAAGCGATCAGGCGCTGGATGAACAGATCAACGTTCTCAAAGGCAGTCTGCTGCTGTCCAAAATCCTCTATAAACAGAAACAGGCCCTGCCGCACCTGACGCTCGACAATGGCTTGGCCGATGAAATCGCCGACATTCGCCTGTATCAATTCGAAGTCAATCAACAGCGGGAGTTGATCAGCAGCCCAAGCGCTTATGTCGAAAAGCTGCTCGCCACCCAGCCGCCAGAAGACGTTACACCGCTGCTGCGCAAAACCTTGCTTGACCTTGCGACCACCCGCAGCGATCTGCTGGAACGTTTGAACCGTGAGCTGAGCGCACTGCTCAATGAGTCCATTACCCTGCAGCTCAGTCAAAAACAGCTGGTCAGCACGGCGCTGAGCCTGCGTTCCACCCTCGACGAACAGATGTTCTGGATTCCCAGCAACAAACCGCTGGACCTGGAATGGATAGAAGGCATCCAGCCGCGCCTGACAAAACAGCTCGCCACCCTTCCGTGGGCTTCGAGTGTCAGCGAGTTGGCAGACGGGCTGACAAGCAGACCCCTGCTGTTTCTGCCACTGCTGCTGTTGATCGGCGCACTGGTGTGGAAGCGCAAAGCGCTCTACAGCAAGCTGAACAAATTGCACTCCGATATCGGCCACTTCAAACGCGACAGCCAATGGCAAACGCCGCTGGCGATCCTGATCAATATCTTGCTGGCCATGCCCGTGGCGCTGGGCCTGGCGTTGTGTGGCTACGCCCTGCAAATTGACGCCCGGGGGCAAAACGCCAACCTGGGCTCGGCCTTGCTACAAATCGCCCTGGCCTGGCTGGTGTTCTATACCGCTTACCGAGTTCTCGCGCCGGGCGGCGTCGCACAACTGCATTTCCGCTGGGAAAAACCGCAGGTTGAATTCCTCAGAGGCTGGATTCGCCGCCTGGGCCTGGTGGTGCTGGCGCTGGTCGCCGTCGTCGCGATGGCGGAACATCAACCTGCCGCGCTGGCCGACGACGTCCTGGGGATTGCCGTTGTTCTGACGTGCTACGCCATGATGACCTGGCTGCTAAGCCGTTTGCTGATCAGCAGCCCCACCCGCGAGAGCGCGTCGCTGTTCCGCAAAGCGATCGGCGTGATTTTCACCGCCCTGCCGATCGCCTTGTTCATCGCGGTGTGCTTCGGCTACTACTACACGGCACTGAAACTCAGTGATCGACTGATCAACACCCTGTACTTACTGATGCTGTGGCTGGTGATCGAAGCCGCCTTCATCCGCGGCCTGGGCGTAGCGGCACGACGCCTGGCCTACCAGCGCGCCCTGAGCAAACGTCAGGCGGCCAAGGAAAGCGGCGATGGCGACACAGTGATCGAAGAGCCGACACTGGACATCGAACAGGTCAACGAACAGTCCTTGCGCCTGATTCGTCTGGCCTTGCTCGGCGGCTTCATCGGCGCGCTGTACTGGGTCTGGTCCGACCTGATCACGGTGTTCTCCTATCTGGACAACATCACCCTCTACGAATACACCAGCGGCACCGGCGCGACCATGAGCATGGTGCCGATCAGCCTCGGCGACATGATTGGCGCACTGATCATCATCTGCATCACCGTCGTACTGGCTGGCAACCTGCCTGGCCTGCTGGAAGTGCTGGTGCTGTCACGCCTGAGCCTGGCCCAGGGCAGCGCCTACGCGACGACGACCCTCCTGTCGTATGCGATTGCCGGGGTCGGTTTCGTTTCCACCCTGTCGGCGCTGGGCGTGAGTTGGGACAAGCTGCAATGGCTGGTCGCGGCACTGTCGGTCGGTTTGGGTTTCGGGATGCAGGAGATTTTCGCCAACTTCATCTCCGGCATCATGATCCTGTTCGAACGTCCGGTGCGGATCGGCGACACCATCACCATCGGCAACCTGTCGGGCACGGTCAGCAAGATCCGTATCCGCGCCACGACCATCACCGACTTCGACCGCAAGGACATCATTGTCCCGAACAAGACCTTCATCACCGGGCAACTGATCAACTGGTCGCTGACCGACACCATCACCCGCGTCACCCTGAAACTGGGGGTCGATTACGGCTCGGACCTGGAGTTGGTGCGCAATCTGCTGCTCAAGGCCGCCCACGAAAACCCACGGGTGCTCAAAGACCCGCCGCCTATCGTGTACTTCCTGAACTTCGGCGAAAGCACCCTCGACCACGAGCTGCGCATGCACGTGCGAGACCTCGGCGACCGCAACCCGGTGCTCGACGAGATCAACCGCTTCATTAACCGAGAGTTCAAGGCACAGCACATCAACATCTCGTTCCGGCAGGTGGAGGTCTACCTCAAGAACATGCAGGGTCAGGAATACAAGATGGTGCCCATCGAAGCCGCAGAAAAAACCAGCGCTCCGGTCCCGGCGACGCCCCCTGCCGCCAAGGACGTACCCGAGCCACCGGACATCAGGCTCGACTGACACGCTTAATCCCAGCAGAATGGTCGGACATTCTGCTGGAGGTGGCACTTGAAAGCCCTCGACGAACTGACCTTCGACAACCGCTTCGCCCGCCTGGGGGATGCGTTCTCCACTTCGGTCCTGCCCGAGCCCATCGCTGATCCGCGCCTGGTAGTCGCAAGTACTGCCGCCTTGGCGCTGCTTGATCTCGATCCGGCACAGGCCGAACTGCCGGTCTTCGCCGAAATCTTCAGTGGGCACAAACTCTGGGCCGACGCCGATGCGAGGGCCATGGTGTATTCAGGTCACCAGTTCGGCGCCTACAACCCACGGTTGGGCGATGGTCGTGGCCTGCTGTTGGGCGAGGTTTACAACGACGCTGGCGAACATTGGGACTTGCACCTCAAGGGCGCCGGGCAGACCCCTTACTCACGCATGGGCGATGGCCGGGCGGTATTGCGCTCATCGATCCGCGAGTTTCTGGCCTCTGAAGCCTTGCACGCACTGGGCATCCCCAGCAGTCGGGCCGCGTGCGTGATCGGCTCAAGCACGCCGGTATGGCGGGAGAAGCAGGAGCGCGCAGC
>NZ_LT607437.1:40293-62967 GCF_900095225.1 Pseudomonas sp. UMAB-08
CCGAGCCATATCCGCTTCGGCAGTTTCGAGTACTTCTTCTACACCAAGCAGCCGGAACGCCTGAAAGAGCTGGGCGAGCATGTGCTGGCGATGCACTTTCCCGAATGCCTGGAACAGCCTGAGCCGTACCTGGCGATGTTCCGGACAATCGTCGAACGCAACGCCGAGTTGATCGCCAAGTGGCAAGCCTACGGTTTCTGCCACGGCGTCATGAACACCGACAACATGTCGATTCTGGGCATCACTTTCGACTTCGGGCCGTTTGCCTTCCTCGATGATTTCGACCAGAACTTCATCTGCAACCACTCCGATCACGAAGGTCGTTACTCCTTCAGCAATCAGGTGCCCATCGGCCAATGGAACCTCAGCGCCCTCGCTCAAGCCCTGACACCGTTCATCAGTGTCGAAGCCCTGCGTGAAGCCCTCGGTCTGTTCCTGCCGTTGTACCAGGCTCATTACCTGGACCTGATGCGCCGCAGGCTAGGCCTGACCCGTGCCGAAGACGGCGACACCCAACTGATCGAGCGCCTGCTCAAACTGATGCAGAACAGCGGCGTCGACTACACCCTGTTCTTCCGTCGACTGGGCGATGAGCCCGCCGCCCTGGCCTCCACCCGCCTACGCGATGACTTTGTCGACATCAAAGGCTTCGATGCCTGGGCCACTGACTACCAAGCCCGGATCGCCCGTGAAGACAATGGCACCGAGCAACAACGCCAAGCGCGCATGCACGCGGTCAACCCGCTCTATATCTTGCGCAACTATCTGGCACAAAAAGCCATCGACGCCGCCGAAGACGGCAACTATGAAGAAGTGCGCCGCCTGCACACCGTGCTGAACAACCCCTTCGAAGATCAGCCCGGCATGGCTAACTACGCAGAACGGCCGCCGGAGTGGGGGAAACATCTGGAGATAAGCTGTTCATCCTGAGGCCCGGGACGGTGGGGCCAGACTCTTTTTCAGGCAGTTGTATATTTGCCAGGACTTCGAACAGGGTGAGGAGACGGTCGTCCTCGGTGTTTTGAACACCCCCGCCCTCGCTGATCCTGCCCAGCAGGCGGGTCTCATAATCGCCCGGGTATTGAGCCTGCTCGATAGGGGGTAATGATTTGTAGTGGGACAGCACTTCAGCATAGAACTTAGGTGTGTTGACGTTACCCTCACTTTCTTGCCTTGATTGGGCAATCACCTCGACTCGCCATTTTTGTTCTATATCATTAGCGTCATATGCAGCAGCTCGCCGCTCATTCACAGTATACGAACCGCTGTCATCGTAAATGATCAGGGCGAGTTGCTCGGTTGTCAGGTCAGCAAACGGACTCTTGGTACTCCTATCGCCCGTGCTGGCAAGGTTCACATACGCCGTAGCGTGCCGAGCCCTCGCTAATAAATCAGGATCGTCAGTTGCAGGCTTTTCCGCGTCATGCCTGACGCTTTGCGCATTGTAGCTATCGCCTAAAAAATCATCTTTCAACTTTCGAGCCATATCACCGAGCTCGCCACGGCTCGTATTTTTATCACGCCCCTCGGCTCGCGCCGCGCTGTCACTCAACTGGCGAGACAGCGTTGATACCTTCACCGTGTCGGTTGACGCGATTGCAGACTGCGCCGGTGCGCTGTCACTCATTGATATAGGCTGGGTGAGTGTTATCGTACTGGATGAACTTACCGGCGAAGCCAGTATATTACTAATCATATACCACCCCTGTTAATCGATAAAAATACGCCTTACAAGACGCTGCTCTGCACGCAGATATACCTGCAGAGCACACCCTGTAAACTGATAACCGACGTGTTATTTCATTGCGAATTCAACAGCCCATGCGTGAGTAGCAAAATCAACGGATGTGATCTTTACGTCACACCGCGCCCCAGATCGCCGCCGCTGTGCCGTTATTTTTTAAAAGTAACACTGACCGCCGGCCCGGCCTGCGCTGCGGCGGAAACAATGACAGCCGCCAGCATGGCCGAGAAAACGATGGGATTAATAATGTGCACAGTGATAGTCCATTTTGAGTCGAGGTTATTGTTTTTATACTAAAAAACCGAGCGCTGCTTATTCATTAATTAATAGGGAGCGATATAGAGCCTCGACACTTATACGTAGACGACTATTCAAGAAAGACAACAGATTTATTGCTGCTGCCAGAGACTATCGAGCTCGATTGCCGGGCACCACTCCCTGAACGGGTAGTTGACAATCCCACAGGCGCAAGCATCTGAAAACTGTAGGAGCAGGCACGCCTGCGATCGACTGCACAGCAGTCGTAAAATGGTTGAACTCATTATTGCAGGAAGATCCTTCAGGCCGGTCGCGCCCCTGGTCATCCCTACAGAATTCCGAAAACTCACCGTCTATAGTTTAATCACTTAGATCTTTTCTAATAAAAGCCGACTTGATTCTCGACGCCAGCATCACCATTTATCTCAAATGCACACACTGCCAACGGAGCCTCCCATGCCAGACCCACTCCTGATCCCCTGCCCGCACTGCAACGGGCTCAATCGCATCCCGGCCGACCGCCTTGGCGATCAGCCTAAATGTGGGCGCTGCAAGGCGCAGGTAGTGCTGAGCAAGCCTTTCGAACTGACTCAGGGCGACTACGCCAGTCAGATCAAAGGCGATCTGCCGCTGTTGGTGGACGTGTGGGCGGCGTGGTGTGGCCCGTGCAAGTCTTTTGCACCCGTCTTCGAACAAGCGGCCAGTCAGCTGTCCGGTCGCTGCCGGCTCGCCAAGCTGGACAGTGAGGCCAACCAGCAGTTGTCGGCTCAGCTAGGCATTCGTTCGATCCCCAGCTTGATCCTGTTCAAGAACGGCCAGGAAGTCGCGCGTCAAAGCGGCGCCTTTCCTCTGCCACAGCTACTGGCCTGGTTGAAAAGCCAAGGGATCTAGACGTTGTTCAGCTGCGGCACACCTGCTGACTTTTCTGTAGGGCGATTCCGAAACAGGGTTTTCCAGCACCTGCCGCCGCATTTTACTACTAGCCTTCCTTACTCAACTTGAACGATGGGTAAGGACTATCTATGACGTTTGTCATCAGGGAAGGTGATCTCACTACCACGGACGGTTTTGTCATAGCGGCTTCCGCCAAGGCAATCGTGTTGCTGCGCAAACTGGCGAGGATGGGCGACCCCGTATGGTGCCCGGCGTGCGATAGCGTCGGTTACATCGCCCAAGGCAATCCAACCTATGTTGACGAGTATGTCGCGGTGGCAACCCACGGCCAACTGGTCCAGTGCGGCTGCACAGTGGGCAGCCATCGATTGTTGGCGACACAAGACAGCTTTCAAGCCGATATGGAGGCGACGATTCCTATCCCGGCAGACCTCGCCGAAGCCGCGCGGATGACCGCTGAACAATGGTCCCGCGCCATCCACGACGGCTCATCACGCGAGAAGTTGTTTTCGCCTCTGCGGCAACCCTTCAGCGCGGGATGCGTCAGCGCTGAGCACCCGACTCCAGCAGGTCGTGCAGATCGACGAACTGCTGCGTCAACTTGTGCCGTGGCTCGAGATGGATCAAGGGGATGTTGGCCTGATGCGACTCACGCATCTTCACCGAACTGTTGAGGTAAACCGGTAACACCGGCAAACCTTCAGCGATCAACTCATCAAGGATTTGCTGCGGCAGGCTGGCGCGGGACTGGAATTGGTTGACGATGATGCCTTCCACCTCCAGGCCCTCGTTGTGATCCTCCTTCAGTTCTTCGATTTCCTTGAGCAGGCCATACAGCGCCTGACGCGAAAAACTATCGCAGTCAAAAGGGATCAACACTCTGTCGGCGGCAATCAGCGCCGAAACCGCGTAAAAATTCAGCGCAGGCGGTGTATCCAGGTAAATCCGGTCGTAATCCTCGTCCAGTTCATCGAGGAGTTTTCGCAACTTGTTGATCTTGTGCTTGGCCTCAAGCTTGGGCTGCAAGTCGGCCAGTTCTGCCGTGGCGGTCACCACGTGCAGGTTGTCGAAGGGCGTTTCATAGATATCGACCTTGTTCTTCTTGGCAAACGGACCTGATGACAGGGTTTGCTTAAAGAAATCGGCGATGCCCATCGGAATATCGTCGCCGGTCAAACCGGTGAGGTACTGCGTCGAGTTGGCCTGGGCATCAAGATCGATCAAAAGCGTCCGATACCCTTCGTGAGCGCTGACTGCCGCCAGGTTGCAGGCGATACTGGACTTACCCACTCCGCCTTTCTGATTGAACACCACGCGCCGCATGAATAGACCTCCTTGGTTCTGTAAATGGCCTTAATGAATGGGCCCGATGAATGGACCCGAGTCTAAGCAAAGCGGGTGACAAGGGCGAGCGCTTCATCTAGAGAGACGCTGATAACGGACTTAGGCTTACATAATTAATAGCGATTTTCCTACACTGGAAAGTCGAAATTAAAAATGCATAACGAAGGAACTATTTGTCTAAATAATCTATTCGCAACAGCATTTGCTACTCATCAGCCCCATCGGGATAATGCGCGCCTCTCGGCTAAAGCGCCTCACCCGAATGGGTGCCGTTTCGGCGAACAATGCCCAAATGGGTGTTGTCTCGGAAAACCGCAGCGAAAGGCATGCCCGCAGGGGCGGGAAGAAAACTCGTGATCACGTTCAACATCGCACAATGGCGCGCCTGGGCCCCCGGCCTGGAAACGGTCGAGGACTGGCAACAATGGAGCCTGAGTCCATCCCTTTTAGACAGTGGGGATGCGGCGCCTGACGTCTCGTTTTTGCCCGCCATGCAGCGCAGACGCTTGAGTCGGCTGGCGCGGATGGCTTTCAGCGTTGGCTGGCCGTTGGCCGAAGGCATTGAACAGCTTCCACTGGTGTTCGTCTCGCGCCACGGTGAAACCCCGCGCACCCTCGACATCCTCACCGACCTGGCCGCCAATCAGCCGCTGTCGCCCACCCAGTTCAGCCTCTCGGTGCACAATGCCGTGATTGGCCTGTGGTCGATCATGCGCGGTGAAACCAGTGAGATGACGGCGCTGGCCGCAGCCGGTGACGGCCTGGAGCACGGTATCATCGAAGCCGTTGCCCTGCTGGCCGAGGGCTCGCCAGCCGTGCTGCTGATCGTCACGGAAGAACAACCACCCGCCGCTTATGCCGACTGGATCGAGGACGTGCCCTTTCCCTACGCGGTCGGGCTACTGCTGACCCCTGGCACCGACTGGCAGTTGTGCCTGAGCACCGGCAGCGAAAGCCTGCCCCGCCCGGAATGGCCGCACGCCCTCAACCTGTTGCGCACGTTAGCGAGCGAGCAGACCACCTGCCAACATTCATGGAAAAACCGACTGTGGACCTGGCAACGGACCCGCTGAGCAAACGCCGCGACGCCTATTATTGGCGTCTGCTGGCGACCGCCCTGAGCTTTGCCCTTTTCGGGGTGGTCGGCCTGTGCCTGCGATTGGTGTTTTTCCCTTTGTTGAGCTGCCTGCCCGGCGATGTGCAACGCCATCGGGCGCGTGCCCGGCGCACGATCGGCTGGCTGCTCTGGCGGTTCATCCGATTTATGGCGCGCACTGGCGTGCTGACCTATGACGTCCAGGGCGCGGAAAAACTCGGCCGCCCAGGCCAGATGATCATTGCCAACCATCCGTCGCTGATCGACGTGGTGTTTCTGATCGGGTTGGTGCGCGATGCCAATTGCGTGGTCAAACAGAGTCTGTGGCAGAACCCCTTTACCCGGGGGCCGGTGCGCTCCGCCGATTACATCAGCAATGATGGCAGCATGGAGATGCTCGATGCTGCCGCAGACGCTCTACACAGCGGGCAGACACTGATTATTTTCCCGGAAGGCACGCGCACCACACCGGGGCAGGTGCCTGCCTTTCATCGTGGCGGAGCCTCAATCGCACTGCGAGGTGCGAAACTCATTACCCCGGTGACGATCCAAGTCAATCCCAGCACCCTGACTAAAGCCCAACCCTGGTATCGCATCCCGAAGCGCCGTGCGCACTTCAGTTTGCGCGTCGGGGCCGATATAGATCCACAAGCCTTTGCTGTGCTTGGCCCGGCCCCAATAGCCTCGCGCAAGCTCAACGATTATCTGCATCAGGACTTCATTAAGGAGCTCGCCAAAGATGAGCGATCTGCACCTGGAAATTAAACAGCTGATTATCGATGCCCTGGGCCTCGAAGACATCAGCACCCATGACATCGGCAACGATCAGATCCTGTTCGGCGAAGGCCTTGGCCTGGATTCGGTAGACGCCCTGGAACTGGGCCTGGCGATTCAGAAACGCTACGGCATCAAGATCGACGCCGACGCCAAAGACACCCGTAATCACTTCACCAGCGTGGACAGCCTTGCGGCGTTCGTCAGCGCCAGACAAGCGGCCTGAGGAATAACAATGCAAACCCGTGAAGACATCTTCGACACCCTGCGCAGTGCGCTGGTTGAGCTGTTCGAACTTGAGCCTGAGCGAGTCAACCTGCAAGCCAACCTGTACCAGGACCTGGAAATTGACAGCATTGATGCCGTGGACCTGATCGACCACATCAAACGCAAGACCGGCAAGAAAATCGCCGCTGAAGACTTCAAAGCCGTACGCACCGTCAACGATGTGGTCGAGGCGGTTTACCGCCTGGTCAATCCGGCCGCATGAGTCGGCTGATCGCCCTTGGCCTGCTGTTGGCTGGAGTGCTTTACCCCTTTGCGGTGTATTTCGGCATTGAGCATTTCGCCCCCTGGCAGTTCGCCTTGCTGCTCGGCGGGCTGTGGCTGGCGCGAGCGCTGACAGGCAAGCGTCGCCCTGGCAGCGTGCTGACGGCCGTTGTCGCCCTGGGTTTTTGCCTGCTGCTGGGGCTGTTTAACAGCCCGTTATTACTGCGCTGGTACCCGGTACTCGTCAGCGGATTCATGTTGAGTCTGTTCGGCCTCAGCCTGATCTATGGCCCACCCGTCATCGAGCGATTGGCACGCCTGAGTGAGCCTGACTTGCCCGAGATCGCGGTCCGCTACACCCGACAGGTGACCCAGGTCTGGAGCCTGTTTTTTCTGTGTAATGGCCTGCTCGCAGCGGCGTTGACCCTGTGGGCGCCATTGAGTTGGTGGACGCTGTACAACGGCTTGATCGCTTATGGCCTGATGGGCCTGCTGTTTGCCGGTGAATGGCTGTTGCGTCAACGTGTAAGAGGTCGCGCATGAATTGGATACCACTTGAGCACCTGTTGCTCGAGGCTTTGCCGGCCCGCGAACTGACGATGGCCCCCGTCCTGGATCATGCCCGTTTCTGCGAGCAGGCCCTGAGCGTTGCCGCCGGTCTGCAGGCCCGAGGCGTCAAGCGCCTTGCGCTGCATCTGGACGACGCCGGTCAGCTGGCCGTGGCCTTGTTCGGCGCATGGCGTGCCGGTGTCAGCGTGCTATTGCCCGCCGATCTGCAAGCACACACCCGCGAGCGCTGGTCGAACGACGTCGACCTGTGGCTCAGCGATCAAGTGGGCGACACGCACCTGGATGAATTGCACGCTGCGCCGCTATCGCCGGCCGCGCTGGACCTCGACACCTGTCGCCTGAGCCTGTGTACGTCCGGTTCCAGTGGCGAACCGAAGCTGATCGAAAAACGCCTGCAACAGCTGGCCAATGAAGTCGAAGCGCTGGAAAAGCTGTGGGGCGCCGACCTCGGCACGTCCTGCATCATCGGCAGCGTTGCCACCCAACATATTTACGGCTTGCTGTTCCGGGTGCTGTGGCCGCTGTGTGCCGGGCGCAGTTTTGTGCGCAAGCAGCTGCCATTCCCTGAAGATTTGCAGCGAACCAGTCGCGAACATCCGGCATTTGCCTGGGTCGCCAGCCCGGCGCTGCTCAAGCGCATGGGCGACAACCTCGATTGGCCGGCCTTGAGCAGCGTGCGCCGCGTGTTCTCTTCGGGCGGAGCGCTGCCCGCCGAAGCCGCACGCAGCTTGCAGCAGCGTTTGGGCCAATGGCCAACCGAAATCCTCGGCAGCTCGGAAACCGGCGGCATCGCCTGGCGTCAGGGCGACAGCCTGTGGCAGGGTTTTGAAGGCGTGCAACTGAGCCAGGACAGCGACGGCGCCCTGCTGATCGAGTCCCCTTACTTGCCTGCTGGCCATGTCGAACACACGGCCGACGCCGCGCGTTTCAGCGCTGACGGACGTTTCGAATTGCTCGGCCGGCTGGACCGCATCGTCAAGCTTGAAGAAAAGCGTATTTCCTTGCCGCAACTGGAACACGCACTGGCAACCCATGAGTGGGTCAGTGAAGTGCGTCTGGGCGTGGTTCAAGAGAACCGGGCGTCCCTCGGCGCGTTGGTGGTTCTCAGCGAAAGCGGTCTGCATGCCTTGCGCAATCAAGGCCGACGTACGCTGACCGAACAACTGCGCCAGCATTTGCGCCCGTATTGCGAGGCCATCGCCCTGCCGAGACGTTGGCGGCTGCTGCGTCAGCTGCCGCTCAACGCCCAAGGCAAACTGCCACAGGCCGAGGTCGAAATCCTGTTGCTCGCCGCGCGCCCCAAAGAAGCGGAACTGCTCAGCCAGCAGCAGGTTGACGGCGAGTGGCGACTTGACTTGATGATTCCTCCAGACCTGGCTTATTTCAGCGGACACTTCCCACAAACCCCGGTACTGCCGGGCGTGGTGCAGGTCGATTGGGCGCTGAGCCTGGGCCGGCGCCTGCTGGACCTGCCACCGAGGTTTGCAGGCATGGAAGTGTTGAAGTTCCAGCAACTGGTGCGCCCCGGCGATCAGGTTGCGCTGACCCTGCGTTTCGATGCCGAGCGCAGCAAACTGTATTTTGCCTACCGCAACACAGAAGCCGCCTGCTCCAGTGGCCGTATCGTGCTGGAGGCTGCAGATGCATAACCCTTGCGCGGTGATCCCGGTCTATGACCACGAACGGACAGTGTCCGCCGTCGTGCATGAACTGCTGAAGGCGGGTCTACCCTGTGTGCTGGTCGACGACGGCAGCAGCCCGAGTTGTGCGGCGGTGCTGCAAGCGCTGGCCGGAGAAGAGAACGTCTATCTGGTGCGCCTGCCCATCAACCAAGGCAAAGGTGGCGCGGTAATGACAGGTTTCCGCGAAGCCGCACGCCTGGGTTTCAGTCATGCGCTGCAAGTGGATGCCGACGGCCAGCATGACCTGAGCGACGTATCACTGTTTCTCGACGCCTCGCGCCGCGCCCCCGAAGCGGTGATTTGCGGCTATCCGCAGTACGACGCCAGCGTGCCCAAGGTTCGCCTGTATGCACGCTACCTGACCCACTTCTGGGTCTGGGTCAACAGCCTGTCGTTACAGATCCGCGATTCAATGTGTGGCTTCCGGCTCTACCCCCTGGCACCGACTATCAAGCTGATCGACTCGGTCCAGGTGGGCAAGCGGATGGACTTCGACTCGGACATCCTGGTGCGCCTGTCCTGGCGCAATCAGCCGATGCGCTGGCTGCCGACCCGCGTTCATTACCCGCTGGACGGGGTGTCGCACTTCCGGCTGTTCCGCGACAACGTACTGATCACGAAAATGCACACCAAACTGTTCTTCGGCATGTTAGTGCGCATGCCGCTGATCCTGTGGCGACGGTGGCGACATGAGTGAGCCGACGAACGAAGCCAAAAAACATTGGGCCGCCCATCAGGAGCGTGGCAGTTTTCTGCTGATGAAACTGATGGCCTGGGGCGTGCGTCATTTCGGGCGACGCCTGCTGACTCCGGTGCTGTACGGCATCGTGCTGTACTTCTTCGTGTTTGGCCCAGGTGCCCGACAGAGTGCCCGGCAATACCAGCAGTACCTGGCCAGCTGGAGCGGACAATCGGCGCTACGCCCTACCCGCCGGAGCGTGTTCAAGCAGTTCATGGCCTTCGCCGATGCACTGCTGGACAAGCTCGACGTATGGAACGGCAAGCTCACGCTGGACCAGATCACGATTATCGATCACGACTTGCTGCGCAACCAGTTGCGCAGTGGGCGCGGGCAAATGCTGGTCGGCACCCACCTGGGCAATCTCGAAGTCTGCCGCGCGCTGGCCGAGCTGGGTGAACGGGTCACCATGAACGTGCTGGTGCACACCAAGCACGCTGAACGCTTCAATCGCCTGTTGGGTGAAGCAGGCGCCACCAATCTGCGCCTGATTCAGGTCAGCGAGCTGAACCCGGTGATCATGCTGCAATTGAGCCAACGCCTGGATAACGGTGAATGGCTGGCCATCGCTGGCGACCGCGTCCCCCTGCATGGCGGGCGCAATGTACGGGTGGATTTCCTTGGCCACCCCGCCGCTTTCCCACAGGGCCCATGGCTGTTGGCGGGCTTGCTGCAATGCCCGATCAATCTGATTTTCTGCCTGAAGGGCGCCAGCGGTTATCGCGTCATTCTCGAACCTTTCGCCGAGCGCATTAAATGGCGGCGCAGTGATCGCGAGCAGGTGGTCGCCGGACATGTCCAGCGCTATGCCGCACGCCTCGCCCATTATTGCCTTGAGGCACCACATCAGTGGTTCAACTTCTACTCATTCTGGAAGACCGATGACGATCCAAGCGCTTGAACCGGTAACCTTCGGCGAACAGCCGTTGCGTATTGAAGAGGTGCTGCTGCTGGCCAATCGCCAAGTGCCGACTCAGCTGCAAAACGACAGCGCATTTCGCCTGCGCATCGCCAAAGGCGCGCAGTTTCTTGATTCCCTGCTGGACAAGGAAGGCGTGATTTATGGCGTAACCACCGGTTATGGCGACTCCTGCGTCGTCGCTGTGCCGTTGCAGCACGTCGAAGCGCTGCCACGTCACTTGTACACGTTCCACGGCTGCGGTCTCGGTAAAATGCTCGATGCACAAGCGACCCGAGCGGTACTCGCGGCGCGGTTGCAATCGCTGTGCATGGGCGTTTCCGGGGTGCGCGTGGAGTTGCTGGAACGCCTCCAGGCCTTTATCGATCAAGACATCCTGCCGCTGATCCCGGAAGAAGGCTCGGTGGGCGCCAGCGGTGACCTGACGCCGCTGTCTTACGTGGCCGCGACCTTGTCCGGTGAGCGCGAAGTGATGTTCCGTGGCGAGCGCCGCGCGGCCGCTGACGTGCACCGCGAGCTGGGCTGGGACCCGTTGGTCCTGCGCCCGAAAGAAGCGCTGGCCTTGATGAACGGCACCGCAGTCATGACCGGCCTCGCCTGCCTCGCCTTCGCCCGCGCCGATTACCTGCTGCAACTGGCGACCCGCATCACCGCGATGAACGTAGTGGCCTTGCAGGGTAATCCCGAGCATTTCGATGAGCGCCTGTTTGCCACCAAGCCACACCCAGGGCAGATGCAAGTCGCCGCCTGGTTGCGCCAGGACCTGGCCATCGATGCGCCGACCGCGCCCTTGCACCGCTTGCAAGATCGCTATTCGCTGCGTTGCGCTCCCCATGTACTGGGCGTATTGGCCGACAGCCTGAACTGGCTGCGCTCGTTCATCGAAATCGAGCTGAACAGCGCCAACGACAACCCGATCATCGACGCTGAAGCCGAGCGCGTGCTGCATGGCGGCCACTTCTATGGCGGCCACATCGCGTTCGCCATGGACAGCCTCAAGACCCTGGTAGCCAACGTCGCCGACCTGCTGGATCGGCAACTGGCATTGCTGGTGGACGTGCGTTACAACCACGGCCTGCCCAGCAACCTGTCAGGCGCCAGCGCTGAGCGGGCAATGCTCAACCACGGGTTCAAGGCGGTGCAGATCGGCACCAGTGCATGGACAGCCGAAGCCTTGAAAAACACCATGCCGGCCAGCGTGTTCTCGCGTTCCACCGAATGCCATAACCAGGACAAGGTCAGCATGGGCACCATCGCCGCCCGTGATGCGATCCGCGTACTGGAGCTGACCGAGCAAGTAGCCGCCGCCACCCTGCTCGCGGCCAATCAAGGTGTCTGGCTGCGCAGTCGGGTTGAAGATGCTCGCCCCCTGCCGCCCGCGCTGGCAGCCATGCACGAGCAACTGAGCAAAGACTTCCCGCCCGTGATCGAAGACCGTGCGCTGGATGGCGAACTGCGCCTGTGCCTGCAGCGGATCGCCGACCGCCACTGGAGGCTGCATGCGCAGTAAGGGCGTGATCCACACTGACACCGAAATCCAGGTGCCGTTTTTCGACATCGACATGATGAACGTGGTCTGGCACGGCCATTACATCAAGTACCTGGAAGTCGCCCGCTGTGCGCTGCTCGACCAACTGGACCACAACTACCAGCAGATGCTCGATTCCGGCTACGCGTGGCCGGTCATTGACCTGCAATTGCGCTATGTACGCGGCGCGGTGTTCGGCCAGAAGCTGAACGTCCGCGCCAGTCTGGTGGAGTGGGAGAACCGCTTGAAGATCAACTACCTGATCAGCGACGCCGTCACGGGCGAGCGCATGACCCGCGCCACCACGATTCAAGTGGCCGTGGAGATTGCCAGCCACGACATGCAACTGGCATCGCCCAAAGTGTTCACCGATGCCGTACAGAGAGCGTTGCCATGAACCGTATTTGCCACCTGTTGTGCGCCGTTGCCCTGCTTGGCCTGTCATCCCTGGCTAACGCCTTCGACCTGCAACAACTGAGCGCGCAATTGGGGAAACCCTCGGTGATCCATGGCGATTTCATTCAGGAAAAACACCTGCGCGCCCTGCCCCAGCCGCTGACCAGCAAGGGTAAATTCGTCCTCGCCAAGGACTATGGCCTGCTCTGGCTGCTGGCGACGCCGCTGAAACAGGATTATCGAATCAGCACCGTCGGAATTGCCCGCCGCGATGCCAACGGCTGGCAATTGCTGCCGAACAAGAGCACAGGCGCCGAGCAAAACCGGCTGTTCCTCGCCGTGCTGCAAGGCGACAGCAGTGGCCTGCAACGTGATTTCGACCTGCAACTGAAAGGCGATGCACAGGCGTGGCAACTGACCCTGACCCCGCGTTCATTGCTGCTGCAACAGGTGTTCAAGCAAATCAATATTGACGGCGGCGAGCTGGTTCAACGTATCGAGCTGCTTGAAACCCAGGGTGACAGCACCCTGCTGCGCATGATCAACAGCAGCGCCGCCAGCACCTTGAGCGATGCGGAGCACCATGACTTTGTTGACTAGACGCGAGTCGCTTGAACGCTGGATGCCGCGCCTGTTCCTGGTGCTCTTGCTGGCCATGCTGGCCTTGGCAGGCTGGCAATGGCGAAACGGTCCTCCGCTGTCGGCCAACTTGATGGAACTGGTGCCCGGCTCAACCCCGGATGCCCTGGAACTGCGCGCCGAAGAGCGCATGCAGGAACCCCTCAACCGCGAGATGCTGGTGTTGGTTGGTCACGTGGATCGCCAGCACGCCATCGATCTGGCCCAACAGCTGGGCGAAAAATGGCAGGCCAGCGGGTTGTTCGAGAAGGTTCAATGGAACCTGCAAACCGACATCCCGGGGCTGCGCCAGCAATTGCTCCAGGGGCGACTGGCGATGTTGTCGCCCGCCGACCGCAGCGAGCTGATCGAGCAACCACAAGCGTTCATTCAGCAACGCGTGCAGAGCCTGTTCGACCCCTTCACCGGCTTCAGTCTGGTGCCCAGCCAGGATGACTGGCTCGGCCTGACCGGGCGCATTCAGAATAGCCAGCCGCAGCATGGTTCAGTGCAACTGGACCTTGGCAGTGGCGCGTTGATTGCCAACGCCGACGGTAAGAGCTGGGTGCTGCTGCGCGCACGAACCCAAGGCAACGCGTTCGACATGCACTTGCCACTGCAGGTCGCCGACCTGCTCAGTGCCGCGCGCGAACAAGCCCGCCAGGCGGACGCGCAATTGCTCGCCGCCAGCGGCTTGCTGTATGCCGCAGAAGGCCAACGCCAGGCCTCCCGGGAAATCACCTGGGTCGGCGGCGGCGCCACGCTGGGTATTTTGTTGTTGCTGCTGCTGGCGTTTCGGCGCTGGCGCGTGCTGCTGGCGTTCGTGCCTGTGGTGGTGGGCATGTTATTCGGCGCGGTGGCCTGCGTGGCGCTGTTCGGCCGCATGCACGTGATGACCTTGGTACTGGGTTCCAGCCTGATCGGGGTCGCGGTGGATTACCCGCTGCATTACCTGTCGAAAAGCTGGAGCATGAAAGCCTGGCGCAGTTGGCCAGCCTTGCGCCTGACCCTCTCGGGCTTGAGCCTGAGCCTGGCCACCAGTTGCATCGGCTATCTGGCCCTGGCCTGGACGCCTTTCCCGGCCCTGACCCAGATTGCGGTGTTCTCCGCTGCCGGGCTGGTCGGCGCTTATTTGACTGCGGTGTGCCTGCTGCCGGCGATGCTCAACAATATGGAACTGCGTCCGGCCACCTGGCCGCTGCGTATCGCTGAGTGTTTGTTGAGCATGCGTGAAGCCCTGCTCGGTCGCATCGGTACACCCGTGTTACTGGGGCTGCTGCTGGTATTCTGCGCCGCCGGGCTGTGGCAACTGACCAGCAAAAACGACATCCGCCAATGGATCAGCGCGCCGCCGCAATTGCTGGCCGAAGCCCAAACCATCGCCAGCATCACCGGCTATCAGCCAACCAGTCAGTTCTTCCTTGTGCGCGCCGCCGATCAGCAGCAATTGCTCGAGCGGCAGACCGCGTTGAGCCAGCGACTGGACCAACTGATCAGCCTCGACAAGTTGCAGGGCTACCTGGCGCTTAACCAATTGCTCAGTCCGCCCGAAGAGCAACGCCGCGTGCGCGATGCTCTGGGCAAACTGCCGTTGTATTGGCGGCCGCTGATTGAGTTGGGCGTACCGGCCAGCGCGCTGCAAGCAGAACTGGCACGCTTGCAGGCATTACCGATTGAAGACATCGACATGGCGTTGGCCGGTCCTTTGGGCGAACCGTGGCGCGGGCTGTGGCTCGGGGCGACACCTGATGGCGTGGCCGGCATGGTCAGCCTGCAGGGCTTGAACAACCCGGCATTGTTACGCGTACAGGCGCTGGACCTTGAGGGCGTGCAACTGGTGGATCGTCTCGGCGATTTGAATAACGTATTCGCCGCCACCCAAATCAGCGCTGCGGAGCTCAAGCTGTTGTCCTGTGGCCTGATCGTGTTGTTGTTGATTCTGCCCTTCGGTCTCAGTGGCGCCCTGCGGATCGTCGCCCTGCCACTGTTGGCGGCACTGTGCAGCCTGGCAAGCCTCGGCTGGCTGGGCCAGCCGCTGACCTTGTTCAGCCTGTTCGGGCTGCTCCTGGTCACGGCCATCAGCGTCGATTACGCGATCCTGATGCGTGAGCAGGTCGGCGGCGCGGCGGTCAGCCTGCTCGGCACCCTGCTCGCCGCTGTCACCACCTGGCTGTCGTTCGGTCTGCTGGCGGTGTCCAGCACGCCTGCGGTGAGCAACTTCGGCCTGTCCGTAAGCCTCGGCCTGGCCTTCAGCTTCATGCTCGCACCGTGGGCCGGTCGTCAACCGCATACCCCCGCCATTGCCGAGTCGGCAGCATGATGATCGCGCTGTTCTGGCTGCTGGCCTTGCTGATGTTTGCGCTGGCAACACGCCTGGGTCGCTACGTTGGCCTGATCCCCATCGTCAGCCAATTGCTGCTGGCGACGTTCGGCCTGCCGTTGCTGATGGTGTTCTGGATCGAGCCGCAGTGGCAACTCAGCGGCGCGCAACTGGTGGAGCCCGTTTGGTTGAAGACCCTGTATGGCCTGGGTTTCGCCCTCGTGCTTGGGCACATCCTCAGCGACGTGATCGAGCTGGACATGGACCGGCAAAGCCTGAAAATCGCCGTGCCGAGCTTTTGCGTGCCCTTCTGCTGCGGGCTGGCGTGCGCGTTCTGGCTGCTGCCGGAGCAAGCGTGGCTAAGTTCGCTGGCGGTCGGCCTGGTGTTCGCAATCACGGCGATTCCCGTGTTGTTCTTATACCTGCACCACATCGACTACCCACCGGCGGCGACCCGGCGTCTGGTGCAGACTGCGATCCTGATCGACCTGACCTGCTGGAGCCTGTTCGCCATCGCCCAAGGCAGCCTGCACCTGAGCAGCCTGTTACTGCCGCTGCTGGGCGCCTGCGTTCCGTTGCTCTTCAGGGTGCTGCGTCTGCGCCAGCCAAGGGTCTACAGCCTGACCTTTTTCGCACTGCTGGTGGTCGCCGAGCACTACAAGCTCAACGCCCTGATCCTCGGTATCGGCTACCTGTTTTGCATGGCCTGGCTCAAGCAACCCTTCGTACTGCCGCTAAACCCCGAACGGTTCAAACGCCTGCAGAACACACTGGCAATCCCCCTGATCCTGACGTTCGGGATCGTCCAGATCAACGTTCACAGCGCCGTGAGCAGCCTCAGCTGGCTGCAACTCGGCGCGCTGCTGGCGCTGCCGATTGCCAGCAAAGTGCTCGGCAACTGGCTTGGTCTGCGCTGGGCTACGCCGTCGTTTACTGGCGCCAGCCGCTGGCGTGAAAGCCTGCTGCTCAATATTCGCGGCTTGAGTGAGATCGTCTTCCTCAACCTGCTGCTGCAACAACAGCTGATCAGTCCGGCGCTGTACTTCGCGCTGATGCTGATGGGCTTGATAGCGACCCTGATGCCCGCATTCGCGGGCATGAACCGAATGATTGTCAAACCCGCCGAACAGGCAAGGAGCCCTTGTGCCAACAGCTGAAATGGAACGACGCCAGGTCGTAGTAATTGGTGCCGGTCCCTCTGGCGCAATCGCGGCGGCACTGCTCAAGCGTCAGGGACACGACGTGCTGATCATTGAGCGCCAGCTTTTCCCACGCTTCTCCATTGGCGAAAGTTTGCTCTCGCACTGCCTGGATTTCGTCGAAGAAGCCGGCATGCTCGACGCCGTGGAGGCCGCTGGTTTTCAAGTAAAAAACGGCGCCGCCTTCGCCTGGGGCGAGCGCTACACCCATTTCGACTTTGGCGACACCTTCAGCAACGGCAAGCCAACCACCTTCCAGGTGCAACGCGCCACCTTCGACAAGTTGCTCGCCGATCAGGCTGAGCTGCAAGGCGTAGAAATCCGCTATCAGGAAGAAATCACTGCAGCCAATTTCGATGGCCCGCAACCCCAACTGCGCGCACGTCGCGAAGATGGCAGTGAGTACACCCTCGAAGCGGACTTCGTGCTGGATGCCAGCGGCTATGGCCGGGTACTGCCGCGACTACTCGACCTGGAAGCACCGTCGAACTTTCCGATTCGCCAGGCGGTGTTTACCCACATCGAAGACCGCATTGATGACAAGCACTTCGACCGCGATAAGATCCTCGTCAGCATTCACCCCACGCATCGCGACATCTGGTTCTGGCTGATCCCGTTCAGCGATGGCCGCTGCTCGCTGGGCGTGGTCGCCTCGGCCGAGCACTTTCAAGACAAACCAGAGGATCTGGAGGCCTGCCTGCGGGCGTTCATCGACGAAACACCCAGCCTCTCGGGCCTGCTGCAAAATGCTGTGTGGGATACCCCGGCGCGCGCCATCAATGGTTATTCGGCCAACGTCAAAACCCTGCACGGCCCGGGCTTCGCTCTGCTGGGTAACGCGGCAGAGTTTCTCGATCCGGTGTTCTCTTCCGGCGTGACCATCGCCATGCGCTCGGCCAGCATGGCTGCCGGCCTGCTGCATCGTCAGTTGCAAGGCGAAACCGTCGATTGGCACGCCGAGTTCTCCGTGCCGCTCAAGCGCGGCGTCGACACGTTCCGTGCTTATGTCGAAGGCTGGTACGAAGGCACCTTCCAGGATGTGATCTTCCACTCTGACAGCCCGCCGGAAATCCGCCGCATGATCAGTGCGATCCTCGCGGGTTATGCCTGGGATGAACGCAACCCTTTTGTCAGCGAAGCCAAGCGCCGCTTGCGGGTGATCTCTGAAGTCTGCGCGAGCGCAGCGCAATGAGCAGCGCCTACCTGAGCGACAGTTTCGTCGAGGAAACCCGCTTTGGCTTATGGTTCCTGCGCAGCCACACGTGGCAGCACCACGTACTGCGCGTGGCGATCAATGATTTGCGTGGGCTCTTTGATCAAGGCGCGCCGGGCATCGCGCCGCCGGCTGACGCCGTGCTCCTGGATGCTGGCTGTGGCCAGGGTAAATCCTTCCGCTACTTGCAGCAGGTGTTCGCCCCGGCGCGCTTACTGGGCGTGGATGCCGACCCGCAAAGCCTGTCCGTGAGCCGCGACGAAGCGGTGCGCCAAGGCATCAACGTCGAACTGATCGGCAGCGATTGCGCGCACTTGCAACTGCCGGACGCCAGCGTCGACCTGCTGTTCTGCCACCAGACTTTTCACCATCTGGTGGAGCAGGAACAGGCCCTCGCCGAGTTCTATCGGGTGCTGAAGCCGGGCGGTTATCTGCTGTTCGCCGAATCGACCAAGGCATACATCGATACCTGGGTGATCCGCTGGCTGTTCCGCCATCCGATGCAGGTGCAGAAGAGCGCCGGTCAATACCTCGACATGCTGCGCGGACAGGGCTTTGAGTTCGACCCTCACCATGTTTCGTACCCGTATTTGTGGTGGAGCCGTTCAAAGGATTTCGGCCTGCTGGAGCGCTTTGGACTGCGCCGCCCCGCGCCCTTCGGTCAGCGCGAAGAAACCCTGGTCAACGTCGTCGCACGCAAGCCCGTGCAAGGTAGCGCAGGATGATTCGTGGCCTGCTGCTGAGCGTTTGCCTTCTATTGCTGTGCGCCTGCGCCAGCCAGGCGCCCCTGCCCGAGACACTGCCGCACCTGCCGTTGCCGCTGCAATTGCACATCCAGCGCGAGCAGGCGGGCCAACGCCAGGATTGGTTGTTGGTGGTCCAGCAGGAAGAGGCCAGCTTGCGTTGGTCGCTGCTCGACCCGCTGGGCATCCCTCTCGCCCGCCAGCGCTTGAACAACGGCGCATGGCAGGCCGATGGTCTGTTGCCGCCCAATCCGGAAGCACGCGAGCTGTTCGCTGCGCTGCTGTTCGCCCTGACGCCTGCGCCTGAGTTACGCAGCCGCTATCCTGCGGCCCAATCCCAGACCGGCCAACGCAACTTGGGCACGCGCTGGCGCGTCGATTACCGCCAACCGCAAGTCTTCAGTCTGCGGCTGGAGCAGGGCCTGAGCTACAACGTCAGCCCGTTGAATGACGAGACCACGCCATGACCGCCTACCTCAACGCGTTGGGAGTGATCTGCGCCCTGGGCAATGACAAAGCCGAGGTCGCGCGCAGGCTGTTCGCAGGCGATGACTCCGGCATGGTCGAAGAGAACGACTGGGTTCCGGGTCGGCGCTTGCCGGTCGGCGCCGTACAGGGCGTATTACCGCAGATCCCTCCCGAGTTGGGCCAGCAAAGCAGCCGCAACAATCAACTTCTGCTGGCCGCCGCCCTGCAAATCGAAGGCGATATCCAGCAGGCCATTGAACGCTATGGCCGCTCGCGTATCGGCGTGATTCTCGGCACCAGCACCTCGGGGATCGATGAAGCCAGCCGTGGCATTGCGACGTATCTGCGCGAGCAGCGATTCCCCAGCGATTACGACTATCAGCAACAGGAACTCAGCGCCCCGGCGAATTTCCTCGCGGCCTGGCTACAACTCAGCGGCCCGGCCTACGTCATTTCCACCGCCTGCACCTCCAGCGCGCGGGCGCTGCTCAGTGCGCGGCGCTTGCTGGACATGGGGGTGTGCGACGCGGTGCTGTGCGGTGGCGTAGACACCCTGTGCCATCTGACGCTGAACGGGTTTTCTGCACTGGAAGCGGTGTCGGAACAGCGCTGCAATCCATTTTCGCGCAATCGCAACGGAATCAACATCGGCGAGGCAGCTGTCTTGTACCTAATGACCCGCGAGGCCAGCGGTGCCACGCCGATTGCCTTGCTCGGTGCCGGAGCCAGCTCTGATGCCCACCATATTTCCGCACCGGAACCCAGTGGTCGCGGCGCGCGCCAAGCCATGCAAAAAGCGCTGAACAATGCCGGTCTGCGTGCAGAGCAGATCGACTACCTGAATTTGCACGGCACCGCCACGCAACACAATGACGCGATGGAAAGCTTCGCCGTGCAGGCGATCTTTCCAGAGGGCGTGCCCTGTTCATCAACCAAACCCATGAGCGGCCACACCCTCGGCGCTGCCGGAGCGCTGGAAGCGGCGTTCTGCTGGCTGAGCCTGGCGTCGGAAAATACGCAACAGGCATTGCCGCCGCACCTCTGGGATGGCGAAGCCGATGCCCAACTGCCCGTCCTGAAATGGGTCGAGCCCGGCCAGCGCCTGCTGCACACCCGACCACGCCGACTGATGAGCAATTCCTTCGCCTTCGGCGGCAATAACGTCAGCCTGATTATCGGAGACGCCCCATGATCGATTGGCCGATTGCCGAACTGGTGCCCCACGCCGGAGACATGATCCTCATCGATCAGGTCCTGACGTTCGACGAAGAACAAATTCACACCCGCCTGAAAGTAAGGCCTGGCAGCTTGTTCAGCCTTGCCGATGGCAGCCTCCCGGCCTGGGTTGGAATAGAACTCATGGCCCAGAGCATTGCCGCCTACGCGGGTTGCAAGGCGCGCGTGCAAGGCCATAAGGTCCAACTCGGCTTTTTGTTGGGCACGCGCAAATTCGAATGCAACGTCGAGCACTTCCCCGCAGGCACTGAACTGACCATCCACGCCCTGCGCTCGCTGCAGGATGACAATGGCATGGGCGTTTTCGAATGCCACCTGACCGGCCCCGGCATCAAGGCCATGGCGCGGGTTAACGTATATTGCCCACCCCTGCCCGCTGACTATCTCGCTGAAGGAGTTTCCGCATGACTGAATCAATACTGGTCACCGGCTCCAGCCGTGGCATCGGCCGTGCCATCGCCCTGCGTCTGGCCCAGGCCGGTTACGACCTGATCCTGCATTGTCGCAGCGGCCGTACTGAGGCCGAAGCGGTTCAGCGGGAAATCCAGGCCTTGGGCCGACAAGCGCGCATACTGCAATTCGACGTCGCCGACCGCGTTGCGTGCAAGGCGATTCTCGAAGCCGACGTGGAGACTCACGGCGCCTATTACGGCGTTGTCTGCAATGCCGGCCTGACCCGTGACGGCGCCTTTCCGGCGTTGACCGACGAAGACTGGGACGTGGTCATGCGCACCAATCTCGACGGTTTCTACAACGTCCTGCACCCGGTAATGATGCCAATGATCCGGCGTCGCGCCGCTGGGCGGATAGTGTGCATCACATCGGTTTCGGGCTTGATCGGCAATCGCGGGCAGGTCAATTACAGCGCCTCCAAGGCGGGTATCATTGGTGCTGCCAAAGCACTCGCCATCGAACTGGGCAAACGCAAGATCACCGTCAATTGCGTCGCCCCCGGCTTGATCGACACGGCAATGCTTGACGAAAATGTGCCCGTGGATGAGCTGATGAAAATGATCCCCGCGCAACGCATGGGCACCCCCGAAGAAGTCGCCGGTGCCGTGAATTTCCTGATGTCGGCCGAAGCGTCCTACATCACCCGTCAGGTTCTGGCGGTCAACGGAGGCCTGTGCTAATGAAGCGCGTAGTTGTTACCGGCATGGCCGGTATTACATCGCTGGGCAGTGACTGGACCAGTATCGAAGCCAACTTCAACGCCAACCGCAGCGGCATTCGGCGGATGGATGAGTGGGACCGTTTTACCGAACTCAACACCCGCCTCGCCGGCCCGATCGACGATTTCGCGGTGCCCGCGCACTGGACCCGCAAACAGTTGCGCAGCATGGGCCGCGTGTCACGACTGGCCGTCGGCGCGGCTGAGCAAGCGTTGCTCGACGCGGGCTTGCTCAACGACCCGATCATTCGCGACGGGCGCATGGGCGTTTCCTGTGGCTCGTCCACCGGCAGCACCGATGAGATCAAAGCGTTCGGCAACATGCTGATCAACTCCGTCGCCGAAGGCCTGAACGCCAACTCCTATGTGCGGATGATGCCGCACACTACGGCGGCGAACATCAGCATCTTCTTCGGCCTGACCGGGCGTTTGATTCCGACCTCCAGCGCCTGCACCAGCGGCAGCCAGGGCATCGGTTATGCCTACGAATCGATCAAGTTCGGTCGCCTGCCGCTGATGCTGGCCGGTGGCGCTGAAGAGCTGTGCCCGACCGAAGCCATGGTCTTCGACGCGCTGTACGCCACCAGCCTGAAAAACGACGCCCCGCACACCAGCCCTCGCCCTTACGACAGCGACCGCGACGGCCTGGTGATCGGTGAAGGTGGCGGCATGCTGGTCCTCGAAGAACTGGAACACGCCTTGGCCCGGGGAGCGCACATCCACGCCGAGATCGTCGGCTTCGGCTGCAACGCCGATGGCGCGCACGCGACCCGTCCGGAGCAGGTCACCATGCGCCGCGCCATGGAACTGGCCCTGGAGGACGCCGACCTGAGTGCTGACGCCATCGGTTACGTCAATGGTCACGGCACTGCCACCGAACAAGGCGACATCGCCGAGACCCTGGCGACCCACAGCTTGTTCGGGGCGCGGATGCCCATCAGTTCGCAGAAAAGCTTTCTCGGCCACACCCTGGGCGCGTGCGGTGCGCTGGAGTCGTGGTTCTGCATCGAAATGATGAACCGCGACCGCTACATCCACACCCTCAACCTTGATACTGTCGATCCGCGTTGTGGCGAACTGGATTACTTGCGCGGAGAATCGCGGCATATGAGCAACCAATTCGTGATGAACAATAACTTCGCGTTTGGTGGCGTGAATACTTCGTTGATCTTCCGACGCTGGTAGAAGCCCCACAAATACCCTGTAGATACCGTCTTGACCCTCAATGAGCAAGCGCCAGTTTTGGGTCAAACGGCTTCCCCGACTTAAGCAC
>NZ_LT607438.1 GCF_900095225.1 Pseudomonas sp. UMAB-08
TAAAAGGAAACGCCCCGACAAGTCGGGGCGTTTCTTTTAGCCTCGGGAAACTGCGTTTTCACACAGTCTGTTCAGGCGGTTTTTTTATTAGTCGTATTCAAAGCAAGAAGACAGTGGCCAATCCCAGGAAGATAAAGAACCCTCCGCTGTCCGTCACCGCAGTAATCATCACGCTCGCCCCCATGGCCGGATCTCGCCCCAGACGCGTCAGCGTCATAGGGATCAGCACCCCCATGAGCGCCGCAAGCAACAGATTGAGCGTCATGGCGGAGGTCATGACCACGCCAAGCGACCAACTGCCATACAGCAAGTAAGCCACCACCCCGATTACACCGCCCCATATCACGCCATTGATCAGCGCGACCGCGAGTTCTTTGCGCATCAGGCGCGATGTATTACCGGTACTGACCTGGTCCAACGCCATGGCCCGAACGATCATGGTAATGGTTTGATTACCGGAGTTACCGCCAATCCCGGCAACGATCGGCATCAACGCAGCCAGCGCTACCAGTTTCTCGATAGAGCCCTCAAACAAACCGATGACGCGCGAAGCGATAAAGGCGGTGATCAAATTGATCGCCAGCCAGGCCCAGCGGTTGCGCAAGGACTTCCAGACGGAGGCGAAGATGTCTTCCTCTTCGCGCAGACCCGCCATGTTGAGGACTTCGTTTTCGCTTTCTTCACGGATCAGGTCGACCATTTCATCGATGGTCAGACGCCCGATCAGCTTGCCATTCTTGTCCACCACTGGCGCTGAAATAAGGTCATAACGCTCAAAGGCTTGAGCCGCATCGTAGGCGTCTTCATCCGGGTGGAAACTCACCGGATCGCTGGCCATCACTGCAGCCACCTGTTTATCGGGATCATTGACCAGCAAACGCTTGATCGGCAGCACGCCCTTGAGCACACCGTCGTAATCAACCACGAACAGTTTATCGGTATGCCCAGGCAATTCTTTGAGGCGACGCAGATAACGCAACACTACTTCGAGGCTGACATCCTCACGGATAGTCACCATCTCGAAGTCCATCAGCGCACCGACCTGCTCCTCGTCGTAAGACAAAGCAGACCGTACGCGCTCACGTTGCTGGCCATCGAGGGCCTCCATGAGCTCATGGACAACGTCACGCGGCAATTCAGGTGCAAGGTCAGCCAGTTCGTCGGCGTCCATCTCTCTGGCAGCAGCCAGGAGCTCGTGATCGTCCATGTCGGCGATCAGTGTTTCACGGACAGAATCGGAAACTTCAAGAAGGATATCGCCGTCGCGCTCGGCTTTTACCAACTGCCAGACCGTCAGACGTTCTGCGAGGGGCAAGGCTTCGAGGATGTAAGCGACGTCGGCAGAGTGAAGGTCATCGAGTTTGCGTTGCAACTCGACGAGGTTCTGCCGGTGAACGAGGTTTTCTACGCGGTCATGATGCTGACCTTCCTGACGATGAGTCAGGTCTTCGACCACACGCTGACGATGCAGCAGCTCAACAACTTGAGCGAGGCGATCTTGCAGGCTTTCTTGTGTTTTTTTTACTTCTATTTCGGTCATAGGCGAACTCCACTCCCAGCAGCGGAGTACGCCGGGGAGATCAATCAGTCAATTCGTGATTGGTAAAACGTAATTCTGAGTAACTACTGGGTAAGTCCATGGAAGTATTCCACAAGCCCCGGCGGGGCTGACGGGCGCAATGATACACCGCTTGAGAGCATCGCACGCTACAAAATCTTGGCAAGAACAAGCGCTTGCGCGACAAAATTGAATCAATACATGTACGACGTTACATCCCGAGAAGAAAGCACGCGCCCTGTCAAATAAGCATGGACTAGCCTTGAAGACAGCTGTCACGGAGGACGCTGAATGCCCGCCACTGCTCGAACACCCCTATTGCTTGCCCTGCTATGCCTTCCCCTGCCAACACTGGCAACAACCGTTCAACGCTGCGAAGACGCCCAAGGGAATATCACTTTCACGTCCCAGGGCTGCCCTAGCGGTCATAGCCTGCTCCTGCAAAGCACCTATAACGCACCACCAGGCAACGCAACCCATCTGCTGCCCGAATCTACGCCCTCCTCAAGACAGGTCCTGGCGCCATCGGACAATCGCCGAGCACACAAAGAACTGGTAGTCGTCGGCCAGAGAGACGACGGGTGCGAAAATCAAGTGAGTAGCGAACAACGGCGGCGGGCGATCATCAATCAGCGAGTCCGAGCAGGCATGAGTTTCCGGGATGTGGAAAGCTCACTGGGCAAGCCGGATAAAATAGCCAAACGAAACGGAGAAACCCGCTATCACTACAGCGAAAAGAAGGGCCGCAGCAATCAGGTTGTATTCGACGAGAACGGATGCGTAAAGGGCAAACGCCAGAAAGCAAAAAGCCCGCATTAAATGCGGGCTTTTTGGTGTTTGGTGCACTCGACAGGATTCGAACCTGTGACCGCTCGGTTCGTAGCCGAGTACTCTATCCAGCTGAGCTACGAGTGCAATTGGCGTTTGATAAACCAGACCACCGCTGGTTGAAGCAAGTTGCTTACATCACTGTAAACAACCCTTTAAATGGTGCACTCGACAGGATTCGAACCTGTGACCGCTCGGTTCGTAGCCGAGTACTCTATCCAGCTGAGCTACGAGTGCATTTGTTGCCGCGCATTATAGATCGTTTAATCATTTCGTCAAGCACTTTTGCGAGTAAATTCAAACACTTACCGCTCAAGCCAGATTACAACGCCCTACATAAATAATGGCGGAGAAGGGGGGATTCGAACCCCCGACACCCTTTTGAGGTGTACTCCCTTAGCAGGGGAGCGCCTTCGGCCACTCGGCCACCTCTCCGCAACACGGGGCGTATAATAACCGCCTTTTCCCCGTTTGCAAAGCCAAAAATTCAATAAAAATTAATGGCTTGGTTCCTGGTCCTTCTCTTTCTTGATACGCAGGTAAATTTCCTCACGGTGAACAGCCACTTCTTTGGGGGCATTGACACCAATTCGTACTTGATTACCTTTAACGCCGAGCACGGTCACTGTGATTTCACCATCACCAATGATCAGGCTTTCTGCGCACCGACGAGTCAGAATCAACATACTTTTCTCCTCACGCACTACTTTCAGGGACAACAGTCTGCAAAGCTAAAACAGCATTGGCCTACAACAAAATGAGCAATAGACCTACACCTGAGTATTGACTAGCGCAAAGAAAAGAACAGCCTTCCTACGCAGATCAAAAAAACGAAAGGCGCGGATCAACCGCGCCTTTCGGGCAACGCATCACTCGCCCTGTCGGGCCGGAGCGTCCAATTCAAACGCCGTGTGCAACGCACGCACTGCCAGCTCCAGGTATTTCTCTTCGATAACCACGGACACCTTGATTTCAGACGTCGAAATCATCTGGATGTTGATGCTTTCCTTGGCCAGCGATTCGAACATACGGCTGGCGACACCCGCGTGCGAACGCATGCCCACACCCACGATCGACACCTTGGCGATCTTGGTATCACCGACAACCTCACGAGCGCCAATTTCACGCGCCGTGTTTTCCAGCACCAGCAAGGCGGCCTGATAGTCGTTGCGATGCACGGTGAACGTGAAATCGGTGGTGTTATCGTGCGCGACATTCTGCACGATCATGTCCACTTCAATGTTCGCGCCACTGATAGGGCCCAGAATCTTGAAGGCCACCCCTGGGTTATCCGGCACGCCACGGATGGTCAGCTTGGCTTCATCACGGTTGAAGGCGATACCGGAAATGATCGGCTGTTCCATGGATTCCTCTTCATCAATGGTAATGAGGGTGCCCGGACCCTCCTGGAAACTGTGCAGAACGCGCAGTGGAACGTTGTACTTGCCAGCAAACTCGACCGCACGGATTTGCAGCACCTTCGAACCGAGGCTGGCCATTTCCAGCATCTCTTCAAAGGTGATCTTGTCCAAGCGTTGAGCCTGCGACACCACACGCGGGTCGGTGGTGTAGACGCCATCGACGTCGGTATAGATCTGGCATTCGTCAGCTTTCAACGCAGCCGCCAGGGCCACGCCGGTCGTGTCCGAACCACCGCGACCGAGGGTGGTGATATTGCCGTGCTCATCGACGCCCTGGAAACCGGCGACAACGACTACCCTGCCCGCCTTCAGATCGGCACGAATCTTCTGATCGTCGATTTGAAGAATACGCGCCTTGTTGTGCGCGCTGTCGGTCAGGATACGTACCTGATTGCCGGTGTAGGACACCGCTGGCACGCCACGCTTGATCAAGGCCATGGCCAGCAAGGCAATGGTCACTTGCTCGCCCGTGGACACAATCACATCCAGCTCACGCGGAACCGGTTGGTCGCTGATCTGCTTGGCCAATCCGATCAGGCGATTGGTCTCGCCACTCATGGCTGACAACACAACCACCAGCTCGACGCCTGCATCGTGGAACTTTTTAACCTTGTCGGCCACCTGCTCGATTCGCTCGATAGAGCCAACGGAGGTGCCTCCAAATTTCTGTACGATTAAAGCCATCTCAAAGCAGCCTCAGCCCGTGAAGGGCGCCCATTAAACATTCAAACCCATCAAAGCGCCAAAGCCTGCCGTCAAACGGCAGGCCTGGTGGACGACTTAAACACCCTGCTCGACAAAGGGCACGGTCAACGCCAGCGCTGCATCCAGTGCACCGGCATCAACACCACCACCCTGAGCCATATCAGGACGACCACCGCCTTTACCGCCCACGGCAGCGGCCGCTTGCTTCATCAAATCACCGGCTTTGAGTTGGCCAGTCAGGTCCTTGGTTACGCCTGCAACCAATACGACCTTATCTTCATGGACACTGCCAAGCAGGATCACTGCGCGGCCGAGCTTGTTCTTTAATTGATCAACCAGCGCCAACAGGGCTTTGCCATCCTGACCGTCAAGGCGTACGGCAAGGACTTTCACCCCTTTGACATCCAGCGCGGCCGACGACAGATCGTCACCCGCGGCACTGGCTGCCTTGGCCTGCAATTGTTCGAGTTGTTTTTCCAACTGGCGGTTACGCTCCAGTACAGCCGAGAGCTTGTCCAGCACGTTGTCGCGACTGCCCTTGATCAGCGTCGCGGCTTCCTTGAGTGTGTCTTCGGCCGCGTTGAGGTAGGCCAGCGCCGCAGCGCCAGTGACCGCTTCGATACGCCGAACGCCTGCAGCAACGCCACCTTCACTGATGATTTTCAGCAACGCGATGTCGCCAGTGCGATTGGCGTGAATGCCACCACACAGCTCGACCGAGAAGTCGCCACCCATGCTCAGTACGCGCACGCTGTCGCCGTACTTCTCGCCAAACAGCGCCATGGCGCCTTTCTTCTTGGCGGTCTCGATATCGGTTTCTTCGGTTTCGACCGGGGAGTTCTTGCGCACTTCGCGGTTTACGATGTCTTCCAGAGCTTTCAACTGCTCTGGCTTGATCGCTTCGAAGTGGCTGAAGTCAAAACGCAGGCGTTGACTGTCGACCAGCGACCCCTTCTGCTGTACGTGCTCACCGAGCACCTGACGCAACGCGGCGTGCAGCAAGTGCGTCGCCGAGTGGTTCAGGGATGTGGCGTGGCGAACCTCGGCATCGACTTCTGCATTGAGCTCGATACCCACTTTAAGACTGCCTGCAGCCTGGACGCCGTGGTGCAGGAACGCGCCGCCGGTTTTGGTGGTGTCACGCACGTCGAAACGCACGGCACCCGCCGACAGATAACCGCAGTCGCCAATCTGACCACCGGATTCGGCATAGAACGGCGTCTGATCGAGGATCACAACGCCCTCTTCGCCTTCGCTCAATTGCTCGACCGCCTGGCCATCTTTATAGAGCGCAATCACCTTGGCGACAGCGCGAGTAGCGGTGTAACCGATGAAGCGAGTGGGCTCATCAACCTTGACCAGGCTGTTGTAGTCCATGCCAAACGAACTGGCCGAACGAGCGCGCACGCGCTGGGCGTCCATTTCGCGCTCAAAGCCTTCCTCATCAAGGGTCAGGTTACGTTCGCGTGCGATATCGCCGGTCAGGTCCATCGGGAAACCGTAGGTGTCATACAGCTTGAACACCACATCACCCGGCACCACGCTGCCTTTGAGTTCAGCCAGATCCTGCTCGAGGATCTTCAAACCCTGCTCCAGGGTCTTGGCGAATTGCTCTTCTTCAGCCTTGAGCACGCGCTCGATGTGCGCTTGCTGCTCGGTCAATTCCGGGAAAGCGCCGCCCATTTCCGCGACCAGCGCGCCAACGATCTGATAGAAGAAGCTGCCTGTGGCGCCCAGCTTGTTGCCATGGCGGCAGGCGCGACGAATGATCCGGCGCAGTACATAACCGCGACCTTCGTTGGACGGCAGCACACCGTCGGCGATCAGGAAACCGCAAGAACGGATGTGGTCTGCCACGACTTTGAGCGAAGGCTGCATGTCGTTGCTGCAACCGATGGCCTTGGCTGAAGCGACCAGCAGGTTCTGGAACAGGTCGATCTCGTAGTTCGAATGCACGTGCTGCAGCACGGCACTGATCCGCTCCAGGCCCATGCCGGTGTCCACCGACGGCGCTGGCAACGGATGCAGCACGCCATCGGCAGTGCGGTTGAACTGCATGAACACGTTGTTCCAGATCTCGATATAACGGTCGCCGTCTTCTTCAGGCGAGCCCGGTGGACCACCCCAGATGTCAGCGCCGTGATCGTAAAAAATCTCGGTGCACGGACCGCAAGGGCCTGTATCGCCCATGGTCCAGAAGTTATCGGAGGCGTACGGCGCGCCTTTGTTGTCGCCGATACGCACCATGTGCTCGACCGGCACCCCGATTTCCTTGGTCCAGATATCGTAAGCCTCGTCATCGCTGGCGTAGACCGTGACCCACAGCTTTTCCTTGGGCAGGTTCAACACACCGGTCAGGAAGGTCCAGGCGTAGGTGATGGCATCGCGCTTGAAATAATCACCAAAGCTGAAGTTACCCAGCATTTCGAAGAACGTGTGGTGACGAGCCGTGTAACCGACGTTTTCCAGGTCGTTGTGCTTACCACCGGCACGCACGCATTTCTGGCTACTGACCGCACGGGTGTAGGCGCGCTTTTCCTGACCCAGGAAGCAATCCTTGAACTGGTTCATCCCCGCGTTGGTAAACAGCAGGGTGGGGTCATTGCCCGGAATCAAAGAGCTGGAGGCTACACGGGTGTGACCTTGCTCTTCGAAGAAGCGAAGGAAGGCTTCACGGATTTCTGCGCTTTTCATAGATTCTTCCACGGAGACGGCGGCCAGAGGCAAGTGCAAAATGTCAAAAGAGGGTGCGACTTGCAAAGGGCCGCATTATATAGGCGTTGCGCCGTCGGTACAGCGTGTTTGTACGATAGAAACAAGCAATTGGATCGTCGGCAACGTCACCCTTTAGCGAACTCGGCAAATGCCGCCACGACCTGTTCGATCTGAATACGCGATACATCCAGGTGCGTGACCATCCGCAGACGCGCTGCGGCACTGAGCTTGATGCCCCGTTCAGCGCAAAAAGCCTTGAGCGCTTCAGCCCGATCATCAACCTGCACGTACACCATGTTGGTCTGTACCGGTTCGACCTGATAGCCCAGCCCGCGCAAACGTTCGGCCAGAAATTGGGCATTGACATGGTCGTCGGCCAATCGCTCGACGTGGTGCTCCAACGCATACAGCCCGGCAGCAGCAAGAATCCCGGCCTGACGCATACCGCCCCCGACCATCTTGCGCAAACGGCGGGCTTTGCCAATCAGTTCGGTCGTCCCGCACAACACTGAACCAACCGGGGCGCCCAAGCCTTTGGACAGGCACACCGAGACAGAATCAAAGTACTGGGTGATTTCTTTGGCATCAACCCCCAGCTTCACCGCCGCGTTGTACACGCGCGCGCCGTCCAGGTGCAAGGCCAGCCCCTGCTCATCACACAAGGTTCGAGCGGCGGCCAGATAAGACAGGGGTAAAACCTTGCCCTGCATGGTGTCTTCCAGCGCCAGAAGTCGGGTACGGGCAAAGTGGAAATCATCAGGCTTGATCGCGGCCAATACCTGATTCAAATCCAGCGAACCATCCGCCTGGACGTCCAGCGGTTGCGGCTGAATCGAGCCCAATACCGCAGCCCCGCCGCCTTCATATTTATAGGTATGCGCTTGTTGACCGACGATGTATTCATCGCCGCGCCCACAATGGGCCATCAAACCGAGCAAATTGCTCATGGTGCCGCTGGGTACAAACAGTCCCGCTGCAAACCCGAGCCGATCAGCCAGATGCGCCTCAAGACGGTTCACTGTCGGATCTTCGCCATACACATCATCGCCCAACGGCGCACGTGACATGGCGTCGAGCATTCCAGCCGTGGGCTGGGTCACGGTGTCACTGCGCAGATCAATAACCGTCACGATAGAGCTCCATGAAATGTTCAAAACCTGGAAAGTGAACGCAATAACAGTCCTGCAATCACTCATTACTGAGGCCATTGAGTACTTTATTCAAGGTAGCACGCCAAGGACCGACCACTTCGATATAAGAAAAAGTCAGGACACCCTGACTAAAGTGTCCATGCACACTCGAGAAAACTATGATAAAAAATGCGCGCCGGCAGAAATGCTGTCGGCAACGTTCTCAGGGCGGGGTGTGATTCCCCACCGGCGGTAATAACGCGACATGCGTTTAGCCCGCGAGCGCTTGTGGTGCAGGATGCTTCGGCTCCCGCCCTGACAAGGTCAGCAGACTCGGTGTGATTCCGGGGCCGACGGTCATAGTCCGGATGAAGAGAGAACGGGATTGGCACCAAAGGGCCGTATCGTGCGCATTGCCATGAACACTTTTGCATTCTGGCCATGATCTCGACGTACCCTTGAATCCCATTCGATCCAAAGCGCCCTGTTTTTTTTATAAACAGGAGTCAGAACAGATGCAACTCACCGCAATCGATAGCAAAAACAAAAGCCACCCTAACGAGCGCATCGCTTTTATCCAGGCCTGCTGGCACAAGGATATTGTCGATCAGAGCCGTAATGGTTTTGTCGCTGAAATGGCAAACCATGGCTACGCCGAGAGCGATATCGATTTCTTCGAAGTCGGCGGCGCGTTTGAAATCCCCCTGCACGCCAAGCTGCTGGCCAAAACCGGACGTTACTCAGGCATTGTCGCGGCCGGCCTGGTGGTCGACGGCGGTCTTTATCGCCATGAGTTCGTCGCTCAATCGGTTGTCAGTGCGTTGATGCAAGTGCAGCTGGAAACGGAAGTCCCGGTATTTTCCGTGGTCCTCACGCCGCATAACTTTCATGCCGGTGACGAACACCAAAAGTTCTTCTTCGAGCATTTCGTACTGAAAGGCGCAGAAGCAGCAAAAACCTGCGCGGACACCGTGAACAAGTTGCGCAGCCTGCGTCGCGCCGAGCCGCAACAGCGCGTCGCGGTTTAATCAGCAGCGCTGTCGCGCAACAAACTGGGCCTAGTTAGGAACTGACTTGTCTGCGAAAAGTAGAGGTCGCAAACAAGTCAGTTACAGACCATTTGGCTTCAAGCCAATTCTTCGCCATCACTGGGCACAATCAGAATGCCGGCGCGCAAGCCGTTCTTGACCTTGGGGTTAGGGAAGATGATACGTGCGCCCTGCTCTTCAACGACCCAGCGGGTATCAGCCAAGTCGTTGGCCAACAGAAAGCCCTGATCCAGTTCCGAAAAATTCTCGACATCAGCGGGCAGATTCAGCTTGAACGCATCGCTGTGCTTGATGATTTCCCGGGCCACGCTGAATAGCTGCAAACCGTTGAGCGGCTCGTCTTCAAGCGGCGGCTCGGTGCCCTCGATTATTTGCTTGAGGCGCTTCTCAAGCAACTGAAGGTTGACCTGCTGGTTCTGCCCAAACGGCCGCGCCTTACCCAACTCCAGGGTAAAGGACTCGGCGTCCAGTTTGTCGTAGGTATACGCGCTGAAGACAATCGATGCCTTGTTCTGCAACAACACCGCAGCCATCCCCGCCGCACGCAAACGCGCCAGCTCCAGACGTGAATGCTGACGACCTTCCTTCCATGGATACAGCGCGAATTGCTCGATCTTCGAACCACGAATCGCCGTGTGCAGGTCGTAATGCAACCGATAACGATCAGGCAGACTGAAGAAACTGGCCGCCAGACGCTCCAGCTCACAGGCCCGTAAAGCCTCGAAGCCGCTGGTCTGTTCATGGCGTCCGTTGAACAGCCGGTTCACATCCTGCTCGATATAACGCTCCCCGCGACGCATGGCCTCGGGGTTGCCGAACAGGAACAAAATACGTGCCCGCGGCTTCAGGTCGCCGCGTGCGATGTCACGAATCAATTGGTCCAACAGCTCGATAGGCGCGGTTTCGTTGCCGTGAATCCCTGCGGACAACAGCAAGTCCATGCCATTGTCCCGGGCTGCGGGCGGGCGGACTTCAAGCGCGCCTTCGCTCATCCAGCGCATACGCACGCCTTCGACAGTCAGTTGAGTCTTTTCCGCTGGTTCATGACCAGCCAGGGTCAGTTCAAGCAGCTTGCCGAGAGCGAGCATACGTCGTGCTCCTTATTGAGCGGGCGTGGTATTTCAGTGATCGTGGGCGCAGTCAGGACCGTGAACGTGCTCTTCATCACCGACGTCTGCCGGTTCCATTTCCAGTTGCAGGCTGACCAGGTTGGTCGCCAAAGGACGTAACAGCAGGTTAGCGTATTCGGCGTCACCCTCTTCAACATCGACGCCAATCAGCAACTGGCCACGGCCATCGTGCTGAATCCACAGCTCTTTGCCTTGCCACATGACCGCAACACGGGTGCAAGAGGTCTCCAGCTGGGTGCCGTCGGTGTCTTCAAGGATCAACTGCAGGGTGTCGCTCATAATCGGGTGCTCTTTAGAGAGGAAAATCGCGCGCCCCGTCTTCAAGGGCGCGTACTTTCAATTGATTTGGAAGGGATAAACCGAGCCCAGTTTAAGGATTTTCGTCAGTTCATCCAGTGCCGCACGGCATTCGAGCAACAATCCGGGATCGGTCAGGTCGGTTTCGCTCATTCGATCGCGGTAGTGCTTCTCGACCCACTGGGTCAGCGTGTCGTACAAGGGCGCCGTCATGATAACCCCTGGATTGACTGCCGCCAGCTCGGTTTCGTTGAGTGCGACCCGCAGCCGCAGGCACGCTGGGCCACCACCGTTCTGCATGCTTTGCTTGAGATCGAAGACTTTCACTTCAGCGACCGGGCCATCGTCAGCGATCAATCGCTGCAAATACTGCCAGACGCGCTCGTTGCCTCGGCACTCTTCCGGGACGATGAGCAGCATTGAGCCATCGGCACGAGACAGCAATTGGCTGTTGAACAGATAGGAACGCACCGCGTCTTCGACCGCGACTTCAGCACGCGGTACGCAGATCGCACGGAAGCGCCCGCCGCGTCGACCCAGCTTGTCGTGAAGTTCAGCCAGCATGTGTTCAGTATTGAGGAACGCATCTTCGTGATAGAACAGCAGCTCACCGTTGCCCACTGCGATCACGTCGTTGTGAAATACCCCTTGATCGATCACCGCCGGGTTTTGCTGGGCGAAGACCACACCGTCTTCGCTCAGACCGTGCAAACGCGCAACGGCCTGCGAAGCTTCCAGGGTTTGCCGCGCCGGGTACTTCTGCGGCGCCGGGTAACGGGTGTCGAATGCACTGCGCCCGAACACGAAAAACTCAACGCCCGCTTGACCATAGTCGTGGCAAAAACGGGTGTGGTTGGCGGCACCCTCATCGCCAAATTGCGCCACTGCAGGTAACGCCGCGTGGTGGGCAAAGTGCTGCTGATCAGCGAACATCGCCTTTAATACGCGGGTAGTCGTCGGGTGTTCGATGCTGCGGTGGTACTTGCAATTGAGGTTGGCCGCCGTGAAATGCACCCGGCCATCAGCCGTGTCGGCGCTCGGGCTGACCGTGGCAGCGTTAGCCACCCACATACTTGAGGCCGAGCAACTGGCGACCAACAACGGCATCGCGTCTTTGGCGGCTTGCTGGATCACTTGCGCGTCGCTGCCACTGAAACCCAAAGAGCGCAGTGCTGCCACATCCGGGCGCTCCTGCGGGGCCAGCACGCCTTGGGTGAAGCCCATTTCCATCAGGGCTTTCATCTTCGCCAGACCTTGCAACGCCGCTTCCCTTGGGTTGGAAGACTGCTGGCTGTTGCTCTGGGACGCGACGTTGCCGTAGGACAAACCGCCATAGTTATGGGTCGGCCCCACTAAACCGTCAAAATTGACTTCATATGATTTCATCGGCGAGGCTCCATGGATCTGTTGTTATGGTGTAAGTTCCTGATTTTCTGCAGGAGCTGACGTGTCTGCGATAGGCCGGGGTCGCGCCCGACACGAAGGACCTTCAAGCGAAGGTGAATTCACCATATTTGCGAGCGCTTCGCACTCGATCGCAGACACGTCAGCTCCTACACCGGATCGGCGCTCAGGAAAGTTTTACACCCGGCGTCAAAGTAGCCGGCAAACTGATACGAGGCGCTTCCAGCGAGGCCACCGGGTACGCGCAATAATCGGCTGCGTAATACGCACTGGCGCGATGGTTGCCCGAAGCACCCACTCCACCGAACGGCGCACTGCTGGCAGCGCCGGTCAATTGCTTGTTCCAGTTGACGATACCGGCACGGCTTTCCAGCCAGAACTGCTCATAACGCTCTTCAGAGTCCGACAACAAACCCGCTGCCAACCCGTATTGGGTGGCATTGGCTTCCGCAATGGCCGCATCAAAATCAGCATAGCGGATCACTTGCAGCAGTGGCCCGAACAGCTCTTCATCAAGGCGATCAGTGACATCGCTGACATCCAGAATCCCCGGCGTCAGCAAGGCTGACTGCGCCTGTGGCTGGGTCATTTCCAGCAACGCCACGGCGCCATTGGCCAGCAGATGTTCCTGAGCGTCGAGCAAGGCACGCGCAGCCCCCAAAGAAATCACCGAACCCATGAAGGGTGCTGGTTGCTGATCGAACGCGCCAACTTCAATAGTGGCGGTGACAGCTACCAGACGCGCAAGCAAGGCATCGCCCCACTCGCCTTCAGGCACCAGCAAACGGCGGGCACAGGTACAACGCTGCCCGGCGGAGATGAACGCCGACTGAATCACCGTGTAGACCGCCGCATCAAGGTCTTCGACCTGATCGACAATCAGCGGGTTATTACCGCCCATTTCCAGGGCCAGGATCTTGTCCGGGCGCCCGGCGAATTGTTGGTGCAACACGTTACCGGTACGGCTGGACCCGGTGAAAAACAAACCGTCTATCCCAGGATTGGCCGCCAACGCAACGCCCGTTTCGCGCGCACCTTGCAACAGGTTTAATACACCCGCTGGCAACCCGGCCTCAATCCAGCACTTGACCGTCAACTCAGCGACTTTGGGTGTCAGCTCGCTGGGTTTGAACAGTACGGCATTGCCCGCCAGCAGCGCCGGAACGATATGCCCGTTCGGCAAATGCCCCGGGAAGTTGTAGGGACCAAAGACCGCAACCACGCCGTGAGGCTTATGACGCAGCACAGCGGTGGCGTCGCCCAACGGGCCACTTTTTTCGCCGGTGCGCTCACGGTAGCTCTGCACCGAAATAGCGATTTTATTGATCATGCTGGTGACTTCGGTGGCCGACTCCCAGAGCGGCTTGCCGGTTTCTTCACCGATGCAATGGGACAGTTCGTCCGCGTGGGTTTTCAGGCTCGCGGCAAACGCTTCAAGCACCGCGATTCGCTCGTCCAGCGAGCGTTTGGCCCAGGCTGGAAATGCCTGACGCGCAGCCTGCACGGCCGCATCGACTTGTACAGCCGTTGCGCCCTGACCGGCCCACACCACGTTCTGAGTGACGGGGTTCAACGACTCAAAATGCTCGCCCTGCCCGGCTTGCCAGGCACCTGCGATATAAAGCGTACTCATCAGATAGCCTCCCTTGCGGCGGATAAAGGCACCGCACGAACTTGATCACCCGCGCTCAATTGCAGACGTTTTGCGGTCATGGGGTCGACAACCAACGTGCCAGCAGCCAACCGTGCAGGTGCGGCGGTGATGCGGCAGTCTTCGCGCTTGCGGTTGTGAATCAGGAACGGCGTGGCGTCATCGCCCGGCGTACCGACAGCCAGCACCAGCGCCTGGCTATCGTGCACCGCACGGATCTTCGAGGTTTCGCATTCCACGGCGGGGCCGGCGTCAAAAATATCGACATAACCCTGATAGCTGAAGCCTTCGCTTTTCAGCATGGCCAGCGCAGGCTCAGTGTCGGGGTGTACACGGCCGATGATGTTGCGTGCCTCTTCAGAGAGGAAGCAGGTGTACAGCGGGAACTTGGGCATCAGCTCGGCAATAAACGCCTTGTTACCCACGCCCGTCAGGTAATCGGCCTGGCTAAATTCCATCTTGAAGAAGTGCCGACCCAGGCTTTCCCAAAACGGTGAATGCCCCGCTGCGTCGGACATGCCACGCATTTCGGCGATGATCTTGTTGCCGAACAATTTCGGGAACTCGGCGATGAACAGCAATCGCGCCTTGGCCAACAAGCGACCGTTAAGGCCAGTGCGGGCGTCGCTGCGCAAGAACAGTGAGCACAGCTCCGAGTTTCCGGTCAGATCGTTGGCCAGAAACAGCGTCGGAATCTCACGATAGATCTTCAATTCCTGAGACGCGCTGACCGTCAGGCCGACCCGATAGTTGTACCAGGGCTCACGCAGCCCCACAGCACCTGCGATGGCAGAAATCCCCACCACCTGACCGTCATCGTCTTCAAGGACGAACAGATAGTCCGCGTCGGCGCGCTCGGCCTCGCCGCGAAAGGTTTTCTCGGCCCAGCCGACTCGATGCGCCAGGCGCTCTTCATTGGCTGGCAGCGTCGTCAGGCCTGGACCTGTGGTGCGCGCCAGCTCGATCAGCTTCGGTAAGTCGCTGCTGCGTACGGGACGAACGATCATGCTATCTCCTCAACCGGACGCCCTCGGGAGCCCGCGAATCTCGCTAAACCTGCAAACCAGACACTGAATGGCCGGATCTGTTAAACCGCAACAATGCGTACGCTGGCACCTTCGCCGACGCCCAGGGCCTCGGCGGCTTCCAGGCTCAGGTTGACCGGTTTGCCCGGCGCCCAATCCAGTTCCAGCAGTACGGCGCGGTAGTCCTGCAACTGACCATTGGCAACCAGATACAGACGCCCACCCTTGCCCATTTCACCCATCTTCACAGGCACCACTCGGCTTTGGGCAATCGAGCGAATGCCGGACACTCGCGCATGCAAGGTCGGACCACCGTCGAAGATGTCGATGTAGTGATCGGTCTCGAAACCCTCACGCATCAGGATGTCGAACGTGACCTGCGCGCGCGGGTGAACCTGGCCCATGGCCTCTTGCGCGGCATCGGGTAGCAGCGGTACGTAGATCGGGTAATGCGGCATCAGTTCGGCGAGGAATGTCCGGCTTTTCAGGCCGCACAGGCGCTCGGCCTCGGCATAGTTCAGGTCGAAGAAATTGCGCCCGATGGCATCCCAGAATGGCGAGTCGCCGTGTTCATCGCTATAGCCCACGATTTCCGTCACCACCGAATCGGCGAAACGCTCCGGGTGGCTGGCGACAAACAGCAGTCGTCCACGAGAGTTGAGTTCCGACCAGTTTGTACCGACCAACTCAGGCACCACATAGAAACTGGTCAGCAGGCTATTGCCGGTCAGGTCGTGACACTGCGACAGCACGTGAATCTTGTTATGGATCTTCAGTTCACGCGACGCATGAACGAAGGTCTCATTTCGGAAACTGTAGAAGGGCTCGGAATACCCCGCCGAAGCGACGATCCCCGAACAGCCGACCAGCCGCCCGGTTTCGCTGTCTTCGAGGACAAAGAAATAGCTCTCTTCGCCGTTGAAGCTGACTTCAGCAGCAAACGATGCTTCCGAAGCCGCGATTTTGTCAGTCAAACGGCCGGCATCATCCGGCAGGGAAGTGACACCAATCGGGCTGTCTGCAGCCAGACGCTGTACTTCGCCCAGATCAGCCATTTGCGCGGGGCGCATCACCAGCATGGTGCCACTCCTTACCAGAAAAACAGGTCGACATCCGCCGACTCAGAAAAAAACACCGCGTGGCCTACAGCCCACCCAGCACGAGAAAGATGCCCGACGCCGGCCTTTATGGCTAACGCCGGGGATACAACGTTTTGTATCAAATACTCATCAAGCCTGCGTCAAGGTGGCGATGGCACGCTCGAAACGGTCCAGCCCTTCGTCGATATCGGCTTCGGTCACCACCAGACTCGGTGCGAAACGGACAACATCGGGGCCGGCTTGCAGAACCATCACGCCTTCTTTTTCAGCGGCGTTGAAGAAGTCTTTCGCCTTGCCTTTCCAGGCATCGCTGAGGACGCAACCGAGCAGCAGACCCAGGCCACGCACATGAGTGAATACGCCGTATTGCTCTCCGATGGCTTCAAGACGGGTCTTGAACAGTTCGCGCTTGGCTTTCACGCCCGCCAGGGTTTCCGGGGTGTTGACGATATCGATCACCGCTTCGGCCACCGCACACGCCAGCGGGTTGCCGCCATAGGTGGTGCCGTGGGTGCCGACGGTCAAGTGTTTGGCCAGTGCTTCGGTGGTGAGCATCGCGGCAATCGGGAATCCGCCGCCCAGGCTCTTGGCGCTGGTGAGGATGTCCGGGGTCACGTCGTAGTGCATGTAGGCGAACAGTTCACCTGTGCGGCCCATGCCGGTCTGCACTTCATCGAACACCAACAATGCGTTGTGTTCATCACACAGCTGGCGAGCACCTTGCAGGTACGCCAACTCGGCAGGAATGACGCCACTTTCGCCCTGAACCGGCTCCAGTACCACGGCACAGGTCTTGTCGGAAATGGCGGCTTTCAGCGCCTCAAGATCGTTGTACGGAACGTGGGTAATGCCCGTAATTTTCGGACCGAAGCCGTCGGAATACTTCGACTGGCCGCCCACGTTCACGGTGAACAACGTGCGACCGTGGAAGCTGTTGATCGCGGCAATGATTTCGTATTTTTCCGTGCCGTACAGATCAAATGCTACTCGGCGCGCCAGCTTGAAAGCTGCTTCGTTGGCTTCGGCACCCGAGTTACAGAAGAACGCACGATCGGCGAACGTGGCGTCAACCAGCTTCTTCGCCATACGCAGGGCGGGCTCGTTGGTGAACACGTTAGAGACATGCCACAGCTTATTAGCTTGCTCGGTCAAGGCGCTGACCAACGCCGGGTGGGCATGGCCAAGCACGTTCACGGCGATCCCGCCGGTAAAATCGACCAGTTCGCGACCCGATTGATCCCAGACTCGGGAACCCGCACCGCGCACGGGGATAAAACCCGCAGGCGCGTAGTTAGGGACCATCACCTGGTCGAAATCGGTGCGTTGCACCTGAGCATGCTCAACGGACATCGGAGTCTCCTGAAGAGGAACGCCTGCCTGAAACTGGCAAGCGATGGGAGGATTGTAAGGACTGATTTAGGTCCAGCCTTGCCGCCAAGCGACAACTTGTTACAGCGCTAAACCGTGTTTTTCCGTGGCTTTCGGCAATGCGACATATAGCGTCGGAAAAAAGCAGTTTAAACGTTTTAAGGGTGTGTCTGACATGCCGCCTTCGCGAATGAATTCCCACAGGAGATCTACGCAACGTGTGGGAGCGAATTCATTCGCGAAGGGGTCATCAGAAAAAATCAGCCGCGCTCGGAAGGCACCGATGACAACTCGAACGGGCTGCTGCTGCGGCGCTGGTTGCGGTCTTCACGCGGGGTGGCGCCGAAGAAGTTACGGTAGGCGCTGGAGAAATGCGGTCCTGATGAAAAACCGCAGGACAAGCCGATCTGGATAATCGACTTACTGGTCTGCATCAGCATTTGCCGTGCCTTGTTCAGGCGCAGCTCCAGGTAATACTGGCTCGGGACACGATTGAGGTACTGCTTGAAGATCCGCTCCAATTGCCGACGTGACACGCACACGTGTTGGGCAATCTCGTCGGTGGTCAACGGCTCTTCGATATTGGCTTCCATCAGCAGCACAGCCTGAGTCAGCTTCGGATGGCTGGAGCCCAAACGGTTTTGCAGCGGAATGCGCTGACGCTCGCCACCCTCTCGGATGCGCTCTACTACCAGCTCTTCCGACACAGCGCCCGCCAGCTCGGCGCCATGATCACGCGCCAAAACTGCCAACAGCAGATCAAGCACCGAAAGACCGCCGCACGCGGTCAGGCGATCACGGTCCCAGTCGAACAAATGACTGGTGGCGATCACTTTTGGAAAACGCTCGGCAAAATCATCCTGCCAACGCCAGTGCACTGCAGCACGATAACCATCGAGCAGACCGAGCTGGGCCAGCGGGTAAACACCGGCGGATAAACCACCGATCACACACCCGGCACGCACCAATTGTTTGAGCGCACTGCTCAACACCGAAGTCATTTGCGCCGGCGGCTCATCGGCCAGCAGAAACAGCTTCTGGCAACCTTCCAGACGCCCGGCCCAAGGCTCGCCGGGCAATTGCCAGGCGCCTTCGACCGGCGGTTCAGCTTGCAGGAACAGCAATTCGTAAAGCACTTCTGGATGGACGCGCTGTGCAACACGCAAGGCTTCCTCGGCCAGCGCCAGCGTCATGGCTTTAGTGCTGGGCCAAATCAGGAAACCAATTCGATGGGCAGTCATGGCGTACAGTCCGAAACGTTTCGCGGTTGTGGGTCGAGCATCAGTGCGCTCGATCTTTATTAAGGTGAAACCAGGTCATGAATCAAGAGAGCCGAATAATGACCTGTTTTGGTGCGTAAGGCATCGTTAAAACGTTTAGATTATTTCAGGCTGCCGGACAAGAATTGCTGAAGCCGTTCGGACTGCGGGTTAACCAATACTTCACGAGGATCGCCCCGCTCTTCCACCACACCCTGATGCAAGAAGATCAACTGGTTCGACACTTCACGAGCAAAGCCCATTTCATGGGTAACCACCACCATGGTCCGGCCTTCCTGCGCCAGCGCCTGCATCACCTTGAGTACATCGCCTACCAGTTCCGGGTCAAGTGCAGAAGTCGGCTCATCGAACAACATGACCTCCGGCTCCATCGCCAATGCACGAGCAATCGCGACACGCTGCTGCTCCCCGCCGGACATATGCCCCGGGTAAGCGTGCTTGCGGTGCGAGACACCCACCTTGGCCAGGTAATGCTCGGCCTTTTCCAGCGCATCTTTTTTCGACATGCCGAGCACATGGATCGGTGCTTCGATGATGTTTTCCATGGCCGTCATGTGTGACCAGAGATTGAAGTGCTGGAACACCATCGACAGTCGCGAACGCATGCGCTGCAGCTGTTTAGGGTCAGCGGCCTTCAGGGCGCCATCCTTGCTTGCCACCAGCTTCAGCTCTTCGTTGTTCAGCAGGATTTTGCCTGCGTGGGGCTGTTCGAGCAGATTGATGCAGCGCAGAAAGGTACTTTTACCCGAGCCGCTGGAGCCGATGATGCTGATCACATCCCCAGCCTTGGCCGTCAGGGAAACGCCCTTGAGCACTTCATGACTGCCATAGCGTTTATGCAGGTCTTGGACTTCCAGTTTGTTCATGCTTTCGGTTCTCACAAAACAGTCAGTCAGTCGCTGAGCAGGCGCCCGTGGCGGAGCGGTGTACGCCCTGCCACTTTGGCCAGCCAGAAACCAGGTTGGGCGTAACGTAGCCGTTCAGTTGCGTACAGCACGCCGGACGTGCCGGCACACACCGTGCTGACCCGATCGGACAAGGGATCGATGACTTCGAACAACGGTTCGCCGACATCAACCCATACGCCTGCGCGACATAAATAAGTCACTACGCCAGGATGGGGCGCAAAGTGCAGGTACGTGCCTTCGAACGGCATCCCTTCGCACGCCTCGTATGCAGGTTGCGGCCAGTCACCGCCAATAAAACCCTGCTCGGCAAGGAACGCCAGAATGCCTTCGGCATGTGCCTGAGCCTCATCCTTGCCAGTGTCGGCCTGCCCACCCAATTCAAGGGTCGTCGCCAGACACGCCAACAAGATCTGCGCCTCAGGAAAAATCTGTGACAGACGCAACCATGGCAGCGAACACGCTTCATCAAACGAGCTGCCGCCAGACTCCTCCGCCAGCAAGGCGACGCTCACGTTCAAGTGCGCCGACAGCGACCGCCACTGCGGCCAGTGCTGCGGCAAGGCATACATATGCAGCGCCGCTTCGGCGTCGCAATGCAGGTCCAGCACCACATCGGCGGTACAGGCATGGCTCAGGAGTAAACGCTGCAGCCCCTGCAACTCGCTGCCCGGCGCCGGTAACGCGTCCAAAGCGAAGGTCATTGCTTGACGGATCAGTCGGGTATTAGCATGCGGATCATCGCCCAACTGGCCTTTCAGCAGCTCGGCCACCGACTCGCTCAGTTCGGGAAAATCACGGTTGAAATTCTTGCCGCTGCCAAACTCGAAACGGCCTTGATGAGCACCTTGTAGCAACTGCCCCAAGCCAATGGGATTGGCCACCGGCACCAACTCGATGACACCCTTGAGCACCCCTTGCTCTTCGAGTTGCATCAGGCGCTTTTTCAGCTCCCAGGCCGTGCGCATGCCCGGTAGTTCATCGGCGTGCAGGCTGGCCTGGATATAGGCCTTGCGCTCGCCGCTGCCGAATCGGAACACGCTTAACTGACGCTCGGTGCCGAGGCTGCTCCACGGCAATGAATGATCGATACGTTGCATGGTTCAGGCCCTGCGTGGGGCGAGGTAGCCCAGCCAGCGACGTTCGGCCATCTTGAACAGTCGCACGAGAATAAAGGTCAGACACAAGTAGAACGCGCCGGCGGTGATGTAGGCCTCGAACGGCAAGTAGTATTGAGCGTTGACCGTGCGCGCCGCACCGGTGATGTCAATCAAGGTCACGGTGGAGGCCAGACTGGTGGTCTGCAGCATCATGATCACTTCATTGCTGTACTGCGGCAGCGCCCGGCGCAACGCCGAGGGCAGCAGAATCCGCCGGTACATTTTCGAGCGGGACATGCCCATGGCCTTGGCCGCTTCGATCTCGCCAGCCGGTGTCGACCTTAAGCTGCCGGCGATGATTTCGGCGGTGTAGGCGCTGGTATTGATCGCGAAAGCCAGGCAGGCGCAAAACGTCGCACTGGACAGCCATGGCCAGAAGATGCTGTCGCGCACGATCTGAAACTGAGCCAGCCCGTAGTAGATCAAAAACAGTTGTACCAACATCGGCGTGCCGCGAATCACATAGGTGTACAGCCAGGCAGGCATGTTGACCCACTGTTGTTTCGACACGCGCATCAGGCCCAACGGCAAAGCGACGAGCAGACCGAATACCAGGGAGATGGTCAGTAACTTGAGGGTGATCAGCAGGCCACCGAAATACAGCGGAAAACTTTCCCAGATGACGTTGTAGTTGAAGATCATAGATCAGCCGCCCTTACGCCTACCGAGTAGCGCTTCTCAAGATAACGCAGGGCGAGTAACGACACGCTGGTGATCACCAGGTACATCGCAGCCACTGCCAGGAAGAAAGTAAAGGGTTCGCGGGTGGCATCTGCCGCCTGCTTGGCCTTGAACATCATGTCTTGCAGACCGACCAGGGAAATCAGCGCAGTGGCCTTGGTCAGTACCAGCCAGTTATTGGTAAACCCGGGGATCGCCAGGCGAATCATCTGTGGCACCAGAATCCGGAAGAACACTTTGAAACTGCTCATGCCATAGGCCATGCCGGCTTCAGCCTGCCCTCTGGGAATCGCCATGAACGCCCCCCGAAAGGTCTCCGACAGGTACGCGCCGAAGATGAAACCCAGCGTACCGATACCGGCCAGGAGCGGGTTCAGATCAATGTAGTCATCGTAGCCGAGCAACGGTGCAATATAGTTGAGCAGATCCTGGCCGCCATAGAAAATCAGCAGAATCAAAACCAGATCGGGGATCCCGCGAATGACCGTGGAGTACAGATCACCTAACCAGGCCAGCCAGCGCACCGGCGACAAACGCAATGCCACGCCAATCAAACCGAGGACGATCGCCAGGGCCATGGACGACAAGGCGAGCTGCAGCGTCAGCCATGCGCCATCGAGGATGACAGCCCCGTAGCCTTTCAACATGATTCAGGTCCTCAAGCATGAGAATGAAAAATGGCGCTAACCAGACAGTGCAGAGCCACCGCTGCTAGCGCCATTGCGAGTGTTACGCGATGTACTTACTCGCCGTAGATATCAAAATTGAAGTATTTGTCCTGAATCTGCTTGTACTTGCCGTTGGCACGAATCGTAGCGATGGCCGCGTTGATTTTGTCCAGATCAGCCTTGTCGCCCTTACGCACGGCGATACCGATGCCGTCGCCGAAGTATTTGGCGTCGGTGAACGCAGGGCCTGCAAAGGCATAACCCTTGCCTGCGTCGGTATTGAGGAAACCGTCTTGCAACAGGGTCGCGTCAGCCAGGGTGCCATCGAGTCGGCCAGCGGCGACGTCCAGGTAGATTTCATTCTGCGAGCCGTACGGCTTGATCTCGGCGCCCAGAGGTTCGAGTACTTCCTTGGCGAAACGGTCATGGATCGAACCGCGTTGCACGCCGATTTTCTTGCCTTTCAGCTCAGCGAGACTTGCGCTGATGACGGTGCCGTCTTTCATGACCAGACGTGCAGGCGTGTTGTAGTACTTATTGGTGAAATCAACCGACTTCTTGCGATCTTCAGTGATGGACATCGAAGACAGGATGGCGTCGATCTTGCGCACTTTGAGCGCCGGGATCAGACCATCGAATTCCTGCTCGACCCATGTGCACTTGACCTTCATTTCTTCACACAGCGCATTGCCGATGTCGTAATCGAAACCAACGATGCTGCCGTCCGGGGCTTTGGAGGCGAAGGGAGGGTACGCAGCCTCGATACCGATCTTGAATGGTTTTTCATCAGCGAACGTCGGCTGTGCCAACACGGACAGCGCCAAGGCGCCGAGAAGCATGAGTTTCTTCATTATTAGGACTCCGTCGGTTTAGGGCGACAAATGGCAGAGTGAGCGATGGCCCAATATGCGAAGGGTCAGCATGGATAGCGACGCTGGGGCGGCCGTGTCTGACCTTTCACACGAAAAGTCACACGAAAAGCCTTGAGCGATTGATTGGCATTTTAACGACAGGCCCGAAGTCGATATTTCTTCAATGCGACAACTAGTTATAGAAGCACTGAGAAAGCAGACCCGAAATATTGACAGGCCCTGCAGATTATGCAAAGCCAAAAGACATAAAACCAATATTTATTGCAAGTTGCGGGCCTATTATTGGCAAAGGCTTCTATTCCGGCAAGTCTGGCGTGTCGACTTGTTTTCAGAGTGCTGGAAATTGCACCCGAATCCTGCGGAGCGTTCCTCTCGACCCCGAAAGAGAGCAGACGGTTACACATTTGGTTACCTGGCTGCGCGCCGGTAACAAAGAAGGGGTACCGGTGGTGAAGCCGATATATATCTCGTTCCGAGTTCGATTCTGTGGGCCAGCAAGAACGCACCCCTTAGGCGCGAATGGCTTTGCGCAATGCGTTCGGCCACCCAATAGCGCACACAAAAACGCCCCGCCAGGCGTACACCGGGCGGGGCGTTTCTGAGCCTGGGATCAGGCGGCGTTCATAGACTTGTGTTCATTGATCAGCTGCTGCACGACACTCGGATCAGCCAAGGTGGAGATATCACCCAAACCATCGTATTCCCCGGTGGCAATCTTGCGCAGGATACGACGCATGATTTTGCCGGAACGAGTCTTCGGCAGCCCCGGCGCAAACTGGATGAAATCCGGCGAAGCGATCGGACCGATTTCCTTGCGCACCCAGTTTCTCAACTCCAGGCGCAGCGCTTCGCTAGGCTCTTCGCCGCCATTGAGGGTGACGTAGACATAAATGCCCTGCCCTTTGAGGTCATGCGGTACGCCGACGACAGCGGCTTCGGCGACTTTCTGATGGGCAACCATCGCACTTTCGATTTCAGCAGTACCCATGCGGTGCCCGGAAACGTTGAGCACGTCATCCACGCGCCCAGTGATCCAGTAGTAACCGTCTTCGTCACGACGTGCGCCGTCGCCCGTGAAGTACATGCCACGAAAAGTCTTGAAGTACGTATCAACGAAACGATCATGATCACCGTACAACGTGCGCGCCTGACCCGGCCAAGAGTCGAGAATGACCAGGTTACCTTCAGCCGCACCTTCGATCAGGTTGCCCAGGTTATCCACAAGCCCCGGCACGACGCCGAAGAATGGTCGCGCCGCCGAGCCCGGCTTGAGCGCGTGAGCGCCTGGCAGCGGGCTCATCAACGTGCCGCCGGTTTCGGTCTGCCACCAGGTGTCGACAATCGGGCAGCGGCCCTTGCCGACAGTGTTGTAGTACCACGTCCAGGCTTCCGGGTTGATCGGCTCACCGACCGAACCGAGCAGGCGCAGGCTTGAACCGTCTGCATCTTTCACTGCCGCCTGACCTTCGGCCATCATGGCGCGAATGGCAGTCGGTGCGGTGTAGAGGATATTGACCTTGTGCTTGTCGATGATCTTCGACACACGCGTAATGTCCGGGTAGTTCGGCACCCCTTCGAACAACAACGTGGTCGCGCCATTGGCCAGCGGGCCGTAGACGATATACGTGTGCCCAGTGACCCAGCCCACGTCGGCGGTGCACCAATAAACCTCACCTGGTCTGTAGTCGAATACACGCTCATGGGTCAGCGCGGCATACAACAGATAGCCACCCGTGGTGTGCTGCACGCCTTTGGGTTTGCCGGTGGAGCCAGAGGTGTAGAGAATGAACAGCGCCTCTTCGGCACCCATTTCTTTGGGCGCGCAATGGCTGGAGGCGACCTTCATCAAGTCTTCGTACCAAATATCGCGATGCTGGTGCCAGGCGATGTCGCCGCCCGTGCGCTTGCAGACAATAATCTTCTGCACGCTGGCGGTTTCCGGATTGGTCAGCGCCAGGTCGACGTTAGCTTTCAACGCCGTGCGCTTGCCGCCACGCAGACCTTCGTCTGCGGTAATGACGACTTTCGATTTGCAATCGATGATCCGCCCCGCCAGCGCTTCCGGCGAGAAGCCACCGAACACGACTGAGTGGATTGCGCCAATCCGGGTACAGGCCAACATGGCGACCACAGCTTCGGGGATCATTGGCATATAAATAGTGACTACATCGCCGCGGTGCACATCCTGGCCGCGCAATGCGTTGGCGAACTTGCAGACTTCTTCGTGCAGCTCGCGATAGGTGATGTTGCGGTGTTCGGAAGGATCGTCGCCTTCCCAGATGATTGCGATCTGATCGCCGCGCTCGGCCAAATGGCGGTCCAGGCAGTTGTAGGAGACGTTCAACGTGCCGTCAGCGAACCATTTAATGTCGACATGGTGGTCGTCGAAGGAGGTCTGCTTGACCGTGGTGAAGGGCTGAATCCAATCCAGGCGCTGGGCCTGCTCACGCCAGAAACCATCAGGGTTGACCACCGACTGCTGATACATGGCCTTGTAGGTTGCCTCATCGGTCAGCGTTGTAGCCGCAACCTCTGGACGCACAGGATAGACGGAAGCCGCACTCATCGTTGTTACCTCGGTGGATAGTTGTTGTTTTATGAACCCGTTGTATCTTTCCTGCCCCCTTCAGGCCATTCGACGATGGTCTTACCGGTCGCAAGCAAGCCTACTACTATAGACCCCCATTCTCCTGCGATGATATGCCGCGCCTCCCCGCGACGATCTGTCGCGCCACCGATGATGGATGCCGTCATTTTTCGTGCCTCGATTGTTACAGGTTTCATCAATAGTCTTTATCAAAACACTTCATATATGAACCCACCCGGCAGGCCTATAATTTATCTCGCCAACCGGCAAACGATTAACACGTAACAGCCCCCACAATGGCATGTTAATCAACCTGTAAACTTAGTGACACGCCTGGTTCCACAAGAACCAGGCACTCTTTCAAGACAGCAATAAGGACATTAGAAATGAAAGTTGCATTGATGGTCATGGCCCTGAGTAGTTTTAGTGTTGCTGCGATGGCGGCCGAAACAACCGCCGTGGCAGTCAACTCGACGCCTCCCGTGGAGGAATACACGTATGCCACTCATCTGGACATCGCTAAAGTCGTTTCGATGAGCGACATCCCGAACGTCTGCGAGGTCGTGCCTGCCCGCATGACGTATGAAGACTCGAAAGGTGTACAACACATACTCGAGTACCGTGTCATGGGTAACGGTTGTATCGATGGTTGATTCATCAGCACACCGCCCCCTCAATCACCACGTCAACGCCTCCTGGAGCATTCCAGGAGGCGTTGACGCATGTAAACTCAGAACAACCGATCGCTTATTTAATCAACGCACGTCACACCTGTTTGAGTGGAGCGCATTAACACACCCGATAAAGACCGCCACTCTATTCGCAGCGTATTAATTTCTTTATCACTGATCATGCACCCGGCTTTATAGCGCTTAATGCTGACCCTGATCATGTTTATTTATCCACGTGATACTCACGCAACTTATTGGCAATTGTCGTGTGTGAAACACCCAAACGCTTGCCCAACTGCCGGCTACTTGGGTACTCCGAATGGAGGCGTTCCAACACCGCCTTTTCGAAACGCCCGACGATTTCATCCAGCCCCCCTTCCAACGAAAAATCCCCCAATGGCTGGCGCATACCGTAGTCCGGAAGTCGTATATGTTCGGCGCGGACAATACCGTCTTCGCACAGAGAAACTGCCTGAAACAGGACGTTCTCCAACTGCCGCACGTTACCAGGCCAACGGTAATGACTCAGACGCTCCATGGCGGCAGGCGCCAGTTTGGGCAAAGGACAGCCAATCTGCCGGCTTGCCTGGTCGAGAAAGTAGTCAACCAGCAGGGGTAAACCGTCCAGGCATTCGCGAAGCGGTGGGATGTGCAGCGATAACACGTTGAGCCGATGATAAAGGTCCTGGCGGAACTCACCTCTGGCACACAGCTCAGACAGATCAACCTGCGTCGCACACATCACCCGTACATCCAGGTAAACCTCTTCATCGCTGCCGACCCGGCGGAAGCAGCCATCCTGCAGGAAGCGCAGCAGCTTGACCTGCAGACGCGAACTCATCTCGCCGACACCATCCAGGAACAGCGTGCCGCCTGCGGTCAGCTCCAGCAACCCCAGCTTGCCTTCGGCCCGCGCACCTTCAAATGCGCCGGGGCCATAACCAAACAGCTCGGTTTCGGCCATGGATTCCGGCAGTCCAGCGCAGTTGAGCGCCATCAACGGCGATTGTCCCCGCGGACTGGCAAGGTGGCAGGCCCGCGCCAACAATTCTTTACCGGTCCCCGTTTCGCCTTCAATCAGCAACGGAGCGTCCAGGGGCGCCATGCGTCGAGCCTCGCGGACTACGGCGGCCATGACCCTGGAACTCTGGAAAATACTGTCGAAGCCGCGCAGCTCTTGTTTGCGCACCTGATAGATGCGCTCGCCGACCCGATCTGCCCGGTGCAGGGTCAACACCGCACCGGCCATGGCTTCGCTGTCATCGTGCTCCGATTGCAACGGCGCGATGTCGGCAAGAAACACATCGCCCTTGACCTTGACCCGCAGCCCGTTGATTCGTGATTTGTTGGTGCGAACCAGTGCTGGCAAATCGAAATCTTCGGCGTAGCGCGACAACGCAATACCCGGTACTTCATCGACCCGCACCCCCAGCAGCTGCGCCGCCGCGCGGTTGGCCGCGACGATGGAGCCGCTCATGTCGATAGACAACACGGGGAACTCCAGCGCGCCAAGCAGCGCATTAAGCTCCATGTGCCGCCGTTCGCTGGGCATCAACCCTACGCGCTTGACCCCGAATACACCGCCAATTGCCTCGAACTTGGGACGCATCGCCTGAAATTGCAGATTGATCAGGTTTGGGCAATGCAGATAAATCGCGTTGCCATGCTCGCCGCCCACTTCACCACGCGCCACGTTGATCCCGTACTCGACCAACAAATTGAGAATGTCGCGAAGGATGCCGATGCGGTTTTGACAGTGCACTTTGATACGCATGAACGATTCGATCCTGTCTGTCGGGCGGGTATTTTCTGTATGCCTAAATTATCCGTAACGATTACCTGACAGCAAGCGTGTAAATCACCTCATTCCGACACAAGGATTACGGCACGGCAGCGCTTTCGTAAACTTATCGTTACGAAAAGCAGTCTATTCTTTAAGGCATACCCTATTCCACCTGCTGTCAGGACGAGTCGTTTGAGTTATCTCTAGAGCCATAACAGCTCCTTATAACAACAACGAATTGCCCCCAGGAGAGCAACATGACGCAAACGCATTACGTAGCTCGTGAGCCCGACGCAAACGGCTTTATCGACTACCCAGCTGCCGAGCATGCGGTGTGGAATACCCTGATCACTCGACAACTGAAGGTGATCGAAGGCCGCGCCTGCCAGGAGTACCTTGAAGGCATCGAACAACTCGGACTGCCCCATGACCGCATCCCGCAATTGGGTGAAGTCAATAAAGTCCTCGGCGCGGCCACTGGCTGGCAAGTCGCTCGCGTCCCGGCCCTGATTCCGTTCCAGACCTTCTTCGAATTATTGGCCAACAAACAGTTCCCGGTGGCAACGTTCATTCGTAGCGAAGCGGAACTGGACTACCTGCAAGAGCCGGACATTTTTCACGAGATCTTTGGTCACTGCCCGTTGCTGACCAACCCGTGGTTCGCCGAATTCACCCACACCTATGGCAAGCTCGGCTTGAGTGCGACCAAGGAACAGCGCGTCTACCTGGCGCGCCTGTACTGGATGACCATCGAGTTCGGCCTGGTGGACACCCCGCAAGGCCGTCGAATCTACGGTGGCGGCATTCTGTCCTCGCCCAAAGAAACGGTTTACAGCCTGTCGTCCGCGCCTGAACATCAGGCGTTCGATCCGCTGGATGCAATGCGCACCCCGTATCGGATCGATATCCTCCAGCCCTTGTACTTTGTCCTGCCAAATCTGAAACGGCTGTTCGACCTGGCCCACGAAGACATCATGGGCATGGTCCAACAAGGCATGCAGCTAGGTCTGCACGCACCGAAATTCCCACCCAAACCCAAAGCTGCCTGATCAGGAACCCATTTATGAGCACTCTTAACCAAGCCCATTGCGTAGCCTGCCGCGCTGACGCCCCACACGTCAGCGATGAAGAATTGCCGATTCTGATCAAGCAGATCCCCGACTGGAACATCGAAGTTCGCGACAGCGTGATGCAGTTGGAAAAAGTCTTCCTGTTCAAGAATTTCAAGTTCGCGCTTGCGTTCACCAACGCTGTCGGCGAAATTGCCGAAGCCGAGGGTCATCACCCTGGCTTGCTCACCGAATGGGGCAAAGTGACCGTGACCTGGTGGAGCCACTCGATCAAAGGGCTGCACCGTAACGATTTCATTATGGCCGCGCGTACTGACGAAGTGGCCAAAAGCGCCGAGGGCCGCAAGTAATGCATTTCAACGACATCCAGCGAGTGCCCGGCGACCCGATTCTCGGGTTGATCGACGCTTACGCGGCTGATCCGAACCCGAACAAATTCGACCTTGGCGTCGGCGTCTATAAAGATGCATTGGGCCTGACGCCGATCCTGCGCTCGGTCAAGCTGGCCGAGCAGCGCCTGCTGGACACCCAAACCACCAAAACCTACATCGGCGGTCATGGCGAGCCTCGCTTTGGCGCGCTGATCAGCGAGTTGGTGCTGGGCAAGGATTCGCCGTTACTGGCAAGCAAGCGCGTTGGCGCGACCCAGACGCCAGGCGGTACCGGCGCCCTGCGTCTGTGCGCGGACTTTATCGCTGACTGCCTGCCGGGACGCGGTATCTGGCTGAGCGACCCGACCTGGCCGATCCATGAAACCATCTTTGCCAAAGCCGGGCTCATGGTCAGTCATTACCCGTACGTGGGCAGCGACAATCGCCTCAACGTCGAGGCCATGCTCGCCACCTTGAATCAGGTGCCACGTGGCGACGTCGTGCTGCTGCATGCCTGCTGCCACAACCCCACCGGCTTCGATCTGTCCCACGACGATTGGCGACAGGTGCTGGACATCGTGCGCAGTCGCGATCTGCTGCCATTGATCGATTTCGCGTATCAGGGGTTCGGCGACGGTCTGGAGCAAGACGCCTGGGCAGTGCGCCTGTTCGCGGAGGCTTTGCCCGAGTTACTGATCACCAGTTCCTGCTCGAAAAACTTCGGCCTGTACCGCGAACGTACTGGTGCCCTGCTGGTGTGTGCCAGTACTGCAGACAAACTGCTGGATGTACGCAGTCAGCTTTCTTCAATCGCGCGAAACCTGTGGTCGAACCCGCCAGATCATGGCGCGGCCATCGTTGCCGAGATCCTCGGCGATCCCGAGCTGAAAAGCCTGTGGGCCGATGAAGTGGAAGAGATGCGCGCACGTATTGCGCAACTGCGCGCAGGCTTGGTCGAGGCGTTGACCCCGCTGGGCCTGGGCGAGCGTTTCGCCCATATCGGCGTGCAACGCGGCATGTTCTCCTACACCGGCCTGAATGATGATCAGGTGGCGCGATTGCGCCATGAGCACAGCGTTTATCTGGTCAGTGCCGGACGCGCCAATATCGCGGGGATTGATGCTTCGCGCCTGGATCTACTGGCCCAGGCCATCGCCGCCGTTTGCTGAAACCAATCACTTGCCGCTTCAAACATCGCGCCCTGTCAGGGCGCGACTGCGTTATGCCGTTATGGTTCGTCATTCGTCGTGCCGTGTGTCTTTAAGTGACAAAAGGCGGTCATAAAAAACCTGTTTGTCATTTCCAGTGCTGTATCCTGCCCAAGCTTTTTAAAAGCACTGATCTTTCCAGCAACCTTCAATCAGATCTTGCGCGGAGCGACGACGATGCATGAAATCCCTAACTTTCCTTTCCCAAGCCTGCCAGAACCTGAGCAGACCCCCTCAGCCCACCAAGAGCCAAACAAAAAAACCGAGTTGAAGGCCAGCCCTGCCAAAACTGAAGACAGCCGCAGCGTCAAACACAAACACTGACGGCGACTTTCCCAGGCCGTATGCCAAACCCGTATTCTTTACCTGGTTTCATACGGCCTGTTATACCTGCCGCACCCGCTGCAGATAGCGTCCCTAAACAAGACCGCTCCTGAGCAAAACAGCCTTAAACAACGGTGGAACCTGCCATGACCGACCTCACCGACACCCAAGCCAGCGTCGTAATGGGCACCACTGAGAAGATGATCGACATCTGGGGTCGCCTCAACGCTGAAAAAAAGGCGGCGCTGCTCAAGCGTTTCGGCACCCAGGAAAATGCGCTGGCAGCCTTGGTGGCTTCGCAATTGCTCGCACCCGCTAGCGGCACCGCGTCATAAGCACGTTATTTCAACGTTTTGCCTTCACCCTCCCCTGCATCGCCTCAACCGCCGCTATCATAAGCAGCCTTGAGCGCGCCTCAAGCTGAAACGATTCTTCCGCTACACCTTGAGCATTTTCCAACGCTGTCGCAACCGTGGATTTTACCCATGCAAGACACCCCGTCTGCCGCCTCACAACGACCTATGGCCGTTACGCTGCAGGTCGTTTCTATCGTCCTGTTCACGTTTATCGGTTATCTGAACATCGGCATTCCCCTCGCCGTCCTCCCCGGCTACGTGCACAGTGATTTAGGGTTTGGCGCCGTGGCCGCTGGCCTGGTGATCAGCGTGCAATACCTGGCCACGCTGCTCAGTCGCCCCTATGCAAGCCGCATCATCGACAACCTTGGCAGCAAAAAAGCTGTGCTTTACGGTTTGGCTGGGTGCGGTCTCAGCGGCGTGTTCATGCTGCTCTCGGCCTGGCTACAAAGCATGCCGATGCTCAGTCTGATCAGCCTGCTAATCGGTCGACTGGTGTTAGGCAGCGCGGAAAGCCTAGTGGGCTCAGGCTCGATTGGCTGGGGCATCGGTCGGGTCGGCGCGCAAAACACCGCCAAAGTCATTTCCTGGAACGGCATCGCCAGTTATGGCGCGCTGGCAATAGGCGCCCCCATGGGCGTGCTGCTGGTCCAGCAGCTCGGCTTATGGAGCATGGGCGTGAGTATCATCCTGCTCGCCAGTATCGGTTTCGCGCTGGCATGGCCCAAGCAAGCCGCACCCATTGTTCATGGAGAGCGCATGCCCTTTCTGCATGTCCTGGGTCGAGTATTGCCTCACGGCACGGGGCTGGCGCTCGGTTCGATTGGTTTTGGCACCATCGCCACCTTCATCACCCTCTATTACGCCAGCCATAGCTGGCCGAACGCAGTGCTATGCCTGAGCCTGTTCGGCGCCTGTTTCATCGGCGCACGGTTACTGTTCGGTAACTTGATCAACCGCCTGGGCGGCTTCCGGGTGGCGATTGCCTGTCTGTCGGTGGAAAGCATTGGCTTGCTGTTGTTGTGGCTTGCACCCACACCAACATTGGCCCTGGCCGGGGCTGCACTCACCGGTTTTGGCTTCTCATTGGTGTTCCCGGCGCTGGGTGTCGAGGCTGTGAATCTGGTACCGGCCTCTAGCCGTGGGGCGGCTGTGGGCGCGTACTCACTGTTCATCGACCTCTCACTGGGTATTACCGGCCCCGTTGCTGGCGCGATTGCCGCTGGCTTCGGCTTTGCTTCGATCTTTCTGTTTGCAGCGCTGGCGGCCATGGCCGGCCTGCTGCTCAGTGTCTATCTGTACCGCCAGACGAAGCCTGTACGGGATTACACGGTTTAGATTTTGCTCCGGCAGGATCACCTTCGCGGTCCGGCCTAGAAATCCACCTTGCCGCGCCCGGCTTTAATGTTGCCGCGCTGGCTTTTGCTTTCAAGACGACGCTTTTTCGAGCCCAGGGTGGGCTTGGTCGGGCGTCGTTTCTTTTCGACCTTGGCCGCATTGATGATCAATTCGCTCAGGCGTTCCAGTGCGTCGGCACGGTTCTGCTCCTGAGTGCGGTATTGCTGGGCCTTGATGACGATCACGCCGTCGCCGGTGATACGGCTGTCGCGCAACGCCAGCAACCGCTCCTTATAGAACGGCGGCAACGACGACGCAGTGATATCGAAGCGCAAGTGCACTGCGCTCGACACCTTGTTGACGTTCTGCCCACCCGCGCCTTGAGCGCGGATGGCAGTCAACTCGATTTCGGCATCGGGTAGATGCACGTTGCTGGAAACTATCAACATAGGTCTTCCATACACATTCCGTATGCCTCTGTAGCACCACAAAAGCCTTGATTAATGGGCTGTTAAACGGTTTTCTATTATCTCAATGGCCCACTCTCCAACGTACCTTTCCACACAAAGCGGGAAAGAAACGGGAAAATGACCAAGCAAATTCGACTGATAGCCCACTAACCAACTTGCCAAAAAAAACCAAGTAGGTTAGTTTCGATTTATGGAGAAAAAAGCACCCCACTGCAAGCTACCCATTGTCAAAGCCTTGATCGAAGCCGGCAAGGTGCGGTCAACCTGATCAGCGCTGGCTGGCGGTGCCGCGCTCGGCTTCGACTTTGAAGGCATTATCAGCGTTGTCATGGCACTGGCCCCGGCAGACTTCTACAAAAGCATGACCACGCACGCCGATCATAAGGTTTGGCAGGACGTGTACCGGCACACCAGCGTAGCCGGGGAGGTTTATCTAAAACTCACGGTCATTGATGATGTGCTCATCGTGTCCTTCAAGGAGCTATGAACATGAAATGTCCATCGTGTGCAGCGGCTGAACTGGTACATGACACTCGCGATATGCCGTACACCTACAAAAATGAATCAACAGTTATTCCGTCCGTCACCGGCGACTACTGCCCGGCCTGCGGCGAGTCTGTGCTTGATATCGTCGAATCGACCCGAGTCAGCACTGCGATGCTGGCGTTCAACAAGCAGATAAATGCCTCCATTGTCGATCCTGGCTTTATCTCCACGGTCCGTAAAAAGCTTGCGCTCGATCAGCGTGAGGCTGCGGAGATTTTCGGCGGTGGCATCAATGCGTTCTCGCGATACGAGAATGGCAAGACCAAGCCGCCATTGGCGTTGGTGAAGCTGCTCAAGGTGCTTGATCGTCACCCCGAGCTGTTGGACGAAGTCAGGATGGCATAAGCGCCTTTACCCGGTTGATATATTCCCCAACCGGGTATCGCGCTGACCCGCACCACCAAGTCAGTTGTTTAAAGGCACTACGCGGCCTCTTATCGTGCTGAATTGTTAGCAATCACCCGCATAGAAGCACTACGTCAACGCCTTCACGCCAGCCGCATCACTGCGCTTGTTTTTGACGTTGTAGCAAACCCACATCACCAGCAACCAGACCGGAATCGCGTAAACCGACACCTGAATGCCTGGAATCAACAACATGATGCCGAGGATGAACACCACGAAAGCCAGGCACAGATAGTTGCCGTACGGGTACCAGAACGCCTTGAACAAGGGCGTCTGATGCGTACGCACCATGTGCTGGCGGAACTTCAGGTGTGAGTAGCTGATCATCGCCCAGTTGATCACAAGCGTGGCCACCACCAGCGACATCAGCAGTTCCAGCGCATTTTGTGGGACCAGATAGTTGAGCACCACCGCAACGAACGTCACCAACGCCGACACAGCAATCGCCCGAACCGGCACACCACGCTTATCGACCTGCGCCAACGCTTTAGGTGCATCGCCCTGCTCTGCCATGCCTAACAACATCCGGCTGTTGCAGTAGGTGCCGCTGTTATAGACCGACAAGGCGGCTGTCAACACCACGAAGTTGAGAATGTGCGCCGCCGTGTTGCTGCCCAACATCGAGAACACTTGCACGAACGGGCTGCCGCTGTAGGCATCGCCGGAGGCATTGAGGCTCGCAAGCAGGCTGTCCCACGGGGTCAACGAAAGCAGTACGACCAAGGCGCCGATGTAGAAAATCAGTATCCGGTAGATCACTTGATTGATGGCCTTGGGAATCACGGTTTTCGGCTGGTCGGCTTCTGCTGCGGTGAAACCGAGCATTTCCAGGCCACCAAAGGAAAACATGATGATCGCCAATGCCATCACCAGACCTTTGACCCCATTGGGGAAGAAGCCACCGTGCTCCCACAGGTTACTCACTGCCGCTTGCGGGCCGCCGTTGCCGCTGACCAACAGGTAGCTGCCGAGGGCGATCATGCCGACAATGGCCACGACCTTGATGATGGCGAACCAGAACTCGGCTTCCCCGAACACCTTGACGTTGGCCAGGTTGACCGCATTGATCATCACAAAGAATACGGCGGCCGAGGCCCAGGTCGGAATCTCTGGCCACCAGTAATGCACGTACTTGCCGACCGCCGTGAGCTCCGACATGCCAACCAGAATATAAAGTACCCAGCAGTTCCAGCCAGAGAGGAAGCCCGCAAAGCCGCCCCAGTATTTGTGAGCGAAATGACTGAAGGAACCGGCCACCGGCTCTTCGACAATCATTTCGCCGAGCTGGCGCATGATCATGAAAGCGATAAAGCCGCAGATCGCGTAGCCGAGAATCATCGACGGACCGGCCGACTTGAGCACGCCTGCCGAACCAAGGAACAAGCCTGTGCCGATAGCGCCGCCCAGCGCAATCAGCTGGATATGGCGGTTTTTAAGGCCGCGCTTCAGCTCGCCCGAATGTGAGTTTTGTTCACTCATTGATAGTCACCTGATTTTTATTGTCTGTGACGGAACCGAATCCACCGCGCTCATGACGCAGCGGAGTGCAACAAGGCGGATAGCCCTGAATGTGTTGGATGCGCAGTTACGCCGTTGAATCACAGAAAAAACGCGAGGTAGTGTACACCGCCGAAAGGGTCCAGGCGTGCTGGAAAGCTATTCGGTCGGTCAGCTATCGAAGGTAAGCGACAATCATCAAACAAAAAAAAACGCCAATCTTTCGATTGGCGTTTTTTGTTCACCGCACGCGATTACTGCGGCTTGCGACGACCAAAGCCCGGACGCTGACCGGAGCCTGCCGGTGGGCCGTTGCGCTTGCCCGAAGGCTTGCCGTTGTCCACCAGAACAATGCCTGGACGCTGCTGTTTAGGCTTGCCCGGACGCTTGCTCACGTCACTAGGACGCTCGGCCACTGGCGTGCCACGGCTGTCAGAACGACCGGCAGCAGGGCGCGGCGTGCGTGGCGAATCGCCACGCGGTGCACGAGGAGAACGCTCGACAGAATCGCTGCGCGGCGTACGCGGAGCGCTGTCACCGTCTTCACGCGGCTTGCGCGCTGGACGATCGGCACCTTCGCTGCGGCCACGCAACGGACGGTTAGCCGAGTCGGTACGGCCGGTAGCTGGACGCGGACCACGACTCGACGAATCCGAACGCGGCCCTGCAGGACGCTGATCGCGACCCGTAGAATCCGCGCGCGGACGATCGCGCTCGCTGCCGGTCACCTGTGGCTGACGGGCTGGACGCTCGCCTGCCGGAGCCGGGTTGGCTGGACGCAACGTACGTACGCGCTCGCCTTTACCCAGAGGGCGAGACGATTGACGCTGCAAACGTTCCATTTTGTCTTTGACCTTGGCGTTCATCTGCGGCTGAGCCACAGGCGTCAGGCCGACTTCGGCACTGAGAACGTCAACTTCGTACTGGCTCATTTCGCGCCAGCGGCCCATCGGCAGGTCGGAGTTGAGGAACACCGGACCGTAACGCACGCGCTTCAAGCGGCTGACCACCAGCCCTTGGGATTCCCACAGGCGACGCACTTCGCGGTTGCGACCTTCCATCACCACGCAGTGATACCAGTGGTTGAAACCTTCACCGCCTGGCGCTTGCTTGATATCGGTGAAGCGTGCCGGGCCGTCTTCCAGCACCACGCTGGTTTTCAGACGCAGCAGCATGTCGTCATCGACTTCGCCACGCACACGGACGGCGTATTCACGGTCCATTTCAAACGACGGGTGCATCAAGCGGTTGGCCAACTCACCGTCGGTGGTGAACATCAGCAAGCCGGTGGTGTTGATGTCCAGACGACCAATGTTGACCCAGCGGCCTTCTTTAGGGCGCGGCAGGCGATCGAACACGGTCGGACGACCTTCTGGGTCGTCACGGGTGCAGATTTCACCGTCTGGTTTGTTGTAGAGAATGACGCGGCGTACCGATTCGGCAGTTTCTTCGCGCTTGATCACACGACCGTCGATGGCGATGGCATCGTGCAAATCTACGCGCTGACCGAGGGTCGCGTCTTTGCCATTGACCTTGATTCGGCCTTGGCTGATCCAGGCTTCTACGTCACGGCGAGAACCTACGCCAATGCGTGCCAGAACCTTTTGCAGTTTTTCGCCTGCAGGACCGATTTCCTGGCTGTCTTGCTTGTCTTGTACACTCATCTGGGCACCTCCCGGTGTGTCGATAACAGATCGTGCTGAGAAATGGCGCGACCTGGTTGCTAAAATCTGATGACTTGAAGCCGTGCCTGATGACGAGGATAAATCGCCAAAAGGGCGCGAATGATACGCTCAAGGCGCGCGCCGCGCATCAGGGACTCGTGCAAATGCAGCGCCTTACTTCTTTTTCCGCCGACCGGTGGCTTTTAACTGAAGTAAACGCACTGCCGACCCGGCCAGCAACGAGCTTTTATCGACATCGAACGTGCAGACGCTGATGCAGTGTTTTTTGGTTGAACGCAGGCTGTGTGAGCATCTGGAAATCCCCTTGGGGATTCAAGAAAATGCCCGCATCGGAAGATACAGAGCACTTTCTTACGCCGTACATCCGCGAACTCAGCCCTGCGCGCGGCTCTGTTTGTACGCAGCCAGTGCGGGCAGCAACTGTTGATCAATCGCCTGGCGCACGGCGGGCAGGATGGTTGCGCTGCCGGTGAGCATCTGTTCGACCAACCGTCGCAAGGCTGTGGCGCGGGCGTCCGTCAGGCCGCAGACCGCTTGGGTGCAGGCCTGCTCGGCGGTTGCGCCTGAAGGCATTTCGAAACCCAGTGACCTGAGTTGGCCAATCAGGTCCTCTTGGTCAATCAAATCCGCATGCATCATCACGTCCGCTCCTGTTATGGGGTGTGGGTCGATTCTGGTAGCGCTCTCGAATGTCGGCAAGGCTTCTGATCGACGGTGTCCGATATACCTATGAACAGGTCGTTTTCGGCTAACTCGCCAGTCGGGTCTGCAGGCACACTGGCGTCACTCGATAATGCGCGGCGCATGGTTTGGTCACCCTCTGCATCGCGTAATACCTCAGCCCCGGTTTTGTGACGGCTTAACCGGGGCTTTTTTTGTCTGTCGAAAACTCATGTAAACTTCGCTGCCACCCAGGAGTTGCCATGAATTACCGTCACGCCTTCCACGCTGGCAACCATGCCGACGTGTTCAAACATCTGATTCTGACTCGCTTGATCGCCCTGATGGCGCGCAAGGAGCAGCCGTTCGCTTATATCGACAGCCACGCCGGGATTGGTCTGTATGACCTCAAAGGCGATCAGGCCACCCGCACGGGCGAATGGCTCGAGGGCATCGCGCGCCTGTGGGACGCGCCGGACCTGCCTGCGCTGACGGCCGATTACCTGCAAGTGCTGCACGACATGAACCCCGATGGCGAGCTGCGTTATTACCCCGGGTCTCCGGAAATTGCCCGCCGCCTTACCCGCGAGCGCGAGCGCATCCTGCTCAATGAGAAGCACCCCGAAGACGGGCGGCTGCTTAAAGAGAACATGAGGGGAGATCGCCGCGTTGCGGTGCATTTGGGCGAAGGCTGGCACGTGCCGCGTGCGCTGCTGCCCGTGGCGGAAAAGCGTGGGTTGTTGCTGATCGACCCGCCGTTCGAACAGCTCGACGAAATGAAACGCTGTGCCGTGGCCCTCAAAGAAGCCGTCGGCCGCATGCGTCAGACCGTGACCGCAATCTGGTACCCGATCAAGGACCAGCGCCTGCTCAAGCGCTTCTATCAAGACCTGGCCGAGACCGGTGCGCCGAAGTTGCTGCGGGTGGAGCTATTCGTGCATCCGCTGGATACGCCGCAGAGTCTGAACGGCTCGGGCCTGGCCATCGCCAACCCGCCTTGGGGTCTGGAAGAGGAACTGCGTGAGCTGATGCCATGGCTGGCCAAGACACTGGGGCAAACCCAGGGTGATTGGCGCATGGATTGGTTGATCGCCGAGTAAGTTGGAGGCCAGATCAATCGTCGGTGATTGATCTGGCTCCTTCGCGAATGAATTCCCACACAGCCGTCACAGGGGATCCGTGCCCTCACTTTCATCTGCCTCGGCCTCAATGTCCTGACGCAGCAAATCATCAAAATCAGTCTTGAGTCCCAGTTCCATCGAATCGAGCTCTACCAGCAGACTGCGGAAGCTGGTTTCATCACGCGGCGGCTCTGGCTCAGCGTCGGGGTCGAGACTCGCGTCAGCCAGGGCCTGCAGGCTGGCGGGCACCGGAGCGTCGTCGAAATCGAGAATCGGATCTGGCTCCAGCTCCCGCAGGTCGGCCAGTGGCGGCAAGTCGTCGAGGTTTTTCAGGTTGAAGTGATCAAGAAACGCCTTGGTGGTGGCAAACATTGCCGGTTTTCCGGGCACGTCACGGTAGCCGACGATTCTGATCCACTCGCGTTCCAGCAAGGTTTTGACGATATGGCTGTTGACCGCCACGCCCCGCACATCCTCGATCTCGCCCCGAGTGATGGGCTGGCGATAGGCAATCAGCGCCATGGTTTCCAGCATCGCCCGGGAATAACGCTGCGGCCGCTCTTCCCAGAGCCGACCAACCCACGGCGAAAAACGCTCTCGGATCTGCAAACGATACCCTGAGGCCACTTCCTTGAGCTCGAAAGCCCGGCCTTCGCAAGATTTTCCCAGCAATTGCAGGGCTTTCTTGAATACCGGCGGCTCGGGACGCTCGCCCTCCTCGAACAGCTCGAACAGGCGTTCCAGCGATACAGGTTTACCGGAGGCCAGCAGAAAAGCTTCGAGCAGGGGGGCCAGCTCGCGCGGCTCGTTCAAATTCATCGTTTGGCTCTTTATCAGGCTCGCCGCGCTTCAGTCGTGCGCGTCTTTTATTTATTCAGCTATTCAGCTAAACCGCTATTCGGCTCGCGCCCGGACATGGATCGCCGCAAAGGGTTCGTTCTGCACCAGCTCGACCAAGGACTCCTTGACCAGTTCCAAGACCGCCATAAAGGTCACCACAACGCCCAAGCGCCCTTCTTCGGCCGTGAACAGCTCGGAGAACGGCACAAACCCGCCACCCTTGAGGCGTTCAAGCACATCGCTCATGCGCTCCCGGGTCGACAGCGTTTCGCGACTGACCTGGTGGCTTTCGAACATGTCACCCCGATGCAGGACTTCAGCCATGGACATCAACAGCTCTTCCAGGCTGACATCCGGCAGCAACCGGCGCGCACGCGCTTCGGGGGCATCCAGCCTGGGCACGACCACATCACGCCCTACCCGACTCAAGCCATCAATACCTTCGGCGGCGGCTTTGAAGCGCTCGTACTCTTGCAGACGTCGGATCAACTCAGCGCGCGGATCGTCTTCTTCCTGCTCAATCTCAGCCGAGCGAGGTAACAGCATCCGCGATTTGATTTCGGCGAGCATGGCCGCCATCACCAGGTACTCGGCCGCCAGCTCCAGGCGCACGGTTTTCATCAGCTCGACATACCCCATGTACTGACGGGTGATTTCCGCCACGGGAATATCGAGGATGTTGATGTTCTGTTTACGAATCAGGTACAGCAACAAGTCCAGCGGACCTTCGAACGCATCGAGGAAGACCTCCAGCGCATCCGGCGGGATGTACAGGTCCAGCGGCATGTGCATGACCGCCTGACCATAGACCATGGCGAACGGCAGCTCCTGCTGGGCATCCGCCTGGCTATCAACCGCCTCGACCACTGTCATCTAGGGCTGAACCCCAAACGGTCGCGGATCGCCACAGCCCACCCGTATCACTTGCGGCTCGCCATCGGCCAGATTGATCACGGTGGACGCCGAGATGCCACCGATGCCGCCATCAATGATCAGGTCGACCTGATGCTCCAATATTTGACGCATCTCGTATGGATCGCTCAAAGGCACGGTTTCACCCGGCATGATCAGGCTCACGCTCATCAGCGGCTCGCCCAGCTCCTCAAGCAACGCCTGCGCAATGGGATGGCTTGGCACGCGCAAGCCGATGGTCCGGCGTTTGGGGTGCAGGATCAACCGCGGCACTTCACGCGTGGCGTTGAGAATAAAGGTGTAAGGCCCAGGCGTGTGGTTCCTGAGCGCGCGGAACGCCGCAGTGTCGACCTTGGCATAGGTCCCCAGCTGAGACAGGTCGCAACACAACAGGGTGAAGTTGTGTTTGTCGTCCAATTGGCGCAAGCGGCGGATGCGCTCAATGGCGTTTTTATCACCGATCTGGCAGCCCAAGGCGTAGGACGAATCCGTGGGATACACCACCAGGCCACCGGCCTTGATAATCTCCACCGCCTGCTTTATCAGACGTGCCTGCGGGTTTTCCGGATGGACCTGGAAAAATTGACTCACGGTATCTTCCTGTTCAGACGGCAGTAGGCTGGTCATGTTTGAATCGACACCAAAGTGGCGGAAGATCCTCCGGTAACGGGCGATAAACGCCAATCTCGGACCAAGCGCCAGGGGCATGAAAGTCACTGCCGGCAGTTACCAGCAGACCGAACTCACGAGCCAGAATGGCCAGACTACCCACCTGCTCCGCAGGTTGCAGACCATTAACCACCTCGATAGCGTGACCGCCAGCCTCAATATAGGCGGCGATCAGCTTACGACGTTTACTGCGGGTGAAATCATAATGCCAAGGGTGCGCCAGACTGACCCAGGCCCCGGACTCGCGTAAGGTCGCGACAGTTTCTTCCAGAGTAGGCCAATGCTGCTTGACGTCGCCCAGCTTGCCAGCGCCCAGCCATTTGCGGAATGCCTCGGCGCGATCTTTGACAAAACCGGCACTCACCATGAAGTCCGCGAAGTGCGGTCGCGCCGGAGCATTACCGCTGTCACCCAGCGCTTGCTGGATCGCACGAGCACCTTCCAGGGCCCCCGGCATACCTTTGATCGCTAATTTTCGGCTTATTTCTTCGGCGCGCAACCAGCGTCCATGGTGTAAACGGTCAATGGCATCGACCAATGCCGGGGCTTTCATATCAAAACCGTAGCCCAGAATGTGGACAGTTGCCCCACCCCAGGTGCAGGATAATTCCACCCCATTGACCAGCTGCATATTCAGCGCAAGCGCCGCAGTACGGGCCTCTTCGAGGCCTTCAAGGGTATCGTGATCAGTAAGGGCCAGGACCCGCACTCCGTTTTCATAAGCACGCGCAACCAGGACCGCGGGCGCGAGGGCGCCATCGGAAGCGGTGCTGTGGCAGTGCAGGTCAACATTCATAGGAGGCGCTTTCGCTGTCATTGATGTTTGTTATTATGCCGCCACATCCTGCTTCTGGCTGCCATTGTGAAACAATTCATCGACTTCATCCCGCTGCTCCTGTTTTTCATCGTCTACAAGATCGACCCCCGCGCCGTCGACATTCTGGGTCACAGCTTCATGGTAGGCGGAATTTTCAGCGCTACCGCGATGCTGATCATCAGCTCGCTCGTGGTCTACGGCATTTTGTTCATCACCCAGCGCAAACTGGAAAAAAGCCAATGGCTGACCCTGATCGCCTGCCTGGTGTTCGGCAGCCTGACCTTGGCCTTCCATAGCGAAGCCGTTCTTAAATGGAAGGCGCCAGTTGTGAACTGGCTGTTCGCCCTGGCATTCGCAGGCAGTCACTTCATCGGTGACCGCCCATTGATCCAGCGCATCATGGGCCATGCATTGACCCTGCCCCAGCCGATCTGGACCCGACTGAACATCGCCTGGGTCTTCTTCTTCCTGTTCTGCGGCACGGCCAATCTGTATGTGGCCTTCACCTATCAGGATTTCTGGGTAGATTTCAAAGTCTTCGGCAGCCTGGGCATGACCTTGCTGTTTCTGGTCGGCCAAGGGATATTCCTGGCCCGCCACATGCACGACGCGGACCCTTCCACTCCTAAAACCAAGGACTGACCATGCTTTACGCCATCATTGCTACAGACGTCGCCAATTCGCTCGAAAAACGCCTGGCTGCGCGGCCTGATCACCTGGCGCGGCTCGTCGCGCTCAAGGATGAAGGTCGAATGGTGTTGGCAGGTCCGAACCCGGCCATCGACAGCAACGACCCCGGTGCTGCCGGCTTCACTGGCAGCCTGATCGTCGCCGAGTTTGAATCCCTCAGCGCCGCACAGGCCTGGGCTGACGCCGATCCGTTCGTTGCCGCCGGCGTATACGCCAACGTCCTGGTCAAGCCGTTCAGACAAACCCTGCCGTAACAGGCTTGCGCAGGCGCCGCGCTCAATCATCGCGGCGCTTGCCGATTACCCTTTTCGCTTGCTCACTATTCTCGATAACCTGCCGACAACCTGCTGAACACTCAATAAAAATATAGGAGTTCAGATGCGTTCAGGTCCGTTGTGTCTGCTGTTGACCGTGCTAACCCTTGGGGTTACCGCCCAGGCTGACGAGTTATCCGGTGCCAACAACGCCAAGCTCCTATCGCCGAGCGCCAGCAGCCAGATCACCGAGTTGCAACAGCGCCTCAAAGAAAGCGAGCACCAGCGCGAAGAGTTGAGTAACCATATACAGGGTGTCGACACCGAACGCGAAAGCCCGCAACTCAGTCGCTTGCGCCTGGAAAACCAACGCCTCAAGTTGCAACTCAAAGAAGCACAGTCCGTCTTGCCTCCACGCATGTTTACGGATGAGCAACAATGGTTCGTTGTCGGGGGTGGAGTTGCGGTGATCGCCCTACTCTGCGGTATCTTTGCCAGTGGCTGGCGTAGACAGCGCCGTCAGTGGCTGAATTGAGTGAATCATGAGCGAACTGTTATTAATTGATGATGATCAGGAGCTCTGCGAGCTTCTGAGCAGTTGGCTGAGCCAGGAAGGCTTTCAGGTGCAGGCTTGCCACGACGGCCATAGCGCCAGACGCGCACTGGCTCAATCGCAACCCGCAGCCGTAGTGCTGGATGTGATGCTGCCCGATGGCAGCGGTCTGGAACTGCTCAAACAACTGCGCAACGATCACCCCGACTTGCCCGTGCTGATGCTGTCGGCCCGGGGCGAACCGCTGGACCGGATTCTCGGCCTGGAACTGGGCGCCGACGATTACCTGGCCAAACCCTGCGACCCTCGGGAGTTGACGGCACGCCTGCGCGCGGTTTTGCGCCGTAGCCATCCCCCGGCAGTGTCCAGTCAGCTCGAACTCGGCGACTTATGCTTCAGCCCCGTGCGCGGCGTGGTGATTATCGACGAGCATGAGTTCACGCTGACCGTCTCCGAAAGCCGCCTGCTCGAGGCGCTCCTGCGCCAACCCGGCGAACCGCTGGACAAGCAAGAGCTGGCGCAACTGGCACTGGGTCGCAAATTGACGCTCTATGATCGCAGCCTGGACATGCACATCAGCAACCTGCGCAAGAAGATCGGGCCTCATGCCGACGGCCGTCCACGAATCGTTGCGCTGCGCAGTCGCGGTTATTACTACAGTGTCTGAGGGCCTGCTTCTGTCAGTTTCAGGCCAGAAGCTCTTTACTCAAGCTTTACCGAGTGCTGACCGCCGCTGACCTTGATCTCCCTACACTGGCCTCAACCGGCAACGAGCCGGATTCGAGACAAGGAGATACACCGTGCGCAAGACTTTAATCGCCCTGCTGTTTGCTGCTTCGTTGCCTGCTATCGCGATGGCCGCGCCGCCAGAAGGCGGCATGGGTCACGGTGGCCCGGGCATGCATGGTCACAGCCCTTACAGCGAGCTGAACCTGACACCGGACCAACGCCAACAAATCGGCCGAATCATGTTTGAGCAAAAACGTAGCCGTGATGAAATCACCCAGCGTTATCTGCAAATGCTGCCACCAGCACAGCAGAAAAGCATGCAGGATGAGATCGACGCCAAACACACAAAGGCCCAAAGCGACGTCCGCGCACTGCTGAAACCTGATCAGCAAAAGCAGTTCGACGTGATCCAGCAAAAAGAAGCCCAACGTCGCGCAGAGCATGCCGAGTTCCAGACCTGGAAAGCCCAGAAAGCTCAGCAAGCCCAATAACGGCGAACCGACTCCTTACCCGCCCGATACGCTCACGTGTGTCGGGCTTTTATCGTTTGAGGTATTCACGTGCGTTCATTGTTCTGGCGAATCCTGGCCAGCTTCTGGTTAGCCATCGCCTTGGTTGCAGGCCTGTCTATTTTGCTCGGGCATATGCTCAATCAAGATGCGTGGATCCTCAGTCGCCATCCGGGCCTGGCCAACCTGGCGCAGAACTGGACCGAACTCTACGAAAACCAGGGCGAAGACGCTGCACAGGACTACCTGCAACAGAGTAAACGGCGCTATCACATTGACGTCCAGGTCCTTAACGAAAGCGGCGAGCCCTTGGTACGCGGGACGTTTCCGCCCCGTGCAGCGGCATTTGAAGCACGCCAACACAACGACCCCCGCCAATTACCGTGGCGTCGCCTGACCACCGAATACACCAGCCCGAAAACAGCCGAAACGTATTTACTGATCTACCGGATCCCCCACCCGGAACTTGACGCCTGGCACCGTGAAAGCCTGCTTTGGCCTCTCAGCGCCCTGGGCATTGCTTTGGTGGTGCTGACGTTGTTCAGCCTGCTGGTGACGCTGTCCATCACCCGCCCACTCAGCCGCCTGCGCAGTGCCGTGGATGACCTGGGGCAAACCACCTACCAACAGAACAGCCTTGCGCAACTGGCCAACCGCCGGGACGAGTTCGGCGTGCTGGCCACCGATTTCAACCGCATGGGCGCGCGCCTGCAGAGCCTGATCAGCAGCCAGCGTCAGTTATTGCGCGATGTGTCCCACGAGTTGCGCTCACCGCTCGCACGGCTGCGCATCGCATTGGCGCTGGCCGAACGTGCCGAACCGGCTGAGCGCGAGAAGCTCTGGCCGCGTCTGGCCCGCGAATGTGATCGGCTGGAAGCATTGATCAGCGAGATTCTCGTGCTGGCACGCCTGGACGCTGATTTTGGCACCGCAGAGCCCGTGGATCTGGACGCGCTGCTGCACCATTTACAAAGCGACGCCCTGCTCAACGTCCCGGAACAGGAGGTGCGGGTTTGGGTGCAAGACGGTGTCGAGTTGCAAGGCTGGCCCGACATGCTCGAGCGGGCGCTGGATAACCTGTTGCGCAATGCCCTGCGCTTCAACCCGGCAGGCCAAGCCATTGACTTGCAAGCGCAGTGCGAGGGTGGCCGATTGCTGATCAGCGTCCGTGACCATGGCCCCGGAGTGGCCTCGGAACACCTGTCTCAGCTAGGCGAACCCTTCTTCCGCGCCCCCGGCCAGAGCGCGCCGGGCCACGGCCTGGGACTCGCAATCGCCAAGCGTGCGGCCGAACGGCACGGCGGCTACCTGACCCTGACCAACCATCCCCAAGGCGGGTTCGTGGCGACGCTGGATCTACCTTTGGAGCCCGTTAACCCGGGTGCTTGAGCGGATGCCTTCGAATAAATTCGCGGGTCTTGGGCTGAACACCCATTCACTGTAGGTGCTGCCGAACGTTGCGATAAGCCCGGGTCGATATCGGACGTCAGGGCACATTTTATTATTTCCATTTCATTCACGCTAACGCCACGCCCCCCAAAACCGCCGTTCTCACGAACGGCGGTTTTTTTATGAGTCAACATTTCAGACCTTTCCCGCAACTCAGCGCGGATTTGACCTACAGACGATAAAAAACCTTTCGCCGAACATGCCTTGGACAACTCTCCTTACAAAAGGCAGGACAGCGGAATGCCAGCGTTAGCTCATCAGCCAGGCTTTAGCCTGACCACCGCCAGGCCTGGACGGAACCCTTTTGTCGTGGAGCTGCCCGGGAAATCGGGCTACCCCTTTATCTATCCCCGCAAAATGGAAGTGCCTCCTGTATGTCCAGTGCCTTGAATTCTGGTTCGATACGTCGCCGTCCGACGGTATGGGTGGCCGGCGTACTCGCCTGCCTTGCGCTGCAAGCGTGCAGCAAATCTCTGCCCGACCGACTGGGCGCGCCTATCGAGGGGTACAGCCACACCTCAGCGGCGATCAACTACTTCATGGTCAACGGCAACGGCGGGCCGAACATCGGCCCTTACGGCGGGGGCGGCAAGCAGAACTGCTGCGTGAGCCTGCCGCGCAAGTGGCATCCCGGCCTGACCGTGGTGGTCGAGTGGGAGAGGGATCCAAATACCGGTGACTCAGTTAACTGGCCCAAACCTCGCTACTCAGATGCTTGGCGAAAGGCTGCAAGAGAACACCAATCCAAATACACCCGCCATCGCGCCGTCGTGGAGGTGGCACCGTATGAGCAACTCGGCCTGGTCAATGTGCATTTTCTGCCTTGCGATCAAGTCAAGGTCGCCGCCAGTCCTAGCTACCACGGTCGCCCCAATCATCCCTACAACTACCCCCTCAAGATGGAAGTCCCTGCCAAATGTCCATTACCTTGAATTCAGGTTCTCAACGCCCGGCCTCGGCGCCTTTAACGCCGACCCCGCCGTTCCCAAAAGAGGGGGCTGCTGCCGCGCACATCCGAGGATGTGGCGCTTAACTACCGCACACAGTATCGGCCCAAACTGTTGGCGGCCTATGCGGCTAAACGGGCCGCCAAGGCGGCGGGTGAAACCTATTCCGGCGCGCCGTGCATCAATGTGCTGAACATCACCTTGTGTTTCGACGGCACCAACAACCACGAACCCTCGGACAAACTCGGTCAACCCCCGAGCACCAGCAACGTCGCACGGCTTTACCACGCCAGCGTCGGCGCCAACTCAGGCACAGAGCAGAGCCGGGCGAACACAAACGGGTTTTACGCCTATTACATTCAAGGGGTCGGCACCGAGTTCAAGGAAATCGGTGAGTTCGAACCACGAGACCTGGGGCTGATCGGCGCGGTCGGTGGCGAGAATCGGATCAATTGGGGTATTACGCGCCTGCTGGATGCGGTAGGCCGGGCCTGCGGAGAAGACCCGATAGCCGTGGATGCAGCCTTCGAGCTGGTGCAAAAAATGGGCACCTCGTTCACTGAAGAGATGCTCGGCGCGACGTTGATCAAGAGTGGCGACAGCCGTCGGCAAGAGGCCCTCCACGCGCCGTTGCTGGCGCTGCAAAAAAAGGTCGACTACGTGCATGCGCGCAAGACCCAACCCAGAATCATCGGCCTGCGCCTGTACGTGTATGGCTTTTCCCGGGGCGCCGCCGAAGCCCGGGCCTTTGCCACCTGGCTGGAGAGCCTGACCCAAGTCGAGGTCGAGGGTGAAACCTGTTACCTGTTTGCCGGCCTGCCGATCTGCATTGCCTTCCTGGGCCTGTTCGACACCGTGTCCTCCACCGGCATGGCCTACGCGATGCCGTTCGCCGAGGGTCATATGGGGTGGGCCGATGACTCCATGCGCCTGTCGGACTCGGAGACGTTTCTGGAGCGCTGCGTGCATCTGGTCGCCGCCCACGAGCAACGCACCTGTTTCCCGGTGGACTCGATCCGGCGCAAGAACGACCCCGATGACCCGCGTTGCCCTTCGACCTACCGCGCCAATACGGTCGAATACCTGTACCCCGGCATGCACTCCGATGTCGGTGGTGGGTATTCGCCGGGCGATCAGGGCAAGTCACTGGGTGGCCCTCAGGACGTGATGTCACAAATCCCATTGCAGCACATGTACGCCGAAGCTTATGCCGTGGGTGCACCGTTACAGGCGCCGAAAGACGTGCTCAGCTACGAACAGAGACAGGTCTGGCCGTGGCTGGCAATGGCGGAAGAAACAGAAATCGTCTTCGACGTCTCCGAAACCCTCACTCACCGCTTCAACACCTGGCTAGCCCACCACAAAACCGGCCCGCTGGAAGACGCCTTGGCCGGTGAGCAGGCGCTACTGACGGGGTGGCGGATCAATCGTTATGGCAGTTTTCACTTCAGGACAACCTCCGCTTACCAGCATGTCACAGGCAAGGACATGACCCAGGAAGAGTGGGATGCCCTTAAAGCGCTGCATGAGCGACAGCTGGCCGAGAACAAGGCCAACCATGAGGGCCAACCGCTCAAGGAGTTGTCGGGCAGCACGCTGGCAACGCATCAGGAATATCGGGCGCTCAAACAGGGTTATGAACAACGCGTCGGCGCGGAAAACCCCATCGACTTTAATACCCATAAAGCCTTTGAACCCACGCTCGATCAGCGCCAGATGGACAGGGCCATG
>NZ_LT607439.1:0-14164 GCF_900095225.1 Pseudomonas sp. UMAB-08
CCCGGTAACCATTCCCCAACAAATAATGCCCCGTTACCGGGTCAGGCGGTTCGCCATTGAAGCCGAGCAAACACGTGATGCCGCTTTCTGCCGGATGATGTCCATAGGCTGTGTACGCCTTGGGCTTATGCGCTTTGGCATTGACTGTGTGCAGTACCGAGCGCTGCTGATCAGTGAGTAGCAGGGTTGTTTCGGGCGTGGAAGCCATGGGGTGCGCGCTCTATTCGTTGGGAGTATTACTTTCAACCCCCAAGAGGTGCCTGCATAGCTGGCAAAAATGCTAGGTAATTGTGGAATCACCCTGATCAAAGCCCCGCCAGTGCTCCTTGGTACAACACCGGTCCGGTCGGTTGTCCTGTGGGTGAGCCGCCTTCGGGTTCCAGGCTGACGGCCAGGGTGACAGGTGCCCCGAGCAGTTTCTGTTGGCTTTCGCTCAGGATGATTCGGCCTTTGCCGTGTGCGGGCAGCAGGCCGAGGGAGATTGGTTTTCCGTCTGCGGGGATGGCCCACAGCTCCAGGCTGCGCCCCGTTTCTATGGAAGGCAGGGTCAGTGGTGCGACGTTCAAATAGTGGCTGTACGCCTGAACACTGATCGCGGGCTGCTGATTAGCAGCCATCAGTGTGGCGCTGTAGTTGAGGGTGTCGTGGTTGTAGAGGACGCCCGCGATGATGGCGACGACCAGTGAGCAGGCGACAGCGGTCATGCGCAGCCAATTCCAGAATGGACGTTTGGCCGGGATGTGCAGTTTTTGCGGATCAATCCGGGCCTCGATGGCGTGCCAGACTCGGTCGGGCACCGGGTGTTCTGGCAGGGGCGCGGTGAGTGCGGCAAGGGTGGTCTGCCACTGTGCCAGTTCGGCGCGCAAGGCGGGATCGTCCAGCAGAAGGTGTTCGAATCGGCGGCGCGCGGTAAGCGGCATCAAGCCAATGGCATAGTCGGCGGCGAGGGCGCGGCGTAGAGCAGGTTGTTGGTAATTCATGATTCAAGGCACCTGCGCAGGCGTTCCATGCCTCGGCGAATCCAGGATTTTACCGAACCGAGCGGCGCCGCCAAGTGCGTAGCCAGATCGGCATAGGACACACCCTGGAAATAAGCCGTGATAATTGAGGTGCGCTGCATGCCTTCAAGCGTCTCCAGGCAGCGCTGCAATGCCTGAGCTTCACGTTGACTGTCGAGTTGTTCGTGGGCACTCGGACTGTCGTCGAAGAGTGTGTCTGCCTGTTCTTCGGTGAGCGGTACTTCACGGTGCTTGCGCAACTGGTCGATGGCTTGATTGCGGGTGATGTTGACCATCCAGGTCATCGGTGCCGACAGATTGCCGTCATAGCGCGAGGCGTTGTGCCAGATACGCACAAAGCTTTCCTGCAACACTTCTTCGGCCAGATCACTACGGTTCATGCAACGCAGGGCGACAGCGAACAGGCGTTTTGAAACCCTTTGGTAGAGACTTTCAAACGCCCGTCGGTTACCGAGCGTGCATTCAGCCAGCAGTTGCCTGAGTTCATCGGCGTCGTCAGAGGAAATAGTGGTTCTCCAGACAAGGTGAAGAGGTGCGCCGTGCAGTTTGCCAAGTCCATCGCAGGGTAGTTCAGATTGAGCCGCTGTTCCATTCACCTCAGTGCTCTCTATTATCGAAAGAAAAGCCGTTCAGCCTGATCAGGCCCGCCAGTTATGCCTCAGCTTTTGGGCATGAACACTTTGTAAAATTGCCTTTTTCATCTTTGATCAGGATGCTATGCGGGCCATTCATCATCAGCTACAGCTTGCAGGACTGTGAAGGGGAACGATAAGGCTGATGTCGTGGTCAAATTTTCAGTTTTATGCCGGCAATTCGCCGGACTCCATGGCTGACGAGGTTGTTTAGATGAAGATTTCACGCGGTTTTGCACTGGCTACGCTAATGACTTTGGCGGCGAGCCCGGTCTTCGCTTTCAACCTGAACGATGCCGCGAATGCAGTTTCCGCTGCCACCGGCGGCAATCAGAAAACCACGGCTGCGCCTGAAGCGGCGGGTTTGCTCAATACGGTGGGCACTCAGCTCAATGTCACCCCCGAACAAGCCATCGGCGGTACCGGGGCGTTGTTGGGGCTGGCCAAAAACAACTTGAGCAGCGCCGATTATTCGCAGATGACCCAAGCTGTTCCTGGCCTGGATCTTTTGTCCGGCGCAGGCGCTTTGGGCAGTCTGGGTGGGTTGTTGGGTGGCTCGGGTAATTCGGCAGCGACCAACGCGCTGGGCAACGTGAAGAGCATGGCGGACGTCAATTCGGCCTTCACAGCGTTGGGCATGGACAGCGGCCTGGTGGGCCAGTTCGCCCCGCTGATCCTGCAATACCTGGGGCAGCAAGGCGCCAGCGGTTCAGCGCTGCAAAGCCTGGGCAGCCTGTGGAATGTCGGTAGCTGATTCACCGGTTTGACGCATCGTCGCGCAAGGCGACGGTGCGTGCGTTGTCTGTGTTTACGAATGTTTCACGCGCGGGTGCCTATGCTGGCGGCACGTTATCGTTGCGAACAGGCTTCATCCATTTAGAGGAATCCCTACGTGAAATCAATCCTGGCCCTGTTGTCTCTGCTGGCCCTCCCTGTGATGGCCGCTGAGCCAACGTTGTACGGTCGCTACGAATACATCGGGGTGCCGGAAATCGGTGAAACCCTCCAGGCGAAAATGGACACGGGCGCCCTGACGGCGTCGCTTTCGGCCAAAGACATTGAGATGTTCAAACGGGATGGCGAAGACTGGGTGCGCTTCCGTCTGGCGACCAAAGGCGCCAGTGACAAGGTCTACGAGCACAAGGTCGCGCGGATCAGCAAGATCAAGACCCGCTCCGAAGAAGATGACGAAGACGTTGCCGACCCGAGCAAACGCCCGGTCGTCGATCTGGAACTGTGTCTGGGCAAGGTCAAACGCACGGTCGAGGTCAACCTGACCGACCGCAGCAGCTTCAATTACCCGCTGCTGATCGGTGCCAAGGCCCTTCGTGAGTTCGGTGCCGCAGTCAATCCGGCGCGTCGTTATACCGCGGACAAACCAGATTGCTGATTTGCGGCTGATACCCTTTCGCGAAGGCGGCGTGGCAGGCGCCGCCCGTCTCTGTACATCAAACCTTACGCCGGCGGCTGCGTGCTCTGCATCGATGGCCGCTGGCTGACTTCAGCAAACCAGTTGGCCAGGTGTGGACAGCTGTTGCGCCAGCCCAGATCAGGTTGACGGAAATCCAGATAGCCCAGGGCGGCAGCAACGCTGATGGCGGCGATGTCGAAATGCGAGCTGAGTTCGGCGATTGCGTTCTGTTCGAAATACGCCAGGGAGCGCTGGATTTTTTCGGCTTGGTTGTCCAGCCACAGGTCCCAGTGTTTCTCCGGCGGCCGCAGGGCGGTTTCATAGCGAATCAGCAGCGCCGCATCGAGCAGCGCGTCAGCCAGAGATGCCAGGGTCAGACGTCTCCAGCGCGCCGAGCCTTCGCGCGGGATCAGCGGATTGCCGACATGCTGGGTGTCGAGGTATTCGAGAATCACCCGGCTGTCATGAATCACATTGCCGTCAGCCAAACGCAGCGCTGGCAACTTGCCCGCCGGATTATCCTGATTGAGCGCCGCGTCCGGGCTGACAGGACTGACCTGCGTCGGCAGCAACGCCACTCGATCAAGTTGCCCTGTCTCGTGCAGCAGGATCAAGACTTTGCGCGCAAAGGGCGATGCCGGGTTGTAGAACAAGGTCATGCTGGGAACGGACATGGGAATTCCTCGGGTGAGACAGGAGCCTAGACTAATCAGCGGGTGGATTGTCCGCAATGACGATCCGTCAACGCGCCAACAATCCCTCGCGCACGAACACTAAGGCGTGCCGGCACTCCATCCCGACCCAAGACAACATGTTCCACCCACTGTTGCGCAGATCAGCGTCACCACGCCAATCAGCTCTCTTTGGGTGCTTTGGACTGAATACCAGCGGCACTTAAAACGAATGAGTTTCCTGGCGTCTGCGCCAATGGCTGAGTTGTTGGTCGAGGCTTGCCGGGCTGTCGATTTGTTGGCGGCGGGCGTAGCTGAACAAAATCAGCGCCAGCTCTGCGGTGACCAGTGCGTCGGCGCTGGCGTGATGGCGCTCGCCGGCTTGCAGGCCGAAAAACGCAGTCCAGGCGTCCAGCCCACCCTTGCGAATGTGCGCCTGCGGGCAAAGCATCGGCGCCATCTCGGCGACATCGAAAAAGCTGTGCTGCAAGCGATAACCGAGGCTGTCTTTCAAGGCGCGGCCGAGCATGTGCCGGTCAAACGCCGCATGAAACGCCATCATCGGGCTACTGCCGACGAACTCCATCAGGTCCAGAAGGGCATCCGCCGGGTCACAGCCAGCCGCAATGGCGCTGGGGCCCAGACCGTGAATCAACACACTGGGGCTGACCTTGTGATCCGAGCGCAGCAAGGTCCGCTCGAACTGCTGAGAAAGGTCGATGGCACCGTCCTCGATCACCACCGCGCCAATTGACAGCACCTGATCACGGTTGAGGTTCAACCCGGTGGTTTCCAGGTCCAGGACCACCCAACGTTGTTGGCGCAGCGGGTTCTTGTTGAGCGCGGCGCAGGGCAGTAGCTGCTCCAGCCGTTGCTGTTGCTGCATGTTCAAGTGAGGGGCGTGCGGGCGTAGCCAACCGAATATATTCAGATTCATAGCTGATAACGCAGCGTCAGGCTGCTTTGCAGGCGTTGGGCCTGGCGCAGCGACTCACGCAGAATTCGTCGGTCCAGGTGGTTGAGAATGTCCGGGTCGACCCGGTTGGAGTACGGCTGATTTTGCCGACTTTGCATTTGATGTTGCTGCATGCGGGTTTGCTGAATGAAGTGGTAGGCCTCTTCATAGGCGGCACCGTCGAGCGGTTCGATCACTTCTTTGGCGACCAATTGACGAAAGCGTTCCAAGGTATTGCTGGCTTCGATGCCGTTGGACAAGGCCAGTAGGCGGGCGCCGTCGACAAAGGGAGTCAGGCCCTGGACTTTAAGGTCCAGCGTGGCTTTTTCGCCGCCTTTGCGCGCGAGCACGAACTCACGGAAGCGCCCCACGGGCGGCTGATGACGAAGTGCATTTTCGGCCATCATGCGCTGGAACAGGCGATTGTCGGCGATTTGATCGAGAATCTCGTGCCGCAGTTGATCGGCGCCTTGCTCATCGCCCCACACCACCCGCAAGTCGAAATAAATCGTCGAGGCCAGCAGGTTTTCAGGTGTCGCCTCACGAATGAACGCGCTGAAGCGTCGTGACCATTCCGCGCGTGACAGGCACAGGTCCGGGTTGCCGGCCATGATATTGCCCTTGCACAGGGTAAATCCGCACTGCGCCAGGCTTTGGTTGATCTGTTGCGCCAGGGGCAATAACTTCCCACGGATTTCAGCCGCGTGTGCCGCATCGCGGGCTTCGAACAGAATGCCGTTGTCCTGGTCGGTGAGCAGCGTCTGTTCACGACGGCCTTCACTGCCGAAGCACAACCAGGTGAACGCAATGCCAGGGTCGCCTTTCTCTGCCAGCGTCAGCTCGATGACCCTGGACACCGTGTGATCGTTGAGCAGAGTGATGATCTGGGTAATCTGGGTCGACGAGGCACCATGGGCGAGCATGCGGTCGACCAGTTGCACGATTTCCCCGCGCAGGTTGGCCAGGCTTTCAATGCGTGGGGCGGTACGGATGGTCCGAGCCAAATGCACCAGGTCCACGCGCTGCAAAGAGAACAAGTCGCGCTCGGACACAACGCCGCACAAGCGCTTGTCCTTGACCAGGCACACGTGGGCGATATGCCGTTCTGTCATCGCGATGGCGGCATCGAAGGCGGTGGCATCGGGGCTGAGAGAAAACGGCGCCTGCGTCATTCGCTGCTCGATGGGCAGGCCCAGGTCCTCAACGCCGTCGGCCACCACTTGGCGCAAATCACGCAGGGTGAAGATGCCCAGCGGCGTTTTGCGCTCGTCGACAATTACGATGCTGCCCACTTGCTGATCGTGCATCAGCTTGACTGCCGCCCGCAAAGGCGTGTCGCGGCTGCACGTCACGGGATGACGCATGGCCAGTTCGCCGAGCCGCGTGTTCAACGAATACTGCATGCCGAGGGTCTCCACGGCGCGCTGCTGAACCTGTTGATTGACCTGGTCGAGCAGGCTGCTGACCCCGCGCAAGGCGAAATCACGGAAAGTGTTGGAAAGGGCAAACAGCTTGATGAAGGCGAGCTTGTTCAGTTGCAGACAGAAGGTGTCTTCGGCCGCCAGATGCTCGGTGCGGGTAGCCCGCTCGCCCAGCAACGCCGCCAGCGGGAAGCATTCCCCAGTGGTGATCTCGAACGTGGTTTCGGTGCCACTCTTGACGGTATGAGGGCGCTCGCCGACCACGCGGCCTTGTTTGACGATGTAAAAATGCTCTACCGGTCCCTCACTGGGCTTGATGATGCTTTCGCCCGTCGCGTAAAAACGCAGTTGGCACTGTTCGACCAGATACGCGAGGTGGGCGTTTTCCATCTGATTGAACGGGGGGAATTTTTGCAAGAACTGAATCGTGCCCTGAATGTTCTGCAACACCGCCGTTTTGCCTGCCTGGGTGAAAGCATCCGCTTTGCTCATGACCACTACCGCACTTTTTTGTCGATTTTTATCGAATGGGTTTTAGACGTTCATGGTCGGCCGCTTGCAAGGCAGTGCCCATTGGACGTAAGTCTAGGATCGCTGAAAAATGCTTAACTCAACTCAGCGGGGCTCGCATAAATTGGCGCAGTGGCTATCGTGGATTTCGTAGGTGAACATGGACGCGCAAAGCCGACGAGACGTACTGCTAAATCAGGGCAGTCCGCTGTCTGAGTAGGGCTTGGTAAAGGATGAGAGTGTATGCCGGACCTCGATATTTTGAGCGATGAAGAGCGCGAGGCCCTCAATCAGGTGATGCAAGCGCCTGATGAGCCTGTGCAACAGCGGGTGCTGATCGTCGATGATAATAAAGACGCGCGCGAGGTATTGGCCGAAATTCTCAGCCTCAATGGCATCAGGTGTCTCACGGCGGCCAGTGGCAGTACCGCGTTAAACCTGCTGAACACCCATGAATCCATCGGTTTGTTGATCACCGACCTGAAGATGGCGCCCTGCAGTGGGCTGGACTTGATTCGTCAGGTGCGTGAATCCGAGCGTGCGGCGCTGCCGATCATCATTGTTTCCGGCGACGCCAACGTGAAAGACGCCATCGCGGCAATGCACTTGAGTGTGGTGGATTTTTTGCTCAAGCCGATCAATACCAAGCAGTTGTTGGCGTTGGTCAAGCGTGAGTTGGGGATGGGATGAGGGGGGTGTCAGATACACCTAGTCCAGCTATTCGCGTATGAATTCGCGCCCACAGAAAATCGCGATTCCCTGTGGGGGCGAACGCGGCGTGTCAGACACACCGCATTTTGCAGCTTACAGCCCGTTTTTAGCCTTGAACTCACGACGACGGCGATGCAACACCGGCTCGGTGTAACCGTTGGGTTGTTTAGTCCCTTCGATCACCAGTTCAACTGCGGCCTGGAACGCGATATTGCTATCGAAATCCGGGGCCAGCGGGCGATACAGCGGGTCGTTGGCATTCTGCCGGTCGACCACAGGTGCCATACGCTTGAGGGTTTCCAGTACCTGCGCTTCGCTGACGACGCCATGGCGCAACCAGTTGGCGATGTGTTGGCTGGAGATACGCAGCGTGGCGCGGTCTTCCATCAGGCCAATATCATTGATATCCGGCACTTTCGAGCAACCGACGCCCTGATCGATCCAGCGCACGACGTAACCAAGGATGCCTTGGGCGTTGTTGTCCAGTTCGTTCTGGATCTCATCGGCTGTCCAGTGGGTGTTTGGCGCCAACGGGATAGTCAGGATGTCATCGATCGAGGCGCGACCGCGTTTGGCCAGCTCAGCCTGACGGGCGAACACGTCAACCTTGTGGTAATGCAGCGCGTGCAGCGCAGCAGCGGTCGGTGAAGGTACCCAGGCGGTGTTGGCGCCGGCCAGAGGGTGAGCGATTTTCTGTTCGAGCATCGCCGCCATCAGGTCAGGCATGGCCCACATGCCTTTACCGATTTGCGCACGACCTTGCAGGCCGCAGCTCAAACCGATATCGACGTTCCAGTTTTCGTAGGCGCCAATCCACTTCTCGGCTTTCATCTGTGCTTTACGCACGACGGGGCCCGCTTCCATGGAGGTGTGGATTTCGTCGCCGGTGCGGTCGAGGAAGCCGGTGTTGATGAACACCACGCGCTCGCTGGCAGCCTTGATACAGGCCTTGAGGTTGACCGTGGTCCGACGCTCTTCGTCCATGATCCCGACTTTGAGCGTATTGCGTGGCAGGTTCAGGACGTCTTCGATGCGACCGAACAGCTCGTTGGTGAACGCTGCTTCTTCGGGGCCGTGCATTTTCGGTTTGACGATATAGACCGAACCGGTGCGGCTGTTTTTCAGCGTGCTTTTGCCGTTGAGGCTGTGGATCGCAGCAAGGCTGGTCATCAGGCCGTCGAGAATACCTTCCGGGACTTCGTTGCCGTCTTTATCAAGAATGGCGTCGATGGTCATCAGGTGACCCACGTTCCGCACGAACAACAGCGAACGACCGTGCAGGCTCACTTCGCCGCCATTAGGAGCGGTGTAGGTGCGGTCGGGGTTCATGGTACGGGTGAATGTCTCGCCGCCCTTGGACACCTGTTCGGCCAGATCACCTTTCATCAGGCCCAGCCAGTTGCGGTACACCACCACTTTGTCATCAGCATCGACGGCGGCGATCGAGTCTTCGCAGTCCATGATGGTGGTCAGCGCGGCTTCCATCAGTACGTCTTTGACACCGGCTGCGTCGGTTTGGCCGACAGGGCTGGTGGCGTCGATCTGGATTTCGAAATGCAGACCATTCTGTTTGAGCAAGATGGCGGTCGGTGCCGCAGCCTGACCGCGATAGCCGATCAGTTGCGCGTCGTCTTTGAGGCCGCTGTTGCTACCGCCTTTGAGCGCGATGACCAGTTTGCCGTCAACGATTTTATAGCCGGTGGAATCGACGTGCGAGCCAGCAGCCAGGGGCGCGGCTTCGTCGAGGAAGGCGCGGGCGAAGGCAATGACCTTGTCGCCACGGACCTTGTTGTAGCCTTTGCCTTTTTCCGCGCCGTCCGCTTCGCTGATGGCATCGGTGCCGTACAAAGCGTCGTACAGCGAACCCCAACGCGCATTCGAGGCGTTGAGGGCAAAGCGTGCGTTCATTACCGGCACAACGAGTTGCGGGCCGGCCATGCGGGCAATTTCATCGTCGACGTTTTGCGTCGTCAACTGGAAGTCCGCCGCTTCTGGCAGCAGATAACCTATTTCTTGCAGGAAGGCTTTATAAGCCGCAGCGTCGTGCGCAACGCCCTTGCGGGACTGGTGCCAGGCATCGATCTGCGCCTGGAAGTCATCACGCTTGGCGAGTAGGGCTTTATTCTTCGGCGCGAGTTCATTGATGATTTTCTCTGCACCGACCCAGAACTTCGCGGCGTCGAGGCCGGTTCCAGGGATGGCTTCGTTATTCACGAAGTCGAACAGGACTTGGGCGACCTGCAGGCCACCGACTTGAACGTGTTCAGTCATTGCTTGCCTCACTCTGCTCAGCTATTCAGCTTTCTAATAAAGTCCTTGGCGTGCTCATCAAACCCCGTGTGCCGGAACCTGCCATCGCTGGCGGCCGGGCTTGACCCATGCTGCTCGCACAACCGTGTGCAGCAAGGAACTACGGGTTTGAAAACGCGCCTTGGCAGACATCAATCCAATGTTATGTAGTGCTCGCTGCGGCATACTACATGATGAGTTGCGGTTGTGAAAATCAGACTAAATACGTCATTGAACGACCCGTAGTCTTGTGCGGGTCACTCCGAGGGACAGAATGTTCTCAAAAAGCACAAGAATTGTTCCAGGTAATTCTAGAACCGGTACACGATCTGCCCTTTGAGCCGATGATCCCTTGATGACCAAAGCGCATCCGCAGGCGTTGCCTATACTTGTCCGACAGCCCGGAAAACCCTGATTTATCGGGGCCTGGGCCCATGCAGGATAAGAGGAATCGACCGTGGATCATCTCGTACTCACTGTTTTTGCGCCTGATCAGCCAGGTCAGGTCGAGCGGATCGCCCAATGTATCGCCGAGCATGGCGGCAACTGGCTGGAAAGCCGTATGTCTCGGATGGCCGGGCAATTTGCCGGAATATTAAGAGTGGCTGTGTCTGCAGAAGGCTTCGATGAGCTGGTGGGTGCCTTACAGGGCCTGTCGGCGCACGGCATTCAGGTATTGATTGCACAAGGTGGAATAGAGCAGTCCTGCACCTGGAAGCCGATTGCGATGGAGCTGGTTGGCAATGATCGGCCGGGCATCGTGCGTGACATCACGCGCTTGCTCGCTGAACAGGGCGTTAACCTCGAACGGTTAATAACCGATGTCAGGCCGGCACCGATGAGCAGCGAGCCGCTGTTTCACGCCGAGGCAATTCTGGCTGTGCCGCTGACCTTGTCTCTGGATGTACTGCAGAAACGTCTGGAGAATCTGGCGGATGACTTGATGGTCGAGTTGGTGCTTCGAACAGAGGTTTGACGCGCATAGGGTAAAAAAGGTTATCCAAGTTATACGTGCACCTGCCTGTGGATAACCTGGGGAGACAGCGCTGCGGCCCATAGCCATCAAGGCTTTGCTGGAGTTGATCAAAAAACCAACAGTTTCAATGGCTTGTGCACAAATAAGTTGAATGAGGCTGTGGATAACCTCTGGAGAGATCGCTGCAAGCCACAGGTGCCGTGGCTTGCAGGGCTTTGTACGTTTTTCGATCAGTTTCGGCGGCGTGAACGCAGCCATATATCAACGCTGTACACCGCCAGTCCAGCCCAGATAAACGCAAACGCCAGCAGCGTACTGGCCGCCAAGTGTTCGCCATACACCAGAACCGCCAGTGACAGGACCAGGGTGGGCGCGATGTATTGCAGGAAGCCCAGCGTGGTGTACGGCAAATGACGCGCCGCTGCGTTGAAGCAGATCAGTGGCATGACCGTGATCGGGCCTGCGGCCGCGAGCCACCACGCCTGAGAGGTCGTCCAGAAACTCGCCTGAGCGCTGACCGCCATTGGATTGAGCAACAACCAGCCAATCGCCAGAGGGACCAATAACCAGGTTTCCACCACCAGGCCCGGCAATGCCGCTACGGGCGCCTTTTTCCGGATCAGTCCGTAGAAACCGAAGGTCAGTGCCAGCACCAACGATACCCACGGCAGACTGCCGACCTGCCAGACCTGCTGCGCGACCCCGACGGCGGCCAGGCCGACGGCCAGCCATTGCAGGGGCCGCAGACGCTCGCCCAACAGCAACATGCCCAGCAACACGTTCACCAGCGGATTGATGTAATAACCGAGGCTGGCTTCAACCATGCGCCCGTTATTCACCGCCCACACATACGTCAGCCAGTTGGCCGCGATCAGGGAGCCGCTGAGTGCCAGAATCGCCAGGCGGCGAGGGTTGTCGCGCAACTCACGCCACCACCCCGGGTGCTTCCAGACCAGCAGCAACAACGAGCCGCACAGCGCGGACCAGAGCACGCGATGGACAATGATTTCAATGGAAGGGACGGCCGCTATGGCTTTGAAATAAAGCGGGAACAGTCCCCAGGTGATGTAGGCGATAAGGCCCAGGATATACCCGCGACGCGGGTTGGCAGCTTGCATGCATATTCCTTAGGCAGCTAATTATCAGGGTGTCTGCCGTCACCGGGCGCCGCTCGGTGGGTGCGGCGCCGGCTCTTCAGGTTAAAGGTCCTGCGAGTCAGAACAACTTCAACGGCTCTTCATTGAGCGCCGACATTTGTTCGCGCAGAGCAAGGATCTGATCACCCCAATAACGTTCGGTGCCAAACCACGGGAAGCTGTGCGGGAAGGCAGGGTCGTCCCAGCGCCGCGCGAGCCATGCGCTGTAGTGCATCAGACGCAGCGCCCGCAACGGCTCGATCAACGCCAGTTCGCGGGGGTTGAAGTCATGGAATTCGCCGTAGCCGTCCATCAGCTCCGAGAGTTGGCTCAGGCGCTCCTGGCGATCACCGGCCAGCATCATCCAGATGTCCTGCGCCGCCGGACCCATGCGGCAGTCATCAAGGTCGACGATGTGGAACATCTCGTCGCGGCACATCATGTTGCCGGGGTGGCAATCGCCGTGCATGCGGATGTTGGTGTGCGGTGTGGCGGCGTACACGTCTTCGACGCGCTTGAGGAGATCGCGGGCGACGGACTCGTAAGCCGGCAGCAGGCTGCGCGGGACGCAGTTGTTTTCGAGCAGGTACGTCAGCGAATCGTGGCCGAAATTCTTCACGCCCAAGGCTTCGCGGTGCTCGAAGGGTTTGGTTGCACCCACGGCATGGATACGACCGAGCAGTTGGCCCAGGCGATACAGTTGATCCAGGTTGCCCGGCTCCGGCGCCCGTCCGCCACGGCGCGGAAACAGGGTGAAGCGGAAGCCGGCATGTTCGTGCAGGGTTTCGCCGTTGTGCACCATCGGCGCCACCACGGGGATATCCACCGCTGCCAGTTCGAAGGTAAAGCTGTGTTCTTCGAGGATGGCTTCGTTGGTCCAGCGGTGTGGTCGATAGAATTTGGCGATCAGCGGCTGGCCGTCTTCGATGCCGACTTGATAGACGCGGTTCTCATAACTGTTCAGCGCCAGAATGCGGGCGTCGCTGAGAAAACCAATGCTTTCGACAGCATCGAGTACCAGATCAGGCGTGAGTGTTGCAAACGGGTGGGCCATGCTTACTCCTGCGCGCAGCAGGCTGCCGCGTCGGGCCAGTCATGGTAGCGCAACGCGGATGGTTTGCGGCGGTCGCGATGGTGCAGGAGCGCGCTTGTCCGCGATTCAGGCACCGACGATCCCGCCGTCGTCCCGTGTAATGATCATCACCGAGGAGCGCGGTTTGCCGTTGGGCAGATGTTCCGGGAAGGTCGAGCCGCCGTTTTCACCGGGGTGCTGGATGCCGACGAACAAGGCTCGTTGGTCCGGGGCGAAGCTGATGCCGGTGACTTCGCAGCCCGCCGGGCCGACCATGAAACGGCGGATCTCGCCGCTGTCCGGGTCGGCGCACAGCATCTGGTTGTTGCCCATGCCGGCAAAGTCGCCGGTGTTGCTCACATCGCCATCGGTCAGAATCCACAACCGCCCGGCGTCATCGAACCCAAGCCCATCCGGGCTGTTGAACATGTTTGCCGGGGTGATGTTACTTGAGCCGCCTTTCGGTGTACCGGCGTGGACGCTCGGGTTGCCGGCGATCAGGAACAGGTCCCAGGCGAACGTCATAGCGGCCGGATTACTGCCAAACTAACGTAAACGGGTTTGGATGCAGCGAATAACCTGTTCTTGAAAACGGAAAGCGAACTCCTGCGAAGCAGGGCACAGCACAAGGTGCGCCCATTTCACCGAATATCTACCTGCACTAGGTGATGGATCTTTGGGGCTGGGAATGGCGTGGGCGTACGGCACAAGGTGAGATGATTGCCGTGTGGTACGCAGACGATAGCGTGCTAGGGTTTGAAAAAGATGAAGATGCACGAAGTTTTCACCATGCGTTGGAAGTTCGACCGGCTCAGTTCAACCTGACTCTACACCCAGAGAAAACACGTTTGCTGCGGTTTGGCTGGTTCGCGGTCGAAAATCGCAATAAGCGTGGATAAGGAAAGCCCGAAACGTTGGACTTTCTCGGGTTCACGCATTTCTGTGATCAAACCAAGAACGGTATGTTCGTGGTTGGGCGCGTGACCATCGGCAAGCGTATGAGAGCAACGCTCAAGGAGGTTCGGGCGCAATACATAAGTGCAGGCACGAGCCAGTCCCAGTGATCGGGCAGTGGTTGAGCCGGTTGTTCAGAGGCTATTGCAATTACTACCACGTGCCTGGTAATACACGGCGACTGGATGCTTTTCGTCGGGAAATTATCGGAGCGTGGAGGCATGCCTTTAAACGGCGGAGTCAGCGACACCGCCTGAATTGGGAGCGCATGACTGCGCTTGTACGGCTATTCATACCCTATCCACTAGAGCCTAACTTGCATTCTTATCCCATAACCCGCTTCGGCGTCAAAACCCAAGGCAGAAGCCGTATGCGGTAATTCTGCACGTACGGATCTGGGCGGGGGG
>NZ_LT607439.1:14215-48045 GCF_900095225.1 Pseudomonas sp. UMAB-08
TACGAAGTCTATGCAAGGGTGAACGTTGTACTTATGTATTAAAATCAGGCCTTGAATTCAGCGGTTTTTTCAACGTGCCGCTCGGTGACGGCAAGTTGATCGGAGCTTCCCTTTGGGTGTTTTTTTTGTGTCGTTATCCTGGAACGTCTCACGTGTAGGGAATTTGATTCGTCAGGCCTTCCGGAGGACTAGGGAGATTCAAAGCATGTAATGCGTTCCAGGTTTGATCGTTAGTTTTGATGACACCCCACTCAGCAAAAAAAACCGCCAAGTTGGCATTCGCGACTCTGGACAGGGAGGCAGTGAAGTTAATGAGGTCATTGTTCGGAGATGGATTTTCCCGGACATAACGATCCCAGCGAGGGAGGTAGTTCTCGCCAAATCCTTTCCTAAGCTGTTCGAAGATGGCTTGTGTATCAGGAGATTCCATATAGTTTTTTTCTGCGGCCGGCTTGGAGAGCCAAGCTCTTAATGGTGGCCACCTTTTGGGGAACTCATCAGCGTAATTATTCTCGTGCACACGACCAACGGCTAAGGCGTAGATATTGACCGAGTTTTCAGCGAACACAGTATTGCTATTAGCCCGGTTTTGAAAATGATGGCCGTACTCATGCAGTGTCACCCAGAGCTTATGGGCGAGGCCACCTAATAGCGCGTTCATGTATTCGCTATTTACGTCTTTAGAATGGGGTAGTCCGATATAGCCAGTGCTTGCGTGGGGGTAAAAGCTCGAAGTAGACTCTACCGCGTGAATCCACATGTTGCTTCGGGTATGCAGCTCCGTAGAACCATCTAGGCCAGCGGCTTGTGCTTCGATTCTCAAAACTTCTTCATGAGACCTGACAATTTCCCCTACGTCTGCATGTGCAAAAATTTCATAGGTGTCAGCATAGGCGGATATAACGACCCGATCCCCGACGAGTTGGACTTCTGACAACCTATCACTTTTTTCGAGCATCCGACGAAAGTCAAGTGGGGGCGTTTGCATAAGTACGTAGTATGGGATCGGTCTAATTTTAGAATCGAGAATTACGCGGCATCCACTATTGCCGTTATTGCGAATATGGATTACCCCTCCCAAAGGGTCTATAGGCAGTATATTTTCCCCAATTTTCAACCGGGTTTCGCGCATATTTTCGGTCTGCGATGTGCGATCCGATTTTTTCGCAATCCCCTGAATACCGACGAGAGCCCAGACCTCCTCATCATTGCCATCCAGCCAAATAGAAGCGGTTTCGCCAGCGGGTAGCATGTACCCGGTGGGTTGATAGTCTGCCCACTGGATCCACCATTGATAGTATGTTTGGTCTGCTGCCTTGGTTTTTGTGGGGAGGATCCAAATCGAACGGGGATGTACGAAGTAATCGGTTGCTACGACGGGGTATGAAGTAGTATCGGAGTTTGTCACGCGTACCTTGATGGAGTCCCCGGTTAGCAGGTAATCGGCAGGTACGTTAGGGTTGGAAAAAGTACCGTCAGACTTTACTTCGGCAATTCCTTTCCAGGTTCCCATCGAAAATGCTTCAACATTTCCCATTTTTGCTGAAGTACTGCCTCTGACTTCAATAATGCTATTGTCCATCCTCAACGAGAGACTCTCGATTACGGGAGCCGCTGCGATGGATTGATTTGAGACGGAATCAATTCTGACGTCAGCAACGATGTTCAAGGGTTGGCGGTCGTCGCTTATAGGCTCCACTTGTGTACCGCATTGCCAATCGGAATGCCCAATATCCATTAGCAACTTGGTGGGCTGCTGAGAAGTTTTCTTTTGATCGTTCATGTGTGCGCTCCTATCAAATATAGCGGGCTTGATTTCAACACTCAACGAAATTAGCATGAGTTGATTTTCACGAAATGCATGCAGCGAACGCTCCTCGAAAGTATTGACGCACAAGTAAACGAGTGGCTCGGCCTCATACAAAAATGAATTATTAAAGTCGCGACCAAGACTGTCCTGGTTAGCCACTTTTTTTCGGATGAAAAAGACAGCTTGTGATCTTTAATTTCGCCGATCACGTCGAGCTCTGCGAGAAAGAAAGCTCCTTTATTTCAGCAGTCATGTTGATACTTCCAGAAGTAATAACGTGCAGTTAGCAAGCCATGAGCGCACCCATTCAAATCGATGCATGGGCTTTTTATAACGTATCGCACAAAAAATTTGGAATTTTTTAAATACTGAAAGCTGTCGGAAATGCACGATTTATTTCTCGGCGTTCCTGTGTTCTAGATTGGCTGGGAATAACATGAGTGTCTACTGTCATAAATAACAGGTTGTTATTCTATTTTTGAATGTATGTCCAAACATGTAGTCATGAGCAATGCTCAATACACGCTGATGCACATTGCGTCACGGTCAGCCCTGCCACCTCAACCCCTGACTACAAAGGTGTGCCCAGCAACACGTAGGAGGGTGCGAATTGCACCTGTACCGGACTTCCGGTTTGCAGTTGCAACGCCAATAGCTGCGCGGGTTCTGCCTGAGCACAAAGTGTCTGGCCGCTGGCCAGGGTAATGCGTACTTCGCTGGGGCTGTCTTTTGCGTCGAGAATGGCCTCTATCTGACCGCGCAGGCAATTGTGCCCTGATGTGACGGGCTGTCCGTCACCCAGCAGCTCCAGCCAGCCGGCCTTGATCAGCGCCACTACGTCAGTGCCGATTTCCAGCTCCAGACGGAGGCTGCTGTCATGGGTGATTTGTGCTTCGATGAACAAGCCGCCAGCCAGTTGCAAGCGCACCCGGTCGTTGTGGCCCTGGCGGGTGATGGTTTGGATGCGACCGTGCAGTTGATTGCGGGCGCTGGTGCGCAGCATCAAACGGCTCAGCAAATCCAGATCAGCGGTTTCCTCAGTCGCTTCCAGCACCTGAGTCTGCAACGCCTGCAAGCGCTGATAAAGCCTCAGCACGCGCTGGCCTTCCGCCGACAACTGCGCGCCTCCACCGCCACGCCCGCCGACGTTGCGCACAACCAAGGGCTCTTTCGCCAGGTTGTTCAGCTCGTCAATGGCATCCCACGCGGCCTTGTAACTCATGCCTGCGCTTTTCGCAGCACGCGTGATCGAACCTTGTTCGGCGATGTGCAGCAGCAGGGCAATACGCTGCGGGCGGCGGACCATGTGCTGTGTCAGGAGGAGGGGTAGGGACATGGTGGCGGACTTTAGTGTGAGGTTTGGAGTGTAAGGCAATTCATGGCGTCGTCCCACGCGCGTGCATGAGGTATGCCCACTCAATCCTCAGGCTTGGGCGTACGCGCCAGGCAATAGACATCGACCCTGCACGCACCGGCATCCATCAATAGCCGGGCAAGCGCATGGGCAGTAGCGCCGGTGGTCAGTACGTCATCGACCACCGCGAAATGACGGCCCTTTATCTGAGCATCGTCAGCCAATGCAAACGCCTTGCGCAGATTTTGTTTGCGGGCTTTGGCGTCGAGTCCTTGCTGAGTCGGCGTTTCCAGCACCCGAAGCAACAGGCGCTCGTCCGTCGGAATGTTTACGTGCGTGCCGAGCCAGCGGGCCAGCATGGCAGCCTGATTGTAGCCACGCTGGCGCAGGCGCTTGCGGGCCAATGGCACTGGCAGCAGGCAATCCGGGCGTGGCAGGCCTTCAGCGAAGCGATAGTGCAGCGATTGCCCAAGCAATTCAGCGAGCAAGCGCCCCATGGGCCATTTGCCCTGATGCTTGAACCGTGTGACCAGACTGTCGATAGGGAAGTCGTAACGCCAGGGCACCACCACTTCACTGAAGGCTGGCGGGTGTCTCAGGCATTGGCCGCAGGTCAGGCCAGCCATTGGCATGGGCAGGGCGCAGCGCTCGCATTGATCGCCGAGCCAGGGTAAATCGGTTTCACAGCCGGTGCAGATGGGAAAAGTTGCGTCCGTGGTTTCGTCGCACAGCAAACACGATTGTTTACTTTTTAACCAGATGTAAACCTGAAGCGTGCTCGGTGGTTGACAGCGCATGGCTCTTCCTTAAATATGCCGAACATCCGTGTTGCGCCTGTGGGCTTTCGGTTTTGACCCGCCGCACAGGCAATAGCCAAAGAACAAACGAGGAGCCGCCCAATGAGCGCCAGCATCACCGCCACTCTGCGTCACGACTGGACTTTAGCCGAGGTCAAAGCGCTGTTCGTACAGCCTTTCAATGACCTGTTGTTTCAGGCGCAGACCGTGCACCGCGCTCATTTCGATGCCAACCGCGTGCAGGTATCGACCCTGCTCTCGATCAAGACGGGCGCCTGCCCGGAAGATTGCAAATACTGTCCGCAGTCCGGCCACTACAACACCGGGCTGGAAAAAGAAAAATTGATGGAAGTGCAGAAAGTCCTGGAAGAGGCCGCACGCGCCAAAGCCATCGGCTCGACGCGCTTCTGCATGGGCGCGGCCTGGAAGCATCCATCGGCTAAAGACATGCCGTATGTGCTGGAGATGGTCAAAGGCGTGAAAGCCATGGGCCTGGAAACCTGCATGACTCTGGGGCGTCTCGACCAGGATCAAACCCAAGCGCTGGCCACCGCAGGTCTGGATTACTACAACCACAACCTGGACACCTCGCCGGAGTTCTACGGCAGCATCATCACCACCCGTACCTACGGCGAGCGTCTGGAGACGCTGGCCTATGTGCGTGAGTCCGGGATGAAAATCTGCTCCGGTGGCATTCTCGGCATGGGCGAGACCCTGGACGACCGTGCCGGGCTGCTGATTCAGCTGGCTAACCTGCCTGAGCATCCAGAATCGGTGCCCATCAACATGCTGGTCAAAGTCGCTGGCACGCCGTTGGAAAACGCCGATGACATCGACCCGTTCGATTTCATCCGGATGCTGGCCGTGGCGCGCATTCTCATGCCGCAATCCCACGTGCGCCTGTCCGCTGGCCGCGAAGCGATGAACGAGCAGATGCAGGCCCTGGCCTTCTTCGCGGGGGCCAACTCGATTTTCTACGGCGACAAATTGCTGACCACCGCCAACCCTCAGGCGGACAAGGACATGCAGCTGTTCTCGCGTCTGGGCATCCTTCCTGAAGCGCGCGAAGGGCACGCGGACGAAGTGCATCAGGCAGCCATCGAGCAAGCGCTGGTCGAGCAAAAGAGCAGCGAGCTGTTCTACGACGCCGCGTCGGTCTGATCAACGTCGCCGAGCCGGTTTGACTGGCTCGGCCTGACTCTCCTCATTAAACGTCGGAGCCTGCATGTCTTTCGATCTCCGCACGCGTCTGGCTGCTCGTCGCGCTGAACAGCTGTATCGCCATCGCCCCTTGTTACAGAGCCCACAAGGCCCAGAAGTGGTGGTCGACGGTCAGCCATTGTTGGCCTTTTGCAGCAACGATTATCTGGGCCTGGCCAATCACCCTGAAGTGGTCGCCGCCTGGCGAGCAGGTGCTGAACGCTGGGGCGTGGGCGGTGGTGCTTCGCATTTGGTGATTGGCCACAGCAGCCCGCACCATGAACTCGAAGAAGCCCTTGCCGACCTGACCGGTCGTCCTCGTGCCTTGCTGTTTTCCAACGGCTACATGGCCAACCTGGGTGCCGTGACAGCGCTGGTCGGGCAGGGCGATACGGTGTTGGAAGATCGCCTTAATCACGCCTCCCTGCTCGATGCCGGTTTACTCAGCGGTGCGCGATTCTCACGTTACCTGCACAACGACGCGAGCAGCCTTGCCGCACGCCTGGAGAAAGCCAGCGGTAATACGCTGGTGGTCACCGATGGCGTGTTCAGCATGGACGGCGACCTGGCCGACCTGCCAGCGCTGGCGCAAGCGGCGAAGGCCAAAGGCGCCTGGTTGATGGTGGACGACGCCCATGGTTTTGGCCCGTTGGGCGCTACCGGGGCGGGGATCGTCGAACACTTCGGCTTGAGCCTGGAGGACGTGCCGGTGTTGGTCGGTACGCTCGGCAAAGCGTTCGGTACGGCCGGGGCATTTGTCGCGGGCAGTGACGATTTGATCGAAACCCTGATCCAGTTCGCCCGGCCCTATATTTACACCACCAGCCAACCGCCTGCGCTGGCCTGCGCCACGCTGAAAAGCCTTGAGCTGTTGCGCACCGAACATTGGCGTCGGGAGCATCTGGCGCGTTTGATTCAGCAGTTCCGTAGCGGTGCCGAGCAGATCGGCCTGCAACTGATGGACAGCTTCACCCCGATCCAGCCGATCCTGATTGGCGACAGTGGCCGCGCCTTGCGCCTGTCGCAGATGCTGCGTGAGCGCGGCCTGCTGGTGACCGCGATTCGCCCGCCTACCGTGCCCGCCGGCAGTGCGCGTTTGCGCGTGACCTTGTCCGCCGCTCACAGCCAGGCACAAGTGCAGCTATTGTTAAGTGCATTGGCGCAGTGTTACCCGCTGCTCGACACATGCGAATCGGTGGAAGCAGGCCATGCGTGATCGTCTTGTTTTGCTATCGGGCTGGGGTCTCGGGATCTCGCCGCTGGAACCGTTGGCGGCTGCTTTACGCGGCCTGGACGAACATTTGCGGGTTGAAGTAGAGCCGTTGCCCGAGTTCGACGTGTCGGCTTTCGGAAACATCGAGCTGAGTGAGCTGCTCGATGAGCTGGACGCCACGTTGCCGGATAACGCCTGGCTCGGCGGCTGGTCGCTCGGTGGCATGCTGGCAGCGGAACTGGCTGCGCGCCGCGGCGATCGTTGCTGTGGCTTACTGACGTTTGCCAGTAACACCTGTTTTGTGTCGCGTGACGCCTGGCCCAGCGCGATGCCGCCGGAGGACTTCGATGCGTTTCTCGCGGGGTGCGGCACTGATCCCTTGGGCACGCTCAAGCGCTTCAGCCTGTTGTGCGTGAAAGGTGCGGAAGACCCGCGCGGTCTGGCGCGTCTGCTGTATGCCGGTGCGCCCCATACCCCGGCTGACGTGCTGCTCAATGGCTTGAAGTTGCTGGGGCAGCTCGATACCCGGCTTGCCTTGCAGGCCTATCGCGGCCCGCAGTTGCACCTGTTCGCGGGCCTTGATGCGCTGGTACCGGCAGAGGCTGCCAGTGATGTGCTGACACTGCTGCCTGATGTCGAGGTGGGTCTGATCGAACAGGCCAGTCATGCGTTCATCCTGGAAAATCCCCACGGAGTGGCGGCGGCAATTCACGCCTTTTTGCATGAGTCGGGTGATGACTGATTTATCCTCTTTCAAACAACCAAACACCACACAGCCAGGTGCCTTGCCCGACAAGCGCCAGGTTGCCGCGTCCTTTTCCCGTGCAGCGGCCAGCTACGACAGCGTCGCCGAATTGCAGCGCGCCGTGGGCAGTGAACTGCTCGCACGCTTGCCGGAACAGCTGAGCCCGTCGCGTTGGCTGGACCTGGGCAGCGGCACCGGCTATTTCAGTCGCGCGCTGGCTGAACATTTCACCCGGAGCGAAGGCGTCGCCCTGGATATCGCCGAAGGCATGCTGCGTCATGCGCGTCCATCGGGCGGGGCGCAGCACTTTGTCGCCGGTGATGCCGAGCGCCTGCCGTTGGTGGATCAAAGCTGTGGGCTGATTTTTTCCAGCCTTGCGGTGCAGTGGTGCGCGGACTTCGCTGCGGTACTCAGCGAAGCACGGCGTGTGCTGCAACCGGGTGGCGTGCTGGCGTTTGCCAGTCTGTGTGTTGGCACCCTGTATGAGCTGCGCGAAAGCTGGCAGGCGGTGGACGGGCTGGTGCACGTTAACCACTTCCGCCCGTTCGACGACTATCAACAGCTGTGCGCGGCCAGCGGCTTGCGAGTGCGAAGCCTCGAAGTGCAGCCCCATGTCCTGCATTACCCGGACGTGCGCAGCCTGACTCATGAGCTGAAAGCCCTCGGCGCGCACAACCTCAACCCTGGCCGACCCGGTGGTTTGACCGGACGCGCGCGCCTACTGGGATTGATCGATGCGTATGAGCATTTTCGCCAGAGCGAAGGGCTGCCGGCCACTTACCAAGTGGTCTACGCGGTGTTGGAAAAACCTTGAACAGAAGGTACTGAGATGAGCCGTTCGTACTTCATCGCGGGCACCGATACGGACATCGGTAAAACCACCATTGCCGCCGGGCTGCTGTATGCCGCCCGCCAATCAGGCTTGAGCACGGTAGCAGGCAAACCCGTAGCGTCGGGTTGCATTGTCAGCCCCGAGGGGCTGCGCAACGCCGATGCACTGGCACTGCTGGCGGAGTGCTCAGTGGCGCTGACGTATGAAGAGGTGAACCCGGTGGCGTTCGAGCCGGCCATCGCTCCCCATTTGGCTGCGCGTGAAGCGGGCGTGGCATTGACCGTGCAATCGCTGCTGGAACCCATGCGCTACCTATTGGGCAAAGGTGCAGACTTCACCCTGATCGAAGGGGCAGGGGGCTGGCGCGTGCCGCTCGCCGACCAGAGCAATCTGTCTGATCTCGCAAAGGCCTTACAATTGCCCGTGATTTTGGTAGTCGGGGTGCGTCTGGGTTGCATCAACCACGCACTGTTGACCGCCGAAGCCGTCGCCCGGGACGGCCTGCAACTGGCGGGCTGGGTCGCCAACATTATCGATGGCAAGACGGCTCGCCTGGAAGAAAACCTCGCCACCCTGGCCGAACGCTTGCCTGCACCGTGCCTGGGACGCGTGCCCCGGCTGAAAAAACCGACGGCTGAAGCGGTGGCGGAATTTCTTCATCTGGAGTTGCTGGATTAAGCCGCGACCTGAGGGGGCTCACGCCGCCTGTCGCAGCCGTCGGCAGCTCCTGCAATTGACCGGGTTTGCTGCACGACAGCGCGGTGTCAAAAGTGCTTTGACTATCGCGAGGCCAATTGCCATTAGTCTTTTTGTCGGGCCTTTTAGGTTTCAGTCTGCTTCAATGACCGCTGTTCGCTTTATGAACTGAGGGACCGTCATATGGAAATCTCCGGAAACACTGCTTTTTACTCTGGCCTGAGCAGCATTCAGGCGGGGCAGGCGCGTGTCGATCAAGCGGCCAGCCAGATCGCCCAGAACGGGGTCGAAACCTCCGCGAATAACCAGTCGTCCAACTACCAGGCTGACCGCCTGCATTCGGTTGATCGCAGTCGACAAACTGACTTGGCCACCAGTGCAGTGGAGCTGTCCATGGGTAAGATCCAGGCAGAACTCGGGGTCAAGGTTGCCAAGGCTTCCGATGAAGTGCTTGGCACGCTGATTGATACCCACGCTTGAATTCAGCCCTTTCGGTGCGCGCTCGCGCACCGCGATACACCCCCTGCCTCTTTTACGCCCAACTAAACTTTCTTTTTCGAGACTGCTCGGCATCGTTGTCCTGCGCGTGCTCGTCTGCGGCTGTGGGCCTTTGCGCGCGGGATGTGTAGCCCATCGGCGATGAATGGCTCGCTCACTGCGCTTGACAAGGTTTGGTCGTAAACGTATGTTTCAAACAACTGTTTGACCGCTAGGCAACTTGAGATTGTCAGGTGGTTGGGGAAATCCCCACAGCGACCGATCGGTCATTCATTCCAGGATTCATCAGCAGAGGTTTATCGCTATGCCTGACTACAAGGCCCCCTTGCGTGATATTCGCTTCGTTCGTGACGAACTGCTCGGTTATGAAGCGCATTATCAAAGCCTGCCGGCTTGCCAGGACGCTACTCCAGACATGGTTGACGCCATTCTTGAGGAAGGCGCCAAGTTTTGTGAGCAGGTGTTGGCCCCGTTGAATCGTGTCGGCGACACCGAAGGGTGTACCTGGAGCGAGTCCGGCGTGAAAACCCCATCGGGCTTCAAGCAGGCTTACCAGCAATTCGTGGAAGGCGGCTGGCCAAGCCTGGCCCATGACGTTGAACACGGCGGCCAAGGCCTGCCTGAGTCGCTGGGTCTGGCAGTCAGTGAAATGGTTGGCGAAGCCAACTGGTCGTGGGGCATGTACCCGGGCCTGTCTCATGGCGCGATGAACACCATTTCCGAGCACGGCACCGAAGAACAGCAGCAGGCTTACCTGACCAAGCTGGTTTCCGGCGAGTGGACCGGCACCATGTGCCTGACCGAATCGCACTGCGGTACTGATTTGGGCATGTTGCGCACCAAAGCCGAACCGCAGGCTGACGGTTCCTACAAAGTTACGGGCACCAAAATCTTCATTTCTGCTGGTGAACACGACATGGCCGACAACATCGTCCATATCGTGCTGGCACGTCTGCCGGATGCACCGGCTGGCACCAAAGGCATCTCGCTGTTCATCGTGCCGAAGTTTCTGCCAAACGCTGACGGCAGCATCGGCGCTCGCAACGCCGTGAACTGTGGTTCCCTCGAACACAAAATGGGCATCCACGGTAACGCGACCTGCGTGATGAACTTCGACGCGGCCACCGGTTTCCTGATCGGCCAGGCGAACAAAGGCCTGAACTGCATGTTCACCTTTATGAACACCGCGCGTTTGGGCACTGCGTTGCAAGGTCTGGCTCACGCCGAGATCGGCTTTCAGGGCGGCCTGAAATATGCGCGTGATCGCCTGCAAATGCGTTCCTTGACTGGCCCGAAAGCGCCGGAAAAAGCCGCTGACCCAATCATCGTGCACCCTGATGTACGTCGCATGCTGTTGACCATGAAAGCCTTCGCCGAAGGCAACCGTGCGATGGTGTACTTCACTGCCAAACTGGTCGACATCGTCAAGTACGGCCAGGACGCTGAGCAGAAGAAACAAGCAGACGCCCTGTTGGCGTTCATGACCCCGATTGCCAAGGCCTTCATGACCGAAGTGGGCTTCGAGTCCGCTAACCATGGCGTGCAGATCTATGGCGGCCACGGCTTCATCGCCGAGTGGGGCATGGAGCAGAACGTTCGCGACAGCCGTATTTCCATGCTGTACGAAGGCACCACCGGTATTCAGGCGCTGGACCTGCTCGGCCGTAAAGTGTTGATGACTCAAGGCGAAGCGCTCAAGGGCTTCACCAAGATCGTCCACAAGTTCTGCCAGACCAACGAAGGCAACGAAGCGGTCAAAGAGTTCGTCGAGCCGTTGGCTGCGCTGAACAAAGAGTGGGGCGAACTGACCATGAAGGTCGGTATGGCGGCCATGAAAGATCGCGAAGAAGTCGGTGCTGCGTCGGTGGATTACCTGATGTATTCCGGTTACGCATGCCTGGCTTACTTCTGGGCTGACATGGCGCGTCTGGCGGCGGAAAAACTCGCAGCCGGCACCAGTGAAGAAGCGTTCTACACGGCCAAGTTGCAAACAGCACGTTTCTACTTCCAGCGCATCTTGCCGCGTACCCGTACACACGTTGTGACCATGCTGTCGGGTGCAAACAACCTGATGGACATGAAAGAAGAAAACTTCGCCCTGGGTTACTAAACCCTCGCGCAGTCTCTCAAAAGCCGCTTCTCCTCCGGGGGAAGCGGCTTTTTTACGTTCAGATTTCCCCCGCATGGCCGCTAACAAGGGCTTGACCATGTTTTTGAGCCATTTGAGTGCTTAACGCAGGCAGTACAGGCACAATGCCAGCTGTCGATATTTCTGTTGTCACGCCGGGTAGGAGTCATCCCCCTTGCCGCGTTTTTCTCCCGTACGGTTCAGCCATTTCCTGCCATCGTTGCTGTTGCTGGTTGCGGGGCTTGCTGCTGCGTACGTGAAGGACCTCAACGTCTTCTTCACTTCGCTGTTCAACGTGCTGCCAACCCTGGTTCTGTTGTTGGGTGGTGCGTACTGCGGGGTCTATCGGCGGCAGCGCGAGCTGTTTCTGATGATCACGGTCTACATCGCTTACTACCTGCTCGACACCCAGACCGATTATTACCGAGACAATGGCAAGGTGCGTGAAGACGCGGCCGTAGTCTTTCACCTGTGCTGCCTGTTGCTGCCGCTGCTGTTCGGTGTGTTCGCCGCATGGGAGGAACGCACCCATTTGTTCCGCGATCTGGTGGCCCGCTTCGCCGTGTTGTTCGCGGTTGGCAGTGTCGCCCTGGCGTTGGAGCAAAGTTATCCACAGGCGCTGCTGAACTGGCTGGCAGTGATCCGCTGGCCGGCCCTGCATGGCAACTGGATGAGCCTGATTCAGTTGGCGTACCCGGTGTTTTTCGCATGCTTCGTCTTGTTGACGGTGCAATACCTGCGCAAGCCGCGTCCGTTGCATGCCGCTCAGATAGTGGGTTTGGTGGGGCTGTTCTGGGCGCTGCCGAAAACATTCATCCTGCCGTTCACCCTGAACGTCATGTGCAGCCAGGTGATGCTGATGATTGCTGCGGCCGTTGCGCATGAGGCTTATCAAATGGCCTTCCGCGATGAGCTCACCGGGCTGCCGGGTCGTCGTGCGCTCAATGAGCGCATGCAGCGCCTGGGGCGTAATTATGTGCTGGCGATGACCGACGTCGATCACTTCAAGAAATTCAACGACACCCATGGGCACGACGTCGGCGATCAGGTGCTGCGTCTGGTGGCCAGCAAGCTGTCGAAAGTCACTGGCGGCGGTCGCGCCTATCGCTATGGCGGTGAAGAGTTTGCCGTGGTGTTTGCTGGCAAGACGCTGGAAGAATGCCTGCCTCATCTGGAGGCGATCCGCGAAGCCATCGGCACGTACGACATCCATCTACGCAATCAGGATCGCCCACAAGACGATCAACAGGGTCGTCAACGCAGAAGCGGCGCCCAGGCGAACAGCGTTTCGGTGACCGTCAGCATCGGTGTCGCCGAACGGCAAGTGGACCACCGCACTGCTGAGGAAGTCCTCAAATCTGCCGACCAAGCGCTCTACAGTGCCAAAGGTGCGGGGCGTAATTGCGTGATGTCCCACAGCCAGAACCGCCGCGGCGCGGTGCGGATGGCCGGCGCTGCCGGTTGAGTGATGGCGGCGTATTCAGCGTCTCTAGTGTGATTGTCCGGGTCAGGTCTGCGCAGTAGGTTGAAGCATCTGCTGCCGGAGAAATAACCATGCCTGACTATAAAGCTCCCCTGCGCGACATGCGCTTTCTGATCGACCACGTTTTCGACTTCCCAGCTCATTACGCAAAGCTGGGGGCTGACGACGCGAGCCCGGATATGGTCAGCGCGATCCTTGAAGAAGGGGCCAAGTTCTGCGAACAGGTGCTGTCGCCGCTGAACCGGTCTGGCGATGAAGAAGGCTGTCATTTCGATCAGGGCGTGGTCACCACACCCAAGGGCTTCAAGGAAGCGTTTGCCCACTACGTCGAGGGCGGCTGGCACGGCCTGGCAGCGGATCCGGCTTATGGCGGGCAGGGCTTGCCGTTGTCTTTGGGTTTGGTCATCAGCGAAATGATCGGGTCGAGCAATACGTCGTGGGGGATGTACCCCGGCCTGACCCACGGCGCGATGTCGGCGATCCATACCCATGGCACCGAAGCGCAGAAACAGATCTACCTGAGCAAGCTCACAGAAGGTCAATGGACCGGGACTATGTGCCTGACTGAAGCCCATTGCGGCACCGACCTGGGCATCATCAAAACCCGGGCCGTACCGCAAGCGGATGGCAGCTACGCCGTGTCCGGCAGCAAGATTTTTATCTCCGCTGGCGAACACGACATGAGCCAGAATATCGTGCACCTGGTACTGGCAAAACTGCCGGATGCACCGGCGGGCACCAAGGGCATCTCGCTGTTCATCGTGCCCAAGTTTTTGCCGGACGCCGCAGGCGACGCGGGCCAGCGCAACGGCGTGTCGTGTGGTTCGATCGAGCACAAGATGGGGATCAAGGCATCGGCCACCTGCGTGCTCAACTTCGACAGCGCCACCGGCTACCTGATCGGCGAGGCCAACAAGGGCCTCAACTGCATGTTCACCATGATGAACCATGCACGCTTGGGCACGGGGATGCAGGGCTTGTGCCTGGGCGAAGCCAGCTTCCAGGGCGCGATAAAATACGCCAATGAGCGTTTGCAGATGCGTGCGCTGACCGGCCCCAAAGCGCCGGATAAGGTCGCTGACCCGATCATCGCCCACCCTGATGTACGCCGCATGTTGCTGACCATGAAAGCCTTCAACGAAGGCAATCGCGCCCTGACGTACATGACTGCACAGTTGCTCGATACCGCACACATGAGCAGCGATGCGAGTCAGCGCGAGGAGGCGGAAAACCTGTTGGCGTTCCTCACGCCGATCTGCAAAGCGTTCATGACCGAGACCGGCCTGGAAGTGACCAACCATGGCATGCAGGTCTTCGGCGGCCACGGTTATATTCGTGAGTGGGGAATGGAACAGTTGGTGCGCGACTGTCGGATTGCACCCATTTATGAAGGCACCAACGGCATTCAAGCCCTCGATTTACTCGGTCGCAAAGTATTGGGCAGCCAAGGCAAATTGCTGCGCGGCTTCACCAAAATCGTCCACAAGTTTTGCGAAGCCAATGCCGGGCATCCGCAGCTCAAGGGCTTCGTCGCGCAGTTGAGTGCATTGAATAAGCAGTGGGGCGAACTGACCACCCACATCGGCATGGCGGCTATGAAAAACCCGGACGAAGTGGGGGCAGCTGCGCTGGATTACCTGATGTACAGCGGCTATATCATTCTTGGGTATCTGTGGTTGCGCATGGCACTGATGGCTCAGGCTCAGTTGGATGACGGCAGCGGCGAGGCGGATTATTGCCAGGCCAAGCTGGCGACCTGCGCGTTCTACTTCAAACGTTTGTTGCCGCGCACCGGTGCCCATCAAGTTGCCATCGAGGCGGGCAGTGATTGCCTGATGCAGTTGCCCGCGCAGATGTTCGCCCTGTAATCCTTGGTCGGTCGTGAGCGCCGCATCGTTCCAACGAGCATGACCAAAAATTACAAATCGGTCATGCTTTGACCCTATGTGTCGCAAATGGTGTTCGGTTACACTTGATGTCTCTGTTACACCGGCTCAATTTTTTACGAGGTTTGCCATGGCTGACTACAAAGCGCCCCTGCGTGATATGCGCTTCGTCCTTAATGAAGTTTTCGAGGTGGCCACGCTTTGGGCTCAGCTGCCGGCGTTGGCCGAAACAGTGGACGCCGACACGGTAGAAGCCATTCTCGAAGAGGCGGGCAAAGTCACCAGCAAAAGCATCGCGCCGCTCAGTCGTAGCGGTGATGAAGAGGGCTGCCACTGGCATGATGGCGTCGTGACCACTCCGGCCGGATTCACCGAGGCTTATCAGACGTACGCTGACGGTGGTTGGGTCGGTGTGGGTGGTGACCCTGCGTTCGGCGGCATGGGCATGCCCAAAGTGGTGTCGGCTCAGGTCGAAGAAATGATCAACTCCTCAAGCCTGGCGTTCGGTTTGTATCCGATGCTGACATCAGGTGCGTGTGTCTCGATCAACACCCATGCCAGCGAAGCGCTCAAGGCCACTTATCTGCCGAACATGTACGCTGGCGTCTGGGCCGGTTCCATGTGCCTGACCGAGTCCCACGCCGGTACCGATCTGGGGATTATTCGCACCAAAGCTGATCCTCAGGCCGACGGCTCCTACAAAATCAGCGGCACCAAGATATTCATCACGGGCGGCGAGCACGACCTGACTGAAAACATCATCCATTTGGTCCTGGCGAAGCTGCCAGATGCGCCAGCAGGCCCGAAAGGCATTTCGCTGTTCCTGGTGCCCAAGTTCATGGTCAATGCCGACGGCAGTCTGGGTGAGCGTAACCCGGTCAACTGTGGCTCCATCGAACATAAAATGGGTATCCAGGCGTCCGCTACCTGCGTGATGAACTTCGATGAAGCGGTCGGGTACCTCGTCGGTGAGCCCAACAAAGGCCTGGCGGCAATGTTCACCATGATGAACTACGAGCGTCTGGGCGTCGGCATCCAGGGCCTGGCCTCTGGCGAGCGTTCGTACCAGAACGCTATCGAATATGCCCGCGACCGCCTGCAAAGCCGCTCGCCGACCGGTGCTAAAGCCAAGGACAAAATCGCCGATCCGATCATTGTTCACCCCGATGTGCGCCGCATGCTGTTGACCATGAAAGCCTCCAACGAAGGCGGTCGTGCGTTCTCCACTTACGTGGCCATGCAGCTGGATATCGCCAAGTTCAGCGAAGACGCTGCAGCGCGCAAACGTGCCGACGATCTGGTGGCGTTGCTGACGCCAGTGGCAAAAGCTTTCCTGACCGATCTCGGGCTGGAAACCACTGTGCACGGTCAGCAAGTGTTCGGCGGTCACGGCTTCATTCGTGAGTGGGGTCAGGAACAACTGGTCCGTGACGTGCGAATCACCCAGATCTACGAGGGCACTAACGGTATCCAGGCGCTGGACCTGGTCGGGCGCAAAATCGTTGGCAACGGCGGTGCGTACTACACGCTCTTCGCTGACGAAATTCGGCAGTTCACCGCTGGCGCTGGCAGCGAGCTGGCCGAATTCACCAAACCGTTGAACGCTGCACTCGATACCCTCGACGAACTGACGCATTGGGTACTGGAGCAATCCAAAGACAACCCCAACGAAATCGGCGCCGCGTCGGTCGAGTACCTGCACGCTTTCGGCTACACCGCCTATGCCTACATGTGGGCCTTGATGGCCAAGGCTGCGTTCGGTAAAGAAACCCAGGAAGACTTCTACGCCAGCAAACTGGGAACTGCGCGTTTCTACTTTGCTCGTCTGCTGCCGCGTATTCAGTCCTTGAGTGCGTCGGTCAAGGCTGGCAGTGAAACGCTGTTCCTGCTGGATGCTTCGCAGTTCTGATTTCGGGTCGGACAGGTCTGACGCAATGTAAGCATTTGCTTACATGACGTGCTGCTGTTTGCCCCTATCGTTTGTATGGATCCAAAGCTAATCTACTTCACATGGACGTAGCGCAGGAAGCGCATAAAACACAACACGGACACGTAAGGATTCCTGCCAGGATGGCGGGGCGAAAAGGATGTCAGGGAAACAGTCTGCAAAGCCCCGCTTCGGCGGGGTTTTCTTTTTGTGCGCGATTTAGCGTCACACGCCTGCTGGATATCAGCTCAGCTCATCCAGCGGCACCGGCAGGCCCGGACGTCCATTGACCACTTCCTCCATCAATGAACGCAGCAGTTCCAGCGTTGGCTGTTGACGTTGCGCGTCGCGGTAAACCAATCCAACCTTGAGCGGCACCCGCGGCTCTGTCAGCGGTTTCCAAAGCAGGGCCGGGTTTCCCTGAGTCCTCTGCACGCGCCCTGGTAATACCGTCGCCAACGTGGTATTGAGCAGGCTGTCGAGTATGCCTGACATGCTATTGAGCTCCGCCTGCACATGCGGCCTGCGTCCCAGGTTAGCCAGTTGTGCCTGCCAGATTTGCCGCACCTGATATTCCTCGCCCAGTAGCAACATCGGCAGTTCCGCCGCCTGACTTAGCGACACCTTCTTGAACTCGCGCAGCGGGTGGTTGGCGGGGATGACCAACTGTAACTCGTCTTCATAGAGCAGCAAGCTGTGCAAGCCCGGTTGGTGCGCAGGCAGAAAGCTGATGCCGATGTCCAGCGCCCCATTGAGCAGGCGCCGTTCGATCTCCAGCCCGGACAGCTCATAGATGTGTACCACCAAATGCGGTTGCGCCTTGCGTACGCGCTCGAGTAACTGTGGCACCAGGCCCAGCACGGTTTGCAGTACGCCAATCGCCAAGGTATGGGCCGACTGCCCTTTGAAGTTGCGCAGTGCATCGCGGGCGCGTTGCATGCCGTCGAGCAAAGGCAGGGCGTGGTTGTACAGTGTGTGTGCGGCCAGGGTCGGCACCAGACGCTTGCTGCTGCGCTCGAACAGGCTGACATCGAGGGTGTGTTCAAGCTGACGAATCTGCTGCGAAAGCGCCGGTTGCGACAGCGAAAGTCGCTCCGCGGCACGTCCGACGTGGCCTTCTTCATATACAGCGACAAAATACCGCAGCTGCCGAAAATCCATAAGTAAATCTTATCGAAAATGCTGGGAAATCGAAATGGCTGTGAGCCCCTAGGAAGCCTAGTCTACGCCCATTCCACGAGGCTTACAGGGCCAGAAATTTCGATGAATAGCGTGTATGTCGAAGGCGTTTACATAGGGAAAGCAAAAAACCTTGGTCATGGATTGGTCATTGATATCGATAAACAGCGGCTCGAACGTCGAACTTGGCTCTGGCCACAAGGCCTGGGATGTGATGAGCATGGCGATCCGCGCTTTCACACCGGGCCCGAACGCGCCCTGCATCACTATCCCGCCGAACACTATGCCTACTGGCGTACGCTTTACCCGCACATCGACTGGAGCGCCCCGGCGTTTGGTGAAAACCTCTCCACCCTTGGCTTGACCGAAGAGCACGCCTGTCTGGGTGACATGTTCCGCTGGGGCACGGCGCTACTGCAGATCAGTCAGCCGCGCTCGCCGTGTTATCGCTTGAGCCAGCGCTGGGGTCTGCAAGACATGCCACAACAGGCGCAAGACAGTGGTCGCTGTGGCTGGTTTTACCGGGTGCTCAAGCCCGGGTTCGTCAGCGCGAGCGATCCTTTCGAGCTGGTTCAGCGCAGCTACCCCGGCTTGACCGTCGCTTGGGCCTTGCGCAGTTTCTACACGGAGCCGCTGGAGCGTGCGGGTCTGAAAAAACTGGTGGATTGCCCCGCACTCGCTTCGCGCTGGCGTGATGTTGCGCTCAAGCGCTTGCGCACCGGGCAGGTCGAAGACTGGACTGATCGCCTGCTGGGGCTTCCGCTGGAGGGGTTGCGGGCATGAACGTGTTCAAACTGTTGTTTAGCCGTCTGGAACAGACTGACGCGGGTATCGAGCTGGAACCGGAAAGCGCTGATGCGTATGCGGGACTCAGTCTGGGTGAGCGCTTGCGCTGCAGTACGGCCAGCGATCAGGTGCACATCGTCGATACTGCCGCCGAGGCCCGCGAGGTGGCAATCAGGCTGACAAGCACCTGGGGTCAGGAGCATCGCCGTGGTGCCTTCGGGATCATTTCGTCGGGCAGCAGCAGACCGAATGCGATCAACGTTCCGTTCAATGACCTGGCGGCGCTGCATGCCGCTGTCGACGCGCAGACGGTTGCGATCATTCTTGAGCCGATTCGTGGCAGCCACGAAAGCCTGGCCGCGACCCGTGTGTACTTTCAGGGTGTCGCCCAGCTGTGTCGCGAGTTGAAGATCCTGTTGATTCTCGATGAAACCCTGACGGGCATGGGCCGTCGCGAAACGCTGCAGTGCGAAGCGTGTTGCGGGATCCGCGCCGACATTATCGTCCTGGGCGGCGCGGTGGAAGGCAACAGGCCGGTGGCCGCGGTATTGGCCCGCTCGACAGCTTCAAGTCACGAGCGCTGGGATGTTGTTGCGGCTTGAGGGGGCCTACACCGTGTCTCACCTGTCGATGACATCGCGATAAAACCGCCACTCTTCTTCCAGCGCATGGGCCTGGTTCGCCGCTTTGCGAAAACCGTGGCGCTCGTCGAGATAGAAGTGGGCTTCGGCGCGGATATTATTGTCCAGCAGGGCCTTAAGCATGTCGCGGGTCTGCGCGGGCACCACCACCGTGTCCAGTTCGCCCTGAAAGAAGATCACCGGCACGCTGATCTCGCTGGCGTGCAATAGCGGGGTGCGGGCCTGGTAGCGCTCGATATCTTTCTCGGGATCGCCGATCAGCCAATCCAGATAATCAGCCTCGAATTTGTGCGTCACACGGCCCAGTGCAATCGGATCGCTGACGCCATATAAACTTGCCCCTGCGCGAAATACCCGACGGAATGCCAACGCACACAGGGTGGTGTAACCGCCTGCACTGCCGCCTCGAATGAAGGCCTGATCAGGGTTGATCATCGACCGTTCGGCGAGGTGTGCGACCACGGCACAGGCGTCTTCGACGTCTGCGTCGCCCCAGTTCAAATGCAGGCTTTGCCGATAGGCGCGACCATAGCCGGTGCTGCCACGGTAGTTGAGGTCGGCGACGGCAAATCCACGTTGGCTCCAGTATTGGATACGCGGATCAAGGACCGGATAACAGGCCGACGTCGGGCCGCCATGAATGAACACCACCAAGGGTGGTTTTTGCTCACCGGTCATGGCCGGGTAGAAAAAGCCATGGGCCTCGCCGGTGCCGCTTGGGTAGCGCAGCGCTTGAGGGAGGCTGATGCGCTCGGCGGGCAGCGGCGCAACACCACCGGCCAGCACCTGCACGCGATGTTCCTTGCGCTGGATGACCAGAACGGCCGAAGGGCTGATCGCCGAGGCCGCGATGCAGTAGATAAACTGCTCATCTACGGCCAGGCTGCGGAAGCGGCTGTAATCGCCAGTGAAATCCTCCAGCGTGCCGTCGGCATGACATAGACCCAGTCGGCCAAAACCCTCTTCGGACCAGCTCGCCAGATAATCGCCGTTATCCAGCGGCAACCACGTGCTGCCGCCCAATTGCCACGGCGCGGGGGAGTGATCAGCCTTGGCAGCAGGAAGCGCCGCGAGGCCGGTGGGCGTCTCGCCCCACGGCTGCCAGAATCCATCGCGATCAGTCAGGCAAAACAGGCGGTCCTGGGCATCGAAGCGCGGTTGTTGCAGAGACTCCTCGGTGACATCCCCGGCCACACAGCGTGCCGTTCCCCAATGGCCATCGGGCAGGCGTTCGACGCACATCAACCGGGTCGAGGTCCATGGCTGATGCGGGCGTTGCCACTCGATCCAGGCCAGGCGCTTACCGTTCGGGCTAAGGGTCGGTGCAGCATAGAAATCCGCACCTTCAGCCAGCAGATGGCGTTCACCGTCCGTGACATCAAGGGCGACCAAACGATGGGTGTTGTGATCCTCTTCGACCGTCAGAACCTGGCCATTGGCGAAGCGCAAATCACCGTAGCGTTTGCCGCCGTGGCTGAGTCGCTCGGGCACGCTGGTATCGAACCGCTGGCGATATATTTGCTGGTCAGCCTCATTGACGAACAGCACGGCGTCGTCGCTCAAGCAGAACGACCCGCCGCCATATTCGTAGACCCGACTGCGCACGCTGAAACCGTCTGGCGTCAGGCAGTGCGTCTGGCCCTGATGCCAGCGCCAGACGCGACAGGCCGCATCTTCAGGTCGGTATTCGTTCCAGAACAGGCCGGCCGGGCTGACCGCCAGTTCTGCGAAATCAACGCCCGCCGCCACCGCCTGCGCGGCACTTAAAAGCTCAGGACTTGATGATGAGGCGTGAGTTGCGTTCATTGCGGAAAGCCAGCTGCTCAATGGTCTGAGTAGCATACTCGGCTTCTTCACGGGCCTGAATAATCATCCCGTGATGCTCCGATTTACTGCAGACCGGGTCGGCATTGCTGGCATCACCCGTCAGCATAAAGGCCTGGCAACGGCATCCACCGAAGTCCTTTTCCTTCTCGTCGCAAGAACGGCAAGGCTCGGGCATCCAGTCATAACCACGGAAACGATTGAAGCCAAACGAGTCGTACCAGATGTGCTGCATGCTGTGATCGCGCACATTGGGAAACTGCACCGGCATCTGCCGCGCGCCATGGCACGGCAGTGCGGTGCCGTCCGGGGTCACGGTGAGGAAGATGCTGCCCCAGCCATTCATGCAGGCTTTTGGGCGCTCTTCGTAGTAGTCCGGGGTGACGAAAATCAGTTTGCACGGGTGATTTTCTGCGGCCAGTTTGGCCCGGTATTCGTTGGTGACGCGTTCGGCACGCACCAGTTGCTCACGGGTCGGCAACAGGCCAACACGGTTGAGCTGGGCCCAGCCATAAAACTGGCAGGTGGCAAGCTCGACGAAGTCCGCTTCGAGTGCGATGCACAGCTCGATGATGCGGTCGATCTTGTCGATGTTGTGCCGGTGGGTGACAAAATTCAGCACCATTGGATAGCCGTGGGCTTTCACCGCGCGGGCCATCTCCAGCTTCTGCGCGAAGGCTTTTTTCGAGCCGGCCAGCAGGTTGTTCACTTGCTCGTCACTGGCCTGGAAGCTGATCTGGATATGGTCCAGCCCGGCTTTTTTGAAGTCAGCGATTTTCTGTTCGGTCAGGCCTATGCCGGAGGTGATCAGGTTGGTGTAGAAACCCAGCCGACGCGCCTCGGCAATCAGTTCTGCCAGGTCCTGACGCACCAGCGGTTCTCCACCGGAAAAACCGATCTGCGCCGCGCCCATCTCCCGTGCTTCACGGAACACCTTGAACCACTCTTCGGTGGTCAACTCTTGCCCTTGCGCGGCGAAATCCAGCGGGTTGGAGCAGTACGGGCATTGCAACGGGCAGCGATACGTCAGCTCGGCCAGTAGCCACAAAGGCAAACCGGTTTCAGGCTTGGGCGGCAGTTGCTGCGTCAACTCAGATGAGTTCGATCCAGTGTTCAGCACGAGCGACCTCCATAAACTGCTCGACGTCGGCGCCGAGTTCGGGAAAGCCTGGGAACTGTTGGCCCAGCATCTCGATAATCACCGCGACGCTGCGTTCGCCATCGATCAGGCCACCGATGGCGCTGGCGCTTTCATTGAGTTTGATCATGCCTTCCGGGTACAGCAGCACATGACCTTTTTGCGCAGGCTCATACTGGAAGCGATAGCCCTGGCGCCAGCGTGGCGTCAGGTGTTGATCGAAGCTCATAGGGCTATCCCCTTGTGCCAGACGCGCTGGTCGGTGACGCTGTGGTAGGGCGGGCGGTTCAGCTCATAGGCCATGCTCATGGCATCAAGCATGCTCCACAGTATGTCGAGTTTGAACTGCAAAATTTCCAGCATGCGCTGCTGGCCTTCGAACGTGGTGTAGTGCTGCAAGGTGATCGCCATCCCATGCTCCACGTCACGTCGGGCTTGACCCAGACGGGTACGGAAATACTCGTAACCGGTGGGGTCGATCCACGGATAGTGCTGCGGCCAGCTGTCCAGGCGCGACTGGTGGATCTGCGGCGCGAACAGTTCGGTCAGCGAGCTGCTGGCGGCTTCCTGCCAATTGGCACGGCGGGCGAAGTTGACGTAGGCATCGACGGCAAAGCGCACGCCGGGCAGGACCAACTCCTGCGAGCGCAACTGATCCGGGTCCAGCCCCACCGCCTGACCCAGACGCAGCCAGGCTTCGATGCCACCGTCTTCACCCGGCGCCCCGTCGTGATCTAGCAAGCGCTGAATCCACTCGCGACGCACTTCGCGGTTCGGGCAGTTGGCCAGAATCGCGGCATCCTTGAGCGGGATGTTCACCTGGTAATAGAAGCGGTTGGCGACCCAGCCCTGAATCTGTTCACGGGTCGCACGGCCTTCGTACATCGCCACGTGGAACGGGTGATGGATGTGGTAATACGCACCTTTGGCGCGCAGGGCCTGTTCGAATTCAGCGGGGGACAGTGCAGTGGCGTCGCTCATGTAGGCTCCTAAAGCTCGATACTCATGCCGTCGTAGGCAACTTCGACATTACGCCGGGCCAGCTCGGCGCGCTCTGGGGAGTCTTCGTCGAGGATCGGGTTGGTGTTGTTGATGTGGATAAGCACTTTGCGCTGGTCCGGCAGTTGTTCCAGCACTTCGAGCATGCCGCCAGGGCCGTTCTGTGACAGGTGGCCCATCTCGCGACCGGTGCGGGTGCCGACGCCACGGCGCTGCATTTCGTCGTCTTCCCACATGGTTCCGTCCACCAACAGGCAGTCGGCGGCACGCATTTTCTGTATCAATGTTTCATCGACTTTGCCCAGGCCTGGCGCATAGAACAGCTTGCCACCGGTGTTCAGGTCTTCAACGATCAGGCCGATGTTGTCGCCCGGGTGCGGGTCGAAGCGGTGTGGCGAATAGGGAGGTGCGGCACTGCGCAACGGGAACGGGGTGAAACGCAGGTTCGGGCAGGCGGGGATGACAAAGCTGCCTTCAAGCTCAATTCGGTTCCAGTTCAGGCCGCCGTTCCAGTGGGTCAGCATGGGGAACAGCGGGAAGCCGGTGCTCAGGTCCTCATGAACCATGTCGGTACACCAGACCTGATGCGGGCAGCCTTCGCGCAGGCTGAGCAGGCCAGTGGTGTGGTCGATCTGGCTGTCCATCAACACGATGGCGTTGATGCCGGTGTCACGCAGGGCGCGGCCCGGTTGCATGGGCGCGAAGCCCTGGAGTTGTGCGCGGATGTCGGGCGAGGCGTTGCACAACACCCAATGCACGCCGTCGTCCGACAGGGCGATGGAGGATTGAGTGCGAGCCACAGCCCGCAGGCTACCGTCGCGAAAGCCCGCGCAGTTGGTGCAGTTGCAGTTCCACTGAGGGAAACCACCCCCCGCGGCGGATCCTAGAATCTGGATGTACATATCAGCTCCACCACGAGAGGTTCGAAATTTGGTTTTCAATGACGCTATAAATAAAAACGCCCCGGCGAGCCGAGGCGTTGGACAGCGTCGACATCAACGGCTTGCGAAGTACATGGTGACTTCAAAGCCGATCCGCAGATCAGTGTAAGCAGGTTTAGTCCACATAAAAGACTCCTTTAGAGTAGGTACAGCGGGGATAACTACATCTTTAGTCCACCTTCGCAGGGAGACGTTCAGATACTTAGGTAGCTATGTTACTAAACTCCTGTCCTTGTATACGCCGCCATTTTCAACAAAGCCAATTGCAGAATTGAGGACAGTTACCCGACCGCTTGCCAGGGAAGGCCCGGGCTCAAGCGGTTAGCCAGGCATAGCCAGCCGCCAGTCGCATTCAGCAGCCGATCAGCGGCGCTCAGTAATTGTTGCTGATTGATGCATAAAAGAGCCGTTTGCAGATGGCGCGGATACTGTTCGTCATGCCCGGCAAGGTGCGCCTGCCAGAGCCATTCGCTGGCTTGCAGGAGGTCCATGGCGGCTATCTCGAACTGCGCGGCCAATGCTTGCTGCTGTAGCGGCAGATTCGCTTCGCAGATCAACGTCGGCAAGCGGCTGATGAAGTCTTGCAGATGGTTGACGATGTCCTCTGCCGTGGCGCTGGGCGATTGCACGCCCAACAGCCATCCTGCTTGCCCGGCTACCTGCCGAAAACCGCTGAACACGGCATAGCCCAGTTGCAGTTCGACCCGCAGGCGTTGATAGAAGGGCGCTTGCCCCAGGTGCGCCAATACGCGGCAGGCGGCTTCGTCAAACAGGCTTTGGCTCGGCGCGGGGCAGAACAGTAGCACTGCATTTTCAGATGATTCCGACAGCTCTGTGTGCCAGTGTTTACCCGGCCGAGAGGGCAGTGCTTTCAAGGGTTGGTCATCGAGCGTGCCGGGCATCAGCTTCAGCTCGGCATTCAGCGCGGCGCGGTCATCGTCTGTCAGGCCGACAGCAAAACCCATCCACTGCGCAGTTGACCACAGGGCCGGTAAATCGTCGGTGTGAACGCACACAACAGGGCCTTGGCAGGCATCCGGCAAGCGCTTGAGCAACTGTCGGATCGGAATCAGGGCGGGCTCGGTGCTGGCTTGACCATATCGTGCCAAGGTGTTGCTGTCGGGCGCCGTCAGCAAGCGCAAGGCGTGACGGAGGATGGCCGGCATCGGTGCAGACAGGCCGCTCAGCTTGAGTTGCCAAAAATGGCCGTACGCACTGAATCCAAGGCTGACACCCGCTTGTTGCGCGGTATCACTGAGGGTTTTCAGGCTGTCGTTGAGCATCTGCCACAGGGCGGGATGCGCCGCGTCCAGCCGCCAGCGCAGGAAAATCGCCCCTTCGCCGGAGTCGCAGGGCAGGGCGTCGCTGAAGTGCATGGACGCCGCCGCTGGTACGTTCATGACCGGCGGCGTGGCAGGGCGCAGGAAGGGATTGGGTTCAGGTAAGCGCCACGCAATCTGTTCTGTGCTCAAGTTATCCACAGCCGCGTCGGCCAGCGGATGTAACACCCGCGAGGGCTGCAATTGTGCGAGCAGGGCGTTGAGGGGCCGCAGCAAATCCGCAGGCTCAAGGCGCTTACTAAAATGCCGTGCCAGATCGAGGGCGCTGCCCACCGCCAAGCGACGTTGTTGCAGCAGCGCGTATTCTTCACGCAGGGTCGACCAGTCGCCCTGGGCCTTGAAGAACGCCAGCCAGTCAAAGAACAACGCGGTGATCTGCCTGCGCTGTTCAATGCCGTCGGCACTCAAGGCGCACTCGATATTGAGCAACAGTTGCTGATCGAACTGATACAACGGTGCGGCGCTGAGCGATTCGATCAAGCCGCGTTCACGCAGTTCGAACAGCAGCCCGCCAGGGTGTGCAGCGGTCAGCCAGGTACAGAAAAAATTCACCGCTTCGGCGCTGGGCTCCGGTAAGTCTTCGCACGCAAAAACCAGATGCAGCCGACGCGGATCAGCGATGGGCTGCGGGCGGGGCGCTCCGTTCATCAACGGCGCAGACCTGGACTGTTCAGTCTTTTCCCCTGCGGCGATGCAGCTGCCATACGCCGTGGCCAGGGCCTGCAACTCGGCCAGCGGTTGCGGACCGGTCAAGCTCAAGGTCATCTGCCCGGCCTGATAGAAACGCTGATAAAAGTCGTGCAGTGCCTGCTGAAAAGCTTGGCGCGGGACCGGCAGGCTGTAGCGATTACCGGCATGAAACGCGCGCAGTGGGTGTTGCGCAGAAAGGGGTTGGATCAAGTCTGTTTGATAACGCGCTTCGGCATCCCGCGACCATGCGATGAACTCGGCATGCAGCACTTCACGCTCGCGCAGTTGATCGGCCGGGGTCATGCGCGGATGAGCGAGCATTTCACACAAGCGCTCCAGCCCTTGAGCGAACACGGGCTGCGGTAGCTCGAAGAAGAAGTCTGTGGTGCGCTCTCGGGTACTGGCATTGACCTGTCCACCATGACGCTGGACGAAGGCCATCAGATTCTCTTCGGTTGGAAACTGTTCGGTACCGAGAAAAAACAAATGCTCAAGAAAGTGCGCCAGGCCTGGCCACATCGGGGGCACGTCATGACTGCCGGCCGCCACTCGCAAGGCTGCCGCGCAGCGCTTCAGGCGCGGGGCGTGACACAGCACAACCCGCAACCCGTTGGGCAAGGTGAGGTGTTCGACAGAGTGGGCGTTCAGCGCGGGCATGCCATCTTCCGGCGTTTCAGCGAGAGGATTGTCATGCTAGCGGATATGACGAAGTTTGGGTCGGTATTGCTAGCGCGAAGAACGCGACACGGTCTATCGGGGGAGCGGTTCAGCCTTTGCTCAGCCCTGCATACAGCGCCGGCCGTCGGTCCTTGAAGTAGCTGTTGATCGCGCGTGAGTCGTCCATCAACTGGCGGTCCAGCGTGCCAATGATCAACGTTTCATCCTGCGCCGCTTGAGCGATTCGACTGCCATCGGGCGCAGCGATGCTGCTCAGGCCGCAGTAGTGGATGTCGCCTTCGCTGCCGCAGTAATTGGCGTAGGCCACATAGCATTGGTTTTCGAACGCGCGGGCACGAACGGTGACCTCGGCAATGAAGTCGTAGGGCGCCATGTTCGCGGTCGGCACCAGAATCAGATCGGCGCCGGCCAAGGCCAGACGCCGTGCATTTTCCGGGAACTCCAGGTCGTAGCAAATCAGCAGGCCGAGACGCCAGCCATTCAATTCAACCACCGGGAAATCATCGCCGCCGACGGTGAACATCGACTTATCCAGCTCACCGTAAAGATGGGTCTTGCGGTAGTGACAGACGCTCCTGCCCTGGGCGTCTATCAGTTGTACGGCGTTGTAAATCTGCGCATCGCTGGAACGTTCCGGGTAGCCATATAAAATGGCAATCCCCGCCGCCTGAGCGATGGCCGCCACCTGCCCGGCCGAGAGACCGTCACGGGTCTCGGCCAGCGAAAACGCAGCGGCCGCGCCGATGTTGTAACCGGTCAGGAACATCTCCGGGCAGACCAACAGGTCTGCCCCTTGTGCTGCGGCTTCAGACGCCTGTTGCGCCAGGCGATGCAGGTTGCCGCTGACATTCAGCGGCAGCGGCGGGCATTGATACAGGGCGATGCGCATGTCCGTGTTTTCCTCTCAGTCAGCGAGCGCGATAGGTCCGATTTCGTGGAATACATCGCCCGGGCCCGGGTTCTCTGGATGGGTACTGCCGCCAAAGTGATTCATGATGCCCCACACCGCATTCAATGAAGTCTGAACTGCGCCTTCAACCCAGGCAGGTGTCCACGACACGTCGTCCCCAGCGATGAAAATCCCGCGTTGTTCGCTCGGCATGTCCTGCTGCATGAAGTGCGCGTACATGCGCTGGTTATAGCGGTAATGCCCTGGCAATGCGCCTTTGAACGCCCCGAGGAAATGCGGGTCCGCTTCCCATGAGACGGTGATCGGGTCGCCAATAATGCGCGCGGCGATGTCGACCTTCGGATAGATTTTCTTCAGTGCGTCCAGCGCCAGCTTCACCCGCTTCTCGATGGGCTGCGGGAGCATCTTCAGCGCGTCGCTCATCCACGAGTAGGACAGGCAAATCACCCCCGGTTTGTCGTCGCCGTTATCAAACAGATACGTGCCGCGCGTGAGGCGGTCGGTGAGGGTCATGCTCATCAGGTCGCGACCGGTTTCAGGGTCTTTGTCCTTCCAGAACGGGCGGTCGACCATGACGAACGTTTTTGACGATTGCATGTAGCGCGTGCGGTCGAGTGCCATCCACATTTTCTGCGAGAACAATGACTCTTCGCACTCGATCTGGGTGGTCAGCAGCCAGCTTTGGCAGGTGGTCAGCACCGCTGCGTAGTGGCGGGTGTCGCCCCAGTTATCGGTGACTGCGAAGCGGCCATCGTCAGCGCGGGCGATGCGTTTGACCCCGGTGCGCGCTGCTCCGTGATGCAACGACGAGAGGCTGGTGCCTTCTGGCCAATGGGCGCAGCGTTCCGGCACATGGCGCCAGATACCCAGCGGCACTTGTTCTACACCGCCGACGATCAGGTGTTGGTGATCGTCGCAGTTGGTCATCACGACGCGGAAAATTTCCAGCATCGAGTTGGGGAAGTCCGAGTCCCAGCCGCCGGTACCGAAGCCCACTTGGCCGAACACTTCGCGGTGGGTGAAGGACAGTTTGGCGAAGGCTTTGGAGGTGGCGACGAAATCGTAAAACGTGCGGTCATCCCACAGAGGCACGAGGGTGTTCCACAGCTCTTTCAGGCGCGGCACATCGCGGTCACGGATGGCTTGCTGAATGTCGGCGAATTGCGAGCCCGCTTCCAGCGCATCGGCCCAGGCGTCGGCCACTTCCTGAAACAGCGCCGGAAGGTCCGACAATTGCTGTGCGTAATACGTGGTGCCTTCCAGGTCGATAACCGTGCTGCCAGACGCGGGGGTCAGCGGGTTAGGGAAGGGTTTTGATTCGAGGCCGAGCTTGTCGACATAGTGATAAAACGCCGTGGACGACACCGGGAAACGCATCCCACCCAACTCGGCGATGATCCCTTCCGTGCCTTCAAACGCCTGCGAGCGCAAACGCCCGCCCATCTTCGAAGCTTCATACACCACGGGCTTGAGGCCGAGCTTCATCAGCTCATAGGCCGCGACCAGACCTGCGATGCCCGCGCCGACAATCGCCACTTCCGTGCCATGGTTCTCGGCCGGAATACTGCCTAGCCCGGCTGGATGCTCGATCCAGTCGTCGAAGGCGAAAGGAAAATCCGGGCCGAAAATAGTGATCGGTTTTTTACCGTCTGCAGGATGGCGATTATTATTCATGACTGACCTTGTTCGACTAGGGTGCAAAAGAATCAGTCTAGATAAGAGTCAGCACGTTAATAAGATGCAATGTGTCGTCGTTTTGCAGGTTTATGCTGCAATCTGACGGTGGTGGTAGGTATTCTGTTAGATCGAGTCGCTTTCTTCGCGGGCAAGCGCGCTCCTACAGTTTGCTGCGCGACAGCACAGCGTAGAAGACGCGGCGGGGCCTAAAAGCATTACACCGGCTGCCCGCGATCAACCTTGCTACTGAGGATGATCGAGGTTGTGGTCTTCTCCACCCCATCGACGCTGCCAATCAAATCCAGCAACTGATCGAGCTGCTCGGGGGAGTCAGTGCGCAGCCACGCCACGTAATCGAATTCGCCGCTTACCGCACACAGCTGCTGCACCTGAGCCATGGTGCTGAGGCGACGAACGACTTCTTTGCCCGAGCGCGGCTGCACGGTAATGCCGACATACGCCTGCAACCCGCCATCTACCACGCGTTGACTCAGGCGCACACCGTAACCGGTGATGACCTTGGCTTTTTCCAGTCGGGCCAGGCGTGACGTCACCGTGGTTCTGGCAATCCCCAAATGCCGGGCAAGCATCGCGACGCTTTCGCGCGCGTTGATCTGCAGGGCTGCAATCAATTGGCGGTCGATTTCGTCAAGGGCGGGTGGGCGGCTATCGGGCAAGGTCATCTCCTTCAGTACGGCGAGCATGTTACCTGCTCCGAGCGCAATTAGCCGCCGCAGCGATACTTGGTTATGATCCTGTTTTATGGCAGTTTGATATTGATTTGTGCTCCCTTGTTTCGAGACATCGAAATGAGAATGTCCTGACGTTCAGTACCGTCCAAGGTTCAGAATAAATGCAAGGCTCCGCCGCTCTTTCACCTGCACCCTCGCCAACGGATCAGTTGCTGGCGCCTGTTCGCGCGCAAAAAAAACGCCTTGTATGGGCGGCTGCCATTGGCAATGGCCTGGTGACCTATGACTTCACGGTCTACAGTTTTTCCGCAATGACCATCGGCAAGTTGTTCTTCCCTTCCGACAGCGCGCTTGCATCGTTACTGATGGCACTGCTCACCTTTGGTGCCGGGTTCGCGATGCGGCCTATTGGCGCGTTGGTTATCGGCAATCTGGCAGACCGCAAAGGGCGCAAGGCAGGGCTCACCTTGTCCATTGTGTTGATGACGCTGGCCACCGGCATGATTGCATTTGCGCCGACCTACAGCGCCATAGGCGTGGCGTCCATGCTGCTTATTGTTTGTGGGCGGTTGTTACAGGGGTTCGCAGCCGGGGGCGAGATTGGCGTCTCTTCTGTTGTGCTGATGGAGCTGGCTGCCAAGGGGCGCCGCTGTTATGTGGTCAGTTGGCGCTCGGCCAGCCAGGCGGCAGCGGCACTGGCGGGTGCGCTGGTCGGGGCGTGCACAACGGCGATGATGACCCCTGAGGCGTTGCATCAATGGGGTTGGCGCATCCCGTTCATTTTGGGAATGCTGATCGGGCCAGTCGGGTGGTATATCCGTCGCAACATGGAAAATACCCCCATGAAAAGCCCACATCGGTCATCGGTGAAGGCCATGCTGGCGCAGCATGCTCGTACGCTAGGGTTGGGGATACTGTTGATGGCCGCGCCCACGGCTGGCATCTATCTCATGGTGTATTACATGCCTATCTATCTGGTCGGCACGTTGCATATGCTGCCGATGGTCAGCCTGCTCTCAGCCTGCCTTTCAAGTACGCTGATTTTTATCGGCGTGCCGCTGATGGCACGCGTCGCCGACCGGCAACGCCTGCGTAAGCCGATTCAGTACGCGACGATCATCAGTAGCATCTTGCTGGTGTACCCGGCTTTCCTTCTGTTGACTCGAGGGATCGGCGAGGTATCTTCATTGCTGGTTATCGGCGGCTATTCGGCGTTGTTGCTGTGCGGTAACGCTGCAACTACCGTGATGATACTGGAAGCGTTCCCTCGCCATCATCGGGCGACCGGTGTTTCGATGATCTACAGCTTGGGTACGACAATTTTTGGCGCTTTTTGCCCCTTTATCGTCACCTGGCTGATTGGCGTAACCGGTAACCCAATGGTGCCCGCGTGGTATTTGTTGGCAGCTTTGAGCATCAGTTTGTTCGCGCTGGTCCGGTTTCCAGGCAACCAGGAGCAATTACGACTCCAGCATGCAGGCGCTCTGTAACGCCGTGACCCGCAGTTCTTGTGGTGTCATCCCGTAGGTCCGACGGAAGGCTCGGGTAAAATCCGAAGCGCTCTTGAAGCCCAGCCCGTAAGCGATCCCGGCCACGGGCAGGTTCGGGAAGTTGACCAACTCATCGACGGCCTCGCGCAGCCTGCAATTGCGGATATAGGCGCCAAGACCGCCCTCGTGCTCGAACAGGCGATAAATTGTAGAACGAGGCAGTTGCAATGCCTCGATCAACGTTTCCGGGGTCAGCGTCCCACGGTGGAGGTTGGTCTGAACATAGCGGCGCGCCTTGTCGAACATGGCCGCGAGCACCGCTGCGCGCGCATTGCCACTGAGTTTTGCCTGTTTACCAAAAGCGCCAAGCAGAAGCTGGACGCTGGTGTCGAAGGCACTGCTCGCCTCGGCCGCACTCATGAGGTGCAGTTTTTGGGAAAGCGCGTCCGCGTGCTCTATAAGCAGGCAGGCCAGGGGCGATGTATTTTCAAGCACCCGGCCATGGATCGACTCTGCGTGGGGAAAGGCGGCGTCCACGATCGCCCTGGGCACGAACAACGTCAGTACCCTGCATGCCCCACGCTGCATGCGCACCGGTTGATTGAGGTCCAGCGCAAGAACACTGCCCGAGGAATGCGCTTTGCGACGAGGCAGGCTGATCCCCTCGATGGACTCGTTCCCCCCCCTCGTGAAAATATGGAAAACATAATCGCGATGGGTGTCCGTGGAAATGCGCGCCACCGAGCGTTCGAGTAACAAGGCGTCGGAGAGACAGTCGGTAAAGCGTCGTGGTCCAATGTCGTAACGGTCGATTGACGCATTGAAGGGGTTTTCGACTTGCGTCAACGAGGGTACGACATCAATGACATGACTGACCCGATCCCGCCATGCCAGCAACTGCTGTTGCGGTAACTTCCCCGTCACATTGAAGTGTTTATGGGTAACTTCACTCGCGGGCGAAAGACTGCCTTGCAGGTTTCTAGTTATTACGCTGACCATTCCATCATTCCCGCCAAGGCGTCAGTACCCACACAGCTTGAGCGGGCAACCCGCATGCTTTGCAAAAACAGTTCCAAGTCTGAGACACGCGGTCAAGTCTCTGCGCAATCCCACAAAAACTATGGCTAACCCAGTTGTGATTCAAGGAAGAGTACTGTCCTGACTGGATGATCCCGAAGACACAACGGCTCCATTGCTACAACAATGGGTGTCTAGTCTTCACATTACTTTTTAACTTATGTTGATGGGTGCCAGCAATGTGCCATTATTGTGGCGTCATTGGTTTGTCATAAGAGGTAGGGAAAGGCGATTGTGGTGAATTATCTGAAATATTTAGTAAGAAATTTAAAAAACTGAGACACACTGTCTAGTGCTCATAAAAAACACATAGATAATCCAATGAAATAACTGCCAACCCTGTTGTGATTCAGGGGTGGGGGCTGTGCTGCATGGCTGATCCCCAAAATCGCAACGACCTTCTTGCTACAACAAAAATTTTTCGGGGAGCACCACATGCACGCCTTCAAACAGCATTCATCACGAACGCCAGGTCAATTGACGATCCTGGCGGTTGCCATCGCTTCGACCCTCGCCGTTGGCCAAGCTCAGGCTTTGCAGTTGGAGGCGACCTTACTGGATAACTCAACCATCATCAGTGACAGTAATACCGGTTTTGAGAACCCAGAAGGTACCATAGGCAAGCTGAATAATAGCGGCACCATCAGCGGTTATTGGGCGGGTATTAACAATCAGGGCACCATAACCTCTCTGAACAATTCCATCACTGGCATCATCAGTGGCGACTACGCTGGCATTGAAAACTATAGCGCCATAACCACGCTGAACAACAGCGGCATCATCAATAATAGCAATAGCAATAGCAATAGCAATAGCAATTTCATGTTTGGCGGCAGAGCTATCTACAACCAGGGCACAATTACTACGCTGAACAACAGCGGTACCATCAGCAATAGCAATAACAATAGCAATTTCATGTTTGGCAGTGGCGGAGCTATCTACAACCAGGGCACCATTACTACGCTGAACAACAGCGGCACCATCAGCAATAGCAATAGCAATAGCAATAGCAATTTCATGTTTGGCGGTGGCGGAGCTATCTACAATTGGGGCACTATTACTGCGCTGAATAATAGCGGCACCATAATAGGCAGCGACTATGCCATTTACAATTATTCAAACGCCACCCTAGGGAAGGTCTGAAGTAAGCAGCAGTTTTTAACGGCCTCGCTGTTTGAGGTTCAAAAAACGCCGATTTA
>NZ_LT607440.1 GCF_900095225.1 Pseudomonas sp. UMAB-08
AGGGTCAAACCTGTCGTAAGCCCGTGCCGGGCTTATTCGCAGACAAGTCAGCTCCTACAGATTGTAGAAACCCCACCTTACATTTCAATCAGTTACATCTAGTTTGATGGGAAGAGGCGTGCCTGCGAATAGATCATGAAATCCACTACAAAAGATACCTGACCAGTAAATACCGGGAAGCTTCCTACGTATCTAAAAGAAGTTCCTGATAGTCGGCCCTGCAATTAATAGCCAAATTCTCGCAACGTCAGCGAGAGGCTAAATTCCGATGCGTAAATCTTTAGTCGCTATCACTGTTTCATGCCTGACCTCCCCTGTCTGGGCCGACAGCTGTCCACTTCCACTCTTGCAATCAAAGGCGCTGCCTTATGAGCAGGGTCACGACATGCCCGTTACCACGGGCCCCTACCAATTTAATTTGCCTGAAAAACCGACTGCGCTTTTGGCGTTTGAAGGCGTGATGGCTGTCTATCCGGAAAAAGAATATGTCAGCTACCAGTTTGTCTCGGATAAAAGGGTCGCTCACATGCTGCCCCAACTCACCACTCGCAAGCTTTCAACCGCCGCACTTGATCGATACGTATACGGCGTTGACTCCCTCGACGATCTAAACGCAAGCGATCAGAAACTCATCGAAGGAATGCGCGCTGACCTGAACCTTGACTGTCATGCCGAATTGACGCTTTACAGCGTAGGCAAAGGCGTTGACGTCATATTTCAGGACGCATCCCGTTCCGATGCTGAATATAGAATGCTGTACTTTTCAAACGATTCGACCCACCTCATTAGCGTGAAGGGAACGAGAGAAAGAGCGTTAACCGTTCTAAAAAGCATCAAGAAAAGGAAGTTGTAAAAGCTAACCTGCCTGCGAAGAAGTCATCACGCCCACCATCTGACCCCACGGCATACAACTTGCTCCACCCCCGGTTGTTACCCACCGCCGGAATTCGCTCATGCTGCATTCCCATCTCACCACCCTCAACGCCGTGTCGCTGGTGCTCAGCACCTTCCAGGCTGAAGGTTTGTCCAGCGACGCACTGCTGGCAGGCAGCGGGATCACTGCTGCGGACTTGGGCAGGACTGATATTCGTATCGCCACCCACCAGGAAATGCAGGTCTGTGCCAATGCCGTCGCACTGCGCAAGGAGATCGGCCTGGAGTTGGGACGGCGCATGCATGTGTCGTCCTATGGCGTCCTCGGTTACGCCCTGCTCACGAGTGCCACCTTAGGTGACGCCCTGCGCCTGGCGCTGATGTATCCGGCGCTCTTGGGAACACTGTTCGAACTGCGCTTGCGTGACGATGGCGACCGCGTCTGGTTAAGTGCCAGCGATTATCGCGACAATGAATCGTTGGCAGTTTTTAACGCCGAGCTGTGCCTCGCCTCGCTGAAGGTCATTTGCGATGACTTGCTCGGCAAGCCGCTGCCATTGCTCAGCGCGCGTTTCGCCCACGATGCGCCTGATTACACCGCCAGTTATCACGAAAGCTTTGCCTGTCCGTTGCAGTTCAACACTCCGACCCGTGATCACGCCTTCGCCTTCGACAAATGCTGGCTTGAGCAGCCGTTGCCGCTGGCGGACCCGATCACCCATCGCGACATGCATGAACGCTGTCGGCGGCAAAATATCGAGTTCACAGGTCGCCAGGCCTGGCTCGAACGCATCCGCCAATTGCTCGCGGCTCAACTTGCCTGCGCACCTGGCCTCGGCGGTCTGGCGCAACAGATGAACTGCTCGGAGCGCACGTTGCGTCGGCACTTGCAGGCACTCGGTAGCAGCTACCAACAATTGCTCGACGAGCTACGCTTCGAGCGAGCCAAGCACTTGCTGCATGAGGCTCGGCTACCGATCCATCGCATTGCCGAAGAACTGGGCTTCAGCGAGACCGCGAGCTTTCGTCACGCCTTCCTGCGCTGGAGCGGCGTCGCGCCCAGCCACTTCCGATTCTGATGCCGTCTGCACCCTCGCCTCGGTTTAGGGCGTGATGCCTCAATAAGGGGCGATATCCGGTCAGTGTTATTGGCCATATTTATCCCCTTTTGGCCGTTGCCGTCGTTCACTGATCAGCAGTGCGCCGCAAGAATAAGGCACAGCCACAGCCCTAGGGGAGAATAAGAAGATGCTGACGATCTACTCGGATGATCATCACCTGCACCACGGTCGCTGCGAACTGATAGACGGGCAACTGATGCCCTGTTTTGAAATGCCCTCGCGCGCCGACCACATCCTGCAACGCGTACAGGCACGCCACCTTGGTCCGGTCGAGGCGCCGCGTGACTTTGGTCTTGAACCGCTGAAGCGCATTCACAGCGAGGCGTACCTGACGTTTTTCCAAGGCGCATGGCAGCGCTGGGCCGAGCTGAAACACGAAGGCGACTTGCTGCCCTTCACCTGGCCTGCCCGAACCTTGCGCGAAGTGATTCCCACCAGCCTGTTAGGCCAGTTGGGCTATTACAGCTTCGATGCCGGCGCACCGATTACCGCCGGCACCTGGCAAGCCGTCTATAGCGCAGCGCAAGTCGCATTGACCGCTCAGGCCGCCGTCGAAAATGGCGCTCGTAGCGCGTTCGCGTTGTGCCGACCGCCCGGCCATCACGCCGCCAGCGATGTGATGGGCGGTTACTGCTACCTGAATAACGCCGCCATCGCCGCTCAGGCATTTCTCGATCAGGGTCGGCAGAAAGTGGCGATTCTGGATGTCGACTACCACCACGGCAACGGCACTCAATCGATCTTCTATTCCCGCAACGACGTGCTGTTTACCTCGATCCACGGCCATCCCGAAGCCGAGTTCCCCTTCTTCCTCGGTTACGCCGACGAGCATGGCGAGGGGCCGGGCGAAGGCTTCAACTTCAACTATCCGCTGGCCGCCGGCAGTGACTGGGACCACTGGAGCGCCGCGCTGGAACAGGCCTGCACGCAAATCGAGGCCTACACCCCGGACGTGCTGGTGATCTCCCTCGGTGTCGATACGTTCAAGGACGATCCGATCTCGACGTTCAAGCTCGACAGCCCGGACTACCTGCGCATGGGCGAACGCATCGCCCGTCTCGGCTTACCGACGCTGTTCGTGATGGAAGGCGGTTATGCCGTCGAAGAAATCGGCATCAATGCCGTGAATGTGCTGGAAGGTTTCGAAAGCGTCTGACCCCACCGACTTATCAGGAAGATGACCATGAACAGACTCAAACGTCTTATTGCACCCGCCCTGTGTGCTTCCCTGCTCTGCGGCGTGGTCCAGGCCGAAGAACAGCGCACGCTGCGCGTTTACAACTGGTTCGACTACATCACCCCGCAGACGCTGGTGGACTTCCAGAAAGACACCAAGACCAAATTGATCTACGACATCTTCGACACCAACGAAGCGCTGGAAGCCAAGCTGCTGACCGGCAACTCCGGGTATGACGTGGTCGTGCCGTCCAACGTGTTCCTGGCCAAGCAGATCGAGGCCGGGGTATTCCAGCCGCTGGACCGCAGCAAATTGCCGAATTGGCCACACCTCGACCCCAAGCTGATGAAACTCCTGGAAGCCAACGACCCGGGCAATAAATTCGCGGTGCCCTACATGTACGGCACCATCCTGATCGGCTTCAACCCGGACAAGGTCAAGGCTGCACTGGGTGACAATGCACCGGTCGACAGCTGGGACCTGATCTTCAAGGAAGAGAACATCAGCAAGCTCAAACAGTGTGGCGTGGCCCTGCTCGATTCACCGTCTGAAATCATGCCGCTGGCCTTGCAGCACTTGGGCCTGCCGCCAAACAGCACCAAACCGGCCGACTACGCCAAAGCCGAAGCGCTGATGTTGAAAATCCGTCCGTACATCACCTACTTCCATTCATCGAAGTACATGGCGGATATCGCCAATGGCGACATCTGCGTGGCCGTCGGGTACTCGGGCAGCTTCTCGCAAGCGGCCAACCGCGCCAAAGAAGCCAAGAACGGCGTGGTCGTCGACATGCGCCTGCCTAAAGAAGGTGCCCCGATCTGGTTCGACATGCTCGCCATCCCTAAAGGCGCCAAAGACCCTGAGGACGCCTACACCTTCATCAACTACCTGCTGCAACCGAAGGTGATCGCACCGATCAGTGATTTTGTCGGCTACCCGAACCCGAACAAGGACGCCACTGAAATGGTCGATCCGGCGATTCGCAACAACCCGAATCTGTACCCGACCGAAGCGGCGATGAAAACCCTCTACACCCTGCAACCCCTGACGCACGATGCGGAGCGTGCACGAACCCGCGCCTGGACCAAGATCAAGTCCGGGACCTGATGCTGGAACGGACTTGCTCGTGATGCGGTATGGCTGACATGCCGCATCACACCTTTCATGAATAAATTCGCCCCCACTGGAAGCTCGTAAGGTTTGTCAGGCTTACGCTTTCCAGGCGTGCCGCAACGTGGCCAACGCCTCGTGAATACCGGGTTCGGGCACGGCCGCAAATCCCAATACCAAGCCCGCCCGGTCATCCACGGGTGCGCTTGAGTCCGGCAGCCAGTAGTCGCTCAGCGGGTTGATTTCGACGCCGACACCTGCGGCCTTGGCCACCAGTTCGCGCTCGCGCGCCAGGCTGTCCACGGGCACAGCGACATGCAGCCCCGCCACCACTTTAGGCATCGCCCCGCACCCAGGCACGTCTTCAGGCCAGCCTGCCAACAGCGCATCACGACGACTCAAGGCCGCACGGCGCATGCGCCGGATGTGCCGCTGGAAATGCCCGGCAGCAATGAATTCAGCCATCACGGCCTGAGTGCTGACTTCGGAGTGCCGCATGTCCAGGGCCCGCCGCTGACCGAACGCACTCACCAACCCCAACGGCAGCACCAGATACCCCAGGCGCAACGCCGGAAAGGCGATCTTGCCAAAGGTGCCGACATACAAAACACGCCCGTGCCGATCCAGTGCCGCCAAGGGTGCCAGGGGCGCACCGCTATAACGGTACTCGCCGTCGTAATCGTCCTCGACGATCCAGCCTTGGGTGCGCTCGGCCCAGGCCAGTAATTCAAGGCGCCGCGCCAGGCTCATCGTCACGCCCGTGGGGTATTGGTGCGACGGTGTGACGTAGGCCAGTGTGTAATCGCCTTGCGACAGCGAAGTGCACTGCATGCCCTCGTTATCCACTGCAATACCGTGCAAGCGCGCACCGGCGATGGCGAACGCATGGCCGGCTGCGCGATAGCCGGGATTCTCCACCGCGACCGCATCACCCGGCGCCAACAGCAGCTGTGCACAAAGGCTGATCGCTTGCTGCGCGCCACTGGTGATCACTATTTGCTCAGCGCTGCAGTGCAAACCACGCGAGCTGCGCAAATACGCTGAAATCAATTCACGCAGGCGCCAGTCCCCGGCCGGCTCACCGTACCCCAGCTTCCCCAGATCCGGCTTTCGCCAGAAAGCCGCGTGTAACTTGCCCCAAACATCGAACGGGAACAGGTCAAACGCTGGCACACCCACCCGAAAAGCCCGCGGCGCATCGCCCTTTGGCTGGGGCAAATGATGCTGCTGCAGAAGGTTGAGCGCCGGGCTGTGGATAACTTTACTGGGTGAAAAACCAGGCATTTCGAGTGTTTTTGTGGATAAACCTGTGGGTAAGACTGTTGATAACCCTGTGGATGGTTTTGTGGATAAGTAATTTGAGGTGCGCTTCGTTGCACTTGGCTTTGTGGGCAATTGCGCAACGTAAGTGCCATCGCCGATACGGCCTTCGATGAAACCCTCGGCGTAGAGCTGGTCATAGGCGCGCATCACACTGTTGCGCGAAATGGACAGCGACGTCGCCAGATCGCGAGTAGCCGGCAGGCGCGTGCCACTGCTCAAACCACCGTCGAGAATCCGCTGGCGCAAGAGTTGATACAGCTGCCGACTTAGCCCGCGGCGACGATCAAGTTCGATACCCGCAGGGTTGAACGGAAAAGACAGCGCGCTGGCGGACATGACATTGGCCCTACGAAATTGGCATGGAATGGCTCTTACAACCAACCAATAGCCTGCCTAGGATTTAGCCATCAGCCAAGGAAAAGCTTTATGTACATACCTCGCGCATTCAACGAAGACGACCTTTCAACCCTTCATCGGCAAATCGAAGGCACGCGTTTGGGCATTCTCGTGACCCATGGCGCACGTGGTCTTCTGGCCAACCACATCCCGCTGCTGCTCAGTCCTGAGCAAGGGCCTTACGGAACTCTGTATGGGCACCTGGCCAAAGCCAACCCGCAATGGCAGGAGATGGAGAGCGGTACCGAGGCCTTGCTGATTTTCCCTGGCCCGGATGCTTACGTCAGCCCGTCGTTTTACCCGAGCAAGGCTGAACACGGCCAAGCGGTCCCGACCTGGAATTACCTCGCGGTCCATGCTTACGGGCCTGCCGAGGTGTTCCACGATGCCCATCGCCTTCGCGATCTGGTTCGCGCGCTGACAGAGAAGCATGAAGCAGGTCGCGCCACACCCTGGACGCTAGAGGACGCACCTGCGGACTACATCGACAAGATGCTCGGCGCCATCGTCGGCTTTGCAGTGCCTATCAGCCGGCTGGAGGGCAAACGCAAGCTCACCCAGAACCGCAACGCACCCGATATTGCCGGCGTGCGTGATGGCCTCGCCGCGAGCTCCGCGCCCAATGACAACGAAATCGCCCGATTGATGCGCTAAGGAGAAGCCTGTGACCGCTATCCAGATCCGCCCCGTCACCCCGAACGATCACGCTGCATGGCTGCCGCTGTGGAAGGCGTACCTGACGTTTTACAACACTGAGCTCGCCGACAGCGTCACTGAAAGCACCTGGCAGCGCATTCTCGACCCCAGCGAGCCAACCAATGCCGCGCTGGCCTGGAGCGATGGCAAAGCCGTCGGCATGGTCCATTTCATCTACCATCGCTCCAACTGGAGCATCAAGAATGCCTGTTACCTGCAGGACTTGATCGTCGTGCCGGAGCAGCGTGGCACCGGCGTCGGGCGCCAGTTGATCGAATTCGTCTACGCCACGGCGCGCGAAGCCGGCTGCGACAAGGTTCATTGGTTGACCCACGAAACCAACGCCACGGCGATTCAGCTGTATGAACGCATCGCCGAACGCCCTGGCTTCATCCAATTTCGCAAAGCACTCTAGGACTGGAACCTGCTCATGCCCACCACTGAACTGCACTGGCAACCCGCGACGCTCCCGGACAAAAGTACGCTTGAAGGCCGCTTCATCCGCCTGGAAAAACTCGATCCGGCGCGCCACGGCGACGATCTATGGGCTGCACTTCAAGGCCCAACCTCGGACCCGGCGTTGTGGGACTATTTGCCCTACGGGCCGTTTTTCGAGCGAAGCGAATTCGATGCGTGGCTGAGTCGTCATGCCGCCGACATTGATCCGTGGTTCTACAGCGTGGTCGATCAGCAGACAGGCGTTGTCGACGGCTACCTGAGCCTGATGTCCATCGTTCCTACCCATGGCCGGATCGAAATCGGTCATGTCATGTTTGGCGCCGCCATGCAGCGTACGCCCAAGGGTACCGAGACGATTTACGTGCTGGCCAAGGCAGCGTTTGCCCTGGGCAATCGGCGCCTGGAGTGGAAATGTGACGACGGTAATCAGCGCTCCAAACGAGCCGCCGAGCGCTTCGGTTTCACCTTTGAAGGCACCTTCCGTCAGCACATGGTCATCAAAGACCGGAACCGCGACACCACGTGGTACTCAATCACCGACAACGAATGGCCAGCACTCCAGGCAGCGTTTGAAGGCTGGCTGGCAGTGGATAACTTCCGGGATGGCCAGCAAGAGAGAACGCTGGAGAGCTTCCGGAAGCGGTGAAAGCTCATCGCGGGCAAGCCCGCTCCTACGGCGCAGTTCATCGTGTAGGAGCGGGCTTGCCCGCGAAAAGGCCGGCACGGCCTTCCGGGGCCAGTGAAACCAACCCGGCTAGTAAAAAAATCCGAAAAAAAAAGGGGAGCCACATGTGCTCCCCCCAGAGTAAACCGTTAAACGCTTATCGAATCAGCCCTCAATTTCGACCAGGATCTCAACCAGGATTTCGCCCGGATTGACCCGGTCGCCTTTGGCGACGTGGATCGCGAAGACCTTGCCGGCGATGGAGGCCTGTACTTCGGTCTCCATTTTCATCGCTTCGCTGATCAGTACAGCCTGACCGGCTTTGACGATGTCGCCTTCCTTGACCAGTACATCGACGATATTGCCCGGCATGGTGGTGCTGACATGGCCCGGCGAACTGGCTTGAGCGCGTTTGCCGATACCGCCACCGACAAACTCGTTGAGGGGCTCGAACACCACCTCTTCCGGCATACCGTCGATGGTCAGGTAGAAATGACGCTTGCCCTCGGCCTTGACGCCGACGCCGGTAATGTCGACGCGGTAGCTTTCGCCGTGCACATCGATCACGAATTCGGTCGGTACGCCCTCGCCGCCCACCTTGCTCACGCCACCCGCTTCAGGGATCGGCAGCAACACTTCAGGGGTCAGGGTGCCGGCTTCGCGTTCTTCGAGGAATTTGCGTCCAATGTCCGGGAACATTGCGTAGGTCAGCACGTCCTCTTCAGACTTGGCCACCGCGCCGATTTCCAGTCGCAGCTTGGCCATCTCCGGCTTGAGCAAGTCAGCTGGACGCACATCGATCAGCTCTTCGTTACCGATGGCCTGACGGCGCAGCGCTTCATCAACCAGGCCTGGTGCCTTGCCGTAGCCGCCTTGCAGGTAGAGCTTCACTTCGTTGGTGATGGTTTTGTAGCGCTCGCCAGCCAGCACGTTGAAAAACGCCTGAGTACCCACGATCTGCGAGGTCGGGGTCACCAGCGGCGGGTAGCCGAGGTCTTTACGCACTCGCGGGATCTCGGCGAGCACTTCGCCCATACGGTTCAGCGCGCCCTGCTCTTTGAGCTGGTTGGCGAGGTTGGAAATCATCCCGCCAGGCACCTGATTGACCTGCACTCGCGTGTCGACCGAGGTGAATTCGCTTTCAAACTGGTGATATTTTTTACGCACGGCGTAGAAGTAAAGGCCGATTTCCTGCAACAGCTCCAGACTCAAACCGGTGTCGAATTCGCTGCCCTTGAGCGCAGCAACCATCGACTCGGTGCCTGGATGGCTGGTGCCCCACGCGAAGCTGGAGATCGCGGTGTCGATGTGATCGGCGCCGTTTTCAATCGCCTTGAGCTGACACATCGCGGCCAGGCCGGCGGTGTCGTGGGAATGGATGAACACCGGCAGCGACAGTTCAGTCTTCAGCGCCTTGACCAGCTCGCCCGTGGCATACGGTGTCAGCAGGCCCGCCATGTCCTTGATCGCGACCGAGTCGCATCCCATGGCTTCCATTTGCCTGGCCTGAGCCACGAAAGCGTCAATGGTGTGAACCGGGCTGGTGGTGTAAGCGATAGTGCCTTGGGCGTGCTTGCCCGCCGCCTTGACCGCTTCGATGGAGACTCGCAGGTTGCGCACGTCGTTCATCGCATCAAAAATGCGGAACACGTCGATACCATTGACCGCCGCCTTGGCGACGAATGCACGTACCACATCATCGCTGTAGTGACGGTAGCCCAGCAGGTTCTGGCCGCGCAGGAGCATTTGCAGGCGGGTGTTAGGCAACGCCGCGCGAAGCTGGCGCAGACGCTCCCACGGGTCTTCCTTCAAAAAGCGTACGCAGGCGTCGAACGTGGCGCCGCCCCAGACTTCCAGCGACCAGTAGCCGACTTTGTCGAGCTTGTCGCAGATTGGCAGCATGTCTTCAGTGCGCATGCGGGTGGCGAGCAGCGACTGGTGGGCATCACGCAGGATGGTGTCGGTTACAAAGATTTTTTTGCTCATTGTTGTATTCCTCACAGGCCTGCGTGGGCGGCAATGGCGGCGGCGATGGCCAAAGCCAGCTCTTCGGGTTTGCGCTTGATCGAGTAGTTGGTCAGTTCGGGATGGCTTTCAACAAAGCTGGTGTTGAACTGACCGCTACGGAATTCCGGGTTACGCAGGATTTCCTGGTAATACGCGGCAGTGGTCTTGACCCCTTGCAGACGCATGTCGTCCAGGGCGCGCAAGCCACGGTCCATGGCCTCTTCCCACGTCAGTGCCCAGACGATCAACTTCAGGCACATCGAGTCGTAATACGGCGGGATGGTGTAGCCGGTGTAGATCGCCGTGTCGGTACGCACACCAGGACCGCCGGGTGCGTAATAACGGGTGATCTTGCCGAAACTGGGCAGGAAATTGTTTTTCGGGTCTTCGGCGTTGATCCGGAATTGCAGGGCGAAGCCACGGTGAATAATGTCTTCCTGCTTGACCGAGAGCGGCAGGCCGGAGGCGATGCGGATCTGCTCACGGACGATATCGATACCGGTGATTTCTTCGGTGATGGTGTGTTCCACCTGCACCCGAGTGTTCATCTCCATGAAGTACACCTCGCCCTCGGCGAGCAGGAACTCCACGGTGCCAGCGTTCTCATAGCCCACAGCCTTGGCTGCGCGCACAGACAGGTCGCCGATGTAGGCGCGCTGTTCCGGGGTCAGTTGCGGGCTGGGGGCGATTTCGATCAGCTTCTGGTTACGGCGCTGGATCGAGCAATCGCGCTCGAACAGGTGCACGACATTGCCAAAGCTGTCACCGAGGATCTGGGCTTCAATGTGCTTGGGATTGACGATGCATTTTTCGAGAAACACTTCCGCAGAACCGAATGCTTTGGTCGCTTCCGAAATCACCCGAGGGAACGCCTGCTCCAGTTCTTCACGGCTGTTGCAGCGTCGGATACCCCGACCACCGCCGCCCGACGTGGCTTTGAGCATCACCGGGTAACCAATGCGCTCGCCTTCGACCAGAGCCTCAGCGATATCGGCGACGTTGCCTTCAGTACCGGGCGTCACCGGTACGCCGGCCTTGATCATGCTGCGGCGTGCTTCGGTCTTATCGCCCATGCGACGAATGACTTCTGCCGACGGGCCAATGAATTTGATCCCGCGTTCAGCACAGATGTCCGCCAGTTCGGCGTTTTCCGAAAGGAAGCCATAACCGGGATGCAAGGCATCACAACCGGTTTCTACCGCGAGGTTGACCAGCTTGCGCGGGTTCAAATAACCGGCGAGCGGTTCGGCACCAATGCTGTGCGCTTCGTCAGCCCGTTTGACATGCAAGGCATGGCGGTCGGCGTCGGAATAGACCGCAACCGAGCGAATGCCCATCTCGGCGCAGGCGCGCACGATCCGGACAGCAATTTCACCGCGGTTGGCGATCAGGATTTTTGTTATCACTGGCGTTTCCTCGACCGTTAGAACAGACGAACCGGCTGGGCCGGTCGGCGTGTAGCCGCGTGTTGCATACGGTTACATTGCGATAGCCACCCTATGCCTGAAGAGGGATTAACAAAAATCAATAAAAGTTGGGCCATGCATAAGTAAAACCTTATAGTTGGCTTTCCAGTCATCTTCAGAGGGAGGTAATTTATGCGTAAGTCATTGATGCGTATGACATTGCGTCAATTACGGACGTTCAATGAGGTGTGTGACCTAAGGTCTTACAGCCGCGCTGCCGATGAAATGGCCCTCACACAACCGGCCGTCAGCCTACAGATTCGTCAGCTGGAAGAGCTGATTGGTCAGCCGCTGTTCGAGTATGTCGGCAAAAAGCTGTACCTGACGGAGGCCGCCGAAGCGCTACAAGCCGCCAGCAGAGACATTTTTGGGCGCCTGGAAAACCTGGATATGCAGTTGTCGGACATGCAGGGCTCGCTGCAAGGGCAACTCAAACTGGCCATCGAATCCAGTGCCAAATACTTCGTGCCGCATCTGTTTGCCGCGTTTAAGCGCCAGCACCCCGAAGTGATGCTGAACCTCACGGTGGTCAATCGCGCACAGGTGATCAAACGCCTGTCGGATAACCGTGATGATCTGGCGATCATGTCGATGGTGCCGCAGGACATGGGGCTGGAGTTCATGCCCTTCCTCAACAACCCGATCGTCGCGGTGGCGCCGTCGGACCATCCGCTGTGTCAGGTCGAGCAATTGACGCTGAAGGACCTTGAACCCTATCCCCTGCTGATCCGCGAACCCGGCTCAGGCACGCGCAGAGCCTGCGAGGAGTATTTCAAGGAAAAGCGCGTGCACTTCACCCAAACCCTTGAGGTTTCTTCGGCTGAAGCCCAGCGCGAATGCGTGGTGGCGGGGCTGGGCGTGGCGTTATTGACTCGCCATGCACTGAACCTGGAGCTGGCCACCGGCACGCTGCGCGAGCTGCCGGTGGCCGAATTGCCGCTGTACCGCAGCTGGTGCGTGGTGCAAGCCAAGGCCAAACGGCTATCGCCGGTCGCGCATGCCTTTCTGGCGTTCATCCGCACCGAACGCGCGCAGATCAGCCAGCTTGCTGAGCGTTTCGACGGGAGCCTTCCGAGGCCGTCTGCCACACATTGAGTGAGCCAAACTCGCCAACATCACCCAACTCGACATAGTCGGAAAACTTCTGCGCCAGCTTGCGCTCCTCGGAATAGCTTTCGATCGCGCGACGGAATTCCATGCGTCGCTGATCTTCCTGCTGTCGCCGGGTATTTTTGGACGTATTAGCGGAGGTAGCGCTGGTGGCGCGCTGCTGCGAGTCATCGTAGTGCCTAGGCATATCCTGTCTCCCATTGCGTTTGCGGGAGCTTGAGCATGATCGCCGTCAATGACGGTTGCACGGCGATAAGATGACAGGACGATGAAGCTTTGCGCTGTTGCAATATTACGAAGACGAGACGCCGGGCAATCAGTCGTCGAGCGCCTTGACCGACTTGGGGGACAAGCGAAGGCTGCGCAGACTGCGCTTAACGCTTTTAAGGTGGTTGACCAGACTGGGGCCGCGCGCCATGGCAACGCCCATCGCCAGCACATCGATCACCACCAGGTGGGCGATACGCGAGGTCAATGGCGTATAGATCTCGGTGTCTTCGTGAACATCGATGGCCAGATTGATCGTCGCCAACTCCGCCAACGGGGTCTGGCTCGGACACAAGGTCACCAGCGTGGCGCCGCTTTCACGGACCAGATTCGCAGTGATCAGCAGGTCTTTCGAGCGCCCGGACTGGGAGATGCAGATCGCGACGTCGGAGGGCTTGAGCGTCACCGCCGACATGGCCTGCATGTGCGGATCGGAGTACGCCGCCGCCGTCAGCAGCAAGCGGAAGAACTTGTGCTGCGCATCCGCCGCCACCGCGCCGGAAGCGCCAAAACCGTAAAACTCCACGCGCTGGGCCGACGCCATTGCGGTCACCGCCAACTGCAACGCGTGGGGATCGAGATGCTCTCGAACCTCCATCAACGTGTGCAGGGTGGTGTCGAAAATTTTCAGGCTGTAATCGGCAACCGAGTCGTCTTCATGGATCGCGAACTGACCAAAGCTGGCGCCAGCGGCCAGGCTTTGCGCCAGTTTGAGCTTCAAGTCCTGAAAGCCGGTACAGCCAATGGCACGGCAAAACCGGACGATGGTGGGCTCGCTGATACCGACGTTGTGCGCGAGGTCAGCCATGGAGCTGTGCATCACAGCCGCAGGGTCAAGCAGCACGTGGTCGGCAACCTTGAGTTCCGACTTACGCAGCAGATGGCGTGACTGGGCGATGTGGTGCAACAGGTTCAAAGGGCTGGACTCGGTCAGTAAGGCTTGGGCGGGATGTAGCAGACTTGTAGTTATACTACATGCCCTGCGGCCCGCCCAGCTAAACGAGCTCGGTTTGGCGATCTGCAACCTTTCCGCGCCCTCATCATGCCGGCGCGGGCTTGCCTGCGAACCCGGCAAAGCAGTCCGTCAGGCACACCGAATCGGGGCCTTCGCAGACTCGTCAGCCCGGAGGGGACCATGCTTGCTGCGCATGCTCGCGCAACAAGCGTGTCGCAGCCTCCGCATCCACCGGACGACTGATAAGGTAGCCCTGCACTTCGTCGCACTCGTGAGCTTTGAGGAAGTTCAGTTGTGCCTCGTTTTCCACACCTTCGGCGACGACTTTCAATTCCAGGCTGTGGGCCATGGCGATGATCGCGCGGGTGATGGCTGCGTCTTCGGTGCCTTCGCCCAAACCACGAATGAACGTCTGGTCGATTTTCACGTAATCCACGGGAAAGCGTTTCAGGTAACTCAGCGACGAATAGCCGGTGCCGAAGTCGTCGATGGCCAGTTTCACACCCAACTCATGCAGCTGATGGAACGTAGCGATGATGTGCTCCACGCCATCGAGCAGCTGACTCTCAGTCAATTCAAGCTCAAGGTAGCGCGGTGCCAGGCCGGTTTCTTCAAGCACCTGGCGGACCAGACTGACCAACTTGCCTTGACGCAATTGATGGACCGACAGGTTGACCGACACCCTGATCGGCTCCAACCCCTGTCGCTGCCATTCACACGCCTGCCAACAGGCCTGGCGTAACACGAACTCACCAATCGGCCCGATCAGCCCGGTCTCTTCGGCCAGCCCGATAAAGTCCCCGGGCGGCACCATGCCCATCGTCGGGTGCAGCCAGCGCACGAGTGCCTCGGCGGCGTTCAAACGGCCGGTCGCCAGACACAGCTTGGGCTGGTAGAACACCTGCAGTTGATTGTCGTCGAGGGCCTTGCGCAGCTGATTTTCCAGCTGCAGACGCTCCAGCGTGCTGGCTTGCAGGTTTTCGGTATAGAACTGGAAATTATTGCCACCCAGATGCTTGGCATGCTGCATGGCCATGTTCGACTGACTGACCAGCGCCGAGATTTCTCGGGCCGAGTCTGGCAACAGGCTGATGCCCACTGACGCGCTGACCACCAGCTCATGCCCGGCCACCGACAGAGGCAGCCGTAACTTGGCCAGCAGGCGACTGGTGACCCGAGCCAGACTGGACAGGTTGCCGTAGGCATCGAACAACACCGCAAACTCATCACCGGATAACCGCGCAATGGTGTCAGCCTCGGGCAATGCGCTGGTCAGGCGCCGCGCCACTTGCCTCAACAGTTGATCGGCGACTTCGTGGCCCAGACTGTCATTGAGTAGCTTGAAGCGATCCAGATTGATGTGCAGCAACGCCAGGCTTCTACCGCCCTGTCGCACGCGCTGACTGGCTTCACGCAAGCGCTCCTTGAACAACGAGCGGTTAGCCAGGCCGGTCAACTCATCGTAGTGCGTCAAGTAGCGCATACGCTCTTCGAATTCGCGCCTTGCCGACAGGTCGGCGAAGAAGCCGACAATGTGGCTTACATTGCCCCGCACATCGCGCACTACGTTCAATTGGAGCCATTGCGGATACAACTCGCCATTTTTGCGAGTTTCAACCAGTTCGCCCTGCCAGCTATCGGTTTGCTCCAGCGATTCGTGGATCGCTTGAAAATGGCGCCGGGCATCGCGGCTGCACGCCAGCTCAGTGACCTTGCGTCCCTTCATGTCTTCCTGCGGGTAGCCGGTCACTCGGCTGAACGCCCGATTGACCGCCAGCAGGGTGTATTTCGGATCAAGGATGACAATGCCTTCGCTTGCGGCTTCGAAGACTGTGGCGGCCAAACGGCGCTGTTCTTCCAGCTGCTTACTCGCGCTGATGTCGCGGCGGGTGCCGAGCATGCGGATCACCCGGCCATCGCTGCTGCGCTCGACGGCGCGGCCACGGTCCTCGATCCAAACCCAACGCCCGGCGCCATGCCGGAAGCGATAGGCAACTTTATAATCGTCCGTACGCCCCTTCAGATGCTCGATCATCGCGTGTTGCATCAACGGCAAATCTTCGCGGTGTATGCGCGGTTTGAGGTGGCGGAGCATGGCGGTCACGTGTTCGGGCTCCAGGCCGAACAACGCTTTGATCTGCGTGTGGTGGACTTCATCGGTCTGCAGATTCCAGTCCCACAGGCCCAGCTCACTGGCCTCAAGTGCCAACGCCAGCCGCGCCTCGCTCTTGCTCAGCGCCTGATTGGCCTCGTCCAGCTCAAGGCTGCGCTGGACGACTCTGGCTTCGAGCCCGATCTGGGCCTCGCGCAATTCCCGCTCGGCCTTGCGTCGCTGTTCGATTTCCCGCGCCAACTCATGGTTAAGCTGCTCATCGTGGGCCTGCGCCTGTTGCAGATGCTCAATCAGCGCCTGATTCTGAAAGCGCTGAATCAGCCCTTGGCGGATCAAGCGATTAACCTGCAGGGCCACGACAATCAGCGCCACCAGCAACATCAGGCCAAACCAGCCCCAGCCATGCTGCTGCTCATCGCCATGCAAAAAAAGAAAGGTGATCGGGGGCAGCAGGCACGACACGGTAAAGGTCAGAAACGCCGGGATACTCACCGCGTAAGCAATACTGGCCGACAGCGTCGCCGCACCGATCAAGCCAAACACCCAGGCTTGCTGCTGAAAGCTTTCCACCGGAACCAGGGCGATCGCCGCACTCGCAAGGGTCAGGCCGCTGACGCCTGCGCCCAGCAGAAACATGCCACGCCAGATCGGTTGCGCCTGACGCAACAATGGCGCGGCGTTAAACGCCGCAACCTGGATGACGCGCAAACCCACCAGCGTCGTCAGCCACCCCAGCCAAATGCCGACCAGCAGATAGCGCTGCGGGCTCCAGAGCAACCAGGCGCAGACCAGACCGTTGAGTAACATGAACAGGGTGGGCAACAGCGAACCCTGATAAAGCAAACGTGTGCGTTCCACTGCAAGCTGAGTGGCAAATTGCTCGCGGATAACTCGACGCGATGCGGTTGAGGCACCCGAGGAGCTGAGACTAGAGGTCATAGGCAATGTTCTTATAATGGTGGAGCCTCAAACGTCGACGGAGCATACACAAGCCGCTCGACAGACCAAACTCTCTTGATTCATAAAAACCGCAAAGAGACCGTTCCACAGGGCCGTTTTCAAACCTCCCGGGCACGGCCTGCCATGCGTGCAGCCCTGACTTACCGGTCGTCATCGACAGGGCATTTATCGGCTTAAGCAAAGCTTGGTTTGCCCGACATAGCCCAGCACCCTAGAATGCGTCGATGCGCGATGATCTCTCCCTTCTGCTGAACTCCCTCAACGATGCCCAACGTCAGGCCGTAGCTGCCTCCGTGGGTCGTCAGTTGGTACTCGCCGGTGCTGGCTCCGGCAAAACCCGTGTGCTGGTGCATCGCATCGCCTGGTTGATCCAGGTCGAGAATGCCTCGCCACACTCGATCCTGTCGGTAACCTTTACCAACAAGGCAGCGGCCGAGATGCGTCACCGCATCGAACAGTTGATGGGGATCAACCCGGCAGGCATGTGGGTCGGTACCTTTCACGGCCTGGCGCACCGCTTGCTACGGGCGCACTGGCAGGAAGCCGGACTGAACCAGAGCTTCCAGATCCTCGACAGTGATGACCAGCAACGCTTGGTCAAACGAGTGATCCGTGAACTGGGGCTGGACGAGCAGCGCTGGCCGGTACGCCAGGCGCAGTGGTTCATCAACGGGCAGAAAGACGAAGGCCTGCGCCCCAAACATATTCAGGCCAGCGGCGATCTGTTCCTGGCCACCATGAAATCGATCTACGAAGCCTACGAGGCCGCCTGCCAGCGCGCAGGGGTCATCGACTTCTCCGAGTTGCTGCTGCGCGCCCTGGACCTGTGGCGCGACAATCCCGGCCTGCTGGCGCACTACCAACGCCGCTTCCGCCATGTACTGGTCGACGAGTTCCAGGACACCAACGCCGTGCAGTACGCGTGGCTACGGTTGCTGGCTCAGGGCGGCGACAGCTTGATGGTGGTCGGCGACGACGATCAGTCGATTTACGGCTGGCGCGGCGCCAAAATCGAGAACATTCATCAGTACTCGTCTGACTTCCCTGACGCCGAAACCATCCGCCTGGAGCAGAACTACCGCTCCACCGCGAGCATCCTCAAGGCCGCCAACGCGCTGATCGTCAACAACAGCGGGCGCCTGGGTAAAGAGCTGTGGACCGATGGCGGTGATGGCGAGCCGATCAATCTGTTCGCCGCGTTCAACGAACACGACGAAGCGCGCTACGTGGTCCAAACCATCGAAAGCGCGCTGAAGACCGGGATGATGCGCAGCGACATCGCGATCCTCTACCGCTCTAACGCCCAATCGCGGGTGCTTGAAGAAGCGTTATTGCGCGAGCGGATTCCTTACCGGATCTATGGGGGTCAGCGCTTCTTCGAACGCGCCGAAATCAAGAACGCCATGGCCTACCTGCGTTTGCTCGACGGTCGCGGCAACGACGCGGCACTGGAACGGGTGATCAACGTCCCGGCACGCGGCATCGGTGAAAAAACGGTCGAAGCGATTCGCGAACACGCCCGTCACGCCGACGTGTCGATGTGGGAGGCGATGCGCCAACTGATCGCCAATAAAGGCCTGACCGGCCGCGCAGCCGGAGCGCTGGGCGGGTTTGTCGAGCTGATCGAGAATCTGACCGCGAAAGTCATGGAGATGCCCCTGCATCTGATGACCCAAACCGTGATCGAGCAGTCCGGGTTGATCACCTACCACAAAGAAGAGAAAGGCGAAAAAGGCCAGGCTCGGGTAGAAAACCTTGAGGAATTGGTCAGCGCCGCGCGCAACTTCGAGAATGCTGAAGAAGACGCCGAGCTGACACCGCTGGCCGGGTTCCTTGGCCATGCGTCGCTGGAATCGGGCGACACCCAGGCCGATGAACATGAAGACAGCGTGCAATTGATGACGCTGCACAGCGCCAAGGGCCTGGAGTTCCCCCACGTGTTTCTGGTGGGCATGGAAGAAGGCCTGTTCCCGCACAAGATGAGCCTGGAAGAGCCCGGGCGTCTTGAAGAAGAACGGCGGCTGGCGTATGTCGGCATTACCCGCGCCATGCAGAAACTGGTGATGACGTATGCTGAAACCCGTCGTTTATATGGCAGCGAGACGCGCAACAAGGTCTCGCGCTTCGTCCGGGAGATTCCGCCACCCTTGATTCAAGAGGTGCGCCTGTCCAACAGCGTCAGCCGTCCGTTCGGCGGCACGCAGAATATGGGCACAAGCAGCCTGTTCAACGGCACCGGCATCCCGGAAACCGAGTTCAGCCTCGGCCAGCGGGTTCAGCATTCGGTGTTTGGCGAAGGGGTGATCCTCAATTTCGAAGGCGCTGGCGCTCAGGCACGGGTGCAGGTTAACTTCTCAGAAGGCAGCAAATGGCTGATGATGGGCTACGCCAAGCTCGAAGCAATATGAGCCACTGAACATGTAGGATCAGCCTCAATATCTGAGGCTGCAGAGATATGCCCTACAGGCCACTCTTTGTGAGCCTGTTATAGGCCCAAGCAAAAGCCAGAAACATTTAGGCGCTAGCCATTGTCATTTCTCCTGTGCAACATGGCGCGCGTGCAATCCATAAATGGGAATTCCTTTATGCAACGTTTTCTAAGCATCGCTCTGGCGCTGTGCATCGGGCTCACAATGAGCCTCGAAGCCAACGCAGCGCGCTTCGGTGGCGGCAAGAGCTTCGGCTCGGCGCCCAGCCATCAATCCCGTCAAGCTGCGCCGGCCTCTCCGTCGGCTGCGCCTAACGCCGCTGGTCGCCCTGCTGCCGCTGCTGCTGGCGGTGCTTCTCGCTGGCTCGGCCCGTTGGCTGGCCTCGCGGCAGGCGGTCTGCTCGCCTCGATGTTCATGGGCGGCGGCTTCCAGGGCATGCAGTTCTTCGACATCCTGATCATCGCAGTCATCGGCTTCGTGATCTTCCGGTTCATCGCCGCGCGTCGACGCAAGCAACAAGAGCACATGGCCCCTGCCGGTCATGCGCCGTTCCAGCGTGAAACCCTCGAACAACCGGCTCAGCCATCGGCTTTCGGCGGTTCGTCCGCAGCCCCGGTTGCCGCTCCGGTGATCAATGCACCGGCCTGGTTCAATGAACAACGCTTCCTCGAAGCCGCTCGCAGCCACTTCCAGTCGCTGCAACAGCACTGGGATGCCAACGAAATGGACAAGATTGCCGAATTCGTCACCCCACAAATGCTCCAGTTCCTCAAGAAGGAACGTGCAGACCTGGGTGATGGCTTCCAATCGACCTTCATCGACAACCTGACCGTGCAGCTTGATGGCCTGGATGATCGCTCGGATAAAACCGTGGCGACCCTGACCTTCTCCGGCGTGTCCAAGACTTCGCGCTTCGACCAAGGTGAAGTGTTCAGCGAAAGCTGGAACATGGAACGTCCGCAGGGTGACAACCAGCCTTGGCTGGTCGCCGGTATCCGCCAGAACGGCTGACGCTCGGCAGTGCTCGCAAGCGAATTGCACCGATAAGCAAAACCCCGGATAACCGGGGTTTTGTTTTTTTTGGGGCAACCGTTGTTTTGAGAAAACCTTACGCTACTGTATAACCCGCGCCATCAAGTTAGAGGATCCAGGCCGTGGAAGAAGTTATTGAAGAACTGCGTGAAAAAAACGAGCGGGTACCCGTACCCCTTGAGTTGCCAGAAGATGATGATCTGGTCGAGGTCGAAGAACAGCTGTTCATCAACATCCCCTTCGTCTTCAAAGAGTTTTTGCTGACTGTCAGCGACGTGGTATATGGCAGCCTGGAACCCGTGACCGTCATGGACCCGCAGTCCCATACCTACCTGCCCGAGGTTGCCGCAACGGCGTGGGATCTGGGCGTCCCTCGCGAGTTGATCCCGATCTGTCAGAACGGCGATGACTATTACTGCGTCGAAGAAGACGGCACTGTCGTGCTGTGGTCCGCGGAAGAAGAACTGGTGACCGAAGAAAGCTGGGAGTCAGTCTGGCACTGGGCCCGGGATGTCTGGCTGGAAAGCTGAGACCTGCAACTCAGCGCCGCACGCTGCGGCGCCGAAGGGAGTCGCCTCAATGCTCGGGCGGCTCCTGATGGTTACCCAAGGTTTCCAGCAAAGCGATCTGCATCCGCGTATGTACACGGATGCACCAGCGCCACAACACCGCGGCAACGATAGCGGCCACCACCCCAATCACCAGCAGTAATTCGTTAGTCGGCAGGATGCTCGCCGACAGCGCAGCCAGCAGCAGGAAAATCACCAAAAGCGACAGCAACGGGATCACTTCTGCGATCACCCGACGCACGCGTTCGGTATGGCGTCCGGCCATGGCGGGCTTAACGCTCATCTCGGCCAACAACATCGAAAGCGCCTTGAGCTTGCGGTAGGCCGCGATCAAGAACGGCAGCGACACCAGCAACGACGCGCCCCAGATCAACGCCTTGTGTTGGCTGTCATCGCGGGTCCAGTCGCTCAAATAGTCGCCAATGCCCTCGGCGAAATAACCGCCACAGAAGAAAATCGCCACCACCAGCGCCAGATTGACCCCGACCTGCAACAAAATCCTGCGGATCATCGACGCCAGCAACGCGCCCTGCCCTTGTGGCTGGATACTGCGCAGCCATTCCCCATACAGCCCGAAGACTCGTGCAATACGCGCAGGCATCACCGCCGCGAGCTTCATCGACAAAGGGTCCGCCGAGCGGATCAGGTAAGGCGTCAACAAGGTGGTGATCACCGATACCGCCACTGCCACCGGATAGAGAAAGTCACTGGTGACCTGCAGCGTCATGCCCAGCGCGGCGATGATGAACGAGAACTCGCCGATCTGTGACAACCCCATGCCAACCCGCAAGGACGTGCGCCCATCGTTCCCGGCGATAAAGGCACCCAGGCCACACGACAGCATCTTGCCCAGCACCACAGCGACACTGATCACGGCAATCGGCCAGGCGTAATCAAGGAGGATTTTCGGGTCGATCATCAAACCGATGGCGACGAAGAAAATTGCACTGAACATGTCGCGAACAGGTTCGATCAGCTGCTCTATTTTCAGCAACTGCCGCGATTCCGCCATGATTGCACCGATCAGAAAAGCGCCCAGCACCATGCTGTATTCAAGCTTGGCCACCAGCAGGCAAAACCCGAAACACAGACCGAGGACCGTCACCAAGAGCATTTCATTGCTTTCAAATCTGGCCACATACGCCAACAGGCGCGGGACCAGAAGAATGCCGATCACCAGCGCTACAACCATAAACAGCGACAACTTGCCGACGGTGGAAAATACCTCGCCGGAACTCACGGAGCCGCTGACAGCGATGCCGGACAGCAAGGCAATAATGCCAATACCGAGAATGTCTTCGACGATCAGGATCCCAAAAATCAGCTGGGCAAAACGCTGATTTTTCATCTTCAGGTCGTTCAACGCTTTGACGATGATGGTGGTTGAAGAAATCGCCAGAATCGCCCCGAGAAACAGCGAGTCCATAGCGTTCCAGTCGAAGAACCGCCCGATTTCGTAGCCGATCCAGATCATCAGCACGATTTCCAGGAAGGCCGCGATAAAGGCCGTGGCACCGACCTTGAACAGCTTGCGCAGGCTGAATTCCAGGCCCAGGCAGAACATCAGGAAAATCACACCCAGCTCGGCCAGGGTCTTGATTGTATCCTCGTCGTGGATCAGGCCGAACGGCGGTGTGTGCGGGCCGATAATGAAACCGGCAACGATATAGCCCAGGACCACGGGCTGTTTCAGACGATGAAAAAGGACCGTTACGACACCGGCGACCAGCATGATCACCGCCAGGTCCTGGATAAAACTGATGGCATGCATGGCGTGAAACTCCTTTTTTATACGCTGAAAAACCCGATTTCAATGTAGGAAATACCCGCGACAGAGGCTTTTTTCAGGTTAACACCGCACCTCTACGGAGAAAGTCGGTGCAATATATGGAAACAGATGGGCGCCTCGGCGTGACGGCGGCGGGTCCGCCAGCGTCCGGATAACTGATCCACAAGAACGCGAGCACCACCATAGGTGCACTTCTGACACACCCACCCTGTGAGCACGCTATGGAACCCGGAAACACCCAGCTGTCGATGACTGTATTGATGACCCCGGACATGGCCAACTTCTCTGGCAACGTGCATGGCGGCACCCTGCTCAAGTACCTCGATGAGGTCGCTTATGCCTGCGCCAGCCGTTATGCCGGGCGTTATGTGGTAACCCTGTCAGTGGATCAGGTGATTTTTCGTGAACCGATCCACGTTGGCGAGTTAGTGACCTTCCTTGCGTCAGTCAACTACACCGGCAATACCTCGATGGAAGTGGGGATCAAAGTCGTCACCGAGAACATCCGCGAACGCTCGGTGCGCCACACCAACAGCTGCTTTTTCACCATGGTGGCGATAGACGACGAGCGCAAACCGGCTGGCGTACCGCCACTGGAACCCGCCAACAGTGAAGACAAGCGTCGCTTTCTCCAGGCCAAGCAACGTCGGCAGATTCGTCAGGAGCTGGAAAAACGCTACCAGGACATCAAGGACGAAGCGCCTTAAGCACCATCAGGCCCGCTCGACGCGCACGCCTCGAGCGGACCGCAAGCAAAGAAAGCAACAGGGATGAAATTTAAGCTGCACGGTATGGCTGTAAATCGTCAGACCCAGTTAAGCTGGACGTTCTTTGTTGGAGCACTTTTTCATGCTGACCTTGGGCAACCTTTTTGTGCTGATGCTGCTGGCCACGGGCGGCGCCTGGCTGTGGCATTCCCATGGTTTGCGCGAGCGGGCACTGGCGCGAGTCAAGCAACACTGCGCCAAACTCGACGTCGAACTGCTGGACGGCAATGTTGCCCTGAGGCGCATCACGTTCGCCCGCGATGCCAACGGCAGAAAGCGCCTGGCCCGTGTGTATAACTTCGAGTTCACCGTCACCGGCGAGCAGCGCCACCCCGGCACCATCACCATGTTCGGCGCGCACACCGCACTCATCGAGCTGGCGTCCTACCCGTTCGAAATCAAAACCCCGCCACCCAGCGCCAATGTGATCGAGATGAGTCAATGGCGTCAGGAACACAACAAGTGGAAGCAGTGAGCCTGACGGTATAACCGATGGCCGTTGTGGATAACTCGTTTCAGAGCAAGCAGGCAGCCAGTCCCGCTTGCAACGCAGCCTCGTCCTGAGGCGCGGTGAATATCAGTTCCAGCCGTGAATCGCGGCGCCATTCACTGTTTTGCCAATGAATGGCCGCGCCATCCAGCGCATTACCGGACAACCAACCCGCGTTGCTGTGGATAACCAGCTTGGCTCGTCGCCAACCCTGGCTATTGAGCCACTGCTGCACGCGCATCAGCTCGAATTGCTGGCTCGGGTGCCAGCGCCAACCAATACTCCAGCCTTCCGCCTGGCCTTGGCTCAAGCAGATCGGCTGACGTGGGTCGGTCCAGATCGCCGGCAATTGCGCCAAACCCTTGGGTGCAACAAAGTTATCCACAGCCGCAGAGGCTTGTGCACCAATGCCCGGCAACTCGGATAACGGTAAAGCCGCTTGTTCGGTCCAGTACAACGGACGGTCCGGTAAGCGCCGGGCCAGCGCCTCGCGCGCTGCAACGTCGAGCAATGCGGACTTGTTCATCACCAACAAACCCGCATCGCCCAAGGCTGCTTGCTGACTGTCAGGCAAAGGCTGACCGGCCACCATCACGGTCGCATCCAGCACCAGCACACACGGCTGAACGGCCAGGACCCCTTCCCAAGGCGGCTCACGCAGCTGCTCCATAAGCTGTGCCGGGTGGCCTAACCCGGAGGGCTCGATCAGCAGTCGATCCGGCCGCGCCTTGCGCAACAGGCGCCCCAGGCCAACTTGAAACGGTGCGCCATTGACGCAGCACAGGCAGCCGCCGGCTACTTCGCCAAGTGCGATACCATCGTCAGCCGTGGTCAACAGCGCAGCATCCAGGCCGATCTGGCCGAACTCATTGATCAAGATCGCCCAGCGCTCGTTGGCAGGTTTTTGCGCCAACAATTGCTTGATCAGGCTGGTCTTGCCCGCGCCCAACGGGCCGGCGATGACATGGGTGGGGATGTTCTGCAGCATGAGGGCCAATTCTTCAGAGTGATGGTTACAGGGACAATCAATGCGCGCGATCTGGCTGGCAACACTGTTGTGGATAACATCGAGCGAGGCATGGGCTGAGGCCTGCGTCGTACACAGCCACGCCGAACGGCTCGACGTCAAAGTCTGCCAGGAAAATCGCAACATCCCGGCGAAGCTGTTTCACGACGGGTTTTGCCAGCCACAACTGGCCGGTCAGAAAATCGAAGTGGAATACGTCGATCAATGCCCCGCCGGCGCTTTCGGTGTGTGCAGCAATGCTCAAGTCGCCAATATGCCCTATCACCAGAACATTCACTATTACGGCGTCGCCAGCGATGCGCACTACCTTAAGACGTTTTGCGAGGGGCAGAGCCAGGGTCAGTGGCTTGCCCCTTAAGGTGCCGCCTCGTCGTGCCATGGGCCGAACGGATCCGCCAACAGCGCCCAACGCTCTACACCGCTGGCCATTTCCGCATCGGTCAGCAGGCAGCTGTCCAACTCATCGGTGAGCCGCGCGAAGTTGATGTGCTGCCCGATAAACACCAGTTCCTGACGGCAATCACCACTCTCGGCGGTCCAGTTTTCCATGATCGTAGCAGTGCTTTCCGGGTCCTGCGGCCATTCCTGTTTAGGCACAAAGCGCCACCAGCGACCGGCAAAGCCGTAACGCATCAAACCACCCGCCTGCGACCAACTGCCCGCGTCCTGATGCTTGCTCGCCAGCCAGAAAAAACCTTTGGAGCGCAGCAGTTTGCCGTTGATCCACTCACGGTTAATGAAGTCGAAAAAGCGCTGCGGATGAAAGGGGCGACGGGCGCGGTAAGCCGTCGAGGCAATGCCGTACTCCTCGGTTTCCGGCGTATGTTCGCCACGCAACTCCTTGAGCCAGCCCGGCGCCTGCGAGGCGCGCTCGAAGTCGAAACGACCCGTGTTCAGCACTTTTTTCAGCGGAATTTGCCCCATCACCATCGGGATGATTTCCGCCTGGGGATTGAGCCGCTCAAGTATCGCGATGAGCTCCAGGCGTTCGCTGGAACTGATCAGGTCTATTTTGCTGATCAGAATGACATCGGCAAATTCGACCTGCTCGATCAGTAAGTCGGTGATCGAACGCTCGTCATCCTCGCCCAGGGTCTCACCACGAGTCGCCAGGCTCTCGGCGGCCTGGTAGTCGATCAGAAAATTGATGCCGTCGACCACGGTGACCATGGTGTCCAGGCGTGCCATGTCGGCCAGGCTTTTACCTTGCTCATCACGGAAGGTGAAGGTTTCGGCGACGGGCAGCGGCTCGGAAATCCCGGTGGATTCGATCAATAAATAGTCAAAACGGCCATCCTGCGCCAGACGACTGACCTCTTCGAGCAAGTCCTCTCGCAAGGTGCAGCAGATGCAGCCATTGCTCATTTCGATCAGTTTTTCTTCGGCACGGTTCAGGCTCACATCGCGCTGAACCTCACTGCCATCGATGTTGATCTCGCTCATGTCATTGACGATCACGGCCACGCGCATGTTTTCGCGATTGCGCAGCACGTAATTGAGCAACGTGCTTTTGCCAGCCCCAAGAAATCCGGACAACACAGTAACGGGTAGACGGTCAGGCATCAGGTGTTCCTTATCGGGTAGCGTACGGCCTCAAAAAGGCATCGTCGACTTTATTGTTATAATATAACATATCTATTTTGCCCTGACGACGGACCTTCAATGAACGCGCTGACTCTGCCGGATATCGCTTCCCAAGCATCACGCCAAGCCTTACCGCTGGACTGGGTCGGCATGTGCGGCATCGCCCTGCCGATTGTGTTTAATGGCCAGCGCATGAGCGCCACCGCGGATGCGGGCGTGAGCCTCGACGATGGGGAAGCGCGCGGCATCCATATGTCACGGCTGTATCTGGCGCTGGAAATGTTCGAAGGAGAAGACCTCACACCCGCGCTACTGCATCGGGTTCTTCAGCGTTTTCTCGACTCGCACCACGGTCTTTCTGCCAATGCCTCTGTGCGCATTCACAGCCATTTGCTGTTGAAACGCCCGGCATTGGTCAGCCCGTTGGCAGGTTGGAAGTCTTATCCGGTAGGGATTTTTGCTCGGCTGGAGCGTGGAGTGTTCCACGTGGAACTAACATTCGACGTCAGCTATTCCTCGACCTGCCCGTGCTCTGCGGCCCTTGCCAGGCAGCTGATTCAGGCGCAATTCATCTCTGACTTCGCCAATCGGCCGCTGGAACATGCGGATGTGCTGACATGGCTCGGTACGAACCAAGGCATTGTTGCCACCCCTCACAGTCAACGCAGCAGCGCCCAGCTTGATGTTCAGCTGGACGCGCACGTGGAAGAGCTGCCGCTAATCCAACTTATTGATCACGTTGAGGCCACCCTTGGCACGGCGGTGCAAACGGCGGTCAAACGCGCTGATGAGCAAGCATTTACCTTGGCCAACGGGCAGAATTTAATGTTCTGTGAAGATGCTGCGCGGCGACTCCATCTGGCACTGAGCCAGGTCCCGGACATCAAGGGTTTCGACCTGAAAGTCATTCACGCCGAAAGCCTGCATGCGCACGATGCCGTCGCCCGGAGCCGTTGGCAGCGAGGAATCAAGTCCGCGGTTTAACCGTCCCGCACTGCTGACCCAGCCAGACGGCACGGGTGTCCATGCTGCCGTTTTGCTGAGCGCCTGTGGCGTTGAAGGTGCCAACGACTTTGGTGCTGAACTCGCGATCACTGGCGAACTGGGCGACCCCTGTGCCTTGCGCTTTGGGGCAGCTGAAGCGGAACTTCCACGTCTTGCCATTGCGGTCGGTGATCTGTTGGTTGCAGCCGGACTTAGGGTCTGTCAGCGGGATATTGTCAGTCTTGACCTGATCCTGAGTCAGGCAGACTCGCACACCCTTCCCGCCCAGCGTCACGCCCTGTTTTTGCATCATCTGTTCCATCATTGCTCGCTGCTCGGGCGGCAGGTTGTTCAACTGGCCAAGCATCAACTGCAGGTCAGGCAACTGCTGACCGTCTACCTGCATATTGCTCGACGTCAGTTCCCACAACCCTGGCTGCAACATCTGCGCTTGAGCGATCGGTGCAGCCAGACAAAACAGCAAAGCCAAAACGCGTTTGTTCATCTGAAAAATTCCTGAGTGTGAAAATGACCGGATGTGCTCCAGCCTGACGATGAGCCTTAGACGACGCAAGCGTCTACCAGTTGCATGCCGAATAAAATAGCGACAATCCCGACGGGCTGTGGTCTGTTAGAGATCTAAAAAGTTTAAAGCAAGGTTGCACATGGATTACCACAGCCCGCATTTCTTCGGCTACTTGATCGCTTTCATTCATCTGCTTGGCCTGATTGGTGCCATCCATGCGCTGCTCACCGTGCGCACCGCCCAAGGCTCGATTGCCTGGGCCATGCCACTGTTATTCATCCCCTACGTGGCCCTTATTCCTTACCTGGTCTTCGGCCGTAGTTCATTTGATGCCTACATCAAAGCCCGCCGCCAAGCTAACCGGGAGATGCACACGGCCATCGGCGATCTGAACTGGCGGCCCTGGATCGAAGAAGCCGTCACCGCGCGACGCAGTAACGCGTATGCCTCGTTACGGGCCATGCCCAAGCTAGGCCGTATGCCGTGCCTGGCGAACAACGAGGTAAAACTGCTGATCAATGGTGAAGCCACGTTTGCCGCGATCTTCGAGGCTATTCGCCACGCCAAAAAAGCGATTCTGATTCAGTTTTTTATCATCCATGACGACGATCTGGGTCGACGCCTGCAAACGCTGCTGCTGGAAAAAGCCGCCGAAGGGGTGGCCGTCCATGTCCTCTACGACGGGATCGGCAGCCACGCATTGCCCAACACCTACAGCGCCATCCTCCGCGACGGCGGTGTGCAGATCAAAGCCTTCGCCACCCGTAGCGGCTGGCTCAATCGCTTTCAGGTGAACTTCCGCAACCACCGCAAAATCGTCGTGGTGGATGGCCTGCGCGGCTTTGTTGGCGGGCACAACGTGGGCGATGAATACCTGGGCAAACAACCGCCGCTGGCCCCTTGGCGCGACACCCATGTGGAGGTAGTCGGTCCCGTGGTCGCGTGCTTGCAGGAATCGTTCGCCGAAGACTGGTTTTGGGCCACTCGACAGTTACCCCCCTTGATCCTGCCTGACACCTATCCCGAAAATGGCGTGCTCTGCCAAGTATTGGCCACCGGCCCGGCGGATGCTCAGGAAACCTGCTCGCTGTTTTTCGTCGAAGCCATCCATTCCGCCACAGAACGGGTGTGGATCACCAGCCCCTATTTCATTCCCGATGAAGCCGTGTTTGCCGCGTTGCGCCTGGCGGTAATGCGCGGTGTCGATGTGCGGATATTGTTGCCATCGCGTCCAGACCATTACGTGGTCTACGCCGCCTCTAGCCTGTTCGCGTTCGAGGCTGTGCGCGCAGGGGTGCGCATCTTCCGCTATGAGCCGGGCTTCTTGCATCAGAAGGTGGTGTTGGTGGACAGCGAGATAACCGCCATCGGCAGCGCCAATCTGGATAACCGTTCGTTCCGGCTGAACTTCGAACTGATGCTGCTGACGGTCGACAGTGACTTCGCCAGCGAAGTGGAGAAAATGCTCAACGACGACTTCGCCCTGGCCCACGAAATCGCCCTGGAAGAGAGAAAGCAAACCCATCATCTGCAGCAGCTCGGCATGCGCATTGCGCGCCTGATTTCGCCCATTCTCTAAAGACTGATGTCGCTACGGGATCACAAAACCCCGTAGCGACCACCCCTATAAACCGTCCCTGTCGAACCCTGCGATCAGCGGTAGATATCAGCCCGCGTCATGGGCAAATCGAGGCTGCCGTCGGCATACGGTTTGACTGCCAGAATCTGATGCAGATTGATCCAGCCCTTGGCAAACGCATACGCACAACCGGCCAGGTACAAGCGCCAGATACGCAAGGTTTGCTCTGGGACCATGGTCGCGGCCTCCCCCAACCGCGCTTCCAGACGCTCGCTCCAGTGTTCAAGCGTCCGAGCGTAATGCAGGCGCAGGCTTTCGACGTCGATGATTTCCAGACCCGCTTCACTGAGGTAAGCGCTGATCATCGACACGTGCGGCAACTCGCCATTCGGAAAGACATAACGCTCGATAAAACTGCCCGCGCCACGCCCCACCGGACGGCCATCGGTGTGCTTGGCGGTGATGCCGTGGTTCATGACCAGGCCGCCTTCGCGGACCGCACCGAACAGGCGTTTGGCGTACAGCTCCAGATTGGCGTGACCGACATGTTCGAACATGCCCACGCTGACGATTTTATCGAAGCGACCGTCCTGAGGCAGATCGCGATAATCCAGCAATTGCAGCTCAACCTTGTCCTGCAAGCCTTCCGCGTCGACCCGCTCACGGGCCAAGGCCAATTGCTCACTACTCAGAGTGATACCGAATACTTTCACCCCGTACTCGCGCGCGGCAAACCGCGACAGCCCGCCCCAACCGCACCCGACATCCAGCAGGTATTCGCCCGGCTGCAAACGCAACTTGCGACACAGGTGATGAAATTTGTCCTGCTGCGCTTGTTCGAGGGTCTCTGTGCCCGTCTTGAAATAGGCGCAGGAATAGACCATCTCGCGGTCAAGCCAGAGCTGGTAAAACGCGTTGGACAGGTCGTAATGGTAGGAAATCGACGCCGCATCGGTGGCTTTGTCGTGCTCCGAGCGCATGGGCACGTCGTCGTCATCCTCATTCAGCAGCGCTTGGCTCAATTCATCGCAGACCCGGATAACTTCCCGGATTGACCCCACCAACTCCAGTCGGCCCTCAACGAAGGCGCCACCGAGCAAGTCCAGACTGGGATGCGTGAACTGCGATACCAGTTGTGGATCTTTCACCACAATGGTGACGCTGGGCGTCGGACCAAGATCAAGCTCATGGCCGTCCCACAGTTTCAGCCGTAGTGGCAGGTGCAAATTCTGCAGGGCTGATGGAAGTTGCGCGAGCATGTAGTAAACCCCCTCATCCAGAAGCTCAGGAAAAGGGTAGTCCATAAGCAGCCCACGCGATGGGGCTGCACAGCTATTGGCTTTGTAGCTTCTGACGATGCCATGAAGCGTTGGGTTAACCGTCCTTAACCCGATATTACGAGCCAAACTCCAGCCTTCAATGGATCACCCATTGTAAGAATGACCCCTAATATGTAGCAGAGTTCTTCACCGCTCACGCTGATTTTTATACTTAACCGAGAGCTCTGGCTCGGCACTCTCGGCTAAAGGGTCGGATTTTCAGGCCTGTGGCTTGATTTCCAGTTTCAGCAGCGGCTCCTGGAAGCGCAGCAAACGACCTGCATTGCCAAGGACTAACAGAGTGCTGAGGTTATGCAGCACGGCCGCAATCATCGCCCCTTCCGCACCCAGCAAACCGAAAGCGGCAAGGGCCACGATAGCCAGCGTCCAACCCAGACCGATGATCACGTTGACGTGCAGGGTCTGCCGGCATTGGCGGCTCAAGCGCACGCAGGTGCCCAAGCGGCGCAGGTCACTGCCGATCAACACGATGTCGGCTGAAGCCAGCGCGATGTCCGCCCCCCCCGCGCCCATCGCAACACCCACTACGCCGGCTTTGAGCGCCAACGAATCGTTGATGCCATCGCCCACCACCATGGGCCGAAAGCCGCTGCTGATTTCGCCCATGACCCGATTGAGTTTGTCTTCGGGCAGCGCCTGGGCTTCGATATCACTGATACCGACTTCGCGGGCCAGGCTGTCGGCCACGCTTTGACGGTCGCCGGTCAACAGCAGTTGTCGACCCAACCCCAACGCCCGCAACTCGGCGAGCGCCTGGCGAGCTTCTGGCTTGAGGCTGTCGGCCAGCAACAGCCAGGCGAGGAAAACGCCATCGACCGCGAGCCCGGCAATCGGGCCGTCATGCGTTGGTACCGGTGACGTGCTGATGCCCAGCGCATCGAACAGCTCAGGGCGGCCCAATGCGGCTTCGCCATGCTCGGTTCGCGCCACCACGCCCAAGCCCTGACGTTCACGAATATCGGTCAGCGCCAACAACAGATCTTTGTCCACCAACCCGGCCAACGCACGGCTGACCGGGTGACTGCTGGCCGAGCCGAGGCTGGCGGCCAATGGCAGCACATAGGTCTGCGGCGTCGACGCCGCTTCGATGGACTGCAAGCGCAGGCTGCCGTAGGTCAGCGTGCCCGTCTTATCCACCACCAGTGAAGTCAGGTCCGCCAACTCTTCGAGAAAGGCCGAGCTACGAATCAAAATCCCGTGCCGGGCGGCGACCGCGATCCCGGCAATCGCCGTCGCAGGGGCCGACAACACCAACGCGCAAGGGCACGCGGCAACCAGCACGGCCAGCATCGCTTGCGCATCGTTGGTAATGAACCAGGTCACGGCCGCGATCATCAACACCAAGACCATGTAACTGCCCGCATAGCGCTCCAGCAGACGGGTAATCGGTGGCTTGGAGCGCTCGGCGCTTTGCATCAGCGCGATCACTTTGCCCAATGTCGATTCGTTGCCAATACGCGTGACCTCAATCCGCAACAGGCCATCGAGGTTGATCGCGCCGCCGAACACGTCCATGCCAACCTTGGCCTCCAGCGGCACCGACTCGCCGGTGATCGGCGCGGTATCAAGGCTGGCTTGCCCGGAACGCACGACGCCATCGGCCGGGACTCGATCACCGGCCCGCACCTCAACCTGATCGCCAGCGACCAAGGTTGAGTTATCCACTTCGCGAACCGTGCCATCGGCGTCAATCAGCCGCGCGTGGCTGCGGGTCAGCAGGCCCAGGGATTGAATCGCTTCCTGCGAACCGATGACACTGCGCTCTTCCAGCACATGGCCGAAGATCATGATGATCGGCAGCAAGGCGGCGGTCATCAGATCGCCCGTGGCCCAGGCGCCGAGCATCGCCAGCGCGATCAACTGGTCGGTAATGCCGTGCAGGCTCGGGTAACGCAGGCTGTGCCAACCGGCACTGACCACCGGCACCGCGACCAGCAGCGACGCGACGCCCAGCAATACCTGACTGACACCCGTCTGTTCGGGCGCAACAAACCGCCAGACCAGGCCCAGACCCAGCAAGCCCAGGGCAAGCATCGCCAGGGTCAATTGTCGAGCCGCGCTGCGTTGTTCCGAACCGGTCAGCATGCTGACCGCAGGTTCAGTCGACGCGGGCTCGGTGCTGGCTGCGTGGGCACTCATTGTTCTGCTCCCTGAATGATCAGGCGGGAATCGTCACGGGGATCGACGGTGGTCACCGAGCCTGCCTGGCCGAGAATTTTTGGCAGGCGCTCGCGGTAAATACGTAACAGCAGACCCGGGTCGCTTTTGTCATGAATCGACTGCGTCAGGCTGGTGACTGTTGCCGTGTCGGTCTGGGCTTTGGCCAGTCGCTCGGAGGCCTGGGCATGGGCCACTTGCAACGTGCGGTCGGACTGTTGTGTTGCGGTCTGGGTCAGTTTTTCGGCGTCGGTACGGGCGTTGGCCACCGCCTGATCTGCTTTCTGACTGGCCGTAAGGACAGCGTTAAAGGCAGCGACCGCTGTCGTGGGCAGACTTGACTGCACATCGACCCGAGCGACTTCGATGCCCAGCCCGACACCGGTCGCGGCCAGATCGGCCAAGCGCTGGTTGATGCCATGAACCAGATCGCCACGCAAGCGCTCACGGCGTTCAGCGGCCTTGCTGTCGGGGCTGACCATCTCTGGGCGGGCCACCAGAATCGTGTCCAGATCGCGGGCTGCGGTCAGCGCCACAGCACTGCGATTCACCAGCCGATCCAATGCAGGCAGCACATGCTCGCCCTGCAACACGAAGGCATATGGGTCGGTCACCTTGTAGTACGCCGTCACATCGAGCTGTACGACACCCGCATCACCGGTCAACAAAAAGCCGGAACCGGCCAGCGCATCGCTCATCGGCGTGGCGAAACTGGCGACCCGATCCGCATCAAGAGCCAGCCTGGATCGCAGTAACGTTTCGACCCGGCGCTCGATCACCCGGTCCGCAGAGGGCAACAACACCACCTGCTCGAAAGGTTGCGGCCATGCCGTGAGCAGTCCGGCGTTCTGGATGCGTTCCAGTGCCCCGAAACGCATGACCACGGCGCGGTTCTGCGGATCGATCTGGCGCACATTCGACAGCGCCCAGCCTAGCGCGGCCAACACCGTGACGGCATACAAACCGAGAAACGCCAGACGGCTCGCCTGCAGCCAGGGGCTGTTGACGGGGGGGCGTTGGGGCGTGACGTCACTCATGGTTGCGATCCGCTTTTGCCATCCAGCGTCGGCGGCCCATCGACCAGCACGCGGAACGGCGCCGCGTCGGTGCGCAGGATCAGCTTGGTGCCCGGTGTCACTACCGTGCCCAGGGTGTCCAGCGAGCGCAGCAGGTTGTACAGCTGTGGCGAGCCCGCGTAAGCACGACCGTAGATTTGCGCCGCTTCGACGCGCGATTGCGCTTCGATGTCAGCAGCCTTGACCGTCGCGTCGGCTTCGACGATGCGCGCATCCCGCTCGGCGGCGGCACGGATCTGCGCCGCTTCACGCTTGCCCACGGCTGTACGTTCGGTGGCAATGGTTTCCCGCTCGGCACGCATCCGGTCTACCGTCGCGTTCAGGGTCACAGACGGCAGGGTCAGACGCTCGATACCCACCTGCAAGACGCGGACGCCGTAAGTAGTGAGCAATTGCTGATCGATCTGTTGGCGCAACTGGTTTTCAAAATCGGCGATCCGCACCTGACTGGCGTCGGTATTGACCAGGCTGGCCAGATCGAAGCTGCTGGCAGTGGTCTCCAGTGCCGAGCCGACAAACGTGCGGATCTGCCGCGCGGCTTCGTCCGGCTGGTTCTGCACCGCGCGCATGAAGCGCTGCACGTTGTCAGGGTCGCCCTGAACCTGCCAGGCCACATAGGCCTGAACGATGATACGCAGGCCATCGCGGGTGCCGACATCCTGCAAGCCACTGGAGGTGGTGCGCAGGCGCAGGTCCACCGGAATGGTCGCCTCGAACGGTGCCGGCCAGCGCCAGCTCAGGCCCGGCTCGAGCAACACACGGGAGGGGTTACCGAAGCGCGTGATAACGGTGGCTTCGCCCGAGCGCACTTGCACCAGGCTCGCGGCGGCCACGGCAAACGCGATGAGCAACGCTGCCAGTGCGGTTCGACGCCACGGGAACCCGGCTGCCGCGGAGGCATCGCCATGATGATGGCCGTGGTGATGTCCTGCGTGGCCATGGTCGTGACCAGCGTGATCGTGATGATCATGGGAGTGAAACAGACTCAAGGGATGACTCCTTAATGAACGGCTTTACGCGGCGCCGTTGGGTCTGCCGGTAGCGTGAACGTGCGTAAATCGATGGTCGGCGCAGTGTCGCCGCCCAGTCGATGATCGAGAACCAGCAACTTGGCGTGGGCCAGGCCCTGGCTCAGCTGGGTCAGGTATTGCTCCAGCAGAAATGCCTGGCCGGCATGGGCATACGCCTGGCGCTCAGCGCTAAAGCGTAAATCAGCCCCTTGCGCCGCAGCCAACACTTCGCGTGCACCGGCGGTGGCCTGGTCTTGCGCCACGCTGGCATTGAGCTGCGCCAGATTGGACTGCTCGCTCGCGGCACCGCGCTCCCGGGAAATCAACGCCTGAGCACTGATCTGTGCGGCTTGCACGCCATGGTAGGCATTGGCCGCACCGGCTGGCGGATGAATCGACTCGACCACGGTCGCGAGAATTTCCACGCCGCTGTCCAGCGCCTTCAGATCCGCTTGCACCGCATTACCAATGTCGGCGGACAGCGCAGCGCGTTGCTCGCCGAGTAACTGATCGAGGGTCCGCGAGGCAAAATCATGCACCAACACCCGGCTCGCCGTGCTGCGAATCAACGTCGGCACGTCGGCGCTGTTGTAGGTCGCCGCCATCGCCGCCTGATCCGTCAGGCCAATGCGATAAACGAAGCGCACGTCCATGTTGACGATCTGGAAGCTCTGCTTCTGGGCAGAGGACCGGGTGCCGGACGGGTCACCTGTGCTGCTGGCGATCACCTGAGACTTTTCATTGATATGGCTCGCGTCCCACAAGCGGTTGGCGCTCAGGGGCGCCGGGCCTTCTGCAGGCTCACGAACCTGTTCGGTAGCACTGCCCTCGGTGACACTGGTCGCCAACTCATGCACCACACCGTTTTCCACCGCCAGCACCCGACCGAACGGCCATGGCAACCCCGCGTGCAATCCAGGGCCGAACACCTCCACCGGCTTGCCAAAACGCTCGTAGATGCCGCGCCTCTGCATGGGGATTTCATGCACACCGGTCAGCATCCAGCCAAGCGCCAACACCACGCCCATGACCGGCAAAAAGGCGCGGCGCATGTAGGTAAACGCCCAAATTTGACGCAGATCGATGCCGAACCGATTGTGCAATTCATTCTGCAAGGCCAGCAACGGCTGCGGCGGCCAGCGCAGCAGTCCAGCCATAAAGCTCTGGGCCAACAGGCGCGGCTCGATACGCTCATTGCGCGGGCTGAACAAGGACATCAACGCACGCAGCAACAACTCCAGGGCCACCAGACCGGGCAATAGCCCCATCAGCACAGCAAGCCGCGCCGGCCAAAGGCGGTCGGGCGTCGAGAAGAACAGGCACAGCGCACTGAGCAGCAGGCAGGCAATCGCCACCCGCGTCAGTTGTGCCAAGGGCTCGGCTTCAGGCCATTCAGCCCGGAGTTCATGGCTCAGCTGACGCTCCAGCACCAGCAGCCCGAAAGCCAGCAGGAGGGTGATCCCCCCCGCTACGTTGCCTGTCGGCCCAAGGCTCGAACCCACAAGGTTCAAGTTCCAGACCATCTTTACGGCAAACATCGCCAGCAACGCCCAGCCGCCAAGCCACAACGTTGGCAAACCAACCTGGGTCAGCAGCGACGACCCACTGCCGCTGATCCGGCCCAGCAAGCGCTCGTACCAGCCGGGTGCCTGTTCCGGAACCGATTCGTCCTCTTCGGGGGGTTGCTCGACGACGCCCGCGCCCTGCTCCGCGCCCAGGGTCTTCGCGCGCCAACGGGCAATCCAGTAAGCCGACTGCAAACCCGCGACCACCAACCACAGGGCTGCGGCATTGTTGACCAGCACGGCCGACCACAATGAAGTGGACGAAAAAAGCATGACAAACAACGCCAGGATAAAGGCGAACAGCCCCAAGCCTGCCAGGCCATAAGCCAGGCGCAACAAACGTCGGGCGTGAAACGCGGCTCTTTGAAAGCGCGGCAAGCCATCGAGGCCTGCACTTTCGACATCCAGATCAACCCGCATCGACACCCCAGACCTTGTTCAATAGTGAAGACAAACCGTCCATCAAAAACCGCCCCTTGCATCGACCCTGACGGCGTGTTGCCGGGCAACACTCTATGAACGTTACGATATAACAGAAATCGTGAAATTTTTGTCGACCGATTGCGCCTTTGCGGACACGCTGACTTGAGCCTCACGCGTCGCCCCAATCATCCATCAATATCTCCCTCTGATAAGTAGATATCGATTTTTTTCACCCATTTTGCGAACCCACGGCCCACTTTGTTATCTAGTAATGGGCAGTTCCATGCGGCCGAGGGCTTGATCGGGCGCATTTCCCACGCGTATGTGCAGGGCGGCACAGCATCACCTGAGAGGCTTCACCTTTATGAATCGCAGGAATCTTCTGAAAGCATCGTTGGCCCTGGCGGCCTATACCGGCTTGCCCGCTGCCGGGCTGTTTGCCGCGCGCGCCATGGCAGCCACGGCCGACGGCGAGATCGAGCATTTCGATTTCGAGGCCCTGCAAGCTCATGCCAAGCAACTGGCCGGCAACCCCTTCGTCGATACCAGCCAGCAATTGCCGCCGACCTTGGCGAAGATGACCCCGCAGCAATTCAACGCCATCCAGTACGACCCCGCGCACTCACTGTGGAACGACATCAAGGGTCAACTGGATGTGCAGTTTTTCCATGTTGGCATGGGCTTCAAACAGCCCGTGCGCATGTACAGCGTCGACCCCCAAACCAAGGAGGCGCGCGAGGTGCACTTCCGTCCGCAGCTGTTCAACTACGAAAGCAGCGGTGTGGACAAGGCTCAGCTCAAGGGCGATCTGGGGTTTGCCGGCTTCAAGTTGTTCAAGGCACCAGAAATTGCGACTCACGACGTTTTATCATTCCTCGGTGCCAGCTACTTTCGCGCAGTCGACAGCTCCGGGCAGTACGGCCTCTCCGCTCGCGGCCTGGCCATCGACACCTATGCCAAGCGCAAGGAAGAATTCCCCAACTTCACCAAGTTCTGGTTTGAAACACCGATCAAGGACAATACCCGCTTCGTCGTCTACGCCCTGCTGGACTCCCCCAGCGCGACAGGCGCCTATCGCTTCGACATCGATTGCCAGGCCAGCCAGGTGGTCATGGCCATCGACGCGCACATCAATGCGCGGCAAGCCATCGAGCAACTGGGGATCGCGGCGATGACCAGCATGTTCAGCTGCGGCACCCATGAACGGCGCATGTGCGACACCCTCCATCCCGAGATCCACGACTCCGACCGCCTGGCCATGTGGCGTGGCAACGGCGAATGGATCTGCCGCCCGCTGAACAACCCGGCCACCCTGCAATTCAACGCCTTTGCCGACAAAGACCCCAAAGGCTTCGGTCTGGTGCAGACCGATCACGAGTTCTCCAGCTATCAGGACACGGTGGACTGGTACAGCCGCCGGCCTAGCCTGTGGGTCGAGCCGACCACCGCGTGGGGCGAGGGCTCTATCGATCTGCTGGAAATCCCCACCACCGGCGAGACGCTGGACAACATCGTGGCCTTCTGGACACCGAAAGCCCCCGTCACTGCAGGGACTTCGCTCAACTTCGGCTACAAACTCTACTGGAGCGCCCTGCCGCCCGTTGGCACCCCGTTGGCCCGCGTACACGCTACTCGCTCAGGCATGGGCGGCTTCATCGAGGGTTGGGCTCCAGGCGAGCATTACCCGGAAGTCTGGGCCCGCCGCTTTGCCGTTGACTTCACCGGCGGCGGTCTGGAAAGGCTGGCCGAGGGCACAGGAATCGAGCCAGTGATCACGGTATCCAGCGGCGAAGTGAAGGACTTCAACGTGCTGCTGATCCCGGACATCAAAGGCTACCGCATAACGTTCGACTGGTACCCCAACAGCGACTCGGTCGCGCCGGTCGAGCTGCGTCTGTTCATTCGCACCCATGACCGGACACTGAGTGAAACCTGGCTTTATCAGTATTTCCCTCCCGCCGCCGACAAACGCCGCTATAACTAAGTAATCAAGGGCAGGATTTAAGGCTGACGCTTGCAAACGCGTCAGCCTTTTTTACACGTGTGTAAAATTTTAGAGCCATAGAGACCCTTTACTTCTGGTCTGCCGGTGCACTAAAAAACCACGTCAATTTTTCATCACCTATGTATTTCAATGACTTGAGACCATAAGCAATTGCACCCAAGCGACGTCCGTTAAAAGATTGACGAATTGATTTGACAGCACTCACAAGTGACGTTGATATACCGCTAATTACCTCTCACATCACACCCGCCGTCCTCGATTGAACCCCATTAGTGGCTGTTCTACAGGCGGTAGCTTTGCCGTGCGCGATGGCGAACAAACATCCTTTATCTACGCGCTTCAGAGGGCAGCAAAACATGATGTCGAACTCCCCTTCCGCCTCAACTGAAAAGCCTTCGATCCTTTCATTCAACAAATCGACATTGGTCATCTGGGTGGCCATCAGCCTGATCGTGGTCGAAACCTTCTCCGGCGCCCTACGCTATTACTTCGATATGGCGGGGATTTCCGCGCTGCTGTACCTGCCTAAAATGGGGTGTGCCGTGCTCTTCGCGCTGGAGCTGCTGACGTTCAAAACCTCGCGCCTGTTCTGGATCGGGTTGCTGTTACTGCTGTTGTCCAGTCAGTTGGCCCTCCTCCACGGCGCCAGCCTGAACAATGTGGGTTTCAGCCTGTTCGCCATCAGCCCGTTCCTGTTCGCGATGGTCTGCAGCGAGCACCTGATCAATCAAAAAAGCCTGTTAGGCAAGTGTGTCGCCCTGTGCCTGGTCGCCTCGGTGGTCGGCCTTCTTTTGGATAAATACACCACGGTGCCCTGGAAGGGTTACACCTACCAACTCGGATCGATTGAGCTGAGTGCCAACCGTGCCTGGACTGCGGACGACATCGATCGACTCGCCGGGTTTGCTCGGGTGTCCAACGTGTTGTCGATCATGATTGCGATCTTCAGTCTTTATCTGCTGATGTTCATCCGCTCCCGGATATTGTTCGCCGCAGTGTGTGTCGTGGCGTTTTTCAGCATTCTCCTGACCACCAGCAAAACCCCGACCGTGGCCTTTCTATTCACGCTTGGGCTGCTGGCCCTCATTCGCTACCGCTGGACCAGTGCGTGGATTTTCGTGATCGCCGTGTCGATGGGCGTAATTTTGCCCGCCATGGGGGTGATACACGACTTTGACCCCAATGCGGCCAGCAGCAACAGTGGCGGAGGCCTGGCCTCGTTTTATGATCGCCTGGTCAATACCTGGCCACACCTGATCATCCTGATCACCAATGAAGGCTGGAGCTGGCTGGGCGTGGGTTTCGGCATGTTCGGCAGTGCTGTCTTTGTGTCCCCGGTGCCGCATGCCGATATGCTCGGCACATCGGACAATACCGCCGTTTATCTGTGGGCTATTTTCGGCTTTGCAGGGGTGTTCCTGTACATGCTGCAATTGCCGCTACTGTTCCTGCTGCGTGATTACTCGACAACCCGTATGGACCGCGCCTTGTTGGCCGTCACCTTTTGCATCTGCGTGATCAGTTGGACCACGGACATGTTCGAGGTCACCATGTCCAACCTGTTTCTGGGGCTGGCCATCGGTCATACGCTGAACCGCACACTCAGCCCCCAAGACAACGCCAGCCCCGCACTGGCGCTCACGCCTCCCCTCGACACCCTGTCGTCTGCCCTGCCCGACCAGCGTTGAGAAGCCCAATGAAAGCAAACGTTCGCCTCAGTATTTTCGTAGGCCTTATGGGCCTGCTGCTAACCGGCACAACCCGCGCCGAAGACGTCTTCATCGTAGGGGTCGGCACCCACTTGATGGAGTCCCAAACCCTACAGAAACGCGCCCTGCAATCCGCCGCAGATGCGGGCATCACGTCCGTGCGCGACGATGCCTTCTGGTCGACGGCCGAACCTGCGCGCAATCAGCTGCGTATCCTTCCGTCGTGGGAAACGTACCTCAACGGCGCCAGAAACCTGCAGTTGAGCACCATGCTGATTTTTGGTTACGGCGCCGTTCCCTATGACGGCGCCAAGCCGCGTACGCCCAACGTCACAGCCGCCTACCATAACTACATCGATTTCGTGAGTCGCCGGTTTGGAAACAGGGTCGATTTTTACGAAGTCTGGAACGAGTGGGACATGGAAGGCACGAAAGACCCGGCATTGAGCACTGACTATGCCGCGCTGGCCAAAAGCGTCGTTCCCTGGGTTCGCAAAAACAATCCGCAAGCAAAAGTACTCGCCGGCGCCGTGACATCCAAAGGCATGCTCGACGGCTTCGTTGATCGCCTGATCGATGCCGGGACGCTGAACGAGGTGGACGGTCTGTCCCTGCATCCTTACGTGCATTGCATGAGCCTGGCGCGCAACACCCCTGAAAGCTGGGCCAACTGGATGCGAGGCTACGAAGCGCAAGTGCGTGACCGTGCCAAAAAAGCCGTTGCGATTTACCTGACTGAAATGAGCTGGCCCAGTCACCAAGGCAACTGCGGGATCAGTGAAGCCAAACAATCGTCCTACCTCGCGCGCAGCTATTTCCTGGCGCGGACCATCCCCAATATCAAAGGGATGTGGTGGTATGACCTGCTCAACGACGGCCAGGACAAAGGCGAACAAGAACATAACTTCGGCCTGCTGCGACCGGACCTCCAGCCAAAACCCGCTTACAGCGTCCTCAAGGCCATCAGCCCGATACTGCGCGAATACACCTACGACGCCGACGCCAGCGTCCAGGCCGACGACGTCTACCTGCTCAACTTCCACAAAGGCCCGGAGCGCGTCGTCGTCGCCTGGACAGCCAGCCGATCACGGCAGAAAAGCGTGCTCGGCAGCACCCAGCTCACAGGCAACGTTCAACTCATCGACACCGCAGCGCCAGGCAAAGGCCTGCATGACAGCGGCGAACCTTGGGCCTGCAATGCCTCCGGGTGCAGCGCGTCAGTGACCCTGAGCGACTTTCCGAAAATCATTCGATTGGGCACGACAAGCGTGGTGTCCAAACGCTGAGTGTTCCGCCATTCGATATGAATTAACCCAGCCCCGACAAAAATGCCCGGCAGACCGAAACGTCTGCGCGGGCATTTTTTTGGGCGCAGAAAAATCCATACCGAACTCCAGCGCCCACTTTATTGTTTCTATTCCATTCAAATATCCCCCCCAACAACCCAAAACCGCCGTTCTCACGAACAGCGGTTTTTTTGTTGGTCAACATTTCAGACCTTTCCTGCAACACGACACGGATTTGGCCTACAGACGATAAAAAACCTTTCACCGAACATGCCTTGGACAACTCTTCTTACAAAAGCCAGGACAGCGGAATGCCGACATTAGCTAATCAGCCAGACTTTAGCCTGACCATTGCCAGGCTCAAGCGGGATTACAACCTGCAGGTTCTTCAATTCATGGGGCAGGAAGGGTTAAACCAGCCATTTTGTTTCGATATTGAACTGGTCAGTGATCGCCCGGCACTGGACCTGAATGACTATCTGCATAAGTCCGCGTTCCTCTCCCTCGGCGGTAAAAAGGGTTATGGCTTTCATGGCCTGATCCACGAGTTTGTTCAGGGCCAAACCCACTGGAAAGCCACCCATTACCACCTGAAACTGGTGCCACAGCTGCTTTACCTTGAGCACCGGACCAACCAGCGCATCTTTCAAAAACAAACGGTGAAACAGATCATCGCCCAGGTGCTGGAAGAGCACGGCATCCTCTCGGATCGCTATCGCTTCGAGCTGGATGCCCGACACTACGAGCCCCGGAACTATTGCACCCAGTACAAAGAGAGCGACTTGTATTTCGTGCAACGCTTGTGTGAGGAGGAAGGCCTCAGTTTTCGCTTCGAACACAGTCAAAACAGCCACATCCTGGTCTTCGCTGACCACCAGGACCGGTTCAATCGCCTGCCTGAGTCCACGGTGTATGTGCCCGACAACGGCATGAACGCCGAGACCGTGGCCGTCAAGTCGTTCAGCGTGGGCATCAAAGGCAGAACCTCGCGGGTCACCCGCCGTCACTACGATTTTGAAACATCGAGCCGTCCTCTGGAATCGGCCTCAAGAGGCGATGATCGCGAGGCGTGGGATCACTTTCAGGAACTGGAAGACTTCGCCTACCCCGCCTATTTCAAAACCGCAGACCACGGTCGGCAGGTTGCGCGTAAATCGCTGGAAAGACTCCAATTGAACGCGTGCGTGGCGCGCGGGGCGAGCGATCAGCCGATGCTCCTCAGCGGCCACTTGTTTGCCCTCGAGGACCATCCGCGCAAGGACTGGAACGCTCACTGGCTGCTCAATCACGTCACCCACCGTGGCCGGGCTCCGCAAGTGATGGAAGCCCTTAACAGCACGGCCCCCGAGGCCGAGGACGGTTTTGTCCAGGGTTATCGGAACACCTTCACCGCCACCCCTGAGCACGTGATTTATCGACCGCCACTGGATCACCCCAAGCCCGTGGTACTGGTCAGCCAGACCGCCACGGTCTGCGGCCCCAAGGATGAAGAGATTTACTGCGACGAATACGGCCGGGTCAAAGTTCGTTTCCGGTGGGACCGGTCCGGCTCAACCGACGAACTCAGCAGCTGCTGGGTGCGCGTGGTCACTGGCTGGGCGGGCAGTGGCTACGGCAGCAGCGTCATTCCACGGGTCGGCATGGAAGTGGTCATCGGCTATGACGAAGGCGACCCGGACTCGCCGATGCTCACCGGTTACCTGTTCAACAAGGCCAACACCGTGCCTTACCCGCTGCCCGCCAATAAAACCCGCAGCGTGTTCAAATCATTAACGTCTCCCGGAGGGGGAGGCTCAAATGAAGTTCACATTGAGGATCGCAAGGGCAAAGAATGCATCTACCTGCACGCCCAACGCGACTTCCTGACCCACGCCCGCAACGACCACACCCTTGAGGTGGATAACGAACAGCGCACCGCCATCAAAGCCAACGCCTACAGCGAATACCACGCCGAAGAACACCACACCACCCATGGCCTGCGCAAAACCCAACTCAACGGCGACGACTCGCTGAACATCGCCGGCAGCAGCTACACCCAGGTCGGGCAAGCTGCAGTCATCCGCGCCGGGCAGGATCTGCACCTGCAATCGGGCATCAACGTGGCCATCGACGCCCAGGGCTTTCTCACGCTCAAGGGCGCAGGCCAGCACTTGGTGTTCACCCCGGCCGGGATTTTCAGCAGCAGCCTGATCACCGTCGGCGGTGCCCCCATCCCCGGCACCCCACCCGCGATTCAACTGCCGCAACTGCCCGGCGAAAGCGCACAAGAAGCCGCCGGCCGATTGATGGCGCTGTCGCCGTCGTTGCCGGAATTTTCCTGGGAGCACGAACCGGAGCCCGCTGAGGTGCTGCCGGAGCCGGTGGTGTGTGAAAAGTGCTTCCAGGCGGCTCAAGACGAACTCAAGGGATTTGCGACCCGCTAATGCATAGGTTCTTTTTCCTACTACCTTCGGGACCCCACCATGGACTTTGAAATCCCCGCGTGTCTGCGCGACGTGAAACAACACGCCGACGCAGCAAGCCTCGACTACCTCGACATGATCATCAACGCCACGTTGCTGGATTATCCCTTGCTGCAACGGCTGGCCGAACTCGACCCGCCGCCCTTGCACACACCGTTGCTTGAGGGCACGCCTGAACACGCACTGGCCGCACAAGGCCCTGTGCATGTTCGCGTGTTCTGGGCACATACGGCCCAGGTGAACTGGCTGGGGGCGTTTGTCAGGGCGTTCGAACGCGAGTCCCGCGTGCTGTCGCTGTTAAGCCCGTGGCCGTTCGACGCGTTGAGTGAGCACCTGCGCTATTACACTCAGGCGCATTGGGACAAAGGCGCCAAGAGCGGCATCCTGCGTTACTACGACAACCGGTTGTTCAAGCACATCAGTGGCGTGTTTATCGAAGACGCGGCTCGCGATTTCCATGCCCCCGTCATCAGTTGGCACTGGACCGACCGCGATCACAAAGCGCAGATCATCGGTGGCTACAACCTCCCCTTTCACGAATTTACCCGCCCCAGTACGCCCTTGATGATGGACGCGTATCAGGTCGAGTCCGTGTGCACCTGGAGTGCTGCCGAGCAATGGGAGGAAACCCACGGTCTGTCCAAACGGAACTACCGGGTCGGCAAGGAACAACGAGTCTCCGTGCTTTATTTGGGGCACCTCGCCGCCAGTGACCGCCGCCTTAAGGGCGAGGAACACCGGGCATTTATGATCGAGTGGCTGGCCCGACACTTGCCCGAAGACCTGCCGCAGACCGGTGGTTTGGCATGAGTCGCCCGTTCGCGCTTTGCCTGCTGACCTGCCTTGCGCTGCAAGCCTGCAGCCAATCATTGCCCGACCGACTCGGCGCGCCCATCGAGGGGTACAGCCATACCTCGGCGGCGATCAATTACTTCATGGTCAACGGCAATGGCGGTCCGAACATCAGCCCTTACGGCGGGGGCGGCAAGCAGAACTGCTGCGTGAGCATGCCGCGCCAGTGGCATCCCGGCCTGACCGTGGTGGTGGAGTGGGAGAAGGATCCAAATACCGGTGACTCAGTTAACTGGCCCAAACCTCGCTACTCAGATGCTTGGCGAAAGGCTGCAAGAGAACACCAATCCAAGTACACCCGCCATCGCGCCGTCGGGGAGGTGGCGCCGTATGAAGAACTCGGCGTCATCGATGTTCATTTCCTGCCCTGCAACCAAGTTGCCGTTTCGGCTGTCGCGGTTACTCCCGGCCAAGCCGGTTATCCCTTCAACTACCCGTCCAAAATGGAAGAGCCTGCCGTATGTCCCGCACCCTAAACCCTGGCGCCCTACGCCGAAGGCCAGCGCTTTGGGCGGCGGCGCTCGCCTGCCTTGCGCTGCAAGCCTGCAGCAAATCACTGCCCGAGCGCCTCGGTATTCCCATCGAGGGGTACAACCACACCTCGGCGGCGATCAATTACTTCATCGTCAACGGCGGCGGGCCGAACATCGGCCCTTACGGCGGGGGCGGCAGCCAGAACTGCTGCGTGAGCATGCCGCGTAAGTGGCATCCCGGCCTGACCGTGGTGGTGGAGTGGGAGAAGGATCCGAATGTTGGTGCCTCGAGGTATTGGACCGAACCTCGATTCTCCGACGCATGGTTCAAGCGAATGGACGAACACGAAACCAAATACACCCGCCATCGCGCCGTCGTGGAGGTGGCGCCGTATAAAAAACTGGGTGCAATCACGGCGCATTTCCTGCCCTGCGACCAGGTAAAGATCTCCGCGGGCCCTACCTATCTCGGCATGCCTGATCACCCCTACAACTACCCCCTCAAGATGGAAGTCCCTGCCGTATGTCCATTACCTTGAATTCAGGTTCTCAACGCTCGGCCCCGGCGCCTTTAACGCCGACCCCGCCGTTCCCGAAAGAGGGGCTGCTGCCGCGCACGTCCGAGGATGTGGCGCTTAACTACCGCACACAATTTCGGCCCGAGCTTCTGGCCGGCTATGCGGCTGAACGCGCCGCTGAGGCGGCGGGTGAAACCTATACCGGCCCGCCGTGCATGAATGTGCTGAACATCAGCCTGTGTTTCGACGGCACCAACAACCACGAACCCTCGGACAAACTCGGTCAGCCCCCGAGCACCAGCAACGTGGCACGGCTTTACCACGCCAGCGTCGGTGCCAACCAGGGCACAGAGCAGAGCCGGGCGAACGACATGGGCTTCTATCGTTATTACATGCAAGGGGTCGGCACCGAGTTCAAGGAAATCGGTGAGTTCGAACCACGAGATCTAGGGCTGATCGGCGCGGTCGGCGGCGAGAACCGGATCAATTGGGGCATCACGCGCCTGCTGGATGCGGTGGGTCGGGCTTGCGGAGAAGACCCGCTGACCGTGGATACAGCCTTCGAACTGGTACAAAAAATGGGCACCTCGTTCACTGAAGAGATGCTCGGCGCGACGTTGCTCAAGAGCGGTGACAGCCGTCGGCGAGAGGCCCTGCAAGCGCCATTGCTGGCATTGCAAAAAAAGGTCGATTTCGTGCATGCGCGCAAGACCCAACCCAGAATCATCGGCCTGCGCCTGTACGTGTATGGCTTTTCCCGGGGCGCCGCCGAAGCCCGGGCCTTTGCCACCTGGCTGGAGAGCCTGACCCAGGTCGAAATCGAGGGTGAAACCTGTTACCTGTTTGCTGGCCTCCCGATCTGCATTGCTTTCCTGGGTTTGTTCGACACCGTGGCCTCCACCGGCATGGCCTATGCGATGCCCTTCGCCGAGGGCCATATGGGGTGGGCCGATGACTCCATGCGCCTGTCGGACTCGGAGACGTTTCTGGAGCGCTGCGTGCATCTGGTCGCCGCCCATGAGCAACGCACCTGTTTCCCGGTGGACTCGATCCGGCGCAAGAACGACCCCGATGACCCGAGTTGCCCTTCGACCTACCGCACTAACACTGCCGAATACCTGTGCCCCGGCATGCACTCCGATGTCGGTGGTGGGTATTCGCCGGGCGATCAGGGCAAGTCGCTGGGCGGTCCACAGGACGTGATGTCACAAATCCCATTGCAGCACATGTATGCCGAAGCCTACGCAGTCGGCGCTCCGTTACAGGCACCTCCTGATGCGCTTAGCCTTGAGCAAGAAGAGAAATGGCCCTGGCTAAAAATGTCCGACACGACTTCTGATGCCTTCGACGTCTCCGAAACCCTCACCCTCCGCTTCAACACCTGGCTCGCCCACCACAAAACCGGCCCGCTGGAAGGCG
>NZ_LT607441.1 GCF_900095225.1 Pseudomonas sp. UMAB-08
CGTATGCGGTAGTTCCGCACGTACGGATCTGTGCGGGGGGCGGCAGGTAACTGCCGTCCCTACCGCGACCAGCAAGACTCGGTCTCACGCCAATTGACCCAGCAATTCATCAGCCAATGGCAGGCTGCGCATCCGGCGGATGAGATAACCGTGCGTGACCTGGCGATCAACCCTGTGCCGCATCTGGATTCAACCTTGCTCGGAGGCTGGATGAAAGCGGCCGAGCAACGCAATGAAATCGAGCAACAGGCCCTTGAGCGCTCTAATCAACTGACGGATGAACTGGTCGCATCTGATGTGTTGGTGCTGGCTGCGCCCATGTACAACTTTGCGATCCCCAGCACCCTCAAAGCCTGGCTCGACCATGTTTTGCGTGCCGGCGTGACCTTTAAATACGGCGAGACAGGTCCGCAGGGGCTGCTCACCGGCAAACGTGCCTACGTATTGACTGCTCGCGGCGGTATTTACGCAGGCAGCAGCCTTGATCATCAGGAACCCTACCTGCGTCAGGTGCTCGGTTTTGTCGGCATCCACGATGTCACGTTCATTCACGCCGAAGGCCTGAACATGGGCGGTGATTTCCTCGAGAAAGGCCTGAATCAGGCCAAAGCAAAACTCGCGCAGGTCGCCTGATCCCTGCGCTCCACCGACTTCCCTTGGCACCTTTTGCTCCTTGGGTGTACTGCCCGATCATCCTTGTGGTGATCGGGCTTTTATTTGCCTGTCCATCCGGCCCGAAAATCCATACCGCTGGGCTGCTGATACAGGCTTAGGCCAAACTCCGGCATCACCGCCAGCAAGTAATCGAAGATGTCGCCCTGAATCCGCTCGTAGTCGGCCCAGGCGGTGGTCCGGGTGAAGCAGTAGATTTCCAGGGGGATGCCCTGTGCGGTGGCCTGCATCTGCCGGACCATGCACGTCATGTCCGGCTGAGCACGCAGCTTCTGTTCGGCGGCAAGTCGCATTACCTCCTTGATAAGCTCGCCATAGACGGGGCGTTGTTTTTTGATACTCCCGGCACTTTTTCCCGCCTCTAAAGCAACAGCATTGAGGGTGATTGCTGTTCCAATCGGAACGCGGGAAGGTCTTCCTTCCACCAGCCGCTGCAACGCCTCGAAATACTGAAAAACGCTGTCTGAACGGGTACCGCCGTCTTTAGTCATTTTGTTGTTTGTCATATCACGCTCGAAATGTTTAATCAGCTCGCTTTCGCAACCAAGCGGTCGCGCATTTTTTCCAAGTCCTGGAGGTTTTGTGCATCCATACGATATTCAAAAGATCCGGGGTCAAGCGTTTCTAGATCCAAGCGCAGTACTTCAATTACGTATTCGAGCTTGCTAAGTTTTATTACTGACTCATTGCATCCATCACAAGTAGAGAAATCGGCATGTGCTCGCTTCTCGCATGGCAGAATCGAAAGGCACAACCCCACAGGCGTCGTTGTACAAGCAATCAATCCCTTCTTCTTTCGGACAAGCAGTTGATCAATAGTTTCCTCTAGGACGATCGCTTGTTTATCTTTGTCGTTTTGAATCCTCCGACCTTCAACTCCGTGCAGCTTTTCTTCGGAGTAGAGTATATCTCTGATATAAATAGCGTTGCTCGCATCAAGAGCAGCTTCTTTGAATTCAGCTACCATTTCAGGTGACCACTCGCTCATTTTCATGAGCCCGGCTGAACACCCTTTTTGGTAGTGCTCTGAGGTTTTTACTGACAAATGACCTAGCACCCTTTTGAGGGGGCCTATGCCCATAAGATCGTCTTCGGCGCAGTAGACTGTCATAGTGCGACGAAACTGATGTGTAGTGAAACTCCAAGGTTTACCGATCTGAAATTTCTTTTCGGAGCGCCAGTCACGGCTAGGGTCGATTAGCTCTAGGCAGAAAAGATCTTTTTCTTCGATGGGAATCGGAGGTAAGCGAGTTTCATATTTAAGAGAAATACATTTGTTGAATAAGACCGGCTCCTTTTGTTTTGTAATTGGAATATGAGACGGGGCAATAAAAAAATTTTTTATGCCTTTGTGCTCGTTTGGCAAGTAAGGGTGAATGATCTCATAGATTTCAACAAGGGTCTGAAGAGGAGTCTGAATATGCTCAGTTGTGATCCATCTGGTGTCAACGGCTCTCCCTGTCGCCTTGGTTGAAATGCCAACTACATAAACACCTTCTTCGCACCAGCCGGTCGCCATTTCAAGGCATTCATGCTCAAGCAATAATGCCTCGCCGCTGCGCATAAACGTCAAAATATGAACTAAAGCCTTAGCGCAATATTGCACCATCCCCAAAAAGTATGGGGTGAGCGAGACATCCAGAATTTTATATTTCCGGAATAAATGATCGAGGCCATGCATTCTGGCGGCTTCATCGAAGTCAGGCTCGCCTGCCGCATCTTGGCTAACCTCATTGCTCATCTTGAGCATGTACTGAGAATGTGAGCCTCTTGCGTAGAGGCGATTGCTCGCTGCTCTTTGGAGAAACTCAGTCAGCTGGGTGCGGTGCTGTTTGAAGTCTTCTAGAACTTCATGATAGTGACTCCAGCGTAAGTTCAAAATTCGAGGTGGGATTACTGGGTGTTGTTTTGTACTCTTATGCGACCTACCCCTGTAAACATTTTTCAGCGCCTTCATGAAAGCGTTTGGTATCAAAAACCAGTGGTTTGGGCACTTGGTGATATTGAATATCCTTATAATTTGCCACAAAACACTCGCGCGCGCATGGGCCATGCTTTCCAGCATAGGTTTGAATAGATCCGGTCTGTGTACAAGATCGCGGATCAGAATGTCATGATCATCTGCATATCTGCATAGGTATAATAGTGAGTAAAGCCCACCAAACTGGCTACTTGCACGAAGTGTCTTGGTAGCTCCTTTGTTAGAGAACATACGCATCAGAAAAAAAATCTGAACAAGAAGGATGTTTTCACTATTTGTATGTTTATTGCACTTCAATCCAGCAAAAGAATATGTAATGTTGTCGGTGATGACAAGTTTGAACTGGGTCATTTTCCAAATAAGATCACTTAGCTTAGACAGAGGCTGTCCGTGCTCATCTATCGATAGGATCAAGTCTTTAGATATATTGTCGAAAGACATCCCATAATAAACCTGAGGTTTGGCAACTTTCGGTTTCGTCAGTAATGGGGCTTCGTCCCTCATAATTGGAAATCGTGGGTTGGCCATTGCGGTGTCTTTTGTTGGTCTCATCGAATGGCTCCAATTTTAATAAAGCGTTCAAGGTATTTCGTCCAGTATTCCGTGAGTTCTCGCATTTCATAAACTCGCTTCCGGATGATTTCCGAGTCAGCTATAGCTGTTGGCTTAAGTTCGTGAATTCTGTTCAAAATTTTTTCGATGATTTCTAGCGCAGGCCGATGTATAAGGTTGAAATGATCAAGATCGTTACAGGTTCCTAGGAATTTCTTGATGACATATTCCATGCTGTAAAGTTTGTGAATACTCTCAGGCTCAGTTGTCACGCGGAATTCATTGCAAAAAAGGCATCCTCGACTGTTTTTGCAGTCTGGTTCATAGCCTGGCGGAATCAAAACTGCGCTTGTTGGTTTTGCGCCGCTGCATAAACCTGATGGGACTCTGACGCCCTCTGCACTATCGAGCATTTTGACTATTTTTCCAACGGCCTGAACTATTCGGTCTATGGCCTCTTTTTCTTCAATGTTTGTGTAGCTTACTCGCTGAGTATTATTTGAATGATGTAAAAGAGCAGCTGCAGTATCTTGATTGTAGTTTTTTACCAGCCATGAATCTTTATACGCTCTAAGCTTTTTATAGCTCAACATCGGAAATGCTGGGTCAACCATAGCTTGCATCTGCACGCAAAGATTTTTCAGCAAATTTTCATCAAGTTGACGGAACTCGGAGATCGTTCGGTAATCGAATCCTATAAATAATTTTTCGAATTGTTGCCCATTAAGAATGTGCTTGCGTAGTTCAATGAATTTTTTGAAATGCTTGACGAATGGCGCAGCCACGGTAAAGGTAATGGGCTGCACTCCGCCTCTCTGCTTGATGCTGATAATACGTGTACCTATGTTCCCCTTCGAAATCTCGTAAACGCCATTCCAAGGAGTGGATATGATGGTTGACTCATTCTCCCCGCTATTGAGCGCGAAAAGTGCTACGAAGCTGTCATGCGCTAACTTGTGCAGTCGAACCATTCTTTGGCAGTAAGGATCAGAGTTTCCCTCCGCGAGACGGTTAGCAGATTTATAAGCAAAGGATTGATGGTATTTATAATTTGCATTGGGAATCTCTTCGTAGACTTCAGACCAAAGCTTGCACTTTCCGGTTTTGTAGTCCATGTATCGGCTTATGTGCCCACCGCGAACTTTGTTCGTTACCACGCTATGGGTAAGGAATGGATAGGCTTCCGTAGTAAGAACTGCCAGTTCGTTGTCGATCTTTATAATATGCGGAAAAAGATGTTTTCTTAGAGTGAAATCAGCCAGTTCATTGAACACACTTGTGAAAACATTGACAAACCGCTTGACCGGAGCCTCTGGTGGCGGCTTTGTGGACGAAGTTTTATCCGCGATGGACTGAATTCGTTCGATGCCTGCACTAAAATCAATTTTTGATTTCGGAAAAAGGTACGAGCCACACTCTATCGCTACCGATTGAAGTTTCGCTTGTGTAACTTCCTTTCGGTTGCTTTCTTTGAGATATGTAGTGAATTCTTGTAATGCACACTGATAGCTTTCAGGTGACTCAAGGAAGCCTATGAGATCACTGTTGTTGCAAAAGTTGACAATCAACGCAAAGTCAGCAAGTTTTGAACCGGCTCCGGCAGCAGTCTTATCTGAACACGCCATGGTAATTACTTCACTTACCAAATTTTGTATAGGCTGCGCCCGCTCTGGTCTATGGAGTGAAACCTCCACAGTTTTTGGCAAGCGCACGCTTTTTTTACCTGTAAAGCACCAGGCACCAACGTCATGGTGTTTTCGATGCGCTGAGCGCACTACGATGTTCTCTAGAATATTGGACTTCAATAGGGCCTGGAGGTAAACCGAGGTACGCACACCATATTTTTTTGGCTGTTGTGTATCGATATGCAAATCAATGATTGAAATATTATCTAGGTCGCGCATGTTTAAATCTCGCAGTTGCACATGTCTATGATGTGCTGTTGGTACTCCTTATCTGCTTGGTAAATAATATCCTTATTTTGCTCGAAGTTGAGGTATCCTTGGGTTGTTTTTGAGTTGCTGTGATTCATGCGCTTGCGTACATAATCAATCAATTGCAAATAATTGATCTGCCCTCGGTTAAGCATTTCGCGTCGTTCCTCTACCAAATTCATCCCAAAGGTTGCACGAAGGTCGTGAAAACTAAAGTCCACGTCACACTCCAGCTCTTGCATTAGAGGTTTCAAGTATTTTGAAATGAAGCTACGTACATATGAGCCTTTTTCGTTGCTTTCAAACCTGCCTCTATCGCTTTTCGCAACATAGTAAGGGGTGCCAGTCTTGCTCAAAAATAAATACTGCGCGCCCTCAGGTTGCTCAGGGGCTAGTGCTGCTCGCTGTAAATAGCGATCGGAATTGATATAAATTCTCAACTTATGGTGTAACCATTTGGGCATCATTATGGTCTGAGGTTTGTCGTGCTTCGCGTCAACCAGCGAACCTCTCCCCGCGCGCACTGGTACAAGATCGAAGCTATTAGATTCGCCTGGTTGAATTGATGAAATTCGAAGCGTTAATATGGTTTGAATGCGCATCCCTGTCACCAAGGCAATCGTGAAGATCAAGAGCATTTCGGGATGCCCGGTTTTTAATAAGGCTTCGAGTAGTGCCAGCTGTTCTTTCTTGCTGAGCGGTATCAGCTTTCCACCGTCAATAATGTACTCGCCCGTGGAGTTGGGTCGGGTCGCAGGGAAAGTCAAATCCGTGTGCGTAATGTACTTTGTGCGTTCGTATCCAAAAGCATCTTCATACTGTATCGTGGACTTCTTGGTTTTCCATGGGGGCTGTTCAGGAGTGAAGTTTCTATTCTCCATCAAGTCCTTATAGAACGTTATCATTGTCCGTATTTTTGCGTTTGCAGTTGCTTCGGAGATCAAAAGCTTTTTTGTTGGTAGATTGAATTTCTCTTTGTAGATGTAAGTTGGTCGCTCGAAGCGATACCCGCTAAAGTCCAGAAAGTGCCGGCCTTCACTAGCTAGCGTGCTCATGAAGTCTGCCAGATGTCCCGCCATGGCTAGCAGGGTTTCTGGGTCTTTTGAATCATCATCAAGAGCCAGGCGCAACAGGAAAAGTGTTCCCTCCTTCCATATCGAGCCATCAGGACTAAGAATGACAGGCTGGGATCGTAGAACTTGAACCGTATGATCAATGCAAGTCACAGGATAAAGAGTTCCGCCATGCTCACTCGGTTGAACCCAGCCTCGCGCCTCAGACTCGTCGCAACGTTTGAATAGGTCAACGTTGAACAGTTTTTGTGCTCTGAATACTGTTGCGATATTTGTGTTATCGCTCTGGCTAACTTTTTCAGTGGCAGCAGGGGGCTTCAAAAGCATTAGCACTTTTCCAAAATTTGGCAAAAAGGATTTCTCGGCTGGTTTTCATCAGCTGTCTTGAAATACAACTTGTGTTAGTGGAGAGCAAGAATTGAAAGTGGGTGGGTCTCGGTCTTTTTTATTGGCCCCTTTGTCCGTTAGTTGTGTCCATAGTATTCAACTCACCAGCCGCTGTCGCGCCGTCCCGACGAGTGGTAGTTGTTTTTATCATATATTGATGGGCGACTTTTTTTGGTGGGTGCGGATTTTTCCCACGAAATTACTTATTTATTTTCGAGTTTGGTTATTAAATTACAAGGAATACAGGGATCCCGGAGTAATGAGAGTTGACGGGTTTGTCATATATTGATTTTGGTTTGCGGCGGTGAAAACTGACGTATTTCGGAATCGACGGCGTCTCAAGCTTGCATGTTTCGTTCTGAATTAGAATAGGATCTGTCAACGCCCGCACAATCAGGCCCGGTGACGAAAGGGTCTATTGTAGTGGTCAACTAATTCCGACACGACGCTCAGTTTTTGCTCGGCCTGAGCTGGGGCCAGCCCATTGTAGAATTGGTGCGGTCGAATCCAGTTGTATCGATACATCAGGTAATGACTGATGTTTCGGTGCGCTTCTTGTGCCGTCATATGGCCCACGGTCGGTATCCATTCAGTTTTCAAGCTGCGAAATACGCGCACCATCGGCACATTATCCCAACAGTCTCCACGACGACTCACGCTTTGACGCATTCATTCGGTAACGCCTGAACCGTTGGCGAAACTGGCGACTGACATATTGCGCGGCCTGATCCGCGTGAAACAGCAGTCCTTGAGGCCTGTCACGCTAAACATAAGCCCTGTCCAACACCTTGATCACCACCTCGGCATCTGGCTTGTTGGGCAGCGCCCAAGCCCACAATTCGGCCCACGAAAGATCCAGAACGACAGCCAGGTAATGCCATTTCCCTTAAGACCAGATGTCTACATATACACAGAGGGGGAGATTGAAGGGAGGGTAGGCGGGGATCGTCAAGCGGTTAGGAATAGGGGGTAATTGCGAATCGAGCGTTGTGTTGACGTCGGTGTCCATGGAGGAGCTGGACTCGAAGTGGGATTGGGAGAACAGGGTGGTAGATTCCTAGGTATCGCACTCCTCGGCTGTCCATTTTCGTTGTGAGGTCACACGATGCGTGTTTTGGGCAAAGGTCACACGTAATTCTGCACTTTGACCGTGTGCAGAGTGATGTCTACCACGTCACCGTCGGCACCGACTTGCGGCATTTCGATCCAGTCGCCGACCCGCAGCATGTCGTTGCTGGTCAACTGCACGCTGGCGACGAATGACAGCAGGGTGTCTTTGTAGACCAACAGAATCACTGCCGACATTGCGCCCAGGCCCGACAACAGCAGCAGCGGCGACCGGTCTATCAGGGTCGCGACGATAATGATTGCGCCAAAGATGTACAGAATCATCTTCGCCAGTTGTACGTAGCCTTTGATCGAGCGGGTGCGGGCGTGAGCGGTGCGGGCGTAGATATCCAGCAGAGCATTCAGCAGGGCGCCCAGAGCCAGCACCTGGAACAGGATGGTGAACGCCAGCGCCACATTCCCGAGGAAGTGGTTGCTGGTCTTGCTCAGTTCCGGCACCAGGTTCAGCCCGAACTGGATGACCAGAGAAGGCACCATCTGCGCTAACCGGTGAAAAAGCTTGTTGTGCAGTAAATCGACAACCCAGTGCATGGCCGGTTGTCGGCCCAGCAATTTGGCCATGTGCAGGATGACGAAACGCGCTACTCGGCCCAACGTCAGCGCGACAACCAACAGCAGCACCAACCCCAAACCAGCGTGTAATGCAGGGTGTTGATCGAGCATGCCCCAGAGTTCCTGGGTGCGTAGCCATACCGTTTGAATGTCCATGGATGCGAGTGATAGTCCTGTCATTAGGGTCAGCAATTAGAACATTCCTGCCCCCTAATCGTCCGTCGTGTGCAAATCGAGTAACAAAAAACTCACCTTTTACTAAAGAAATAGCCCTTATGTCGTAAAGAAACTCGGCCTCGGCGCTCGAAACCGTTAGGCTATGCGACTGTTTTTTTGTTTTTCGTCGAGGTAGCACCCGTGTTTTCCCAATTCGCCCTGCACGAACGCCTGCTTAAAGCCGTGGCCGAGCTTAAATTTGTCGAGCCTACGCCTGTGCAAGCAGCAGCCATCCCGCTGGCGCTGGAAGGGCATGACCTGCGGGTGACTGCCCAAACCGGCAGCGGCAAAACTGCGGCTTTCGTGCTGCCAATCCTCAATCGCCTGATGGGCCCGTCCAAGGTTCGCGTCGACATTCGCGCAGTGATTCTGCTGCCGACCCGCGAACTGGCGCAGCAGACCCTCAAGGAAGTCGAGCGGTTCTCCCAGTTCACGTTCATCAAATCCGGCCTGATCACTGGCGGTGAGGACTTCAAGGTCCAGGCCGCCATGTTGCGCAAGGTTCCGGACATCCTGATCGGCACCCCTGGGCGCCTGCTGGAGCAACTCAATGCCGGTAACCTGGACCTGTCGCAGGTCGAAGTGCTGGTGCTTGATGAAGCCGACCGCATGCTCGACATGGGCTTTGCCGAAGACGTCGAACGTCTGGCCGGCGAGTGCAAGAATCGCGAGCAAACCCTGCTGTTCTCGGCAACCACCGGCGGTGCCGGCCTGCGCGAAATGATCAGCAAGATCCTGACGGATCCACAGCACCTGCAAGTCAACAGCGTGAGTGAGCTGGCTGCGGGTACGCGTCAGCAGATCATCACTGCCGACCACAACAGCCATAAAGAGAAGATCGTCCATTGGCTGCTGGCCAACGAGACGTATCAAAAAGCTATTATCTTCACCAACACCCGCGCCATGGCCGACCGTCTTTATGGTCGTTTAGTCGCGCTGGAGTACAAGGCATTTGTTCTGCACGGCGACAAGGACCAGAAAGATCGCAAGCTGGCCATCGACCGTCTGAAGCAGGGCGGCGTGAAGATCCTGGTAGCCACTGATGTGGCGGCCCGTGGTCTGGACGTTGAAGGTCTGGACATGGTGATCAACTTCGATATGCCACGCAGCGGCGATGACTACGTCCACCGTATTGGCCGTACTGGCCGTGCCGGTGGCGAAGGCCTGGCAATTTCGTTGATCTGCCATGGCGACTGGAACTTGATGTCCAGCGTCGAGCGCTATTTGAAGCAGAGCTTCGAGCGTCGTGTGATCAAGGAAGTCAAAGGCACCTACGGCGGGCCGAAAAAGGTCAAGGCGTCGGGCAAGGCTGTCGGCGTGAAGAAGAAAAAGACCGGCGACAAGAAAACCGACAAGAAAGGCAGCGCCAAGGCGCCGACCAAACGCAAGATAACCAATCGGCCAAAAACCGACGCGTTGTCGTTGGTCAGTGCAGACGGCAAGGCTCCGTTGAAAAAACGCAAGCCAGAAGCGCCTGCTGCTGAATAAGCCGTAAGCGATTCAAAAAAAGCCTGGCGTCCCCCGTGACGCTGGGCTTTTTTTTGCGCGACAGTTCAGCCATCTGCCTTCTGCGCGGCGCGGTCCAGATCCTTGATTCGCTGATCGATCAACTGGCATTTGTCTGGCAAGTCCTTGCTGGCGGTGTCCAGGTTCATGTCTTTAATCTCCTGATTTATCTCCTTGGCCCTCATCGGATTTTTCTGGGTGATTTTCTGTACTTCCTGGGCCAGTTGCTCACGCTTGGCCGTGGCTTCTTCCGGGGTACATGGCGGTCAGTAAGGTCAGGGCGGTGGTGATGCTCAGCAGGGTTTTCATGGTCTGTCTCTTTGCGATGGGCTTACTTTACTGAGGGTGGGGCCCGGCAAAAGTTCTGCGCCTGACGGACGCTGAACGACCACTGCGAGAACCTGTCACAACCTATGAGTGCCAATCCCGATGGCGGGAGGCCACGGACATTACCCATGCTGGCTGGAGGTTGGATCATGACGCAATACAACTGGGACCTTATCGAACGCCTGCTTCACGAAGTGCAGAATAGCGCAGACAAAAGTTTTGCCCCGCGTGCTTACGCTGAAGACCAGGCGGCTGCTCAGGCGGCTGATGGCGAGCCCACCGGCAATCTGGATCATCTCAAAACGTTGGCTGCGGACTATGAAGCGTTGCTGCTCAAGCGCGGATTTATCGAGACTCGTCCTGAAGAGCAAGGTGGCAATGGCGAAAATTTTGTCCTGACCCCGCGCGGCGCGAGCTTGTTGGCGCTACTTGATAGCAGCATTCCGGGCAGTGAGCATCCGCGCCAGATACTCGACGAACAGGCCGATGCGTTGGACCCCGACACCTTTGATCAAGTCGCTGCCAAGGCTCAGATTGCTTGAATGAGTAGGGCGCGCTGAGCCATTAGCAGGCAACACGACGTGTCCCGGCCGCGCCCTCAGAAAAACGAGCGCACGGCCTTGAGGGTGAACATCCCTTCGCACTGGGCGTTATGCCCCGTGTAAGCACTGCAACTGTTGCCGCTCAGGCTTGAGTCGCTGTAAGTCAGGTTGAGGTCGACCCCAAACCAGGGGCGCGAGACATTCAGCGACCAGTCATTGAAGGCGCTCACCGCACTGCCGTCGCTGATCATTTGCGGTGTATCGAACTGGTGATTGGCGTACTGCACCCGGAGGCCAAGACCCAGTGGCTGAAGCGTGCCCAAGTCAACGAACAAGGTGCTGTTGCGGTTCCCGGGGTCGTTGCTGAGTGCGGCGCCAAAGCGGCTGCCCAGCACGGTCAGCCCAGCGTAGAACTGGTGGCTGTCGGTCTGGCTGGCGTCCGGGTAAGTGTAGCGGATCATCCCCAGTTCATAGCCCAGGGTTTTGTCGAAGGGTTTCTTGAAGCCCAGGTACGAATCGACTTCCAGGGCAGCGCTGGAGGTGGCGCCCACGCTGGGTGACCATTGCCCCGCGTACCAGCCACTGTCGTGGGTCAGGTCCAGCCCGCCATGGAACGAACCGACACCCGTAGGCTGCACCAAACCTTGCGCCATGCTACGTGCCGGTGTGCTACCGAGCTTGAGGTCGAAGTCGCCGAGGTCGCGCTCCAGCAGTTGCGCGGAGGCCGACTGGCAGACCAGCAAGGCACTGAGCGCCAGCGCTCGATAGGTGTACGTGGACATGCTTCACTCCTGAAGAAGGCGACGGAGTGTCAGGGGTGACGTTGGCGCGCCTCTGGATTTGCGCGCAGGATCACGCAGAACCCGCGAAATAGAGCCTTGCAAGGATACCGGTGAAATGTGGGAGGTGCGGACCGTTCGTCGATCCGGTCGAATTGCCGAGGGGGTTAGAGCACCGGAGTGATCAAGCCGTTGGCGACATGGAGGGCTTGCTCGAACGACGGGTAACCGCTCTTGGCGACATCCAGGTCGGCATAGTTGGCGCGGTACTGTTCGGCTTTTTTGGCGTCGCTGCTGGCCAGTTGCTGGGCGAGCAGGGCGATTGCCAGTGGATGATTACGCTTGGCTGCCAGTTCGAGCAGGTCAATGGCTTCAGCGTTATCGCTGTTCGCACGTATCAACAGGACAGCCTGATAAAACTCGGCTTCACCGCTTCTGTCCTGACTGGCAGCACGCTCAAGCAATGCCTTGGCCAGTTCGATATTGTCGCTACCGCCTGCGCTGATCATCAGCTTGGCCTGGAGCATGTCGTTCTGATAGAGCAGATGCGTTGAGCGACAGAGGGCGTCGCCGGACGGTTCGTCGTAGCGGGTTGAGGTGTCGCAACGATGTGATGCACAACCACCCAGGCAAAGCAGTGCGCAGAAAAACATCCATTTGTTCATTGTGGATTCCGCGAAAGGAACTGACCGTCAAGTCATCATCCTGCCTGTCCCGCTACGGCTGTGCAACGTAGCTGTGTCAAAGGGCCAGGTAACGCTCGAGAAAAAGATCATGCAACGAAGGATCGATAGCCCTAGCGCCTTGAAAAACAAAGCGCATAGAGATCGACAATTGGGGCGGGGGTATTACTTCTTGCCGAGGGTGATTTGCTTGGACGGGCCGAAAGTCTGGCCGCTGACGCCTTTAGCAATCTCCTGAATCTGACCGCCAGATTTCAGGAACGTAGCAATCTGTGCATTGATCGAGTCGCTGGTCTCAACGGCCGGAGCTGCCTTTGGTTTCGAGTTGGATGCTTTTACGCGCATGGCTTCCATTAACCTATGTAAAATTCAATACGGCCAGCAATTGTATATGAAATGCTTGACAATTGCTTGGTAAATATAGCCCTGAAACGCATAGGGGTTGGGCCTCTCCTGCCGGACAGGCCGTCACGGTATTGGGTCGCAACTGACTGTTTTAACTGAGAAGTTATTTCAGGCGCGGATTCTTCTGGAATAGCGCTGGGGGCCAGGGCCTCTATTGATCTGACGAGCGGAGCGGCTGGGCGCTCAGCGTCATGAGCAAATCTTTGATTTTTATAGCCTTTCTGATCGGTCTCGCGCCTCGTCGGCGGGAGCCGCGAACACAATGGCAAACTCGGGTAGAATGCCGCCCACGCAATGAGGGTATTTGGAAATGGCTTTAGTCGGGCGCTACAACAGCTTGCAAGTGGTAAAACACACTAACTTTGGTTTGTATCTGGACGGCGCTCAGGACGGCGAAATTTTGCTGCCCAATCGCTATATCCCGAAAGATATTCCCAGTGAAGATGAGGACTGGCTCAATGTCTTCGTTTACCTGGACAGTGACGACAAGCTGATTGCCACCACTGAGAAACCAAAGGTCCAGGTCGGTGAGTTCGCCAGCTTGAAAGTCCTTGAAGTGAACAGCATTGGTATTTTCCTTGATTGGGGCCTGTCCAAGGATCTGTTGCTGCCTTACTCCGAAGAAAAGCATTCGTTGCAGGCCGGCGATTATTGCGTGGTCCACGTTTATCTGGACAAACACACGCGCCGGATCACCGCCACCGCCCGGCTGGATCGCTACCTGGATAAGACGCCTGCCGATTATAAGGTCGGACAGGAAGTCAATTTGCTGGTGGCTGAAGCGACGGACATGGGCTTCAAGGCCATTATCAACAACAAGCATTGGGGCCTGATTCACAAGAACGAAGTGTTCAAATTCTTGCGCCCGGGCAAAGAAGAGAAAGGCTTCATCAAAGAAATTCGCGCCGACGGCAATATCAGCCTGAGCCTGCAGCCTGTGGGTGAGGAAGCGGCCAGCAGTCTGAACTCGAAGATCCTCACCAAGTTGCGGGAAAACAACGGCGTGTTGCCGGTCAGCGACAAGAGCGATCCGCAAGTGATCAGCGGCTTGTTCGGGGTCAGCAAAGGTAACTTCAAAAAAGCGATTGGTGCGCTGTACAAGCAGGGCCAGATCGTGATTCACGCGGACCGCATCGAGCTGGTCTGAAGGCTCGGTCTTTCCGAACGCAGTGCCGACAGGCCAGGGTGTGGCCCCGCAGTGCGTTCGATCCGCGGCCCGTTTAAGGAAAAAGCCCACGCAGCCGGCTCAATCTCACAGGGATGTCTCATGGGAAAATACCTCACGGCCTATATCAGCGCCCTTCTGGTGTTCGTTGTGTGCGACGGGATCTGGCTTGGCCTGTTGATGGGGCCTACCTACCAGGCATGGCTAGGGCCGTTAATGCTGAAGCAACCGTTGTGGGGGCCGGCCGTGACCTTCTACATGCTGTATGGCGTGGGGATCGTGGTGTTCGGCGTCATGCCGGGCCTGCGGCGGGGGAGGCTGGCGCAGGCAGCAGGACGTAGCGCGTTGCTCGGGTTGATTGCCTACGGTACGTATGACTTGACCAACTGGGCGACGCTGCAAGGCTGGCCGACGCAAATGGCGCTGGTTGATCTGGCGTGGGGCACCGTGGTGTCGGGCCTGGCGGGGGCAGGAAGTTTCCTGTGGACGCGCAGGTTTGCGTGAGCCTGGGGATGTGATGTCCCCAGGACAGCCTATCTGCTTTGGCAGGAAGCCTATTTCTGCACGAATGACGCGAACGGCACATTGGCACCCGCTGGGCGAACATCCTTGAGGAACGAGTCCTTGTCGGCGCTCAGTTCCAGGCTGAGGCTCGCGTTGCGTTTGTCCTTGTTGCGGACCACCAGACCTTCCATATGATCGCGCAGATACACCGTTGGCACTTTCAAATGCAGCAGTTCATCGGTGCTTGGCGTGTGCAGTAGCAAGTGCACCCACTCGTATTGACCGATCTTCAGGCGGCTCATGGGCAGGTCAAACCACCAGATGTTCTTGTTGGTGTTCAGCACCGTGAAATGAGTGTTGTTGACACCGAGCACGGCACCGCCGAGTTCCTGGTTCCTACGAGCGATGGCCAGCTTTTTATCGAGTTTCATAACGTTCCTGTGGATCTGTGTGTACAGCGCGGTGGCCTTGGCCACCACAGCCTGACTGCGTCGCGCATTCTCGGGGGTTGTTGCGCAAACTTAAAGTTAAACCTGCATTACCCGGTGAAATCGCCGGGTTTTAGAGGATTGAGTCTGCGACGAACGGAAAGACCGACCGGGAAAATATTTGAAACTCTGCGCGACGAAGGTGGGTCAATCCTTATGTCGAGGTTATGACGCTTATTTTCCTACTCTGGAGAAACACCATGAGCAGTACTGGCGATAAAATCAAAGGCATGACCAACGAAGCAGTGGGTAACGTCAAGCAAGGCATTGGCAAAGCCACTGACAACTCGAAACTCAGGTCTGAAGGCAAGGCCCAGGAAATCAAAGGTAAAACCCAGGAAGCCGTAGGCAAAGCAAAGGATGCGGTGAAAAAGGGTATCGATAAAATCTGAGTGTGTAAGCGGGTTTGAAGTGAATCACAACGGTCATCTTTTGATGGCCGTTGTTCTATCTGGTCATGCTGTTTACAGGGCGTGAGTAACGGGCCGAATAACCGGGAAAGGATTGAGACCTCTTTAGCATCGCCAATTGGGCTACCTTAAGGTAGAACGCCTGCCTGTGGACAGACAGGCTGAGCAGTTGAAGCGCCCACCTATCGATCAACGAAGTCGGCTTGAGTTGTAGGGTAAGGAGATACGATGATTTTTCCGGAGTTGCGCCAGCTTCCATTGGGTAAGGTGATGGTGCATACCGTCAACGAATTCATTAATGACGAAATGTCGACCTATGCGTCGGCATTGGCGTACCAAATGCTGTTTTCGCTTTTTCCGTTTCTGTTGTTTCTCATCGCCCTGATCGGCTTTCTGCACCTGCCGGACTTTTTTTCCTGGCTGCGCCTGCAGTCGGAACTGGTGTTGCCGCCACAGGCGCTTGAGCAGGTCAATCCAGTGATTGATCAGTTGCAGCAATCCAAGGGCGGGTTGCTGTCGGTCGGTATCGTTATCGCGTTATGGACCGCTTCAGCGGGTGTGCGCTTGATGATGAGCGCCATGAATGCTGCCTACGATGTGGTGGAAGGGCGGCCAATCTGGAAGCGTTTCCCTCTGTCGATTCTCTACACCGTGGGCATTGCCGGGATGTTGCTGGCCGCTGCGGCGTTCATGGTCACCGGACCGCAAGTGATGAACTGGCTGGCCGGGCAGATCGGCATGGAAGACTTTATCGTCACCTTGTGGACCGTCCTGCGTTGGCCCTTGATCATTATGTTGTTGATGGTGGCGGTGGCATTGATTTACTACGTCATGCCGGATGTGGAGCAGAAGTTTCGCTTCATTACTCCCGGTTCGGTCCTGGCCGTGGTGGTTTGGATCGTTGCTTCACTGGGCTTCGGTTATTACGTAAAAACATTTGCCGATTACAATGCCATGTACGGCAGCATCGGCGCGATCATTGTGCTGCTGCTGTATTTCTATATTTCGGCGGCGGTACTGTTGCTCGGTGCGGAAATGAATGCGGTGATCGAACACATGTCCACCGAGGGCAAGAATCCGGGGGACAAAGTATTCAAGAGCGGTAGCAATCAGCTTGATGACAAACATCACGTCTCCGGGCTCGGGCGTGATCACTCCATCCCCATGCCTGTGAAGGCTGACGAATCCTGAGCATGATGTGGCACGATTGTGCCCTTGGCTGACCTATAAGGCTTTTTATGATTCGAGAAATTCTGAAAATGGGCGACGAGCGCTTGCTGCGAATCGCGCCCCCGGTACCTGAAGCCCTGTTCGGTACGCCCGAACTTGAAGCCCTTATTGCAGACATGTTCGAGACCATGGACAGCGTCGGCGGGGTCGGTCTGGCGGCACCGCAAATTGGTATCGATCTGCAATTGGTGATCTTCGGTTTCGAGCACAGCGAGCGTTACCCTGAAGCGGATGCCGTGCCGCAAACCATTCTGCTCAATCCGTTGATCACACCCCTCAGCCCATTCCTGGAAGAGGACTGGGAAGGGTGTCTGTCAGTACCGGGTTTACGCGGCGCGGTGGAGCGTTACGAGCATATTCGTTACGAAGGCTTCGACCCGGACGGCAACCCGATTCAGCGCATTGCTCATGGCTTTCATGCCCGAGTGGTGCAGCATGAATGCGATCACCTGATCGGCCGGTTGTACCCCTCGCGGATCAGCGACTTCAGTAAGTTTGGTTACACTGAAGTGCTGTTTCCTGACATGGACCCCGACGCTGACGAGTGAGTCTGCGGGGCGGCGAATGTTTAGTGGGCGATCTGGACCGGCTTGATGAAGCGCAGAGTCATTCGGTCCGACTCGCCAATCGCCAGGTACCTGGCCCGGTCCTGCTCCCCCAATCTCAAGGACGGTGGCAAGGTCCATACCCCTTGCGGATAGTCCTTGGTATCCACGGGGTTGGCGTTGATTTCGCTTTCGTCCGCCAGGGTGAACCCGGCGTCGGTGGCCAGCTTGACCACATACGCAATGGGCAGATAGCCACTCTGTTTGATAGCCTCCAGTGAGGCCCCTTCTTTGGCCCGATGATCGACCACACCCAAGGTGCCACCTGGTTTCAGTACCTGGTAAAACGCCTTGAACATTGCTGGCGCGTCGTCAGCCATGACCCAGTTATGCACATTACGGAACGTTAGCACGGTGTCCGCAGACGCCGGTTTGCCGAAGATCGGTGCTTGCGGGTCGTACTCAATGATCTGCGCCTTGCCGTAGCGCGCCGGATCGGCGGCAAACTTCTGTTTCAGGCTGTCGGCGGCCTTGCGGTAATAATCGCCGCTGGCGGGTGTCTGTACAGCTGCAATGTAATGACCTTCGTCCTTGAGCAACGGCGCCAGTAGCTCGCTGTACCAGCCGTTGCCGGGGGTAATTTCAATCAGGGTCTGATTGGGGCGTAAACCGAAGAATTGCAGGGTTTGTTGCGGATGACGGTATTGATCCCTCGCGCGATTTTCCGGTGATCGCCATGCTCCCGATAACACCCTGGAAAACTGCTCTGCCGTGACGGTGGAAGCAAGGGCCGGCGGCGTTACAGGGTGTGTGGTTGCAGGCTTTTCGGCGGCCTGGACCAGAGCGGTCCCGAGCAGGGTGGCGAGGGAGCAAGCGATAAGCTGACGTTTCATTACCAGTCCTTGTTGTCCAGGCCCGACTCGAGCCCCTTCAGTTCGGAGGCTACCACGCAGATTTACCCTCGCAACCACACATTTTGCGCACGCCACTGAACTAAAGGTTCTATGGGCAGAGGTCTGATCGGGTCATCGCTATCAGGGCTTTGGTGCGCGTGTAGCGTTCGAACCGATCCGACAACGGTTCTGGCAAGACCGACACCGCTTCGAACCCTGCGCGCTGATAAAAGCCCAACAAATCCGGATGGCAAAACAACCAGACCGGTCCATGAGTGTGCGTCAGGGCCTCGCCGAGCAAGCGACTGGCAATGGCTTGGCCACGCAATAAGGGGGCGACAAACAATCCGGTCAACCAATGCCCATTGGCGACCGGCGTCAGGCACATTGCACCGATGATTTCAGCCTGTTTCGCCACCCACAGTTGCGCGTCTTTACCCGCACGCATCGGTGACTTGTGTGCTCGATAGAACTTGTCCAGCAGCGGTCTGGACAGCTCGGACAGCACGTAGAACTGAGTGGCGGACATGAGGCTCGATAGCGCGGCGGCAGCAAATCAAAGAAGGCCTACTCTATAAAGACGGCCTTACGGGCAGCGCATCATAGCGCGCGGCAATCGGTACCAGTGTGGCAACCGATTAGGTGTATAACTGAGGCCAGATCACTCACAGTGGAGAGCGCATCATGAGCAAAGGCATGGAATCAAAGAAAGCCGCGAAGAAGAAACCGGCTAAAACCCTCGATGAAAAACGCGCTGATAAAAAAGCCAAAAAATCCGATGCCGGTGCTTTTGGTCATTGATCCAACCCTACGGAGCCTTCTCAGGCTCCGTTTTTATGTGCGACTCTTCCCGAGAGTCGATTTCCCCGTCGATGTCCTCAACCAGACGCTCAGCCATTAGGTCGCGTCGCACCCGGCTCATGGTGACTCGGTGCGAAGCGCTCGCACAAGGGCTGGATGATGTGCGTAAATCCAACCCATGCGTGCGACAACGAGGCACAAATGGGCAGGACAGGACTGCATTTAGAAACCGACAGGCTGATTATCCGCGAGTTGACGGCCGAGGATGTGCCCGCGCTCGCGTTGATTTTGGGTGACGCACAGGTTATGCGGCATTCGGTCAGGGGCGTGTTGAGCGAGAAAGCGACGCGTGAGTTCGTGGCCGGGTGCATCTTTTCATATCAGGCCAATGACTTCGGTCCGTGGGCGGTGGTCGAGAAGTGTTCGTCGGCGTTTGTCGGGTTCTGCGGTCTGAATGCCGAACCCGTGGAAGGTGCCGAGGAAGTGGAAATCGGCTATCGGCTGGGCCGTGCTTTCTGGGGCAGAGGTTTGGCGACTGAGGCGGCCATGGCCACTCTGACTTACGCGTTCGAAACGCTGAGCATTGATTCGGTGATCGCGATTGTCGAGCCGGAAAATATCGCGTCGGTGAATGTGATTGAGAAGCTAGGCTTCAACACGTTCATCCACAGCCAATACCATCGGCGCGGGGTCAAAATCTATCGGATGACGCTGCCGGACTGGAGCTCACCCAGTGCTGTTGCCAAGAGGGCGACATGACGAAATACCGCACATCGTTTCCGCAGACGGCATGCAATGTGATCCTTGGGTTACTGGTCCTTGTGTTGCTGGGCGGTCCGCGCAGCGCGCTGGCTGTGCAGGGCAATGACGCCGCCTTGGTATTCGTTCAGCAGCGCCACTTGGGTGACAGCCTGGCCTGGCTCGGTTATCAGGTCGCCTCGCGCACTGTGACCTTTGCAACCCTCGTGCAAAAGGTGGGCAAGACCCAGGCGCAAACCACGGTCCAGGATGCGTTACAGCATCTTCAGCCGCGTTATCAGGAACAGTGGAACAGCAACATGGCCGCTGCTTATGCGGAGTCCTTCACCCCTGAAGAATTGCGCGAGCTGAATGAAGGAAGCCCCCCCTCTGTACTGGCCAATAAATTCCGCGCCAAACAGAAGGATGTCGGGATGAGCATGAAAGCAAAGTCTGACGAATTGCTTAACACCTTCGTCTCCAAAGCACTGCTTGATGCACAGGACACTGTCAGTCATTAACGTTCAGGCCATCATGCGCAGGCAAACTGTCGGTGAGCCGTGGTGGTCGGACCTTTTCTTTTTATCTGTTCAATAGCAGGGGAAATCATGGACCCATTCATGCAGGCGGCGATTGAAGAGGCTCAACTGGGGTTGGCCGAGGGCGGGATTCCGATTGGTTCGGTGATTGTGCACAAGGGGCAGATCATTGGCCGTGGGCACAATCGGCGAGTGCAGGAGGGCAGTGCGATCAAGCACGGCGAGATGGACGCGTTCGAAAACGCGGGTCGTTTGCCGGCGCGTACGTATAAGGAGTCAGTGCTTTACACCACGTTGTCGCCGTGTGCGATGTGCAGCGGCGCGATCCTGCTGTATGGCATTCAAAAAATCGTGGTGGGCGAAAATCAGACGTTCATGGGGGAGGAAGCACTGTTGCGCTCCAGGGGCGTGGAGGTCGACGTGGTCCAGGATCACACCTGCATCGAGTTGATGCGCGGCTTTATCGCCAGCAAGCCTGAGCTGTGGAACGAAGACATCGGCGAGTAAGCCTGCCATGCATTGAACCGGCGTGCCCTTGGCGAGAGGGCAGGCTGTCGATCACTTCAGTTGCAGGGTCGAGTTGAACTGACTGATAGCGTCGACCACATGCCGTGCGCCTTGCTGAATCTCCAGAATGACCGCCCCGGCTTCGTTGGCCAATTCGACGCCGACGCCGGTCCGGCTCAAGCTGGATTGCATGCTGGTCACTGCGTTACGGGCCAGTTCATTGTTTTGCCGCACCACATCGACAATCTCCAGTGTGGCCTTGCTGGTACGCGCCGCCAGGCTCCGGACTTCATCGGCGACCACGGCGAAGCCTCGGCCATGTTCCCCTGCGCGAGCGGCTTCGATGGCGGCGTTGAGCGCCAACAGGTTGGTCTGATCAGCAATGCCGCGGATGGTCTGGACGATGCTGCCGATGATTTCCGATTGGGTGTTGACCGCATCGAGGCTGCGTGCGGCTTCGCTCAAGTCGCTGGAGATTTCCTCGATGACCTGTACGGTCTGTTGCACGACCGCCGAACCTTTTTGCGCGCAGGCGTCGGTTTGCACGGACGTGTCGTGAGCTGTTTTTGCCGCCGACTGCTGCACGCTGACTTGCGCGGTAATATCGCTGGCAAACTTGACCACTTTATAAAGACGGCCCTTGGCGTCGAACAACGGGTTATAAGACGCTTCGAGGAAAACCGTGCGCCCCTGTTTATCCACCCGCTCGAATCGATGGGAATGAAATTCCCCTCGGTTTAATGACGCCCAAAATGCTTTATACCCAGGGGAATCAGTTTCCTCGCGTTTGCAAAAGAGACTGTGGTGCTGCCCGACAACTTCATTAAGTTGATAATGCATGCTGTTCAGGAAGTTTTCATTGGCGGTAATTATTTTACCGTCTGGCGTAAACTCGATCATCGCCATGGAACGGCTGATCGCATTGATCATGCTCTGATTTTGCCGTTCTTTGTGCATGGCCGCGCTGACATCGGAAGCCACTTTTATCACGCTTGTGACGTGTTTATTGGCGCCGATGACGGGCATGTAGCTGGCCTCCAGCCAGACCTCACGACCTGTCTTGTCCAGGCGTAGAAACGTTTCGCTAAGAGGCTCGCCACGCCCGAGTTCACGCCACATTTTGGCGTAGGTTTCGCTGCTGTAAAATTCTTTTTCGCAGAAAATACGGTGATGTTTGCCGCGAATTTCCTCGGCGCGATAGCCCATGGTTTTACAGAAATTCTCATTGGCATCGATGATGATGCCGTCCGGCGAAAACTCGATCATGGCCATGGAACGGCTAATGGCGGCCATTTTGGCGTTTGCGCTGTCTAACGCGGCAGTGGATATTTCAAGCTCGGCTTTATCCGCTTTCCGTTGAGAATTGAACATGTTGCTGTCACCCAAGGTAATAGTCGCTTAATAAGGTGATATTAAAATCACCTGTTTATTGTGTTGTGACGTATCAAATGGCCCGTTGTTGGCCTGAATTGAAGGGGCAGCAGGTATTTTTAGAGGGTACTTAAAAGGCGGTATATGGCATAACGAGAACGCTGTCAGAGCGCTGATTTGGCGGTCAATGCTGTACGTGTCCTAAACAACTGCATCAACTGTGTATAAGGCTATTGCGTCAGTCCGTGTCAGCATTGTTCAGAGCATAGGCAGATAAATAAATATATGCAAACGAGTGTTGTGACTATCCGAAAGAGTGTGTTTTCGCTGATAGATCCGCGCTCACCTGCCGTATTGGTCCCGGCACAGGGTTATTTTGTTCAATAAGTGAGACCACTCAGCCTTTACCTTCGTTTGGCTATCTCTCAAACGCCGCAAAAAAATGAAGGTACTCAATGAGCATGCTTATTTCCATGGCCGCGTTCGCGTTGGCGTCTTCGATTTCGCCGGGGCCAGTGAACATCGTGGCCTTGAGCTCCGGCGCGCAGTTTGGCTTTCGTGCCAGTCTGCCGCATGTGAGTGGTGCGACGGTGGGCTTCACGGTGTTGCTGTTGATGATCGGGTTAGGGTTGCATGAATTGGCGAACCATTGGCCGCTCCTGACCCGGGTCATCCAGTGGGCGGGCGTGGCTTTCCTGTTGTTCCTGGCGTACAAGCTGGCGGTCGATAACGGCACGTTGAGCGCCGGGAAGCAGGTCAAAGGTCCGTCATTTTTATACGGGGCCGCGATGCAGTGGCTCAACCCCAAGGCGTGGCTGGCATCGCTGGCAGGCATGGGCGCGTATGCGGCCAATGGCGCAGACCTGTTGATCTGGCAATTTGCGGGGGTGTACTTCGTGGTTTGCTACGGCTCGATTGCCTGCTGGGCTTATGCGGGCACCTGCCTGCGCAGTTATTTACAGGTGCCGGCGCGGGTTCGCGTGTTTAATCGTGCGATGGCATTGTTGTTGGCTGGCAGCGCCGTGTATCTGCTGGTCGCTTGACGCCCGTCAGCCTCGGTACTGGCGTGGCGTGGCGGCATGGAAGCGCTTGAATGCCCGCTGAAAATGCGCCTGATCTGCAAAGCCCGCCTCAAGGGCAACATCCGCAATCCGATGACCCCGCTTGAGCTGTGCGCGGCCGAATTGCAGGCGGCGGTTAATCAGGTACGCATGGGGTGTCATGCCGTAGTGCTGCTTGAACGCGCGGATCAGGTAGGACGCCGACAAATCAGCCGACGCGCAGATCTCTTCCAGGCTCAATGATCGCGTGCAGTGCTCGCTGATGAAGTCCGCGGCACGTTTGAGTTTTAAGTTGGCATCTTTGGTCAAGGCCGGAGCGGGGTTGAGCGTCTGCTGTACATGGGTGAAAAACTCGATAGCGGCAGTGTGCTTATGCAACGTATCGGTTTGGGTGTCGGTGAGCACCGCGTACAGGCGATTGAGCGCCCTATACAGCGCGGGCTCCGTGCTCATGATCGCCGAAAACGCTCTGAAGTCCTGATTTTCGCTAAAACCCAGTTCATGCTGAAGGCGCGTCAGCCAGGCAACATCCACGTACATCATTCGATAAGACCACGGATGATCATCCAGTGGATTGCAGGCATGAACATCGTCCGGGTTCATGAGCACTACCACACCGGCTCCGATGCGTTCCTGCGAGCGTCCGTTCAGGTAGGTGCTGTGCCCGCCTGTAACCGCGCCGATGGAAAAAGTTTCGTGGGCGTGTCGGTCATAGCAGATCTGCCGCCCATCCTGAATCGACCGGGCTTCGATGAATGGCAGGTGTTCATCACGCCAGAACTGCGGACCTATGGCCTCTTGTTCGGCTGCTTTTTCCATTATGGCCACCGCTCCTTCACCTCGGGCTGACAGAATCATAATCCGTGCCGATCACTGTAACCGCATTCAGTCAGCTCGGCGCGTGGCAGAAACGCTTTGCCACTGGAATGTGAGCTGTCCATTGGCGCAGACTATTTTTGTTACACACTGATTCCCGTACAGGTTGATCTGTTTGCAGCTTGAGGGCGAACCTTAGAGACGCAACGGTCATCAAACACCTGTGTCGTGACCGTTTCGAACAGAAGGTAAGCGATGAATAGTCTAGTGCGGAGTATTGCAACACTGACGTTGGGTGGGTTTCTGGGGATGGGAATGGCCAGCATGGCCCACTCCCAAAGCGCTTCAATGCCTACGGATCGTGACCTCATGCTCGCGGGTGCCAGTTCACCGGGCATGCTCGACAACAGCAACAATAACCCCTACAACAGCCCCATCCGTCGCGCCAATCCCAATAGTCGGCAAGGCACAGAATCCAGTACTCCTCCGGTGCGCGGGCCGAACACCGTCCCCAACCCGCGACCTCCGACCCTGGAGAACGGCGGCATTGGCAATGGTTACCCGACCCGCCAGCAACCCTCCGGGGGCGTGAAGAAAATCCAGCGCGGGGACCTGAATTGAACCGCACACCGCGGAAAACATTGATCGCGACACTCTGCGTCAGCGCCTTGTTCAGCGTGCCCTTGATGGCGTTCGCTGCTCAATCGCAAAAGCTCAACAGTGAATTGGGGGCGGTCAGTGTCAGTGAGGTGGTGAAAGGTCTGGATCACCCTTGGGCGTTGGCGTTCTTGCCGAACAAGCAGGGCATGTTGGTGACCGAGCGGCCAGGCAATCTGCGTATCGTGTCCGCAGACGGCAAATTGTCGAAACCGCTGTCGGGCGTACCGAAGGTCTGGGCGAAAGGGCAGGGTGGTTTGCTTGATGTAGTGCTGTCCCCCGACTTCGCCAATGACCGTTTGGTTTACGTCTCGTATGCCGAGGGTGGCGGCGAGGGCGGGACGGCTGGCACGGCTGTCGGTCGTGGCCGGCTCTCCCTCGACATGAGCAGGCTGGAGAGCTTCAACGTGATTTTTCGTCAGGAACCGAAATTGTCGACGGGCAATCACTTCGGCTCGCGGATGGTCTTCGACCGCGACGGCTATCTGTTCATCACCTTGGGCGAAAACAACGACCGTCCAACGGCTCAGGATCTGGACAAGCTGCAAGGTAAGGTCGTGCGTATCTTCCCCGACGGTAGAGTGCCTGAGGACAATCCCTTTGTCGGGCAGCAAGGGGTACGACCTGAAATCTGGTCCTATGGCCATCGCAACCCGCAAGGCGCGGCGCTGAACCCCTGGACCGGCGCCCTCTGGACCCATGAGCACGGGCCAAGAGGCGGGGATGAAATCAACATCATCGAAGCCGGCAAGAATTACGGCTGGCCGATAGCAACCCACGGCATCGACTACACCTTGCAGCCGATCTCGGAAGCCAAAGGCAAAACCGTAGAAGGCACCGTGCCGCCCAGGCATGTCTGGGAAAAATCCCCGGCCATCAGCGGCATGGCGTTCTACGATTCTGATCGCTTCAAGCCTTGGAACCACAACCTGTTTATTGGCGCGCTGGCAGCGGAGACGTTGATTCGCCTGCAATTCGATGGCGACAAAGTCGTCCATGAGGAGCGTTTGTTGGGCGAGTTGAAAGCACGAATCCGCGACGTGCGGATGGGCCCGGATGGGTACCTGTATGTGCTGACAGACTCGGATGACGGGGCGTTGTTGAAGGTGGGGCTGGAGTAAGCCTTTTCGCGAATGAATGTGCTTCCACAGAATTATGAACAATCTGTGGGCGCGAATTCACTCGCGAAGCATTGTGTCAGGCGCAGAAAATTGGCCGGGCAGCAATGATGCTCACTCAGGTATCTTGCTTGTCTTTCAGTACTTCACCTGTCTTGGCGTCCAGGTCTACATCCCATTTGACGCCTTTAGCGTCGACCATTTCGGTTTGGTAGATGTAGCGACCGTAGGAGCTTTCCAGTTCGGTGCTGTGCAGGGTTGCGCCAGGGTGTTTGACCAGCGCTGCTTTGTTCAGCACTTCGAAGTCCATTACGGTGCCAGCCTTGTGCAAGCGCACGATTTCATCGGGACCGATATCCGCTTGTGCGAGGCCCGCTACAGCCGTCAGGGCGAGGGTGGCGAACATGGCATTCAAGGTTTTCATTGGATTTTCCTTTGGGTTCAACTGTTTGATTGAGTCCAGAGTAACCCCCCAGACTTAATTCAGGCTTAATTGTCTCCGGTTTTCTGAAAATACCTTCCTGCCATGACGACGGTAACAGGGATATTTCCGTGCAAGGGCAAGCGGCCGCACTCAATCCGCTCGCAGTTGAATGACTTCTCGATAGGGTGTGTGGACAAGGCAATGATCGAACTCAAACCGGCATTCATCGACGATATACCGCGCCTGTGGGCGCTCAGAACCCGCGCGGTGCGGGTCAGTTGCGCCAGCCATTACTCGCCGGCACAGATCGACATCTGGAGTGCGACGACCGCGCCAGAGACGTACCTCCGACTGATTGCCAGCCAAGGCGCGTTGATCGCCGAAGAGGATGGCCAACTGCGGGGCTATGCGATCCTCGACCTGCAAACCGGTGAAGTCGATGCCATCTTCGTCGACCCGGACCATGGCGGAAAAGGGATCGGTAAGCAATTGCTGCAGGGCATCGAGGCGCTGGCGTTACAACACGCATTCAGGCGCTTGCACCTGTTTGCCTCGCTGAATGCTGTTGCGTTCTATCAGGCGGCTGGCTTTATCGCGATCAGGGACGAGGAATACGTCCATCCCAGCGGCATCATCTTGCGCAGTCTGTACATGGAGAAAGTGCTGCCAGAGCCGGCGGTTACGCCGGGGCAGTAAGAGAGGGGACGACGTCCTTGTCGAAGCGCCTGTGAGGCTCTGTATCTACGAAGCCAAAGCGCTTCTCTCCCGTCCGCTGCTGACTTCAAACTGGCCCACCAGTTTTTGCAGTTTGTTGGCATTCAGGCGTACGGTTTCCGCGCTGCTTTGCAGCACAACCACGGTCTGGCGCATCTCGCCTGAGGCCAGGTCGACGCGCTTGATGGTCTTGCCATAATCCAGGCTGCGGTCGCTGAGCTGCTGGATGATGCTGATCATGCTTTCCACCTCATGGTGCAGCTGAGCGTTTTCCGATGAAGCGTCCTCGGTCGTGCGCAGGTGGTTGTCGACGTCTTGCACGCCGCTTTCCATGAAGGCCACGGCTTGCTGGGTTTCGCTTTGCAGCCCCTCGACCATGTGTTTAATGTCATCGGCGGCACTGGCGGTTCGGATGGCCAGGCTGCGTACTTCATCGGCGACTACCGCAAAACCACGACCGTGCTCACCGGCGCGAGCGGCTTCGATGGCGGCATTGAGCGCCAGCAGGTTGGTCTGATTGGTGATGTTGGTGATCAGACCGACGATATTGCTGATCTGCGCCATCCTGCTGTCGAGCAACTGCACACTGGAAGCCGAGCGCTCGACCACGTCGCGAATCGACTGGGTGCCGACGCGGACCGCCTCAAACTGCTCGCGAGCACGCCGTACCACGTTGTCCATGGCCTGCTTCATCTGCTCGGCCGTCAATGACGCCTGGTTGATTTCGCCCAGTTGCCCCTCGACGATCAACATCATGCGGTTTACCGCTTCAGCCACTTCGGTGGAGGTAAAACCGGCTTCCTGGCTGCTGCCGAGCATGAGCGCGTTAGTTTTGCCCATGCTTTTGGAGGCGTGAATCACCTGACCGACCACCGCATCCAGATTGTCGATGAAGCTGTTGATCCAGCGGCTCATGTCACCGGTTTCGTCGTTGGCCATCTTCTTGGTATCAAGGCGCTGACGCAGGTTGCCTTCGCCTTCAGCGATGGTGCGAATCACTTGCGTCATGTCACTCAGGCGCACCGCCAGACGTTTGGGCCCGAACGACGAGAACAGCAGGGCGGTGATCGCCATGCTGAATATCTCGATGCCGTCGATTTGCAACTGACCCAGGCCGCTGTAGTGCTGGACCAGATAATTGCAGGTGAACAGGCCGCCCATGGTGGCCAGGTAGGGCTTCATCAGGCCGTAGCTCAGAGAGCGGCGCCGATAGACTTCCTCCAGATCGGCTTCACACATCATGCCCCAGCGATCCGCCGAGCCGGGCAACTGGAAGGTCACGCCTTTGCCAATCACCGGGATGTGCCGGTAGTCGGAATAGCCGGGATAGGTGACGAACAGATTGGAGCCGCTGCGAATGGTTTCGCGCACGCCGGGGTGCAATTGTTGAGTGGCGGGATCAATAAAGCGCAATTCGAGCTCGGTGTGACGCTGGATCTGCACCGGGCCCCAAGCCGTGTGTACGCCCGTCTTGAGGTTTTCCCCGTGGGTAAACGCGTTGTCCTCGAAGCGCGAGCGTGACAGTGCGATACCGGGTTGCAGGGTGCGGTCGAAACCGGCCTTGACCATGAACAGGTAGTTATCGCCAGACTCGGGGTAGATATGCCCGGCTTCGCGCTGGATCAAATCCCCAAGCACATCGTTCGGCACCCGTCCGCACAGGCAACCCAGCACTTTGCCATCGAGCAAGAGCGGCTGATAGAACATCAGGGTGACTTCGTCATGGAAGCGTGAGGACGACGGGCCAATCTTCAAGGTCAATGGATCGCTGTAGGGGCCGTGCAAGAAAGGCTTTTTCAGGCCTTCTGCCAGTGCGCGAGGGTCCAGGTCTTTGGCTTTGCAATGCGCCGGCCATGTCGAGGCAAGCACCTCGCCCTGAGTATCGACGACAAAAAGCTCGGAAAAGTCTGACGCCTGGCTGAGCTTCTCTACCAGTACCGAGGCGTCGATCCGGGTGAGGTCGCGTGCGACGTTGGTGCTCAGCTCGCTCAAGTGTTCCCAGTACTCTTGAGCCCAATGCTGGAGCAATTTGACGCGGGTTTCGGCGATTGACTCGAACGTGCCTTCGATTACCGAGTAAGTGGACTTGTTCATGCGACAGGAGCGCCTCATGGCCAGTTTTCCTGTCTTGCCGAACCAGGGCAGCCAGTGCTTTTCCGCGGTGGATAGCTGCATTGAATCACTGTGCAAGGTCATGCCGGACTCCTTAAACAACGGCATCAAAGATGCCGGCGAACACGCAAGGACCGAGCCATTCCGTGAAATAAGTGTTTTTTTTACAGAAATACAGGCTTATTAGCCGTTTTATGGCGCTTTACCCTATTTAAGTGTCGTTTTTGTGCTCTATAGAAGTGCGCTTTCTGATAAGCGTGCCCGGCAGAGGGCGCAGCCCATCACGTGCACTTTGCTATGCTTCGTGTCCTGCGCCCGGGCGAAAAGCGTCGCGTGACAGTTTCAAAGGAGCGGCCTGTCGTGACGGTCGAGCCTTAATCACTTCACGTTCTGGATTGCTCATGACAGCCATTATCCGACCACGCCTCCAGCCGCTGTCCCGGGCGGACTACACAACCCTGGGCCTTGCGGCGCTGGGTGGGGCGCTGGAAATCTATGACTTCATCATCTTTGTGTTCTTCGCGCTGACCTTGAGTCAGCTGTTTTTTCCGCCTGACATGCCTGAATGGCTGCGCTTGCTGCAAAGCTTCGGCATTTTCGTCACCGGTTACCTGGCGCGGCCGCTGGGCGGCATCCTGATGGCGCACTTCGCTGACCGATTGGGCCGCAAGCGCGTGTTCAGCCTGAGCATTTTATTGATGGCACTGCCATGCCTGCTGATCGGGGTGATGCCGACCTATGCCCAGATCGGTTACTGGGCGCCGCTGATTCTGTTGGCTCTGCGTATCCTGCAAGGCGCCGCAGTGGGTGGCGAGGTCCCGAGCGCCTGGGTGTTCGTCGCCGAGCATGCGCCCAGAGGCCATCGTGGCTATGCGTTGGGCGTGCTACAAGCCGGGCTGACGTTTGGCTATTTGCTGGGCGCGCTGACGGCGACCTGGCTGGCGCAGGTGTTCAGCCCTGCGGAAATTCTCGATTACGCCTGGCGCATTCCGTTTTTGCTGGGCGGCGTGTTTGGCGTGGTGGGTGTCTGGCTTCGGCGCTGGTTGAGCGAAACCCCGGTGTTCATGGCCCTGCAGGCCCAGCGTGAAGCCCAGCCCGAGTTTCCGTTGCGAGCGGTGCTGCGCGAGCATCGCCAGGCATTATTACCTGCGGCGTTGCTGACGTGCGTGCTGACCTCTGCGGTGGTGGTGCTGGTGGTGATCACCCCGACAGTGATGCAGCAACGATTCGGCATGACCGCCAGCCACACGTTCGCCCTGAGCGCTCTGGGGATTGTTTTTCTGAACATCGGCTGCGTCCTGGCCGGTCTGGTAGTGGATCGTTTCGGCGCCTGGCGCGGCGTGGTGCTGTACAGCCTGCTGTTGCCGCTGGGGATCGCATTGTTGTATGCCTGCCTGATTGGCGGCTGGCTCTCCCCCGGCCTTGCCTATGCCATCGCGGGGTTGTCCTGCGGCATCGTCGGCGTGGTGCCGTCGGTAATGGTCGGGCTGTTCCCGGCGCATATCCGTGTGTCGGGTATTTCCTTCACCTACAATATTGCCTACGCACTCTGGGCCAGTACCACGCCGTTGATGTTGATCGCACTGATCCCGTGGAGCCCGTGGGTATGCGTAGGTTATTGCGCAATCATGGGTGTCGTGGGTGTGCTGACGGCGACTTTTTTCGGCCTGCATCGAGGCGTTGAAGTTGATGGTGTCATGGCAGTAAGAGCCGCACGCTGAGGACCTTTCGAGGCAACCGAATGCGTCATAAAATAAGGCATCAGTGAGCAGCGACGTCGGGAGGCAGAAACCGCCTCGACCGACAGGCCCTCCTTAAAGACGGCCAGCTGCGTCTGATCTGCCGCAACGAACGGACGTGGTCTTCAGTTGACCAAGCGGCGTACCTGTCTTTGTAAGCCGAACCTATCTTCGTAAAAAGGAGAATGGACATGAGCGTCAAAGCAATCCCGGAGGGCTTCCATAGCCTGACCGTGTACATGGGCGTCAAAGATGCAGCCAAGGCCATCGAGTTTTACAAAAAGGCATTTGGCGCCACTGAGAATTTCCACCTCAATAACCCGGACGGTAAAGTCGGGCACGCTGACATTCAGATCGGTGATTCCAGGCTGATGCTCGCCGATCCGTGTGATCAGGGCGGGTTCAACAGCGCCGATCCGATGAGTAAAACTCCATTTGGCATGTACCTGTATGTGACCGACGTCGACACGCAATTCAAGCGCGCCGTCGAGGCAGGGGCCACGGTCGTGAGTGAGGTCAAGGATCAGTTTTACGGTGACCGTTCTGGCGCGGTGAGAGATCCTTTTGGACACTTGTGGTTCATCGCTACCCACAAGGAAGACCTGACGCCCGAGCAAATCGGCAAGCGTGCCGAAGTGGCCTTCAAACAAATGCAGGCCTGACGGTCCCCGCAATACTCAGCACGTCGCCAGTCTGACCTCCGTCAGCTCGGCGTGCTGGCCTGCGACATCCCTCGGCAAACCGCCATGCTCGACAACAGAAGTGCTGTTTTGTTACAGCGTTATTTGTAACAGATGATTGTAATTATCATTCCTGAAGTTTATTCTGCCTGTCTATACAACTGATATCGAAATGCTTCTGCGCGTTGAGGGTTTACCCGGTGGGGTAAATGATCGATGAGGATTTTTTTTGCGCAGATTTTATGTGCGGCGTTAGTGTTTGACCTACGTGTTAGGTCCTATTTTATTGTAGGAATATTCTCTAAGTGCCAAGTGCTGTAGCGAACAGTCGTAAAAATATGTCTGGTATTTATTTGTGCGAAAACATTCTAAATAAATGGGTCGATGTGCCGACTTACTGTTTAAGGTCAAGAAAGGAGGCGGTAAGACGCTTTCTGTCTGTGTGTGTCGGATGCTCAATAATAAAAGGCTTGAAACCTATGCGGGTAACACGGAGAGAGCGTGATGTCCTGTCCCTTCTGCTGCGCGGTAAAACCAACAAGCAAATCGCGGAGGCCCTTGGTATCAGCGGCTACACCGCTCGTGATCATGTCTCGTCTCTGCTGAAAAAAAATGGAGTCAAGACCCGTGCAGCGTTAATGGCGCAGTATATGTCCAAACAAGATTCAAAATAACCGTGACCCCCTACATCTGTAGGATTGTGTGTGAAGTCAGGGTGTTCATAATACTAATCGCTGAATCCATATCGGGCGTTGTGACGGTCTGAGTGCGGGTCGGTGCTATTGACGATCGTCAATATTAGTTATCAATTTACTGTTTGGAGTGTGTTTATCTTGGCAGGCATTCGGCTGCCTTGAATAAGCGTTAATACTCACATTGTCGACTAACGATAATGGCGTGTGTTGAACGCGTATTTACTTATTCACTCGCAGGGTCGAGGGTGTTTCTTTGCTGGTCGGCAGCAGTGGGACAATGAGTGAATGCAAAGAAATACAAAATCAGGACGTCTTCTTAATAACAAGTGGAGTAACCCTCGTGAATGTTTCCATGACCGCGGCTGATGCAACCGTCTATACCCCGCAATGGATCGACTTCTGCAATATCGATGAGTGTTTGCCGATGGACTGCTCGCAGTTGGCGGCTCGACAGGCCAGGTTGTCGAAACCTGAACTGCAGGACCTGCAAGGGAGAATCGTGGGGCCGCGAGGTATTTTGGCCGCTTTTTCCATTCAGGTGGCTGAGCAGGGGCGGCAGGCGCCCTACCTTCAAATATTGCCTGAAAGCACTGACCCAACGCGGCTGATGCTGGCTGAAAAAGCGCTGGAATTTGCACTGGGTTGCCAGCAGCGTCGAGCGTCTGGCGAGAACCCTTTCGCCGACCTGCCAAGGGCTTCGCTGTGCTGCATCGTTTATGACGATTTAGGCCCCTATAACCTTGCTGAGCGTTATGCCGCGAGTGAAGAACTTCGGACCTTCGATGGCCAGTTTTTCGCCCGCCTGATCGCGACAACCCATGAAACGGTTGAGCGAAGGGTGGTCTTTAAAGGCCTGCTTGAACATTTCGACGCCTTGCTGCCAGTAGAGCAGAGCATTTATCCGGAGGGCTATCGGGACGTGCAGCAACGCTATCTGGAGCGCGAGGAGCGGCTCTACGGCACGCTGACTCTGGACAAACCACTGAGTGAAATTTTTGCTGAACAAACACCCGAAAGTCTGCTGGTAAGCCTGGGTGCACGCGGATGAACGCATTCAACTGACACCAAGCGCTCGTTATCCAATGCCAACCGAACGTCACCGTTCTCAAGATCTCAAGATCAATCAATGGGGGGACCAGAATTCGGTACTAGACTGATTAGGTACTTTATTGGGGGCGCCCCCCAAGCCTTGTAGCGGTCGGGACATCGGCTCCGGGGGCTTGGGATTATCCAGTCACTCGATCAAGGAACCCTGTCATGCACACTCACGAGCAAAAAACCGAACACAAGTCCTACTCCAAACCCGATGAAGTCCGGGAGTTTGGTCACGGTAAAGCTGAAATCCTCAAAATCGGCGACGCAGAAGTCGGCCGATATACCTTCGAGCCCGGTTGGCGCTGGTCAAATGACATCAAGCCTCTGGCCAAAACAGCCAGCTGCCAGGCGCCGCATTTCCAGTACCACGTCGCGGGCAGAATCGCCATTCGCATGGATGACGGCACAGAGTTTATCGCCGGACCCGGAGACATCACCTCGTTGCCCCAAGGCCATGATGCCTGGGTCGTTGGCAACGAAACGGTCGTGCTGGTCGACTGGTTTGGCGCAACCAACTACGCCAAGAAGGCTTGATCTTGTTCGAAGCGAGGGTAAAAGGGGCGGTTCATTGATGATCAATGAGTCAGCCCCTTTTGCAATTGTTCGGGCACGAAATGAGCTTTGTATCTAGAGTTCGAGGATCGTCCATCCCTTTGCTAAAGGATTGCCTCATGACCAAAGGATTGTTCAGCCCCGGTCCTGCGTACGCCATCCTCCTCTGTGCACTCCTGCCATTCACCCTTCACGCCAGCGAACCCCTGCACGTCTTCACAGGCACACTGGGCAATATGCCGATTGTACTGGAGCTGGACCTGAGCGATCCGATGGTGGTCAGCGGTCGGTACTTCTACGAGGAGTACCACAATGACTTGCCACTCAGCGGCGTCTTGAGCGGGAAGGATCTCACCCTCGAGGAGGGCCTGGATGACAACAGCGGCAAAGTGCTTCCCGAGCTGCTCCTTCATCAAGGCGCACAATCAGACTGGCAAGGTGAATGGAGAGGCCCGGAGGGTAAAACCCTCATGGTTGAACTGACCGAAACACAAGTACCGCCACCGCCTGAAGGTACTGAGGCGGGTTGGCAGACGATCTATCAACAGTCACCCTACGATTACCTGCGCCTGCAAGGCTTGCCGCTCCAGCCGGACAGGATGCAGACCTTCATGGGCTACACCCTGCAATGGTGGACGGAACCGGAATCCAAACTCTCGTTGTTCGAGATCACCTCGGGCTATACACCGGAGCAGCGTGATCGCATCAATCAACAACTGCGCGCCCGTCTGTGGAATGAAGTGGTCAGTTACCACGCCTGCCTGCTCCAGGGCAGTCGCTTCGGCGCCGACTTTCAGCAAACGGTCACGCCCGAGCTGCTGTCGCCCGGCATCGTCAGCGTGAATATCTTCACCCGCTACAACTGTGGCGGCGCACATCCTGACTTCGGCGACTCGCCGATCAGCGTCGATGTGAACACGGGAAAATCGCTGTCGCTGGAAGACGTGCTCTGGATCGGTAAAGGCAAAGCCTTCCATTACGATGATCGCGAGGACGCCAACGGAAAAGACTCATCCAGCGTGAGCTTTGACACCTTCTCTAACTACCGCAACAAGCAGTTCGCGCCCTGGATCGTGAGCCAGCTGAAAATCTCCGCCCCGGAAAAAATGAAAAAACCGGCAACAAAAGACCAGGACTGCAACTTTAGCGATCCGAACATCTGGAGCTTCCCGGCCTGGTACTTCAAACCCGGCGGCCTGTACTTCGGCCCATCCTTCGCCCGCGTGATGCGCGCCTGCGAAAGCCCGGAGTGGTCGGTGGTGCCTTACAGCGAAATTAAACAACACCCCGGCGGCATGGCGCTGGATTTACCGGACTAAGGCTCGCGCACCTCGATCCAACACCCGCCAGCAGGCGATCATGGCTCAAACCTGTCGGAAGCCCGTGCCGGGCTTATTCGCAGACAAGTCAGCTCCTACAAATAATGATCTATTTCAGATGGTTACCGATTGTTTGATAGGACTGTCGCGCAGCAAGCCGGGTCAAGGTAGATACCGTCTTGACCCTCAATGAGCAAGCGCCAGTTTTGGGTCAAACGGCTTCCCCGACTTAAGC
>NZ_LT607442.1 GCF_900095225.1 Pseudomonas sp. UMAB-08
CTTCGGCCACGGTCGTCACGTCAGAGGTCAAATGGACCGTCGTGGTGTCGATGGTGTCGTTGACGTTGGTCACTGCTGGCGTGGTATTCGGCACCAGGTGTTCAAAGTTGCCGCCGTCGGCCTTGGTGATGCTCAGCTCAACCTGCCCCCCAGTCTCTTTGTAAACGTCATCAGCAGGCGCAGCGACATTCACGGTACCGGTGGTTTGGCCCGCAGCAATAGTAATGGTGTCGCCATTGCTCAGCGTAACCACGACTGGGGTTTGCGCCGCATTGGTCAGCGTTGCGGTGTAAGTGATCTGACCACCTTCGGCAACGGTAGTCGGCGCGGACAGGGTCAAACCGGTGGTGTCGATGATGTCCGTAATCGTGGTGATCGCAGGCGTTGTGCTCGGGGTTAGTTGCTCGAAATTACCGCCCGACGCGCCAGTGATCGTAGTGCTGACGGTGCTGCTATTCAGATAGACATCGTTCGGCGGCGTGGCAACATTCACCGTGCCGGTGCTTTCGCCAGCCGCAATGGTGATAACTGAGCCGTTGGACAAGGTCACGGTGACTGGAGTTTGCGCCGCGTTGGTCAGCGTCGCGGTGTAAGTGATCTGGCCGCCGTCGGTGACAGTGTTGCTGGCCGACAATGACAAGCCGGTGTTGTCGATGGTGTCAGTAATATTAGTGACAGCTGGCGTAGGATCAATCGTGACCACGGTACCGCCACCGCCAGCAATACCGGTCACGGTGGCGCTGATTTGGGTAGGGTCGATGTATACATCGTTGTGGTCAGCCACTGTCAAGCTGACGCTGCCAGTAGTTTGGCCAACGCCGATGGTGATGGTCTCGCCATTGGAAAGCGTGATGACCAGCGGCGACAGCGGCGCAGTTGTTACAGACGCGGTATAAACCAACACACCACCGGCCTCAGTCAGCATCGGCGTGGCCCTGAGCGTCAACGTCGAAGTGAGCAGTGGTTGGCCGGTGGTGGCGGTGCCAACAAGCTGTTCCGTAGCCAAGGACGTCGAGCCAATCGTGCCCGTAGGAAAGCCAATCACAGGCGCGACTTGAGCAGCGGTAGCGTCCAGCACGACAAAACTATGGCCCCCGCCTGCCTCACCGCCAGGGCCAACGATCGTTACACCAGCGGCAGCAGCTTCGAAGCTTTTGGTAGGGTCAACGCCCGCGACGATAGCCTGCTGCAGTTCAGCGACCGAATGTGCGCTCTCGGCGGCGGCCACCTCTGGCTGGCCAACTTGTGGGTTGCCACCGGTCCATTGGGTATCACGACCCAAATCCAGAACCCGACCGTCTTGCAGTTCAAGTGAAACAGAACCCGCCGGCCCCGTAACTATTTGATCGCCCTGGAATAAGCGATCGCCTTCGATAAGTACCCGTTGAACGCCTTCAGGAGAAACGGCGACTACTTGGCCAACAATGCTTTTGACGATGGCAACAACACTGCTCATGGACACTCTCCGGGTACTGCTATCAAGTGGCGTTTATGTCATACCGCGACATGCTTTAGGACAAGATGTACGGATCTTTGGCGCATTACGGCCGCCAATAATTTGACTGCTACTTTCGGCACTATTGTTCGTGCCAAACTATTGACCTATTGGCGGCTATCCTAAACAATCGCTACCCTAATGTCACTTTGATATTTACGCGGCTGCCCGCTCTTTTGAATGTGTGACTCGGTGTCTCTTTTGACCTTCCGAGGTGCATACAGTCGGCGGCCTCTTTGACTGTCGTTACGACTCTTCGCTAGCAATTGAAATACATCGCCTCTGGGAATTTATCGATATGCGTTCGCACTTTTTTAAGGTCTTGCCTTTCGCTTTGGCTGCCAGTTGTGTGCAAGCCGATACACTGCCAGAGGCCATGCAACGGGCCATGGATGTGCATCCAGAAATTCAGGCTGGCGTAAATGGCAGAATGTCTGCTGACTATCAATTGAAAGCCGCTAAAGGCGGTTACTTACCACGTGTCGACATACTCGCCGGGTATGGCCGTGAAGGCACTGACAGCGTTACAACGCGCGCTGCCGGCGGCGCGGGTTACCAAACGCTTAACCGCGGAGAGTCGAGTATCCGTTTGAGCCAAATGGTGTTCGACGGTTTCGCAACGTCCAGCGAAGTGGGTCGTCAGCAAGCTAACGTTAACTCCCATGCTTACTCCTTAATGGGCACTTCCGAGCGCACCGCGTTGACCGTCGCCCAGGTTTACCTGGATGTACTGACGCGTCGCGAGTTTGTCGCCCTGGCTGAAGACAACCTGAAAAGTCACGAGCGCATCTACGATCAGATTCAGTTGCGTACCAGCCGTGGAGTGGGTCGCATGGCCGACCTTGACCAAGCTGAAGCGCGACTGGCCCAGGCTCGCAACAACCTGATCACCGAGCAGACCAACTTGGCCGACTCGCAAACGGGCTACCTCAGTGCAGTTGGTCAGGAGCCTGACCAACTGACTCGCCCTCAGGGTTACATTGCAACAATGCCGGCGACGCTGAATGAAGCACGTCAGCAAATGGTTGAAAACAGCCCGATCCTGCGTTCGGCAGAATCGGACATTGCCGCTGCAGAAAAACAGTACGACGCTGCCAAGTCGAGTTTCTATCCTCGTTTTGATGCCGAGTTGGGCCGCACCGCCGATAACAACGTTGATGGTATGGACGGTCACAACAATGACTGGCAAGCCATGCTGCGCATGCGCTTTAACGTTTTCAATGGCGGTAGCAACAAAGCCGATCTGGAATCCAAATCGCATCAAACAACCCAGGCGCTGGATATTCGCAACAATGCCCTCCGTCAGTTAAACGAAGAGCTGGGCTTGGCGTGGAATGCTTATAACAACGCTGCGGCTCAAGTGCCGATTGCGCAAAACTATGTCAACCACAGCATCAGCGTGCGCACCGCCTATCAGCAACAGTTTAGCTTGGGTGAGCGCACACTCCTCGATTTGCTCGACAGCGAAAATGAATTGTTTACCGCACAGCATCGTTTGGTTGAAGTGAAGAACCTTCAGATGTTTACTCAGTACCGAATCAAAGCGACCATGGGCGAGCTGTTGAAAAGTCAGGGCGTTGTTGCGCCGATGGCCTCCGTCGTGCAAAACGATGTGAAGCCTCGTGTGACGTTGCCGGGGATGAATTAAAACCAGCGACTCAATAAGTGGCCACATTCGTACAGGTTCGTATTAGTGTGTACAGCAGTCTTAATCAAGAGTAACCCGCGTGGAATCAGAAGTTAGTCGAGTTCAGCTCAGTTATGATCCGCGCGGGCAACACGATGATCCTTTATTGGATGGTCTGCTCGCACTTTGTCAGTTGCATCAGAAGCCGGCCAGCCGGGCGATGCTGACAACGGGCTTGCCCTTACCTGCACAACGCTTGAGCCCGGAGTTATTGCCGCGAGCTGCAGCGCGTGCTGGTTTGCAGGGACGTTTGCTGCAACGCAAGTTGGAGCAAATCCCCGAAATTGCCATGCCGGCGTTGTTGCTCTTGAAGGAAGGTCGCAGCGCGGTATTGCTCGGTTGGACAGTGGACGGCAGTGCGCGCTTGCTCCTGAGCGAAAGCGACGGCGGCGAAGTGCGCGTCAGTCGCGAGCTTTTAGCTGACGATTACAGCGGCCGAGTTTTCTTTGCTCAACCGCAGCATCAATTCGATGTGAACCACGGCACGCTTATTCCACGTGCGCGTTCGTGGTTTCGCGATACCTTGAAGCGCTCGCGCTGGCTGTATGCCGACGCGATCGCTGCCAGCTTGTTGATCAACATTATTGCCATGGCGGCGCCGCTGTTCGTGATGAACGTCTACGACCGCGTTGTGCCAAACCAGGCGGCATCGACCTTGTGGGTGCTGTCGATCGGCATCACCGGCGCTTATATTTTCGACCTGCTGCTCAAGAGTATGCGCAGTTTGTGTCTGGATCTGGCGGGCAAAAAAACTGACCTGATCATTTCTGCGACGCTGTTCGAGCGTATCGTCGGCATGGCCATGCGTCATCGCCCGGCAAGGGTCGGTAGCTTTGCGCAAAACATTCATGAGTTCCAATCGCTGCGAGACTTTCTCGCCTCGCTGACGCTGACCAGCCTGATCGATTTGCCGTTCACCATTTTGGTGGTGTTAGTGATTGCCCTGCTGGGCGGCTATCTGGCGTGGGTCCCAGTGGTGGCTTTTCCGGTTGCGCTGTTGATCGGCTGGGCGTTGCAGAAGCCATTAGCCGCGACCATGGAACGCACCATGGCACTGGCCGCCGAACGCCAGTCCAGTCTGATCGAAACCTTGGCCGGGTTGGATGCGGTCAAGGTAAACAACGCTGAGAGCGAGCGCCAGTATCAGTGGGAGCAGACCATCGGCACCCTGAGCCGCCTTGAGCTGCGGGTCAAAATGCTTTCCAGCCTGGCGATGAACCTCACCATGCTAATCCAGCAATTGGCCGGCGTGATCATGATTATTTTCGGCGTTTATCAAATCATCGACGGCCACCTGAGCATGGGCGGTTTGATCGCCTGTTATATGCTCAACGCCCGCGCGCTGAGCCCGCTGGGCCAACTGGCCGGCCTGCTGACGCGTTATCAACAGGCGCGGGTGACCATGGGCTCCGTCGACCAGATGATGGAGTTGCCGCAAGAGCGTAACTACGACGAGCGGCCGTTTACCCGCAAAACACTGCAGGGCGCCATCGAATGCCGGCAGATGAATTTCACCTATCCGCACCAGCAAAACGCTGCGCTGACCAATCTCAACCTGACTATAAAACCGGGCGAGAAAATTGGGATCATCGGTCGTAGCGGTTCTGGCAAAAGCTCCCTCGCCAAATTGTTGGTCGGGCTTTATCAGCCAGACTCCGGCGCGTTGTTGGTGGACGGTGTGGATATTCGCCAGATCGACGTCAGCGAATTACGCCACAACATCGGTTATGTCCCTCAGGACATCCAACTGTTGAGCGGCACCCTGCGCGACAACTTGGTTTCCGGCGCCCGTTACGTCGAAGACGATATGGTTCTGCAGGCCGCCGAGCTAGCCGGTGTTCACGAGTTTGCCCGATTGCACCCTAAAGGTTACGAGCTGCAGGTGGGTGAGCGCGGTCAGAACTTGTCCGGTGGCCAACGGCAAAACGTTGCCCTGGCCCGTGCTCTGTTGCTCAACCCGCCCATCCTGCTACTCGATGAGCCAACCAGCGCCATGGACAACACCGGTGAAGAGCGTTTGAAACAGCGTCTGCAAGCGGTGATCGAAAACAAAACCGTAGTCCTGGTGACGCACCGCGCCTCACTTCTCACATTGGTGGACAGATTGATCGTGATCGACAGGGGCCACATCCTGGCTGATGGCCCGAAAGCCGTCGTCATGGAAGCGCTGAAGAAGGGGCAGATCAGTGTTGCTTAAGTCTGGGGGTGGTTGGGCGGGTTCCTTGAAGCGCTATTTCAAGGGCACCGATTCGATGCTCGGGCAGCCATTGCCTGAGGTCAACAAAGCGCTGTTTGAAGATGCGCCGCGTGTGGTGCGTCTGACCATTTGGGTGCTGATCGCGTTCTTTGTTTTCCTGGTGCTTTGGGCAAATTTCGCTGTGATCGACGAAGTCACTAAAGGCGACGGCAAAGCGATCCCGTCTTCCAAGCTGCAGAAAATCCAGAACCTTGAAGGCGGCATCGTCGCTCAGTTGTTTGTTCATGAAGGGCAAATCGTCGAAAGCGGCGACCCGCTGCTGCGCCTTGACGCAACCCGCTTCAACTCTAACGTCGGTGAAACAGAAGCTGATCGTTTGGCGATGATGATGCGGGTAGAACGCCTGAGCGCTGAAGTGGATGATCGTCCACTGAACATCACTGATGACGTACGCAAGGCTGCTCCTAGTCAGGCATCTAACGAGAAGTCGCTGTACGACAGCCGTCGCCAGCAACTGCACGACGAGGTCGGGGGCCTGCAAGAACAGCTGATTCAGAAGCAGCAGGAACTGCGCGAGTTCGGCTCCAAGCAATCGCAGTACAAGCACAGCCTGGATTTGTTGCGCCAAGAGATCGGAATGTCCGAACCTCTGGTAGCACAGGGCGCGGTGTCTCCGGTTGAAGTGTTGCGTCTCAAGCGCTCTGAGGTTGAGGTGCGCGGCCAGATGGACGCCACGACGCTGGCTATCCCGCGGGCTGAATCGGCAATCAAGGAAGTGGCGCGCAAAATCGATGAGACCCGCGGTAAATTTCGCAGCGAAGCGCTCACTCAACTCAATGAGGCCCGCACTGACCTGAGCAAGGCCCAAGCAACCGGCAAGGCCCTGGAAGACCGGGTCAGCCGTACGCTGGTCACCTCGCCGGTGCGCGGTATTGTTAAGCAATTGTTCGTCAACACAATCGGTGGCGTAATCCAGCCCGGTAGCGACCTGGTGGAAATTGTCCCGTTGGATGACACGTTGCTGGTCGAGGCGAAAATTCGCCCACAAGACATCGCTTTCCTGCACCCGGGCCAGGAAGCAATGGTTAAATTCACCGCGTATGACTTCACCATCTACGGTGGCTTGAAAGCCAAGCTGGAACGGATCGGTGCCGACACCATCACCGACGATGACGGCAACACGTTTTACGTCATCCAACTGCGCACAGACCGCAGCCACCTCGGCACCGATGACCACCCATTGTTAATCATCCCCGGTATGGTCGCCTCGGTGGACATCATTACCGGCAAGAAGACCATTCTCAGCTACCTGCTGAAGCCGATTCTGCGCGCCCGAGCTGAGGCAATGCACGAACGGTAGATAGATGCACCATCCCTGTGGAGCCGACGTATTGGCGATGCGGCGTGTCAGACACACCACATCGCCGCGGCGAATCCGCGCAATGCAGGCGCGCGATCGGCTGCGAAGCAGTCGTAGAATCAGGCAACTCATTCTTCCAGTCTGCATCCCATTCAGCAGTTTTGGACTGCTTCGCGATCCATCGCGGGCAAGCGCGCTTGTGTCTTCCCAGGGGTAGAGTTAAAAGTGAGAGAGGTGAATGGCAAGCTGTAGCGCGGTGATGCCATGAGCACGAGTAGGAGCAGAGCTGCCATTCACCTCTTCACTCTGGCTGCCCGAACAGTTGACCGAGCACCATCTCGAACCTTACAAGCGTGGGCCATACCAAAGACACGCCGCGGCATAGTCGCCACATCGTGCAGCCAGCTCATGGTGGGACGAATGCGGCAGTTAACCTTGAGATCTATCACCTGCGTTGCCCCAGAGATCAGCAGTACGCTGATGCTGAAGACGTATCGTCGGGTGCTTAACAGCGCCTTTGCGAAGGCTTGAGCCGTGTGCTGGGAAGTCTGCTCTGTAGTGGTCTAATGAAATCTATGATCACCCATTTAGGCGAGAATACCCGCCAGATCGAGGTGTCAGATGACCAAACAACGCCGCTCCTTTTCTACTGAAATCAAACGCGAGGCTGCCGACCTCGTGCTCAAGCAAAACTACAGTTTCATTGAGGCCAGCAGCTCGCTTGGCGTTGGTGAATCGGCGCTGCGCCGCTGGGTCGACCAGCTTCAGCAGGAGCGCACCGGCATCACCCCGCAGAGCAAAGCGCTGACACCAGAGCAGCAAAAAATCCAGGAGTTGGAAGCCCGAATCGCTCGCCTTGAACGTGAGAAATCAATACTAAAAAATCTACCGCGCTCTTGATGTCGGAAGATCTCGAGCGTACGTGCTGATCAGTCAGCTAAGCGTCCATGAGCCAGTTGATTGTTTATGCGAGGTGTTTGAAGTCACCCGTTCTGGTTACTACGCACATCGTCTCAGGCGGCGAACCCCGGACGTCGAGCGGCTCAGGCTACGTAGCCGAGTAAGCGAACTGTTCACCCAAGAACGAAGCCCTCCAGGCAGCCGCAGCATCATGTCGATGATGCAGGAAGATGGTGAGCAGATTGGCCGCTTTAAGGTACGTAGTCTGATGCGAGAACTGGAACTGGTCAGCAGTACGCACATCGTCTTCGTAATCAATTCGGTGTTGGTCCTCAGTCGGCGGCAACCCTGATCTCCGTTGCCGGCGATAATCCTGAACGCCTGAAGAGTGAGTCAGCGCTCGCTGCGCTTTGCGGTGTCAGTCCGTTACCGGCGTCATCCGGAAAGACGGTTCGCCACCGCCTGAACCGTGGTGGGGATCGATCCGCCAACAATGCGTTGTGGACGATAGCTATGGTGCGTAAGCGCAGTGATCCACGAACCAGGGCCTACGTAGCGCGTAGAACGGCTGAGGGACTGTCCTTCAAGGACATTCAAAGATGTTTGAAGCGCTACATCATTCGAGATTTGTACCCCCTGATTTTGGCGATTTGAATGAGTCGAGGCACGTCGGTTGACATAGGAGCGTCAATGTCCCACTGGAGCGGGTGTTTCGGAGCTTGAAGACAGAGTGGATACCGACCACTGGCTACATGACCGGCCAGCAAGCTCATCGAGATATCAGCCAGTACCTGATGCATCACTACAACTGGATACGACCTCATCAATTTAACGATGGGTTGGCCCCGGCGAAAACCGAAGAAAAACTTAAAACCGTGTCCAGTATCAGTTGACCACTACAGCTCATCCTGCGGCCCTGAGAAGATGATGCGCACGAAGGCCTTGTTCTACAACCCGAACAACATTAAATCCGATTCTGTCCTAAACTGCGGGAGGCCAAGCGCAACGGGTATTTCAGGCGGTTCAGATTACTTTTTTTCATGGTTTGACACGTTTTCTGGCTGTCCTTATCGTGAGCTGGATCCAAAAAAAATAATTTAAATTTATAGAAGTGTGCGCATGCCGAAAACCGACAACGAAAGCTTCTTGAGCAGCGTCTTGGGACGTGAGCAACTGCCTTCCCACGTGGCCAGAGCCGTCATCGAAGAAAAGCTGCGCAATGCCATCCTCGACGGACGTCTACCCAGTGGCATGGCGTTGCGTCAGCAAGAACTGGCAACCCTGTTTGGCGTCAGTCGTATGCCGGTGCGTGAAGCGCTACGCCAACTGGAAGCTCAATCCCTGCTAAGGGTCGAGACACATAGAGGTGCGGTGGTTGCACCACTGATTGATGAGGACTCGGTCGACGCCTACGCCCTGCGCATCCTGTTGGAGTCGGAGGCGTTGCGCCTGTCGATTCCTCATTTGGACGAAAACGATATAGCGGCAGCTCATCACTGTATCGAAAGACTGGAAAGCGAAACCGATTACGCCGAAATCGGCACGCTAAACCGCATGTTCCATATGGCGCTTTACGCCAAGGCGCCCAATAAAAGATTGCTGCGCCTGGTTGAAGACGGGCTCAATGAAGAAGAGCGCTTCCTGCGCTTCAATCTCTCGGAAATGGGCTTGGGTAAGCTCTCGCAGGATGACCACTGGGCGCTGCTCAATGCCGCCCGCGACAAAGCCATTGATAAAGCCGTGGCGATGCTCGAACACCACCTTAACAGGGGTGTTGAAGCCGTCACCCGGTATTTGAGCAGTCGTTCAGCTGCAACGCCACGCTGTGCCAAGCCACGTCGAGCGATTGCAGGCCGATCAGACCAGGCTGAAGGACCCGCTACAGCGGTTGTGAAACACGTTTGATTAAGATCCCCTACACCGGATCCCCTCCAAGGGCGCATTCCGGGCGTCCTTTTTCGCAACGCCCTCCCCTCTAGCGCCTCGCGCTGACCTGCTTCTACAAGCGCGCCCGGCTTGCGGCCGCGCTCTACTCCTCTTCATTGCCGTGTATATCGCAGACTTTGCTTTGGCATCAGAGTAGAAACCTTCAAAGCCCCTAGCGCTGTCCAAGGAGGTTGTCGAACGGGCAAGGACCCACTGGAAGGAATTCCAGCGCTGCCTAAAAATACGAAAACTTAACTTCTCCACTATTTAGCAACTCTGAGTGAGGCATTCACTCGTTAGTAAATATTCTGACTTTAATAAGCCGGAAGGGTTGCTTGCCGCCAACTAAAACCTAGCCACTGGTTTTTAGTCGACACGGCATTACTTAAAAAAGACGCCATAACAAATAATATAAAAATAACTTGCCCGACGCTTTTGAAGTGCTTTAACTTTTCTTCCATCGCCACTGACCATTCAATCGTGTTCCACCTGACGCCCTGCCGCTTCTGACCCTGCAGCGCAATGGACACAGCCACCCACGGTAGATAACTGCTTATTCACGCGTTCAACGTCGAGGCTTTTATTCGTCTGAATTAAAGAGCTGCACCTCGTGCGCCCACAATGCTCGCCCACTAACCGTTGATTGTAAGTCACAACTAAGGTGCTCCCCATGAACAACCTCGAAGTTATGCTTGATCGCAAAAAGTCAGCACTCAGCAATCACCCCATATTCTCTGAAATCGATTCAATTCAGGTGCTGCGACGTTTCATGGAAACCCATGTATTTGCCGTATGGGATTTTATGTCCCTGACCAAGCGCCTGCAGCAAGAGTTGACCTGCACCCAGCTTCCGTGGCTCCCCCCCAGAGACCCCAAGGCTGCGCGCCTGATCAATGAAATCGTATTGGGTGAGGAGTCGGACACCAAATTGAGCCACGGCCATTACAGCCATTTCGAGTTGTACCTGGATGCCATGCGCGAAGTGGGTGCCAATACGCTGCGCATCGAGCGCTTCGTCGCGCTGCAAAAAGAAGGCGTCAGCTACGAAACCGCGCTGCAGACTGTCGGTGCTGGACAGGCCGCTTATTGTTTCGTCAAACACACTCTCGACACCGCGCTGCATGCACCCGCTCATCGTGTGGCAGCGGCGTTTCTGCACGGACGGGAGAGCGTCATCCCACTGATGTTCCAGCGCATCCTCGACGATTGGGGCATCACCGTTGAGCAAGCGCCCACCTTTCGCTATTACCTGCAACGCCACATCGAAGTCGACTCCGAAGATCACGGCCCTGCAGCTCAAGAGCTTCTGGCACGACTGGTCAATGGCGACGAACAGCGTCAGCGCGACGTTTATGAAGCGGCCATTGCCGCCGTCGAAAGCCGTATGACCCTCTGGGACAAACTGCGCCTGAGCATGCGGGCTGAACAGATGGAGTCCCACGTATGATCGCCGACGACTATCAGTCCTTCGCCGATGCCTGGGAGGGTCGTGCGACGATTCGTACGCGCCCGCGCCGCATCATCGAAAACGATGAAAAACTCATCTACCCACTCAGCCGCCAACCCTTGGTCCTCAGTGAAACGTTCACCCGTGAGTGCGCGCACCTACGCGATTTCGCCCTGACGCAAAGCCTCTACAAATTCATCAACGACGTGGTGATTTTCGAGACAGAAATCGTCGACAAGACGGCACGCGGCATCGCCAAAAACCACTTCGCGATTCGCTTCCCCTTTGCCTGTCGTTACGACGCCATGACCATTGTCGTTGATGAGGATTACCACGCCTTGGTCGCGATGGATTTCATGCAACAGACCATCGCCCTGACCGGCATCGCGCCCATCGAGCTACCCCGGGAGATCGAGCTGAGCCGGGCGATACCCGCTGCCCTGGCCTTGGCCCCCGATCATCTGCGCAGTGCGGTTGAGCTGATTTGCGTGGCCATCGCCGAGAACACGGTGACTAACGATGTCGCCGCGTTCGCCAAGGACGAGTCGGTCAAGCAATCGATCAAGGGGATGATGGCCGACCACCTGCTTGATGAGGGACGACACTCCGGATTTTGGGCGCGGCTGGTGCGTATCTACTGGCATACCGCGCCCGAGTCAGACCGCGAAAGCATCGCGCGGATCATGCCGGTATTCATCCGCCAATACCTGACCCACGAGATCCAGAAGGGTTTCGACTTCACGCTAATCGATCACCTGGCGGTTGCCGAGCCAATCAAACAAGCGCTCAAGGAGGAAGCCTTGGCAGTGGCCTTCCCGATCAATCGTCATCACCCGCTGGTGGGCAACATCGTGCGCTTTTTCAACAGCAGCTCGATGCTCGAGTCCCCCTGTGTGCAGCGGGCGCTGGCTGACTATCTGCCCGGCTCTATGGCCAGCCAAGGATCATTGCGATGAAACGTCTTGAGATTATCCTGGTTGGCCAGAGCCTGGCCTTGACCACGTTGACCGCGGAGCTGGAGGAGCATGGCCATCAGTTGCATCGTTTGACAGATTCGCAGGCGCTGGGCCCTTTTACCGGCGCGCGCATACTGATCGAGGATGGCAGCCTGACATTGACCGCACAGCAGGAAAAAGCCTTCAGCGCGCTCGCTCGTTTGGGTTTGCGCGTCGGGCTCGGCCCCGTTGCGGATCATGGCTTGCCGCAACTGGAGTTGCTCTGCTGGTTAGGCACCGCCTCCGGGCAACGTCTGATATCGCATCAATTACTGCTCGCCGGCACCTCGGGCAATGGTCGGGTATTACGCGACTCCGCGATTGCGACGCTGGTTGATACCGTCGCGCTGCACGTCAGCCGCCTGTCCCGCGATGCCGAGTATTTTCTTCAAGCGCCCACTGTCGAGCCCCCTCACGCGGCGCAACAAAAAGGGCTGCGCATACTCGAACAACTGGCGTTCGAACACCGCTTCAACCGAACCGCTCAGCCACATCTGCTGGCGCTCGCCGAGGTGCCGATGATTGTGCGCCTGGATCAGAGCCTGTCGCGGTTTGCCGAGCGGATTGCGCTGAACATCGGGGGCAAGCAGATCAGCTATGGGGCTCTGCATGCGCACAGCCTGGCGATCCAGCAACGACTGCTGAGTGTACTGGCAGAACAGGGGATCGGGCCGGGTGATGGCCCGCCGGTAATCGGTATTTGCCTGCCGAAATCAGCCGCCTTGTTTGCCGGAGTCCTCGCTATTCTTGGGTGCAGTGCTGTGTATTTGCCGCTGGACCCGAGTCAGCCAGCCCAGCGTCAGCAGTACATTCTGGAAAACGCCGGTGCCGTGCTGTTACTCCATGACGGACAACATCCGCTCGGTGAGCAATGGCCAGGGTTAGACATCAGCCAAGTGAGCACGGATGAGCACGATCCCACGCGCTCACTGATGCGCCAGCGTCCCGCCCCTGAGGCGCCGTGCATGGCGCTCTACACATCGGGCACCACAGGCCACCCTAAAGGTGTATTGCTCAGCCAGCGCAACCTCAGCCATTTCACGGCCTGGTATGCCGAGCAGGTGAGCCTGTCCGAGTACAGCCGCGTACTTCAGTTCTCGACGCTTAGCTTCGATTCCTCAGTGATCGACATCTTCCCGACGTTGCTCAGCGGCGCGGAACTGGTGGTGCCCAGTGAAGAACAGCGCCGCGATCCTCTGCTGCTGGTTGAGTTGATTGGCCAACACATCAGCCATGCGTTTCTGCCTCCCGCACTGTTGAGCATCCTGCCGCTCGAACGGCCACTGGGGCTTGACCATCTGATGACCGGTGGCGATGTCTGCGAGCCGTACGTCATTGAGCGGCTGGCCGGGCAATGCCGTTTCTACAACCTCTATGGCCCAACCGAGGCAACGGTGCTGATCACCTGTGGGGTGTTTCAAGCGGGCAGCAGCAATCGCAATTTGGGGCTGCCCATCGCTAATAGCCAGGTGCTGATCCTCGACGAGCAATTTCAACCCGTGCCCGAGCAGACGCCCGGCGAGCTGTATATCGCCGGGCCGGGCGTGTGCCTCGGCTATCTGAACAATCCGACGCTGACGGCCGAGCGTTACCTTGATCTGAAACTGCCCGATGGCCAAAGACTGCGGGTCTATCGCACAGGCGATATCGGCAAATGGACTGACAGCGGCATAGAGATCTGTGGTCGGCGCGATAACCAGGTGAAGATTCGCGGCTTTCGCGTGGAGCCAGAAGAGATCGAACATTGCCTGCGTGACAGCCAGTTGTATCGGCAGGTGGCGGTGGTCGTCGACGCGCAACGGCGGATTATGGCGTTTGTTGCACAGCCACTGCAGGACCAACCCAACGTCGCTCGTCAGGCACTGAGGACTCATGCCGAGCGGACATTGCCCGATTATATGCGCCCCGCCGCATACACCGAGCTGACGAGTATGCCCTTCGGGAGCAATGGCAAGGTCGATCGCAAAGCCTTACTGGAACTGCCGGTCACCTTCATCGTCGCGCAACCGCGACGTCTGCCGGAAACGGTTGTAGAGCAGCAGTTACTCAATCTCTGGGTGGAGTTGCTTGAGATGTCGTCTGCCGAGATCTCCACGGAAGAAAGCTTCTTCAATCTCGGCGGTCACTCAATTCTGCTCTCGCAGATGCTACTGGGGATTCGCGAGCAGTTCGGGCGCAGCATCCCGATCAATCGCTTCATCGAGGCCCCCACGCTGCGCACGCTTGCGGCACTGATCGACAACGATGGCGCACAGTCATCTACCTGTACCGTCAGCGCGCAAGCACTGCGCGATGCCGACCCTGAGCTGGACATTCCGGTGCTGCCTGATAGCCAATCGGGGGATGTGCATAAGGTGATCGTCACCGGCGCCAATGGTTTTCTCGGCGTGCATATTGTTCAAGCCCTGCTGGATTGGGGTGCCAGTGAGATTGTTTGTCTGGTTCGCGAAGGCGGTGGACAAAGTGCACAAGCGCGCTTCGCTCAATCACTGCGGGAAAACCGTCTCGGGCATCTGGACCTGAGCAGGGTGACGGTCTACCCGGCAGACATCACTCAGCCGCAACTGGGCCTCAGCGCCGAAGTGTATGAACGCATCGATCGTGAGTTCGGCGTACTGGTGCACAACGCAGCCAATGTTAACCATGTTCAGGATTACGAAACGCTGATCAAGGATAACGTCGAACCCATTTTTGAATGTCTGCGTCTGTGTGAAGGCCGTAGCAAGAAAATCTTTAATTTCGTCTCTACGCTATCGGCCTGCAGCGCTATTGATGCCGCGGGCAACGTGCTGGAACAACCGGCCGCCGCATCCCCACCGATCTATATCAAGAATGGTTACAACCTCTCCAAATGGGTTGCCGAGCGCATCCTGCAACGCGCCAGGGATCAGGGCGTATGGGTAAACATCTACCGGCCCGGGAACATCGCGTTCAACAGCGTCACTGGCGTCTGCCAACCCCACAAGAACCGATTGATGCTGATGCTCAAGGGCTCAATGCAATTGGGCCAGGTGCCGGAGTTCGCCATGAACTTCGATCTGATGCCAGTCGACTTCCTCGCCCGTTTCATTGGCTTTCATGCCAGCCGTTATCAGGCCAGCCAGACGGTATTCAACCTGCACAACCCCGAACCGCTGAGTTGGGCTGATTACGTGGCTGCGTTCCGTGAGGCGGGGCGGGAGTTCGAGATGGTCAGCATCGAGGATTGGCAAAAACAACTCAGACGAGTCGACAGCCAGAACGCGCTATTCGGGGTGCTGGGGTTCTATCTCGATGGCTTTGAAGAAGACATCGGCGACATCTCAACGATCCGGCACGAGAACGCCCGAGCCGGTGTGCGGCGTATGGGCGAATGCTATCCGCTAAAAACAGAGGCTCTGCTGCACAAAGGTTGCGAGTACCTGAAAGAAATCGACTTTATCTAAACCAACCCGCTGGAGAACATAATGAATGCCATCAACACATTCGAAAATCTGCAACCGGACACCCTGATCAAAAACCCGGAAAGTTGCCGTGTTGTCTCTACGGTAGAAGTACCCAGCCATGCGCGAAGCGTGTGGGATATCGTCGGTGACTTCGCTGGTTTTCCGGCGTTCATTCCGGCGCTGAACGCCTGCGAGATGACCGGAAGTGGCGTGCGTTCAGTACGCAAGAAGCTGTTCAAGGATGGCAACGTAGTGGTCGAACAGCTTAACTCTCGCGACGATGACGCGCGTTATATGACCTGGTCGCTGATATACACCACCCTGCCTATCGGCAATCTATGGGCATCAATGACCGTAGCAGAGCAGGGTGATGATCAGTGCCGCGCGACATGGACAATCGTCGGTGAGCCGTCTTCAGACTGGCCGGACTCATTGCCAGCGTTTCAAGCATTCCTGCAGGCTTTTGCCGACGATGCGATGAACAACGTGCGCACTATGTTCGCCTGACATCTACGCTTTAGTAGCCCGCAAAAACAAAACCCCTGTCTGCATCAGCAGACAGGGGTTTTGGAATTCAATCTTGACGATGACCTACTCTCACATGGGGAAACCCCACACTACCATCGGCGATGCATCGTTTCACTGC
>NZ_LT607443.1 GCF_900095225.1 Pseudomonas sp. UMAB-08
TGATCAGTCGAGAACTATCGCTCGTTGAAAAGCGATAGTCGAGATACAAGGAGCTGACTTGTCTGCGAATAAGCCCGGCACGGGCTTCCGGCGGGTTCGGGTCTAACCCTGTAGCCATGATCATCTGCTAGCGGGTGTTGGATCGAGGTGCGGCAGGTGGACCGCCCTGAATGGTCTTCGCTGACAAGTCAGCTCCTACAAATAATGATCTATTTCAGATGGTTATCGATTGTTTGATAGGACTGTCGCGCAGCAAATCGGGTCAAGGTAGGAGCTGACTTGTCTGCGATAAGGTCGGCACGACCTTCCTGCTGTGGTGAATCCAGCCATTTTGCGACTGCTGCACAGTCGATTCGCAGACAAGTCATAACCCATTAAAAAGGCCAGTCAAAAGACCAGCCTTTCATCCACCAACGCCTAATTAGTTAATGCTGACCTTGTCGCGATTTTTTTCAAGGATCGCTTTGCCGATGCCTTTCACCTCAAGCAGCTCATCAATCGACGCAAACTCGCCGTTGGCTTCACGGTAAGCCACGATGGCCTTGGCCTTGGCGTCCCCCACTCCAGCCAATTCGCGCTGAAGCATCTCGGCATCCGCAGTGTTGAGATTGATTCTTTCGCCCTGCTCGGCCTGCATCATGGCTGGGGCGCTGACAGGGACCGGCGCTGAAACCTCGGCAACAGGCGCGGCACTCACAGCGACCGAAGCAGTGGTGAACAAGGCAAACAAGAAGGACGAGAGGACAGAAGTACGCATAAGTGACGCTCCATGTTATCCAGGGTGAGAGCAGCTTTCCGAAGCTGCCTCTCAAAGGTAGCCGAGCGTCGCCCCCCGTCAAAAACCGAAGCGTTACCGAATATTTGATCGTGCATGCAAAGCCATAGCGAGCATCGGCCTCGTCCTAATGCGCCCATCAGGTTCATTTGAAACAATTATTTTTCAAACCCATGCTTATTCTGCGTGGAGCGACGTAATTCTGTCGAAGCACGACACCCCCATATTTCCCCGCTCTATCCCTATGAAATAATTCATTTAAATACGTGCCAAAAAAAACGCCAAAACATAAAGTCGTCAACTTGCCGGCAGCCACACAACAGTAGCTCCGAAAAAACAAACAAAAGCCGTTTTTTTGACGACAAAAATAACGGATTTCAACTTGAACAACTTAATTTTAGAGGTAAATTTAGTTCAGGAATTTTTTGACGCTGAGCAAAAGAGGCTCAAATCCGCGGTTGTTCGGACAAAGACATACCGAATCAGGAGCAACAAAATGTTAACTTTTTTTCTGTGCTGGGGCGCTGCTTCGGTAGTCGGCACTTTAATCGCACTAAGCCTTATCTGGAGCGGGAAACGCGCAAGTCAAGAAACCAGCGAACTATCATCCCGCACTGCCCCTGATGCAGCATCAGCGTCCAGAACACTGCAGGCCTGAACACTTGCAACTTCTGCTACTGCCTGAAAACCCCCAGCAGAATCGCCCCACCTGTCATAACGGATCTTTGCGACCCTGCTGGTACATCCAGTCGACAATCTCATCCTCGGGGCTGTAGCCGCTGACCACTTCGCGAAGCAACTGACGAACACGCTCGTAGTCATTGGCGTCAACAGCGACCAGTAACTCAGTGATGCTCGCTTTCAATTGATCCCAGCTCAGATGAGCCTCATTGGCGCACATGATCATCGGGTGCTGGGTCTCGGAGACGTTATCTCCAATCAGCAGCTCCTCATAGAGCTTCTCACCAGGGCGCAGGCCAATGAACTCAAGCTCTATGTCGCCCTGAGGGTTTCGCTCCGAGCGAATGCTCAGGCCTGACAGGTGGATCATCTTTTCAGCGAGCTCAACAATTCTCACAGGCCGCCCCATGTCCAGCACAAACACATCCCCACCCTTGCCCATGGAACCCGCCTGAATAACCAACTGAGCGGCTTCAGGGATGGTCATAAAGTAACGGGTGATCTTGGGATGGGTGACAGTCAGCGGCCCGCCGCTTTTAATCTGCTTGTGGAACAGGGGGATGACTGAGCCTGACGACCCCAACACATTGCCAAACCGAACCATCGTAAAACGCGTGTTATTGACTTGGGAGACATTAGCCTTGTCGCCAAAAAGTACCGGCGCCAGTTCCCGGCTCAATGCCTGCAACGTCAGCTCCGCAAGTCTTTTGGTGCTGCCCATCACATTCGTGGGGCGCACGGCCTTATCGGTGGAGATCAATACAAAATTTGAAACACCGGACTGCAGTGCGGCCTCAGCGGTGTACAGCGTACCCATCACATTATTCAATATGCCTTCGGCAATATTGTGTTCGACCATCGGCACATGCTTATAGGCGGCAGCGTGGTAAACCGTGTCCACCTTCCAGGTGTTCATCACCTCAAGGAGTTTCCACCGGTGCTGCACCGACCCCAGAATCGGCAATAACTCAACAGGAAGCGACTCGCGTGCGATGCGCTTTTCAAGCTCACTCAGAATGCTGTAAAGATTGAACTCGCTGTGATCGAATAACAGCAGTTTTACGGGTCCAAGATGGACGATCTGCCTGCACAACTCAGAACCAATCGACCCGCCCGCCCCCGTCACCAGAACGACCTGCTCTTTAATGCAATGCTCCAGCAACTCCTCTTGAGCCGGTACCGCATCGCGACCCAGCAAATCTCCAATATCCACCTCTTGGATATCACTGACCTTAACTCGGCCACTGGCCAGGTCTGTGAAATTCGGTACGCTGCGTACGTGCAGTGGAAAGCCTTCCAGATAACCGAGAATCTCCCGACGCCGTGCACGGGTTGAAGACGGCAGTGCCAGTAACAGCTCGGTTGCGCCGGTAACATCAATCATCTGCTGGATATGCTTGGGCTTGTAGACCTGCAAGCCGGCAATCACCCGATCAGCAATGTTGGGATCATCGTCAATAAATGCCACGGGGCGCAAGACACGCCCCATGCGCAAGGCGGCAACCAGCTGGTTACCGGCGACACCGGCCCCATAGACCGCAACCTTGGTCAGGCCATCATCACGATTGGTAAACGGCACATGATGGGCACCCGAAAACCAGTCACCCATAAAATACTGGCGCATGGCGAGGCGCAGCCCGCCGATGATCACCATGCTCAACCACCAATAATTGAAGATGATCGAGCGCGGCACGAGGGTCTTGTGATCGCTGTACCAGTAAACGAAAAACGCCAGTATCAGGGCAGACAGGCTGACCGCCTTGATGATGGCAATCAGCGCATCATTGCCAAAATAGCGCATCACCGCCCGGTACATGCCGAAACGAATAAACAACGGAATAGCCACCACAGGAGCAGCGATAAATAACCAAGTGTGCTGAAACAAAGGATGAGTCACATCCTCTACCCCTAAACGAACGACGAACGACAGCAGCAGCGCAACCCAGACCAGCACGATGTCCGCACAGACCTGTATCAGCCGCTTCCGCCTTCTTGGCAGCCCCACCAGAAACGCACGTAATTTATCCATAAAACGATTAGCCCCTGAAGGCCCCATGCCTCGTGTCAATCAGCGGTGGCAATTGTACGTACCTTTGCACTTTCATCACTGAAAAATTGGACAACTGCAATGATGCTTAATTACCGCGACCGGGAGTTTCCAGTTCGCCGGCATGAAACTTAATCGCCAAGAACACCAGCGGCACATAGGCCACTATCAGCCCGAGCGTTCCATCCAGTCCAAAACAGGCTACCGCCACAGCGATAGGCAGCAACCAAAAGAGATTAATCAACCCCACGGCCAAGGTGACAGGCAAGTGCCTGCCATAGAGGCGAGAAGCAAACTGATAAGCGTGACTGCGATGCGCCTCATACACTTTATCCCCGCGTACCAAACGGCGAATCAACGTAAAGGTAGCATCGACAACAAACACCCCCAGCAAGATCAGCCACCCCCAGAATAGCTGAGGTGCAGCCCAGGCGGCCTGAAGAGACAACACCCCGAGCATCACACCCAGAAATCCGCTGCCTGCATCGCCCATAAAAATTCGGGCAGGAGGAAAGTTCCAGCACAGGAACCCAGCCACGGACACAGCCAGCAGCAGAGGTGCACCAACCAAATCAGCGTGCCCAGTAAACCCATACAGTAGGCATGCCCCCAGACACACACAGACCGCCTCTACACTGGCAAGACCGTCGATACCGTCCATGAAGTTGTAAAGGTTGAGCATCCAGACCAGATAAAACAGCGCAAGAACCGGCCCGAGCCAACCCAACGAAATCGACATGCAAAAAAAACTGATCGCGGGCAACCCGCCAAGCCAGAACAACGCCCAGGCCGCTGCTGCGAAATGCCCGAGCAAACGCCATCTAGCGGCGATATGCCCATGATCATCCATAAAGCCGATGACCGCGACCAGCACCCCTGCCCCGCCAGCCGCTAAAAATGTCGCAGGCGTAAGCCCCTCAAGCCAACATAAAAACCCAAGGGACAAAAGAAACGCCAACACAATGGCCACTCCCCCACCACGGGGCGTAGGCAAAGAGTGAGAACTTCGATCATTAGGGATGTCCAGCAGACTCCGGGCAAGCGCATAGCGGCGCAGAGCAGCAGTTAGAACGAACGATACAACAGCGATTGCGGGGGTAAGCCACCAATAATTCATGAGTTACGTGATTCCAGAAAATGTTGTGCGGTCAGTCGTAAACCTTGATCCAGACTGACCGGAGGCTTCCAGCCTAATAACGCTTGGTTTTTGCTGATATCCACTTGCAGCGACCCAAACAACCGCTGGGACAGACTTCGCCGCCCGAGCAACTCGGCGATGCCTTGTAGCAACCAGCCCGGCACCGGTAACAGCCGCGCGGGCTTGCCGAGCGCACAGGCCAGCTTGCGCAACAGGTCAGTCGTGGAAACATCCTCACCATCACTGACCAAAAAAGTCTGGTTCGCAGCACGTGGATGATCAATGCATAAAACGATGAGACTGATCAGGTTGTCTAACGCCACCAGGCTGCGCCGGTTATGAATCGCGCCCAAGGGCAATGGAATCCCCCTGGACAGCCAACGCATCATACTCAAGAAATTCGCCTTCACTCCCGGGCCATACACCAGCACCGGACGAATAATGACCACCGCCATGCCCGTCGATTCTGCCAGTTCATACAAACCCTGTTCAGCCTCTAGCTTGGAAACGCCGTAAGCCTCGACAGGAGCAGGCACGTCCTCCGCCGAGAACGACTTGCCCGGCAAAGTAGCTTCGCCATTGACCTTGATCGAACTGATGAAAATGAATCGCTTAACACCGGCAGCCGCAGCCTGACGCGCAAGATTGAGCGTGCCCTCGACATTCACCTTGCGAAACTCAACCAAAGGGTCTTGCGCGGACTCGTTCATCACATGTACGCGCGCCGAAGCATGCACGACAACCTCAACGCCAGACAACGCGGACTGCCAGTTCGTCGACGCATCAAGGTCCGCTATAGGCAGAACCGCTACAGACGCGGGAAAGCAAACACGCAGATGTCTAACAGGGGCCCTAACTGAAAAAGCTTCGGATAAAGCGAGGTGCCTGACGAGCGAGGCTCCCAGAAAACCGCTCGCACCGGTGACAAGAATTGATCGACCAACCATTTCGATGACTCTGAATGATACAAGCGCAGAAGCGAGACGACAGATGATACTGACCAGACAAAAAACCGTCTTTATATAATCTCGGAGAGGTTGAGGCTAGCATCGATCTCGCGAGCCTTAAAGCCAGCGACGCGAAGCCGTAAACTCTCAACTCTCCGCATCCCTAACCCCTATTACTGCAAAAGCTCGTTATATAGTTTTGCATAGGACTCAGCCATAATATCAGCCGAAAATATTGCCTCGTACCGTCGCAAGGCGTTTTTTCCCATCGTGGATGCCATCTCTGGATTCTGCCAAAGAGACAGCATAGCCTGCCCCAGGGCACCAGAATCACAGGGGGGGACTACCAAGCCTGTTTCACCAGCGATATTTATAAAGGTAGTCCCAGTACCAATTTCACACGAAATCATTGGTTTACCGAACATAGCGCCCTCCAGTAATGAGATCCCAAAAGATTCGGACCTTAAGTGCGATGGAAAGACGAATGCATAGCACAACTCAAGTAAAGCAGCCTTATCGTCGTCCGGCAAAGAACCCAAAAAATAAACATTTGTCAGACCTAACTGTAACGCGTGCGCCTTGAGCTCTTCTTCAAGATGCCCTCCACCCAAAATAACAACCGGCAGCAGGGTAGTCTGAGCCGCCGCTAAAAGGTAGTCCAGCCCCTTATAGTATCGAAGTGCACCCACAAACAGAAAGAAACGATTTCCAACCAGCCCGCGCCAATAATTTAACTTTTCAGCAGACGGTTCTGGATATGTCCCTCGATCCAAGCCGTAAGGAATCACACGAACCTTGCTTTTAAATCTATTTAGCACCGGACTACTTTGAACATAATTTGGCGAAGAGGCAACAATACGATCCACGCCGGACAAGAACCGCCCCATCAACGGTTGATATAGTTTCAGCAGCGTTTTTTGCTTGATAATATCCGAATGATAACTAACCACTGTTGGTTTATGAATGCGGCTGGCGAAGTGCACAAGATCCATTAAAGGCCACGGAAAATGGTAATGAATCACGTCTGCTCTCTTTGCCAGCGCCGCGAAATCCTTAAACACAGAAAGCGAAAACCCGGTCGACGCAAGCTGGAAATCAAGTTTTGAACGGTGACTCACGTGGCGACCAACGACTTCATCTCTTGCTGCGCCTTGGCGGCTCAGCGACAAGACCTCGGATTCAAATCCGTGACGGGCTCCTCCCTCGGCGATTTGAAAAATCACCTGTTCAATGCCACCCATGGTTTCTGGATAGTACGTTTTGAAGAAATGGAGGACCTTAATCATTAACCTTTAACCACCGTCTTATAAACCTGCAGCGTTTCCATAGCGCACCGTTCCCAAGAGAAAGAAGCGGCATGCAGTAACCCTTCTTCAATAGCCGTTGTACGCCACGACTCATCCTCAAGCCCTTTCTGTATGAGCCCAGTCAACGCTTCAACATCCGTTGGTTCACACATCAAGGCAGCGTTGCCAGCCACTTCCGGGAGAGATGAGCTGTTTGAACATACCACCGGCACCCCCGAACTCATTGCTTCAAGTACCGGCAAGCCAAAACCTTCATATAAAGAAGGAAATACAAAAAGGCGCGCCCCAGCAAATAGCAACGGCAAATCTTCGCTTGGGACGAACCCCAGGTAACGCGCCCATCCCTCGCGCTTAGCCACTTCCAATCGCTCGTGGATAGCGTCATTCCGCCATCCATGGTAACCCGTCAAGATCAACGGCCAACGAGTACGAAGCGCCAAGGGCAATCGGGAATAGGCATCCAGCAAGGTCTCGATGTTCTTGCGCGGCTCGATTGTGCCTACAAAAAGGCTGTAGCCGCCGACTTCAAGGCCGTGTCGCTTAAGGGCGTCACGAAGAATGAGCGGGCTGCGAGGATGGAACTCGGCAGAGCTGGCGAGAGGAACGGTATGAATACGCTCTATTGGCCAGGCAAAGTACTCTGCTAGCTCACGACGGGTGTACTCGGAATCAGTAATCAAGGCATCCGCCCTGAGCAAGGTGGTCTTCAGCTCTTTCTGCAAATAGCGGGCAAGCTGAGGGGCATGACAGTGCGCCCAAGTGAATGGCGAAAGGTCATGGAATGTTGCAACGCTACGCCCAGCAAACGGCGGCAGGTAGTAATTGGGGCTATGGTACAGAAAGTCAGCATGCCCTTTTAATGCTCGCTTGCGCAGCATCGGCATCAGAAGCCGATAAGCCTCGATCGCCAGAAAATTCTTCTGCACTGCACGCTTCAAGCTATAGCCATTACCTGACTCGTTAGCCGCAATGGGCAGGCTTGGCAGGAATCGCCGACCAGCAAAGAACTGCAGGTCCGTAATTTCAGGACTCTGCTGAAGTCGCAGAGCCAGCTCGTAGGTATAACGACCAATGCCGGTCAGCGGAAAGCGGACCGGCTCAACAGAAAGGACTAACTTCATTATTCAGCCGTCAACATCCAGCTCAACGTTTCACCCAAAGCCGGCGTTTGCCAACCCGGGAGCAACGAACGTAGCCGAGAATTATCCCCACACAGCGTCTTAACCTCGTTGGCACGGACAAATGCTGGATTTACCTCGACCTGAATGTCGTGACCGGTAAAAACCTTGCATATCTCGATCACTTCACGAAGCGAATGAGTAGTCCCCGAGCTGACATTGACTGTCTGCCCTATCGGCTTGGCCTCAATAAGACCACGATAGGCTTGGACCAACGCACGCACATCGCTGAAATCGCGCCACACATCCAGATTGCCCAATTCGATTTTTTCGGCCTTACGGCGGAAGTGCGACACGATTTTGGGCAAAAGGAAGTTATCGGCTTGGCCGACACCCGTGTAGTTGAACGGACGAGTAATGACGAGAGGCAAACGCTCNCACAAATTGGCCATGCACTCCATGGCCAATTTGCTCACGGCATAATCGTTGGCTGGCGATGGCTGCGTAGACTCGCTCAACAAGCCTGCTGAAGCATTGCCGTAAACGTTGGCACTGCTGGCGAGCAACACACAATCGAGTTTTTTGCCGCAATCCGCGATTGCCACAAGCAGGTTGCGCGTCCCGATCAAATTGACCTGATAGAACGCCTCCGCAGCTCCGTGCCCAACAAAGGCAAGTGCTGCAAGGTGGACAACAACATCTGGCTGAATCTGTGCCAGCAAGGTGCTAAGACCAGAACCATCAGCCAGATCTACCTGGTGATAATTTTCATCGTCGGAGGGCTGACTGCCCAACCCGATGACCTCATAACCATTGGCTTGCAGCTCATCGGCCATGTAGCGACCGGTGAAGCCATGAATACCTGTAATCAGCGCACGCTTGCCAGCAATACTCATCAGAATGAAAAGCCTTGTTCATTACGACGAAGGTCCGCTTCAACCATCATGCGGCACAATTCCTCCAAGGAGGTCTTTGGTTCCCAGCCCAACACTTCTTTCGCCTTGACGGGGTTACCGATCAGTAACTCGACTTCAGTAGGACGGTAGAATTTCGGGTTGATCGTCACCAACACTTTGCCCGTGGCAGCATCCGTACCCTGTTCGGCTTCAGCCTCGCCAGCCCAGGAAATGGTGATACCGACGGCCTTGAACGCCATGGACACAAAGTCGCGAACGGTTTCGGTACGGTTAGTCGCGAGCACAAAGGTATCTGGCTCATCAGCCTGCAGCATACGCCACATGCCTTCAACGTACTCCTTGGCAAAACCCCAGTCGCGCTTGGCATCCATGTTGCCCAGTTCCATCTTGTCCAGCAGGCCCAGCTTGATCTTGGCAACAGAGTCCGTAATCTTGCGCGTCACGAACTCACGACCACGCAACGGCGACTCATGGTTGAACAGGATGCCGCTCGTCGCGAATATGCCATAGGACTCGCGGTAGTTGATGGTCATCCAATGAGCGTACAGCTTGGCCACACCGTAGGGGCTACGCGGATAGAAAGGGGTACTTTCGATCTGCGGAATAGCCTGAACCTTGCCGAACATTTCGGAAGTGGACGCTTGGTAGAAACGCACCTTAGGGTTGACGATGCGAATCGCCTCCAGCAGGTTCACTGCACCCATGCCAGTGATTTCAGCCGTAGTGAGCGGTTGATCAAATGAAACGCCCACGAAGCTTTGCGCCGCAAGGTTGTAGACCTCGGTAGCTTCAGTGGTTTGCAGCAAGCGAATGCTGGCAGAGAGGTCTGTCAGGTCGTACTCGACCAAATGTAGATTGGGATGCTTATGGACGCCCAGCTCTTCAATCCGCCAGAAATTGACAGAACTGGTACGACGGTATGTGCCGTAGACGGTGTACCCCTTACCCAGCAGCAGTTCCGCCAGGTAGGCGCCGTCTTGACCAGTGATGCCGGTAACGATAGCTTTCATGCGGATTCTTTGAACTCCATTCAAGTGCTCTGAAAGTACGGTTTAGGTGAAATATTGCACAAGCAAAGGCGGCATATTACAGCTTCTGCAGGCATCGAACCAAGCATCATAATGGATACGCTTTGATACGACGAAAAGCAAACGCACTAGCCTATGCAACGACCTCAAGCTATACCTTGCGCGGGCACAAATTGAGGGGTGTTGATTTTTTCCAGGGCAAACTCATATTCTCAGGACTATCCCATCAAAAACTGCGCTTCAAAATCAGCCGGAGATTCTCGTCACCCCGGCCTGCTTTTTTGCGCAGCGCCTTGACGCCGATGCCCTTGAAGTATTATTTCGCAGTGTTCACCATGTTGAACACCACATGGCGTAAAATGGCCATGGTTCTGCGGTGCATGGTCCTTGCGCACGGTTGATTGATCTTCCAGTGTCCATAGCCCAATGAGCGCGTACCGCCTGGGCGATTTGCCTGGCATTGGCTGGCAAACTGGTGATGAAGAAACGTCGATCAACACTGATGCGCCCCTTGAACTCTTGCGTCTCCTCAATCATGAATCATGGCGATGCGTGTCAGCCCGCTCCATGTCGGTTTTTATTCCAGCCATTGCGCGACTCAACGCGCCCGGCATCGATCTCACTACTGTAGGTGTCACTGATTGCCATGGGTATGGGCTTGGCTGCCTGTGCCTGCAAAAACAAGCGGACATCGTCGTTGAGCGTGCCTTGGTTGCCCTTGAGCGCCAAAACGTAATCGGCTCCCTTGTCCCGTATCTTTTTGGCAATGCCGCGCTGGCAACCCACCGCATCAATCATGAGCATGTGCCCTGTGACATCAGTCTGGTTCACTACATAAAAGTGTAGAGGCAAAGCATGCCATTTCAGCGTTATAAATTACTCTTCACCCAAGCACCTCGCTTTGCAAGGAGCAAAGAAAACATGTCCTCTTCACATCACCCATTCGTATACGCGATCTTATCCATCCGATTGTTGCCGGCCTGATTTCGGTCATCGTCAACTATGGTGGCACTTTCATTCTGATCTTTCAGGCCGCCGAGGTCGCCGGGGTCGGCCCCGAGCTGACGGCTTCGTGGGTGTGGTCGATGTCGATTGGCGCGGGCATTACCGAACTGTTTCTCAACTGGGTGACCCGTAAACCGATCATTACTGCTTGGTCGACATCCGCGGCGGCCTTTATGGTCGTCGCGCTTGCAACCACCGCCTATGCCGAGGCGATAGGTGCGTACATCATTTCGGCCGCCGCCTTTGTGCTGCTAGTGTGCCGTCTCTGAAAAAAGTTTCTAACCTGAGCTATGCTTCTGTGGTCAGTCAGTGCTTGGAGTGATCACATGAGTTCTCCGGACATCGTGCTCAGTGAAGACGAATAAATTGAACTGAGTCGGCGCATAAGATCAGCCACGATCCTTCAGCGCGACGGTTGTCGGGCGCGGGTGATTTTGCTAGCCGCTCGAGGTTGCTCTCGTAACGAGACTGCCCAGTTGACCGGTCTCTCCGTTGTTTCAGTCACCCACTGGTGCAAGCGTTTTCAAGAGCTGCGCCTACAAGGCCTGGTGGATCTGCCCGGACGAGGTCGCAAGCCATCCCCGCCGGCCGAAGCGTTGAAACGGACCCTTGAGCAAGTCACTCAGCCGCGTATCGGTCAGCCTCGCTGGAGCTGTCGAAGCATGGCGCGAGTCGCCGGCATCTCACCGGCCAGCGTCCAGCGCATATGGGCCGCCAACGACATAAAACCTCACCTGACACGCACCTTCAAACTGTCCAACGATCCAAACTTCCAAGAGAAATTCTGGTACGTCATTGGACTGTATCTGGATCCACCGGATAAGGCATTGGTGCTGTGTTGCGATGTATGGTCAGCCCATCTTTTGCAACCTCGTTGACTGTATTCAATAAAGTAGGCTTGCGCTAATGTATTCGGGCTCATTGAGTGCGGGTTCTTAGCGCTCGGCCCTTGATGAGTAGCCGCTCCCGTCTGTCCTTAAAAAGCCAACAGCTTCTAACGCTGACTTTCATCTCAGGTTTTCAGTCGGGTCGTGTGCCGTTTACTGTCATCAGTCAGTGACGTCGCAAAAGCCAGTGGTAAAGCTGTACATTCAAACGTTCGGATGTGGATTGTACTGTCCTCCTTTTGCCAATACCGCCCACACGATCCGCGCCATTTTATTGGCCAAGGCGCATGCCACCACGTTGGAGTGCCGCCGCGTTAGCAAACTTCTCACCCAGGGCCCCAAGGCATCATCACGTTTATCGATGTGTTGCATGATCGCACGAGCCCCTTGCACCAATAGTTGTCGTATGTGCTTGTCGCCGCGCTTGCTGATACCCAGCAGTTTCGTTTGTCCTCCGGTCGAATACTGGCGTGGTACCAAACCCAGCGATGCGGCGAAGTCACGACCGTTGTGGTAATTTGAGGCGTCTCCTGCATCTGCCACCAGAGCACTAGCGGTAATCGGCCCTATGCCCGGAATACTCAGCAGGCGAGTGCCCGCATCGTCCTCTTTCAACTGCTGCTTGAGTTCGTACTCAATGTCCTTGATCTCGGCCGAGAGCCCCTGTATCTCCTGATACAAGCGCATGACGACACTTTTCAAGCGAACAGGCACAGGATGCGTGGCGTCATCCAGCAGAGCTGGCACACGCTGCAAGGCAGCGGGGCCGATGGACAAAGTGATGCCGAACTCCAGCAAGAAAGCATGGATCTGGTTGGTCGCCGCTGTTCGATTACCAATCAATGAATCGCGAACCCGGTGAAGCGCTGCCAGGGTTTGTTGCTCGACAGTTTTGATCGAGCAGAAGCGCATGCTGGGGCGGCTCGCCGCCTCGCAAATCGCTTCGGCATCAATGAAGTCGTTTTTATTGCCTTTGACAAAAGGTTTGACGTATTGAGGGGCGATCAGCTTCACGGTATGGCCCAATTCGCCGATTTGGCGGGCCAGCCAATGCGCACCTCCGCAGGACTCCATCGCTACCGTACATACGGGTAGCTGTGCCAGAAATGGCAGTAGACAACTGCGGTTGAGCTTCTTACGCAACACCTGATGTCCCTTGGAATCCTGGCCGTGCAGGTGGAAGGTGTTTTTGCCTATGTCGATACCCAAAAGCGCCATGGTAGTCATGAGAGATCCTCCTTCGGTAAAGAGAGAAACCCGGTAAGTTTAGACTTGCCGGGTCTCTCAGGCCGGGCTGACCATCTCATTAAGCCAGGTTCAGGCCTTGGAGCGCACCCAGCCGGGACTGCCTTTGGGGATCGGGCATATCCGCACGCAATCGCACGATTACGTCCGCCATGGCACCGTCACCTTATTCACCGCTCTGGATTACCTTCAGGGACGCTTGATCAGTTCCATCGAGCGCCAACACCGGCATCAGGAATGGCTGGAGTTTCTCAAGAAGATCAATCGAGAAACGCCCAAGCAGCTCCAATTGCATCTGATCGTGGACAATTACGCCACGCATAAACACCCGAAAGTGAAGGCATGGCTTGAGAAGCATAAGCGCTTCCACATGCACTTCACCCCGACATCCAGCTCGTGGATGAACATGGTTGAACGCTTCTTTCGCGATATCACGGTGTACCTGCGTGACGGCAGTTTCAGTTCGGTTCGCGAACTCGAAAGCTCGATCACCACGTTCCTGGCACTGCGAAATACGCAGCCGACTCGCTACGTCTGGAGCGCCAAGGGGGAAGATATTTTGAACAAGATACAGCGAGCCCGTGAGGCAATGGCCTCCCAGGCATGAGGAACTTTATTTATGAGACTGTACACTAGGTCGGCACGCAGAAATATCCGTTTATACTTTTGTGATATTGGCTCGCACAATGCCCGCTCTAGAAAAACGCTTACATTAAAATTATGTTGTGGCGGCGGATTTTCAGGTTGTTGGAGCAGCTTTTGTGGAGGGCCGTCACTCCCTGGGCAAGCTGTAAGTCCGCCTAACACACCTTGTGTGATTAAGCTGGCGTTTTCGGCGCGCGGAAAAATTCGACAAAACGCATAGGTCGCGCAACTATTGGTGGAAACCACGCGCACTGTGTGACTGCCTACTCAACCCACTGGATTGTTATTATCGACATGTCTGATGCTCCTGTCTTAATCACCGGCGGCGCCGGTTTCATTGGTTCCCACCTGGCCGATGCGCTACTCGCCAATGGCTATTGCGTGCGAGTTCTGGATGATCTTTCCACTGGCAAACGCAGTAACCTGCCGCTGGGTAACCCTCGGATTGAACTGGTCGAAGGCGACGTTGCCGACGCAGCATTAGTGGTCCGTGCCGCCATGGGCTGTCAGGCCGTTGTGCATCTGGCGGCGGTAGCGTCAGTGCAAGCATCGGTGGACGATCCGGTTCGCACCCATCAAAGCAATTTCATAGGCACGCTGAACGTCTGCGAAGCGATGCGTCAAGCGGGTATCAAGCGGGTGCTGTTTGCCTCCAGCGCAGCGGTGTATGGCAACAATGGCGACGGCGAGTCGATCAGCGAAGACACGCCCGAGGTTCCGCTGACACCTTATGCATCGGATAAGCTGTCGAGCGAGCACTACCTGGATTTCTATCGCCGCCAGCACGCTCTGGAACCGGTGGTATTTCGCTTCTTCAACATTTTCGGCCCGCGCCAAGCTGCATCATCGCCTTACTCTGGGGTGATAAGCATCTTCGCCGAGCGCGCAGAAAAAGGCCTACCGATTACAGTCTTTGGCGATGGCGAACAAACTCGTGATTTCTTTTACGTGGGTGACCTGGTGAAGATACTGACACAAGCACTGGAGCTACCAAATGCCGAAGAAGGCGCGATCAACGTCGGCCTGAACCAAGCGACATCTCTGAATCAGCTGCTGTCGGCGTTATCCGAGATGTTGGGCGAGTTGCCTGCGATCTCTTATCAGCCGGCCCGCTCTGGTGATATCCGTCACTCGCGGGCCAACAACCGGCGTTTGCTTGATCGCTTAAAGCTTGCTGAGCCGACACCGCTGAGTGTCGGACTAGCTCGGTTACTCGGACGTTGACAGCCCCTGAAAAAAAGCTTATCCGAGCGTGCTTCATTAAAGGCTTGCGTAAGCGCCCCGAACACAAGGTGCGGCATGAGCTGGTCGATGTTCACTGTGCCCAGGGGCCGACGCAAACATGGGAAAATATGCGTCATTGACCGCGTGTCGCCCAAGATCAAATGCGTTTAGTCGCAGACACGAGCTAAGGTCAAACATACCTTCAGGGTGATCAACCTTAGTTTGGCTAGTGTCATGTTTTCGAAATAAATTTTCTGCATCTTTGGCTACACTTTCCCTGTCATTCAGCACTCGGGGTGCAAGTGAACGCCCAAGAGATTATCCTTAGTCCAGAAGAACAGACCGAACTGAACCGTCGTGTACGCTCAGCCATCATCAGTCAGCGCGACGGCCGTCGCGC
>NZ_LT607444.1 GCF_900095225.1 Pseudomonas sp. UMAB-08
AAACTTAGCTCAGCAATCGTTGGTTACATCTTTGATTTCTCGCGGAGTAACTTGTGATGCTGATAATCAGCTGACTTCAGTCTTACAACACAAGCACCCACACGAATTGCTTGATTCAATTGTTAAAGAGCGGGTGGTTGAGATCTTTCGTCTCAGCCGAGGCGCGCATTCTACAGCAGCCCCTGTTGCTGTCAAGCGGTTATTTTAACAAGTTTCAAAGTTTCCTTTGCAACTTCAACCACTTGCGCTTCGATCAACTTCACGTCTCTCGTTAGCGGGAGGCGAATAGTACAGCATTAAAATCAGAGGTCAACCCTCATTCCAAATTTTTTCTGCACAGATACAACATATAGAATGACGCCGTCAAAAGACCCTCCACGCCACCGGGCACACCCAGCAGTGTTTTCCTGACAAGCATCATAATGAAGCACATACCTACATCAAGGCAGCCTGCATGCCGAAGGGCAACACACCGCGGTGATTGAACTGCCGGAGGATGCGGCGGCGCTGCATGGCCAGGCCTTCCTGCGATTCCGGAGCGATCTCCAAAACGCGCTCTGCAGGCATATAGAGAGTACTAGTCGACTCCCGCCGCAGATGATAGGCCTGCGCCCCGGCAAATAGCCTTCTTTAATCCCTGCCGAAAGAACGAAAGAGATCGCTCGGCCAGAGCCAAGACGCCTCCTCTCGCCACACGCCCCCCCCCCTGGACAACGGCTTATCACTGAACGTCTTTTAAGTAATCCTTGAGCGCGGCCAACGAAGCATCAAGCGCGCCCATCGTCTCGGCGCAACTCAAACATGCTGCCAGCTTTTGAAGCTCGCGCCCTAGCGGCGTATCCGCGCCGCCCAAAGCTTTCAATGCCAAATTCAGACACTCGCCCATTTTAAGCTGGATAGCTTCGATATCACCTTTACGCACAAGCAAGCCGAACTCGTCTTTCTGATAGCCACCCATTATCGTGTCCTGACGCAAAATAGGACTGTCGCCCTCCTTCTCATAAGCCAGCTTAAGGGAGAAAAGGGCAACCGTTTCCAGTGACAGCTCCATAACGTGAATCCTTGTAATGTCTTTCCGGAACCAGGCCGGTTTGGGCAGGCAGTGAGCAGCCTGTTTGAGGGCAAGCTAATTCACGAGTTGATACATTGACAAAGAGAACGGGACACCCCACTGACTGCAGACACCTGCTCGGAAATTTCACGTACGTTGAGCGCACTCCGAGCGATCTCATCGGCGACTGCGCTACAGCCCAGGGACAACGGGCGAGTTAGCACTAATGCAACGCGCGCGGGAAAACAGAAAACGCTGAACGCAAAAAGGCCCCGGAATACGGGGCCTTTTCGGTACAAATATGGCGGAGGCGATGGGATTCGAACTCTTATCTAAGGTACCCCCTATTAATAGGAGTTCTAGACCACTATTCCGTACGCATCTAATCCGCTAGACGTTAGCAAAACCGGGCCCTCCATGCAAGCCCCCCAAACGCCCCCAAGTGCGCAGCTGAATGCACGCTCAGCGACATCTATAAAATCATGTGATTACCTACCTGAATGTGATGATTAGACCCGGAATGTCGGCAGTCTGACACTGCCCCGAGTTTCGGTAAGCTGGCCAGCCCTTGTGAACACTTATCATTACAAGCTGGTGAGCCATCTGAGCTACTCACACTTCCCCCAGATGGCGTCTATGTCGAGCTATCCGCAGCGAAGACCGAGCTAGGCAATACCGGCGGTGACCCTGACTTCGCCCTGGATGAAATTCAAGCCGCAACGGCTGCTTTGGCGAATGAGCTGGAGATGTCTACGGTGCAGAGGCCAGGGGCACCGGTGGAGGTGGCATTTCGAGTAGGATGGCAGAGCTTCTGCAGCCCGCGTCGGGACTGCTCCTGACCTGCTTTGAGACTCGCTATGACCAAGCACTCGGACGCCTTCATTGACCTTGATCGCACCTTCTCCAAAATCCCTCTCGATGCTGATGCGTCTGACGATGTAGGCCTGAGCGGTAGGCATAGCCGGCACGGAGAGCTCCGCTGGCCTGATTTGCTCACTCATCATCGGGTGATACTGCTGTCCGAGGCGGGTTCAGGTAAAACTGCTGAGATCCGAAACGTCGCTTGCCAGCTCCGGAGCCAAGGCAAAACTTCATTCTTTCTTCGTATTGAAAACGTCACTTCAGACTTGGAGGACGCCTTCGAGGTGGGGACGTTTGATGAGTTCGAGAGCTGGCTCGCTTCAGGCACCGAGGGCTGGCTGCTCATGGATTCAGTCGACGAGGCTCGGTTAAATGATCCGAAAGATTTCGAGCGCGCAATCCGAAAACTTGGCCGCTTGACCCAAAACATTGTGGCCCAGGCGCACATACTCATCACTGGACGAAGCACAGCATGGCGCGCAAAGACGGATCTTGCGATCTGTGAGAAGGCTTTTGCGTTTGGGCCCGTAGCTCGGCAAGCACCTTCCACAGCAACTGATGGTTTTGAAGACGTTGTGCAAACGGTTCCATACAAAACGGAGCCAGATACGTCGTTCCTCTTGGTGACATTGGACGACATCCATGACGAGCAGATTGATCGCTTCTTAAATGCCACTGGCGTCCAAGACATCAAAGCGTTTCGCGCCGCAGTTGAGCGCAAGGAAGCATGGTCGCTAACCACGCGCCCTCTGGACTTCCTGGAACTCGTCGACTTTTGGCTCGAGCACCATCGAATAGGCTCGCGCTTAGAGCTGATGAAAAGCAGCATTAATCGCCGCCTTGAAGAGCGTGACCAAGATCGCGCCGAATCTAGGCCCATTGCTCCAGATAGGCTCAGAGAAGGCGTGCGCTTAATTGCAGCAGCAACAACATTAGGGCAAACGTCTGCGATCCGCGTCCCTGATGGTGAGACCAATAAAAGTGGGATTCCCATTCGCGACGTGCTGACGGATTGGAATGACACAGAATCAGCAGCCTTGCTGAATCGACCAATTTTCGAGCCGGGCATCTATGGAACGGTTCGTTTCCACCATCGCACTGTCCGAGAATACCTAACAGCAGAATGGCTCCACGAACTGATCCGTGGTGCGGGTTCGCGGGTTAAAATTGAGAACTTGTTCTTCCGTACACAATATGGGCTGGAGGTTATCAATCCTTCGATGCGTCCAGTTCTACCCTGGCTGGCGCTGTTGGATGATCGCATTTGTACACGGCTGGAGGAGGTTGCTCCGGAGGTATTTTTTGAAGGCGGCGATCCTGGGCAGCTCCCCCTGAGTACACGCCGAAGCGTGCTACGCAAAGCGTGCGAGCACTTGGCACAGCCGGCTCACAGCTGGACGATGACTGACTATTCAGCCGTACAACGATTCGCGCACCACGATCTCACTGAAGATATCAAAGAACTTCTGACGCTTTACCGTACCAACGATGACATCGCCTGGTTCCTTTTAAGAATGGTATGGCAGGGCGAGGTGGTGGGTGCACTTGCAGAGACTAAGCAATTTGCCCTCACTGCTCAGCATAAACATACTCGTTTGGCAGCAATCCGAGCAGTTATCGACCTGGGGACGGCCCAAGACTTAGCCGATGTGCGCCTAGCTTTGCTGGCAGGAGACTCCAAGGTTAACCGGGAATGGTTAGCTGAGCTGCTTGACGGACTTGCGCTCGATAGCCAATGGCTACCTTGGCTACTACAGGCGATCGAGAGAACTGCGAAGAAGGAGCGCTATAGCGGTAGGGACACCTTGGCGATGAAGCTTTCCTCCCTGGCAATGGATTGTCCGCTAGAAAACCTGCCAGCCCTCATTTGCGGGCTCGGTGTGCTTTTAGACAAGCCTCCAACTGAAGAGCATGGTTTCAGCGCTATCTCCAAGAGGTATAGCTGGCTTGCTGAGATAGCTGGCATGGCAGTGCTTCGTTTGCTCCAGGCACGACACCCGTTTGCGCTCGAGGAGTCGGCCCTCGCGATTCTGAGCAAGCTTGCCCAGGCGCGCATTTATGATGAGCGAGATACTCGTGAGCTCGGAGAAAAACTCCGGGAGATCGTGCCTACTTGGCCGGAACTCGATTACCAACTGTTCTGGTATGACGTCGCATTGGCCCGTAACGGCCGGGTGCATCGCGGGGAACCCGTAACTCAAGTCTGGCAGTTGCTGGGTTTCCAACCATTCTGGTCGTTGAATAAAGAAAATTTTAGCCTCGCCTGCGACCAAATCGTGAGTCTCATGGATCCGCATGATCGCCTGATGGCGCTCAGCATGGCTTTCAACATCTACACGAATCATGACAAATCTCCTTCTTGGGAGATTCAGCTCAGGCAAGCCACCGAGTCCCACGCCGAGCTTCGCGCGAACCTCGAAATTCTTTTAAATCCACCGAAGCGAGAAGTCGAGGAGTGGGAGATCAAGCAGGCTCAGTGGAAAGGGGAAGCAGCCCAACGAAAAGCTGAAGAGACAGAGCGTCGTCGCTCTTGGCAGGAGGGGCTCGCCTATGAAGTGGCACTTATAAACAACCCCGAGCCAGGCGTGATGACTCAAAGCCAAGCTTATCTAATGGAACAGATGCGTGAGGGCTCATCCTCTTCAAATACTTGGAGCAGCGGTAATTGGCAGTCGCTCATAAGTGAGTTCGGCATGCCTGTTGCTCAAGCGTTTCGTGCCGGCGCTATTAATTTCTGGCGGGGCTATTGCCCAACGCTGCCATCGGAGGGGGCTGCTGCCAATTCGACCCCATATCATGTGATTTTTGGGTTGACGGGGCTCGCTATTGAGGCAAAAGAGGAGCCATCCCGCTTCTCGCAGATGTCCGCTGATAACGCTGAGTACGCAGCTCGCTATGGGCTGCTTGAGCTGAACGGCTTTCCGGAGTGGCTTCCCAAACTTTTCGGGCTGTACCCGCGTCTTATCCAAGAAATCGTAACGCGTGAAATCGAATACGAGCTGGATTCGCCACGTTTGGAATCAGGCGGCAATCGTGTGCTACAAAGACTGCGCTGGGGCGGGGACTGGATGTACGGGGAGCTAGCTGCTCCGCTCATGGCCCGGCTGGCACAGCACATCAGCGACCTTGAGTCGCTCCAGCTCGTGCTGAGCATCGTGCAGAACTCGTCTGTCTATGATGAGGTTCTGGCTGAGCTCGCCAGCAAGCGTGCCTTAGAAGAGGTAAATCCGGAGATTGCGCCGACCTGGTACGCCGTGTGGGTTGGAGTGGAGCCGGTGCTTGCTATCCCGGCACTAGCAGCTCGCATCGACTCGTTATCCTCAGATGAGGAAAAAGCCAAATTTGCCATGCTTTGCCTGATTGCCATTGTTGGAAGCCGCACTGCCAGACGCTGTCGGCAGAATTACAAAACGGTTGAGCATGCAAAAGCGCTGTATCTGCTGATGCACACCTACATACGAATTGCAGAAGACATTGACCGCGCAGGAAAAGGGGTCTATTCCCCCGGACTTAGGGACGATGCCCAAAATGCTCGTGATGGGCTTTTAGCTTTTATCCGGGAGACGCCTGGGAAAGAATCATTCCTAGCATTGCAGGAAATCGCACAGGCCCACCCTGCCGAGCGATTACGTCCCTGGAGCGCATTCTACGCTCAGCAGAAAGCTACAGCCGACTCGCAGACGCCGCCTTGGGAACCATCGAAGGTCGTCGAGTTTCATGAGTCGCTGGAAAGCACGCCGTCCACCCATCGTGAACTCTGGAACCTGGCGATTGATCGTCTTCTGGACTTAAAGCACGATTTAGAAGATGGCGATTCGAGCTATGCAGAGATTCTGCTCCAGACCAATCAGGAAACCTCCATTCGGAAGTTCATCGGTAAGTGGTTGAGAGATCACGCTGCAGGACACTACGTTGTTCCACAGGAAGAGCAGCTCGCCGATGACAAGCGCCCTGATTATCGATTCCAGAACAGCCTGTCCTACGCGCCCGTACCTGTCGAACTAAAGCTTTCGCAGAACTGGAGCGGCTCCGGGCATTTCGAACGGCTTGAGAACCAGCTCTGCGGGGATTACTTACGCGACGTAAGCTCAAGCTGTGGCATCTTTTTGCTGGTGAACCATGGAGGTCAGGCCACGTGGGAGTCGCCCAGCAAAGGTCGGGTCGGGTTTAATGATCTAGTAACCGCATTGCAAGAACACTGGCTGACCATCGCTTCGAGGTTTCCTAACGTTGAAGACATCAAGGTCATCGGTATAGACCTTACCAAGCGAGGAGGAGTGGCCGCGACCAAAGCCATCCAAGCCAATCAGGCGGAGGCTAGCCAGAGCAATGATGAATGAGAACATGCGGTGGCTGACTGTAGTGGTCAACTAATCCCGGACACGACGTTAAGTTTTTCTTCGGCCCGAGCTGGCGCCAGCCCACCGTTGAATTGATGGGGTCGAACCCAGTTGTACCGATGTATCAAGAAGTGGCTGATATCGCGCTGGGCTTCTTGGGCAGTTCTGTAACCCAGAGTCGGTATCCATTCGGTTTTCAAACTGCGGAATACGCGCTCCATCGGCGCGTCCCAGCAATTTTCCCGGCGACTCATGCTCTGGCGCATGCGATAACGCCACAGCCGCTGGCGAAATAAGTGACTCGCATACTGGGCGACCCTTAATCCGAGTGAAACAGCAGGCCCTGAGGCATTCCTCGTTGCTCGTAAGCCATATCCAGCGCCTTGATAACCAGATCGGCGTCCGGCTTTTCCGATAGCGCCCAGCCAACCACCCGGCGCGCGCAAAGATCCAGCACGACCGCCAGATAGTGCCACTTCCCCTGAGCCCACATGTAAGTGATGTCGCCGCACCACACCTGATTGGGTACAGCGATAAAAGACTGAATAGATCCCACTCAGCCAACCTCTGCTTACGTCGCGGACATCGACGCAGAAGCGCCAATTGCCGACCCAGCGCTCGGCACGTATCATCCTCGCCCTCTCAAGCAGCCCGAACACGTAGCCCCAGCATGCCAGAAAGCCCTGAATTCCTACGATCATGACTACCCCTCCACATTCAGCCCTCGGCGCTCACATCATCGCTACCACGGCGAAAATCATTTCGGAAGAAGGTATTGGTGCAGCCACTGTACGTGCCGTTGCAAAAAGCGCCGGTGTTCAAGCCCCTCAGATCTATCACCATGTGGGGAACATGGATGAGCTACTGGACTCAGTGGCGACTCACCTCTGGGCCGCGTTTCGAACGGCACAAGGTAAAACCGCTAACCCCGTCCACGGCCTCTATGATGCGATTGAAGCTCTAATAGCTTTTGGAATAAGACATCCAGAGCTCTATCTGCGTACCAGCATGCCCCGCAACGGTGAAGTATCCGGCCTTTGGAAACTCCAGATTGATTATCTGAGAGAACGGGTACAGCAGGTTGCCAAGTCTGGCCGCATGCGCGTGGGTGAAAAACAAGCCATCGAGTTTATTCATCCCTTCTGTGTCGGCATGATTTTCACCTGCCTTCATAAAACTAGTCGCTCGACTGACACCAGCTGGCTCGCTCTAAAGGCAGTGAGCCCCCTCCTGCAACCTGAGCTTCCTGAGATATCTGAATTGGGTCAAGCTCGAAAAGCACCTGCATTCGCATCCGGGCTTAAAGCAAGCCTCGGCGAGGTGCATGTACTGAGCCTCGGAGAGTCAGCGTTACTGAGAGAACTGCTGGAACGTATCGCGTCAGCCTGATGTTAAAAGCGATATGCCGCTTGATAGCCCTTCAAGAACTGCTCAGTTTGCGCGTCGCGGGGCTGTTCGTTGGCGCGATAAGCGCAACGACGTGACGACGTCGATCTTGGCAGTGTCGACGTCAGCCAGCAGAGACAGTAGGGTTTCAGCATCAATCATCAGAGGCATGGATGATTCAAGTCCCCCTGATTCCCCAGTGTCATTACAGAACGAGTTGGCCACTACACCTTAAAACCACATTTCCTCGGGCTACTTCTTCCTAAGCATGCAGCCAACCACCTTCGAAAGGTGTATTCCCAGTCCCTCCAAACACAAATATTTATTTATTTTACACCCCCTTGACACGCCGACCTTACATCGATCTCTGGCTAACAGAACAGCACTTCCCAGTGCGGCTCTCGGCTCAGCCCGTCGCTAACGCAGAGGGACAAGCCTCCAAGATGGGCATCCTTTGCCCCAAAACACGCCCCTTTTCCCAAAGGTACCACTTGGAAAGAACATTATCATTGATATATAGTGTTATATATCAATGATAAGCATATATACCTGACACACTTGTATACCAAGTATACATAGTAAAGCATGCAGCAACGGGCAGTTGCATGTTTGTAATCTCTCATGTAACTATTTGGCTATCCCTGCAGTACCGGAGCCAGATATGAAACTTCATCCACCTGAAAAGGCGCTGAGCCTGCCCCCGCCAATTACACTCATTCCCACCGAGAGGAATGGTCGGCAGAGTTACAGGCTTATTTCGAGTGATCAGTTACAGGACGATTTCTTTGACAGCTGGTCTCATCAGCTGAGTAGAAAAAGATCTAAACGAACCACGAAGATCTATTCTGAATACAACAAGGTATTTCTAGAGCTTCTCCAACAAATTACCTATCAGGAGAAAGGGCTCACTCCTATCCTTCTTGCGCAGACCATTGATAGCTACGAAAGCTTTCTGGTGTTCGGAACCGACAGTGATATTCCAATGATTCAAAAAGCAGCCTACGTACTGGGAGATCGACACCTTTCGGGAAGTTCAGTCGGTGTTGCACTTGCAGCACTCAATCATTTTATTGATGCCAGCGAACGCTTGCGCCTGGGTTTGATTGAGCTGGAAATTCAAGGGTACATCGCGTCCAAGTCGTTATCAGGGTTTTCCTTAGCCCAGACCGTCAGTATCGAATCGCCAAAAAATGTCCGTGCGGCGATCAAAGCAAACAGCTGGTTGGCGGGGTGTCTGGCGGGCGGCGCACGCCGGATAAAACGCAAAGGGCTCTCTGCCATCTCCAAACCTTCATCGCTGGCACATACGGATATGTACGGTGGCGATGACTTTGCCTTCCCAATCGACAAGTGCATGGAGCTTATCCAGAGCACGACGTGCCGCCGGGACAGAATGCTGTGGAGCTTGTTGGCTGCTTGCGGAGCGCGTGTTTCAGAAGCGCTCACCATGCTTTGGAAGGATATCAAACCTGAGGTGGAGTCAGAATTTAACCGGGTTCTGATCGTTGATCCGGCCACTCGACGCAACGTGCTGATCAAATACTTGTCCGAGAGCGAAATCAACTCACTCCCGCATAAAGGCCGCGCCCACCCTGAGACTTTCTTGATAGAGCCCTTCGCGTCCATGTTTTGGATCGCACTGGAGGAATACAATACTGGGCTGCGCAAACAGCACTATCTTGCCCCCGTTACGCATGACTTTCTCGTCAGAAATTTGAAAAACGGCGACCCCATGCATAACAGCTACCAGGCTCTCTATGAGCGTTTTCGCAAAGCTGCATTGCGGGTGACAGGAAAAGCCTATGGGTTCCATAGTCTGCGGCATATGTACGGTTATTACCTGACTAACCATTGCCCCAATCCTAATCCTCATAGTAACCGACGATACGGACTCGACCTGGACACCGTCCAGAAACTGATGGGACACAAGCTCAGTAAAACCACTAAACGTTACGCCCGCCAAGACGCTCATTTGCTCCAAGCAACATTAGCAGCCGCAAACCTTGCACGCCTTACAGGCGGGCCGAAATCTGTTCTTGAAGCGCGCATCGCGTTTCATCAACAAGAAATCAAACAACTTCAACAACTCGCCTTGGAGGCCGCATGATCAATCCATCTCACACCGACCCCATGTGGCTCATTCCAAAGAAGAAAGTCGGCCCTGCGTTTGACTTGGCTATGATCGATGTCAGGCACCGGTTCTGGAGGCTTCATAACAGCGTTAGCGGTGGTCGGCACCGGGAAGCCCTTCTTGCACTCAACGACCTGGGCTCTCGGCCCTTCCTTGGAGTGCACAGACTCCAAGTAGAAAAGCTACTGACGTGTTGCTTTTCAGCAAATGATCAGAGGGAAGCTATTGTAAAAGAGATTATTCCAAGCTTCCCGAAGGCAAGAATCCCCCAGCTCTGCTCCATAATGAAAATCGCTTTCCTGCGTCTCTGGATAGAAAAACAGATAATTCTGCCACTTGGGTGGTCGAGTCCGATCAACTGTGATTTGATTGTAGATGAAATGATTCGGGAACAGGCCGAAACATGCCCTCTCCTTGTACAAGTCCGTGCTATTAACCCGGTATCGTCGCTCGGATATACCGGCGCTATGACTGAGAAAAATCGTGACCTGAGGGCCACCTACTGGCTCAGGATACTCCTAGCATCAAATCTATATAACACTCAAAACTTTAATGCAGAAACGGTGCGCGACCTGAAGCTTAGAAGCTTTGGCTATAAGTCTGAACTAGCACGATACTATACTGATGACTTCTCACTCTTTGTGGCAGAAACTTCAAACGATCCATTAATGCGGGATACTGTCCATAATATCCTTGAAGATAGCCGTGCGCAACTCTTGCAAGCCCGCAAACTCAACGACCCAGTTTTCAAGAGTAAAAAATCCTCAACGGCTCGCGACAAGATGACTGACAAAACTCTTGAATACTTAGAGGGAGACATTCACAGCATCGCAAGCTTTGCGAACATATTTAATGATGCACGCGACATGAACAAAGCATTCAAGATCGATGGCGATGATGCACTACCAGGCGGATTAACGCTTTTGCCGGATAAGGTTATTAACTTTTGTAAAATGATTTCCTCTACCTATCAAGCATTTCTGAGATCAAGGCGCCTTGAAAACGTCAAAAACCACAAATCATCTCTTTATTTTCTGATCGCCTACTGCGGCCCATATCTTTATAAGTTCTTCATGAATCGAGATGGACATCTTGAACAATACCCCACCACGTTCAATGATTTCACTTGTGCACTGTATATCACCGCAGATCATGATTTATTAAAGGATCTAGCTGTATTTGAAAAAGAGCCTCCCGAAACGTTACTTCATCTGATTGAGACTTTGGTGGACTTAAATCAATGGACATCTGATACGCATTACCAACGAATCTATCCTATTGAGGGGTTTTTCGACTATATCATCTCTCAGTCAGAGCTAATCCCCAACTGCGATCGGGTACGCAACAGCTTTTCTCCGGATTCTTATCCGAAACTACAGAAACGCTGGGGCACCATTAAAAAACCGATCCCACGACCCTACTTTTCTACCTTCGTGAGTATGCTGGATTCTCTGGAGTACCTGACGATGCACTTGAACGATATGGCAGACGGCACCACGAATGGAGTTGTTGCGGGAGTCTTGAAGTGTCCCAATATAAGTGAGCTCAGTCACAGCTCTGACTGGGCTGGCCTGTGGGGCATTGAAGGTATGAACTGCGCTTGCCTGGATTTTTCGGCGTTGAATTATTCTCCCATTTTCTACTACGAGGGAAAACCACGGCCATTCAAATATATCCCGCGATTCTACCGAATCTCGGACATTGAGATTAACGGCAAGGTAGAGCCGCGTATCATCATGAATGACGTTCGCGTGACTCAGCTTATGTGCGAAACCGGCATTCGACAGCAGCACCTTCTTTGGCTGGACGTAGATCGCTACGGTAACTACGTGGAGCGCCCGGTACGCAGACCACTTGCGCCTCTATTGATTAGTAGCGATAAGGCTCATGGCGAATGGACTGCTATCGTATCAAGTAGGGTAATAGCTCTTTTAGACAGGCAGTATGCGTGGTATCGCCGCTGCACTTCATCCGATTATAAACAAAAGATTTGGTACAATTTAAATAAAGGATCAAAATTTGGCCAATATAGCCCACTCTTCAGACTCCCACTCACTCCAAGCAGTTGGGCCAATTACGACGCATATCGTCTGCTCTTGCTGTGCCTACAGTACTTCATCAAGTCTGAACTGGGTGACCAAAATGTGCCCGATCTTGTCTGGACAAAATCGCTGCCAGGCGAGCCGGACGAACCCGTTTACATCACTGACAACTCGATTGCCGGACTCACTTCAGTCACTGCAAGTATGCTGACGAGTGATTATACCCCTCACGGCTTAAGGGCGGGATTTGTCTCAGAGGCTATCAAGTTCCTTCCGCCCAGCATCGTTGGCCAGTGGTTGACCGGGCAGACGGAGGCATTGGTCTCTTACTATTCGGTGTTCGACGAAAATGACTTAGGTATGACACACCAGCAAATGCTCTGCAGTGCCCTTATGAGCAACCAAGACAAGCTCACTGCGGGCGATTTTCCTGAACTGGCGCAAGCGATTGCGAAGATCAATCGAACGCTGCACGACGACATTGCGCAAAACCCGGTAGCGGCAATCACCAAGCACCGTTTGATGAGTCTGTCGAACGCCAAGCGGGAGATGGACACAGGGCTGGATCGCATCATCGCTAAGGAAGTTAGCGAGCTCGCTTTCAATCACACGCACATTTGCCCGTTCAACAACACGTGTCCAAAGGAGGTGATTGATCTTTTCGGTGAGGTCAACTGTTGCTCAGCTTGTCCGTACGCCATCAGGGGAGTCGCTCACCTCCCCGCCGTTTCAGCCAGAAAAGACAAGTACAAAGAGCTAATGGTGGGCAGCTTGAAAGTCATTGAAAGATACTTGACCCGCAAACCTGAAGCCCGAACACGAACCGAGCTTGAACAACTGGAACAGGAAAATGATCGTTTCGCCCGGGAAGCTTGTCTCCTGGAAGCAATTGAGCATCAGCTCGTCCAGATGTACGAAAGCGGGCTGGAACAAGAGCTAATGGTGAAAAACAAGGAGGAAATTGTCGTGCACTACAACAAGCTGGATTTGCCCGGTGAAGAGCGATTGCTTAAGCGGCTGATTGATGTCCAGAACTTTCCCGACACCAGTAGCGAAGATTTAAACATTCGCCTTTCCCACCTGCGCCACGCGTTACTCATGAGAGAAGGAAATCTTTCAGCCCTGCTGGGCATTGGTGAAGACAACTCATTACCCTTGGCATCGAAAGTCGCCCTGCAGATTTCCAGCATGGTGAAATCTGGAGCTATCGATGTATTCGAGCTCTATGCAGCAAGCACTGGAGAACACGAAGCGATCAAGCGGCTGGCGACAGTCGCTAAAGATGCTCCCAAACTGATCCAGATGGTCGCCTGAGGCTGGTTGGCAGATAAATGAAAAATAAATCCAATGTGCCCCGTCCCAGGAAACCTTCGACGTTTGATCGATACGTTGCCGAACGATCTGCGCATATCGAAAAGATCATCGAGCACACGTTGCGCGTCGTTGATGCCACAAAGTACAGCAACCTGACCGACTACTGTAGGGCAGTGGCTAATGTCGTCAGCGAGATCCGTGCTGCGAAGGCAGGTGACCCCAATTCCCCGTTCTATAACAAGGCCGTCCGCGCCTTCAGCTATGTGACGCTGCTGCGCAACGAAAGCTACAGACGTCTTGTAGAAGGGGTGTTTGATCACAGCAGGGTTAAGCTTGAACAACCTGAGATTATTTCTGAAGGTGCCCTACTTAAGATCGCAAGCCTTGATGCTCAGATAAACCTGCTGAAAGATAGACTGAGCGGTATCAAGACAGGCTCAAGTTCTAACGCGCTGGTTGATGCCGGCGCACAGGAAAGTATTACAAAACTTAGGGAAGGTCTGAAGTAAGCAGCAGTTTTTAACGGCCTCGCTGTTTGAGGTTCAAAAAACGCCGATTTA
>NZ_LT607445.1 GCF_900095225.1 Pseudomonas sp. UMAB-08
CGGCGAGGTCATCGGTCTTGAGTTCGGGCAGGCTGATCGACACCGTGTACAAACCGGTGCGCGGGTCGACTCCACTTTGCAGGAAACTCATGAAGTTAAAGGCGTTGGAATGAATGGAACTGGAGGCGGCCATTATCATGAACCTCGGGTGGGGAGTTCTAAAAAGGTAGTGCGCTAAAACATTCAGGGGAAAACCGGAGGCGGTGTATCAAGTTCGATTCTCACGCACGAGGTTCTTTTTTTCATTGATTCGTTTGCTTTTAAATATCGGCCCTTTAATTGAACGCCCGGTACGACGACCGAGTCGATAGGTGCGCTGGCAAACGTATCCAGGTTGATGGGCTCAAGCGTAGACGTGTCATTTTTTATGATTCGCAGTGCCACCCAGAAATAATTACCACTGTCGTGATGGTCGCAGGTGTAGTCGTCATACAGCCAGATATTGGAGGCGGAGGGAACGTGTTCAAGTTCAAGTCCGATAGCCTGGTCATTTCTGCAATAATTGTTGCTTTTAAATACGTAAGTGCCGCTTTTGAAATCAAGCGTGCAATGGTTTTCTCCGTTGGCGCCTTCCAACGTTATTTTGGGTGTCTCGGCGGCGGCAGGCAATATGGCAGTGGCAGCCATGATAAGACGGGGGCAGGTTAATAGAGTGACAAGCACCAACCCACAGGATACGATTTTAAGAGGAGCCATTATGGGTTGCCTCGGTTAGTGGATACGGAGAAAGTCTTGTCGTGGTGTTATGTCGTGTCCGAATTTAAGTTGGGTTATGGTGGGGGTCAGCGTTGGATGATGACGCAATTAATTTCATTTGGATTCACGGGTGTCTGGAAGACGGGTCGATTTATGAACCTAAGTCCGGGTGCGATCACGTTGCCAGGCGGCAGTGTATTGAGGTCAAGCGTGTTAATTTTGTTGGCGGTCGTGGTCGGGTTCTTTATAACTAATAATTCATACCAGCTAAACGCGTCGAAGTCAGATAATCCGCATTTTTTTGGGCTCGATGCTATCTGGCCCTGTTTTGGCCGTCCTGTAACGAGCCAGATTCTGGTAGTGGAAGGTACGTCTCGTAATTCAAAGTAACCACCGGTTTTCAGCAGCTTACACGGATAGTTTCCACTTGAGTTGGGCTTTTCTACAAATAGTTGTGTTCCAGGATTTGCAGGAAAACTACACTGTGGCGTCCCATCACTGAAGTAAAAAGATAGAGTCCCCTCACTCTGTATTTTATCGGTATCGCCAGCCAGTGCATGCCCGAAGTTTCCGAGAAGCAGGATAATCAATAATCGGCGCGCTATTATGAAAAAATTCATTTCTTGCTTGCCTCCGTGGTTGAACACTCCATTCAATTAACGATAGCACCACGCTGACATTTGCCTACCTAGCAGTTCTGCTAGGTAGGCAGCGTTATTGATCAGGCGTACACCTAGACCCATGTCATGTCGTGCTGTCGTCGGAAATTAATGGCCGACTGCCGGATTTTAGTGTGTACAAGGAGTTCGCCGCATGGACAGTTCCCTCCCGGTCGTGCAACTAAGAGAGTCTCATGATCTGGCGTTGGACCCTGATGCGCCACCGAGTAGTGGGGCGTTCACACTCGTAATCCCACCTTACCCGGGCATGGCTGTCGGCGATAAGGTCAGGATCACCTGGCAGGGGTTTTTTGATGCCGGCGACGAAGACCTTCCTTACATCAACACAAAAAGCCTCAACGTCGGTGAGCTTACAAAGGTAATGATCTGGAGCCTGGAAAGAACGTACGTCGACTTCATCCGCGGTGGCAGTGCGCAGATGAACTACAGCATCACCTACGCCAGCCCTTCGGACAATCCGGTCGATTCGCCACCGCAGACGATCAGCATCGTCAAGCCATCGCAAGTTCGCTTGCCTGCAGTCGCCATCGAGAATCACAGCGGCAGTTCAATTGACCCCGAGCTTTTTCCCAAAGGCCTCACGCTGTTAGCGAATGTGTATACGGGCATTCAAGTCGGGGACGATGTCTTGTTGTATGCCATGGGGCGGCTCGCCAGCGCCAGTGTCGTAGAGTCGTTGCGGGTCGATCAAGCGATGATTGACAGTGGCACGCTCTCATTCACCGTCGCCCAAAAATGGCTGCAGGGCAACCTCGGCGATACGGTGACCCTGGAGTATCAGTATGCGAGGCCCGGCATTGCCGAGTCCTCAGAGCGACTGGCGCTAGACGTGCGTGCGTCCTGGCGACCCAAAGCCCCGATAGTTGTCGGGGCTCTGGAGGAACCGCCCGGTCCTAGCCAGGGCTTTATCGAAGCGGAGGGACTTGGAAGGGGTGTCAATATCAAGATCCCGGAGGAAGTGCGGTTAGGTGATGACGATAAGGTCCAGGTCCATTGGGACGGTTATGGCACCACCGGTCACTCCATTGTGACCGAACCTCAAGCAAATGATCGGCGCACATTCGTTATTGATGCTGCCGCCGTCCCGGCAAATATGGGCAAGCGCCTCAACGTGTTTTATCAGGTTATGCGCCCCGGCGAAGCCGTCGCGACCTCCATGCCCTTTGACCTGAGGGTGATTACCGTACCAAAAGCAGGGTTTAGAACGATTCAATGCGCACAGGCGTCCCTCGGAAACCTGCCATTGAGCAAAGTGCCGGTTACCGGCGCGGAGTTTACGTTGGAGCGATGGAAGTTCATGGCGCCTGACCAATTGCTCACCATCCAGGCCAAAAGCTCGACGAACATCTATTTGCTTGAACATTTTCCGATAACTACGGCGCACCTGATCGCAGGCAAAGTCGAGGCAACGTTAGGGCTTGATTATCTGCAAAAACTAGGCCCCGGCGCACACCTGACGATAGAGGTCAGTGTCAGTTTTGATGAGGGTAACTCGCAAACAGCCTTTCCCTCCGTTTCTCTCACGGTGAGGGATTGATAGGGTGTTGCAGGGCTGGAAAGTCAGAACGAATCGCTAACGATAGTTTAAAAAAAGTTGTTCAGTTAAGTTGTCTAGAGCGGTGGGTCTACCGAGAGGATAATGTCATGGCCGGGAATTCAAAAGAAAGTATACAAGAGTGGTTGCGGTTAAAACCTCAAACCATGGGTTGGGGGGCTATTTTAGCATTTGATAGAAGTAAAACTAATACGATTCTGCTGCACGACTATGTTAGTCGTTTTAGTACCCATTCTTATCTAGATCCCGTTGAAGGCTATGTCGGTGACTCTAGCACCGTGGGGCAGTATATTTACAACTATGTATTAGACTATCCCCGCCTGTCATTTGAAAACGCTAATCTGAAGGACTCCAGAGCGGCGTTGATGATGAAGGTAGTGGGTGGTACTCAAGTAACATTCAGTGATGTACCTGGCGGCAGAGAAGCCACACGCGTGGATGTGGTTGACCCACTGAACGGGCCTGAATTAACGTTGGATGTGGAGCTTTTGGATGTCCCGGGCAGCATAAACAGTGTCGGGCAAGTTGTATTGGATTTGAAGAAAAGTAGCAATTTTTCCTTGTCATTTTCTGACTTTGTGCATGAGCAGAAGCTGGGAGGGGAGTTTTTTCAGACACTGTTCATAGCGTTGCCGGATGAAAAAAGGATTTTACCCATCAGTGAAGTGAGTCACCTCACTGATCAAGTGATACGACCCAGGTCCATTGCGTTGCGTACACAACCTGCGCCAGGTGCAACCGCGCGCGCCGCGGAAAACTATGGTGACGGGGCGGTGATCGTGTTTGTCGCGATGCAAGGGGAGAATAATGGCGGCTGGCCAGACTCGACCTTTAAATACCTGATTCCGGATGACTCAGGTGATGATTACAGTGCGACTGTTGTGCTTAGTCACAAGCTGCTCATGGACACTATTATTGGTCAGGGAGTGGTGGCCGCCAGTGAATATGGGAAAGCACACTACACGTTACAACCTGATGCGTCAGGTTTTTTCACGCTGCGGGCGACAAGTGGTGTGTACCAAATGCCCGGCGTTACTTATTCTACTACCGGTAGGTATCGTTATGTATCACACATAGACTTCGATTTTGGCAGTGCAGATGGAGGGGGCAGCGAGTTCGGCCTCTTTATAAAACTTGAACGTAACGGCGTATTAATCACTTGGAAAGGGCAACAGGCAGACATAAGGTATGTGACGAAAGCTGAGGGCGCCGCGCATTACTCGTACGGATTCTTCACGACCACTTGGACGGTCGAGGTGTATTATGCATACAGTGTTAATGAGCAGACTCAGGAAGTAGAACTCCTGCCTTTTATGCCGCACACAGTAAAGTTAGATATGGAGATGAATAAATATGATGATATTTTTGTATTTTCTTCATTTCAGGAAATTAAGAATTTTCATCTTGAATATGCCAGGGACGCGATCACTGAAAACTTCTTATCGTTCATGAGAAAAATGCCATCCATTAGTGTGTTCGTATTGAAAGATTTACTGTTCAGGGATGGCGAAGTCATAAAGCTTGATGCCGTACTGGCACCTGGTGATATGGCTATTTTTGGTCGGCTAGCCCCTACACTGACTCATTTTTCAGTCACCCCGCAGCAACCGATATTGGGCGCTGACGACACTCTGCAGTTCAGAACTGACCCGGAACATTCGGGATTGGTATGGACGGTGGAAAATATTCTGGGCAGTACTGATTCTCCAGGCTCTATCAATACGGCGACAGGGTTGTATCAGGCACCGGGCAAGAGCGATATCAGTGGAGCCTTCATCCGTGTAAAAGTTTCGGCCACCACCCCAGACAAAAGTTACAGCCAGTCCGTATTAGTGTCGGTGGTGGTTAACGACGTCACCGTCAACCCGAAGATACAAATATGCCCGGGGGGGTTCAAACGCACGCTGTCAGCTGGCACGGCGGGGGCTGGACGTTTAATCGCGACGCTAAACGGCCACGCGCAGGACGACAGGTTGTTGGAGGTTGAGCATGGCAAGTACGTTTATACAGCCCCTCCTGAGTCGGCAACGCAGGCCTTTGTGCTCGACGAAATAGTGGTTACAAATCAACTGACCGGCAAGTCCCAATCGGCATACGTACTGGCCATCCTGGCAACTGCGACACTGAGTATCCTCAGGGATCAGGACGCTTCGTTGCCCGCGAATCAGATTAGGTTGAAGGTAAAGGCTGGCGTTAATGTCATAGCGGATGAGTATTTGGTTTGGGAGACGCTTGCGGGTTCAGGGAAAGTGGAGAATGGTATTTATTCTCAACCGACCACGTTTGATCAGAGGTTCGCTTTACTTGTCGCTAAATTTGAGCCGGTTCCGGGAATGGTGTTTGAAGGTTTTATTTTGTTGCCCTTACCGTTATTTGAATACCCGCCGGTGTTAGTTCCTGGGTTGCGGTTTATGTCGAATTAGATTGTTGGTCGATTTTTCTGTCAGGAGTTTTGCAATGGCTAACTCACGCGCTCAATTGCTTGATTATATGAACAATCAGCCGATCACCCAAGGATGGGGGGCCATTTCGATGTTCAATCGTGGCCGGCTCAATCGTTTTTTGGAGCAGCAGTTTGTCGCTGGATTTAACGAATCAAGTTTTCTTCCTTCAATTAACGCTAACAACGTGTTTTTAACCGACGATCAGACGGAATGGGTTAACTTGGATTCGATCGTCTTGAGCAAACCTCTGTTGTCGTTTGAAACGGCGTCGCTCGACAATTCCAAGGCTACCTTGACCCTGGGCATCATGGCGGGCACGTTTACTCTGTTTTCCAAGCCGGTCGGAAGGCCGGCCACGCTTCTCTCTAACTTCAAAATCTCTGAGCAACAGGGGTTTACAGTGGTGATGGAGATCAATCTGGCCATGGTCGTCGGTGAAGTCGATAAGCGCGGGCGGGTGATGCTGGACCTGGCGGACAGTCTCAAGTTCCAGTGCAATCTGGCGGATCAACTTAGCGCACAAAATCGCATTGGCACAGTGTTCGAAACTTTCTTGAAAACGATGCCGCGCCATAAACGTGTCTTCGAGTTGGGTACACTCGATTTGAAGGGCTATAATCCGTTGACGCCCACCCATTTTTATATCCGAACGCAAGCTGCTCCGGGGGCTAAGTTGGCCAAGGCCTCTAACTACGGTGAGGGAGGGGTGCTGGTTTTCATCTCGCTCAGGGGCAAACCGTCACCTGGAAGTTTTCCTTCCGAAGGCAGTGGATTTCCTTACTTGATTCCTGATGATCAGAACGCCTCGGGTGATGATCTCTATTCTGCTTCGCTGGTGTTGTCCGAGGACATGAAACAGTACGTGAAACAGGATCGGCTGGACATCCTGAACAGTCTGTTATTTCCAGGAGAGAACATTTTTGTCGAGAGCTCCCGGCATGACCCCTACGACTTGATTGTGTTCGGTAACCTCGACCCGACACTGACCAGCATCACGCTGGACCCGTTATTCAAGATCATTGAGGCAGGTAGCTCCTTGCAGTTCAACGTGGTTCAGGCAGGCAAAACCCTTACAGTAGCGAATGTGACCTGGACTGTGCGCAGTATCAATACAACGCGTTCGGCCGGACAGATTTCCTCGACAGGGCTTTACACTACTGTCGCCCGGGCATTGCTAGGTAAAGAAGTCGTACGCAATGTGGTAACTGCCCGCTACATCGACCCAGGCACGGGTGAGCAACGTCAGGCTTCGGCATTGGTGGCTGTAGCTTTTGACGGCATGGCGCTCTCGCCACAGTCCAGTGTCAATTATATAGTGAATCCGCCCCGGCCATTGCAGCTTGCGGGGTCCACGCTCAGCGAGGGAAACCTGAGTTGGACGTTAGTTGAGCCGAAGTTCGGCCGCTTGGTGACCAACGGCAACAGCGCGACTTATATTCCGCCCGTTGAGTTAGCGGTGCCCGAGGGATTTGCGGTCCAGAAAATCGAAGCCCAAGACACGCTAACGGGAGCTAAGGTTCAGGCAACGGTATTGCTGCTGGAGGTCGGTCAACTACTGGTCATAGATCCGCCTTTTGTTTTTGATATGCAGCGCTCTGTAGCTGTGCAATTTACCGTCCCCACGACTTATCCTCAGGAATATCAACGCTGGAGTGTTTTCAGTGGGGGCGGCACGGTGAGTGTTTCCGGGCTTTTTACCTCTCCTGCGCAATTTTCTTCTCCTGTGAGTGTGGTGCGTTGCGAAATTGTGATCAATGGTACAGCTTGGGTCTCCGGCTACAGCATTATCCAGTTGTCCGATTTTGTTGCCGAACCCTCCTGGGACAAGGTGGTCAGTTTCAAACTGACTGCCCCCGCAAATAATACCAAGGCGTTTGCCAATGGTTATCAGCAGATCGCGATAGATGTCGAGATTGAGACTGAGCATGTCAATGGTATGGATTATCCCATCACCGAGGAGGAATTCAGTACCCTGACAATCGTCCATCGGAACTCAGGGCAGGAGCTGGATTATCTGGATATCGGCCAAGAGGGCTTCGAGGCCGATGCTGCTTACCAGTGGGCAGTCAGTACCGAGTCCAATCGCTTTAGCCGGAGTGACAGTGTTGCGCAGGCTGTCGATGAAAACCCCGTTGAATTACTCAATGGCATTAGCCGGCGTCGGGTGTTTGTACACACGCGCGCGGCCGATCCGGAAGTATTTCATGCGCGCTTTATCGACGCATTTTTTGGACCGCATAATTCAAATGAAAATAGCGATCTACCGCCTTACAATATTGAACTTGTGCCCGTGGTTGTTCCTTCGTTTGTTCCAGGGCACTACGACTTCAAACCCAAGCGTGTCGCGGGCGGTGGCAAGAACCCGCCAGAACAGGATGATTATGATTATTTCCTGCGCACCACGGACTATTGGTCTCTGGACTATCGGGGCGTGGATGGCCGGCCGGTGAGGTTCGTAAGATTCGAACTTGAGGGCAATCAGTCGGTTGTGCAGTGGGAAAGCCGTTATCAGAATGAATTCATGTTCAGTTACACGGGCTATGTGTTCAATAATGAAAAAGTACTGGGTGACGAAAAAACAATGTTTTACGACGAGAGAATGTCGCTTGTCGTTGACGCTTATAATCATCCTCTGGATAGCAATATTGTAGGGACGGAAGTCGTGGGGGAGGGGCAGTTGATTATAGGACTGTTTCGGACCGACGACATCAGGTATTGGAGTGATAGCCGACTTGAAGCACCTTTGCGGCTCAAGCTACTGGACAAAAACGGTAATTATCATCAATTGAGTATTGGTTTTGCACCTATGTCGGTGGCGGACAGCCGTAACACCCTACTGCTGACCGTTCTATAAGTCCCCTTGTGTGCGCCGTGCGCAGGTTATTACTGTGCACGGTGCGGTCTATCGCACATTAATACCCTACCCGAGGTTCATGATCATGGCCGCCTCCAGTTCCATTCATTCCAACGCCTTTAACTTCATGAGTTTCCTGCACAGCGGGGTCGACCCGCGCACCGGTTTGTACACGGTGTCGATCAGCCTGCCCGAACTCAAGACCGATGACCTCGCCG
>NZ_LT607446.1:0-2755 GCF_900095225.1 Pseudomonas sp. UMAB-08
ATACGCAACTGAAAACCAGCCAGCGCTACAGCCACTTGTCACAGGAGACCCTGATCGCGGCGGTGGATGCAGCGGCCAATGCGACTGGCACCAACTGGTCTTCAGCGGCAGCGGTCAAAGCTGGTTAAAATCCCAAAGGACCGACCGGGGAAATCCCGCCGTCCACTTGACCTGGACGGGGCTGACTCGTTGGGTTGGGTGGTTGGTGGGGGCCATTATGGCGATTGATTTGAGCAAAGAAACCTCGTATGGCAATTGGGGCCAATGCATACTTTTTGCAGTTAGGTGATCGCTGGGTGAGGGGAAACGGGTGATCCAGAAATGGTCGCAACCCCTTGAATAAACTGGGCTGCTGACCTTGCTTCACAGGTTCGCTCACTAAGAGTGTGGATAACCTGACCGGCACCAACAGCAACGACGTATTCATTGCTGGTGACGATGGCGGCTCTGCTTCCCTCAGTGCTGGCGACTCGATCAAAGGCGGTGACGGTACCGACACCCTGAAGATTTTCAACACTGCTACCGTGAACAACACTGGGAATTTCGCAAGCGCAACAGTGACTGCCGTTGAAAACGTTGAAGCTACTCTGGCTGCTACGGCCCAGGTGCTCGATGTTTCGGCCAATGCTGACGTGAAAAAAGCAACCCTGGTTAATGGCTTCGATGGTGTTGTCACCTTGGGTCTTGCTCAGCAAGCCGGTATTACTGGTGCCGTGAACACTACTGGTGCTGCTGCGAAGTTTACATTCACGAACGCTACTGGCTTGGCAGACACTGCTACGTTGAATCTGAACGGTGCTAACACTGCGACCAATGGTATCAACATCGCTTCTGTTGAGACGCTGAATGTTGTTGCTACTGGCACTAACGTGCTCGGCTCGTTCGCAACTGATGCTACCAAGTTGGTCATTACTGGCTCTGGTTCCGTCAGCGCCACGCTGAAGGCTGCTGCTGCTGCTGCAAGCGTAGTCAAAACTATCGATGCCTCGGCTGCCACTGGCAACCTGACCATCGATAACAAGTCTGCTGCCGCTGCTATCGAAAGCATCAAGACTGGTTTGGGTAACGACACCTACATCACCCAGTTCGCTAACGTGGCTAAAGACGACGTGATCGACCTGGGCGCCGGTACTGACTCCCTGCGTTTCAGCGATGCTGCAAGCATCACTACCGATCTTCAGAAAGCTCAGTTGACTGGCGTTGTTGGTGTAGAACAACTCGGCACTGTCAACGCGGCTCTTACTGTTGATGGCAATTTTGTAACTCAGACCAGCTTCTACACCGATGGTGCTAGCGGTCAGTTTGTCGGTACTAACCTGGCTAACACCACTGCTCTGACCTTTGGCGCTGGCGCTGAAGCGGCAACAAGCAGTGCAGGCCTGAAACTGGGTGCTAACGCACTGACTGTTAACTTGGCTGGTAGCACAACTGTTGCTTCTGACTTAACCAACGGCTTGACTGTAACTGGTTCTGCAACCGTTACCGTTAACTCCACTGGTACTGTTGGTCAAGCGGACAACGTTCTGAAACTGACCGCAGCTGATAACCAATCGGTTGTAGTAACTGGTGCGCAAAACCTGACGCTTACTACTGCTGCTGCTACTGGCACTACTGGCTTCTCGATCGACGGTTCTGCCTTCACTGGTAAGCTGAATGTGACGGGTACTGCTGCATCCGACATCATCAAAGGTGGTTCGGGTGACGATACCATCAGCGGCGGTGCTGGTGCTGCTATTGGCGACACCCTGACCGGTGGCGCTGGTAAAGATAAGTTCGTTATCATCGCTGGCGCTACTGCTGCCGCTGCTGACACCATCACTGACTTTGTGACCAAGGTTGACAGCATCTCCTTCGGTACCGCTGTCGCTGCAGCTAACGTCACCAAAGGCGCTGCGGTTGTTGTAGACTTTGCCGCCGCACTGGCTGCTGCAAACGCAGTATTCGTTGGTACTGGTACTGTTAAAGCCAACGTTCAACAAGTTGGCGCTGACAGCTACGTGTTCTTCGAAAACGGCACTGCTGCTGGTGTTGATCAAATCGTTAAGCTGTCCGGTGTTGCACTGACTGGCGTTGACGCAGTTGACTTCGTAGCCTAAATATCCTCGGATATAACCCTCTTGCTTCGGTAAGAGGGATTGGTGGAAGCAAGAAAGCCCCGCTGTCCGAAAGGTCGGTGGGGTTTTTTTATGTCCGCTGTTTGAGTGGACCACTCAGTGCGTGGAAAAGACGTAACCCCGTAACGCTATCAACGACACTCCCCCCGACGCCCTTGGAATCTTCCTAGGGCGTTTTTTTTGCCCACCGAAAAGGAAAACCGTATGCAGATACTGTGTGATTCAACTTCGATCCAGGAGGCCCTTGATACCCAGGCAGAACTCACTCGACTGATCACGGGCTATGTCGAACGTCTCGGTGATTACGATGGCTATGAGCTGGGCCAGTTGGTGCAGTTCATTGTGATGGCCAGCAGCGATACGGTCATTGAGCTGGAGGCGGCGTTAGGCTTCTCGGTCAGGATCAATCGCTTCAGTGGCTGCCGCTATGGTGACGCTGATTTCCTGCCATCCTGGGAAGTCATCGAGGCCCATCGCTACTGGTATGAAATCGTCTATGTGCTTGGGGATGACGGTTTTGGCATCGTCATTTTCGTGCCCAAAGACGCTGATGCGGAATTGATCGAGATGCTCCAGCACTACACCCCCGAGTAACCCGCTACAACTGTCGCCCGTTGTTCTCATGACACCCGTTTGACCAT
>NZ_LT607446.1:2779-3291 GCF_900095225.1 Pseudomonas sp. UMAB-08
AGAGGCATCACTATGTCCATTGAATGTGTACCTGAAACGCCTGTTGTGATTGACACTGAAATAGCATCGATCATCGAAGATAACGCCGCTACTAGGGAAACCCCTGATGTCGTTCCTGAAAACCCTGATGTGTCCCCTGAAAACCCCTCCGAAAACCCTGATGCATTGATCCGTGTGTTGAAAAGCGGCAGCTGCCCGTCGCTGACCAGTCGTTCCACCTTGGGTTATCAACTGGGCCTCAAGGACGAGTCCGAGCTGTACCTGAAATTGATCAGCAACACCGGCAGTGGTTTCTTCAGCAAGGAATGGGTGGCGTGCTCGGTGATTGAGCAATTGATCACTGGATCGGCTGAGCTGACCTCCACCTCGTTCAAGGCCATCTTTCCCAACAAGTCCGTCAATACCGGGGGCTTTGTGATGGCGGTCATCAAGGCGTTGGGCTTGATCCAGACCAATCCACAGAACAGTCGTTGGCATCAGCAGGTGCCGGAGATGACTTTTGAACAGGTGGC
>NZ_LT607446.1:3420-7355 GCF_900095225.1 Pseudomonas sp. UMAB-08
TTCTATCCATGGCTGGGGGTGGTACTGGTGACGATCGTGTCCTGGTCGTTCTATTACTTTAGGGTCCGCAAATGAGGGTAAGGGGGGCAGGGATTGACCGTCTAGACGGCTGATTCTGATACCTCGGTTCAATATTGTCCGGTCATGCCGAAGTCACTTCTGAGGTGTCGCTAGGGCCACTGTTTGGCCGCCCCCTAACCGTCGCACCACCTTGACCCTCCTGTTACCCCTCGCTACCCCCGACCTTGCATCCGTCACACTTTCCGGCCCCACCCGGTCATCCGTTTCGTGCGGAGGAATTCGTGTGCCTGGCGTTTGGTGGGGGTGGCAGGGGGTAGCAAAAGGGGCACATTAGCGATCAATGCCTAGGGGTTCAATGGGTATTCAAAGCCGATCAACGTGTGAGTTTTCATCAGTTATAAAAGGGGGGCAGACGCCTGTTTTCTACCCGTTTTTGACGTGGCATCCGTAGAGGGGGCCTAGTCGAGGGTTTTTCTTTTAGTGATAAGAGGTAACTAGCTGATTAATAAGAATTAATTTTTAAAATAATGTCGGTCAGCACGGTTGAAAAGCAGGCTATTTCACGAGCCCGTTTACTTAACCCCTGAGACACCTTCCGGGACTCCTTTAAATACCCTCACCATGGTGGCCTCTTCATGCCTTTAGAAGTTACAAAAAATCACACGTCAGAGGTTTCGACGTCTCCGGCAATCGTCCCGCTGACACAGCCTCCCAATGAGCAGAGCGGGGTAGACGTCTCATGCCAATCCGTCGCCCATGGCGAGAATCCCCAGCTTGATGTGGCAACTGACACCAAGCCCCTTGCAAGCCTGGAGGAAGCGCAGCCCGTGGAGCGGATCAGCTTTCCTCATCAGCCCCTTCAACCCAAGTCGCCGATCCCAGCCACGATTCAGAACGTCCGGCATATGCTTCAGTACTACGGTGTAGTGGCCCGCTACAACGTCATCAAGAAGAAAACGCACATCACCTTACCCGGTGGCCGGGGCACCACGGATAACGCGGACAGTGTGGCAATGACCCACATCATCAACTTGGCGACGATCAATGGACTCTCTGTCGGACAGGTGCCGGGTTATGTGGAAGTCATTTCTGACGGTGCTGCGTTCAACCCGGTGGCCGACTGGATCAATAGCAAACCATGGGATGGGCAGGATCGGCTGCCGAGTGTGTGCGACACCCTGACGGTGCGCGAAGGCTTCCCCACATCACTCAGGGACTTGCTGCTCACCCGCTGGTTAATGAGTGCCGTGGCAGCGGGATTGACAAACCACGGTTTCCGAACACGGGGTGTACTGACCCTTCAGGGGCCTCAGAGCATTGGTAAAACCACCTGGGTCCTGTCCTTGGTGCCTGATCCCCTGCTATGCGACATGCTGGTCAAGGGTGATCACCACCTGGACGGTAACAACAAGGACTCCATCCTGACCGCCGTCAGCCATTGGATTGTAGAAATCGGCGAGCTCGACAGTTCGTTTAAAAAGGACGTTGCTCGGCTCAAAGGGTTTCTGACCAATGTGCAGGACAAGCTACGCCGCCCCTATGCACGGGTTGATGCTGAATACGCTCGGCGCACCGTCTTCTGTGCCACGGTCAATGAAAGCAATTTTCTGGTCGATGGGACGGGTAACTCTCGTTGGTGGACGGTTCCAGTCACCGCCATCAACACCCGACACGGTATTGATATGCAGCAGGTCTTCGCCCAGTTAGCGGTGGACTTTCAGAAGGGCGATGCTTGCTGGTGGCTTAGTGAGCATGAAGAAGCGCTGCTGGAGCTTCACAACAAGGATCACCGTAACGTCAGCGCAATCCGTGAAGCATTAATGGACATCCTCGATCTGCGGTTGAAGGGCCAGCCGGGTCAGGAAGCAATGACCGCCTCTCAGGTTCTGAAGTTGGCCCATTACGAGAAGCCATCGACACCCCAATGCAAGGAATGTGGGTCAATCCTGCGTGAGCTGCTCGGTGAGCCGAAGAGGATTAATGGAGACACCAAATGGCGCATTCCTCGTAAGGCAGCCCCGACATTGATTGCTTCGGCGAAGTCACACATTGACGAGGATGGCGACTATTGAGGGGCATGGGTATCCGTCGTCAGGGGAGCAGGGGGGTGGTAGAAGGCGCGAACTCTTCGTTCGATCTCTTCTCACGACGCCCAATGAGGTCGCCATCGGCGGGACACAATGACTGACGATGCCCATCAAGCGCTTAGATGCCCATGACTACTGATGATCGGATATGGCCTGAATGCCTCCTCGGGATGACACAGTAAATGGCTTGTCACAGGATTTAAAAATCGTCGCCCTGTCGATTTTTGGAATCCCTTCACCGGACGTCTCCACCGCTGCCCCCACCAACATCACCGAGTCGTTTTGACGCAGCCCATGGTGGGCATGGCCTCGGGCCAGGGGGTAGTAGGGGGTAGTTGATTTTGAAGATTTTAAATAATGATGATTTTAATAATAGAGGCTCCTATTTTGTGTTTTGGCTCATCAGCCAATGTCTGTTTTTTGCCGCCACCTGCTACCCCCTTGAGGCCGTTCTGAGGCCCTGGGACACCTGATTTTTTGTCGATTCTACTGCCCCCTGCTGCGCCCTCCCTCGTTTTTTCAACCGCCCCCGGCCCGGCGCTTCGCTTGTGGTCTTCGGCTTCCTATCATTTTGAAACACAAGGTTTTTTGATCAATGAATAGGAGTTTCATCTGCTATCCGCATACCGCTTCTGCTTGCTGTGTACCCGCTCATCCCCTCAATCCTGTGTCTAACCTGCAATAAGGAAATATGCCCATGCCTCACGCTAACCTGGACGCCCACTTTGTTCGCAATGCCGTCTGCCCTGAAGGTAAAAGCAAAGTGGACTATTACGATACCGCCATCACTGGCTTCATTCTTGAAGTCCGTGCCTCAGGCGGCAAGACGTTTCACCTGCGTTACCGTGACCCTCATGGCAAGCAGCGTCAGCACAAGATTGGCGACAGTAAGTCCCTGTCATTCGACAAGGCGCGTCAAGCCGCTCAGGTTTTGCGTTCGCGTGTGGTGCTGGGTGACAGTCCAGCCGAGGAACGTAAGATCAAGCGGGCGATACCGACCGTGGCCGAGTTTGCCGAAGAGCGCTACATGCCGTTCGTAAAGGGGTACAAGAAGAGTTGGGATTCAGACGACAGTTACCTGCGTAACCATGTGTTGCCCCGGTTTGGCAGTCACCATCTGGATCAGGTCAGTCAGCAGGAGGTGGTCGAGTTTCACCATGCCATGCGGGCAAAAGGGTATGCCTTGGCCACCTGCAACCGAATGCTCGTACTGATGCGTTACATGTTCAATCTGGCCAAGAAATGGAAACTCCCCGGTGCCGATTTCAACCCCACCATTGGCGTGCCCATGTACGAGGCCAACAATGCACGGGAGCGTTACCTGACCGCCGAGGAAACCCAGCGTTTGAAGGTGGCATTGGTGAGAAGTGAAAACACACAACTGCAATACATCGTGCCCTTGTTGCTAATGACCGGGGCGCGTAAACGGGAGCTATTGGAGGCCCAATGGGAGCACTTTGATCTGGAGCGTCGTAGCTGGCGTATCCCCATGTCCAAGTCAGGCAAGGCGCGGTATGTGCCGTTATCCGCCACCGTTCTGGAGGTGTTGGCACAGTTGCCAAGGTGGCCGGGGTGTCCTTATCTGGTGCCCAATCCGAAAAGTCGGGAGCCGTTCGTCTCGGTGTTCTGCAGCTGGAACACAGCTCGCAAGCATGCTGGGTTGCCCGAGGTGAGGATGCATGACCTGCGCCATAGCATGGCCAGCAACATGGTGAACTCGGGTCGCTCGATCTATGAGGTAGCCAAGGTGTTGGGGCATACGCAACTGAAAACCAGCCAGCGCTACAGCCACTTGTCACAGGAGACCCTGATCGCGGCGGTGGATGC
>NZ_LT607447.1 GCF_900095225.1 Pseudomonas sp. UMAB-08
TGTTGCCAATTTTCGGTTTGTGTCGTCTTCACACACCGCAATCTGCTCTTTCGACGCAAATTGCTTGGGTGTTATATGGTCAAGCCTCACGGGCAATTAGTATTGGTTAGCTCAACGCCTCACAGCGCTTACACACCCAACCTATCAACGTCGTAGTCTTCGACGGCCCTTCAGGGGACTCAAGGTCCCAGTGAGATCTCATCTTGAGGCTAGTTTCCCGCTTAGATGCTTTCAGCGGTTATCTATTCCGAACGTAGCTACCCGGCAATGCCACTGGCGTGACAACCGGAACACCAGAGGTTCGTCCACTCCGGTCCTCTCGTACTAGGAGCAGCCCCTCTCAAATCTCAAACGTCCACGGCAGATAGGGACCGAACTGTCTCACGACGTTCTAAACCCAGCTCGCGTACCACTTTAAATGGCGAACAGCCATACCCTTGGGACCGGCTTCAGCCCCAGGATGTGATGAGCCGACATCGAGGTGCCAAACACCGCCGTCGATATGAACTCTTGGGCGGTATCAGCCTGTTATCCCCGGAGTACCTTTTATCCGTTGAGCGATGGCCCTTCCATACAGAACCACCGGATCACTAAGACCTACTTTCGTACCTGCTCGACGTGTCTGTCTCGCAGTCAAGCGCGCTTTTGCCTTTATACTCTACGACCGATTTCCGACCGGTCTGAGCGCACCTTCGTACTCCTCCGTTACTCTTTAGGAGGAGACCGCCCCAGTCAAACTACCCACCATACACTGTCCTCGATCCGGATAACGGACCTGAGTTAGAACCTCAAAGTTGCCAGGGTGGTATTTCAAGGTTGGCTCCACGCAGACTGGCGTCCACGCTTCAAAGCCTCCCACCTATCCTACACAAGCAAATTCAAAGTCCAGTGCAAAGCTATAGTAAAGGTTCACGGGGTCTTTCCGTCTAGCCGCGGATACACTGCATCTTCACAGCGATTTCAATTTCACTGAGTCTCGGGTGGAGACAGCGCCGCCATCGTTACGCCATTCGTGCAGGTCGGAACTTACCCGACAAGGAATTTCGCTACCTTAGGACCGTTATAGTTACGGCCGCCGTTTACCGGGGCTTCGATCAAGAGCTTCGCGTTAGCTAACCCCATCAATTAACCTTCCGGCACCGGGCAGGCGTCACACCCTATACGTCCACTTTCGTGTTTGCAGAGTGCTGTGTTTTTAATAAACAGTCGCAGCGGCCTGGTATCTTCGACCGGCATGGGCTTACGCAGTAAATGCTTCACCCTCACCGGCGCACCTTCTCCCGAAGTTACGGTGCCATTTTGCCTAGTTCCTTCACCCGAGTTCTCTCAAGCGCCTTGGTATTCTCTACCCAACCACCTGTGTCGGTTTGGGGTACGGTTCCTGGTTACCTGAAGCTTAGAAGCTTTTCTTGGAAGCATGGCATCAACCACTTCGTGTGCCTAAGCACACTCGTCATCAGCTCTCGGCCTTAGAATCCCGGATTTACCTAAGATTCCAGCCTACCACCTTAAACTTGGACAACCAACGCCAAGCTGGCCTAGCCTTCTCCGTCCCTCCATCGCAATAACCAGAAGTACAGGAATATTAACCTGTTTTCCATCGACTACGCTTTTCAGCCTCGCCTTAGGGACCGACTAACCCTGCGTCGATTAACGTTGCGCAGGAAACCTTGGTCTTTCGGCGTGGGTGTTTTTCACACCCATTATCGTTACTCATGTCAGCATTCGCACTTCTGATACCTCCAGCAAGCTTCTCAACTCACCTTCACAGGCTTACAGAACGCTCCTCTACCGCATCACCTAAGTGATACCCGTAGCTTCGGTGTATGGTTTGAGCCCCGTTACATCTTCCGCGCAGGCCGACTCGACTAGTGAGCTATTACGCTTTCTTTAAAGGGTGGCTGCTTCTAAGCCAACCTCCTAGCTGTCTAAGCCTTCCCACATCGTTTCCCACTTAACCATAACTTTGGGACCTTAGCTGACGGTCTGGGTTGTTTCCCTTTTCACGACGGACGTTAGCACCCGCCGTGTGTCTCCCATGCTCGGCACTTGTAGGTATTCGGAGTTTGCATCGGGTTGGTAAATCGGGATGATCCCCTAGCCGAAACAGTGCTCTACCCCCTACAGTGATACATGAGGCGCTACCTAAATAGCTTTCGAGGAGAACCAGCTATCTCCGAGCTTGATTAGCCTTTCACTCCGATCCACAGGTCATCCGCTAACTTTTCAACGGTAGTCGGTTCGGTCCTCCAGTTAGTGTTACCCAACCTTCAACCTGCCCATGGATAGATCGCCCGGTTTCGGGTCTATTCCCAGCGACTAGACGCCCTATTAAGACTCGCTTTCGCTACGCCTCCCCTATTCGGTTAAGCTCGCCACTGAAAATAAGTCGCTGACCCATTATACAAAAGGTACGCAGTCACCCAACAAAGTGGGCTCCCACTGCTTGTACGCATACGGTTTCAGGATCTATTTCACTCCCCTCTCCGGGGTTCTTTTCGCCTTTCCCTCACGGTACTAGTTCACTATCGGTCAGTCAGTAGTATTTAGCCTTGGAGGATGGTCCCCCCATATTCAGACAAAGTTTCTCGTGCTCCGTCCTACTCGATTTCACTGCAAAGAGATTTTCGCGTACAGGGCTATCACCCACTATGGCCGTCCTTTCCAGAACGTTCCGCTAATCTCAATACAGCTTAAGGGCTGGTCCCCGTTCGCTCGCCACTACTAAGGGAATCTCGGTTGATTTCTTTTCCTCAGGGTACTTAGATGTTTCAGTTCCCCTGGTTCGCTCCATACACCTATGTATTCAGTGTAAGGTAACGGTCTTATGACCGCTGGGTTCCCCCATTCAGACATCTCCGGATCAAAGTCTGTTTGCCGACTCCCCGAAGCTTTTCGCAGGCTACCACGTCTTTCATCGCCTCTGACTGCCAAGGCATCCACCGTATGCGCTTCTTCACTTGACCATATAACCCCAAGCAATCTGGTTATACTATGAAGACGACATTCGCCGAAAATTCGCAATTTAACTCACAAATTTTACCTTAGCCCGTGACACCACCAGTGAAAGTGCTGTCCGGTCTAACTTTCTATCACATACCCAAATTTTTAAAGAACGATCTAATCAAAGACTAGAAATCAACATTCACCATCACATCGATGGAATGCTCATTTCTAAGCTTTACAATACAGAAGCAGTAAGTGGTGGAGCCAAACGGGATCGAACCGTTGACCTCCTGCGTGCAAGGCAGGCGCTCTCCCAGCTGAGCTATGGCCCCGTATCTCTACAGGCGTTTCCCACACAAAATTGGTGGGTCTGGGCAGATTCGAACTGCCGACCTCACCCTTATCAGGGGTGCGCTCTAACCAACTGAGCTACAGACCCAATTTCGGGCTGCTTCTAAATCGTCTTTTTCAATGAATCAAGCAATTCGTGTGGGAACTTATGAAGAAGCTGACGTCTTCGATTAAGGAGGTGATCCAGCCGCAGGTTCCCCTACGGCTACCTTGTTACGACTTCACCCCAGTCATGAATCACACCGTGGTAACCGTCCTCCCGAAGGTTAGACTAGCTACTTCTGGTGCAACCCACTCCCATGGTGTGACGGGCGGTGTGTACAAGGCCCGGGAACGTATTCACCGCGACATTCTGATTCGCGATTACTAGCGATTCCGACTTCACGCAGTCGAGTTGCAGACTGCGATCCGGACTACGATCGGTTTTCTGGGATTAGCTCCACCTCGCGGCTTGGCGACCCTCTGTACCGACCATTGTAGCACGTGTGTAGCCCAGGCCGTAAGGGCCATGATGACTTGACGTCATCCCCACCTTCCTCCGGTTTGTCACCGGCAGTCTCCTTAGAGTGCCCGCCATTACGCGCTGGTAACTAAGGACAAGGGTTGCGCTCGTTACGGGACTTAACCCAACATCTCACGACACGAGCTGACGACAGCCATGCAGCACCTGTCTCAATGCTCCCGAAGGCACTCCGCTATCTCTAGCAGATTCATTGGATGTCAAGGCCTGGTAAGGTTCTTCGCGTTGCTTCGAATTAAACCACATGCTCCACCGCTTGTGCGGGCCCCCGTCAATTCATTTGAGTTTTAACCTTGCGGCCGTACTCCCCAGGCGGTCAACTTAATGCGTTAGCTGCGCCACTAAGAGCTCAAGGCTCCCAACGGCTAGTTGACATCGTTTACGGCGTGGACTACCAGGGTATCTAATCCTGTTTGCTCCCCACGCTTTCGCACCTCAGTGTCAGTATCAGTCCAGGTGGTCGCCTTCGCCACTGGTGTTCCTTCCTATATCTACGCATTTCACCGCTACACAGGAAATTCCACCACCCTCTACCATACTCTAGCTCGACAGTTTTGAATGCAGTTCCCAGGTTGAGCCCGGGGATTTCACATCCAACTTAACGAACCACCTACGCGCGCTTTACGCCCAGTAATTCCGATTAACGCTTGCACCCTCTGTATTACCGCGGCTGCTGGCACAGAGTTAGCCGGTGCTTATTCTGTCGGTAACGTCAAAACACTAACGTATTAGGTTAATGCCCTTCCTCCCAACTTAAAGTGCTTTACAATCCGAAGACCTTCTTCACACACGCGGCATGGCTGGATCAGGCTTTCGCCCATTGTCCAATATTCCCCACTGCTGCCTCCCGTAGGAGTCTGGACCGTGTCTCAGTTCCAGTGTGACTGATCATCCTCTCAGACCAGTTACGGATCGTAGCCTTGGTGAGCCATTACCTCACCAACTAGCTAATCCGACCTAGGCTCATCTGATAGCGCAAGGCCCGAAGGTCCCCTGCTTTCTCCCGTAGGACGTATGCGGTATTAGCGTCCGTTTCCGAACGTTATCCCCCACTACCAGGCAGATTCCTAGGTATTACTCACCCGTCCGCCGCTCGCCACCAGGTACAAGTACCCGTGCTGCCGCTCGACTTGCATGTGTTAGGCCTGCCGCCAGCGTTCAATCTGAGCCATGATCAAACTCTTCAGTTCAAACATCTTTGGGTTTTTAAAAAACCCTAAATTTAGCTCAGCAATCGTTGGTTACATCTTTGATTTCTCGCGGAGTAACTTGTGATGCTGATAATCAGTTGACTTCAGTCTTACAACACAAGCACCCACACGAATTGCTTGATTCAATTGTTAAAGAGCGGGTGGTTGAGATCTTTCGTCTCAGCCGAGGCGCGCATTCTACAGCAGCCCCTGTTGCTGTCAAGCGGTTATTTTAACAAGTTTCAAAGTTTCCTTTGCAACTTCAACCACTTGCGCTTCGATCAACTTCACGTCTCTCGTTAGCGGGAGGCGAATTCTACAGCGTTACACGCTGCTGTCAACACCTCTTTTTTACCGCTTTCGATCCA
>NZ_LT607448.1 GCF_900095225.1 Pseudomonas sp. UMAB-08
CCTGACGAATCGAAGATGGGGTTGTTGGATCAGGTGAAGGGAGCGTTGGGTAGCGGGGTGAGTTGATGACCGTTTCGCAGCGGGACGCGTAGTGACACGCCTGCTCCAGTAATGGAACGCAATCGTCCGGAGCTGCCTTGTCTGCGAAGGCCATGCGACGCGGTGTGTCTGGTAGACCGTGTTGTAGCGTCTTCGCAGACAAGTCAGCTCCTACAAATAATGTTCTATTTCAAACGGTTACTGCTTGTTTGATAAGAGCAGGCTTGTCGGGGTTAGAACCAGCGCCAGGATTTGGCGGGGGGTGCGGCTCGAAAAGAATCGCGTAATGCAGCGGCATCTATCGTGCGTTTTTTCGGGTTCAGCGCCAGCGCGGTTCGCAGGGCCGCCCAGCAGGTTTTGGGCAGGTGTTTGGGCTTTTTCAGTTTTCGGTCAAGTTTGTTCTCTCTGGCTTCAATCGCGGTCAGTCGCTGGAAAGGATGTTTGCCGCCCGCCAGCTCGAACACCACACAGGCCACAGCGTAAACATCGGTGCTCATCGACAAGGGTCCGCCTTCGAGTAATTCGGGGGCCGCGTAGTTGGGTGTCCAGGCCTTGATGCGCTCGCGGCTCAGGGTCGGCAGCCCTGGAAGGACGCCGTCCATTGCCTGCCCGAGGCCAAAGTCGAACAGGCGCACGCCGTCTTCGGTGAGCATCACGTTGCTGGGCTTCAAGTCACCGTGCAGTACGCCCCGGCTGTGGGAGTGAGCCAAGGCGTCCAGCAATTCGATGGCGATATCGCGCAGTTCGATCCACGGCACGCCGAGTGGCCGTTCGCACAGTAAGCGGTCCAGCGGCAGACCTTGCATCAGCTCCATGGTGATAAAGGCCCGCCCACAGGCCGAGTCCACGTCAAAATCAAACATCTGCATCACGCCGGGGTGCCGCAGGTGTCGGGTCAAGGCGAACTCGCTGTACAGCAGCGCATTGGCATCGGGAGAACCTTCGAAGGCTTCGCCGAGGATTTTCACGGCTATCTCGGCGCCGGTTTCACCGAACTGCTCATGCAATAAATCCCGCGCCCGATAGACCGTGCCCATGCCACCGGCACCCAGCAAACGCTCGATGCGATAACGGCCAGCCAGCACGTCGGGCAGCGGTGGCAGGGGCTCGGTCATTGGCTGATCACCACGGCGGTCAGGTTGTCCCGCGCGCTGCCACACCGTACTTCGTCGAACAACATCTGCATCGACTCCAGACTCAAGGCTTCGCGCAACATTTCGTTGTCGAGGCCCTGATAAAACCCGTCACTGCACAACAAAAACACATCGCCCGAACACACCTCCAACTCCAGCACTTCCAGTTTCAGCTGGTCGCTGGCGCCGATGGCGCGGGTCAGTGCGCGGGCGTTGGGATACTGGCTGGCTTGTTCGGGCGTCATTTTTTGCTCGTCGATCAGCTGCTCCAGCAGCGAGTGGTCACGGGTCAATTGATGCAGACGACCTTCGCGCAGCAGGTAACAGCGACTGTCGCCCGCCCAGACACACGCGCCGCGTGTGCCGTCGATCAATAGCGCCACCACCGTGCTGCCCATGATGCTGTCACGGCGATCCGGGGTGATGGTCAGCTCCTGACTCATTCGCCGATTGAGCCAGTGCAGGCACTGGCGCACGGCAATCACCCGCTCGTCGAAGCTGCCCTCCTTGGGCAGTTCGGCGAGGTGGGTGACGATCATCTGGCTGGCGACATCGCCGCACTGATAGCCGCCCATGCCATCGGCGACCGCCCACAATCCGTGCTGCGGGCAATCAAGAAACGCGTCCTCGTTGCGCGCCCGCACCTTGCCGGTGTCGGTGCGCGCCACACTGCGCCAAGGGTTGGCCGGCCCCATCAGAGCTGCGCCGGCAGACGGAAGCTGCGCAACGCGTCCACATCAAACGGGTTCGGCGAGCGCTGACTGAGCAACAAGTAGTTGGCGCGCAGGCCACCCACGTCGGCCTTGAGCACCATCACATCACGGCCTTTCAAGTACTCGGTCTGCATCAGGTCAAACAGACGGAACAACGACCAGGGGCCGGTGTTTTTCTCGATGCCCACCGGGCGCCCGACCATTTTTTCCAGCACCAGACTCGTGCGGCCGTCTTCGGCGTCGGTGGGCCAACTGAACGACATCGGCACGATAGGGCCGTGGCGGTAGTCCATCTGCTGGTTGCCGAAACGGAATTCAGCACGGCTCACAGTGGGGTCCAGGGTGTAGGGCTCAAGCTTGAATTGCACCTGCGGCTCGTTCGGGTTCTGCGCAAAGAAGCTTTGGCGAATGACCTGCACGTGGCCCATTTGCGTCAGG
>NZ_LT607449.1 GCF_900095225.1 Pseudomonas sp. UMAB-08
CCGGACGCATAGTGCGCCAGTTAAAGCTGGCGGAGGATAGTCGATGAAAGTTCGATACTGGTAAGAAATGGCGAATCAACCAGACCCCGAGTCATGCATGTTGCACCGTGAGGTGCAGGGTGAAGCGTTGACAGGGGAAACCGATGGGCCAGCCATTGAGCCGCGTAATCAGGAATCCGGGATGCCGATGCTGTTATGCGAAGCAGAAGGCAATACGGAGCATGGCGTTACACGCCTGTCATGCTCTGATCCCGCGCGGTCGGAGACCCTGTGCACGTCGGGAAGTCCTTCGCACAGAAACTGGGAGATCTCGGCAATGCCCGGTGCGCAAGCACCGGGCGGAGCAGGAAAGGCCAGAAGCCGTAACCCTGCTGTCTACGTTGCTGAGAAGTCGGATACGTCCGTAGTACCTGAGAGGCCGTCGAACAAGGGGCCAAGCCCTGCGGAGATGGTGGAGGAAAGGGACGTAGCCAAGGGAAACACCGACATGTCCCCCGCGCCCCGGACACAGAGCCGGATCAGTTGCGCGTCGATGGGACTTGAAGGTGTACGTGAAGCAGCTCGAAGGAATAAGGGCATGCAGTTCACGGCATTGCTGCACCACGTTACACCGCAATTACTGGCGCAGAGCTTTTATGCCCTGCGCCGGGATGCAGCGGTGGGCGTGGACGGCATGTCGTGGCGAGAGTACGAGGAAGGTCTTCTCCAGCGGGTAAGTGATTTGCACGCACGGCTTCATAGTGGTGCCTATCGGGCAACGCCGTCGCGACGGGTCTATATCCCCAAAGCCGACGGTAGGCTGCGTCCGCTGGGCATTGCCTCTCTGGAGGATAAGATCGTACAACAAGCAGTTGTCACTGTTCTGAATGCGATCTATGAAGAAGACTTTCTAGGATTCTCGTATGGGTTTCGGCCGGGACGTAGCCAGCACGATGCGCTGGATGCATTAACGGTCGAGCTCAAGGGCCAGAAGGTGAACTGGATATTGGATGCGGATATCACGTCGTTCTTTGATGAGATCGACCATGAATGGATGCTGATGTTTCTGGGACACCGGATTGCAGATCGGCGCCTGCTCGGACTTATCTGCAAATGGCTTCAGGCGGGAATAATGGAGGAAGGCCGTAGGGTGGCTGCGGCCAAGGGGACTCCCCAAGGCGCAGTGATATCGCCGTTACTGGCGAATATCTATCTTCACTACGTACTGGATCTGTGGGCAAGGCAGTGGCGCCAGCGCCACGCCCGTGGGGATGTGATTGTTGTGCGTTATGCGGACGATAGTGTGGTGGGTTTCAGGTTGAAATCGCAGGCCCAGAAATTCTTGGAGCAATTACGAGAACGACTGGCTAGGTTCGGTTTATCGCTCAATGCTTCGAAGACACGGCTGATTGAGTTTGGTCGTTTTGCTGCGAGAAATCGTAGAGACCGAGGCTTGGGTAAACCGGAGACGTTTGACTTCCTGGGCTTCACACACTGTTGTACTACCAACAGGAGCGGTGGCTTTCAAATACTGCGTCTGACGGTCAAGAAGCGAATGCGTGCAGCGCTGCTGGTCATTCGGGACGAGCTGAAACGTCGACGTCATGAGCCCATCCGGGTTCAAGGGCAATGGCTAAACCGAGTGGTCAGTGGGTATTTCAATTACCACGCGGTGCCGGGAAACCTAATTCGTCTTGGCGGTTTTCGTTTGGCGGTATGCCGTCTATGGCGGCAAGCTCTCAAGCGACGCAGCCAGCGTAACCGGCTTCAGTGGTCACGCTACGGACGCCTCGCCGACCTCTATATACCTAGACCCAGAAATGCACATCCTTACCCTGAGGATCGCTTCGCGTCACGTACCCAAGGCAGGAGCCGTATGCGGTAGTTCCGCACGTACGGATCTGTGCGGGGGGCGGCAGGTAACTGCCGTCCCTACCGCGACC
>NZ_LT607450.1 GCF_900095225.1 Pseudomonas sp. UMAB-08
CGGTTATGTTGCGGCCAGAGTTATGTTGCGGTCGTAACGGCGAAGCCTCCCAATGGGGTTTTCAGCATAGAAAGCAGCACATAAATTTGAGCGGCACATTCCGCGCATAGTTCTCGCATGAACTTCGTAAGCTATGGCAGCGGAGGCCGGCTCGTGACAAGCACCACAGTTGCTCAGCACAGTGCTGTGGGCTTCTCTCGCGTTCAGCAAGCCAGCGGTTCCGCTTGGGGGCGTGCGCATGCGGCAGTTGAGGAGTAGCGATTCTTGAAAAGGGCTGATACCCGTAGCAGCGAAGGCCACTAGAACTCTGAAAATTATGTTACGCCGATCACCTACCGCTGCTACCAAAAAAGCTGATCGGCGCGGCCGGAATCACATAAATCAGGACGCAACATAACCGCCAAAATCGTCGCAGACCAACTTGCCTTTCCAGCCTTCCAGGAAGTTGCGGGCGTGTTCGCCTGCGCGGCTGGGGCTGAAGTCGTAAACGACCGCCGCCAAGTCCGAAAACTGGCTGGTAGCGTAGGCCCAGACATAGGAGCGATGGGTTTTCTTTGCGCCGGGCGTGAGCATCTGTACCGGCGTTTCGTCGGCGTGGATCACGCCGTGTGCAAGAACGGCATCACGCAAGGCATCCACCAGCGGCTGCAACTGCACACCACAGTTGCCAACCCATTGCGCCAAGGTTGAGCGAGCGATGACCAGGCCAGCTCGACCAAAAATCGATTCCTGACGATAGAGCGGTAGATGGTCGGCGAACTTCGCAATCATGACATGGGCCAGCAGCCCTGCGGTCGGGATGCCCTTGTCGATAACGTGCGCCGGAACCGGTGCCTGGATCAGCGTTTCGCAGTCATCACAAACCCACTTGCCTCGGATGTGGCGTTCGACAGTGAACACGCCCGGCGTGTAGTCGAGTTTTTCGCTGACATCCTCGCCAATACGCTTGAGGGCGCAGCCACACTGGCAATGGCTATTGTCGGGTTCGTGATGGATCAGGGTGCGCTGGAACTCCGGCGGTAACGCTGTGCGCTTAGGCTTTTGCTTTGTTTCGGTAGGAACGGAAGGTGTTTGCAGTGCCTGAAGCTCAGCTTCAATCGCAGCGATATCGGTATCGATCAGATCGTCCAGCAAGCTGGCTTGTTGCGGATTTAACTGCTCGCTGCGCTTGGCAAACTTGAAACGTTTGAGCTGTGCAATCTCGTGGGTCAACTTCTCGATCACCGTTTGGTCACGATGAATCTTTTTGCCCATTGCCTCGACTGCCTGATCGAGACTTTCGACACGCTGCATCAACTGCGCCGCCAAAGCACGCAGTTGTTCAGGGTTTAGTTGGTCGAGATTGGGGAGCGAATTCATACCGCCGATTTTGCCAGAACAGGCTAATACCGACGATAGATCCATCGGACAATTGCACGGCCCGACTGGCTATGGCGGGCGTTATAGGATGGAAATTGCGCCACTTGGCCCGACTCTTTGCCAAGGCAAACCCAGCACCAAAGCTTGCAACTGTTCCGCACCCAACTCCACCTGAGTACCGTGTCGAGAACCCGGCCAGACGAACTTGCCCTGGTGCAGACGGCGGGCCGCCAGCCAGATACCCAACCCGTCATGCACCAGCACTTTCATGCGATTGGCGCGGCGATTGGCAAACAAATAAGCACAGTGCGGCTGCGCCGCACCGAACACTGCCACCACTCGTGCCAGAGCAGTTTCGGTGCCGGCACGCATGTCCATGGGTTCGGTGGCGAGCCAGATTGAATCGATGCGGATCATCGCAACAGATCTCGAAGAAAAGTTGCACAGGCCGCTGCGTTTTCGGTTGGCCAGCTCACTTTGACGGTGCCACGCGGGTGTGGGATTTCGAGGCAAATAGTGGCTGGATTGATATCTGAGCGAGAGACGGGCGATTGTAGAGCCAGCGGAATGAAGGCTGGTTGCTTGGCAACACTTGTCTGCGATTGCAGTCGAATCCACTTATGGACGAGGTTTGCGTTGATGCCGTGGCTCAGTGCGACGCTGGCAATCGAAGCGCCGGGCTGGGCGCACTCTTGGATGACCTGGGCCTTGAAGGATTTGGAGTAAGAACGACGTGGTGGTTGCATGCGATACCCGCTTAAAAGGCTAGAACTGGTGTCCACTTCAATTTAGGTGGACACCATCGCCTTTGGCTCTGGGGTCAGGAAGATGTGTTGGCCGGACGCATA
>NZ_LT607451.1 GCF_900095225.1 Pseudomonas sp. UMAB-08
CAGACTGTGTGAAAACCTAGCAATCTGCACAAGGCTCAACGAAAATGCTCCGTACCGAAAGATACGGGGCATTTTTCGTTATGGCCTACATTCAAGGCGAGTCGCGCAGCCAGACCAGCTTGTTTCCGGTCTCGCTGGAGGAATTGATCCCTGCCGATCACCTTGTCCGGGTCATCGACCTGTACGTGAGCAAGCTGGATCTCATACAGCTGGGGTTTGATAAAGCGCGACCTAAAGGCACCGGTCGCCCGTCTTATGATCCTGCCGATCAGCTAAAGCTCTATCTCTACGGCTACTTCCAGCGGATCCGCTCATCGCGCCGACTCGAAGCCGAGTGCCAGCGCAATATCGAAGTCATGTGGCTAATCAATCGGCTCAAGCCCGACTTCAAGACTATCGCCGACTTCCGAAAAGACAACAAACCTGCCTTCGTGGCGACGTGCCGTGCCTTCGTTCGGTTTTGTCGAACGGCTGGTCTGATTGCAGGAGAACTGGTCGCCATCGACGGCAGCAAGTTCCAGGCGGTTGCTTCTGCACGGCGGCATCTGAATCTAAAGCAGCTCAAGCGCCAAGAGGAGAAGTTGGATAGACGCATTGCCCAGTATCTGGCAGAACTGGATGAAGCCGATAAAGCCGACGTTTCTGAAGTGATTGATCGCAGTGCGGTCAAGACCGCGCTGGCGAAGCTTGAAGTTCGCAAGCAGGACAATCAGAGCTGCCAGGTACTGATGAATGCCCTTGGCGTGGAGCAGTTCAACACACACGAAAGCGATGCCCGAATGATGCGCACGCCAAAAGGCGCTCGCGTCGCCTACAACATACAGACGGCTGTGGACGCCGAGCATTGCCTGATTTTGCATCACGAGGTCACTCAGGACAGTGATGACCGCAAGCAGTTGGAGCCGATGGCCAAAGCCGCCAAAGAGCAACTACAGCAGGAAGAATTAACGGTTACCGCTGATGCCGGCTACTCCAACGGCAAGCAGTTCCAGGCTTGCGAGGATGCTTCGATTACCAGTTATGTGCCGGTTCAGCGCTCGCTCAACCCATGTGATCAGGAGTTCTTCGCACGCGATGATTTTGCCTACGATGCCACGCAAGACCGCTATCAATGCCCTGCGGGCAAATGGCTAACGCTCAAACAGTTGAACAAGGGCGACCGCATCTACCAGACAGCCATCAGTGATTGCGCGGTCTGCCCGTTAAAATCCCGATGCACCAAGGCGCAACGCCGCCATGTCATGCGGCATGCCCATGAAGAGGCGTTCGAACGAATGGAAAAAAGGATGCTCGCGCATCCGGAAATGATGATTAGCCGAAGATCCATCGTTGAGCACCCCTTCGGAAATCTGAAACAGTGGTTGTTTGGCAATGGCCGCTTCCTGTTGCGCCAGTTGGAGGGCGCGCGAGCGGAAATGGCACTGGCCGTGAACGCTTACAACCTGAAAAGAGCCGTTAGCGTGCTGGGTGCACGCCGGATGATAGAACTGATGGCCTGAAAAGGCTTTTTCGCCTGCTGACGATATAAAAGGAAACGCCCCGACAAGTCGGGGCGTTTCTTTTAGCCTCGGGAAACTGCGTTTTCACACAGTCTG
>NZ_LT607452.1 GCF_900095225.1 Pseudomonas sp. UMAB-08
CCCATGGGTAGATGAGGCCAAATTCATCAAGGTCTCCGGCGTCGAAGAGCGCGTAATCAAGACTTACAAGTTCGAGGATATTCCAGAAGCCTCAGGGGTGACCCCATGACCTCCATCGCCTACATGGCCTGGCACATCTGCACGGGATCGTGGTGATGAGCGCCGCCGCCAAGATTCTGGACCCCTGCTGCGGAAGCCGCATGTTCTGGTTCGATAAGGATGACCAGCGCGCCCTGTTCGGCGACATCCGAGACGAGAAGCATGTGCTTTGTGATGGTCGGGTATTGAAGGTCGAGCCGAACGTCATCATGGACTTCCGTTCGCTGCCGTTCGAAGCCGACACCTTCCGCATGGTGGTGTTCGATCCGCCACACCTGACCCGGGCGGGTGTCGACAGCTGGATGCGCGCCAAATACGGAATGCTTACCAGTGATTGGCGCGAGGATCTCCGCCAAGGCTTCGCTGAATGCTTCCGCGTCCTCGAGCCGGAAGGAATCCTGATCTTCAAATGGAACGAGACCCAGGTGCTAGTCAGCGAATTGCTCGCGCTTACCGATCAGAAACCGCTGTTTGGCCACAAATCTGGAAAGCGTGAAAAGACACACTGGTTCACGTTCATGAAGCGCGCCGCCAAGTAATACCTGCGAGCACCCCCCCTTCGCTCGCAGGAAACCCCCAATTCAACTACCAGCCTGCCGGTGAATGGCGGGCGAGGAGTTCTGCATGTCAGATTTAATGCGAGCCCAAGCGTTCTGCATCGCAGCGCATTGCGCCGTCGGCCAGAAGCGAAAATATACCGGTGAGGATTACCATCATCACCCGATAGAAGTTGCAGAACTGATCCAGGCGCATGCCGCTGACTGCACGGAAGAAATGCTGATCGCAGCTCACCTGCACGATGTCGTCGAGGACACCCAAGTCGAACTGTCAATTATTGCTCAACAGTTCGGATCGGTTGTCGCAGGGTACGTCGAGCAGCTGACCGACGTATCGCGACCAGAGGATGGCAACCGGGCGGCGCGTAAAGCGATCGATCTTGAGCATACAGCCTTGGCTTGCCCAAACGCCCAGACCATCAAGCTGGCCGACCTGATCAGCAACACCCGGAGCATAGTCGCGCGCGATCCGGTGTTCGCTGTTACGTATCTGGCCGAAAAGCGTCTGCTGCTCAATGTGCTTAAGGCTGGCGATCCGGCCCTGTATCAAATGGCCTATCAACTGGCCTACCCCGCCTAATCCACCACCTTCTGCCGCCACGCGCGGCATGGAGCAGTACGCG
>NZ_LT607453.1 GCF_900095225.1 Pseudomonas sp. UMAB-08
AGTCAGCTCCTTGTATCTCGACTATCGCTTTTCAACGAGCGATAGTTCTCGACTGATCATCGGGGGAGGACCAGGAAGCCGATCAGCTCCTTAAGCCTTGAGCTTGCATAGTAGATAGCGCTCCTGCCCTCCACACTCACTCGACAAGTCCGAACGGTATCTAGTTGCCCGTCATTGACGTGAGCACGCATTAACAAGGTAAGGCAGAGTGCTGTGATGATCTTTTTTTCTACTGAGGAGAAGACCATGTCCGCTTTCGTCGGTATCGACATCGCCAAGAATTCATTCGACATTGCCACTCCGTTGGACAATGGCAAGTTCAGAACCAAGGCCAAGCTGCCTAACAAACCCTCGGGTTTTCAAGAGCTGGAGGCTTGGCTAGAGAAACATGCCAAACCAGACGCCTGGCTCGTGATGGAAGCCACTAGCGTCTATCACCAGGGTGTCGCCGACTTCCTGTACAGCAAGGGATATAGGGTCTGCGTGGTTAATCCGGCGATTATTCATAGTTTTTCCAAGCAAGATCTGAGGCGAGTCAAGACAGACAAGGCTGACGCCAAGCTGATTGCAACCTATGCTCGGGACAAACAGATGGATCTCAGAGCCTGGGTGCCAGAGCCGCTGCCTCGTCGTCGCTTGCGGGCTTTGGTCCGCCGGCTGGGCGATCTTCAAGAGATCCTGCAGATGGAAACCAATCGTCTGGAGGTTTCCGAGAGTAGTGTCCAGAAATCGATTCAGTCGGTCATCGATCACGTCAAAAATGAGATTGCCGAGACTAAAAAAGCCATCAAGGATGGGATCGACGATGACCCGGATCTACGTCAAAAGCGCGATCTGATTGTCACCATAGACGGGCTTGGCGAAACGACGGCAGCCGTGATCCTTGCAGAACTGGGTGATCCGCTGGACTACCGGGGGCCGCGTGCGATCGTCGCCTTTGCGGGCTTAAACCCGTTGGTGAACACATCGGGGAACTGGACAGGTCCTACCCATATATCCAAAACTGGCTCGACGAGGCTGCGCACCGCGTTTTACATGCCTGGCATTGTCGCGATGCGGTACAACCCGGCGGTGAAAGCATTAGCGGAGCGCTTGAAAGACAGAGGCAAAGCCCCGAAACAGATTGTCTGCGCGGCGATGCGTAAGCTGCTGCATATCGTTTATGGCGTGCTTAAGTCGGGGAAGCCGTTTGACCCAAAACTGGCGCTTGCTCATTGAGGGTCAAGACGGTATCTAC
>NZ_LT607454.1 GCF_900095225.1 Pseudomonas sp. UMAB-08
GGAAACTCTGGAAAAGACTTCCAAATCTGGTGAAATACGCCTGCCCCACGAACTGAACGGTTGAGCCCCGATGAAGCAAATGTCTTTCGCTGATGCCGAGTACGCAGGCAAACGTAAGCAGACACGCCGCGAGCGTTTCCTGATTGAGATGGATCAGGTCGTGCCCTGGAGAGGCCTGATTGCGTTGATCGAGCCGCATTATCCGAAGGGCGAAGGCGGTCGTCCGGCGTATCCGTTGATGGCCATGCTGCGGGTGCATCTGATGCAAAACTGGTTTGGCTACAGCGACCCGGCGATGGAAGAGTCCCTCTACGAAACTACGATTCTGCGCCAGTTTTCCGGGCTGCATTTGGATCGGATTCCGGATGAAACGACGATCCTCAACTTCCGTCGGCTGTTGGAAAAACATGAGCTGGCCGGTGGGATTTTGCAGGTCATCAACGGCTATTTAGGCGACCGAGGTTTGCTGCTACGCCAAGGTACTGTGGTCGATGCGACGATCATTCATGCGCCCAGTTCGACCAAGAACAAGGACGGTAAACGCGACCCCGAAATGCACCAGACAAAGAAAGGAAATCAGTACTATTTTGGGATGAAATCGCACATCGGTGTCGATGCTGAATCCGGTTTGGTGCATAGCGTAGTGGGTACGGCGGCGAATGTGTCGGACGTGACTCAGGTCGATCAGTTGCTGCATGGCGAGGAAACTTACGTCTCTGGCGATGCCGGTTACACCGGAGTTGAGAAGCGTCCAGAGCATCAACATCGGCAGATGATCTGGTCGATCGCAGCGCGACCCAGCAGCTATAAAAGGCATGCAAAAAAGAGCCTGATCGGTCGCATGCGCCGCAAAATCGAATACGCGAAAGCTCAAGTCCGGGCCAAGGTTGAGCATCCATTCCGGGTGATCAAGCGCCAGTTTGGCTATACGAAAGTGCGCTTCCGGGGCTTGGTTAAAAACACTGCGCAGCAGAACACACTGTTTGCCTTGTCGAACCTTTGGATGATGCGAAAACGGCTATTAAATGTAGGCGAGGTGCGCCTGTGATGCGGACAATGAGCCCTGAAAAGGTGCTATTCAGCAAAAAAACAGCGACCTGAGAGGAGGAGAGGTCTGATTTTCGATTAAATCGGCGTTTTTTGAACCTCAAACAGCGAGGCCGTTAAAAACTGCTGCTTACTTCAGACCTTCC
>NZ_LT607455.1 GCF_900095225.1 Pseudomonas sp. UMAB-08
AATGGCGAACCGCCTGACCCGGTAACGGGGCATTATTTGTTGGGGAATGGTTACCGGGCGTTTAATCCGGCGTTGATGAGGTTTAACAGCCCGGACAGTGTGAGTCCGTTTGGCGAGGGGGGATTGAATGGGTATGCGTATTGCGGGGGAGACCCGGTTAATCGCGCTGATCCAACAGGCCACTTCGCATCAAGACTGTTCAAGTTCATTGGAGACCTTAGCAAAGCGCTTAAAACCCCGACTTCAATAGGTGCGAGCGTCACCAACAACACTTACTTCAATAGGCTCGTAACAACAGCTGTTCAATCCCTTACGCAGAGCACGTCGGTCGCTAGAACTATGTCCCCATCCAGGAGGTACCTGAATGACATCGTAGGCAGGACAAAGAATCCCCCTCCCTTTGTTCAAAAGCTAAAACGAGTCAACCAAAATCTGGCCAGCCATGGCGATGATAGCCTTTCCATGACGCATGCCAAACAGTACGGAGCACTGGCCCAGCAGGTAAGCTCTGGAGAAATCAGCAATACCAGTGCTCACCTCAAAGCAGCCGGTTCGTGGGCAGAACAATTCAACAAGGACAGGCGACCAAGCGCCATTATCGGCATCTCATTTAATCTCGCAGGCGCTTTAGGCGCTGGATCTGAGGATGCTTCTGCCTTGAAAACCGGACAATCGCTACGCCGTGCCAAATAAAACACTGACAGAGGACGCACCCCATGGTTTCCCCGCTCGAAACAACCCTGCTACTCACTGATCAGCAGCGCTCGGTACTGCACACAATCAATACCCAGACGCATAAGCCAATGGCCTATACCGCCTATGGCCATCGCCCGGCAGAAAGCGGCATGACGTGCTTGCTCGGCTTCAATGGCGAACCGCCTGACCCGGTAACGGGGCATTATTTGTTGGGGAATGGTTACCGGG
>NZ_LT607456.1 GCF_900095225.1 Pseudomonas sp. UMAB-08
CCGCGTAGTTATCCACGATCAGATGCAGTTGGAGGTGTTTGGGCGTTTCCTTGTTGATTTTCTTGAGGAACGCCAACCACTCCTGATGGCGGCGCTGGCGCTCGATGCTACTAATCAGTTTGCCCTGGAGATAATCCAGCGCCGCGAACAGCGTGACCGTGCCGTGGCGAGTGTAGTCATGGGATTTTGTTTGGATATGACCGATCCCCAACGGCAGCCCAGGCTGGGTTGCGCTCCAAGGCTTGAACCTGACTTTTTTCGTCGCAGCAGAGCACCAACGCCTTGTCTGGCGGGGCCAGATACAGCCCGATGACATCCCAGAATTTCTCCTCGAACTGCGGGTCGTTGGACACCTTGAAGGTACGTGTCAGATGAGGCTTCAAGTCATTGGCAGCCCATAACTTGTGGACGGTGGTCGCCGATATGCCGGCGGCACGGGCCATGCTTCGGCAGCTCCAGCGGGGTTCGCCAATACGGGGCTTGGTGACCTGTTCGAGTACGCGACGGACCGTGTCGGCAGGAAGGGAGGATTTGCGTCCGCGACCAGGCTTGTCGAGAAGGCCTTCTAGACGCAGCGTCTGAAAACGCTGGCACCAACAGGTGATCGTGGGGAGTGAGAAACCGGTCAAGCGAGCGATGTCCACCCTTGAACAACCTTGGGCTGCCAGCAGGATCACTCGGGCGCGACGGCCGTCGCGCTGACTGATGATGGCTGAGCGTACACGACGGTTCAGTTCGGTCTGTTCTTCTG
>NZ_LT607457.1 GCF_900095225.1 Pseudomonas sp. UMAB-08
GTCACACCCTCCAATACAGCGTGATGGGTAACGGCTGCTCAAACGGCTAAGCCTCACGCTTCAAGCAGAGTTGTGACCCAAGCCCCCTCTTATGAGGGGGCTTTTTGTTGTGCGCTCGTTAAGGCCTACGCCTTCGGCAACGGCTGCTGCTCATCGTTCAGCGCCTAGACCGCACCGCCGCCTGATCGACGCAAGGCCTTGAAAAACAACGCCTCAGGCATTGTTACCGTTTCGGTAAAGAATATTATGGTTCTTTTGGGTTTAACTAAATACTCACCCTTGTAAACTAACCCCATTCCCTGGCAAACGAAACAAACAGGGAGTGGTACTTCGTGTTAGACCTCACTCTAAACGGTTTAACAACTTCTTCCGCCACGTTGGCAAATGAAGTCAGTCAGCTGTGATTGATTTAAAGGCCTGTAAATAAAATGAAAAGCTTAATCGTACTTGCGTTGGCCGGTTTCTCTACACTCGCAGCTGCTGGCGAAGTGCAGGCTGTTAACGCGTCAGCCACTGAACAGTACACGTACGCTACGGAACTTGATGTCGCTAAAGTTATTAGCATGGACTCGGTCCCGGACGCATGTGGTGTCGTTCCAGTGCAGATGACCTACGAAGACCATCAAGGTCAGCGTCACACCCTCCAATACAGCGTGATGGGTAACGGCTGCTCAAACGGCT
>NZ_LT607458.1 GCF_900095225.1 Pseudomonas sp. UMAB-08
ACCAACGTCAACGACACCATCGACACCACGACGGTCCATTTGACCTCTGACGTGACGACCGTGGCCGAAGGCGGCGCGATCATTTACACCGCGACCGTGGCGAACAAAGTCACCGGGTCGGACGTCATCGTCACCCTGGCTGACAACAAGATCATCACCATCAAGGTTGGCGACACCACCGGCACACTGACCGAGACCGTCGTTAACAACGGCCTGGCCGCGCACGCCGATGTGACCAATGCGATCACCACGGTGAGTGGCGGCAACTACGAAAACCTGGTGGCGGACACCACCCCGATCACCACGACGGTGACCAACACCCCGGCCGACACCCATCTGGTCCTGTCGGCACCGACCGACGTCAACGAAGGCGGCAGCATCGTTTACACCGCCACCGTGGATCACGCGGCGGGCACAGACCTGACGATCACGTTGAGCAACAACCAGACCATCACCATCCTCGCTGGCCACACCACCGGGACCTCCGCACCGTTCGCTGTACAGCCGAACGACGTGTACCTGGACGCCACGAAGATCAGCCAGACCGTAACGTCGGTCAGTGGCGGCAACTTCGATAACCTGGTGCTGCCAACCGCACCCACGACCACCAACGTCAACGACACCATCGACACCAC
>NZ_LT607459.1 GCF_900095225.1 Pseudomonas sp. UMAB-08
GGCTACAAGGCCAGTTTTGAACTCGGCGTGACCGAGATCGGCTGTATGGCCCATGCGCGGCGCAAGTTTTTCGAATTGCACGCCACGCACAAAAGCCAACTGGCAGAACAAGCCTTGCGATACATCCAGCTGCTGTATGAAGTCGAGCGTGAAGTCCGTGATCTAGAGCCTGATTTTCGCCGCCTGAGACGGCAAGAAAAAGCCGTGCCGGTGATGGATGCCCTGCATGCCTGGATGATCGCCCAGCGTCAGATCGTGCACGATGGTTCGGCTATCGCCAGAGCTTTAGATTACAGCCTAAAACGCTGGGCGGCGCTGTCGCGTTACCTCGATGACGGGGCCGTACCCATAGACAATAATTGGGCCGAAAACCAAATCCGACCATGGGCTCTGGGTCGAAAAAACTGGCTCTTTGCAGGCTCCCTGCGTAGCGGAAAACGTGCGGCGGCGATCATGAGTTTGATCCAATCAGCACGGCTAAACGGGCATGATCCGTATACCTATTTGAAGGACGTTCTCACGCGCCTGCCGACGCAGCGGGCGAGTGAGATTTCCGAGTTGCTGCCGCATAAATGGCAACCCGTTTAGTTACGCAAGACGGGATGCCCGGACGCATA
>NZ_LT607460.1 GCF_900095225.1 Pseudomonas sp. UMAB-08
GTCACACCCTCCAATACAGCGTGATGGGTAACGGCTGCTCAAACGGCTAAGCCTCACGCTTCAAGCAGAGATGTGACCCAAGCCCCCTCCTAGCGAGGGGGCTTTTTGTTGTGCGTGGCGGAAAGGCATCAAGGGTGCAGAGATCTGAAATTTAAGTAGGACGGATCGCAAAGTGCTTTCGCGCTGGGATTAAGGGCGTGCCTTACCCGTAGACTCGGAGCGTGGCATGAGGCCACTCAGCGACTAAGGACGGCAGATGTATCAATACAAGATGGTTCAGGTTCCACCCAACATCGAAGTAAAGGTCAAGAACACAGGCACTGAAGCCGCTGTGTATCTGGAGTCGATCGCCAACCAATACGCAGAACAGGGTTGGGAGTTCTACCGCGTAGACAGCGTTGGCGTTCAGATCAAGCCCGGGTTTTTTGAAGCGCTTTTTGGAAAAAAAGCCGATTTCAGCGCCTACTACGTCATTACCTTCCGCAAGCCTCGGTGATGACTCGGCTGTTACTGGCGCTCATACGCCTGTATCAAGCCGTGGCCCCTCAGAGGTTGAGAGGGGCCTGCCGGTTTGAGCCGTT
>NZ_LT607461.1 GCF_900095225.1 Pseudomonas sp. UMAB-08
TCTTTTTCGACACCGAATCCAACAAGTCCCTGTCGCCGGTGGCGAGGGCTGGGCAAGTGATTGGGGTGGGCATTGCGGTGGCCAGTGTCGGTTTGAGCATCAAGCGCCACGACCCGCGTTATCTGGTGGGTCTGCTGATTCCATCGCTGGGCATCCCCGTGTTTCGCGGCAAGGTGGGCTTTCCGCAAGTCAGCGCATTTGATTCTGTCACGGGCATCGCCCTGCCGATGCTGGACAATCTCGACAACATTCGGGCGTTCAGCAAAGACCCCGGCGATATGCTGAAGTTGGTGAAAGCCTTGCCCACACCGCCAGCCCTCAGCGCAGAAACCGCGACCACGCCCGAGCTGCAAAAACTGCTCAAGGCCACGGAGGCGGCGAAGGCGTTGAAGGAGGTTAAGGACCTGCTCGACCAGTTGCCTGACGAATCGAAGATGGGGTTGTTGGATCAGGTGAAGGGAGCGTTGGGTAGCGGGGTGAGTTGATGAC
>NZ_LT607462.1 GCF_900095225.1 Pseudomonas sp. UMAB-08
CCCACCCCAATCACTTGCCCAGCCCTCGCCACCGGCGACAGGGACTTGTTGGATTCGGTGTCGAAAAAGATGCAGCGGTAGCGGAAGTAATCACTGAACACTTCACGCTCGCCCAAGCGAGTAGAGTTCATGAACCAGGCGCGGGAATCGTGAACCTGTTCGTCGAAAAAGTCGGTGAGCGTGCGAGCAGTGTCCGTCAAGGGCTCGGCGGTTTTTAAGTCATAGAGCGCCAGGTAAGCCTGGTTACCAGAGGTGCGCAGGTCACGGTATTCCTGGGCTTCATCCTGCTCGTTGGTCAGGTATATCAACCCCCCGAACAGCAGATGAGGAATGGTCGCCCAACTGATGGCGTCACCGGCCAGCGTCAGCGACCAGTTGCTCGGGTCATAGTCACGACCGAACTCGATCATGGCCCTGTCCATCTGGCGCTGATCGAGCGTGGGTTCAAAGGCTTTATGGGTATTAAAGTCGATGGGGCGTTCCGCGCCGACGCGTTGTTCATGACCCTGTTTGAGCGCCCGATATTCCTGATGCGCTTCCAGCGTGCTGCCTGACAATTCCTTGAGCGGTTGGCCCTCATGGTTGGCCTTGTTCTCGGCCAGCTGTCGCTCATGCAGCGCTTTAAGGGCATCCCACTCTTCCTGGGTCATGTCCTTGCCGGTGACATGCTGGTAAGCGGAGGTTGTCCTGAAGTGAAAGCTGCCATACCGATTGATCCGCCACCCCGTCAGCAGCGCCTGCTCACCGGCCAAAGCGCCTTCCAGCGGGCCGGTTTTGTGGTGGGCGAGCCAGGTGTTGAAGCGGAGGGTGAGGGTTTCGGAGAC
>NZ_LT607463.1 GCF_900095225.1 Pseudomonas sp. UMAB-08
ACTGGCCCTGCGTTTCCCTGGCCAGATCGGCGTGCGCATCGGGTTCAACGAAACGGATGCCCGACGCATGTTTGCCGGCAGCGATTTTTTGCTGATGCCTTCGCGTTATGAGCCTTGCGGCTTGAGCCAGATGTACGCCCAGCGCTTCGGCTCCTTGCCGGTGGCCCGTAAAACAGGGGGTTTGGCCGACACCATTGAAGATGGTGTGACCGGTTTTCTGTTCGAAGAATCGACCGTGGAAAGCTACGCCGAAGCGCTGACGCGGGCGATCAAGGTCTTCGCCAATCCCGAGCTACTCAACGCCATGCGCTGCCGCGCCATGGCCGCCCCGTTC
>NZ_LT607464.1 GCF_900095225.1 Pseudomonas sp. UMAB-08
GGCGCCGTGGAAGAGATGGGCATCAAGGTCACGCACGTCTACGGCCTGACCGAGACCTACGGCCCGGTCACGATTTGTGCCTGGCATGCCGAGTGGGATGAACTGCCGCTCGATGAGCGCGCCCAGGTCAAATCCCGTCAGGGCGTGCGCTACCCGACGCTGGAAGGCGTGATGGTCGCCGACCCGAAAACCCTGGAACCCACGCCACGCGACGGCCAGACCATCGGCGAGATTTTCATGCGCGGCAACACGGTGATGAAGGGCTATCTGAAGAACCCGACCGCCACCGCAGAAGCGTTCGAAGGCGGCTGGTTTCACACCGGCGACCT
>NZ_LT607465.1 GCF_900095225.1 Pseudomonas sp. UMAB-08
AAAGGCTACGTCTACGTCCACCCGTATGACGACCCGGACACCATTGCCGGGCAAGGCACCGTGGCGATGGAGATCCTGCGTCAGCATCCGGGCCCTCTGGACGCGATTTTTGTCCCGGTGGGCGGTGGCGGCTTGATCGCCGGCATCGCCGCGTACGTGAAATACCTGCGCCCGGAGATCAAGGTGATCGGCGTCGAGCCGGACGACTCCAACTGCCTGCAAGCGGCCATGGCCGCAGGCGAGCGCGTGGTGCTGAGTCAGGTCGGGCTATTTGCCGACGGCGTGGCGGTGGCGCAGATCGGCAAGCACACCTTTGAT
>NZ_LT607466.1 GCF_900095225.1 Pseudomonas sp. UMAB-08
CATCTGGTGCTGGCGCCCTTTCTGGCCTTTTTGCAGCACTCGAGCCATCGCCGTTCGTTCCAGAAAATGACCGTGCCGGAGATCATTCTTGAGGTGCTGAAAGGGCACCACATGCTGAAGGGCACCGATGCATCGTTCGACCGCATCACGGCGGTCATGGCGCCGCGCGACTATTGCGTGCAGTACGACGAGTCGGACCTGCACTTTCTCAGCCGGCTGTGCGAGGAAGAGGGGATTTTCTACCGGTTTGAGCACACGCCTGACAGTCATCACCTGATCTTTGCCGACGATGAAACCCGATTCCCGCAGCAATC
>NZ_LT607467.1 GCF_900095225.1 Pseudomonas sp. UMAB-08
TTGTTCAAAATATCTTCCCCCTTGGCGCTCCAGACGTAGCGAGTCGGCTGCGTATTTCGCAGTGCCAGGAACGTGGTGATCGAGCTTTCGAGTTCGCGAACCGAACTGAAACTGCCGTCACGCAGGTACACCGTGATATCGCGAAAGAAGCGTTCAACCATGTTCATCCACGAGCTGGATGTCGGGGTGAAGTGCATGTGGAAGCGCTTATGCTTCTCAAGCCATGCCTTCACTTTCGGGTGTTTATGCGTGGCGTAATTGTCCACGATCAGATGCAATTGGAGCTGCTTGGGC
>NZ_LT607468.1 GCF_900095225.1 Pseudomonas sp. UMAB-08
AAAATCCTCACCTCGCGCGTCTACGACGTGGCCGTTGAAACCCCCTTGCAGCAGGCCCGCCAGCTGTCCGAGCGCCTCGGCAATCAGGTATTGCTCAAGCGCGAAGACTTGCAGCCGGTGTTCTCGTTCAAAATTCGCGGCGCGTACAACAAGCTGACGCAACTGAGCGAAGCCGAACGGGCCAAGGGCGTGGTCACCGCGTCGGCCGGCAATCACGCGCAGGGGCTGGCGCTGGCGGCCAAGGTATTGGGGGTCAAAGCCACCATCGTCATGCCCAAAACCACCCC
>NZ_LT607469.1 GCF_900095225.1 Pseudomonas sp. UMAB-08
ACCACCCCCAGCCATGGATAGAAGAAGCACAACGCAGCCGCGCTGGTAATGGCCATCCACCGTGTTGCCGGGAACCACAATCCCAGGACTGCCCCACAGATCAGCGCCGAGGTTATCGACCACATCATCTCAACCTTCCTTGTGTTTACGTTTGCCGGTGGCCTTGGGGACGACTACCGGTTGCGTCTCGTCCGCCTGCACCATGGCCTCGATGGCCACCTGTTCAAAAGTCATCTCCGGCACCTGCTGATGCCAACGACTGTTCTGTGGATTGGTCTGGATCA
>NZ_LT607470.1 GCF_900095225.1 Pseudomonas sp. UMAB-08
GGGACTCGAACCCGCGACCCCCGGCGTGACAGGCCGGTATTCTAACCGACTGAACTACCGCTGCTTGTCGCTCGAGCTTGCACCCGATGAACTCATTTGAAACTGGCCTTCGAGAGCCTGTTTCGTTGTAACCCTGACTGATCAGCCTTGCGGCTTTCCAGTCTCAGACCGGGCGAACCCAATCTGAAAAATATGGCGCAGCGGACGGGACTCGAACCCGCGACCCCCGGCGTGACAGGCCGGTATTCTAACCGACTGAACTACCGCTGCTTGTCG
>NZ_LT607471.1 GCF_900095225.1 Pseudomonas sp. UMAB-08
CCCTGATTGACGATATGCTCGGCAACACCGATGGTCAGGTCCAGGCCTTTCTGGAAGACCAGGCGCGATACCACGGCGAACAAAGGGCCCGTGGAAGGTTCAAGCTCGAACAGCTCGCGCACATGGTCGGCATTGATTTCCTTGCGCTGCCATTCGTTCGGGGCAAACCGGCAAATCAAGTGTTCATCGGTTTCCGAATCCCAGCTGGCGTCGATGCCATTGGGAATCCCGCTGAGCAGCCCTTGGCTGGCCTTGCTTTGCAG
>NZ_LT607472.1 GCF_900095225.1 Pseudomonas sp. UMAB-08
CAGCAACCGGAAACCGAGCAAACCCTGGCCGATCACCTGAGCCTCGACGGCTTCGACTACGTCGCCGCCATGCACTTCGTCAGCCGGCTGTTCGCCAGCCTCGCCATGACCCCCGCGCAAATGGACCCCTTTGCGGTCAACGGCGATGTCACTGACGCGGTGACCGGCATCAGCCTCTACAAAACCAAGGCCAGTGTCGGGCAACAACTGATCAGTCGGATTGCCAATGAAGAAGGGCATGCGCTGCATCAAATGCTGTGGCC
>NZ_LT607473.1 GCF_900095225.1 Pseudomonas sp. UMAB-08
GTCGCCTCTAGTTGGGCGGGCGATGGGTATGGCGCCGTCACCATTCCCCGGGTGGGCATGGAGGTGCTGGTTTCATACCTTGAAGGGGACGCCGACAGGCCGGTTATCGTGGGCTGCCTTGCCAATAACCTGAATCCCGTTGCGCATGGGCTGCCTGAAAACAAGACCAAAAGCGTCTTTCGCAGCCGGAGTTCCAGTGCGAGCACCGGTTTCAACGAAGTCCATTTTGACGACAAG
>NZ_LT607474.1 GCF_900095225.1 Pseudomonas sp. UMAB-08
CATCGCTGCAGGGTCAAACCTGTCGTAAGCCCGTGCCGGGCTTATTCGCAGACAAGTCAGCTCCTACAGACTGTAGAAAATCTGCCTTACATTTCAATCAGTTACATCTAGTTTGATGGAAGGCCTCGCCGCGTCTTCGACGCTGCACTGTCGCGCAGCAAACTGGGTCTCGATTCTGCCCGGCGTGGGAGCTGACTTGTCTGCGAAGACCATACGGCGCGGTCTACCTGCTGCCG
>NZ_LT607475.1 GCF_900095225.1 Pseudomonas sp. UMAB-08
CGAACTCTCCGAAGTAATACTGATACCAACTACCGCCCGCCTTGCTCGACATATTGAATGTCTTGTCGTAGATGGGAGTAGCTGTTCCGGGAACGGTCATCACTACGCGAACAGTTGACGCCATGACACCGACCAGTCCGAATGAATTGATTCGCGCAGCAGGCCGGATTGTCAGGTCGATGCTTTCAGGGTTGGTCGTGAAGCTGCCAATCATCCATGTGGTGCCTTGGCGCTT
>NZ_LT607476.1 GCF_900095225.1 Pseudomonas sp. UMAB-08
CTGGACCGAGTTTCTACGCGACCGAGCGGCGTCGCGGCCCTCCTGCCAAACAACCTATAACCATGTGAAATAGAACATTATTTGTAGGAGCTGACTTGTCTGCGAATAAGCCTGGTACGGGCTTCCGGCAGGCTCGGGTTTGACCCTATAGCCATGATCTGAATCGAGGGGCGACAGGTAGACCGCGTTGAATGGTCTTCGCTGACGAGTCAGCTCCTATCTGGACCGAGTTTCT
>NZ_LT607477.1 GCF_900095225.1 Pseudomonas sp. UMAB-08
TGGCGTCCCCTAGGGGACTCGAACCCCTGTTACCGCCGTGAAAGGGCGGTGTCCTAGGCCACTAGACGAAGGGGACGCAAAACCTTCTATACAACGTGATCAGACTGAGTCTGATCGATTCAAGGCCTGCGTGGCCAAGCCTTGAACTGTACAATTTGGTGGAGCTAAACGGGATCGAACCGTTGACCTCTTGCATGCCATGCAAGCGCTCTCCCAGCTGAGCTATAGCCCC
>NZ_LT607478.1 GCF_900095225.1 Pseudomonas sp. UMAB-08
GAGATGCTCCAGCACTACACCCCCGAGTAACCCGCTACAACTGTCGCCCGTTGTTCTCATGACACCCGTTTGACCATCACCCCGCGCATTACGGCTAATCAGCCACCTTATATGAATGGGTTCAAAGCCATTCAGACCTCGTAACACCCATACCCATCGAAAACGTATCTCACCCTTGAGAGGCATCACTATGTCCATTGAATGTGTACCTGAAACGCCTGTTGTGATTGA
>NZ_LT607479.1 GCF_900095225.1 Pseudomonas sp. UMAB-08
GCCGATGGTAGTGTGGGGTTTCCCCATGTGAGAGTAGGTCATCGTCAAGATTAAATTCCGAAACCCCTGTTTGCTTACGCAAACAGGGGTTTTGTTTTAATGAGAGTCACCGAAATTAGCTGGCACGTTACCTCTGTAACGGATCGGCATCAGAATTTCTTGACGACCATAGAGCATTGGAACCACCTGATCCCATCCCGAACTCAGCAGTGAAACGATGCA
>NZ_LT607480.1 GCF_900095225.1 Pseudomonas sp. UMAB-08
CCGCGCCGTATGGTCTTCGCAGACAAGTCAGCTCCCACGCCGGGCAGAATCGAGACACAGTTTGCGCGACTGTGCAGCGTCGAAGGCGCGGCGAGGCCTTCCATCAAACTAGATGTAACTGATTGAAATATAAGGCAGATTCTCTACAATCTGTAGGAGCTGACTTGTCTGCGAATAAGCCCGGCACGGGCTTACGACAGGTTTGACCCT
>NZ_LT607481.1 GCF_900095225.1 Pseudomonas sp. UMAB-08
ACGCCGTTACAGATAGAAGAACACCCGGAGCGGAACTGGAACGTGGTCTGGCTGCCAACCTGGGTGTTTCATGAGGGTCGCCAGCCTGCTGTATTAGAGGAATACGCGGTCGGTGACGAGCCGGTGGAAACCGGCCGAATCACTCAGGGCTATCGCAATGAGTTCATTGCCATCCGCGAGGCCGTGCAGTTTCGTCCGGC